>NZ_CP084061.1:5492500-6247046 GCF_020215665.1 Blautia parvula | reverse complement strand
TAACCCTACGAAAATCATCAAAAGTAAATCCATCATTAATCCTGGCTCGTATCAGTCTCCGCGTGTCCTTGGACCCCACCTGGAACGATTTCCCGGTACGCATATTCAAATACTCAACGATTTCCTTGTACTGGTACTTGGAATCGTCTGCCACAGGCGCATTAGATGTTTTATTATTTACCTTCTTTTCATTCTCTATATTCTTTTCATTCTTGTTTGTGGTCACTTGCTGGTCAGTTGTTGGTCGTTCGCTGGTCATCTGTTGGTCAGTGTGCTGGTCAATCTTCTGATAAGATTCCCAGTTAAGTATTGTAATTAGGCTATTTTTGTTACTTGCTTGCTGGTCAATCTGTTGGTCAGTTTTGAACGCGTTTAAGATTCTTTTCACCTTACTTTCGTTCACAGATAAATCGGCAGCAATTTTAAGCCTGCCGGTTATCAACTGCCCAGGCTGCAGCATTATTTTCTCGCCCTTAAATATCGCTGGACATGTCCCATGCGAGGCTTTCAGGAGGAGGTATACCCATACCGCCAGATGATCAGCATCTTTGCAGACCATAGGATTATCAAGCGTTTTCCTATGTAGTTTTACCCATCCTTCCATCTGTATCCCCCTCCTCACTGATATATCCGTCGTAAACCTCCAAAAAATCGTAAAGGGGTATAGTGACAAAGGTGTTTGGAAAGGAGCGTAAAAGCGTAGTTTCCGCCACCATATTCACAAAATTTACTGCACTCATGGTAGTTAGCCACGGATGTCTATTCTTTTTGTGTATGACCACAGGTATTTCGCCTTGTTTTGCATCACGCTCCGACTGTGCCATTGCATCTGACAGGTTTAAGTTCTCCACCCACTTGCACTCTATATGTAGGCCAGGAAGACCAACCACGTCCGCATCACCGTTCGCTCCGCAATACTGCTGCCCCCTCCTGGCATCATAGCCATAACTTATGAGGAGTTTTGCAAGTTCACGTTCACCCCGTTTTCCTTTCTCTCTGCTTTTCTTCCCCATGCTGCCCCTCCTTCCTCCAGTTACTAAACGTTGTCTTCATGCTGTATATTTTGTCCCAGAGCTTGCCTGCCCTGGAATCATCCTTACTTGTGTATTCCTTAAACTCCAATTCGTCCACCGGGTCCCCCGGTATGGGCCTGTAATAGCCGTTTCCGACGTTTATAATGCAGTCTCCGTTGTGGTTTGCCTCCTCCACTAAAATCCTCAACTGACGGTCAATAGATTCGTTTCCCGGCAGGTTCAGGTCAGGTCTACTCACCGTGTTTTTATGACCGGATATGATCCGGTTGAAATATCCCCGCGCAATCTCACGGGCATCTGTCTGTTTGCTCATTTGCCCTCCCTTCTCCCCGGCCGTAACCGGGGAAATCATGGCTTACAAAGTTACAAATTGTGATATATCATTCAGCGTTTCCTGCATTGGTAAACGCGAATCCGCTTTTATTACAATGCCGTATACATGGTACATCTGTTCAAAGGCTTTCATACCGCGCTGATGGGCTATGGTATGGTGCATCCGGCAGAGACATATCTTACAACAACTGCTATCATCTACCTTCCGGCGGTTCCGGCCCATGCCGATTGCATCTACATGATGTATTTCTCCAGACTTACCACATACGGCACATTTCTTGTGTTTCAGGCAGTAATACAGGTACTTACCTATATCATCCGTCCGATCAACACCAGGCTCTGATAGTGGTATACCGTGTTCTATGACATATTCCAGGATGGTATTGATAAATTCTCTTGCTGTATCCATAGAGCATGTGGAAAGGCTAAAATATTCCCCTCCAGTCCGTATGATATGCAAGTATTTCATCCATTCTTTTTCCTCTTCTGGGAGATAGCCCGTAAAATCAGCAATATCACGGACTGTAGCATATATCTTTTTTCGCTGGGCAGATGATATATGTCGCCCATCGTCAAGCCTCAATTCTGCTTCTTTTATTCTTTTGCGCTGAAGCATATCTCCCAGCCGCCTATCAGGTATATGGATAATCAGGTCAGTACCATTTGTATCTTCCCGGTATCCCCTGATTTGTACTCCCGTGTTCATTTACTCATCCCCATACTTATTCTTGATAGCTTTCATCATATTTCCTGCCTGCTCCCTGGTCAGCGTTTCCCAGGTTACATGATTGCGTTCCAGCCAGGCATCCAGCTTCAAGTTTGGATGGATGTCTCCTAAAAGTTTTATCTGTTTTATCTGTGCATCTGTGGCTTTGTCGCTGTCCGTTGTGGGGATCGCGTTCTCAAACTTATTAAATTCCTCCTTCAGCCACAGATTGAATCCCAGGCCCGTATGTATCGCTACGCATTTTACAAATGAGCGACACATACTGTTCCAGACACGCTGCTGTGACATTGAATTATCCTTTACCGGGTTAGATCCGTTCATGACTGGTGACTGCATCCGGTACACATTATCATCTATAACAACCTCAATGAGAGTTTCGTAACACCTATTTGTATTGTTGCTTTTATCGGTAAACACAACGTCTGTCATTCGTAGACTGCTCCCCGTTTTCGGGTCAGGTATCGGAACAAAGTATGCTTTCTCCGCACCATTCTCATGTAAGAGTTCTACGCACTTAGCCCAGTTCAGGTAAAGTTTTCCTTCCCTCTCTTCACAGTAAGGGCGGACATCTATCTTCCTCATCTCTTCATATGACTTCAGCATATTCTTCTTCCCTCCTTGCCCAGTTTCCTGAATAAAACCATTCCACTAACATCTCCTTAAAATCCTGCTTGTCCTCTTCTGTACCGGACAAACACCGTTCAAGCGCATATGCATAGGCGTCTTCATCATTTACAATTGTGCCCTGCTCAGGGCCGATACCTTCGTAATACATTATTTCCTGGCCCCCTTAATCTTCTCGTTGCCATTCACGATAGTTAATTCCGCGCCATCAGAAAGCGCTATGCAGTAATCTGGGCACGCTGTTACTGTTATATACGGTATGGAGTTTTCCGCAACATCCCGCATCATCTCTTGGATAACCGGTCTATATTTTTGTAAAATATCTTTCCCATCCATTGACTTTCCTCCGTTCTCATCCTATAATGAAGATGAATTGATATTTTCAAGTCCCTGATTGCTTGCCGGCTCCAGGGGCTTTTCCAGTTTTTATAAGCTCGTACAGCTCGCTGATTTCTTCATCGTTCGCCAAATATCTAAGGGCAAATTTCAGGCGGCTGTCTTCGTCTACCAGATATCCGTCATCCATATCTTCCTCAATTGCTTCAACACATTCTAAGATTAGACTATTCATTATTTTTCATCCTCCTTCTTCTGCAATCCCTGGCTGTCTCAAAAGCGACCACCAGCAGGATAAATATAACTATGTAGCACATAACTGCCTGCGGTGCGTCCCGTGGCTGCCACCACCCGGTCAATGCGGCAAGGGCGGTGCAGATCGCGGCGTCTTTTATTGTAGTGTAGTGCATGGGCTTGTCCCTCCTCTCCCGCCTTATCCGGCGGCTTCTCTTCTGTAAAAATCCATTACCAGCCTTGATACCTCATCAACAATATGCTGCGTCTCTTCGGCTGTTTTGTCTTTTGAGTAATCATCGTGTATCCGAATCTCTCCGGAACCATATTTAATTGTTTTTATTAATGCCAAGAAACCACCTCCTCAATGGTTATAGTATGCAGTGATACTTGTACCTGTTCTTTGAGGACCTATCACGGGGACAAGCCCCGTATACTACTCCTCTTTGACTACAGTATCTGCCCCCTGGACAGTAACCCAGCCGTGTTCCTTACGGGCCTCCATCTCCATCATCTGTATCAATTCTGGTGTAATACTTTCTGATTTAAGTCTGTTCGCTTCTGCTTCGCCACGGGCTTTTTCAATTTCTACTGCGGCGGCTGATTCTGCTCTCACCTTATCTGTCTCAGCCTGCGCTATCGCGGTCTGCTTATCCAGCTCTGCTTTTTCAGCATCCTGCTTTGCCTGTTCCTTTGCCTGGACCTTTTCTTTCAGTGCATCATCTAACTGCACATCAATGATAAGAGCTGAAGCAACGTTGATTCCGTATTCTGGTTCCAGCTTCTCATTCAGGTATTCTGTGATTGCCTTGCTCACCTCTGAGCGTTTTGTGCTGTATATATCCATAACAGAAAATTGAGGCGTGACTTCTTTTATGTAGGCGATGATGGAGTTCTGTACCATACTGTCCACAATGGCGTCCCCGTCCATGCCATTAAATTTTTCATACAGCCCCGTCACCCTGTCGGGAATGAAATTGTAGTTCATGGTCATGTTAAGCTTGACCATCCCTCCATCGGCAGGGGCATCCACATGCCAGTCAGCATGTTCCTTCTCGCCATAATCCGACGGATTATTACTGAGTACAAGCTGCTGCTGTGATACCGGATAATCTTTCACCTTATCGGTTGGGCCGACAAAATGGAAACCCGGTCCCAGTGTCTTGTCCTTTACGCCGCCTTTCATGGAGTAGACAACTCCTATTTCGCCCTGTCCTACGTGTGTCATGGACATGACCGTGTATCCTCCACCAATCAATGCCGCCGCGATAATAATTCCTACAATCACTTTTTTCATTCTGATTCCTCCTGAATCTCTTTTTTTATTTTTTCATAAGCCTTTTTCTCTACATCGAATACTTCTTTGTCTCTTTGCATCCGTATGTATATTTTGTGGCCTATAAACAAGATTAATAATGCCGCTATCCCAAATGTTGCAGCGGATAACAAGAATATGACCCACATATCTTTAACACCTTTCTCGATTGACATTTTCTTTCTGTTTCCCTATTCTTTAGTTACAGGCCCCGCCAGGTCGAGTAAAAATAAAAGGAGAACCTTATGAGCGAATACTATACGATTCTTGGAAAATCAGTTAAATGTCCTCAATACAACAAGGATATTGTACTTTCTGCCAAATACAGATTTACACAAAATCCTGAAAATGAATATGAAGTACGTTTTGCATTTGCAACCTGTCCTATCATCGAAAACTCAAAATTGGATAAAGACAATCAGCGCAAAGAATATAAATACTTAGATTGTTTTAATCCTGATTGCAAACTTTTGAAAGACTTCCCTGAATTGTTTGATTCGAGAAATCATCTTTAAAAACGCACTTCCTTTTTTCTATGCAAAACTCAAAATTTTGAGCCGACTCTAAAAGGTCTTTTACTAAAGCCGCCCTGTACGACAATTGTTGGCTTTGTGCGGCTTTAGGCATTTCGTCCATGAGAATTTCCAGATTTAGTTTTGCCTTTCTAATGGTTTCCTCAAGATCCGCAATATTTATAATCCTCTCAGATACAAATACCACCCTCGTCACCTCCTCATTTCTCATTGATACAAACATTTACATTTTCTTTCATATCTCCTATAATCTAAGTTACAGGCGCTGGCACGCCGAGTACATTAGAAAGGAGAATGCCCATGAATTTAAATGATACGACAAAGTACCAGCTTGCAAAATCTCTCACGGAACTCGCCATCCAAAACAACTTATTCTATAAGTATGAAGATTCAGTGGAGACTGCAAAGAGTATAACCGTCTTTTTTGATACCATCGTTAACACGGTCGGTAAATCAGACAAAAATGAGTAATGTCATAGGGACCTGGCGGACACCAGTTCTGCCAGGGCTCTAACCATGTTCGCTACCATATCATTGTTTACATCATTATCTAACTCTTTTTGTATCCAATCACAGATATCTTCGATTGTTTCGTCTACCTTTTTCATCTTCTCACCTCCTCATTTCTCATTGATACAAACATTCTTCTAACATAATATTGCAGAACTAAAACTGCGTAAGTGGTGGAGCATTCCATAGAAATGTTTGGTGTCGTCGGATATGATTTAACTTGTACGCAACTGCTTGAGGCTTTAGCAATGAGCAGGAGCTTAATTGTTAAATCTGCAAAATGCATAGGGTAAATAAATTTAGGGAAAAGCTGGTAGGAACGACACTCCTATCAGTTTTTTGTTTTCTCTATGTAGCATCTTTTTCTTCATCCATAACTCTCCCCAGTAGATAGTCAATTTTAACGCCGCATAAATCTGACATTTTCATAAGTATATTGCTCGGAATTGGATTTACACCATTTAACCAGTTATAGTACGTTTTCGTGGCTACGCCTAACTCCTTTGCAAATTTTTCTTTTGAAAGTCCAATTCTTGCCCTTTCTGCTTCTATATTTGGAAAAAGCAAATTCATATTTGTCACCTCCATTACTCATATTGTGAATTTGTAACTGTAGTATATTCCCAAAACGTAAATTTGTCAATACTCATTTTGAAAATTATTTTACATTCCGTGTATCGCCGGGTTGACATTATGTAAAATATGTAATATTATTTATACATAGGAGGTGATATATTTGATAGGTGAAAAACTCAAAGAAATCAGAGAAAAAACTGGAATGAATAAAAAAGAATTCGCACAATATCTCGGGCTTAAATATACTACCTACAATAATTATGAGACTGAGGCGCGAGAACCGGCATCTGATTTTTTGATTCTAATTTCCACAAAATTTGATGTATCAATAGATTATTTATTAGGTCTTCAGAATGACAAATCTGTCCTGCACACTTACAAATTAAAGGCTACAGAATATGAACATATTAAAAAATACCGTTCTCTTGATTCGTTCGGACAGGAAACGGTATCTATGACACTTGATAGGGAGTTGTGCAGAACGAAAACTATAGCTGAGCAAAAGGAACAAATACAAACCCAAACTGACTATATAGCTAAGATGGAAACAACATTGTCAGGTTCCAATACGTTACGCTTATACACATACTTACAGAAACTTGCATCCGCCGGCACTGGCTTTTACTTCGACGACATCCCAACCGATGCTATAGAAGCGCCGTACTGCAAAGGTGCAGACTTCATAATAGGTGTAAATGGAGATAGTATGGAGCCAGATTATCATGATGGAGACAAACTTTATATTCAAAAAACCAAAGAGCTGACCCTTGGAGATGTCGGGCTATTTACCGTATGGAATGAATTTTTCGTCAAAGAGTTAGGAGAACGTGGTTTAGTATCGCACAATCCAGCCTATGATGAAATACCCGGCACAGAAGATGTAATATTAATAGGGCGTGTTTTGGGGAAGGTGGAAGAAAGTTGACATATAAAGAATTTTTAACATACTTGGAAGAAAATTTTGACGGATACGTGGCCTTTATGGAAAAGGCCACGGAATTTCAGGAGACTAAAAATCAGAAGCAGCCCGCTAAGAGCCGTTGGAAAGAGGCTAAGGTGCTAAAAGCAGTCCGAGAGATGTGGAACAAAGCCATGCAGCCTCTCTATGATAACCTGAAACGAGAAATAAAATCAGGTATTCCTTATAAGTGGATAGAGTACATAGAGCAGCATGAGGTGCTGGAAGGTTTGCGTGATGCAATGGCCGATCTTAGTTTTGATGAAGCATAATAACCATTATATCAGAAGGGATTTATTATGGGGTTGTTAAACATATTTAAACGAAAAGATGATTTTAACTCACAAGCCTCTTCTTATTTGAGCGAGGCCAAAGAATTAGCTGATATTCTAAACGTAGCTAATGATCCAAACGAATATTTTAAGGCATATAATGAACTAATCGAAATACTGCATAAACTTATTTCCTTTGAAAACCATGTAAAATTCAAGGGCAAAATGCCGAGTGAAATCCTTGACGATGTGTTGGATCAAAAAGAAATATCCATTAATAACCTTATTAACAGGTACTGGATTTTTTGTTGCAATCACTCGAGCAGCACTCCTCCATATGACCGATTTCATAAGTCCTTAGAAAAGTATCAAAATCATTTATCCGCTACAAATATATCTCTGTATAAAAGCAAAGCCGCGTCTATTCCTAATGACAATACAGATAAAGAAATTAGTAGAAAGGATATGGAAAGATACAACAGGCGCCCTTATCAAATGTGTGATATGATTTATTATGAGGGCAAAGCGTTGATGCTTTTAAACACGAACAATCAATTTCAAGCACTTCAAGATATATGTTCTATGAATACACTTATGCAAGCCGCTAAAGAATATGCAGAGATTACAGATGATCTGTTTATTTGTACCGAGGAGATAAAGTTTGATTTTAATATTGTAGATAAAGGAAAACCATATCAACGAACAGAGTATTATACTTATATCGAATGTACACCTTTTACCCCTAAAATGAAAGATGCTAAATATCCATACTGTTTACATTTTGCGACAGAAAATTTAAACAAATATCAACCCGACGAAAATTATTTTGGTAGAATATATTATATGCAAGATGGAAACATTGGAAAATCTGAAATAGTGTATTGGATAAAGCATAAGATGTATGTTTTCTATTTCGGAATGATTGGCAGCACTCTAACTATTAAAAAAGTCGAAACAAACACATCTGACGGAAACCGAAAGATTTTATATAAAATGCCGTAGATATGATTTTTTAAATAAGGGGGAAAATTTTATGAAGAGAAAAATTACCGTAGCAATCTGTACTTTTTTAATAACTCTATCACTTTGTTCCTGTAATGGTAAAGAAGATATTAAAGAATATAATATTGATGAATTTATGAATGATTGGAGTCAAGTCTGGCAAAAAGCCGACGATGATGTTAAATACGAATCAGAAGACGAAATAGATAAAAAACGTTTTGAAGCTTTACTTAAATATGGAAAAGAATATGATTTTACGCAAGGCAAAGAAGTTATTATAAAAGGGAAACTCAAACAAATGCCAGATATTAAAGGCCAGAGTTCTTATGTTCTTTTTGGAGATGATAACTACAGTAAACAAAATATAGATTGTATGCTATGTGTTGGGGAAATGAAGAATTATTCCGATATAAAGGACGGAGACTATATTATGGGCAAAAAAAATCTTAAACTTAAAGGGGTAATTTTAGCAGATGAATCGAATTGCGGTTGGATAACCAATTTTGAAACAATATTATCTGAATAAACAAAAAACCGGCCCCTGCGCCAATAGAGACCGGCCAATATATCCGGGAATCTTATGGTATTAGATTTCCTGCACAATCCTTTGGCGGATTTAAGTTTCGGTGATGTAGATTAATTCGCTACAGCGTTTTAATAAATTATCTCAAGGAGGTTTTTATGAAAAGTCAATGTAGAATCATTGCAATTGTGGAGTTGATTTTGGGTGTGATAGGCAGTTTCATCCTGGCCAAAGGCGCAGGGATAAATGTCTATGCTGGAGGACGTAACTGGACCACGACCATTTTTACCTTTTTAATAGGTGTGGTAGTTTCCTATGTATTCTTCGTCGTCCTTTATTCCATTTCTGAAATCATGGATAATCAGGAATACATAATGAAGCAGTTGGAAAAACACGAAGAAAATCCGAATACATCTTCACCAGCCTCATCCGCAAAAGTATCCCGCTCCAATAGTTCCGCATCTTTATTAGGCGGAACAAAACAGGGAACCTCTGATGAGGAAGATGGATGGCTGTGTGCCAAATGTGGCAGATTAAACCCAAACGGTTCTTCCGTATGTAGCTGCGGAAAGCATAGGTTCTGAAGATTAAATAAAGAATAAAATTATTTCTGCGCCTACTTGTTTAATCCGCTTCGGCGTATTAATAAATATCATAATGTACGGGGGGAAAACGTATGAAGAAAAAGATGGTAGCACTATTACTTGCAATTTCAATATCCTTGACGTTCACATCATGCGGAATCAGTGAGGCTGATTATAACTCTGTCAAAGAAAAGAACAGCAAACTGGAATCACAATTAGAGGAATCTAAAAAAGAGGTTAAAAAATACCAGTCTGATTATGATTCGTTAAAATCCGAATTTGATACCTACAAAGAAAAAATGAAACCATTTGAAGAAATGGAAGAAGCCGAGGCAAACGCAAAAAAAGCTGAGGCTGAGGCTGCTGCAAATGCCAAAAAGGCACAAGATGAAGCAACTGCCGCTGTGAAAAAGGTATGGGACTTTGATAATGGCACGCTGGCAAAAGGTGCCACACGGGAAGCTTATGATGCAGCAACAAATAAAGTCAATGCAGTTACAGATGAAGCCCTTAAGACTTCTTTAAATGAAGCTTTAGCCGCGGCTGAAGACGCCCTGACCCAGGCTGAGCAGACTGCTGCTGAAAATGAAGCAAAACAGCAGGCTGTTGCACAGGCGTCAATAGAACAAAAAAATGCATTAAATAAAGCCAAAAGTTATTTGGACTATACTGCTTTCTCTTACAGCGGGCTTGTGGAACAATTGGAATATGAGGGATTTTCAAATGAAAGCTCGACCTTTGCAGTTGATAACTGCGGCGCAGACTGGAATGAACAGGCTGCCAAAAAAGCTAAGAGCTATTTAGACTTCTCTTCCTTTTCTCGCGATGGGCTGATTGAGCAGCTGGAATATGAAGGTTTTACCGCAGAGCAGGCCGAATACGGCGCTACTGCTGTTGGATATTAATAACTGTAATAACTTGGCCCCTGTAACTGCAGGGGCTGTACAAAATAATATATTTATCCGGGCAGCCGGGGGACGTGCTCCCACCCGTTCTGAGTTCTGCAGAAAGGGGTGGTGCTTATGACTACTTATGAGGAATTTATGGTCATCTTGACCGCTGGCATTTTGCTGGTAGCAATTCTTACTTATGTGCATAAAAAATAGCCGTCCTGCCCTAGCAAAGCCGACGACTATTTTTTAGTTCAAACCTTCGCCGGGACGGGTGACGTGCACTCACCTTCCGGCTGTTCTGTTAAGTATATTATAGCAAAATATACAAAAATGTCAAATAATAAAAACCGCCCCGGTGTTACCAGCACCAGGACGGCCCATATCTCCGAAGAGACAAATGTACATCGCAAATGGAACATCATAGACTGTATGGAGATGAATTATAAATGTGAGGGGATGGTAATATGAAGAAGAAAGTATTGTTTACTTGTGTCTTATTTCTTTTTGCTGGTATTCTGTGCTCATGTGGAAAATCTAAAACAGAATACACAATTGATGAGTTTGCGGAGAAATGGAACCCTATTGTAAAAAAAGTGAATGAAGAAACAAAGTATTCAACTTCTGCAGACATTGACAATGAAATTTTCCAGCTAAAGGAAAAATATGCAAAAAAAGAAGGATTGACACCCGGAAGTGAATTGACCATAAGTGGTAAAATAAGTTTCATAACTGTTCTTGAAGATGGAACAATTAATTTTTTATTAATGAGTGCAGACGATCCGATGAGGAACATGATTGACTGCATATCCGATAACAAAAGTTTATTCTTTGTTGATGATAACTCAAATATAAAAGTTAAGGGGATGTTTCTTAATAATAAAAATTGTACCCTCAGTAATTGTAAAATTATAGCTCCACAATTAGAAACGCCGGATTTCAAACCAAATCTTGATAATAATTTTACGTTAACACCAAAAACGTATATGGGAACTGTGAGCTGGAGCCAAATAATTCCGCCATACCCCTGGCTTTTTCTTGGCGAAGGATACGAAAATATAAGTGACGTAATGTCATCTTATAAGTCATTTTGCTGTATAAGAAACGGTGATGAAAATAGTGATTATATTTTTTGTTGTTTCCCTGATGAAATAAAGTTTGAAGAAGGCACAAGGCTTGCTGTAAGAGGAGTTCTAAAGCCTGTAGGTAATGATACTGACAGTGCCGGTTTTATAGAAGTAGTTTACGGTTATTATGTTTTTTGATAAATAAAAACCGCCCCGGTGTTACCAGCACCAGGACGGCCCATATCTCCGAAGAGATAAATGTACATCGCAAATACATTGTATCATCTTCGGAGCAGCCATGCAAGCGGAACAAAAGTTCGCTGGCTGTTATTTTTGTACCCAAAAATCATATCCTATAGAGAGGTGATACAATGAACACACTTGAAAGAGACTGTATCTATTTAAGAAAGTCCCGTGCAGATCGGGAGGCCGAAGCACGCGGCGAGGAGGAAACCCTGGCCCGGCATGAAAGAATCCTGCTTGACCTTGCCAAACGCCGCAGCTGCCACATTGGAGCCATTTACCGGGAAGTAGTATCCGGCGAAACAATATCTGCCCGGCCCGTGATGCAGCGCCTCCTGCAGGAAGTGGAATCTGGTATGTGGGACGGTGTTCTTGTTGTGGAGGTGGAGCGTCTGGCCCGTGGTGATTCCATAGATCAGGGTGTTGTTGCCAGGGCATTCCAGTATTCTGATACCAAGATCATAACCCCCACAAAAACATATGACCCGAACAATGAGTTTGACGAGGAATATTTTGAGTTCGGGCTGTTTATGTCCAGAAGGGAGTATAAGACCATAAAGCGCCGCCTCAATGCAGGCCGGGTATCGTCTGTACAGGAGGGCAAATATTGCGGTAACAAGCCTCCGTACGGATACCGCAGGGTGAAACTGGAACACACAAAAGGTTACTCTCTTGAGCCTATCCCTGAGCAGGCAGAAATTGTAAAACTGATTTATAACTGGTATACATACGGGATAGATGGCGAGCGCATCGGCATGTGCAAGATAACCCGTAAGCTGATAGACATGGGTGTCCCATCTCTATCCGGAAAATCATGGTCAACCGCCACAGTTGCAAACATACTGGAAAACCCTGTATATACCGGTAAGATAAGGTGGAACCGAAGGAAGGGCATGAATAAGATTGAGAATGGAAATGTGGTAAAATCACGTCCTCGTTGCAATGATTACATATTAACAGACGGTCTCCACGAGGCGATCATATCGCAGGAGATCTATGATCTTGCCCAGAATTACCGGAGCATGAATCCACCCAGACCGATAGGCGCTTCAAACACCGTAAAGAATCCTCTGTCCGGTATAATAAAATGCGGGAAATGCGGTCATAACATGGTCAGGCGGCCGTATAACAGCCGGAAACAGGAAGACACGCTCCTATGCTCTTACACCGGATGTAATAATGTGAGCAGCCGGCTGAGTCTGGTAGAAAAAGCCCTCATTGCCGGCCTTGCAGATCTAGTACAGAGTTATAAAATCAATGACTCGCTCAATGATACCAACGGAGTAGACATCATAGCCACAAAGGAAAAAGTCCTTTTGGATAAGCGCGCCGAGCTGGAGAATCTTAACACCCAGAAGAATAGGCAGTATGAACTACTGGAACAAGGTATATACACCACAGAGGTTTTCCTGGAGCGATCAGGCGCCACGGCAAAGCAGATAGATGACTGCGCCGCTGCCATAGAGCGCATTGCCGCAGATCTGGCACATGACCGGGAACTCCTGGAACAAAAATTTAATTTTATCCCGAAATGCGAACACCTCTTATCCAATTACTGGGACTGGGACGCACCTACCCGGAACTCCGTGCTGAAGGAGCTGCTTGAAAGAGTTGACTACTTTAAAGATAACAAAAATGACTTTAAGCGCGGAGATGAGATCACTTTCACCCTGGATATCTACCCCAAAATCCAATAGAAATACCATTGATAACCTCTCTGTACCGACGAACTGGCACACATGGAAATGGTAGCCACCATTGTACACCAGCTTACACGCAACCTTTCCATGGAAGAAATCGAGAAATCCGGCCTCGGTCCCTACTATATTGACCATACAGTAGGCATCTGGCCTCAGGCTGCCGGGGGTGTCCCCTTTAACGCCTGTGAGTTCCAGTCAAAGGGTGATCCTATCACGGATTTGTTTGAGGATATGGCAGCAGATGGTGCAACTTTGTAAGAACAACATTGACTGTATAAGAGATGTTCCCGATAATCTGGCATATTAGCTGCCAGATTATGAGAACCTAGAAATTCCAATGTATTTCAATAGGTACTTCTTTTGTAACAGGGTCTTTTTTTCCAACTAATATATAGTCAATCAGCTTTTCAACGATTTCCCTGTTTAAGTGTTCAAGATTGGTGTATTGCTCGATTAACTGGCGTTTGTTATCACCAGCTTGTATTTTTCTTTCAATAACGTCAAGCTGTTTTTGCGTATCAATAACCAGTTTTTCTAGCCTTTCCTTTTGGGTTGAGAAGTCTTTGGATAAATCCAAATAGTCCTGCTCTGACAAGATACCCTTAACTTTATCTAAATACAACTCACGAATACCTTTGGTATATTCTGCAATCTTACTTTGATATGCAGCAATTTCCTCTTTCAGAGCCTTCTGTTTTCCTCTTACGTCACTGTTAAAGGTTACGCTTTGTTCCAATTCGTCCTTATCCAGATATGCGGCAGACAGCTTATTGATTTCTGTAATCACCGCCTGTTCCAACTTAGGTACAGAGATAAAAGAACCAATACAAGCGTCTTTAGAAACGTGGCGGCTGGAACATCCTAAATATCGTCTGCCATCAGACTGTTTATTAGAACGCATTACATAACCGCAGTTCATACAGCGGGCTTTTTTTGCGAATAATCCGATTGTACCTACTGTAAAAGGTTTTGCCTTTTGAGCTATCAACGCTTGCACCTTATCCCATAATTCACGGTCAATGATCGGTTCGTGCGTACCCTCAACAATGTACCACTCACTTTTAGGACGTGGTTTATTTTGTTTCGTCTTGTAAGACACGCTCCCATATTTTCCCTGTACCATATTGCCAATATAAATTTCATTTACCAGCATATCGGAAATAGCATAATATTTCCATAGGGTACTGTTCTTGCCTTGTGGTGTTCGCCAGCGTAAACCATGAAGCCGCTTGTATTCCGTTGGATTGGGAATACCTCGGTCATTCAGTATACGGGCAATGGCAGTTTTGCCATAGCCTTGTGAAAACAGTGTAAAAACTTCTCTGACAACCTGTGCAGCTTCTTCATCAATAATCAAGTGCCCCTTTATATCAGGGTCTTTTTTGTAACCATAGAGAGCAAATGCTCCAATGTGGTGACCGTTTTTTCTTCGGTCTGTTAGCACGCTCTTGATATTCTCCGACATATCCTCTAAGTACCATTCGTTCACCAGTCCGTTAATCTGTCTTGATTTCTTATTTCCTTTGTTTGCGGTATCCGCATTATCAACAATACTAATGAAGCGAATACCCCAGATGGGAAATAGACCGTGGATATACTTTTCCACCAATTCAAGCTCTCTGGTAAATCTGGATTGAGTCTTACATAAGACAATATCAAATTTATGGTCTTTTGCGTCATTCAATAACTTGTTGAACTCTGGTCGTCGTCGGTCAGAACCAGTGTAATCATCATCACTGTAAATGTTATAGACCTCCCACCCTTGTTCTAAAGAATATTGAAGCAGCATAGACTTTTGATTTTGAATACTGTTACTGTCGTCTGTTTCTGATTGTTTGTTTCTATCTTCTTCTGATAAGCGGCAATATATAGCAACCCTTGACTTATTCATAATGTTTTGTTCTCCTTTTCAGAGAAGACAAAACAAACTATCACTGCTTATGTTATTATAACATTTTGCAGGATAGTTTGTCTATCATCTTGCAGGAGTAGGCTGCCCCTTACTTTTTTCAAATTGGTTTATCAGTTCTATCCATTTCAGAGTAAACACTTTTTGCAGAGCCGCTGTATCAGTATTCTTAAAAACATTCTTGCAAACTACTTTTGCGTCATTTGCCATGAAACCACCTCACTACACTATATTTACAAAGTATGCAAAAATGCTTGTACATTATGAAAGATTTTGTCTATTAAATAAGAAGTAATCAGATGGCTTTGGAAAGCTCCACTGGACTCTCACCATTCCCATTCTGATGGGTGAACCGTGTCATACGGGTGTATCATTATTCTGATATACGGGTCATGGCAGCAACTTTTCCAACAGTCGCTTACGGATCACTGGCGTGGTCGCTCGCTCTTTTGTCCCTCCTTTCATGGGTCATGGCGTTCCAGTCCGTCGGCTCACCGTATATCAAACGTATCTGATTACTTTATTCAGTTTTCAAAGAGCAATTATTGGGGAGCTGAAATGAGGTGGTAGGACACTCCCAAATACCATTTATTTCACTTTGACTTCAAAATCTAAAATTGCCTTAATCAATGCAGCTCTTATTCTGCCTTTCAGTTCCATATCAACCACGATATACATATTTCCGTGTTCATCATAGAAAGGTCGTAAACTGGCTTTTGATATGTAAGCGTCATAGTGATTTAAAATCTTTTCGATTGCCGCCTCATCACCGTCAGCAGCAGAGCTGATTGTGGAAAATGATGGGCATTTCTTTGTAGACTTCATCATGTTTTCAATCCTCCTCGTACATATCTCTTATGAGCTTTAATGTGTGCAGCCTGTTTCTACAAACGGAAAATCGTTCCATTCCCACGACCTCTGCAATTTCAGCGTCGGTCATTTCAAGAAAGTAGGACATAAGCAGAATGTTACGTCGTCTTTCAGATAATTCTTTGATTGCTTCACATAAGCGTTCATCATAGATACGGACTTCTGAACCGAATACATCAAATGATGTAAACTCAACGGAATACTCGTCCATGATACCCATATGGTTTAGTTCCATTTCAGACAGTTCACAGAATGGAGTTTCACGTCTTGCACGTCTGCCAAGCTCTCTGTCGTAGTTCTTTACAGTTCGGCCTATAACCTTGCGAGCCAGACAGTCAAATTGAAGTCTGATTGCGTTCTCGAAAGAAGATGGTTTCATAATCTCACCCCCTTTCCAGCGAAAGTTGCTAAAGCGAAAAGGCTTCTACCTCTTTTCGCACTAACACTCACCAGTGGGGGTGGGCTTTGATACCCAACTTCAAAAACTTTTTTAAAAAATATTTTGCAGCAAAAAAGCACAAGGACAATACGGGTGTATTGACTTTGTGCTTTCCAAATTATTCCTGCTATATGATGTGAAAAACCATATACAAGGGTGCTATAGTCCGCTGAATTTAAACGGATTTTTTTAACAAATTGCCAATGGTCGAAAGTTGTCGAATAAATAAATATTCCATGCGGCTACCTCCCATAGCCGCTAAAACAAAACAACCTAGTCACCGTTAGGTAAAAAATAAAACGGCGGCATTTGTTTTACCGTCGTCTTATCTAAAAGGGCGCAAAAAAGCATTACTGCTGACAACGGTTTTTTTTATTTACCGCCAAGCAGTATTTTTAGCTGTTATTTACGCATAATAGGAACTATAAAACCTAACAATACGTTTTACTACACCTGTTACTTATTCTTTAGGAACAGTAAAATGTAGTGAGGTGATTTACTATGCGTAAAAAAGAAGATAGGTACGATTTCAGAGCCTTTGGACTTGCCATCAAAGCAGCAAGGAAAAAACAAGGTCTGACTCGTGAACAGGTGGGTGCAAAAATTGATATTGACCCACGTTATTTAACAAATATTGAGAATAAAGGACAACACCCAAGTTTACAGGTACTTTATGACCTTGTGACTTTACTTAATGTGTCCGTTGATGAATTTTTCCTACCTGCCAGCAGCCAAGCCAAAAGTACAAGGCGCAGGCAGATTGAAAAACAAATGGATAGCTTTACAGATAAAGAGTTAATGTTAATGGAAGCTCTAGCTGATGGAATATGCAAATCTAAGAAAACAGAGGAGATTTGATTCTCTGTTTTTTTAATGCAATTTCATGCTTCCATTATTTTGTGCAAACCACATAAGACAAATAATGCGACTATTGCAACTATCAATGTCATAAATGATATAGAAAATAATGAGAAATGAAATTTAGTGAAAACAAATTTTAATATCCATAAACATATAGGAATACATATAATACTTGTAAATACAGCCGGAATATATCCACCCCAAAAAATAGATTGCAAACAGTGAATAAATAAATGTATTGTAAAAAAGAGGAAAATGGAAGTCCAAAACAATTTTAAATTCCACAAATACGATATAAATGTGCAGACGATTAACATAATATATAAAATATAGACACTCATAGCGAACTTAGTTGTTGATATGTTATCGAAATGTCTTAATATCTTTTTAACCAAATTTACAGGTAGACGTTCATATAATTTTTCTCTATCCAATCGTTTCACCCATCTTTCCATAAAAATAATTTCTTCAAAATCATGGAAAATAAACAACACTGGTAAAATCCAATATATTTCATTCATTATTTTTCCCCTTTCTATAAGTGCAACACTTGTCTCACTTCTAACTGCATAGTATAATAGCATTAGTGGAAAGTCAATAATTCATTGATAACTACTACAAACCATAGCTGTTTGTTGCAGTTTTAAGAGGAGGTAAAAAAATGTATTCGACACAAAATCCTATTGCCATTCAATCGCAGAAATGGTTAGTTTCTGCGTTATTAGTGTTAATGCAGAAGAAAGCATATAAAAGTATTACAATTAAAGAAATAGCTCGAAAGGCGGATTTAGATAGGAGTACATTCTATCGGAATTTTAAATCAAAGCAGGATATATTAAATTTTCACTTGGATTCATTAACACAGGATTATATAAGCAAAATTTCTGAATTAAATGAGCTTGATATGCAAAAAATATTCAAAGTATTTCTGGACTTTTGTAATGTAAATTTAGATTTTATAATTTCTTTAAGGAGAAATGGGTTATCTAATTTATTATTAGAAGCATTCAATATGCGTTTACCATTCATACATGAGCTATTTCAATCTAAACTTCCATATAAGATAAGTGAACCGAATATTGAGCTTGTGTTGGCTTTTAATGCAGGTGGAATGTGGAACCTGCTCATGAGATGGATAGATAATGGTTTAATACAAAACAGCGCTGATTTGACGCAAGTTTTTAAAGAAGCGTCCCTTTTTAATTCAAAGAGAGAGGAAAAGGGGCTATAATGAAAAGCCCCTTTTAACTATCTAATAATCTTCCAATTACCCACGCTCTTTTCCAACACCAAGTCAAACTGTGAAATCTGTGCTGCCTTTGTCCTCTGGTCGAGGTACTTCACTGACACCGACACCTTGACCTTATCCCCGTCCATAGTGAACAGCGGATTGATTAGCTCGGAATACAGATAGTCCATGTTTACGGGTTTCAGCACACTATCCGCTACATAGTAGGAAAGTTCCTTATCGGTAGAGGTGGGATACAGCTTGAAGAATGTTTCCAAGAACTCCGTCACTTCCTCTGTGGTGGCAGCGTCTACCGTTCCGTCGCTTTCTGCCGCCTTTGGCTCATAGCTGGACTTTGCTGGCATACTGCTGATGGTGGGGTTCTTTGTGATTACCATGTTCCCGTCACTGTCCACATGAACAGCCACCGTATAGGCGGATACGAGGACAGCGGACTTTTCGCCCTCCGTCACCGTCTGATCTACGGAGTAGAGGACAGCATACTCGTCTGTTCCAGCCTGCTCTATGTTCCAGATTTTTACCTCATTTACAATGGAGCTGGTCGGTATATCGCTCCGCACTGTGTCCACGTTCAAATCCTGCAAACCTTTTGTGAGATACCTGCTGATAGCGGCTGTCCTTGCTTCAATGGCTTCTTTGTTGTTGCCCCATGAATAATAGGACTTTGCAAAGTCCTTGACGAAGTTCTCAATCCTGTTCGTATCCACGATACGCTGTTCTATGACCTCTTTCTCGTGGACGGTGTGCATATCAATGGCAGTGAAATTCTTATACACCCCGAAGCTGACGCTGGCAATCAGCACCAGCCAAAGGGCGATAATGGACTTTCTGTGTGTGCCTACTTTCATCACACGCACTTTCTTTGCCTTATTGGGTTTTGCTTCTTTTTCTTTTTTCTTTAATCTCATAGATACCATTTCCTTTCTGTCTTAATGGGATTTTACACGCCCAGCACCAATCAAGTGCTGTTGCCAGTATGGGGTGTTAAGGTCTGTATAGCCAATCGGATTTCCAGCGTGATACATACGGTTATTTCCAGCGTAAATGCCCACATGGGTTACATATGTGCCAGCGTTATACGTGCTGTGGAAGAATACCAAATCACCAGCCTTTGCCTGTGCCAGTGGGATATGCTGGGTTGCGTCGTACTGGTCTTGAGCCACACGGGGTAAGCTGATACCTGCCTTGCCATAGCACCACTGAACCAGACCGCTGCAATCGAAGCTGGTGTTGGGGTTGCTGCCACCAAACACATACGTCCACCCTTGATACTTCAAGGCTTCATTGAAGATGGCCTGTACTGTTGCGTCGCTGAAATTGGGGACTGCCAGATATTGGGCTACCAGACGGACATAGAACATATTTCCGTACTTATACCGCCAGCCGCCATTTTCCTTGATGGAGATTTCATTCTTGTAAGTCACCTTGACACCGCCAGACTTCTCCCTTGCGAAGCTGACTGCCAGTTCAAAGGTGTACTTCTTCCCGTGGCCTGCCACATAATCAAGAAAACCGCCGCCATAGTTGTAGCTCTGGACGACGGTGTTTATATCACAGCCTTTCGCTTTTGATGAAGCAAGCAGAGAAGCAAAATATTTGCACCCCTGCTCGATAGACTGCTCTGTATTTAGAGAATTGGGCGGCAGCCCCAGACTTTCACTGGACTGCATAACGTCCACCGCTGTGCCGCCAGACTCCACCTGCATGATGGCAAGCAGGTAATTCACATAGTCCTCAACCCCGTATTTTTTCGCATACTTCTCAACAGTGGGCTGGTGTTTCAAGACCTCCGCTGACAGGTTCATGCCCGAATAGTCAAATCGGGAACCGCCGCCGCTTTCCTCGTCGTCTGATGTGACGATAAACAGGAACAGCAGCAGGCTGATAATCACCGTGAAAATCCCACCAAGCAGTGCTAAATGCCGCAGTTTCATTTCTTACGTCCTTTCTTTTGGGTGTGGGTTGCTTTTTTCACAGTGTTTCTATGTGTGCTTTGGCTGGATTTCTGTGCAGTGGTCTGACGGGCTGGTTTACTTATGGCAGAAACAGGTTCTTTAACCGCCTGTGGTCTTACCGGTTCTTTGCTGGTCTGGGAACGGGCAGCCGCTTCTTTTGCCACCTGTGGCCGCTGCTCCTGTACCGTGACCGCTGGCTCTTTGGCCTTGACAGGCTGCTGCTTCACATGGCTATCTCTGGTAACTGCCGCAGGGCGTTCCTTGATGGTCGGCTCTGTCTTAGCCGCTGAACCTTTTGGAGTGGCCACCTGTGGAACAGGTGAACCAGACACGGGCTTTGTGGCTGGACGTTCATGGCCAGGGGCAGCCCCTTTCGGCGCTGATCCTGTCACTTTTGCTTTATCCAGTGCCATGCGCTTTTGGGCTATGGTCTGCCTATGCTTTTCCTGTTTTTCAGCCCGTCCCTGCTGACGTGTGGCTTTTTCCTCTATCATGCCACGCTTGAAATCGGATACGTTTTCTTTCGCTTTTTCCTTGACGGAATGGACAGCATAGCCCGCCTGTGTCGGCATATCCTTGACCTGCTCCTTGACGGTCTGTGCTTTGTCCTTGACCCTCTGTCTGGTATCCAGAACCGCACCGACCTTTGAGCCAGCACGCTTGCCAAAGCTGGAAATGCCGCCAGATTGCTGCTCTGTATCATGGTTCGGACGTGCGGCCTGTCTGGTGTCATTCTTCTTTGCATGAGAAGCCACCGCTGCACCTACCGCACCGCCAGCCATGCCAGCGGCTAACGTCCTGCCGACACGACGCTCCAAACGCCTTGCCCCACGGTTTAGTAACAGATAAGGGCGACGCATGATACGCCTGCCGACCTGCTGGGTGTCCCCAGATTGCAGGCTGAACATTCCCATCAAGTCCCCAAGTTTGAAATAGATACCGCCATAGGTGACGATCTGCAAAAAGGCAATCATAAAGAACGGATACCCTGCTGAAATGGAGTAGAACATGGTACTCACGCTAAAAGCAGCGGTGATAATAAGGGTGATACCTGCCCTCATCATAATCGTGTTGAACAGTTTCGTGATGGCCTTTTTCCCCATGCCCTCATAGGTAGGTATCATGGAAAGAACAAAACTCACAGGCAGGAAACTGGCATAGATGATGAACAGCACTTGCGAAAAAATCATCATGCCTGTAAGCAAAAATACAAAGATGGAAATGCCGATATTGAACAGGAACAGAAAGACCACCGTTCCCAAGCGGCTCATGGTCTTTGTGACGCTCATGTTGGGATTGTCCTTGTCCTCGATTTCCTCTATGACCTTATCCTCTCTGGTGTCCGTGTCTGGGCTGGCAGAAAGCAGACCGTCCACACGGTCAGCCCCAAGCTCCTCCATATCGGAAGTCCCATACTGCAATAACAGCCAAGGCTGCTGCACCTGTATGGAAAACAGGCTGTCCCGTATCAAGTCCACGCTGTCTTTCCCTTGACTGTCCGAGTTGGGCAGGGTGATTTTCGTTCCCAGCGTCAGTGCCGCACTGCTGATGTCCGAAGAAAAGTCATTGATTTTAGTGATGTAGTTGGGCGCATAGGCAATAAAGGACGCTGACAGAAGAAAGACCACAAGGAAGTTGACGACCGCATGGACAGCCTTTGTGGTTTCCCGTTTGATAAGCCCCGTATAGGCAACATAGATACCTACAATAAGCACAAGTATAAGCAGGAAACCCACATAAAATCCCTGTGTGGAAAAGCCGCCAGCACTCACACCAGCCAAGGTCTGGATATTCTTGCCGATTGCGTTTGCGGTGTCCGATATAAAATCCAGCTTGTATGCCTCCTGTACCACATACCCTGTGGCATTGGAGATATACATACTCACTGTCCAGACAAAATTTGTGATGGCATAGAGTCCGTATTGGATAGACTTGCCGATACCGTCAAGCCAGTTCCAAGGCAGCCAGTCCCATGAGCTGTCCACATAGAAATCAAGCTGGTAGTTTTCCAGTGGGTACTTTGAATACTGGTTGGCAGCGTCCACTGTGTCGTCCACCAGACCAGCGGCGTGAGCCACCGTGCCTGTGATGGATAAGAAAGCGAGGATACCGACCACCACCAAGAGGGTGATACCTGCATAGCGCAGGATTTTTTGTTTCCTCATGGGCTTCACCTCGTTTCTTCATTCTGTTTTGGCGGTCTGGTGTCAAAGGCAGCGAACAGGTCAGAGAATACAGGGTGTATCTGGATAACGCCCACACGACCGTAGAGGTCTTGAAACAGGCATTGCCCGTTCTCCAAATCCCTTAGACGCTTCTGGTTGTTTTCGTCGTCTTTATCCACGCCGAAAAATTCAAGGGTGTTCTTAATCTCACTGATGTCCGTGGAACGGAACGCAAATTTCAAACCGATATTGTTCTTCATCTTCTCGTCGTCCACGTCACCAGAGTTCTGTGTCACGAAGTAGACAGCGGCGTTCATGGAACGCCCTGCACGTATGAGCTTATTGGACAGAGCCTTGCCCTGTGCCACCTGCAAGAACGTCCACGCTTCATCTAAATCCACCATCTTGAAAACGCTACGGTCTGAATGGATAAAGTCGAGGGCAAAGGTGGAAATGACAATCAGCATAGCCACCGAGAGCAGCTCCATTGTGGTGTATTCCTCAAACTTTGTGTCACGGTCGGGCAGCACAAGGTCAGCCACCTGTATGACGTTTAGCTGCCTGTCTAAGCTGATGGACTGTTCCACCGTACCATCGGAAAAGAGCAAGTGTGCAAAGTCATAGTCCACCATGCTCTCGATATGCTCCGCTATGTTGTTGGACACGGGCGTGTTTTCTTTTCTAAGCTCATCAATGACAAGCAGCAGCCCATGCCTTTTTCCCTGTGTCACACAGCGGATTGCCTTTCTAAGCACAGGGAATTTTTCACCGTCACGGGAGCTGATACCTGTTAAAAAGGTCAGTATGTCGATGGCAAGGCTCTCGGCGTCTTTTAGGTTCTTCATAATCACGTAGGGGTCAAGCAGCCCCTTGTTCCTTGCTTCACTGGTAAGGTTCACGATATTGATTTCATGGGCGATTTCTGGCAGTGTTTCTTTCCAGTTCCCACGCTCACTTTTGGGGTCTACAATGACCGCACTGCCGCCGAACAGCACCGCATAATAGACAATGAGGTTGTTGGCAAAGGATTTCCCACCGCCCAGTGAGCCTAAAAAAGCGGCAGCCAGAGCATTTGTGACAGAGCCTTTGACTCCCTGTGCCGCAAGGCTGGGCTTCAAGTACACATTTCTGCCTGTATCAAGGTTATAGCCGATATAGATACCGTCATTTTCCCCAAGCTGCTGTGTCGCACCAAAGCCAAGGCCAGCAAGGAAGTCCGAAGTCACGTACTGGATATAATCGTTGATATACCGCTTGCTGGCAGGGATAAACTCCCCGTGTAACCCAAGCATATCCCCGAACGGGCGCACCAATTTTACATTGAGGTCGTCGTAAAAATCTTTTACTTCATCACAGCGGCGTTTCAGCTCGTCTAAGCTATCAGCCGCCACACGCACCACATAGGACAGCTTATACATGGACTCTTTGGACTGGTCAAGGGCAGTTTCCAGCTCATTCACCGAGTCGAGGGCTTCTACCACGTTGCTGCTGGTTTCGTTGTTGGACTCCCATGCGTGGTTATCCAAGTCTTTCAGTTCTTTCTTTTTATTGCGGACGGTCGTCAATGCTTTTTTGTTGGTGACGATTTCTACATTCATGGAAGTGGAAACAGGGAACGTGAATTGCTGCTGTTGGTAGTAGAAAATCTCGCTTGAGGGAAAATCCAGCTCCCCGACGATATTGTTAATGGTGAAGTAGGCCACATACGTTGTCTGATCTTCACTGTCCAGCTTTAGGTATCGCTGGTTTTCTGTAATCTGGCAGCGTGTGGGACGGATAAGGTCGTACCGCTTTACCAGCGTTTCCTTTTTCAGCTTCTTTACAGGAAAGTCATAGGCGTAGTCCTCATAAGCAATCCCTGTTTTCCCGTAGATATGCTCCAAGAGGTATCCGAAGTCTTTCTTTTCCAACCGCCTTATTTTAAACCGCCTTGAGATTTTGCTCTCCAAGAGCTTTTCCATCTTTCGGAAACGGTTGATTTCATCATTACTCATGGAAACAAAGTCCCCCATCAGATGATGGTTGACCTCATAGAGAAAATCAGCAAAGGTCATGGCAGCGGACTTCCTTGCGTTTTTCAGACTGATTTCTTCCTCATTCACCAGCAGCTTGAAGCCAAGGAAAAAGCGGTAGTCAATCTGATTTTCCCCAATCATTTCCACCAGAGCTTCGGTCTGCTCGTCTATCTTTGCACAGGCGACCTCACGGAGTCGGCCTGTGACCTCCTGTTTGGAGCGTTCCTGTGTGGCTCGGATACTGGACTCGGTGCTGATCTGCAAGGCGTGTATCTTCCCGTCACGGTTCTGGGCGATTAACTGGCGGAAGTTGTCATGCACCATGTACTTTTCCTCTGGGGATAAGAACGAATAATTGTAGGGTGTCAGCTCATAGTAGGCAAAGCACTCCCCATCATGGTTGAATACAAGGTTGTTTTCGATATATTTAATCGGGAACATATAAATCACTCCTAACTGCTGTGACAGCGGTATTGAAAGTTTCCGTTTTCAGCTTGACCGTCTTTCCTGCATAGGTCACTTTGGGGCGGAGCAGGTAGCTGATACTGGACTTTAGGAAACCGAAAGGCTTCTTGCCATCAAAGGTTTTCTGGCTCGCAAACCACGTGACTGCCACGGGGATACCAAAGTATTTGAGGAACGCACCGTCAATCATGTTCAGCGGCGGCAGCTCGGCAAACACAATCACCGCAAACAGGGATACCACGAACCATGCCATCTGTGTGAACGTGATGGGGAACGGGAGCTGAAAATCATTGATGGCGTAAATGACCTTTTCCACGCTCCAGATACTTGTATAGCTTCTTATTTTCTTCAATGTTGTGTACCATTCCTTTCTGTGAAAATAGAAACAGCAGCCTGCTTTTTACAGACTGCTGTGCAATGAAATAAGCTGCCAGAACCGCTTTTGTGTTGGTCTGCCAGCCAGTTAATACAGGCACTCAAAAACTCCGTACCTTGTTTCCACGAAGCAGCCCTCCAAGTCAAGGTCACGGGCAAAGGCTTCATAGTCAATGTAATGTTTCAATCGGTCGGGTATCTCACCCAGAGCTTCGCACTCATCAATGAGGTGATAGGCAACGTCCACCATGTCGTCACAGCCAGGGTACTGAATGATGTCGTCCTTGTGGTCGTGAAGTTCCTCTATGCTGCAAAACTGGCAGAGCAGGTCGTCTATCACTTCATTTAACGGATAGTCCAGTTCCTCCACCATAGCGCACAGACGGTTCACTTCCTCAATGGGCGTGTACTCGTCGATTTCAAAGGGCAGCTCATAGTCATGGATTGCGTATTCCTCGTAACGGTCATTCAAGCCGATACGTTCTGCCATCTCGTCATAGTCCACAGGTGGCATGAACCAGTCACCTACAAGCTCACCCTCGCTATATTTGCCTAAGTTGGCGATATAGACCCTCATTTCCTCCATAGGGACACCGCCTTACGGGTAACGGAACACGCCGCTGGAAGTAAAGAGGTAAGCGTCGCTTTGTTCCAGCTCATGCCCGTAGGAAGTAAAGTCAATGTGCTGCACCAGTTCTGGCGGCAGCTCCCCGAAGCAGTGTTCCTCCATGATGAGGTATTCAGCCAGCGCAGCCGAGTCCGACACGTCATAGTGGCGTATCTCGTCCTTATGGTCGATAAAGTCCTCGATATTTTGAAACCACTTTGCCTGTATTTCTTTCAACTCATTTCCCACAGGTGTGCCCTCGATTTCCTGTATCATGCGGCACAGAACATTGATTTCCCATAAGGGCATATCGGGGTTTAAGGCAAAGGGCAGCTCATAGTCTGCAATCTCAAAATCTTCCTCGTGTTCGACACCAAGCCTTTCCTTGATTTCCTCCAAGTCCACAGGGCAGTTGAACCATGCGCCTGCATACCCGTCCTCGTCCTCATGGTAGGGCTTTCTGATGTCGAGGATATATAATCTCATTTCATACATTTGTTATCAAATCACGTCCTTTCTGCTGCTCCATGACAGCGGTTAAGATGGAATACCTTACGCCGAAAACAGAGCGTGAAAAATTTTCTAACTGGTTGAGGGGATAGGCAGAGGGCGGCAGCTTTTTTAGTTCCTGCCAGACCTCACGTTTGTAGCTCGGCAGGTCGGAGATATGTGTGCAGCCGATTTTCCCCTGTATATCAGTAAATATGTCTTTTTGTACCATTCCGTCACCCCCTTTTCATTCCCCCTATGCCCGAACTCCCATAGGGGGATAGGTAAGTTTGCGGCAAGCGCAAACTTATGATTTTAAGCTCCGATAATCTTGTTAAACAGTTGCAGCAACACGTCTTTCACGCCGCCAGCATTGAACACCAAGCCGACCGCAATCAAGGCAATCACCAGAAAGCCGATAAGTTTGCTGAACTCACGTTTGAAGCCTAAGTAAATGCCAATCACCACAATCGCCATAAGCACAAGGCTCTGTGCATTGCTTAAAAACCAGTTGTATAAGTTCTGTCCGAAATTCATCTGTCTTTGCTCCTTTCCATTTCTTTTAAGTGGGTGTCCGCTTCTTTTCCTACTTGCAGGATACACATAAGCACCACACCCATGCCCATTCCTACTGACACCAGCAGCAGGTCAAACAATAAATGCCACATTTTTCATTCCTCCTTGTCGTCCACGGTCATTTCCTCCACGGTGACGGATAGCTGCTGTAAGACCTTTTCCAGTCGGTCAGTCAGCTTTGCGTTTTTCACCATGTCCTTAATGATCGTCGTGTTGTTGAGTCTGTCCAGCTTTTCAGCCACCTGTAAGGTGGGGGCAACCTGCCTTGCCAGCCAGTTCAGCGTCCGCTGGAAGTTATAAGGCTCTGGTTTTGTCGTCAGTTTCAGCCGACCACGGTTCTCACCGATAAACCAAGCCCAACGCTCATTTGTCTGCCATTCGCTACGACGCTTTGTTTCGTCTTTGTCAGCAAAACGCACATAACGGTTGATGATGGAAAAGGCAGTGCGTTCAGCGTCGTGGTAGGTCAGCAGGTCACGCAGCGCATAATAGGCTCGCTCATTCTTTAAGCGGATTTCAAATCGGTTCTTGATGGGTGTTTCCTCCACTGGAATATCGTATTTCACATACTGCTCGTAGTCTTTTTCATACACGCAGAAGTAAACCTCTGATTTCAGCGAACCGATATAGAGCGTATGTCCCATGCTGGACTTGTTTTCTTCATGGCTCTGAACCAGCTCCCCAGAACGGTAGGACTTAAAGCTACGGAATACGGAGATACATTCCTCGTTCCTGCATTTCCTTGTCAGCTCTGGAATATCCAGTATCCCCACCATATCATTGATGGCAAGGTCTATCCGCTTGCATACTCCGCCCTCACACAGAGCGTCCATAAAGAAGTCGTACCAGCTCCTATGCTGTGCCAGCAGGAAGTTTTCAAACTGGCGGCAGCCTTTTCCTTTCAGTTCCAGCAGCACCCCTTTTTCCTCGTCGGGGGATACCAAAACGAAGATGTCCCCCATGTAGTAATGCTCTGGATAGGAATAAAAACCAAAGTCCTCATGTATCATAAAATCCAGCTTTAATTTAAGGATTGTTTCTACCACGAACCGCACGTCTGTGGTGGGAAAACGTATCCTCACGTAATCAAACAACATGGTAAGCGGTGTTTCTGGATTGTACCGTTCCAGAGCTTGCAGCAGGTTTTCTTTCAGTTCTTCGCTGGGGGCGGCACTGCCAGACTCTATCTTATTAAGGTACTGCCTTGTAATGCCAGCAGCCACCGCCAGCTTGTTTTGTGAAACACCGTATGCCAGCCGCTTTTCTTTGAAATCCTTTATCCAGCCAGCGTCATTCAGCAAAATCCCTCCTATCTGGAAACGGAAGTGTCAACTGAAAGCGGTCTTGTTGACACCATCAAAAAGCAGGAAAAGTCCCCGTTTCACAAGGACTTTCCATACTTTTATGACTGTTTCCTATTGTATTTGTGCCCCTCTGTTAGATACCGAGGGGCTTATGGTTGGCGTGGCTTGCGCCACCCCAACAAAGGCTAGTCCGTGCCAGCGGCTTTCGCTTTGCACGCCGCCTGCCCGTCCTGCCTTTGGTCGTTTTTATTCAACCGTCAATTCAAATTCTTGTGGATTATCCACAATGTTGTAATCGGTCAGCACACCTTCTTTTGCTGTATAACTAAAAGTGAATAGGGGTTCACCTTTTTTTACATCATGTTCAGACAGGTACACCGAAGCGTGCAGTTCATTGGGAATACCATAATCATAGCTGAATAGCACGTTTCCGAAGTTGTTTTCCCTGCATTTTCTGACGATCTCTTTTGCACAATCCTTTTTATCGGGGATATATAGTCTGTTCACCACGACAATAAGGTGTTCTTCTTTATAAACGCCTGCTGTGAGGGAATAGCTGTTGTAAACAGACATTTCCCGTCCATTCTGTAAATAATCTGTCGCCATTACTGCCACAATAAATATAGTAGCAAGACCTAATAATTTTTTACTGCTCATCCAGAACACTCCTTTACCCTGTATATACATACAGTGTACTGTAATACATCTTATTATTCAATACAGTTGTATATATAATTAACAAAAAGGACGGGTATAGAAGAATGATGATATACATTGATTTAGAGCAGCTATTGAAAGAAAAGAAGATTAGCAAAAATAAGGTATGTGAAGCCTGTAAGCTGCAACGAACACAACTCAATAATTATTGCAAGGGTAAAGTCACCAGAATAGACCTTGCGATACTTGCCAGATTATGCGAATTTCTTGACTGTACGCCAAATGACATATTGAAGCTACGTTAAAGCTATGGGGATTTTTCCGTAGCTTCTTTTTTTGTCATCTTTCCTGCTAGTTCTCCGATAACAGCTATAAAATCATGCCCTTTGGGGACAAGGGGAGTGTAAAACTCACTGATGACACTTGTCCCCACATCAACATAGCCACGCCCTCTGATCTGCTTCAGAAAAAAGTCTTTGTCTACTTCGCCGAACATCATCGAATAGCCCAGCTCTGACATTCGCCCTAAAGCCACACGGAAATTAAACTGGTCGCGGATACCGTCGCCTAAGTATTTAGCGTCTGGCCGCTGACAGGCGAGTATCAGAAAATAGCCTGCCTGCCGCCCAAGCATGACAATCTGTTTCAGCTTATTCAAGACCGCAGCGTTTTCCTTTGTCGTCAGCATTTCCATGAAAGCCACGTATTCATCAAAAATCAGAAAGTGGGGCGGCAGACCTAAATAGGCGTAGTTTTCCCCCGTCTTGTAGCCCTCTAACTGCTTCATGGTTTCGCTCCGTTCCATCATGCCCTCATAAAAACGGTCGATACAGTCTGTGATTTCCTCCTTTCGGTAGTAGACTTCGGGCATGACATTGGACAGGTCGGCAAGGTCAGCGTTCTTTGGGTCAAGCACATACATTTTGGCGTTGGTACGCAGGAGGGCTTCTATGATGGTAAGGATAAAATACGTCTTACCGCCACCCGTGCCGCCAGCTATCAGCATATGGGGGAGCTTGTCATACTCCCACCAGACGTTTGCCATGAGCTTTAAGCTGCCATTTTCCGCCCGTACCTCATCAATGGTGATACGGTTGGCTATGGTGTCATAGAGCAGGATATATTCCACAAAGCTGTCTTTCAGCTCTTTGGAAACCAGCTCACAGTAAAGCCCTGTTTCCAGCTTCTTTTCCAAGTGCAGGAGCTGGTCTTGATATTTCCCCAGCGTGATTTCAGCCAGAATGTGAATGAGTCCGTTATCCAAGCGGTAGTACACTTTGGGGAAATGGGTGATTTTCTCTTTTGACCTGCTGGCTGGCAGGTCTTTGAAAAAGCCGCTGTCCTGTGACTGCTCGGACTCGTACCAGCCATTTTCCAGTATCATACGGGAAAGTTTCTGGCGGTGGCAGAGCTGCTTTATCTTGTCTGGACAGTAACGGGCATACAGGAACGAAGCCACGCCGCACACCAGAGCCGCAGCCATGACGGAAACCACCATATAAGGCGTGACGGTAAGTTTTATGCTGCCCTCATGCAGCAGCGAAACCCTGTTCCAGTCGGTGTGCAGCAGGGCAGGGATATTCAGCAGCAGGAGTATCCCAAGGAACAGCACTGCCAGCCGCAGGGTGATTGACCGCACCACCAGCGACCTGTCACTGGCTCGGATACGGTTGCCTTTCCTCTGTATCTGTTTCATAAGTCCTCCTTTCTCATCGGTTGTAATTTTGTGTATTGTAGCGGCAGGTGTTTTTATCAAATTGCGGCTGCTGAATGGTTTCATAGACTCTGTTGGAAACCCGCTTTTGGAACAGCAGGCTATGGTCTTTTGGGTAGTTATTTCTCACATAGCAGGGATAGTCCCTTAAAATCTGCCTTGCTTCTTTTGTTAAGGGGTAGATATAGCGGAACATAAGCCCGTTGATCTTCTCAATCCCTTTGTACTCACAGAAAGCATGGGTCAGCCAGTGCCGCTTTTTGACTCCATCTATACGGGCATTTTCTTCCAGCAGTATTCTGGCACTTCGGGGGTGTATCTTTTCCCCCGTCTGGCTGTCACGGTACACGCTGGTCTTAAAGCTGCCAAGATAGTAGAAGTTAGAAGCCTGATATACGTAACCGCATTTTCCCTCTATACCATCTGCAAGGGTATATAGAAAAAGGCAGCCTGTATTATCCCGAAGCCACTTAATCAAAGTGGAAAGGGCTAGGCTGCCAAAATACTGGTTGTGGTTCATTTCTGGGAGAAAGCACATTTTCCCGATTTCAAGGTAATCCGCTGTCACAAGCTCATGCTGTGGGAAAATCTTGTGGATTGTCTGTAAGGGTTGCGTGCCCCACCCAAGTTCCACCACACCTGTCAACTGGTTTTCATGGTAAATCCCCAGAAAATAGACACATAGACGGGGTATCACTTTGGAATAGTGGTACTCACGAATGAAAGCAACCGCTGTTTCTCTGGGGATTTCCTGTATCGTTAAATTCTCAATAAATCCTTGACTCCTTTCTGCAAAATCACCAGCCCCCATTTACAGGTCTACTTCCCGTTTGGGCTGTCTTTCTTTGGCTGCTGGTGCTGTGGGTTTCCTGCTGGCTGGTTCTGCTTATTCTTCAAGATAATGTCGTCGGCCTTGATGTACCAGTCCACGTCTGCACCTTGAAAGGTGGCAGTCGCCACCGTGTCCGCCACAGGGTTGATGATTTCCACCTCGACGTTATAGTCAAATTCCTTTAAGGGAACAGAAGCAGGGATACTTACCTGTATCATGCGTCCCTGTCCTCTGGACTTCAAATCATAGGTGCGTTCCTTGATTTCCTCGGATACCGTACCGTCCTCGTTCTGGACGTGTACCTCACGCCGCAAAGCTGAAAATTTCAATACGCCGAATGTTTTTTCCTTGTCAATGATGATACCGTTTGCTAATCTCATAGTTTCTTGACCTCCTTATGCTTTTACCATGTCGTCAGCGGACAGGATATAATTTGTAAATCCACGGTTGCCGATTTTGTAACCGTCAGCAGTGATTTTCGGGTTGATGAGCTTCACTTTTTCCTCCACCTCGAAATTTTTTTCGCCAGCGGACGCAGGCAGGATAACCACAATGTCGTCGGCTCGCTGTACATCAGAATACAAGTTGAAGCTACGGGAAATGACCGTCATGCGCCCATTGACCCTACGCTGTTCGGTCTTGCCCTCGCCAGCAAATTCCAGTGTTCCGAATGTCTTTTCCATGTTTGGGATGACGTGTTTTAATTCCATAAATTTTTACCTCTTTTCTTTCTTCATCTATTTTTGGTGTAAGAGCATGGGGGAGCTACACTCCCCCAAACCCCCTAGTGGACTGTTTTTTTCTATCAATCAAAAAGACGATTGATAGAAAAGAAACAGTGTAAAGGTGAAACCGTGGTCTGATTGATGTTGTGGCGGTGAACGGATAGGCAACTTCATAGGCAGATACCTCAGATACTACTTATCCGTGCCATGCTTCATAGTATAGCGTTTCTTATAGGCTGCAAATGCAAGGCCAACCGCAGAAAGTCCAAGCATGAGAGCAAAGCCAGCCACATTCGTGTTGTCGCCTGTTTTTGGGGAGTCCGTTGGCTTATGGCTAGGGGTAGCTGGTGTTTCTGGCTGCTCTGGTTTCGCTGGTTCTTCTGGCACTTCCTTGATAGCCACTGTCTGTCCCTTGTCCTCAATATCCTTATGTTCTGTGACCTTTACAGGCTTATCTGGATTGGTTACGTCGTAAAGTTCCTCGAATGTGACTAACTGCTTACCTCCAAGGGAAGAAGCGTCGAAAGTAAACTTGATTTCCAGCTCCATTTTGGTATCGGTTGCAGTGAATGTAAGCTCATTTTCCACAGGTTTCCCGTCAATGAGCAGCTCGGCATTTTTGCCTTTGTCCATCTGCCAGCCTTTGAGCTGGTATTTTGTGCCCACTTCCAGACCATCTAAAGTGACGGTATCCACGATTGTGACCTCTTTGCCAGCTTCCACGACTTTTTCACCGTCCATGCTGGCAGCGGACGTGTGGATTTTGATGATACGCTCGGTGATAAGAACCGTCTGTCCCTCGTCCTCTATGTCTTTATGCTCTGTGACCTTTACAGGCTTATCGGGATTGGTTACGTCATAGAGTTCCTCGAATGTCACCAAGTTCTTGCCGCCAAGGGCAGAAGCGTTGAATGTAAAGACAACCTCCACTTTCATTTCCTCTTTATCGGCAGTAAATGTGTAATCACTCTCCACACGCTTGCCATCAATGAGAAGCTCGGCATTTTCGGCCTTGTCCATCTGCCAGCCCTTGAGCTGGTATTTTGAACCTACTTCCAGACCGCTTAAAGTAACAGTGTCCACGATTGTGACCTCTTTGCCAGCAACGATTGATTTTTCACCAGTTTCCTTGTCCGCAGCAGTGGTGTGGATTTTGATGATACGTTCCTTGACAGAAACCGTCTGCCCGTCGTCTGTGATGTCTTTATGCTCCGCAACCTTGACAGGCTCGTTTTTGTCGGACAGGTCGTAAAGTTCCTCAAAAGTCACCAAATCCCTGCCGCCAAGAGCAGAAGCATTGAACGTGTATTCCATTTTGATTTTCATTTCCTCACCGTCAGCAGTGAATGTGTATTCATTCTCCACACGCTTGCCATCAATGAGAAGTTCAGCATTTTCAGCTTTATCCATCTGCCAGCCCTTGAGCTGGTACTTTGTGCCTTTTTTCAGACCGTCCAAAGCAACGGTATCCACGATAGTGACCTCTTTGGCAGCAGTGATTGACTTTTCACCGTCTTTGCTGGCAGCGGTGGTATGGATAGAAAGCTCTTTTTCGTAGTCGTCTGTAAGCGTGCCTAAATCAACGACCGTGTTGTTTCTGGACACCACAATCTCAAAAGCAGGAATGAGCTTGAAGCCTTTGTTGCTTTCGCAGCGGAGTTCTTCAACCATGTAGGTATCATAGAGAAGCGCACCTTTGGAGTCGTCTGGTTCAGACGTTCCAAACCAGATACCGTCCTCGCTGGACGTTCCTTTATTGGTATTCTGTTTGTGGGATACCCAGTCAGAAGCAGTGGAAAACTGCCCATTTTTATCTGTCACGATAATATGGCTCTCCTCAGTCGTCTTGCTGGTGATCCGAAACGGTACGTCCGCAAGACGCTTGTGTGTACCGTCACCGATTTTCACGCCCTCAATGTCGCCACGCTTAATCTGGTTATAGATGGAAGTATCCTCACCAGTCAAATCCACGATTTTTCCATTCTCCTTGATTTCAAATTCGATAGGTTTTGCACCATCTTTCAAGTATCCTGTCGGGCTTTTACTTTCATCAATGCGGTATTTTCCATAGGGTAAAGTATCCGCAGCAGTAGAAGCGATACCGTCAATCCCTGTGAGGATTGTCTTTACCACCTCGTTTTTCTGATAGAGCTTTCCGTCTACCAGTACTGCATTGTCATTTAAGGAAGTAATCGAAAAAGCAGTGTCCTTTAAGGTTGCACCGCCCTGTGGTTTGGTATCCTTTGTTTCATAATCTCTTTTCTGGATTTTCACGCCGCCACGGATAACCTTTTCTGATACGGAGTATTGGTTGCTGCCTGTAAGGACAGCCAGCTCCCCATCTTCGGTAATCTGTGTCAGATACATACCTTTTATCTGTTCCTCGCTGCCATCTGCCTGTAAAAATGCACCGTCCAGTAAGTAACCTGTCGGACTCTTACTTTCGGATACAGTCAGAGTACCAAGCGGCAGGCATGGAACGCCATTCTGTGTGTAGAAGCTGTCGCCAGATACCTTGTAGCTGTCAGCCAGCTTTGTGATGTAATGAATGTTACCGTCGCTGCCTTTTTCAGCCACCGTCTTTGTTATCCATGTACGGGTAGGCTGTTTCGGAAGATTGTCTTTGTTGTAGTAGCCAGCATAGAAATTCCATGTGAACTCTGCACCCTCTAAAGAAGCGTTTCCCTGTGGCACAGATTTTGAAGTATCCATATCAATCTTAAACAGCTCAATAAGGGTAGTTGTGGCCTTTGGGGTATCACTGACTTTCAAGGTAGCGGTCTTTCCAGCCTTGACGGTCAATGGATACACGTTTTTGTCCAGTGTGAAGCCTGCTGGTGCAGACAGTTCCTTGATATAGACCGTACCAGCTTTGACTTCCACAGTTTCCGTGTTCCCATTTTTATCTGTGGTAAGGGTAGCAATCCTGTCCGTGCAGCCTTTGTCGGCAAACACGCCATAGGTCGCACCTGCCACAGAATAGATTGTGCTGCCCTCTGTAAGTCCTGTGTTCGCTGATGATTTTTGCAAGGTGGCATTTCCCACCGCCAGCTTCGCCCAAAACTGTCCCAAGTCCTGCCCGTTGCCAGTATAGATATAGCCCCCGCACTCATAGCGGCCTTTGTTTTCTTTGACGAAAGCCTTTGCGCCAGCGTAGACCTCATTTTGTACTGCTTTGCCTATTTCATCATAAGCAGCCCTTACGTTGTCACACTGCCAGCCGAGGTGTACGCTCAATCGCTGCCAGACAACGCATTGCTCTAACAGATAGACTTGTTTGTAATTCAGCTCCTTGTGACTGGCCGCATACTGTTTGACGTATTCCAAGGAGAGGGCTACGTCCGCAATCTGGTCGGCACTCATACGTGTGCTTGCGTCGCTTCGGGTCTTGTAACCAGATATAAAATCCGTGTTGATGTCAATACAGTAGGCGGTTTCACCCTCCACCTGCATAATGCCCTCGTGGAATGTAGAGCCTATGCTGCCATCATTCATCAACTTTTCCACGTAGCCTGCTTTTTCCTGTGCGTCCGTCCAATACTGTTTTTCCGCAGCCTGCACCTGTGAAGCAGGTAAGGTTGTGAAAACCGCAGCCAGACTAAGTACGCCAGCAAGCAGGCGGTTCATAATCTTTTTCATAAGAAATAAATCCTCCTTTTATTTTGGGGTAAAAAAATAGACGCTCATTTCTGAACGTCCGGTCTATCGAAACTATGGAATTTTTGCAGGATAGTTTGTATTATCTTCTATATAATGTAGTTTTTGTTCTTATGCAATTGCAGCAAGGGAAAGCCTGTACCACGAAAAACAACGTGTTTATAAGGCTTTTCGCCTATGTTGTTCTTATGAGGTTGCAGCAGAACAGAAAGCGCGGACCACTTATGACAACATTCTGCGTGTCATCAGAGATCCGGATGTTGTGGACCCCATCCGTTTCCTGCGTGAAAGAGAAGTTGTGCATTTCCAGCGTTTCGGTGAAACCCTCCGTTCCGTTCAGGAAGAACTGGATTTCAAAAACTTCTATGCATTCAATCCCAGCTTTGACATGCCTGCCAAATGCAGCTGCGATTCAGGCTGCAGCAAATGACATTCATGCGCCGGGAATTATTGGAAGCCATGCAAAAGGTGATCACCACTGCACCGGAAGCTTACGCCTTTGTTTACGGTGGAAAAAAATATCCTCATATCAAAGGTTTCGTATACTTTTTCCCGCTGTGGGGAGGTACGGTTGTCCTTGCTGATGTTGCCGGACTTCCCACATCGGAAGCTGCCTGCCGGGAAAAAATCTTCGCCTTTCACATTCATGAAGGTTCTTCCTGCGAAGAAAATGCAGAAGGGGATTTCCCACTGACCGGCAGCCATTTAAATCCAAAGGATTGTCCGCACCCGGAACACGCCGGAGATCTGCCTCCGCTCTTTGAAAATGACGGCTATGCCCTTTCCATGTTTTATACCAACCGGTTCGTCCCGGAGGAAATCATTGGCCGGACGGTTGTGATCCACGAAAACCCTGACGACTTCAAAACCCAGCCCTCAGGGGATTCCGGCAGCAAAATAGCGTGCGGGGAAATAAAAAGCAATCTGGAAGATTAAAGCACCGCATTTCATTCCATGAAAATAGGCATCCGCAGATGAACCTTCACCTGCCGATGCCTTTTTCCTGACTTTGAGTATAAAATTAATTTCCGCAGTGATGGCCGCACTCATGGGAATGCTCACCGCAGCTGCCGCTTCCGTGCTCATGCTCATGATGTGCACAGACTGTATCCGGATCATAATTCAGGCTTCCTGCCAGAAATGCCTCCACCTGGGCATCCGCATCTCCGCATGCTCCGGGATAAAGCTGGATCCCTGCCTCTGCCAGCGCATTCCTTGCGCCACCGCCGATACCTCCGCAGATCAGCACCTGAGCACCGCACTGATTCAGAAATCCGGCCAGGGCACCATGTCCGCTGCCATTGGTATCTATCACTTCAGAGGATACGATCTTACCGTCCTCCACCTCATATACCTTGAACTGTTCTGTGTGTCCAAAATGCTGAAATACCTCTCCATTGTCATATGTCACTGCAATCTTCATGTTTGAATCTCCTCTCCTGAATGATTGAACGCACGCATTCTGCCGGTGTTCTCTCTGCCCGCAGATTCTGTAGCTCCCGCCGCTGATTTCCAGAGATGACGCCTCCACCAGAAAACGCGCCAGCTTCTTCCTGGCTTCCGTATAGACCGCCTGGACAGTGGCTCTTCCCACTTCCATCTGCACCGCACACTCTTCCTGGGTATATCCCATATAATCAATCAGCCGAATCGTCTCATACTCCTCGACTGTCATCCGTATCCGATGCGTAGGCTGACCACCCTCACCCGGCACAAAAAAACCGCACCCCGGCAGCCTGCATATCCTCTTTTCCTTACTCGGCCTCGGCATCTCTCCACCTCCCGCAGCCTCTCACTTCTCATGCATTCATTATTAACATATGCTTATTATACTCATGTTATTAGCATATGTCAACTATGTATTCAAAAGTTTTTTCTCCCGGCCCGTCCGCATTTTCAACTCACAAATGATTCGCCCCTTTCAATATTTCATACACATCCCTCTGATGCAGCTCCCTAAACTTCGCCACCGTAAACGTATCCTTCCCCGTTGCCCTCTCAGCCATATCCACCAGTTCTTCTTCCGTCAGCACCCCGGCCTCCAGTTCTCCCAAACAAACCGGCATTCCCAGTTCCCTGAAATATTCCACCGTTTTTCTTATCCCTTCTCTCGCAGCAGCCACATCATCTTCCGCCTGCACACCCCACACCTTTCTTCCATACTGCGCAAACCGCCCCGGCTCCTCCATATACACATACAGTGCCCAGGACTCCCAGACAGCAGACAGGCTGGCTCCGTGTGCCACATCGTATTTTGCGCTGAGCTCATGTCCGATCTTATGGGGTGCAAAATCTTTTTCCGCTCCAAGCCCCGTAATTCCATTATGGGAAAGACTGCTGCACCACATCAGCTCACTCATGGCCTCGTAATCCGTCTGGTCCTTCCACGCCTTTCTCCCGTTTTCAATGACAGTCCGCAACAGCGCCTCCGCAATCTCGTCTGTCATCTGATTTCCCTTTGTATGGGTAAAATACCGGTCCAGGGTATGCATCATAATATCCACGATTCCGCATGTCACCTGATATTTTGGCAGCGTGTAGGTAAGCTCCGGATTCATAATGGCAAATTTCACCCGGTTAAAATCCGTACTCAGTCCCTGCTTCCTTCCAATGGCCTCATTTGTCAGCACCGCGGAATCACTCATCTCACTTCCCGCTGCCGCAATGGTCAGAACCACTCCCACAGGAAGGCTCTTTGTCAGAGGCACTTTCTGTGTCCAGATATCCCAGAGCGCAGTTCCCGGATTCGCCGTCCCGTGTGCGATCCCTTTTGCCGTGTCAATGGAGCTTCCCCCGCCCACAGCCAGAATAAAGTCTGCTCCAAAGGAAACCGCAGCCTCCACACCTGCCTGTGCAAAGGACAGCCGCGGGTTTGGTTTCACCCCGCCCCACTCTTTGAAGGCGATCCCCGCCCTCTCAAGTTCCGCTTCGATCCTGTCAAGCAGCCCGCTTCTTTTCACACTGCCTCCGCCATAGACAAGGAGTACCCTGTTCCCGCCCCATTTTTTTACTTCCTCTGCTGTTTTCTTCTCCGCGTCTTTTCCAAACACTACTTCTGTAGGTGCGTAATAAATAAATTCCTGCATAATTTCTCTCCTTTTCTCCCGTAATTCCTGTTCTTCCATGCGCTTTCCCAGGCGGTACGTGCCTGGGCTGCCCCTCCTTTTTGGGACATTCCTGCGCATTCTGGCCATTAAGTTCAGTATACTTTATTTTTTCACACATTTCCACGAAAAACCCCTAATAATTCAGGAAATCTCTTGTCATTCCCCTGCATAGAATGATAAAATAGATATCAGCTACTAATGAAACCATTTTGACTGAAACGAGGAGGTTTTACACTATGGAATACCGTAAATTTGAAAATCTGGGCGTATCTCCGTCCCTTCTGGGCTTTGGCTGCATGCGCTTTCCGCAGACACCTGACGGAAATATCGACGAGGCGGAAGCTGAGAGAATGCTGGACCGCGCACTTAAGGCCGGAGTCACCTACATAGACACAGCCTATCCATACCACAACGGCGACAGCGAACCCTTTGTAGGAAAAGTCCTGAAAAAATACGACCGCAAAAGCTTCTATCTGGCAACCAAACTGCCCGTATGGAATGTAAAAACCCTGGATGACGCAAAACGTATTTTCCAGGAACAGCTTGACCGTCTGGATGTGGATTATGTGGACTTCTACCTGCTTCACTGCCTGGACAAAGAAAAATGGCAGAATGTCCTGAATCTGGGTATCATCCCTTATATGGAAGAGCTGAAAAAAGAAGGAAAGATCAAGTTTTTCGGCTTCTCCTTCCACGATGATTTTGAAACCTTTAAAACCATAGCCACTTACCGCAAATGGGACTTCTGTCAGATCCAGTACAACTACGTGGACACAGACATACAGGCCGGTGACAAAGGCTACGAGCTGACACAGGAGCTGGGTATCCCTCTGGTGATCATGGAGCCTGTCAAGGGCGGCTCTCTCGCCACTCTGCCGGATTCCGTCACAGAACCATTCAAGGATTACAAACCAAATGCCAGCATTTCCTCCTGGGCGCTTCGCTGGGTGGCAAGCAAACCCAATGTAAAAGTAGTTTTAAGCGGTATGACCACTATGGAACAGGTGGAGGACAACCTGAGCACATTTGAGAACTTTACGCCGCTTTCCCTGCAGGAAAAGGAAATCGTAGCTGATGTTGCCACTGCCATCAAACAGCGCACCAAAAACGGCTGTACCGGATGTGCATACTGTATGCCATGTCCCTTTGGCGTGAACATCCCCCAGAATTTCCGCATCTGGAATGATTTGTCCATGTATGAAAATAAAGAACAGGCCAAACGTGCCTACTTTAATGACCTGGAAGAAGATGCCCGGGCTGACCACTGCCAGAAATGCGGCAAATGTGAGGAAGTCTGTCCCCAGGCCATGTCCATCCGCGACGATCTGGAACGCGTTAAGGAAGCCATGGAGAATCTTTGATTTTTTATACAGTCAATGCACAGACCTGACCGAATAATCACCTCCTGATTTTCATATACTGTAAACGCCGGAAAGAGAAAAGGAGTATTGATAATACTATGAAGGAAAAATTATCTTCCAAAACTTTAAAACATGCCGCGGTCGCAGGGGCAGGTGTCTGTATAGGGGCCTCCTATGTGCTCACCAGTTTTCTGAGGCGTTTTGCCCTCTCCCGCACATTTCCCATGTACCGGACGGAGCGGAAAAATACAGACAAGCCTGATCCGCTGGGCGATTTCCTGCGTCCAGGCAAGGAATGGATCCGGAAAGAAGCTTCCTCAGTCACTCTGATCAACCGGGACGGCATGAAGCTGAACGGGCTGTTTCTCCCCTCCATCCAGGCGGGAAGCACACGCTATGTGATCCTATGCCACGGCTACCGCAACAACTGCTGTGAGCTGGGCATGTATGCCAGACACTTCTGGCACAGAGGATATTCCGTGCTTCTTCCCGATGCCAGAGGACACGGGGACAGCGAAGGCAAATACATCGGTATGGGATGGCAGGAGAGAAAAGATGTGCTGGAGTGGATTGACTTTCTCCGCCAAAAGGACCCCAAGGCCCAGATAGTCCTGATGGGCATTTCCATGGGCGCAGCAACAGTAATGATGACTTCCGGCGAAAATCTTCCGTCCAATGTAAAGGCTGTGATCGAGGACTGCGGATACACCAGTGTCTGGGAAGAATTCAGCGTGCAGATCCACAATTATTTCCACCTGCCGCCCTTCCCCTTTTTGTACCTGTCCTCCCTGGCCTCCAGAATTCGTTACGGTTTTTCCTTCAAGGAAGCCAGTGCCATACGGCAGGTGGCAAAATGCAACCGCCCCATCCTCTTCATTCACGGCTCAAAGGACACCTTTGTTCCCTTCTACATGCTGAACAAGCTGTACCACGCGGCCAAATGCGAAAAGGAAAAGCTGGTTGTGGACGGTGCCGGACATGCGCTGTCCTGTGCCACTGACCCCAAACTGTATTTCCGTACCGTGGACAGATTTCTGGACAAATATATCATATAAAGAAGAGCTGCCGTACAGGATAAATTCCTGCACAGCAGCTCTTCTGTCTTTTTAAAAAATTTCTTCTCAGCAGGCGGTCAGCACTTCTGTAACCGCACACAGCAGCGGTTCCTCCAGCTCCATGGCAAAAAGGGCCGGAACTGCTCTCTCACCCAGCTCCTCCACGGTTTTCAGCACAGCCTCTTTTACATCATAGGCAATCTGCGCACGCTCCAGGATCTCATATACACTTCCTGTCATATCCTTTTCAGCCATCATGAGCCCTTTTATAAACCGGACTTTAATCTCACTTGTCACCGGTACTTCCTCTGCCCTGACCGTAAGGGTTCGTGTATCGGCATCATAGGACTGCACTGCTTCCATGGCCTGTCCGTCTGCCAGCACCTCTGCAGCAGCATTTTCCACGCCTTTAAAGCGCAGTGTCCATGTCCTTCTCTCAGGCAGCACGGAAATATTTCCTTTCGCGGCAGAGATCAGGAAACTCTCCCCGTTTTTCTGTGTCAGCTCTGTGCAGACCCAGTTTTCATCTGCATCCTCCGGTGAATCCCCCTCATCCTCCCAGAGGGAAAAGCTGCCGTCAGCTCCCGGGAAGATACAGATCTCCAGATTCTGCGGATTACTCAGATCATTCATCTGCTCCGGAAGCTCCTGCATGGGCACAATGCCTCCGGCACGGACAAATACCGGCATCTCCTCCACACATCTATAGACAGAGAGCAGACGTCCGCCTTCATATCGGCGCCCGTTAAAGAAATCAAACCAGGTGCCTTTTGGAAGCCATGCCTTCGCGCATCCCATACAGGTGCAGGTATCTGCCGGATCTGTGATAGGTGCTGCGATCAGCTCTGTTCCGAAATAATATTCATTCGGCACATGGTAAGTCTCCTCCCTCTCCGGCTCCAGCCAGTACATAGGCCGCACCAAAGGCTGGCCGTCCCTGCTGGCGTAACGGTTCATGGTGTACAGATACGGCACTAATTTATGGCGCAGGCGAAGAAATTCTTCCATGACGCTCTGCGTGATCTTGTTATATTTCCATGGTTCCTTGCCATTGAAAGGATTATCCGTGCTGTGCAGGCGGTTCAGCGGTGAAAATACACCTAACTGCACCCATCGGGCAGTCATCTCATCATCGCGAACCCCGTGCATATGGCCTCCGATGTCGTGGCTCCACCACCCATATCCTGCATTGCTGGCAGTTGCGGTAAAGTAGGGCTGGAATCTCAGGCTCTCCCAGGAAATAACCGTATCACCGGAAAATCCGATGGGGTATCTGTGGCTTCCGATTCCGGCATATCTGGAAAAGGTGAGACGCCGTTTTCCTCTCCTGGCACTGTCCAGATAATGAAAATGGTTCAGCATCCAAAGCGGATCCAGTCCCGGAATCTTTGTGACGGTTCCCTGCTGCCAGTCCAGCCACCAGAAATCAACGCCCTCGTCCTCCAGAGGATGATGCAGCTCCTCAAAGTACACCTCCAGAAAATGCCTGTCCGTCACATCAAACGGCACCGGCTCCCCGCTTTTTGGATCTATTCCCATACGTTTCGCCACCCGCTCGTAGGCCTCCTCATAGGCACGTACCCCGTCCGCAGGATGTACATTCAGTGTGATCTTCATATTTCTGCTGTGAAGCCAGTCCATAAACTCTTTTGGGTCCGGGAAAAACTCACGGTTCCAGGTATATCCGGTCCAGCCGCTTCCGTATTTCGGATCAATATCCACCAGATGCCAGTCCATATCCACAACGGCCACTGAGAAGGGAATCCGCTCCCGCTCAAAACGCTCCATCAGCTCCTTGTATTCCTGCTCTGTGTATCTGTGATAGCGGCTCCACCAGTTTCCGAACACCCATCGGGGCAGCAGTGGTGTTCTGCCGCAGAGATAGTAGAGGTCCTTTACTGCCTCCTGATACCTGTGGCCATAGCCGAAGAAATAGAGATCAATACTTCCCTCCGGACGCAAGTCCACCCATCCATCCTCTGTAACTGCCATACTGCGGCTGTCATCCACAATGGAAAATCCGTTTCTCGACACCACACCGCTTTCCAGAGGAATAGCCCCGTCCGCCTCGTCCAGAGTGCGTGCTGTTCCTCCCAGATCTTTTACAGGGTCCTTATAATGCCAGTTCGTCTCATTGGATTTTCCGCCTGTCACTTTGATAAAAAGACCGTTTGGGGCAAATTCCTGTTTGTTGTAGGTAAGCTCCAGGGCACTGGTAAAGATTTTCAGTTCCCCCTCTGTCTCTGACACCTTGAATACAGGCACCGGAAAATCCCGGTTGAGAACTGTCTGGGTTGCCCTGTCCTCAAAACTTCCGTCTCTGCTGTATTCCAGACGCAGAAGAGATTCCGTCAGAACTGTGATTCTGTAGTTTTCCCCCTGAATAATGCTTTCTTTTCTGGCCATCGGCCTTGCTTCCAGCTTTTCATTGATTCCGCTCATGTCTGATCCTCTCCTGTAAAATTTTTTTTCTTCCGGAGTTCTCTCTCCGTTTTCCTTTATTGTAATTGTTTTGTATAATACCCGCAAAGGTTTTTTAAGAAAACCTGCTGTTTTTATGCAATATCGTCATTTTTGCCTCTTTATCCTGTCGATATCTTCTAATTGACATTGGTTTCTGATTCTGGTATGATGTAAGCTGCTGATTGTGTATAAGAGGGTGCCGCGATAAGCATTTACTGCGCTTATGCGACACCCCTTTTTCATGCAGCAGCACATTTCAGCGTGACGAACCTTTATATAATGAAGGATTCGGGGCAGTCCCCCGATAGAAAGGATTATTTATTTTATATGGAAACAACGAAATTTGAAGAATTGGATTTATTCCCGGAAATTGAAAAAGCAGTGAGATACATGGGTTTTGAGGAGGCCTCCCCCATTCAGGCCAAAGCGATTCCTGCAATGATAAGCGGCCGTGATATTATCGGCCAGGCACAGACCGGAACAGGAAAAACCGCAGCCTTTGGTATCCCTCTTTTGCAGAAGATAGATATTAAAAACAAGAAACTCCAGGCCATTGTACTCTGTCCCACAAGAGAGCTTGCCATTCAGGTGGCGGATGAGATCCGTAATCTGGCAAAATACCTGCACGGCATCAAAGTGCTCCCCATCTACGGCGGCCAGGACATCGTAAAACAGATCCGTTCCCTGAAAAGCGGAACACAGCTTATCATCGGTACCCCGGGCCGTGTCATGGACCACATGCGCAGAAAAACCCTGAAAATGGAAGATGTGCACACCGTTGTCCTGGACGAGGCGGACGAGATGCTCAACATGGGATTCCGCGAAGACATCGAGACCATTTTAAGCGGAGTTCCGGAAGAACGCCAGACGGTACTCTTCTCCGCCACCATGCCCAAACCCATCCTGGAGATCACCAAGAAGTTCCAGAAGGACGCTGAGGTCATTAAGGTGACGAAAAAAGAACTGACCGTTCCCAATATTGAACAGTTCTACTATGATGTAAAGCCAAAGAACAAGGAGGAAGTGCTCTCCCGTCTTCTGGACCTCTATTCCCCAAGACTCTCCGTAGTGTTCTGCAATACGAAGAAGCAGGTTGACCTCCTGGTCAATGCCCTGATCGGCAGGGGCTACTTCGCTGCCGGCCTGCACGGAGATATGAAACAGGCCCAGCGTGACCGCGTGATGCAGAGCTTCCGAAAAGGAAGAACCGACATTCTGGTTGCCACAGATGTAGCTGCCCGCGGCATTGATGTGGATGACATTGAAGCTGTATTTAATTATGATCTCCCCCAGGACGATGAATACTATGTTCACCGTATCGGACGTACCGGACGTGCAGGAAGAGAAGGCCGTGCCTTTACCTTCGCCAGCGGAAGGGAGCTCTACAAATTAAAAGAGATCCAGCGCTACTGCAAGACAAAAATCTATGCGCAGAAGGTACCTTCCTTAAACGATGTTGCCAACACCAAAATGGAAAACATTCTGGAAAATGTGGACTCTGTCATTGAAAGAGAAAATCTTTCTCTCATGATCGATGCCATTGATGAGAAAGTCAACAACTCTGACTACACAACTCTGGACCTGGCTGCTGCCCTGCTGAAAATGTACATGGGCATGGTGCAGGAGGAGCCGGACGAGGAAGTTGTGGATTTCGGTGACACCGGAGCTGAGGAGCCCGGCATGGTCCGCCTCTTCATCAATATCGGTAAAAAACAGCGTGTCCGTCCCGGAGATATCCTGGGCGCCATTGCAGGGGAAAGCGGAATGCCCGGCAAACTTATCGGTAGCATTGATATGTTTGACAAATACACCTTTGTGGAGGTTCCCAGAGAGTATGCCAAAGATGTGCTGAATGCCATGAAGACCGCCAAGATCAAAGGAAATACCATAGCCATTGAACCTGCAAATCAAAGATAAGAAAAACATCTGCCGTGATTTGCATAACACCCGAAAGGGTGTACAATCATCCGATCGTATGTTAAAATGTCTGTATCCTGATAAAATAAGGGGATACAGACATTATTTTTATGCCGAAATACAGCATTTACATGCTGCCGGCAAAAGGGGGTATACCAATGAAGAAAAAAATTGCAGCACGGATGCTCTCGGCCATCCTGGTTTCCGCCATGCTTTTTTCAGTAAGCGGCTGCGGCAGCCGTCAGGCAGAAGAAGCATCCAAGAAGACGGAGGCGGCCGCAGAGACGAAAAAGGATTCTCCTTCTGACAAAGATACGAAGGAAGAGAATACGGAAGCTCCGAAAAGCACCGTAAAAATACTGGACGGAAAGGGCATTACACTGAATAACGGGGAGAACAATGCCGGTACGCCGCAGTCATACGGGGAACCTTCCCAGGAGACAGAAGTCCCTGCAGAGTCAGCGGAGACAGAAGTTCCGGGCAGCACCCAGACCGGCCCTCAGGAGATTCCGGACCCTTTGGCAGGCACGGAAGAACGCCGTGATCTGACTGCAGAGGAACTGGACGCTTTCTCCGCCTTTGTCAGTGACATGGAGAATTACGGTTTTCTGTGCTCTACCTACAGCGTTCCTCAGGAGGTTGACCTGGATCAGGTTTTATACACCGGCGCAGGTATGAGTTCTGAACCGCTTACCTTTGAGGAAAGCGCCGCACTGCAGGCAGCGGAGGGGGAACCGGTCTTTACAGATGTGACACATCTGACCTCACAGCAGATCGAGGACTTTCTTCAGCGCAAGATGGGAATCAGCCTGAGCGAAGTCAGCCGCTTTAGCTGGACTTATCTGGAACAGTTTGACAGTTATTATGTCCAGCACGGAGACACCAACCGTGTGACCTTTCTCTGCACCAGCGGATGGACAGAGGACGGCATGTACTATCTTGACTGCCAGACTGAGAGCGGCGACATTCACACTGCGCTGACGCTGGAGAGAAGCGGTGACACGTATCTGTTCCGTTCCAATATCTTGCAGTAAAAAACTGCCGTACCGGCTGCCGGGAAATATTCTTCCCGTCCGCCGATGCGGCAGTTTTTACTTTTCAATACAATCTAGTCTACCACTTCTACGCTCTCTATGACCGGCTGGTCCTCCGGCGCCACACTTCCGTTACTGTCCGTTGTTTTCACCTCATCACAGATTTTGTCCACAACATCCATGCCTTCTGTCACATGACCGAAAGCGGCATATTCCTTGTCCAGATGTGAGGATGTCTCCTGTACAATAAAAAACTGGGAACTGGCGCTGTCCATATCGCTGGAACGTGCCATGGAGATGGTTCCTCTCGTATGCTTCAGAGGATTGTTGACTCCGTTTTTGGAAAACTCACCTTTGATGGTCTGATCCGCACCGCCGGTGCCGTCTCCCTTCGGGTCACCGCCCTGGATCATGAATCCCTTGATGATCCTGTGAAAAGTCAGGCCATCGTAGAAACCCTCCCCGGCCAGATCCATAAAATTTTCCACGGTCACAGGCGCCGCCGAGCTGTCCAGCTCCACAGAGATGGTGCCGTAATCCTTTATATGGATCTTCACATGATGCAGGTCTTCAGGTGATGCCTGGCTGACCGGCTCCTCCTGCTGTCCGCCGCATCCTGTCAGCAGAACAGACAGTGCCAGAGTCACTGCCGCAAGTAAACAGTTCCATTTTTTCATATCTCATGCCCTTCCTGTTTTGACCGGAATATCACGTTCTCCGGCCATATTGTCTTATATTATGGTCTATATTTTGGCCGCAAAATGCATCTGCGGACAACAACGCCAGTATACCATATTTTTCGTCCCCGGAAAAGACTGAGCTTCTTATTTTTATTTCAGACCTATATAAATATAAATGACTGCGTTCTCCACATCCTGATTCCGGTATTCTTCAAAATCTGCGCCGAATACCCTGTCCAGATCCATTTTCCACAGCTCCTGCCAGAATGCCGCCACTGCACGCTGCATATGGCCTTTTACTGTAAATCTGGCATATCTGCCCGCAGGAATCCGCAGGCTCACCATACCTTCCGGTGCCTCCCCTTCAGCATCTGTCTCGCACCCCGCGGTAAAATCATAATCCTCCAGAATCCCTCCGGCATATCCGGAATAAATCCCCAGCGGCATTCCGCTGCACTTATCCGGTATCGTATCGTGGATTCCCTGCACAAAAAATCTATCCCAGAGTCCGCCGATCACGGCTCCCACATCAGGTGCCTGGTTATTCGTACGTGCTCTCAGGCCAAAAACCTTTTTCTCTTCCAATTCCACAATTTCATATTCCATTTATAACAGCCTCATCTCTTCTGATTTTCCGGCCCGGACAGAACCCGCAGGAACCGCCGGATACGGGATAAGGCTACTATAACAGATGAACCATGACAACTGTCTGTCATCATTGCCGGGATTATTCCGTTTCTTTTTGATAACGTCTCTGCATTCTGCCGAACATGTCCGCCAGTTCCTTCCGCAGCTCTTCCGGTTCCAGAAGCTCTATCTGTTCCCCAAAACTTAAAAGCCATCCATAAAGACTGTTCCTGTCCACAAAATCTGATTCAAACAGCAGGAATCCATCCTCCTGTTCTGTAAAACACTCCACCCCGTACTCTTCAATGAGACGCCATTTCATACCGGATGCACACCGTACCTTCACATGGATGGAAGCGGGATAGATACGCCTGGGGGACCAGTCACAGTCAGGGAGCTGCCTTTTTTCAAACTTCCCGCCTGTATCCCGAAGACTGTCCATACGGTTTAATTTGAACATCCGGTAATCGTTTCTCTGCCTGCAGTATCCCCACACATACCAGGAAGACCACTGAAAAATCAGAAGATACGGCTCAATCTCCCGCTCCCCCTCTCCCCTTGGGGAATAATACCGGAAGCTTATGAGGCGGCAGGCTTCAATGGCATTTTGTATCCGTTCTATCTTTGGCGCAAGGGCGGATTTATACCAGGAGGACAGATCAATTCTGATATGGTCATTGCTGGTGAGCACGTCCCGGCTTCCCACGGACAGCTTCTCCATTAGAAGCTGATACCGGTTAGTTCCCGCCACACTGTCCAGGCTCCTGAGCCCTGCCAGAATGGACTGCATGTCCCCGGAAGTCAGAAGCGTCTTATCCAGCCGGTATCCCTCCATAATGGAAATGCCGCCGTTCTGCCCCTGGATCGTGACCAGCGGAATCCCCGCCTTGCAGATATCCTCCACATCCCGGTTAATGGTCCGTCTGGAAACCTCAAATTTTTCTGCCAAATAAGGGGCTGTAACCTTATCCTGCTGCAGCAATATAGAGAGTATGCCGATCAGCCTGTCTATTTTCATCTCTTTACCTCATATTTACTTACTATTTCCACAGAATATCCGCTTTTTTCCTGGGCGCGGTGCGTCTGTATTTCACATCCGGATATCCCAGCAGCATACAGCAGGAAACCATCTTTTCCCCGATTCCCAGCCACTCCCGCAGAACAGGGCTTTCCTTAATAACACGCATCATATAGCCGCTGTAGAGCACTCCCAGGCCCTGTGTAACGGCCATATTCTCGATATTGGCAGCTGCAAGGCCTCCATCCAGAGGATTTTCCGAAGCAATGACCAGAAATACAGGTGTATTGAAAAAGAATGTATCCTTCTCCCTGTCCCGCTCCCATAATTTATAGAATAAGGAAAATGCCCGGGCATAATCCGGCCCTGTCTCTTTTAAGGACCGGATGATCCCCGGCATTTCCTGCCAGACAAGGCTTTTAAACTCTGCCAGCCGCTCTCGGACCACCACGAAAGTACAGTCCTGCATATTTTTGGCTGTGGCTGTATAGCGGCCCGCCTCCAGGATCTTTCCTATGGTTTCTCTGTCCGGAATCTCCTTCTTAAAACTGCGGATGCTTCTGCGGTACTTTACAGCTCTTAAAAAATGTTCACCGGAAACGGAAAACTCACCCTCCCGATACTCCTCCACATCTTCCATATCAAATTCCGGGATGGACACCGCATTGACCGGACAGACCGCAACGCAGTGGCCGCACTGGATGCACGGACGAATGGCCGCAGCTATTCCCTCATCCAGATGAATGGCACTGCCCGGGCAGTCCTTCACACATGCCCCGCATCCCACACAAGTTTCCTGATTGATCACTATCATGGCAAAATCCTCCTTTGCTGGCTATTGAAATCATATTCTGTTATAATAGATGGAAATAGAAACGGAGGGATTTATATGGAACTTATTCTGCTTTATTTGAAGTATCCGCTCCGCATGCTGGGCGCCATTCTCTGTGGTGCCCTCATCGGATACGAGCGGGAAAATCAAATGAAAATGGCCGGCATCCGCACACATTCCATTGTGTCCCTTGCCTCCGCACTCATGATGATCGTATCAAAATACGGATTTTTCGATGTCCTGTCCTCCCACGTAAACCTGGACCCATCCCGTATCGCCGCGGGTGTGGTCACTGCTATCGGTTTTCTGGGCGCAGGGGTCATCTTCACCCACAAGATGAATATCAGCGGCCTGACCACCTCAGCAGGGCTGTGGGCAACGGTCGGCGTGGGCATGGCACTGGGCGCAGGTATGTATGTTCCCGGCATCACTGCCACTGTCCTGATACTGCTTCTGCAGTTTTTCTTCCACCGAAATTTCCGCTGGCTGAAATCCTCCAGCATTGAGCAGGTGACCCTTATCATGGAGCAGGAGGATGATCTGCGCAGCATCCTGGAGAATACCTTTCACCTGGATGAGATCAAGATCACCAGCATGAAGGTAAAACGCCTGAAAGACAATCAGGTGGAAGTGAAGCTTTTCGTAAAGTTCCCGGACAGCTATGATATCTTCCATACCCTGGAGCTTCTCAGGAAAAATCCCAAAATCACTTCCATCGATCTATAGCTGTTATCTGACAGCAGGCTATGTATAAGGCCTGCTGCCTTTCTATGCCGCGGCATTTAAATCGTGATAAAACATGTACTGCTGCAGGATTCCCGCATATCCCTTATACCTTTCATGGGGAAATCCTCCCGGATAATGAGCCTCCAGAATCTTTTTCACATGAGTATCCACCGGAAATGCCTCTATATGGTAAAGTCCGAAAAGGCAGATACAGTCTGCCACCTTTTTTCCGATCCCATACTGTTTTACCAGCTCTTTGTGGGCAGTCTCATAATCTGCCAAACGCAGCATTTCCAGGTCCAGACTGCCGTCCAGGACAGCCTGCGCTGCACCTAAAATGTACTTATCCCTATATCCCAGTCCCAAGGTGGAAAGGACTTCCATACCTGCATGCGCGATCGCTTCCGGTTCCGGAAATGTATCATACCGCAGCCCTTCCTCTGTATACTGTTCTGTTCCTACGGTACTGCACAGCAGTTCAATGCTTTTTCTGATGCGGGAGATATTGTTGTTCTGGGATACTAAAAAGGTCACTATCATTTCCCATAGATCCTGACGCAGGATCCGTATACCCCATCCTTCCCGCACCGCTTCCAGAAGATAGGTATCCTCCGCATCTACCGATCTTTTGATCGCGCCGTAATCTGTATGCAGGTCCAGATAATCCTCCCAGATTTCTCCAAACGCTTCCTCTGTGCAGGAAAAAGAAAACATGTCCCCATTCTGTTCTATTTCCAGATACTTTCCAAAAGCGGTAAGGGCATACACATTTTCCCTTTTCTGGACCATTCGGAAGCACTGCCCGGACTCTGCGATCTGCCGCAGATCCAAATCTGCTATTTTTCTCTCTGTCATTCCCTGTCCGTTTCCTCCCCCAGTCTCTCTCCCATTTTCACAATGGTCTCATAACCGTTCTCTGTATTTTCCAAAAAACGCCGGTCAAACTTCACCGCATCCTTCTGAAAGAGCAGGATCACAGTGGAACCGCCGAACTCAAAGCGTCCCTTTTCCTCTCCCCTTCTCACGCTGCCCTCCTCATGATAATTGGTGATACGCCCCACCATGAGTGCACCTACTTCCATCATGAGCACCACCTTAAAATGCTCACTCTGCAGCAGAGAGAATTCTCTTGTATTTTCCTTATAGATGGGACAGACCTCATTTGCCGCCGGATTCACCGTATGAAATACACCCGGTATCCTGATATTGACGGATTTGACGCCGTCATCCACATAGCAGTAGCGGTGATAGTCATCTACGGTCAGACGGAAAATGCACGCGTATCCTCCCCGGTATCTCCCGGCAATACGTCCGGAACGCAGCAGGGAATCCACGGTATACTCTGTCCCTTTAATAGAAAAGCGTCTTTTCCCGTCAATGGGATAGACGCTCAGCTTTCCATCACAGGGACTGATCAAAGTGCCTGCATCCCCCTCTATGGGCCGGTGTTCCTTCTTGATCTGTCTTGTAAAAAAATCATTGTAGGAGGCATATTCCCGCCCCTCATACAAGTCAAGGTCGATGCCCTGCCGTTTCACAAAGGGTTTGATGAGCACTCTGGAACACCTGCTGTCCAGAAGCCATCCACCTGCTTTGGAAACTCCGGGCAAAACCAGGACCTTTAAAGCCAGACGTCCTGCCCTGTGGGTATACATCCACCGAAGGAGTCTGTCCTGCCCGGAATCCTCTGTTGTGATCTTTCCTTCTCTGTCTATGTATTTCATCCCGTTATCCTCCTGTATCTTACAGCTTTCGCAGCCAGGGAAGCCACGGCCAGCCGTGTCTGAATTCTATGCGGTATCTGGTCCTGAGAATCATAATGCAGAGAGCCACAGCCACCACTGCCACCAGAACTGCCAGCGTGGAGTTCTTTGGCTTTCTAAACCGGAAATTCACCACGAACAGTGTCCCTACCACCAGAAGCGCCAGGTGCAGGCATATGATGAATACAAAATCCGGCACAAAAAACTGTATCATGAACACCAGTGGAAGCACCACAGCCATGGAGGTGATGGGAAGGCCCTTGTAGTATTTCTCCCCCTCCTCGCTGACCAGTGCGCCTTTCATTTCCATCACGTTAAAGTAAGCGAGCCGTATGACAGAGTTGACACAGTACAGCGCTATGATTACCAGCCCCACAGGCCCCCTCACGCCTAAAAGGTAACATATCATAGCCGGAAATATACCGAAACAGACCACGTCACACAGGGAATCGATCTGGATGCCAAATGATTTCTCATCCTCTGTCCTGTTTTTCATGGAACGGGCGATTTTTCCGTCAAACATATCACACAGTCCTGACAAAGCCAGGCAGAACACTGCCACCTTAAATCTGCCGTGTATTGCCTGCGACATTCCGAATACGGAAGAAATCAGGCTTATATAAGTCAATATCACTGAATAATTATAAAATCCTATCATCTTTTTTCTGTCCCTCTTTTCTTTATCCTTCCCGGTACATAAGGCGCCGGTTCTCAAAACCCTACGCGGCACTGTCCTGGACTTTACGTCCTATTGTAAAATGCGCAACTGCAGTCATACCCGCGCTGAAAAGCAGCTGCACGTAAAAAGCGATTCCTCTGCTTAAAACCATGCCGGGCAGCAGCAGGCTGCCCACAAAAATCGTCTTGAATATGATCAGAAACAGATTCTCACTGATTCCCATTCCTCCCGGCAGAGGCAGCATATCCACAGACACAGACACTACCGCCTGAAGCATGACCACATCATAGACACTTGCCCCGTGCAGACCGAAGGCCCGGTAAACAAACCATGTCACAAAAAACAGGGCAAATCTCTGCAGAAATGTGATCAGCAGCACATTTACGATCACTTTCCCATGTCCTTTCAGATAATCCGAAGTAACCGTATAGTGATTCATGGACTCTTCCAGTTTCCTGGTCCTCTCCTCTTTTTTCCTGAAAATCCGCACATGTTCCAGAATCGCAAGTCCCTTCATCATAATGAACTTTGCCAGTGAGGGACACAGCACCAGGACAGACATGGCAATGCAGCAGAATACATTTAAAGCCACTCCCAGATAAAAGACCGGAAGAATTCCTTCCAGATATTTATGTACAAACCCTCTCTGGAAAAATGCAACAAAAAGGCCGATAAACACCAGCACCGATTTGTACGTGATGGTAACGATCATAAGCACCAGTGTAGCCACCGGAACGGGAATCTTGTTTTTCCTCATATAATAAATCTGCATAGGCTGCCCGCCGCTTGCGGACGGCGTGATACAGCTAAAAAAGAACCCGATACAGGAATACTGGAAGCAGGTCCTTTTCTTTGTCCTGATACTCAGTGTTCCCAGCATGTAATGGATAATGATGGATTCTCCCCAGATAAAAATGATCACGCCCAGCACCGCCGGAAGAAGATACCAGGGGTTCACCCTGACGATGGCCTTCAGCACAGCATGGAGATCCTCCCCGTGGAAAACACTGTATATGGTCAAAATGAAAACCGCTGCAAGAAACAGTCCGTTTCCTATTTTTTTCTTTTTACTTGTCAAACTTCACTCTCTTTCCCGCAGGCACTTTTTCTCCTGCTAAAAAACATTTCATATAATCTGTCAAATACTTTTTTAGACAGCCTGTAAATATTCGTATGGAATGCAATATAATAAGTAATTTCCGCTATGGCGATCCCGCCGAACACATCCACTATGTAATGCTGTTTTGTCACCTGCGTGGACACACATACCAGCAGGGCAAACAGGCAGGAAAATACCCGGTACGCCTTCGGAACCGATTTTCTTCCCCGAATGCCGATAAAACAAAACCAGCTTACCAGGCAGTGGATGGAGGGGAAGAGATTCACCGGCGCATCCATGTTATATACAGCCTGCAGCAGAGTCACCCAGATGCCCTCCCCTTCAAGCGCAGGCCTGACATTCGTTGTTGGCAGCAATAAAAAAAACACACAGCAGACCAGCCTTGACATCATGTCTGCCGTGGCAAAACGGATACAATGTTCCTCGCCCTGCCTTGCGATCAGTATGTAATTTATAATCCAGAACAGATAGCAACCCAGATAGACGGATACAAATCCGGGAACCAGAGGTACCGCCCTGTCAAAGGGCAGCGTCAGGTCATAATGCTTCCATTCGCCGGCAAGCTTGGCAATCCCAAAATACACAATACAGTTCACTGTCACACAGGAAAGCAGCGGAAATACTGCGTATGAGGGAATCCATGCATTCTTTTTCTGTTTGTTCTGCATAGTCTGTCTCCTTAATACATCTAAAAGGTATTATAACAGATTTCAGCAAATAGTCTAATAAAATTATCTTAATAACAATATTTTACTGTTTTGCGCAGGTTAATGCAAAAGAGCATCTGCCGGCTCAGTCGCCGCAGATGCTCTGTAAAAAATTCTTATTTTATTTTGTTATTTCTTATTCTGTCCGTCTTCTCTTGAGAAGACACACGATTCCTGCAAGGGAGAGCACAGCAACGCCTGCAAACGGAAGGATTGGTGTTTCATCTCCTGTTTTCACACTTTTGGCACCATTTCCGGAACCGGAACCGCTTCCTTTGCCTGAACTGCCTTTTCCTCCAGTGTTTCCGGGCGCCTTGGGTCCGGAACCTGATTTTTTCTTCAGATTCTTCATGGCTTTTTCAAGTGCCTGCGCTTTTTTGTCTACATCACTCTGTGACGCGCCGTCAGCGTCCAGGATTGCCTTTGCCTCCTTTAATGCCTGGCTGAAGGTTTGAAAGCTTGCTGCTGTGTAATCTTCTTTTTCCAGCTTTTCCGCCTTTTGGATCAGGGCTTTGATGCGGCTCAGATCCAGGCTGCTTTCGTTGTTTACCTTCACAAGCTGATTCATTGCTGCCTGCAGTTCTTTACCTGCCTTGTCCACAGTCTCCTGGTCCGCTGCTTTGTCAGCCAGAACTTTCTGGGCGTTTACCAGTGCCAGGTCAAAGACTGCCCATGTATCTTCCGTATAGTCAGCTCTTGTAAAACCATTGGCCTTCTCCACAAGCTTTGCAAGTGCTGCCTTGTCTGCCTCCTGCTCCGGGTCTTCCGGATCTTTTTCCCTTAATACCAGGGCTGCCATGGCTGCATTCAGAAGAGCTGTCTGCTCCTCCACCTGCTCCGCAGTGGCGGCCTCATTCTCAAAGACTTCTTTTGCTGCCTTCCAGGCCCGGGCAAATCCTTCCCAGCTCTCTTTTGTATATTTGGATTCCTCTTTTTTCTCTGCCTCCTCAATCGCTGCTTTCAAGGCTTCTTTATTTACCACATCTGCATCTTTTTTCTCCAGGTTCTCCATAGCAGACCGCAGGGCATCTCTTGCGCTGTCGGCTTCCTCCTGTGTGATATCTTCTTTTTCCGCCGCAGCTTTCGCTGCTGTCAGAGCCTCTGCAAACAGATTCCAGGTTTCCTCTGTGTAAGCATCCTCTGTCTTCTTCTCAGCCCGGGCGATCATACTGTTAAGCTCTGTCAGATCTGCTTTTTCGGTCAGGCCTGATATGGCATCGTTCAGTTCTGCCAGTACAGCATTCACAAGTGTCTGGTCCGCATCTGTATCGGCATAAATATCTTTTGCCTTTTCATAAGCTTTTCGGAACGCTTCCCAGCTTGCTCCTGTGAAATCTGCCTGCTGTTTTCCTGCCGCCTCAGCCAGTGCTTCCTTCAGCAGTGTTTTATCCGCGTTTTCCTTGATTTCATCTGCGTACCGGCCCATTGCCTGCCATTCAAGGACTCCGGTTCCCCTTGACGGGTCTTCCTCACTGCCCTCCCGCAGAGCCGGTTTCATAATCATCCGGATGGAGGTTGTGGTAATCTTGTCAAATGTTATCGTGTTAAATGTATCCGCATCGCATCCCATACGATTTTCAGAAACAGGAAGCCATGTACCCTCCTCACTGAGATACTCAATCTGTGCGGATGCAGGAAGGAAATCCCCGTTTCCATTTTGGAAGAAGTATACACTGCTGCCTTCCAGAACCACCGGTTTCTCCCAGGTATAGGATACCCAGCCGTCTTGTATGCTGCCGTTCTCATCGTAGCGGTCTAACCAGTTGTGCCATGCACCGTTTGCTGTATCCGCAGAATTCTCGGGTACGGCGCCGTCATTTAAAGCTGCAAGTCCGCCCAGATCGTATGGTCTGCCGTCCTGTCCGTCATAGCTGCATAATCCCTCTGCCGCCGCACAGGCCGCCATATTTCTGACCCCTGATTCAGTACCGGCTTCTGTAAGGTTTTCCATGGCCTCCATAAGGCTGTCAAGAGCATTGTCAACCTGCTCCTGATCCGTATATATGTCATTCAGAACTTCTTTTGCATTTTTCAGCGCCCGGTCGAATATTTTCCAGGAGTCCTCTGTATAATCTGTCTCCTGTTTCTCCTCTGCCGCCTCTACAGCTTTCCTGAGCGTATCTTTGTTTGGCAGTTCTTTTGCGTAAATGCCCATTACCTGCCATTCAAGGACTCCGGTTCCTCTGGAAGGATCTTCCTGATTCTCTTCCCTGAGGGCCGGTTCCATGTTCATACGAATCGCTGTGGTGGTGATTCTGTCAAATGTAGTGGTATTGAATCGGTCAGCTTCACAGCCAAGTCCCTCTGCACCTGTAACCGCGTTCCAAATGCCTTCCTCATCCAGATACTCAAACTGTACTGCTTTTGGAAGGAAATCTCCGCTTCCGTTCCTGAAATAATAAACGTTGGTGCTGTCAAGAACCACCGGTTCATCCCAGGTGTAGGATACCCATCCGTTAAGAACCTGGTTTTCACTGCCGTAACGGTCATGCCAGTTGTGCCATACAGGGCTGCTCTGGTCTGCAGAATTTTCGGGTACTGCGCCGTCATTGAGGGCTGCAAGGCCGCCCAGATCACTGAGCCGTCCGTCCAATCCGTCATAATTGCACAGGCCGTCCGTCTTGGCTCCCAAGGCCAGATTACGGATACCCTCTCCGCCCTTTTCTTCCAGATTATTCTGTGCTTTTACCAGCCTGGAAAGGGCTAACTTCACTTCCTCACTGCTTACATCCGGATCGGCAAGGACAGCCTTAGCATCTGCCAGTGCCTTTTCAAAGGCTGTTTTTGTCTCCTGTGTATAAATCTCTGTTTCAATGCCTGAAGCCTCCTCCACAGCTTCTGTGAGGGCCGTCTTATCTGCTTTTGCTATGGTGCCGTATACCTTCCATTCCATCAGGCCAACACCATTTTTATCATTTTTATCTTCATCCTGTTTTATCATGGTCACCCGGAAAGCTTTCGTTGTCACAGGCTCAAAGGATGTAGTGTTGAAACCGTCAATTTCTGTTGGGTAAGCGGTCGGTTCTGTTACCTCATTCCAATTTCCTTCCTTGTCCAGATATTCATATTTATAGGATTCCGGAATATTAATACCACCGTTTGTGGTGGTGCTTCCGTCATACCAAAAATAAATATCACTTTCGTTTAATGTCACATCTGTATCCCATGTGTAAGTAACCGTTTCATATTCACTTTCATTGCCCCATGTACCGTATCTTGCATACAATGACGGATCCGGATCCTGTGAACTTTCAGGTACAACTGCGTCATTTACCGCCGATAATTTTTCCCAGTCGGATATAAAGCTGGTTGACGGTGTTGCACTATACGCCAGATTTGCATCCATTACAGGAAGGGTGATCATCACTCTCTCCAGTCTGGCTGCTGCCGCATCCACCTCATCCTGGGATGCTTCTGTATTGTCAAAGACAGCCTGCGCCTCCGCTATGGCTGTATTCAGGATTTCCTCAGCACCTTCCTCAAAAATATGGAGATTCAGGGCTTTGGCCTTATCCAGAGCTGCCTGCAGAAGTTTTTTATCTGCTGCGGATTCATCAGAGTAACCGTATACTTTCCATTCGATCACACCGCATCCCAGTGTCTTCGGGTTCATGATCATGCGGAATGCTGTGGTGGTCACAGGTGAAAAGACGGTTTTATTATACTGATTTAATTTTGTACCAAAACCGTCCCCGTTCTCCACATCTCTCCAGTTACCTTCACGGTCAAGATACTGGAAATTGACGGAGGCCGGCGCAAAGTTGCCGTCTGTAAAATAATAAGCATCCGTGCCTGTAATGGTAACCTCTGCGTTCCAGGTGTACTGTACCCAGGCTTCTCCTTTCTGGTCTCCCTGCCAGTTGTGCCATACACCGTGTGACTTGTCATTGGAGTTTACAGGGTCAAATCCATCGTTTAAGCCTGCTACACCGCCCAGGTCATCCGGATTATCAAAAACAGCTGTGGGTACGGCCAGCAGAGCGATATTCTGTTCTTTTCCCTCCACTACCTGAACCATTGTGGAAACTTCCAGTTCCAGGGCATCAATTCTTCCTGAAACCTCAAATTCCCCTTTCTTTGCGTAGGAAGATTTGTCAATCTCATTCCATGTTACCTGTTCATATTGGCACAGACCGTTGGAATACTCCACCTTGGCTGTTTTCGGCATTTCAGGTGCTATGCCTACAGAGGTGATGACTGGTGATACCACAACCTCTGTCACGGTAACTGCCTCATCGGATCCATACGCCGCCTTGATTTCCTCTGCGCTCATGGCTTTTGACAGCATTTTAAAGTTATCATAGGTACCGTTCAGCCATGGAGTGCTTTCAGAATAAGAACGTCCCAGGAAGCTGCGCTGGGTGGTACCCAATCGGCTGAAATCAAATTCCGCATCCTCTATCTCTGCGTATGCTTCCCCGTTGATATACAGCACTGCCCTGTTGTCTTTCAGGGTGACTTCAATATTCTGCCATGCATCCGGGTTGAGGAGCACACCTGATTTTGCTGTTATGACCTCTTTTGTCTTCTGGTTTGTTATATTCAGCGACAGTTCGTTGGCGCTTTCGCAGGCAGCGTAGAACAAATTATCATCCATATCGCCGAATTCGAAAAGTCTCGTCCCGTTTGTCTGTTTGCCGTTCAGTTTTATATCCATGGATATGGTGGCCTCTTTGGTATATTTTGTAAGGCCGCTTTTCAGCTTCACGTATCCGCCGATCTCTCCATCCATGGAAACACCTCTGCCGTCTTTTCCTTCGGAAAATTCCACATTTGCTTTCAGTTCAGCATTGATACCTGAACCGCTGATATCTTTTACAGTTTTATTCTCTGTATCAACATTTGCCTCCTCAAAATCATAAGAAGCGATGGTTTCGGGAAGCTGCGGTATGCCTTCCACTGTAATCTTAACCGTATCACTGGCTGTATTGCTTCTGCCTTCTGCTGTAAGTTTCAGGGTGTATTCCCCCGCTTTGTCAAATTCCACTTTTGTGGAAACCACTTTATCGTTTGCAAAAGTGACTTTTGCACCGGCTGGCGCCTCCTCTGCTGTCCACGTCACATCAGGGGTTCTGTGCAGCCATGCGGCATCTCTTGCCATACCGTGGAGAACCGTTTCTTCCTCCATGGTAACCCGGGTATCCTCCCCTGCATCCACAACAGGTGTTGTATCATTCAGAAGCTCCCCTGGCTGAATCCTGATCCCGGCGCTGTCACCTTCCGGAATAGGCAGAGCCACGGTCGTGGTCTGATCCTGAGCTTCAAAGCTTCCGGCTGTCTGACCGTTGACAAAAACCTGATAGGTACCTGCCGGAATACCGGTAATGTCCAGATTTGATTCATGTTCCTGTCCCGTCACATTTACGATATCCAAAGAAATACTGCTTCCGTCTTTGGAAACTACTGCGCTGCTGTACTGATCTCTGTACAGTTCCAGGGAAACCTGCTCATTGATCAGGTTCAGTCTGTGGTATACGCCGTCGAGAGGCGTCACCTCATAGCTGCTGCCATTGTCAGAGACTTCACAGCCATATCCAAAAAGTCCGAATACCGGATCTTCTGCCACATCAGAGGAAGCGATCCTAATTGCTCCAAACAGGGCCAGATCTGCCTCTCCTGACATCTGCCTCCATCCATTGTGGAGTTTTCCGCCTCCGGTTCCCAGTGCCGTATCATTTCCCATCTCTGCCTGATATGTCCAGGCAACCGTGCCCACATTTTCCGCATCCGCGTCAATCTGGCCGGAGTTGATGACTGTAAAGTTAGCCAATTTACCTGCATAGTTAATGCGCTGTGCAAGTCCTGCCTCCTCAGATGACATGCCGTTATCCTGCATGCGCAGCCAGTCATCCATGCAGTATCCTGCCAGGGAGGCTGTATACTGGAAGTTGAACCAGTTTTCGCCGCAGATGGTAGTTGGATTTCCGTAATGGTACCAGATTGGCTGTACACCGCGGCAGGCCCTTGTCTTTTCGTTTACTTTTGCCATGACCTCCTCGTTTCCGAACATTTTTGCCATGGTATATACAGCTTCCTCACTGGTATTGTCATATGGGTATTCTGAAATGTACGGATATTTGTCATTGGCAAAGTTATTAAATTTTTTCTCCATGACAGATTCCAGGTTTTCTGCCTCTTCCTCATATCCTCTCTCTTTAAGAGCCTGGATAATAGATGGTGTAGTGGACTCTCCCATAAGTCCTGTATTCCAGTTGTATCCTACACTTCCTTCGTTATAGAGGGCATCCATAATATGATAACATCGGAGCAGATAGGTGTCCGCATCCTCTTTGTACTCGATCAGATCCGGGTACTGCTCTGCGATTTTATACATGGAAAAGTAAGTATTATAAATATGGGGGTATGCGAATCCTCTGTATGTCGGTGTACCGTTCGGTTCCGGCATCAGGAAATCGTGTATCAGGAAATCTTCCTGGTGTTCCTGCATCAGATTCTCCCAGATAGCTGTATCCAGATATTCGTCCAGGGCCTGTACCTGCTCTTCCACAGGATTATAGGAATTCATTTCCGCCAGATACTCTCCATGGACATATCCCCAGTCATCACCCCAGCCCCAGTATCCGTCAAAGGAACCGCGTTTTGACTTGCTGTCCATCATCCAGTCATCAAATACTTTATCCTGGATAGCTCCCGGCGCATCCCACTGTGTTTTCAGCAGAAAATCCGAGTGCAGATTCAGAGCGGACTGTAAATCATCCATCATATAGAACTGCAGCATGGTTGTCTTCTCTTTCCCGTTCTGTCTATAGTTCACAATGATATCATTCTGTCCCAAATCTCCGAAAGCGATATTATAAATATGGTACTGCTCACCGTCAATCACTTTTGTCTCTGTAAACTCTGCATAGGTGTTATCCTCTGTCTTTTCGCAGGGCAGGTTATTGGATACCGTATTGGTGCCCCGGTGAAGGTTATTGGTATGAGGACAGCGGAATTCAAAGGATATATCCTCTGACGGAACCTTTGTATGCAGATACATTTTTGCCGGCATATCCCTGGCGAATGTCATGCCCGGGACTGCCACTGCATCCATGATGCCCTCTTCATACAGGGTATCTTTCATCTCTTTTTCATCCGCCACACCTGTGAATTCAAACGCGTAGGTTTTGCTTTTTCCGGCTTCAAGCGTCATACTGGTACTGTCCATATAGCCCTTATTGCCTGATTTCTCATCTGCACTGACAGCATCTGCGTGAATATAAAATACATTCAGACCATTTGCCCAGTCAGCCTGATCCATACACCACTCTTTTTCTTCTGCTCTTCTCTGTCCCACCTGCCAGTGGTCCTGGTATTCAAATCCTGCACCTGTCTCCGTATCCGGAGTCATGAGCAGAAAATGCCCCTCACCGCTTGGTCTTGTGGCATACACATAGGAAGAGTCTTTTCCCACAAAGCTGTGGTCCACAGTGCAGGTTTCGTATGCCTCTCCCTGGTTTACCCATATTTCATGGAATGCCAGAGGCACACCAAAGTCACCGAAAATAAGATCTGAGTCCGTGGTATTTTCTACGGTGATTTCCCAGCGAAGCTGGTCATCCGCCAGGGAATAGGTCTCCACCAGCCTGAAATCCCTGATGGCTCTCTCCCCTTCCGTTTTCGTGTTGTCGTAGGTTACAACAATCTTATTGTCCTTTAACTCCACGCTTCTTCCCGCATCAGAGGAATTTGTCAGCGCTTCTGTCCAGTTCTCCTCCCCGCTCTTCTTTGTCTTGAACATCAGGTCACCCATCCATTCATGGGCAGGCGTGTCCTGTTTTGGATTGTCATTGACGTTCATGACATAGTTGGTATCATATTCGTCTCCGACAATTTTCAAGGATGTAATTTCCCCGTACCTGCCGGTCTCTACATCAAAATATTCATTGCGGAGATGATATCCCTTATCTGTCTTCTCTGCGATGAATTCCCGGGCTGCTGCCTTTATCTCTATTGGGCCGAGATACGGCAGACAGGTTCCAAGAGTCATGGCTGCTGTCAGGGCTAAAGACAATCCTGAGAGTGCGTATTGATTCTTTTTCATCTTATTCTCCCTTTCTTTAAAACGTTTTACTAACTATGGAAGAATTATACTTTATAACAATACCGTGTACAACATTTTTTTCTTATTTTATATGGTTTTTGTGATAATTAGAAAATTTTATCGCCCTATTATTGTACATTTTATACAATTTTAATTCGTTTTACTTTGGCAATGGAAAACAGAAAAGGTACAAGTCTGCAATCATCAGGCTACTTGTACCTTTTATATTATTTTTCCTATTTACGCTACTATTTTGTCTAAATAACAATACAATTTAAGGAACTTTGTGTATGAAATTTTATATTTTAGTATAACGTTTTACTTATTTCACCTGTTTATATCACTGGATAGTACCGTGCTCTTCTGCAATTGGATAAAATATCGGCTGATGTCAGTGTGATATACCGGTTTTTTGACTGTTGAATCGAGATATGATATTTTTGTTCTTTGTAGATTTTATGAAACAGATGATAGTATTACTGAATCCTGCAAATGGAATTGCGGTATATTACCTGGCAGGGTATTTTATATTCCCTCTTTTCCGCCTCTCCTGCCTGATTTTCTAACTTCATGGTCAAAAGTTCTGCCGCTATATTTCCCATATAGCTCAATGGCAGTGCAACCGTAGACAGCGTTGGGTAAAACGCTTCACTAATTTCTCTGTTATCAAAACCAATAACTGATAAATCCGTTCCTATCTTCAAACCTTTTTCATTGACATAGTCATATACGCCGCCTGCCATAATGTCATTCATAGCGAAAATCGCAGTGACTCCCTGCTGAATCAACTGTTCCGCAGCTGTATAGCCGTTCGCACGATTCCACTCTCCACTTATTTCCCAACACGGATTGAATGGGATTCCGTTGTCAAAGAGAGCTTTCATAAATCCTCTCATTCGTTCCATTGTATGGTGGCTTTGATGATTTCCTGTGATGACTCCTATTTTTCTATGTCCCATGGAAATAAGTGTTTTTGCTGCCTCATATCCGCCCTGTTCATCATCATAAATAACCGAAGGTACCTCACTGCTGTCCACTTTTCCATATACTGCTACTGTTGGGACCGCTAACAGTTCCGGAAATTGTTTCATCACATGGTAATGGCCTTCCACATATATGATACCTTCCACTCTTTTCGCAAGCATCTCCTGCATTTCGCCCTGAACCAGGCTGCTGTATTCTTTATACGTATAGAAAGCGTTGCCGTATTTCTGATACATTCTCATGTTGCCCATAAGCAGAGCATAGCCCTTTTTTTCCAGACAGGCGCTTATGCCGTCCACAATGGCAGGGGTATGGAATATAGTCAGATCCTCTGCTATGATTCCGATTGTTTTGGTATTTTTTTGTTTCAGATTTTTTGCCATATAATTTGGCACGTAATTCATCTCTTTTGCTTTCTGCAAAACCAGTTCCTTTGTCTCCTGTCTGGCCTTTTCCTTGCCATTTAGTATATTAGAAACCGTTGAGATTGAGACGTTACATGCCTTTGCAATTTCCTTGATTGTTGCCATGTTCATCCTCCGACAGTTATATTCTCCCAAATCCAAGAATAAATCCTGCATAACAAAACAGCGCCAGCCCAACGACCAACGCTGTAGGTAAATTACCGGGTTACTGTGCCATTATTATAGTTAGATTTTTTGCTGGTGTCAATGGGTTTTGTCATGATGGTCAAGGGGATTTGCGTAATCGGGAGATTGGTTGTTTGTGAACAACTACGGTATCTCCAAATGCAGCGCTGATATAAATGGCTCTATTCTGCACTTGATTTGTAAAGAGTGGATTTTTCCTTTTTTGGGTATTTGGTTTTATTGCTGTTTCAGTTTACACCCTTCTCGCGGAGAGTGACACAGAGCCAAACGGAGCAATGTACAAAAGGATGAATTTCAATTCACACCCTCCTCGCGGAGAGTGACCGTGAGGGGAAAAAGGTATGTAATACCGGTTACACATTTCAATCCACACCCTCCTCGCGGAGAGTGACATACTGTGGATATAAAAGCACGATTAGATGCTCTATTTCAATCCACACCCTCCTCGCGGAGAGTGACGCAGACGGATTTATGACAATGCCAGATGGCATAGACATTTCAATCCACACCCTCCTCGCGGAGAGTGACCAACTCTGATTTGGTAAATCTGTCATCAGGCGGAATTTCAATCCACACCCTCCTCGCGGAGAGTGACTTTATGGTCTTCTCATAACGTCCATTACCGTCTTTTATTTCAATCCACACCCTCCTCGCGGAGAGTGACACACCTGTGCCCACAAGTCCGCGAGTCCGTTTGGAATTTCAATCCACACCCTCCTCGCGGAGAGTGACTTTGGGATACAGCCCTTATATAATGATTTATGACATTTCAATCCACACCCTCCTCGCGGAGAGTGACAATCGAGATAACCACTTTGTTTCTTTTTGACTATTATTTCAATCCACACCCTCCTCGCGGAGAGTGACCTCAATTGTTGACATTGACCTGGAGAACTATACATTTCAATCCACACCCTCCTCGCGGAGAGTGACATAAAACGTGTATTAACTATGATTTACCCAAAAAATTTCAATCCACACCCTCCTCGCGGAGAGTGACGGGTGATTACATGTATAGCCTTGTGGAGTTGCAATTTCAATCCACACCCTCCTCGCGGAGAGTGACCTTTTTGCCACGTAACTATGACATGGGCAAGTTAATTTCAATCCACACCCTCCTCGCGGAGAGTGACCAAGGAGGCGCAGATAATGGCAAAGATTTATGCACCATTTCAATCCACACCCTCCTCGCGGAGAGTGACTAAGCGGTCTACAGATAAAAATGTTGATGATCGTAATTTCAATCCACACCCTCCTCGCGGAGAGTGACCACAACCTTATGCCAGGCGTCTATATTACCATCCGATTTCAATCCACACCCTCCTCGCGGAGAGTGACCCGATAAGACATCTAAGCAGTGAAGAAGCAAAGAATTTCAATCCACACCCTCCTCGCGGAGAGTGACTGATAGACCGCCAAATCCGCTCGCTGGTTGAATATATTTCAATCCACACCCTCCTCGCGGAGAGTGACGAGACGGGGGCAGGTAAGACACGGACAGTCATGGAAATTTCAATCCACACCCTCCTCGCGGAGAGTGACTAGCGACGAGACTATCGCAATCAATGCTTTTATCGATTTCAATCCACACCCTCCTCGCGGAGAGTGACTCGTCTGGGTCCTCCACAAACGGGATTTGAGACAGATTTCAATCCACACCCTCCTCGCGGAGAGTGACCCCTGTTACAAGTAAGCGTATCAAAGTACCCATATTTCAATCCACACCCTCCTCGCGGAGAGTGACTACAGGATGCGTTCAATGTTTTCCAAAAAGCAGAATTTCAATCCACACCCTCCTCGCGGAGAGTGACTGTGGTTGCCCCGCTACTTAATGCACTAATTCAATTTCAATCCACACCCTCCTCGCGGAGAGTGACTTCTCATACTGCCTCCATACTATATGCCGATAAATTTCAATCCACACCCTCCTCGCGGAGAGTGACCCACCTTTGTACGATATCCGGAAGCTCCTCTTCCATTTCAATCCACACCCTCCTCGCGGAGAGTGACACCTCAGGGGGATAGTCTGCTTTACTGCTGGCAGTATTTCAATCCACACCCTCCTCGCGGAGAGTGACTATACGAGGTGACTAAAAAGGGGACTTGTAAATATATTTCAATCCACACCCTCCTCGCGGAGAGTGACAACCGCCGGACAGGAGCAGGGTGGTTATATCAAGGATTTCAATCCACACCCTCCTCGCGGAGAGTGACGAAATCACTCAAAACTCTGACGGTTCCGTTACGCTATTTCAATCCACACCCTCCTCGCGGAGAGTGACAAAGATTGCGTATACAGAGTATTATCAAATAAATTTCAATCCACACCCTCCTCGCGGAGAGTGACTGATTTTCGTATCTACTCAACAGCGCTTTCTGCTATTTCAATCCACACCCTCCTCGCGGAGAGTGACAGGATAGTGTTCAGGAACGCTCTTGCCGTATCCATCATTTCAATCCACACCCTCCTCGCGGAGAGTGACTCCCATGTTGGCAATCACACGGTCTACCTGATAGATTTCAATCCACACCCTCCTCGCGGAGAGTGACAAATTTATTTCAAGTGTTGCACCTTATGGGTATAATTTCAATCCACACCCTCCTCGCGGAGAGTGACGCAATAACACTTCTTTGAGCTTGTCCGGTACCGATTTCAATCCACACCCTCCTCGCGGAGAGTGACTTATACAGACAGTCATATGCCACATATGATGCCGATTTCAATCCACACCCTCCTCGCGGAGAGTGACAGCAAAATCTCCCAAAATACCAACATCGTTTTAGAACATCTTGCACAAATATTACACATATATAATTCCTTATTTTTTATTTTAACATAATTATCCTCCTTTTTCCATAAAAATATAGGTGCGAATCTCCCTGGAATTTTGTGTTCACTTGGGATTCGCACCTATTGAAATTATATTTTCTTTTTAAAAAAGGGTACTTTCTCCTTCCTGATTTCCCCCGGCCCCGGCATATGAACTTTTGTCATCTTCCGGGGGATAAAAGAACTGCGTTTTATGCTGTTCTGTTTTTGATTATGACCTTTTTCTTTTTCTCAAGATACTGAGTGTGCAGGCAAATATAGCGATCAGTGCAACGGCGCCCAAACCTGCAAACATGCCGATTGGTGTCTCATCCCCTGTTTTTGCAGAAGAGGTTCCTTTCTGGCTTCCACCGCCGGATGGTCTGCTTGGATTTTTGCCTTTGTCTTTATTGTTGTCAGTCGGCGGTTGGGGTTTTGGATTTGGTCCGGCTGTAACTTTTTCAAGCTGGTCCATTGCTGCCTGCAAAGCTGCCGTGGCTGCATCAATCTGTTCCTGTGTTGCGGTTTCACTTTCATAGATATTTGCCGCATCATCAAAGGCTTTCTGGAATTTTTTCCATGTTGTTCCTGTATAGTCATCTTTTTTCAGCTGTGAAGCTTCATCTATCAGGGCTTTTAATGCGGATTTATCTGTCTCTTCCTCTGTCTTTGCAGGATGTTTTTTAAGCTCTGCCATGGCTTCTGCCAGTGCAGTAATCTCTTTATTTACATCCTTCTGAGATGCATCTTTGTTATCATAAACAGCTTTTGCCTTGTTAAGTGATTCTTCAAAAGCCTTCCATGCTTCCTCTGTATAATCTTCTTTGTTCAGCTGTTCTGCCTGCTCGATCACTGCCTGCAGTCCGCCTTTATCCACTACGGTAACTTCCACCGGAGTAAGGCCATTATACGCCTCAGACAATGCCAGATCTGCTGTGTCTATTTCTTCCTCTGTAAGTCCTGGTTTATTCTGAAGTGCTTTTGCTGCTGCAAGAGCATTTTCATATATTGTCCAGCTTTCCTCTGTGTAACTTTCTGCAGAAGAAACATGGGATTCATAGCCTTCTATCATAACGGCAAGTTTCTCTTCCAGTGTTACAAGTTCAGCCTGCGCCTGGGTCAGTGCTGTCACTGCATTGTCAACATCGAGCTGTGTTGCCAGTTCACTGTCACGTACATCGATTGCATTTGTAAGTACATCTGCATATAATGCCCAGGATTTTGCTGTATACAGTCCTGCCTCTTCTTCTGAAGGCGCATTTTCAATTGCCTCTGTAAGAGCTGTTTTATCTACAACATGTTCAGGTTTTTGTTCCAAAGCATTTTTTGCCGCCTCAAGTGCAGCGATTGCATCGTTTACAGCCTGCTCATCATTTGAGCCTATCAATGCCTGCGCAGCTTCCAATGCTGCCGCATAATCAGCCCAGCTCTCTTCCGTATAACTGTCTTTACTGCTCTCCGGAACTGTATTTGTGGCAATGCCTTTTTCCAGAACGGACTGGATCGTAACTAATTTTTCCTTGCCTGCGTAAAATGCTGCGCGCAGTGCTTCCACTGCTGCATCAATTTCATCTTTTAATGCAGCCTTATTGTCTGCCACTGTCTGGGCTTCTGCTCTGGCAGATTCTACTGCAGACAGATATTCTGCCCAGGACGCAGATGTATAAATGGAATTATCCATGGCATCTACTTCAGCGATCAGGTTATTCAGCGCATCTTTATTTGCAGTGCTTTCCAAATCTTCCAGGGCTTTTGCAAGAGCCTTTGTCACCTCATCAATGGCTTTCTGGTCAGCTTCTTCATTTCCGGAAGCTATTCTTGCTTCTTCCAATATAATGGACAGCGCTTCCCAGGTTTCCTCTGAATAATTGTCCTTTTTCAATGCATCTGCGGCAGTGATCAGAGTATTCAATTTGTCTTTATTGACAGCAGCATCATTATGAGTTACACCAATCCAGCTGATTACAGGATCCGGATTTCCGGTCTTACTGATTGTAACTGTGACCTTTCCTTTGGTTTCTTCTGTCACTTCAAATGTCTGATTTACCTGAAGGTCTGTGCTCGTGTTATAAACGGTAAATGCTTTTTCTGCCAATAAATTATCGCCGGAAGTAATCGTCATTTTTGAAGGTCTGCCGGTATTCCACCATTCCTGGAAACCAGCCGATACTGTATAAATACCAGGTTCCAGATTGAAGGCATATACAATATTCTTTCCGCCTGCAGCCCACCAGCCATTTGACAGGTAAGTATCACCGGCATGATGTCCCAGATCAAATTTATCTTTGTCAACTAAATTTGTAACACCGACATATCCGGCGCCGTTTTCTTCCGTATAGGCTTCGTCCGGTACTGCATTTTTCAGTCTTCCCAACAGATTTGCATTGACAGTGTCATAGTATTCTGATGTATCTGCTCCACTGTCGAAGAAGTAGATCAACTTGGGATTTACAATGCTGATCTCGTGTGTAAACTCTCTGTTTCCATCAGTCAAAATTCCTGTCACTGCGGCAACACCCAGTTTATTTTCATCAAGACTGCCGATATCCCATGTCACTTCTTTCTCAACGGAACCACTTCCGAAGTCTACCATAACAGTATCCGGCAGAACGTCTGCAATCTCGGATACGGAACTGACAACTGTCGGAAGTTCACTAGTCACTTCAAAGCTTGCCTTATTCTCAAGTTCTTCCAGTGTCCAGTTTGCATAATTTTTCAGCTGAATCTGATTGCCCGGAAGGAATTCTACCGGCAGCCATACATATCTGGAATCACTTAAATCCCCGCCGGAATCCGGATTGAACCAGCGGTCGCCCATGTAAATAAATTTGCCGTTTGCTGCATCCACAGGGAATACACAGGTGCTCTGCGTATCAAAGGTAGTACCTTTTGTATCGCCAACGCAGGGATCTCCCATAACGGTCCACGGTCCAAGAGGATGATCCGCTACTGCATACTGTGCTTTATTCGGACTCCATCCCGTACAGCCGGAGTTGATGATATAATATTTGTCTTTGTACTTAAACATAGCCGGAGCTTCCCTGGAAGCATCGATAAAGTTTCTTGTATAATCCGACGCTGTCAGTTCTTCTCCTTCTTTGCCTGTTCCTTCCACTGCATCCGCAGGATCTGCGATCAGTCCTGTGTAATCTGCGTTTAATTTTGCGATATAAGTTGTCAGGTTTCCATCAGAAGAATAGATCACATACGCCTGTCCGTCATCGTCCTTGAACAGATTCATATCACGCACGGCTCCGCCCACATTATCCCAACTGTGGTTTGCATCCGCGCTGTCGTGCAGTTTGTATGTGCCTAAAAGCTTAAATGGACCTGTCGGGCTGTCGCTGATGGCAACACCAGCTCTTGCTTTGCCGTAGTCTGCTGTGTTGGTCGGTGTACGTCCGTCTGCATGGAACCACATGACATATTTTCCTGTTGCGTCATTGTACAGAACTTTCGGACGCTCAATAACGGTTCTGTCCTCAGCCAGATTCCAGTAAACCTCTTCCAGTTTGCTGCTGTAATTCTCTGTATCATCCGGTGCCTGGTCTTTATAATCTCCGTACAGGCTGCTGAAATATTCGTCTGTCTCAAAGATAGAAAGATCGGCCTCATAGCCCTCTTCCTGGTCTTTACCGTAATCCTCTTCGGATACCGGAATACTCTTGAGAACGGCACCTTCATCTGTCCAGTTATACAAATCTGTAGAGGTATACAGATGAACACCTACTACCGGACGGTATCCATTTGTCTTATCTTCGCCGTACCAGTAATATTTTGTTTCTCCATCGATGGTGAACTGCTGAATCTGTCCGCCGTGTGCCTGTATCTTATTACCGTTGTTGTCAAAAAGCTGTGCTCCGTTCGTTCCTGTGATAGAGCTGTAGGTGAATACTTCTTTCAGCGCATTATATGCTTCTTCCAGTGCATTCAGCGCATTTTTAATGGCTTTCTGGTCTGTTGACTGCTCTTCGATCAATTTTCTTGCCTCTGTCACAGCAAGATCAAAGTCTTTTTTTGTCGCGTCAGAATAGCTGTGTCCATCCATTGATGCCTCATAGGAATTGATCTTAGCCTCAAGGCCCTCCACCGTATAAGCTGCAACTGCCTCTACCATAAGATAACTGAGAACCGGGTCTCCGTACTGGTTCGTACGTTTTGGGCTGTGAACCATCACATTCAGTTCTCCGTCATGAACCTCAACTTTATAGGATTTCTCAACTAACTGGCCTTTTGTGAGTTTCAGATCGCTCTCAACAGTTTCTCCTTCCAGCTTAATATCCACATTTCTGGTATCCCACGGATTTTTGAAACCGGCTGTTACAACATAATCATTATTGGATCTCTGAGGAACTTCAAATTTATATTTGAATCCACTGACATCTTTGATAAACGTTACGCCTGTGTCGGCCATATAGATATAACTGCTTGTGATATCCGCTGCACCGCTGCCGCCTTTAACGATCTTTGAATTTTCATCATTCGGCTCATATCCCCAGCTTAAGCCTGTTTCCGCATCTGCACTGTATTCCTGGTCAACATTTGACTGATATAAACCACGTCTGTAACCATCCGGAACGACAGAGGCATCAGAAGTTCCGCAGTTTACAAGATAGAGAACATAATCATTAGCTGCTATCTGTTCTTCCGTATAGCCTTCTCCTAATCCTGTAATGGCATCCTGAATCGCCGCTGCGCCTTCTTGGATCTGGTCCTGTGTTGTTGCAGATTTCAGCATCAGCTCTCTGCCTGCTGCTACTGCTGCATCCAGAACTGCCAGCTTTGCTGCCGGGTACTGGGCTCTGTCCACTTCACCCGCTGCTGTTATGGCATCCTGCAGTTCACTTAAATCCAGAACCTTTTGAATCTGGATGAAGGAAAGTACAGGATCGTTATTTTTCTGCTTTGCCAAACAGAATGTTACATCCCCGGCATTTTCAATTGTAATATCTTGTGAGTATGTGTTCCACGGGTTGTTTCCATTCCAAGTGTTGGTTTTTCCAATCTCTACAGTTTTTCCGTCCTGTTCTGCAGTAATAACCATTTCTCGCTGCTGATTCCACCACTCCTTAAAGCCAAAATTAACTTTGTAATTACCCGCTTCCAGCGGAATGGTATACTTAATTACCTGATCTTTATTCGCATACCAACCTGTATCATATTCATCCGTCACCGTTCCGTTATACTTACCATATTCATCTAGGTATCCCCATGAACCTTCTGTATACGCCTGATCTGCTGTTTCATTTAAAAGATCTGCATACTGGTCCATAGCTGCGTATTTTGGAGATTCCGGGCTGTTACAGTCAATGAAATAAATCATGTTTGGAGCCACAACCTGTACGTTAGCGGTTGCTGTCATTGTGGTGCCTTCCACGGTACCTGTAACTTTTGTATCTTTTGTCAGGTCAACGCCTTCCAGATCCCATGTAACTTTTTTCTCCAGCGTATTGTTTTTGTTTGTAACCACTTCTACCGTATCCGGCAGTTCTGCTGCAACGCCTTCCACAGTATATACATTTACATCATCAATCCTGACGATTTCTTCTGTACTGCTGTCATAAGTCACACCGTCCACAATATAAGTTGTGATGGAATTTGCCTTCAGTACTGCAGTAATACTCTTCTTTGCAGTGTCTGCCGCAATGGTATCTTCTGAAGACACATCAGCCCAGTTTTCACCGTCTTTTAATGTTCCGCTTGTACGTATAGCAGTCACATTGTCGCCCATGGTACTGAAGCTGGACAGATCAAATTTCCATGTTTTGTCCTCTCCTGCTGTGTTCACTGCCACAACGACAACTTTTCCGCTTTCCGGATCATATGCTGCCAGTGTGTCATCGCTGGAACCGATAATTGTATATCCGGGACGAATATATCTGGATAACTGGCCATATGCATAATATTTCTTTGTAAGCAGTATTTCCTGATTGTCATGATCGCCGATGGCGATTCCCCAGTATCCGCTGTTCATGTTAACACGGTTATAGAGCTCTTCCAGACTGGCATAATCCGCATCGCTGCTTGTTTTTATCTCTTTATCCACATGCATATCAATGGCATTCCATAAAATCCATGCATTTGCTTTCAGTCCGTTTACATCTGTCATCATTTGTTTTGCCAGACCAAGGGCTGCGCTCATCTCTCCTGCATCTGTTCCTGCAGTATAGGCACCGTCAACCTCTGACATCCACAGATTCTTGTTTTCCTTCTCTGCCAGTTCTTTCAGCTCAGCACGTCTGGAACCGCCGTATGTATGTGTGTCGATTCTCTGGATGATTCCTTTTGCTTCATCAGAAAGAGCATTGTAGGAGGTAATGGCCGTATCAATACTTGTCTCATCTGTGCCACAGATTATGATATTGATTTCCCGCTTCTTCAGCTCTTCATTCAGCATCTCAATAATCTTTGACTGGGATTCTCCCTGGTCAAAATGGCAGCCTTCCTGCTTATTGCTGTAAGCTCCCCAGTAACTTGTATACGGCTCATTCATAGGTGTTGTGCTCTGAAAGGTGATAACACCCTCCTTGTTCCAGTGCTCGATCACATCAGCCATATAGACTGCAAATGCACGATAAGAGTCAGTCCTTAGATTATCCTTATTGGAATCTACTGCCCCTGAACTGCATCCGCTGTTTGTCATAAAATACGGCGGGGAATTGGAAAATGCCTCGGCTATGAAGTCTTCACCGCTGGCCTCAGCAGCTGCTTTCAAAATATTGATCTGATTTTCATCTGCTTTCCAGTTATAATTCCAGGCATAGCCGCAGCTTGCGTCGGCTCTGTCGTAATTCTCTTCATACCATGCAAGCTCATGTTCACTTTCATTTATCTTTGTTACATCCGTTGCATATCCCGGAATTGCGGAATCAGAACGGGTGATATGCTCACTGTGAAGGAATTCTTCCCCTTCCGGCAGTTTGCCTTCCTCACCGGATTTGATGACTGCCATTTTTACAAAATCAAGTGTCCAGTCACTTTTACCGGCGATATTAATCGTATTGTCTCCTGCATTCAGCGCAACATCGGAGATTGTTACAAGAAACAGCATATTATTATTGCCTGAAGCAATGATATGGCTATTAATGGTGTCTGCATCGACAAGATAATCCTTTTCATCGTTAACACGTATTGCTACATCACGCTTATTGCTTCCGGTAAGAGTAAGGAGCAGTTTAACCGTATAATTTCCTGTTTCCTCGGCTTTAACAGTATAACGCAGATTGTCACCATCGCCTGGCTCGTCATCCAGTTTGTTTATCCAGCCAATCGACTGAAAGCTACCAACCTCACTGCCTTTAGTAATACCGAAGTCCGCATCAGATACTGTGTATTTCAGGCTTTTCATTGCTGTATTTGTTCCGACAGACATTTTTTTGCCTTTGTACTCTGGTTTGCGTCCTTCTGTCTCCAGGTCGTAAAATTCTGCTTTTTCGTTTACCGGCACTTTTGTCGGCTCTCCTACCAGATCACCACCGCCCACATTGTAACGGCCAATGTTCATATCCAGGCCCTCATCACTGAAGAAAACCCTTGCCGCTTCCTCTGTCATCTTATCACTGTAGCCAAGGCGGTTTGCCCACCAGCAAAGTGATGTACCCCATCCCTCAAATTCACCAAGTCCATCCTCATTGGTGTCATGAAAGGTAGATGCCAGGCCCGGCTGAAGCTTGATCACTCTGTCCGCGTCCGCTGCAGAGACCAGTTGAAGTCCGCCTAACGGTATGGATGTCAGGCAAAGTGCTGCGGTAGTGGCTGCAGCAATCCCTCTTTTAAAACTTCTCATTCTCTTTCCTCCTTTTTTCCTTTTTGGTACACCCAGATATTTCCCGGGCTGCATGTCCTGCCGGTCATGCTGCCTACCATTTCTAATTATAAATAAAAAAACGGCTAAAATATATCACATATCTTAGCCAAAAGTCACATATCTTATTTCATTTTCCATTTTTTCCTATTTCCGAATTTCCTTCTGTACTCATTGGGATTCATACCCACCACCTGCTGAAATGCCCTGGCGAAATGGCTTTGGGAGCAGAATCCAAGATAAAAGGCAATTTCCTGAATCCGGTAATCCGAATACTTTAAAAGATTTTCTCCCCTCCGCACTTTCTCTCTGCGGATGTAATTGGTGATGGTGATCTTTTCCTGAGAGCTGAAAAGATGGGACAGATAGTCTGCATTGATATCCATATGTTCCGCAATGTCAGCTACCTGAATGGGATCATGCAGATGACTGAATATGTAATCCTTTACCTGTCCGATCAGAGGATTTGTCTTTGTCTTCTGCTTCTCTCCTCCCTGTATGTTCTCTTCATCCACAAGCCTGGCATAGACAAACTGCGCCTCGCGCTTAAATGCCTCCACCTCAGGAACATTATCAATCTCCTCCACCTGCTGAATGAGGCTGTCTGCCAGGGAAAAGGATTTCTCCACGCTGATTCCTCCCCGGATGGCGGCTCTTGATGCCAGCGTGATATTGCCAACCGCCACATTTTTATGGGAACGGAGCGGATCTTTTGCAAGGACTCCGATCTCTCCCTCATAAGTCTCTGATATACTCTTTGTCAGAGCCTGGATATCGCCCTTTTCAATGCTGTCCAGTTCCCGCAGTTCCTGCTCATAAGGGTTATGCAGACCCGCGCTTTCCTGCCGTTCAAAAATATCCTGGGAGATGCGGTTCTGTAAATTCATGGTGGCTGTATAATTTTGCTGGTTTCTTTTCCACAGCCGGGCCGCCGACAGCTCTTCACCGGTGAGATGCCAGTGCAGAAGCAAAACTCCGGAAACGAACTTGTCCAGAGGACAGACAGGAGGTATGTAACCGCTCTTCCTTCCCAGGTTATAGTATCTGCGGATTTGAATGAGAATTTCCTGGCTCAGAGGACCGATCGTTACCGGACCGGCTATGATTACCGCTCCCTTTGACAGCCCTTGGGCAAATATTGCATAGACCAGGCTGCTCTCCGTGAAAATAACCGGATGCTGTTCACTTTTTTGGGAAAATACTTTCTCCACAAATTCCGGATTTTTCTCGAAAATCAAAGTTTCTATGTCCCTGGCACCGAATTTCTGTATAATTTCTTTATCTGTACTAAATAAATGAAACGGAGTATGGATCAGATTTACCATATGCTCTAAAAAGTATGGCTGCAGCATTTTATAGTCCTGCCTTTCGTGATTCCTGTTCTCTTACTGACATGAAATAACTCCCCCGCATTTTCATACGGGGGAGCCTCTGCTTGGACACAATACGCTTTCGCGTACATTTATTCTATTGGCAAAATAGATTATTTATTATTCAGCGCTGCCTGTGCTGCTGCAAGTCTTGCGATCGGCACACGGAACGGTGAGCAGGAAACGTAGTTCAGACCCACTTTGTGGCAGAACTCTACGGAAGACGGATCTCCGCCGTGCTCGCCGCAGATACCCATTTTCAGAGTCGGGTTTGTCTTACGTCCTTTTTCTGCAGCCATCTGTACTAACTGGCCTACACCTGTCTGATCCAGTTTTGCAAATGGGTCAGATTCGTAAATCTTGTTGCTGTAGTAGGAACCTAAGAACTTACCAGCGTCATCACGGGAGAAACCGAATGTCATCTGAGTTAAGTCGTTGGTACCGAAGGAGAAGAATTCTGCTTCCTCAGCGATCTCATCTGCTGTCAGAGCTGCACGAGGAATCTCGATCATGGTTCCTACATGGTAGTTGATGTATTCGCCTTTCTCTTTCATAACTTCCTCTGCTGTTGCAACAACAACATCTTTCACGAATTTCAGCTCTTTCTTCTCGCCTACTAACGGAATCATGATCTCCGGAACGATATCATATCCCATCTCTTCTTTTACTTCGATAGCAGCTTCGATCACGGCTCTTGTCTGCATCTTGGCAATTTCCGGATAGGTAACAGCCAGACGGCATCCACGATGACCCATCATTGGGTTGAACTCGTGCAGTTCATCACACTTAGCCTGTACTTCTTCTGCTGTCAGACCCATATCGTCAGCCAGTGCTTTGATGTCTTCCGGATCTGTCGGAACGAACTCATGAAGCGGCGGATCTAAGTAACGAACAGTCATCGGGCGTCCTCTCAGAGCTTTGTACATAGCCTTGAAGTCTGCTTTCTGGAAAGGAATCAGCTCATTCAGGGCTGCTTCTCTTGCTTCTACATTGTCAGACAGGATCATCTTACGAATCTTCGGAATACGATCCGGCTCAAAGAACATATGCTCTGTACGGCAAAGTCCGATACCTTCTGCACCCAGTTTTACAGCATTTTCTGTATCAACCGGTGTATCTGCATTGGTACGAACCTGCAGTTTACGGAACTGGTCAGCCCATCTCATGATGCGGCCGAAGTTTCCGCCTACAGAAGCTTCCTCTGTCTGGATATCACCTTTATAGATTTTACCGGATGTTCCATCCAGGGAGATGTAATCTCCTTCTTTGAATGTATATCCGCCTAATGTAAACCATTTCTCTTCTTCGTTGATCTTGATCTCTCCACAACCGGATACACAGCATGTTCCCATACCACGTGCAACTACGGCTGCGTGAGAAGTCATACCACCACGTACAGTCAGGATACCCTGAGCAGCGTGCATACCCTCGATATCTTCCGGAGATGTCTCCAGACGAACCAGGATAACTCTTTCGCCGGCTTCGTGAGCAGCTTTTGCTTCGTCAGCTGTGAAGTAAACTTTACCTGCTGCAGCACCAGGAGATGCCGGCAGAGCGGAACCGATCACTTCGCCTGCTTTTAATGCATCTGCATTAAAGGTAGGATGCAGTAACTGATCCAGGGATTTTGCTTCAATACGGCAAACTGCCTCTTCCGGTGTGATCATGCCTTCGTCTACCAGGTCGCAGGCGATCTGGATAGCTGCCGGAGCAGTTCTCTTACCGTTACGTGTCTGCAGGAAGTACAGTTTTCCTTCCTGAATTGTGAATTCCATATCCTGCATATCGCGGTAATGGTTTTCCAGTTTCATAGCCAGTTCCATGAACTGTTTGTAGCATTTCGGCAGGTCTTCTGCCAGTTTGCTGATTGGCTGCGGTGTACGAACACCGGCAACAACGTCTTCACCCTGAGCGTTGATCAGGTACTCACCATAGATACCTTTTTCACCTGTGGATGGGTTACGTGTAAACGCAACACCTGTACCGGATGTCTCGCCCATGTTACCGAATACCATTGCCTGCACGTTAACGGCTGTTCCCCAGTCTCCCGGGATGTCGTTCATACGGCGGTATACAATAGCACGCGGGTTGTCCCAGGAACGGAATACAGCTTTTACTGCTCCCAGTAACTGCTCCTTCGGATCCTGCGGGAATTCTTCACCATTCATCTCCTCAGAGTAGATAGCTTTGAATCTCTGCACCAGCTCTTTTAAATCATCTACAGTTAACTCTGTATCGTACTGAACGCCTTTTGCTTCTTTTACTTCATCAATGATTTTTTCAAAGAAAGATTTCGGCACTTCCATAACTACGTCAGAGTACATCTGGATAAAACGTCTGTAGGAATCATATGCGAATCTCGGGTTTCCGGTTTTTTTAGCAAAACCTTCCACTGCGATGTCGTTCAGACCCAGGTTCAGGATGGTATCCATCATACCAGGCATAGATGCTCTCGCACCAGAACGTACAGATACCAGTAACGGATCTTCATTATCTCCAAATTTCTTTCCCTGAATTTTTTCCAGTTCTGTCAGAGCCTCAAAAATCTGACCCTGGATTTCTTCAGAGATTTTTTTGCCATTGTCGTAATAGTTTGTACAAGCTTCAGTTGTTACAGTGAAGCCCTGCGGAATCGGCATACCTAAGTTGGTCATTTCTGCCAGGTTGGCACCTTTACCACCGAGCAGGTTTCTCATGTTGGCGTTTCCTTCACTAAATAAGTAAACCCATTTTGCCATTTTGAACATTCCTCCTAAAAGTAGTTGTATGACTTGTACAGAGAAGCGTATCCCCCTCTGCCGTATCACGCCGGCGGGCAAAGCCCGCACACAACCTATTTTAATCATTTTGGGAATATTAGTCAAGTAAGAATGGTAAAAATCATGAAAATTGGGGGTTTCCCATGTTTTTATGGGAAAAGCGGTCCGAAATTCGTCATTTCGGACTGTCTGTGCTTACGGAAGCTGTTTTCCGGCAGCCATATACAAAGCATACCACTCTTCTCTGGTGAGACGCACATCGGATGCCCGGCAGATTCCCTGTATACGCTCCCTGCTGGTACTGCCCACAATGGTCTGTATCCCGGCGGGATGACGAAGGATCCAGGCAACTGCAATGGCATTGCCGGTCACCTGATACTTCTCGGCAAGTTCGCCGATCAGACGGTTCAGTTCCGGATATTTATCACTGTTTAAAAAGACACCCTCAAACATTCCGTACTGAAAGGGTGACCACGCCTGAATGGTGATATCCTTCAGACGGCAGTATTCCAGCACACTGCCGTCCCTGTTGGCACCGGCATCATTGTGCACATTAACATTGATCCCGGAATCAATAATGTCACAATGGGCAATGCTGAACTGGAGCTGATCTATTAAAATCTTTTTGCCGCAGTAATGATTCAGAAGCTCAATCTGCATGGCATTCTGGTTGCTGACCCCAAAATAGCGCACTTTTCCCGCTCTTTCCAAAATGTCAAATGCCTCTGCCACCTCTTCCGGCTCCATGAGCGTATCGGGGCGGTGCAGCAGCAGGATATCAATATAATCCGTGTTAAGGCGGGCAAGGCTTTTGTCAACGGATTCCAAAATATGTTTTTTGGAAAAATCATAACAGATACCCGGGCGGATAGCACATTTGGTCTGAATGAAAATCTTCTCTCTCAGCCCCGCGTCTACAGCCTGACCAAAAATTCGTTCGGCCTCTCCCCCTGCATATATGTCTGCATGATCAAAAAAATTGATTCCGCAGTCCACAGCGGTATCAATAAGGCCTCTGACTTCCTTTACAGAAGGCAGGCCGGTGATCCTCATACAGCCCAGCCCTATTTCCGACGCGCTTATTTTTCCTTTTCCAATCTCTATTTTTTTCATTTTTCTTCCCCTTTCTCTGCTTTTATCCTCACCGGATATTTTTGTTTTCTTGTAACTATTCTGTCTGCGTGTTCTTTCCTTTACAGTTCATTTAGGTTTTGTAAAGCTTTCACATAAATCCGCACTGCCGTTTTCAGACTGCTGAGTGACTGGGCCTCATCCGCACTGTGACAGCTTCCATGGCCTTTTGGCAGTCCTGCTTTTTCCCAGTCAGACTGAAGCCCCGGGCCAAATCCCACTGCATTCGGAATCTTTCTGGCATATGTCCCCCCGCCCATGACGTACGGCTTTTTTCCATCCTTTACGATTTCCTCGTAGGCATTAGTCAGACAGGTGACAAACGGCGTATTCTTGTCCACATAAGAAGGCGGATCATCCTTAAAACTGCGGATGGAAAACCCGTATTCTCCTGCAGTTCTTCCCAATTGTTCAAGAATCTTCTCTGCTTTTGCAGTGATGGGATAGCGAATGTCCATATCAAGGACTGCCCTTTCTTCCTCCATTCTTACAACCGTACCGGATGCGGTAAGCGCACCGGAAAATTCATCTGCACAGTCTATGTTAAGTTCTCTTCCAAAACCGTTCGCACAGGCTTTATCCAGAAATTCCAGAACTGCTCTTTCCTTTTCTGAGAGTACAGATAAGTTCTTATCCTCACTGTATATCTTCTCTGCCAGAATCCCCAGGGCATTTTGGGCCCCCTGAGGAAATGCTGCGTGACCGGAAATCCCCTCAGCCCAAATTTCTTTTTTTCTTCCTCCTAAAAGCCGAAGCTCAGCCTTTGCATATGCCGGGATGCTGTTTACGGCGTTTCCGCCTGAGAGAATCATGTTTCCTTCCAGTTTTTCTGAGGCAAATTCCACCCTGCAGATTCCCTTTTCCCCATAACACACAGGAAAGGCACAGTCTGTCACAAAGGACATGTCCGGAGCTGGATTCTCATTTAAATATGAAACAACATCCTCCATATCTACCTCCTCCCTGCATCCCAATATCTGCAGAAATGTCACTCTGGGAACCATTCCCTTTTCCTTCAGATACCCCATTGCGTACATACAAGCCACCACCGGTCCCTTATTATCCTGCACACCTCTGCCTATGAGAATATCCCCTTCCCTGCTGCAGGAAAAGGGCGGATACAGCCATCCCGTCCCCTCCGGGACCACGTCCAGATGGCCCCAGATCCCGATCGTTTTTGTACCTGTTCCATATTGGATCACCCCACATTTATCTTCAAAAGAGCGGCAGGAAAAGCCCCATCTGCTTCCTATTTCCAATATCTTTAAAAGTACCTCCCGACAGGCCCTTCCGTAAGGTGCGCTGCCCTCTGACTCCCCGGAGATGCTGGGTATTTCCACCAGGGCGGCAATATCCTCCACCATGGCATTTTCTTTTTCTGAAAGCCACACTTCCAGCTCCCTGTCTGTTGCCATATTTCTCACAGTATCCTCCTTATGTCTTCTGCTTTTCCAGCATCAGATCAAGTATGATCCGGTTCGCATCCTTCATGCCTGAATTGCCCAGAATCCCCAGATTTTCCAACGTCTTTTCTGCATTGACATGGACGATTCCGTCATGGCTGTCCGCTCCGCTCCCATTCAGTGCCATGTTGGCTGCCCGCACAGCGGACTGGACTGCCGTAGCTATTTTAAGTGCACAGCCTGGCTTTGCCCCGTCACAGACAACACCGGAAATATCTGCCACCATACTGTTGATTGCCCAGGTCATCTGTGCATAAGTCCCGCCCAGCATAAAGACAATGCCGCAGGCCACACCCATGGCTGAGGAAATGGAACATCCGCACAGCACGGAGAGCCTTCCCAGATAATGCTTGGTATGTACTGTGAGCAGGATACTCAGGGCCAGCGCGCGCAGGATTTTCTCCTCCTCTATTCCCAGCTTCTCGCCAATCGCAGCAATTGGAATCGTAGCCGTAAGCCCCTGGTTGCCGCTGCCGGCTGCGCTCATCACAGGTTTTTCACAACCGGCCATTCTGGCATCCGCGGCAGCCGCTGTCATAGCTGCTGCATAATTGGCAGCGTCCTGTCCCACAAGTCCGTTTTCTGTGCCGTCCATGAGATTTTTTCCCACCTGAAGTCCATACTTATGGCTGATGCCTTCCAGGGCTATCTCCCGGTTGATCTGCATGACTTCTCTTAAAAATTCCAGCTCTTTAAAAACTGCATGTTCAGAAAAATCCAGAATTTCTTCCAGAGTAACCGTATATGGCTCCTCTGCTGTTTCTTCTGCCTTTCCTAATTTTCTCTCTTTCTGATAACAGACCCTGCCGTCTTTTTCCACATAAACTATGTTCTTATGTGTCTCTGCTGTAATAGCCTTTGCCATATGGCTGCCCGCCCGAACGGTTACTTCTATGTAAACTTTCTCCTCTGTAGAAGCCAGTTCTATCCTGACTTTTCCCTGTTCTGCCAGGGCTTTTGCCTGCCTTTTTTCCTCCGGGCCGATACCGCTTAAGATCATAAGTTCTTTTTCGGGACAGGCCGACAATGCGCCCAATGCCACAGCAATATCAAGTCCCGTCATACCTATACCCGGAATTCCCACATTCATGGCATTCTTGAGTATATACTGGCTTGTCTTTACCGAGATTTCCTCCGGTATCTCTCCCAGGCATGCTGCGGCACAGGCCGCAGTCAGCGCAACCGCTGCAGGTTCGGTACATCCCAGTGCCGGCGCTATCTCCCGGTGCAGCAGACTCTGGTAAAACGCCCTTCTGCTCTCCTCCATTTTCTGTCCTCCATCAATTTCTGTCCGGGTTCTGACCCCTGTATTTCTTTGGTGTCATCCCTGTCTCCTGCTTAAATATCTGTATAAACCGGGAAGTATCATTATACCCGACCATAGATCCGATATCTGTGATAGAGTAAGTATCCTTCTCCAGAAATTCTCTTGCTTTTTCCACTCTAATCCGGCGGATATATGCAGAATAGCTGATGCCTGTCTTCTCTGCGAAGAGATGGCTCAAATAAGCTGCATTCATAAAAAACACCTTTTCCGCCAGCATTTTGACCGAGATATCCATATAATAATTCTTCTGCGCATACGCTTTCATTCCAAGGATGATATCTTCCCCCTTGGAAGACTGGCCCTCCCCATTACAGGCACAGTATTCCTCCGCGGTCTCCAGGAGTCTCTGCTTCATATCTCCCATACTGGAAAAATCCATGAGACGCAGCCTTGGTATGGGTCTGCCTGCCGCCTGATGAATCAGCACGGCAGCCTGAGCCAGGAAGATTTCCAGACTGTCCACATGAATCCTCCCTCTTTCCTCCATATCACGGAAAATCTCATCTAACGCGGATTGTATCCTGTCCCTGCTCTTTCTCTCCAGAGAAATCTGCAGGAAATTCTTCTGTTCCTCTGTCATTTCATATTTTACTGCCTTTATATCAGTAATCACACTGTACTCCAACAGATGTTCATCACTGTAAATCCTGTTTTCCAACGCTGCAGTCGCCTGTGCAAGGGCATTTTTCAATTCCCCCGGCGCCTGATTTTCTGCGCTGATTCCCAGGTAACAGTCATACTTCTCTTCCAGAAGTTTCTGTATAATACGCTTCTGCCTAAAGCGGCTCTGTCCGTCTGCCCCCATAACGATCATCCATATGCCCTTCTCGAGCTCTATCAGACGAAAGGCAGTCCAGACCTCCTGCCCGTATATATTGTGGAGCCAGAGCATAAATTCCTCCCGCTCAGGATACCTTCTCCCTGAAAACCAGAGTACCAGAACCTGATATCTCCAGAAGACTTTACCGAACATCCGCTCTGCCAGCAAATCTTTTCCGGTTTCCTCTTCCTGTACACTCTGGGCTATAAATCTGGTCACCATATCCTTTCCCAAGAACATGGCCTGTTCTTTTTTTCTTGTGCTCTGCTGTCTGAATTTCATCAGAAATTCTTCCAGCTCCGCATCCTCTATTGGCTTCAGAAGATACCCCTCGGCTCCGAACTTTATGGCTGATTTGGCGTACTCAAAATCAGCATAAGCGCTGACCATGATCACCTTCGCCTCCGGGTCCTCTCTCTTTATCTCCCTGAGCAGTTCCAGGCCGTCCATCCTGGGCATACGGATATCTGTAAATACCAGATCAGGCTCTTCCTGCCTGAAAAGCGCCAGCCCCTGTTCCCCGTTCTGAGCCTCCAGGATCTGAAATTCCCGTCCGAAATCCAACTCCATTATCTGTTTTTTCATGGATTTTCTGGCATAAATCTCGTCCTCTGCAATCAGTATTTTCATCATCTGCGTATCCCCTCTTTCCGGCGGCTAAAAACATTCCTCCGGCTGCTGCCGTTAAAAAAAGTTTACCCTTTTACAGAACCGGCTGTCAAACCTTTTATAATGTGTTTTTGTCCCATACAGTAGACGATCAGCATAGGGAGCATAGACATAAGGTATGCCGTAAATGCCATGGTATAATTAAAAGAATATTCCGTCTTAAAATTATACTGGAATAAGGGAAGAGTCCAGATATCCTTGGAACGGTTTAAAATAAGCAGCGGAAGCATAAAGTCATTCCAAATCCACAGAAGATCCATGATCAAAAGTGTGGCAAGCATAGGTTTCACCAGGGGAATTACAATCCTGATATAAGTCTGGAAAACGTTACATCCATCCATATAAGCAGACTCCTCAATCTCAAAAGGCAGCCCTCTGATGTAGTTCACAAACAGGAATACTCCCTGTGTCAGACTGTAGGCGGCGTAGAGTAAGATCAGCCCCTGACGGTTCAGCATGTTCAGATTTGTCATGAGTTTTGTGACCGGAAGCATGATGACCTGAGAAGGAATGAAGAGTCCCATAAGCAGATAATAGTACACGCCTTTGTAGTATTTCCCGTTAAAATTCCTGGCAATAGCATAGGATACAGAGGGTACCAAAACCAGGATAAGCCCCACGGATACCGCAGAAATGATCAGCGAATTCTTCGCGAATACCCAGTAATTATTGTTTTGGAACAGCTCCTTAAAATTGTGCAGATTCAGTCCTGACGGCAGGGCAAAGAAATCTTTTCCTGCCTCCTCCAGTGTCTTAAAAGAGTTGATGACAACCAGATACAGAGGAAACAAAATGAGGAACAGCCCCATAAGGATCAATAGATTTCGCAGGATAATCCATCCCATACCTTCTTTTTCTAATTTCATTCGTGGACGCCTCCTTTACTGGTAAGCTTTAACTGTGTCAGGGAAAAGACAGCCACAACCAAAAAGAGCACACAGGCCTCTGCGTTTGCCATGGAAAACCGCATGTTCTTAAAGGCATCATTGTAAATAAGGATGCCAATTACCTCTGTAGACCGCACCGGACCTCCTCCTGTCAACGCAAATGGGAAGTCAAAGGAGGTAAATCCCTGTTTGATCATCAAAACCAGATTGACAGTCAGTGTGGGCACCAGATACGGAAATGTCACGAACCGGAACCGCTGAAAGGGTGTGGCCCCATCCATTTTTGCAGACTCATACTGCTCGTCAGGAATCTGCTGCAGACCCGCCACAAAGATCACCGTCGGAAGTGCCACAGCCTGCCAGATATGTACAAAAACCACTGCGGGGAGAGCTGTTTTTCCCGTCATGAGAAGGCTCTGTGAAAGCCATCCGATTCCAAGTGCCTGCCCTACCAGCGGAACCACTCTGTAAAAAAGCTGGTCCCAGATAAGGGCGATCGTGATTCCCCCGATCATGGCAGGGACAAAAAATACAGATTTTGTAAATGTTCTAAATTTTTTCAGTGAATTAAGTGATAAAGAAAGCGCCAGAGAAAGCGTTACCACTCCCGCCACCAAAAGAATACTGTAGCAGACCGTAGTTTTTAAGGAACCCCAGAAATTTGGATTTTTAAACAGGGATATATAATTCTTAAACCCTACAATATGAAACGTAGTGGACATCCCATCCCAGTCTGTAAAACTGTAGCGGACGCCATTTATCACGGAGTATACATAGAAGAAACTGTAAAGAGCCACCGGAATCAGTGTAAACCCAAAATATATCCATTTTCCGGAGCCCTTTTTCTTCCATTTTGTATCCATTTTGTCAACCCCCTTCTGTTTTTCATGATTTTAGTAATAAAACGGCAGGCCGATGCCGGCACTGCCGTTTCCTCTGCATATTCCGCCTTACTTATTCCGCAGATGTGATCGCAATGGATTCATCCATTTGCTTCAGATAATTGTCCACATTTTTCTCACTCCAGAAGCCCTGGGTCACATTGTAAAGGTCTGTCACCACATTATTGTCAATGGTGGATGCCATCCAGTCATGTACCTGTCCGTCGGAAATCAGTTCCAGCATTGGCTGTACTCCCTCATCCTTATGGACCACACCTGTGATACAGGAAGGCGCACCCTCAGCGTCGCAGAAAAGCTGTGCATTTTCCGGCTGTGCCAAAAACTCCAGAAATCTGTAGGCACCTGCCTTTTCCTCCTCGGATGCCTTGGCTGAAATACAGACTGCTGCGTCAATACCGGATAAAGTATTTGTAGTCTCTCTCGTGTCATTTGGAAGAGGGAAGACGCCCAGCTTCAAATCAGGATTGGCGATCATAATGGTACCGCGGGCATAAGAGCCTGTGATGCACATAGCATACTGTCCATTGGCAAAGTTCTCATAGCACTGCATATCCGAAAGGGCAAGGGCATCCTCATTGCTGTAATCCAGCAGGGTAAGCATCTTTTCCGCAACCTTCTGAAAGCCCTCGTCACCTTCAATCTTACCTTCCCCGGCAACTGTCTTCTCAATGGTCTCCACACCCTCCGGATCAAAGGCAACGGTGCAGCACTGGAAGGTATGGCCTACACGTCCCGGGTCTTTTCCGTGAAGTCCCAGTGGTGTTACTCCCTTTTCCTTTAATGTGTTGCATACACTGACGAACTCTTCCCATGTTTTCGGAATTTCCAAGTTGTTTTCCTTAAAGATCGTCATATTGTACCAAACCCCCATATAGTTTCGGCTGAAGGGAAGCGCATAGTATTTTCCATCCTCCTGCTTCGTCATATCCAGGGCTGACTGCTCCACATTTTTCAAAAATCCCTGTTCTGATAAATCCTGTACATATCCGTTAGCCACCTTCTGATGGAACTGAAGCTGTGTAGGGAAGTCTGTGAAAATCACAGGGATATCACCGGATGCAACACGGGAGGTTAATACTGTAGGTGCATCGGGTACTGTGTTCATCTCAATCTTGATATCCGGGTTCTGTTCATTGAATTTGTCTATGATATTCTGGTACCCTACCTGGGCTGCTTCCTCTGACTTCTGCTGGAAAAATTCAAGTGTCAGCACATCTTTGCCATCCTCTTTTCCTTCAGTCTTGTCCTGAGTGTCTTCCTTTTTGGTTTTCTCCTGGTCCTTACCTGGATCTTTCGCGCCGCTGCTGCAGCCTGCCAGGCTGGAAACAGCCATTGCTGTACACAATAAAACCGCTAATTTCTTCTTCATAATCACTCATCTCCTTTTCTGTATGTATGTGCTGCTTCCACGGCTTCCCTGATATAGTCAAGACGGATGCCTTCCCCCTGTATGGTACAGTCCGCACCTATCATAATGCCCTTTGTTCCGAAGTCTTCAAGCACTGCCTGTACTTCTTTTCGTATCTCTTCTTTCGGTCCTTTGAGAATATTTCCCTTGTTGTTCAGGCCGCCGAGAATAGCACATGAGAAGTTCTCTCTGCCCTTTTTAAGGCTGTATCCATTGTCTTTTACGGACCAGTTTACCAGGTCTGCCGGATAGTCATAAAACCAGTCCACATGTGTTTTGAACGCATATTCCGGCTCCCCGCAGATATGCAGAATATTATTCTTATCCTTTTTTCTATCCGCTGCTTGTAAAATCTGTAAATCAAAGGGCCGTACCAGTTGTTCCCACTCTTCTTTCGTAAATCTCCCTTCCTCACCATACTGTGCGGAGTAATAAATACCGTCAGCTCCCGCATCCAGATATGCTTCTGCCCACGCTTCAAGCCCGTCTGCCAGTTTTTGAATGCCCGCTCTGACTGCCTCCGGTGCCTCCTTGCTGTACTTCATGAGTACATCATCCCCAAAGGCTATGGATGCCGCTTTGAAAGGCCCGAACATTGTCTGAAAAAGCAGCACATCATCGCCTGCCTGCTCTCTGATGCCCCGGATAACCTCTGTCATTTTTTTCAGTTCTTTACTGTCCGTTCCCTTGATACCGATGTGAAACCAGTCATCGGCGCAGTGTATCTCACCGGTTACCGGGTAAGCATAATCCTGCATGATCTTTATCACATCCATATCCGTTTCCCGATAGAGTTTTAAGTGTTCCCCGATCATTTCCTCCACGGTAAAATCCGGTTTGTAATGGAACCAGAAACCAGCCGGTATATAATCTGTCTCTTCCCGGTTCATAACTGCTTTTACACGCTGTGCCTTGTTCATTTTTCATTTCCCCCTTTTGTATTATATGAACTTATTATACTCAAGTGGGTGTCCGTAAAATAGGAGTATTCTTAGGTAAAATATATAATTATTTTTAGTTTCCCTCACTATTTTTATCTATTTCTTCTTATCTTCTTGTATTTCTCCGCTTTTCATTCTATAATTTCAACAGATTCAATCACAGGAGAGACCTTATGAAACTACAAAATTTTTCTTACAGAACCCAGATATTCTTTTCTTCGCTTCTGCTTGTTATTCTGCCTACCATTATTCTGGGCATTGCCACAGCGAACAGAACCTCCAATGAGGTACAGGAGGATTTCAGCCGCTCCATGGACACCATCACCACCCAGGCTGACCTGACCCTGGATACCCTCCTTCAGGATGCCACTAAGGTTGCTGATCTGCACATATTGAATAAAGATATCCGGAAAGCTATGATCACCAATTACGAGGACGATCTGCTCAGCTATTCCCAGGACAGCTATCTGTTCTCCTCCCAGCTCATACAGGCCAACCGGCTGAATTCCAATGTCACTACCTGTATGTTCAAGAACCGTTACGGCTATACCTTTGATTACAATATTCCAAATGTGAAGGATCAGTACGCCATTCTGGACCACATGGACGAATGGGCAGGGACTGCGCGGAATTCTGATTACTACACGTATTTTGCCCCTGTACAGCAGTCCTCTACCGTAAAAAAAAGTATCCTTCCCATGGTAAAAGTCCTGTACGACAGCTATACTTTCAAGGAAATCGGGACCTGCTATGTGGGTATCAATTTTTCCGCAGTTGAAAACATTGCAAACTCTGCCCAGACCCAGAATAATGTTATGCTTATTTACAATGCGGACGGCGGCCTTGCCTACTCCTCTGATAAGGATTTTGTAGAAAAGGATGCTTCCCCTGAACTGAAAAAGGCCATACAGAACTTCAACCAGAAAATAACAAAAGAGAGCTCTGTACGGACTGAAAAATTAAATGTAGGGTCTGATTCCTACATGATAAACGGATGTTATAACAAAACCACCGGATGGCATATTGTGCATTTTATGAACAATTCTCTGATCACTCAGGCATACAGAAACAACCTGTACCACTATGCCGGTATTTTTCTCCTGGCAATCTTCCTGGGACTGATACTTGCCGCGCTACTGTCCAGAGGTCTGACCCGCTCCATCCGGCAGCTCTGCGAAAAAATCGATTCCAGGGATACCTCCAATTACAGCGACATAACCGTGGAGGGTCGAATATCCAACCAGGAACTGCAGAAGGTAGTACATAGCTTTAACCGCCTGAACAGCCGCCTGACCCAGAGTCTGCAGCAGAACTACCAAAGCCGTCTGAATGAACAGCAGATGCACATCCAAGTTCTGCAGGCACAGATCAATCATCATTTTCTGTACAATACCCTGAATGTGATCAAATCCCTGGCTGATATTCACAATGTCCCGGAGATCAAAACCATTGCCATGTGTATGTCCGAACTGCTGCGCTACAATCTGAAAAAGGTTCCCATCGTTCTTTTAAAAGAGGAACTCTTACAGATCCGGCGCTATATGACCATACAAAATATACGTTTTCCCGGAAAATTTTCATTTGATTATGATATTCCCGACGAATTTCTGGGACTTGAAATTCCCGCGTTTATTCTGCAGCCCTTTGTTGAAAATGCTATTGGACACGGTTTTTCCGAAAGGGAAGAAAACTGTTACATCAGCATAAGCGCTAACCTGGAAGGAAATACCCTGCACTTTCTCATCGCCGACAATGGACAGGGAATGGAAAAAAATGAATTGGAAGAGTTAGTGGATTCTCTTGACAAAGAGATAGACTTCCCTGCTGACACTTCCTCCAATCACTCCATAGGCATCAGAAATGTACAGCAGCGGATTCAGAGCTATTACGGAAAGGAATACGGACTTACTATTGACAGCTTTCCCGGACAGGGAACACTGATCGATATTGCCCTTCCTTATGGAAAGAAGCCTGCTCTTCCCTGTACAGAACAGAATAAAACAGAATAAAACACCGGATGCGCCAATGCTTCCCCAAGCACCGGCGCATCCGGTTTCTATATGCATATACCTTCTCTTTTCCCCAAAATCAATAACCGTTCTATTTCCGTTTCATTTTCAGCACAAGATGTCTTGGCAGACCGTTTACCATGATCGGCTGGTAATCTCCCTGGATCAACGGTTTTACATAATCCACAAAATCTTTTGTCACATAAGTGGCGTCCTTGTTCATCCATGCCCTCGGAACCAGTTTCTCTTCGTTGGCGATCCTGTGTACATCGTAGATACCAGTGGCGCTCATGTACGGGTCGTCGGACACGCGGTCGATCACTACCATCTTGCCCGTGTCACCCTCATCTGCGGCTTTCACGGCAGCACCGCCTACCATAAATGCCTCATCAATATCCACACGGGATGCCATATGGGAAGCACTTCTCTGGAGTGTGGAGAGTTCAACGGCCCTTGTCTTACAGCCGCACTCCGCTGCCAGGAAATTAGCCAGGTAGGTAGCGGTTCCCTGAAGCTGCTTGTGGCCGAATGCATCCACATAATCTCCCACGCTGCCAAGCTCACATACATAACGGCCGTCAGCCAGTTTGATGCCCTCTGAGACTGCGATGACGATAGAAGATTTCTTCTTCAGTAATTCTTTGACTTTATGTAAGAACCGCTCAATATCAAAGGCAACCTCCGGAAGATAGATCAGATCCGGACCGTCACAGTCCTCTGTCTTTGCAAGAGCTGTGGCACCGGTCAGCCATCCGGCATTACGTCCCATGATCTCCATAATGGTAATCATGTTTTTCTTATATGTCAGACCTTGTGCATCGCGGATCACCTCTTTTGTGGATGCTCCGATATATTTGGCAGCACTTCCGAAACCGGGTGTATGGTCCGTCAGAGCCAAATCATTGTCAATAGTCTTGGGCACTCCCAGAAACTTCTGGGTCTGTCCTGTCAAAATTGCGTAATCGGATAATTTCTTGATTGTATCCATGGAGTCATTTCCGCCGATATAAATAAACGCATAAATATCCAGCTTATTCAGAATCCCAAATATTTTTTCATAGATTGTCTTATCTTCGTGAATCTCCGGCATTTTAAACCGGCAGGAACCTAAGAATGCGGACGGTGTTCTCTTCAGCAGCTCGATATCCAGCTCGGAATGAATCTGTGTGGAAAGGTCTACGTACTGTTCGTCCAAAAGTCCCTGAATTCCGTGAAGCATGCCGTATACCTTGTCGAAGCCTCTCTCGATCGCGTTTTTATATACGCCTGCAAGACTGGAGTTGATAACGGATGTGGGTCCACCTGACTGTCCTACAATGATATTTCTTTTTTTTGCCATTTTGCCTCGTCCTCCTTGTATTTCATTACCACTGACGACTATTATAGCAAAAAAATCCGGAAGTAGCAAGGCCATTCTGGATTTTTTGCATATTAATTTACATTATGTTCTTGTTTTTTTGTACTTTTTGCACAATACATCAAATTCCGTCATCATTCCCCTTTGCCTTGATCTGCGCAAAGAGGTCCTTATAATACGAAATGGAAAACTCACCCGGATTTCTCTCATTGGCTGTATGCTGGTCGGCCAGCTCCTGTGTATAGTCATCCAGCTTGTAAATACCATAGGTACGGCTGTCATGATTATAGTGCATGAGCAGCGGAATAAATTCATGTTCCGGAATCTGTATGGCTCCTGTTTTTACATCCTTTTTGATCCTGATCTTTGCCATGGCTCCCAGAAGGCTTGGCAGGTCGTTCTGTGTGGAGGTAAAATTCCCCAGGGAATAATAGACGAGCATTTTATGTCCATCCTCACCGGTCAATGTCTCCATGGTACGGATCACATGGGGATGGGAACCGATGACAATGTCCACTCCCTCCTCCAGAAACAAATTCACCCACTGCCTTGTCTGCTCATCCACGTCCTGCACATATTCCTCCCCCACATGCATGACCACAATGACCACATCTGCCAATTCCTTTGCCTTTTTGATATCCGCTCTGGCCTGTCCTTCATCAAAGACATCGATCATATAGGATTTATCCTCAGCAAGAGGGATATCGTTCAGCCCGTAGGTGTAGTCAAGCATAGCCAGTTTTAAGGCTTTACACTGCACCACCGTGACGGTATCCGCGTCCTCCTGACTCTCATGGATGCCCAATATTTGGGTGTCCGGATGCTTTTCCTTCCACCATCTCATCGTATAGGCAACAGAATCCGTCCCCTTGTCCAGAATGTGATTGGTGGCATGGGCCACCACGTCAAATCCTGTATTCACCAGTGCGTCACCGAATTCCGGCGGTGTTCCGAAAGCCGGATAACCGGATATATCCTCACGGTTTTCCACAAATACCGTCTCCTGTGTGACCAGCGCCAGATCTGCCGCCTCCACCTCTTCCTTCACAGGCTGGTAAATGGCATCATAGTTCCAGTCTCCTGACTCTCTCATGCCGGATTCCCTCATGCCCAGATGGGCGATATTGTCTCCCACTGCCAGAAAATCTATGATATTTTCTTGCTGTTCTTTTTCAAGTGCTGCTTCCTGCTGCTTCTTTTTCTCCGCAGCGGCTGCGGCGGCTTTTTCCTTTGAATACCGGACTGCAGATACCACTCCCAAGATCACACACAGGAGCACAGCCGCGGCGATTATCCCTGTGCGTATAAACTTTTTCTTCAGTTCCTCTTCACGTTTCAGCCTGAGCGCTTCCCGTTTCCTGTCTTTTTCTCTCTCTTTTCTGCGTGCCTCTTCCAGTTCATCCATGTGTATCTCCCCTCGATTCCCCTTGTTCTCTGTCGGAACCGGTGCGGCGCTTTTATGTAAATGCCGTGCCGTATCCGGCAGGTTATTTCTTTGCATGGAATAAAATATAATCTTATTATACTGTGTTTGACAGGAATTGTCTATATTTTACAACATACTACACCAAATTATTCCATTATTTTTAAGTTTACCCCTTTTGTGTGCGCCGTTTTCTTTTCTCATCTGCAAAGGACGCCATGGAACTGTACAGCATAAGCATTGCACCTGAAAGTATCAAACCGCCCAGAATGTCTGTAAACCAGTGAACCCCGGATATCAGCCTTCCGGCCACAGTCACCCCCATTAAAAGGAGGGAAATGCCGTCCGCGATCCGTAACCATATCTTTTTTCCTGCAAGCAGGTGGTGAAACAGCATCATGGCTGTACCCATAATGCAGATCACGATCATTGTATGGGATGAGGGATAGGATGCCTCCAGACTTTTATGAAGAATAACCGGTCTCCAATTGATCACAAAATTTTCAAATAAAATATAGACCGCCGAAACCAGAATATAATAAACACCAAGCAGCAAAATGCGATAGTCAACTTGAAATAAACTCCTTCTTTTGACAAGCTGATACATTCCCAAAACAGCAAATCCGACAGCAGTCAGTACGGCAATGACACCCAGCCAGTCCGTCAAATGATACCAAAAAAGATTTACTCCGGACAATTGAAATACGAACTGATTGAGCGATGCCAGGCCCACTTCCGATTCTTTCGGCCCAATGGGTTTTACATCTACTTTTGCAGTAAGAACAGTGAAGGCTGCGAACAACATAAATAAAACTACTGTTAAAATAAATTTCTTTTTATTTTTTGTACTCATCGTTTTTCCTCTTTTCTCTATAATCTAGTTTTCTGCAGACTGCACCTGTATTATTGTCCTCTCATGCCCAAAAGAGCAAGAAACCTGTCGTCACAACGCAAAAAAGCCCATGATACTTTTCGTATCACGGGCTTTTTCCCTGTATTACAGGCTATTTCATACTGCTTTTCTTTATCAGCAAAACCACTTTAACCATGAACAGCATAAATAAGAGTACAGTCACATAAGGCTCCTGGGACACGGCAAAAACCAAAATGGTCAGCGCGTGCAGCCAGATAGAACAGGTACTGCAGATTTGCATTTTCCTCTCATCCTTAAAACGCTGTATCCATATCTCAAAAGCACCAAAGGCCGCCATAGATATGAGCACAATATAATAAACTGTTTTGATAACGCTGGGAATCGTCGTATTGGAAAGCAGTGTCACCATATGGATATAATCCGCTTCACGCTCACCGAAAAGCGGAAGAATGAAAAAAATCAATACAGCAAGATCCAATATTCCAAACATCAAACCGTATATGGTGTTGATATTTGTCCTGTTTTCCGTTTCCGCCAGGGTCAATAACTCATTGCCGGACAGCAAGTCATCTATGGATACAGAAAATAATTTTGATATGGCTTTCAGGGATTCAATATTCGGGTACCCCTTTCCGCTCTCCCACTTGGAAACAGCCGCTCTGGACACATAAAGTTTCTCCGCAAGCTGTTCCTGTGTCATATTATTCTGTTTCCTGAGCTGCTGCAGCTTTTCGTTAAATTCCATATCTGCCTCCTCCCATGCCTGATATATTTCTTCCCATATTATATATGACAGGCGGAGAAACAGCAAATATTTTCTTATCCTTTAATACCCGTGGAAGCGATTCCCTCCACATAGTATTTCTGAAGTACAATGAACATGATCAGCATGGGGATCGCCGAGATCGTCAGCGAAGCCATGATCGGTCCGTAGTTGATCGGTTTGGAGCCAAAGAATGTCTGAATCGCCAATTGGATAGTTCTCTTTTCCTCACCTGTCACCACGAGCAGAGGCCACATAAAGTCGTTCCAGTGCGCTACAAAATCAAGGATCAGCACAGTGGCATACACGGTTCCTGAAATAGGCATGACGATCCGGAAAAAGGTTTTCACCGGGCCGCATCCGTCAATGGCTGCTGCCTCTAAAAGGTCATTCGGCACATCCAGGAAAAACTGGCGGAACATATAGATGCTGAAACATTTTGCCACAAAGGGAACCACAAGCGCTGCCCACTGGTTGATCCATCCCAAGTCAGCCATCTCCCTGTACATAGGAAGCATAATGGCCTCCGGAGGAAATACCATAAGGCTGATCACCAGCGTCAGAAGAAGATTTTTCCCTTTAAACTCAAACTTTGCCAGCGCGTAACCGCAGATGGAGTTGATAAACAGATCCAGCACCACAATGACAAAGACATAAAACAAACTGTTGCAGATAAATTTCCACATGTCAATCCTCTGGAACACCTCCAGATAATTGCTCAGGGACGCTCCCGTGGGTATAAACGTACGCAGAGAATTCAGTCCCTTAAAAATACCTGCTTCCGGCTTCAGGGATGAGGATATCATCCAGATGAGAGGGGATACGAAGATCAGCGCAACCAGTGTATTCCCTATGTAAAATACTGCGTTTCCCAGACGGGTTCTCTGTTTCTGTGTCATAGTTTTCCGCTCCTTTCTAATCCGCTTTGATCAGTTTCTTCATGCCCAGTGACAATATGACCACAATGACGAAGAAAACTGCAGCCACTGCACAGGCATATCCGAAGTTACGCTTCTGGAAGCCCTGTTCATACACGTAATATACCATGGTCCTGGTAGAATTCTGGGGGCCGCCTTTTGTCATGACATATGGCTGTGTGAACAGTTTCATTGCCTGGATGACTGTGATCATGATCACATATTTGATCACATTTTTCAGATCCGGCAGGGTGACATAGAGGAAGCTTTTTAATCTGCCTGCACCGTCAATGGAGGCTGCCTCATACTGTTCTTTCGGAATACCCTGAAGCCCGGCTAAAAAGATCATCATCTGGTAACCGGCTCCCTGCCATGCTGACATGAAGATAATGGAGTTCATGGATGTCTTTGGATCATTCAGGAATCCGCAGGGCTCCATTCCCAGTTTTACCAACAGTGCATTTAAAAGTCCGCTGTCCGGGTTAGAGTTGTAGAGCACGGTCCAGAGAATCGCCACAACAACCATGGAGGTGACCTGAGGGCTGAAATATGCTGCTCGGAAAATGGAGACACCTTTTCTTTTGGACGATATGAGCATGGCCAGCGCCAGTGCCAGAACCGTCTGAAAGGGTACGACCAGCGCGGTAAAATAAAGAGTATTGGTAACCGCCTTCCAGAAATCCCCGTCCCCAAACAGCTCTGTAAAGTTGTTAAATCCACAGAACTTAATATGGTCGGGCCTCATAATATTGTAATCGGTAAAGGCATATCTGACTGTCTGCAGTGCAGGATATATCAGAAATGCCGCCAGCAGGATCACTGCCGGAATGACAAACAGGTATGCTGCTTTCTTTTCACTGCGTTTGTTAATGGCTTTTTCCATCTTTCTCCTCCTCCCCGGATCAATCTTCATCCGCATAATACTTGTTGTAATCCTTATCCGTATCTTCCGCCACCTTATCAAGCGCTTCTTTCGGGTCCACACCTGTGAAAATGTTCACCATGGCCTCTGAAAATCCTGCGGAGAGCACACTGTAGGAAGGCGTTCTCGGCCTTGGATGTCCTGTCTCCATAAGCTGCTCTTTAAAAAGAGAGCGTGGGTATTCGTTATACTCTGTGAGCACTTCGTAGCTTGACTGTCTTGTGGGCGGTTTCGAGATTGCCTTGGCGTAGGTGGTCACATTGTCCTCTGAGAACAGGTAATTCATAACCTCCTGCACTGCCTCTCTGTCCTGTGTATCCCTGGTCACGGCTGCTGCCCAGTCACCTGTGGGAGAAGTAGGTGTTCCACCCTTGTCCGCAACGGGGAAATAAGTAACTCCCCAATTCAGATCCGGATAATCCTTTTCCAGTGTAGCGACTTCCCAGGAGCCTCCCAGCATTGTGGCTGCCCTTCCGTTGTGGAATTCCTTCTGGATGGGGTCCAGATTGGCATATCCGTTCTGAATCAGTTCATTCAGAAACGTGGCTGCCTCCACACCGGCCTGGCTGTTGATATAGCCATCCGCTTTGCTGCCGTCCTCACTGACAAAATCCGTGCCGTTGGAGATCCAGAACTGCTCCAGCACATAAGGAAGACCTTCCCCTTTATCCATAATGATGTTGGTGCCCATCACACCGTCTTTTGTAAGCTTCCCGGCTACATCCGCAAACTCGGACCAGGTCCAGGCATCCTCCAGCTTATCCGGTGCCTTAATCCCTGCCTCGTCAAGCATATCCCGGTTGTAATAGAGGGCTACGGAACTTTCTGTTGCGCCGATGGCGTAGATTTTCCCATCGTAAGTACCCTGATTTTTAGTGGAATCCAGAAAGTCATCCCAGTCCTCTTTTGCAAACATATCATCCAAGGGGATAATAATATCATTGGCCGCGTATACGGAAACCGTCGGTCCGTCCACATACAGGATATCCGGCAGGTCCTTGGAGGTAATCGCCGCGTTTACCTTGTCCTCATAAGCATAGGAATCCGCACGAACAATAGCTTCCCTTTTCAGATGGATTTCTCCCTTGTGCTCCGCATTAAAAGCATTGATTTTTTCTTCCCACCACTCTTCAATGGCCGGTTCGTCACTGGGACTCCAGATGGTGATCACAGACTCTCCGTCTTTATTCACCCGTTCCTTTGCATTTCCACAGCCGGATATCATAGTAGATACCACTGTCGCTGCAAGAAGTATGGCAACTGCCCGTTTTTTCATTTCCCTCTCTCCCTTCTCACTGCTGTTACTGCCAGACTGACTGCATCTTTGTAACTTCTGCCCGTGTTACTGCCTCAGGTCTCTCCGCTTCCAGTACAAAACACCCTTCTGTGCCGGAGTTGTAAAACAGCTTGATGCCTGCTGCCTCCCCGCCGTTTATAAAGATTTCCACTGCTCTTCTGTCCACAAATATCTCCATATCCCTTACCATATCCACGTCTGCGGGAAACGAAATTCCCTCACTTTTCACACCGGATGTGCGGATTCCCGCAAAGTCTTTTTCTTTTATAAAACGTATCTCTTTCTTCCCATCCCTGCCCAGCAGCAGGTTAAAATCCGTATTCTCCGAAAAGGTGATCTCCGCATAAAAACTGTTTCCCGCTATGTGTTCCAGATGGATATTTTCCTTTTCTCCCGTATAGAGCCGCTCACTCTTCAGCGTATAGATCTCCTCCGCCGGAGTCATATAAAGCCTGTCATTCTTTACATGCAGCACTCTTGGAATGGTCATGCTCCCATAGGCGCCGTTCTCCACTTCCACATGTTCGCCGTAAAAATCTGAGATCCAACCAATGGCGATTCTTCTTCCCTCGTGCTCAAAGCTCTGCATGGCATAGCAGTTGCTCCCGAAATCAAACCATCCTGTGCTCTTCACGGTAAAATTCTCATCCCTGAATTCTCCTATGTAATAACGGGACATCTGATATCTGCCGTACACATCCCTGTGGCACATAAGTGCTCCCCACGCAGTAAAACTTCCATCCAGAGGGAAAAAGTCAGGGCATTCAAAGCAGCGCACACCTTCTTCCGGCTCCGTAACCAGGGGTTTCACGTAATCCCAGTGCTCCATATCTTCAGACCGGTACAGCAGTATGGCTGCCTGCCCATCCACAGCACTTGCCAGGACCATGTACCACACATCACCGACTTTTAATACCTTAGGGTCCCTGAAATCAAAGGATGCTCCCACGGGATGCTCCCCGATCACCAGCTTCTCCGGTTCAAATTCCAGCATATCCCGGCTTCTGGTCATCCACTGCTGCTGCACGGTCTCCTCTCCGTCCTCCATGGGTCCCAGATGTCTGGTCAGATAGAAAACCGTTTCATCGTCCAGCACCACCGCACTTCCGGAAAATGCTCCCCCTTTTCGTATATCTGCCTGTTCCAACACCTCCTTCTGTGGCTCCAGAACAACGGGAAGATGTGTCCAGTGGACCAGGTCCGGGCTGGCTGCGTGCCCCCAGTACATGTTGGACCATTCCTGACCATGGGGGTTGTACTGATAATACATATGATAATATCCCTGATACCAGCAAAGGCCATTGGGGTCATTCATCCAGTTCTTCCACGGCGCAAAGTGATATTGTTCCCGATAGGGTGTGTCATAATAGGCTGCCGCTTCCCGGCTGCTCAGACTAATTCCCCCGTCTGCAGGTTCTATGAAGCAGATCCCCTTTTCCAGGATATTTTCACAGCCGCTTAAATACGCCAGTGATATTTCCGCATCCCGGCTTGTCAGTTCGTAACTGCTCTGTCTTTCCACGGGGATTTTCAGCCACTGATAATACTTCTTCCCTGCCTCATATCTGTTCTCTCTGCCCTCTTTGTCTCTCAGAACCACATATCCTTTTTTTCCTTCCACTGTTCTGGTCATGATCTCCAGACATGTATACTCACCTGTTTGTATCATATTTTCGCCTCCTGTATGGCACTTTATAAAACCGGTTCTATAATTCTTTCCCTTAATGTATAGCATTTTTCTCCTATTTATATAGGTATTATTGGAACATTTTATGGAACCCGTTCCATGTATATGAGTATAGGACGGTTTGACGGTTTTGTCAAGTGCTTTTCTGTACGAATCCATAAGACACAAAAAAAGGCCCCCGTTTTTATTGTGCAACATGCACAAACGAAGGTCTCTTCCCATTTTTTATATGAAATTTATCCAAAACCCAAAAGTCGTTTTTATGAGTTATCCGCAACACCAATTCAGAACTTTGTCACAGTGTCGTCCCGCCGAACTGCATTTCCACATCCAAAACCTGTCTGTGAGGCACGCCTTTCCTCTCCTCCACCAGATCGAGAAGGGTATTCACACAGAGCTCCGCTAATAATTGTACATTCTGCCGAACAGCTGTCAGTCTTGGATATACCATGCGTGTCACATCCATGCCGTCAAATCCTATGATTTTTATATCCTCCGGCACCCGGATCCCCTTCTGCAGCACTGCGTTCATACAGGCAATGGCAGCCATATCCCCGCCGAACACACCGTCAATGTCAGGGTGTTCCTCCAGAAACTTTTCCATTCCCGTATAATGGGCGTTCCAGTCAAACACATTCCAGTCCATAACCATGTTAAGTATCTCCACGCCCTGTTTCTGCATGACTTCTTTAAAGACACTGTGGCGCTCCTGGGCGGCAACGCCCGGGGCAACACCGGATATCTGCAGCACTTTCCTGCATCCGTTCTTTAAAAGCAGTTCTGCCGCCATGCGCCCTCCCATGGCATGATCACTGCCGATAAGAGGGATACCGGGGCCAAATTCCCGGTCTACGGAGACAATGGGTTTCTTCCGCTTCAGGTATTCCTCCTCGTCCAGGGAATGGGCTGCTGTGATGATGCCGTCCACAATATTCCTGTCCAGCATATCCAGGTAATCCTTCTCTCTGTCGCTGATGCCTATAGTATTGCAGATCATGGTCTTATACCCCTGGCGGTAAAGCTCCATCTCTATATGTTTTGCCAGGCAGGAGAAAAAAGGATGGTCCAGGTCAGGGACCATGACTCCTACAATGCCGGTCCGGTTCCTGTACAGATTTCTCGCAAGCTCATTGGGCGTATATCCCAGCTTCTCGGCTGCCTTTTCAATTTTCTTTTTCGTATCCGGCGATACGTAACCGGTTCCATTCAAGGCTCGGGAAACAGTTCCCACGCCCACACCGGCCTGTTTTGCCACGTCTCTGATACTGGCCATTTTTTCTGCACCTCTTTCCCCGTATATAACAGAAGCTGCTGTACCGCCCGTCACCGGCCGGATACAGCAGCATATCTATTCTTTCAGCAATCGTTAAAAGGCCATTTTTTCCTCAAAATAAGCTTTCAGGTCTTCGATCTTTACTCTCTCCTGCTCCATGGTGTCACGGTCACGCACAGTAACCGCTCCGTCTGTCTCAGATTCAAAGTCATATGTCACGCAGAACGGTGTACCGATCTCATCCTGACGGCGGTAACGTTTGCCGATATTACCCCTGTCATCGTATTCACAGTTATACAGTTTGGACAGCTCCTGATAGATTTTGGTTGCGCCCTCGTTCAGCTTTTTGGACAGAGGCAGAACACCGATCTTCACAGGTGCCAGGGCCGGATGGAAGTGCAGCACGGTACGCACATCATTTCTCTCTGCATCCAGAACTTCCTCATCGTATGCACTGCACAAGAATGCCAGAACCATACGGTCCGCTCCCAATGACGGCTCAATCACATAAGGAATATATTTTTCATTTGTCTCATCATCAAAATATGTCATATCCTGGCCGGATACATTCTGATGCTGTGTCAGGTCATAGTCTGTTCTGTCCGCAATACCCCACAGCTCGCCCCATCCGAAGGGGAACAGGAATTCCAAGTCTGTGGTAGCCTTGCTGTAGAAGCTCAGTTCCTCCTTGTCATGGTCGCGGTAGCGCACTTCCTCATCCTTCAGGCCCAGGCTGTGCAGCCAGTCAAGGCAGAACTGTTTCCAGTAAGCAAACCACTCCAGGTCTGTATCAGGCTTACAGAAAAATTCCAGCTCCATCTGCTCAAATTCACGGGTACGGAAGGTAAAGTTTCCCGGTGTGATCTCGTTACGGAAGGATTTTCCCACCTGACCGATACCAAACGGCAGTTTCTTTCTGGAGGTTCTCTGTACATTCTTAAAGTTTACGAAAATACCCTGTGCAGTCTCAGGTCTTAAATATACTGTATTCTTTGCGTCCTCTGTAACGCCCTGGAAGGTCTTAAACATCAGGTTGAACTGACGGATATCTGTAAAATTGTGCTTGCCGCAGGTAGGACATGGAATCTGGTGTTCCTCAATGAACTCCATCATCTTCTCCTGGCTCCAGGCATCCACGCTGCCCTCAATGGCGATCCCTTTTTCGGCACAGAAATCCTCAATGATCTTATCCGCGCGGAAACGCTCATGACACTCTTTACAGTCCATCAGCGGATCGGAAAAACCGCCCAGATGACCGGAGGCCACCCATGTCTGCGGGTTCATCAAGATCGCGCAGTCCACACCTACATTGTAGGGGCTTTCCATAATAAACTTTTTCCACCAGGCCTTTTTCACATTATTCTTCAGCTCCACGCCAAGGTTGCCGTAATCCCAGGTGTTGGCAAGTCCGCCGTAAATTTCAGAACCCGGATATACGAATCCTCTGGATTTGGCAAGTGCTACGATTTTTTCCATGGTCTTTTCCATCGTGTTATCTCCTCGACTTTCATCTATTTCTGCTGCCTCTGCTCTCAGGCATGGTCAGCAGTTACCTATTTCTTTTCGATTCAAGGCTGTCCGCCTGCCATAGTCTTATAAACTGTATTATGGCGCTGCGAATAGTAACATTATAACCGTAATATTCCTTCTTTTCAACCTCTATCTGCCTGAAAATGTGTTAAAATAGGGATTTCTTGCTATATTCCCTCCATCACTTCCAGTACCTGCAGGCTTTTCATCTTTTTGTCTATGTATTTTCCTGTGTATTCCCGCATGACCTTCTGCATGGTTTTCAGTACCTCCGGCCTCACCGTGAAGGTATAGAGTCTGGAAATCTCAGATGCCGCAATAAACTGCAGGGCATACAGAGAGGATGCATCCAGGCGGATACTCTTATATCTGTCCTTCTGGTCTATGCAGTTATCGCAGAAGACACCTGATCTTTCTGTCGAAAACCAGTAAATCTCCTCTTTCTTTCCGCATTTCATGCACTCAAACAGGTTGGGATATTCTCCGTTGATCACCATTGCCTTCAGTTCAAAAATGCAGCGTATGAGTTTATTGTCAATCTTCCCGCTGACCAGAGCCTTTAACGTAACATAGAGCAGATTCAGCATTTCCTTCTCATCGGTATATTCTCTGGCATAGTAATCCGCAAATTCCAGAAAGTAAAATCCATAATAGACCCCCGGCTGCCTGGAAGCCAGCTCCGTGAAGTAATGCAGCACAGAGGCTGATTTCATCTGATAACTGGTCCTCCCCTCATAGACAGAGAAGGTGCCGAATACAAAGGGATTTGCCACGGCAAGAAGGGAGCTGTTCTGCCGCCTCGCTCCCTTTGCAAATACCGTTATTTTTCCGCGTTCTCTTGTGAGAAGCACCAGCCTTTTATCAAAATCCCCCACCGGCATGGAGGATAACACCATGCCGGTCACCTGCACTGTATCTGTCATATCTCTTTTTTATCGTATCCGAAATTCTTGATCAGATAGTCACTGTCTCTCCAGTCTTTTTTCACTTTTACCCAGAGCTTCAGGTTCACCTTCTGCTCCAGCATCCGTTCAATCTCAAAGCGTGCCGCACTGCCGATCTTCTTCAGCATAACACCCTGCTTGCCAATGATGATTCCCTTGTGGGATTCCCGCTCACAGATGATGGTTGCTTCTATATCCACCAGATTCCCGCCCGGACGTTCCTTCATAGTATCAATGGTAACAGCGATCCCGTGAGGAATCTCCTCCTCCAGCGTCCGCAGCGCTTTCTCCCGGATCATCTCAGCCACGATCTGCCGCTGAGGCTGGTCTGTAACAGTGTCTTCATCATAGAACTGCGGCCCGTAAGGCAGATATTTAAAAATACTCTGGATCACGGTTTCCAGGTTCTGCCCTCTCAGTGCAGAAGCGGGTATGATCTCCGCAAAATCCATGATCTTCCGGTATGCGTCGATAAAACTCAGCACTTCCTCTTTCTTTACGGTGTCCACCTTGTTGATAACCAGGATCACCGGCAGTTTACAGTTTTTCAGCTGCTCTGCAATGTGGCGCTCCCCGGCTCCGATAAAAGTGGTGGGCTCTACCAGCCAGAGAATCACATCCGCGTCCTTGAAGGTGCGCTCCGCCACATTTACCATATATTCACCCAGCTTGTTTTTTGCCTTGTGGATTCCTGGTGTATCCAAAAAGACGATCTGGCCCTCCTCACAGGTGTAAACAGTCTGGATCTTATTTCTGGTTGTCTGAGGTTTCCTGGATGTGATGGCAATCTTCTGTCCGATCAGATGGTTCATCAGTGTGGATTTACCCACGTTTGGCCGTCCGATGATCGCCGCAAATCCTGATTTGTAGTCTGTTTTCATATATTCTCCTTCGTTACAGCAGGTGTTTCACTTCCAGAAACAGTTCTTTTTCCTGCTCGATTTTCTCTTCACTTCCGATAACACAGATACGGTTCTGATCCAGCACACACGCTACCACGTCCCCCAGTGCACGGATATCCTCCGGCTGGGCGTTCAGGATCTGCATCCGCTCTTTTTTTAGATCCTCCTCCGTGATGCCGCTGAACCATGCTTCCAGGGACAGTACACCTTTTGAGGATGGGGTCATGGGCGTATCCAGTTCGCTGACCGTACCGATGATATATTTTGTCATCTCTCTCTCATCTGCTTCAAAACCGCGGATAAAGTCCGGGGTATTGCGGAACACTTCCAGTGTTTTGGATAAGTTCGGGTCCCTGTAGGAAACCAGGAAACTGTCACCGCTCCTTCTGAAATTGCTCATGCAGCCATAGGCGCCGCCTTTCACGCGCACATTCATCCAGAGATACTCATAACTGAGAATCACCTTTAAAATACGCAGACAGCCTGTGTATTCAAAGCCGCCCTCCCGGAAATTGCCTGCTGCTGCCACGTACTGCACCTGGCCTGATGTTTTAAAGCCTTCATTCTTCACCTGATAATCCGGCTTTTCTTCTGCCAGTTCCACCTTCTCGGTGTGCAGCATTTCTTTCAGACCGCGTACCTCTGTCTCAAGACCTTTATAACCCTCCCGGTCCGCCGTATAGCTGACTGTCAGATTTTCAGGACGGAAGATCATCTTCATAAGAAGCTTCAGGTTTTCTATTACTTTTCCCTTTTCCTCCTCAAAATGGCTTTCAATTTTGTCAATGAACTGGTAAAAGTCGATTCCCGCAATCTTCTCCTGGAAATACGCGTTTCCTGAGAAATAGGACGTAGCGCGCATTACTGCCGTGCTGTGTCCGGCGCTGGTCATGCTCATCTGAAGCCTGGATTTCATTTTTGCAATGATCTCATAGAGACGCTTGGTGTCATCCATTTTCGATGTGCAGATAATCTCTTTGATCATGGAGAAGACAAAGGGCAGTCCGCTGTACAATGTTTTTGCCTTGATTCCCAGCATCTGTCTGGTATTCTGATTATTCTTGGAATCTCCGAATACCTGCAGGCCAAATAAAATCCCGCCGCTGTTGGCATTGATCTCATTAAACAGGTCTGCATAGCTGTAGTTTTCCGTGTCCACATATCCCAGTACGGACTTCAGGATTCCCATATAGGGGATCAGCTCCTCCGGTACTTTTTTCACATCAAAGAGCAGTGTCAGATAACCGATTCCATTGGTGTACAGATCATGGTGCAGAACCAGTGTGTCATCCACATATCCCGGTTGATTGTGTATCTTAACCGTCTCGGTTCCTATATCTGAGCGCTCCAGCATGGGGATACTCTTGAGAGCCTCCTCCGTCTCCGGTTCATCCTGGTATTCTTTCAAATGTTTTGTGTCTGCCGCAATCTTTTCCACTGCTTCCGCAGGCAGAGATGCCTTATAAGCGGCAAGCTTTTCTTCCAGCTCTTTATCCCTTTGGGCGGCAAGTCCACGTTTCGGGTTGACTACCACAACAGACGCGTGGGGATTGTCCAGCAGATACTCTTCTATCAGTGTTTCAAAATATCCCTCTTTTGCCTTCTGCTTCAGACTCTCAAAGATATCCAGTTTCTTCAGATGGTCAAAAGGCATATCATCATCATACAGCCAGCTGTCAAACACATCAATGCCGTACATAAGCCCCTTGGGGAAGGAAGAAAAATCCGCCTCACGGAAACGAAATTCCAGGAAATTGATTCCCGCGGCAATGGCTTTTTTGTCAATTCCTTCTTTTGCGATCTTTCTGAGTGTATCCTGAATGAGATTTACAAAAGCCTCCTTATTTTCCGGTTTCGCATTCTTCGCCACAATGGAGAAAAACGGCTGGTAAATCCCGTCATCGTAAGAGCCAAGGATATCTTTTCCCATACCTGCATCCAGAAGCGCCTGCTTCAGCGGTGCTCCCGGTGCTGAGAGCAGGGTATAATCCAGGATTTCAAATGCAGTGCACTGTTCCACATCCAGACTGTCCCCCACTACCACATTGTAGGAAAGATAAGAATTTTCCTCCACAGGCTCATTTTCAGAGATGGGATACTCCATGATGATTTCCTTTGCCTGATCAAAGGGCTTTTGTCTCGGGATCGCTGAATTGACGGGAATCTCATCGTATTTAGACAGATACTCCCTGTCCATCCAGTTCATCCGCTCCTCCATATCCATATTTCCATACAGATAAATATAGCTGTTGGCCGGATGGTAATAGCGGCTGTGGAAAGAAAGAAACTCGGAATACTTCAGTTCCGGGATCACAGACGGGTCTCCGCCTGACTCCACACCGTAAGGTGTATCGGGAAACAGGGAATTGAAAATCTCCCGGTCCAGCACTTCCTCCGGTGAGGAGAATGCCCCCTTCATCTCATTATAAACAACGCCGTTTAATTTAAGAGGTCCGTCCACATCCTCCAGCTCATAATGCCAGCCTTCCTGTCGGAAGATTTCTTCTCTCTCATAGATATTCGGGAAAAAGACAGCGTCCAGATATACATGCATCAGATTCTTAAAATCCGCATCATTGCAGCTTGCCACCGGATACATGGTCTTGTCCGGATAAGTCATAGCATTTAAAAAAGTGTTCAAAGAGCCTTTCACCAGTTCAACAAAAGGGTCTTTTAAGGGGAATTTCTGGGAACCGCACAGGACACTGTGCTCCAGAATATGGGCCACACCGGTACTGTCAGCAGGCGGCGTGCGGAAAGCTATATTGAACACTTTGTTTTCATCATCATTTTCCAGCACCATAACTCTGGCACCGCTTTTTTTATGTCTCCATAGTGAACCTTTGGAGTGAATATCCGGAATGTCCTGGCAGGAAACCAGTTCGTATGCCGGCACATTTTCTTTTTTCATGGTCAACCTCCTTGATGGGTTATATTTACTGCCTATTTACGGCAGTGTACGTTCTATTGTTTATATTACCACATTTATTGAAATTATAAAACGGAAAAAGAACAAAGATTGCAGCTATTCCAACTGAGTGTGATAAAAGCAGCAAAAAGAAGCTGCTGTCAATGCCTCTGCATTCTGACAACAGCTTCTGTCCTGATTCCCAGTCACGCCGCATCCAGCGCTTCCTGAGGTATTTCCACCTCCACCGCTTCGCCACGTGATTTTACGGTAACAGCCAGCTCAAATTTATCAATGTTCATTGTCTGGCCTGTACCTGCCTCGGCAGTTAGATCTGACATCATCTTTTCCATAAGCTGTTTCATATCAATTCTGGTCCGGATGATTTCTTTATCTTTCTTGTCAACATATAAATCCAGATTTACTTTTTCATCATTCACCTGGAAATCTCCCAACACATCTTCCTGACCCGGGACCTGACTGGCCATATCAAACAGACTATTCAGCACCTCACCGCCTATGGATGCGTGGATCACATAGCACTCAGTGGAATTTTCAGTGTCCAGCTCCAGCGTATCCTCGGTCATGGACAGAGACTCCTCCTGGATTCCCTGATAGAGTTCCTGGCCGGTGAACACAAGAGCACCCATATTACCGCTGGAAGCATCCATCTCCGTCTTCTGCCATTCCTCCCCGTTTTTTGTATACGTGATGTATTTTTCTTCACTCTTCACCGTATAACTCTCAATGGGGACCGGAATCTGCATGGACATGATCTGCATATTCAATTCTCCGTCCATGCGCATACGCTCTTCCTGGAACTCCATATCAGCATCCATATCCATCTGAATAGCAGACTCCTGCACGTCACCAAGCAGCTCCTGCGCCTCCTCAAGAGGCACTGCAGCCTTAAAGTTCATGGTCATGTGAAGTTTCCCTGATTTGAACTGTTTCTGATTGGAAATCACTTCTTTCAGAAGTTCTTCCGGGGACTGCTCCTTTGCCTGCTCTTTGCCCTGCCCGCATCCTGCCAAAAGCAGAAGCGGTACCAGCACAGCCAGACATAGCTTTCTGAATTTTCCTTTCAAATTTTTCCCCCTTTACAATTTAGAATAACCGTACCCGTTTACAATGGCATCCAGTTTCTGGCCTGTTTTACACATGGGGCATTCACTGGCTTTGTGCGTCTGATAATTCGGAACATCTTTTTTATAGAACACAGCATTGATATCCAGCCCTGCTACTTTATTCACTGCGCTGAAGATTGCAGACACACCCTGAATGGTACCGCCGTAATAGAGAATACTCTCCATACATTTCCGCAGTGTCTCACCGGTTGTAATAGATCCCATCAGAATCACAACATTCCTGTTCCGTACCATATGCTGAATATTGTCGCGGAACATTAGCTGTCCGTTACCGTTAAATTCCGGGGTTACAATATAAATAGTTTTGTGCGCATTCATGGACAGAACACCGGCCTTTGCCAGCTCCTCCGCCAGAAATGCACCCACCACCTCCAGCCCGTCCAGACAGATGATCGAGTCCACAGGTGTGGAAGTCTCATATTTGGTGGAAAGATATTTTGCAATCCTGGAAGCCTCCGCACATCGTGTTTTCATTGTCGTCATCTCCAGATAATGACTGATGTGGGACTGCGGGGTTGCAAAATGTCCCGGAATCACCTTTAACTGAATTTTCTCATCACCGGATGCATATACCTTAAACATTCTTTCTTCCATTTCCATAAATCATACCTCCTCTTATGAATCCCCAATTACTTTTTTTATATGCTTATTATACCATACTCCTTTTGAGGAAAAAAGAGAAGATTTCTGAAAATAGGTATTTTTTAACAAAATTGTGACTGTTCATTTCGCCTTCCATAACGCTTTTCGCCACACAATTACCAGTATGGTATATCCGGAAAATTGGTGATCACAACATCCACGCCGGCTTTCTCCATCTGCCGGAAGCGTTCTTTTGTATTCACGGTCCACACATGCAGAGGCAGCTTCTCCTCCCTGCACTGTTCCAGAAAACCGGGATGCTGCAAATGCGCATATATAGGATGAAGCGCATCCACACCCAGACGTTTCCCATAAGCAGGTGCATCCACGATTCCATCCTCAAAAAGCATTCCTGTGCGCGTTCCGGGATTTTTCTTTTTTATCTCCAGCAGCGTATAGTGATTAAAGGAAGAATATAAAACCTTTTCCTCCATCCCCATACGTGCCGCAAGGTCCAGCACCTTATCCACCAGCCCCTCATAAAATACAATACTGGTTTTCAGCTCCACATTCACAAGCATATCTTCTTTTTTCATAAGTTCATACACTTCTTTCAGTGTAGGAATCCTGGCACTTCCCTGTTCCGGAAAAGTCTTATTAAAGTTCAGCTTCCGCAGTTCTTTCAGTGTATAGTCCTTCACCCATCCTGTACCGTTGCTGACCCTTTCCAGCTTCTCATCGTGAATCACCACGATCTCTCCGTCTTTGGTAAGCTGCACATCCAGCTCAATACCATCTGCTTTACGCCGCACCGCTTCGGAAAACGCCTCCATGGTATTTTCTGGTGCATACCCTGATGCCCCTCTGTGCGCCCAGATTTTCATTTTCTTCATAGCCTTCCCCTTGATTTTAAATTAATATTCGTCTTCCTCATCCACATTCTCATCCGCATAGGAGTGTTCCCCATAAAATTCTCTGCCCACCACATTTTTCCTCTGTCTGCTGTCCTCCACCAGTTCAGAGAGCAGGGAACGCACCTTCTTAGGCTCAGAAATATTCTTCAGCACAATCTCAGGATTGCTGTCCACCTTGGTCTTCACGATCAAATCCCCGGTCCCAAAGATTTTACCTGTCAGAGTCTGTACCATCGTCACATCCACGATCCTATACAAAAGAGTTTCATCCAGGGTAGTTTTCAAAAGTCCGGCTTCTATCATCAGTCTCTCATTCTCTATATAATATTTCGTAAATGACCATGGAAACCACATAAAATGCTTCCGGTCTTCCCATATCAGATTATCACCCATTGTGTGACCTCCTTATTATTTATACGTTTCAGTATAATATGAATCCAAAAGAATGACAAGGGATTGTTTCGGTTGGGAAAGGGACGGGATGAGGCGGGGAGAGGGAAGGGATTTTTGCCTGCTCGAGGCTGCAGAACCTGTGAGCTAACAGCTAACTGCGACTAAGACGCTCGCCAATGGGCTCTCGCCTAAGTCTTAGTAAGCTGTGGATCTCACAGAACCCTCCGCTTAACCTCGCCAGCACAAATCCCTTCCCTCTCCCCGCCTCATCCCTGGTTTTCTCATGCGAAACGTAAAGGAAAAAAAGATAAATGAAAACAAAAACACTCAAAAATATAAACTAATGAATCCAACTTTTCGTTTGTATGCTTTTATCTTTTCTAACAATCCAAAGGTGATGTCTGTGATTGATGTCAGGAAGGAATTACACACCCCCATCCCCCACCACCCACTTCCTTCCGTCCGCCCTAAATAAACACCAAAAAAGCAGGCACCACCACCGTGATGCCCGCCATTTATTTTCCAAGAAACTATCAATTAGTTCTCTGCATCTCCATACAGAGTAACCAGTTTCTTCAGATATTCATATCTTTCCTTAGCCTGTTTCTCATTCAGAGCAAAGAGTTTAGCAGCCTTTTCAGGATTGGAACGTTTCAGAGAATTGTAACGAACCTCTCCATCCAGGAATGCCTGGTAATCTTCTGTCGGCTCTTTGGAATCCAGAGTGAATTTGCTTTCTGCTTCCGGATTGAAGCGGAAGTTGTGCCAGTATCCGGATTTAACAGCCAGTTCTTCCTCTGTCTGTGCTTTGCTCATGCCTTTCTTGATACCATGGTTGATACACGGAGCGTAAGCGATGATCAGGGATGGTCCCGGATATGCCTCAGCCTCAGCAATTGCTTTTACAGTCTGGTTGAAGTCTGCGCCCATGGAAATCTGAGCAACATATACATAACCATAGCTCATAGCAATGGAAGCAAGGTCTTTCTTCTTCACTTCTTTACCACCTGCAGCGAACTGTGCAATAGCACCTGTCGGAGTAGCTTTAGAAGACTGTCCGCCAGTGTTGGAATAAACCTCTGTATCGAATACCATAATGTTGATGTCTTTTCCACTTGCTAATACGTGGTCAACACCGCCGAATCCGATATCGTAAGCCCATCCGTCACCACCGAATACCCACTGGGATTTCTTAGCCAGGAAGTCTTTTTTCTTAACGATATCTTTGCAGGTATCGCAGTCGATTCCTTCCAGAGCTGCAACCAGTTTGTCAGTAGCTGCACCGTTGGTAGCACCGCAGTTGTAGGTATCTAACCATTCTTTGCATGCTGCTTTTACTTCTTCAGAAGCTTCTGCACTTGCCATTACAGATTCTACTTTTTCTTTTAAGCCGCCGCGGATCGCGTTCTGAGCCAGTAACATACCGTAACCAAACTCTGCGTTGTCCTCGAATAAGGAGTTATCCCATGCAGGACCCTGTCCTTTTGCGTTTACAGTGTACGGTGTAGACGGTGAGGAGTTACCCCAGATAGAGGAACATCCTGTTGCGTTTGCAATGTACATTCTGTCACCAAACAGCTGAGTAATCAGTTTTGCGTATGGTGTCTCACCACAACCTGCACAAGCGCCTGAGAACTCAAGCAGAGGCTGTTTGAACTGAGAACCTTTTACAGTTGTCTCTTTGAATTTTGCAACAACATCTTCTTTGACCGGAAGAGATACTGCGTAATCAAAGAATTTCTGAGATTCCACATTTGCTTCCATGTTCTCCATAACAAGGGCTTTTGCACCTTTCTTGCCTGGGCAGACATTTGCACAGGAACCGCATCCGGTACAGTCAAGAGCGGATACTGCGATAGCAAATTTATATTCTTTCATACCAGTCATGTCAAGAGCTGCCGGAGCATTTGCTGCCTCAGCTTCTGTCATAGCAACCGGACGGATAGATGCATGCGGGCAAACGTATGCACAACGGTTACACTGGATACAGTTTTCCGGCTGCCATACCGGGATATTTACTGCAATACCACGTTTCTCGTAAGCAGATGTTCCGGATGGAGTAGTACCGTCAACATATTCTGTAAATGCAGATACCGGCAGGGAGTTACCTTCCTGAGCTGTAACTTTAGCCTGAACGTTATTAACGAAGTCTACAACTTCTTTTCTTCCGTTCTCAGCATGAGTCAGGTCAAGACCTTCGTCTGCTGCAGATTTCCAGCTTTCCGGAACCTGAACTTCAACGATCTGTTTTGCACCTTCATCGATAGCTGCCCAGTTCTTAGCAACTACGTCATCTCCTTTACGTCCGTATGTAGCTTTTGCAGCAGCTTTCATTAAGTCGATAGCCTGAGCTTCCGGAATGATGTCTGCCAGTTTAAAGAATGCGGACTGCAGGATTGTATTGATACGAGTCGGGCCCATGCCGGTCTCAATACCGATCTTAACACCGTCGATCACATAGAATTTGATGTTGTGGTTAGCAATGAAAGCTTTTACCTGTCCCGGTAAATGTTTTTCCAGACCTTCCATGTCCCAAGGACAGTTCAGCAGGAATGTACCGCCGTCTACCAATTCCTGAACCATGTTGTATTTTCTTACATAGGACGGATTATGGCATGCAACGAAGTTTGCTTTCTTAATCAGGTATGTAGATTTAATCGGCTTTTTACCAAAACGCAGGTGAGACATTGTAACACCGCCGGATTTCTTTGAATCATAGTCAAAGTAAGCCTGTGCGTACATATCTGTGTTGTCACCGATGATTTTAATGGAGTTCTTGTTAGCACCTACTGTACCGTCAGCGCCCAGACCCCAGAATTTACAGTTGATGGTTCCTTCCGGTGTTGTAACGATAGGAGTACCAACTTCCAGAGACAGATTTGTAACGTCATCCACGATACCGACTGTGAATTTTTTCTTCTCTGTGTTCTCATATACAGCAACGATCTGAGCCGGTGTAGTGTCTTTGGAACCTAAACCGTAACGTCCTGTCATAATCGGAACTGCATCGAATTTGCTTCCTTTTAATGCAGCAACAACGTCTAAGTATAAAGGCTCACCCAGAGATCCCGGTTCTTTTGTTCTGTCTAAAACAGTGATCTGTTTTACAGTTTCCGGAATAGCTTCGATCAATGCGTCAGCACAGAACGGTCTGTACAGGCGAACTTTTACAACACCGACTTTTTTGCCGGCTGCCAGTAAGTAATCGATTGTCTCTTCAATTGTATCGTTTACAGAACCCATAGCAACGATTACGTGCTCAGCATCTGCTGCTCCGTAGTAGTTGAACAGTTTGTAGTCTGTACCGATCTTAGCGTTTACTTTGTCCATGTATTCCTGAACGATTGCCGGTAAAGCATCGTAGTACGGATTACATGCTTCTCTTGCCTGGAAGAAAATGTCAGGGTTCTGAGCAGAACCTCTCTGGCACGGATGGTTAGGATTCAGTGCGCGTGCGCGGAATTCATCAACAGCGTCCATGTCTACCATCTCTTTTAAGTCTTCGTAATCCCATGTCTCGATCTTCTGAATCTCATGAGAAGTACGGAAACCGTCAAAGAAGTTGATAAACGGAACTTTACCTTTGATAGATGCCATATGAGCAACCGGTGTTAAGTCCATAACTTCCTGTACGGAAGATTCACAGAGCATAGCACATCCTGTCTGACGACATGCGTATACATCGGAATGGTCACCGAAAATTGACAGTGCGTGGCTTGCCAGTGCACGAGCAGATACGTTGAATACACCCGGTAACTGCTCACCAGCGATTTTATAAAGATTAGGGATCATTAACAGAAGACCCTGTGATGCGGTATATGTAGTAGTCAGGGCACCTGCTGCCAGGGATCCATGTACAGCACCTGCTGCACCAGCCTCAGACTGCATCTCAGTAACCTGTACTTCTTGTCCGAAAATGTTCTTTCTTCCCTGTGTTGCCCATTCGTCTGTAGCTTCTGCCATTACAGATGACGGGGTAATCGGGTAAATCGCTGCAACATCGGAAAATGCGTAAGACGCATGAGCCGCTGCATGATTACCATCCATGGTTTTCATCTTTCTAGCCATTTGTTTTTTTCCTCCTTGAAAATTGTTATAAACAATGTTCCACTTCGCTCCCCGAAGTCTATCAAAATTATATCACGATTCGCGAAGCATGTCCATTTTTTAACGAAAATAAGTCGAATGTTTTTCCAAAAAAACAAATCCTGACTACTCTTCTTCCATAATTTCTCGGATTGACCTTGAACCGAGCTCTTTCAGCAGGTTTTTCTGAATTCTGCACAGCTCTTTGTGTACCTTGCAGCCCTCCTCGTCCTGGTTTCTCACACAGGGTTTATCGGGATTCATACACTCGATCATGTAAAATTCAGGCTCAACCGCAAGGTAGATATCCAGCAGGGTGATCTGACCGATATCTTTTTTCAGAGCATACCCCCCGTTGCTTCCGCGGTAGCTCTTCACCAAATCTCCCTTTTCCAGTTTTTTGAGAATTTTATATACAAATGCAGGAGTCAGTTCCTCCTTTTCACATACCTGGTTCACGCAGAGTTTTTCTCCTCCGGCAAGTGCCCGGACGATCCGCACCGCGTAGTCGCATTCTCTTGTAATCAGCATTTTCCTGTGCTCCTTTCCTGTGCTCTCTGTGGTATTAACTCGCCATGCAAAGAGGCATAGCCGTCAGACACCAAGGTCTGCGGCAGTCATATCTGCCTGTCGTTTACTGTTCTCTTACTTATATTGCCAAACCGGCACCGGGCCGGGATTGCCCACTTTTTTCTTAACGCTGTTCATTATACCTTTGTATACTTAATTTATCAAGTATTTTAAAAGAAATGCTTGCAAATTCCACATTTTACTGTAAAATAGGAAGAGATTACGCAAAGAAAATTGTGAAATTTTTATAAAGTGAGGGATTAACATGATTGCAGCAAATAATGTTACTTTACGAATCGGTAAAAAAGCACTGTTTGAAGACGTCAATATCAAATTTACGGAAGGAAACTGCTATGGTTTGATCGGTGCCAATGGTGCCGGCAAGTCTACATTTTTAAAGATCCTTTCCGGTCAGCTGGAGACAACCAGCGGTGATATCACCATAACACCGGGACAGCGTCTCTCCTTCCTTCAGCAGGACCACTTCAAATATGATGCTTATCCGGTACTTGACACAGTTATCATGGGCAACAAACGTCTGTATGACATCATGAAAGAAAAAGAGGCGATCTACACCAAAGAGGATTTTTCCGATGAAGACGGAATCCGTGCCAGCGAGCTGGAAGGTGAGTTTGCCGAGATGAATGGCTGGGAAGCGGAATCTGACGCGGCACAGCTCTTAAACGGCCTTGGCATTGAGACAGACCTCCACTATTCCATCATGGGAGATCTGACCGGAAGCCAGAAAGTAAAAATTCTTCTTGCACAGGCTCTGTTCGGCAATCCTGATATTCTTCTTCTGGATGAGCCTACCAACCACCTGGACCTGGATGCCATCGAATGGCTGGAGGAGTTCCTGATCAACTTTGAGAATACCGTCATTGTAGTGTCCCATGACCGTTACTTTTTAAATAAGGTATGTACACATACCGCAGATATCGATTACGGTAAGATCCAGCTCTATGCCGGTAACTATGATTTCTGGTATGAGTCCAGCCAGCTTCTCATCAAACAGATGAAAGAAGCTAACCGAAAAAAAGAAGAAAAGATCAAAGAATTACAGGAGTTCATTTCAAGGTTCTCCGCCAATGCCTCCAAATCAAAACAGGCCACTTCCAGAAAACGTGCTCTGGAAAAAATCCAGCTGGATGAGATGCGTCCTTCCAGTCGAAAATACCCCTATATTGATTTCCGTCCCAACCGTGAAATCGGAAATGAAGTGTTAATGGTAGATGGTCTGTCAAAAACGATTGACGGCGTAAAAGTTTTGGACAACATATCTTTTACACTTGGTCATGACGACAAGGTTGCCTTTGTCGGCGGAAACGAGCAGGCGAAAACCGTACTCTTCAGAATCCTTATGGGTGAAATGGAACCGGATGAAGGAACCTATAAATGGGGCGTTACCACATCCCAGACCTATTTCCCGAAGGATAATACAGCAGAATTTGATAATGATTTGACAATTGCTGACTGGCTGACACAGTATTCTGAAATCAAAGATGCCACTTATGTACGCGGTTTCCTTGGACGTATGCTGTTTCCCGGTGAGGACGGCGTGAAGAAAGTCCGCATTCTTTCCGGAGGTGAAAAGGTAAGATGCCTTTTGTCCAAAATGATGATCTCCGGTGCCAATGTGCTGATCTTCGATGAGCCTACCAACCACCTGGATATGGAATCCATAACAGCACTGAATAATGGAATGATCAAGTTCCCCGGCGTTATTCTGTTTGCTTCCCACGATCACCAAATCGTACAGACCACAGCAAACCGTATTATGGAAATCCTTCCGAATGGCGTACTGATCGATAAGATCACAACTTATGATGAATATCTGGCAAGCGATGAAATGGCAAGAAAACGTCAGGTCTATACCATGACAGAAGAAGACAATTAAATCAATAGAGTAGGAGGGAGTGACTAGCTCCCGTCCTCTCACACCACCGTGCGTACCGTTCGGTACACGGCGGTTTCAATAGTTGACATGCACAGACTGATAGGCTGTGGCTAAATCATAAAAGCCACTGTTTATCAGTCTTTCTTTTAACATAGCTCTCTTTACTGTCGTAAGATTTGAAGAGAACCAATGTCCTTTTCGACTGTTAGCCGCTATATGTGCATAGTATTCTGGAATTCCCATTCTGATTAGATTTCTCTTTTTCGTTTTAGGCAGCTTCCACTGTTTCCATATACACATGCGTATTCTGTGATAGAGCCATCCGTTGATATCTTCTATGTTGTTCTTCATGCTTGCGATTCCGTAGTAATTCAGCCAGCCCCTAGCATACACCTTTATCTCTTCAAGACTCGGTTTTATGCTCTGACACTTCTTACGGGAAGATAAGGTTTTCAGTTTTGACTTAAATTTCTTCCATGACTTTGGATGAACTCGGACATATATGCCACTACCATTCCTTCCCAACGTAAAGCCAAGGAACTTAAATTTTCGGATTGCAAACACACTGACAGTACGGCTTTTCTTTCTGTTCACTGTTAGTTTCAGTTTCTCTTCGAGATATTTCGTACTGCTTTCCAACAGTCTTTCTGATGCTCGCTTGCTCTTTGCTAACAACACTATGTCATCAGCATATCTGACACAAGGCACACCTCTCTTAAAGAACTCTTGGTCAAACTCATTCAGATAGATATTTGCCAGTAACGGCGAAAGATTTCCACCTTGCGGAGAACCTTCTTCCGTTTCCATTACCACTCCATTTTCCATTACACCACTTTTCAGATATCGTTTTATGAGTTGGATTACTCTTTCATCTTTTACATTCTTGCGTAAAAGGTTTAATAACAGTTCATGATTTAACGTATCAAAATATCTCGATAAATCCAGCGATACCGCATAGGTATAGCCTTGTTCTGCATACTCTTTTACCTTAAGGATTGCGTCTTTTGCGCTTCTGTTCGGGCGATATCCGTAACTCGTTTCGCTAAAGAGTGGTTCATAGATTGGCATTAGCTGTTGTGCTATTGCCTGTTGTATGGTTCGGTCTATCACTGTCGGTATGCCTAGCTTTCGCACACCACCATCTGCTTTTGGGATTTCAACTCTCCTTACTGGAGACGGAGTATATTTCCCTCTTAATATTCGGTCTGTCAACTCCTTTTGATGTTCCCTTAAATATGGGAGTGCTTCTTCAACGGTCATTCCGTCAATTCCCGCCGCTCCCTTGTTTGCCTTTACTCTTTTGTACGCTCTGTTCATGTTGCCCTTGTACAGTATCGCCTCTAAGAGTTTCGGCTGTGCACTGTCTCTTTCTTTCCATATCCGATTGAACGACCTAGACGCTTTCGCATACCCTTCATGTTCCGCACTATCTCTTTGCGAACAGCCATTGTTCATGTTTTCTGTCATTGTAAGTCATTCCTCCCTTTCTCGGTCATACTCAAGGCTCCTATTGATTCGGTCCTTCATCTTTCGACTACTATGACCTCTGCTGACTTCTGTGCGTTCAGCATAACCTTACAGTTATGGTTACTCCTTTCAGAGCATTCCACACAGACCTCCCTGGGTACCACACGTTTCCTTCTCTCCATCTATCTGCCACATTTATCATGCATGATTCCGTGTAGTTATTGGGCTTCGACTTGTTATGCAGCCTTACCCTCATGCATAACCTTTTATGTGATTTCTGTTCGTCAGACCGGAGATTTGCCCATGGGTTAGTATGTTCCCCATATCCAGCTTCCTTCCGATTCCGTCTCACGGCGGACACCCTTGCTTTCGGCTATATCCTTCCCACTACTACAATAGAATTATGGATAAGGTACATGACAACCAACCATGTCCATATCCTTCTTATTGCTCAAGCTGTTAGAATGAAGGGAACAATGGTATGACTGCTTCCCACTTGGACTTCGCGTCCGTCCGGTAGAATGTCAGCCTGCCCTCATTCGCAGCATTCGTTTTACGCAGGTAGAGCTATTACGTTCGTGTCAGCCAGTAGTTAGAATAAGCAATGAGTAAAGCCGACCTTACCATTGGCAAAATACAAAACAAGGAGAATACAATGAATGCAGTAGGTATTGACGTATCAAAAAACAAAAGTACAATCGCTATCCTCCGCCCATTCGGAGAGATTGTTGCTAAACCATTTGATGTAAAACACACATCTTCTGACATAACATATCTAATTAGCCAGTTGAAAAGCTTAAATGGCGATACTCGAATTGTTATGGAACATACTGGCCGATACTATGAGCCCATGGCGCAGTGGTTATCAGACGCTGGTTTATTCGTAAGTGCCATTAATCCTAAACTAATAAAAGACTTTGGTAATAATACATTACGTAAAGTAAAAACAGACAAAGCTGATGCAATAAAAATCGCACGCTACACTCTTGATAACTGGTGTGAACTTAAACCATACAACAACACGGATGAATTACGCCGACAACTGAAAAACATGAACCGCCAGTTTGATTTCTACATGAAACAGAAAACAGCCATGAAGAATAATCTTATTGCTCTTCTTGATGAAACATTTCCAGGTATAAATACCTTCTTTGACAGCCCTGCAAGAAATGATGGAAGCCAAAAATGGGTGGATTTTGTCACTATCTTCTGGCACGTTGACTGTGTACGTAGACATTCTATTTCTTCGTTCTCTGAGCGGTATCAATCTTGGTGTAAAAAGAAAAAATATAATTTTCAGTCCCAAAAGCCTAACGATATATATGAATTTAGTCACGATCTTATCGCAACACTGTCAAAAGATAATGTAACGAAACTTTTGATTCAGCAAGCAGTTGATCAGCTAAATATAGCCTCAAAAAATGTGGAATCACTTCGTCTCCTTATGAACCAGACTGCCGCTAAACTTCCAGAATACCCAATAGTACTTGATATGGCTGGGGTAGGAACTACACTCGGCCCGCAACTGATAGCTGAAATCGGTGATGTATCCCGTTTTTCTCATAAAGGTGCTCTAACTGCCTATGCCGGGGTTGATCCAGGTGCCAATCAATCTGGTGACTATGAGCAACAAAGTGTTCGAACATCAAAGCGAGGAGCTCCACAACTCAGAAAAACCTTATTTCTAATTATGGACTCACTTATGAAACTGGCACCTCCAGATGATCCGGTATACGGATTTATGATGAAAAAACGTGCTCAAGGCAAAGATTATTACGTTTATATGACCGCTGGTGCAAACAAATTTCTCCGTATTTATTACGGACGAGTCAATGAATACCTCTCATCATTGACTTCTTAATAGTAGTTTTTCATCTTTCCCTTTTCAGCCGGCAATAATTGGCGGCTTTATTGTGATACCAATTTTTTAATATAACTTATTTTAAAAATAACTATTGACTTTTTCTTTGCAGGCTACCGGGCGGATTCGAGACTTTCACTCGTTGGAAACGTGCGCCGCCAGGCGCACATAAGAAAAGGAGGATTCCACTCTGCCCTTCAGAGAGAAATCCTCCTTTTTCTATAAACCGTTTATGGCAGCAAAACATAATTTCCCGCCAAATCTTCAAACGTATCCCGTTTTCTGATAAGACAGACCTCCCGGTCCTCTTTTACCAGAACCTCTGCCGGTCTAAGCCTTCCATTATAATTAGAACTCATAACATGACCGTAGGCGCCTGCATCCAATACACCGATAACATCTTTTTCCCTCATAGAGGGAAGCATTCTATCCTTTGCCAGAATGTCTCCACTCTCACAGATATTTCCTACAACAGTAACCCTCTCCTTCTTCCCAGACATTTCCACGCTTTTTCCATATACCTCAATCTCATGATATGAATCATATAATACAGGACGCATAAGAACATTAAACCCAATATCTGTACCGATATATTTATTCTCATGATTGTTTTTTACTGCAGTTACAGTCCCCAAAAGAACAGAGGATTCTGCCGTCACATAACGGCCGGGTTCCGCTCTGAATATGATCTCTCTTCCATATTCTTCTGCAAAACGGTACATGATCTCATCCAGCTCTTTTCCCAAATCCTTTAAATCCAGCCTCTTTTTCTTATCCTCTTTATGATAAGAGATACCGAATCCCCCGCCAAAATCCACAAATTCCAAATCAGGGAACTCCTTTGCGCAGTTCAGAATAGAATCTACACTCTTCAAATACTGCTCTTTATCCAGAAACAGAGAACCAATATGCTGATTCAGACCAATCAGAGCGAGGTTATGGCGGGCAAGTATCTCCTTCACTTCATGCAGCATTTCCGCATCAATTCCGAATTTCGTCTCCTTGCCTGCTGTCACAACTTTCTGGTGGTGTCCTGCACCGTGTCCCGGATTCAGACGAATGGCAACCTTTCCACCCGGATTCAGCCTGCCATACTGCTCCAGCTGAGACAGGGAATCCACACTGGTAGTCACCCCTGCCTCTATGGCATAGCACATCTCCTCCTCAGACACATTATTACAGATATAAAAAATCTGGTTCGGCTCATAACCTGCCATTTTTGCCAGATATATTTCTCCCGGTGACATGACATCCACCTCAAGGCCTTCTTCCTTGACAATCTGCAGAAGGGCCGGGTTAAAATTTGCCTTTATAGAATAATCAATTACAAAATGCGGATATGTCACCATTTGTTTCAATTCCCTGCACCGGGAACGCAAAATACCTTCATTATATACATAAACCGGACTGCCGTATTTGGCAGTCATCTGTTCTGGCTCCATAGTTCCAAAGAAGCCTGCTTCTCTCAGGTTGTGCTCCATAATCGCTTCTCCTTTTTACACTTTTCCATGCTTAATTCTTGACAAATTATATCCTATTCTTTATAATTTGTAAAATAAATTAATTGCATAGATATGATTCGTTTTTTTGATAGGAGTTCTTATGAATACAACGTCCCTTGAAACTTTTTTAGTGCTCAGTAAAATACGTAATTTCACAAAAGCTTCCGAAGCGCTTTTCGTAGCCCAGTCAACTGTCACAAACAGAATTGCCGAGTTGGAAAAAGAACTGGGACAGCCATTATTTATCCGCAGCTCAAGGAGCCTGAAACTGACAGAGGCCGGTATCAAATTTACAGATTACGCCAACCGTATAATCGCACTGGAGAAATCGGCTGTGGCTGCGCTGAACACCCAGGACTTTTCCGAGGAGAGTCTGCATATCGGTACCACCAACACCATTTATGAATGCCATCTGCGGACGCCTCTGCTTGACTATATGCAGGAACACAGGAAAGTAAATGCAAAGGTCACCATATCACATTCCATGGAACTTCTCCATGCACTTCAGGATGATCTGCTGGATTTTGCCTTTACTTATATCCCGCTGAAAAAGCAGGGATTTAACTGCCAGTGTTTCAAAAAAGATGAGCTGGTTCTTGTCTGCCGCTGCAGTGACACAACATACCAGAAGGGTATCACCAGGAAAGAGCTACCAAAACTGAACTACCTATTCTGCAATTTTGCCCTGCAGGAGGTAGGACTCTTTATCCGCCAACTCTTTCCTGACAATTACCAGTTTCCCTTTGAGATAGACAACAGTACAAAGCTTCTGGACTTTGTTCTGGCAGGACTGGGGTATAGTTTTCTTCCCCTGAGTCTTGTAAAAAAGGAGATTGAAGCCAACAGGCTCCGCGCTGTGCCCCTGCTGGATTTTGACTCACCTAAAATAAATAATTATCTCACCATGAAAGAGACTCTGAAGTTTCCCTTTGCACTTTAAACGCATCTGTCCGGTCATCTGAACAGTTGCCTCTATACCACTTTTTTCTGCTGCTGTGCCAGACTGTCAAACTTATTTTCCAGCAGTACCAGTCTGGTCTCCAGTTGATTCACTTTCAGATGGTACAGCTCATTCGTCTGTGAAACACTCAGTGCCTCTGTAAATTTGCGGCTCAGATCCACATGATTCTCTGCAACGATTTTAATGTTGCGCTGAATTTCATTTTCTATGATACACTTGGTCTGCTCCAGATCACTCTTTACAATGGCAAGATCTTTTTCAAGATTATCAAGCCGTGTTTCAACCTTATTGAGCTGTACTTTTATTCCTCTTATGGATTCTTCTACCTGTTCAAATCTTTTATCAATCTGTCTGAACTTTTCATCTATCTGCTCGAACCGCTTATCAATCTGTTCAAACCTCTTATCAATCTGTTCAAATCTCTTATCGATCTGTTCAAATCTCTTATCGATCTGTTCAAACCGCGCTTCCGTTCTCTCTGTACTCTCGTCCAGACGTTTATTTACCTGTTCAAATCTTTCATTTACCTGCACATATAATGGCTGCAGCTTATTGTCAAACAACCTTTCCAGTGTATTGATATCTTCAGATGTAAATCCCATATCATATCCCCTTTCCAACGCGCATTCGCTGTCTTACCGGCATCCAGATCTTACTTACTGTCTGCCGCTGTGGACAGCCGGCTTTCATCCACAGACTGCGAAGTATCCGTAAGACCTGACTGCTTTACTTGTTATGCTGTATAGCTTATCATATAAGAGTGCAAATTTCTATTGACATTTTGCATATTTGCATTTTTTGTAGACAGTGCGAAAATTTGCCCTTTTTCATTTTCTTAAATTTGTATCTATCTGCTGAAAATTTATTTTTGGGGGACATTTTTACATCTCTCTTCCGATTTTCTCTATTTTATGTCCATTCATCATTATATATTTTCACTATAAATTACCGAATACGCAGTGAGCGCAGTAAATGTGCAGGCCTGACTGACAGTTACAAATCACGTTTCATCGTTCCCGGTAAACCCGTACACCTCATAGGCTGTATACTCTTTATCAAAATGATACCCCAGTTTTTCCGCCAGCGCTGCCGAAGCAGGATTCTGGGCATCCCAGCTTGGATACATGCCTCTCTCCAGACAGTCAAGAATCAACTGTGCGGCACAGCACAGTGCCAGTCCCTTCCTTCTGTAATCCTGACGGGTATCCACCTCTATCTCAATCCCCTGCTTATATACGGTATAGGAGGATGCACCTGCCGCAAGAATATGCCGGTCCATGGCGGCGACCCCAAGCCCCCGCCTCCTGTAATCCTCATAATCCCTAAACTGTGAACACAGGTCCGCAGACCAGGATTCACCCATAGCACGCCTGTAGATTTCGCCGTCTATTCTGTGCAGCGAAAATCCTTCCGGACAGTTCTTTACTATTTCCTCAAGTTTCTTTTTATCAAATACGTCCGGTTCTTTCCTGATCGCATAGCGTATCACTTTCTTGGAACATCCCCGGTAAACATCCTCTATCATATCCTCCCAATCTGCAGAAGGCGGTACCATAATGACAAACTCAGATTCCCTGTCATCCGGTTTATTCCGCACAAGCCGCGCAGAGGGATTTCCCGCAAAGAAACAAAAATCCCCGACTACAATCTGTGCAGACTGCGGATCCTCCTCTGTATCTGCATAAGCTCTTCCCATACAGTCCTGAAGACAGGACCAGATCAAAGTCTCCTCCCAGCCTGCAAATAGATCCGCAATTTTACTTTTATCCAAAATCTCCACTGCTTTTTCCATACATCTCTCTTTCCCACGCAGTATCTCTGCCTATTCCAGTCAAATCCGTCTCCGCCGCATAAAGTTATCTACCCATATATAAATACCGTGAACGGCAGAACACACACTCCCGCCGGGTCATCTGATTCACTGGCGTGAACAACAGTTTTTACAGCTACCAGTATAACACATTCATAAATTTCATGTTGACATTTTCGACTCACCTGCATATAATAAATAGTTGTTTCTCACAACAGTTGTAATTTACAACTATTTTAAGGAGGCCGTTTTATGAATAACCATTTTGTCAGCATTATCAGGCGCTGTGAATTGTCATATGTAAGAGCCGAAATGGAAAAATACGGGCTGATTCCTCTGGAAGGCAGACTGATCCGTATCCTCAAGGACAAGAGCTGCAGCCAGGAGGAAATGGCCGAATATCTGAATCTGGATAAGGGCAGAATCGCCAAAAACCTGGCATCCCTGGAAGAAAAGGGGTTTATATGCCGCAGAGTCAATGAAAATGACAGGCGCCAGAAATTTGTATCCCTGACGGAGAAGGGAGAGGAAATCTATGAACATATCCGGGATATTTACAGATCCTGGGACGAAATCTGTTATACCGGCTTTTCCCAGGAGGAACAGCAAATACATCAGGACCACATCAAACGAATTGCAGCCAATGCAGTTGCATACAGAAAAAAAGGAGGAAGATAAATGGTAAAAAATCTGACGGAGGGAAAGCCTCTCAAGCTGCTTTTTTTCTTTGCCCTGCCCATGGTTATCGGAAACTTTTTCCAGCAGCTTTATAATATGGTAGATTCCATGGTAGTGGGAAAATTTGTAGGTGAGGATGCACTGGCCGCTGTAGGCTCCTCCTTCCCTGTTGTCTTTCTGGCTGTAGCCATCGCCGCGGGACTTTCCATGGGATGTACGGTTGTCATCTCCCAGCTCTTTGGGGCAGGTCAGATCCGGGAAATGAAGACAACCATTTCCACTGCTCTGATCGCATTGGGTGTGATCGGACTGGCTATTATGGCAGCCGGTGAGCTGGCAGCCGGTCCGCTTCTGAAGCTTCTGGGGACGGACGCTGATATCATGGCGGATTCTCTCACCTATCTGCGGATTTATTTTGGCGGAGCTGTCTTCCTCTTTCTTTACAATACTTTGAACGGTATCTACAATGCCCTTGGGGACAGCAATACTCCCCTTAAATTTCTAATGGTGTCAGCCCTTACAAACATTGGGCTTGATCTGCTGTTCGTGATCCGCTTCCATATGGGCGTGGCTGGTGTTGCCTGGGCGACCCTAATCGCGCAGGGCCTGTGTGCTGTAGTCTCCTTCTTTGTTCTGATCAAACGGATGAAGAATATGGAAAGTGAACCTGCTGCCGCGGATAAAAAGTTTGCTTTCTTTGAGGCAAACGCAGCCCGCAGAATTGCCCGTGTAGGTGTCCCCTCCATGCTGCAGCAGTCCATTGTGTCCCTGAGCATGATGTTCATGCAGGGACTGGTCAACTCTTACGGAAAGGTATTTGTAGCAGGCTATACGGCAGCCACAAAAATTGATACGCTTGCCATGATGCCCAACATGAACTTTTCAAATGCCATGTCAAGTTATACAGCACAAAATATCGGAGCAGGAAAAGACAAACGGGTTGTTCAGGGTTATAAAGCCTGTCTGCTCATGGTCCTGATATTTTCCCTTATCATCACTGGTATTATTTATCTCTTCGGACCGCAGCTTCTCAGTCTGTTCCTGAACAGCGGTTCTGAGGGCAGCGCTATGGGATACGGACTGAGATATATGAAGACCGTCTCTGTATTTTATGTATTAATGGGACTTATGTTTGTAGGCAACGGCCTTTTACGAGGTGCCGGAGATATGGGCGCCTTTATGTTAAGCTCCATGTCCAACCTGTTTTCCAGAGTTGCCATTGCATACCTGCTGGCCCATTTCATCGGTTCCAGCGCAATCTGGTGGTCTATTCCCATTGGCTGGGGAATCGGCACCATCTTCTCCTTTATCCGCGTACAGAGCGGAAAATGGAAACTGAAAAAACTGGTGGACTGATTCTGTAAAAGCCGCAAACAAATCTCCGGTTCCCGCAGAAAGATTTTCTCTGCCGAAACCGGAGATTTTATTAAACCACCATTCTGTTCTCTGTTTTTATCGAAGCGGCTTTCGCTGCCCCCAGCATTCCTGATGCGTCGCCAAGCGATGCTGTAACGATCGTACACGCTTTTCTGGAAATCTCCAGTGCATGGGTATCCACAACTTCTCTCGCCTTTGACAGCAGGCGTTCTCCTGCCGCTGACATACCGCCTCCGATAATCACACACTCGGGATTATATAAATTTATCACATTTACAAGGCCGAATCCCAGAATCTCACCAGTCTCCTCCATGGCCTCCCTTGCAAGCTGATCCCCTTCATCAAAGGCTCTGGACACCATTTCTGCCGTGATCTCTTCCGGGTCCTTCACCCAGTCTGTAAGCACTGTCTTCTCTTTTGCCTCAATCTTTTCCTTTACTGTCCGCAGAAGCCCCAAAGCCGACACATAACGCCCCAGACAGCCCGAGCTTTTACAGCGGCAGGGTCTGCCCTCCCGATACATATTCATATGGCCAATTTCACCCATGCTGCCGGTTGCACCGTACAAAATATGTCCGTCTATCATGACTCCTGCCCCTAAACCTGTCCCCAGTGTCAGAAGTACCACATTCTTTTTCCCCTTCCCCGCACCGAAATAACATTCCCCGTACAGATTTACGCGGACATCATTGTCAATAAATACCGGTATACCCAACCGTTCTTTAAACCATCCGGCAATGGGAACATTTTCCCATTGGGGAAAATTAGGTGAAAACAGGGAGATTCCCTTTTCTATATCCAAAAGCCCGGGAACCCCCATTCCCATGACCTCCACTTCCTCTGCCGCTGCCCCTGCTTTTAAGAGCAGCTCCCTGATATTATCTGCCATTCGCTGCAAAACGCCCTCAGAGCCCAGACTGACCATGGTCGGTGTCCTCTGTTCGGCCACCACAGAAAAATCTTTTGTGAACAGAGAGGTCTTGATATTCGTTCCTCCCAGATCCATACCAATTATATATTTTTTCATTCTATGTCCTTTCCGGCAATTCCCCGGCTGCCTCCGGCCGCAGCCCGTATTTCTGCAGAGCACAGTCTGCGCAGCACCACCTGCTATACATCTGATTATACATAACATACAGGTCAAAAACAATACTCCCACAGCAGATAAACCAATCGCTCTGGTACCTCGGGACTTTCATGCCTTTGCCCTGAAAACACCTCGCGGGACAGCGGAACATGAACAATTACCGAAAAAGCCGCCGCCAAAATTTCCGGCAGCGGCAGATATATTTCTACAGATCATCCACCAGTGCACTGCTCTTTGCATAAGCTGTGCTTCTGGCTTCAAAGAAGTCTGTCTTGATCAGATTCGCATTGCTGTACTGTCCCACCCAGCGCATGCTCTCCGGCTCCGTGTCATGGCCATCATAAATCCCTTCAAAGCCCAGACTGAAACAACGGAGGTTTCCCAGATATTTTATATAATCCCTGACCATCTCGCCGCTCAGTCCGGCAATATCCTCTCCGATCACATACGCTCCCCAGGCCATTTCCTCTTCACAGCCCTCTCTTATCATCTTCCGGTATATTTCCACTTTATCTGCCGTGAACATTTCCGGCTCCTCTTTTTTCAGTTCCATAAGAATATTCCGGAACAGCCACAGATGTGTGTTTTCGTCACGGTTGATATAACGGATCACCTGCGCAGTGCCCGGCATTTTGTGGTTTCTTCCCAGATTATAGAAAAACATAAAGCCGCTGTAGAAATAAATACCTTCCAGGATGTAATTGGCAACAATGGTCTTCATAAAAGTAAACATATCTTTTTTCTGCTGGAAATCGTTGTACAGGCTGCCGATAAAAGTATTTCTTTTCAGAAGATGTGCATCATCCCTCCACTGATACAGAACCTCCGTGCGTTTTTGAGGTTCACAGATCGTATCCAGCATATAGCTGTAGCTCTGGCTGTGCACAGCCTCCTGAAAAGCCTGGATGGACAGACACAGATTCACCTCATTGGCTGTGACATATTCACTGACAGCCGGCAGATTGGCTGTCTGGATGCTGTCCAGAAAGACAAGGAAGGAGAGGATCTTGTCATAGGCCCGCCTCTCTTTTTGTGACAGTCCCGGATAGTCTCTCACATCCACATTCAAATTGATTTCTTCCGGAATCCAGAAATTGTTCATGGCCTGCCGGTACCAGTCACTGACCCAGGTATATTTCATGTTATTGAAATCATTTAAATTCGTTGTATTGCCGCCTACCATTCTGCGGTTCTGTATTTCCCAGTCACCCTGCGGATTGAACAGGGGTTTTTTCTTCATTTCCATCAGCTTGCACACACCTCGCATTCTTCTACTTCCAAACTCCTGGACCGGATATAATATATGGTCTTGACCCCCTTCTCCCAGGCAAGCAGATACAGGTTCAGCACCTGGCGGAAGGTATAGTCATTGGTGATATACAGGTTCATACTCTGTGCCTGGTCTATATGGCGCTGCCGGACCCCGCAGGCGCGGACAGACCATTCCTGTCCGATGTGATGAGCATTCTTGTAATACCAGTACGTGTCAGGATTCAGCTCCGGCGCCACGCGGGGCACAAGGCCGTTCTTTTTCTCCTCCAAGAAATACCGGTTCATCACAGGGTCCACACCGGCTGTCGTTCCAGCGATCATGCTGGTACTGCTTGTGGGGGCAACCGCCAGAAGATAGCCGTTGCGCATCCCTCCGTTTTTTACCTGATCTTCCAGATAACGCCAGCGCTCTGAGACATAGGCCCGCTTTTCAAAATATGCACCGCTTTCCCACTCACTGCCCTGAAAATAAGCATAGCTGCCCTTTTCCCGGGCATTTTCACAGCTTGCTTTCACTGCCGCAAAATTGATATCCTCAAATATCCGGTCGACCATTTTCAAATGATCCTCACATTCCCAGAGGATCCCCTTCTTAGCCAGCATATGGTGATATCCGCTGACGCCCAGGCCAACCGGACGGTATTTCATATTATTGATCCTCGCGTAGGGAACCGGGAAGAAATTCAGGTCAATAACATTGTCCAGTGCCCTCATGGCACTTGCTGTGATCTCCTCTATCTCCTGTCTGTTATCTACATCAATTCTTCCCAGGGAAAGGCTTGCCAGATTACACACTACAAATTCTCCCGGCCGTGTGACCGTTACAACCACCGTCTCCCCGTCTACGACCTCCGTCCGCTGCTCCACCTGTTCAATGGGGCTCATATTCTGGGCGATCTCTGTGCAGAGGTTACTGCAGTAAATCATACCTTTGTGGCTGTTTGGATTTGCCTTATTGACCGTATCCCTGTTGAAGGTAAACGGGGTCCCTGTCTCCGCCGCGCTTCGGATGATCAGACGGATCAGTTCCTTAATGGGAATCACCCGTTTTTTTATCCTGCTGTCAGCCACACACTCCATGTATTTCCTTTCCCATTCCTGACCGAAAGCGTCCTCCAGGGCATACCCTTTCACCGTAAGGATCTCGTGAGGGCACATGAGATACCAGTCTCCCTCTATGTTTTCCTTTGCTGTCTTCCAGAACAAATCCGGATAGCAGACCGCCGGAAATACATCATGGGCTTTCATCCTGTCATCCCCGTTGTTTGTACGCAGATTCAGAAACTCCGGAAGGTCTCTGTGCCACGCGTCCAGATACACTGCCACCGCTCCCTGCCGTACCCCAAGCTGGTCCACCGCGACTGCGGTATCATTTGCCAGCTTGATCCACCGGATCACACCCCCTGCTGCCCCTTCAAAACCGCGGATGTCGCTGCCTGCTGCCCGCACTTTTCCAAAATACAGTCCCATACCGCCGCCGAATTTGCTGACCTTTGCAAAATTGTCAATGCTGCGGTAAATCCCGTCCAGACTATCCGGCACTGTATCAATAAAGCAGGAAGAAAGCTGGTGATAGGGCCTTCTCGCATTGGAAAGCGTTGGCGTTGCCATAGTCACCTTAAGTGTGCTGAGCATATCATAGAACCGTAAAACCCACATATCCCTGTTCTTCTCTTCCGGCATGGCCAGATGCATGGCAATGCCGAGAAACATCTCCTGCACCGTTTCCAGCGGTACATTCTGACGGCTCCTTATCACATAGCGGTTTATCAGAAGCTCCAGACCGGAATAGTTGAACAAGTGGTTTCTGTCCTCCTGCATGTAAGCTTCGTACCTGAGAATCTCTTCCTTTGAATAATTTTCCAGGATGTAGCTGCCATACAGGCCCATCTTGGTGAGACAATGGATCTTTTCGTAAAAATTGTGTATCCGGTAGTTTTCCAGTTCTCTCTCCAAACGGCGGGTAAACTGCAGATGCAGAATCCGTGCAGCAGCAAATTCCCAGAGAGGTGCCTCCTGGGTGGTCAGCTCTACTGCTGCTCTTTTCAGCAGATCCAAACGTTCCTCCACCTGGATGCCTTCCCGGTAAAAAGTCAGAAATTTGGCAAGCAGATGCTCCAGATGATAAACATGGTCCGTATATTCTCTCTGGATCTCCCTCAGAACCGTATCCAGTTCCTCCGCCTGTTCAAAATATTCCATGATCTTTCTTCTGGCTTCCCGCTTTTTGGCCCTCTCGTTTCTATATAATATGAAGCTTTTCAGCACCTCATAATAATTGAGCTCTGTGAGAGAGCGCTCCACGATGTCCTGGATCTGTTCCACCTGCAGCCGGCTGGACTGAAGGGGACAGTATTTTTTAATCTTATACTCCACCAGCTCCGTGACTTTTTCTATCTCTTCCTCTTTATATACCTGCCCCACACTTTTAAATGCCAGCAGGACCGCATTCTTTATTTTCTGTATATCATAGGGTTCTGCCTGTCCATTTCTTTTTATGATGATCATATTTTTCTTCTGCCTCCTCTTCCCTATTCTGTCCACTGTGTTTTATTCTCATCCTGTCAGGGTATGAATCAGCGCGGCAAATGCACAGACCTGACCGAACAGTGACGAATTATTGATATTGTAACACAGAGAAGGTATATACTCAACCTTTTTACTCCAGTTTGATTCTGGATATTATTACTTCTACAGCCCGCACAACAAAGGGATAAGAGCTCCTCTGTACCCCAGAGCAGCGCTTATCCCTTTATGAATCATTCTTTTACTGTCTTAACTGTCATAAGCAGTTCTCCTGCCTTGATCTCTTTCCCCTCTTTTACAAGGATTTGATCCATCTCTCCATCCATGAGTGCGATTACATTTGTCTCCATTTTCATTGCCTCAACTACTGCCAGAACCTGGTTTCTTTTGACTTTTTCTCCCGGTTTTACAAGTATCTTACTCACAAGTCCGGGTATGGAAGCACCCACATGGCTCAGATTATTGGGGTCAGCCATTGGTATGGATTCCACAGTCACCTTGGCGCTCTTATCCTGCACGGAAACTTCCCTGCGAATGCCGTTCAGTTCAAAGAATACATTTCTGGTCCCGTCCGGGTTCAATTCGCTCTTGCCCAGATATTTTATGACAAGTGTTTTTCCGTCTTCTATCTCCACACGGTTTGTCTCCCCCTCGGCAAGTCCGTGAAAATACACATGGCTGCCCAGGCGGGTGATATAACCGTATTCTCTGCGGCTCTTTAAAAAGTCCTCTACAACCTTAGGATAAAAGCACCAGCTTATGACCATTCTCCAGTCCGGTTTCGGAACAAATTGTTTCAGTCTCTCTCTTGCCGCATCGAAATCCATGGGCAAAAGCAGTTCACCCGGACGGCATGTGATGGGTGTCTCTCCCTTCAGAACCACTCTCTGCAGTTCTTTTGGGAATCCCCAGCGTGGCTGCCCCATCATTCCCTTGAAATAGCTCACTGCAGAATCCGGGAAAGTCAGGTTTTCTCCGCGCTCCACAATATTTTCCGGTGTCAGATCATTCTGGACCATAAAAATTGCCATATCACCTACCATTTTTGAGGACGGCGTTACTTTTACAAGACCTCCCAGCATCTCATTGACCGTGCGGTACATCTCTTTTACTTCCTCAAACCTGTGTCCCAGGCCAAGGCTCTCCACCTGTGGTTTCAGATTGGTGTATTGGCCGCCGGGTATTTCATAGCGGTAAATATCTGTTGCGGGATATTTGATTCCTCCTTCAAAGGAGCGGTATCTCTCCCTCACGTCACTCCAGTAATCGGTCAGCTCCTGCAGACGTTCCAGAGACAGGCCGGTGTCTCTTTCCTGACCCCAAAGAGCTGCCACCAGGGAATTCATGGAAGGCTGGCTGGTGAGGGATGACATGCTGGAAACAGCCGTATCCACAATGTCCGCCCCGGCCTCCGCAGCCATGAGCAGCGCCGCGATCTGGTTTCCGCTGGTGTCATGGGTGTGGAGATGGATGGGGAGACCCGTCTCCTCTTTCAGTGCTTTCACCAGCTTATGTGCAGCATAAGGCTTCAGAAGTCCTGACATATCCTTGATACAGAGAATATGGGCACCCCGCCGCTCCAGTTCTTTTGCCATCTCCGTATAGTATCCCAATGTGTATTTATCCTCTTTCGGGTCAGAGACATCCCCTGTATAACACAGTGTTGCCTCTGCGATCTTATTCTGGTTCAGCACTTCATCCATAGCGATTTCCATTCCCGGGATCCAGTTCAGGGAGTCAAAGATTCGGAATACATCTATTCCGCTTCTTGCTGCCTCTTTTACAAATTCCCGGATCAGGTTGTCGGGATAGTTGGTATATCCCACCGCATTTGCACCGCGCAGCAGCATCTGGAAGGGAATATTGGGTATTTTTTCCCTGAGCAGGTCAAGGCGTTCCCACGGAGATTCCTTCAGAAAACGGTAGGCCACATCAAAGGTGGCACCGCCCCACATTTCCAATGAAAAAGCATCTGCCAGTATCTCTGCAGTCCCCTCCGCGCCTTTTACCATATCGCGTGTTCTCACTCTGGTGGCAAGAAGGGACTGGTGTGCGTCCCGCATAGTGGTATCTGTAATAAGCAGCTTTTTCTGATCCAGCACCCACTGCTTTACCGCTTCGGGTCCCCGAGCATCCAGGATCTGTTTCAGACCGTCTTTCCTCGTTCCCGTTACCTTTGGAAAACGCGGCGGCTCATAGCGGTATTTTCCGGCTGTCGGGTCATTGACTACAATGTTGCCTATGTATTTCAGCATTTTTGTGGCCCGGTCCTGGGAACTCTTGATGGAGAACAGTTCCGGTGTCTCGTCAATGAATTTTGTATGGCATTTTCCTGTGCGGAACATGGGATGCATTAAGATATTTTCAATAAATCCGATATTGGTCTTCACACCGCGCACCCGTGTCTCGCTCAAAGCCCTGAGAGATTTGTTGCAGGCACCTTCAAAGGTATTGTCATGTGTGGTAACTTTTACGAGAAGACTGTCATAGTAGGGGGATATCTCTGCACCTGCGTAGGTATTTCCGCCGTCCAGACGTACACCGAATCCGCCTCCGGTCCGATATGCGGTCACCTTTCCGGTATCAGGGGCAAAATTGTTCTGCGGGTCCTCTGTGGTTACCCGGCATTGGATGGCATATCCATGCCGTTTTACATCCTCCTGCTTTTCAATCCCGATCTCCGGAGCTGCCAAGGTCTTTCCCTCAGCAATGAGTACCTGAGCACGGACAATATCAATGTCTGTGACCATCTCTGTGACTGTGTGTTCCACCTGGATCCTGGGATTCATCTCGATAAAATAATATCCGCCCTTCCGGTCCACCAGAAACTCTACCGTCCCCGCATTTACATACCCAACTTCTTTTGCAATTTTCACTGCGTCTTCACAGATTTTTTCCCGTATATCCTGTGAAATGGCAAATGCAGGCGTAAATTCCACCACCTTCTGATAACGCCGCTGCAGAGAGCAGTCTCTCTCAAAAAGATGGACAATATTGCCGTACTGGTCTGCCAATATCTGTACTTCAATATGCTTTGGCTCCTCTAAAAATTTTTCTATGAAAATATCACCGCATCCAAAAGCCTTTAAAGCTTCACTCTGCACCAGCGGGAAGGTATCTCTCACTTCCTGTTCATCTGCACACCGCCGCATGCCTCTTCCGCCGCCTCCTGCAGAAGCCTTCAGTATCACCGGAAAACCGTAAGATACTGCAAGCTCCACCGCCTCTTGGGCATCACGGATGGGCACTGTGGACCCCGGAACAGTGGGAACACCGCATCGCTTTGCAATTTCCTTTGCGCTCAGCTTATCCCCCATCTGTTCCAGCACATGGGACGGCGGGCCGATAAAGGCAATGCCGCTCTCCTCACAGGCCCTGGCAAAGTCCGCATTCTCTGAAAGGAAACCATAGCCCGGATGGATGGCATCCACCTTATGCTTTTTGGCAATATCTATGATCATGCCGATATCCAGATATGCACCTAAAGGACTCTTATTCTCTCCTATCATGTAAGACTCGTCTGCTTTTGTCCGAAAGACGTTGTACTCATCTTCCTTAGAATAAATCGCAACGGTACTGCGCCCCAAATCGCAGCACGCCCTGAAAATACGGATGGCGATCTCTCCCCTGTTAGCTGCCATCACTTTCTTAAAGTTTTTGCCGCACCTTTCTTTTTCCATACCTTTCCTCCTGTTTTTTGACCATAACGTGATTTGTTTCCGGTTTTGTCTTTCTATTAAAGCCATTTGTCTGTTTCTGAAAGACAAAAATATTTATTTCCACTATACTCTATTTAAAATGAAAAAGCAAGAAAAAAATAATCTTTTTATACACGTAAAAACAGGAGGCACAGACAGATTTCTCTGTTTGCCTCCTGTATAAGATTGGCTGCCGCAACCTTTATTTTTACTTTAAAGTAGCTCGGATCAGGCTGTTATGGTCTCCTTTTGCAAGTTCTTTTACCCTGTCAAAGTCCAAATGCATAGCCTCTGTGATGCGTTCTCCGTATTCCGGGTCTGCCCAGAAGCAGTGTACTGCATGGCGATACTTGATATTATCAGTCACCGGCGCAATATTTCTCGCCGTATTTTCTATCAGAAGGACCTTCTTGTCCTCCTCAAGGATACGCCACAGATCTCCGCCTGCCCGGAAGCAGTCATCCGTAGGATCATCCGTGGGATCATAGGCATACATAGCACCTGACAGATCAAGAGGCGGCTCCATGACCTCCGGCTGTGACGACCATACGCCTGCGCTGTTTGGTGAATAGGAAGGCGCCCTCCCGTAATTTCCATCCACACGCATAGCGCCGTCCCGGTGATAGTCGCTGACCTGGCATTTTGCCCTGTTTACCGGAATCTCATTGTAATTGACTCCCAGACGGTATCTGTGGGCATCTCCGTATACAAACAAGCGGCCCTGCAGAAACTTATCCGGTGAAAATCCAATGCCCGGCACTACATGGGCAGGTGTAAATGCTGCCTGTTCAACCTCCGCAAAATAATTTTCGGGGTTTCTGTTCAGTTCCAGCACCCCCACCTCTATCAGCGGATATTCTCTGTGTCTCCAAATTTTCGTAATATCAAACGGATTCTCATAATGGTTTCTCGCCTGTTCTTCTGTCATGATCTGCACATACATGGTCCACTTGGGATAATCGCCCCGCTCAATGGATTCAAAAAGGTCACGTCCATGGCTCTCCCGATCCATGCCGCATATTTTCTCTGCCTCCTCATCCGTCAGATTTTTGATTCCCTGCTGTGTGTGGAAATGGAATTTACACCAGAACCGTTCATTCTTTTCATTATAAAATGAATAGGTATGTTCACCATAGAAGTGCATGTTCCTGAAGGATGCCGGTATTCCCCGGTCTGACATTACAATGGTGGTCTGATGAAAGGTCTCAGGAAGCAGTGTCCAGAAATCCCAGTTGTTCTGAGCGGAACGCATGCCTGTCCTTGGATCACGTTTTACAGCCCGGTTCAAATCCGGGAAATTATGTACATCGCGGAGGAAAAATGTGGGCGTGTTATTTCCCACCAGGTCCCAGTTTCCCTCTTCCGTATAAAATTTTACAGCCACACCGCGGATATCACGCTCCGCATCCGCGGCCCCCCGCTCCCCGGCAACCGTGGAGAAACGGATAAAAAGCTCTGTCTCTGCACCGGGCTGCAGGACCTTCGCTTTTGTATATTGGGAAATATCATGGGTAACCGTAAGTTTTCCGTAGGCTCCCCATCCTTTGGCATGCATTCTGCGCTCCGGTATCACTTCACGGTCAAAATGCGCCAGTTTTTCCATCAGCCACACATCCTGCATGAGTACCGGGCCTCTCGGACCTGCTGTCAGGGAATGTTCATTTTCTGCCACAGGTGCACCGGCTTCATTCGTAAGTTTCCATTTGTTTTCTTCCATGCTTTAATCTCCTTTTTTTCAGACACCTCCGTGACAAATGAGGTAACTCGTGCTCCATGAAAATATTCTTATTCTGCCGCCAGTTACTGCATGTTATTTATATATTTATAACATATATAAATTTATTTTTCTGTGACTATATCACATATCATCTTTTTTTTATCATATCATCATTCAGCACAATATACATCATTCTTCTAAAATTATTTTTGTTTTTATGCATACTTTATACTTTCTTAAGAACTTACAAAAAAACCCGGAACAAATGAACATTCCGAGTCTTTTTGTAATACCCAGAGGCTATCTTCCTCTGTGCTTTTCCTTTCTTTTCTGCTGCCTTAAGGCAAATTTTCTCTGCTCCTCCTCTTCCCTTTTCTCTTTGGAAAGGGATCTGCGCATTTCCTTATTTTCCTCATGCTGGAGCTTCAGAGCCTGCTGGGATTTCGTGCCGATGCCCGTCCGGTTCATCTGCTTTTTTACCTGGCGCAGCATCCTTTTAGGATTTTTATGCTCTGTTCTTCTCACAGCTTCAGCAACAGCCGGACTGAAACTCAGACGATACCAGTTCTGACTGATAAATTCCTGTACCTCATACTCTTTTGGCTCCGGTCCGAATGTGATCTTACACACAGAACATCCTCTGCTGTCCGTTCTCTCACACAGGCCAATCCAAAAGGGGTCCTGAAAAAACACCTTCACTGTTATCGAAATCCTGTCCATAATCGTTCCTCCTTGAAATGTTTTTATGGACTGTGAGGGTTATCCATCCGAATACCACTGCACATGTCCTGCAAAGAAGGGACGACCTAAGGAGGAAGGTTACTTACAGACCGGAATATCTGCACATCCGGTCTGCGCCCGGACTACCTACCGGGTCTGTGTGGCCCTGCCGCACGTTGTGTTTTTATCTTTGCATATATATTATAGCGCATATGAGGAGAATGTGCCACCCGGCCTGTTGCCTTCTTTTTGTTTTGTGATGTGTAAGAGTTTGACAGTTCTTTTTTATCAACATAATTTGTTATTATTAATGGAATAGGATAAAACATACAGCAAGTCAATATGTATGGAACACCAGCTGCTAAAAGATAATGAACACGGATATTATTTTCTACTCCTAAAACAAAGAACGGTAGCCGAACAGTGCCAATAAGACATACGTTCTGTACGAATATGGCGAAGAAAGAAATGACCCCAAATACATTACAGTATGTAATGGAAAATGCTAGACAAACCGATAGAACAAGGCTTTAATGGCATTTAAAACATTTAAAAGATAATAGGAATTTAGTATTAGATTTTATTATACAATCAACCAATGAAAAATCCATATAATTTTCAGCCTTCCAAATTCTGAAAAAAACGTTCCACCAGCCCGCTCTGATAACTGCCGCCATAAGTTCCCTGTTCCAATCTACTTACCGCTTCCGCGGTGAATTCTTTCCAGGACTCTTCCTCATGCCCTACACAAATCGGATAAAAATACACATGATTTTTGACCGCGGCCTCATAGTCTCCCGGCGCGTCTCCGGCCATCAGCATCCGCTCCGGTCTGTATCCCTGCTCCAAAAGTATCTGGATACAGTGCGCCTTGTTTCCAGTGTCCTGTGCCATCACCTGGTTAACACAGTCCAAAAGGCCGCACCGCTCCCATTCTTCCAGAACTGCTGATCGGTTTGCAGACGATACTACCACAATATCCGCATTTTTTCCCGCAGCGGTAAGAGCTTCCTTCACGCCTGCAAATGGAAGCTTTTCCGCCTCCTCCAGTAGGTCAATTCTCCGATTGACTTCTCTGGACCACTCATACGCCTTTTTTAGACAGACAGCATCTCTTTCATTTTTTCCCCATTCCTGCTTCAGCGCTGCTTCTGATAAACGCGGACTGTTCTCTGCCCAATCTTTCAGGGCCTGCACGCCCTCGATTTTTGTATACTGTCTGTCTATTTCCTCAAGCATTTTCGCAAGCCCTTTAAAACGGTTGATGCCGCGGCTACGCGTATACAGATTAATTTCATCCCAGCGTTTTTGAATGTCTTCTCTCCACTGCTCAAGCCCCCATTCTTCCACAAGACATGGTCCGAAGCACTTCATATGCTTAATGTTCATGGTGTCCATGGCGCAGCCGTCAGAATCAACACATATCAGGATATCATGTTTCTTTTCCATCATCTTACAGGCAGGAACGGAACGGGATGTTCTGCGGAGCCTCAAAACAATCCTCAAATCCTCTCCTATGATGATAGTAAATCTTCTCTTGATCCATCGGATAGGTATATTTGCCTCCCACCTGCCAGAAAAACGGATGGAATCTATATTCGTTACGGTCCTTCTTAAAATCATAAAGCAACTTAATTTCCTCACAGTCTGCCTGGAAGTTGGTCCATACATCCCAATGGATTGGAATCACCACCCTGCACTGCAGATTCTCCGCCATCCGAAGGACATCGATCGAGGTCATTTTATCGTGCATACCGATTGGGTTCTCCCCAAAGGATCCGAATGCCACATCGATATCGTAATCTTTTCCATGTTTCGCGAAATAAATGGAAAAATGAGAGTCTCCAGAGTGATAAATATTGCCCCCCGGCGTTTTCAAAAGATAATTTACTGCTTTATCGTCCATATCTGTAGGACATTTACCGGTCAGCTCCTCCCGGTCTTCCTCGGTAGAATCCGTCGTCACGATACAGGTTCGATCAAAGCTGTCCAGAACCACAATCTCAATGTCTTTTATCCGAATCACATCTCCCGGTTTTACTGTAATGCACCGCTCCTTGGGTACGCCCCATTTCACCCAAGTTGCCACCGATTTTTTGGGGCCGATAAAAGGAACCGGAATCTTTTTTCCCGACTCATCTGTAGTCGTCATTCCCGAATTAATCACATGCGCTGCCCACTCCGCGGACATATGATCCTGATGATAATGTGTCGCCAGAACCGCATCCACCGTCTTAAACGCAAAAGGATCAATTACAAAGGGAACATTTCTCAGGTTCGGCTGCATCTTTCGCGCCCCGCACATATTTGCCATTTGATGCCCCGGCGCCATCTTGCCATTCCCGTGCGTCCGTTTTCCGTTGCCGCACCACAGGTCTATTGTAAGATTGGTATCGCTTGGCGTTTTCATCCAGATACCGGTACATCCCAGCCACCACATTGCCACATTTCCCGAGGCCACCTTCTCGTTTTCGATGTCCTCCACCAACCAGGTTCCCCACTCCGGAAACGTGTTGCTGATCCAGGATTCTCTTGTCATTTCGCTGATCTTGCTCATAATTGTCCTCCTTATCTTCTGACACACTTATTGTAACAATCTGCTCGCTCTAGGTTCTTGTATCCCAGCGTCCGCAGAATACATTTGCTTCTGCCTGCCCCTCAAACGCTTCCTTTCCCGCCAGCTTTCTCATCAGGTGCTCCAGTACCTGCTCCGTCGGCGCATAGGCGTTGATAAAGCATTTCGCCATGGGAACATCAATCAAATGATTGGTATAGTTCAAAGAAATAATCACTGTGGGTAGCTCATGCACATACCAGGGAATCTCGGTAGAATGCTTGACAGCCCATTCCAGACGCACAATATTTTTCTGTGCGTATCCCGAAATGTTGATAAACATAAACACAGCGTCATATTTTTGCTTAAATTTCTCCACACTCCCAATCACCACGGATTTCATCATGTTTTCCCGCGAAAATCCATGTTTAACCGTCAGATCATAATAACTGTCATGCAGTGTCACCTCATAGCCGCATTCGGTCATGATGCACCGAATCTGCTCCTTTACCGGATCCTCCCGGTTTTCCCTTGTAATAGGCGGATTGCTGACCACAATCACATAAACCCGCCGGTGTGTTTTAGGTGAGACCGGAAGCTGGTGCAGAGAATCTTTCACCAATGTAATACTCTTTACCGCTGCATTCTCCGCCATTCTTTTGTGTTCCTGACACCCTATCACAGCCAGTTGTTCCCGCGCACCGATCAGCTCTCCAGCACGTGCCTTCTCATGCAGTTTCAGATGCGCTTTCAGCCCCAAGATCCGCGTCACCGCATCGTCCAAACGCCCAGGCGTGATCACTCCATCCCGATATCCCTGAAGCATGTAGGAAAAATCTTCTCCCACATCGTTAAAAAACAAAAACATATCGCATCCCGCAGCAATCGCTCCCGGAACCTGTTTTTTCCGGGGCATAGAGCTGGTAAACCCTCCCATGTGGGTAGCATCAGTGACAATCACACCATTAAAGCCTAACTGATCACGCAAAAGCTTCTGCAAAAGATTTTCAGACAACGTCGCCGGCACAATTTTCACATCCGAAATCTCCGGCACAAATTTCCGCTCGTAAGCAGGAAGGGCGATGTGGCCCACCATCACGGCTTCCACACCGTCCGCTATCATGGTCCGATAAACTCTACCAAAGCTCTCATCCCACTCCTCACAGGAAAGATTATTGGTTCCCATCACCAGATGCTGATCAAGCTCATCTACGCCGTCTCCCGGAAAATGCTTCGCAGTGACAGCGACGCCTGCTTTTCTCATCCCCCTAACATATGCCCGGGCATTTTTTATGACACGGTCGGTATCCGAACTGAATGCTCTGGTATTCACCACCGTATTTCTCCAATTCTTTTTGATATCACACACCGGCCCGAAATTCCAGTTGCATCCCACCGCGGCCGCTTCCGTTGCCCCTACATACCCTACATGTTCTGCAGTGACGTCGTCCCCCGCCGCTCCGCAGGCCGCCGCGCTGGCCACATAGGTACCATCCGAGCAGGCTCCATTGCCGCCGCTGTCACAGTTGCACGCAATCAGAAGCGGTATTTTAGCGCATTCCTGATAAAATTTATTCTGTTCATAAATCTGTTCTGCCGGTTCGTTTTCATATCTGCATCCGCCGATATGATACTCCTGAATCAGTTTCCTTGCTTCTTCGCGATCCTTCGTCCGATCCAGCATGATAAACAGCTGTCCTATCTTCTCCTCCACGCTCATATGGCTTAAGGTTTCCTCCACCCAAACGATATCTGTGTCTGAGAGAAAAAAAGGCGCTTCTTTTAAATTTACCATACATACCTCATTTCCCAGATTGGCCCGCAAAGACAGTTATTCTTTCTCTGCGCGCTGGCGTTGCTATCAGAAATCCAATTTTCCCAAATCAATTCTCGCTAACTCATCGAAAAACGCGGAGATGTTTTCATCCTTTTCCCTCGGTGACGCGTACGCTTCCGCAGGAATCCGCTCTCTGAGCGCTTTTCCTACCGGATAATCCGGCGTATAGCCCAGCAGATCATTGTACATATCTATACTGCATTTATCTTCAAAATACTTTCGGTAAATTTCCCGGCAACGTTCATCCGACCATATAGTGGCTATCCTTGTCTGCTCTCCATAACCGTAAGGATCCGCACATCGGAAGGCAATTTCTGCCTCCACTTGAATATTTCTGCTGGAATTCCCCACCTGAATCGTGTAAATCCCCGGCTCCGTCACAAACGCCTGCAACTTTTCATCATAACTTGCCAGCTGCCGCGGGCTCAACTCAAAAAAAGCTGTCCGCGTCTCATTCGCCGGTATCTCAATTTTTTTGAAAGCCTTCAATTCTTTCTGCGGTTTCTGTAAAAATGGTCTGTTCTGGTGTATATAGACCTGAATTACCTCTTTACCATCCCTATCGCCCTCGTTTGTCACATCTACAGAAAAACGGATGTTTTCCTCCTCAAATATGTTCTTTTCCAGCTTCAGGTCATGTATGGAAAACCGGGTATAGGATAGTCCGTAGCCAAACGGATACGCAGGCTCCAGCTGCTTAGTATCGTAATAACGATATCCCACATAAATCCCCTCCCCATACCATACCGAGGCATTATAGCCCGGAAAATTGCCAAAAGTCGGGCAGTCCTCATATTTTTTCGGGAATGTGATCGCCAGTTTCCCTGATGGGTTTACATCTCCGTAAATCACGTCCGCCAGCGCCCGGTTCCCCTGACATCCGGGAATAAACACACACAGAACCGCATCCGCGTACGCCTCATACTCCCTCATATCCACCGGCCCCGCAATATTCAAAATCAATATCGTCTTTTTCCCTTCCTCTTTTGCCTTCTTCAAGGTATGAACCACAAATTCCTGATCCTCTTGGTCCAAAAGCATCGCTGCCCGGTCAACACCTTCCTGTCCTCGTGATTTTCCCACCAGAACCACATAGTCTGCATCAGACGTCTCTATCTCCTCCCAGTTTTCTATCGCAGAGACACCCGCCTTCGCCCGCATACATTCATACAGGCTTTCCGAACGTTTCCGAAGTACCTCTGCACTACCTCCTCCGCATTCCAGAAGTGTATGGACGCCTTCTCCCACCATATTTACCGACGCATCTATTTTCAACGGCAGCACCTGTTCCTGATTCTTAAGAAGCACAATTCCCTCTGCTATCGCCCGGTACGCAGCTTCCTGAGAATGCTGGGTGTCAATCTCATAATACCTGTGCCCTTTCACACAAGGCATCTCCTTCAAACACTTTAAGATACGAAGAACCGTCAAATCCAGTTCCTCCATAGAAAGTCTGCAGTCCTTCAGAGCCTTCAGCACCTCGCTACGGTTGTCAATCTGCGGCATCTCCAGATCATTCCCTGCCTTGATTGCTTCCACCGAGTCATAGACACCGCCCCAGTCGCTGATTACAATCCCATCAAAACCCCACTCTTCCCGGAGCAGTTTCGTCAGAAGCTCCCCGTTTGCGGAGCAGGCGGTTCCGTTAATTTTATTATAAGCACTCATAAAGGTTTTCGCGCCGCCCTGCTTTACACAGGCTTCAAATCCTGGGAAATAGATTTCCCTCAGCGCCCGCTCCTGCACATGCACATTGATTCCCTTACGCTCCTTCTCATGGTTGTTCACCGCAAAGTGCTTGGGATCCGCCAGAATCCCGGTCTCCTGAATTCCCCTTACAAACGCTGCTCCCAGCTCCGCAGTCAGGTATGGATCCTCCGAATAACTCTCAAAAAGGCGTCCTCCCAATGGGTCCCTTTGAATATTCACATTGGGTGTAAGTATCACATCCACTCCAAACACGTCGAATTCCCTTGCCAGTGCCTCCGCACAGCGAAATACCATCTGCGGATTCCAGGTAGAGCCCAACAGATTACCGGCAGGAAAACTGGTCACCTGGTAGGTCTGTTCCACATTCCCGTTCAAATGCTTTTTGATGGCCTCGTACGCCACCATGGCGGTATCGTCCAGCTCCTCGGGGTGTATCTCATGGGTTTCCCTCAGCTGCTGAAGAATCTTCTCGCATCTACGCAGACTAACAAGAATATTCTCCCCCGTTTCCATCGCGCAGTAATCGGCAAACAGCTGCCGGAAATTGATTCCCGCCATGGAATCATTCAAAAGCGCATTGGGAATTCCCAGACGTTCGTTTGCCGCAGTGCCATAGGGCAGTCCGCCGGTTATCAGTGCCGCTTTCTCCTCCACGGTCATTTCCCGAAGAATATCCTCGGCACAATCCTTGCTTAAATTTACAGACATTCTCTATCCTCCTATCCTTTCACCGCTCCAGAAACCATGCCTTCCTCAAAAAACCTTTGACAGAAGCAGTACAGAATAAAGATTGGAATCACTGACATCACGGATGCGGCCATGATTTGTCCATACTCGGTCGTATACTCTGAACAAAGATTTCGAAGTCCCAGTTGAATCGTGTAAAGATTCTTATCACTGATGTAAATCAACGGAGCCAGAAAGTCGTTCCAGGTTGCGGTAATCGTCAGAATCGCCAGCGAAACGATGGCCGATTTTGACAGCGGCAGCATCATTTTGCTGTAAATACCAAACTCACTGAGTCCATCAATTCTGGCCGCCTCAATCAGTTCATCCGGTATTCCATCGAAAAACTGCTTGATCAGAAATACTCCCATCGGCGTAAACGCCTGAATCATGATCAGCGCCAGGTGCGTATTCGTCAGTCCCATCTGACGGATGATGGAAAACTGCGGAATCATCACCACCTGATAGGGAACCATCAGTGTCGCCAGATACGTCAGAAACAGCACGTTTCTCTCCGGAAAATAGATTTTACTGAACGCATAAGCCGCCAGCGTCGATGTGAGAATTTGAAGAACGGTGATGATGACTGTCAGCTTCACGGTGTTTAAAAACATCCGGGGATAGTTGGCCACGTCCCACACATTTGTGTAATTTTCGAAGTGGATCGTCTCCGGAATCCACCGAATCGGAAATTCAAACACTTCCAGATTCGTCTTGAAAGAGGCCGACAGCATCCAGATAAACGGTACCACCATTGAAATTGTAATCAGCAGTACCACAGCATACTTTATGACTACAAAGATTATTTTCTTTCCACTTGTCTTCTTCATAATGTCTCCTTACTATGCTTCCATCTTCTTGTTGTGATAGAACTGAATCAATGTCACAATCAAAATCAGAAGAAACAGAATCATCGCCTCTGCCGAAGCATAGCCAAACTTGTAGTTTACAAAAGCGTCCTCATAAATCTTCAGAACCAGAACACTGGTCGCTCTTCCCGGTCCTCCTTTTGTCATTACATAGATTGGGGTGAATACCTGGAAAGAATTGATGATGCACATAATCGTCGCGTAGAACGTAACCGGTCTCAGATTCGGTATGGTCACATAGCGCAGTTTTTCCCAGGCGTTTGCTCCGTCCACAGTAGCCGCCTCGTACTGATCCGCCGGAATTCCTCTCAGTCCAGCCAGATAAATGATCATATAATATCCAATTCCCTTCCAAACGATCATAATCATTACCGCGATCAGTGCGGTTTTCTGATTCGACAGCCACGCGGGGGGATTATCAACTCCAAACGTCTGCAAAATCTGATTGATCGGGCCGCTTTTGGCATTATACAAAAACTGCCATACTACAGTAACCGCCACGATCGAAGCAATATGCGGGAACAGCATAATCGCCCGATATATGGGCGCACCCTTAACCCCGTTGTTCATCAGTACGGATACCAGCAGAGACAAAAGAATAATCAGCGGCACAGTAACGATCGTATAAATCAAGGTGTTCTGCAGGGAAAATACAAAGCTGCTGTCCGAAAACAGCTGTAAAAAGTTTTTCAGCCCCACAAAATTCATCCTGTTATTTCCATCATAGTCCGTCAGACTGTAAACCAGCGCGGTAATTACCGGTATCAGCGTAAACACAAAAAAGCCTAGGAAGTTTGGAAGCAAAAATAAATAAGCCTTTTTCCTGTTTCTTCGGATAATCGCGGCGCTTCTTTTTTGCAATGTTGTTTTTTCCATAATCGTCTCCGTTTTCATGATTGACAGTACCTGCGCCATATACAGTAAATGTTCTAAGCACTCATTCGTGCAAAGAACATTTACTGTAAAAGGTCATCTTTTATTCTGCGTTGTCAATCAGTTCTTTTCTCTGTTCCGTGAAGTTCTTTACGAAATCCTCCGGCGTCTCGTTGCCCGTCAGCACCAGTTCCATCTCTTTCTGTCCCGCGCTGATAATCTCGCTGAACACATTGTTCGGCTCGCCAAAGCTATAAGTGGTATTATCCATCAGCGCATTCAGAGAACTCTCGTCCAGACCGACATTTTCTTTGTAGGAATCCAAAACGGTATCGTTCATATAACCCGGAACGAGGTTGCTTTTTGCCAGCAGGGAAGCTCCCTCCTCACCGCAGGAAAAAGTAAGGAATTTATAAGCCTCCTCCGCATGCTTTGTAGAAGCGTTAATGCAAAGCGGTGTAGAGGTAACGAAACCATTCTTCTCGGTTCCTTCCCAATACGGGGATTTCACAATTCCCCACTCGAAACCCAGATTTTCCTGCAGATTCAGGCTCTGTACAAACCAGGAACCGTTCCACATCATTGCCCACTCTCCGTTATAAAAATATGTCTGATCCTTGTTCATGGAAACCGACTCGGAATATTCCTCCATTGCTCCACTTTCCTGCATATCCAGAATCCAATCCAGCGCGGTTGTAGTACAGGAAAGATCTGACGTGGTGATATCAAATCCGTCCATCGTTCCTGCCAGCATCGGAAAAATAAATCCTACCTTCGGCTGGAAGCTGTAGCCATACACTCCATCTGCCGATTTTTCCGTCACTTCTTTCGCCAGTTTTCCTACATCCTGCCAAGTCATCTGGTCTGTAGGATAAGCGATTCCCGCCTTGTCAAACAAATTCTTGTTGTAGAACAGTACCCAGTCATTTGTTCTGAACGGAAGCGCATATACATTGTCGTCAAAGGTCATCTGCTGCTCCAAAACTGTTCCGTAGCTGGACGTATCAAACTTATTTTCTTCCAACAGGTTGGATAGATTCATGCAGTACCCTTTCGCCTGAAGCCCCGGAAGTGCGGTATTAGATTTCGCGAAAAATACATCGATATCATCTCCGCCGGACAGCATCGTCGTCAGTTTTGTCTCGTAATCCGCATTCGGACTGCTTACAATCTCAATCTCAATATCCTGGTTCTCTTTCTCAAACGCCTCGATAATCGGATCATACATATCCTTATCCACATCATAATCCCAAAGTGCCAGCCTCAGCGTCGTCTTACCGGAAGAATCCTTGTCTTTGTCGTCTCCTCCTCCGCATGCCGCAAGGGAAAATGCCATAAGCGATGCCATCAAAATAGATACCAGTTTCTTTTTCATAATAAAGCCCTCCTTTTGCCTCTTTTAGTTTCTTTTTTAATTTTCTAATAATCATTTGCAAATGCTTTATGTTTCTTTTATACCATATTTTTTTTCTTTTTTCAATTTTTATTTTCTTTTTCAGAGTTTTACACAAACAATGCGCAGTTTATTTGTGTATTTTTCTTGTTTTTCATTTTTTACTTGTTTTTTAATTGTTTTATGGTAAAATAAAATAAAGAAACAGTATTTTGGAAAGGATATCAGAACGATGAAAAATACAATTACTGCGATAAACGAACGACGCGATCAGATTATTTCTCTTATTGACACCAACCGAACAATCAGCGTCAATGAGCTGGCAAAAATATTAAACGTCACCAGCGTAACCATCCGCAAAGATCTGGATGCACTGGCTCTGGAGGGAAGAATCGAACGCACCTTCGGCGGCGCGAAAAAAATCTATGATCCCCCGGCTGTAGACGGAACAGCAGCTTCTAATCTCTCCATCACACGCCAAAGGGCTCTGGCCAGAGCGGCAGCCGACCTAATCAAAAAAGACGAGGTTGTTCTAATCAACAGCTCCACCACCGCTTCTTATGTGGTGGAGTACATAGATGACCTTCCCGTCACTATCATATCCAACAACGCCCGCCTGTTATCAAGAAATATCAATCCAAACACAATCCTGCTGATGACTGGAGGTCAAATCCTTCCGGGGCGCAGCAGCCTCTCCGGTCCTTACGCCGTAGATATACTCAGACGCAATTATGCCTCCAAGTGCATTATCGGCGTCAGAGGGATTAGCTTTTCCGGTGGAGTCACCAGTCCTCTTTTGGAGGAATCCATCATCAACCAGGCAATGATTGAACAGACCACAGGTTCCGTCATCATCATAGCCGCCAGTTATAAAATTGGAAGAGAAGACAGCTTCCACATCTGCGGTCTTGATAAGGTGGACATACTGGTGACTGACAGCCATATCAGAGATAAAGACCGCATTACAATTGAAAACATGGGGATCCGGGTTATCACCGTCCCCTATAAAGCAGAACTTTCCTAAACACTGGGGGACTGTATTCACTCCCTGCCTCAGACAGGCAAATACAGCCCCCGGAGTCTGGTCTACCCCTCTTTTTCAGACATTCGCTCAAACATCTTTCGATATAAGAAACAACTGATATACGCCGGAAGCGAAAAGCCACAGAACAGGACAGCCACCAGGGAGGAATACGATATGGCCACCGCTGCGGCCGGCGCAAAAAATACCAGCAGCATTAGGAGCGATCTCGGCAGATTCAGCAACATGACTGTCACTGCATTTTTAATCGTATTTCCTATGCTGTTCTCGAAATGGGCCTGCAGCGGAAAAATATATAGCATAACCATCAAAACAATCAAGCTTCCCATCCCGGTAAGCCCCACAATCCATCCTGGAAACAGCCGATAATTCACCATCAGCGCCCATATGTTCCACACCATCAAAACCAATACCGGCAGCATCAGAAGCCACAGCTGCGTTCCTTTTTTTAAATTCTGCCAAAACGCCTTGAAATAATCCTTTGCCGTATACCCCTCCTCATTTTTCGAAAGTCTCTGCATGACATAACACATCGCGGACGCAGAGGCTCCGATGGTCACCACCGGCAGACTTGTCAGAATAAACAGCAAATTGATGATCACGATATCCGCTGCCTTATCCACCGTTTTCATTGTTTTTCCTTCCAAATCCAGCATAGTTTTTCTCCATAATCAATATATCTTTTGATACCAGTCGTTCATTCTCAAAAGACCTTCCCGATAGATCTTTTCGTTCTTATCATCCGGCTCAAACCGCGCAATGACCGATTTTTTGTGTACTTCGTTAAAAATTTGTTCCGGCTCGCAGGAAGGATCTAACGCGTGCGCCGCTACAATCAGTGCCCCCAGAGCAGTAGCGTCCGCCCCGCCCCTTTTGACAACAGGAATACCCAGCACGTCGCACAGCATCTGGTCAAACACCCGGCTGTTGGACAGCCCTCCGTTTAAAGCAACATCAGCCACCTTTACATACCGCCGTATCACACCAAGTCCATTGGCGAATTCATAACAGACCCCTTCCAGAAGCGCCCTTAAAAAATGCCGCTTTTCGTGATTCAGCGAAACATTACCAAACACCCCTCTCGCCGCGTTGTTCCAGTCCGGATTGCCCCGCCCCGAAAAAAGCGGCAGGCAAATCAAGCCCTCCGCCCCCGGAGGTACTTCCTCCACTGCCGCACTTATTTTTTCAATATCCCAATCCTTACAGAAATTCCTGCGAAACCAGTCAAAGGCGGAGCAGCAGGTCAGCATTCCCGCTTCCAGAATATATTGATTCGGAAGTGAAGAACAATTACAGGTAATGTCAGCAGCCAAATTCGAAGGTACCCCGTCCGACGCGGTAATGATATAGCCCCCCGTTCCCGCTGTGATAGATGTCCGCCCCTGAGAAAACACTCCCTGTCCGATTGCTCCACATTGCTGATCTCCTCCAGCTGAAATGACAGGCGTTCCTGGAAACAGTCCTGTCCTCTCAGCGGCGTCCTTCGTCAGCACTCCGAAAATCGTCCCAGGCTCCGTAAGTTCACACAGTTTTTCTCGCTCAACCGCAAACAGCTCCAGCAGCTGATCGTCCCATCTCCTATTCCGAAGATCCATCAGCAGCGTCCTGCTCCCATAAGTATAATCCGTTTTGCACTCCCCCGTCAAAAGGTATAAAAGATAATCCGAGATCACCAGAAATTTGTGTGTCCGCTCATAAATCCCAGGCTGATTTTCCCGAATCCACGTCATTTTTGAAGCGGCAAACACCGGGTTGATTCTGGAACCGCAACGGGAAAAGACCCACTCATTTTCCTGTTCCAGTCGGCTGCAAATCTCCGTTGTCCGCTTGTCCTGCCACATAATCGCCGGTTGCAGCGGATGCATTTTTTCATCTGCCGCAATCACAGAGGATCTCTGCGCCGTCATGGAAACCGCATCAATTGTCCATCCATTGGCTTTTGCCCTCTCCGCAGCACTTCTCAAAATTTGCCACATGGCATTTTCCCACTCAGCGACATCCTGCTGCACCTGTCCCCCCGGCAGATACTTCGCACAATAGGGACTTGCCTCCTCCAAAAGCTTTGTCCCGCCGCAGTTATATAAAATTCCCCTCATACTCGATGTTCCAACGTCCAAAACAAGTATCTTCATTTCTTCTCCAACATCTCCTGCTTCCGTCAATCTTCATAAATCGTGTAGAGAGCCACTTCGTTAATCTCTCTATTTGTGGATATCAGCTTGTCATACCCGTCCTTTTGAAAATGGTACACATTAGCGGAGCCGCAGTCCCGGTCAATATAGTCCATTTTGTAGGTTTTCTCCTGCTGATCATAGGTAAATACCATCAAATCTCTTTCCCCTTTCCGATGGCCCGTAATCAGCGCCGGCCTGCCACACAGCATACCGCCGTAAATAGCGTGAAGAAATTTCCGGCTCTCCCCAAATTCGTATTCCAGCTGGAATTTTTCGTCTTTTTTCTTATAAAAGCGAACCTTATCTCCATGAAACGCTGCAATCACCGCCAATTCTTTTTCTCCGTCTCCGTCAAAATCCACCAGTACCGCGTCGCTGGCCGCATCGTCAATCAGTTTTTCGATATTCCAGGACTCTCCCGCTTCTTTTGGCGGATAAAACTGATATACACCTCCGTCGCAGGAAATTACGCTTGTCATAACATCCTTCTCTTCCACCCGATAATAACCATGGTTTTTCAACATTCCATCCATTAATACCTCCAACTGCAGCTGATGTTTGTCATCAAACCCACTTAGATTTTCTGGCAGCACTGCTGAGTACACTTTACCTGGGAACCTCCAGTCATCCTTGTATTCATGATCCGATTTCAGCACGCAGGCAATCAAATAACGCACACCGTTTCTAGTCAAAATATCAAACCGGTGTACAAACGGAAGCTCAACCAGGGTCTGTACTTCCCAATCCCCTTTCTCCTTCGGCGTTACAATTACAATTTTCGCCTCTCTAGAATCATTAGGGGAATAAAATTTCTGCGTTGCCAGAAACTGTCCGTCCGTTCCCGGAACCTGAACCATGGTCATGACTCCGCCCGGCTCCTCCCACACCACATCCTCCTGATTTCCATCCTCATCAAACAGCAGACACCGGTCCACTTTCTCCGCCGCCACCAGCAGATGACGATTCCCATGATATTCCAGCGGTGCAATCGAATAGCACTTTGTCAGATTGGAAATCACCTTTTTTTCGACTCTCATAAGATACCCTCCTGTTGATTTAAAATTGTAGACATTTTATCGTAAGCTTTTTTCAGCTCCTCTCTCCAGTTTTGCTGCCCCATATACCAGAATTCCGCCACATATCTGCGCACACCCATCTCCCAGGCCTTGCGGATTGCCGCCTCAAAATCCACCTGTCCCTCTCCGTAGGGCACTTCCCTGAACTTACCCGGAAACGTCTCCTTCAAATGCATCGAGATGATATTTCCCTCCCCCAGCTGCAGATCCTCCAGTACATCCATTTTATACAGCTTGGCCGCATTAGTGATATTTCCGATATCCGGATAAATTTTCAGATAATTCGACCGACAGAGCACCACATATTTCATCGCCTTCTCCACCGTGTTCATAAAATCATTTTCCATGGTTTCCAGCCCCAGCTGCACTCCTACCTTTTCCGCAAAAGCTACAACTTTTTTCAGGTTAGCTAAATATCTTTTTTTAGTGCTCTCATCCGATGGCTCATAATAGACGTCGTATCCCGGAATCATCACCACCCGCACGCCGATATCCGAAGCCATCTGTATTGATTTTTCCGCAATCTCAACACCCCGACACGCCACCTTATCATCCGGATTTCCTAGAGAATACTTTGTTAGCGCACTCACGCACATCGTCCTTACTGGAATGTTGCAGTCGTACATATCCCGAATTAGTGAAAATTTTTCCTCCCGTCCCATATCGACGCGCGAAATCTTTTCCTCCGTCGCGTCAATACTCATTTCCACATAGTCAAACCCCGCTTCTTTCGCCGCAGTCAGTTTTTCTTTCCAGGTCAAAGCGGAAGGCATCGCCTTTTCATACAGGCCTAGTTCATATGCTTTCATCTCTGCTTTTCTCCCTCCATCACACAAAACAATTTTTATTTTATTCTTATCTTACATTAACTTTTTATCTTTTTCAATCTATTTTTCTTTCTTTTCATATTTTTTCTTTCTTTATTTAACATTATACTTTCTTTTTAATTGTTTTTTAATATAATAAAAGAAATACAAAAAGAGCGGCAGTATCTATCCTCCGCTGTTTCGCAAAAACCGGGGAATCCTGCCGCTTTTTTCATCGCTATAGAGCGCTTTCTATCATGTTATGGAGTAAAAAGTATGGAAAAGACAATTAAAGTTATTTATTGTGAAGATAAGTTATCGAAAACAAGAATAGAACTCTAATTCAAATTGACTGACTAACACGGGGCCGTCGCACTAATCAATTAGTACGCAACTCCTTTTCCGTAAAAAAATAACTGCCAGACCTCGAAAGATTCCGGCAGTTGGTGTAAGACTAATGTATGACCAAACACATTAGCTTACAGAAAGATTATAGTCTAGACCAGAGCGGATATCCATTAAAATACCGCTAAATATCGAAACAATCATCCCCGTAGAAATTCTATGCGGTTACTAAGTCAGTCTATGGAGGCAATAGATATGAAGATTGTGTATAGGGATATGGTAAAGATGAAATATGTAAAAGCTGCATAGAAAACTTTATGTCTTGAAGAAAAGAGAAAATGTAGTCTTTGTCCATGGAACAGAAAAAGCACTTCAAAAAGCATCGAAACATTGGAAGATTACCTATCTAGAATGAAAATATACACCTCTGCGTGGAACGAAACAGCTATTCCAAAATGGACCATGATGTGACCTTTATGCGTATGAAAGAAGATGCCATGGGAAACGGACAGTTAAAACCGGCTTATAATCTTCAGCACAGAGTAGATTCAGAATATATTACATAGCTTACTATGGAACCTCAGCCTACAGATACAACGGACCTGATTCCATTTTGATGACGTATAATTAATTTCGCAAATTCAATTTTATAAAAATAGACATGTTCTATAGCCGTTTGGTAGAATTAAGTTACCGCACAAAAATCTCACAAAGGAGGCTATAAAACATGTCTGATAACATTATACAACTCAACAAGGATTTAATAAAGCACGATTTACGAGATTTAGTCCGCTCCAGTGTTGAGGAAGCTCTCAATGCCCTGCTTGATCATGAAGCAGAAGAATTAGTAAATACTGAGAAGAATGAGCGTTCTGGTAATCGTAAGGGGTATCATTCCGGCCATTACAACCGTAACTTCCAGACCACTGCTGGGGATGTCACCCTAAAAATTCCTAAACTAAAAGGTGTTCAGTTTGAAACTGCTATTATCGAATGGTATCGCCGCAGAGAATGCTCTGTTGAAGAAGCCCTTATCGAGATGTACCTTGCCGGTGTTTCTGTTCGCTGTGGGGAACCAAAGTGTCTCCCGGAACCATCAGTAACCTTGACAAAAAGGCCTATAAACACATTGAAACTTGGCGTACAAGACCTCTGACAGGGGAATATCCCTATGTTTATGTGGATGGTGTATACCTGAAACGCAGCTGGGGCGGTGAGGTTCAAAACGTCTCCATCCTTGTTGCAATGGGCGTTAATCAGGACGGTTGACGTGAAATTATTGGCGCAGTCGAGGGAATGAAGGAAGATAAAGAGAGTTGGCATTCCTTCTTTATCTGGCTCAAATAGCGTGGTTTATATGGTGTACGCCTCATCATAGGTGATAAATGCTTTGGTATGCTTGAAACAATACCCGAAGTGTTTCCTGATGCAAAATATCAGCGTTGTACTGTACATTTCTACCGCAACATCTTCTCTGCAACACCACGCAAATGTATGAAGGAAGTAGCCATGATGTTAAAGGCAATTCATTCACAGGAATGTAAATCAGCTGCCCGTGAAAAAGCAGCTCAGGCAGCCCAAAAACTCCGTGAAAGGAAGATTTCCTCCGCTGCCAAGAGACTGGAAGACGGTATTGATGAAACACTTACATATATGGATTTCCCCAGCCAGCACTGGAGTCGAATCCGTACCAATAATACAATTGAGCGTCTCAACCGTGAAATCAAGAGACGAACAAAAGCAATCTGTGCCTTCCCGAATGGGCAGAGTGCTTTAATGCTCGTATGTGCCAGACTCCGTCATGCAGCAGGTACCCAGTGGGGTGTAAAACGCTATATGAATATGGATCATCTGTATGAAATGGATATCCAGGAAGGGTCTGATATCGTAGCCGGATAAATCCCGGCAACCAGACGGTAAAAATTAATTTGCGAAAAAATAATTGACACTATCAACTCATTCAATGGCCAGGCAAGCTTCAATTCCTGTGCTCTATGTTAAACCTTAACAATTGCTTTCTTAGAAACACCAATACTTTGGATGATGTTTCGCTGGGATAATCCTAGTGCTGTGAGCCTTAGGATTTCACGATATTTTGTCATAGTCGTGGCCTCCTTACAATGAATTTACATTTTTAATGCATACCATCATTATAAGGAATTTAAGCGATGATTTCTGTCTCCGGAAATATGATTTCCTTTTGACCAAAAAGGTGATGTCCAAACACCTGACAGATGTACCCCGGGGTGTTTACATTATCTTTGAAGGCGATGCTGTCCCAAAAACTCCTAGGTGATATATCCACAGGTCAGTTCAATCCTTCAAATCATCAAACCAGAAACTCTATGGGATTTCACCCCCTTATATTATTGCAATTTTCATTCCACAATTCTGTAAATTCATGCTCATACATTTTAAATAATGGTGTGTCTTTTCCATTAATTTTGAGTAATGGATCATCTTGTGAATTATATGTATACATATATGGTGTTACCATCATTTTATTATCGACTCTATCAATATGGCTCAATATCATCCCTTTAGTAACCTTTACATATTGTAATTTTCCTTTATAGTTATTCTTCTCCGCCTTTTTTTGCAATGAAATATATAATTGTTCATTGGTCCTTATGTCACTTCTTATACTTTCATAACTATGATTTTTTATATTTGTATCAACAATAGCTTCTAAATTTTTATGATTTTCATCCATAAATAGAATACGTATATTTATTCCCTTTTTCAGTAAATATTCCAAAGTATTTTCATAGCTATGAGCCAATATAATCAAACCTAAACAATAGCCCATTATATCTACATTTCGTTTGGCACTTTTAAGAAAATTAATTTGTTCTTCCTGGGGCACTTTTCCAGTCGTAGAATAAAAATCAGTCAACCCAGCTTCTTTACTATGCTTAATCAGTGGATTAAAATTCACCAATGTATTAATCATTTTTTCAGTTGGCTCTCCGCCAAGCACTCCCCATATAACATTTACAACAACTAATGTTAAGAGAATAAATGAAATGTTTAACAATACTTCGTAAAAAAACTCCCTATTGGTTACTTTACCTTTATTAAAATATGCTATTGCTAATAACAATCCTCCTATAATTGCTATTATAATATTTTGGTGCAATTTATTTTTGTTATATTCATCCATTTCCAATCCCCCTATTCTTTTTTAATGACAAACAATAAGGTAATTCCATATCAGAATCACCCTCCCTTCAAATCAAACCAGTTCCCGCCCGTCCACTATTACTTCAATGGTCATCCTCTAACATGCAGAAAACATCAAACTCCAGACCATCCCGATTACGGTTTAAGAAATTACCGACAGCTAATTCGGTCTGCTCCTCCAGTACAGCCCCATCCTCTATCAAATTATTTTCGTTATGATATGGCGAACAGCCCGCAAGCATAAATACAAATAAAAATATAACGCCCTTCTTCATTTCCTTGCCTTTCCAACAATACACAAAAAGTAGGTGTACTACTCCTGTCTATCAGGTTAGATAAAGATGACTGGCTTATATCCGTTTTTTCGATAAAGCATACATAGACATCTCCTTCTTCTCACAGAGAACTTTTATACGATTTACAATATACTCCTCTTCTAACAAGCTACTTACACCTCATTTCAGTTTCAGCAACAGCCGGACTGAAACTCAGACGATACCAGTACTGACTGATAAATTCCTGTACCTCATACTCTTTTGGCTCCGGTCCGAATGTGATCTTGCACACGGAACATCCTCTTCTGTCCGTTCTCTCACACAGGCCAATCCAAAAAGGGTCCTGAAAAAACACCTTCACCGTTATCGAGATCCTGTCCATAATCGTTCCTCCTTGAAATGTTTTTATGGACTGTGAGGGTTATCCATCCGAATACCACTGCACATGTCCTGCAAAGAAGGGACGACCTAAGGAGGAAGGTTACTTACAGACCGGAATATCTGCACATCCGGTCTGCGCCCGGACTACCTACCGGGTCTGTATGGCCCTGCCGCACGTTGTGTTTTTATCTTTGTATATATATTATAGCGCATTTGAGGAGAATGTTCTACCCTGCCAGCTGCCATCTTTCTGTTTTGTGATATGTAAAAAGGCTCCCGGGTCGATTTCCCCGGAAGCCCATCTCTTTATTTTCCCACAGCCCTTTTCATCTCTGCTGCCACTTTATTCCTCAGTCTGTAAAGATACTCCGCATCCTGCGGATAGTTCTCAAACGTGATCTTTCCTTCTACACCCTCATATATAATTTCCACTACCCTCTCCCTGCCAACTCTTTTTTCCAGTTCCTCCAAAGCACGCATATCGTCAAGTCCCTCCCGCTGTACCTCTGCCCGGATGGAAGACCATGGTTCCCCGTCCGCGCCGGGATACACCAGAAATGGGTCTCCGGATGGAAACGCAAAACCTGCATGCGTGTCAAAAAAGGGATCGATATGCTCTATGGAAAACATAGAATTATAAAAGTTATATCCCCAGTGCAAAAAACCCTCTATCCTATACAGATACATCAGCACACCCATAATCCGGTTTCTGGCACTTGGCATGGCAAAAAAGCGGTTTGGCACTTTATTATTCTGCGCACAGCAGTAATATACCCAGAGGTGCTCCACCCCGTGATCTATAAAAGCCTGGATATGGTCATTGGAGGGAATTGGATTTTCCACGATCCCTTTTTCATAGAACACGTAATCACTCAGGGCATCCATCACCTTCCACCCTTTCAACAGGTCCTCCACTGCTGCCTTAGCCTGTATATAACTGTCCAGATTCTCCCTTGACGGTTCGTCAGAGATATGAAAATAAACATGCTCTCTGTCAAACCCAAACGCTTCCAGATTCTCCTGAAGCGCCGGAAGAAAGGCTTCCAGAAATCTTCTGTATTCTCTGCTCACAGCCGGTACATGCCACCCGAATTTCTGTGTCTTAAGGCCATTCTCTGTGACATATATCTTCGGCGTCGCCTTTGCCCCCCACTGGGTGAAGAGATGGGCAATCTCAAGATTCTCAATCCCTGACCGTCTGCAGATATCACACCACCTTTTCAGCTTTGTAAAATCAAAAAGATAACCGTCCTCTTTCAATTCTGCCTCAACCAATTGAACCGTTGTGCGCTCTCCTCCAATCGCAGTGTCCAGGGGCGGTGTAAACACAGGCGTCAAGATCATATTGACCCCCAGCTCTCTCCCTGCAAGGGCAATCTGCTTTTCTATGACTTTCCAGTGCATTTCGCTGAATACTTCCGTCCGATAGAAATCTGCCAGGCAGTCAGCATGAAACCACTCTGTATGTATGAGAGACTGCGGTCTCCACTGCGCCTCCGCCACTTCCAGCTCAAAAGGAAACACCGCTCTTTCACATTCCATGTGTTCCGGCTTTTTAAGTGTACCATCTCCCATGTATACTTCCGGCAGCATGGTCAGCTCAACCGCCGCCTGATATACCCCGGCATCCAGCGTTTTTGTATCCGGAAAATCAATCCACAATGCCCGAAACTGCCCGGGCATTGGCGTGATAATATTCTCTTTTTTGGGTTTCAGCAGGTCCGGAAACAGCCCCGGCCGGGTTGTCAGATAATTCTCATCCGTAACCTCATAACAGGGAAAGGCGGATGGTACCAACTCCACATCACGGAAACGCGCGCTAGCCGGTATTCCTGTCACTTTACATTGAAAACGGTATTTATATGGAAGGTTCTCCCCACCGCATTTTCTCCTGTAGGCAATCTGTACCGCAGGCACTTCTCCTCTCAGAATTGAGATTCTGTGTGCCTCGCCCATTGCCTTTGGCTCAGTATCCGGAAATATTTTTTCCAGACTGCCGGTCAAATAAAATTCAAACTCTGGCATACTTCTCCTTTCAAAATGGCATTCGCATAATCAGAATGGTGTCCCGTCCAAATCGTACGGTGTGATCTGGTACACGTAATAATAATATCATTTCCCACAATTGATTGTCTACACCCCCTTGATTCTATTGGGTTTTATGCCTTTGTGACACCAATAAAACAGAATTTGACACCAATCTGACACCATTATCCCGTTATCGTTGAAAGTTCTATGACTTTGCCTTTTTGTTTTCTTCTGGCTTCGTAACGCTCATTAGCGATTTGCATGTCCATGTCATCCATTTTTTTCATTTCATTTTCTAGTAGTTCAATTTTGTCAATTTCCATTTGTGGTAAAACATGAGCGTATAAATCCATTGTCATCTGTAAAGTAGCGTGTCCCCAAATTTTTTGCAACACTTTAGGTTTCATGCCACTTTCTATACATCTTGTGACGAATGTATGCCTAAAGCAATGTGGTGTGATACGTTCAAATTCATCAAAAATATCACGAACGGAATTAATCTCATCAATGATCCGGTCTATGGCATCAATAAAAGTTTGTTCAATAACAGGTGTATTAAACTTTGTTGTAAACAAAAAATCTTTAAACGAGACTATGAAGAAAAGTCTCAAAATAGGAGCAACGGATCCTGACCGTTGCTCCACTATCCTTAACATATTCAAAACCTTTACAATACCCTAACTGTCCAACTATTCTTCCCTCTTTATTCCGTAAAACGAAATACAGGCGCTTTACTGCGAAACGGCAGCCCATACCCGCCTTTCGGCAGGAGCCATGCGTGTTCGTGTGTGATTGTGACTTTGTTTTCAATCTGTCCATCTGTAATGATGAGTATCGGCCCATCTTTTGGAAAATCAGGAGCATTTTCCAATAAGCTGATACCCGGCTGCAATATAGTCCCGCCTCTGCCTTTCACCTGGATCCGCCCGGCAATATCTTCTGGTGACAGATAACCGGCATCATAGGCAGCGGCATCGCAGAAGACTACTCTTGCGAAGGGAACATCATGAGCAGCCGAATAACTCGCGATCGATCCCAATGCCATCCCGATCTGTTTTGCGGACATAGAACCGGAAGTATCAACTACCACTCCGAAGGTACGGCTGTCAGTGGGAATATCATGCGTCTGATAACGCGGCCTCGGGATAGCAGGAGTGGATGCCTGGCGTCTGCTTGGTCTTGCATACGTGCGGTACTTTTCCAGAGGCGCAAAATATACCTGAAACCAGTTAGCCAGTTCCACATCCCACGGGATTGACGGCATGGATAATGCACGTATTTCTTCGATCAGACCTGCCGGGATAAATCCGCGGTTATGTTCTTCCTGATAAGTAAGACCTTGTTGGAGGGCACTCCTGCAGAATTCATCCAGATCCATAGAGGATGTATCACTGGGTTTAGCGCGGCTGCTTCCGATCATATCGCCTTTGCCGTATCCTCTGAAGGTGTTCAGCTTTGTATATTTTTTCATATCCCTTACGATCATGTCATAGACAGTCTCTGCAGATAGTCCATTTAAGGATTCATCATATAACAATCCATCCGCGGGCATGGAACCGATCTGCATATCATGCAGCCATCCATTGATGACAAAATCACAGGCAACATTCCAAAGGTAGGGATTCCGTCCCTGGCAGCGGCTATGATGCTGCAGTCCGGCATGGAGATACTCATGGGCCAGAATAAATTTCCATTCGTCTGTTGAAAAGTGCATGGTAGGATTCACGTACAGTTCCCCCAGGGATACGTCAATGGCGGCTATCTGTATTTCATTTTTCTGGCAGTAACGGTAATCTTCTATGATCTTAAAGTGTGCCGCAATCCCGCCCAGAAGGGGATAATGATCCACAAACCATTTTGCCGCAGTCATGGCATGGGAAGATGCTCCCGGGTCCAGGATCGTATGACCGCCGGCACTGCTGACTGCTTTTGATACAGACCGTGCTAACTCATAGGCAAAGGCCGCCGCAAATCCATTATATTCATTTTTACTTTTGTCATATGTAACAGGACGTTCCAGACCGACCATATCCATCTTTCCCAAGGAAGCCGTACTATAAATGTTCTTCCTTGAAACAGGATCATTTTCTAATAAATACTGATATATTTTAATCTCTTCGTTCAACCCGCTGGGAAAATGTGCAAGAGGGTCGGCATGGATGGGCGAACTGAATTTGATATCATATAAAAATTTTGTCACATAGATATCACAGGCCATATTCCATAGCTCAGGGATGCATTCCACTTTCCTGATCTTAGTCCCGTCAGGCTGGATCATATCAAATCCAGGCATGTGCTCCGCATCAAAATGACCGAACGCCGGGTGGAGGATACAGTGAGCGATGGCGTATGCCCATCCTCTTGGCGGCAGATACTCCTTTTCATTTACATAAATCCTTTCTTGTGAATCAACGCAGCAATAAGAGCCTTTACCTAAAAAGGGGCTTTTTATATATTGGATCCTGTAACTCAATGTGCCAAAGAGGGTATGATCTCTGATGATCCTGATACCGGCTTCTAAATTTTCAAGATTTATTTCTTTTTGTGATCTTTTCTTTTTCTTCTTTGGATCAGACATTTATTATCACCCCCGCTCCCGCTATTTATCCACGATAAGTCTTGGCAGGTCTCTTATGACCTCGATCATGAACCATTCTGGAAGAACTTTTCCTTCGTCAGCGGATACGACCATCTGAGCGATCTCATGGTTGAGCAACGAGAGTTCTTTTATGAGCGCCTTTGCCCTGTGGGCAAAATACTGTTTTTCTTTTCCCAGATTCTGCTTATTGGCGGGAAGCTCATGAAGCAGTTTTGCACGAAAAGACTGTGCAAGGAAATATAATACATCCCGTTCCTCCGGTTTGGAAGGCCATTTGGCTTCCCCTTTGATGATATCCATAAGAAGATGCTGATTTCCCAACTGTTTCGTAAATGCGAGAAACATTCCTGCGTGACTTGCTGAAATACATCCATATGTGATCATGCGGAGCATATTTTCCGGTATTGCTTTTTTTCCTGCATCATATTCTTTTAACGCATCACTCAGCATGTGCCAGGAACGGGGTGTAGAATACGGTTCTTCCGTTTTAGGAGGTTCGGAAAACAAATGATCCGGTCTTTGAGCAAGGTAATCCGTTACCCAGGGATGGATCCCGTTTGTATACGCCCAGGTCAGCCATTGTGCGGGGTCCGCTTTTAACTGTACATGGAACATTCTGTTGATGAGTGCAGAAGACACCGTCTTCACAATGGCAGAGTCCTGTGTGCGGTTTCCGGCTCCGATCACAATGCTGCCTTCAGGAAGATGATATTCTCCGATCCTCTTTTCATGGATCAGGCTGTAAAATGCTTTCTGCACTTCCTGAGAGCAGGCGTTTAGTTCATCCAGAAAAAGTACATAAGGTTCTTTTCTGGCGATCATTTTAGGAGGAAGAAAAGTGCTCACGTCTTCCTGGATCTGTGGGATACCAATGATATCTTCCGGCGCAAGCTGGCTTCCCAGTAATGAAACACATGTAAGGCCTACTTCTTCAGCAAATTGTTGTACCAAAGCTGACTTGCCGATGCCGGGTGCGCCCCAGATAAAGACAGGCCTTACAGGTGCTATATTTAATAATATCTCTGATAAGTCACTCTGCGTGACTGTGATCGGTAAATTCATAAATATGTCCTTTCCAAAGGAGTCATTCACATATGGAAGAGGACTCCCTGTTACGCAGAAATTTTACTGCGCTGTGTTTCGTTGTATTGTTTCTTTTTGTTGACAGACCTGGCTCTTGCCCTCGGTTCATATTTCCCGCAGTGCTGACAGTAGGTCTTATGGCAGGCCTCCCTGCCCTTTTTACACTGTCCTAAAGCAATATAATATTTGCATGGCATTTCTCTGTATTTTGCCATTCTTATCACCTCTTCTCTTGTCATTCACTGCCTGCTTTATAGCAGTACAATGGCCGGATCAGTTTCTCTATCCGTACCGTGTCTGTGACTCGTTCCGTGATCTCATCCATTCCCCTGTAAGCAAATGGCGCTTCGTCAAGCGTCCCTTTATCTATGCAGGTACAGTAAATACCTTTCATTTCGGATTTAAACTGTGAGACTGTGAAACGCTGCTTTACATCTTCCCTCTTCATAATGCGCCCTGCACCATGCGGTGCGGAGTCATTCCAGTCTGCATTCCCCAGTCCTGTTCCCAAAAGGATCCCATCCCGCATATTGACAGGGATCACGACTTTCTCTCCACTCTTTGCGGATACTGCACCTTTTCTCAAGATCCTTTCCCCGCCGGATATGTCAATATAGTTATGAACGGATGACCATGTTTCCAGCACTTTCCATTTCATTCCTTTGACCAGTTCATCCAGGATCGCCGCCCGGTTAAGCTCTGCAAACTGTACTGCAACTGACAAATCACCGATATATTCCTCCATAAGGGTGTCTTCCAGCCATGTCAGCTCATACGGAACCTGCAGCCCTCTTTCTTTCAATTGTTCCTGTCCCGTCCTCAGATAGTGCTCTGTGATCTCCTGCCCCAGGTGCCGGCTGCCGGAATGGATGATAACGTAGAGACCGTCCTCTTCGTCTTTGTCAAGCTCTATGAAATGGTTTCCGCCGCCCAGGGTTCCCAGACTATGGACCGCTTTCTTTTCATTTACATGATGCCTGCATCTCAATTCCCCGAGTGTGAGCATCTCGTGGAATCTATGAAGCTTTTTCCTGATATGGAATCCTGCAGGGACATTCTCCCGGATGACCTTATCCAGTCTTTGGAATTCCACCTTTTTTTGTTTCAGCCTGGCAATGGTGATACCGCATCCCATATCGATCCCAACAACACTGGGGAGCACCCTTTTTGCTATGGTAGATGTAAAACCAATGGTCCCTGCTTTTCCCGGATGTACATCCGGCATAACCCTGACCCGGCATTCTTTGAACGCTTCATTGTCACAAAGCATCTGTATCTGCGCCAGAGCATAGTCTTCTATTGTATCTGTGAATATTTTTGCAGAAGTATAGACTCCGCTTACTGTTTTCATAAAAATCCTTTCTCTTATGCTCCTTGTATTTAGGCATACAAAAAGCACCTCAAAACAGAGATGCCGGATGATCTTCTTTATGAAACACTGAAACAGAACCAGAAATATCAAATGATAGATGATATTTTAGATTTTTTGAATTATGCTTCAGAATCCGTCACAAGGACAATCCGCTCTCTGTAGTTTACTGTTGATATTGTTGTAGTTAAGTTTTTCTGTGTCATGGTTGTCCTCCTTTCTTATTTTCAAGTCAACTGGTTTCTAAGTGGCTGTACTTTGCCATAAACATAATATATCTGTCAGAATTGTTTCTGTCAATAGTATCTATAAAAAATTTTACAATTTTAGGCAAATATATAATAATTCAAATAAGGCTTTGAATAAAGTAGAAGCCCCAGCATGTGCCAGGGCTTATCCATATGAATATTTAGGTGTAAAAAAATATCAATCTACAAAGGTAATAACTCGGCAACCTTCCATCTCCCAGCATATATAATATTGCCTGATACAACACATTATTTTCTGTGTTTTCTGATTTCTTTTCCCTTGTCTGTATTATAACATACAAGAGTTCCAAAACATACCATTCAAAATAATACACATGCAGTGTATGTAATTGTCTGTGGACCATAATAGTAGTCCATATGGTTATCACGGCATACTTGGGTCACAAATAATCCATAAGCTTCCATGGAGGAACATGCCTTTCGCGGAAAACGGCATGGCCCCGGATAGGCGCAGTGCACGCATATCCTACATCCTCCTGCCCCAAGACAAAGAGCCTCTGGATAAACTGATTTGATTTTCTCTATAAACTTCAGAAAGCAGACCTTATGCTCCTCTTCCGTTTTCATATAAGCCTTGTAATCTATAGACCGGGATAAAATGCCCACTGTCTGAAGCAGGATTCCATACTCATATTGTTCCATCTGCCCCCCGCATTCCTCCAGAGTCCCGCATGCAGGCGGACAGGTCCAATTATGTCCGTACGCATGGCATTTATCTGACGAACAAGTCTCACGAACCCAATTTTCAGTTTTTAATGTTTTTGGATCCAGTGGGCCCGCATGGGAAAAACCAATCTCTTTTGCCAACCGAACCCAGTCCTCTACATTTCTTTTCTTATCAACCATAATACATTTCCGTGTACGTCTTTGGATCATGACAAGGAAGAATTCCTGCAAACTCCAGCTTTTTCACCTTTTCCAAAGACTGGTACCAAGCTGCAACATCTGGCGTGCTTCCTCCCGGTAGTTCCATATCCAGGTTTCTGTCACACATGATCCAATCACCTGGCAGCATATAGACACCCTTTTCAGTATCCACCAGTACAGACTGGCTTCCGATGGTATGCCCGGGTGTCATTATGACTCGAATACCTGGAAGTATTTCCACATCTCCATTTACAGCCTGAAAGCGCATAATCGAGTGCAGCCACTCTGGGCCATTGCTCTCCTCCATAAACCCATAAGATTTTCTTCCAATTTTCATAGGGTTGATAGCAGCTGCCATCTCCGCCGCCTGTGCAATCAATGTGGCATTTGGAAAACTGTTCGTATTCCATGCATGATCCCAATGAAGATGTGTATAGATGATCATGGATACTTCTGCCGGATCAACACCATGTTTCCGCACTTCCTCCACCATATCAATATCTTCATCCGGGGTTCGCAAGGGGTATCCCTTTTCTCTGACTTCTGAAAGACTTGGAGCTCCACTGTCTACCATAATCAACTTTCCCTTGGCGTCCTTCAGTAAAAATGCACCATATGCAAAAGAAACGTCTTCACCTACTGGCTGGCGATATACTACATCATGGATGTCCATAATTCTGGTCCCCTGATTAATCGGGTAAATTTTATAATTCATATTGTACCCCTTTTCTGCTGCCGTAAACATCTACCATATATGTATCTGGATTATGGACCATCAAAATTTGGGCATTGTTCTCCTTTACATAATTCAGCACCTTATCTCTGGAGTGATACCATTCATCCAGGCTGGTAAAGTTTCCATTCATTCTTCCCTCTTCATATTGTTCAACTGTATAAAACAAATCTCCGCACATAATGTATTTTCCTGTTTCAGTATCGGCAATTACGGACATACTTCCTGGTGTATGTCCCGGCGTAAACATCACCTCTATACCATCGACCAGACCTTTTTTATCACCTTCTATTGTCTGTATCTGTCCCCATGCTTTTGCCCATGCAGGCAGTCCGGGAAGTTTAAATTTTTGATACGATTTGGCTTCAATGGGATTCGGTGTTACCGCATGCTGAAGCTCTATCTTTTGTACATACATCACTGCATTTGGAAACAGCTCCAGGTTAAAGCAATGATCCTGATGTAAATGTGTAAAGAAGATATGTTTTACTTTCTGTGGTTCCAACCCCTTTGCATCCATCACGCTCTTCAAGTTCGGTGCTCCATCGATTCTACGAAACGGATAATTATATTTTGTTATATCCTCCTGTGATGCAAGTCCGGTATCTACCATAACCAAATCCCCTGTCTCATTATCCTCCAGACAAAAACATCCATAAATAAACATCACTGGAGCACCCTTGTAATCCTTATAATAAAAAGCAGCAGCAGCCTCAGGCATGGGCTCACAAAGTGCAAGTGGATAAATTGTATATTTCTTCATATTCTTACCTCTTTCCTATTTAAAATACTTTTAATTAAATTATAAAAAGTATCTGCTGCATTGTCTAATTTGTTATATTTATCTGAATATCAAAGAGAGTTATATATGGTGATCAAATTTCCCACTGGACCATTTCTGAATCAGAAACTTAATCGTATTCTCCTCATCAATATTTTCCAACCGGGTCATAAGCCGTACTGCATCTCTTTCTTCCAGTCTGGACATCGCAAGACGTAGGAATTTTTCTTTAACCATCTGAGTGCTCATTGGATTTTTCGGTGAGCCGGGCGCCTCACTGCAGAAAACTTCACAGGTGCTTGTATCCGTAAACTCTATATATAATCTTGCCTGTTCATCTGTCATCTGTAAGTCCTGAACCAATTCTACTTCAAGTCCACCGTTTGCGTATTCACGCGGATAAAAATGTGTACCCAGTTCTCGATAAATATATTCAGGGGTCAGAACCGCCATTTGTATAAGATACTTCAGGGAAACCGCTGCCGCCTCAACAACCTGCGGATCCGGCTCTCTTCCCAGCAAATATACATCAGGGGAAACAAATGCTGTAAGCTTTGCAGGCTGTCTCCCACACTCTCTAATAATCCTGTTGAGTTGCTCACAACAATCAATCACCGCGAAGGCAATAAATCCATATTGATATGGTTTGCAGGATGTACTCTCACATACATATACTTCTCCCAGCCCTGCCAACGCTTCTTCCACATTTGGGGTATGCGCAAGCTGCCGGATCAAACCATTTTCCCCGGTTAATGCACTTGGGCTGCAGTTAAATCCATTTGCTGTCAATGCTGCAGCTGTATAACCAGATTCTGCAGCAATTGCATGTACTAACATTGCCGCATTTGATCCGTGGGTCCCCCTATTTCCGCATGCGCGTACAGCTGCCAAGGCTTGCGCCGTCTGCATCTGTTCCTTATTAAAACCAAACAAATAGCCACATGCTGAAGCCGCACCAATTCCTCCCGTGATGCCAGTCGGAAACCATCCCTTTTCAGCACCTGCCTTCTCCCCCAGCATACAGACTGCCATCCTGCATTCAACTTCCATTCCAACTTGAAACGCCTGTATTGCCTGTATGCCGCTTATCGGCATTCTTCTTGCCAAACCCAAGATTGCCGCTGCCACCGGACCTGCGGGATGCAGTGTTGTGCCATACTGGATATCATCATATGCCAAATCTGCCATAGACAACGCATCCACTGCCACACAGGAAGCAATGGACATCCGTTCTCTTCTCCCTATAGGATGATATCTTCCTGTTCCTCCGGCATCCTGATTGTAAAATCCCGCGAGTACATCTATGATATTCTTTTTTATTCCCCCCAATAAACATCCATAGATATTCAGAAACGCATCAATATAAAATCTCTTATGACCTTTTGATGGGACAGTAACCGCAAATTCTGCTATCCGTTCACCAAATAAAGTTAAGATATTCATTCTTCTTTTCCACTTTCATTGATATAACCAGCTACAATATACCGATAAATTTTTTCATACAACTTTCTCTGCTGCGGATATTGCTGAATCAGATGATTAACAAAATCCTCATATTGAAAGTGTAATTTTCTCTCTGCCATGAAGGACAGTACCGTCATATGTGTAAAGTCTGAATCCAGGATTGGATGGCTGACATACCCTTCCCCATACAATGATTCAAAACTATCCTCTGCACAAAACGCAATAAAATCGTCCAAATACTGATGTTTTTTTATTGCACTATAATAGTCCAGCATATTCATTTCCATCTGATAGTCCAGCATATAACCCTTTTCCCGACACAGACGATCACACAACTTCCTGAAATAATGCTGCCTGGACAAACCGAATAATTTTTCATGCTCCAAATCTTTCAGCATTAGACCACTCTTTTCAGATAACCTATGGTTCTGCGAAGTTACAAGTACAATATTTTCCCGATACAAGTTAATGTTGCCAATCGCGCGGCCCTCCAACGGCGGTGAGGTAATAACAAAATCCAACTGTCCGTTTTTCAGCATCTCTACCGTAGTCTCTGTGTCAGCACATACTGTTTCAATAGTGATTCCATCCGCTTGTAAAAAGTTATCCATAAACATTGTTGCGTAAAATAGTGAATTACCAAGGCATCCTAAACGAATACTGCGTTCCTCCACTTTCTGAAGACTCTTTTTCTTCTCCTCCAATTGGTCGAATGCATCTTTTACATGTTCAAAGTTCTCCAGCAGAGTCTCTCCCTCTGGTGTCAGGACCAGACGATTTTTCACCCGATAGAAAAGCGGCATACCTAACTCTTTTTCCATATTAGCCAATGACAAGCTGAGCGCCGGTTGTGAAATATACAGTTCCTTTGCTGCCCCACTTAGATTTGAATGCTTTACAATCATTAAAAAACGCTGAATCTGATTATAATCCATATGTCCCTTCTCTCCTATAACGATTTAAAAAATTTATTCCACTATTAAGGTTTTCTTTTTTTAATCATTTTACCACAGAAGTATACATGAATAATTAGTTTTTTAATATCTCTATAAATCTATCGCACTAGACACATTCTAATTTGTATGGCAATATATAAGAAGGGAAAAGGTTCTCCCGTTTTTCTTATCTATAAGCCATGCACTCCAGCCAAGCGTATGGCTTATTTATAATATTATTTTTCTATCCCCGCTATAAACATCAGCGGAATCGAGGCTACGCAGCAAACAGCCATCACTGCAAACCCCAAAGAGTAGGAACCGGACAGAACCTGCATTTTTCCTACGAAACTTGGACAAAAGGATGCTGTCAGACTTACCAGACTGACAATAGAATAATTCATAGAGAAGTATTCATTCCCATAAAATCTCCGAATCACACACGGAAGTGATGCCCCCTGAAAACCATATCCAAATAGAAGCAAACATGACGCAACAACCAAAAGCCATGTCGCATGACTGTTCAGCGCAAACACTGCCAGAGATGCGGATACTGCATAAATAAGGCAAATAACCCGAAGCACAAACCTGATACTAAACTTATCAAACATCCGCCCGGCCAAAGGTCTCGCAACTCCGTTACATAAACTCATAGCGCTTACAACATAAGCAGCCGTCACTGCTGACATCCCCATCTCACTTTGCAGAGCCGGAGCCACATGATTCAAATATCCAAGTGCAGACATGACCAAAAAATTCGCGCCCAGAAAATATACATAAAATTTTACAGAATGCAGCATTTCGCTGGTAGTATAATTTTTCATTTCCTGATCAGCAATTGTCGTCTGTATCTCCGGCAGTTCAACAAGTTCCGCTGTATTCGGTTCTTTCATAAAAAAGCTGCCAAGTAGAAATACTACAAAATCCAAAATTCCAAAAGTCAAGAACGTCGTCTTTGGTCCAAAAGAGACCAGAAGCCACTGGCATATGGGACTTAAAATACTAGTGGACAACGCATAACCCATCAGAAGAAGACCCGTGACCATCCCTTTCTTATCCGGGAACCATAGGGGAATTACAGATACAATAGTGTTATAGATCATACCGATACCAAGGCCTGCAAGCACACCATAGGTCACATAGAGCACCGAAATACTACTGGTAAAAGCAGTTGCCACAAGCCCTCCGCCAACCAATAAGGAGGCAATCATGGATATTTTAGAAAACCCGATTTTTTTCGCTAATATTCCTGCCAGGAGACTTCCTCCGGAAAAACCAACCATGAGAATCGTAAATGCCAGTGAAGTCTGCATTCTGGTCCATCCATAAGCATTTTCCAACGGACCGACAAATATTGACCATGCGTAGGCAATTCCCAATAGAAGCAAAATAACAAAATTCAGTACCAGATAAACATATCGTCTTGTAGATACATTTTTCATAAAATTTTCCCCTATTATATTGAGAAACGGCAGCAAGCTTGTTATCCTGCTGCCGCACCCTGTATATTATGAAGTTACTGTAAAAGACTAGATATTTAGAGTAGAGCCTTCTCCTTCCTTGAAATCAGTACGAAAACTATAATCTTTATATTTCTCTACCTCTATGATTCGATTTTTCAGTGCACCACTTACAGCTTTGTAGGCATCAGAACCCATCACATAGCGCTGGGGAGTATCCTCCCTGTCAAGCAGTTCTATTAACACGTTACCAATGGCATCCGGATCACCAAGCTGGTTAATCTTATGTGATCCAAGTTTCGGATCCCTTGTCCATGCAGTCTCTGCATAATCACTGATCTTATGCTCACTTCCCTTCAGGTTGTTCTCCTTATAAAAACTGGTCCTAAAAGCCCCCGGCTCCACGATCATAACCTTGATGCCAAGTGGACTTACCTCTTTATAAAGTCCCTCACTGATATACTCCAAAGCCGCCTTGCTTGCTGCATAATAGCCAGAGCCCACTGCAGAACGTACTGCTGCAATGGAAGTGATGTTAATTATCGCACCACTACGTCTTTCTCTCATTCCCGGAAGCACTTTTTTTATCAATTCCACAGGTCCGAATGTGTTGGTCTCAAACAGCTCATAGACAGCCTCCTTATCGCCCTCTTCCACAGATGAACGGTACCCATAGCCTGCATTATTGACCAAAACATCAATCTTACCAAATTTGGCAACCGCCGCATCAAATGCTGCATCAATGCTTTCCTGACTACACACATCCAATGCAATCCCCAAAGCAGTCTCCGGATATTTATCACAGATTTCTTTCATCTTTTCCGCGCTCCTCGCAGTAATGACCGCCTGCTCACCCTTCGCGAGCACAGCCTTTGCAATACCTGCTCCCATTCCGCTGGAGCATCCTGTGATCAACCATGTCCTCATATATCTTTTCCTCCTGACATATTATCTATCTGACAATTTTATCTCTGTTTGGAAATATCTTTATTCATAATATTTGCAATCATATTTTCCTGCTGGCCAATTTCAAATTCCGTCATAGCTTTCCATTTATGAATCTTTTGACATTTAGGACAAGGACGATCTTCATTCATTTTTTTTATTATCGCATCTGCCTCTTCCCTGGTTCTGCAGGTTAACGGTTCCTTATATCCACATTCCACGACCGTGCTGTACACGATTGCGCCCTCGTCGTGGAATTTTGGCCAGAAATAAGAGCACCTGGCATAAAACTCCATATTTTCTTTCATCACGCATGCCCTCCTCTGGCCCGAATCTCCTTGATACGCTCATTATACTTATCAAGGCCTAACTCTAATAATTTCTCTCTTGTCGGGATTCCATTTTCATCCCAGCCTACAAGCTTATAATAACGGTCAAGGAGTTTTTCGAAACGAACCGGATCAATTTTGGTCCCTGTTGTCCAATCTCCATCCCTTGCATCATGGCAATGGATGATCTGCATGTCATCCTTCTTGCATCTTCCCACTTCCAAAACATTGTAGCAGCGCTCCATGTTCCAGATCTTCTCTGCACGGGCAAACAGACTTTCATTATCGTATTCCACGCCAGTGACCGCAGTAAGAAGTTTCGCCATCATCTCCCAGTCACCTTTATATCCACGGTCTTCTCTCTTCGGAGCGAGCGTCTGAGGATAGACCGTATCACAAAATACTCCGGATCCTAAGATAATTCCGTACAACTCCATCGTTCGGGAGACATATTCTTTCTGTGCATAAGCCATGTCATGATAAGTTTCCTCGTCCATGGACTCTTTCCATGCCGGGTCCGGATCAATCGTTCCATCTGCACCATAATACTCCTTCGCCAACTCCGGCAGACGTAAAAATGGTTCTCTTCTTCCGCAAAAATCCGGATATTTGTGACCCTGATCAGACATGGGATCCCTTGTCCCTACTGCTGCCATCAGTGCACAGGATATCCAGTATGGATATTTCAGCGCAAACCAGCCGCCGGTTCCGAGAGAATGGTTACACATACCCTGTACTGCATGATCGCTGTACTTGCGATAGATGCCGCCCATCTCTTCGCCGCATCTGGCCATTCCTTCTGCCAATTGATTGCCGAATCCGCGTCTGTAGACATACATTTCAATAATACGAGGAAACAAGGTGGGATCGTCCACATCCCAATGCACGCCTGTCAATTTATCCATATCTACACCGGCACACTCCAGTTCAGTCAGCCACATGAACAAGGACACGACTTCCCAGGAATTCAAACCATAGTTGTTGATCATATAAGCACATTCTGCACCACGACGGAAATCCATGGGCCAACGGTAATTCCTTCCAAGCCCTTTTTCCAGCCATTCCAGTTCCATGGGGCAAAGGGCAGCCCATCCATAGACAAATTTCGCAACACATTTGGAACTATTGGTGGTATCACAGTTCGTCTGATAAGCGCCTTTTGAACCGCGTACAAAGGTATATCCGGCCAGATGGCATGGGATACCACAGCCAGCACAGGCATTTCCCTTCTGGGTAATATAAGAGGCCTCGCCTTTATCAAGAATCTCCTGCGTTATTATTTTTGCTCCTGTAGGAGCAGAACCGATACCCATCGTGCCGGGAAGCGGATCCCTCTGCTTCGGAATAGCTTTCAATCCAAAGCATTCCTCCCTAAGTTTCAGAATTGTATCCAGATCTTGTACCCGTGTTCCCTGATGCCCGTTAAATACAACTGCTTTAATCTTTTTGTCTCCAAATACCGCGCCAAAACCTGCCTGTGCTGCGGCGTTATCGCGGTCACTGAAAACACCTGCAAAGCGCACAAGGTTCTCCCCTGCCGGCCCAATCACACAGGACTCAGTTTCCTGGCCAAATTTTTGTTTCATCATCTTCTGGGTATCCACACTAAGAGCTCCCCAGTAAGGCGTTCCATCATAAAAATGCACCGGTTCCTTCGTGTCATCCGTAACTTCAATCACCACAGGTTCTTTTGATTTATGTTTTAAGATAATACCGTCAACCCCACATTGTTTCATACCCAGATTTGCACGTCCGCCTATAGATGAGCGTGTCCAGTGTTCTGGGTAGCACTGCGGTCCAACACCAAAGAAATATCCGCGGCTGCCGGCCAACACCGGAGTCTCGCAGCAAGGTCCGACCATGTAAATCAAATCATTGTCATAATCATAAGCTCCTACACCCGGGTGTCCATATTCCTCAACTAATTTAGCCGCAATCCCACGGCATCCGATATATTCATCACACAACTCTGATATATCCAGCACTTCAGAGGTTTGAGCCGCCACATCGATCAGCAACATCTTTCCGTTCCATCCATATTCCAATTTCCTGCTCATACCCAACCTCCTATTTTAATGAAACCGCCTGTTTCGGACAGATCTTGATACAGAGTGGACCGTCTTCAAACCCATGACAGAGATCACATTTCACAATCACCTGCTTTTTTCCTATTCGCACGCGTCTGATCAAAGGATTTTTTTCATCTGAAAACGGACAGGCCTTTACACAAAGTCCGCATCCTATGCATAATTCCTTATCCACATATCTCGCCCCTGTGTGCTCATCAAATTTCAAAGCGCCTTTTTTACATACAGCCACACAAGAAGCAGACCTGCACTGCCGGCATACAGCCGCATCAAAATGATAATCCAGCATATCCGCACCAATCTGAATTGCGGAATAATCCGCATTGCATACCCCCTCAAAATGCCGGGCAGAACATGCAAACTCACAGGTCAGGCATCCACCGCATGCCTCTGTATCTACCACAATATGCTTTGATTTTGGCATTGCGCTCAGAGGATGCGGCTTTTCCGTCTTCTCCGTCAACGGTTTTTCTTGCTTTATATCCATATAATAGCCTTTCCTCCTTTTTTCATATGCTTTTTTTCATAACATTCCACATAAATCAATGCTGTTTTTTTCAATTCTCCAGGTGCTATCTTTCCACAAGAAGTACGTGGCCAAGAACTGCTGTCTCCGCATACAATGTATTTTGGTATCTGGAACTTGGACAGATGTCTGAAAATATAGTCAGTAATTTCATTCCTGCACTCTTTTGTGTCATTCTCCAAATCTATAAAGGCAACGCCCACCGCACCATATCTCATACTCTCAATCCCAACAGTTTCAACCGCTTTCACCTGCCGGCAACTGCCGATCACATAATTCAGATGCTGCGGTGACACATTCTCACCATTAATTTTATACATGTGATCTTTTCTTCCCTGAAAAGTAAATCGCCCCCGTAGATCCATTTTACCGATATCTCCCGTTGCAAACCAACCATCTTTATCAAAACTCTTTTGATTCGCTTCATCGTTTTTATAATATCCCTTTGTCACAGTGAGTCCACGGCAATATAATTCGCCGGTATGTCCCACCAAAATCTCATTTCCTGTCTCTGCATCCCGAATCTGCATCTCCAAAAGTTTCCCGTCAGGCGCTCCATCTCCGGCACAGCCGCAGTCTTTCCTATACCCTTGATATCCTATCAATTCTTCTGTCGTACAATTTGGAGAAAACATAGTAGTTGTCGAACCACACTCTGTCATTCCATAACCGGTTGTCACATCGCTGATACCCAGCTTTTCCTTGGCCGCATTCCACACCCAGTCAGGACAGGTTGATGCCCAATATCCGGCATGTAAAAAAGGAAACTCTGCATTTTGTTCACCAAGTGCCTCCAGAAGATGGATCATGATGACTGGTACACAGATAATATCGTTAGCCCTGCTCCTCTCTAGTAAATTTAAAATATACTCACCATCAGCCTTTTTATGGGCTAAAACAATACATCCACCTACCCACAGGGCTGCCAAAAGTCCCTCATTGTACGCAAAAATATGATATAAGGGAATCGGAACGAATATCCTTCTCCCCAGCTCCATTCTCCTGGTACGGCATGTTCCAAAAGAAGAGCGAAGCAGTATATCATGCGTTAACATGACCCCTTTAGGAAATGTTGTACTTCCGGATGTATACAGAATATCAGACAGGCATTCGGGAGTTGACACTGCAAAACATTGAGAATCAACTAACTCCTGTCCCATACCAAAGAAATGTGACCATTCAATTATTTTGTTTTCCGTCTGTGTATCCGGCTCTTCTCCATGACAGATTACTATACACTTCACAAATGAAGAGAGCGATTTAAAAGGAATTTTATCAATGGCATGACCAATTACATAGTGACAATCAGACTGCCGTATGATATATGCCTTCTCTTCCATGGACAGTTTCATATTGATTGGCACTTTTACTGCACCAATTTTAGCAAGTGCAAAAGTTAGAAATACAAACTCCGGAGAATTATAAAGCAAAATTGCAACATGCTGCCCGCTCATACCACATGCATAACAACTCTTTGCAAGCCGGTTAACCTCCTGAAGCGACTCAGCATAAGTATACTCACGGTCTTTGTATATCAAAAAAACATGGTCTTGAAAATATATCGCATTTTTTTTAAACCGGGTCCACAGTGTATCTTCTTCCCAATGCGGATACAATCGGTCTAGTTCCATCAAACGTTCTTTCGTTGTTCCGATCATAACATACGCTCCTACTGGATGACATATAAAAGTTCATCTCTCCGAAAAGAACTTCCTGCCTTACAATTTATTTCGCGGACCCGTCCTTCTGCCGATGCACGCAGGTCGCATTCTATCCCTTGATGCCTGATTTTCAGTATAATATCACCTTTTTTCACCTCACTGCCTACCTTGGCCGGTACTTCATCCACACTGCCTTCAAGCATTGCATAATGACGCTCGAAATACTGCTGGTCATAGACATAACGGCTCGGCCGTATTTTTCTGTCAGCCACCGGCACGACTGGAGCTGCCGGCATCCGTACCGGCGGAATCGGCTCTGCAAATGGTCTTGGTTCGGAAAAAGGAACGGGTCCCTGCTGCGCAGTTCCACCCCTGTCATGTGTGGATGATTTATATTTCAGATATATAATAACGCAAACAATGACTGCTATTGATACCAACAGGCCATTCAGCGGAATCTGTACAACCGCCTGGTTCATTAAGAACTCCTCCTTCCTTAAATATCCACATTCACACCCATTCGGCCGAAAATGTCTTTAATCTCATTATCCTTCATGTCCAGCACATCCCGGAGTACGCTTACATTGTGCTCACCAGCTTGTGCTGCAAAAGTCTTCCTCGGCATGTCAAAGTTATTGAACTTAAACGGAGATCCATAAATCTGATATGTACCATTCTTTGAATCCGTAACCGGAATCATACATTCACGATGTCTGAACTGCGGGTCCTCTACCAGCTGCTCGATGGTATTCATTTCACCAAATGGGCATTTTGCACGGGTCAGCTTTTCACGGCATTCTGCCATAGTATAATTTGCTAGCGCCGGATTCACATATTCATCAATCAAGACATCTCTGTTTGCCACACGGGATGCTCCATCCTTAAAGCGCTCATCTTTCGTCAGATCCGGCATATCAAACTCTGCAAAGAAACGTCTGTGCATCTCATCGCCGAACATCTGGAGAATAAATTCTGAGTCCTTACATCTTACCGGTTCTGCAATCGAGTTAGACGGATGGCGGTTTCCAATAGGTCTCCTGATAACTCCGGCATTGACATAATCTGCAATTGCAGCTTCCATCAAGGAAGTATATATATCAAACATGGATGCATCCAGGTAAGTTCCCTCCCCTGTCTTCTCTCTTCGGAGTAATCCCATAGCTACACCGAGAGCCGTCATAATTCCGGTGATCATATCTGACATAGATGGCCCCGCCTTGGTAAATGGACCACCCAGCGGTCCGGTCAGACTCATAAATCCGCTCATAGCCTGGACTACAGTGTCAAATGCGGCACGATCCCGATAAGGTCCATCCTGCCCAAAGCCCGAGATTGACGCATAGACAATATCTGGCTTCACCGCCTTTACCGTTTTATATCCAAGCCCCATCTTTTCCGCTGATCCAGGCTTACCATTCTCCACAAACACATCACACTTTTTGAGCAGCTTATAGGCCAGTTCACGCCCTGCCTCCGTCTTTGCATTTATTTGAACAGACTTTTTCCCACGGTGAATATTTAAATATTCTGTGGATGTCCCATCATAGCCTGGCTTCATTGCACGTACCGGATCCGGACGTGCCGGATTCTCAATATGTATTACCTCCGCACCAAAATCCGCCAAAATAGCTGTACAATACGGCCCGGACTTTGCCACTGTGAAATCAAATACTCTGTAACCTTCTAATGGACGAATTCCCATCTTTTCACTCCCCTTTCCTCCAGTCTCCCTATCTCGGAGAGACGGAATGTTTCTTCTTTCTTTCCGGAATTGGTATGAGTTCCGGGTTCTTATTTCTCAAAAATTCCAGCGCCTTGATCAAACGCATTCTGGTCTCATTCGGTTCAATAATATCATCCGCCCACATGTGTGCACACATAGAATACGGTGTCCTGGCCTCTGTAAATTCATGGACGGCTTCCGCCAAAATTTCATCCGCATGTTGCGGGTCCGCCTTCATCTTGTTTTTCATAATGATCCTGCATGCAGATTCTGGATTCATGATACCATAGTCGAAAGTCGGCCAATAAAGGTTTACATCTAAATTGAATAGGTTATATCCCATAGGCAGACAGGCACCGCCAACGTTTTTCCTGAGGACCACCTGAATTTTCGGAATCGTAGCACGGTAACAGGCCTCCAAAGTTTTTGCACCATGTCTGATGATGCCTCCATGTTCCTGATTTTTTCCAGGTAGAAAACCGGGTGTATCCGTAAGAGTGATCATCGGGATGTTGTAGCAATCCAAAATATCCACAAAACGGGCAAATTTATCGGACGCATCCATGTCAAAGCATCCTGCCTTCACCTCTGTGTTGTTAGCAATAAAACCAACCGTCTCTCCCATCACGCGCGCAAAACAACAGACAATATTCCGTGCCCAGTAAGGCTGATACTCATAAATACTGTTCTCGTCGGCCAGAAGTTCAATCACTTTATGACAGCTGTATGGCTTTTTAGAATCATCCGGAATGATAGTGTCCAACTCCATGATACGGCGTTCAATATCATCCTTGTAAGGGTAAATGGTCGTCTTCTCATTACAGTTTTGCGGCATATAGCTCAGATATTTCTTCACATGCCAGACAGCTTCCTCATCATTGGCTGCCCACTGCTGTGCATTTCCGGAAATCATATTCTCTGTCCAGGCTCCGGCCAGTTCCTCATCATTGACTGTTTCACCGGTAACTGCCTTGATCACATCCGGTCCACAGAGAAAAAATTTACTGGTTTTATCTACGCAGATCATATAGTCATTCAAAATCGGGGCATAAGCAGAACCACCTGCACAGGCTCCCATAATAACTGACACAGTGGGAATATATCCGGAGTTTTTCGCTGCCAGCATGGTACACTTGATCACATCGCGGAAATGAGCCTCCTGAATACGTCCCCCACCACTGTCCCAGAAATAAACACAAGGACAGCCGTTCCTGGCCGCTTCCTCACTGGCATGATTAATTTTCTTGCAGTGATTTTGTCCCATAGTGCCGCCGAGTACGGTGAAATCCTGGGATACTGCATAGGTGAGACGTCCATTTACCTTTCCGTACCCAACCACCACACCGTCACCCGGTGCATATTCCTTATCCAAACCATGCAGATTACAATCCGGCCCGGCAAACATATTATACTCTACAAAGGACCCCTCGTCGAAAAGCAGGCCCAGCCTCTCCCGCGCAGTCAGTTTTCCACGGTCATGCTGCCTTTTGATTTTTTCGTCCCCGCCGCCTTTTATCCATTTTTTTTTCTTCTCAATAAGTTCGAGCAGCTTGCCTTTGTTCGACTCAACCATAAATCATTCCGCTCCTTTTTTATCATCAATGTTTTTTCTATCTAATATAAATTTTACCAAATTCCTGCGTTTTGTAAATTTTATAAAATTAAGTATGTAATAACCTTTACTTATGAATAAATCCTTTTCCATGCCGGATATATACTGTCTGCACCAATATCATACCTATGATCATCAGACACGGGGCCAAGATATATACTGGCAGATAGCTTCCTGCTGCATCCGCTACAATTCCGGGAACCGCACTGAACACCAGAACTGCTCCAAGATATATCAATTGAAAATATTTTCCGGTCCGCATGTATTTTTCGGGAGTTTCCAAATCTCCGGCAATGGACATCATCCCCACCGTTGCAAGAGACGTCCCGTACCCCAGTGTCACGCTCGCCATATATGCAAACACCGTATTGCCACTTTTGCAAAGAACAAGAAAAAACAGTCCGGCAATAATTCCCAGAAAATACACCAGATTCACATAAAAAGCCTGGAAGATATCAACCAGATATCCATACACGCACTTTCCGATGATCAGGAAAAATCCAATCACGGATATTGTCCTGGGGGCAAGCATAGGATCGAATGACAGTTCATGAAAATATACCGATATATGATTGACTTCCGGCTGGGTACTGATTCCCATGAAAAGCATGGACACAAGCAGCATTGCATATTCTCCGGAGGTAAGTCCGGCTCCTTCATTTACAACTTTCCTTTTCTCATTTTCTTCCTCATAACCCCAGGGCATAAGTCCTGCCTCCTCCGGAGACTCTCTGATCGTCAGATAAAGCAGAACTGCAGTTATGGCCATCAGAAGGGCATCTAATCTAAAAGCTGCATACATATCTTTATTTTCGATAACAGATGTCAGGAGCACTGGTAAAATCAGCATTGCCACACCGCTGCCGCTGCCGCTGATTCCTAAAGCCAGTGTGCGGTTCTTTTTAAACCAACGCCGGATGAGCATAGAAGCAGGCAGGATACCGCCCCATCCATAACAGATTCCGGACATTGCCGCCCCAATCATGAATACCGGATATATTCTTGCGGCACTGTAGATGACAAAAGCGATCATTCCAATACAGACATTCCATGTCATACCCCTGCGCAGTCCCATATGTTCGTAATACTGAGAACTAAACGCAATCGCAAGACAGCCAAATATGTTCCTTACGGTAAGAATCATGGATGCCTGCGTATTCGTCAGACCGCTTTCTACCAGATAGGGCTGGAACACGGAAAACGTCCCATTCGTGATTCCCATGCAGCAGGAAATCAGAAGCGTACTCATCAGACATATGATCCAGGGATATATCTTTCTACGCACAATTCTCCTCCAGTCATACAATCTTGTAAAATAATGTAACAGTTCAGACAGGTCTGCGCATTTACTGCGCTGACCGTATGAAAACGTACCGAAGACAGGCATCCAGCCCATCGCAAAGGGATTCTTAATGGCTGGATGCGTAACAGTTCAGCTTGTCTGAACTGTTACAAAATAATATCTGTTTCTTGTATTTTATTTATAAAAATGATAGACTTATTGGTAACTTAAAACGTCAGAGGGGTGGGATGTATCTATGAATTACCAGCAAGTCAAACAATATCTTACAATCGTTAAACATATGAATCTTAGCAAAGCAGCCGAGGAATTATATATTTCCCAGCCGGCCTTAAGCCTTGCACTTGGCCGTCTGGAAAGTGAACTGGATGTACAGCTTTTTTACCGTGAAGGAAAAAAGCTGATCATTTCGCCTGCCGGAGAACATCTGTATCATTACTTTAAAGAACTAAAAGACGCACATGACCGCCTCACCCAGGCGGCTGCAGAATTTCGTCAAAATGAAGGAAACAGCTTTATTACCATCGGTTTTTCTGTCAGCACATTATTTTTTTCTGCACTCTCCATAACCGGAAATTTTGATTCCTTTCAATCTGTTGGCATAAAGAAACTATTTGGTGATGAAGAACAGGTTTTGGCTATTCTAAAAAATGGCATGATTGACTTTGCAGTAACTTGCCCTCCAATCATTGATGATCAAGTCACAAACCAAATCCTGTTTTCAGAACAGTATATCTTAGTGGTTTCCTCTGGTCATCCGTTTGCTTCCCGTAAAAGCATCTCCATTGCAGATCTCAAGAATATTGAATTAACCGGATTAAACCGTTATCAGCCAACACGCCTTCATAATGACCAAATGTTTCAGGAATATCATTTTACCCCAGTCTATGCACATGAACTTGACTATCCTGATTACTATGCTGCAATAAAGGAATGTGCCTACACGGACCACTTTGCCAATCTGATTCCTGAAAGTTTTTTTGAAAAAACCTATGGAAACGGATACGTAGCTATTCCATTCTCTGACGATACCATGATTCGCCGAACTGCTATTTCCTGGCTGACAGAAAAGAAATATAATCTGGAACATAAAGAGCTATTTGATTACATCATCCAGGAAATTCAATCTCAGCGAAAACATCACCAGCAATTTTCAGGCGAAATGTTTTCTATTCATTAATTTTTATAGACCAATCGGAAATAGCGGCCGGAATATCCTCCAGCCGCCATTTTTATGCACAACAAAAAGGGGAAATACTATTCATTTATCACATATTAAAAAATCATCGGCATAATAAAACAATACAGTACACAGAATGCCATGATAATCGCACTGGATATCCACATACAAATCATCATATTTTTGAAATCTTTACTTCGTGCAATACCCATGGGAGCGAGGACTGTTGCGTTAGGGTAGATAATAGAAGTCACATAAGATCCTGCAACCAGAACAATAGACCACAATCCCATACCCAAGCCATTTTGCTGAATCATTGGAAGGAACAGCTCATGGATAATCTGCATCTGGGCAGCCGCGCCGCCGTTAACACCAAATGCACCTACAAAGGTCCCCATTAACATAACCGTTGATTTCGACGGGCTGCTGCCAACCAGACCAACAAACAGATTACTCAGTGCTTCAAAACCGCCTGCTACGTTTACCACATCAACCAGAAGTTGATACAGTACGCAGATAATAAATACCGATATCGTGTTCTTACAGCCGGTATAAAAAGCATCACAGGCTTTGTTAACACCCATTCTTGAAAACACTGCCACAACAACTGCCAAAAACGGAAGAACAAAGATAACAAATGCCATGCCCTGACGGAATGCAATTGCGTAAGCAATACAAAGTGCAAAGGTTACAATAAAAGCTATCGTAGTGATTTTTTCTTTCTGAGTCGGTTTAGCAGTCATATCCTTTTCTGCATCACTCAACTCATATTTTTCTCCATTTGGATCCTTCTTTGCTTTCTTGTCAATCCAAAAACTTAAAATCACCGCAGTGATCAGCATAACAATAAGATACGGACCTGCTCCCCACAACAAATACTGTGGATAACTTAACCCAGTCAGGCTCATTGCCATAATATTCGGAGCAGCAAACGGAGCTAACAGCATGCCTGCAAGTCCGCTAAGGATAAAAGCAACTGTTGCAGCAACCGGTGTAACACCAGTCAAAGCCAGCATCGGAAGCAGCACCGGCATAACAATAGCGGCCGCAGATACACCAGACCCAACGCAGGTAGCCAGGATAAACTGACAAACCATAAGCGTGATCAGTGCCTGTTTCTGCGTCTTGACCCCCAGCTTATTGGCAATCAGCTTACATAGCGTTGCACTGACACCTGCCTCCTTTAATACAATACCCAAACCCGCACCTTCCATGGATAGGAATCCTACCTGACCCAAAACACTGGAAAGAGAAGTTCCCACCTCCTGACCAAATACAGTTGCGCCATTTCCGGTCAAAAGCCAGCCAATCACAATAGAAATCAAAAGTGGGATAACCGGATCAATTCCCTTTTTGAAAGCCAAAATAATGTAAAGAACCATTGGAATCAGTCCAATCAAGGACGGATACTCTTTGATAATTCCCCAAACACCTAGTTCCATAAAGTTTCTCCTTTTTCTTATCAGTATTTACGCTCATTCCCCTTTTTCCCGTAACAATTTTCAGGTCACCAGCATAGAGCCAATAAAACCTTGAATAGCAGCAGCCCTCTTCTCTTCCGGAATAAAAGTGAGCAGAGCAGCCAACTCTTCTACACCTTCCGGAATATTTAGATTTATAGTCTCAGCAAGTACCTCTTCCGGAATCTTTGCAGCCTCCGCCTGACGCTCCTGGGTGAGTGTACCATAATCAAATAAACCCATGATATACCTCCTTGTCCGATGTGTTCATCACCAACGGAAATTATTTACATATTCACAGACAGCTTCCAGATTTTCACGACGACAGTCATTTCGGAATGCCATCATCTTATCCTGACTTAAGATAAAACCATCACCAAGCTCATTTGCAAGATATTTCACACGATCAACGCACTGTTCCGGTGTTCCGTTTCCTAACAAAGCTGCAGTCATACCACCTGCAAAACAGATATTCGGCAGTTTTTTACGCAGTTCTACTAAATCATCTAGTTCCAGAATCATGATAATATGGCCCTTAGGGTAATCCTGAAAATACTCTGCAAAACGCATGATACTGTTCTCCAAATAGATAACAACCGTCTTGCCCGCCGCCACGATCAGATCCAAATATTCCTTTAAATATGGCCAATAGAAGATGTCCCACTGCTTCTGACTAATCGTTCCATGAGCCAGCATAGCGATCATAAAATCCGCCATGTATAACTGTTCCTTTCCCTCCATCTCGGCAAGCGTCTTCTTCAATCCCGGGATAATTTCATTCTCCTGAATATAATCCAAACAATCCAGCATGTCAGACTTTTTTCTTCGCATGTCAAACGAAATTTCCTTTATACCACGATAATATTTTGGAAATCTCTCAAACGGTACCTGCACAGATCCGCCTGCAACATCAGTATCATATACCCCAAGACAGGCATAATCTTCTACCATCATACGCCCCATGTAACCTGAAAACGCACTCGCTTCCTGCTGTTTGATAAATGCATCCAGAAAATGTCTCTTATCCAAATTAGGGTATTTACGATTGAACATCTTCCAATTCATTTCGGCACGGTGATTCTTATAGTCCGGATATTCATCCTGCCCCATAAGTACATGATCATAAAAGTTTATAGACTCATTTACATCATCAATCATGATATGGCTGCCAGTCCCCATCGCCTGAGATGGAAGGATCAGGTTGCGCGTATTCAGATCCATATGAACATCGAATTTGTATTTCTCCTGAAATTCTCTCTGAATCAGTTCCAGTGTCTCATAACTGGTCATTGCCTCGCTCAATTTTACATGTCTGTCCGAATCAAGAATCTTCCATGTATAAAAGTTACTCAAATGAATAATTCTATCTACATGTTTAAAATTCGTACAGTCACGGACACGCTGAAGATTGTCATGGTACTCCTGACTTAAATTCATTGCTTACCCTCCTGTATTCTGACGGCTTTCATAATCTAAACTGATCAGAAGCCGCTGATATCTTATTATGACACGGCTGCCCACTCTTTGCAGTATTGTACCGTTGTCTGCGGATTATGCGCCCAGGCATCTGCGCCGACAACCTCACAATATTCCGCACTTACTGGTGCACCGCCGATCAGAACATGGCAGTAATCTCTTAATCCCGCCTCCTTTAAGGCTTCTACTGTTGCTTTCATAGAATTGATTGCTAAAGTCAATACACCGCTTAACAATACGATTTTTACATCCGTCTCTTTAACCTTATCTACAATCGTTCCGGGAGCTACATCAATGCCGAGATCGATGACATGAAAACCACCTGCTTCCAACATAGAACGAACAATATTCTTTCCAATGTCATGAAGGTCATTCTGTACTGTACACAGAATCAGCGAGGTCTGAGGACCTTCTTTACCGTCACCAGAAATCAGAGCATCTTTCAAAATACCTACAGCTTGGCTCATCAGATCCCCGGCAAAAATCAGGTCACTCACAAAATATTCGCCCTCTTCAAAATAGCTTCCGACGATATCCATGCCTTTCTGACATGCGTCCATAGCCTCCTGTGCCTGTTTACCCCCCTCTTCCATTACCTGCTCTAAAAGCTCTACTACTGTATCTTCCTCCAGTTCCCCCATAGCCTCAGCGAGTGCTTCCATGCTTACCATATTACATCCTCCTTTTTATCTGTTCTTGATACTCTGTTACTAAAAATCTTTATTTTGTCTTCTTCACTCCAAAAATCCCTTTTCGGTAGGCTTTATTATACTTTCTGCAATACTTATCTTTCTGCATCAGTGCCTCTGTGGCATACATCACTCCCATCGAATCTCTATTCAGCGGATCCGCGATCATAGAATCCAGACCGGACTCTATGGCCATGACCAGGAAACTGATGTTGACAACTTTACGTGCCGGCATTCCATAAGAAATATTGGACAGTGCGGCAGTTACATTGATACTAGGATATTTTTCTTTGATCATTCTGATGGCTTTGCAAAATTCAAGTGCTGAATTATCTACTGCGGAAAGCGCAAGTACCAATGGATCTATATGAATTCTATCTGGTGTGATACCATAAGCTGCTGCTTTCTCTACCAGTTGGACCGCAAGTGCAAACTTGTCCTCTGCTTTCTCTGCAATCCCCTTCGGGTCACAGCAAAGAGCAACCACTCCCCATTCCGGATTTTCTTTCAAAAGCGGAAGAAGCACATCGCATTTTTCTCCCTCCATAGAAATGGAATTGACCAGTCCCGGCTTAGTCAGCTTCGGAAATACCCTCAGCAGCATGTGCGGATCCGGACTGTCTATACAGATTGGTTTATTCGCAACACTTTGTACCACATCAATCAGCCAGCAAAGCGTATCATACTCCAATTCTGGCGTGGTTCCTGCACAGACATCCAGATAGTCAGCCCCAGCTGCTTCCTGACGCTGTACCAGGTCAATAATCCATGCTTCATCTCTGTTCGCAATGGCATTTCCTACACTCGGAATTGCTCCGTTGATCTTTTCCCCAATAAGAATCATGATGCTTTTCTCCTTACTCATAACTTTATTTAGTTTCTGTATGGTTGAATTATAACAAAGTATCTTAGAACAATAAATTTTACTTTATAAATATTGTAATAAGAATCATTTATGGTTGTCGATTTTTTCAGCTAATTTCACAATTTTATCTTCCAGAATTTATAAGTTTTTCACATAGTTTGGAACGCCTTATAATACAAACCAAATAAGAACATAAGATATTTCTATACAAGGTATTCTTCACCAAAAACAGCTCCCCAAAAGGAGAGCTGTCATTCTTATCCAAAATCCAGGTTTCTCACAAACCTTTCCTGAAAATCCTTTTCTGAGGCCAACTCCACAAATTCGACATGCTTCTGAATCTGCATTGCCTGCATCCAATACTCTTCATCCGACATTGCCAGCTTAGCCCCTTCACCGGCGGCATTACCGATTCCGCGTATCCTACCACGGCATTCTTCTGGTAAAAGCCCGATATCACATGCACTCTCCGGATTCATATAATTACCGAATGCACCGGCAATCAGAATTTGCTCCAAATCCTTTGGTTTCCATCCGAGCCTACGGCACAAAATCTGAATCCCCGCCGCAATGGCACTTTTTGCCAGCTGCACTTCCCTGATATCCTGTTGCGTGAGAGACACTTTATCTGTCAATAAAATACTGCTCTTTCCATTTTCACGCCTGACCCTCCATGCATTCTTTTTTGAAAACTCTGTTTTTAACTTATCCTTTTTCTGAATTCTGCCACGAGGCTCGATCATGCCCTCCTTATATAGAATCGCAATCGCATCGATCAGACCAGAACCGCAAATTCCTAACGATCTCCCATTTCCTATCACGGAAATCTTCAGTTCACCATCTTCTATATTAAGATGCTGGATAGCTCCCGGAACACCACACATTCCACAGGATATTTTTGCACCTTCTAAAGCCGGACCTGCTGCTGTGGAACAAGTGTATGCTTTCACCTTGGTTCCCATGACCAGTTCACCATTGGTTCCAATATCAATCATCAAAGTTTTTTTCTCTTCCCGGGTAAAATTTGTCGCCAGCAGACATCCCACCGTGTCGGCTCCCACAAACCCTGCCAGATTCGGCAAAAACTGTATCCTCGCTGCCGGAGACGCATCCAGATCATATACGCGGGCTTCACCTTCGTAAGCATCAGTAATTGCTGCGTGATACGGAACGTGCAAAAGCGCACGTGGTGATATACCCAAAAACAGATGATGCATACAAACATTTCCCGTCAGCATGATCTGCCAAACCTGTGCACGTTTTAAGCCCGCCTGTGCCGTCAATTCTCCAATCATTTCATTCACTGCTCTATGAACAAGTCTTCCAAGTTCTCCATCATGTGTCTCCACTTCATGAACAGCACGGCTGATCACATCCGCTCCGTATGACCTCTGCGGATTAAACCTGCTTGCCACCGCAAGAACATGCCCATCATCACTGTCCAGAAGATATCCCGCCAACGATGTTGTCCCAATGTCAAAAGCAGCCAATGCCATTTTCTGATCTTGTTCACAGACAGAAATGATTCGATCATGGAATCGGACAAGTGTCACATTCCTATATCCCTGCTCTATCAGCAGTTCTAATTCCGCTGCAGCATCTTTATCAAAGATAAGGCTGCCTTTTTTTAATTCTGCCTTTATCTCAGCCAATCGTGCCATTTCCTGCGTATCAGAACAATATTGATTTGAAAATCCCCCTGGCACATCTATCCGAATTCCCCTGCAATACGGTCTCCAATGGTTTTCACCCTGTTCTGCCGCTGTTAAAAGCTGTGCATCCCTGTACTCCGATACCCACACTTTTAAAGAACATACTACACGAAATTGGCAGGCCAATACTGTCTTTTTTGTTTCACCATCAGCGATAACCAGCTCACATTTCCTGCAGCTCCCATGTCCTCCGCATGGAAAATCAAAATGAAATCCGGCCATACGGACTGCATCTGACAACATTATTCCCTTTTTCACTGATAATTCTATCCCCTGTAATACAAAATAAATAGATATGTAACCCATATTTCATTCTCCATCTATTTTCCTAGAAAAACTGTCCTTATCGCACCTATATAAAATAAGACAATATACTAAACAACATTTTTCAGAACTAATAATGTAACTTGTAAATAATACAGGGAACTACGTTTACCCTCGTAATTCCCTGTACACTGACAATAAAATTCATTCCGACTTTTACATTATTTATTATAAAGCCAAATAAAAATCATGTCCAATTTATACTTTTTATCATATTATAAGCGACTAGCTATATAACCTTTCTCAAGGTACAATATTTCATCTACATATGTAAAGCTCAATCAGAACTCTATTAAGAGCTTAAAATCCCCGCTTGTCAATGGGTGAATTTATTATATGGCTCCACTTCTTTCTGATGTGGCATCCCGCAGGGATATTTTTTTGTATTATCCTGGCAAGCCAATCTGTATCTGTGATTATTTATGTAAATATAGACTCTGTTTACCATTTTTTAATTATCTTTTTCGCATGCTCTTTGTATTCAAACATACAAAAAAGCACCTCAACACAGAGATGCCGGACGATTCATTTTATGAAACAGAATTACAAATATCAAACAATAGTACAAGCCCCAGCATATGCCGGGGCTTAAACATACAAATATTTCGATAAAGATAGCTTCGTCATACCGCCTGAATTTTAAATTATTTACTCCACACGAGTACTGTATTTACTCCAAATCCACTCCATTCTATACGATAATCGGCGATATTTTACGATACTTTATGAGACTTCTTATTCCTCCGAATACCGCTTAAAATGCGCCTTAGAACGGTGTCCCATCCAAATCATAAGGAGTAGCCTGATAAACGTAATAATTGAGCCAGTTCGTATACAGATTATTCGCATGTGCCCTCCACAGCAGAAGCGGCTTATTATCCGGATCATCCTCAGGATAGTAATTCTCGGGAAGCTTTATATCCAGCCCTTTCCCTTTATCTCTCTTATACTCTCCGTCCAAAGTCACACGATCATACTCCGGATGTCCCATGACAAAGATCTGGCGGCCGTCCATAGCCATGCATAAAAATACTCCGGCTTCCTCTGATTCCGCCAGGATCGTCAGCGCATCACAGGCATGGATGTCCTCTGCTGCTACCTCTGTATGACGGGAATGGGGCGCTAAAAATTCATCGTCGAATCCGCGCACAAGGGGCACCCTGCGGTTTTTTACCCTGTGGCGGAAGAGGCCGAACACCTTGTGGTCCATCATTTTCTTCTTCAGGCCATAGTGATAGTAAAGCCCCGCCTGGGCAGCCCAGCACAGGTAAATGGTGGAGGTCACATTTGTCTTTGTCCACTCCATGATCTCCTTTAACTCTTCCCAGTAATCCACTTCCTCAAATTCCATCTGCTCCACCGGTGCGCCTGTAATGATCATTCCGTCATACTTATGGGCTTTTACCTGGTCAAAGGTCTCATAGAATTTGTTCAAATGGCTGGTCGCCGTATTTTTTGACTCGTGGGTCGCAACCATCATGAAAGATACATCCACCTGCAGAGGAGTATTGGACAGTGAGCGCAGAAGCTGCAGCTCTGTCTCTTCTTTGAGCGGCATAAGATTCAGGATCAGGATACGGATCGGCCGGATATCCTGATGGACCGCACGCCCCTCATCCATGACAAATATATTTTCTTTTTCCAGTATTTCCTTAACAGGCAGGTCACTTTGTATTTTAATCGGCATGTACTATTCCTTCTTTCCTTATGTATTGTTTTTGGTAACTATTCAGCCAGCTAAATAGTTACGGGTATTCGCCCATTAAAAATCGCTTCGCGATGGGGCGAATACCTGCCGCCACTACTCTTTTGCACGGTCAGCGCAGTAAATGCGCAGACCTGACTGAACAGTTACTGTTTTTGCAGCTATTTGGCAGACCAAACCGCTGCTTTATTTTTACATCAGCGGCGCAAATATACGGAGCACTTTACCCATTATTCTGTTAAAAATGCTGAGCCGCTTGTAATCTGCCACTGATATTTTCACACATTTTTTTTTCGTAGCCTGGAAATCCCGCTCCACATGGGAAATCTGGGAATTCCGGTAAAAGAGTACCCCATCTTCAAAATGATGGTAAAAACTCCTGTAATCCATATTCACAGTACCTACAATGGCCTTTTCATCATCTGAGGTAAATACTTTCGCATGGACAAATCCGGGTGTATACTCATAGATTTCCACACCTGCCTCCAGCAATTCATTGTAGTACGTCTTCGCAAGGGCAAAGGCAGTCTTTTTATCCGGAATATGCGGCATGATGATGCAGATCTCCACACCGCGCTTTGCCGCATAAGTCAGTGCCATGATCATCTCATGGTCCAGAATCAAATACGGCGTCATAATATGTACATAACGCTGTGCGGTATTTAATATATCCAGATATACCTGTTTCCCTGTGCGCTCATATCCATAAGGCATCACATCATAGGGAATCACATATCCGTCATTTGGCATCTGCATATCCTTTGGCGTCCGGTATGGCTCATATTCCAGATCTCCACGCTCTGACACACCCCACATTTCCAGAAACATGAAGGTAAAGCGTTCCACTGCCTCGCCCTTCAGCATGACTGCCGTGTCCTTCCAGTGGCCAAAACGTTCCTTCTTATTAATATACTCATCTGCCAGGTTCGTTCCTCCGGTAAACGCCACCCTGCCGTCAATCACAAGTATCTTTCTGTGGTCCCTGTTATTGTAATGGGGTGAGAAAAACGGTTTGATGGGGGCAAACATTTTGCACTGGATTCCCTCTTTCTCCAAGATTTTCGGATAAAAGGAGGGGAGCAGCGCCAGCACACACATTCCGTCATACATGACCCTGACTTCTACGCCTTCTCTGACCTTCTTTTTCAAAAGTTCCAGCACCGTATTCCACATATACCCCTCTTCCAGGATGAAATATTCCATAAAGATAAATTTCTCGGCCTTCTCCAATTCCTTTAACATGGCCGGAAACTGCTCATCACCCAGCGGAAAATAAGTCACAAGGGTATGCTCATAGACCGGACAGGTGCCGTACTCCATTAGATAAGAGGCCAGATGCCCCATCTGGGGGCTTTTCTGTTCCAGATCTTTTTTCACTTTTTCCTTCTGGGTCACATACTGTTTTGTGAATTTTCCCAGATACTGAAGTCTCTGGTAGATCATCCTGGTTCCCGGCTGGCTGTTGATATAGAGATAAAACAGCGCTCCGAATACGGGTACCACCGTTACCGGAATCATCCAGACCAGCTTAAAATCCGGATTTCCTCTGCTGTTGAACAGATGCAGCAGTACCAGAACTCCCAAAACTACAAATCCGGCATAAATATAAAAGCTGTAATCCCTCAGCCAGATAAAACTGGCGATGATCAGGGCAAACTGGACCAGGAAGGCAAAGACCACAATCAGGGTCCTGCCGAAAATAATAGTCTTAACGCCCTTCAGCCCTTTCTTCTTCATCTCTTCGGACTGCATTTCCTACCTTCTTTCTGTCATCCTTCCCCTGAAAGCTTCAGGAAATCCTCCTCTGATAAAATGGGGATCCCCAAATCCTTGGCCTTCTTATTCTTAGAGGAGGAGGATGTGGTATCATTGTTGATCAGGTAATCGGTCTTGGAAGTTACACTTCCCGTAACCTTTCCGCCTCTTTCCTCTATATATTCTTTTAACTGCGATCTGTTTGCAAAATGCTCCACGCTTCCGGTGATAACAAACTGTTTTCCCTCCAGGCTCTGGGTGCTCTCTGTCTTTACCTCCTCAAAGGTCAGGTGGGACAGCAGGTGCTCCAGCCTTTTCATATTGTCCTCATCCGCAAAATATTCCGTAAAGGTTCCCGCGATCACCGGTCCGATTCCCTCAATGTTGCTGATTTCCTCCGGTGTGGCATGTATGATCTTCCCCAGGTCATAGCGGAACTCTTTGCAGATCATCTTCGCATTGGCAATCCCCACATTAGAGATTCCCAGGCTGTATAGGAGTCTCGGAAGGGTGGTGTGGGACGCCTTTTCTATGCTGGCGATCAGATTGTCATAGGATTTCTGTCCAAACCCTTCCATGGAAACAATCTCATCTCTGTACTTCTCGATCTCAAAAATATCGCCGAAGTCCTTGATAAACCCTTTTAATATGAATTTTTCCAGGGTTGCCTCTGACAGGCCGTCTATATTCATGGCATCCCTGCTGACAAACAGGGTGAAAGATTTTATTCTCTTTGCCTGACATTCTGTGTTCATGCAGTACAGGGATTCCACATCATTGGTTTTGACCACCCTGGCTTCCTGCCCGCAGACGGGACAGACATGGGGAATCTCCAGATCTCCGCTCCTTGTGAGATTCTCCGCAATCTGGGGAATGATCATATTGGCTTTATAAACCTGGATCTTATCTCCGATTCCCAGCTCCAGCTCTTTTAAGATACTGATATTATGCACACTGGCTCTGCTCACGGTAGTTCCTTCCAGTTCCACCGGCTCAAAGACTGCCACAGGATTGATCAGTCCGGTCCTTGACGGGCTCCACTCTATTTCTTTCAAAGTAGTCTCCCGGATCTCATCCTTCCATTTGAAGGCAAATGCATTCCTGGGAAATTTTGCAGTGCTGCCCAGAGAATCACCGTAAGCGATATCGTCATAGAGGGCTACCAGACCGTCTGAGGGAAAATCATTGCGGGTGATCTTGTCTGAAAAATAGGCAATGGCATCATCCAGGGTATCCGCTGTCACCATCCTGTATTCCACCACATCAAATCCCTGGCCTGCCAGCCATTCAAATTGTTTCTGCCTGGAGTTCTCAAAATCCACGCCCTCTGCCCGGACCAGGGAGAATGCGTAAAACTGCACATTCCGTTTTGCTGTGATCTCGTTGTTGAGCTGGCGCACGGAACCGCTGCAAAGGTTCCTGGGATTTTTGTAACGGGCATCCACATCCTCGATCTGTTCGTTGATCTTTTCAAAGTCAGAATAGGTGATAATGGCCTCCCCGCGAAGGATCAGCTCACCTTTGTGGGCGATTTGAAGGGGAATGTTCTTGAAAACCCTGGCGTTGTTGGTGATAACTTCACCCACCACACCGTTTCCCCTGGTAACTGCCTTTGAAAGACTGCCGTCCCGGTAAGTAAGTACAATGGTAAGTCCGTCCAGTTTCCAGGAGAGCAGAGTCTTCTGGTCCCCGATAAACTCCCGCAGGGTTTCCACATCCTTTGTCTTGTCCAGGGAGAGCATGGGACTTTCATGGGCTTCCTTCTGCAGTTCGTCCAATGCTTCATATCCCACCATGGCCGTTGGGCTTCCTGTCAGAGTGATCCCCGTCTCACGCTCCAGCAAAACCAGTTCATCATAGAGCTTATCGTAATCGAAATTACTCATAATCTCCCTGTCCTCCTGGTAATATGCCTTAGCCGCCTCATTTAGAAGAGGAATCAGTTCTTTCATCCTCGCTGTCTTGTCCATGTTACCTTTTCCTCCGTTCATTTTTCCTTATGACAGTTGTCTCCGAAGAATCCCGGATGAGACTTTTCAGCTCCTCCAGTTCCTTTTTTGTAGCCTCCCGGTACTGTCCTGCCGGCAGGCTGCCCAGCTCCAGGTTCATGACGCGAACCCGTTTCAGACGTTTTACTCTATATCCCAGATATTCACACATCCGCCGGATCTGACGGTTCAGACCCTGGGTCAGTATAATGCAGAATGACTTTTCACCTGTCTTTTCCACATGGCATTTTCTCGTCACCGTTCCCAAAATCGGGACACCGCATGACATTTTTCTGATGAAATCATCTGTCACAGGCTTATCCACAGTCACCAGATACTCTTTCTCATGACAATTGCCGGCCCGCATCATTTTATTGACCAGTTCACCCTGGTTCGTCAGAAGCAGAAGTCCTTCTGAATCTTTATCAAGCCTGCCTATATAATATATCCGAATTGGGTAATCTATATAAGAGATTACATTATTTTTTATTTTTGGATTGGCTGTACATTCAATTCCTCTTGGCTTGTGAAAGAGAAGAAGGACCTTTTTTTCTTCACGGCGAACCTCTTTTCCGTTCACCCAAATCTCCTGTCCCTCCTCGATCTGCATGCCGAGAACAGCCGTTTTCCCGTCCACCGTAACTTTACCGTCCTGCACAAGACGGTCCGCTTCCCGCCTGGAACAGACGCCGGCGTCACTCAGATATTTATTTAAACGCATGTTTTGTGCGCTCCTTTACGTATTATGATAAAGAGTATATCACAAGTTCTGCCCGCAAGTAAAGCGCTCGCTTTCCCATGCCTTTAAGATATCTTAAGCAGTTATTTCGACATTTTTTCGGTTTGCGCCTTGCCAATCCTTCCACTGCGATAGTATAATGATAACGTGTACTTATGAATGTGCCCGGTCAGATATGACCGGACATATCAATTACAAAGGGGTTAATGTAATGAAAAACAAAAAGAAAACCGCGGGCATCCTTCTGCTGACCTGTATTCTGGGTGCCGTGCTGATTTTTGTGCCTAAGTATATTTTTTCTGCGGTCAAGACCAGCATGGATACCTACAGCAACAAGAAGGAAGCCATGAAGGAAGACCACTGGGTCTATAATGACTCCGGCAGGAAATTCGTCTACCACGACGGTGTTGTTATCAAGAACACCTGGCGTGAAGTGGGCGGAACCCGCTACTATTTCGATGATGAAGGGTATGTAAAAACCGGATGGGTTACCGACAAGGGTAAGCGGTATTACCTGAAGGAAAACGGCACTCCCGCATCCGGCTGGGTACAGCCGGAAGGTGAATCCTGGTATTATCTGGATGAAAGCGGAGTTCCCACAACGGGCTGGGTCAAAAATGACGAAAAGTGGTACTATCTGAAGGATGACGGAACCATGGCTACCGGATGGATAGACGTGGATGGTAAGAGCTATTATCTGCAGGATGACGGTTCCATGGCCTCCGGATGGGTGGAGCGTGACGGCAACCGCTATTATCTGGACAGCAGCGGAACCATAAGTACCGGGTGGAAGGAAATCGAGGATTCCTGGTATTACTTCCGTGATGAGGACGGCGCCATGATGATTGGCTGGATCACCTCTGACGGCACGAATTTCTTACTGGACAGCGAGGGCAAAATGGTCACCAACTCCTGGGAAGAAAAAGACGGCAAAAAGTATTACCTGGGTGATGACGGCAAGCCTCAGACCGGATGGGTAACTGTGGACGGCAAGAGGTATTATCTGAAAGATGACGGTACTCTGGCAGGAAAAGGCTGGATCAAAGATGACGGAAAATGGTACTACCTGAAGAGTGACGGTACTGCCAAGACCGGATGGCTCCAGATTGGAAAAGACTGGTACTATCTGAACAAAGACGGCAGTATGGCTACCGGATGGATCACGGTTGACGGCAAGGCTTATTTCCTGAAAGACAATGGTGTCTGGGACAGCAAAGCAGCGGCAAAGACTGCCGCTGCGGGTTCCGGCCCTATGGTTGCCCTGACTTTTGACGACGGTCCCGGAAAATACACAGATCGGATTCTGGACACACTGCAGGCAAACGGAGCAAAAGCAACGTTCTTCATGCTCGGCCAAAATGTCCCCAGTTATCCGGACGCAGTCAGAAAAATGGACAGTATGGGATGCGAACTGGCCAACCACACTTATGACCACACAAGCCTGGATTCCCTGGATGCCTCCGGCGTACAGAATGAGGTGGAATCCACCAACAGCAAAATTGCAGCGATCGTAGGACACGGAGCTACCTTAGTACGCCCGCCTTACGGCGCTTATAACTCTACTACTAAGGCCAATGTAGGGCTTCCTATGATTCTTTGGTCTGTAGATACGCTGGACTGGGAAACTCGAAATGCACAGAGCACTTATGACGCAGTCATGGCCGCCAAGGACGGAGATGTGATTCTTATGCATGATATTCACGGCCCTACGGCAGACGCGGTGGATATGATCGTACCGGCGCTGAAAGCCAAAGGCTTCCAGATGGTAACTGTCAGTGAACTGGCAGCCGCCAAAGGAATATCCCTTGGAGACGGCATTGCATACGGCGCTATCAGATAAACTGAAAAAACTGGTGTACAGTGATGAATTTCACTGTACACCAGTTTTATTTTACTGTAACAAATCTCCGAAAATGTATCCGGTCTGTCCATTGTATTCTACTTTGATCCAATTACCGTCTGCATTGTCAACCTTGGTCACTTTTGTTCCGGCCTGCAGTTCCTGGAGAATATCTCCGTCTGTTCCTGCCTCGGAACGCATATTACAGACATCCTGAGTTGTCAGTTCAGAGCCGTTGTCCGCCATAGAAGCCATACTGGTTTCCTGTCCAAGCTGTTCTTCAAAAGCTTTCAAATCAGCATCTGACTCCATCGCCTTGTTCAGGTTGGTCTCCACCTCACTGATCAGCTTCTTGACATCCTCATCCTGATTGGTCTTGTCAATGTATTCATTGACCTCCGTATCATTCTTGTCATTATGGATCATGTATTTGTCATCCTTTTTTACCACATAAAGCTGTGCCAGCCCCGGAGCCGGTGTATTTACATCGGTAAACTTCAGGTCATAGGAAACAAATACTACATAGCTGTCATCTGTGAGACCTTTTTTCGTATATACATTGATATTGCTGTAACTTTCAATATAAGTGGCATTTAATACTTTTGCTTCGTCTGTGGCATCAAAGCTGTCCGCAAGTTCTTTCATACGGTCAACATTTTTCTCTCCCCAGGCTGTATAAAATGCATCAATCAAAGAATTTACTTCAGGGTATGCATTTTTCTCCAAAGAGTTTTCATCCTCTTTTTTCTCGTCCTGTGCTTTTGCATCAGCATCAGAATCTTTCGACTTCTTGGTATCGTCAGACCCTTTCTGCTGCTCTGTCTGTGCGTCCGGCTTCTTTTCTTCTTTTGAAGAACCGCCCGTCAGGGCTCTAATGCCGAAAAACAGAACCACCAGAACGACCAAAATAGCCAGACCCAGAAGAATATACCTCAGATTGTCTGAAAGCCATTCTCTGAAATTGTCTAACATCCTTGTCCTCCTTCAAGACTGTTACCCTTCATTCCCTTATTCCAATGCTTTTCCCCAAAGCACCAAACACACCCGGAGGGATTCGAACCCCCGACACGTGGTACCGGAAACCACTGCTCTATCCCCTGAGCTACGAGTGCATATGTCTTCCTAGAAATGACATCCTTAGTATATTACCACATATTTTTGAAATTGTAAAGCCTTACGCAGAAATTTGGGCATGCGCCGCCGAAAACCGGCAGATTTCGGCGGCTATCCCCCACTTTTACAGGATTAGTGCATCCTTTTTCCTGTCATAATAGTATACATTATGGGACAGAACCTCCTCGTCCACCACCTGGGTCTCATTGACCTCTCTGACCATAGTCTCCAGCTCCTTTTTGGAAAACTGCCCGGAATCGGGCACAAGAATACATTCATGAATGCTGCTGGGCAGCACAAAGTAATTGCAGTGCAGAAGTCTGCTGATATGGGAAAGTACATGGGGATACAAAAGCACCGCGGCGCCGAAATACTTTTCTTCATTGGTAAGGATATACATCGGCTCCCGCTTCTGAAAACCAAGGGACAGAAAATCATCCTCCCCGGACATCTCCCGGATCAGCTCCTCCATCCCCTGAAACGTAAAGGGCAGTCTGCGGCTGGTATTTTTATGTGCATCCTCATATATTTCCTTCAGCTTGACCCCCCAGGTTTCCAGATGACAGTTATGTACCAGAAAATTTGCTCCGTTTAAAATCTCCTCATCCAACCGGTAATAAAACACCACAGCCAGGTCAAGATACGGAATATAAGGGACATTGTTCAAAAGTTTTCGGTTCATCTCAAAATTGATCAGTTTGTAGCAGATATGGCTTCTGGCTCTTTTGTAATCTTCAAACCCGGCATTTTGAAACTCTTCCTCCTCCACCTGCCTTTCTGCGTTGAGCTCCAGGATCTTAAGCGTCACTTCCTCCAGAGACATTCCATGTCTGAAGAAATCATAGAAATCAGCCAGATATATGGTAGGCGCAATATGGGCACCGCTCTCCATAATCGTGACAGCATCCAGAATCTTCCCGTTGTTTTTCTCAATCCTGTGAAGTGTGACCCTCTGTTCCCCCGCTTCTTTTTTCAGGCTGCTGAGTATCTCCTGTGTAAATGTGTTGTAGTCCATCTGTGAACCTCTCTTTCTTTTTTTACTGCCTACCGGAATTTTGCCGTATAGGATCTCAGACAGTAAAAATACTGTCCTATATTTAAGGGCTGCAAATGGACATATGGTTTCCATTGACAGTCCGTAAATATTCTTTTTGCTGTAATTGGAAAACACTGCACGAATGTGCAAGAATGCTGATAGATATTTGACTGTTATACATTGTAAAAATGTAAATATTATTATACAGGAATGCAAGGGATATTTCAAGTACATTTTACGATAATATTTCTTTTTTGAATCTCTCATTCTTTTAACCCCGGAGACAGGGGCAGTCACTGCCCCTCTGTCCTCCAAAGCCAGGTATCCTCCATCCCTACCGGTACTTCACGGCAGCTTCCGTCTGTGGCGTAAACTTTCGCGGTATCGCGCTCGTATACAACAGATTTGATGATCAGCCACTGTTCCGTTCTGCTGTCCCATACAGGGTGTTCTATGTAGTTTGGCAGGTCATGGATCTTAATGCCCATTTGCTGCTTATCCACACCAATATTTTTTAAATATTCCAAAACCGTCATCTCTCCTATTCCTTCTCAAATTCTTTGCCGTATCTGTGTAGTTTCAAAAATCTTTTCCTGTTTTACCCATACTGCCGGACCGTGTATCCGACCCTCCTTTTATAAAGCTTATGGCTTTTGTCCACTTTGTTACCAGTAACGCGCTTCGCGATGCACAGTTCTGTCCTTTAGAGTACCAAAACAATAAATAGCTTTTTGATGCCTGCTGGCGGGTATCTTGCTTCGCATCGCGCAGCATCCATCTTTAGAAAACATCTCCCGGAACTATAGCCTGTAATATGTAACGGTTTATGCAGTATTTTTATATTCTTCCTCCAATCCTTATTGACATTGCTGAGATAATAAAGTATACTCATTTTATCGAACATACGTTTGTATTTGGCATTTATTTCCGTTAACGGTTATTACTTTTATATAATATCACCGTTAATTACTATAGTCAATTATTTTTCTTCCATTTTTTTCCGTCAAGTAGTATTTATTATCTATTCTCAAGTTGATTTTTGTTGATTTTTTCCGCTGGCGGCTGTAAACTTTCAGTAACAGGAGGATACTGAAATGGGTCTTGAAAAAATCGAAGAATACAAAAAGAGGCTGGGAATGACTACTGCAGAGCTTTCTGAGAAATCCGGTGTTCCGAAAGGAACGCTTGACAAAATATTAAGCGGCGTGACCAGAGATCCTAAACTGGAAACCCTGAAAGCCATCGCCCGGGTTCTTGGACTTACCCTGGATGATTTTGATGATGTGAGCAGAGAGCCGGAGAAACCCGTCCCCACATACGACGACGTGGAGCTTCTCATAGCCAGAAACGGAAAAAAAATGTCAAAAGAACAGAAACTTCGCCTGATACAACTGTTGTCCGAAATAGATGAGTAATTTCGGAGCGATTTATTTTGGAGTATATTTTTATAGCAGATATGATTCTGAAAGTCTACAGGGAGTGCGGCATTAAAGATTTCCCCATTCCCTGCCTTGATATCCTGAGGCATTATGAATTCAGGACGATTACATATTCAAGATTGAAAGAATTAAATCCTGAGATCTACACACTCTGCGTCACTGCCTCCAACGATGCTTTCTGTGACCAGAGAAACCGCATCATCGCTTACAATGAAAAAGCGGTTTTGGGCCGTATACGTTTCTCTCTCATGCACGAACTGGCACACTGTGTCTTTGAACACACCGGTGAAGATCCGGAAAACGAGGAAATTGCAGACTGTTTTTCCGGTAATATACTGGCTCCCAGGGTTGCGATCCGCCATTATGGCTGCAAAAATGCAGAGGACATCCACCTGCGGTTCGGGCTTTCCTATGCGGCCTCCAACAAAGCGGTACAGGAATATAACACCTGGGAGCAGAGATGCACGTTAAAAGCAGACCGGGAGCTGGATGACTGGTTATTTCCGCTTAACGACTTCCACCGGAGTTTCCTCCGCCGTCTGCGCAGGCAGCAGCGCAGACAAAAGCAGCAGATGAAGCAGTACGAGCAGAAGCTCTCCTTTCTGCAGGAGAATCATTTGGATGACTATCTGGTACAGGGAGAGGACTGCCGGCTGTATGAATTTCAAAACAGTTTGACAGAATAATTTCAGACATGATAAAAGCCCGGAAATCCAGGTTTCCAGGCTTTTCTTTTACCAGAAGCATTATACTCTGGACAGGTATTCTCCCGTTCTTGTATCAATCTTGATCTTATCACCCTGGTCTACAAATAAAGGAACATACACAACTGCGCCAGTCTCAACAGTAGCCGGTTTGGTAGCTCCCTGAGCAGTATCTCCTTTGAATCCAGGTTCTGTATCGGTGATATCCAGTTCTACAAATAACGGAGCTTCGATAGCGAAAACATTTCCGTTGTAGGAACATACCTTTACCGTCTCGTTCTCTTTTACGAACTTCAGAGCATCGCCTACAGTCTGATTGTCAATGGCAATCTGGTCATATGTCTCATTGTTCATAAAGTAATATAAATCACCATCATTGTATAAATACTGCATGTCCACACGGTCAATACGTGCCTGCGGGAATTTCTCAGTAGGTCTGAATGTCTTCTCTACAACTCCGCCGTTGATAACATTTTTTAATTTTGTTCTTACGAAAGCAGCACCCTTTCCAGGTTTTACGTGCTGGAATTCCATAATCTGCACTACATTGCCATCAATTTCCAGAGTGAGACCATTTTTAAAATCTCCTGCTGATATCATAATGAATATTCCTCCTTAAATTCTTCCATTGGAAAAGCATCTCTTTTTCCACTGTACTCCATTGTATAATACCTCATCCGATTTTTCAACTGTTTTTTCGCTTTCTTTGGTCTTTCCTGTAAAAATAAAGGACGATTTTTTCCAATTTCCGCTTTAAAACTATCTGAATCTCCTCTTTGGGATGAATCGGTTTCACAAGAATATTGTGCATCCCTGTTCTCTTTGCACCGTACACATCCGTAAAAAGCTGGTCACCGATAAACACCGTGGTCTGCAGATCTGTTCCCATCAGCTCCATAGCCCTTCTGTAATTCTTCCGGGATGGCTTATGCGCATTCTCAATAAAATGTACCTGTACATCCCTGTTAAAAGAAGAAACTCTTTCATACTGGTTATTTGACAGCAGGCAGCACTGAAATCCAATCTCTTTAAGCCGTACAAAAAGCGCCTTTGCCCGTTCATCTGCAGGCTCCCCGTGAGGCACCAGGGTATTGTCAATGTCGAAGATCAGACCCCTGTATCCCTGCGCATATAATTTTTCAAAGTCTATGACATATGTGGAATCCAGATATTCATCCGGAAAAAAAGTGCGAAACATTGTCGATTCTCTCCCATCTGTAAGCAAAATAAAACGCGGCATGGCTTATTATACCCTGCCGCGCATCCAAAAATTCTTGTATTCTTCACGGCATACTTTTTAGATACTGTGGCATGCCATAGATGGCACCCCGTACCTGAAGGCACAGCAAATGTGCCGCATATAGTATACCGTGATGGTAACAGTTTTCCCGGGTGTTTGTCAATTCTTTTTGTATTATTTCAAGTTCGTTTTGCCCGACTGTGCCGTTGTTCGCGCTTCTCTGTCCCGCCAGGTGTTTTTAAACCGAAGATATAAAATCCTGAGGCAGGCAGCGCAGTAAATCTGCAGACCTGTCTGAACTGTCACTTTTCAGTTATCTTTCTGTCAGGACTGTATACTGCTGTGTCTCCAGTACATTTTTATAGGCCGGACGAATGATCTTGTCTGTGTTGATCAGCTCTTCCATGCGGTGCGCACTCCATCCCACGATCCTGGCAATGGCAAACATCGGTGTATATAATTCAAGCGGAAGCTCCAGCATGCTGTAAACAAATCCGCTGTAGAAGTCCACATTGGCACTGACACCTTTGTAGATATGACGCTCCTGTCCGATGATCTGAGGTGCCAGACGCTCTACCATCTCGTAAAGCTGGTAATCTTTTTGTCTTCCCTTTTCTTCTGCAAGCTGTTTTACAAACTTCTTGAAAATCTGGGCACGCGGATCTGATATGGAATATACCGCATGACCCATTCCATAAATCAGACCTCTCTTGTCAAAGGCTTCTTTATGGAGCAGTTTTCTGAGGTATTCGGAAACCTCTTCCTCGTCCTTCCAGTCCTTTACATGCTTCTTCATATCGTCAAACATGCGTACAACTTTAATGTTGGCTCCGCCGTGTTTCGGACCTTTTAAGGAACCGAGAGCCGCCGCAATGGCAGAATAGGTATCTGTTCCCGAGGAGGAAACCACATGCGTGGTAAAGGTAGAGTTATTACCGCCGCCGTGCTCCATATGCAGCACCAGGGCCAAATCCAGAATGGTTGCTTCAAACGGCGTATACTTCTTATCCGGACGCAGCATTAAAAGAATGTTCTCTGCTGTGGACAGTTCCTTTTTCGGATGATGTATATATAAACTCTTGTTCTGGTTATAATGGCGGTGCGCCTGATATCCGTAAACGGACAGCATCGGGAAAATACTGATAAGATTGATGCATTGACGGAGTACATTGGGAAGTGATATGTCCTCCGGGTTCGTATCGTAGGAATATAAGGTTAGAACACTCCTTGAAAGGGTATTCATCATGTCCCTGCTGGGAGCTTTCATGATAACATCACGGACAAAATTCCGTGGCAGACATCTCTGGTCGCCCAGTATCTTGCAGAAATCATCTAACTGCTGCTGTGTCGGCAGTGTTCCGAATAACAGCAGGTATGTAGCTTCTTCAAATCCAAAGCGTTTCTCCTGGAGAAATCCTTTAGTCAATTCTTCAATGTTGATTCCTCTGTAGTACAGCTCACCTTCGCAGGGAACTGATTTTCCATCCTCTTCTTTGCTGGAGACTATATTGGATATCTGTGTCAGTCCGGCAAGAACGCCTTTTCCGTTGATATCACGCAGGCCTCGCTTTACATCATACTTCGCATAGAGGGACACATCCATCTTGCTGTGATCCTCGCAAATCTTTGTAAGGGCTTCGATTTCAGGTGTTACTTTCATATTAAATCCCATTTTAGATTCCCCCTTGTTCTTTTATCTTCATCGCTTTAGCATAACGATATTTTACCATAAGAAAAGGTCCGTAACAAGAAAAATTTTTCTAAACATTCTATAAATTTATCAGACAGTAACTGTTCCGGCATAACTATGTTTTTGCATTGTATACTTGCAGAAAAGGATTTTTTCCTTTAAACTAAAGGAATGAAAGGAATGGTTCGCTTATGAAAATGGATGAAACTGTAGATGTGTGTGATTGCGTGCATAAGCATGATCATATACAAAAAAAAGTAATACCGGACGAGACTACATTGTATGGGCTGGCGGATCTGTTCAAGGTTTTCGGGGATCCTACCAGGATTCGGATTTTGTATGCTTTGTCGGCCGGGGAATTGTGTGTCTGTGATATTGCTTCGGTGCTGAATATGACGCAGAGTGCGATTTCGCATCAGCTTCGGGTGTTGAAGCAGATTAAGCTGGTAAAATTCCGGAGGGAGGGGAAGACGGTTTATTATTCTTTGGCGGATGCGCATGTGGAGACTATACTTAGTCAGGGGTTGGAGCATGTGCAGGAGTAGGGGTGTATCTGACTGCGAGGGCGGATATTGGTGAAGGCTGCTGTTGGCGGGAGCTGTGGAAAAGTGGGAATATAAATGAGTAACTATATGAAACTGGCGGTATCCCGGCTGCTTGTTTGCAGGCAGGGGATACCGCCGGTTGTATGATTATAGTTTTAGTTTGGCGAAGGCATCGGCGAAGGCGTTGTTTAGGGGTTCGGAGGCTTCTTTTTTTTGCTTGGTGAGGTATTTCTGGACATCTTTTTTGGAGACGCCGGCGCCTTCTTTTTCACGGCGTGATTGGAAGGAGGAGAGTTTTTCTTTGTAGCCGCAGGGGCAGATAAAGGTCTCCTCCTTGCCTTTTACATAGAGCTCCATGCGTTTGTGGCATTTGGGGCAGCGGGCATTGGTGGTACGGGAAATGGTTTCACGGTGGCCGCATTCACGGTCCTGGCAGACCAGGAGTCTGCTGTTTTTGCCGTTTACGGAGAGCATGCGTTTGCCGCAGACAGGACATTTGGTGTTGGTCAGGTTATCATGGCGGAAGGTGCCGTCTCCTGTCTTGATCTCCCGGATGATGTCCTGGGTATAGTCTTTGATGTCGGAGAGGAAGGCGTCTTTTTTCAGCCTGCCGTCTGCGATCCTGGAAAGTTTCATCTCCCAGTCTGCTGTCAGCTCCGGTTTTTTCAGGTCCTCAGGTACCAGCTCCAGAAGCTGTTTTGCTTTGGAGGTGATGTATATGTCTTTGCCTCGTTTTTCCATCAGGAAGGTGTTGAAAAGTTTATCAATGATATCCGCACGGGTGGCAACGGTTCCAAGGCCGCCTGTCTCGCCCAGTGTTTTGGCTGCTTTGGCGTCATGGCTTTCCATGAACTTAATGGGATTTTCCATGGCGGAGAGCAGGGTTGCCTCGTTGAAATGAGCCGGGGGTTTTGTTTTTCCTGTGGTCAGCTCCGCTTTGGATGCTGGGAAGGTGTCACCTTTTTTCACGGTTGGGAGAGTTTGGTCTTTCAGGGACGGTTCCTGGCTTCCCGTGTATTCCTCCTCGTCATCCTCATCGGACCAGCCGCTTTCATAGGCTTCTTTCCAGCCCGGACTTTTTACTATTTTGCCTTTTGCGAGAAAACACTCCCCTGCGGCCTGGGCTTTCACGGTTGTCTGCTCGTATTCAAAAGGCGGCATGAGTACACTTAGAAAACGGCGCACCACCAGGTCATAGATTTTGCGCTCCTCGTTTGTCATGTGATCTAACTGGACAAATTGTTCTGTGGGGATGATGGCATGATGGTCGCTTACCTTTTTGTCATCCACAAAGGATTTGCTGGCTTTTATGGGTTTCATGGAGAGGCTGCCCGCAAGTTTGCGGTAGGGACCTACTGCACAGGCTTTCAGCCTTTCTTTCAGGGTTCCGACCACGTCGCTTCCGATGTAGCGGGAATCTGTTCTCGGATACGTGAGGACTTTGTGGTTCTCATACAGGCGCTGCATAATGTTCAGAGTCTCTTTTGCGGAGAGGCCGAATTTTTTATTTGCATCTCTCTGAAGCTCAGTCAGATCGTAAAGGCCCGGCGCAAAGGTCTTTTTTGCAGTCTTGTCTACGGATTCTATGGTAAGGGAGCCTGCCTTGACCTGTTTTAACAGGGTTTCCATCTTCTCCTGCTGGAAGGAACGGCAGGAACCGCTCTTTTTGTCCTGCCAGGTAAAATGAACGCCTCCGGCAAGTACAGTCATGCCGTAGTAATCCACGGGTTTGAAGTTTCTGATCTCCTCCTCGCGTTTTGCTATCATGGCAAGGGTCGGCGTCTGGACACGTCCGCAGGAAAGCTGGGCATTGTATTTGCAGGTCAGGGCTCTTGTGGCATTGATTCCCACCAGCCAGTCAGCCTCCGCACGGGAAACTGCTGCTGCGTACAGATTATTGTAGTCCCTGCCGTCTCTTAAATGGGCAAAGCCGTCACGGATCGCCTTGTCTGTGACAGAGGATATCCACAGACGTTTGATGGGTTTTCGGCAGTTTGCTTTTTCCAGGATCCATCTGGCAACCAGCTCGCCCTCACGCCCCGCATCGGTGGCAATGATGATCTCTCCCACGTCGTTTCTGTAAAGCTGTGTTTTCACTGCATTGTACTGTTTGGCTGTCTGTTTGATCACCACAAGCTCCATTTTCTTTGGAATCATGGGGAGATGCTCCATTTTCCACTCCCTGTACTTTTTGTCATAGCCTTCCGGGTCGTCTAAAGTGACCAGGTGGCCCAGGGCCCAGGTCACAATGTATTTGTCACCCTCCATAGTGCCGTTTAACTTTTTTCCGCATTTCAGCACCCTGGCAATATCCCGGGCGACGGACGGTTTTTCTGCTAAAACTAATGATTTCATGAAATTACATTACCTTTCCAAAAAATTCTGTTGTCTTCTTCACTTTCTGCATTATATCGTCAAACATGGCTGGTGTCAAAGACTGCATACCGTCACACAGCGCTTTTTCCGGATTATTGTGTACTTCGATCATGACGCCGTCGGCTCCCGCCGCAATCGCTGCCATGGTAAGGGGCTCTACCATGAAACGGATTCCCGCCGCATGGCTTGGGTCTATGATGACCGGCAGATGCGTCTTTTTCTTCAGCATGGGAATCGCGGAAATATCCAGGGTATTCCTCATGGAAGTCTCGAATGTGCGGATACCTCTCTCACAGAGAATCACATTCTCATTGCCTCCTGCCATAATATATTCTGCGCTCATGAGCAGTTCATCCAGGGTATTCGCCATGCCGCGTTTGAGGAGAATGGGCTTTTTCAACTTTCCGAGCTCTTTCAGAAGCTCAAAGTTCTGCATATTTCTGGTGCCGACCTGGATCACATCCACATCCTCAAATAATTCCAGATGGCCCAGACGCATGATCTCCGTGACAATGGGAAGTCCGGTCTGTTTCTTGGCTTCTAAAAGCAGCCTCAATCCCTCGTCTCCCAGTCCCTGGAAAGAGTAGGGGGAGGTTCTGGGCTTAAATGCGCCGCCTCTTAAGAGTCCTGCACCTGATTTTTTTACATCCTCGGCCACCTCGATCATCTGCTCCCTGGTTTCCACAGAACACGGCCCTGCAATGACCTGGAAATTCCCGCTGCCAATCTTTCTTCCGCACACATCGATCACCGTGTCATCCGGGTGCATGCTTCTGTTGGCTTTCTTGTACGGCTCCTTAATTCTTTTTACCGACTCCACCACTTCCAGCGCCTGAAACTGGTCCTCCTGCAGTTCTGTGGTATCACCGATCAGGCCGATCAGTGTGGTATCCAGCCCTTCGGACATGTGAAGCTTCAGTCCTCTGTCAAGGAGGTTTTTCTTCAGCTCCTCCACCTTTCTCTCGTCCGCGCCCTTTTTCAGTACAATGATCATAATGCATTTCCTCCATTTCTTCTCTTCAGATATCTGACTCCTGTTCCGGAAAATCATTTCCCAATGAACACAAAAAACCGATGTCTGCTACGCGCAAACACCGGTCTGATTCCACTATCTTTCAATATTTTAAAAGACTTTATGAAACAGATGTTTTACCGTAGCAAAATGAACCTGCGTTATAAAAATAACCCAGAAAGCCAAAATAATATGCTTTTGTCCAAACGTTCATTTCTGCTGTCATAATAAAACCTCTATCTCACTTTGTTATTCCCAATAATACTACCCGGCGGCTGCTTTGTCAATCATTTTATATCAGATTATTTTATCAATTTAAAGTGTAACGGTTTAAATTGCAAGCGCAGCCCGAAAATAAAAGAACCCCTGGCAGGGAACGGCTCTTTCCGTTCCTGCCAGGAGTCCTCCCACCGCCGGGACCGCTCATAAAAATCAGCGTTTTACATTGCCTCAGCTCTCTCAAACTGGCTGTTGTACAGATTCGCATAAAATCCGTCTGCTGCCAGCAGCGATTCATGGGTTCCCTGCTCAATGATATCTCCGTCTTTCATCACAAGGATCAAATCCGCGTCACGTATGGTAGAAAGCCGGTGCGCGATCACAAAGCTGGTTCTGCCCTTCATCAGGTTATCCATAGCCTTCTGTATACGCTCCTCTGTCCTGGTATCCACAGAGGATGTAGCCTCATCCAGGATCAGTATCCGGTTGTCCGCCAGAATTGCCCTTGCTATGGTCAGAAGCTGCTTCTGTCCCTGGGAAATGTTGTTTGTCTCCTCATTCAGCACCATCTGGTAGCCGCCGGGCTGTGACATGATGAAGTGGTGGGCATGCGCCGCTTTCGCCGCAGCGATAACCTCCTCATCCGTGGCGTCCAGCCTGCCGTAACGGATATTTTCCATGATCGTTCCGTGGAACAGCCAGGTATCCTGCAGCACCATGCCGAACAGTTCCCGCAGTTCACTTCTGTTAAAGTCTTTGATATTATGGCCGTCGATCAGGATCTCACCGGAATTGACGTCGTAGAACCGCATCAGCAGTTTGATCATGGTCGTCTTGCCGGCACCTGTCGGGCCGACGATTGCCACCTTCTGCCCCGCTTTTACAGATGCGGAGAAATCATGGATAATGATTTTGTTCGGATCATATCCAAAGGAAGTGTGGCAGATTTCCACATTGCCGTCAATATGGCTTACATCTGCAGGGTTTTCCACAATCTGCTCTTCCTCCGGGACATCCAGAAATTCAAAGACCCTCTCGGATGCGGCGGCTGAAGACTGCAGCATATTCGTCACCTGGGCAATCTGCTGGATGGGCTGGGTAAAGTTTCTGATGTACTGGAAAAATGCCTGCACATCGCCCACTTCAATCCTGTTCTTAATAACCATGAATCCGCCCAAAAGGGCAACCATCACATATCCCAGATTTCCCACAAACTGCATGATAGGCATCATCATGCCGGAGAAAAACTGGGAGCGCCATGCAGAGCTGTACAGCTTCTCATTGGTCTTCTCAAATTCATTGATCACGGATTCCTCTTTGTTGAAGGCTTTCACAACGTTATGTCCGCTGTAGATCTCCTCCACCTGCCCGTTTACTTCACCCAGGTACTTCTGCTGCGCCTGGAAATATTTCTGTGAATGTTTCATGACCTTGCTGATGATCGCCATGGAAACAGGCAGGATCAGCAGGGCTGCCAGCGTCATCCACACATTGATGCTCAGCATCATCACCAGCACACCGACCAAGGTGGTGCAGGACGTGATGAGCTGGGTCACGCTCTGGTTGATACCCATCTGCAGGGTATCCACATCGTTGGTGATCCTGGAAAGGATCTCTCCGTGGGTCCTGCTCTCAAAATATTTCATGGGAATTCTGTTGATCTTCTCGGAAATATCTTTTCTCAGGTTATAAGTTACATCATTTGAGATTCCCGTCATAATAAATCCCTGGATAAAGGACAACAGGGCACTTACCAGGTACAGGCAGAGACATCCCAAAAGGATCTGGACAATTTTATCGAAATTAATTCCGCTGCCGCCGTTTATCTTGGACACCAGTCCGTTAAACAGTTCCGTGGTAGCCTTTCCTAAAATCTTCGGCCCCACAATATTAAATACCGTACCGCCCACAGCAAACAGGATCATCAGCATCAGGCGGAACTTATACCGCTCCATGTATTTCACCAGGCGTTTCATGGCGCCTTTAAAATCTTTTGCCTTCTCGCCCGGCATTCCTTTTCCGTGACCACCCATCGGCCCTCTCGGTCTTCTCGCAGTATTACTCATTAGCCAATTCCTCCTCCGACAGCTGTGACATGGCAATCTGACGATATACCTCACAGGATTTCAAAAGCTCTTTATGGGTTCCCTGACCGACCACGCGTCCCTCATCCAGAACGAGGATCCGGTCTGCATGTAAAATGGTACTGATACGCTGTGCAACGATGAGAGTCGTGGCATCTTTTGTCTCTTTCTTCAGTGCGCGTCGAAGCACCACATCTGTCTTATAGTCAAGGGCAGAAAAACTGTCGTCAAAAATGTAAATCTCCGGCCGTTTGGCAATGGCCCTGGCAATGGAGAGACGCTGTTTCTGTCCGCCGGATACATTGGTACCGCCCTGGGCGATCTCTGATTCCATCTTCTCCTCTTTTTCCTGTATGAAATCCCAAGCCTGAGCCACTTCTGCTGCACGCTGAACCTCTGCTTCCGAAGCATCCTCTTTTCCGTAGCGGATGTTGGAATCAATGGTACCTGAGAAGAGCACACCCTTCTGCGGCACATAACCGATGCGGTCACGCAGCTCTGTGAGTTTCATATCACGCACATCCACGCCATCCACCAGAATCCGGCCTGATGTCACGTCAAAGAATCGCGGTATGAGGTTCACCAGCGTACTCTTGCCGCTTCCTGTACTTCCGATAAATGCCACTGTTTCCCCCTTATGGGCTGAAAAATCAATATCAGTAAGCGTCTCCTCATCAGCACCCGGATATGAGAATCCCACATGCTCGAAACGCACCTCACCTTTTGCCCCTTTGTCCGGCAGTGCTCCTGCATCGCCGTCCAGGATGGAAACCTTGGTGTCCATCACCTCATTGATACGTTTTGCCGCAACGCTTGCCCTTGGCAGCATAATGGACATCATGGTGATCATCAGGAATGACATGATGATCTGCATGGCATACTGCATAAACGCCATCATATTTCCCACCTGCATGGTTCCGTTGTCCACCGCATGGGCTCCGTTATAGACAATGAGAATGGTGATACCGTTCATAATAAGCATCATGGCAGGCATCATAAATGTCATACAGCGATTGACAAACAGGTTTGTCTTCGTAAGCCTGTCATTGGCCTTTTCAAAACGCTCCTCCTCGTGTTTCTCACGGCTGAAGGCCCGGATAACCGGAATACCTGTCAGGATTTCCCTGGAAACCAGGTTCAGCTCATCGATCAGATACTGCAGTTTTGTAAACTTTGGCATAGCGATCTTAAAGAGCAGCCCCACCAGAACCATGATCGCCGCTACTGCCACACCGAGGATCCAGGTCATGGATGCGTCTGTCTGCAGTACCTTTAACACACCGCCGATGCCCAAGATCGGCGCATAGAGTACGATCCTGAATATCATAGCAAACACCTGCTGCACCTGCTGTATATCGTTTGTACTTCTGGTGATCAGAGAAGCTGTGGAGAAATGATTCAGCTCCTCACCGGAAAAGGATATGACCTTGCGGTACACACCGTTTCTCAAATTCCGTCCCAGTATTGCCGCCACCCTGGCTGACAAAAATGTAACGGAAATGGCAGCTATCATTATGACAAGCGCCAGCCCCAGCATTTTAAGGCCTGACATCAGAATGTAGCGGATCTGCATCTGGTCCACATCGATTCCCTGGCCTTCGTACTCCAGTTCTACATACTGTACAGCCGCCTGTGTCACAATGGAATCCGGCATATCTTTCATACCTGAGGTCATGGCATCCATCATTTTCAGAAGCTGTTCTTTCGGCATCTGCGAAAATACCTGGAACAGGTCCGCATCCTCGGGAAGCTGCATTTTTTCCCTGATCTGCTTTACCTGGTCCCCGCCCTCTTCCAGACCTTCCACAGCCATCATGGGCATACCGAAAATGCTGTTCAGCTTTTCTCTCTTATCTGCGTCAATTTCTTTTAATTCGTAAATATCACCTTTTAAGGTATAGGCATCTTTGACTGTCTCCACATCTTTCTCTTCCATGAACAGAAAGAGTTTATCCATGGACTCCTCCCGGATTTTTTCCGGAACGCCGTCCTCAATTCCCTTCTGCTGGATACCTATGTTGACGATCTTAGATGTGTAATCCGGCAGAGCCAGGTCACAATTCGCCTGAAGGAATAAAAGAGCAATGATCAGCACAATATAGTACCAGCGCTCTTTCATGTAATGAAACATTTTTATCATGGTGTCACTCCTTTTAGTTTATTTGGTTTGTTCCAGATTCTCGATCATCTGCTTGAAAAACCGTTTCATAAGACAAATCTCGCTCTCTGAAAAGCCGCGGAAAATGGCATTTTCGCTGTCTTCCACCATTTTCTGAACATTTTCATTGAGTTCACGTCCCTTGGGGCTGAGATAAATGCGGCTCATGCGCTGGTCCTTCTCATCCGCCCTGCGGATAATAAGCCCTGACTTCTCCATCCTTTTAATGGAGACTGCCACAGTCGGAGGTTTTATCTTCATCTCCTCCGAAATCTGCCGCTGGCTCAATCCTTCTTTTTTTCCCAGCAGATGAAGCATCGGCACCTGCCTGGGATGCACATCCATCTCCCGCAGCGCCTCATAGGCCCTGCCAAAATACATATGGGTTGTTTTTATAAACAGACTCTGCAGGCTGTCTTCATTACCACACATCATTTCTTCCGCCTCCCTTCTCATTAGTTAGTCGACTAACTTAGTTTATCCCAACATTTATCATTTTTCAATATAAAGCTTTATATTTTATCCTTTTTTTATAATTTCTTTATCTTATTTTATTAGCCGGCTAATCTTTTTGTTACACCGGAGAATTAAAAAAAGCCGAAAAAAGGCACCGTGCGGATGACTTTTTCGTCAATCGCACGATGCACTTTTGTAAATGCCACTCTTTTCTTCGTCATGCTTTTTCTCTGGAAAGCGCAGGCCACATAATACACAGCATAGTAACAAAACAGGCAGTACCGCCGATAAAATTAGAGATGGGTTCCGCTAAAAATACACCGTTCACCCCAAGGTCTGCCACGTGGGGCAGAATGAGGGTGAGGGGCACCACGATCACTGCCTTCCTGAGCAGGGAAAAGAAGATTGCCTGCTTTGCCTTTCCAAGCCCGGTAAAGACAGTCTGACCGGAAAACTGCAGGGACATGAAGCAGAATCCAAAGAAATAAATCCTCATGGCATGGACACCTGCCTCCATCAGCTCCCCGCTTCCATTGAAAATAGCAATAAAGGCGCCGGGCACCAGCATGGTGAGGATCCAGACCACCGTGGTATAGCCGATACAGATCACGGACATGAATTTGATTCCCTGCTTCACCCGGCTGTATTTTCCCGCGCCGTAATTAAAGCCTATTACGGGCTGGGCCCCCTGGGTAAATCCATTGACCGGGACGCTTAAGACCTCCCTCACGGAATTGATAATGGTCATAACTCCAACATAGATATCCCCGCCAAAATTCTGCAGGGTGACATTGCAGACAATCTGCACCATACAGTTGGTAGCCTGCATGATAAAGCCGGACAGCCCAAGAGCCAGAATGTCCTTTACATAGGACAATTTCAGTCTCATACATCCTGCCCTGAGACGAAGAAGTGTCCTTGGTCCGGTCAGGAAACGAACGATCCACAGAGCTGACACCGCCTGGGAGATGACCGTGGCGATTGCCGCCCCGCGCACGCCCATGTGGAATAAAAAAATGAACACAGGGTCCAGCACAATATTGATCACAGCGCCGATCAGCACGGTCAGCATACCGATCCTGGCAAATCCCTGACAGTTGATAAATCCATTCATCCCCATACTGATCATGACAAATACACTGCCCAGCAGATATATACTGATGTAATCGTCCGCATATGGGAAAGTAGCCTCACTTGCGCCCAGCGCATATAGAAGAGGCCGTTTTACCGCAAGCCCCAGAATAATAATAAGGATACCGGCAATGACCACCAGGGCAAACGCGTTGCCCATGATCACTTCCGCTTTGTCATCCTCCTGTTTTCCTCTCGCAATGGAGCAGAGCGGCGGCCCGCCGGTTCCGATCAGAAAGGCAAATGCCATGACAACCGTAATGATCGGAAAGGAAACCCCCACACCGGTCAGCGCCGAGGAATCCGCCCCCGGGATTCGTCCTATGTACATTCGGTCTACAATACTATAGAGCACGTTGATGAACTGCCCCACCATAAGCGGCAGAGAAAGTCTTAAAATATTCCCGGGGATACTGCCCCGGGAAAAATCATGCTCCTCATTATGTGCCTCATGCAGTTTTTTTATCCATTGCATTCTTTCCTACACTTCCTTTCACCGGGAACGGCCCATAGCCCCTGCGTTTCCCAGCTTTCCCGTATTATACAGATACATCCAGACTGCCATGGCACAGATGATCAAATATCCCAGGATACTGAGCACGTCCGGCACCTGTGAAAACAGGATAAAGCCCAGAACTGCCGAAAAAATAACCTGAGAATAATCATAAACCGAAATCTCCTTGGCAGGCGCAAAACAATAAGCGGCTGTAATGGAAAACTGCCCCCCTGCCGCCGCTGCTCCCGCCAGAAGCAGATACAAAAGCTGCATATGGCTCATGGGATGGTAGAAGAAAAGCAGATACGGAAGCGTCACCAGACAGGAAAAACAGGAAAAGAAAAACACAATAAACGGCCCTTTCTCTCCCCTGCCTCCCAGCACGCGCACCATAGTATAAGCCAACCCTGCCGCCATTCCCCCTGCAAGTCCAATAAGGGCAGGCAGAAAGCTCATTCCCGTCCCCGTAGGCTTAACGATCATAAGACTTCCCGCAAAGGCCAGGATCACAGCTCCCACCTGCAGTTTATTCGGTTTTTCTTTCAGCAGGAACAGACTGAAGATTATGGCAAAAAACGGGGACATCTTATTGAGCATGGAGGCATCTGCCAGCACCAGATGATCCACCGCGTAAAAATTACATAAAATACCTGCTGTGCCGAAAACCGCACGGCACAGCAGATATTTCATATTTCCTTTTTTTCCTGAATACCAGGCTTTATTTTTTATCAGTATGGAACCTGCAAAGGCTGCTGCCACCAGATTCCTGAAAAAACTCTTCTGCACAGACGGCAGGTCCCCTGACAGACGCACAAAGGTGTTCATCAGCGCAAAACAGAAGGCTGCCATGAGAATGCAGAGAATTCCCTTTTGTCTCTGTTTCATTCTATCTGCCTCTTTCAGAGTTTCTGATGATAACCGTCCAGGAAATCAGCCAGTTTATTGGCTGCACTTTTCAGTTGTTCCAGATTCGGCAGATACACAATACGGAAATGATCCGGCTCTCCCCAGTTAAATCCTTTTCCATGAGTCAGAAGCACCTTCTTCTCTTTCAAAAAGTCCAGGACAAACTTCTCATCATCCAAAATATGAAAACGCTTTGTATCTATTTTCGGAAAAATATAGAAAGCCGCTTTTGGCTTCACAGCCGACAGACCGGGAATATCATTGACTGCCTTGTAAATATATTCCCTCTGCTCATAGATGCGCCCTCCCGGCTGCAGGTATTCCTGTACACTCTGAAAACCGCCCAGGGCTGTCTGTACAATGGACTGTGCCGGAACATTGGAGCAGAGACGCATGTTGGACAGCATATTCAGCCCTTCGATATATCCCTTTGCCCTCTCTTTCGGCCCGCTTAAGACCATCCAGCCGCAGCGGAATCCGGCCACCATGTGGGATTTTGAAAGGCCGTTCATGGTAACACAGAACACGTCCGGTGCCAGGGCAGCGATGGAATGATGCACCACCCCGTCCATGGTCAGGCGGTCATAGATTTCATCAGAGAAAATCATCAGATCATGCTCTCTTGCCAGCGCAGCGATCTCCTCCAGCACTTCCTTGGGATAGACAGCTCCCGTCGGATTGTTTGGATTGATGATCACAATGGCTTTTGTCTTATCCGTAATCTTGCTGCGCATATCCTCAATATCCGGATACCAGTCTGCCTGTTCATCACAGATATAATGCACAGCCTTTCCTCCTGCCAGCGTCACACAGCCGGTCCACAGCGGGTAATCCGGGGAAGGTACCAGAATCTCATCCCCGTCATCAATAAGCCCCTGAGTCACCATGTTGATAAGCTCGCTGACACCATTCCCTGTATAGATGTCTTCCAGGGCCACGTCTTTTATGTTCTTGATCTGACAGTACTGCATGATCGCTTTTCTGGCAGCAAATATCCCATGGGAATCTGAATATCCCTGAGAGTCCCGGAGTGTGTAGATCATATCCAGTATCACTTCCTCCGGTGCTTTGAAACCAAAGGGTGCCGGATTTCCTATGTTTAATTTCAGCACATCAATGCCGCTCTCCTGCATCCGGTTGGCCTCATCCAGCACCGGTCCCCGGACATCATAGCAGACGTTGTCTAATTTTGAAGATTTATCAAAAGTTCTCATGTTATTCTCCTCTCCGCTTTTCCCATTCTATTCCTGTGGGATCGTGATTTATGTTATATTGCACTGCAGATGTTATTGTTGAAAATTTTATCACTTCGCCGTGGAAAACGCAAGCGGCATGATGCTTTTTATATGGTAAATAGTGCTGTGTTGACTGCCGGTTAGAAGGGATATATACCCGGACGCCGAACCTGGCCGCAGGCTTCCCCGCACGGACGGGAGCAGAGAACTTACAAGCTAATGCGTAAGCCGCACTAAGTTCATCGCCTTAGGGCTCTTCACTAAGTGCTTGCTAACGCATGGATCTTGTAAGCTTCTCTGGACGCTCCTAAACGCCCGTGCGGGGAAGCCTGCGGCCAGGTTCGGCTGACTTTGTATGTGGAACAGTTGATAAGTGGGAAATAATTGGAACACGAAAAATGTTGCGAACTGCATTGGAGATCCTGCCGGATAAATTCCTGATAACAGGACAGAATAATGCTCATTCTTTTTTATGACTTCATATAAGTTTGGTATTTCGATATGATATGGTATGTAAATTCGGAATCATTTTAATGGCGAATTTAAGCTGCTACAAATAAATGAGTTTATCATTTAAGAAATTATAGGTAAATATAAGAGACTTTTAAAATGTAATTCCAGATATTGCATATGATTTTTTTACTTAAGACAAAAATTATGGGTAAATTATTATGATTCTTGTCAAAACCTCTTTATTATTACATATAGCCCTGATATTTCTATTGAACTTATAGGTAAATACAGGAAATTTCTTTTTCATGCAGTTTATAATCTATTTCGTGGCACAGTTATTCTGGAGGTATATTCCCATATTGAAAAACAGGCGGGCCTGGTCATAAGCTTCCCTGTACGGGCGTTTAGGAGCGCTTAGAGAATCTTACGAGATCCACACGCTAGCAAGCACTTAGTGAAGAGCCCTAAGGCGATGAACTTAGTGCGGGTTGCGTGTTAGCTCGGAAGTTCTCTGCTCCCGTCCGTACAGGGAAGCTTATGACCAGACCCGGCGTCCGCCAAATGCCGTTATACCTCCACATCCAATGTTGCCGCCATCAGCTCCTTTGTATAATCAGCCTTCGGACTGGCAAATACCTCCTCCACATTCCCTTCTTCCACAATCTTGCCATCTCTCATCACCATAACCCTGTCACACATCTGATAGATCACATTCAGATCATGAGAGATGAAAAGAACGGAAAACTTCATCTCTTCCTGTAGTTTTATGATCAGTTCCATGATCTGCCGCTGAATGGTAACATCCAGGGCTGACACCGGCTCATCCGCAATGATGAACTGTGATCCCTGGAGAAGAGAAACCGCGATACTCACTCTCTGCCGCTGGCCGCCGGATAATTCCCGGGGACGGCGTTTCAGGTGTTCTTTGGAAAGCCCTGTCTTTTCTGCCATGGCAAGGACTTTCCTGCGCCGCTCCTCTTTTGGTATTTTCTGCATGCGCAGCGGCTCCTCCAGGATCCATGCCACACGTTTTGAAGGGTTGAGGGAGGAATAGGGGTCCTGGAAGATCATCTGGGGATTCCGGGTGTGATGTATGATCTCACCATCCTGCACTTTTACAAATCCCAGGATTGCTTTGGAGAGTGTGGTTTTTCCGCATCCGCTCTCTCCGACCAGACCCAGGATCTCGTTTTTATGGACCGTAAAATCAATGTCCTTCAGCACCTGCTGTTCTTTTTTGCCTTCACGGTAAGATGCACTTACGTGTTTTACTTCCAGTACAGGTTCCATTATGCCCCGCCCCTTTCCTGTTTTGCTGCTGACCGCCTTCTGAGAGAAGTTCTTCTGGTTGGTATGGCTGCCAGGAGTTTTTTTGTATATTCCATGGAAGGATGCTCAAATATCTCCTGCACACTTCCCTGTTCCACAGCTTTTCCCCGGTTCATGACAATAACACGGCTGCATAGATGACGGATAACACCCAGGTCATGGGAGATAAAGAGAATTGCGGTTCCCTGTTCCCTGTTGATTTTCTGAAGGAGCTTTAAGATCTGGGCCTGTATGGTCACATCCAGTGCTGTGGTGGGCTCATCCGCAATCAGAAGCTTGGGCCCCATCACAAGAGCTGCCGCGATCATGACACGCTGACGCATGCCGCCTGAGAGCTGATGGGGATATTTGTCATACAGAAGCTCCGGATTGGGAAGCTCCACGTTTTTCATCATCTGAAGTGCCTTTTCTTTTCGTTCCCGGGCACTGAAATGGCTGTGAATCCGCATGGCTTCCTCCACCTGCTCTCCGATTGTCATGACCGGATTCAGGGATGTCATGGGTTCCTGGAAGATAATGCCGATCTCTCTGCCCCGTATTTTCCACAACTCTTCTTTTTGCATCTTCAGAATATCTCTGCCCTGAAACAAAATCTCTCCTCTGGGCATTTTGGCATGTTCGCCCAAAAGACCCATGACAGAAAGGGCCGTCTGCGTTTTGCCTGAACCGGATTCCCCTACGATTCCCAGTATTTCCCCTTCCTCCATGGAAAAAGAAATGTTCTCCACAATTTTTGTGGGCGGTACGGTATCATGAAATTCAATTGCCAGATTTTTTATTTCCAGTAATGCCATATTACTTCCCGCCTTTCTTCTGCAGCCCGTCACTTAACAGGGAAAATCCCAGTGCCAGGAGGATAACCGCCACCCCGGGAAAAAGAGCGCACCAGGGCGCTGTCGCCAGATATGCCTGGGACTCAGACAGCATTCTTCCAAGACTGGCATCCGGAGGCTGCACACCGATTCCCAGATAACTCATACCCGCCTCAGCCAGCACCGCGTTGTTAAATCCAATGGCAGCCGTGGCCAGAACAGTTGGCAGGGTATTGGGAAGGATGTGTATAAACATGATCCGCAGATGAGAAGCTCCCATAAGCCTTGCACTTTTCACATAATCCATTTCCCTCTGGGATATAAATTCACTTCTCGTCATCCTGGCAAAGCTGGGAATGAACACAACACCAAGGGCCAGGATCACATTGTATTTTCCAGGTCCTAAGATACTGATGAATACCAGGGCCAGCAAAATACTTGGAAAAGAGACAACCGCATCATTAAAACGCATAAGGATCTCATCCAGCCATCCACCAAAATATCCGGTAAACGCCCCCACCAAAAGGCCGATTCCGCCCCCGATCATAACGGTCGCCGCGCCCACAAAAAAGGTGGTGCCTGTTCCTTTCATGACACGGCTTAAAATATCACGCCCAAACTGATCGCATCCAAATAAGTGCGCCAGGGAAGGTGCCGCGAATTTAGCGCCGCCGCTCATGGCGTCAGGATCATAAGGCGTGTACAAAAGGCCAATCAGCAGAAATAACAGCATGAATCCTGCCAGAGAGGCACCGATGATCAGATTGCCCGACTTGTTTTTTCTGTCTTTTCTCATCTTCTCTCCTCCTGTCTAAGCATCCATGCGTATCCGCGGGTCTATTTTTCCGTATAAAATGTCAACCGTAAAATTGATGAGCACCACCATTGCTGCAATCAGCACAATGATTCCCTGGACGACAGGATAATCCCTGTTGGAAATGGAGGTGATCAGCAGGCTGCCCATGCCGGGAATGGTAAACACCTGCTCCAGAATAATGCTGTTTGCCATAATATCCGCAATGGTCATAGCCCAGAACGTGAGCACCGGAATCAGTGCATTTTTCAGCACATGCCTGCCGAGGACACGCCCTGTCCTGTTTCCGCGGCTGAAAGCAGTGCGCACATAATCCATGTGAAGCTGGGTGATCACGGAACTGCGCAGCATTTTCACCGCCATTGCGCTTTTTGGAAGAGCGATGGCTATGCTGGGCGCTATGAGGTAGGCTAAAAATCCGCCAAAATTTTCGGATGGGGAGACATAGGCTCCAGGTGTGAACCATTTAAGCACCAGTCCGAATACATATGTGATCAAAATACCCAGAAAAAAACCGGGAACCGACATGACCACCTGATTACAGGTCATGAGAAAACGGTCAAGCATCCCGCCCTCATGGCTGGCAGTAAAAATGCCGAGAGGTATGGAAAACAGCAGGATGATAAAAAATCCCATGAGTACCATGGTAAGATTGACAGGTATTTTATCCGCGATCATCTCCTGCACCGGCATGGAATAACTGTAGGACTCACCCATATCTCCTGTTACAAAATCTTTCAGCCACAGGCCGTAGCGGACCAGAACCGGTTTATCCAGGCCCATCTCATGCTGCAGTGCCTCTACCTGTTCCTTTGTGGCCTCTGTTCCCAGTTTTGATTTTGCCGCATCACCGGGGATCACGGAAAAAGCCATAAAGGACAGAAAAGAGACAATTAACAATGTTATAATGAGAGTTCCTGTTTTTTTCACAATATATTTCATTCTGTCTTTCTCCTTTTCCGTGTATGTTTCCCCGGTACATCCGGCCGGGCTTTATTTTACTTTGTAGATTTTTGCCAGATCCAGAACGTACAGCGGATAGAATTCAAAACCACTGTATGACTTTCTGAGAGCAACCTCTGAAGCCATATCCTGAATGTAGACATTTGCCGCGTCATCTGCAAGAATGGTTTCCATCTTCTTGTAGAGTTCTGTCTGTTCTTTATCGTCTGTGCTTTTCTTTACCTGCTGATAGAGTTTATCATACTCTTCATTATGAAAGTTAATGAAATTTTTAGAAGAATCAGAGGTAAAACGCTCCAGCAGAGCACGGCCGCTTAAATAAGCTGCGTCCACACCGACTACTGTAGACTGGAATTTCCTGTCGCCGTAAACATCGCTGAGCCAGCTGTCCCATTCCACAAGCTGGATCTTGGCATTGACACCAATCTGTTTTAACTGCTCCACCAGTATCTGGGCAGTGTCCACATGCTGCTGATAGTTGGATGGTACTGTGATCGTCATGTCAAATCCGTCCGGGTATCCGGCTTCCGCAAGCAGGGCTTTGGCTTTACCTGCATCCTGCGGATATTTGTCTGCCAGCTCCGGCATGTAGTATTTGTCAAATGCAGGGAACATGCTGCTGCCGATTATGGTTCCCTTTCCGTCCGCAATCATATCAAGCACATCCTGGCGGTTCACTGCATAGCAGAGTGCCTGACGTACTTTTACGTTGTCAAAGGGTGCCTCTCCATTGTTCAGGTATAATGCCTGCACCAGATTCATACCGCCTTCATAGATGGTAAAATCCTCACCTTTAAGCTGGGCAGACTGGTTGGAATCAATGCGTGCTACCATATCCAGAGAGCCGCCCTTTAATCCGGTCACAATAGCATTGCTGTCACTTACCACCTTGAAGGTGACCTCATCCAGATATGCCTGGTTTTCCGTATCCCAGTAGTCTGCGAATTTTTTGATCTTAATATTCTCCTGGGGAGACCGGGATGCATACATAAAGGGACCTGTGCCCACAGGGTTGGTTGCCAGATCCTGGGCATCTTTTGGAATGACAGCCACAATGAGGTAGGCCAGAAATTCTGTGTCAGCTTCTTTTAAATTAATGACAATGGTTTTGTCATCGGGAGTTTCGACGTTTTCCACATTAGAAAACGCCGCTATCAACGGTTCTGTTCCTTCCGTGATACCGGCGCATCGCTCGATCGAATATTTCACATCGTCTACGGTAACGTCCGCTCCATTGTGGAATTTTACGCCCTCACGAAGTGTAAAGGTGTAAGTCTTGCCGTCCTCTGAAATGGTGTGCGACTGGGCTACTGCATCGATGTAATTGCCTTTTTCATCAGGCTTTACTAAGCCTTCATAAATGTTGAATAGGACTTCTTTTGTTCCTGCCGCTACCGATTTGTGTGGGTCAAGACTATCCTCAATATCCTGAGGAATTCCTACTACAATGGAACCTCCCATGGTTGGTTCCGCTTTTGTTTCTGTGGAACTTTCGTTGTTTTTGGACTCTTTACCGCTTTCCTTTTTGTCTTGGCAGCCGCCGAGTACAATAGTCAGGGTAAGTGCAAAGAGAAGTGTTGGTATTAATCTTGCTCTTTTCATGGTTTCTCCTTTAAACATTTAAAGTTCCCTCATTATTTAATTGTCATGGTTATTGTAGCGGAATGGTGGGGGGATTGCAAGTATTATTTTGGAGACATGGCCAAGGCTGGATCTGCCCGCCGCTCCACGAAACCTATCAATTCAGGATTTTTTTCAATTCGTCCATGAAGGTGTTTACGTCTTTGAACTCACGATAGACGGAGGCGAAGCGGACGTAGGTTACGGCGTCAAGGTCTTTTAGTTTGTCCATGACGATTTCGCCGATTTCGGTGCTGGGGATTTCGCGGTCTTCTTTGTTGAAGATCTCGGTTTCGATCTCATCTATGATTTTTTCAATCTGCTCTACGGAGATGGGGCGTTTGTAGCAGGCACGCATGATGCCGTCCTGGATCTTGGTGCGGTCGTATTGTTCGCGGCTCTGGTCTTTTTTGATAACAACCAGTGGGATCGTCTCTATTTTCTCGTAAGTGGTAAAGCGCTTGCCGCACTCGTCACACTGTCTTCTCCTTCGGATGGAATTATTATCTGGAACCGGTCTGGAATCTATGACGCGGGTGTTGTCTTGATTGCAAAATGGACATTTCATGTAAAGGTCCTCCTTGAACTTATGTTATGTAAAGTTACCTATGGGTAAGTATAGTACATATGGACGTCTTACGTCAATGATTTTCACTTGTATTTTTGTATGTTTTCTGCTAGAATGGCAACAGTTCAGATAAGCTGAACTGCCAAAGACAGTTCGTAACCATCCTGTCTATAAATAAAACTAAGGAGGAAAAAATGAGTATTCAAGAACCAAGTAACCGTTACAGTGTGATACGGGAAAAAAATCCCAGGGAGATTTTACTCCTTCGGGGAAACGGGTGCAAATGGCGCCGCTGCTCCTTCTGTGACTATCATCTGGATTTTTCCAGGGATGAGAAGGCCAATTTCCTTTTAAACGAAAGGGAGCTTGCAAAAGTCACAGGATGTTTTAAGAAACTGGAAGTGATCAATTCGGGAAGTTTTTGTGACCTGGATAAAAAGACTCTGGAACGGATACGCAGTGTCTGCGAGGAAAAAGAAATCCATGAACTGCATTTTGAGTGTCACTGGATGCACAAGGATGAGATTCCAAAGGCACGGGACTTTTTTGCTGAGAAGGGTATCCGCCTGAAGATTAAAATGGGAGTGGAAACCTTTGATTTTGATTTTCGCGAAAAAGTGCTCAAAAAGGGCATTACTGCCGAATCACCACAGGAGATTGCAAAGTATGCGGATGAGGTGTGTCTTTTGTTCGGGCTGACAGGTCAGACGCTCAATTCCATGAAAAAAGATATTGAGACCGGCCTGTCTTTGTTTGAGAGGGTCTGTATCAATATTATGGTAGAAAATTCCACGAAAATGAAACCGGACCGGGATGTGATCCGGCTTTTTGCCGAAAATCTCTATCCTGTTTATATAGGAAATGACCGGGTGGATATCTTAATGGAAAATACGGAATTCGGGGTAGGTGACAAGTATGAGCAATGAGATTTTATTGATTTTATCCCTGGTACTGATTTATAGTTTTGTACTGCTGGCGTATTACTTTTTTGATATTTCCGGTCTGTATGGATGGACTGTTTTTTGTACTATCACAGCCAATATTGAGGTCTTGCTCATGGTGCGTGCTTTCGGCATGGAGCAGACGCTTGGAAACGTGCTCTTTGCCTCGTCTTTTCTTGTAACGGACATCATCAGTGAGATTGGCGGCAAGAAGCAGGCCCAGAAGGCGGTCAATCTGGGAATCTGTACTTCCTGCTGTTTTATATTGATCTCCCAGATGTGGCTTTTATACACCCCCTCTGCCAGTGACTGGGCAAGTCCTGCGTTCCATACCATATTTTCCAATACGCCGCGCCTGCTGTTTGCAAGTCTGCTGGTCTATGCGGTCTCTCAGAAATTTGATGTCTGGGCTTACCATAAATGGTGGGCATTTACAACAAAACGTTTTGGAAACGCAGAGGGATTTTTATGGCTCCGCAACAATGGTTCCACATTGGTGTCACAGCTTTTAAATACTGTTCTGTATACTTTTGGCGCGTTTTGGGGCATGTATCAGTTTCCGGTGCTTCTGCGCATCTGTGTATCCAGTTATGTGATTTTTGTATTTACCAGTCTGCTTGATACACCATTTGTATATATGGCCCGGCGGATAAAACATAAAAAGGATGGAAATGTGACAAAAAAAGAAAAGGGATATCATTATGGACAAATATCTGGATTATATTCTGGAGCAAATGAAAAATCTGCTGGCAATTGACAGTCCCTCCGGATACACCCAAAAGGCTGCCAATTACCTGATGGCAGAGTATGAACGGCTGGGATACCATCCGCAGAAAACCGTCAAGGGCGGTGTGCTGGTGGATCTGGAAAGCGGCGACGTAAAACACGGTGTTCTCCTGGAGGCACATGTGGACACGCTTGGGGCCATGGTCTCTGAGATCAAGGAAAACGGACGGCTGAAGATTACACCCATCGGCGGTATGAATGCTAATAACGCGGAAGCGGAAAACTGCCGGATCGTCACACGCTTTGACGGCATTTATGAGGGCACCTGTCAGCTTGTCAATGCTTCCATTCATGTAAACGGGGAATATGACAAGACCGGAAGATCATTCGATACTGTGGAAATTGTGCTGGACGAACCGGTCACCGATAAAGAGTCCGTGGCTGCGCTTGGTATTTCTACAGGGGATTATGTATGTTTTGAACCCAGGACTGTGATAACAAAATCAGGATATATCAAGAGCCGTTTTCTGGATGACAAACTCAGCGCTGCCATTTTGCTGGGCTACGCAAAATATGTAAAAGATGAAAATGTCTCCCTGAAAAACAGGGTCTATCAGCACATGACCGTCTTTGAGGAAGTTGGCCACGGCGGGGCCGCTTCTGTCCCGGATGGGGTAAAGGATGTGATCTCCGTAGATATGGGATGTGTCGGCAACAGCCTTAGCTGTACGGAACGGCAGGTATCCATCTGTGCCAAGGACAGCAGGGGGCCTTATCACTATGACCTGGTTACATCTTTAGTGAAGACCGCCCGGGATATGGGACTTGCTTATGCGGTGGATGTGTATCCCCATTACGGGTCAGATGCGGATGTGGCGCTGACCGCGGGATATGACGTGCGGCATGGACTGATCGGCGCAGGCGTGTACGCTTCCCATGGATATGAGAGAAGCCACGTGGAGGGAATGAAAAATACCTTTTTACTGCTGAAAGGATATCTTGGATAACCCCGGATCTGCGCTTTTCAGTCCGATTACTACATAAAGAGCTTAGATACGCTCTGATACCTGCAGAATATGTTCATCAATACGACGGACAAGACCGTGGGTATACGCTGAAAAATATTTCTGCCAGAAGGCATATGCGGTCGGGTTAAGACTCTCATAGTCTACACCCAGATACGCATAGCCTTCTTTTTTTAATAAATCAACCGCATAATTAAGAAGGTTCTGAAATACGCCTTTGCCCCGGTGTTCCGAAAGGCAGTATGCTGCTGTTATGTGCAGATACTCCGGAATTTCGGTAATACAGGTTTCACCGGACTGGGAAATTTTCAGGTATGCGCATGGCTGACCTTTATACCTGGATATAAAACATCGTTCTTCTTCTGCTGTAAATGTGCTGCAGAAGTCTTCCTGTGCCGCTGCGGCACGGTTCATGAAAAACGGGCTGCTGTAATAGTGACGCATCAGCATAAGTTCCAGCGGATACGCCAGAGAAATTGTTTCCGGGGTAAGCTCCTCGATTTCATAGTTTTCATTTCGGATACAGGTTATCGGCTCCATGGTTCGGACAGCATCGATACACCGCATGCCAAAACCATAGCGAAAAAACTGCTGCTGCGCCGTTTCATCGTGAGCATATAAGCAGATGCCGTGGCTGACCGCACCGGCTCTGACCCATTTCCGTGCGGCAAACCGGTACATGGCAGCGTATATGTCTGCTCTGTTCTGCCTCACTGCTGCATGAGTGCCCATAGGAGAGAATATCCCTTTGGCATCTGTTGATCCAAACGCATGGTCAAACGGTTCTGTACAGCACAGAAAGCCTGTCATCGTATTGCCTTCGTATGCTGCTGCTCCCAGGCCGTTGTCAGCAAAATATGTTAAGTCGGTTAGTTCCTTGGCACCCGGAAGATCCGGTACCCTGTTCTGCTCCTCTTGGTAGCATGACAGGGCAAGTTTCTTTGCGTTTGCAATATGTTCACGTGTAAAATTGACAATATTCATGTATTCTCCTTATGTTTGATACGGTGCGGCATGACTGCGGTTCACCTTGCTGCCCCAAGGCAGGACTGTGAACCGTCACAGGTATTACTTTTTATGATAATATAAACGGCATACATCATCACCTTTGGCTATGGATCTCAGAAGTTTCAGACGGCCGCCGTAAGCCTCTCCAATGCCGTGGTCGCCGCACATGGCTATGTCACAGAGTTTCGATATTTCTTCGTCTGTACAGCCGGCTTTCTGCCAGGCTTTTACTAACGGACAGTAATGAAAATCAATGGCCAGCTCTTTGTCAGTGCTTTTTCTGATCTTCATTTCAAATACCCACTGGGCAGGTTTTGTAAATAACTGTTTTCTGAGACCTCTCAGACTATTGGTCCCTCCTTGTTTTACTAACTCCGCCCCCTGCCCCAGGCCACAGCGGCGGATTGCCGCGCTTCCGAAATCTTCCCAGTCAAGCCCTCTTTTTCCGGCTTCATCACAAAGAAGATACAGCCACGCCGCACGCTGTTCAAGCTGTCCTCTGACAGCCTGGATGAGTTTATTCTTGATCTTTGGTTCGTTTTTTATTTTAGATATACAATTTTTTTCCATATTTTTTCCCCCCTGCCTGTTTATTACAAACATCGTTGTCAGTTACCTTAGTCTTACTGTATAATGTCTTACAAATAGATTATAGCATAGGGGGATGTTCGGAAACAATCTGTAACTCCTTTAAAATCCATTCCGGGCAATCGGGCATTCCCTTTGCCGGAACCGGCTCTTTGATGCTTACTGCCATCGGGATCCCTCCTTCCTGATTTTTAGCATAAGAAAAGCGCCTGCACCTCTGCAAGCGCCTTTCAACATTTTGATTATTACTATCGCAACAAGTCCAATAAAGTATATTCACCCTTTTGAACTTTCGACAATTCATGATACTTTTTTATAGCTGCCACAAGAACTGTCGGATTGCTGAAGTAATCCTTCACAAAATCATAGGACTTTACCTCTGCCATCTTCAAATCTTCTTTACAAAAACCACTTGGTTTCTTCCCGGATTTCTTAAATTCCTTGTACTTATCCTCATTAAAAATGATTAGCATTTCAATTTCCGGAGCCGTAATCACATTTATGACATCCACCTTATTGGCATATGCCTTACTAAGCTTAAAGTTTTCACGCCTTGAGTCAAGAATCCTTATAACAGAAATCTTATTCATAAATCCTTTTCTCAAGTACTTTTCCTCAAACTTCTTGCCTTCTCTGCAACGGATCACTTCCTCTTCAATCATCTCTTCTCTGGAAAAGATTAAAAGTTCATGATCCAAGAGTATATCCATGATTGCATTTTCAGCTGAACCCTCACAGATACACGCCTTATATTCTGCTAATTCCATAGGCACCTCCTATATAAGGGCTGCTGCTATACTTTTCTTTAGCTGCATATAAGCCTCATATGTTGGAGTTGTACCTTCAAGGAAACCGCTCTGGTATGCATCACTCTTCTTGATATCATTTCGTTTCAGTATATTAGATAAATTCTCTACCGTAATACCATTGCGATTTCTGGTAATAAATATGCTGTCATTGCGATCATATTCATCCAGTAGTTCCGGATAATGTGTAGAAAAAACAAGTGTACCACCATTCTTATTCAGCTTGCTATCCATAAAGAAACGCATCAGCGTTGTAACAATTTCTTTGTTAAAATGATTCTCAATTTCATCTACAACAATATATCCACCGTTTTGCAGTACTTCCTGAGCCAAGGTAAAAGTTATCATTCCTTTTACAGTACCAGAGGAAAGGTAGTTGTTCAATTCTACAGGGTTATGAAACAGGATTTCTTCTTTTCCCTTAAATTTCAGATGGATTAAGGGCTTTTGGTCCTTTTCATCAAAATGCAGGCTCTCAATTGTTGGATCTAGGAACGTGATAACCTCTGCAGGTATATCTTCCGAGAACGGAAGCACATTCACATTCGTATATTTCAAGAGATTGACAATACGCACATGTTCCTTTGTCTTTTTATTTTTGGCAATCATTATACTTACATCATCAGATAAAAATGCCTCCTGACCACTTCTGATTATTGCCGGCTCTCTTCCATCAAAATCTAACATTGCTTTACGGGTAGTTACCTCATCTACATTCTTTGTCCATAAAGACTCTGAAACAATACTGTAACTTGCCCCTTCCGACTTGCTCTTACGAGACGTAATAATCGTTTCCAATCGACAAATCTCTTTAGTCTTTCTCGAAAAGAAATACGAATTCAATTTAACTTCTTGTGCATCCCCCAAAATATCTCTGGTCTCAATGTGGTTGATTGGTTCATTATTGATCATTTCCAATACAAGCAAAATCACCTTCAGTACAGAAGTCTTTCCTGAGGCATTAATACCAATGAATCCATTTGCAGAATTCAAATAAATATTTGAAAATAATGGACACAAAATGTTCTTATGTTCTTCTACAACTCTCTGCTGTGCATAAAAGCTCAAATCCAATTTTTCCTTAAAAAGCGGTAATCCTTCCGCTGTAATACGAAGAAGCTTCATAATTACCTCCAAATTTATACACGATTTTGGTGTTTATATTTTTTCAGATAATTGTAGTATATCACCTCATTTTAAATTTATCAACGGGTTTTCCGTTTTTAATCTTAAATCATAGTTCTATATTCCCTTTTGCGATTTTGCATATTTGACCCACCCGCCGTTCTAAGACACTTTACACAAATCTTATAATACATTCTTGTATTTTTACCCCTAGCAATACTGTTTACTGCAAACTTCCTGTATTGATCCATGCATTCATTGACAGGACATGACTGCTTATTATTTATGCTTGTCTGTGGTCTGTTTTGTATACCTATATTTATATTTGCAATCTATATCTTGATATAAACAAATTATTTAATCGTTTTATTCATGAATTAGATTTTCAAAACCTATTGAATTTCACCTGCTAATATGATATATTGTAAATAGAAAAGGAACAACCGTCCAAAGTGGTTTGACCTATGCAAAAGTAGAAAATCCACCCCCGCTCGTCAAAGTTTAAGGGTGGTTTTTCTATGTAAACTAATGACTCATCAAGTAAATGAAAGTCAGTAGTGCGATCAGAAAAATTCCGAACTGCATCAGATCATTAAAACTGAATTTGTTCTTCATGTGCACCACCTCCATTCTCTATAGAATGAAGGTCAAGCCACCCTTTCACACGGTTGTTCCTCAATTTTTATGATATCATATTCATTTTGCATTTGCAATCTATATATTGTCATTTACAACTTTTTATTTCCTCTCTCTTTCCTGAACGTATCCGGCGACATTTCCGTATATTTTTTGAACACTTTTGAAAAATATGTACAGTTCTCAAATCCCAATACGTCAGAAATTTCATATACGAGATAACCCTTCTCCAACATTTCCTTTGCCAGCTCCACCTTCCTCATATTCACATATTCAATAAAATTCTGCCCCATCTCCTTTTTAAATACTGTACTCAGATAGGCACTGGAAACACCGATTTCTCTGGCTGCTTCTGACTGATGTATCTGTGTCCGCAGATGCGTATCAATATAACGAAAAACACTGCAGAGAATCTCAGAACGGCTGCATTTATAATCAATCAAAAACCGCTCATAAAAAGCATCTGTAAATTTCAAAAACCATTTTTCTATTTCTGACAAACTGCTGCTCATCATCAGTGACTGATAATGACAATTATCACCGCGCACTTCAATTTCCTCAATAGCCCCGTTTAATCCCTGGGCAGTCATAGAGAATACCCCAAGCATATCCATAAAAATACGCCGCAGCACATTCATATTTATATACCGTTCTTCATATACAGCCGTGAAAATATGTGTTATAGTCTTTTTTATCTCCTCCCTGTCCAATTCACTTACCGCCTTCTTCAGCTCTGCCTGCATATGCGTCATTCTATTTGGACTATGTTCTTTCGCCGGTATTTTTTCTGTAAAATAATGTATTCTCTGCTCTTCATCATAATAGCTCATCATCTGAATCTGCTCTGCAAGGGCAATGGCCCGGTTAATGTCCGTCTCTTCCTTCATGACACCCTCATAGATTCCCAAATATAACTTTATCAGACAGCGCTGCATCAATATCTGGTAAAGCTCCTCATAAAATTCTCCCGGAAACCGGCTGTCAAACACAAAATAACAGCACTGCGCCCCTTTGTGAATCTGCAGATATTCCTGCCCGCGCTTCTGAAACCACGCTCTGCACTGCTCGGTAACAGAAAATATCCCATCCTGTTTTTCTTTATGGGGCAGAATACACAGAAGCGTCCGGTAAGTCCCCACATCCTGAAAGATGTCTTTTCCTGTGTGGCTGATAATCTCCTCATACCGTATTTCCCGGACACGGAAAAACGGCTGCTTTTCTGCCCTGCATTTCAAAAGAATTTCCTTCAGCTCCTGGGAAGAGAGATTCAGTTTCCGCAGATAATCATATGCCCCCAGCTTCATAGCCTCTTTTACCATCTCAAATTCTTCATTACAGCTTATAACAATAACTTTACAGTCCAGATTATTTTTATTTAAATATTCCAGAATCTGCAGTCCGTTCACTTTCGGTATATTCAGGTCAAGAAGCAGAATGTCCGGATGATTATTTTCTATGGATTGGATTGCTTCCTGTCCATCCTTTGCATCCTCCAGCAGAATAAATCCAAGAGCCTCCCAATCAAGGAGCTGATGCAGGCCGACTCTGGCCAATATCTCATCTTCTATGATCAATACCTTATTCTTCATACCCTTTCCTTTCTGCCCGTGAATGTGCCTGAAATTCCGTTTTCTTTGGAATCCGAATCCATATTTCAAATCCCGCTTTTACCTGTTCATTGAATATCAGCCCATAATTGTCCCCGTACAGCATTTTTAAACGGGAGTTCACATTGTAAAGCCCCATACCGGTAAATGTCCTTTGATTCCTGTGCGGACTTTTCAGCATCTCCTCCACCATATCCTTATCTGCAGAATTTCCGTTGTTAAATATGGAAATCAGAAAATCATGCTCATATTCCACTGCTGAGACAATGATCTGCCCCGCCGTCACATCTTTTACGCCGTGCAGAATAGCATTTTCCACAATAGGCTGCATGGTAAATGCAGGGATCTCATAGAAATATAAATCCGTGGGGATCACATTATAATACTGAAAAGAATTTCCGAATCTGAATTTCATAATATCCACATAGGCCTCTAAAAGCGCTGTCTCCTGTCCCACTGTTGTCATGCCGTTTCTGTTGTCATAGACACCGTGCAGGATCTCCCCCAGGGATTCCAATGCACGGGAGGTCCTCACATCCTGCTCCTCCCTGGCCATGATTCGGATAGAATTCACGGTGTTGAATATAAAATGCGGAGAGATCTGCGACATCAACATCTCATAATGAGCCTTCTCTTTCAGATGGCTTTCTGTCTTCACCTTTTCAATCAGTTCTTCTATCCTCAGTCCCGCCCTGTTGTAGCTTGCAATAAATTTATGTATTTCCAGAAATGACTGTTCCGGCTCCTGAATCTTCAGGATTCCGTTCTCAGAGTTTTCCAGATTCTCCACCAGATTCGTAAGTGGCCTTGACAGTTTCCTGGAAAAATAAATCATGGTGATTATGGTGGCGGCAATTAAAAGCAGAACCATTCCGAGAATATTTCTGGAAATCCTAAGATTTCCCTCCAGATAGACCCTGCCCGGAACGGCGTACACCAAAGTATTCCCGCCGTGCTCCATAGAAACTGCCATGTACTTATAACCATTTTTCAAAACTCCCTGGATAATGGTATCAGCTTCTTTCCTCCACACAGGTTCCTCTTTTATGAGTAACTGCACCAGCCCATCTTTTTCCCCATTATATTCCATCTGCATTTCCCTGCTGCCGTCAAAAATATAAAAAGTCCCCTCGTCCAGGGGCACCATGGCCTGCGTGAATTTCCCCCATATTTTTGTACCGGAGAGCTGAATGAGAAGAACCCCCAGCTTCTCGCCGGAATAATCCAACACACTTCTGCCGATGTAGAGATAGCGGTATTCCCGTATAGGATATGTGGTCATCTCTGCAAAAAAATCCTGCAGTTCTGTGCAGAAAGTGGTTTTTCGTCCATTGGATACAATCTGCTGATACCAGTCCTGTCCTTCATAATCTACGGAAGTACGGCTCAGATTGTGTGCACCGATCAGATATCCGGAGTTTGTCAAAATGGCAATTTTGCCCCCCACTGCATTCAGAACTGAGCTTTCCATCTCGGACAGCCTTGCTGACAGCTCCGTCTTAGCCCGATACAGATCATAACTGTCCCCGGAACGAGCCATCGTGCGCAGATTCTCCAATACACTTTTGCTGGTCATCATCATACTGGTAGAGTAGTTGGTCACTTCAATCATCTGATCTCCGTTTGCTTTGATCTGAGACAGAAGTGTTGAATCATAACTGGTCATATTTTCTGTTGTAACCCTCTGTAAATAAATGTTCAGAAACATAAGTGCCAGACACAACGGCAGGACCACAAAACACCCCATGTACACAATGAGCTGTGTCCTGATACTTTTGTTTTTCAGACTGAAATGTCTGCTTCTTTCCCTCTCCATACGGTATCCGCCCTCTTTTATCCTTCATTCTAATATCTTAAATCTTTTTGTCAACTTTTCGCCTTGTGTTCCCATTACTTTCCAGTCCGGCCCATCGCGAAGCTTGTCTGAGCTATATGGCGTTCTCCGCAATTCCTACTCAGCAAAACAGGGCTGCCGCACATTTTGTGCGCCAACCCTTAAAGCTACCCCTTCACAGCTCCGGCAGACAGTCCTTCCACAAGGTTCTTCTGCACTAATGCGAAGAACAGCAATATGGGAACAAGGCTGATAACCACTGCTGACATCAATAATCCCCAGTCCACAGAGTATTGTCCGATAAAATCCTGCATTCCCACCTGAATGGTCTTTTTTAGTGTTGTATTGATGAAAATGGATGCATACATATATTCATCCCAGGATGACATGAAACAGAAAAGCGCTGTCACAAACAGTCCCGGTTTTGCCACGTAAAAGATAACGGAGAAAAAGGAACGTAATCTGCTGCATCCGTCGATCATGGCTGACTCCTCCAGTTCCCACGGAATCGTGGAAAAAAATGCACAGGTATTCCAGATGGCAAAAGGAAGAGTAAAGGAACAGTACATCAGTATCAGCCCCACATAACTGTCAATGAGCTGAAAATGTTTCATGATAATATAATACGGTATACACAGCAGGATTCCCGGAAACATTCTCGTCATCAGTACTGCCATCTTGATTTTCCCGGCGCCCAAAATGCGGTACCTTGTCAGCCCATATGCAGCCATGACAGACAATACCATACAAATAACCGTTGTCACTGCCGTAATAAATATACTGTTCATAAAATATCTGACAAAATTTGATTCAAAAATCACATGGCGGAAATTTTCAAATGTCACATATGTAGGAATAATCTGCTTTGGATCATATATCTGCTCCTGTGTTTTCAGCGCTGTCAGCACAACGTACACAAACGGCGCCACAGCAATAAATACCATCAGAACTGTAAAGATATAAGCACCTGCCATTCTGATATTCTTTTTCTGTTTTTTATTCAGCATTTGCCCCTCCTCTACTCTTTCTCACTTACCATGCGCAGATATATCCCGGAAAATACTGCCATGAAAATAAATAAGATCACAGACGCCGCCGCTGCTGTACCGAAGTTATGGTTGATGAAGGCCTCACGGTAGGCAAAGGTGTAAAGTATCTCCGTACTGTACAGGGGGCCGCCGCCGGTCATCAGCCAGATGGTGTTAAAGCAGGACACAATACCTATAAGATTCAGGATTGTGGCTATTGCCAGCGGTTCCTTGATGATAGGCAGCGTGATTCTCCAAAAGCATTGGAAACGGCTGGCCCCGTCAATTTCAGCGCTCTCATATACATCACCGGGAATGCCCTGCAGCGCAGCCAGAATAAATATCATCTGAAACGGAATCCCCTTCCAGATTGCCACAAGAACCACACACCAGAAGGCAGAGCCGATATTTCCAAGCCAGGAGATGGATTCCGTGATAGCTCCTAACTTTACGGCAAGTATGTTGATGATTCCCACATTTGCATTATATAAAAAGGTAAATGTCATTGCCGCGATCGCGTGCGGAACAGCCCAGGGCACCAGAATCAAAGTGCGGTATACAGACCTTCCTTTCAGTTTCATATTCAGTGCCAGCGCCAGCAGCATGGCTGCCACAAGCTGTATCACAAGATTCACCAGTGTCCATTTTACTGTATTTCCGATAGACTGCAGAAAAATCTTGTTGGCAAATATATTCTTATAATTTTCCAGTCCTGCAAAGGTATTGAAGATACTGTCCTTTGGACGAACCAGATTGTAATTGACAAAACTAAGATAAATACCGCGGAACAGCGGATAGATTGAGAGGGTCAGGACTGCCGCAACTGCCGGTGCCAGAAGCAGATACCCAGGCCAGTTTTTCTTCAGTTCCAGTCCCGCCCTTTTTTGTTTTCTTCCCATAATCCCACCTCAGGACGGGCAGCTCTCCCCGGCTGCGCCGGAGAGACGATAACCCGCTTTCTTGTCTACTTATAGTTAGATGCAATGTTCTCGTTTAATTTCTGCGTCAGGGACTTAAGCGCTTCCTCTGCTGTTGCCTTTCCGTAATCCACCTCCAGGATTGCATTGGTGATCAGTTCGTCGATGGCCTTTTCATTGATAACAGCCGGACGGGCACAGGTATATGGGAACTCATCTGTAAATACCTTCAGGCGTTCTTTTCCCTCCAGCGCTTTTGCATAATCAAAATCCTTACGTGCGGAAATCTTTCCCTGGACTGCCAGAATCGGATCTCCTTTTTCGGAATTGATGTACTGGATCAGATCATATGCCAATTCCGGGTTCTTACTGTTAGCGTTGATATTCCAGGTCCAGCCTCCCAGTACGGTTGCCTGTGTCTTTCCTTCCACCATGGTGGTGATCCCATAATCCAGATCAGGATTGATGCCGTCAACACCGTTTGCACACCAGTCCCCGCCCAGAAGGAAGGTGGCCTCTCCATTGGCAAAGCTTTCATAAACCTTATCCCATGTTGTGGCCTCTTTAAATGATTCTACCAGCCCTCCGTTTTCAATCATGCTGCAGATATAGTCCCAGGCTTCTTTCCCCTGTTCATTATCGATCACCACAGATGGTGTCTCACCGCTGGTATCAATGACCGGGCATTCATTCTGATAGAAGAAGGAATAAAACGCATATGCACTCTGATAGGTGATGATTCCGCCGTATCCGGCCTCCTTCACTTTTTCAAGGGCATCGGAAAGCTCTTCCCAGTTTGTGGGAACTGAGAGTCCCAGTTCATCCAGACGTTCCTTGTTATAGTACAGACCGCAGCAGTCCATGTACCAGGGAACCGAGTAATATTCTCCCTGGAACTTACCGGAATTCAGCGGCCCTTCCTGATACTGGGAAACCAGATCCTCCGGCGTGGCCAGTTCACTCAAAGGATATAGAAGACCCATTGCCGCCAAATCAATGGCATGTCCTGAATTATCCATAATCACAATATCTGCACCGCCGCCTGCCAGGGCCGCTGTCTGAAAAGATTCCTTAATATCCTGCTGGGAAGCTCCCTGCAGCGTGATTTTTGTACCGGGATGTTCCTCCTCATAATACCTGATAGTCTTTGTAAACTCCCCGCCAAGGTCCGTGGATTCATCAACCCAGTCATTTGTCATAAGAAGTGTAATCTCTGCAGAATCTCCCTTATCACTGTTCTCCCGGCTGTCTTCCTTTTTTTCATTCTCGGTGCTTTCTTCTTTCTTGTTCTCCTGACCACTGTCGGAACTACCGCACGCTGTGGTCCCTAATATCATTGCTGCCGCCATCAGTACGGCTGTCACTTTTTTTCTTTTCATACCTTCATACCTTCTTTTCCTTACAATTTTTTAACGGTTTACTGTACCCTTCTTTGCATTTTCAAAACGCCGGCTGTTTCGGAATTGCTATAAACACATTAAAACATATCCCTGTTATTTTTAGAATAAATATATTATTTGACTTTTTACCGTTCCTTCTTAAAAAATTTTCAAATTCCTTATCTTTTTTCCACCTGTTGTATTTTTAAGTTTTTTACGGCTTAAAAATAAAATATGTACTGATCCGCAAAAAAACCTGTCTGTTTTTTCGATTATTTCGCTCTGATTCAAAAGTTATCTTCATTCCCTGATACGTGTATCTGGACTAAAATCTTATGTACAGAAGAAAAGGAGGACTTTGAATATGAAAAAATTAAATGTAGCCCTGGTTGGGCTGAGCTTTGGACTGGAATTCGTTGCCATCTACTGCAGGCATCCCGATGTGGATAAGGTCTATGTTGTAGACAAAAATCAAAAACTTCTGGACCTTGCCAGAGAACGGTACAGCATCCCCCAAAGCCAGTGCTTCACTGACTTGCAGGATGTACTGGATATACCCGAGATCGATGCCGTCCATCTGGTGACGCCGCCTTCCACACACGCACCGTTTTCTGTACGGGTGCTGAATGCAGGAAAACACTGCGGCTGCACAATCCCCATGGGCATGAGCCTGGAGGAATTAAAACAGGTTATTGCCGCAAGAAAGGCCGCAGGCAAGAATTATATGTTCATGGAAACCACCATCTTCCAGAGGGAATTTCTCTATCTGAAAGAACTGTATGAGAAAGGGGAACTTGGTCGTCTGCAGTACATGACATGCGCCCACTATCAGGATATGGAAGGCTGGCCTGATTACTGGAAAGGTTTTCCTCCCCTTATGCATCCCACCCATGCGGTTGCACCGTGTCTGATGCTTGCGGGACATCTGCCGGAAAAAGTATACGCCAGAGGTTCAGGTAAAGTCCGCCGCGAACTGGAAGAACCGTATGGATGCCCTTACGCTTTTGAAGCAGCCTTTATCACCCTTCAGGACAGTGATATCACAATTGAGATGGAGCGCTTTTTATACGGAGTTGCCAGAAGTTATTCTGAGTGTTTCCGTGTATATGGGGAGAATAAAAGCTTTGAGTGGCAGCAGCTTGCAGAGGAAGATCCTGTCATCTACACCAGAACAGGAGCACTGCAGAAAGTGGATATCCTGAATGAAGAAAAAGAAGAATCCAGCAGAGGCGGAGAAATTCTGGAGGAACGGGTCAGGATACCTGATTATGCTCACCTTCTACCTGATGAGATTGCATCCTTCACCACCAATACGGTTTACAACAATGAAAATACACACCTCTCTTTTAAGCAAGGCGGCGGACACGGTGGTTCTCACCCCCACCTGGTACATGAATTCGTCCGTTCCATCCTGGAAGACCGAAAACCCGCCATCGATGATATCATGGGCGCCTACTGGACCGGCACCGGAATCTGTGCACATGAATCCGCCATGAAAGGCGGGGAAGTGATTACCATTCCCCGGTTTGAACAGCTTTAACCATAACCCAAACCCCTTGTTTTCCAAACAATTTTGTTGAAAACAAGGGGTTTTTATATCTGTTTTTCTGAATTGTCAAGGGCTAAAACTTTATTAAATTTTCCAGGTTGTCGTATATTGTCCGCACCAGGTGAGAATCATTTTACTAGACATTAAAATTTCCAGGAGGATTCTTGCAATGGCACTTAATAAAGTTGAAATATGCGGTGTGAACACTTCCAAACTCCCTGTACTTACCAATGAAGAGAAAGACATTCTGTTCGAGCGGATCAAAAAGGGAGATACGGAAGCCAGAGAATTATATATCAAGGGAAATTTGAGGCTGGTGCTCAGTATCATCAAACGCTTCTCCGCCAGCAACGAAAATGTAGATGATCTCTTCCAGATTGGCTGCATTGGGCTGATGAAGGCCATTGACAATTTCGACACGACACTGAACGTGAAATTTTCTACTTATGCGGTTCCCATGATCATCGGTGAGATCCGCAGGTATCTGCGCGACAACAACTCTATCCGGGTCAGCCGTTCTCTCCGGGATACAGCGTACAAAGCCATCTATGCCAAAGAAAATTACGTCAAGAAAAATCTCAAAGAGCCTACCATCAATGAGATTGCCGAGGAGATTGGCATTGAAAAAGAAGACATTGTCTATGCCCTGGATGCCATCCAAAGCCCGGTCAGCCTCTACGAACCTGTATACACAGAGGGCGGGGATACCCTGTATGTTATGGATCAGATCAGTGATAAAAAGAACAGAGAGGAAAACTGGATTGAGGATCTGTCCCTGAAGGAGGCCATGAAACGCCTGGATGACAGGGAAAAACACATTATCGAAATGCGTTTCTACGAAGGAAAAACCCAGATGGAGGTTGCCCGGGAAATCGGCATCTCCCAGGCTCAGGTCAGCCGTCTGGAAAAGCACGCGCTGAAAAACATGAAAAACTATCTCCGTCCCTGAAAATCCTCACGCTCCTGACTTGACATTCACGCCCATAGATGATATGCTAAACACCAATTCAGAATGTATCCGCAGCCTTTCAACAGGTCTGCCGCTGCATTCTGCCATATGAACCAACGCGTAGACAGGAAGAGTAAAATGTCTATCCATGCAGAGAGGAATGCATACGGTGTGAGCATTCTATGGGGAAACATTTGAAGACCACCCTGGAGCGGCTTTAATAAAGTCCGGCCGACACCGTTATCGTCTGAATGAGTGGTATTTGCAAAAAGGGTGGAACCGCGGTATCTTGTTTATCGTCCCTGAACAGTCTTAGGATTGTTCAGGGTTTTTTTATTTTAATCAATTACTCATGGAGGAAAAAAGAATGAAGATCACATTAAAAGACGGCTCCGTAAAAGAATATACGGAGTCCAAATCAGTCATTGACATTGCCTTTGACATAAGCGAAGGACTGGCACGGGCTGCCTGCGCAGGCCAGGTGGACGGTCAGATCGTGGATTTAAGAACTGTCATCCACAAGGACTGCAGCCTGAACATTCTCACAGCCAGAGATTCGGAAGGACTTCGTGTTGTCCGCCATACCTGCTCTCATGTACTGGCTGAAGCTGTCAGACATCTGTTTCCCAATGCCAAACTGGCAATCGGGCCGGCAATCGACACCGGCTTCTACTATGACTTTGAGGCAGAACCATTTTCCAGAGAGGACCTTGACCAACTGGAAAAAGAGATGAAACGGATCATCAAGAAAGGAAACAAACTTGAACGCTTCACTCTCCCAAGAGAGGAGGCCATCCGCCTCATGACAGAAAAAGAAGAACCCTACAAAGTGGAACTGATCACAGACCTTCCCGCAGATGCTGAGATTTCCTTCTACTCACAAGGAGATTTCGTTGATCTGTGCGCAGGACCTCATCTTATGAACACAAAAGGCATCAAAGCGTTTAAACTGACTTCCTCCTCAGGTGCTTACTGGAGAGGGGATTCCAGCAAACCCATGCTGCAGAGAATATACGGCAGCGCCTTTTCCACAAAGGATGAGCTGAACGAATATCTCCAGCACTTGGAAGAGATCAAAAAACGTGACCACAACAAGCTTGGACGTGAAATGGAATTATTCACCACCGTTGATGTGATCGGACAGGGCCTTCCCCTGCTGATGCCAAAAGGCGCTAAGATCATCCAGACACTCCAGAGATGGATCGAGGATGAGGAGGACAACAATTGGGGCTATATCCGTACCAAGACACCCCTCATGGCCAAAAGTGACTTATACAAGATATCCGGTCACTGGGACCACTACAAGGACGGCATGTTTGTTCTGGGAGATGAGGAGACGGACAAAGAAGTGTTTGCTCTGCGTCCCATGACCTGCCCCTTCCAGTATTATGTATATAAATCCAGACAGCGCTCCTACCGCGACCTGCCTCTTCGCTACAGCGAAACCTCTACACTGTTCCGAAATGAGGATTCCGGGGAAATGCACGGCCTGACACGTGTCCGCCAATTCACCATTTCGGAAGGCCACCTGATCGTCCGTCCGGATCAGATGGTGGAAGAATTCAAAGGCTGTCTGGCTCTTGCCAAGAAATGTCTGACCACACTGGGACTTCAGGATGATGTGACTTATCATTTATCCAAATGGGACCCGGAAAATACAGAAAAGTATATCGGCGATGCCGAGGTATGGGAACAGACGGAACAGCATATCCGCAGCATTTTAGTGGAACTGGATGTTCCTTTTGTGGAGGATGTGGGAGAAGCCGCCTTCTACGGCCCCAAGGTAGATATCAACGCCAAAAATGTATACGGCAAAGAGGATACCATGATCACCATACAGTGGGATGCACTGCTGGCTGAACAGTTTGACATGTACTATATTGACCAGAACGGAGAAAAAGTCCGCCCGTACATTATCCACAGAACCTCCATCGGCTGCTATGAGAGGACTCTGGCATGGCTCATTGAAAAATATGCCGGCATGTTCCCCACCTGGCTCTGCCCTGAACAGGTCCGTATCCTTCCCATCTCTGAAAAATACCAGGATTACGCGGTCAGAGTAGAAAGCGAGTTAAAGAAAAACGGTATCCTCTGCACCATAGACGAGCGTTCCGAAAAGATTGGCTACAAGATCCGTGAGGCAAGGCTCGCAAAAGTTCCTTACATGATCGTTGTGGGAGAAAAGGAAGAAGCAGAAGGAAAAGTGGCAGTCAGAAGCCGTTTCCTTGGTGATGAAGGCCAGAAATCCCTGGATGATTTCATTGATGCTCTCTGCAAGGAAATCCGCACAAAGGAAATCCGCCGCATCGAAACACCAAACAACCAGTAATCTCACGACTCACGACGGGCATCACAGAAAGGAAAAGTATTCATGGATTTTATTGAAATCTTAAAGGCGGTCATTCTCGGTATCATACAGGGTATCACAGAATGGTTGCCCATCAGCAGCACGGGGCATTTGATCTTGTTTGACAATATCTGGCCCATGACCTCCACACCGGAATTTTTTGAAGTCTTCAAAGTAGTGATCCAGTTCGGCTCCATACTGGCTGTTCTGGTCCTGTTTTTCCACAAGCTGAACCCCCTTTCTCCAAAGAAAAGCGCCGCTGAAAAACAGGAGACCTACACACTGTGGAAAAAGGTGGCTGTGGGATGTATTCCCATCGTGATTGCGGGACTGCCCCTTGATACGGTTCTGGAGGACTATCTGTCCAGTGTATACATAATCGCTGCAACCCTGATCCTGTACGGTATTGCCTTTCTTGTCATTGAGAGCAGAAAAAAACAGCCGACAATGGATTCTCTGGAGGCACTTACCTATCAGGCAGCCTTTTTCATCGGCTGTTTCCAGGTGCTGGCGGCAATTCCCGGAACTTCCAGAAGCGGCGCAACCATCCTGGGCGCTGTCATTCTGGGCTGCTCCCGTTATGTAGCCAGTGAATTTTCCTTCTTTCTTGCCATACCGGTCATGGCCGGCGCCAGCGGTCTGAAGCTGCTGAAATATTTCCTGAAAACAGGCATGTTTTCCGGGGAAGAATGGATTCTCCTGCTAATCGGAACCTTTGTCTCCTTTGTCGTATCCATTTTTGCCATCCGCATGCTTCTGGGTTACATCAGAAAACATGACTTTAAAATATTCGGTGTCTACCGTATCATACTCGGCATGATCGTCATCCTCTATTTTGCCTTCCTGGGATGACGCAGACAGGGCGCTTTCCCCATGGAAAACGCCCTGTTTTTCTCTTATTTTACTGCCAGATGCAGCACGCTGCACGCAGGTATGGTAAACGCAATTCCTTTGTCCGTGATCTTCACATCTCTAAACTCTTTCACCTTAACAGTTTCCGGCTCCTCAAAAGTATTCATGGCATGCATCTCTTCCGCCAGGATCTCTCCTCTAACCTCTGTCACAGGTTTTTCCAGGATCAGTGCATCCACATCGTAATCCTCATCCAGGGAAAGGTTTGTGATTGTTATATGCATCACTCCCTCCGCATCCACTGATACGGACTCTGTCAGGTTCGGCACCTGATACTCCGCCTCCGCTCCTATGGTCTTTGTGTCGATACGGCTTTCCAGAAGATCCGCATCCTGATGGTATTTATACATGTGAAATACATGGTAGGTCGGTGTCAGCAGCATCTTCTCCCCTTCTGTCAGGATCACAGACTGGAGAACATTCACAAGCTGGGCCAGATTTGCCATATGGACACGGTCACTGTGTTTGTTGAAAATATTCAGATTGATGCCTGCCACCAGTGCATCCCTCATGGTGTTCTGCTGGTAAAGAAATCCCGGATTTGTGCCGGGCTCCACGGTAAACCAGGTCCCCCACTCATCCACGATCATTCCGATCTTCTTCTCCGGGTCATACTTGTCCATAATGGCACCGTGACGGTTGATCAGCTCTTCCATATAAAGTGTTTTGCTCAGAGTTTTGTACCAGACCTTATCATCAAAATCCGTGGCACTTCCCTTAATGTCCCATCCCTCCGGGTGCGTGTAATAATGCAGGGAAAGGCCATCCATAAATCCGTGCTGGAAAGGCTGGCTGTGGCGGAAACAGGTATGCATCACACCCTCTGTCCACTCATAATCATCCACATTTGCTCCGCAGGCAATTTTGTATATCTTTTTATCCGCCTTATAATCTCTCACATAGGTCTGATAACGGCGGTATTCATTGCCGTAATACTCCGGCGTCATATTTCCGCCGCAGCCCCAGTTTTCATTTCCCACACCGAAGAACGCCACGTCCCAGGACTCCTCATGTCCGTTTTCTTTTCTCAGGTCTGCCATGGGAGAAACACCGTCAAAGGTCATATACTCCACCCACTCTGACATTTCCTGCACAGTTCCGCTCCCCACATTTCCGTTTACATAGGCCTCACAGCCAAGCTGGCGGCACAGTTCAAAAAACTCATGGGTTCCAAAGCTGTTGTCCTCCACAACACCACCCCAGTGGGTATTGATAATTTTCTTCCTGCTCTCTTTCGGCCCGATTCCGTCCTTCCAGTGATACTCATCCGCAAAACATCCCCCCGGCCAGCGCAGCACCGGAATCTTCATTTCCTTCAGGGCTTCCACTACATCCGTCCGCATACCGTTCACATTTGGAATCGGGGAATCCTCTCCCACATACAGCCCCTCATAGATACATCTTCCCAGATGTTCAGAGAAATGTCCGTAAATCTCCTTATGTATTTTACTCTTCTTTACCTTTGGGTTAATCACCAGTTTTGTCATCCTGAATGCTCCTTTTCCTCATAAAGTTCTTACCTATAGAGTATCACTTGTATGCACTTCAATACAATTTGTTTTTTATTCATTTCCGAAAAAAATGACCGCAGTGCGTTTGTTCTTCACACTGCGGTCATCCGCATTATTCTGTCACTACATTATTTACATTGTACCATTTTTCCGTGGGCTGTGAGAATTTTACAATGATCATATCATCCACTTCCCGGATACTGCCCTCCTGCGGCCATGAGGTCATGGATTCCGCCTCCGCTGCGGCTCTTCCGATCATCTCTGCAGATGCCGCTGTCACTGCGTACCCCTGTGTTCGGAGAAAATCCTTCATTCTGGATACATTTCCCTCATCCCAGGCGAAAATGGAGCCGCCCAGTGTATCCGACTTCTGAACAGGCAGCTCGTCCGGCTGTACCATCCCCACAAAAGCTATGGGCTTTGCATGGTAGTCCATGCCAGCTCTCTGGATGTCATACATGAGCTGGGACGCTGTGGTCACATCCCTCTGATAGGCAATACTTCCATAATAATAGATCATATTCATATTCCTCGCGTTCAGAAACAGCAGATAAGACACAAGCACGATCATGGCCTTCTTTACCACATTTCTCCTGATCGCACTGAATATAAGATAAATCTGCACAGCACCCGCCAGGGGAATTGCCAGAAGCATCCTGCCATGGGTCTTGTAGGTTGCCAAAAGCAGATACATAACAAAGGGTGCAATACAAAGAGCAGCCGTATAGAAAAATACCCCAAGCTTATCCTTTGCCCCTCTGCGCCTAAAAAACAGCCAGACAGCATAGATTACAAAGAGCACTGTCACACAGCGGATCACCTCTCCGCCGTAAATATATTCTCCCTCATAGGGAATGGAAAAAGAGACCCTGCCCACATTGAGAACGGAAGCCGCGAACATTGCCTTCCAGTTCTCACTGAACCAGCCGATATAATTCTCCTCCAGATACCCGGCAGTCCCTGAAAAATGCCAGATGATCATATCAATCCCATAATATACCGCAGCAGCCGCAGCGCAGAGCACCGCACAGGTCACAATAAACCGCAGCAGCCCCTTCTCTTCCCTCTTCACAAATTTTAGAAGACAATAAGCCACCACCCCTGTCACATACACACAGATCAATGCCTGATAAATAGCAAAACTGTACAGCAGCAGCAAAAATGCAAGACCTGCATCCTTTTTCCCCCTGCCCTCCACAAACCGGATACTGTACACAAACCCAAAAGCCACAGCCACCATTGCTGTACACACCTGCAGATTGAACATGGAAAAAGAAAGAATCTCTCCCACCACAAACGGCAGTGACGCATAATAGGCCGTAAAGAAAAACATCTGCCACTCTTTGACCTTTTCCTTACCCAGCAGCGCATAGGCAAATACAACCCCTGAAAAATGCCAGCACACCACCGAAAGGAAATCCCAGAGAAACGGAGCAAAATTCCCTTCCCTTGTAAAAACCAGATCAAACAGCCAGACTGAAAATCTCCCCTGCAAAAGCCACAAAAGCGACGGCTGATTTGCCAGAATCCAAGTTTCCTCATCGATCGTTATGGTAAAATGCGTCAGCATAAACCCAAAACAAACAAGAGAAAACACCAGTGAGAACAGAAACGCTCTCTTATACTTCACCAAAAATCCCTTCATTGGTTCCCCTCCTTATTACTGCCCTCTATCATACTTCAACAGAAAAAGCGTGTCAAGGAACCACCTCCGCGTAAATTCTTATTCTTTCTTTAGAAACTTATCCTCCTTGATCTCCACCAGAATGATATCCTCCCCAATCTGCCTGATACACTGCCAGGGAATCACATACTCACTTGCCGGCCCAAACAACCCGCAAAGCTTCCCCGGCACCGGCACAATGATCGCCGTCAGACACCCCGTCTTAGGATCAAACTCCACATCCAGAGGACACCCCAGACTCTTACAAGTACAGATATTAATAACTTCCTTCTGCCTCAAATCACAAACCCGCATAATCCCACCAAAATTCACCCTTATTACCTATCCTATGCCCCCCACCCCGTCCAATTTCCACCTTTTTCTCCCGAATAACGCTCTCTCTTTTCCTTCCGAACGATGTTCTCTCTTTTTCTTCCAAGCGACGTTCTCTCTTTTCCTCCCGAACGACGCTCTCAGGCCAAAGGGGAAGACCGGCAGGGGCAGCAGGCCCGCAGGGGGTTCTCCGGCTGGTGTTCCGTAGGAGGCGTAGACTTGCTTAGGAAAAAATGAAGCCCCGGACAAGGAGAAATTTCGGTTACTATCCGAAATTTCAGGGCAGTTGAGCAGTTCAGCCATAAAGGCTGGACTGCGGTTCTGCCCGGTGCCTTGTCCGGGGCTTCATTTTTTTCTTAGCAAGACTAGCCGACGAAGGCATCAGCCGGAGAACCCCCTGCGGGCCTGCTGCCCCTGCCGGTCTTCCCCTTTGGGCGTCCCCCTTCGACCATCTTTCGTTTTGTGTCTCCTTTTATACGTCCCTACATCATCGTTCCATTTCCACCTGCGCCCCCATCCCCATATGATTCCGAATAATCCGATCAATCTCCTTCAAATCACAAGAAGGCAGATCCCCCGGAATCGTATTCTTCACAGAACTGGTCGCATTCCCATACTGAAGCGCCTTCTGACAGTCAAACTCATGTGCCAGCAGCCCATAAAGCGCCCCGGAAATATAAGCATCCCCGCTCCCAATCCTGTCCACAACCTCAATATCCCGATATGGCTCCTCCTCATAGTACCTGTCTTCCTTGGCATTATAGATCACAGACCCAAACGTATGCACCTTAGGACTATGCACAATCCTCTGTGTAGAAGCCACAATAGAAATCGGATATTCCTCCGTAAAACTCTTCATCATAGACTTCACATCCCCATCTTTCAAAAATGTCAGCCTTGCCGTATCCTCAGAACAGAAGAAAACATCCACATAGGGCAGAATCTTCTCAATACATTCTTTCGCCTCCGCCCCGGTCCAGAGATTTCCCCTAAAATTCACATCAAAAGAAATAATCGCCCCATTCTCCTTAAACTTCCTGATCATCTCCACTGCCGTATTCCTGGTATTCTCCGACAACGCCAGTGTGATCCCGCTGGTATGGAAACACCTGGTGCTTGCAAACATCTCCTGCGGCAGCTCTTCCACCCCAATCTTACAGAAAGACGCATGCCGCCTGTCATAAACCACACTTGGTTTCCTGGGATATGCTCCGTTTTCATAATAATAGATACCCAGCCTTGCATCCGGCTCCTCGTCATACACCAGATAGTCATCACTGACTCCGCAGAAACGAACCCTGTTCTTGGCATAAACACCCAGAGCATTATCCGGCAGCTTGGATATGATTCCTGTCCTGAGGCCCAGAAGAGACGCACCTGACACCACATTTAACTCAGCGCCGCCCACCTGCTTCTGAAATGTCTCACCGCGCACGATTCTCTCATTATCCGGCGGTGACAGCCTCAGTAAAATCTCTCCTAATGAAAGCAAATCAAAATCTTTTTTCATCTTAAAACCCTCCTTGATTCTCTTAATCTATCACTAACCATAAATCTGCTGTCCCATCCAATCTGTTTCAGCAGAGAATACTTTCCAAATGATCTGCTGTTATAAACAATGGGATGCTGTTTTCACAACATCCCATTTTTATTTAAATGTTCACCCATGGCAAAAGGGCTATCATTTATAACTATTTATTCTGTCCTTATCTCTGCACACGTCCTGAACCGTCTCCGCCTGCAAGTTTGGAAACCTCATCCATAGAAACCATGTTGAAGTCACCTTCGATCGAGTGCTTCAGGCAGGAAGCTGCCACTGCGAACTCGATGGTGGCCTGTGCGTCATAGCCGTTTAAGCATGCACAGATCAATCCGCCGCCAAAGCTGTCACCGCCGCCTACACGGTCAACGATGTGCATTTTGTATTTTTTGCTGAAGAAGTAATCATTTCCGTCATATAACATAGCGGACCAGTTATTGTCATTTGCAGACAGGGACTCTCTCAGTGTAATGGCAACCTTTGAGAATCCAAAACGGTCAGCAAGCTGTTTTGCAACATCTTTGTATCCCTCGTGGTTTACAGTACCTGTAGTAACATCTGTGTTGGCTGCTTTGATGCCGAATACATCGGCTGCATCCTCTTCGTTTGCGATGCAGACATCCACATATTTGCAGATCTCACCCATAACCTGTCCTGCTTTTTCCTTGGACCACAGTTTATTTCTGTAGTTTAAGTCACAGGAGATGGTCAGGCCTGCATCTTTGGCTGCTTTGCAGGCTTCCAGACAGATGGCTGCTACTTCATCATTTAAGGCCGGTGTGATTCCTGTAAAATGGAACCAGTCAGCGCCGTCGAAAATGTGCTTCCAATCGAAGTCAGAGGATTTTGCTGTAGCGATAGAGGAGCCAGCACGGTCATAAATAACCTTAGAGGGTCTCTGGGATGCACCTTTTTCAAGGAAATAAATTCCCACACGGTCGCCGCCGCGTGCGATTTCCGTTGTATCTACACCATATTTTCTTAAAGAATTGATAGCAGCCTGTCCGATTTCATGTTTTGGCAGCTTTGTAACAAATGCTGCGTCGAATCCGTAGTTAGCAAGGGAAACAGCTACGTTAGCCTCTCCTCCGCCGTATGTTGCGCCGAAAGTATCTGCCTGTACAAAACGATAGTATCCTTCCGGAGCCAGTCTTAACATGATTTCACCAAATGTGATCACTCTTTTTGCCATTTTTTTAATTCTCCTTTGAAATAATATATTTCCGTAACTGTAAGGGTAATGGACAGTTACATATCTCCTGTATTTATCTTACTTCCTTTACCAGGGCAACGGCTTCCTCGGTCAGGGATTTAATCTTGTCAAACTCTCCTGCTGCAATCAGATCACCTTTTACCATCCAGCTTCCGCCGCATGCGAAGATTTTGTCGCAGGTCAGGTAATCTTTTACATTCTTAGGATTGATGCCGCCAGTAGGCATGAATTTGATTCCCACATAGGCTGCTGCCATAGCTTTGATCGTGGATACTCCGCCGTACTGCTCAGCCGGGAAGAATTTCAGAACTTTCAGGCCGCGTTTCACGCCCTGTGCCACTTCAGAAGGAGTTACGCATCCGGGCAGAACCAGAATATCTTTATTCAGGCAGTAGTCCACGATCTCCGGATCAAATCCCGGGCTTACAATGAATTTGGCGCCTGCTGCAACTGCGCGGTCCACCTGCTCTGTGGTCAGGACTGTACCGGCACCTACCAGCATCTCCGGGAATTTCTCTGTCATGGTGCGGATAGATTCCTCGGCTGCTGCGGTACGGAATGTTACCTCCGCACAGGGAAGTCCTCCCTCACATAATGCTTTTGCCAGCGGCTCTGCATCTTTGACCTCGTTTAATACGACTACCGGTACAACACCGAATTTTGAAAGCTGTTCTAAGATTGCGTTCATAACTTCCTCCTTGAAATGAATGATTGATTGATTTTTCGTTTTATGGGCCTTGCTGTGTTTGCCTATTCGTGTTTGTTTATTCCACATTATGAAACTCCGTTTCGTATTGTGGTATCTTTATCTTGAATTATACTCTTCTCGCTCAGATTGTCAAGAGTAAAATGAAAAAAAATTCCGGTTGTTTCCTGAATGGGAAAGTGTTACAATAACGCCAAAGCCTATTCGTGAAAAATAACCAAAGGCAGGAATATATTATGGAAGAAAAGAATCCCATCCAGGTGGCTGACAGGCTGTTTCTCGTCCTGGAAACCCTGGCATCTGACGGCCCCATTGCGCTGGCAGACTTAAGCCGGCAGCTTGCGCTCAACAAAAGCACAGTGCACCGTCTGCTCTGCTCCCTTATCTATATGGGATATGTAAAACAGGATACGGACACACAGAAATATGACTTGTCCCTGAAATTATTAAGCCTCTCCAACCGTCTGTTAAGCCGTATGGACATTTTGGAGGTTGTGCGCCCTCATCTGAAAAAGCTCTCCGAAAAGACAGGGGAAACCGTGCATTTTGTCCAGCTTGACGGCGCGGAAGCTGTATATATCTATAAAGAAGAATCCTACCAGAATTCTGTCCGCATGGTATCCAAGGTAGGCAACCGAATTCCCCTTTACTGCTCCGGTGTTGGAAAAGCCATGGCTGCTGATATGGACGAGGAACAGATACGCCGTTTCTGGGATGCAAGCAGTATTGAGCGCCTGACCCCTCATACAATTACGGAGTATTCCCGTTTTCAGGAAAAAATAGAGGAAGTAAGAAAAAAAGGCTATGCTCTGGACGATGAGGAAAATGAGCTTGGCGTGCGCTGTATCGCGGTGAGTCTCCCTGATTATAAAGGACATGCCCGCTACGCCTTTTCCATCTCCGCCCCTGCTGCCAGAATGTCCGATGAACGGATTGCCCAGCTCGCAGAGATCATTTTGAAAGAAAAACAGGAGATACAGCAGAATATGTAATTCAGCAGAATCGTTAAATATATGATTTTGATGAACAGCAGTATATATGATTGCAGAAAAACGCATTAAAAATGAACGCAAATAAAACAGCCGTCCCATAACCGGAAGCTGCAGATCCCATTGGATATGTCTCCCCGTGTTACCAGACGGCTGTTTTATATTTTAAAATTTATCCCCTAAATATTTTCCCTCACGGCCTGCCCGCTGCCCGTGACAGTTATAGATTCCCACGTAAGCGCACACTGCTTTTTGTCATGTGCAATGCCTACACACAGGACTTCTCCTGTCAGACCGCTGTAATACTGCTTTTTTAGTATTTGTTTCAATGCAGATTTTTTCAGTGTCTCCACATCACTTCCCTGCTTAAATTCCAAAATGATATGCGGACGTCCCGGTTCCAGAGCCTTCAGCGTAATATCACTGCGTCCATGCCCCTGTTCCAGATTACTGCTCACCTCGTAGATTCCTCTTACACTGATACACATTCCCAGAAACAGCATATGATAGGCATTCTCCCTGGCATCAAAATAGCTGGTACAGGATATGACAATATCCCGATAAATTTTCAGGAATCCCTCCATATCTTTTTCCAGCAGGCAGCGGAACATTCCCTGCAGGTCCATATCGGAAATATTCGCCTGCTCCGCCAGGATTTTACGAAACTCAGCGCACACCTCCTCATTCGGAATGCGGACTTTCATAAAACTTTCGTCCTCCACATCCTCCACGGTCACATATCCTGCGTTTACCAACAGGCCCCACAGACTGTAATTATCCTGCAGTTCTATAAATGAAGTCTCCAAATTAATTCCAACCCGTACGGTTTTCTTTTCGATCAGCTCATCAAATTCCCTGCGAAACCGTTCATCTGCCTTTTTCACAGCCTCTTTTACCAGATAATTGGTGGAGGTATTCACCCAGAAATTCTCAGCCCTGCCCTTCCTGATATAGCATAACAGGGACCACGGATTATAAATGTCATATCTCCCAAACCGATATCCATCATACTTTTCTTTCACCACTGCAGACAGTTCCATGCCAAAATCACAGAGCAGTTTTTCTGCCTCTCTTTTTGTGATGCCGAATTTGTCAGAATAACATTCATCTATCACTGTATAGATGCTGATATTATTCAGTTTGGAAAATATACTCTCTTTTGCCACTCTCTGGATTCCTGTAAGCAGCGCCTGGTCCATGTACTCATTTCCCTTCAGGGCAGACCCGTAAAAGCTGGAAAAGAAATCTCCCAGTTCCTTTCTGTATCCATTTTCATAGCTGGATAAAACCGGCTGGTCATATTCATCGATCAGCAAAATCGGAGCAGCTCCATAATGATCATGTACCACCCTGATAAGTTCTTCCACATAGGCAGACAACTCTGCAAATGACATGGAACATGAAATTAGTTTTTCAAGATTGTTGTAGAATATCCTTACGTACACATCTCTTTTATCCTGGCTGCCGCTTTCAAAAATGACTGCATACCTCTGATATTCTTTTAGGATTTCCTTCGAGAGACGCACCTTCAGCTCATCCTGTGTCTTACCGCTACAGTCTTTAAAGGAAAAATAAATGACAGGTTTCGTATTTATAAGGGATGCGTATTTTGTATCCATAATGGCAAGCCCCTTAAAAATCTCTCTGCTGTCTCTTGTGATATCAAAAAATTCCCGGAGCATGGTCATATTTAGTGTTTTCCCGAATCTTCTCGGTCTTGTGATCAGGGAAGCCGTATCCCTCAGCTCTAAAAATTCTTTTATAAGAAGTGTTTTGTCAATATAATAATAATCTTTTTCTCTTACTATACGAAACTGGTCATTTCCGATTGGCAGAGCCTTCTGCATCCTCATCACCTCATTATCAACTCTTCGTGTTGTCACTAGTAAGTATAGCCTTAATGAGGTTCCCCAGTCAACCCGGTAATGTGTTATTCGTATCTTACAATCTCTTTTTTCAGTCTCTTCATGATCCGCTTTTCCAGCCTGGATATGTAGGACTGGGAGATTCCAAGAAGGTCAGCGACTTCCTTCTGTGTCTTTTCCCTGCCATCCGGCATATTGATGCCGAACCGCAGCCGCACAATGGTCTGTTCCCTTTTGGTCAGCTTGCCGATCGCCTTCCCCAGAAGGGACCGCTCCACTTCACTTTCGATTCCCCTATAGATCACATCCTCATCCGTCCCCAGAATATCGGATAAAAGCAGTTCATTTCCATCCCAGTCCACGTTCAGCGGCTCGTCAATGGAAACCTCCATCTTAGTCTTGCTGTTGCGCCTGAGATACATAAGAATCTCATTTTCAATACATCTGGATGCGTAGGTTGCCAGCTTGATCTTCTTTGTAGGGTTGAATGTATTGATGGCTTTGATCAGGCCAATGGTTCCAATGGAGATCAAATCCTCCACCCCCACTCCGGTGTTGTCAAATTTCTTGGCAATGTAAACGACCAGGCGCAGGTTATGTTCGATCAGACGTGATTTTGCATCTGCATTGTCCTCTGTCTGTAATTTTCCTATCATTTCCGCCTCTGCTTCTGCGTCCAAAGGCGCCGGAAGGACCTCTGCTCCTCCGATATAATGAATTTCTTCCCCTCTTCTGAATATAATATTGGAAAACCCCGAAAAAACAGGCATCTGTACTTTTCTCTCTGCTGCTGCTTCCATATTCATTTATGCTCCTCCCTAAAACTGTCAAAGCAAATCCTGACTTTTGCTCTGCTGTGTGCCCGGAAATGCAGAATACCATTCTATTCTGCGTTCACAATGCACGGATTGACGATTATCTGAAAGTTTCCGGCAGTGGAAAGCTGGTTCCCTGCAAGCCCTAAAACTGCATGTTTTACCACACTGCCTTCTTCTCCTGCTGATACATATAGTTCATCTACAGTGACGGCAAGCATTAGTCCATTATCCTGCCCCACGCTGCGATAGGAAATATAATGAGGATGAAACTTAAGCACCGATTGGGCACAGATGTCCTCCGTACTCCCGGTTCCGCTTAGAAGTCTCTCAAAAGAAGCCTTTTGGTCCTCGCCAAGAAGCTCCTCAAACCTCCCGTATTCCACAACGCTCACCGGTTTTCTGGTGAGTGTGTCACGCAGCCTGTTGCCAGTATCATACAGTCCTTTGACTTTCACTGATTTGCCGCCCACGCGAATGATAACTTCGCAAATGGCGGAGCTTTTTCCTTTTAAGTATTCCAAGAGTCGCATTCCTAAGATGAGAATCCAGTAAGTGGCTGTGGTGATGAAACAAAACGTAAGTAAGCCTTCCTTTGTGCCACCCGGCAGAGCCGTAAGTATGCCTCCTGTGAGAAAGGAAAAACCGTACAGCAGTAAAATCCCTGTAAACAGTTTTCTCCATGACCTGCAGCAGCAGCCCACCCACACCATGAGGATGCCCAGAACGCCGTGTGAAAGCAATACCCTTATGTAGGGGGACGATAAAGGCAGCAGTGTGATCACACAGATACCGGCAGCTCCCAGCACTGCACCTGCCAGAGAACGAAGAGGAGTGGCAGTCCCCTTCAGCACTCGGTTCACCAGACGCAGCAGCAAAAAATCCATTACCAGATTGACTACGAAAAAAACGTCAATGTAAAATTCGTAGTACACAAAACACCCCCTAAACCTTGTATGACTCATTCATGTCAGCAGAAAATCCGCTAAGTGCGTTTTCTGCTGCATACTTATCTGGAATAAGTAATGTTCATTATAGGTGATAGGGGGTGTTTATTTTGTCAAAACCGCTTGGACGAATCAAAAATCTTTTCGACAGTTTTGGTCCCGTTTTTTCTTGTTATGTTATCCTCTTTATGTAAAGCTTTCATGGAGAAGCTGCAGGGTTCTGCGCATCCTTTCCGCCGGGATCTGGCCCGGTGCAGAGGCCTTGATGCCCGCCGCAAATGTGACGGCTGAGCCTGACGCCTCTCCGCAAAGACGGCTCAAAACTCCTGTTTTTCCCATGGACATAGTGATGACCGGTTTCTCTGTTCTGCGCTTCATCATGACGGTTGCTGTCAAAAGAGACATGAGGTCCTCGTCACTTTTTGGCATAACAGCCAGTTTCAGAATATCTGCCCCGAAATGGTCCATGGTCTCCATCCGTTTTACCATCTCTTCTATAGAAGGTGTCCTGTCAAAATGATGGTTGGAAGCAGCCACATAAACGCCGCATTCTTTCAATCTTTTCATCAGAGATTCTGTCCTGTCCGTATCAAAAAAAGCTTCCACGTCAATCAGGTCCACAAAGCCGGTTTTGGCGGCATTTTCCAGAAGATTTACATAATCCTCACAGGTAATGGACTGACTGCCTCCTTCTTTGTCGGTTCTGAAGGTAAAAAGAAGGGGAATCTTGTCTAAAACGCAGTGAATGGTTTTCAACATTTCCAAACTATTTTCGCCGTTCTTTCCCTCCTCATAACAATCTGCGCGCCATTCGACGAAATCCGGTTCCATGTTTTTCACTGTTTCTACTTCTTTTATGATTTCTTCTCTTGTTTTTCCTGTGAGGGGAATACATATTTTCGGAATTCCCTCCCCGATCTTTATGCCTTTTATCTCTACGGTTTTCATGTTCCTTTTTCCTCCTGGTAAATGTTACTGTTCACTGCGTGCCCAGCAACACGCTTCGTGATGCACGGATATGAAGCATTCTGCTCCATATCACGCTGGCTGCCTCGGGATTTTCATGCTTTTGGTCTGAAAACACCCGGCGGGACAGTGGTGTGTGAACAGTAACTGATAAATTACTGCCGCTATTATAACACACTTTTTCTCTTGACACCACGAAAGTTTCCTTTTACACTTTAAATTAATGCAGGTGCAGGTTATGGTTCGGTTTTATTGAATCGTTACGGGTGGCGGCCTGCGAAAAAAGGCGGCGGACTGCATGGATTCATGTGACAGGCAGAAGACTGTTAAGATTCATGTAACAGAAAGATGGCCGCCAGGTTTCAGAAAGGATGAAAAATCATGATACCAATTACGGGACAAACACAGCTTACCGGACTGCTTGGAAGCCCGGTGAAACACAGTATTTCACCTATGATGCATAATACAGGCTTTCAGGCTCTGGGGCTTGATTTCGTTTATCTTTGTTTCGATGTAAATGAAGGAACTTTAAAAGACGCCGTAAAAGGACTGCGCGCACTGGGTGTAAAGGGATTTAATCTGACTATGCCCAATAAAAATAAGATATTGGACTATCTGGATGACTTGTCCCCCGCTGCAGGTCTGATCGGAGCTGTGAATACTGTGGAGAACAGGGATGGGAAACTGGTCGGGCATAATACGGACGGAATCGGATTTATGCGGGCTGTGAGGGAGCAGGAAATCGATGTAAGAGGAAAGAATATAACACTTATGGGTATCGGAGGCGCCGCCACGGCTATCTGTACACAGGCGGCGCTTGACGGGGCAGGGAAAATTGATGTGTATGCCAGAATGACGAGCAGGTTTCTGCCTCGGATGAAAGACTTGATCGGGCGGCTGGAAAAGGAAACCGGATGTGTGATTTGTCTCTGTGATAATGAGGATAAGGATGGGCTGAAAAGGAGTCTTGAGGATAGTGTGCTGGTTGTGAATGCCACTTCTGTGGGGATGGCACCGGATGAAGATGGTTGTATTCTGCCGGGAAAGGATTTTCTGCATGAGGGGCTGGCTGTGGGGGATATTGTTTATAATCCATGGGAGACAAAGCTGCTGCGGATGGCGAAGGAGATGGGATGTAAGGGGTTTAATGGGTATGCCATGTTGTTGTATCAGGGGGCGGAGGCCTTTCGGATATGGACGGGGCGGGAGATGCCGATGGAAGTAGTCAGAGAACGGCTGGGGAAATAGGTGGCTTAGCGGACGGGGAAAGAAAGGGCCGGAGGCCGGGATGCCTCTTTCGTCCTGCTCGAGGCTCCGTGCGTCTCAGCTAACCTGCTCCCAGTCACTAGGTTCGTCAGCAATGACTTCCTCACCAAGTGTCTGGGGCAGGTGGATCTTCGACTCACTCCGCTTAACCTCGCCTGACGAAAGAGGCATCCCGGCCTCCGGCCCTTTCTTTCCCCTGACAGTGGCAGCGGTTATTTTTCTTATTATTCTGTTGAAATTTACACCCACAGAGCATTGTTAATGATATTGCAGGCGGAAGGTTATATAATTTAAGATGAGCTGTCTCCCGGAAATAGGGGACAGCTCATTTTTAATAAAACTGTTGGTTAGTTTGAATTGTTGTTGGTTATTCGTTTACATCGTAAACGTTGTCGTTGATGAGGATCTGGGTGATGTCTTCCGGGTTTACGATGCGGTTGTAGGTCAGGCGGAATTCGGTGTCTACGCCGCAGATGTAGCCTGTGTTGTCGAGTTCGTCCTGATCGTAGATGACGTAGCTGGTGCCGTCTTTGTATTTGAGTTCAATGTATTTGATGCAGTACGGGTCCTGGGCCTCTTCTTCGGGGGCCTGAGCGGACATGTTGATGTTCATGGAGATGGGGGAATAGGAACATATCCAGGTATCATCCCGGGACAGGGACTGCATGGAGACGGTTTCGCACTGGGGAAGGTCCACGTAATCTTCTGTCACTTCTATCTGATTTCTCTTTTCCGGGTCTGTCTCGTTCATCTCCTGAAGCTCGCCGAAGGTAACGGGATAGGTGTAAATGTGCAGTCTGGGCTGGTTTGAGGTGTTTTCTGCACTGCCCCATATCATGTAATCATAAATATAGTATTTATCAGGTGTGCTCTTTTCTGTGTCTACATACATGAATTCACCGGCAGGGTTTCCTTCCTGATCTTCAAAACAGAAGGAGAAGTTGGATTCCTGGGAGAAATAGGCACCTTTTGTGCGGTTTGTCTCGTCATCCGCGTACAGTGCAGTGACTCCTCCCTGTCTTTCCAGGGTCATAGACATGAGCATGCCGTTGCCGTCTGTGACAATGTTCTCTATGGTAAGGGTGTGATCACCAATCTCTTTGGTGATGTTCACCTCGGTTATATTGCCGCCTATGAGGGCGTCAGCTTTTTCCTCATCTACCGGAACGTATTCTTTGCCTGGGAGGTCAGCCATCATGCCGTCCTCTTTATCCGGGTCCGCAAGGATCTGGGTGTGTTCCTGGGAAGATTTTGTGGTGTTTCCGAACATGCCCTGGAAGAAATCCGTGTGCTCGGAAAGGTAAGCTGCCGCTGCTGTGCCGCCGGTTACGGTGAGGGTGAGGACTACGGCTGCCGCTGCTGCCGTGATCATGCGCCAGGACTTTTTGGCATAGTTGGTTCTTGTCTTGTTCTGGCTGCGGATCCGGCTGTAAGTGTCCTGCAGGCGTTCATCCACTTTTTTCGGTATCTCTACTTCCTGTTCCAGGATCTGTTTCATTTCATTTTCTGTATAATTCATAGTGTGCCTCCTTTATTGATGCTGTAAGATATCACTTAACTTCATCCGTCCTCTTCTCAGACGGCTTTTTACTGTATTTTCACTGATGTCGAGAAGTTCTGCTATCTCTCTGGTACAGAAACCCTCCCCATAGTACAGGACAAAAATCATCCGGAAATCCTTCGGAAGCTCCTGTATCAGATCTGTGAATCCACTGTTGCTCTGCATCTCTTCCACCGCTCCTTCTTCAGGCACCTGTTCCACTACGGTGCATCTGCCCTGCTGCCGCAGGATGTCTTTGCAGCAGTTGATCAGGATTCTGGTAAGCCAGGTTTTGAAATACGCGGCGGACTTAAGCTCTGCCAAATGCTCATAGGCAGAAAGCACTGCCTCTGACATGGCGTCGGCAATATCTGCCTCACAGCTCAGATAGCTTCTGGCTACTTTGTACATTGCCTGTTTGTTCTGCTCAATCAGCTCCACAAAAGCATCGGCGTCCCCTCTCTGGGCCTTTTTTACAAGCCACATGCTGTTCTCCTCTCTGTCAGCGTCCTGCCTAAGCATTTCCCTTTTGGGGAGTGGTACACTGGCTGTATATTTTGAACCGGTTCATTGTCTTTTACATACATTAGACGAATCCGAAGGGTATTTGGGTGCACGTATGAAATAATTTTAAATTTAAAAAGGGACGTTCTACGGCTGATCCTGGTCTCCGTATCACATCCCTGTCTATTTTCAAGCTTATTATACCGTTTTGTTCTGCCCGTCTTGCAGATGCCTGTCCTCTATGGTCACGTTCTGGCGCAATTGTGTGCGGTTCCCTGCAGGATATCCAGGCCGTGTTCTAGTTCCGGCAGAATATACTCCAGGCATTCTCTCACCGCCTTCGGGCTCCCCGGAAGATTGATGATCAGTGCCTGTTTTCTGATGCCTGCTGCCTGACGGCTCAGCATGGCCCGTTTCGTGATCTGCATGCTGTATGCCCGCATAGCCTCAGGAATACCCGGTACCTGTCTTTCACAGATGTCCATGGTAGCCTCCGGCATGCAGTCTCTGGGCGAGAAGCCCGTTCCGCCTGTGGTGAGGATCAGATCTGCGATGTTCTCATCTGCCAGCCTTGCCATCTCACGGCTCAGCATGCCCCTCTCATCAGGGAGCAGTATCTTGTATGTAATCTGATAGCCGGCTTTCTCCAGAATCTCACAGATGACAGGCGCACTCATATCCTCTCTCTCTCCTGCATATCCGCTGTCACTCGATGTTATCACTGCTGCTCTTCTCATAAAAATTCCCCCAATCCTTTTGATTGCAATAAAAAGCATGTTTATATGGAATATTTGTCATTTGAAATAAAAATCCCCGCTTTTGCCGCCCTTTTTCTCCACCAGATGAATCCCAGACAGGACCATGCCTTTGTCAATGGCCTTGCACATATCATAGATGGTGAGAAGCGCCACACTGGCTCCTGTGAGAGCTTCCATCTCCACACCGGTCCTTCCTTCCACTTTTGCTGTGCAGATGGCTGTAATGGTCAGGTTTTCCTGGTCTGTCTCAAAGTCCACACTGCATTTGCTGATCAGCAGTGTGTGGCACATGGGAATCAGGGATGACGTCTGTTTCACTGCCATGATGCCGGCCACACGGGCCACACCCAGCACGTCACCTTTTTTTGCTGTGTGGTTCACCACCGCGTCCATGACTTCACGGTTTACATGAATGCTGCCCTTTGCTGTGGCTGTACGGCTTGTCACATCCTTGCCGGACACATCCACCATGATCGCATTTCCTTCCCCGTCAAAATGGGTCAGTCCATTATTATCCATAACTGTTCTCCTCTACTGTATCGTTACGGTCCACGCCATGCCCGAAAGCACCATCTGCGGTGAACAGTACCCTGTATCTGCTCTCCCGATGCAGAAATACAGCTCTTTTGATACACGAAAGGCAGTCCGCAATAATTCCCGGACTGCCCTTTTATCCTGTGTAATTTTAACGCTTATCTTCTGTTTTTCAGGAAATCCGGAATCTGGATATCCTTTTTCGGCACATTGCTTGTGAATGTACCCTGCTGTGTACTTCCGAAGCCCTGCTGCGGCTGGAAGGACGGCATCTTGAATGCCGGCTGCTGCTGAGGCTGGCTGTACGCCGGTGCCTGCTGCTGCGGCTGTACCGGTGTCTGCTGCTGTACCGGTTCTTCCTGTCTCGCTGCTTTCTTATCTCTGCTCACGCTTGGTTTCCTTGCTGTCTCATCATCAAGTCCTGTAGCGATCACAGTGATTCTGACATAATCAGCTTCTTTATCATCATACAGGGCACCGAAGATAATATTGGTATCTTCTCCGGTAAGATCCTGTACATAGCTGGCTGCATCGTTGGCATCCATAAGAGAGATATCTCCGGATACATTGATGATAACATGGGAAGCGCCCTCGATAGTGGTCTCCAGAAGCGGACTGGATACGGCCTGCTGTACAGCTTCCATAGCCTTGTCGTCGCCTTTTCCTTCACCGATACCGATATGTGCAATACCCTTGTCGATCATGACGGTCTGAACATCCGCAAAGTCGAGGTTGATCAGTGCCGGCAGGTTGATCAGGTCAGTGATGCCCTGTACGGCCTGCTGCAGAACCTCATCTGCTTTTCTGAGCGCTTCCGGCATGGTTGTCCGGCGGTCTACGATCTCCAGCAGACGGTCATTTGGGATAACGATCAGTGTGTCCACATTCTCTTTTAATTTTTCAATACCTGTCAGTGCGTTTGTCATACGGGTCTTAGCTTCAAAACGGAAAGGTTTTGTGACAACGCCGACGGTCAGGATACCCATTTCTTTTGCCAGGCCTGCCACGATCGGTGCGGCACCTGTTCCGGTTCCGCCACCCATACCGCAGGTAACGAATACCATATCTGCGCCCTGCAGTACCTGTTTGATCTCTTCGATGCTCTCCTCAGCCGCTTTCTCGCCGATCTCCGGCTTAGCGCCTGCACCAAGACCTTTTGTCAGCTTCTCACCGATCTGCACTACAGTCGGTGCCTTGCATAAGGTCAGGGCCTGTTTATCTGTATTGACTCCGACGAATTCCACTCCGCCGATAGCCTCTTCCACCATTCTGTTGACTGCGTTATTACCAGCTCCACCTACACCAATCACTATAATTTTTGCAGATGATTCAGCTTCGTTTGTCATTATCTCTAACAAAGTACTTCCTCCTTTAGCTTCCCTCGTATGTTGTAAAGCGGGTTGTTGTATCCACTTCGCTGCTTCTTCATGAACACAGATATCTGCATCTTATCCGCATTCGGATACACTGACGTGTATGATTTTCTGTAATCAGGTTTATCTGTCTCTGTTTCTTTTCATGTTCTCATGGGTATTTATGATAAATACCCGAAAACCCAGGTACTTTAATTCTAAGTACCTTTATGATGCATATAGATATATAATATAGTCTTTTGGAAAATTAATCAACTGGTAAATTTATTTTTTCACAAAAAATTTAAAAAAATTATCAAAATTTCCCGATTTGTGTCCCATAAAAAACAAAATTCCTCTGTCATTCTTCCCCGGAACCATCATCTGAACCATAGTCTTCATACCCGGAACCGTCCCCGTAGCCGGAATCTTCCTCGTTATAATCCATATCCCCGTCTCCTGAGTCCTCATATCCGGTGTCATACTCCTCATAACTGCCCTCATCCGAATCCTCATAGCCGGACTCATCATCGGAACCGTCAGAATCCTCATCACCGGTATCCGATTCATCTGTGCCATGGCCGCTTTTGTTCTCCTTGTCCTCCAGCGCCTTTTGCTCCGCCTCACTCAGAACCTTGTCAAAGACCACGTTTTTTGAAGTCTCGTCCACATTTTCCAGATGAAGGACACCTTCCATTCCCTCAAGCTGAGGTATGATTCCCATAAGTCTGCTCATTTTTTCGTCCATATTTTTGTCAGAGCCCATGCGGGCTTCCACCTTGCCGTAATAGAGCACAAGCTGTCCTTTTTCATCCAGTACCAGCCTGTCCGGCTTCCTGTCCCCCTTCTCCATCATCTTGGTGACGCTTAAGATCAGGCTCAGACTGCCTTTTTCAAGCCCGGGAATTTTCTCGCCTACCCCTACCTTGTCAAGCGTAAGGCCCTCCACATTCGGTATATTCTCCAGTTCCTCTGTGGTACTCACCTGCACGATACCGTTTCTGTCAAAGTATAAGTTGCCGTCCAGAAATTTCACATAGCCGATCAGTTCTTTTTCCCTGACATGGATCACAAGACTGTGACGGCCTGTCCTCTCCAGCCAGACTTTATTGATAAATTCCTCATCTTTTGTTCTTTCATCAGGATTGAGAAACCGCACCAGCACTGAATTGCCCGAAAGCGGGCCTGACAGCACCATTTTTTTGATTTCATCTTCCGTATAATTCTGATTTCCTTCTACTTTAACACTGGTAATCTGAAAGCAGGTAAAGAATACCGCAATGGCTATTAACACGGCCGCTGCCAGGCAGCCCCAGAATATCCTGTGTTTTTTCCTGTCCATACATGTTCCCCTTTAATCTCTCTCAATTACGGCGCCGAGCTGTGACAGATCACGGCAGATATCCTCATATCCCCGCTCAATGTACTGCCTGTTTCTCACACGGGTCTCCCCCTGCGCCGCCAGCCCTGCAATGACAAGGGCTGCTCCGCCTCTCAGTTCCTGTGCCTCCACAGCCGCGCCCCGAAGCGTCCCGCCGCGGATAACAGCTTTTCTGCCGTCCACCCGGACATAGGCTCCCATGCGCAGAAGCTGTGATGCTGTCTTAAATCTGTCCTCAAAAATCGTTTCCACCAGGCAGCTTTCTCCCGGTATGGTACACAGCACCGCCATGAGCGGCGACTGCAGATCCGTGGGAAATCCCGGATATACCTCCGTACACTGCCTTCTTAACGGAACCTGCACCCATTTGCTGCACAAAGACAGTTTACCACCGATTGCTTCATATTGTCCACCCATTTTCTCGTACACTCTCATGAGGGCTTCCATTTCCTCCAACGGCGCGCCGTCCAGGATAATCTCTCCTCTGGTAGCCGCGCAGGCGCACACATAAGTACCTGCCACGATCCTGTCCGCAGGCACAGTGAACTCTGTCCCATGCAGTTCCTCCACTCCTGTAATGGTCAGGGTATCACTGCCTGTTCCCTCGATCCTGGCACCGCAGGCATTTAAAAAACGGCACAGCCATACCACTTCCGGTTCCCTGGCACATCCCTCCAGGTGTGTGGTTCCTCTTGCAAGCACAGAGGCCAGCACTGCGTTCTGGGTAGCTCCCACACTTACCTTTGGAAAATGAATGGTGCTGCCCACAAGCCCATCTGTCCTGGCAGTGAGGACACCCTCTTTCTCCTCGAATACGGCACCCAGCCGCTCCAGAGCGTACAAATGCAGGTCAATGGGGCGTTCCCCTATGACACAGCCTCCCGGATGAGGCACGGACGCGTTTTTGAATCTGCCCAGCAGACTTCCCAACAGAATGACAGAGGAACGCATTTTCTGGCCCTCGCAGCAGTCAATCTCTGTTTTCTCCACATGGGCAGGGTCCAGCGTCAGGGTATCTCCCTCATGCCGGATCTGCATGCCCAGTTCCCGCAGGATTTCTTCCATAACAAAGACATCTGCGATCTTCGGGCAGTGATGCAGTACACTTTTCCCTTTATGCAAAAGAGCGGCAGCCATCATTGGCAGCGCCGCATTTTTAGAACCTTGTATCCTTACTTCGCCTGTGAGCGGATTTCCGCCTTCTATCCTAATTTCATTCAAGTCTTACCTTTCCTCCCGCCTCCTGGCTATACACTATTGTATGCAGAGAGGCGAAAAAGGTTCAGGGCGAACGCGTCCGGCTCACAGACAGCGCCAGACCCATCTCTCCCATCAGAAACAGTACAGAGGTTCCGCCGTAGCTGACAAAGGGAAGGGTAATTCCCGTGTTAGGTATGGTGTTAGTTACAACCGCTATGTTGAGGATCACCTGGATTGCCATATGCCCCATGATCCCCGCAGCGATCAGGGCACCGCACAGATCTCTGGCATGTGTGGCGATCACCATGAGCCTCCAGATCAGCAGGGCGAAGACCAGGATCAGCAGGCAGGCACCGATAAGACCTGTCTCTTCACAGATAATGGAAAATATCATGTCATTCTGCGCCTCAGGGACAAATCCCAGCTTCTGCAGGCTGCTCCCCAGACCCTTTCCGAAAATGCCGCCGCTTCCAATGGCGTACAGACCCTGGATGGTCTGAAAACCCTTTTCATATTTTTCGGGGTTTCTCCAGATGGCGATACGCTCCAGGCGGTAGCTGGCCATACTCAGGAAAATGCCGATAAAAAGCACCCCCACCCCTCCGATTCCCACAAACGGAAGGTATTTGGGATTGGATACAAAAATCAGAATTACGCCAATGCCCAGAATGATTATGGCAGTGCTTAAGTTGTTGGTCCCCACAAGCCCCACTATAGGGAGGAGCAGGGCCATGGTTCCCGCCATATGCAGAAGACTGTCCTGCCGCTTTTCGGAATTTGTTATCACATAGGTGAGCAGCAGGATGACTGCCACCTTGGCAAACTCCGAGGGCTGGAACGACAAAGGTCCAATAGACAGCCAGCGTTTGGAGCCGTTATATTCATCTCCGAACAGAAGCACTGCCAGGGACAGACCCATGGATACCACATAGAGAAATGGCGCCATCCTGGTAAGGATATGATAGTCCATACAGGATACCAGATACATGCCCATCATTCCCAGGGAGGTTGCAAAAAGCTGCTTTTTAAAATAATAGGCAGGGTCATGAAACTTCACCCTGCCATTATATGCACTCGTGCTATATAGAAAAATCAGACCGCAGACCACCAGCAGCAGTACGAGAATCAAAAGCGTTCCATCCATGCGTCTTTTCTGCCCGTTTACCTTATCATCCGCAGCACTTGCTGCCGCACCCGCCACGGGATGCTTTTTCAGGTATCTCTTCTCCACACGCATTTCCCTTTCCTTTTTGCTCATACTGCATTATATTGTCTGACGGTTTATATTATTCCTTACGATTTCTCACGTATTCTTTGAACTTATCGCCCCTCTGCTCATAGTTGTCAAACTGGCCCCAGCTTGCGCAGGCCGGCGAGAGAAGGACCGCGTCTCCGGGATTTGCCTTCTCCGCACAGATTTTAACGGCTTCCTCCAGATCCTCCGCCAGAATGGTACTCATAAAGCCGCAGCTGTGGGCAGCTTTTTCAATCTTCTCTTTTGTCTGCCCAATGAGGACCAGGTACCGCACCTTGCCGTCAAATGCCCGGATCCACTCCTCATAGGAGGACTCCTTGTCGTAACCGCCGCCGATCAGCAGGGTAGGCCGGTTCATGGCCTGAATACCCTTGATGGCCGCATCCGGGTTGGTTCCCTTGGAATCATTATAATAGGCCACACCGTCAATCTCATCCACAAACTCAATCCTGTGGGGCACTGCTGTAAAGCTTTGTATCACCTGCCGGATGGTTTCCATGGGAACACCTGCACAGTAAGCCATAGCAACAGCCGCCATGACATTTTCATGGTTATGGCGTCCCAGCAGCTTAAGCCCACTGGTCTCTGCCACCAAAATCTCCTCCGTCCCGGTGCGCAGGATGATCTGCCCGCCGTCCAGGAAGATTCCATGATCCAGCTTATGTAAGCTTGAGAAGAAGAGAGTCTTAGCCGGACATACCTCTGCAAACCGGCGAAGCTCCTCATCCTCATAGTTGAGAACACAGAAATCCTCTTTTGTCTGGTTTCCCGCGATCATCTCCTTCACCCGGATATACTCCTGCATGGTGTGATGGCGGTTTAAATGGTCCTCTGTAATGTTCAGGACAGCAGATACCTTGGGGCGAAATGATATGGTGGTCTCAAGCTGAAAGCTGCTGATCTCCGCTACGGTATAACTCTCTTCTGTCATGGAGAGAGCTGCGCCTGTATAGGCATTTCCGATGTTGCCTACCACAAAGACGGATTTGGCATACGCCCGCATGATCTCTCCCAGAAGTGCCGTGGTCGTGGTCTTTCCGTTGGTGCCTGTTATGGCAAGAACCGTGCCCGCTCCCATGCGGTAAGCCAGCTCCACCTCGCCCCATACCGGAATGCCCGCGCGCTTAAGGGCCTCCACAGGTGGAATGTCAAGAGGCACCCCCGGACTCATCACTGCCAGGTCAAGGGTTGACGGCAGGTCTTGGGGCATATCTCCCAGAACAATATCACACAATGAATGTTCCGGCAGGCGTTTTTTAATCTCCTCTTTGTCCAGCTTTTCATTTCCGTCATATAATATCACATCAGCCTGTACTGCCTCCAGCAGGCGCACCGCGCCGATGCCGCTGATTCCCGAACCAAATACAAGCACACGTTTTCCTTTTAACTCTGTTCTGTCCATTTCTCTTTTTCCTTTCTTATAATGCCAGCAGTGCGATCAGGCACAGGATGGCTGTAATAATGGAGAATACGGCAACGACCCTTGTCTCGGACCAGCCGCACAATTCAAAGTGATGGTGGATAGGCGCCATCTTGAAAATTCTTTTGCCGTGGGATATCTTGAAGTACGTCACCTGCATCATGACAGAGAGCACTTCCACCACATAGATCAGTCCCACGATCAGCAGGAATAAGGGCATCTGCAGCATATACGCCGTGCCCGCCACAAATCCGCCCAGTGCCAGGGAACCGGTATCTCCCATAAAAATCTTGGCGGGATAGACATTGAACAGCAGAAATCCCATGAGCGCACCCACTACCGCACAGGTGATGGGTTCAATGCCGCTCTTTGTGCCAATGGCAACCACGGAAAAGAAGGTGGCAACCATGATTGTGACCGAGGAGGCCAGTCCATCCAGACCGTCCGTAAAATTCACACCGTTCACTGTACCGATGACCACAAAAAACAAAAGCGGAACCGTAAGAAATCCCGGATTTATCTCATAGCCTGCCGCAAAAGGCACCTTGATCGTCATGGATACATCCGTGAATTTCATCAGATAAAAGGCAAAGATCCCCGTCACCACAAGCTGGCACAGCATCTTCTGCCAGGCCAGAAGCCCGTCCGACCGCCTAAGGACTACTTTCAAATAGTCATCCCAAAAGCCGATCAGTCCGAATCCCAGCGTCAAAAACAGTACAGGGATGATTTTAGGGTAATCCTTCACATAAAACAGGGATGTGACCACTGTGGAGAGCAGAAAAATAATCCCTCCCATGGTAGGCGTCCCCGCTTTTTTCAGATGAGACTGCACACCGTTTTCCCGCTCAGTCTGTCCCATTTTCAGCTTTCGTAAATAGGGAATGATAATAGGTCCCAGAACCACACTGACTATGAATGCTGCCAGTACAGGCAGCACCATCTTATACTCTGTCATAACACACCTCATTTTTATGTATTTTTGTATCATGCCCGGCAGCCCGGCAAAAGACAGGGCTGCCGCCATATGCCTGTGTCGGCAATACTGGTTATAGTATAAAGCTTTTATAATCAATTATCAACCTTCAATCCCCATGTAAGGGAGGATATTCTCATAGATATCCCGGATGACAGGAGCTGCTATGGTGCCTCCGTAATAGACCCCCTGAGGATCATGGATCAGGCAGATTCCCAGTATCTGTGGCGTCTCAGCCGGTGTAAATCCCAGGAATGAGGAGATATACCGGTTGGCACTTCTCGGCAGTGTCTGGGACGTGGCTGTCTTGCCTCCTATGGTCCTGCCCTCGATCGCCGCGTTTTTGCCGGACCCCTCAGAGACTACCTTTTCCAGGATGTAGCGCACTTCCCCGGACACCTCTTCTGTCACCACCCCTTTCTCCACAGGGTACTGAAGGGTCTCCACCAGATTTCCGTCCTCATCTGTCACCTTCACTCCAAAGTGGGGCGTGATCCGGCTGCCGCCGTTGATGATGGAGCTTACTGTTGTGGCGAGCTGGATGGGGGTGATCTGGAAGGACTGACCGAAGGAAATAGTTGCAAGCTCCACCTGCCCGATGTTTGATTTTTTATGCATGATGGTTGCAGCCTCCCCGGGTAAGTCAATCCCGGTTTTTTTGAGGAGTCCGAATTGCTTGAAATATTTATAGTAATTGTCCACGCCAAGCCGCAGCCCCACCTCGATAAACACCGGGTTGCAGGAATTCATCGCTCCCTGTACAAAGTTTTCCGCGCCATGTCCTGTCCTTTTATGACAATGGATCCTACGGTCCTCCACGATTTTAAATCCCGGACAGGAGAAGGTGTCATTCATGCTGACCACTCCCTCGGAAAGCCCTGCCGCCATGGTGATGATCTTAAATGTGGAACCGGGCTCATAAGTATCGTTGATGGTCAGATTTCTCCACATCCGGTTGCAGGCATCCTGTTTCTCCTTATCCGTCATACCGGAAGTATCTGCGTCTGTGTTCAGGGTAAAGGGTTCATTCAGATTGAATTCCGGTACGTTCACGTCCGCGTAAATCTCCCCGTTTTGGGGATTTATGAACAGGATGGAGACGGCATCCGCCTGCTTTTCCTCCATCACCTTCTCCGCGGCCTGCTGAGCGTACATCTGAATGTTTTTATCCAGACTGATGTGCAGGTCATATCCCGCCACCGGCTCCACACGACTCTCCCCAAGCTCGTCGATCTCCACACCCCTGGCGTCCGTGGTAGTGAGGATCTTGCCGTCTATGCCTTTTAAGATATCATCATACCACACCTCCAGCCCGATGATACCCTGGTTGTCTCCACCGGTAAACCCAAGTACCTTGGAGGCCAGTTCATTGCATGGATAATAGCGCTTGAAATCCTCATCCACCTTGACCCCTGCAAGACCGTATTCCCGGATTCTGTCTCCCACCTCCTTCTCCACATTGGTCTTTACCTTTTCAATGGAAGAAACTTTCTCCACTCTTTTTCTGGCAGTCTCCTCGGAAAGCCCCAGCTCTTTTTGGAGCATGGCAATGATCTTATCCGGTTCCTTTACCTGGCTGTGGATCACAGATATGGTACAGACTGCCTTGTTGTCGGCCAGTATCTCCCCTTTTGCGTCGATGATCCTGCCCCTGGCTGCCTTAATGTCACGTTCTCTCTCGTGGAGCTGTTCCGCCTTCTTTGCATAGTAGTCAGACTTTATCACCATGAGATAGACCATACGGCCCATAAGCCCTGCAAGCATCAGCACACAGGCGGCAAATACGATCACGGTTTTCTTCTTGTGGTATGTTCTGTTTTTCTTCATTCCCGGTTCCCCTGCAGCTTATCCTTATAAATATATGCAAAGCCCTGTGGAAAAAAGAAGGGAATGCTGCACAGATTTCTCATCTGTACAGCATTCCCGCTTATTCTTCCATATCATCCTCGTCGAACCCGGCATCCTCATTGGTAATGCCGTCGCTCTCCGCATTGTTGCTGTCAATCCCTTCTTCTTCCGAATCATCCTGGGGCGGTTCCGGCATATCCGGATTCTCCGTGCCGTCAATGACTACACCGGAGGGGCCGTTGCCGTCCTCCCCGTTGACGCTCTCATCCATCCTTGTGGTTCCCGTGAATTCATCCCAGAGCTGAAGCTTCTGGTCTGTCTCCTGGTCCGGATATATGTTCAGATACGGAAAGATTTCTGAGAGGATCGCCTGTGCAATATACTGGGCATATGTGCTGCTTGCCTGTTCCTCCACATTCGGCTCATCCACCACAACATAGATCACAACCTCAGGATTATCAAGAGGGGCAAATCCCACAAAGGATACCAGGTATTTATGATTCCCCCTGGGCACCTTCTCAGCAGTTCCGGTCTTGCCTCCCATGGAGTAACCCGGTATCTTTGCTGTCTGGCTGGTACCGCTCTCCACACTCATTCCCATATATTTTCTGATATCCGCGGAGACCTCCTGGGAAATCACTTCCTTTAAGACATTTCCGCTGATACTCTTTATGGTATTGTTGTCCTGGTCCTTGATCTCTTTCACCAGATGGGGCTGATAATAAGTGCCGCCGTTGATGCAGGCACTGATCGCCGCAACCTCCTGGATCATGGTACAGGTAAATCCCTGTCCAAAGGTGGTGGTTGCAAGTTCTGTGTCAAACATGTTGTCCAGGCTGAACAGGATTCCTGTCCCCTCGCCCGGAAGGTCAATCCCTGTCCTTGTCCCGAAATTAAACTTATCCTGGTAGGAAAGCAAAGTCTCCTTCCCCATTTTCCGGCCGATGGCCATGAGGGCATCATTGCAGGAATTCTGGATGGCCTCCCCCACGGTCTCCGTTCCATGGGAATCCGGATAGACCGCGCAGTTGATATACCGGTCTGCCACCTGTTCCCCGCCGTCACATACAAAGGTGTCCTCCTCTGTGATGCTGCCGGACTCCAGAGCGGATGCCACGGTGATGGGCTTTACCACAGATCCCGGCTCGTAGGCATCTGTTATGCAGTAATTCCTCCACATTTTGTAGAGGGCTTCTTTTGTCTGTTCATCATTCATGGCTTTGAGCTCACTGTCGGAATACCGGGAGGTGAGATCTCTTGGTTCATTCAGGTCATAGGGATCGTTGCTGCCCATAGCCAGGATTTCCCCGTTCTGGGGATTTGCCACGATCACACCTATATTCTTGGCACCGCGGTAATCGGTATTGGGGCCGTCCTTCAGGTTCTCCATAAAAGCCTCAATATATTTGTCCACCACACTCTGGATATTCACATCCAGGGTAGTGACCAGACTGTTTCCGTTGACCGGGTCAATGATGTTCTGTTCCAGGGAAGCGTCATCGTTGAAATAACCGATCTTTCTGCCGTCTGTGCCATTCAGGGTGCTGTTGTAGTAGCCCTCCAGTCCCCAGTCCGCGGTGTTCCCGGAATAAGTAAAACCTATCACATCACAGGCCAGCTCATTGAGGGGATAGGTTCTCTTGTAATCCTCCTCAAACCACACGCCCTGTGTGTTATTCCTGCGGACTGTTTCCTCCTCGGAGAGTGCCTCTGCCTCCTTCTTATCCGCCGGAATTTCTGTCATCTTTTCAAAATTCTTCTTTTCATCCATGGAGATCTGCTTCTTTAAGATCTGGTAAGGGCTCTCTTTTGTCTCCGCGCTGGTGAGCAGATCTTCCACCGTATCCTCATCAATCCCCAGATACTCGGACAGTGCTTTTTTTGTGGGCTCTTTGTAATTCTCATTGGAGTTCACCACCTGGCAGTCCAGGATCACATTGTAGACCTTTATGCTGGTAGCCAGGATATTTCCGCTTCTGTCCAGAATATCTCCCCGTTTGTAGGGGATGGTGGTGCTGTCGTACTGCTGCTGGGACTGGGCCAGCACCTGTTTGGTGTATTTGTCACCACTCTTGGCATTGATAATGGTAATCCCGATAACCAGAAATACGAAAGCCAGCAGAATCAACACAAACAATCCCGCCAGCTTTTTCTTCATGGTGCCTGTCATTTTTCTTTTCTTTGATTCCTGTTTATTCAATCTATCACCTGCTTTGTCCTATGTACCGTCACTTTTCGGGCACATCCTGATACTGTCTCACATAGCTGCTGCCGCCCGGTGTATAATACTTGATCTGATCCTCCGTGGGAAATTTCATTCCCAGCTCTTCAATGGCTTTTTTTCTGATGGCATCCAGGTCCACACTGGAAATGGTCTCACTGTAGTACGCGTCGTTTTCAGCCTTTAACTGGCTGTATTTGAGTTCTTCTGCGGTAAGCTGGCTCTTCTGCTCTGTCAGTTCGGATTTCAGTTTCAGAAAATGTACGCATGCAAACAAGACAGCCACACACATCACTGCCAAAAACATAACATACCCTTTGCTCATCTGCATGTTTCTGGCTCTGTTCTTCTGTGCGGCTGTACTTACCTGCTTTTTTTTACGCTGGGGTACTTCCTCAACACGGCGGACCGTGTTCCCATCCACATAATACCCGGTGCCTCTATTTACTTTTCTGCTGTCATATCCCTCACTCCCGGATACTTTTTTCATGAAATCAACCCCGATTCAGATTTCTCCGCCTATTCATTTCTGGTCCGTTCAAAGACACGCAGCTTTGCGCTCTTGGAACGCTTATTTACAGCAATCTCCTCCTCATCCGGAAGTATTGGTTTCCTGGTTATGACTCTCCCCATCGACGTCTTTCCACAAACACAGACCGGAAAATCCGGCGGACATGTGCATGGGTTCTCATTCCTTCTGAATATAGTCTTCACAATGCGGTCTTCTAAAGAATGGAACGTGATAATGCAGATACGTCCGCCGTCATTTAATAGTTCAATCATATCATCCAGGGAATTTCTCAAGACTTCCAACTCCTGATTCAGCTCGATACGAATTGCCTGAAATGTTTTTTTCGCAGGATGTCCACCCACTGCTCTCATTTTCATGGGAATGGACTGTTTTATAAGTTCAATCAGTTCTCCGGTGGTCTCTATAGGCTTCTCACTCCTGGCCGTACAGATATTTCTGGCGATCTTCTTAGCGAATTTTTCTTCCCCATAGTCCCGGAGTACACGATACAGTTCGTTTTCAGTATAAGTATTTACAATATCTCTTGCGGTACGGCTTCCTCTTCGGTCCATACGCATATCTAAGGGCACGTCCTCCCTGTAGGTAAACCCACGCTCAGCGTTGTCGAGCTGGTAGGACGAAACACCCAAATCCAGCACGATCCCGTCCACAGACGAAATCCCTATTTTCTGCAGTTCTTTTTTCATGTTGCAATAGTTGCTGCGGATAATCGTAACTCTGTCTCCAAATTCCTGTAACCGTTCACCCGCAGCCTCGATTGCAGCTTCGTCTTGATCTATACCTATCAAGCTCCCCTTGGCAGATAATTGCCGGCACACCTCATAGGCGTGGCCGCCGCCTCCTAACGTTCCGTCAACATAAATCCCATCCGGTTTTACCTTCAGATTCCGGATCGTCTCTTCTAACAATACGGATTTGTGTTTAAATTCCATAGTTTCCTCGACCTTCCTGCAATTATATTAAGATACCCATTGCCTGCATCCCTTCTGCGATGGCATCCATATCTTCACAATTGCTGTTCTCCATCCATTTTTCTTTGCTCCAGATTTCAATCCTGGTGAGGTTTCCTGTGAGCACTACGTCCTTCGACAGACCAGCAAACTCCCGCAGCGTTACCGGTACGAGAATTCTCCCCTGCTTGTCCAGTTCACACTGTGTTGCACTGGAAACAAAAAAACGTACGAAGGCCCTTGCATTTTTATCATTAAGCGGTAAAGCTTTCAGCTTTTCTTCGAAATCCTTCCATTCATTGTTTGGGTAGATAGACAGACAACCGTCCAGACCTTTTGTCAGCACAAAATCCTCGCCTAATTCATCGCGGAACTTAGCCGGAATGATCAGCCTTCCTTTTGCGTCGATCGTATGACTATACTCTCCCATGAACATATGAATGTCACCTTCTTTCGTGAAGATGCGAGTCTCCCCTTCGCACCCTCCATGGGACAACGGGCGCTTCTGCCACTAGCTCCCCATTTGCCACCACTTTTCACCACTTTCTACCACTTACATGCCCATTCTATAACACAACCGGGAAAAAAGCAAGGGGAACATATATTCTTTAGAAATATTAAAAGAATCGAAAAATGGCGTAAAATCAAGGATTTTACGCCATTTTGCCGATTCTTTTCAAGAGTTTCCAATATATGGCAGAGGTGGTGGGATCAACCCACAAGTTCTGCGTTTTTCTGGTCTATACAAATATGTTCTTCTATCAAACGGTCCAATACCAGGCTGAGTCCCATAATGGTCTGCATGCCTCGTTTTTCTGTGATTGCTCTGTCCAGTCTCTGCCGTGCGTCTTCTATTCGTATTTCTAACTCTTTATCTCTCATCGCTACACTCCTTGTTCTTTTTGCCTCTTCCTCCTGTTGTGTACGATAAGCATAAGGGAACATACCACGAGAACGGCGGATAACACCTGTGATACCGGAATTCCTATCCCCGGAATCAAAAGCTGATCCGTACGAAGTCCTTCTATCCAAAGCCTTCCGGCTCCGTAACCTGCCAGGTAGCATAAAAACAGTTCTCCCTGGAATTTTTTCTTTTTCCGGAACCAGAACAGGAACAGCAGGACTCCCAGGTTCCACACTCCCTCATAGAGGAATGTGGGATGGACCTGGATGTATTCCACACCGCCTATCGTTACCAGATGGTCCCACATAGCAGATGTGATCTCACCCTTCCGCACCGCGGAGACCGGCAGCTGCATGGCAAGAAAGCTGTCCGTGTAACCTCCGAAAGCCTCCCTGTTGAAAAAGTTGCCCCACCGTCCGATGATCTGGCCGGCAACAAGCCCCATACATACCGTGTCCGCCACCTGAGGAAAGTTCATCTTCTTTAATCTGCCAAAGACGTAGACCGTAACAGCACCGACTATGATCCCCCCGTAAATTGCCAGTCCGCCGTTTCTGGTATTGAAAATCTGTAACAGGTCGTCTTTATAGTCTTCCCAGCTAAAGATGACATAATAAGCTCTCGCCCCTATTACAGAAGTTACCATGGTAATCATTAGCATATCCAGATAAGTGTCCGGATTTTGTCCTGTGCGCTTCGCCTCTTTCATGGCAATGGAGATCCCAACGATCATAGCCAGCGCGATAACCATTCCGTAATAGGCAATATCAAAGCCAAAGACCGTTATTGTTTTTCCCACATGGGGAAGCGTGATCCCCAGGTGCGGAAAGCGAATGGACATATCCATATAAGTAAGCCTCCTTTAAACGTTAAAGCGGAATAAAATCACATCGCCGTCCTGCACAACGTAGTCTTTTCCTTCCATGCGGACCAGTCCTTTTTCCCTGGCTCCCGCATAGGAACCACAGTCAAGCAGATCCCTGTAATTCACAACCTCAGCTTTGATAAAGCCTCGTTCGAAATCCGTGTGTATTTTTCCTGCCGCCTGCGGCGCTTTTGTTCCTACTTTTATGGTCCATGCTCTCGTCTCATCTTCACCGGATGTGAGGAAGCTAAGAAGTCCAAGCAGCCTGTAGCTGGCTACTATCAGTTTCTCCAACCCTGACTTCTCTATTCCCAGATCCTCCAGGAATTCCTTCTTCTCATCATCATCCAGCTCCGCGATTTCCTGCTCTATCTGAGCGCACAGGGCGAATACTTCACTTCCTGTTTCTTCTGCATATTCCCTTACCTTTTGTACATGAGGATTGGAGACCGCATCGTCTGCCAGGTCATCTTCGGATACATTGGCCGCATAGATAACCGGTTTTCCGGTGAGGAGGTTATACTCTTTCATAAACCCTTCCTCATCCTCGTTATCGGGTTCAAATGTGGAGGCCGGTTTTCCGTCCTCCAGGTGAGCTTTCAGTCTCTTTAAGAGTTCCAGCTCTTTTGCTGCCTCTTTATCCATACGGGCAGACTTTGTTGTTTTAGCAGTCCTTCTCTCCAAGATCTCCAGATCCGAGAATATCAGTTCCAGATTAATGGTTTCAATGTCGCGCAGCGGGTCAATACTTCCGTCAACATGTACTACATTTTCATCTTCAAAGCATCTTACAACGTGTACAATGGCATCCACCTCCCGGATATTGGCAAGGAACTGGTTTCCAAGGCCCTCACCTTTGGAAGCCCCCTTCACAAGTCCTGCGATATCCACAAATTCAATCACCGCCGGCGTCACTTTTTTGGAATGATAAAAATCCCCTAAGAGTTTCAATCGCTCGTCCGGCACAGCCACAATGCCCACATTGGGATCTATAGTACAGAACGGATAGTTTGCTGATTCCGCCCCAGCTTTTGTCAGAGAGTTAAAAAGGGTACTCTTCCCTACATTCGGTAAACCGACAATTCCTAACTTCATTTTTATGTCCTCTTTTCTTCTGTATTCCTTCACATGACCTCATTCTAACACACCTAAAAAGGCGAATCAAGCCTTTGACCCGCCTTGTTATTCGACATCTATTAAAAAAATATCGACTTTTTTCGTTCTTTCTACCTGTCTTTTGACATGACCATCAGCAGAAATCCCTGTCGAAATTCCACTAATGCTGTATCTTCGGCCAGCTCATTGCTCACACCGATTCCGTCGAAATTTGTCATATCATACTCTTTCAGGGGGTATTTAAACCCGGAAAGAGTGATTCCGCGCACTTCATCTCCCATGGAAAAAAAAGAGATATATTTGCCGAAAGCACACTCTTTTTTGATCATTCTGCTGCCGAAAAGCACGGTGATGGCATTCTGCTCATCCAGGATCCAGGCTTCTTTTTCTTCCTTTGCCGGAACGATCAGAGACTGCAGATTCCCCATATAATGGTCCAGGCGGCCGCCGGTAGCTCCAAACAGGAAAATCCGATCACTGCCAAGCTCCATTGCCAGTTCCATTCCCATACGGGTATCTGTGGCATCCTTCTCCGGTTTGTATTCCCGGATGGGGATTTCCTTCCGGCTTCTGTACCAGTTGATCACCTCCGGACTGATACTGTCAAAATCGCCCAGGATATACTGGGGAACGATCCGGTTCCTGTAACAGAATTCCAGCCCTCTGTCAATGCCGATGATGCAGTCCGGGCCGATGTTCTCTATGCAGCCGAGTACAAACGCATCATCCATATGCCCGCCGCACAAAAGTATTGTGTCCATATTTCCTGTCCCTCTCTCAGAACGTGTTTATTACTGCCTGTTCCTGAATTCTTCTATATGATTGGTCAGAACCTTGATATTTGCCTCAATATCCCCGCCGAACACGGCTGAGCCGGCTACCAGAATATTGGCGCCTGCCTCCAGGACCCGGTCAATGGTGTTGGCGGAAATGCCTCCGTCCACTTCAATATCCGTATCCAGACCTCTCTCATCCAGCATTCTCCTCAGTCTTCTGATCTTGTCACCGGAGTAGGGAATGTATTTCTGTCCGCCAAACCCAGGATTCACAGTCATAAGAAGGACCATGTCCACCAGCTCCAGCACCTGCTCCACCATCACAAGGGGTGTTGCAGGATTCAGGGCAACACCTGCCTTCATACCAGCCTCCCGGATACAGTTAAGCGTCCTGTCCAGATGAGTACATGCCTCGGCATGTACAGTGAGCATATCTGCACCTGCCTTTTTGAAGTCCTCAATATAACGCTCCGGGTCCTGCACCATCAGATGGACATCAAAGAACATACTGCTCTTTTTTCTGATGGATGTGATGACAGGCATTCCCAGGGAAATACTGGGCACAAAGCTGCCGTCCATCACATCAATGTGCAGCCATTTTACCCCGGCCTGCTCCACCCTGCTTATCTGTTCCCCCAGACACGCAAAATCCGCTGCCAGAATGGACGGTGATAGTTCATATCTCATCTCAATACCTCCTCTTGTCTGCAAGCTCCCGGTAAAGCTCCAGATAACTTTCATATCGTTCTTTCGGGATTTCTCCCGCCTCAAGTGCTGCTTTTACGCTGCATCCGGGTTCATGGGTATGGGTGCAGCCCTGGAACCGGCAGGTTCCCTCGTATTTTATAAATTCCCGGAAATAATGGCGCAGCTCTTCCTTATCCATATCTTCCACATAAAAAGAAGTAAATCCCGGCGTATCCAGAAGGTACGTGTCAGGCTCCACCTCAATGATCTGGGAATGTCTTGTAGTATGGCGTCCTCTTCCCAGCTTTTTACTGATCTCTCCTGTCTCCATCACCACTTCCTGCTGCAGAAGATTGGTGAGAGAGGATTTCCCCACTCCGGAAGGACCCGCCACGGTCGTGGTCTTTCCTCTCAGGATATTTCTGAGCGCCTCCGTGCCTTCCCCCTGGGCGGCACTTGTGAGCAGAACCTGATAACCACAGGAAGTATAGATTTCCTGCATCCTGCCTGCTTCCTCAGCGTCAGCCAGGTCCTGCTTGTTAAAACAGATGACCACGGGAATCTCCTGACGTTCCATAATAACCAAAAAGCGGTCCAGCAAAGAGAAATTGGGTTTCGGCTCCCTGGCGGCAAATATCACCAGCGCCTGATCCACATTGGCAACTGCCGGGCGGATCAACTCATTCTTTCTGGGAAGGATATCCACCACATTTCCCAGCTTTTCCTCTTCATTCAGGACCTCAATCTCCACATTGTCACCCACAAGGGGTTTTATTTTTTCTTTTCGGAATATTCCTTTTGCCTTACATTCATAAATTCCGGATTCTGCTACTTTTACGTAGTAGAATCCGGAAATTCCTTTAATAATCTTTCCCTGCATTAATCTACCTTCTGGAATGTTACATCGTACTGGTCGATGATCTGATAGCTGTCACCAATCCACTCATAGAGGCCTACCGTGCCGGTTGCGATTCCCGGACGTCCCGTCAGGTCGCTGATAGACAGCGGGAACTCCGGATTTTCCACTTCCATGGACTGGTCAGAGTAGGTATTCCCCTGGTCATCTGTCTGGACCAGCTCTATTTTGACTTTACCGCCTTGGTAGCTTGCCGGCTGTCCAAGCGCCTGGCCTTCTGCTTTCCAGGTTCCACCTTCATCTGCAGGTGTTTCACCGGCGGCATCTTGGCTTCTCACATATATGGTGACTGTTGTACCTGAGTCCACTCTTGTTCCCGCAGCAATACTCTGGTCATATACTTCACCTACGTCCACAGTCTGGTCAGAACCGGTCTGTACTACAGGCACGAGACCTGCCTCTGAGATTGCACTTTTAGCATCTTCCTCTGCCCATCCGCGCACATCCGGTACCCTTGCAGCCGTATCCCCTTCACCGGTACTGATGGTCAGGGTGACTGTGGTGCCTGTCTTTACAGATGTTCCTGCAGCGGGATCTGTGGATATGACATTTCCAATGCTCACAGAACTGCTGTTTGCCTTGCTGATCTGTGTCAGCAGTCCCAGTTCCTTTAACGTTGCCTCTGCGGAGGTCTGGGTCTCATTTTCCAGGTCAGGGATTTCCACCTCCTGGGTTCCTGTGCTGATATAGCATACGATTTCTGTATGAGGATCCACTTTTGATCCAGCCTCTGTCTCCTGGCGGACGATCTTACCTGCTTCCACAGTATCGGACGGCTCCTCGCCGCCTTTTTTGTAACCAAGCTTCAGGTTATTGAGGGCTGTCCGCGCCTCATCCGGGGTGCTGCCGGTCAGGTCAGGAACCTCCACTTTTTCGGTGCTTTCTTTATCTGTGCCGCCTGTATTTTCAACTTTTTTATCATTGTCTTTATCTTTATTGTTAAACTTCAGCCCGCCCGATGCGAACACAATGAAGTAAACCAGAATACAGATGATAATAGCTCCCACGATCAGTCCGCCGATGGTCATGGCCTTCTCCAGCTTTGTGCTGATTCCTTTGCCGTTATCATCATCCTCATCATCGTCATCATCGTCGTCATCATAACCGTAGTCGTCGTCATCATCCTCATCCTCGTCATTGTAGCGGCTGGAATTGGAACCGGACGGCGCATAGGCCGCATTCTTGATCTCTTTCATCTCATCCGGTGAAATGACCACAGTCTGTGCGTGATTGCTCAGAGGTGCCAGATTGACAAAGCTTCCGTTGGGATCGATCAGGGAATGCTTCAGGTCGTTGATCAGCTCCGCAAGGGTGCTGTAACGTCTGTCCGGGCTTTTCTGTGTACATTTCAGAATGATCTCCTCCAGGCTGTGGGGAAGCTCCGGCACAAACTCAGACGGAGGAAGCATCTCATCCTGCAGATGTTTGATGGCGATTGCCACTGTGGTATCCCCGTCAAAGGGAACCTTGCCTGTCACCATCTCATACATGGTGATGCCCAGGGAATAGATGTCACTCTTGTAATCACTGTAGCCGCCGCGCACCTGCTCCGGTGAACTGTAATGTACAGAACCCATGGCGTTGGTGCTGATGGTATTGGAGGACGCTGCCCTGGCAATACCAAAGTCTGTGACCTTTACCTTGCCGTCTGTAGAAATAATGATGTTCTGGGGCTTGATATCCCGGTGCACGATATTTCTGTTGTGAGCAGCTTCCAGTCCCATTGCCACCTGAATAGCGATGCTGGTTGCCTCTTTTACAGTCAGTTTTCCTTTTTTGGAGATGTATTCTTTTAATGTAATGCCTTCCACCAGTTCCATAACAATGTAGTTAATTCCCTGGTCCTCTCCTACGTCAAATACATTTACAATATTGGGATGGGCGAGACCTGCAGCGGCCTGCGCCTCCCTCTGAAACTTTTTAATGAAGTTCGTGTCAGCGCTGAACTCCGGCTTCAGAACTTTCATGGCCACAAAACGGTTTAATTTATGATCCTTTGCCTTGTAGACATCGGCCATACCGCCGGAGCCTACTCTGCCGGCAATCTCATACCGCTCTCCTACGATAACTCCCACATTTAACATACTTCCACCTCTTTTGTTTCTGGTTCTACCAGAACTACTGCTATATTATCTCTGCCTCCGTTGTCGTTTGCCATGGAAACAAGCCTGCGGCCAGTCTCCTCCAGCGTTTCGCTGGTCCGTATCACCTGCCTGATATCCTCGTCCGGCACCATATTGGAAAGGCCGTCTGAGCACAGCAGCAAAATATCACCCGGAGTAAGACGAATGTCAAAGAAATCCACATCCACATCTCTTCCTGCTCCAAGTGCCCTGGTAATAATATTTTTATCCGGGTGATTTCTTGCATCATCCCTGGATATCTCTCCCATGCGGACCATCTCCTCCACAAGGGAATGGTCTTTGGTAATCTGCGATATCTTATTTTCATCAACCAGATACAGCCTGCTGTCTCCCACGTTGGCCACATATGCATAATGTCCTACAATGGTCACCAGCACCATGGTGGTACCCATACCGCTCATAGTCTCATTGTCCGATGCTTCTCTAAGAAGCTGGGTGTTGGCATTCTCAATAGCAGCCCGTATGATCTTCACCGGATTGCTGTTCTCATCTTCCCGGATGGTAGAGAGCAGAACCTCTACCGCATAACTGGAAGCGAAATCTCCTGCCTTGTGTCCGCCCATGCCGTCCGCAACTACGAAGAGGTTTGGCAGATTGCCCACAGGGGTCTCAGACGTGAATACGAAATCCTGATTCACTGTCCGCTTCTGTCCCACATCCGTGATAGAATATGACTTCATCCTACGAATCCTCTTTCTTATCGATATAACTTTTTCTTAATTGTCCACAGGCCCCATCGATATCCCGGCCCATTTCTCTTCTAATAGTAACATTAATTTGGTATTTTTCAAGTTTATTTTGAAAATTCCCGATAACTTTTTTATCAGAACGGACGTAACTGCGCTCTTTTATGGGGTTCACAGGTATGAGATTCACATGACAGTTCAGGCCTTTGAGCAGCTGTGCCAGGCGCCTTGCATCCTCCTGGGAATCGTTCTCGCCGCCCACCAAAGCGTATTCAAATGTGATGCGCCGCCCGGTCTTTTCATAGTAATTCCTGCAGGCGTTCAGCACCTGTGTGATGGTATATTTTTTAGCGATGGGCATAAGAGCTTCCCGCTTCTCCTGGCTGGACGCGTGGAGCGATAAAGCCAGTGTGATCTGCAGCTTTTCATCTGCCAGCGCCTCCATCTTGGGTACGAGCCCGCAGGTGGAGACTGTAATGTTTCTCTGACTGATATGAAGACCGTTTTCATCGCTTATCATATGTATAAAGCGAAGCAGGGTATCATAATTGTCAAGAGGTTCACCGGTACCCATGACCACCACATTGGATACCCGCTCGCCGCTGGTTTCCTGAATCCGGTATACCTGCTCCAGCATCTCTGCAGGCGTCAGGTTCCTGGTCCATCCGCCTATGGTGGAGGCACAGAATCTGCAGCCCATCTTACACCCCACCTGTGAGGAGATACATACACTGTTCCCATGCTTATACCGCATGAGCACACTTTCCACCACATTGCCGTCATGGAGGGCAAAAAGGTATTTCTGTGTGCCGTCTATCTTAGATGTCTGCACATCCAGAGCCGTAAGCGTGGTGAGAATACAGGACTCCTTTAATTTCCCGCGGAACGTCATGGAAAGGTTTGTCATCTCCTCAAAGCTCTTGGCCAGTTTTACATGCATCCACTCATAGAGCTGTTTTGCCCGGAATGGTTTTTCTCCCAGAGCTTCCACAGTCTTTTTCAATTCTTCCAGGGACTGAGACTTTATATCTGTTGGTTCCATTCTATTCTATCCTTCTAAGCCTTGCCAAAAAGAATCCGTCACACTTATGGACTCCCGGCAGAAGCTGTAAATATCCTTGTTTTGTAGTTTCGCTTCTCAATTCCTCGCAGAGAAAATCATCGATACTCTCCAGTTTATACGGGTACTCCCTGGTAAACCAGAGCACATTTTCCAGATTCTCCTCCCTGCATACTGTGCAGGTGCTGTACAGAAGTATACCGCCGGGTTTTACATAGCAGGCTGCCTGTTCCAGAATCTTCCGCTGAAGCTCCACAAGCTCCTCCTGCTTTCCCGGCGTGATCTTGTACTTGATGTCCGTCTTTTTTCCCATAACACCCAGACCTGAACACGGAACATCTGCCAGGACAAGGTCAGCTTTTTCCACAGACTCATGGTCAAACACGGTAGCGTCGTGTACTGAGACACTGATGTTAGCCATGCCCATACGCTCCACGTTTTCACGGATCAGGTCCGCTTTCTTCTCACTTACATCCCTGGAATCCACCATACCGGTTCCCCGCATTTTATCTGCCACGCAGAGGGACTTTCCTCCAGGAGCTGCACAAAGGTCAATGACAAAGCTGCCTTTCTGCGGATTGGCTGCCTCACCGGCCAGCATGGAGCTTACATCCTGCACCTGGATATTTCCCATGCGGAAGGCAGTCAGCGCAGGCAGATAATCATAACCGCTCAAATAATAGGCATTGTCTGCATAGGGCGCTTTCTCCACCTTCACGCCCTCTTTTTTAAGGCTCTGTATCACCTGCTCCCGGTCCGTGAGATATTCTTTTATACGGACGGTCACTGGGCGTTCTTCCATGGAGGCCTGAAGCATTTTCTCCGTATTCTCAAACCCGAACTGGTCCATAAAACGAACGACCAGCCACACAGGCATGGAGTAGGTCACGGAAAGGTACTCCACCTTATTCTCCCTGCCCGGAAAGGGGATTTTTTTGTAATCTCTGGCAATTCCCCTGAGAACCCCGTTCACAAATCCTGTCAGATTGTAAAATCCCTTTTTTCTTGCCAGCTTAACCGCCTCGTTGCATACCGCGCTGTCCGGAACGTTGTCCATATAAATAAGCTGGTATACACTGCTTCGCAGAAGCTCCCGGATCAGAGGTTTCATCTTCTCCACCTTCACTTTTGAGAAGTAATTGATGATATAATCAATCCGTATCTGGTTCTCCTGGGTTCCCTCACATACTCTGGTGATGAATGCCCGTTCTGTCTTCTCCAGATACTGGTATTTATCCAGCGTGCCGCGTATGGCAATGTGACTGTACTGCCCCTCTTTGTTTATTTCTAATAGTATTCCTAAGATTAACTCCCTTATATTCACTCTGCCTGTCATTTGTTTTCCTCTTTACTCCCCAAGGATACATCCTTTATCTACTGTATATCCCCGCAGAAAAGCTGCGGTATCCATTCTTTTCTTTCCTTCCAGCTGCAGCTCCTGAATGAGCAGAAGCCCATCTCCTGTTTTTACCAGCAGCCCCTCTTTCCCGGCCTCCAGAATTTCTCCCGGAACGCCATTGCCTGCCTCGTGGACTACAGAAGCGGTCCACAGCTTCAGGTTTTTACCGTTCACGGATGTGTATGCGCTGGGCCATGGATTCAATCCGCGGATGAGCTGCTCAATCTCTTTTGCCGGGCGCTCCCAGTTGATCTTTCCCATCTTCTTGTCAATCATGGAAGCATAAGCCGTGGTACTTTGTTCCGGCTGCTTTTCAAAGACGGCAGTGCCATTTTCCAGTTTTACCAGCACCTCTGTACAGAGTGCGGCACCTGCTTTGCTTAACTTGTCAAACAGACTGCCGCCGGTCTCCTTTTCCTCCAGAGGGACTACCACTTTATCTATCATATCACCGGTGTCCAGGCCTTCACTCATACGCATGATCGTGACGCCTGATTCTTTGTCCCCATTGATGACAGCCCACTGAATAGGCGCTGCCCCCCGGTAAGCGGGTAAAAGAGAGGCATGCACATTGATGCAGCCATATCTGGGCATATCCAGAATTTCCTTTGAGATGATCTGCCCGAAAGCAGCCACCACGATCACATCCGGTGCGATCGTCCTGAGGGTTTCCACAAACTCCGGGTCCCGTACCTTTTTCGGCTGAAATACAGGAATCTGATGGGCAAGGGCTACCTCCTTCACCGGAGTGGGCATCAGGCTTTTTCCTCTGCCCTTGGGCTTATCCGGCTGTGTTACCACGGCTGCTACCTCATGACCGGCTGCAATCAAGGTTTCCAGCGTACCCACGGCAAAATCCGGGGTACCCATAAAGACTACTCTCATTCTTCATCCTCCTCATAGCTGTTCCTGCGAAGCTCGCCCTCCACCAGTTCTGTATACATTTTTCCCTGGAGATGGTCTGTCTCATGGCAGATGGCCCTTGCCAGCAGCTCCGTTCCCTCCAGTTCATATTCTTCCATATCCTCATTGAGCGCTCTCACCTTCACGTAATTGGGGCGAGTCACAGTACCTGACATTCCCGGAAGGCTCAGACAGCCCTCGTCCCCGGTCTGGGTGCCGGATGTCTCAATAATCTCGGGATTGATCAGCACGTGAGGGTCCTCCCCTGTGGTGTCGATCACCACGATCTGTTTCAGCACGCCCACCTGGGGAGCTGCCAGGCCCACTCCATAGGCGTCATACATAGTCTCAAACATATCTTCAATGAGTTCTTTCAGCTTTGGTGTCATAGCCTCCACTTTTCTGCATTTCTTTGTCAGTATACTGTCTCCCTGTGTTCTGATATTTCTCAGTGCCATATCTCTTTTTTCTCCTTTTCATTCTGACTGATCATATATTAAAATCAAACTGGATAAACATTTTGTCAAATCCCTTATTTACCGCAATATACCGTTCCAGACAGTCCTTGATCTGTACCAGAGTCCTGCGGTTTCGGTGTCTCATATAGAGCACCATCTTATACATATCCTGGACCTTTGACACGCTCTCAGGCGCCGGTCCGATGAGGATCAGATCCTCTCCGGGATATATCTTCTCTATATATTTTTTACAATAAGAAAGCCCCTGATACAAAAGATTTTCATCTGCGCAGGCGCCCCGCACAGCCGCCATGGCTCTTGCGGGGGGATAGCCCATGAGCATCCGGTAGGAGATCTCCTCTCTGTAAAATCCGGGATAGTCCTGTCCGGCTGACGCCCGGATACTGTAGTGCTCCGGCTGGTATGTCTGTATCACTGCTTCTCCGGGCTTTCTTCCTCTTCCCGCACGGCCCACAGCCTGGGTCAGGATCTGGAAAGTTCTCTCTCCTGCCCGGAAGTCCTCCCCATTTAGGGAAAGATCCGCTGCAAGAACCCCCACAAGAGTCACATCCGGAAAATCGTGGCCCTTTATGATCATCTGGGTACCCACCAGCACATCTGCCTCTTTTCTGGCAAAAGCGGCCAGTATCTTCTCATGGTCGTCCTTCTTTCTCGTGGTATCCGCATCCATTCTGAGCACCCGGGCCTGTGGGAACAGACGGTGTACCATCTCCTCGATTTGCTGAGTCCCCGCCTTGAAGCCTCCGATAAAAGGAGAACCGCAGGAGGGACATTTCTGCACATCCGGGATGGTGTAGCCGCAGTAATGGCAGATCAATTTTCCGTTTCTGTGGGAAGTCAGTGAGACATCACAGTGAGGGCATTTCATCACGTGCCCGCAGGAACGGCAGCTTACAAAACCGTTGTATCCCCTGCGGTTCAAAAACAGGATCACCTGTTCCTTTTTCTCCAGCCTCTCCCTGATCTTTTCCTGGAGAAGTGTGCTGAAGATGGAACGGTTCCCTGCCTTCAGCTCCTCCTTCAGATCCACAGTGTACACTTTTGGCAGCGCCCGGTTTTCATACCTGCTGTCCAGGGTCAGAAGCTGGTAGGAACCGTTCATACCTTTCTCATAGCTCTCCAGAGAAGGGGTGGCGGAACCCATGACGATCCTGGCATTTTCCACCTGTCCTCTTTGGACTGCCACTTCCCTGGCATGGTAGCAGGGTGTCTTCTCACTTTTATAGGAAGACTCATGCTCTTCGTCAATGACAATCAGCCCCAGGTTCGGAAATGGGGTAAACAGGGCCGAGCGCGGCCCCACCACAACAGAAATCTCCCCCTTTCTGGCCAGCTCAAACTGGTCAAAACGCTCTCCGGCTGACAGGCGGGAATGCATAAAAGAGACACCCGAACCGAATCTACGGCTGAAACGTTCCACCGTCTGATAGGTAAGGGCAATCTCCGGGATAAGGACAATGACCTGCTGTCCTTTTGCAAGGACCTCCTCGATCAGTTCCATATAGACTTCCGTCTTGCCGCTGCCTGTGACACCGTAGAGCAGTGTGGGACGCGGTGTCTCTGATTTCCACTCATCCAGAATCTGATCCACCGCTTCTCTCTGGCAGGCGTTCAACTCTTTTTTGATGATATCCTGCTGTTCTGTATGCACCGGATTTCTCCAGATCCGCTCACTCTCCACGGAAATCATGCCCTTTTCTTCCAGGCCGCGGATCACAGAAGGGGAGGCCTTCCACACACTCACCGCCTGTTCATAGGGCATAGGAGACTGTTCGAGAAGACCTGTCATGAGACGTGCTTTTGCTTTAAAATGCTTTTTTTCACACGCCTCCAAAAACAGTCGTGCCTCCCCGGGGGAAGCCTTCAGTACCAGAAATTTCTTCTCCTGTTTTTTCTTTTTCTCCTTAACCGGAAGCACCGTTTTAAGGGCCTGGTTCATGGTGGAGCCATAGTTTTTGGCGATCCATGATGCCAGGGATATGAGCCGGGATTCAATGGGAATCCCCTGGCTCTCAGGCCCCAGGATCTGTTTCATCCTGGAAGCCTCCACCTTGGGCTGTCCGGTTATGTCTATGACATAGCCGGTAATCTCCCTGCCGCCGTTTCCGAAAGGGACTCTTACCTTGGTTCCTATCTGAATGTCGTCCTGCAGATGTTCCGGAATCTCATACTGAAACGTCCGATCCAGCTTTTCCTGGGAGATATCCACTATGATATCTGCATATAATCTGCTCATATATCCACTCCGTATTCCGGCCGGCCCCTTCAGGCCTGCTCTGCCAGAATATCCCTGATCAAATCCCTCTCATCCATGGGATATTTCTTTCCTTTGATTTCCTGGTAATCCTCATGGCCTTTGCCTGCAAGCACAATGATATCACCCGGCTGTCCGTGACGGATCGCATAGGCAATGGCTTCTTTTCTGTCTGCGATCTCCACATAATGGCCCGCTGTTTTGCTGATCCCGATCTTAATGTCATCTATAATGGCCTGCGGCTCCTCATCCCTTGGGTTATCTGAGGTTATGATGGTCAGGTCAGCCAGACGGCCGGATACTTCCCCCATTTCATAACGACGGAGCTTGGAACGGTTTCCGCCGCATCCGAACAGACATACGAGGCGCGCAGGCTCATACTCCCGCAGGGTGGTCAGCAGGCTCTCCAGACTCATAGCATTATGGGCATAATCAATCATAAGGGTAAAGTCATCGGAGACTTTGACCATCTCAATCCTTCCCTTTACCTTAGCCGCTTTCAGGGCTTTCTGGATATTTTCCACACTGACTCCGAAATGACGGCAGATGGCAATGGCCGTCAGGGAATTGTACACGCTGAATTTGCCGGGAAGGTCAATCTCCACCGGAAAATTCATGAGTCCTTCTGCCTGATAGGCAATGCCCAGCGTGCCCTTTCCTGTGACCAGGTGCAGGTCTTTTGCCCGCAGGTCAGCCTTCTCACTGAATCCAAAGGTTTCCAGACTGCAGGTATGGCCCTCCAGTACCTTTTCCAGATGTTCATCATCCGCATTCACAATGCCGACTCTGCACTGTTTGAACAGCATGCCCTTGCAGTGCATATAATCTTCAAAGTCTTTGTGCTCATTCGGGCCGATGTGGTCCGGTTCAATATTGGTGAAGATTCCCAGGTCAAACAGAAAGCCCGCGGTTCTGTGGAGCATCAGGCCCTGGGAGGAAACTTCCATGACCACGCTGTCGCATCCGGCCTCCACCATCTCTGCAAAATATTGCTGTACCACATAGGATTCCGGAGTCGTATTGGCTGCCGGGATGACTTTGTCACCGATAATGGCTTCAATCGTGCCGATCAGACCCACTTTGTGGCCTGCATTTTCCAGAATGGATTTTACAAGGTAGGTGGTTGTGGTCTTTCCCTTTGTTCCTGTGATGCCGATGACTTTAAGCTTCTCGGCCGGGTGCCCGAACCATGCCGCAGAGATGCAGGCCATGGCATACCGGCTGTCCGGCACTTTTATCACAGTCACGTGCTCCGGTACAGCCACATGGTCCTGTACGACCAGAACAGAGGCGCCCTTTGCAGCAACGTCCTCCGCGTATTTGTGTCCGTCGGACACGGCGCCTTTGATACAAATAAAAAGAGAGTCTTTATCCGCTTTTCTGGAATCAAAGACTACACTCCTCACTTCTGTGTCCAGGCTTCCCTGTACACATATATATTCAAGGTTTTGTAAAAGTTCAGTCAGTCTCATTCTCAATCTGTCCCCTTTCATAATTGTTCAATCAAATCTGCGTAATTTACTGCGCTGATTGTATATAAGAGCAGCCGCAGCAGGTATTTGCCCCATCGCAAAGCGATTTTAGACGGGCTGATATCCGTAATGATTCAGACAGATGAATCGTCTGCCCTTTTCATGGAAGCCGGAAGCAGGTATGCTGCTGCCGGGAATGGTGAGGTGTACGGGGTGCCCTTTGGAATATAGAATAACATAGGGGTTGTTGTGGAGGCAAGGGTTTTGTGGAAAATGGGTGGGTGGGGGAAGTAAAGTCTTGTGGCTGGGGGACGGGATGAGGGGAGGGGCGGTTCAGGGATTGGGCTTTAGTTCTTTTGTATTATAGTATGGGTATTATGAGGACTCGGTCATAGCTTTGGTATTTGGTTCACCACATCGTTGCTTATTCGTAACTGTTCAGTCAGGTCTGCGCATTTACTGCGCTGACCGTGCAAAAGAGTAGTGGCGGCAGGTATTCGCCCCATCGCGAAGCGATTTTTAATGGGCGAATACCCGTAACGATTCAGCTGGCTGAATAGTTACGCTTACTCTATGATGGTGCCGGTTTTGCCCAGGTAGGCGGGCTTGGCTTTTTCTATGGAGGTGATGACTGCACGGCGGCCTTTTTTCTTTTCGACGAAGTTTACGGAAGCTTCTATTTTGGGGAGCATGGTGGAGGGCTCGAACTGGTCCTCTGACATGTATTGTCTGGCCTGGGCGGTGGTGATGTGGTCCAGGTACTGCTCGGTGTCGGATTTGTAGTTTAAGGACACTTTCTCTACGCTTGTGAGGATGAGGAGCTCATCTGCGTCCAGCATCTCTGCAAGCTTGCCGCTGATCAGGTCTTTTTCGATGACCGCACTGGCTCCGTGAAGCTCTTCACCCTGTTCCAGAACGGGGATTCCGCCGCCGCCGCAGGCAATGACGATCTGGCCCGCATCCGCCAGGGCCCGGATGGCATCAATTTCCACAATGTCCTGAGGCTTCGGTGCTGCTACGATTCTGCGGTAGCCGCTGCTGGTCTTTGTCACGTAGTTTCCTTTTTTCTCCTCCGCTTCCGCTTCCTCTTCGGTCAGGGTCCTTCCGATCACTTTTACCGGTTCGTGGAAGGCGTCATCGTAGGGGTCTACTGTGACCTGGGTGAGGACTGTGCTCACCGGTTTGTAGATGCCGCGTCTTAAAAGCTCTGCACGGATGGCGTTCTGTACGTCATAGCCGATGTAGCCCTGGCTCATTGCCGCGCAGACAGACATGGGCACTGCGGTGTAGTCAGGATGTACCTTTCCGAATTCGTTCATTGCTGTATGGATCATCCCCACCTGGGGAGCGTTGCTGTGGGTGATGATCACCTCTGCTCCAGCTTCCACCAGATCGGCGATTATTTTTGCTGTTCTTTTCGTTGCATTTTTCTGTTCTGGCAATGTGGTACCTAATGCTCTGTGTCCCAATGCCACTACTACTCTTTTTTTTGTCATATTAAAGTACCCCTTTTCAAACTGGTGTGATGATATTATTATAACAGGGCGCCGAAAAAAAGCAACCGTGGAAAAGAAAAAACCCGATACTCGCGTATCGGGCCTTTTCAACTTGAGGGGGGAGATAGTGAGTGGTTTATCAACTATCCAAGACCTATTATAGGGAAAAAATGTGATGAAACTATGACGATTTTCTAAAATAAAACGAAAAACTCTAAAGAAATTTTAAATGAAACTGGAAATAATCAGTTTTTCCTCCTGTTTTTTCCCTTGAATATCCGGTTGACCCGGTTGATGGTTTTCTGAGGTATCTCAAATACAAACACGATTCCAAGCACCATGGCCAAAGCGATTCCGATGGTCTGTCTCCCGTAGTACAGGCTCTGGGCACTCTCCTGCATCAATGTATAGTAGACCGTTCTGTAGATGCCGATTCCCGGTACAAGTGGAAATATGCCGGCAATGAGAAACAGTGTGACCGGGCATTTTCTCACAGTGCTTCCGATGCGTGAAGCTGTCACAATAAAGACTGTGGCGATAAAGCTTCCCGTCACGGCACTCATATGGAAGGGATTGGTGCAGATCCAGCAGATCAGCCATCCCAATCCGCCTATGGTCCCGCACAGGGGATAATGTTCCTTCGGGACGGAAAACAGCACGGAAAAAGCCACAGTACCCAAAAACGCAGCCACGAACTGCGCAGCACCTTGTATCATGATCATAAAAGTACCCCTCCTGTCACTTTGTAATAGAGCATGTACATAAGGCCCACCCCAAGAGCAATGCCCAGAGCCACCAGCAGGGTATCCAGCATCCGGACACCGCCTCCGATATAATCACCGTCCGCAAAATCCCGGATGGAGTTCACAAAAGAGACACCCGGTACCAGGGGCATGATGGAACCCACAAGGATGCTCCCGTAATTTTCTCCGATTCCCAGACGGTAAAAGACCACAGCCAGAAAGGAAGCCCAGAATCCTCCCAGTAAGTTCAGTACGATTTTTGATGTCTTCTTCTCTCTTTTTTCCAGCGCAACCAGAAGCACGTACAGTAAAAAACCTGACAAAAAGGCTGCCGCTGCATCCCAGATGCCGCCGCCCAGCACATAGCAGAAGCTGGCAGAGCCTACGCCTGATGCCAGAATCCTTGTAATATTCTTTTTACCCGGCATCTGCTTAATGGCTTCCAGACGCTCCCAGGCCTCCTCCACGGTATATCTGCCCTCCACGATTTCCCTGGAGAGCTGGTTCACGGCTGCCACCCGGTTAAGTCTGGCAGAATTGATGGGAATATGCCTGACCTGGGCATAAATGTCCTCCCCTTTGCTCTCCGCAGTCAGAAATATCCCGGTGCTCATCACAAAGGCACTGCATTTTTCTATTCCATAGGCTTTGGCGATTCTCTGTATGGTCTCCTCCGCCCGGAAGATTTCCGCCCCGGCATCCAGCAGGGTCTTGCCGGCCTCCATAGCCAAATCCAGGATCTGTTTATCTCTGCTCTCCATAAATGCACTCCATCTCTATTTCCTCTTCTTCTCATTTTTCCCCGCTTTTGGAACCGTATTCCTCCATGATCCGGAAGGATAACAGCAGATACAGCCTCTCCTCCGGATCCTCCAGGTTCAGATGTATCAGTTCCCGTATCCGCTCCATCCTGTTTATAAAGGAGCTTCTGTGTATGTACAGCGCCTTGGCGGATGCCACTGCATTATACTGCAGACGCGCATAAGTTAAAAGTGTTTTATAATAGGAAGTTTCATTTTCCCTGTCATACCGGTACAAGGACAGCAGCTCCCTGCTGCAGAGCTGTTCCGGTAGAAAATTTCCCACACCGTATTTTAACAGAAAATCCAGGGCATAATCATCAAATTTGTGATAACAATAGGTAAAATTTTTTCTAAGGCCCATCTCCATGGCAAACTCTGCCTGCCGGTAAGCGCTGCGCATGCAGGAAATATCCGTGAACTCCCGGCTGCAGCCGGCTGCCAGCACACTCTCCCTGAGAAAATACACCATTTCCTTGTGAAATTCCAGATCCGTGGATTTTGAAAACATATTCCGGTTAAACAGCATGGCAATGTCCCCGTTATGCGTCACACAGTATGCCCCGGGCCACATCCGTTCCATCTGTGAACAGAGATACCTCATATTATATGCCTTTCCTCTTTGAAGGATATTCTCACGGATGGTGAGCATATAGTAAACGTCTCCCGGCAGATTTTTGTTAGCCCACAAAAGGCGCAGAAGCTCGCCCTCGTCCGCCCCGTCTGTCTCCAGACATTTTTTCATCATGTGATGCAGGTCAGCCAGTCGCGGAGACCCAAGCTCAAACCCTCCGCACTGGTCATAGAGCTGTTCCACATAACCGGCAAGGTGGTTAAAAACCGCCTTCTCATATTCTGTCTTTTCCTCACTCTGGCCCTCCTCGATCAGAAGGGACAGGCGGCCCACATAAGCACCCTCATGATATATATTTTTATAGATCACCACTTCGCCTGCCGTATAGACAAAAGCCTCTTTTCTCTCCTCCAGTTCCTTGAACCCCGGCATGCTGGTCAGATCATTGACATCATCCAGGGGAAGCTGGTTCATATCATCCACGAATTTGCGGCGCATACCCTCATCGCTTGTGTATGCGATATATTTAAAATCCCCGTCCATAAGTGCAGCCGGTTCCGGAAGCACACTCCGGCAGCTGTCCAGGATCTCCTGATATCCCACATTTCCGCCTACTATCCTGCTGAGCTTTTCGTCCCAGGTATCAAAGGTATCAAATATCTCTGTCAGCGCATTGAACAAAGTCCGCTCCGATATCCCTGCATCCAGAAAGACTGCGTCGTTCCCCCCACAGTCAAAGCTCCCGTTAGGATAACCTGCCAAGAGAAGGACGCAGCCTGTCAAATGCCTGACACAATGTAGAGCATTCTCCGCGTCCACAATGACAGCCCTCCCCTCCGTATAGACAGAAGGCTCATAAAAGACAGGGCGTCCCACAGAATATTGTTGTGAATATTGTGCATGATTTATTTTAAACCGTTTGGACAACTGGTAATATATCATAATACTGTTCAGTCTCATATATACTTCTCCTTTTTTCAACCCATCATACACATTGTACACCATCCGACAAAAAAAGCAATCAGATTCATGGATTTACACTTTACGGATTCCGGGATACTATTAAGACAGAGCATCCTAACTCTCTCCTGCCAGCCTCCCAGGCTTCGCGCTGGCGGGAGCCATGTGAAAGGAGTATATCCTTAATGAAAAAATCAGATTTTAAATACCCTCATCTGTTTGCCCCCATTCAGCTCGGCAACGTTCTTTTCCGTAACCGAATCTTCGCCTCCCCGACCGGTTACCAGAATCTGAATGGCGATGGCTATTTAAACGACGGCGCTGCAGCCTACTATGGCAGAAAAGCTATGGGAGGCGCTGCCAGCGTTGCCACCTTCGAGGGAATTGTAGACGGGGAGCTTGGACGAGGCGGGGCAACACACATTGCTCTCGACACTCCCAATATAGACCGGGGCATCTCCAGGATTGCCTACGGCATCAGCCAGTACGGCGCCGTAGCCACTTTGGAACTGCAGCATACCGGCATGTTCGCCAACCGTGACCTGTCCTTTTTCGGTGCGGAGGCCAAAGGCATAGCCTACGGCCCGGTGGAGTGTGAATGTGCGGGCAGAAAGATCCGCCCTATGACAGAGGAAATCATTGAACGCACCATCCAAAAATACATAGACGCTGCTCTTCTCGCAAAGAAATGCGGCTTCGGCATGGTTCTGGTACATGCCGGACACGGATGGATGCTGCACCAGTTCCTGTCCCCCATCACCAACACCAGAACGGACAAATGGGGCGGACCGGACATTGAAAACAGAAGCAGACTGCTGCTCTCCATCGTAGACGGTATTCACAAAGCCTGCGGGGCCGGTTTCCCCGTGGAAGTCCGCATAAGCGGCTCTGAATGCTATGATGGAGGCTATGACATAGAAAACGGCATTGCCATTGCCAGACAGCTTGACGGACATGCGAATCTGATCCATGTCTCCGCCGGCAATCATGAGGTGGAGGAAGTCTTCGCTGTCACCCATCCCAGTATGTTTCTGGAGGATGGATGCAATGTGCATCTGGCCGCAGAGATCAAAAAACACGTAAACACTCCGGTAGCCACCATCGGCGCGCTCTCAGACCCTGAGCTTATGGAAGACATCCTTGCTTCGGGAAAAGCCGATATTGTGGAACTGGGCAGAGAATTGCTGGCGGACCCGGATTTCCCCAATAAAATCCGTACCGGGCATGAGGACAAGGCAAGAAAATGCATGCGCTGTCTCTCCTGCTTTTCCAGCGAACTGACCAACGGGGAACCCTACTGTGCCATCAACCCGGAATCCGGCCGTGAACTGGAACTGCGCCATGCGCCTGTCTGTGCGCAGGTAAAGAAAAAAGTTCTGGTAGTGGGCGGAGGCGTGGGCGGCATGCAGGCAGCCCTTACCTGTTCCAAAATGGGACATAAAGTCATTCTCTGTGAAAAAAATGAGCGGCTGGGCGGTGTACTTCGCTGTGAAGAAAACGTCGCCTTTAAGAAAAACCTGGATTACTATTTAAACCAGCAGGCGAAATGTGTTGAGGAAGATAAAAATATAGAACTTCGCCTGCAGACGAAAGTGACGCCAGAATATGCGGAGGACTTAAACGCAGACGTCATCATCGCAGCCCTGGGTGCAAAAGCAGCCCGGCCGCAGGTACCAGGTATAGACAGTAACAACGTGTTGTCTGCCCAGGAGGCTTATCCTCTGGCAGACAAGCTGGGTCCCAAAGTGGTCATTTTGGGAGCCGGCCTGGTAGGAATTGAACTTGGACTGCATCTCATACGCTATGGAAAACAGGTCACGATCCTGGAGATGACAGACCACATGAGCGACGGAGGCAATTTTCTCCACATGCTCGGGCTGCATACAGAAATCAAAAAGCGCGGCCTTAAGATTTTCTTTCACACCCAGGCTGTACAGATCACAGACGAAGGGGTTGCCTGCCGGACACCGGAGGGCGACAGCTTTTACGAGGCAGACCAGGTTGTCTATGCCGCCGGTCAGAAGCCGCTGAGGGAGGAGACCACAGCTCTTGCCTGCTGCGCACCTGAATTTTACATGCTGGGGGACTGTGTTACCCCGCAGAATATCACGGCAGCTACATCTACTGCCTATATGACAGCCAGAAATATAGGCAGGGATTACTGACATATTGTTTCCCATTTCTCTATTGTCTGTAAAATAGCTTACCCCTATTTTACAGACAACAAAAGGGCATTGCAGCTGCAATGCCCTTTTAACACGTCTTCAGACTGCCCCTTAACCGGCAATCGTAAAATAGAGGAGCACAATAACGCCCAGTACGATCCGGTACCAGCCGAACACCTTGAAATCGTGCTTCTTGATATATCCCATAAGAAATTTAATAGCCAGAATGGAAACCACAAAGGAAACCACCATTCCCACAACCAGTATCATGAGCTCCGCCCCGGTAAAATGCAGGCCGAATTTGACCAGCTTCAAGAGACTTGCGCCAAACATGGTGGGTATTGCCAGGAAAAATGTATACTCCGCCGCCACGGTTCTGGAAGCCCCCAGTAGGATTCCGCCAATAATGGTAGCTCCCGAACGGGAAGTCCCCGGGATCACGGCCAGAAGCTGGAATACACCGATGAGAAGGGCCATCTTCCAGGATATCTCAGCAATGGAGTTTACCGCCGGCTCTCTTTTCTTGTTGTAGTCCTCAATGAGAATAAACAGCACACCATACACGATCAGCATGACAGCCACCACAAAATAATTATTGAACTTCTCCTCAATAAAATCATTAAAAGGAAGCGCCACGATGATAGCGGGCAGACAGGACACAACAATCTTAAACCACATGATCATTTTATCAATCTGGACAAAACGGCAGATAAAACCGGCTGCTTTCTCTATCTTTGTCACATTATGATGTTTTGGTCTTCTGTTGTGGAATGGCCAGAGATCTTTAAAATACAGCACCACCACTGCCATGATGGCGCCAAGCTGGATCACCACCATGAACATTTCCCAGAATTGTTTACTCACATCCAGCTTTACAAATTCCTCCACCAGTATCAGGTGGCCTGTGCTGCTGATGGGAAGCCATTCCGTGATGCCCTCCACAATTCCAAGAAAAATAACCTTCAGTAATTCAATAAAATCCATTACACCCTCCCTTATGTAAGAAACTGCACAGTCATGCGCAGACCTGACAAAATACTCAAGAAACCGCCGCAAAATTTCATACGGCGGTTGTCTCTCATTATGTCACAGTATTATATTGCTGCGATATCGATCAGCTCCAGCTTCTGGATATCTGTATTCTCCAGACTGGTCACAAGCGCCTCAGCCGTATCTAAGGCAGTCAGCACATTGACACCTGTCTCAATGGCATTCCGGCGGATAATAAACCCATCCTTTGCCTTTTCCACGCCCTGAGACGGTGTATCGATCACCAGATCGATCTTATGTCCGAGAATCAGGTCCATCAGATTAGGGGATGCCTGCTCAATCTTATTTGTGCGGACAGCCTTCACACCGTTCTCATTCAAGACTCTGGCAGTGCTTCTGGTTGCATAAATGCGGTATCCCAGTGCCTCAAAACGCCGGGCGATCGGTACGATATCCTGCTTATCCTCATCCCTCACGGTAATGATCATATTTTTGTACTTCGGCAGATTGATGCCTGCCCCTAAAAATGCCTTGTAGAGTGCCTCATTGAAAGACTCTGCAATGCCCAGGCACTCACCTGTGGATTTCATCTCCGGTCCCAGGCTGATGTCAGCCCCACGGATTTTTTCAAAGGAGAACACCGGCATCTTGATGGCAATATGCTTTGCCTCAGGCTGCAGGCCCGGCTCATATCCCAGTTCTCTTAACTTATATCCCAGGATCATCTTGGCTGCCAACGGTACGATAGGAATGCCAGTCACCTTGCTGATATACGGTACCGTACGGCTGGAACGGGGATTTACCTCGATCACATACACATCCTCGCCGCACACGATAAACTGTATATTGATCATACCGATAACATGCAGGGATTTTGCCAGTCTCCTGGTATACTCTTCAATGGTTTTCTTTGCTGTATCGCTGATGGTACGCGCGGGATATACGGAAATACTGTCGCCGGAGTGAATACCCGCACGCTCAATATGTTCCATAATACCGGGGATCAGAATGTCCTCACCGTCACAGATGGCATCCACCTCGATCTCCTTGCCCTGCAGATATTTATCTACCAGGATCGGATGTTCCTGGGCAATTCTGTTGATGATGCCGATATACTGGTCCACGTCCTCATCGTTTATGGCAATCTGCATGCCCTGTCCGCCAAGCACATAGGAAGGACGGACAAGCACAGGATATCCCAGTGTATTTGCCACACGGATCGCCTCGTCTGCCGTATATACTGTATGCCCCTGAGGTCTCGGAATATGACATTCCTCCAGAATCTTATCGAAAAGTTCCCGGTCCTCCGCAGCATCCACATCCTCCGCAGATGTTCCCAGAATTTTCACACCCATCTTCATCAGGGCTTCTGTGAGCTTGATAGCCGTCTGTCCGCCAAACTGCACGACAGCGCCGTCCGGTTTTTCTATATTTACCACATTCTCCACATCCTCCGGAGTCAGCGGTTCAAAATACAGCTTATCTGCAATGTCAAAGTCCGTACTTACAGTCTCCGGATTGTTGTTGATAATGATCGTCTCATAGCCCTCTTTTTTGAATGCCCAGGTACAGTGCACGGAACAGAAGTCAAACTCAATTCCCTGGCCGATACGGATAGGACCGGAACCCAGAACGAGAACTTTTTTCTTATCGGACTTCCCATCCGCCTCATTTTCCCCACCGTAAACAGAATAATAATACGGTGTGGCAGCTGCAAACTCAGCCGCGCAGGTATCTACCATTTTATAAGCGGCAGTGATGCCCCACTCCCGGCGCAGCTCTCTGATGTCCTCTTCCCTTTTACCGGTCAGGCGCGCGATCACATTGTCCGGGAATTCAATCCGCTTTGCCTCACGGAGCAATTCTTCCGTAAGTTCCTTTGAAGCCAGCGCCTGTTCCATCTCCACAAGGATTGCCAGCTTGTCAATGAACCACAGATCAATCTTCGTGACTGCATGGATCGTTTCATAGGAAATCCCTCTGCGGACAGCCTCAGCGATCCTCCAGATTCTCATATCGTCCACGATCTTCAGCTCTTCTGTCAGTTCCTCCTCGGTAAGCCCGGTAAAGTCATAAGACATAAGGCTGTCCACATGCTGTTCCAGAGACCGAATGGCCTTCATAAGAGCACCCTCAAAGTTATTGCAGATACTCATAACCTCACCGGTTGCCTTCATCTGTGTCGTCAGGGTTCTCTTTGCGCTGATGAATTTATCAAAGGGCAGACGCGGGATCTTCACAACACAGTAGTCCAGCATAGGCTCAAAGCTGGCATAAGTCTTGCCTGTGATGGCGTTCGGGATCTCATCCAGTGTATAGCCCAGGGCGATCTTGGCCGCAACCTTGGCAATGGGATATCCGGTAGCCTTGGAAGCCAGTGCAGAGGAACGTGATACACGGGGATTTACCTCAATGACGCAGTATTCAAAGCTGTCAGGATTCAGAGCGTACTGCACGTTACAGCCGCCGGTGATTCCCAGCTCTGTGATGATATTTAAAGCAGAGGTACGCAGCATCTGGTATTCCTTGTCGCCCAGCGTCTGGGAAGGTGCCACAACGATACTGTCACCTGTATGCACGCCGACCGGGTCAATATTTTCCATATTACATACGGTAATGCAGTTGCCCGCACCATCGCGCATAACCTCATACTCAATCTCTTTCCATCCTGCGATACAGCGCTCCACCAGCACCTCACCCACACGGGAGAGACGAAGGCCGTTTTCCAGGATTTCCACAAGCTGCGCCTCATCATAGGCAATACCGCCGCCGCTGCCGCCCAGAGTATAGGCAGGGCGCAGAACGACCGGGTAGCCGATCTTATTTGTAAAATCAATACCATCCTTCACGGTTTTTACAACCAGGGAAGCTGCCACCGGCTCACCGATCTTCTCCATGGTATCCTTAAATTCCTGACGGTCCTCCGCCTTCTTGATCGTCTCAGAGGTGGTACCGATCAGACGCACATTCTGTTCTTTTAAAAAGCCTCTCTCTTCCAGCTCCATAGCCAGATTCAGTCCGGCCTGTCCACCCAGAGTGGGCAGTACGCTGTCCGGTTTTTCCTTGATGATAAGCTGCTCTACCACTTCCACGGTCAGAGGCTCAATATATACCTTATCCGCGATATCCTTATCTGTCATAATGGTAGCGGGATTGGAGTTCAGGAGAACGACCTCAATTCCCTCTTCCTTCAGGGAGCGGCAGGCCTGCGTTCCCGCATAGTCAAACTCTGCTGCCTGACCGATGATGATCGGGCCTGAACCGATCACAAGCACTTTTTTAATATCCTGAATCTTCGGCATTATTCGCTCACCTCCATCATTTTCATAAATCTGTCAAACAGGTATCCGGAATCCTGTGGTCCCGGACAAGCCTCCGGATGGAACTGTACGGTAAAAATATTCTTTCCTATATATTTTAAACCCTCGTTTGTTTTGTCATTGACATTTTCAAATGCCGGTACAGCCACCTGAGGGTCCAGAGTGTCCGTATCTACCATATATCCATGGTTCTGTGATGAAATATATACCCTTCCGGTTTCCAGGTCCTTTACGGGGTGATTTCCGCCTCTGTGGCCGTATTTCATCTTCCTGGTATCCGCGCCCGTTGCAAGTGCCATGAGCTGATGTCCGAGACAGATCGCGAAAACCGGTACCTGGGAATCATAAAGCTTTTTGATTTCTTCTATTATAGACGTACACTCTTTCGGATCACCAGGACCGTTGGAGAGCATAATGCCGTCAGGATCATCTCCCAGAATCTCCTCTGCTTTTGTAAATGCCGGATATATGGTAACCTGGCATCCGCGCTTGTTCAGGGAACGGGCAATATTATCTTTTGCCCCAAAGTCCATAAGAGCCACCTTAGGTCCGCTGCCCTTCAGCACTTTCTTCTCCTCACATGTCACACGCTCCACGACCCTGCCGGTGGTATAAGCTTTTAATTTTGGAAGAACCTCCTCCAGTTTATAGTCTGCATTGGTAGTGATCATGCCGTTCATGGTTCCTTTTTCCCTCAAGATCTTGGTAAGGGCCCTTGTATCAATCCCTGCGATCCCGGGGATATCATATCTCTTCAGAAAATTCTGTATGGTGTCTTCACAGCGGAAGTTGCTTGGAATACGGGATAATTCCCTGACAATGTAGCCATCCGGCCACGGTCTTAAAGATTCCTGGTCCTCATGGCAAATGCCATAATTACCAATCAAAGGATATGTCATGCAGACTGCCTGTCCGGCGTAAGAAGGATCTGTAAGAACTTCAAGATAACCTGTCATCGAGGTATTAAAGACGATTTCGCTGATAATTTCTTTCTTCGACCCTATGCTGGTCCCGGTAAAGACGGTGCCGTCTTCCAGTATTAAAAATGCTTTCATGCTTTCACCTGTCTTCCTTTCTATAGCGTACTGTTAATGGTTCCCCAAATTTTCCCCAAATTGTAAAAAGTGTATCACAACATCTGGTGTTTTTCAACCTTTTTTTCTTGTTTTTTCGCGGTTGTATTTTAAAAAATTCGACAGCCCGAAAACCGGATAATAATAAACAGGAATTTCGGAGCAGAAATGCGGTTTATGTATTTGGCATTTCCTTATTATGATGGGAATATATACTGATTTTATTCTGGGGTGTTTTTGTCATTTTATAAGGAAAGAACAAGGCCGGAAAACGCGGAAAAACCTTCGGAATATGTCGGGAAATAGAATTGCGTTAATTTTTTTAAAAACTTTGAAAATTAGTGTTGACATTTCCTGTAAAATCGTGTAATATATGTCTTGTGCTTGAGAGAGCACGAACTTAATAGAAGATGCAGGAGTGGCGGAATTGGCAGACGCGCAGGCTTCAGGTGCCTGTGGTAGCAATATCGTGTGGGTTCAAGTCCCATCTCCTGCATCCTTTTTTGTTTTTGACAATACTTTCTGGCGGTGACTGCGGTTGCCGGCAGATTTTTTATTTTTTCTTAAAAAAGGTATTGACTTTCTTGTTTGAATCGTGTATTATATCACTTGTGTTCGAGAGAACACCAACTGAATAGAAGATGCAGGAGTGGCGGAATTGGCAGACGCGCAGGCTTCAGGTGCCTGTGGTAGCAATATCGTGTGGGTTCAAGTCCCATCTCCTGCATCCTTTTTTATTTAAATATTAAAATTTATCCCAGGTGGCTGTTTGCACCTGGGATTTTATTATCTCGTTATCTCTCCTGCTGCTTCTGCAAGCAGATGCGGTTCCCCTTCTGTATCTAATGTATAGATATGAATATTATACTCTGATACCTTGTAAGCAAAATCCGCTGCCCATACTTTCGTAATATAAGAACCGTCTGCCTGTAATTCCGCTTCATACCATTTTAAGTCACTTTGGTCTTCTTCCGCCCATACCGCGCAGCGCAGCGCCTGAACATCTGTGTCTGCCGGCAGATTTTTCACCATGACTTCATATTTTCCGGTTCTGAAATCGTATGGTGTCACTTCTATCTCTGCAGGTATGATTTCCGTCTCTTCAGATGAATCCTCTTCTGCTTCGGCCGTCAGCTCTTCTTCCGGCTCCGGTACTACAATATCTTTCGTAAGCTTTTCCATTAATTTTGACTTTTTGTCCAGCTCAATGTCTATTGTGTTTTTATCGTATTTTTCCATCAAGGTTGCCTCTGATGAAAATAGATTGGTTCCCAGACCTAATCGGTTGCCCTCTATCTCCACGCCCAGACTTGCCAGTGTAGTCGGGAAATTATCAAAAGTAGAATATTGTCTGTAAGTATCATTCTTCGTATCTGCAGCAGAATTTATGTAGGTAGTGTAGACTTTTCTGTCATAACTATTATCCACATCTTCACAAAAGTCACTGTCCATAGTGGGATGATCTCCGGAAATAACTATTGTTGTATTTTCATAAAAATCCTGCTCCTGTATCCAATTCACAAAATCAGTCACACGTTTACTGGAACATGCCATAACATTTGCATATTGATTATCCCCAAAAGTATCCTGACAATCTTCACACAAATAGCCATCTTCAAAGTGGGTATCTACTGTTAAAATAGTCATATTAAAAGGTTCATCGGAAGCGCCGGCTTCCAACAGGTGCTGCTTTGCGAAATCAAACAATTTACTGTCTTCGTATCCCCAGAAAACATGATAATCCTCCGGTATCTGACCATTGTCTTTGCTGTAGTAATAATCATAAATATCATACATTCCATGCTGTGTATAAAACAACTTTCTGCCGCCAAAATTTGCATCCGATCCCAAAACCAGGCTCTGCGTATATCCCGCATCCTTTAAAATATCTCCAATTGTAGTCAGACCTGGCAGAAATGAATCCTGCTCATTCATGGAATTACCTTCAATAGGAATCAAAAGGGGAAGTCCCGAACTCTGCGCAAACATGGCTGCAACCGTCCATCCCGTGCCATTTAGGGAAATACCGCCGTTTAATGTTTTATGATCACCGGAAAAATTCTCATTCTTATTTGAAAGTTCCGTCAGTTCCGGAATAACATTTTTCTCAAATGCGCCGCCATGGTTTTCGTCTGCATAAGTATTTTCCATAGATTCCAAATAGATATATACTAAATTTCTCTTCTGTTCCGGAAAAGTAATATTGACTGATTTTGGATCTATATAGTTATCATCAATAAATGTGGAATATGTATTTTTATTGCTGGCATAGGCCTTAATATCCAATCTGCTCCACATGTGATTTATAGAAGTACCGGCAGCTATGACGGATACAACCGCAGATGCTAAAAGTATCAGCCCCCTTTTTTTCTTCACAAATTTATATATAATGCCTATCAGCATAGTGATGCCTATAGATACAAGAATACATGATAATATGTAGCTGATAATGATGCCATGATCTGTTCCCTGTATAGGCGATTGTATATGAAACATCAGCTCATTCATCGTAAGACCTGTCCATGTCCTGAACATCCAGGATATACTGGTAGCTATCAGCAGGGAAATAAAAGCGGCCAGAAATCCTATTGCAATTACTATGATCCTTATTATTTTCTTATGTACAGTAAACTTTATTTTTTCATTCTCCGGGGAATCCTGTTTTAATTCTTCTTTTGCTTCATCTTTTGTGTCCATACTGCGCTCCAACATTTACATATATATTTTTTCGGCTGCTCACCATTGCCAAACCTTCTTTATACAAGATAACATACTCTGCCAAGTGATTGCAATATAATTATTAAGGAATCTTTAGACAACTATTGCGAAAAGGAATCAGGCTGCAGAACAGTTCTCTGCAGCCTGATTCCTCAAATCGTTAAACTATTTCATTGTGCTGTTTCTTCTGTATTATCTGTCGAAGCAGATACTGTAATTTTACAACTACATTTCTTTCCACTGGAAGTTTTCGCTTCAACACTCGCTTCTCCCTCTTTTACTGCGGTTATAACACCATCCGACGATACACGCACTATACTGTCATCGGAACTGCTCCAGGTAATACTATCCGTTGTATTGGCCGGGAGAACAGTAATACCAGCCTTTATCGATTGGCCGGAAGTCAAATTCATCTCTCCACTGTCAAACTGAATAGAGGCAGCCTTTATTTCTTTTACAGTCACTTTGCAGGTTGCTGTTTTTCCGCTGCTGGTTTTCACTGTAATCGAAGCTGTTCCTGCACTGATACCTTTTACCACTCCGCTGCCCGATACAGTTGCCACTTTTGTATTGGAACTGCTCCATTTCAGGGTATCCGTAGAATTTCCCGGAGTCAAAGTTCCTTTCAGTGTATATGTCTTTCCTTTATAAACACTGATTGATGTTTTGCTGAGAGCTACTTTTGTGGATGGAATTTTCACTGTCACTTTACATGTGGCGGTTTTTCCGCTGGTAGTCTTCACTGTAATAGTCGCTGTTCCCTTTTCCACTGCAGTTACCACGCCTGTTGAGGAAACTTTGGCTACCTTTGTATTAGAACTGCTCCATTTCAGGGTATCTGTAGTATTACTGGGCGACATGGTTCCTTTTAACGTATAAGTCTTTCCTTTATTGATTGAAATGGAAGTCTTACTCATGGTTACTTTAGTGGACGGTACTTTTACCGTAACTTTACAGGTGGCTGTCTTTCCGCTGGTAGTCTTTACCGTGATCGTAGCACTTCCTTTTACCACAGCTGTAACTACACCTGTTGAGGATACCTTGGCTATCTTGGTATTGGAACTGCTCCATTTCAATGTATCCGTTGTATTACTGGGTGACATAGTCCCTTTCAGGGTATAGGTTTTTCCCACATTGATCGACACGGAAGTTTTGCTCATGGTCACTTTAGTGGACGGTACTTTTACCGTAACTTTACAGGTAGCTGTCTTTCCGCTGGTAGTCTTTACCGTGATCGTAGCACTTCCTTTTGCCACAGCTGTGACTACACCTGTTGAGGATACCTTGGCTATCTTGGTATTGGAACTGCTCCATTTCAATGTATCCGTTGTATTACTGGGTGACATAGTCCCTTTCAGGGTATAGGTTTTTCCCACATTGATCGACACGGAAGTCTTGCTCATGGTCACTTTAGTGGACGGTACTTTTACCGTAACTTTACAAGTAGCTGTCTTTCCGCTGGTGGTCTTTACCGTGATCGTAGCACTTCCTTTTGCCACGGCTGTGACTACACCTGTTGAGGATACCTTGGCTATCTTGGTATTGGAACTGCTCCACTTCAAAGTATCCGTTGTATTACTGGGTGACATAGTCCCTTTCAGGGTATAGGTTTTTCCCACATTGATCGACACGGAAGTTTTGCTCATGGTCACTTTGGTGGACGGTACTTTTACCGTAACTTTACAGGTAGCTGTCTTTCCGCTGGTGGTCTTTACCGTGATCGTAGCACTTCCTTTTGCCACGGCTGTGACTACACCTGTTGAAGATACTTTTGCAATCTTAGTATCAGAACTGCTCCACTTCAAAGTATCCGTTGTATTGCTTGGTGACATGGTTCCTTTTAAAGTATAGGTTTTTCCAACATTAACGGAAATGGAAGTCTTACTCATAGTTACTTTGGTAGATGGAATTTTTACTGTCACTTTGCAGGTAGCTGTTTTTCCGCTGATAGTCTTCACTGTAATCACAGCGCTTCCCTTTTCCACTCCGGTCACCACACCCGAAGAGGATACTTTCGCCACTTTTGTATTTGAACTGCTCCATTTCAGACTGTCTGTACTGTCACTTGGTGACATAGTGCCTTTCAGGGTATATGTTTTTCCCTTATTTAAAGAAACCGAAGTTTTACTTAAAGACACTTTTGTGGAAGGTACTTTTACTGTCACTTTACAGGAAGCTGTTTTTCCACTTCCTGTCTTTACAGTTATCGTTGCTGAACCTCTGGCAACTCCGGTCACAACACCGGAAGTGGAAACTTTTGCCACTTTACTGTTTGAACTGCTCCACTGCAGACTGTCATTTGCACCTGACGGTGACATAGTGGCTTTCAGTGTATATGTTTTTCCTTTGTTCACAGTCACTGACGTCTTGGACAGTGTCACCTTTGTTGCTGCTATTTTCACTGTCACTTTACAGGCAGCCGTTTTTCCACTGGTTGTCTTTGCAGTGATTGTGGCAGTTCCCTTTGCTACTCCGGTCACAACGCCTTTAGATGATACTTTTGCCACTTTTGTATTTGATGAAGTCCATGTTACAGAATCTGTACTGTTGGACGGCGTCAAATCAGGTACCAGAGTATACGTTTTCCCAGTATAAACTGTCGCAGAAGTTTTGTTTAAAGTTATTTTTTCTGCAGGAGATTTCACACTCACTTTGCAGATTGCTGATATACCTCCTGCACTCGCTGTAATTGTGCAGGTTCCGGGCCCCTTAGATGTCACTTTTCCGTTGGACACCTGCGCAACTTTTTCATTGCTTGTTGTCCAGATGACGGTTTTATTCGTTGCATTTTCCGGTGTCACAGATGCTGTCAGCTGTTTTGTTTCATTTAGTTTTGCAAAATTCAGCTGAGCAGCATTTAACTTAACCTCTTTAACCGGTACCAGAATTGTTTTCGGAAGGAATTCCACGGATGCTGTCTGTTCACCGGTAAGCAATGGGTATGACGTAATAATTAAATAATAACTTTTTCCCTTTGTCAGTGATTCTTCCATAGCAAACGCTTTTCCTATATTATTCTGGGTGTCAATCAGTTTCTGCCCTTCTTCATCTACTAACTTAATCTCCACATTCCAGACAGGCTCCAATGTGTTCATATTGATTTTGTAGGCTCCATCCATACTTGGAGTTATTTTATATACCTGTTTCCACCTTGATGCATTTCGTTTAAATTGACTTTTAGCCCCATCTCCCAAATCTATCAGATTTTTCGACTTGGAAATAGCTGTAATTGGAAGTGTTTGTGTGATTTTTTTACCGCAGTAATCAATCCACGTCTTACATTTTCCTGACTTTTCTATTCCGGCCTGCTGTTCTAATCCTACCTGAATTATACTCCTATTCATATAAGGATTATAAACTTCTGTCCAGGAATTTCCATCTGTATCTGTTATTTTAAGCTTTGAACCATAGTAATAGGCCTCAATTGTATCCTGGTTGATATATTCGCCCTGGAATAATTCTTCCTGTCCCTTATTGAGTACTTCAATTTTTTCAAGCCCTGATACTCCGACCGCGTTTAAAGAATTACCAGCCTTTCCATTGACACTCAATCGATAGGTTGTGTTTGGTTCCAGCTTAACAATTGCAGGTACATCCTTGCTCGCATAAACCGGCATCAAATGACTAGTGTTGATATAGCCTTTGGAATAAAACTGTAGTCTCACACTTTCTTCTGAGTCTGTAAAAAACCTGTAATAAGGCTTATCAGATGTCCTGAATTTGAAGTAAACCCAGCTCTGTTCCAAGCTCTGTGATTCCCCTATTTTAAATTCTTTCATTTCATATTCTTCTTCAGGAATCACATTAAGTGTACAGTTTATCATTTTATCTAAAAACTTCAGCACGATTGGCTGTTTTCCTATAACTCTCGTTCCCTTCAGGGAAATCAACTCAAGAGAACCACCAGTTTCCAATACCTCACCATAATTTAAAGTATCCTTTGAACCATCTTCATAGATGATTACTGCATCCTCTTCCAGGCTATATAAACTGGAACCTTCCATTACTGTAACTGTATTGTTTTTCACCTGTATATCCGCAACTGATTTCTGTGGAAAGATGTAAAACTTTTGGTTCGCCATCGTGAAGTCTACATTAAAGAAATACCACTTTCCTTTTTCCAGCCGCATAAGCTTCTGAAATCCCATCTGCTGTGTATAAACTATGTCAGCTTCGTGTCCGGATTCATCTTTTACGGCAGTATATACATCAGAAACATACCAATAGACGCCATCCTTTTGAGGCATAAATTTATACAGCTTACGTCCTCTGCCTTCAGAAGTTTGTATCTCATTTTCCTTAACTTCCTGTGAAATGTCTTTTGAAGGCAAAACTTTTATGTCAAAAGATGCCGATACGTCTCTCCAGCTCACTACCCCTTTATAGTCTCCAGGTCCTGTATTATACAGTAAACCGTCTATATCCGGGTAATCAACTGAAAATCCTTCAAAGGCAAGGTCCTCCAGTGCTATATCTCTGTCTGTACCGTCCGAATAAGAAGCATGAATTACCAGGCCCTTATTTTCCACATCATAATCCCAATCTGCCGCATAAACTGTCTTGTCAGGTTTTTTCTTAATTTCTATCTTGCTGACTTCCTTTACCTTCTCAACAGTAATTTCTACACGCTTGGTTTCAGGAGCAATATAATGACTCAGATAATATGTGGTTCCCTTTTTTAATTCTGTCTGGATGGTACCATCCGCACTCGTAAAACGGGAGGTCTGTGAAATCATATCATAATTCACGCAATATTTATAAATTCCGTCTTCCTCAGGCGTAAATTTGTAATAGATCACTTGGCGGTTTACATCTAAGGTGTTTTTTCCCAACTTGACTATATCAAGTGGTGCGTTTTCTATAGTACACAGATTCAGTGTTCCGCTTATACTGTGGTCAAGATACGAAGCTGTAACTTTATTATCTTCCCTGCCATTTTGTCTGACTGATATGGTCATGGCCGCTCCGTATTTTCCTTTTTGACCGCTTTTCAGTATTTCTTTTTCTCCGCTTTCATATTCAACATCAACCGCAATCGCATATTCATCGCTCCCTGGTCCCCAGTCATCATACAAATAATAATCTTTTATGGAGGATTTATCAAATTGCATATTTACAATCTTATCGGATACACTGGAAACCTTTAATTCCAAACTGCATTTATAGTCCGCTGTCAAACTAATGAGATATTCTTTTCCCTCCACCAGATCAACCGCTACACCATGATCGAGCCAATCATTTTTCTCTATAATACATTCTCCGGAATCATCCCATATCTGTATGCTCTCATCATGATATGCATTTTTTACAGAAAACACATATTGAGATGTCTGAGACGGAATAAATCGGACAGTCTTTCTGGCTTCATCCATTAAGAATGGTATTACATTGGTTTCATCTTCCTCCAGCAGAGGCAATTCCCCTGTATCCGCTGGAACACATTCAATATTAAATGTAGTTTCTGCTCCTTTATAAGAAATTTTCACAGGGTAAGTACCCACTTTTTCCAAAGGTAACCCTACAGTCTGAAAATCTATGGAAACACCTGAACTATAATCATAAAGCTTCTCCCTGGTACCATCATCATATATAGCTTTTAAATAAAGCTCATCAAAATTAACATTATCCAGATACTGGCGATATACAGTCTGCATGTTTGAGGTATCTGCCTGAAAGCCGACCACTGTCTTTTCTTTTTCAATCATTATCGCTTGGTCAGTGCCTGAATTGTGGCTGTATTGTATCACAAAATAATACGTCTTATCCTTATCCATTGATTCTATAAGTACATCACTGCCGTAAGAATCGCCGCAATAGTATTCATATTCCGAATCATATACTGTTATATTGCCGGCCTCCCGGAACATCAGACGGTAGTCTCCTGTTTCTTTCGGTACAAACCGTAATACCTGATCCCCTTTCAGGAACAGATATTCCCCTTCTTTCAAGTAGTCAAGACCCTCCAGGGAAAGTATCGAAATTGTCACATTCATACTGGCCTTCCCCAGTCTGTATACCGTCTGGTAATCTCCCACCGGGAGATTACCCTTTTCATCTTTTAGATTCCACTGATCAAATGGACTTTCTTCAGATAGATTCATACCATATTTCGTTGTATCATATCTGGAAAGGATCTCTTTCTCACCATTTTCATAAATCACTTCATATCTGAGTTCATAATCTTCCAGACTTTTCTGTAAACCGTAATAATACTCAGTACATGGAGGTTTTTTTAACTGTAAAGCTTTGATTTCCGGAATTTTACCAATCGTTATTTTATAATTGCTCTCTTTCCGAAATTCAACTGCCAATATATAAGTTTTGCCGCCTTTAAACTCCAGCAAACCGTTATCTGCCCACATGGAATTCAATGCTCCGGCATCTTTCTCCTTCCAGAACACATACCTTGCCTCATCCATTTTTATATAATAGTCTTTCGTTTCTGGTGCAGTAAAACTGAAATACTGAAATCCAATCCCCATTTTTCCTTCTATGGTGTTTCCCGCTTCCAGGTTGATGGGATCTATTTCAGAAAGAGATTTTATAGTAATCTGTACCTCTTTTACAATAGTACCTATCTGTATTTCTGCTTTATAAATACCCGGCTTTGTCACCTCACCATTGACATCTTTTAATCCCTGATATATTACCTGTGTTCCATATTTATCCTGATTATTCTCATCCTTTTTGTAATTTATATATGTAGTTTCTCCGTCCCTGTAGTTAAGCTGCAGCTTCATTCCATCTAAAATTATTTCTCCGTCCGTCAATCCCAATATATATGAGGTTTCTACCGGTTCAGAAACAATAGTAACGCTTTCCAGATCAGGAATTCTTTCCACGCTGGCGATAAAGCTTACATCCTCCTCATACATTTTGCTTATTTCCAGATAGCAGGCTGTTCCCCCGCTTAATGCCAGATTAATCTGTTCGCCATCGTAATACTCGTAACCACCCGTTTCCTGATTATATTTACGGCAGTTCACAGGGTTCTGAAATCTCAGTCCGTAAACGCCGTCTTCTTCCGGTACAAATTGCACATAAGTATTTCCTGCCGCTTCATAGAAAAACTCCTGATCAGTATCTGTCAAAACAGGGACATTTTCACTGCTGATCTCTTCTACCACTATTTCCAGGCTTACACTTTGTTCCTGAACGGACAATACCATTTCATAGGTACCTGCTTCGCTTGTCCACTCACCCTCACTGCCATCCTTAAGAATCTTTACTCTGAGATAATTACCGTATGAGTCTTTCCAGTCTCCATTCTCTCCAATTTCATCCCATGACATGGTATAGGTACTTCCATCTTCATAGGTCAGTTCCAATTCCAGGTCATTCAGATAATAATTATAATCTAAATTTTTAATGTATTTCTTCTTGACTGGCTCCTGGAGCATGGTAAGTGCTGTTACCTGTGGTACTGATTGTACGATTCCGGCATATTCTCTTAAATTATCGCTTTGAAAACAAACATAATATGTTTTACCGGCATCCATAGGTGCCGACATATCCATAGCATAGTCAGCATCTATCTGTTCAAAATTTTCATCCAATATATAGATATAGGTCCACTCTGAAACGCTTATATTATATTGCCCACTCTTGCTTGGAATTACTTTTTTCCACTCTCTTTTCTCCTTTGACATACCTATGGAAAAATAATTTGCTTCTGTTATCTGAGGAATATTCTCAAGAGGCAGTACCTGGATTTTAACAGGCTCATCCGCCTCCACCTCATCAACGCCTACATACACATCATAAATTCCCGGCTTAGAGATGATTTCATCCCAATCTGACTCGTTCTGCCAATAATAATTTCCATACTTGTCCTCATCTATGTAATTTCCATCCTCATCATAGCCCAGGAACGTGGTATCACCATTATCATATGTGACTCTCAATCCAATTCCTTCTGACGAGAAATAAAACTGGCGGTCCAGCTCCTGAACATAAGAGGTACTATATGGCTGATGGATAATCTCAACCTTTTCAACCCCAGCTGTCTTTTGTAAAGAAGCCTTGTAAAAATTGTCCTCAGAATAATCATAGTCTCTGCAGAAACAGACATAGGATTCACCGGCCTCTAATTTCCACCTGGATACTGCCCCCCAATACTCTCCCACATATGTACCATCAGACTTATACATTTCCAGACGCGTATTATCAAAATTCCGCTTCAATGCATATGTACCTGTTTCCGAAGGCTTTATTACTGCCCATGTACACCAGTTTCCGGAAGTATCTTTTTCAAACTTCAGTACTGTATCCTCTTCATCTAATACAGGTACCGTTTCAAACACGTCCTGCGTCTTTATGGGAACTTTTACCTCGGCATCGCCCAGATGCAGTATTATCTCATATTCTCCCGGCGTTTCCAGCCATCTGCTGTCTTTCTCCAAATACAGTATGTTTCCATAACTGTCCTGAGGACTCTCTGTATAATCAGCAGTTATAGTTTCTGTATGTCCATTACTATAAGATGCCAGAAGTTCAATACCATATATAGAGACATATGGTTCAATCTCCTCGAATCCACAGTAATAACTGGTTCTGTATGGCATGGATATGATCTCCAGAGACTCCACTGTTACCTGTTCATTTTCCAGCGTTGTCACACGGTTATCATCTATGCTGCCAGTTTCCGCATTCCCTTCTGCATCTTCTGACAACACATCGTTTCTCTTCTCCTGATCACTATCCTCCGATTCATCGGATTTTTCCTTACTCTCATTGCTTAATGCTGATAAATCTGTCTCCTCCTGCTGTACTTCATTTTCCTGTACATTCTGACCGCTGGCCCATACATCCGTTGGTATGTAAGTCAATATCATCAGGACGGTCAACATCCAGGCCATAACTCTTTGAAATCTTTTCCTCATCTTTCTTTTCTCCTTTCTCTCCCCTCAAAATGCATTTAATGCATAATTTTTATTATCCTCCCTTCGTTTAGAATCCTCTTACATAACTATTAAATATTAATATTAATTATACCACTGGGGGTTGACAGGTACAAGCGATTGAAAAGTATTTTAATATTATCCGTTTTCAAATATCAATTATTATGATAAAATAAAACAAAACTTTAATGAGGTACTGTATCTTGAATATTATAATAATTGGTTTGATTTTTCTATTTCAAATATTAGTCTTTTTATGTTTTGGTTCTCTTTTTGTGCATTTTTTCAAACAGACACACAACTCCATTTTCTTTTCTTTATCCTGTGGATTTTTTATTAACTTTGCCCTGTTTGAACTTTTTGCTCTTCCCTGTACACTATTACGTCTTCCATTGACTTTTTTAGCAGTTATCTGGATGGCTTTCTCCTGCATTATTGTTTTACTGGCCATATACTTCTGCCGCAGGGATTGGAAAAGCGCAATCATGTGCTCTCCCAAATTTTTCCGAGAAAGCACATGGACGCTACTTATATTATTTGCAAGTATACTGATTCAGATGCTGATTGTTTTCACTCATATGGACAACAGTGCGGATGCCAGTTATTATGTTGGAAAAGCAGCAACTGACGTTTATAAAAACAGCCTCGGTTTATTCAATCCTTATACCGGAGCGGAACTGTCACGCTTTAATGTCCGTTACCTGTTTTCCTGTTTTCCTGATTATAATGCGGTCATATCCAAGTTTTTCAATCTGCACGCACTAAAACAGGCCAAAGTCATAATGCCTCAGATAATAATCCTTGTCACTAATATTCTTTACTACCAGGTAGGTATGATACTGACCGAAAATAATCGCAAAAAATCAGCACTTTTTGTGTTCTGGATTTTCCTTATCAACCTTTACAGCAACACAATTTATACTTCTGCAAATTTTTTGCTTTTAAGAACCTATGAAGGAAAGGCTGTCCTTGCCAATACGATCATTACAGGAATTATCCTGTGCTGTCTGCAGATATACAGAGGAAAAAGTCCTTTGTTTTATAAATTCCTGCTTTTCTTTATCACACTGAGCAGTGTAACTTTCAGCTCTTCTTCCATGCTGATCGTACCACTGGCAGTCAGCGCAGGTTTTCTAACTGTCATATTTATAAAAAAGCAATACCGAAGTCTTGGGTGGTATATCTTATATACTCTTCCAAATTTGATGACAGGATTTATTTATCTGCTTTATACGAAAGGTATACTTTCATTTTCGATTTAGCATTTTAATCATTACACAAATTAAGGAGTTTAGAACATGGGTGATGTAAATATAGATGAGCTCGGCCTTAGTTTTGTCAAGGTCTGTTTAAATAATTACTGGGGCAATATCTGTTTTTTCGGTTTTTTTGCTGCCTGTATTTTATGGTTTTTCTGTCGAAAAAAACACAGTACAAATCTATTTTTGATTTATACCGCGTTTCTGTTTTTGACTATTTATAATCCTATTTTTGTTAAATATATTTTCAGCAAACTTGGTTCTGATGAAGTTTATTATAGATTCTTCTGGTTACTTCCTGTAAGTATTCTGCTTGGATATTGTTGTGTAAATATTATAGATTATAGTAAAACAAAATTTGGTACGTATGCCTTATCATTTGTATTAACGATACTAATAATATTAACAGGAAGTCCTGTGAAAAACATCTTTACAGATATATCCATGCCTGATAATCTTTTCAAGGTTCCTGACAGCCTTTTAGAAATATGTAATATCATACACCGAGATTCCGAAGACGAAAATCCTAAAATAGTTGCACCTGATACAACTATTCATATGTTAATTAGACAGTATGATCCATCTTTACTACTTACCATTGATCGGAATACTCTCCTTTATAGATTAGGAAATCCAAACTTTGTTTTCGACGAAAATACTCCTAGCTATCAAGTGCAAGATGCTATCATGGAAGTGGTTTATTACAATGATATTTCCCAAAAAAATAAATTTATAAATGCAATAGAAAAAACCAAAACTAATTACATCATTTTATATGATACTTCACCTATTTGTGATTTTTTACAGGAAAATTCTTTTGAAAATATAGGTATAACTGATGGATATGTAATTTATAGAACTCCTGTATAAAATAAAATTCAGGGCCGTCACTACCCTGAATTTTATAACTCATAATATAATTTTTAGATCAGTTTAATGCTCCTAACATGGATTCATTTTACTGATCTTCTTTTAATAATACTTTGTATTTGAACAAAAATAAACGTTACGATGCAACTAATAATAATAATCAAACAGTAATTTAACAATCCATATCTGTTTAACTGTATCCCATTTAAATTATAATCAAAATTATATTTTCTAAAAAATGTTCTAATCCAAATATGGACAATATATAATTCCAAAGAATATTTTCCAGCTATTTGGAGAATATTAAAGTCTCTAGACCCATGACGTTTATGATTTTTTTCGAAATATTCAAAGCAGAAAATACATATAAGGCATATCACTAGCGTCAATGTACAATACCAGTATCTGACTGTCATCCCTCCAATATGATACTCATATGTAAACATTCTATAACTATATCCTATAAAAAGTGCTGTTATCTCCCCATAAGTCACTCTTTTATTGGCTTTAGCAAAATAGCCGCATAAAACTCCAATAATAAATATAGGTATCCTTGTCAATGCTATTTCTACTTTACTATAATAATCAGGAAAGATCAGTTTAATACTAATATTAAATATTATAACTAATCCTATCATTATCCAAACTCTTGTCACCTCTGATTTTCCCTGTCCACTACCATCAAAAATACACTTATATAAGAATGGAAATATTAAATAAAGAGGTATCAGAAGCCCAAAATACCATAGTCTTGTATATCCCTCAGTCCAGAAAGATATTAATGTTATATTTTTAAGAAATGCTGAAAAATTTCTATGGATAAACAAATCTTGTCCAATCCAAAAAGGAAGCGAAATTAAAAGATATGGAAAAATCACTCTGACCATTCTTCTTTTATAGAACCTTTTCATATCAGGATTCTTATTATATGAATAGTAAAGCCCTAAACCTGAAAGAAAAAGAAATATTTCTACGCCTCCTCTTCCTTTCTCTAAGACAAAATTAATAATCTCTAAAGGCTTTGGTAATATCATTCCAATTTCATTCCCGTGATACAGAACAATCCATATAATGGCGATTCCCATCAGCTTAGTTCTATATTTACTCAGCAACCCCCAATGATATCCTTCACCGCACTTTTCCATTTATATTTACCTTACCCATATTTATTTTTTATCGAATTGCATACTCTTTATTAGTCTGGTATACATATCTTTTAAATTCACAGTAGGCTTCCAGCCTAACAATTTCAGCTTTGTATTATCCAAACGTATTACCATTTCAGGATTATAACCCAACTCTGCAACATTTTCTGGTATATCGTATACGACTTTAACATCATTATCAGATGAAAGCTCAGAAACCAACTCAGCCATTTCTTTTATAGAAATAACAGTATCCATATTTGTAACATTATAGGCTTCCCCAGTTTTACCTCTTGTCAGTAAACATATTATAGCTGTTATTGCATCTTTTGTATAACAATAACTTCTAATCGTTCTTCCTGATGTATGCAAAACTATATCTCTCTTTTCTATTACACATCTCGCAAATTCTGCAAACACTCTGCCATCATCATATGAAACACCCGCCCCAAAAGTTTGTGATAGCCTTGCCACTGAAACAGGCACATTATATTCTTTTGCATAAGCTGCACATAGACACTCTGCCATTCTCTTTCCTTCAGAGTAACTACTACGAACCTGCATTGGATCCAGATATCCATAATCTTTCTCAGTAATATAATTTACTTTTTCATCAGGTGAACCATACACTTCTAAGGAAGACAAATACACCATTTTTTTTATGCTCTTTTCTCTTGCAATTTCCAGAATATTCTTTGTTCCACGTAACGCCGTAAGAATCGTTTCAACAGGATTAGAAACAAAATATTTTGAACTTGTTGCACTTGCCCCATGAATAATATAGTCAACATGCTCAGGAATTTTTATTTTTTCATTTATATCACAGATAAATAAATCTACTTTTCTATTTTCCAGAAATCCTCTAAATACATTCTCTGCCTTCTTTTTATTTCTTGCCAATGCAATAATTTTTATATTTTTATTATGAATACTATTATACAATACTATGGATTTTACAATTTGTGAACCTATCATACCTGTTGCTCCAGTGACAAGTACTGTATTTTCATCATCTATTTCATTAAAAAAATCACTGCTTGCAGCATCACACAAATCTGTATACAATATTGGATTCTTAATACTTTCTGTACACATACTTCTAATCTTCTCCATTCTCTACCATATTTTTCATACGCGCATCAATATAATCTGTTAAGCCCAAACCAAAAGCCTGTTCATTTTCTTTATATTGAAGCAATGCCCGAAACATATATACATCTTCTGGCGTTGTCACTTTAATATTTCCTCTATTCCCCATTACCATATGCGCTTCCATATTCTGGCTCTTTATAATTGTGCAAGCATCGACCATATTTTCATATCCATTTGGTGAATTTCTAACTTGTTCATGAGCATATAAAATATCCTTTAGATAAAAACTCTGAGGTGCCTGTGCAGCATAAGTCTCCTTTCTATAAGGAACTTTATCTACCCTTTCTCCATATTTACTTAACAAAATGGTCTCATAACATGATGTACACGTTATAGCATTACCATATTCTTTAACACTTTTAATATTATTAGAAATAACATCATAAGCAACAAATGGACGTACACCATCATGCAAAAGCACAATTGAATCTTCTGGATTTTCTTGCGAGGCTTTTTTTAACGATATATATATAGAGTCCTGTGCAGTTTCTCCTCCATGCATTATACCTGCGACTTTTGTTAGATGATATTCTTTTACAAGTCCATCCATATAAGGAATGTAATCTTCCAAAACGGATATATAAATTTTATCTATCTTTTTGTGATATTGGAAAAGCTGCAATGTGTGAATAATAATAGGTTTTCCATTTACCTCTAAAAACTGCTTTGGTATTCCAGCGCCCATTCTCACTCCACTACCACCAGCAAAAATAATAGCTATATTCATATCGTATTTTTCCTTTCTTGCAAATCATTATCCAACAATGGCTGTAAAAAATCCAGCTCCTTCATTCTCTCTATCTGTTTTTCTACTATATTAATCTCTTGTTCTATCTTTTCTGGCATTTTACCTAAAACGATCCAATCAATTACTCTATCTGATGCATGACTGTCAATAAAATCAAAATGCTGTATAACGTATTCCTCTACTTTTTCATATTCAAAATCTTTTGTCCTAAATGCTTCCATAAGCTCTGTAAAGTTGTAACATACTTTACCAGGTGCCGACTCCTCATAAGGCCGATGAAATCCCCTTGAAAAAGAATACTGTATCTTGTCGTATGCAAAAAACAACATGGGTTTTTTCATTAATGAATACTCAAATATATTAGATGAATAATCCGTTATCAATATATCAGTAATATAAAATAAATCATTAATATTCGGATATAAATTAACATCAATAAATTTATCACTAAACTTTTCCGGTATAGGAACAGGCTCGCTAACCCACGGATGCATCTTAAATAATACCACATATTCTTTTCCACACAACTCGTAAAACTTTTCAAAATCTATTAATTCATACGGATAATATGCTTCTTTTTTATTTTTCCCTCTATATGTCGGCGCAAATAATACCACTCTTTTTCCATTACATATAGGGTATCTCTTATACAAATCTTCCGTTACCTTCTTACGATAATCATTGTCCAAATATTGATCCATTCTAGGCATTCCTGTAGGTAAAACAAGCTCATCATTAATTCCCCAAACCTCAGAAAAAAAAGGCGCAATACTTTTTGATCCTGCTATTCCATAAGTATACTGCCTGTGACAACTCTGTGGGCTTGGACATCCTTTATGTCCCCATCTACTATATCCTGAAGATTTGAATCCAGCACCCGCATGCCATAATTGAATTACTTTTACGTCATTATCTAATTTCAACCAATCTAACACTGGAGCATGATCATCTAAAAAAATCATCCCACTCTTAGCTAATTTGTAAATTAATTTTATCCAGCTTCTATATGACTGTGGTTCAGCAGCCGCTGCTCTAGCAGAAATCAATATACAATATTCTTTATCCATTCCGCGCTGTTGCATTCTTTCAACTACTGCCTTTAAATTTGATTTAATTGAATCATTTTGTTCAGTCATAAATAGGATGGTTTTCGTTCTTTTTCTTTTATTAATCACTGAAAAAAACTTATATAAATTGCGCAAAAAGACCCTGCTACTTCCAAAATATCTTTTGATACATTTATATGGTCCACGATATATACGATACTCTTTATTTGATGGAAATCCTTCTCTGCTTTCTGATGCCTGCAGGATATGCATTCTGAAAGGCAATTCTTCTTCATCATCTTCTATATAAAATTTAATCGTATATACCTTATGTCCGTTTGCATATTCAAAATTTCTTGATTTTTCTTCCATATTAATGGGATAATTAAAATCAGCTGCACATTCAGCTAATACTTCATCTCCTACGCAAGCCAAAATTCTGTAGGTCCCAATTGGTAAACAACGCTTTTCACCATTATTTGTAATGTTAAGGCTTAAACAATACTGATTTTCTTTTATAAAACTTAATTTTAACCTAGCTTTTGCAGCACCAATCCCATTTACTGCATAAAACTCCAGACTTTTCCAATCAATTGTATTATCTTTAAATTCAATTTCTATATTAAAATGAACAAAAATTCTTTCCCATTGAATATCTACTAATTTAATAACTAACAACGCTTCATCAATTCTGTATAACATTTTTCTATTCCTTCATTACCTTCTTCTATTTGTCTATCATATCCTGATATTGTTGTGCAATTTCTTCAATATCTCCCATAGCAACTAAATGTCCTTGCTCTAAAATCATCGCTTTATTACATATCCTTTTAACCTGATCTAATGAGTGTGAAACAAATAAAACTGCTGTTTCTCCATCCATCATACTCATTATTTTTCCTTCACTCTTTTTTCTAAACTTTGCATCCCCAACAGAAAGTACTTCGTCTAAAATCAAAATTTCCGGATCCATAATAGTTGCTATTGAAAATCCAAGTTTACTCTTCATACCTGATGAATAATTTTTTAAAGGCACATCTATAAACTTTTGAAGTCCAGAAAATTCAACAATCTCTTCATATTTTTGATCGATAAATTTTTTGCTATATCCTAACACAGCACCATACAGATATATATTTTCTCTCCCCGTATATTGAGGCTCAAATCCCGCTCCCAATTCTAATAACGGTACGATCTTACCCTTAACCTTTACAGTTCCTTCTGTCGGTTTAAAAACACCAGCAATAATTTTAAGTAAAGTACTCTTTCCAGCTCCGTTAAGTCCTAATATACCAATTCGATCTCCTTTAGACACACTAAAGCTAACATTTTGCAATGCCCAAAAGCTATCTTTTCTAAGCTCTCTTCTTATCAACTTTATAAAATACTCTTTTAAATGATCCACCTTTTCTTTACTTAAATTAAACTGCATACTGACATTATCAACAACTAAAATTTCTTTTTTCATTTTTTCACCTACACATGTAATATAAATTGATCCTGCTTTTTATAAAAAGCTATATTTCCTATAACTAATGCAATTACGCTAACAATAGCCGCATAAACCAGCAAATGGATATTCATCTGCTGTCCTAAAATGGCATCTCTAAAATTTTGGATTATACAATATAAAGGATTCAGCTTTAGTATCCAGGAAAAACCACTGTTCATTATTTTTTCAGGATAGTAAAAAATAGCACATGTATACATTATTAACATTAAAATAACTTCCCACAAATATTCCATATCTCTAAAAAACACAGTAATTGTTGCTAAAATCATTCCTACACCATATGTAAGAATCGGAAGTAGTATTAACGGAAATATTATCTGCACTACATGCCAGGTTGGCTTGACTCCACAATAAATCCCTAAAACGCCAAGTACTAATAAAGATATCAAAAAAATTATATAGTTAAATAATATACAGGAGAGAGGATACAGATACTTTGGTACATATACTTTACAAATCATTTTAGAATTTGCACGTATTGATCTCGCTGCAGTCTTTGTAGCTTGCGAAAAAAATGTATATAATAATCTTCCACATAATATATACATCGGAAAATCCCTGCTTTTATTTCCAAATAATGTACCAAATACAATAGTAAGAACGCATGTTGTAAGCAAAGGTTCCAGCAATGACCAGCAAACGCCTAAATAAGACCTTCTATATTTTAATTTTACGCCCTTCTTTACTAATTCTGATAATAAGAATCTACGATTCCAAAAAGTCCTTAGATATTTCTTCATTTTCTTCATTCCTCGCTAATTGTTTTATCAATCTCTCCACTCTTTCTGCGGCATGTCCGTCTTCTACAGATCCCTTATCAGAAAGAAATTGCTTTACCTTTTTTTCATATACATTTTCATCAAAATCATCTATATTTTTACAAAGCTGTTCATTATTTTCAGCTATCAAAAAAGGAGTGTTTTTTAACGGATAATACAACCCCCTTACTTCATTATATATATCATTATCTGTTGCAAAAATAAAACCAGGTCTTCCAGTTAAAATAAAATCAAATATACAGCTAGAATAATCTGTAATAACAGCATCAGATGCTAATAAAAGTTCTTGTATATCAGGATAATTTGTTGCGTTTATACCTATTTTTATTTTTTCCAGACAAAGTTCAGATTTTGGATGATATCTAACAACAAATTCCCAATTACCCCCAAAACGTTCTTCAATTTTTCTTACTACTTTTTCTGAATCCAAATACTCCGCTCCGTATAGACCATTATCACGAAATGTAGGCACATATAATAAAATCTTACTTTCTTCTGAAATTCCCAACTTTTTTTTAACTTTTTCTCTTACTCCATCATTTTTCATAAAAAAGAGATCATTTCTTGGATGTCCGTATTCCAAAATATTCTTAACATTCCAAAATGCCTGTTTATAAATTTTTGTTTCGAAATCACTATTTGAAATCCAATAATCAGTTACATCTGCATTTTTTTTTGCAAGATACTCCCAATTTTTGTCTATCACCAAATTCCTACAATCACCTTCAATTTTTTTAATGCCAAATGATCCATGCCATAATTGAATATATACTTGTCCCTTTTTCTTTTGAAGACCTTTATTTAAATATGCAATTAAATGATAATTGCATATCCAAATACCCGCAGATGCATATTCTTTAAATGCCTCTTCTGACATATACTCTACTAATCTTATGTTTTTCGGAAAAAGATGTTTATTATTCGCAACGTCCTTTACAACCCATACTAAATCATACGTTCCAGGCGTTCTTAATAATCGCTCTGCAACGTACTTACAATTACATCCATATCCCATTCCCATATAATTATCAAAAATAATCTTATTTTTTTGTATAGGTATATATCCCCATTTACTCTGATACCTTTTTTGCAAAGAGAATCTAATATTAATTTTGGTATTTCTAATCCTATAAATCTTATAATCGTTCTCAATTGTATACAGAACAAATATTTTCACTAATTTTTTCAATTTAATCAGTAATCTTTTCTTTTTCATCTATCACACTCCAGCATAAATTCACACATTTTAAAGTTTACAATATAAATAAGAATCATGCTGCGGTTTCCTCTGTTGGATATCCGGTAGTTCTTTCCATTTACCATATAACTGTGTTAAATATTCGCTCTGCATAGCTGGTGCCCAAAACTCAGAACATCCAAATTTTACTTTTTGCAATGGTACAAGCCACTCCTTTGGCATAATTTCTTTTGAATAACCTGCTACCCCAAATAAACTGCATATATTAGAACTTTTTTCAATACTCCATCTGATAATATATTTTTTACAAAGCCTGATTATCACTTTCCATACTTTATCCGGTATTATTTTTAATAAAATTTTGGAAATCTCACGTGCAAACCTCCCCTTATTTTTTACAGGTAAATGATAAATACCCAAATAATAAATAAGGGCTAAATATTTTTGTATCATGCGCTGCACTTGATTATTTGGTACTCCATCAATAGGATGTATGTCTATCTTAGGAGCATGAGTATACACCTCTGTGATATTGAAATCATAAAGATGCCCAATAGGCGCTTCTGGTATTATTTTATCTTCTACCGGTGAGTAATCTAACCCCTTTAATTTATTATTATTGCCACTCATGAATGCTTCCATTTTTTCAAAATCATCACGAAACATAGCTACATCGATGTCATCATCCCACGGAATAAATCCCTGATGACGAAAAGCACCTAAAGCGCTTCCACCCACCAAAAAAAATTTAATATTATGTTCATCACAAAAACACTGAAATTCAATTAACATTTCCATGAGATGATCTTGATATTTCTTTAATTTATTATCCATTTCTTTTTCTCAACATTTTTATATATACCAATTTACGTATCATATTAGGAACTAAAGTAATCAAAATTGTAACTCCGCATGCTTTTACATACTCCCCAAATCCCAGCAATCCTATTTCTTTCTGCATCTGTCTTAACCTCAAATATCTCCGACAATATACAATCCCCCCACGTCTATTATACATCTCATCAGATACGCGAGCTTTAACCAGAACCTTTTGTACATTATAAAATTTATAGTCTTTCGCGAGCATTCTACACCATAAATCATAATCTTCCAGAAAAGAAAAATCCCTGTAATTACCAGCCTTCAGCACATCAGCTTTTCTAAACATGACAGTCATATGATTTATGGGATTTCTGTACTTAGCATATTCCCATATTTCCTTTTGCGTCTCTGGCATATTTTTTACCTGTGAGATAATACCTCTATCATCAAACTCCCGCATTAACCCACCACAAACAGAAATATGCGGATTTTTCTCCATAAAATCCTTCTGAATCTTAAAACGTTCTGGTTCAGCAATATCATCTGTATCCATACGCGCCACTAATTCATACTTGCTTAATTCCATGCCTTTCCTCAAAGCCAAACCAAGTCCTTGGTTTTCGTCAAACTTATAAACTCTCATATTTGGCAAAATCTTCAGATACTCTTCTATTACCAAATACAATTCTTTCGTAAGCGGCCCATCTTCTATAAGGATTACCTCATCCGGCGCCAAAGTCTGAAATCTAATACTATTCAAAGACATCTTTAAATATTCTGGCTTTTCTTTTTTATAAACAGATAACAAAACAGAAAACTGCATTTAAATAAACCCCTATCTTCTATCTATACATTTTTATCACATAAATTTTCCTTACTATCGACGCCTTCCGTACTCTCCTTCATCAACATTATTTTAGGAGTTAATATCATCAGCTTAAAATCCAACCAAATAGAATAATTCCTAATATAAGTGAGATCAAGTTTCAATTTGTCATATGAAGTAGTATTATACTTACCATATATCTGGGCATAACCTGTCAGTCCTGCCTTTACTTTCAACCTATAACGGAATTCAGGTAAATCTTTTTCAATTTTTTGTGCAAGTTCCGGCCGTTCTGGTCTTGGACCGACAAAAGACATATCCCCTTTCAAAATATTATAAATCTGAGGTAATTCATCCAATCTGGTTCTTCTTAAAACCTTACCAACTCTTAGAATTCTATCATCTTCTTTTCCTGCAAGACGTGGACCACTTTTCTTTTCTGCATTTTGAATCATTGTTCGAAATTTATAAATCTCAAAAACTTTACCGCAATATGTCAAACGCCGCTGTTTATAAAACACCGGCCCCCAATCGTCCAACTTAATACAAACAGCTATAATCAGAAATAAAGGTAACGTTACAATTACTGCAATACATGATAATATAATATCTACTAATCTTTTTATAATCAACTGTTCAATTAATAATCCATCGTTTTTTGATAAAAGTAATGGTGTATCAAAAAGTGTAAGTTGTTCTGAACTCCGAAGCAGTACATCTGATATTTTAGGAATACTATAAGTTCTTATGTCCTTATCAAAACAATATTTTAATATAAGATTTCTTTCATGTGCTGGCATGTCACCTATAATAATTCCATCATATTTATCAATTTCTGAAACTATGTTTTCTATTCCATTCTTATAGCTAGTAGATTTCTCAATTTTAAATTTGTCCATACGGGAATTCATTTTTTCCATCAAATAATAATCCGAACGTCTTCCTGAAATTAAAAGCATATTTCTTGGAGGAAATATATGTATATATATCCTTTGATAAATAAGACTCCACATTATTATTATCACTACTTGTAAAATTGTCATTCCGATTATAGAAAATGGATTGAAAAATCTCTTTGCAAGTACCGATATTTGAAAATACGTAAATGTATTTGTAAAAATAACCGATAAGAGCTGAGAAAATATTAATTTCCCCTTCTCCTGCAATCCAACAGTAAAACCTCCATACATCTTCATCATAAAAAACAGAATGACAATATACAAAAAAATCATCATCCAATTTCCTCTTCGAAAAAAAGGCAGACGTATTATTTTGTTAAAATAATTAATCCAAGTATAACCATAAATTCCTGAAACCACGGTTATTAGTACTGCTGAAAAAAGCAATCTGACTAAACGTTTAAACTTTTCTTGAACCTTCATAAAATTTATCTCCCGTTAACAGATGCTGCCAAATTACTATTTGGCAAATACTTTTGTAATACGATTATAATATTCTTGTAAAGTATATCACTATTTTGATTATGCGACAAGAAAAACCTCTTTCCAATTTATTTGCTATCTCTATCCCTTTAATCTCCGTATTATATTATACAACAATTCAACTTCCATAAATAGAAATTCTGATATTTCTATAGTATTAAATCTTACTTTCTTATTTCTGTTCTTCCCGGAAATCTCAAACCCATTTTTTATCCCCGCAATATACTCTCTTCCAAACCCCTTAACAGCAAAAAAAACTGCCTTCACTCCAAATCCCACTGCAAACAGCGGCAAATTCAGCACGATCTGCCAAAGCGGCATGTTTTTATATATCATGTACACATTGTTCCTGGAAGAATATCTGACTTTAAAAAGATTATACCTGGAGCCGCTGGTGCCGCTTCCCACATGGTATACGCGTGCTGTGGGACAAAACCAGTTTTCATATCCATGAAGCCTGGCCCTGTACCCAATGTCCAGGTCTTCCAGATAGGCAAAATGCTCCTCATCAAAGTATCCGATTTCGTTTAAAATACTTTTTCTATAGATAGCAGCTCCCGCACAGGAGGCAAATATCTTCTTTCGCTTATTATAATTTTCCTCCGGCTTACCTTTACCGTCGGCAAAAGCCCATCCAAGGGCACAATAATAATTTCCGGCATCATCTATCCTGCTGTGATCATGCATCTGCAGCATTTTTGCCTGACACGAAAAAATATCAGGACTTTTTTTAATGTCCTGAACTAAAGCCTGAATAAATCCCTCCTGGACGATAGTATCATTATTCAAAAGCAGTATATATTTTGCCTGTGAACTGTGTATTCCCACATTGACTGCCCCACAGAAACCTGTATTCTCTCTTAGAGCGATCTGTCTGACCTGCGGATAATTCCGGCTGAGATATGGAATACTGCCGTCTTCTGACCCATTATCCACCACTACAATTTCAAATGAAGGAAAATCCTGCATGAGCAATGCGTCCAAACAGTCTTTTAAATATTTTTTTCCATTAAAATTAGGAATAATTACAGATACTTCATACATGTTTTTCGGAAACCTTTCCGACACAGTCTTAGAATAAGACTGTGTCCTGAGATTTTTATTCTTTTGGTCGCAGGGAATAGTTCCATTTTGTAAGAGAAAGATTTTTATTATAGTAAGGATCCCCTTCTTTTAAAAGTGTTTCCCACCGGCAGCGCATGAACTCAATTTCACTCTGAAATCTGCGCACCTTCTCTTTGCTGTCCTCTGTCCCACGGCTCTTTGATTCATAATGATACAGCTCTGCATAAGGATCATAAACAACCAGATATCCATTCCGGCGTACACGAAGGCAAAAATCCACGTCATTAAATGCAACTGTCAGTTTTTCCTCAAATCCATTGACTTCAAAAAATACTTCGCGTTTTACCATCATACAGGCAGCCGTGACCGCACTTAAATCCTGCTGCAGGGAAGCCTTATGCAGATAACCGGTACGCTCTCCCGGCATGTTGACGAACATATGTCCGGCGATTCCACCGATACCGATGATTGTACCTGCATGCTGGATGGTTCCATCCGGATAATACAATTTTGCTCCCACAATCCCTGTATCCGGCCTTTGGCAGTGTCCGAGCATCTCTTCCATCCAATTAGGAGAAATCACTTCCATATCATTATTTAAAAACAGAAGATATTCTCCTTTTGCTTTTGATGCCGCATAATTATTGATCGCAGAGTAATTAAATGGCTTCTTCCATTTTAGAAGACGTATTCTGTCCTGTCTGCTCAGTTCACGATAATATGAAAAAATCTCCTCTGTCTCACTATTATTTTCCACAATAAGGATTTCAAAATTTTCATATGTTGATTTCTCAAAAATGGAGTCTATACACTTTTTCAAAGCTTCCTTCTCATCTTTATTAGGGATGATAATGGAAACCAGAGGAGACTCCTTCACCTGATACTCCACTCGATAAAAACCATAGTCTTTTGTATGGCTGACCTTTCCGTTAAGACCACTGCGCTTTAAATTGCCTTCGATTGCCCGCTTTCCCGCTTCATAGGCATACATTTTGCTGGCCGGATTATCCGCTGTGGAAGCCTGATGAGTCCGCCAATGATACAAAATTTCCGGTATATGATATATTTTTTCAGCGCTCTCAACACATCGGAATATAAAATCATAATCCTGGGCACCATCAAATTCACTGCGGAAACCGCCTGTCCGTTCCATGATTCCGCGTCTTACCACAAACAGGTGACAGATATAATTATTCGCCCGAAGCAGATCCGGATTAAAATCCGGCTTCAGATGAGGCTGAAAATGTTCCGACAGATCTGCCCTCACCTTATCTTCATCCGTGTAGATCACATCAATGTCCCGATCTTTTTCCAAAGCTGACGCGATTTCATACAGAGCATTAGGGGCAAGCAGATCATCATGGTCCAGAAGTCCAATGTAATCACCTGTGGCCATGGCGAGGGCCGCATTAGTATTCTCTGCGATTCCAAGATTCTTGTCCAGTTTCTTCCACACAATTCTGCTGTCAAAAGAGGAATATTCTTTCAGCGTAAATTCCATGGAGGCATCTTCCGGACTGGCATTGGCTATACACAGTTCCCAGTTGCTGTAGGTCTGCTCTCTCAGAGAATCCATCATTTCCCGCAGAAATTTTTCAGGTGTTTTGTATGCCGGTACCACAATGCTGATCTTAGGAGAATATTTCCATACCCGTTTCCGCTGTTTATCTAAATCTGCTTCTGTGGGACGGTAAGCTTCATACCAGGGACCATACGGAACCTCTTCCGGTTCAAATCTTTCGTGCAGACGAATCCAAAATTCCTTCGGTCCATAATGTTTTAAATAGCGGTACCCCTTCTGTATGGTATACGGAGAAAGCTTTTTCAAAATTCTTCCCCACTCCAGTTTTCCTTTAGACATAACTTTTACCTCTGCAAATTCCATTCTTTTGGGCAGATTTACCCGTCCTTTTACTTATATACCCGTACATTCTACCACATTTTCTGTTTAAAGGGAACCTCGAATGTGCTATACTAAAGAAGATTGAGTTTAAACGGTTACTGTTCACGGAGTGAACAGTAACTAGAAATACAAGGAGGTCATATTTTGAAACTGGATAAAAAACTCTCTTTTGTTATTCCCTGCTATTATTCCGAAAAAACAATTTCTCTTGTTGTAGATGATATTTTCAAAGCATTTCCAAAAGAGGATTATCAATTTGAGATCATATTGGTAAATGACGGCTCCAAGGACAATACCTTCTCCGTGATCAAAGGTCTGGCAGATAAATTCCCGCAGGTCATTGCCGTGAATCTGGCCAAGAATTTCGGTCAGGATGCTGCTCTGATGGCCGGATACACTTATGCCACAGGAGACTATATCATTTCCCTGGATGATGACTGCCAGAATCCTCCGATAGAGGCTCATAAACTGATCGCGAAAATAGAAGAAGGATATGATGCTGTGTTTGGAAAATATCATGTAAAGCAGCACAGTGCCTTTAAAAACTGGGGAAGCCGCCTGAATGATAAGATGGCTACCATGCTTCTGAAAAAGCCAAAGGACCTTACCTTATGCAGTTATTTTATCATGAATTCCTTTGTAAAAGATGAAATGCTGCGTTATGACAGTGCCTTCCCTTATATATGGGGACTTATCCTGCGCACAACAGATCACATTACCAATGTTTTTATTGATCATAAAAAACGTGAAGTTGGTACAACTACTTTCACCCTCGGAAAACTGATCATGCTGTGGCTGAATGGTTTTACCTCTTTTTCTGTAAAACCCTTGAGGATCGCAAGCTTTTTCGGAGGGTTCTTTGCATTCCTTGGTTTTTTGCTCACTATCATTATGGTAATCCGCCAGTTTATCTGTCCGGAACCGATCATCGGCTGGACTTCTCTCATGTGTGCCCTGCTCATTGTCAGCGGTCTGAATATGCTCATGCTGGGGTTGATGGGGGAATATATCGGAAGGATTTTTATCAGTCAGAATAAATCGCCTCAGTTTGTTGTACGTCAGCTGTACCGTCAGGAAAAGCCTGAAAAGGATGAGGATTAAGAAGAAGCCGTACGCGGAATGATATGCGTACGGCTTCTTTTTTAACTGTAATTAGGTTTAAATACAAAATAATATACAGCGACAGCGGAAATGATATATAAAACACTCAGTATAATATAAGTCCATTTTCTGTATATTTCTTTTTTCACAAACCTGTCCATTATGTTTTCATATCCCAGCGTGATAAAATACATAAAAGGTATCAACATTGGCATAAGATAACGCCCCTGGGCCTGGAATTCACTGGAATATGCATATTTTACCAAAAGAATAAAGGGAATCACCATGGCGATGAGCATACAAATGTGAAATAGATTCTTTGTATCCCATCTGCGCTCTTTTCTGATGGTTATAAACAGAGTGGTTCCTGATTTATCCCTTCTGCGTCTTACTTCTTTTTCCTTACCGCTTACAAAAAACTGCTGTCTGATACAGAGCAACATTCCCAAAATTCCAACCGCATATACCAGGCAATAGACTGCTGACCAGATTCTGGGCATAAATATATCCATAAAACCAAATGTTCCGACAAAACTGACCGCAACTGTTGTCAGCCAATTGCATTTCCATTCTCCGGGAATCCAAAAAAACATATCTGTAATACCCATTCCCATCTTTTGCGGCGTCATGCGGTTAGAGGGCTTCAAATCCTCCCTGGCATACAGCTCTGCATATTCCGAAGATGTATTCATCCCCAAAATATCTCCGTGATAGAGAATGCCGTTTCGAATAAACCACCAGCCTGCCAGAAGTATAATGACCACTGTGATCAGTATCCCGAGAGACAGCATTTTCTTATAGTTCCAACGCTTCCCTTCACATAACAGAATGCTGCCGCAGAAAAAGAACACGCTGCACAGAATAAAGCCATAGGCATTATAATAAGACAATGCACAGACTGACAATGCTGCTCCTAATTCTATACAGACTTTCACATTCCAGCCTTTATCCATGGCCTTTATCCAGCACCAAACGATCCATGCCGCAGAAAATACCGCAATGGAATCTGTATTGATATAAGAGTGAATAAACACAGCCCCCGGTAAAAAGCAGACAAGAACGGTAAAAAATACTGCAGCTTCTTTTTTAAACATCCGCTTTCCTATTTTAAGTGTCAAAAATGCAGTAGCAGTACCGAAAAACACATTTACGAGCCTTGCCGCAATTACAGGTGCCATCTCTGCTGCTGATAACAAAGATGCTGCTTTCCCCAGTATTGCTCCCATTATATATGGAAGTATAGGATTGAAAGCATAGGAAATGCCCCAAAATTCATTCCTGATCTCAGGGTCTCCACCGTGAGGCAGGCTGCCATGTTTCATGATATATTCCACGATCTGATAGCGCATTCCTTCATCTGGGGATGCATTCAGAGGCTGTATCACTGCCCAGCAGAGCAAAAATATAAATACTGCCCCCAAAAACAGAATCTCAGGTAACTTCTTTCTTATCATGGGTCTCCTTAACATTTTCATCCATTACGCCTCAGTGAAAAATCCTGGCTGTCCAAAGTCAGGTTCGGATTGTAATACGGATCTCCATCTTTCAGTATCTCCGGCCATCTTTTTTCAAATGTCTCAATTTCTCTGGCAAACCTGGCCACCTTTTCAGGTGTATCATCCAATCCTCTTGACTTTGACTCATAATGATACAGCTCCGCATAAGGATTATACACAACCAGAAATCCTGCCTTCTGAAGCTTCAGACAGAAATCAATATCATTGAAAGCCACTTCCAGTTCCTCGCTCAGTCCGCCTGCCATATCATACGCTTTTCTTTTCACCATCATACACGCTGCGGTAACAGCACTGTAATCCTGTGCGCAGATGATCCTGTGGCAATAACCGGATTCTCCTCTCTTCTGCTGTACGAAACAATGGCCTGCTATCCCTCCAAATCCGATAACTACACCTGCATGCTGAATTGTCTCGTCCTCATAGTATAATCTGGCGCCAACTGCACCAACATCACTGCGCATACAATACCCCAGCAGTTCTTCCAGACAGTCTGCATTGATGATTTCTGTATCATTATTGAGAAGGAGCAGATATTCTCCTTTAGCATGGGAAATACCAAAATTGTTGATTGCAGAATAATTAAACTTTCCTTCCCAGTAAACTACATGGGCTTTTGGATTTTCCTGTTCCAGTTTCCGATAATAGGCAAATGTGGTCTTTTCTGTGCTGTTGTTCTCTACTATCACATATTCATAATTTCTGTAACTGCTTTTTTCCTCAATGGCCCTGATGCAGCGTTCCAAATCATCCGTATGATCTTTGTTCGGTATGATAATAGAAATCAGCGGATCATAGTCCCTGATATAATGTGTCCTGTAAAGCCCCAGGTATTCCCCGTTCTCCACGCTGGCCTTCACACCGATTCTGTCATAATGTGCCAGTATAGCTTTCTTTCCTGCTTCAAAGGCGTATTTCTTACTCTCCGGGTTTTCTGCTGTTGAATCTTCATGGCAGCGCCAGTGATACAATACTCTGGGAATATGATAAATGTGCTTTCTGCCTGCGTATTCCACACAACGGAATATGAAATCATAATCCTGCGCTCCGTCATATTCTTTTCTCAGCATCCCCACCTGTTCTATGATCTCTCTTCTGACGACAAACAGATGGCAGATATAATTCACGGTGCACAGCAGATCGATATTAAAATCAGGCTTAAAATGAGGCTGGAAGAATTTATTGCCATCCATGGTCATCTTATCTTCATCTGAATATAAAACGGAAATCTCCTGCTGTTCATTCAGTGCTTTTACACATTCAAAAAGCGCATCCGGCGTAAGCACATCGTCATGATCCACAAAAGCTATCAGTTCACCTTCTGCCAATCCAATTGCAGCATTTGTATTCTCTGAAATCTGCATAGGCTTATCATGAAAACACACCTTAATGCGGTGATCTTCCCTTTGATATGATTCAAGCAGCGTCTTTATTGGAGATTCACCGCCGCTGCCATCTGACAGACACAATTCCCAATTTTCATAAGTCTGATTCTGCAGGGAACCAATCATCTGCTTCAGGTATCTCTCAGGAGTCTTGTACAATGGTACCACAACACTGATCAGAGGTGAATACGGAAACTGCGTTCTTCTCTGGTTTTCCAGCTGTCCCGGCGTAGGTACATGCTTGGGAAGCCATTTCTCATATGGAATCGGTCCTGGTTCCTGATTGGTCGCCTTTCTGACTACTTTCTGCAGCAGCGCGCCCGCACCATGCATTTTTAAATATCGTGTCCCTTTGTGATAGTACCGTATGAGTTTTTCTTCCATAAGCTTTGAGGATTTTAAATGTATTTTTCTTATGGTTTTCGCATTTTTCCCGTCAAATACAAGATAAATATATGGATTATTTCCGCAAGGAAATTCCACATAAAAACCGGTATCCTCCTGAAGCCTGGCTTCCCTGTGCTGAGCCTGAACATCAGGCCTTTTTGTTCTCTGCACCTGAACAGCCAGCCGTTTTTTATTCTCATCCTCTAAATAAATACTGAGTGGCTTTTTATAGACAGCCCACCCTCTCAGCCTGCAGGTACCAGCTTTTCTGTCCACTGCAGTTTCTTCTAGATAATACTGTGGCTTTCCCTGCTTTCTCTGAAGCTGTACGACAGAGACAGAAAACCATTTCTGCCTGCTTTTGCCGTCCACTGCATAGATAACCAGTTTTTTGTATTGCTCCAGATGAGAAGGCAGCGTGACCTGTATTTGAATACGCATGCCGCTTGTCAGCTGCATGTCCTGAAACCGGTCCATTGCACTGACATATTCCTGCGGCCTTGCCTCAACCGATATTTTTTTTCCATCCAGAACAGCTTCTGCCTCATAACCTTTTGGCCAGGTACCCTCCAGAAGATACAAATTTCTGTCAGTGAGATGAAACCGCTCTCTTTTCACTTCATATATTTCTCTGGACATGCTAAATCCTTTCTGTTATTTCATCAGGAACTTCACAGCCTCCTGCCCTGTCTTCTGTGTTACATACTGATCAAGTACTTTTTTATTCGCTGCTTTTCCTATTTTATGTCGCAGTTCACTGTCTGTGATCAGTGCTTCCAAAGCTTCTGCCCACTCTTCTTTGGTGCTGCAGAGATATCCCTCCACACCGTTTTGGATCAGCGGCTCCAACTCATCATTTCGGCTCATAACACTTGGCACCTTCACAAGTGCTGCTTCCATCCATTTGTTTTCTGATTTACAGCTGTGGAACACTGTATTTTCAAGAGGCATCAAATTGATATCAACTCCTGCAAGAGCCTCCGGAAGCTTCTGCCACTCCATAAATCCCATCTTTTCAATGCGGTCCTGGAAACGTTTCATCTTATCCTCTGAGAGAACTCCCACCAGTTTTAACATAACCTGTGGATATTTTTCCATCATTTCTATCAGAGCATCCTCGATAACAGCGAAATCCCTGTCATGAGTCTTGGAACCACTGAAATATCCAATATAGGTTTTTTCCTTTTCAGGTACTTTCGTCTTTATTGCATCGTGAGAAAGGATCTGCATCTCCATGCTTGCAGTATTTCTGTTGATCACCACAGGTTTATGCGGAAACTCAGCTGAAATCTGCCTTGCCAAGGTTACTGTGGAAGTGATATAGCCACTGCACTGCTCCATACAGGCGTGGATCTTACGAGTTGTACTCCTGAAATCTTTGTATTCCTCACCTTCCAGAAAATGCAGAGAAGCAATTCTATCATAATCAAATATCAAATCATCAATATCGTAATAAGCCGGAATTCCCAGTTCTTCTGCCTTACGGACTATCTTCCGGACTCCCTCCTCATTACTGCAGCGGTAAAATACCACTGCTTTATAATCCTTAAGCCTGCACTCTTTTGCCTCATCCATCTGGATAAACCTGGAAGCATATCCCTGACATAAGAGCTGTTCCCTCAGATGCTCTACACGATATCTGGATGCAAAAGAAATCTCCTCTCCCAAAAACAGTATCTTTTCTTCCTGCACCGGCATTTCATCAATATGGCAGACTTCCTCCGCGAATTTTGAAATCTCCGCCAAAACGGATGGTGCATCTGTCTTGTCAAGTACAATTCCTCTGTCATAACGCGCCACTCTCTCCACCGGTGCACCAATGTTGAAGACTGCTATAGGCATCTTCATAGACATGATTTCTGAGGTTGTATATGAAAAGGTTTCCGGCCAGATTGACGGTATAAAAAAGATATCTATATCTTCTTCCAAGGTAAGTTTCGGAAGCATTTCCCTTGTATATCTTCCTGTATACGAAAATACCGGACTGTCAATCTCTTCATCACTGACTCCGATCAGATGGATACGTATGTTGAGATTTTTCCTTTCTATCTCACGTACCATTTCCTTCACTACATCCAAGCCCTTTTTATAACACAGAACACCGAGCAGGCCAATATTCAATGTGGGGGTTGTCTTATATTTCTTACTGATCGGCGGAAGATAATGGGGTTCGTGAGGAATGACCCTGATTTTATATATTTCCGGGTAAGCTCTGTTTAAAAGGTCTGCGGAATCATCAGAAAATGCAAATATCTCATCACAGTGCCTTAAAAACTCTTTCCACTTACAACGCCAGACACTCCCGCTTTCATATTCCAGACAGGCATTGCTTCTGTTATCCGGTATACATTGGTTACAAATCTCATCTGACGCAGCTTTACAGTACGCCCCATTTTTATCCATCAGGTTGACCGCAGGACAGATACAGAAGAAATCGTGAAGCAGCATACGCAGAACAGCACAGTGCTCTTCTTTCCAGCCAACTATTCTTTCCATAAAATCATAGAGTTTCGGATATGTCACCAGTTCGTTGATCCAAATCTCATCAACACGCCTTACCATATCCAGCAAAAGCTGCAGGTTCTCTGAGAAGAACTTAATCCTATAGTCTTTGTACTGATATAAGAACAGGTATTTATTCGTATATATATCATACCGTATAACAATAAAACGACGGCCTTTCAGCAGCTCCTCTTTCACTTTTTTATTGAGATATTCCGTTGCACCTCCGCCCAGATTATGATCAAAGGCCACAATTGTTTTTACCTCTGTCTTCTGGTTCAGAAGCTGCATGATGGCATAAAGCCTTACCATTCTTGCCGGATCAATTCTGCAGTATTCTGCCACATCTTTATTATAATCCGGATGCTTTTCCAGTAATTTTTTAGAATGCTTCTCCAGAAGCATCATTTTTTCTTCTGACAGGAAGCTGCCCCCGTGCTTATGATATACATAAAGATTATCCACATGCACGTTCCGATAACCAGCCTGCAAAGCCCGCTGACACCAGTCATTTTCTTCCCCGTACCCCTTGCCAAAGTTTTCTTCATCCAAATACCCAACTTCAGAAAGTGCTTCACGGTTCAAGCCCATACAAAAACCGATTCCAGTAGGCATAGATGGATACTGCGGTTTCATATTTCTGAATACATCATCAATCTGCCATAGCTTCATACCCTCAAAAATGGCATTGTCCTTGCAGAACTCAGGAAAACTACAGAGCGTACCGCAAGTGGTAAACGGTGTGGTTGTAGCCACTTTTGTTCCGCATATAATGGGATACATAAGACGTTCCAGCCAGTTTTCAGGCACCTCCACATCTGTATTCAGGAGCACCGCGTGATTTTGTATCAGTTTAAGTCCTCTGTTCACTGTTTTTAAGAATCCCAGATTCTGTTCATTTCTAAGCAGAATCACTTCCGGTCGGTCTTTTGCATATGTCTCCAGGTATTCCTTTACTTTTTCATCCGGACTGCAGTCATCTATGATAATCAGTCTGTACTTCATCCTGGTTTTCTCTACACCTGCAAAGAGCGCATCAAAATACGAAAGACCGTTATAGACCGGAACAACAATATCTATCTCATGTGTAAGATAATCCTCCGGAAACTGAAGCGGCTTATCCACATAACACTTCTTAAAATACCGGATATCACCGATACTTGTCTCATCTTCTGCCGAAAACACTTGAATATCAGCATCTGCAGGCAGTGTCCTGTCTCCCGGAATCGTTCCCAGTAACCTGCCTCCAGTTCCGTCAATGGTATCAAATTCAAAGTAAACATCCAGGTCAAACGGGGAATAGACACTTGCAGTTACTGAAAATCCGCTGCTTTCCGCCTCCTGATTTCCCATATTTTCCGCAACATCTTTTCTATAGATCACCTGATAACCGGTTTCACTGACCTTGTTCTTACCATGATAAAAAGCAATCCTCGGCTTTCCCATTTCATGGGCCGGATCAAATACCCACCCTATGACAGTGAGCAGCTTATTTTCATATGAAATCTGATCCACGCTGCCCGGACAGATCAATATACGCGGCTTATCCGGATCACCTTCTCTTCTAAGCTTACGCACAACCGGACGGAGCACTTTTTTTGCTCTGCTTTTCATTGTGACTGCCGGCGGCTCCACATTTGTTTCGGTCTGTACAGGAGCCGGCTGTGAAGGCTGTAATTTTTCACACGCCATCTCTCTCAGGAGTTCTGTCTTGTACTGATCGTCCATGTACCAGAATTTTCCCTCGATCACCAGATATTCCACTTTGTCCGGCTCCAGGGTACTGATAATGTAATTAGGGTCCTCTGTTATAAATACGGTACTGTCTTTATCCTGCAGATGCAGTCCGTTTGGCACTAAAACCGCACGACAGTTACAATCCACCTTATCTATCCTGCACTTACAAAAATACCCATTTTCAGGATCCCAGCGCAGACCTTTTATACCGGAAATCCCCCGCAGATCATAGACTGCTTTAAAGCAATTGCGCTCTAAACGAACCTTTGCAGCCACCACCTGATTTTCATTTAAACCGCTTCCCAGGTCATAATAGATTTTACTGTCCAGATACTTTTTAAGTTTTTCCTGCTCTGCAATCTGTTCCAGAGAAATGGGAACAGGAGGCTTTTCATATTTTGACAGCTGATCACATCCTACATAAGTATAAGCAAAATGCAGTGCCCACTGCAGATACACCTCCTGGTCAGACAGGGTTATCCCCAATTTCTTTATTATCTTGTGCCGCGGGCAGACCGCATCTAAGGAGGGCATTTTTGTATATATTTCATTCAGAAGACGCCACATAATGAAATCAACCGGCACAGGGAAGTCAGCAATCCACTCATAATCAATAATGGTTTTCTCTTCCCCTTCAAGGAAAATATTCTGACAGATCAAATCAATATTTGCAGGAGAAATACACCGAAGCGGAACTCTTCCTTTTGTTTCACCAAACATAGCGACGAATTCTTCCGTGTGATAATCTTCAACCATCAGACTGTCTGTAAAATATGTTTCATATAGGTTCTGAAAGAGCTTTTCAATACTTTTACTGTCTCCTTCTTTTAAGTAATCTTTTATTACATTGTAATAAGTTTTACCTGTAAGAAATTCATATGACACGGCACCATCTTTGTATACAGACTTCAGATTTTTAAAGCTGCCCGGCAGTTCTGCCTGTCCATAACGCTCCATCTGATGCAAAAATTCTTTTGCCCTTGCATTCATGGCCTGCTTTTTAACGAAGATCTCCTGTTCCCTTTTCAGGATCAATGTCATTACCCGGAACTCTTCTTTTCTCTCACTGTTGATTTTTGCATATAGTATCTCTGTATCTCTAATGACATCCTCTCTGGAGGCTTCCACCAAGAAGGAGTTAACAAAATTGTCCATCACTTCTTCTCTAAGGAGGCTATGTGCCACATCCGTCTCATTAAACAAACTGAATCTGTTTTCTGTAAATACAGGATATTGTTTCCCGTAACCGATTACTTTTAAAGTCTCATCTGTAAATATTTCTGTTGGGAATTTGTAATCCGGATAAGGATAATAATATTTCATATGACAAAGGCCGCTCTTCTCAAACAGCCTGGTAAGCTCTGACTTGGAAAATGTACGTACAGAATTATTTCCTGCATAGCGGTTAAGCCCAAGAAAATACATATCTGTATGGTCTTCAGGCGCCCCGGCAAAATATTTCAGTCCCAGACGGTTCTCGATAGCTACCAGCAGTTTTCCGTCATGTTTCAAAAATGATGCCATTTTATTGAGAAAAGATTCATATGGCGTTTCACCATCCGTAAAACTGGCTGCGTACTCCAAAACCCCGTTAAGGACAATATAGTCAAAGTCCTTTTCCAGCACCATATCATTTAAATTTCCAACCATAATCGTCAGGTTATCATAATCTTTGTGACGCTCATAATTAATGGCTGCACGTCTCCCTGACAACTCAACCGCAGTCACTTTTCCTGCTTTTTCACACAGCATTCCCGTCAGAGCACCGCATCCTGCCCCTATCTCCAGAACAGAATCCTGCTTTGTAAAAGGATACCAGTTTAAAATATTTTCCCTGATACCCGCAAAATGATAAACCATGGGAAATTCAACCTGCTCTTTGGGCAGTTCCTCATAGGTGATCCCCTGTCTGGCCATTTCGAGCATACGCTCCTCTATATCACCATCTGAATACTGTCCATTCTGCGTGTCATAATCGTAATTCAACTCTGCCATACAAAACTCCTTCGCAAACTGCTTATTTCAGCGTAACTTTAGAAAACATATCAAAGTAGCCGACAGCTTTCTTATCTGTAATGACCGTCAGGTTGCAGACATCATAAAGCCTGTGGAAAACAGTAAAATCACCGTTTCTGTATCCCGTACATCCCAGACACAGCATATACTCACCGGCCTCCAGGCTCATCATCTGGGTAAATGTTATCTCCTGGATATCTCCGGCTTTTTTGGGTGTGACCGGAGAATTTTCATACATGGTATTTGTACCTGTGATTTCTGTCCCTTTCAGGTCTTTAATGGTAAATGCAAAAATAGGTTCACTGATATCATCATTAAACTTAACTTTCATTTTAACCGAAAACTGCTGCCCTTTGTCTATGGCATTCGTGATCAGTCCCGTATGGTCATAGATACCAAAATCCACGATTTCTGCCAGCTTACTCCCATACTCCAGGACTTCAGGATTCAGATTCAGTTTTTCCTTTTGAAGGCTATCCTCCTCCGGTGCACTTTCCATATTTTCTCCCGGATTTTCCGCCTCATCATCATCCAGTTGATTGACCAGCACTTTACGATATAGATTCACCATATCTTTTGCGCCGCCTTCAGCCAGCTTATGTCCCTGATTCAACAGCACTACTCTGTCACAGTATTTTCCGATACTGCTTAAGTCATGGCTGACAAATAAAATAGTCTTCCCCATTTCTTTAAATTCTTCAAATTTCCTGTAGCACTTGGCCTGGAAAAACACATCACCTACAGAAAGTGCCTCATCCACAATCAGAATCTCCGGTTCAATGTTAATGGCAACAGCGAACGCCAGACGCACAAACATACCGCTTGAATAAGTCTTTACAGGCTGATGGACGAACTCTCCAATGTCTGCAAAACTTAAAATATCATCCATCTTCGCATCTATTTCTTCCCTGGAAAAACCGATCATGGTTCCGTTCAGATAAACATTCTCTATACCGGAATACTCACCGTTAAATCCAGCTCCCAACTCCAGCAGTGCTGAGATTCGTCCGTTTACACGCACTTCGCCTGCCGTGGGATTCAGTACACCGGTGATAATTTTCAGAATTGTGGACTTTCCTGAGCCGTTTGTTCCAATGATACCCACAGTTTCTCCCTGATGTACCTGAAATGATACATCATCAAGGGCAAAATGCTCTTTATATTTTTTCTGCCTTGATAAGCCCAGAGACTCTTTAAGGCGGTCCATCGGCTTATCATATAATTTATACATTTTACTAACATGATCTACTGCAATTGCAATTTCTGACATATTTTATCCTCTCTTATAACACATCTGCAAAATGCGGCTTTAAGCGCTTAAATATTACAGTTCCCAGAACGAACAGTACAATTGTCACACACCAGAAATATAATCCCCATTTCAGATGATCGGTCAGCCATACCCGTCCCAGAATGGAATCGCGGTACCCGGAAACGATGTAATACATTGGATTCAGCTTAAACGCTTTTACAAACAGCGGATGATCAGCCATACGGCCTAAATCCCACATAATTGGTGTCAGCCAGATACCCACCTGCAGAAATATACTGATAATCTGAGTCAGGTCCCTGAAAAAGATCACAACCGCACTGGTTATATACACAAGCGCCAGTGAAAATACAAAAGTACATCCTGTATAGTAAATGATCTGGATTGTATGTATGGTTGGCGGATAACCATTTGCCGCACATACAACCAAAGCAAACGCAACAAAAAACACATGCACAAACAAAGCTGAAATCACTTTTACCATAGGAAGTATGCTGATTTTGAATACCACTTTTTTGACCAAATAGTTATACTCAATCAGACCGTTTGTTCCTGCATTCAGGGCATCCTGAAAAAAGAACCATGGAACAATACCGGATATCAGATAAAGTACAAAGGGATATTCAGCCATATCTCCTGCCTTCAGCCCGACTGTAAACACAAACCAGTACACCATAATCGTAACGATCGGCTGGATAAATGCCCAGACAATACCCAGATAAGAACCTGCGTATTTTGTTTTGAAATCATTCTTAGCCAGGGTCAAAATCAAACCTCTGTTATGATATAGTTCCAATGGCAATCCAAATATTTTTTCTTTCATATTCTGCTCCTGTTTACCTGTTTTTTGTGTACTCTTTAATGCCGCCCCACTTATGGTCTTTCTCAGAGATAATCAGGTCCTCCTCTGTCATTCCTTCCGGCAGCGGCCATGCAACACCTATCTCCGGATCATTCCATTTGAGTCCGCCCTCATCATTCGGATGATAAAAATCAGTGCATTTATAAGCAAATTCAGCCGAATCTGATAATACTACAAATCCATGCGCAAAGTTCTTTGGTATAAAAAACTGTTTTTTATTTTCAGCTGATAGAAGAACACCATGCCATTTTCCAAATGTTTTTGAACCTGGCCGCAGGTCTACGGCCACATCAAATACTTCTCCGCTCACTACTCTTACCAGCTTATCCTGTGGAAAATTGATTTGAAAATGCAGGCCTCTTAAAACACCTTTTCTTGAACTTGACTGATTGTCCTGTACAAATTCCATATCAATGCCTGCAGCCTTATAATCATTATAATTATATGTTTCCATAAAATAGCCTCTCTCATCCCCGAATACGGCCGGAGTGATGATTTTCAAACCTTCAATCTCACATGTTTCTACAGTAATTTTACCCATTGTTTTGTCCTCTTTTCATTTAAATTATATTTTATACATTTGTGGTACACTATTTTTTCTTTCTGCGCCTTTTCTTCTTTCTCTTTCTGTCATGCCGCACAAGAACCCCAAGAAGTACGATCAAAACAATAATTAAAGCGGCCATTATAATAAGAAGAATGCTTGTCAACGAAATATTCTCTGTGCCGTCTTTTGAGTTCGTGTCTTCTTTGTCTTTTGCAGCAGCCGTATTATCAGATGTCTTATCTTCCTGCTTCTCTTCTGATTTAATTTTTTCCTCTTTTGGAGGTTCTTTTATTTCACTGCCCAAATACTGCCCCGAATAGCTGTATTTGACCAGGGTATTACCATTTTCCTGTTTTTCCTCCGATGTTTCCAGCTGCTCCATGGTGATCCCCTTTGGAAGCAGAAGAGAACCACCGTTTAATTCCTTTTTCTCAAAGTTTTGAAATCCATAATTAAAAAGATTTGTGGTATCTGCACAATTCGGTGCCATATCAGCACCTTTCATGACAACAGCCAGATATGTCACTCCATTTTGTTCAGCTCCTGTTACCAGAGTCTTGCCTGCGGCTTCTGTACTGCCTGATTTTCCACCGATACACCCTTCATAATGCTCTGCACTCTCCTCTGCCAAAAGCGGATGATGCGTATGGAGTCTGCGCTCTGTGGCTGTCAGATTAGTTGCAGGTATATAATAGGTCTGCATACCAATTATCTCTTTGAAGGTATCATTTTTCAAAGCTTCCCGAAAAATAAGCGCCATATCATACGCTGTTGTATAATGATTTTCATCCGGAAGCCCGCTGGCATTGACAAAATGTGTATTCTTACAGCCAATCTCTGCTGCTTTCTGATTCATTAATTCTGCAAAGGCGGCTTCAGAGCCCGACACGGTCTCAGCCAGCTGGATCGCCACCTCATTGGCTGACTGGATCATCAGCCCAAACAGGCAGTCTCTGATCGTTATCACTTCTCCCACCTGCATATTGATTGTACTGCTGCCTGCGACCTGTTCTGCCGCAACCGCAGTCTCTGAAAATGTCACCTGGGTATCCAGAGAACAATTCTCAATGGCAAGAAGCGCTGTCATGATCTTTGTAATGCTTGCCGGATAACGAAGTTCATCCATTCCCTTATTATAAAGGACGATTCCACTGTCTGCTTCCATTAAGACCGCCGTCTCACATGCCACTTCAGGTCCTTGGGGCCAGCCGGCCATTTCATTGCTCGTTATGGGATATACCGTCCCGTTATTAACTGCTGCTGCCGGTTCTGCTATCAAACAGGTACACAGCATCATTGCCGCGGCAAATGTTTTCAGGTATCTCCATTTCCGTTTTTTCTCCATATCTTAAACATTTCTCCTTATACGCAAACCAGCAGTACCCACTGGATACTGCCGTCTGCCTCCTGATTTTCCGTGCTTGAATCTTATATACTATAGCATTTTCCTGTCAGAATTTCAATCTTTTATGCCAATTCCCTGTCAGCCAGGTCAAACGCAGCCTCTATTACCTTGTCCATATCATAATACTTATATTCCGCAAGGCGCCCTCCGAACAAGACGTTGTGCTCCTGCGCAGCAAGTATCCGGTATTTTTCAAACAATGTCTGATTTGTGTGATCGTTAACCGGATAATACGGCTCTCTTCCCTCCTCCCAGGACTGAGGATATTCTTTTGTGATGACCGTTTTCTCCTGCGTTCCATATTCAAAGTGTTTATGTTCTATGATTCTTGTATAAGGAGTTTCCCTGTCAGTAAAATTCATGACAGCAACACCCTGATAGTTTTCAATATTCAATGTCTCACTCTCAAACCGAAGACTTCTGTATTCCAGTTTGCCATATTGATAACCATAATAGGAATCCAGTGTTCCGGTATATAAAACTTTTTTTCCCAGTTTTTCATACCTTTCTCTATACTGGTTAAAATCCGTTTCCAGTTCAACATCACATCCTGCAAACAAGCGGTCTATCAGAGGATTATATCCTCCTTTTGGGATTCCCTGATATGCATCATTAAAATAATTGTTATCATAGGTGTACCTCACCGGAATCCTCTTGATAATGAACGTGGGAAGTTCCCGGCAGTCCCTTCCCCACTGCTTCTCTGTATACCCTTTGATCAATTTTTGATAGATATCTGTTCCCACAAGCCGAACAGCCTGTTCCTCCAGATTTGCAGGTTCCCCTTTCATGGCAGCTCTCTGTGATTCTATGATACGCTCTGCTTCTTTTGGTGTCTGCACACCCCAAAGTTTATTGAATGTATTCATATTAAAGGGCAGATTGTATATTTCACCTTTGTAATTTGCAATGGGAGAATTGGTATACCGGTTAAACTCCGTCAGTGAATTTACAAACTCCCATACTTTCTTATTGCTGGTATGGAATATATGCGCGCCATATTTATGGACATGTATCCCTTCTATGTCCTGGCAGTACAGATTTCCTCCCATTGTGTCTCTTTTCTCCACCACAAGACATTTTTTTCCCTTCTGCCCTGCCAGATAGGCAAACGTCCCTGCAAAAAGACCGCTGCCTGCTATCACATAATCATACATTTCCATCTATACTCCTATTTGATAATATATCTCCAGACGTCAAGTGCAGCCATAAATTCCAGGGCAAACACTGCAGCCGCCAGACCATAATCCATTTTTTTTCTGATATAAATTGTTTTATTTTTAACCGCAAGAACCAGCAGAGGTAAAAACGGAAGGAAATAACGTCCCTGCACCCCTGCGATATAAGTACAGAAATCAGGTGTAAAATTCAGCCACATCCCCATTACCGTACCACCTATCATGATGAGGCTTAGCATTATCACCACAATTCTTTCTTTTGCAGTCATACATTCGCTTTCCTGCGCACTGGAGAAAGTGGTCATAAACAAAAGAAGCAGCAGGCCGGCAATCACAACCCAGGATATATTAACCTGAAACCACCCAAGGGATTGTCCCACAATAGTACCCAGATAATATTCTCCCTGCTCAAAATAAGTATTAAATACCATCTTGAGACTGTTGATGGGCTGGCTTATGATATCATGGAGAGAAAATCCTACAGCACCCTCTACAGCACCTGCGGATTCACCGGTTGCAACGAGGCTGTTATATAGAAAACTCATTCTTTCAATAATGAGAAACACCACTCCGGACGCCATGATCATTCCGCATCCGATAAAATACTGTTTTTTTCTGAACTTTTTCTTGGGTATCAGGAAACAAATACCACATACAAATATATAAGCTATTTTGCATGGTGCCATGATACCCGCAATTGCCGCAAGAAAGAGTATATCTTTCCATGTTACTATTTCTTTTTTATAAATCAGACGCATGGTATAACCAATAAACAGGAAACACAGCGCGTTAACAAGGCAGTCGTAAGAGAAAGACCCGGCTAATTCCAGAGACATTGGAAACAGCGCGATCAACATCAAACTCATTTTTCCCCATGGTATAAATCTGATAGCCCAATAAACACAGAAAATATAGAACAAAAGTCCCATAAATTTCCCCAGATACAGAGTCTGCACTGCCCCCTGCCCTGTCAGCCATCCCAAAACAACGCCGATTGTCTGTGGAAGATGTGCAACTATAGGGGTTCCCAGCCTTCCCCTGATATAGGACACAGCCTGATCATTCACAGGCTCCTGCCATTTTTCATAAACCATGTTAAATGTCTTTCTGGAGACATCCGTCATCACAGGTATATTTAAATCAGACGCTCTGACAGATACTTTTCCCTGCTCGTCTTCTGCTTCTCTGCCCATGATTCTGTCAGCATTTGAATAGGCAGTTGCTATATGGGCATTTTCATCCGGAGCTGTGTTTGGCGGAAAGAATATCACGAAAAACATTCCCCATGTAAGACCCAAAACCAAAAATAAATTCTCTGTTCTGCACTTTCTGCGAATGACTAAAAATGCAAGCACAGCACCTCCAAGAATCACCCATGCGACAAACCCCATAAATAATTTGCGCATAAATCCACTTGTCGCATTTAAAAGAAAGAATAAATCTCCATCCAGTTTTTCACCCCCCGCTGTTAAACTGCCATTTCCATAAAAATCTTTTTCTGTATATGGCAGACTGACCGTCGGTTCCGATGTCTCCTCTGTCTGTATCTTTATCTCATACTCTTTCCCCATAGCATTATCAACAGGAGTTTCAAAAGCAAAATGCTGATAATGTGATTCCTCAGCCTCCGGCACTTCCAATTTCCAACTGCCCAAAAGCTGCCCTGATTTTTTTTCATGGAAATCAACACTCACATTCGCACTTTTGCCAGCACCAAACATAATATCAAAGCTTGTGATTTCGTTTCTGCTTCCTTTTATAGTCTGTACCCATGTCTGACCCTTTTGAAGCTTCATCTCCTTTGCAGACGCCTCCTGAGGATAGTTCGGCTGATAGGAAACTTCCTCAAAACTTGCTGGCCTGACCATAAAAAAATAAAAACATAAGAGAGACAGGCACATTATCATTAACAACAGACCGTATATAATAAAAGATTTTTTTTCATTCTTTGCAGTTATCTTAATCATGCTTCTCTGTTTTCTCCTTGCTCTCCAGCTTTTCTTCCAAAATACCTATTTTTTGTGTTAATGTTTTTGTTTTTTGAGACAAATCAGATACCAAAACGCTCAGAGTAAACGTAAGTGCCAGCAGGAAACAAAAACCCAGAAAAAATATAAAATTTATAGGAACTCCAACTCCGCTGATTTTTGCCATCTCTTCAATAATCCCCGGAAAGAAATCCAGAATTAAAATCACACATCCCATAAAACCCCAGGGTAATGCATATTTTATTTCTATCTTATTCTTCCTGACCATTGCTCCCAGATAAAAGAACGCTAATATTACAATCACTGCTACCACAATCTGTGTCTTAATGTTCATGATCCTCCCCCTTATCTCAGACATTCGATAATAATTGCCAAACTCACTTTTATCATATAATAAATAGATTTTTTAGGGGATATAGAGGATACGCCTCCCTGCCTTTCATGCATTTCAACCGGCAGTTCCTCCACCCGTTTACCTTTTCTTATTACAGATACCACCGTTTCCGGTTCAGGGTAGTCCTTGGGATAGTTCTGTGCAAACATTTTAATGATCTCACTATCCGCCATCCGAAGCCCGGATGTAGGGTCTGTGATTTTTTTTCCGGTGAGGCATCGAATCAATCCCGTAAAAAAACGAATGCCCAGTCTGCGGATCCCGGATGACTGAAATCCTTTTTTTTCGATAAATCTGGATCCAATCACCATGTTCACTTTATTTTCCAGCAAATAATCTGCCATAGTATTAAGGAATCTGGCATCGTGCTGTCCGTCACCATCCACCTGAACGGCAAGATCATAATCATTTTCCATTGCATATTGATATCCGGTCTGGACAGCACCGCCTATCCCCAAATTAACCGGAAGATTGATCACATGGAATTTTTCTGTCTTACATAACTCCCTTGTATTATCTTTTGAGCAGTCATTTACAATTACATAATCAAAGCTGGGCGCATACGTCTGTATATTTTTAATGGTGTTTTTCAGATTTTCCCCTTCGTTATATGCCGGTATAATAATAAGCTTCTTCATAAGTTTATTCCCTCAGTTATAATTCGTTTGATTTTTCGCTGCTGCTATATAATTTTACCAGCATTTTGGCAATCGGTGCCGGCCAGAATTTTCTGAACATGGTATAGTCTTCTTTTTTCCTGGCATTGTCTTTCAAAATGATACTTGTTTCCGATTCCTCATGAATTCTATGATACATAATAACATCATGTACATAGACAAAACTGCCTTTTCTTCTGGACAGCCGTTCCCAGGCCTCCCAGTCCTCTGCACTCCTGAATCCTGGACGGAACACCGGCTGAGGCAGATTCTTTTTGTCAAATGTAACAGAAGGGCAGCATATTGCACATCCAAATGACAAAATACGCCTTCTTATAAATTTTGAGGACCAAAATTTCCGAATACGCAGCGGAAGCAGCATGGTTCTTTTTACTTTTAACAGTTTGTTATCTGTGACAACGGTTTTATTTCTAAGTTCTCCGTAATCACCGAAGGCAATCAATGGTTTTTTTGCCCTTTTTATATGATTATAAACCTTTTCCCAATAATCCGGCAGATACACATCATCCTGATGCGCTATAGTGACATAACGGCTGTCAGCACACTGGTATGCAAAATTCCAGTCCTGTGTGATACCCTTTTCTCCCTTATTTACATACATAGGAATTTGATATTTACTGCACAGATTCTCTATGTATGTGTTCGGTGTGGATGTAGCCAGAATAATTTTGCTTTTTCTGGTCTGCCTCTTTAATGATTGAATACACGCTTCTAAATATGCACTCTCTTTATAAGCACATATAGCAAAAATATGTTCTTCTTTCATATCTTCTCCCATCTGTTTATTTCTCTCTCCAGCTTCTGCACAAACATCCGAATAAAATACAGCAGGAAATACCCAGCGCTATGATCAGCGCTATTGTAGCCCCCTGCATCTCCATCTTAGGGATCAAAACAAAACTGCAGACAGCACTGAATAATACCGCAGCCACATTTCCTACGATCAGTCCCTTAAACTCCCTGACCGCTGTCAGTATACCACAAAACAGCCATAGTATCGCTGTTAAAATGGTCGCAGCTATCAAAGGAAGAAGCAGCGCTTCATGTACTGCCACTTCTTTCCCGTAAAGCAGCATTAATCCCCAGTGTCCAAGCAGCTTTCCTCCAATCATAGCACAGACAGAGAGAACCGCAATGGCTAAAAAGCAGTTTCTGAAAGCTATCCAGAAGCCTCTTTTATCTTTATGGTGATATCTTTCTGCAAACAGTGTAATAAACGGCGAATAGATATACGATGCCCCCATTTGAACGATCATAGTTGGCGCAGCCACCGAGCCATATATGCCAAGCGCATAGCTGCCACAGATTTTTTCAAGTATGAGCCTGGGTATCGTAGCGATTGCTGTTGTCAGCATAGAATAAACCAGAAGAGGAATGCATTTATACAGAAGAGATGCGATTTCTTTCCCCTTCCACAAAATACTGATTTCAGCTATCTCTCTGTTTTTCGGTATATCATATATCAGAATAACAACAAAAGATACAATTGTCATAGCCAATATGGCGAATACTATATTTTTTGTAAGATAAAGCACCCCACAGAATGCCACAAAGGTGCAGATTCCCTTTATCACCCAGGATTTACCAATATAATCCATTCTCCATACTTTCTGGCTGATACCGGCATAGACATCATAAAGAGCCTCGGATGCCTTAAAGACGCAATATATACCAATACACCATCTCTGCTCCGCTGTATAGGACATACAAAGTACATAAACAGTCCCTATTATCACAGAGACAAAACAGGTAATCAATCTGCTTGCTATATAAACGCCATTTCTGTACTCTTCTACAATATCAGACACTTGAAAATTTCTCATACCAAACAGCGCAATGCTGTACATGAGATTTCCCACAGACATGGCAAGCGCTAAATTTCCGGCCGCATCGACTCCGGCCAGTCTGACAACCAATATAGTAATCAGCCATTGTGTTGCCAGATAGATAAGGCTTCCTACTGAATTCCACAATATACTTTTTTGAACAGATAGTTTTTTATTTTCCATGATTCACCATTCTCTCGTCTATTTGCTGATCCCTGCGTATAAGCATGCAAATGGCTCCAAACATTTTCTTCTCATAAGATGGATACATAGCCAGGTTCCTGCTCTTTGAGAGAAAGGTATATGGGGCACGGCCGTCAGCTTGATGTATTGATTTTTATAATAATCCGGAAAATAACATTCAAACATTTTTCTAAGCCGCCTGCACATATAAATGATCACATCACGTTCCCCGCCTTTTGCCACTTCAAATATTAAGCTGGTAACGATTCTGCAGATATAAAATTCCAATTGAGGTTTTGTAAAATTCTTCCCATTTTTCAGGCAGAATTGTATACATTGATCTAAGGCATCAAATGGTATTTTTTCTTTCCTGATACCTCTTTTTTTAAATCCTGACGTTGCGGATTCCGGATTCATCCGATAGTAGTATCCTGCGTAGGGAAGTATCTTTACATTCCGGGCCACAGCTTCCAACTGCAATATAACCGGTATATCTTCACATGTAATCCCCTCACAGTAGCGGATATCAAAATTTTCAAATAAACTTCTGCGTATGATTCGATTACACGAAAGAAACGTCAAGATGCGGATTTTTTCCTTACCCAGATCAAGCTTATAATCCCTTGTCACTTTTCCATCATCCGTTACTCTCACAAAATCACAGATTACCATATCAGAACACTGACGGACAGCAGTACGATACAATGTTTCAGCGTAACGTTCATCCACATAATCATCACTGTCTATAAAAATAACAAATTCACCTTTTGCATGCTGCAGTCCCAAATTTCTTGCAGAGGAACTTCCTCCATTTTCTTTTGTTATTCCTGTTACAAAGGTATATTTTTCACTATATTCATCAATTATATTCTGTGATTTATCTGTACTCCCATCATTTATCAGCAGAATCTCTATATTTTGAAAGGATTGGTGTACCAGGGATTCCAAACATTCTCTGAGATATTTTTCCGTATTATAAACAGGTACGATTATCGTTATAGCAGGCTGCATCCCTTACTCCTCACTTTTTAAGTATAATGGTTTCTTCCCCCGGAAACTGAACCTCAACCGGTACATGGTTCACCCTCTCCTCTTGGGGCGGAAGTTCCATATAATTATTATAATTTCTCTTTAAAACAGCGTCATAGTCTTTCGGCACCGCGACCTGGATATCCTCAAACTGCCGTTTTTCCAGTTGCTCCATTTCTTTTTTGTATATTACCCATTTTTCCGGCTCACTCACCAGAAGAGTTGACCTGTTCGTATCACAGTTCTCATACATAGTGAAATATTTATTACACTTTTTCCAAATACGTTTATCCGCAGACGGTATTAATTTTAAAAAATAATATAAAACATACCAGATAATCCTGACAAAGATATCAATACGGCCGCGGCTCCCAATCTGTGGCTCCTTTATTCTGCTCACACTAAAAAGCCGAATCCACAAGGCACATTTTTTCATATGGGCTTTCGCCTGCTTTTCATCATCCGGAATATTGTCATATGGAAAAATATCTATGTAAAAACCTTCCTGAGCATCTGCTTCTACCAGGCGCTCTTCCAAAAATTTTGTGTTTTTCATTCTCAATTTTGCAAAAGTCAGATGATATTTACTGTCAGTCTCCGGAATCTGCAGGGAAAATCTACTGTTCTCCTCCCTCTGCATGATTTCCAGAAAGCGGTTATAATCCTTTCTCGGCATCGCAACATCTATATCATCATCCCAGGGTATGAAACCACCATGACGTATTGTCCCGAGCAAAGTTCCAAACGCTGCAAAATATTTCAGATTATATTTTTCACATATATCCTGGAAATAAATCAGGATATCCTTTTCAGTATTTTTTATTCGTGTCAATATTTTTTCGTCGTATTCTCTGTACAATGCTGAATTTCTTCCTTTCTCCCTAATTTTTTTATTATATCCTGTTATAATTTATTTGTCCATCCTATATTCACAACTTATTTTTCTTCTTAATATTGAAAACTTGTATTTCAGATTATATTTGTTATAATGGTATTAAATAAAAAACGACAGGGGGTTATAATAGTTTCATGCATAGGAAAAAGAAAAAACTTATATGTTACCTGATTGTTTGTGTAATGATTTTCTGCGTAAATCTATCCTTTCCGCAAAGGGCAGAAACGGTTCAGGCAGCAGCAAACGGGTGCAAAATCCACTTTTTGACACTGCAGGATAACACTGATGCCATATTGCTTGAGTGCAATGGTAAGTTTGGCATGGTAGATTCCGGTGAGGACAGTGATTATCCAAACGGCAGGGATTCCAGGTATCCGTTCCGTGAGGGAACTGTGAAAAGAAAGGGCTTTGAGGGAGAGGTTCTTTCTTATATGCATTCCGTAGGTGTCACAAAAAACAATTTTGAATTTTACATAGGCACACACCCTCACAGTGACCATATCGGCTCTGCCGATGAGGTGATCTATGAATTTCATCCTAAAAGAGTATATATTGAGAAATACTCTGACAGTGACATTACAGACAGTTCCCGTCTATGGGATAACCTTTATGTGTATGACCATATGGTTAAGGCTGCAAAAGATACAGGGGCTACTTTAATTCAGGCATTTAGAAAAGATGCGCCTCTTTATCCGGAAACAGTCACTCTGCGCGGCACAATCCTTTTCCCTCAGATTACGGAAACAGAACCTGAAGAAAACACTGATGCAGATAGTACAACAGAAGAGGCCCCCGATCAGGACACCGATCCTTCTGTCCAGGATGAAGATACATCCCAACACTCCCAGGAAACACCTGGTGAACCATCAGAAAATGAACCATCGGAAAATGAACCGCCGGCAGATGATCCGGAAACACAGGACAAAACTTCCAATGAAGCAGAAAATGATGAAACACAGGAAGCTTCTCCTCAGGAAAATTCTGACCAGGCCCAGCCGGAAACTGCAGATTTGAACCAGGATACCTCCAATCAGAGTGGAGAAGACTTACCTGATTCTGATACCTCAGCTGATATAAAACAGGATACACTTCCGGACTCTGAGCAACCAGATGCATCTGCGCCTGCAGACAATGCCATCGATACATCTGCAGGAAAAAGTGAAACCAACATGGCTGTTCAGGTAAAAGAACCAGATTCTTTCTCTATAACTGTCAGCTACACTTCCAATGATAAAGATACTGATGTGCCAAAACCGGTAACTATATCATCGGATTCCAGCTCAACAGCTGGTTCCGTAACAAAAATCAGCGATAATCTTTGGACATATGAATTCAAAAACCTGCAGAAATATGATAATGCAAAAAAAGAATTTAATCTTTCCGTTGTACTCACGGCAGATGGTTATTCTTTTTCTCCGATAGAAGGAGCTACCCCATATGACTTTATAGGTGAAGCTAACTCTGTAAATGCGCTGTCAGCTCCCACTGCAGAAGAAGACAGCCAAACAGCAGAAGACCTTGCGGATGATCCTGAAATCGAAGCCATCCAGGAAAACAGCGGTACGGACGATGAATCACTTGAAGAACCTGAGAATATTGAATCGGATAATATGACGACAAACGATATTCCTGCCACAGACCAGGTAGATCCCAATCATCCTGATGACCCTATGAACATCAAAGCCTACGCAGGAGCTGCACCTGCTCAAAGCGGAATCTACGAAGATGAGATTGGTGCAGAATCCACACCGGTATTTTATCTGGGCGGAAAAAACGGAATGAAACTGGAAATCATGAATTACGGTGTTTCCCGTCCAAAGCAGGACGCCAACTATTTTAGCCTTGGTGTAAAAGTAACGGCTGTCTCTACCGGAAAAACTGCTTTCCTGGCTGCTGATATCAACAATTTTAAGGGAACAGAAACACGCTTAGCTAAAACACTCGGCCATGTGGACCTTTTAAAACTCGGACACCACGGTTCATACGGTTCCAATACCTATACGTATTTAAAAACTTTGTCACCGAAAATTGCTGTTATGACCGGAAAATTTGATTATGTCACTAATAATTCAATCGGAAGTGAAATAGGAACACTGGATACTCTGCTTGAAATGTCCAAATCAGGCATGGAATTATATCCAACGGCATGTTATTCTTCTTTTACCAGAGCATTTGTAATCAATCTGGATAAAAAACTCAGCAATAACATACCTAAAAACAAATCCGTTGTTGCAGTGACAGACTTTCCATCACCAAATGTCAGAATCCATTACCGCAATGGTTTTCCATCTGTATATACCGGCTGGGCCCAGTCTGCTGACAAAGACTGGTATTACTTTGAAAATTCACGTAATGCCTCTTCCGGAAAATGGATAAAAAATTCTGCAGGGCAATATTATTATCTAAAGCCCAGCGGTGTAATGGCCATAGGCTGGGTAGTGGTAGATAATCATTATTACTATATGGATTCTACCGGTGTGATGACTACCGGCTGGCAAAAAGACAAGGGAAAATGGTATTATATGAATTCTTCCGGCCAGATGATCACAGGCCGCCAGAGAATTGGTCAGGACTACTATTACTTCTCTTCTTCAGGTGCTATGGCTGCTGACCAGTATGTAAACGGACAATACTATGATGCTTCCGGCAAATGGCGCCCTGACTTTACAGATTCCAATTGGATGCAGGATTCTTCCGGATACTGGTATCGTTTTGCGGATGGAAGTTATCCCCAAAATGCCTGGCTGAGTATTCATGGAAGCTGGTATTACTTTAACTCTTCCGGCTATATGGCAACCGGATGGCTGAAGGACGGCGGAAAGTGGTACTATCTCGGTACCGATGGTGCAATGAAAACAGGTTGGTGGGAAATAAACGGTACCTGGTACTATTTAAATAGTTCCGGCGCTATGCTAACAGGACTTCAGACTATCGGCGGTCAAAAGTATTATTTTAATTCTTCCGGTGCCATGCTCACCGGGTGGTACAAGCTGAAAAACAGATGGTATTATTTTAAAGGAAACGGTGCTGCCGCTACCGGATGGTATCAGGTTGGAACAACGTGGTATTACTCAAACGGTTCCGGCCAGATGATCACTGGATGGATCAATTCAGGAGGAACATATTATTACTTAACCGGTTCCGGTGCTATGGCAACTGGCTGGCTGCATCTTGGGAACACATGGTATTACTTAAATGGTTCCGGTGCTATGCTCACCGGTTGGATTGAACTGGGTGGTACCTGGTATTATCTGGACAGAAATGGCTTTATGCTCACTGGTCTGAGAACTATAAATGGCCAAACGTATTATCTCAGTGCCTCCGGTGCTATGCTTACCGGCTGGGTTTCATTAAATGGCAAATGGTATTATTTCCATGGCAATGGTACGGCTGCTGTTGGTTGGAATTATATTAATGGCAGCTGGTATTATCTCAACAATAACCGCGTCATGGTTACCGGCCTTCAAAATATAAATGGAGGCAAATATTATTTAGACGGTTCAGGAGCTATGCGAACCGGATGGCTGCAGTTAAACAACAAATGGTACTATTTCAATATAAACGGCGCTGCTGTCACCGGTTGGAATTATATCAATGGAGCCTGGTATTATCTCAACAATGCCGGTGTTATGGTCACTGGCCTGCAGTCAATAAATGGACAGAGATACTATCTGGATGGATCAGGCGCCATGCACACCGGATGGCTGCAGTTAAACGGAAAGTGGTATTATTTCAACAGCAGTGGAGCTGCCGTATCCGGCTGGAATTACATCAATGGTGCTTGGTATTACCTGAATCCCAAAAACAATATGATGTATGCTAACACCTGGACGCCTGACGGCTATTTTGTAAATGCCAGCGGTGCATGGACAGGACAAAGAAGATAAACAAAAAACAGATGCATGATAGAATTCATCCTATCATGCATCTGTTTTTTTAAAGCTTTTTAAGATTTTTAATCATTTTCACTAAATCTTTTCCATAGTTTTCGGATGCTGCCCAACCGCCTCCATTCGGATTATCTGGTATTCCCAGCCATTCCACATAAGGCGCTGAATTTCGTTCTACATATTCAAAACGGACATCTACACATTTATTTTTCAATTTTGCAGTAGACGCATACGCTTTTAAATGCTGAACCTGTGCACGAATCCCTGTGCGTACATCTTTAAAGGAGTTTCCTTTCACACCTCCGCCCGTTGCACCAAGGCCGGCAAAGTTAAACTGTTTGATAGAAACATCTCCGCCAAACTGTAACCAGCCGGTTTCTTTCATAGCCTGGCAAAAAACCACCTCAGCTTTTATGCCTTCTGCATTTGCCTCCTCCAATACAATTTTGGCAAAAGTTTTTATATCTTTGGCGCCTCCTTTGGAAAGATCTTTTGATGGATATGTACATTTAGACTGCTTGAAATACTTTACCATCTGATCCACAGTCACACTGCTGTCGCCTGCTATTTTATATAAATTTTTTGTATTTGTGCTTGAATTGCCAGAGTTACTGCTGGATGTATTATCGTTTTTTTTTGCGTCTGGAATCCAGGCACCGGAGCCATTCAGATAATATTCTTTACCACCCACTGTTATCCAGCCGGTTTTCATCACTCCGTTTTTATCACAGTAGTACCAGGTTCCTCCCAGGTTCAGCCAGCCAGTCTGCACTGCACCGCTGCCATTGCTGTAATACCATTTATTGTTTACCTTATACCAGCCGGTCAGCATCGCTCCATTCCCTGGTGCTAAGTAATATTTAGCCCCTCCGACTGTAGTAAAACCTTCTGCCATAGCTCCGCTGCCAGTCAGATAATACCATGTTCCTCCCAGATTCAGCCAGCCTGACTGCATCACTCCACTTCCATTGCAGTAATACCATCTTCCGTTTGCCTTAAACCAGCCTACTCTCATAGCTCCATTACCCGGATTCAGGTAATACCAGCCATTTCCAAGATAGTTCCAGCCCTCCGCCATAGCTCCGTTGCCCAGAAGGTAATACCAGGTTCCTCCCAGATTCAGCCAGCCGGTACGCATTGCTCCGCTTCCATCACAGTAGTACCACTTCTTATTTACTTTAAACCATCCGGTACACATGCTGCCATTTGACGGATTCATATAATACCAATGACTTCCGACTACTATCCAGCCTTCTGCCATGGCCCCGTTCCCGGATAAAAAGTACCAGGTTCCTCCAAGATTCAGCCAGCCGGTCTGCATAGCTCCGCTTCCGTTGCTGTAGTACCATTTCTTTCCTACTTTATACCAGCCGGTCCGCATTTTCCCATCCGAAGGATTCAGGTAATACCAAGCACCGCCTATAGCATTCCATCCTTCTGCTCTGGCTCCGTTTCCCAGAAGATAATACCAGGTTCCTCCAAGATTCAGCCAGCCGGTCTGCATCACTCCGCTCCCGTTGCTGTAGTACCATTTCTTTCCTACTTTATACCATCCGGTGCACATTTTGCCGCTGCCCGGTTTCATGTAATACCAGGAACCACCTACAGAAATCCATCCCTCTGCTGCGGCTCCATTTCCTGACATATAATACCATGCACTGCCAATCTTATGCCAGCCGCCTTCCAGCATGGCACCATTGCTCTGTAAATAATACCGTTTTCCATCAATTTTCTGCCAGCCGGTCTGCATAGATCCGGAGGCATTCAGATAATAGTAACTGCCATTGATCTTTTGCCAGCCGGTCAACATATGGCCGCTGCCATTCAGATAATACCAGGTTCCTCCAAGATTCAGCCAGCCGGTCTGCATCACTCCGCTTCCATTTAAATAATACCAGACATTGTCTATCTTCTGCCAGCCGGTCTGTTTCTTACCGCCTACATAGTAATAATATTTGCCTCCTACCTTTCGCCATTCACCTTTTGACTCTGGTACCGGCTCGTATGTCTCACCGCCTGTTTCAATACCGAAATACTGGGCGATTCCGTATGCATCCGCCTTTGCCAGGTTTTTCAATGAAGCTTCGTTGTTGAGATATTTCTTATCCGCTGCCCCTGATAAAAAGGCATGTTCTACTATAATCGCTGGTATTCCTGCATTCTGTCCGCCTCTTATTATCGCATAATAATCTGCTTTACTGCCGTCAGGATAAACGCCTCCATCACCGGAGTCCTTTTCCTTTAGGCCTCTATCATAGAGTCCCAGAGAAACCAGACGTTTCAATATGTTATTAGCCACCTTATGAGCATTTTCCGCAACTTCCGTATTGTACCGTCCAGTGCGTGGTACCAAAACCTCTGCGCCATGAGCTGTCTCATAATCAAAAGCATTCAGATGAAGACTTACTAAGAGATCTGCATGTTTATTTGCAGCAAAGTCCACTCTCTCATTTAATGTCATATTAATGGCCTTTGATGCTCCTACCGTATCATGTGTCATATATACTGTGATATTAGAGTACTTTCCCAGCTCTTTTTTCACGTAATTGGCGATTTTCATAGTCAAGTCTGCTTCAACAAATTTCGTACCGTCACTGAATTTATGATCAGCTCCCGGGTCATAACCATCCTTGTCAACAGTGCCATGACCGGGATCCAGCACGACAATGTAGTGATCCTTCTTTTTAGGTTCTACAGAAACCGTAGCCGGCATATCTGTATCATCGCCCAAAGAAAATGCTGCTATTTCATTGGAAGCTGCCTGTCCCAACTGATTATTCTCAGTTATTGCCTCTTTGATATCATCTGAAGAAATACCGCTTTCATCTGCTGAGATAACACCCTTCTCTACCTGCTCTGCTGTCTGAGCATCAAGACCAGCCTCTTCATTTTGACTCTCCGTTATAGTCTGGGTAACTTCTTCCGCTCCCATCTCTATCTGAGCCATCTCTTCTTCTTCCTGGCTCAGAGAAATATTATATTCCTGTCCCCCGGCAACAGCCTTCATGGACACAAACTTTCTTTCCTGCCCCTGCTGCGGCAGCTCCAGTAAGAACGCTGCAATATTTTCTGCCAATTCCTCTGCATCTGCTGTATGTAATTCCCCATCACCATCCTGATAGGTAATCTGAGCACTTTCCAATATGGTAGAAGATTGATCTCCCACTTCTACGATAACAGACTGATGAGCGTCATCTTCCTGCGTAAAGATATAATTACAAATCAAAGAAGGTGTTTCTGTCTCTGCTTTCTCCCCTTCTGTTATTACATCTACTTCTGAATCCGTCTGCACATCATTTGCATTTGGAGAATTCTCATCGTCCTGGACTTCATTTTTTTCGTCCTGACTCTCCGCTTCATTATTTACATTCTGCGGATCTTCTCCCTCTGAAGCCGGTTCTTTCCCTTCATCTCCTATTCCTTCCTCTGCGGCTGGCTCCTTCTGGCCTGTCTGCTGTTTCTCGTCAACTGCCTGTGTACCTGCTCCTGCTGAAACTGATGCATCTGCGCCATATACTGGTGTATACAAACTCATCAGCATGGCCAGAACCAACAGATATGACAGGAGTCTTTTCCCTGCTTTTTTCATTCTTTACCCCTTTTCTGTTTGTGTTTCTTTCAAACTTATTAAATTTATTAAGTAAGTATTAAATATTATACAATAATACTCTAAAGAAATCAATGGAATACCAGTTTAATGTTTCCTTTTTTTTTACTTTGTGCTACAATAATTATGTTTTTTAAGAAATTGGCGTTTGTATTGATAAGTTAAAGGAGTTTTTCATGATTGATTTTAATGTTCCGCCTTATGTTGGAAAAGAAATGGATTATATAAAAGAAGCTGTCATGAACCGTAAAATATGCGGTGACGGTGACTTTACAAAGCGTTGCAGCAACTGGATGAAAGACAAGTTCAGCGTAAATCAGGTCTTTCTCACAACTTCATGCACACATGCCTTAGAAATGGCTGCCGTATTATCAGAAGTCACCGCGGGAGATGAGGTCATTCTTCCTTCTTACACCTTCGTATCCACTGCTGATGCCTTTGTACAAAGAGGCGCATCCCTTGTATTTGTAGATATCCGTCCGGATACCATGAATATTGATGAAACATTGATAGAGGACGCTGTCACCTCCAGAACGAAAGTCATCGTTCCTGTCCATTATGCAGGTGTCTCCTGCGAGATGGATACCATTATGGACATTGCTCAAAGGCACAAACTGAAGGTTGTTGAAGACGCTGCTCAAGGTTTTTCTTCCTATTATAAAGGAAAAAGTCTTGGTACCATTGGGGATTTTGGATGTCTCAGTTTTCACGAGACAAAAAATCTAAGCATGGGCGAGGGCGGCGCACTCTTATTCCAGGATACTGCCTATCAGGAAAAAGCGGAAATCTTAAGAGAAAAAGGTACTGACCGCAGCAAATTCTTCCGCGGTCAGATAGATAAGTATACCTGGCAGGATTATGGGTCATCCTATCTTCCCAGTGATATGAATGCGGCTTATCTGTGGGCTCAGTTGGAGATAGCAGATGAAATTCAAAAAGACCGCATGGATAGCTATGAATTTTACGACAATGCATTGAGACCTTTGGCTGATATGGGTTATCTGGAACTGCCTTATGTACCTGCTGAATGTGAACATAATGCCCATATGTATTACATAAAGCTTTCCGATCTGGAAGAAAGGACTAAATTCATCACCTATCTGAAAGAAAACGGGATTCTAAGTGTTTTCCATTATGTTCCTCTTCACACTGCTCCGGCAGGTATCAAATATGGCCGCTTCGCCGGAGAGGACAAATACACTACTAAAGAAAGTGAGCGACTGGTCAGACTCCCCATGTACTACCATCTTACATTAGAAGATAAAGAATATATTGTGGATACTATTTTCAAATATTTTCATCAATCACGATAAATTAAAATCCTGTCTTGAAAAAAGATGCGGCCCGGTCTCTACATGAAACCGGCCGCATCTTTTATCCTAAAGTATAGATAAAAATACCTGTTATAATGATCAGATTTCCAATCAATTTCCCTTTGCTGAACTTTTCTTTCAATATAAAATAGGATAGAAGCATAACAAATACATAACTGAATGTATCAATCACAGAGCCATATTTCATATCAACTCCAGTAAACGCATATGTATTCAGAAGAAGGACACCCCCAAAGATTCCATATGCAGTAATGACTCTCCAATTCAGGTATTCATAGATTGGATGGCTATATTTTCTATTTGCACTCTGTTTTAATAAAAGTTGTGAAAATGCAGTAAAAAAAGTACCGCCAAAAAGTATCAACATATATTTATTCATATTTTTGCACCACCAATACTCCAATTAATACTACTAACAGTCCAATCACATTTTTAATTGACAGTACTTCACCAAAAATTAAAACTGCCCATATTTGTGACCAAATCAGATAGACACTTTTGTTCGCATATGCAACACTTAATTCAAATTTTTGAATATTTTTCTGCCATGCCAACGCATAAATGAAACAATCCAAAAGCATAAGGAAAAAGAAAAAATACAATTTTATTCCCCAGATGCCATTTTTATTAAACTCTATAGATGCCATTTTTGTAAACACAGGAGTAAAGGAGAATATCATAATACTGATATGCAGAAAAATATAATCTTTTATCCTGCTGTTTTTAGAAACAGCCATTTACACCCCTTCTTTCTTAACATACTTTCTGTACACATCTCTAATATTGCACAGCTTTTTTTATTATAACACCCTTCTTCTTCCGGAACAAGTCTATTGAAACCCCTGTCGTAAAATGTTATAATAGGCCAGGTGGCTGCTGTCATTTTATAAAATAGAAGAAAAGCAGTCCTGGAGGTAAATAATTATGAGTTTATATTCAATCGTTGTTCCTGTATATAATTCAGAAAAGACATTAGAAGAATTATATACTCGAATCCGTGATGTGTTTGACCATACAATGAAAGAAAACTTTGAATTGATACTAGTAGATGACAGTTCCCGGGACAACTCGTATGAAGTAATGGAAAAACTTCATAAAGCGGATTCCCGGGTTAAAATTATTCAAATGGCAAAAAATTTTGGTCAGCATCCCGCTCTTCTCTGCGGATTTTCTTTTGCAAAGGGCGATTTTATCATCACTATGGATGATGATCTTCAGCATCGCCCGGAAGAAATCCCCAAAATGGCTGCTGCTATAAACGAACGTGACGATGTGGATGTAATAATCGCTAAATACGAAAACAGAAAGCACAATTTCATCCGGAAGTTGGGTACTAAAATTTCAATCTATGCAACATCCAAGATGCTCAATAAAGATCCCAACCTTGAAATCACAAGTTTCCGGCTTATGCGGAGATTTATTGTAGAAGCCATCCTGAACACGAATACCCATCTGCCGCAGATTGGTAATCTTTTGGTACAAAGCAGCAACCGTATTATCAATATCCCTGTTCAGCACGATTCACGTAAAGTGGGACGCAGTAATTATACGTTCCGTCATCTGGCAAGGGACTTGATATATGATATTACATCAAATTCTGCATTTCCTTTAATTTTAGTGAGAGATTTGGGGATTTTCAGTTTTATCATAAGTATATTGCTGGGTTTGTTTTATCTGGTACGCTATTTTATCTATGGTGTATCTGTAGAGGGCTGGACAACTCTTGTCCTGCTCATACTAGCCTATAACGGCATTATACTATTAGCCATAGGTATTATCGGTCAATATTTAATGAACATATTAAATGAAGCTAAGAAAATGCCTAATTATGTAATACGCAAAAAAGATTTGTAATATTGTTAGATTCGAGGAAAATAGATCATGAAAGAAATTGGCGGTTATCTGGAATTAGAAGAAATGTCTGGAGAAGAATATTATCCTGACCTTATCAAACTTAATCTCGGCCGAAATGCACTTGTTTTCGCTCTGGAGCAGTTACACATTAGGAAACTGTGGCTACCTCTTCTTCTCTGCGATTCCGTAACCTCTGTATGTAAAAATTCTAAAATAGAATTGGCTTGGTATCATATTCAAAAGGATTTTTCACCTGCACTGCCTCTAAAAAAAATGGACACCGGTGAATATTTGTATCTTGTAAACTATTATGGACAATTTTCTCAAGAACGCTTGTTGGAACTTCAGAATATTTATGGCAATATATTATTAGATAATACCCATGCTTTTTTTCAAGAACCACTGGGTACGATTCCTGTCTTATATTCCTGCAGAAAATTTTTCGGATTGCCGGACGGTGCCTATTTGTCCCTTGGGCAACAGAAACATTCTACTATAGATATACTTCCTGAAGACAGCTCTGCCGAACGTATGCAGCATATTCTCGGCCGGTATGAACACTCAGCCTCTGAGTATTATTCATCAATGCTGAATACTGCACATAATTTATGCAGTGAGCCCGTCAAAAGGATGTCACGATTAACACAAAATCTATTAAAAGGTATTGACTACCAGCGGGTATGTAATATTCGTAATGCAAATTATGCGACTCTCAGTGAGGTTCTGGATTCTGAAAACCAACTGACTCTTATTCCGCAAACAGGCCCCTTTGTTTACCCTCTTTACTGTCGGGACGGTATCCGTATGCGAAAAAGACTGGCTGAAGAAAAAATTTTTGTTCCGACTTACTGGTCGAATGTCATACAGGAAATGCCAGAAAAAAGTTTGGACTACGACTATGCAGCAAATATACTTCCTCTTCCCTGTGACCAGCGTTATGGTACGGAAGAAATGGAGCGGATCCTAATTGTTTTAAAACGATTGATGAAAGGTCAGAAGGACATATGATGAAGCAGAGACTGTTAATTTTGGGTTCATTAAGAGAATTTGTCCAACTCATTCAATTGGCAAAATCCCGTGGAATTTATACAATAGTATGCGATGGTTATCCAGACAGTGAGGGCAAAAAATATGCTGATAAAGCCTATGACATCGATGTGGGCGATACGGACCGGATTGTTTCTATCTGTCAGCTGGAGCGAGTTGACGGAATTATCACATCCTTCTCAGACTATTTATTTGAATGCATGGTGAAAATTGCAAACAAGGCCGGACTGAAATGCTATTTTTCTCCAGAAAAACTGGATTATTATCGAAACAAAGATATCATGAAACAGATGTTCCGCCAGCTTTCAATCCCAACTGCTAAATATGTCCGGCTATCCAGTGATTTTTCAGATTCTTTACTAGATGATATGGAATTTCCTGTAGTAGTAAAGCCCATAGATAAATATGGATCCCGGGGTATCCTGGTCCTTTATTCTGTGGAAGAAATCAGGAAGTATTATGATTTCATCTGTGCAACTTCAGAGATTAAAGAGATCTTGGTAGAAGAATATAATGAGGGTTATGAATTCAACATGATGAGCTGGGTTCTGGACGGAGAGATACATGTGATCAGTATTGCAGATCGGGAAAAAACACCGGTTTGTACAAATGACATACCAATCAGCACCCGTAATGTTTATCCATCCCGTCTGATTCATAATGTATATGACGAAGCAAAAGATATTTTGCAAAAAGTTGCAAATTATACCGGGCAAACCAGCGGTGTACTATCTATGCAGTTTTTTTGGTCACCCGGTGAACCCGTATCCGTTTGCGAAGTTGCTGGAAGATTTTTCGGCTATGAGCATGAGCTTGTAGATTACTGCTGTGGACTCAAGGTGGAAAATTTGCTGTTGGATTATTTATATGACGATACTTCACTGAGGAACACATTAAAAAAACATACACCTTTTTTTGAAAAAAACAGTGCTGTTCTATATTTTCACGGAAAAAATGGTCTGATGGTTGACAATCAGGAGGCTGCATCCCAGCTATCAAATATGAAGGGCGTAAAAGACGCCTGGCTTTTTTACAAACCAGGTGAACGGATAATCCCACATGGTGTAAATCCTTATGCAGTCCGTTACTATATATCCGACGGAACCAGAAAAGAAATAGATCGAATGACAAGGTATATATACAAACACATTTCTATCACCACAAAAGATGGTGAAGAGATCCTTTATGAGAATCAAATTCCCAAATATCCCGAATTATAATCTTCCATTATAAAAAAGTGCCGTCAGGTTAATACACTCTATGTGTATCACCTGACGGCACTTTTAATTTTTTACCAAATATCTGTTGGATCTTTCAAATTTACTCCCGCAGGAAGTTTTTGTGTTGCCGGTTTATCAAATGGCTCGTAATATCCATCTCCGATAATTACCGCAGTTCCTCTGCCGCAGTTATCATAAATCCATTTTGCATCCCTTACGCAAACACGAATACAGCCATGAGATGCCGGCTGTCCCAGCAAATTATAATCCCATGAAGAGAGATTATACTGGCTGGTGGAAGTACCTGCAACAGAATGGATAAAGATACCGTTTACTACATGTGAGGTCCACTGTCCCCATGACGGTCCCATAAGTATATGCCATCTGTCCTGATCTCCGATGTAAAATGTTCCTGCCGGTGTAAGAGTAATCGGATTACCCACAGAACAGGTTATTGATTTGACCGGAATAATCCACCCATTGCCTCCATCTTTTGCAAAAACAGTAATCTGGCAGCTCGTACGGTTTACTCTGATCTGGTAAGGGCCGCCTACCATATTACTGACATCCTGATGAAGCTGTCCGCCTGTACCAAAATATAATTTATATCCCTTTATATACTGCCATCCTGTAACCATGATACCACTGCCGTTCAGATAATACCAGTTACCATCCCAGGCAATGTATTCACCTTTCGCATATGCTCCATTACTTTTTCGGAAATAATAAGCTCCGCCCTTCTGCTCCCACTGGCCAGCAGTATTGACATTTACCGTACCATAACCCGGCACCCATCGTCCATCTTTACCTACATAATACCCGCCAATCGTAGTGTTTGTCAGCATGGCTCCGCTTCCGCCCACATAATAATATGTGTCAATCCAGGTATTCATAGCCATAATGCCATTGCCGTAAGAATAATACCATTTGCCATTATCCTGATACCAACCGGTCCGCATATCACCGTGACCCGGTGTGAAATAATACCAGGAACCGCCTATCACTGCCCAGCCCTGAATCATAGCTCCGCTTCCATTCAGATAATACCAGGTTCCTCCCTGATTCAGCCAGCCTGTTACCATAGCTCCGCTTCCGTTCAGATAATACCAGGTTCCTCCCAGGTTCAGCCAGCCCTTTGCCATTGCTCCGCTACCCGGAGTAAGGTAATACCAGGTTCCTCCTACATTAGCCCAGCCCTGAGCCATCGCTCCGCTTCCGGTGAGATAATACCAGGTTCCACCTAAGTTCAACCAACCAGTCTGCATAGCTCCGCTTGCATTACTGAAATACCAGGTATTTCCAATCTTGTACCAGCCGGTCTTCATCGCACCGTTTCCAGGTGTGAAATAGTACCATGCACCGCCTACCACAGCCCAGCCAGTCTGCATAGCCCCGCTGCCATTTAAATAGTACCAGGTTCCTCCCTGATTCAGCCAGCCTGTCATCATGGCTCCGCTGCCATTACTGAAATATGTGTTATTGCCTACCTTATACCAACCTGTCTTCATAACACCAGAATCTGGTGTAAGATAATACCAGGTTCCCCCCAGGTTAATCCATCCGGTTACCATTGCACCATTTCCTGATAGATAATACCACTTATTTCCTAATTTCAACCATCCGGTCTGCATATATCCGCTGCCGTCAAAATAATATTTTTTACCATCTATTTGATACCAGCAGTTTGTTGGCCAGGTACCATCTTCTTTCTGATACCACCAGCCTTTTCCATTTGATTTCCAACCCACAGTATGTACTTTGTAGGATTTGGTACATTTACCGTCTTTGCCAAAGAAATACCGCACACCTTTTACAATTACAGAAGTATTTTTCTTAACTGTGCCGTTTTTGTTCACGTAGTATTTCTTGCCATTGATTGTCTGTAATCCGGTTTTAGATGTCTGTTTTCCATTTGCTCCAAAATAGTAATATTTACCGCCGCTGATTATCCATTTGGATTTGGCATAACTTCCATCCTTATTCACCCAGTAATTACTGCCGTCTATTTTCTGAAGGCCTGTTTTATCCTGTGTCTGCACACCATTCACATCAAAATAATAATACTTGCCATCCAGCTTTTTCCATACAGCAGTCTCAGGCTTACCGTCTTCTCCGATCCAATAGTTAGAACCTTCAATAGTCTGAAGTCCTGTGGGCATGCCCTCTGTCAGCATCTTTCCGTCTTCACCGAAATAACAGAATGTTTTGTTTCCGTCATCTCCCACAACTATCTTCCATGCATTTGTCAGCGGTCTGCCTTCTGCATCCAGCCAAAAGGTATATTCACCATCTTCATCTTTGATCGTGTTCAGGCCTTCCAGGAAACTTCCAGGTACCTGAAGTCCTTCCGCCATTTTAGCATCCGGATCTCCCTCTGCATCTGCTTCTGTTGTATAATATGTGAAACAACCGTTCTCATTCTGATACCAATATCCGCCATAGCCTTTTAGACCCTCCTCTGTTGATGCAAAAGCGTAAACCAATGTTACTGCACCCAGATCCTCGTCTAAGTATCCTACGGTCTCATAAAGGCCAACGTGTGTTCCATTTACATCAAATTCGTCATATGGTTTAGGAGTAGCAGCCGCTTCCGTCCCGTCTTCCTGAACTTCAAAATACGTCCAGATACCGCTCTGCTTATCCAATTCCCATTTCTTCTGATATCCTGCAAACCCATCTACTGACTCATAATACCGGAATATCATCTTATTCTCAGCTTGTTCCAGAGTCCAATGGTCATCCTGGGCTGTTTCTGCATCGTGATTCGGTTCAGCCGGCAGGTCACCAGGCTGCTCATCTCCGGTCTGGTCAATGCCATTCTGGACATCGCCGGAAACATCTGTATTTCCCTGGCCATTGTCTGTTACTCCGCCCCCTTCATCCAGCGGATCTGTAAGCTCCGTAACCTGCTGCGGTGCTTCGCTTCCGTTGGTAGCAGTTGCTCCTACAGGAAGAACAGAAGTGAATGTAACCGCTGCTGTAAGCATCAGTGCCAACAGCTTCATCCTGCGCTTCTTCATACTATTCCCTCTACTTTCCAGCTTTACGCTCTTATTTATCTCCCGGATACAATATGTATCAAACAGGTATACTCTCCCTCTAGAGATATCACCATTTTACCATTTTTTACAGGTTATTACAACCAAACCGGAGAAATGTAATATTAAATTTCTTTTACAGTCTCATGAACTCTGCTCATATTAACTCTAAAATACGTTCTGTGATAAAAACACCGATACAGGAAAAACATGCCACCATCACCAGACTTTTCTCCTTCATGGCAAAAAATATGGCTGCTGCCAGGCCCGCAAAAGCGGATATCGGCGATGCCGTCGCGTATAAGATAGCCGGAAATGTCATGGCTGTCAGACAGGCATATGGCACGTAATATAGAAATGAGCGTATGTATACATTTGAAATTTTCTTCTGAATCAGTGTCAAAGGCAGCATACGGATCAAATAAGTCACGCCTGCCATAACAAAAATATACGCATAAATCATGCTTCCTCACCCTCCTTAATAGGAAATAGAACAGCTCCGATCCCCGCTGCCAGCAGTGTACAGATAATGATCATAAATCCGCCGGAAACCTGTTTGAGCACCGGGAGATAATAAAACATACTGCTCAGGGCCAGCGCAATAAATACCACGGTCCGCACTGTGGATTCTTTTTTTGCCGGTGGGACTACAATTGCTATAAACATTCCATACAGCGCCACACCCAAAGCGCTGCGTACAAAGGCGGGCATAACCGTGCTCGCTATGGCTCCGGTCAGCGTTCCCCCTACCCAGCCGAGAACCGGCAGGAGAATCAGGCCGTACATGTAATACTGACCCACACTTCCCCTTTTTGAACTTGCCACCGCGAATATCTCATCTGTATTTCCATACGCGATCAAAAGCCTGTGGCGCGTCTTTACGCAGCTGTCGAACTTCTGGGACAGGGAAAGCGACATGAGCGCATATCTCATGTTGATAACAAGCTGTGTCAATGCCATTTCCAACAGGGAGGCACCCGATAAAATGACATTCAGACCTGCAAACTGTCCTGCTGATGTGAGATTAAAGAGGGAAATCAGCACCGCGTGAAGAGGTGCCATACCGCTGTTCACTGCCAGCATTCCAAATGTAAAGCTGACAGAAAAATAACCCAGTGCTATGGGAATACCGTCTTTCAGACCTTCTTTGATGTTATTATGCATGATTGCTTTCTCCTTAAAGTAAAATATATGTAACGATTCGGTCAGGCAAAAATCGAGGGATGAGACAGCCTTGACTGTCCCATCCCCGGGATAAATGCTTATTCCTGCAAACCTTCCTCCAGAATATATACCAGATGTTTTAATGCCTCTTCTTCGTCTTCCCCTTCGCATACCAATTCAATCTCATCTCCGCCTTTCACACAGGCGCCAAGAACGCTGAGGACACTTTTCGCATTTGCTGTAACATTGCTGTAACTGAAGGTGATCAGTGATTTGAACTGCATAGCCTCACTGCAGAGGCGGCCTGCTGGTCTCAGGTGCAGCCCTATTAAATTATTGACTTTGACTTTCTGGCTTACCATTATTCATCACTCCCCTATTTCTGTTTTACGATGCCGGCTTTTGTGCTACAGCATCTGTATTGGTATTTGTCAAGGTTGCTTTGACTTTGACTTCATCGACCACCTGATAACCGTCAGGCACTTCAATCTTAACCGGTACTTCGTATTCGCCTGCTTCTGTATAACCTTTGAGATCGATGCTCAGGTGTATTTGGCTTTTCTCCAGTTTATCCAGTTCTTCCGTAAGTCCTTCAACACGGACCAGAACCTCCACTTTGTCGAGAACAACATTCATATTTCCAGGATTATTTTCAATCTTAATATCTGTTGTGGAGATGTTGTATTCCTTGCTGTTAAGAGGAAGGATACTTACCTTTATGAGTGCCGTATCATTTACACCGGATGCCAGTTTAATATCTTTTGGAAGAAGCTCGGCTAAATCAACGGAAAATTCACAGTCGGCTGATTTACCTGTAATATCTCTGTCCTCCGATGCGGGAATGGTCAGTTTGTTGCCATTTACCGTAAACTTCTGGAGTGCTTCATCTGAACCGATAATATTGATTTTCTCAGGAGTAGACGTAATTTTTCCAACCTGATATCCATTCAGCGGCTCTCCTACATAAGAATTTAACGCATCAATTGTGACTCCCTGGAGCGTTCTCCACAATTCAACATTAACCTTTACCGTTGTACTTGGTATATCAAATTTCAGGGAAGCCATCTGCTTATCCGTAAGCTCATCGTGATTCTTATCATAAATCACCAGCTCCGCATTCCTTTCACCGCTCTCGGTCATTCCATCTACATTAACTTTTGCAGTAACATTGTCAATATTCTTAACAACGGATTTCGGACCTGTGATAGTAATTTTCTCCGGCTCAGCCGTAGTCTTACCCACTTCATAATTCTTATCCGGTTTTGATTCTCCTACAAGCTCTGTATTGATGATACAGTCTATGCTCTCTCTCTCTTCTATAGTTATAGGAATATTTCTTGGTGTTACCTCTACGTTTTTATCTTTTATGCCTGGACATGTTACGGTAACAGGCACCATGATCGGCTGTGTCGTCATATCAATAATCTGAGTCAGATCTGCAACTGCAGTGATGTTATCTTTGCTCATATTCCTGATAATACTGTTTTCGCCCCTTACACGGACATTTACCGTATCCTTTCCCTCCACCATAAGGGCTAGTTTACCGCTTTTCTCAATGTATGACTCATTAACAAAAGTCACCGGAATATCTGTAAAAATTTCTGTTGTTATAGGATCCTGAACATTAACCACCAGCAGCCATATCAACATGGCAATCAGCAGGGAAAGGATTTTTAAGGTAAATTTATTCATCAGACTTTTCTTCATTCTTCACCCATCCCTTCCATATCTTACGCTTTTGTTTTTCTGCGTTGGCGTTCTGCTCCTTTATCAATATTTCTTTCAGTTCATCCCTGGTTACTCCAACCCTCAGGGCACCATTCTGGGCTACAGAAACCCTGCCGGTCTCCTCGGAAACAATAATTGTCAGAGAATCACTTACTTCACTGATTCCTACTCCTGCCCGGTGTCTTGTTCCAAGATTTTTATTCAGCTCCATATTATCCGACAGCGGCAGATAGCAGGTTGCTGCAACAACACGGTCCCCTCGGATGATCACAGCCCCATCATGAAGGGGTGTGTTATGCTCAAAAATATTAATCAGCAGCTGACTTGTCACTAATGAGTCAAGATAGATACCTGTTCTTGCATATTCGTTTAGTATCGTCTCTTCCTCGATGACAATCAATGCCCCTGTCTTAACTTCTCCCATTTCATAGCTGGCACGGACAATTTCATTTAATGTACGGTCACTGAATCTGCCGCTCTCATCTTTTTTACCACTGTCAAAGGGAAGAATTGTACTTACTATTTTCTTATGTCCCAGTTCTTCCAAAGCTTTTCTAAGCTCCGGCTGAAAAATAACCAGCACTGCCGTGATCGCATATCCGCCGGCATTATACACCAACCACAAAATCGTATTCATCTTCAAGAGATAAGCGATGAAGATAAATGCCAGGACAATTAAAATTCCTTTCAACAGGGAATAAGCCCGTGTATTTCTCACCCACAACATAAACTGATAAACCAATACTGCTATCAGAAGAATTTCAATAATGTCAATCCATGACATATGCGGAAGAGTTAAACCGGTCAGATATTCTTTTATGCTGGCTACCATATTCCCCATATCTCCACCCCCTTAATTATGTATAATTCCCTTATGGGATTATCTTTATAAGTCTTTCAGCGATTCTTCCAGCTGTTTCTCAAAGTCAAAATCCTCCTCTGAAACATGCTCTACAGGCGCTGCATCCTGTTCCGGTGTTTCTTCATCTAAATCGTCCAGATCACTGTCATCTGACTTCTTATTAGATGAAAATTTCTTCACACTCTTCTTTGTCTGTGACACAAGAGATTTCGGTACTGCTTTTACATAATAGACATATTCGTCATCCTCAAACTGGGTCACTTCACTTCTTGAGTAATCCACTCCCAGTACAAAAAATTCAATGACAAGGCCGATCAATGCGGAAACCACACCGGCAATGATAACGCTGCCCATCTCCATGCTGATGCTCATGAACATGCTTCCGAACAACATCAGAACAATGTACACTACCGCACCGGTAACCACTGCGATCCTCCAGGAATAGTCAAAGGAGGAACGGCGGATCAGGTACACCAGCAGGGTGGCTGTTGCAAACGCTATGATCGCCAGCCACATTTCCTGATTCTTCACCAGTCCGTCCAGTAAGATCTGAAGCTTCTGGACAGCCTCTGTCTCTTTTCCTTGCAGTACCCCTGCCTTGTCTTTTACAAGACGCATAAAGTAATACAGAATAACGCCGCAGCCTGCGGGCACCGCACTTGCAGGTCCGCGGAGAAGACCGCAGCCGATGGGTACGGCTGCCGGAATATGAAAGGCAAAGGACACCGGAGTCAGCACAAGAGCCACGTTATCTTTAGATGTAAACCGCAGGAATAATATCATCAGCAGGATCATAAGAAGCAGAGCAAAACCTGCGACCTCGATTCCCACTGCATAGCAGTGGCCGATGATCAGGACACAGCCCAGGATCGTCATGGTATTGACGGGCATAACGGAACATAAAAGGGCCAGAATCAGGACAACAAAAATATTATCCAGTTTGCCCATGAATCCCAGTGTGGTGTTGATCCCCTTGAAAAGACCGAATGCCAATATAAACTTCAGGATCGGAAGAATCCAGGTGTCATGCTCCCCGTAAAATTCCTTGATTTTCTGTTTCAATATCAGTAACGCTGTCATGCGCCTTTCCTCCTTCCGGTCAGTCTCCCGGCTCTCTTTTCTTCTCTGTCATATATTTTTTTCAGCTGTCCCAGCTCTCTGTAATACTCCTCCACGCCTTTCTGAGCGCTTCTGTATTTGACGGAGCAGTAGATATAAGTCAGAATGGTGTAGGCCACAAGCAGTGCGATATAGATAATGATAATTTTGATTCCCAGAGAAAACAGGTCGATCTTATGCAGATTATCCATCATATATTCGCTCTTATACCCAAAGTAGACAGCCAGCAGCAGCACATAGGCGATGGTCGTGATAAAAAAGTTCTTGATCATTGCAAGGCCTATATAATCGCTTCTGTAGTAATTGCTGATTGACAGATCTTCTCTGCCCTTACCGGATTCGTAAGCAGCTAATTTCCTCATTTTCTTGATTTTCTGTTCATTTAACATAAGCTTCCTCTACTTCCTGTGAAAACAATGCTTTTATATGTACTCACAGTTTACTATAATTATGCCCCAAAAGGCTGTCTGCAATTTATGGCACAACAAATGTGCCACTTACTGCATTTCCTAAATGGCATCCCACAAATACGGCACTCTATGGACACCGCACAGTCTGTTTTGATTCTTTCACAAAACCACGGACTGTATGGACGTACCGTCTTATGACACATGAAACAGCGCAATACCGGGATGTACCGGACATGCCATTCTATGTATACAACTTGCATTATAGCATAAATAAAGTAGGCGAATCAAGCCTTATCAGCAGAAACCTGTCCCTATGGCTGCGGTTAAAAAATATACCTGTTCCGCACCGGCTGCTTTCAGGGCAAGGCTTACACCGTCCACAGTACTCCCTGTGGTGTAGATATCATCTACGATCAATATTTTTTTCCAGGGAAGTCTGGGTTTTGTCACGGCAAAGGCGCTGCGAAGATTATTTCTCCGCTCCTTGTCGTTCAGCTCTTTCTGGGGTTTTGTATTGATTTTTCTGATCACAGTTTTTGTATCTACCGGAATCTGCAGTGCTTTTCCTATCTCCGCGGCTATGATCTCTGCCTGGTTGTACCCTCTTTTCTCCATTCTTTTCGGATGAAGCGGAACAGGGATCAGCACTTCCACTCCCCAGAGGCGGATCTGTTCCCCTGCAATTGCCGCGGCATATCTGCCGTAAAAACGGCCGTACTCCTGCCTTTGATGGTATTTTAACTGATACAGGGATTTTGAAAGGACTGAACCGTAGGAAAAGATACTGATTCCCCGGTCATAAGAATGTTTTTTCGATGCGCAGTCATAACAGAACTCTGACTCACTGTCCGCCAGGGGCTTGGAACACTTAAAACAGCGCGGCCCATGGATGGGCACCAGTTTATCCACGCATTCCCGGCATATGGTCCTTCCCCTTGGAACTGCAATGTCATGGCAGACAGGGCAGCGCCTGGGATAGACCATATCAAGGGCAAAGGATGCTAACAGCTTTCCTTTATCCGCAGATCCAGAGTGGTATAACGGCTTTGTTCCATCTGGTTTTTTTCCATTTCCCAAAAAGTATTTTCATCTCCTACCAATGTCACACACTTTCTCGCCCTTGTCACGGCTGTATAGAGAAGATTTCTGTTCATCAGCATCCTGGGGCCTCCCAAAAGAGGAATCACCACCGCAGGGTATTCACTTCCCTGTGATTTGTGGATGGTAATGGCATAGGCAAGCTCCAGCTCATCCAACTGCTTGAACGCATACTCCACAAAGCGTCCCTCATCAAATTCCACGGTGAGGGTCTCCGCAAAGGTGTTGATCTCTCGCAGGATTCCTGTATCCCCGTTAAAAACACCCACGCCTTTTTCCACCGGAATGCCGTATTTGCCGCGGACCTCCCATTCGGTCTGGTAGTTGTTCTTGATCTGCATGACCTTATCACCCTCGCGGAACAAGCCGCTGCCGTGCTCCCTCTCCTTCTTGTCAGGAGAAGGGGGATTCAGATACTGCTGTAGAATGCTGTTCAGACGCTCTACACCCAGAAGCCCTTTCCGCATAGGAGTCAAAACCTGGATATCATAAGGCGTTGCATCTACAAACTTTGGCAGTTTCTTCTGTATCAGGGTGATGACAACACTGATGATCACATTGGCGTCATACCGCTTCAGGAAGAAAAAGTCCATGCTTTTATTATCCAGAACAACAGGGACACCCCGGTTGATCTTATGGGCATTCACCACGATATCACTCTGGGAAGCCTGCCGGAAAATCTTGACCAGTTCCACAACCGGGAATTTTTCAGAACGGATGATATCTTTGAGTACACTTCCGGGCCCTACACTTGGAAGCTGGTTCACATCCCCGACCAGAATCAGCCGGGTGCCCGGCGTAATGGCCGAGAGCAGTGCGTGCATAAGAAAAATGTCCACCATGGACATCTCGTCAATAATAACAACATCCGCCTCCAACGGATTCTGGGCATTGCGCTCAAAGTGGATGCTGGCAGAGGAGTCATCCGGCATTCCGCTGAGTTCTAAAAGCCGGTGGATAGTTCTGGCCTCATAGCCTGTGGTCTCTGTCATACGCTTTGCGGCTCTTCCCGTGGGAGCGGCAAGACAGATGTCCACGCCTTCCAGCTCATAGTAACGGATGATCGCATTGATGGTGGTGGTCTTTCCTGTACCGGGGCCACCGGTGATAACCAGCAGGCCGTTTTTCACAGCCTCTATGACTGCCTGGCGCTGCTTCTCATCCAGCTCTACATTTCCGCTTTTCTCAAGGCGAACAAGCTGTGCTTCCATCCTCTCCTCATCCACGGTATCCTCTAAGGCCAGTTCTTTTAACATCTGTGCCACATGTAGCTCCAGCTGGTAATACTGGCTGGCATAGATGACCGGTTCCGTCTGTGCCCCTTCCCTGAGCGCAACCTCTTTTACTACAATCTTTCTGTCTATAGCCAGATCCATAATATGTTTTTCCATATAAGCGGCTGCAACGCCCAAAAGGGCAGATGCCCGTTCCAGCAGAATGCGCTGTGGAAGGAACACATGCCCCTCTGCAGTTGCCTGCAGTAATATGTATAGAAGACCGCTTCGGATACGGTAATCGGAGTCTGTATGGATGCCGATCCTGGCAGCGATCTCATCTGCCATCTTAAATCCCACTCCGTCAATATCCTCAGCCATCTTATAGGGATTCTCCCTTAGTATGCCGTACATTTCGTGTCCATACTGATTGAATATCTTAGCTCCCAGTGAAAGGGAAATGCCGTATTGCTGAAGAAACATCATGGCTTTCCGCATATCAGCCTTCTCAGACACCTGAGCAGCGATCTCCCGGGCCTTCTTCTCACTGATGCCCTTGATCTCTGCCAGCCGCTCCGGCTCCTCCTCCACGATACGCAGAGTGTCGTCCTTGAAACGCCTGACGATCCTGGCGGCAAGAGCCGCTCCGATCCCTTTGATGGCGCCGGAACCCAGGTATCGTTCCATGGCCATGGAATCCTGGGGCACAACGGTCTCATAGGAGGTGACGGAGAACTGCCTGCCGTAGGACGGGTGTTCTGTGTAATGTCCATAGGCTTTGATGGTTTCTCCTTCACTTAGATACTGAAAACTGCCCACACAGGTCAGCTCTTCCTCCTCAGCAATCACAACCATAACTGTGTACCCGTTATCCTCATTCCGGAAGATAATATGGTCCACATATCCTTCTATGGTTTCTTCCATAACTTACCTCATTTGTTTTATTTCCCGTTTATCTTGCTCATAAGCTCCATGTACTGGCCTGTGCCGATGGCTACAGCCATAGCAGGCTCTTCTGCCACCACGGTGTTGATGCCTGTCTCTTCCTCGATCAGTGTCTCCAGCCCACCCAAAAGTGCACCGCCGCCGGTGAGGACAATACCCCTGTCAGCCACATCTGCTGCCAGTTCCGGAGGAGTTTTTTCCAGAATTCCATGTATGGTCTCCATAATTTGTACCGTTGCGTCCTTTAAAGCCTCTCTGATCTCCTCGGAGGTGAGGGTTATGCTTTTGGGAAGCCCCGTGATCGTATCACGTCCCTTCACATCCATAGTCTTCGGCTGCGGATGGGGATAAACGGTTCCTATCTGGATCTTCGCATCCTCTGCGGAGCGCTCGCCGATCATCAGATTGTGCTTCTTCCTTACATAACGCATGATAGCCTCATCGAAATTATCGCCTGCCACTTTAATGGAAGTGGATACTACTGTCCCGCCAAGGGAGATCACCGCCACATCTGTGGTACCGCCGCCGATATCCACGATCATGTTGCCAAAGGGCCTTGTGATATCAATACCTGCCCCGATGGCCGCAGCAATCGGCTCCTCGATGATGTTCACTTCTCTGGCGCCTGCCTGGTACGTGGCTTCCTCCACAGCTTTCTTCTCCACCTCTGTCACACCGCTGGGTACGCAGATGCTGATGCGGGGTTTTCGGAAAGCTTTCTTGCCCATGGCTTTGGAGATAAAGTATTTGAGCATTTTCTCTGTCACCTCATAGTCAGAGATAACACCCTGGCGCAGGGGGCGCACCGCCACAATGTTGCCGGGTGTTCTGCCGATCATCTGCCTTGCCTCTTCTCCTACTGCTCTTATTTTATTATTATCTTTATCGTATGCAACTACGGATGGTTCTTTCAGTACAATGCCTTTTCCTTTTGCGTAAACCAGTATACTGGCCGTTCCCAGGTCGATTCCAATATCTGTCGCTGCCATAGAATACCCCTTTCTATATTTGGATATCAGTGTTCTGCCCGGGATGTCTGTCCCGGGCCCACCGATATTCTTCATTATACCCAACTTGTCCCGAAATGAAAAGGGGCAATCAATTCAAATATTTTGACACGTAACGACCTGTGTAGGAGACAGGATTCGCCGCCACCTCCTCCGGTGTACCGGAAGCTATCACGGTTCCCCCTTTATCGCCGCCTTCCGGGCCGATATCTATGATATAATCCGCAGTTTTTATCACATCCAGGTTGTGCTCGATGACAACCACTGTATTCCCGCCCTCTGCCAAACGCCGGAGGATCTCAATAAGCTTGTGCACATCCGCAAAATGCAGACCTGTGGTAGGCTCATCCAGAATATAGATGGTCTTTCCTGTACTTCTCTTGCTCAGTTCTGTTGCCAGCTTGATCCTCTGCGCCTCACCTCCGGACAGTTCCGTGGAAGGCTGGCCCAGACGGATATAGGAAAGCCCCACATCGTAAAGCGTCTGGATTTTCCTCTTGATAGACGGAAGGTGTTCAAAGAATGTGAGTGCCTCCTCCACCGTCATGTTCAGCACATCGTAAATGCTCTTCCCTTTATATTTCACTTCCAGAGTCTCTCTGTTGTAACGTTTTCCCTGGCAGACTTCACAGGGAACATACACATCGGGAAGGAAATGCATCTCAATTTTCAGAATACCGTCACCGCTGCAGGCCTCACACCTGCCGCCTTTTACATTAAAGCTGAATCTTCCCTTTTTATAACCTCTGGCTTTTGCGTCCGCAGTAGTTGCAAAAAGGTCGCGGATCTGGTCAAATACACCGGTGTAGGTTGCGGGATTGGAACGCGGCGTTCTTCCAATGGGTGACTGGTCAATATCAATAACTTTGTCAAGCTGCTCCACCCCTTCAATGCATTTATGTTTTCCCGGAATGACTCTGGCCCGGTTCAGTTTCCTTGCCAGGCTCTTATATAGGATTTCGTTGATCAGAGAACTTTTGCCGGAACCGGAAACACCGGTCACGCAGGTCATGACACCTAAAGGAATTTTTACGTCTATATTTTTCAGGTTGTTTTCAGAAGCGCCCCGTATGGTCAGAAAGCCGTTGGGTTTTCTTCTCTCCTCAGGTACCGGAATCTTCATAGCCCCGCTTAAATACTGGCCCGTAATGGAGTTTTTATTTTTCATCAGATCTTCCGCTGTACCGATCGCCACGAGCTGGCCTCCGTGCTCTCCTGCGCCGGGACCGATATCCACAATGCAGTCTGCCTCCCGCATGGTATCTTCATCATGCTCTACCACGATCAGAGTGTTTCCCAGATCCCTCAGGTGCTTCAAAGTGGCAAGGAGTTTATCGTTATCCCTCTGATGCAGACCGATACTTGGCTCATCCAGAATATAGGCAACCCCCACAAGGCCGGAACCGATCTGAGTTGCCAGACGTATCCTCTGTGCTTCACCACCCGACAAAGTGCCTGTTGCACGGGACAGAGTCAGATATTCCAGCCCTACATTCATCAAAAATCCCACTCTGGCACGAATCTCTTTTAAAACCTGCTCACCAATCATCTGCTGGGTGGAGGTGAGCTGCAGTTCGTTCAAAAATACCTGCAGCGCGCGGATGGACATGGATGTAACCTCATGTATATTTTTATCCCCGACTGTCACTGCCAGAGCTTCTTTTTTCAGACGCTGGCCTTTACAGGTCGGGCAGGGGGTAATACGCATAAAGGATTCGTACTCCTGCTTGCTGGACTCCGAACCGGTCTCCCTGTAGCGGCGCTCCACGTTTTTCACAAGTCCCTCAAAGGCCACATCATAAATACCTTCTCCCCGCTGCCCTTTATAGTGGACCTTTATCTCTTTTCCGTGGGTCCCGTTTATGATCACGTCCTTTATCTTATCCGGATATTCCTCAAAAGGCGTATTCAGATCAAAGTGATATTCCTCCGCAAGGGCATCCAGAATCGCCCTTGTAAAGCTGCCTTTATCTGTGCAGGACTGCCAGCCCAGCACCACAATAGCGCCCTGGGCAATACTCAGACTCTGATCCGGTATCATCAGATCCACATCGAATTCCATCTTATAACCCAGACCGAAACAGGCAGGGCAGGCACCAAAGGGATTATTAAAGGAAAAAATTCTCGGCTCAATCTCATCAATACTGATACCGCAGTCAGGGCAGGAAAAGCTCTGGCTGAAATTTATCTGGTTTCCATCCATAGTATCCACAATGAGAAGGCCGTCAGCCAGATTCAGCACATTCTCAATAGAATCCGTGAGCCGCTTTTCAATCCCTTCTTTCACCACAAGGCGGTCCACAACGATCTCAATATTGTGCTTAATATTCTTATCCAGCTTGATCTCCTCACTGAGTTCATAGAGATTGCCGTCAATCTGCACGCGCACATAACCGCTCCGCTTTGCCTGCTCCAGAAGCTTGGCGTGAGTCCCCTTCCTTCCTCTCACCACAGGTGCCAGAAGTTGAAGCTTGGTCCGCTCCGGCAGACCCATGATATGGTCAACCATCTGGTCAACCGTCTGCTTTTTGATCTCTTTTCCGCATTTCGGACAGTGCGGGATACCGATTCTGGCATAGAGCAGCCTGAAATAGTCATATATCTCCGTAACGGTGCCAACCGTGGAACGGGGGTTCCTGTTGGTGGATTTCTGGTCAATAGAAATAGCCGGAGAAAGTCCCTCAATACTCTCCACATCCGGTTTTTCCATCTGTCCCAGGAACTGTCTGGCATAGGAAGACAGGGATTCCATATATCTCCTCTGTCCTTCCGCATATATCGTATCAAATGCAAGAGAACTCTTCCCGGAACCACTCAGCCCGGTAAGCACCACCAGCTCATTTCGTGGAATATCCACATCCAGATTCTTCAGATTATTCTCATTTGCTCCGCGTATTTTGATAAATTGGTTGTCATGTTTTCTTACTGCCATTTTTATCTCCTTATTCGTGATCAGCGCAACAGTTTCTATCAGATTCTCATCCCCCAACACAGCGTCATACCCACTGCACGTGAGACCGAAAGCTGCCAATTTCAGGGAATGTATGTTTGTTTTTATGCTACCTGCCATTATATCATATGCATTATACATTTGCAAACATATGTTCAGACAGATTTATTGTAATGGCAGAGTAGACGGGATGTCGGAGGAGTCTGCGGGGCTCCTCCGACATCCCTGTTTTTCCCTACCGGAAGGGAAAAATACAAAGCCGAAGTGTAACGGTTACATCCGGCAAAAAAAAAACTGTGGCTCAGCGAACGCCAGGAAGGGTATGGGAGCGGGCCGGGGGAGGAGAATACCTGTGAACGATGTCTTAGTGGAGCGCCGCGGAGATCCACCTGCCCCAGTTACTTAATGAAGAGGCCCTTGCCGATGAATTTAGTAAATGGGAGCAGGTTAGCTCCGTGGCAGCGGAACGCTTCGTTCACAGGTATTCTCCTCCCCCGGCCCGCTCCCATACCCTTCCGTCCGCCTTAATTCCCCCAAACAAAAAAAGTTACAAAAAAGGCCCCCGCTACCCGCGGCAAGCCTTTTTACATTTACATCACACAGACGCATGCTGAATATAGGTTCTGCACTCCTTCTTATTTTTATTCTGATGCTCAGAACAGATATACTGCATAATATCCCGTCTCGTCACAATACCTATAAAATTCTTCTGGTCATCAATAACCGGTACAAAATTCTGCCGCATAGCCTTGTCCAGCAGATCTTCCATATCCGAGTCCACACGCACCGGCGTATAATTTGCCCGCCGCTTGAACGCAGTGATCGGAATTTCCTCCGCAGCCTTTAAATTCAGGTCGCCGCGGCTTTTCAGCCCCCAGAGTAAGTCTCCTTCTGTAATCGTCCCCACATATTTTCCATTCTCCCCGATAATCGGAATACATGAATACCGGTGATATTCCATCTTTTCCAAGACCTGCCTTAAACTGAAGGTGTCATAGATATAGGCCACATCACTCTTCGGAGTGAGAAAAAATAAAATATTCATTATACCCTCCCACACTGTCATACAAAACGGCCGTTATTACCTGCCGTTTCAACATATATTTCCTTTCTTTATTCTGACACATTCTATATTAATTTTCCAGAGATAAACTGTAAAACTTTATTAAATTTCTATAACCTGTGTTCACAAACTCCCGCGCCTGACTTATCAGTCAAAGAGAAACTCCGATAGGACAGCATTGCTTAAAAGTACCCCTTCTTTTGAGAGATACAGCCTGTCCTTTTTTTCCAGCAGCATTCCGTTTGACAGAAGCTTTTCCAGCGCTTTTTCATATACCAGTTCAATATCCCGGCCAAAGACCCGGCGAAATTCTTTTTTTGAGATTCCCCTTGTCTTGCGAAGCCCTAAAAACATGAATTCCTCCATCTGCTGAGGCTCCTCCAAAAACTGTACGTCTGTGCGCATGGTTTTCGGTTCCCCGCATTTTTCCAGATATGTTTTCATATCCCCGGTATTGCTCATGCGGATGTTCCTGACCATGGAGGCAGCGCCCAGGCCAAGGCCCAGATAATCACCGCGCTCCCAGTATTTCAGATTATGGCGGCACTCCCTGCCCTCTTTCGCATAATTGGATATCTCATACTGGCGGAATCCGTACGCTGCAAGCACCTCTGCGGTCACTTCGTAGATAGCCCTGCTTGTCTCCTCATCGGGAAGAAGCTCCGGATGTCCGGCATACTTCTCATAAAAGGGTGTACCCTCTTCCAAAATGAGCTGGTATACGGAAATATGTTCCGGGGAAAGCTCTGCGGTTGTTTCCAGCTCCTCTCTCCAGGACGCTTCTGTCTGTCCCGGCAGGGAGGAGATCAAATCCACATTGATGTTCTGAAACCCTGCTTCTCTTGCCAGATGATAGCTCTCCAGAAACGCCTCGTAGGTATGAATCCTGCCCAGCAGCTTCAGATTACTGTCCCTGACAGACTGCAGCCCCATACTCAGGCGGTTGATACCACAGTTTTTATAGGTCTGCAGTTTCTCTGGGGTCACAGTGCCCGGATTCATCTCCATGGAGATCTCCGGCATTCTTTCTATATCAAAGGTGTCCCTTACTGCCTGAAAAATCCGCTCTGTCTGAGGCGCTTCCAGACAGGAAGGGGTGCCTCCTCCCACAAAAACCGTGGAAACCCTGTAACCTTTTGCAAAATCCCCGTAGCTTCGGATTTCTTTTTCCAAAGCCTGTACATACGCTTCTTTCTCCTCCCCGGTTCCCGATGCGGATAAAAAATCACAGTATCCGCATTTTTGTATACAGAAAGGGATGTGAAGATACAGCCCCAAATCTTTTTTCATCTTGTCTTCTCCTGTATTTCTGAAAATTCTGTAACTGTTCAGTCAGGTCTGCGCATTTACTGCGCTGACCGTGCAAAAGAGTAGTGGCGGCAGATATTCGCCCCATCGCGAAGCGATTTTTAATGGGCGAATACCCGTAACGATTCAGCTAGCTGAATCGTTACAAAATCCTATTTATCGTCCAGCTTCAGAACGCTCATAAATGCCTTCTGCGGAATCTCTACATTTCCTACCTGGCGCATACGTTTCTTTCCTTCCTTCTGCTTCTCCAGAAGCTTTCTCTTTCGGGAAATATCGCCGCCGTAACATTTCGCCAGCACGTCTTTTCTCATGGCCTTCACGGTCTCACGGGCAATGATCTTGCTGCCGATGGCTGCCTGAATGGGGATTTCAAAAAGCTGTCTGGGAATCTCCTCCTTCAGCTTCTCGCACATCTTCCTGCCGCGCTCATAGGCAGAGCCTTCAAACACGATAAAGGAGAGGGCATCCACTTCCTCCTTGTTCACCAGAATATCCAGCTTGACAAGGTCACTGCGTTCATATCCCAGCATCTCATAGTCAAAGGACGCATATCCTCTGGAACGTGATTTCAGGGCATCAAAGAAATCATAAATAATTTCATTGAGAGGCAGATGGTATTTCAAAAGAGCACGAGTGGTTTCCATATATTCCATGCCCTGATACTGCCCGCGGCGCTCCTGGCAGAGATCCATAATAGGGCCGATGAAATCTGTAGTCACCATGATTTCTGCCTTTACCATAGGTTCTTCCATGTATTCGATCTCAGAGGGGTCAGGCAGATTGGATGGGTTGGTCAGATCCATCATCTCACCGTTGGTCTTGTGCACTTTGTAAACAACGCCCGGGGCAGTTGTTACCAGGTCCAGGTTATATTCCCTTTCCAGACGCTCCTGGATGATCTCCAGATGGAGCAGTCCCAGAAAACCGCAGCGGAAACCAAAGCCCAGCGCTACAGAGGTCTCCGGCTCAAACTGCAGGGAGGCATCATTTAACTGAAGCTTGTCCAGGGCATCCCTCAAATCCTGGTACTTGGAGCCGTCCGCGGGATATACACCGCAGTACACCATGGGGTTTACTTTCTTGTAACCCGGAAGAGGCTCTGCACAGGGGTTTTCGTCGTCTGTTATGGTATCACCCACGCGGGTATCTTTTACATTCTTAATACTGGCAGTGATATAACCTACCATGCCGGCAGACAGTTCGTCACAGGGAAGAAACTGTCCCGCTCCGAAGTATCCCACTTCCACTACTTCCTCCACAGCGCCGGTTGCCATCATACGGATTTTCGTACCTTTTTTTACGCTTCCTTCTTTGATCCTGCAGAACACAATGACACCCTTGTAGGAATCGTAAACAGAATCGAAAATAAGAGCCTGCAGAGGTGCCTGGGCATCTCCGGCGGGTGCCGGTATTTTCTCCACGATCTTCTCCAGAACTTCCTCAATGTTCAGTCCCATTTTGGCGGAGATCAGAGGCGCATCCTGGGCTTCTATACCGATGACATCCTCAATCTCATTTTTCACTCTGTCCGGTTCCGCACTGGGAAGATCTATTTTATTGATGACCGGAAATACATCCAGGTCATGATCCAGCGCCAGATAGACATTTGCAAGAGTCTGGGCTTCAATGCCCTGGGCGGCATCCACCACCAGAATGGCGCCGTCACAGGCGGCCAGACTTCTGGACACCTCATAGTTGAAGTCCACGTGGCCCGGCGTGTCGATCAGATTGAAAATATATTCCTCTCCGTCTTTTGCCTGGTAGACAATGCGGACTGCCTGGGACTTGATGGTTATGCCCCTCTCCCTCTCCAGATCCATGTTATCCAGAACCTGGGACTGCATTTCTCTCTCTGTCAAAAGTCCTGTCTTTTCAATAATCCGGTCCGCCAGGGTGGATTTTCCATGGTCTATATGTGCGATGATACAAAAATTACGGATTTTACTCTGGTCAACTCCTGCCACTGCTTGATTCCTCCTATTGTTTTTCTCTATCTCTTCTCAAAATACGAATATGGTTACTTTCTTATTCTTACACTTTAAATGGGCTTCCTGCATTTCACAACAAGCCCATGTTAGTATAGCACGAAGGTTTAGGGGGAATCAAGCATTTCTTCGCCGTTCATTCCCCTTTTAAGACTTTATTCAGCACGTCCGCCAAAGGTTCCATGGCATTCATTTCTTCCTCCACGGTATTGGTCTGTGCACCGCATTCCACAAGAAGGGCTTTTGGCCGCAGATGGAGATTATAGCGGTAGCCTCTCAGATAGATGGTGCGCAGCCAATCCGGGTAATACTGCTTTGCCTGAAGCGCAAGCTGCAGGGAGAATGCCAGATTATCCTGAATGTAGGGATTCGGCAGATATTCAATATCCCCGTTCTGGTTGGTGCGGCTCAATCCGTTGAAAAACATAATTTTGGCCGTTGGTTTCCCGTTCACGTCCGTAACCAGGTGTTTGTCGTCCGGCACACCATCTCTGTGCAGGTCAATGACCACTTCCACACTGGGATTTTCCTCCAGCACCTGGCTGATTTTATCCTGGGCGTAGTTGTAGGCTTTATTTCTGTCCAGTTTTCCGTCCACAATGTCAAAGGTATCTGTCACATGGAGCACATTATAGCCGTATGTATCTCTTAAAAGACGAACCAGATATTCTCCCACCCCCACAATGCTGGTACTGGGGTCTCCCGGGTTGGAATCAATGAATTCTTCCTGGGAATGGCTGTGATACACCAGTATCTGCGGCTGATCATTTCCTGTTGTCATTTTCAGATCCTCCGACACAAGGGCCGGGGCGTTTAACTGGTCGCTGTTGATGCTGGTGGTCTTGTCAATGGTATAAAAATTGCTGATCACATAGTCAAAATCCTGGAACATATCAAGGGAAATGGGATTTACTATGGCATTGGCTGCAGAAGCCTCTGCCTGCCCGCCATCACCCGCGTCTGCTGTCTGTGCATTCTCTTTGGCTGCATCCTGCAGAGCTTCCGTATTTTCCGCGCTTTGTTGGTTTTCACTCTGGGCATCCACGCCCCCTGTGTTTTCCTCACCGGACCCCACAGGGCCTGCCTCCTGGTTTTCTTCCAGAAGTTTTGCCTCAAGAAAATCGGAATTTTCCTCCATGATCTTCTTGTCTGTCTCCCGGTCCTTCTCTGTCTCTTCCATCTCCTTTGCCTGGATGGTCCCCAGAAACGGAAGCTGTTCCTCCACTTTGCTGCAGAGCCACTCCACAGGCGTCTGGGTCTTGACCCCTTCCGTCTCCAGGATTCCCGGCAGGTATGCCTCTATGGCTTTCTCCTGGGCATCCCTGCACATGTTCACCAGCGTTTTTTTATCTAAAGACATTCCTTTTATGAGAATATATGCTCCAACAGCACATAAGAGCAGCCACAACACAATCCGCAGAAGCTTTCCATCATCCATCTTCTTCACCCTATCACCTCATATCTATATATGAGACAACTTACATGAATTATGCGTCTGCGGAGAAAAAACAGGGACGTGTCTTTTTCCTTATGCCTGCTCAAATGCCATGTTCAGTCCCTCGGAAATGGTGTAGGACAGGCGTTTCACGGTCTCATCCACATCTTTTGGAGTTACAAACATGCTGTGGAGGGATGGTGCGATCATTTCTTCCAGAAATTCTTTTTTCTCAGACTCTTCCAGGGTATCCAGCAGGTGAGCCATGGAATCCTGCACGATGGTGGCTGCATCCACCACAGTCGGCACGCCGATGCCGATCACCTTTACGCCCAGAGTTTCCTCACTCAGCCCGTTTCTGTGGTTTCCCACACCGGAGCCGGGATTGATGCCTGTATCCGTGATCTGAATCGTCCGATTCAGGCGTTTTGTGCTGCGGGCTGCCAGGGCATCCACGGCGAACACCACATCCGGCTTCGTCTCATCCACCACACCCTTGATGATCTCCAGAGTTTCCATGCCTGTCTGGGCCATAACACCGGGTACCAGGCCGCTGATACTGTTGGCATATTCCCTGCCCATGCTCTGCACTCCGTACTCCTGTATCACGTGACGGGTAATGCGCAGATTGGAGACCACATCAGGCCCCAGAGCGTCCGGTGTCACCTCCCGGTTTCCAAGGCCCACCACCAGGGCGGTCAGCTCTTTTTCCATAGGAACCAGCTTTCTGATATGTTTTGCCAGCTCTTTTGAGATCTCCCTGTGATAATCCTCATCCGGCACAGACATATTCGGAGCCTCCAGCGTTATATAAACACCCTGAGGACGTCCCATGGCTTTTGCCCCGTTCTCTGTCTCAATTTTTACGGTTGTGGTGCGGATATCTTTCTCCTCATTGTAGTCCTCCTCGATGATCACACCTCGGATTTCCACATTGTCCTCCTCGAATTTCTCTTTTGTTTCCAGTGCCAGGTCCGTGCGTATTCTTCCTAAAGCCATATCCAACCTTCCTTTCCGGGGGTATTTGTTCCTATTTTTTGCATTTTGGGGGATTTTATGTATTGACATTTACAATTAAATCAACTAGAATAAAAAAGCATGTGGTACCGGCGTGTCCGTGTCTAACCGGTACAAAACCATAACAAACGATAGAAAGTGCGTTCTGCGTCTTCCTATTGTCACGAATAAAAAATAATATTGAAAACAATTTTGGAGGTGTACGGTTTGGCAAATATTAAATCCGCAAAGAAAAGAATTTTAGTAAACAAAACAAAAGCTGACAGAAATAAATCTATCAAATCAGCAGTGAAAACTTCTATCAAAAAGGTAGAAGCAGCAGTTACAGCAAAAGATAAAGAGGCAGCAGCAGCAGCTCTGCAGAACGCTATCTCTACTATCGACAAAGCTGCATCCAAAGGTGTTTATCACAAAAACAATGCAGCAAGAAAAGTTTCCAGATTATCCAAAGCTGTAAACGCACTCTAATCATATAGACAGAATATTTAAAATCCCGGCTGCCCGTCATCAGCCGGGATTTTTTTATCCCGCAAAATACCGGCATCCGGACCATGGCAGCGTCTTTTCATGGCCGGATGCCGGCAGCGGTTCAGGATGCTTAGCTGCTGCTGAATTTCACCAGCAGAAGTTCCACACTCATCACATCATTCATATATCCTGTCTTTACCTTTGCCTCCGTCTGCACACATTCCTCCACAGCGGCGCGCAGCTCCTCTGTGCTGTACCTGTGGGCATACCCTGCATAATTTCTGACCACAAAAGGCTGAAGCCCGGTCCTCTTGGCAATGGCAGGCTGGTCATATCCCTCCCGGGAAAGCTCTTTCACCTGCATGATCAGGTTAAACTGCCGGGCAAGGAGAAAGAGGATCCTCATGGGCGGCTCTTTTAAGGAGAGCAGGTCATAGTACAGATCCAGTGCCCGCTTCTGCTTCTTCTCCGTCACAGCCTTGATCATGTCGAAAATATGGTTTGTGATCTGGGTGGTGCATACCGCCTCAATATCCCCGGCTGTAATGACGTCCCTGCCCATGGTATAGCAGAGAAGCTTTTCCAGCTCTTTTTCTATGTTTCCCATATCTGTTCCCGTCTTTGTCAGAAACAGTTCTATATCCCCCTGGGTTATCTTCTTTCCTTCCCGTTTCATCATGCCTAAGACCCAGCGCATCAGGGTCTGGGAATCCTGCTTTGCAAACTCCACGATTCTGCCGTATTTCTTCACAGCCTTGAACATCCGGCTCCGCTTGTCCACTTCATCCTCCACAAAGATCATGCAGAGGTAATCCGGCAGTTCCGCCATATACTCCGGCAAATCTGTGCATTGGTTTTTAAAAAATCCTGTATCCTCCAGCATGATCACTCTTCGGTCAGCAAAAAAAGGCATGGTCTCCGCCAGATCGATCACACTCTTCGGCTCTGTCTTCTTTCCCTCGAACATGGAAAAATTCATGCTGTCGTCTTCCGGCAGCAGCGCTGCCTTCATTCTATGTTTATACTGCTGTTTCAGATAGGCCTCCTCTCCGCAGAAGAGATAGACCTTCTTGAAATCCTGGTTTTTTATGTCTTCCTGTAAACTTTTCATTTAGATGCTCCTTTTTATTCCGACAAGCTGCATCTCCCTCATCAAAGTTAAATTCCCCACAAATTATGACGCACAGCTTGCCGACGGCATTTTCAATCACATTCTAGTTTACCATGGATTTTTTATGCTGAAAAGACACTTCTGTTCTTTTTCCGTCCGTCACAACAAATACTGCGCCCCAATCCTTTGTCTGAAACACCTCCACCTTTTCCTCCTCCAGCCGTTCCATCAGCTCTCTGTGCGGATGCCCGTAGCGGTTGCCCTCCCCGCAGGAGATAATGCCTGCCACAGGCTTCACAGCCTCCAGAAAACGGATGGATGTGGAGTTTTTGGAGCCGTGGTGCGCCACCTTTAAAAGCTGGCACGCTGTCTGTTCCTGTTCCAGAATCCCGGTGACAGCCGTCTCCCCGCTTCCTTCCGTATCACCGGTGAAAAGCGCACCGAACTTCCCGCAGGTCAATCTGAGAACCTGGGAGTTCTCGTTGCTCTCCCCTTTTGTATCTATGTAGGGATAGAGACAGCGCAGTTCCATCTCTCCCTTTCTGATCCTGTCCCCGCTGTACAGATAAAAAATACGGCAGCCTGCTTTTTCTCCCGTCTGCTTCATTTCCGCCAGCTTCTCCTGTTTCTCCCCGCACTCTGATAAAAAAATCTTATCTATCCGCAGAGAGGTCTCCCGGTTTTTGACAGCTTCAAGCAGCTCCGCGATTCCGTTTATATGATCATCATCCATATGCGACAGAAAGATCCCATCCACCTTTCTGATTCCCATACACTTTAAAAACGGCAGAATCCTGTAATTTCCCACACCGGATACACTGCTGCTGCCGCCGTCTATTACATATGTCTTTCCTTCAAACCTGACGACAGAACAGTCTCCCTGCCCCACATCCAGAAATGTGATGCGCAGTTTTTCATCCGGAATATTTACAAACAGCAGGAAACATCCCAGGAGCACGGGAAGATACCGCAGCCTTCTATACTTTTCCCCCCGCTCCTTTCCCCGGCAATACCGAACCCACACAGCCAGTAAAATATAATACACAATGATTTTCCACATATGCGGCCTTCCCGTGATCACCGACGCAAAGGGGATTCCCTGCAGCCACTCACCAATCTTAAGATAAACTTCCAGAAGAAAGGCACCGGGAAGCATCAGCATTCTCCCCAAAAGAGGAACTGCCAGGCCGGACAGACAGCCAAAGAGGCCTGACGCCAGCACGATTCCCACAGTGGGCAGCACCAGCAGGTTAACCAGAATCCCGAAAACAGGCAGTTCATAGAAAAAATACATCTGTATGGGAATGGTGGCAAGCTGCAGGGCAAGACCTGATTTAAGTCCCAGAACCAGCCTGCTTTCTTCTTTCTTTTCCACAAAAGCCGGATAGACCACAGCCAAACCCAGAATTGCTCCAAATGACAGCAAAAATCCACTGTCATACAGATAACCGGGACTTTCCAGAAGAAGCAGGACTGCCGAGAGGGACAGGGCGGAAAGCAGATCGTATGTCCTGCCCACTGCCATTGCCCCAACTGCCAGGGAAAACATGATCACTGCCCGCATGGCAGAAGCGCTGCTGCCTGTGAAGATTCCGTACTGTATCATGAGAAAAACAGAGATTCCTCCCGCCCCGGGAACCGGCAGACGCAGTTTCCGCAGTATCCGGTACAGCCCCCATCCCAGAAAAGAAAGGTGTGTTCCGCTGATGGCAGCAATGTGAAGAACTCCGTCCAGCCTCAGCAGCATCTGGTTCTCCCGGCCGATCTCCTGCTTTTCCCCCAGCATCATAGCGCAGAAAATCCCCCCGGTGCGTCCGGGCGCAAGCTGCAGTATCTTCTCTTTCAGAAAAGCCTTTGCCTCACAGCGCAGCGCGTCGAAAGACCGGGCATCCCCCCCAACAGCCTCAAGACTTCTGCCCTCCAGATACCATTTGACTTTTCTTGCGTAATAGTAGCTTCGTTCATTGAACTGTCCCGGGTTGGATGGCAGGGGAATCTGCTGCAGGTCCCCGGTAAGGCGCACTTTCATACCCGGCATCACTGTACTTTTTGCCAGTTCATTTTTTATATTTACTTTTACCTGTTCCATGGAATATTGGTTGGAATCACTTAGAATTTTTACTTGTCTGAGATATAGAATGGTATAAAAAGAATTGTTTTTTGTCTCATAAACCCTGCCCTCCAGCACTGCTCCGTCCGGACTGCAGCCCTCCGGCAGAACCGGGGGAGCATTCCCGAAAAAGGGAACTCCCGCCAGGCTCAGGCACCAGATAACCGCCATAAAAAGCAGGGCAAAGGCACAAAGCGGCCGTTTACTCATCTGACGCGTCCTCCACTAAACTGTAATCTGCCTTATAAAGCTTATCCAGGCTCATGCTCTCCCGGAAAGTCACCTTTGTCTCTCCCTCCACAGATATCTGCACGCCGTGGATTTTACAGGCGTCCATCAGGGAATTGACAATGGAATACACAGGCAGTTCCTGCTGTACATTCATACTCTGGTTCATAAAGGTCTTGTCCAGATTCACATAACAGACACCTTCCACAATGGACACCCCTAAAATCTTGGTCTCCTTGGAAATTGTGGGCTTGGCATCCGAATCACCGGGCGGCCCCTTTATGAGCAGCTCCACGATTTTTTTCTCCAGCGGGACATTAATGCTGTAATACCCGCCTCCGTTTGTCACTTTCACCAGCTTGTCACCGGCCTCGTTGGCAAAATACAGATTGACATCTGCATAGACATAGGAATTGGGGTTCTCCCCCTCATTTTCCACAAAGGTTTCCTTGTCCATCGTGCCGTAGACATTGCCGTTTGAATCCGTAAGCGGCTCCCCACCCATCAGAAAGGTCACATTGATGACCCCCGGAATCTGGGTAAAGGATTTCACGATTCCCGCGCGGACAAGAATCTCTCTTGTATTTTTCATCTTTGCATAGGCATCGTTAAAATTCAGCACAACACCGCGCCCGTCAAATTCATATTCCAGAATCTTCACATCATCGGGAAGCAGTTTCATATAATCATCACTGTCCACAGGCTCTGTCAGTTTTTTTGCCATCTCGCTGACCATACTGGCAGTCACCCGCTCTTCCGGTACATAATCATCCTCCACCAGCGATTCCTCCGTGGGTGAGAGATAATACATACTGTATTCTGCTTTCTCTGTATTTTCCTGTCCTTCCTGCTCCCCGCAGCCTGCAAGAGCGCACACTGCCAGCAGAAGAATCCCCATAAGTCCTATTTTCTTCAACGCTGCCACCTCCTTTTACGCGATATAGGTCAAAGGAATTCTCACAGAGAAGGTGGTTCCTTTATGCTCTTCACTTTTTACTTTTATGGCGCCTCTGTGCATGACAATGGCATTTCTGGTGATGGCAAGGCCAAGGCCGGTACCGCCGATCTCTCTGGAGTGGGATTTGTCCACCCGGTAAAATCTCTCAAAGATCCTGTCAATACTCTCCTCCGGAATACCAATGCCGGAATCCGCCACTGACACATAAAAATACTTGTGGTCCGCATTCAGCGTGACACGCACCCATCCGTCCTCCGAATTGTATTTTATGCCGTTCTCCACCAGATTGGACAGGGCAAGACTTAATTTCACCTCATCCACCTCCGCCACCACAGGCCGGTAGCTCTCCAGGATCAGTTCCACCTGCTTTGCCTCGGCGATTGGCTTTAGCCGCTTCAGGATGTTCTCCAGAAGCTGATTGATATTGATTTCCGCAATATTCAAGTCGGATGCCTTTTTATCCATCTTTACAAGAGAGAGAAGATCTGTGATGATCTTATTCTCCCTGTCGATCTCCACAGCAATGTCCTGCATAAACTCCTGATACAGCTCGACCGGCACATTCTCCTGACCCACCAGGGAATCTGCCAGAACCTTCATGGATGTCATAGGGGTCTTCAGCTCATGGGACACATTGGATACAAACTCCTGCCTGGATTCATCCAGAACCTTCATTCGGCTCAGCATCTTATTAAAGGCGTTGGTGATAAGCTCCGTCTCTGTGTAATCCGGCACCGATATCTCCTCATCCAGATACCCGTCCGTCAGATCCTCAATGGACTTGGTGACCCTGGAAAACGGCTTCACCAATATACCGGCCAGGAAATATCCCAGCACCACCACAAGCAGACAGATGGCAATGAGAAGAAGATTTCCCCTCTGTTCCAGCATGTCAATACTGTCCGCGATCTCGCTGGTGGAAATGCTGATTAGCATGACACCCTTCACCTTTTTCTTACCCGGAATGGTCAGAGGGCTTGTCAGCTCTATATAGGAGTTCTTCTTATCGTAATGGGGCGTATTTTTCTCCCCCTCAAAGCACCGGATCACCTCTTCAGAGAGCACATATCTTCCCACATCAATGTCAAACGTATCCTTAATGACCCGGAAGTCCTCATTGATGATCAGGATTCTTCCGTTGTAAATGGCAGAGAGCATGGAAAGCTCGTTATTGATCACATCAGATTCCGGATGATTCAGATAATCCTCCTTCATAAGCTGGTTGCCCAGAATATCACACTGATTCTTCACATTGACTGTCCGGATATCCACAGCCCGGTTCTCGTAACTGTTCACAATGAAATTTTCCACGATAATACTGGGGACAATGCCGATGACTATGAGGATCAGCAGAATCCGAAACCGCAGACTCTTAAAAAATGTATGTTTTATTTTTTTTCCAAACAACTTCACTGACTCCCTTTTTCCTTATACCTGAAAATAGTATCCCACACCCCATTTGGTATGTACATACTTTGGCTCGCTGGGAGTCTCCTCGATCTTCTCTCGCAGACGCCGGATATGTACGTCAACGGTACGCACATCTCCCGGATATTCATATCCCCATACCAGATTCAGCAGATTCTCCCTGCTGTAAACCTTGTTGGGGTTCTTAACCAGAAGTTCCAGGACGTCAAACTCTTTTGCTGTCAGGTTGACTTCCTTATCATTTATAAAGACTCTGCGGCTCTCGCAGTCCAGACGCAGATCTCCCACTGTGATGGAGCCGGAACGCTCCGCCTGCTTATCATCCTTCTTGGTCCGGCGCATAATTGCCTTGATGCGGGCCTTTACCTCTAAAATATTAAACGGCTTGGTGATATAGTCATCCGCACCGTATTCAAGCCCCAGAATCTTGTCCATATCCTCACCTTTTGCAGTCAGCATAATGATGGGTACCTGGGAAAATTCACGGATCTGCTGGCAGACCTCCAGTCCCGTCATTTTTGGAAGCATAATATCCAGAAGGATCATATCATAGCTGTTCTCCCTGGCCTTCTCCAGCGCTTCCTCCCCATCGTACGCGCAGTCCACTTCCATATTATCCTGCTCCAGGCTGAAACGGATTCCCTTTACGATCAATTTCTCATCATCAACAACCAAAACTCTTTTACTCATTTAATTATCTCCTCATCCTTAAGTTTACCCGTTATACAGGACTATATCTCAGTAAGAAATATAGTTTTTTATTTTTTCGTATGTCTTGCCTTTGATGCCGGGCACCTGCTTTATATCCTCCGCAGATGAAAACTCCCCGTGTTCTTCCCGGTAGGAAAGGATTGCTTTTGCCTTTACCTCCCCAATGCCGGGAACTGTCTGCAGTTCCTCCTGGGATGCTGTGTTGATATTTACCCGGCCCGGTTCCCCTGCTGCTTCATCCGCTTTTGGCTCCGCACCGTTTCCTGATGCCAAAGCCGTATCCTCCCCGGCACTTCCCGGGTTCTGTCCGGCTTCCCGAAAAACCTCTGTCTCTTCCCTGGTATAGATCTGGATCCGGCTTCCGTCAGGCAGAACAGCCGCCTGATTCCACCAGTCCTCATCCGCATCCTCTGAAAATCCTCCCGCAGCCGCAATCCCTTCATAGAGCCGCGCCCCTTCCTTCAGATAATACACACCCGGCTGGTTTACGGCACCGCACAGGAAGACGCAGATCTGCTGCGGGGCGGCGTCCTCCTCCGGGACATCCGGTTCTTTCCCCGAATCTTCCTTTTTTTCAGGTTCCTGTACACTTTCCTCCTGCTTTGTCTTATCTTCCGACAGCAAAAGGGTTTCCTCCTGTCTCTGGCAGGATGAAACAGACAGCACGGACAGCAGAAGCAGTCCGATCCATAACTTTTTATTCATTACAGCATATCTCCTTTCAGCAATAGGCTAAAAGGTTCCCGGTATGCATAACTATTTCTATTTTATCGAATTTACTGACATATTACAATATCAAATTCTATAAGTTTTCCCTCTTATTGCTTTATGAGGCAAAAAATGATATGATAAAAACAATTATTCAGAACGTAAGAAGCAGCAAACACGAGGAGGGTCCAGTATGACTCACAACCGTATATTCCATCTGCTATGCGGTATTTTAGCTGTTCTGTGTCCCGTACTGATTCTGGCCTCCTGTTCTTCCGCCAGCGCATCGTCCGGCTCCACAAAAAAATCCAGCACTTCCCAAGCAGAGAAAAAAGAAACGGTACGTCCCAATACGCCAAATGTCCATATGCCCGAGGCCTCAGGAACCGCCGTACTGGGAGCAGAGCCCCTGATCGTCGACGTCTCCCACACAGACCAGGGCTATATTATGGCTCAGTATACAGGTGATGCGGATAAGGCCAATATACAGATTGACGGGCCTGACGGCATAAATTACAAGTATTTCATAACCTCCGGTCCCTATGTGACCATGCCCCTTACATCCGGGGACGGCTCATACACCATAAGCACATATGAAAATATAACCGGCGACAAATACGCAACGCTCTACAGTGAAACCATTGATGTAAAGCTGGAGAGCGACTTTATTCCCTATCTGTACCCGAACCAGTATGTGGATTTTACCCCTGAAAGCAAGGCGGTGAAGACAGCGCAGGAACAGGTAAAGACAGCCACCTCAGATCTGGATGCTGTGGCTGACATTTATTACTATGTGACAGAAACCATATCCTATGATGAGGAGAAGGCCAAAACCGTCCCCACCGGATATCTGCCGGATCTGGACGAGACGCTTACTTCCTGCAAAGGCATCTGCTTTGACTATGCCTCCCTGATGGCTGCCATGCTCCGCTCCCAGGATATCCCCGCGAAGCTGGAGATCGGATATTCCGGAAAGGTATACCACGCGTGGATCAGCGTGTATATCAAGGATGTTGGGTGGATCGACAATATCATTGAATTTGACGGCAAAAGCTGGAAACGCATGGATCCCACCTTTGCCTCCAGCAATAAAAACAGCAAAAAGATTTTAAAATACATTGGTGACGGAAGCAATTATACCGTACGGTATACCCGTTAGAAAGGAGCAGCATGAAAGTTTTATCCAACAAGGAACTCTCAACCTTCTGCAGCCAGATGGCTCTCATTCTCCGCTCCGGCATCTCCTCCACGGAGGGGCTTTCCATTATGCTGGAGGATGCCCCCCAGGAGGAAGGGCAGCAGATTCTCAAAACAGTCCTGGAACAGATCGAGCAGACAGGCTGCCTCTGGACCTCTCTGGAGGAAGCCGGTGTTTTCCCCAAATATCTGTGCGATATGGTGGAGATTGGGGAGCAGGCAGGCCGCCTCGATGATGTCATGTCAGCTCTGGCAGCGCATTATGAGCGGGAGGATGCCATATCCAAAAATATCAAAAGCGCTGTCACTTACCCTCTGGTCATGATCGTCATGATGCTGGCTGTGGTGCTGGTACTGATCACAAAGGTCATGCCTATATTTGAACAGGTGTTTGAACAGCTCGGAACAGGTCTCACCGGTATTTCCAGAAGCGTGATGGGTTTCGGACAGGTCCTGAACCGGTATGCCCTGGTGTTTATTGTGATTGCTGTTTTTATCATTGTCCTGTTTTTTTACTTTTCCTGCACAGAGAAAGGGCGGGAATCCCTGAAAAATCTTGCCGGACGTTTTTTCCTGACGAAAGGTCTTTCGGAGAAAATAGCTGCTGCTCGCTTTGCAAGCGGCATGTCCCTGGCCCTGAGCAGCGGTCTGGACACAGACCAGAGTCTTGAGATGGTATCACGTCTGACCGACCATCCTGTCATGCAGGAAAAGATAAAAACCGCCCGGGACCTTATCGCTGAGGGCACAGGCTTCTCCGAAGCACTCTCACAGGCAAATATTTTCTCCGGGCTTTATGCGCACATGATCAATATCGGGTTCCGCACCGGCGCCATGGATGATGTGATGCGGCAGATCGCAGTACAGTACGATGAGGAAGTAAATGAACGGATCACCGGTATTGTATCAAAACTGGAACCAACCCTGGTCGCAGTCCTGTCAGTGGTGGTGGGCATGATCCTTTTGTCTGTCATGCTGCCGCTCATGGGAATCATGTCCAGCATCGGATAAAGGGGGCTGTCATATGAACCGATTTCAAATTGAAAAGCGCCGTCCCCTTCACAGACTGCTTCTGCCCGCGCTTGTGTTCCTGTGCCTTATGTGCTTTCTGTTTTACGGCATGTCCTCTGTGTCCTCTGCCACACAGAAGGAGGAGGAACGGAGCCTGAAGCAGGCTGTCATCAAAAGTGCCGTACACTGTTATGCCGTGGAGGGCAGCTATCCGGCAAGTCTTGCCTATCTGGAGGACCATTACGGCATAACCTATGACCACGACAAATATCTGGTCACCTACGAAGTGGTAGGCTCCAATCTGATGCCGGATGTTGATGTCATACCACTAAAGGGCGGGGAGGTGACGCCATGAATCCCAGACAGCATCAGAACCATTTTATAGATGTCCTGTTCACCCTTGGCCTTCTTTGCGTCTTCACCGCTTCGGCCCTGGCTGTGGTGCTCATAGGCGCCCATGTGTATAAGTCCACGGCGGAAGATATGGATGCCAACTATACGACCCGCACTTCCCTCTCCTACATGGCGGAAAAAATACGCCAGCACGATGTGTCCGGCAGCGTTTCCATGGGAAAAATAGAGGACAGGGATGCCCTGATCCTTTTAGAGACCATAGAGGATAAAGAATACGCCACCTATATTTATGAAGATGAGGGATATATAAAAGAACTTTTTACCCAAAAAGAAAATACACCAAAGAAATCCCAGGGGGAGTCCATACTGGAGGTTACGGATTTTACGATCCAGGAGACATCCCGGGGCTTCTTCCGTTTTACAGCCGCGGACAGCAAAAAACATTCTCTGTCCCTGCTGATCCACGTACAAAGTGAGTAATCTGTCAGAAAGGAGATTCCAGTGAGAGAACGGCAAAATACACGGTCCAGTCTGTTTTTGATCGAACTGATACTTGCAATATTATTCTTTTCCCTGGCCAGCGCTGTGTGTATCCAGGTCTTTGTAAAAGCGCATTTTATGAGCCAGTCGGCAAGAGAACTGACTCTTGGCTCCGGCTATGCCTCCAGTGCCGCTGAGGTACTGGCCCACACGGACGGCTCCTACGAGGCAGTGAAAGAACTTCTTCCTGAGGCACTTAAAAAGGATGGAATCATTTTCTTCTGCTATGACAGAGACGGGGAATCCTGCTCCCAAAAGGAGGCTGTATACTATCTCAATATAGAACAGACCGTTTCCGGCAGCTGCAGGACCGCCCAGATAGATTTTACTGATTCTGAGGGTGGCAGCCTCTACCGGCTCACCACAAAAGTCCCGATAGCCCGCAAAGCAGGGTTGTCTGAATAGAAAGGAGTCCGCCAATTGGAAAAAAGCAGAAAACCCATACTGGGTGTCGGCACATCCTCAATCCTGCTGATCTTTGTCCTGCTCTGCATGATAACCTTTGCCGTACTCTCTCTGGTCAGCGCCCGCTCTGATTACCGTCTGAGCCAGAAAAACGCGGAGCACACCAGGGATTACTACGAAGCGGAAAACAAGGCAAATGACATTCTCCTGACCATTGACCAGTGTCTGGAGGAGCAGTATACGCTCTATGGAAATACAGAGGAATATCTGCAGCACGTAAAATCCGCGCTGGAAAACACAGAGGGAATCCTCTTTTCTTCAGAGCGGGTCATGGAATATCAGGTCCCCGCAGGAGAAAAGCAGGCACTGCATGTGGCCCTTCTTCTCCCCAAAGACTTAAAGACAGGGGACAGTTATTATCAGATCAAAAGCTGGAAGCTTATAAATACTGAGACATGGCAGCCCGAGGAGACGCTGCCCGTCTACGGAAGCGACACATAACGCAGGAAAGAAGCAACCGTTCAGACAAGCTGAACCGATACAGAAAGGAAACCGCAATGGATGCACTTACATTTTTAACAGAAACCACCAATACCGGTGCGTCAGACCTCTTTATCGTTGCAGGTCTGCCGCTCTCCTACAAAAAGAACGGCTCACTGGTCACCATGGATACGGACAAGATCATGCCTGCCCAGTCAGAATCCATGATACGTGAAATTTACCAGCTTGCAGACAACCGGGATATCAACCGTTTTCTGGAGACAGGGGATGATGACTTTTCCTTTGCCGTCAGAGGGCTTTCCCGTTATCGGGTGAGCACTTACAAGCAAAGGGGGTCCATGGCCGCTGTCATCCGTGTCATCACTTTCCAGCTCCCCAATCCATCGGATCTGGGGATTCCTGATTCTATCATTGAACTCGGAAATACAAATAAGGGCCTTGTACTTGTGACAGGTCCGGCGGGAAGCGGGAAATCCACTACGCTGGCCTGTATCATAGACGCCATTAACAGAACGCAGGAAAAGCATATTATCACACTGGAGGACCCTCTGGAGTTTCTGCACAGCCATAAGAAGAGTATTGTGAGCCAGCGTGAGATCAATACGGATACGGAGAGTTATATTATGGCGCTCAGGGCTTCTCTTCGGCAGAGTCCTGATGTGATCCTCCTGGGCGAGATGAGGGATTATGAGACGATGGCAGTAGCTATGACAGCGGCTGAGACGGGACATCTGGTGTTGTCTACTCTGCATACGCTGGGTGCGGCTAATACCATAGACCGCATTATTGATGTCTTTCCGCCGAACCAGCAAAGGCAGATTGCTGTGCAGTTGTCTTCTGTGCTGCGGGCTGTGGTGTCGCAGCAGCTTGTGCCTGATGTAAATGAGGGGCTGACTCCTGCCTTTGAGATCATGAAGACTACGCCGGCTATTAAGAATATGATTCGGGAAAATAAGGTGCATCAGATTGATGGGATTATTTATTCTTCGGCTGGGGGGATATGGTTTCTATGGATGCGAGTCTGCAGAAGCTGGTGAAGGAGGGAAGGATCAGCAGGCATGAGGCATTGGGGCATGCTTCTAATCCGGAGATGTTGGGGAAGAGGATATGATTGTTTTTACAGAGGATATCTTTAATCCAGAAAGAAGATATCCTCTACATTTTTGTTTAGAAGACGAGCTATTTTCATGGCCAGTTCCAGGGTGGGGTTGTATTTGTCGTTTTCTATGGCTATGATGGTCTGGCGGGTGACACCCAGTTGATTGGCCATGTCTTCCTGGCGGAGGCCGGCTTGTTTTCTGAGTTGTTTGATGTTGTTTTTCATTTGGACTCCTGCTTTTCTGCGGAATTATAATAGATAGAAACCAATGGTTATTATAATGGCTATTATGGCAATGGCTGAGATTATGCTCCATAAAAGTTTGTTTGGTTCTCTGTACTCTTCATCACCGGAAATCATTTTTCTTTTCATCTGCATCTCTGAAAATCCCTGAACACATAAAACTGCTGCCAGCACCAGCATGGGAATCGGATTCGATATGCCATCACCGGAAAAATTACGCCAGCATTCAATCAATACCCAGACTGCCAGAACAAAAACCGCAGCTTTAAACCCTAATTCTTCAGAACGCAGCCTGATATTCCTGTCCATCTCATCCATTTTTTTCATGATCTATACCTCCTTTAAATGTCAAAAGTTCTTTACATTTGTATTATAACATATTCCGCCAAAATGTAAAGAGTTCTTTACTTTATATTTTTGATAATATAGGGGACAGGGGTTATACAGACAAAAATGTTGTGGATTGAACCGTCAGGATGTCTGTGGTATCATATGAACAGAAGTGTAAAAAAGTGGTGAAGCCAATGATAAAATATCCAGATGATTCTTTCAATACTCTAAACAGATTATATTAAAAGGAGGCTTCAAAATGTGTACAAGTTTTGCAGTATATCATCAGGAAAAAGCTATTTATGGTATGAATTTCGACACTGATGATATTGACTTAAGATTGAAAGTCAAAAGTTATAATGATAAGAACTTATTTTACTTTTCAGCTTTATTAGATAACAGATACAGGGATATCGCCGGTTTTAATAGTGAGGGGCTTTTTGTCTGTACTCAGGCAGTAGAATATGGTCCGGGTTTTAGAGCAAGTTGTGACGAAAACGATTGGTTTGCTTTTGAGATTTTTGACGAGGCCTTAAGGAAAACAGGAAAATCCTCTGAATTTTTTGAACTTCCTGATAAAAGAGTGATCTCGTATCCCAGGAATCCATTATTTCCGGATTTAGGACTGCATACTATGATTGCCGATAAAACCGGTGGTGCATTTATTCTGGAAGAGGGAAAGGATAGAAATATAATAAGTCCCATTCATAATGATTTTATTATTATGACTAATTTTCCGAATGGAAATTTTGAGGATGTAAATTATGATAAAGTATGTGGTATAGGTGCTGACAGATATATTTGTGCTTATGAATATATTTCCGATCATATGGACAGCTTTGGAATAGATGAAGCCTTTGAAATTTTAAGCAAAACCAGTCAGGATAATACTCTGAGTTCAATCGTATATGAACCGTTAAAAAATGAAATTTATATTAGTTTTAAAAAAGATTTAAGCAAAAGATGGAAAATTTCTGTTGTTGAAAAAACGATCCAATCATTGGATGGATTTTTAAACAATAATAAAATTCAATTTACCAATGATGAAATATTTGTAAATGATCTTCTTGGTTTATATAAGTGAAAACCATTTAGAAAAAATCAATTGATAAGACAGGCTTTTTAGGGTGTTCAGGAAAGCGCAGGAAATTGCCTTTCATGATATTTTTGAATAGCAGCGGATGTTCCATGACCTGGAAAACTTTTTTACATTTCGAGCGTGCTCATGGGGATACGTGCCAGACTGTCTCACCGGGCACACGCCGAAAAGGGAATAGTTCTTCCGATTCATCTCCCGGCCTTCCATTCGGCACCAGGACAGGATGTATCCACTTTCGCTCTTCCTCGCAGAGAGGGAGATTCGGAACCGACAGAAAGCGTAATAAAAATGCAGCCATTCGGAAAGTGATGGCTGCATTTTTGTCTACTCATCAAAAATAAAGATTTCTTCTATGGGAGCCTCCACAACCCTTGAAATATCAATTGCCAGTTTCAGTGAAGGATTATACTGGGCTTTTTCCAGGCGCATAATGGTTTCGCGGCGGACGCCTACAGCATTGGCCAGTTGTTCCTGGGTCATATCTTTTAGCTGGCGGTATTTTTTCAGGTTGCATGTAAATCCATCTACCCCCATATCACTCTGCTTCCTCCGTATCATATTTGTACAGAAGATAGCTGTTTAAAAAAAGTACCAGCGCAATGATCAGGGACGAGGCAACGGTAAAGATAAGAGCCACATAACGTATATCTATATGTCCTCCTGTAATTCCCATAAACCAGGCCACCACCCACAGAAGCCCAAAGCCTGTTCTGTAAGAGACCAGCTGTGCCCTTGCCTGTTCCTCCTTAAATCTTTCATCCATCAAAGTACAGCTCATCTTCGCCTCATAGAAAAATCCAAAAAACCCGAAAAATACAAAAAAGAAAAACGGCCAGACCTGCCCCTGCACCATATAAACCGGAATCCCCATAAATCCCACAAATCCAAAAAATCCAAACCACCCAAACTTAGGATTCAGCTTCCTGGTCACTCCCTTAGCCGCCGTTTCTCCCTTCCTGAAGTTCACTACTACTGCCCGGATCACCAGATAAAACACATAACAGACAAGCCCCGCCGTAGCCGCTATCAAAGGCAAATCCGTCCCCCTGAACACATAAGTCTCCATATCTATCGGTTTCACGATCCTGCTCCCATTAAAGATCACATCAAACCCCACCGCTAAAAACTCCGCCAAAATAACCCCAATCAACCCAATCCCTTTCCAATCCCTCTTCATACTCTCATCCTCCAAAAGTGATATATTTATCTCTTAATAAGACAAATATATCACTCCTCTTCCTCACTGTCAACCCCCTGCCCACTCTTTTCCCTATCCCTTCCACATCTGCGACTCTCTTCCAAACGTCACACTTTCCTCCTCCACTCCCCTGCGGCCGTGTGAACACCAGGGAAATGAGAAGCGTGCCGGGAGGGGCAGAGGCGGATTGGGGGTGCGCTCCCAACAAAAAAGGCCCCACAGCACCCCCGCCGCAGAACCTCTTTTTTTATTTTTTCATATTCACAAACTTCGTATAATTAGGCAGCCAAACCAGATTCACCGTCCCGATCGGACCATTCCTCTGTTTCGCAATAATAATCTCCGCAATATTCTTATTCTCAGAGTCCTTATTATAATAATCATCTCTGTAAATAAACATAACAACATCGGCATCCTGCTCAATTGCCCCTGACTCTCGCAGGTCAGAAAGCATGGGCCTGTGATCCGGCCTCTGTTCCACGGCACGGCTCAACTGGGACAGCGCCACTACCGGCACGCTCAGTTCCCTTGCCAGTGCTTTCAGAGACCTGGAAATATCGGAAATCTCCTGCTGGCGCGATTCGCTTCTGCCGCTTCCTGACATAAGCTGCAGGTAGTCAATAAAGATAACGCCCAGATTCTGCTCCAGCTTATACTTCCTGCACTTTGACCGCAGTTCTGAAATGGAGATACCCGGCGTATCGTCAATGATCATATTGGATGACCCGATGATATTGGCGCCCTCGATCAGCTTTGCCCAGTCCTCATCCTCCAGATTACCTGTACGGATACTCTGGGAATCCACCTTTGACTCCAAAGACAGCAGACGGTTTACCAGCTGCTCCTTTGACATCTCCAGACTGAAGATCGCTGTGGTGACACCACTCTTAAACGCCATATACTGGGCAATATTCAGTACGAATGCCGTTTTACCCATGGACGGCCTTGCAGCTACCAGAATCAGGTCAGACGGCTGGAAACCGGACATCTTGTAATCCAGGTCTATAAAGCCTGTGGGGATACCGGTAACACTTCCTTTTGTCCTGGATGCCTTCTCAATCTTCTCAATGGCATTCAGGACCACATCCTTTATCGGTACAAATTCATCACTGCTTTTTCTCTGTACCAGGTCAAAAATCTTCTTTTCCGTAATCTCAAGAATATCCTGCGTCCGCTCATTGCCAAGATAACAGGTGTTGGCAATCTCCTCTGTGGTCTTGATCAGTTTGCGCAGCATTGCCTTTTCAGACACGATCTCCGCGTAATACTTTACATTGACAGAGGTAGGCACTGCTGCCACCAGCTCTCCCACAAACTCCATGCTGGAGATCTCAGGCGGCACATCCAGCTCTTTCAGCCTGTTCTGCAGTGTCACCAGATCCACAGGCTTGTTCTCATTGTAAAGCCCCACCATGGCTTCAAAGACAATGCCATACTGCTGCTGATAAAAATCATCACCTGTAATAATCTCCGATGCGGTCACGATGGCATCTTTGTTCATGATCATGGAACCGATAACCGACTGCTCCGCCTCAATGCTGTGGGGCAGGATTCTCTTTATGAGTGCTTCTTCCATGACAGCTATGGCTCCTTTCCCCCGGAAGCGTTATGCTTCCTTCACAATGACTTTCAGCTCTGCTGTCACTTTCGGATGCAGACGAATCGGCACCTTTGTGGTCCCCAGTTCTTTGATCGGGGAGGAAAGCTGCATTTTCTTTTTGTCAATATCATATCCCAGCTGGTCTTTTGCTGCTTCAGCCAGCTCTTTTGAGGAGACAGAACCAAATGTACGGCCGTTTTCTCCCACCTTGATGGATACGGTCACTTCTTTTGTCTCCAGCTCTGCCTTGAAAGCCTGGGCTGCATCAAGCAGCTCCTGTGCTACCTTATCCTCGTGAGCTTTCTGGAGCTTTAAATCATTGATGTTTTTGGATGTAGCCTCCAGGCCAAGTTTCTTTGGAAACAGCATGTTTCTGGCATATCCGTCGCTTACATTTACAATGTCACCCTTTTTACCCAGGGATTTTACGTCTTCCATTAAAATTACTTTCATATCTCTATATCTCCTTCCTTGATCATCTGGTCAATGGTCTCTTTCAGTTTGATGACAGCGATTTCCATCGTCTCATCCTTGAGCTGTGCTCCCGCCATATTGATGTGGCCGCCTCCTCCCAGACGTTCCATGATAAGCTGCACATTCACCTCATCAATGGCCCGGGCGCTGAAATAAATGGTGTGATTATAGTCTGTGAGCACAAAGGATGCCCGCACACTGCTGATATTCAGAAGCTCATTGGCTGCCTGAGACGCCACAATGGTAGGGCTGTCCAGACCCTCACTGGGGCAGACTGCAATGGCGAAATAATTCCGATAAGTCTCCACATGACGGATTGCCTCAGCTTTCGCCCGGTAGGACGCCACATCGTCCCGGAACATTTTACGCACGCGGGTTACATCCGCACCACACCGGCGCAGAAAAGCAGCAGCTTCAAATGTTCTCACACCCGTCTTGGCTGTAAAATTGTTAGTGTCAATGATGATGCCGGAGTAAAGGGCATCAGCCTCTATATTGTAAATCCTGATATCATCAGAGAAATACTGCAGGATCTCTGCCACCATCTCACAAGCTGAGGAAGCAAAAGGCTCTATATAAGAGAGCACTGCATTGGAGATCACTTCCGCACCCTGGCGGTGATGATCCAGCACCACAATGGTCTTTGTCTTAGAAAGAAGCTCCTCACACTCCGTGTAGCTTGGCTTATTGGTATCCACCACGACCACAACGGTATTGTTGTCCACAATATCCTTTGCCTCCGCGCTGTCCACAAACATATGCTCATCATAATCCGGATTGTTCATAAAATTCTCAATGATAGGGCGCACAGACATGGTTGGATTATTTACAACAATATGGGCCTTCTTATTCAGGGATTTTGCTGCCCTGTAGATACCGATACCGGCACCGATAGAGTCCACATCGGAAATCTTATGTCCCATGACCACCACTTTATCCTTGGCAACCATAAATTCTTTCAGGGCATGTGCCTTCACACGTGCCTTCACACGGGTATTCTTGCCCATCTGCTGGGATTTCCCGCCAAAATATGTCATGCTCTCTTTGTCCTTGATCACCACCTGGTCACCGCCGCGGCCAAGGGCAAGGTCAATGGCGATTCTGGAGTACTCATAATTCTGGGCATAGCTGGGCGCATTGATACCGATACCGATACTGATGGTCACTGCCATGTCGTTTCCGATGTTGACGGTTTTTACGTCTTCCAGAATATTGAAACGTTTCTTCTTCAGTTCCTCCAGAGAGCGCTGGCGCATCACAAGTATAAACTTGTCTTTTTCCAGCTTCTTCACAAGACAGTCTACCTCGCTGAAATACTTGTTCAGCTTTCTTTCTATCAAAGCAACCAAAAGTGAACGGCGCACTTCCTCCACACTGTTGAGTGCCTCGTCGTAATTGTCCAGATACAAAAGCCCTGTAACCAGCTTCTCGTCCTCTGTCCTGCGGATGTAGCGGTTAATCTCTGTCTCGTCAAAGAGATACAGCGCTGTGAGGAAATTCTCTTCCTCTGCCTCCACCAGACCTGAATCCTCCAAAAGCTTCTGGATGGAAATCCTGCGCATGGACGCACGATAATCCCTCTCACTGAACTGGAATACAACCTCAGAAGCATCCTCCTTCGGCAGCGTGTCCACAGTGATCTCCGGAAACAGGGTGGTTATTGATTTTCTATATTTCCGCGGTTTTTCACACAAGGCGGAAAATGCATCATTCATCCACATCAGCTTTCCCTTGCTGTCCAGCAGCGCGTAAGGAACGATAAATTCCTTCAGCAGGCTTCTCTGCACCTGCCCGTACTGGGTCGCAAAAGAAATCAGCTCATTCATGATGATGGCACGGCTGTGATGGTATAAGAAAATAACTATCAGCAAATAAACAGCCAAAAATCCGCTGGCAATAGCACCAGCACGCCTGTTGATGCGGAACACACAAATATCCATGAGAATCAGAAGGACTGCCAGAATTACCGGCCACTGCATGTACAGCTTCAACTGACCTTTAATCTTAATTTTCCCATTCATATCCTCTTACCTGCCAATTTCTCTACTTTGTCCAGTCTTCATTATGCGTTGCCGGATGAAAATGTACTTTAATATTATACCATCAAATACGGTGATGCACAACTTTAAATTGCAGTTCCCATTTTCGTGCAAAATGACGAACCTTTATGCCGGGATCAAAAGCAGAAAAACGCCGTCATGTCTCAGACAGCGTTTCTCCCATTTTCATCCATATGATAAACTCTGTGGACATTCCCTTTTCCGGTTTTTTGGAAAGGCTGATATATCCCTTATGGGATTTCACGATCTTTTTGGCAATGGCAAGCCCCAGACCGGTTCCCTGCTTGCTGTTGCGGGACTCATCCCCCACAGTGAAGGGTTCAAAGATAACATCCGCGATCTCCGGAGGGATTCCCTTTCCGTTGTCCGAAATGGTGATCTTGATGCTGTTTCCCTCAGCCGCGATCTTAAAGCGCAGTATGGTTCCCTCCTGATTGTGCCGCAGCGCATTGGCAATGATATTTTCAAACACGCGCCTGAACTGCTGTGCGTCAATGTCACAAAAGAGAGGCTCCTCCGGAATGTCCACCTCCAGGTCGAATCCGGCCAGGGCAATCTCATTGTATTTGGCTGCCAAATATTCCCTGGCAAACTCACAGATATTTTCCCTTTTCAGTGTAGGGCTGAAATCAGGATGCTCCAGTTTGCTGTACTCATAAAAGGTGTTGATCAGTTCATTGAGAGCTGAGGATTTCAGATAAATGGTCCTGAGATACTGTTCCCGCCGCTCCTCAGGTATCATACCGTCACAGATAGCCCTGGCATATCCCTGGATCACCGTGATAGGAGTCTTTAAATCATGGGAAATGTCAGCCAGCATCTTCTGCTTATCCCTGTCTGCCTTCAGACGCCTCTCCTCACTCTCGTTGAGCCGGTTGGCAAGTCTGACAAAATCATCACCTATCTCCACGAACTCATTTGGCCCTCTGTACTCATTGCTGGGCTTCTCCCCCTGCTGGTACTGGGTGATGGTGCGGCTCAGAGAAGTAAGCGGCACCTTTACCTTCCGGTTCAGTTTGAGCACAAAAACGGCCACAACGATAATATACAGCGGGATTGTCAGCAGCCAGAGCCGTTCCAGGGCAGAGACAATTTGGCGGTAACTGGGGTCATCTATCTTCTTATATTTGAAGACTGCCGTGTACTTTCTGCCGTCCTCCCCGGTAAACACATGTTTCTGGTATCCGTATTTTTTTGAGACCGAATCTGTCATATACTGCAGTTCCCTCTCCCCGAGACGCTTTGCAGGAAAGTCCATGGTATTGGTCAGCACCTTATAATTTTCATCCAGGATCATGAAACTCTCTGTCTCCTCATACATTTCGCCATCCTGACTGGGAATTTGCCCGTACCGTTTCACCAGGATCTGTTTCTTTCCCTCCTGATTCGTAAAGGTTGTCGTCTCCGTAAACTCCCAGAGTGTCATTTCCGGTATACAGTACAGCTCCGCAGCAGTGAAGGACGTCTCCATCTCGTCACTGCTCTTATACACCACCTTACAGTCCTCATCCAGAACTGCAAAGTCTCCTCTTTTGCCAAGCACCTTTTTATAAGGAAATTTATCATAACTGCCTGCCTCTAAAAGCCCCTCATTTTCTTCCAGGACACTGGTGCTGGGCAGGTCCAGCCGCCTTTCAAAACCTTTGTTGATGACAGTGGAAATCAATGCCAGAATGCAGAGTATGGTCAGCGTAAATCCCACATAATTCTGTATAAGAAGAGCCAGAAAGCTTCCTGTTTTTCTCTTATCTGTCTTCAATCTTGTAACCCACTCCTCTTATGGTTTTTATGTAGCGTGGATTTTTCGGGTTATCTTCTATTTTATCCCTGAGATTGGAAATATGGACCATGATCGTGTTGTCATCACTCTCAAAATACTCCCCGCTGGTGCTCTCGTAAATCTGCACCTTTGTATAGATAGTGCCCGGCTTTTTCATAAGCAGGGCCAGAATCTTGTACTCCATTGGTGTGAGCAGAACCTCCTCGCCCTTTTTCTTCAGGACAAGCGTCTGTGTATCCAGGCTCAGATCCCCCACCTTCAGAATATAGGATTCCTCCCGTTTCGGTTTCTCTGTATTTAACTGGTAAAAACGGCGGAGGTTGGAATTCACCCTTGCCACAATCTCAAGCGGGTCAAAAGGCTTCGCCATGTAATCGTCAGCTCCCAGATTCAGGCCAAGGATCTTATCATTGCTCTTATCCCTGGCGGAGAGAATCAGAATGGGGATATTGCTGGTTTCCCGGATACGCCGGGTGAGCTCATATCCGTCCATCCGGGGCATCATAATATCAAGCACTGCCAGACTGATATCCTCCCTCTCCAGAATCTTCAGCGCCTCCACTCCATTGCCGGCCCAAAAGACGCAGTAGCCTTCATTTTCAAAATATAGTTTTAAAAGCTCCGCAATGTCCTGTTCGTCCTCAGCAATTAAAATTTTGTAATTCATGTACCTGCCTCACTTTCCTTTGTATAACCGAACGCATCCGATGTGCCCATTATAACACGTTTTTTGGTGTGATGAAACCAAAAGAGTGCTTTCCGCGTCTGCCGGACTTCTTCAGAAATATAAAAAGCGCCGCTGCACAACGCAGCGGCGCCCTATCTACAATGCTTCTGTATGCAGATTAGTCCTGAACATAAGGCATAATTGCCAGATGTCTTGCTCTCTTAATCTCTACAGTTAAAGCTCTCTGATGTTTTGCACAGTTTCCTGTGATTCTTCTCGGAAGGATTTTTCCTCTCTCAGAGACATATCTTTTTAATTTATTTGCATCTTTGTAGTTGATTTCGTTATTTTCTTTTCCACAGAACACGCAAACTTTTTTTCTTCTGCGTCCGCCTCTTCTCTTCATCGGAGAATCCGGTCTGTTACCTTTTTCGTAAGCCATGATTTTTTACCTCCTAATCAAATTCCGTCCTTTATCAGTTGAACGGTAACTCTTCGTCAATTCCGTCCGGAATGTTCATGAATCCGTCTGCAGAGGATGCTGCACCAGGTGTCGGTGAAGGCATTCCCATGCCCTGCATTCCCTGTCCGCCAGCCTGTCCCACATGGCTGTCGCTGACTGCTTTGCTCTCGGCGAACTCCTGGTCCTCAACCACAACATCTGTGGTGTAGACTTTTACGCCGTCTTTGTTCACATAGCTGCCTGTCTGGATCCTGCCGCTGATGGCGATCTTGATACCCTGACGGAAGTATTTTTCTGCAAATTCAGCCTGTCTTCCAAAAGCCACACATCCGATAAAGTCTGCGGTAGCTTCTCCGTCTCTCTTGAAACGGCGGTCAACGGCTATTGTATATCTGGCAATTGCCATAGAGTTTTCTCCTGCGGAGTATCTCACCTCAGGATCTCTGGTTAAACGACCCATTAAAATTACTTTGTTCATATCTCTACCTCATCATTTCTTACCTTGCACATAGTATCGGGAATCAGAAATCTACTTTCATAATTCTAAATGGATCCGCGTTTTGTGCCATCAGAAAGAATTAAGCGTCTTTTCTAACAACTAAATATCTTAATACATTGTCCATGATGCGAATGTGGCGTTCTACTTCTGCAGGGCAAGCTGCATCAGCTTCAAACTGGATGAAGTAGTAATATCCTTCGCGCATTTTCTGGATTTCGTAAGCTAATCTTTTTTTGCCCCACTCTTCTACTTCGGAAATAACTCCGTTGTAACGGGTAATGTAGCCTTTCGCTTTTTCCACAACTGCTGCACGAGCTTCATCTTCGATCTTCGCATTAACGACTAATGCTAATTCATATTTGTTCATGCTGTTTTTACCTCCTTATGGTCTTCTGGCCCTCTGATATGCAGAGAACAAGGATAAATAATATATCACAAGGATTTATTTTAACACATCATTCCTGGATATTCAAGCCTTTTTTTTCAAATCTTTGGTATTTTTCTCCACAATTCTCCTCGCCAGCATGATCTGGTGACCACATCCTGTGCATTTCAGTCGAAAATCAGCACCTACCCGGAGGATTTCCCATTCCTGGCTGCCGCAGGGGTGCTGTTTCTTCAGTTTTACAATATCTCCAACTTCATAACTGTAACCCATGTCCGGTTTCCTTTCTGTCTGCCTTTTCTGTTTTATTCCACGTGGATCTGTGAGAATACCTGCCCGATGGGCGCATTGATCACAAGGTCTGCCATCCGGTCCCTGGGCGTGGCATCCCGGTTGATGACTACCAGGTGCTTCCCGGTGAAATAATCGATCAGGGACGCTGCCGGATAGACAGCCAGGGAAGTTCCCCCGATGATCAGGACCTCTGCCTCGGCGATGGCCTGCACGGCTCTGGTGATCGTCCCGTTGTCCAGGCTCTCCTCATAGAGAACCACATCCGGCTTGATGATGCCGCCGCATTTTTCACATTTCGGCACGCCTTTTGCTGCCTTCATATAGGCAAAATCGTAGGATGTGCAGCATTTCATGCAGTAGTTGCGGTATACACTTCCGTGCAGCTCCAGCACGTTTCTGCTGCCGGCCATCTGATGAAGATTGTCAATATTCTGGGTAATGACAGCTTTTAACTTTCCTGCTTTTTCAAGCTCTGCCAGTTTTAAGTGCGCGGCATTTGGCTTCGCCGTATCACAGAGCATTTTGGCTTTATAAAAACGATAAAATTCTTCCGGTTTCCTCATGAAAAAGGTATGGCTTAAAATGGTCTCCGGCGGATACTCCCACTGCTGGTGATAAAGGCCGTCCACACTTCTGAAATCAGGGATACCGCTCTCTGTGGAGACCCCGGCCCCTCCGAAAAATACAATATTGCTGCTCTCTGAAATAATCTGCTGAAGCTTCTTCGTCCCTTCCATTATTTATATACCTCCGGCAGGCGTCTGGCCTGTATCACAAATCTGGTTGCATCATTTCCGGTGCAGGTTGAGAGTGTTACGATCTTATCGTCCTTGGTGGGCTCAGTGCCCACCTCAAATTCTGAGGCATCCCGCATTTTCTTCAGATACTGCGCGAACTGGTCATCCGGGGCGCTGAAAAGCGTGTAGGTATCGCCCGTGGCGGATGTTGTGTGCACCGTAAATATCTCGTAGCGGTAGCTCTTATCCGGCAGACAGATCCACAGATACGGACTGGTCAGGTTTTCCGGCTCGTGAAGTGTCCTGAAGGTGCCGAACATGGAACCGTTTTTCATATTATGCCCGTAAATGATGGTGTTGCAGTCTTCAAAATTGCTGTTGTTGGTGTGTTCCATAAAAATGGCGCCTGCGGCATTCTGCTGTCCCTCAAAAGTATAATGGAGGTAATGGTCATTGTCCGTCCCCTTCACGATAGGATAGCTCACATCAAGGGCTTCCATCTGGATCCATCCCACAATGTCAGGATTGATCTCTTTGAGGCCGGCAAAGTCGATCTGGGGGCCTATCAGCTCCTCCTTCTTCTCCTCCTCCTCCTTGGCTTTGGGTTCGTCCTTTTTGTCCTCTTTCCCGGCTTCGGGTTCTTTTACATATTCCCTTATCTTGTCGTATTCATCGGTTCCTTTTTTGTACTCCAGATAAATATTAACAAGCTGGTACGCGGAAAAAAGGAATACACAGATAGCTGCAATGAGAATGATATTCCGCAGTATGCCTCCGAATGTTGTCTTCTTTTTATTCTTCCTGCTCATGGGTGTCTCCTATCAACTGTAGTTATCGTAAAACGCATTGTAGTCCTCAGAAATGATCCTGGAGCTGGGGACCAGTTTTATGGTCAGCTCATCCGCTGTCACTGTGGTGCCTTTGGGCAGTACCGCATTTTTATATTCTCTTGTATAATCCGGATACTCTCCGCTTGGACTGGAATCCATCAGAAAACTGAAGTTCAGTCCATACTCCTGCCCCTGTTCCTTTGGAAGTTCATAGGTCACGATTCCAAAATCATCCGCAGCTATGACAATATCGTAGGTCCCTTCCGGGAAATCTTCCCCTGCCACCATGGTGTCCGTCAGTGTGATCTCCTCTGTCAGTGGGTTTGCGGAAGGTGTCACAACGGCTTCTGTCTGTGCGTTTTCGGATGTGATATGTATATTTCCGCCGCCGTTTACCATGACAATGGCACCGGTAAACAGTCTCACGTCATCTAACTGCTGTACCTGGTTCTCATCCTCACCGAAATATTCGCTGAACCACACATTACTGTCCATATCAGCCACTTCCAGACGCATGCCTTCGCCGCCCTCTGCAACGTACCGGCCCTCCGGGATGTCATATCCCACCATATACGCCCCCGCAGACAGTTCTGTGTCCCAGTTCTCCCCTTCCGGCGCCAGTTCTTTTGTAGTGTACTGGTAGGGATCAAAGGTGTATTCCGGATAATCGTAGGGCTGCTGGTAATCAAACGGTTCCTGGTAATCCGGTTCGTTAATGATCTTTTCTGTTGTCACAGTGGTCTCTGACTTGTTGGCATAGCCAATGGACACCAGGATCATGCCTGCCAGGACTGCCACCACAACCACAGTGATCCCCGCTTTGTTGCTGCCCCCTCCTCTGCCCGGCGAATACATGCCGGAACTTCCCGGTCTTTTTGATATATCACGTAAACGGTTGAAATCCACTGTGTTTTTGGTGTTTCCGCCGTTCAAAGTATATTTTCCCGGAGCTTTTCCGGCTCCCTGATTTTTTTTCGCTGCGTTCCCGCCCTGGCCCGAAGGGCTGTACTGCTGCTGACGGGGATGGTTCAGAGCCGGCTTCCTGTAAAGTTCTGTGCTCTCCTCCCCGTGCACATGCGTTAGGGGGGCATCCTCGCACTGGCTGCGATTCACCTGGGAACGGTATGCGGCATCCGATTTATTGTTGTCCATACCACATTCTGTGCAGATTCCGTTTCTTAATTTTCCACCGCATAGGATACATTTTCCCGCCATCTGTTCTCCTGCCTTTCTGCTGTTGGTGTGTTGGTTGGTTTTTGTTTTATTGTACCATAGTTGCGGGGGAAACTGAATGGTTTTTTTGAAAAGTGGCGGCAGAGCTTTTGGACACCCCGGGAAACGTCGTCCAAAGGACATGGGAAGTAAGGCTTTTTGCCTTCGATTTATTTTCTTGACATTAGTATAAAAAGGAACTATACTGAATATACTTAAATATATAACGCGGGATGGAGCAGTCTGGAAGCTCGTCGGGCTCATAACCCGAAGGTCGTAGGTTCAAATCCTACTCCCGCTACTCTGAAAAAAGGCCAGGAGAAATGTCTCCCGGCTTTTTTTGTGTCCAACTTACGGGTTGTGTACCGCAAAAAAAGAGTGCAGAACCTTCTCTCTTCCAAAGGTTCTACACTCTTCTGAACGTCATGCCGTATATATCATACCGCGTTCTATATTTCCGCCTGTATCACGCGCCCCAAACGTGGGAACAGCCTGCATGCGGTGTCATCCTTTTCCTATCAAAAGCCTCTGCTCATCTCTTCCTGCAGTTCCACTGTCACGGTCTGGATCTTCATTCCTCCCTGTGCAAAATACAGCCTTATATAGTTATGAGGGCCGAACAACGGACCAATGGTTTTTTCTATCTCTATCCACTCCCCATTCGTTCCGTTGATGGTAATCGTCCCCTCCAGGTGCCCGTTTGCAAATACGGAGACAGGAATCTGCGCCAGCTCACTGCCGTCTGCCTTTACTTTCAGGCGCACGGTATAAGATCCGAAAGTATCCAGTAAAATCCCGTACACCACGCTTTTTCCTTTTGACGTATCTATCTCTGTACCGTCCAGAACCAGCTTTCCGTCCACCTTGTGATAGGTAATATCAAAATCCACCTTGTCCTCTCCGGCCATAACTTCACCGGCCTTTTTTTCCTCCTCGGACATTCTGCCGAGGGACCGTTCCATCACCGGAGATTTCATGAGCATGCGGCAGATATTTCCCGCACTCCGCAGAAGAGCGCCGCGTTTCAGAGTTCCCTCTTTCAGGCTCTTCATCAGGTTATCTTTATTTGTGAGCGAATCCTGTGTCACCATATAGACATCATTCTGACTCCGTACCATAGCGGCCAGATTATCCGTGGAGGCAGGGCCTCCCTCGTCGTTTAAGTCAGCCCACCAGTCAGTCATGACCATACCGTCAAAATTCCATTCTTTCCTCAGGATGGTGGTCAGAAGGTCGTAATTGCTGGCTGTCCACAGACCGTTTATTGCGCCGTAGGTGGTCATGATGGAATAGGCTTTTCCCTCTTTTACTGCGATCTCAAAGCCCCGGAGATAGATTTCCCTCAGTGCCCGCTCTGACATGACGGAGTCCAGAAGTCTTCTGTGGTATTCCTGGTTATTGGCCGCAAAATGTTTCACGGTTCCTGTTACACCATAGCGTGCCATACCCTTTAACTGGGCGGATGCCATCATACCGGTCAGATACGGGTCCTCTGAGAAATATTCAAAGTTACGCCCATTTAAGGGATTTCTGTGGATATTGATTCCGGGGCCGAGAAGCGTATCAATGCGGTTTTTCCTGAGCTCAGCACCTTCCATTTCGTATAAGGCTTCCGACAGCTCCGTGTCAAATGTGCAGGCCAGACAAGTACCGTTCGGCATGGAAAATGCAGGTGTTCCGCAGTCCATACGGATACCGGAAGGGCCGTCCGCACAGCAGCCGCAGGGAATGCCGTACCTCTGCAGGGATTCCGTGACACCGCCGAAAGCCGCTGCAGTTCCGGGCGTTACCTTTGGAGAACACATGCCTTCCCCTCTGACGATGCAGCACAGATCCTCCTCTGAAAGCTGTGCCAGAAATTCGTCCAGGGACAGTTCCCCGTCAAAAACTTCTCCCAGTGTGTATCCTTTATCCCCTGTGTAAGTAATGTCCGGAAGCGTTTCCGTCTGCACACGTTCCTGCATTTTATGAGTGCGCACAGGCACCTCTTCCCACGCCAAAACACCGCCTTTTCCGACGCGCATTCTCTCAAATTTCCTGACCGGGCCGGCAGCTTCCGTACAGGCAGAAATCACCTCTGTCTCCGGAATCTCAAAGCTTCCGGCAGCTTCGGCGCTTCGCACATCTGTACCTGCATAGACTTCATAACTGCCCTTCTCCAGAACATAACAGGACTTGTGTCCTGTCACGCCGCTGTCGTCATAGGAGGCGATATCATAATCCGAAAACTTTAAGGTAAGTTCCTGTTCTTCTCCCGGAACAAGGCATTTTGTCTTGGCAAACGCAGCCAGATTTCTAAGGGGTTTCCCTAATTTTCCCTGGGGAGGATTTACATATACCTGCACCACTTCTTTTCCCGGAAGGGCGCCTGTGTTGGTGACCTTTACACGGACTATTGTCTCCCCATCCCGGTGTTCTGCGGGGCTGCACGTGATTCCAAAGCCGGTATAAGACAGACCAAATCCAAAGGGATACAGCACTTTGTCCCTGGCAAACGTCTCAAAATAACGGTACCCCACATAGATATCCTCTGTGTAGAGATCAAAGGTATCTCCACCGAAATTCTCTGTGGAGGGGTAGTCAGAGATATCATGTGCGATGGTATCAGCCAGTTTTCCGCAGGGATTTACCCGTCCTGTCAGCACATCTGCAACACTGTGGCCGCCTTCCTGGCCTCCCTGCCAGGTGTAAAGAACAGCGGATGGTCTGTATTTATCCACCCACTTCATGTCAATGATATTTCCCACATTCAGGACAACAATGACTCTCTCAAAGGCACGGCACACCTTAGAAAGCATATCCTCTTCCAAATCCGTCAGAAGATAGCTTCCCTTCTCTGCCGAAGCGTCCCTGTCCTCCCCAGCAGTACGGCCGATCACAATGACTGCCGCGTCGGATTTGGCTGCTGCCTCCTCCACCAGTTTTTCTTCCAGAGGCATTTCCTCCTGGCACCAGGGCTCCTGCGCCCAGCCGCTTCCCTGGTCAAAAGGATGCTCTGCGATCCAGGAACGGTAAACCTCTGCCAGTTCCTCATTGACGGACAAATTTTCTTCCTCCAGCAGGGCATCGGTTATACCCACTACATATTTTGCATTTACAAGGCCTCCTGAACCGGTTCCGCTCTTATAATAATGGAACTGGATCCTGCCGAATACGGAAATCGTCTCCTTTTTTAAGGGCAGGGCCTGATCGTCATTTTTAAGCAGTACCGCTCCCTCTGCTGCTGCCTGACGGGCAAGGGAGGCGTATTTTTCCCAGTTGATCACATATTTATTTTCCACTTTGTTTCTCCTATCCGCGTGATTTATTCTTTCTTCATTTTACCTTCGCGCGGAGTAAAAGACAATATGACGTTTTTGACACATATTAGGCTGATTTTGACCTAAAAAAACAGGCCTGCCGGACGGAATGGACTCCGTCCGACAGCCTGCTGTCTTCCAATCACTTAAAATATTCCCATATGGCCCCTGCAAAATACTGTGCCATACCTTCCCCGTACTGTCCGTCAAATGCCTCTTTTGCTGCCTGATTTTCCCGGTAAAGATCTGCCAGCTCCAGCATTATTTTCTCTGCGTCGGATATCTGGTAAAGCTGTTTTGAAACAAATTCATACTCGCCGATAAGGGATTTGACCTCAAAAGAATCCTGCGGCATCTCTCTTTTTGCTGCCAGTCTGCTGCAGATATCATTAAGCCGGTTCTGGTATGCCTGCACGACCTCAGCACCGGCAGGATTTTTTGAGGCATCCAGTGCAGCCTGCTTATCGCCGTACCACTCCACCACTTTTTTGAAGTTTTCCTGTACATTTTCACTGGATGCATTTTCTATATAATGCGCTTTGAAAGCCTCCATACTGCCGAATTTCTCCCGGACTGCCTGTCTCTGGCTCTCATTCATTTTGTCTGTCATATGTTTATATAACTCTTCAATTTCCGCTTTGCTGAACACATCAAAATCCATCTTGTCTTCTCCTTTCAAAATGTCATTCATGTTGGAAATCAGGCGTTCCAGGCGCTTCATTTTCAGTTCCAGAAGTCTTTTCTGGCTTCTCAAAACCTGCTCCCGGTCATAATCAGGACTGTCCAGAATGGCCTTTATTTCTTTCAGGGGCATATCAAACTCCCGAAAGAATAGAATCTGCCGCAGAATCTCCAGGGCTTTATCGTCATAAAACCTGTATCCCGCCTCATTACATACCGTGGGTCTTAACAGACCGATCTGATCATAATAATGAAGCGCACGCACGCTGATACCTGTCATTTCAGAAACCTGTTTTACAGTCCTCATATATTTCTTCCTCCTGTCTTTCCTGATTTACAGATTACACTATGACGCTCCGTCAGAGTCAAGAGGATATTTAAGTTTTTTCCTAACCGGACGTCACCCGGCCCCTGGCATCTCTTACGCAAACACCCGCAACGCTCGGCCGAGCTAACCGTTAACTGCAACTAAGACGCTCGGGAAAGCCCTCGCGCCTAAGTTTCCGTAAACGGTGGATCTCGTCCTCCCTAAATACGCGGGCAAATGTTTGCGTAAGAGATGCCAGGGCCCGGGTGACTGTATATTGGATAACGGAAGATTTCAAAAACATAATATTTTAAAATTCTCGCTTCCAACGCACAGTCATGGGGGCATGGGTATCTCTCATGCAGACATTCCCGCGCTTTTAGCGATGGCAAGATCCACCGTTTACGGAAACTTAGACACGAGGGCTCTCCCGAGTGCTCTTAGTTGCAGTTAACGGTTAGCTTGACTGAGCGTTGCGGGTGTCTGCGTGAGAGATACCCATGCCCCCATGACGTCCGGTTCAGCCATATACCCACATATTTTCCTTGTTGCTCCCAATATTCTGTGCTATGCTTTTTATCAGAATGATTTAGTACGGGGCGCAAATCGTTAAAATGGTTACAAACACGCCCCTGGAAAGGCGGGGAGCATATGAAATTACCGGACAACTCTGATATGGATCTGAAGGAGCAGAAAGACCACGGCACAGCCTCTTTCCCCTGCGGCCTCTATGAAATCTTCGAGGTCACAGACTGGGAAGGAGTAAAACATCACTGGCATGACGAGGTGGAAATCCTGTATTTTATGAAAGGAGACTTCCAACTGGATGTCAATATGGAGACTTATCACATACAGGAGGAGTGTTTTTATTTCATCAACGCCGGGGATCTGCATTCCATCCATCCAAAGTCCGCCTGCCTGGAATCTGCCGTGCTCTTTCACCCTCGCATTTTAAGTTTTGACAATTATGATATCGCCCAGAGCCGTATCCTCCAGCCCCTGTTAAAGAAAAAACTCTATTTCCCCCTGTGTCTGAGTCCTAAGGACCCCGCCTTTTCTGCAGTCAAAAAAGAATATCTGGATATTGTAAATGTATTTTACCAGAGTGGTTCCTACCTCTCAAAGGAAGGGCAGACGGTGACGGAAGACCTGCCCTCCCAGCTCTTTATCCGGGCCGGCCTCCTGAAAATACTGGGTATTCTGGCAGGTGAGGGACTGCTGACCACACAGGAGAAAACCGATGATTACAGAGTGGAAATCATCAAAAATTCCCTGGCTTACATCCATGAACATTATCAGGAAAAATTCTATATCCACGACCTGGCCCGGCAGGCAGGCATGAACGAACAGTATTTCTGCCGCTTTTTTAAAAAGGCCATCGGCAGGACGCCTGTCACCTATATCAATGAATACCGCATCGGCCGTGCCATCACCCTGCTCCAGGACACGGAACTGCCGGTCATGGACATCTGCCTGGACTGCGGTTTCAACAATCTTGGGAATTTTCTTCGGGAGTTCCGTAAGAAGACCGGCTCCACACCTCTGCAGTACAGAAAAACTTTCCGCAGCGAAAAGTCATAATTTCGTAGTTTTTAATCAAATATTCGTAAGACAAACCGTGTCAAATGTCAGTATAATAATCCTCGTCAGGCGGCAGAAGAAAGCTGCCAAAAATCAGATCGATCATACGGAGGTATATTGAACATGCAAAGAAAATGGTGGCACGGCAAAGTGGCATATCAGATTTATCCAAAAAGTTTTTATGATTCCAACGGAGACGGCATCGGTGATCTGCCGGGCATCATCAGCAAGCTGGACTATTTAAAGGATTTGGGTGTGGACATCATCTGGATTTCCCCCATCTATGCATCTCCTTTTGCAGACCAGGGTTATGATATCTCGGATTACTATAAAATCGACCCCTCCTTCGGCACCATGGAGGATATGGACCACCTGCTGAAAGAGGCAGAAAAACGCGGTATGTACATTCTCATGGACCTGGTGGTAAACCACTGTTCCGATGAACATGAATGGTTCCAAAAGGCCTGCGCGGACCCGGACGGGGAATACGGCAACTTCTTCTACATAGAGGACAGAAAAGAAGGCGAACTGCCCTGCAACTGGAGAAGCTACTTCGGCGGCTCTGTGTGGGAACCCCTTCCCGGACGCCCGGACAAGCAGTACATGCACGTGTTCCACAAAAAACAGCCGGACCTGAACTGGGAAAACGAAGCCGTCAGGGAAGAGGTTTACAAAAACATCAACTGGTGGCTGGACAAGGGCCTTGGCGGGTTCCGCATTGACGCGATCATCAATATCAAGAAAAAGCTTCCTTACAAAGATTACCCGGTTGACCGCGAAGACGGATTGAGCCTCATTGACAATATGCTGGAGGATGCCACAGGGGTTGGTGAATTTCTGGGCGAAATGCGTGACCGCACCTTCAAGCCCCACGACGCGTTTACGGTAGGTGAAGTGTTCAATGAAAAAGAAGAGGAGATTCCTGATTTCATCGGAGACAACGGCTACTTCTCCTCCATGTTTGACTTTGCCGAAACCTCTTTCGGCAAGAGTGAAAAGGGATGGTATGACTGTAAACGCATCACACCGGATGACTACAAGAAATGCTGCTTCCACTCCCAAAAGCGCGTAGGTGACATCGGATTTTTATCCAACATCATTGAAAACCATGACGAGCCCCGGGGTGTCAGCTACTATATTCCGGAAGGTGACTGCTGCGATACCAGCAAAAAAATGCTGGCTGCCCTGTATTTCATGCTGAAAGGCCTTCCTTTCATCTATCAGGGACAGGAGATCGGCATGGAAAACCTGGGTGTGATCCCACTGGAGGAGGTTGACGATATCAGCGCTCTTGACCAGTACCACGTAGCACGGGAGGCCGGATATTCTGAGGAAGAGGCGCTGAAGATCATGGCAACCTACAACCGTGACAACGCCAGATCTCCCATGCAGTGGAACAGCCGGGAGAACGCCGGCTTCACTACAGGTAAACCATGGCTTATCCTCAATCCCAACTACACAGAGATCAATGTGGAATCCCAGATCCATGATGAAAATTCCGTGTACGCTTTCTATAAGGCACTGATCGCCCTGAGAAAAGATCCGGAATATCAGGAAACCGTAGTGTACGGGGAGCTGGTTCCCTATCTCGAGGAGCGCCACAACCTTATGTCCTATTTCCGCAGAGGTGACAAGGACCTGCTTGTGATCGGCAATTACCAGAAGGAGGAGCAGACCATAGAACTGCCTGCTGCCTGCAAAAAGGTCCTGATCAACAACTATCCTGATATGAACCTTACAGATCATTCCATAACCTTACACGGCTACCAGGTATTGGTGCTGGAACTGGAGAAATAAATGTAACGGTTGGGTACCCTCACAGTTACGGGCAGACCTGCTGATTCGTTACAAATAGGTTTCCATTTCCGCTGCATCTATGATAAAATAACCCCATAAGCCCAAGCGGTACATCCGCCGGCTCTGAATACGATCAGGGGGTTTTACCTATGAGAGAAAGCGGAATTTTACTTCCCATATCCAGCCTTCCGTCAGGCTACGGAATCGGCTGTTTTTCAAAAGAAGCCTATACATTTGCGGACCAGCTCGCATCTGCCGGGCAGAAATACTGGCAGATTCTGCCTCTGGGTCCCACAAGCTACGGAGATTCACCTTACCAGTCATTCTCCACCTATGCAGGCAATCCTTACTTTATTGACCTGGAGGTTCTGATCAGCGAGGGTGTACTCTCGCAGGAAGAATGCGACGATGCTGACTTCGGCAGCGATCCCAGGTCTGTGGACTACGGAAAGATATACAAAGCGCGTTTTAAACTGCTCCGCACAGCATACGAGCGGAGCAATGTATCACAGAATCAGGATTTTCTGACTTTTTGTTCCGATAATTCCTGGTGGCTTGAGGACTATGCGCTCTTCATGGCAGTGAAGAATTTCTTCGGGGATGAATGCTGGGACCAATGGCCGGAGGATATCAGAAAACGCTATGGATATGCCCTGGACTACTACAGGGAAAAACTGTATTTTGATATCGAATTTTACAAATATATGCAGTTTCAGTTCACCTGCCAGTGGCAGAAGCTGAAATCCTATGCAAACCAAAAGGGCATCCGGATCATCGGGGATATCCCCATCTATGTTGCCTACGATAGTGCTGATACCTGGGCACATCCGGAGCTGTTCCAGCTTGACGAAGATAATGTGCCCGTGGCTGTAGCCGGCTGTCCGCCCGATGGATTCGCCGCAGACGGCCAGCTCTGGGGCAATCCTCTTTACCGCTGGGATTACCATAGAAACACCGGATTTGCCTGGTGGATGGAACGTCTCTCCTACACCTTCCGGCTCTATGACGTGGTGAGAATCGACCATTTCCGGGGATTTGACGAATATTTTTCCATTCCCTACGGAGACACCACCGCCTGGAACGGGCACTGGGAAAAAGGCCCCGGCATGGAGATTTTCAACAAAATGAAGGAAGTCCTTGGCTGGAGAGATGTCATTGCCGAAGATCTGGGATATGTGACCGATTCTGTGCGCCATATGGTCTGGGAAAGCGGATTTCCCGGCATGAAAGTGTTTGAATTTGCCTTTGACACCAGGGATACGGGATGTGCCAGTGACTACCTGCCCCACAATTATCCTGAGAATTCCGTGGTCTATACAGGCACCCATGACAATGCCACATTAAATGGTTGGTACCAGGATATTTCAGCGAAGGAAAAGGAAATGCTGCGTGATTACCTGCACGACTACACTACTGCAGACAGAAGTCTGTACTGGGAGGTCATCTGCCGGGTCATGGGAAGCTGCGCACGCCTGTGCATCATCCCCATGCAGGATTACCTGGGCCTTGGCAATGACTGCCGCATGAACACCCCGTCCACTCTGGGTGAAAACTGGAAGTGGCGGCTCCTGCCCGGTGAATTTTCGCAGGATTTACAGAACCGGATACGGAAAATCACAAGAATTTATGAAAGGTAACAGATTATGACGCAAAAAGAACGCATGCTGAAAGAAATGCTCTACTACCCGGCAGATACCGTGCTTACCGAAGAGCGTGCAAAAGCAAAAGAGCTTTGCTATGACTTTAACCAGTGCCGCCCTTCCCAGGGAGAAAAAAGAGTTGCCATCTTAAAGGAACTGCTGGGAAAGACCGGAGAGAATGTCTGGATGGAACAGCCCATCTATTTTGATTACGGCAGCAACACAGAAGTGGGTGAAAACTTCTTCGCCAATGCCAACTGTGTGATTTTAGATGTCGCTAAAGTGACCATCGGAAAAAATGTTATGTTTGCCCCCAATGTCTCCATCTACACTGCCGGCCATCCCCTGCACCCGGAAACCAGAAATTCCGGCTGGGAATATGGTATCGGAATATCCATCGGTGACAATGTATGGGTAGGCGGCAATGTGGTGATCAATCCGGGCGTGCATATTGGAAACAATGTGGTGATCGGCTCCGGCAGTGTTGTCACAAAGGATATCCCGGACAACAGCGTGGCCGTGGGAAATCCGGCCAGGGTCATCAAAGAGATCACGGATGAGGATAAGAAATATTATTTCAAAGACCGCCTCTTTGAGACCGGCGGAGAGATTACAGAATAAGCATAAAAAGCCCGTATCATAAGGCTGCATTACGGCAGTCTTTTGGTACGGGTTTTATCGTTCCGGAAGATCCGATGTCTCTTTGGATCAATCCAGGGGTATCTTCAGGATAAAAGAGAGCATTTCGTCTTCTAAGGTACAGGTTATCTCGCAGTTTAGCTTCTGAACCATTTTCTTCACCATCGTAAGGCCCAGTCCTGTCCCGGAAAGATGTTTATTGCGTGACTGCTCTCCCACATAGTATGGATCCCATATTTTCTCCAGATTCAGGTGTTCCTTCCGGCACTCATTTTTTATGATGAAAACCACCTGTTCGGCGTTTTTCTGCAGGGTGATCCATATCTTATGACCGGAAGCGTATTTTACGGCGTTTGTAATCAGGTTGGAAAAAACAGATTCCATCCACTCTCCGTTTGTTGTCACCACAGTCTGCGCTTGGATATCCGGGACAAATTCCAGATTCTGCTCTTTCGAAAGCGGCGTGCAGGATTCCAGGATATCCTGCAGCATGTCACTGAGATCATATGGTTCAAGGGATGGCTCTTTTTTCTCAATGCGGGTCAAAAACAGCAGCCTGTTTATCATCCGGTCCATCTGACTGCTCTGCTGCATGATCGTGTCCAGAAAGGTGCCGTCATCCAGACCGTCTTTTATCCCGTCTGCATAGAGCCTGATCAGGGAAACCGGCGTTTTCAGATCGTGGGCGACATTGTCCAGAAGCTGTTCCATCTGTTCCTTTTTATTCTGCAGGGATTTCTGGTAGGCCGTGATCTGGTTTCCCATGGCATTGAGATTGGCGGCTGCCCTCTCCAGTTCATCATTCGTATGGATCTCCAGCGGATGAAATTCGTTTCTTCCCATGGAGGCAGCAAAGGCATCGAATTGTTTCAGCGGCGCGGTCACCCTTCTCACCAGAATAAAAATAAACAGAAGAGACAGTAAAATGGTAAGGAAACTGATGGATACCGTACATGCGTTCATGATCCGGACCGCATCTTTTATATCAGGAAGGATCATGGCAACTGAAAACAGTCTGGAGTCCCCGGCAGCGTATTCCACAAGCAGACTGTAATTTAATTTTTCCTGGCTGTAGAGGCGGATTCTGTTCTTCCCGCGCATCACCTCTTTGTAATCTTCTTCCCACAGCCAGAACTTCTGAAACCCAACACCTTTTACCTGAAAAGCATCTCTTATTTCATAATTGATCATGTCATTGTCCGAGCTGCGGCTGTCTGCGGATACGGCTATCACTTTATTTTCCGCCTCAATTTCCCGGATCGCCTCTTCATAGGGTACGCCGTCATCCACTGCTTCCATGAGCCTGCCGCAAATCTCAGAGAGACTCTTTTTTTTCTGGTGCAGATAATATTTATCCACAAAACCGGCGTTTAACAGGGCTGATGCACAGGTGGAAACAGACAGTATGACAAGAATGCCTGCCATGAATTTTTGTGATAGCTTATTCATAAGCTTCCTCCATCCTATAGCCTGAACCAAAACTGGTTTTGATGCAGGAATCACCGATCTTTTTTCTCAGACGCCGGATATGCGTATCCACGGTCCGCACATCCCCTGCGTAATCCATCCCCCAGACGCTGTCCAAAATCTGTTCCCTGGACAGGATCATGTTCTTATTCACGAGAAAATAATGAAGCAGATCGTATTCCTTTTTCGTCAGATCCACCTTCTTTTGGTCCATCCGCACCTCATGAGTCTGGGGATTCAGGGAAACCGCTCCGCAGCGCAGGATGGATTCCATATTGCACAGTTTTTTTATGCGCACCAGCAGGATTTCCATATCAAAAGGTTTCCTGATATAATCGTCTGCCCCTGTGACAAGGCCCTGCAATTCACTGGCCGCTGCTGACTTTGCGGTGAGCATGATGATCTTCACCGGAATTTTCATACGGCGGATCTCCCTGCACACAGAAAGTCCGTCTCTTCCGGGCATCATCCAGTCTAAGATCATCAGGTCCGCCCCATCCGTTTCAAAATAATCAAGCGCGTCCTCCCCGTTAAAAACAGTCTGCACGGTGTACCCCTCTCTCTCCAGATACAGCTTTAAAATACGGCTCATATTTTCATCATCTTCTGCGATCAAAACCTTCATGTGTTCTCTCTCCCCAATATTCAGATATAAATTTCAAACACTGTGATCTCCGGAACCACACCAAAGCGGGCGGAAATATGGGTAGTCCCAAGTCCGGTATTTACATACAGCTTCTGTTTCCCCTCCTCTCCCACCCGGTACATCCCTCCGCTGTATTTGGAGGAGAGGGAGGTCGCTGCCACGGCCCTTTCGTTTACAAAGGGAAGAAACGGAATCCTGACCTGCCCTCCATGGCTGTGCCCGCTTAAGATCAGTGGATGACCGCTGTCCGGAAACGTCAGGACGCTGTCCGGCTCATGGGTCAGGAGGATCTTAAAATCCGCCGCGTCCGTTCCGGTCATATCCGGCATGGACGGCTGCCCCAGAAGAGAATCATCCAGACCTGTAAACTGTATTTTTTTCCCGTTCTTCGTTGTAATGAACATACTCTCATTTTTAAGTAATGTAAACCCCGAAAGTTCCATGATCTCCTGATATTTTCGCACCGCGCCGCCACCGTAGTCCCTGTTTCCCCATATGGCAATCTTTCCATATTCCGCATGCAGCTTTTTCAATTCGGAGATAATGCGGCTGTCATCGCTGTATTTTGCATAATTATCATATAAATCTCCTGTAAAGACAACAAAATCCGGTGACAGGCGATTGCATCTCTCCACTATTTTCTCCAGATTTTTGTATGTGAAGTCCTCCTTTATATGAATATCTGAGATCTGAACGATCTTTACAGGTTCTGCACTGCTTTCTTCTGCCCCCATGGCAAAGGTATTGACGCTGATCCGGAACGGTTCGATCCGAAATGCATAGAAGATACAGCCTGCGGTCAGAAGAAATAACAGACAAACGGCGAAAATCAGTTTCTTTAATATTTTCATAATTCTTTTATACTCCCTTTCTCAGTATGGAATCAAATCGTTTACTTCATCCATCCTGTTAAAGGATAAAAAAGAGTTGTGACAGCCATGTTACAAAAAACGGCATGGAGGCCATAATTACTTATGAATCTCCATGCCATGGTCTTTAAGCTTCTTGTTATGCTTTGACGGCCCAGCGCATTTTTGTAGACCTTGCACGTGGATTTCTTCTGCATTCCTCTGCGGACGGCCGGATCACTTCTGTGGATACTTCCCTGTATACACCTGCTTTGCAAAGCTGCTTGAAGGATTTTTTCACAAGCCTGTCCTCCCCTGAATGAAAGGTCAGAATAGCCGCGCGGCCGCCCTCTGCCAGAACATCGGGCAGCTTCTCCAGAAAGGCTTCCAGCACCTCAAACTCGCTGTTCACATCAATCCTGAGTGCCTGGAAGGTTCTCTGGCAGGATTTTTTCACAGCCTCCTCCCGCTCCTTTTCCGGTACACGGCAGAGTGCTTTCTCGATGATTCTGCGAAGCTGTGTGGTGGTGGACACCTCATTTCCTTTTTTTAATTCCTGCATAACAGCCCTGGCGATCTCCTCTGCAAAAGGCTCGTCTGAATTTTCTACCAGCATTCCCTCCAGTTCTTCCTGGGTCACTTCCTTAAGGCGCTGCGCAGCGGAGACACCCTTTTGGGGATTCAGCCTCAGATCCAGAGGTCCGTCCGTTTTGTAGGAAAATCCTCTGTCAGGATTGTCTATCTGCATGGAGGATACGCCCAGGTCCGCCAGAACAAAATCAAACTTTCCGGCCTGTTCTGCCACCTGGTCAATATCAGCGAAATTTTTCTGTATGATGGTAAGTATCTCAGGGCCGTATCCTTTTTTCTGCAGCCGCTCTCTCGTCTTTTCCATCTCAATGGGGTCCACATCCAGGGCATAAATATGGCCTTCTGCCTGCAGGCATTTCAGCATTTCCGACGTGTGTCCGCCGTACCCGAGGGTTGCATCCAGACCTGTCTGCCCCGGCTGTATCTGCAGAAAATCCAGGATTTCCTTTACCATAATGGAAATGTGCATTCCGGCAGGTGTACTGCCTTTTTCAATGACCTTTTGGATGGTATCCGCGTATTTCTCCGGCTGCAGTTCTTTATATTTTTCTTTATAATTTCTTGGATGGGTGCCTTTATAGCGGACACGGCGCTTGTGCTGCTGTTCTTTCTTTTCCATTGCTGCTGCTCCTTTTATATACAAAATGGGGAACTGTTCCGTTCTCCCGGCTGCTGAACCTGTCTTTTCCTTATTTTGTCCAGCTATGGCTCCGGGTCTTTACGCTCTCCCCTGACTTGACTGCGCTTTTTATCATACAGTCAAGATACTGGTCCTGACAGGCTTCCTCCAGGGAATAGAAGCTCTCACCACCGCATACATACTGATGCATTTTCCAGACAGTATCTGCTACGGCAATTTCCTCGTCACTGAGTCTCGGCCTTCCGAATGGATTAAGGTACAGCCATTCTCCGGCTGCCTGGATTCCCTCTATGACCGGGGCGCCAAGGCCCTCGTCTATACCGGAACCGCTTCTTGTCATATTGTATTCCACCGGTGTTTTGTAATCTTTCAGACAGCGGATGGTATTGTTTTCTATTTCCCCTCTGTCACCTCGGATCAGCACTCTGCTGCCCCGGATTTTCGAAAAATACTGTTCTTCCGTAAAATCAAATACACCCCATTTGCCGCCAAAATCAAGCACTGCAAACTGCCGTCTGTCCTGTATGATCTGCTCTTTCTCGGGATATCCGGCGCGTCCCGGGCCTTCCACAATGGGATTGGCAAATTCCCATGCCCGAATCTCACAGTTTTCAAATCCCACATCCAGATATTTTCTGAGCAGGCTGACACCGTGATATCCATGGCCCACGGAAATCTGTGCCTGTGTCACACGGCCGATCCTTCCCGACTCAATGACAGCCATCCTCGCCATATGGGCGGGCCGCAGCCAATACTGCTCTGCGAACTGCACTCTGGATGGGTCCTTGATCCCGTGATAATACTCCTCAATGGCATCTGCGCAGTTCAGCGCAAATGTCTCGCTGAGCACATAAAAGCCCAGATCAGAAGCCTTATTAAGCATCGCCGGCATCACATCCGGGGAGAGGCACATGACCACAAATTCCACCTCTTCCCTGCACTTGGCAAGCGCATCCAGGTCAGGCAGAACCTTAACGCCCCATTGACGCTCCAGCCGTTTTGCTTTTTCCGGATTCCGCTCCACCACAATGCTCACATGAAAAAATTCCGGAAGCTCTTTTGCCGCCCTCAGGAAAAATTCAGCCCTCCATCCGGCGCCCACAATACCAAATACTGCTCTTTTCATACCCATCTCCTCCTACAGAATCTCACAGAACTCGATTCTTTCTCTGTTCGGCCCTTCAATGATAAAAAATTTGATTCCTTTTTCCCAAAAAGGAAGACTGTTGATTCCCGGGGTCAGCATGGTATATCCCTCCTGTTTCATTTTCTCATACAGCTCTTCCACATGTTTTGTGTCAAGCGCAAAATGATCCACACTGCCGTCACGCTCCGACGCAGCACCATTTTCATATATTTCCAGTGTTAAATTTTCATATCTCAGGAAGGCCACAGTCTCTGCCCCGTTTTTTACCTGATAAATATTTTCAAATCCCAGTTTTTCATAAAACTCAAGACTTTTCTTTATATCATTTGTGGGAATTCCAATATGCTGCAGTCCTGTAACGTAATTTTTCATCATATGCATTCTCCTTTTCTTATGTGATGCCTGTACTGTTTTCTTATACTATTTTCTGGCACAACCGATCATGCCCGGCATTCTGCTGTGGGGCAATCGTGTAGTTTTATACTATCATAATTCGGGGAAACTGGCTATCAGAATTCCTCTGCCCGTCATATAAAAATATACGTAACTGTCCGGTCGGGTCCTGCGCATTTTGTGCACTGACCGTACATAAGAATAACGGAAGCAGATATCTGCCCCGTGGCAAAGCGTTTTTTCATAGGCAAATGCCGCGAATGCTTCTGACGGCCGGATGGTTACAAATATAATTGATGATAGGGTTTGTCATATGCCGGATATGGCATAGAATTGTAAGACAGGGATGCTGCAGGCAAATGGCCGCAGCATCCTTATATGATAATTTTGAAACGCCGTTTAGATTTTATCCATTTCTTTTATAAACTCTGCAACTGACTCCGCGCGTGCCGCCAGCTTCAGATATTTTGAAAGGATATCCGTATCCTGTTCCTCCAGGATTTTGCTTCTGAGTTCATCCGGTATCATACCTGAATCCTGCAGCAAAAGCAGGATAGATTCCGCTTTGCCCAGCGCTTTGCCTTCTGCTCTGCCCTCCACTCTGCCTTCTGCACGTTCATCCTTCAATAACTCTTCCAGCAGCATAAACTTCTCCTCCATTTCCCGGCTGCTTCTGATATCCTCCATGGACTTCTGGATCTTTCTGATAAAGCTGTCCTGGTAGTCCCGGGTACTGTCTGCCTCGCCGGCTCTGACAAATTCAAGAAATTTAACAAGTTTTTCAGGCACCTCTGCCGTATTGTTTCCGCATGTGCTCAAAAAAATAGTAGTGCTTCCGTCTGCAATGGATAAGCCTGTCTCCGTGCAGATGTTTTGGAAAGTATAGCGGTACTTTTTCTGCCCGAATGGATCAAAATCGCAGATAAAAATCACATAGGCCGCAGGAAGTTCCCTGTAGTCTTCTCCGGTCAGCAGCAGTTCCATATCCATTTGGCTGTGATAATATCGGGCTCTTTTTCCCAGATGGGATTTTTTTGCCACCTGCATTTCCACATTATAGTGGGTCCTGTTTTCATCCCGGGCGATAATGTCAAGCCGTATGCCCCGGTATTCCGGATGGTAGATCATGCTTTTCTCTTTGCTGATCTCCACCTTCTCGATTGGAAAGCCTACAGCTAATTCCAGAAAATCACGGCAGATTTCCTCATGCACCATAACTGCATCGAACATAAAATTATCCTTAAATAAAAGTTGTGCCGGTTTTCTGTTTTGATTTATATATAACCTCCGCACAGGCAGAGGAATTCTGTTTTGATTATAGCACAGTCTGTTTTATTATACCATATAAAAATCAGCATTTGCAAACTTACGAATCATTTTCCGGTTATTAGTAAAAGAACATTTTTCCCTATTGCATTAATCTTAAAAAAACATTCTTTCCGCAAATATTTATTATTCTCATTACCTTGACAAGTATGACAAGAATGAGTAGAATGTAATTAGAATATCGCAGTTTAGAAGACAGCCGGATGTTAGAATGTAATGCAATCCACGTACATGCGTTACAAAGAAAACAGAAATCCGAACAACAGCGTAAAACGTAAAATAAGAAAAGGAGGGTATTTTTATGATATTTCAGGAAAATGAAACAACAGAACTGAAACGAATTGTTGTGGACGATATAAAAAAAGAAATCATTGCCTTTGCAAACAGCAACGGCGGTATTTTATATATAGGAGTGGATGACAGCGGTAATATCACTGGAATTCACAATCCCGATGAGACAATACAGCAGATTGCAAATATGGTGCGTGACAGCATTAAACCTGATATTACCATGTTTCTTCATTATGAAACACTAAATTATGATGGCAAAAATATAACAGCGATCCATATACAACGTGGTACAGAACGTCCTTATTACCTGTCCAAAAAAGGACTGCGCCCGGAGGGCGTCTATGTAAGGCAGGGCACCTCCTCTGTACCGGCAACAGACACTGCGATTCGTCGTATGATAAAAGACACCGATGGAGACAGTTTTGAATCCATACGTTCTCTGGAACAGGAGCTGACTTTCTATGCCGCGGCTTCAGAATTTTCTCAAAGAGAGATTGCTTTTGAAACCACACAGAAAAAAACACTTGGTATCCTGAATCACGATAATCTCTATACTAATCTTGGCCAGCTTCTCTCAGACCAGTGCACCCATACGATCAAGGCTGCTGTTTTTGAAACAGATGACCAGAGCGTTTTTAAAGACCGCCGAGAGTTTTCCGGCTCCCTGCTCAAGCAGCTCACTGATGTGTATGATTATATTGACCTGAGAAATCAAACCCATGCGGAATTTGACAAACTGAGACGTATTGACAACCGCGATTATCCGGAATCTGCTGTACGTGAAGCACTACTCAACGCCTTAGTCCACCGCGAATACTCTTACAGTGCGGCCACTCTAATCAGCATATATCCCGACCGGCTGGAATTTGTCTCCATCGGCGGCCTGCCGGACGGAATTTCTCTGGATGATATTATGCTTGGCCTCTCTGTATGCCGCAACCCGAAACTGGCCAACATATTCTACCGTCTCCAACTTATTGAAGCCTACGGTACCGGTATACAAAAAATCATGAGTGCCTACTGGGGAACAGGGAAGACACCACAGATCAAGACAAGCAGTAATGCATTTAAAATCATACTCCCCAATCTCAATGCAGATTCGAGGATAAGTACAGAACAGACTCCGGAATCCAAAATGATGGAACAGGTCTTAAGCCTGGCAAAAACGCAGGGTGCTGTCACCCGTCGGGATGTGGAGGACCTGCTGACTGTCAGCCAGGCCACCTCCAACCGTCTTATCAAACGAATGCTGCAGTACAAACTTTTATCCCAACAGGGCAGAGGCAAAAATACCCGGTATACCATTGCCCAATAAATCACGAGTAACCATTCAGACCACCGAACCGTTACTGTCTCACCTCAAAACTCTTGCCGCCTTCAGCCTTGCCCTGGTATCCTCCAGCATTTTCAGTTCCTCCGCTGTCATATCTTTCTGTGAAAAGATTTCAGCCATACGGAAATGTTCCAGCGCCTTGTCCTCCTCTTTTCTGGACAGGGCGATGACGGACATGCAGCATTCCCCCACCGAACGAAGCCAATAGGTACCGAACTCATCGTAGATTCTGGCGCTCTTCTGAAAATACCGCTCTGCCTCCCCATAGTTCCCCTGCAGATATAAAATATATCCGTAATCCTCATAAAACAGATCCAGGCTCTTTGTCACGCGTTTTTCCTGGCAGAGACAGATGGCTTTCTCCATGATCTTACCGGCCTTCTCATACTCCCCGCGCCGCCTGTAGATCAGCGCCAGATAGTCATAGGCGCCTGCCACATTAAAATAATTGGCCCGTTTCATCTTCGGGCTTTCAAATAACTGGATGGAGGAGAGCAGCAGATTTTCTGCCTTGTCATACTCTTCTTTCAGGATATTGCAGTATCCCTCCAGCCTCAGCAGTACCCCTCTCTCCCTGGCATAAGCCTTCAGGTTCTCTGTGGATTTTGCCTCCTTCAGATACTTTTCCATCCACTTGACACTGCCCTCCTTCAGGCCAAAGCAGATCAATTCCACGTATCCCTTGAGAAGCATATCCGTCCGTTCCAGCTCCCTGGCGCGCCTTATCATCTCCTGGATATACACGATCCCCTGCTTACGCTTGCCGTCACGTGTGAGCGAACGCCCTGCCAGGAAATCAAGGACCATATGCAGCTCCTCATAATCCCTGAAATCCACCTCATCCTCCATGGCTTCCAGGCGCTGGGTATACTCGTCCATATCCTGATAAATGCGTTCCCTGTCCAGCCTTAAACTCTTTCTCGTATCTTCATCATTGACCACCGTAGGGAAAAATTCATCGTAATAGTCCAGCACATACTGCAGATTCATAATATCATAATACAGCTTCTCATACTCGCAGTCTGTAAAACTGTAATGATACCGCAGTTCGGACAGATAAAAATATACCCCTCTGTTCTTCTGGTATATCTTTTCATAATACCGGATCGCCAGCTTGTGAAGTTCCAGCCGCTTAAACTGGGAGGTGCGTTCATATATCATGTCCCGCACCATTTTTTCCCGTATTTTCAGCATCCTGTGCTTTCCCGCGCCGGTCTCGGAAAGGAGCCTTCTTCGCATGAGAAAATCCAGGATCTTCATCACCTTCACGGAGTTTTCTTCCAGCATACTGCTAAGCTGCTGTACATCGGTACCGTGCTCCATCACAGACAAATACTCCAGATACTCGTATTCCTCCTGCCTGAATCCGGAAAACAGCCTCTCCAGTGTCCTCTCCGTCTCCGGCAGAAACTGAAAATTCTCTTCTGCCCCTACACGGATATTTTCCGCCACATCCTTCAGAAACCTCAGGTTTCCGCCTGTATATTCATAGATGCTGTGGGAGGAGAGTTTTTCCGGAAACTTTTCTCCCAGGGCATCCACCAGATATGCTCTGCTTTCCTCCTCCGTCAGATGGCGGAGTCTCACCACCCTCACCCGTGACACAGATTCCAGGCGTGCCAGAAGCTGCGGCTGTGCCTGAAAATTCGGGCAGTATTCCATTAATATAAAGAAGTCTCTTCTGTAACGCTCAAAAAAACAGGAGATAAGCAGATTGAGACTCTGTTCATCCACGGATTCCATGTTCCTCAGCAGCAGAATATAATTGCCGTCCTTTCTCCTGACCGCCTTCATCATGATCTCCATCCGGTTCCTGTAACAGATATCACTGTTTCCCCCGAAGAATTCCATATTCTCCTGGGGAAGAGCAATACGGCATCTGTCACAGATCTGCTCCATCACTTTCTCCAAAGCCAGATATCTGACCTGCTGGTCTGAAACCTGGAACTCCACGGAGATCACCCTTGCGTTCTCCATACTCTCAATAAACGTTTTTAAGACCATGGATTTCCCCATGCCAACACTTCCGCAGAGAATGCAGATATCCGCCTCCTCCCTGCGGCTGTATCTGAGATACTCCTTGGAGAGCTCTGCCACAGCCTGCAGATGGCCGCCGTAGAGAGAGCCGTCCCCTTCCTCCCTGCGCCGTTTGCGCATGAGCAGGATTTTTTCATACTGGTCCTTTGTACGTGGCTCCGGCTCCACTCCCACATCCTTCTTCAGATTCTCCGCAAACCCGGTATAGACCAGTACCGCCTTGTTATAATCCCTGCGCGCCGCATAAATCTGCATCAGCGCACAGCAGGCCCTCTCCTGATAAGGGTCCAGGAGCAGTATTTTCCTTGCATATCCCTCCGCCGCAGTGTAATCCTCTCTCTCCATGCATTTTTTCATGGCAGGAAGAAAACGGTCCACAAACAGCTTCTCATACACATTCTGAATACTGCTCACCCACTTTTCAAACCCGACACAATTTTTCAGATGAAACTTATCTAAAAAGCAGCAGTTCTCCATCTGCAGCAGATATTTTTCACCATTGTCCATGAGAAATACATCGGTATCCCTGACAATCTCTATCTCCGGGTCCAGCTTGATATACTCTTTCCCCATGGTCACAAGAACACCATCCCCCAACAGTGTCCGCAGCTTATACAGGCTGTTCCGCAGATTTCGCCTGGCTCCCTCCTCACTTTGCTCCTCCCAGAACAGGGCTGCCAGCTCATCCCTGGAACAGCTCTCATTAAAAAGAAGATATAATAGCAATGCCTGAATCTTTTTCTGCGGGATCACCACCCGGACCCCGTCCCTGATGATCTCCGGTTTTCCCAGAAAATGAACCGTAATTTTCATTTTTCCTGTTTTCCCCTTTGCTGATATATAGTTTATGTCACTGGAACATATCTGAAATATCTGCCTTACATTATATCTGAATTTTCGCATTCCGTAAAGAATTCATTGAATCGTCATCCTGAACATCTCCTCCTTTTTCACTTTTTCCTGTTAAAACTTTAATTTGCATGACATGTCAAGTCAGAAAGTGACGATAAACTGACATCTGTTGTCTATAATAAAAGAAAAGCGTGTGAAGTTTATAGAAAAACCACATATAAAAAAGAGGAGGATTTTTTATGCAAACAGTAGTAATAACAGGGGAAACACTGACGCTGGACGAATTGGTGGCAGTCTGCCGTTTTGACGCTTTCGTGGAACTGGACAAGGAGGCAGTGGAACGCATCCGTGCATCCAGAAAAATCATTGATGATTTTGTAGAACGCGAAGAAGTCGTTTATGGTGTTACCACAGGATTCGGCAAATTCAGCGATGTTGTCATTTCCAAAGAGGACTGTGTACAGCTTCAGAAAAACGTGATCATGACCCATGCAGTGGGAGCCGGAGAGGCATTCCCGGCAGAAGTAGTCCGCGGCATCATTCTGCTCCGTCTGAACAATCTGGCAAAAGGCTTCTCCGGTGCACGTCTCGAGACAGTGGAAACCCTGGTTGCCATGCTGAACAAACATCTGCACCCCGTCATTCCGCAGAAAGGCTCTCTGGGTGCCAGCGGCGATCTGGCTCCGCTCTCCCACATGGTGCTTCCCATGATGGGCATGGGGCTTGCTGAATATGAGGGACACATTTATCCGGGCAGAGAGGCCATGGAAAAAGCAGGAATCCCGGTCATCAACCTTCATGAAAAAGAAGGCATTGCGCTGATCAACGGAACACAGGTCATGACCGCTGTGGGAGCCCTCACAGTATATGATGCCATCCGCCTGATCAAATACGGAGATATCGCGGCAGCCCTCTCCTTTGAAGCACTGAACGGTATCACAACAGCACTGAAACCACAGGTCCATCTCACCCGCCCGCACAAAGGCCAGATCGACACCGCCCGCATTTTAAATGAACTGCTGGAAGGCAGTCAGATGACGACAGAGCAGGGCGAGCTTCGCGTACAGGACCCATACACCCTGCGCTGTCTGCCCCAGATTCACGGTGCATCTAAAAATGCCCTGAATTACATTATTGACCAGATAGAAGTGGAAATGAACTCGGTAACAGACAACCCGATCATCTTCCCGGAGACCCAGGAGGTCATTTCCGGCGGAAACTTCCACGGACAGCCCATGGCTCTCACCTTTGATTTCCTCGGTATCGCTGTCGCTGAACTTGCAGATGTGGCAGAACGCCGTATTGAGCGTCTTGTAAATCCGGCCCTCAACTACGGACTTCCCGCATTCCTGGTAGAGGGCGGCGGACTGAATTCCGGTTATATGATCGTGCAGTATTGTGCTGCTGCCCTGGTATCTGAGAATAAAATACTGGCTCATCCGGCCTGCGTGGACAGCATTCCTTCTTCCGCCAACCAGGAAGACCATGTATCCATGGGCACCATCTCCGCAAGAACAGCCCGGGATATTGCCGAAAATGTACGTCGTGTACTGGCTATGGAAATTCTCTGTGCCTGCCAGGCAATTGATTTAAGAAGCCAGTCAGATGCCGGTAAAAAGGGTGCGCTTGGAAAAGGAACAAAAGCAGCCTATGACATGGTCCGCAGCAGAATCCCATTCTATGACAAAGACCGTGAGCTCTACCCTGAAATCAATACCTGTGAAGAACTGCTTGCTGATGACAGCCTGCTCCAGGCAGTGGAAAACGCCTGCGGCCCCATCGTCTTTTAAAGAATATAGGAGTTAAATATGGAAAATAAAAAAGAATACAGCTCAAGCATTAAAGTACGTTTCTTTATCTGCAGTATTATCGGTGTTTTTCTTTTCTTTGTTACCATTCCTTACAATGGCAACAAAAAAGTGCCCATGGTACATATCATGGACATCATTCAGACTGCACTTGGTCCAAAAGTCCAGTATATTTTTGTTATGATTTCCTGCCTTGTTGTACTGGCAGCCAGCATCTATGTAAAATACGGAAAAAATGTACCCGGCATCCTGAAAAGCACTTATCAGAAAGATAATCTTTTCTCCTACTTTACCTATGTCACTGCAGCTATTTTCAGTGTCATGGCTATCTTCCAGATTGGGCCTGCTCCCATTATAGACCCGGAGATCGGAGAGACCTCTCTGAGCATTGCCGCTGATTCGTTCTTTGCCATCATGGTAGCCGGAACCCTGGTTGCCTTTATCACAGAATTCGGTTTTCTGGAATTTCTGGGAAAACTGCTCGAGCCGATCATGCGCCGTGTCTATAAGGTACCCGGCAAATCGGCTGTGGATGCTATTTCTTCCTTTGTGGCAGCTCCCGCGGCAGGCGTTATGATCACCAATGACCTGTATCAGAAGAAAGTATATACAGCCAGAGAAGCCAGCTCCATCACCACCAACTTCAGTATTGCCAGTCTGGGCGGTTTTGCCTTCCTGTCATCCATTGCAGGAATAGAAAATCTCTACAGCGAGGTTGTACTGGCGGCTTTTATCTGTGTATTTGTACTGGCGGCAATTATGATCCGTATTCCTCCGCTGTCCAGAAAACCGGATACCTATATTGACGGAACCGTACAGACAGAGGCCCAGAGAAAACCGGAACACTACAGTGGCCAGACATTTCCCACCGCGTACCAGGATGCCCTGGAAAAAGCATCGGGAACAAAATTCACTGTATTTTTAGAACAGCTGAAATCTTCTTTTATGTTTGGTATCAAGGTAAATGCTTTTATTGTATCCCTTTCCGTTATCTGCCTTCTGATTTTTAACTATACACCTATTGCCAAATGGATTGCCATTCCCATGGCACCGATCTTAAGTCTCTTAGGACTTCCGGATGCACAGCAGATTGCTGCTTCCTCCATTGTGGGAATCTTTGCGTTGTCCATACCGGCAACCCTGATCAAAGGCAAAGCTGTGGCTGCGGCCAGTGCGTTTTTCGTTGTTGTGCTGTCCACATCACAGATCATATTCTTTACGGAGAGTGCCAACGCCATGCTGGAATCTGATATTCCCGTAGGCTTCGGAGACCTTGTTAAAATTTTCTTCATCCGCACCATCATTCTGATTCCAATGGTAGCGCTGATGGCAAAAATACTGGTGTGACAAACCGGTAAATCTATATTCGGAGTGTGAAAATCATGAAAGAAAACCATAAAATCTTATTTGAGCCTTACCAATTGGCAGGCTGTACCCTGAAAAACAGATATGTGATGGCAGCCATGGGCACCGGCGGTATGGTAACCGCTGAGAATACATTTAACGAACGCGGAATTGAATACTATGTGGCAAGGGCCAAAGGCGGTGTGGGCCTCATCATCACAGGTACCATTTACGCGGAAAACGATATTGAAAAAGCAGTGGACGGAACCATGCCGTGCCCCACGGACAACCCTTCCACATTTATCATGAACACAGCGGAAATGTGTGAGCGTGTCCACGCTTACGGCTCCAAAATTTTCACTCAGCTCACTGCCGGCTTCGGCCGTGTGCTGAAACCTCACCTGCTCTGCGGACAGCCCCCCATCGCCCCCTCCCCGATCAGCAGTTACTGGGATGAGAACCTTATGTGCAGGGAACTGACCGTGGATGAGATCCATACCATCGTAGAACGATGCGGCGATACGGCAAAAATCTGCCAGCAGGCAGGCTTTGACGGTATTGAAATCCATGCCGTCCATGAGGGATATCTTCTGGATCAGTTTGCCATTCCGTTCTTTAACAAACGGACGGATGAATACGGCGGATGCCTGGAGAACCGTCTCCGGTTTGCCTGTGAAGTAGTGCAGAATATCAAGAAAAAATGCGGTGAGAAATTCCCGGTCATCCTTCGCTACTGTTTAAAATCCTACATAAAAGGCGTGCGCCAGGGTGGCCTTCCCGGCGAAGAATTTGAAGAACTCGGCCGTGATATCCCGGAAGGTATCGAAGCTGCCAAGATTCTGGTCAAAGCAGGCTACGATGCACTGGATGTGGATGCCGGAGCCTATGATTCCTGGTACTGGTCCCATCCGCCTATGTATTTTGAAAAGGGAATGAACCTTCCCTTCGGCGAAATTCTGAAAAAAGAAATGGATGTCCCCATCCTCATTGCCGGACGCATGGAAAATCCGGACCTGGCTTCCGAAGCCCTGCGGGATGGCAAAACCGACCTGATCGCCCTGGGCAGAAGTCTTCTGGCTGACCCTGACACGGTAAATAAAATCCGAAGCGGCAGATTCGAGTTTGTCCGCCCCTGTCTCGGATGCCATGAGGGCTGTATGAACCGGCTTATCACCGCCAAACCTGTTTCCTGCGCAGTGAACCCTTCCTGCGGAAGAGAGACATACTATGATCTGAAGCCCGCATGTGTACAGAAAAAGATTCTCATCATCGGCGCCGGCGTGGCAGGTATGGAGGCAGCAAGAGTACTGAAACTCAGAGGACATTCCCCTGTCATCCTGGAAAAAAGCAACCGGCCGGGCGGCTCCCTTCATCTGGCAGGTGCACCTTCATTCAAGCACGATGACTTAAAGCTGATTGACTGGTATCAGAGAACCCTGGAGGAAATGGGTGTGGAGATTCATTACAATACTGCTGTTACGGCAGAAACCCTGAAATCCTATCCCCATGACGCCGTGATCGTTGCCACCGGTTCCACGCCGCGGACCCTCCGTCTGCCGGGAAATCACGATATGTACCCTGCAGAGCGCATCTTCTCCGGCGAGATCAAACCGGGCAGCCATACCGTCATCATCGGCGGCGGTCTTGTAGGATGCGAACTGGCCCTTGACCTGGCTGAAAACGGGAAACAGGTGACGATACTGGAAGCCCTGCCTGAGATTTTATCTGCAGGGGCACCGGTTCCCCATATGAATAAGATCATGCTGAAGGATCTGCTGCACTTCCACCATGTACAGCAGATTGCAGGCGCAGGCGTCAAATGCATCGAAGGAAACACGGTGACCTACACAAAAGACGGTGAAGAGCACAAATTAGACGCTGACACATTTGTCTGTGCCATCGGATATACCTCCAACAATTCACTTTACGAGCAGTTAAGCCTGGAAGAAAATGAGATTTATCTGCTGGGTGACGCACGGAGAGTACGCAATATTATGTATGCAGTCTGGGATGCCTACGAGCTGGCACGCAGTCTGTAAAGGCAGGGAAGGATATACAATATGGACACTATTTTATATGCATGGGAGGGGCCTCTCCCCTCCCCCGGTACCTTCGACCCGGCAGTACGCCGGGCACCGAAGCGGGAGGTTGCACTGAGTGAGGCAGACGTAAAGCTTGCCCTCAAAAACGCTCTGCGTTATATTCCCCCCGAATACCACCGGGAGATCATTCCTGAATTTTACCAGGAACTTATGGAACACGGCCGGATCTACGGCTACCGTTTCCGTCCCCACGGAGCTATCTACGGAAAACCCGTGGACGAATACAAAGGGAAATGCCTGGCCGGAAAGGCCATTCAGGTCATGATCGACAATAACCTGAATTTTGATGTGGCACTTTATCCCTACGAACTGGTCACATACGGAGAAACCGGACAGGTATGCCAGAACTGGATGCAGTACAGGCTCATAAAAAAATACCTGGAACAAATCACAGAAGAACAGACTCTTGTAGTCAGCTCCGGTCATCCCGTAGGACTTTTCAAATCAGCCCGCTCCTGCCCCAGGGTCATTCTTGCCAATGGTCTCATGGTAGGTAAATATAATAATCTGGAACAGTGGAATCGCTGCGCTGCCCTTGGAGTCACCAATTATGGTCAGTTTACCGCCGGAGGCTGGTTTTATATCGGCTCCCAGGGAATTGTGCACGGTACGTATTCTACCTTCCTGGCAGCAGCCAGGCAGATCCTTCACAAAAGCAATGAGGAAGTCCTCCGCGGAAACCTGCTGGTTTCAGCAGGCCTTGGAGGCATGAGCGGGGCGCAGGGTAAAGCCATTGAGCTTTGCCAGGGCGTGGGCATCATCGCAGAGGTGGACGTCTCTAAAATAGAGCTGCGTATGCGCCTGGGATGGATAAAATCCATGGCACGTACCCCCGAAGAAGCCTTTGCACTTGCAAAAGAATATCAGGAAAAAAAGGAACCGGTCTCCATTGCCTTCCATGGAAATATCGTAGATCTGCTGGAATACGCGGTGGAAACAGACCAGAAAATCGACCTGCTCACAGACCAGACATCCTGCCATGTGGCATTTGACGGCGGGTACTGTCCACAGGGTCTTACCTTTGAAGAGCGGACAAAAATGCTTGCCGAAAACAAACCTTTATTTGAAGAAAAAGTAAAGAAAACACTGTTCCGGCATCACGAACTGATCGAAATCCTGCGTTCCAGAGGTACCTATTTCTTCGACTACGGAAACAGTCTGACTACTACAATGTATGACATCGGAATCAGGGAAGTGTGCCGGAACGGAGTAAATGATCTGGATGGATTCATCTACAAATCCTTTGTGGAAGAATTCATGGGGCCGACCCTCTTCGATTATGGTTACGGACCCTTCCGCTGGGTTGTATTAAGCGGAAAACCGGAAGATCTTGCACTTACAGACCAGACCGCAATGGACTGTATTGACAAAGACCGCCGGTTCCAGGACTATGACAACTATCTGTGGATCAAACACGCAGGTGAAAACAATCTGGTCATCGGTACTCAGGCCCGAATCCTTTATCAGGACGGCGAGACAAGGAAAAAGATCGCGCTTGCCTTCAACCGTCTGGTACGGGAAGGCAAAACCGGGCCTATCATGATGGGCCGGGATCACATGGATACCGGAGGTGTGGATGCACCCTCAAGAGAAACCTCCAACATCCATGACGGCAGCAACATAACCGCAGACATGTCCGCACTTGTCTACGGCGGTGACGCTGCCATGGGAATGACCATGATGACCATGCACAACGGCGGCGGAACCGGCATCGGCAATTCTCAGAGCTGCGGCTACGGCCTGCTCCTGGACGGTTCTCCTGAGGTGGATGAGATCATCTGCCGTGCAGTGAACTATGATGTCATGTGTGGTGTCGCAAGGCGTGCCTGGGCAGGTAATCCCCACGCACTGGAAACTGTCTCTCTCTATCAGGAACCGGGAAATACACTCACCCTTCCTTTTAGCTGCGATGATCAGGAACTTTCTGAAATGATTAACGGCTTAAGTAAGTAAACAATTGTCTCATGCACCCTCTAAAGCATAAGGACATAAAACAGCCGCACAGTATGATTCTTCCGTATACTGTGCGGCTGTATTTCTTTCCTGAACCGGCATGTGGATTTTACGGGCGGCAGGATTTGTTTATCGGTTATTTACAGTGATGATAGAATTCTTTCAATTCGGCTTTTACTTCCGGTGAAAGCTGGCTCTTTTTCACTCCCTGTACTGCCCCTTCCAGGCCATACAGACGGTGGATGCAGGCAGAATCATCGATGGCTTTGATCTTTAACCATGCCTGCCTGCTTCCTATTTCTTTTAACTGGTCATAAGTAGTGATTCCGACCTGATTGAGTTGTTCTTCTACCACCGGGCCGATATTCAGAAGCTTTGATAGTTCTCCCATCTTATCCCTTCTTTCGTTGTTTGTGTTTGATACCCTTTTATTCATGCGTATCCTGCATCAGAATCTCATGATCAAAGTATTGTTCCTGAAAATGCACTGCCTTTTCTATCTCATCAATGCTGAATTTCATATTCTCAGGAGCTGCCACCCACTTATCCTCCACATCGTTTTTCCGGTGGATCACAGCGATGATAACACCCTCCGCGCATTCGACAGGTTCATGGATGCCCATAAAATAGACGTCCTGTTCCTCCTGGTCAGCAGCCAGGATTCCTTCGATATATCCATAATTAATGGGATAATACAGGTCTTTGTGTTCCGGATGATAGCTGCCCAGAGGCCTGTCTATGATCACTTTGACATGCATGCCCAATACCCTGTTCAAACTGTCTTTCATCTGTATTCGTATACCTCCAGAGCTCCGTTTTTCTGCGTATAATTGAAATACTCCTCGTTTGTCATATCCACAAAATAAGATCTGATGACCCGGCAGACTCCGCCATGGCTGACCAGTAAAACATTTTTACCTGCCTCTTTTTCTCTGATCTCATCCAACAGCCCATACACACGAACGGCAGTCTGCATCATGGATTCCCCGCTGGGATAACGGAACGCAAAATTTTTCTTATTCCTCAGAAAATCCTCATTTTTTCTATCCACGCCCTCATAAATGCCATAGTCCTGTTCCATCAGTCTGTTGTCTGTGAAATAGGGGATTCCCATTCGCTCTGAAATTATTCTGCTGGTTTCCGCCGCGCGGCGCAGGGGTGAGGAATAGATCATATGGATGCGGCACCCGGATACATTTTCGGCCAATGCTTCAGCCTGCTTATATCCTTCCGGGGTTAAATCCACATCTGTTCTGCCGCAGACTTTATGGAGAGCATTCCATTCTGTCTGTCCGTGTCTTGCTGTGTATATAATCATATGTTTCACCTCATTTTGGAATCTATCCACTGTACCCGATGAAAGCCCCTTTATCTGGCTGCAGCCGTAATCATTCTGTTTTCTTTTTATGGTTTACCGCATTAAACGGGCATCTTTTCCCGATACACTGATGGTTTTTACTTGTAAACGTGCATATGATCTCATCCGGCAGTTCCATCTGAATCGTTTTGCCTTCTGCGTTTGGTAAATGCTCCTCTGCAAACCGCACGGCCTCTTTCATGGCAAGGAAAGCATTCCTCTTGCAGCATCTGGGGCCGTCAATGGCTCCGATTTGTGCCAGCGCCCTGGATGTCATCTGATTGGAAAGACCCCAGCTTTTTCCGCTTAAAGGTGTGGCACCTGTGACGAGACTGACAAAGATTCCGGTGCTGACTGCTGCACCGCAGCATCCCCAAAAGCCGCATGTACCTCCCGGCACCTGACTGCCGCGTTTTTTCATCTCTTCTATTACCGTATCCAATTCGATGTCACCGCCTGCATTTTTATAAGCTGCCAGCAGAGCAGCTCCCACCAGCACATGATTTTCCGGACCATGCATATGGATAAATGGGGTTTCCATCATCTGAACCGCAATTTCATACGGATTCTTTGATTTACTATGCAGACAGATCTCTTTTACGGCTTCAATCCCTTTTTTAGAATGGCAGGTATCACATACATAGTGGCCGTCCGCACAGGCCGCATTGCTCATAAATTTTTTATGGCAGTATATGCACTCCATTTCCACGCTTTCTTCATGATAAATTAACTCTTTGCCGCATACAAGACAGGCATTTTGACTCTTTGAATGTGCCATACTCTTCCTCCGCTTTTTTGTTTTGAGGTAAATTTTTCCGGTGTCCGGACACAGATATCACACTGAAACATTTATGCGCCCCGGATACTGACATTTGAATCAGCACAGTCTGCTACAGAGGGGCCTTCAAAATTTACCAATACCTCTTGTTATCTGTTTTTTATTATATCAGAGATAAGATATTATTTATATATCAAAATATATTTATAATCCTGGTTTTCCACATAAATCCTTATTTTCAACCACGTTCTAAGCCGGACTTACGCGCCGGAGCACAGTCGCCTGCGGGCATCCTCCTGCCAAAAGTGCACATCAAAAAGCTGATGCCCATCTCCTCCGGAAACGAACATCAGCTTTATGCCTCTCATGTCACTTCTTTAAATACTGTACGGTAATCCCTTTCTTCCAATAATATGGCTTGATCTGTACTGCCCCTCTCTCATGTTTTCCATAGACCGCAATCCTCTTCTCCACTCCGGGAAGCAGGTCAAAGTAATTATCCTCAAAAATCCAGCCGAATTCTTCTCCGTCCTCTCCTCCCCGCAGTTCCACGCATCTTGCAAAGGTATCCGTTTTCAGTACAAGTATCCCCGCCTCTGAGATACAGGATAATTTTCCGCTTCCCGGGAAGGTGATCCGTCTTTCCATCTCCACAAGATCCATGGATTCCGCCATGACATTGCCCCTATCATCTTCCGCAAATGCCGCAAGAACACAATCCTTTTTAAACTGTCCGAAAGCATCCAGATCACCGATTAAAACGGATTCATCCGGACAGCAGGAAAACGGTATTTCCAGTTCATCCTCCACCTGATTCTTTCCGGGACTGAAAAGCTGTGCTCTCACGATTCCTTCCTTTTTCTCAGGCGTATCGTTGACGGCCCACAAAGTAATATGATTTCCTATGGAAAAAGAAATCTGAAACGGCTCATACGCTCTTTTCAGCGCATAGTAGGCCCGCATAGGCTCATTGAAATAGTCCACGACCCCATACGAAATGATATTGCTGTTGTTATTAAATTTCCACAGAAGATGTCCTTTTGTCTTGCGTGTCTTATCTGCATCCGCTTCCGATCTACCTCTTCGGAACCGCTCCACTTCTCTTCTGATATACTCACTGTGAGCCATGCCGATCCGGTAAATAAGCTCCTCTGCATTTTCCGCGTCATAGTAATGTTCCACAGGCCCTAATTTGACTGCTCCGTCATTTGTATTATGAAGGTTCCAGGTGTCCGGCCAGGCCAGCGGTTTTCTTTTAGTACTTACATTCTGATATCCTGCTGGCCACAGCTCCTCAGGCTTCATCATCTTTTTCATGGTCTTCAGTTCAGGCGCCGATACTCTGCAGTTTTCACTTAAGAATACAGGATAGTCTCTTCCCGGAACAAACCACAGATGGGTGTATCCATGCGTATCTCCGCCCTTCGGGTCATTGGAGAAATCACCTCCAAAGGGAGAGGTTCTGTGATAATATCTTCCGAGGTCCAATTTCCGGCAGACATTTGGAAACACTTCACAGAATATTTTTTCACCGAAACAGTATTCTCCCTTATACTGCATATCCCGGGACCAATACATCTCATTTCCTCCGCACCAGAGCAGAATGGAGGGATGATGCTTCAGTCTCTTCACCAGAGTCTCTGCCTCCTGTCTGCACATGGAAAGCATCTCCTCTTCCTCACTGTACATATGAAATCCCAGATAAAAATCCTGCCACAGCAATATCCCTCTTCTGTCGCACGCACTATAAAAATCATCATCCAGGATTTCACTCTCTCCCCAGATGCGAAGACAGTTAAAATTCCCCATTTCAGCCAGATCCAGCAGTCCATACAGCTTTTCCTTCACTCTGCCGTAACAGCCGGTAAGAGTATCTGCATGCGCAAGATTTGCCCCCCACAGTTTCAGGGGTCTGCCGTTTACGGAAAAATCCATATCCCCCTTCCTTTCCATTCTTCGGAAGCCGAACTGCCTTTTATAGACATCCAGGACTGTATCTCCTCTTTTTTCTGACACCTCCACATCATAAAGCTCCGCCGCTCCGTGGGACCTGGGCTGCCATAATCTGGGATTCGATACAGGGATTTCCAGATAAGCTGTATGTTCTGTCTCTGTTCCCTCACAGATGACGCTTCCCTGCATATCTGTTATCCTGTACTCCAGCACCCTTTCAGCCTCCGGGTGGAAATAAGTAAAGTCAATCCTAACCTTTCCCTCATCCAGACCTGCGTTTACGCTGACATCCATAACCGCTTCCTGTATGCCGTCATAGCCCACTCTCTCCAAATAAATATTTCCGTAGACTCCCATCCGGATCAGATCCGGTTTCGGTCCCGAAAATTCATGGTATCCGGAGCGGAATACCCTGGCTTTACAAAACTCCGGTACCCTGTCTTTGTATTTCTTTGGAAGGGTTATCTTTTGAAGCTCCTGCCGCGGCGGCTTCACTTTCAATTCAAGCAGATTTCTTTTCTGCATGCCGGCAATGCCATGCAGCACCAGAGGCATATATGCACTTTTATTTTCCCCTGCCAGTTCGCCGTTCAGATAGATCTCCACAAATGTATCAAGTCCCTGAAAACAGAGATTCCATTCTCCTGAATCATCCTCTACCTCAAACTCGGTTCTGTAACACCATTCCGCCTCTCCAATCCACCGGTTCTCGTTGATCCCGGTAATATTGGGATTTGGAATCTGCTGATGGTCCAACAAAATATCATGGACCTGGCACGGCATTTTTTCTATGTCCAGTTCCCTGTTGTCCGGTCCCAGCAGTTTCCAGCCTTTCTGCAGTAAAATTCGTTCCATCCGTTTTATCCTCTCTGTTATATCTTATCTTTTCACAGCCCCCATACTGCGCCTTCACACAAATGGTTCCATATTCTTTATTTCCCAGTATCTTTACCGTCTTCCTCTGCCCCGGCAGCATATCGAAATAATTGTCTGAAAACAGCCAGCCGAATGGATCGCCGTCCTGCTCCCCGGTTATCTGCACACAGCGCGCAAATCTGTCCGCAGTGATCACCAGTTCATCTCCGCGCATTTCCAGTTTCAAACCGGCATTTGGAAATTTCAGATGTCTTTCTATATCCACATAATCAATACATACCGAAACCTCGTTTCCCTTTTCATCACAGAGAACCGCGAACAGAGCACAGTCCTTCGAGAAAAACCGAAAGTCAGCCAAATCATCAAGAAGCACTGCATCCCCCTGCGGCACAGAGATTTTCTTCTCCTTTACCTTCTGTATCTGCCCGCTCACAATATGAAAAAGCCCATATCGTACTGATCCTGCTGCCTCTTCCCCGGAATCATTGACGCACCACAGACGGATGCTTTCCTCCTTCTGGAAGCACAAAAGAACCGGTGAAAACACACGCTTTAGCGAGTAATAAGGAATATATCCCTCCTGAAAAAAGTCTATGGCCGCACAGTAGACCTTCGGCCACGTGTCCACCAGTTTGCAGGCAAAATATCCCTTGGAACGGCCGGAATACACCTCAGGTTCTCTGCTGCCGATTCTCACCTGCTCGCCGTACCGCCTGATTTCCTTTCCGTAAGCCGCACCAAAGCGGTATAGAAGATCCTCCGCATTCTCTGCATCGTAAAATTCCCAATAGTCACCCGTTTTTCGCTGCCCCTGGGCTGAAATATGGCTCCGCTCCAGCCAGGTATCCGGCATACTATTGCTGCTGCCGTCCAAAACCTGTCCTGTAAATCCCTTCGGCCAAATGTCCCCATGGATCATTTTTTCCAGACTGTGTTTCACTGGAGGCGCGGTTCTGATATGCTCGCTGATAAAATTCGGATAGGATTTATAAGGATATTCCCACACACAATCATAGGTATGCAGATCGCCTGCCCTGGGATCATTGGCCCACTCTCCGCCATAGGGTGAATTGGGATGATAATATCTGTCTTTGTCAAGGCGCTGTGCGATCTCCGGGAAATCTTCCAGGAAAATCTCTTTTCCATAGGGACAGCATCCCTGAAATTCCGCTCCCATTAAGGTTTCATTTCCCCCGCACCACAGAAGCAGGGAGGGATGATGTCTGAGCCTCCTTACAAGGAACTCCGCTTCTTTTTTGCAGAGTTCCCTAATCTTCTGACTGTCGGGATAGGCTCCATGTCCGAGAAAAAACTCCTGCCAGACAAGGATGCCGCGTCTGTCACATTCCTCATAAAATGCATCCGGCAGTGGAATGCCTTCGCCCCAGATGCGAAGCGTGTTCATATTGGCATTCTCCACCATCTCAAAGAGACGCTGTTCCCGCTCCGGCTGATAACAATGCGTGTAACCCTGCAGAGGGTCCAGACTTCCGCCAAACAGCCTCACCTTTTTCCCATTGATCCGGTATGCAAAAGGCACATCCATCTCCACGCTGCGAAACCCGGCCCTTTTCAAAAGGCGGTCACAGACCTTCCCGTTCTTCCACAGTTCTATACATATATCCGCCAGGTTCTGTCTCCCGAATCCCCTCGGCCACCACAGAGGCGGGTCCTCCACCTCTATCTCTTCCCGGATGCTCCAGCCGTACCCGTTGACCTCAGGCCTGAAACTCTGCATTTGGCCCCTGCCCGGTGTTCCGTTTCCGTCCTCCGAAGGGAAGTTCCAGTGTACCGTCAGATGATCCGGTCTCCCGGTGCCCCTCATTTCTATGGAGAGCACACCACGCCCATCCTCCTCCACTCTGGCCTGTATGAAATCCTCCTTGATCTCTTCTTCCTCATAATATACAAGAGATACCGGTGCATATACGCCTACGGGTGTGAAATAGGGCACTGCCCCCTGGTAGCTGCTTCCCTTTTCCATTTTTTCCGGCGGAAAATCATGTATCGGTTTTCTGACTGTTTTGCAGCGCAGAACAGATCCGTTCCACTTTTCCTTCCATTCCTGTTCTCCCATATAAGAGATGGGACTTATAAAATGCAGATAAAGGGTATTGTTCTCTTCCAGAAGATCTGAGACTTCAAACTCTGCGGGGAGATAAAAATCCTCACTTCTGCCCAATTTTCTGCCATTCAGCCAGATGTCCGCCACGGTGTCCAGTCCCCCGAAAAACAGCCTGCATTTTCTGCCTTTCTCACCGGCAAAACAGCATCGGTATATCCAGTCTGATTCCCCGATAAAAAGTGCTTTTTCACACCATCCCAGCCTGAATTCTTCCGACAAAAGACCATGGTCATATAAAATATCCTGTACCTGGGCAGGCATATTTCTCACGGGTAACCACTCCCTATCTTCCCCAGCTTTTTTCAGACTCCATCCGTCTTTCAGCTCTACATTTGTTTTCATAGAACACTCCGTATCCGGTCAGAATACAAATCCTTCTGTTCCTTTTAGTTTTTCCATAACACTGCCGTCAAGAACGATTCCGCTGGCAGACACATTTTTTCTGACCTGGGACGCGTTTTTGGCGCCGGGTATGACACAGGTGATCCCGGGATAATTCAGGTTGTAGGCAAGGGCAAGCTGTGCCATGTTTTGTACCGGTTCTTTAACACAGGAGCGGATGATCTCCATATCTTTTTCCACTGCGGCAAAGCGTTTTTCTGTCCAGAAACCCGCTCGGTTATCTCCCTGTGAGAATTTTGTATCTGCCGGGTATTTTCCGGTGAGAATGCCGCTTGCCAGAGGCTGACTGGTGAGGACGGGAATATCCCTTTCTTCGGCGATTCTTACTACTTCCAGATTGGATTTATTGAGAATATTAAAGGGACATTCGAGGGCCTCAATGACGCCATCTTTATCTGCCTCAAAGGCATGGAGCGTATCCGCTGCTCCCCACATGGCAAGTCCGCAGAACCTGGCCTTTCCGGAACGTTTCAGCTCTTTCATGGTATCCAGCACCTGCTCCCTGTCCTGCCATCCCGCATCCGGCACATGGAGAAGATAGACATCCACATAGTCTGTCTGCAGTCTTTTCGGGCTCTCGTCAAGGCTCATTTTCAGGTATTCTCTGGTGAAATTTTTACTCCTTTCCGGTACGCGGAAGTTGGTGCCCCCTTTTGTCACGATCACTGCTTTGTCACGTTTTCCCGTCAAAAATCTGCCTATCAGTTCCTCACTGTGCCCATTCCCATAGGAATCACAGGTGTCGTATAAATTCACACCTTCCTCCCATGCACAGGCGAGAGCCTCCATGGAAAGAGCGTCATCGCATCCCTCTCCCCAGCCGGAGCCTCCGATCGCCCATGCTCCGAATCCGATTTCTGATACCTTAAGTTCTGTTTTTCCGAATCTTCTGTATTTCATACTATTTTCCTCCTCACTGTTCCCTGTTTCTATCTGCCGGTACCCATGCTTATTTCAGTATCCGGCCAAAATTTCAGCATCTGATCCTAAATTCAGATATTCAGTTCTGCAACTGCTTTATCATATACCGCTCTGGCTTTGATCGTTCCGCTTCTGTGTCTGTTCCCATATCCCACTCTCTTGATCTCACCTGGGAAAAGGTCAAAATAATTATCCCGGAAATCCCACCAATAAGCGTCTCCGTCTTCCTCTCCGCAAAGTTCCACACAACGAGCAAACTGCCTGGCTCTGAGGCAGATTTCATCTTTTTCTTTCCACATTTCTATCCCGGACTGCGGAAAAACAAGATGTCTTTCTATATCTGCAAATGCGTGATTTTCCGCTGCTGTCTGCCCCTTATGGTCACAGAAAACAGCTCTGATGATCTTGTCCCGTGTGAACTGGCCAAAGGAATTAAGCCTCCCTGCCAGGACACTTTCCCCTGCATCACATTTCACCGGAAATTCCTCTCTCTTCACAAAACAGTTCCCCTGCAGATCAAAAAGTTCCGCCCGAATACGCCCCTCCACCGGCATGCCCGTATCATTGACAAGCCATACATACAGATGATCCGATACCTCCACCTGTACACAGAGCGGTTCATATGCCCGTTTCAAATAATAATACGGCATTTTCTGTTCCAGATAAAAATCCAGCATGGAGCTGTAAATGTGTGGAAACGTGGTATTCCATTTCCATATAAAATGCCCTCTGCAGTTTCTTTCCCCTGCCGCATTGTCCGCCTTTTTTCCTCTTCTGTACCGCTCTGCCGTATCTTTGATGTACTGTCCTGCTGCTGCCCCATACTGATAAACCATTTCCTCCGCGCATTCCGGGTCATAGAATTCCTCAATGGCGGGAATCTTCTTCCAGGACTCCGCTGACGTGATCTTCTCATAGGCTTCTGGCCACGGCAGGCTGCCGTGTCTCTGCCTTTCCGGCTTTGGAAGCGTATCCGTCTTCAGATACCGTTTCAGTGTCTTCACACCAGGAAAGGAAACCCTCAGATTTTCACTGGCAAAGAGAGGATAGTCACTTCCCGGCACATACCAGGAATTGGTATAACTGTGCGTATCTCCCTTCCCCGGTTCATTAGAATAGCTTCCAAAAAACGGTGAATTTACATGATAATACCGGTCCGGGTCCAGCCTGAGGCACAGCCTTTTCAAATCATATTCAAAGAAATCTGCCGCCAGGTAAGGCCTTGACGGTGCGGCGAAATCCCGGCTCAGATAGCACTCATTCCCTCCGCACCAGAGCAGAATGGAGGGATGATGCTTTCTGCTCCTTATCATATATTCTGCTTCCTGCAGTATCTTTTCCTTCACCTCATCCACATCCGGGTACTGGGTGTGTCCGCAGAAAAATTCCTGCCACAAAAGAATGCCGTTCTCATCTGCAAAGTCGTAGAGAAATTCCCCAAAAGGCACCCCTTCCCCCCAGATGCGGAGTGTATTTACATGGGCATCCTTTGCAAGCGTTAAAAGCCGTCTGATCCTGTCTGTATCCTCACAGAGCGTGTATCCCTGATCCGGTGTCAGATTAGCGCCCCATAACTTCACCGTTCTGTCGTTGATCCGGAAATCCAGCATTCCCTGTACCGTGACCTTCCTGAAGCCAATGGATTTTTGACACGTATCCAGGACCTGCCCGTCTCTTATGAGTTCCGCCCGAACCTGATACAGATTCTGCCTGCCGTAACCTGCGGGCCACCACAGATGCACATTTTCCAGCACAGCTTCAAAACAGCATCCGGCACTCTTTTCCTGCTCCCATATCATCTCCCTGCCATACAGGATCTTCACCTGCATACGTTCATCCGAGCCGGCCTTCTTTTCCCCGGACAGCATGGGATGGATCTGTACTTTTGCAGTATCAAGGGTTTCATTCAGAGAATATTCCACATCCATCCCATCTATCTGCAGTCTGTCCGGTATTTCAAACAGAATGACCTTTCCAAACACCCCCACCTTATAAAAATCCGGATCATTTCCCAAATAGGTTGTAAAGTCATGAAAGGTTTTTCTAAGAAACCGGCAGGAATCCACCATTTTCTCTGCCAAGACACTGCTGTATTTTTCCTCCGCCTTTTTCAGGGCTTCCTTCACTGGACTGAAGATAATTTCCAGTGTATTTTTTCCCGGCTGTACAAGAGAAGAGATATCCAGTCTGCACGGCAGATAGCAGTCATTATGTCTTCCCGCCGATTCCCCGTTTACCCTGATCTCGGCAAAAGTATCCAGCCCTTCCAGAAATAAAAGGTATTCTCCGCGGTCAGCCCCCCAGGATAAAAGTTCAAATTCCGTCCGGTATATCCATGTCTTATCGTTGACCCATCTGCAGTCTGTTGTCTTTCCCCACCGGTAGGAATCCCCTATCCTTCCATGATGGTATAAAATATCATGAACCTGCATGGGCATGGCGGGAATCTCCATTTGTTCCGCGCTTCCCTGTTCCTCCAGATACCAGTTTTCTGCCAGTATTCTTTCTCTTTTCATAAATTTCATCACCCCTTTACGCTGCCTGCCACCAGTCCGCGTATCAGATATTTTGACCCGAAGGAAAACAGGATCAGAATAGGAATGGTGCCCATGGACAGTGCCAGGATCCTGGCTGCATAATCGGTTCTGTACTCACTGCTGATAAGGGCAATGGACAGAGGAATGGTATAATATTTCTGATCACTGATCATAACAAGAGGTGTCATGTAGTTGTTCCAGGACCATAAGAAGAACAGAAGGAAGATCGTGATAAGGGCCGGCCGGATAATAGGCATGATCAGCCGGAAAAAGATGCCGAATTCCCTGCATCCGTCCACCCTGCCGCTCTCGATGATCTCATCCGGCACTGAACTTTCTATAAACTGGCGCATCCAGAATACACCGAAGGCATTGGCCATACCGGATACGATCAGCGGAAACAGGGTGTTGTTCATCCCAATCCATCTCATCTCCATAACAAAGCCCACAAGGCCGAGCTGCTGGGGAATCGCCAGGGTTGCCACGATCATGGCAAAAAGCGGCTTCTTGCCCCTGAAATCATATTTTGCAAATGCATAGCCGGCCAGAGCGCTGACCAGCAGACCGCCGATGGTATTGCAGCATGCCACGATCAGGCTGTTTGCATAATAGAGCAGAAAGTTCTGACGCATGACTGCATGAAAATTCTCCACGAAATATTTTCCGAAGAATAATTTGACACCTGTATATAAATCCTCGCTGTAGTGTGTGCCCATGACGATCATCATATAGAAAGGAAGCAGGGCACAGACTGACAGGACCAGCATAAACAGATATAATGGTATTTTCCCTATCCAGACTGTTTTTTTCATACTCTCAATCCTCCTTTTTCTTTCCATTGACAACACGGAAAAGCACAAGTGACGCAGCCGCGATCACCAAAAACAGACAATATGCCAGAGCAGAACCGTATCCGAATTCAAAGTTCTTAAAGGAGCTGTCATAGAATTTCATCACAACTGTCATCACGGAACGATCCGGCCCTCCTGTGGGCTGTCCTGCGGAGTTAAACAGAAGCTGCGGCTCGTCAAACAGCTTGAATCCGTTGATCACACTGGTGATGATCACGAACACAAATATAGGCTTCAAAAGCGGTATGGTAATCTTCGTAAATCTGGCCCACCAGGAGGCACCGTCAATCTTAGCTGCCTCGTATAATTCATCCGGAATGGTGGAGAGTCCTGACAGAAACATGATCATCTTATATCCGTAATTCTTCCAGATCAGCATAAAGATCACCACTGCCCGAGCTGTCCATGCATGTCCCAGCCAGTAAACAGACTCTGCGCCGAACAGGTTTAAAAATGCGTTGACCACTCCGCTTTTCCAGTCAAACATCAACTGAAAGATAATACCCACTGCAACAGGCGTGGTTATGTATGGCAGAAAATTAATAAGCTGCAGCCCGTTTTGTGTCTTCTTGAAAAAATCTTTTAGAAAGGTTGCCGTCAGAAGTCCCAGCGTGATCTGGATTGGCGTGCTGATTCCCAGCAGGATCAGCGTATTCCAAAGCGACTTGTAAAAATATTTATCCTGTGTAAACACCCGCACATAATTCTTCAGACCCACAAAGGTCATTTCTCCGATTCCGTCCCAGCTTGTAAAACTGACACCAAGTGAAAACAGAATAGGAAAAAGGCCAAAGGCAATATAAAGCAGAAAATACGGCAGGATCATGGCATACGGTGCACTTTTTTTCGTCATGTATTTTTCCCCCTTTATGAGAAAAGGACCTGCTTTTCAGGCCCTTTCCCTCGTCTGTCCTAATCTGTCGTATTACTTTTCCAAATCCGGCTGCTTTGTGAGCAGTTCGTCTGTCATGGACGCGATCAGTTCGTCTGCTGTTATACTTCCGTCCACGGAGGCATTGATAGTTTTCAGGGCAAGGTTATAGGCGTCATTAATATCCTGGTCGTACTTGCTGGGTTCCCTTACTCCCTTGATGTTTGGCATTACTTCCTGTGCAATTGCCTGGAGCACATCCTGACCGGCAAAGTATTCATCCTCTCTGCTGTAGAAATCATCCTGTTCGTATACCGGTTTGAAAGGAGAGAAATTACCCTTGCAGTCTCTCTGAAGAGTCGCGCCCTTCTCGGAGCCAAACATGAATTTCACATACTCTGCCGCTGCCTCCTTATTCTTTGCAGCTTTTGGCACACCCATAACGGTTCCGCCCCACGGGAACGGACCTCCCGGAGGAAGCATGAAGCCCCAGCGCCCCTTACCGTCTTTGTCATTGGGTTTGATGGTAAATTCAACGGACCAGTTGGCGCAGGGATAGAAAATGTCACTGTCGCCCGCATAGGAAGCCCCTTCCTCCGCGGAACTGAAATCCAGTACATCCACGATTCCGGCCTGCTTCATCTCGATGAGTTTTTCAAAGATCGGTTTCATGGATGTTTCCAGATTGATCTTATCCCCGTCTACAAAAGGCTCTGTGGACTGTCCCATAAGCATCTGTCCCGCTGCACCGATGCTGGAAAGCATGAATACTTTGCCTCCTGATTTTTCCTTCACTTCTTTTCCTTTTTCGATAAAGGAATCCCAGTCGGAGAGCATGGTTTCCAGTTCTGCAGGGTCATCGGTTCCCAGATACTCCTTTGCCAGTTCCCGTTTGTATGCCATGCCGGCCACAGACGGACACTCCGGACCAACATACTGTCCGCTCTCAGCAGTTTCCAGGGGAAGCAGATAATCCAGGACCTGGCTGGTGTCAAAATTATAAGGGTCTTTTGTTATGTCTTCCCAGATATCCAGGGACAACAGTTTGCCTCTGTAAGTGGCTTCCAGCCACGCCACATCCGGCATTTCCCCGCCGCTGGCCAGTGTGGTCTGCAGCTTCTGTGTCATGTCCTTACTCTCCACAGCAACCATATTGACCTTGATTCCGGTGGCCTCTGTAAATCCGGCGTTCATATTTTTCCCATTGTCGCTTGTGTCCCAGCACCAGATGGTAATCTCCCGGTCCCCTTCTTCACTTTTGCCTTCCTCTTTTGCTTTGTCCTCCCCGCCTTTTTCACTTTCTGAAGATGCACAGCCTGCAAGTGATGTGACTGCCAGCATGGACGCCATGAAAATCGTGATAATCTTTTTCTTCATTTCCTTTTCCTCCTTTATTTTTCACGCATCTTTTTTACATCTTCAGTATAGCTGTATATTTGTCACATAAAAATATGGGGATTCTTGGATTTTTCATACTTTTTTCACCTGTTTTTTTGTCGTCTTCGGCATTTCCCCCGCTTATCATCTATTTTTTGTCATTTTTTATATGTTTTTTATAAATTTTATATAACTGCCTTTCAAACAGGCTCTGGAGTGTGTTTGAAAATTGGAATGTCAGAATGAATTTCCAAACACGCTTTAGTCTCTCGATTTTTTGAAAGCAAAGGAGATAACGGTTCCTCCGCCGGGTCGCCTCTCCATTTTCAGAGGATGAACCTCCTTATAGATCAGCTTCAGCCTGCCGTTCACATTAAACATGCCGATATGTCCCCCGGTACGCTCCTCTTCCAGGCGCTGTCTGATGCGTTCCCTCTCCTCTGCCGTACATCCTACCCCATCATCCTCCACGGTCACTTTTATCCAGTTATCTTTACCGGTTATCACAATTTTAAGCAGTGACGCCGTATTGCTCGGGATGATGCCGTGGAACACGCTGTTTTCCACCAGAGGATAGAGAATCATCCGCGGAATCTGTTCCTGCAGCAGTGATTCGTCAATCTCCCATTGAATATCCGGAATATTTTTATAGCAGATCTGCAGAACCTCAACATAGCGGCAGATATACTCCTTCTCCTCCGAAACCGCTGCCATTGCCTGCAGATCCGTGCGCAGAAGGGAGCGAAGAAGCAGAATAAAAGCTCTGGTCAGGCGGATGATCTCCTGGTAATCCTGTTTTCTGGCAAGGCAGATAACCGCATTTAAGGTGTTATAGATAAAATGTGGATTTAACTGATAAGACAGCATTTTAAGCTGAGAATCATATTGCTTTTTTTCACTCAGAAGGAGTTTTTCCGTGTGGTCGTTAATGCTTTTGACCATAGAATTGAAGACATTGGCCGCCTGCTCACATTCGTCCCCTGTGTGGATCTCAATGCGCTCTTCACGGCTTCCGCCGGCCACACTCTGCATTCCCCGCACAAGAGTATCAAGAGGCGTAATGATCCTCTGTACCAGACCTGCCACCAGGCTAAGCATCACAAGAAGACAGATCACTATGATAATGATCACAATATTATTCATCTGCCGCATAGTACCGGAGATATCCCCTTTTGCCACCTGATAACAGATATACCACCCATGGCTGCCTATGCTGTCTTTATAGTAATCCTTCTCCGAAAGGACTCCCTCCATGCCGGAATCCACATTGCTGTAGATCACTCTGCCGCTTTGGTTGTGAAGCTCCATCCCTATCTCATTTTCATCAAAAACAAGGGGAGAAATGATCCTTTCCGTATCTGCCAGAATAAACAGCTTTCCTCTTTTCACCCCGATCTTTGTCTTATCAAAAATGTCGTTTACATAGGCAATGGTATTCTTTTCGCCGTAAGATCTGTAATAATTCACCATATGCGGCACCAGAAATTCCCCGCTTATATCATCCCGCTGCATCTGTTCATAGGGAGCCTCAGACATAAGCTGTTCGTACTGGTTTATGGTCTCCATCACAACGCCGTCACTGTCTACGGCAAAAATATCCAGAATGATATTGTCCCTGAGAAGCTGGTATTCCTTCAGCTTTTTCTCCAGTGTCTGAATGACCGAATAGTATCCGTAACTGCCCTCCCGGCGCTGTGACTTTTGGTAAAAAGACGCCTGCACAGTCTCGTCAAAGGTAATATTTCTTGCATACATGCTGATCTCTTCCAGTGAGTTTGAGACCTGTTCTGCCATCTTTAAGATCATGGTCCTGTTCTTCTCAACCAGGGAGTTTTCTATCAGCGGCTTCAGATACAGATATACGGCACCGCTGCAGAGAACAACGCATATCATGATAGCGCTCAATACCATGAGCAGCAGTCTTTTATATATTTTTGATTTCTTTTGATAAAGCATATGATCTTCCCCTTTGTACAATAGATTCCCCCTAATAATCCTTGGGATTTTTACCGGTTTCCTTTTTAAATACCTTGCTGAAATACTGGACGGTCTGGTAGCCCACCATTTCACTGACCTCATATATCTTATATTCTCCTGTTCTCAGCAGCCGTATTGCCTGATTCATTCTCACCTTTGTCAGATAGGCGGAAAATGTGGAACCCGTCTCTTTCTTAAAAAGCTGGGACAGATATATGGCATTCATGCCCAGATCCCCTGCCACGTCATTCAGGCTGATGTCACGGCTGTAATTCTGTTCCATGAACGCTTTGATATAGCGGACTTTTCCGGAATATCTGCTGTCTGAACTGCTTTCCAGCATTTCCATGATACCCTCATACTCCTTCATAAAGCTGTAGATATCCATCTTCTGAAAGTCCCTTTTAAATCTATCCAGACGCTCTTCTATTTCCGGCTGTTCCAGAGCTGCGCACCGGTGCATCAGAAAATAGAGCAGCTTCTCGGATACTTTGCGCCATATGTATAGATTTTCTGTCTTTACCACACTGCGGCACAGGACATTTTCCAAAAAGCCTGGCATATTTTCGTAGGAATCTTTTTCTATATTTTCTTCGACACACCTCAGCGCATCCTTTATCTCAGCCGAAAATTCCTCCTTTTCATCCTTTGCTGCCCTGTCCAGAATGCAGACGCCCCTGTGAAAAACGCGGCCTTTCATAATCCTTTCCGCTTCCTCCTTCGCCGGCAGGATATCCTTATTTTTTCTTATCATGCCGCCTATGGATGCTGTCATGGAAAGCCCCATCTGTGAAGAAAAAAGACCCTGTACCTTTGTGATAAACTCCCTGATTTCACTGTCCAGATGCATTTTGGAAATGCAGGAACGGACCCGGTAAAAGATCAGGATGCCTCCTCCTGAATTCTTCATCACCCTGATCTTGGAGCCGGGAATCTCTGTTTCGATCAGCTCCCGTATGCCCTCTTCATCCGGATGCATCAGGGGTTTTCCAATCTGCTCCAGCAAAATCAGAACACTTTTTCCTATCCATTCCAGTATGGTCTCATCACTTTTACATATCTCATTTTCACCTGCCAGAATCGCCTCCAGATATTGTTTCATTCTGACCTTATGTACATTTTCTTTTGTTTTCAGTGCCTCAATACAGCCGTTCAGTTCACGCAGCAGTACCTCTTCATCAATTTCGTATTTCAGTATGAAGGTTCTGACGCCCATCTGGAGCGCCCGCTTCGCAAGCTCAAATTCTTCATAGGCTGTAAGCAGTATAACCTCCGCCTCTATATTTTCCTTCTTCATCTGCGCCACCAGGTCAAGGCCTGTCATGACCGGCATTTTGATATCTGTGATAACAATATCCGGGCGATACCGTTTTGCGTATTCCAATCCTATCTTTCCGTTCCTTGCGTCGGGAAGCAGTTCAAAACCGTATCGTTCCCAATCAATCAGACTGATCAAATCTTCTCTTGTCAGATCCATGTCCTCGACTATCAATACCTTATACATTTTCTCCCTCCGCCCATAATATTATTGTTTATTATAACTCATTTTCAGAATATTCCCCTTATATATTTTAAGTGTTTTTTACAGTTATTTAAGATTATCCTGCGCATCATGCACCTTTCCCCGGGAAGGGACGGCAGCGCCCGGATCTTTTTGTTATATAGGGAGCCACGGATTCCTTTCCGAACTGCAAAAAAAAGACAGTGTCCGCATCACACTGTCTTTTCTCTGTATCTGTTATTTTACGCTGCTCTTCTCACAGCCTTCCGAAGTACCGGTCCCACAGCCAGCGCAGCCGCAATCTTGATCAGATCACCGGGCACATAGGGAATCACCCCGGCTGCCAGGCCCGCGCCAAAGGACAGATTGGCCTGAACGCAGAGCCATGCAGTCCCGAACAGGTAAGCCACCACGGTTCCCAGAACCATTCCTGCTGCCTGCAGCACTCTTTTTCCCTGAAATCTGTCCACAAAAAATCCGGCAATCAGCGCCATGAAAATAAATCCCACCAGGTATCCGCCCGTCGGGCCTGCCATTTTGCCAAATCCTCCGGCAAATCCGGAAAACACCGGAAGTCCTACCATTCCAATGAGCAGGTACACCAGATAGCTGACGGTTGCTGAATAAGTGCCAAGCACAAAAATGCTGAAATAGATGGCCAGATTGGTAAAGCTGATCGGCACCGGGCTGAACGGCAGCGGTATGGCCAGGGGGCCTAAAATGCAGGTTACCGCTGTCATCAGTGCAATGATCGTCATCTGTCTGGTACTCATTTTCTTGTTTTTACTGGGCATTGCTGTTTCCATATACTTTTCCTCCGAGGTTGCAAAACTTATTTCGACTTTTCCGCCTGTTGTTCGACGGCATAAATCTTTCCTGATTTTATAGAAAAGCTTTTCTCAAACATTTTTTACGGTTTTACCGCTTGTTTTGTGGCTGTGCTTTTCTTTACATAAAGAAGTATAATCAATCAGCCCCAAATTGTCAACTTATATTTTAATTTAAGTTAACATTATAAAATCTACATTATTTCATTCACCAAAAATTCTGCTATATAAAAAACCGTCCTGCAAAGGGTAAAATGGTGCCCGAGCGAACAATCAGAGTTATGAGCAACAGCATGAAGTAATGAAACGAAATGAGCTATTAATTTGAATAGTGTTTGGCATCCCTTTTGTTATTATTGGGATCAGGAATATTAAAGGTAAAAAAATTGACAAATCCCGGGGTGTCGGCTGATTTCATGTAGGTTTGCGGGGCGTTCCTATGAAACAACCTGCCGCCTTTTGACGACGGAAATCGCTATCCTGGCAATAAATAATATCAGCGGTCAAATACTCCATCGGCGCAGAAAAAGAGCTGCACAGATATTACTATCATATAAGCACAACTCCCTTAATTATAGTACACGTATCATATTGTATGGATTGCCCGCAGCCAAATTCCCGCCTATATCACACTGCTAAAGCCGATTGTCAATCGGGTTCAGTCATATCATAAACCGTATTTCTATAAACATCCGGTTCAGATAATAATCCTTTTTAACGGATAAAGTTTGTATGCTGCATAGCTTCCTTTTCCGGCATCCCCAGCCGCTCTTTCCCAAGTGCAATGGATTCTATAAGAAATGACATATTATTTGCCAGTGTCCGCATTCCCTGCAACCCTTCTGGCCGCCACAACACTTACTCCCACTTTCATTGTCTTATCAAAGGGCGTGCTGAAGAATAACCGGTCCAGAGATGACACCAGCGTGCCATTGGCGGACGCATAATATACCGGACTGCCAATAATAAGTCCATCACAGGCCTCAAACTTAGGCGCAATCTCGTTGACACAATCATCAAACACACATTTACCCTTCTCGGCACATGCCCGGCAGGCTGTACATCCCCGAATCCCTTTGTTTCCTACATAGATGATTTCACATTCACTATTATGTCCTCCTTTTTCCTTATGCAATCTCCACTTTTGATTTTAATTCTTTTGACTTTGCAGGCAGACCACACACTTTCATAAAATTGCACCATTGTTTTTTGTTACCCATTGCTGTACACTATGATTGTATCAACCGATTATAACTATCGGTCAAGAGATTTTTGTAAATTTCTATTTTTATTTATGTATGAAACGGGGGATTGGAAAATGTATACTATGATGCAGGTCTGTAAAGAAGCCAATATGACTTATCAGACCTTAAAATATTACTGTAATAAAGGATTAGTTCCTAATGTAAAACGAGATAAAAACAACCGCAGGATTTTTGATAAACGAGATTTGAAATGGAGCAAAGACCTGATTTGTCTGAAAAAATGTGATATGAACATTCAGGAAATGAAAGAATATCTGGATTTATGTATGCAGGGCGAGTCTACGATTCATCAAAGGAAAGAAATGTTTACTAAAAAACGGAACGCTCTTTTAGCTTCCATTGAAGAATTGAAAGACCATGTTGAATATATTGACTGGAAGCAGGCGTTTTATGATGACGTTCTTTCTGGCAAACGTCCTTATGTCAGCAACTTAATACCTGTAGAGAAAGCACTGAGGGGAGAGCTAATAGACCAATGAAACACTGGAAAAATTTTTTCAAGTTTTACATCTTAAAATTACGAACTGTTAATATTTTTAAAAGGCTATTTGTTATGTTTATTTTTGTAACTTTGCTCCCCATAACACTATATGGGATTCTGCTCTATAATAAAAGCAGTGAGATTATTCAGGATAAAGTCAATCTTTCAATCAGTGAAGCATTAACACAAATAAGTACAAGTATAAATGAAAAAATAGAAAAAGTAAGAAATGACAGCATAGAAATAAGTTATCTTGAAGAAATCCAAGATGTACTTATCAATTACAATGATTATAATGAGCGAATGAAAAACAAAGTAAAAATAGCCGTTACCGATAAAATGAGCAAAAAATATGTCTTTGACAATATTGTATCCGAAATAACACTTTACACATTAACAGGAGCAAAACTCAATGTCTATGGAAATAACACGTTCACTGTAAATTTAAAATCTGATTATTTTAATGAATTTTTAGACATATGCCACTCGTACAACGGTGCATGTGTCTGGAAAGCCATTAATCATAATTACGAAAAAAGAATTGCTTCCGGTGTAAATAATGATAGAAATTATATACTTTTAGGTAAAGCCATCAAAAAGAAATCTGACGGTAAGATTATCGGATATATGATAATGGCTATAGAAGAAGATAAAATCCGAAATATATACGAAAAAATTTCCAGTACCATGAACATGCAGGTATTCATCATAGACAATAATGACATTGTTATTTCATCTGCCGATCTTAATACTCCCGTCGGAGAAATATATCCAAATAATAATGTACTTAAAGAAATTCAGGATTCCCACAACATTACTGGTAATAATTACCACTTCTCCGAATTAAATACAATGATATATAATTTTCCTATAGAGCAAGCGGAATGGAAAATGGCCGCACTTATTCCACTCACCTATCTTCAATCTGATCTAAAGATTATATTGAAAAATTTTCTTTTGGTAGGGTTTATAGGAATCATATTTGGTATCATTTTTACCTTAGCATTCTCCATTACCATAATCTCGCCAATCAACAAAATGATAACAGGAATTAAATCATTTGAAAAAGGAGACTTTTCATTAAAATTAGTGGAGGATGGAAATGATGAACTTACGATCCTAACAAGGCAATTTAACAAAATGGCCGAAGAAATAACTCAATTGTTGGATAATATAAAAATGAATGAGCGTCAAAAGAGGAAGTTGGAAATCCAGGCTTTACAAGCTCAGATCAACCCTCATTTTTTAGCAAACACTTTGAACACTGTCTCTTTTATAGCCAAGTTAAAAAAGGAAACATCCATAGAAACTATTATAAACGCAATTATTGAATTGCTCAGAGACAGCATGAAAAATGACGACAGTCTCCACACAGTACAAGAAGAAATCTCTTTGATCAAAAACTATATAATTATCCAGGACTATCGTTTAATGGGAAAATTTGATGTGGAATTCCAAATATCCCCACAGATTTTGGATTTTCAAATGCCGCGCTTTATCCTCCAGCCAATCGTAGAAAATGCCATTATCCACGGTATTGAACCTTCTTGCAGAAGAGGGCTCATCACTATAGCAGGCAAATGCAAAAATGACCAACTGATATTCTCTATAACAGACAACGGTGTTGGCATGAGAATAGAAGAATTAGCGCTGGACTCCAAAAATAATACTGTGGAAAAGAATTCAAGATTCAGCGGATTAGGTGTCAGCAATGTAAACAACAGGATAAAACTTATGATGGGTGACCAATATGGTTTAAAAGTTTTAAGTGAAAAAGGAAGTTATACAACTATCTTAATTAATCTGCCTGTTATCACAAAAAATCCTATATCCGAATCCAGGGAGGAACACCATGTATAAAATTATGTTAGTAGATGATGACCCCATAGTATTAGTACAATTAAAGAAAATGATACAATGGGAAACATTAAATTGTGAAATGGTTGCCGAAGCATCTGATGGCAAACAGGCAATAGATGCTTTCAATACGTATAAACCTGATATTATACTCACTGATATCAGTATGCCAAGATCTAACGGCATAGACTTGATCAATTATATAAGCAATGGATTTAAAGAGACAAAAATCATAGTATTAAGCGCATACGATGATTTTGAATACGTACGCAGCAGTCTGAAAAACGGTGCAGTTGATTATCTATTAAAATACCAGATAACCGAAAATAGTATCAATGATATTATCAAAAAAACCATATGGCAAATAAATACAGAAAATAAGGACAAAGATGGATTTTCCATCTCGAAAGAACGTGAGCACTTAATCTACGAACTTGTCAGTAAAGAAATGCCAGATACAGATTACTTAGAAAAACTGATTCAAAAAACTGCCCTTGGCTGGGTGAAAGGCGAATTAATTCTTGCTATATGTGGTATTGACCTTTATTTTGAAGATTCCTCAAAAGTATCAATAGACGACACGACTATACGAATGTTAATAGATGAAACCATAAAATATTATCACAACTTCTTTCTGGTATCCTTAGATAAAGGTATTATTCTTTTGGTATTTCAGGCAAAGGGCAATTCTACAGATGAAGTTGTTGACCTTGCAAAACAAATACGCACTGTACTTAAAAGGTTTTGCAATCTGGACTTATCCTTTGTAATATCAGATTTTCTTTCCGGTCACAAAATGATCAAACCAAAAAGTGACTATATAAAGAACTTATTGCTTCAGGAATATTTTAAAGGAAATAAAAATTTTCTTTCTCAAAATACATCAATCACTGAGAAGAATATATTACGTTTCAGCCCAAAACAAAAACAGCAATTGACAGAATTAATTTTTCTGGGTCAGAACGATATCAATGACTATATTTCCAGACTATTTACCGACATCAAAAGCTCAGGAATAATGAAGCATCAATTGCAGGTATTTTATGTTGAGTTCATTAGTTATATCATTAAAAAAGTGAACGAATATCAACTTGACAATGCATTAGTTTTCGCAGAAACGAATCCTTATGATGTATTTGATAAATTTAACACACTTGAGGATATGGAAAATTCCCTTATAGAAACCCTGTTTTCCCTCCAACGTCTGGCAAAGGAAAAACGCCAGGTATTAAAACAGAGCTCCTTATGTAAAAAAATATCTGATTATATAATAGAAAACTATCAGCATAAAATCAGCCTGCAAAGTATTGCAGAAAAATTTGCGGTCAGCCCCTCTTATCTGAGCCGCATATTTAAAAAAACCCAGGGTGTAAATATTATAAACTTTATAAACCAGATACGGATGGAACATGCCAAGGAAAAAATCCTGCAAGGTAATACATCACTTCAGGAAATCGCCCTGGACGTCGGCATACATAACTACAACTATTTTTATTTACTATTCAAAGAAACCTATGGGTATACACCTTCTGAATATATTAAAATAGTTGAACAAAATAATGAGAATAGAGGATAAATTTGTTAATGGTAAATCAATAGCTGCTTGTGTATGATATATCTATCAAAAAGATTAATGACGTCATTAAATTCAAGAAAACACACAAGAAGGAGAAGATTTATGAAAAAGCAGGTTATTTCTTTGTTGCTTTGCGGCACATTAGCCTTTTCTGCACTATCTGGCTGCGGTTCAGAATCCAAAGATGCCTCATCAACAGAAAGCGAACAAAATAAGGATGATAAGCAGACTAAGGATACCAAGGATTCCACCGATAATGTAACTACACTTACATTTTGGACTTATGTGGAACAGCATACGGAATTTATGCAGGATGCGGTAAAAACATGGAACCAAAATCATCCGGATGAATTAGTTGAATTACAGACTGAAACTTATCCAACTGAAGATATGCACAGTAAACTGCTGATCACTTTGCAGTCCGGAGATGGAGCTCCCGATCTGGTTGATGTTAATGTTGCAAGATTCAGTGATTTTGTTCAGGGTGATTCCGAAGTTTTTGTACCACTGAACGATATTATTGAACCTGAAAAGGAAAATTTTCTTGAACCAGTATTGGATATTTATAATTATGACGGAAATTATTACGGTATTGAGTATCATGTAGGTGCCCCTATCATGTTCTATAATACGGAGATTTTGGATCAGGCAGGAGTAAAAGCTGAAGATATTATTACATGGGATGACCTGCACGAGGCAGGAAAAAAAGTCCTTGCTGCTACTGGAAAGCCAATTATAACCTTTGAAGTAAATGACTCCTGGAGTTACTATATCATGACTGGCGAAAAAGGTGGAGATTATTTTGACAAAGACGGTACCTGTATTATAAATAGTAAAGAGAATGCAGAGGTACTTGATTTTATGCTGAGTATGCTTGAAGATGGTACCGCTGTAACTACTCCTGGCGGTGGTTTCCATACTGAAGAATATTATGGTTTCATGGCCCAGGAAGGAGCCGCATCTATGCTGGAATGCCTGTGGTATATGGGACGCTTCACAGACTATATGCCGGAATTAAAAGGAAAAATCCAAGTGGCAGCACCGCCTGTATGGGATGAAAACAGCCAATATCCGGTTTTTGGCGGAACCGCGACAAGTATCACAACACAGTGCAAAGTACCAGATTTGGCAAAACGCTTTTTGGCTGAAGCTAAAATAAGTAAAGAAGGTGCCGCGAAAATATGGAATGTTCTTGGATTTGATCCTCTCAGATGGGATATTTGGGATACTGATGTAATGAAAGAGACCAATAAATATACTGACTATTTTGGCAAAGATATCTTTGACGTTGTCATCAGCATGAAAGATAAATTCCATACATCCAATATCACTGCATCTCCTAAATATTCTCTGGCCAACTCACTTATTTCCAGTGACATCCTGTTTAGAGTATTAGGTGAGAAAAGTGCAACTCCTGAGGAAGCATTAAACAGTGCTGCGGATGAGATAAAAAATGCTCAGTAACTAATAATCATGGGCTGCCGAAATTGTCCTGCGGCAGCCCAATCTTTTTGACCGGGAGGGTTATTTATATGAAACGAAAAAAAATAATAACTCAGAAAACCGCACCTTATATTTTTTGTGCACCATTCATTTGCTCTTTTTTAGTTTTTATGCTGTATCCCATGATCAATATGATATATACAAGTTTTTTCAAACTGGAGGGTATTAATACATATAATTTTTCCGGGTTGGATAACTACAAAAGGCTTGCCTCTGATACTCATATTAGTGCTGCCATTTTTAATAGCCTGGGGTTTACGGTTGGTATCATTATCGTAAATATTGTACTGGCTTTATTATTGGCCGTACTTTTAAATCATAAATTTACTCCTCTTAAAAATATCTTCCGTTCCGCAATCTATATCCCGGCATTGACATCCATTATAGTGGCAGGCATTTTTTTTCGTCTGTTTTTTGCAAGCAATTCTGACACCCCGTTGAATACACTTATGCAGTTTATCGGAATGAGCCCCAAAGAATGGCTATATGATACTAAAATAACCGGTATTGTTGCTCTTGTATTTACTTCCACCTGGCGATATCTGGGAACCAATGTTTTATATTTTTTATCCGCTTTGCAAACGATATCACCTGAATTATATGATGCCGCCCACGTGGATGGTGCCTCTGCCTGGCAGCGTTTTCGCCACGTCACACTGCCCGGTGTAAAACCCATTCTCATTTTTGTAATAACCATACTTACATACGGTGGATTAAGAATGTTTGGAGAGAGTTATGTTTTATGGCCAAACAGCAAAACTCCCGGGGACATCGGATTGACTATTGTACTTTATATATACAGGACTGCCTTTGGACATTTTGATATGGGTTATGCTTCCGCAATGTCTGTAGTTTTGTTTATCTGCCTGATGGTATTAAACTTTATTTATATTAAAACCTTGGGTATAGGCAGGAAGGAGGAAAAGAGATGATAGATAAAAAGAAAAAACAGTTATATCAGATATTTGTAACTTTTATGCTCTGTATCATAGCTGCCATATCTCTGATTCCTTTTATATATTTGATCATTACTTCTTGTGTGAATGATATGAGCCTTGTTTTTAAAAACGGTATTGCTCTAAAAATAACATCAGATATGCTGGACATAGGCAACTACAAATTACTCTTTACTGATAACAATGGCATGTTTTTCAGTTGGTTTAAAAATAGTGGTATCATAACTATTTTATTCACAGTGCTCTCTATCGGTTTTTCCTCCATGGTGGGATATGGTGTTTCCATGTACAAATTTAAGGGAAAACAATTATTAGTAGTTCTTATCCTCAGTACGATGATGATTCCCGTAGAGACACTTATGATCCCGTTATACAACGAAATAAAAAGCTTTAACCTGTTAAATACACATTTAGGAGTTGTCCTTCCTTTTGCAGTCTCAGCATTTACAATTTATTTTTTTATGCAATATGCCCAATCACTGTCTCCGGAATTTATGGATGCAGCACGGATTGACGGGTGCGGAGAAATAAGAATATTTTTAACAGTAATGGTCCCATTAATGAAACCTGCCTTTGCCTCCATGACTATTTTGCAGGCCACAAATGCATGGAACGACTTTCTCTGGCCCCTTATTGTAATGTCCAAAAACGAAAATTTCACTTTGACAGTAGGACTTCAAACCTATCTGTCACCATATGGAAATAATTATAACCTGTTGTTTGCCGGAGCAGTTTTATCTGTCATACCTGTTATGATCATCTTTTTTGCCTGCCAAAAATTGTTTATGGAGGGTATGATCGCGGGTGGCATCAAAGGATGATCTACATAAATAATAAAGGAGATAATTTATGGAAAAAAGATTTCATATGCTCAGGCCTGAGCAAATCATAGAGCAAAGAGATAAATGTCCGGTGGCATATATTCCGCTTGGTACCTTAGAATGGCATGGCTTACATAATCCAATAGGCGCTGACGGACTGCAGGCCGAAGAATTAGCTTTGAGGTGTGCTGATCAAGGTGGTGTTGTTTTTCCAACTGTTTATTATGGAGAGAGCAGGGTAAATTCTTTACTTGAAACAGACCCCAAATATCAGGCTGGTATTTGTGAAAGACTGTCATTAAACAAAAACCAATTTGATGCAGACCGCTTTCCCTACAGTGGAATCGCACAGATTGAACATTATCAGCATCATTTGATTCATATTATATCAGAAGCTGCGTCTTATGGTTTTGATCTGGTAGTCTTTGTTATTGGTCATTATCCATTAATAGAGTCTGCACGCAGTGCAATTATCTTATACAATCAATGGGCTTACGATAAAGAATGGAAGCGTATAGCAGGGTTGGCTGCCGCAGATTATCTTTTACTTAAAGACGAATATACTTCTCCAGGTGACCATGCAGGGGGATGGGAAACTTCTCATCTCTTAGCCTCTCATCCTGAGACAGTAAATCTAAAAGCTGCAGCAAATGAATTACAGTATGGAATCATGAGCACACGAAATCCTTTGCATGCTACAGCTCAATTTGGCAATGAAATTTACGATGCTGCGGTAAAAAAAATAACAGAGCATGTTTTTTTATGCCTCAATAACCCTAAACCATATATGGGACATGGCATACCCTTAATTTAACCTGGATTATTCATTTAGCAGCTTTTAGCAGCACGTAATGCTGCATTGTTACAGCATTTTCATTACTTAAAATCCGCTGAACAGACGCATCCTATTCCCGGATGACAGACTACACCCTGCTCCCTGAGCCGCAGAAGGTACTTCAAAATTCCTCCCTCCTTATGCTGCTTTCTGCCAGCCGGTAACAAGTTAATAGAAAAAAGCTGCGCAGATATCTAAGCGCAGCTCTTTTCATACATTGTAATTTTCTATTTTACAAGCCTGAACCCAGCCCGGTTCTCTGTCCTGCTGTCCGTTCCCGCAAATACCAGAAATTCCCCCGCTTCGCTGGCAAATCCATTCTGTTCCGTATGAAACCTGAGCATAGGCTCTTCTACCGCAAAGATAATTTCCCGCTCCTCTCCCGGTTCCAGGGTAACTTTTTCAAACCCTTTCAGCTCTTTTACAGGCCGGACCACGCTGGCCGCCATATCCCGGATGTAGAACTGTACAGTCTCTGTTCCCTTCCGTTCTCCGATATTTTTAAGCATTACTCCGGCATGGATGGTATCCCCTTCTCTCATCTCTGCTTTATCAAGCTTTACCTGAGACAGAGAAAACCGTGTATAGCCAAGACCATAGCCGAAAGGATAGAGTGGTTCGTTTGGAATATCAAGGTATTTGGAGCGGAAACGCTCCTGTATTCCTATCTGGTCCGGTCTTCCTGTGGAAAACTCATTGTAGTGGACAGGAACCTGGCCCACACAGTATGGAAAACTCATGGGCAGTCTGCCGGAGGGATTTTCTTTTCCCGTCAGCACGTCCACTACAGCGCTGCCTCCCTCCGTCCCGGGGCGCCACACCACCAGCACGGCTCTGGCCTTTTGGCTGATTTCCCTTATATCCAGGGGGCGGCCGCAGAACAGCACCACCACAATATTTTTATTCACCCTGTGTACTGCCCTGAAAAGCTCCATCTGCACCTCCGGCACTGTGATCTGGGCACGGCTGGCTGCCTCACCGCTCTGCAGATAATGCTCTCCCAGTGGCATAATGACAAGATCTGCCTCTTTTGCCGCCTCCACAGCCTCTTTTCGCATCTTTTCCTCTTCCTCACGCGTCATGATCCCGCATTCATCCCCCGTAAATCCGGTCAGCCTGGCTTCACTCTCTTTACTGTCAGACCCAAGTACAGGAGCGCCTTTTAAATATACCGTATGGCTGCCATCAAAGACCTTCCCCGCTGCCTCTTTGATACTTACGCAGTCCTTGTCATCTCCTGTAAAAGACCAGCTGCTCTTTATCTGTTTACTGTCCGTATAGGGACCGATAAATGCCGTTCTTCTGCCCATATCCAGAGGCAGAACGCCGTCATTTTCCAAAAGGACAAAAGATTTCACAGCCGCTTCTCTTGCCAGTGCCCTGTGTTCCGGACACAGGAAAATTTCTTTTTCCTTCTCTGTATCAGCGTCTTTGTATGGATTTTCAAATAACCCCAGTTTATTTTTCAGTTCCAAGATCCGCATGACGCATTGGTCGATCCAGGCTTCCTGTACAACACCCTCCTCAGTGAGCTTCCTCAGATTGGCAGTGTATACATTTGTCATCATATCAATGTCCACCCCGGCCTCAAGAGCCTTTACCGCTGCCTCCCGGCTGTCTTCGGAACAGCCGTGGGCAATGGTTTCCAAAATGGCGGAAAAGTCTGAGATCAGCACGCCGTCAAATCCCATCTCCTCCCTCAGGATATCACGCATGAGCCATCTGTTGGTGCTGGCCGGAATGCCGTTCACTGTGTTGAAAGAGGTCATGACCATGGCAGCTTTGGCATCAATTCCGGCCTGGTAAGCGGGAAGATAATACTCCCGGAGCGTGTTTTCAGACAGCTCCACCGTGTGATATTCCCTCCCCGCCTGAGGTGCCCCGTAGGCCGCAAAATGTTTAACACAGGCAGCTACTTTATAAGGCTCCTTTAAGTCATCCCCCTGAAAGCCTTCCACCATGGCTCTTGCAAAAAGACTGTTCAGCCAGGTATCCTCCCCTGTGGACTCCATAACACGCCCCCATCTGGCATCCCGGACCAGATCCACCATAGGTGCAAAGGTCACATGAAGGCCTGATACAGCCGCCTCCTTCGCCGCTGCTGCCACACATCTTTTGGAAAGCTCCGGTTCAAAGGAAGCTCCCTGTCCCAGCGGAATGGGAAATATGGTCTTCATGCCGTGTATAATGTCCATCATAAAGAGCAGCGGAATGTGGTGCGGATGATTCTCCATATAGCGCTTCTGTATTTTGATCAGTTTTTCCGCCCTGCAGGTTCCCAGTATGGAGCCTGCCATATGGACATCCTCCCCGGTCACCCCAAGCTGTACTGCCGGACCTGTGAGAACGCTGTCTGCGTCCTGATAAAAGTCTCCGGTAAGCTGAAGCATCTGATCGATCTTCTCCTGCAGTGACATGGTGTCCAGCAGTTTTTTTAATTCTTCCTGTTTCATTTTCCCGCTACTCCTCTTCTTCCTGTTTTCTCTCCCTGAGCTGTTCCAGAAGTGTGGTAAATCCCAGCAGACTGTCCTCCTGTCCCTTTATCTTATTCCGCCTCTGCCACAGATTCCTGTGTCTTTCGCAGAGGTCCTCAATCTCTTTTTCCAGTCCGCTGCCGTCCTCCAGCCCGTAACACAGCGCTCTGGTTCTGGTGGCAGCCCGCACCATGGCAAGCCCGTTTATCATCTCCTCTTTCAGAAGAGTACCATCCGGACAGGCAGGGTCTGCTTTCCGAGCCTGTACAGCCAGCTCATCCAGATACTCCAGAATTGCCTCTTCCTCCATCCCGCTGCGCCCTGCATATGCCTCCTCACAGGGAAGATATACACACGGTTCCACGAAAAAGCGCATGGAATCCACCATATTTTTAATAGACGCTTCAAATCGGTCTCTGCTCACACATCCAGTCTGCAGTGTCATAAACGCCAGCGTTCTGCATGGGAATAAAAACTCTTCTTTTCGGCTGTATCTTCCGGCCTCCAGACACAGCCGCCCGAAAATGCCCGTCTCATCCCTGAACACATACCGGTTAAGAGCCTCTGCCAATTCCTCCTCCGTCACAAGTTCTCTGTTCCAGGCCCCTGCAGCTCCATACAGAATGCCCGGCAGGGAAAACAGGGAATACTGGAGATGCCCGAAATCACCCCAGTCTGTGACCATCAGCCCTCTGGCATGAAAATCATAGGCAGCAGACACCGCGTTCTCCGTACATTGCATCATGTTATCCGTGATTCCCGTAAAACTGCACCAGCTGTTTGTACCCGGGCAGAGATAAAATTCAACGCCTGCCCTCTGCAGCCTTTCCGCCCGTCTGCGTACCGGGTGTTCCTTCTCATATCCCCAGTCGAGAACGATTATGTCTTTCGGAAGCTGCGCTGCGGCATCCTCCTCTTTGCTCAGGACATCTCCCCACATCATCATGTTATGGCCACGGGCCTTAACCTTTTCACTGAGCTTTTTTACATAGTCCAGATAAATGCTTACAACACCCTCTTTTTCGGCTTTGTCTTTATTTTTTCCATACCCCAGGTCAAAGGTCTCATCCAAATCCGCATGAAACATTCGGGAATGAAAACATGGCAGCAGATCATCCAGCATCTGTTCGATCAGCTTCAGAGATTCCGGGTTTGTGGGGTCCATTGTTGCAGGGGGAAGCGTGGTTCCCTTTATCTGAAGCCCACCCGGATTTTCCGCCAGATGTCCGAAGGCCTCTGTCTCCAGCCAGGCATTCATATGCCCCAGGCAGTTCTGATTGGGAACCAGTTCTATAAACCGCTCTGCGCAGTAGGCATCCAGTTCCCTGATCTCTGCCGGTGTCAGGTAATCCTTTGCCCTCTTTTCCCACACCTCCGAAAAGGATGGATAAGCAAAAGAAAAGCCCTCCACATAGAGCTGAAACTGGTTTATCTTAAGACCGGCCAGCAGGTCGATCATTGCTTTCAGACTCTCCACTTTCGGTACTTTCCCCCGGGAAATGTCTATCATCACGGCCCTGTCCCTGAGGCCGGGGAAGTCTTCTATACGGCAGCAGGCTATTTTCCCTTCAGAAAAAAGTACAAGCTGGTGCAGCGTCATCACAGCATAAAATGCCCCTGCTGGGGAACCCCAGGATATCTCAATCCCCTCCTCCGTGATTTCCAGGACATACTGCTCTTTCTGCAGTTCCTTTTTTTCCGTAAACTGTATCGTATCCTCAGTACCTGTTACTTCCGGCCAGATCACAGCCAGCGGCGCTTCCAGTCCACTGGGCATACGCTCCTTAGACACTGCCGCCTTTTTTACAAAATATCCGGCCCTCTGCAGGTAAACCTGAGGCTTTGGAATAAGACATGGTTTCTCCATCTGTTTTTCTCCTTTATTCGTAAGTTCAATATAATGGTATTTTTTCTAACCCTTCACAGCGCCCATAGCGATTCCCTTGGCAAAATATTTCTGCAGGAACGGATATAGGATGAGGATCGGCACCATGGCAATAAAAGCAATGGCCATTCTGACGCTGGTACTTGGCAGAGGCCCCATGGACATGGCTGTTGTGACTGTGGAATTGCCGCTCTGCAGAAATTGGATATCACTGATCATTTTGTTTAACAGATTCTGGATGCCCCACAGATCCGGGTCTGATATATAGTAAAGACCATTTGTCCAGTCATTCCAGTATCCAAGGCCTGCGAACAGCCCCACAGTCACCAGGATCGGTTTTCCCAGAGGGAGCACGATTTTTGTAAACACCGTAAAATGACCTGCCCCATCCACCTCCGCGGCTTCATAGAGAGCCTCGGGGATATTGTTGGAAAAATATGTCCGGATCAGCAGTACATTTACGGCACTCATCAAGAATCCCGGAACGATCATGGCGAAAATAGTATTTTTTATATGAAAGGTACCTGAATACATCATGTAAGTGGGCACCAGACCGCCGTTAAACAACATGGTAAAAAAGACAAAGAAGGAAAAAAAGTTTCTCCCCGGCAGTTTTTTCAGGGACAGGGGATATGCCAGCATGGAAGACAAGATCAAATGCAGTGCGGTTCCCACTATGGTAACGCCGATGGTAATGGCATAAGCCCTGAAAATTTTATTGCTGTTGACAAAGATATATTTGTATGCTGCCAGGCTTAATTCCTTCGGAAACAGGGTGTATCCGTCCCTGACCAGTGTGCCTTCCTCTGTTATGGATGATATAAATAACAGGAGAAACGGTAAAATGATAACAACTACAAGAATAATGAGAAATATATTTGCAAGGGTCTGATAAACCCTGTCATGTCTGCTGATATGCATCCTTTCACTCCTCCTTTAAAACAGCGCGTCTTCTTTGCTGATCTTCCGCACGAACAGATTGGCAGCCAGTACAACCACAAAGCCGATCAGCGACTGGTAAAATCCGGCGGCAGCAGCCATAGGAATATTTCCCGAATTCAGCAAAGCACGGTAAACATAGGTATCCAGTGTATTGGTCGTGGAATATATCAGGCCCGAATTCTGGGGCACCTGATAAAACAGGCTGAAATCCGAATAGAAGATACGCCCGATATTCAGCATGGTCAGGGTGATGACACTGCTCTTGATCCCCGGGAGCGTAACATTTCTGATCTGCTGCCAGCGTCCGGCACCGTCCAGTTTGGCTGCCTCATAGAGGGACGGGTCTATACCGTTAATAGACGCAATATAGATCAGACAGTTATATCCCATGCCCTTCCAGAAATTCACCAGGACCAGAATGAACGGCCAATACTTAGCCGAAGCATACCACTGCACAGGTTCCATGCCCAGCGCTGGCAGCAGACTTTTGTTCAGAAGACCGTTCTCATTGGACAAAATGGCAAACACAATGTAAGAAACGATCACATAGGACATTAAAAATGGCAGCAAAATAGAACTTTGATACAGGCGCTTTAACCTGCGCGAGGCAATATCACAGATAAGGATCGCGATCAATATTCCGGCTGCTGTGTTGATGATGATAAATGCCAGATTGTACAATATGGTGTTCCTGGTGATGACCCAGGCATCCTTTGTCACAAACAGATATTCAAAATTTTTAAGCAGCGGATCTGCCCAGTCACTGTGCCAGATTCCGTCCGCGAAATTCACATTCTTAAATGCAGCCACCAGGCCCGCCATGGGTATGTAATTGTTAATAAACAGATACAAAAGTCCCGGCAGCATCATCAGATAAAGAGGTACCCAGCGTTTCCATTTTCTGAAACGGCTCTGCCCCGCCGGACGTCCGTAAACAGCAGTATTTGACATAAAAAACTCCTCCTGTGGTAAAAAAGAGGCACCGCCATTACCAAGCGGCGCCTGTGATATGTTTTCTGATACGATTACTGTTTAGCCAGCCAGTCATCAAGCTGCTGCTGTTTGGATTCCATGACCTTATCAAGACCGGCTGCTTTCAGGTCAGCCAAAAACTGCGGAAGTACCTCGTCCGGATTCACGGAACCTGTGTTCAGAGCATCAATATACTGGCCTTTTACATTGTCCAGGGCAGCAAGTTCATTGGCAAGGGCGGTGCCGTCGTAGGTAAACCCATAAGCACAGGATTTTCTTGCCTCCTCATTCAGTTTCATGACCTGCTCTCCCACATCCAGAGGAAGTCCTTCCCATACATCGGAAATGTACTGGTTCGGAAGCATAAATCCGAAATAAGCGTTGTAGGGATCACTGGATTTGTCCATTCCATCCGGGAAGGTGACATGTCTGTCCTCTGTGAGCTTGTAGTGTTCTCCCTCGATACCCCAGTTCAGAAGGTTTGCCGCTTCCGGATTTCCATAGATATAATCCAGCATTTGGAACGCTTTTTCCGGCTGCTCGGAGTTGCGTGCCACTGCCCAGTAAAAACCTGCCGTAAAGCTGCTGGTGGTAAAGGCATCGTACAGCGGAATCACCGCCATCTCTGTCTTATAGGCAACAGAGGCCTCATTGGCTATTGCCGGCTGATAGGTGGAAACCAGACTGAAGGCCTTGCCATTGCTCATCTGCACCTCAATGGAATCTGTGGTGGTGGCAGCGTCCTTTCCGATCCATCCCTTCTGTGCCCAGCGGTACTGACGGTCCAGGAACGCTTTATATGCATCACTTGCATACCAGTTTTCCACCACCGGTTTTTCGCCGTAGTTGAGCAGTACCCCGTACCCGTCTCCCAGCGGGTCACACTGATACCAGTCGGAGTCGAATTTCTGTCCCTTGCTCATAGCCAGCATGGCTGCCTCCGGATGATTCTTGGCAACCACCTCATATACCCCTTCCAGGTCATCCACACTCTTAATATCCGCTTCCTGAAAACCGGCCTCCTCCAGCCAGTCTTTTCTCACCATAATGGACGCCTGGCGGTACCAGTCACAGACATTTGGAATGCCGTACACGAATCCGTTGATATTTGCCACTTTTGCGTTGTCACCCATATTTTCCTTAATATTGGTGCCGTATTTGTCTATCATCTCACTTAAGTCGTAGACGGCCTGGGTGGAGACAAAATTGGCTGCCTGATACGCCTGTCCTACCATCAGGTCCAGCTTTTCCCCTCCTGACAGCATAAGGCGCTGCTGCTCATTGGCATTGGCCCAGGGAACCAGCATAATATCCAGCTTCATGTTCAGGTCCTTCATGGTCAGCTTATTGATAGCCTCCTCCACCTTCTGTTCATCGTCCTGTGTGTTTCCGATGAACATCATAGTCACTGTGTAAGGCTCCTCCCCGCCATCCTGTTTGCTGCCGGCGGATTCTGTTTTGCTTTTCTCTCCCGTATCCGCAGAGCTGCCGCATCCGGCCAGCATGGAAACTGCCAGCACGGAAGTCATGAGTCCTGCAATCCATTTCGTTTTCATCTTCATTCTCCTTTTCGTATTTCCAGGTCTCTGCCTGTTTTGTGGTTTCATTTTACTTCCGGCCCAAACCACTTTCAATCACAATACCGACATCCTGTTATCACAAAAACGTGCTCCTTTGCAAAGCCCCGAAATACGTCGTTTTTCTTATACTTCCCCATCGTTTTCGTAATTGAATTTGCATTTTCAAACGTGTATAATTAAACATTACTATAAATCCTGATAAAATCACAGACTAAAATCCGGGAAAGGACAGATATGAAAAAGGAACACAGGAAAAAAACACATTCCGCCTTCGGACGGCACAAACTTCTGCTCTGTATGGTGGTGGCTGCCACAGCTCTGGAACTCAGTGTCAGTGTGTGGGCCATCCATATGGTACGAAAACAAACGGCCCAGAACGCCAGTGTTATGGTCCAGAACCGTATGGAACAGGTGGAGAATAATTTTTTCATATTGAACCAGCATTTAAAACAGACTCTGGTGACCCAGGGGCAGGGCACAGCCCTTTCGCAGGCTCAAAGCGAAGATTCCCTTACCAGGATACAGGCGCGGCAGACGCTGATCGACAGCCTTATTTATATATCGGGAAATTCCGGAAATGACTACTCACTTTTCTATTATTTTCCCAAAAGCAGGGAATTTTTAACTGCCGTACACTCCCGCTACATTGCCTATCCCCAGAGAGAAGGGCTGCAGGACGCCGTGATCCAACTTCTCGACTCCGGCTATCACCCCAGCAGCGTGTCGGACCAGTGGACCCTGCTTCCGGTGGGGGATACCTATTATGCCATCCGTCTTTATCAGTACCAGGATGTGTGGAACGGAAGCTGTATTCCGGCGGAGGCCCTCATCAAACCTCTGGTGGGCATCTATCCCAAAAGTGTCAGCTTCCCTGTACTCTTCACAGAAAACGGAAAACTTGCCGCCGGTGCCGGGAATCTTTCCCGTGAAGGGCTCTCACCGGATAAAGCCCTTGCAGGCCGCGGACCTTTCTGGCATAAAGGCCAGCGGTGGCTGGTGGTGGATTCCTCTGTATCGGACACCGGTTTTCAATTGAAGCTGTTCATCAAGGATTATGGGCAGTTCGAGAAGGCTGTGCTGTTCCAGACCGGGGTTCTGGTGATCATCGTTATCCTGTTAAGCGCTGTCATACTGGCCATGTCCTACACCCAGAAAAAGATACTGCGCCCTCTCCGCCTGTTTACGGAAAGGCTGAAATCCTATGATCCGGATAAGCCGGTACTCATAGAGATGAGTTCGGAACTGGAGGAATTGTCCGCAGCCAGCAGGCAGTTCAACAACCTCACAAAAGAAATCAACCGTCTGCGTATCCGTGCCTATGAGCAGGAGCTGGAACGGCAGAAAATACAGATGGACTACATGCAGATGCAGATCAAACCGCATTTTTTCCTGAACAGCCTGAATCTGATCCATTCCATGGCCAGCCACGGAAACTGTCAGGACGTAGCCCGGCTAAGCGAGATCACAGCCAGTTATCTGCGGTACATTTTCCAGAGTGATGTTTCCTGTGTGGAGCTTGGACAGGAACTGAATCATCTGCGTGACTATCTGTCCATTATGGAGATCCGCTACCCGGACCATTTCCAATACGAGATTTTCGCTGAGGAGGAGGCCTTGCTGCAGGCAGTACCGCCTCTTCTTCTCCAGACTTTTGTGGAGAATTCCGTCAAGCACGGAATCACGGCGGATACCAAAATGGAACTGAGCATCTCCGCTTTGATCGAATGCACGGAAACATCCGGGCAGAAGGAAATGCTGACCATCTTTATCACGGACAACGGTCCCGGATATCCCCAAACATGTCTGGATGTATGGGCTCAGGGAAAGGACCTGGCAAGAAGCGGCGGCTCCCATATCGGAATCGCCAATGCTTCCAAACGTCTTAAGTTGTTTTACCATGAAAATGCTGTGATGAAATTATACAACAGTCCGCTGGGAGGCGCAGTGACAGAACTGCACCTCCCCTGTAAGGAGGAGCAAAATGAATTTACTGCTGGTTGATGATGATGTCCTGATGCTCCAGGATCTAAAGGAAATCCTGGACTGGAACGCGCTTGGGTTCCAGAAAGTTTATACCGCCGAAAACACTGCCTCAGCCCAGAAAATGATCGCCCAGGTTCCTGTGCACGTCATTATATGCGACATTGAAATGCCCGGAAGCAGCGGGCTTGATTTCATGGAGACACTGCAGAACTCGGAAAGCGGCATCCCCTGTATTCTTCTGACAAGCTATGCCCGTTTTGAGTATGCCCGGCGTGCCATAGACTTAAATGTGGTGGAATATCTGCTGAAGCCCGTCTCCGCGGAACCGCTGCAAAGCGCGGTGGAAAAAGCTGTACAGAGGTTAAAGCTGTCCCGCCAGATGAACACGGCAAAGAAATACAGCCAGTATTGGCTGGATGAGGAAAAAAATACGGCGGAATATTTCTGGAACAAAACTGCCCGTGGTTTTCTGGCTGAGGTCTATTCCCTGCCCCGGAAACTGGGATACGGGGAAACCCAGCTTTTCATTCCTGTTCTGATCGAAGCCTTTCAGGATGACAGACGAAGCCAGATTGATGACCCCATGTGGGAGTATGCTGTCAAAAATGTAGGTTATGAAATATTGGAACAGGAGCACCTGCTACCCCGGTGCGTCATTTCCCTGACTCCCGGCCGCTGGCTGGCTGTGGTCAGCATCGTAAGCGGACCGGAGACAGACCTCTCCCCCCTGGAAGAGCGTCTGGATGTTCTGCAGGATACCGCGGGAAAATTCATGCATATGGAACTCAGTATCAGTATGGGCAATGCCGTGTCCTATAGAGATATTTACCGGGAAGTGTCGGAACTTGAAAAGCTGCTGGACAGCACCATGAACCGGAGAGGCAGAATTTTGTACAAAGATCAAACTCTCCCCCGCGGCACCACCTGCACCCAGTCCGAGATCAGGCTCTGGGAGACTCTGCTGCAGTCCGCGGACAAGGAAGCCCTGAAAAAAAGCCTGTATACCTTTCTGCAGTCCAAAGCCTCGCTTCTCACACCGGAAAATATGCAGGAAATCCGTCAGGATTTTGCCCAGATGGTGTACAGCTTTTTAAAACAGAAAGAGATCCAGGCCCACCGGCTTTTCGGTGATGCCGAAAGTGACCGCCTCTATCAAAACGCAGTCCGGAGCATTGACCATATGTACGCTTACTGCAGTTACCTGATTGACCGCGCCCTCTGTTATGCCACTATCACTGACAATTCCAAAAGCGCTGTGGAAATCATACAGAACTTTTTAGATACCCACTATGCAGAGGATATCCAGAGAAATGATCTGTCTGATATTGTGTTTGTCAGCCCTGATCATCTGTCCCGGCTGTTCAAAAAAGAAACGGGCCTGTCCCTTATGCAGTATGTAACGAAAAAACGTATAACGGCTGCGTGCAGCCTTCTGGCGGAAAGCCGTATGCCCATCAACCGGGTGGCGCTTCAGGTTGGCTATGGTAATTTTGCTTATTTTTCCAAGATTTTCAGGGAGATCACCGGGATGACTCCCATGAACTACAGGAAACAGTCCCAGGCAGCAGACAGCACCGGCAAAGATTCTCCTCCCTTTTGAACTTCTTTCTCCCCTCTGCATACTATACAATAGATTCTCCCGTCCGGGATTTTCCGGTCGGTAATGGAGGAAAAAATGTCCCTTACTCCGCTTTTTACCCTGTCTCCGGATGAGACAGGGATTGTCAAATCCATTCTGACGGACAATGTCAGTCCGGCGCAGCAGCAGACCATCAAACGCCTTATGGATTTAGGTCTGATTGAAAACACGAAAGTTACCTGTGTTGGAGTGAGTGCCTTTGGAAGCCCCAAAGCTTTTCTCATCCGGGGCGCTGTCCTGGCTCTCAGAAAAGAAGAGGCTTCTCTGATTCTTGTTAAAAAAATCCGGGACAGAAGTGTGCTTTGATATTCTTCTGCCCTATGAATTAAGAGGTGAATAGTTCTGAAGAAAGAAAAGAAAAAGGAGGTTCCCCTCCGTAATATAGCATTGATCGGCAATCCCAACGTAGGCAAAAGCACTGTATTCAACGCGCTGACCGGTATGCATCAGCATACAGGGAACTGGTGCGGTAAGACAGTGGAATGCGCCGCAGGAAACAGGATCTATCGGGGACGCGAATACCGTTTTGTAGATTTGCCGGGCTGTTATTCCCTCTCCTGCCGCTCCAGCGAGGAGGAGATTTCCCGTGATTATATCCTGCAGAGCCATCCTGATGTGGTGGTGGCTGTCTGCGATGCCACCTGTCTGGAAAGAAATCTCAATCTGGTTCTCCAGATTTGTGCTGTCACCCCCCATGTGCTCCTGTGTGTAAATCTCATGGACGAGGCCAGAAAAAAGCATATCCGCATAGACTTTCTGCGGCTCCAAAAAGAACTGAAGATTCCTGTTATCGGCATAACGGCCAGGAGCCGGAAAGGCCTGGAACGCATATTCGGGGGGATTGAAGATGCCCTTTCCAACACAGAGGCCGTTTCCCCGGTTCCCGACATTTACCGCGGAAACGCGGAGATGTGCTGCGCTTCCGCGGAATACTGCGGCACCTATGTCCAGCAGGCCGCGGCGATCTGCAGGGCCTGTGTCACTTTGGAAAATCCGGATTATGCCAGAAGGGACAGGAAACTGGACCGGATTTTCACCAGCAGATGCACGGGGTTTCCCATTATGCTCCTGTTCCTGCTCTGCATTTTCTGGATCACCATTGTGGGGGCAAATGTCCCCTCTGACCTGCTGAATCAAGGGCTGTTCTGGCTGGAACCGCGTTTTTACCACGGCCTTCTCATGCTGGGAGTTCCTGAAATCCTCTGTCAGGTTTTGATCTACGGAGTATATCGGGTCGCAGCCTGGGTGGTAAGCGTGATGCTCCCTCCCATGGCTATTTTCTTCCCGCTTTTTACTCTGCTTGAGGACTATGGGTATCTTCCCCGTGTAGCCTTTAATCTGGACCACTGTTTCCAGAAGTGCTGTGCCTGCGGTAAGCAGGCGCTCACCATGTGGATGGTTGATATCAGGATATGTCCCTGCCAAACCTGAAATAAATCCTCACAGTCTGTTCCTTTATACGCCCCTGTTCCGTTTCCCGGAAACTTCCCTGCCCGATCTCAATATGGTCGATAAAATGAAAAAGCAGCTCCCTGGATAATTCCTCCGGCTCCGTAAAGCCGTGCAGCATCTTTCTCAGCTGTTCCATGGCATCTTCCTTTTTTTCTGTGCCTGTATCTCTCCTCAAAACCTCCATCTTAAAAGAAACCTCACGGTTCTCGCTCTCATATCTCCTCAGCAGTTTCTTCATCCGCTCCTCACTGAGCAGTCCCTCCACATGGTCCTCATAGAGTTTTTCGATCAGTCTGTCCAGCTCATGCAGGCGCTTTTTTAGGGCGGAAAGCTCTTGTATCCTGTCTGTCTGGATATTTTGTTTTTCCAGGTACTTCCGGGCATGCTCCAGAATTTCACGCTCCTCCTGTTCGGATATCCGGACAGACTTTTGGATAGCGGTTAATACGATACGGCAGAGCGTATCATAATCCATAAAATGATTGGTACACCCTTTTGTCCCATAGAGTTTATATGCACCGCAGGCGAGATTCCCGGAGGCGTCTCTTTTTCTTGTTCCCACAATGGACATATTCCTGCCGCAGTCTGCGCATTTGGCAATCCCGGAAAATATATTCGTAAACTCCCCTTTCCCGGCGCAGGTGCGCTGTCTGCTTCTGCGTCCCGCCATGGAAAATACCTCCCGGCTGACCAACGGCTCATGTGTGTGTTTTACTACGTACCAGTCTTCTTTTGGATTTTTAACGGAAGTCCGGCTTTTAAAAGATATTTTTGTAGTTTTTCCCTGAGCCATATGCCCCAGATATACCACATTGCGCAGCATTTTCGTGATGGTCGATGATGTCCATCCTCTCCGCTTTTCAAACTCTTCCGTCTCTTCTGCCACCCTCTGGTTCCGGCGGTATTCCAGAGGGGTAGGCACCATCCGCCGGTTCAGTTCCCGCGCAATGTCAATAGGCAGGATACCCTCCGAAGCCTTAAGAAATATTTCCCTTACAATCTTTGCCGCTTCCCTGTCTATGACCAAATGATGTTTGTCCGCAGGGTCCCGCATATAGCCGTAAGGAGCGAATGCACCTACAAAAGCCCCCTCCTGCATGTGAGTGGTAAAGGATGAACGTATTTTTTTGCTGATGTCCCTGGCGTACATCTCATTGATAATGTTTTTAAACGGAGCGATATCCGTACAGGGGCTGTCGGAATCGTATCCGTCATTGATGGCAATATACCGCACCTTTTTCGTCGGAAAATAAATTTCTGTATACTGTCCTGTCTGAATATAATCGCGCCCCAGACGCGACAAATCCTTGGTGATCACCATATTGACCCTGCCGCTTTCTATATCCCGTATCATACGCCGGAAATCGGGGCGTTCAAAGGTGGTGCCCGAAATGCCGTCATCCACATACTCATCATAGACAGGATAATGATTCTCGGCTGCGTAAGCCCTGAGCATTTTTCTCTGCGTAGTGATACTGGCACTCTCGCCCTTTCCTTCATCATCTTTTGAAAGGCGCATATAGAGAGCCGCAAAATACTTTCTGTTTTCAGGCAGCATATGATTTCTCAAGCTATTCCCCCTTCAGAGCAAATCTTCCGGCGGCAGGTATCAACTGTCGGCAGCTCCTATTTTCTCAGTCAGTATTTCCAGCAACAGCTCCTTCAGTGCGGGTCCGTCGGAAAATCTTACTTCCGCAACAATACCTGTGGTTTTCTCATCCATATCCTATCCCTTCTCACATTTTACATAGAAAACTATGCATAGGTTCTTCATAGATAATTTATGATGCTCTGCTTGTACGGTATGATATCTGCTGAACCTCAAAAACAGGATTTCTTCCCGAAAGATTCTAAAAGGGGCTGCGTACTACCGGCTAACCGATAATACACAACCCCTTTCATAAAAAATCAGCTCTTATTCAACAGAAGCCTTCAGACAGTTGTCACTGACAAGATATGCTGCCACACCACACTGATCGAATCCTGCTTTGTCACGCCAGATTCGCCGGTCCGAATCCCAAAGGCAGCAGCTCCTTTAATGTATAGATATCATAATGTTCCGTATCTGTGGCCAGGATTATCTGGAAACTCTCCGGATCACAGAATTCCATCATCACCTGCCGGCATACACCGCAGGGAGCCGCGTACTCTGTAAGGACACCATTTTTCCCGCCCACAATACAGATGGCATCAAACTCGCGCTCGCCTTCGCTGACCGCTTTGAAAAATGCCGTTCTCTCCGCGCAGTTGGTGGGGGTATAAGATGCATTTTCAATATTGCAGCCCTTATATATTTTCCCCTCCGGTGTATGGAGTGCTGCCCCCACTTTAAAATTGGAATACGGCGTGTATGCGTTCTCCATTGCCTTAACCGCCTGTTTGATCAGTTCTTTTACTGGAATCATAATCTCACCCCGTTTCAGTCTATTTCCCGTTGTCACTGCTGTGCCTTTGCAGCCTTTACCAGACGGCTGGTGCCAAGGCGGTCCGCCCCCAGTTTTACAAACGTTTCCCCGTCGGCAAAGGAGGAGATTCCTCCTGCTGCTTTTACTTTCTTGTCGCTTCCCGTGTGTTCTCTCATAAGCTTCACATCGTCAATTGTTGCCCCATGGGTGGAAAAGCCCGTGGAAGTCTTGATGTACTCCGCGTCTGACTCTGTGACTGTTCTGCACATGCGGATCTTCTCCTCCTCTGTGAGCAGGCATGTCTCAATGATGACCTTCAGAAGTTTTCCGCCGCAGGCTTTCTTAACCGCCTGGATCTCTTCCTTAACCAGATCATATCGGCCCTCTTTCACCCATCCCAGGTTAATGACCATGTCAATTTCCTCTGCTCCGTTCTTCACAGCGTCCGCAGTCTCAAAAACTTTCACTGCAGTGGTATTGTACCCATTGGGAAAGCCGATAACTGTGCATACCGGCATTTTGTCTCCCAGGTACTCTGCTGCCTGTTTCACATAAGACGGCGGTATGCAGACAGATGCCGTCTGATAAGCCACCGCGTCATCGCATATAACCTTTATTTCCTCCCAGGTAGCTGTCTGCGCCAGCAGTGTATGGTCAACTTTACTTAATATTTCTTTCTGTTCCATTCTGATATCCTCCTCATAATTTTTCACTGTCATGATATTCTTCTATTCTATTCCGATACTGTCAGTTTGTCCAGACAGGAAATCCCTATAGTACCATCCGGCATTGCTACATGAAAATTATCTGCTATGGTGGCCCCGATCCTTGCAAAGTCACTGCTCTCCTCCAGCTCTCCCCCGCACTGAAATGCAGGTGAATACGCCAGAAACGGAACCTTCTCCCGTGTGTGGTCCGTCCCGGTATATGTGGGGTCATTGCCGTGGTCCGCTGTCAGGATCAGCAGGTCTTCTTTTTCCAGACTGCCAAGCAGTACGCTCAGCTTTTCGTCAAACTGTTCCAGCTCACGGGCATATCCCTCCGCGTCCCTTCTGTGTCCCCACAGGGCGTCAAAATCCACCAGATTCACAAAGCAGAGTCCGTGAAATTCTTTCCCCGCCGCCTCTATGGTCTGTTCCATCCCGTGAAGGGAGCTTTTTGATTTGTATGCCCGGGTAATCCCCTCTCCGTCGAAGATATCCTTGATCTTCCCGATAGAGATCACATCACAGGATGCCTCTTTCAGCGCATCCAGAACCGTTTTCTGAAAAGGCTTCACCGCATAATCGTGACGATTTGCCGTGCGTTTGAACTCTCCTTTTTTTCTGCCTACATAGGGGCGGGCGATCACTCTGCCCACCATCCATTCCTCCCGCATGGTCAGCTCCCTGGCGATCTCGCAGTAGTGGTACAGGTTCTCAAGACCCATGGTCTCCTCATTTCCGCAGATCTGCAGGACGGAATCCGCGGAGGTATAGACAATGAGGTGACCCTCATTCACTTCTTCCTCCCCCAGCTCCTCCAGGATCTCCGTGCCGCTGGCGCTTTTATTTCCGATGATTTTTCTTCCGGTGCGCTTTTCCAGCTCACGAATCAGTTCTTCCGGAAAACCATGCTCTGTAAAAGTCTGGAAGGGTTTGGTAGTGCGAAGCCCCATCATCTCCCAGTGTCCGGTCATGGTATCCTTTCCGCTGCCGGCCTCTCTCATGGCCGAATAATAGGCAAGAGGAGACGGCGTACTGTCAACCCCGTTAAGGGGAAGGATATTCCCTATCCCCATTTTCTCCAGGATGGGAATCCGAAGAGGCTGCCCTTTCCTGTATCTGTAATCCGCTATATGGCCCAGGGTATTGGCACCTGCGTCTCCGAACTGCACCGCATCCAGCATAGCCCCTACACCCAGGGAATCCAGCACAACCACAAAGATACGTTTGAATTTCTCCATAATCTGTCTCCTTTATTCTGCTCTTAAATCAGTTTCACATTCACATATTCAGCTTCTATTTCTGACGCGTCGGCGATTCCCTCATCCTTTAAAATGGTGATCTCATTATCCGCTATCTTTTCGTATATGGCGTCATACTGCTCCTGTGTAAATACCGTAAATCTGGAAGTTTCCATAGGAAGCTGCACGCCATCCTCTGAGGCATCCAGCGTAATGCTCTCTCCGCCTTTAAATTCCCCGTTATAAAAATCCGTCAGATAGTCATAGACTGCTTTGCTCAGATTTTTCATGGCAGAGGTCATGACAGTCTCCGACTCTGCGCTCTGGTCCACGTCCACGCCAATCACCTTTTTCCCTGCGTTTTCCGCTGCTTTCATGACGGAGTTGCCCACAGGGCCGCCGCAGGAGAAGATCACCTCTGTACCCTCATTGTACCAGGATGCCGCTTTAGCCATGTTCTCCGGGGATGCCTCAAAATTTCCCACATAGGTGTACTTCATATCAATACTGCCCGGAGCCATGCCTTTTTCTTTTGCCGCGTAGTCCGCGCCCTGAATAAATCCATAGCCATAACGGATAACCGCCGGAACTGCAATCCCGCCCATAAATCCCAGTTTTGTGCAGCCTTCATAGACCGCCGCATAACCTGCCAGAAAACCCGCCTGCTCCTCCGCAAAATAGATGGACGCTGTATTCTCCCCGATATCCGGTTCTGCAGAATCTGCGGAATGAGGCGTCCCGTCCAAAATTATGAACTTCACCTCCGGGTGCTTCTGCTGCATGGTGTGGATGGGAATCTCATACAGATACCCCGGACACACCACCACCTTGGCGCCGCCTTTTGCCGCCAGATTGATGGAGGTGGTAAATGCCTCATCTGATTTCTCAGTGGGCTGATAATACTTATGGGTAATGCCGAATTCCTCCGAATATTTTGCAAGTCCTTCCCATGATCCCTGGTTGAAAGAACGGTCATCAATGCTTCCCACGTCTGTACTCAGGGCCAGCTCCGCGCCTTTTCCGCTGCTGACCTTTGCCGCCTGCTTTGCGCCCAGCCCGCATCCTGTCAGGGATGCACAAAGCGCTGCCGCCAGAAACAGACTTATCACTTTTTTCATCATTCTCTTATACCCTCCTATCTGCTTCCTTTGTCATATGGAATGCCTTCCGCCTTCGGAGCTTTTGATTTGCCGGAAGAAAAGGCAAGTACGATCAGTGTGACCACATACGGCAGCATTTTATAGATCTCATTGGGTATGGGCAGGTCCTTGATGACCGGAATCCCTGAGTACGCGCTGGCAAGTGTCTTCAAAATACCGAAGAAAAACGCCGCACCCAGAATCCCCTTAGTCCTCCACTGACCAAAAATCAGCACTGCCAGTGCCAGGAAACCGTATCCTGCCACGCTTGCATTAAAATTGGTGGAAGTCGGTATCACGAAGATCAGTCCGCCCACACCTGCAAGGACACCGGAGATCAAAACCCCCGCATATCTGATCTTATACACATTGATTCCCACAGAGTCCGCTGCCTGGGGATGCTCGCCGCAGGCACGCAGCCGAAGACCGAACCTGGTCCTGCTGATCAGAACGGAGGCTGCAATAAAGATCAGTATTCCAATGTAAGTGGATAGATAGCAGTTCTGGAAGAACATAGGCCCAATAACCGGAATATCTCCCAGAACCGGCACCTTTTCAATATGGAAGGTATCCGTAAAAGGAACCTGGGATTTTCCCTGTACCATTCTCGCCATAAAAAGAGCAAAGGCCGGTGCAAACATATTCAGTGCCGTACCGCTGATCGTCTGGTCTGCTTTCAGATTGACGGAGGCAAACGCATGGAGCAGAGAGAATAAAGCGCCTGCTACCGCAGCCACTAAAAATGCCAGCAGAAACAGCCCCTGCCCGCTCAAACGGTCCTGAAATACATTGATAAACCCAATGCTGATAAACGCACCCATAACCATAATACCTTCCAGAGCGATATTGATCACGCCGCTTCGCTCAGAGAACATTCCGCCCAATGCCACGATCAAAAGGGGAATGGAAAAAAACATGGTCTGCTGTATCAAAAAATAGATAATGTTCATGATGCTGTCTCCTCCCTTTTCGATTTCTTCGTCCATCTGCGGATAAATGTCTTAAACAGCAGGGAAAATGCCCCAAAGTATATAATAGCGGAAATGATGATATCTATCAGTTCAGGGGTAAAGCTCAAAAGCTGAAGATTATAGCCGCCTATGGTGATATGTGCAATAAAGAGGCTGGCTAACAGAATGCCGAAAGGATTGGACAATCCCAAAAGTGCAACGGATATTCCTGAAAATCCCTGAGACGCGATCACATCCAGCACCTGCATATGCTTTCCGAAATCAGACAGGTATAAAAGTGCTCCGCCAACACCTGAAAGTGCGCCCGCAATAACCATGGACAGTATGATATTCTTTCTGGCATTGATGCCTGCATAACGGCTGGCATCCGGGTTCTTGCCGCAGGCTTTCAGCTCATACCCGAACGCCGTCTTATTGATCAATATGTACATTCCCACCACGAACAGGACTGCGATGAGGATTCCGATATTCAGATTGGCCTCCGGAAAAAGCTTGTCCAGACCTGCCTTTGGCAGATAAGCGGTCTTCGCAACCGAAACACTCTGGTTGCCAGTCTGGTCGTAGACCGTCTTTGTGATCAGCAGGTTTGTCAGATAAAGGCCGATATAATTCATCATGATAGAGGAGATCACTTCATTTACATTTGCCACAGCCTTTAAAAATCCCGGCACCAGGCCCCACAACGCACCGGCCGCGGCTGCGCCTAAGATTGCGATCAGCCAGTGGATACTGCCCGGAAGTCCGGTGCACTTCACGCCAATGAGAACCGCCACATAGGCTCCCACGGTAAACTGCCCGGATGCGCCTATGTTAAACAGCCCTGTCTTCCAGGCAAACCCAACAGAAAGTCCTGTCATCACAATGGGGGTTGCCAGATAAAGAGTCTGGGATATCCCGCTCATGCCGTCCACAAATCCGCCCTGTAAAATCGTGAGGAAACCGGAAAACATTTCATTGGAGTTGGTGATCAGAAGGATAAACAGTCCGAACAGCAGCCCCGCTGCCACCGCCAGCACGGAGGAGAGAAAACTTTCCACTCCCTCATTTCCCTTCTTATTCTTTTGTTTTAACATGCTGCATCCCCCTTTCCTGTTCCGGCCATATAAAGCCCCAGTTCCTGGATCGTCACATCTTCCGGCTTCACATCCGCAACAATCTTCCCTTCATACATGACAAGTATCCTGTCACTGACATTCATGACCTCATCCAGCTCAAAGGATACTAAAAGAACTGCTTTCCCGGCATCTCTCTGTGCTATGATCTGTCTGTGTATATATTCTATGGCCCCCACATCAAGGCCGCGGACCGGCTGGACCGCGATCACGATCTCCGGGTTTCTGTCCAGCTCCCTGGCGATCACTGCCTTCTGCTGATTGCCGCCTGACATGCCTCTGGCAATGGACTCCGCGCCGTGGGCACTTCTGATATCATAACGCTCTATGAGCTTCTCCGCATATTTGTCGATTTCATCAAATCTTAAAAATCCATGCTTATCAAACTGCGGGGTGTAATAATTCTGGAGGATCAGATTCTCCTTCAGTGTGTAATCCAGAACCATTCCATGCTTGTGCCTGTCCTCAGGAATATGGGCCACACCGTCCAGACATTTTCTGCGGATACTTTCTTTTGTGATATCCTTACCATTCAGAAACACCTGACCCTCGTCGATCCCCATAAGCCCGGTGATCCCGTAGACAAGCTCTGACTGGCCATTGCCGTCAATTCCTGCAATGCAGACGATCTCTCCCTTCTTCACCTCAAAGGATACATGGTCCACCACATTTTTGCCTGTACGTTTGGAGCGGATCGTCATATCACGAACCGAGAGCGCTGTTCCCAGAGGCTTCATTTCTTTCTTCTCCACGACAAAGTCCACTTTGCGGCCTACCATCATTTCGGACATCTCCTCCTTGCTGGCACCTGCCACATCAATGGTTCCGATACAGCGTCCTTTTCTAAGTACGGTACAGCGGTCTGCCACCGCCTTTATCTCAGCCAGCTTGTGTGTGATGAACAGAATGGATTTTCCTTCGGATACCAACTGTTTCATGACTTTCATAAGCTCATCGATCTCCTGGGGTGTCAGCACAGCGGTGGGTTCGTCAAAGATGAGGACATCATTATCGCAGTAGAGCATTTTTAAGATTTCCACTCTCTGCTGCATTCCCACCGTGATATCGCTGATCAAAGCGTCAGGGTCAATTTTAAACTTATAGCGTTCGCTCAGCTCCACCACCTTTTTTCTGGCCTCATCCATTTTCAGAAAACGGTGTTTTACCGATTCATGTCCGAGCACGATGCTCTCCAGCACCGTAAAATTATGTACCAGTTTAAAATGCTGATGTACCATTCCGATTCCCAGCGCATTGGCATCGTTCGGGTTATTGATTGTCACAGGCTTTCCGTTCATCCTGATCGTTCCCTGCTCCGGCTGGTACAGCCCGAACAGTACACTCATCAGGGTGGACTTTCCTGCACCGTTTTCGCCCAGCAGCGCGTGAATCTCACCTTTTTTCAGTTTCAGCGTAATGTCGTCATTTGCCTTGAAACTGCCGAATTCCTTGGTGATATGTTCCATTTCAATTACATACTGCTCCACTTAAAAACCTCCTCCGCCGTGTTTCAGCCTCTCCCCTCTCTTGTGTGGGATTCCAGCCTTCTGCGTTATTTATCTTCCCGGATCAATATTCTCAGCGCTTCCACAGCCACCTTGATAGCAGCATCCGTATCATGGACCACCGGATTGGAAAGCCCCTGTTTCTCACGTTCCTGATTGGCTACTACCAGGAAATTGGAACCGCAGCGCACTCTCAGGTAGTTGGCAACCACAAACAGTGCGGCCGACTCCATCTCTGAAGCCTTGCAGCCAAGTCTCAGCCATGCCTCCCATTTGTTCATCAATTCGTAGCTGACCGGCTTTGTCTCCGGCTCATGCTGTCCGTAAAATGCATCCTTGCACTCCACAACTCCTGCGTGATACTCATATCCGCAGTTTTGGGCTGCTTTTACCAGCGCGTTGGCCACGCCGAAATCAGCGACCGCCGGGTATTCAATGGGGGCATATTCTTTGCTGGTACCTTCCATGCGGATGGCGCCTGTGGCAACCACAATGTCTCCGCCCTTTACATTTACATCCATACCGCCGCATGTGCCCACACGGATGAAGGTATCTGCCCCGCTCTTTACAAGTTCTTCCATGGCGATGGACGCTGACGGCCCGCCGATTCCCGTTGATGTGACGCTGACTTTTTCTCCGTCCAGATATCCCGTATATGTCACATATTCTCTGCTGTCTGCCACCAGTACAGGGTTGTCAAAGTATGCCGCGATCTTACTGCATCTCTTAGGGTCTCCCGGAAGAAGCACATATCTTCCCACATCCCCTTTCCTTATATTCAGATGATACTGCACACCCTCTTCTGCGTAATTCATATGTATTTCCTCCTTGTTTGTACCTGTATATTTTTTCTATACATGTATATTACCACTTGTATAATTTTCTGTCAATCAAATTACTATGCATAATATATACAATATTTATCCGCTAATTTTGTGCATATATTACAACTTCATCTGTTAAGGTGCTTACATTTATCCGTCAAATATTAGACATGTTACTCTTTACAGACCTAGTGTAGAGCCAGTGCAGGATGCAGAGCACATAGCAGTATACCCAGATCTGACTGAATAATCAGTACATGTTTTCAAATTGACTAATATAATGTAAAGTTGTATAATTGTCATATCTTATTTTGATATTACCATATTGCCGACGGAGGAGAATGATATGAATGAACCACTAGACAACAAGGTTCCCAAAACAGGAATGTCCGAAGAAAAATCAAGAAAATTGAAGCATGTAAAGGTCTATGATCAGCTCTATGCCCAGATTCTGAGCGGAGAATATCCCAGGGGATCACAGCTCCCCAGCGAGCCGGACCTGTCTAAAAAGATGGGGGTGAGCCGTATGACACTCCGCCAGGCACTGGCTCTGCTCAGAGAAGACGGACTGATCCACAACGTACAGGGAAAGGGTAATTTTGTACAGGAAACAAAGAAGGCGCCTGTAAAAGACTTCACCAATCTATGCAATCCTGTGTTCCAATGCGGCCAGACCATAACAGAGACGGAGACAGAATACCGCCTGGAACCTCCCACGGATTTTATCAGCAATATCATCGGCAGGAAAACCCCTGTAGTCGCCATTATTGACCGGTGGTATAAAGACCAGCCGGGAAGCACATTTGCCTACTCCCTCAGCTTTATCCCTATCGAGACAGTTACCAGGTTCAATATTGACTTTACAGACACGGACAGCCTGACACAATTTCTGAACAAGGATGTATACAGCCATGCTGTCTCCTCCACTCTGAATCTGAGAGGATCAGACACAGGCAACTTCACGGCCCAGAAATACAGGCTGTCCGAAAAAAATACATTTCTGATGATACAGGAAAATCTGTACGATGACTCCGGCCTCACCCTGGTAGCTTCCAAGCACTATATCCCTCTGGAATCCTGCAACCTGGTACTGACTTTCCGAAAATAGACTCAGAAACCGGAAACAGACCCAGAGGCCAGAAACAGCTCAGAGAAGTGATACCGGCCCGCAGACTGCGCAGATTTCCCTGTCAAGAGCCTCATAAAAATCAGCCATATGTTTTCCGTCAACCAGAGCATGGTTACACAGCACGGATACTGGCATCAGGACTTTTTCCTCCTGTTTGTAATACTTTCCCCAGGTGATCCTCGGATTGCTGTCCGCAGGAATGGGGACAGGCTGAATAAACGAGGTGTAGGTCAGCCAGGGAAGCGTTGAGATAAATATTTTGTCATTGCTCTCCTCCCTGTCCTCCTCAATACTCCTCTCGCTTTTTGCCGCTTCCTGCGCCCGTACAGCGTAGTCCAGATAATCAGGAAACGGCATACTGCTTTCCAGAGTACAGTAGCAGTATGTTCCATCCTCCAATGCCACTGTGTGTGACGTTCTGCAGGATTCATATTCTACAATACTGTTATTTACAATACGCTGCCTGAATTCAGGGACACCGTTTGCCGCCTTTGACACGCAGTAGCAGAACGTGAGAAAAAAGGGCAGTTTCTCTGCCTTAACCTTTTTTAATAAATCTGTTATCTCAACATTGACTGTTACTCCCACGTACGGGTAAGATAAACTGTTGAAATAATCAAAGTGGCTTTCCCGTTTGTAATCCTTTAAAATTCGTTTTTTTCTTTCCATAAATACCTCCTGAAATAAAGCACCAAAAGTACGCCCGGCGGACTTTCTGCTGCATGAATAAAAAAGCCGTAAACAGATGACTATAATCCAAAGAATTATAATCAACTATTTACGGCAGTTGGTAGAAACGCTCAACCATATTATGAGCTTATATAACTGTTTTCATTATAAACGATTGCGGTTATGATTGCAATGCAAATTCCAGGATACCTTCCCGCATCTCGAAGCGGATACCATTTTCACATTTCTCTCTCCGTACTTCCCCGTCACATCTGATGTCATTGACATGCATGAGCTGTACAAAGACATGTTCTGCCTGCCCCTGCAGCTCCAATGTTATATTTTCTCCCATGCGTTTCACATTCAGCTTAAGGACCGGCTCCCCTGAGGTATTATAGACCCTGCAGTCCTTTTCAAACGCTTCGGGTATTTCATACAATTGAAACGTCACCCCATCCGCGTAATCATAGACCGGAGTATCCTCCTCTGCGCCCACCGGGAGAATGGTTCCCGGACGGACAAACAGCGGCATATGGAAATAATCATAATTCCGTCTGTACCACTTGCCGCCCTCCAGGATTTCGCCGTCCAGATAATTGGTCCAGCACCCATTTCCCGGCAGGAAAAACTCCGCCTGGCCCTCTTCATTGAAAATAGGGGCAGCCAAAAGGTCACTTCCAAGCATATACTGGCGCTCCAGATGCAGAGAAGTGGGACACTGTGGGAACTCCAGCATCATGGCCCTCATCAGGGGAACTCCCTCCTCCAATACCTGCACACTTCCGCTGTACAGATAAGGCATCAGCCTGCATTTCAGGTTCGTAAACGCCTTCAGTACCCTGCAGGACTCCTCGTCAAAATACCAGGGTGCCCGGTAGCTCTGCTCCCCGTGAAGCCTGCTGTGCGTGGACAGCATTCCGAACTGCACCCATCGTTTATACAGGTCCGGTGTTGCTGTCCTGCAGAATCCGCTGATATCGTGGGCCCAATACCCGTACCCTGACTGGCAGAGTGACAGACCGCCCCTCAGACTTTCCGCCATGGAAATATAGGAAGCTTCATTATCCCCGCCCCAGTTAAAGGGGAATTTCTGGGTTCCGGCCGTAGCAGATCTGGAAAATACGCATCCCTCCCCCTTCTTCTCCTGAATCAGCTCATAAACCGCCTGATTATAGAGATAGGGATAATAATTATGCATTTTCGCAGGATCTGAACCGTCAAAATAGACCACATTCGTTGGAATCCGCTCTCCGAAATCCGTCTTCAGTGCATCCACTCCCATATCCAGCAGGGCTCCCAGTTTGCTTTGATACCAGCGTACCGCTTCAGGATTTGTAAAATCCACAATTGCGATCCCTGACATCCAGTTATCGGACTGCCACACATCCCCATCCTTTGTCTTCAAAAAGTAACCCTTGTCTTTACCCTCCCGGAACAGATAAGACTCCTGGCTTATATATGGGTTGATCCACACACAGACCTTCACGCCTCTTTCATGGATGGCATCCAGCAGCTTTTTGGCATCCCCGAACCGTTTTGACCAGACAAAATCACAGCATTTAAAATCATCCATCCAGCGCGCGTCAAAATGAAACACGGACAGTGGAATGTCATATTCTTTCATCTTGTCAATGGTATCCAGTGTGATCTGCGCGTCTGAATCCGGCATCCAGCTTGTGGAGAGCCACAGGCCGTAGGTCCAGGCAGGGGGAATCGGTGTCCTTCCCGTGAGGGCCGTGTAATTTGACAGAACCTCTTTCGGTTCGCTGCCCCCGATCACCATATACTCCAGTTCCTCCTCCTGCACTGCGATCTCCACGTGGCGCACACTCACATTGGCCACCTCAAAGCCCACTCTGGCAGGGGTATTTACAAATACACCGTAGCTTTTGCTGGACAGATAAAAGGGAATATTCTTATAAGCCTGATTTCCGTTGGAACCCCCGTCACGGTTCCAGCAGTCAACAGACTGCCCGTTCCTGATACAGGAAGTAAAGCGCTCTCCCAGGCCGTAGATATATTCTCCCACATCCAGACTCAGCATTTCCCGAATATAGTTTTCGTTTTGGCTGCTTCTGCCGTTTCTTCCATTATAGTCACACAGCTTATCTGCCTCATATTCCGCGTCTGTGACATAAGCCGTTCCCTTTTCCCCGCATCTTGTAAGGAAACGTCCGTCGAAATAAAAAGCGATCCCAAAATCTCCAGTTTTCCTTACCACTGCTTTCATTCTGCCGTTAGTTACAGTGATCTCCTGCTCCTTCTCGCATACTTCCATCTCCCGATTGGAAACATCCAGGTCAAAGTATGGCCCGCACTCCTTTTTGCCTGTAAAATGATAGACCTTGACAGCCAGTATGTCCGCTTTCGGGGCAGTGATGGTAAAATGAAGGACCGGTCCGACTATCGTATCCCTGAGTGACCGTATCTCCGTACAGGGCACCATGAAATGCACCTGATCCTTCTCTGCCCTCCACTCCCACAGGGAATGGGCCCTGTGAAGCTTATATCCGTTTCTCGACTCCCATAATCCGTCTGTAAACCGCATTGTCAATCTCCTTTCAAACTATGCATAGCTGCTGCCTATTCCGCTTCTGCTGATATTTCCATTGTAAGCTATCCTGTTTGATTTTCCATTACAAGTTTGCGATACTGCCATGACTAATTCGTCTTTTCAGAACTCTTGGCTGTCTCCCGGATTCCCTCCTCCATCATGCACAGAGCTTCCAGCGCACTTCTAAAATACCTCTGCCTTCCGTCCGCACCCCTGAGCTGCCCCTGCCAGCTGTTATGCTGTGTGCAGAATATCTGCAGAAGATAAAAGCACGCTGCCTTTTTCCCAAATCCGGAATCCTGCAGGGAATGAAACTCCGGCAGTTCGGCAGCTCCTGCCCGGCTGTTTTCCAGATAGGATAAAACTGTGTTTATTTTCAGCAGCATGTCCCCAAAATCATGAAACCTGAGTATTTCACTATAATTGGGGTTCATGATCCATCCTTTCGGCGTATTCTCTCTGATGGTCTCCACATGAATAAAAAAATCTCCGCCTCTCATTTCTCAATCCTCCTATGTACTGTCGGTTATCCTATGTGATCTGTTCATTTATGGGTTGAGTACATAATGGTGATTATGCCGTAAAATTACAGTTCAAAGCATTCTATATCATATGCCCAAAAACTGTAATGTTCTTTCTATCATTGAGAAATGCAGCCATATTGTTTTAGAAACACATGAAAAGCAGACCGGTGTGCGGAAAATAACGGCTCCGGTCTTTTTTCCATGTTCTCTTATACATCAGGCGTCTAAAACCGGCAGAAAATAAGCCGGCGGATCAAATATTTGTTTTTCTTAACCAGGTATGTTAGAATATCACTATGTAACTTTCATTGAGGATTCCAGGTGCATGATGGCATAATCACCATTATGCAGTCAATTCATGTAGTGATAACAAGCTTCATCATTTCAAGCTGTCTTAAATGTTCTCTTCCGCTTTCCATTGTATAGATACGTGTCGTGGAAATATTTGCGTGCCCTAATAAATCCGCCAGTTTTACCAAATCCTTCTCCAGCATATAATAAGCCTTTGCAAACAGATGGCGCAGATTATGGGGAAACACCTTTTTCGGCTCCACCCCGGCACTTTGGCACAGAGATTTCATATCTCTCCATATATTGTTCCTGTCCAGAGGTCTGCCGCTTTTTGTGCGGAAAACGGGACCGCTCTCAATACCGGTCTCTTTGCAGTAACTCCGAAGCGCGCGGCATAAATCCCGGTGCAGAAAAACGGTACGGCTTTTTCCTTTACACGCTACGAATGCCTGTCCCGTACTCAGGGCTTCTTTCGTAATGTACTGAAGCTCCGATACACGAATCCCCGTCGCACAGATAGCCTGCAGCAAAAGGGAGAGCCTTCTGTTTCCCTTCTGATCTGCTGCTTTTACAAGACGCACATACTCCTCACGGGTCAGTTCTTTTTCCGGTCTGGAAAAGATCTCCCTCTGTACTTTCAGCGGCTTTACCTTCATCTGCGGCATACCTGCAAATTCCAGATAGCTGTTCACAGCGGCCAGCATAGAATTAATACTGACAGGCGCATGAGTTTCTCTCAGCTTTTCCTTCCATCTCAGAACTGCTTCTTTGTCCATTTTCTTCCCATCCAGAAACGTAAAAAAGGCGCGCAGATCACGGATGTATTTCTCAACAGTCTTCTGGCTGCGTTCCTGATACAGCAAATGTTCTTCATATTCTCCCAGAATTTTCTGTGTATTTCTTTTCATTTTCCTGCTTCCTTTCTCTGTTTTTACTTATTCTACCGCATACAGAAAAAAGTTATGCTCCGCAGATATCAAAAAATCCTGATCTTGACCAACCATGTGCATGGGCTTTGGATGCAACGCAGCGGGTGTCACCGGATGCCGTATCATAGACTCCCCCAGGGAGCGCCTGATCGCCATACTGACCAACAGCCTGGTTCCCTGCAACGGAAGATTTCCCACTATTTTAGCTGTTCTCACCATGTTCTTTGCCGCCGGCACCGGGCTTTTTACTTCCCTGTCCCTTGCGCTTTTACTGGCGGCCACCATACTGCTGGGTATTTTCATGACGTTTTTCTCATCCTGGCTTTTGTCTAAGACAGTACTAAAGGGGGTTCCCTCCTCTTTTACGCTGGAACTTCCGCCTTACCGGCGGCCCCAGTTCTTCCGTGTGCTGGTGCGCTCTGTTATGGACCGCACCCTTCACGTACTCTGGCGGGCACTGATCGCGGCGGCCCCTGCAGGACTCATTATCTGGATACTGGCAAATGTAACTGTGGGGGATACTTCCCTGCTGCTGCATTTTGCCGGATTCCTGGAACCTGTGGGACGGCTTATGGGACTGGACGGTATCATTCTGCTGGCTTTCATCCTTGGACTGCCGGCCAATGAGATCGTGGTACCCATCATGATCATGGCTTACACGGCACAGGGGACACTGACCGATTCCGGCAGTCTTGCAACCCTGCACACTTTGCTTGTACAAAACGGCTGGACCTGTTTTACTGCTGTTTCCATGCTTTTGTTCACACTCATGCACTGGCCCTGCGCCACCACACTTCTCACCATCAAAAAGGAAACACACAGTTTGAAATGGACGTTTTTGGCATTTCTCATTCCCACGGTTTTAGGCTTCGTCTTTTGCTTTTTATTTAATTGTATGGTGCGGCTGTTCATATGAACAGCCGTCCCCGCTGCCAAAACGAACACGCTCTAAGGCAGGATATCCACATTTTCCAGTAAGAACTTAATGAACACATTGCTTGCAATGGGAATCGTGTTTTTATCCTGTGTGATAATCCCGATTTTTCTCTTCACAACCGGCTGTATGGGCCGCACTGCCACCTGGTGGCTGGATTTGCACAGGATCAGCTCCGGTATGATGCTGACCCCCAGGCCCTCCTCAATCATGGATAAAATGGAGTAGTCATCATGGACACGGAGTTTTATGTCCGGTTCTATCTGTTCGGCATGAAACGCAGTCAGAGTCTCGCTGAAAGCCCCTTCTTCCAGAAGAAGAAACGGTTCCTTTGCCAGATCCTGCATGGTGACATACTCCTGTTCACAGAGGGGATGGCCGGTGGGGAGCACAGCCATCAGTTTATCCTCCTTTATGAGCCTGGTCCTGATCCCCTTGACCGCGTCCGGGTTCACAAATCCGAAATCCACCTCCCCAATCCGCACCCACTCCGGTATCGTAGTATAGTCCCCCTGATGAAGTACGAATTGTACATTGGGGTACTGTATCTGAAACTTTTTGATCAGCTTTGGCAGCCAGTGTGCTGATACACTGGAAAAAGTACCGATCTTGATCACCCCGGATTCCAGCCCCCTTATTTCCTTTACCATCTCCAGCATGGACTGATACTGAGCCACGGTTCTCTGGATGAACGGATACAGCTTCTCCCCCTCCAGCGTCAGATGGACGCCATAGCGGGAGCGATACAGAAGTTTAATGGACAGCTCCTTTTCCAGGGATGAGATCATCTGGCTCATGGCAGGCTGTGTGTATCCCAGCAGGTTGGCCGCCTTTGTAAAACTTCCAAGTTCAACTATTTTTTGTAGTGCAATATAACGCTGCATTTTCAAATAACCTTTCTGCATATTTATATAATATCTATTTATTTTCCTTATTTTAAAAACCAGTATATACTAATATAAAACCAAAGACAAGGAGATGGAAGAAAATGAAATGTTACATTGCAGACGCTTTTACTGATACTGTATTCAAAGGAAACCCTGCCGCTGTCTGTCTTCCGGAACAGTGGATACCGGATGAGCTGATGCAGAATATTGCCAGGGAAAACAATCTGTCTGAAACGGCATTTACGGTCACAAAAGGGGATGCGTATGAACTGCGCTGGATATCCTTTCTGACCAAAAGCGGAGAACTTACCGTCAGAAAAAAGGACGGACGATATGAACTGGACATGCCCTCCTATCCCCTGCACCGAATACCGGTCACAGAGGAGATGGCAGCGGCCGTGGGATTTATGCCGGCCGAAGCATGGCTCGTACGTGATCTGGTCTGCGGCTCCGGTCACTGCCATGTCATCCCTATGTGGACAGAAAAGCTGAAAAGGCAGGATTTCCGCGCCCTGCAGGCTTCTGAAAGAAGCGGTATTTTATACTGCCGTTTTTCCGGGGACAGGGTTTTCATTGCTGGAGAAGCCGCCCTATACTCCGTCGCTGAATTGTATGTGCAGGAAAGGCGGGATGACTTATGAACAGCAAAAAGGCTGAAATGCTGATGGTCAGCGTCTCTTTCGTCTGGGGGTCCTCTTATCTGCTGATGAAAATAGGGCTTGGAAGCATTGCCCCTTTTAACCTGATCGCACTGCGTTTCGGAATCGCGTTTCTTTTTATGACACTGGTTTTTTCCAAAAAGTACCGCTCAGCCAAGCCTTCCGATATAGGAAAAGGGATTCTGATGGGAATTCTTTTGTTTCTCACATTTTCCGGGATGGTTTATGGTGTCAGCCGTACCACTGCATCCACCGCAGGGTTTTTAGCCAGCACTACCGTTATTTTTATTCCCATTCTGGAGAGTATCATATGGAGAAAACTCCCCCGCAGGCTGGTACTGTCCAGTATTCTTCTTGCCGGAGCCGGCCTGTATCTTCTGACCGCCAAAAATGGGCTTTCCCTGAATGGCGGGGCCATCTACAGCCTGGCAGGTGCGTTTTTTTATGCTGTTTATATCCTTCTGCTTGAAAAAACCTCTAAAACTGCAGACACCTTCCTTCTCAGCACCATCCAGTTTGGTGTTATTGCCGCGTGTGCCTCCGTCTGTATGATGTTGTTTGAAACGCCGTCCCTCCCGGCTTCCCCCGCACAGTGGGCAGCCATACTCTGTCTTGGACTGATGTGCAGTGCTTATGGTTTTCTCGCGCAGTCTGTGGCCCAGAAATATACCACGGCTGAGAGAATCGGACTGATTTTTTCCCTGGAGCCAGTATTTTCCGCGGTTCTTTCCTTTCTTATTCTACATGAGATATTGGACTGGACAGATTATCTGGGCGCAGGTCTGATACTTTCCGGTGTGATCCTGTCAAAATTTATGCCTGCTGCCGAAACGGTTAATGCAGAAATTCCGGCGGAATCCCTTTAATCCGGTATTATTGACTATTGTTCATTGACATTTATTCACTCATCGTGCTATACTGTTTTCAGAAAGTGAGATGATCATATGGCAAAAGATAAGATCAGGGTTTCCAAACCCCCGGAGGAGCGCAGGCAGGAAATCATGGACACTGCCATGCGTGTATTTGCGGAAAAGGGATATGAGCAGACCACCATGCGGGATATCGCATCAGCGGTGGGTGTTGTTCCCGGTCTCTGCTACCGCTATTTTGAATCCAAACAGGTATTATTTGAACAGGCAGTCAGACAGTACGTCTCTGATTACTGCGCTCCCATTGTACGTGCCCTGAAAGAACACAGCGGGGATATGTCCTCCGCTTTTGACCGGGCCGCCGCTCTTTTTTTGACTTCCGGCAGCAGAGAAAAATACGATGCCTTTTTCCACAAGGAGGAGAACCGGACCTTCCACACACTGCTCAGTTACTCTATCTGTGACTATATGCTGCCCTTTGCCGCAGAGTTTTTTGACAGCCTGAACGCAAACGGAACAATCTCCGTCTCCGACACAAAATCTTTCTCCCAGTTTATCCTATACGGACAGATTCCGATCATAAACGACGAAAGCCTTACCCCGGAAGAAAAAGCGGCAAGAATCAAAGAATACATGAGCAAACTGACAAAGTGATAAGTCCCTCTTAAGAGGGATTTTATTACAGGATTTGAGTGAACTTTGTTCACTGAAAGGATGGTTAATATGAAAAATACAGCGCTTATCACAGGTGCCACAAGCGGACTGGGACTCAGCTATGCAAAATACTTTGCCTCCGCCGGATATGATCTGATCCTCACCGGCCGCCGCAGGGAAATCATACAAAAAAACGCGGAAACACTGCAAAAGCGGTACCACATAAAAGCTGAGGTGCTGATCGTGGAATTGTCAGACCCAAACGGCATCAGCCAACTGCTCTCCTTTATCAGAGACAGGGACATCCATGTTCTTGTAAACAATGCCGGTTTCGGTTTAAAACCGTTCTTTGCCGATACACCCCAAGAGGATATCGAAAAAATGCTGTACCTGCAGATTTTGTGTGTCACACAACTGACACACTGCGTCCTGAAAGGTATGCTGCAGCGCCATGACGGTATTATCATCAATATTTCCTCCGACGGCGCTTTTGCCGTGATGCCTCACAATGTCCTCTACTCCTCCACAAAGCTGTACATTTTGAATTTCACAGAGGGGCTGCACACAGAGCTGGTTGGAACAGGGGTTCATGTGCAGGCTGTCTGCCCCGGTTTTATTGACTCTCATTTTCACGAGAACGCGGGGATGCATATGGATAAGAACAAAAAGGGATTGTTTGGTTTCCGCCAGCCGGATGATATTGTGGCGGATGCCATGAAGGATTTCAGAAAGGGAAAGGTGGTATCCATTCCGGATGCCGGGGCAAAGCTTATAAGGTTTATGGGAAGATTCATGCCGCGGAAAGCATTCTATAAAATGTCTGCATCCTTCTCCGCCGGCGTCATAAAGAAAAAAGCAAATACCTCAGCCAGCCATAAGTAGCGGCATACTCTGCTTTTCTTCCGCGCTTCTGATGCCTCCCTTTGTTATATTTTTATCACAATTCCATATGATTGTCTGACTATTCTTCCACTTGCTTCCCTGTTGTTTTAAGTGTATCATATAAATAAGAATTATTCTTGAACAGAACAGGCTGCTTACCGTACTGCCCGCGAGTCATCCGCAGACAGACTGTAAACGTTTTCTGGTACAGGCATAAGATAGAAATGAGGGAATGAGGAGGTAGGGAGATGGAAACATCTGGATTTACAAAAAATACGAAGCGCCTTTTAATATGGGGAGCCGGAGATCAGGGGACGGTAGCCCTGGACTGTGCTCTGGCAATGAAGAGATACAGCAGGATTGACTTTCTCGATATCAAAGAGAAAGGACACCGCCAGATTCCCGGTCACACAATTTATGAGGAGGCAAAGGAAAAGGTCAGCGAACTGATACATGGTTATGACGAGGTCATTGTGGCAAGCGGCAGCAATTACCTGCGGGAAAAGAAAATTGCACAGGTGCTGGCTGCAGGGGTTCCCCTGGCAACCCTGATACACCCCACGGCTGTCATCAGCCCCCTTGCCCATGTGGCCAATGGCTGCACCATACTGGCAGGTGCCGTCGTCAATATCAATGCCTATGTGGGAATCGGCTGCATTGTAAACACCCACGCAGTGATCGAACACGACTGTCTGGCTGAAGACTATGTCAATATCTGCCCTCAGGTCTCCATGGGAGGCCACGCGAAAATAGGCAGACGTTCCTTCATCGGTATCGGAAGCACCATTCTGGATCACATAACCGTTGGCAGGGAATCCATTGTGGGGGCCGGTGCTGTGGTGATCCGCGACGTGCCGGACGGAACCACCGTTGTAGGGGTTCCTGCCAAAAGAAAACATTAACCGCTCCGCCGGCTTAACGGCAAAATTATACCGCACCCAAATACGCAGGTGCGGTATAATCCGATTATGTGGGGGCAATCCCACGTTCCTTCTCTTTATCTTTCTCTTTTTCTTTCTGGAAAAAAGCTTTCGTCTCCGCGATCACCACAGAACTCAGTCCCAGAAGTCCGATGAGATTCGGAAATGCCATGCAGGCATTGGTAATATCCGCCAGAAGCCAGATAGGTTTCAGGGATAAAAACGGAGCCACTGCTATGCAGGCAATATAAACCATCTTATAAGGCAGTATGTATTTTACGCTGTTGAACAGATATACCAGACAGCGCTCCCCATAATAACACCAGCCGATAATGGTGGTAAAGGAGAAGAAAATAAGGCCGATGGTCACCATGTACATGCCGATATCCCCGGGAAGGCTGGCATTGAAGGCCGCATTTGAAAGCAGACCGCCGTCCAGCTCTGTGGTTTCCAGAAGGCCTGAGGTGATCACCACAATACCTGTCATGGTACAGATGATGATCGTGGTGAAAAATACGCTTGTCATGGAAATAAGCCCCTGGCGCACACAGGATTTTGTCTTTGCTGCAGCCACAACGATGGGTGAACTTCCAAGGCCTGCTTCATTTGTGTAAATACCCCTGGCAAATCCCGTGCGCATGGCAGTCATCACAGAGATCATAATGGTTCCGCCGGCGCCGCCCAGCATGGCATGAGGCGTAAATGCCGATTCAAAGATAAGGGCAAATGCTTTCGGAATGGCTGATGCATTGACAAAAAGCACTGCAAAGGAACCGATCACATAAGCTGCCGCCATGACCGGGACAACCAGTTCCGCCACCTTGGAGATGGATTTCAGTCCTCCCAGGACAACTGCTGCCACCGCTATGGTAACCACAATGCCAATGATGGCCACAGGAAGATGGAACGCCTCACTTGCTGACTCTGTGATCGCGTTTACCTGCGGAAAAGTCCCGCAGCCCAGCAGTGCTGTGATGATACCGAAAAAGGCAAAGAGCTTTGCAAGCCAGATCCACTTTTTTCCCATGCCGTTCTGGATATAGTACATGGGACCTCCGGCGATCTGACCGTTCTCGTCCACCGTGCGGTATTTTACTGCCAGAAGGCCTTCCGCGTATTTTGTAGCCATACCCACAAAGGCAGAAACCCACATCCAGAAAAGTGCGCCCGGGCCGCCCACCCGCAGTGCTGTGGCAACACCCACAATACTGCCGGTTCCAATGGTGGCCGCCAGGGCCGTGCAGAGGGATCCAAACGCGGAGACATCTCCTTCGCCCTCCTCTTTTTCAAAAATATACCGCAGTGCTCTCGGAAGATGTACAACCTGCAGACATTTCAGTCTCAGCGTAAAATATAAACCTGTCCCGATCAATAAAACCATAGTAGGCGGTCCCCAAACGACTGCCTGTACTTTTTCCAGCAAATGCAAAATACTATCCATAGATCTACCTCCAATCGAATCCAATGAGAAAAAGAGCGCGGCAAAGGTACGAAACCGACATCTGTCTTTAACCTATTGCCGCGCTGTAAAATACTTTATGTAGTATAAGTGTAACTATTCAGCAGGTCTGCGCATTTACTGCGCTGACCGTAAGAAAAAGTTCAGCAGCCAGGCAAAAATCCCATCGCCAAAGGCGATTTTACATGGATTTTTGCTCGTAACTGTGAAGGTACTGAACAGTTACATATAAGTGATAGTATCAGAACAAGGTTGTAACATCTGTATTTTCCATATTGAAACTTAACGATACATTTTTACATGTACTGAATCCATTATACGTATTAATAGCAGAATACACAACATTATTTTCTTTGCATGCTGTCTCAAGACCTTTTCCGGCAATCTCAAGACCATATTTCAGGGTAGCGTTTGTAAGGGCGATGGTGGATGTTCTGGGTACCGCACCCGGCATATTTCCCACACAATAGTGCACAACACCATCTACAACGAAGGTCGGGTCATCGTGATAGGTCACTTTTGTTGTCTCACAGCATCCGCCCTGGTCCACTGCCACATCCACGATCACACTTCCGGGTCTCATATTTTTCAGATACTCTCTCTTCATGATCTTGGGGGCTGCCTTACCCGGAATCAAGACTGAGCCGATGACCAGATCCGCGTTTGCCACTGCATTGGCTATGGCAGCATCTGTGCTGTACAGGGTCTGGATTCTGGAACCGAAGATATCATCCAGATATGCAAGACGGTTCAGACTGATATCCGTGATCGTCACGTTCGCGCCCATTCCCACAGCGATCTTGCAGGCATTGGTACCAACATTGCCGCCTCCCAGAATGACAACATTGGCTTTTGGTGTACCCGGTACACCGGAGAGCAGAACACCGGAACCTCCGAACGGTTTCTCCAGATATTTTGCTCCTTCCTGGATACTGAGGCGTCCTGCGATCTGGCTCATAGGTGCCAGCAGCGGCAGACTGCCATTTCTCTCGATCAGAGTCTCATAAGCAACGCCCTTTACCTTTGATGCCAGCAGCGCATCTGTAAGAGGACGGTCAGCAGCGAGATGCAGGTATGTGTAAAGAATCAGTCCCTCGTGGAAATACTGGTACTCTTCTTTCAGCGGTTCTTTTACCTTCACCATCATCTCAGATCTGTCCCAGACTTCTTTCGCAGAATCAAGAATCACAGCTCCTGCTTTTACATACTCGTCTGTGGTAAATCCTGAGCCGATGCCTGCGTCTTTTTCAATATAAACTTCATGGCCGGCATTGACATAAGAGACAACATTGTCCGGTGTTAAACCTACACGATACTCATTGTTTTTGATTTCCTTCACGCATCCTACTCTCATAATTATATCCTCCTGATATTTTTGTTCCGCTTAATTTGGAAGCACCCAGGCCGCGGATCCACGTGGGTGGTTTATTTATTTCAAAACCCTCCGGTTATGAAATTCCAATGAGATACACTTATGAAATACTATGATGTAATATATGAAACCAGTCATCGTCCTGCTGATAGAGTTATGAATATTATTTTTCATTTTATATTTTAAAAGACTTTTTTTCTTCATTTCTTTGATGGTTTTACTTTATCACACATCAAGCATTTGTGCAATAAGACAGATTTACAGAAAAAGAGACTGGTTTTTTGGTTAAATTGTCCATTCAAAATTTTAAGATATATGTTACAATTTTAACATATACATAGGAAGCTTTAAAATTTCGGAAAAATATGATCATTTGCGAAAAATCCCTGGATAAAGGGATATTATTGGGGGAATTGCATGAATGAAATAAAGGAATTACTCAAAAGTACCAAACTTACCAAGACCGGAAAGGTCATTGCAGAATTTATCATAGACAATGTGGAGGAGGCTTTTTTTATGACCTCCACGGATATCGCCATGAAGTTAAGCGTCAGCGAATCCTCTGTGATCCGCTTCTCCAGAGCACTGGGATTTACCGGCTTCATGGACTTTCAGCGGAATCTGCGGAACAGCTATAAGGACAATGTCTACAGCATGTCCAGCAATATTACCGTTCCGTACGAACGTCTGAAAATGAGTATGGAGCGGGGCGAAGCCAACTTTATGGAAGAATTTCTGGTGAACACAGAGGCTAATATTTCCTCTGTTCTGAAAAATAACTCCAGGGAAACCTTTGACAAGGCCGCTGACCTGATCATCAAAAGCCGGAAAAAATTTGTCATAGCTTCCAGGGCCAACTCCGGTGTGGGCGCCTATACTTATTTCCTTTTAAAACATATGCTGCCGGATGTGTACCCTACCAATGATTCCAATGCCAATGTCATTGACCATTTAAGTGATATCGGAAAGGAAGACTGTGTGATCGTCTACAGCTTTCCCAGATATTCCAAGCTGGATAAGATGGCAGTACAGATGGCCGAGGACGCAGGCGCCGGTATCGTAGTCATCACAGACAAGCGGAGCGCGCTGCTGGCACAATACGCGGATATTGTCTTCACCGTCGGCTTAAACAGCAGTACCTTCTTCAATTCATACGTGGGCGTGGAATTTCTTATGGAAACGCTTTGTGCTGATATCAACAAAAAGATCGGTTACTCCAATGAGGAGAAGCTGAAGAATATTGATAAATATATAAACGAACTTCAGGTGTATTGAGATGTGGGGGTCCGGCCTTCCGTACTCCCCAATGGCGAATACAGAAAAATTGTATGGCATACAATAAAACACCCCTCCCCGGATGGCAGTTTCTGGATCATCTGTCATCCGGGGAGGAGTGTATCCTGTATTATTTATTCTTTGGTATTTTTGCAGTTATCATCACACGCTGATATCCATAACGGCCCTGACCAGTTCGCGGCATGCGTCTTCACTGTTTTTCATTAATAGATCCAGTTCATCTTCTGATGCATTGTCCACGTGTATGCCGGCTGCCACAGACACCCTGCATTTCAGGGTTGTTGCCAGATATTTTGCAGACTGCCTGGCCGCCTCATCATCTTTATGCTCATACGCACAGATAACACTGACCGTAGCTGACCTCTCTCTTCCCTCTTTTATCGGTCTGGCACACCCCAGGGCGATGGCACCCACATGGTATCCTGTTCCTCCGCAGATGGTGACACTGAGATCAGGACCACAGAAAACGGCCAGCAGCTCAATCTGGTATTTGCTGCCGCTTGCCTTTGTTATATGATATTCTTCCAAATTCATTCCTCTGCTCCTGTCCACGGCACAAACTTCTCATGCGTAATCCCAAACTGCATCAGTATTTTGCCAACAATATGGTTTATCTGTTCCTCAATATTCTTTGGCCCGTTATAGAAGGTAAGAACCGGCGGAATGATCACACATCCCAATTCTGCTGCCTCTTTCATATTTCTCAGATGTACTTTTCCAAGCGGCATTTCGCGCGGTACCAATACCACTTTCCTGCCTTCTTTCAGACACACATCCGCAGCTCTCACCAGAAGATTCTCCGCGTATCCCGCCGTAATTCCGGCCAGCGTCTTCATACTGCACGGCATGACGATCATGCCCTCTGTCACATAAGATCCGCTGGAAATCACTGCTGCCAGATTTTCATCCTCATGGACAACATCCGCAAGCAGAACCAGGTCGATCAGAGGGATATCACTCTCCAGTTTCCAGGTCTTCTTTGCACCTTCTGTTAAAATAAGATGCACCTGGCATCCTTCTATATTCTTCAGAGCCTTTACCAGATAATAACTCATCTCTACTCCGGAAGCACCGGTCACTCCTACGATTATCCTCATGTTTTTACCACCTTTTATGAATGATTGAATTATAACATGCCGAGAAGTTTCCACCACGGGATCTCCACCAGGACAGTCACAATGAATACCACTACCGTCAGCGGAATGCCAAGACGGATCGTCTCTTTCTGGGTATACATACCGTTCTCTTCCCCCTGTCCTACCAGCATATTCAAATGATGGAACGGAAGGATATAATGTATCGCCACCGCCGTATACACGATCAAGGTCGTTACCAGCGGGTTAATTCCCATAGGAGAGGTAAACGCCATGAGTGCCGGGATGGCTACGCCCATAACCGCGATAACAGAACCCATAAACATATGTATGATCATAGCAATCAGCGCGATAAACGCTGCCAACACCAGTGGATTATTTGGTATTGTGGATGGCAGAATTGTCTTTGCCAGCCATTCGTTCATCCCTGTGGCGCCTCCCACAGTCCCGATCGTCATGGCTGATGTCAGGAAGATCAGCACATGCACAGGTACTTCACCCCAGGATTTTGCGGTCAGGACTTCGCCAATGACCGGCATACTCATGAACATGGCAACACCCAAGGTTACCCAGCCGATATTGATACCGTGAATGGAATCCGTCGCCCACAGTACAATGGCGATTACCAGCCAGACAGCAGTTCTCTTTTCCAGGGTGGATAAAGGACCTAAAGAATTTTGTTTTTCTTTCACCTCGTCCAGATTGATTTCCAGCTCTTTGGATGGCTTAAACAGAACAAGGATGAGAAGCAGTGTCAAAACAGAAGCTACGATCGCCGGCAGCCCCATAACTTTAAACCAGCCCAGCCAGTCTAAGTCCACACCTGAGTTGGCAACTGCCAGGGGATTGATAATACTGTCACCGGTGAGAAAAATAAGGGAAACCGGCACAGATGCCGCAAATACGGTAAACCCCACTTTAACGGCATCCTCTTTTGGCATCTTGGCACTCTTCACCACAACTGCCATTACAGACATGATCAGAAAAGCCCTCGGCCATGGATGGGGAATCAGAATACTCATAATAAAGGTCAGCACAAAAATAGATATGAGAATCCCTCTGTAGGAACGTACAAATTTAATGATAAAAGCATACGCAATGCGCTCCCCCAAACCGGAATCTTTGACTGCGGAAGCGATCAGGTATGCTCCGATGATCAGATACATGGTAGAACCTGTCCAGGATTTAAAAACAAGCTCCGGCTCTGCCACGCCGAGTACGATCAAAAGTATCAGATAGATGCCGCCCACATAACCGGACTGTGCGACCTGGGTTGCCCACCAGACAACTGTCATAAGGGTCAGTGCCAGACATGTCTGTCCTGCAGACTCGATACCCTGCAGCGGCAGGAAATGGATGATCAGAGCTACCAGTATACCCGCGATAAAACCAATTTTTTTTGTTTTCATTCTTTTACCCTCTTCTTTATAAACGGCCACATAATGCCCTGTGACCAGAAAAAATGTGCCGGACTATAACAGTTACGTCCGGCACATATGAAGACTGACGATTTTCCTTCGGACTATTTGTCCAGAGGCGGAACGGGCGGAATTACCTGCATGGTCGGTATTTTTTCTTTATCCAGCTTAAATTTTTCGTGGATATTGATCGTTTCTGTAGAACGCCAGGAATAAAAGCATTCCTCACAGAGATAAACCTCCCATACCTTTCCCACCGGAGAATCAACCATTTTTCTTACTTTATTACTATCACAACGCGGACAAATCATCTTATTACCTCCTTATTTCTACCTTAATTTTTAAATAATTCGCGGATAATCTTGGAATATTCCTCTGTCTTAACCGGCGGATCAAGAAGTTCTACCTCTCTCGGATTCGGCTCCGGAGCAACCGGCGTGGTGGCATCTATGATCATCTTTGTATGCATACCGGCCGGAACAGAAGACGGATCCAGCGGCATACCAGGACAGTTCGGTATGATTGCCACATCCTTATCCGGTTTTACCCTGGTGGTCAGCGCCCACATTACCTGTTCCAGATTAAACGGATCCACAAATTCATCCACCACGATTATGATTTTTGAATACGGCATGCCATGAGGTGTGGACAGCAGGCGGAATGCAACGCCCTTGCCATATCCGCCATAACGGCATTTAGTGGAAATAATGACACCCATGCCATGTGAGTACATGGCGTTCAGGGCAACCAGCTCCGGGATACTCTCTTTCACCTGTTTAAACAGCGGAACTGATGTGTTCAGTGCCATCAGGTAATCAATCTCCGTCCACGGAATACCCAGATACAGATTTTCAAAAATAGGATTTGTTCTGTGTGTGATTCTTTCAATTTTGGCTACGCACTGGTTCCTGCATCCTGAATAGGAACCCGGGAATTCACCAAACGGGCCTTCCGGCTCACGTACTCTCGGCTCAATATACCCTTCCAGAACTACCTCTGAGCCTGCTGGCACATAAAGGTGCTCATACAGATCTGATTTTACGATATCTGTCGGGACTCCATCCTGGAGAGCGCCCACAAACTCATATTCATTCTGTTTGTATCCGATCGGTGTGGAGGCCATAAACGAAACGAGTGGGCTGTTGCCGATCGTGATGGCAATCGGAAGCTTCTCATTCTTTCTCTCAGCCTTTTCCAACTGAACAGCGATATCGTGGAAAGCCAGAGCCTGGATTCCGATACGGTCTTTGTCTTTAACCTGAATCCGGTATATGCCCATATTCATCTTATCAAAATTGCCGGGTTCTTCCGGGTCTGCTGTAACCACAGCCCCTTTAGAGATGAAAAAGCCCGCATCCTGGTCATTGATCCTATAAAGAGGAAGGACATCAAAAAGGTTAATATTTTTATCAATCACATTCTCCTTGCAGGGCGCTTCCTCCCTTTTAAGTATATTTGGCTGTACCGGATATTTGTCCCATCTGCGGTCCAGCTCAAAAAACTGTTCCTTGGTAGGCGTATCCTTGGGCAGACCCATCATTAACGCGTGATTAGCCCACGAACCATGTACATTCGTGACAACCCTTCCTTTATATCCTTTGACTTTCTCAAACAATACTGCCGGTCCGTTTTTGATATTTGCAGCTGCGCGTCCTGCAGATGCAATATCCGGTTCAGGCATAACTTCATCTTTTATGCGGACCAACTGTCCTTCCTTCTCCAGGGTTGCCAAAAAGCTTCTTAAATCTTTATACACTTTAGCCACTTCAGTTCCTCCTTTACCTGTTTCATGCACTTGTTAAAATGATGCCAATGTCGACGTTGGTTTTACACATCCTTTACTACGCGCTTATTGTATCACTCTGTTTTTTTGTGCACAATTCACTTTAGGAACCTGGTCATTCCAAATCAGAATTGCAATTTTCCCGAATTTTGCTATGTTATACTTAGTGAATTATGGTAATACCAACTAGTTTTATATATTGTTAAAAGTGTGGTATTCTAATATTGAAAAGCTGTCTGCCAGTACGGGAGGGTAATCATGACAATTTTACAGGTTAAATTTTTTCTGGCTATATGCGAATTCGGAGGATTCTCCGCTGCTGCCGATGAAATGTATATTTCCCAATCCTCTCTCTCTAAACAAATCAAGTCCCTGGAAACAGAACTTGGCCTGCCTTTATTTCTTCGTTCCAACAATAAGGTCTCTCTGACCCCGGGAGGTGAGATGTTTTTGACTTATGCCAGAATCTTTGTGAATACTTATTCAGACATGGTGGCGCACTTGTCCGGTCTGTCCAAAGACATTGTGACCGAGAATATTTACTTCGGTACCCTCCCTCTGCTGCAGGACTACCACATTGCCAAGCAATTGGCCGTTTTTCAGGAAAATATGCATAATATCCAAATCAATATTACAGAAGCAAGCCAGCAGGAGCTCTTACACCTGCTTCTAGCCAAAAAAATAAACCTCTCCATACTGAGGCTCAACTACCTGAACACAGACCAATTTGACTTTGCCCCCATCCATGAGGACCGATTCACACTTGTCTGTTCCAAAAAGCATGCTGAGACCCTGGGAAAAGGGCCGCTTTCCCTGAGGAAACTCCATGATTATCCTTTTGTTATCCTTGGATGTGAATCAGATATTTATCAGTTGTGTATGGATCAGTTTGCAAAAGCAGACTTTTCTCCTAACATCACAAATATGACATCCAGACATCTGCATCTGCTCAATATGGTGGACGAGGGTATCGGCATTACAATACTGCCCAAGATCATGATGAACCGGAGAATCTTTCCGAATCTTATCTGTATTCCGTTTTATGAAGCAATGTGCACGACGATCGGGATCGTACGGCTGAAAAACGTAACTATCCCCCACCAGGCAGATATGCTGTACCAGTATTTTATGGAGCATGGACTCTCTCCCGTCTCCAAAGAACCGAATTAAAAAAAAGAGAGTGCCGGCGACAGCACTCTCCAAATCATATTCTCTTCAAAACTTCCACGGCACAGGTCAAAAACCACGGTGTATATTTCTGTGGGTTTGCCTGCATATCCTCCAGTAACTCTGTTTTTTCCATCCACACTGCTGCTTCTGCTTCTTTCGGATCCAGTTTATAGCTTCCGTAATATTCCCCCATGATCACATGGTCAAATTCAAACTCACAGATACCATTGTCAAACTTATAATAGTACACAAAAGAATATATCTCTTCTAATCTTTTGACATGGATCTTCATCTCTTCGTCTAATCTTCTGCGGGCAGCATCCAGTGTTATTTCTCCGGGCCTCGGGTGGGAACAGCAGGTGTTTGTCCACAGACCGCCGCAGTGATACTTATTCTCTGCTCTTTTCTGCAGAAGTATTTTTCCGTCATGGTACAAAAACACAGAAAAAGCGCGGTGCAGATGCGGGGATGCATGTGCTGCCCCTTTCTTCATCTCACCCAAAGGATTATCCAGATAATCTACCAATATTACCTTAGGTTCCATATGATTCCTCCGAAATCTTTTTTTCAATTATATCCGATAACGGAAAAAATCACAATTCCATTTTCGACTGGGCACATTCTCCTACAGATTCCCATACCCAACGTCATACACCGGCTCGCATCATTCATTTGTGATTTCCACTCCCGGTACTTCCACTGCCAGATGGGCAAACCAGCAGTCCTTCGCAGCGCCGTGCCAGTGCTTTACCCCTGCCGGGAAAATCGTGTCTATGTCTGACAGCAGTTACTTTCCATTTCCGACAAAAGGCACTTTGCCATTACCAGTGATTATAACTTAAAATCTCATCCAGGCTCTTGCGTTTCTTCCGCCGCGGTTCCCCTTCTTTGGCAGGATAGCCCACAGTTATGATCAGCCGTATCACCCGCCCGGCGGGTATCCCAAAATACTGATGCAGTTTTTCCTGGTTCATCGTACCGATCATACACGTTCCCAGTCCCATGGATGCAGCCTCATAACACAGCGCCATGGCCGCCATGCCGATATCCATCTGCGCAAAATGCTGGGAACCGTAGCGTTCTCCCACCCCCGGCATAAGGTGTGCTTCCTCCTCCACGATCATGATGTAAGCCGGCACACGGTCTCCCCAGGGACACCCGGTCAGGCCGTTGTCATCAAATGCCTCTGCCAGTTTGTCATGTGCCTCCGGCTCATCCACAACAATAAAATGCCACGGCTGGGCATTGCACCCGCTGGGCGACAGGCGGGCCACATCCACCAGATGTGTCAGGGTTTCACGAGAGACGGGTTTATCACTGTAAACCCTGCAGCTTTCACGCTTTAACTGTAAAGTTTCAAAATCCATAGTAAGCTCCTTTTCTAAATAATGATTTCTTCCACGGCTGTCTCTCCCTAGAATATAACATATCCCGGCAACATGCGCAATCAAACCGCTTTTCCCCTGCCCGGCTGCTCATGGCACGCAGTTGTTGGTCGCGTGTGTCATAGAATTCTCCGCTCAGCATTTTTTCTTTTTCTGTCGTATGCCCACATTCAGTCTTTCCGGATTTCTTTTGCCATCCTAAAGGCTGCCGGCAACTATTCATATGCGGGAAATACCAGACTTATTTCATAGAACTGCCCGTCATTTTCCACCTTGCAGGTTCCTTTCATTTTGTGCATCATCTGCTCTATATTGGCAACTCCCACACATGTGCTGCTGACATCCTCAGGGTTTTGATCAATTTTATTTCTTATGATCATTGTGATCTGTTTTTCCGGCTGGTCCTGCATGGAAAACACAATGGTGACAGGCTCTGTCTTATCCGCGTATTTGAGCAGATTGGACGCAATATTATCCAGGATTCTGTCCATGTATTCAGGCAGGACAGAAAGTTTTACTTCCGGCCAGTCAGTATCGCAATCCACCCGGAATCCCTGGCTGTGCAGAAACATAACAAGGTCAGAGAGTCTGTTCTCAAAAATATAGCACAGCTTTTCCGGTACCTCCAGCATAATGTCTTCATTTTTTGTAATGTAGAACCGTTCAAACAGGTCATCTGACATCTGTTTTATCTGATTTGCCTTGTGTGCTGTCTTTTTCAGATACTGCTCCATCTCCTTCTCATCTTTGTATTTTCCCTGGGACAGCAGTTCTGTGTACAGAAGGAGGGCGGTGAGCGGTGTGCGCAGGTCATGGGCCATACCTGTGACCAGGCGGTTGTTCACCTCCATGATCTCCTCTTTTTCCCTGATATTTTCATTCAGGCTGAGCCGCATCTGCTCCAGGCCGAAGGCCAGCTCTGACAGCTCGTCCCCACCCTTTACGGTGATCTGCTTATCCATTCCGCCGCCCTCTAAAATTTTCACCTCTTCCTCAAGCTGATGGACATATCGGATCTTTCTCTGCAGGAAAAATAAGAAGATAAAGAGAAACAGCAGCACCGACACACCGAGCTCTATATAATTGGCCGCCGCGTAAATCTCATAATCGAAAAAGCCCACCACATACAGTCTTCCTGCCCCGTCTGCAAACTGTATATCATATAACTGGGAATCACTCTCATAGTAACTCTCCTCCTCTGCTGCGGGGGGACTGCTATCCTCAGCGGCATCATCCGGAATCATCATTTCATCCTCTTTATATTCCGATGGATAAATGACCTTTCCGCCCTTTAAGATCACATAATATATCAGCGGATTGTCACTCCCCCACGCATTCAGCGCCTCTGTGTCCGAAGAAGAAATCTGGTTCTTTGTTACATAATCCTGAAATTCCTCCGCGGTCTTATCTGTCTGCCGCTCAATATAGGAGGAGGAGGCAAAATAAGAATCCAGGGCACTGCCTATGAAATAATTTACAGCATAATAAAAGATAACGGAAATCCCCATGGCTGCCAGCATCACCAGGGTGGCTTTCATTTTTAAACTGTATCGTCTTTTACACAAAGGTATACCCCTTCCCCCACACGGTTTTTATATGCTGCGGTTCCTGTGGATTTTCTTCTATCTTAACTCTCAGTTTCCTGATATGGACCATGACCGTACTGTTGGAGGAATAGAAATACGGCTCCTTCCATATGCTCTCATACAGATTCTGGGCAGAAAATACCTTTGCGGGATGTTCCATCATCAGCAGCAGTATTTTGTATTCCAGGTCTGACAGATCCACCTGTCTTTCGCCCACCTGCACATCATTGAATTTTTTACTGATCCGGATATCACTGACGGTAAGGTACTCCTCCTCCTTCTCTGTCTCTGCCTTTCCGCTGTATATTCGGTAACGCCTCAGCAGTGCTTTCACCCTGCCAAGCAGTTCGGAGTAGGAAAAGGGCTTCCCAAGATAATCATCACCGCCTGCCATAAGCCCTATGAGCTTGTCAGATTCCTGGGCCTTTGCCGTAAGAAACATAATGGGCACATAGGAAATTTTCCTTATCTCTTCACACGTCTTAAGTCCTGATATACCGGGCATCATCACATCCAGAATCACCAGGTCCGTATCAGGAGTCAAAAGCTTCAGTCCCGCATGTCCGTTCTCCGCCTCCTGTACCGTATAATTTTCACTTTCCAGCAGGATTCTGATACCCTCACGGATATCCGCGTCATCCTCAATGATCAATATATTTGCCTTATTCATGGTACCTCCGTCCTATCTTATCAACAACAGTTCTTTATAATTCAAACTATACCACAGTACGGCCGAAATGATAAGTATACCCGCTGGTTTTATGATTTCATGGCCTCCAGTGCCGAAATTTTCACAGCTTTGTTCGCCGGGTAATAGCCTGCTGCCACGCCCATGAAAACAGAGAACAGAAGGGCAAAGCCCGCAAGCCACAGCGGTATCACCGACATGACGGTACTTCCGCCGCCCATCATGTCCATGCCGCCCGCTGCCATCATATCCATATCCCCTCCGCCCGGGGCCAGGGAGGATATATGGTTCATCAGCCAGGACACCAGATAGCTGAGCAGGATACCAATGCTTCCGCCCAAAAAACCAATGGCTGCTGCTTCCAGCAGGAACTCTTTCCTGATATCCCCAAGAAAACAGCCCACAGCTTTCATGATCCCGATTTCCCTGGTTCTCTCCGTAATGGACATGATCATGGTGTTGGCGATTCCTATGGCCGCCACAAGAAGGGATATGGCCCCCAGGCCTCCCAGCATCATCTGCTTCTGTCTGGCGTCCTTCTCCATAGGTTTTCGGATGGATTCCATGGAATACGTCTGAAATCCCATCTGCCGGACCATATTTTCCACCTGTTCCACGCTTTTGATATCCTTAACATTGACTACAACCTGGGAGTACTCCTTTGCCTTTTTCTGACCGCTTATCTTCTGGATCTGTTTCTGAAGTTTTTCCATATCGCTCAGGCGCATGATGAGTCCGGAACCTGTCTCCTCCCCTGCATCGTAATTTTCTTTCAGCTGTCCTACGATTTTAAGCTTCTGGATTTCCTTCCACTCCGCGACGGAAGAGGCTGTCTGGTTTTCTCCCGGCTCGGAGGTTTTTTTCTGCTTTTTTTCCGCCACAGAAAGTTCGGTTCCCATTGCCTTGAAAAAAGGCTTCGCATCCTCATTGTCCCAGTAATCCACCACATTTTTTCCTTCCGGGCGTCTGCTGTCTGTAAACTGATAGGCAAAGTGCTGTCCTGCCAGGACTTCAAATGCCCTGTTCTTCGGATATTTGCCGTCTGTCAGGGTATAGCCCATCTTTTCCAGATCCTTTTCCGGGATTCCTATGATGGTGGCGGAAGCGTTCTGGAATCTGTTCTTCTCGCCGGCAGTGAGCTGCAGTTCTCCCAGATCAAGCGTATTTTTTACGATGGCTGAGGTCACATCGGGAAGCTGCCCCATCTGCTTTACAGCCTTTTTATCCAGCAGGGTTTTGTGGGCATCCTTTGCAGGAGACGGAGTGACCGTGATCCTGGTCAGATTTCCCATCTGCGCCAGCATCTGGTCCTGTGCCTGTTTCATGCCGATTCCAAGGGACACCATGATCACAATGGCACAGCAGCCAATGATCACGCCGGAGACGGTGAGGGCAGTCCTGCCTTTTCTGCGGTACAGATTCCGGATACACATCTGCATGATATCAAAAAATGACATTATAAATTCTCCTCTTCTTCTGACAGTGATTTTTTCCTGCGTCTGCGGCGCCATATATACACACCTGCAAGGGAAAGTACACCCGCAGCCGGTATCACTGCTTTCACAGCCGATGTTCCCGCACTGCCGCTTTCCATCTCCTCACTGCCCGGCATCACTCCGTCCATGGACCCTTCTGAGAACTCATCCGGATTTCCCTGGGCGGCTGTCAGTTCCACCTCCTTTTCCACTGTCTTCTCATTGCCGGATACGTCCTCATAGGTCACCAGAATTTTTGCCTTATGCTTTCCTTCTTTTGGCGGTGTCACGAAAAAATCAATGGTCCCGCTGGTGCCGGCCTCCACATTTCCCAGAAATTTATAAGTTTCTTCGCTGGCCATCTCTGTCTTCAGCCTGGCCTCCACGTTGCTGACTGTGGTTTTCCCTTTGTTTACATAGGGGATGGAGATGGCAGTCTCCTCATTTGCGCTGATCTCCTTTTCCTTCTGGATATCTCCGAGGCTGAAACGGTCCGGCTGGGCATAGCGGACAGACAGTTTTTCCGTGGAGGTCACCTGGGTCCTCTCCTCCTGTTTCAGGTACTCATACTTGAAATTCAGCTCCAGCTTGGCTTTATCCGCCTGTTCCTGGGGAAGTGCTTTCAATCTGACCACCTTTGTGACGGACTCCTGTGGTTTCATTCGCTCTATGTATGTGGTATTGGAGGAATCTTCTATGGAAAGTGCCTCTCCTGCTTCTGCGGACATGACTATGTTTTCTATTGTATTTTGTTTGCTTGTGTTGTAGAGGACCATTTTCAGCTCAAATTCCTGGCCGGCGGTGATGTTTCTGTCATATTCGTACTGGCTGACAATAATATTGGGGGTCATGGGGTCCAGCTTCTTCTTTCCGCTCTCTGACGCACCGCCTCCTGCTCCGTCACCGGTGCCTGCGTCGCCGCCCTCGTAACCGCTGTCTCCCCCGCCGCTGTTATCCTGGCTGTCTCCCCCGCTGTTTGACGCCTCGGCACTGTTAGTCTCACCGGAATTATCTACGAAGTTTTTCCCATTGTCTGCTGCAACAGGGAGAAGTATATCTTCCCGGTCACTTCCAGTCCGCGTCTGGCCCTCTGCCTGGTACTCATAGGAGACTTCCGCCTTCATTACCAGTGTGGGGACATCTCCAGAAAGTTTTCCGGCGGATAACTTTACAGCAACCTTTTTCGTTTCATCTGCAGCCAGACTGCCCACCTTGATGGTGCCGGTCTTCTGTTCCGCTGCCATTGCTAAGCCCTCGGGTGTCTCGATCTGCAGTTTTACATTCTTAAGATCTGTGTTGGGGGATGTATTTTTCAGAATAAGGCTGACCTGAAACTCCTGCCCGGATTCCAAGCCTTTGCTCATCTCTTCTCTGGAAATGGATACTGCTGCCGGCTCCTGCCCCTGCTGGTCTTTATCCGGCTGACCGGGATTGTCCGATTGACCTGAGTTCTCCGGCTGACCGGAATTGTCCGATTGGCCCGGTTTGTCTGCTTGACTGGGCTTATCCGGCTGGTCGGAGTCATCCGGAGCAGGCGGTTCCCGGTTTTCATCCTGAGAGGCTGTATTCCGGACACCTGCTGCAGATATCTGCTCCTGTCCGTTCTCCTCCTTTCCACTGCTGCCGGACTGATTTTCCAATGCGCTTTTTGCCGTGCTGCTGTCCTGTCCGGCCTCTGCTGCCGAAACATTGTATAAAAACAGATTGCCGGTAAGGCCCAGGCAGATGATTCCTGCAAATAACCTTTTTCTAATTAATTTTGCCTTCATTTTTTATCCTTTCTCTCATCCTTTACTATATTTCCATCTATCAGAGTCAGTATCCGGTCCGCATAGGATGCCATCTCAGGGTCATGGGTTACGAGTACAATGGTCTGCCGGTTCTCCCTGGCAAATGCCAGGACCATTTCCATAATCTGCGCCGTTGTCTTGGTGTCCAGGTTCCCGGTTGGCTCATCCGCAAAGATCACATCCGGGTTTGCGGCAAAAGCCCTTGCAATTCCCACGCGCTGCTGCTGTCCGCCGGACATCTGTGAGGGATAGTGGCTGAGGCGCTCCCCAAGGCCCACCATTTTTAAAAGCCGGGCGGCCCTGGCTTCTCTCTCCTTTTTCCCATACCCCTGGAACATGAGAGGCAGCGCTGTATTTTCCAGAGCAGTCATATATGGCAGCAGATTGTAGGACTGGAAAATAAATCCGATGTGTTTCTGCCTGAAGGCTGCCATCTTTTCCTCCCGCAGTTTTGTAATATCCACGCTGTCGATCACAATTTTTCCCTCTGTGGGTTTTTCCATGCCTGCAAGCTGGTTCAAAAGTGTACTCTTGCCTGAACCGGATGTGCCGAAGATACAGCATATCTCACCCTTTTGGATATCTGCGTCTATCCGGTCCAGAGCAATGACTTTTTCCGTCCCTATTCTGTAAACCTTTCGGACGCCGCATATTTTAATCATTGCTTCCTGCATTCTCTCTACCTCATTTTCCTGCCTGATGTTTTTGTTTCTCTTTACGGTATTTATTGTAAATCCTAAATCTTAACAGATTCTGATGTGATTCTGAAAAAATCTTAATTCCTCTAACAGTATGGCAAGGAGGCGCAGTGTGAAACAGTGTATGGATAACAATGATCTTCATCGCCGTAAAAAAAATCATCGGATATTGTGTCAGGAATGGCATTGATCACGGAAGCACTGATCAAACCATTGCAGAATTTACAAAAAATACAGTTTATCTGCCCCCTGCACCAAATCTTCTACACGACCGGTCCAGAGTACAGTTAAACTGCATCTCTAATTTTTTCGTATTCTGTTATACTATAATATGCAAAACTTTTTCTCAATCTATATCACTTTTGGTATCGCGGTATTCCGTTCTCAATATATCAAAATAATCCGTCTTTTCCTCCCCGGATATTTGCCGTATCACCCTGCAGGGGACTCCCGCAGCCACCACATTCGCGGGAATATCCCTGGTGATGACACTCCCTGCCCCGATGATGGAATTGTCCCCGATCGCAACACCACAGTCGATATGTACCCCTGCCCCGATCCAGACATTGTTTCCAATCTTCACAGGTCTGGCAAAACACGCCCCTGCTGCTCTTTCTTTTGCATCAAACGCATGTCTTGTCGTATAGATACCCACCCGCGGCCCAAACAGTACATGGTCACCAATCTCTATTCCGCCTCCATCCAGCATGACACAGTCAAAATTCGCATAAAAATCATTTCCGATATGGATGTTAAATCCAAATTCACAGCGGAAGGATGGTTCAAAAAATACATTCTCCCCCATAGAACCTAATATCTGTTTCAGAACCTGCTCCCGCACCTGCGGCTCTTCCCCATAAGTGCGGTTGTACCGGTCTGTAAGGCGGACGGTTTCTTTTCTTGCGTTCACCAGCTCCTCCGTCAAATCATTATACAGCTTTCCTGTGATCATCCGTTCCTTCTGTTCTTCCAATGTCATAACTGTATTCTCCTTTCTCTCAGCCTGCACTCTATTTCTTCATTTTCCTTTTCCATGTTGATCTCTACTGGTTCCTGCAGATTCAAGCTGAAAATGCCAAGTATGGATTTTGCATTTATCCTGTGCCCTCCTTGAATCAGTTCAATATGCCCCTCACAATCCGAAGCTATATTCACAAGCTCTGTGATATCCCTGATACTTTTCAGGCTGACACAAAACGATTTCATCATTGATCCGTCCTTTCTTTTTTTGCTTAACCCTATAGTAGTTCAGTTCCGTTTGATATTCTATTTATAATCTTGCCGAGAACATTTCTTATCTTGTCATTTCATTGACTTTAGGAATATCCGGCAGTAAACTTAAAATATAAAGGAGGAAAACCCATGGAAGCCAAATTCTTATCCCGCTCTTCCATTTACAAGGGAGACTATGACTGTCTGTTTCGGACACCCAAAAATGAGATGCGTTCCAACCTGCATTATCATGACTTTTATGAAATTGTTGTCTATCTGGGGAATGCAGGTATTTTCAAAATCAACGGCAAAGAATATCTGATCAGGCGGGGGGATATTGCCCTCATCAACATGTTTGATCCGCACACCCTGATCTATAACAAGAATACTTATTACGAGCGTTTCAGCATCAGCATTGACCCCAATCTGCTCCTGTCTTTCAATACTGCCCAGTCAAACCTTCTGGATATCTTCAGCAAGTACAGCAGGAATTATCCAATTTTCCATGTGGAAGGAAAATGCTTTGACAAATATCTGCGGATTCTGGAACAATACCGGGACCAGAAGCCTGCCCATGGCAAGGATATCTTTGAAAAGGCGCTGATCCATCAGCTGGCCTCCTACCTGTTCAGCGACTGCTATGACGGCATCCATTTTGATAATACGGATTCCCGGCATGTGTCCATGATAGCCAAACTGGTGGACTATATCAACAACCATTTGAGTGAGGATCTGTCTCTGGGTGTACTGGCCCAGGAAGTGAGTTACAGTGAATATTACATCTGCAGGATTTTTAAGAAGGTGACGAATTATACGCTCACCAATTATATTGTGGAAAAACGCATAGCCCAGGCAGCCCACTATCTCACCGGAGATATGACCATCAACAAGGCCGCAGAGAAGGTGGGGTTCAATAACTACAGTTATTTCTATAAGACATTCAAGAGATACATGGGGATGAATCCTGCGGAATACAAAGAACAACATACACAGGCTAATAATAATTGAGAGGAACTGCTGCCAGTCCCTCTCCAATTTTTTTTCTGATAGCCAAGCAACTAGACGTTAAGTCCCCACTCCTCAGCCAGAAACGCCGCTACACCGTCATGATCACAGTCAGGCAGCACCCGGTCCACCGCTTTCTTTATTTCAGGCAGCGCATTCATGGGCGCATAGCTCCTATCCGCAATCTCTATCATGGACAGATCATTGAAGTTATCCCCGAACACCACCAGCTCCTCGCTCCCGGTGATTTTCATCAGCTTCTTAAGAGCGTTTTTCTTGCTTGCATGTGCACTGAACACCTCCAGGCAGTACATCCCGTTATAGATATTCAGATAAAAGGAATACTTGATCTCCTCTATCTCATCCAGTTTCCTGCACACCGGTTTCAGCTCTTCTTCCGTCCCGGTACAGGTCAGATATACAGGATCTCCCTTCTGGACCATTTCCTCTGCTTTCTTTGTAAAGGTGACCTCTGCACATTTCTGAAGCGCCCTGTCACTGTAATACTGGGTCTGCTCCTCCATCCTCTTTCCATCATAATAAATGCTGATTCCCCGGCTGTCATACGTGTACAAAAAGCAGGACATCCCGCAGTCTTTGAACGCACGTATCACTTTCTGCGCTGCACTTACAGGAACAGCTTCCGCGGAAATGATTTCTTCGGACTGAAAATCATATAAAAATACCCCGTTTGTCACAATTCCCGGTACATTCATATGCAGGTCCTTCAACCGGTAATCACAGCCGTAAGGCATACGCGCTGTAGCCACTGAAAACAGCATTCCCTTTTCTATGCAGCGGTTGATGATATCCGCTGATCTATCGGAGATCCTTTTCTTTTTATTGAACAACGTCCCATCCAGATCGGACACATACAGGCTTTTCATAAACTTTTCTCCATTTTCTATTTATTCCTCGCAGAGATATTCCCTCTGCGAATCCAGAATTATGCTTCTTCCGCTGTGAGAAATGCCATCTCAGCCATCTGGATTCCAAGTGACCTGCCTGTCTCAGCAAGCTGCTCTGCCAAAGCCTCCGGGAGAATGATTCCATGTTCCAGACTCCTCTGTTTGTTGGTGTATTCAATCTCCCCGGGATATTTTGCGCTGCCCACGCCCTCTTTTACAGGAAGGGCCTTGATATCCTCAATGTACTCCTGAGCATCCTTATGGAACTGTGAAAGCTCCCTGAAAGCCCGAATATTGATACAGCCAAAGCTCTGGCTGGACAGCTCCGGTGTGGCCGGAAGATCCTGGTCATTTACATTAGGTGACAATACACCGCCTGAGAGCAGTGTGGCAAACAATTCCACAATAAAGGCCACACCGAACCCCTTGTGCTCTGCCATGGGAACCAGCATTCCGTATTCGGACAATTCTGTGGTGGGGTTGCCCTGCTTGTCAAGAAGCCATCCCTCCGGAATCGGTTTTCCTGCCAGGGCATAAGCCTTGGCTTTTCCAAATGCCGCCGCGCTGGTCGCCATGTCCACACAGACTTCCGGGTATTTTTCACCTGCTGCAAAGGCAAAAGAGAACGGATTATTGCCGATAAACGGAATCGTCACTCCGGGAGGTGCCATGGAGGGGTCCGTGTTGGAGCAGGCAAAACCGATACAGTCCTCCCCGGCCAGCTTCATAGCCCAGTGGCCTGCCATGCCGAAATGGTTGCTGTTCTTTACGGACACAATAGAGATCAGGCTGTTCTTCGCCTTTTCCCTGGCAATCTTCACCGCCTTTTCCCCTGCAACTGCACCGAGACCGCCTTCCGCGTCAATAACTGCTGTATTGGCTGTCTCCTGCACCACAGGATATGTACTTTTTAGGGAAGCTCCGCCGCCGTTTATCTTTTCGATATAAGGCTTCATGCGGATAACTCCATGGCTGCTCACGCCGCGCACATCTGCATGGACCAGCAATTCCGCTATAGCCTGCGCGTCACTTTCCTGCAAACCTGTTTTTTCAAACACGGTTTTTGTAAAATTCTTAAGCTCTGCTGCTGATACTTTATAACTCTTCATATTGCTTTCCTCCATTTATTTTTTTGCTTTTTATTTCTTTTATATTATAAATCGATTATACGATTGGCCTTGTTCTTATTCAATTTAATATCTTGCCCGGTATATGTCTTATATTGCTTTTTAAGATTTACCTATCCGTTCTGATTGTGACGGCCCTGAATTCGGACCTTTTCCGGCATAAAAAATACTCCTTTTTGATAAGAATTGTCATATCTTAATCCTCACCAAAAAGGAGCCCTCTTTTTGTTAAAACACAAAACGAATTACACTGTCTGCTTTAAAGCACTCTTTTACATCTTTTTAGAAAATTTCTCATAATAATATTCTGCTTTCTCTCTGTCCAGCATAAAATGCTTCTGCAATTTTTCTATAATAATTGTTTTCCCTGCTTCTTCCTCCTCCTTTTCAGTTATAAATGCCCTTATCCCCCGTTCCAGACCTTTTTCTATTCCTTTTTCGACCCCTTCCTCATAACTGAGCTTCTTCTCATTTTTAATATGGCGTTCCGCATTATACTCTGTCAGTATCACGTCTTTCACCTCTCCACGCTCTTTCTTCAGAAAATCCGCAAGAATACCTTCCGCAATACATTCTTCCACCGCCCTGTCCACTGCACCCTCCAAATCTTCGGGGTACATCTCCAGATACCGCCGCACCTTGGATACAAAAGAAGCATACTGCCACAGCAAGCTGCAGTCTTCCATCAACTGTCTGTTATGTCCTGCATTAATATTCAGAACCGTGGCCACACATTCCAGGCAATAACTGTCCTGCTTCTTCTCAAATGCGTCACTCAGACGGTACTCCCGGCGGTCCGGTTCTTCCTCCGATCCATTATAAAATACAATATACCGCGGCAATGGGATTTTGATACGGCTGCCGGAATACAGATCAAGCTCTCTCTTTTCCACATATCCCTGATATACTCTTGCGAAATAGATCAATCCCCGCAGAGGCATATTGGGATTTCTGGTAGATTGGGCTTCATACAGATTCATCACACTGTCGATCAAAAAGGACAGGTCATTCTTTACGCCCATATAAATGGCCCCTTCGATCGTAGTGATCTCCAAATCCTCCGGATTTTGATAATTGGAATGATTGATGGCATTATAAAGCTTCAGTGCAGCCTTTCTGTTCCCGAAGATCATGCGGAACAGGCTATCCTTGTAATTTCTGTTTACTTGTTTTTTTCTGAGTGCCCTGCTTATGCTTCTCCTTCTGTTTCTGTTTCTGTTCATATTGCCTCGTCTTTCCAAAGCAGCGAAAGCCTCAGGAACCTGTATACATTATAACAGAAAGATATCCGTTCCACAACTTGCCGCTCCCGCGCTTTTTCTTATTCAGTTGTTACTACATTGTGAATTCCGGCAGAAATTGCCGATTTAATGAAATTGAAAAATAGAAAAATCCATATCAGAATATGTGAAACAGTATAGCAGATACACCACTCCATTGCAATAATATTTTTTAAAAATTTATAGAAAGTTTACCCCATCTTTTTTAATCAAAAGAGCCGGAACGGCAGTTTTTTGACCCAACCGTTCCGACCAGAAATAATTGATCAGACCTGATTGATCAGTTAGCAAAACGTAACCTTCTCAATCCCCATAAACTTACACACCAGGCTCATCACATCTGTATAATCCCCTTCTTTCACCAGAAGATGATGGTCCATTCCCTTTTCCATCAGTGTATTTACCACCTGGCTGGCTTTTCCGGACACGTGGAGTTTAACAAGGAGTTTCTCTCCCCCCTCTACCCATTCCTCATGGGTGGCTGCCTCCACATCGGCCTTTTCCACCAGAAGCTTATACTGTCCCCTGTTTCCCACAATGCTGGAAACGGTCACACTTTCCATGCCCTTCAGCGGCACGCCCACGAATGTGCCTTTCTCGCCGCTTGGTGAAATCTGTACCTTGTCGATGCTCTCTGCCAGGGAATGGGCTGTGCTCCCCTCATGAGCCAGGGCCAGGATATCGTTCACATCATCCATGCTGCCCACCTCGCCGAGGGCACAGGCGCCGCCCTTTGCCGCCAGATTCAGCATATACATCACCATGGTGTGGCCGATATCTCCCTCTGTGTCCACGATCATCCCCTCGTCTGCCAGCCAGGAGGATGTCAGGTTCATCAGTCCGCTGTACATGGGATAACACTCCGCTGCCATGGCGTCCAGGGAATACCGCTCAATGACTTTTTTTGTAGAGAGATATACCTTTGCCATATACAGCATGGTCTCCTTATCCGCCAGCACCTTTCCGGTGCGCTTTGACAGGCAGTTAAGTGTCTTTTCAGCTTCCTCATCGCTGATCTTATCTGCCCCTTCCGTAATCTCGCTCATTTCAATATGGATCAGGGTCACACCAAATTTTTTAGAAAATTCCCACTCCTCTGCGGACATATCCTGGGGACCTGCCACACGCCATGTCTGACGGGGGCCCACAAGGGCAAGGCGCATTCCCTTTACCGCCCTGATGACCTGGGATGCCTGGGCCGCTGCTTTTACTCTGCCTGCAGGTGCCTCATCTTCCGGCAGTCCGTAAACGTACTCGTATTCGATGCCCTGACCTTTCAGGATGGAACCGAAATGCTGTACACATCCGATAGAAAATGTCTCTGTGTAAGGCACTGCCCAGAAAATTGTGGGAATCTGCAGCTCGTTCATGAAGATATACTGCATGGAGTCCATGATCCATGTCACTTCCACAATAACCAGCGCATCCAAATCCTCTTTTTTAAACTGTCTGCATACGTCCACCGCATCCGCCGCATCCCATGCCACCTTATCTGCGCATACCACTTCTAACCCCTGGCTGCTCAGTGCGTTTTTCACTCCGTTTATCAATTCCTCTGCTCTTTGTCCCCCGCTCTCAAATCTGCAGGTGACGCCTACAACTCCTACTTTTGGCTGGTTCATCTCTAATTCCTCCTATTTGAAATGGCTGGGAGCACAGCTCCATGTAATGACTGCCGGCTCCATTCCTATATTTGTCAGTTCGTGGGGTTCCCCCTCCTCTACCAGGATGATATCCCCCTCAAAAAGCTCATAGTGTCCTCCCGTATGGGGATTTCTCATAATCACATGTCCACGGCTCACAAAAAACACTTCATGGGACAACGGATGGCCGGGATCGATGCCCCCGGTCTGTCCGGGCAGAAGGGTGGAGGAACCAAATGTGATCTTACCTGTTTCCAGATATTCTCTGCAGACTTCCGGTCCGTCCAGGGAAATCCGCGCCTCTTTCTCTCTCATAACTTTCATATCTTTCCCCCTCCTAAAAGAAATCCTTTTCTCTGTATAAAAGTGCCTCTCCGGAAAATACCTGTCCACTGACCGCTTCCGCAATAAAAATACAGTGGTCAGAGCTTTCCGTCACACTCGTCACCTCACATATGATGCAGGCGGCAGCACCTTTGATAAAGGGCAGCCCCTCCTCTGTAAATTCCACATCCACTTCCGCCAGCTTGTCCTTTTTTCTTCCGCTGACACTGCCGCATTTCAGGGCAGTCTCTCTCTGATCCTTTGTCAGAACGCTCACGGAAAATCTACTGCTGTCCTTCAGAAGCTCTGCGGTGTAGTGGCTCTTTGAGACTGCCGCCATCAGCATGGGCGGCCTTCCCGATACCTGGGACAGCCAGGCTGCTGTCATCAGATTATATTTTCCGTCTGCATGGGTACCAATGACATATACGCCGTGCGTCATGGTGTTCATGGCAGACCGGATATTTTTTTCGCTCATAAGTTTGCATCCTTATCTTACATATTCGTATTACATTTTTTCAAAGCATTCGGTCAGGTCAGAGAAGAGTTTGCGGTACATAGCGTACCCTTTCTCATAGGCCTCCCGGTTGTGGGCAGAGGGTGTGATGCGTTCTTTGACTTCCACCATACTGTCCACTGCGCTTTCCACACTCTCAAAGATGCCCGTGGCAGTCCCTGCCAGTATGGCGGCTCCCAGAGATGCGGCCTCCACGGATTTGACGGTCTCCAGTGTCACCTGATTGATATCTGCCTTGATCTGACACCATACCCGGCTCTTGGAACCGCCGCCCAGGGAACGAATCTCTTTTACCCGGATTCCCATGTCGTTCAGTGCTTCTATATTCCGCCGCAAGATATAGCCCAAAGATTCCATAATAGATCTCATAAAATGCGGCATGGTATGCTGGAGGGTAAACCCGAACCAGACACCTTTCGCCTTGGAATTTACATCCGGGGCCAGGGACCCCGACAGATGAGGAAGCATGACCAGGCCGTCAGAACCGGCCGGTATCTTTTCCACCTGCTTACTGATCATATCGTAGGCATCCTGACCTCCTCTTTTCTCAGCCAGCATTTCCACCTCACAGAATTTATCCCGGAACCAGCGCAGGGTCATGCCTCCGTTAGTGAATGTGTGGATCATATACATTCCGTTTACAGGGAAACAGAACAGGGGCATTTTACATGCAGGATCAAATACGGGTTTGTTGACCGGAACACATACGGCAAGTGCCGCACCCACAGTCTCGGAGAACATGCCCTCCCTGATATTTCCTGCACCGATGGCGCCTGCCGCCTGGTCAAGCGCGCCGGTGCAGACCGTAAGATCCGTTCCGAGGCCCAGCTCTGCTGCTACCTCGGGCAGGATTTTTCCCACTATCTCCCCGGATTCCCTGACAGGGGCAAGCTGTGATTCCTTGATTCCCAGAAAATCCAGCATCTCCTGCCAGTAACTTCTTTCAATAATATCCCAGTAGGTGGAGGAGCAGACAAGAGATGGCTCTGTGGCATATTTTCCTGTCAGCCTGTAGATAAAGTAATCCTCGATCAGGAGAAACTTGTCTGTGTTCTGAAAAACTTCCGGCTCATGCTCACGTACCCAGAGGATTTTCGATGCGGGCCAGCAGGCCTCAAAACTGACCTGGCCTGTTTTCTGATAGCACTTGGCATTTCCGAAGGCCTCCTTAAGCATCTCTGCCTCCCTGACTGCGCGGTTGTCCATCCATACAATGGCATTTCTTAGGGGCCTGCCGTCCTTGTCCAGAAAGAAGATGGTCTCCCCCTGGGCGGACATGGCAAGGGAAATCTGCGCGTCCTTTGCTATGGTGTAACGGCTTTTTATATCCTTCAGACCTGTGCAGAAGGCATCCCAATATACTTCCGGTTTTTCCTCCACATAATTAGGGGCAGGAGTCAGTAAATCGTATTCCTGGGTGGAGACAGCCAGCAGTGCACCTGTCCTGTCAAACAGGGCGATCTTCATTGCAGTGGTTCCAATGTCCAGACCAAGCAGCAATTTCATTATCCCACCTCCTCTATTTCAAAACTTCCGGGTTCACCACATTATAGGGTTTCTTCCCCTCCAGCACTCCGATGATTCCGCCCAGTGCCTCCCGGCACATGCCCATGCGTGCCTTCAGGGTACAACTGGCGATATGCGGGGTCAGTGTCACGTTGTCAAGCTCCAGAAGCTCCGGTTCCACATTCGGCTCATCCTCGAACACATCCAGGCCCGCGCCCTTGATCGTGCCGTCCTTCAATGCCTTTGCCAGTGCTTTTTCATCAACAATAGGGCCTCTCGCGGCGTTGATAAGATAGGCGCTGTCCTTCATGGCCCGGAATACTTCCGCATTGAAGATATGATGGTTCTCCGGAATATACGGCATATGCAGGGTAATGCAGTCACTGTTCTTTACCACATCATCGAAGCTCATGTACGTTACGTTATATTCTTTTTCCACTTCCTGTGAAGCTCTGTATTTGTCAAAGTAGATGACTTTCATCCCAAGTCCCTGGGCTTTTTTGCAGACCATCTTTCCGATACGCCCGAAGCCCATGATTCCCAGCGTTCTGCCGTAGACTTCACAGTCGATATCTGAGAAATTCGGTGAGTTCCACACACCGCGGCGCACCTCCCTGTCATATCTTGCCACACCGCGCATGGTGGCGATCAGTAGAGCCACTGCATGTTCCGCTGTGGCCTCCGTCACTGTTGTGGGAGTATTTACAACAGGCAGCCCCACCTCTGTGGCATATTTCCAGTCTATGTTGTTGTAGCCCACGCCGAAATTGGCGATGACTTTCAGGTTCTTTGCCCTGTCGATCACCTTTTTGTCACCCTCGTTGTCCAGTATGAAATAAGCATCATAATCCTCGATCATTTCGTATACCTCATCATAAGAAAACGCGTGTTTTTCTCTGGACGGACAGGTGAAATCATAGTCTTCTTTATATGGGGCAAGGCATTCTTCCGGAACCCATTCTGAAATCAGTATTTTTTTCATAGATTTTACTTCCTTTCTGCTGTTTGATCACTGTTTTCATCATACCTGCAATCGCCTGCAGAGTCGATGAGCAATCTTGCATTTATCATTTCTTATCTTGTCATTTTGGCTGAATCCTGTCCTGCATATGATTGGACCTATTACAGGATTCCATCAAAGAAGGAATGTACTGATCCCCGGCACCAGCGCAACCAGAATACAGATCAGAAATACCGTCACGATCAAAGGCCATCCTTCTTTTATGTAGTCAACCAGCTTCACTTTCGTAACCGACATGCAGGTAAAGAGCATTACCCCGAAAGGCGGTGTAATGCCGCCGATGGTATCCATGAGGCACATAACGATACCGAGATGGATAGGGCTGATTCCCAGCGCTATGGCGGCAGGGACTAGAAGAGGCGGCAGTATGATCAGGGCAGCCGCTGCATCCAGGAACATGCCCAGGATAAAGAGGAACAAAAGGACCAGCATGATGAATACATATTTGTTGCTTGTCAGGTTCAGAAGCGCGGAAGCCATGTTCTGCGGAATCTGCTCCCAGACCATATACTGTGAGAACAGGCCTGCTGCCGATAAGATCAGCAGAACGTTAGCTGTGCTTGACACGGAGTCAACAATAATATGTTTGATATGTTCTCTCTTCAGCTCTTTATATACGAATTTACCGATGATGATGGAGTAGACAATGGTCACCGCACCGCATTCCGTGGGTGTGAAAATCCCCATCCTCAGACCCATAATGATTCCAAAGGGCAGAATCAGTGCCCAGACGGATTTTTTAAGCTGAGGCCATATTTCCTTCCAGGTTGGCCTGTGGCTCCTGGATGCAATAAACCCTCTTTTTTTCGATACGATATAATTGGTGATCATAAGGGAAATGGCGATCAATATTCCCGGTATGTAACCTGCGAGGAACATGTCCCCGATAGATACACTTGCCGCCGTCGCATAGATGATCAGGCAGATTCCCGGCGGTATGATGGGTGTGATACAGGAGGATGCCGCTGTGATCGCCGCCGCATAACCTTTTGTATATCCTCTCTTCTCCATTTCCGGCACCAGCATCTTGCTCTCAAAGGCACAATCCGCGCAGGAGGAACCTGAGATTCCGCCCATGAATGTGCTGAGCAGCACATTCGTATGCCCCAGACCGCCTGTAAAATGCCCTGTCAGCACTTCACAGAAATCCATCAGACTGCTGGAGATTCCTCCGTATCCCATGATACATCCGGCTGTGATGAAGAACGGTACTGCCAGCATGGTAAAGGATTCCGATGTGGACAGCAGTGACTGGGTCATGACATCCATGGGCACTCCCTCACACATAAATACAAAATACACAAGCGCTGAAATGATCATGGAAAATGCAACCGGTATATTCAGGAAAAACAGTACAAAAACCAGTAAAATCGGCCATAGATTCATCTTTCTTCACCCCTTTCTTCTGTCTGTTCCCTCTCCTCAAGAACCATATCCTCCACGGTTTCCACAGTAAAGATTCCCTGATATATAGGTCTTGTGTGGAAATAATCCTGGTATCTCACCACATTGATGCAGAAGAAAATAGCATGGATGAACATCAGGCCAAAGCCTACCGTCATGGCCAGAGCTTCAAAAGTATAAGGGATATTCATGATCGGTGTCTTTCTTGTCCACGCATTTACGGAATATACCAGGCTTAAATATGCCGCTGCTCCGATACACACAATCTGCACTATCATGGAAAACATAGTTACCACCACTTTTAATTTTTCAGGAAAAACCCTTACCAGGATATCAATGGAACTGTGCTGATACCGTTTGTACACTGCACTGGCTCCCACAAAGATCAGCCAGGCAAAGCAGAAATACGATATTTCCTCTGCCCAGGGATAGCTCTTGCTCAGGACCAGTCTGCAGAATACATTAAAAACTGTTGCCACAGACATGATACAGAGAGCGATACCAGCAATAATCTCTTCTATATTTACACATATTTTTTTCAGCATTTTTTCTCCTAACCCCCTTTTCAGGACAGGCCGTCTGTCTATTCATGGCCTAACGCTTTTTTCGCTCTGTCATACAAACCTTCCGACCATTCCGGGAATTTCGTATATACAACCTGGCAGGCTTCCTTAAAGGCTTCTGTGTCAGCTTCGTGGAATTCTACGCCCTCTGCCTCCATTTTTTCCTTGATCGCCTCTTCGTCCGCAAGCACGTGCTCTGTGGTGTACTCGGCAAAGCTGACGGCTTCCTCTTTCAGAATCGTCTGCAGATCCTCATCCAGGCTCTTGTACACATCTGTGGATATGATGATTCCATCCGGTGCTATAATATGAGATGTCATGGTCACGTGTTTGGCAACCTCCTGGAATTTCGCAGCGTAGATCAGGGAAAGCGGATTTTCCATGGCATCACAGACTCCCTGCTGCAGGGCTGTGTAAACCTCTGAAAAAGCAACGGTTGTAGGGCTTGCGCCCATGGCCTTTACCATCTCGATCTGAAGCGGGGTACTCGGCACACGGAATTTCACACCCTTCATCTCACTCAGGTCAGCAACCGAATGCGTTGCAATGGTCTGTCGGGTTCCGTAGTAACCGCTCATGTTGTCAAGGACTGTGATGCCTGCATCTGCACACTTCTGTGCCAGATCTTCACCGAATTCCGAAAATGCCAGTTCCTTAATTTCAGACACGTCATCATACAGGTAAGGGGCAAACATGATGGCATAATCCGGACAGTAATCCTTCAGCAGGGCAGGGTCCACATAATTCATCATGTAGCTTCCTCTTCCAATCTGTTCAATGACCGCGTCGTCATCACCCATAACAGAATCCGCAAAGACCTGAATCTCCAGTCTTCCGTCACACCGCTCATTCACTTTCTCTGCAAATGTCTCGATGTCCTTGGATATGACGCTGTCACTGGGAATAGAGTGCGCGAATTTAAGCGTTATCTTTTTTCCGCTCTGTTGTTCCGCTCCCGCTGCTTTCACTTCACTTCCGCTTGTCTTGTTTTGGCCGCTGCCGCCGCAGCCGGACATCATGCCTGCCGCCAATGCTGTTACTGCTGCAAATACTATTACTTTTCTCATCTTCATAATCTGATTTCCTTCTTTCTTTTTTATTTGTAATGGTCCCGTCCTCTTCCGAATACCGGCTTACAGAACCTTTCCAACTGCCGAAAACCGCTTTGCGATAGTCCGATGCCTGATACCGCTGTCTTCTCATACGGTCAGCGCAGGAATTGCGCAGACCTGTCTGGACGGTTAGAAACAGTTACCATATATCTTCTGATTCATCTGCATGTTTTTTTCATCCCCCGGGCATTTTATCCACTCCTTCCCTGTCACTGTTTCAAGCACTTCAATGTAATAATAGAATACAGGAAACATGTGTCAAATCCTATAATATATCTTGCACACGGGGTTTCTTTTCTTGTCATTCTGTATACTATCTTTTTGATTTTTCATCTGTTTTCATCACTTTATCCTAATCCTGCTGTTGATCCGGCGCGTACCGGAACGAGCCAGAAATTTTTTTCACTGTAATGGAGGAAAGAAAATGCAGTACAGACTATGGAACTGCTTATTTCTTTATAAACTAAACGGTCCGCAGTCATTTACCGCGAACCGTTTGTTCTTACGCCTGCTTTGCCATTAAGCGACAGCGTCCTCTATTCCTAAATATTTTAAAAATCCAACAACATACACCAGATTATCCCTGAATGACCCTTCCTTTACAAAATTCTTTGTAAACAGTGCGCTTCCCATGGTAAAACACCAGGGATTCATCTCCTTTACAAGTTCCATCCTCTCCTCTGAGCCGATACTTCCGGCCAGGACGACGGGTGTTTTTGCTTTGCGGATATACTCTGCGGAGAGTTCTGTGGGATCTCCGTCCACATAGCGGTATCCTAACAGGTCTGTTCCGAATACACCCTTTTCCGCAAATGCTGCCTCCTGCGCAAGCATCTCCTCCACAGTTCCCTCCAAAATGCTGGGGCTCTTTGATACCTTTCCTGCAAACGGGCAGTATTTTAATCCCTGTTTTTTTACATACTCAGCTACACTGTCATAGTATAAAGTGCCTAAGAGATAGTCAAAGCCGCATTCCACTGCCAGTTTTGCACCTCTCATACATTCTTCTTCACTGTATGACACCACTTCCAGAAAAGAAGTCTTGCCGGCTTCTCTCATCTTTGTGCAGAGCACTTTCATTTTTTCAGGTTCCATTCCAACGTCCTTGAATCCCCAATACTGGATGGGAAGATCTTTGTTTTCCTCAAAAATTTCAATTGCGTTTGGCACGGTTTTATCATTATGGGTCAGCATGATGATGATCTTATCTAACATTGACATTTTTATTTCTCCTTTTTCACATTCATGGATTCTAAAGTTATGGGTTCACTACGTTTACAGGGCTGCCGTCTGTAAAGGCTTTCAAATTGTCCACGGCAATATTCATAAGCCTGCTTCTGCTCTCTTTCGGGGCCCAGGAAATGTGCGGGGTTATGATACAGTTCTTTGCCTTCAGCAGCGGGTTATTGCCTTTTATGGGTTCTGTGGACACCACATCCAGGCCTGCGGCATAAACCTTTCCTGTATTCAGAGCATCCGCCAGGTCCTGTTCCACAATTAACGGTCCTCTGGAATTATTTAAGATAATTACACCGTCTTTCATCTTTGCAATACTTTCTCTGTTGATCATTCCCTCTGTACTTGGAAAGAGCGGGCAGTGCAGGGCGATCACGTCCGCACGTGCATACAGTTCTTCCACTGTGACGTACTCTGCGATCTCTTCCCCGGATTTGTTGGGATATTCATCATTGGCGATCACCTGCATACCAAGAGCTTTCGCAATGCGCCCTGTGGCCTGCCCTATACGGCCAAAACCAATCACTCCCATGGTTTTGCCTGCAAGCTCGATCAGGGGATAATCCCAGAAACACCAGTCCGCATTGTTCTCCCAGCGCCCCTCGTGGACTGCGTCACTGTGGTGCGCCACATGATGACAGATTTCCAGCAGCATGGCAATGGCAAACTGTCCCACAGCCGCAGTGCCGTATGTTGGAATATTGGAAACGGGGATTCCCTTTTCTTTTGCAGCGGCAACATCCACCACGTTGTACCCGGTAGCCAGTACACCTACGAATCTGATGCTGCTGCATGCATCGAATACCTCTCTCGGAAGCGGGGTTTTATTTGTGTAGACCACCTCTGCATCACCGATTCTGTCAATGATCTCCTGTACATCCGTCAGGGATGTCCTGTCATAGACTGTGACCTGCCCAAAAGCTTCCATCCCTTTCCAGTCCAGATCTCCGGGATTCAATGTGTAGCCGTCTAATACTACAATCTTCATCTGTATCTCTCCCTTCCTAAGACTGCTTATTTGATGGCGTCTGCCATATCTTTTACATCCTTACAGGTACCGGTCCAGGCTGCCATGAGGATGTCCATCTGATCCAGGATGCAGAAATGTTTTACTCCCATATTTCTGTAATATTCTGCGTCTTCAAGGGTGGCGATCTCCACTCTTGGCTGCACTCCGTGTTTTAAAGCGGTCCTGATCATTCTCTCGTGCTCTGCCTGCACCTCCTCTTTGTGGTCCGCACAGTTCCATCCTCTGCTCATGCAGTAATCGGAAGGTCCGAACTGAACCATATCCACACCGGGAATGGAGCAGATCTCTTCAATGTTGTCCATTGCCTCTTTCTTTTCGATCATAAAAGCTTTTACAAGGCTGCGGTTCATGGCCGCATAGTCCATCTGTTTTAATTCCGGATGGTAGTTGATCCATCTTGCATTGGGATAACCGAATTTGCCGTTGTCCTCCGGTGTCTTCGGCAGTAATTTTTCAATGGTCTCTTTCACCTGCTCCGGTGTCTCGTGGTCTGTGAACAGGATTGCCTGGAAACCACAGGCCGCCGCTTTCTGTGCCACATAGAACCGGTTCTGGAAATCCACTTTGATCATGGAGCCTGTGTTGTACAGTTCACATGTCCTGACAAAATTCTCAAGATCATTGAAAGAGAACGGTGCATACTCTGCCAGGAATTCAAAGTAATCAAAGTTTCCGGTTGAGGCTGCAGCCTCCACGATCGTGGGCCATGTGCTCCAGATTCTGGTGTTGACGGTTGCTTTTCCTTCGTTAAGCTTTTCTCTTAATTTGTTTAACATAGTGCATTCTCCTTTTTTGGTTGTGTTGTTTTTTTCTTGATATCAGAATACCGGAAAATGCGCTGTAAAACGATTATTATTCTTGTTCACTACATTTCTTATCCTGTCATTGTTGTTTTGCCTGCAAGAAGGAGCAGAAATACCGAAGGAACGAATCGAACTGCGGCTCGGTTATCCATCACGTAAAAAGATGCCTGCCGGAAATTCCGGCAGACACCTTTAAAATAAATATTCAATCCATTATTGTGCTTTTAATTCCGAAATGAGCACAGCCGCAAGCATACATACGCACCCTGCAAACATACGCGCCGTAAACCTCTCATGCAGAAGTAATACGGAAAACAGCATTCCGAACACTGCTTCTGTCGTCAGAAGAACGGATGCCACATTCGGATTTATCCGTTTCTGGCATACAATCTGCAAAAGAAACCCTGCCATAGTACTGAAGATTCCCAGATACAACATTTTCCCGGCCATCCCCGGTTCAAATACCTGCATCGGAAACGGTATCTGCCCTGCTAGGATGCAGAGCCAGGAAATGAGGTTTGCAAAGAAAAACTGCAGGGCCGTCAGTACCACAGGGTCGGTTTTCCTTGTATATTTATCTACAAATATAATATGCAAAGCAAGACCTGCGCCACATATGACGGTCAGAAAGTCTCCGGTTTGAACCGTCAGATCCCCTCGTATGGATAAAAGGCCAATGCCCAAAATTGCTATGAAAGCAGCGGCAACACATTTTCTGTCCGGGCGCCTTTTTTCTATCCACCAATATAAAAATGGTACAAGAATCACGTATACGGTTGTGATGAATGCATTTTTGCCTGCTGTCGTATACTTGCATCCCAATGTCTGAAAAAACTGGCTGACAAACAACAGGACTCCCAATACCATACCCTGTTTTATAACAGGTAAAGGTATCCCCGCCGGTAAAGATCTCCTGCAAAGTAAAAAAACTGCCATCCCCACAGAGGCGATCAAATAGCGCAGCGCCAGCAGATAGAGAACGGGAATGGATTCCGTGGAATCCTTTACCACCACAAAAGAAAATCCCCACAGCAATGTGGCGGTCAAAAGCCCCAGGCTCCCCCATATCTGCTGTTTTCCTGCTTTGTCCATTTTATCACCTCCCCGTATCGTTTGCCTTTAGTCTACACGGAAAAGGCCGGGGAGGCGATTATCTATGTTGTGATTTTCATTTCTTTTTCTGCTGTTTCTGCAGATACAGCAGTTTCCTCTGAATCTGGCTTCTTTTTTAAAGCAATCCGGGAAGTACATTCTGGAATAAAGACAATATAAGTACCGCTCCCAGTATACCAAGTCCGCCCAAAAATCCGCCCACGGTCCAGCAGCGGAAGGTCTCCGGTATACTGATTCTGTTGAATTTGCTGATTGACCAGAACCCGGAATCATTCGGAAGAGACAGACCCACTCCCCCTGCACAGATGGCAACTGCTGCCAGTATAGGCGAAGTACCTGCTGCAATAACTGTTGAATAAAGGATTGCCGAAGTAGTTGTGATGGCCACTGTGGTCGACCCCTGAGCCAAGCGGATGATCTGTGCCAGCGCAAATCCCAGTATAAGCACAGGAATGTGGAGATTTCCAAATACCTGAGCCATATAATCTCCGATACCGGTCAGCTGAATTACCTTACCGAACGCTCCGCCTGCACCTGTAATCAGCAGAATCATACCCACCTGATCCAGGCCGCGCCCCATGATCTCACTCATACTTCCTTTGATATAAGGTTTTGCGATCAACATGGCACATAATACGCCCACTGCCATAGCCAGATTCTTATTTCCGATAAAGGCCAGATACGGAACTGCCCCATTGTTTTCCGGGAGAAGTACCGATGCAAAGCTGCCAATCACGATCATCAGAATTGGTATCAGAAGTATCAGCATCGCTGCTCCGAAAGAGATTTTCTTATCGCTGCTCTCTTCTTTTTCCATAGTTTTTTGTTCTTCCAGTTCAAATTCATCCAGAACCCTCACATATCCGCTTTTCTTTTCCTTACGGTCCAGATATTTTCCCCATAAAATACCACCGGTCAAAAATCCAACAAGGCCAGCCAGAGTGGAATACACAAAGAAGACCCCGATATTCAACTCCATATTTTCACAGACTGCAAGAGGCCCAGCTGTGGGAATTACACACGCCGCGGTTATGGAAGCTGCAACCGCATAGCAGGAGACAAATGACAGACGGCTGATATTTGTCTTCCTGGACAAAGCTCTGACCATAGTGGAAAACAAAACCGTGACCACATCCCCAAATACAGGTATCCCCGCAAAATATGCAGCGATTCCAAGTCCCGCCGGAGAGTTCTTTTCCCCGAACAGATGAATCATTTTGTCTGCAATGGCATTGATTCCCCCTGATTCAAAAAGCAGCATTCCCAGCATGACACCCATACCGGTTACAATTCCTATACCGCCTATGGTTCCGGAAAATCCATCTGCCACTGCGGACGTAATATCTCCAAAAGGCATTCTGACAAGCAAAGCGGTAAGAAATGATGTGATGATCAATGATACGAATGCATTCAATTTAAACTTAATGATGGTCACCAGCAAAAATGCCAGTGAGACGATAAATATAACAATCAATAAAGGTCCTGTTACCATTTTTTCCTCCTCCGTTTTCCATATAAACTGTTATTTAAATGTGTTCATAAACACATTTACCACCCAAAACTGTTTTTAAAACACAAATGTCCTTTATTTCATCCACAGGACACTCCATAATATCCCTGTCCAATATTACAAAGTCAGCCAGCTTTCCTTTTTCAATGGTGCCTTTTATATTCTCCTCGAACTGTCCAAAAGCGGCCCAGTCGGTATAAGTCCTAAGGGCTGCCTCCCTGGAGATACAGTTTTCGGGAAACCATCCGCCCTCCGGATTTCCATCCTGGTCTTTCCTTGTCACCGCTGCATAAATTCCCCAGAAAGGATTGGCCGGGGAGGACGGCGAGTCAGATCCGCCTATGACCTTCACTCCTTTTTTCCATGGCATTCCGCTGGCATATGAACGTGCTGCCCTCTCTTTTCCGATACGGCGTTCTGCCATGGGAGCGCTTCTCGGGGCATGGATAGCCTGCATCCCCGGAAGAATACCCAGTTTTCTGATTCGGTCCACATCCTCCTCTGTCACCAACTGGAAATGTTCAATCCTGAATCTGTGGTCCGCACCGGAATTTTCACCCAGCACTTTCTCATAAGTATCTATGACCTGCCTGTTTGCTCTGTCCCCAATGGCATGAGTGATGACCTGGAACCCATGGCTGTATGCTTCCTTGACCAGGGCATATAACTCTTCATCTGAATGATTTAATTTTCCCCTGTATCCGGGCCTGTCCGTGTAATCTTCATACAATGCAGCACTCTGTGACCCAAAAGAACCGTCTGCAAAATATTTCACCGCACGGATTGAAAGATGTTTCTCATACAGTCCAATCTCCGGGCCTGTCTTGTAATAACTCTTCCACGACAGATCATCCGCTTCACCCGGCAGTGCCCCCAGAGCTCCGCTGATCCGCAGCTGCAGCCTGTCCTCTTCAAAAAGCTTTTTCATACAGCGGATATGGCTGGATATCACATTCATGGCCATAACCGAAGTAAATCCCAGCTTAAAGGACTCATTCTGGGCACAGAGCAGTGCCTCCTCCATTTGCTTCTCTGTGAGCGGCGGGATTTTATCAACTACCAATTTACATGCGTTATCGCTGACACATCCCAACAGTTCCCCATCCTCTCTTTTCAGGATTTCCCCGCCCTGGGGATTTGGTGTATCCTTTGTGATTCCTGCCAGTTCCAAAGCTTTTGAGTTCAGCCAGAGCATATGTCCGTCACATCTTCCCAGCGATACCGGATTGTCCGGTACCACTGCGTCAAGCTCTTCCTTTGTGGGATAACTTTTGTCCTCCCATACCTCGTTGTTCCAACCGAAATCACTTTGAATCCATTCCCCCGGACACAGCGTATCTGCTTTTTCGCGGAGCTGCTGAAAAATTTCTTCTTTTTGCTTCCAAAAACAATCAATCTGCATAGATACTTCACCGAATTTCAGCAGATGGGTATGCCCCTCTATCAGTCCCGGTATCACACAGGCTCTGTCCAGATTCACATATTTTGTATCAGAATTTCCATACTGCTTCATTTCATCAAAGGTTCCGGTATCTATGAGATATTGTCCCTTTACAGCAAATGACTGAACAATTGTCATATTCTGATCCATGGTGTAGATTTTACCATTATAATATATGACATCTGCAGATTTATCTTGTTGTTTGTACATACTTTTCTCCTTTCCCTTGTTGTATTTTTATGTATTTTAGCATGTAATCTGTAAAGTCAGAATCCTTTATTTTGTCATGCAGATGTTTTATCTTGCAGAATTTTGTCGAAAAATGCTCCTGACAATCAACCATTATTCTTTTATCTCAGGGTGTTGTAAGCCGGTTCATATATTCCCTCTTTATATCAGCCTGTATATGAACATAAAGATCCAGCGTTGTCTTTACGGAAGTATGTCCCAAAATCTCTGACAGGGATTTCGTATCAAAGCCCTGTTCTATCCAGCGGCAGGAGAACTGATGGCGAAGGGAATGTATTTTTATGTGTGGTATCTGACATTTTTTCAAAAGAGCTGCATATCTTCGCTGCACTGTGCGCGGCTCCGCACAGTTCTCCGTTCCTGTCAGAAGAAAGAAACTTCCGTTCTTCTTCAACGCTTTTCCCATAGACTGCAGGCGGTCGGGAAGAGGGATCTCCCGTATGGAGGTTGAAGTTTTCGGCGTGCCGATGTTAAGCCGTGTCCGCGGACACTCCCTTTTTCCCTCTTCTATGGTCATATCCAGATTCTTTACACGTGTAACTGTCCGGCGGATGTATATTTTGCAGTCTTCAAAGTCTATGTCCTCCCATTTCAGCCCACAGAGCTCACCCACACGTATGCCTGTATACATACATAAAAGGATACCGAAAGTAAACGGATCCGTACCTTCACTCAGGCAGGCATCCAGTTTCCTGAAATCCTCTTTACTCATGATTCGTATTTCTTTACCACCGGCGGGAATCCGGGGAAATTTCAGGAGCTCGGCAGGAAGGCACCCCTGTTCCTGCCCATAACGCAGTATATTTTTCAGCACTCCCATAATCACATGTATACTTCCATAGGACATCCCTCTTTCCAGTTCCTGCTGGACAAAATTTAACAGGGTGCGGTTTGTAAATTTCCTGATCTGCATATCCCCTAATACAGGCAGTATATGATTATTCAGTATTTCTCCGTAATTGGAATACGTGCTTTCTTTTACGGTATAACGGATATGGTTCTTCCAATGTATACTGACTGTACGGATTCTGTCATCTTCCGGCAGTGCGGATGGCTGGCCGCCGTATGAAAAAAAGGGCGGGAACTCTGATATGATTTTTATTTTCTTATCTTTAACCTCTTTATACGACTTGCCATACAGATATCCATACCTGATTTTACCGTCTATATCACGCCCTTTCATATAACGCGCTTCCCAACGGCCGTCTTTTCTTTTCCTGATGTTTTCACCTTTTCTGGGCATTTTGACCTCCTTGACCTTCTGAGTCTTCCGTGGCTGTGATTTACGGATTCAGACCACTTTTTACCACTCATTGTTAACAAATCACTTTTGCGGTGAAATAAAAAGTATACGGCTGCGAAACTCCTCCATATTATAATATAATTGAAATCCACCAAAAAAAGTCATCACCTCAATCTCTGTTGGCAATGACTTTCATAATGGCAGGACAGGCATATATGCCGGCTGCAGATATTTTTTTATTTTGCTTTTCATTACAATTTATTATATAATATGGAAGTATCCATCATCATACGTCTGCATAAAGGATTAAATATGTTAAAAGACAAGTTACATTCTCTCATTTACTTTCCTTATGAAGAAAAATACCGGGACCAGTTGGAACTGGGAATGGTTTCTCTAAATTATAAATCCGAGCGGGTAATTGCCTGGGTCATGCTGATTACGCAGATCTTTATGATTCTAGTCTTTACTTTTCGTCCCGGCAGTATTTTTTACAGCTTTCGCAGGCTTCGCTATGTCATAGCCTATACGGTACTGTGTGCAGGACTGCTTGTGCTTCTGTCTCTCCACAGACGCGCCAAAGATAACTGGCGGCTGCATTCCAGACTCTGTATATCTTTCGGCGTACTGCTTTCTCTGTGGATTGGATGCATTTCCTATCTGGATGCACTGGGGGATGTGAGCATTATTGTATATTGCTCCTTTCTTCCTATGATGGCTGCTTTTCTTATAGTGCCGCCTTTTATTTTAAGCATCCTGCTTATTTTCACATGCATCCTGACCAACTGCCTGGTGCTCGGGACTCCTTACGGGCAGGAAAATGTATTCAGCACATTGGTAAACAGCATTTTTATCTGTGTGTTATCCATTGTCTATGCTTATCGTATGTACCACGCACGTTTGACCGGCATTTATGACAAGATCATCATTGACCAGAAAAACCGGCAGTTGGAAGCTGCCAATGAAAAACTGGACCTGCTGTCCATGACGGACACTCTGACCGGCCTCGGCAACCGGCGCTATCTGGAGGAATCCGTGAGATCACCCCTGGAGAAATATGGTATCCACATGGGCTCCCTGGCTGTTTTACTGCTGGACATTGACTTTTTTAAACAGTATAATGACCGTTACGGCCATCAGCAGGGAGATTTGTGCCTGCAGGCAGTTGCCTCTGTCTTATCCTCCTGCGCAGAAGATGATAATTTCCATGCTGTCAGATACGGTGGTGAAGAGTTTGTTCTTGTGATAACCGGGCTTTCCTCTGACGTTATAATGGAAATAACAGAACAGATTCGTAAATCGGTCGCCTCTGTTCAAATTCCCGGTCCCATCAAAGCCGGAACTTCCGTTACAGTAAGTGTGGGCGTCTCTTTTCACGAATCATGGGAACCGGGCCTTTTGGAAACTGCCATCTCCGAGGCAGACCGAGCGCTGTATCAGGCAAAACAAAACGGCCGTAACCAGACGGTTCTGTTCAGCAAATAAGCATAAAAGACTCATCTGCGGAAATAAAATACCCGCCGGCTTTTACTATACAAGCCGGCGGGATTTCTATCAAATTCCTTTTTCCCCAGCCAAAATCTGCATGGCTGATTCCTCCTCAAACTGCCTGGAGTACAGGTCATAATAATACCCTTTCTGCCTCAGCAGTTCTCTGTGGCTGCCCTCCTCAATGATCTTACCGTCCTTCACCACCAGGATCAGATCCGCCTGGCGGATGGTGGAAAGCCTGTGGGCAATGACAAAGGAAGTGTGGCCCTTCAGAAGCTGGTCTGTGGCCTCCTGTATCAACTGTTCCGTCTGAGTGTCAATGGAGGATGTGGCCTCATCCAGTACAAATATACTTGGGTTTGCCAGGATTGCCCGGGCAAACGATATAAGCTGTTTCTCGCCTGTGGACAGTCTGCCTCCGCTCTCCCCCACATCGCTCTCGTATCCTTTTTCCAGTTTTCCTGCCACAATATCAGCCGAAACCTTCCTGGCTGCCTCCCTGACCTCCTCGTCTGTGGCCTCCAGGCGCCCGTACCGGATATTGTCGTAGAGCGTGCCGGAAAACAGATGGGGGTTCTGCAGCACATAGCCGATCTGGCTGTGGAGCCAGAGCTGAGACCGCTCCCGGTAATCCTTCCCGTCAATGAGGATACGCCCTTTTGTGGGTTCAAAAAACCTGCCAAGCAGATTTACCAGCGTGGATTTTCCTGCCCCTGTTTCCCCCACGATCGCTACATTCATGCCTGCAGGCACATGCAGATTAAAATGTTCCAGCACATATTCTTTTCCGTCCGGATACCGGAAAGATACATCTTCAAAGACAATATCCCCTTCTATTCTCTCCCAGTTCTCTTTCTTTGCGTGGAACATATCCCCGTATTTTTCCTCTACCTCAGGCGTATCCGTCACGTTGGGCTGCTGTTCTAACAGATCCATCACACGCTCAATACTGGCCTGACAGGATATCAGATCTGCCAGAAGACGGGCGAGCTGCTGGATAGGCTCAAAAATAACCACCGCATAGGATATAAATACGGAAAGGGTTCCAAGCTGCATCACCTGGCTCTGCACCATATATCCTCCTCTTGCCAGCACAATAGCCGCGGCAACAGAACTGAAGAATAATATGGTAGGAATATACACCGCGTTTAACATGGCAGATTTGGTCGCCGCCTGGTGCATATTCCTGGTAATGCTGCGGAAATTTTTCTGGTTATCCTCCTCGATCACCATACTTTTGGAAGTCCTTACCCCTGTGATCCCTTCGTTGTACGCGCTGGTGATCTGGGAATTGACCTTCCGCACCCGCCTGTTCCAGTGAAGGATCTTATTCTGGAAATAAACAGTCAGAACCGCAATGCAGGGCACGATCAGCATAATGATCAGCGCCAGTTTCCAGTTGAGCATAAACATGATCACAAACACACTGATCACATAGATAAACGCCCAGAACATATCCACCAGTCCCCAGGCGATCATGCCCGCAATCTTCAGGGTATCACTCATGACCCTGGCATGGATATATCCCACCGGAGTTGTATTATAATAGGAAAAGGACAATGTCTGCAGATGCTCAAACTGCGCCTTTTTCAAGTCCTTCCCCACATTCATCTCAATGGTGGTGGCCGCGTGGACAGAGATATACACGGATACCGTCTGGGTCACGATCATGGCTGTATAGACCAAAGCAAAGATATGCAGTCCCTTTAACGTGTTCAGCGCGATAAAATGGTCAATCGCATAACTTTGAAACAGAGGAACCAGCACATCTATCCCTGCAAGAATCAGGTTCAGGCCAATGGTAATGGCAAAAAATTTCGTATAAGGCTTAAAAAAGGGCAGCATTTTAGCCCATGTTTTAAAGCTGAAGGGTTTGTTATAATCCTGTTCTTCGTATGCCGCCATTTTACACCTCCATCTGCATTCTGTCATCCTGGCTCATCTGAATGTCATAAATCTTTCTGTAAATCCCCTGCTGTCCGATCAGCTCCTGATGCGTTCCCATCTCCTCAATTTTTCCCTGATTAAGCACCATGATCCTGTCAGCGCTCATCAATGTCGTCACCCTGTGGGAGATGAGGATCACCGTGGCATCTCTCCTGTTATCCAGAAGCGCCTTCCTGATCCTGGAGTCTGTCTGGGAGTCAACTGCGGAAAGAGAGTCATCAAATATCATGACAGGCGCCTTCTGCAGGAGCATTCTGGCTATAGCGATCCTCTGCCGCTGGCCTCCAGACAGGGTTACGCCCCGCTCACCGACCAGCGTATCGTATCCGTCCGGAAAATTCATAATGGCGTCATCAATACAGGCAATCCTGGCTGCCTGCCTGATCTCCTCAAAGGAGGCCTCCGGCACAGAAGCCGCTATATTTTCTTTGATCGTCCTGGAATAAAGGAACGGCTCCTGAAGTACCATTCCCACATTCTTTCTTATCCATTCCAAGGGGATTTCCCTGATATTTTTACCGCCCAGAGTGATATTTCCCTGCCCTTCCTCCAGCTCATACAGCCGGTTTAACAACTGCATGATCGTGGATTTTCCGCTTCCGGTTCCACCCAGGATACCCAGTGTACTGCCCTGTGGAACAGAGAATGTCACATCCGACAGCACTTCTTTTCCATCCTTGTAACCATAATTTACGTGGGAAAATACAATATCAAATCTCTGGTCTTCATGCTGGTTTTCATAGGCTTTTCTATCCTGATACTCCTCTTCCTCTGCCCGTATGATATAGTCCACACGCTCAAAGGAAACCCCTGCCTTGCTCATATCAGAGAGGATACGGCCCAGCCCGCGGATAGGCCAGACAAGTGTCGTATTGTAGGAAGCGAATGCAATAAATTCACCTACGGAGATATTGCCATGCACAGCCTCCGCAGCCCCCAGCACGATCACGGCAACCACCTGCAGGCCGGTGATCAGGTCACCGATTCCCCAGTAAAGCCCGGACAGTGTTCCCAGCTTGATCCACAGATCTGCAAATGCATTATTCTTCTCATAAAAGCGTTCCATCTCGAACTTTTCTCTTCCGAAAGCCCTTACCACCCGGACTCCCGTGGCATTCTCCTGCACCACTGTGGAGAGCTCCCCTTCCGCCTCGTCTGCTGTTGTAAAACGGCCGGCGATCAGGCGGTAAAAAATGGTGGAGTACAGTGCAACCACAGGCACAAAGCACAGAACTACCAGGGACAGCTTCACATTCATGGAAAACATCATCCCAAAGGAAACTGTCACCAGGAAAACCGTACGGAACACTTCCAAAAGCTGTGTTACCACAAAGTTACGGATCACCTCCACATCTGAGGTGCAGCGCTGTATGATATCTCCTGTCTGGTGTCTGTCATGCCATTCCATCGGAAGTCTCTGTACATGGGAAAACAGCGCGTCTCTCATGTTCTTCGCAAAATTTTCTCCCGCCTTCGCGGTATACGCACGGCTCAAAAAAAGTGCCGCTCCGGAGAAAAGTGCCACTCCCACCAGCATCAGCGCCATGATCCACAGATGCTTGGACAAATATTTATATTTATCCCCGCCCAGCACAGAGTCCACGGTAAACCGGAAAATCTGTGGTGTCAGGGAATTTAATCCGGTCGTGACCAGCGAGGCCAGCACTGCCACCAGAAAATACTTTTTGGAGCCCTGGAAAAACCGTAATACCAGGTCTGCCTTTCTATGTTTCGTTCTCATAATCCTCCTTTGCCTGTCTCAGTAGTTTTTTTATTATATATAATAATCTGAATTTCTGATATATTCAATATCTATATCATTTTTCCTCCATGCGTGATATAATTGCGTAACAGTTATTAAAGGAGGACATTTGGATGAATACTCCCACAATTGAAACTCAGCGGCTGATTCTCCGAAGATTCACCCAGGATGATGCCCGGGCACTTTATCAAATCCTAAGTGATGAGGAGGTAAATACCTTTCTTCCCATGTTCCCGCTGAAAACCATGGAGGAGGCCAATGCCTATATACAGAAGCAGTACCTGGACACATATCAGGAACCCTTTGGGTACCGGTATGCAGTCTGCTTAAAGACTGATCACATTCCCATCGGTTATGTCCAGGTAAGCAGCAGCGAAAGCCATGATTTCGGCTATGGCCTGCGAAAAGACTTCTGGCATAAGGGCATCATAACAGAAGCCGGCCGGGCGGTAGTGGAAGAACTGAGGAATTCCGGCATGCCTTTCATCACCGCAACCCATGACATAAAAAATCCCAGGAGCGGGGAGGTCATGAAAAAACTGGGAATGATATATCAGTATTCCTACGAGGAACAGTGGCAGCCAAAAAATATCCCTGTTACCTTCCGCATGTATCAGCTTAATTTTGACGGACAAAATGACCGTGTTTATAAAAAATACTGGGAACAGTATCCCGTCCATTTTATAGAGGACCTGTAACGATTCCGTCAGCTAAATTGTCAGAAGCTTTCATACAGGAGAGAAAAATATGTTTATCCAATACAATAATCTGGATATCAACTTCACCATAGGCAGCACCCGGTTCCGCACGCTTAACATCGCTTACGAGCACCTGCACCGCATCATTCCCAGCCACAGCCACGGGGACAACAGCTATGAGATCCACTATGTGGCATCCGGCCGCGGATACATAACAGTAGGGGAAAAGACATACGAGATCACCCCCAACACCCTGTACATGGCCGGCCCCCACGTGGCCCATGCCCAGATTTCCGTACAGGGAGATCCCATGGTGGATTACTGTATTTACCTGAGGCTGCGCCGCACTTCATCCGGAGAGAAAAAAACAGATGACCTGGACCGCCTGTTTACAGAGAAAACCTTCTGGATCGGCCAGGATAACTGTCAGATAAAAAACACACTGGAGCTGCTTTTCCGTGAATTAAAGGAGCAGAAAACCGGGTATACCGTCTACGTGGAAACACTGCTGCGGCAGTTGATCGTACAGATGATACGCAACTACCAGGGCGGAAAAAAAGCCCTCCACCACTTTAAGCCCGCAACACCGGCGGAAGCCCAGGATTTTATCATAGAGGAATCCTTTCTGTACGACTATCCGGTTCTCACACTGGAACAGCTTGCCGAACGGCTGGGACTTGGATGCCGGCAGACAGAACGGCTTATGCAGGACATCTACGGCAAAACATTTCTGCAGAAAAAAGGAGACGCCCGCATGTCGGCTGCCTCTATCCTGCTCACCTATTCAGACCGCAGCATTTCCTCCATCGCGGAAGAACTGGGCTATTCCTCCGTGGAACATTTCTCCGCAGCATTCCGGAAATATTACAATAAAAGCGCCCGCCAGTACCGAAAAGAATCCCGGGACATGACCTGATTCCTCAGCAGTTACAACAGGCACATCTGTACACAGCAAATCCTGCTGCATACAGATGTGCCTGTATCTCCCGGTCAATTGGCCGATGCTTTTACTTCCAGCTTCTCCGCCTTCTGGTAATTCAGCAGGAAAATACCTGCGCATACCAGCAGCAGCGCCGTGACGATCTTCCACCCTTCCGCCTGATTCTGCTCGTGCAGAAAGACCGAGGAGAGGATAACCCCAAACACGGGATTGGTAAATCCGAAAATAGCGATTCTGGACACCGGATGGTGCTTCAGCAAAATCCCCCACACGGAAAATGCCACAGAAGAGATCAGTGCCAGATACACCAGCATAACCACTCCCTGCATGGAAACCGTATGAATGCGCCCTCCAAGGCCAAAACCGCATACCATCATGACCAGACCGCCGATCATAAACTGATATCCGCTTAAAACCACAGGGTCCTCATCCCGTGAATATATTTTCAGCAGACTGGACGCAAAGGCATAGGCAGTGACAGATACCAGCAGGAATCCTTCGCCGTTTATTTTAAGCCCTGCCCCCATGCCGCTGCCGTTTAGATTCACCAGCACGACTCCGGCAAATCCCACGATACAGGCCGCAATCTTCTTCCCTGTCAGTTTCTCCTGGTGAAAGATCAGGCTGGCAACCAGTATGCTTAAAAATGTATTGGATGCCGTTATAATAGAGCCTTTCACCCCCGTGGTATGGGCCAGCCCCAGATAGAAAAACACATACTGCAGGATTGTCTGAAACATGGAGAGCTTCACGATCTTACCCCATGACCTTCTCTTTGGCACCAGCACCTTTCTCTGAAGAATGCTGCCGAATACCATAGCCAGCAGCCCCGCCAGGGCAAAACGCATACCGGCAAATAAAATCTGCGACGCCGGGCTGTCCCCCGGTATCTCAAACAGTTTGTATCCGATTTTTATACTTGGAAACGCGCTTCCCCAGAGTGCATTGCACAGAACGGCAAGCCCGCAGACCACCCAGGCCTTTTCCAGCATTGGTTTTTTACATGTATTCATTTCTCCGTGCTCTCCTCTTCTGATACACGGTAATCCTTCAAAATCACATCCGCGAATTCTTCCTTCACATGAAACTCCTCTATAAGGCTTTCTTTGACCAGCTCTCTGGCTGCTTTTAACTGTCTGCAAGTCTCCAGCATTGCAGGTATTATAGTCTCCAGCCTTTTTTCTTCTTCGAGCTCCCGGCTGTCTTCCTGTTCGTCATGCGCCTGCATAGTTCCTCCTCGCTTTCCTTCATATGTAAAAGACGGTTTCTCCGATACATATCTGCCCGGAAAAATTAACAAGATATATTATTCAGTATAGAGGATATTGCATCATTTGGCAAACAAAATATTATTAACTATTCAGTGACTATATTGTTCCCTCCCCGCCGAATAATTTTCCTGCTCTCCTTCCTCTGCAGTCTCAGTCCAATATTCGTAATCCATTTGTGCTGCCATTCCAATTCTTTATATTAAATATCTCTTTAATAAACGGGTCAATTCTATAATATCGATAGGCTTTGCTATATGGGCATTCATACCGGACTCCATACAATGCTGTATGTCATCAGAAAAGGCATCTGCACTCATAGCAATGATTGGGATAGATAAGGCATCCGGGTGACTTATTCGGCGAATTGCCTTAGCAGCCTCATACCCTGTCATATGCGGCATCCTTATATCCATAAGAATGGCATCGTAATACCCCGCCGGTGATTTTTGAAACTTGTCCAGACATATCTGACCATCTTCTGCCCAATCCAGTTCTGCACCCAAGTCAGACAATAATTCACTTGCAACCTCCCAGTTAAGCTCATTATCCTCGGCAAGCAGGATACGGCATCCGGACAGATCCGTATTTTGGTCCCATTTTGAGCCATGTTCTGTTTCCATTTCCATATACTGACGTAAAGCATGATACAGCGTAGATTTAAATAGTGGTTTTGAAATAAAACCACTAATACCTGCTTCACGGGCCTCAGCCTCAAATTCACTCCAGTCGTATGCAGAAATCAGCAGGATCGGTACTTCATCTCCCAGATTACGCCGGATTTCTTTTGCAGCCTGAACCCCATTTATACCGGGTAGTTTCCAATCTAATAGAATGATTTGATAATCGTCTCTTCTTCGGTGGTGTTGGATTACCAGCTCTACTGCTTTTTCTCCGCTTAATGTCCATTCAGCTTTTATTCCCATGTCTTCCAGTGTGTCCATAACTGTCTTACATAATAATTCATCATCATCAACCACCAGCATATTCCAGGGGGGAAGAGCCATATCCATATCCATATCCATTTCTACTGCATCCGCTTTTTCAAAATCAAACGTGAGATGAAATTCGGTACCTTGATCCGGTTCACTTTTTATATCAATGGTTCCCTTCATTGCATCCACAATGTACTTCGTTATGGCCATTCCCAAACCGGCCCCTTCCGTTTTATGTATTCTGGTTTCATCTGCACGGCTATAGGATTCATATATTTTTTTGAGAAAATCCGGCGACATACCGATTCCGTTATCCCTGACCTTGATATGAATTCGGATATAGTTTTCTGCTTTCGGAGATTTTTCTTCAGAAAGGGATAATTGTATTGAACCGCCTTCCGGAGTATACTTTGTTGCATTTGATAAGAGATTTAACAAAATCTGATTCAAACGGACACCATCGCACCACACATTCTCTGTTAGAATATTCTCAACATGTATGTCAAAGGTTTGATTTTTAGTCTTAACCTGCGGCTGCATAATGTTAACAATTCCTTCAACAACTTCTTTTAATGAAATTTGTTCTGTTGTTAAAGTTAATTTTCCGCTTTCAATTTTAGACATATCCAAAACATCATTGATCAGCCCTAACAGATGTTTACTCGATAATGTAATTTTTCTGAGGCAGTTCTGTACCTGTTTCCGGTCATCTATGTGAGCTGTGGCAATCGTGGTCATGCCTACGATTGCATTCATGGGTGTACGGATATCATGGCTCATATTTGCCAAAAATTCGCTTTTAGCTCTGTTCGCTTCAAGAGCCGCCTGCCGTGCTTTCTCTAATTCATGCACCTGAGAACGGGTTATGGAGAAATACCGAAGAAAAATCAACGTTAAAATAATCAAAACAGAGGCACAGGACAATAATGTCATGAACATACGCTGGCCGCTCAGATTGTTTATGGCATCATCCAGTATACTATAAGGCATTACCGATACTAAATACCACTCAGAATAGGGTAACGATATACCGTATATTTGTCGTTCTTCACCATTTACTTCAAATGTTGTAGCATATTCTTCATGATTTTTTAGTGCAGCACCAAATTCTTTAATTGCATTTTCTACAGATAACTCATTGGGTGCAGCATCAAGCTGCTTTTGCAGCTGTTCAAAGAAATACCACAACTCCGTGTTGGGGTTCTGTATTACAAAACTGCCGTCCGGCCTGATAATATGATAATACATCAGCTGCCCGTCATCCTCCAAGGAAAGAAAATCGGTAATATATTCCAGAGGAATGGCAGCAATCAGACCAGTGCTCTTATGGCCATTGTGCATCGGATAAGCAGCGTCAACGCCAAACAATACCACTTCATTTCCGGCAGAATCAACACCTACAGCGACTCGCTGCTCCCCCTTTAACAATGCTTCTGTAAAAGGTTCCGGATTAAGTGGCTGTATGGATTGTCCATAAAGTGTCTGAAAATCCCCCTCCGCAGAACAAAGCGCCAAATAGTCAAACCCCCTGACCTGCGCCCTGTAAATGAGTTCCTCATATAAATTCTTCCTATCTTTGTTATCTGTTGAGACAACAGAAACAACGCCGCTGACCTGATCAAAACGCAATTTAATCACAGTTTCAAAGTGCCTGGACATTTGTTCATTCATTCCGGACATGTAAATATTTCCAATTTCATAAACAGTCTTTTTACTTTTCCGGCTCATATAGATTCCAAGCAGACTGAAAATAATAATACTAAAGATCAAAAGACCAATGAAACTGCATATCAGAAAACGCGTTGCAGAATTCCTCTTTTTACTGTTTCCCATTGATGCTATTCCTCTCTTTCAGATGATGCCGTGCTGTCCTTATTCTTGTCAAAAAAACTGAACTCACTTTCAAGCAGATCAGCAATTTCTTCCAGACACAGTAAAAGGGCAGGATTAAATGCACCACATTGTCCTTCCAAAATCATTTTCAAAGATTCTTCATGTGAATAAGCTTTCTTATAGCAGCGCTCACTGGTCAAAGCATCGTATACATCAGCCAGAGCAACAACCTGGGCAGCTATTGGTATTTCTTCTCCCTTTAATCCATCCGGATAACCATTGCCATCATACCTTTCGTGGTGCCATCGGCAAATCTCAGAGGCTACTTTGACAAGCGGGGCTTCCTGTTGTTCAATGGGCAGGTCTGACAGCATATCAGCGCCGACCATTGCGTGAGTTTTTATTATTTCAAACTCCTCTGCCGTAAGACGTCCTGGTTTGTTCAATATTGTATCCGGAATTGATATCTTTCCAATATCATGCAGCGCCGAAGCAGTGCTTATTAATGAAATATCTGCTTTGGACAAAAAGTATTGATCTGTACGCTGAACCAACTGCTTCAGCAAATATTTTGTAATAGTATTTACACGCAATATATGTAATCCGCTCTCTCCATTGCGGAATTCCACAATGTGAGACAGGATTGAGATCATCAACTCATTATTTTTTTCCTGTTCCTGTAACTGTTCTGCGATAATTTTCTCAAGACGCTGCTGCCGCGCATAGAGAAACATCGTATTAGAAATTCGGCGCTGGACTATGGTCAGATCAAAAGGACGGCTGATATAGTCAAAAGCCCCCAAATCATAAGCCCGCTTTATATTTGCAGGGGAATCGTCAGCAGAAATCATAATAACAGCCAGGGTGTCGTTCCAGTGATATTTGTTGATGCAGGCTAACACTTCAAGGCCATCCATTTCCGGCATCATAATATCCAGCAGCAGAAGGGAAAAATCTGCTCTTTGCTTTGAAAGAAGAGAAATTGCTTCTGCACCATTTTCAGCCTCAGCTACATCATATTGCTCTTTCAGGATCTCTGCCAAAAGCGCGCGATTCATTTCTGAATCGTCTGCAATTAAGATTTTTTGCTTTTCCATGGTTCCAAATCTCTTTCTTAATAATAATACGTTTTTATTATAACTATTTTGCTTACCTATTAGCAACACCCATTTTGGTCAGGTGTACAAATAGGTTTATGCCTTTTGATACTGACAAAATTGGTTTGTCATGGTATAATCCAGATAGATAGGAGGCAAGTTATGAAACCACAAGAAACAAAATTTACATTTGTTTATAATGAAATCAGGCAGTGTATTTTAGAGGGCCAAATACCGCCCGGAAATTCCCTGCCGTCCTCAAGGATGTACTGCGAGCAATTTCATGTAAGCAGATATACGATCAACCGTGTCTTTGACGCATTACGGGCAGAAGGACTGGTTGATATTCAGCCTCGACTTGCACCAATTGTTGTTTCAAAAAAAGATACTTGTAATTCATCAAATACTGTTTTCGAGATTTTAAAACAAAGGGAAGGTATCTTACAGGTATATCAGACTTTTGCTCTAATACTGCCTTCACTTATGGTTTTTTCTTTGCAAGGGTGTGATGTGGAGATAATGCCCCACTATAAACAGGCTATGAAAGTATTACGTTTGGGATATTCCTCAGGTGGATGGGATGCTCCTTCCAAATTAGTATATGATATACTAAAAATAGGTGGTAATTCCCTATTCAGCGAACTCTATTCTACATTTGGCCTTTATAATAAACTTGCATTTTTTGCAGAAAATTGTCCTTATTTCTCTCAGTACTTTTTACAGAGGACTGCATCTGTAACCAGTGTTATTATAGATACACTAAAGGGCAATGATCCGCTCACAAAGTACAACCGGTTATCCCATATGTATCAAGAACTTACGGATTCTATTGAAAAAACGTTAAATTACCTATTAGATACAACGCCAGAATGTCCTGTGCAAACGGGTTTGAAGTTTTCGTGGAATCCCATGCGTGGTCAGGATTATTATTACTCAAAAATTGTTGATGACATAAATCTGAAAATCGGCCTTGGAGAATACTCTGTCGGAATGTATCTTCCATATGAAAAGCAGCTGGCTGGCCAGTATGATGTCTCTTTATCGACAGTCAGAAGGGCATTGGCAGAACTGGAACAGAGAGGTTTCGTAAAAACGTTAAATGGTAAAGGCACTATAGTTATAGAACCGGATGATACTAAACTTCATCAGCTGGCTCTTAATTCCGGGTATGTTGAAAAGGCATTACGTTACCTTCATGCCTTACAACTTATGGTATTGATTATTCACCCGGCATCATTAGCTGCAGCTCCGCATTTTACTAAAGCAGAACTGGACGAGTTAGCAAACAGATTTACTTCTCCCGGCTCTATTTATTTAACGGATATTTTAGAATTCATAATGAAACATACCACGTTAGAACCTCTATATGTTATATTATCTGAAACCAATCATCTTCTTGAATGGGGGCACCATTTCGCCTATTATCCGTCCAAGAAACATACACTCACACATCTCAATAAGAAAGTCATTCTGGCCTTTCAGCAGTTAAGGGAAGGTAATGCTGTCACTTTTGCAGATGGTATAGCAGATTGTTACCGTTATAATTTGGTTTGTATGAAGAAGCATATGGCAGAGATATATAGGTTTCATAACGTAGCTAATATTCGGGTTCCGGAAAAATACCAGACAGCAGGCAATGGTTTCTTCCGGACGGCAGACAGCTAAATGGGCAAAGGGACACGGTTATGAAACGGTGTCCCTTTGCCCATTTAGCTGTCTGCCGTTATTTGTTTGTTTTGTCAGTTTCCTAACGACATTCGCTTAAACGAAGTACGCCTTGTCTTTCCTCTTCACAATTCACTTTCCGAGTACCATTTCCACAGCCTTTTTCCACCCGGAATATTTCTTATCCACAAGGCTTTTTTCCATCTGCGGTTCAAAAGAAGTCCTCTTCATTTTCGCAAAAAGTTCTTCCTTTTTGTAGATGCCAAGGCCAATACCTGCAGCATACGCGGCCCCGATCCCGGACAGTTCCTCAGCTTCTGGCACCTGTACCGGTATGCCGGCCATATCGCTTTGGAACTGCATGAGATAGGCGTTTTTTGTGGGACCGCCGTCTACCCGCAGTTCCCGGATCGGTATCCCGGCATCCTCCTCCATGGCTTTTAAAATGTCCGTGATCTGGTACGCAATGCAGTCAAGTCCTGCGCGCACCATTTCCGCTTTTCCTGTGGTCCTGGTGATCCCACAGAGAATCCCGGTGGCTGAACTGTCCCAGTAGGGGGCACCAAGGCCGGTAAATGCGGGTACAAAATATGTCCTGTCCTCCGGCGCCGCCTCCCTTGCAAGCCGCTCTGTCTCCGCTGCGGACGCAACCATCTGAAGGTCCCTCTGCATCCAGCTTATCACTGCACCCGTATAATTGATATTGCCTTCCAGCACATAATTTACCTGCCCGTCCATCCCCCAGGCCAGGGAAGAGACTAAACCGTGGCTGCCAAACACCGGTGTTTTTCCCACATTCATCATCACAGAGGAGCCGGTGCCGTAAGTGGCTTTCACCATTCCCTCCTCCAGGCATCCCTGCCCGAAGAGAGCGCCGTGGGAATCTCCCAGCACTCCGTGTATGGAAACCGGTTTATCCAGAAATCCTTCAAAATCCGTCTCCCCATAGTAACCATTGGAGTCCGAAACCCGGGGCAAATTTTCCGCCGGGATTTTAAAGACCCTGCAGATTTCCTCATCCCAGGCAAGTGTCTTGATATTGAAGAGCTGGGTTCTGGATGCGTTGGAATAATCCGTAAGAAAGGATCTGCCGCCTGTGAGCCGGTATACCAGGAAACTGTCCATGGTTCCATAACACAGATCACCTTTTTCGGCTCTTTCCCGGGCGCCCTCCACATTTTCCAGTATCCAGGCAATCTTTGCCGCTGAAAAGTAGGGAGAGAGCTTAAGCCCTGTCCGTTCTCTTATCATACCGGCACTGTCTGTGATCCTGCTGCAGATCTCCTCTCCCCTGGCACACTGCCATACCACGGCGTTATATACCGGTCTGCCGTCCTTTTTCCAGGCAAGGGCAGTCTCCCTCTGGTTGCTGATGCCCGCGCCTGCTATCAGGTTCTTATCGATACCGGCCTTTTCCACCACATTCTTAACCGTCTGAATGGTGTTCCTGTAAATCTCCTCCGGGTCATGCTCCACCCAACCGTTGTTGTCTATGATCTGCCTGTGGGAAAGGTCCGCACGGGCAATCAGGGCTCCCTGTCTGTCAAAAAGCAGTGCTTTTGTCCCCTGCGTGCTCTGGTCAATTCCCAGTATGTATCTCTCCATATCAGACTAACTCCCTGGCTTTTGCCGCGATTCCTTCTGCGTTTAATCCGTAGTAATCAAATACCTCCTTTGAGGTTCCTGTGATGACCGGCGCATCCGGCAGGGACAGGTTCACAACCTTTTTCGGGCATTCGCTTCCCACTGCCTGGCTTACCATACTGCCAAGTCCGCCGAAGGGAGCGTGCTCCTCCGCTGTGATCACAGCCTTCACACCGGATACCATCCGGAGCAGAGTCTCTTTGTCAAAAGGCTTTACACAGTACATATCCAAGACTGCTGCACTGATGCCTTCCTTTTCCAGCAGCTTCGCTGCGTCAAGAGAAGGCTTTACCATCTCTCCGCACGCTACGATCGCCACGTCATTTCCCTCTTTCACCACAGTGGCTTTATCCATTTCAAAAGGACAATTTCCTTCTTCATAGACATCCTCCACCGCGTTTCTCCCCACACGGATATAGGCAGGTTTTTCATCTCCGAGCAGCGCTTCTGTCAGGCACTTCGTCTGATTTTTATCACTTGGTATGTAAACCCTCATGTTCGGAACCGCTGACATGGCAGCGATATCCTGGGCAGAGTGGTGGCTCATGCCCAGGGCACCGTAGCTGATGCCGCCGCTGATGCCAATCAGCTTCACATTGGTATTGGAATAGGCCACATCCACCTTTGCCTGCTCGTAGCTTCTGGTAGATAAAAAGCAGGCAGGGGATACTGCGTAGGCTTTCTTACCACATTTTGCAAGGCCCGCGGAAATACTCACCAGATTCTGTTCCGCAATGCCCACCTCCACAAACTGTTCCGGGTAATTCTCTGCAAAAGGTGTCATGGATGCGGAACCGCGGGAGTCACTGCACAGCACCACAACGTCTTTATCTGTCTTTGCTTTCTCCATCAGTACCTGGCAGATCACCTGCTTATTTGCTATCTTATTCATGAAGAGCAGCCTCCTTCCCTGCGGCGAAATCACTGATAATCTGATTATATTCCTCCTGTGTGGGCACCTTGTGATGCCAGTTTGCCTTATTTTCCATAACAGGGGAACCATACCCTTTTGTGGTATTTGCTATGATGACACTTGGTTTTCCCTTCGTCTGTGACGCCTCTGAAAATGCCTGCAGAAGTTCATCCAAATCGTTTCCCCGCACACTGATCACATGCCATCCGAAGGAGGAAAATCTCTCTGCCAGATCATCATGTCCCATCACATCTTCCGTACAGCCGGAAATCTGCAGCCTGTTTCTGTCCACCACTGCACAGAGGTTATCCAAATGATACTGGTTGGCAGCCATGGCTCCCTCCCAGACAGAACCTTCTGCCAGCTCACCGTCTCCCATAACCGTATATACCCGGTATTCCTTTTTGTTCATCTTTCCTGCCAAAGCCATTCCCACGCATACGGGAAGGCCGTGTCCGAGGGATCCGGAATTCATCTCGATTCCCGGCAGTTTATTGTTTGGATGTCCGATGTAAGAGGAACCGAACTTTGAAAACTTTTCTTTTACCTCTTCCAGATCAAGGAATCCCTTTGCGCACAGCACCGCATAATAAGCCTCCATGGAATGTCCCTTGCTGAGGACAAACCGGTCTCTGTCCGGGTCATCTGCCCGTTTCGGAGAAACATTCATAACACGGAAATACAGAGCGGCCAGGATTTCCATAACACTCATATCACCGCCGATATGGCCTCCCTTTCCGGCAACAATAATATCAACCGTATCCCTGCGCAGATCAAACACTTTCGCTTTCAGATCATCCATCCCATTCACCTCTCAAATATGCCTTAACCTGTTCCTCGACCGGATCATACAGATCCGGTTTTACACCTATATACTTGCAGGCCTCGTAGAGCACGGGCACCACATCCTTGTGGATACCCACACAGTGATGGATGTATGGCCCTTCCACCAGCTTTGCCTCCAGGCGCTTAAGATTCTCCACCTCGACCCAGACATAGGTTCCCTTGGTATACGGTCCTTCCACACCTTTCGCGTGCCCCAGAAGCAGGGAGTATTCCCCGTTGTCTCCGTCAAAACGGCACAGGGTCATATCCCCGTGTTTTGCCTCAGCCTCCACAGCTCCGGGATGGTCAAAGGCCAGGGGATAACCGATGGACGGCTTTTCCTTTGCCACAGAGACAGGCCAGGGGCCGCAGTGCTGCAAAAGCTCACCGTTTTCATTGTCAGGATGACGCACCGTCCAGTCTGCAAAGAAGGTCCTGGCCTCATCCATGCCTGCTGCTTCCATAAGAAGTGCTGTAACGGCGCCGTGTATATCCGTCTCACAGACGACCGGGATTCCCTCCTCATTCAGCAGGGAATTGGCCGCGCAGGGCATAATTCCAATCTCTCCCTGAAGGGCATTCCAGCACTGGATGGCAATGGCATTACAGCCGTATTTTTCTGCCAGATTCTTCATGGCAGCTTTCAGAGCAGCCACGTTTTCCAGCTCGTTTTCCCTGATTTTGACACACATATTGTCATGGCAGTATGCCATGATCTTTGCCACCTCGGTGCCCTCTTCCTTTACCTTTTTCATCTCTTTTGTCAGTTCCGGAATCGGTATGGGTGAAAGCTGGATATTGAATCTTTCCAGCAGTTCTCCCTCGTTACACATGGTACTCCAGAAGTCAAACGGGCGCGGCCCGATCTGCAGGATTCTTGTATTTCTGAACACCTTCACCACATTGCACACAGCCAGGAAATCCCGGATTCCCCGCTCAAACTCCGGGTCTGTAAGCCTGCAGTTTGTCATGTAGGTAAACGGTACCTGAAACCTTCTCAGAACCTTGCCTGTGGCAAAAAGCCCGCACTGGCTGTCACGGAGACGGACGCCGTTCTCATCCGGGCGCTCATCCCTGGGTCCCCATAAAAGCACCGGAACATTCAGTTCCTTGGCCAGCCTTGCGACTTCATACTCTGTGCCGAAATTGCCGTGGGGGAAGAAGAGGCCGTCCACCTTCTCCGCCTTGAATTTTTCCGCGATCTTTATTCTGTCTGCCTCGTTGTACAGAAGTCCTTCCTCATTGATATCCTTAATATCCACAAAGGAAACGTCCAGTTCACCCAGTCTTTCCCTTGTCAAATCCGCATATTTAATAGCATCCGGAGCACTGAAAATGCTCCTTCGTGTTGGGGCGAACCCTAATTTTATCTTATTCAAACTCACACACCCTGCTTTCTAATTTTTAAGTTCAAGGACACTGTCCCGCTCAATAAATTCCGTACAGATCTGAATCTTTGTCTTGGCTGTGCTCCTCTCCTGCATCATTTCCACAATGCGGCGCACTGCCAGCCTTCCCATCTCCTGCTTGGGCACCCTGAGGCTTGTCAGCCTGGGCACTGCGATCTCACAGAAGGGGAGGTCATCAAATCCGATGATCGACACATCCTGCGGCACCCGGTAGCCGGATTCCTGCAGTGCTTTCATGGCTCCCAGAGCCAGATTGTCATTATCCGCAAAAAAGGCGGTGGGCAGCTCCGGTTTTCCTTCCAGATACCGCAGCATGTCCTGGTGGGCGGCCTCCATAGTAACGCCGATGGTCACCGTGTACCTGTTCTCCAGCCTCAGATTGTGCTTATTGAGAGCGATCTGAAATCCGGAAGCCCTGGAGCCGAACGCCTTGATCCGGTAACTGCCCCGCAGATATCCGATTCTGGTATGGCCTTTCTGGATCAGATACTCCCCGGCCATTCTGGCCGCGTCCGCGTTGTTGATAAACACCCCGTCAAACGACATATCGTGATTCCAGTAATCCAGCACCAGAAAAGGTACCTTCATGCCCCTGAACACCGCTGCCTCCTCGTCTGTAAGCTCTGTGCCCAGAAGCACAATGGCGGAAGCCCGGTCCAGGCACAGGTTTTCCACCTGTCTTTTATAATCCTCTGTCTGCCGGTCCAGATAACAGAGCGCCATCTCATAGCCGGCCTCCCTGCATTCCTTTTCAAATCCGTCCACTACCAGGGAAAAGAAGGGATTGTCATCCACGATCAGGCCCTTGTCCTTATAGATGACAAGCTTGATCTTCGTGATCCCCATCTCCCCGATATAGCCCAGTTCCTTGGCTGCACGGAGAATTTCTGACGCGGTGTCCTTATTCACACCTTTTTTATGGTTCAAAGCATTGGATACGGTAGCCGGAGAAAATCCTGTATATTCTGATATGGTCCTTATATTTACTTTCACCGTCTCACCTCCAACGCAATCTTATGCTTTTTTTATCTGCACTGCCATGTACTGTTTTCCCGGCAGCTCAACTCTGAATTTCCCTTTATGGATGCCCCTGTTCTCCACAGTCATATTCCAGGTATCCAGCACGCGGACTTCAAACGCAGTCTCATCGTCAAAGTAAAAATCCCGGAAGGATGGGCGCATGAAGCTGTAATAAAACAGATAATACTCTTTTACAGCCTTGATCTGGGATGTACTCTCCTCAGGTACGGCACACACTTCATCCCAGCCGCATTTTTCATAGGGCATAAGTCCAATGCCCGGCGTCTCCTTCATGATATCCAGAAGAAATCCGAAACGCTTGTGGCTCTCCCCGTGAAGCTCCCCGCCGTGCGACCACCAGAGGATATCCTGGGGATGCATATATGTCTCTCCGTGTCCCGGATACCCGCCCCGCACAGCGGCCTCCCAGAATCTGCGCAGCATCTCCTCTCCGCTTATATTGCCCCAGCCGTGCTGGATATTTCCCTCATAGGCGATCTCATCCAGTACAACAGGTTTTTTGTACTTCTCCCGCCATTCATTCACCAGCTCTGAAGATTTGTACAAATCCTGCCTCTGGATGCTGCAGTGCGTGATCCATGGGCGGTTATGGTCGTAGAAATTCCTGCAGTTGTGGATGGAGCGCAGATGTTTGTATGGGTCTTTTTCACAGATGATTTTTGCGTAACGCTCCCAGTCTTCCACATTTTTTTCCTCAAACAGGTCAAATTCATTTGCCAGAGACCACCAGATATTTCTGTAGGCTGCGAACCGGGCGATCACATACTTCCAGTAAAGGTCATCCTCCTCAGGCTTCATACAGGAAAATCCCCAGCGGTCATAAGGATGCATGACAATCAAATCCGCCTCAATACCTAAGTCTCTGAGAGCCTCAATGCATTTCTCAAAATGTCTGAAATGTTCCGTGTTGAATCTGGTAAAATCCCAATTATTCCCCTCACTTCTTCCTGTGTATTCCTGGAAGTTCTCCTTTGTGAGCACACTGGAATCCATAGGTGTTCCCTGGTAAGGATAGGAGCGCGGTTCCCCCAGGTTATAGTCATAATGTTTCGGGAAAACGCAGAAACGTATCTTATTAAAAGCGCTCGCCTTTAATGTTTTAAGTGTCTTCTCAATCAGTTCGTCGGACTGCAGGTCCCACACATAGCAGGTCGTTCCCACAGAGTAATAGGGTGTGCCGTCCTCGTACGCAAAATGGTATGTATTCGCCACTCTCACAGGACCGTGATTGTCCTGTCCGGGAGCTGTCGCTGTAAAACTTCCCTCCAGGTCAGAGTCTAAGAATCCCGCGTGGATCCTGAAGGTATATTCCTCCTCAAAAGAGGGCATAAACCGCAATTTATAGATGCCTTCCCCGTCGTAAAAGCCGTCGGCTTCTGTGCACTCATTTTTGCTCTCAAAGGTTCCTGTCACTTCATAGTCCGTGAATGGATTTCCCGTTGCAGGACCCTGGAACTCCACCTCAAAGACATCCCATTTCTCCACCTGCTTTTTATATTTCATTGTCTCCATACTCTACCTCCAAGTCTTTTTCTTTAAACGGTCAGGCTTTTACAGCACCGGCCATACCTTCCACGAAATGTCTCTGGAAAATCAGATACACGATCAGCACCGGAATAACGGAGATCAGCACACCCGCGCACAGATAGCCGTAATCTGTTCCATGCTCGCCCACGAAGGTCATGATACCTACCGGAACGGTTTTCTTCATATTATCATTGATAATAACGCTTGCCAGCAGATACTCATTCCATGTGGACAAAAAGTCTGTGATGATCAGTGTTGCCACAGCAGGCTTTGCCACCGGGAAGATAATTTTATAAAACAACTGCCATTTGTTGCATCCGTCAATGTATGCCGCCTCGTCAAGCTCCCTGGGGACACCGTTGAAAAAGCCCCGCAGGATCAGAATACCAAAGGAGATACCGAAACCCACATATACATAGAACAGTCCAAAATAAGAGTTCAGCAGGCCCAGTTTGCTGTAGATCACATTGATCGGTACCAGGGCTGTCTGCATGGGAAGCATCATTCCAATGAGAAAGAAGATAAAAGTTCCCGTTTTATGCCTGATTTCCAGTCTGGTCAGGGCAAAAGCTGCCAGTGCCTCAATGAAAATTCCCAGAGGCACTTTTAAACAGGATACAATCAGGTCGTTTTTCATATAAGTGAACAGCCGGCCTTTTGTAATGGCATTGACAAAGTTGTCCCAGGCAACGTGTGCCGGCATACTGAACAATCCCGCGCCGCTGTAGAAATCAGATTTACTCTTGATCGCAGTTGCCACCAGTGTGAACATGGGTACCACCCAGATAAGCGCTAGGATGATCAGAACAAGATATAATACTGCTTTTTTTGTGATTTTCTTTGTTTTTCCTTCCACGATAATCCCTCCCCGCTAATCTTCTTTTGCTGTAAAGGATACATAAGGAATGATAACGATCATCATCATAAGTACCATAATACAGGCAACTGCTGTTCCGTATCCCACGTTGTTGTACTGGAACACCTGTGAATACATATAGGTGGAAAGCATCTGGGTGGCATTGTTTGGACCGCCGCCGGTAAGCCCCTGCACCACATCGTAAACCTTCATGGCTGCAACGATCAGTGTTGCGATAACAATGACAAAGGTATCCTTAAGGAGCGGTACTTTGATCAGGAAAAACTGCTCAATTCCGTTGGCACCGTCAATGGTAGCCGCCTCCAGAACATCCGGTGAGATAGCCTGCAGACCTGCCAGAAACAGGATCATGGGCTGTCCGATCGCCTGCCACAGAGCTGCCGCGAATACGGCATAGAGACTGACATTAGGGTCCGATATCCATCCCTGGGTAAAATTGATCCCCAGTGCTTTGAAAAATTCATTGATAAATCCAATGTTGGGGTTGTAGATCCATCTCCAGATAATAGCCACCGCAATGGGTGCGATGACACATGGGAAATAGAAAAAGCCTCTGAAGAAGGTACGTCCTCTAAACTGCTTGCTCAGTATCACTGCAAAGAGCAGTGCAATGGTCATGGTCACAAATATAGTCAAAACAATCCAGATCAGGTTGTTGATAATTGCCGTATGAAAGATTTTATCGCCTTTAAAAAGATTTATGTAATTAGATAAGCCAACAAACTGTTTCTCGCCGATACCGTTCCATTTGAACAGGCTGATAAAGAAGGAGTAGCACACAGGTGCCACGATCACGGATAAATAGATGACCGCCGCCGGGAGCAGGAAGAAATACGCGGCTTTGTCCGTCCTGGTATAATTTTTCTTTTTTTTCATGGTTTCACTCCAATCTGTTTGGTCAGTGCAGTGGTTTTCAAAAAACGGAGGAGTGGCCTTCACCCCTCCGCGTTCTTATATTACATGTCTTTTCTCTGTTATTTGTTATTGTAAGCCTCAATTGCCTCCTGAATGCTCTTCGCTCCGTCTTCCGGTGTCATCTGACCATTGGCAATGGCATCCTGCGCATTGAACAGTACATCCGCAACCTCTGTGGGGAATGCCTGGTCTGTGATGGTGAAGATGCCGTTTTTCTCAGATGTCTCTAACAGTACAGGTACGTTCGGCTGTCCTTCCGGCATTTCTGCGCCTACTACCGGCAGCGGAAGGTTGTAATACTCCGCATATTTTACTGTGTTTTCTTCATTATAATAGTAATCTGTAAAACGCATGCAGGCATCCAGCTCTTCCTCTGTATTGTCCACATTGAACTGTGTCATCTCAGCAAATGCTGACATTCTGTTTGTCTCACCGCTTGGGAATGCAAAGACACCGTACTGGTCCATATCAAGACCTTCCTGAATGATCTTGCCATCCTGCCACTGTCCCTGGATATCCATTGCGCACTGTCCGTTTGCCATACCGATCAGGGTGTCATTTGGGTCCTGGGTCAGGAATCCGTCCGGGAAATAGCCTTTCTCACAGAACTCCTGGTATTTTGCAAGAGCCTGTACCACTGCGTCGTTGTCATAGCTCTCATCAAATGTGTTCATCTTGTCATGGAGTTCAGAACCTGCATAGTGTTCAATGAGCAGTTCCACAAAACGCATGGTGTGCCAGCCGTTGAGACCCGCTGTGGATATGGGAGTGATGCCGTTTTCCTTTAATTTTGCACAGGCTGCCTCAAACTCCTCGAAAGTAGTGGGTACTGCTATGCCGTTCTCCTCAAAGATATCTTTTCTGTAATAAACACCCAGAACATTGTAGCTTGTAGGATATCCGGAAAGTTTTCCATCCAATGTACAAAGGTCCATGGATGTCTGTGTAAATTTCTCATCCCATTTGTTTTCTTTTGCATAATCTGTCAGGTCATATGTAAGGCCGTTCTCTGCATAGAAGCCTCCCAGGCTTCCGCCCCAGTTGAACCACATATTCGGAAGGGTTTTAGAAGAAGCGGCAACTTTGCAGGCATCCTTGATTCCGTCTGTATCATAATAGGAAACGGTTACATGGACATCTTCATTTTGTTTGTTGAACTCCTCCACAATGGGATCCACTGCATTCTGCCTTGTGTTCAGTGTCCAGAAGGTAACTTCCGTAGCTCCGCTCTTGGCGCCTTCCCCTTGGGTACTGCTTTCTTTTGTCTCGGAACCGCCGTCGCTTCCGCATCCTGAAAGTGCCATAGAGATCACCATTGCTGATGCCATTGTCAATGCCATTACTTTTTTAATTTTCATTTTGAATCCTCCCTGAAATTTTAAACACATTGTTTAAATCGTTTTTGCTTTCATTTAAATATCGACGTCGTTTATTTAAATTTTCTTGCTCTTGATTTAAATTTATTTTAGCATTTGTTTATATATTTTTCAAGTGTGTTTTTGCTTTTTGCTCATTTTCATAATATTTACATTCTTTTTTTATATATATTGCACATAAAGTTGTTATTTAAATCTATATCCTCACCTGCATTTTAGTGTTTAGATAAAGTTTTATATAAATTTTTATGCAAATAAATTCAGGATATATTTTATATAAAACTAAAATTATTTTATTTTCATACCGAACCTTAACAAAAAAGAAAACTGCACTGCTATACTTCTGACCTGGGATATTGTATAATGAGGCAAATTAGACTTTAGTGGGGTAATATTTATGGAACTTATTTTAAAAAGGGCAACTTGCGAAGACGCAGAACTTATTTGGAAAATGCAGATTGAAGCGTTTTCTGACTTATACGAAAAATATCAGGACACTGATACCAGTCCTGCAACTGAACCACTTGAAAAAATTTTATCTCGCCTCCGGCAATGCTTTACCTATTATTACATAATAGAAGTTGATAAAAATATCGTCGGGGCATTACGTGTCGTGGACAAAAAGGAAAAAGGAAGTGCGAAACGTATCTCGCCTATATTTATTTTGAAAAAATATAGAAATATGGGAATTGCGCAGGCGGCAATTATCGAAGCGGAACGCATACACGGCAATGATAATTGGGAATTAGATACAATTTTATCGGAAAAAGGAAATTGCTATTTGTATGAAAAAATGGGATTCAAAAGCACTGGGAAAACCGAAAAGGTAAATGACAAAATGACTTTAGTTTTTTATCAAAAATGATAAAATATAATCCAGTATCATTCCTGTATCAAACAGGGGATTCAGCGTAAAATGCATTAAGGATACGGTAATCCACAGTCTGGTCGCAGGCGTTGACGGAATGCCGAAATGAAAATCCTGGATCTGGGAACCGGCTCCGGATTTTGATGCTGTTATGAGCCGGTTTCCCAAAGACGTGACAGACGGATATTCCCTGGAAATCCGGAATGATGAAATCTGGATCACTGAGAAGGTCACAATCTGCTGTTTCAAAAACAAACCGAAAATCAAGATACTTCTGCCTTCCCGCCTACCCCTTTACACTGTTGCCCTCCGCCATTTTTTCATTCACCAGCACCATCCGCCCAAAGCCGTCATCCGGGCGGTTCATAAGTTCCAAAAGGAGCTCTGCCATAAGTACACTCCTCTTTTTATGAGGTACTTCAAAGTGGGTCAGTTTATAGGGCAGCAGTACCGTGTCGGGAATGGCGTCAATTCCCAGAAGAGATATCTGATCCGGCACGGATATGCCCAGCTTCATAAGGGACTGGGCCGTCCCCACGGAAACCAGAAAGTTTTCCAGAAACACCGCGTCCGGCAGCACATCACAGCGGGTAAAGTATTCCTCTGCCCTCCGCTCTATCTCCTCCCTCTCGTTCCCTGTCTCCCAAAAGCTGCCTGAAATCTCAGGATTTCTGTTGAGATACTCCAAAAAAGCCTCTCTTCTTGCCCTGAAATTATAGATGGCCTCCGCGTTCTGAAAATATACGATCCTTCTGCAGCCATGGGCTTTCAGATATTCCATCCCCTGAAAGACAGCCTGACGGTTGTTAAAGTTCACCATATTCCAGCCGGCCTCCCCGGATCCGCAGTCACTCATGACAAGGGGAACCCTGCACAGGGAGATCAGTTCATAATCCTTCTCACCGAATTCATCCGCCCGCAGCAGTATGCCCCTGGTCCCGTCCGTATTGCTTTTCAGCAGCGCCTCCTTCAGTTCCTCATAGCCGTAAGCATACACAAGCCTGACCTCCAGCTTGTCCCTCTGAAGGCGCTCCACGCTCTCCACATAGGTGATCCTGAAGAACGACCCCATCCCCCCTGACAGTACACGGGGAGAATTTTCAAAGATGATCAGTTTCACAAAGGTTCCTTTCGTCACATCTTTTCCCTGCTGGCCGCTGATATATTCCAGTATCCGCTTCCTTGTCTCCTCATTTACCCCCGGTTTGCCGTTGATGGCAAGGGATACCGTGGCGGTGGACACACCCAGGGCCTCTGCCACCTCTTTTGATTTAACCTTCATCGCCGTCACCGCCGTTTCTGTCCTTCAGATCCCTGACACTGTCGCGCTCCACAAAGATTGTGCATACCTGGGTCTTGGTCTTGATCTTATCGGTACCGTTTATCACTTCCAGAATCCTTCTGACCGCCACACGCCCCATCTCCTGCTTCGGAACCCGCAGAGTCGTAAGCGGAGGATTGGCGATCTCACAGAACGGCAGATCATCAAATCCCACCACAGAGATATCTTCCGGCACCTGATACCCCTTTTCCTGCAGCGCCCGGATCGCCCCCAGAGCCACCATATCATTATCCGCGAAATAGGCTGTGGGAAGCTCAGGCCCGGTCTTCAGATATGCCTTCATATCCTCATAAGCGCCATTGATAGTGGTGGACAGCGTAACAGTATATCTCTTCTCCGGAACCAGCCCCGCTTTATTGAGGGCAGTCGCATACCCGACGGCTCTGGAGCGGAATGCTTTGATCCTGAATTCCCCTCTCAGATAACCAATCCTTCTATGCCCCTTTCGCAGCAGATATTCTGTTGCCATACGGGCAGAATCCGCGTTGTTGATCAGAACGCCGTTAAAGCTCATGTCCCAGCTCCAGTAGTCCAGCATGAGAAAGGGGCAGGACGCATTCTTATAGAGAGCCACATCCTCCTCCATCAGCTCTGTTCCCAGCATGATCACCGCGGAAGAATTGTCATGTATCAGCCAGTTCACCTGTTCCTCGTAGTCCTCGTCCTCATAATTCAGGCGGCACAGCACCATCTCCATCCCCGATGCCCGGCACTCTTTCTCGATTCCGTCAATCAGAAGTGAAAAAAAAGGCGTATCGTCTATGATCAAACCATTTCTCTTGAAGATAACGAATTTGATTTTCCCGATACGCGATTCACTGATATAACCCATCTCTTTCGCCACACGGAAAATCTCGGCTGCCGTATCTGCATTGACCCCTTTTTTGTGGTTCAGTGCATTGGAAACCGTAGCAGGCGAGAATCCTGTGCGCTCACTGATATCTTTTATACTTACTTTCATATTCCGACCTATCCCTTTATCCAGACTTTTTGCATATAAAATTTACATATAAATATTTTATCAAAAAGTTTAAATATTTTCAATAAGCCTGTCCTTTTTCTTTCCACATCTTCACAAACACCGGCACATACAGCACCCAGGTCACAGCCATGAGCACGCCGCAGCACACAATCAGGGCATTTACCAGGGATAAGGGCAGCCGCAGGAAGAAAAACAGCACAAACATCACCACATAAGAAAACGCAGTACAGACCTTCCCATACCATTTTGCCCCATCCAGCTTTCTGCCCCGGTAATGTGACAGCAAAAGCCCCATGATTCCCATGAAGCCCTCTTTCAATATAAACAGCCCCACCAGCCAGCGCATATTTTCATACCGGAAAGCCAGACATAGGATCATAGCACCCAAAGTCAGCTTATCCGCCACCGGGTCCAGGGCTTTCCCCAGCTCTGTGATCATATGAAAATGCCTCGCCACTTTGCCGTCCAGCATATCCGTGATCCCGGAAATCCCCACCAGCACAGCGGCAATATAATACTCCCTCACCGACTCCGCATGATAATACAAAAGGACATAGACCGGGATCAAAAGAATCCGGAAATACCCCATGATGTTCGGAATGGAAAAAATCTCTTTCCTGGTCAATGGTTTTTCAAAAAATGCCATACAAATCCTCCGCCGGGCGCAGGCCGTAAAACGCATCCTGCACAACCCGGAAATCCTTAAACTTCTGAAGCACCTTACTGCTTATAATGATAATCATAATGGACGGAAATATCAACCCCAAAGGCCTTAAAACAGCCCCCTGATCTTAAGATAATCAAATATCACCTCTGCACACTTATCCGCCCCCAGAACACTGCTGTCAAGACACAGCTCATAGGCATCCGCCCTTCCCCATTCTCTGTGGGTATAATACCTGTGGAAAGATGCCCGCTCCTCATCCACCCTGTCTATTTTCTTTTTGGCACCGTGTGCGGAAATCCCCTCTGTCTCCGTCACATATTGAACCCTCTTTTCCATATCCCCGTGTATAAAAATACTTACGGCATCCTGTTTTTCCCGGAAGATCTCATTTCCGCACCGGCCAATGAGTACACAGGGACCATTGCCGCACAATTCCCGGATACGGGCAAAGGGTATCCTTCCCACTTCTCCCTCCTCATTGTTCATGGCAATGGCATACAAAAGGCTGTCTACAGGCTGTTCCTCATAAAATTCCCTTACTTCCTCATAATCTCTTCCCCTGGCGATCCTGGCAAGCTCTTCTTTGTCATAAAAGGCACAGCCCAGGCGCTGCGCAAGCATCTTCCCCACTGCCCTCCCCTGGCTTCCGTACTGTCTTCCTATGGTAATGATTCCTTTTTCCATCTCAACCGCTCCCTTCCGCTACATAAACCCTGCAAACACTGAGGCACCGATCACAGTCAACAGACCTGCTACCGCGATTGCCAGACTGCTCATGGCGCCCTCCACCGGACCAAGCTCCATAGCTTTTGCCGTTCCGATGGCATGGGACGCGGCCCCCAGGGACAGTCCTTTTGCCACAGGCTCCTGAATACGGAAAATCTTAAATATCACTTCTCCTATCATGTTGCCCAATATCCCGGTAATAATGATAACTGCCACGGTAATTGTGACAATTCCGCCCAATTCCTCAGACACTCCCATACCGATCGCTGTTGTAATGGACTTTGGAAGCAGCGTCACATACTGGGCATGGTTCAGGCCGAAAAGCTTTGCCAGAAGAAATACACTGACAAGGCTGGCAAGCACGCCGGAAATCAGCCCTGCTGCCACAGCCTTCAGATTTTTCTTCAACAGCCCCATCTGTTCATACAAAGGCACTGCAAGGCATACCGTTGCCGGTGTCAGAAGGTAGCTGATATACCTGCCGCCTTCATAATAACTGTCATAATCAATATGCCCCACTGCCAGCACACCCATCACACAGATAACACCTATAAGCAGTGGGTTAAAGACTGCCATTTTAAATTTTCTCTTGAGAAGCAGCCCCGCTTCATACCCAAGCAGGCTTAAAACAGCTCCCCAGAAAACAGAATCACTCAGAAATGCTTTCATTTTTCTTTTTCCCCTTCCGTATAATCCCCTGGGTCACAAGTCCTGTCACTGCCATGACGAAAACCGTGGTGACCGCAGTTATAACTGCAACCGGAACGAAGACAGGTTTCAGCACGCCCCATGAATTCAGCAGCCCCGCGGCAGCGGGTATGAACATCACAGGCATGATCTCAATCAAAAAACCCGCCGTTTCCCTCACCTGACGCGTCTTCAGAATCCCTGTCTGAAGCGCGGCCAGCATCAGAACAAGACCATAGACACTGGCAGGCACGGGAAGCGGCAGGATAATATGAAGCCCTTCTCCCAGAAATGAAAAAAGTAAAATAATACAGAATTGTCTCAAATACTTCATAGCTCCTCCTTCTGTCTTTTCAACGTTGTCAATATACCTTAAAAATTATACCCCCTCAGAAAGAAAAGTCAATGTATACCTGGAAATTCCTTAACAACCACTGTCGGATGCAGCCCCTGCAAAAATCTGTCCATCCCCTTTTCTCCATGAAAAATGCAGGCAAAGAGTCCGTAAGACTTCTTTGTCTGCATTTATATCCTCTTAACTGTTATTCAGTATCTCAGCTCATACGGTTCCTGTCTATTTTCTTTTTTTGAGAACCACCATGTCAAAGCCCTTCACCGTACCGTCATATTCCCCATACCAGACTGAAAACGGCCCTTTGGGCAGGCGCACCTCTGTGCTTTCCCGGTTGAAGTTCTGTACGATCAGGTAGAGCGCATCCTCTGTCTCCCTGGATGTCACTTCGATTCCGGCGGGAATATGATGAATGTAGCGTTTGATACCGCATTCTTTTACCAGCTTCCTGTATAATTCATCATAGAAGCCCTGCTCAAAATCCGCACACACATAGTAAGCTTTCCCCTCACCGTAAGCATTGCAGGTAAGTGCCGGCATTCCCGCGTAAAAATCACTGCCAAAGGTCATAAGAACCTCCGCGCCGTCTGTTTTCACCAGGTCACAGAGGTGCTCACAGGTGTAGCTCTTTGTCATGCACAGGGTATTTCCTTCCACCGGAACACCGCTGTTGGTCTCTCCGTCATAGAGTCCGTCAATCTCCGTACTGCGCAGACCGCACACGTCCATAAGTCCGTGAGGTGTTCCGCCCAGGAAACAGAGGTCCGTGTCATCCACAATCCCTGACCAGTATGTAAGGATCAGCTTACCGCCTGCTTCCACAAACTTCCTTGCCTTCTCCTCAAACCCGGCCCGGAACATATAAAGCATGGGAGCCGCCGCTATCTTATAACCTTCCAGATCCTGTTCCATGTCAATGACATCCACATCCAGCCCGAGCTTACGGAATGCATAGTAGGATTTCTCCACTGCCTCTTTATAATACAGGTTTTTATTTCTCGGACCTGCCGCGTCCTCCATGGCCCAGCGGTTTTCCCAGTCATAGATGACTGCCGCCCGGGCTATAGTACGGCTGCCCGCCATTTCGCCAAGAGCTTCCAGCGCTTCTCCCACTTCTGTGACTTCACCGAACACTCTGGTGTCATCCCCGCCGTAGTGGTCAATGACAGCGCCGTGGAATTTCTCGCTGGAACCACGGCTCTGGCGGAGCTGGAAATACTGCACGCTGTCTGAGCCGTGTGCCACTGCCTGCAGAGACGCTGCCCGCAGCATCCCCGGCTTTTTCAGCTTGCTCACACTCTGCCAGTTAGTGGCTGAAGGACATGATTCCATGAGGAGGAACGGCTTTTTCAGAATGCTCCTCATAATATCATGCTGCATTCCCGTATCCATGGCAGTGTGGGATTCCGGCCCCTTATGCCATGTGGGGTAATTGTCCCATGTGACGATATCCACCACATCCTTGAATTTGTGGTAATTCAGGCCTTCGTAGTTATACATCATATTGATCATGACCGGAAGGTCTGAGCCGCCGTCTTTCACAGCCTGTGCCTCGTGGCGTACAAAATCCACGGTCCGGTCCGTAACAAAACGTTTCCAGTCCAGGTTTAACCCGTGAAGTCCGGATTCCCCTCTCGGGGACGGGCTTTCCACCTGTGAAAAATCATTGTATATATGGCTCCAGAAGGTTGTCGCCCAGGCTTTGTTCAGCGCCTCAATAGTCCCGTATTTTTCCTTCAGCCAACTGCGGAACGCTTCCTGGCAGAGGGGACAGTGGCATTCTCCGCCGTACTCGTTGGACAGATGCCAGCCAATGACACCGGGATGCTTTCCGAATTTTTCGGACAAAGCCATATTCATCCGGCGTACTTTATCTCTGTATACAGGGGAGGTATAGCAGTGGTTATGTCTGCCGCCAAACAGGTTTCTGTGCCTGTCCGCGTCCACCCGCAGGACCTCGGGATATTTGTCTGCCATCCATTTTGGGCGGGCACCGGAAGGAGTAGCCAGGATTGTGGAGATACCGTTTTCCCAGAGACGGTTTATGATATCTTCCATCCAGCCGAAATGGTACTCCCCTTCACGGGGTTCCAGAACTGCCCAGGAGAAAATCCCCAGGGAAACTTCATTGATTTTTGCTTTCTTAAAATACTCGATGTCTTTTTCCAGGATATCCGGGGAATCCAGCCACTGTTCCGGATTGTAGTCCCCGCCGTGAATCATTTTACCGAAATTTACGTCTTTGCCCATATCTGTCCTCCAATGGGCCGGTCTGTGGCAGGCCGGCCCTGTTCTTAAACTATTCTGTATTCTTATACCCCTTTAAAGCTGAATGTAAATTCCATTCTGCCGTCCGTGTTCAGAAGATATTCCGGATGGGTTTTGGAACCCCAGCTGTCATCTCCCGCAACACCCATCTGTTTTGCAGATACCCTGACAACCGTGTAGTGTACTTCCGGAAGCTCAAAGGGATGCATAGCGTTTTCAATCTCATGCGGCGTATAGGGAAGTGCGGAGAATTCCATCTTATCTCCTGTAAAGAGCATTCCCCTGCCCTTTCTGTCTGTGACGCTGGCCCAGCGTACGCCCACCTTATTGCCGCATTCCTGCGGAACCAGGTACTCTGCCATGTTGTCAGCCACTTTATTTTTGTAGATTCCCAGCTTTGCACCGAGGCAGCGGTCCACATAGGTCTCCTCCGGCCCCATGCCGTACCATGCCACATTGTCATAATCCGCGTCGAACTTGAACATCACGCCGAACTCCGGCATATCGCCCAGTTCCTTTACCGGGTCATAAGACAATGTGGTCTCCACGGTCCCATCACCGTATACCCTGTAAGCAAGGCTGCACTCTGCGGAAGGAATGGACGGCATATAATATGTGTATGTGATCACAGCACTGTCTTCCAGGACTTCCAGCTTCGGAATGCGGTATCCGCCCTGGGGGTCTTTGTGGTTCAGATACATGCTGGCCAGCTTCCACTGCCCGTAGCGCATGGGCATCAGATTGCCGCAGTCATTGTCTGTAGGTGCCCTCCAGAAGTTCGGTTTCGGTATTGCCTTGATCATCTCCACACCGCCGTACACATAGGACACGAGGCCGCCGTTCAGATAGGAAAAGAGAATACGGAATCCATCTCCGTGAATGCCGATATTGTGCATGCTCTTTACGATCTCCATCTTTCCCCTGTGCAGCGCAGCAGGTGCCGGAACCTCATACACACCCTGTCCGAAGGCAACCTCATGCCCTCTCTTGGCCCAGAGCGTATCCTCTCTCAGACGGAAGGATACCGTGACGGCATACTCTCCCGGCAGAGTCTGGACACTGACCGGCAGCTCGTAGACTTCCTCAGAAAGAGGTGCCACATGTGTTTCCAGACCTGCCTCTCTCAGCAGATGTCCGTCCTTTTCCACCAGAACAACACAGTCAAAGCTGTCTGTATTTACAAACAGATTTTTATTGACCACCCGCACCTTATCCTTCTCCACAACAGCCGTAATGTTCTGGTAATTGAACTTTACTTCCTGCATCTTCGGGGATGGCATGCGGTCTCCGCCGTATGCAATACCGTTGCCGCTGAAATTGTAATCGCAGGGGCGGTCATCAAAATCTCCGCCGTATGCAAGAAATTCTTTTCCGTAACGGTCTTTTTTATAAATGGACTGATCAATATAATCCCAGATAAATCCGCCCTGATACAATGGCTCTGTATCTGTCAGATCTGTGTATTTGTGCATGGCACCACAGGAATTTCCCATGGCATGCGTGTATTCACAACAGATAAACGGTTTGCTCCTGCCTTTCTCCAGAAATGCCTTGATGCTCTCCACAGAAGGATACATCTGGCTTTCCATATCACTGGATCCGTTATATCTGCGGTCCCAGAATACCCCCTCATAGTGCACCAGCCTTGTAGGGTCCTCTTTGCGGTAGAACTCTGACATCTCATAGATGTCTTTGCCGCCGAAGGATTCATTTCCGCAGGACCAGATCAGGATAGCCGTATGGTTTTTGTCCCTCTGATACATGGAATTTACGCGGTCCAGCATCATGCCCAGCCATTCCGGATGGTCACAAGGCACTACCTTGTTCAGATCCGGTTCCTTCTTCTCCGCCTGGGAATCCCAGGAGCCGTGTGATTCCAGATTGTTCTCTGCGATCATATAGAGCCCGTACTCATCACACAGATCATAGATATCTGAACCGTCCGGATAATGGCAGGTACGGATGGCATTGATGTTGTTTCTCTTCATGGTGACAATATCTTTCACCAGCTCTTCTCTCGACACATGACGGCCGCTTACAGAGCTGAATTCATGACGGTTCACGCCCTTGAACACGATTCTTCTGCCGTTCAGCATCATAATATTGTCTTTCATCTCGAATCTGCGGAAGCCTACCCTGTAAGGAATCACTTCCGTCAGAGTACCTGCATTGTCAAACACCTGGAAAAGCAGGTCATAAAGCACCGGTGACTCCGCACTCCAAAGCGCGGGGTTATCCACTTTCATTACCAGCCTTGTGTCACTGCCCAGAGCACTTTCCTCTGTCATCAGCACATTTCCATCCTTTGACAGAGCAATCTTTACGTTGCCCTTTGCTGTGGCCTTGAGCACGATCTCCAGATCTGCCTTTGTAAAGGTGTCATCCAGCAGAGTACGGATCCTCATGTCCTCCACATGTACCTCAGGCACCGCATAGAGATAGACGTCTCTGTAAATACCTGAAAAGCGGAAGAAATCCTGGTCCTCACACCAGCTGCTGCTTGTGAATTTGAAGACCTGGGCTGCCAGTTTATTCTCTCCCTCCTGCAGGTATGGTGTCAGTTCAAACTCGGACGGTGTAAATGTGTCCTCACTGTATCCCACATAACTGCCGTTCAGCCAAACTGCAATGCCGCTCTCGGCACCCTGGAAGGAAATAAACACACGCTTTCCTTTCATGTTCTCAGGTACTTCAAAATATTTCACGTAACTTGCCACAGGATTAAACCGTGTAGGGATCTGACCTGGCTCCAGCTCTTCCCAGCCCTCCCAGGGGTACTGCACATTGACATACTGAGGACGGTCATATCCCTCCATCTGGATGTGGGCCGGCACATGGATGTCATCCCAGGACCTGCAGCAGTAATCCATGGACTCAAACCCCGGAATTGTGCTGTGGTAATTATTTGCATAGTGGAATTTCCACAGACCATTCAGGCTGTACCTGAAATTCTCCTGCTTCTGCTCCATCTCTTCCATGGAACCATAATATCTGTGGTCCGAATGGGCCGCTGCCCTGTTTTCCTGGAACCAGGCAGGGTCTTTTACTTTCTCGTACTGAAATGCTTTCATTTTTTACCTCCTGTTGGTTATCCGGCGGACAATCCTTTATTTTTTATCTGCCGTATGATTAAAAAATAAGGCGGATATCTCATGAAAACAAAATATCCGCCTGTAAATTACTTATTTTCAACAGCCCGGCACAAGACCGAATACTGTCTCTTTTTTATTTAACAGCACCTGTGATACCTTCGGCAAAGCTCTTCTGCAGACAGAAGAATACAATTGCGGTAGGCAAGGTACAGATAAGTACACCGAGCATCAGCATACCATAATCAACCGTATAACCACCTAACAGGTTGGCTACCAGCATAGGCATGGTGATGGAGCTGTCTGTCTGTAAGATTACCTTTGGCCACAGATAGTTGTTCCATGCGTTCATGAAAGTGATGGTCATGGCTGCCGCATAAGTGGAGCGCATGGTCGGGAAGAACATGCGGAAGAAAATTCCTGTCTCACTCAAACCATCAAGACGTGCTGCCTCGATGATATCATGTGGGAACGAACGCGCGCTCTGCCTGAACAACATGATCAAAAACGGTGTCGATATGGTGGGCAGCATGAAGGCTGCCATGCTGTTAACCATTTTCAAAGTGGAGAACATCTTGAACAAAGGAATCATGATCGCTGCGAAAGGAATCATCATAGCTGTCAGAAGGAGTGTCATAACCACATCCTTGCCTTTGTCATGGTAAATCTCAAAGCCGTAGCCTGCGATGGAACATACCAGCAGAGCCAGAGCTGTAAGGATAACAGCATTTCTGAAGGAGTTCCACATAGCTCTTGCCAGATCCTGATTTGCCAGAAGGGCTTTGAAGTTTTCTGCAACATAACCTCCGGGAATCAGCTTGCCGGCAACTACGTCTGTACTTTTATTTGTTGCTCCGCAGAACATGTAGTACAGCGGAAATACAGATAACAGGGAAACGATCGTCAGGAATACATACTGGAATATTTTTTGGCCTTTATTCATCGTTCATCACCTACTTTCATCTGAATAACTGCCAGAATCGCAACCATGATCAGTACAATGATGGACATTGCAGCCGCATAGCCGAAATTCGGGCTCTGTACAAAGGACGTATTGTATATGTAGTGGGACAGAGTCATTGTTGATTTACCCGGTCCGCCGTTTGTCAGGTTCAGGGACTCATCGAACAACTGCAGTGTACCATTTGTGGACATGATAGTTGTCAGAAGAATCGTTGGTTTCAAAAGCGGTACTGTGATTTTGAAGAAAGACTGTACCGGTGAAGCACCGTCAATCTTGGCAGCCTCGTAAACGGAATATTCAATATTCTGCAGGCCTGACAGATAGAATACCATGTTGTATCCTGTCCATCTCCAGATCAGGGCGATAATGATAACTGCTCTTGCGGTCCATGCATTTGCAAACCACATAATAGGGTTCATGCCAAAGCCTCTTAAGACTGTGTTGATGAAACCATCATTTGCAAACATGGAACGGAAAATCATAGCATAGGATACAAGGGATGTTGCACAGGGAAGGAAAATCGCTGTACGGAACAGTCCTTTGAACCGCAGATGCTTGTTGTTCAGCATAGAAGCCAGTGCCAGCGCCAATACCAGCATGACCGGTACCTGAATGATCAGGTAGAAGAATGTGTTGAACAAACACTGTTTGAATGTAGGGTCTTTCAGAATACGGAGATAGTTCGCAGCACCTCCGAAGGTTAAATTAATACCAATACCTGTCTGCATTGACATAATGAACGCTTTGATCATGGGATAAAAACTCATCCAGCAGATCAGGGCTGTTGCCGGAATCAGGAAGACCCAGCCTGTCACATTATGTTTCTTTTCCAGAGACATCCCTTTTTTATTAGGACCACTCATAAATATGCACCCTCCTTTTCATTTTTAATTGTGAACAGATACAGTGCGCTTTCCGCCTCTGTACCCGATTCAAAAAGGTCTGCCGCTGCTTTTGATGAGCAGCAGCAGACCTTTCATTTCTTAGAAATAAAGAATCAATTCAGGGGTCTGTTATTTATCAGCCGCCCATTGTGAAGTCTACAGTATCCTGAGCTTCCTGAAGTGCGGTTCCGATGTCAATACCCTGCTGTGTGATCTGGGAAAGTGCAACACCGATAGCATCACGAGCGTCATAGTAGAACGGTCCTGTAACGTTAGAAGGTGTCTTTGTAGCAAAATCTACGATCTTAGCATATACTTTGTCATTTGAGAAGAACGGAACTTCCTGATTGTAAACATCAGAATCACCAGCCGGTGCCCATGTTGCCAGAGCGCCCTTAGCGATCAGATCATCATACAGTTCTGTGCTTCCGCCGAATGTGGATTTCAGGAAATCTACAGCAACGTCCGGTTTCTTACAGTTAGATGTAACTGCCCATGAAGAACCACCGTTGTTGGAGTAGTTGCTTGCTTCGCCAACGCCTTCCATCTTAGGCATGTTTGTAACTGCCCATTTACCGGACTGATCTTCCTGTGCTGTAACAGTAGCCATGATCCAGCATCCGTTGATAACGCCTGCAACGGTACCGTTGTTGATGGATGCAACATACTGATCCCAGTCAGTTACTTCAAGTAATGTGCCGTCTTTTACCATCTGAGAATAAATCTCAACAGCTTTCTTAACAGCTTCATTATCAACGATGTTTGCTTTTCCGTCTTCTGTGAAGCAGGAAGCTCCTACAGACTGGATCATCATCATGATAATATCAGTAGAACCTGCCTGCTGTGTCAGCAGAGGCTGTCCTGTTTTTTCTTTGACAACTTTAGCTTTTTCCATAAAGTCATCCCATGTGATATCTGTAAAGTCATCTACAGTATATCCTGCCTGCTCCAGCATATCTGTTCTGTAGCAGCTGATAGCAGCACCGTTGTCAAACGGAACACCGTAATTCTTGCCGTCTAATGTAGAGTAAGCTACTTTAGCTTCGGAGAACTGTGTATAGTCAATACCCTTGTCCGTTAAGTCAACGAAGATATCCGGGTAGTTTGTAGCATATTTCTGGAAGGAGTTGTCCTGCATCAGGAAGATGTCAGGTAATGTACTTAAATCACCTGCTGACATAGCAGTTGTCAGTTTTGTCTCGATATCATCTGACTGGATCTCAGTAACTTTAACGTTAAATCCTTCATGATCTTTTGCGTAAATCTCAGCTGCTTTATTGATTGCATAGATGTTGAAGTTCGGGTCCCAGCACCATACGGTCAGGGTATTCTCATCATCTGTAGCTGCTACGGCGTCATCTGCCGCGTCATCTTTTTTCTCGTCTGTTCCGGTAGTCTCTTCCTTTTTGGTATCTCCGCCGGTACTTCCGCTTCCGTCATCTCCGCCTCCGCAGGCTGCAAGTGAAACAACCATCATAGAAGCCAGCATAGCTGCAACAATTTTTTTTCTCATAATAAATGCCTCCCTTTAATTATTAGCATCAAACACATGAATGTACATACGGTCCTATTATTCGACAAATTGTTTGTGTAATATGACCACATTTCCGTTTTTTCACGGTCCAGCATATATGTATATTACATCACTTCGCCGCATATGTCAATAATTTATTTGTCTAATTTGTACATTCCCTATTTTTTTCTGATATTTACCCGCATTCGGGGCCTTACCAGCCCTTTAAAACCGATACATTATAGTTGGAGGGGTTGTCTTCTTTTCCCCTTGCCGCACTTCTCCACTGGTGTGGAGCAGTTCCCACAATCTTCTTGAAGTTACGGATGAATGTGGCGGATGCCTGGAAACCAACCTTAACGGCAATGTCTTCCAGACGTTCATCTGACTTGGCCAGAAATTCACAGGCCCTTTCGATCCGCACAAGATTCACATATTCTGCCGGAGAGGTATTCATGTATTCCGTAAACACTCTCCTGAAATGTGTCTCGCTCATATGGCATATCTGTGCCAGCTGTCCTACCTTGATCTCTTCCTGATAATGCTTTTCTATGTAATTCAGAACTGCCAGAATACTGTTCAGGCTTCCGTCATCTATGACCTTAGCCTCCGGCACGCTGTCTGCCGGATTCATTCTGGCTATTTTGAGGAGCAGTGTGAGCAGGCATCCCTGCACGCTCTCCAGATAAAACTCCTCTTTGTTCCGCATCTCATTCAGAATGACACGTACAAGCGCATCGATTTCCGGTGCTTCTTCCCTGCTGGTCAGAAACATGCGGCTGTGAAGCCGTTCAAGCACCGTGTTGGCATACACAGGTTTATCTGCATATACATTCTTTAAGAAGCGCTCCGTATCTATAAAAAGGTATTCCCAGCTGTCAAAGACGTCGTCCCTTCCCGTTGTGTGGTGGGGAAAATTCTTGGGTATCACTGTGACAGTGCCTTCCCCGTACCTGACGTCCTCTTTTCCCAGGTGCATAACACCCTCGCCATAACAGCAGTAGCCTATCTCCATATAGTTATGGAAATGCATAGGATCACTTCCATACCTTGTTACCCAGCGTTCGCCCATGAGTGCGATCAGAGGCACACGCTGCGGAATCTCATAATATCGGAATTCCACATATTCTTTTTCTCTCTTCTTCATCTGTAAGCCCTCGTTTCCATAATAAACTCATAACTTTATACTTTAGCTTATCATAGCCCCTTAGGCTTCGTCAAATTTTTAAGAACCTGTTGAAAAAAAACGTACAACTTCCGTTATCACGGACTCTCTCAGACTTTTCTTATAAGAAATTCCCCCTTGTCCAGGATTTTTCTCCAATCCCTGTTGTCAATCGGCCTAATCACCTCGGCTTTTGCCCCTTGGTTTTCATCAATTATACCATCATATATCCGGTTATTTTACTCATAATCGATTCGTTTTTTTGCATTTTCAATCATTTTTAGCAACTTTGCCTCATTGTTTTTGTATCAAATGCCAGGTTTGTTGTAAACTCAGCCCCAAAAAACTGCCCAACAAAGCGGAAAAACCGGCAGTTTTACAGGCAGCGGCAGCAGAACAGACAGAAAGGCTCCCGCTCAGCCTGTATGCTGCGCGGAAGCCTTTCTGCTCTTTTTATTCCTCAGTATCTGTTTTTTCTTTGTTGTCTCTCAAAAAATCATCCATCATCCTTACCAGGTCCAGCTCGCTGAGAAAAGAATATGTCCGATTCTCATATTCCAGAACTCCCTGCCAGGTATGATATTGCTGTGAACTCACAGTCACACGGAAGGTCCTCTCATCCATCTGCATCTTCCTCTCCCTTTGCTGCCAATGAATCCGTTCCTCTTTACACAGATTCATTTTAACGCAGGTACCGCGCAGTGAAAAGCACCGTTTGGACGCATTAACGGGTTTTTACTCAACCTGAGGACCTACGGCTCAAACCGAAGGAAATCCTCGGTCATTTCAACCCGGCACACACTCTGTACACTGCCGGTCATCATCACATGCCAGTCCTCATCGATCTGGATCCAGAGCTTGCCGCCGGGCATGTGTACCATCACATCCGAATCGATCATCCCCAGCTTGTAGGCCACCCCTGCCGCTGCGCAGCTGCTGGTGCCGGAAGCCAGCGTATATCCCACACCCCGTTCAAATATCTCTATCTGAATGTTATTTTTATCCAAAACCTTCATGATCTGTGTATTCACCCGGTCACCAAAGTATGCAGAGCGCTCAGAAAAAGCACCTATTGTGCAGACCTTCTCCCTGGATATCTCCGCCATGGGGATCACACAGTGGGTATTGCCCATGGATGCACAGGAACAGTCATATTCCTTCTGCCCGAATACCATCTTCTCTCTGAGCGCTTCCCTGGCCTCCCCCGCAAGTCCCGCGTCTTTGCTGGAAAAGGACAGCTTTCCCATATCCGCCTGAATCCGCGTGCCGTCCGCATTGAGAAAACGCACCTGCACTTTCCCGCCTTTTGTCCGGATCGTCAGCCGTTCACTCAAAGTATATCCGGCATCCTTCAGATATTTTGCAAAGATACGGATACCGTTTCCTGCTCTTTTTGCCTCACTGCCGTCCGGATTGAACACACGGACGGCAAATTCTCCATCTTCTATATAAGGGCCTGCCAGAATACCGTCTGAACCAACCCCGAAATTCCTGTCACAGATTTTACGGATTTTATCAGCATCCAGCTCCTCCGTATTTTTCTGACAGTCATATACCAGATAATCATTTCCTATTCCATGATATTTTTCAAATTTCACTGCTCTCTTTCCTTTCCTGCTGCGATGCGTCTGCAGAATCTGACGCGCCATACCCTATTTTATGTCACAGCCCACAGTGCCGTCCCAGATACCTCTGCGGCTCAAAACAATTTTAAGCATCAGTCTTAGAGTCTGTATCTAGTTTATCAGACACTTTTATGTTATAATATAAGCATCGTGTTAAAAACATTGCAAAATATGCTGAACCAAAAAAATCAGCCCACAGGAGGGACCCAAATTGGATTCTTACAGCAAAACCGGTTATCTGAAAGACGATTTCCGCCTTTTTCACATTACCGATGAGGAGGAACACAGCTTTTCCTACCACTATCATGACTTTTATAAAATACTGATTTTCATACGCGGTGATGTCACATATCATATTGAAGGTAAGTCTTTTGACCTGAAGCCCTATGACATTGTCCTTGTAAATGCCGGTGAGATCCACAAACCGGTCATCAACAGCAAATCTGTCTATGAGCGCATGATCCTCTATATCTCGCCTGCATTTATGGATGCCTGCCGGGACGGGGCAGATTCCCTGAACCGGTGCTTTGTGCAGGCCCAGACCAGCCGCTCCAATGTACTGCGCGTAGAGCTGTTCAGCCAGAGCCGGCTGTATCAGGTTCTGCAGGAGCTGGAGAAATCCTTCGGCGGGGATGCCTTTGCAGCCGCCCTGTACCAGAAGGCCCTTTTTCTGGAATTTCTGATCCTTTTAAACCGCTTCTCCATGGATGCCTACACAGGCACGTATATAGAAAACAGCCGCTGTAATTCCAAAATCCTTCCTGTGCTGGATTATATCGGAGAACATCTGGCTGAGGACATTTCCATCGACCTGCTGGCGTCCAGGTTCTATATGAGCCGTTATTATCTCATGCACCTGTTCAAACAGGAGACAGGATACAGTGTAGCCAGCTATATCTCTACCAAACGTCTGCTGCGGGCCAGGGCACTGATCCAAAACGGTATGTCCGTCACAGATGCCTGTTACCAGTGCGGATTTAAAAACTATTCTTCCTTTTCCAGAGCTTATAAAAAGCTGTTCCACACTTCCGCCAGAGGGGAACGGAATCCGTCATAAACGGCGTTCCCCTCTGTCCGCCCCCCATACCGGGGCACATCTTTTTTTCCTCTTACATATAGTAAATAAGAGTTCAGACATTCAGGAGCCAGGCAATGAGTCACTTAAAATTTGATTTTGCAGTGATCGGGGGAGATATGCGCCAGGTCTACCTGGCAGAGTATCTCCTGGAATGCGGCTGCAGGGTTTGTAAATATGCACTCTGCGCAGATATTCCGGACTCTTCCTGTTATGCTGCCTCCTCTCTTTCGGAAGCAGTTTCTAACGCGGAGACTGTCCTTGCGCCGATTCCCATAAATAAAAGCAAAGAGATTCCCCTGTCCCTTCTGCCGGATATGCTCCGGGAGGGCCAGTCCTTTTTTGCAGGATGCATACCCAGAGACTTTCAGGAAAAAGTTTTTTCAAAAGGAATCTTTGTCTCTGATCTGATGAAGGATGAGATTCTCACAGTAAAAAACAGTATCGCAACCGCTGAGGGTGCCATTGCGGAAGCCATTCAGAAAAGCAGCCGCAATCTACACGGGAGCCGCTGTCTCGTATTGGGATACGGAACCTGCGGAAAAACCCTGGTCTCGTATCTTACAGGCATGTTCTGTCATGTAACTGTATGTGCCAGAAGACCCGGTATACGGGCAGAAGCCGAAACCCTGACAGGAAAGGTCATCGCCCCGGAAGCACTGAAAGAACACGCGGACAGTTTTGATTTTATCTTCAACACGATTCCCGCGCCGATTCTAGACAGGTCACTTTTAAAGAGCCTCCGAAAACAGGCTCTTATTATTGATATCGCTTCTGCTCCCGGCGGCGTGGATTTTGCCGCGGCCAGGGACCTGGGGATATCCGCATATCTCTGCCCGGGACTTCCGGGGAGATATGCCCCTCGTTCCTCCGCCCATGCCATAGCGGAAGCTGTTTTTCGTATATTAAAGGAATTTAATGATATGTCGTCATAAATAAAAGGAGAAGAATTATGTCGTTAAAAGGAAGGAAAGTGGGAGTGGCCTTTACCGGCTCCTTCTGCACATATAAAAAAGTGTTTGATGAATTACAGAAGCTGGCGGACGAAGGCGCCGAAATACAGACCATATTTTCCGATGCCGCCAAAAGTATTGACAGCCGTTTCGGCAATGCGGAGGACTTTGTGGCAAAAGCCCGCAGTATCACAGGCAAAGAGCCCATGCTCACCATCCCCCAGGCAGAGCCGATCGGTCCTAAGAGCCTGCTGGATATTCTTGTTATCCTGCCCTGCACAGGCAATACCATAGCCAAACTTGCCAACGGCATCACAGATACACCTGCCCTCATGGCAGCCAAGGCACATCTCAGAAACGATAAACCGCTGCTCATATCCATCTCCACCAATGACGCGCTGGGAATGAATATGAAAAATATCGGCTTGCTTTTGAATGCCAAGAATATCTATTTTGTTCCCTTTGGCCAGGATAACCCGGAAAAAAAGCCCAACTCCATGATTGCCCGCACAGAACTTCTCATACCTTCTATTGAGGCAGCTTTAAACGGAAAACAATATCAGCCGGTTATACAGTAAATAACCGCTGCTGCCGCAAATCGCAGCCTGATCATTTATCCGGCGGGGCTTTTTCTGCACGGCTGTGAATAGTAACCGGCCGTGGGGTAAATGTCCTGCCGGGCCAATAGCAGAAAGGGGAATTATCATGTGTGGAATTGCAGGATTTTGTAATCCGAAAAGAAATTTTTCTGAGGAGAAAGGGAAATGGAATCACATTCTGGACAAAATGAACCAAACGCAGAAACGCCGGGGGCCTGATGACCAGGGAACTTACCTGGACAGCGGCTGCGGCCTGTCCCACGTAAGACTGGAGATCATCGACCTTGTCACAGGCCATCAGCCCATGGTACAAAAAAACGCCTCCGGGACATACGCCATTGTCTACAATGGTGAGATCTATAACATGCCTGAACTGAAAAAAGAGCTGGAAAAGGAAGGTGTTGTCTTTCAGACCACCAGCGATACAGAAGTGATCCTCCATGGTTTTATGCTGCACGGGGAGGAATATATCAAGAAACTAAACGGAATTTTTGCCATAGCCCTCTGGGATTCCGGTAAAAAACAACTTCGCCTTATCCGGGACCGTCTGGGAGTCAAACCCCTCTTCTATACCTGGGCTGACACAACACTTGTATTCTCCTCAGAGCTCAAAGGGCTGTTCGCTTATCCGGGCGTAACACCCGAACTGGACCGGGACGGACTGTGCGAGGTATTCGCTCTGGGGCCTGCCAAAAGCTATGGAAAGGGCGTCTTCAAAGGGATTCAGGAGATTCTTCCCGGGCACTGCCTGACCCTGGGCAAAGACGGCGTCTCTGAACATGCGTACTGGAAACTGGAAAGCCGCCCCCATACGGATTCTTTTGAAAAGACAGTGGAAAAGACAGCCTGGCTTGTGGAGGATGCCGTGAAAAAGCAGATGCTCTCCGATATTCCCATAAGTACCTTCCTCTCCGGCGGAGTGGACAGCAGCCTGGTCACATCCATCTGCGCCAGGGAACTGAAAAAACAGGGGAAAGTCCTGAATACCTTTTCCTTTGATTTCAAAGACAACAATAAATACTTCAAATCCAACGCCTTCCAGCCCAGCCAGGACCGCCCCTGGGTGGAAAAAATGGCAGAGTATGCAGGTACAAACCACCGTTTTCTGGAATGTGACAATAAGGCGCAGGTGGATTGTCTGTTCAAGGCTGTAGATGCCAGAGATCTGCCCTGTATGGCGGATGTGGAATCCTCCATGCTCTATTTCTGTTCCCAGGTAGTAGAGCACAACAAAGTGACCCTTACAGGGGAATGCGCGGATGAGATTTTCGGAGGATATCCGTGGTTCCATAAAAAGGAAGCGTTTGAAGGTGATCATTTCCCCTGGTCCACGAGCATGGAGCCAAGAAAAATCCTGCTTTCCGATGACTTTGCCGATTCTCTCGGCATGGAGGAATACGCCCATGCAGCCTATGAAAAGACCATCCGGGAAACCCCTGTTCTGCCCGGTGAGGATGCCCATGAAAAACGCCGCCGGGAAATCTCCTATCTGAACCTGCGGTGGTTCATGGTGACTCTTCTGGACCGTATGGACCGCACCAGCATGTACTCCGGCCTGGAAGCCAGGGTTCCGTTTGCAGACCATCGGATCGTGGAATATGTCTTCAATGTCCCCTGGAGCATGAAATGCCCGGACGGTATCGTCAAAGGCCTGCTCCGCCACGCCGGGGAAGGTCATCTCCCCAGAGAGATTCTCTGGCGAAAAAAGAGCCCGTATCCAAAAACCTATGACCCGGCTTACGAAAAGCTCCTGGGTGACCGCTTAAAAGAAGTTCTGGCTGACCCCAATGCCCCCGTCCGGCAGATTCTGGACACGAAAAAGGTTCATGCTTTTCTGGAAAGTCCCTCAGACTACGGAAAACCTTTCTATGGCCAGCTCATGGCAGGCCCGCAGATGCTGGCCTACATGCTGCAGGTGAATTACTGGCTGGAAAAATATAAAATCCGTATTTTATAAATATGCAGGCGCGGCAGATGTTCAAAAAGGCTGGGAATGTCTCTCCCTGTCATTCTCCAGCCAGTCTACCGCATCCTGCCAGTCCTCAAAAATGCAGCCACCCAGCCTCCGTTTCAGACATGAAAAATAAGTGCTGATATTGGCAATACCGCCTCTCTCTCCCGGCGATGTCATGGACGGCCTGACCGGGAAACGGCCCAGTATGCCGCAGTAAGTCCTGTTTCTGAATACAGGATTACGGCTGCTGTGGAGAATGGGATTCCTTTTACGCCTTCCGAGTCCTTCCTGCTCCAGAAGGAAAAAATAGATTTCCAGGGCCTTCTGTACAAGCTGCGGACCGTAATACACACCGTAGGAACAGGCGACCGGCTTCTGGTCATACATATCCAAAAGTACACACATGTATATGCCGCCGTCTTTCTTTGTACCGTATTTTCCGATTCCCACGCTCAAACGTTCCCCCGGCCTGTCTGCCCACAGCTTTCCCTGAATCAGATTGGGAATGGGAAGAGCGATCTGCCGCTGCCCATAGATGACCGGTGCGGGAATAAGAGTGCCGCTGGACAGCTCATCATCGTTTTTTTGATATACAAGCTCCTGTGGCAGATCTTCATATTCGTACAGATGCAGAACCTTGTCAATGCCCAGAAGTGTCATATCTCCGGCACCACCTCACAGACAGTGAGACACCCGTCCCTGACGGTAAATCGGACCTCCAGACCCGCAAACCCGAATCCGTAGACGCGCTTTGGGTCATTTTGATATGCAGGTCTCGGGTCATTTGCCAGAACGCCTCTCAGGGCTGTTCTCTTGCTTTCCGGCACCTTTTCCTCCAGCTCCTCCGGAAACTCCACCTCCAGCCTGTCCTCCTTGTGCCTGGAGGCAAATCCGCCTTGCGCTTCCGGGTGGCTGTCAGCGTGGGGAATATACGGCTTGATATCCAGAATGGGGGTCTTGTCCATTAAATCCGCCCCTGTCACATGGAGTACGGGACCATATTCCGGATGTATTTCAATCTCTTCCAGACGGACACAAGACAGGCCTATGGGGTTCGGGCGGAAGGGGGAGCGCGTGGCAAACACGCCTTTTCTCGTATTGCCTCCCAGTCTCGGCGGACGCACCATAGGCGACCAGGTATCCCTGGCTGATTCGGAAAACTCCCAAATAAGCCAGATATGAGAAAATTCCTCCAATCCCCGGAATGCGTCGGGATTTCTGTACTTTGGCTCAAATATAATGGTTCCGGCAAGCTCTTTCACCAGGCCGCTCTGGCGGGGAATGCCGAATTTTGTAGGGAAATCTGTATGGATGCAGGCGATTCTGTTTATCTTCATGCACTTCTCTCCGTTTCTTCCTTTGTCCTGCTGCCTCTTGCCCAACACACTCCGGACCGGCCGCAGGGATAATAGCTCAAATACAGAATACAGCAGTTTGCTTTAACAATCAAGATACCTGCATACGCCATTTTTCTTCCGCCTATGCAGCCCCCAGTCTTACAACGGCATCGTACTGACCGGCCAGACGTTCATCCATATGGTGCGTTATGGTGATAACCGTAAGATTCTTTTTTTCCAGCAGATTTTTTTCGATTTCAAACGCGGTTTCCCGATCAATCGCAGATGTTCCTTCATCCAATATGAGAACCGGTGTTTTTCTGATCAGTGCCCGGGCCACTGCGATCCGCTGTCTCTGGCCGCCGGACAGAAGGTGGCCGTCTTCCCCTACTTTTGTATAAATCCCGTTTTCCAGGCCTGAGAGATAATCCCATATTCCGCTTTCTTTCAGCGCTGCCTGTATCTCCTCCTCCGTGTAATCCTCTCCCAGACAGATATTATCCTTGATATCCGTGTCAAACAGAAATACATTCTGATGGATGACTGCTATACGTCTGTTAATCTCCTGCTGCGTCATCTCTTTGACAGAAATTCCGTCTATGTATATCTGCCCTTCAAAATCTCCGGAATATCCGGTTAGGAGTTTGATCAGCGTGGATTTCCCACATCCGCTCCGGCCTGTGACAGCATATTTCTTACCTGCCTCAAACAGCATGTTTTCATGCTCCAGCACAGGCTGCTTTTCCGTATAGGCAAATGTAAGATCCGAACAGCATATTCCACGCTTCTGCCCCGGTATACCGGAATTTTCCAGTCTGTCAATCGTCTCCCCGGCCTCTTCTTCCTCATACTCCATCCATTCCCCCAAATGTTCCATGACCGGCCGAATCCCCTGAATTTTAGGGAAATTCTGCAGAATCATTACCACCGGTATGACAAAGGTTCCGCTTAGCTGTATCAAAGCCAGAAGTGTCCCCATCGTCACTGTTCCCCGCATCATCTGCCAGGCCGCCACAAATACGATCACAATTGTGATAAGAGAAGAGAGGATATCTGAAAAACTCTCGTTTACTGCCATCAGTCTGTCTGACGCAAACTTTTTCTCTGCGGTTTCTTTATTCACCTTCAGGTATCTGCCAAAAATACAACGAAAAGCAGAATATCCCCGTATCACTTCATAACCGTTAAGAAAATCCTTTGCTGCCGCTGTGAACACAGAAAGCTGCTCTGAATAGGCATCCTGCCGCTCCTGGAGCTTTCTCCCCATAAGCGCAGGCACTGCAAACAAAAGTACCAGAAATCCCAGCAGAATAACAGTCACCAGCGGACTCAGATAAAACAGGATTCCCAGCGTAGCCAGAAAAAGCACGATCATCTGGAAACAGAGCAGCATCGGAAGCAGATAGTTTTCCTCTACCAGCTTTACATCATTCACAAGGGCAGACAGGTAATCAGCCGTATTTCTTGATGAAAACCGCACCGGTTTCTGCTTCATCACACCTTTAAAAATCCTGTCCCGCAGATGCCTGGTAACATTCCTGATAAGAATTTTCCCCATGATAGCTTCCAGCAGACTGATGCCCCCTAATGCCGCCAGGTAAACCAGCATCACAGCCAGTACCCTGTAAAATCCCTTCACATCCCCGGCAACAGCCACGTCTATTACCTGCTGCATCAAAATAGAGGCAAACGCCACCAGCAGCGAGGACAGTCCTCCAAACAAAATAGTTCCGCCCAGGAGCAGACGGTCCTTCGTTTTATACAGTTTCATATGGTTCCTTTCGGATATTACATCTTACAGTAATATCATTTCATGTATTTGAAATATATTTCATACACATAAAATATCATACAATTTTATATTTGTCAAATACATTTCACTTTTATCAAATACAGAAAATAAAACGTCTTACTCCTCCCCTGTTATCTTTTCCCGTCCTTAACCGGCATCCATGACGCCGGCAGCCTGCAGACACACGCCTTTTATGAAATGCAGACCGGCCTGTAACATGGTTCCCGGGAAGGAATAGAAAAAGTGGAGGAGATACTATAAAAGCATCTCCTCCACATTTTTTAAGAATTCCCGTATGGACTCCTCCTGTAAGCAATAATATACTTTCCCATCCCGCTTTTCCACTGTGACAAAATCACATATCAGCAGGGAATTCATATGGTGTGAAACCGTTGACGGAGACAGGCCAAGGCTCTCAGCCAGCTCCAGGTTGAATTTTTTTGACTTCTTCAGGTCACACAGGATATCCAGCTTGCTCTTATCGCTGAGTGACTTTGCCTGGCGGATGACAATCTCCCTGGCGTCATTTCCGGAGCGCTTTCCTGCGTTCAGATATCCCAGGAGGACTCCCTGATAACCGCGTCCTTCCATAATAATCTGTGCCAGTGGTATCCCCAGAGACATATAGACAAGATGGTCTTTTCCGCAGGATTCCGCGATTTTTGAATATCCGTTCTCTTCCGGGTCAACTTTTTTCTGCATAAGCTTTTCCAGAGGTTTTTTAACGGATTCCCTGGCTTTTTCAAAAGCCGGAAGGTTGCATTTCAGCATATCACTGAGCTGCTGCAGCCGATAGACAGGTTTTCTCAGCCAGCTCAGCACATACCACATCTCTTCGCTCTTGATGCTCAGAGTATCCATAAAGTCCAGAAGCGCCTCGTCCTCTGAAATGTCAGGCAGGTCGTCCTCTGTTTTTATTTCCTGGTTTTTCTCTGTGTCCACAAGATAATACGCCATTTTTCTGCGCAGCTTTACAGGATTAGCCGTTTCGGGGTGATCCACATATTCACGGTTTTCCACAGCAAGCGCAGTGATCCAGAAAAACATGTCATTGGATTTGTCTTTGTAAAAAAATTCTTCCTGCGGTGTCTTCACTTTATATTTCAGAAAAGTCCTGATATATTTTTCAATGACCGTGAAATGCTTCTGATAAAAAATCTCTCCCCCCAGCCCACAGCTTCCAAGTTCCCGGATGACTTCTTCCCTCCATTTATCAGGATTCTCAACGCTGAGCAAAGCAAGGGTTTCATAGATTGGATCCAGTTCCTTTTTCAATATGATACTCATAAAATTCCTCCGCCGTATATTCTATGTACATAGAATATCACAAAATCCATGAAAAAGAAATCCCGGATTCTCATGATCCCAAATAATATTTACCTGTCTGCAGTGCCTATTCGTGTAATTGAAACTGGCTGATGAGACTTTCCAGTACCTGCGCCTGCGTGGATAATTCTTCACTGGCGGCCGCCAGTTCCTCTGATGTTGCGGAATTGTTCTGGACCACATCAGATATCTGGTCCACCTCGGCTGTGATCTGTGAGATGGAATCACTTTGATATTCGGACGCGGAGGCTATCTTATCCACGGCCATGACCACCTGCTTTGTCATTTCTGCTACATCGGACAGGGAATCTGCCGTTGCGTGGGCAGCTTTATCCCCTTTTTCAACAGCCTCCATCGTTTCCTGAATCAATGCAGACGTATTTTTAGAGGATACAGATGTTCTGTCAGCCAGACTGCGTATCTCTTTTGCGACCACACCAAATCCCACTCCGGCTTCCCCTGCTCTTGCAGCTTCTACAGAAGCATTCAAAGCCAAGATATTCGTCTGAAACGCAATATCCTCTATGGTCTTTATGATCTCACCGATCTGATTGGACTTTTCGCTGATTCCCTTCATTGCCTCGATCATTTCCTGCATCTGCCGGTTGCTCATGGTGACCCGTGTGCCGGCCTGATTCGTCTGCGCACGTGCATCCACTGCGTTTTCCTCTGTAGCTTTTACATGTTTCGATATGTTATTTACAGCCGTTGCCAGTTCTTCCACCGAACTTGCCTGCTCTGACGCTCCCAATGCAAGTGCCTGGGCCCTTGAAGAGATCTGTTCACTGCCGTCCGCAACCAGTTGTGCTGACTGGCTGATCTGCAGAAGGATGCTGCTGAGTTTGTCGCGAAGTCCTCTCATGGATGTCAGGACACGGTAATACTGGCCCCGGTAATATTCTTTTACACCTGATTTGACCCTGAAGTCTCCCTCTGCCATGGAACCTAGTATACGGCTGATGTCTTCAATGATCGTCTTCTGATAGTCGATCAGATCGCGAATGCTGTCTGACATCTTACCCAATTCATCTTTCGATGTATAGGCTACCGACGCATTGTCCAGCTCGCCCTTTGCCAGCTTCTGCGCTGCATCCTGAATCTCATTTACCGGTCTGCGGATACCGTTAGAAATATAAACACCTAACCATATTGCAGACACAATACTCAATGCCATAATTGCAAGAATAACAAGCGCCGCAGATTTCTGTGCCTCTTTTCCTTCTTCCACCATAAGCTGCGCGTTCTGTCCCGCGGTATCTGCTATTTTCTGCAGGGCATCTGCCATCTGGTCCAAAAGCGGGATATAATCAGATTTCATGACCTGATAGGCATCATCCTGTTTCCCGGCCTCTATCAGCTCAAACACCTGGTCCCGGTATACAATTGCCCGCTGCAAAAGGGAATCCACCTGGTCAACCAATGCAATATCTCCCTTAAAGGATTCACGTATCACAGGGAACGCTGCGCGCATATTTGCAAGGCTGTCCTTCGCCTCTTCCAAGGACTCCCTCGTCTCATCGGCATCCGGTTCTAATATGGCGTGCAGAATATCTGCGCGCGCGGCCTGCATTTCCCTTTTAGCACGCCACACATTGACTGTGACCGTATAATTGTTCGTATAAAAGGAGGACAGGTTGTCACCGATTTTATTCAGCATAAATAACGCGGCGATACTGGCGATCATACAGATTCCTATTATCATCACATAGGACAACGACATCCTGGACTTTAGTTTCATATTACGTATATTTGCTGACATAATCCCCTCCTGCAGCGATAATTTTACCGCTGTCTTAACCAATCCCGTCACGTGCCTTCCATTCTGCATGGCATGATTCGATTTTCTGCAATCAGAAGGCTGATTCTAAAATATCCCTGTTCATATTGGGTACTGATTAAATTGTACCATCCTTTGTATAAGCATGCAATAGATACCTACGCATATTATGGTCAAAACCGTCAAAATAAGAACGGAGCTGCTGCTCCGACAGATTATTTCTCTGTCTTTGCAGCAGCTCCCGTTCCTCCCTCACGGTTGATAGGTTTTTACTGTTCTCCGATTTCCTCAATCACATTTCCAAGCACGATGGTTCTCGCCGGCAGGATCACTGCTGTCAGGCTCACCAGTAAATTGACTGCCAGGACAACTGCCAGAACAGAAAACGGAACCTCTTCGTGAGGACTGAGAAACAGATTGATATGGACCATAAAATACAGCAGTATTTTTCTCACAGCCACATACATAAGAAGCATAAAAAGATTGGCATAGATGCCGTAGCGAACCCCTTCCCTGACCATCATTTTCATAAATCCGCTGTCCGTTATCCCCATGGCTCTCAGGATTCCAAATTCACGTCTTCGTGATATAACCAGATAGCTGATACTGTTCATGATGTGAAACAGGCTGATAAGCAGAAGTATGACTGCAATGCCGTAAAAGAAAACCATTTTCTGCTCCAGGAATCGATTCTGTCTGTCAATTGCCGTGGTATAATCCTGCAGAAGACATCTGGGTATGCCGGATGTACATCGGAGAATCTCTTTTTTCACCGCTTCCCCGTCTGCCCCTTCTTTCTTATCCGCACTGATACTGGTATAACCCTGTACTCCAAAATTTTGCTGCATCTGCTCATTACTCATGATGATCCCCAGATTTGCCCCATCACTGTCTCCGATGAAATATTGGTTTTTTCCCATGGAACGGCTGACCAGCGCAGAAATCGTAAATTCTTTCTCCTGATACCATTCCCCGCCCTCCTGAAATCTCAGCACTTCATCCGGAACATCCTGGGAGACAGGCACCTTCACCCGGACTGTGCCGCCCACATGGAGATCCATCCCATTGTAGTTTCCCTGTCCGTCCATGAGCATCTGCACAGCCACGGTATTTTTCTCTTTCATCTCTTTTGGCGAAATGACGCCGTCCAATATGTACTCGTTCAGCCCTGAGAGCATCCCATCGTCATAGCCGTAAACATTGGTTTTTATTTTGTAACTGCCGTCTGCCTCCTGCACTGCCTCCCCGTTATAACGCTCTATGACAACAGGGTCAGGTCTGTGACTCTCATCTTCATAGTCCAGTTCCGCATAAATAGTTTTCCATTTAAGCCGGTCTTCCTCAAGCGGAATTTCCCCCAGCATGTAGCTGACCGGAAAGACATTTGACAGCCCGCCTATTTCTTTTATTAAAGCGGCCGCAGATTCAGGAATCACATCATCAAGTCTGGACGATTCCTCATAAATCCGATAATCCGATGCCAGGCCGTCATCTGATTTCATAGTCAGCTCATTGTTTATTTTCGTATTCCGCACAACATATGTTGTCCCAAGGAAGATGATTCCTCCAAGGGAAAGCGAGACCAGTATCCCGGCAAACGCCCCTTTTCTGGAAAACATAAATTTCTTAGTCAGAACTCCTGTAAGGCCGGATGTGTGCAGACTGTATATCACAGAACGCTTTTTTCTTTTCCTGCTCTCTTTTTTCATCATCTGGATAATGGTCAGTTTCCTGATCCGCCGTAGTATCAAAAAAGCAGAAAACACCATCAAAACCAGCACATAAACCGCAATATCCGCAATAGCCTTCCAGTGGATCACAAAGCCGCCCACAGCGGCATCCGCTTCTGTGAACAGCCGCCCGTATTTTCCGTATAGAAACCACGCCGCTCCATTTCCCAGCAGACATCCCAGAGGATACCCAATGAAAAATAAACTCCAAAGCTCTGTGACCACAAGGCCTGCAATACCCCCGTCTCCAATTCCCAGTGTCCTTAATATGCCGTACTGGGAGATCCGCTTTGTCACAGACACATTAAAAATACTGTAGATAATGAAAATACTGAATATACCCAGAAGGAAGATAGTCCCGTGAATCTCCAAATGAAACTCCTGATATAAATTCGCCAGAATATAAGTGAATTTCCCTTCCGGGAGCAGAAGACCTGTTCTGATAATGTGTGGTATCACCCTGATATCACCATTCGTCAGATATCGGACCACCTCACTGTTGTTTTTAATCTGTGCCTCTTTCAGATGATACGCTTTCATACATGCTTTCATCTGTGAGACCACATCCCTGTTTTCATCAAATTCCAAATACAAATATTCCTCTGGTGATTCAGACGGAAAATCTCTGCACACGAAAGCCTCTATGGCGTTTCCATCCTGTTCTGATGCCCACTGCTCTGTTAAAATGCCGCTCAGTGTATATTCTCTTCCTCCCAAATGGATTGATTCCCCTATATGCACTTCTGCCCTTATATTATTGAGCGCATACCGGCTCATGGCAATCTCATCAGAAGATTCCGGATAATTCCCCTCCTCCACGGTCCGATTTCGGAGTTCCAGATACCCTGTGTCCGCATAAACAAATCGGATGGCATAAGGGTCAGATATCATATCTTTGACCACTGCCATGCCGCTTTTCTCCACCTCATATCCCCTGCCGCGGGGATTTTTGACAAGCGGTTCTGCTTCCGGGGTCATGGGCAGAAGGAAATGCCAGCTCCCATACTGTTCCCCGGCCTTTTCCAGGCTGCTCTGCTCTTTGCTGTACAATAAAGAGCTGATGCCAGTAACAAGCGCCATGGACAGTATGATGCTGAATAAAATAGTCACAGCCTGCTTTTTATAATGACGGATATAATGCAGGGACAGCCTGATAATATTCCTCATACGGTCTCACCATCCCATCTCCCTGCCGGCGTTTCCTCAAATTCTTCCCCCACAATCTGTCCGTCCTCCATATGTATGAGGCGCTGGCAGGACTGGGCCAGAATTTCGTTGTGCGTGACCAACAATATGGTCTGGTTATATTTCCGGCTGCTCTCCCGCAGGACTCCCATGACGTCTGCTGTTGTTCTGGAATCCAGGTTGCCTGTGGGTTCATCCGCCAGAATCACAGCCGGTTTGTTTGCCAGCGCCCTTGCTATTGCTGTTCTCTGCTGCTGGCCCCCGGAGAGTTCTTCCGGGTATTTTCTCCGCTTATCCCACAGCCCCAGATCCTGAAGCAGTCTTTTGATATAGTCATGATCTATATGCTTCCCCTTATCAAAGCTCACCGGAAGCGCCACATTGTCATATACATTAAGTACGGGCATCAGGCTGTAGTTCTGGAAAACAAATCCCAGATTGCGCCGTCTGAAAATAGTCAGCTCTCTGCGTTTCAGACTGGCAATGTTGTGGTTTCTGATAATGACCTCCCCTTCTGTAGGAACATCAAGGCCTCCTATCATGTTCAGAAGCGTGGTTTTCCCCGACCCTGAAGTTCCCACAAGGGCAGTAAACTCTCCCGCTTCCACTGTCAGGCTCACATCTCTCAGTGCCTCCACTGCATTTTCCCCTGCGCCGTAAACTTTGGATACATGCTTTAGTTCCAATATCTTCATTGTCCCTGTCCTCCCTGTTATGTCTTATTGGCATTATCATAACTCCCGCCTCTTACGGAAATGCTACAAAAAGACATTCAGTTCTTACAGTTCTGTAAGTAAAGGAAAAACGTGCTTCCCTTTCCCGGCGCTGATTCCACAGTGATATATCCCTTCTCCATCTCCAGGATCAGGCGTGTCAGATACAGCCCAATACCGGATCCTTCAAAGTTTTCCGCATTCTTACCCCTGTAAAAACGGTGGAAGATCCTGCTCTGCTCCTTTTTCGGTATTCCCATCCCCTGGTCCTGTATCCCTATCCTTGTATACATTTCAAATCCTTCCAGGGTAATTCTTATCTTACTGTTCTCAGGCGAATATTTCACTGCATTTTCCAGGATATTCTCAATGGCCTCCGCTGTCCAGGGGCGGTTGTGATAGAGGTATCTGTCCTCAAAGGATTCCGTACAAATCTCCATCCCCTTTTTCTCAGCCTTCTCGTATACGCCGGAGACCGCATTTCGGATAGTATCCTTGATGCCCAGATTCTCCGCCTCAAAAGAGAGCACTCCCTGTTCCAGCTTCACCATTTTAAAAAGGGACTGAAGAATCCAGTCCAGTTTCCTTGTCTGCTCCTTCAGCCGCCTTTGAAATTCTCTTTGTGTTTCTGCCTCCTCAACCCCTGCTTCCAGGATTTCTTCGTACATAACCACATTGGCAAGGGGTGTTTTCAATTGGTGGGACATATTGGAAATCAGACTTTTCACCTGCTCCTTCTCCATTTGGGCATGGCTGATTTCCAAATCCAGTTTTTCCTGCAGCCGCAGCATCTTGCCTGCCAGCGCAGACTTTTCCCCTTCCCGGAGGGCAGACTGTGTGATTTTTCTTTCACTCAGCACCTCCTCCAGCATGGTATCTATGGTCTGATACAGATTTTTGTACTTTTTTCTGTAAAGGACTGCAAGGCCTCCCATAACCGCACAAAATACCGCTAGTATTCCCGTCATTAGTCCTCCCTCCAAATATATCCCAGACCGTGCACTGTCCTGATCAAACGAGGGCTGGAAGGGTCCTCCTCAATTTTCATGCGGAGTCTGCGGATATTCACGGACACTGTATTGTCATCCACGAATTTTCCCTGATTATCCCACAGCCGCTCCAGAATCTGTTCTTTTGACAAAACCTGTCCCCTGTTTTCCATAAAATACTGCAGCAGTCGGAATTCTACTGAGCTGCATGGGATCTCCTTATCCTGCCGGTATGCCCTGCAGGATATCCTGTCAAGGGTTATCCCATTGGAACACAAAATATCCTGCACTTTTCCCCTTCTCAGCAGATTCCCCATTCTGGCTTTCAAAACTGCCAGGGAAAAGGGCTTTGACATATAATCATCCGCTCCCATCTGCAGGGCTTTCACCTCATCCAGTTCGGTATCCCGGGCTGTCAGCATAAGAATGGACATGCCGGAAAATTTTCTCACTTCCCTGCACACCTCATACCCTGTGCCGTCAGGAAGATTACAGTCTAAAATCATAAGAGAATAATTGTCCAAAGCCGCGGCGCGCACTGCCTCCTCTTTTCCTGAGACAGCCCTGGTGCTGTACCCTTCTCCTTCCAGGGCAAATACCAGCCCCTCCTGCAGTTCCCGGTCATCCTCCACGATCAATATCTTTGTCATATCTGCCGCTCCGTCTCCCCGTGCTTTTCCTTTTTCTGTACATACATCTGCGCGTCCGCCCTTTTATAAGTGTCTTCCAGGGAGGTATCTGTCTTATCGTCATAACAGGCATATCCTGCAGACATCTGAATCTCTGCGTCCGCGGGCAGGCCGTCCACGCGTCTTCTCCTGCAGGATTTTTCTATTATTTCCAAAATGCGGTCACGGGGGACTTGGTGGAGAATGACTGTAAATTCATCTCCTCCTGTCCGGTACAGCGTGGCCTGTTTCGGAAGACAGGATTTGAGTATCCTGCAGCCTGCCTGGATATATGTATCCCCTGCTGTATGGCCAAAGGTATCATTTATATGTTTTAATCCATCCAGATCCACAGAGACAAAGGCAAAACCGCTTTTTACCTTCATGGTCTCCAGGTTATGCATATCCACCTCAAAGGCATTTCTGTTTTTCAGGCCTGTGAGCAGGTCCGTATTGGCCATGTCCTTATAGGCAGGATTGGAAATTCTGCGGAACAGAACCACAGCGATAATGGCCGCGATGATGCAGAAAATGCAGATGATGGCAGGTGCCGCCAGTTTCATATTACTGAAGGTATGATACTGTCCGGAGGCATCGAATTCTATTCCCAGCACACCTACTACTTCATCTTTTTCATGCATGGGAAAATAGGCGATGAAGACATTTCCCCATCTTGTATGGTTAATATCTTTTGGAAGTACAACCTGACCCGCCATGGCCTTTTTCATATCCGGAATACATTCTTTTTCAATCATATCCCCTATGCAGCGGAAATCTTGATTCGTGACCGGCAGCCCGTCCACCAGATAGATAAAGGTACCGTCCTCTTTTTCCTTTGCTGTATAGAGATATCTGACACCTGTAGCTGTTCTCACATTTTCCAGCGTCTTTTTGGCTTCCTGATAAAGATAAGACGTACCGTCAGCCCTGCTGTTCAGCCTCTTAAATGTCTCTACATCCAGTCTGCCGTCCGCATACTCATAGATACTGTTGGCCCTGACACTGAGTGCCCGTATCATGCCGTTATAGGAGAGACGGTAGCTCACTCCAAAGGTAAGCCCGCATGAGATGACCACAATGATGGCAGTCATAAGGAAAACCTGTAAATCTACCCTGTATATTCTCTTAAAAGAGCCGGGTGCCGTATTATTTTTCTTCATCTTCCACCTCACTGCAGGATACGTTTTCCACCATACCCACCGCCTTCACCGTACTGCCTTCCTTATCCCTGATCGCAGTGAGTGTAATGCGGTTGAGTACCGTACTTCCATCCCCCATTTTTGCCCTGACTACACAGGATGCCTTGTCCTCCCCCCGGTAAATGGCGCGGTATATTTCGCGAAAAGTCTCCTCATATCCCTCACACACGGTGCCCTGTTCAATAAATCCCTCCGGGGCATTGGCAACCGTGGCGTCCAGGCCGAAGGCTTTCTGCGCATATTCCGAATAATATGCAGTCCGCGTCTCCGTATCCAGTTCAAAGATCACCGTGTTGGTGGCCTCCATAGCCAGACGGAAACGTTCCTCACTGATGCGGAGGCTCTCAATGCTGTTCATACGGACTGTCTCATCGGAGAGAGCCGCATAAAAGATATCGTTTCCGTATTGGGAAGTCAGGCAGAAAAAGCGGATTCGGAGCCATAGAACCGTATTTCCTCTTCTCTTTCTCACAAATACCTCAGCGCCTTCCTTCTCTTTGCTCTCTTTTGCCCTGGAAAGCGCATCTGTCATTTTCTCCCTGTCCTCAGGCAGAATGTCCCGCATCACATCCACATGGCCGCTCTTATTCATCCAGTATTCATCCATCAGCCGGTAATACTCCCCGTTGGCCCTCAGGACGCAGAGCCTGGTCCCGTCATAGCTGTACTGAGCCACAGCACCTGTGATATTGCCAAGAAGCCGGTCTGTCAGGGTGTCCTTGTGGAACAAGTCAGTCAAATCCAGAAAATGACCGCTTCCCACCTTCTTTCTGCCTCCGTCGGCAAAATCCACTTTGCCCGGTGTCAGAAGCAGATGTTCAAATTCTTCCGTGTTCATGGGACGGTAATAGTAAAAGCCCTGTCCGTAGACACAGCCCACACTGCGCAGTGTTTTCACATGCTGTTCCCTGTTGACGCCCTCGGCGATCACCGGAAGATTCAGCCACTTGCTCATATGTAAGATGGCATCCAGGATTCCCAGACTTTTCAGCCCCTCCCCTTCCATAAAACGCATGTCCATTTTCAAAATGTCGATATTGGTGCTGCTCAGCATATTCAGGGAAGAATAGCCATTTCCGAAATCGTCCATTAAAATCGTGAATCCGCTTTTTTTCAGCCGCTCCGTCTCCTTTATGATCCGCTCCGGCTGACCTGCGTATACGCTCTCCGTGATTTCCAGTTCGATCAAACCTGTGGGAATCTGATACCGCTCCATCAAGTCTGTCAGCACGGAACACACATCCATATTAAAAATGTCCATGCGCGACAGATTGACCGATACCGGCACACACGCTCTGCCCCGGTCAAGCCACCGGCGGACCCAGGCTGCTGTCTCCTCCCAGACATACAGGTCCAGCTTTTCTATGAAATGGTTTTTCTCAAACAATGGTACAAACTCACCTGGCCGCAGCAGACCTTTTTCCGGGTGCTGCCAGCGCACCAGAACTTCTGCTCCCACCACTTTTCCGGTCTCCATATTGCATTTTGGCTGCATATAGATTTTAAATTCCTTGTTTTGTATCCCGGCTGCCATGCTGTTTGTGATCTCCTGCTCTCTCAGCAGATTTTCCCGCATTCCCTCCCGGTACACAGCCACATGGTGGTCATTTCCTTTGATAGAATTCAAAGCCATCAGGGCCCTGTCGCACATACTCCCCGCTGCCGGCTCCTCTGCGTCCATCCGATAGACGCCAACCGCGGGAACCGCCTGGGAGTTCAGGGGCTTATCGCTGAAGATCCGAAGTATCCGCTCCACCGTGACCTCTTCCTCGTATGCGGGAATACAGAGTGCAAAGACATCATCCCTCAGATTCCCCGCAATATGTGTTTCCTCACGGACCAGGCATTTTAACTGTTCTGCCACGTACTTTAAAAGCAGGTCGCCCTGCTCTCTGCCGTATAATTCATTTATCAGTTTAAACCGCTCAATGTCTATACAGATGATCTCAAAACGTGTCTGAGGAGTCTGCCGTATAGTCCTTTCGGCTGACGCACAGAAAGCTTCCCTGTTGTACAGATTTGTGACCGGGTCATATTCTCTGAGATGGATGACACTTTCCCTTAACTTTCTGTTCTCCTCCAGGAGTTCTCTATATTTACAATCTTCCAGCATTACCAATCCTCAATGATTCTTTCCCAATATTCGTAATTTTAATATAGTTTCATTTTATCACTGCTATGGGGAAAATGCTATATAATTATCACCCTGACGTCAATGACCGGGGAAAATAAAAGGCGGGCAGCATATGCGGATATGCCTGCCCGTCCTTTTATATATCTCCTTTCGCCTCTTTCTTAGCGCACTCTCCCTGCCCTGCCGTAAATAAATTTATGTATGTTTTTATCCACAGCAAGAGGGTTCAGTTTCAGAACCTGTTCCCTGATTCTCTCCTCCGCTTCTTTAACATCAACGGATGTCGCCAGTTTTAAGACCTCGCTGTCCCAGAAGTCCTCCGTTCTGCAAAAAGCAGTGGAATCCCAGCCGTAAGGCTTTCCTTCCGCGCTGAGCTTATGTCTTTTCCCACAGATCGTCAGGAAGAAATTCATCTGAAGCTCCACCAGCGCCCGGTCAAACCGTGATTTGTCTTCTTTTCCAAACCCGGCTGACTTCTTCAGTTCATGCAGCGGCATCACACCTTGTTCTTCTATGCAGGAATAAATGCGTTTTGCCTCATTGCTGATCCTGCCCTCCAGATACATATCCATAAAATCCATGCCTCCTCTGCGGCAGGCGAAAAAACAGGGATACCATTGTCTCGTGATATATCCGCTTTTTTTGAAAAAACACTTTGCATAGGCTATGTCATCTCTCTCATCCAGGACCCGCATGCGCCACTCCCATGGATCTGTCTCCCGGTCTCCTGTGTGCCATCTGACCGGCGTCTCATAGGGCGGTTCCTTGTCCCACTCCCAGTTTATGATGGAATAAATCCCCTCTGAACTGCCGCCGCCCATAGAAAAACCGGCTTCCAGCAGAACCTCCGTAAAATCTTCATAACTCCTTATATTTTTCATGTTTTACTCCATATTCTGCACTGTTCGATACGCTGCCCGTTGTCTCCTTCCTCCTCTGCATAGGAAAAACTCTTCAGCAGTTCGCAGGAAAATTCCCCGCATGCGCCGCAGTGCTCCAGTTTTTTCCCCTCTGCACATCCCTTGACGGGACAGGCACCCCAAAACGGATTTTCGATGGCAGTGCATCCGCTGCACTCCTGTTTCAAATAAAACCTGCATTCCTTACACAGTAATCCGCATCTTGACTCTATCATCTTTCTTTTCCTTTCTGCTGTTAAGATACCTGTATTCTACAACAGGAAACATGACAACTGTGTGTCATCATCCGAAAGGAACTCCTATTTCCCCATAGAGAGTTTCCAATGCCTTGTCAGCATCGCACAGAATATCCGGGGTCACCAGTTTATCTTCTGTCTTCTCATCCGCTCTCATGAACTTCTTTGTTGAGATCTGGACATAGAGTTTTGAATTCGGCAGCTGGAAAATGGCGATCTCCCCATAACCGGAGGGAGCATTTCCGGGCGGCTGGCCTATGATCCTGCCCAGATGATTGTCTTTTATAAATTCTGAAAACAGCATGGCAGAGCTGAACGTATCCGCAGATGTAAGTACAAATACCTCTCCGTCAAATACCAGGTCGCTATGTATGTCATTTTGGCAGACACCGTCTCCTCCGCCGACGGTAAACGGCCCCCGTCTCCAGCTATGCGTTCCAGTCTTATATGTGTCAACATCGAGATAGCGGATGAACTCATTTGCCACCATGGAATTTCCGCCGCCGTTTTCCCTTAAGTCCACCGCCACATTTCGGATATTTTCAGCTTTTACCTCCGTAAACATTTCCTGAAGGCATGTTCTGTATTCCTCGCTGTTCTTACATTCATTTAAGGTGAGGATGGCAAGACTTCCGGGGACATCAATACGATAGGAGACAAAAGGTTTTTCATCTGCGCCCTGATCTGAAACATCAGCCGCCTCGTATTCCTCGTATGGAATAAAATCTGCCGTTCCGTATACCGCTTCCTTCTCTTCGCCTGTATCATTCCGGAAGGTATAACGCACTTGGTCCGGATCTATATCCAGAAATTCCAGACCTTCCAACGTGATAAGGTCTGTGGCCATACGGCTTAATGCCCTGCTTTCTGTTTCATAACAGTACAAGTCTTCTTTTTCTCTGAATAATTCCTTCAGCCCAATGCCGTTTACCGCAGTTATCTGATATCCATCTTTCTCTTTTTGATGCATATCCTTCAGGTAGTGCCTCATTTTCTGTGTTACGCCGCCTGAAGTATGCGCGTCACCCAATACGGAAACGATATTCTGTACTTTCCGGTACAGCATGATTCCCGTGATCGTTTCCTCATCTTTCAGTTCCTGCACTGCCTTTTCACAGGCCTGCTGCACATCTTCCGGGACCCCGTCTATGAACATGGGATGGTCTTTTTTCAGATAATGCATAAGATAGTCTATATCTTTTTCGGCTTCCCTGTAACTGAGTGTCTGTCCCAGGATATCCACGTATTCCATCTCTGTGTTCATATAAGTGTTCCAGTACGGATTGCAGTACACACCCTGAATCGTAACGACGGCAAACAGCACAGTGTAAACTGTCACTAAAATTTTTGAAAGTATCCCGCCGCCGCTTTTCAGGAAAAACAATACCGCTGCCCCGAGCATGAGTCCTGTCAGAAGAACCATCATATATTCCGGTACGTGGGGAAAGTATGGATTTACTTTTAAAAGTACCGGTCCCAGCAGACAGACCGCTGCACTGATCAACAGATATTTCTTTTTCATATTCCCTCCATTAAGTAAATCGGATTTCCGTGTAAGATCATATAATAACACTATACCATACGAAAGTGTACCTGTCTATTTTTTACCGGATAAGCGGAAATTAAGCCCTCCCGGGTATGACCGGAAGGGCTCTTGAAACTGCCTGATATGTTAGACTAGAATACTGAAAAATTGATCATATCCGCCAGACTTTGAAGCTGTTCTTTTGACAAGGATACAGGTCCTTCGGCGGGTTCGTTTGTAAGGGTGTTGATATAATTTCCTTCTGTGTCCATATCAACATTTTCCTCCCGGACATCCGACATATTGACCAGCACAAAATTTTGTGTTCCGTTATAAAAAATATAACTGTGTTTTGTTATATTGTTGATCATAAGCTCCACATCATCCCCATTGCTGTTGGTATACTCCCATTCCTCATAATCGGACAATTCCCCCATATTCAGAACAAGATCTCCAAATACTCCGTTTCTGTTTACAGACATGCCCCCTACATACCGATAGTCTGGCTGGTCCTCTTCCAATTTTACTATAATGTCTCCGTTAAAGTTTCCTTCCGGAAATGTTCTTGCATAATCCCAGATGAAATGTTCCTTATCCAGCAAAAAATCATTGATGCCAACTTTACTTATAATCTCGTCATATCCTTCTATCGTCTCCGGCTCGCTTAACAGCTTCAGATTATATTTTCCGGTTATCTCATCAATCTTATCGGCTGTTCTTTGACTGAGTGCATTGTATGCACTGTATTTTTCCAGTTCCTGCGGCAGTCCGTTTTTGCTGACCTCCGCTATGGCCTGTAATTCTTCTTCTGAATTCATGTTTTCCAGGAAATAGCTGCTCCACTCCTGCGCTGCTTTATATTCATTGCTCCCGGCAAGGGCATGGGCTGCCATATTTACAGCTTCTTTTTCTTTGCCTGTCTGTTCTTCGCCCTCTGCATTTTCATAGACATATTCTTTTTCCGCCACAGGATGTATCTCATCATCCACCAGAATACTTTTCAGTCCGAAAAAATCAGATGCGCTGGCTGTGAGAGCCAGTCCTGCCAGCATTACGACTGCCGCAGCTAATAGGATCAGCTTTTTCTTACCCATATGTTTTCTCCTCCCGTTCTTTCCTGCTGTGTAGTTTCCTTTGTTTACTCTGTCCAGCAATTCCCTCTGTCGTGTTTCAAATGTATCGGAAAATTTGTGCTCCCCACTGTTTTCTTCCATATGCTCCATCTCCCATGCCTGTCCCAGCAGATATAATACGGATTCCACGCTGTCATCCCGGTCTGTTTTTTTCTTCCGGTCATCCTTCATCCATTTCACCTCCCAATGCCTTTCTCACCTTTTCCTTCGCGCGGCGCAGCCTGGAATAGACGTTTTCCTCACTCAGATTCAGGCGCAGCGCTATTTCATGAACGGGCATTCCTTCAAAATACCTCATACACACCACTTCCCAATACTGTGCGGGCAGGATTTTCCTGATCTCCCGTATCAGCTCCCTGTACTGCAGGCTTTTCATATAGGATTCTATGGGCCTGTACGCATCTGTCAGCCACTCCTGCTCCTCCACAGATATATTGCCCTGTTCCCGTCTGTTCTTCCTGTATATGTCTATGGCTGCATTTTTTACAAACCTTGTCAGCAGGGTCTTTATCTTCCGTTCCTCCATTTCCCTGCATTTTCCCAAATATGGTATGAACTTTTCACAGGCATCCCCCACAGCGTCCTCCGCCTGGTATTGGTCGTGCAGGATAGAGAAGGCCACGGCATACATGCCGTTTCTGTATTTCATAAATATGTATTCCAGAAGTTCAGCGTCTGACTGCTTTTCTCTTTTGTTTTCCACCCCATGTCCTCCCTTCTGTTTTTGCTTCAGAATGATCACTCTTAATAATAATAACGTATGGGAAGAGAAAAGTTGGTCACTTTTACAAAATTTTTATTCTATTTTAAAAACTAAGTTTATACTGCGGGATATTAATATTTTCACTTATCCATCCCAAGCTGACCGGCAGACCATCCTTTATTTCCATAGAAAAAGACTGCCGCCTTTACGATCATTCAATCGTCAAAGCGGCAGCCAAACACACACACGCCCTCCCCCAAGGGCTTCCGAATTTCCCAGCTCCAGTCTTCCCCCATGCTCTCCTATAATTCTGTCTGCAATGAACAGCCCCAGCCCCGAATGCTTTCCCCCGCTTCTGGCGCTGCTGCCGGTATAGAATTCTTCTTTCCCTTTCTGCAGCGCTTCTTTTGTAAAACCCGGCCCGCTGTCCTCCACTGTAATACGCAGCGTCTCCTCACAGACCTCTGCGCGCAGGAAAACCCTGCCTCCGCATCCGGCATATTCAGCGCTGTTAGCGAGAATATTCAACAGTGCCCGTTCAAGCCGCTGCCTGTCTGCCCGAATGGTTCCCTCCGGCACTGCCGCCTCCCATATAAGAACTGCCTGTTTTTCTGATGTCAGACCCTGTGCCTTTTTCCTGATATCTTCCAGGAAGGTATCGGCCCGGACGGCCGTTTTTACGGGCATCTCCATATCTCCGCCCCTGGTCATATCCAAAAGCTGCTCCACATAATCCTGCATCTGGCGGACGCTGACCTCAATGGCCTCCACACAGGTGCGGTCATCCCCCTGGAGATTCCCCTCCAGAAGCAGTTCGTTATATCCTCTCACGATCGTGATGGGGGTTTTCAAGTCATGGGCAAGGGCTGATATCCGCTCCTGTCTTGCCTTCTCCATTTTCCACTGGCTTTTCAGTGACTTTTTCAGGGCATCTTTCATTCGGTCCAGAGCCTCTCCAATACGGTCGATCTCCCGGACTCCGCAGTCTGGTACCTGAAATTCCAGATCTTCCTGCTCTATTTTTTCTATAGCGTATTGGATTCCGTTCATCTTATTCTCTAGCATTTTTCCGAAACGCACTGCCATGAACATCAGATACGCCAGAATTTCCAATAATATGATCCCATATATCATCTCCTCCGCTGCGGGCAGATATTTCCGCAGTTTCGGATTCGTAAACTGGGCCTTCATAGTATAGCGCAGCACCAGGACTTCGCCGTCACGCTCTACCACACGATAAAAATCACGGCCCAATCCTGTGTATCCCCTGTGACTTACCTCCCAGGCTTTCTCAGCATCTTTTTGTGGTATGGTCCCCTCTTTCCACTGTCCATTTTCCGTAAAAAGGGCATACGCCATAAGCGGCGGAATATCCTCTGCCCGGATCTTCTCCGCGTTTTTCAGATTTTCCTTCTCCTGCTCATACTCCGTATCCCCATGATTTGCCGGGTAAATAAGACCTCTCTGCATAGCCAGTGACATCATTACAAACCCAATGACAGCCAGAAGAACAGAGCCTGCCAGCCAGCTTATGAGATATTTGATAAAAAGCCCTTTTAAACTTCTTTCTCTTTCCATGTGTATCCAATCCCCCATACGGTCTGTATGGGTATCTTTCCGAAATCTTCTGCCTTCTGCCTGATATTTTTCACATGCATGGCGATCACTGAGCTGTCGCCCTCCGCGTCGTATCCAAACACACCCTCATATATCTGTTCCTTCGACAAGGTCTGTCCGTGATGCAGTGCCAGGTATTCGCAGATCGCATATTCCCCTTTTGTAAGGGGCAGCACCTGCCCATCCTTTTCCATCTGTTTCGCTCCCAGATAAAAACGGAACCCGGACACTTCCACAGCATTCTTTTTTTCTCTCTGCTCTCTTCTCAGGTGCGCGTTCACCCTGGCGCGGATCTCCTCTGCCCCGAAAGGTTTTTTCAGATAGTCATCCCCGCCCAGGCCCAGCCCCAGAAGAACATCCGCCTCCCCGCTTTTGGCAGTCAGAAAAACAATAGGGCAGTCTGCCAGATCCCGGATTTCCCTGCACAGCGAAAAGCCGTCTATGCCGGGCATCATAACGTCCAGAAGTATTAAAGAATAATCTGATAATGAAAGCTTTCTGACCTCAAGAGGGTCGTTCACAGCCGTAACACGGTGTCCGTCCCTCTCCAGTATCTTCCGAATCAATTGAAGCAGCAGAATATCATCATCCACAGCCAAAATGGATGCCATATTTACGCCTCCTCCCTGCGTCCTTCAAATCTCTGAAACCAGACAAATGATATGACCAAGAATAACACAGATACCGTCAGATAGCAAATTCCCCCAAGGCGCATCTGGCCCCATAATCTCCGGTCAGCCCCTTGTCTCAGGGCAATCAGCAGGGTGGAAAACCGCATTCCGTAAGAAGGCCACCACACATACCAGATACCGTCTCCAAGGCCGGTGAGCATCACTGCGGAGATGACAGATTCTGCTACGCCTACACCAATCGTCACCCCTTCACCAAACCGAAGGCCTAAGAACAGATGCATGACATAGACCGGCAGATTGGATGCCCAGAGTACCAAAACCAAAAGGAAAAGAACTCCTAACCCCACTCCTTTTTCCCCTTTTAAAACAAGTGCAGCTCCAAAACCAAACATCGCAATCCCCACAGCAAGAAGACCCGGCAGATATAAAAGCATCAGTTCCGCCGCCAGGGCTTTTGTGCGGCCGGGTACTGCCAGCAGGTTCTGCATTTTTCCCGCTTTTGCCTCCCGGTCCGTGAGCATTGCCGTTACGATTCCGGCTATAGCAGGGTAGGCCATTGCCAGAAGTGTCACATACGTTGTCAAATGCTCCCACACGCCTGCCTGCCGAAGCCCCATATATGCCAGATATAAAAAGATTCCCGCCAACGGAATCAGAATATGGACAGGGAAAAAGAGCGAGTGCCGCATTCTGTATCCCTTACTTTTTATAAACCTGTAAAATTCTGTCATTTCACACTGCCTCCCGTCTCATCCACCATTTTATGCTCCCAAATGCGGCTGCTGCCAGCAAAATGATTACCATACCCATCCCCGGAATGAACACAGACGCACTCAAAAGAGTGTCCCCCTGTTCCAACAGAAGCCCGTTCGGACGGATTTGCAGTATCGGGCACATCAGCCGGTCTGCAATGGAGAAGGGAAAAAGGAAGAAGGAACCTTTTTCCACCACGGAAAAGCTGAAAAAAGCAGCCAGAAGCCCCAGCATGACAGTGGGAATCATCCCCAGCTTAGCGGACAACATCAGATAAAGGGGAATCTGCCATAAACTTACCGCCCACACAACCAGCATCCCCGCTCCGCCTGCGACAGCCGGAACAGAGGAAATAAAAACTATTCCCAGCAAGCTCATCAGTGCCCAGAAAATCACCTGGGAAAACAGCAGCCGCAGGGCCACTGCCGCACATTTCGCTGCCCACTGCCCGGCACCGAATACCGGGGAGGCCAGCATGGTCTGGTAGTGGAGCCTGATTTCACAGCGCATGTTCATGGCACATATAAGAGGCACCAGACAAGGATAAAATGTCCCATACCATATGTTATAAGTAAACTGCTGCGCATAAAGCCCCACCTGGCTTATGAGGTATCCCAGCACTACCGCAGCCACCGGCACCAGCCAGGTCATTTTTCCCATTGTGGAGTGCCGCATTTTCAGTAATTCTGCCTGAATCATCCGCTTCATCTTAATCCCTCCCGTTCCTTCTCACCACATCCATAAACAGCTCTTCCAGATCTTCTTCCCGGGCGACATCCCCCTCATATCCCAGCACGCCGCCTGCTATGATACCGATGCGGTCTGCAGTCTGCTGCACTTCACTCAGGATATGGCTGGAGAGGATCACCGTTATCCCCTGCTCGGGGAACCACCGGATCAGGTTTCTGAGTTCCTGGATTCCGATGGGGTCCAGTCCGTTGGTGGGTTCATCCAGGATCAGAAGCCTGGGCTTTCCAAGGAGCGCTGCGGCAATCCCCAGACGCTGTTTCATTCCATAAGAAAACTGTCCGGCTTTCTTTTTTCCCGTATTTTTCAAATCCACCGTATCCAGGACCTGACGGATCCTCTCGTCCGGAAGTCCCAGCTGCAGAGTATGTACCCTCAGGTTTTCCTCTGCTGTGAGATTTTCATAAATAGGAGGATTTTCGATCAATGCGCCGATCTGGTTTAAATCTTTTCTGCACCACTCATGATCTCCAAAATAAATTTTTCCTCCTGTTGGTCTCAGCATTCCTGTGATCATTTTCAGCATCGTGGATTTTCCTGCGCCGTTTGGACCGAGAAGGCCGTAGATGCATCCCTCCTCTATGGCAAGGGAAACTTTGTTCACCGCCTTGTGCCCCTTGAATGATTTACTCAGATTCTCTGTTCTCAAAATATATTCTTTCATGTGCTTCCATCCTTTCTATTGAAAAATCGCCTGCAGATATCTGTTTGTTTTCAGGCTTTTTCTTATATTCAGGATAGAATGTAATTTTAAATTTTCTATAAATACACATAAAAAATCCGGGGTTTTTCTATTTATTCACCTGATGATGCTTAAAGGCATATCCCGATGCAAGGATAAATCCTGCAATACAGAGCACATCCACCACAAACAGCATGGCCGGCAGACCGATCACCCTTCCGGGTACGTTATATGCCAGATAATCTGTAAAACGAAATTCTGTTATTTTAGACGGCAGCAGTGCCAGAACATGCTTCCAGAGGTATCCCCCTGCGCTTTCATAGAGAAAGCTTGGTATCAGGACCAGCAGAAAATCAGTGATAATGACACCATAGCTGTTCTTAAAAACAGCAGAGAGCAGCAGAGTAACAGCAGTCATGCACAGCACGGCCCCATAGCCCAGCAGCACAACCAGCAGTACAGCCTGCCACATGGTCAGGGAATAGCTGATTGGATTTGCAGTGTCATACGCCTGTATGGGCAAGTTTCCTCCCTGAGGGCCGAATATCATCAGGTAAATGCCTGCATAAGCCAGTACGATTCCCCAGTATACTGCCGTTGCATAGAGAACTGCGGAGAGTATTTTTGCCCTTACCAGCCTGCTCTTCCCATAGCGCATGGTAAGCAGCAGGGAATCTGCGCCGGTCTGGTATTCCCCTGCAAAAAGCGGGGCGATTCCAACACAGATAAGCGGCATGATCAGTATGATCCAGCCGGCGGAATTTATCATGCTTTTCCAGAATTGAAAGTTACCTAGCTTTAAATCTTTGACCTCCGCATCCTTTTCCAGCCAGTAATCTTTCTGGTTTTCCTTTATCATGCCCGTCTTTACAAAGCCATCCAGTTCTATGGCAAGCTGCTCACTCCGGCTCTTGTAGAAGTCTTTTCCCATGTTCCTCTGAAATACTTCTTTCATGTTCAATTCTCTGCTGCTGCCCTGATAATTTGTCATCAGAAGAGAAAAAAAATCCCGGTTTCTTCTGTAAAGTGTCCCGTACACCTCCTCATTTAGAAAATCGGTCTCCTCCTTACGGGAATTCGTCTGGGGATCCTCCGTGCAGTCCAGATACTTCTGCATAAACTGCTCCACATTTTCCTGGGTAACCTGCACAGTGGGCAGCTCTTTCATTGTCTTCACTGCCTCCATTCCGGAAACACTGTTTCCCTTTTCATCTACTGCATAGGTCTGCACAATAACAGAATAGACGCAAAACAGCAGGAACAGGCAGCAGCCCAGTACGGTAAGCTGGTTCAGTCTGCTTCCCCATATTTTTTTCCATTCATATCTCACCAGACGCTTCATCTACCATCTCCTCCTCTCATCCACCTCATCGTAAAATACACTCAGGTACAGATCCTCCAGATTCGGTTCTGCCCTCACTGCTGCTTCCATTGGCTTTGTCGGACTGACAGCGCGCAGGCGGATCTGTTTCCCCTGGTGATGAGAATTTACCACACAGATACTGCGGTCCAGATTTTCCAGTTCCCTCTCCGTGGTCTCGCACTCCCATACCTCTCCGCTGATGGTCTCCGTCAGTTCCGTCACGGTACCGTTCATGATAAATCTGCCTTTTTTCATAATCAGGATCTTATCCGCTATATATTCCACGTCCGAAACGATATGCGTAGACAGAATAACGATCCGGTCCTTTGAAAGACCGGAGATCATATTCCTGAAATATGCCCTTTCCTTAGGGTCCAGTCCCGCGGTGGGCTCATCCAGAATCAGTATCCTGGGATCATTGAGAAGGGCCTGCGCAACACCAAGTCTCTGCTTCATACCGCCGGAAAATGTACGGATTTTCCTGTCTGCATCCCCGGAAAGATGGGTCAGCTCCAGAAGTTCTTTTGTCCTTTTCTTTGCATAGGACGGCAAAAGTCCCTTCACTGCTGCAATATAGAGCATAAAATCCCGGGCCGTAAAACTGGGGGAATAACCAAATTCCTGGGGAAGGTACCCCAGTAAATCCCGGTAGTCCTCCCCCATCTCTATATTATTGCGCCCATCCAGCCTGACTTCCCCGGATGTAGGTGTCACAATGCCGCACAGCATCTGCATAAGTGTTGTCTTACCCGCACCGTTGGCTCCCAGAAAGCCGTATATGCCTTCCTCCAGCTCCATATTCACCCTGTCCACTGCGATTTTATTTTTAAATTGTTTTGTCAGCCGTTCCATAGTTAATTTCATGATAATTTCCTCCCATATATTTCAAAAGCCTGTTGATTTCCCGTATTGTGACCGCCATACCCAGAGCTGCTGTGATACCCCAGGCAAAAACCCGGTCTGTCTCATAGACCGGAATGGAAGTTGACCGCAGCATATTTATTACAACAACCAGGAAGCCTCCCCATGCCGTGCAGTACCAAAGCGCATTTTCATCCCTGCACCGTCCCAGCACTGCCATGCATCCTGCGCACATAACACTGAAAGGCGCCGCAAAATATAAAATGGCCTGCCAAAAAAGTCCCGCTGTTACACCGCTTGCGAGAAAGGCGCCTGCCAGGCACACTGCCCCGTCCAGACCGCCGAAGAGCAGCAGGCGCACCAGGAGCTGTTCCCTCAAAGAATATCTGGCTGTCTGCAGGATTTCCCGCATGCCGGGCCTGCAGATATGGCACAGTTCATTGACATTTACCAGACATAATATGGGGGCTGTCACGGATATGAGCGGCCAGGCACTGCTGTCAAACCGCAGTTCTGTCTCCAGGATTCCCAGAAGCAGAAGCCCTGTGAGAAGCAGTTTCAGTGCCCAGACTCTTTTACTGATAAAGTGAACCTGTCCTGCAAAAAATTCCGCTTTTGTCACGCGCTTCCTCTCCGGGTGAAGGTCTGCTTCTTTGGCAGCCGAGAGCGTCCGCAAAAAGGCATCCTCCTCATAGTCCGGTATGGGTATCTCCCTGATTTTCTTACTCAGTTTTCTGTCCTTCACGTCATCACTCCTCCCACCTGGTTTTAATATATTTTTCTGCCAGCTTCAGCCTGTAACGGACTGTGGATACAGGCATAGAGACAATCCCGGCGATCTCAGACAGCCGCAGATTCTGATAATAGCGAAGAAGTATCAGCTCTTTCTCCGGTTCCGGAAGTCCGCGGATGATTTCCTGCAGCGTAAGCCTGTCACTGATATTCTCAGTTCCGGAAGAAAAACCGCCTGCAGTCTGCTGCATATCTTCCTCCTCCAAAAGGACTTCCTTTCTTTTTTTATAATGGTCTTTTATCAGATTGCCGGCTGTCACATAGAGATAATTTTTCAGCTTCCCGGTATGCTCATAGCTGTCCAGATTCTGCAGAAACCGCAGAAAGACATCCTGGGTCAAGTCCTGAGCCGTCTGTCTGTCCTCCACGCGGCAGTAACAGTACGCATAGATATCCCGGTAATATTCTTTTATGAGGATTTCCAAGGAATCCTGCCGGCCGCTTCGGATGTTCTTCAGAATTTTCTTTTCGGACATGGGATTTTCCTTTCTGCTGTATGGTATCTATAGTATATAACGATTGAAAGACAGAAAAAAACAAATCATTTTAAAAATATCGGGAACGGATGGGCCGAACAGAAAAGGCGCAGACCTGCTGAACCGTTATTTTTATTTTAATTTTATATTTTATATATTTATATTTTGCAAAATTATATAATTTTAACGCTTTAAGTAATTGTAAATTTGCTTTATATCCGTTATAATATACACACAGACAGATTGCTTTCGTGTCATATTTTCCGGGAGGATACCATATGGCAAGGAAGAAATTTGAACAGTTAAATTTACAGGATGCATTTTTGTTTTCTGCTGCACTGGAAGATCCGGAGACATGCCGGCTGATATTAGAATTGTTTTTAGGATATCCGATTAACAATATAACCGTACATGCGGAACACAGTATTCTGCTCACCTCTGATTTCAAAAGCGTCCGGCTGGATATCTATGCCAGCGACAAGATAAAGGTGGGGTATAACCTGGAAATGCAGAATAAAAATGAGAACAATTTACCGAAAAGGTCAAGATACTATCAGAGTGAATTGGATGTAACCTCCCTGAAACCCGGGGAAACTTACAACGATCTGAAGCCCAATTACATTATTTTCATCTGCACGTTTGACCCTTTTGGCAAGGGTCTGTACAGGTATACCTTTGAAAACCGCTGTCTGGAAACAGATATGGCACTTGGAGACGAGACACAGAAAATCTTTTTCAGCACAAAAGGGAACAATCCTGAAGATATCTCAGAAGAATTGGCTGCATTTCTGGAGTATGTAGAGAACAGCACAGATCAATGTGCAGCGAAGACTCAAAGTGAAACTGTTCATAAAATCCATAATAAGATCAAAGAATTGAAAAAGAATCGGGAAATGGGGGTAAAGTATATGTTGTTAGATGAGCTGATCAAAAGTGCCGAGAAAGAAGCTGCTGCTGAAAGCCTTGCCAAAGGCCTTGCTGAGGGCCTTGCTGAAGGAAAGAGCAAAGAACAGAGCCGTTACAGCCGGTTAATTCTCCTTCTGGCAGATGATGGAAAGAACGATCAGATCGTAAAAGCTGCTTCTGACGTACATCTGCTGGAATCTCTGTATCGGGAATACGGATTATAATCTTATACTCACCGTCTCTCCAAGCAATTTTCTGCCCTTTAGGGCTCTGTTATTTTCAAATCATACAAGGCGGATGCGAACCATCCGCCTGTCTGAATATTTCTATCATTAAATTCCACAAAATCAAAAAAATATGATGCGAAACTCTGTCTATCATATTATCACCCGACAAAGCCATAGGAACGTAGATTTCTCCGAAGACACGCATGATTCCAGATGGAACGTATAACTGTCAGGACGGAACATAAAATCCGCTGCGCACTTTTCGGCGCAGCGGATTCAAATAGTTTCAGCCTTCAATAGCAATATATTCCTGCTGTTCCACAGCTTTGGCATCCTTTTTCGGAATAGCCAGTTTCAAAATTCCATCCTCGAATTTTGCATGAATATCCTGCTCTGTCACATCCTCACCCACATAGAAGCTTCTGCTCATGCTTCCTGAATACCGCTCACGACGGATATATCTGCCATTTTCATCTTTCTCTTCCTTGTCTGAAGTTCTCGCGGCCCGGATGGTCAGGTAACCATTCTTTAACTGGGCATTTATATCCTCTTTCCTGAATCCGGGAAGTTCCATGTCCACCTCATAGCCATTTTCTGTTTCCCGCACATCTGTGCTCATGCCATAATTGCCGCCATTTTCAAAAAGAGAATTGTTCTTTCCAAAAAGGCCCCTTCCGAACGGGAAATCCATCCAGTCATCAAATAAATTTTCTCCAAAAATACTGGGCATCAACATAAGTCATTTCTCCTTTCTTTCTATGACAAATTATTTTTTTACTTCTTCAGAGAATCCCTGTTGTTATGAACCAGGAAATAAATTGTTACTGTTCACTGCGTGCCCAGCAACACGCTTGGCGATGCACAGATATGGAGCATTCTGCTCCATATCGCGCCGGCTGCCTCGGGATTTTCATGCCTTCGGCCTGAAAGCACCTCGCGGGACAATGACATGTGAACAATATCAATAAATTTTCTTTTCCTTTGTTCTAGTTGTAATATAACACTTATACATCATATTGTCAAGCACACGCTTTAGAATTCACATTATTTTCACATTTTGAAGGACAGCATATAGAACCATTTTACCGGCACTGCCCAATGAAAAACCGGCCCTTCCACATGGTATACTGCCATATGAAAAAGCCGGTTTGCTGTCAGTCGTTAATTATATATTATTTTCCCAGAAGTTCTCTCTCGATCCTCTCTCTTGCCTCCGGTGCCTGTTTATCCATTTTCTCAGGAAAACCGAACATGGAGACGCAGGCGATATTGTCACCGCCCACTTTCGGGGCATTTTCTTTCAGTTGTTTATTTGCAAAATCCATATCACGCAGAGTTTCAAAGATGCCGTCAAAATCCACATCTCCTTCCCCCATTGCCAGGTGCTGATGAATGGTCACATCTGCTTTTCCCCGGCCGTTCAGCCACGGCGGATTGGCGATGTAACGGCAGTCCAGTGTCTGATTAAAGGTATCTGCAAACAGTACATGGGTCAGTTCATCTCCCGCATATCTCAGCATGGAACGCACATCCCCTTTGCCCTCGTCATAGAAGAAGCCGTGAGGGGAAGAATATACATATCCCAGATTTTTGGAACGGAAGGATTTTACCAGGTCACAGGTCTCATTGTTCAGCTCGCAGAAATCATAGGGATGGGACTGGATTTCCACACGGATGCCTTCCTTCTCTATAATAGGAAGCAGTTCCTCCATGGATCTGAACCACATGCCATTGCAGATTTCCTGCTGGTTCGGGTCACCGGACAGCTCTGTGTTGATAACCTGGACACCCATGTCCACTGCAATCTCAATCATACGTTTCCAGTTGGCAACCGCGAACTGTCTCTGCTCTTCCGTGGGGCCTGACCAGCGGTATACAACGATGAAAGATGAGATCTCCACGCCTGTCTCCTTCAGAGCCTGCCTGTATTCCTGTTCGCACTCTTTGGAAAAAAGCGGATGTTTGTAAAACGGATTGATTCTCGGATGGGGTGACTGTTCAATATATTTATATCCCCAATCTGCAACCTGATGGACCATACGGTTGATGTCCATCTGTTTTGCCAGTACGTCCACGTCAAATGCGATCTTCATATTGATTTCCTCCTAATCTTTATTCTCTGATACCTCCCGGTAAGAATACCGGGAGGTGCAGACTGTTTTGATCATAAACCTGTTTTTTCCGCAATATAAGCTCTTGCCTTCTTTGCATATTCCAGAGGATTGGCCTTTGCGGGGTCCTGCTCAGCTTCCACAACAACCCAGCCTTCGTATCCGGCCTCCTCAAGAATTTTGAAGATCGGTGCAAAGTCCACATCTCCGTCTCCGGGTACGGTGAACACGCCTTCACGGACACCTTTTAAGAAGCTCCATCTCTCGTTTCTGGATTTTTCCACCATCTCTCTGCGGATGTCTTTCAGATGTACATGTCTTACTCTGTTTACATATTTCTTCAGCACATTTTCTGGATCAATGCCTGCAAAGGACAGATGTCCGCTGTCAAAAAGAAGGAATACCAGCTCAGGGTCAACCATTTCCATGAAACGGTCAATCTCCTCCTCTGTCTGCACAACAGTTCCCATGTGATGATGGAAAGTAAGTGTCATGCCCTTGTCCTTCGCTATTTTTCCCAGCTTATTCAGGCCTTCCGCAAGCAATTTCCACTCCCGGTCATCCATGACATATTTGCCTTCCCAGACAGGCTGCTCCATCTTTCCCTGGATGCTGTAGCTCTGCTCGGATACGCCGATCACTTTTGCGCCCATTTCCTTCAGAAAATCCGTGGCTTTGATGAATTCCTTCTCTGTCTCCTCATATGGTCTGGAAATGAGGAAGGAGGAGAACCACTGGTTGCAGATTTGGATTCCTCTTAAATTAAGGGCTCTTTTCAGTACCTCTGTATCTGCGGGATATTTACCGCCCACCTCGGAGCCTGTAAATCCGGCCAGAGCCATCTCACTGACGCACTGCTCAAATGTATTTTCTTTGCCCAGATCAGGCATGTCATCATTGGTCCATGCAATGGGAGCGATACCCAGTCTTACTTTGCTTTTATCCAACATTATCAATTTCCTCCCTTACTGCTCTCTTCTTTGTTCCTAATGTAATCAAGAATCATGGAAACTGTGCCCTGTACACCGGTCTTTGATACATTGACAACCATATCGTAATGTTTCGGGTCATCACGCCGCATGCCGGTGAATTTCTCATAATAGCTGTTCCGCATCTCATCCTTCTCCTTCAGTTCTTCCAGAGAAATGCCGCCGTAATATTCCCTGCCTTCTTTTTCCCTGTATTCATCATCTGCATAGATGAAGAAGGAATAGGTGTGTTCCTGTCCGCCAAGGATAAAGTTTGCACATCTTCCCAGGAATACGCCGGGCGCGCTTCTGGCAAGGCCTTTGATGATCCGGCTCTGTTCTTCAAACATTTTGACAGCGTTCATATCATCCGCTACACCTGCCTGTGGGTAGGCATACGGAGAGAATGTGGGCTCTTTGTCCCCATAGTTATAATTATCCAGATATTTCTGCACTTCCTCCAGATTGGAAGTTTCCATTCCCATCTTCTCTGCCAGCAGACAGATGATCTGACGGTCATAGACACGGCAGTTCAGTTCTTTTGCGATTTCCTCCGCAATCTTTCTTCCGCTGCTGCCATAGACACGGCCAATGGCCACATTGATCTTATTCTCAGAGTGCGCTGCCACCGGAATCTCTTCCAGCTCGTTCTTTCCTTCTCTGGAAATCAGCTCGCGCATCATCTTATCATACATTTTGTCCAGCTTATAACATGCTGCTATGATAAACATGATCACCCAGATGGCGATGGGCACATACAGATAAAAGGTCTTGATGGCGGAGATCGCAGATGCTGTCTGCTCCGCTGCTGTTGCTTTCAGTCCGTCAAATGCTGCCATGGAAAGAATTGCGCCCATGATAGCGGATGTAAAGCCTGAACCTGCTTTCTGTCCCATACTCATGGAGGAGAACATAAGGCCTTCTACGCGGACACCTGTCTTCCAGTGGCCATACTCAATGGCATCACTTGGCAGGGAATACTGTACGCCGTAGAACGGTGCGATACCAAATCCTCTCATAATACAGGTTGCGACACCTAACGGAACACTTGTGATGTTCAGCAGGAAGAGAAGCTGTCCTGCAATACCCAGGATACATCCGGCACAGATCAGGTTTCTCTTGCCGTATTTCGGAAGCAGTTTCGGAAGCATTGCGATACCGATGATAGTGGAAATCTTCTCTGCTGCGGAAAGCGGCATAACCAGATCCACATCATTTAACACGTACTGACAATAATAGGTCAGATCTGTACCGATGATGATCTGATAAGCAGTATAGAACACCATCAGGCCAAGGGCGATAAGGAAATATCTGTTGGTAACCGTAACTTTGAAAGCAGTCCAGAACGGAGTGTTTTCTTTTTCCTTTTTGCCGCCGGATGCCTGCACACGTTCCGTACAGGTGCAGTATGTATTGATCAAAACGAATACGGATACAATGGCATATGCCGCAGTCACAAGAATCCAGGCCATCTGCTGGTTGTCAATCAGTTTTGCCACTTTATTGATCAGAGGCAGGGTAAATGCTGTGATGATCATACTTGCCGTAATAGAAAGCACCATACGGATGTTGCAGATCACGTCCCTCTCTCTCCTGTCACGGCTCATAAGTGAACCAAGTGCATGGAAAGGCTGGCTGATTGCGGTATATACCACTGTGTTCATAATGTTATAAGTTACAAATGCATAAATAATCTTCCCCATATCCCCCATGGGAGGCATGGTAAACAGCAAAATGGCTGCCAATGCATACGGGATCGCCAGTCGGAGAATCCAGATTCTGGCCTTTCCGTATTTGGAATGGGTCCTGTCAATAATAGTTCCCATGAGCACATCGGAAAATCCGTCAAATACCCTGGAGAGCAGCATGATCATACCCACTGCGCCTGCAGATATGCCTACCACGTTCGTGTAGAAATATATCAGCAGTGTTGTTGTCATCGTATACATCAAAGTCAGCGCCGGGTCACCAAAACAGTACGCCAGCTTTTCCGACATTGGGACTTTGATGAATTCATTCATATCTTTACCCTTCTGCTTAAAATTCAGCAGTTCGGGAATTCCTCCCTTTGCCATACTATCACCTTTTACAGGGCGGAGCTTACCCATCCGCCCTGCTCCTTCCTCTCATTCTGTGACAAGCCCTGCGCTTTTCTGTCTTCACATTCAGCGTTTGGAGTTTGCACAGCCTGTCATTTTTGCTTATCCCATCTCCTTATGCCCTGCAAAGGGCACATATATCGTTTAGAAATATTTTTCTACAAATGCCTTGGTCACTTCAGCAGCTTTTTTCACGTTCTCCTCATGGGACATAGCGTAATATTCCGGACGGAACTCTTCGATCGTGCACACGCCGTCGAATCCGATCTCTTTTAAAGCTGCAGCGATTCCTGCATGGTCTACCACACCTTCTTCCGGCCACAGACGTTTGTCATCGCCGCAGGAGCCAAGGGGCAGGTCTTCGCAGTCATTTAAGTGGTAAGCAAAGATTTTCTTGCCGTCTGCTGCTTTTAAATCTTCCAGTTTAGAGCACATTTCATGGAAATGGAAGGTGTCAACTGTGATACCTACATTGTCACGGTCTACTGCTTTTACCACATCATATGCTGTGCCGAACTGATTGATGGAACAGTTTGGTGCACCGCAGAACTCCAGGGATATTTTCATATCAGCGCCTACTTTGTCTGATAAATAGCGGAGTCTTTCCACAGCTTCTTCCTTGATTTCACTGACACTTTTGTCTTTTACGTCAAAATTCGGAACTGTGATCAGCATTTTCATACCAATCGCTTTGGAAACTTTCAGGATGAAATCCACTTCATCGTCGATTTCTTTTTTACCTGCTTCGTCTCTCTGGTTGAAATAGATCAGGGTGTTGTATGCCCATGGTTTCAGATGATGGTTTTTGAACCAGTCAGCCAATTCCTCCAGGGTATGCTCCTGCAGATAATCTTTTACGCAGTCAAAACGAATCTCAATATAATCAAATCCGTATTTTTCACACATTTCCATATCAGCCAGAAGGGACTGTCCTTTACATTCCAGTGCTGTTGCCTCATTAAATCCAAGTTTCATAATATATACCATCCTTTCGGTTTTTGTCTTATTTGTGCCGGATGCTTTGTCTGGTGCATCCGGCTTCATTTCTATTGTATTTTGGTTTATTGCCGTACTTCGGCTTATTTATAAAACTCCGGTTTCTCAACTGCAGCGTTGATCTGTTCTACTGCGCCTGTCTCCTGTGCTTTCACAAGTGCGTCTGCTGTGATAGCTGCCAGGTATCCGTCCCATGCGGTCGGTCCGTTGATCACGCCCTCAGCTGCAGCATCAACCCAGTCCTGAACCTCTGTATCATAAGCGTCTTTGAATCTTACGAAGCAGTCTGTGTCGATGGTTGTGGCAACGGCTGCATTTTTGCGGATGCTTGGGTAAATCGGTGAAGGCATCTTGATCGCGCCGTCTTCACAAACTACTTCACAGTTAATGTCATATCCGAATTTGCAGTTTACAAATACTTCAACGTCGATGCATACACCCTTTTTAGTGCGGAGCAGCATGATCTGCGGGTCTTTTAATTCAGAGTGAGAATATTTTGTCACTTTCGGCATAATAACCTGTGCGGATTCATACTCATCATCCACTAACCAGTGAAGCACGTCAATCTCATGGATTGCTGTATCATGAACAGCCATTGGAGTTGTGTAGTTGGTTCCGACTTCCGGATTTCTGTGTGTGCAGTGAAGAATCAGGGGCTCGCCGTATTCACCGGATGTGAGGGCTTCCTTCACCTGCATATAGCCTTTGTCGTATCTTCTCATAAATCCAAGCTGAATCAGATGTTTTCCTGATTCCACCTCAGCCTCAACTACCTTCAGGCAGTCCTCAGCAGTTGTGCAGAGCGGTTTCTCACAGAAAATTCTCTTTCCTGCCTTGATGGCTGCCAGAAGAGATTCTACATGTGCAAATCCCGGAGATACAATGAACACTGCGTCCACATCAGGGTCGTTGATCAGTTCGTTTGCATCTGTGTATACCTTTGCTCCGCAGATGGCTGCCGCCTGTTTTGCACTCTCCTCAAATACGTCTGATACTGCGACTACCTCAGCTCCCTGAATCTTGTTTGTCAGTCTTTTGATGTGATCCTTACCCATTCCGCCGCATCCGATAACTCCTACTCTTAACATAATACATATCCTCCATTTCTCTTTTTCATTGTTTCCCAGTTATTTGTTTTTTTGTTTTTGTTCTTTCTTGATGATGCAATCATGCCATAGCGTTCACGTGAATGCTATGGTTTTTTTGTACAAGATTCACAGTCTATTTTTATTAACTTTTGCTAATTGATAAAAAACAAACAATGTTTTTGTGCATGTTGTTTATTATTTCCAGTTTTATCCTGGATGACAGACTGGAATTTTGTTTATTTTTACTTTAGCTTAGTAATGGAGCATTATTATTTATTCTTTTCCAAGCTATATTTATGGTAATTTTTATATTATTTATGGATTATAATGATTAAATCTTGAGTATATATTAGTAATGTAAGATGCGTGCACGTATATTTTTTCTTTTCATTTGGAATAATCGGCTGAAGTGCCTCAGATACTTTTTTCCGGCGGATATGTCATTTTTCTGTGTTAACCACAGTATGACCGCCTGAAAAGCGGTCATACTGCTACAAATTATATCTGTTTTTTATCACAATCTCTGCATACCGGTAAACAGATTCCGGTTTTTCATCATCAAAAAGTAAGTGGAACAGCATCATCACCGGTTCATATCCCTGCATATAGGAATCCTGGCCGATGAGAAAATTGATGGCTCCCCGTTCTACCCATTTTTTATTCTCATCCAGAAAATCGTTGCCTATTACTTTGATCTCCCGTTCCTTTTCCTGTTTTACCAATGCTTCGCAGACGCCCTTTACTGCGGTTCCTGTCACGTAGATTCCCTTCAGATCCGGGTACTGCTCCAGCAGCTCCTCCACGATTTTGGCTGCCACCCACTCGTCATCATAGGAATATTTTGTTCCCACAAGCTGGATGCCAGGAAAGCTCTCCAATATCTCGGACTGAAAGCCCCTGATCCTGTTGTTCAGCGCAGGGTTGGAAATATGGCCGGAGATCACAGCCACCTCCCCTTTGCCGCCTGTGATCTCTCCCATTAACCCGGCGGCAGTCCTTCCGCTCTGGATGGTATTCTGCCCCACAAAGCATATCCTTTTCGTATCCTCAATATCCGAGTTAAAGGTGATAATAGGAATGCCATACTCCTCGGAAAACTGATTGATCATCTTCTTGAGCATGGTATCTTCGGACGGAGACAGGGCAATGCCCGAATACTCCTGCTCCTTCATTTCCTGCATGATTTCCATGACACGGCCTGCATCCACGCCGTCCACACGAAAGATCTCCACAGTACCGCCCAGACTTTCCACCTCTTGTTTGGCAGCTTTCATCCCCTCATAGACCTGTACCATGAAAGGGGTCTGGGCTGACTGCATGATGATCCCGATTTTCAGATTCCGCTTTGCCATAACAAGGGCCCTGCCCGCAAGACTGGGCTGATACCCCATTTCCTTTGCTATATTCTTTATCTTCTCCGCCACTTCCGGCCGGACTCTTCCTCTGTCCTTCAGCGCCCGGTCCACCGTCCCTCTGGACACCCCGGCCGCTTCCGCTATCTGCTGTAATGTTACTGGCATAATAATCCTCCTGCCCAAAATGTACTCGTGCACGCACTTTTGTCTTATTATATCTCTTTTAACAGCGATATGCAAGGGCAAAGATAGGAAAAGGACCGGACAGAAGCTCCTCCCGTTATTGTTCACATGCCACTGTCCCGCGAGGTGTTTTCAGGCCGAAGGCATGAAAATCCCGAGGCAGCCGGCGCGATATGGAGCAAAATGCTCCATATCTGTGCATCGCGAAGCGTGCTGCCGGGCACGCAGTGAACAGTAACTCTTCCTCTCATTTCCCACCGAAGGTTTTTCTTAATTTCTCCAGCTCCCATGGCTGTTCTACCCAGTTCTCCACGTATCCGCAGTCGCAGCAGACGTAGCGGATCACCGGTATTTTTCCCAAGAGTGTCATTGTTGTGGTATAGATATTATTTCCGCTGGCATACCGGAAGTTATCCGGTATGCGTACAATGTTGTGTGATGCACACTTCGGACATTTATGTGTCTCCTTCATATTCTCTCACCTCTCACTTTCACTGCCAGCCAGCCCGCCTCCCCGGCAAGAAGACCAAGCATCACATAACTCATCACAGGCCATGTGCTGACCAGGACTGCACACAGGAGCATGATCACGGGCACGCAGTATTTCCTGGGATGATGGTACAGGTCACTTTCAATTTTCCATTTTGTCAGTGGAAATTTCCACTCCAGCGCTGTGAGAAGCAGGGCGCTGTGCAGGATAAAAAGCAGAGCGGTAAAGGCCTCTCCCATCCCCACTTCCGGGAACTGTACTGCACAGGAAAGGAAAAATACAGATTCCGGCACCAGTAAATTACATGCTATAAATATGCCATAAGGAACAGCAAACCGCCCAATCTGTCCGGGCAGCATGCGAATCCCCCGGCAGAGCCTGCGGTCTGAGGACAACAGAATCGACACCGGCGTGTTCAGGGACAACAGGGCAAATCCCATGGGCATCATGCTTATGCCGCCCATTTTAGGAATAAAAAAGGAGAACATCAGGCCAAGTCCGCACAGAGCCAGCGTGTTCACCATATAATTGCCGTGTGAGGCCATATACCGGAACAGGTACCGTAGTACATTTCCCTTTTTTCCGTCTCCTGTCAGGCTTCCCACCCGTTTTGCAGCTCCTGTACGGGACCGGCAGAGTAAGCAGGGGTCAGCTCTTCCAAGCAGCACCGCCAGTACGCCCATAGAGGCAAGCACCAGAAACATCCGGCTGTATTTTCCCGCTCCCAAAACAAGGAATCCTTCTCCCGCTGCCAGCACTGCTGCTGCCGGAAATCTTTTTTTACAAAGCAGCCAGTATCCCGCCGCCGTACAGAAGCAGACCTGAAACGCGCAGATAAGGCCGTTTACAAGTTTCCACGGCTCAAAGCCGGACACTGCCAGAAGAACGGTCAGCAGAAACGCTGTTTTCGTCACCACGGTATAGACGGCAAGGGCCGCAGCAAAGGCCCGCACTGCCTTACTGCCGGGAACCGGAAGCATCAGAACACCGCGCAGATCCACACGATTCTCCTCTGAAGACAGGGCTTTCCACATAACACCAGCCGAGAACACCAGCAGGATCAGATAAAAAATCTCTTCCCTGATGACTATGCTGCCCCAGACGGCATAAGTGGCGGTAACTCCGATCCCACAGTATAAAAAAGACCTGCCAGCGCGTTCCCAGCGCTTACCCAGCAGCTTTTTTAAGAACACTGCAAAAGTCTCATACATGACGAAGCACCTCTCTTATATCCCCGTTTTCTTTCCATTCCCTGTCCTTAAGCTCCTCCATGCTTCCGTTCTTCAGAAGCAGAATCCTGTCCGCTGTAAGAGACACACTTTCCAGCACGTGGGAAGAAAAGAAAACCGTCCCGTGCTCCTTATATTCTTTGATCTGCGTATACAAAAATTCCGTACTCTGAAAATCCAGCCCGTTAACCGGTTCATCCAGGAAGAGAAGCTCCGGGCGCAGCGCAAATGCTGTGATGAGATACACTTTCTTTTTATTACCGGTAGACAGCTCTTTTATCAGTACATCTTCATATTTCTCAAAGGAAAACCCCTGCACCAGCGTTTCTATATCAGGAACCTGCCTCTTGTATGTGCCGAATACATAGGCCAGATATTCCCGAAATGTAAAATATCCGAAAGGCGCCTCCCCGTCAAAAACAGCATATCTGCGTGACATAAATGCAGGATTTCTCAAAGAGATATCTTCGCCCTCCCATTGGATGTGTTCTGCCTGAAACCGGTCATGAAGGCCGCAGAGACAATTGAGCAAGGTGGTCTTACCCGCACCGTTCAACCCGATCATCCCCACTGCCTCATGTTCCTGTAACTGAAAGGTCAGATTCTGCAGAACCGGCTTCTCTTTCACATACCAGGCGGTAAGGCCTTTTACGGAAAATTCTGCTTTCATTTGTCCTCCCTGTCCTTTCCCAAATGATATGCCGAAAGAAGAAAACAAGCTCCCAACACTATATACAGGATACCAAACCAGATATTTGCCGAGAGAAAGCTTACCAATGCTGCCAACAGCCAGATGATTCCAAAGAATAAACGAAAGTAATAATGACGCATATTTGATTCCTCCTCTTTGCTTTTTTCTATGGTCTTATCATAGCACAGAGGAATCCGCTGTACGGATTTGGGCGTAAATGGAGGCATTTTGTCCGCAAATGGAAACTTTACATTTCCTCCTGTTCCCGGTAATACATGACCGCCGTAGCTGTAAACACAGAGTTCTCCCAACGGTTCAGCAGGGTGCCGTTATATTTTTCCACTGCGGCGGCAGCGCTCTTCAATCCCCATCCATGAAGGGATTTGTCCTCTTTTGTGGTCATCCATTCCCCATTTTCCCGCACAGGCTGTTTTTCACAGGTATTTTGAACCTTTATGACCAGCATATGATTGATGCGCCGTATGGTCAGCCAAATGCTGCGTCTGCTGTCATCCTCTGCCTGCCCTGCCGCTTCCAGTGCATTGTCCAGAAGATTCCCGAGAACCGCACACAAATCAGCGCTGCGTATGCCCGTCTGTCTAGGAAATTCTATATTGATCTCCATATGGATCTGCTTTTCCTTTGCCGCCATCAATTTGCTGTTGATCAGGTAATCCATGGTTTCATCCCCGGTCCATACTGTTTTGGCAATCCTCTTGACAGGCCCCTGTATGTCCTCCAGATAAGCGGATGCCTCCTCTGTTTTTCCCTCCCTGAGAAGCTGTCCCAGAATTGTCATATGGTTGTGAAAATCATGAAAAAGCCTTGCATTACCCGCATAGATTTCATTGAGCCGCCTGTAATCCCTCTCTAAAAGCTCCTTCTGGGTAGATTTTAATTCTGCCAGCTCCTTTTCCCTCTCGTACTGCCTCTGCGTATAATACACCAGCATTCCCATGAGAAGGACCATGGCAAATATAAGAGGAGCCAGCATTTCCTCTTCTCCTATGGGAAGAATATTCTGCTCCGTGAGCGTCACTGTCAGTATCAGTCCCGCAACTGCGGTCCTGGACAGTATCTGCCGGACAGACTTCTCCTCCTCCCTTTTTTTATAAAGAAAAAAGGATAACACACCTGTGAGCACACAAACGATCCAGTCCGCAGCCAGATTTCCCCCTGTCCCTCTGCCCGGCAGGGTATCCATGCGCAGTATAACACCAATAGCTCCGCATAGGATAAACTTCCACAGGCTGAGTGCCATTGCATATTCTACAGCCAGAAACAGAGCCCTTTTTCTCCTGATTCCATAAATCCATGCTCCGGCAGATGCCGCCAGAATAACCTGCACAGTCAATATCGGAAATTCCGGCACTTTCAGTATAAAAAGAAGACCTGACAAGGCTGCCAGGAAAAACGCTGTCCCCAATACCGCTGTATGGCTTTTTTCTTTCCTGCCGCCGTCCCAGGTACGGATGAGAAAGAAGTACAGCAAAATGCAGATACTGTCTGTAAAAAAGCCGGAAACCAACACCATCCATCCCATCATATATGTGCCCCCCAATACGCTGTGATCTGTTCTTTTACCCCCTGCATATGGGAACGGCTGACAGGCAGCTCCTCCCCGTTTTTTAAAACCAGTGACTGCTTCTGTAGCTGCATAATGTGGATGATATTTGCGATACAACCCCTGTCCGTGAAAATAAATTCTTCTGCCTGCAGTTCCTCATATACCTGCTGCAGACTTTTCCGGACTTTTGAGATTCCCCTGGAAGTGTGAAACACAGAATTTTTTCCATCTTTCATAATGTAATAAATGTCACGATACATTACCTTTTCCAGAGAACTGCCGTTTTTTATGGTATAGGAATCTCCCTCTTCAAGCAAAAGCAGCCTGACAGCGTCCGTGATGGCTGCTGTCAGGCGTTTTTCCATATCATTTTTCGGAACATAGCGGAATATGGCGAGTTCATATGCATCAATGGCATATTCCAGATGGGAAGTGATGAAAATGATCTTCACATCCGGCAGAAAAGGCTTTATTTCTGCCGCCAGTTCCATGCCGTCCGTATCCGGCATCTCGATATCCAGAAGGATCAGATCATAATGAAATCCATCCTCGGAAATGTCATACAGCAGATTCCTGCTGCTTGTATAGGTCGTTATCTCTGCCACGGCCCCGCAGGTCTTCAGGCACTGCCTGGTATATTTCTCCGACAGGGCAACTGCGGATGCCTCATCGTCACAGACTGCTATTTTCAGCATATCCTTCCCCCTCTTCGTCTCCGTCTTTCTTATATTATAGGGGATAGGATACGCTTGTGCAATGGCATAACCACTTTTGGCCCGAAAACACCTCGCGGTACAGCAAAACGTGAACCGTACTTTTAAATCTCCAGAACACCTGCTGCGTTCTTCATGGAAATCTTGTACAAAGCAAACTGATAGAGTCCTATCAGGGCAATGACCGCCAGCATCAATCCGGCAACTTTTATTTCACCCGTTGTAAGAATGCCGTCATTCTGCCACAGAAGGAGCAGCTCATATAAAAACATCAGAAGACATCCCATGATCGTAGGCAGTACAAAGGTTTTTGCCAACTGGCTTTTCAGAAGCCTGCGCAGGTATTTCTTATTTCCACCCAGCTTTTCCAGATCTTTGAATATCTGGCTGTTTTTCATGGCTACGTTCTGGCTTCTTGTGTATAAGATAATACTTTCAGCAGCCAGGCATATCACAGCGATGTATACAAACAGCAGTAAAAAGATGGCACGTCTCATAATACTGTTTTCCTTTTCCATCGGCACAATGGAGGGCTTGTAGAGCCAGTCTGCCTCTAAAGCAGGCCTTTTGCCGTCATAAATACCCGGAAGATCGTATCCATATTCCTCTCCCTGCACTTTTGCCTGATATGCATTGTATGCCCCAATATGATTCATGCTTTCGGGGGCCCTGCTGCAGAACTGTTCATAGAGATCTTTGCTGAATGCGTAGGTCTCTTTGCTGTCTTCCACCTGAAACAGTACCTGGCGGATAATCTTGTCTTGGCTGATATCTGCCTTCAGCTTTTCATAGTCCGCATCATTCAGGATATACCTGGAATCCTCACCATACCCTGCTCCTATCACAAGAGAGCGGTATATCTCCAGTCCGTCATATTCCATAGAAATGAAATCTTCTTCATTCTGCAGATAAAGCCTGGTTGTATCGTCAAATCTGTTAAAAATATTTTCATAGCCCGATTTTGACTGGATTACCCTGTAATGCCCCTCTGCGATCTCGGTCTCTTTTCCTGTCATGGCTTCAAACTGCGCTGCGCTGATGCATTCGTAATAAAAATATTTTTCGTTGTATTCCTCAATCATATTATTATTTTCATCCATGTCCTCACGGTTTACACCGTCCCCCAGAACCTGAATAAATTCCTCCTCCCGGTAATCCTGCACAGATACCTGATACTTATCAGCCATGGCAAATACTTCTTCCTCTGACAGTTCATCTGCATCCATGGGATAGCGGTAAGAGATATCGTCTTCATATTCTCCGTAATTGTCGCCCCCCTGAAGCGGCAGATAAAAGACGCCAAACTGTACTCCCATAAGCAGTAATGCGATCACCAGCATATTTCTGACAATGGAACCTCCCTGGAATTTTAACATGCCGTAGGATATCATGTTATCATAATATTTCTGCGCATTCTTTCCTTTCCTGTGTGAGGCGATGGAGTAGACTAAAATCCGGTAAAGCCCAACAGCGGCCAGAATATAAAACAAATTGGTCCAGGCCCCCATCCAGTGTCCGCTGATGTTAACGGAGAGGATAGGCACAAAATATCCTATAAAAACCCCCACAAGAATCATCACGATACCGGATATCAGGTAAGATAATGTGATGCCCTTTCGCAGCGGCTCCTGTTTGCGCTGCTCATTGATGATATCCATAACGTTGCTTCTCTTCATAAAACGCACACACATCACAGCCACACAGATAATCAGGAGCATGCAGTAGACAATTCCTCCTGCAATTCCCAAAAATGAGAGGGAAAAATGGTTATCATTCCCGCTGCTTGCAATATGCTCAAAAATAACACCGATAACACTTGCAAGACCAATGCCAAGCAGAATTCCCACAACGGAGCATCTGACCATCATCTTGCCGATCTCTGTAAATAAAGCCCTGCCAAGTTTACTTTTTCCGGCACCAAGTGCAAGGAAAATCCCTGTCTCTCTGCTCTTATATCTCAAAAACAGACTTGCCGCGTAGATACTGAACATAATGCAGCCTGCTGCTGCAAGGAAGAAGATCATATCCGCTATTTTTCTGGAGTCACCCCCATTCGGCAGTGTTTTCTGCACCAGGTCACTCCCATACATAACAAGATACGATGTGATCAAAAGAATGGACAGGGACATGCAGAACTGGAACTGCATATATTCCTTTTTGTTGTTTTTCCGTAATTTTGCAAATAATCCGCTCAGCTTCATTCTATTCACCACCGTTCATTTTTCTCAAAACATCTAAAAGCTCTTCCATGAATTCCCTGTGATTTCCATTATTGGTCAATTCTGTATAAACGGTTCCGTCCTTCATCACGATCACCCGGTCACAGTAACTGGCAGAGAAACTGTCATGTGTCACCATAAATGTGGTTGCATTCAATTCCTTCTGCGCCTCCAGAAAAGCTCCGATCACGGCTTCGCTGGAACGGCTGTCCAGATTGCCGGTAGGCTCATCCGCAAGGATCAGAAGTGGATTGTTCATCAGCGCTCTTGCCACTGCGGCACGCTGCTTCTGGCCGCCGGATATCTCTGCCGGAAATTTGCCGGCGATATCGGAGATCTCAAACATTTTCAGAAGCTTCTCCGCTTTTGTCTCCATCTGCCTGTACGGTTCCTGATGGATGACTTTCGGGACACATACATTTTCAAAAACATTCAGCCCGTCCAGAAGCATAAAATCCTGAAAAACAAATCCCAGCTTTTCGTTTCTTATCTTGGCGATCTGCTCCTCTTTCATATTGGAAATATTGACCCCGTCCAGCAGGATTTCTCCTTTGTCGTGAGGGATGAAGCAGGAAATGCAGTTTAAAAGGGTTGTTTTCCCGGAACCGGACGGCCCCATAACTGCCACGAATTCGCCTTCCTCTATGGAAAATGAAACGTCCTTTAACACCTCGTAAGTGGTGTTCCCTGTCTTGTAGCTCTTGTATAAATGATTTACCTGTAACATATGTAATCCTCCCTGTTTTCTATAAATTTGTAGTCGTTCAAATATCTTGAACTGATACGGAAATTCAGCCGTTAAGAAGCTTTTGATGAGCCGGACGGCTGTTGTTTGTATGTATTTATTCTATCGAAAAAAGGGAATCGATTACAGATGAGTGAATGACAAGTTTGACATGATTTTTGTAAAGTTTTGCATTTGATGACAGATTTGTATTTTTTTAATTTAATAAAAACCGGAGAATGCCAAATGCATTCCCCGGTCAGAGTTCGCCTGTTCACTTCCTTCCTGTGCGTATCTCCATGCAGAAAGACCGCAGCCTACGTTTATCTGTAATTTGCGGGTTCCGGCAGATAATCCTCCACGTTATCCATCGTAACCTTAGAATAAGGCAGATAGATATACTTATCCTTCTCGAACTTAATATCTTCCATCCCCTTACCTGACACAAGGGCAACTGCCAGCTCTGCCATAGCCTCTGCCTGTCCTTCTTTATCGTTATATACCGTTCCGGACATTTCCCCGTCCAGGACTGCCTGGAGTCCCACATCCGTGCCGTCGATCCCCAAAAATACCGGAAGGGCAGATTCTGAATAATTCAACTTCTTGTAGGCATCAATGGCGCCCAGCGCCATATCGTCATTGTTGGCTAAAACAAGCTCTATCTTATTCTGGTACTGACTGATCAGCAATAACATCCTGTTCTGTGCCTGGGCACGATTCCAGTTCGCGATTCCATAGCTCAGTTTCTCCAGTTCAATGCCGTTGTTTTTCAAGGTATCCACCGCGTTTTCCGTGCGGATGATGGCATCCTGATGGCCGGGTTCTCCTTCCAGCACTACATACTGGATCCTGCCGTCCTTGTTGCGGTCTATGCGGCTGTCTGCCTGTATTACGTCTACTGCCAGTTCCCCCTGCATGACTCCGGACTGCTTTGCCTCTGCGCCCACATAATAAAGACCGTCCCACTGCATCAGATCCTCAGCAACGGGTTCCCTGTTAAAAAATATGATAGGCACATTATTATCCCTGGCAAGGTCAATGATCTCCGATGGGTCCGCCCGATCCACCAGGTTTACACAGAGGACATTACAGCCCGCGTCAATCAGTTCCTTCACCTGGTCATTCTGGGTCCTCTGTGAACCGGCGGCGTCCCTAAGTGTCACAGTGGTCTTAAACTCCTCACTTCCATAGTCACTGAGCTTTTCTTTAAAACAAGTGATCAGCTCATCCAGGAAGGTATCACTCTGATTATAGCAGATCACCCCCGCGTGAACCTTGTCAGACACAGCCGGCTGCTGCTTTTGGCAGGCACATAAGAGCTGTGTACTCATGCAGAAGATCAATCCTGCTGCCAATATGTTTTTTCCTCTCATACTATACCCCTGATTTCTTCCGGCCGCTTAAAGCGTACTCTACTGGCTCATTGTAAAAAGAACTTCCTGATTCTCTTTTGAAAACAGTGTATCCCTGCGGATCACCGTATAGGAAACAGTTCTGTTCTGCATTGTGTGAAAATAATCATCCAGACTTTCTGCCGTCTCGGTAAGACTTTGATATCCCACATTAAATTCATCGGGCACCACCAGGCATTCCGCAAAGCCTGTGTCCAGATAATAGACCGCCTCCGTGGAATTGCCGATTCCATACACCAGAGCTCCGTGCAGATTCTTGGCTGCAGAATATTTACCGGCTGTCCTCAGACTGTTGTCGTCCAGCGCAATGACAAAATCCACCCTCGAACGGAACTCCAGCGCATTTTCGTCTGTCTCCGAAAAGGAATCATATACAGACCAGCTTATCACAGCGCCTGTGTCTTTCAATCCATCGAGAAATCCTTTCTCCCGGTTGGCTGCCGCTTCCGAATCAGCGGTCTCTGAGAGGATTCCCACTGTCTTACCTTCTATATTTCCGCTGTAATCTTTCAGCAGTTCCTCCGCCAGGGCCGTGCCCATGGCATAGTGGTCCGGCTCTGTGACCGGCAGGGCGGAGTCCTCTTTTTCCTTTGACGCTGTACACCCTGCCAGCATGACAGGAACTTTCTTTTCCACATCTCTTAACATGTTTTCCGTGTCAGCATCCGGAGCGGGCTGTACTATAACTGCATCTGCCCCGTTCTCAATCTCGCGTTCGATCAGGCTCTTTTCCTCCTCTGCAGTCAGTGTGCCCCCCGTGCTGACGACAAACATTTCTATTTTCCGGTCCTCCGCTGCCATTCTGAGCCCGTATTTGAATGCGGACCACTGGTTGTCATCAGAATTTTGGATGATCACGGAGACCTTGTCAAGATCCCTGCCGTTTTTCTCCTGAAGCATGACAAAGGCCAGTACAATCACCATTGCGGCCAGAACCGCTTCTATCAGAATAAACAATCTTTTGCTGTTTTTCATCTCTATTTACCCTGTGTTTTCCTGTCAATCATTTCTTCCCGGCTGAAGATATAGCCCTTCTCCAGAATCCTGCTGTTTTCCTCCGTATAAGGAACCGCCGGCATACAGATGGAGACGGTGGTCCCCTCATCCGGTTCACTTTCAACGGTAAGGCCGTATTCTTTTCCAAAGAGAATCTGAATGCGGTTGTTCACATTCACAAGGCCAACACCGGACCCGTGTTTATGTACCCGTTTGCTGTCCGTAAGGATAAGGCTCACCTCTTCCTCTGACATTCCGATTCCGTTGTCTGCCACCGAGAAAACAATATTTTCCCCTCTCATGGTTCCGGTCACCCTGATCTCTCCGCAGTCATCCATGCTGCTGACGCCATAGGCAATGGCATTTTCCAGAATCGGCTGTAGGATCAGCTTCACCGTACAATAGGAATATATGGAAGGATCCACGTCAAATGTAACGGAAAACGCGTTTTTATACCGGACCTTCTGAATATTCATATAGCTCTGGGCATGCTGCAGTTCATCTTTTACACTGATCACCGTGCGGCCCTTGGAAAGGCTGATCCGAAAGAGCCTTGCAAGCTGTGAGATCATAAATACAGCATCATCGTTCCGCTCCCCCTCCACCATCCACGTAATCGATTCCAGGGCATTGTATAAAAAGTGGGGATTGATCTGGCTCTGCAGAGCATCCAGCTCACTTTTTCTTCTTTCATTCTGTTCCAGCACAATTTTACGCATAAGGGTGTCAATCTGCTCATAGGACCGCTGTATGGAATCCCCCAGATGCCGGATTTCCAGGGAGCCTCCCGTATAAATCTCCGGCTTTTCCCCCGCCTCATATTCCATGACCGAGTTATTCAGTTTCAAAATAGGGCTGGAAATCCTGACAGACACAACGCGGTTGATGATCACAAGCATCATTGCCATCAAGAGCATGAGCACCATGATAAAATACCGGATATTGACCATTCCGTGTGTAAATGTGGAATAAGGGATCACTCCGACCAGCTTCCATCCGGTGTAGCTTATGGTGTTGACGATCACCTTGCGGTGTTCCCCCTCAAAGGTCTCGTCGTAGACACCGTCCTTGTATTTTGCGGCTGTTTTACTGTTCTCACTGCCGATTCCATCGCTGATCTGTATCTGCCGCATGTGATAGATAATTTCCCCGTTGCTGTCGCACAGATAATAATATTGTCCGTTGTTCAGGGTATTGATCTGTTTCATCATCCGGGAGATATTGGAATAATCCATATCCACAAGCAGGACGCCTAACTGGGAATCCCCCTTATTGGTCAGCTCAACCACGCGGCTCAGAGAAATCACCCAGTAATACCGGAAGGTGCCGTCATCAAACAGGTTCTGGATATGGGGTGTGGAAAAATGCATATTTTCCATTTCCCCCATAGCACGTTTGAACCAGTCCTGCCTGGTCACATCCGGGTCCTCTTTCTGGGACGCAAGGGGTTCCGCTGCCATCAGGCTGCCGTAATTATTGTAAATGGCAATGCTGCGCAGGCTGTCTCTGTTCGCCTCATACAAAAGATTCATCCCTCTCTGGATATCCATATCCTGATTGGACAGATCATTTTCTTTTATAACGTTATAATAGACCGCGTCTGAAATCTGCCGCATACTGCCCAGGTAATCTTCCAGATTCTCTCCTGCCTGTTCCATCAGTTTCTGCGTGCTTTGTATGATCTCCTGCCGGGATAAAACGGAAAACCTGATGTACATCACGATCCCCAGGATCAGCATGATGGAAATAGATATAACGGAGATGGCAAACATGATCGTTGACTGTATGCCCCTGGGCTTCACGCTTTTCAAACGTCCGAAAAACTTATTTTTCACTTTCTGTATGCTCCGTTCTGTACTTTGAAGGTGACACTCCAAACCGCCTCTTAAATACATAACTAAAATAGTTGGGATCTGTGTACCCCACACTCTTCGCTATGATATAACTTTTCTCATTTGTCTCGATCAGCAGGCGTGACGCCCGGTCCATCCGGTAATCCGTCAGACAGCCGATAAAGGAATTGCCGGTCTCTTTTTTAAAAATCGTAGAAAAATAGGAATTTGACACGCCCAGAACCTCACAGATATTGTCCAGTGAAAGTTCCTCATCCGAATAGTTGCTGCGGATATATTCCATGGCTCTGGATACAATGGATTTCGTGGACCTGCTTCTGGCACTGATCAATTTTTCACGGAAGGACAGGCTGAGATCAACGAGCCATTTCCGCAGCGCATCAGGCCCCAGATCAAGAAGGCTGCCATACAGTGTCCGCATATCCCCCGAAAAATCCTCCGGCGCAATATCATTATTTGCAGAAAATCGGTACAGAGCACTTACCAGTTCCATGATATCAATGTGGTGCTGCTGCAGGGATTTTGCAGGAAAAGAGATATGATCCAGATACTGATTGACTGCCCGGACAACATCATCGGCTGACTTTAAACGGATCATTTTAAACAGTTCAGACAGTTCCGCGTCGCTGGCGAAATCCGTTGTGCTCATCTCCTGGGGAGCGATCTCCTTCATATTGATCGCCCTGGAGGCACCATAGATCACCCGGTAGGAAACCGCCTCCCTGGCACCGCTGTAAGACTGGGGCAGATCCATGATATTTCTGCAGACCTGGCCGATTCCCACTGTGACCACAGCGCCGATGATACGATGTGCATATCTACAGAACCTGTCACATTCATCGGTCAGTTCCGAGACTTCATATTCATTTTTAAGCTGTGCGATCAGAATGGTATTTCCCAGATAAGAAAAGCATTTTGCCTGCCACTTTTCGCCCAGACGTTCCCTGGCCTGGTTATGGACAGACGTGGACAGCAGCAAAGGATTCATATCCTTCGGCACCTGACTGGATGATGTATGTATGACAAGACAGCAGAAACATGGTCCCGGAAAAGAAATCTGATAATCTGTGAGATACTTCGGAATCTCATCTTCATGAATCCTTCCCTCCACCAGCGTGGAGTAAAAGTTCGCCTGCAGAAGAGGCAGGGACTCCATATAACATTTCTGCAGGATTTCCACATTTCGTTTTTCACTGATCTCCTGATCCAGTTTTATTTTGAGCTGGGTGAGCACATTGGTCAGTTCTATGGAATTGACCGGTTTCAGAATATACTCCTCCACTTCCAGGTGGACAGCCTCTTTCGCATATTCAAATTCATCAAATCCCGTAAAGATCAGGATTTTGGTTGCCGGATATTCTGTTTTAATGCGGTTGGACAGCTCCATGCCGTCCATGTAGGGCATTTTAATATCGGTCATCACCACATCGGGCTGGAATTCCTCCATCATTTCCAGGGCTTTCATGCCATTGTTGGCATATCCGATGACTGAGAAGCCCAGGCCTTCCCAGTTGATTTTTTTCATGATGACCTGAATCACTTCTTCCTCATCATCTACCAAAAGCACTGCGTATGTATCCATATCTTTTGTCTCCATGTGCGTGTATATCCGCCTTGTATTGTAATAGTATAGCAAATCCAAAAATAAATGTAAACGTCAGCCTTTCCAAAATCGACCAAAAGGGTCAGAACAATCTCTGACCCTTTTGGCAAGTATATCTATTTATTTCTTCTGCACATATTTCAGACAGTCAAGTGTTACAGCCGCAATGATGATGATACCTTCAAATACAAACTGAAGGTTCGTATCAATACCGAGAATGGTAAGGGAATAGGTAAGCGCTGTGAAGATCATAACACCAACTACCACGCCTGAGATCTTACCGATACCACCGGTAAAGGATACACCGCCCACAACACAGGCTGCGATCGCATCCATCTCCCAGCCCTGACCATAGGCTGCAGAACCGGAGCCAACCATTCGTGCGCATTCAAGCCAGGAACCGAATCCGTAAAGAATACCTGCCAGAATGAAAGCCCCGACCGTTACACCGAATACAGAAATACCCGAAACTGCCGCTGCCTCCGGGTTGCCGCCCACTGCGTACAGGTTTTTGCCGAAGGTTGTCTTGTTCCAGATGAACCACACAATTGCGATTGCTGCAACTGCCCAGATAATGATGGTGGGGAAACCGTTTAGTTTAGGAATGATCATATTGGGTATCGTGGGCTCAATGGCACCGAAGGATACACCTTTAGTCGCGTATGTAACAAGTCCGAAGATGACCAGCATGTTCGCCATGGTCGATATAAACGGATGCATTTTAAATCTGGCTGTAAAAAAGCCTGCGATCGCTGTGAAGAAGGTACATAACACAATACAAACCACCAGAGCCAGGATCACTCTCACACCAATAGGCATACCTGTAAAGTCAAACACATGTCCGAAAACCGCGCCTGTATTAATGCCCTGATGCATGATGATCGTTGCGGTTGTCATACCCATACCAACCATACGGCCAATGGACAGGTCCGTACCGGTAAGGAGGATCAGTCCGGCAACGCCCAGCGCCAGGAACATCCTGGGGGAAGCCTGCTGAAGAATGTTCAATACATTGTTATAGGTAAGCAGAGGTACATTTTTTACCATAGGTGTGATCGCACACAGCATGATAAAGATCAGAATGATGGCAATATACAATCCGTTCTGCAGAAGAAAGGCTCTGCGGTTGAATGTATATTTATAATTTTCCCATTTCTGCGCTCTTGACTCCACAAAGGTGAATTTTGACATACGAAGCATATCAATCAGATGATATTTGTAGTTATATGCCATATGTCTTCTGTCTTTTACCTGCTGAAGGTCCTTTTCCAACTGCATTTTGGCGTCAAACAGCCGGTTCTTATAAACATACTTTTCATCCTTTATCTCCTGATGATCCGTAAGTTTTGACATGATCTGCTGATGCTCTTTTTCCAGTTCCGCAATCCTTCTGCGGTGTTTTTCCTGGACGGCTGCTTTTTCCTGCTCACAGCTTTCTTTGACCGGCTGATAATAATCCCTGTCAAAATGCGTTTTGAGATATGCCTCCGCATCGGATATCAGTTTTGAAACCTCATCTTTATTTTTTGCCTCGACCGCCTTTGCCGTCTCCATCTCTGTCCGGATTTTGGCAATCTCGGCATCTTTCTCTTCTTTTGTAAAATTACGGTCTCTCTTTATACTGTCGATTTTATTCTGAAGAGAGATCACTTTGTCTATTCCATCCACTCTGAAGCTGTCGATCTTTGCCTGAATCTTGCCGACATAATCCTCGATTGGCTGACGCAGCTGTATTTCCTGTTCAGCCGTAAGAATCTTACTGTTTCCTTTCGCCATATCCTTCCATCTCCCTCATTATAGGTATTTTGCGCTGAGTCTTAAAAGTTCTTCCTGATCTGTCTCTTTTGTGTTCACGATTCCGGAAAGGTGTCCGTTTGACATGACTCCAATGCGGTTCGTGATTCCCAGAATCTCGGGCATTTCAGAAGAGACAACAATGACGGTCTTTCCCTGTTTTGCCATATTGATGATCAGCTCGTAAATTTCGTATTTTGCACCCACGTCAATTCCTCTCGTCGGCTCGTCCATCATGAAGATCTGGGGACCGCGCTCCAGCCATTTTCCGAAAATGACCTTCTGCTGATTGCCGCCGGAGAGACTTGAGATCATATCATCCGGACCCATGCACTTGGTATGCATGATTTTGATCTCGTTTGCCGTTGCCTTGATCATTTTTGAATCAGAGAGAGCCACCCCCGACTTATACTGTTCCAGGTTGGCGATCGTAGTGTTAAACGTAAGGTCTCCTTTCAAAAAAAGGCCGTTTGCTTTCCGCTCCTCTGTTATCATGGCAAATCCATGTTCCATGGCTTCCTTGGCGCTGCTGAAATTCATAAGACGGTTATTAAAATAAACACGCCCGGCCGCCCTGGTGCGCACACCGAAGATGGTTTCCAGAAGCTCTGTCCTGCCTGCCCCAACCAGGCCGTACAACCCGAAAATCTCGCCTTCTCTTACGTCAAATGAAATATCCTGTAAATGAGGTTCAAACTTTGTGGACAAATGCTGAATGGACAGAATCACATCCTTTGGCGTATTGTCAACCGGCGGGAATCTGTTTTCAAGAGAACGCCCAACCATAGCTGCAATAAGTTCATTCATATCTGTGTCTTTGGAACTCTTTGTCATGACCAGATTACCGTCACGGAGTACGGATATCTCATCGCAGATTTCAAAGATCTCATCCATTTTATGAGAGATATAGATCAGGGAGATTCCCTGCTCTTTTAACATTCTCATCATCTCAAAGAGCTTATCCACCTCCTGTACTGTCAGTGAGGATGTAGGCTCATCGAGAACGATCACTTTTGAGTTATAGGAAATTGCTTTTGCGATCTCACACATCTGTCTCTGTGATACAGACATATGACGCATGGACTGTGTGAGGTTTACGGTCATGCCCAGTTTTCTGAAAAGCTCTGAGGCTTCTTTTTTCATTCTGCCCTCGTCGATCACTCCCATGGAATTGGTGGGATAACGTCCGAGGAACAGGTTATCGATCACATTTCGTTCCAGACACTGGTTCAATTCCTGATGAACCATTGCGATACCGTTCTCAAGAGCATCTTTCGGTCCGGAAAAGCTAACTTCCCTGCCTTCAAGGAAGATATTGCCCTCATCCTTCTGATAGGTACCGAAAAGACACTTCATCATTGTGGACTTACCGGCACCGTTCTCACCCATAAGCCCCATGACCGTTCCGCGCTTCACATCCAGGTTGATATGGTCCAGCACTCTGTTTCGGCCAAAGGACTTGCTCATACCGCGTATGGATAAGACGATATCATCTTTCTTATCTTCCATATATTTTTACTCCTGTATGATTTTTATAGTCATAAACAATAGAAAACATGCTTCGCAGGCTTTCTATTTTCGTAAATTATTAGGGAGAATTTCTTCTCCCTAATAGTCTGCATTTCAATGGATATTGTAACTACTCTTTTGCACGGTCAGCGCAGTAAATGCGCAGACCTGACTGAACAGTTACTGGATATTACTGATTAAGCAAGGATGTATAAGAAGCTGCATTGTCTGTCTTCACCATGTTGATGGCAAATGCATCGTACTGGCTTGGATTTCCGAGACGGTTTGTGATATTGGACTCTGTCTGTCCGTCACCGCCGATGTAATCCACATCCAGGTTAAGAAGACCATCATAGTTCTGAAGAAGCGGCTGGTAAGTTGAGCTTAAGAAGTTATCGGATGCATTGTAGATGTCAAGCCATACCTTCTTTGTAGGATGTGAACTTTCCTCAAGCTGAGTGGAAACCGGCTCATAAACCTTTGTGGAATCTGTGAAGTCCTGGTAGTTGTCAGCAGTAACTGCTACATTCAGTGCGTAGTAGGAACGTTCGTCCTCTTTGTATACATATACGTCATCGCCCAGAACATTGCCTGCTTCATCCGCTGTGCCGATACCGGTATCAATGTCTGCTCCGTCAAGGGCGTTGCGCAGAACACGAAGGGTCAGGTATGCCTGAACATCTGCATGCTGGCTAATCGTTCCGCCGTATCCTTCCGCGATAGCTGCTACCGCGTCGTTGTTTGCATCGTATCCGAATGTCGGAACCTTGTTGTCCTTTGACCATGCATTGAACATGGACATGCCCATACCATCATTATTGGAAACAACAACATCAATCTCCTCACCAAAGGAGGATGCCCATGTTCCGATTGCATTGCCTGCTGTAGCCGCATCCCATGTAGCACCTGCGGAGTTCTTCATCTCCTGGGAAGCCAGCTCACGGATCGTATAGGTCTTGCCGCCTGCTTCTATGGAACCATCCTGTACGGCTGCTGCTGATCCGTCTGAATTTGTTCCGACCGGTTCACTGTTGATATCGCCGTCCTTGTCGATTCCTGTGCCAAGGGCTTTCCGAACACCTCTTGTACGAGCAATGGAATCATTATGTCCGATATCACCGATCGCCAGAACGTATCCGATCACGCCGTCACCGTTGCGGTCGATTTTATCAATATTTTTCTCGATGTAATCTTTTACCATTTGGCCCTGAAGCTCAGCGCCCTGGTTTGCATCGAATCCGACATAATATGTATTGTCATTATATGAAAGTGCTGTCATATCAAGTGCCCCGGTAGAACTGTTGGACGGCTGGCGGTTAAACCATACTAAAGGTTTGTCTTTGTTTGCCACGTCTGATGTCTCGGCTGCCGGTTCCTCTGTTTCTGTCTTTTTTGTTGTGTCTGTCTTTTCTGACGAAGAACCGCCAGAGCCGCATGCTGTAGCTGAAAGTCCAAAAAGTACCGCCATTGTGATCAAAACAATTTTTTTCTTCATATACTTATTCTCTCCCTTTCCTTTGACACTTTTTTCCGTGTTCTTTGTTTTTGTTGATATTGACAGTATATCTGATGTAAGAGAAAGAAAACATAGAATATTTTTCTATGAACATTAAAATTTTTAAGGTTGGGTTTAGTGTATTTTAACTATATGCTATTCTTTTAGTATCAGCATACCTCCAAACTGCAAATCTCGAAGATTTTCCTTCATGATTAGGCTTTAGAACAGGATACGTACAGATAACGGACTTCCATTACATCATAAAAAGAGGAAATTCAGCTCATTAAATCAAGTTGAATTTCCTCTTTTAATCAGGATGTTTTTCTAGCATCCTTTCAATATTATGGTTTTATATATTAGTTTGTGAAAAATTCCTGAAAAAGTTCTGTTACTTCGTCCTGACTCATTTCGCCTGTCATATAAGCCTGTAAATACGGTCCGCAAGTCTCTGAATAACTCTTGGGAGCAATTGGGTGAATCCAGCCATTTGTCTTGCCTGCAGTAATATATTTATTTGCATCATTTGCCAGCAACCCTTTTACCTCTCTGTCAGTCTTCACCGCTGGTGCTGCACCGACTCCGTCACATGTCCATTCTTGTCCCATTTCAGAGGTTAATATATATTCTGTGTATTCTTTTGCCAGCTCAAGATTCTCGGAATTTTTATTTACTATATATGTCCAGTTACAGCAGGAGAGAACCGTTGCATCCTCCTCTGTTTCTCCCACCGGAACAGGAAGAAACGCAAGGTCTGCATCAGGATTAAAGGAATCTAATGTGGACTGACACCAGTCTCCCATATGAATGATAGCAGCATCCCCGTTTGCCAGCATATTTTCCGATTGCTCCCAGTCTATTTCCAGCGGTTTATTCGTTCCGTATTTCACAGCCAAATCCAAAAAGCGAAAAAGATTATCCCAATTTGGCAGGTCTGCAAATGTTAATTTACCTGACATTAAAGCATCATTTGTTCCCTCTGCATCCAGATCCTTGTCTATCATAAAATGTGTTGCCAATTGCCCGAGAACCCAGCTTTCCTTCGCAGCCAGAGAAATAGGAGTTATTCCGGAGGCCTTTAATTTCTCACATGCCGCTTCCAGCTCATCCATATTAACAGGTAGTTCCGTAATTCCCGCTTTCTCAAAACATTCTTTGTTATATAGTAAACCCATATTAGCATAGGACCATGGCAGCGATTTAATATTCCCTTCTTGATCCATCCCTGTTTTTAACGCATCTTCCAGGAACAGACCAGTCACATCATTATCTTCACTCCAATCATACGCATACTCATAATAAAGCTTTGCGGATGTTCCCGTTTCTACTGCAAATACATCTGGAATATTATTGGAATTGATGCGTGACTGTAATATAGTGGTGCTGTCATTTGCAGCATGCTGTACTTCTACAGTAACTCCCGGATGCTCCTTTTCAAAAGCTTCCACTACCTTCGCATACTCTTCCAATCCGTATGCCTGTGCGTCAAATACACTTAGCACTATACCTTCGTCCTCTTTTTTTGTTTCAGAATTACTCTTATTCCCTGCGTTATCCCCCTCTACACTTCCACATCCTGAGAATATAGCTGCCATCAATACCGATGATATTATAACTGCTATAACTTTTTTCCTTGCCATAGTTTAATCCTCCATTTTGAAACAACCCCACCTGGTATCCATATGATAACTGTTTAATTGTAGTAAAACGCATATTTTTCCATTGCATCCATCAAAGCTTTGATATTTTTCAGCGGTACTCCCGGATAAAGCCCATAAATCATCATAAGCCCTCCCTTTGCCGAACCCAGTTCTTTCACCTCCTTCAATATCAGATCATCAATATCCTGCTCCGTTCCGTATGGTGTTATCCTCTGCCTGTCAATATCAAGGTCAATACAAACTTTTCCTTTTAAATTTTCCTTGATCCAGTCAATACCATTTACCAAATCCTGTAAATTTATAACGTGTATTCCACTTTTAAGGAGAAATGGAATCAGAGTACGTATATCACCATCTGAATGCATATGGATTAAAATATCTTTTTCCTTTGCCGGTTTCATCATCTTTTCATAACATGGCAGTATATAACGTTCAAAATTTTCCGGAGACAGCATAGGTCCCACCTGCATACCCAAGTCCTCCGCATAAGTCATAATATCCACATTCATTCCTGCATAGCGCTCAATAATATAAGTGTTAAACGCTACAATTTTATCCAGCAGATCGCTGAATTTCTGCTCTTCATCCTCCATGTCAAAAATCGTCTCCTGATACCCTCTGATATCACAAAGCTGTAAAAAAGTATGTCCATGCCGCAGTCCTTCCATGGTCAAAAGTCCTTTTTTTTGCCGTTCCTGTATCCTTTTCTGTTCTGACTGCCAATTTATTTTTCCAATCCCCATACATTTTTCAGGGTCAGGAAACTGATACGAATCATAATTTTCCCAATCAGCCAGTGGGTGCTGCTTTACGGAACCAGTAATACCATCGTCTGTTGTCTCCCATAGACATCCCCAATCATCCATATAGGGGTGATTTTTTTGTGCTACATTGGAATAATCAGGCACGTAGGGAATCTCTTTTCTCTCAAAATCCGGAAACAAGAATGGATGCTCTTCCATCAGGTCAAACAGTTCTTTCTGTGGATATGCATTCCAGCAGGAATCGTTTATAACAAATTTCATGGGTATGTATTTTGGAGTTTCAAAGCGTATGGCTTTTAGAACATTATCTCTGTCATACATAGTATTTCTCTTCCTTTCTTAATAAATAAATGATATATTAAGTATAATAAATCTGTATAATTTTGTCTTATAACATTAGCTAAAATACATTTTCAAACATTTCCATTCCCCCGGATTTTGCAGCAGAAAGGAGAGTTCAATGGGAAGAGAATACGCACAAATATATGATTATTATTACCATAATCATTTTCTTTTCCGTCTTGGTCATAAACGCTATCAGAAAGCCCAGCCTCCGATACCGCTTCATGAACATGGCAATATGACGGAATTTGTTTTTCTTGAAAAAGGAACGCAGAGCTATCAGACCATAGATGAGATATACACTGTCCATCAGGGGGAGGTATTTTTTACACAGCCTAATGAGCCTCACAGCACGGGAATCCTGCCGGAAGAGATATCTGTCCTGTATTATCTTATCGTAGACCTGTGTTTAATCTCTGAATTAGATATTTTTATATCCGAAAATGAATACACAAAGATGGACAATTATTTCAGAAATATTGGATCACGTATTTTCAAACCGTCGCCACATCTTACCACAGCCTTGAGACGATTGCTGGAAATTTTTATAATACCGGATATGCATTTTGATACACATATACGAAATGCATTATCCGAAGTATTGATTTCCCTTTCGACCCCATTTATCCCCGGCAAGGATTCACATAACGGGGAGATTGAGAACAGTATGTCCTACATACAAAATCATTTAAAAGAGGTGATTTATGTTTCAGAACTTGCACAGATGGAAAATATGTCCCTATCTGCATTTAAGAAAAATTTTGTCCGAATAGCTGGTATTCCGCCAGGAGAATATATATTGCAGGAGAAAATCAAGAAATCAAAAGAACTACTGCTTTCAACCAGACTTTCCATTACAGAAATAGCATTTGAATATGGATTTTCCTCAAGCCAGTATTTTGCTACGGTATTTAAAAGATTCTGTTATATGTCTCCCTCGCAGTTTCGGAAGGTTTATTGTGTGTCAGAAAATTTAAAATCTGAAAGTTAAAGTGATGGCTTATCAGATATACTGATGTACAGAGGCGGCTGCATTGCCTGTAATGAAATATATGTAATTTTTCTCATTAAGAAAGCGGGGAACAAAGAATATCATTTTTTGTTCTCTGCTCCGAAACACTTCTGCGAATAATTTGCTTCGTCTTTTCAATAGAAACATAACATTGTCTTCAAGAAAGTATTCGATATTTACCACCTCAACACCTGCCTCGTGACAATCTTATCCAACAGGTACAAACACGAAGTCACCAATCTCTAAATCTTTTAATCTATTAGATTTTAAATTAACTATTAACACTTCTTTCTGTATATCAATAATAACCCTTTCTACCTACTTTATCAATGCTGACACCTAATACCACATATCTGTTTCCAGTTCCCGGTCAACCAACATTTTACTCATAGTTTCCGGAACAATAGATAATTTAAAAACTGTCAGTTTTTTACCTACAGTTGCAGATTCCCCATATATGTGAGAAGATTAAGACAGTACCAAACAATACAGGAAAAGCGGAAAAGGACGGTGTAAATAAATGAAACGTATATTTTTTGTAGAAGATGATTTGAGTTTGATCAATGGTCTGTCTTTTGCCATCAAAAAGCAGGGATACGAAACAGACATAGCCCGCACATATCTTGAAGCGGAGAAAATGTGGATAAACGGTAAATATGACTTAGTCATTTTAGATGTCTCTCTCCCCGATGGTTCCGGCTATGATTTATGTAAAAATATCCGCAAAACATCAAAAGTGCCGATCATCTTTCTCACCGCGGCTGACGAGGAGACGGATATCATCATGGGACTTGATATCGGCGGTGACGATTACATCACAAAGCCCTTCAAGCTTGCTGTGTTCCTGTCCCGAATCAATGCCCTGCTCCGCAGGAGTGACAATTTTAACCGGGCCGATGCCGAGCTTGATTCCAACGGAATAAAAGTTCAGCTCTTAAAGGGCGAAGTCTATAAAGATAATGAACTGCTTGACGTAACGGCAAGTGAATATAAACTCTTGTGTTTGTTTATGCAAAACCCGGACATTGTCCTTTCGCCTGAACAGATTTTAAGTAAACTCTGGGATTGTGACGAAAAGTACATTGACAGCAACACGCTTACCGTTTATATCCGCAGGCTCCGCACAAAGATTGAAGATAACCCCAGCCAGCCGAAGAAGATCGTGACCGTCCGGCGTATGGGATACAAATGGAATACTGTGGATTAAAACGTGGAGGTGCAAAGTGAAAATACTTGTGAATAGAAAAATCAAATTATTTTTTTCCCTGTCCGTTCTGTCTGTCATAATCTTTTCCCTGCTTTCTGTTCTCTTGATCTGTTTGAACGTGAAACATGCAGCTATATATGTGCTGGCCCTATCTCTGTGCATGGTTCTCTTTATACTGGCAGTTGGGTATTGGTATTTCAATGACCAAAATAAGATCATGGAAGATGCGGTCACACAGATGAAAGAATATGTGTCCGGAAATGAAAATGCGCGTATTGAATGTAACGACGAAGGCGAATTATACCGGTTATTCCACGAGGTCAATGCGCTGGCAGCCATCCTGAATGCTCATGTTGACAACGAAAAGGCAACAAAGAAATTTTTAAAAAACATAATATCCGATATTTCCCATCAGCTAAAAACACCGCTCGCTGCCCTTAATATCTACAATGGGATATTACAGGAAGAGGCAGTGGAATACCCCACGATCAAAGAATTTGTGGATTTTTCGGAACAGGAGCTGGACAGAATAGAAACTCTTGTACAGAACCTGTTGAAGATCACAAAACTGGATTCCGGTACAATCGTGCTGGAAAAAAAGGCAGAAAATATATCCGAGATGATGAGCAAGATTGAAAGCCACTTTTCCTACCGTGCAGAACAGGAAGAAAAGAACTTCTCTCTTTTTGGTGATGACACCGTCACATTATTGTGTGACCATACCTGGATGATGGAAGCAGTCAGTAATATAGTAAAAAATGCTTTTGACCATACGGAAAAGGGAAATACAATATCGGTTGAATGGAAACAGTCCGCATCGGTTGTCCAGATCATAGTGAAGGATAACGGAAGCGGCATTCACCCGGAGGATTTACATTATATATTTAAAAGATTTTACCGAAGCCGCTTCTCCAAAGATACCCAGGGTATCGGACTTGGGCTGTCTCTTGCAAAGGCTATTGTGGAAGCACACAGCGGAACCATTGAGGTTGACAGTGAACTGGGAGCAGGTACCACATTTACACTCAGTTTCTTAATTCCTACAAAATTGTAGGCTTATTGTCATCTGCCAGTAAGGTTCACATGGTAGACTTTCCTTATCAAGAAAGAAAGAGGTGTTTCATTATGGACTTATTGGAAGTCAAATCCATTTCAAAAACTTATGGCAGCGGCGAAACAGCCGTACACGCTTTGAAAAAAGTCAGCTTTTCCATACCAAAAGGCGAATTTGTGGCAGTGGTCGGTGAGTCAGGTTCCGGCAAAAGTACACTTCTCAACATGCTGGGCGCCCTGGACACCCCAACCTCCGGCAAGGTCATTATCGACGGTAAGGATACTTTTTCCATGAAAGAGCATAACCTTACGGTTTTCCGGCGCCGGAATATCGGCTTTATCTTCCAGGCGTTTAACCTGATTCCGGAACTGACAGTGGAGCAAAATATCATTTTCCCTGTGCTTCTTGACTATCAGAAGCCCAACAAAAAATATCTGGAGGAGCTTCTTCATGTGCTCAATCTGGAAAAACGCCGCCATCACCTTCCCAGTCAGTTATCCGGCGGCCAGCAGCAGCGAGTCGCCATAGGGCGTGCATTGATCACCCGGCCTTCCCTCATCCTGGCGGATGAGCCTACCGGAAACCTGGACTCTCAAAACAGCAGTGAAGTTATCGCGCTCTTGAAAGAAGCATCGAAAAAATATGAGCAGACCATTATCATGATCACACACAATCGGAGTATCGCACAGACGGCTGACCGTGTATTGCAGGTAACGGATGGCGTACTGACCGATCTGGGGAGGTGCCATGAATGAAAAGCTATCTGAACCTTGTTCCCATTTCAGCGAAAGTGCATAAACGGCAGAATCGGATGACAATATTATGCATCATCATATCCGTACTGCTGGTGACAACTATTTTCAGCGGAGCGGATATGATGATCCGGACAGAAAGTATCTTTTTGCAGAAAAAGCATGGCAGCTGGCATATTCAGTTAGAAAATCCGCCAAAGGAAGCCGCAGATAAGATCATCAGGCGCCCTGATGTTACCGCCGTGGGATGGTCAGAAAAATTTAATGATGACGCAGAACTGCCTTATTACATCGGTGAAAAAAAAGCAGTCCTGTGCGGCACCGATGAAACCTATATGACCCGGCTTACAGATGGACTTGAGGAAGGCAGTTTTCCGCAGAAGGATAACGAGGTCCTCCTCAGCAGCAATGCAAAGATTGCTCTCCATGCACAGATTGGCGAAAGTATAACCTTACGCACCCCTGCCGGTGATACAGACTTTATTGTGTCCGGTTTTGGCTCTGATGAGAAAGAGTATTATCAGGGACAGACCTATCTGGTGGCCGTATACATGACACGGAATGCTTTTACCGGAATCATGGAACAAAATGGCATAAAAAACAATCCATTCTGTTATATCCAGTATCAGGATGCCGGCAAGGCTGAAAAATCCATGTCGGATTTGCAGGAACAATATCAGCTTCCGAAGGAAAGTATCTCTGAAAATACGGCGGTCATGGGGATTGCAGGAAAAAGTAAGAATACGTCCATAATGAGTTTCTACGGGATAGCGGCTGTTTTATTTGTACTGGTGTTGTCAGCAGGGGTATTGATGATTTCCAGCAGTATGAACAGCAACGTGGCCCAGCGGACAAAATTCTTTGGTATGATGCGCTGTATCGGTGCAAGCCGCAGCCAAATCATTCGTTTTGTCCGGCTGGAGGCTCTGAGCTGGTGTAAAACCGCCGTGCCTGTAGGCATGGTTCTGGGCACAGCAGTCAGTTGGGTACTTTGCGCGATACTGCACTATGGCATTGGCGGTGAATTTTCCGTGATGCCGGTATTTGCACTCAGTCCTGTCGGACTCATAAGCGGTGCGGTGGTTGGTGTGGTAACTGTGCTTCTGGCGGCTCGTTCCCCGGCAAAACGCGCTGCCAAGGTTTCTCCGATGGCAGCAGTCTCAGGCAATGGGGAGACAAAGCCCTCTGTAAAACATGCGGTTAAATCAGGGTTCGGCAAAATCGAGTGGACATTAGGTGTTCATCATGCCATAGCTTCCAAAAGAAACTGGCTTATGATGACAGCGTCCTTTTCCCTCAGTATCATTCTGTTTCTCTGCTTTTTTGTAGGAATCGATTTTGCAGGCCAGCTTCTTCCGTCTTTTCGTTCCTGGCAGCCGGATATCAGTCTGAACGGTTATGCCAATTCTCTGGTACTTGACCGGCAGCTCAGTGATGAAATCAGTCAGATACCTGGTGTTTCACATGTATTCGGCAGTTCCTACATCAATAAGGTTCCGGTGACCTCCTCACGGGAGGGCATTGAGAATATTAATCTGGTTTCCTATACTGACTATCTGCTGGATGGCTCAAAAGACAGAGTCGTTCAGGGCGATATTTCCACAATCTATGGTGACAGCAATTGTGTCATGATCATCCGCAATAAGGACAATCCAATGAAAGTGGGCGATACCATCCGGATTGGCGAAAATGAGATGAAGATCACCTGCGCCGTATCAGACGGATTATATTCAAGCGAAATGGGCGTAATATGTTCCCAGGAAACCTTTGACCGGCTGATGGGGGAACAAAATTATAATCTGATCTGTATCCAGCTCGGTACAGATGCCACGGAGAAAACCGTGCAGAAGATCAGTGATCTTGCACAAGACGATGTAATTTTTACAGATAACCGACAAAGTAATCAGGAAATCAAGGCTACCTATCTGGCCACGCGTTTCATTGGTTATGGTTTTCTGGCAGTGGTTGCCATGATTACGCTGTTTAATATTATCAACAGTATTTCCATGAGTGTGACCGCCAGGATAAAACAGTACGGTGCCATGCGGGCTGTCGGCATGGACGGAAACCAGCTCACCGGGATGATTGCCGCCGAGACTTTTACCTATGCGGTTTCCGGCCTGATCGTCGGTTGTGTGATCGGACTTTTGCTCAGCGGTTTCCTGCATGTCAGACTGCTCACACATTTCTTCGGGATTCCATGGGAATTCCCGGTAGTCTTACTGGGCGTGATCATTTTGTTTATTCTGGTCTCTGCCGCCGCCGCTGTCTATGCTCCCGCCAAACGACTGCGGAATATGGTTGTTACGGAAACTATAAATGAACTGTAAGGAGGAATTATGTTAAAGCGCAGATTCATTCCTGCATTGCTGCTCGTGGTGACGCTTATGTTCTGTCTCACCGGATGTTCCGATATTGGCCGCGGCTTACTGAATGAGTTAGAAGATAATCAGGAAGGGATAAAAAGTGAACTGAAAGATGGCTTGAAGGCTGAGATCAATGAATGGATGGGCTTTGCCAGCAACTATGCCATAACGAAAGACAAAAATTTGAAGGGTGAACGAAAACTTGGCGTTGATGAATATGCCGGAAGTTATGAAGCATCCTATACACAGTTTAATGGAAAGGAGTATATCTTCGGTGGTACTTTGCTGAAACGTGAGTTCGGCACTGCACTGAAAGCAGCTTACTCACTAAAGATCCAATCCGGTACTGCAGCCTTATATTGGCTGGGCAGTCCTGACAGCCATATCATTTCCGGAGATAAGGAGGTTCATATGATTACAAAAGCAACTGCTGATGATGTTTATGAATTTACAATGACCGCCGGGGATAATTTTATTGTTTTGGAGGGCAATGACTTTACCGGCAGCCTGTCACTAAAAGTAGAATGAGGAATAAAAATCCTTTTGGAAAAACTGTTTCATCCGGAATTATATGGCTTGGCTGTGCGCTCTCCTGTTTATTGCTGGTGCCTGTCTGCATACTTTTTGTGATAATTGATGTTCTTATCGAAATCATAAATACATTCCTGCGTTTCGCAGAGGGGAGAAAAAATAGATGAAGATTCTGGTGCTTTTATTATTTTTATTATTCATCTTAATATGGGTGATTGGGTTTCTGTTCTCACATAAAATTGCTCTGGGGATATTGGTTGCTGTTATTATTCTCTGCCGGATGAAAAAAAGTCAAAAATCATAAAAGGTTAAAATGTCGTAATCTGAAGGAAAAACAAGTGGGGGGTATGTTTTTCTTTCAGATTACTTTTATTTTACTGTTTTGTACAATAACTTCTCAATAAATAATTTCACACTTCCAACTCTGTAAATTTTTACTTCACAGCTCGTTTTATGCTACCAATTAAATTTGAAATTGCAATTCTTCTCTGCATATTTTCTCTCCTCATTATTCAGATGCTACATATGGCGTAACATGGATTTCTGCTATCCTTTCACCCTTAATCTGCCAAAATACTATTGTAACCTCCACCCCGAATAAGTTATAATCTTATAATATAATTCTTAAATATACATTAACACTGAAAGGATTACTGACCTATGCTGAATCTGGTAATCTGCGATGATGAGCGGACACTGCGGAATGATTTGAGAAAAGTATTGGAAACAGAGCTAGAACTGTGCGGGCAGACATTTAAGATTGCGGAATTTGACTGCGGAGAATCACTTGTCCGTGCGCTTAACGACTCTGTGTTTGATATTATATTTCTGGATATAGAGATGAAGGATCTGGACGGCGTTGCAACCGCAAGGGAGATAAGGAAAAGGACTTCCGCACCGGAGATTATTTTTGTTACCTCCTATCCTGACTTTGTATTCCAGGGATATGAGGTACAGGCCCTCAATTACATATTGAAACCATATCAGAAAGAGAAAATCATCTCTGTCCTGCATACCGCCCTGGAACGCCTGGGCAGGGATTCTGAAAAATATTATATGGTGGAATCCAGGGGACAGACCCTGCGCCTTCCCTTAAGCCGGATAAAATATTTCTTCAGTGACCGGCGGTCCGTAAACGCTGTCACAGCAGAGGAGACCCATACCTTTTACGGAAAGCTTTCCGAACTGGAGACAGAACTGCCTGAAAATTTCGTGCGGATCCATAACCGTTACCTTGTGAATCTGAAATATGTACAGTCCATACAGGGAAATTCCGTTCAAATGGCTGGGGAAGAACTTCCGGTGAGCCGTTCCTGCAAACAGGATCTGGCGATTGCTTTTGCAAAATATATGCTGAACTAAGCAGAAAAGGAGCAAGAAAAATGAATGAAAAAACAAAAATGATCATAGAAGAATACGCCGCCTCCCAGACACAAACAGCTGAAACGCTTCTCATGGAGCTTGGAAAAATCCCGGCCCCCAGTCACCGGGAAGACAAACGTGCCGTATTCTGCCGGGACTGGCTTCTCTCCCAGGGAGCCGAAGATGTTACGATTGACGCTGCTAAAAATGTGGTGTGTAAAATTGGTGTAAAAAAAGATACGAATCTTATTGTATTTATGGCACATATGGATATCGTATTTCCTGACCTTGAACCTCTGACTATGAAACAGGAAGGCAGAAGACTGTATGCACCCGGAATCGGGGATGACACTGCCAATCTGGTCAATCTTCTCATGGCAGCCAAATTTCTTCTGCAGAATAAACCGAAAATGAATACCGGATTCCTCATCGTCGCCAACGCCTGCGAAGAAGGTCTGGGTAATCTGGACGGATGTAAAGAGATCTTCCGCACTTATGGCAGTCAGATACGGGCATTTTATTCCTTTGACGGCAGCCTGTCCAACTGCACCTGTGAAGCAGTGGGCTCTTACCGGTACAAAATCACCGTAAAAACAGCAGGCGGACATTCCTGGTCAGATTTCGGCACTCCCAACGCCATTGAGATCCTGTGCAGGTTAGTTGAAAGATTATACCGTGTGCAGGTTCCCACAGAAGCCAGGACCACCTATAATGTGGGCTATATCCAGGGCGGCACTACCGTCAATTCCATTGCACAGGAGGCATCCGTATTATATGAATTCCGCTCCACCAGCCAAAAATGCCTGAAGATCATGCAGCAAAACTTTGACGATATCCTTGAAGACATGAAAGGTGCATTTACCATTGAAACTGAGCTTATGGGCGTACGTCCCGGAAATGGGGACATTTCCGCAGAGGCATTAAAAGCCTTCACAGAAAAAAATGCTGAGATCATCCAAATGTTCTGTCCCGGAGAGATCGACTACAATGCTGCTTCCACGGACTCCAATATCCCTCTCTCCCTGGGTATTTCAGCCAACACCATCGGAACCATTGCCGGAAAAAATGCCCATACCAGAGAAGAATGGGTGGACCTGGATTCCATTCCGACAGGAATGAAGATTGCGCTTGGATTAATGCTGCAGTATACAGAACTGTGAGCTGCCGCGGCTGTCCATGTAAAGCCGCCATTATTTTATACAAGCTTAGGAGGATAAAATGACATCTCAACTAATCTATTGGCTGGAATACATCGTCAATTTCACAGGTACCATTGCCTATGTATTTTTCCTTTACCTTCTGATTCGCCGTTTTCTCATACTCCGAAGTGAAAGGAAGCTTTTTATCCTGGCATCCTTTCTGATGCTGACCACCTTATCCGGACCCATCATATATCCGGAGGAGCTGACCGGAACCATTTCGGTTCTTTTCCTCTTTCTGTTGTATCTGCTGATATTCTTTAAAGGGAAAATACTGGAGCGTGTTTCTGTTTGTATAGTATTGTATCCAATACTGGTGACTCTTAATTTTATAACTGAAAATATTGGTTTCCAGATCTGGCTGGCCAATAGGGATATGTCCCCATTGGCACAGACTGCCCTGCATTCTTTTACCACCTATCTTCGTATCCCTGCCTGGTTTCTGATCTGGCTGCTTTGCCGCAGATGGGTCCCCAGGGCCAGAGAGCTGACAGAACGTATGTGGCTGGTCATAGATATCATCTGCCTCGCTTCGGCGATTGGTCTTATTACTTTTATCTATAACTCTCCCCAGGAGGGAGCCCATACCACATATCCCGCCTGTATCGCCTGCATTCTGACCAGTATAGGATGTCTCTATCTGACTTCCTATGTAGCAAAGACCATCCGAAACGAGTTTGAAATACAGAACCTGAAGTACCAGCAGTCTTATTACGAGGAATTGGAGGAAAACCAGAAAACCGTCAGGAAAATACGCCATGACATGAAGAATCATCTGAGTGTCATCTATTCTTTTATCCAGAACCGAGATTTTGAAGGCGCTGCGAAATATTTTCGGGAGCTTTCAGGAGAGCTGACAGTGAATAACCGTATTTTCTGTAAAAACAGTATTGTTAACGCTGTACTGAACAGTAAATACAGTGCCGCACTGGATAAAAAGATAGACTGCTTTTTCAATATTTCCATTGACGGACTGCTGGGAATCGATGATGTAAGCCTCTGTTCCCTGTTCTCCAATACTCTTGACAATGCCATCGAAGCATGTGAAAAAATACAGGACATCTCCAAACGGCAGATATCGCTGAAGGCGAGGTATGATAAGGGATTCCTCAGCTATGAGATTTCTAATTCCAAGGCGAATCCCGTCACAGTAAAAAAGGACCGCTTTGTAACAGAGAAAAAAGACAAGAGTTCCCATGGATTTGGGGTGCAGAATGTCCGTGATGTGGTGGATAAATATGCAGGGAATCTGGATATTGCTTATACGGATGATCGGTTTACCGTTACTGTTTTGATTGGGAATCTGTAAAAAATGCGCATATCAGGCATCTGCTAAATTAGACTGCTGATATGCGCATCGCCTTTTTCTAACGTTCTATTTCCTCTCTGATGATTTCTGTCGCCCTTGCCAGTTTTTTAATGTTTCCGTCCAGCATATAAACATCTCTGCTTAAAATTTCAATTTCAAGCCCTTTAGCTGTATCCAGTGTTTTCCTGATATGCTTCCGGAATGCTTGTTCATCCAAATTATGTCCTACTCCTAAATAATTAGGACTGATTTTTCTTGAATATATTATCTTTTTGCCTTGAAGCTGTTCTGCAATCATTTCTTCATTACACCAGGGAGAGATTGAGAGCTTTCTTAAGTTTTCAATCTGGTCAAGTCCATTTTCAAATACTGTATGTACCGGCTCACAGCAGCCATAATATACCAATCCAAATTCCTGTGTAAGTCTTTGATAATGGGAAAGGAAAAATTCTATATACATATCCTTTGATATAACCACAGTCTCCTGTGCATTGGTGTTTATCCAAAGGTCCTTAAGTCTGATATCTGTCCGTCCCTTTTCAAGTTCTGTATTCTTTCTTTTCCCTTGAGGAAGCTCGTCCGTAATTCCATAGCTGACGCCGCAGCAACGCTGCAGATTCCAGTTCGGGGTAAGAATCCCCTGCTCTTCCTGCCATTTTGCAAAATTCAGCAAATCATCTGTAACAAACTTCACAAATTCATGTACTTTATTTGGACAATCATACATTGCAATACAGAGATTTTCCATACTCATAAGATGTATCATGCGCTCTGCTATACCACTCCAGTCAAGTGTACGGTTTTCAACTCTGACAGGCAGAATACCATCCAGAATATCGCTGCATATATCTATCTGTCTTTTCATCTTTTCCTCATCAAAATAAAATTTTGATGCTCGAAGACCATCCAGATCCGTTTCCAGATCTTCTATCGCATAGACATCACGATACCCTACATTTTCAACTCCTCCCGCCTTTTTCCGTTCCATCACAATTCCATATGTATCTGAACTGATTGGCGCATCTATAGAAAAATAGTCTTCTATAATCCTGTCATCCCTAATCAACGAGATAGGAACTGTCGCCTGCAGAAGTTTATTTTCCATGAATTGTCCCATTTCACTGCTGCAGTAAAACCGCGGACGGATCTGTTCCCAAAAACCAATTTCCTCAATGACAACGGGAGGTCTTGAGCCGCAGAAGCTATTATGTTGTTTCCATAATTTTATAGCCTGCAGATTCCTTTCTTCCTCTGCATACTCCTGCTGTTTTTTTGCCAAATCTCTCAGATATTCTCTTTCTTTTACTGTAATCGCTTCCATAAGTTTCTATCCTTTCACTGCCCCAATGGTCATCCCTTTTATAAAATATTTTTGAAGACACACGAACAAAACTGTAATTGGCAGCGCAGAGATAACAATTGCCGCCATAGCTGTACTGTAATCATTTTTGAGTGTGGAAAACAATACCTGTGTACTGATGACAATAGTCCGCAATTCTTTTTTACTTATAAAAAGACTTGACATCAGATATTCATTCCAGATTTGAAATGACTGCATAATTATCAGTGTTGCGTATGCCGGCTTTAACACCGGTACCACCACATTGAAAAAGGTGCGGAAAACAGAACATCCATCAATCCGTGCTGCTTCTTCCAGTTCTACAGGAACCGTATTCATAAAGCTGTTCATCATAAACATGCCAAATGATATCCCCGATACAATATACATACATATAACACCGATTCTGCTATTGATCAGATGCAGTGTATTTCCAACAAGAAAAATCTGTATAAATAATGCTTGAGCTGGTACCAGTATTCCTATGATAAAATATATGTACGCAAATTTAAAAAACTTTTCTCTCCTCCTGGCAATGGCCCAGGCCCCGGCGCCGCACAGGAGTGCTAAAATGCACACTGCGGCTGCTGTATATAAAAGAGTATTGGAAAATGTATGCACCAAATCCAGCTTATGCACTGCATTTCTGTAATTCTCAAGCATAAACTCAGACGGAAGGGAAAATGGAGAGCCCATCAGCATTTCCTTCTTTGTCTTAAAGGAATAGCTGACTACCAAAAGGACTGGGAGTAAAAAAAATAGTGATGCCCCAATGGTCAGCAGCTGTAAAAGAATTGTCTTTCCCCGTTTCTTTTGTTTCATTACATCTGTACCTCCCGTTTTTTCAGCCACTTCAGTTGTATTACTGCGATCAACAGCAGTACAGCAATCAAAGTGATGGACATAGCGGATCCATATCCATACTGTCTGCCAGCTATAGCAGTGTTATAAATCTGCATGATAATGGATGTGGACGCATATCCCGGCCCACCTTTTGTGGAGCTTACCAATAAATCATAGACTTTCAGTGATCCTGTGGTAATTCCCACCACGCAGATTGTAATAGCTGGTGCCAGCATCGGCAAAGTGATTTTTAGAAATTTCTGTACTGCATTGGCACCGTCTACCTTCGCCGCCTCCAGAAGCTCATGAGGCACAGACTGCAGTCCTGCCAAATAGATCAGCATCCAATATCCCACCCACTGCCAGTTGTTTGCGATCACAAGCCCGGTGAGTACTGTCTCTTTACTGCCAAATAACATGAAATTTATATCTGTACCCAGTATCTCATTCAGGGCCGGAAGTACACTTCCATAGATACGGAGCCATACAAAGCCTGCGATAATAGCACTTATCAGACACGGAATAAAAATAATAGTGCGGAACAGGGACTTTGCTTTTATGGTACTGTCCAGAAGAAGCGCAAGGAGCAGTGCAGCTATATTCTGTATCACTGTGTTAAGAACAGTAAATTTTATAGTAAACAGCCACGCATCTCTTACATATTTATCCTGAAACAGTTTTATATAATTATCCAACCCTACCCATTTCTTAGTGGCATCCAACCCGTTCCAACTGGTAAAGGAATAGGAAAAAGCCATACACAAGGGTATCATCATACCCAGGGTAAATAATATCAGGCCCGGAAGTACAAGTATTGCATATTGTCCTGCCATGCGCTGGTTCAATGTCCTTTTTCTCAATGGTGCGACCTCCTTTCTGCAAGCCGCTACCTATTGCAGACTGTTATCTTTTCTGTCATCTGCAGCCTTGAGTGCCGCGTCAATTGTGATGTCACCCTGCAGCCACTCAGCGATAGCCTTGGCATTCTCATCCTGGAAACCGCCCCATTGAAGCTGGTTATTTCCTATATCCACATTCACGATTTCATTTGCATCTGCATACTTCTCTATATCATTTCTGCTTGGATCCGGATATGTAGTCTCCACATCTTTGATCATAGGAGCTTTCATAGTAATATCACAGATTTCCCCAACCATTTCTTTATTTTCTGTAAGCAGTGTAAACACCTTATCCACAGCCTCATTTACAGCCTCATCACTATTTTCATTTTTCATAAATGTAGTATCTGCCTGGAACAATAGTTTAGCATCCCCTGTTGCATTAGGATAAGGAAATAGACCGTAATCAAAATTCTCATCAAGAGTGTATAACGTGTCTGTTGGACAAAATCCGGGTGCTTTCATTGCCGCCTCTCCTTCGATAAATTTTGCATCACTTGCTGTCTCTTCGATGGAAAATGTTTCGTCCTGCCATGTATTGTCATATATTTTTTTAATATTTTCATATGCCTGCCGATATTCCGGTGAGTCCACAAAGGAGACTTCTCCGCTTCTAAACTTGTCACCCCAAAGTGGATCTTTGCTGAAAACATCACCCATGGCAAACTGCATGGCCAGATTGCCTATACTCCAAGTATCCACGAAATGTGTGGCAAAAGGTGTGATTCCCGCATCCTTAAATGTCTGGATCGCAGCGTCCAATTCTTCATAAGTAGTGGGTATCTCAACATGATTCTCTTCAAATACTTTCCGGTTATAGATAATCCCCTGATACATAGCATCAAATGCAAGCCCATATACCTTACCGTCTACCGTAACACTTTCTGTTCCCACTTCATTAACATTGTCCAGATACGGCTTACCTGCTAAATCACCTAAAATCCCCATCTTACCGTATGTTACTGCATCTGTTGCTTTTCCTACAATTATATCCGGAAGGCCAGACTGAATATATGTCTGCATTTTTGTATTCAGGTCATTCCAGTTTATCATCTCCCATTCCACCTGAATCTCCGGATAGTTCTCTGCCAAAGCTTCATCAATTATTTCATCCATCCCGGTACCTGAACCTGCCGCCAGCAAAATTCTAAGTGTTACAGGTTCTTTCTCATCCTTTGCGGTACTTTCCTGAACTTCTTCGCCTTTGGTGTCAGTAGTATTTCCTTCATCTTTTCCCCCACAGCCAAAAAGCATCCCGGCAGCAATACTTCCGGTCATCAGCAGACCTGTCATTTTTCTCCACTTCATAAAACAATCCTCCTTTAATTTTCTGATAGGATTATCTTATCAATATTCTGTATTCTATTATTAGGATTATTTTATCCAGAATACTGGTACTTTTTTATCCTTCCAGAGTGCTGGCACGTTCATGTGCTGCACTTTCCCATGCCGCTTTATATTCTCTGGGTCCCTTTCCCGTAATTTTCCGAAACACTCTGTTAAAATAAGAATAATCGTCATATCCCACCCGTTCGGCAATGTCTGTCAGTGAAATCCCCTGTTCCATATATTGAATCGCTTTCTCCATTCTCACTCTGGAAATATAAGACATAAGATTTTCGCCTGAAACCTGTTTAAATGCTTTTGAAAAATACGGTGCACTCACATGATATTTTTCAGACAATCCGGAAAGCGATAAATCTTCATAAAAATGATTTTTAATATATTCCTGACATTGAAAAACTATATCTTGTATAGATTCGCTCTCGTCCTGTATATCCTGACTTTGCTCCAGTAATTTGTCTGCCATCTCTTCCAGCACCTGAAAGACGATATGGATATTATAATTCTCCAGCACCATATTTAAATATTCAAATAAATATTCCATTTCTATCTTTTTCTGCTGGTTTTTCATAACCTCCTCATCCTCCATAAAAATCCAGGCGATTTTATTAACTGTCTGTTTCACCTCCAGAAAACTCCACTTTTCCTTTCCGCAGTCCGCTAAATGTATATCCTCCAATATAGACAATATCTCTTTTCTATTTTTTATTCTGACAGACTGTATCAAATTTCGCTCTTGTTCCGGAGAAATCCTTTTTCTTCCCTCTGTTTTTTCCTCCTCATCAACTATGCCCACATAATTATAATTTCTGTATTCTTTTGATAGCAGTGCTACTTTTGTGGAGAGATAAACCTCCTTGATCTTCTTCCATGAAAAAGTATACCTGCTGATTCCCACTGTGCAGTAACATTTTTCCCTGACAGGAAGTTCTCTGGCCAGTTCTTCTCCCAGCCTATGCATCTCATTCTGAGAAGAATCACAGATAATCACAAACTCATCCGACACATAGATATTATGAAATACAATTCCCATACTGCCTGACAGTTTTTTTCTGATGTACTCCTTTATCTTATATATTTCTTCGTGCAGCTCCTTCCCCTCACTGTTTCTGCACAAACGTGTAAAACCGCTTAAATTAACAAGAACCAGACAATATCCCACATAATCCAGTTCCAATTCGGATATCTGATTTTCTATCACTGCGAAACTGTCATAATGGGAGACCATTAAACTGTATTCCTGATCCTGCAGATAAGAAGAATAACGCAGCATATCCTTTTGCCTGACGCTCTTTTTTTGATTATCTTCATCTCTGTGAAGAATATTCATAGCTGCCTTTTCCAGCACAGCCTCCAGAGATGCCAGATTTATGGGCTTTAAAAGATAGTCTATGGCTCCGAATACCAACGCATCTCTGACGTATTCAAAATCCTGATATCCACTTATTACAATAATTTCTATATCCGAAGACTTCTCCTTTAACATTTGTATCAACTGGATTCCATTTATTCCGGGCATGTTGATATCTGTCAAAATAATATCCGGTTTTTCTTCCTCTGCTCTTTTTACTGCCTCTAATCCATCTTTTGCCGGCTCCGGCACATAAAAATCAAATTTGCTCTCCTCCAGCATCTTTTTCAGACTGTCACGAATCCAAAATTCATCGTCTGCAATCAAAACTGTATATTTATCCATTCTCCATCCCCCTATATCTGCCTCTACTGGTTCTCCTCCATGTTTTTTGGCAGCCATAATTCAGCCAGTGTTCCGCCGTCTTCTGCCTTTTTAAATCTAATTCCAAATACATTTCCATATAGCAGCTGTATTCTGTGATGTATATTTGCCAGTCCTACAGTACTATCCTGGCTTAATGCATCATACTCCTTATTCCAAAGCATTTTATTCATCTCTTCAGTGTCCATTCCGATTCCGTTATCGTAAACTGTAATCACCATATAATTCTCTCTTGGTTCACCACCCAATATTATCTTTTTATCTCCTTCTTTATTCTTCAGTCCGTGCAGGATGGAATTTTCAATTAACGGCTGCAGTGACATTTTGGGTATTTTTTTCCCAAGAAGCTGTTCCTCTATATCTATTTGAAAATCAATTTCGTTCTGATTACGAATATCCATTATATACATATAATTCTTCACATAACGTATTTCTTCCTCAAGGGCAACCTGCAGCTCTTTCATCCCGAGACTGTAACGGAATATATTCGACAAAGCCCTGCACATAGTTGATATCTCAGGACATTTCTTCGCTTTTGCAATACCTCCCATGGTATTTAACGTATTATATAAAAAATGGGGATTTACCTGTGCCTGAAGTGCTTTATAACGAGCCTGGTTCAGTAAAATCTTGGATGAATACTCCTGATAATTCAATTTTTCAATCTGGTCCAACATTTCATTCACAGCTTTTCCCAACTCCCCAAATTCATCATCTGTTTTTACAGAAAGACGAAGTTCCTTTTCCCCTTCACTAATGCGCCGCATCATTCCCGTCATATATACCAGCGGTTTTGATATCAGACGCGAAATACCTACCGATATACAGACAAATAGCGCTGTCACAAGTACAGCAGTGATAAATAAATCCTGATTCATAATTTTCTGACTTTCTTTTAGCAAAGCATCCGGTACCAGGGATATAATACGCAGATTGTATTTTGCCGAGTCTACACTAAATAATGTCATATAAGAAAATGAATACTCTTTATTTTCTATATCCAGTCCTTTTTTAGTGTCCTCTGATACCTGTTCAAAAAATTCTCTGCCTTCCTTCATCACCGTGTCATAAACAACGGTGGGCCTGTCCCCAATTGGCTGTATCCACATCATCTGCTCATCAAATAACCGATATTTATTCATCATCTTTTCCATAAAATGTTCTTCAAAATCACAGACAATATATCCGGTACATGTCCTCCCATTATCTGTAAAAATCTTCATTACTGTACGCAGAATATCTCTCTTCTGTCTTTCATCATAATAACTGGAAATCAACAGGCCCTTATCATCAGAATCTATATACTCCCGGACGGTCTGCACATTATTCCCGGCATCTTCTTTATATATATCAATCGGATAGGAAAGATGGCTACTGGATGCATACTTATAACGGCTTATCAATTGATTGCCTGCATCATACAGATATAACATCCTGAGTCTGTAAGAGGTGTCAAACGTTTCACTCGCAAAATCATGTGCTAAATCTGCATATTTTAACTGCATTTTTTTATAATCGTGTGGTTCCGAAACCTCATTGATATAGTCTCTGTAATTATATATCTGCATCATCATATTGTGCAGAACATCAAATGTATTATTCATCTCTTCTTTCATATTATTGATGGCATTCTCGCTGATTTCCAATGTCTGTTTATATATTAACCTGGATGACTGATACTGGAAAACCAGTGTTTGCAGTAACAAAGCACATAATATCAATCCCAGACATGACAACAATATCTTTCCTCTGACTCCTATCTGCTTTTTTATACTTCTTACCATAAATGTTACCTCTCTAATTACAAAATTCGACAGTTTCCATTTATTATAGCATGTTGTCAACAGTTGTGTTATAACTCAAACGCCAAGAATCCATGTTTATGTATATTTTAGTCTTATAAATTCGAAAATTAACGGTTCAAATATTAAGAATTGGGGAAAGACAGAAAAAACAAAAAATCCAGAGCAATGCCGCCAAATGCATTGCCCTGGATTTTTTAATGATACTCTGTTGTTACCGTCCCGCCCTGTCACCCAGTCTGTAATCCTTCGGAGACATCCCTGTATATTTCTTGAACTGTGCCGTGAAATATTTGTAATCACTGTATCCCACATCCCCGGCAATTTCATAGACCTTTTTTGTGGTGGTACCAAGCAGTTCTTTTGCCTTTTCCATCCGGATACCGGTCAGATATTCCATATAATTCTGTCCCGTCTCCTTTTTGAAGATAAAAGAAAAATAGGTCGTTGACAGATACAGATTCCGGCATATTTCGTCCAGTGATATCTTTTTGCTGTAGTTCTCGGCTATATAAGCCTTTGCCTGGCCGATTACAAGCCTGTCCCTGGCCGGTTCCTCCACGCCGTTTTCCTTCATCATAAGCACCATGCCTCCGGCTGCCCGCTGCATGATCTCTTTTAATTCTTCCATGGAAAAGACATTCTTCACCCTTGTCTCAAAAGAGCCGTCCGGGTAACTCTGCTCCTGTGCAGGTTTCAGAATGCCGTAGACCGCATTTTTCAGCATGATTCCCAGGACATAGCAATAGTTTTTTATAAGCTCCGGATTCATTTTCTTGTGCTCGAACTCCGCGAACATTTTTTCGATGGAAGACCTTACCTCTTCCTCTTTTCCTGCCAGTACCAGCTCCGTGATACTGCTTATCTCTCTGGGGTATTCCTGAATCCACTGTTTTTCAAACTCATATTCAATTCCGTCCCGGAAAAGATTTACAATCTGGCCTGCCTCATGGAAATTGGAATCTATGGCTTTTTTCGCCTGGGCATAGGACTTGTACAGATGGGTGATGGAGGGGTATATCATTCCGATTCCAACACGCACTTCAGGTCTGGCCTCACCGAAGCATTCCTCTTTCATCTTTTCTGCTGCCCTCTTCAGATTGACAGCGAGCAGATTTTCTTTCTGCATCTCCAAATCAGAAAAGACCAGCACCATCTCCTGTGCACTGCGTATCACAGAAACCCCGTCCGGGACATACTCCCGTAAGATTTTCCGATACGCCTGTTTGATTTCTTCTGTCTCAGCGTCCTGAGAGACTGCAGTCCGTATGACAGCCGCCTGTACATTCCGGGTGGACAGCTCCAGCTCCAGACGCATGATCTCTTCCTCCAGGTTTGTATAGGCTTTCCTCTCCCCCTCCAGAAGTTCCAGAAGAAGTGTCTCTCTCAGCTTTTCCATGCCCTCATTTAACACCAGCATGCGGCGCTGTTCCTCTGCCTCCTCACGGGAGCGCCGGTCCAGCTTTTCTTTCAGTCTGCCGAAGACCGCTTCAATCTCCTGTTTTCTCACAGGTTTTACCATATATTCAAAGGCCCCGAAGGAGACAGCCGCCTTCGCATATTCAAACTCGGCAAAGCCGCTCAGAATGACGATTTCTATCTGCGGATACTGTTCTTTCACCTTTTTGGACAGCTCCACGCCATTCATTCCCGGCATTTTTACATCCGTGAGTATCACATCCACGCCGGTCTCCTCCAAAAGCTTCAGCGCTTCCTCCCCGTCTTCTGCCTCTGCTGCTATCTCAAATCCGTTTTCCTCCCATTTGACACCTCTTTTGATTCCCCGGCGGATGATGGCTTCATCTTCCACCAACATGATCTTATACATGATTTCAAGCCTCCTTTTCTGCTCCCATATCAGCTTCTGATGACATTTTCTCCCTGTGTACGGGCCCCGGTCTCCCAGGGAATCCTTATGACAGCCCGAGTCCCCATACCTTCTTTTGACTCATAGGAAAGACCGTATGCTTCCCCGTAATAGAGACGGATCCGCAGATTCACGTTCTTGGTGCCAACGCTTCTGGCCGGATCATAATTGCTGTCCTTCATATAATCTGTCACTTCCTTCAGGCGTTCTTCTGTCATGCCTCTTCCGTTGTCCTCGACCCAGAATTCTACTCCGTGTTCCGTGCGGCGGCCCGTGATCCTAATGCGGCCGCCCTGTTTCATACTGCGTATCCCGTGTTCAAAGGCGTTCTCTATGACAGGCTGGAGGATCAGTTTGATGGTCCTGGCGTCCAGGATATCCGGGTCTGTCTCCCATTGGACTTCAAAATTCTTTTCATATAATATGGCAAGTATCTGCAGGTAACTTTTTGCATTTTCTATCTCCTCCCGGATGGTCACAAACTCCCCGGCAGTTGAGACACAGAGTTTGAAATAATCACCCAGGACGGCGATCATCTCCTCTGTCTGTTCATATCCTTTTTCCTCAGCCATCCAGTAAATGGTTTCCAGCACATTCAAAAGAAAGTGAGGATTGATCTGCTGCTGCATGGCATTTAGTTCCAGCTCTTTGATGCGCATCTGAATCTTCTCCTCACCGATTCTGCTCATATACATCTTATCGCGCAGTTCCCGCTGTTTTCCGATCATCTCTGTCAGTTTTTGTTCCAGCATGTGATGCTCATCGCCGGACGGAACTGCTGTACTTTTCTCTTCTGTGGCTTCCTGTGTATCCCCTTTCAGACCTGCGCGGTACATTTTTTCCATGATCTGCCCAAGAGGGATTGTCAGGCTTTTTGCCAGCAGATACATGCAGGCCGCTGAAAAAAGAAGAAGGATGAGGGCCAGCAGTCCTTGAATACCAAAAGGATTTTTTGAAGAGATGGTATCACCGGAAATGGTAAGTTTCCAGCCATTTCTCAAGCGTATGGTATCCACCGCCTCCGGGGCCGCTGCATCCACCGAGGTCTTTGTCTCATCCGAAAGCTCTGCATCATCGGCAGCCTCCGCATCATTTGCAGCCTCTGCCTCATCTGTAGCCTCTGCATCATCAGCAGCCTCTGCCTCAACAGCAGCCTCCGCATCACTAAATAATACCTGTCCCTCTTCCCCCATCAGGCTGAATCTCTGCTCCTGTGTCCGTTTCAGCAGTGCAACTATTTCCCCGAACGCATCCATATTACATCTGAGGATCAGATAACACGTAATCTGTTTCGGCTCCAGACCGGGCCTCAAAAGACCTGCCAGATACACATTTCCGTCTTCCCCTGTAAGGAAAACCGGCTTATTCGCAGTTATTTTCTCCCCTTCGGATTCCATAAGCTTCTGAAAATAACTAGCCTCCGCCTCCATATCCTGACCTTTTAAGAACACACTGCCGTCCTCTGATAAAATAATCCCATAGTCAAAGAATGCCTCCTCCCTGCAGGCATGGTACAGGATACTCTCTATTCTGGACGCAGTGGTTTCCTCCCGATAACCGCTGTTTTCATGATACAGATAGACATCAGCCAGCAGATCCGGGTTTTCTATCAGATATCTGACTTTCTGCTCATACTCTTCCAGATAGGCATTTAACTGGTTCTGCCCCTGTTCCAGATACATGTTCGTAAACCGCTGCTTACCATTTTCCGCCTGATACCGGCCGCTCCACCCGGAAAAGCAGAGGAGAAGCAGTATAGGGAAAAGGCAGAGGAGGCAAAAGAAGAGGACCATCCTGCGTTTTATGGATAGTTTTCTCAATATTTCCGTCATACATCCCCCTCCTTTATGGGCACCAGAATGTTGATCCCGCTTTCTTCTATTGCTATCCCATAAGCCTCTCCGAAATAAAGCTTCAGGCGCTGATCCACATTGTCACAGCCGGGCAAATCCTGTTTTTCCTGAAAATGCTGTGCAGTGGTCTGCGGCACACCGCCTACAAAAAAACGTATCCTGTCCTCTTCCCGCTTTCCCTCCACATAAAATTGAATTTCCTTTGCCCGTTCTTCCAGTGCCTCATTGATCATGTCCTCCATGACCGGCTGAAGGATCAGTTTCATTACCTGACAGTCCTCTATTCCCTCCTGGATTTTCCAGGAGATTTTGATCCTGTCCCCAAAGCGCAGGTTCTGAAGAAACAGATAGTTCTCCACGCTCTTAGCCTCCTGCCCTACCGTTGTGTACTCCTGCCCTTTGCTGATAATGGTGCGGAAATAATTCCCCACCGCGATCACCACATCACTGATTTCCTCTGCTCCCTCATACTGCCCGTTCCAATAGATTGTCTCCAGGGTATTGTAGAGAAAATGGGGATTGATCTGTTTCTGCAGAGCGGAAAGCTCCGTCTCTTTTTTAATGCGTTCCAGACGGCTCTCTTTGAGTTCCATCTGCAGCACTTCATTTCCCATATGCCCCAGGCGCTCATTCATCCGGTTGAAGCCCCGGATCAGTTCATGGTATTCATCCCTTCCTCCGTCTGTCAGAAGTTCACTCCACCCGTCACGTTCCATAGCTCTCGTCAGCCTTCCGAGAGGTTCCGTGATACTGGCTGTCATGATCCTCGAGAGAAAGAATACCACCAGAAGTCCTGCTGCCAGCAAAACCACCAGAACAGCAGTCTGCTGATAGACACCACCCAGCAGATAAGAATAGGGCACTCCGTTTACGATCTTCCACTGCATGGCTGTGATCACATGGCCGGAGGTGAACATCCTTCCCTGGTCCGTGGAAGTGATGTTCCCCTTCTCCCCGGACATCCGGTCAAAGGCATCCTCCCCTGCCACCAGCACGCCGCTTCCGTCAAATATGGCTGTTTTCCACTGCTTTCCCGCCCCTGCGTTTTGGCACAGCGTCTCCGCATAATCCTTTTTCAGGGCCAGGACAATATTACCGTAGGGTTCCATTGTCTTGGAGATCACAATATAATTCTCCCGGTCTGTACCGATTTCTTTCGGGATAAAGCTCCACAGCGGCCCCTCCGAGGCTTTTGTCCTGGCAAGCAGGGGGGATTCCTTTTGCGTGACCGGCGATGGATAATAAAACTTCGCCCCGTCGGCACTGCTGATCTCCACAGTATCTACCTCCTGGTTCTGCCCGAAAATACTGTTTATCAGAAGGCGCATTTCGTTCTCCGTCCTCTTTTTCTCATCCCAGTCCGCGCTGCTGTAGACTGAAAGCTGCCGCAGAAGCGTCTCGTTCTCCTCCACGGCCTCTATCTGGCTGATGTATTTTGAGAAATGCTGCTCCATGTTTCCGGAAGAAATGTCTGCCATGGCGGCAGAATATTCCACAGCCATACCCTTCATTTCCTCATAGGAACGTACAGCACTGCAGATTCCCAGGATCAGGACAGGTACAATGGATGCCAGGAAGAAGAAGGTCCTCAGGCGTTTTTCAATTTTCAGTTTCCGTATCCGGCGAATCATTGTATGCATAGCCCCACTGCTCCTCTGCTTTTTTATACCAGTGCCGCCCGTCTTCCACGTTGTCCCGGTTCATATAATACGGCGGTATGACCGCGTGTCTTCCCCGCTCATCCTCCTGCACTTCATAGGTATTGAACCAGGTATCCGCCAGGGCATATTCCCCCACAGGCACCGCTTTTCCGGAAAAAATGTAACCATCCAGCATCTGCACCAGCACATCCCCGTACGCCAGGGCATCCTGCACTACACTGCCGTCGTAATACCCTCCGCGGATCTGTTTTCCGGCAAATGGGTCCCCGTCAATGGTGACAAAGATAATATGTCCCGCCTCCCCTATCTTTTTCCACATTCCCGCCTCCTTAAGAGCCTGCACAAGACCTCTTGCCGGATGGTCACTGGAACAGTGGACTGCGTCTATCTGCGTGCCATCCGCCAGAACACCAGTAAGCCATGACCTGGCCTCCTCCGGGTCGCCTTTCAGATCAGCGGAGATACACCGGATCTCTTCGTATTTTCCGATTTCCTCCTCGAATCCCTGTTTTCTGGCTTTCCAGGCGCTGCTCTCCTCACTGCCGTAGCCATGGCAGACAATGCCTTTTGGCTCCCCGTATTTCTCTGTGAGAAGCCTGACGATCTCCTGTGCCGCCATTTTTCCGGCTTTATAGTTGTCAAAATTTATGGTAAGACTGACCTGTCCGCCTGTGGATTCCGTATCTACCAGAACAACGGGAACGCCTTTTTCATTTATCTGCTCAATAGCAGAGTTGATACCGTCCTTGTCGATAGACGCCGCCACGATCACATCCGGGTTACCGGCGCAGAAGTTCAGCATCTGCTGGTTCTGCCGTGTCTGGTCGTAATCCGCCACTGCCTCCCGGAATTCCCATCCCGCTTCCTGGGTATCATTTCTGAGAGAGGCGTCTAACAGACGATGAAAATATGTGTTCATGCTTTTCTGTACAAATGCCACTTTCCGGTCATTTGTCTGCATGGTGTTTGTCTCTGAAGGTTCTTCCCGTTCTGTATCCCTGCTGCCGCATCCGCTTGTTGTAAGGGCCAATGCCAGCAGGAGGACAGCAGATAGAAATCGTATTTTTCTCATATTGCTCCCTCCGTTTCCATTTTCTATTTTATCATACCACAGGTTTTGGGAACAGGAAAACAGACCGGCCCATGAGAAATCATTCTGTTCCCCATATGCCGGTCCGTATTCTCTATCTGTTTATTTTATCCAGGGCTTCCCAGATACCGTTTAAGTATGTGGCTCCCAGTGCCCTGTCGTACAGGCCGTATCCCGCTCTGCCTGTCTCTCCCCAGATCATGCGGCCGTGATCCGGACGGATGTAACCGTCAAATCCATTGTCATGAAGGGCCTTCAGGATGGCAAACATGTCCAGACTTCCGCATGCTGACAGATGTGCCCTCTCCTCAAATCCTCTGTTGTCCTCCAGGACGGCCACATTTCTGGCATGGACAAAGTGAATCCTTCCCATGGCGGCGTATTTTCCGGCCATTTTGACCACATCATTTTCTGCACTGCAGCCCAGGGAACCGGTACAGAGAGTGATGCCATTGTGCGGGTCGTCCACTAATTTCAGGAACTTGTCCAGATTCTCCTCACAGGTGATGATCCTCGGAAGGCCGAAAATGCTCCAACAGGGATCATCCTCATGGATCGCCATATTTACACCGCAGGATGCGGCTGTGGGGATCACTGCTTCCAGGAAGTATTTCAGATTATCCCACAGATTCTCCTCGGACATGCTGTTGTACTCAGCCACCACCTGTTTCAGTTCTTCCCTGGTATAGCTGGCATCCCAGCCCGGAAGTGTCAGGTCGCTGTCACTGGCAAGAGGATTTACCTGGTCTATCTGCTCCTGGTAGTATACAAGGGAGGTAGAGCCGTCCGGCAGCACATGGTCAAGCTGTGTCCTGGTCCAGTCAAAGACGGGCATAAAGTTATAGCAGATACATTTGATGCCTGCCTCTGCAAGTCTTTTGATATTTTCACAGTAGTTGGCAATATAGCGGTCTCTTGCCGGCTTGCCCAGCTTGATATCCTCATGTACGGGAACGCTCTCAATGACTTCAAAGTGAAGGCCAGCCTCCTCTGTCTGCTTTTTAAGCTCCGCTATACTCTCCCGGCTCCAGACCTCTCCCACAGGGACATCATAGACTGCAGTCACAATGGAGTGCATACCCGGAATCTGACGGATATTTTCCAATGTGACCTTGTCCTCTTTTCCATACCAACGAAATGATAACTTCATAATTTTTTACCTCTCTTATTTTTTTAATCTTACTGTACAATAAACCAGATGATCGTGGCGCCTATGACACCGACGATGCCTATGATCGTTTCCATCACGGTCCAGGTCTTCAGATTTGTCTTCTCATCCACCTCAAAGAGGGATTTGGAGAGCCAGAACCCGGAGTCATTTACATGGCTGAAGGCAGTAGCGCCTGCTGCCACGGCAATGGTGATAGTGGCGAGCTGAATCTGTGACAGATCCGCAATGGCCGGCATGGATGCCATGATCCCGGCAGCCATTGTCATGGATACCGTGGCAGAACCAACGGAGATTCTCACCACAGCAGCGATCAAAAATGCCACAAGTACCAGCGGCAGGGGAAGGCCTCCCACGAAATTTCCGAAGGCTTCACCGATACCGGAATTCTGGAGAATGAAGCGCAGCATACCGCCGCCTGCAATCAGCAGAATGATATTTCCGGCGGATGACAGGGATTCTGTCATGATCTTTGTCAGCTCCTCCCTGGTGTAGCCGTGGCGCATTCCCAGCAGCACCATGGCCGTGATCGTGGACAGCAGAAGGGCGATCACAGGGGTTCCCAAAAAGGTCAGTACCGGATTCAGCGGCTTCATAAACGGAATCACGGATGACAGGGTATTCAGAATGATCAGAAACAGCGGAAGCAGTATAATGGCCACCACGGTGCCGAAGGACGGAAGTTTTCCCTCCACCATCTTCTTCTCATTCTGCTCAAAGGAGGACGGCACCGGAAAGTTATATCGGTCCCCTGCGAATTTTCCGAACACAGGGCCGGCCAGGATCATGGCCGGAATCCCGATGATGATGCCCAGGATGATCACATAGCTCAATTCTACATTCAGCATCTCTGCCACCAGCACAGGACCCGGTGTGGGCGGTATAAAGGCATGCCCTATGGCAAGTCCGGCCAGCAGGGGAATGGCATAGTGGAAAATGGAACGGTTGGTTTTTTTCGCAATTCCAAACGCAATGGGAATGAGGATCAGAAGGCCTGACTCAAAAAATACCGGCATTCCCACAATAAGGCCCGTGACGCCTAACGCCCAGGCAGCCTTTTTCTCTCCGAACTTATCAAGCAGTGTCTGGGCGATCACCTCCACACCGCCGGACACCTGCAGGATTGCTCCGAACATGGAACCCAGTCCGATCAATACGGCTATGGTCTGAAGCGTGGTTCCCACACCCTCAGATAAAGTATCTGTAATCATGGTAAAAGGCATACCTACTGCCAGGCCGATAATCAGGGCAGACAGCATAATTGACAGGAACGGCTGTACCTTCAGCTTAATGATCATGAACAGCAGCACGGCAAATCCCAGAAGGGCGCCGATGATCAGCCGCTCCGGTGATGCAACAAAATTCTCCATTTTTTCTTATCCTCCATCATCTTGTAACAGTTTCCGCGGTTTGTTACCTCTTTTCTTGATGGATTTATTGTAACAAAAAACGGCTTTGGAAAATATGGGGGAGAATTTGTATTTTATATGGTAAAATTATGTTCTTTTCAGGGAAATGCAGTGACAAAAAACCGGCAGCGGAATGATACATTCCCTGCCGGTCTGCTTCTATTCTATATTTACTTTTCCAGGCGGTTTTTTACAAAATCTCCTTCTTTCATGATCACATCCATATGCTCTGCCGCTATGGTCCTGATATCTTCCAGGGGATTGCCGTCTATAACCAGCAGGTCAGCGCTTTTGCCCTCCTCCAGAGAGCCTGTAATATCTCCCACACGAAGGGCTCTTGCACCGTTGATGGTAGCGGCCACAATGGCATCCATCTCGCTGATTCCCGCTTTCTCTACGAATGCGTACAATTCCCCGACAGTCGTCTCTCCATAAGGCGTCATCTGAGAGTTAAAAGAATCCGAACCGATTGTGAGAATAATACCCTTGGCGCTGGCTTTTCTCAAATTATCATAAATACGGTTTAATTCTTTCTCTTTCACTGAATTTCCCGGATATTTGTCGTGGAGCTTTGGATCGTATTTTGGAGGGAACGTATCAAACCATGCTGGCATAAAGTTGATGGTTGGACAAAAAGCAATATTTTTTTCCGCCATAATATCCAGTGTCTCGTCATCCAGTGACTGTCCATGTATAATCAAATGAACTCCTGCCTTAGCAGAATTGTACGCGCTTCCAAAACAATGGGACCAGACAGGAATGTGACGCATATTACACTCATCCACAACTGCCTGCACTTCCTCCATGGTATAATGCTGGTCCATAGCCGTCTCCCAGCGCCAGATACCGCCTCCCGTAGCCCAGATTTTTATAGCATCCGGGTTTTCCCTGAGACGCCGACGCACGGCTTTGCGAAGATCCCAAGGCCCGTCCACACACTCTGCCCACGGATGAGATTCTCTGTTCATCTCTATAGATACCTTATGAGAATCCCCGTGGCTGCATGTGGCGCAGAATCCAAGGCCTGAGGCCACTACTCTCGGCCCCTTCATGACACCCGCCTCTATCATATTCCGGATATGGATGCCGAATCTTGAGATTTCCCCCACGGTCGTCAGACCTGTTTCCAGGCACTCATGTGACTGCTGTACAGCCACCACCGCTTTCTGGATATTGTCCTCCAGCACCCAGTCACTGTCATTGTCTGTGAGATTGCCGGAAAAATGCAGATGTGCATCGATCAATCCCGGCATCACTGTCTTACCGGAAATATCTGTTATATGATATCCCTTAGGTACCGCTTTTCCCGGGCCGGCATATGTGATCTTACCGTTGTCCACCAGCACCAGGCTGTCCTTTACTGCCGCGGCCCCTGTGCCGTCAATGAGCAGGCCGCCCTTTAATGCGATTCTATTCATTATCAATCTCCTTTATGTTCTCTGGAATGTGTATACAGATCTATTCCTCAGCAAAAGCGATCATGGATGCTTCCAGAGGGACATTTTCCGGGAGCGCCTCCACCTGTACGCACACTCTGGTGGGTCTGTGGCTGCCGAAAAACTCCGCATAGGCCTCATTGATGGCAGCAAAATCGTCCAGACTGTTGATGTACACGTCAACACGGGCCACACTTTCCCTGCATCCGCCGCCCGCTTCTACAATGCTGAGCAGGTTGTTCAGCACCAGCGTTGTGGCCGCTTTGATCTCATATACATATTCCCCGTCTTTTGTAAGAGGAATCTGGCCTGAGGTAATGATCATATTGCCGTATTTTCTTCCGTGACAGTAAGGCCCCAGTGCCGGGGATGCTTCCATGCTCACTAATTCTTTCAGTTCCATATTCTTTCCTCCGCTTATTTTTTATCAATCTATATACTGTACAAGCAGTGCGTCTGCAATGGCTACGCCCTCTTCCGTCACAAACACCGGGTTTATATCCAGTTCTTTTATGCTGTCCTTTCCCTTAGCTGCCATCTCGCTGATGCTCACCAGCATATCCGCCAGCGCTTCCTTATCACATACCGGATTACCGCGGTAGCCATTCAGCAGGGGATAAGAGTTCAGGCTCTCCAACATTTTTTTTGCCTGCTCCCTGGTGAGCGGCGCCGGTGCGAGCTGCACGTCCTTGAACAGCTCCACGAACACACCGCCCATTCCCACCATGATCATAGGGCCAAAATCCTTATCGTTGTTCACACCGATGATCATCTCCACTCCGGCTTTGAGCATGGGTTTTAGCAGTACACCTTCCAGCTTCGCATCCGGCGCGTTTTTCCTGCAGTTATCCATCACCGTCTCAAATGCCAGGCGAAGCTCTGCCTCATCCCTGATATTTAATTTCACACCGCCCACATCAGACTTATGCTGAATATCAGCAGAATGTATCTTCACGGACAGGGGATATCCCAGATTCCCGGCTGCCTTTACCGCCTCATCTGCTGTGGCAGCCACAGCCTGGGGCGGAATCGTAACGCCGTGTGCTTTCAGGTAATTCAGGCTCTCGTACTCGCTGAGTCCTTGGGAAGGCCCATGTGTTCTTTCGGGAACCGCCGCTTCTGTATCCTGGTATTCAAAATTGGCAAAATCCAGCACCTGCTTTAAGATTCGGCATCCGTAGCGCCCTGACGGGAGCAGAGGCACGCCTGCTTTTTGCAGGATATCCGCACTCGCCTGATGCCTTGTGTGCTCAATGAACGGAATCCAGAATACCGGTTTCATATCCGGATTCTCTTTGGCAATGGATACCGCCTCCACCATGTGGGAGATAGTGTCATCCCAGATCTCCGGCGTGATGGTATAGGCAATACAGATGGCATCCACATGATCGTCTTTTGAGATGGCCTCCATGGCCCGAACCATGACCGGGGTGTTGTATCCGATTCCCGCTGTCATATCAAAAGGATTATTTACGGAACCATAATCCGGAACAAGAGTCTGAAGATATGCTTTCGTCTCCGGATGATATTCTGCCAGGCGGATTCCGAACTCGTCTGTCAGGTCTGCCATGACTCCGGCTTCGCCGCCGGAAACATTCATGAATACGCATCTCTCCCCCTTAGGAAGCTCTTCCAGCCAGGAAAATGCAGCAGCCAGACCGCATAATTCTTCCAGATCCCTGGCCTCTATGACACCGTACCGCTTAAATACAGCTCTCAAGACTTTATCTGCCCCGGAAAGGGAGCCTGTGTGGGATTTTGCCAGCTCCTGCGCTTTGCCGGAACGGCCTGTCTTCAATACCACAACCGGTTTTTTCTTTATTGCCGCTTTGCGGAATGTCTCCACCAGCTTCTCCGGTTTTGACACGCCCTCTATGTATGCAGCCACGACTTTTGTATCCTCATCCTCCACCAGAAAGTCCAGATAATCTTCCACCTTCACATTACAGGAGTTGCCGGAGGAGATCACATGGGAGAATCCCATATTTGGACTGTCCAGCCCTCCAAGCACGATCTGTCCGCTTTGGGAAATCATACCGATATTGCCGGAACGGTCCCGTTCCTCCACCAAAAAGGCAAACGCAAAGATACCGTCAATGAAATTGGCAAACCCCGCACAGTTCGGCCCCATGACCGCGATTCCCAGGCGGTCGGCTTCCCGGACCAGCTCTCTTTGAAGCTCTTTCCCCTCCGCTCCCGTCTCACTGTATCCGCTGGCAAAGACCACGGCTCCGCCGCAGTTCTTCCCTGCCGCTTCCCGTAATAAGGAAAGTATAGTCTTCTGGGGGGTACACAGAATGACCAGGTCTACATCTCCCTCTATCTCTGACAGGGAGTGGTATGCCTTGTGGCCGAAGATCTCCTCTCTTCCCGGATTCACCAGATACAGATGATCCAGATTCCCGGAGAATTTGAGGTAATTGCGGGTGGTATCACCGCCGAATCCCGCTTTTTCACTGGCACCTACGATGGCAACTGTCCTTGGTTTCAATAATTTTCTCAAATCCATATATCAGCCCTCACTGCATCTTCTCCGCTTTTTCATATCCCATCATAAAGCACTGCACGTTTTTGTCACTTGCTTTGCCTTTTTTATTGAAATAAGCTTCCAGTGTATCTGCAAACTCATTTACATCCATCATGCCGGTAGCCCTGATCATGGCCCCCAGGACTACCAGGTTCAGGCCTCTCTGGTTCTCCAGTTCTGAGGCAATTTCCATAGCATCCACACCATATACCTTCACATTTTCCGGGAACTGCTTTTCTCCGAATACGGAGCGGTTGATGATCACGCAGCCTCCTTCCCGCATATCAGACACATATTTGTCATACGCGTCCTCATTCATGCAGCACAGCACATCCAGGTAATCCGGGTAAGGACTTCCTATCTCCTCATCGGATACCACCACACGGCAGAGGGCAATGCCTCCGCGCATCTCCGCAGAATACTCGCTGGTCCAGCTCACATTTTTGCCGTGCTCTGCCGCGATCTCGATCAGGATCTTTCCGGCTGTCAATACGCCCTGACCACCGATACCTGCAAACATAATATCAGCCATTATTCGTCACCCCCATTATCTACATATACTTTCACCGGGAATACCTTTTCATTTTCCTCTTTCATCTTCTTCATGGCATCTGCCGGCGATAATTTCCAGTTAGTCGGACATGGGGAAAGGATCTCTATAATGGAAAATCCTTTCTTGTCCCTCTGGTTCTCAAAGCCTTTCTTTAACATCTTCTTCGTCTGATCAATGTGTTTAGGATCACACAGGGAACCTCTAGCCGCATATGCGATTTTATAATTCTGAAGGATGTTCAGCATATCGAACGGCTCTCCTGCCACCTTGTCATCTCTTCCTTTTTTACTGCTGACTGTCTTGTCTCCCACCAGAGTGGTCGCCGGGCACATCTGACCGCCGGTCATGCCGAATATTCCGTTATTTACCACGATCATAGTTATTGGAACATTCCTCTGGGCCGCGTAGCAGGTCTCGGAAAGGCCGATCACATAAGAGCACCCATCCCCTGCATGGACGTAGACATTGGAATCCGGATAAACCTTTTTGATTGCTGTGGCCACTGCCGCGCAGCGCCCGTGAGGACCTGCGATGCCGTCACAGTTCAGAGTGTCAATAGACCAGTAAGCACAGGCAATATCCACGACCTGGATGGTCTTTTCACAAAGCCCCAGTTCCTCGCAGCACTCTGCGATCAGGCGCTGTATGATACCATGGCCGCAGCCGGGACACCATCCCACCTGCTGGTTGATCATTTCCGGTTTTGTCATTTTAGCTGCCATATCAATATACCTCCAGTTCCTTAACATCTCCTGCCAGTACCCCTTTGCAGAAGTCTACGATTCCCTGAGTTGTGGGAACATATTTTGATGTCAGATAACCGTAGAGGGGAACCTTATACTCTGTGGCCAGACGGATATCCAGTCCCATCTGGGAGGAGAGGCTCATCTCAACAGTTACCAGCCCTTTTAATCCCTCCGGGAGATTTTCAAAGGCTTTTTTCGGATAAGGCCATGCCGTGATGGGACGGATGAGGCCCAGTTTCATGCCTGCTTCTCTGGCTCTTCTCACTGCTGACTTGCATATTCTCGAAGAGATTCCATAGGCAACAAGGATAAGCTCGGCATCCTCTGTCATGAAATTCTCCCAGCGCTGCTCATTGTGATACATATCGGAGAATTTTTTCCGTACCATCGCATCGTATGCACTGTAATCCATGGAACGGTCCAGATTGGTGACCTTTACTTTCGGTTCATCTTTTTTCTTCTCACCCTTGATCGCCCAGTCAAATTTACTTCTGTCGTGTTCCTTCGGTTCGGGAAGGACTACCTTTTCTATCATCTGGCTGATTCCGCCATCGCTTAAGATGATCACCACAGTGCGGTATTTTTCAGCCAGGTCAAAAGCTTCGTATGTAAGCTCTGCGCATTCCTGCACGGAACCCGGTGTGAGGACAAGCTGCCTGGAATCTCCATGGCCGCCGCCCCTGGTCGCCAGCCAGTAGGAATCCTGACCCTCTGTGATCTCACCGTCGCCTACACCGTAGCGCATGACATCTATGATGACCGCCGGAAGATTGTAGGAGGAAAGATAGGAGATCCCTTCCTGCTTCAGATCATACCCCGGACCGGAAGAGCTTGTCATTACACGCTCACCGCATGCTGCAGCTCCCCACAGCATACTCATACTTGCAATCTCGCTTTCCCCCTGGATGAAGACGCCCCCGCGGTCCGCCATGTTGGCTGACATGTATTCCAGTATCTCACTCTGGGGCGTGATAGGGTAACCTGCATAGAAGCGGCATCCTGCACGGAGAGCGGCCTCAGCGATCGCCTCATTGCCTTTCATTAATTGAAATCCTTTACTCATCTTCTCTGCCTCCTTCTACTCAATGGTAAATACATAATCGGGACAGATCTTATAGCACTGTCCGCATCCGATACAGGTTTCTTCATCGATTCTGATGATCTCGTATCCTTTTTTGTTGATCTCAGTGAGAGGCTCAATGGCTTTCACCGGACATACCCCTACACACAGGCGGCAGCCCTTGCATAAGCTGGTGTCCGCAGTTGCTTTTGCTTTTGCCATGATTCAATCTCCTTTCGGTATATTTCATTTATTTTTTTAATATTTGATTTCCGACTCCATTTGCATAATATGGACAGGTTCCTGTACCATATATCCTTCAGTTCAGGACCCCTGCCCATATCTCAGTTTCATGTAATCTGTATCTCCTGCTGCATAGCAGAGCGTATTTGAAAATTGCTCTGGCCGAAAGAACACGCACAGCTCTCTTAAAATGTCATGCCCTGTTATCTGCTGTGCTTTGCTACATATGCATCGATTTCTTCGGCTGTACTCTTATCAAGTAAAGTTTCCGGTGCCTCTTCCAGACGGCGCTTCCATTCCTCATTGGCACGGCGGAGTACATAGGTATAATCCTCCATTGGCCTCTTCTTATAATTACTGTCCCAGTCCGTATAATCCGGGTACCATGCGCTATACATATAATCAAGAGTATCGTCACTGGTAATGAACTGTCCGCCGCTGCCCTCTTCCATGATGGACTCTAAGGAAGCAGCCTCCTCCGATACGTCGATACCGTTTCTGATATAGAGCAGACGGCTGGTAATCTCCTCATCGATAATGGTTTTTTCATAGGAAGTAGTCATAAGGCTGTCAAGGGTTCCAATCTCAGATAACTGGTAATCTGCACCCGAAAGGATATTCGCCATGGTACCTTCATAAGATTCAATACCGCACTGGATATCACAGTTCAGGGCATCTGTGCTGTAGGGTATCGTTCTGGACGGCAGGTTATAGAACCTTTTGCCCATCTCCATGGAACCGATCTGAAGCATCACACGTCCCGGAGAACCGCAGCAGTAAGTCGCACCCTTCATATTGCCGGGGCAGGCACCCACTCCGTAGCCTACAGGATTGCCTGGATTCACAAGCTGTGTCAGAACAATGCCTGCCAGGATCTCCGCATTCTGCATGGTGATCGTGCCAAAGATACGGATAGGACCGGTCACCCCTGTACTTGTGGCAGTCCCCATGGTAACAGCCTGTCCGCGCTCAGCCAGCGCAATGATATTGTCAGCCACCTCACGGCTATAGGACATCGGACTCATAGAAGGCGCAGACCCCGGTGCCAGATATACTTTTCCACCCGGCTCTAACTTCTCACCTGCAGCGATCTCTACCATATCAATAGCCTGATGCATTTCTTCATAAGAAAACAGCTTGGTATAGAAGGGTTTATCCGTATGGTTCAAAAGAGCACGCATGATCTCAAGATGGCGGTTGACCGGGTCCACATCGTTGGCCTCTACACCATTGTTGGAGTTCATGGTCATGACTTTGCTGCCCTGGTAGATCTTGACCAGATTTATCACGTCCTGAAGCGTACCGCGGCGGATGCCATTGTCCAGATCGGTTACATTCACCGGTCCGATGGGACCCGGTACGCCATAATCGCCTCCGCCCAGGTTAATGCTCTTCTTGGAATCAAGTCCATGCATCACAAACTGCGAAGGAGCTTTCTCCAGCGCATCCCTGACCTGCGACTCTGTCATGTAAACCTGTGTGCCGTCTACACGGAAACCATGTTTCTTAAAAAGTTCAAGTGCTCTGTCACTGGTGATATTGACACCGTTCTCTGCCAGAAGCTTCATAGAGTAATCGTGAACTCTCTGCAGATCCTTATCGCTGAACATGGACAGCGATACTCTTCTCATTTCTTCCATTTTCCTTCTCCTTTATTTCATAATTTTATTTTAAGTTTCTATTTTTATTATTTATTTCATTTTACTATATTATAATTCATTTTACAAATATAATATTATAAAATTATGCATAATGTTTTTTATCTGCTTTTATGCACATTGTACTACTCATAATTTATTTCATTTTTATAAATTAATATTCTGTTTTCTGCGCAATAAATCATTATATTAAGTTAATGTTCAAAATCTCTCTTGCACACTCATTCATATAAATGTATAATGAAATAAATTATTAATTTCAGAAATCAGGATAAGGAGGATATACTTTGAGCAAGGCAATACAGAAAATGGAAACGATTCAGGCTATAGACCGTGCTTTCCAAATTCTCGAAACAATATCCCGTTCAGGCAATATGACATTAGCTGAATTACATGAAAAGATGAACATCAGCAAGGCTTCCCTGTCACGTTTAGTATATACGCTGGTGGAAAATGGTTATATTGAGAAGAGACCGAACAATGAATACAGTCTCACATTAAAGGCATATGAAGTGGGTATCAACGCCGTACAGAATCTGGATCAGATTTCACTGATCAACTCCACACTTGCCGATTTGAGCCGAGAGACAGGGCGGGTTGCACAATTCTCTGTTGAGGATAACAATCAGCTTTTATGTGTACAGAGCATTGGACAGACTGCACCTTCCTTCTCCGTCTATACAAACGTTGGACGGCGTTCTCCTCTGTACTGCACAAGTGCCGGCAAGGCGATTTTGTCCACATATTCAAACCATGAGATTATTGAGAAATGGGAAAAATTTAATGTAAAGCGTCTCACAGAACACACCATTACGGATGTCCACGCTTTACTTCAGGATATCAGTGAAGTGAAACAGCGGCATTATGCGCTGGATAGGGAAGAAAATGAATATAACATCTTCTGTGTGGGCGCTCTTGTAATGAATTATACCAATACGCCGTTGGGTGCGATCAGTATCAGCGGCACCACGCTCACCGAGGAGGAGGAGCATGCAATAAGTGAAACACTTATCGCTGCTGTAAGAAGGCTGTCCGCGACTCTTGGATATGTCATGCGGTAGCATATTATTTCATCAGCAGGCAGCAAAAAAAGGATCCTTATCCGGATGTATGGGATAAGGATCCTTTTTTGTTTTACACCGCAGGGAAAACCTGCCGCCTTCTCTTTTTACGCCTGCGCGTCCAGATTCCTCTGGTCTTTATCCAGCATAAACACAGAGACCAGAATGATGATTCCACCGATGATCTGGTTCGCAGTAGGTATTGTACTGTATAGTACCAGTGAAATCACGATGGTCACTACCGGCAGAAAATCCATCATCAGATTTGACAGCAGTACACCGATCCTTTTGATCGCAAATATATTCAAAAAATAAGCAATCGTAGAATTAAATACTCCCAGCACGATCAGGTTCATGAACACCGACGGCTTTGCAAGGACGGACGGCTCCACATGATAGAAGAATAAAAACGGCAGCGTAGTGACAGCCCCCACAAGTGCCTGGTAGTTCAGCAATACGGTCTTCTCATATCCATCCGATATCTTGTCTGTCAGGAAACAATAGACTACCCAGGAAATGATGCTCAAAAGACACAGCGCATATCCCTTGAAATTGGTTGCCATCAGATCCCCGATCTTCACTCCCATCAGAATATACACACCGACAAGAGAGATCAATATACCCAGGATTCCCAGCTTTGTCTTCTTCCTGTGAAACAGAACGATTTCCATGATCAGCGCAAAGACAGCGGCAAATCCAAAAAGCAGGGAGGAAACCGTAGCCCCTATGGATGTAACACTTAAAATAGTGAACCCATGGAAGAATGTCGTACCGACCAGGCCGGACAGGATGATAATGCCCCAATCCTTTTTCTTCACTTTCATATTCTTTCCGGTCACGAGATTAAATCCGGTAAACAAAATCGTCATGACTGCCATCTGAATGACCAGAATCACTACCGTAGGAAGGTATTCACTGATTACAGCCCTGGAAATATAAGACACACCGTAAATCGTGACGACTACCACCATGGCCAGCAGCCCTATGGTCTTGCCTTTTGTCTTATCCATAAGCATCCTCTCCCCTCTAACGCTTGATGTTCTTCGCCTTCTCCGAGGAACCGGCAGCGACAGCGTCTATGGCATCCCTCACATCTTTTGGCAGGATCTCATAGTCACGCAGCTCTTCCAGCATATCCTTCACTTTTTCCGCACAGATATCACGGATATCACGGCTTCCGTTCGCCTCCCAGTTCTCCCAGGTGCCTCTCTCCATATATCTCGGCATCCATATTTCATCCTTGAAATGTTCAAAGGTGTGGTCAGTCTCCAGGAATGTGTTGCCGGGGCCGACTTCCTCCATATTGTCATAGGCCAGTGTCTCATCGTCAAAGCTGAGCGGACGGGCCATTCTCTGCAGGATCTGCATGCACTCATCGGAATAGATCATATCCGCAAAGTCCACCATAAGGTCCATGTCAAGCTGCATAGAAACGATGAAATCACAGCTCAGTGCTCCGGCGAGTCCGCCCATACCGGTCTCAAATCCGGCCTGTGCATCCAGCACCTTGCCGTCCCGCAGATTGGCCGGCATCTTGGTCGGCAGCCCAACATAATCTCCCATCTGTGACATGCCTACCTTCATGATAATACTCTCCGGTGAGGACATATTGATGCACATGGTCTTCATATCCATGCTGCGCACATAGCTGGAATAGATCACAGGCGCCCCCGGATTGACAAGCTGGGACAGTGCGATGCAGGCTAATGTCTCCGCATGGGTATGCACCAGTGCACTCTCCACGGACATGGGGGATGTCATGCCCAGGATTCCGCCGGAGCTGATCACTGACGGTACCTTATGCACGGCTGCCTCCATCAATACATTGGATGTATTTTCATCCACTCGGAGCGGCGGCATAGTCAGGACCCAGAAGGAGATGAAAGGACGTTTCAGGAATTCTTCTTCGCTTCCCACTGCCAGACTGGCCATCTTGATGGCATCCCGCACACCCTCTTTTCCTACAGCTCCGCCGGTGATGTGTTTTGTGGTATTTTTAATGGAAGTCGCCCAGGTATACCAGTCGGATGCCGCCATGGGCACATCCTGGGGTGTGACCAGTGCACTGGCAATGGTCACGGTGTCCAGTTTTTCCATGATCCTTGTGATCAGGGCAAGGTCTCTGTCTGTAGCTTTCCTGCGCAGTCCTGTCTCCGGGTCCAGCACATGGGTAGCCATGGTCATGGCAGCCAGTGACGGCACCCTGTCTTTCACATGCACATCTTTATCCGGTGTCCTTCCATATAAAACGAATTCCTCTCGCTTTGGAACCGTCTTTAATCCTTCCTCGATGATGCTGCGCGGTATTTTCACGATTTGTCCGGACACTTCTGCCCCTGCTTTTGCAAAGTATTCTCTTGCCTCTGCCCCCTCAAATTTCATTCCCAGATCTTCCAGCATCTCCAATGCTTTTTCATGTACCCGTACTACTTCCGCGTCGCTTAAATACTTGATCGATGGTCTCATGTTTTACCTCCTCCATAAAAAACCCTGTTCTGTTGCATTCCCGATACGTATCTTCTTTTGATACATCAAGAATACCACAGAACAGGGTCTGTTACTTTTGCTGTATTTTGCTATTTATTGCTCTATATTTCTTTCAGGAGTTTGGACAGATTCTTGTTCAGGAAGTCCCGCAGTTCAATGGCATCCCTGGTATAATAATCCGCTCCTATCTCTTCCGCATACTCTTTGCTGACAGACAGGCCTCCCACGAAGACAATGACCTTGTCCCTTATGCCTGCCTTCTTAAGCTCCTCTATGACACCCTTCAATTCACAGACCGTTGTGGGCAGAAGTGCAGACGCCATGACAAGCCTGGCGTCATGTTCCACTGCTGCCTCCACAAACTCCTCTTTGCTGACATCCACCCCCAGATCCACCATATCTATATTCAGAGTGGAGAGGTATATCTTGACCAGATTCTTTCCGATGTCATGGACATCCCCCTCCACGGTACCGATGACCGCAGTGCACTGCCTGGCACCCCCTTGATCCAGATAGGGAGTCAGACATCTGAGGCCGGCATTTAAGGCACGGGCCACACGCAGCGCCTCCGGCACGCAGACCTCACTGTTGCGGAACTTGTACGCCAGTGTATCCACGCCCAGAATCAGTCCCTCTTTGAGCACTGACTCCGGAGGATAGCAGACAGCAATGGCTTTTCTGATCAGATTTACCACCTCATCCGCCTTCCCGCCCAGAAGGTTCCGCCTGATTTCTTCATATATATCCATTCTGCATCTCCTATAAGAATTTGTTCCTGTACTGTCCCGGATTGACTCCTATCAGCCTTCGGAATGTCTTTGTATAGTAGCTCTGGCTTTCAAACCCACACTGTTCCATGATCTCCTTCAGGCTCAGTTCCCTGTTCCCCATCAGCTCTATGGACTTTTCGATCCTGACCCTCAGGATATAATCGCTGATGGTTCCTCCGGTCTTCTGACGGAATAAGGTACAGAGATAAGACCTGCTCAAAAATACGTGGCTGCAGATGTCATCCAGGGTAATCTTCCTATTGTAATTCTCTTCTATGTAATCCCTGACATTTTTCATGACACTGATATGGTCATCTGTCCCCAGAAGGTAAATACTGTCAAACCACCGGTTCAGCATCCGGTAGGTGATCTCCATCATTTCCTCAATGTTTTCCACATGCTTCATGTCCTGCCTGTAATGTTTTACACCATTCATGACGACTTCGCTGTCCGCCCCTGCCTCCACGATGGCTCTGGCGGTCACAGCCATGAAATCGTGCAGGGCTGACTTCACAAGAGCCTTGTCGTAGGAACACAAGATCTCGATATCCGTGAACAACATTTCCAGCATGTTCTGTATCTTTTCTTTGTCCGCCATACGGACGTACTGGAGATACCGTTTTTCCCTTTTCAGATAGACAGACCAGTCGAATTTTTCATTTTTCAGTGTCTTCTTTCTCTCTTCGATCCTGGTGGTCATGGCATCACGCCAGCTCATGAGATTCTTCTGGTCCATGAAAATGGCGTTCTGCGTCTTTGAGAGATACTGCATCATGACCTGGAGAAGGTTGGCAGAGGACTGGCACTGGTCTGCGGAGATCACGCGCAGCTTTTTTACCTTCTGCTCCATCTCTCTGCGGTCCTTTTCGCTCAGACAGAACTTTTCCGCGTCCTGACAGAACACATGATCCGGCTCCCACAGAAGGACTTGTCCGCACATGACAGCTCCCACTTCTGTTCCATCCGCATAGATGGGGACTGCCCACATGACAAGGCCGGCATGACAGGCAAAAAAATACGGTTCTTTCCACAGGAATGCCTGCCTGCAGGCCTTTTTATAGGTACGCCTGCAGCGTGCTCTTCCCACCTCCGTGTCCTGCACCTGACGGCAGTATGCGCACTCGTAGTAGTCTTTACTGGCAAGGAAGACCTCCCCGTAAGTGTTCACTGCTATGATTCCCAGCTCTGTTGCCTTTGCGAAATTGTCAAGCATCTCTTCCAGGTAATCTTTTTCCTCTGAATGTTCGTATCCCTCTGCCATATGCTTCCTCCGGACTATTCCTCTTGTCTTTATTCTACTGCCGGAGGGAGAAAAAGTAAACTCGGTATTTTTATGCGTATGTGCATAACTCCCCCTGCGGGACAACGGCTGTAAACAGCAGCGGCCTAATTTCTCCGTCTGCCGGAAAGCAGTACCAGACGTAAAAGCTGCAGGATAGATGAGAGTGCCGAGGCCACATAGGTCAGTGCTGCTGCGCGCAGAACTTTCCCGGCCCCCTGCAGTTCATTTCCCTCCAGGATTCCGGCACCGTCCAGAATCCTGAGTGCTCTGCCGGACGCGTTGAATTCCACAGGCAGGGTAACAAGCTGAAAGGCCACCACCAGAGAAAATAAAATAATACCCGCGTTTACAAGACCCGGTGCTCCCATGAGAAGGCCGATGAGGAACAGCGGCCAGCAGAGGGCAGAACCAAGACTTACGACCGGAACGATCGCGCCTCTGATCTTGATCGGTACATACCCCACATCATCCTGGATCGCATGGCCGCACTCGTGGGCCGCCACGCCGATGGCTGCCACGGACTCTGAGCCGTAGACGGTTTCAGACAGCCGCAGTACTTTGCTTCTGGGATCATAATGGTCTGTGAGATTTCCGCCGACCCTCTCAATCTTCACCTGGCTGATTCCCGCACGGTCCAGTATGGTCCTGGCTGCCTGTTCCGCTGTCATGTGCCGGGCATTTCCCACGGTACTGTACTTTTTGTAGGTCTGGTTCACATTTGCAGATGCTATGACACAGAGTATTACACCTGCTAAGACCAGAAGATATGTGGCATCATAATAAAAAAACATCCATAATCCCTCCAATGCATGAAATACTTTATTCATTATTTCATTCATCATAAGGTTATGGATGTCTTTCTTTAAATATTCAGAAAGTTAAAAATTTTATTCTGCCCGTTTTAATATTTCTACGGTTCCCTTGTTGCCGTCCACGCGAATGTAGTCTCCGTCATGAATGATCTTGCAGGCCTCTGTTTCAGTCTCCACAACTGCGGGTATTCCCAGTTCCACAATACAGGCAGCACAGCGGGAATCCAGTTTTTCAATGACCCATGCGATGGGCTTGTGGCCTGCCACAGAGGCAGAATAAAAATGGCTGGCCCACCCGTTGCTTCCCTTAGCACAGGGAAGGATCAGGATCTTTCCCCCGATATACGCGCCGAATTTGCTGTTTGCTTCCTCTATGATGATACCCGTTTTTTCATCTAAACCGGCCCATCCCTGTACACTGTCAGGAAGAACAAGCGCTTCTCCTTCCATGACTCCTTCATAGGCTCCGCGTCCTTTGATCATCGTATTTTCCATTATGCTTCTCCTTTCCAATAGCCTGCTGCAGCGGCGTCAATACATTGATAGATATCGCCATAATAGATCGGGACATGCTTGCCTGCTCCAAAGCAGGAGTGCATATAATGTCCCTGTTTACCGGAATCCGTCACCATGGCAGTGACATGCGCAAAAGCTGCAGGATCCATGACCATAGCACAGCTGCTTGACAATACATTTCCGCCTGCCTCCTCAATTGTTTTTACAAAACCGCTTGCTTTTGCCATGGCAAGCGTAGACATATCTGTCCAGACATGGAGTTCTACACCTTCCGCTACCTTTTTCCCTTCTATATAATTTGCTACCTGCTGGATATCCTCCAGGCTGTAGTGCGGGCATCCCATCAGTACAAAGTTGATCTTGCCTTCTCCCGCACTGCAGATCTGGCGGCGGGATTCCTCATAATCCTCCTGTGTGATGGTAAATTCGCCTCTGAGCGGTTTGTTTCCTCGGGCATCTTCCAGGGAACGCGCCTCGGGAGTCACACCGACAATATGGCACATTTCACATGCGCTCGTAGTAGCCATTGCGGTAAAGCACTGTTTCAACATGGTCAGGGTAGGTCTGTGGAAATCTCCGGTCAAAACAGGAACTCCGGCGGAGGGCAGCATACGCCCTACTGTGTAGCCAATGATATCCCAGTCAAATCTTGTCTCTGATTTACACTCAATGTGGTATACCGTATCCGCGTAACGGTTTTCCTGAAGATAAAATCCCCATTTAGGAGCACGGCCGCAGATGGATATCCATGTGATCGCCTCTTCTCCGTCTGCGTTGCATCTTGCGCCGAATGCAGAATTGCTCATGGTGATATTGCTGGATTCAGATGTCACCACATGTTCTCCGAATAACGGCACCCAGCCGTTCAGATACGGCGTGCAGGAACCGGCGATGCAGCAGCCTGCCTTCAGTGTACGTCCTAAATATTCTGTATTTCTGTCAAACAATTCTTTCGGAAGATGTGTCACTTTATAATCATATTGATCGCAGGGCGCAACACAGGTCTGACAGTAACAGGTCTTCTCAAATTCGCCTAATTCCACTTTTTCATCTGTACAGAGATACATTTTGGCAAATATCTCATCATATGTATCTGCATCGCAGGTCTCCAGATAGGAATGTGCCCCGAAATACAGTGTGGATTTTGTAATCTCAACCAGTTCTTCCGCGCCCACGACACGGGCATATTTTAAAACATTTTCCAATGCGATTTGTTTAAAACGGCCGAATTTTCCATCCAGCATGTCCTGTTCATATGGTGTTAATTTCATAGGAATACCTCTCTTTTCTCATACTATTTTTATTCTTCATCACTTTTTTCTGATTCCGGCAGCATGTCATTGGGATATTTTTGGATCTCTTTTGCCTGCTTAAAGAAGGAAAAAATACAGATTCCCACAATCAGCATAATCGGCGCCCCCAGGATAACATACATGGCTTTTACCGCATTGACACCATCTGTTGCAACGGTCGTATAGGCGGTAGCTGTGATCAGCAGACCCATGATGATCTTGAATTTTTTCGGTGCTTCATCATCCACGGTCAGATTATGTACAGACATGGTGGCAAGCACGGAAGCAATGGGGTCTGCCATTGTTGTGAAGGAACCAATGATCGCTATGATAAATACAATCTGCACGATATTTCCAATCGGCAGTGACTTGATGATCTGGAATACCGTTGCCTGCATTCCGTAATCCTGCACCATTCCCCATACATCCATGGTACCGCTGGTCTGCAGACTGATGGTCTGTCCGCCGAAGATACCTATCCAGGTGATACAGAAGATCGCAGGGATAATAACATTGACTACCAGGAACTCCCGAAGGGTACGTCCTTTTGCCATCCTGCAGAAAAACATACCAAATACCGGGCAGTACAAAATAAAAGAAGACCAATACTGGACGATCCAGTTGGCATACCAGGTATCATCTGAAAGGGTATTGTTGACTAACGTCTTAGACCCCCAGTTATCCAGTATCTTACCAAAGGACTCTGTGGTAAGTTTGCCGATAAATGCAGTATCACCACAGATAAATACATAAACCAGCAGGGCGCAGAAAATGAAAAATGTGATTGTAGATACATATTTCAGTCCTTTATGAATACCGGAAACACTCATAATGACAAACATCACACCGATAAAGGCAGCTACTAAAAAATACACAAAATTTGACTGGCTGATTCCAAATGCAGATTCCAGTCCGGCACCGATCTGCATCAGACCAACACCCATGGAGTTAGCGCATCCTCCGACCATGGCAAATATCATGACTCCATGAATCAGTGTCTCCAGCCATTGACGGCGGCCGAAAACCGGGTCTAATACGGAGTTGAACTGAAGTTTTTTACGGCGGTTATAAACAGCAACCGTAAAGGCCACAGAACAGGCTCCATACAGCGCAAATTCAACAAAAGACCACTGCCACATAACCTGAGAGATCGAGAAGATCGCAGCATCACGAGTTCCAGGCTGGCAGCCGGCATATGCCGGCGGCTCAAAAAAGTTATAAAGCGGTTCTCCCATGGCCCAGAACAACAGCCCTGTGCCAATGCTTCCGCAGATAGTCATGGCGATCCAGTGAAATTTGGTAAATTCCGGCTTCGCGTCTTTTCCTCCGATCTTGATATCGCCAAATTTACTTATCATGATATACATGACGATCAAAAAACATACCAGGGCGAACAGGTTAATGACCCACCCTATTTTATCCGCCATACTGTACAGCATGGTATTCAGAACAGAAGCTAACTGTTCTTTAAAAAAGATTCCTATAAGCAGTAATAGTATTAAGCCTGCAAAAGCGGGCCAGAACGCCAGACTGTTGATCGAACCCTTTTTGTGTTTTTTTGTTTCTACATTCTTCATCTTTTACCTCCCTACTTTTGTCAAACACCTTCACGGTGAGCCCTTGCCGTTATACTATATCAGCGCTGATATAACATTGTGATTCTGTTTACCCAACCGGCGCAAAAAAACATAAACTTTTCCATTCTCATAATAGAAAAGTTTCCGGACACCCTTCTTTCATAAGAACTTTGTTTCACTTTTGTAATTCTATGAAATATTTTTTTGTTTTTTGAAATAGTTTTATGTTTTTCTGATTAAACTTATGATAAAATGAAACTAGCAAAAATTCAAATAGTTAAAAGGATTTACCAGCCATAACTTGAAACTATAGGTACTCTATGATAGAATGATTCAAACTAATTTCCAATCCATCAAGTTTACAGTCATCTTGTGTTTAGAGTGTGTATTTTTCGTGATATTATCAGCGATATGCTGAAGGAAGGTTTCTATGACACTACAACAATTAAGATATGTGGCTTCTATAGCCGAATGCGGCTCGCTGAGCAAAGCCGCCCGGGAATTATATATTGCCCAGCCCAGCCTCTCAAAGGCCATTGCCGAATTGGAGAAAGAAATTCAAAAATCATTATTTGTCCGCACACCCCGGGGTGTATTGTTTACAGACGAAGGCACTGAGTTTCTGGCTTATGCCAGACAGGTACTTCAGCAGATGGATACATTGGAAAAGAGATACGAGATCGGAAGTGTGAACAAACACTATTTTACGGTCAGTTCCCAGCACTATCCCTTTGCCTCTGAGGCGTTTTCAAAGGTAGTTGATTCCGTAAAAGACGAATTATATGAATTTATGTACATTGAGACACAGACTCAGGACATCATTGATAATGTACATTCATTGAAAAGTGAGGTGGGGCTTTTGTATCTGAGCCCGTTAAACAGCACGGTCATAAGACGTGTCCTCAAAGAGGCGCATCTGATCTTTGAACCCATATTTGAAACATTGCCTTATGCCTGTATGCGGAGAGATCATCCCCTGGGAAAGAGGACGGGCCTTACCCTGCCGGATCTGGCTCCGTATCCTTTTCTTTCCTATAATCAGAGCCACAGTAATACTTATTCCATGTCGGAAATTATACTGGAGCCCTTTCACATCAAAAAACATCTGATCGTGTCAGACCGGTCCAGCGCCACCAGTCTGATGCTTAACAGTGACGCCTACTGTATCACAGCAGGCCCTTATCCTGGCACCCTGCATGATGAGAGCTGGGTCTATATTCCCATATACGGCCAGGAAAAACTTACTGTGGGACAGATACGCAATGAACATATGATGATCAGCAAGCTGGCGCTTCGCTTTTTAGAGGCGCTGCAGGATATCGTCGGAGATATGTAAGCTGCATCACTGCCCCTCCTGGCACAGCATCCCATGCTGCCGGGAGGGGTTCGTTTTATTCTCAGCTTCCAACCGATTTATAATGCCTCACCCCCAGTTTCCACAGCCCGAAGCACGGCAGCAAAAATACGCCTCCCAAAAGCGGCAGAAACATGTAAAATCCCCTGCTGTCCTTGTCAAGGATATAGCAGATCGGATAATACTGAATCAGTGCATAGGGCACAACAAAAGTACAGAACTGCAGCACCCTTTTCCCATAAATGGCAACCGGATATTTCCCATACTCACGCGCCCCGTCCGTAAGCACATTCATGAATTCCAGCCCTTCAATGGTAAAAAAGCAGATCGCAGCATATATCAGAAAAATCCCTGTAAAGACAGCCGTTCCGCCAAGCAGCATAAACACCACAGTCAGCACTTTATCCCAGGTCCATTCCACATGGCTTTTGGCAATTCCATAGGCAAACATCACCACAGCCTGCAGCATTCTTCCGATTCTGGTAAGCTCGATCTTACTTGCCAGCACCTGAAATATTTCATTCCTCGGACGCACCATGATCCTGTCAAATTCCCCATTGCTGATAATAGAAGAAAACGTATCAAACCCTCTGGCAAATGCCTCCGCCAGGGAAAATTCCATCAGTGTGACAGCAAAGCACAGAAGCACCTGACTGTATGTAAATCCCTCCACCTCATGAAACCTCTGAAACATAAAATACACGCCCAGAAACACATTAAAGGACACCAGAAACTGCCCCACAGCCGTCAGGCAGAAGGACGCTTTATACTGCATCATACTCTGTATCTGAATCTGCAGATACTTCTTATATAACCGTAGATATCCCATCCTCTCATCCTCCCTGCACTGTGATCTTCTTCTCTGCCCTGCGCATCAGAAGTTTGCCTAAGAGGACCAGAACTGCCAGCCAGAACACCTGCAGCGCCAGCGCCAAAACCGCGGCTTCGCCTGCCAGATCGCCGCTGTAAATGCGCAGCGGCACATTCTGCATGGAGGCAAAAGGCAGAAGCTCCAGAACCGTTCTCACAGAGTCAGGAAAAAACGGAAGGGGAATGATGCTCCCCGCCAGCAGCTCTACTGCGGAGACAGCCACCATCCGTACTCCGTCCGGTGAAATCGTAAAAAATGTGACCACATAGACTAACATACAAAAAGCTACAACCACCAAAAAGCCCAGAAGCATTCCCGTCAAAAACAGAACCGCTGCTTTTGGGGAGACCGGCAGTGTCATTCCATAAGGGGCAGGCAGGAATCCCGCAGCCAAAAGGATTGGCATACACCGCAGAACCGCCTTGGATATCCGGTTGGCAGCACTCCTTGTAAACCACATGGTATAGATATCCATGGGACGGCACATTTCGTAGGACACATTTCCGTTTTTAATGCAGTCAAAAATCTCATTCTCCATAAGCCAGGCCATGAACAGGGCCAGAAAAGCCTGCTGAAGCCATATGTAGGAACAGGTCGCCTGCAGTGTCATGGGAAATGCTCCCGGGTCTGCCCGGTAAAAGGCCCGAAACACCAGCACCTCCATCCCACCCCATACAAACTGCGTCACGATTCCCGCTGCCGCCGCTGCCCGGTACTGAAGGCCCATGGAGAAACGGATTCTGAAAAAGGACAGATATTTTCTCATACACACCGCCTCCTTATATCCGGAAACGGCGGTACAGATCCGCCACTGCCTGGTCCAGCCCCCTGTCCGCCCCCGGTATGTCATCCAGCGTACCATCCAGCAGGATTTTTCCCTTTCCGATGAGAATGATCCTGTCTGTCAGCGCCTCAATGTCCTGCATGTCGTGGGTGGTCAGTATCACCGTTGTTCGGTATTTTTCATTGCATTTGACGATGAAATCCCGTACTGCCAGTTTTGAAACTGCGTCCAAACCAATAGTTGGCTCATCCAGAAACAGGATTTTAGGGCTGTGAAGCAGAGACGCCGCGATCTCACAGCGCATTCTCTGGCCAAGTGACAACTGTCTGGCCGGTGTTTTCAATAGTTCCGACAAATTCAGCAGAGATGTAAGCTCCTCCAGATTGGCCTGATATGTATCTTCGGATATACTGTAAATATCTTTCAGAAGCTCATAAGAATCAATAACCGGCACGTCCCACCAAAGCTGCGTCCGCTGCCCGAAGACAACCCCGATATCCTTTACATGGGCAGTCCGGTTCTTCCATGGAATCCTCCCGTTGATGCTGCACACACCGCTGTCCGGTGTGAGGATTCCGCTGAGGATTTTGATGGTGGATGACTTTCCCGCGCCGTTTGGTCCGATATACCCAACCATTTCTCCCTCGCTGATGGAAAAGGAGACGTCATCCAGCGCTTTCACTTCCTCGTATTCCCGATGGAACAGAGTCTTCACTGCCTGCCCAAAACCGGCTCCGCGTCTGGCCACACGGAACGTCTTGCACAGGTGCTGCACTTCGATCATTTTGTTTTTCCTCCTGGTTTTGGCAAGCCACGATATCCCTGGATTTTGCCGGGGAAACCCGTGGCAGAGCCTTCCCTTTACCGGGAAAGGAACTTTAGTGTAGCACTCAGGCAAACAGGTGTCAAGATGCCCTGCAATAAATTAAAGGCGCATACAGTCCCGGACCATATGCGCCTCCACATTCTCATATATTTTCTCAGTTCCCCTGCTGTATTATGGGCCTGTCATTCTGCTTTTCTGACTGCCTCACGGACCTGCAGCACCATGCCGGGAGCTACGGAAAGTTCATCAATCCCCATCTGCAGAAACTCTTTTGTCAGGGACAGGTCTGCTCCCAGTTCCCCACAGATTCCGACCCAGCATCCATGAGCATGTCCATTGTCAATGACCATGCGTATCAGCCGCAGAAGTGCCGGATGATGGGGGTCATAAAAGGCGTCAAGCCTTGGGTTCTGTCTGTCGATCGCCATGGTGTACTGACTCAGATCATTCGTCCCAATGCTGAAAAAGTCCACCTCTTTTGCCAGCATATCGCTGATGACAGCTGCTGCGGGCGTCTCGATCATGATTCCCTGTTCCACATTTTTGTAGGGGATATTTCTGGCATCCAGCTCCTCTTTTACTTCTTCTACTATTGCCTTGATCCTGCGCACTTCCTCCACAGAGGTGATCATGGGATACATGACCGCGATCTCTCCGTAAGCACTGGCCCGGAAAATAGCCCGAAGCTGGGTCTTGAACACCTCCGGCTCCTCCAGACAGATACGGATGGCCCGGTAACCCATAGCAGGGTTTTCCTCCTGCCCGAGATGGAAATACTCTACCTGCTTATCCGCACCGATATCCAGCGTCCTGATGATCACTTTCTTTCCGGCCATCATTTCTGCTGCCAGCTTATAGCTCTGGAACTGCTCCTCCTCAGTGGGGTATGTATCCTTTTCCAGGTAAAGGAATTCACTTCGGAAAAGTCCGATACCCTCCGCGTCATTTTCCAGTACCGCCGCCACATCCGATACACTGCCGATGTTGGCGTAGAGATTGATCTTTCTGCCGTCCGGGGTTACGGTCAGCCTGCCTTTTAACTGCTGCAGAAGTCTGGATCTCTCCCTGTCCTCCTGCTGTTTTTTCCGCATTTTTTCCAGTGTCTCCTCATCCGGATCAATGTAGAGAATTCCCTGGTACCCATCCACTATGGCCAGTTTTCCGCTCCACTCCTCCTTAACCGGAACGCCGATGAGTGCGGGAAGATTCATAGTCCTGGCAAGGATCGCCGTGTGGGAATTGGAAGACCCCAGTTCCGTCACAAAGCCCAGCAGCCTGGATTTGTCCATCTGTACGGTCTCACTGGGCGCCAGGTCTTTTGCGATCACAATGACCGGCTCCCGGCCTATGCTGCTTCCTGCCCTTTTATTTGACAGGATACCCACCACACGCTCGGAAATGTCCTTTACATCCGCTGCCCTTGCCTTGAAATATTCGTCATCCATCTCAGCAAACATCTGGGCAAAGTTATCGCCGGTCACAGCCACAGCATACTCAGCGTTGACCTGCTGGGAAAAGATGATGTTCTTTACAGAATCATTGTAATCCTCATCCTCCAGCATCATGGCATGTACCTCAAAAATCGCCGCATTGACTTCCCCGACTTCCTTCAGCGCCTTTTGGTAAAGTTGCTGCAGTTCCTCCACCGCACGGTCTCTGGCTGTTTCATAGCGTTCAAGCTGTGCCTGGCTGTCCTCCGCTTTGCAGCGTTTTACCTGCTGTTCACCTCTGGAATAGAAATAAACTGGACCGATCGCAACACTTTTATAAATTGATTTTCCGGTATACTGCTCCATGATAGCTTTCCTTTCTTTTCCCTATGCTTTGCGCCTTTATTTACAGGTTCTCCTCAAAGAACTTTTTGAGTATTTCCAAATCCTCTGTATTGTCTGTGGAAATGACGATCTCATCGCCTTTTTTCACTCCCAGTCCCATAACTGCCATGAGCTTTGAGGCATCCACAGTCTTCTCACCTTTCGTGATCGTGACAGCGCTGTCAAAACCTTTTGCCATCTTAGCCAGCATTCCTGCAGGTCTTGCGTGAATTCCGATTTCGTCCTTGATTACATAATGAAAAGATCCCATATTTTTTTCTCCTTTTCTTTGGTTTGATGCTGCATGTCAGCCATAATTATTGTGAAATGGCACATGCACCTATTGTTTCATTTATCATAAGCCCGTTAAGCATGTCTGCTTCTTCATCGTCCAGATATTTCCCGCATTTTGCAGGCCCCGGACCGAAAGCTGCCTTACGTCACTCTCTGTATAATATCTGGAGGTGAATACATATTCTCCCTCGTTCAGGTAAATTTCCATAAGTGAGGTATCCGCCAGGATACGGATACTGTAAAGCTTTGGTACAAGCGCTTTTCGTACCTTTCTTCCGGCTCCCATGGCCCCTTCAAAAGACAGGAAAAAGACGCCGTCCTCATATTTGAGTACACATTCCTCTTCTATTATTATGATAAAAGACCTGGAATCTGTCTCCTTGATCTCCCAGTCAAAGCAGGAATCCTCAACCAGAATCCCCTGTGTTTTTTCCGGATCCCGGTCCTGTCTGCTGCTTGAAAAAAGCTCTTTTTCCCGCAGCATTTCTGCCTCTTTCACAGGATACTGATACACTTTTCCATTCTTCCATTTAAGCTCCCTCGGTATAGTAAAGGCGTGCTGCCACCCCTGTTCCACCGTTGGATTGTTGTATTCTTCTTTGATATCAGGCAGGCCAGCCCAGCCTACAAGGATCCGTCTTCCCTTTTCATCCCTGAATGTCTGTGGGGCATAAAAATCAAATCCCATATCCCATTCCCGGAACTCTTTCGGCTCCCCTTCTTCCATCCATTTTTCAGGTAGTATAAAGTATCCGGACTGGTAAATATTCTGCCGGCAAAACTCTTCTCTTTTCAGCCCCTGGGGCGATACAGAGAGCAGCCACTGCCCATCCAGACAGAAGGCATCCGGACACTCCCACATGTAACCAAAAGGCTCCCTGGTAGTCACTTCTCTTACAAATTCCCAGTGTTTTTTATCTTTGGATGCATATAAGAGCACGGCTCCCCGGTTGTCCTTTTTCCTGCCGCCCAGTACCATATAACAGGTATCCCCTGCTTTCCATACTTTCGGGTCACGGATATGGTTGGTATATCCTGTCGGGTAGTCTTTCATTTCCAGCAGACATTCCTTTTCCCGGAAATGAATGCCATCCTCACTGCATGTATATATCGTATTGGCCTCTCTGCCGCTGTTCACATAGTCATAATCCCCATCCAGCTTTACATTTCCCGTGTAAAAGATGTCCAGCAGCCCGTCCTCCGTAAATGCGCAGCCGGAGTATACTCCATGGCAGTCCCAGGGGCTGTCCGGCAGAAGCGGTGTTCCCTCATACTGCCAGTGCACCAGATCTGTGCCGGTATATTCTCCCCACACTTTCAGCCCGCCTTCCGGGTCAAAAGGGGAATACTGGAAAAAGAAATGGTATTTTCCCCTGTAAAAACAAAGTCCGTTCGGGTCATTGAGCCACCCTGCCGGGGGCATGATGTGGAAGCGAAGCCTCCACTTATCCTGGCCCGGCCGGTTCTGATATTCCGTCTCCCTGCGGCGTATCACCCGCAGCAGCGTATCTCTCATCACATTCATATCTTACCGCCTCTACTTTACTGTGATTGCCCTGTCAAGTACCTGAATCTCTCCGGCTGCCTCCATGACAACCTCCTGGTAATCATCTGTGTTGGTGACAATAACCGGTGTGGTGATATCATATCCAGCCTTCTTAATATCCTCTATGGAGAAAGTAACAAGGGGCTGACCGGCATGTACACTATCGCCCTCACTGACATGAGTTTCGTAATATTTTCCGCCCAGCTCCACAGTGTTGATTCCTACATGAATCAGGATTTCTACCCCATCTGTGCTGGTAAGTCCCACGGCGTGTTTTGTATCAAAGACAGTCTCCACAGTACCGTCAAAAGGTGCGTATACCGTTCCCTCAGACGGGATCACAGCCATTCCTTTTCCCAGAATCTCACCGGCAAATGTGGAGTCTTTTACCTCTGTCAGAGGAATTGCATTTCCTTTGAGCGGGCTGTAAACCGTATTTTTTTCGCATCTAAATTCTGCCTGTGCGCTGCTGTTTTCCGTCTCACTGCTGTTTTCTGTCTCAGATTTCTGCTCTATACTCTCTGCCGCGGGTATCTGTTCTTCTCTGTATAAAACCCAGGAAATCACAAATGCTGTTATCACCGAAGCCGCAACCACCATAGTATACTGTACTGTATAATCCGTGGTAATCAGATAGCCGAACAGCCCTGTGATTCCGTATGCGGAGGCGCCCACGCCGGTAAGTCCGGCCATCAGGCCGCCCACAGCTCCGCCCACGCATCCGGCGATAAAACACTTCATATAACGCAGATTGACACCAAAGATGACCGGCTCCGTAATTCCCAAAAAAGCGGAGAGGGAGGAGGGAAGTGCCAGTGCTTTCAGCTTCTGGTTCTTTGTCTTGAGAGCCATGGCAAGAGCCGCGGCCCCCTGTGCCACATTGGCCGCTGTGGCAATAGGCATCCAGATATTCAGCCCTTTTGAACTTAAAAGTCCGGCCTCCAGAGCGTTATACATGTGGTGCACACCTGCAACCACTGTGGGCGCGTATACAGCGCCGGCCAGAGCGGAACCAATGCCCAGAGGCAGCGTGATCAGGAACTGCACACCGTCCAGAACTCCGTTCTCAATCCAGGAAAAGACAGGACCAAACACGGTAAGCGTCAGATATCCTGTGGCCAGAACAGTCACCAGGGGCGTCACGAAAAGGTCAATGATCTCAGGGACAATCTTATGCAGCTTCTTCTCCAGCATGGACATAAACCATACGGCGATCACCACAGGAATCACATGCCCCTGATATCCTACCAGGTTGATCTGATACAGGCCAAACCAGGCATCTGCTGTCGGAATTGTCTCCGCGGAGGCCACAGACCAGGCATTCATCAAATCGGTATGGATCATGATCATACCGATGACAGCTCCAAGGAAAATGTTGCCTCCGAAGACCTTCGCCGCACTGATCGCTATCAGGATTGGAAGAAATACAAAGGCCGCATTGCTGAACAGATGAATGATCGTGTAAGTCCCCGACTGTGTCATAGCCGGGAATACTTTGCCAAGCCCTTCCAGAAGCCCCATCAAAAGACCGCTGGCCACAATGGCCGGAATAATGGGAACAAAGACATCCCCCAGGGTTTTGATCAGCCGCTGGAAAACATTCTGTTTAGAAGCCGCCGCCTGCTTCACTTCCTCTTTACTGGCAGCGGAAATCCCGGCAATGGCAATGAACTCATCATAGACCTTGTTCACTGTTCCCGTTCCCAGAATGATCTGGAGCTGCCCGGAGGCCTCAAAAACCCCCTTTACTCCCTCCACATTCTCCAGAGCCTCTTTGCTGCATTTTTCATTGTCGCCGATAACCAGACGAAGCCTGGTGGCGCAGTGTGCAGCGGATACAATATTCTGCCTGCCGCCGATGTTGTCATAGATCTGCTGTGCAATGCTTCTGTAATCCATGCCTTTTCTCTCCTTTTCATGTTATCGTTCCCATATACATATCTAGTATTCTTTTATTTATCCTTTTGTATTCACGCTTTTATTATATGGAATCGTTCTCATATATTGTTTTCATTATATCCGAGATATCCGTCTTTGTAAATTGATAATCCTCACAAAACTGAAAGGCAAAAATCATGCATTTTTACCAAAGAACCTCCTCCCGCCTGTAGGACTGCTTTCCCCGTCCAATAAATTGAAAAAAACCGGAATACCCCATATATGGGATATCCCGGTCACTTTGTTCCATTTACTGTTTTTCGCTGTCTTTTTCTGCTTCTCCCATTAACGAGTGGAGTTCTTCCTGATCACCTCAAAGCCCATCTTCAGCTCTTTGTTCACCGTTCTGTCTGTCTCAAGTATGTCCACCAGCATGGACGCAGCCTCCATCCCGCTTGTCTTATAATAAAAATGCACGGTTGTCAGGCTGGGCGTCACAAGCTTGCCAAGCGGTGTGTCACCTATTCCGACAAGCTGGATATCCTGTGGAATCGATTTCCCAATTTCTTTTAAATAGGACATAGCTCCGATGGCAATATTATCTGTGGCACAGAAGACGGAATCTACCTGAGGCACAGCTTCCAGAAGTTCTTTCATCTTCTCATACCCGGATTCAATACTGAACTTTGCCTCAGCCATCTGCTCCGGCCTGCAGACATTCCCCGCTTTTTTCATAGCTGCCTCAAAGCCCTTCTTCCTGCCGAGTCCCGCAGCCTCATCCTTTGTGGTCACGCCGATAAAGCCCACGGTCCTGCCCTTTTCCAGCAGTAACTGTGTCACTTCCCTGGATGCATGGAAATCATCATGATAGACACAGGAATAGCCATCCAGATGCTGTCCCAGGATCACAACCGGAACCCTGCACTCCTTCAGAAGCTTCTTATGCCTGGCGGTAAATATAGTGGCAATAAACACAATGCCGTCCACCTGGTTATCTTTAAACAGGTTCAGGTATTTCAGTTCCTCCTCCACACTGTTGTTGGTATTTGCCAGAAGAAGCTGATATCCGTTCTTCGCCAGCACGTCACTGATACCTGCCACCATGCGGCTCACCGTGTCGGAATTGATTTTCGGAAGGATGACGCCCACAAGCCTGGTCTTCTTCGTGCGGAGCATCTGTGCCTGGCTGGAGGGCTGATATCCTGTCTCCTCAATCACCTTCCTGATCTTTTCTTTTTTCTCTTCACTTACATAGCCGTCATTGAGATAACGGGAAACCGTGGCCCTGGAAACCCCCGACAACTTTGCAATCTCATTGATATTCAACGCTCATCCTCCTGAAAGGCTTATTTTATCATGATTATAACCTGCCGAAATTTATAAATCAAGTTTTGATGACCGTTTAGTATTTTGAAGACCATTTGGAGTTAGTGTTCACACATCATCCGGAATGCACCAGCGTTTCAGATGAGCTGCAAAGCAAGGATGCCTGCCCGTTATATTTTGGGATGTACGTATAAATTTAAATTTTTTTCCATTATTTATCTGTAAAAACAGAAGCAGCAATCGGTAAAATCCATAAGATTACATATAAAATCCAGCGTTTTTTTAATTTTATCTGTAATGCAAGTAAATACCACACTCCAACCCCTTAATTTTACATACCAAACCCAGCATGTTCTTTCATTTTATCTGTAATGCAAGTAAATACCACACTCTAACTCCTTGATTTTACATACGAAACCCAACATGTTCTTTTAATTTATCTGTAATGCAAGTAAATACCACACTCCAACTCCTTAAATTTACATACGAAACCCAACATGTTCTTTTAATTTACCTGTAATGCAAGTAAATACCACACTCCAACCCCTTAATTTTACATACGAAACCCAACATGTTCTTTTAATTTATCTGTAATGCAAGTAAATACCACACTCCAACCCCTTAATTTTACATACGAAACCCAGCATGTTCTTTCAATTTATCTGTAATGCAAGTAAAGACCATACCCCAACCCCTTAATTTTACCTGGGAATCCCAACTTGTTCTTTCAATTTATCTGTAAAGCATGGAAAATTCAAGTCCAAGGTCCTGTACTTCCAGTCCCCAAAGCTATATTAATGAATAGAAAAACCCTGTCACAACAAAAAACTCAGCAAAGGAGATGCCATGTTAGAAAAAATCAAAGAATTTTTCAAAAGGGACTGGTCACTTGCGGAGAAGCTCCTCATCCTTCTCTGTTTCTTTTATCTGGGCATTATCAAAGGATTCCTGTTAGCTCCCATAAAAAAGGGTGTCAGCTGCGGCAACAACAACGGGAACAATTACCCGAGATAAATCCGCACGGCATACCCCTCTTCCCATTCCTTTTTCACAAATTCCACCCTGCCGTTATGGGCCTCCACGATCTGTCTCACAATGCGCAGTCCCATAATATGCACACGGGAACTTTCCGGTGAATCCGGATGTTTCAGCGCCCGGAGGATGGATTCCGGAATCCCGGGGCCGCTGTCTGAAAATAAAATACCGGCCCTGTCCCCCGCAATTTTCATTTTCACATAGACGGTACATCCCCCCGGGTTATGCCGGATGCTGTTTCCCACCAGATTCCGAAAGGCGCGCATGAGAAGCCCCCTGTCTCCGGTCAGCCGCAGGCGCTCCTCCTTTGGCCCGATCTGCAGTTCTATCTCGTATATATCATCCAGTCCCTGATTATAATAATCCGCCGCACATTCCCGCAATAGCTCTGCCGGTGCATATTCTGTGACAGACAGCGGCTGGGCATGGTATTCCAGCTTGGAGGTCAGGTTCAGGTCTGATATGAGCTGCCGTATCACAAGGCTCTGCTGCTGTATCACGGCCGCTTTCTCCCGCTGCGCATCCGACAGCCCTTCTTCCTTCTCCAGTTCATCCGCATAACCCACGATCAGTGCAAGCGGTGTCCTGATATCATGGGAAACCCCTGCGATCCAATCCGTTCTGGCATTGTCCCTCTGCTCCAGCTTGCTGTTCTGCAGACAGAGTATCTCTGACGCCTGATTCAGTTTCGCCGCCAGCTCATCAATCATCCCTTTTTCCGGAATCTCCACCTTCTCTTTCTTGGAAAGCGCCTCAATCCCTCCCGCAACAGGTTTTAAGGCTTTGTAAAAACGGTACCCGAATGCCAGTGCCAGGCAAAGAAGCAGCAGCAGATTCAAAATACAGAATATCCCTGCATTCCATTTTGCATTTCTCATCAGCGTGCCGTCCCAGATTGTGCTCAGCCTCACAATGCTGCCCTTGCTGCAGCCAAATACCAGAAGTCCGTCCCCATGCCGCCAGACATAGACCGGATAATCTTCCAGATACCAGCGGCTGAATGAGGCCACATCCGGTATGCCGAACTGCCTTGGTATTTCTTTCGGAAGTGCATACTCCCACACGGCTTTCCCGTCCCGGTCAAGAAGCATTGCCCACTGAAACGATGTCTCTTTTAATATGTCATACCCCTCCTGTGACAGCCCGTAACCCTCCCCCTGCCTGTGGATCCGGCTGCTTATCTTCTCCATATTCTGCCGTACGGTCATTCCGCTGTTTTGGTTCTCCCCCTCTGTTATACTGGTATATGCCATATATATAAACACTGCCAGATTGACAAAAACGACAAACACGGTAATAAATACAGCCGTCAGGATATACCTGCGGCTGATTTTCCATAGACTTTTCATCTCTGCCCCTCCTCCTTTTTCAGCCTGTAACCAAGGCCCCTGGCTGTCTGGATCCAGACAGGATGGGACGGGTCTTCCTCTATCTTCTCCCGCAGATGGCGGATATGCACCATCAGCGTATTTTCATATCCGTAATAGGAATCCTCCCATACAGCCTGGCAGATCGCGTCAAATGTTACAATCTTCCCCCGATTCTGATTCAGCTTTTTCAGCAGAAGCAGTTCCTTTGCCGTGAGGGAGACGCTTATTCCTTCTGCCGTCACCTGGGCATTTTCAAAAGAAACTTCACGTTTTCCCATAATCAGAACCTTTTCCTCTTTCGGAAGCTGTACCGAAGAGAAATAGACACGCTTTAAGATGGCATGTATCCTCAATAGCAGTTCCTGGGGCAGAAAGGGTTTGGTGATATAATCATCCGCCCCCAGGCCCAGCCCGAACAGGCGGTCATTGTCCTCATCCCTGGCGGAGAGAAACAGAATGGGCACCTGGGACTGCTCCCTGAGTCTGCGGAACAGGGTAAATCCGTCCCCGTCCGGAAGCATGATATCCAGGATCACAAGCTGCGGCTCCTCCTTTAAGAAAACCTCCAGCCCGCTGCTGCAGCTTCCTGCTGTATATATGCTCTCAAACCCGCTCTTTGTCAGGATTCCGCTGATCATGGATACCAGCTCTGCGTTGTCATCTATCAATAAAATTTTACAGTCATACAAATTCATCCGTCTTCCCTCCTTCTGCCTTTATGATAAAACATTTCCCGCCTGATATCCACAGAGACCGGAAAATTTAAGGTAAAAATAAGGCAGCCTTCAGTCCTGATTAAGTTCCCTGCTGTAACATGAATGCAGAAATCAGAAAAGATAAAAAGGAGGCAGAAATATGGGAATTGTCATTGAAACATCATCCCTTACAAAACAATATGGTAAAAAACAGGTGGTAAAAGACCTGGACTTAAAAGTCCCCGGGGGCAGTATCTACGGATTCCTCGGCCCAAACGGCGCCGGCAAATCCACCACCATGAAAATGATCCTGGGCCTGGCAAAGCCCACATCCGGCACGGTCACAGTCCTTGGAAAAACGGTGAACAGCAGGAACCGCCTCTCAATCCTGAAGGATACAGGCTCCCTCATAGAATCCCCTTCCTATTACGGACATCTGAGCGGCAGGGAAAATCTGCAGGTCATCTGCACTCTGAAACAGGTCCCGGAAAGTGCCATCGACGAGGTTCTGCAGACAGTGCGCATGGAAAAACAGCAGAACAAAAAAGTGGGTCAGTATTCCCTGGGCATGAAACAGCGTCTGGGACTGGCAGCCGCCCTGCTGGGCCATCCCCGCATCCTGCTTCTGGATGAACCCACGAACGGCCTTGACCCGGCCGGCATCCAGGAGATGCGTGAGCTGATCTGTACCCTCCCGTCACGTTACGGCATGACCGTCCTTGTATCCAGCCATCTCCTCTCGGAAATTGACCAGATGGCAACCTATGTGGGTATCATCAGCAAAGGCTCCCTGGTCTTTCAGGATAAACTGGCCAGCCTCCATGAACACAGCAAGGCCCGCATGAAGCTGCGCACCACAGATGACCGGCAGTCCTTCCTGTCCCTGAAGCATTCCGGACTTCCGGTGGAGATTGAAAAAGAGAATCTGTATCTCTTATCTGACAGAGACGAGGATATTCTTCACGCCGGAACTATTCTGTCTGAAAACAAACTGGGGATTCTTCGTCTGGAGGAGCAGCAGAAAAGCCTGGAGGATATTTTCCTCAATCTTACGGGAAGGAGCATCAGTCTATGAGTAAAATAAAAAGTGGTATCAGCAGTTCCTTTACTGCTGAACAGCAAAAACAGCGCCGCCGCAGAATCTGGATTGTCCCCCTGGGTTTTCTTGTCATTCTGTTTCTATGGGCCTTTATAGGGAAACGCTCTTTATCCGCAGAAGACCTGGCTAGGGGGTATTCCTATACCCTGTATCAGTTTCCGCTGCTGAATGTAGTGCTGGTACCGGTTATGACAGCCGTTATTGCCAGCCGGCTGTGTGATATGGAGATCAAGGGAAATACACTGAAACTGCTCTGCACCCTTCAGAAGCGAAGCAGCTTTTACGACTGGAAATTCATCCACGAACTGAAATATCTGCTGATCTTCACCATAGGCGAAGGAATCCTGGTTCCCCTCATAGGCATGTTCTGCCATTTTACACAGAAACTGCCTCTGCCCCTGGTATTTCTGCATGTGGGAACCACCACACTGGTGAGCCTTGTACTTCTGACGCTGCAGCATTTTCTGTCCCTGATGTCGTCCAACCAGATTTTACCCCTGCTTGTGGGGCTTATCGGATCGTTTCTGGGGCTGTTCTCCATGTTTTTTCCGCCCAGAGCGGCGCGGTTTATCCTCTGGGGGTATTTCTCGGCCTTTTCCCCCTACGGCATGGATTACGACAGCCAGACCCGTGTGATGTCTTTTTACAGAATTCCCTTTCCGACGGAAACCTTTGTGCTGTTTATATTGTTCGGCCTGTTATTCTTTGTGGTCTGCCGGACTGTCTTTGTAAAAAAGGAGGTGTAAGATATGTTACGATTGTGCGTCAAAGCGGAAAATAAAAAGCTGCGCCATTCTGTTATATGGGCAGCCTGTATTCTGATTCCCATCATTCCGGCTATTATGGGAACCTTCAATTATCAGCAGAACCTGGGCATCCTCACCGGAAAATGGTATTCCCTGTGGTCCCAGCTTTCCCTGTTTTATGCCAGTTTCTTCTATGCGCCCCTGATTGCCCTGTACTGTTCCTATCTCTGGCGTCTGGAACACCTGAATCACAACTGGAATGTACTGATGACCGCGCCGGTTTCCATTCCCAATATCTTTTTTTCCAAGCTGGCAGTCATCTTTAAGGTGACACTCATCACCCAGATATGGCTGGCTGTGCTCTTTCTTCTCTGCGGAAAACTTATCGGGCTTCCCGGGTGGGTTCCCTCCCAGATCCTCGTCTGGATCCTGCGCGGAACTCTGGCGGCTATGGCGATCGGCGCTCTGCAGCTGCTGCTTTCCATGTGTATCCGAAGCTTCTCGGTCCCCATCGGGATTGCCTTGGCAGGAGGCGTGGCAGGACTTGTGATCAGCAACAAGGGGCTTGGTCTGTACTGGCCGTATGCCCTGATGCTCATGGGAATGAACTCCAATAAAAATGAAGATACACTGGCAGGTCATTCCCTCTCCTTCTTCCTGAGCGTCCTTCTCTTTTTCCTGGCCTTTTCCGGCATCAGCATTCTGCTGCTGAAAAAGAGAGATGTAAAAGCATAACCGCTAAATCTTTGCTTTCCTGATCTGTCCCCAGAGCCCCCAGGCTCCCAGCAGGATCACCGCAGTCATAACACCGGTAAGCAGGCCTGCGTCTATCTGATGCAGTGCCAGAACAGCCAGAATAGGGATCATGCCTCCCACAAGGCCGCCCAGCGTTCCCGCCATGGCCGGCAGGCTCTGCTTCACCAGTGCGGTCTCGGATGTCCAGTTATAATCCGGCATCTTCAGATTGATGAACATTCCCCAGAGGGAATTAAAAAGCGCGCACACCACAGGGGTGACAAACATCAGAATCCTCATGGATAATGCCATGGGGAAGCGGATATTGATGATCAGTGCTGCCAGAAGCGCTGCCGGAATCTGCAGTGTAAGGTTCATCAGGATCTTGCTCTTGCATATGGTGATATCCTCAATGGGCATGGATTTCAGTATCCATAGATTTTTCCCTTCCAGTGAAAGAGAAACACAGGTAGTACAGCTCATGGATATCAGGGCACTGATGGCAAAGGGCAGAATCCTGGCTGCCATTTCTGCCATGTTGGGAATTCCCGTCATCTGGTCAAGCTGGTCAAACCTTACAAAGATCAGGGCAATGGCCAAAACAAGAGTCATCAGGCACCCCATCCCCATATTCAGGCAGTAGATCGTGGAGGAAAAGAAGCGTTTCAGCTCTTTTTTATAGAGGGCGTGGATCTGAGATGATGCCTTCAGCTCCGTCAGTTTATAATTGGAACGGGTATGGTATGTCACCAGTGAGGTGTTCAGCTTTTTGTAAACCGGGGATATGAGCTTTACAAAGAGATAAAACCATAACAGGGACCCCGCCAGAAAAGCTGCCATGGCTGCCGCATTTCCCCTGGCTATGCCCTGGAAAAACAGGGCTGCCGGTGGGTAAATCCTGTGCACCTGCGTAAGTATCATTTCACTGATGGAATGTATTTCAGGCATATCAATAGTCTCTGCAAACTGTCCCATTCCCACAGACAGCACCAGCACTGCCAGTGTTCCGATCACGGAAACCACCGTGACCACGGCATTTGCATACTTAAACCTGGATGAAAAAAGTATGATGAGCGTTCCCAAAAGAGCCGCAAGTGTGGTGGGGATCAGCGGAGCCGCCAGGATTCCCAGTATCCACTCCGGATAAAAGATTATCCCCGGTGCTGCCCAAACCGCATACCCAATCCCCATGGGAATCAGAATAACGGCTGTCAGCATCAGATTCAGGACATACATGGTCATAAACCGGCTGGCGATCACCGTGCTGGTCTTAACCGGCAGGGACATCACCATATCATATTCTTTATAGGCAAACAGTACGCCGTTTGTCTTGAGTGCCGTAAAAAACAGAGTGATCAGCCCGGTAATGGCAAGGCCGTAGCTTGGGATCACCTCAGCCATTCCCATGCTTCCCAACCCGTAGGAAAGCATATAGGCATAGAAGACAAGCATGAGCAGGACAATCCCAATGGCAAAGGAAGTCATTTTTCTTCCTCTGGACTTCAGGCTCCTTCCGAACTCATTTCTCATCTGCGTCTTAAAAAGCAGCCAGCATTTACTCTTTGTCATGGTCGATCACCTCCAGGAACAGGCTTTCCAGAGATTCATCCTGGGTCAGCTCGGCAGTGCTGCCTGCAACCATCAGATTTCCGTTTTTGATGATAGCGATCTTATTACAGAGTTTTTCCGCCACATCCAGGACATGGGTGGAGAAAAAGATGGCACTGCCGTTCTCACACATCTCATGCATGACTTCCTTTAATGTATGGGTTGCCTTGGGGTCAAGCCCTACGAAAGGCTCATCCAGTACCATAAGCTTTGGTTTGTGGATCAGAGCGGAGATGATGGCAGTCTTCTGTTTCATACCATGGGAATAGGAAGAGATCAAATCCCCCAGGCTGCTGGTGATCTCCAGCATATCACCGTATTTCTGGATCAGTTCCTTCCTCTCTGCTGCAGGGACCCCGTAGATATCACCGATGAAATTCAGATACTGGATGCCTGTCAGGTGTTCGTACAGATCCGGATTATCCGGAATATATGCCAATATCTGCTTACACTCCACCGGAGACTTTCTGATATCCCTGCCGTCAATGAGGATCTCCCCTTCCTCAAACTCCAGAACCCCTACGACTGCTTTTATAGTGGTACTCTTGCCGGCTCCGTTATGGCCGATAAATCCATAGATATCTCCGGCTTCCACATGCAGATTCAGACCGCTGACTGCACGTTTTCCGCCTTTGTAGGTTTTTGTAAAATTTCTGATCTCTAACATTTTCTTTCCTCCCGGCCTGAGCCTTCTTACTTTTTCTTTTCCTCTGTTACCGGGGATGAAATCAGGGTGAGCTTTCTCGGCTTCCTTTTTCCATCCGGCTGGTTATTCATGACGCTGCTGTACAGCTCACCCAGTTTCCCGAAAAACTCCTGAAATTCTTCGTCTGACAGGAGAAAAACCGCGGATGTCAGTGATACCATATCCTTCTGCGGGTCCGCATCCTCCCGCTTCAGATACCGCTGAAATTCTCCCATAATACTCAGAAGAGAGCTGTGTATGAGCTGCGCTATCTCCTCTTTCCCCGGCTCTCTGCCGCCCATGGGATTCTCCTGATTGAGCTTATAGACCTTCTCCACGGTTCCCCGTTTTTTATTTTCCTGCACTACCTGTATCAGGCCCGCGTCCTCCAACATTTTCATATGCCTGTACAGGCTGGCCTTCGGCACATCACTCAGTTCCTCCCCAATCTGCGCTGTCGTCCCCTGCTCATGAAGAATGAGGTACTGGGCGATCCGTATTCTCACCGGATTCATGACGATCTTCGCCAGGTCTGTTCCTTCCATTTGCCACACCTCCTGTTATTCTATACTGCGGCTTAACGTTTTCAATTTATATAATATTCTCATTTTTGATAATAATACACTTCCGGAGATTTGTCAACACAAAAAACGCACCGCAGAGGGTGCGTCTTTCGATTCGTTACTTATTCACAGCCCTGCAAAAAGCGCAGTTCTGTGAACAGTAACACGCTTCGCGATGCACAGATATGGAGCATTCTGCCCCATATCGCGCTGGCTGCCTCGGGCTTTTCATGCCTTTGGCCTGAAAACACCTCGCGGAACAGTGGCCGTGAATAGTAACTTCGATTCTTCTATGTCAGGGGAAACAATGACTTTTCAAAGTCTCTCACATAATATTTTATGTTCGTTCTCCCCTTCCGGGCAATGACATGCCCTTCCGCCTCCAGTTTTATTTTCTGTGCCTCCACGCCTCCCGGATACTTGGGATTCAGTTCACCGCCTGCCTTCAGAGTCCGCCAGTAAGGCGTGATATCCTCTGTTCTCTGATGGCTGGCCCAGGCCGCTATGGATACGAAGATGCCGGCTGTGATAGGGTCTGTAAAATCAGCACCATTGCTCCTCGCAAAGTAACTGCGGATCTCCCCCACTGTGGTCAGCCTTCCCCCCGGTATCCGTTTCATAATTTCATCGTAATGAACCGGCGGTGCAAAATACATTCTGCTGCCTCCGTACTTCTGTATGGTTTTTTCATCCGTCACAATCTGTACCTTCGGCATATCTGTGTCTTTGTGAAGCATGGCATTGAAATCCTTCTTGTCTTCATTCGCCATATAAAACACCTCCTTTATGCTCTAAGGATACCCGCTTCCGGATAAATATGCAATGAGACGGTTTTGATTTATACCGTATACCGCAGAATTGTTTTCATTTTTTTCGGCGCTGTACGGCTCATATCTTTCAAATAGATTTCCCTGTGTGTCTTACTGCGCCTTTTTAAATGCATTTCCTCCAGAAAAAGGTCCATCTTTCGGAAAGACTCCGGCTCATCATCAAACAAACCCGTGTGAAGGATCTGTACGCACCTGCCCTCCTCACAGATTTCCCAGGTGATCTCATCCAGCAGCGGATTTGGTTTCTTCTTTTTCACCGCTGCAAGAGCCGCCTCATACATCTCCTCTGTAATGCAGTCCGGCTGCCGTATCATGATCGTGTAGCGCAAATGCTCCTTGTCCTCCAGCACATGTGCGTCCGCTCCCGTCTCTTCCTCCATATCCCAGACTCCCTCAAGCGGGTATACGGCAAATTCTTCCATATCTGCATCCCTGTTTCCCATACCTTTTCGCTCTGCCTTATACCGCATTTTTATACTGTAAGCCAGAGAATAAAGAGCTCCCACACGATTTGAAAAGTCCTCATGGTTCGGATTTCCTTTTCCGCTTATCATAAGGAATCTCTGTGCCGGAACACAAACTTCCTCCGGCATTTCCCCCGGGCTGTATAATTTCTTTTCCTGTTTTCTCCAATCATATTTCATAACTTTTCCTCCTGGACTGCTTCTGCGTTCTGCCGGTTGTCCGGCTGCCTTTTTCTGTTTCCTGCATCTATATTACAAGTATAGCACGCAAACGCGACATCTATCTGTCATGTTCAAAAAGACCGCTGCATTTTACTGCCCCTTCTGCACATCCCCATAATACTTCTCCCATTCCTCCTCCGTAAACCTAGCCGTATATGCGGGAATCCTATTCTCCTCTGACGGAAGAATATGATTGGATACATACTGCCACTGCCCGTCTTCCAGCAGCCGCACAGTGACTTCATGGGAATAGGCCCGGTCCAGGTTCTCTTCTGCCCATACCGCGTCCGTCACAAGCGTCAGCGTCCCGTCCTCATTTTCCCGATACGCTGTCACCTCAGGATATGGCATATCGCTGAAAGAATACTCATACCATCCCCTCTTATGCCATAAATATTCCTCTGTCTCACGGTCAAACGGTTCCCTCTCCCTGAGCACATCCGCCGGTATCCTGAAATAAGACACAATCACATTTTCCAATGACTCCGCCGGTACCCTGCGGGTATCCAGTGAGACATTCAACAGCTCTCCATATTTCAACTGATACAGCGGCTCATACAAATCAAAAAAATCCAGCTCCCCATAGTCCTCCTCACTCCATTCTGTCAGGAACATATTATTTCCCTTATATCCTATGGGCATCAGATATTTCAGACCGTATGCCCTGCATTTTTCATCCAGCGGCTTTATCCGTACCGCATCGTGTCCCAGGGGACCGTCATACCCCTCCGGAAGATCTTTTTCATAGAGCAGATATCCCTTCTGTGTATACGCCCAAAATGCCGCCTCATAAGAATCCGCTTCTTTTATCTCCGGCTTCTCCCCCTGCCAGTCGAGTGCTGTCTTTCTCACTTCAAGCTTTTTCTCCTCCGCGGCAAAATCTATACGCAGCAGTTCTCCGCTTTTCCGGATCTGGATCAAAAAAGCAGACACCTTTTCCCCATTCTCTGCCTTCTCACAAAATTCTTCCATAATTTCCGGATTCTCCATATTGATCTGATTCTCCATATCCACGACTGCAAATCCTGCGCTTCCTATACACGCTGCCATCTTCTCTCTTGTCCCTATCTCCATCCATTCATCTGCGTTTTCTGCCTCTGTGTATATTTCCCTATACTCTTCCAGTACGTTTTCAGGGAGAAATTCAGCCTTCTCATTCTTCTGCCCCCTGACATTGTCATCCACCAAAAGCTTCCCGCACCCCGCCAAACTTACGCATAAAATAAGAATGAAAAACATCCGGCGCCCTTCGGTTGTTCTGTTTCTCATATACTATCCTCCTTATTATTACATTTGTAAGATTAGAATCCAAAGAAAAATCATGCCTTTTCCGGCACGATTTTCTGGATGCTTGTCTAAAGCTTACACTTATATGGCCTCAAAGTCAATAGAAAACATGAGGGGGCAGAAAAAATACTTTCTGCCCCGGTCTTTACATCAAAGCCAACATCGTTTATGCATCCAGGCAGTCATTAAGCTGACAGGACACATTCTGTAATTTTGCCTGAAGTACGATCTCCAGTCTGGAAACCGTCCCGATCATACTTGTCACAGAGCTATTGAGCTTGAATAATTCCTCATTGGTCACGTCTTCCAAATTGATAAACGCCTGCATTTTCTGTCCCTCTGCATTTAGAATGCGGGCAAGGGCGGCTTCCTGCAGCGCAACGGATTCTACCAAATCTACAAGGGCCCGGCATCTGGGTGTCAGAATGCTTATCGTTACGGTGGATGAGTTATTGTCCGGATTGGGGTCCGGTGTGGAAGAGGTCACAACAGCGGTGTTAACAATAGTTCCCGCTGCCTGAGGGCTTACGATTCCCCGGATGAGGATAATCCGGTTTTCTCCCGCTTCAAGGGTGCCAAGACTCAGTCTTCCGCTCCACGGATTGAAAACAGTACCACCATTTACAGAATATTCCGCATCTGTAAGGGATGGGGGTACTGCATCTGTTAAAAGAACATCTTCAGCCGGAGACGGGCCTGCATTTGACACAGTAATGGTATAGGTTAGCTGTGCCCCCTGTCCCGCAGTGCTTTCACTGGCTGTCTTTACCACAGACAGATCCGCCAGCGCCCCCGATATCAATACCGGGACCTCATTGGATTCCACCTGGAAAGCAGCAGGGATTCCGCCCTCCACAGGCGTATAAGAGTAATTAATAGTTGCCCGGTTGATCGTGGGATTCTCTTCCGGTACCGCATTGGCCACTACAGAAAATCTGACCGCTGTGGTCTGGCCGCCGGCAATATCGGGCAGTGAAAATCCCTCCGCCGGGTCTGCCTGCGGAAATGTGGTCCCATTGATGGTCACACTGCCCGGAACGAATGTCAGTCCCTGGGGTACCAAATCACGGAAGAATACATCTGTAAGCGGATTCTCACAGGTATTTGTCAATGTGACGGTATAATCAAAAATTTCTCCGATACCTGCAGCCGAGGTACTGGCAGTCTTCACCGGAACAAATTGGCGTACCTCTATTTCCTGGAATGCTACATCATCAATGGCATAATCATTCCCGATCACCTCGGGGCCTTCACTCAAAAATTCCACTGTGAGACTGGTATTGTTCCCGGAGTTGAGGACTGTACCGAACTGCTTCCATTCCGGTGCATTTACATTTGGCGGAATCAGCAGGCCCAGCGTTGCGCTGTATAAGATATTACCGTTTCTGTCCAGAACCCGCACGCCCAATTCCGGATTGGGATAACCTGTAACCCTGAACAGATTCAGTATCCATGCAGTAAACAGATAGCTGGTGTTTTCCTCAACATCCACCGCGGCACGGAAAAATACAGCGCCGGGGTTGTATCCGTTTACCACCATCATTCGTCCTGTTTCATTGCCTTCCGTATGGTCTGCGATCCGCCACCATGCGCCAATCTGCTCACTTCTGGCATCATTCATAATATTTTCTACTGTATATTCCCCGCCCATAGGCGCAAAAACATCCGGATTCGGCAGCACATAAGTGAAATCCGGCGTCACATCAGGATATGGCTCAACCGGTACTCCTGTATTGGCAGGCGTCCCCGCCGGAAAACTGCCGAAAGTGCCGTTATCCGCGGCTTCAATGAGATTTTCCCCTGATACCACCGCACACAAATCTACAAGTGCCCCAATAGGCGTATAGATCACCGGGCCGTTCAGAAAGTTCTGATTCATCACATCTGCCATGTCCACTGTCACAAACAGAGTATCCGGCGTCACTGAGTCAAGATTGGTTGAACCGACAGGCGGATTCGTCACCGTACTGATGGGCGGGTTCACACCCTGCGGTATGCTTCCTGTCTCCGCATCGGCAAAATTCCCCGGTGATGGAACGCCTCCCTGTGTTCCGTAGGATTCTACCACCCTGTAATTTCCCGGGGGTACATTGATAAAAGAATAATTTCCATTTGCATCCGTGAGAACGGTAAGCCTTTCATTGGTGTCTACATTCTGCAAAACAACCGGAATATTGGCAATTCCGGAATCTCCGCTGTTGACAGTTGCACTTCTGTCCCGGTCAAATATCACTCTGCCTGCTACTACTGCCATCAGCTTTCCCCTCCTGTTCCATTCATACTGCTGCTCGTCACAGAAGGACAACGGACAAACAGCTCTAATTTACTCTGGAGTATCAGCTCCAGCCTTGTGACCGCGCCTGTTATGAGTTCCGCAGACTGGTTCATCCTCATCAGGTCTTCCGGAGATGTTCCCTCCATGGAAATAATTGCCTCCATCTTTTCCCCCTCCGCGTTCAGAATGTGGGAAAGTGAAGTTTCCTGCATAGCAACTGATATTATCAAATCTGTTACAGCCTGGTCCAGCGTAGTGTCCCCCGGCATAATAATGGGCATACCCATAAAATATCCCCCTAAATATTCATATTCTGAGCAAATATCTGCTCATTATTTATATATATGCAGGTACTTGCCTCCAGTTAATAGGACAGGATATTGGACAATAAAACATCCTGTACCGTCATCCGAAAACCCGCATATATTAAATACAAATATGCTGCCATTCCGGTGCTGTCCGGTAACTGTCCTGCTGTTTTCCGATGTGCATCTGCATGGAAACGGACTTTAGAGTGAATTTGAAACTTTAATCCTGCCCGCAGTTTATCACTGTCTGCGGAGAATGATTTTCTAATACGCTCTGGCTTTTTTTAATCAGGGAGAAATATATGAATCAAAAAATAGAACCTCTAACTATAGCCAGTTTGGCTGAGGAAATATATGGCACGGATATATCCGCTGCAGATATCTGTAAAATGAATATAAGTGAAATGAATATTTCTGAAATGAATTGCAGGTGCAAAACCGATCGGAACTGTAATTCTAAGGGCTGCTGCAAATCTGACTGCAATTGTGATTCTAAAGTATGCTGCAAGCCCGACTGTGACTGTGATTCTAAGGGTTGCTGCAAATCAGGCAGCAATTGCAAAACCGACTGTGACTGCGATTGCTACCCCAAGTGCTGCAGTTCCAAATGTGATTGTGAACCCGGGTGTTGCTGCAAACCCGGCTGCGACTGCAATTCCAAATGCTGCTGCAACCCTGACTGTGACTGCAATTCCAAATGCTCCTGCAACCCTGACTGTGACTGCAATTCCAAATGCTGCTGCAACCCTGACTGCTGCTGCAGTTCCAAATGCTCCTGCAGACCCGACTGCGGCTGCAGTTCCAAATGCTGCTGCAACCCTGACTGTAACTGCAGTTCCAAATGCTCCTGCAACCCTGACTGTGACTGCAGTTCCAAATGCTCCTGCAGACCCGACTGTGATTGTAACTGTGACTGTGATTCCAGCTGTGACTGTGATTCCGACTGTGACTGCAACTGCAATTCCTGTTCCGACGCTGCCTGTGCCATCCTGAAGTCAATCGCCAGGACGGAAAATGCTTTGGCCCACATCCTGAATGCAGAAGGTGAAAAACTACAGAAAGCCATCGAACTGGCCGACAACATCTGTGACCTTCTGAAAGTCAATCAATCCGTCCAACAGACTGTCACCAAAGTCACTTTCCTGGAACAGGTACTCTATGCCAAGCTGGAAGCGCTGGAGTGCTGCCGCTTTGATTGTCCCACAGACAACAGCGAACCGGAGTCATAAACACCCTAATTCCTAATCCGAAATGTCCTCCCGGCTACCCGGTAAACCACAATACAGGCCACCACACAGTAAATCAGACAAAAGCAGGTAACGACCGTTCCAAACACCAGTGTACTCATCCTTAAGTTCATGAACAGAAAGCAGACAATATAGGTCGCCCAGGTGACAATTTTGTAAGTCCCCCCGACCACCTCTGTCCCCGCATTATAAGGCTGCAGCAGATAATAACAGGTCAGGTAATGCACGGAAAAGAACGCACTCATAGCCATCACTGACACAAACAGCAGCAAATAATTCACAGGATTATCCGTCCCCCCGGAGAAGTACAGCAGCACCGGCAGCCCCACACCGATCACCGACGCGGGCAGCAGATTCACCTTCACGATCTCTCTGAGCCGGATGCGGAACAGCTTCAGAATAAATTCCGGCTTCTTATAAAAAGAGTATGTGAGCATACTGTGGTCACAATTCATAAACAGCGCCTGCGTAAAACTTGTCCCCCGGTTTATCATATACATAATAAACACAAAGTACGGCAGAAACACCATAAGCATCCTGTTGATCTGTTTCCTGATATCCTCGTTTACCTGAAACAGGAACAGAATCCCCACAAACAGAAACAGACAGATAACCGCCTGCCTCTTCACCGATTTCCAGAGGATTTTCTGATGCCTGCGCACAAAAAGCTCATTAAAATACTCAAATCCCTTTCTGCTGCTGGTAATTCCGGTGTCCTGGCTGATAAGCTTACGGTTCTGCTCCTCAACCGCGGCCTTTACTGTTGCTTTATAATCCATACCGTTTCTGAATTTTGCCAGAAGCTGCTGATACAGGGTTCTGTACTCATCGAACCGCCCCATATAAACTGCTGCCCCGCAGGCCGCCGCCACGGAAAGCACCATGAACGCTGCCATAAGCCACATAGGCAGAAGCACTCCCAGATAAGGAAGCCCATAAGCCGCCGCAAGCAGGACTGCTGTCAGTATCCATCCCAGCTTACCGGGAAGATTCTCATCCCTGCTCTCCCCTGTCCTTTTAAAATCAACCAGATAGTTCCAGGCTATCAGCATCTTCACTGACGCGATAAAGAACGGAAACAGCAGGCAGCACCACAGCGGAATATTTCTCTCCACCCCAAACCAAATGGTAAAAGGCAGAAATCCCAGGATGCACTTTCCCACCGCATAGGCATAGTTCGTCAGTGTATAGGACCTTGCATCCATACGCATTAAGATCATGGCATAATACTTATCATTACTGGGATTGAACATATAGGTATTCATATAAGACCCAACCAGACTCAGAAAGAACAAAATATGTACAAACATTCTTCCGTCCCCTGTGTTCTCATAGAGCATCCCCAACCCGAATACCATGATCAGAAGATATAAAACCTTCCCCAGAAAAGTTCCCGCGATTTCCCACAGGCCGGACAGTATATTGGCAAATATCTTCAGCCCCTGGCTCCTGTAGAGGCTCTGGGGCAGAATCTTCCTGATAAGGGGAATCTGCTTCAGGGAATAGAGGATCGTGTTCACACGGTATGTATTTTTCAGCGAAAAAGAAATACGAAACGTCCTAATCATTCTCTTCCTCCTTCAGTGCCCGTATGATCTTGTCCTTAAATCCGCCATTATCCAGATTAGACGGATCTACCACTTCCAGCTCTCCATGGTTGAGGATCACGATCTCATCACACAGGTCAAGAGCCAGCTCCATAATATGTGTGGAAAAAATAATGATCCTGTCCTTTTTCAATGAGCGCAGAAGCTGCTTCATCTCCTCAGCCACCACCACATCCAGGGATGTGAGCGGCTCATCCAGAAGCAGAAGCTTTGGCTGTGCGATGATATTGATCAGCATCTGCATCTTATTTTTCATACCATGAGAATAGTCTTTGAGAAGCCTATCCCTGTCCTCCTCATCAATGTTCATAATGGAAAAATACTCATCCAAATCTTTTATATCCGCAATACTCTTTTCATTGATATCAATAAAAAATTTCAGAAATTCCCTTCCTGTGAGAAATTCCGGGACAGTGGGCGTTGACAGGACATAACCGATATCCTCCGCCGCTAACTCCGCTCTCTCCCCGTTCTCCTGCAGGAAGAAATCCCCTCCGTCCGTCTTCAGGTCCCGGTTCAGACAGTTAAAAAGTGTGGTCTTGCCTGCCCCGTTTCTTCCCAGAAGTCCGTAGATCTTTCCACTGTCAAAAGTAAATGTAATATCCTTTAGTACCTGCTTTTTCTCAAAGGCTTTTGAAAGATGTTCTATGACAAAATTCATGCTGTTTCTCCTCTCCTGCTCTGCCCTTATGCCTTGAAATAATAGACAATTATAAAGTGATATGTCTATTATACCAGAACTTCCCATTCTGTCACGTGAACATTTTGTTACATTATGCCGGGCTGCCCGGTATTCCCCGCACAGGGATATGCCGGACAGCCCGGGGGATGTGTCATTAATCACATGTTATGGAAGAAATCCCGGTACACCCTGCTATTTTCCAGAGGGATCGGCCTTCCCGGTTCACAACAGCAGCACTGTTTTACCGGCGTGGTTATGGTAACACTGTCATCCGGATAGTATTCCTCCGAGCCTGCGCGGAATACGGATGCGGTGTTGGTGATAACCCCGCAGGCTCTGCCACGGACCATCCCCGCAATGAGTATGGTCACAGTTTCTCCCTTGCTGATCGTTCCGATCGCTTCTGACCCATTCCACTCTGACCAGGTCCTGCCTCCGTCTGCGGAAAACTGCAGATTACAAAGTTCCCGCGGAACGTAATCCGTGAGCACCACCTCTTCCGCGTCTGCGGAACCGCTGTTCTCCACCAGGATGGTGTAGATCAGATATTCACAGGGTATGGCGCAGTCCGGATACGCGGTCTTGGTGATAAATAACTCCGGCATGGGCGCGATGGGGGTCACAAGCTCGAACCTGTTGTTGTCAGGATAGGGGTCCCTGGTACTGCTGCTTACCTCCACGGTATTTACCAACTGTCCCGTGGCATTATGGGGCACAAATCCCCTGAGCAGCAGCCTTACAAAAGTACCCGCAGCCAGAAATTCCGTTGTCCATGAGCCGCTGAAGGGTTCCCAGTTCTCCCCGTCATCTGCGGAGACCTCCAGGTTCACCAAAACGGCCGGCATGGCATCCTCCAGAATCACCTGCACGGCATCCGACGGTCCCAGATTCTTTACCGTAACTTCATAGGTGACCGGTACGCCGGGTTTGGCGGGATTCGGTTTTGCCGTCTTTCTCACAGACAGGTCTGCCGACACATCCACCACCACTTCCGTCTCATCTGTGTTATTCCCCGGGTTCGGGTCCGGTGTATCCGAACTGACAGACACTGTGTTGCGAAGTGTGCCCGTAAAGGACGGCTCTGTCCTGCCTCTCAGGGAGATTTCCGCACTTTCCCCTGCTTCCAGAGATGTGACGGCATAGGAACCGCTCCAGGGAAGCCAGGTCCTTCCGTCGTCTATGGAATACTCTGTCTCCATCAGATACGGGGACGCTGCATCCCGGATGATAACATTTTCAGCCCTGCCGGGTCCCAGGTTGCCGGCTGTTATGGTGTACACAACTCTCTGTCCTGCTGTGATGCTGTCCGGCTCTGCTGTCTTGCTCACTGTCAGATCTGCGCCCGGTTCCACTGTGACTGTATCCTCGGATGAATTATTATCCGGGTTCGGGTCCGGTACGGATGAAGTCACCACCGCCGTATTCGTCACTGTTCCGGTAAATCCGGGGGCTGCCGTACCGCGAAGCTGTACCGTCACACTGCTTCCCACCGGGAAATCGGGCCAGGTATAGGAGCCGCTCCAGATATTCCACACGCCTCCCCCATTCAGGGAAAATTCAGCGTTCACGATCTCCGCCGGCACTGCATCCGTCAGTGTGACATTTTCCGCATCCGATGGCCCTTTGTTTTCAAGCACTATGGTAAATTCGATTCTCTGTCCTTCGTATACTGCAGCCTGGACTGCCCTTTTTATCACGGATAGGTCTGCGGACCGGTCAATGGGAACTTCTATGGTATCTGTATTGTTAGAAAGGTCCGGGTCCGGTGTCTCAGACTGCACCTCAGCCCTGTTGGAAAAACTGCCTGCGGCCGACGCCGAAAGCATTCCTCTTATATGGAATGTCACACTGCTGCCGGAAGGCACACGAAATACATCGGTCTGCCCGCTGAATACCTGCCAGGACGCGCCCTGGTCATAAGATATCTCAGGTCTTTCCAGTACCGCCGGAATATCATCCGTCATCCTGGCATTCAGCGCGTCATCCGGCCCATGATTTGTGACTTCTATCAGGAATTCCACCTGTTCCCCTGCAACAGCCGGAGAAGGGATTGCTTTCTTAGTGACAGACAGATCAGCCGAACGGTTAACCGGAGTTACCACTGTGGACGTGTTGTTATCCAGATTGTCATCCTGGGAGCCTGTTGTGATGCGGGCCGTGTTCTCCACCTCAGTGGCTGTGCCGCTGCGGAAGATGCCGCGAATAAGAACCACCCGCTCCTCGCCGGCCTGCATCTCCCCAATCTCCAGGCTTCCCGTCCACGGATTCCATGTTCCTCCGTTGTCTGTGCTGTATTCAGGCTCAAAAATCTCTTCCGGGATATCATCCGTCAGACGCACTGCAAGAGCAGGATGAGGACCCTGGTTTCTGATCACAATGCGGTAGGTGATCCGTTCCCCCTCATTGAGAGAATCCGGTTCAGCCGTTTTCTCCACAGATAGATCTGCCAGCGCATGGATTTCTATGATATAGTCCTCCACCTCCCCGTCAGACGCAGGCCCTACGCTTCTCGTGTCCTGTCCCAGCAATGTCCCCTCCGGCAGATCATCCGTGGTCAGGCGGAGTCTTAAAAATGTATGCCCCGGCCGAAGCCTGGCGGAAGGCGGAACCGTAAAATCCAGGGAGATCATCTGGGTCTGGGAACTGGCCGGCACGACCAGGTGTACCGATTCCTCCTCCTCAAAAAGCCCGTTGTTGTTAAAATCGATCCACCCGTACAGATTCGCAGGGGTGCCCGTAAGGTTTCTGACCCCCGCAAGTACATGATATGTGCTGTCTGTCACATGCAGGGAAGCCAGAGGAACAGTCAGGGCATCATCCTGTATCCGGCGCTCCAGATCATCCCCATCCGCTGCGGCATTCTGATGTGCTTCTGTCTCCCCGGTTACCAGAAGTCCCAGAGTCAGCCCGTCAACAATTCTGTGGCGCGGCCCGTCACTGGCAAGCAGCGTATTATAATTCCCGCTTCCCGCTGTGCCTCCGATATCAGGCGCATCACCAAAATCTACCTCTAAAGCCGCATACGGACACATGGTACCATCCTGGTATGCATTCTGCACGGTTGCGGAAAACCGGGCTGCCTGCGCCCTGTCCTGTTCGATCAGGTACCGGTAAATGGTTCCGTCCCCGCCTGCCACCGCATAGAGCACCCCATTCCGGTCCATGACCGCTGCCCCGAAAGTACTGCCCGGATCAGGCCCTGTAGTATCAAGGGCTGTCACCTGACCGTCAGTAAAAATCCGGTACACGGTTCCGTCATCCGCTACCCCATACAGAACATTTTCCTGTGACTGCCACACCCAGTCTCCGATCTTAAGGGGCTGTGTGAGCGCTGTGCCGTAGTTCTCCGTCTGCTCCCCATAACCGGCAGCCGGGTCCACCAGTCTTAAATACGTGGGGGAACCCGGCCTCAGATCCACGGTATAAAATCTCTGCTCTCCTGACGCATACAGATAATAATACCCGTTCAGATCCAGGGTCCCCACATCATAAAAAGCCGCAGGCAGTCCCCGGGGCCTGGGTGTCAGGACCTCCGCCGCGCCGCTGCTGTCCACCCGGACAAACTGGCCGCTTTTCTGGTCATATCCGTAAATATAAGAATCCAGCACATTGTAGCCAATGGCGTTTACCTCTCTCTCAGGAACCAGGGTTCCCCGAAGCTTTGCCCTGCCTGTCACCATCTCTACTTCATACCAGCTTGTAGGCCTCCCGGAAAACAATATCATTTTAGAATCACATGGAAACGGCGCACCGAGTGCTGTCCGCCCCTCTGCACCGCTGTTTTTTTCTGCCATCCTCATACCTCCCGCTTATGTTTCGGTTTTTGCCTCCTATAACATATTCGGAAGTGGGACGAAATGTTCTTCATTTTTATTTTATTGTGTGGTAAGATAAGAACGTGTAAATAAAAGAAAACAGGAAGTGTACATAAGCATTATGAAAAAACCATTTTTTTACCGGGGGCTGTATTACGCAGCAGGACTTTTGCTGCTGGCCCTGGGGATTTCCCTGAACACCAAATCCGGACTTGGTGTCTCTCCCATCATATCCGTCTCTTACAGCATCTCCTCCATCTGGAATCTGAACTTCGGAGACATGACATTTATCCTTTACAGTATTTTTGTCCTGGTGGAAATGTGCCTCCACATTGTCCGCAATAAAAAATACTCTGCCAGAGGAGGGCAGGTCCTGGCTCATGCCAACCGGACGAATCTGAAGCTGGTACTTCTGATGGATGTGCTGCAGCTTCCCCTGAGCCTTGTCTTTACCCGGTTTCTCAATCTTTTCTCAGACAGGATCCCGGAATTTGAGACGGCTTACGCAGGTAGCTTTTTGGGCAGTTTTGCCGGAAGGATCCTTATTTTACTCTTTGCCATAGCGCTGACCGGAGCCGGGGCTGCCATGTCCCTGAACATGCGCGTGATCCCCAACCCGGGGGACGGCATCGTCCAGGCCATCGCGGACTGCACCGGCTGGAAAGTGGGATTTACCAAAAACTGTTTTGACCTTCTGAATATCTCCTTCACCATTGCGGTCAGCCTGCTGTTTGCCGGACATCTCACAGGCATCGGTCTGGGCACCGTGATCGCTGTGATCGGTGTGGGGCGGGTAATCGCTGTGTTCAATCACCTTACTCAGGAAAAGATGCTGTCACTGGCAGGGATGGCAGAGACATGTATGTAAATAACTGCGGCAGCAGAAACGGGACATCGAAACCATCCCCTTCTGCTGCCGCAGTCTTTTTTCTTCTTCTCAGTACCACCGAACCAGCGGCAGTTCATTATTGATTCCCTTTGACGCCAGTATCTGATGGATATCTATCACACCGTTGTGAAAAGTGGCTGCACAGGATGCAAGATATAAGTCCCACATGCGGACAAATTTCTCATCAAACATTTCTCTCACTTCATCTGCGTGTTCTTTAAAATTCTTCTCCCAGCACAGAAGTGTGCGGTTATAGTGATTCCGCAGGTTCTCTACATCCATCACATGAAAGCCGTCCTCCGCCAGATAGGAGACCATTTCCCTGAGGCTCGGCACAACACCGCCGGGAAAGATATATTTCTTGATCCAGGGGTCCCCGGGATGCTCTTTTAACTCACTGATAAAATGCAGAAGAAGCAGACCTCCCGGCTGCAGAACGTGGCTGATACAGTCTGTAAACAGCTTGTAGTTCTCACGTCCCACATGTTCCGCCATGCCCACACTCACAACCCGGTCAAATCTCCACTCACTTTTCTCAAGCTCCCTGTAATCCATAAGCTCCACTGTGAGCAGGTCCTCCAGCCCTTCCTCCTGGATTCGTTTCCGGAATACTTTATACTGTTCTTTGCTCAGAGTGATTCCTGTGCCTTTGACCTTATATTTTTTAGCTGCCTCTATGAGAAGAAATCCCCAGCCGCATCCGATATCCAGCAGGCTCATCCCCTCTTTCAGATACAGTTTCTGTAAAATATAGTCCACCTTATTGACCTGTGCCTGGTACAGTGTATCATCCTCATGAAGAAAATATCCGCAGGAATAGCTCATAGTCTCATCCAGCCAGAGCTTGTAAAAGTCGTTTCCTATATCATAATGGCTCCTGACTTCTTTCTGCTGGTTCTTTTTCGTTGTGGAGGAGAAAATGAGCTTTTTCAGAACCTTTCGATCCGTGGAGAACTTATCCATCTGCCCCAGAAAATGATCCAGCGCCTCGTATAAATCCCCTTCTATTTCCAGATCATCGTTCATGTACGCCTCTCCCAATGCCAGGGAGGTGCTCGTGACCAGCTCCTTCATGGGAATCATTTTATGGCAGTTTACCGTAAACAGGGGACTTCCCTCTCCGATCAGATACTCCTTCCCTGATGCTTTCACCAGAAACGGATATTCATCAAATTTTTTTAAAAATTGTATCATCATGTTTTCTTCCAGCATTTTTCTTCCTCCTTGCTGCCGCGTATTCGCATTTAAAGCGGTTCTGTATGGATTTTTACACGTTGCTGCAAAGTTACCGTACAGTTCCATTTTTAACATATTTTAACCGGTTCATACATCTTAAAACCTCTCTGGCGGATGTTACACCTTCTCTCCGCGGCAAACTGCAGGTCCGCTGTCACTATTTCGCTTCCCAGAACTATCACTGCCGCTGCCCGCATAACAGAAGCAGATGACGGATATAAATGAACGCGGCTGCCACACCTGCCGCTTCTAACAGAACCACCGGAACCTGTTCCAACAGCGTTCGATACCAGCTCGCTACCAGCCCCATAAGAAGAAGGTTCCCGATGATCCAGACACTGCTCACTGCCGACCCCCACGCGATTTTCTTCCCCCTCACAATTCCGAGAACCAGAAGAAGGGAAAAGATCATCAGGGAGGCAAAGGCCATTGCCAGCAGCCTGGGAACATCCGCCTGAAATCTGATAGCCAGAATGCATGCATACCCCAGATCAAATCCAAGCCCCATCAGGCTGTTGAAAAACATACGCGCAGCCATCGGATAAAAAGAAGTATATTCGCAGCTCATATGCTGTTCACAGGTCTGCTGCTGCTTTTCCTTCACCAAAGAGAGATAAAAAATGGCTGCATAGAGAACCGGGGCTGCAGCAAAAACAGCGCCTGAAGCAGTCACAGCGCCAATCCCCACCATCTTCAGCCCGATATAGAAAAAGAGCACCATAAGGATAAAGGACAGCAATAAAATATCCGTCATATGCGCATACAGATGCCGGATACCGGTTCCGCAGAACATCTCCCACAAAAAAGAATCCAGTCCCTCCTGCCTGGGCATCCGGCTCAGTTCCCCTGCCAGTTTCAGATTCTCTTCTTTTCGCTCTGCTTTTTCCCACACAGCTTCTAAAAGTTCGTTTTCCGGCTGCATCATTCCTGTTCCCTCCTCTGCCTCTGCAATTTTTTCCTTGCCCTGTACAGTATTATCCTGACCTGGGCAAGATTTTTCCCCATGGCTGCCGCTATTTCCTGATAAGACATTCCCTCCACACAGAATAATATAAGCGCCTGTCTGTAATCCCTCGGCAATTCTTCGATCCATTGGAGAATTTCTGTGTATTCTTCCTTTTTCACATAAAGTTCCTCCGGCGACTGCTCTGACTGCCCCGGCACCTCAATCCTGGATGCGACCAGCTCCTCTGTCCTATGTCTGGCATTTTTTCTGATCTCATCCAGTGCCTTGTGCTTCACCACAGCCAAAAGATACGTTCTGAATGCACAGGACAGAGAAACCCTGGATCTATGCACATAGATATCCGCAAAACTGTCCTGTACAATATCAAGGACAGCCTGCTCATCCCCCAACATTTTCATGCAGAAGCGCACAGCCTCCCGGTAATGCCTGAGAACCAGCACGTCATAAGCCTGTCTTAAATTTTTATCCCTGACCAATTCCATGAGCTGGTCATCTGTCATACTGCTGAGCGCTTCCCGGGTCATATGGTTTCCTTTCTGTTTCCGAAAGTAAATATACTAAGTGTGCACGAAATAATGAAACATTCAATACCCTCTTCAATACCCTCACAGCCGCGAAATCGTTTACTTTCTGATTATTAATCGAAAGTATCATCCAAAAGTTACACTTATCTGCAAAAAAATAGAAAAAAGCCCTGAACCTTTAGATTCAGAACTTTTTCTCCCGCTCTCTTTTCACACCTTTATCTGCGGATTGCACTTTACCAGCTCCTCGATCAGCCGCTCCCTGTCCCGGACCGCACATATCATTTCCTGCCTTCTGCCCCTGATCTCAATCCTGTCCAGTGACGCCGCTGTGGCAGAAATGGGGTTACAGGTCCTGCGTATCTCCCTGATCTCTGAAATTTCCATGGAATCCTTCATGATCCCAAAGTAAATTGCCATCCTGTCTCCGTCAACCACTACATAATTCCTCACAACAATGGGAATGAATATGGCATTGTAGACGACCAGGGCAGCCACGATCTCAGCGGATACATCGCTGGATACCAGCAGTCCGTAAGCCATCGCAGCATTTCCCGCCAGAAGTATCATCCAGAACCATACTGCTATTTTCCCCTTAAATTTCATATAAAACCACCTTTCTCATGCATTCCCGTCAACATGTGCCATAAAAAGTGCTTTTCCTATGCAGTGTACTACAGTCAATTTCAGTATACACCATACAACCCATGGAAACAATGTAAGTAGTGTAAATTTTTGAAAAAAATGCTTGCAATTTGTATTTCCTTATGCTATTATAGTCCATGGTCGCTCCGATAAAACACGGCTCCATGGTCAAGCGGTTAAGACACCGCCCTTTCACGGCGGTAACAGGGGTTCAAATCCCCTTGGAGTCACTCAGGCGCCATAGCCAAGTGGTAAGGCAAAGGTCTGCAACACCTCTATCACCAGTTCAAATCTGGTTGGCGCCTCTTTTATTTATTTATCTTAACGGCTCCATGGTCAAGCGGTTAAGACACCGCCCTTTCACGGCGGTAACAGGGGTTCAAATCCCCTTGGAGTCATTTTTTACTTGCATATTTTTGAAAATGTGGTAATATAATATAGTGTAACACTTCTTCAAACAGAATAATATAGATATGGCGCCATAGCCAAGTGGTAAGGCAAAGGTCTGCAACACCTCTATCACCAGTTCAAATCTGGTTGGCGCCTCTGAAAAGTCCTGGAAATTCATTTTTCCAGGACTTTTTTCTTGTCATATACCTGAGGATCAATGGATTGGCAGCTTTACTTTCCAGTTATATCTGTCATATGTCAGATTACGGGCAGCCTCCCTGAAATACCGCTCCTGCTCCTCAAAAAAAACACCCCATCCATCTGTGATCTTATCAATCTCTCTTCCTTCTATATTATGAATGGTCTGCCGGATCATCTCACCATAGATTCTGTCAAATTCTGCCTGTTCCATTTGAAACAATGTAAACGGATACGCCATGACCAGGCATTTCAATATCTTGAGATAACAATGTCCGACAGCGGGGGATGGACAGCGCTCCGCAATGAATGTTAAAAAGATATCCAAAAGCAGATACTCCTTTTTCCTTTCACAGATCGTCAAAAGAAACCGTCCCAGCTTATCTAACTCCTCAGCGGAAATACGCTTTAATGTATACCGGCAGACCGGACGAAGCGTCAGCGCCACAAACTGCATACCGTCCAGAAAATATTTCAGTGCAAGCCGGACCACCTCCTGTGATGCCGTTACATCCTCTTTTCCCAGACAAACCTGTGTGCCCTTTCCCTGGAAACTTTTCACTATATTGTAACCTGCCACAAAGTCAATTGTACGACGGATAGTGGCAACCGATACTCCATAATGTTCTGCCAGTTTCGGCAGAGACGGCAGATAACTTCCGATGGGATAATATCCATACAATATTTCCTGTATCATTTTAGCCCCAAGTGTATAGCGAATCTGGGAACGCTTATAATAAAAATTCCATTCAAAGGGAATCCCCGGATACTGGCCGTCCAGGAGTTTGGGATATTCGCTCTGAATCTTCTTATTCAATATCTTATCTACATTCACATAAACAGACTCTAATTCCTCTGTGAGAAATGCTCCCATCTCCTCCTTTGGCAGTGTATCTAACTTTTCAATAATCTCTTCCAATGCCTCAAGTTTACCTAACATATATGGAATACGAGTATAGCGGTTCATTTCCCAGTAAAAATTCATGACCATATTATTATCCAGATTGGCAAGTGCAGACGTATATAACCCTATGGAGACGGACATTCCGTCAAATTCATTATCTTTCATTTTCTTCCAGCGGTCCTTTAGGGAAGACTCGTCTCCTGCCGATATTCCCGCATTTAACAATGGAGCAAGCAGCAGCCGGTTCACCTGCCGCATATCCAGGAGTCCTTCCTTGCGGGCAGACCGATAGCGTGCGATATTCCTGAGATAGTCCTTTCCGGAAGCCTGATAAATCACTCTGGCCGCTTTCGGAGCGGAAATCTCAATATATCCTTCTTTCTCCAGAAGCTTCAGCGCAGTCCTGACAGTTGGCACAGCCAGCCGAAAATACTCACTGATCTTCTGCATAGGCGGAAGGCTATCCCCGTAGGAATAATAACCAAAGAGAATTCTGGTTACATAGAAATCATAAACAAGACAGTTCAGTTCACTTTGGGTTTTCATTCATTCACCTCTTAATTTTATCAATTTATTCTACCACATTTTGTGTATACCTGCTACTGATTTTGGCTTTCCCGCATAAGACTGAATAAATCAATTGCTTATAAATTAAGGGTATGGTAAAATACAATAAGTATGTGAGCAGAGTTAAATTCACACATTACAGGGGAAAAAGCAAAAACATAAAACAATGGAGGTTGGGGGATGAAAAATATCAAAATAAGGAAAAAATTATTAATTTCCTATGCGGTAATTTTAATTTTTATGGTCATAGGATTTTCTGTCAGCATTGTAAATCTGGTTAATCTGAACTCTAAGGTCAAAGTTTTTTACAATGGACCGTTTATTGTTAACGACAGTGCCAGTCTGATCAACGCTAATTTCGAGAGAATGCAGAAAGCTACCTATCGTTCTATAGCAAATTCAGACACCAAGATCACCCGCGAAGCTACTGCCAATTCTCTGGATTCCGCAAACCTCATCCAGAACGAGCTTCCTGTTATCAAAGAACACTTTCAGGGGGACAGCCAGATCATAGAACGATTGGAAGACTGCCTCACAAGACTTACGCCCATGCGGGAACACGTTCTGTCCCTGGCTGCAGAAAACAAAACGGAAGAAGCCGCCACTTACATGGAAAATAATAATATTCTTGTGATCAAAGAAGCCCAGAAAGAGCTGGACAAACTGATAGAAAGCGGTAATTCCACAGGAAAGCAACTGATAAACGATTTACAGGAAAAACAGAGATTTGCCATTGAGATGCTGGTATTTTTGGGGGCTGCAAGCTTAGTGATCAGCATTCTTTTTGGTATTTACATTTCAAAAGGGATATCCTCCGGCATCCGCGAGCTGGAACAGGCAGCCAGAAACATTGCACAAGGAAAGCTTTCATCCACCAAGATCAATTACTATTCCAAAGATGAGATGGGATGCCTTGCAGAAGATATGCGCAGCATGGTGATGACGCTGACAGCGGTGATCCGGGACGAAACCTATCTGCTGAATGAAATGGCAGAGGGGAATTTTGACGTCAGCAGCCGGGCAGGGGACAGCTATGTGGGGGAATTAGATTCGGTACTCTCCTCTTTGCTTAAGATCAACACCAGTCTGAGTGAGACCTTACTGCAGATCAATCAGTCTGCAGAGCAGGTTGCCGCCGGTTCTGAGCAGGTATCATCCGGGGCACAGATACAGGCACAGGGAGCCGCCGAACAAACAGCCTCTATAGATACTCTTGTATCTGCGATCCATGACATATATGATCAGGTTGAAAATAATGTTAAAAGTGCAAAAGCTGTCCATGAAAATATAAAAACAGTGAGGAAAAGCGCTGAGGCAAGCCAACAGCAAATGCAGGATATGCTTTCTGTCATGGCGGATATTGGTGAAAGTTCAAAAGCCATTGAGATGATCATCAAGACCATTGAAGACATTGCCTTTCAAACAAACATCCTTGCATTGAACGCCGGAGTCGAAGCCGCACGGGCAGGCGAACATGGAAAAGGGTTTGCTGTTGTCGCCAAAGAGATTCGTAATCTGGCAAACAATTCCGCTGATGCTTCCAAAAATACAGCAGTGCTGATCAAAAAATCTCTGGAAAACATCGAGCGGGGAATAAAGAGCGCTGACCTTACCGCGGATTCTCTGCAGGAAGTCGTAAGGGGTGTTGGGAGTATAACAGAATCTATCAATTACATAACAGAAGCTTCTGTCAAACAGGAAGAATCCGTCCATCAGATCACCCAGGAAATGAATCAGATTTCAGATGTGGTGCAGTCAAATTCCGCTACTGCTGAAGAAAGCGCTGCTGCCAGTGAGGAACTTTCCTCTCAGGCACAACTCCTGAGCCAGCTTGTTGCTCATTTCAGATTAAGAAGCCCTGCAGAATAGAAGACCTTTCCGTTTCCGTATCATTCATGTCAAAAGGAGAAAGAACCAATGAAAACAGGAAAAAAACGCCCTGCACTTTCCGAGATAGGGATACTTGTAGTTTGTATACTGGCTGTCATTGTATCTGGTTCCAGCATATTTACGACCCTTCATATGCAGAAAATGGCGTCTGAGATATACGAACATCCCTACTCAGTCTCCAACGAAGCAAGAGCCACACGTTCACGTCTTTTGGATATGCGTTTCTTTATCATGAGCATGTTTTCGCAGGATGACCTGGATATGGATGATCTGCAGCAGACGCTGCAGGAACGTTATACTATGCAGTATGATGCCATTCAGGTGATCACCAGACAATACCTTGGACCGAAAGAAGACAGTGAAAATCTCCTGAAAGCTATGCAGGATCTGGAAACGACACAGAACGAAGCACTGCCCATTGTTATCACATTAGACAATGCCGCCATTTCAGAATATGTGGAAAAAATTCTGTATCCCAAATACGATGCCGTGAATGACGCCCTTACCGCAGTCATTGCCTTTGCGGACCAAAAGGTACAGAGTCTGGAAAAAAACTCAAGGATTATGGCTGTCAAAGCAACGGTTTCATCAGTTCTCCTCACTGTATTTCTTCCTTCCTATTTTTTAATTGCATTCTGGCGTGAGAAGAAAAATGTAAGGGAGATTCATTACCGGGAACATCTGTTTAATATACTTTCAGCAAACGTAGATGAAGTCTTTCTGATTCACAATCTGAACAATGATTCACTGGAGTATATCAGTACAAATTGTGAGCGTGTACTGGGAATAAAAGAAGATGCATTTACAAAAGAACTGGATGCGCTTCGTGAACGGGTCCTGGAGGAAGATAAGGTCTCATTCGATGAATTTGTACATCTGAAGGAACATGCAGACGGAAGGAGTATAGACTTTAGGATGCAGTTTCCTAACGGAGAAATACACTGGATGCGCCTTCAGATATTCCCGGAGACAGTTCATGGCAAGACCATCCGCTGCATTGTAACTGTTTTCGACCGTTCTGAAGATATGCGTATCAGGCAGACCTTAAACGATGCCCTGGTAAATGCCCAGAATGCCAATGCTGCCAAACAGAATTTTCTTTCCAGAATGAGCCATGAGATCCGTACTCCAATGAACGCTATTATCGGCATGACCACCATTGCCGCCACCTATATAACAGACCGCAGCCGTGTGGAGAGCTGCCTTGAAAAAATAGGCTACGCTTCCAAACATCTGATGACCCTCATCAATGATATTCTGGACATGTCCAAGATCGACGAGGGTAAAATGACCCTGACAAAGGAACCCTTTAATCTGGAAAGCGTGGTGGAATCCATTACTTCCATCATATATCCCCAGGCTGTGGAAAAACACCTGAATTTCAGTATCCCTCTGGCAGATCTCTCTGACACGGATCTGATTGGTGATTCTCTGCGGTTAAATCAAATACTGATCAACCTCCTTTCCAATTCACTTAAGTTCACACCGGAAGGCGGGACCATTACCCTGGAGATCCGGCAGCTTCAGAAAAAGAAAGGCCGGGTCCGTCTCCGTTTCACTGTGCGTGATACAGGTATTGGCATGAACAGAGAATTCCTGGACCGTCTGTTTCTGCCATTTGAACAGGAAAATGTATCTGCAGGACAGACATACAAAGGTACAGGCCTGGGCATGTCTATCACCAAAAATCTGATCACATTAATGGGAGGCACGATTGCCGTAGAAAGTGAACCGGGTAAAGGAAGCACCTTTCGGGTGGAACTGGATTTTGATACTCCCGCGGAAACGAACCGGGTCAGCCACTCTCCCCAGGCCATTCAATCTCTGCATGTCCTCATTGCAGACGATGACCAGGACAGCTGTCTTCATACCTCACTGACGCTGAAAAATCTGGGTATATCATCCTGCTGGGTACTGAGCGGCACAGAGTGTGTGGACAAGGTGATCGCTGCCCATAAAATTGGTGATGATTATGATGTATGTCTCATTGACTGGAGAATGCCTGATATGGACGGCATAGAAGTAACACGCCGGGTAAGGGAATATGTAGGCCCGGAAACCACGATCATCATAATCACAGCCTATGACTGGAGCTCCATTGAGAAAAGTGCACGTGAGGCCGGTGCCAATGCCTTCCTTTCCAAACCAATTTTCTCCTCCACACTCTACAATACACTGCTGTCTGTCACAGGCGCCGGCAAAGCTCCCTGCCATAAGAAACATGATTTCAAAAATCCTGAAACAGAAGGCCGCCGCGTGCTGCTGGCAGAGGATAATGAGCTCAACAGGGAGATCGCAGTGGAACTGTTAAACATAATGAAGCTGGATGTCACCTGTGCCTGCAACGGACAGGAGGCTGTAGACAATTTCCTGTCTGCTCCCGATGCCTTCGATATTATTCTAATGGATGTACAGATGCCTGTATTGAATGGTTATCAGGCCACTGAAATTATAAGAAAATCAGGTCACCCCATGGCAAAAACCATACCCATCATAGCAATGACAGCCAATGCCTTCCACGAAGATGTGGTGAAATCTTATGAAGCCGGAATGAACGGTCATCTGGCAAAACCAGTTGACTTTGATCAGTTATATCAGACGATAAAGGAGAAACTTCTTATAAAGTAAAACCACCATTATGTCTAATATTTGCCTCATAATTTCCCATATTTGATTAATTGTGCACATAAGCCCCATCCCCTATAATATTAGTATAAACCAACGGACATACAAAATAGAGAAAGGAGTTTATACTATGTTATCAAAAAGACAGAATTTATTAGAAACCATCCGCGGAGGCCATCCTGACAGATATGTGAATCAGTACGAAGCCATCGCCCTTCTTTTCGGTACCCCTTACTCCGTAAGGAATGCCATGCCCACAAAGGGCGGCCCCAATGTTAAAAACGCATGGGGTGTCACCATTTCCTTCCCGGAAGGAATGCCGGGGCCTTTCCCGGTTCACGATGAGGAGCATATTGTCTGCAAGGACATCACACACTGGAGAGATTATGTGAAAGCACCTAACGTAAAATTCTCCGCAGAAGAATGGGCCCCTTTTGTCGCAGAGGCTGAAAAAATTGACCGTGACGAATATTTTGTAGCTCCCTTTGTAGCACCGGGTATCTTTGAGCAGTGCCATTATCTTCTGGAGATCCAGAACTGTCTGATCCAGTTCTATGAAGAACCGGAATATATGCATGAGCTAATCGACTACATCACAGACTGGGAGCTGGCATACGCGGAAGAAATCTGCAAATACTTAAAACCGAATGCCCTCTTCCATCACGACGACTGGGGTTCCAGGAGCAGCTCCTTCATCTCCCCGCAGATGTTCAAGGAATTCTATGAACCGGCTTATAAGAAGGTTTACGGATATTACAAGGAGCACGGTGTTGAGGTTGTGATCCATCACTCCGATTCCTATGCAGCCAATCTGGTTCCTTCTATGATCGAGATGGGCATAGATATCTGGCAGGGCGTTATGAGTACAAACAATATCCCCGAGCTGATTGAAAAATACGGCGGACAGATCACATTCATGGGCGGCATTGACAGCGGCGAAGTGGACAGGGAAGACTGGAGCAGAGAACACATTGCTCAGGAAGTAGAACGTGTCTGCAGAGAAAACGGCACAAAATTCTTTATCCCCTGCAATACCATGGGCGGCCCGGAATCTATCTTCCCGGGCGTATATGACACGATCACGGAAGAGATCGCCAAAGTCAGCGCTAAACTCTTCTGACATAAATACACCCCCGAAAAGGAGACAGATTTATGCCGGATAAAAAAGAGCGAAACGGTCTGAGTACCCCCTTAAAACGGTTCTTCGGCGTGGGCGATTTCGGCTTTACGCTGATGTCCAATATTGATACGTTTTACGCAACCTACTTCTTTACGAATATTGCAAAGTTTTCCCTGGGTGTCATCACTGTGATGACGACCATCTCCGCAGTGGTGGATGCTATCCTCTCCTGCTTGTATGGTCCATTTCTGAACAAGATAAAACCCAAGAGATGGGGGCGCTACCGCTCCTGGCTGATCCTGACGCCCTGGATGGTCCCCTTCCTGTATGCCATGCAGTTTATAAAAATAGGCAACGGGCTGGCTGCCGCCATCTTCGTCACGGTGGCTATGATCACCAGCCGAATTGCCTGGAACATTCCATTCATTGCCAATGTTTCCATGATCAACATTGCAGGTAAGACTCCAAAAGAGAGAATGACCCTGTCCTCTACCAGGATGGTGTGGACATCCCTGGCCTCTGTGGTATATTCCTACGCCGGGCCTGCCGCTGTCTCTGTCTTTGCCGCGTGGCTTGGGGAGAAGAATGCCTATGCTGCCACTGCATTTGCTTTTTCCGCATTGATGGCAGCGGGATTTTACGCCCATTTCAACATGTTCAAGGGCTATGAGATGACCAAAGAGGAAGAACTGCAGAGGATGGCCGGACAGGCCCGTTCTGCCCAAACGGCACCAAATGCCCAGAAAGTCCGGGCGCTGGATGCCATCCGGTGTAATCCGCACCTGCTGTGGCTGTTCCTGTCCTGCATCACAAAATACATTGTGCTCTTCCTGGTGAACGGGCTGGCTATCTACTATTTTACATATGTGGGCCAGAATGCCGCGCTGCTGACCACCTTTGTATTTGCCGCCAACCTGCTTGGCGTTGTGGCTTCCTACATATCAAAATTCATCGTTGCCAGATTCACCGCGAAGAAGACCGTGGTCTGTTCCTACTTTCTGATGGCAGTTATCGCCACAGGCGCGTTCTTTGCTTACAGTCAGACCTGGGTGGTCATGGCCGCCATGTGTGCAGTCATGTTCATACTTGTACTGACCAATGCCTGTGACCCGGAACTCTTCTCCAACTGCGCGGCCTACAGCGGAAAAAAACTGGGCTACGATGTGACCGGAACGGTCATGGGACTTTTAACGGTACCGATCAAAATCGGTATTGTGTCAAGAGGCATTTTGATTTCTGCCTGTCTGGCGCTTGCGCAGTTCAGTTCAGAGACAGACCCCTCCATGGCTTCTTTGCAGCTTCAGAGAGGCATCAGCATGGGATTTATGATCATTCCGGCTGTTGTGATCCTGCTGGGTGCCGTAATTCTGGCGTTTGGCTACAAATTAGACCAGGATACGTGAAATCAGCACTGGTAAAATGCCCTCCCATACGATAAAATAAGAATCAAGTAAAGATTTTCAAAATCCGTCCATTTTCCGGCGGGCTGCGCAGCCTTTGCCGGAATCCGGATGGATTTTGCCATGTTATCTGAGATTTGGAGGGAATACCATGAGTGAAAACTACAACGCGTCCGCAGGCCTTCTGCTGAGCATGCAGATCTTATATGAAAAACTGAAGGAACGTGAAATACCGGTTTCCCTGCTGCCGCCAAGCGAGGAACCATGTCTGACCGGCATACAGTTCTATACCGGACAGCAGGATCTGTCCCGGGCCTTTCTTTATCTTGCTGACTGTAAAACCCTGTCCGCCCATCCTTTTTTGCTGCCTGACGGTTTTCTGGCCGTGGCCGGGGAACCCGAAAAAGGAACCTTCCACGCATCCTGCAGCCTCCTTATATTTCCCGATGCCATGTCCCTGCCGGAAATCTTCAATACTCTGCAGCAGATATTTGCGTGCTTTGCCCTTCTTGAGCGAAAATTAAACGACATTTTGAACCGGGACGGAAGCCTGTATGATATAACCGTTGCCGCGCTGGAGCATTTTCACAATCCGGTGTTTATCCACGACGAGTATTTCCATATTCTCGCCTGTCCCCGCCATTTTGAGGGAGCACTTAATTTTACCTATAATGAACAGACCAAACGGTATATGCAGGATCTGAACACCATCAATTTCTTCCGGACAAGTCCGGCGTACAAAAAGACACTGAGTACCATTGGGGGACAGTTCTGGGACAGCGACTTCAACAATGACCGCTGTATCTATGTGAATCTGTGGATGAACGGGAGTTACAGGGGAAGATTTATCATCTCAGAGATGGAGACACCGCTGACACGCGGCCAGCTCTATATAGCTTCCTATTTTGCGGAGATCATTAAGCTGGCGCTTCTGCGGCGCAACGATACCGGGGACGACGAGCGTCATCCGCTGGAAAAGCTGATCATAGACACTATAAGCGGCACAGAGACCGACCGGCTTGATATCAGCCGCAAACTGGAGATTCTGGGTTGGGAGGAGGAAGACCGGTACCTGTGCGGTATCATCTCTTTTGAGAGCACAGACGTGACGAAGCTGTCCGTGTACAGCATCTGCAATGAGATCGAGGAGCGCATCCAGGCATGCCATGCATGCTACTATAAAGGCCATATTTATCTGCTGGTCAACCTCAGCAAAAGCCGGATCACCCCTCAGGACCTGCGCATGAAGATGTCCTATATCATAAGGGAGGGGCTTCTGCGCATGGGCGTATCCTTTCCCTTCCACGGCTTCTCAACACTGCCCATCCACTTAAAACAGGCCCAGATCGCCCTGAGCTACAGCCAGATGGAGCGTGTCCCCCACTGGTATAATGAATTCCAGGACTATGTGCTGAAATACTGGCTGCTGGAGGGCATAGGCGAGTTCACAAAGGAGAGCATTGCCCCGGATACCCTGCACCAGCTTCTCCACTACGACAAAGAGCACGGCACGGAGCTGTACGAGACCCTGAAGACTTATCTCATGAATGAGCGGAACAGCACACTCACCGCTCAGCTCCTCAAAATAAACAGAAGCACCCTACCCCACCGGCTGAACCGCATCACCCAGCTTACAGGGGCAAACCTGGATGATTTTATGACCCGGCTTTACCTGATGATGGGCTTCTATATCCTGGACTACATCTGACCACACTATCTGCAGATGTCAAAGATAAATTCTGCCATCTGGTCCATGGCATCATAAGCAGCCTTAAAAGGTGACATCTGAAACACATGCCACATGCCGCTGTAATAATCAAGCTGTACCTGCACATGAAACTTTCTCAGCCGTTTCTGCAGATTCAGGGAATCGGAGAGCAGGATCTCATTCTCACCCACCTGGATATAGGTGGGCGGAAATCCCGTGAAATCCGCAAAAAGCGGGGAGATAAAGGGATTTCTCAGATCCTGTCCGTCCGCATAGTCACGGATTGCTTTATCGATATATTCCTCGGAAAGGATCGGGTCGATCTCCGCTTTCAATTCATGGGATCTTCCGCTCTTTGTAAGGTCCGTCCAGGGAGAGAAGAGGATGATGCCCCTTGGAAGAATGCGGCCCTGTTCCTTTAATTTCTGCACAAGGGTAAGCGCCAGATTCCCCCCGGCGGAGTCACCTGCCACGATCACGTCCCTGGCCCCATAACCTACATGCATGAGGTGATCCCAGACCTTGACCGCGTCCTCCAAAGCCGCCGGATAAGGACACTCCGGCGCAAGGCGGTAATCAAAGCTGAGTACATCCATGGATGTGGTGCTGGCCAGCTTGTTGGTAACACTTCTGGCATAGCGGAAGCTCCCCGTGTTGTAGCCGCCGCCGTGGCAGTAGAGGATCACATATTTTTTCATATGCCTTCGGTCCACACTGACCCATTCGGCGGGAATTCCCTCTATCTCAAAATTTTCATATTTCATGTCTTTGCTCTTTGAGAAAATGCCGCTTATATTTTCCTGTGATGCCCTCTGCTTCTCCACATCGGGGCTTTCTACCAGTGTATGCATCTTTTTGATGGCTTTCATGAGGCTCTGGCTGCTCTTTAGATTTATTTCCATAGGATTCTCCTTCTGCTTTTAGTGGCCTGGCAATATAGTTTCATTCTAACACAGTCCCTCCCATCCGTCTATTCCGGTGTTACTGTTCACTGCGTGAACAGTAACATTCCGGTTTCTTTTCTGTTTTTATTGATAATTTTCCCGCATCCCCTTATAATAAACCTATGGAGAAAAAAACAAACAAAAACCGTGCTACATGGTACAAATTAGATCTATCCGCAAATGTATATCCCACGCTGCAGCGAAAAAACTTTTCCAGCGTGTATCGGATCACCATTATCATGAAAGAGGAGGTGGACCCTCCCCTTCTGCAGAAAGCCGTGGACCTGGCACTGCCCCGTTTCCCTGCCTTCAAGGTGGCACTGAGAAAAGGGCTGTTTTGGAGATATCTGGAGCCCAATGACAGACCCGGGCCCTTCGTCCAGCCTGACATTGTGAATCCCTGTATGCCTATGTCCTTTAAGGCCAATAACCGGTATCTGATCCGGATATACTATTACCATAACAAGATATCCCTGGAAATGTTCCATTCCCTTTCCGACGGTAACGGCGCCCTGTACCTGCTGCGGACCATCACAGCCGTATATCTGCGCCTGCAGGGCCATGAGATACCAAACCGGGACGGCGTTCTGGATATCCATGAGGAGCCGGACCCCGAGGAACTGGAAGACGCCTATATCCGCTATGCCTCCTCAAGGGTAAAGCCGGCCCGCACACAGGGCAGTGCCTACCGGGTCAGGGGAACCAAGGAACCCTTCTATACCCTGAATATTATCAGCGGCATCATGCCCGTGGATAAAATCCTTAAGGTTGCCAGAAGCTATAAGGCATCCATAACCGAATATTTAAATGCCGTGCTTCTCTACTCCCTTCTGGAAAAACAAAAGGCTGACCACGTATTCCGCGAAAAACCCGTGAAGCTTGCGCTGCCTGTGAACCTGCGCAAATTCTTTCCATCCATCACGCTGCGGAATTTTATCACCATGGTCTATCCTTCCATTGATCCCAGAATGGGGGAATACACCTTTGAGGAAATCCTGGTGCAGGTACACCACTATATGCGGTATTATATCAACAACAAATTCTTAAATGCTGACATCACCACCAATGCCGCCACCCAGCAAAGCCCTTTCATCCGCATTGTCCCTCTTTTTTTAAAGGATTTTGTGGTCAGACAGTTCTACATCCGGGTACAGGACCGGCAGTCCACGGCAGGGCTTACCAACCTTGGCATTGTACAGGTCCCGGAGGAGATGAAACCCTATGTGGAGCGCTTTGATGTTCTCATGGGCCAGCCGTTTTCAGCCAGGACCAACTGTGCGGTAGTCAGCTACGAGAATACCCTGACCATAAGTTTTGCCAGCAGTATTGTGGAAGCCGATGTGGAACGCATATTCTTCCGCAAACTGGTATCAGACGGAATTTCGGTCAAAATAGAGAGCAACCGAGAAACCGAGGATTAAATAAATTCGGAGGAATCCTTTATGTCATACTGTGTGAACTGCGGGGTGGAACTTGACAAGACCTGTAAAGTCTGTCCCCTGTGCAATACAAAAGTCATCAATCCAAAACAGCCGCCGGATACTGCCGCGCCCAAACCCTTCCCCTCCTTAGAAGGCCATGCCGAGCAGGTGCCGCGGCGTGATATCACCATTCTCATGACCGTTATACTGGCCACCACTGCGGTGGTCTGCGGTCTGTTAAATTTGTTTTTCTTTCAGTTCGGAAGCTGGTCCCTGTATGTGATCGGGATCTGTGTAGTTCTGTGGATTTTTTTCCTGCCCCTGTTTTTTTCGGCGAAATTAAATCCTTATGTGAGCCTTTTTCTGGACGGTCTGAGCATTGCCATGTATTTCGGCATCATTGCCTGGCTGCATCCGGGCAGAGGATGGTACGTGCAGCTTGCCGTTCCCATAATCGGTATTATCACAGTGCTCTTCCTCATCTTTGCTTTCTGCCTCAGGTACAGGCACCGCTCCATATTGTCCCTGGCTGCAGTGGTTCTGGCGGAGATCGCGGTTCTGACAATCTGTATTGAGCTGCTGATCCAGCACTACTATCAGGAACCCCTGGCCCTGTCCTGGTCTGCTGTAGTGCTAACCTGTTCTGTTATAATTGACGGGGCACTGATCACCATCCTGAGAAGAAGCGGCCTGAGAAATGAGGTCAGAAAAAGGATGCATATCTAAGAGCAATAGAAAAAGCCGCACAGACGATCTTATGATCGAACGTGCGGCTTTTTATGTCCCCGGACTTTTGACTTTTACTTTCTCATTGCCGTATTTTTCCTGTATTCTGAAGGCGAGACCCCACAGGCTGCCTTGAAACACTTCAGGAAATTCTTATCATTCTCAAATCCGGCCATCCGGCCGATATCCTGGACCTTTTCCTCTGTAGTCTCCAGAAGACGTTTCGCCTCCTCAATCCTCAGTTTTTTCAGATAGCTGACAAAATTCACGCCTGTATATTCTTTGAAAGCAATGGAGAACAGGGAATAGTTCATGGAGACGTGATTGGAAACCATAGCCATATTCACATCCTTCCTGAAATTCTCCTCCACAAAGCGCACTGCTGCCCTGATTCTGCTGTGGTTCAGGTTGCTGTCACAGACCCGGTCAAGGCAGCTCCCTGCCTGTCTGACCCAGGATACAAAATCCTCCAGGTATTCCTCTGCGCATCTCCATGCCAGGGGGTGTTCCCTTTGAAAAATATCCTGTTCTTCTTCCGGGAGCAGCTTTTTATAGGTCTCCTCCAGCGCTCTCTGCAGATTCCGGGCAGTGTCTGTCATATCTCTCCCGTCTATCTTCCCATGCTCTGCCTCAAAAAAATAATTCTGAAAGGAAATCAATGCCTGGTCTAAATGTTCTGTCGGAAACTGCTGAACAAAACGTTCCACAAAATCACCGGGAATTTTCCCGCTCTCCTCCCCGCACCGGCAGCGCCGGGAGCTGCCGTACAAAAAGGCCTGTATTCTGGCCTCCATGGCTTCCCTGTAAGCATCTGCAGCCTCCTCAAAGGAGATATGCGGGCCGCTTATCCCCGCGCACATATCCGGCTCCTCCTCATAGACAGCACTGCCGGGGCAGAAGAATATACACTGCCCCTCGTTTTCCATACACAGAGCACCGGTGGGTCTTCTCCCTCCGGTTCTGCCCGCTGCCACCGCGTAATAGGACTCCTGCCCCATATACTGCTCAAATTTCCACTTAAGCGCTGCCAGGTCCTCCTCTGAAACCTGGGGATTTTCCAGATAGTACATCATCTGCCTGGAAAACGCCTGTCTGTCAAATCCCGCGCATTTCTTTTCCTCCATGATCTGCGCGTCCAGCTTCTGCAGCAGCTCCTCTATTTTATCTCTTTTCACAGGTTTCAGGATATAGTCCTGGACACCGTGCTTCAGCATTTCCACCGCGTAATTAAAATCATCATATCCGCTGATGACCACTATTTTGGGCCTGCGGCTTAATTTCTCCGTCTCCTTTACCAGGTCGATCCCATCCATCTTCGGCATGCGGATGTCTGTGAACATTACATCTATGTCCCGCTCCTCCAGAAGCTTCATTGCCTCCAGGCCGTTTCTGCACTCAAGGATCTCCTGAATCTCCACCTTGCTGCGCTTTGACATAACAGCGATTCCCTGGCGGATCATTTTTTCATCTTCCACAATCAACAGCGTCTTCATCTCTTTTTTCCTCAATCCCCTTTTCTTTCTCTGTACCGCCAAACGTACCGCTGTCCTCCGGAATGTGAGCCGCCGAATACGGCAGGCGCACGCTCACCTTTGTATAGCACCCCTCCCTGGATGCAAAATGCAGGCCATAGCTTTCCCCGAAACGGATATGGATTCTGTCCTGTACATTTTTAAGCCCGATTCCGTTTCCTGAGCCGCCGCTCACTTCAATCTCCCCACTCACCTTACGTTTCAGCAGCGCGATCTGCTGCTCATCCATTCCCTTTCCGGAATCTGTGATCTCTATATCATAGTCCTTCTCATGACAGACTGCTTTGATATAGATAACAGAGTCCTCTTCCGTCTCCTCAATTCCATGGCAGATGGCATTTTCCACAATGGGCTGCAGGGACATCTTCGGTATCTGCTGCTCATAGATATGATCCGGTATATTGATGGAAAGTCCGATGGTGTAGTCATAACGGAGGTTCATAAGCTGTATATAGTTCTTTATATACTCCACCTCCTGGCGGATCGTCACATCGCTGGATGTCCATTTCATACCGTACCGGAGCAGTTCGCCCAGTGCTGTCACAGAGTCCGAGATCTCATATTCCTCGTTGATCTCAGCCATCATTTTGACAGCCTCCAGAACATTGTAGATAAAATGCGCATTGATCTGGTTTTGAAGTGCCTTGATCTCTGTGTTCTTGATCAGGACCTCCCTGTTTATGTTCTCCTTCATCAGAATCTGGATGTGGTCCAGCATCTTATTGAACTGAGTACTCATCTCCCCCATCTCATCACTGCCGGGGTTGGATACACGCTGTGCCAGGTCCCCCTCCTGTACCTTCCGAACCACCAGGAGCATGTGATAGAATTTCCGCAGAAGTACCTTCACAACGCTGTTCACGACCAGCGCCAGACATAGAAAAATAACCAGCAGGATAAGCAGAAGCTGGTTTTTATAAGCTGCAAGCCGATTCATCTGGTCTTTAATGCTGGCAACCCGGATATAGGTTCCTGACAGCTCCTTTACAGGCTGGCTCACCCATATGACGGGTTCCCCCTCAAGGGTAATGTTCTTCATCTCCATCTCCTTTGGGGGCTGCTCTGTCCGGGCGGCCATTCTAGCTGCCGCCTCTTTCCAGGGGCTCTCTGAAGCTGCCCTGTCATCCGCAGCTACCTGTCCGTCCGCAGACACAAAACAAGACCAGACGCGCTCACCGCCCCGGTACATGTCAGGAAAAAATTCATCCATGGAAACCGCTGTCTCAATGGTCCCTATTTTGTTCCCGTAATCATCCTCCGCGTCATTGATCAGCGCCATCAGATGTGTGACGGAATCGTCTGCATAGTCGATCTGCCATTTGCCGGGTTCGTAATCCTCTCCCCAGGGAAAATCATAGACTCTGTCCCCGTGATAGAGGATGGGTATCATCTCCGGAAATGTATTGTTGTCCGCATAGACACGCACCTGATACAGATAGGGGTTGCTGTTCACCAGGCGTTCCAGCAGGGCGATATCATCCCTGTTGAATGCTATGTAATCTTCTGTTCTGATCTCCTCATGGTCTTTTAAGCGCAGCAGCATATCCTTTAATGCCTGGTTTCCCAAAAAGGACTGAGCAGACATATTAGAGAACTCCACAATACTCTGCATGGTTCCATAATCCTCTTTCACCTGATTGCCCAGCTCCGAGGCAGACTGCTGCAAGGTATTCTTGGATATGTTCTGATACAGAAAAATGGAAAAGCCCACCATGGGCATGACAACGATCAGCATGATGGCAAGTGTAAACTTTTGATTCAGTTTCAGATTCGCAAATACATTCCCCACTCTATCCATAGCCTAATCCTCTGAAAATCCCAGTTTTTCCTTGTTCTGTCTGTAAGCCTCCGTCATGTTCTCCGCATAGGTGTCATATCCGTTTTCCGCTCTCAGCTCCAGATAGTCCTGCAGTATCCTGTCAAATTCCTGATCACTGTCCGCAAGAAGCAGTTTTGGCAGGGTATCTCCCCATATTTTCTGCTGCTTTTCCTCCAGCGCAGCCAACACGGCGTCCCCGTTAAAATTGGTACTGTACTGGGATGTATATATCGTATAAGGATAGGTCCACTCCTGAAGCTGGCGGATCACAGGATCTGTCTCATTTTTCCACTTCATCTGCATCACATTATTCTGCATCATCCAGTAGGTATTGTCTGCCCCGTAGCGCTCGTCATAGGCCTGCCTGTCAGAGGACAGCAGTTCTTTTACTTCCGGCCTCACCACAGGCACGCCATCCTTCATATCGTACATACTCCCCTCAACACCCAGGAAAGTCATTTTCTGGCCTTCCTCGCTGATCAGGTATTTTAATAACTCCAGTGCTTTCTTTGGATCACTGCAGTTTTTGGGTATATAGGTGGCTGTCCATCCGTAGATCCCGCCCACCGGAAGCTGCGGATCATCCCCTGCCAGATTGCGCGGTCCCTCCACCGCAATATACACACAGTCCGGGTTCGTCTCTCCCAGCTTCCTCTGCTGGTCAATAATATCTGTAGACTGGTAAAGCAGACAGAAATACTGCCCCTTTTCAAATTTTTCTTTTAGCTGCAGCCTTTTGTCCACAAATATCTCGTCCTTTAGATACCCTTCACCGGCAAGCTCCCGGAACGTCTTCAGCCATGCCAGATAATCCGGGTCAGTGTTCCTGTCATAATATATTCCGTCTTTTTCATAAGGTACCGCCAGAAATGACTGCAGATACAGACCAAAAGAAACGTTTCCCCTGTCTGTAAATTCATCCGCACCGATGGGAATCAGAGGTTCCCCGTTTACTTCCGGAAATAATTCCGCCGCTCTTTTTACAGCTTCCGAAAAGCCCTCCGGCGTTGTCATATCCGGTTCTCCCAATGCCTCGTAGATATCCTTTCTCACAAGAAATACCTGATTGGACGGAATCTCTTCGTTCTCCTCATAATCCTGCGGGGTATAGAAAGAGTTGTAATAGGCATACAGATTTCCGTCCGACTGTTTGTACCAATCCAGTACATCCTGATCCAGAACGTCATAAAAGCCCGGGTCATATTGATCCGCAAGCTCATTCAGGGCATATACCTGTCCGTTTTTTATCATTTCACTGTTCTGCGCTGCTGACCATTCAAGAGTGACCAGATCCGGCAGGGTATCAGCGGCGATCATGGCATTTAATTTTTCAGACTCGTCCCCTTTTGGGGAGAGAAAATGGACATTGACCCCTGTAAGATCCGTGACAGCTTTGGAAACCTCACTCTTCCCCCAGGTGGTGGTAAACCAGGAAAAATTAATATACCAGTCCAGATCCGCCGTTTTGCTCTCTGTCTTCTCCTCTTCCCGTCCGGCCGGCATAAGGCCGGTATCGCCGCAGCCGCCCATAAGACCTGCAAGGGCCAGGGAAGCCGCAAGCATGGGCAGATACCTTTTCTTTCTCATTTTATCCGCTCCTTCTCTTTTGACCGGGGCTGCGGCAGAAACCGCAGCCTCCAAATATGAGCAAGCTTTTGTTTATTATATCACAGTTCCTACTCTTTGACACCTCCGGCTGATATACTGCCGATGATGTATTTGGAACAGAATGCGAACACAATGAGAATCGGGATCACGGAAATAGCAACCGCCAGATAAATGGCTCCCTGGTTTGCCGTGATATCCGTGGATGCATTCAGGGATGCGATCATGACAGGAAGCGTAAATTTTTCCGGTGTGTTCAGTAAGATAAGGGGTATCAGGTAACTGTTCCAGCTTCCGATGAAAGCACCGATCGCCATAGTAGCTATGCCGGGTGACATGAGGGGAAGGATAATTTTATGGAAAATATAGATTTCCTTCGCCCCATCCATTCTGGCCGCCTCAATAAGGGCAGGCTGCAGAGCGCCCTCACAATACTGCCTCAGGAAAAACACGGTGCCGGGAGCGGCAATGGCAGGGAGGATGAGCGGCCAGTAGGTATCGATCATATGCATTTTTGTGATCAGGTCGTAAAATCCTATCATACTGAGCTGGCCCGGTATCATCATGAAAATAATGATGACGCCGCTGATGAATTTGTTTCCCTTAAATTTATACATCACAAGCCCGTAAGCTGCCATGGCAGAGAAATAAGAAGATAACAGTGTGGCCGGAACAGATACTATAAGACTGTTTAAGATTCCCTTGAACAGGTCAAAGTATCCGGACACGGTTTCCCAGTTCTGCGCCAGAGCATTGCTTGGGATCAGTGTAAAGGAATGTACGATCTCGGAACCGCTTCTGGTGGCATTTACCATCATGAGCGCAAAAGGCATCAGGCATATAACAGCCAGAAGGATCAGAATGATGTACAATATACTCTTTTTCGCTTTTGCTGCCATATCAGTTCCCTCCCTTTTTCCTGCCGTACATCACTTTAAACTGCAGTGCGGAAAACAGGAATATGATGATAAACAATACATAGGCAATAGCAGATGCATATCCCACCTGATTTGTCTCAAATCCGAATTTGTAGAGATACATAACAACTGTCTGGGTACTGCCGCTTGGATTTCCCGCCGTACCGCCGCTGATAAGGAACGGAAGGTCAAACATCTGCAGTCCGCCGATCAGTGATGTGATTCCCACATACAGCATAATAGGCTTTAGAAGCGGCAGTGTAATTCTTGTAAAAGTTTTCATCCTCCCTGCCCCGTCGATGGCCGCTGCTTCAAAATAATCTTTTGAAATACCCTGTACCCCTGCCATCAGCATGATAAAGGAGTTGCCAAACCACATCCACGCGCTGATGACGGAGATCACATAGGGGGCTGTGGCCGTGGAGCCAAGCCAGTTGACCGGGCTGCCCACAGCGCCGGAACCCACAAGGATCTGGTTCAGGGTTCCGTATCTCCAGTCCAGCAGTGTTTTGAAGAGAAATGCAACAGATGTTGCCGCGATCAGATTCGGCAGGTAATATAAGGCTCTGAAAACTGCCAGTCCTCTTATCTTATATTTGATATCACTGAACACAATCGTCAGTGCCAAAGCCAGTCCCAATTGCAGGACAATATTTACGCTCCAGATCTTCGCGGTGTTCCACAGGGATCTCCAGAAAAATTTATCCTGAAGAACACGCAGATAATTCACACCTCCCGTCAGCGCCGCATCCCCGAATCCCTTATAATCGGTAAAGCTCAGATAAAATGTCCGAAGCACCGGATAGACGCTGAAAATGATAAATGCAATCACAAACGGAGCAACAAAGAAATAACCGGTTGACTCAATGTTTCTTTTCTTTTTTCCGGGCACAGCCTTTTCTCCCATTTTTTCCCTCTTTTCTATACACAGAACTGTCTGCACAGTTACACTCAGCGCTGGATTTCAATCTCCGGATATGTGGATGCTACTACATCGTAAAATTCATCCACTGCATCCTCTTTTGACTTTTCTCCTGTCTTGATGGAGTCGATGGCCGCTGCCCATGCATCATTTATCTTCTTGTCGTACTTGGTGACTTTAGAATAGTCAATCCCCTCTGCCTGTTCCAGGAAGAACTGGTATAATTTCTCACCGCCGTATACCGTATTTTCATCCTCTTTATGCTTTTCCAGACATGGAAGATAAGATACCACGTCTCCCTGTGAAGCCTCGATCCACCAGTCCAGTGTCTCTTCCGTCAAGGTACAGAATTTCAGGAAATCCCAGGCCAGCTCTTTCTTTTCACTGAGAGCGCTGATGCCTATGTAGGTACCGCCGCTGAATCCGTAAGCAGGACCTGCGCATACTCCCCATTTTCCTGATAAGTCGCCCACATGGTCTCGCATGGTCACCACACCCCAGGCGGGAAGGCCGTAGGCAAAGATTTCTGTTGTCTTTCCGTTCTCAGCAGCTTCCTCCATCTCGGTCTCATCCCATACGTTTGTTTCTTTGTCGATCACCGGCACAGAACCGCCCATAGCCTGATACCAGGTTGTGGACCACTGGGCAACGTATGCTGTCATATCGTTCTGGTAGAGCTTCACGCAGGAGTCAAGATAGTCCATTCTGGCCTGATCTATCTTCAGCTTTCCGTCCTCCACCCAGGCGCTGTCACCGGAAAAATATGTCATCTCCATGTCAGAGGCAAATATTTTGTAGCCGGCATCCCTGAGTGTCTCCCCTGTTGAGAGAATCGTGTCATAATCCTGGAACATGTTACCGATTTCCTCCGGGTCATCCGTCCCAAACACTTTCTCTGCAATATCCCTTCTGTAAAAAACACCGCAGGGAGTGATCTGATAGGAGATTGCTCTCTGCACGCCGTCTGCGTCTTTTCCCACATCCCACACATAGTCTACGATCTTATCTGCATAGTCCTGGGCATTGTAAGGCTCCTGATCCAAATCCTCGAAATATCCCGCCTCGTACATATCCTCCAGCATCTGCGGTTCCCCTACAATGATATCCGGAGTGGTCTGTTTTCCGCGCATGGCTGTCTGTATCTTTGTGGGATAATCTGCAGGTGCGATGGTCACAGTTTCTATCTGTACATCCGGGTTCTTTTCACAGTAGCGCTCAGCAAACTGTTTCAGGTCATCCGCCAGTGTCCACACGACCAGCTTTTCAGAGGCATCCTTTTTCCCCGCTGTAGCCGCCGCCTCATTTTTCGTCTCCTCTGTGCTGTCAGATGTACTGCCCTTTGCACTTCCCCCGTTTCCTGAACCACATGCCGTCATGGAAACTGCCATCAGACCAGCCAGTGTAAATGCCGCTGCTCTTTTCATTCTCATACTTTTCATTCCTCCTGTTTTTTATTCTGCACGCTTTATGGTGCTGCTTCCTTTTGAGATGGCTTTATTATATCTCCGGCCTTTTCCTCACATAATGGCCCAAATTTTAATCTGGTGTCATTTTTTTAGAAACGCCTAATTTTCTGAGCATAACGACTGTTTCCATGGTGAAATTTTGTTGAATTTTAAGAGATTATCTGCTTTACTTAAAGGCTGCCTTTCCTTATAATGAAAAAAGATTCTCTATAATATTACGATGAAAAGGAACGCTTACTCATTATGAAATCTTACCCCTTAAGAAACAGAATCCGAAACCATGTTCTGGTACAGACCTTCCTCCAGCTGAAAGGGAACCCTAAATGGTCTATCTGCACAGAGCCTCTTTGGTTCATCCCTTATTCTCTCTTTTCCCCGTATCAGGCACTTTATATGCGGAAGATCGGGCTTTCCAGCCTGGAGATCGGGACTACCCTCTCACTTGGTTTTCTGCTGCAGGTTTTCTTTGCATTTATCGGAGGCGCCCTGACTGACAAAATGGGGCGGCGCAGGGCAACTGTGATCTTTGACACCATCTCCTGGAGTATCCCCTGTTTTATATGGGCCTTCTCCCAGAATTTCTGGCATTTTCTGATTGCAGCTGCCATCAATGCCTCCTTTCAGATCACCAATACTTCCTGGAACTGCCTGTTTATTGAGGACTGTCCCCCGGAGCATATTACCAATGCATTTACCCTGATACAGATATGCGGTATGCTCTCTGTATTCTTCGCACCACTTTCCATCTGGCTGCTGAAAATATATGATCTGGTACCTGTATTTCGCGTGATCTTCTTCCTGTCAGGAATATCCATGACAGCCAAATTTGTTCTTCTTTACAAATTCGGAGGTGAAACCAAGATTGGCCGGCAGCGAATGGAAGAGACTAAGAATATGTCCTATTTTTCCATGCTGACCGGATATAAGGAAATCTTCATGCAGATCCTGCGCTCATCCAGGATGCGCCTTGTGGTCTACATTATGACTTTAACCAATATACTTCTGATTGCGACTACTAACTTTTTTTCACTCTACATAACAGAGAGCCTGCATATTTCAGAAGAACTGGTGGCTGTATTTCCGCTCATAAGGACTGTGATCATGATCCTCTTCGTGGTGTTCCTGCAGAATCTGTTTCACCGGCTCAGGATCAGAAACTCCATGATCATCGGATTTTTTATCTACATAGCCAGCCATATACTCCTGATTCTCTGTCCGCAGAAAAACCTCCTGCTGGTTATGCTGTACACAATCCTGGAATCCTCCGCTTACGCTATTGTCATTCCCAGGAAAGACGCGCTTATGGCACTGTTCGTAGATGAAAAGGAACGTTCCAGAATATATGCACTCTATAACATGCTGATGATTGCCCTTTCCGTTCCCTTCGGCAGCCTGATCGGATGGTTCTATGACCTGAATCCGGCCTATCCCTTCTATTTCAATATCTGTATTTTCCTTTTAGGGCTGGCGCTTCTGTCCTTCTCCAAAGATCTGAAGCGGGAAAAACATTGATCTGATTTATGAGCAGACAAAAAAATCCACAGTACACTTGTAATACTGGTGTACTGTGGATTTTTTCGTATTCTGCCCTTTGCTGCCGGATATATTTCTGTTCATTATTTCTGTAAAATAAAAAATCCTATAAACATCAAATCATGTTCATAGGATATCATGTACATATCTTTTATGTACCTTCAAAACCGCATATACAAAACTCAAAAACCTTTTTTCAACTCCGCCGTTTGCACTTCCGTGCTCAGGTCAAGCCCTCGACCGATTAGTAGCAGTCAGCTCCATACATTGCTGCACTTCCACCTCTGCCCTATCTACCTCGTCGTCTTCAAGGGGTCTTACTTCTTTAAAGAATGGGATATCTCATCTTGAGGGGGGCTTCACGCTTAGATGCCTTCAGCGTTTATCCCTTCCAGGCTTGGCTACCCTGCCATGCAGTTGGCACTGCAACAGGTACACCAGCGGCCCGTCCATCCCGGTCCTCTCGTACTAAGGACAGCTCCTCTCAAATATCCTACGCCCACGCCGGATAGGGACCGAACTGTCTCACGACGTTCTGAACCCAGCTCGCGTACCGCTTTAATGGGCGAACAGCCCAACCCTTGGGACCTACTACAGCCCCAGGATGCGATGAGCCGACATCGAGGTGCCAAACCACTCCGTCGATGTGAACTCTTGGGAGTGATAAGCCTGTTATCCCCAGGGTAGCTTTTATCCGTTGAGCGATGGCATTCCCACTTAATACCACCGGATCACTAAGCCCTACTTTCGTACCTGCTCCACCCGTCGGTGTCGCAGTCAAGCTCCCTTCTGCCTTTGCACTCT
>NZ_CP084061.1:5475000-5487500 GCF_020215665.1 Blautia parvula | reverse complement strand
GCGTTTTTTCAAATTTACATATAGCATCAAAAACTTTTTCTTAAGTTATCTGTAAGAAAAGAACAAACAGCAAAAAAATCCATATGATTACCCACTAAAGCCAATGTTCTCCTCCGCATTATCTGTAAAATGAACAGATAATATGGACTAGCACTTCCGGATTACATAATAAAACACAAGAAAGCTTTCAAATTATCTGTAAAGCATGAAGAAATCACAGTCACACCGCCTTATATTACATATAAAATTTGGCGTTTTCCTCCCTTCTATCCGCAAAGCATGTGGAACCATTGCTAAGTTTCCCATGGGTATATAGGAAATACAGCTGTACCCACTGCCCCGCCGAACACCGAAACATATCTAAAATCCACTTGAAACCGCAATAATCTGCAAGAAAAATGTTATAATACTAACTATAATAAAGAGGAAATACTGCACAGAGGTATTAAAATGAATCATTCTATGGGAAAAATAATATTAGATAAACAATTGAATATAGAAGTATTGACACTTGCAGGAGAAGTAGAGAAACTGCCCAATCATTTTCATGATTATTATGAGTTGGGCTATATAGCCAGCGGAAGCAGACGTGTGATATGCCAGTCCAAAGAATATATTGTGGAAAAGAACGACTTACTTCTTTTTAATCCAAATGATAATCACGCTTGTCTGGAATTGAAAAAGGAACTTTTGGATTTCAGATGTGTTCACATTACCGCTGCGCGTATGCAGGAGTTGATGGTGGAGTGTCTTGGATTTGATGTTTGTCCGTATTTTGAGCCGCAGGTCATCTGCCAAAGTGATCTGGCTGCGCAGATGGAGGAACTCATCGGTTTGATCACAGACGGATCGTGTGACATTCTCCAGAAAGAGGAGCTGCTTTACCTGATCCTTGGTGACTTGGTTTCTGATTTTTCCAAACCGCTGCCAAAGGAACATGCCGATGCCTCCTGTATCACTGCCCGTGTCTGCGATTATATGGAATGCAATTATATGCATACGATCACCTTACAGGATCTAAGTCGTCTTTCCGGGCTCAGCAAATATCATTTTCTGCGGATGTTCACCCGGGAAAAAGGCATATCCCCCTATCGCTTTATTGAATGTCTCAGAATGACAGAAGCGAAAAAAATGCTGAGAGAAGGAAAGGATTTGGCTGATATCACTTATCAACTGGGGTTTAGCAGTCAAAGCCATTTTACTAACTTTTTCAAAAAGTACGCCAGAATCACCCCGAAACAGTACAGCAGATTATATAACAACTAACAGAAAGGAAAACTTATCATGAAGCACACTTGTATCGTCATCTCAGTGGCAGATATCCATGCAGCCAGAAGGTTCTATGAAGATTTATTCGGTTTGGAATTATATCAGGATTACGGCAGAAACATTTCGTTTACCTGCGGTTTGGCACTGCAGGAAGATTTTGACTGGCTTGTCAATCTGCCAAAAGAAAGCATAGGAAAAAAGTCCAATAATATGGAGATTTGCTTTGAGGAGCAGGACTTTGACGGATTCTTAGACAAGCTGAGGCAGTATCCCCATATTGAATATTTAAGTGAAGTCATGGAACACGACTGGGGACAGCGTGTTGTTCGATTTTATGATCCGGACGGACATATGATCGAAGTGGGAGAGGATATGAAAATGGTCATAAACCGATTTCTCACATCCGGAATGAGCATGGATGAAGTTTCAGTAAAAATGGGGGCGTCCATTGAGGATTTAAATAAACTTCTGGAGCATTAAACAGGGGATCTGAACGCAACCCAAATCTTCAGCTCCCCATGTTCAAAGGCCGCTCCCATACGGCCTCCCATCTCCTCTGTCAGCAGTCTGGCAATGGACAGGCCAAGCCCCGTAGCATTTTTTCCACTCTCCACAGTGTAATAACGGTCAAATAGCTTCTCTGCCAATACTTCATTCATTTCCGCCGCGTGATTGCAGAACACTGCCTTTCCATCTTCCATCAGAATAATCCTCAGGTCCCCGTCACTGTACTTCAGTGCATTCCCGATTATATTTTCCAGGACACGGGAAAGAGCCGCTTTATTCAGCAGCCGTTCTATCTTCCTCTCCGGTATCCTGATATCCGGTGTGATTCCCTTATCCTTAAACGCACCGTAATAAGCCGCGATACACTCCTCCAGCGCCTGGTTCAGACTCACAACCTCTTTTTCTTCATATTGATGAACAGACATTACCAGAGAATACCGGAACAATTCTTCTGTAAGCTGTTTTAGTCTGTCGATTCTCTCCTGTATGATCCCCAGATATGTCTGCACCTTCTCTGATGTATCTTCCCTTTCCAGCAGTTCCATATATCCGCAGACCGCAGTAAGCGGTGTGCGCAGGTCATGGGAAATATTTGTCACTGCCTCCTTAAGCTCCTTATCGCCCTGCAGATAACGGATTTGTTCCTTTCTGAGAAGTTTCATCTGTCTGTCAATCTCAGCCGCAAGCCGGCGCATTTTATGGTCTGAAATGCTGATATCAATCCCTACATTGGTGTCTCTGCCCAGCCTTGCCTCCATTTCTTCGCAGATTTCATCTGCTGCCTTCCGATAACCGGCAATCTTTATCCACAATATAAAATTAAACAGCGCAAGGACTGCGCACAGAACACCAAGCAGACAGACCATATCTTTTTCCTCTATTTCAAATCTTTTCTCTTAAAACAAAAAACGCCCACAATATTTACCACACCCGTAATAATAAGGGAATAAGCTCCCAAAGTCCATGGATTCCTTACAGACAGCGACGCAATCTGCAGACTCTGCCCTGTAGGCAGCAAATCAAGCACAAATTGATGCGCAGCTCTCTGGGCAGGCTTCAGATACATGGGATTAGGGATTTTTTGTATTGTCTGCGTAGTGGTATCCCCAACCGTCTTTGACATGACAGCACCATCCACAAACTCCTTTTCTCCCAGTTTCATGGCAATATAGAGCGCCAGGATGATTGCCGCAAAAACCCCAATCATACTGATGACTGCCACCAGCGCCTTATTCTGGTTCAGCATGGAGAGCATAGTGAAGACTGCTGTAAAAGCTGCTGTCATAAGCACACTGTTCAGCAGATTCATAAGAACAGCTCCCATACTGCTCTCAAAAAATCCAAACAACGGTATCCCCAGGATTCCTGCCACCAGCATATAGACTGTGTTCATCATGACCCCTGCTGCCGTACATGTTATAAAATTTGACAGATAGATGCTTTTCCTGTCACACCCCGCGATCAGTTTATTACGAATCGTTCCATCACTGTATTCTGTTCCGATATACAGACTGCAGAATGCTGCGATGAGCATCCCAATGACCATATGCGAAGCAAAAAATACACCGTCATAGCTGACTGTCATCTCATATCTCGTCATATTGTTGTACTGGCCTGCACAGTCAGCGATCGCATACAGAGCCATGACCACTATCCCGGTCCAGAAATATTTATCCTTTTTCAGGCGCAGAAAATTTGCATGAAGGAGCTTACGCATGGCTGCCACCCCCTATTAGATTGATATAGTAGCTCTCCAGGCTCTCATCCTTTTCTGTAACCTTATATACGATGCATCCCTGTTCGGCCAGGCTCTGTATAAGCTCTGTGACATTCCAGTCTCCATATACGTCAGCCTCCTGATCAGATGTCACCGCGTATTCTATCTTCTTTTCGTCCATCACACGAATCAGGGACCGCATATCTGATACGGTCAGGTGCATGCATTTTCTACAGGCAGACTCCAGATCACCTGCAGTGATCTCCTTCACGATCCTTCCCTGGTCGATAAATCCATAATGGGTGGCAAGCCTGGACAGTTCATCCAGAATATGGCTGGAAATCAGCACCGTGATCCTGTATTCCCGGTTCAGCTTCAGGATCAGCTCCCGCATCTCCACGATTCCCTGGGGGTCCAGCCCGTTTACCGGTTCATCCAGCACCAGAAAATCAGGATCACCCGCAAGGGCAATGGCAATCCCCAGACGCTGACGCATCCCCAGGGAAAAATTCTTGGCCTTTTTCCTGCCTGTGCCCGAAAGCCCCACCAGTTCCAGCAGTTCTGTGATTCCCTCATAAGTAGGGCGGCCCAGGATCGCATACTGTTCCCGGATATTTTCTTCAGCCGTCATATCGAGATAAATGGATGGATTTTCAACCACCGCTCCCATTCTGCGGCGCATCTGCAGGATATCCCCGGATGTGTACTTTTTTCCGTAAATGGAATACTCCCCGGATGTTGGGCTCTGCAGGCCGCAGATCAGCCGGATCAAAGTGGTCTTTCCCGCTCCGTTTCTTCCGACGAAGCCGTAAATAGCTCCTTTTTCCACATGCATGGTCAGATGGTCCAGTGCTTTAAAATCTTTATATTGTTTTGTTAAGTTTTCTGTACTCAGAACATACTCCATAACAATGCCTCCTTTATTTGATACAGTCATGATAGCACGGCATGGTTAAGAGAGCAGTTAAGCAAACAGTTAAGAAACGGTTAAGATTACATTTCCCGCATTTTAAAACCGATTCCCCACACAGCCTCAATGTAATCCTTATCCTTTATCTCCCTGAGTTTCCGCCGCAGATTGCTTACATGGACCTTCAGGGAGCTTTCCATACAATCCGGCGTATCCTGGCTGATCAGATCCAGCATCCGGGATTTTGTAATAACCTGGGAGGGATTCTGCATCAGCAGCTTCAATATGGCAAATTCCGTCTTTGTCAGACGCACGGACATGCCGTCTGCAGTGACCTGATGGGCGGCGGTATCGAGGCAGAGGCCGTCATACTCAAGCACCGCATCTTTCACCACAGCGGACTGTATTCTAAGCTGTACTGCGATCCGCGCCAGCAGTTCCCTGGTTTCAAAAGGCTTCGTAATATAATCCGCAGCCCCGTCAAGCAGCAGATTCACCTTGTCATCCACTCCCGCTTTTGCGCTCACCACAATGACAGGAAGCCCGTCAAGCTTCGGCAGGACTTCCTCCCCGGATAATCCGGGAAGCATCAGATCCAGCAGAACCAGGTCGGGCTGTTTTTGAGCCAGGAGAAGGAGTGCCTCTGTGCCTGAATAGGCACGCATGACTCCATAACCCTCTTTTTTCAATATTTCTTCCAGCATATCCCCTATGGGAATGTCATCCTCTATGACTGCAATATATTTCATAACAGTACACCTTTCCTCTGACGTTCTGTTCTTTCCCTAAATAGTCAAAAGCCGCTGCTCTACCTTCTCAAATCTGTATTTCTGTTTGATCTCCGGGTACTTTTCCCTGTCCACCTCACTCATGAACATATCGTAGGGACGTGCCCATACGCCAAACGGCCTGTAGAGCGCCTGATAGATCACAAGCGTCTCATCGGTCTCCGAGTGTGTGGCAAATGCCATGATCTGATACAGATAGGTATCGCTGTCAGGATTTACTGTCTCTCTTTTAAAATTCTTCACGATATCCCCCGGTTTAAGCCTTGGTTCCATACGCCTGTCCTCCTATATCAAAATGCCGTCGCAGTGGTCAATCTCATGCTGGATGATCTGGGCTGTCCAGCCTGTATAGCGCTGTTTACATCTCTTAAAATTCACATCCCTGTATTCCACCTCGATTGTCTCATACCGGGTCGTCCTTCTCACTCCTTCCAGGGAAAGGCAGCCCTCCTCTGTTTCATAGGGTTTTGATTTCTTTACGATGACAGGGTTGAGCATGGGAAGATTGACTTCTCCCATTTGGACTGCTATGATCCTTTTCTTAATCCCTATCATATTTGCAGCCATCCCCACACAGCGCTCCCTGTTTGCCTGGAGGGTATCCAGCAAATCCTTCACAATAGCGCCGTCCTCTCTCACCGCCGGCTCTGATTTTTGGCTGAGGAAGAAAGTATCTTTTACGATTGGTTTTATCATTCAGCCTCCCCCATTTCCTTTGCCATTCTCATGTCCTCTTCATTCAGCCGACATCTTTTTTGGGCCTCGTCCCACAATTCCTGTTTATATGCCATCTAATCACTCCCATCGGTTTTTCTGTAATCAAGAGTATAACCGATTCCTGTCCCATATTCAACTGTTACGCATACGGATATCTTCCATTCTGACTAATTACTTATTATATGTATTCCTTTTTCTGGGCTTTTCCCACAATAAAATTTTCCAATTTTCAAAATTCCACAATTTACGCCGGGATTTTTTTTGATTTTTGTTGACACTTTTTCATTGAAATAAGGTATAAATAAATTACCCCCAATACATTATATAGTTTTTGCTACACCCCATAAGAAGAAATACCTTCTCCAAAAAGACCAGCTCCCCCGCTGGTCTTTTTCCATTTCTCAAATATTTCCCGGAAAACATTGATGGTTCCCTGCACGTGAACTGCAGGAGATCAATTCTCCTCCAAAGTACATAATTTGACGTCTCTTTGTCCCACTGCAATATGCAGCTTTTCAGACATGATCACCATTAAGACTAAGATCACTGCCATAAAAACAGGGTACAGCCCGATATTCACATACTGTGCAACAAGCCCGAACAAAGGCGGGACCAGGCAGGTTCCCACATAGGCGGCAGCCATCTGCACGCCAATGACAGACTGGCTTAAATCCGCTCCGAAGTTGGCAGGCGTCTCATGTATAACAGACGGATAAATAGGCGCACATCCGCACCCGATCAGAATCAGCCCCACAAAGAGGACATTCCCTCCAAGGGGAAGGAGAACGCAGAGAATCCCCAGCGCGGCTACCGCCTGTCCAAGACGTATCATATTGCGGTCATTTACCTTCATAGTGATAAAACCGCAGACAAACCGGCCCGCTGTTATCCCCATATAGAATAGACTTGCCCAGCGTGCTGCCCGCTCAGGCGAAATTCCATGGTATAAGGTACAGTAACTGGCTGCCCACATCCCCGCCGTACTTTCCAGTGCACAATAGCAAAAGAAACAGATCAGGACCTCTTTCACCCCTCTAAGCCTCACAAGCTGCGGCAAAGTATAACGGCGGGGCGGCTGACCTTTGTCCATTCCGGCATCTGTTGTTTCGCCGTTTATCTGTCTTTTCTTCATCTTTTTCCAAAGAGGCAGGGAAAAGATCAGGACCGCCGTCAGTGCTACCTGCAGGACAGCAATGGTCTGATATCCGCCGTTCCATTTAAATCCGCCTGCCACAGCCCATCCCATGACCACAGGGCCTATGCTGGCGCCCAGCCCCCACATACAGTGCAGCCAGCTCATATGCCTGGCGGGATAATGCAGGGCTACAAAATTATTCAGCGCTGCATCCACACTTCCCGCTCCGAGTCCGTACGGTACTGCCCAGATGCACAGAAGCCAGAAGGAATTGCTGATGGAAAAACCAAACAGTGCCGCCGCAGTCATTCCCACACTGATCGCCGTAACTTTACCGGCACCAAGCCTGCGGGTGAGAAAATCGCTGGCCAGACTGGAGACAATGGTTCCCGCGGCAATAATCATTGTGATCACTCCTGCCCAGGAAACAGAAGCCCCCAGTTCCCGGTACATACTGGGCCAGGCTGACCCAAGCAGAGAGTCAGGAAGGCCCAGACTGATAAATGCCAGATAGATAATAATCAATAATAATGACGTCATAATGCATCTACTCCTCCTATGTCTTACATTTTATATCTCCGCATATTGTAAATCAAAATGCGGATTGCTTCCATAATGATAACGTATTATACTATAAAAAAAGCGACATACTGAAAAAATTCAGAGGTGTAAAAATGATCAACAATACAGTACGTGTGGATGAAAAAGGCAGAGAACTGCAGAATCACGGGAATTTGGCATTCCCCTGTGCCTGGTACTGCAGCGGTCCTAATCAGGGGGATGTGCCCTGGCACTGGCATGAAGAGATTGAACTGGTATATTTAAGCAAAGGAACCCTGCAGTGTGCAGTGGGTAACAGGCGTTTTCCTCTCCGTAAAGGGGAGGCACTTTTCATTAATACAGGCATTCCTCACGCATTTTTTGAGGAATCGGGCATTCCCTATGAGGAAAGTGACATTGTATTCCATCCCCGCCTGATCTATGGGGATGTGGGGAGCATTTTTTATGAAAAATACATATTGCCCCTCATGCGCTGTCCCTCCATGGCAGGTTTTGCTTTCCGAAAGGACCTGGACTGGCAGAGAGAGGCTGCTCTCTCCATAAAAGAGGCAGTCACGGTATGCAGAACAAAACCTGAATTATACGAGTTTACCGTGAGAGAGGCACTGACAAATGTATTTACGCTTCTCCTCAGACATAACAGCGGGGAACTGCAGCAGACAGAAGCCAGGTCCTCTTTTCTGATGGAACGGGTAAAACGAATGCTGGACTATTTCCACAGCCATTACCAGGAATCCATCAGCGTGGAACAACTTGCAAAACAGGCTAATATATGCAAACGTGAATGCCAGAGGGATTTTAAGAAAGTGCTTGGTCTGACTCCCACCCAGTATTTTGAGCAGTACAGACTTGCCATGTCCCTCCGCCTTCTTACAGAGAGCAGCTGCAGTATCATAGAGATCGCAGATCAATGCGGTTTCCAAAGCCCCAGCTACTTCACCAAATTATTCCGAGAGAAGTACGGTGTCACGCCCACTGCCTTCCGCTCAGGTGCTCCTCTGCTTCATTCCGATCTGAAGTGAGCAGATGACATTTGCCTGCATTGCCCCATATGCTCTACATGATGCTGCAGCTTTCACATTGCATAATGAAACGGCCAAAAATCCTCTTTTTACGTTCTAATCCCACAATGGATTTTCCCTGTTTTCAAAAATCCACAATTTCTTTCTCGATTTTTTTAAAATTTTGTTGACACTTATCTGTTGAAATATAGTATAAATAAATTACCCCCAATACATTATATAGTTTTTGCTACACCCCATAAGAAGAAATACCTTCTCCAAAAAGGACCAGCCCCCCAGCTGGTCCTTTTTATTTTCTTTACAGCAGATAAGAATACGCAGATTTCTTCAGCCATTCAAAAGTATACTCTTCCGGGTTGTTTTTCAGCTTGTATTTCAGAAATTCTTCAAAGGAAAGAAACTCTGGCATCTGGTATGGTGTCTTATCATCTGCCCCGGGTGCGCCATAAACCTTTGCTGCCCAAACTGCCGCCTGGATTTTTTCTTCCGCAGTATTCGGTGAAATATTGTTGAAAAAGAATATGGCAGGCGTGGGACCTGCTTTTGCCTGCAGCACATAGTCCCGGACAAGTGCTGTTATATTGTCAATGGGCTCAAACTCCAGATATGTGGCAGAAATACCTATCTGCAGTGCTGTCATGCGCTCAGTAGCCACGGCTCTTGCATAATCAGCTCCCAGAGAAGCGGCATCCGGGTCTATACACAGAAAACGGCCATTGGACCAGATGATGAAGTCCTCAAAACGTTTCCGCTCATCCCCCTCCAGCATAGCAGTTCCGAAAAAGGCAGTATCCATCAGCCGCATCCCCGGCATATTAAGTTTATCCAGCTCACGCTGCAGATAGGGCCGTATGAACTTTTCTACAATTTGAACATTTACCATAGGTACGGATGCAAAAGCATCCACAAAATCCATCTCGGCAAATCCGGGAATGGCTTCATTCAATGCGCGGAACATGGGTACATGATAATCGTCTACAATACGGCGGAGAAATTCATGGACAAATTCCGGCTCTTCTATGGTCGCCATGATAAGATTCTCAATGCCATACAGATTGCCCGCCAGTGTCCAAGGCGCGGAGAAGATCGGGAAGGTATCCACACCGGTATAATGCTTATACGCTTTGCAGTATTCGATCAGATATGGAAACCGGCCTTGGTCCAGTCCCCCAAACCTGATTTTATCCAGGTCAGCAGCATCCTTGATGAAGTAATCCGACCGGTCAAAATCAGGACAGTGATCCGGGAAAAATTTTATCTTAGCCCCCATGGCCTCTGCCTCAAAATTGTAAACATCCATATTTGCGGTGAGGATATCCAGTTTCAAATAATCCTGTACAAGAAGTGTACATTCCGCCATGGCCTTTGCGTCATCGCGGAACAGATAATCGTAAGGAACTTTGCATAGCTCAGGAATATATTCCGTCACCAGCGCTGTGACAGGTACATTGGCATTCGGCCAGTTAGCAAGATTCTGCAATGTTTGCAATCTTTCCAATAAAAATGTCATTTTAGACTGTGTCATTTCTATACTACCTCCTTTATTAAACCCGGTTACTTGTTAATATTCATTATAAACTTTAGGGCAGTAAAAGAAAAATGATGAAAAAGCACAGTGCTGTGCCGTTTTTTCATCATTTTTAAGGGGTTATAGAATATGCAGTTATGTAGTCAGAAGCCGGATGATCTCACTGATGAGAGGATTCCTGTTATCCGGATTCCAGGCCACGATGAGGCCGGAATCACCTAATCCTTCCAGCTCCACCTTTCTGATATCTGAGGATTCCCAGTCACAGATGAGACCGTCCGCCAGAAGCTGTCCTTTTCCCAGTGAAAGATTATAGCGGATAGAATTTGTGTTGGAGACACTGGCTGATATTAAGGGAGTAAACCCATGTGTCCTGCAGACATTCTCCAGCAGATGATAGTAATGTGGATAAACTGCAGGTGAAAGTGTCAGAAAGGGATATTGTTTAAATTCTGAAAAAGAATGAACCTCCTCATAAAACAGCGGATGGCTTTTATGAATAAAAACCGCGTTTTGCGAATGGAAAATCTCCTTCCATAGAATGTTTTTGTTGTCAAAATAAGAGCTTTCCTGAAGCCAGGTTATGATAAGATCGAAATAATTATCCTCAATCATACCGGTCAGCTCATGCATATCTCTGCGTTCCCATACGATTTTTTCCGAAAGTTCTCTGGATGCCTTCTCCTCCAGCCTGGAAACTGTATAGGACGCTGCTGTCTGCGTTGTATCCAGCAGCCCTATGCGTATGTTGGAGGCATATCCCTCCTGGATCGTGTGGGCCTTTTCCAGACTTTGAAGTATCATTTCCAGAAGCGGCGTCCAGTCACCGGCAAGTTCCCGGGCCGCAGGTGTCGGAATAAGCGTATGGTATTTCCGAACAAAGAGCTGAAGTCCCAGTGTGGATTCCATGGAACTGATAGTTTTGCTGACCATGCTCGGAGTAAAATTATATTCCGCGGCAACACGGCTGTAATTTTTCAGGCGGACGCACTTTAGAAAGATCTGAATCTGCTGCAATGAAAGGTTAAACACATTATTATTATATTTCATACGCTCCCTCCGCTTCAGTCACTGACGTCCTTCACCTATATAAAAATACATATACAAAAAAACTCCATAAACAATTATGTTTACAGAGTTTAAAGCTCCCCCTGTTGGACTCGAACCAACGACACTGCGGTTAACAGCCGCATGCTCTACCGACTGAGCTAAGGAGGAATAGATACAATGATACACCGTACCTTCAAAACCGCATATACAAAACTCAAAAACCTTTTTTCAACTCCGCCGTTTGCATTTTCATGCTCAGGTCAAGCCCTCGACCGATTAGTAGCAGTCAGCTCCATACATTGCTGCACTTCCACCTCTGCCCTATCTACCTCGTCGTCTTCAAGGGGTCTTACTTCTTTAAAGAATGGGATATCTCATCTTGAGGGGGGCTTCACGCTTAGATGCCTTCAGCGTTTATCCCTTCCAGGCTTGGCTACCCTGCCATGCAGTTGGCACTGCAACAGGTACACCAGCGGCCCGTCCATCCCGGTCCTCTCGTACTAAGGACAGCTCCTCTCAAATATCCTACGCCCACGCCGGATAGGGACCGAACTGTCTCACGACGTTCTGAACCCAGCTCGCGTACCGCTTTAATGGGCGAACAGCCCAACCCTTGGGACCTACTACAGCCCCAGGATGCGATGAGCCGACATCGAGGTGCCAAACCACTCCGTCGATGTGAACTCTTGGGAGTGATAAGCCTGTTATCCCCAGGGTAGCTTTTATCCGTTGAGCGATGGCATTCCCACTTAATACCACCGGATCACTAAGCCCTACTTTCGTACCTGCTCCACCCGTCGGTGTCGCAGTCAAGCTCCCTTCTGCCTTTGCACTCTGCGAATGGTTTCCAACCATTCTGAGGGAACCTTTGGGCGCCTCCGATACTCTTTCGGAGGCGACCGCCCCAGTCAAACTCCCCGCCTGGCATTGTCCCACCGCCGGCTAACGGCGGCTGGTTAGAAGCCCAATACTGCAAGGGTGGTATCCCAACATCGGCTCCATGGCAACTGGCGTCACCACTTCTTAGCCTCCCACCTATCCTGTACATGCAATACCGGACCCCAGTACCAAACTGGAGTAAAGCTCCATGGGGTCTTTCCGTCCTGGCGCAGGTAACCAGCATCTTCACTGGTACTTCAATTTCACCGGATGCATTGCCGAGACAGCGCTCAAATCATTACGCCTTTCGTGCGGGTCGGAACTTACCCGACAAGGAATTTCGCTACCTTAGGACCGTTATAGTTACGGCCGCCGTTTACTGGGGCTTAAATTCAATGCTTCGTTTCCTGACATCTC
>NZ_CP084061.1:4245000-5470000 GCF_020215665.1 Blautia parvula | reverse complement strand
CCCGCGTAGACAGAATCATAGCGTTCTCTGCCGCCGGCGATCACTGCCTTCACTTTAGAAAAACCATATGCTTCTATAATTTCCTGTTTACAGAAATTTATACTGTCTTTTCCTGTAACAACAATAATTTCTTCAATTTCCCTGCTGTTCTGGAAACAGGACAGGCTGTAATACAGGACCGGTTTCCCCTTAATTAGAAGAAACTGCTTCTGTACTTTACTGTTCATTCTCTTTCCCTGGCCTGCTGCCAGCACAATTGCGGTGGATTTCATCAGCGCTCTCCTAACCTCAGATTTGGAATCGCATTCAAGTCAAGACCGTGTCTGGTTCCTTTTTGATATTCATAATAAGCTGCCACTCCTATCATTGCGGCATTGTCTGTGCAGAAAATAGGAGACGGATGATAAAAACCAATGTTATGTTTTCTGCAGGCTTCCTCCATGGCTGTGCGAAGGCCGCTGTTTGAAGCCACCCCTCCTGCGATTGCCAGTTTGTCTATCTTATAGTCTTTTGCTGCTGCGATAGCATGTTCCACAAGCACTTCCACAACACAACGCTGAAAAGAGGCCGCAACATCTGCCGCCACAATCTCTTCGCCCTGCATTCTGCATTTATTCAAATGATTCAGCACTGCTGATTTGACACCACTGAAACTGAAATCATATGGCGCCTCGTCCACTTTCGCCTTAGGAAAATCAAAGGCATAGGCATTTCCCTCTTTGGAAAGCCTGTCTATCTTCGGTCCGCCCGGATAACCAAGCCCAATGGCTCTTGCCACTTTATCAAATGCCTCACCTGCGGCGTCATCTCTTGTCCTGCCCAGGATTTCAAACTCCCCGTAATCTTTCACAATCACAAGATGGGTATGTCCTCCGGAAACCACCAGGCACAAAAACGGCGGTTCCAGATCCGGATGTTCAATATAATTCGCTGAAATATGCCCCTCTATGTGGTGCACACCTACAAGCGGAATGTCTTTTGCAAAACTGATGGCTTTTGCCTCAGCCACCCCTACAAGCAGCGCGCCTACAAGACCCGGTCCGTATGTGACGCCTATGGCATCTAAATCGTCCAGGGTCACGTCCGCCTCTTTTAACGCTTCCTCAATGACCTGGTTAATTTTTTCAATGTGTTTTCTGGAGGCTATTTCAGGAACAACTCCTCCGTATAATTTGTGCAGCTCTATTTGGGACGATATGATATTGGATAATATGGTCCTGCCGTTTTTCACCACAGAGGCGGCAGTCTCGTCACAGGAGCTTTCTATTGCAAGGATCAGTACATCCTCATTTTTCTTCTCCATTTTACATTCTCCTTTTTCACAAAACTCACCGGCAATGCCCGGGATGCCTTATGATTCTTCCTCAAACTGCAGTTCCACGGACTGCCTGTCCCGGGCTGCAATCGTATTGGGAAATACTTTCGCGGCTTCGGGGAGAGCCTCCTCCGGGCGTACAAGGGATGGGCTGTAGTGTGTGAGCCACAGCTCTTTTACCTGCGCTTCTTTTGCCAGAAGTGCTGCTTCCCTGAAAGTCATATGCTTGTGAGCTTTGGCCTTCTCCTCTTTATCCTGCTCTCCGTACATGCCCTCGCAGATAAACAGATCGGAGTCTTTGGCATGTTCCGCAATGGATTTTACAGGACGGGTATCTGTGGTATAGGTCAGTTTGATTCCTTTTCTTGCAGGGCCTAAAACCATATCAGGCGTATATGTTTTACCGTCTGCTTCAACAATCTGCCCTTTCTGAAGCGGGTTCCAGCACTGCAGCGGAATCCCCTGTTCTTTTGCACGGGCAGCGTCAAATTTGCCGCCCCTCTTAATTTCAATAGAGTATCCATAGCAGGTTACATTGTGATTCACACGGAATGCCGTGATATGGTATCCACAGACTTCCATCTGTTCCTCCGGCTGTGTCAGTTCTATACATTGTATGTCAAAGGGAAGTTCAGGAGCGATCACGCGCAGAGCCTGAACAACACGTACCAGCCCTTTGGGGCCAATCAGTGTCAGCGGTTCTGTCCGCTCTGCATTTCCCATGGTCAAAAGGAGTCCCGGAAGCCCGCTGATATGGTCAGCGTGATAATGTGTAAAACAGATCACATCGATCGGCTTGAAACTCCATCCTTTCTCTTTTACTGCGACCTGTGTGCCTTCGCCGCAATCTATCATAAAATTACTGCCGTTATAGCGGGTCATAAGTGAGGTGAGTTTCCGCCTTGGGAGCGGCATCATGCCTCCTGTGCCCAACAGACAAACATCCAGCATCTGTCATTTCCTCATTTCTCTTCATTTCTTTGTTGACTGCGCTTCTATCTTAGCACACATTTTTTTCCACTACAACAATTCCTTTTCAATTTTCTCATCAACAGGTATGGCAAACCCGCGGATAATTTCATCATAGCAGTCTTCACACAGGTCAAACTGGTGGCGCTGTGTATCCTTTTTTGAGAAATATCCCCAGGCTATGTCAACAGGGAGTACCCCTTCCATGGCTATACCGTTTTCCACGTGCAGTTTTTTCCCGCAGCGGTTGCAGTATAGCTCTGTGAGCATGCCCGTTTCCTTTTTTTCGTATTTTCGCATAGTCTTTATCCTCCTGCCTTGAGCTTGTACGCCAGATCCTTTCTCTTCCTTGTCTATTCTCTGTCATTATACAGAAAATGTGTGTAAAAGCCCAGTGGGAAACAGTTGCAGATATAGAAAAAGATAGCAGTTCTGCTATCTTTTGCACATTACGACAGCGTGTTCTGTGGGCGCCTCGTAGAAATTTTTTCTCAATCCTGCTTCCTCAAACCCGCAGGAACGGTACAGGGAAATCGCTCTTTCGTTGCTCTGGCGTACTTCCAGATAGAAGGAGGAGACCCCTGCTTTCCTGCCGGCCTCCAGAAGTGCCTCTACAAGCTGTCTTCCTATATGCTGTCCCCAGCAGGAAGATTTCACGGAGACATTGGTGATCTCACCTTCATCCAGAGCTGTCCACATGCCTGCATAGCCTGTGACAACGCCGTCAAGTTCTGCCACGAAGTAAACAGCACTTACAGACTGCACTGCATCCAGAAAGCCGGATGCCTTCCACGGGCGTGAAAAATTTTCCGCCTCAATCTGTGCGGCTGCCGCTGTGTCTTCGGGGCGCATATCTCTAATGATCAGCATTTTCTTCTTTTGCAAGGCGGGCTGCGCGTTCTCTCTCAGCCTGTGATACTCTGAGGTAATCGGGCTGATGGTCAGCAGCGTCCTCCATTTTCCCTTCTTTATAGTAGATTTGGGCAAGCGCTGCCACAGCGGCTGCTCTCTGTTTGTTTATATGAGCCGGGGCAAAGGAATAGGGGACATGGCAGGTCTCCTCTATAAGCTCTCTGTATACAGGTACGCCGTCGCCCAGGAAAATGACGGATTTTCCGGTTCGGTTCAGCTCCTCTATAAGCTCTGTCATAGGGACAGCGTCCTGGGGTTTCAAAATTTTTAAGGCGTGGTTTTCAAAACAGTAGATGCCTGTGTAGACCTGTTTTCTCCTGGCGTCCATGATGGGGCAGATCAGAGTATCAGGGGCTGTGTCGTACAAGTTGTAGGCAAGGGCGTCTACGGTTGGGATGCCTATGAGGGGTTTGTCCAGGGCAAGGCCCAGACCTTTGGCTGTTGCGGAGCCGATTCTGAGGCCGGTGAAGGAACCGGGGCCGGCGGCTACTGCTATGGCATCAATGGAATTTAAATCCAGTGATATGGCTTTTTTTACTTCGTCCAGCATGGGAAGCAGGGTCTGGGAATGGGTTTTCTTGTAGTTCATTGTGTATTCCGCTACCAGTATATCGTCTTCCACCACGGCAACGGATGCTACCAGGCCGGAACTGTCTAGGGCTAAGATTTTCATTGTTCTTTCATCTCCTTATTCATTTAAACCTTCTATGGTTATTTTGCGGTAATCAAAACCTTTGGATGGGTCTTTTTCTATGGTGATTTTTATGACATCCGGGGGAAGAAGTTCCTCGATCAGCTCTGCCCATTCAATGAGGCAGATGCCTTCACCGAAAAAGTAATCGTCGTATCCGATCTCTTCCATCTCCTCGATGTCACTGATGCGGTAGACGTCGAAATGGTAGAAGGGGAGGCGGCCGCTTTCGTATATTTGGACAATGGTGAAGGTGGGGCTGTTGACGGGTTCTTCTATGCCGAGGCCTTTGGCTACGCCCTGGGTGAAGACGGTTTTGCCGGTGCCCAGGTCGCCGTTTAGGGTGTAGATTTGGCCGGGGGTGGCTTTTTGGGCGATGGATTGGCCCAGGTTAAATGTTTCTTTTGGGGTGGTGGTTTCTATTGTTTTCATTTGGTGGGTGGCTCCTTTTTTTGTGTGAGAAGGGGACGGGGAAGCCGTTGGGAGGGGCCGGGCGTGTGATGGGGGGAGCGAAGCGTTGCGCTTGGGCAGAAGCTAACCTGCTCCCAGTCACTAAATTCGTCAGCAGAGGCTTCCTCATTAAGTGTCTGGGGCAGGTGGATCTTCTGCCCGCTCCACTATACATCGCTCCCCCCATCACACGCCCGGCCCCTCCCAACGGCTTCCCCTGGTGTTCTCAGGCGATAGGTTTGAATGCTGAAGGTAATGGTTTCGTGGAGCTGTAGTTATTGCGGAAATTTAATATATAACATAGATTGTCTCGCTTATCTTTCTGTAAAGATACTATAAGTTATAATATAATATAATCTTTTGCGCCACAAGTGTAAAAAAGAAATTTCTTGCACCTTTTATTTTTAGAGATTATAATAGAGAAAAATGTTTAAAAGGAGATTTTTGATATGGCTAATCCTATTGTTACGATTACTATGGCAGATGGGGGCGTGATCAAGGCGGAATTGTATCCGGATGTTGCGCCGAATACTGTGAATAATTTTATTAGTTTGGTAAAGAAGGGTTTTTATGATGGACTGGTGTTTCATCGGGTGATTCGTGGATTTATGATTCAGGGTGGCTGTCCGCAGGGAAATGGAATGGGTGGTCCAGGATATTCTATTAAGGGAGAGTTCAGCGGAAATGGAGTTGAAAACAATCTGAAGCATGACGCCGGCGTTTTGTCTATGGCGCGCGCTATGGATCCAAACTCTGCCGGAAGCCAGTTCTTTATTATGCATGAGAATGCTCCGCATCTGGACGGGCAGTATGCTGCTTTCGGTAAGGTGACGGAAGGAATGGATGTGGTGAACGCTATCGCTGAAGTCCGCACAGATTACAGTGATCGTCCCATGGAGCCGCAGACGATTCAGAGTATGACTGTGGAAACTTTTGGCGAGGAGTACGCTGAGCCTGAGAAATTTTAAGAAGTAAAAGAATTACCCTGTCTGCGCCGGATTGATTCCGGACTGCAGACAGGGTATTTTTAATCTTCAAAGGTGAGGTATTCGCCTTCCAGAGAGGCATAATAGAGTTCTTTTAGATCTGTGATGGAGGCACGGGCGCTGGTGGCTTCTGTCACGGCTTTTTTTACTGCATTCTCTTCGGACTTGGGGACCAGGACCTGGAGCTTTACATCCTCGGTGTACCGGGAATCCGTGATGGGGATGCCGCGCTGGCCGAAAAGGTATTGAAGTTTCCCGACCCCGTTGTAGTCTGTGCCAATTTCCAGGAGAATGCCGTGGTGTTTTGTGATGATGCGGCTGCAGGCCAAACCTTCCTGGACGGCTTTTGAATAAGCTCGGACAAGGCCGCCGGTTCCCAACAGTGTGCCGCCGAAATACCGGGTGACGACTACGGCTGTATTGTAGAGATCCTCGCCTAAAAGGACGTCCAGCATGGGTTTGCCGGCTGTGCCTGAAGGCTCTCCGTCATCGCTGCAGCGCATGGTTTCTTTGCGCTCGCCTATGACATAGGCATAGCAGTTGTGGGTGGCATTCCAGTATTTTTTGCGCATTTCTTCTATGAAGCTTAAGGCTTCCTCCTCGGTTTTTACCAGTCTTACGGTGGCGATGAAACGTGATTTTTTCTCAATAATTTCTCCCTCGCCGCCCTCGTAAATCGTGTTGTATTGTTCCAGCATGGGGGTCCTCCTTTTCCTGCATGGGGCAGAATTTTGTCTGGGATTATCATATCACAAATCGGAACATGCGGGTAGTGGCTGATAAAAATGTATTTTTAAAGTTATAACATTTCTCTTAAATTCCATTAAATTTATAAGTTCTACTTTATTTCGCTATGCCATTTTGCTATAATAGGGACGTATACTGCTTATATTGCCCTCTTATCTTTACCGGAAAACAGAATGGACAGGCCATTGTTCGGCCGTATTTTGTATAGACGGTATGGGTATGGTATATAATCAGGAAAAGGAGGCAAACTACATGAATTTTGGAAAACGTGCGACTGACAAGAAGCGCAACTCGCTTTCCTCCCGCTCCACTATGATGGGGAAGAAAGCACACGTTTCTTTTATACGCATCATTTTCATTTCCCTGATTGCCATTATGGTAATCGGCGGCTGCGTAGGTTTTGGTGCCTTCAAGGGACTGCTGGATAATGCGCCGGATATTGAGGACGTTAATATTATGCCAATCGGTTCAGCAACCTTTGTCTATGATTCTGACGGCAATCAGCTTCAGAAACTGACAGCACCTAATTCCAACCGTATGCCGGTCACTATTGATAAAATTCCTCTGGACCTGCAGCATGCAGTAGTCGCCATTGAGGACGAACGTTTTTATGAACACAATGGTATTGATTTGCGCGGTATTGTCCGTGCGGGGGTAAAGGGTATCACCAGTGGTTTTCATTTCTCAGAGGGTGCCAGTACCATTACACAGCAGCTTCTGAAAAACAATGTATTCAAAGACTGGACCAATGAGTCTGTGGTAGAGCGTTTCAAACGTAAATTCCAGGAACAGTACCTGGCTATCCAGCTTGAAAAACAGCTGAAGGATAAGGACAAGATTCTGGAAAGCTATCTGAATACGATCAACCTGGGCAATGGCAATTATGGTGTACAGGCCGCCGCACACGGCTATTTCAATAAGGACGTCAGTGAACTGACGCTCTCAGAATCCACAGTGATCGCTGGTATCAGCCAGAACCCCACGCGTTTCAACCCGGCAGTGAACCCGGAGGAAAATGCAAAAAGGCGTAAAGATGTCCTGGAACATATGCTGGACCAGGGTTATATCACCAAGGAACAATATGATGAATGTCTGGCAGACAATGTCTATGACCGGATCCAGGCAGTGGAATCCGAATCCTCTGAGGAGGACGATACTTATTCCTACTTCATTGACGAGCTGACAAGACAGGTGATCGACGATCTGATGACACAGAAGGGTTATTCCGAACAGCAGGCCTACAATGCCCTGTACAGCGGCGGTCTGCGTATCTATACAACACAGGACCCGCAGGTTCAGCAGATTTGCGATGAGGAATACGGCAATCCAGAAAACTTCCCTGCAGGTACGCAGGTGGGGCTTGATTACGCACTGACTATCGCGCATCCGGATGGAACAGAAGAAAATTTCAGTAAGGAAATGATGACCTCTTATTTCAAGGAGCAGGACCCGAACTTTTCTCTTCTCTTTGACAGCCAGGAACAGGCCGAATCCTATATAGAAACCTTTAAAGCAGCCAAGACCGAAGATGGAAGCACCGTCATTGCGGAGCAGAAGTATTTTACGCCTCAGCCTCAGTCTTCCATGTGCATTATGGATCAGCACACAGGATATGTGAAAGCCATCGTGGGAGGACGCGGTGAAAAGGCCACCAGTTTATCGCTGAACAGAGCAACCAGAACGGTAAGGCAGCCCGGTTCTACTTTTAAGATTGTTTCCACTTATGCACCGGCGCTGAACGAATGCGGCAAGACACTGGCAACCGTCTATGACGATGAATATTATGAATATGTAAACGGCAAACCGGTAAACAACTGGCTGACAGGCAGCTTTGGCGGCCCTACCACCATCCGGGAAGCCATCGTTAATTCTGTCAACGTTGTGGCAGTAAAATGTATCACAGATGTAACCCCTCAGCTTGCTTATGAATATCTGCTGAAATTCGGCTTTTCCACCATTGTGGACACCATGACTGTGGATGGAAAGGTGTACTCTGATATCGGACAGCCTACCGCTCTGGGCGGTATCACAAGGGGTGTCAGCAATCTGGAACTGACCGCTGCCTATGCGGCGATCGCCAATAACGGAACTTATATCAAGCCTATGTTCTACACCAAGATTCTGGATGAGGACGGCAATGTCTTCCTTGACAACACACCGGAGAAGACAAAAGTCATCAAACCCAGCACCGCCTATCTGCTCACAAGCGCTATGGAGGATGTTGTGGACCACGGTACCGGTACCAGGCTTCAGCTTAACAACATGCATGTTGCCGGTAAGACAGGTACCACAGAGGGTTATAATGACCTTTGGTTTGCAGGCTATACACCATATTACACCTGCACAGTCTGGTCAGGATATGATGACAACACAAAACTGCCTTCCGGCGATTACAGAACTTATCATCAGGATTTGTGGCGCAAGGTCATGCAGAGGCTTCACGAGGACAAGACAGATACAGATTTCAAGATGCCGGCAACCGTAGAAAAAGCTACCGTCTGCAGTGAGACAGGCCTTCTTCCCAATTATGCCTGCCCTACTATCACGGAGTATTTTGAAACAGATGAAATCCCGAAGAAACGGTGTAATGTACACTCCAATAAGGTATACACACCGCCTGCAGAGGAAAGCAATGAGCCTTCCGATACACCGACGGATACCCCAACAGACAACAACGGCAATCCGCCAACGGATAACAACGGCGGCACGCCAACGGATAACAACGGTGACACACCGACAGATAACCCCGGAGGCGACACGCCTACGGACAATCCTGATACGCCTGATACTCCGGATACACCGGATAACCCGGACACACCGGCTCCCCCTGAGGGAGGCGGCGAGGATCCCGGCGGCGGCGAGACAGAATAACGCATAAAAAAGAGCATTTCCAACCTGATTCGATTGGAAATGCTCTTTTTATTCCCTTTTATTATTTGCTGAGGATCAATTTTGCTGCGCCATAGATTCCCGCATCATTGCCCAGAGTCGCAAGTTTGATCTTTGTATCCTTGCAGGCTGTAAATGCATACTGTCTGAAATACTTTTCAACACAGTCGATCAGGACCTGTCCGGCCTTGGAAACCCCGCCGCCGATCACGATCACATCCGGGTCAGCCACACAGGAGAAGATAGCCAGTGCATTTCCCAGATAGCGTGCAAACTGATCTACCACTTTCGCTGCCAGCGCGTCTCCGTCCTTATAGGCATCGAACACATCCTTTGCTGTCACATTCTCCATACTGCGCAGCACGGATTCTTCCTGGCCTGAGGCCATGGCACGTCTCGCCAGTCTTGCGATTCCGGTTGCTGAGGCATACTGTTCCAGACATCCTTTGTTACCGCAGTTGCATGCCTCCTCTTCCTCCATCTCCACAGATGCGTGTCCAATCTCGCCGCCGGCCCCGTGTGCGCCTGTGACCATTTTTTCATTGACAATGATACCGCCGCCTACACCGGTTCCCAGAGTGACCAGAATCAGGTTTTTGGAGCCCTGGCCGCCGCCCTTCCACATTTCGCCCAGTGCTGCCACATTGGCGTCGTTTCCGGCTTTTACCACAAGGCCTGTCAGTTCTGCCAGTTCCTTTTCAATGTTCTTTCTGCCCCAGTGAAGATTTACCGCGCAGGCGATCTCTCCGTTCTCATCTACCGGTCCGGGGATTCCGATTCCCACGCCGGCTACATCCTCTTTCGCAATTTTCTTCTCTTCCATCTTAGCCAGAATGGTTTTTGCTATGTCAGGAAGGATCTCTTTCCCCTCGTTCTCCACGCGGGTCTTGATCTCCCACTTCTCTTCCACTGTGCCGTCTGTCTGAAACAGTGCACATTTTACGCTTGTTCCTCCCAGATCTATTCCAAAACACCATGCAGTCATCAGTCTTCGTCCTCCTCGTTTCTCTTCTTTGCCATATTCTCCTGTACGCGGCGGTACAGCTCCTGTGCCGCATTATAGCCCATCTTTTTCTGTCTGTGATTAACAGCCGCGGATTCCACTATGACAGCAAGGTTTCTGCCTGGACGGATAGGGAGAGAATGGCATACGATCCTGTTGCCAAGAAATTCTGTATATTCCTCCTCCATACCCAGACGGTCATATTCTCTGTCCTTGTTCCACTCCTCCAGCTTGATGACAAGGTCAATAGACTGGGTGTTCTTCACGCTCTCCACACCGAACAGGGTCTTCACATCAATGATTCCGATGCCGCGCAGTTCGATAAAATGGCGGGTGATATCCGGCGCTGAACCTACCAGCGTCACATCACTGACACGACGGATCTCCACCACGTCATCACTGACAAGGCGGTGCCCCCGCTTGATAAGCTCCAGAGCTGCCTCACTTTTTCCAATACCGCTCTCACCCATGATCAGCACACCTTCACCGTATACATCCACCAAAACACCGTGAATGGAAATACACGGCGCAAGCTGTACGTTCAGCCAGCGGATGATCTCAGCCATAAATGTGGAGGTCGTCTGCTCTGTCACCAGAATGGGCACTTCGTATTTCATAGCCAGCTCCAGCATATCTTCATCCGGCTCCGTCATGGTACTGAATATCACACAGGGAATCTGGCTGGAGACAAAACGCTCAAAAGCCTCTATTTTCTTCTCACGTCCAAGATGAAGCAGGTATGTGTACTCTACATATCCGATTATCTGTACCCGCTCATTCTCAAAATGCTCCAGATACCCTGTCAGCTGCAGTGCTGGACGGTTAATATCCGGTGTGGTGATTCTTTTTTTGGAAATATCAATATCCGGTGTCTTATTATACAGTCTTAATTCCTGTATCAGCTTTTTCAGTTCTACACCTTTCATATGGCACGCTCTCCTTTTCATATTCTTCCTATTTAGTTTATCATAAGGCATTTGGAAGTTCAACAAGCCTGTCCAAACTATTCCTTTTTTTCTTGTTCCTCATGGAAAAATCGGTAAACAGCTTCCGCTGCCCGCTCATTCATGGAGGGGACTGCCTTTAACTCCTCAAGGGATGCCTCTCTCATCTTATCCGGCCCCTGGAACTGCTTCATAAGCGCCTTTCTTCTGGTCGGTCCAATGCCGGGGATATCGTCTAAAATGGAATGCACCTGCCCTTTGCTTCTTAAGGAGCGGTGGAATTCAATGGCAAAACGATGAGCTTCATCCTGGATTCTGGTGATCAGCTTAAAGCCTTCGCTGTCCCTGTCTATGGGAATCTCCTCATTGTTGAAATACAGACCTCTGGTCCTGTGCTTGTCATCCTTTACCATACCGCAGACCGGAATCTGCAGATTCAGTTTGTCCAGCACTTCCAGGGCAATGTTGACCTGCCCCCTGCCGCCGTCCATCATGATCAGGTCCGGGAAACGTGTAAAACTGCCGAACTCCTCATCCAGATTTTCTTTTCTCCTGGCTTCCTGCTCATCCAGGCCGTGCACAAAACGCCGGGTCAGGACTTCTTCCATACTGGCATAGTCATTTGGTCCCTGCACGGATTTGATACGAAATTTCCGGTAATCGCTGCGTTTTGGCTTACCCTTCTCATAAACAATCATGGAACCTACAGACTGGAATCCGCTGATATTGGAAATATCATAGGCCTCTATCCGCTCCAATCCAGGCAGGGCCAGTTTGCCGGCAATCTCTTTCATTGCGCCGATGGTTCTGCCCTCCTCACGCTTGATGCGCTCCTTGTCCTGACTGAGTACAAGCTCCGCGTTCCTCTGGGCCAGCTCCACCAGCTTTTCCTTGGTTCCTTTCTTCGGAATCCGTATGTGCACTTTCCTTCCCTTTCTCTTTTCCAGCCACTGAGTGATCACTTCGCGGTCCTCAATCTCCTCCTGGATCATGATTTCTTTTGGAATAAAGGGTGTTCCCGCATAGAACTGTTTCAGGAAGCTGGAAATGATCTGGGCCCGCTGGTCCTCCTTGGCAACTTTCAGGTAGAAATGATCCCTTCCTATGAGCTTGCCGCCGCGGATAAAGAATACCTGCGCCACTGCGTCCTCTCCATCCTGGGCAACCGCCACAACGTCCTTGTCCTCCCCATGCTGGTCTGTGATCTTCTGCCTCTCCCCGATCCGCTTTACACTCTGGATCAGATCCCTGTACTGGGCAGCATCCTCAAAATTCATCTCCTGGGAGGCTGCCAGCATCTTTTCCTCCAGTTCTTTTAAGATTTCTTTGTGGTTTCCGTTGAGGAAATCCAGCAGCTTATCCACCTTTTTCCTGTACTCTTCCTTTGAAATATACCCCTGGCAGGGAGCATCACACTGATGGATCTGGTGATAGAGACAGGGGCGTTCCTTACCGATATCCTTCGGAAGATTTCTGCTGCATGTTCTGAGGCGGTAGAGCTTTGTGGTAAGCTCCACCACATCCTTCACCGCCATGGCGCTGGAGTAGGGGCCGTAATAGCGGGATTTATCTTTTTTCACTCTGCGGACGATCTGTATCCTGGGATACTCCTCCCCCACAGTGACTTTGATAAAGGGATATGTCTTGTCATCCTTCAAAAGAATGTTGTATTTTGGCGTGTGTTCTTTTATGAGGTTGCACTCCAGGACCAGAGCCTCCAGCTCGGAATCTGTGATGATATATTCAAATCTGGCGATCTGTTCCACCATCTGTTCCTTACGGATTCCCAGATTACGGCTGCCCTGAAAATACTGGCGCACCCTGTTTTTCAGGCTGATGGCCTTGCCCACATAGATGATGGTGTCGTCAGCATCGTGCATGATATAGACACCGGGCCTGGCCGGCAGCTTTTTCAGTTCTTCCTCTATGTTAAACATGTATTCCTCCTCACAGCTTCCGGTTGTAAAAATACCTGTCTGCCCGGAAATATTAAAGAAAAAGAAGTTACCGCCATGCGATAACTTCCTTTATTCTATCATATCCTCCTGTTAAAAGGAACAGGTGTACGATTATTTTTTTTCTTCCTCTTGTGCTGTGCTTCCTGACACGGTGTGAATCACGGGATTCTGCTCGGGTTCCGAAACTGCGGGAGCTGCTGTCCCGTTCTCCGCATCCATCGGCCCGTTTATCGCCGGGGCTGCCGGAGCTGCTGCATCTCCTGCTGTCCCGTTCTGCGCATCTGCCGGTACGTTTATTGCCGGGGCTGCCGAAGCTCCGCCTTTTTCAGCAATACGTTTCTTCTCCTCCGGCTCCTTGATTCCCTTGATCTCTCTGAAAATCCTCATGAACTCTTTGCCTGTGATCGTCTCACGCTGGATCAGGAAATCAGCAATCTTATCAAGCGCTTCCCTGTTGGCACTGAGCAGACGTTTCGCCTCATCGTAGGAAACCTTCAGAAGCTTCATCACTTCATGGTCGATCTCTGTTGCTGTTGCATCGCCGCAGTTTAACACCGCGCGGCCGTCCAGGTACTGACTCTGGGTATCTGCAAGTCCCATAAGACCGAAACGGTCAGACATGCCATACTGAGTTATCATGGCACGGGCCACTTTTGTAGCCTGTTCAATATCGTTGGCGGCACCTGTAGTCACAGTGTCAAACACGATCTCCTCTGCCGCACGGCCGCCCAGATATCCGACCAGCATGGCTTCCAGCTCTTTTCTCGTATTCAGGAATTTCTCTTCCTCCGGCACATGCATGACATATCCCAGGGCACCCATAGTACGCGGTACAATGGTGATCTTCTGAACCGGTTCGGAGTCCTTCTGGAGCGCGCTCACAAGAGCATGGCCCACTTCATGGTAAGAGACGATCTTGCGCTCCTCTGCGCTTAAGATCCTGTCTTTCTTCTCCTTACCTACCAGTACTACCTCCACGGCTTCCAGCAGGTCCTTCTGGGAAACTGCCTTTCTGCCGTTCTTGACAGCCAGGATAGCTGCCTCATTGATCATATTCGCCAGGTCAGAACCTACAGCTCCTGACGTAGCAAGGGCAATCGCCTCCAGATCCACAGTCTCATCCAGGGAGACACTTTTTGCATGTACCTTAAGAATATTTACCCTGCCCTTCAGATCAGGCCTGTCTACGATAACGCGTCTGTCAAAACGTCCCGGCCGCAGAAGTGCCGGGTCCAATACTTCGGGCCTGTTGGTTGCCGCAAGGATCAGAAGACCTTTTGATGTATCAAATCCATCCATCTCAGCCAGAAGCTGGTTCAATGTCTGTTCACGCTCATCATTGCCGCCGAATCTGGTATCACGTGTCTTTCCGATGGCATCCACCTCATCAATAAAGATGATACACGGGGCATTTTTCTTGGCTTCCTCAAACAGATCACGCACACGGGAGGCACCCACACCTACGAACATTTCCACAAAGTCCGAACCGGACAGGGAGAAAAACGGAACATGGGCTTCTCCGGCCACTGCCTTGGCAAGCAGCGTCTTACCGGTTCCCGGAGGGCCTACCAGCAGGGCACCTTTGGGCAGCTTGGCACCAATAGCCGTATATTTCCCCGGATTGTGAAGGAAATCCACCACCTCCTGGAGAGATTCCTTGGCCTCATCCTGGCCTGCCACATCCCGGAAGGTGACTCCGGTCTCTTTCTGCACATAGGCTTTGGCCTTGCTCTTGCCGACACCGCCCATCATACCGCCGCCTTTATTCATCCGGCGGAACATAAAGCTGAACAGGGCAACCATCAAAACAACCGGTATCAGAATACTCAGCAGGCTGTATATCAGCTCTCCTGCTATGTTGGGCTGCTCCTTGTCAAAACTTTTAACACCTGCTTTTTCAAGACGTTTGGTAAGTTCACTCAAATCCTCCATCAGTGTAACCGTCTTGGTCTGCGCTGCCATGCCAGTACCATGCTTCAGGGTAACTGTCAGAGTATCGGATTTCAGAACTACACTCTCTACTTCCCCTTTGTCCAGCATTGTGATAAATTCACTGTAATCAATTTTGCTGGTATCTTTTTTGCCTATATTTGTCATCATATTCATACAGAGCAGCATGACTATGATACAAATCAGGAGCACCAAAAGGGACTGCTTATTTTGAGGACTTTTTTTATTTGGGTCCTGGTTTCTATTTTGGTTTTGATCCATCTCTTTCCTCCTATTATTATCTCTTCTATTATACGGATTGGGACTTGATAAATCAATAAGAAGATTATGAAAAAGCTGACACATTTATAAAACTTTTGTTAATTTCCCTGTTATTCTGTGTAATCTGAACAAAATGATATATTTTTCCCTTAGCTACTGGAATTTCCTCTATCTTTTGTAGTATACTATGGAAGGCGACATCACATACCCCAATATTTTGTAGAATAGAGGCATAGAAAAAAATGAAAATCGGATTTGATAATGACAAATATTTGTCCATGCAGTCAGAACACATCCGCCAGCGGATCAATCAGTTTGACAACAAACTGTATCTGGAATTCGGCGGAAAGCTTTTTGACGACTACCACGCATCCAGGGTTCTGCCCGGCTTTGCCCCTGACAGTAAGCTTCGCATGCTGATGCAGCTCAGCGACCACGCAGAGATCGTTATTGTTATCAGCGCCGGTGATATTGAGAAAAATAAAGTCCGCGGGGATTTAGGCATTACTTATGATATTGATGTGCTCCGCCTGATAGACGCCTTCAGAGGCAGAGGATTTTATGTGGGAAGCGTTGTCATCACCCAGTATTCCGGGCAGAACAGCGCCAATAAATACAAAGACAAGCTGGAAAAACTGGGCATCAAAGTTTATCTGCACTATCCCATAGAAGGATACCCCAGCAATATTCCCCTCATCGTGAGCGATGAAGGCTACGGCAAAAACCAATACATCGAAACCACCAGACCCCTTGTGGTTGTCACAGCACCAGGTCCCGGAAGCGGAAAAATGGCCACCTGTCTGTCCCAGCTCTACCACGAGCACAAAAGAGGGATCCATGCAGGCTATGCAAAATTCGAGACTTTCCCGATCTGGAATATCCCGCTGAAGCATCCGGTAAACCTGGCATACGAAGCGGCGACCGCAGATTTGAATGACGTAAATATGATCGACCCCTTCCATCTGGACGCTTACGGCGAAACTACGGTAAACTATAACCGTGATGTGGAGATTTTCCCTGTGCTGAGTGCAATCTTCGAGCGCATCTTCGGACAGTGCCCATACCAGTCCCCAACCGATATGGGTGTCAATATGGCAGGAAACTGTATCATTGACGATGAAGCCTGCAGGGAAGCCTCCAAACAGGAGATCATCCGCCGTTATTATCAGGCCATTGACGGCCAGGCTGAAGGGACCCGCACACAGGAGGAGGTCTTCAAACTGGAACTTTTGATGAAGCAGGCACATATCTCCACGGAAGACCGCAGAACCACCAGTGCAGCGCTTCTCAGGGCAGAGGTGACCGGTGCCCCGGCTGCGGCTCTTGAACTTTCGGACGGCCGCATCATCACAGGCAAGACCTCCGATCTTCTGGGCGCATCCGCTGCACTGCTGCTCAATACCTTAAAGGAGCTGGCAGAGATACCCCATGAGACCCATGTTATTTCCCCGGCCTCCATTGAGCCTATCCAGAAGCTGAAGACAGCCTATCTCGGAAGCAAGAATCCGCGCCTGCACACAGATGAGGTGCTCATCGCCCTTTCAAGCTCCGCCGCAACCAGCGATGTGGCTAAGAAAGCACTGGAACAGCTTCCAAAGCTGAAAGGATGCCAGGTACATTCCTCTGTGATGCTCTCCGCTGTGGACAGGACTATTTTCCAGAAGCTGTCTGTGCAGCTTACCTGTGAACCGGTCTACGAACACAAAAGATTATATTAAAACCAAGCATAAAACAGCACCCCATATTCTGCATAGGGTGCTGTTTTTATACAAAATCTTATTTTTTATTCCTCATAACCATTCGGATTGTTTGACTGCCATTTCCAGGAATCCGCACACATTTCCTTGATCCCGAATTCCGCTTTCCATCCCAGTTCTTTTTCCGCTTTCTCTGCGCTGGAATAGCAGGTGGCAATATCGCCTGCACGGCGGTCTTTGATCACATAGGGGATTTTTACGCCGGTTGCTTCCTCAAAGTTTTTTACAATGTCGAGAACACTGTAGCCGATGCCGGTTCCCAGATTGTAAACCTTCAGGCCTGCTTTCTCCTCAATCTTCTTCAGGGCTTTCACATGGCCCTTTGCCAGGTCTACCACATGTATGTAATCGCGCACGCCGGTTCCGTCCGGAGTGTCATAGTCATTGCCGAATACGCCCAGCTCTTTTAATTTACCCACAGCTACCTGTGTGATATATGGCATCAGGTTGTTAGGAATTCCGTTGGGGTTCTCTCCAATCATGCCGCTCTTATGGGCTCCGATCGGGTTGAAGTAACGCAGAAGCACTACATTCCATTCCGGATCAGCTTTCTGGATATCCATTAAGATCTGCTCCAGCATGGATTTAGTCCAGCCATAAGGGTTTGTGCACTGTCCCTTCGGACACTCTTCTGTGATAGGCACAAAAGCCGGGTCCCCATATACGGTTGCGGAGGATGAGAAAATGATATTTTTTACGCCATGTTTTCTCATGACATCCACCAAAGTCAGGGTTCCTGCAATATTATTCTCATAATATTCCCAGGGTTTCTGTACAGATTCCCCTACAGCCTTCAGCCCTGCAAAATGGATACAGGAATCAATGCTCTCTTTCTCGAAAACAGCATTCAGCGCATCCCTGTCAAGAATGTCTGCCTTATAAAAGGTAACCGGTTTGCCTGTGATCTTCTCCACTCTCTGTAAAGATTTCTCACTGGAGTTACTGAGGTTGTCCAGTACCACTACATCATATCCTGCAGTCTGCAGTTCCACTACCGTATGGCTTCCGATGTAACCAGCACCGCCTGTCACTAAAATTGCCATTTTACAACTCCTCCTTCTAACTATCCTGTTTTAAAACATATTTTCTGTTCATAACTACTTTAACACTTTTTTCCTGAAAAGAAAAGGAAAATTTTTCTCTACCTGTATTTATCTACAATGGCGTTCATGGCTGAGAGCTTTTTCTCCATATCCGCAACCAGCTTGAACTGTGTACGGCACCGGTCAAGATTATGGCCCTCCCGGTGCGTCTTGAAATAGATATCCCCGTCCAGATAATCGGCCAGAAAACGCATTCCGCATTCATATGTCATAACCATGGCGCCTATGGGCAGCATGTCCAGCTCCTTATCTGTCAGGCTGCCTGCGCAGCCCTCCACAAATCCCTTTGTATACAGCTCAAACAATTCCATGTCACATGAGACTTTGGACAAATCCCTCTCATCCTCATCCGCAGTGCTGGCGCCGAAACGGATGGAATCCCCGAAATCATTGACTGCCAGTCCCGGCATTACCGTATCCAGGTCAATGACACAGATTGCCCTGCCTGTCTTATCATCTATCATAATATTGTTGAGCTTTGTATCATTGTGGGTCACCCGAAGGGGCAGCTTCTTCTCAGCCTGCAGCTCCCCCAGCACATGGGCCAGGTTCTCCCGCTCCAGCACAAACCGGATCTCCCTCTGCACGCTGCCGGCGTAACCACAGGTATCGCGCTCCACGGCTGCCTTAAAATCTTCAAGCCTGCTTGCCGTGTTGTGGAAATTTACGATCGTCTCGTGCAGAGTCTCTGCCGGATAATCCGACAGCATTCCCTGGAAATGCCCGAAAGCAACTGCACTCTGGTAGAAATCTTCTTTGTTCTCCACCTTGTCATAACAGCTTGCGCCCTCGATGAACAGATACGCTCTCCAGTAATCACCGGCACAGTCCACATAATAAGGCCTTCCGTCCCTGGCATGGATAATGTTCAGGGTCTCCCTGTCGGCATCTCCGCCATTTGCCAGGATCTTCTTCCTGAGCCAGGATGTGACACCCACAATATTCTCCATCAGCTCCACAGGTTTGTGGAAAATACTCTTATTCATCCTCTGGAGGATATATCTCCTCCTGCCCTGCTCCGTCTCACATACCAGACGGAAGGTATCATTTATATGTCCGCTGCCGTATGGAATCTCCTCCACCAGCTTTCCCGGAAATGCAAAGTTCTCAATTACCTCTCTGCGTATCAGTTCCTCGCCGCTCACTTGTTATTCCTCCCAAAGTTTCTCCGGATAGAGGCCGCTTTCTTTTAATGTTCTGATGGCAGCAACTACCACCGGCTTATCCTCTTTATATGTAACACCGTACCATTTATCCATGGATTTGAGGACTTCCACTGTAGCCTTGTCTTCTGCCAGCAGCTCACCTACCACTGAGGGCAGGAAATACTCACACTTCATGGGATTGCTCTGCAGGTTTTTCTCAAGGAACAGGGGGAATCTGTCTCCAAGCTCTTTCAGTATGCTGGCTGTAAAGCCCCACATATTCATGGAAACCGTGCTTCCCTTTGGAATCTCTGTCCATGTTCTGCCTTCATCCTCTGTGTAAGCCGCTCCATCCGGCCGCTTCTCAATATGGGTCCTCTCATGGATTCCCACAAGATAATGGTTTTCGTCTGTTTCGCAGACGCCTCTTGCCACGTGTCCGTTCTCCGTGAGAGTATTCTCCAGCACATAGCCAACCATGGTATAACGGTATTTGTCATTGTCCTCATGTGTGGTCAGGTAATCATAGATCATCCGAAAGGCATGGGCACCGTAGTAATCATCTGCGTTGATGACTGCAAAAGGCGCATCCACCACGTCCATACAGCTAAGTACCGCGTGTCCGGTTCCCCAGGGTTTTACCCTGCCCTCGGGCACTGAAAATCCCTCCGGAATATTCTCCAGCTCCTGGAATACATATTCCACCTGGATATGTCTGCTCAGACGGTCACCGATCGCCTCACGGAAATCCTTCTCATTGGCTCTCTTTATTATAAATACTACCTTTTTAAATCCTGCCTTCACTGCGTCATAGATGGAAAAATCCATAATGATATGCCCCTGTTCGTCAATGGGGTCAATCTGTTTCAAGCCGCCGTAACGGCTTCCCATCCCTGCTGCCATAACTACTAATACCGGTTCTTTCATCTTCATTGCTCCTCCTTACGAATGCATTTTCCGGATGCAGGTTATCTCTTTGTTCCTGCCTGTTACCCATTATACTACACATCCTTTTTTTTCACCACATGTAAAAGCAATGGAAAGATACACTTTTTCAGTATACCATATTTGTACGATTGTTCTTTACACAATTTGATATGTTATTTATCTTAATAAATTCTTAAATTATATTTTTCTGCAGAAATCTACAATTTTTGACGATTTTTTTATGCATATAACACTATAAATAGAGTAAGCGCATCTAAATTTGACAAGTTATATCCTACAGGCAGACATAATATTTTTACTGGAAATGCAATCTGATTGTACAAATGCGGTTTTTGTTTTGACCTGGTGATATTTCTGATTACAGACAGCACCCCCTGCATTTCTTGCTGTTTTTTTTCCGTAATAGTCCAACTGACGAAACTGTATGGTTTTTCTGAAAAAGTTGTTTTATAATGTATTCATGCTATGGAGGTGTCTTATGCCGTTTGAAAGTCTTGAATTAAGAGAAGATATCAGTATCTCCAAAGTTGTCACCATACACTATTTTGAATATATGAGTGACTTTAGCTTTCCCGGTGAATCCCATAATTTCTGGGAATTTCTCTGCGTTGACAAAGGAGAGGTAGATATCATGGCAGGTGACCGGCCCCACACACTGAAAAGGGGACAGATCGCTTTCCACAAACCAAATGAATTCCACAGTCTGAAGGCCAATGGCCGGATCGCGCCAAATCTGGTGGTCATTTCATTTGAATGTAACTCTCCGGCTATGCAGTATTTTGAGGAGCTGATCACAGATATCAGTGAGACAGCCCGCTATCTCATGGCCCAGATCATCTATGAGGCAAGACGATGCATCGCCACACCGCTTGATGACCCGTATACCACACATATGGAGCGGCTCCCGGAAGCTGCATTCGGTTCAGAACAGCTCATCAAGCTTTATCTGGAGCAGCTCCTCATACACCTTGTGAGAGAGCAGATGAAAGGCCGCAGCACAGCGCCTGCTGTTGTCAAATCCATCAAGCAGAAAAACGATGCCATCATTTATAAGCGGATCACCACTTACCTGGAAGAACATATCCGCGAACATCTGACCATTGACGAGATCTGCAGGGCAAACCTCATCGGGCGTTCCCAGCTTCAAAAACTTTTCCGGGAGCAGAACCAGTGCGGTGTCATTGAATATTTCTCACGGCTTAAAATCGAGCTGGCCAAACAGCTCATACGGGAGAACCATCACAATTTCACCCAGATATCAGACTTTCTCGGCTATACTTCCATCCATTATTTTTCCAGGCAGTTTAAAAAGCTTGCAGGCATGACCCCTTCCGAATATGCCTCATCCATCAAGCTGCTTGCCGAAAGGCCATAATTCTGAAACTTCTTTCAGAATTTTATCATTGTTTTACAAGACTATTCATATTATAATGAAGAAAAAGAGCACGGTTCAATGGGGGCTCGCAATAAAGGAGAATGTGTTATGAAAATCTACAGAACAAAAGACTACGATGAAATGAGCAAAAAGGCAGCACACATCATTGCTGCTCAGATTGTATTAAAACCTGACTGCGTTCTCGGTCTGGCTACCGGATCAACACCGGTGGGCACATATAAGAACCTGGTGGAATGGTATAAAAACGGAGATTTGGACTTCTCCACACTTTCCTCCTGCAATCTCGATGAATACAGAGGCTTAAGCCCGGAAAATGACCAGAGCTACCGTTACTTCATGAACACAAACCTGTTCGACCATGTAAATATCCGCAAGGACCACACCTTCGTGCCGGACGGACTGCAGGAGAACAGTGACCAGGCCTGCCAGATGTATGAGCAGATCATCCGTGACTTAGGCGGTATTGACCTGCAGCTTCTGGGCCTTGGCCATAACGGACACATCGGCTTCAACGAGCCAGCAGAGGACTTCCCGAAGATCACACATTGTGTTGACCTGACAGAGAGCACCATCCAGGCCAATAAGCGTTTCTTTGAAAAAGAATCCGACGTACCGAGACAGGCTTACACCATGGGGATCGGCACCATCATGAGCGCAAAGAAGATCCTTGTTGTGGTAAGCGGTGAGGACAAAGCGGAAATCCTGAACAAGATCATCAATGGACCTATCACACCTCAGGTTCCTGCATCCATTCTGCAGCTTCACCCGGATGTGACCATCGTTGCCGACAATGCAGCACTTTCCAAAGTAAAATAATCTGTAACTGTTCAGTCAGGTCAGCGCATTTACTGCGCTGACCGTGCAAAAGAGTAGTGGCGGCAGGTATTCGCCCCATCGCGAAGCGATTTTTAATGGGCGAATACCCGTAACTATTCAGCTGGCTGAATAGTTACAATAATCTTTGACCATCTCTTTTATTTTAAAAGAGGGAACAGCCATCTTGACTGCTCCCTCTTTTTTATCATATCCTTTTATCTCATTTTCAAAAGTTCTTTCATTTTCAACTTGTTCCCATAATGCAGAACGGAGGCGCTGTACACTCTTATGGACACTGCTGCGATCACAAGGATAAAGATGAGCAGAAGTCCCATGGAGACTGCCAGATCCCCGGCTTTCATCCCTCCGGTCAGAAGAGTGAACGGCACAGAGAAGGGGGAGGAAAACGGCAGGTACATGGCAAACTTGGTAAGTCCGCTGCTTCCGCCTCCTGCAATAGCTGTGAAATACCCCAGATAAAAGCTTCCAAGGCTGATGAACATCACAGGCATCATGGCAGAATTCAAATCTTCCACTTTGCTCACAGCCGCGCCGCACACAGAGTTCATCACTGCGTACAGGGAATATCCGAGGACAAAATAAACCAGTAAGATCAACAGGGTGAACGGCGTAATACTTGAAAAATCAATGGGCACTCCGCCTATGTTAAAATTGGAAGGAACAAAAGCGGTATAACATATAAGGGCAAAGACAATGATCCCCACCATCTGAAGAAGTCCCAGTACACCCATTGCCAGACATTTTCCGATCAGGATCCTGGACGGCTTTGCAGAGACGACCAGGGTCTCCATAACACGTGATGTCTTCTCAGACGCCACGGACATAGCCACGCCGTATCCATAATAATATACTGCGAAAAACATGATAAATACCACAGCAAGACCCAGAATATAACCGGTAATATCCATATCACCTGCTGCTTCCTCCGTGTATGGCAGGGAAATGGTGGACCTGGCTATGGTTTCACCGTCAACACCGCTCTCCTCCAGGATATTCTTCTGCCATATTTTATTACAGATATCCGATATTTTCTGGGAGCTTATGCCCTTCATGAAATTGGCATTCACCACACGGATATAGGGTAGACCGTCCTTCTCCTCAATGGAGATCAGAGAATTGTTCTCATTCTCCCTGATATCGCTGCGGATACCTTCCTCCTCTTCCTTTGCCGCTGTCTTAAAATTCCTGTCCGGATATACACTTTTCAGGGTATCCAGATTCTTCTCAAAAATCCCTGTCTGGTCAACCAGATAGCAGATGGCCGCGTCATCGCTTACAGCCGCCTGTTCTGCGGAATTTTCCGTACCGGTCTGTTCTTCCTCCCCGCTGCCCTTCACTGCGGAAATAATACGGGGGGCCAGACACAGGGCCAGCACCATGATCATAATGATCAAGGTAGATACAATGAAGGCTTTCTTTCTGGCAGCCTCTTTTAAGGTATATGCAAATACGGTTGTTATCTGTCTCATTCTGTCTCCCCTGCCTTTCTGACAAAAATCTCCTGTAGAGATGGTTCCCTGATCTCAAATTTGTCGGGATAGATTCCCGCGTCCAGCATTCTCTTCAGAAATCTGTGTGCCATCTCATCTCCGTCAATTTTATACTCTGTCTCAGCGGCACGTTTTTCAAAGACCTGAAGGCCTTCCTCCTGTGCCATTCCATCCACATCTGCATTGACTGTGACGCATAGATTTGTATGCCCAAAGGCTGACTTTATCTCTTTTAAATTACCCTGCAGGATTGTTCTGCCACGGTTCAGGATCAGAAGATTCTTACAATATTCCTCCACAGTCTCCATCTGGTGGGTGCTCAGGATAATGTATTTCCCTTCGTCCACAAGCTCAGACACCAGATCCCTGAGCATCTTTCCGTTCACCGGGTCCAAACCCGAGAATGGTTCATCCAGAAAAACAAGCCTTGGGTTGTGGATGATCGCAGAGATGAGCTGGATCTTCTGCTGGTTTCCTTTTGAGAGCTTTTCGGCCGGCATGTTTTTATACTCCATAACCTCAAGGCGTTCCATATAGCCAAGAGCCGCCTTCTTCGCTGCTTCCCGCTTCATGCCCCGGAGCATGCCGAAATAGACAAGCTGTTCCAGAACCTTTGTCTTCATATAGATGCCGCGCTCCTCCGGCAGATAACCGAAAGCCAGCGTCTCCCTGTTGATTTTCCTGCCGTTCCACTGGGCTTTCCCCTCATCAGCTTCCATGATACCCAGTATTGTCCGGATCGTTGTGGTCTTACCGGCTCCATTGGTTCCCAGAAGGCCAAATACCCCCGGTGTCTCCATGGAAAAAGACAGGTGGTCAACCGCGGTTTTTTCTCCGAACCGCTTCGTCAGATTTTCCACTACTAAACTCATATACTCCTCCTTGTTTCATACCTCTTAACGTTTCTTTTCATAGCTGCACATATATAGAACATTCTGGAACGTCCAGATAATTCCCAGTATAAGAAATGGCAGTACGCCAATGTCTACCGCAACAGTCAGCATCAGCATAAAAATAAAGATTCCTGTGTACAGAACAAAGGAATTTTTGTAGACAATATAGGCCGCTTCATACATCCTGGCCTTTTCCTGTTCATCACAGCTTCCGACCCAATCCCGGTTAAAATGAAGGGAAAGGGCATTTCCTTTTTTCTCAGGGTTCATTTTCTTGGTCTGCTCCACCAGCAGATGCTCTGAAAAAGCACACCACAGACTGTACAGTACAAACAGCGTTGACATGACTACAATGTTGGGCAGACTCTGTGCTCTGTGAAACGCATAGACAATGTTAACGCCGCTCAGCACCATTGTGATGGTAGCACAGCATGTTATGATTCCCTGACAGCGGTTGTTGTACTTTTCTATTTGTTCCGCTATCTCGTCATCCTCTCCATCCCAGTCCCGGCATTTCTTTCTGACACTCATAACCATATATATATTGGCAATACTGCCCAAAATGGACATAAGTACGATCAGATAAAAGGCGCCCCTGCCAATGACACTTTCCAAAAACCTGCCCAGTTCCTCCACATCCCTGCCGTGATCGCCGATGACTAAAGCTCCGACACCGCCGAAGAGACCACTGACCAGAATGATTATCATAAATTCCAGATATCCTTTTTTCTCTTTTCTATTCCTATTCATTCCCGTCCTCCACATACCAAAAAATATCCTCCACAGACGCTCCGCATTCTTTGGCTATTTTAAGCGCCAGCGTAACAGACGGAGAGTAATCTCCACGCTCGATCAGGCTGATGGTCTGCCGGGATGCTCCGACACGCCGCCCCATTTCCTGCTGGTTGATATCCAGTTTTGCCCTGTATTCTTTCAGGCGGTTGTGCAACGACATTCCCACCCCTCCTTTATGACAAAATCCTTTGTCATTTTGACAACTTTTCTTGTCATTGATTATAGCACCTGACAAAGATAGTTGTCAACCGGATATATAAAAAAACGGTGATGCCGCTGTTATATGGCAGAAGCCCAGCAGCGTGATCACCGTTTCGCACTGTTTTATTTCATTGATACCTGGTTATCGATACAGATAATCCTCGTTTTTCCGTTTTTCCCATATATACAAAACCACCAGGACACCTGCACATACCAGGGTACCGAGAAAGATTCCCAACACACTGAAATTAATTACAGATATCACCTGTCCGCTGAAGTTAATGATAAAATGGCAGAGCATGGATGCCTTCAGGGTACCGTATTTCTTAACCAGTCTGCCCAGGATCAGACCCATTAAAAAGGCATAACAGCCCTGTATCAGATTCATATGGTAAAGGCCGAAAAACAACGCCTGGAGGAAATTCGCCGCCCAGAAAGGAAAGCTTCTCTCCAGTATTTTCAGACAGAGCCCGCGCATGAGAAGCTCTTCCGCCAGGGGTGCCATCACGACCACATAGAACATAGACAGTATGGATGGCTCCGCCATGCCCAGCCCTTTCATCACTTCCATATAATGCCCCATCAGATCTGGTGCCACCACTGCAAGTATATTGAGAAGGCTGGTGACCGCAAACTGGATGAACAGGGCCACAAAAAAGATTCCCAGAATTGCGCCTGAGTTAAGAGCGGCCTTGTGGCCTCTCTCCAGATAAGCGGCACGTCTGTCAGCCATCACCCTGCGGTACCAGAAATATCCCGCCAGCAGAAAGATCCCGTAGGAGGCAGCACTGACAATATACACATACTGGTTCACCACATAATCCATGACCGGCGACTGGTACACATGGATCGCGGTCATAAATTGGCCTGTCAAAAGTATAAGAACCTGTCCGCCCAATGCCGCGGCAATCTGAATGATATACATAAGGGCAATGGGTGTCAGACTCAGCAGCAGTGTCTTTGCTTTTTCTATCATTCCTTGTTATGCCTCCAGGTCTTTAAAATGGAACTGCTTTTTGCCGCCCGCGTAGTCCCCCACAATCTGTCCGCTGCCGAACAGTTTATATTTATATGTCACAAGCCCCTCCAGTCCCACGGGACCCCGGGCATGGATTTTACCGGTACTGATTCCCACTTCCGCGCCGAATCCGTAGCGGAAACCGTCAGCAAACCGCGTGGAGCAGTTCTGATATACACCGGCAGAATCCACAAGCTGCATAAAGGTCAGCGCAGTGTCCCTGTTCTCTGTGATAATGCAGTCTGTGTGATGGGAGCCGAACCGGTTAATGTGTTCCACTGCTTCCTGTACACTGTCCACCAGTTTCACAGATAACACCAGATCCAGATACTCTGTATCGAATGCGTCCTCCTCCATGATTTCACAGGGAATGATTTCTGCCACTTCACGGGTTCCTCTCACTTTTACATGGTTCTCTCCCAGAGCTTTGCTTATGACCGGCAGAAACTCCTCTGCTGCCTCTCTGTTTACAAGCAGCGTTTCCACAGCGTTGCAGGCTGCTGTATACTGTGTCTTGGCATCTATGATAATGGGGACTGCCTTTTCCTTATCGTAACATGCATCCACATAAATATGGCACACCCCGTCGGCATGACCCATAACCGGTATTTTCGTATTGTTCATAATATACTGTACAAACTGATTGGAACCTCTGGGAATGAGCAGATCTACTGTCTCATGGCAGGACAGCAGTTCGTCGATCTCATTATGAAGCTCGGCCTGCAGCATACACCCTTCCGGCACGCCTTCATGCACGGCTGCCTGATAGATGATCTCAAACAGAACTTTGTTGGTCCTCGCTGTCTCTTTGCCGCCTTTTAAGATGGCACAGTTCCCACTCTTTAAACAGAGGGAAGAAATCTGTACCAGCGCGTCCGGCCTGGCTTCAAATATGATGCCGATCACACCGATGGGACACGTCACCCGGTAAAGTTCCAGACCTTTATCCAGTTCCCTGGCAAGCTGCACCTTTGAGAGCGGGTCCGGCAGTTTGATGAGTTCAGCGATTCCGGCGGTTACATCCTGCAGCTTATGCTCATCGAATTTCAGTCTTTTCATCACAGCTGCCGCGATCCCTGCCTTTTCAGCCGCTTCCATATCCTCATGATTGGCTTTGAATATGGCTTCCCGGTTAGCAAGAAGAGCGATTCTTACTGCCTCTAAAGCGGCATTTCTCTGCTCCCCGCTGAGGGCTGCCATGCGGAAACTGTCCTGTTTCATTTTTCTGGTTGCTTCTTTTATATTCATAGGTCTATCCTCCTGTTCTGTTTTGCTCTCTGTTACCATTCGATTTTCTCCACCGGTATGGGGTGGTCATTTTTTGTTATCTCTGTCACTTTACCGCTCCTGAATCGGATCACACGGTCAGCCATGGGGGCCAGCGCAGAGTTGTGGGTAATGATAATAACAGTCATATGTTCCTTGCGGCAGGTGTCCTGCAAAAGCTGCAGAATCTGTTTGCCTGTATTATAGTCCAGGGCACCTGTGGGTTCATCACAAAGTAAAAGCTTGGGGTTCTTGGCGATCGCCCTGGCAATGGCTACCCTCTGCTGCTCACCGCCGGAGAGCTGTGCCGGAAAATTAGATGTCCGCTCCGCAAGCCCTACTTTTCCCAAAACAGTGGCCGGGTCCAGGGAATCTTTGCATATCTGTACAGCCAGCTCTACATTTTCAAGGGCGGTTAAGTTTGGAACAAGGTTATAGAACTGAAATACAAAGCCCACGTCATTGCGTCTGTATGTGACCAGATCCTTTGCTTTATATTCATTTACATGTCTGCCGTCCACAATGACCTCTCCCTCGGTGGCACTGTCCATACCGCCCAGAATATTAAGAGCTGTGGTCTTCCCTGCTCCCGATGCACCCAAAATCACCGCCAGCTCGCCTTTTTCCACAGAAAAACTGGCGTCATCCAGAGCTCTGATCTCCACTTCATTTTTACTGCCGTATATTTTTTTCACATGTTGGAATTCTATAAATGACATGCTTCTATCCTTCCTGCATTCTAAATAAAAACGCCTCTGCCGTTAGGCACCACTGCCGTTAAGCACACTCCGGCCCTGGGGCCAGATGTTATTTCCCATTATATCTCCATTTTGACCGGGCCGCAATCAGGTTTTTCAACAGGAGGGGGTATTTTTGATTTCTTTTACTTTTTTCTTTATTTATATTGACTTTTTGGTCTATTCATATTAATATATGAACAGATATTCATATGTTTAATATACTATAGTTACATAGATAGAAAAATAGATTTGGAGGGACTGAATATGAAGCAGGAAAAGAAAGCCTCTTCCGGTGAACTGCGGAAGCCTGAAGGTGAGAATGTTCATCAGCAGACGCATGATGAGCATTGCGGCTGTGGCTGTGAACACAGCCATGACGGTCATTCTCATGAACATACACACGAGCATACGCATGGCGAGCTTTGCGATTGTGGCTGTGACCATGACCATGGCGGTCATTCTCACGAACATACACACGAGCATGCGCATGGCGAGCTTTACGATTGTGGCTGTGACCATGACCATGGCGGTCATTCTCACGAACATACACACGAGCATGCGCATGGCGAGCTTTGCGATTGTGGCTGTGACCATGACCATGGCGGTCATTCTCACGAACATACACATGAGCATACGCATGGCGAGCTTTGCGATTGTGGCTGTGACCATGACCATGGCGAACATTGCGACTGCGGCTGCGACCATGACCACGGCGGCCACTCTCACGGACATGCGGGCTCACATCACACCCCCGGGCATCCGGCGGACTGCCAGTGTGAACTCTGCCATCCACATGAGGAATACTGCGATATCTGCGGCGAAAGCCTTGCCAACTGCAGGTGCCATATGCCTGATGCCGACTGTGAAAAGAAAGTTTATATTTTAAAAAATCTGGGCTGCGCAAACTGTGCTGCCAAAATGGAGGCCAAAATCAAAGAGCTTCCCGGTGTGGAATACGCCTCCATTACATTTGCCACCAGTCAGCTCAGACTATCAGCCAGAGACCACGCCGCTCTGCTGCCGCGTATCCGGGAAATCTGTACTTCCATAGAATCCCAGGTTGAAGTGGTACCCCGTTTTAAAATGCCCGGTTCTTTTACCACAAAAACATACCTGATCGACAATCTGGGCTGCGCCCACTGCGCATCCAAAATGGAGGAAAAGATAAACGCCCTCCCTGAAGTGTCAAGTACCACTCTGACATTTGCCACACGCCAGCTCCGCATTACCGCCAGACGAGATCCCGACCTTCTGCTGGACCGGATCCGGAAAATCTGTACAGATATTGAGGATGGTGTGACCATCAAGCCAAAAGACACCACTCCGAAAAGCGCAGACACGCTTCCCATTCAGGATGTCGTGCCCGCCGCAAGAGTGCTCTCACAGGATACCAAAACCATTCTGGCCCTCTGCACCGGCGCTGTCCTTTTCATTGCAGGGGAAGTGCTGGAGCAAATGGGTATGGAGCTGCCTTCCCTCGTGGTACTGCTTACTGCCTATGTCCTGCTTGGCGGAAGAATCGTGCTGACGGCACTCCGCAACCTGACAAAAGGCCACGTATTCGATGAAAATTTCCTGATGAGTGTCGCTACCATCGGCGCTATTGTCATCCAAGAATATCCGGAAGCCGTGGGCGTTATGCTGTTCTACCGCATCGGAGAATATTTCGAGCACAAAGCAGTTGAGAGAAGCCGCTCCCAGATCATGGATGCGGTGGATATGAGACCCGAGACAGTCACCCTGGTAATCGGTGATGACACAAAGACCATAGCCGCCCAGGATGCTGAGGTGGGGGATATTATCCTGATCCGCCCCGGCGACCGGATCCCTCTGGACAGCGTGGTCATTGAAGGAGAAAGCCGCATTGACACTTCCCCGGTGACCGGAGAACCGGTACCTGTCAAAGCAGGATTCGGAGATGAACTGACTTCCGGCTGTGTCAATACCTCCGGACTTTTAAAGGTACGTGTTGAAAAAGTGCTGGAGGAATCCATGGTAACACGCATTTTGGATTCCGTGGAAAATGCCGCTGCCAACAAACCTAAAATTGACCGTTTTATCACACGTTTTGCAAGGGTATACACACCTTTTGTAGTATTTCTTGCACTGGCAACCGCTGTCATACCATCCCTGATAACAGGGGACTGGAACCACTGGGTATACACAGCACTCACCTTCCTGGTGATCAGTTGTCCCTGCGCCCTGGTTTTAAGCGTTCCTCTTGCATTTTTCTCCGGTATCGGAGCCGGCTCCAAGCGAGGCATCCTATTCAAAGGCGGTATCTCCCTGGAAGCCATGCGCAATGTAAATGCAGTTATTATGGATAAAACAGGAACCCTGACGGAGGGTAACTTCGTCCTGCAGACGGTTCTTCCCGCAGACTCTGTAAACGCAGATACCCTGCTGGAACTCTGTGCAGCCTGTGAATCCACCTCCACCCATCCCATTGCGCACAGTATCGTCTCAGCAGCACAAGGAAAAGGAATGACAGTCACACGGCCTGATACCGTGGAGGAGATCGCAGGCTGCGGCATACACGCAGTCATAAACGGTTCCCAAGTACTCTGCGGAAACCGCAGATTGATGGAAAAATTCCATGTTTCTATGGAAAACATTACAACAGACGGCCTCGGTGCAGAAGTATTTGCAGCTAAGGACGGCACTTACATCGGCTGTCTTATCATCGCCGACACCCTGAAAGGGGACGCCAAATCCGCAGTCAAAAAAATAAAGGATATGGGCATCACGCCTGCCATGCTCACCGGCGATGCCCGGGAAACCGCTGAGGCTGTTGCCAGAGCAGCTGGTATCGACGAAGTACGCGCCCGTCTCCTGCCTCAGGATAAGCTGAACGAACTGACGCGCCTGCGCAGCACATACGGCTCCGTCATGTTTGTAGGTGACGGAATCAACGATGCTCCCGTACTGGCCGGTGCGGATGTAGGTGCTGCCATGGGAAGCGGTGCGGATGCCGCCATAGAGGCCGCCGACGTGGTATTTATGAATTCTTCCATGGAGGCCGTTCCCCAGGCACTGTCTATCGCAAGAGCCACCAGCCGTATATCCTGGCAGAATGTAATTTTCGCCCTGGTGATCAAGGTTCTGGTCATGATACTTGGCCTTTTCGGATTTGCCTCCATGTGGATGGCAGTCTTTGCCGACACCGGTGTGGCAATTCTGTGTGTATTAAATTCTATCCGCATTCTTTACAGAAAAAATCTGTGATATGCGTTGGCAGATTTTCTGCCAAAAGAGAGGCTGTGTTCCGTCTGAATATTCAGCGGAGCACAGCCTCTCTTTTACATCTGCTTTCTCACGATTTTATATTCATCATTCATCTGGAAGTAAGGACAGTTCTGGAATGTGTTCGTCATGAACCTGCCCATCTCGTCCTCATCCAGGTCCACATCACAGGTGTAATATCCGTATTCTTCGTCATAGACGTAATTGCTGCAATACTCACAGTTGGCTGTTTTCTTTTTCCCCATTTTCCGCTCCCTTTCCATCTCTTTTGAGTTAGGTATAGCAGAATCTTTTCTTTTTGTCAAATATCACTATATTTTTCCTATAAATTACAGAAAAATTTATGATTCTATGATTTAAAAATACTGCAAGTGGTGTTATAATGATTGGACGATATCCCTTTATAAAATCTTTATGTCAGGTATATTTTTTTTATACAATTTTAATCTCTGGAGGAAGTTATGAAAATCATCATTTTAGGCAGTGGTAAAGTGGGCCGTACCCTTGCCGAACAACTCAGCAACGAAGGACACAATATAGTTATGGTCGATATCATCGCCAAAAAGGTCCAGGACATTACAGAAGACGCAGATATCATGGGCGTGCTGGGCAATGCATCCAGTATCAACACCCTACTGGATGCCGGCATTGAGACTGCCGATATCCTGATCGCTGTGACTGGTTCTGACGAACTGAATCTTCTCTGCTGCCTGATTGCAAAAAAAGTCAGCAAATGTCACACCATTGCCAGGGTCCGAAACCCTGTGTACAGCAAGGAAATCGGGTTTATCAAAGAGCGTCTGGGCATTTCCATGATCATCAATCCCGAACATGCCGCCGCTATTGAAATATCCAGGCTGCTGCGTTTTCCCTCTGCCATCAAAATCGATACATTTGCAAAGGGCAGGGTAGAGCTTTTGAAATTCAAAGTAAAACCTGAATTTCACTTAGACCAGATGACCGTCATGGAAGTAGCGGAACGCTACAAGAACAATATCCTCATATGTGCCGTAGAGCGCGGAGACGAGGTAAGTATTCCCTCCGGTAATTTTGTATTGAGAGACAACGACATTATTTCTATCATTGCCTCCCCTGTCAATTCCGCACTTTTCTTCAAGAGAATCGGAATCCACACACACCAGGTCAAGAGCACCATGATCGTGGGAGGAGGTACCCTTTCCTATTATTTGGCCAAGCTTCTGCTCGCCATGAAGATCCGGGTACTGATCGTGGAAGCCAATAAGGACCGCTGCGAACAGTTAAGTGAGCTTCTGCCTGATGCTACGATCATCAACGGTGACGGCACGGATAAGAATCTGCTTCTTGAAGAGGGCCTGACACGTGTGGAATCCTTTGTAACACTCACCAATCTGGACGAGGAGAATATTCTACTGGCTCTGTTCGCCAAAAAGAACAGCAATGCAAAACTGGTGTCAAAGGTAAACCGTATTGCCTTTGATGATATCATAGAAGGCCTGGACGTGGGCAGCGTTGTATATCCCAAATACCTGACTGCTGACTATATCCTGCAGTACGTGCGTGCCATGCAGAACAGCATCGGCAGCAATGTGGAAACCCTCTACCAGATTCTGGACAACAAGGCAGAAGCCCTGGAGTTCTCCGTACACGAGGACTGCCCGTTTCTGGACACCCCTCTGGCAGAGCTGAATATCAGGGACAATCTTCTCGTTACCTGCATTAACCGGAAAGGAAAAATCACCATTCCACGGGGACAGGACAGCATTCAGCTCGGAGACACAGTGATCGTGGTCACCACTGTAAAGGGGCTGCACGACATTAAAGATATACTGAAAAATAAATAATTTACGAGGGATGAAATGAATTACTCAATTATTTCCTACATCATAGGATGGATCTTAAATTTTGAGGCACTTTTTATGCTCCTACCCTGTATTGTCGCCGTGATATACAAGGAATCCAGCGGATGGGCTTTTGTGCTCGCCATGCTTCTGTGCCTCCTCATTGGCATACCTCTGACTCAGAGAAAGCCAAAGAACAAAATTTTTTATACAAAAGAAGGGTTTGTCACTGTGGCGCTGAGCTGGATCGTGCTCAGTATCATGGGAGCGCTGCCGTTTATATTCAGCGGCTCCATTCCAAACGTGATCGACGCTGTTTTTGAAACGGTGTCGGGTTTTACCACCACCGGTGCCAGTGTTCTGCCGGAGGTGGAGTCACTTTCCCACTGTATCCTGTTCTGGCGTAGTTTTACCCACTGGATTGGAGGTATGGGTGTCCTTGTCTTTCTGCTCTCCCTGCTTCCGCTGACAGGCGGCGGTTATCATATGAACCTGATGAAAGCGGAAAGCCCGGGGCCTTCTGTGAGCAAACTGGTACCGAAAGTGCAGTCTACGGCCAAAATCCTGTACGGCATTTATCTGGCACTGACTCTGCTTGAGATTCTTTTCCTGCTCTGCGGCGGTATGCCTGTGTTTGACGCGCTGACTACCTCCTTCGGTACTGCCGGTACCGGCGGATTCGGTATTAAAAATGACAGTATTGCCGGCTATTCCACCTATATCCAGGTGGTTGTCACAGTATTTATGATTTTATTCGGTGTAAACTTCAGTGCTTATTTCCTGATCATCAGCGGCAAGCTGAAACAGGCCCTGCATATTGAGGAGATTCGCTGGTATCTGGCTATTATTGCCATTGCCATAATCACTATCACAATAAATGTGTATCATATTTACGGAAGTATCGCTGAATCACTGCAGCAGGTATCCTTCCAGGTGGCATCCATCATCACTACAACGGGATTTGCCACCACGGACTTTAACACATGGCCGGAAATGTCCAGAACGATTCTGGTCATCCTCATGTTTGTCGGTGCCTGTGCAGGCAGTACCGGCGGCGGCGTCAAGGTGTCACGTTTTGTCATCCTGATGAAGACCATTCAAAAGGAACTGCGCCAGTATCTCCACCCGCGCAGCATTAAAAAGATCAAAATGGATGAAAAACTGGTGGAGCATGAAGTTGTCCGTTCCACCAATGTATTCATGATCGCCTATGTGCTGGTGTTTGCATTCTCTGCACTGTTCATAAGCTTTGACAATCATGACCTGATAACGAACTTCACCAGTGTGGCGGCGACCCTGAACAATATCGGGCCCGGTCTGGAACTGGTTGGGCCTACCCAGAACTTCTCTATCTTTTCGGGGGGCGCCAAATTAATTCTGATTTTCGATATGCTTGCAGGAAGACTGGAATTATTCCCGATCCTTCTGCTCTTCACCAGGGATACCTGGAAAAAATTCTAAACCGGACAGATACCTGCTGCCCGGCTGCATAAAAATGCCGTTATCTGAAAAGCTGCTGTTTTTCAGATAACGGCTGTTTTTTAGATTGGTCCTGGCGTGCAGTGTACTCCCAACCATATGCACCGGACTAATTCTGAAGAAATTTTTTGTCAAATTCCGGATTGAAATAATAGTAATTATTGGAATCCAGTCTCTCTTTTGTCTTCTCCAGTGCCTCTCCGAATCGCTGGAAATGCACAATTTCTCTTGTTCTTAAAAACTTCAGCGGTTCTCTCACTTCAGGGTCTGTTATCATTCTCAAAAGATTGTCATAAACCACTCTTGCCTTCTGCTCTGCAGCCAAATCCTCTGTCAGATCCGCAATGGCATCCCCTTTTGACTGGAACTCCAGCGAAGTAAACGGAACACCTGCTGCTGCCTGAGGCCACAATGCTTTGGTATGGTCTATATAGTAGGCATCAAAGCCTGCCGCCTGTGCCTGTTCCACAGTCAGATCCCTGGTAAGCTGATAAACCATGGCACATATAATTTCCATATGAGCCAGCTCCTCCGTACCGATATCTGTCAAAAGCCCGCCAACGGTCTTAACCGGCATGGTATAACGCTGTGAGAGATACCGCATGGAAGCCGACAGCTCTCCATCCGGACCGCCGTACTGGCTGATAATAAGCTGTGCAGTTTTTGGACATGTTTTCGTGATCTTTACCGGAAACTGCAGTCTTTTTTCATAAGTCCACATCAGATACACGCTCCTTCCCATGGCATGGGACCTTCGCCCCAGCAGCCAATACAATCCTTTGTTAAAGCATAAAATTTCTCATCGAATTCTTTCAGAAGTCCTTTTCTCTGTTCAATGAGATTTTTCCTAAGGTCCATGGCCTCAGCGGATTCCGGATGGGTATCCAGATACAGGACGGTGTCGTCCAGTGCAAAACTCAGCGCACTGATTTCCTTCATCAGACGTTCTCTTTCCTGCTGCTCGGGTGACGCATTTTCGTCCGGCTTAAACTCAGTCTCGAAAGAGTTTTCTTCCAGCACGAAAAATGGCTTATTCAGTCCCGGAAAAATAGTTCCTGTTGCCAGTGCCTGATCCCAGTCATAAAGTGTCTCCCAGTTCTGCATGGGAACGGAGGCAATTGCCAAATGCTGCTGTTCCATATCATCGTCTCCTTTCATAAACAAAGACATTCTTTGACAAAATCCATCAAATTTTTCTCTGCAATGATAGTATGCGCAGAAAAAAAGCATTTCACAAAGGTAGTTTTTTCAATTTTAAATATACATTGACAGGCGAGGTATATATATGTTTTAATGTAGCTAAGAAAAGGAGGTATGCTATATGTCAATCGCTTCTGATTTGATTCGCGGCCATACCGATACGATTATACTGGCGCATCTGCTGGAAGGCGACAGCTACGGATACAAGATCAATAAAGAGATACAGAGAAAGACCAGTCAACAGTATGAACTTAAAGAAGCCACCCTCTATACTGCTTTCCGGCGTCTGGAGGAAGCCGGCTGTATTTCTTCCTACTGGGGCAATGAACTGACCGGAGCCCGCCGGCGTTACTACTCCATCACCCCGGAGGGAGAACGGACTTATGAACGTCTGAAAGAGGAGTGGAATACAGCGAAACAATTAATTGATATCCTGATCCAATCAAAAAAGGAGGATGCAGCAGATGGAAAATAGACTCAGAGAATATATGGATGATTTATTCGGAGAAATCCCCCCTACCAAACAGGCAGTGGAACTGAAAGAAGAGATTCTGCAGAACCTCATAGACAAATATCATGACCTTCTGGCGGAAGGCAAAAGCCCGGAAGCGGCCTTCAATATTTCCGTAGCCAGTGTAGGCGACGTGGACGAACTGCTGTCCGGACTGACTGCAGGCTATACTCCACACCCCTGCCAGGACCAGGAAACCTATATAAAGCAAAAACGGAAATCTGCCCTTTTGTTTTCCACATCCATAATGCTTTATATTTTATGTGTATTACCTGTCATTATTGCTGACAGCGTGGGCTATGACATCATCGGCGTATGCCTGATGTTCCTTATGATCGCCACTGCCACGGGGCTTCTTATCTATAACCACATGACACGTCCCCGCTATGCAGCCAATGACGGGACCATTATAGGTGATTTCAGAGAATGGCAGGAATACAACAGCGGCAGCCGTCAGACCTTCCGCGCTGTCAACAGTGCTGTCTGGACTCTTGCCACAGTCCTCTACCTGATCATCAGCTTCAGCACCATGCGCTGGAATGTGACCTGGATCATCTTTTTGATCGCCGCTGCGGTTCAGTCCATCATCCGAGCAGCTTTTGAGCTGAGAAAGTAGGTAAGCCATGAATAGAAAAACATCCGCGGTCATCCGCATAATCTGCTGGTCCATCATTGCTGTGGCTCTGATAGCTGTACTCATACTTGGCCTCAACAAAAGATGGCACTTCACACCCTTTCAAACCGGCGGCTGGAGCTACCCGGAAAGCAGTAAATACACAGCCGGCCCCGCAAAACTTCCCGCAGATAAAATCAAGAATATAAATGTAGACTGGCTTGACGGCAGCGTCACCCTCACCACCGCAGACACTGACAAACTGATCGTTAATGAAACCAGCCGCCAGAAATTAAGCGCAGACAAACAACTCCATTATTATTTAAAAGATGACACTCTCCTGATCCAATACCGCGGTGCCACCAAAAATCTGATCTCTACCTTCAGTAACGGCCTTTCCAAAAAACTGGAGATCCAGATTCCGAAAAAATATGCCGCCTCCTTCCGGGAGATTGTGGTGGACGGTGTCTCATCGGACCTCAGCCTGGAAAATCTGAAAGCGGAAAAACTGTACCTGGACAGTGTATCCGGAGACATCACTCTGAAAAACATAAAAACTGACACCCTGACTGCAGACACCACCAGCGGCTCTCTGGATTCCACTGCCCTGATCGTTACCACCTCTGCTGTCACCAACACCACCAGCGGCAGTGTAAATCTGGAAGGCACCATAAACGATATTCAGCATGACAGCGTCTCCGGAGATCTCCGTGTCCTCTCCGATATCTGTCCTCAGAAGATCCAGGCAGACACCACCAGCGGCAGTATACTTATCAATATCCCGGACAATCCCGGGTTCACCCTTGACTACGACACCGTAAGCGGCGACATCCACACCGACTTTCCCGCCACCGGTTCCGACTCCCATTTAACCTACGAGTCCGGACAAAACCACTTCCGCATTGAAACCACCAGCGGTGACATCACTGTCAGGAAAAACCAATAATTTTTTCTTTACACCATCAAAGTGCTGCTCCAAAAGCGAAACCGGGGAGGCCTGCAGGATACTCACACCCCGCAGGTCTCCCCGGCCTCCTCGCCGCTGCTAAAACCTCAGCACAATCTTCGTTCCCTTCCCAGGCTCACTATTCAGCACAATCTTAGCATGATGCAGCGCTGCCCCGTGCTTCACAATAGAAAGCCCAAGCCCGGTCCCTCCGGTCTTCCTCGAATGGCTCTTATCCACCCGGTAAAACCTTTCAAATATTCTCTCCTGCTCTTCTTTTGCGATCCCTATCCCGTTATCCTCTACGCTCCACCGCACACCGTCCTTTTCCCGTGCCAGCAAAACCTTCACATATCCACCTTCTTTATTATATTTGATGGCGTTATCCACAAGGTTATACAGCATTTCATACAGAACATGCCGGACTCCCTGTATGGATACACTCTTTCCTTCCATGAGCACAGTCACACGCTTCTTCTTTGCGGGAAGCATGAGTGTCTGGCAGATATCCTGCGTCATCTCATACAGATCCACGTCCTCAAACGGCATATTTTTACTCTCATCCAGCTTGGATATCTCAATGATATCCTGCACAAGGCTGGTCAGCCTGCTGGCCTCATCATATATCCTGCCTGCAAACTCCGGTACATCCTGGGGCTGTACCAGCCCGTCCCGCATGATCTCCGCGTAACCGGATATGGACATGAGCGGTGTCTTCAGCTCATGGGACACATTGGCAGAAAATTCCCTGCGCACCATCTCAGCCTGCTTCAGCTCTTCCACCTGCTTGGCGATCTGCACATTCTGTTCATCCACCCTGTTTAAAAGAGGCCGCAGCTCCTCATAAGCCACGTGTTCCAGGGGATGCTCCAGATCCAGCTCATTGATTGGTGCGATCAGCCTCCGCGTCTGCTTCTCCACTACAAAAAATGCCAATGCCAGTATTGCGATCAGCAGAAGTCCCAGAAGCGTAAAGCTGGAAAGCATGGTAGAAAGAACACTGTCCGTCGTCTTAGCTACCCGCAGAATATTGCCGTCATTTAATTTGACCGCATAATAAAAAGTCTGCTTTGAAAGAGTCTGTGAAAACCGCACGACCTCACCGGTTCCCTCCTTCATGGCCTCAATGATCTCAGGCCTGTCCTTATGATTTTCCAGGTCTGATGCGTCCTTCTCTGAGTCATAGAGGATCGTTCCGTCAGGCTTTGCCAGGGTAATGCGGCTGGTAGTCAGGTCACCTGTTGTTTTGTTCAGATATTCCTTCCCCGTATTCTCCACCGCGTAGCGGATGTACTCGGCCTCATTCCTCACATCCTGCTTCATATAATGATTATATTTTCCGTACATAACAGCGCTTGCCGCAATAAAGGTCAGTATCACGGAAAGAACCACCATAATTCCCACGTGGTTCAGTATACGTTGTTTCATCTTCCATCTCCAATCCGATATCCCACTCCCCGGATGGTCTCAATCAGGTTGCCGCAGTCGCCCAGTTTCTGCCGCAGTGTCCGGATATGTACATCTACTGTCCTGGTCTCACCGTCAAAGTCATATCCCCAGATATGTTCCAGCAGCCTGTCGCGGCTCAGCACGATTCCCTGATTCTCCATCAGATAGCGGAGCATTTCAAATTCTTTCAATGTCAGTTCCACTCTCCGCTGTCCGTCCATTACCTCGTGGCGGTCCACATTTACGGAGAGATTTTCACAGCGCAGGATCTTGTCCTGTGTCTGCCTACTGCTTCTTCTCAGCACAGCCCGGACCCGGGAGATGAATTCCATCATGCCAAAGGGCTTTGTGATATAATCATCAGCCCCTCCGTCCAGTCCCCGCACCTTGTCATATTCCGCCTCCTTGGCTGTCACCATGATTATAGGAATATCCCTGGTCCTGTGCTCCTTTTTCAATTTTTCTAATATAGCATATCCGTCGTCACCGGGAAGCATAATATCCAGAAGAATCAGTTCCGGAATTTCATCCTCCAATGCTGTGAAGAGCTCTTTTCCGTCACTCAGTCCTTTGGCCTGAAATCCGGTGGTGCCTAATGTATATACAAGAAGTTCCCGAATATTTCTTTCATCTTCCACACAATAAATCATATGCGCTCCCTTCTCTGCCCATCTCATTCTATAGACAGTATACGCATTTTTTCGGGAGCGCACAAGAAAAATTTATGGAAGTTGGTAACGGCTGCGGGAGAGTTCCATCACTCTCTGGAATTCCGAGTTGTCTTCACGCTTCATATGTTCCAGGTAGCTGTGAGTGTCAAAGGTATCCTCAGGCACCTGGGTGATACAGACTGCAATGTTGGAGCAGTGATCTGCTATTCTCTCCAGACTGGTGGTTATATCCGAGAGGACAAATCCCTGTTCTATGGTACATTTTCCTTCTCTCAGCCTGCGGATGTGGCGGCTTTTCAGCTCCATATTCAATTCATCGATCACCTGTTCCAGAGGTTCCACACTTTTGGCCATCTCCTGATCCTGCCCTGCAAATACTTTGTATGCGGAGTCAAAGATATCCTCAACCGCTTTGGCGATCACATGCAGTTCCTGCAGTGCCTTATCGGAGAATTTCATATTTTTTGAATACATTTCTTTTGCGGACTGCATAATATTTACCGCATGGTCAGAGATTCGTTCAAAGTCCCCGATGCAGTGGAGCATAATGGACAAGTCGTGGCTGTCCTTCTGATTCAAATCCTTCTGGCTCAGTTTCACCAGATAGGTTCCGAGGGCATCCTCATAGCGGTCCACATGGTCCTCCAGGGTCATCACCTCTTCCGCTTTCATCTCATCATATCTGTCAATGAGTGACAGCGCAGTGTGCAGAGAATCCTGGGCCTCTTTTGCCATTTTATCCACTACATGACGGCTCTGCTCCATGGCAAATGCCGGTTTATCCAGGAATCGCACATCCAGAAGCTGGGTCTGCACATCCTGTACAGCCGGTTTTGTCTCCTCCTCCTTGTCGCGGATCGTGAGTTTTGCCAGCTTCTCCAGGCCTCTGGAGAAAGGAAGCAGAAGCACAGTTGCAAATACGTTAAATGTTGTGTGTACCACTGCAATGCCTGCCGCGTTTGCCGCATGTCCCATAAATCCAAAATGGATGAAGGAATTCAGGGTGTAGAACAGAATCATGAAGATAACTGTACCGATCACGTTAAAGTATAAATGCACCATGGCAGCACGCTTTGCATTTTTCTTGGCTCCTACAGCGGAGAGAAGTGCTGTTACGCAGGTACCGATGTTCTGGCCCATGATAATGGGAATGGCAACGTCAAAGCTGACTGCACCGGTTACGCAGAGGGCCTGCAGGATACCCACTGACGCGGAGGAACTCTGGATCACTGCCGTCAGAATGGTACCGGCGATCATACCGAGAATCGGGTTGGAAAACTGTGTCAGAATCCCTGTAAATTCAGGTACATCCGCCAGCGGCTTCACTGCGCTGCTCATACTGTCCATACCGAACATGAGAACGGCAAATCCGATAAATATCATGCCGATGTCTTTTTTCTTCTCACTTTTGGCAAACATAAGGAAGGCAACGCCAACAATGGCCAGGACGGGTGAGAATGTGGAGGGTTTAAAAAGCTGTATGAAAAAATTGTCACTTTCGATTCCGGAAAGACTCAGAATCCAGGATGTAATTGTTGTACCGATATTGGCACCCATGATAACGCCAACTGCCTGAGAGAGTTTCATGATGCCTGAATTGACGAAGCCAACTACCATTACGGTGGTTGCTGATGATGACTGGATGACTGCGGTTACGGCAGCGCCCAGGCCTACGGCTTTCAGGGGATTTGAGGTTAGTGTCTCCAAAATCCTCTCCATTTTGCCGCCTGATACCTTGGCCAGACCGTCACCCATGACATTCATTCCATATAAAAACAAAGCCAGACCGCCGATTAAGGTCAAAATACTAAAGAAATCCATACTTTTTCTCCTTTTCCTTTTGTAGCAAGGCATACTTATTACCTTTTATTCTTTCCTTATTGTAGGGGAGGTATGTAAAATCTTTTATTGGGGTTTTGTAAAATCTGTGTAAAATTTTCATTATTTAAGAGAGAATAGAATATGGGGGGAGGGATTTTGGCATATGCGGACGGCGAAGGAGGGGCATAGGGAAAGGGATTCATCCGACGTTCCGCTGGTGGGCAGCTAACCTGCTGGCATTCACTAAATTCGTCGGATGAGGCCTCCTCATTAAGTGACTGCCGCAGGTGGATCTGCCCGCCGCTCCACTAAACCTACTGAATCCCTTTCCCTATGCCCCTCCTTCACCTGGGATATAATGCGGAATATACAGGGCGGATGTTCTTGAACTGTGCGGTTTAGTGACAATAGGGGAATCGTTGTCTGATAACATGGTTGTACAGGATATTTGTCTGGTAAGTCTGGTTTCGTGCTTTGTGGGTTTTATGAGTTTATTTTTGAGCGGTATTTTTAAAGTTGGAGATTTTAAATGTATTGTTGAAATAATAATAGTAATATAAGTGTTGATATTTATAGTAATATTAATTGATTTTATTTTTTAGTGTTTGTGTTTGTTATTGATAGAATTATTAATTATTTAGTTTTGAGATGATTTTGGTTAGAGTTTTTAATTTGCCGAAAGCATAAAGTATTTTGGGTAAAGAAGCCGCTTACGGTTTTCCCGGCAGCGGCTTGTGAGAGTGGAGTTATAGATTTTGTTCTGAGAGAATTTTTTCAAATTTCTTTTCGGATAGTATTTCGTTTGTCAGAAAGGTTCCGTTGTAAAAGAGACTGTATGTGGTAAATGGGGATGGGGCATTTTGCGCCTGGTCTTTTGATTCAAAGCGTATTGCTTGGAAGGGTATGCCTTTGTCTTTGGCCAGATTCTCGATGAGAGGAACATATTTTGCCGTAAACGGACATTGGTGACTGTAATAGAGAACAAAGCCCTTCTTCTCTGATTGTGGTGTTTTTACCTGCTCTCTGAACTGCGGTTTCCCGGAAGTTTTATCGAAAGGCAGGTATAGTAGTTCGTAGTACGGCATTGCTGTATCCGCCAATTGGAAGCCTTTATATCTGAGGAAGTCCGGGTCAGAGAGATAGGGCCTTTTTTTGGGTGATGAAAGAACTGCCAGACCTTTTTTGCCCTTGGCCCTGCTGTCTTTGATGCACTCGTCCAGAAGCAGGGTGGAATATCCCTGCCCTTTGAATTTTCCGGAAACCCACAGGCAGTCAATGTACATATAGCCTTCCGCTAATATGGGAGCCCATGCCTCCTCCGCGGGAATATATTCAATAAAACATTTTCCCCGGACATCACATTTTTTGAACATCAGTCCTGCATCTAACTGCCGGGCGATCCACGCTTTCTTAGCTGCCACCTGACAGTCCTTATTATTGGAAATTGCACAGCAGATATGCTCTTTTTCAAGATTTTCCTTTGTCAAAGTAATTACGTCCATTTCATTTCTCTCCTCTTCTTAAATATGATCTATATTGCCCGTTCATTTTGGGACCGGATCAGGACCGTCATAGACTGCCATAGTTTATTAAGCTAATAAACGGCTGTCTGTCATCTGAACCTTCTTTATTAACAATTATTCCCCGGTTAAATAAAGTAACCTCTTTTTTTCATTTGATTATAAACAGTATACTATAAAAAACATGACATAGTATGTCATATTTATTCCCTCATTATGTTAAAGACATTGTCAGCCTTCCCCGGCTGTAGTATACTCAGACTTATACTACACTGCAGGAGGATGCCCTATGAAAAGAATGCTTTTAGTCTCCATGTTTCAAAATGTTGGGGATATATTAAAAACAATTGAACCAAATCTGAAAAATAAGACCGTAACCTTTATCCCCACCGCAAGTCTTGCAGAAAAATTAGGTTTCTTTGTAAAAATAGGCAAATGGCGTCTGAAAAGGATGGGACTTAAAGTAGAAGAATTAGAAATCTCCAGTTCATCTTATGAAACAATAAAAAGTAAACTGGAGAAAAACGATATCATATATATATCAGGCGGCAACACCTTTTTCCTTCTTCAGGAATTAAAAAGAACCGGCGCAGACAAACTGCTCATCAAGGAAATAAACAATGGAAAGCTATACATCGGCGAATCCGCCGGCGCGATCGCAGTGGCTCCTGATATCCGCTACAGCGCTGAAATGGACAAACCGGAAAAAGCCCCTGATTTAAAAGACTACACCGGCCTTGATTTAATTGAATTCTATGTAGTTCCCCACTACAAAAACTGGGAATTAGGAAAAGCTGCAGAAAAAATAATCCAAAAATACGCAACCACATTAGATTTGAAAATAATCACCGACAATCAGGCAATCCTCATAGAAAATGATACCTGGAAACTACTAAACAGATAGACAAAAAACAAGTCCCCACCCCGCACGGATTTCCTTCCCGCATTCCACCACCAGGCGAAAGAGACGGTACGGCAGGAGCGGGAGGGGGAGATACAGGCTGGCGTGTGTTTAGCTGAGGGGAGCGCAGCCAGGAGCCAGGCTGTATCTCCCCCTCCCGCTCCTGCCGCGCCGTCTCTTTCGCCGTCCGCCTATGCCACACCTCTTATCCTTCTACAGCTAAACTCTCTCAATAACCTCCGTCACCAACCCCGCAAACTCCCGCGAAACCCTGTCCGCCGTCTCCTGCACCTCCTTATGATCCAGCTTCTCACCCATCCCTGCAGCCTGATTCGTAATACAGGAAATCCCGCAGACTTCCATTCCCATATGCCGTGCAGCCATAGCCTCGCAGGCTGTACTCATACCAGCCGCATCAGCGCCCCACACTCTGCACATCCGAATCTCCGCGGGTGTCTCATAATTCGGTCCGCTAAACTGCATATATACGCCTTCTTTCAGTGTAATACCCAGCTTTTCCGCCGCATCCTTCACCACATTACGCATCCTTACACTGTAAACCTCACTCATATCCGGGAACCTGGGCCCCAGCTTATCCATATTCGGCCCAATCAAAGGACTCGGCACAGCGGTGGTGATATGATCCCGGATCAGCATAAAGTCTCCCGGATCAAAATCAAAGTTTACTCCTCCTGCCGCATTGGTCAGAATCAGCTTTTTCGCTCCCAAAAGTCCCATAAGCCTCACCGGCAGCACAACATCTGTCATGGGATATCCTTCATAATAATGGACACGCCCCTGCATGATCACCACAGGCACCTTCTCCACATAGCCAAATACAAACCGCCCCTTATGCCCTTCCACAGTGGAGGTCGGAAATCCCTCAATATCCTTATAATCTACAGTATCCTCAATCCGGATTCCGTCCGCATAATCCCCCAGTCCGGACCCCAGTACCAGAGCCACCTCCGGTTTAAAATCCGTTCTCTTTTTCACACTTTCCAAACACCTGAATAATTTTTCTTCTGCCTGATTCATACTTACATTCCTCTCTTTCCCAATCTGCCGCAAATGCTCTCACAGACTGCCCTTTCCCGGACACACATCTGCATACCTAACATTATAAAGCATTTCCCATTACAGAAAAAGGACTAAACCCTTTTTTCATTCAAAAAAAGAGGGCATGTCTCCATGTCCTCAAAAACTCCTGATCTGATCATCCTCATCTTCTGTTGTTTTTACAATGGCTTTTATCACAACCGGATAACTCACCGTATCATTTACTTTCACCATAACCCGGTCACCCTCCCGGTGTCCGCGGATGGCCTTTCCAAGGGGAGATTCGATACTGATCTTATTGTCAAGAGAGTTGCCTCGGATGGACGTTACCAGCTTGTAAGTCTCGGTCTCATCATCCTCTTCATAGTAAATTTCTACCACATTGTTGATTCCCACTTCATCACTCTTTGAATTATCTTTTACAATGGCGGCAGTCTTCAGCATTCTCTCCAGATACCGGATACGGCTCTCGTTCTTGTTCTTATCCTTCTTAGCCGCATAATACTCAAAGTTTTCGCTCAGATCCCCCTGTGCCCTGGCCTCCTTGACAGCCTCTATGGCTTCTTTTCTGACCACCAGCTTCCGGTATTCGATTTCCTCCTGGATTTTCTTTACGTCATTCTCTGTCAGCTGTTCCCGCATTTCTCTCTGCCTCTTTTCCTGATATTTCCGGTTACGATATCTTGGTTCCCGCCTCGGCCAGAAAACCACGTTTAAAAAGCTCTTCCGCTATCTCATCCAGGGTCTGCTCGCTGTCTGCAAGAACCGTATGGTAGTGATAACCCGAAGTGATATTCTTCAGAGGACTTGATTGTCCTCCCTGTATGCCTCTCACAAACTCAGCAGCCTTCTTTCTGGAATCAACAGACAGATCTGCCCTGAGCTGTCCATAAACCTCATGACGTATGAACACGTCCTCCACTTTGCCTCCGCAGTCAACGATCAGATTCAGCTCCTCCAGAATCTCACTGTCCTTATGGCACACGTAGAACACACGGCTCGCAAACACCGGGGCATGAAACACATACCCCCGGTGCGTGGAAAGAATATCCTGTTTCTGCGCCCGCAAAAGTGCAATATCCTGCACAATCACCTGGCGGCTGACCTGGAACCGCTGTGCCAGCTTCGTACCGGAAACAGGTTCCGGGCTGCGCCTGATATATTCTAAAATTTCCTGTCTGCGTTTTTCGCCGTTCATCCTCACTTATTCCTTTCTCGCTGTCCTTTTGCGGTGCTTCCTTTCATACTCCCAAAGCCGGCCCGCTGCACCTGACGCTAACAGGACACGGGATGCAGATTTTTCAGGGAAATATCAAGAATCGGTGAGGAATGCGTCAGCGCCCCGCTGGAAATATAATCCACGCCGATAGATACAAGCCTTTCCACATTCTCCCTGGTCACATTGCCGGAACACTCCGTCTCAGCCCTTCCGTCAATGATTCGGATGGCCTCCTTCATCATCTCCGGTGTCATATTGTCCAGCATGATGATATCAGCCCCTGCTTCCACGGCCTCCTTCACCATATCAAGATTTTCTGCTTCTATTTCAATCTTACGCACAAAAGGTGCATATTCTTTTGCCATTTCCACAGCCTTTGTCACACTTCCTGCTGCCCCTATATGATTGTCTTTTAATAAAATACCATCCGACAGATTATATCTGTGATTATATCCGCCGCCCACTTTTACTGCGTATTTCTCAAAAACACGCATATTCGGCGTTGTCTTTCTGGTATCCAGAAGTTTTGTCTTGCTGCCTGCAAGCAGATCCGCGATCTGCCTTGTATAGCTGGCGATCCCGCTCATTCTCTGCAGATAGTTCAAAGCAACACGCTCACCGGAGAGAAGTACCCGGATATCTCCGTGAAGCGTTGCCATAAGCTGACCGTTTTTCACCCGGTCACCGTCATTTACATAAAACTCCACCTCTGTCTTTTCATCCAGAAGCTCAAAGACTCTTTTAAAAACATCAAGTCCGGCTATCACACCATCCTGCTTACAGATCAGCTGCACCTCGCCGGGGCATGCCCCGCGCATTACCGCATTGGTGGTAATATCCTCACTGGTTATATCTTCCTGCAGAGCCTGCATGATCAAATGGTCTGCATTTAATTTCATTGTAATCTGATTCATACCGCTTTTTTCACCCTTTCGATTTCTTTCAAAACGCTCTCTCCGTACATCCTCTGAAGCTCTTCCTGCCTCGGAAAGCCTTCTCTCTCCGCTTTCGTCAGAAGCATGGCTGCCTTTTCCCGGCATATTTCTCCATTCTCCTGCTGCTCACGCTCTGAGATCCGCAAAGCCGCACGCTTTGCAAACACCAGACTCTCCAGCAGGGAATTACTTGCCAGGCGGTTTGCGCCGTGAACGCCGTTGCAGCTTGTCTCTCCTGCCGCGTAAAGATTTTCCATTGTAGTCCTGCTGTCCAGATCCACTTTTACACCGCCCATAAAATAATGCTGGGCAGGCACAACAGGAATACATTCCTTTCTCACATCATACCCTTCCTCCAGACATCGCTCAAAAATATTGGGGAAATGAGACATGATCTCTTCCTCCCCAAGGGGGCGCATATCCAGCCACACATAGGGTTTGTGGTCTATCTCCATCTGCCTGTGGATGGCGTCTGCAAGAATATCCCGGGGAAGCACCTCATTGGCAAAACGCTCCATATTGGCATTGTATAATTTCGCACCCTCCCCGCGCACGGACTCCGATATAAGGAATCTGCGGCCCGGTTTCTTGGAATATAAGGTTGTAGGGTGAATCTGTACGTAATCCGGATGCTCCAGCTCAACGCCGTGCTTCAGCGCAATAGCAAGGGCATCTCCTGTCAGATGAGGAAAATTGGTGGAATGCTCATAAAGCCCGCCGATTCCGCCGCAGGCCCAGATTGTATCCCGGGCTGTGATTCCAAATGTACTGCCGTCCTCCCGGCGTGCCACAATACCGTAACACCGGTTATTCTCCTCCAGTATATCAATCATGGTTGTCCTTGTCAAAATTTTTACATTGGGAAGTTTCTGGACTGTTTCCAGCAGCCTGCTTGTGATCTCTTTTCCTGTGATATCTTTGTGAAATAGGATTCTCGGCCTGGAATGGGCACCTTCCCTGGTATAAGCCAGTTCCCCATCTCTGCGGTTAAAATCCACACCACAGGCGATCAGCTCCTCTATCACTTCTCTGGAGGAACGGATCATCATATCCACGGATTCTTTCCTGTTCTCATAGTGTCCGGCTTTCAGGGTGTCCTCCATGAATGCATCATAATCCTCTTCATCCCGCAGCACACAGATGCCTCCCTGAGCCAGAAAAGAATCACTGTTCTCCAGGTCATCCTTTGTCAGCATCAGAACCTGTTTCTCTCTAGGCAGGTGAAGAGCTGCAAAAAGCCCCGCAACACCTGTTCCCACGATCACGATATCTGTTTTTTCTCTTTTCATTTTCTCCTAAACCTTCTTTCCATCCGCAGCCTGCCGTTTCACAAAGGCAGTGCGGGTTACACTACTTTGCGGTCTCGAGCATCCGGTTCAGAGGCACATTGGCCTTTCTGCGGAGGCTGTCATCCACACTTACCTCTCCTTTATTGTATTTCAGACAGTCGCGCACCTTTTCCAGGGTTATCTTTTTCATGGATGTACAGGTCTGTCCGCCGGGCAGTGTATAGAATTTTTTGTCCGGATTTTTCTGCTGCAGTTCGTACAGCACACCGTTTTCTGTTCCGATAATAAATTCTTTTTTATCACTTTTTGTGGCATGATCAATGATGCCTGATGTGCTGCCCACATAATCAGCAAGCTCCAGTACTTCCTTTGTGCACTCCGGATGCACCAGAAACTCCACACCTGGATGGCAGCGTTTTATTTCTTCCACCTGCTCTTTATTTACTTCTTTATGTACATAACAGTAACCGTCATTGAGAATCACATTTTTCTCCGGGACCTGTTTCGCCACATAGCTGCCCAGGTTTTCATCCGGAATAAAAAAGATATTCTTATTCGGAAGTTTCCTTACTATCTCAACCGCGTTTGAGGAAGTCACACATACGTCTGCGTATGTCTTCAGTGCGGCACTGGAATTGATATAGCAGACAACTGCCAGGTCCTCATACTCTTCTCTCATTTTTTCGATCTTACCGGCAGCCGCCATATGGGCCATAGGACAATCCGCTGTGGTGTCCGGCATGAGTACGGTTTTTTCAGGGTTCAGGATTTTTGCACTCTCTCCCATGAAAGTTACCCCCGCAAAGACCAGGGTACTGGCTTCCAGCTTTGTGGCAATCTTGCTCAGATAAAAAGAATCTCCAATATAATCCGCACATGCCTGCACCTCACCCGGCACATAGTAGTGGGCAAGAATCACTGCATCCTTTTCTTTCTTCAGTTCCTCGATTTCCCGATAAATGGAATCCACGGTTTCTCCTCCTCGATTTTACGAATTTTTAACATTATACAACTTTCCTTTACATCTGACAAGACAGTTGTAAAATTGTACTGTAATACATACAAAAAAGAGACTGCACCATGTACAATCTCTCCCATGTATTTCTCTACTTTTTCAAACACCCGACCCCATACATCATCATATCCTCAGCCATGGCCGCAATCTCCTCCGCCCCTGTCACCATGCCCTCTCTCAGCCACTCTTCCAAAAGGCCAATGCATCCCGCACTGGCAAACGCATAGAAATATTCTATTTCCTTCGGAGACGCCATGGCAAAGAACCGGGAGTACGCTTCCACACATTTTTCCCGTCCGAGGCTCAGAAGCCGTACAGCAAAGTTTTTATCCCCGTAATCACCCAGCGTCACGGTACAGAGATCCGCGTTTTCCTTCAGACACCGGAATATCTCCGTGGTGATCTTCAGCGGAGTCAATTCCCTGTTCTCCACTGACAGGAGGGGCTCCAGCGCTCTTTCAATATCCCTGGTCATCTCCTCCTCTATCTGTTCCAGCAAGTCGTAAATGTCTTTATAATGTGCATAGAAAGTCCCTCTGTTGATACCTGCAAGACCGCACAGCTCTCTTATGGAGATGCTGTGTATGGGTTTTTCGCGAAGCAGTTCCATAAATGCTTTTCTGATAAGCTGTTTTGTCATTCTGGTTCTCTGGTCGCCTGATTTTCCCATAGGACGGCCTCCTTTCTCAAATGCCCGACACTTTTTGCCTGAACTGTTCAAAAACCATCCAAATGGCTCAAATCTGCCGATTGTTTTCCTGTTATACTCTCATTATAATAAATAATAGAAAGAGAATCAACTGAGTTTATATTCCGACCCCGGAATGCGCATCAAATATTTGTGTCAAAAAGGAGATGTTTCCTTATGAAAACACTATATCTTGTTACGGGAGCAGACGGCCACCTGGGCAGCACCATTGTTCGTCTGCTGAAAAAACAAAATCTTCCTGTAAGAGGACTGCTTCTCCCCGGAAAAGCAGAGCCGGATATCCGCGGTGTCCGGTATTTCCACGGAGACATACGGAAACCGGAAAGCTTAAGACCCTTCTTTGAAAATACCGGACACAGCAGTCTGGCCGTCATACACGCTGCCGGCATGATCTCTATCGCTGAGGATGTGACCCCGGAGTTATACGACGTCAATGTAAACGGAACGAAAAACATAATTGCCATGTGTCTGCAGTACAAGGTAAAAAGGCTTCTCTATGTAAGCTCCGTACATGCGATCCCGGAGCAGAATAAACTGAAAGTCCTGCATGAGACAACCAAATTCTCCCCTGACCTGGTGGTCGGCGCCTATGCCAAGACTAAAGCGGAGGCAACCAGAGCGGTACTGGAAGCTGTGCCAAAGGGACTTGACGCTGTGGTTGTCCATCCTTCAGGAATTTTAGGTCCCTTTGACACCTCGGGCAATCACCTGGTACAGATGGTAACTGATTATATAGAGGGACGTCTTCCGGCCTGTGTAAACGGCGGCTATGATTTTGTAGATGTCCGCGATGTGGCTTCCGGCTGTCTGGCTGCCTTAGAGCGCGGACGGAAAGGTGAATGCTATATTCTCTCAAACCGCCATTATGAGATAAAAGATGTTCTGAAAATGGTAAAAATGCAGAGCGGCGGCAGACGCCTGCCGGTTCTACCCATGTGGATGGCAAAGATGGCGGCGCCTCTCATTGGGGGAATCTGCCGCATAAAAAAACACCGTCCTCTGTACACCCGCTATTCCCTGTATACCCTGCAGAGCAATGACCGGTTTGACCACACAAAAGCCACTGCTGAGCTGGGTTTTAAGCCAAGAGATCTGTTCCAGACTATTGCAGATACAATTGCCTGGATGAAAAAGAAAAGCCACGGTATTCTGTTTTAAAATGACATACTCTTACCATTTGAAAAGGCGGACGGCCTTCCTAACCCCTTCGGAAGATACCGTCCGCCTTGTATTGTCACTGCCAGTTTATCTTATTTTCCATTATGATCTTCTGCTTTTCGGCCCGAATACAGCCGATTTCGTAACAGTCATAATATCTGCTCAGATGCGCTTCTATCCGGTCTGCTGCCTCCCGCTGCACCACCAGTATAAATCCCACACCACAGTTGAACGTGGAGAGCATTTCCCTGTCACTGATATTTCCGCACTGTCTGATAAAGCGGAAGACAGGCAGTGTCTTTATCCTGTCAAGCTCTATCACAGCGCTTAAGCCGTCCGGAATCACCCGGCACAGGTTCCCTTCTATTCCGCCTCCTGTAATATGGGCCATGCCGTGAACACCGCTGTTTCCCATTATGCCTTTCAGCGCTTTATAGTAAGGCGTGTGGGGCTTCATGATCTGTTCTATAAATGTCATACCCTCCACCTTTTCCAGTTTGATCTCCGGCATCCGGTCCATGAGCATACGGACAAGGGAATAGCCGTTGGTGTGCAGCCCGTTAGATGCAAGGGCCAGCACCGTGTCCCCCTCTTCCATGACGGAGCCGTCAATGATCCTGTCCTTCTCCACTATGCCGGCAATGCTGGAGGTGAGCACATATACCCCCTTTTCCACCACGGCAGGCTGTACGCTTGTCTCCCCTCCCACCAGGGAACATTCATTCTCCCGGCAGGCATCCGATACCCCTTTGACCAGAGCACTGATGGTGTCTTTCTCCGCGTTTCCGCACACGATCGTATCCAGCACGGCAAGCGGTTTTGCCCCCATGACAGCAATGTCATTGACCAGATGATTTATCATATCATGGCAGATGGAGTCCGTGTAGCCATACTCCATGGCAAGCTTCTGTTTTGACCCCGGCTCCTCTGACTTCAGAACCAGCACAGGGTTCTTTATCTCCGGAAAAGAAATATCGTAGAGAGAAGCAAACGGCCCGAGTCCGTTCAGAACCCTTTTATCTCCTGTCTCCAGGTGCTTTGCCATCTCCTTTTTGATCGTGTCTGTGTAGGCAATATCCACTCCTGCTTTACTGTAGGACAATTCCTCCCCGTCCTTCTCACAGCCCGAAAGCAGTTCATCCACCGTCACCTCCATGACCGCGGAAAGCTCCGGCAGCAGCTCCACATTGGGAAATGTACTGCCCTTTTCCCATTTGGATACGGCCTGAAAAGAAATATTCAGCCTGTCTGCAAGCTGCTGCTGCGTCATTCCCAGTTCTCTTCTTTTTCCTGAAATAAAACCTCCTATTTTTACGCTGTCAAGCATGGCTTTTCCTCCTCGTCTTTATGCCTTAATCATACCCCTGCACCACGCTTTGGACAATAACGGAATATTTGAATTTCATCTCATTTTTCAACTGCCGGTAGAGTCCCTCTTTTATATCTTCTCCAAAGTCCTGCCGTCAGCAGCAGGGTCGAAACCTCAGCAGCCGGAAAAGCCAGCCAGATACCATCCATTTTCCAGATAAAAGACAGCACAAAGGCGAAAAACAGAATGGCAGCAACACCTCTTGCAAAAGCAATGGCAAAAGATTCCCTTCCACGCTCCACCGCTCCCATAAAAGCCGCTGCCACAATGTTGATCCCAGCTGGACAAAAGCCCAGAAAATACAGCCGCAGTCCACAAAAGGCAATATCCGCAAGTTCCTGATTCCCCTCACTGTTAAAAATCCCAATCAGATTCTGAGTAAATGCAAACGCGGCCGCACTGAACAGAATCCCCACAGCCGCAGCCAGCAGGACCGCTCTTAAAAGCACCGCGGTACTTTCCTTTTTCCTGCCCTCCCCGTAAAAACGGCTGATCAGAGGCTGGCTTCCCTGCGAAATACCGGTAAATACAGATACAGCTACCAGGGCCAGATTCGCCACGATCCCGTAAGCCGCCACCCCTGTATTGCCCGCCAGACGCAGAATCAGCAGATTAAACACAATGAGCACAACTGCGGAAGACAGCTCATTGATAAATGCGGATATACCAAGACTGCAGATATCCAATACCCGCCGCCCAAGCGCTCTTTGATCAAAGCTCCAGGTAAACCGGTTTTTCCCTCTGATAAAATGCAGAGACAAGAGTCCTATACTGATGACCGGAGCAAACCCGGTGGCAAGAGCCGCCCCGAAGATTCCCATATTCAAGGGGAATAAGAATACATAATCAAGCAATATATTAGAAAAACTCCCGGTCAGCATAGCCGCCATGGAAAGACGGGGGCTGCCGTCGTTTCGGACAAATGCAATAAGTATGTTGTTCACAATGAAAAACGGAGCAAATCCCAGTATGGTCTTCAGATAACTCCCTGTCATCTCCTGTATGACACCCTCAGCTCCCAGGATTTTTGCCACAGCATCGGATGCGGTAAAACCAAGGAACAGAAGAACCAGCCCCACCGTAATCCCTGCCGCCGCTGAAGCGGTGAACACCTGATTTCCCTTCTGCACCTCTTTCTGTGCCCGACAGATAGCAAAACGTGTGGCACCACCGATTCCCAGCATCAGCCCCAGTCCGTTAATGATACTGTAGACAGAAATAGCCAGATTCAGCGCTGTCAGGCCGTCTGCCCCCAGACGCTTAGAGATGAAGAAAGTGTCCGCCAAAATATAACAGGACAACCCCAGCATTCCCAGAACATTTAAGGATATGTATTTGTAAAATTCTCTGTTCATTTGTTTCTGCATAAGCCAGTCTCCTTGCGATTTTAAAAAAAATGCCCAAATACATTCCTTCCATGACCTACCGGAATGTATTCAGGCATTTTCCGTCTACCCGGTGGCAGACGGATGCTCATGCTATTGTATATCAGCGGAAGGATTTTTGCAAGAGGGATTTTGTATCCGGTTGACTTCCATCTTATTCAGGATTCCCTCCGCCGTCACACCGGGATGTGTGGCAATGATACGGCAGACCTGTTCGGTAAATTCCGGGGAACAGCCGTATTTTTTTGCCATATCTTTTATATTCTCCCCTTTTTTCATTCCCCGGCTGATATTCTCCACTGCTTTTCGGGTATCGGTTCCCACCGGAACTTTTACGGGGGTATCCGTGTGGGGAATATCTATGCGTTTTACCTGTATCTCTCCGTTCCCGGTCTCCAGAACTGCCATGGTTATATCCTGGTTAAAGCGGCGTTTTCCGCAGCTCCCCGGATTGAGGAAGAGATGTCCGTCCCTTCGTTCCTCCAGATATTTGTGGGAATGACCGAATACGACCACATCCACACCGGTCAGATTTCGGGGGATCTCTTTTTTGTTATGCACCATATAGAAGGTAATACCGTCCAGCTCAAACCGAAGGGATACCGGTATCTGTTCCGCCCATTCTTTGTCATTATTTCCTCTGACAATGTAGAGAGGTTTATCTTTTGAAAGTTCATCCACGATTCTTTGGGTGTTAATATCTCCGCCGTGAAGAACCGCGTCACAGGTATTTACAATTTCCATCACCTCAGGACGCAGAAGCCCGTGGGTATCGGATAAGACTGCTATTCTCATTTAGCTGCTCTCCATCTAATTAGATTTTGTAACTGTCTGTCCGGTGGAACAGTTACAGGATTTCTTTTATCTTATCCGAAATCATTTTCTTTGTAAAGCACCCGCCATTCGTTTATGAAAATTTTGTTGCTCCCATCATAGCGAGCATAGCCACGCCTCCGGCTATGTAGACGCCGTGCACTACCAGGCATATTTTCATCAGATTGTTCTTAACCTTCCCTTTTGTGTAAGCGGTAATCGTGAAAATACCCCCGACAATCATCACCGCAATATACACCAGGATAATGATCTCAGCCGCAGGTGACTCCAATGCCCACGGATTCCATCGTATCGGAAAAATTGTAAACGGGAAAAATATTAAAACAGTACTTATCGCAGTAAACAGTTTTTCTTTCATCATCTATCTCCTCTCTGCCTGTCCGAAACGGATACAGGCTGCAAACAGACACACCACCGTGCAACCCACTGCCACAGGTATGAACGGCATCAGTTCAAAAGCAAAGGTCCCCATATTGGATGCCAGCTCATGCATCCTGGATGCAGCCATGAGAAACGGGTAGCACATGGGGTACGCAAACCATATTTTTGTGTTAATAAGAAGGACAGACGGCACAATAGATGCCATTCCCACACCCATGGAAAAAATGGGAGTCTGAATACTGACAGCAAGCATCCAGAAAAACGCGGCCATGGGAATGGAGGAAATGTAAATGATCCCCGCTTCTCTCAGTATATCCATAACCGGCAGCATGAAGTTATAATCCTGGATTCGGGATGCGATCGCCGCACTTGGAAAATATGCCAGGGTCATAAAAAACATCTGCACTGCTGCCAGCAAAAGAAGGATAGAAAATTTCACCAGGCAGAGGCGGGCCGCAGATACAGGCAGAGCCAGCATCTTCAGTATTCCTTTATTCTTCCGTTCTGTCTGCACCAGCATCACGGTACTGATCACAATACTTGCAGGAAACATGAACCAGGCATATCCCATAAAGCTCTGTATGAAAAAGTTATTTTCCGGGGATATCCCTTCATTTCCTATGGTAAAGTTAATATCCGCATTGATCACAGCAGTCAGCCATATGAGAAATACGGGAATCACTAAAATCCAGAGGATGCCGGAGCGACGTGTCTTTCTCAGTTCTACTCCTGCTAATGATAAGAAACTCATGTGAAATTCCTCCTTATTTTAAAATAGATGATTTCCAGCAATCCGAAACCTGCCGTTTCCCCGCAGGATATAATCAGGCATCTAACTGCCTGCGCCCCATTAAGATTCGGATATACCTTCATGGGCATCATAAATGGCAGATAAGAGAGTATCCCGCCTCCATTTTGGAGAATGGAAGTCATAAACAGACAGATCGTGCCGATTCCCAGCGATATCCACATATTTTTACAGATGGAAGAAACTGCAGTCATACAGAGGAGCAGCGGAAGGAACATGGCAAAAGAAAATCCCATGCTCTTCCAGATCTCTGTCGTAAAGATGCGGTCTGCAGAAAACCACTTCCATCCGCAGAACCAAAGAGCTGCACCTCCCAGTACAAGCGCCCCGGCTGTCAAAACCAACAGCACACTGCATTTTCCGAAAAACAGACTCTCCGGACGCTTTGGAAGGGTATCCATGCGCTGCATGGCATTGTCTGCAAATTCTGTATGGTACATAATACATGCGCCGATAATAAGGAGAAAAGACAGCAGCATAGACATGAGCTGCCAGTTGGCTCCCATTAAAATAACTGCCGGGGAATCCTGTTTGTTTACAAAGCTCTCCGGGCGGGCTCCGATATTTACCACCGGGGCTGCCGCTGCCAGAAGTCCGCCAGCCAGAAATGCGGGAAAGAATCCGGTCCGCTTCAGCTTATTCCACTCCAATGCAGATGTCATTTTCCTGCACCTCTCTTTCTGTTATCCTCCTCCACCATTGCCAGAAATGTATCTTCCAGATTGTCAGAGGGATATCCTTCAAAGTCAGCCATCTGCCGCAGTTCCTGCAGATTCCCTTCAAAGAGGAGACGGCCATGATTCAGGATTCCGATATCATCCGCCATGAGCTCTACCTCAGGAAGCAGGTGGGAGGACACGAGGACTGTGCAGTCGTATTTCTTCGGCAGGGAACGGATCAGAGTCCTGATCTCATGGATTCCCACCGGGTCAAGACCATTGGTCGGTTCGTCCAGGAATAAAATAGGCGGGCGTCCGATAAGCGCAGAGGCCAGCCCCAGCCTCTGTTTCATACCGAGGGAATACTTTCTGGCAAGGCGTTTCCGGTACTGGGTCAGCCCTACAAGCTCCAGAGCATCCGATACGCTGGATTTCGGAAGACCCAGGATTTTTCTTATAATCTCCAGATTCTCTTCACCTGTCAGGTTGCCGTAAAAAGCGGGTGCTTCTATGAAAGACCCCACTTCCCTGAGAATCTTCATCCTGTCTCTGGGGAAGGTATTGCTGTTAATGGTAAAACGGCCTTTTGTAGGCTTTGTCAGTCCCAAAAACATTTTCATAGTAGTGGATTTACCAGCCCCATTCGGTCCCAGAAATCCGTAAACACTGCCCTTTCGTATATGCATGTTCAGGTCAGCGACAGCGGTAAAGTCAGCGTATTCTTTTGTCAGATGGTATGTTTCTATAATATTCATTTTCATGTCTCCCTTCCGGATTCTTTTTCTTTGTTTCTGTCTTTATTATAGAAAGCCAACCTTACATCTGCATTCTGATAACCTTACATTTACCTTACATTTCGGTATTATTCCCACGGGCAGGCGGATTTGCTGATATAATAAGGATACGGGGAGCTACTCAGCCGGATGAATAGATACAAATACGGAAAATATATTTGCAGGGAGGTACAGACAATGGCAAATGATCATTTGAAAAGAAAAAGAATACTTCTTGTAGACGATGAACCGGAGCTGCTTGATATGGTTGTCTCTATTTTACAGGAAGAGGGATATTTACAGATAAAAACCGCAAAAAATACGGCGGAGGCACTGGCTGCCTGTCGTGAGTGGAATCCTGAGTTTGGCATTTTTGATGTTATGCTGCCGGATGGCGATGGTTTCTCCCTGTTTCAAAAGGTCCGGGAGTTTTCTGACTTTCCCATCCTTTTTTTAACCGCACGCGGAGAGGATGAGGACAAATTTACAGGACTTGGCCTGGGTGCTGATGATTATATGGTAAAACCGTTTCTGCCCAGAGAACTGATCCTGCGGGTTCATGTTATATTAAAGAGAAGCTATCGGAATGAATCAAATCTCGTGTATCTGAAAGCCTGTGCCCTGGATTTTGACCGGGCAGAAATTATACGGAACGGGGAACATATTGCCCTGACTGCCAAGGAATTTGAACTGCTGCAGGTTCTCAGCCGGAATGCCGGCAGGATCGTGACAATCGATATGCTCTGTGAGGCAGTTTGGGGTGACAATCCGTTTGGCTATGAAAACTCTCTTATGGCACATATCCGGCGGATAAGGGAAAAAATTGAGGAAAACCCATCCAGACCGGAATCCCTTCTGACTGTCAAGGGACTGGGATATAAACTGCTCATGGAGGACGTACGATGAAAAGTATTCTGAAACTGATCAAACGGTTTATTGTAACCATGCTGTTTTCCCTTGTGCTGCTGCTTTTCCTTAATTTTTTTCTCCTGCTCCTTATCTCATATAAGCAGGCAGCCAACCACGGAGCATGGTCATCTGCAGATACTGTGGCCTCTGCCCTTACTGAGAACGGGGATGGAACATACCGGTTGTCCGCCCAGGGAGAGGATATCCTTTCCAGGACAAATGCCTGGGCTATCTTAGTGGATAATGAAACCGGATATATTCTCTGGAACAGCAGCAATCTTCCGGAGGGGATTCCCACACAGTATTCAGCAGCCAGCATTGCCATGGCGGTCAGAGGGTATATCAATGATTATCCCATCACTACCAGCGGGTACGGGGATGATTTGATCATGCTTGGTTTTCCGAAGAAATCTTACTGGAAATTAATATCCAATACCTTTGACTATGATTTCATCAGAAATTTTCCTAAAACGGTGCTGCTGTTTTTAAGCTGTAATCTCATCCTTATATTTTTCGTCTATATGGTCGTTACCTCCGGGGTTCTGCGTTCTGTAAAGCCGGTCATACAGGGTATTGAGGCACTTCCTGCTGAAAGAGACGTCTATGTCAAGGAAAAGGGACTGCTGTCAGACCTGGCGGTTTCCATCAATAAAGCTGCGGAAAAACTCCGGAATCAGGATTATCAGCTTCAGAAAAAGGAGACTGCCCGTGCAAACTGTATTGCCGGAGTATCCCATGATATCCGAACGCCGCTCTCTATGGTTCTGGGATATGCAAGCCAGATTGAGGAGAACAGGGATTTGCCGGAAAGGGAGCGAAAGAAAGCACGGATCATCCGGCAGCAAAGCCTGCGGATGAAGAATCTGGTCAATGATCTGAATCTGGCGTCAAAACTGGAGTATAATGTGCAGCCTCTTCATATGGATACTGTAAATTTAGTTTCCCTGGTCAGACAGACCGCTGTGGATTTCCTGAATCTGGACCTGGAGGGAAAATATCCAATCGAATGGGTCGCAGGGGAGGATATGCAGAACTGCTGTGCAAAAGCGGATAAGGGGCTTTTAAAACGGGCGGTTTCTAACCTAATCACAAACAGTCAGGTGCATAATCCGGATGGCTGTACATTGTTCATGTCTGTGGGGAGAACAGAAAAGATGTGCAGAATCGTGGTGGAGGACAATGGCACCGGAGTCACCGATGAAGAGCTTGAGAAAATCCGGAAAGCCCCCCATTATATGGTCTGCGACAGAGAGACAGGAAACCAGAGGCACGGGCTTGGGCTGATGCTGGTCAGGCAAATTGCAGAAGTGCATGGCGGAGACATGGAGGTCTCACATGGAAAAGCCGGCGGATTCCGGGTTGTTATCCGGGTGCCGGGAACAGAATGATACTATGATGAGATCTGACGATTGATATCCTGCAGGATTTTATCTATGTTATTGCCATGGACGTATAGAATTATATGCCCGCCGATTATGAGCATTTTTTCGCCTTTCATCAGCGCTGCATAGTCTTCTGTGCGGTGGGATTCTTCGTGGTTTTGATATGCTTTTGCCTGTGAATCCACTGTTTGTAAATGTACTTCCTGTGCACATTCAGTCCGGGCACGTTCTTGCAGTACGCATTCTGCTTGTGCGTGTTTTGTCTGAGCACTTTCTGCTTGTGCACGCTCTGCCCGGGCGCATCCTGTCTGGGCGCATTCTGTCCGGGCGCATCCTGTCCGGACGCGTTCTGTCCGGACGCGTTCTGTCCGAGCGCTTTCTGTCGAAGGATTTTCTGTCTGGATGTATTCTGTCTGAGCGCTTTTTGTTCGAGCGTTTTCTGTCTGGACGCATCCTGTCTGGGATTCTGTCCGAGCGTTTTCTGTCTGAACACATCCTATCCATTCACATCCTGTTTTTGCAGATTCTGTTTGTATGACACCTGCGCCTTTACCTCCTGTCTGTGTAAACGGGAAAACATAATTCCGCAGGCTGATCAATTCCTCCCGCTCCAGCGCATTTTTTTCCTCCGTATTTTGAATCTTCACCTTCAGCTTTTCTTTCTCTTTTTCACATTGCTCCAGGCAATTTTCCAATTCCCTTTTCTTTTGTTCCAGATACGCTGTCCTGCTCTGCAGGTTCTCTATTTTATTGAGGAATTCCTTCCTATCCTTCTCAGCTCTTCGCTGACGGTAGCGGTATTCCTCCGGATCATTCTTTTCACATAACTGCTGCAGACTATGGATATATTTACACAAGCTTGCTATGAGTAATGTCTGTTTATACTCCTGCCATTTCATTCCCTCTGACAGGGAACAGATAAAGTCTATATCTTTCTGCTCCAGCTCAATTCCTGCCAGCATACGCAGGTTCAAATGAAAATATTCAAATACTGTCCCGGGATCAGGCACAGTTCTCTCTGTTTCTGTCCCATCCAGATAATAGCAGGTATAATAGGATTCCATCCGCGGATGACCCTTCTGCAGATTTCTGTGCAGTCTTCTGCCTCCGTTTTCTGTAATTTCCGGCTCCGGCAATGTTTCCAGATCCTCTTCATATGATTCAAGAATCTGAAGCCCCAAATAAAAATCATAATCCTCATGTACCGGAATTTCCAATTCTTCAGCTATTACCAAAAGAACCATCATCTCCGACGCGGCATGTACCATATCATTGCTGTCCTGAACTATCTTTTGGAACATGGAGCCATCTATGTATTCTGCTTTTTTTAACTGGTTCTTAAGATTCCGGTAACCCTTTTCCAGAATTTCTGTAAAGTCTTTGTATCGCCTGTGCTCATCTGCATCACTGTCCTCTGCTGCTTCTTCTTCCAGGCGTATCCGTTCAATCAAACCCACTGCCATGCTTGCCGGGAGCCTGTCAGCCACGAGAAACCAGGATAAAAAGTCCGAATCTTTGTAGCTGGAATTTTTATATGCATCGTAACATGTTTCGCCTTCCTTTTCTGCATATTCCATTATGGCTTCTCTGCACGTCTCATTTCTGACGATTGCATATGCCAGAAAAAGAATACTTTCCACCTGTACCTCCTCGTGATCCATATTCAGCGCAGGGCCTACTGCTGCTGCAAGTAACTGGGGAAGTTCTTCCTGTCCGCGTTTTAACAATTTTCTCCTGATAATGGCATCAAATACATGCTCCTTCTGTTCCTGGTTCCACAGTATGCTCTTTTTCACAACACTGCCCATTTGCGATGACTCGAAAAATCCTTCTCTGCCATCTGCATTCATCATAGCCTGAATCAGCATATTCCGGGATTCTTTTGAGGATTCCATACACCAGTCAATAAATGCCGCCTTAGAATGCACACAGCATCTTAAACCTTCACACACAATGTTTTTTTGTACCATAAAAAACCTCCTTCAGATATGGAATAAAATGATTTGGTAAATTTGGCGAAACGCCTGATTTTGTTTAAAAGATATAATTAGATATTTTAGAGAGGCAAGAACTTTGCCTGTTGTTGTGGAAATACAATATCATATTTGGTCACGAAATGCAAGGACAAAATTTATTTTTTCCGGGCATGACTTATCCGCCAAGTCATGCCTTTATCTGCCATGGCAAATGGAAATCCCGGCTATTGTGGATAACTTGCCACCTTAATGAGACCTTCCGGCCCATTTTCTCATAGTTTTCCACAGTCAAATTGAAAGGTCCCCCCGTTGGAACATTCGCTTTTCGGCCCCTTTTGCTGCAAAAAGAGTAGACCCTGCTCAACAGGCTGGTAAAATATAAGAAGAACCTCCTCCTTTTCCTGCATGATTTTTCCGTGCCATTTGAGATAACATGAGCGAAAGAGATTTGAGGAAGTGCAAAAATCCAGAAAGCCCTGACACTTCCAGTGAGTCGGACTTAGTCTATGAAAGATTACCTGCTATTCCGTTCCAATATCTTAGAATTATAGGCATTTCTGGCGATTCTGATCAGATTCTCATCGTGCTTTACCTACTATTCAACTCTAATATTTTAGAATTATAGGTATTTCTTAAGTTTCCGACCAATTTTTCTTCCTGCTTTACCTACTATTCATTTCTAACATTTTAGAATTATAGGTATTTCTTAAGTTTCTGGCCAATTTTTGTTCCTGCTTTACCTACTATTCAACTCTAATATTTTAGAATTATAGGTATTTCTTAAGTTTCTGGCCAATTTTTCTTCCTGCTTTACCTACTATTCATTTCTAACATTTTAGAATTATAGGTATTTCTTAAGTTTCTGACCAATTTTCCTTCCTGCTTTACCTATATTTCAATCTAAGATTTTAAAATTATAGGTATTTCTTAAGTTTCTGGCCAAATTTTCTTTCTGCTTTACCTACTATTTCAATTCAACATCTTAAAATTATAGGCATCCCTTAATGTTCCGTAATAGTTCAGACAAGTTGAACCGTTACGCAGCCAGCGCAATATAAAGAAAAATGTTCTTATCCATGCATCGCGAAATATATTGCCGGGCACAGGGCACACAGCCAATCCTCAGAATAAAACCGGCTGCTCTTTGATAAACATGAGGATAAAACCAGCCAGCAGCAGCAAGGAAGACCCCCAGATAGCCTGACTGCCCAAATGTGCAGTAACCAGTGCCCCGGTAGTTGCGCCTATGGCGAAAACCAGGATGATAAAATAATAGTGGGCACTCTTCCGCCTAAGCGTTTTATCTTTGGTTATATGATATCTGCAGAGCATTTCCGTGGCACTTCGGATGTTGCCGATACACATGGTAGTAGCACATGGAAGACCATGAAATTTTCGGAAGCTGTTGACCTGCATGGCACAGGCAAAGGACATCAGGGCATTGGCACTTATATTCAGGGATTGAGGGAGAAAACCGGTGATGATCAGTAAAAAAGATTCTATCAGAAGAATAATCTGCCTCCAGTGGATTTTGTCATTTTCCCTGAAAAGGCAATGTACCCGCTCCGTAATATAAACGCCCAGGAAAAAAGCGGCGAGGGGAATGAGATAATGAAGCGCTGTCTTCCATTGGCCCTGGGCCAGATTTTGACCGAGCAGAACAATATTACCGGTTTGTGCATTGGCAAAGACTTTGCCGCGGCAGTTATAGGAATAGGCGTCCTGAAAACCGCCGGCCAGAGTTAAAAATATGGCAAGAGGCATGGACTCTGACATTTGCTTTTTTTTAATTTCTGGTTTCATGATTCCTCCTGTTGACCGCTGTCGGTTTGGGTTGTTTTTTATTCTTTTATATATTATACTTTTGTGAAGCAAGATGTAAAATATATATTTCGTATCGCTTTTATATCATAATAATATATCAGACAGCGGTTATTGTTTATTACAGCCAAAAAAGAAGGAAATTGATAGCGAAGAGCAAACGATTGCCACAGAGATTGCAGCGTCCAAAGGAAAGGCAGAGTAACTTTAATGAATATAACATATGATTATTATAAAATTTTTTATTTCGTAGCGAAATATCACAGCTTTACAAAGGCGGCCTCTGTTCTGATGAACAGTCAGCCCAATATTACCAGATCCATGAATAATCTGGAGCACGAGCTGGGATGCAGACTTTTGGTGCGCTCCAACAGGGGCGTAAAGCTAACACCGGAGGGGGAAATGCTCTTCCGTCATGTATCCCTGGCTGTGGAACAGATTCAGGCCGGAGAGGAAGAACTGCGGTCAGCGCAGTCCCTGCAAAACGGGCAGGTTTCCATCGGAGCCAGCGAAACGGCACTGCATGGGCTGCTTCTGCATAAACTCGGGGAATTTCACAGGAAATACCCGGGAGTAAGGATACGGATTTCTAATCAGACCACGCCTCAGGCCATACAGGCTTTGAAAAACGGTACCGTAGATTTTGCCGTTATCACAAATCCATCGGGCATCACCAGGCCATTAAAAGAAATTCCGCTGAAATATTTCAGGGAAATCCTTGTAGGCGGGCCGCAGTTTTCCGGGTTTTCCGAAAAAACATGGCATCTCGGGGAACTGAAACAGTTCTCCTTTGTGTGTATGGATAAAAGATCAAGAAGTTATGAATTGTATGGGGACTTTTTCCTGGAACACGGCTTAACCTTGGAACCGGATTTGGAGGCTGCCACCATGGACCAGGTTCTGATGATGGTGAAAAACGGGCTTGGAATCGGATTTCTTCCCGAAGAATTTGCCGGGGATGCTTTGGAGAAAAATGAAATTTTCAGAATTCCACTGCATATAGAACCGCCGAAGCGCTCCATATGCCTGATTCAGGATACGGAGCGCCCGCTCAGTGTTGTCGCTGAAAAATTAATGGAGCTCTTACTATTATATTAAATAGGTTTCTTTTCTTTATAATTAGTCATTTCCATTATTTTTGTCAAACCATTTGCAAATATAATAGCTAATTACACTTGCTACAATTGAAATTAAGAAATTAAAGATTTTCATATTTACACCCCCTTCCCACAAAAAGTGATCGGCTTATGATGGTAAATACTTAACATCTAGTGTTCTCTAATTATACAGATATTTTATCACATATTTCGTGCGAAGGAAACAGATTGTTACAATTAATTATTGTTGAAATTTTATATTAGCTATGATACAATACTTGTGTCGGTATTTTTTTACAATACCGGGGATTGAAATAACAAAAATTATTTGTAAAGTAAATTGAAACACCGAAAAGAGACTGCCTTATTAAATTTAATAGGCAGCCTCTTTTCATTTACTGAAACCCTTTCCGGTTAATTTACAGCTTCTTCCTCCCCATCCTGACATCCTCCATCAACGCCTGGAGTTCATCCGACATATGGTCAAACAAATAATTTTTCCCATTTTGTCCCTGGTTCAGATAATTGCTTCGGATTTCTATGTCTGCAGCCTGAATCTCCTCTTTCAGGCCGGCGGCTGAGAGGCGGCTCGCGCCCTGGCCCAGAATGATGATCTGCTCCAGTGCGTCAGAGGTTGCCACGGTAACCCGGTGTTTTCTTCCAATCTCATGGACCGTTTTCTCAATGTACTGGTCCGCTGTTTCCGCCTCTTTTGTATAAACTACATAGATATTGTGGTATTTCATTACTTCTCCCGTATTGCCCTCCACTTTATAGGCATCATATACGAGGATCAGTGTGTTCTTCTTATATCCCTGATAATTGCTGAGGATGTCCATGAGCTTATTTCTGGCGGCCTCAATGCTGGCATTGGCAAGATCTTTTAACTCTTCCCATGCAAATATAATATTATAGCCGTCTACCAGCAGGTATTCCTCCTCTGTCACCTGCTTTGCAGGCCTGTATTGCCTGGAGGAAGATGACTCTGCGCTTACGGTACGTTTTCTGTTGAATGGATTTCTTTCCTTTTTGGCAGTTCCGTATGTGCGGGCAAAGATTTCTTCCAGCTCTTTTTCATCTGCCAGACCGCCACCCGTGTAAGAGGAAGGTGATATCTGAGCGGATGATTCCTGAACCGGCTTCTCTTTTTTCTCCAGACTAAGGCCGCTGTCCAGATGCATGTAATCCCGCACTTTATCATAACTCACCACAAAACCGGCGCCATGGGAACAGAAAACAGAGCCTGTGGGATTTTCCGTATCCTTCTCGGAATCATAGCCTTTTTCAGCGATGACCTCCTCCGCATTGTGGCAGGGTTCGTATCCCTTCAGTGTGCAGGAAAGACGTCCGTGGCCTTTGGTATAGGCGATCACTTCTGTCTGGTAATCCCGCATGGCGGATACAGGGGCGGTACCTGTCAGTATGGTCATATCCCCCTCTATGATCGGTTCGGAAAATGTGCCGTACATTTTCTGGATGTCTGAGAGCGCCCTTCCCACCTTGTCGGAGGGGATTTCCAGCCGGTATTCGTAGACAGGTTCCAGCAGCAGACTGGTTGTACATTTCAGTCCGTGGCGCACGGCACGATAAGTAGCCTGCCGGAAATCTCCGCCTTCTGTATGCTTTAAATGTGCTCGTCCTGTCACCAGTGTGATCTTCATATCCGTGATCTCGGAACCTGTCAGCACACCTCTGTGGCGTTTTTCTTCCAGATGTGTCAGCACCAGACGCTGCCAGTTTCGTTCCAGGATATCCTCACTGCAGGCTGTCTCGAACTGCAGGCCGCTGCCCCGCTCTCCCGGCTCCATGAGAAGATGCACCTCCGCATAGTGGCGGAGAGGTTCAAAATGCCCTACCCCTTCCACCGGCTCTGTGATGGTTTCTTTGTACACGATACTTCCCGCTCCAAATTCCACTTCCGTGCCAAATCGTTCCCCGATCAGCCGTTTCAGAATTTCTATCTGCACCTCTCCCATAACCTGTGCATGGATTTCATTGGACTGCTCTTCCCAGACAATGTGCAGTTCCGGTTCTTCCTCCTCCAGCTGGCGGAGCTTCAGATACATCTGGTGCACATCACATTCCGGCGGAAGCTGGATTTGATAGGTGAGAACAGGCTCAAGAAGCGGCAGCTCCGACTCAGTCTCAGCGCCCAGCCCCTCTCCGCAGTATGTCCTGGACAGCCCTGTCACCGCGCACACTGTCCCTGCAGGTGCCTCGCTCACAGCACGGAAACCGGCTCCGGAATAGATACGGAGCTGGTCCGCTTTTTCCTCCCAGATCTCATCACTATCCGCCTGTTCATCACGGCGGTTTGTCAGCATTCCTTTCACCTTCAGAGTTCCGCCCGTGATTTTCATATAAGTCAGACGGGTCCCCTGGGCGTCCCTGGCTATTTTGTATATCCTGGCGCCGAAATCCTCCGGGTATTTCGGACAGGCCGTATAGGTTTCCAGACCCTGCAGAAACTCCTCCACTCCTTCTATTTTCAGGGCAGAGCCGAAATAGCAGGGAAATACTTTCCGCTCCGCTATCAGCCGGACGATTTCTCCCTGCTCCACAGTGCCGTCAGACAGATATTTTTCCAGTACAGCCTCATCACTCATAGCCAGATTCTCATAAAAGGCCTCCTGTTCCTCCTCAAAGGCTATACACCTTTCATCCAGGCGTTTCTGCAGTTCTTCCAGCAGCTTCTGCCTGTCAGTTCCCTCCTGGTCCATTTTATTAATAAACAAGAACACAGGAATCTCGTATCGGGTCAGAAGCCTCCACAATGTCTGCACATGTCCCTGTACGCCATCAGCGCCGCTGATGACCAGGACCGCGTAATCCAGTATCTGCAGGGTCCTTTCCATCTCCGCCGAAAAGTCCACATGCCCCGGAGTATCCAGAAGTGTCACTTCCTTTTCTCCCAGTTTTACCTCAGCCTGTTTGGAAAAGATTGTGATTCCCCGCTCCCGTTCCAGGTCATAGGTGTCCAGAAATGCATCCTGATGATCCACACGCCCTGGTTTTCTGATACTGCCCGTCAGATACAGGATACTCTCAGCCAGTGTTGTCTTGCCGGCATCCACATGGGCCAACAGACCCACACTCATATGTTTTGACGTTTTATAAAACGATTTATTCTCTCTCTTTTCGGATGTATTTTCCATGAAAATACCCCTTTCTGTGATATATAATACAGTGATTATCATATCACAGAAAGGGGTGTAAGTCGATAAGTATCATCGCATAAACAGGCTCATGTTAACCGACAGTAAGGTTTTCTTATCTCTTTCTTCTAAAACCGTATTCCTTTTTCAAACACTCATATATCTCAAAAGCCACCGGACATACAGATACTGCTTCTAATACACTGTACAGACTCCACAGACGTTCCGGCTGATTTGTAAACGGATAATCCCTGCAGCTTTTTGGTCTGCATTCTCCCAATCTGCAGGTTCCATCCTCCTGAAGAAAGTCACAGGGCATATGCTTTGTATCATAGTCACCTGAGATTTCATCTCTTTTCAAATATAATTTTTTAAACTCTTCCACCGTAATACCCAGATGCCCGGCATCCTTTTCCACATCTTCTTCCGGAATTGTACCATGATACATCTTGCAGCAATTACGGCATTTACTGCAGTCATAGTCTGCAAAAAATTCATTATGCAGTCTCAAAAACTGTGCGTCCAGTTCTTCTTCCTCTGCATTGCATTTCAAAAAGGTACGAAATCTGATATTCTCATTTTCTTTCTGTTTCGCATGTTTTTGAACCTCATTCGGTTTCAGCATTTTATCACCCCGTATTTAAAAATTTATCTGCGTTATTCTTATATAAGAATATCATAAAAGAACCTCCCGGGAAAGTCCCTGGAGATTCTCTATTTCTAAAACCGTTCTATTCGTTTTTCTTTGCCACCGCCACAATAGGGATAAATACTGTACACAACACTACTGCCAGGCATACATATCCCTCATATCTCCTCCATAATACCTCCCCCGTTGCTTTTAACAGCAAAAAATTAAGTAGTGGATTTATAACAGCAATTCCCAACATAGATATCCGTCCAGCTCGCAGGACATGGGGCCAGTTTCTGTTATTAAAATATACCCCTGCAATATGAATCCGAAACGGTCCCTGACTGTAATAATTAATCTTATTCTCATCATAGAAGGCCGGCAGAGTCTCTCTTGCAAACAGCAAAAACCATGCCCCAAATAAAAAACTCAGTCCTTCTATGGTAAAGAAACCAGTGAAAAATATCTCTTTCCCAACCTCTGCATATAGCAAAAGCCATATTTCCACCCCGGCAAGAGCCATACACAGCAGGTAGCGAATCATATTCTTTCTCTGTTTTAACCTTTTTTCTTCCTGTTCCTCCGCCGATAAACGAAGGGAACCTGAAACGAGAGCATCTACCTCCGGCTTTGTCAGTGTTTTTTCCTCACTAATGCGCTGAGCCTGCAAAAGCTCTGTCACCGTTACACCCAGAATCTCCGCCAGCGGGCCCAGGAGTGTAATATCCGGCAGACTCAACCCCCGTTCCCATTTGCTGACTGCCTTGTCTGATACAAATAATTTTTCTGCAAGCTGTTTCTGTGTATATCCCTTTTCTTTCCGCAGTTCCAAAAGGAATGCGCCGAATCGTTCTTTGTCAATCTCAAACATGTTATCTGCCTCCTGCTTTCTAACTCAAAAGCTTATAATAAAAGGCACGATTTGGCAATCGACCGGCAGTAGAATTGTCTTTTTTGACAGCAAATACTATAGAATCAGGAATCAAACACGATTCCTTTTTGCATATGCCTTAGGTGTGATCCCGGTTTTGCGCCGGAACATTTTAATGAAATAGCTGACATCACAAAAACCTGTCTGTTCAGCAATTTCTGTGATACTCAAACCCGAGGTCTCCAGTAACGCCGCTGCTTTGGACAGGCGGTATTCCAGCAGATACTCCGTGATGGTCATATTCATCATCTGCTTAAAATAACGGCAGCATTCATTTCGGCTCATAGACACATGATCTGCCAGCGCAGCCAGAGAAAATTTTTCCTGATAATGTTCATGAAGATAGGCGATCAGGTTCAGAATCTTCCGGGTATCACGGGCTGCCAAGCTGGGCTTCGTCTGGTCAAGCAGATTTGCTGCAAACAAAGCCCAGACATCCTGAAGGATATGCTGGGTTTTCAAACGGAATGCAGGAGAGGTATCCGGACAGTGATCGCCTACCCACATAAGCTTCGGGAATATCTCCTTTGTCCATGCATCACGGCCATGGAATACAAAGTACGGCGTATTACAATCAACTATAGGACGATAGTATGCTTCCTCGTAATAACTGCCATGGCTGCCGTACAGAATCTCAGGATGGAAAATCAGCGTAAAATACTTTGCAGTCTTATATCCCGGCGCCGGACGGATGGAGTGCAGAAATCCCGGCATAATAAAAAAACCGTCCCCCGCCGCTACTGTCTGTTCGTGTTCCAGCACATATACATTTACTGCACCTTCGCAGATCACGGAAATTTCAATCGTAGGCTGCTTGTGCCAGTTTACAAATCCCTTGTTATATTCACTTAGGTCATCCCGTGAAAGAATAAAACGAAAAGAATCATCATAAGCAACAAGGGCGTTCATCTCCTGATCGATCGGCACCTGGCGTTTCTCCATTGTAAATCTCCTCCTCGCAGCAATACAATTATATTTTTTGAGAATATATCCATAGAAAAGCATACATTTTTTATAATATAATTATATCCATGGCATTCCGATATAGCAATACAAAATCGGAAAATCTGCAGACTGCATCATGCGGATCCATAAAATGACCGCATCCGGAGGTATTACATATGAAAGCAAGACGTTCAACGGAACTTGTGGAAAAGAAAGATTTTTATAAGGAACTGTTCTCCCTTGCGATTCCAATCGGAATGCAGAACCTGCTTGTTGCCCTGATCGGCGCGTCCGATGCGCTGATGTTGGGACGGCTGACACAGGATGCTGTTTCCGCGGTTTCCCTGGCAAACCAGATTGCATTTATCATGAGCCTGTTCAGCGGCGCTGTGGTCGGCGGCGGCGGTGCTCTGATCGCTCAATACTGGGGTAAAGGCGATTGGACCATGGTTAAAAACCTGTTCTGTATGCTCATAAAATGGGCATTTGGCATCTCCTTCGTTTTCTTTGCCCTGGCAATGTTCGCACCGGAGCTATTAATGCGGATTTATACGCCGGACGCTGCCCTGATCAAAATCGGAGCCTCCTATCTCCGTGCGGTGAGCCTTTCTTATCTGTTCACCGGCGTTACACAGTGTTACTATCTGATAATGAAACTGGAAGGTAAGGCGCCTAAGAGCGTTTTGATTTCCATTGTCACCCTCATAACCGACGTTGTGCTTGACTTTTTCCTGATCTACGGTTTCGCGGGGGTACCTAAACTGGGGGCAAACGGTTCCGCTTATTCCACTGTTGTTGTAGAACTGGTGGCGCTCATCTGGTGTATCGCGGAATCTCACCGTGGAGAAAGCATTCGTCCCGACCTGCAGGGGTTTCAATGGTTTTCCATCGATATAACCAAAGATCTGTTCAAAATCGCGCTTCCCATGCTGGGCAGTTCTCTTGCGTGGGGATTCGGATTTTCCATGCACTCACTGATCATGGGACACCTAGGATCCGATGCCACTGCAGCTGCATCCATCGCATCCGTAGCACAGGAGCTTATAACCTGTGTCTGCAAGGGTATTTCTGTGGGCGCGGGAATTATGGTCGGTAAACTCCTTGGACAGAATCTGTTTGACAAGGCCAAAGAATACGGGAAAAAATTCTGCCATATTTCCATCTGGGCAGGTATTATCCATATGGCACTGCTCTGTATCCTCGGTCCCATCGTGGCGGAGTTCTTCGTGTTATCGGAAACCGCAAAGCACTACCTGGTCATCATGCTGGTCTTCAGCGCATTCTATGTATTCGCCTATTCCATCAATACAGTTATTGTCTGCGGTATTTTCCCTGCAGGCGGTGATGCCGGATACGATGCGCTCAGCGTTTTCTTCGCCTCCTGGTGCTTTGCACTGCCGCTGGCACTGCTCGGAACTTTCGTATTTCACTGGCCGGTCATCGTGGTATATATCCTGATGTGCGCAGATGAGATCGTGAAAATCCCCTGGCTGTACCCCCGATATAAAAAATACCTCTGGCTGAACAATCTTACACGCGAAGAGAGCTCAGAGATGGTAAACGCGTAAATGATATCCATACCCGGCTTGAGGCGTTATTTTGCTGTGGACTCTGCCAAATCCTCCATCTTCTGGATCCGCTCCAGTACAAGGGCTGCTTCATCCAGCATGGCAGATATGAGATTGTATTCAAATACAGCAATCTCTCTTTTCTCCTCAAGTACCATGCCGACCACAGCAGAAACCTTGTCATCCTCCATAACCGGAAGATAAATCGCCTTTGCGTTTGGAAGTGTATGGGTAGTGCAGCCGGCTCTGTGTCCGTTTTCAAATACCCATTTGACCACGGCCTGCTCCGCCCGGGAGGTATAGCCTGCCCTCAGGATTTCCTCCTCTTCCTCTTCTATCCCGCTGCGAAGATAAACAGAGGGGACCTGGATCACACCGTGTTTCTTCATATATATTAACACAGTAAACTGCATCAGTTTTTGGATCTGGCCGGCCAGCTCATCGCTGACCTGCTGCCTGGTCTTTGCCCGTCTTAATTTTTTGCTGTTTACCAGCAGAATTTCCGTGCGGTATGCGCGCTTTGCGTTTTCTTCGTTCTGCTTCTGAATCTTTGACATATTCCAGGATGTGAGAAGGCTGACTGTGAACATCATGGCAAATGTCACCGGATAGCTGGCATCATACGCCTGAAGGCTGTGAACCGGCATGGTGAAAAAATAATTGAACAGCATCACACTTAGAACTGAGGCAAGCACAGAGCACACATACCCCTGGGTAAAGATGGCAGTCAGCATCACTCCCAGCAGATATGACATAATGATATTGGCTTCTGTCATCTGAAAATGCGAGAGCAGAAAACCGCCGGCTGTACTGACTGTCATCATGCCCAGCATGATCCAGAAATCCGTTCCTTTCAGCCCCTGCAGGAATTTTCCGGTCTTTACCACAGTATAAGACCGCTGACCGATTCCGCTCTGCAGATCCGGGATGATGTATACGTCAAGGCTGGGGGCATATTGATTCAAACTTTCGACCAGGGTTTTTCTGGTCTGTCCGAACAGAACCCTGTGCGCAGTTCTGCCCATAACGATTTTCGTCACATTGCTGACTTTTGCGTATTCGGCGATCTGCCTTGACACGTCCTCTCCGTTTACCGTGGCAATCTTTGCGCCCAGGCTTCTGGCAAGACGCATATTTTCGTCCCTTCGTCTTTTCACCTTTTCATCTGCGTTCTGCAGATATCTGGTCTCCACATAGAGAGCCGTAAATTCCGCGTGAAAGGCATAGGCCAGGCGGGCTGCTGTGCGGATGACCTTTGCGTTGGAAGGCGCCGGGGAGATGCAGGTCAGAACATGTTCCCCGGTGGAGTATTCCCCGTTTCCGAACAGCTTCTTCTCCTCCTCCGCCAGATGGTTCACTCTGTCGGCCATACGGCGCAGGGCAATCTCACGGAGGGCGATCAGCTTATCTCTCGTAAAAAAGTTCTGTAAAGCCCTCTGTGCCTGAATCTCCCGGTATATCTTTCCTTCCTTCATGCGCTGGATCAGCTCTTCCGGCTCAATATCCACAAGTTTTACCTGGTCCGCCCTGTCAAACACGCGGTCCGGAATGGTCTCTCTCACCATAACGGAGGTAATCCCGGTCACATTGTCATTCAGACTCTCCAGATGCTGGATATTTACGGTTGTATACACATTGATCCCGTGCTCCAGCAGCTCCTCGATATCCTGATAGCGTTTCCTGTGACGGCAGCCGCGGATGTTGGAATGTGCCAATTCATCCACCAGAATCACTTTGGGACGGCGTTTTAGAGCAGCGTCCAGGTCAAATTCCCTGATTTTGACCCCTTTATAGTCCACCATCAGAAAGGGAAGCTGCTCCAGTCCCTCCAGAAGTGCGGCAGTCTCCGGTCTTGCGTGGGGCTCCACATATCCGGCGATCACATCCACCTGCTGCTTTTTCAGTTCTCTTGCAGCTTCCAGCATAGCGTACGTCTTGCCTGTTCCGGCTGCGTAACCCAAAAAGATCTTAAGCTGTCCCATCTCTTTTTTACGGACCTGAGCTTCCTCTGCCCGGATCTTTTCCAGCATCTTTTCAGAACTTGGTCTTTCCATTGTGTCCATGGCATCTCCCTGCCTATATTTCTCCTATGGCCTTCGCGATTTCCAGATTACATTTCAGGACATTCACCCGCTCATGTCCGAAGACACCAAGAGTCCTGCCATCCGTATTCTCCTCCACGATCTTTCTGAGTTCTTCCTCTTTAAGCCCGGTCTTTTCAGCAATGGAAGGAATCTGGATCCTGGCGGATTCCGGTGTGATGTTCGGGTCCAGGCCGGAACCGGAGGCTGTGAGCAGATCGGCAGGAATGTCACCCTTCTCCACATCCGGGTTCTTCTCCAGAAATTCCTCTACTGATTTCTCCGCGCGCTTCTTCAGCTCTTCATTGGATGGAGCCAGGTTAGAACCGCCGGAACCCACCCCTGTGTAGCTGCCTTCCTCTTTTTCTTCCTCTGTATAAGTGTTGTAATCCACCCCGGATACACGGCATTGAAAATACCTGGGATTTCCGGAAAAATCCTGCCCCACAATAGCTGAGCCCACTGCTTTTTCCGGGTCATCTGTTTTCTCTCCTTCTGCCGTGATCAGGCTTCCGTTCGCCTGATGCGGAAACATAAGCTGCCCCAGCCCGGTCAGTGCAGCGGGATAGGCAAATCCGCAGAGAACCAACATGAAAACCGTCAGAACCAGAGCGCTCCTAAAATATTTTAAAAATGATCTCATAGCATCTTCCTCCCTACATTCCCAGCACTGCAAGCAGCGGAGCCACCAGACAGTCTATGATCTTAATTCCGGCAAACGGTACGACGATACCACCCAGGCCGTAAATACCCATATTTTTCAAAAGCATGCGCTCCGCGCTCATGGGTTTGTACTTGACACCCCGCATGGCAATGGGAATCAAACACGGTATAATGACCGCATTGAAAATGAGTGCTGATAAGATAGCTGACATAGGTGTTGCCAGCTTCATGATATTTAATATCTGCATCTGCGGTATCACCATAGTGAACATGGCCGGTATAATGGCAAAATACTTTGCCACATCGTTTGCTATACTGAATGTGGTGAGGGAGCCTCTTGTAATAAGAAGCTGTTTTCCTATTTCCACCACTTCCAGAATTTTGGTGGGGTCAGAATCCAGGTCCACCATATTTGCCGCCTCTTTTGCCGCCGCTGTGCCTGAATTCATGGCCAGCCCTACATCTGCCTGGGCAAGAGCAGGGGCGTCATTGGTTCCGTCACCTGTCATGGCTACCAGTTTTCCCTCTGCCTGTTCCTTCTTAATCGCCTGTATTTTATCCTCAGGCCTGCATTCGGCAATAAATCCATCCACACCGGCCTCTTTCGCAATGGTCGCGGCAGTCAGCGGATTGTCGCCTGTGCACATAATCGTCTTGATCCCGATTTCACGAAGTCTTGCGAACCGCTCGATCAGACCCGGTTTCACAGTATCTTTCAGATAAATAACACCGTAGATCACAGCGTCTGCCTCCACAACCAGGGGCGTTCCGCCAAGCCCCGCGATCTGTTCCACTATCGCGTCCAGATCTCCCGGTATACTGCCCCCGTTTTTGAGAACTCTTTCTTTGATGGCATCTGCGGCACCTTTTCTGATTTGAGAACCGCTGTCCAGATTTACACCTGACATTTTGGACTGGGCTGTAAATTCAATAAATTCCATCTGTTTTGCTGCGCTGTCGTCAATTCTTGTTCCCATGCTCTTAGCCAGCTCTGCCGTTGATTTTCCTTCCGGTGTGGGGTCACAGAGGGAGGCAAGTGCGGCATAGTCTATCAGGTCCTCCCTGCTTTTCCCGGCAACCGGATAGAACTCTGCTGCCAGACGGTTTCCAAAGGTTATGGTACCTGTCTTATCAAGAATCATGGTATCCACATCCCCGCAGGCTTCCACAGCCTTTCCTGACATGGCAATCACATTGAATCTGGTAACTCTGTCCATACCCGCGATTCCGATCGCTGACAGCAGACCGCCAATCGTGGTCGGAATCAGGCAGACCAGCAGGGCAATCATTGTAGATACGGGTATCTGCACTCCCGAATAAGTCGCAAAAGGATACAGACACACAACCACGATCAGAAAAATAATCGTGAGGCCCACCAGCAGGGTATTTAATGCGATCTCATTGGGAGTCTTCTGGCGGGATGCCCCCTCCACCAGGGCAATCATTTTGTCCAGAAACGACTCACCCGGCTTTGATGTGATCCTGATTTTCAGCCAGTCACTGACCACGGTGGTTCCCCCCGTAACAGATGAAAAATCAGTTCCCGCCTCACGGGTGACAGGTGCGGATTCCCCTGTAATAGCAGATTCATCCACAGACGCGATCCCTTCTATTACTTCTCCGTCATTCGGAATCGTCTCCCCAGCCTTTACAAGTACCACATCATCCTTTTTCAGTTCAGATGCGTTTACAATAGTTTCCGTACCGTCTCTGCCGAGAAGACGTGATTTTGTATCCTGCTTTGTCTTTTTCAAGGTCGCCGCCTGCGCCTTACCACGTCCCTCCGCTACAGACTCTGCAAAATTTGCAAATAATACGGTTATAAAAAGTACAGCGCAGACGATTCCATTATAAATCCTCAGATATCCAAGTGATGCGTCGTCCCCAAAAATAGTGGGAACAATAGTCATAAGCAGCGTGAGCACAAATCCCACCTCCACCACAAACATGACCGGGTTCTTCACCATATATTTCGGACTCAGTTTCTGAAACGCACCGATAATGGAACTCTTTAAAATGTCCTTTGTCACGAACTTTGTTTGCTGTTGTTTTTTAGACATTCCTCTAACATCCCTTTCTTAAATTTTATGAAAACCACAAGGTCAGATGCTCTGCGACCGGTCCCAATGCCAGTGCCGGGAAAAAGGTCAGAGCAGCGAAAATATATACAATAAATACAAGCAAAATGGTAAATACCGTATTATCTGTACGCATGGTACCGATGGAAACCCTTGTGCTCTTCTTTGCAAGCAGTGAGCCGGCAATGGCAAGCTGGGCTATAATGGCTATGTAACGGCCGAAGAACATCGCAAGTCCTGTTGTGATATTCCAGAAGTAACTGTTGTCGGACAGTCCTTCAAAACCGGAGCCATTGTTTGCCGATGCTGAGGCGTATTCATACAGCACCTGGGACAGGCCGTGAAAACCGGGATTGCTGATACCTTCCAGACCGGCCTGCGTGGATACGGCAAGCGCCGAGAATCCCAGGATCAGCAGCGGATGGACGATCAGAACCAGGGCAACCAGCTTCATCTCTCTTCCTTCGATCTTCTTGCCCAGATACTCGGGAGTACGGCCAACCATCAGACCGCAGATGAATACAGCTAAAATGGCATACATCAGCATGTTCATAAGGCCCACGCCTTTTCCTCCGAATACACAATTGAGCATCATATGCAGAAGCGGTACCATTCCGCCAAGAGGCGTCAGTGTATCATGCATGTTGTTGACAGTACCTGTGGTGAAGGAAGTTGTCACAGTTGTAAACAGAGCGGACTGGTCAACTCCAAACCGGACCTCCTTGCCCTCCATGCTCCCCATTTCCTGGCTGATGCCGGCTGTCTCAAGAACCGGATTGCCGGCCTTCTCAGATACAAAGCACAGAGTCAGACCGATGAGGAATATGACAGACATTGCCGCGAATATAGTCCTTCCCTGTTTGCCGAAGACAGGTTCTTTTTCCTTCCTCTTCCTATCCTGACACATCTTTCCAAAGGTAAGTACACAGGCACCCGGAAGGATCATCATGGAGATCAGCTCCACAATATCCGTGATCACTGTCGGGTTCTCAAATGGGGTGGAAGAGTTGGCTCCCAGAAAACCACCTCCGTTTGTCCCCAGATGTTTGATGATCTCAAGGGCCGCTATGGGTCCCATGGCAAAGTCCTGTAGTTTTCCGTGAATGGTCTCCACTGTAATGTTGGAGCCAAAAGTCTCCGGGCATCCCTGCCAGATCAGCACAAGGCCAAAGATGAGAGACCAGGGAATCAGGATACGTGTGGTGATACGCACCATATCCTCATAGAAATTTCCCAGGTCCTTACTCTTTCCCGCAAGTCCCCTGCAGAATGCCATACAGGCCGCATATCCGGATGCCGCGGAGGTGAACATCATAAAAATGATCACCAGCATCTGGCTCAAATAAGAAAGCCCGGATTCACCGGAATAATGCTGCAGGTTTGTGTTTGTCATAAAGCTTATGATCGTATTGAAGGAAAGGGTCGGCTCCATTGCCTCTATCCCGTTTGGATTCAGAAACAGTACATACTGCAGTCTCAATACCAGATATCCCGCAAAAACCATAACTGCATTTGCCATGAGAAGGCTCAGTGCATATGTTTTCCAATTCATACCTTTTCTGTCAATCCGGCAGATTCTGTATATCCCGTTGTCCACCCTGTCAAAAAAAGGGTCCGCAAATGTTTTCTTTTTGGCCGCAATGTGATACATGTATCTCCCCATGGGAATGACCGCCAAAACAAAAATTGCCAAAGTCAGCGCTATCTGTAACATGACTTTTATCTCCTCCTGTCATTTTCTAAATTCCCGTTGCTGATCTTGTTGTCTATAATTTCTCGGGATATACCAGGGCATAGAATAAATATGCCGCTATCAGTAAAATCACGATTCCCAGCAATATCATGTGATCTCCTCCTGTCCTTAATCTATGTTTTGATTTTTACTAGAGTGTGTTTGAAAATCACTTTCGGCAAGCTGTGCGTCACAATTTGTGGGAGATTTAACCCCGATGAAGGAGGCGTAGCGGGCTACGCTGACTGAATTGGGGGCAAATATGCCGCAAAGTGGGGCGTGCAGATTGTCGGAATGAATTTTCTAACAGGCTCTACGCCTTATCTTCTGTGCTGTCTGTATCTACCTGTCTGCTGCACCATCCTGCAAACAGCACCATCAGTCCGAAGCAGGCAAACAGTATAACCACCATAGCCAAGTCCATCATTTCAGGTCCCTCCTTTATCTTTCAGGCTGTAACTGATATTATCACGTCCTGCCCTAAATGCGCATAAGGGAAACGGCAGGTGTATTAAAATTGGATTAATGGCAGCTTGAAAGCAACTTCTGACCTAAAGAATTTGCTATTTTGCCTGAATGTTAAAATGCGTTGCTTGTGGCAACGGGCAGTTTTGTCTAAAATAATGGTAACAATAGAAAGAAAGGAGGCTATCCCTAATGCTCAACGAAAATATAAAAGAAATCAGAAAATCAAAAGGACTTTCGCAGCAAGAGCTTGCTGTCAAGCTAAACGTTGTGCGGCAAACAGTTTCTAAATGGGAGCAGGGACTGTCAGTTCCCGATTCCGAGATGTTAATCTCCATATCAGAACTGCTTGAAACACCTGTAAGCACGTTGTTGGGAGAAACTGTTATTGAAACGGAGGTTGATAGCTTAAAAGCAATTTCAGAAAAATTGGAGGTAATAAACTTGCAACTGGCACAAAGAAAGACCATGAGGAGAAAAATTCTTCACTGGCTATTTATCTCATTGTGTGTAGTCATAGCAGCAATTTTTGCAGTTTTGTTCGTATCAGAAAGCCCTTATTTTGGATGGGATTATAGTCATCCTGAGACTGCTGTTCTTGGAGTGGCGTTTCACTCATTTGAATGGCTGTTTGTCAGAGCAGCCCCGCTTATCCTTGTTGGTGCAATCATAGGGATTTTCTTAACACGAAAGAAAGAATAAAACCATCCTGCTCTGATATGATACCTCTTAAGCAGACAAGGCAAATAACCAAAATCTACTTAGAAGGTATTTTCATGTCCAAATCACCAGATACGCCAGAGTTCAGAGTAATGATTTCTCAAAAATATCTTAACATACTAGACTCATATCGCTTTCCGGCAGATAAATATCAGATCGGTTGTAAAACTTTAAAAGAATAGGTGATTAAATATAGGTGGTATGGAATCGTTGCCTCTCAAATCTAAAATGGGAGTTGCATATTCTTCTGATTTAAAAAAGATGTGTGTGGAGGCTGTTTTGCCTGGTGATGGGAGTGTCGATGATATTGTTGAAAAATATAGTATTGATTGTCAGTTATGCATGTGTTTAGATAACTTCTGAAGCTTTCCCGCGATACCTTTGAAGAGTATTAAAATCCTTGAAAACACTGAATTTTCAAGGATTTTAATACTCTTCAAACTATGCCACTTTACTATAGTCAACAATTGAAATCTCCTGCATTACTTTCTTTGCCTGTTCTATAATATTTTCCAATTGTTTCACAACGTCCGCTGTATAAATAACTTCATTGCATTCTATGCATTTATAGCAAGGAACATTTCTGACAATTACTAAGCAGCTCCCCAAATCTGTCACGTCTGTTGTCAATCCTTTTTCAGCCTTAGCTCCGCATTCCATACATAACATATTTATTGCTCCTTTCTGGTTTTGAAATCTGCTTCCAATATTCAATTCAAAAAAACCCACAAACTTGACATTTGTGGGTTTTCCATACATTGCAATATGCAATTGATTATCTCTTGCTGAACTGCGGTGCACGACGAGCTGCTTTGAGACCGTATTTCTTTCTCTCTTTCATTCTCGGGTCACGAGTCAGGTAACCTGCGGATTTTAATACAGGTCTGTACTCAGCGTCTGCCTCCAGTAATGCTCTGGAGATTCCGTGACGGATAGCGCCGGCCTGTCCTGTGAATCCACCGCCATGAACGTTTACTAACACGTCAAATTTGTCTGCTGTCTCTGTTGCCATTAACGGCTGACGAACAACAACTTTCAGTGTCTCTAATCCAAAATATTCATCAATATCTCTTTTATTGATAGTGATTTTACCTGTTCCCGGTACTAAGTAAACACGAGCTACAGATGATTTTCTTCTTCCTGTTCCATAGAATTTTGTACTAGCCAATGTTCTCTACCTCCTATTAAAATGTTAATACTTCTGGCTTCTGAGCTGCATGGTTGTGTTCCGGTCCTGCGTATACGTGCAGCTTTTTGATCATGGATCTTCCTAAAGGTCCTTTCGGAAGCATTCCTTTAACAGCGAGTTCAAGAACCTTCTCCGGTTTTTTAGCCATCATCTCTCTCAGTGTGGTTTCTTTCATTCCGCCAACATAGTCAGAGTGATGATAGTAAATCTTCTGGTCTAATTTTTTACCAGTTACGCTGACTTTCTCAGCATTAACGATGATTACATAATCACCTGTATCGACATGAGGAGTGAAAACTGGTTTGTTTTTTCCTCTTAAAACTTTAGCTACTTCAGATGCAAGGCGGCCTAAGGTTTTGCCTTCAGCGTCCACTACATACCATTTTCTTTCAATCTTATCCGGATTAGCCATATAAGTGTTCATGGTTTTACCTCCTAATTTTCAGCATATACAGTAATATTCAAATTCATAAATTTATAATGAAAAATACCATACCGGGGCTTTTGGCTAGGTATTTTCGCACTACGTCACATTGAGATATTATATTACACTTATCCGGGCATGTCAACAGGTTTTATCGAAAATTTTGGCAAAAAATAAGCCATTTAGAGAGCTGTCTTCTTATATAATATTAACAGAACTCCTGATTTTATGATTTACGAATCTGTTTTTTCTTTTTCAGTATAAGAATGACTCCTCCAAAAGCTGCAGCAGTCAGGGTCAGATACAGTACAACCGGAGTCTCATCCCCTGTCTTTGCATTGCCGGCACCGGTCGTCTTTGTGCCTTTAGTGCCGCTTCCCGTGTCATTTCCCTGACCGGAAGGTTTGGTACCGGGCTTTTTATCATCGCCGCCTGTTCCGTCATCCTTTCCATCATCTGTTCCCTTATTCCCGTCATCACCCGGGTCTTTGCTGTCATCACTCGGGTCTTTGCCACCATCACCCGGGTCTTTGCCGTCATCCTTTTTCTCTGCGCTCGTCTGTGCCAATTCCACAGTCTTGTCAAAAACAGCCGCTTTCAGACTCACCTGGTACGCTTCGTCCGGGTCAATGCTGTCAGTGATATCAAAGGAAAAGCTTTCGTCTGCTGCACCGTCCGTCATATAATCACGCTGTGATGCAGTATACACAGTTTTTCCTCCCTGTGTGACCTCAAGCATAACAGGGACGGAGAGAGACGGATTCTCATTTTTTGTATAAACAGACGCAGGAATCCGGTTCATATAACTGCCGATTCCATCCTCAATTTTTATACTTGTGTTTACCACTGTTTTTCCATCTTTATTTTCCAGCACGGCAGTGCCGCTGATCTGTTCTGTGACCTCATCGTCCGCCTGATACATATGACCTCTCACATATGAAAACGCGGATTTGAAATACGGAATATAAAATTCACTGTTGTGATCTCCATTCTCTATAAAGAAGCAGTGGTCAACACCCCGCTCTGTGAGGGCTGCATCCAACTGGATTGCCGGAACTCCAAAACCATAGAGGTCCTGATTTCCGCACATAAAATACATGGAAAAATACTGCAGGTACTCGGTTGATACCTCTTTTACAATCTCATTCGGACTGTATGCGCCGCCCATACTGAAAGCGCCGAAGAAGCTTACCGCCCCTGAGAATATATCAGGATTGCGCAGGGCTAGGCCGTATGCCCCCTGTCCGCCCATAGACGCACCTGCTGTCAGACGATATCTTGCGTCCCTGATCGTCCTGTAACGGGCATCCATCATAGGCACCATCTCATCTGTGACCATTTTCTCCCAGTCATCTCTCCACCAGCTATCCTCCTCACTGTTTGGTATGACAACTATCATTTCGTCTATGAGGCCTTCCTCAATCGCTTCATCTAAAAGGCGGTCCACATTGTCTGTCATGTATGAAGTATGGTCGCTGTTAAACTGATGCAGCAGATAAGTGGTGGGATAATTTCTGTCAGATTCAAAATACCCCTCCGGCAGATATACCAGATATTTTTCCTCTGCGGTTCCCTCTTTCTCCGTTGCCGATGCCGCATAAGCCGAATCATAAGATGTCTCAAAGAACCTGGAATGATTTCCATACATATAAATCCTGTCATTTCTGCTGATATAGGTATCCTGGAATTTTATCTCCTGTACACTGCCGTCCGTAAATGTGATCTTTCTTTCTGCACTGTATAAATAAGAAGCAGTGCCATCTTTATCCTCTGTCTCAAAGATTGTGATGCCTGTATCCTCTATCTCTGTAATCCCTTTGTCATGTATCAGTTCTTCTGCTTCCTTTACTCTGTCTTCTTTCTTATTTCCTGATGAAAAATAATCTTCCGCAATAGTTCCTGCATATTCTTCTAATCTGCTCTCTTTCAGACAGGTATTCTGATATGCCGCTGCCGCTGCCACAGATTCTTTTATTTCCTTTTCCGGCACTCTGGAGGGCAGGCCCTGCAGTTTGTTGTAGGCTGCCTGGCTGTAAAGACCTACAGGTCCGCTGTACCAACCGCCGCCGCCATACGGAGGATCATTGTACACATGAACGTATACAGTATTCGTACCGCCGTAATTTAAGATGCTGGAGTCTATGGAGAACTTGCTGAGCACAGCCCAGGTCGTCTCCTTGGTACTGCTGCCATCCTCATTGACGCCTGTTCCTCCAACTCTCTTACCGTTGACAAAAACTTCCCCTCTGTCATCCATGTACCCAATCAAGAGAGTCAGATTTTCTTTTGTGAAATCTTCCGGCAGTTCAAAGGTTCTGGCATACCAGCCCCAGCCTGTATTCATATACCATATCTTAGTAATATTTCCAAATCCCTGCTCCCAGTTTCCAAGGGCAGGCTGAACCACTGACCAGGATTCATATTCCTCTGAAGTCAAGGTATCTGCCTTAAACGGATCTGATAATCCTACATAATTAAAATACCAGTCTCCCATCAGATCGATCTGCTGTTCATCCTCAGCGTCCCCGGTATCCTGAATGCGAATCAATGTGGCTGTATCGAGATCCATACGGACACCAAGAAGATTCACATACATCTGAATCGTGGAGGAAGTCTTATTTACCTTATTCGGAACCTTGACACCGCCCTCGTAAGTGCCGGGACCGTTTATATTCTGAGAAATTGTTGTATCGTACAGAACTTCCTTTGTATTCGGATCAAGAACTGCAACTGTTATATCCATTTTGCTGTTCCCGCCCTGGAAAAAATCCGCATATTTTTCCCCAATCTCTATGGAATAGCTGACCTCTGCTGTCTTGTCGTTTCCCGTAAGCGCTGCTTTTTTCAGGGAAACAGACCCGGATGCCAAGCCTGAGATAAAGCGGTTTGTCATACGGCTAACCACTCTTTCCAGGGATTCCTGCAGATAATCTGTGCTGTAAGAGCCTGTCCTAACTGTAAATTCATGGTAATCAAAGGAAATAGATTTCTCCCAGCTGATAAACAGAGCTCCCATATCACTGGTGGAATGGGCCATATTTGTCCATGCATCGCCTGCAGGGGCGTCCATATAAGTATAGAATCTGGTATAAAAATTCGGATCTGCCTCGTGGCACTGTACCAGGTAATCATACACATCACCGTATATCTCATACCAGGGGTTGTCACTGCTGACGAAATCGCCCCGAATACTTGCAATCATGCCAAATGTCCCGGGTGCTGTAAGGGGAACGCTGTCTATCGCTTTGCGGTCCGATTCCAGAGGCTTCGGCATATCAGCATCCGATTCTTCCGGAAGGCTTCCGCTGTCCGGATCATGGAAATCTGCACCGGTGCTGTCTTCCGCATTGCCCGTTTTCTCAGCATCTGCTTCTGCATTCTTTTCTGAATCCTGCTGTTTCGGCATATCCGTAACTGAATCTTTATCAAAATCCACAGTATCTGCATCCGAATCTTTTGCAGGTGACTGTAATTCTGCCTGACTCGCGTCCGGCTTCTGCTCTGCATCTGATTCTTTCCCGGCCTCTAACTGACGCGCATCCAATTCTTTTTCATTATCCTGAACATCCGAACGGTTCACATCTGTTTCTTTTTCCGCATCCCGGACATCCGAGCGGTTCGCATTCGATTCTTTTTCCGCATCCCCAGCACCCGAACGTTCTGCATCTGATCCTTTTTCCGCATCTCGGACATCCGAGCGGTCCGTATTCGATCCTTTTTCCGCATCTCCAGCATCCGAACGCTCTGCATCTGATCCTTTTTCCGCATCCAACGCTTCCTCTACATCCCGGGAATTCAACGTCTCCTGCGGCGTATCCGAATCTGTGTCCGGTATTTCTCCGGCTGTCTTATCCAGGTCTTCCTGCCCTGTCTTTGTATCCGCAGATTCTTCCGGATCCTTTGCATCTTCTGCCGGTTCCTGGTCATCTGCCTGTTTCGTCTCTGTCAGTCCAAGAATATAGGCGAGATATCCTCCTGCTCCGGTTCCGACTACCGCCCTGTTTCCAGCACCCGGAATGGTATTATATTTTGCATCCACATCTGCCGCAACAAGCTCCATGACCTGCCGCACATCCATATCCAGAGTAAATGCCGGTTTTACCAGAATCATGTCAATCCCTTTTTCACCGGACATAGTTTCCCCCAGCATGTCCTCCATTCCTTCCGGATATTCCCCCAATCCATCATCCGGAAGCAGATACATAACCGGATAGCGCATTCCCCCATCCGGATCATAGCCCTCGGGCAGCACGACCTGATACCCGCAGGTATTCCCGTTCCACTCCACACTCTGCCTGTCAGACACTTCAGTCTTCGCCTTGATCTCCAGCGGCGAAAGAACACTGCCCAAAACCATAGACAATGTCAGCAAAATTGTCACAATTTTTCTCTTCATAAAAGCTCCTCCTGTACATCTTGACATATGAACCGCATTCTCTCCTCTGCATTTCCGTCATATTGTCAGTTTTATACATTTAAAATACAGGATAAGCATTCTTCACAGTAAGCAGATTCGCTTCTTAAACAATCAAAAATGATTCTCTTCACCGTCCCCGGTGCGTTCTTCCACCAGTATCTGTTTTATTTCATATTCCCCCCTCTCTTTTTTCCTGTACAGCCGCCGCTCTTCCCTCCATTTTGCAGGAAGTACCCCCATACGTTTTTTAAAATTCCGTTCAAAGGATGATATGGAGAGATAGCCGCACTTTTCTCCGACTATCCTTATTGGCTCCATGGTATTCTGCAGCATCCGGCACGCCTCCCTGACTCTTATGCAGTTAATGTAATCCACCGGTCCAAGCCCCTTCATCTTCTGGAAAACCTTGCGGAAATGGCTCTCACTGAAATGACACATGTCAGCCAGCTGCCCCACTTTTATCTGTTCCATATAATGGTCATAAATGTAGTCAATAGCCGGCAGAAGCGGCAGACTCACAGCCTCCTCCTCCACCCTGTGTTCCAGTACATCATAAAGCATAAACAAAAAAGAACACAGAAGGCTCATCACCTGCATTTTATATGTCCCTTTTTTCTCTCCCGCCGTCCGGAAAATCTGCTTTAAAAGAAAGGTAAGCTGTTCGTATTTTTTCTCATCTAAAATGCGGACTCCATAAAAAAGCTGCCTGCATATCTTCATATGCATTCTCTCATCAATAAAGGAAAACAGCTTCACAAAATCTTCCAGGTCCACAAACAAATATCCCCACATGTTGTACATGCCATTCTCATTTCTGGTAGCATGCAGAAGATTTGGCGCCACAAGACTGATACTTCCCTGACAAAATGCCGCTTCCTCCCCCTCGCTGATGATCGTCCCCTGTCCTTCATAACAATAACCAATCTCCAGATAATAATGAAAATGAAGTGGGTCATTAGCCCCTGCCTTCGCCCACGCGATCTTATCCAGTACCAGCAACGGATAATCCGGATATATTCTGAAAATATGGTCCTCTACATAACGCTTCTTTTTCCGCCCCACTTTTTCTTCTCCTGCTTTTTATATTGCAAATATGCGTTTGCCTTTTTTATTATTATACATTATATTTGTAGAATTGTGTCATTATTTGTCATATTTATCCGTGATTTACTGGTATTTACTCTGAGAACTCTTTTCTTTATTGCAGTTTTTTATATTTTTCGATATAATAGGAGAGCATAAAAAATAAGGGAGAGAAAGACTATGAATGAACAAAAAGAATTCAAGCCTTATATTCCGGCCGAGCGCGTAACGCCGGAATTAACTGTCACCTCCATTGTTATGGGTATCATTCTGGCCGTCGTATTCGGCGCCGCCAATGCTTACCTTGGACTTCGTGTAGGTATGACAATCTCCGCGTCCATTCCCGCAGCCGTTCTCGCCATGGGTGTAATCCGCGTTATCATGCGCAAAAATTCCATCCTGGAGAGTAACATTGTACAGACCATCGGTTCTGCCGGTGAGTCCCTTGCTGCTGGTGCCATCTTTACATTACCTGCCCTCTTCTTATGGGCCGCTGATGGCAAAATGGAAACCCCGAGTATTCTGGAAATCACTCTGATTGCTCTGCTGGGCGGTCTTCTGGGTGTACTTTTCATGGTACCTCTGAGAAATGCCCTGATCGTAAAAGAGCATGGTATTCTTCCTTATCCGGAAGGAACCGCGTGTGCGGAAGTCCTTCTGGCAGGTGAAGAGGGCGGCGCAAATGCCTCCACAGTATTCGCCGGTATGGGATTTGCAGCAATCTTCAAATTCGTTATCGACGGTTTTAAACTGGTTCCCAGTGAAGTTTCCCTGAGAGTAAAGGGCTTTGCAGGTGAAATCGGAACACAGATCTATCCGGCTGTTATGAGTGTTGGTTATATCTGCGGACCACGTATTTCATCCTACATGTTCGCCGGCGGTCTGGTGAGCTGGATGGTTCTGATTCCGGCTGTTGTACTTTTCGGTGCTGATCTGACTCTGTATCCGGGAACTGCCCCCATTGGACAGATGTTCGCAGAAGGCGGCGCAAGCGCTATCTGGGGCAGCTACATCCGCTATATCGGTGCAGGTGCTCTGGCTGCCGGCGGTATCATCAGCCTGGCAAAATCCCTGCCTCTGATCATCCGTACATTCAGTGATGCCATGAAGAGCCTGAAAGGCAATACAAACACCAATACAACCAGAACAGGACAGGACATCAACATGGGTGTCATTCTGGGCGGTGTTCTACTTATCACAATTGCCATCTGGCTGGCTCCTCCGATTCCGGTTACCTTCCTGGGTGCCATTATCGTAGTGATCTTCGGCTTCTTCTTCGCCACTGTATCTTCCAGGATGGTAGGTCTGGTGGGAAGCAGCAACAACCCTGTTTCCGGTATGGCAATCGCAACACTGCTGATCGCTACTATCCTGCTGAAGGCAACAGGCGACAGCGGAATCCACGGGATGCAGGGCGCTATTGCCATCGGTTCCATTATCTGTATCGTAGCTGCTATCGCAGGCGATACTTCACAGGATTTGAAAACAGGATACCTTCTGGGCTCCACACCTAAAAAACAGCAGATTGGTGAGTTCATCGGTGTATTCGCAGCTGCTCTTGCCATCGGCGGTGTTTTATATCTGCTGAACGCAGCTTGGGGATTCGGTTCCGAGGAACTGGGCGCACCTCAGGCCATGCTGATGAAGATGATCGTAGAGGGTGTTATGGAAAACAACCTGCCGTGGACACTGGTATTTATCGGTGTATTCCTGGCAATCGCAGTGGAGATCGTGGGGATTCCGGTACTTCCGTTCGCAATCGGTGTATATCTTCCGGTACAGTTAAATGCCTGCATTATGGTAGGCGGACTGGTTCGTCTGGCATTTGACAAGATGAACATGAAAGACAAGAAGAAAAAAGACGCCATCATCAATGACGGTGTACTCTACTGTTCCGGTATGATCGCAGGTGAAGGTCTGATTGGTATCCTTCTGGCAGTCTTTGCCGTATTCCATGTGGATAAGGCCATTGACCTTTCCAGCAGATTCAATCTGCCTGCATCTGTTTCCAATATCGGAAGCCTTGTAGTATTCGCACTTGTGATCCTGAGTCTGCTTAAATTTTCTCTCTGGAGAAAACGTAAAGAGAACAAATAATGAAAAAAAAAGAAAATGTAATTGATAAAAACTATCTGGAGTTTATCCCTGAGAGAAATTCACTTCTCACCTGGAAAACGGACAAAAAGGGCATTGTGACCCTGGATGTTGAGAATACCGGTTTCTTTAACCGGCTCGCTCAGAAATGCTTCAACCGCCCGAAATACACCCATGTCCATCTGGACAAGCTTGGAAGTTTCGTCTGGCCTTTGATCGACGGCAAAAAGAACATCATTGAACTGGGCAAAGAGGTGGACGCACACTTCGGGGAAGAGGCTGCTCCTCTCTATGAAAGGCTGGCAAAATTCTTTCAGGTACTGGAAAGTTATCATTTCATTAAGCTGAACAAAGATGTGTAAAAGAACAGCGCACCATGGATATTATCTGCCATGATGCGCTGTTTTTATTTTTCTGTATCATAGGGCCAGTCCATGATCCCGCCGAAGTCATACACCTGGGTGTAACCCGCCTCTATGAGTTTTTTTGCAGCCTGCGCGCTGCGGTTACCGCTTCTGCAGTAGACCAGTATCTCCTGATCCGGGTCAGGCAGTTCCTCCAAGGGCTCACTGCCGATGGTCTCATTGGGGATCACCAGTGCCCCGGGCACATGGCCTTCCTTGTATTCCTCTTCTGTGCGGACATCCAGGATCACAATCTTATCATCCTTGTCCATGCGCTCTTTTGCCTCCTCTGCTGTGATCTTTTTATACTCTGTTTTCACTGTGTCCTCCTGTGCTGCATTTGTATCCTGGCCGTTCTTATTTTCTCCGCATGCGGCCAGTGCGGCTGCTATGACTCCCGCCGCTATAACAGTCTGAAGCCATTTCTTCTTTCTCTTCATACGTTTTCCTTTCCTCTGCCGGTAAGTCCATAAAACTTGATAGGATTCTGCTATTTCCGGCAGATTATACATTCTGTGATTAATTATGTTACAGTTTATACTGTAATTATAATTGTTGCAGTTATATTTGTCAAGCATTTCCGAAAAATACCGCTGCTGATTGTAAACTTTATTATTTTTATAAGTTGACAATATTCTTCTGATATTTTATAGTTATTCTCATAGGTTCTTTTTACGGATACATCTGAAATACTTAAAAAGCCCGAAAGATGAGGTATGAAAAATGATAACTACATTGCAGAAAAAAGTTATAAACGGCGGTACTCTTTCCAGGGAGGAGGCAATCCTTCTGTCTTCTGCCCAATTGGAACCTCTGTGCGAAGCAGCGGATCAGATACGCAGGCATTTCTGCGGGAACGCTTTTGATATGTGTTCCATTATCAACGGCAAAAGCGGAAAATGTCCGGAAGACTGCAAATACTGTGCCCAGTCCTCCCATTATTCTGCTGATACAGCCGTTTATCCCCTCCTAAGCACGGATGAGATCCTGCGGGAAGCAAAGGCAAACGCGGCTGACGGCATCCTCCGCTTCTCCATTGTCACCTCCGGGAAACGACTGAGTGATCAGGAAGTGGAACAGGTCTGTGACAGTTTCCGGAAGATCAGGGAAACCTGTGGAATCTCCCTGTGCGCTTCCATGGGTCTGCTCTCCCAAAAACAGTTTAAAATGCTGAAATCTGCCGGTGTGGTCCGTTACCACAACAATCTGGAAACATCCCGCCGCTTTTTTCCTCATATCTGCACCACTCATACATATGAAGATAAAATACAGGCAATCCGGGACGCCAGGGAATCCGGCCTCACGGTATGCAGCGGCGGAATCATCGGGCTTGGCGAAACCATGGAGGACAGAATTGATATGGCGCTCACCCTGCGGGATCTGCAGATCCGCTCTGTCCCCATCAATGTTCTGAACCCTATCCCCGGCACCCCTCTGGAGCATAATGCGCCTCTGCCCGAGGACGAAGTCTGCCGGACTGCTGCCATTTTCCGATTTCTTCTGCCGGACAGCATCCTGCGCATGGCAGGCGGCCGGGGGCTCATGGAAGACCAGGGACGCCGCGTATTCCGGTCCGGCGCAAACGGAGCTATCACACAGAATATGCTGACCACTGGAGGAATCGCTGTCCGTGAGGACCGGCAGCTTGCGGAGGAACTGGGATTTGAAATCAGGCTTTACGAGTAATGGAAGAAATCAACGGTAATTTTTTTTAGAAAGGAACTTGAAATCTGATTTTCTCTCTGCTATACTGGATTCTATAAAAGAGCTTATGCGGATTATAATAATCGTTTGCATAAGCTCTTTTTTTGTTGTTTTACGGGTAACTGATCATAACTTGCCCGGAGCCTGTTTGAAAATGTGTTCCGGCAAAGTGTGACACACAGCCTGCCGAAAGTGATTTTCAGACACACTCTGGCAGGCAGAAAGGAAGGTTCTATTTATGAAAAACAATTATAAAGCACTGGCAAAAAATATTGGAATGGAACTGCTGGGAAGTGTCTTTATTGCCGTTGGCATCTACAACTTTGCCGTAGCCTCACACTTTCCCATGACAGGATTTTCCGGTATTGCGTTGATATTAAACCGCCTGTTTCAGCTTCCCATCGGTATATCCATTATTGTTCTGAATATTCCGGTGGCGATTCTCTGCTTCCGGCTTTTGGGGCGGCAGTTTTTTCTCCGTTCCCTGCGTGCCATGATCATCTCTTCGGTGATGATCGACTATCTGGCGCCGCTGCTGCCCGTCTATGAAGGAAGCCGGATGCTGTCAGCCATCTGCACCGGTGTGCTGGGCGGTCTTGGCTATGCCATTATTTATATGCAGAATTCCTCCACAGGAGGCACGGATTTTATTATCATGGCTGTAAAGGCATTGAAGCCTTATCTGTCCCTTGGAAAAATCGCCTTTTTATCTGATGTGGTAATCATTCTCCTGGGCGGTATTATTTTCCGGGATATGGATGGGATCATTTATGGAATGATCATCAACTTTCTGTTTGCTATTGTTGTGGATAAAGTGGTCTATGGAATCAATGCCGGTAAAATGACTCTGATCGTGACTGAGCACGGACAGAAGGTTACGGAGGTCATTGACGAGTGCTGCGGCAGAGGCAGCACCATCCTGAAAGGCGTCGGCGGCTACCGGATGGACGAAAAACAGGTGGTGATGTGTGCCTGTAACAATAAGCAGATGTATTTTGTACAGAAAGCAGTGAAGGAGACAGACCCGGATGCCTTTATCATTGTTCTGGAATCCAATGAGGTGCATGGGGAAGGGTTTGAGATGCTGAAGATTGGGGAAGGCGGAAGATAAAATGGGGATGCCGCACGAAATCTCTGTTGTGCGGCATCCCCGTTTATATTAGGAAGAAAGTTGTCAGGGTTCTATTGCTGGCTGTCTTTTTATGTTTTTGTCTGTGAAAACATCATATTCGTCTTTGCTTGTGGTACTGAATTCGGAAATCACAGCCCCTTCCGGTCCTGCCTGGAACCAATGTCTGGTATTGGGATAGATTGTATGCTGGTCTCCCGGATGAAGGATGATTTCATGAAGAACTGTGTACGTGTCTTCATAGCCTGCCGGTATTCTGCCGCTCCTGTTCTCATCAGCATCCCCTTCCACATAGAGATAAACGGTTCCGTACCGGCACCGGAAGGTCTCTTCTTTTCCCTCATAGCCGATAGAAGCGATGGGTGCATGGCTGTGCTCCGGGCATGTCTGCCCTGGAAAAAGAACCATTTCCTTCGCGCAGCATCTGTCCGTATTAATATAAGTGACAAGCTGAAGACCAATATGTTCTATATCATCAAGTCCAAAATCAGCAATCTCTATGTTTTCCTTTTCTTCATCTGTAAGCGCTATATGTGCCTTTTCAAAGTACTCCAGCACCTGTGCCTTCTTCCGGTCGTATTCTGTCTTTTTCATGGTGTTCTCCTATCTCACAGATGTAAGCTGCAGAGCTGCATCTTTGGCATCCCTGATGATGATCGTCTTCGTCTCGCCCGGCAGCAGATCGAAATAATTATCAGAACATCTGTAGTTTCCTTTTACATGTACGCCGTGGGCAAACGCCTCCGAATGAACGGTGAGGATTCGGTCACTGCCCTCCTGACGGTCATCGATACAGGAAGCCCTGCATGTATCAAACTCCAGATTCCGCATATCATCCAACCGGAGCCAGATATTGTCAATCTTCTCGTCGTGTACATACAGCATTATGGTTCCTTTTTTGTAATCCCTGTCCGGCAGAGCTTCCTTCAGCAGGTATGTACGCTCTCCCGGCGCTGTTTCCAGACTGATCTCCCTGGTATCCCGAATCGTTCCGTCAAAGGAGACATAGCCGAATTCCGCTTTTACCGCCAATGGTTCCGGGGTATCATTGACACCCTGTAATACAACGCTGCCATCCACAAGGCGCATAGTAAATTTCTGATGGGCCAGAGCACGTTTTACTCCATAATAAGCAATTTTTCTTCTCAGATAATAGTCAATGATGGTCCATCCCACTTCTCCCCATGCATCATTATACATCCAGAACAGGCCGCCGTAGCATTGTTCTTTAAACCGCATGGCTTCCAGGGAGTATCCGTACATCATGCCGTGTACCATGCCGGCATAAGTAATGTAGTCCTCCAGGGACAGCTTATCCGCGTGGTCCACATAATTTTTTTCAATCGCTGTATTTACCGTATCTTTTTCAAAGACATTATTGTGCATCTGCCAAACTTCGCTGGTTCTGTCAATAGGCTGTCCGTCCATATATTCCAAAATCGTTTCCATACAGCATGGGCCTACATAGCCATATTCGCTCACAAATTTGGCCTTGATCTTGTCATAGTCCTTGGCCTCAATGCGCTCCTCCATTTTTTTGCTCATATACGCCTGCTGCCAGTGATGGATGTCGCCCACGGTATCGTCATTGGGCAGTTCCCCTCCATACGGTGAACTGTTCCAGTATGGAATATAAGGACAATTTGCATGCATGATCTCTTTTGACAAAATGTTTGCAATGTACATGCCGTACTGATGTTCATAGGTAAATTCAATTCCCCATTTGGGATTATCCGTGGAATTGAACAGCCAGTGTACCTCATTTGTACCGCAGAATAAGCCCAGACTGCAGTGGCTGCGCAGACGTTTCGTCTGGTAATCAAATTCTCTGCGCATTTCTTCACGGAACCACTGGTGATGATCCGGATACGTGGAACATGCGAACATAAAATCATGCCAGATCAAAATCCCCTTCTCGTCGCAGAGGTCATAGAAAAGGTCGCGCTCATACAGGCCCCCGCCCCAGATTCTCAGCATATTGAAATTTGCCTCCGCTGCTTCGTCAATAAGAACCCGGTATTTCTCATCTGTCACTCTGGCATAAATAAAGTCATTTGGAATCCAGTTTCCGCCTTTGCAGTAAATGGGCTTTCCGTTGATCACAAACTGGAATTTCCTGTCTTTTCCTTTCAATACATCGGTATTAAGCTCCAATTTTCTGATTCCTATGCGGAATGCCGGATATTTCTCTGTCACATCCTCGCATGCAGCTTCCACCTCCACATCATACAGAGGCTGGCTGCCGTAACCGTTCGGCCACCAGAGTTTTGCATCCGGAATCAGGATTTCCTCCTCGAAGTAATTGTATCCGGATGTAAAAAGCCTGTCCTTATAGAGCTGCTCAAAGACTGTTTTCCCTTTATAGCTTATTCTGACTTTGTATGTCCCGTCCCTGGAGCTTATAAATCCCAGATTCTCCACATTCAGCATCAATTTCAGTTTTGCCTGTTCTCCTGCCTCCTCGGTGTGAAGGCTGACTTCCCTGACTGCGATCTTCTTATGCCCTTCCAGCCTGGCACCGCCTGTGATCCCGCAGGTGATGACCTTGGGTCCCCAGTCCCATCCCACGGTGTACTGTGGTCTTCTGACGAACGCTCTTCTGGCATCCCCCCGGTACTTTCCTCCGTTGTCTGTTTCCAGGCATACTGCGTAATTCAGTTCAGACAGATCCTGGTCTGAAACTGCTTCCAGCCCGCTGCTCACTCTGACTGTGATCACATTGCCGCCATCCCTGATTTTATCTTTTATATCATACACAAAGGGATAATGTACACTGTAATGGCTTCCGATGTATTGTCCATTGATGAAAATATCACTTCTGGAGTCCAGGCCTTCCAGGATAAGTTCAATGATATCTTCCTCCAGGTCCACATCACTGCTGTCAAATGTATGTTCAAACCACCATGCTCTCTTTTCTATCCACTCAGATTCCCTGCAGTAGTCAGCCAACACCGGGTCCTTTATAACACCTGCCGCTATCAGCGGCATTCTCACATCCGCAGGAAGGCTGCAGTGGTACCACCCATCTTCCAGGCCATGCACATATGCCCACTGATCTTTCTCCACACTTAAAAGGCTTTCGTGGAGCTTCCAGTTTTCATTCATCTCTAATCGAAACATTTGCTCATTCCCCCATTCTATCTGTCCTTAAATGCCTCTGCATTCCTACTCCCAGGGTTTCAGGATCACTTTACAGGTATCCTGCCCCATAAACTTCTCAAAAGCTCCCTGTACATCAGAAAATCCGTATACATCCGTAATGATCTTATGTACCACGGGAGAACGCCTGAGTATGGCAAACATCTCCTCCCTGTCGTCCATGTTGTAATGCCAGGAACCGATCAGGGTAAGTCCTTTTCTGATAAAATCATCGCTCGGACAGATAGGAACGGTATTGTGGTTTTCGCCTATAAAGGCCACACTTCCTCTTGGCTCCATCATATCAATGCACAGTCTCTCCGCATTGCCGTTGCCTGAAGCGTCTACTGCTTTAATCAGCGGTGCATCCTTTTTAGCCTCCCTGATCTTTTCTTTTACATCAGGGTCTGTGGGGTCCAAAACCACATCAGCGCCCATCTCTTTTGCCATGTTTTTTCGGAAGGGTACACTGTCCAGGGCAATTACCCTGGCGCCTAAAAACTTGGATACGGCAATCGCCCCCATCCCCACCGGACCCAGCCCGGTGATCAGAATCGTATCATACCCTTTCACATTCAGCCTTTTAATAGAACTGAACGCAGGTCCTAAGGCACAGCAGCCAAGTGAGCCCTGGTCAAAGGTAATATCATCGGGAAGCTTTGTGCAGACAAAATCCTGCACCAGTACATATTCCGCAAAGTGGCTGAAATACTGTGGTTTATCTGTACAGTAAATATAATTTCCCGAGCGGCACAGAGAACAGTGCCCGCAGCCGGAAAGCGGATTCAAAATGACTCTGTCCCCTTCCTTCAGCAAATTGGAACCATTGGCAGCCACAACAACACCGGCACCTTCATGACCGGCATCACGCACGGGTGTAGGTGAAACAAAAGCCTTCCTGTCACTTCCGCAGATTGGTGTGGATTCCACTTTCACCACTACCCACTCTCCATGCGGGACCGGATCCGGCACGTCCTCCAGGTAAGCCCGATTATTTCCAAGAACTAATGATTTCATCTTCTTCCTCCTTATGCCTCTTTCGGCCAGACTTTATTGACTGCCTCACTCACGGCAGCCACAGCTTCTTCAAATTTCATCTTTCCCAGCTCCTCCACAAAAGGCTCTGCCAGAACCGGGCCGGTATATCCCATATTTTTTAAGCCCTCAAAAAACTCATCGATTCTCAGGATTCCCGTACTTCCCGGAAGTGCCCGTATCACATCCACCTGTTCCTCCCTTGGAATCCCTGCGGGTGCATCCATAATATGGGCACAGACAACCCAGGATTCATCCGGAAATTTTGCGAAATCCTCAAAGGTCTGCCCTGCCATATCCCAATGCCAGACATCCATCAGTATGCCCATGTTTCCGGTACCGATCGCGCGGCACAGATCCAGCATCTGATCCAGGGTATGTATAAATTCATACTTCTTCCCCTCCCGCAGTTTGGGCGGCCCTAAAAACTCCAGTCCCAGGGAAATACCGTATTTTTTCAGGATGCGCGCAGCCTCCCCCAGCCTTTCCCTGTGCAGATTGAAATTTTCTTCATAAGTCAGTTCATCGCTGGCCGGAATGATCCAGGTGATACAGCGGTGCATCCCGCAGTCCCTGGCATATGCCGCGTACTCCTCCAGCTTCTCCATATCCTTCCTGAAGGTCTCCTCGTCTTTTCTGTACTCCACAGGAAGTCCAAAACCCGCTGCTTTTAAGTGGTGTTTATTAAGAATTTCCTTTGTCTTTTCTACAGGGATCCGGGCCTCCCGCTCTATATTAAACCAGATTCCTTTAAATCCGTATTTCTCCGCCAAAGGTGCGGATTCTTCCAGCCCGACCCGATGTCCGATACAATCCGGTGCCAATGTCTTATACATAGCTATACCTCCAAACTTATCCTTTCACTGCTCCTGCTACCATACCTTCTATGATCCTCTTGCTGAAAACAAAGTACAGGATCATAACCGGAAGTGTTGTTGTCATAATGCCTGCCATTAATCTGGGATAGTCTACCGTGTACGCTGACTTAAACATCGTAAGTCCCACCGGAACTGTCCGCAGAGTGTCACTGTTTACCAAAATCAATGAGAATGAAAATTCATTCCACACTGCAAAGAACTGTATGATCGCCACAGTGGACAATATAGGCATGGCAAGCGGAAATACAATCTGAAACAAACATCTGAAAAAGCCGCAGCCGTCTATGGATGCTGCCTCCTCCAGTTCTTTGGGAATTGATGCAATATAACTCTCTATGAGCATAATGGATATGGGAAGTCCAAAAGCCACATAGGGAAACAGCAGTGTATACCAGTGGTTTGTAAGCCCGCTCTGCCTGAGCTGTACATACATGGGAACCAGCAGTGCATGTACAGGAATCAGCATACCCATAATGAAATAGTTATATATGAGGCTTCTCCCTCTGAAACGGTATCTGGAGAGAACATACCCGGCCAGGAAGGAGAATACAATGATGATCAATACCGATAAAATTGTATTTCTTGCACTGTTCAGCATATACATCCCCAGTTTTGTCTGCGTAAATACAGATATGTAGTTTTTCAGGTTCAATGCCTGGGGAAGCGCTGTTGAACTCTGGGTAAATTCAGCCTGTGTCTTGAAAGAGGAATAAAAGATCCATACCATCGGGAAGATACAGGAAAAAGAAAACAACAGGAGAACTGCATTACAGATGACTTTCCCGATACTTTTCCCAACCTTTTTTGCTGGAACCGCATTCTTTTTCAATTCTGCCATGATCAGTAATCACTCTCCTTTCTCCACGGCCTGGTAATGATCAGCCTGCTGATACCCACAAGCCCCAGACTCAGCACTAAAATACCGATGGACATGGCGCTGGCATACCCGAACTGATTCTTAATAAATGTTGTCTTATACACCTGAAGTGCCATTACCATGGAACTGGTGCCCGGACCTCCGTTTGTCATAACGTATATATGGTCAAATATTTTCATATTTCCTGCTATGCACAGCATAACAGCCACAGCAATGGAACCTTTGATCAGCGGAAGTGTTATCTTCACTGCCTTCTGCACTCCTGTTGCCCCGTCAAGCTCTGCCATCTCATATATACTCGGATCAATGGATGTCATGGCTGCCATGATGATCACCATATAGTAACCAATGTACTGCCAGATCAGAGGAATACTGACAACGCTGATGATCGTATTCGGATTATCCAGCCAGGGCTTTGCAAGATTCCCCAGGTGCAGGGCCCTTAATATAACGTTTACAAGACCATAGTCATAATTAAAGATAAATGACCATGTAAAACCAACTACGACTGCTGATATGGTAGCAGGAAAATATGCCACTACGCGGTGGAGCTTTTTAAACCTGACAAACCTGGATGTCAGCAGTGCTGAAAAAACAAAGGCGATTCCGATCTGCCCCGCAATACACAGAACCGCGATCCAGATATTGTTGCTGAACGCATGCCAGAAAGATGTATCTTTTAACAGAATCTGATAGTTTTTCCATCCCACATATTTTGCCTGCGGGCCTCCGGACCAATTATAAAAACTGTAATTGAAAGCATTGATGATCGGCAGGATAACCACATAGGTATATATAATGAGTGCCGGCAGCAGGCATACGATAATTGCCATTCTTGTCTTGGGCTTCAGCGTGGATTTTCTCAAGCCAGTACCCCCTTTTCTAATATCGCGGGGATTTTCACCCCCGCGAGTTTACACTTGTCTTTACTGAGCAAGTTCCTGTTCCATCTGGATCTCATCTGCCAGTTCTTCAGGTGCCTTTTCCCCAATCAGCAGGGACTGAAGACCAACATTCATAGTTTCAATAACAGACGCATCCATGCATGCATCATAGATCGGCACTGCTGTAATGTCTTTGATCATGGCATTGTATTCATTAAATAATGCCGGCACTTTCGCTGTATCATATTCCGGGTTCGCCCATGCGGTAACTCCGCCCATGGAAGCTGTTACATTTGCCTGGCGCTCGTCTGTCAAGGCTTTCAGTAAATCCATAGCCAGCTCACGTTTTGCCGGGTCGGTCACTTTACTGCTGAGAGACATAAACCAGGCCGGTCCGCCGGATACTGTCTTCTGGTTTTCGGCACCACCTTCCACAGAAGGAAGGATGGCGAGCTTTGTAGCTGCTTTTACATCTTCCGGTGCGGAATTGTCAATAGTGGGAATAAACCAGGTACCGTTTACGATCGCTGCTGCTTTCTTGTTGAAATATACTGTATTCTGCTCTGTATCATCAATAGAGTTGATGTCTTCGTTGAATGCGCCCCTCTGTGCCAGTTCCTGAAAAGCGGTCAGTGCCTTAACAAACGCCTCGTCTGTAAATTTTGCCCCTGAGCCCTCCAGTATGGACTGTGTCCAGTCCGGTCCGGTAAAACGGTCTCCCAGGGTGCTTAACCAGCAGGACTCTGCAGGCCAGTTCGGTTTATTTCCCATAACAAACGGGGTGATTCCTTTTTCCTTGAATTTATCCACTGCATCCAGCAGTTCATCCCATGTTTCCGGGAAAGTCTCATATCCGATTTCCTTCCACATATCAGAGTTGTAATACACCATACCTGTGGACATACTTTCCTGAGGCACTCCGTATATTTTGTCATCTCTTGTTGCCGCATCAAATCCACCTTTAATATAAGCATTTTTCCATTCCTGATCGGCATCCAGCTCTGCGGTAATATCTGAAACCCATCCGTTTTCCACAAATGTCTTTGTCCAGGAGCCTTTCATCATGAACAGGTCCGGCATATCGCCTGACGCGCCCAGGGAATTGATCTTTGTCTGGTACGCAGTCTGATCCATTTCCTCTACTTTCACTTCCACATCCGGGTGTTCTTCCTGCCATGTATCAAGTGCACCAAAGAAACCTGTGGTGAAGCCGCCCTCACCGATGTTGCTTCTGGATTGATGGCAGATCACGGTGATGGTTGTCTTACCGTCTGTACTTTCCTCTGACGCTTCGCCGCTGTCCTGTTCTTTTTTCTCTTCTGTCTGGGCTGTATCCTTGCTGTCCTTGTCATCGTCCACTGCCTGAGGTGCGCCGCATGCGGTCATAGATGCCGCCAGTGTTACCGCCATAAGTGCTGCTAAAAGTTTCTTCTTCATTGTTTTTCCTCCGTTTCTTCTTCATGATCGTTCTGATTTCACTGTTAAGGTTTCACTACAACTTTTACTGCTTCTCCTCTTGCAAGTTTCTCAATTCCGGCCTTCACTTCCTGAAGAGGGATAACGTCTGTAACAAGCTTTTCCATATCTACCATATGCTCTTCCAGCACGCGGATCGCTTCCGGAAACGTTGCATTGGCAAGCCAGGTGCCGTGAACGGTTATCTCTTTTGTGGTGATCTCACACTGCGCCACCTGACTGACAGATTTTTTATTTACTCCGAAAAGGACAACGCGTCCGCCTTTTCTCACCAGGTCCACAGCCTGCACTACTTGGGAGCCGGTTACATCAAAGACGTAATCCGGTCCGATCCCTGTCTGTTCCAGGATAATGTTCTTTGCATTTTGACTTTTGACATCTATGACTTCTCCCAGCCCAAGCTGCTTTGCGAACTGGATTCTGTAAGGCGCAGCTTCCAGCAGGTAAAGTTTTCCGATTCCGGAGGCTTTGGCCAGCATGGCGATCATAAGTCCGATGGGACCGCATCCGATGATCACTGCGCTCTCTCCCGGAAGTATACTCACCTTATGAAATCCATTGATCGCACAGGCCAGTGGTTCTGTACATGCAGCAGCCTCAGACGATACCTTTTCTGAGATCTTATATGCGACTTTGCCTGAGATCAGACAGTATTTTGCAAACGCTCCGTCGTAGTCAATTCCAAGTGGAATGATATTCTCACATTCGTTGGGAAGATTTTTTCTACAGTATTGGCATACTCCGCAGTAATCATTGGGATTCACCACAACGCGGTCTCCTACCTGCAGATGTTCCACAGCTTCTCCTTTCTCTATAATTTTCCCAACAAGTTCATGTCCGAGAATGGTTCCCGGAGTGGCTTCGTATCCGGGAGGCACTGCAGTGATATGTACGTCTGTGCCGCAGATGCTCACCGCCTCCACTTCTACCAGTACCTGGTCCTCTCTCTGAATCTGCGGAACGGGAACCATTTTCAGTTCCAGTTTACCCACATCCTCAAAAACTGCTGCCAACATTTTTTCCATATATTTTCCTCCTCCTAAAAATTAACGCCGCCTTCCAGAATAACATTCGCATATGGCGTACACTCACCGGTCCTTATGATCACCTTCGCTTTTGGAAGTATGTGCTTGAGTTCTTCATGAGACAGCTTCTGTCCCGGCACACCGGACAGCCTGCTCTGTACATACTGCAGCAATTCTGTACTGGCTGTCTCCATCTCCTCAGCATAGATATAAGAATCTATGACCAGTTCATCTGTTACTGCATCAAAAACTTCCGTAAATCCAGGAATCCCTTTCACCAGCGATATGTCAATTACTGTTACATTCTCCGGTATAGGAAGTCCCGGGTCTGCTATCACCAGATAATCTGTATGCCCAAGCGATGATATGGCATAACAGATATCCGTGTTCAAAATACCTTCCTTTCGCACGTTTCACTCCCCCTGCTCCTCACATACCAAGTACGCGCCTGGCGTATTCCCGGTTCGTCTTTGCTCCCTCATAATTGCTGACTGTGGGTGTGTCATTTTCAATCACCAGGTATCCGTCATATCCTGTTCGTTTTAATAGTTCCAGGACCTTCGGGAAATCAATCCCCTTTGTTCCCAGTTCATAAAATCTCTGATGCCTGTCCCATTCATGAATCCATTTCTGTCTGTAGTCCTCTGCATCCACCGCTGTATCCTGATCCTTCAGATGTATGTAACCGATTCTTCCCTTGTATTTCTCAAACAGCTTTTCAAAGTCAATTCCGGCAAGTACAGTATGTGCAGTATCAAAACAAAACTTTACATACGCAGGATCTGTATGTTCCGCCACGAAATCAATCTCATCCTCCTGCTCCACTGTCATCTGAAAATGAGGATGCAGGCATAACGTCACATCATAATCACGGGCCATCCTGCCTATCTTATCCAGTGTTTCCGATAATTTCAGCAGATGTTCTTCTGACGGCTTTCCGTCTCTGGCCGGGGCCTGGATATTCATGATTCCGGCACCGGTCTTTTTACAGAACTCCAGATATTTTCTTGTACCCTCCACATTGTCCGCATCCATATCGCGTATGTAGTGGTACAGGGCTGTAAACTTCAGTCCGTACTCTTTCACCAGCCGGTTAAATTCCTCTTCCCTGCCTTCATACAGGTCAGCCATGCCGATGAAGTTCTCAAAATTGTGATAGCCCAGATTTTTCATATCATTCAGCGCTGTCTTCAGGTCATCTTCTGATTCCAGTCCCCATTCCCAAACCGTATAACCTATCTCCATAAGCCATATTCCTTTCGCTATTTGATAAAACGTTTTATCATGATTTATGAATTTCATTATATACGCTTTTTCTACATTGTCAACACTTTTTCGATATTTTATCTATTTATTTTGTGCACTTTAATTTTTTATAAACTTTTTTTACTATTGTTTTCCTATCATTTTGCCGCTATAATAAGGGCATAGCTCCCCCATACATGTTAAAACGCTTTATCACTTTTTCAAATAATTACAATATACGGAACAATACATTGCATTCAGTATTTACCCATGATAAAATCAGGATGCAATACAATATCTAGTGTACTGTTGCTATAGTCAACAGACAGACAGCACACTGGTCAGCACTGCGTGGAAAACGACAGGGTGCTGTATCAGTATTTATGAGGTGAATATATGCGAGTAACTTTAAAAGACATCGCAAGAGAAACGAATTTATCTGTAACCACCGTATCACTGGTTCTGAACCAAAAAGAATGCCGTGTATCCGACAGCACCCGCAGTCTGATTCTCAAAACAGCGGAAAAATTGCACTACTATCCTAACCAGCTTGCCGTGGGTCTGGTAAAACAGGAGACTAAGACCATTGGACTTATCATCCCTGATATCAGCAATCACTTTTTTGCAAATCTGGCTCTGGGAATAGATGATGAAATGCTGAAACATGACAGGAATATTATATTAAGCAATACAAATGACCGCCCGGAACGGGATCTGAAGAGTATCCAGGTGCTGAAATCCCGCGGCGTAGACGCTATCATCCTTGCCATGGCATCCAATGTTGACCAGACTCATATACGTTCCTACAAAGACATCATAGATACTTCACCGATTCCAATCATTACCGTGGACCGCTGTAATCCTGCCTTTAACTGCAGTGCCTTAAAGCTAAACAACAAAAAGGGAGCCTATAATGCAGTCAGTTATCTGCTGTCACTTGGACATAAAAACATCGTGTGCATTACAGGCCCTGCCAATTCTGACAGTACCCAGGAACGGCTTGCCGGTTATGAATGGGCTTACCGTGATGCCGGAGTCTCTCTTCCTGAAAAGTATGTATTTCATGGCGACTATCTGAAACAAAGCGGAAATGAAGCTATGAAACAAATCCTGCAGGAAACGAAAGCCACTGCTGTTTTTGCATTCAATGACCTGATGGCATTAGGAGCCTATCACTGTCTGCGGCAGGAAGGCCTTTCCATTCCTGAGGATATGTCTATCGTGGGATTTGACAATATTGACTTTTCTGATATGCTGGAGGTGCCGCTGACTACAGTAAACCAGCCCACTTACGAAATCGGACGGGAAGCTGCCAAGCGTGCGCTGCTTGAGATCACCAGCCCCGAAGCTGAGAAGCAAACGATAAGCTTTGAACCACACCTGATCATACGAAAAAGTACGGCAAAGCCGAGATAGGGGTGTTTTTATGGGAACCACAAAGAATATGCAGTTTTTAAGAACCAGCAACCGGGCTGCCATCATCAAAGCACTGGCGCTGGGAGAAGCCTCCAACCGTGTGGAACTCTCCTCCCACCTTGGTTTGTCTAAAATGGCAATCAGCGGACTGATCAACGACCTGGTTGCTGACGGTTATGTGGAGGACAGAAAATATTCTCCCTTCCGGGATTCTACCTGGTACACAGGGGATGCCAGCGGGAGAAAGCCCTCCGCTCTTTCCATTGTCCCCAGAAGGATCAATGCCATCGGGATACTGCTGAAACGGTACGAAGTGCATTGTATGATCGCGGAGATACAGGGAAATATTCTCTATCACGATTTTTGTGCACTTCCCATGGATGCGGACAATGCTTCCCTCTCAGAGATCCTGGTTTCTCTTGTGGAAAAAGCGCTGCATTCCCATGGAGACTGCTTCATTGCGGGTATCGGAATCGCGTCCATCGGACCGCTCGACATCACACAAAAAAGGATCCTATATCCGCCGAATTTCTGCAGTATCGGTAATTTGTATATCGGTGAACTGCTGGAAGAAAGGTTCCGGCTTCCTGTTTATCTCGATAATGATATGAACGCAAGTGCCATTGCAGAACAGTTCTATGGGGTAGGCAAAACAGCAGACACACTTGCCTATGTAGGTTTCGGCTCCGGCGTCGGTGCCGGGATCATGATACACGGTAAACTTCTGCATGGAAGCGCAGGATTCGCCGGTGAAATCGGTCATATTTCCATCAATCCGCAGGGTCCTCCGTGTTCCTGCGGACAAAAAGGCTGTATCGAAACCTATACCAGTGTGTCCAGGCTTTTGGATGATATGGGAACAGATTCTGTCACGAATCTATGGCAGATGATACATGATAAAAGACTGAATGAGAAGGGGAAACTCCGGCTGGAAGAGTGCCGGTACGCACTTAAAACCCTGCTTATCACCATTGCCAACCTCTATGATCCCGAAGTCATAATATTCGGTGAAATCCCGCCGAAACTGGCTCCTATCTATCTGGATGAAATGGAGTCTCATATGAATACCAATATGTTTCACCACGGCTTTCAAAATATCCGCCTCTACCCCTCTTCATTCGGTGAAAACGCCCCTCTGATCGGGTCGGCATCTTTGATATTCAAAGGGATATTTGACGGAAAAATCTCTCTTCCTGACCGTATTTCCGAATAAAAAAACTGCCTTCTGAAATGAGCATATCTAAACTCCACATTCAGAAGGCAGTCTTCATTATACATATTTTCTTATGTAATCAACGATCATATCCATCGCTGTCCGAGAAGGAGTGGCTCCGTTCAAGATAAGATCCGCCCTCCATTTTGACGGCTCTACATACTGGTCATGGCGGTATCGCACTGTATCCAGATATACATCCGTGATCTCTTCACGGGAAAGGCCGTTCTGCATATTGCGTTTTAATCTCCTGAGAATCCGTTCGTCCGCCCGGCAGTCCACAAAAAGCTTCAGATCCAGCAGGCTGCAGATGGCATCATCATAGAGGGTCAGCAGGCCTTCCACCAGGATGATCCTTGTTTTGCCGCAGTCTCTTTCTCTTATGATATCCTCGTATAGCTGCTGCAGATACATGGTATCCGGATGGTTATCATCCACATATTCTCTGTCTCCGGTCAGAGCACGGACCCTCGGCCGCAGCTCTTCCGGTTTGAAATACTCATCCATATGAAAGACTTTTGGGCTTTCCTTTTCCAATATCTCTGCCAGTTTATTACACAGTGTGGTTTTGCCTGACGCACTGCCTCCGGCAATACCGATAACCAGAGCTTTTCCTTTTTCCATATGTAAAAGCACCCGCCTTTCCGCTATTCTGACACCAGGGATTTTCCTAACCGGTATGCTTTTTCCACACCGTCGGAATGTTCCATATCGCCTTTTGCATCCATCCCGGGAACGGTCAGAATCCCTTTATTTTCCCAGCGCAGATAGGAACAGGTATCCTCATAAGCAGCAACCGCAGAGCGGTAAACACCATCGGAAGCGGAATCCAAAAGCAGCGCAGCATAGCGGATATTGAATCCTTTTTTTGCCCTGGCGTAGAGTCTGTCTATGGCTGCCTTTAACTGTGCACTGATGGAAAACCAGTAAATGGGGGACGCAAAAACAATCATATCCGCATTGTCTACTTTGTCCAGTATCTCTGCCATATCATCCTTCTGCACACACACTCCGTTATGTGTAAAACAGAATTCACAGGCCAGACAGGGTGCAATTTTCATATGCCCGAGGTTTACTTTTTCCACCTGATGTCCCTGTTCCAATGCTCCTTTTATGAAGGCATCTGCCATGATCTCTGTATTTCCCTTTTTGCGGGGACTGCCGTTTAATACTAATATATTCATTCATTTTTCCTCCTGTACCTGTTTCTATCACTATAACATTGCGGAGAAAAAAAGTCACTACGGAGGGTCAAATTGTCTGCTGGAAAATTTTCCGAACGCAGAAATACCCGCCCCGTTTGCGGACAGGACAGGTATTTTTCAGTTGTATTTCATGCAGTTCTGACTGTCATGATTCCTCTATGACCAGAGGCACCACTGCCCCTTTTTCCACATCGATCAGCCCGCAGTCTGTCAGCTTCAGAGCCGGGCTGACCGGCAGGCCCAGGGTACACAGGGACATAATTGGATTGTAGTGTTCATATCCCAGATTCTCCAGGCTCCTTCTCACATCACCCAGCATTCTTCCGATATCATCCGCCGGAAGCTCTGAAAGAATGCCGCATACAGGGAGAGGCAGTTCTGCTGTTATCTGCCCGTTTTCGGCAGTACAGATGCCGCCCTGCAGCTCTATCAGCCGTCTTGCTGCTATGAGCATATCCTCCGGATCAGCACCAATCACCATGAGATTGTGATGGTCATGGTAATATGTGGTGGCCGCCGCACCGCGTTTCAGACAGTTTCCGGTCACGAATCCGTACCCTATATTACCGTTTTTGCCATGGCGTTCCAGCACAACTGCCAGCACGCAGCCGCTTTTTTGCCATTTTAAATGACCGTTTTCCACTTCCATCCGAACCTGCTTTTCCCTTGTCTGGGTGCGTCCGTCTCTTACCTCTATGACACGGACTTTAACGGTTCCCCGGCTTTTTGGTACTTTCGGTTCCAGGTCTTCTGCTTCGATCTTATCAAGGTGCACGGAGTGATAAAATTCAGTGGGAAAACCATAGGGTTTTAGCTGCCTTTTTGTCTCCCCTTTGCAAAAGATCTCCTTACCGTCCTTGAACACGCGATCCGGTTCAAAGGCAGAGACTGCCCGTTCCCTGATAAGCTGGAAATCTGCCTTTCTCCCCGGTGCCAAAGCGCCTCTGTCCCTGAGATTCATACGTCTTGCCGGGGTATAGGAGGCGCAGTAAACAGCTTCCTCAAGGGGAAATCCCATCTCTACTGCCTTTTTCACAATATAATTGAGCTGGCCTTTTTCCAGAAGGGCATCTGCCATGGTGTCATCCGTGACAAAACAACAATGCTCAAAGAGGTTATTTTTTATAATATAATCCAAAATCTCCGGTTTCAGCATTTTCTCCTGCAGTTCCACGAACATGCCGTTTTCAAAACGCTGTCTGATTTCCTCAAGGGTGTGCTCTGTATGGTCACCGTCAATTCCCCTGAACAGGAACTTCGCCAGATCCAGGCCGACAAGAGAAGGGCAGTGGCCCTCAATAACAGCCTGCGGATCTTCCTCTCTAAGGTAATCCAGAAACTTTGTGATCTCCATCTCAGTCCCCTTGACAATCTGGCGGTAATTCATGATTTCCCCTACACAGACAACGCCTTCTTCCCTCATGAGGTGCTTCATTTCCTCAAATCCGATGACACCTCCGGTCGTCTCCAGGCTTTCATTTGTGGAGGGAACACTGCTGGGGATTCCGTAGAAAATATCAATCGGTGAATCTTTTGCCCCGTTGATCATCTCATGGATTCCCTGCACACCCATGACATTGGCAATCTCGTGAGGCTCGGACACCAGCGTGGTAACCCCGCAGGAGGCTGCCCGTTCCCCAAAGGAAACAGGTGTCATCATGGAGCTTTCAATATGCATGTGTATATCGATAAACCCCGGCAGCATCAGACAGCCGCTGCCGTCCAGCACCTCATCCGGAGAAAGCGCATTCTCCTGCCTGGTATCCACATAATAAATCCTTCCATCCTGCACATATACATCAGCCGGCATAAAGCATTTCAGGTAGGAATTGTAAACTTTCGTATTCTTTATGAGTAAATCCGCCTTTTCCACAGGGCACCTCCCATCTTACACAATTGAGTAGAAATAAAGCAGACAGACTGCCACCAGCACCCACATGACAGGACGAATCTCTTTTATCTTTCCTGCTGAGATCTTCATCACCACATAGGTGGGAAGGGCAGCGCAGATGCCGTTGGCAATGTTGTTTCCGAAGATGGTAAATGCAATACATACAAAGGACGGAAATGCCTCTGTAAAATCATGGAATTTGATGTTTTTCATTGCTCCCAGCATATTGATTCCAATGTACATCAGCACCGGCGCAGTAGCTGCTGAGGGAATCATCAGCGCGATCGGAGCCAGGAACAGGGCCAGCCCGAAGAAAACAGAAGTAAACACTACGGAAAGTCCTGTCTTACCTCCTGCCTCCACGCCTGCAGAGGACTCCAGGTATGTTGTCATACTGGGCATTCCGAACAGAGCGCCGAAACTGGTAGCCACTGCATCCACCTTGAAGCATTTGTCAATGCCCGGAAGATTGCCGTCCTCATCCAGATACCCCGCCTTTGCGCCAACCCCCAGCACGGTTCCGAAAGTAGAGAAAAAGTCGGGTACAAAAAGTGCGATCAAAAATGGAATATATGCAAAATTAAGTGCGCCCAGGAAATCCACATGCAGGAACTGCCCGCTGATATTGGCCGGCATGGTAAACAGGCTTTCCGGCATTTTTGTGACGCCAAAGGGAATCCCCACCAGTGTGGTAAGGGCAATGGCCAGAATCATATCTCCCGGCACATTTCTGGTTTTAAGTACCAGTAAGATCACAAAACCGATGACTGCAACAATAACCGTAGGAGCGGTCAGGTCACCGAATCCCAGGCTTTTCTTTGCTTCATTTGCGATAATAAGACCACAGCTTTTCGCTCCTAAAAGCGCGATGAACAGACCGATGCCGGCACTCACCGCGTGTTTCAGACTGACGGGAATGACTTTCACTACAGCTTCTCTGAGTCCCAGAAAAGAGATTGCAATGAACAGCACGCCGCTCCAGAAAATAACACCGGAAGCCACATCAGGCGCAATGCCGTCGTTAGCTATCATTGCTGTCACAATACCCACACTGCCCAGTCCCGGGGCAAGCGCAAACGGCCGGTTCGTGTAGAATGCCATCGCACAGGTTGTAAGGATGACCAGTAAGATCAGCACCGTGAACATTACGTGCTTGTCCAGTCCTGCGGACTCCATCATGTTGGGCACTGTTGCCAGAACATAGGCCATGGTCACAAATGTAGTCAGACCGGCCAGAAGCTCTGTTCTGACATTGGAATGAAACTCTGATAATTTAAATTGTTTTTCCAACCACTGTTTCATATAGATTTTCTCCTGCCTTTCTCAATCGTATAACTCCTTGATTCTTTTCCATTTTCATTGTATGATAACCGTAATCGGAAGTCTAATTCATCTTAACTATAAATTCTATTCCAAAGTGGAATAGTGCCCCCAAAAACCATATCCGGCATAGGACCCGGTACCTTGCTGTACCATCCGGTATTCCAGCCATTCGCTGAGAAGAGGTCAGGAGAAATCTATGAATATCCACGAATTGAACTATGTGCTTTGTATTGCCAAACATCAGAATATGACGAAAGCCGCCCAGGAGCTTTTTATTTCCCAGCCGACCCTCAGCAAACATCTGGGAAAGCTGGAGCGGGAACTGGGCATCAAACTGTTCAGCAGAGTTGACAACTGCTATATCCCCACTTATGCGGGAAGGCGGTATATGGAATACGCCTCAAGCGTACTGGAACTGACTCATGACTGGGAGAAGGAGCTTGCGGATCTGCGCTCTCTCAATGACGGAGAACTGAATGTGGCTTTCCCCCTCATGCGCAGCTCCTGCATGATACCCAGGATCCTGCCGGCATTTCGCCGGATACATCCCAACATCCGTCTGAATTTTCTGGAGGAGACATATGCGATCCAGGAGCGTCTTCTCACTGACAGCCGGATTGACTTTGCAATTTTCAGCGACGGAAACCTGCACCCCAAGCTGGAATATGAAACTCTGGGCCGGGAAGAAATCCTGCTGGCAGTTTCCCCCCGACATCCTCTGGCGAAAGAGGCCAAGTGTAAAGTCTGTCAGGATGGCCCTTATCCCAAGGTGGATTTGTCACAGCTCGGCAGCGAAAAATTCATACTGCATTTTCCGGAGCAGAATACAGGCGCCATAACGGAACAGCTTCTGAAAAAATACGGCATTGAGCCTAAGGTTCCGTTCTATACCCGGAATACCCAGGCTGCACTCCTGCTGGTGCAGCAAAATGAAGGAATCTGTTTCGCACCGGAGACTTACATTAAGAACATGACGTTTTCTACACCGCCGGTCTGCTTTTCCCTTCATGATCCGGATGCCTTTACACGTACCATTATCGCATATCGGAAGGGGGCTTATCTGACCTCCTATGCACTGGATTTTATTCAGATATCAAAGGATTATTTTGGCGGTGATCTGCATAAACGGTAAATGGAATTCCCTTACAGAATGCCCATAGTGCCCCTGAAATATACTTTGGCGCTGCAATCGGCATCCGCATCACGCACCAGGCTGTGCCTGCAGTCCCTTTACCGTCACAGATAAATTTCTCTGCCCTGTTCTGACGATTCATAGATGGCTTTTATCAGTTTCAGGCTCTCCAGGGCATCCTCTCCTGTTACCAGAGGCTTTCTGCCCTCTGTGACAGCCTGTACAAAATCCCGGTACTGACGTTCGTGTGAATCTGTGGAAATGGCTGCGTCCTGATGCAGTGTATTTGCTTTTGCAGGATTCAGCAGACAGCTGAACGCCTTGCTTTCCCCGTCTTTCAGCTGATAAAACAACAGTTCATCGTTCCTTATGATAACTGTGCCCTTTTCAGCAAAAACAGCCAGTTCCGCGTACAATCCCGGATAAGCAGTTGTCGTTCCCTCCACAGTTCCAAGACAGCCGTTTGCAAATTCAAGATTAGCTATCCCCACATCTTCTGTCTCGATTTCCTGATGAAGCAGGCGTCTGCACTTTCCGTTCACACTTTTCACTTTCCCGAAAATATCAAGCAGCAGGTCAATATAATGGATGGACTGGTTCATAAGAGATCCTCCCCCGTCAAACTCCCAGGTGCCTCTCCATGGATTTGAAAAATATTCCTCGTCTCTGTACCAGATTGTTCTTGATGCTCCCCATAGCAGCTTGCCGAGTTTTCCCTCAGCCGCCGCCTGTTTGAGTAAAACTATGGGCTTATCAAAACGATGCTGCATAATAACCCCAAGTTCTACTCCGCATTCCCTGCAGGTATCCACCATCTCCTGTGCTCGTTCCACATGAATATCTATGGGCTTTTCACAGATGACATGTTTCCCGGCCCTGGCTGCCTCTATGGTGACACTGCTGTGCATCCCCGAAGGCAGACAGACAGAAACCACTGCGACATCCGGGTCCCGTAACATCTCATGGTAGTCCTTGTAACTTCTGCAGCCCCATTTTCTAACTGCCTCCTCTGTTTTTCCCGCATCACTATCTGCCACCGCTGCCAGATAAGCCCCATCCAATGCGGCAATCACACCTGCATGGAGCATCCCTATAAACCCACACCCGATAACACCAAATCCAAGCTTCTCCATGGATACCTCCTATTCCCTGCACCAGCAAAATGCAGCCAGCATCAGCGGCTCTTTTTTACTGAGCAGTCTGTCATAAATCGTCTGCGCACATTCAGGAGCAGCGTTCTCGCTGATGAGCGGTTCCAGTACAATTCTCCTCTGTGCAAGAAGATCTATGATCGTCTCCTCATCTCTCTGATGACTTCTAAAATGTCCGAACTGATCCCTCTCATCCTGTGCCCTATGCATTTCGTGAGCTCCGATGACAGCGATTCCTTTCCTGTGTACATCACGATAAAAATTGACGCCGTCCGTATTTCCCCTTGTGGACCCCAGAAGAACTACACGTCCAAGTGGTTTCACCATTTTAAGTGCTGTATTAACAGCCTGGGGAACTCCGGTAGCTTCAATCACAACATCAAAAACACTGTCGAATGCTTCGTCCTCCCCATTTTCCTCTGTCCTCAAAATCCCGCATTTCTTTGCCAGCACACGCCTCCACTCCACAAAATCAAAGCCTGTCACACTGCCCGCCCCTGCACAGAATCCAAGCTGTGCCGCCAGATTTCCAATAGGCCCAAGGCCCAGAACTGCCACTTTATCCCCCAATTGAATATCTGCCTTTCTGATTCCCTGCAGGGAAATAGAGGCCAGTCTGAATGCGGACGCTTCCCGGGGATTTATCTTTTCCGGTATTTTTGTGCATTTTTGCGCGTCGGCGGTGAATCGTGAACAATGTATTTGATTACACACCACCAAATCACCTGCTGCCAGACCGCGGACACCGCTGCCGGCTTCCTCAATACGGCCGCAGCAACTGTAACCGGGATAATAGGGATATTCGCCCGGCGTATTTTCCATATGGTTCAGCCATGCAAGCTCTGTGCCCGGAGAGATCGTGCTGAACAACGTTTTAATGAGCACTTCGTTCTCACCGGGGGGCTTCACCTCACAGCTCTCCAGCCTGACTTTCCCCTTTTCATAAGCACATATTTTATCAGCTCTCATAATCTTTTCCCCCGTTCTTCTTCCTTCTGTCAATTCTCTCCAGGATATGATTCAGTGCATTATACTGCATGTGAAATGCTTCCGCTCCGTCTTCTGCCCTGTTTTCCCGGATTATTTCCTTTACCGCTCTGCGCTCCAATAATTCCAGCCCTTCAAATCTTGTAAGATGAGGTTCCAATGTAAGGAATCCGTTGTACCCTTTCCCAAATGCATCCCCCAAAATCGTTTCCATACAGCCATCTCCCTGCCCGCAGACAACCGTATCACCATTTTCAGACAATGCATCTTTGATATGGAAATAGGCCACATATGGTTCCAGCATCCGGTATGCTTTTAACGGTTCCTCTTTACACTGCACAAAATTGGCAAAGTCAAAAGCTGCCTGCAAAAAAGGACTGTTCACCTTTTCAAATAATTCCAGACAATGTTCTTTTGTATCTCCGAATATTTCTTTTTCATTTTCATGCAGGGCTTTGATTCCATACCTGCCTAATACCTCTGCCAGCCTGCCTACCTTATCTGCAGCACATTCACTCCACATGGAATGGGAATCTCCTGTGGGAATGTAAAAACTGAATATCCTCACATAACTGCATTCCAATATCTCTGCTATATGTGCCGCATTTTCCGCCTGCAGCATCTGTTCTGCAAACGCTTCCTCGTCACAGATTGGTATTTTTCCAAGCGGGGAACCCAGGGATGAAACTCTCATCTTATATTTTTTCAGTAATGGCAGCACTGTCCTTTTAATCTCCCCGGGTGTATAGCTGCAGATGTTTTTCCCGTCTATATTCCGTAATGCCAGATAAGATATCCCTGTCCTGCCGGCTTCTATAAGCTGCTGTTCCAGATGACTGCTGATTTCGTCTGTAAACCCAGAAATTTTTTCATATTTCATATATCAGTCCTTCTCTACATCCATAAGCCAATGCAGGTATTCCAGATTATGCCTCAGCTTATCGTATGTACTTTCTTCATTTGAAAAGTCCTCCACGGATATGTTTCCCTGATAATTCATCTCTTTCATCACACGAAACAATTTCTTAAGGTCCGCACTCCCCTCTTTCAATGGTGTCCAGCTTCTTTTCCACTGCCGCACACCGTTTTCATCTGTTCCTTCCGGTTTCAGCATTCCGTTTTTAATATGTATATGGGCAATGTAATCCCCCAGCATTTCAAATGCTTTCTTATAATTTTCATACCCCTCATATACCAGGTTTCCCGGGTCATAAATGACCCCCATATCCTCAGGTCTGCATCCGCACAGAAGCCGGTGCGCTGCACTTGCGCTGGCCAGAATATTGTCCATATGGATTTCAAATACAATCTTTACCTTGTATTTATGTGCCAGTGTCTCCAGCATTTTAACATTCTCTCTGGCCTCCTGAAACAACTCTTCATAGTTCCTTGTCTCATCATAATCCGGTGTAAATACACGAACCTGCCTGCACCCCATTATGTCTGCAGCCCGCAGAACCTTCTCTATCTGTTTGTGCTCATGGGGCTTCAAATAAGTGGTAAGTCCAAATACAGCGATTTGCTGCTCCGCACATATCTGTTTTATGATCTCTGCTGTTTCCTCTATCGTCTCTAAATCTAATGTACATTGATTATCCTGCCAGTATCTGTCCTCATAAGCAATATTTTCTTTCTTTTTGTCCGGTAACGGCGCGACCCGCCACTCCACTCCATCATACCCCAGTTCTTTTAATATCCTAACAGCCTCCTTTGGACTGTATTCCGGCATACTCACTGTAAAAACCCCTGTTTTCATCTGCTTTCATCCTCCTTTTTCTCATCAAATTGGTTTCTGTACTCCTGAGGGGTAATACCGATATAACGTTTGAACATTTTGCTGAAATACTTTATATCCGCATAACCCACAAGTGCACCGATTTCATAGATACGCAGTTCCGTATCTTCCAGAAGCCTTTTTGCCTTCTCTATTTTCTTTTGAATAAGACACTCTTTGAAATGGATTCCCTCCACTTCCTTAAATATAATGCTGAGGTATATGGGTGTTGTATTCACATGTTCCGCGGCACTGTCTAGGGATACACAACTGATGTCTCCCTCCATATAAGCGATCACCTTTTTAATCATCTCCCGGTTTTTCCGGGTATTCATCTGCTGCTGGCATGTCCGCAGACATTCCGCCAATGCCGTGTATGCATTTACAAGCTTTGTTTCATCATTATCCGTAATAAAGTCTTCCGGCCCGTCATTAATTTGTATATCCGATTCTGTCATTTTTGCTTTGAGATAACTTACAATATCCCTGTACAGCTCTCTGGAAAAGTTCTGCACCACTCGGTTTTCTGCGTATTCCCTGCTGAAACGAACTATCATAAGCTCTATCAGAGAGGCAAGCTGGATATAGTTTTCCTGCTCCATAGTATCTACAGCCTTGTATCTGATCTTTTCCAGCTCCTTGACGATTCTGCTGTCACTGCCGCTGTAAAAAAGTACTCTGGATGCCTTCGTACCTATTCCCCTGGATTCGCAGTAAGCCGCATAAAAACTCAATTCTCCCTCATATAAACTGCTTATCTGAAATTCCGTATAAAGCTTAAAATCCTCATAAAGCACAGAATAAATCTGTTCCAGAACTGCTTCTAACAGCTCATCCTGCATACCTGTGATCAGTGTGTAATTTCCCGTTTCATCTTCGATACACAGATAGCGGCTGCCTGCCGCCTCACCTAAAATGTCATCCAGCTTTCTGCGTATAAACATCTTCAGATTAGATAACTGTACCGAACGGGAGTATGTGGCAATCGTCCAATATTCCTTTATGCTGATATTGACCACACGGTATCCGGCAAACAGTGAGGCCAGGCCAAGCCGCCGGATTTCCACCTGCAGTTCTGCGGAACAGCCGCCCTCAAAGATCATGTCCAAAACCACTTTTTTCTTTGCCAGCATCAGTGTCTTTCTTTCATCTTCCCTGCGGATTTTCTCCTCTGCGATCTGGTCTATGGACTGCCTCACAAGTTCGACGACTTTCTTTTGATTTATAGGCTTTAAAATATAATATCTCACATTTAACTCAATGGCCGTTTTCGCATATTCAAACTCACTGTAGCCGCTGATAATATACACATGCATATGGGGAAAATCTGTCTTAATGCTTTTTATAAAATCAAGGCCGTTCTCTTCCGCTATTCTGATATCCGTGATCAAAATATCAGGTTCTTCCCGGTACAGAATTTCTCTTGCTTTTGTCACATAGTCTCCCGTAAAAATCTCCAGTTCGGGAAAACGTGCATGGATCAACTGATATAAACCGTTCAGAATATAGTACTCATCATCCACCAATAAGATCTTCATTTCCGTCTCCTCCCATCCTTGCGGGAATCCTGATAACGGATACAGCGCCGTTCCCATTTTCCCCCGGTTCAAGTCTGACCCCATAATCCTCACCAAAGTACATCTTGATTCTGGCATCTACATTTCGCAGGCCATAACTGGATCTTCCGCTTTTCTTTTCCATGGTCTGTTTTTCCGAAAGTCCCTGTCCGTCATCGGCCACCCGAAAAAGGATTTCATGGTTTTCCATCTTCACCGCGATCCAGATATTCCCCTTGCTTCCCTTGGGAATGATTCCGTGGACAATAGCATTTTCCACAAGAGGCTGCAGCGCAACTTTTACCATTTCATATGGGTAGGTCTCTTCCTGAATATCGAAATGATATTTTATTTTTCCCTGATAACGTTCTTTCTGAATCTCAATATAAGCGCTTACATGTGTGATTTCTTGTCTGACGGTGTATATCCGTTCCCCGGAGTTAAGCCCCGTCCGGTAGAACTCAGAAAGGGATTCTATAATATGACATGTTTTTTCATCGTTGCGCTCAAATGCGATCCAGTTGATCATATCCAGTGTATTATAGAGAAAATGCGGATTGATCTGTTCCTCCAATACGCGCAGTTCTGCATCTTTCTTCTCGGTCTCCATGCTGATCTTCTGGTCTATCAGTTCTCCGGTCCGGTTTACCATCTTATTAAATCTCTGGGTAAGATAATTTAACTCGTCTTTTCCCTCATCCTCCACCACAACAGAGAAATTATTCTTCTCTACCTGCTTCATACCTGCAACAATCTGATTGATCGGTTTTTTAATACTGATAAAATACAGCCAGGACACAATCCCTGCTACCACCAGTACAAGTACACTGAAAAATACCATCATTTTAAATATCTGGTTGATCACCTGATAGAACTCCTTATAATCCACCAGTGCCACCATGCGCATGCCGGTTAATTTGGATTCCGAATAGAATACAAGTTTTTTCTCCCTGCCCCCATTCAGAAACACGACTTTAGATTCCGGTTGATCAATCTTATTCTGCTTTAAATTTTCTTTCAGCTCCTTTTCAATATAAGTCCCAATCTGTCCGGGATCTTTATGGGAAACGATCTTGCCGCTTCTGTCAATAAAAAACAGTTCTTCCTCCGAAAACAGTGAACTTGTTTTTTCTCTGTAATTCAAAACCTCTGACAATAAATCTGACAGCAGAAACTGATCGATATACAGATTTACGCATCCCAGATAGTCTGAGGAATACGCGCCCTTTACTTTGGTGGATATGATCAGCGGGTACTGCAGGTTTTTCCTGCTGGGAGGAGAGGAATACTTATCCGTATTCTCCCATTTGAATGCCCCGAGCCACACCTGCCTTTCCTCCAGACTCATGATATGGGAAAAGAGCACACTCTCTTCCAGGCGGCTGTCCGTGAACTGATATGGCTTGTAGGCTATAAATCCTCTTTTATTTATAACTTCCACAGCTATATAATCTTCCAGCTCACCGGCCCATTCGTCCAAAAATTTGTAATACTCATTTGTCTGTATAAAATCATCCAATTGTTTATCACTTGATGTTTTCTCCAACATCTTGATGGTATACAGGCTGGTTGCGATTTTATTTCCCACAGAACTGTATTCCCTGAGACGGTTGTTCACCAGCACATTATAAGAGTCCAATTCCTGCTGCATATTCTCGTAATTACTCAACTGAAAGACTCTGCGCACGGAAAAAAATGTTGCTGTTTCCAGAAAAAGCAGAGGAAATATGACCGCAAAAACCACAAGCAGCAGAAATCGTTTCTGCAGCCCCAGCCGGCGCACTATTCTGATCATTCTGTTGACAAATTTTTTCCAATGCTCTTTCATTCTGCCCTGCGTCCTCCTTATCCCTTAACCGCCCCGGCCATCAGGCCCTGTACCAGATATTTCTGTGCGAACAGAAGAAATAAAAGAGTCGGCACTGTGGCTATCACTGCACCGGCGGAAAGCAGTGACCAGTCAACCAGGTTCTCCTGTACGAATTTCTGCAGTGCCAGGTTGATTGTTTTCAGTTCGTCTGTCTGGATCAGTATCCTTGCCATCATATACTCATTCCAGGAACGGACAAACGTAAAAATCGCTACTGTTGCCAATCCCGGCTTTGATATAGGCAGGATGATCCTGATAAATGCCTGAAACTGGCTGCATCCGTCAATCAGACCGGATTCCTCCAATTCCATGGGCACCGAATCAAAGAACCCTTTCAGCAGCCAGATGGCAAATGTCAGTGAAAATGAGATATATGCCACGATCAGCCCGGCATGGGTATTATTCAGCCCCAGTCCTTTGTATATCATGAACATTGGTATCAGTGTCAGCATCATGGGCAGCATCTGCAGTACAAGAAGAAGCCCTATAAATCCACTGAAAATCTTCCCCTTAAATCTTGAAATCGCATATCCCGCAAACGCGGCGATCAATACGCAGAAAATCATGGCCACAACCGATACAAATATACTGTTGAAAATACTTTTTACAAAGGATTCCACATGAAGTACCTTGCTGAAATTTCCCAGATACACGTCCTGAAATTTGGGAAACATCCCCAGATCACTCATAGCCATTGTCTTTGTTTTCAGAGAAGTCCCGAACATGGAGATAACAGGCAGTGCCAGCAAAAAGCACACTGCAAATGTTACCAGATACATGATCATCCTTGAAATTGCCCTTTTCATTCTGCCGCCTCCTATTCGTTATTCCTGCTGAATTTTTGATTGATCAGACACAGCACTATCATGCACAGAAGCATTAATACGGATGCCGCAGATGCGTACCCCATCTTTGATCTGAAAAATGCTGTGTTATACGCGTATATGGGAAGCACCATAGTATTGCCGGAAGGCCCCCCTTCTGTGAGCAGAAAGATGTTCTCAAACCCATTAAAAGCCCAGATGAGCAGCAGGGTGACTGACACTTTTGACACGGAACGAAGGGACGGAAGTGTTATGTAAAAAAAGCTTTTTATCTTCCCGCCGCCGTCAATTCTGGCTGCCTCATATAATTCTCCCGGGATCCCCTGCATTCCTGCCAGCAGCGTGATCGTCATAAAGGGCAGGTTTTTCCATACCCCTATCATGGTAACTGTAAAGCGTGACATATACCTGGTCGTCAAAAACAAAATGGGTTTCTCAATTATCTTCAGCTCCATGAGCACATGGTTTATCAAGCCGAATTGGTCATTTAACAGCCAGAGCCAGTTTGCAGCCATTACCATAGGCGCGATGACCCAGGGCATCAGTATGACTGCACGGTAAATTCCCCGCCCTTTCATATTCATATTCAAAAGTGCTGCGATCAGCATTCCCAGGACATAGCTGAATACAACAATAGAAATAGCGTAGATAAAGGAGAACGACAGTGAACTGTAGAACTCTTTATCTTTTGTGAGAATATCAATATAATTCTGCACCCCTATGAATTTTTCTTTTCCCGGGCTTAACAGATTGCTGTTAGTAAAGCTCAGCTTAAAACCATCCAGAAACGGATAGATCTGAATCAGCAAGATCACTGCCAGTGCGGGCAAAAGCATAAGATAACCAAGGCGTTTGGATTTTTTCTTTTTCTGCATAGTTATACTCCCTTTACGAAAGGCTGCCTACAGAAAATCTTCTGTGGGCAGCCCCTAAAATGTCTGCTATTCTGCCTGCAGCTCCAGCGCTGCTTCCACATTTCCATTGTCCTCTTCCAGGATTGCCTCATAATCCCGTCTGCCGCTCAGAACCTTTTGTGCCGCATTTCCCAGATAACGTTCCCCGTTGATCTGTCCAAATGCAGGATAGAAATTCTGGATGGGTTCTGTCGCATGTACAAAGGTAGGCATGATCTTTTCATTAACAAGCTTTTCTAAGACTGCGTTATCGTAGTAAGGATCTGTTGTGATAGATTTCAGCACCGGCGTTTTGCCGCATTTCCCCTCTGTGAACAATGTCTTTGAATTTTTTACCCACCACTCCACAAAGTCCAGGGTTGCCTGCGCATTTTCAGAGTCTTTGTTATATGCCGCTATACTGTTTGCCCAGTACACAGTCTGCGGTTTGTCCGCTGACGGTCCCTGCAGGGGATCAAGAATGTCCAGATTATCTTTCAGATTTTCATCCTCAAAAAATCCTATAACAGGTGCCCCATAAAAAATGGCAGCCTGACCGGAATAGAAAAGTTTCTGCGCATCTGCATCTTTGTAGCTGATGGTTGCTTCCGGAATCAGCTCTTCATCCATAAGGGCTGCAACAAACTCCAAACATTCCTGCATCTTAGGTGAAGTAAAATCTGATTTGGCGTCTGCTGTTACGGGACCCACATTATTTCCCACGGTCAGATACATCATAATGTTCTGTGCTCCGCCCAAATCCCCGGCTGTCACAAGCGGAAAGACATCTGGATTTTTCTCCTTCAGCGTGCGAAGCACATCCAGTAATTCCTCCCATGTAGACGGAAGTTTCTCAATTCCTGCCTCCTTGAACATATCCGTCCGATATGTAAAAATCCTTGTATCACACTGCCAGGAAAGCGCAATATACTCGTCTTCAAGTTTGTTTGTTTCCAGTATCCCCTCCATCATATCATCCAGGATCGGATCCTTTTCGCTCTGCCATTTTTCTACAATAGGGGTAAGCGGCATGATTTCCCCCATGGTCGCAAACTGCATTGGAGTCTGAGATCCTGCTGTGGCTACATCCGGCCCTGTTCCGCTGGTGATCGCCGTCAAAAATGTCTGATAGTAGTTATCCCAGGGCACACTCTGATATTCTACTTTCACATTGGGATTTTCCTGGTTGTACTGGTCCACCAGTGCTTCCGCGGCCACATCGTACACACCTGCTTCTCCCCACATCATATCCCAGAATGTAATTTTGGCTGTCTCCCCTGATTCTTTTTCTTCCTCCTCTTTTTTCTGCGTATCATTGCTCTCTGTATTGACTTTTTCTTCTGAATTTTTATCTTCGGATGGTTCAGAATTCCCACCGCATCCTGCCAACAGAAGGCTGACTGCTGCACTGGCTGCAAGCAGCATACTTAATCTTTTTTTCATACCTTTTCTCCTTGTTCGTACCTGGTATAGTTTTTTTTGTCCATTTCATTATTTAATAATTCTGATGCGCATCAAAAATTGTTAAATCTTTGCTATCAAAAAATTATATTATATAATCTTTCTTTCGTATAGTAAGAAAAAGTTTATAGAAGTTTTTGACAACTAAGTAATTCCCCCTATATCGCATGAAATCTTATACACGCACACAAAAACCGCCTGCCCTGTATCAGGCAGACGGTTCCGTCATGCTGGAAATTATAATGTTTTCAAAATCTCTTCATATATCCTTAAATCCTCATCCTTAAACACATTAAACACCACCCTCTCCATCCCGCTGTGCCCCAGCCACTCTCCCACGGTCTTCACTGCGATCTCCGCGGCCTTATGGTTGGGGAAATGAAATTCCCCGGTAGATATACAGCAGAAAGCTACGCTTTTAAGGCCCTTCTCCTCAGCCAGACTGAGACAGGATTTGTAGCAGGATGCGAGCTGCCGGCAGTGGTGTTTTGTAAGGTTCTCATAGACAATGGGGCCCACTGTATGCAGAACATATTTACAAGGCAGGTTGTATGCTCCTGTGATCTCTGCCTCTCCGGTGGCCTCCTCATGCCCCTTTCTCTCCATAAGCCTGCTGCATTCCTCCCGCAGTTCTATACCTGCCGCAGAGTGTATGGCATTATCGATGCACCCGTGGCAGGGAACAAAGCACCCCAGCATCCGGGAATTGGCAGCGTTTACAATGGCATCCACGGATAATCTGGTGATATCCCCCTGCCACAGGGATATTCTGGTGCTGTTCTGTCCGGTTATGCCGTATGCCTCACGAATCGTGGGAATGTGCTCCACATCCACAATCCCCTTCTCCCAAGCCTCCTTCTGCAGAAAAGCATCCTGTATTTCCAGAAATTCCGCCGAGACGTGACCCGGCATACGGATGTTCATGAGTGAACGCAGTGTGGCGCGCCGTTCTGCCTTTTCCACCCGCAGGCCCCGGTACTGAACGGAATCCTCACATAAATAATGGATCAGATAATCCAAACGCTCTTCCTGGGTCATATCCTTAGCTCTCATCTTCCATTCTCCTCTTCCAAACGCTCAGAATCCTGCCGATATCTTCACTGATACAGACAGACTTTCCCTCTATTTCCTGCGGCGCATAGGCTTCCCCCAGATTGATGCACCCATACACCGCCTCCGGCCATTGACTGGTAAGGCGCCAAAAACTGAACTTGATGATACCGGGTGTATTCATCCCGCAGCCCAGCTCCAGAAATAAGACCCTGCTTCCTTTATGGGTCTCCAAAAAATTCTCATACCGCCCGCAGGCTTCGTGCCATCCCTCATCCTCCACAAACGTGCTGTCTGCTCTCAGATTCATAGTCATGGGCTTTTTGCAGACAGGGCAAAGCGGAATCAGTTCACCCGGAATGCGCATATCCTTCTGTTTGGCGATCATGCGGCGCACGGTCTCCTCATTATCATAGGTTTTCTTATGGCACGGTACGGAACACTGCCACAGCCCAAAGTCCCCCTGGGTATAGAAAAGCCGCTTCTTGTCAAACCCGGCTCTCTGAAAACAATGGTCCACATTTGTGGTCAGCACAAAATAATCCTTATCCTTTACTAACTGAAGCAGATCCGTATAGACCGGCTTCGGCACCTCCCGGTACCGGTTCAGGTAAATATATCTGCTCCAATAAGCCCAATATTCTTCCAGAGTCTCATAGGGATAAAAACCTCCGCTGTACATATCATGAAACCCGTACTTCGCCTCAAAATCACGGAAGTTTTCCCGGAACCTCTCCCCGGTGTATACAAATCCGGCAGAAGTGGAAAGTCCGGCTCCGGCTCCGATCACCACCGTTTCGGCTGCCCGCAGTTCACGGTACAGATTTTCCTCTTTCTTCTCCTCTTTTCTGTTCAAAGCGTTCAAAGCCTCCATCAGCCCCAATAAACCTCCCTCCTATCTTCGATGTACTGCCTTGCAGGGACATACCTCCTGACAGTTTCCGCAGCGCAGGCAGTGCTCCTGCAGGATCACATATGGAACTGCAGACATATCAATACACTTCTGCGGGCACTTTTTAAGACATTCCCCGCAGCCGCTGCAGGTCTCGTCAATATAATAGTCTCCGCTGACAGGATGTCTTTCCTGTGCGCCGCCCAGGGAAAAAGTATGCCGCACCACGGGTTTTGCTGAGAGGTCAAAATATTCGCCCTCCCCCTCATACATGCGGAATACCTCCAGTGCAGTACGGCTTTCCTCCTCCGGATAAATCTCCGCCATATAAGGATTCGCTTCAAATACCTGGGCAAGTCTGCCGCTCCCTATATTCTCCACCTTTCCTCTCACGGATACGGCTTTCCTCTCCAGTGAACCCTTCCCTTGTGTCATGCCGCTGACAGCCGCGTATTTTCTGTCCGTAAGCTGTCGGTAAAAGGCTTTTCCCTTTGCCGTAATAAAATAAAGACTGTCCTCATCAGTTAACATAATATCAATCACTCTCGTTGCAGGAAGCCCCTGTTCATCCACAGTTGCAAACACTGCGGAATGTATCTCTTCTCTCAATATCCTGAGAATCTCTGCTGTTTCCATACTGCTTTCCCCCTTCTGAATTTCCGGAAATGAAATGCTGTCTTCCCTTTTATTTTATTATAAAACAGGGCTCTCCCGCTCCACAAGAGCGCACTTGAAAGTGCTATAGATGCCTTTTTGATACTAAGTATCCAAACGCCCCTCACAGTCGTTTTCTTCCTACGCGAAGTACATATCCCGCCCGGAAGGCTTTTTTCCACATAAAAAGGGATATCCCCGAAGAGATATCCCCAATACTACAGAGTGTCCAGCCAGCCTGTGATCATTTCTCAAGCTCACCAAATACCTCCTGACTGACGGGATAATAATAGTGGAATCCGCTGACCATGGTACAGCCAAGGTCTCTCAGGAATCTTTCCTGCTCCTCATTTTCTACCCCTACGCTGAGCACTTCCAGATTCAGCTTCCTGCACAATTCCACCACGCTTTTCACTACCACTTTCCCCTCCGGCTTGTCGATCTCGCTGATCATTTCCTGCCTCAGTTTAATGCCGTTGATTCCGCAGTAGAGATAATGAAAAAATACACGGTCCAGTTCCAGACCCGCCAGATATACATCAAAGCCGAACTGCCTGAGCTGTTTGATTGTTTTCGCATAAATTTCCGACTGGCTCATCTCCACCATCTGATTTAGCTGGACAATGATCTGCTTCCTGTCAATATGATACTGTTCTGCTATGGCATACAAATGGTTTGCGAACTGTTCATCACCAATATTCTCAACGGTAAAATTAAACAGCAGCCTGAGAGAACGCCCCTTCTCTGCCTCCCGCTTCAGAAACTGGCAGCCCTGGCGGTAGATCTCCATGTTCATCTTACCCGTGAGCTGCTTGCGCTTCATGACATCCAGAAATTCATTTGGCCTTAAAAGCCCCCTGTTTGGGTTCTGCCACCGGACCAGTGCCTCGGCACCGCAGATCCTGCCGCTGTCCAGGCTTACCATGGGCTGCAGATACATGAGAAATTCTTCATGCATCAGTCCGTGGATTGCCTCATGTTCCATTGCATAACCGGATATGGTCTCTCTCTCCACATATTCGTCATAGAGGGCGTAATCCAGGACATGTATCTTGGCATATTCCATAGCCACTTCACTGAACTGGATCGTCTTCAGGGGATCTTCATCCACATTGGTCATTCTGTAGATACCTGTGTGCAGCTCCAGAAAATATTTCTTCTCTTTCTTTTTAAATTCCTCAACTATATTTTCCTGCATATCCCGGATCCGCTTCTTCAGCCCTTCAATTCCGGTATACTCCACAAAGAAAATATAATAAAATTCATTAAAGCGGGCAAACGCCTCTTTTTCGTGCATGACCAGCTCTTCACAGGTATCACTGATAAGCCGCAGTGCATTCTCCGCCTCCTTGTATCCGTATATATGACTCACCACATCAATGCCGGCGTATAAAAAGAGCACCGCATAGTGATTCCTGTTCTCCTCAACGATACATTTGGAAAACTTTTGTTTCCAGGATGTCAGATTGTCCCTTCCGGTAACGTCATCCTTATATGCCATCTGCTCCATCTGACGCCTTTTTTGCCAAAAGTACACAGGAAAAAATACAAGTATGGCAATGGAAAACAGAATAAGGCCGAAAATGATCCTAAGATAAATGCCGGACTTTCCTTCCGGGTTATCCCCTTTGGCGGCATAGCCGGCATATGCCCCCTGTATTTTCGCTGTGTCAATATTCTGAAACGCTTTTTCCAGCTTCTCAATATCTGCCGTTTCCATACTCTTTGTATAGGCCAGACTTATGCTTTTCTCTTCTCTGTCCTCCTCATAGACGATCAAATCCCGGCCCTTTACAAGCCCGGTGTCTTTTATCTCCTCCTCTGTAAGACCCAGCGTCCATACCGCATCTGCCTGTATATTCCCGGCCAAAGCCAGGCGCCTGTCCTGATCAGAGGGCTTGATATACTTTATGGTAATATCTGCGGCTTCCCCTGCCTGCCTCAGAAGGTCAGGCAGGACACCTCTGTAATCCTCTGCTGTCTCGTCGTAAAATTCAAAAGGCCAGGAATCCGGCATGCCGGCCACATACACCTCATTTCCGGCCCGGCACACTGAGGGTGTGAAAATAAACATGGCTGCTGTAATCACTGCCAGATAACGGATAATCTTATTTCGCATCTCCCATTTTCCCCTTTTCTTCAGATGTCTGATGAAGCTGTATCTTCTGTCTCTTGATCTGTCCCCAAACATTTTTCTTTTTCTTATATCCGAAAAATGCCGTCATTCTTGTAAACGCCTGGATAAACCGGAAAAATACGCTCTCCGCAATGCACAGATAGACAGCCTTCACCACATCCAGCACAGACAGTCTGATATTCTGCGTGTAAATCCTGGCAAAAAACGCCGTTATAGTCAAAACCGCTCCATAGAGCGCATAGATCAGGAAAAACATGATCATAAAAGGCACATTGATCAGATTCACCATATATGCCAGCACAATGGTCAAAAGCCCAAACAACTCGATAAACGGGGACAGCAGTTCATACAGAAGATAATACAGATATGAAATGTATCCCACCACTCCGAATTCCGGTGCCAGGAACATTCTTCTGTGTTTGTTCAGACACTGGAAGAGTCCTAAGAACCATCTTCTCCTCTGTTTCTTTAAATCCCCGATACTGGAAGGACACTGACTCCAGCAGATCGCGTCCGGTATGTATCGTATCCCATAGGGTATTTTATTGATACGGCAGAAGGCATGAAGTTTTACGACCAGCTCCATATCCTCTCCCATAGTGGAGGCATCGTAACCGCCCACGCTGGCGACCATATCTTTCTTAAAAAGTCCGAACGCCCCGGATATGATCAGGTTGCCGTTAAATTTATCCATAAGGATTCTGGATGCCATGAAAGAGCGGTCATACTCCAGTATCTGCATTCCCACAATGGGGTTCCAAGGCATGTGATAGTCCACAAGCTCGCCCTCACTCAGCACCGCACAGTTGGATATCCTCACCAGGCCGCCCACCGCCACAATGGTGTCATCCTCCAGCACCGGGCGGACAATATATTTCAGAGAATCCTTCTGCAGCACACTGTCCGCATCCATACAGATAAAATACGGGTATCTGGACGCATTGATACCCATATTCAGGGCATCCGCCTTACCGCCGTTTATCTTCTGGACCAAAGTGATATTGATCCCATTGACCACAGCCTCGTATACATTCTGTTCCTTTCTGCATTTGATCTGCCGGTTAATAGGCCGCATCACCTTTTTCAGATGAAAGGCATCCAGCAGTACCTGGGTAGTCGCGTCCTTTGATCCGTCATCCACGACAACGATCTCATACAGCCTGTAATCCATCATGAGCAGGGATTTCACCGTGTCAACCACTGTGACCTCCTCATTATAGGCGGGAACTACAATGGACACAGGAACGTAATAGTCATGGCTGATCTCATTGTGGTATCGTCTCTTTTTACTCTCCTTGTACAGGTCAAGAGAGCCGGCGATCACAGAAGCGATAAGAAATGTGGAATAGCCCAGCAGGTAGATGACAAACAGGGCACCCACCACTGTATAAAAACACTTAACAAACTCAAACATCTGTCTCCCTCAGCTCCATTTCCTGGCCTTTGATCTCTATTTTCTCTGTGACATAATTCAGGATCTCTCTGGCATAACGGTCACGTCCGTTATACACATCGAATAAATCCTTCTTTGGTATTTTAAGACCCATGATTAGGGTCTCCGCGCTGTTCAGCCGCACATACCAGTTGACAGCCTTCAGCCCTTCTTTCAGACAATCCACTGTATCAGGACCGGGATAGGATTCCAAAGCCTGGGCCGCAACCGCGGCATATTCCCAGTCCAAATATTCATGGTACTGCAAAAAGCGCTGCAGCAGCGCACGGACCGGCTCATACGGATATTTTCTGAAATAACGGACTGCCTCCAGACGGATTTCCTTATCTACTGTCTCCTTGGAGAGAAGTTCCAGGAACTCTTTCCGGAAATCCTCACCCAGAAACCGGATGAACTGCATGACAGGAAGTACCAGCCGGGTATCAAACCTGCTCCTGTGCTCAAACAGCAGGCGGGCAAGTTCTCCCCTGTCACCTGTAAATTTAAGAAGCCCGTCAGACAGCAGCTTTTTGCTGTGGCAGATCTCATTATCCTCCATTTTCTCCCAGGCGGCCAGCACTGCCTCTTTGTTCCCGATCATATAAAGAGCCCTCAGCGCGTTCTCCCTGACGAAGACACCCTTGTGGACTACCATACGGATCATAAAATCCATCAGGCCGTCATAAGCCGTGTGACCTTTGTCTATGCCGAACTTCTCTACAAGACTGGCAAAATAAGCCTGCTCAATTTCATCCCTTTTCTCATATACAGGGACTAATTCCAGAAAAACCCGGCGCATTTGTTCCAGATACTTTTCCGTTCGCCCGGCCGGCATCTGTCTTCGTATCTCCTCCATGGATAATTCAAAGGCTCTTAATTTTTCCAGTTTTTTCAGCCTCCGTATCAGCCCCGTAAAATATTCCTCCCGGACATCAACGCCGGCTTCCATCTGCTGTATCTGTCCCGTAATCTCATCTACCATCTCCAGGCTTTGGTGCTCCAGACGCCGCCCCCTGTACTTGTCAATAAAAATGTAGAGTACATTAAACACAAGGACAGCAACACAGCTTGCCATATAGACATATAAAATCACTTCCGGTTTGATTGAAAGTATGTGCATTGTCTCCTCCTTCGTGTTTTTTATCTGTTCCAGATATCCTGTATCATATAATAGGACTGCTTCAGCCGTTCATGGTACGTGGGATCCTTCCCCCACCCCTTCAGCTCCTTCCGGTTCATTTTAATCCTGTTATCCTTCCCCGCCTCTGTTCCGATTCCGGCATATATCCCTTTCACGGACAGATTTTCGATTCCATAGTTCTCATAATAATCATCATGGACCTGCATCTGGGATGGATTGGAGAAATTCAGCAGATCCCATGGAAGCCGGATCTCAATATCATCCCCATCGGCAATAAAATCCGACACAGAATGGTAATCCCGGTCGTAGGGATTTCCGTTTCCATAGGTAAGTCTTCCCGTCTCAAACTTTTCTGACATCCTATCCTCCTCGTCCGCTGCATTCACATTGCCGATCTGGAGTGCCATATATATCTTGTCAAAAACAGGAGTATCCTTATCCGGCACTTCAAAATACGGGTTATCCTCCCCATATGCCTCACTGTACACCACCCGGAAGACATCATAGCGCTGCTGTACAAGAACACGGCTGTTCTCTTTTCCGTCCAATACAACCAGAAAATCAGCCTGCCGGTCAAATTTTACATCCTCGCCCTCCGCATAATAACTCCCTGACTTGGGCGTGATATCCAGCGGAATATAGATTTTCTCATTTTCAAAATCCAGATTCTCCTTGTGGATACGGAAATAGATGAACTTCTCATCGTATTTCATGGACAAGGTGTAATCTCCGTTTTCTGAGAGTATATCGTCCCTGCTCCACTCCTCTGTGTCTCCGTCCGTATAGCAGACGCTCTCCTCTTCCCCGGGGTCAAAGGACATCAGTCCGAAAAACTGTTCATTTGTCTGAAAATCACTCCAATAGGCCGTCTTGGTCAGGTCTACATTTGCCATGGTATTCCAGGTTCTCTTGAACCACTCATCCTGCCAGGAGAAGATAATACTCCCCGCGCACCCCGCCTTTTTGATGTCCTCATAGCTGGACACCAGGGCATTTCCCTGCTCTTTCTCCGACATATATCCCTGGGAACGGGCTGTGTGAAAATCAAGCTGTGCCCTGCCTCTTGACGTGGGCACGCCAAACTCGGATATGACCACAGGCATGGTATGATGGCGGTTCAGCATTTCCAGATAGATTCCGTAGGTGTTATAGCTGCCGTCCTCCTGCAGATAGTCCTTCGCATAAGGTATCTCCTCTTTCCAGGAATCATAATGACTCAGATAGTCCGGATAATAGGAATACACATGGTAGGACGCAAACTGACCGGAAAGAAATTTATCTGTGGAGGCAATATGCTCCACATCCACCTGTGCACATTTCATAAACAACTGGTTGATCTCCTCCGGATAGTCCATGGGGTCCGTTGTAGGCCAGTTGGAAAATGCCACCAGGCGCTGTTCTTTATATTTTTTACTCTCATACATGATGATCTGGTCACCGGCCTCTGCCAGCATGGCTTCAAAGGGTGTGGCATCTTCGGTCGTATACATATACTCCCCCCGGTAGGAACTGTTCTCCCGGCGCATATGGTCCGTATACGCAACCGTCACATCCTCCCACTCTACACCCATGATATATCCCAGCACCCACCGGGAGATATCCTTTGTATAGGAACCGCTGGCGTTGGATGTGCTGTATCCCAGGTTCATTTTCTTCCTGCCGTGGATGATATCTACCAAAGTCCTGCAGTCCTCCTTAAAAGTTTTTAAAAAGGAATCATCAAAGGCATCCACGTGTGAATTCTGTATATAATCATTGACCCATACCCCGTGGATAATGTAAAGAGGCTCCGGGTTATCCCTGTTATATTCATACACAGCTTCATAAAAATCACTGGAAAGAATGGTATACACACGGATGGTATTTGCCCCCATATCCTGGATCATGCGGAACCATCTCAGATACGTTTCCTTGTCAATGGCATACTCCGTGGCAAAATGTCCCGGTATTCCGGCACCCAGATCTACCCCTTTTATCTCAAATGGCTTGGGCCCTTTTCCTTCATCCACCAGGATTTCTTTACCGCTGACCGTTGTAAAAGTATCCGGTTCTTTGTCCGGCCGAAAATCAATATAAAATCCCCACCGGTAATATGCCGTGTTCAAAAAGAGAACCAGAATTATCAGCGAAACAGCACCGATCAAAAATTTCTTCAAAGTATGTTTCCTCCGTTACAACGCATTCTAATCATTAAATTTTTTGTTGACAGACTCGTGGCTGTAGGAGTACAGGGCATCTATATGCTTATCCATCCAGCCCATACGGCTGACAAGGCGTTTTTCATACTGTTCCACTGCCTCATCATAAGAGCTGATCTGCCGCCCTTCCCCTTTCAGAAGGTCGTTCTGCGGTTCGAAGGTATATCCCCATACCTGGAAATTTCGGTCTATAGCACATCCCAGGTATTCCTGTACCTCTTCCATATATGCCTTTACATGGTCATCGCTGAGTATCCCTTTTCTGAGTTCTCTGTATCTGTCGATCACCTTTTCGGTAAACGCCTCATCCTTGGCAAGCATGAAAAACCATGTTCTGTTCTGCATAAAAAAACCTGCCATGGACTGCTGGTATTCCATGTAGTTATCACAACAGTTGTTAAAATCCCAGACCGCTGTCTTCAGCTTACCCGATATATCCTTGTAAAAATAGGTGGAAAAAATACCGGCATCTGTATTCTGCGTCACCTCATTGATAATGAAATAATCCACAAAATTATCTACGTCTATAAAGTTCCGATAGCCATAGCGCCTGGATGTATAATCATACGAATACAGGGACTTCTCAAACTCTGAAAAATCCCGGCTGATATAATCCGTGATCTCCGGTGTCAGCTTTCTGGCACCCGGATATTTAACCTCCACCTTGCTCGTCATCCGCCTTGCGTACTCTGTGAAGTTATCCAGATAATCCACATCATTGACACTCTCCCTGTCCACACAGACAATATAGCTGGAGGCATTGGATTTCCCGTCATACTCAGTCACCTCTACTCTGCCTTCCCCTACACTGATCTGTTCTGCCATCACGTATACGCCCTGGTATTTATCGTTCAAGAACACCTCGCAAAAACGCACATCCGGTGCCCATTCCATGATCTGGCCCGAGAGGTTATACCACATATAATTCCGCATCAGGGTCTTATCCAGATAAGGGCCGTGCAGTACCCAGGTACTGTCCTTTTCCATTCCCATAACCTCATATCCCTTGTCCATGCCGTCCTCATCCGTGAATTTAAACAGATACCCGGGCTTATCAAACAGCCGGGAGGAATTTCCCCTGACACGGATCTGTATATCTGACTCCACCTGGGGCGTGTCCTGCAGAGTATTTAGCTCCCCTTTATTTTCCATGATCTTCATCTCTGCATGGATAAAGGTATTCTTCACCTGGCTTACTTTCTGGCCCTCCTCCGGTCTTCCCGGTATGGCCTGCCCGCCTGTCTCAATGCTGACCACCGGAAGGCGGGAGGAAAAGGAGGACGGTTCTATGGACAGATTGGTGTCCTCTACCTCTGTATTGTAAGACAGATGCTGCTGTACCCTCACATTCTCAGGTTCTATGAATTTCGCGATTCCCAGCACTGCAAGCAGTGACAGCAGAACTGCTCCCACGTATAACCATTTACTTTTCATTGTTGTTACCCGCTGATCTCATCATTCTGAGTTACAATATTGACATATTCGATAGATTCCAGTTCATACAGCATCTCCGCAATACTCTTCTCCTTTTTATTGGAGAGAAGATATATCTTTCTGGGCATCTCATATATAAGCTCAATGGATTCCCGGCTTGTGTTCTTGACTCTCAGCATGGCCTTTGCCTCAAAATAGTCAAATACAATGGCTTCCATCCTGCGCTCCATATTCCTCGCGCCCCGGATGATGAGAAGGATCCTGTTGTCGTTTTTCACTCTTCCCAGAACCAACAGGACCAGGAACACCACACCGCTGCCCACACAGGCCACCACATAATCGCCCACACCGCAGCAGATTCCCACAATGATGGTCCAGAAAATATAAGTAGTATCCCGGGAATCCTTGATCGCCGTCCTGAATCTCACAATGGACAGCGCACCTACCATACCGAGGGACAGGGCAATGTTGTTGCCTATAACCGTCATGACAGTGGCGGTTAAGACCGTAAGGGTTATGAGGGACACATTGAATTTTTTGGAATACACTCCGCCTGCATGGGTGAAATAATAGGACAGGTAAATAACGCCTCCGAGAATCACCGCTACGAGTATATTCAGAATGATCTGCTCTGTATTCAGAGAACCTGTCTCCTCAAACATAGAATAAAGATAATTTTTCATTTATGCTTTTTCCTCTCTTTCTGCAGCCCGGCTGCTGTATGTCAGAATAAAAAATGAAGGCTGGCGCTTCTGGAAAGACTGTATTTGCTCACGGAAAGTGGGCTTTTTCCCTCCAAGCTAACCATCTGTTTAATATAACTCAGCATAAAACCGCTGTATTTTACTTCCATCACCACCAGGTATTTATCCATCACAGGATTCTGGTTCAGATCTGCCGCAAAAATGCGGAAGTCACTTTCCGTGGCTTTGATATCAAAGTCAAAGGTGATGCGGGTCTTATTTTCACTTGCTATATAGGCTTTTCTCTGGTACTCCACAATGGATTTCGGACGGTACAGCATCATATTCATAAGCCCGTAGCATTCCTTTGCAAAGGGGTCCTCATACTTAAGCAGACACCCGTACCTGCCCCGGGACAGTTCTATGGCATCTTCTCTGGATACGCGCAGAGACCTCTTTTTCTGATTATCCCCCTGCTTCTGCTTCATTTCCAGCATAGCAAAATCAGAGGTGGGCGAATAGGTCCGCAGACGGATCTTTCTGCGGATCTCCAGCCCGTCTTCCTTCTCGTAAAAATCCCTTTCCTGCAGTGTATCAAAATACAGGCTTCGGACAGCATATCCGCTCACCCCGTTGTGGGGATCCGGATGCAGTACTTTCTCAAATGTGTTGTCCAGCCTTCTGAACTGATCATATGACATCAGATACTTCTTCTCCTGACGCAATACTTCTCTCATGTATTTTCCCCTTTCTCCTGGAATGTGTCCAACTCCAGCAGTTCCAGCACCGGTTTCAGATAGTGCCAGGAAAATCCCAGATTCTCATTTGGTATCTCCTCCCTGAGATGCTCCCAGCTCTCTTTAACTGCTTCTATCCCGTCTTCGTAATAGGTGTTCTTGGGTTCCAGATCATGGGTGCCGGGCCTCTGCATTTCCGTAATATGGATGATTCCCTTTCCGTATTTTTCCGCGATCTCTGCTTCGCCCCATATCTGGCCCGCCTCATCTGTTTTATCATAATTCATGACAGCTACAGCGTCACAGCCCGTCCGGATCAGCTTCTCCAGTGACTGTTCAAGACCCATGGAATCGTAAAAATTGGGGATGCAGAGGATCACAAGCAGATTCCGCTTCTCTGCCGCCTCATACGCTTTGGCGGCGTTCTGCACAAACTGCGCCATTACCGTGACCGGATCTGTGTCCCACCGCTCCAAAAGATAGGGTTCCACATCCCACACAATGCCGCAGAATTCTCCGTCCGCTTCCGCCTCTTCATTCCATCTGCCCACAGTATCAACAGCCGTAAGCATGGACTCCCCGCTTTTCTGAACTGCCCACTTTGAGTCCCCGGCCAGATAGTAGACATCCTGGCCTGCCTTTCTGCGGCGTCTCAGATAATCTTTTATCACATCCATATCCGTATCTGCCGGAACCTGCTGGTATATGGCCTCACAATCCAGCATTTCCATAGCCTTCTGCACCTCTTCCTCCGCACCCGGAAGCATGTATTCCTCTTCCCATGAAAAAATACTGGTTTTACAAACTTTTACTTCCACGTCTTTTCTGTCATTTTGGCAGCCTCCCACGCAGCAGATCAGAATACAGAGTGCCAAAAAAACCACGGCTTTTCTTCCACCTGCCATGATTACCTCCTGCTTCTTACTCTATTGGATTAAAATTAAATTTTATATAATTTCAAAACAATTTCATTATAACATAAGGAAATATGAATGCATATTAATTAATTATTAATATGGAATGCCATTGTATGGAAAGCAAAAGGAGCTTCCTCAAAAAGGAAGCTCCCGCATCACCTGTTACTGTTTCTTTTTTACCGGATAACAAACCTCCGTCACAAATTCCTCCGGATTCTCTGTATCCTTTGGTCCCACGTGGTAAATGTTAAATCCCACCCCGTCAAACTCATATCCGTTATCCGCGCACCACCTGGCCACAGCTTCGTTTACCCGGGTGATCTTTTCATACCGTCCCTGAAAAACCGCGCCTGCATACTGCACTGAGGGCATGGTCTTAAATTTTACATGTTCGGTATCCCGGTATGTGCCGATGACCGTCCGCTGTACCTCCACATCCACATCGCTCTCCTTATAATCCCCGTCATAAAAGACAGCCATGTCATAGCAGGGGCTGTCAAAGCGCAGCTCCATATCTGCCGTCTCATCCCTCATGATATGCCACAGTCTTCCCTCCTCCTCATAGGCAGGAATGACCTGACGTACACTGGCTACATACCGTTTCGGCAGCGTCTTCAGACTTACATCATATCCCATAATGCTTCCATCCTTTCTCATCCATTCAATGGTACTGTCGATCAGATGTTTCCGCTGCCTCAGTATCTGCTCCTGTTCCGCGGTTTCCTGCCTCTTGATCTCCAGGAAATGCTTAAGCTCCTCCGCGTCTGCATACTTTCCCATGATCTCCCGGATCACGGACAGGCCAAAGCCCATATTCTTCAGCACCTGAATACGCTCTGCGTCCAGAAGCTGGGATTCTTCATAGTACCGGTATCCGGTAAACGCATCCACCTTTCCCGGCTTTAACAGGCCTGTTTCATCGTAATGCCGCAGCATGCGGATACTGATTCTCGACAGCTTTGAGAAATCTCCAATCTTTAACATAGTTTCCACCTTTCACATATGTGAATTTCTGAGCTCACTTACAGTATAGGGTGTAACAGTGTGGGAGAGTCAATACGTTTTCTCAAAAAACATTCTGGACCAAAAGCATATAAAACACAGTGCCTCCCGCTATGGACAACAGCATCTGCCGTTTCCACAAATGCAGCGCGATCACCAGCAGGATTGCCAGAAGTTCCGGTATCCCATGGCTGCCTGTGAAAATACTGACATTTTTCAGACAGTAAATGACCAGAAGCCCAAAAACAGAAGCGGGCAGCACTTTGCCAAGATACTGTATGTATTTCGGGGTAGGCTTTCCTGCCGGAAAGAGCAGAAAAGGCAGAAAACGTGTGAGTACGGTTCCAAGCACCACCATGGCTATGGTTATGATCTGCTGTGTAAGAGTCATTGGCAAACTTCCTCGCTTTCTTTCTCAATGGGTTTCCTAAGCAGCGTCAGCACGCTGATAATGGCCAGCATGGCAGGGATCATGAAATTCTCCGCCCCGAACGCCAGCAGGCACAGAAGAGACAGGCCAAGCCCCAGAAGGGAACTGACATGGTTCTTCTCCTTCAGCCACTGCTCCATAAAGATGACCACAAACATGGCCGTCATAACAAAATCAAGCCCTTCTGTATTGAATTTCAGAAGGGAACCGAAGATACCTCCCAAAGTGGCGCCGGAAAACCAGTAGAGATAATTCAACAGCGTCACAAAGAACATAAACCAGCCCTCATCCACATCCTCCGGTATCTTTGCCGTATAGTTAATGGTAAAGCTCTCGTCACACATTCCGAAAATCAGAAATCCTTTTTTCCAGCCCGTGTTCCTGTATTTGTCCAGCATAGAAATGCCGTAAAATAAATGCCTTGCATTTATCATAAGAGTCATCACAAGAGCCTGAAGCGGGTTAAACGCCCCAAGCAGCATGTTGACCACCACAAATTCTATGGAGCCTGCAAATATTGTCAGGCTCATGATCATAGGGTACCAAAAACTGAACCCCGATACATTCATATAAATACCATACGTCAGCCCCACAAACCAAAACCCTGCAAAAATAGGGATGGTATAGGGAAATGCCGCGCGGAATGCACGGAGAATTCTCTTTTTCTTTCCTTCCATTTTCTTTTCCTGCCTTCTTATCTCTTGTCTCTTTCTTCCACGTTGTCCGCCCCTTTCCGGCTAAACCCGCGTTCTGTGTTCCATTTTATCAAAATATGCGATAAATGAAAATAGAAAAAAGCCGGCTTTTCACTTCTTCTTTCCCGGCTTTTTCTTCAGTTTCAATTCTATCCCCTGTTTGGCGGCGGCTGCCTGGAAAAGTTTTGCCGCACAGGAAGCTCTCTCTTTTTCCGAAAGCTCATCCAGGCCTTCTATACCTGCAATTTCCTTCATCACATTTCTGATATCCTGCAGTTCCAGAAGATTCACTGCCACACAGTAAAAATTTTTCTTTCTTCCGTCATTATAATGCTCCAAAAGATATCTTAAAATCTCCGCTTTCTCTGCCTGCTCTTCCCCGTATGCCCTGCTTCCCGCCTCCTCTGCCTTCTGCATATCTCTTTTCATGTGGCGGTGTGTGATAAAACTGTCGTATTCGTCAATCCCGTCATATCTGCTGCAGGGGTATTCCCCGCACTGGTGACAGTATTCCACTTTGTCATGCTCCAGACTGCATCTGGCAATGGCACAGGACTGATTTCCTTCGCCGCCTCCGCAGCCGGGGCAGTACCCGCCAATCTGCATTGGACACAGCATACAGTTCAGCCCGCACAGGGAAAACATCCTGTCCTCCCTTTGAAATCCCTTCATCTTATATCCTCCTCTTTTGCCCTCTTCCTATCTCCTCTGGTATACCAGATCCGTCATGCCGTTATAACTCTCAGCGGAAATAAGACGAAGCTGCAGCTCCGGATTCTCCCCGTCAAACAGACGGATGCCTTTTCCCAAAATCACGGGAATCACTGTGATCCAGTAACAGTCAATTCGGTCCTTCCGAATCAACTGACCGGCTGTCTCTGCTCCTCCGCAGATCCAGATATCCTTTCCCGGCTGCTCCTTCAGGCGCTCCACAAGATCCTCCGGGGCTTCATCCGTGAAAGAGATTCCCGGCTTATCCGGAATCTCCTTATGGGTAAACACATAGGTATGCATCCCCTCATAGGCCCATTTGTCCGGTGAAAGCTCAGTAACGATCTGGTGATACGTTGTATATCCCATGAGCACCGTGTCCACGGTCCTGATAAATTCCGGGTAACTGCCCTCCTCCAGGCCGTCCGGATGCTGCTCTGTCAGCCAGCCCACACCTCCGTCCGGCGCCGCGATGAACCCATCAAGACTTTCCGCAATATATAATACTGTTTTCCTCAAAGTGCTCTCCTTTCTGCCGCCTAAAATCCTTTTTTCTTCAGTCCCATGATTTTTACTACTGTCCAAATCATACCAGATATGAGCAGAATAATAAATGCCGTACTGCATTTATTTACAGAAAAACAAGATTCCCCCGCGAACATTGCCGTCACATCCGATATGGGAGGAACCACCCATAAAAGAACAGCCAGCACCGGAACATTTTTCAGTATGGCTGCCTTTGTTACCGCTGTGACTGCCAGCAGGAAGGTAAATAGAATGGTTGTTTTCCTGTTCCTGTTCAATCCGGGATGTGAGATTTCTCCCAGCGCGCCTCCCAAAAAGGCACTTACGGACATAAGCGGGAAACCGTACAGCAGATCAGCCGCCTTAAGCGGCCGTTCAAAAAGCTGCCCCCGGCTGCACAGATCCATGATCACAGGAAAGAGAATGGCTATGGCACTGCTTATCATTCCAATCAGAAACAGGAAACATGCATGGCTGCTATAATATTTCCAGGCACTCTGTACCCGCAGGATCAATATCTGTTCTGAAACCTCATGTTCCATGTCACAGGCCGTAACCCCGATCCACACCATGAGCAGGAATAAAAATACGCAGGAAACCATCAGACTGTCCACCACCCCCACAGGTCTGGAGGAATAGATACTGTACAGTAAGATCATAAGTACAGCAAAGGGCATGGCAAACCTGCTTGTACTGAAATACTGCTGCATCTGATATTTTACTAATCCGCTAAACCTGCGCATCACTCATCCCCCTCAGTTTCCATCCGTGCCGGATCATCTCCACTATCATCCGGCTGCTCTCATGCTCCGGAATCCTTGCTCTGCAGCCCTTTCCCGCTATCTGGATATATGGCCGGTATTCTTCCGGCCAAGAAGCATTTTCCTGCCTTTCAAACCACAGGATATATTCTTTGGCGAAAAGCCCTGCAGTTATGTCAACCTCATTCACCTGTCCGTGTCCCACAGCCATTACCGTATCCGACAGACTTTCAACCAGATATTTTTCATGGCAGGACATGAGAAGCGTTACCTTTTCCGCTCTGAGGGCATTCATTTTCTGAATGAATACCATCTGGGAGTCCATATCCTGTCCCGACAGCGGCTCGTCCAACAGCAGCACCTGTGGTCTCCGCAGAAGAGCCTGTATTACACCAATCTTCTGCAAGGTACCCTTTGACAGATCTTTCATGGGGGTATGTACCATCTCTGTCAGGAAAAAATCAGCAAACAATTTTTCGCATCTGTCCGCCAGAACCTTCCCGGGTATCCCGTCTATCTCCCCCATTCTCTTCAGATACTGCCATGCCGTTAGATTCATCTTCGGAAAACGTTCCGGCACGTAGTGAAACAGCAGTTTTTCCCTGTAAACCACCTTCCCGCCGGAAGGTCTTACAAGCCCGGCGATAATTTTGAGCATGGTGCTTTTTCCGCTGCCGTTATGCCCCGTAAACGCAATGGACTGCCCTTCGTATATGGACAGGTCGACCTGATCCAGGATCTGTTTATGGTTATATACCTTTGAAATTTGATTCAATTTGATGATTTCTCTCATCTGCCCTCCTCAATGTGTGACCATCACTTTGCCGGCAATGTCACTTTTCCTGATTATATGATTTTTCCCGTCTGCCGCCTGCCGATTATCCTCCAGCACAAAATATTCATTTTCTCCAAGCTCTGTCAGCTCCATGGAGCAGTCCCCGGGATACGTTCCGGATTCCTCATATAACCGGCCGTCTATGTACACGCTGCCCTGTTTTAACTCCACCTGCTCTCCCGGAAGCCCAATCACTCTGGTGATATAGAAAACTCCGTCTCTCTCGTATACAAGGATATCCCTGCGGCATGGTGCACCCGTTTTGTACGCCCATTTATTCATGATATAAGTCTCCCGGTCTCTGACTGTGGGCGCCATGCAGTCCCCTGAGACAATGGCTCTCTGAAACATGCTGGTTGTTACAATAAAAATACCCATACATAACAAAAGGACAAGACCTGCGGCCCCTAAGCGTCTGTAATGGATGCGCTTTGCAATCTTTCGGTACCGCATCCTCTCTTCAGTTTCCTCCTCCCGATTGGGCTCCTCTCCCTTCATCTCTTCATAATACGCCCTGCACGCCCCGCACTGCCTCAAATGTCCGCTGACCAGTTCCTCTGTCTCCCGGCTCAAAGCCCCGTCTTCATAGAGGGGCAGCAAATCCTTAACCGCCGGACAAAAACTTTTATCTGTCATCCCCATATTCCTCCATTCTACCGCGGATCATATTTTTCCCCCGGTGATAGATCACTTTCGCTGAATTTTCCTTTATCCCCATGATCTCAGCAATCTCGTGAAAGGACATATCAAAAAACAGGCGGTAAATCAGTACCTCCCTGTATTTTCCTTTCATTTCCATGATTTCCTGCACCGCACGGGTATACAGCTCCCTCTGTTCCGCTTTCTCCTCCATGCCCGGAAATCCACCACCCTTTAAAAGCTCAGATTCAATCCCAGAAAACTCCACTGTGACAGGATTCTTCTTATAATATCTGCGGCAGACATTTTTCGCAATTCCGCAGATCCAGGTGAGAATACCGGAATCTCCTTTGTATTTCGGAAGTGAAAGGTATACCTGAAAAAAGGTCTCCTGGGTCAGTTCATCTGCCAGGTCCGCATTGGAGTTGGTGAGTTTCAGCAAAAAGTGGTAGACATACCGGCTATATTTTTCGTACAGTTCCTGAAATTCCTGCATATTCCCACCCCCTCTTCTAATTAGTACCTGTTCTTCCAAAATGGTTACAAAAAATCACAAAAGGCAGGTTTTGCCGATTCGGTTAGAACCGCAGAACCTGCCCGTAAAAATATTCCTTAATGATCACTGCCGCGAATCAGCCCCATGCCTGTTTCTGTGGCGCAGGCAGACCATGATCGCAGCGGCTGTGGCCACCGCCAGTATTATGAACGGCAGCGTAAATCCCGGAAAGATATTCCAGAGGAAATCATTCTCTAAAGAAATATTCCGAAGAAGTATCAAAAGTGCAAATGCCGTAAGATAAATCCCCACACAGCTCCAAATGCAGAACTGTTTCTCTTTCCTTTTCCTGCTCTCCATGGCAAGCTCCTGCTGCTGTTTTTCCAGCATCTCCGTTTTTATGGAAAGCTGATCCAGTTCTGAGGGTTTCAACAGGTAATCTGCGGACACCTGGAAGACTTCGCAAAGAGTCACAAGTTTCTCCAGTTCCGGCACAGACTGGCCTGATTCCCATTTGGAAACGGACTGTCTGGAAACATTGAGCTTCTCTGCCAGTTCCTCCTGGGTAAAGCCTTTTGCCTTTCTGAGCTGCAGTATTTTTTCTGATATATCCATTTATTGTTCCTCCTTTTTCTTTCCCCAAATATAACAGACACGGCAGTTGCGTGCCAGCAATCCCTGTGTATAATCCCGCATCCGGCGGTTGCATTTAGGGGAAATGCCGTTATTTCAGCTTAGGAAGTATCTCATTCAGAACCCGGGCGGCTTCATTCAGCCGCTGCAGCTCCTCTTCTGTAAGCTGCTCCTCCAGCATCTGTATAAAGACCCTGTTTTTCAGATAATACTCATCCAGATAAGCGGAGGCCTTCGGCGTAAGCTGAATCCGGACAGACCTTCTGTCCCTCTCATTGCTCACACGCTCCACGAACTGATATTCACTCAGCTTGTCGATCAGCTTGGTGACCTGCTGCTTGGGCACCTTCAGTTCCCGGGCCAGATTTGTCATGGTAATGGCACCGCACCTCTTCACGGTTTCCAGACAGTAATAGGTTTCCAGGCTCATCTCCCGGTTCAGTGTGTCCTTAAATGGTTTGATCAGCTTGGCATGCCAGTTAGGCATCACAAGCAGCAGATTTTGAACAAATTGTTCCGATATCTTTTCAGTCTTCATCCTTTTTCTCCCCGTTGACAAATATATGGAATCGTGCTATTCTAATAAATTAGTAAATAAAATATGACTATCATATTTGTATTACAATATATATTGATTTTGTAACAGCAGTTTTTACACGTTAAAAGAATCAGAAAAGGAGACGCAGACATATATGTCAAAAAGTAAACGGAACATAACGAATGTGATAAAAGATAACTTTCGTTTCAGCACACTGAGTTTTATCTTCATCATTTTCTATGTGAACATATTTCAAATTTTATTCGGCCCCGAAAACTCCATTGTGGGTGTCATCTTTACCATCATGATGTCAGCCTCCATGGTGCGTGACCTGACTGCCACACCCTTCCGGCATCTTTTCATTCAGGCGCTGGTACTTGTCTGGATGGCGGCTGCCGCATTCTGGGTCAGCACATTACCCGCTCCTCTGTCCTTTGTCATTAATTTTATCACATTATTGGTAATTTTGTATGCTTTTACATATGAATATTCAAATCATATATATTTTCCTTATATTTTATCTTATTTATTCCTTATATTTATTTCTCCGGTAAATGCACCGCAGCTTCCGAAAAGAATGCTGGGTATGGCAGCCGGCGCTGTGTCTATTATGCTGTATCAGTGGATCATGGGAAGAAAAAGAGTGGTGGAGACTGCAAAAGATGTGCTGACTGAAATGATCGATGACATCTCTCTACTCATTGCCAATCGGCTGGGCGAGACAGAGGAGGAACCGAATCCTGCGGATATCCGCAGCAAGCTCTGCCGCCTTGGCAGAACCGTATACGAGCGCAGGAAAAAAGTCATGTGTGTGTCCGACGCCAGCTTCTCCATGATCGCCGCGGGACGTGGACTGGAACACCTGCTGATGCTGGTCCATGAACTGCCGGAGAAACTGTCTGACCGGGAAACGGCGATTCTGCTGTACACCTCTGACCAGCTTAAATCCTTCCGCGCCTTTCTGCAGAGGGATACCGTAAAACTTCCGCTCCCCGTTTTCTCTGATTTTCCTGACAGCGGAGACAGTAAAACAGACCGTCTGTTCCGCAGCACCCTGCAGTATACACAGGACAGACTCCTGCACATGACTGACCCGCTGAACAAAACACATTACAGGAAAACCGCCCTCTCCTTTAAGGTGCGTCTGCAGGCAGCGCTTGATTTGAGCCCTGTAAGAGCCGTCTATGCCTTCCGTACCGCGTTTGTTTTGTCCTGCGCCACCCTGCTTGTACAGTATCTCGGCCTGCCTCACGGCAAATGGCTTCTGTTTACCCTGGCCTCTGTCTCCCTGCCCTACGCAGACGATGTTCCCGCCAAAATGAAAAAGCGTATACTCGCCACCATAACCGGCGGTATCTTATCTGTTGTGATCTATTCTCTGATCCCGTCCCCGGCCGGACGGACGGCTGCCATGATGCTCTCGGGATACCTGTCCTTTTATTTTACGGATTACAGGGAAACCTTCGCCTGCTCCACCATAGGTGCCCTGGGAGGCGCTGTCTTTACGGGCAGTTTCGGTTTTCAGGCTGTGAGCAGTATGTTCCTGATCCGGCTTGGCTACATTCTGGCAGGAGCAGCCGCGGCTTATATATTGAACTGCATTATCCTCCCTTACAGCCGCGCCAAAGCAACGAGGCAGTTATGGAATAAATATAAATCCGTCACGGAACTTCTGGATAAAATATGCCGCTCCGAATCCATGGACTCCCAGCTCTATTACCATCTGGTCATCCAGGCCTATCTGCTGGAAGAAAAATTATCTCAAAACGCGGATTTGGAAAAGTGGAAAGAATTTCCCGGACTTTTGGCCATGTATCAGGAAAAGATACGAAAGGCTCACAGAAAACTGATCGCGGGGCGGACAAATGCCCCTGTATTTGAAGGCGGACACCTCAGTTAGGTGCCGCCTTTACATATGAATATCCCAATCATATATTGGATAGACCTGCTTCCAAAGACACTTCTCAATCCAGCCAGAAATCCCCTGACATCTCCAGCATTTTTTCCGCTGCGCCAGGACCATAAGTCCCCGGTTCATATTCATAGACGGGAAGATTCTTTTCATGATACCTCTTCCGTATGTCATCTACATATTTCCAGCTCGCCTCGATCTGATCCCACTGGGAGAACCAGAACCGCTCTCCTCTGACACAGGCACCCAGCAGCCTCTCATATGCTTCCGGTGTGTTCATCTGGTTGATGAAGGAACAGCTCTGGCAGAAATCCATTTTTGCCTGGGCAATCTCATCCTCCTCGCCGGGCTTTTTAATATTGAACTGCAGATAAACGCCCTCTGTGGGCTGTATCTTAATGTTCAAAATATTAGACTCCACCTGAGGCGCGGCGGATTTAAAGACCACAAGGACCTGCATCTCCCGATGTCCCAGCTTCTTTCCGGTACGGATGTAAAAAGGCATGCCCCTCCATCTGTCATTATCCAGAAAGACCTTCAGGGCAGCATAGGTCTCGGTCACGGAATCCTCTGCCACTGCTTTCTCTTCCCGGTATCCCCTGTACTGCCCCAGGACCAGACTGTCCTCGATATTTTCCGGCGTATGCAGGGAGGACAGCACACGGATCTGTTCCCTGTGCATCTCCTCTCCTGCCAGCATCAGTTCCCCGGGCTGTTCCATGGCTACAATGGAAAGTATCTGAAACAGATGATTCTGCACCATATCCTTCATGGCTCCGCTGTGGTCATAGTATCCGCCCCTGGTCTCCACGCCCACTTCCTCCAGGGCTGAAATCTGTATGCATTCTATGTGCTCTGCATCCCACACACCTGAAAAAATAGGGTTGGCAAACCGTATGGTCTGTATATTCCGCACCATTTCCTTTCCCAGATAATGATCGATCCGGTAAATATGATCCGGATGGAAGAAATGCTCCATTTTCTCGTTCAGCTCTTTTGCTGCCGCCAGATTTTCACCGAAGGGCTTCTCCAGCACCACTTTTCCCCGGCAGGCATGCTCCACATGGACAAGCCCTGTCACAATGGAAGAGAAAAATCTGGGTGCTACTGCAAAATAGAAAATATGGCTGCCTGCCTCCATCTCTTTATAAAATGCATTGAGCTGTGCATAGGCCTCCTCATCTGTAAAGTCCATTTTATAGTAGAAAATCCCTGCTGCCAGCCTGTCATAATCCTGCTCCGTGTAGGGAAGGCGGGCAAACTTTTCCACCCAGTCCCTGGCGATCATCCGGTACTGCTCACTGGTATAGTCCCTTCTGCCGATGATGATCACCTGTCCCACGGATTCTGTTTTATTGGAAACCGACATATTGTAGAGTGCCGGAAGCAATTTTCGAAACGTCAGATCACCGGTCCCTCCGAAAATAGTAAACGTAAGTTTTTTATTCATATCCCTGCCCCCATTCATGGTGGAAAGTGCCTTCCCTGTCAGTCCGCTCATAGGTATGGGCACCAAAACAGTCCCTCTGTGCCTGAATCAGATTGGCCCCCACGGGCATTCCCCGGAATGCATCCAGATAAGCAGCGGCCTGGCTCATGGCCGGCATGGGAATGCCTGACAGGATACCGCAGGAAAGCACTTTTCGCAGGCTCTCCTGGTTTCTGCTGATCTTATCCAGGAAAAATTCATCCAGGATCAGGTTGTTAAGTTTCGGATTCTTCTCAAATGCTCTTGTGATGTCATTTAAAAACTCTGCCTGGATAATACAGCCGGCACGGAATATAGCCGCGATCCTTCCGAAATCCAGATTCCATCCGTATTCCGCGGAGGCATGAAAGAGCAGATCAAATCCCTGTGCATAGGCCACAATCTTGGCCGCATAAAGCCCTTCCCTGACCAGATCTGCAAATGTCTCCTTGCGGGAGTCTGTTTTTGGCACCGCCTCCGTAATTTGGGGACCCGGGATGACTTTTTTCGCCTCGGCGCGCTGTTCCAGCCGGTTTGACATAATCCTTGCATTGCAGGCCGCGGTGATCATGGACACATTCACGCCCTGTTTCAGAGATTCCAGACTTGTCCACCTTCCGGTGCCTTTCTGCCCGGCACTGTCCACAATGTAATCCACAAGCTGTCCCTCTGAAAAATCGTCTGCCTCCCCGAAGATACCCGCTGTAATGCCGATAAGGAAACTTTTTAATTCTCCTTTATTCCATTTTGAAAATTCCTCTGCCAGCTCCTGATTGTTAAACCCGCCTGCGTATTTTAAGAGCAGGTAAGCCTCTGCGATGAGCTGCATATCCGCGTACTCGATTCCGTTGTGCACCATTTTCACATAATGGCCTGCACCGTCCGGTCCCATGTATGCGCAGCAGGGCTCACCCTGGGCCTTTGCGGCAATCGCCTCCAGAATGGGCGCGATCTCCCGGTAAGCCCGGGCATTCCCCCCCGGCATAATGGACGGACCGAAACGCGCGCCCTTTTCCCCGCCGGAAACACCAACGCCGAAATAGTGGATGCCCTTTTTTCCAAGTGCTTCTGTTCGTCTTCTGGTGTCTTCAAAAAAAGAATTTCCACCGTCAATGAGAATATCCCCTTCTTCCAGAAGAGGCTCCAACTGGGCGATCACTGCGTCCACAGGTCTGCCCGCTTTTACCATCATCATGAATTTTCTGGGGCGTTCCTGTGATCCCACCAGATCTTCCAGAGTATAAAATGGGATGAGATTTTTATGGGGATGTTCCTTTATGACAGCTTCTGTCACCTCTTTACTTCTGTTATAGCCTCCTACCTGAAAGCCGTGATCCGCCATGTTCAGCGCCAGGCTTCTGCCCATCACTGCCAGGCCTATGATTCCTATATCTGTTTTCCGCATGGTGTGCCTCCTTATATTTCCTCCAGTATTACAGAAACCCCTTCCGGAATCTCCGCCTGTCCTGTTATTTTTACAATTTTTCCGCTTTTCAGGTCCCTTTTCATACTGACAAGACCACCCCGGTTCCTGTTTACTGCCAGTAGAAACTGTCCGTCCTCACTGAGGATAAAATCTCGGGGATGTTCTCCCTGGCTGGAAACGCGCTCCACCAGTTCCATACGTTCCCCGCCCACATACAATACAGCAATCTGATTGGTTCCCCGCAGAGAGATATACAGAAAACGTTCATCGCCAGATAAGCGGACAGCCGCAGCCGCACCTGCCTCCTTCTTAAGAAGGGGAAACGCCTCCAGGAGCTGAAACCTGTCTTCCCTCACCGCAAAGGAATATACTTCATTGCTCCACTCGCCGACGACCCAGAATCTACTGTGGGTCCTGTTAAATATCCCGTGCCTGGGTCCGCTCTTTTCCGGGAAAAGCAGCTCTCCGGCCTTTTCAAAATTCCTTTTCCTGTCAAAGTACAGGATTCTGTTTTGTGTCAGACAGGGAACAAGCATAAGCGGCCCATGAAATAAAATCTGATGGCAGCCTGCCAGGGGTGCTATGGCAATCTTCTTTACCGTACACAGTGCATCCTTTTCCCCGAACCTTTTTTCATATATCATGACCAGACCCTCATGATAGTTTGCGGTATACACATAAGTTTCATCCTGAAGGATATAGCAGGGCGTATGCGTCTCCCCCAAAACCTCTCCCAGAACCTTCGCTTTCCCCTCTGATATGTCTAAAAGACAGGTGCCTGCTGCCTTATCCTTTGCCACGGGAACTGCCATGGTGTTCTTGTACAGAGAAACCCATTTCGCATCCCCTGCCTCATAGAACAGTTCCGGCTGTCCTAACGCCCCGCTGTCTGTGTCGAATGTAAACCGGTATACGCCCCTGCTGTTTTCAGAAGCATATGTGCCTATAAATCCATTTGTGATTCCCATGTCTTCCGCCTCCTGACCTGCTGTTCTTCCTAAACTGCTCTATGCGGGTTTTCCATGACTTTGACCCCTGATGAAGTACCTGCCGCAATACGGCTGCACATCTGTCCAAAGTACCCGGTCTCCACAACTCCCGGCATATTGCGGATCTGCTCTGCCGCCTGGGAAATATCCGTATTTTCGGCAAACTGCACATCCAGTATAAAATTTCCGCTGTCCGTCAAATACGATTTTCCATCTCCCATGCGCAGGGCGGGAACTGCTCCCATATCTGCGATTCTGCGTTTTACAAAGGGCATACCAAAAGGAACGGTCTCCACAGGAAACGGAAACGCTCCCAGTCGTTCCACCAGCTTGCTCTCATCCATGATCCAGATGACTTCCTCTGCCCAGGAGGCAATGATCTTCTCCCTCAAAAGAGCACCGCCGCCTCCTTTGACCGCTCTGAACTCCCGGTCTATCTCATCCACGCCGTCAATTGCCAGATGGATCTTCCCTGCCTGCTCCGGTTCAAGAAGCGGTATCCCAAGGGACGCTGCCAGCTGCTCGGAATCCCTTGATGTGGCGATTCCGTAAAAGTGAAGTCCCTGCCCATACCTTTTCCCTGCTTCCCGGATCAGATAACGGGAGGTCGTACCTGAACCAAGTCCGATCGTCATGCCCTCTTTGATGTAATCAGCCGCGGCCCGGGCTGCCTGCTGCTTTTGCTGCTCTTTTTTATGATCCATTTTCCCACCCCTTTTTGTTATTCCCCAAATGGATGAATCTCACTCTGCTGCTTTTGAGGTTAGATAAATTCATGTTGTTAATGTAATTATATTTGTTACAGTTATATTTGTCAATGTATTTTTATGTTTATATAGACAGAGCCATGCCCCTGTAAATGATATTGTCCATTTACAGGGACATGGCTCCACGGGATAAATACAAAAAATCAGAGCATCAATCGCCTCCGACTGATGCTCTTTGAAATTATTGGCTGTCAAAAATGTATTGGCTGTCAATCTGATATTCCCGGCTGTGTTGCCCGCCTTCGGTAATTCTGTGAAATGCGGTCACTGCTTAAAGCATCATATCCTTCTTTTCGAGAATCGCTTCAGCGGCTGCACATGCCGGGCAGTCACAGTATTTTGCTCCGGCTGCTTTGATCTCCTTCGCGTGTGCTGCAACGTTCTTCGCAACATCAGCTCCGAAAACCTGTGCTCCGGCATCTGATTCTGCAAAAGCGATCAAGCCGTCAATGGGCATAATATCGGCTTCCAGCTCAGCAATGTATTTTTTCGTTTCTTCTGCCTCATTTTCCGTTCCGAGTGCATCCAGCCAGGCCTGAGCTGCTGTCTTTGCCTCACTGCTGCATGATGCCGCATTCATTAAATCGTGTGTTTTCCCAACAACAAAATCCAATACTTCTTTTTCCATAATTGACATACCTTCTTTCTTTTGGAATATCTATATTTTACCATAAAGGTGATGCAAATAGAAGGTATGGGGAATATTTAATATTTATTTTATACTCTGTCCTTACTGCTGTGGCCTATGGCCTGTTCTCTGAATCAGTCCTAATACACCGGCGCTGGTCTTACTATCCAGATTGCCTGTGGTTCATCCGTAAACTGGTGCCCCTCTCCCTCATCCTCTTAAAAGATCTATCTGTGGGGATATCCTCTGGCGTCTTAATACTCCTTTAGTGATTGCCAGTGAGCATAAAAGGACAACGATACAATAGATCAAAAGAATGCCAACCGGAAATTGATACTTTAAATACGTCATCAATTCCTGCTTCAAAAATCCGCACAAAATAAATCCCATACCACCGCCTGCCAAAATGGATAAAACCAATCCGGCCGCAACAACGATCAGTCCTTCGCAGCATATCATCCTTGTAAGCTGCTTCTGCGACATTCCTACGGAGCGCATAAGAGCAAATTTTTTACGGATGCGGCTGATGATCGATACAAGGGAATATATATCTGTCCATTCGAACAGAAAAACACAATTCTATATCTGCTGGTAAACGCCGAAAGCCTTTAATTCAGCTGGATTTCCGCGAAAGCAAACAAACGGTTTCCACATGCGGTGGGACGGAAATTTTATACTACATGGCGAAAGTTTGCTCTACCCCGTCCTTAAAAAGGCTAAAATCTTCCAAATTTCGCGCGTTTGTATAAACCATAATGAAATCTGTACGAAACATTCGTATCAACTGGCACCTTAGGCTCAATATTAGATATACTTTTTTCTCTGTAAGAAAAATGATAATATGCGTTGGGCTCTCCACAATTTTCAATAGCAGCAATTACATTACTATCATATAGTAACTGCAAGAACTTCTTTGGGTCATCTACAAATTCTGGAATATCACTCGCGTTTGTTAAAATATAATCTGTAAATTTTTCATATAATTGATAATACTCTTCATATGAAAAATCACTATCTCTAAAATAATCAAAGAACTTTATAAAATGATTAAAATCCTCAATAGAATAGTAAAATGATAACTGATCTTTCAAAGAACTCATAAAATATTCTGAATAGGCATTTTGAAAATCATCATTCTGATAAATATTAAATGAAAATTCCATTTCATCTCCTAGACCATCTCTTAACATAAGTTCATGTAATATTTGCAATATGACCACTATATCTCTCGGCCTTGATAACGAAATTCTAAGAAATTCCATGAATGCTGTGTCATATTCTCTTCCCTGATTTGTAGTTGGTAATTTCCAAGGAAGATACTTTTCCCATATATCCACTATCTGCTCTGATTGTTGGTATTCCAAGATTCTTTCTGATACTTTATATAAATTTGATGTTTTATAATCCTTATATGTAGTTCTCCAATCCAAAAACACAGCATTATCCCTTAGTTTATTCGTTGCGTTTTGAAGATTCAAAGCCGAATATATATCTGGTCTTAGCAACAAGACAATCTTAAAATGACCTTTTGAATCCTTAACATTTTGAAATAATTCTGTGTTTAAAGACCAGCACGCATCCGCTAGCCCACGAATACATTGAATATAATCATCATATGGAATAGTATTTGGTCTTACATCAATACCATCTATAAATAAATTTACATTTTTATTTAATTTCAGTTTCCTAATTGCATCACTAAAATTTTTTTCTATATAATATAGATTCATTTGAAACCGTGTTTCAGAAAATTCGAGTTTTGTTCCTGTTTTCCCTCCAACTTCTGAATATTTACATATTAACTTTGCTGCTAACTCTGTTTCATCAACAATTTTTAATGCTGTGATAATTTCAGGGGTAAATGCATTCATATAATATTCATCAATGGCACTAATTAAATTATCAATATTACTTTTATGAAATATTGAAATAACCTTATCATCATCAGTTATGCTTTTACTTAGCAGCAATAGAAGTATAACCTTCCATATTCCCACAAAGTCTGTTAATTCTAAATTCTTCTGCTTCTTTATATTATAAAACTTATCATAATCTGTTGCTGAAATATACGTCAGCATAGTTTTATTTTCTTTATAGTTATTATTTTTAAGAAAAACAGAGTAAGCTGTCTTTCCCGTTCCCTTTTCTCCAATCAGAAAATAAATATTAGGGTTAATAAGCTTCTCTAAAAAATAATTCTTCACAAAAATATCATTAAACATTTTTTTATTATCCCTACGAGAATAATTTTGTGCATCCGAAAATCCTAAATTTAGCTCATCAATTTTTTTCATCTTCGTCTCCTTCTACAATATATTTATGTTTACTATACTGACTTCAACATTTAAGTCTATCTACACTTTTGCCAAAACATTCATTTCCTTACCCCACCACAGTAGCCGGAAACATATTTCATCCCAACCAGCCACATAAACACACCAACATATCCACTCCAAATCCCCGAACCCCTTTGATTTACTGCCCTTTCCTCTCCAGCAGAACCACGGTTTCCACATGCACTGAAGCCGGAAACATATCACAAACCGCCACCCTCTCAAGCCGATACTCCTCACTGCACAAAATCTTCAGATCCCTTGCCAGTGTAGAGGAATCGCAGCTCACATACACGATCCGCTCCGGTCTCATAGCCAGCATGGTTGACAGCAGTTCCTCATCGCAGCCTTTCCTTGGAGGGTCCACCACGATAACATCCGCATAAATCCCCTTCTCTTTATATTCCCTAGGCAGAACCTCCTCTGCTTTCCCCACATAAAACTCTGCATTTTCGATTCCGTTCAGCTCTGCATTTTTCTCTGCATCCTCTATGGCCGCCGGAACAATCTCCACACCGTACACCTGCTTAGCTTTCTGTGCCAGAAAAAGGGAAATGGTCCCAATCCCGCAGTACAGGTCCCAGACTGTCTCATTTCCCGTAAGGCCTGCGTATGCAAGCGCTGTTTCATACAGCTTCACAGTCTGCACCGGATTGACCTGGTAAAAGGAGAGGGGGGAAATCTGGTATTTTACATTACCGATGTAGTCCGTAATATATCCCTGTCCCCACAGCGGAAGTATCTTCTCCCCTAAGATCACATTGCTGCGCTTCTTGTTCACATTGGCCGTAATGCTGGTCATTCCCGGAATTTTTACAAGCCGCTCAATGAGTCTGTCCTTTTTCGGAAGGCTGTCCCCGTTGATGATCAGACATACCATGATCTCCTTTGTGGTAAAACCATAACGGATCAGTGCATGGCGGACAAGACCTTTCCCGGTCTCCTCATGGTAAGGCTCCACATGGTTCTCTTCCATATATTCTATGATAAGGTTTAATATCTCCTCATTTTCCTCCACTCCCAGATAACAGTTTCTGTTTGGGATAATCGCATGGGTCCTGCCTGCGTAGAAGCCGGTCACAATATTGCCGTCTTTGTCTTTTCCAAAGGGAAACTGAGCCTTATTCCTATATCTCCAGGGATTCTCCATTCCCATTACCTTTTCTATGGAAAAATCCCGGAAGCCTCCGATACGGCGCAGGTTGCCTTCCACCTTGTTTTTCTTGAATTCCAACTGTTTTTCATAGCTGAGAAACTGAAGCTGACATCCCCCGCATGCCCTGGCCTTCGGGCATTTTGGTTCGGTGCGGTCAGGGGATGGGACCAGGACGTTCATAAGGCGGGCAAATCCATAATTCTTTTTTGTCTTCATGATCTTGGCTTCCACCTCGTCACCGATCACTGCGTCTTTGATAAAAAGGGTATACCCGTCCGCTTTTCCAATGCCGGAACCGTCATGACTCATGTCTTCTATTTTCACTGTGACCATATCATTCTTCTTAAATTCCATCTCTATCTTCCTTCCATCCGAAAACTTTTCACTGTCTGCTTTCGTCCAAAAAGGGAGTGGCTTCTGCCTTATGGCTGACTGCCGCTCCCCTTTTTCTACCTAAATATTCTGTTCCTGTTATTCTTCACAGCCGCTTTTTCTCAAATTGGACTCAAACAGCCGGTTATATCCCAGCCATTCCTTATTTTCCCCTGCTGCACGGAAGATTTCCGTCAATGTCTCCATCTTGGCATCCGTATTATCCGCAAGGTTCAGTGCCACTGCCTCTGCAAGCGCAGGTTTTTTCGGTGATCCGTATTCCAGTTCGCCGTGGTGGGCCAGAATACAGTGTTTCAGCTCGCTCTCCAGCTTCTCCGGAAATCCCGGGATTTCCCGGGCTTTATCATGGATCATCTCGGCTCCGATCATAATGTGTCCCAGAAGCTGTCCGTCATCCGTATAGTCATTCATGGGAAACGGGCTGAGTTCCTTGGTCTTGCCGATATCATGAAGCATGGCTGCTGTGATCAGCAAGTCTTCATTGAGAATGGGATATGTACTGCAGTAATAGCTGCAGAGCTTCACTACACTCAGAGTATGCTCCAAAAGTCCACCGATAAATCCATGATGCACGGTTTTTGCAGCGGAATTCCCCTTGAATGCCCTGATAAACGCCTCATCTTCCGCAAAAAAGCTGTGCAGAAGACGAGAAAGATAAATATTCTTCACCCGGCTTACGAAATTCAGAAGCTCGCCATACATGGCCTCCACGCTTTTATCACTGACCGGAAGATAATTTCCGGGCTCGTATTCTCCCTCAGATGCCTTGCGGGCCCGCTTGATGCTCACCTGCAGAGATCCCTGGAAGCTGGTCACATCTCCCACAACATCCACGTAGTCCAAGGTATCAAAATCATCAATCCCCAGCGAATTAGGGTCCCAGATCTTTGCGTCTATGGTGCCTGTCTTGTCCTGTAAAATCACATTTTCATAGGGTTTTCCGTTTTTTGTGACTGCCGGCTGCTTATGTTTGCACAGATAAATTCCCGCTAACTTTTCGCCTTCGTGCAGTTCATTGATAAATCTCATATTTCAACCACCGGCGCGGTAAAATGCATGCCGCTGCCGGTTCTGTGTGTCTGTTTCACACAGAATCCTTTCTTTTTATAATGCCCCCAAAGTCACTTCAAAAGTAACTTCCACATAGCCTTCGGTTCCCTGGCGCATTGCCTTGACTTCTATGACAGAACCGGCTTTGCAGGATTTTAGCTGCTGCTGATAGCCTTTTACTGTCTCCACCTTTTCTTTGTTGACCTCCACGATCACATCCGCATTGCGGATATCGGCCTGCATGGCCGGTGAATCTATCTCCACACCTTCTACGAAGACACCTTTGGGGATGCCTTTCTTCTCGGAAATCTCTGAGGTGATCGTCTGCCCGGTGACTCCCATATAAACGATATCCTTATTATTGGACAGATTTTCAATCAGATCCTTTGTCTGGGATATGGACAGACCGGTGATGATATTCTTTGTGTCGGCCTTGGCGAAAGACTGGGCTATCACACCCACAACTTCCCCTTTCAGATTCACAAGAATCCCGCTTCCGTCTCCGCTCCCCACAATATCGGTTGTGAGAATGCCGTACTCCGCGTCCACTTTAGACACCGAATTGGTGGTCGAAGTCACCACTCCATAAGCTATAGAATCACTATACCCCATCGGGCTTCCAATTGCAATAACAGGTTCTCCCTGATTTAATCCGTATGAATTGCCCAGAGGCGCTGTTATGATCTTTTCCTTTGTCTCTGCTGAGATGTCGGACACGGGAACCTTCAGGATGGCAAATCCCGTATTCTTATCCGCTTTCTGGAACCTGGCATCCACCACGCTCCCATCGCAGAATACCACCTGTATCCGGTCCACATTTTCCACGATTCTGTACTCTGTGAGTATAAACATCTCCTGCCCGTTATCCGCAACGATCAGACCTGATATCTGGTTTTCATAAGGTGTCTGAAACCAGTCCTCATCCTTCTTGCTGCCGATCACCGTCACCATGGCCTTCTTTGGCTCTTCCGCCTGCTTCAGAATCTCTGTGTACAGGTTCTTGTAATCATCCAGTGTGATCTCCCTGGATTCCGCCTGAGCTGCCTGGCTGTCCTCAGCGGATTCATCTGCTGCCTGCTGCTCTGACTGCCCATTGTCCTGGGGATTCTGCTCCTCCTGGGTTCCCGGCTCTTCGTCTCCCGGAATGTTTACATAGGGAACCTCTTTGCTCTGTACGTTTTTCTCTATCTTGGGTTCCACATAGGCAAATGTCAGCGCAGCCGCAAGGCCGAAAAGAACCCCTCCGGCTGCAAGAAAGCCGGCGTGCCTGGCCAGCTTTTTTTTATCAATAGGGCGCTCTTTGATTGTCTCTTTCAGGAACTCGTAATTATCTGCTCCGGTGTCCTGTTCCTGCTTTTCATCCTCGTGCCTTAAATCTTCTTTTTTTTCATCATCCATAACACATCTCCTGCCGCTCTGTAAAAGATGCCATAAACTTTTAATTATTTTACCAGATATATGTGAACAATTTATGAAGAAGGCGAAAATTATTTCCTGCTGCCCTCAAAAAGTCCCTTTTCTTTCCGCCCGATATGCGTTAGAATAAGAGTATCTGTATCATGGCGAAATTATGCCGTGACAGAACCGGACATATTAATCAGATACTTAAAAAGGTGAATTTTATGAATGAAAAAGCATTACGAACTCTGGAATATTATAAAATCATAGAACAGCTGGAGAGCTTTGCCACCTGCTCCATGGGAAAGGCACTCTGCCGGGAACTGACTCCTCTGGATGAGATCGGTAAGATTGAGGTCATGCAGCAGGAAACCGCAGATGCTCTGGCCCGTATCTATCAGAAGGGCAGCCTGTCTTTCGGCGGAGTGAAGGATGTCCGCGGCTCTCTGAAACGCCTGGAAGTGGGAAGTACCTTAGGCGCCGGCGAACTGCTGGCCATCTGCTCTCTTCTGGAAAATACAAACCGTGCCAAAGCCTACTCCAGAAAAGAGAATGAGGACGAGCGCACAGACTCCCTGGACGGCATGTTTGAGGTTTTACAGCCCCTGACTCCTCTGTCTGCAGAGATCCGGCGCTGTATTCTCTCCGAGGAGGAGATTGCTGATGACGCTAGTCCCGGACTGCGCCAGGTGCGCCGCTCCATGAAAAATACCAATGACAAGATTCACAGCCAGTTAAATTCCATTGTGAACGGCGGTTCCCGCTCCTATCTCCAGGATGCGGTGATCACCATGCGCAACGGCCGCTACTGTATTCCTGTAAAGGCAGAGCACAAAGGCCAAGTCCCCGGCATGATCCATGACCAGTCCTCCACCGGCTCCACCATTTTCGTGGAACCCATGGCGGTTGTAAAGCTAAACAACGACCTGAGGGAACTGGAAATAAAAGAACAGCAGGAAATTGAGATCGTGCTGTCAAACTTAAGCGAACTGGCTGCCGGGAATCTGGAACTTATAGATGACAACCTGAAAATTATGGTGGAACTGGATTTCATCTTTGCCCGCGCCCTGCTGGCCAAATCCCAAAATGCCTCAGAACCGGTATTTAACCGGGAAGGAATCATTGATATCAAGAAGGCCCGCCACCCGCTTATCGAAAAGCATCAGGTGGTTCCCATCGATGTGCGCCTGGGCGAATCCTTTGATCTGCTGGTAGTCACAGGTCCAAACACGGGTGGTAAAACCGTCTCCTTAAAGACCGTCGGATTATTGACCCTGATGGGACAGTCAGGCCTTCATATACCTGCCTTTGATAATTCCCGTCTCAGCGTTTTCAAGGAAGTTTACGCGGATATCGGGGATGAACAGAGCATTGAGCAGAGCCTCAGTACCTTCTCCTCCCACATGACCAATGTGGTGCATTTTATTGAAAAAGCGGATAAAGATTCCCTGGTGCTCTTTGATGAGCTGGGCGCCGGCACAGACCCCACAGAGGGCGCGGCTCTGGCAATTGCCATTCTCTCCTCCCTCCATGACCGCGGTGTGCGCGTTATGGCAACCACCCACTACAGCGAATTAAAGGTCTATGCCCTCTCCACCCCCGGCGTGGAGAATGCTTCCTGTGAATTTGATGTGGAGACCCTGCGTCCCACTTACCGCCTGCTCATCGGCGTTCCCGGAAAGAGCAACGCATTTGCCATTTCAGGCAAGCTGGGACTGCCGGAATATATCATTGACCGTGCCAGAGAACAGATCAGCCAGGAGGACGAATCCTTTGAGGATGTACTGACCAGCCTGGAACAGAGCCGCATCACCATTGAGACTGAGCGGGAAGAGATCGCCTCCTACAAAGAGGAGATCAAGGCCCTCAAAGCCCAGTTAGAGGAAAAACAGGATAAACTGGAACAGCGGAAAGAGCGCATCCTGGCGGAGGCCAATGAGGAGGCACACCGTGTTCTTCGGGAAGCCAAGGAATACGCTGACCAGACTATGAAAGTCTTCAATAAAGCCGGAAAGGAAACCCTCTCCGCAAAAGAACTGGAACAGAGACGCTCCGAACTGCGTAAAAAAATGGATTCCGCAGGCAAAAAGGTGGCGCTTAAGACACCTCCCAAAAAAGCATCCACGCTCCGCCCCCAGGATCTGTCCCTAGGCGATTCCGTCAAGGTTCTGAGTATGAATGTAAAGGGAACCGTAAGCTCCAAGCCCGATGCCAAGGGCATGCTCTTTGTACAGATGGGCATCCTGCGCTCCAGGGTACACATTTCCGATCTGCAGCTTCTGGACGAACCGGTCATCACCGGCCCGGCACTTTCGAGAACAGGCGCCGGCAAGATAAAGATGAACAAATCCGCCTCAGTCAGCACAGAGATCAATCTGCTCGGCAAGACCGTGGACGAAGCTGTGGCTGAACTGGACAAATACCTGGATGACGCATACCTGGCACATTTAAACAGTGTCCGCATTGTCCACGGCAAGGGCACAGGCGCCCTGCGGAAAGGCATCCACAACTACCTCAAACGCCTGAAATATGTAAAGGACTATCATCTGGCTGAATTCGGCGAAGGGGACGCCGGAGTCACCATCGTAGAATTCAAGAAATAAACCATAGGGGGTATATCATGGCTGCGAAACAGAAAATACTGATCGTTGACGACGACAACAACATTGCAGAGCTTATCTCTCTGTACCTCACCAAGGAATGCTTTGACACCATGATTGTCAATGACGGTGAGGAGGCGCTGAAGGCATTTGCTTCCTTCGGCCCTAACCTCATTTTACTGGATTTAATGCTTCCCGGAATGGATGGCTATCAGGTCTGCCGGGAAATCCGCCACAAATCCAATGTTCCTATCATTATGCTCTCCGCAAAAGGGGAGATCTTCGACAAGGTCCTGGGACTGGAACTGGGCGCGGATGACTATATGATCAAACCCTTTGACTCCAAGGAACTGGTTGCAAGGGTGAAGGCTGTCCTCCGCCGCTACCAGCCCACTGTGGCTCCGGGAAACCAGCCCTCAGGCAAATACGTGGAGTATCCTGACCTGGCTATCAACCTGACCAACTATTCTGTTGTATATTACGGAAAACAGGTGGATATGCCGCCAAAAGAACTGGAGCTTCTGTATTTCCTGGCTGCCTCCCCCAATCAGGTCTTTACAAGGGAACAGCTCCTGGACCATATCTGGGGATATGAGTATATCGGGGACACAAGAACCGTGGACGTACATATCAAACGTCTGAGGGAAAAAATAAAGGACCACCCCGCCTGGTCCATCAGCACCGTATGGGGTATCGGCTATAAATTCGAGGTCAAAAACGGATGAAAAAATCGCTTTATATCAAGTTTGTGGCATTCTTCCTGATTCTGGGGTTTATCGGTTTCTTCACAGTTTCCATGATAGGCCCCTCCATGGTGGAGAACCATCTGGAGGATGTCTACAGCGGAGATTTATACCGGGAGGCTTCCTCCATCGCAGAAAACAGAGCCTCCAAATACTATCAGGAACAGGCGACTCTGGACAGCGTTGCCATGAACCTGAAAACCCTGTCCATCTATCAGGATGCGGAGATCTGGCTGATCAGTCCCCAGGGTGAGATTCTCCTGAGTACATCCGATGATTTTTCTGAGGATGAGACCAGGACCATAGAGCATTTTAATCCCGGGCACTCCAGCGGCTCCTACTACCAGATCGGCTGTTTTTACGACCAGTTTGCAGAGGATCATCTGAGTGTCATGGTACCTGTCACCTGGAAAATGTCCATTCAGGGATATGTGGCCATGCATCTTCCCATGTCCATTCTGCAGGAGCAGGAGAACGATGTGATGAATATTATCTATCTTCTGATCCTGATCCTACTTCTGATCATGCTGCTCATGCTGGCTGTATTTTCCTTCATGGTCTACCGCCCGCTGAAGAAGATCATCGCAGGAGCTGATCAGTTTGCCTCCGGTAACCTGAAGCACAATATCCCGGTGTACACAAGGGATGAGATGGGCTATCTGGCTCTGACCCTGAATTACATGTCCGATGAGCTTGACAAGACAGGGGAATACCAGCGAAAATTTGTCTCCAATGTATCCCATGACTTCCGCTCCCCCCTGACTTCCATCAAAGGTTACACGGAAGCCATTCTGGACGGCACGATTCCGCCTGAGCTTCAGAATAAATATCTGAACATCGTGGTGTACGAGACAGACCGCCTGTACAAACTGACCCAGAGCCTCCTCACCCTGAACGACATGGACGAAAAGGGCAGAATGCTGGAATATACAAACTTTGATATCAACAATACCATCAAGACTACCGCCGCCGCCTTTGAGGGCATCTGCCGTGAAAAACGCATTTCCATTGAACTGCTGCTCACCGGGCAGACCCTGTATGTATCCGCGGATATGGGTAAAATACAGCAGGTTCTCTACAACCTGATAGACAATGCCAGCAAATTCAGCCCGCCGGATTCCATCATCAAGGTGGAGACCACCATAAAGCATGAGACCGTATTTGTCTCTGTCAAGGACTCGGGCTGCGGCATACCCAAAAGCAGCCTCCCAAAAATCTGGGACCGTTTCTACAAGACAGATCCTTCAAGAGGAAAAGACAGAAAAGGCACCGGTCTTGGGCTCTCCATTGTGAAGGAGATCATCAACTCCCACAACCAGCACATCAATGTCATAAGCACAGAAGGTGTGGGTACGGAATTTATCTTCACCCTCTCCAAAGGGACAGAAAATAAAAATTAAAAAACGGCAGACAGCCGGAACCGGGTTTTTGGCCGGTACCGTCTGTCTGCCGTCTTCTGTTTTCTCACCGTTTTTCACGGAATATTCTATTTACTTCCAGTCATACTTTGTCAGATGCCCTTCTAACTGCATATGGTCAAAATGATTCTGCCGCAGCGCCTCATACAGCACAATGGCAACAGAATTGGCCAGATTCAGGGAACGGATATTACCGATCATGGGGATACGGATCGCTGTCTCCTGGTTGTCCAGAAGAATCTCCTCCGGAATACCGGCACTTTCCTTGCCGAACATAATGTAACAGTCCTCCTCATAACGGACATCCACATACGTCTGAGGGCCTTTTGTTGTAGCCATGTAAATTTTCGCCCCGGGATTGCGCTCCAGAAAGTCCTGATAGTTAATATAAGTGGTCACATCCAGGTCCTTCCAGTAATCCATTCCCGCACGTCTGATTGCCTTCTCATTCAATTTAAATCCCAAAGGCTCGATCAGATGCAGCCTGGTGCCTGTGGCCACACAGGTTCTTCCGATATTCCCTGTATTTGCCGGGATCTCCGGCTCAAAAAGTACAATGTTTAATTTTGCCATATCATTACGCCTCTTTTTTCCAGAACCTTATTTCAGCCGGCCTGCGGATTTTTATCCAAGATATATTTTATAGAGCTCATCGCTCTGGGGTTTGTCCAGGTATCTGGTATCCTCGCCGTTTCTGAGGATCCTGTCATTGCTGTCTGTGACTTTTCCCACAACTGCAGCGTGGATTCCCGCCTGTTCCAGCTTTCTGACCAGACCGAATCCGTCATCTGTTGTGATCAGCATAGAACCGCTGGACATGAGTATATAGGGATTCAGACCCAGTACCTCACACACCTCCACAGTTTCCTGCCGGATGGGTATCTTCTTCAGATCAATATCAAGACCTGTGCCTGAGCCGCTGCCCATCTCCCAGAGTGCGCCGAACACGCCGCCCTCCGTAATATCATGCATGGCTGATACACCCCATGCCTTAGCAATTTTTGCCTCCGGTACCACGGAGAGATACCGGTCAAACCTCTTTGCTGTCTCCACAAAAGAAGGTGCAAAGCGCTCCAGCAGCTTCTTCTCTTTCTCTTTTGCCGCAATGGATGTGCCCTCCAGACCGATCCATTTCGTTATGACAACATCCTGTCCCGGTTTGGCGGCGGAGGTTGTAAGAACCTCCTCTTTTTTTATCCTGCCCACACCTGTGATGGAAATGAGCGGCTGCTTCACCACATCCGTGATCTCTGTGTGTCCCCCCATAACCTCGATATTCAGCTCTTCACAGGCTGACTCCAGGCCGCGCATCATCTCTTTTAACTGTGCCTCCTCTGTCTCGGGAGTCAGAAGAATGGTCACCATGATCCCCAGAGGCTCTGCCCCTGAAGCTGCCAGGTCATTGGCTGTGATATGCACGCTGTGGCTGCCCATATCCTTGATGGTACCGGTGATGGGGTCGGAGGAGAATACCAGCACATCCCCTTTGGCCGGCTCCAGGACTGCGCAGTCCTGGCCAACCGCAGGACCAACCAGGACCTCCGGCCTTCTATGTTGTACTTCTTTTAAAACGGAACGGATCAGCACCGGTTCCGGTAATTTTCCTATCTTCATGTTTCTGTCCTCTCTGTCTGTCAGCTTAAAAAGGACAATGCCATGGGAAGTACCATAGCCAGAACCAGAATTCCCGCCACAATGCCTGCTACCACGCGCTTTACCTTATTATTGTTCATATTCATCATTGTCATATCACCTCATAATCTTTCCATAAGACCCTAAAATGGTATCTATCAGTCGGGAGGCTTCATTTTTAGTCAGGCTCTCCACTTCTGTGCTAAGCTCTATTCTATGATATTTTACTAATTCCTGCAAGTGGCGTTTTTGTGCCGGTGTGGCCGGCCCCTGCTTTTTCACCTTATAATTCAGTATTTTCGGCGCAAAAAGCTCCGAATTCTCCTCACCGTATTCGCTTTTCAGTCTCCGGTAGAGAAGATGTGCCGTCAGCGCGTCATCCAGAGCCCTGTGGGCATTTTCCTGTGGTATTTCATAGTGGAGCCGGAGGCTTTGGAGACTGCGGCTCGGAAGATCTGCAAGCAGCGCCCTGGAAATCTTCAGAGTATCAATTCCCTCTTTTTCAAAAGTAAATCCGTTATTGACTGCGCTGTGTTTTATAAAGCTGTAGTCAAACATGATATTATGGCCCAGAAGCGGCAGCTCCCCGCAGAATGCCACAAGCCCCGGGACCGCGTCCTTTATCTTCGGCATGCCCTTTACCATATCCTGCGTGATTCCGGTCAGCTCTGTGATCCTCCCGGGAATCACCCTTTCCGGATCAATGAGGGTGCTGTAACTGTCCACAACCACTCCGTTTACCACCCTGGCGGCACCTATTTCCAGTATTCTGTCCGATTTTGGGGACAGGCCTGTGGTCTCCAAATCCAGAGCTATATATGCATCCATATCGTCTATTTCCTTTTCTTTTTTTGCCGCTCCCTGTATTCCCTGCAGTAATCTGTCAGAAAGCATTCCTCACACTTTGGATTCCTGGCAAAGCATATCTGCCGTCCGAAGGTGATGATCTGTATATTGTAGAGAATCCAGTGGTCCTTTGGCAGAACCTTCATAAGCTCCATCTCAATCTTCTCCGGGTCTTCCTCTTTTGTGAATCCCAGACGTTTGGAAATACGTTTTACATGAGTATCCACCACTACGCTGGGTTCGTGGAAAATATTTCCCCGGATCACATTGGCCGTCTTGCGCCCCACTCCCGGAAGCTGTACCAGATCCTCCAGCGCACTGGGCACTTCTCCCCCATACTTTCCACAGATCATCTGCGCACATCCTATAATATTCTTTGCCTTGTTGTGATAGAATCCCGTAGGCTTAATATCCTGCTCCAGTTCCTTCAGATCCGCATCGGCAAACGCCTGCATATTGGGGTATTTTACAAATAAATCCCTGGTCACTATATTCACCCTGGCATCTGTGCACTGGGCACTGAGCATGGTGGCGATCAGAAGCTGGCCCGGATTTTCATGGTTCAGATAACATTTATATTCTGTTGTATAGACTTCATCCAGTTTATCAAGTATCTCTTTTGTCCTTTTTGTCATAATCTTCTCCCTGACAGTCAATTCCTGATTCCAGATTCACAGCACACATGGCGGCGTCATACGTCAGCGGGTTCCGTCTCCTGTAGTCAAAAAGTACCGGGAATTCCCCTCTCTTCTTTTCACCGCCCAGTATATCATAGTGAAACACTTCCAAATGTGTCATTTTCATAGTCTGCCTGGCCTGATACCCCTTGTAGTCAGCAAGCAGTACGGGATTTTCTTCCTCTTCTCTGTAAAACGCCTGCAGCCGCTTCTTATATGGTGCCATATCACAGGCCCAGGACGGCCTGGTCTTCAAATTCTCCCTTGCATACAGATCAAACAGCATCAGTTCCCGGAAATACTCCGTATCCGCCTGCTGCCTCTCCTCCAGATATTCCAGCAGGATTTCATACCTCCGTATCCGTGTATGAGAGATTCCCTGGTATCCCTTCTCATCGTAAAAATCTGCCAGCGCTTCATACATGGAAAATGCATCCGGAAACAGTTCTTCCATGGCTTTTACCGTGCGGATAAACTGACCGCTGTTGTAATAGACCTCCACCATCTCTTCCACACCCTTCAGCCTCAGCACATCCCCGTAGGAAATCCAGTTTGTCTTAAGGACCTCATAGGGTTCTGCCTCCTGGTAGACACATCCATAGGCCTCTGCCATCTCATGCATATAAGACCCTTTCAGCACCTTCAGAAATCCAAGCTGAAGCTGCTGGGGTCTGAGGTCGTAGACCTGCCCAAAGGAACGGCGGAAGCTCTCGTAATCTTCATAGGGAAGACCCGCGATCAGGTCCAGATGCTGGTGTACATTTCCGCCCTTCTGCACCTTCCTGACCGTTTCCGCTATCTTGTCAAAGCTGGTTTTTCTCCTGATCTCCCTGATTGTTCTCTCATTGGTAGACTGCACTCCGATTTCCAACTGAATCAGACCCGGCCGCATGGAGGCGATCAGGCTGATCTCCTCCTCCGTCAATAAATCGGCGGCGATCTCAAAATGAAAATTCGTCACGCCGTTGTCATGGTCCCTGATATATGTCCAGACTGCCATTGCATGCTCTTTTTTGCAGTTAAATGTCCGGTCCACGAACTTCACCTGCGGCACCTTTTCATCCAGGAAAAACTGCAGCTCATCAAGCACCAGGTCCAGGCTTCTGAACCGCAGTTTCTTGTCAATGGATGACAGGCAGTAGCTGCAGGAAAAGGGACACCCTCTGCTGCTCTCATAGTAAATGATCTTGTGTGAGAACAGAGCCATATCCCCATAGGGAAATACCAGCTTGTCCATATCCATAATGGGTCTGGAAGGCGTTCGCACGATTTGCCCTTCCTGTCTGCAGACAAGCCCCCGGATGGCAGCAGGCCCGCTGCTTTCCTTCTCTGTTCTCTTTTCGTAGTAAGAGGCCAGTTCCAGAAAGGTCTCCTCCCCTTCCCCGCACATGACACCGCAGGCCCAGGGACAGCGCTCTAAAAATGCCTCCGCGTCGTAGGAGACCTCAGGCCCGCCCACCCAGATATCTGTCTCCGGAAGTATTTTCCTGATGTCTCCCATAATGTCTTCCACAAAGGAGATATTCCAGATATAGCAGGAGACACACAGCACCTCCGGCTTCTGCCTGTACACGCCACGCAGGATCTCATCCTTCTGCTGATTGATGGTATACTCCGCAATCTCCGCCCGGATACCATGCCGGGCAGCATAGGACTGCAGGCTGTACACAGCCAGATTGGAATGTATATATTTGGCATTGACTGCCATCAATAAAATCTTCATTTCTCATCTCCGTTCTTCTTCTGCCCGCCGCAGCCCCTGCCGCACTCCCTGCAGTTTCCGCCGCAGCCGCAGAATTTCCCGTTTTTTATATCTTTGACTTTTTTCCGGATCACAAACCCGGCATAGACTGCCACCGCAGCGGCGAGTATTATGGTCACTGCCATATTTCCTCCTGTTCCAAAAGAGGTGCCGCACACTTAAGCCTCCTGCGAAGCCCGGTACCGCACCCCTACTATATATTATTTTTACAAAGTTGTCATTAGGAAACTTCAGGACAGCAGCCTTCCTGCCTGGAAAACCACCACAGAGGCGGCATAGGCCAGAAGAAGCTGGAAGAATACCATCTTCAGCGTCCATCCCCAGGAACGCGTCTCTCTCTTAATGGTCGCCAGTGTTGCCACACACGGTGTATACAGCAGGCAGAATACCATCAGAGAATAGGCGTTCAGGGCTCCGAATCCCACTGACCCCAGGGATGCACTGAGCACAGCCATGCCCTGTACGGAGTTTACATTGTTGACTCCATAGAGCACGGAGAAGCTGGATATTACCACTTCCTTGGCCGACAGACCGGAGATCAGGGCCACCACGATCTGCCATGTTCCCAGTCCTGCAGGCACTAAAAGGGGCGCCAGCACTTTGCCGATCTGGGCGCCGAAGCTCTGCGTCACATCCGCGGTCATGCCATGGATACCATAGTTTAAAATAAACCAGATGACAATGGAGGCCACAAAGATCGTAGTACCTGCTTTCGTCAGGTAATCCTTTACCTTTTCCCACACATAAATCCTGATGGTCCTGGCATTTGGCACCTTATAATCAGGCAGCTCAATGAGCAGGGTTGCCTTCTCACTGCTTTTCCACAACTTTCCTATGACAAGTGCTATGGCTATAGCCATGAGAAGTCCCAGCGCGTAGAGGGAAAATGCCGCCATCATGGCGTGCTTTCCAAAAAACATATCTGCAAACAGAACGTAAATGGGAAGCCTGGCGGAACACGACATAAACGGCGTCAGAAGAATGGTCTTCTTCCTGTCCTCCTGGTTTTCCAATGTGCGTGACGCCATGACAGCGGGAACCGTACATCCAAATCCCAGCACCATGGGAAGAAACGCCTTGCCGGACAATCCCACCTTACCCATGATTCCGTCCATAACATAGGCCACGCGGGCCATATAACCACTGTCCTCCAGAAAAGCAAGAGCCAGAAACAATATGAAAATGTTCGGCAGGAAAGTCAGGATTCCGCCCACACCCGTCATGATACCATCCACGATCAGGGAGACCAGCCAGTCTGCGGTTCCCAGATTCACCAATGTACTCCTCGCCACCGTAAACGCCAGGTCCATCCAGGATTCAAACAGCCCCTTGACTATGTCCCCTACGGTAAACGTGAGGAAAAACACCATGGCCATGATTCCCAGGAAGACGGGAACACCCCATAGGGGATGGGTCAGGACCCTGTCTGCCTTCTCTGTCAGGGACTCCCTGTTGCCTTTATAGAAGACACACTCCTCTAAAACAGTCTCAATATACTCATACTTCTGATTGATGATCTGCTTTTCATAATCCCTGTCAAGCAGATCGGACACATCAATGGGATGGTCCTTAAATATCTGCTCATCATTTTCCAATATCTTAATACTGTGCCAGCGGATGTTCTCGCTGTCCGGATGTTCCACTGCGATACGCCTGGAAACCTCCTGGATCTTCATTTCAATATTCGGTTTATAGGTGACAACCGGGTCAGCCACCTGCTCCTCATAATGATGCTTTACTGCATGGAGAAGTACATCCAGGCCGCTTCTCTTCCTGGCGGATACCGGAACCACAGGAATATTGCCCAGCATCTCGGGAAGCCTGTGGAGATCCAGCTCCATCCCCCGCTCCTCCACAATATCCATCATGTTAAGAGCCAGGATCACCGGTTTGCCAAGCTCCAGAAGCTGCAGCGTGAGGTACAGGTTCCTCTCCAGGGCTGAGGCATCCACAACATTTACGATCACATCCACCTCTCCGCCCAGAATGACCTTTCTGGATACCATCTCCTCCATGGAATAAGAGGTAAGGCTGTAGATTCCGGGCAGGTCGATGAGCCTCATCTTCTGCCCCTTATAGGATGTCTCCCCTTCCTTTTTCTCCACCGTAACACCCGGCCAGTTGGCTACCTTCAGGTTGGCGCCTGTATATGCATTGAACAAAGTGGTCTTGCCGCAGTTAGGATTTCCTGCAAAGCCTACACGAATCTCCTCTTTCATCCTTTCAGCTCCTCCACTTCTATCCCTTCCGCGATCTCATTGCCAAGCGCCCATCTGCTCCCTCTCACCTTGATAATAGTGGAACCGTTACGCTTTCGGTTCAGAACCACTACCTTTGTGCCCTCCAGGATTCCCAGCGCCTCCAGGCGCCGCTGGATTTTTTCCTGTTCCTGAACGCTGGTTATGCGGTAATTCTGCAATATATCCGCCTGATTCAGCTTCATCTGTCGTACTTCCTTCCGTCTCTATTTTGCCTGCTGCTTTCCGCCCACATAACGGGATGCATCACTTTTTCCGGCCGCCTCAGCCTCTTCCATAAGCCTTGCATATTCATTTTGCTCATATTCCACCTTGCCGCTCTTCTCACTGAAGCTCAGCTTAAGTAAAATAGGTGAAATGATGGTTGTGATGACCACCACCACAACAACCGGCCCCAGAAGAGAGGAGGACATCAGACCCACAGCGTTGCCCTTTGCTGCCACGATCAGCGCCACCTCACCCCTGGACACCATGCCCATACCGATGCGGATACAGTCCTTGTTCTTATACTGACAGACTTTGGCTCCTATTCCGCATCCCACGATCTTCGTGAGCACTGCCACGATGACCAGAACCACTGCAAAGACAAGGATCATGGGACTCATATCCGGAAGCTCCACCTGAATACCGATGCTGGCAAAGAATACCGGGGACAGCAGAATATAGGATAAAATCCCAAACCGCCTTGCAATATAATTGGTATGCGTTGTCTTGGTAATGATCAGACCTGCGAAAAATGCACCTGTAATGTCCGCAACTCCGAAGAACTTCTCTGCACAATAGGAAAAGAGCAGACAGATCACAAATGAGATAATGACAAACCGCTGCAGATCCCTCTCGTAACCCTTCACCCACTTTTTAAAAATAACGTGAAGCAGATAGCCTCCCACACCGACGAACACGAAAAATCCCACGATCTTCGCAAACACAACCACCACATTTACACTGGAATCCGCCAGGCTTGTGATGATTGTCAGCGCGATAATCCCCAGCACATCGTCAATAATGGCTGCACCCAGAATGGCATTTCCGGCCTTGGTGTTCAGCTTGCCCATCTCTTTCAGGGTCTCCACTGAGATACTCACACTGGTAGCGGTAAGGATAACACCGATAAAAATATTCTGCAGCATGATACTTGCCGAAGCATTGGATTCTATCATGCCCGGCCTGTTGAAGAACCAGGCCACTCCAAGACCTCCCGCAAGCGGTACCAGTACACCTAACAGCGCAATGACAAAGGATGCCTTGCCGCTCCTTTTCAGTTCATCAATATCTGTCTCCAGGCCTGCGCAGAACATCAGCACGATCACGCCGATCTCCGACACCTCATGGATAAACTCTGTCTGCTTCAGTATCCCGAAACAGGCCGGTCCCAGCAGCAGTCCCGCAAGCAGCGCACCCACCACCTGGGGCATCCTCACTTTTCTGGTAAGCAGTCCGAAGACCTTGGTGCTCAGCAGTATAAGCGCCAGGTCCAGTAAATAAGTATAAGAGTTCATAGTTTTTCCGTCCTTTCTCTCCCCTGTGTCTTACTCTTTTCCCGTTTTCCGCACAAAACGAAATCCAATTAATCGTACCACAATTCTAAAAAAAAGGAAATGGAAAAACGTCACAAAACCTCAAAATTCCGCGCAAAAAGGCTGCCCCAAAAAGGGCAGCCATCATTACATGGATTTACGCTCCGCAATTTCCGCCATCTTGGCAGTGTTCAGTCTGGTATCGCCATGTACGCGGCTGTATGACAGATACCCGTTCATCCTGTCTATCTTCGTCAGGTTGGTGGAACCGCAGACCGGGCAGACATCCATCTCCAGCTCTTCATGTCCGCAGTCATCACAGTAGGCCAGAGAGAGATTCACACCCTCATAATATCCCAGCGCCATTGCCCTTCTCACCAAAGCACGGATCGCATCCGTGTTATACCCTATGGGATAACGCACATACTGGATCTTGCCGCCGTTGCACAGTTCCCAGAAACGGCCCTCACAGTCCTGCTTCTCAATCGGGGTCATTTCCTCCGTCACATGACAGTGGAAACTGTTGCTTACATAGGGACGGTCGGATACACCCTCCACGATACCGTACATTTTCCTGAACTGCTCCACCTGCAGACCGCAGAGACTCTCTGCCGGGGTACCGTAGATGGCATACAGATTTCCGTCCTCCTCCTTAAACTGCGTCACCTTGCTGTTGATATACTGAAGTACTTCCAGGGCAAAGGCCCCGTCCTCCCGAATGGATTTTCCGTTGTACAGCTCCTGCAGCTCGTTAAGGGCCGTGATGCCGAAGGAAGCTGTCATGGGCTTCAGAAGCGGTTTGATCTTGTCTGAGGGTTTCAGATTCCCGCCGTAAAAGCCGCCTTCACAGTAGGCCAGGGGATTGGTGGATGCCTTCATCTCTCCCAGATAGTCATAGGTTCTGATATGAAGCTGGCGTATCATTTCCAGATAGAAATCAAGCACCTCGTAAAAATCCCGGTTCTCCGCTCTTGCCTTTGCCAGGATCATGGGCAGATGCAGGCTGACTGCACCCACATTGAACCTTCCCACGAATACAGGCACATCCTTGTCATCCGCAGGTGTCATGCCGCCGCGCTCATACCAGGGGCTTAAAAAGGCACGGCATCCCATGGGGCTGATCACCCTTTTATACTTTTTGTACATACTGGAAATATAGCCGTCCCCGCTCATAGACAGCCAGTCCGGATACATAGTCTTTGCCGAACACGCAATGCCGGCCTCAAACACATCCTCGCTTACGCCGCCCTCTCCGTGAATTTCCTCATCATAGAGAAAGACGATTTTTGGAAACAGTACCGGCTTTTTGTGTCCCGCTTTTCCCTGCCCCTCTTTATGCACATTGAGGAGGGAAATGCTGCACATCTTCTCAAAACGTTCTGTTCCAAGCCCCAGTGTCACAGTCACAAAAGGATAATCTCCTCTGGAAGAACCGACGGTATTGAGCTTGTACTCAATCCCCTGCCAGCCCTGGTCAAAGTCGCGGTGTACCTTGTCATACGCGTACTTTTCAGCCCTGTCCTGTGCATGCTCCCACTCCGGGTCCACATATTTCAAAAATTCTTCTTTATATTTTCTGTAGCTTTTCTCTGCATAAGGGGCCAGGATCTTATCCACCTCCGGCACCGTGAAACCGCCGTACTGCTGGGCAGCGGTGCTCAGGATAATATCCCCCATAACGTCAAATGCAGTGTCCAGTGTCTTCGGCTCGTTGTACCAGACATTGCCCATCTCAAATCCGCCCTTTAACACATTTGCCACGTCAAAGAGACAGCAGTTCATGGTATCCAGCCTTGCAGACTGGTCATGAATATAAATATAGCCGTCCTTGCATGCCTGCAGCTCATTGCGGTTCATAAAGAATTTCCGGTAAAGCTCCTTGTTCAGTTCATTGAATATCAGGCTTCTCTTGGTTGCAACCAGCGCACTGTCTGTGTTTGCATTGCTCTTGTCCCCGATATAGCGGATAGACTGGCTCTTGGTATAGACCTCGTCCATCATGTGGATAAAATCATGCTTATAATTTCTGTAATCCCGGTAACTCTTGGCAACCGCAGGGTTTACCTGCTCCAAAGCCCCCTCCACAATATTGTGCATTTCCTGGATCGTAATTTCTTTCTTCCCCAGGGACTCCGCCTTGTCTGTGGCATATCTGCACAGGAAGTCAATCTCCTTCTCCGTAAAGCTGTACATGATCCTTTCCGCGGATTTATTGACTGCCCTGACTATTTTCTGAACGTCAAATTCTTCTTTTGTTCCATCTTTCTTAATTACATAAATCATTGCCTTCACCTCATTGCAGCACTACATCTTGTGTCACTTATTATTTTATTCTTTTGTTATTACCAGATTTTGTATCACAAAGTATATCATGTTTCTTTCTGAAAGGGAAGTGGGAATATTGCACAAAATCCAGATGAATTTAATCCAATATCCCCACGAAAGCCTTGAGGCTTCAATATTTTTTATCTCGTAATATTATTCAGCCATTTATAACTTTTATATCGCTTCCAGGAAAACGGCACTTTGATCACCTCATCGCTGCACAGGATTATGTAAACCCATGGCATGGGTACGTGTATCACAAAGGCCGCCACAGCCGCAGCGAAAATGGAGCACAGCCACATGATTCCCACGTCCAGGAACAGCCCGAACATAGTGTCTCCCCCGGCTCTGAACACGCCTACCACCAAAGTGGAGTTGAAGGACTGTCCCACCACATAGTAGGACATGATCACCATCATGACCTGGAGATAGGATTTCGCCAGAGGCGTCAGTTTCAGCATATTGCACACAAAGGGCGAGATCACAAGGATCAGGATACCGCCCGCTGCTCCGAACAGAAGGGAAAGCTTTGCAAACCGGCTGCCGTAATCCCTGGCAAGCGCCTCTTTCTTCTCCCCGATCGCCTTGCCTATCATGATGGCAGTGGCGTTGGAGATACCGAATGCAATGACCATGGATAACTGTCTGCACACCTGTGCCACGGAATGAGCAGCCACAGACGCACTGCCCAGATGCCCCACAATGGACGAGATGGCAGCCATGCCTGCGCCCCAGGCAAACTCATTGAGAAGCACAGGGAAGGCATACACGAAAAAGTCTTTTTCCAGCCATTTGTATCTTTTGAACATATCCTTTATGCGGATGCGCACTACATCATTTTTCTTCCGGGCATAATATACGACAATAATGACCTCCACAGCTCTCGCGCACAGCGTGCCGATAGCCGCACCTGCAGCCCCCAGGGCGGGAGCACCCAGAAGACCGAAAATAAAAACCGCATTGAGGATAATATTGACGGACAGGGATGTGGCATATACCACCGTCGCGATCACTACACGCTCAATACTCCTGATAATATTCAGATATACATTGGTAAACGCTGCAAGTATGTAGGAAAACGCCACGATCCGAAGATAGCTCACACCCTCCGCAATGATCGCCTCGTCTGAGGTGAAGATCCGCATCAGCAGATCCGGCACGCACAGCGCCAGCGCCGTGAATACCGCAGCGGACAGGATCGCTATGCGGAAGGACATGCCCATGACCTTCTCAATGGTCCGGGTATCCTGCTTTCCCCAATACTGGGCAGTCAGCACACAGGCCCCTGAGGTCAGTCCGAAGAAGATCAGGGACAGGATAAAATATACCTGGTTCGCCAGGGAAACGCCGGAAAGCGCTGTCTCTCCCACTCTTCCCAGCATAATCACGTCCGTGGAGGTAACCCCCACGTTGATCAGGTTCTGAAGTGCCATAGGCATGACAAGCCGCATCACATTTCCGTAGAAGCGCTTGTCCTCTGTTGTCATACGAAATCTCATAGTTCGATCGTACCGTCAAAAACCACTTCCGCAGGACCTGTCATGTAGATGGTGTCCTCTTTTCTGTCCCAGAAAATCTTCAGGTCACCGCCCAGCAGTTTTACCGTTACCTCCTCCTCTGTATATCCGTTCATCACGCAGGCTGCCGCCACAGCACAGGCTCCTGTCCCGCAGGCCAGGGTCTCCCCGCTGCCTCTTTCCCAGACCCGCATCTCCACGGTCTTCTCATCTAAAACACGGACAAATTCTGTGTTGACACCCTCCGGAAATGCCTCGTGTTTCTCAAAATAAGGACCAATCTCCTTAATATCCAGTCCTTTCACATCCTCCATGAACACCACCGCATGGGGGTTTCCCATGGATACTGCCGTCACCTCATAGACCTGCTGCTTCACAGCCAACGGCTCACGGATGACCTTTTCTTTTCTGTGCTTCATGGGAATGTTCTCCGTATGGAATTCCGGCTTTCCCATATTCACTTTCACCAGAGCCACTCTGCCGTTTTTCACAGTCAGATCCAGGTACTTGATGCCGCTTTTCGTATCCACACTGATCCTTGTCTTGTCTGTGAGGCCGTAATCATACACATATTTTGCCACACAACGGATGCCGTTGCCGCACATGGCGCCCTGGCTGCCGTCCGCATTGTACATTTCCATCTCAAAATCCGCTTTTTCTGAGGGTTTGATCAGGATCAGCCCGTCAGACCCAATGCCGAAATGCCGGTCACTGACCTTCTTTGCCGCTTCCGACGGATTTTCCACTGTCTCCTGAAAACAATTCACATACACATAATCATTGCCGATTCCCTGCATCTTTGTAAATTTCATCGCTGCTGCCTCCTTTGCTCTGTATCCTGTGTCTTCATTTTCTTTTCCCCGGGCAGCGCATTCCCGCACCTGCCCGCAGAGAAAAAAGAGGGTGTCTGTAAAAGATACCCTCTTCGTTTCTTTGCTATTAATCATAGCAATCCATAATTCTTTTGTCAATGCAGAAAGACATTTTTCATAGCTGTCATTATGCAGCCGGTAAGGCATCTTAGCAGGTAGCTCCGCCCACCTCGTGCAGTTTGGCAGACAGGATTTCCTCTTTCCTCTCCAGGATCTCATCGGAGAGAAGCTGTGCCTCCACATTCTCAAATCCAAGACGCTCAATCGTATCAGAGAAACGTTCTCCTGTCTTTCCCTGTTCCCTGTACAGAAGAAGGGTTTTCTCAATTACACTCATAAGCTCTTCCTTGGTTGTAAAGATCTTGCTCATAGGCTTTCCGATGGCGATCTTCTTTCCCCATCTTCCGCCCAGATAGATCTTATATCCGTAGGTGCCGTCCTCAATGGCGTCAAAATGACAGGTGCCGATACAACGTCCGCAGTTGATACATTTTTCCCGGTCAAGCTCCATGACCCCGTCCACAAGCTTCACAGCATCAATGGGACAGATTTTCACAACGCTGCACTTCTTACATCCGCTGCACATATCCTGATCAAAGTTTGGAATGAGCTGACCGACAATACCCAAATCATTCAGGTTCGGTTTCACACAGTTGTTTGGACATCCGCCCACTGCGATTTTAAATTTGTGAGGCAGTTTTACATCATGCCAGTTTACATAAAACTCATCATGAATCTCTTCGGAAAGTCCAAAGGAATCCAGAAGGCCATACTGGCAGGTGGTTCCTTTACAGGATACTACAGGGCGCACTTTAGAACCGGTACCGCCTGTGTCCAGCCCGCATTTCTGGATATAGGCACGAAACTCATCAATTTTCTCATATGGGACTCCCTGAACTTCCACGGTAAGACGTGTGGTGTATGTCACCCCGCCGTTGCCGAACAGTTTTGCTGCCTCACCAATACATATCTGCTGTTCTGCTGTGATTTTTCCGTTCTTGGTTATGATCCTGGCGGAAAAATTATCCGTTCCCTTGTTGTTCAAAAAGCCCAGGGCCTTTACTCTTTTCTCATCTTCTTTGCTCACTGTTAATGTTGCCATTTCTACTTTCCTCCAACTTTTTATCTTTTCTGGTCTTGCCTGTCTTGTGCGTTCCTGCTGTTATGTTTTACATCATTCTTCAGTCTTCTGTCAGATCTTCTCCATTGAATGTGCTTCCGCCCTCCAGAACCTTGGTATTGGTGTATCCGTAATATCTCAGACGGTTCTGCAGCATATATGCCCTCTTACCTTTTGCGCATACAAGAAGCATCTTCTCATCCTTCGGATGACCTTCCACTTCACCGTCAATCTCCTCCAGATTCATAAATTCCACACCTTCCAGAGTCGGTTTCAGGGATGCGTCAATCACTTTGTAGCCCTCTGCCTTGCCTTCTGCGAACTCAACCGGCGTAAAGGTATCTAAAGAACCGGACATTTTGTTCAGAAGGATATTGATGCAGTGTGCGAAGGGGTGGATCGCTGTTGAGAACGGCGGTGCATACGCAAAATCCAGATGCTCCAGCTGCTGCACAGTGGCCTTCATGCTCAGTGCCACTACAGCGATATCCACCATCTTATCCACAGCGCCCTTTCCCAATACCTGGATTCCCAGGAATTCACCGGTCGTTTTATCTGCGATCATCTTGACCAGGAAGGAGTCTGCACCCGGATAATAATGTGCCTTGTCATCTACAACAGCTACAACGGAAACCACATCATGTCCCGCTTCCTTAGCCACCTGCTCTGTAAGTCCTGTACGGCCTGCGTTCAGTCCCGGCAGTTTTACCACGCCTGTTCCCAGAACGCCCGGATAGGAAACATCAGCACCGGCAATATTCTGTGCTGCGATCCTGCCTTCAATGTTTGCAGAGGAACCCATGGGTGACCATGCTCTTGCATGTGTCATACGGTTGGTGACCATGGAGCAGTCACCGAGAGCATAAATATTCTCGTCATTGGTTCTCATATGGTCATCTACCAGAACCGTTCTGTTTGGCGCAAGCTCAATTCCCGTATCTGCCAGGAATGCTGTATTTGCACGGATACCAAGGGAGAGTACCAGGGCATCTGCCTTGATCGCTCTTCTGGATGTCTTAACCTTCTCAACAGTCCCGTCACCTTCCACACCTTCCAGCTTCGTATCCAGAAGTGTCATGATTCCCTGGTCTGCCAGATGGTCCTCCACAAACTCTGCCATCTCCGGGTCAAATCCCGGCATAATGTGCGGGAGCATATCCAGAACTGTGGTGCGGATGCCGCGGCTCTGAAGATTCTCCGCAACTTCCAGACCGATAAATCCACCGCCCGCGATCACTGCACGCTTGATCGTGCCGGATTCCGCTGCTTTTCTGAGGGCCTCCGCGTCATCAGGCGTTCTCATCATAAATACATTCTTCATATCAAGTCCCGGAAGGGGCGGTACAACTGGAGACGCACCGGTTGCTATTACCAGTTTATCATATGTATATTCTTTTGTCTCACCTGATTTCAGGTCTTTGGCAGTCACTTTTCTGCCTTCACGGTCAAGACCCGTCACCTCAATACCTGTCTCAACTTCCGCTCCGGTCAGTTTTGCAAATTTCTCAGGTGTGTTGACGATCAACTGGCTTCTCTCATGAATCACATCACCTACATAATAAGGAAGTCCGCAGCCCGCATAAGAAATATCCTCACTCTTGGTAAGAATCAATACCTCTGTCTCTCTGCTCTCTCTTTTTAATTTTGCCGCAACCTTTGTGCCTGCGGCCACGCCGCCGATAACCAATACTTTCATAGCCCATACCTTCTTTTCTCAAATTTGCGTAACTACTCTTATGCACGGTCAACGCAGTCAATACACAGACCTGATTTGAACAGTTACAACTTGCTCTCTTTGGTTTATGATTAGTATAACACTTGCACATGTATAAGAAAAGTAATATAATTTTATATAATTAATAGGATTTACCTATGATAAAGGAGACGTCTTATGACCATCAGACATTTGAAGATATTTCTGGCCGTGGCAGAATCCGGTAAAATGAGCCTGGCAGCAGAACAGCTCTTCATCACCCAGCCCTCCGTCAGCCAGGCGATCCGGGAACTGGAGGAGCACTACCAGACACTGCTCTTTGAGCGCCTGTCAAAAAAGCTCTACATCACAGAGGATGGAAAAAAGCTCTATGTCACTGCCAAACAGCTCGTCACCCAGTTTGAAAGCCTGGAGGAGAGCATGCAGAAGGAAAACCGCCGGGAAAAGCTCCGTATCGGCGGCACGATTACCCTTGGCAGCGGAATCCTCTCCAGGGTGGTGCGGGACCTGCGCGCAGAGCAGCCCGACCTTGATATCTATTCTTATATGAACAATACCCAGATCATAGAACAAAAACTTCTGAATATGGAGCTGGATGTGGGTATCGTGGAAGGCCGTGTCAAGAGCCGGGATCTGGTATCCATTCCCCTCATTGACGACATGCTTGTGCTGGCATGCGGACAGAACCACCTCTTTTTCGGCCGCCACACTTTATTCATCAATGAACTGAACGGACATGACTTTGTAAAAAGAGAACCCGGGAGCGGTACCAGGGAACTGTTTGAGAATTTCATTGTGCGCCATGGCCTTGACATCCATACCGTATTTGAGGAGAGCACCCCTGATTCCATAAAAAATGCCATACAGATCAACAACTGTATGGCAGTCATCTCCATCCGCCTTCTGGAAAAGGAGATCCAGAACGGTGAGATGTATGTATTCACAGGTCCTCACAAGGAATGGAACCGGCATTTCTCCTTTGTGTACCACAAGGACAAATACCTGACAGACTCCATTCTCCGGCTGAAAGAGATTGTGAGCAGCTACAATGATGCGGAGGAGATCCGGAAGCTGCCCGGCGGAAAACTGGTGGACAGTTAAGTCCGCAAAAAAGCTGCCGTTATACGCGGCAGCCTTTTTTATTAAGCCTCAATAAATACATCTTTTCCCATACCGCAGATTGGGCATACCCAGTCTTCCGGAAGGTCATCAAATGAGGTTCCCGGAGCAATTCCGCTTTCCGGATCTCCTACCTCAGGGTCATATTCATATCCGCATGGTTCGCATACATATTTCTTCATAATATTTTATACCTCCTGTATATAGCTTCTCCAGTTATCTCCTGAATTACACTGATTCTATCACATATTCTCCTATAAATCTAGTCTTTTTTTGTCCAATTTAAAAATTTGTTAAAAATCTCTTTTAAAAAGACTGCACACTTATGTTATTCATAAGTGCGCAGCCTCTCGTCCGGGGAAAGTAAGAGGAGTTTACTTTCCCTTCCCTATAATTCGGAGACCTGTTGATAAAACAGATTTCCTGGACATATTCACAAATATCTACTTCTTCTTTTTGTATCCGGCCATCTGCCGCGGATCAGCATCTGACACCACGGCTCTGGAGTTTTTCTTTCTTGCAAGCACCATTATCTGTTTCGCATCCGCCTTTGTGAAAAACAGGCGTTTACTTCTGTTGCCCCTGCCAAAATGGAGCGCCACCAGTTCCGGATGCTTTCTGTCTTCCCGAATCACGGAAACAATCTCCTTCCAGCTCCAGAAGTCATAATGTGTGGTAATCCTCATCTGATAAAAAATCTCCAGTCCCCTCTCGGTAATGACTGTATCTTTTTTCATCAACAGCGTCAGTATGTACAGCACACCAAATACGGCGGCTACGCGGTAAGGCGTCACAATACCTCCAATGATCAGAGCTGCGGACAAGATCCAGCAGCCGTATGTTACCCACTGCTTACGGGGTTTCAGTTCCCTTGCATGATAAATCGGTCCTTCTAAAGAGTCCCAGGGAAGATGCTCAACACTCAAAATGATACTCCTTTCAGTCAACAACGGATAAATTATGCCTGTGCTTTGGGTGCCCTGCCGGCTGCACGCATAGCTTCCAGATTCTTCACTGCAAGCTCGTGCTTATCTGCAGGAGCAGCGGCCGGTTTACGCATTGTCGTTTTGCCGAAAATATTCGTATAAGCACCGTCAGCCCAGAAGATGTTACGACCCAGGAACGCAAGGATTGCAGCCAGGATCGGGTTCAGCAGGTTAACGAACGCAAATGGGAAGTATGCGAACGGATGCACTCCCAGAACACCCATCTGGTAAGCGCCGCAGCCCGTCCACGGGAACATAACTGCCCACAGAGTACCGCAGTCCTCCAAAGTCCTGGACAGCATATTACGTCCCAGACCCATCTCGTCATATTTGTCAACATACAGCGGAGCCGGTACACCAATTCCCAGGAACTGGTCGCACATGGTAGCATCGCAGAATAAGGATGTCAGAAGTGTTGCCAGAATCAGACTTCCCACAGAGTGGAGTCTCTTCTTCAGGCCTCCGAACAGTGTATCTACACATCCGCAGCGCTCCAGCGCACCGCCGTAGGCTACTGCCAGCAGAATCAGGTTAATGGTCCACATCTGGTGGTCCATACCGCCTCGGCTCAGCAGGTCGTTCGCTAAATCATTGGTGGATTCAAATGTTGTACCATAATGCAGAACGTCGAACAGTTCTCCTAAGCTGTGCATACCCTGGAAAACTGCGGCAAAGAGAACACCGCATCCCACAGAGATTGAAATACCCACAAGTCCCGGTACTTTCATAATACAAACCACCACGATAACAACGATCGGAAGCAGCAGAATCGGGCTTAAGTTAAAGCCTTCTGCCAGAGCTGCCTGTAAATCTGTTGCCACAGAGGCGTCAAATCCTGATGTATCAATATTCAGACCCATGATCGTGTATAAGATCAAAGCGATCACAAACGTTGGGCCTGTGGTGGAAACCATTGCCGTAACGTGGTCAAACAAGCCGGTTTCGGAAACCGCTGCCGCCAGGTTTGTAGTATCGGAAAGCGGTGAAAATTTATCACCAACATAAGCGCCGGAGATGATCATACCTGCAGTGATAGCAGGATTGATTCCCAGGCCGGCACCGATACCTAAAAAGGCGATACCGATGGTAGCAGTAGCAGTCCAGGAAGAACCGCATGCCAGACCAACAACCGCACACATAATACAGCCGATTGGCAGGAAAAGCTTAGGTGTCAGTAAATCCAGGCCGTAATAGATCAGGGCCGGAATTGTACCGGACATAATGAAAGATGCCACGAGGATACCGACTGTACAAAGAATCAGTATCGCTTCCATTGTAGCACTCAGCCTGTCCAACATACCAGCCAGCATGTCGGAGAAGCTGTGTCCGCAGAGACAGCCGATGATACAGGCCACTACGATAGATACCAGTAACGGCATGTGGGCATCACTGTATCCGCTTCCTCCTACGAAGCCATAAAGCATCAGTGCCATCATGACAACAATTGGAATAATAGCTTCAAAAAAATTCGGAAGACGAACTGTACGTTCTTTCTTTTCGTTCTTTCCCATTAAGACTTACCCCTCTTTTCTCAAATTATTTTTTGCAGGACAGTTTAAGAATTTATTTTGTTTCTATAGCTCCGCCAAGGGCCTCCTCTACCGCTTTGACGAGAGAGCCATCCTTAATAATTTCTTCACAATAGTTGATATCACCGTATAATTCGCGGTCCTCATCTAATGTGGCTACTGCTTTGCGGACTAAGTCATAAGCAGCCTGTGTTCCTTTGCCCAGGCCTTTATTGCCGCGCATATCGATACCCTGGCATGCAACCATAAGTTCCATAGCCAGAACACGTCTTACGTTCTTAGCGATCTCTCCTGCTTTTCTGGCAGCGATGGTACCCATGGATACGTGGTCTTCCTGACCAGCGGATGACGGGATACTGTCAACAGAAGCCGGATGTGCAAGAACTTTGTTCTCAGATACTAATGCTGCTGCAGAATACTGAACGATCATGAATCCGGAGCAAACGCCGCCGTGCGGTGTCAGGAATGCAGGCAGGTCACTGTATGCCGGGTTGACCAGACGCTCAATACGTCTCTCAGATACGTTAGCCAGCTCGGAAACTGCGATTCCCAGGAAGTCAAAGCTCAGTGCCATAGGCTGTCCATGGAAGTTGCCGCCGGAGATACCATTCTTATCTTCTTTGAAGATGATCGGGTTGTCTGTTACAGAGTTAATTTCAATATTTACATGATCCAGTACATAATTCACTGCATCCTTGCTGGCGCCGTGAATCTGCGGTGAGCAGCGCAGGGAATATGCATCCTGTACACGGATCTCACCCTGAACCGTAGTATTCTTGCTGCCTTCCAGAAGTCTTAACAGGTTTCTGGCTGTTGCAAGCTGTCCTGAATGAGGACGTACGTCATGCAGACGGTGATCCAGAGCACTTACAACACCATTCTGCGCCTCAAAGCACAGAGAGTCAGCGATATCTGCAACCTTCAGAAGCTGCAGCGCATCGTACAGTGCCAGGGAGCCGGCGCTTGTCATTGCCTGTGTTCCGTTGTTCAGAGCCAGTCCTTCTTTTGCGGACAGTTCAATCGTAGGAATTCCCGCACGCTTCATAGCCTCTGCACCGGGAAGAAGTTCTCCTTCGTAATAAGCCATACCAAGGCCCAGCATCGGCAGAACCATATGGGATAACGGTGCCAGGTCTCCGGATGCTCCAAGGGAACCTTTCTCCGGGATAAACGCAGTCACACCTTTATTCAGCATATCGATCATGGTCTGAACAGTCTCCAGACGAATGCCTGAAAATCCTTTTACCAGGTTGTTGATCCTAAGCAGCATCACACCTCTTGCAACATCAATGGGGAACGGATCACCAGCACCTACCGCATGAGTGATGATCAGGTTTTTCTGAAGAGCCTTGCACTGGTCCTGAGAAATTACAACGTCGCTGAATTTACCAAATCCTGTTGTGATTCCATAAACGACCTTCTCTTCCGCAACAAGGTCATCAACCACTTTTCTTGATTCGATAATGTTCTGTTTTGCCTCCTCGGCTAACTCGATTTTTACATTCTCACGACAAATTAAAGCAATCTGTTCCAGTGTGAGGTCTTTACCAGTAATTACAATATTGCTCATATCGCACCCTCTTTTCCTTATATTTTATAGTGCAATTATACACACCTCCGTGTCAAAAAAGCGTCAATAAATGTCAAAATCCACAAACACAATTGTCTGACAATTATCTTTCATCGTCAAATTCCTCGTGTCACGGTCATTATTCCGTCATTGGCGAACAATATTTTTTCGTGTTATCAGGCTAAATTAAAATATTTTTTTAAGGCGGGAACCTTTTCTCAGAATCCCGCCTTATTCTTGATCTCCTTTAAAACCTTCACAGTGGTCGGATTATTCATTTTTTGTGAGAGCTGTACGCCCTTTTTATAATGCTTTCTGGCTTCCTCTGCCTCTCCCTTTTCCAAAAGGACTAAAGCCATGTACGCTTCCGCACGTTCCAGTCCCCAGTAATATCCATGGCGTTCAAAACATGCCACTGCCTGTTCCAGATACTCCTGGGCCAGTTTGATCTTTCCGAGAAGGTAATAGATCTGCCCCGCGTTGGAATAGAACTGTCCAAGTCCGTTGGTCACCACTTTGCCGGTTCCCTTTTCGATGGCTATTTTATAGTAGGAAAGTGCTGACTGGTAATCACCGGTGGCACGGCAGGCATCCCCGATATAATTATAACACGCCGCAATGCTCATAATATAGCGGGAATCTCTTCCACTGTAATCCTCAAATATCTGGCGGGCCTCTGTGAGCGTCTGGCGGGCCTCCTCATATCTGCCCTCATGGAGCAGATACCAGCCTCTCAGCCTCATGAAAGCCCCTCTCTCGTCCGGTTCCTGCACATTGATCAGGGACAGGCCCTCGTCCACATATTTTTTCACCAGCTCCAGGTCTTCCACTTGGATCCCGTAGAAAATCATCTGCTTGAAATTATTCAGGAGAGATTTCTTATCCTCCAGCATCTCAGCCAGCTTCATGCTCTCCTCAATATTGCGGATACCGGATGCGTAATCTCCCACAGCGATGTCAAAACGGCCCTTGACATAGTACATTTCCTTTTTCATTTCCTGCAGCTGATGAGAATCCTCGTCAAACTGGATCACCTTCTGAGCTAGTTCAAGAAGTTCATTGGCCTCAAAGGTTACTCCGTAATTGTCGTCGCCATATTCCATCTCCCAATGAAGTACAGGAAAGTTCTCATTGACAATCGTATAATACTCTTTCAGATATTTAATCTTATATTGATACGCTTTCACCATGTTATGGCACTTCTCATAGTGGTGAATCGTCATTGGAAGATACCCAAAATTTTTCTTCCCCTCAGCCTTTGACTCATAATACTCTGCCAGCATCTGATGGTACATGCGCTTCTTTCCCTCACTCTGGCGCTCGTATATGAACTGGCGGAAGACCTGATGTTCAAATTTATAGTACACATTCCAGCCGACAAGTATTTCCTTGATCAGATGACGCTCCTGCAGCTTTTCAAGAATACGGACCAGGGTCAGCCTGTCCATCTTCGGAAGCAGCAGCTCTATCTCCTCAATGCTGATCTTCTCAGGAAACATGCTCATGCAGTCCAGCACTTCATTTTCCGTCTCCGGCAGGCCTGCAAGCCTTGCTTTGATCACATTGTTGGTCTTCTGGGATTTTTCCAGGGTATATCCCTTTTCCTTTATCAGATTCACCAGCTCCATCAGGAAAAATGCATTTCCGTCAGTCATCTGGAATATACTCCTGAGCTTCTGCTCATCCCCGTTAAGCTCCGGCAGATATTTGTGGAGCAGCTCCATGGTCTCCTCCTCCGTAAAGGGATTCAGAGAAATAACATGGAGATAATCTTTCTTCATGAGTTTCTCCAGGGATTCCATAACTTCCACATCATTGTTCTGGTTATAAGTACACATGAGAAGGATCCTCTCTGTGCCCAGCGTCAGGAGAATCCTGTTCAGAAGCTGGAAGCTCATGGCATCCATCCACTGGATATCGTCAAAGAACAGCACTACCTTGTGCTTTTCCACGATTTTGCGGAACATGTCCAGGATGGCTTTTTCCATAAGCTGATATGTCAGCCTGCCCAGCGGCTTCTCATCCCCCAGGATGCTTCCCTTAAAGAAACGGTCAAGCTGTGCCTGCTCCTCCTCTGTGATGGAGCGCTCCAGCAGTCCGTTCTCCACACACTGCTCCACCTCCCAGAATATGTCATTCCAGGGGCGCAGGAAAAATTCCGACTCCTCCCGGTAGCAGGCAGCATACAATGGAATCATCTGATAGCCCCGCACCATCTGTTTTGCCTTGTCCAGAAGCGCTGATTTGCCTACTCCGTCCTCCCCGCTGATGGCCACACATTGGGGATGGCGGCTCTTGCCGGTTCCCACAATACACTCACTGACCTGGTATATTTCAGCGGTACGGCCCAAAAACGGCGCGTTCCAGGCAGCAGACTCCACCGTGGTGTTTCCCTTAACATTGAAAATACGGTGAAACAGTTCCTTGATCTCCGGGGACGGCTCCACGCCCAGCTCATCTGCCAGAACCTTCTCCAAATCGTAATACAGCTTGATCGCCATATTATAGTTTCCATTCACCGCATAGATATCCATGATCTCATAGTAGAGCTTCTCATTATAGGGATCATGCTTTAACAGAATGTTGCTGTATTTCTGAATCAGATCCACATCCTTTGTGGCATCCGCGTCGTACAGCTTTTCCCTGGCACATTTGATAAATGCCTGGTTATACTGCTCCTGCATGGAGGTGATCCACTCTTCATATTCATAACTGTTCTTTATCATAAAATGGGAGAGAAATCCTTCTTCCTCGTTCTCCAGAATATTCTCTTCACTGATATGGTCCCAGTCAATATCCGGCATACACTCCGGATTCAGAGAGATGCTGGTATGGCCTGCTGTCACCAGGATTTCCTTGCCAAGCAGCTTTTTGATCTGGTAGACTGCTTCCCTCAGGTTCTTTCTTCCCACATTTTCATTGTCTGCCCCCCAGAGCACGTATATGATTTCTTCCCTTGTAGCTGTCTTCTTCACACAGAGATAATAGAAAAATCCCTCTGCTTTCTTGTATGGAAAATTCACACGCTCTCCGTCCACCTCAACATAAGGTCTTCCCAAAAGATGTACACTGATGTTCGCCACAATTTATCCCTCATATTCTCAATTTACAGTCCCAAAGTAACAAAATGTATTGTATTAAGTATACTCTAATGCAGACACAACTGTCAATACTTCCCCAAATTATGGAAATTTAAAGTTCTTTCTTGTTACTACTTTACCATGCAAAATTGTTATATGTGGTTTTTCTCGGCCATTTTTACGGATACAGCCGTATTTCTTCCCTGTTTCTTATATATTTTCACAGTTTGCTTCCTCACCTGCTTATTATAGGAAGAAACTCCTGCGCCGACCGTGCCGAAAGGCAGCGGCGGCAGGGATTCCGTTAACCGGGCGTCACGATCCCCCTTTGCAGAGTGTAAAACGGTTTTTGCGGAAGGTGATGATTCCCTCCTCCTGCATTCTGCCCAGTTCGTCGGAGAGCACGCTGCGGTTTACACACAGATAATTTGCCAGTTCCTCCCTGGAATAGGGAATCTCCACCGTATTACTCCCTGTCTTCCGGCATTGTATGCGCAGGTATTTCAGTACCCTTCTGCGCACACTTTTTGTGGAGAGGATATCAATCCTGTAAAATTTTCTGACGTTTTCGTTGGCTATAAATTCCATCAGTCTCCGTTCCAGCTCCTCCTCCCATTTTTCATGTCCCGGCATCCAGTCAAAAAACCACACTTTTGTATCCTGGCTGCAGTAAGCGGAATATGGGCTTTGACGGCTGGGCGTGCAGACAATATCAGCCCCCAGCATATAGGAGGGAATCAGTTTCTGAAAAAGCCTTTCATTTCCATCCATATCGATCCGGACGATCCGCACTTCCCCCTCCAGCACGATTCCGAGCTGTCCGATCGTGTCTCCCTCATGCAGTAACTGCTGCCCTTTTCCGTAATCCTGTATCTTTCCCCCAAGAAGCCTGCCCAGTTCCTGCAGCTCCTCTGCGTCCTTTTGCCGGAACAGACAGCTCTGTTTCAGGATTTTTTCATACTTTTCCAGTCCATTCATTTGGCATCTCTCCATCCTCTTTTTTTACTCCTCTTATTCTATCATCTTCTTATGTTTTCGTAAATTGCTCCTTATGATTCCCTCAAACGGAGCCTTTTATCTGCTTCCTTAATATTTACAAAAGATGTAAGAACCCCGTTGAAAATTCATAACTTATAGTATATGATGAAAATATGAAAACTGCCTGGAGGGATTGTTATGATTCGCAGACCCAATATCTTATACTATAACAATGGGCAGACGGAAAAAGGAAAAGTGTTGGAAAAAGCAGCACGCCGAATGGGATTCGACTTTACTCCCATTCTCCCGCAGAATGTGCTTCAGACTGTGGGATATCTGGCCAAAATCAAAGGCTTTCCGCAGCGGAAAATATCCGTGCTGGAAAACCTTCCTTCTATTCCTGTGGATGTTATGGTTATGTGCAATTTCACTGACGATAACCTGAACCACCTTCTTCGCATGATGAAGAACGGGGAACTTCCATCCGTTGCCTTAAAAGCAGTCCTCACATCCCAGAACTGCTTCTGGACATTCGCACATCTTGTAAAAGAGCTGGAGGAAGAACACAGAGATTTTATGGAGAGAGAAGAAGAGGAAAAATAAGGCGGAAGGAACGCAGGTGATGCGTTCCTTCCGCCTTATTCTACCTTCCATTATTTTCTATTATAAAATACAGGTGACAGATTCCGGTACAGAATCAAATCCCGCCTGCAGTCTGCCGTCCGCGTATATCTGAAATCCCGGCCCGCTGCCATATCGCTCCCCCGTTTTATCATATTGGACCGTCACAAGATGACCGCCTGCCGGAACATCCTCCAGTTTGAAATACTTCCATCTATGGTCCAAAAGAGGTGTCACCGTAAGCCTCCCGTCCTCATACATATGGATTCCCGCCGCGCCGCTGATGATCAGGTCACAGAAGGTTGAATGATTGTAATCCTTTCCCCTCTCGTATCCCCCTGCTTCCTGCGGAAATCCCTGTTCCTTCAAAAACCTGCGCGCCTCCCACTCTCCGGTGTCGGGATGGAGATTTTCATCGATCCAGCAGGACTTTCTGCCGTACCTGTCTGTTCTGTAATGGGAACCGGCATACAAAAGGAGCAGTTCCCCGTATTCTCTTCTTCCAAATTCGGTATTTCCTCTTTTCTCCCGGTTCTTCTGCAGATACTCCGCTGCTGCCGTCAAAGTCTGCGATGTAGAAAAAGGCCAGGACCAGCCATTCCACAGACAGGGATGCACAGCCTTTTTTTCCAGGAACCCGGGATACCGGCTGCAGGTGGACGGCCCATAGGGTGCATAAAAGCATTCCCGGTCAAAAAGCCTGGAAAAAGCCGCCCCCATGCGCTTTACCTGCGCATCCCCCTCAAACTGAAAAGGCAGCTCAAAATACCAGGGGAGATAGCCGGTTATCTCGTCCATCTCCGCCATCTCTCCCGGCGTCCCTGTTTTCTCCTGCACCCGGATTCCCCTGTAGAAGTTCAGTTCCGGCCTCCAGAGCATGGTCTGCATTCTGCGCCAGATGGATTCTGCCTCTCGCTGATATCTTTCCTCAGCGGATTTGTCCCCCTTCCACCCTGCTATCCGAGAGAGGGCAGAGGCTGCTGCTGCCATATAGGAATTTAAGGTGAGCCGAATGCCGTTCCCGCCTGCTGAATATTCCATACCGTCCCTGTTGTCTGAAGACCAGAACAATCCGCATCTGTGCAGACTTTTTATCTTCCACCTTTTATAACTGTCTTCCATATAGGGAAACAGCTCTGATGCCAGATCATAATTTCCGGTTGTCCTGGTGAACCGGTAAACAGCGTGGATCAGCCAGTTGCTGTAATCCTGTTCATGCTCCCTGCCGCTTCCCAGGAACCAGTACACACAGTAATCCCTCAGATATGTATCACTGCCCCGTAGCCAGCGCCCTTCCATAAGATGATGGCCTGCCGCGCAGGATATGCCGTTATAGGGCCCTGACCAGGGGACTTGGGGAAGAAATTCTGTGAGGATATAGCCTTCCGGGGTCTTTTTGATATGTTTCCGGTAGACCCACCAGCGGAAATAATAGATTTCCTCAAGGACCGGGTCCTGACAGTCCAGCAGGGGGATGTGCTCCCCCATCCAGACCGCGGCGTGTTTATTGTCAATTTCCTGTCCATGAGGCTCATCATCCCGGGCGGAAAATTTCTCTGCGTAGAATTTCAGTTTCTCTCTGAGGTGCATTTACTTATCCTCTTTTTTGTACCATGGAAATTGTGTGACCCTCAGCTTGGTACAGCCATAAGGGATCAGGGTGATTTCCTCCTCTGTCCCGTCCGGACTGATCGGACTGACGGGAAGCGTCCCTGCGCTGTTATCCTCCAATTTCCAGGAGTCAAGTCTGCGTCCCCTGGTCTTCAGGCGGATTGGAGGGTGCTCCTTGGAAAACGGGACCACTCCCACGCAGCCTGCCTGCATTTCAAAGGAAGGATTCTCTTCCAGTGCATAATTCCAGTCACTTTCAGGGTAGACCTCATAATCTCTGACACCTGCCACTTCTCTGACTGCCTCCCATCTCTCCTTCATGTCCAGCGCATACACCAGGGGGCCTCTCTCAACTGCCACGCTGTTATGGAACCAATGAGATGTTTCAATCTCCATGGAAAACTCCGCTTCGATCTTGTCCCCTGTACGGATTCCTCTGCAGACAGATGCCACATCTCCTGTCTTTTCTCTGTTCTTCACTTCTTTGACACAGATTCCGTTCTTGTATATTTTACAGGCACTGCACCATCCCGGGATCCTGATCTTAAATTCCAGCCCGTCATGGGAAGCCTCCTCCACATGGTACGTGATTTTTTCTTTAAAAGGATACTCTGTCTCCTCCCTGATACACAGTTTCTTTCCCTCAGCCTCCGTCTCCAGCCTGCAGGGGGCAAATACCATAGAGACCACTTCCGAGTCACTTTCCCTGTACCACAGGCTCTTCACGAATTTCGGCCATCCCTGATGCATGTTGGCTGTACAGCAGCCGAAATTCGGTTCCAGACCGAACATATTGGATTCCTCATTGTTATTGAACCAGTTCCGCTTTGCTTTGCTCACAAGCACCTGATTTGCCTGCTGCACATACTGATGTGCCATGAAATCCTCTGTAATGGTAGCCGGCAGCGCATTGTAGGCAAGACGCTCCATTTTATCCGCAAAACAGGGAAGTCCGAAGGCCTCCAGCATGGTCTGCAGGCTGAACATATATTCCACTATTGAGCAGAGTTCTGCTCCCTGGGAGGGATTGTTTCCGCTTAAATGCTCATCCCCGTTGACGGCACCGCTTGCGACCCCGTGATATTTATCAGCACTCTCCATCCCTGCCAGTGAAACTGCCTCATAGTCCAGGTCATCGAAGAAATAGGACAGCATTGCAGGGTATTTAAATCCCATGGTCACATTTACGATATGGTTTGCGTGGTATTTCATAGTGTCATGATAATCTTCCCATGAAAAATGGCTGTATTCCTTATTCCAGTCATAATAATAACCCGCAGGCCTTGTAAAAGGAAAATCAGTAAAAATATCCACCCAGTCAAGAGCCTGTTTCCTGAGCATTTCCACAAGCGCCGGAATATAGCTTCTCTCTTCCCGTTCGCAGTACCACTGGATACAGTACAGCAAATCCCCTATTCTGGCGCTTGACCACTGTTTCATAGGCACCTGGGGTATCTTTTTATATAGATACTGAAAATACCTGTCAAAAAACGGAAGTACCCTGCTGTCTTTTTTGATCTCATAGTATTGGATCAGGACCTTCAGCATGACAAATCTGGACCAGTAGTCCTCCTTACTGGCTACAGGACCGAAGTTTCCCTCCTCATCCTGGCTGCCCAGAGTCCATTCCACAAACCTGCAGGCAATGTCCCAGTGTTCTTTGTCCTCCAGATAACAGGAGAGCGGCAGAAGCCCGTCCAGGTAGTAAGGCGCTCTCTCCCAATTTTCTCCTGTACCGCCCAGCCAGCCGGAATAACTGCCCACACTGTCCCAGATGTCAAACAGTTTTCCCGTAAGTCCCTGCATCTGAATTTCCAGCTGTCGTTTCAGCCATCCCTCCGGTTTCACTTCCGGGATGGAAAATGTATGTAATCTTTTCTCATTTTTATTGCTCATAATAGTTCCTCCAGGGTGCCTTTTATTTTAGTGCTCCGCTCAGCATTCCCTTGATAAAATATTTCTGCAGGAATACGAACAGGATCAGGATAGGCATCAGGCCTATAATGGAACTGGATGTCAGAAGTCCCCAGTCCGTACCGTACTGGCCGATCGCCAGATTGGTAAGTCCCACATTAAACGTCTTAATGGAATTGCTGTTGGCAAATACCAGCGCGATCAGATAGTCGTTCCATGTGGTATACGCCGCATAAACGGCAATGGTCGCCACAGATGACCAGGTCAGCGGCAGACATATGTTGGAAAACACGGAGAACGCCCCCGCACCGTCCAGTTTTGCAGACTCCAGCAGACTGTCCGGCACCATGTCAAAGGCGTTTTTCATCATATAAATACAGAACGGTGACTGGAAGGTGGCGTAGATCAGCACCATACTCGGAATCGTATTTAAAAGATGCAGCTTTGACATGATGGAGTACAGCGGATTCAGCAGTGCCTGGAAAGGGATCATGATCGCCGCCAGAATACAGGCCATGAAAAGCCCCTTTCCCTTTAACTGCAGCTTTGAGAACCCATACCCGGCCAGCACGCTGACAAAGACCACCAGTAAAATCGTGATCGCGGTAATGACAAAGGAATTCAGCAGATATCCTCTGTACAGACCATCATCCAGGGTAAATATCTTGATATAATTAGCCAAGGTCGGATGCTTTGGAATCAATGTGGGCGGTGTTCCGTATATCTCTGTCTTGTCCTTCAGAGACGTCACCACCGTCCAGTACAGCGGCAGGAAAAAGATGACTGCCAGAACTGTATTCATCCAAGTTTTTTTCGTCACTCTCTTCATACTTTCTCCTCTATTTCGTGGGGTCCTGCAGGACCTTATTTTCAAAATAACTCAGAACACCGAGCACAAGCAGCAGAATCATTGTCATGGCAGATCCATATCCCATCTTAAAATACTTAAATGACGTATTGTATATGTAATGGACAATGGTTGTGGTATCCTGCGCAGGACCGCCTTTTGTCATGATCAGGAACTGCTCAAATGCCAGTACGGAGCCGATGACCGACAAAATCAGTGCCAGAGCCGCATGCGGCTTGATGATCGGCAGAGTGATCCTGAAAAACTGCTTTACTTTATTGGCCCCATCCACACTTGCAGCCTCGTAGATCTGTTCATCTACGGACTGGAATGCCGCCAGAATGATCAGCATGGAAAATCCCGACATCTTCCAGGTGACCATAAATATCACGGCGGGCAGGGATGTCTTAGCCGAATTCATCCACAGGATAGGGTCCTGTATGATCCCCAGTGTCTGGAGAAGGTAATTCAGCACACCGTACAGATCATTGTAGATCCAGAGCCATACCATACTGCAGCATGTCATGGATATGACCACCGGAGCAAAATACAGGGAACGGAACAAATTCACACCCTTAAATGCCCCATTGATCAGAAGTGCCAGGATAAAAGCCAGAATAAACAGGCACGGGGTCACAAAGACCGCGTATTTCATGGTGAACAGCAATGAATTCCAAAACTGGGCATCCTGAAACAGTTTTATATAATTATCCAGAAAGACAAACGTTTTCTCCCCCAGCACCGGCCAGTCGTAAAATGACATGAGCAGTGACTGGAGAAATGGAAATACAAAAAACATGAGATTCAATATCAGTGCCGGGAGTATGAACAAATAGGATACCAGCGGTATTTTCTTTTTATGTCTTCTCTTCATCAGTTTCTCCTTACTTTATGGAGGGGTGCCTGCAGGCAGGCCCCCTCTTGTTGTCACTGCATAATTTTATTGATAGCCTCCGCAGCATCCCCAAATGCCTGTTCCGGTGTCTTCTCCCCGTTCAGACAGGTCTGCATAGCCTCCAGAATGGGCACATACATCTCATCGTATTTCAGAGATACCGGGGTATGTCCTACCTCCAGCGCCTCTTTCAGCACCTGGTATTCCGGTGTATCATTGAAATATTCGTTGTCAAAGAAATCACTTCTTGCAGGGAGCAGACCGCCTTTTGCCAGCTCGTCCACCTGTACTTCCTTTGACAGGCCAAACTGTATGAATTCCCAGGCTGCGTCCACATCTTTGCACTGGGAGGTAATGCCGATGGAATCCCCGCCGGAGAAAGACGCATACTCTGTGCCCTCCGGTCCCTTTGGAAGAAGGCAGGCGCCCCAGTTCATATCATCGTGTTCACCGCTTATGAAAGAATAAATAGCTGCACTGCCCAGCACTACCTGGCTGGCTTTTCCTGTGAGGAATGCATCCTGTGCCTCATTCCAGGAGTATGTGGTAACACTGGGAGGCGTTACTTTATAGGTATTTGTCAGATCATTGAACATGGAAAGGGCTGCGACTGCATTTTCGGAATCCAGCTCACATGTCTTACCGTCTTCTGAGAGCACTTCCCCTCCGTTGTTCCATACATAGGGCATGAAGGTAAACATATGGCCCCCCGCGTCACCTCCGGCATAGACATAGCCGTATCGGTCTGCTGTGGTCAGTTTCTGGGAATCAGCGATCAGCTCATCCCAGGTCTTGGGCGGTGTTTCCGGGTCAAGACCGGCCTCCTGATAATGGTCTTTGTTGTACAGAAGTACGGAAACGTCCGGCGCAAAGGGCACTGCATAAGTCTTGCCTTCAAGCTGTCCTGACTTTATCATGCCTTCACTGAAGGTATCCTTATAATCCAGAGCCTCGTACTTATCAGAAATATCAGCAAAGGCTCCTATAGATGCAAAGTAGGGAACCTTTGTGCAGTCCAGGGAGACAATATCCGGCGCCTCGCCTGAGGACAGCGCCAGGGAGAGCTGGTCTGCCATCTGGGATGCGGGCTGCTCCACTACTTTCACTTCCACGTTTTCGTTCTGCTCATTGTATTTTTCCGCAGCGCTTTTTACAGCCGCTACTGTGGAATCACGTGTCCACACAACGATCTCCGACTTTTCGGAAGCTGTCTCCTTGTCTTTTTTCTCACCGGAATTCCTGTCACCGCCGCAGCCTGCCAGCATGGAAACTGCCATAAGAGATGTCATGGAAAGAGCTGCCCATTTCTTCATGTTTCCTGTTTTCATAATTTTCCTCCTTGGACGCAGACCTCAACTTCTGCATCATTATGCATTTTGATATGTTTTACGTGGTATCGGGCCGATATCTTGGGTATATTATACAAAAGCTCTTTCTATAAGTAAATTCATATTCTTTACCTAAAATAGTAAAATATTAACAGCATAAAATTGTAATAATTTAACATATAACGAAATATATTTTCTAATTTTTAGTTGATTTACAGCAAATATCCGTTTATAATTATATTAAAATACAAACATATAAGACAGGAGGCCGTCATGGAATATGTGAACTTTTCTACTCCCCCTTACCCGCACTTCATCATTGCAGGGTCTGCCCTCTACCGCCCCGGGGACGCACACGGGAGACGCAGCAACATTGGGATCTTTGACCTGATCTTTATCGAATACGGAGAACTTTATATTACAGACGGAGACGCCTCGTATCATCTCAGGGAAAACGAACTGATTATTTTAAAACCGGATTCCACCCATTACGGACACAAAAAGGTGACGGAGAAAACAAAATTTGACTGGCTTCATTTCAGAAGTGTGGGAGAATATCATTACTCCGAAGAATTTCATCTGGTGAAAGAAGAGCGGAAATCACTGAGTACATATACGGATCGGAAGAGCACACTTACACTCCCCCTTTATAAAAAAATGACACCGCTGGAGAGCAGTGAATTTACATCCATATTCTCGAAATTAATATCTGCCAACATAGACAAATACCAGCAGAAAGAGACCCAGGACCAGGCACTTTTATCACCTCTGGAATGCCAGGAGCTGTTTTTCCGGCTTCTGAGCTTTGTACAGGTGTTTCAGCCCCAGCGTAACTCCTCAGAACTTCTGGCTGCTAATATTATGGAATACATCCTTCAGAAATTCCACACACAGCTTACCCTGGAAAGTATAGCAGATTATTTTAATTTTCATCCGGTACATATCATACGGTGCCTGAAAAGGGAATACGGAATCACCCCAAACAAGGCCATCATACAGATCAGGATTGACAACGCAAAAAAGATGCTCATCACCTCCAATCTGAGCATCAATAAAATTTCTGAATTTGTGGGTTTCTCCTCCCCCTCTTATTTTAACAAGGTCTTTCGGGAATATACAGGCATGACCCCCAAGGAATACAGAACACAGAAAAGGCCCGGAATATAAACCGGACCTTTTTCACTCTGTCTTTATTCTATTTCCGGCTGTATCTGCACAGCGGTCTCTTTCTTTAACTCTCTCTCAAGAAGCAGTAAAAATCCAAGAGCCGCAGCCCCGCACAGCGCACCTATGGCAAATACCACATTGATATCCATGCCTGCACCCAGCACGGAATTGGTGACAGCAGGGGCGCTTAAGGTTGCCACAATAATTCCAAACATAACATACCCGTAATTCTCCCCGGAATGCTTCATACCGAAAATAGAACTTGCCAGGGAGGGAAAACTTCCCATAATGCCGCCGTAGCAGGCATACATCAGCACCACGCACACCGTAGTCATCGGTGCCGGAGCTGTGATCAGAAGGACCATGGCAAGGACTATGAAAGCCAAAACCCCTTTCAGACAGATGGTACGCCCCACCTTATCTGCGGCAGTAGGCAGAAGAAGCCTGGCAGCTGCGTTGCAGACGGAACCCGCCATGACCGAAGTGACGGCTATGCCTGAGGCTATGCCCCTGTCCATCTGGACGGTCTGGGACAGAGGCGAAAGAATCAGATAGGGGATCAGCCCAAACAGCATGACTGCCAGCAAATAATAGAATTTCTTTGTCCGCAGCATCTCCCCTGATGAATACTGGCGTCCCTCATAGAGCGCAGCAGCAGACTCTTTTCCTCCGCCAGATCCAAGATCCCGTTTCTCCGGATTTCTGATAAAAATGCTTGCCAGTATCCAGGCCAGCGCCAGTACGGAACCGATCGTCAGCAGGGTAAACTGAATGCCCCGCTCTGCCAGCAACACTCTGGAAAGCGGAGCCAGAAAAAATCCGCAGAGGCCGTTTGCTGTCACGATAACCCCTGACGCAAAGCCTGTCCTGTCAGGAAACCATTTCTGGGCTGTGGATATAATGGTGGTATATATCATGCCCTGCCCAAATCCCTGCATGATCCCATATGTCAGATACAGCATAACCGGTGACTGCCGCATGGAAAAAGCGGACAGCAGAATCCCCGCCGCGAATATCCCGCCTCCCACAGCCACCACGATCCTGGGGTTTGATCTGTCCTGAATCCTTCCCCCGATAATATTTCCCGGTACAAATGCCAGAAAGCTTAAATAGAATCCCATACTGGCCTGACTCTGGCTCCAGCCTGTCAGCTCCATGGCGTAGGGCTGGTATATGGACCATATATGCGGATACCCTGTAAAAAATATGGCAAAGGCACCGAAGATCAGTATCAGATATTTTGTCTTTGCACTGGTTTTATTCTCTCTCATAATCTCTCCCTCGCTCCCTTTGTTACTGCTTTATGTAAACCACTATTCCCCTATTTTTGTTTTAAAATACCGGACAGCAGCGTACACTGCTGTCCGGTCATTGTTCTTACTGTGCCCGGAATGAATTTTCAGACAGGCATTCGTATGGTGTGTTGAATACCAGAATATGACGTTTTACATTCTCATATGTCCCCTGCACCATAGCCTCGTTCAGGTCAAAGTAATTGTGTTTTCCCTCTGAGGCAATGTACTCCTCCACTTTCTTTGTCAGGCAGTTAAAGCTTGCAGTCGCAATGTTTACTTTCCTGATACCAAGGGAGATTGCTCTCTGGAAATCAGAATCCGTGATGCCGCTGCCGCCGTGAAGCACCAGGGGAATATCCACTTTATTATGTATCTGCTCCAGCACATCAAAGGCCAGCTTCGGAGCCACCGGATAATTTCCATGCGCGTTGCCGATCGCCACGGCAAGGGCGTCAATGCCTGTCTTCTCTGCAAATACTTTGGCGTCATCCGGGTCAGTACAGCGGATACCATGGTCACAGCTTCCGTCCTCACTGCCGCCTACCAGGCCCAGTTCGGCCTCCACTGTAGCGCCGTACTCTGCTGCCAGTTCCACAACTTTTCTGGTATTTGCAATGTTTTCTTCAAAAGGAAGTGTGGAGGCATCCAGCATTACGGATGTAAAACCAAGCTCCAGCGCTCTCTGAACCGTCTCAAAAGTAAGGCCGTGGTCCAGATGCACTGCCACATCCACCTTAGCTGATTTTGCCGCCTGCACCATCATAGGACCCATCAGGTCAAGGGGGGAATGTTTCAGACGCACTTCTGCGATCTGTAAGATGATAGGAGTATCAAGCTCCTCTGCTGCCCGGATGGCTCCTTTTACCATTTCCATATTGCCTACACTGAATGCACCGCATCCCCTGTTGTTTTTTGCTGCGTTTTCCAGTAATGTTTTCATTTTTACCAGTGCCATAATGATTTTTCTCCTTTATCTCATTCTTTATTTGTATCGGTTCAGGTAACTGTTCAGTCAGGTCTGCGCATTTACTGCGCTGACCGTGCAAAAGAGTAGTGGCGGCAGGTATTCGCCCCATCGCGAAGCGATTTTTAATGGGCGAATACCCGTAACTATTCAGCTGGCTGAATAGTTATCGGTTCAATTTCCTTGGATCGCTTTTGGCGATGTGATCTTTGACCGGCTGCATTTTTCCCTTTTTATTTCTCTCTCCAGAAGAAGCAGGAACAGGAAGGAAATCGCTGCGCATACTGCTCCGATGGTAAATACCACGTTGATGTCATATCCACGTCCCAGGACTGTGTTTGTGATCGCCGGTGCCCCTAAAGTGGCAACCGCGATTCCCAGCATTACATAGCCGTAATTCTCACCGGAATGCTCCATGCCGAAAATGTTGCTGGTCAGTGAAGGGAAACTTCCCATGATACCGCCGTAGCATGCGTATACGAGAACCACACAGACGGTTGTGACTGCTGCCGGTGCGATCACCAGGAGAATCATAGCTGCTGCTGCCACCACTAAAACCACCTTCAGGCAGATGATCCTGCCCACTTTATCCGCTGCTGTGGGAAGTGCCAGACGTGTTCCCGCATTGAACACAGAGCCTGCCATGACTGCTGCCACTGCCACTGTGGATGCGATTCCCCTGTCCATCTGGACTGTCTGGGACAGCGGTGACAAGATCAGGTATGGTATCAGCCCGAACAGCATGGTTGCCAGAAGAAAGTAAAATTTCTTTGTCTTGATCATTTCCATGGAGGAATATTGTTTTCCATCATATCTGTGAATTATATTCCCCCCGGCCTTATTGGCATTCTCCGGATTTTTAATGAAAATGCTTGCGAAGATCCAGGAGATTCCTATCATAACACCGATCACAAGGAAGGTAACTTTGATTCCCTGGCTGGAAAGCAGCGCTCTTGAAAACGGTGCCATGAAAAATCCGAACAATCCATTGGCTGTAACAATCACCCCGGATGCAAAACCGGTTCTTCCCGGGAACCATTTCTGCGCGGTGGAGATAATGGTCGTATAGATCATACCCTGTCCGAATCCCTGTAAAATTCCATATGTAAAATACATCATCAGAGGTGACGGACGAAGCGCCAGCGCGCATAACAGTACACTCACGGTAAATATCCCGCCGCCGCAGATCACCGCGATCCTGGGGCTGTATTTATCCTGGATACGTCCTCCGAAAATATTACCCAGCACAAAAGTGACAAAGTACAGGTAGAAACACATGGACGCCTGACTCTGGCTCCAGCCTGTCAGTTCCATAGCGTAGGGCTGGTAAATGGACCAGATATGGGGATACCCTGTAAAAAATACTGCAAAGGCACCAAATATCAGTATCAGATATTTTGTTTTAGAATTTGCTTTTCCTGTCATGATAGCTTTCCTTCCTCTTTTGATAAACTCTTTGTTATATATTGGTTATCTCTTTGCATTTAAAGTATCACCTTTTGGGTACTTAGTCAATAGTTTTTGATGATTTTTTGTATTTATTTCATTAAGCCCTTCACAATTTACCCAAAATATACTATACTTATACCAAAACATATTGGAAACCGCTTACTGCAGGCCCTGTGCCGCGCGATGCCAGACCTCCGTAACCGCTCAGACAGGTCAGCTTGTCTGAATGGTTACAGACTTCCGGGAAAGGATATTTTTATGCGTACAAAACGAATTGATTTAATAGAGACTTTCATTGAACAGGAAAAATCCGTGTCCCTGGATACCCTGTGCGAAAAATTTAATGTATCTAAAAACACGATCCGAAGGGATATTGATGACCTTGTGAAAAAGGGTACTGTAGAAAAGGTATACGGCGGCGTGGTCAGCACGCAGCAGGCCTCAGATACACGTCTGCTGCCCTATGAACAGCGCCATACTGTGCTGAGCGCAGAAAAAGATGCCATATCAAAAAAAGCTGCCTCCTTTGTGGAGAACGGGGATGTGATCTATATTGATACGGGAACTACCTGCCTCAATATGGTGGATTCCCTGTCCCATTTAAACTGCACGATCATAACAAACAGCCTGCAGATTTATATCCGCGCAGTCCCCTATCCCAATCTCCAGGTTATTTCCCTGCCGGGAATCCTGAACAGGGACACCCTCTCCTTTGTAGGAAGTGAGATTCCGGGATATCTGCGGACCTTCAATATAACCAAAGCGTTCATGGCCTCCACAGGCGTGACCATTGAAAACGGCCTGACAAATGCCTCCGCGGAAGAGTATGCGGTTAAAAAAGCGGTCATTCAGAACAGCCAGACACGCTGCCTGCTCTCAGACCACACCAAATTCGGCAAGTTTGCACTTATGACTTACTGCCGTCTGAACGAAGTGCAGCATATTATCACAGACCGGCCGCTGGCGGAGGAATATGAGGATTACTGCCGGGAATACGACATCTCTGTCCACCTGGCATAAAAGCAATGCGTTTTTTTATACAAAACAGCCGAAGGCACAGGCTCCATCCGGAACCGGTACCTTCGGCTGTTTTCAATATTTTCAATTATCTGCAGCAGAGAACACGCTTTGTATTTTCTCTGCTGACATACCATAGAGGTAACAATTTTATAAGCCTGTCTTCTCAGCAATGAATTTTCTTGCCTTGATGGCATACTTAAGCGGATTGGCTTTTGCAGGGTCCTGCTCTGCCTCTACCAGCATATATCCTTCATATCCTGCCTCTTCCAGCACCTGGAAGATTGGCTCAAAGTCTATGCAACCGTCTCCCGGTACTGTGAACGCGCCCAGGCGCACGCCTTCCAGAAAACTTAAATTCTCTTTCTTTACCTTCTCCACCACTTCCGGACGGATATCCTTTAAATGTACGTGTTTGATCCTGCCCACGTACTTCTTTACCATCTCAAGAGGGTCTGCGCCGCAGTAGGTGAAATGGCCGGTATCAAATAACAGGCTCACATATTCCGGGTCTGTATTTTCCATCATTCTCTCCACCTCGTCCGGGTTCTGCACCACGGTTCCCATGTGGTGATGGAAGGTCAGGCTGATCCCGTACTCTTCCTTCGCGATCTTACCCAGTCTGTTCATACCTGTACAGAAGGTCTCCCACTCCTGATCATTCATCACGTATTTGTGGCCGAAAATGGGGGTGTCCTGCATGCCCTGTACGCTGTGGCTCTGCTCGGATGCGCCGATGATCTTGGCGCCCATTGCCTTTAAGAACGCAAGCTGTGCGCGGAACTCCTTCTCCACCTCTTCAAAGGGCTTTGTGATCAGAAAGGAGGAGAACCACTGATTGCAGATCTCCATGCCGCGAAGCTCCAGGGCTTCTCTCAGCACTTCCGGGTCTTTGGGGTATTTATTTCCAACCTCAGAACCTGTGAAGCCTGCCAGTGCCATCTCGCTGACGCACTGCTCAAAGGTATTCTCTTTTCCCAGGTCCGGAAGGTCATCATTGGTCCATGCAATGGGTGCGATTCCTAATTTTACTTTATCTTTATTAAACATAGTCTGTCTGCCTTTCCTTACATGATTTCAGAAATTTTAACCGGTCTGTGTTCCTCGCAGGATTTCTTTGCAGCCAGGCCCATAAGTACGGGTTTCAGGCCATCCATAACGTTCAGAGGAGTCTCCTTGTCATTTTCGATTGCGTCGATGAACGCTGCGATCTCTTTTCCGTATGCATCCATATATCTCTCCAGGAAGAAGAACATGGGTTTTTCACCTGTCACACCGTCTGCGTTGCTGATAACTGCGGAGGACTGGCTGTCATTGCTGACTGCTACCATTCCCTCAGAACCGAATACTTCAGCTCTCTGGTCATAACCGTAAACAGCTTTTCTGCAGTTGTCGATCACTGCGATCGCGCCGTTTTCCATCTGTAAGGTGATAACTGCTGTATCCACGTCACCTGCCTCACCGATAGCCGGATCAACCAGGTTAGCGCCCTGTACATAAACCTCTGTGGCATCACAGCCAGCCAGGAAACGTACCATATCGAAATCATGGATCGTCATATCCAGGAACATACCGCCGGAAACTTTCACATAGTCAATGCTTGGCGGTTCCGGGTCGCGGGAGGTGATCTTAATGATCTCCGGTTTGCCGACTTTGCCTGCTGCAACTGCCTGCTGCACTGCCTCAAAGTTGTGATCAAATCTTCTGTTGAATCCTACCTGGTATTTAATGTCAGTTCCTTCCAGTGCTTCGATAACTTCTTTGATCTTATCTACATCATGGTCAATCGGTTTTTCACAGAAAACATGCTTTCCTGCTTTGATCGCTTCCAGAGAGATGGGAGAATGTGTGTCTGTGGATGAGCAGATCAATACCGCGTTGATTTCCGGATCGTTGATGATCTCCTTGTAATCTTTTGTTGTATGCTCCACACCCATGCTCTTTGCCCATGCTGCTGTCTCATCATTTAAGAACGGATCTGCAACTGTTTTGATCACTGCGTCCTTCACTCTTGTGCTGATACTTGTGATATGTACTCTTCCGATTCTGCCTGCTCCGATAATACCTACTTTTACCATTTTCTGATCTCCTTTTACTCATTTTTATGATTTTATGGTTCTGCGTGTGTCTTTTGATGTGTGCCCGAACACGCATATCTGATAATGTTATAATATCATTGCGTGCCCGAAAACGCAACCCTGAATTTTGTACAATTTTACCATAACATTTCTATTCATTTTTACCAAAAAAACCTGCCGGGGCAGCATCCTATGTGTAGTGACGCTGTCCCGGCAGGCCGGGCATTTCTGTGAAAATCTGCTGTATTTTGTAACTGTTCAGTGCCCTCACAGTTACAGGCAAAAATCCATGCAAAATCGCCTTTGGCGATGGAATTTTTGCTTGGCTGCTAAACGTTTTCTTACGGTCAGCGCAGTAAATGCGCAGACCTACTGAATAGTTACTGTATTTGTAACTATTCAGCCAGCTGAATCGTTACGGGTATTCGCCCATTAAAAATCGCTTCGCGATGGGACGAATACCTGCCGCCACTACTCTTTTGCACGGTCAGCGCAGTAAATGCGCAGACCTACTGAATAGTTACTGTATTTTACAGATTCTCCGGTATGGTATATTCATTTCGGATAAATATCTCCGTGTACTGCAGCTCTCCCTTGGGCTGTTCCCCGTTAAAGAGAAGGCGAAACAAGATCATTACCGGTTCATATCCCTGTATCTGTGCATCCTGTCCGATCAGAAAATGGATACTTCCTTCCCGCATCAACTCATAGTTTTTACCCATAAAATCATTGGCTATCATTTTAACGGTGCCTGCCCTGCCGTATTTTGCCAGCATTCTGCATACACCTTCCTCACCGTGGGATGTCATGTAAATACCTTTCAGATCAGGATTTTCTTTCAGAATCTTCTCTGTAGCCTGTCCTGCCAGATGATTATCCTCAAAACAGTATTCCGGTCCCACCAGTTCAATCTCCGGGTATTTTGCCTTCAGCTCCGAACCGAAGCCGAGAACACGGTTACTCAGAGACGGATTGGAACTGTATCCTGAAATAACAGCCACCTTTCCGCAGCCTCCCACCAGTTCCCCCATCAGGCCTGCCGCCGCGCGTCCGCACTGAAAGGCATTCTGGCCGACAAAACAGAGACGCTTCGTATCCTCCATATCGGAGTTAAAAGTCACAATGGGTATATGGTACTCCTCCACAAAAAGATTGATATGCGCCTTTATCTCCTCCTCCTCAATGGGAACCATGGCGATGGCGCTCACACCTTCACTTCTCATGTGCTCCATGGCGTCTATGGTGTCTCTGCCGCTTATGTGAGGGATTTTACAGAGAAGGACCGTCCCGCCCAGGCTGTCCACCTCGTCCTTTGCACGTTCAATCCCCTCCAGGACGCACTGCATAAAGGGGGTCTCTGCTGCCTGGAGGATCACCCCTATCTTAATGTTATTTTTACTCATAGAGAGGGCACGTCCAAGCTGGTTGGGCTTATATCCCATCTCCTCCGCAATTTGTCTGATCCGATCAGCCACTTCCGGCTTAATTCTGCCCCGATTATTGAGGGCCCGGTCCACAGTTCCCCGTGAGACTCCAGCCGCCTCTGCGATCTGCCGTATTGTCACTCCCATACTGTCTCCTTCTGACGCGCCCCTGTGTGCGTTCCTGGGCACGCAATGTCTATGACTATTATATAATCCCTTAGTCAAATGTGCAAGAGATATCCGTTCGCACTGGCTGCCTCGGGATTTTGCTTCGCATCGCGCAGCATCCCCTTGGGGAAAACACCTCCCGGGATATTGACCGTGCATAGTAACATTTCCATGCCTTTGGCCTGAAAACACCTGGCGGGACAGTGGGGTGTGAAAAGTAACGTATTCATACTGTTATTCCATCTTCCTGATCTTCTGTTCAAACTCTTCGACTGTCTCAGCCCTGGCTGCATATTTTATCCACTGCTTCAAAATCTCAGGGTTCTTCTGCCCCATAATTTCCGCCTGTAATTTTTCAGGCACTTCTCCCAAATCAAGCAGCAGATCCAAAACAGATTCTGTTTTTCCTTCCATTTTTCCTTCTGCCTTTTTTGCATCCATCTCATCTTTCATTAACTCTTCCAATGCTTCACACATTGTCTTTACCTCCTTGAATTTATCCTGATTCGCACGGACAATCAGATTCATCACCGATTTATACAGTTTATTTTCTTTATGCTCTCCGTACTGCTCAATCAAACGCCTTACGGTATCTGCCCCTTCCAGGTCGTCAGTCAGACTTTTCAGCCATAAATTGTGTTTCTCCGATAATTCTTTCGTCAGAATCATCTGTATGGGAATCTTATCTCCGATAATATAATAGATCCCATCCTCTACTCTGGTGATCTGATATCCCCTTTCCTCCTTCAGATGCCGTATAAGACTGCGCGGATACCTGTGACATACAAATGTTATGGTGATATCTTGAATTTTAATACTGTCTTCCCTGGATGTATCCGCCTTGTAAAAACAGGCATAGCCATAAACTTTATAGAAATCGTCTATACTCAAATAATCTGTCGGACTCTTATATTCTACAATATTATATTTCCGAAAGATCCTTCCGATATTTTTTCGTACAGGCACTTCCTGTTCCTTTTTTACGATCAGCACGTCAATCTCCTTTGGTTTTGTCCCCAACTGATGTTCATTTTCAAAAATCAGAAGACCTGCCTCCGCTTCCAGCTCAATCTGAATATCGGCATAAAAGGCAGGATGCCACTGCAGCACATGTGTCCTCCGTTTTTCCATATAAAACCTCCTCCTTATTCCATAATAGAAAAACGCTTCGTTGATTTTCTATTATCATAAATGAATGACTGCAGGAGGTTTCTAAGCGCTTCAGAAAACCCCTGCTAAAATGAGAGAAAAGCACGAATTTTCCGAAAAGACAGGTCAAAGATGCAAACCTGCTGTTATGAAATGCTCTTAGATATTTTGTATCCTGATTGGATCCAAAACCAGAAAAGTTACATAGAAAATATGCTTTTCATAATTCTAACATATCATGAAATTAACCGCAACAGTATTTTTGCCCCGCTGCATTTGAATCTGTCAGGCAGTGACTGTTCACTGCGTACTCAGCAACAAGCTTCGCGATGCACAGATATAAAGCATTCGGCTCCATATCGTCCTGGCCGCCTGGGGATTTCCATGCCTTCGGCCTGAAAATACCTGGCGGTACAGTGGTGCATTTAACTATTGACATCTCTCTTTCATTCTGTATAATAGTTCTATATGGAACAGTTTTATATAGAACTATCTACTACGCATTTCTGCCGCAAAACCGCAGCAGAATATACTTTATCAAAAAGGAGGATGTTATGAACGCACTGAGCGATGCTCTGACAACAAGCTGGCTTTTTCATCAGCTCTATTCCAGGAAAATAGGGGAAAGCGCGTCCCGTTATGGCGTTTCCAAAACAGAGGCGGATATTCTTCTCTTCCTCTGTAATAATCCCGGTTTTGACACAGCCAGAGACATTGTGAATATCCGTGGAATCGCAAAATCATATGTATCAAAATCCATAGAGATACTGGTCCAAAAGCAGTACCTGACAACCTCAGTGGACCGAAGGGACCGGAGAATCACACATTTGCGGCTGACGGAAGAAGCTAATGCTGCACTTACGGATTTAAGAAAAACACAGGAAGAAATCTTTGCTCTTATCACACAAAAGATACCGGAAGAAAGAAAAAAAGAGGTGAACCTGGCTTTCCGCCAGATAACTGAGAATATAAAGGAGGCACTTGAAAAATGATACTGAAACTGATCGTCTATCTGCTGGCAGGAATGGGGGCCGGAATCGGGACAGGCCTTGCAGGTCTCTCGGCTGCTGCCGTAATATCTCCCATGCTGATCACCTTCCTGCACTTTGATCCCTATCAGGCTGTGGGAATCGCCCTGGCGTCTGATGTACTGGCATCGGCAGTCTCTGCCTATACCTATAAAAAACACGGAAACCTGGATGTACGCCATGGTGTCATCATGCTCTTCTCTGTCCTGGCCTTTACCCTGGTGGGAAGCTATATTGCATCCCTGCTGCCGGGCACCACTATGGGAAACTTCTCCGTCTTCATGACACTGCTTCTGGGCATCAAATTTATCATACGTCCTGTCATGACAGAAAAAAGCGCCCTGGAAAATAAAAGCGAGAGGACAAAGATCATCCAGTCCCTTCTGTGCGGCGCGGTGATTGGCTTTATCTGCGGATTCATAGGCGCCGGAGGCGGTATGATGATGCTTCTCATCCTCACAAGTGTACTGGGATACGAACTGAAGACTGCGGTTGGCACCAGTGTGTTTATTATGGCTTTCACCGCATTCACAGGCGCTGCCTCCCACTTCTTCATTGACGGTTCCCTGCCTGATCTGGGAGCACTTTTCTTCTGCATCCTGTTCACTTTTCTGGGTGCCAGAGTCGCAGCTCTGTTTGCCAACAAGGCGCCGGCCAAAACCCTGAACCGTGTCACCGGCGTAGTGCTCTCTCTTCTGGGTCTGCTCATGGTAGGTGTAAAATTTTTAAGCTGATATACAAAGATACTGCCGCAGAACATTTCCTCACAGGTCCTGTTCCACGGCAGTATTTTTTGCGGCATAAATAGTTACCACAATTTTCAATTAGAGGGGCATTTATTATATAAGCTGTACATGCAGGAGGCTGCGATCTTCTGCAGGACAGTTCATACCTGTCTCAAAGATATTTTAAAGCCCTGTCTTCTCAGCAATGAATTTTCTTGCCTTGATGGCATACTTAAGCGGATTGGCTTTTGCAGGGTCCTGCTCTGCCTCTACCAGCATATATCCTTCATATCCCGCTTCTTCCAGCACCTGGAAGATTGGCTCAAAGTCTATGCATCCGTCTCCCGGTACTGTGAACGCGCCCAGGCGCACGCCTTCCAGAAAACTTAAATTCTCTTTCTTTACCTTCTCCACCACTTCCGGACGGATATCCTTTAAATGTACGTGTTTGATCCTGCCCACGTACTTCTTTACCATCTCAAGAGGGTCTGCGCCGCAGTAGGTAAAATGGCCGGTATCAAATAACAGACTCACATATTCCGGATCTGTATTTTCCATCATTCTCTCCACCTCGTCCGGGTTCTGCACCACGGTTCCCATGTGGTGATGGAAGGTCAGGCTGATCCCGTACTCTTCCTTTGCGATCTTACCCAGTCTGTTCATACCTGTACAGAAGGTCTCCCACTCCTGGTCGTTCATCACGTATTTGTGGCCGAAAATGGGAGTGTCCTGCATGCCCTGTACGCTGTGGCTCTGCTCGGATGCACCGATGATCTTGGCGCCCATTGCCTTTAAGAACGCAAGCTGTGCTCGGAACTCCTTCTCCACTTCTTCAAAGGGCTTTGTGATCAGAAAGGAGGAGAACCACTGATTGCAGATTTCCATGCCGCGAAGCTCCAGGGCTTCTCTCAGCACTTCCGGGTCTTTGGGGTATTTATTTCCAACCTCAGAACCTGTGAAGCCTGCCAGTGCCATCTCGCTGACGCACTGCTCAAAGGTATTCTCTTTTCCCAGGTCCGGAAGGTCATCATTAGTCCATGCGATAGGTGCGATTCCTAATTTTACTTTTTCCTTATTAAACATTGTTCATTCTCCTTTATTCACTGTCTTTTGTCCGGGGCCGGTGCCTCCGGCGTGCCGTTCCTTTGTTCTTGAATAAAGAATACCAGAATTCAGTCATGGCTTAAATCGGAAATTTTTTTAGCTTTGTTGTCATTTCATATGCTGTTTTCCGGTCTCCTGAGAATGTGGAATTTTTTTGTGTCTTTTTTTTAGAAATCCCTTCTTCCGGATAGTCACTGGCTGTGTTCCCTGCGATAATCCGCGGGACTGCAGTCATTGAGCTTCTTAAATGTCTTGGAAAAATAATGGTAATCATTGAATCCCGCCTCAGATGCCACATCCTTGATCTTGTAATTGGTGGTGCAGAGAAGTTCCTTGGCACATTCCATTCTGCACTCCTGTAGATAATTGGAAAAACCGATCTCCATCTCCTGCTTAAAGAGATAACTCAGGTAAGCCGGATTCACTCCCGCCGCTTCCGCAGCGTCCTGCAGGCTGATGGGTTTCTTATAATTACCGTTTATAAATTCAATGGCATGGCGCACAGCCCCGGATACGCCGGCGGGTACCGCTATTTTTTTATCAGCAAATAATTCCCGGCTGTAACTCTCGGCAATCCTGCACAGCTCATCCATATTGTGCACATTGCTGTAAAATTCCGCCGGCCGTTCAAGACCAGCCCTTTTATCCAGGCGTCTGAGCCACTGGAGAACCAGTTTGCTGTCCACATGCGTACGCTTACAGGCATCCGTGACACGCCTCCACATTTCTGCAAGTTCCTCCTGCTTCCTCCCCTTTTTCAAGATCTCAATCCGCTCATACAGCTCTTCCGCGGCTTCCGGAAGCCTGGAACTGATCTCTTTTCCATTGTCAAAATAGAGGATATCGCTGTCATCATAAAAACTCAGCTTCATCATTTCTCTGGCCTGTTGGTATGCCTGACGGATACCCTCCTCGCCGAAACAGATATTGCTCACCCCAATCCCGAAATGATACGGCTCCTTTTTGCAGTACCTGAAGCAGGCGGATGCCACATTTGTCAGGCGCTGGCGCATGACAGAGCTTCTCCGCATGGATGACATATCCAGAAAGCAGCAGAATATCCCGGCTCCCAGGTAAATGATCTCCGCATAGTCACTGTCCTCCTGCAGAAGGTCCTCCATCTCTGTCATCAGCCCATGGCGGAAGCTCTGGGAATACTGTTCCGCCTCCAAAGGACTCCATACCTGGTTCTTCTCATTCCATTCGTGCATGAACATATTGATGACCGCACTGTTCTGGAACCGCCCGCGGATACCGGCTTCTGCTCTCTTTGCCTCCCGCTCCTGCCCGTTTAAGGTGCCGGAGAGAATGCCGTTGAAAAAGTGGTATTTCAGGGTATGGCTTCCCATACGAATCAGTTTCCTGGTCCGTTCCTGCTCACTGCTTTTCTCCAGTCGTGACTCGATCTGGTGCCTGGACTTTTCCAGGATATCCAAAAGTGTATCCTCATCCAGAGTATTTTTCAGGATATACTCGTCTGCTCCCAGGCGCATGGCCTCCTTGACATACTCAAAATCATCATGACAACTCAGAACCATGATGTATATATTTTCCTTCTCTTCCCTGATATGGCGTATCAGTTCAATGCCGTCCATAAGCGGCATGGAGATGTCTGTGATGATCACGTCAATCTTCTCTTCCTCCAGAACGTGCAGGGCCTCCTCGCCGTCCTGTACATCCTTTACCACCTCATATCCTGCTTTCTCCCAGGCATTCAGAGTCTTCAAATAACTCCTGACTAAAAAATCATCATCCACTAATAATGTACGAAACATAGGCCTCATCCCCTTTGTCACATTTTATCTGTCTGTCAAATATTCACTTCCCTGTCTGCCGGCAGGAAGATGGTGGCAGTAGTACCGTTTTCACTGCTCTCATATGTAATTCCGCCTTCCGCCTCATAATAGAGTTCCAGACGTTCCCGCACATTCGGCACGCCGATGGCACTCAGGCCGTTTGTCTTCTTGGCTTTGCTGGAGAGCAGTTCCTCTATCTGCTCCTTTGTCATTCCCCGCCCATTGTCAATGACAGACAGCGTCAGCCGTGTGCCCTCCACTCTGCCTCTGATCACAAGACGCCCGTTGCCGCCCTTCATATCAATTCCGTGAAGTATGGCATTCTCCACCAGGGGCTGCAGGATCAGCCTGGGAATATAACATCCATAAGCATCCTTCGCAATATCGTACTCCACATCAAAACTTCCCTGATAGCGAAATTCCTGCAGATGGATGTAATTTTTTAAAATATGCAGTTCATCCGCCACGGATATAAAAGTTCCCTTCTTATTAACGCTGGCCTGCAGCAGCTCCACAAAATCTCCGATGAGGCCGCCCAGCTCCTTCTCTCCCTTTATCAGGGCCGCGTATTTGATAGAATTCAGTGTATTGTACATAAAATGAGGGGTGATCTGATACTGCAGCGCCTCAAGCTCCGCGTCCTTTTTCAGTCTCTCCTCCTCGATCACCCTGGCGATCAGATCCTCCAGGTTGTCAAGCATGTGGTTAAATTCCCGGCAAAGGGTTCCGATCTCATCCTCTGTGGTCACATCCACCCGAAGGCTCAGATCACCTTTGCTGACCTTTTCCACGGTATCTGTCATATTTTTAATGGGTTTATACATGGCTCTGGTAATGGATGTGGCAAGAATGCCGCCGATCATGAGAAACAGCAGAAAAATAGCCACCAGAAATATCTGCATCTGCTTCAAATCCCGCAGAACCTCACTTTTCTGAATATCCATATACAGACCGCATTTGGAAAATGCCCCCTGATAGAAAATACGGATCTCCCTGGCATCCTGACTCTCAATACCGCTGGTACTTGGCAGTCGGTCCACGCCCTCATATACCTGCCCCACACTCTCATAATCCTTGCTTGTGACGATCTCCCTGTTTTTATCCAGAATCAGCGCCTTGGACACCTTCTCATCATACACAGGTTCCAGATATTCGTAAAAAAGTGTCCTCTCCTCTGTGTTTGCCAGCATATATCCCAGCACGATGCCGTCATCATCTGTGACAGCCTGAATGCAGGAAAGCTGTTTTCCCGTGTCATGGACCATATCCCCGAACATTATGGGGACTGCTTCCTCGGTCTCCGTCCGGCGTATCTTCTCGATCTCCGCCTCCGGAATATCCCTTTTGCACACAGGATAGTCCTCTGAGGTGACAGCGATCCTCTCATCCGGAAAAATGAAATACAGCGAGCTTAAATCCTTGTATTCTGTGCGGTAATTTCTCAGAAGTTCTGCAATCCCATCCAGGGCTTCACCGCTATGTGATGACCTGTATTCTTTTATGTATTGGACCATATTTATATCGCTGGCTGCTTTTACGTTGATATAGTAAATTTCCTGGAGGGAATCATCCAGGGAGGTAACCGTCTGCTTTACCCTGCCGTAAAGGTTCGTGGAATAATTCTCCTCTATCATCCCTGCTGATTTAAAATAAAATACCACAGTGATAGAACAGGCGGTCACTATGGTCACCACCAGAATTGCCAGCAGCACCTTGCTTCTGATACTTTGCAGCATACTCTCTCCTTTGCCGTTCATACATTCTGACGCACGTCACTTATGCGTACATTATAACATAGAACCCATTAGAAATCACGCCTCCGAAGACTTCGGTAAAGAATGTTACTGTTCACTGCGTGCCCAGCAACACGCTTCGCGGGACAGTGGCGTGTGAACAGTAACAAAAGAATAACAGAAGTGTGCCGCTAAAAAAGCAGCACACTTCCGGTCTATAGAGGTCTTCCTGTAAACAATATAGGAATACGGATCAATATTCGATTTTAACAATACCGCCTTTTTTCCATGCTTCTGTGGTAGCGAAACCAATCTGGGTAGATTTTGTTCCGTCGTATACAGTCACTTCCGGTTTTCTTCCGGATTCTACACAGTTGATAAACTCCTGCATCTCAAGCTGGTAGGACTCTGCGAATCGCTCCGGGAACCCGCTTACACATTCAACCACTGCACCGTTCTTGTCGTAGATCATGCACAGATTCTTCTCCGGAACCGGACTGATACGCAGGGAGCCTTCGGTACCGATGATCTCTGTCTCAACATGGTAACCATGAGCTGCAGTACGTCCCACATGTACAAATCCCAGTGCGCCGTTTTCACAGCGGTACATAGCTACACCTGTCTCGTCATCCCCTGCTTCTTTGAATTCCGGATGTTTGAAGGTCGCGCCTGCAGCGTAAACTTCAACAGGGTCGGAACCTAAGAACCATCTCATCAGGTCAATATCATGAATCGCCATGTCAATGAAGATACCGCCGCTGGTAGCCGCGAACTTGATGGCGCCCTCCACCAGTGCTTCCGGGTCAATCCCTGTTGCCTTTACCATGTAAGGAGTTCCGATTGCGCCCTCCTCGATTTTCTTCTTTGCATACGCATAGGATGGGTCAAAGCGGCGCATAAATCCCAGGAAAAATGCCAGCTCCGGATGACGCTCAACAGCTTCCTCTGCCAGCTTACATTCCTCCACCGTAACACCAAGGGGTTTGTCGGAGAAAACGTGCTTTCCTGCGTCAAGAGCTGCCGCGATCTGCCAGCAGTGCTCACCGCTTGTAGTTACGATAGCCACAGCATCAATGTCTGCCTTTTCCAGCATTTCACGGTAATCAGAGTAAACATCCTGGACACCCAGTTCCTTCTTTGCATATTCCAGCTCTGCCGGCATGATGGAGCAGGCCGCTGTCAGCTCTGCATTCGGAATCTTGAATGCGATGTTGTTTGCGTGTACTTTACCTAATCTTCCTAAACCTGCGATACCTACTTTTACTTTTTTCATGTTTTTACCTCTTTCTTGATAATTAAATAATTGAAATTTATATTGAAATTTACAGCAACACATATATCACTCAGACTGACAGCTTGTCACATAATCCCAAATCAGGTCTGCTGCCTTCTGTACGGAAAATCTGCTTGTGTTGATCATCAGATCATAGTTCAGAGGGTCTCCCCACTTCTGTCCTGTATAATAGTTATAGTAACGCTCACGTGTCTTATTCTCTTTTTCCAGTTCCTTTATGGATTTGTTCCCGTAAAATTCCTTTGCCCGCTCTCTTCGGAATTCCTCATCTGCGTAGATGAAGAAATTGTAGCATTCCGGAAATTCTTTTAAAACCACGTCCGCACATCTTCCCAAAAATACAGCGCTCTCCTTCTCCGCGATCCTGCGGATAACTTTTGCCTGTTCCCGATACATTTTATTATAGGAAGGAATGGATTCATATCCCAGGGAATTCACACCCTCCATAAAGGAACCCATGCTGTTATCCGGCATTTTATAAGACATATCCAAAATGGTATCCATATCCATGTCTGAATCGCCCAACTTCTCTGCTGCCAGGTACAGAATCTGTCTGTCATAGCAGCGGGTCTCCATTTTCTTTGCAAGCAGCTCTGCAATTTCCTTGCCGCCGCTGCCATACTGACGGCTGATGGTAATCAATGTACGTTCTTTCATATCTTATAACTCCCCTCTTGACTCACGTTCGATCAACTCTTTCATAATATCCGGGTACATCCTATCCAATTTGTACAGAGCAAGTGTGATAAATGCCACTGCTGCAATAAGAATCGGTCCGAATTTATAAATATTTACGATCATGTTAAGTGCTGTTTCCGGCTGGGCTGCGGTTCCCACAGAAGAGCTTACATAACCTGCCAGGGAGAGAAGCCCTGTCATAGCTGCAGATGCAAGACCTGCGCCTACCTTTGTTCCGATAGAACCGCCGGCAAAAATAAGGCTTTCCTGTCTGATGTGTGTTTTCCACTGTCCGAATTCCACTACATCACCTACCATACCGAATACAACCGCATTCAGCGGAGCCAGGCCGATGGCACGTGCCACACAGCTCATTACCATCCACGGGAAGCTGTATGGATTTAAGAAGAACAGAAGCTGTCCTGCCAGCGCGATCAGTGAACCCACAAGAGCAATATTACGTTTTCCGAATTTACGAATCAGCGGTGTACAGGCGAAGATGCCTGCTACCAGTGTCAGTGTCTCTGTCAGGAAAAGAGCACTGTACATCCATGTATCATTTCCGAATATGTATTTGCAGTAGTACGGTAAAATGGTTCCTGAGATACCGAAGGAAACACTCTGTACCATCCATAATACCAGAACTGCCCAGAAATACTGGTTTTTAAAAAGTGCTGCAAATCCTTTTCCAAGGGGTACTTTCTCTGCTTTTTCCTTTGCCTCAATCCTTACGGTCTCTTCACATTTGAAGAAGCATACCAGAAGAAGAATCAGTGCCAGCACTGCCCAGATGGACATGGTCTTAACCCATGCTGCCTGATCATCTCCGAAAAGTTTAACGATTGGAAGTGTACAGGTGGCTGCAATGATCTTACCGATGGGAGAGAGTCCCATTCTCACAACACTCAGCATATCTCTCTCAGAAGAAACCCTGGTCATCATGGCTGAGAGGCTTCCGTAAGGAAGATTGATGGCTGTATAACATACAGTTGTACAGAAGTTATAAGTTACAAACAGATAAAGGAACTGAAGCATTCCTGTGGTATGCGGCACTGTAAACAGCAGAACTGCTGACAATGCGAAGGGTACGCTCATCCAGAGGATCCACGGTCTTGATTTTCCCCATTTGGAATTGGTACGCTCTACGATAACACCCATGATGAGGTCAGACACACCGTCAAAAAGCCTTGACAGCAGCATCATCAGGCCTACGGTAGCCGGGCTGATTCCCACATAGTCTGTGTAGAACAGAGTAAGCAGCGTGCCGATCATTCCGAACACAACGTTGCACGCCACATCACCGCTGGCATAAGACAGTCTGGTTCCCCACGACAGCTTTCCTCCGGTTATTTTCTGTGCTAATTCTTTTCCCATTTTGTTTCCCTGCCTTTCTTTGAATCATCCTTTTGATGATTTTATTTTACCTTTTTGCAGGGAAAATCCTAGTAATAGAAATTTTAGATTCCATAGTTTTATTTTTACGTGTTTTCCTGTGGCATTCTAAAAATATTCCGATTTTGGGGTACAGATCAGCAGCTAACCGGAAGACAGGGATTATTTTTTGATTTTTGTGTCATTTTTTTAGGTTCTGATAATCTTCCACGTTTTCCCGGGTCAAAATTTGTGTATCCAAAATCTTTTCACGGTCCTGTTTGATTCCTTTTTTATCATTCACTATATATTTCACGGTCTCATATCCAATCTCATAGCCGGACTGGGCTCCCAGCACAGTGATGCGCCCTTCCTCCACTGCCCGGATCGCGTCCTCCTGGTCATCCAGGGTAGCTATGGCAATGCCGCTCCCCCTGGTAGCTTCCGCAAGTCCCAGGGCAGTGACGGCACTGGTGGTCATAATCCCATCCAGATTCGGATAATTGGCCTGGATCTCCTCCATCTCCTGCTCCGATACGCGCAGGTTGCTGTATCCGCTCTTCTCCACCTCTATATGGATATCCGGTTCCTGCTCCATGTATTTTTCAAATCCGGCGATCCGTTTCTCATGGGATGTCTGCTGCCTGCTGCCCGCAATGATGGCAATGTTCCCCTTGTGCTCCATCTTATCAGCCAGCACTCTGGCAAGCTCATACCCTACCGTCTCATTGTCAATGCCTATGTAGGGGACCTCCACATCCGCGATAGGGGTGTCATAGGCATACACCGGAATTCCCATTTCCAGGGCCTGGGCATAGTAATCCTGATTATCGTAAGAATCAATGGGGGATACCGCCAGGGCATCCACCTGCATTTTCAGCAGGTCCTGTATCATTTTTTTCTGTATTTTTTTGTCGGTCTCCGTATCCGGGGACAAAATGACTGTCTTCACGTTCCTCTCTTTGGCAGCCTTCTCCATACCTGCATTGACAGACATCCAGTATTCGCTGTTCCTGGATTTTGTCACGACCCCGATAATGATCTCCTGCTCCGGTTCCCGCACATCCCTGCCGGCACAGCCGCTGATGCATAAAAGGCTGAGAGCTGCCAGAAAAAGCTTTGTTATACTCTTTCGCATTCCACATTCCCTCATAATTGTTTTGTTTTCAGTTTATCATTTTCGCCAAGTAGTTACAAGATGGCAATGTTTTTTGTATGGTGGCTGGTATGGGGACAGCCTGATGGAGCGGGCGGGGTGGGGTGGCTGGTATGGGGACGGCCCGGTGGAGCGGGCGGGGGTCTCCTGTGGAAGCCAGCTTCGTTCCCCTTCAACTAATCGCTAACTGCGACTAAGACGCTCAGTAAAGACTTCGCGCCTAAGTCTTAGTAAGCGATGGATTTTCAGGCTCTCTACCGCAATGTCTTCCACAGGAGACCCCCGCCCGCTCCACCAGTCCTGACATTCTATAGCGAAAAAATCCCTCTATCCGATACTGTTTGCTCTCGGAACAGAAAAGAAAACTCTTTTCCCTATACTGATTCTTTTTCGAAAAAACATTATAACCCTTGAACTAGCGGAATAGTTACGGGTATTCACCTATCAAAAATAGCTTTATGATTGTGCGAATACCTGCCACCGCTACTCCTATACGCAAACTCCCCAGTAAATATACAAGTCTGACAGACACACTGAGAAACCCTTTTCACAAAACAAAATTAATTCTTTCACACCGCAAAGTTTTAACTACTTCAACCTTTTCCAAATACTTTCGCACTAAAAACTACTATAACTAACGGGGACGCCGAAGAACAGGAAGTGGATGGAAGCGGGCCGGGGAAGGGATATGCCTGGGAGCGATGTCTCAGTGGAGCGCGGGGAGATCCACCTGCCCCAGTTACTTAATGAAGAGGCCATTGCCGATGAATTTAGTAAATGGGAGCAGGTTAGCTCCCCGGCAGCGGAACGCTTCGCTCACAGGCATATCCCTTCCCCGGCCCGCTTCCATCCACTTCCGTCCGCCTTCTGATCCACCTTCATCTCACACAAAAAAACCCCAGAACCGACAATCCATCGGTCCCGGAGCTTCACCACCTTACGGAATCAAATTACCACAGATTTCTATAAATCTGTTTCACATCATCCTCCGTAACTTCTCTCATCGTATTCTGCGGACTACCACTGTCCATGGCATCGAACGCCATCTTATCAATCACCTTAAAGAACTCATCCTTATCAATACCAAATTCACCCAATGTAGGTGTCTCCAGCTCTTTTGTAATAGCTTCCACTGCTGCAAGGAACTTCTCACTTGCCTCTTTATCGGAATCTGTATCCACTGCAACACCCACTGCGCGTCCCAGGTCTGCAAAGCGGTCATATGCCCCTTCCAGAGCAAAGGTCAGGCATTCTTTCAGCAGCATGGCATTGGAAAGGCCGTGAGCTACATGGAACAGAGCGCCGATCGGACGGCTCATTCCGTGAATGATGGTGACAGATGCATTGTTAAATGCAATACCAGCCTCCAGAGCAGCTACGGACATCTGTACTCTGGCCTCCTCATTGCTGCCGTCCTTGAATGCAGCCGGCAGATATTTGAAGATACGTTTTACTGCTGACATGGCAAATGTATCGGAAAGTGTCTGTGCTTTTCTGGATGTGTATGCCTCCACTGCGTGGCATAAAGCATCGAGACCTGTGGCTGCTGTGATTTTAGGCGGTGCCGTCATGGTGAACTGCGGATCAATGATCGCCAGGCTTGGCATCAGGACTTTGCCCTTTAACAGCATTTTGATATTTTTCTTTGTATCTGTGATGATCGTAAACTGTGTTGCCTCGGAACCTGTTCCGGCTGTGGTCGGAATCGCTACCATAGGAGGCATCTCCACATCAATCACTTTGCCCATATAATCGGAAATACATCCGCCGTTTATAACCAGAGAACCGATGGCTTTCATGGAGTCAATGGGGCTTCCTCCGCCCAGAGCCACTAAAAAGTCACAGCCTTCCTCTTTGTATAATTTCAGGCCGTTTTCAATCATGGTATCTGTGGGCTCGCCTACGATCTCAGAGTAAATGGCATATTCTACTCCCTGGTTTTTCAGGGCTGCCTCAACTTTTGCGCAGTTTCCCAACTGAATCATCACTTTATCTGTAACAATAAGGGCCTTTTTTCCAAGTCCTTTTAATACTTCCTCTGCCATATTTAATGCGCCTGAACCGGAAATGATCTGACCCGGTACGATAAATTCTCTTGCCATAATCGTGTTCTCCTTTTTCTTTTCTATATTTTATGAAATGTCTGTTTGAATACTAAAATTCTGCGTCGTGCAGCCAGGTATACCGCTCGTCTTCACAGCGGTCTGTCTGCAGCCACGGATTACCCTCAATGTGGCGGATCATCCAGCAGGTGTACATCTGAAAGCCGGGAGCCACTGCCTGGGGATGCAGTTCACCACCCGGGATCGCTGAAAAGCTTCCGTCTGTGCTTTTGAAAACCTGGTCACCCACAAAGCTGGCACCAAAGCCTTCCGGACGGTCGAACATAAAGTAATAAGTCTCCGGCTGCGGATGTCTGTGAGGCAGATATCCTGACCAGTTTCCTCTGTCATTGAGAACCTCACCCAGAACCATGTTAGACCAGGGAGCGATATCATGGTCAAAGATGGTGTTGACTCTTCTCTTGGCAACATTTCCGAATTTGCCCTTGCAGGAATAACCCCAGGGAGCATCCTCCGGTTTGTATAATTTTGCTGCAAACTCTGTATCATTCTTTGTACACTGTACTAAAATCTCGGAATCTGCCTCTGCAGTTACGCTGACTTCTGTTCCTGTACACACATGAACGCACCAGGGGCCTTCTGTAAATACATCTTTTCTGCTGACAGTCTCCTTGTTTCCATCCCATGCATAGGTGATGTTTCCGGAGAGCAGAAGTACAGCCAGCTCCTCCCCGTCCCTTTTGAATGATCTTGTCTCACCGGCTTTCATGCGGTAAACACGGATGTCCATCATCATGTCTTTATATTCGTTGTCATAGGTTGTCAGAATCTTTTCACCGTTTGCGTCAAATTCCGGGTATCCGAACACTTTTCCCATATCTAAATATCCTCCTTGTCTTGTATGCTGTTATCCTGCCATAGCCGGGATAACCGGCTGCAGCATCTGGTTTTGCCGCACCGGCCCGATTTCCCTGCACTGCCGCAGACATTCCGTTCAGGGAATGGAGGGCTGTGCCAAGGGCGGATGGGTCCGTGCGGCATCCTGTGTTTATATAAAATTAATAAGCTCTGGACTCATTACGTCCTGTCATAACGCCTTCGCATGCTTTCTTTACACTGTCCTTGTCAGAAGTTGTGGCAATACCCACATTCCACCAGGATTCATAACCGTCTGTCATGGTTTTCGGAATTACCTTCAGATCAAAGAGACAGGCAATATCCTGTTTCTTCGCATCCTCAAGAGCGGCAACCAGTTCAGCGATGGTCCTGCAGGTATACGTCTTCAGGCCATAGCCCTCGCCGATTTTTGCGTAGTCTACAGGAATCAGGTCCCCGGTCGGTTTCTTGCCATCTGTATAACGGAACTCTGTGGCAATACTGCCGATACCGTGATTCATTTCCAGATTGTTAATGCAGCCGAATCCGCAGTTATCGAATACCAGGATGTTTACTTTCTTTCTCTCCTGCATGATCGTCATTATCTCGCTGTGAAGCATCTGGAAACTGGAGTCTCCTACCACACAGTATACTTCATTGTCCGGCTCAGCAAATTTTACGCCCAGAGTGGCAGCCACTTCGTAGCCCATGCAGGAATAGCCGTACTCTGCATGATATCCGCCTCTCTTGTCTGTTTTCCACATACGCTGCATACAGCTTGGCAGGGAACCGCCTGCTGTGATGATGGTAGCGTCCTTGTCAATCGTTTTATTGATAGCAGCCAGTGCTGCAGTCTGTGTGATCTTACCATTTGTGAGTTTTACGAACTCAGGAACGGTTCTCGGGTCTCTGGCCTTGATGATCGGTTCAAAGTCATCACCTGTGTATTCGATTCCGGCCAGGCGGTCCCACTCTTTGTCCCATGCTTCTTTGGCAGCTTCGATTTCTCCGTTGTAGGAAGAAACATATCCTTTGGCACGCAGCTTCTCTGCCAGAGCTTCCACTGTCACTTTCGCGTCACCGATGGCTTTTACAGCGTCCATCTTGTATGCATGGTATCTGTTGTTGTTGATGGTCACGAATTTCACGTCTTCATTTCTGAATAAATGTTTGGAGCTTGTTGTGAAGTCGGAAAGTCTGGAGCCTACTGCTATCACCACATCCGCGTCTTTTGCAATGACATTGGATGCCAGGGTTCCTGTCACACCGATACCGCCCAGGCAGTAAGGGTTGCTGGTCTGGCACGCACTTTTCCCTGCCTGGCTCTCGCCAAAGGGAATGTGAAACTCCTCACAGAATTTTTCAACGGTCTCGCCGGCTTCTGAATATTTCACACCGCCGCCTACGATAAGCAGTGGTCTCTTTGCTTTTGCAATGATTTCGGCTATATCTTCCAGCTCTTCTTCCACAGCCACCGGACGGGTGATCCTGTGTACGCGTTTCTCGAAGAAATAATCCGGGTAATCATAAGATTCCCCTTCCACATCCTGAGGAAGTGCGATACAGCATGCACCTGTCTCTGACGGGTCTGTCAGCACGCGCATTGCGTTGATCAGCGCTGTCATAAGCTGCTCCGGACGGGTGATTCTGTCCCAGTATTTGCAGACCGGCTTGAACGCATCGTTTGTTGTGGTAGCCAGGCTGCTGCTCTGCTCTAACTGCTGCAGAACCGGGTCAGGCTGTCTGGATGCAAATGTATCTGCCGGAAATACAAGAAGCGGAATATTATTTACAGTTGCTGTGGCACAGGCAGTTACCATATTGGCAGCTCCCGGTCCTACGGATGAAGCACAGGGAATGATGCTCTTTCTGTTGTTCTGTTTTGCAAATGCTGTTGCCACATGGCACATACCCTGCTCATTTCTTCCCTGCATAACTCTTAACTGTCCCGGATTGGTATCCAGTGCCTCTCCCAGGCCTACTGCAATGCCGTGTCCGAAAATGGTGAAGAAACCTTCCACGAATTTTGTTTCCACACCGTCCATGGATACATACTGATTATCTAAAAACTTAACGATAGCCTGTGCAACCGTCATTCTTGTTGTCTTTGCCATGATTAATCTCCTTTCATATACCGGGCAGGCGCTGCCTGCCACATGGGCGAGGGGGGAAACTCCCGGCCCGCCCCGCAGTCAGTGTTTATGTTAGTATCTATGTCAACGGTTGTCTGTAACCGCTATGACGCTGCGTTTCCGTACGGTCAGCGCAGTAAGTGCGCAGACCTGTCAAAACCATTATACTCTTGCGATCATTTCGCCGAATTTTTCTTTTTCCTCTTTGATGAATGCGTGCACTGCATCCGGTCCCGGAAGGGAATCGGAACAGTTGTTGCTTCTGACCATCATGGAAGCCTCTGCGGAACCGAATTCCAGACAGTCGATCACTTCCCATCCCTGATACAGTCCGTATAAGAAGCCTGAACCGTATCCGTCGCCGCCGCCGAAGCCTTTTCTTGCGTCAACCGGGAACGGTTTGATGGAGTATTTCTGTCCGTCACAGGTGTAAGCGGTGGAGCCCTTCATGCCGTGTTTGATCACAACGATCTTGGCGTTGTAGCTCTGCCACAGGGCTGCGGATTCTTCATCTGTCATGCCCGGCTGGATCAGCTTCTCAGTCAGGTCAAACTCTTCTCTTGAGCCCATGATGATGTCTGCTTCTTTTGCTACCATGGAATAGTAGATTGCGATCTCATCACTGTTCTTCCAGTTATACTCTCTGTAGTCAATGTCAAAGATGATCTTCGTATTATTTTTCTTTGCCAGCAGAACGGCTTTGATGGCTGCTTCTCTTGATGGACTCTCAGCCAGCGCTGTTCCGGAGATCAGGATTGCCTTTGTCTGTTTTATGTATTCCTCATCAATGTCATCCACATGAAGCTGTAAATCAGCGATGCAGTTTCTGTACATCAGAATGCTGCTTTCCTTTGGTGACAGCATCTCGGTAAATGTCAGGCCCAGCTTCTCGCCGCCGGTGCATTTTGTGATGTGTGAGGTATCAATACCCTGCTCATCAAAATAATCCACTACATACTCGCCAAACTGGTCATCGGAAACCTTTCCCAGGAATCCTGCTTTCATGCCGTGTCTTGTAACACCTACAGCGATGTTGGCCGGTGAACCGCCTACGAACTTCTCAAACATATGCACTTTTTTCAGAGGTTTAAACTCCTCTTTCACCTGGTCATTGTAAGCCGGGTTAAAGTCGATTGCCACACGGCCCAGTAAAACCAAATCCATTGGTCTGCTCTGATCAAATTCTACATACTTCATAAAAACTTTCCTCCTGTTTTTTTCATCCATGTTTGCGTGCTTTTTATTTATGTGTGCGTTTTACGTGCTTTCCTTTTGTGCTTTTATAGTATCACACGCACATTAAATGTGCAAGCACTTTTTTTATTTTCACAACCTTTCTATTTTGTGCACAATTTTAAGAGTTGGTTTTGTAGCATTTTCACAATAATATATGCGTGCTTTTCATTGTGTGCTTTTTAGGCAGCAAATCCGGCAGGGCGTTATATCCGATAAGGCGTTATATCCGATAAGGCGTTATATCCGACAAGGCGCATACCATGGCTGCTCTGTTTTATCTTCCTATGTAACGCAAAAAGAGTCCGGTTTCCCGGACTCCCGTTCCCGTCCCTGCCGCAGCACGGACCTGTTACAGATTATATTTTGTCTTTATATTGATCTCTGTATACATATATTCTTTTTCCGGCATTCTTCCTCTTCTCAGCATATCAGACAGAATGGAAAGCGCCCGGTACCCCTGGTCGTATCCCTCCTGGTCAATGAGAAAGTCCACGGTGCCTTCCAGAAGCGCCTTCTCATTCTTTGGTGTCAGGTCATAGATGATCACATACGGACGCTTTTCCAGGCTCAGCTTGTCAAATGCCTTTCTGACTCCCGCCTGCCCGCCGGAGGCCACAAAGATGCCCTCCAGATCCGGGAATGCCGACATGGAGTTTACGATGATCTTCTCCACTTCATCTGTGTGGTCAAAACTGCTCTGCACCCCCACCAGATCCATTTCCGGAAAACTCTTCTTCAGTTCCTCCACAAAACCGTCCACCCTGCGGCTGCCGGCGCTGTTGGAAAAATATCCGGTGATAACCAGAACCTTTCCCTTGCCGCGCATCATCATCCCCATGAGTCCTGCTGCGGTCTGTCCGCTTTTCCAGTTGTCAAGGCCCACAAAGCAGCAGCGTTTTGTTCCCACAATATCGGAATTAAAAGTGACCACCGGTATGTTCTTCTCCTCGGTCAGCTCATTCAGCTTCACCCTCACCTTATCGCAGTCCACCGGCATCACAGCCAGCGCGTCCATGCCTTCCTCCTCCAGCTCTGTGATCGCACGCATCTGCTCTGCCTCATCCACAGAAGCGTTCTCTTTTATGAGCACTTCCACGCCCTGATCCGCCAGCTTTTTCGCCGCATCCCGGATTCCCTTGTTGACCTGGAGCATAAAGGAGGACTGGGATAGCTGTGTCACGACTCCGACACGCTTTCCCCTGCCGCTCTGTTTTCCTGTGCTGTCCGCCTTTTTCCTGTGTTTTGGCACATATCCGATCTCATCTGCGATCTGTTCTATTTTCTTAGCCACTTCGGGGTTGATCCTCCCCCGGTTGTTCAAAGCCCGGTCCACAGTTCCCCGTGACACCCCTGCCAGCTCCGCAATCTGTTGTATTGTCCCCGCCATAATCCGCCTCCGGAAATTTTTATAAGAATATTTCGCACGCAAAACACACGCTTTTCCAATATATAGCACGCGTTTTTTCTATTATATCCTTTTGCACGCTGTTTTACAAGCAGTATCTTTAAAATTAAGGCTGATTTTTATGCAGCATCTCATATAATTCCAATACCATGACAGAAAGCTGCATATAATTCCTGGTATAGGCGTCATCCAGATCGGATTCCAGAAACTCTTTTATTTTCCTGATTCTGTATAATAAGGTATTTCTATGAATATAGACATCCTGTGAGGTATTCAGTACGGAGCGCTCATGTTTCAGATAAGAGGAAAAGGTAGCAAACAGGCCGTCCTTCTCCTCCTGTTCCCTTAACCACAGTCTTCTCACATCCGGATGGCAGGCATACACCATATCCTCCATATCGCCTGACAGAAGGATATGGTCTGCTGCCGCCTTATAAAAATCAAAAATACGGTCTGTTTCCCCGGAAAACCATGTTTTCATATTCTGCGCAGATTTTGCCTGTCTGTATAAATGCCATACGTTATAAATCCCTTCCATCCAAAGACTCATGCTCACATCAGCCTCTGTCTGCTCCAACAGAAGCCGTACGCGTTCCCTCTTAAAGCTGCCGCATTTACTGAGATTCCATATGAGAACAAAAGCATTCTCACCGCCTACGATCCTGCTCTCCGGAAATATATTCATAATCGTAGTCCGCAGGACCTCTGCTGCCTTTGCCGACATTTCCGTTCTCTTTGGACACACCAGGACAATCTGGTATTCGTCTGAAACCTTCCAGCCGGCATAATCAAGTTTCCTTGCCAGCTTTTCATCATCCACGGCATCCCGGTTCAGAAGACTGAAGAATACAGAATTTTCAGCGTTCTTCTCCTTTTCTCCCTCCTTCTTTTCCAAATGCTGATGCATAATGTGCAGAAGCATCTCCAGTATCTGATAATCCCCGTAATTCAGCGGTCTTTCTTTTTCTATCACATTGATCCTCAGAAAAAATTCATTTTGGTATATAAGGGCACCGGTGATTCCTTCACAGTTTAAAATAGTTCCTTTAAAATGAAACGGCAGTATTTTCTCATACTCAAAATCGTGGTCAGGATAGTAAGATTTCATATATTCCAGAGCCTGAATGGAGGAATAACCGTGGCGTGACAGATAGGCCCACTCCCTGTCCACGTCATTCTCCCCATACTGGGAACTCATCCCCAGAACCTTGCAGTCTGCATCAAACATGATCATAGGATTGTGGAAGACACGGAAACAGGCATCCACCAGGTCCTGATATGACCTCTGAAGCACCAGCTCCAGAATATTCTGCTGCCAGTCATCATAAAAGTCAAACACACTCTGGATGATATCAAAACCCTCCGCCAGATTCACATCCCGGAGCCTGATGCTGCCGGATTCCGCAGCGCATATGGTATCACTGCCCTCTGCATAGATATATGCACAGTCTGTGGCGTACACAAGTCTGGCACTTTTCAAGACCGGCGGGTCGCTGTCACTTAAATTTATCTCCATATCAAGAAAATATATCCTGTTCGCGATCATGTGCATACTTAACTTCATAAAGTTCCCCCCTTGTAATAAAACACGCTGTAGTACTAAAGTAAATCATACCATAAAACGTCAAAAAAATACATAATTCGACACAGACAATTAATTTGTGCTTATCACACCAAATGAGACCTCTATTTTTTCTGTTTTTTGTGCGCTCATCTCCTATTTTTATCTTTCAATTCATTTTATAATTCAATTAATTCAGAAATCTGTGTGCACAGTCTCTCGAATCATCTGCTTCTAATATAGAAAGAGGTGAATCATTATGAAAGTTTTGATCCTTGGAGGATTCCTTGGTTCCGGAAAGACCTCGCTCCTGCTGCAGCTTGCCTATTACATAACCGGACATGCCTTAAATGATAAAAAATATCAGGTTGTGATATTGGAAAATGAAGTCGGGGAGGAAGGCATTGATGACAAGCTGCTGCGGGGAAACGGATATCAGGTTGAAAACCTGTTTTCCGGATGTGCCTGCTGCACCTTGTCCGGCGAATTGCTGTCGACCGTCAGTAAGATTGAAAAAGAACTTCAGCCGGACTGGCTGATCCTGGAGACCACCGGCCTGGCCTATCCCCATCTGATCCAAAAAAACCTGGCTGACAGCATGGCCCTCTCCTCCAGAATCTGTATTGTGGCTGACGCTTCACGCTGGGAACGTCTCCTTGTACCGCTTCATGAACTGATCACAGGCCAGCTTATAAACGCGGATACCGTACTGATCAACAAGATGGACCTGGTCACACCGGATACGCTGAAAGCAGTCGAACGGCAGATACAGGATATGGGCAGGGTTCCAAAGATTTTCCGGACTTCTGCAAACCAGCCTGTTTCCCACTGTATTTGGGATTTTATACTGGAGGGTGATTCTTATGAATGAAATATCCCACGAAGCTACACACGGACATGACCACCACAGCCACACCCATGAGCATCACGAACACGCCTCCCAATCTCTGCGCAGGAATAACACGATCATCACTCTGAACGCCTATACACAGGATGAGGCCAGTGTTATTTCTCTGGAATGGAGCTCCTGCGAGGATGTAAAACAGACGGAGATCCTGCTGAAACAGCTCTTTAAAAACATTGCCCGGAATATCACCGAACAAAACGGCATCATAGGCCATATCAAAGCATCCATGGAGCGCAGTGAGGTCATTATGATATCCCTCACGGATACGGAAGCAATGAAAAAGGAGGCTCTGTCTCCAACCATAAAAATACATGCTGCAGTCATTGCCCTCTTCATAGATAAAAAGATCTTGACACAGATCGTAGAGTCTGCAATTGACAGCAGCCCCTTATTCTCCATCTGACCACAAGGGAGGAATCACTATGGCAGAAAAGAAAAAATACACTTTAATGAATACTGTGGCCGTGTTGTCTGTCAGTACCCTGTTATATCTGGCAACCATCAACGCGTCATCTCTGGCCTACATGGTCAAGGAATTTCCGCAGTATGATGTCACTACCGTAAAGCTGTTCTCCACCATCCCGTCCCTTATGATGATCGTCTGCTCTCTGATGTCCGGTAAGCTGATACAGATTTTTCCTATTAAGAAAATTGTGATCGGCTGTGCCTGTATTATGTTTGCTGCAGGTTTCGGAACTTATTTCGTATTTAATCTGCCGGCTATCCTTGTTATGAGGGTTATCTACGGCATGGGGTCAGGAACGGTTTTCCCGCTGGCCAACGCGATCATTCAGCAGTTGTATGAGGGCGAAGAAAAGGCCCGGCTTCTGGGGTTTCGAGCTGGGTTCGGTGCATTGTTCGGTGCTGCCGTCACTATGGTGGGCGGCTGGCTGACCTCCTTTGGATGGCGGCATGCCTTCTGGGGCTATCTGTTTGCAATCCCGGTTGCACTCCTGGTACTCTTTTTCTGCCCCTCCAATGAACCGATCAAAAAGGAACGCACCGCGGCAAATGCCGGAGAAAAAAAGTATACCAGAAAGACCTTCTATGTTCTCCTGTTTGCCATATTTTTTAACGCATGTATGATGTCATTTAATGTGGAACTGTCACTTGTCATAACCGGAGAGAGCATCGGAGGTGCCGGCCAGGTTTCTATGGTTGCATCTACCAATACTATATTTGCATTTATAGCCGGTCTGATCTTCGGAAGTCTGCACAAAAGGACACAGCGGTATATGGCTGTCATTTCCACAGGGCTTGTGGGACTGGCGCTGGCGATTCTTTGTTTTGCCCAGAATTTCGCCCTGTTTATTATGTGCGGAGCAATCTTCGGCCTGGGATTTGGCTTTTACAACCCCACTTACAACCTGCTCATTGCAGGGACAGCGGCAAAACCCAAATTCGGTTCCCAGGCGATCGCTGTGTATACAAGCTGTGTGGGGCTCGGACAGTTCCTCTCCCCTTATCTCATCAACGGTGTGAAAAATCTGCTGAACCTGAATGTTTTGAGGGCTGAATGGCGGATTACCGCAGTCTCCACACTTTGTCTGGTACTTGGCGCCACCATCTATATCGTAGTCACCGGCGGCAACAAGAAGACTTCCCGGGCCTGAACAAACGGATACTCTCTGTGCTTCATCTATAAGAAGGAGGTAATATTATGTTAACTGAAAAAGATAACTATCTGATGACTCTGCGCGGTGAAACCCCGGAATGGATACCAAGGCTTCTGATTCCGTCCCCGGGACATGCTCCGGCTACCGCCTGGGTTGGGCCCGGATTCCTGAACGCCCGCAAGACGCCTATGGGCGGCTTTGATATCTGGGGTGTGGAATACGTTGCCACAAAGGAAACCGGCTATATGTCCCTGCCTAAACCGGGCCGCTTCATACTGGACGACATCTGCCACTGGCGTGATGTCATCAAGGCTCCTGATATTTCACATATTGACTGGGAAACCATGGCGAAAAAGGATCTGGAGCGTGTTGACAGAACACAGACATCCGTGACTGCCACCATACATGTTGGATACTTCCAGCAGCTCATGAATTTTATGGGATTTACAGAAGGCCTCTGCGCCATGCTGGAGGAACCGGATGAAGTCATGGCGCTGTTTGAGTATATGAATCAGTTCTATCTCCAGATATGCAGCAAAGTCAGGGACTATTACAAACCGGATGTATGGGCGATCACAGACGATACGGCAACTGCAACCAATCCGTTTATCTCTGTGGAGATGTACCGGGAGATGATAAAACCCTTCCATGCAAGCGAAGCAAAATTCGCGCAGGAGGCCGGAATCCCCATTGATATGCACGACTGCGGCCGATGTGAGGATTTCATAGAAGACTGGCGTGACTTCGGCGTATGTGCCTGGAATCCCGCCCAGACCATGAATGACCTGGCAGGTATCAAGAAAAAATACGGAAACAGCCTGGTACTGGAAGGCTGCTGGGATTCCTCAGGCCCTGCAGGCTGGCCGGACACCTCCGAGGAGGTTGTCAGAGCTGAAGTCCGCAAATGTATTGATAACTTTGCGCCGGGAGGCGGCTTTGTATTCTGGGCCAGCACATACGGCGCACCGGATGACGAGGCGATCAAAGCAAAAGCACGCTGGATCACCGAGGAATATGATTCCTACGGAAGAAACTTCTACCGGAAATAATCCCCTGCTTTCAGGGCTGTGCGCGGTTCAGGCTGCGCACAGCCCTTTCCCTGTCTGCCGCGTTCTTTTTCTATCCCGGACGGCATATGATGTAAACAACATCTATTGCGGAGGTCTGCCATGTTAAAGAAACTTCTCAACACAGCCATAACACTGCTCTTCTGCGGTGCCCTCGTCCTCTGTGCCGTCACATATCTGCCCGGTGTCATCTCTGTCAGCAGCACAGTGGGAAGCCGTGAGCTCCCCATATACTGTGTACAAACTGACAAGCCCCAGATAGCCATCAGTTTTGATGCTGCCTGGGGCAATCAGGATACAGCCGCTCTTCTGGATATCCTGGCCAAACACCAGGTAAAGGCCACCTTTTTCATGACCGGCGGTTGGGTTTCCAGTTATCCTGATGATGTAAAAAAGATTTACGAGGCAGGACATGATCTGGGCAACCACAGCGAAAACCACAAATATATGACAAAGCTCAGCGATGAGGAGAAAACGCAGGAACTCATGTCCGTACACAACAAGGTCAAAGAGCTGACCGGCTATGACATGTTCCTGTTCCGCCCTCCTTACGGAGACTATGACAATGATGTAGTAAAAAATGCCCGTGCCAATCATTACTACCCCATACAGTGGGATGTGGATTCTCTCGACTGGAAGGATTACGGCGCTGATGATATCATCAAAAGGGTCACCGAAGATTCCCACCTGGGCAACGGCAGCATTATCCTCTGCCATAACGGTGCCAAATATACCAAAGACGCGCTGGATACTCTCATCACCACACTGCAGGACAAAGGCTATGAATTTGTCCCTGTCTCACAGCTTATCTACAAAGAAAATTACCATATGGACCATGAAGGTCGGCAGATACCGGACTGAAAGAAAGACGGCGTATAGTCATAGAAATGTTCTCCCGGCAGACAGCCAAAATACATTCTATTCCCTATACGCCGTTTTTTTATCTCTGCTCCACCGTCCTCCGGGTCCCCGATTCTCCATGCAGACACTTTATAAAATCCCCGGCAATCTCTTCATTTTATCAGCTGCACGGCTGTCAACGATTTCCTTGCTTAACCCCGGGCCCTGGTCCTTGTATCGGATCACCAGTATATAGGGACCGTTTCGTAAAACAGATATCCGGTAAATCACCTCAGCCGGCACATCGCCTGCCGCAGCTCCGTCTGCTGTTTCCTGTTCCGTAGGAATACCTCTCTGATCACTGTAGCGCCGGATATAGATAGAACCGTCCCAATAATCACCGTCTTCCTCATAACCTGGTCGGTTCTCTGACAATTTCCGTATATAATTCAAGACTGCTTTATATCTGGATTTGTATAAAGTATAGGAAAAGTCCTCCCTGCAGATCTCACTCGGGAATGTGTTGTAGCTTTCACTTTCCAGCAAAATACTGGCGTTTCTCGTATGAACTGACCTCCCTTCCTCTCTATCTTCTGCTTCTTTCTTTTCCGTTTCCTCACCTTCCGCATTCTTATTCCCCGCAAAAAGTTCAGAACATTTCAGGAACGGACCATTTCCGGTCATCCATGTATCCTCCCCGGACGACTCCATATCGAAAATCGTATCTATTTTATACATCCCAAACATCATAATCATTACGGCAGCCATACCGGCTGCAAGGTACCTCCAGCGAAAACCCTTTTTCCTTCTGCTCTGTGAAAAAAGACTCACACCCCAAAAGACAATAAAAAATACTAACAGGTTCGTCAGTGTCCTCCAGTCACGTTCCTGAACAGTCACACGCACCACAGTGATATAGAAAAGTACAACCAACAGCAGGCAAAAAACTTTCTCAGCAATGTCTTTTACCATAAAGACAGAATAAGGTCTGTACAGCACCGGCATTTTCCGTGATAAATTTCTCTTTGCCATCTGACACCAAACCAGATAGGAAACGATACCGGCCAAACCGCCCAAAAGCAGGTACAGTATACAGAACAGCACCAAAATCCCCGCATTACTTTCCAGAAGTGACTTCATTAAATACCCACCCAGTTCCGCACCTCCTGCCAGTACAGGCCAAAAATAAATCAAGGTCCAAAGCACACCCACAAACATCGTAAATGCGGCCTGTTTCCGATACTGGGTCTTCACCGCTTCCATTTTCATTTCCTCATCTGTCTCTATGGGAACGATATCCCTGTTATCGCTCCACAAAATCTGCCTGCACTTCTCAGCACACACAAAATGCCACCCTGCACTCTCACAATAGAACTGAAAATTTCTCGATTCCTCATTCTCACTGCCTTCCCACATGGAAACATCCTTCAGGATGGCAACTGAAAATTTCACATCCTTTGGAGTCTGCCGCTCAAATCCCCAGAAACTCCCCCGGGCGTCTCTCAGCATCCATCCCCGCGCTGCCATTTTTTCAAAGAAGCACTCCATTGCCGGAACGTCCAAAATCCCAAAGTTTTTCCATCTCCAATACAGCATCCCTATCCCCCTCCAATCCGGCGGCCCCGTCCCTGGCCATGGCTAAAATGCGGCGGTACTCCTTTTTCAGGGAGTCATTTCCTTTCTCCGTAATCCTATACCACTTTTTCCGTCCTTCCTGCCTTGTCTCTTCGATCATATCCCCCTCCTGGAATTTTGCCAGAAGCGCATACAGAGTTCCGGGACCAACCTGCACTCGCCCGCCCGATAAACCTCTTACTTTTTCCATAATATCCACTCCGCAGCACTCATCCTGAAGCGACATCAGAATATAGTACATGGGCTCCGTCAAACTCTGAAACTGTTCTCTGGGCATACCCGTTTCCTCCTTTTTAAATGTTTTTCTCTTTGATGGTTTTTCCTGACTTTTCCCTGGTTTGGATTCCATTACATCCGAATTCCTGAGCCCCTGATATCGATACTCGATATTTCTTATTTTTATTATAATATCGTATAACGATATTGTCAATTCAAAACGATTCCGGCCAGATACAATTTTTTTGTCGCTTTATGTCAGGAATTACTTGCTTATTTCGGCAACAAACCGTAGAATAGTAATGGTGGCAATGTCCACAAATTTAAAAATGGGGGAATATCATAATGTCTAAAATGGTAGGTACCATATCCCGCGGCGTCCGCGCTCCGATTATCCGTGAAGGTGACAACCTGTCCGAAATCGTAGTGGACTGCGTGCTGGAAGCCGCAAAGAGCGAACCTTTTGAGATTCGCGATAAAGATGTAATCGCTGTCACAGAGGCGGTGGTTGCCAGAGCCCAGGGCAACTATGCCAGTGTGGAACAGATTGCCAAAGATGTACATGAAAAATTCGGCGATGACACCGTTGGTGTCCTCTTCCCGATTCTCAGCCGTAACCGCTTTTCCATCTGTCTGAAGGGAATCGCAAAAGGCTGCAGAAAGATCGTCCTCATGCTGAGTTATCCTTCTGATGAAGTAGGCAATCATCTTGTGGATCTGGATGTCATGGACGAAAAAGGCGTCAATCCATGGACAGACGTACTGTCAGAAGAAAAATACAGAGAATTGTTCGGATACGAAAAACACGTATTTACCGGTGTTGACTATGTGGACTATTATAAAAATGTGATCCGTGAGTGCGGTGCAGAAGTGGAGATCATTTTTGCCAACAATCCCAAAGCGATCCTGGACTACACAAAAAGCATACTCACCTGCGATATTCACAGCAGAGAGCGCACCAAGCGCATCCTGAATGCCAACGGAGCGGAAAAAGTATACGCTCTGGATGATATCATGACACAGAGCATTGACGGAAGCGGATACAATGATACATACGGACTTCTCGGCTCCAACAAAGCCACTGAAGACACGGTAAAGCTTTTCCCGATCCACTGCCAGGAAATGGTTGATTCCATACACAGCTCCATTCTGGAAAAAACAGGAAAACATGTGGAAGTCATGATCTACGGTGACGGCGCATTCAAAGATCCGGTGGGCAAAATCTGGGAGCTGGCTGACCCGGTAGTCTCTCCGGCCTACACAGACGGCCTGAATGGAACACCCAATGAGGTGAAGCTGAAATACCTGGCGGACAATGATTTCGCCGACTTATCAGGAGACGAGTTAAAGGCTGCCATCAAGAATTACATCCAGGAAAAGGACGAGAAGGCAGAAAACCTGAAAGGCACCATGGTAACCCAGGGTACTACACCAAGACGCCTGACAGATTTGCTGGGCTCCCTGGCTGATCTGACCTCCGGTTCGGGAGATAAAGGTACGCCTATTATCTATATCCAGGGGTATTTTGACAATTATACAAAAGAATAGCGGGAATGAAACACCAGGATTATAGTCTTTTATCAGACAGAATCCTGGTGTTTTTCCAATATCCCGCATATTTTATTCTAAGCATACACATCCTATTGCTGAGGTGATTTTATGGCATCCTATATATCCCCGGCAATCCGGGACAAATTTGAAACTCTGTCCATTGATCTGAAAAACTGTATTCTGGAACGAAATGTCCAATTAGAATCACTGCCTGATTTGATCAAAGTTCTGGAAGATATTGTGGCAGAGTCAGAAGGCAGATAAAAGGCCTGAACACAAAAAGGATTCTCCTCTCAGTAAAAATGAGAAGGGAATCCTTTTTTATTTTATTCCTGCACCGAGTACGGATAAATCCGAACCCTCAACCTCCGCCAGTGTGATAGTCTTAGAACCGTCCTTATAGTTGAAAGTAAGGATTATCTTATCCTCATAAAGATACACCGCATTTACAAAACTGTCAATTAGTCTTTGCCGCTGTTCCCGCTTTGTCACATCAAATTTGCGGAAACGGTAAATGAAAAATGCTATCTGTTCTCTTGTAAGCAGGGGCTTGTACATTTCCTCCTGCAAAATGCTGACTTCAAGCTGGCTTTTGGTTTCCTCCAACTCATCCAGTCTTTGCTTGGTGGACGGGGTAAAAATCCCTGCTTGAATGGCATTGAGCATATTGTTGATACCTTTTTCCGTTTCTGCAAGCTGCTTTTTCAAAAGGGCAGGTCGGTGCTTTCTTTCTTTTGCAACTCCATCAGCGTATCAATCAGCCGTTCCATAACTTCATCATTCATAATTGCTTTCATGATATAGTTGGCAACCAAATCTTCAATCCAGTCTTTCTTGACCGCTTTCTTGTCGCAGAGCTTCTTTTTCTTGGTATTCACACAGCAATAATAACGGTGTACTTTCATCGTATGGCTTGTGCCGATTTCTCCCACCATAAAAGAGCTGCATTTCCCGCAGTACAGCTTCGTTGTCAAAAGGTAATCGTCCTCGGCTTTGTGACGGGGGGAGCCTTTTTGTTCTTTACCAGCCGTTCCTGTACCCGTTCAAATAATTCTTTCGGGACAATCGCCGGAATACTGTCCTCCTTGACTACATCACGATAACTGTACTCGCCCATATAGCGGCGGTTCTTTAACAGGTGGTTCATAATTTTCAGCGTTATTTTCCCGCCACGAATGGAACGCATACCCCGACTATTCAATGGATAAGCTTCTGCATGGTTGCCCGCTCGCTGTACTTTGTAAACATTTCCAACACCATCGGGGGCAGTCTTGGGGTCAATTTGATAATACTGCTGTTCGTCAATATAATATCCCATCGGAACAGAACCGCCGTTGTATTTACATTTCAGCGCATTGTCGGTCAGTCCCCGGATAACCTTTTCAGAAAGCTCCACAGAATAGTATTCTGCATACTCCTCCAGCATGACTTCCAAAATAATGCCCTCGCTGCCTTCGGAGATATTTTCCCTTGCCGAAATGGCCTTAACGCCATTCTTTTTCAAAAGGTTTTTATATCGTGCGCTGCCGTAACAGTTACGGGCAAAGCGGTCTAATTTCCACACAAGGACAACATCAAACAAGCCCTTTGCGCTATCTTTAATCACGTGCTGAAATTCGGGGCGGTTATCTGTTTTTGCTGATAATGCCCGATCAATATAAGTCCCTAAAATTGTAATATCATTGCGCTCCGCATACTCTTTACATTCCCGCAACTGTCCCTCGATACTTTCTTCCCGTTGGTTATCAGAAGAATAACGGGCGTAAATCACACCTTTCATTTGTTCACCTCCTAAAAATTAAGATATTTGTGATATTTCAAACTAGTTTTATATGCGGTTGGATTGAAAAATTCCTTATCAAAAACTTTATGTTTTTTGCCATACTCAAATAAATATTGAAATGTAAATGGGACTTTGAATTTTTGGGAAAAATGATACAGATTATAAAAATAATCTTGTATCTCTGGATTGAGAAGAATTCTTTCTATTTCGTACTTGAAAAATTTATATTCTTTGTTGCTAATAATCTTTTGTTTTCTCAAATAGCAAATATACGAGAAATATGATAATGTTTTGTCCATCTTTAATTCCATCTCACCACTCGAATGAAATTCATTAGAATACCATGATTGTCCGTAATCCAGCCAATAGATAATGCCACTAATAAGCGGGTCTGTACGAATTTTTTCAGTTAATTCATTTATATAACTAGCTCTTTTCAAGGAAACATTTCGACGCCATTGGTAATAAGCAAATATGCCACCTATGATAACCAAAATCAAAGAAATTCCTGCAAAGATATCAGATACTGTTATTTCTGTTTTCAATGTCATTTTGATTCCATCTCCATCATTTCAAGAAGTGTTTGTTTTAATTTTTCATTCAGCGGAGATTGCGGGTCAAAACACATTTCAATAAACTGTTTCATTTCCTCACTCCCCGGTGCAATCTTCGGACGGTGTTCATATAGCTTGCCTTGCGGATTGTCTGTCCGGGCAAGCAGATAATCCAATGATACATCAAAATAATCCGCATACCTTACAAGCGTTTCCAAAGAAGGCGCCGACTGCCCCTGCTCGTAACGATTGATACTGGACTGCTTCACTCCCAAAAGTTCCGCCATCTTTACCTGCGACAGCTTCACGCTTTCCCGTAATCTCCGCAGGCGTTCTCCTAATTCTTTCATGGGATGTAACCTCCTTGTTTCCTTTATGCATAGTATATTACTTTTACGGTTTCCTTTCAACCCGTATTAAGCATATTCTAAAGAAATATACTCGTAAAACGGATAGAAGAAAACGGGGAGGGCTACAACAAAATAAGCGGTCAATCCGACTGTGGTTTTTCAGCAGATTGCGACCGCTTATTTTTCATTTTGGTGGAAGTGTGGCTACACGCTCCGACAAAATAGGGTTCCCAAAGGGTACCCCTTTGGCACACGACTTTGCTTGCAAAGTGTAGTGTGTTATACGCTCTGTCAGCGTTGCTGCGAAAATGCGGTTGCCGCTGGGGAGGGCAAGCACATTTGAAGCAACAGGAAAACAGTGCTGTGATTGTGTGGCGTGGAGCCGCAAGCACAGGGCTGTTTTCATCAGCAGACAGGGCGTATATGAAAACTTTTGTCTCTCGTCTTACACCGGACTTTTGGAAACACTCCTGTAAAAATTGAAATGGGCAGGAAGCCATTTTAGGGCTTTCCCGCCTTGATTACCCTTTAGCAAAGACGGGCGGGACTGTCAACGGCGGCGCATTGCTTCGTTCATCTTGAACGTTGACTGGCTCAGCTGGCATTGCTATTTATATTAAATTTGGTTTTAGTTAAGTCACTTTTTTGTAGGTTTAATTTTGCCTTTTGTTGCAATAGTAATAGCAGTGCCTCCTATCATTACTGCAACTCCCAAAGCACCTTTACAAGCATCCTTTAAATGTTTTGCCTGTTCATTTCTGCAATTTTCGCAATATTTATGTTTGTATCCATCCGGAAGTAGACGCTGGCATTTTTTATTTTTGCATTTTTTCTGTTCCATTTTCTGTATCTCCTATACGATTGAGTGTGGCGTTGCAAGGCAACGCTTTAATACGCTTTTCAATGTCGGGCAAAGTTTTTGACCAATAATTTTCGGGTGATGGATCTATCATATCAAGGCGCTCTACGAAACCTTTTTCAGAGAGATAAGTTTTCTTAATGTGTTCAGCATAATATTGTAAACTTAGCTGTGCAGCTTCCGATTCGCCCATTTCTTGATATGCCATTGCTTCAGCAAGAGACACCATATTTACGGCGCAAAGGCTTTCACGAATTTCAGACATTCGGACATTGATTTTTTCTGGTGTAGCACCCGACATAAGTTTTCCCCAAAATGATTCTGGCTGATTTCGAATAAAAGCAATATTTGCACTTTGACTCTGTATTAAAAGATTCCTACTATCTTCTGCATCTGCAACAATTCTCAATAATGCCAGTGATTTCAAACGAGGATTTTTTATTGCCATTGCCTGTAAAAACTTCTGTTGACAACTGTAAGCGGTTGCCAGTCTGTCGTATTCTTGTCCTTGACGAACTTCTTCAATTGCTACTTGAACTATTTGAATTTGTTCAGCGATTTGTGCCATTTGCATTTGTGTAGCATAACTCGTCATAGCTTGAGACATCTCTGGTGACAGTTTGACTTTTTCTAACGAAATAGTAGATACTATTTTTTTTGTCTCTGGATTTATCAGGTTTGCCATCAGAGAACCATCTTTTTTAGTCATTAGCTTAAGTGCACCCTTAGCAATTTTAGTCTTTTGCTCGTCTGATAAAATTACTTGATATGTTTCTTCTGGAATGACAGCTTTTACAGCGTTGATAAATGCAGGAGCCGAATAAATTAAATGTTCAATTTTCTTAAAACTTCTTTTCGCTCCTTTAACGAATGGATTTAAAATTTCTGAAACACCATCAAAATGCTCAGTCAAATCCGCACAATATCCTGTGGTATCAATAATTTCAATATCATCAGGAGAAATGTTGATTACATCTTCCAAAATTTCCACCTTCCCTTTCAGCTTTATTTCTCTATAGGACTTGTAAATTTAACGAAGCATATACATATACAAGTTTGCCTAATAACCTATTTCTCAGTTTGCTCAATCATCTTTTTCATCAACTGCTGGAATTGTTTTGACATTATCAATATTAGTCTTTCTAAATCAGCTTATCAAAGATTTTTTTGTAGCATTTCTTGCAATGCGTAAGAAATTGTGCGAAGCTCTTTACCCTCTGTGGCTACTTTGCCATAAGGCATACTAACCCCAGCTTTTAAGTCAATCGTAAATTTATCCGAATATACCTTCTTTGCTCCAGAATGATATTCAAGTGTAAATGTCACTTCTTTATCTATTTTCGCATAATCAAGTGTGCAAATTCTTGATTGTCCCGGGGCTAAAACTGCATTATTGAGTCCCTCCAAATAATCTTTATCATTTCGTATTTTATAACAACCTTTGAAATCAAAATCATACTCAAATTTTGTAATGTATGCAGGAGATTTCCCGAAATTTTTAACAATTAAATAGAAAAACGGATTACCCGCATTGATTTCATCAGTATAAACAGAAATAACAGGTCTTGTTGATTCTTCAATCATTTTATTATTTTGCCGTAAAGTAATCACAACTGTAACTACAGATATGGCGGCTAATATAAAAGACAAAACGCAAAGAATAATATTTACAATAGTTGATATATCCATATTTTAACCTCCAACAAAATCTACTTTCCCGCCTGCTCAATTATCTTTTTCATCAACTGATGAAATTGTTCGCTTGTTTCCACGTCCATCGGAAGAAGCTGCCCAATCTGTTCGGCAATCATAGCAGTTACATCGTCCATAGAAAGCGGTTCCTGTTTTTGTTCTGCAAGTGCGTCTTGCATGGTCTGGAACATAGCAGCGGTCACAGCTTCCCCGGCTGTTCCCCACTTTCCATATCTTTCTTAATATCTCGCAGGATAGCAAGGAATACATTCTTGATTTTTTCAATCTCTGCTTCGTGTTCTCCCATCTTCTGTGCGTTCAGAAATTGCAAATCCTGTCTTGCTTCTGCCCGATGTTGCGGGTGTTCTTTCATTAGATCGGACAGGGAAGCTGTTGCCAGTTGAATAAGTTGATTTCGTGCCATGATACCCCTTGCTGCTGTGTCTTGAAAATAAATCCGTATCAGACTGATTAGGCGTGGGAAATTTTTATGCTCCAACAGACGGTTGAGGATTTCTAATACCGAACCTGTCACAAGCTCCTTCACGGCTTCCTCGGATAAGCCTAATTCAGAAATATCATAGCTTTTACGAACGCTCAAAGTGGACAAACCCAATATGTAGTCCGTTGATACTTTAAATTCCTTTGCCACGCCTATGGGAATATCGCTACTGACCGTCTTTGTTTCTCCACTGACAATGCGGCTCAACTGGGAAGCAGATACGCCTATCTTCTCCGCAAGCTGCTTTTGAGAAATATGATTGCCATGCACAAATCGGAAATCCGCTGTCCAGGTGTTCCGGGTAAAGCCATACATGACACCTCCTTTGCTTACTTCCCATTATACAGAAGAATTGCAGAAATGCAATTTTGAAATTGAATATTGCCTTAAAATGCAATTCTCGCAAGATTCCGGGAACTGCATTTTTTTCGTGTAGACTTAGGGTAGTTCATCGATGAGCTGCACTTTGAAAACAGAATGACCGTCCGAAAAGGAATACCTCTCCCGGAGATGTAGCGCATTTGCGTACCAAAGGAGAAACACGCCGCAGGAATGGGGCAGAAAGCCTTTTCGGGGAGAACGGCATAAGGAAAGCAAACGGAGGGAACACATGAGAGAGAACCCACATAAACGATTGCCGCCCATAGAGCGCAAACCGGACGGTTTCCTTTACCACATGACCTCAGCACAAAGGAAACAGGCAAGAGCCATTGAAGCCACACTGAACGGTATTACCCCGTTCAATGCCGGAAAGAAGAAAGAAGAAGCCCTCTCCCTGCTGAAAAATAGGTTTCCGCAGATGGAGAACTTCTCCGGGAAGCTCAAAAAATACAAGGTCACGATAAACGACCTTTTGGTGGAAAATGAAAAGCTGGAAGAACAAGCCAAAGCCAGCGAAAGCGGAAAAATGAAAGACCGCATGGAACAGGCAAAGCTAGAAAGCGAGCTGAAGAACATTCAACGGCTGGTAGACCGTATCCCGCCGGAAGTGCTGGCAGAGCTGAAACGCCAGCAGCGACACACAAAGGAACGGTGACAGATGACAGAAAACATTTTGCGCCGCAGCATGGCGGCAATGTACCTTGAAAACTGAATACAGAGAAAGGCGATATATGGCCAAAAAGCAACCGAACACAGATATCCCCTAACACGAAATAGAAGCCCTTGCCCGTTGCTTACTTCCAGAAATCCAAAAATTCTTTGAAAGCCCGGAAGGACAAAAAGAATTTGAGAAGTGGAAAGCACAGAGGGCAATAAAAGCAGAAAAGAAAAGGAGTGTATGACAAAAGCGGCGGTATCACTCACGATACCGCCGCTTTTGTTTTTCGCACTAAAGATATACTAAAAATCCGAAGCCGTCCCCGATTGGAACCGGGTTCGGATTATCATTATCTGGTGCGGATAACAGGACTTGAACCTGCACGTCGTAGACACCAGAACCTAAATCTGGCGCGTCTGCCAATTCCGCCATATCCGCATATCAGAAAAAAAATAGGAACAAGCACTTGCTTGTTCCAGTGAAGCATCGGGGATTCGAACCCCGGACAACTTGATTAAAAGTCAAGTGCTCTACCAACTGAGCTAATGCTCCATAATTAGACTTTGAACTGGGCTAGCTGGATTCGAACCAGCGAATGCAGCAGTCAAAGTGCTGTGCCTTACCGCTTGGCGATAGCCCAAGAGCGCCGTAACGGCAAGGGTGGATAGTGGGATTCGAACCCACGGCCTCCAGAGCCACAATCTGGCGCGCTAACCAACTGCGCTATACCCACCATAATCCATTGTGCGTCTAAAACACACAAGCGTGCTTGAAGGGATTCGAACCCCCGACCCACGGCTTAGAAGGCCGTTGCTCTATCCAGCTGAGCTACAAACACATCCTCGGTTTTGCAACCGAAAGCGGGTGATGGGAATCGAACCCACATATCCAGCTTGGAAGGCTGGTGTTCTACCACTGAACTACACCCGCACGGGCATTTCATGCACTTGTTGAAACATCGGGGTGACAGGATTCGAACCTGCGACCTCCTGGTCCCAAACCAGGCGCTCTAGCCAAGCTGAGCCACACCCCGAAAGGTATCTTACCGTCCTGTGCAAGTGCTCTTGCCTGACGCAAGATAAAATATACCATAGGGAAAGTGAAAAGTCAACACTTTTTTTTAGAATATTTATTTCTATTCCATTTTTTTACAAAATGCCCCGGTTTCCCCTTCATCCATTAGCAATTCCCGTCAAATCATATATGACTGCGGGATGGCATCCTTCAGCGGGACTGAAACTGCCATCCCAGCATTTTTCATTATTTCAGATAATTAATTGTATAGTGAGCTTCTCCATCCCTGTCGATTTCCATGAGGATAAAACTCGGCTCGTGTCCCCACTGTCTGGGATAAGAAATACTCCCCGGATTTAATACCGTCAAGTCATCTTCTATCTTCAGTTCAGGTCTGTGGGTATGTCCATACATGGCTATATCAAAGCCCCTGGCCCGCGCCTCCTCCTCAAGGCGGCTGGTTCCCATGGAAACGCCATAGTAATGCCCATGTGTGAGCAGTACGTGGTAGTCCTCCAGCCACAGTTCCTCCTCTCTGGGAAGGTCTGAAAAGAAATCATTATTTCCCGCCACAATATGTACCGGACAGCCTGAGATCGCTTCTATATAATCCTCATGCCCTTCCACATCTCCCAGATGGATCAGATGCTGTATATTTCCCACCTTTTCCAGAACCTTTTCAAAATTCTCCTCGTGACCATGGGTGTCGCTGACAATTAATACCTTCATATTTGAAAGTCCTTTCCATTTATTATAATAAATGTTCCTTTTCCAGCAAAGCTTTCATACTGCGCAGCGCATTTCCCCTGTGGCTCACGTTGTTTTTCTCCTCAGGCGGAAGTTCTGCAGTGCTGCAGCCCCTCTCAGGAAGGAAAAAGATGGGATCATATCCAAATCCATTTTCCCCTCTCTCCTCATAGCCGATGATACCCTCTATCGTACCCCGCGTCACCAGTTCCCTGCCGTCCGGAAATACGGCGGCTATGGCGCACACAAACCTGGCGGTACGCTTTTCATCCGGTACACCCTCCAGGCGGTCCATGATATTTTGGTTCTTGATCCTGTAAGAAGTATCCTCGCCCATGTAGCGTGCGGAATAGATTCCCGGCTCTTTGTTGAGGTAGTCCACCTCCAGCCCGGAATCATCAGCAAGTACCATCTCACCCGCCAGTCTGCAGACTGCACGCGCCTTGATCAGCGCATTCTCCTCAAAGCTCAGTCCATCCTCCACAATATCGGCCTCAATGCCGGCTTCTTTCATGGACAGGATTTCAACCGGCAGACCTTCCATGATCTCCCGTATCTCTTTCATTTTATTTTCATTGCCGGTTGCAAAGATCAATCTTTTCATCTTTTGTTAACTCCTCTTCTTTTTCGGGGGCTTTGGACCCAGGAACTGATAAAAGTACGTCTTGATCATACCATTGTATATCTTCCTGTTTTTATCCGCTTTTCTTCCTATATATCGCTCTGCATCCTCATAAGCGGTGATCAGATACATGGACCAGGAATCCAGTGCCTGATAGCGCTCCCCAATCGTTTCATAGAGAGACGGCAGATTTTCTTTGTCTTCCAGACGCTCCCCATAAGGAGGATTCGTGACAATAAAACCATATTTCTTAGGATGGCTCAAATCTTTGATATCCCTCTGCTGAAAATGTATCAGCTTGTCAACGCCGGCCCGCTCCGCATTTTCCCTGGCTCCCTTCACCATCTCGGGGTCCAGGTCGTATCCCTGGATATCTGTATCTACGGACAGATCTATCATCCCCTGTGCTTCCTCCCTGACCTCATACCAATGCTTTCTTGATATGAGATGTTTCCAGTCCTCACAGAGGAAATTCCGTTTCATTCCCGGTGCGATATTGGCGGCGATCATGGCTGCCTCAATAGGAAATGTTCCGCTGCCGCAGAAGGGATCCACTAAAATACGGTCCCTGTTCCATGGAGTCAGCATCAGCAGGGCTGCCGCCAAAGTCTCTGTTATGGGAGCCTTACTTGTCATCTGCCTGTATCCTCTCTTGTGCAGGGAAATCCCTGACGTGTCAATACCAATGGTGGCAACATCCTTCATAAAAGCGACACGGATAGGAAAACTGGCACCATCCTCCTCAAACCAGTCCACATGATACACCGATTTCAGGCGCTCTACCATAGCTTTTTTCATAATGGACTGGATATCTGAGGGGCTGAAGAGCCTGCTTTTGACAGAGTTGGCTTTGGCAACCCAGAATTTTCCGTCCTGCGGAATATATTTTTCCCAGGGAAGGGCTTTTGTCTTCTCAAATAACTCTTCAAAAGTGACTGCTTTGACTTTCGCCACCTTTAAAAGTACCCGTTCTGTGGTGCGCAGAAACATATTTGCCCGGACAATTGCCCCGGCATCACCTAAAAACGTTACTTTCCCGTCCTCCACCTCGCTGATCTCATATCCCAAATCCTGTATTTCCCTTTTTAACACTGCCTCCAGACCAAAATGGCATGGTGCGATCAATTCAAATTTTTCCATTATAATTTTAACTCCTTAACAATCTCCCCGCCAAATCCGCGGATTGAGAACAGACCGTCCTCCAGTACCGCATAGGTGGGAATATTTCCTTCCTTGGGAATGGAAACAGAACCCGGATTCAGAATGGTATAATTTTCTTTCTTTTCCGCACGCAGCACATGTGTGTGGCCGTGAATAAAAATATCTCCATTTTTCAGCGGCGGCAGATTCTCTTCATGATATACGTGTCCATGGCTGGCATAAATAGTGCGCTCACCATCCATGATAATACAGTAATCCGCCATAATCGGAAAATGAAGCACCATCTGGTCCACTTCCGCATCACAGTTGCCGCGTACCACATACAAATCATCTCTATGTTCATTGAGCATGGCAATGACTTCTTTCGGTGCGTAATCTTTTGGAAGATCGTTTCTTGGGCCGTGGTACAGCAGATCACCCAACAGAATCAGACGGTCTGCCTTCTCCGCCTTATATGCCTCCAACATCTTTTTACAGTAATAAGCTGAACCGTGGATGTCTGATGCAAACATGTATTTCATAAGTATATTCTCCTCTGTTTTTCCTTAAACTGTCTAATCTACTTTATTTTACTATGCTCTGAAGGAAAATACAAGTTCGTTCCTTTATATGCGTGGAATCCACCCACAACAGATTTTACACGGAAGCCTCTCTGCATCAGTTCTCTGGCTGCCAGAAGGCTGGCGCTTCCTCTGTCGCAGTAGAGCACAAGGATCTTGTCAGCAGGCAGCTCCTCATAAATATCCAGCTCTTCATAGGGAATATTTACAGCTCCGTCAAAATGTCCCGCTTCATATTCTTCTCTGTCACGCAGATCTATAATCATAACATTTCTGTCACCATGATATCTGTCTAAATCATGGGCTGAAATTGTTTCAATACCAGTCATAAGAAATACCTTTTTCTTCTATTATATGCATTCCAAATCCAGGACGTAAATAACAGAAACCACGCAGAGCGTGGTTTCCCTAACATGAATCAGGGAGATTCCGGATTGGTGTCCGGAATCTCCCTGGCTGTATCCTCTTTTATACTAATTAATAACCGTACTCAGAAGATGTGTTGTTTTTAGAAGAATTTTTGCTGTTGGAGTTGGAGTTCTGTGAATTTTTGCTGTTGGAAGAAGATGCATTCTGAGAGTTTCTTGTTCCACAGTTCTCTGTTCCGTTTTTACTTCCTGAATAGGAATTCTTCTGTGAGTTCTGGGAATTCTGGGAGTTCTGAGAATTCTGGGAGTTCTGTGAGTTCTGAGAGTTCTGAGAATTCTGGGAGTTCTGTGAGTTCTGGGAGTTCTGAGAATTCTGAGAATTCTGAGAGTTCTGTGAATTCTGGGAGTTCTGTGAATTCTGAGAGTTGTTTGCATTAGTGGATTTGTTGCTGCCTAATTCATTGCTATAATTTTTAGCCATGACTTTACCTCCTGGTTGTACATTTTTTATTTACAGTCTTATTATGTCTTTTCTGCCTCAAAATATTCGCCGCAGTTCAATTCTTCTTGTTTTCGTCAATATATCCGTAAAAAGTAATAATATTCCTTTTTGTCATGCGTATCTCGTCAAAAAAGGATTGCATTTTTTTTCCTTTTATATTATAATATGGGTTGTAAAAAGAATTTACCCTTCAAAAATTTTTTTTACATTATAACCCCTTATTTAATTATTTATACTCCCCTCGAAACACCCTGTAGCTCCCCTACAGGGTGTTTCTCTTTTTATTTTTAAGAATACCGGGCAGCACCGGCTGCCCAGAAATACATTTTTGATACAAACGTGAAAAATCCGCAGCGGCCTCTCACAAAGCCCTGCGGATTTTCTTATTATGAGTTATCCAAAAACTGCCTCCTCCAGCATAGCACACAGCGTGTGGTACAGAGGCAGTGTATACTCCTGTACACGATATGTCTCTGTGGACGGCATGCGGAAACAGACGTCACAGTATTTTAAGAGAGCAGACTCCTTTTCTCCAGTTATCCCCAATACCTTCATGCCCTTTACTCTGGCAGTCTTTGCTCCCTCCACAATATTTGCGGAATTGCCAGATGTAGTCATTGCAATAAGCACATCTCCCGGCTGTCCGTAAGCATACACCTGCTGGGCAAATATCATGTCAAAGGAGGTATCATTTCCCACTGCAGTCATGAGGGAAGTGTAACTGTTCAATGAGATGGCCGGGATCCCCTGCTGCAGCTGCTCGGATAATACCTCTCCGCCTTCCAGACTCCTGAACTTTTCTTTCTCCTCGTCCGGCAGTTCGCGCTTCAGCAGGAAACCTTTCATCAGCTCTCCTACAATGTGCTCTGAATCAGAGGCGCTGCCTCCGTTGCCGCAGACCAGGATTTTCCCTCCATTTCTGCAGCTTTTCAGAAGAAGCTCAAAAGCTTCCCACACAGGCTGTTCCTTAAGAACCGGATAATCCTTCCGGAATTTTTCATAGACTGCATTTTCTCTGCCCATTTTTACCTCCCTGAATCGCAACGGAAAGTGCCGCATAATCACCAATCTTATTTCCCAGCTCAGCCGGCACGATCCGGCATCCCTCTCTTGAAATAGCCAGTGCTTCCTGCTCGATGACCCGCTGCGCACATGGCCACAGTAATTCTTCGCTTCTCTCATAGACACTGCCCAGTACAATAATCTCCGGATTCAGTATATCTATAAGGATAGCCAGCCCCCGGCCCAGATAGTAGCCGCTGGTTTCATAGATGTCAAGAGCCAGAGGGTCCCCGCTTTTTGCGGCAAGAGCTACGGTCTTTGCTGACAGCTCCTCTATCTGTTCAAAGCTCTGGCAGAAAGAAGGACGTTCACCGATCTGCAGCTTCTCCAACACCTTCATCCTGGCAATCTGGGCAATGCCTCCGCCGCTGCAGAATCCTTCAAAGGAGCCGGACTTGCCGAATCCCACAGGACCGCTTTCTGTCATTCTCACATGACCTACTTCTCCTGCCATATTGTTGGCACCATTGTAAAGCTTTCCGTCCAATATAAGACCGGCTCCCATCCCTGTGCCGTAGGTGAGAAATATCACATGCCGGCAGCCTCTGGCTGCTCCGAATTTCCATTCTGCCAGTGCACAGGCATTGGCGTCATTCTGTATGTATGTGGGCACCCGGAATTCCTTTTCCATAATATCCACAATGGGAATATTGTCCCAGCCATATAAATTAGGCGGATTTTTAACCACTCCCTTTATATGGTCCAAAGGCCCTCCGCAGCTTATCCCTATGGCCTGCAGTCTTTCCGTCTGTATATCATTACGCCCGAGAAGTGCCCGGACTGCTCCAAACAGATCATGGATCACGCAATCCGGTCCTCTCCTGGCCTCTGTAGCAAAGCATACTCTGTCAAATATTCGGCAGTCCTCATCTGCTTCCCCTGCCTCACCCAGCACTACTGCGCATTTTGTGCCGCCTATATCAATACCAATCACATAGTCTTTCATATCCCAATCTCCTCGCAGGCATTTTTAGCGCGTCACTTCTCCCATTCCATGAAATTCACCTCTGCAGGTTCAGAATCCACGGAACGGCTGACGAAAAATGTCTTAATCTCAAACGGCTTAAATTCCGCGCGAATGGTTTTTTCAAGGAAATGGATGCAGATATCTGCCTGACACTCCTTTCCCTCTGTCTCATAAAGCCTGAGGATATATCCATCCTGCTTCTCTGCCTTTTTAAGGGCAGACAGCACCACATTGTTCCTGCTCACCGTCAAAAGTTCCGCCTTCTGCGGATATTCGCCCTTATGGTATGTCTCGATCACTGTAACACAGGGCTGATTGAGTTCTTCTGCACGCTGCACCAGATGCGCCTCTCTGCCGCTGCCCAGGTGTGGTACGATGGTATAAGAGAAGTTCTGTATTCCCTGGTCTGTAAACTGATAGTCGTCTTCCTCCTCATCCAGAATATACGGATTGTGGTGGGCGTATACAGGACTTCTAAGAACTGTCAGCTCCATACAGTTTCCTTCCATGCAGGCACTGTATTTGCAGTCATTTAATATACCGATACCACAGATTATTTTATTATTGGCCTCCTGCATACCTGACAGGTCCATCCAGCGCTGAACCGGTTCTTCCTCCCCATTGCATGCTTTTTCTATACAGCCAAAAGGAATTTCATAGATTCCTCTGTACTGATCCAGAGCAACCGGGAACTGGATTTTTACACACCGGAATTTTTCCTGCCAGTTGATCTTTGCAGACACTCTGACGGATTTATCTTCCTTATATAATGTATATATTTGGACCAGGGTAGAGCTTTTGTACTTGCTGATCACACGGATACTGCTCCTTACCGGTCCATCCTCTGTCTTTTTCACGGATTTCGGTTCAAAGTATCCCTCTGTCTCATGAAATCTCGTGACTCCGTGGCTCCATGTGTCGGAGTTATCCTTTACCACCACAACTCGTCCAAAGGCTCCGTCACAGTATTCAATCTTGTTTTCCTTATCCCATATGGAAATAACAGCTCCTGTCTTCTCTTCAAACTGCACACGGACCAGAGCGTTTTCTAATACCAGGGCCTGCGATGTGTGTTCTGCCTCCTGCTCCTGATCCACTGCGTAGATGCGGAATACAGCGTAACCAAGTGACGGCACGCCTGCCTTGAAGACGATCCTGTTTCTGCCGTTTACCTTCGCGTCCGAAGATATTTTCTGGGACGGTACCACATTTCCGCTGCTGTCCTTTACGATATAAGACTCCCCTCTGCAGGAATTACCGAACATTCCGGTTTCCACTTCTACATATTCCTCTACGTCCCAGCCATGGGGATTGAAAACCACTGCGGGGAGCATATTCTCCTCCTGATCGATCCCGATATGGAAGGAAACTGCCTGAAGACTGTTATTCTCATTTCTCGCCGCAATGGACAGAGCTTCCCCTAATTCATTCCTGGTATCCTCATATGCCTTCTGAATACTGGAGCCTGCCAGGATGTCATGGAACTGGTTAAACAGAACACGTTTCCACCCCTCTGTCAGTCCCTCTGTATAGCCATGCCCTGACACAAGCTCTGACAGAACAGAAAACTTCTCTGCCCTCAGAAGCGCATTCTCCGCCTTGCGGTTATAGCGTTTCACCTGTGATTCCGCACTGTAACAGCCGCTGGAATGATGCTGCAGATCCCCATGCACTACCGGCAGGTCATATTCCCTCTCCTTAAGTTTCTCGAAGTAAAAGTCAGGATCCGCAAAAATGATTTCCACGTCATCCCATTCTCTCTGCAGCTTTTTCACAGTTTCAATATTTTCGATTGTAGGACCTCCACCGTGGTTGCCCACACCGTAGAAACACATCAGCTCATCCACACCGGCGTCAAATTCCTCTCTGCAGGCTCTCATGTGATCCTCCAGCCTGCCGAATGTGCAGTAGGAAAACGGCAGCCGAAAAGCATGTACCCTGGAACCGTCATCTGATTCCCAGATAAAATTCCTGGCCGGCAGGCCTTTTTCATGAGGACCCGGCCGCATGAATACATAATTCTCCATGCCGGACAACTGCAGGATCTGCGGCATCATTCCCTGGTGACCAAAGCTGTCCACATTGTATCCTGTTTTGGCTGTTACACCGAATTTTTCCATAAAATAATTCTGGGCTATCAAGGCATGACGGGCAAAAGATTCTCCGCAGGGGATATTACAGTCAGGCTGCACCCACCAGCCTCCGCAGATCACCCAGCGCCCTTCTCTTATCCTCTTTTCGATCTCTGAAAACATTTCCGGATCATTTTTTTCAATCCACTCATAGAACTGTGCGGAGCTTGATGTAAATATTACATCCTCGTATTCACCCAAACGCTCCAGCGCAGATTTACAGGTAGCTTTATTCTCCTGGAATCCCTCCTGCCACGGCCAGAGCCATACAGGGTCAAGATGTGCATTTCCGATCATATACATTTTCTTCATAAACGTAACCTCCCAATTTCAGTAAGATGTGCATTTGCAATCAGCCCTTTGACGCTCCGGTCATTGCAAATCCTTTTGACATATAGTTTTGTGAGAAGAAATATAAAACAAACACAGGAAGCATATAGACAATGGAATAAGCCGCCAGTTGTCCGTAGATGACCTGTCCGCGCTCCCCAAAGAAGCGGTAAATATTTACGGCAGCCGGTATCTTCTCTGTGGACTGCAGTAAAATGAGCGGTACAAAAAAGTTTCCCCAGCTTCCCACAAAGGTGAACATGGCAACTGTAAATAATCCGGGGAGCATCAGCGGAAGCACCACATGAACCACACTCTTGACGGCAGACGCACCGTCTATCCACGCCGCCTCCTCCAGATCCACGGATACTCCATCCAGAAAGTTTTTCATCATCCAGATTCCGTAAGGAAGACCGGAAGCTGAAAGAAAAATAATGGTTCCGCCTATAGAGTCCACCAGCTTCATCATGATAAACATCTGATAGACCGGCACCATAACCGCCGTTATGGGAATAGAAGTCAGAAACAGCATTCCCATAGTGATCTTCTGCCCCGTCTTCAGCTCATATCTTGACAGAGGATACGCTGCCAGCAGGGAACATACCAGCACTATGCCTGTCTGTACCACGGAGATGAATAGGCTGTTCAGGAATCCTCTCTGGTTTTTGGCATCTGTGAGAATAACCCTGAAATTCTCAACACTCATATACTTTGGCACTGCGAAGGCCTGGCTGGCTTCCGGATTAAAAGCCGCAAACACCAGCCACAGAAGAGGAAGTAAAAATGCTCCCGCAATGATGAGCAATACCATATAGGGAATGACTTTCTGTAGGTTTTTCTTTTTTTTCTTCATGATGATCCCCTCCTAATTGCCGTCATTTGCACGTATCAGCCTGATATATACAAGGCTCAGCAGAATACCGATCGCCAGAATAAAGAGGGCAATTGCCATTCCGTATCCTATCTGATATGCAATGAAGGCCTTCTGATACATGAAAATAGAAAGTGTTGTAGTCATAATAGCCGGCCCGCCTCCTGTCATGGCGAACACAAGGCCGAAAGCGCCCAAGGTGGACAGTGTAACGATCACAAACGTAGTTGCCATGGTGCTCTTTATCATGGGCAGTGTGATCCTGAGCAGTATCTGGAGTCCGCCTGCGCCGTCTATCCTGGCAGCCTCCACAATATCATCTGATATATTGTCCAGGGAAGCCTGGAACATCATCATGGAATATGCGGATCCCTTCCATATATTTGCTATGACAACACAGGCCATCGGAAATGTAAAAAGCCATGAAACCGGTGATGCCCCGAAAATGCCTATGATTTTATTCAATGTACCGGCATCGGCAAAAAAGGAGCTGAACATAAACGCTGCGATCACCTCCGGAGTGATCCAGCCTGCCACTACTGTAAAGCCGACAAATTTACGAACCAGCCTGTTTTTCCCCCTCATGAGGGACGCAAGCAGAAATCCCAGGCATTGCTGCCCGATAATACCTGAAAACACCAGAAATACCATTGTATTCTTTAATACGGTAAGCAGTTTAGGGTCTTTGAAAATCTCAATAAAATTCCTGAAACCTACGAATTTCATTGCCTGTGCAGAACTCCCCGTCAGTGAAATGTCTGTAAAAGAAAAAAAGACAGTCATGATCATGGGGCCAATGAAGAAAACGCCCAGCAGTAAAATTGATGGGGAGAAAAAAAGTGCCGTTTTCCATATCTTTCGTTTTTGTTGATTTCTTGTTCCAACCATCCTCAGTCTCTCCTTTAAAGATTCAGCTTGGAGCAATGCTCCAAGCTGAATGCAGATCCCTTATTTCACAGTCACATTTTCCTCGCCCACAATTCGTTTCATCTCTGACTCAAAGGTAGCTGCCGCATCATCCGGACTTGCGCTGCCCATAGCAATACTCTCCACTACCTCTGTGAACATAGTTGTAAGGGTGGAATATCCCTCTACAGAAGGTCTGAAATGTGCGTAGGGCAGCATTTCACCGGCCTCTTTTACTACAGACATCTTCTGTGATAAGTAAGTCTCATCCTCCATTACGTCTTTACGCACTGCCAGGTCTCCTGAGAACATGGCATATTTAAGCTGACAGTCTTTTCCTGCAATAAATTTCAGAAGCTCTTCGCCGCCGGCTTTATTGTTGGCATTCTTTGGAATTGCCCAGGTCCAGCCGCCTGACATGGTGCTGAAACCATCTCCGCTGCCATCATATGTAGGTATCTTCGCAACTGCCCAGGTATCCAGACCTTCCGGCCATTCATAGGTTCTGCCTTCGCCCCAGTTGCCTGGTACCCAGCTTCCTGTGAAGATCATACCCAGTTTGCCATTCTTCATATAATCACTTACAAAAAGGTCTTCTACTTTCTGCTGTGACACGATGCTGAGTGGCGCACCGATTTTTTCCACATTGTAAACGTCGTTTACAAAATTGTAGACCTTCAGTAAATTCTCTTTATCAACAACCCATTTCTTTGTATCAAAATCATAGAGAGTTCCGCCGGTTCCTGAGTAAAGTTCCTGGAATGTCCTCATGGAAGTCTCCTCAGGTGAGGTCTTGGACGCATACAGGAAGAATGGAATGAATCCGTCACCTCCCACTTCTTTCAGCTTCTTGCCGGCCTCAATGATCTCATCCCAGTTCTTGGGCTGGAAAGGAACAGAAACGCCTGCTTCTTCCATCAGTTTCTTATCATACCAGAGACACTGTGTATCTGTAGAGAACGGAACACCGTACTGCACTCCGTCCGCTCCCTTGGCACCGTCCAGAATAGCCTGCTCAAACTGGCCTGCATCCTCCCAGTTCTTCATGAATTCATCCAGCGGTTCCAGATAGCCCGCCTCGGCGTCAGACATGATCATGAAGCCGTCCTCTGTGATCAGGTCCGGGGATGTCTCTTTCGACTGCATCATCATGGTGATCTTAGTGTACATATCAGAGCCATTGACGATCTCAATGATCTCCACTTTCTTTCCCGGATTCTGTTTCTCAAATTCATCTGCCAGCCCTCTGTAGAAATCAACACGGTCTGCCCCCACAGCCATTTTGATCACGTCAGAGTCAGCGGAAGTACTGCCGGTTTCTTCTGTTTCCGCCTTTTTTGTCTCGTCTGCCGGTTTGTCACCTCCGCCTCCGCATCCGATCAGTGATACACACATCATAGCTGCCAGCAGTCCTGCAATTTTCTTCTTAAACATAAAAATACCTCCTCCTTTGTACTGAAAACCAGTTTACTGGTTCTTTCTTTTTGATGAGTATATAGTAACATTAATTTACTATAAAGTCAATTCATTTTACTATATAGTGTGCAATTCGACCTTTTTCACATTTTTATTCTAATTTTTTTGTGCATTTTTCACTTACGGCTCCGCTTTGCGCAACCATAAAGTAAACCATCCGTACTATTGCCTTTTATTGACATCTATACTATAATGAATTTAAACGAATAATGTTACTTTGTATTAAGGATGCACAATCACGATTTTATTATATAAAGGCGGTATTTTATGCAGGAAAAAACTGGTTCCAACATTCAGGATGTGAAATCAAAAAACAGAATGCTTGTTCTAAAACATATTGCAACAGGCAGTGGAATTTCAAGAGTTGATATTGCCCGGAGCACCGGGCTGTCAAAAATGACGGTGGGCAACATAGTAACGGAGCTTCTCAGTTCCGGCCTTGCGGAAGAAACTACAAATGCCTCCAACAACACTTCCGCCAATTATGGGCGCAGACCTATTTTGCTGACACTTGCCCAAAATTCTCCCTGTATCTGCGGTATGCTGATCAAAAGAAAACTATGCCAGGTCGTTCTCTCTGATTTGGGGGGCAGGATATTTAAGCAGGTGGATTCCCCCTATAACACCCTTGACAGTTCAGAGGATCTGCTGCAGATCCTCCTCAAGGCTTATAACGAATGTGCTGGGAGCACAGAACGGCGTATCACAGCAATTGGAATAGCCTCCCTCGGACCGCTGGATTCCTCACGGGGGATTATTTTAAATCCGCCCTATTTCTACGGTATCGAAAATCTGCCCATTGTCTCTATCATCAGTAAAAATACAGGACTGCCTGTATTTCTGGTCAATGACGCAACGGCAGGCGCGTTTTCGGAAAAATTATTTGGCTCCGGCACCTCCATATCCAATTTTGCTTATCTTCATATTATGAATGGAATCGGAGCCGGATTTATTCTGAACCATGCCTTATATGATGGGGATTCCGGGCAGAGCGGTGAGATCGGACATACATCCATCAATTTTGACGGTCCTCTCTGCGCCTGCGGCAACCGGGGATGCCTTGATCTGTATGCGAATCTGGACAACCTGCAGCAAAGGATAAAGGAGCTTGCCCCTTTTTACTCCAATTCCCCCTTATCCACGCCCAAGACGCCAAGCTGGCTGGATATTATTTCAGCAGGTAATCAGCACGACCCGCTGGCGATCACTGTTTTGGAAGAATTCTGCTCTTATATCGCCTATTCGCTGACCAATACCCTGAATCTTCTGAATCTCTCCACCATAATCGTGGGATACGATTCTGATGGCACCAATACCATAATTGAGGACCTCTTGTATCACAAACTGTCCAAAATAACCCTTACGGCAAAATTCAACCCGCTGTCCATCCTCCACTCCACTTTCGGCGGAAATGCACCTCTCATCGGCTCTGTCGCCCTTGCTGCAGACAAGATATTCAGCGGCCACCTCACACTTCTGGAGCTGGAAACTTTGTAACGCATAAAAGGCTCTGTATATTATGAAATAATCAACACTTATTCCATAATATACAGAGCCTTTCCATCTTCACTTTTCTTCTACATCTTCCTGCGCAGAAAAGAAAGCAGGATCAAAACCGCAGCAATAGGCAGTACCACCGGCAGAAGTGCGCTGACAATACTGATAATGAGAGCAATCACGCCCATCACGATCAGGATTCCCAGAACCAGACGGACCGTGGGATTATTATGCATTTTTTCCTGCACATGTTGAAATCCGCCGCCTGTACTTCCTGTACCATCCTGGCTGTAGGATGACTGGCTATAGGAAGATTGACTGTAAGAAGACTGGCTGCCATATCCGTCCTGGCTGGAAGAGCCGGATGCACCGGAAGTTTCCAGAATCGTGCGGGCAATCAGACGTGGATCTCCCAGACGCCCTGTCACCTCTGTCTCAGATGCACCTTTTCTTATCTCGTCACTGATATACTGGTCGTAATATTGTATATGTCCGTTCACAACATTTTGAGAAAGCTCCTCTGAGAGTGTTTCCCGCAGTACCTCTAAAAATTCTCGTTTGCTCATGGCCTTAAAATCCTTTCCTGTTATATCGCCATCTTATCATATCTTTCCCAAAAAGTAATGATAATTCATTAAAATTTTTCTTAAAAAAATAAAAACACCCTGCCTTCGCTGCATGTACAGCATCCGGCAGGGCATTCTTCCTTTTAACTTAATACGGAACCAAGCGCTCCATATCCCAAAAAGCACATGATGATCGTGGCCATACAGAGTCCCAGCAGAATGGCAGGAACGGATTTTTTCAGATCCACTTCAAGAAGGGACGCGATCAAAGCCCCTGTCCACGCGCCGGTACCCGGCAGCGGGATTCCCACAAAGAGAACAAGTCCCCAGAACTCATATTTTTTAATCTTGTCACTCTTTCCCATAGCTCTGTTTTCCAGCTTCTCGATCAGAGGGCGGAACAGTTTTGTCTTCTTCAGCCATTTAAATATCTGCCTGATAAAGAGCAGAATAAACGGGATAGGGATGATATTCCCGATGACGCAGGCAATGACAGCCTGAAGCATGGGAATCTTCAATACGGTTGCCAGTAAAAGTCCGCCCCTCAGTTCCAGAATGGGAACCATGGAAATCAGGAAAACCGCTGCCTCCGGTGTCAGAAAGGACGGCATATTTTCAGCAAACCAATGTACTACGGATTCCATTAAAACCTCCTGTTACTTCACCTGAAACTCCTCAGCAAGGGCTTTAAAGCCAGGCATAGAATTCATGATTGTTTCGTAGGATACGCAGTAGGCAATCCGCACATAACCCGGGCAGGCAAAGGAAGATCCCGGAACGATCAGGATATGATATTTCTTTGCTGCCGCACAGAAGACTTTCTCGTCCTCCACCGGAGATTTTACAAACAGATAGAACGCGCCTTCCGGCTTAATGCACTCAAATCCCAGTTCTTTCAGTCCGTTATATAAAGCCTCACGGTTGCGGTTGTAAAACGGTACGTCTACTTTGGCATCCAGACATTTTGCGACAACTTTCTGCATCAGGGACGGGGCATTGACATAGCCCAGAATACGGGTGGCCACGTTCGCTGCTGCAATGACATCCTCAGCATCACTCACTTCGTCCGGAATCACCAGATAACCGATACGCTCACCCGGAAGGGACAGGGATTTGCTGTAGGAATAACCAATGATAGCATTTTCATAGTATTTTGTCAAATAGGGGACCTCAATTCCATCGTAAACCAGCTCTCTGTAAGGCTCATCTGAAATAAGGTAGATGTCTGTACCCAGCTCTTTTTCCCTGCTGCGGAGGATATCTGCCATCTTCTTGATGGTATCCTCAGAATAGACAACACCTGTAGGGTTGTTGGGAGAGTTGATGATCACAGCTTTAGTCCTGGCAGTGATCTTCTGCTCCAGCTCTTCCAGATTCGGCTGGAAAGTCTCTGTATTCGGGCTTACTACCACAATTTTCCCGTCATAATTGGACACATAGCTGTTGTACTCGCCGAAATACGGGGCAATGACAATCACTTCATCTCCCGGATTCAGCAGCGTTTTCAGGATCACATTCAATCCTCCCGCTGCGCCAACGGTCATAATAATATTCTTCTCACCAAAGGAAGTCTGGAATTTTCTGTTAATGGAATCCGCGATTGCTGCCCTTACGTCCTCATATCCGCTGTTGTTCATATAACCGTGCAGTACAACCGGGTCTTCCTTCTCCAATTCCTCAAAAACTGCCTTCTTCACCTCAGCCGGTGCCGGAACATTGGGATTTCCAAGACTGAAATCATATACATTCTCTGCTCCGTACTTTGCAGCCATAATCTTGCCTTCCTCAAACATGGCACGTATAGCTGAACTGTTTTTTACCAAATTCACCATTTTATCTGCTATCATATTACTACTCTTCCTTTCTATGTAATCTTTCCCGGCAGCTATTCAGCCGGCGAAGCGTTACCGGCATCCACTCTTTAAGACCGCTCTGTAACAGGGTGATACCTGATGCCGCTGCTCTTATGTCCGGCCGGCGCAGTAAATGCGCAGTCCCGGCCGGACAGTCAGCTCTCCTGAACATATTTCAGACTGCGCTTCACAGTCATACTCAATTTCGGATACTTAAGATTATACCATTTTCCACCAGACAAAATCAACGTTTTAACACATTAAACCAAAAAAATATTTCTTTTTCTATACAAAGGACAGTTTATAAAGGCTGCTGTAGAGACCATCCCTCTGCATCAGCTCCTCATGAGTCCCCTCCTCTGCGATTCCGTCATCTGTCAGTACAAGGATTCTCTGGGCTTTGCGGATGGTGGACAGTCTGTGGGCAATGACAAATGTAGTCCTGTCCTTTGCCAGGCTCTCCAGGGACTGCTGCACGATCTTCTCGCTTTCATTGTCAAGGGCGGATGTGGCCTCATCGAAGATCAATATGGGCGGGTTCTTCAGGAACACCCTGGCAATAGACAGCCTCTGTTTCTGACCCCCTGAGAGTTTTACGCCCCTCTGTCCAATATCCGTGTCATAGCCATCCTCCAGTCCCATAATAAATTCATGGGCATTGGCTGCTTTGGCAGCGCGAAGCACTTCTTCGTCCGTGGCGTCCGGCTTTCCATACCGGATGTTCTCCATCACTGTCCCGGCAAACAGATACACGTCCTGCTGTACAATGCCTATATGGTTCCTGAGACTCTGCAGCTTGATCTTTCTCACATCCGTGCCGTCCAGGCATACGCTTCCGCTGCTCACATCATAGAATCGGGGAATGAGGCTGCACAGGGTTGTCTTACCCGCACCTGAGCTTCCCACAAGGGCCACATATTCCCCGGCCTTCACGGTCAGGTCCACATGGCTTAACACTTCCTCCTGGCTCTCCTCATAGCGGAAGGAAACATCGCGAAAAGCAATTTCTCCCTTCACATCTCCAAGCTCCACCGCGTCCGGCACATCCTTGATATCCGGCGCGATCGCCATGATCTCCAGAAACCGGGAATATCCGCTGTATCCGTTCTGGAACTGTTCTGTAAAGGTGATTAGCTTTTTCACCGGGTCTGTAAAGTTATTGATGTAGAGAAGCACTGTCACCAGATCCTCCACAGGCATTTTCCCCCTGGTCATAAAAAATGCACCGACCAGCAGCACTGTTATAGTGATCAGGGTTGTAAATGCGCCCATACCGGAATTGTAAGTACCCATGTACTTATAGCTGCGCTTCTTGGAATCCACAAAGCGCTCATTGCCCCTCTGGAATTTTTTCATTTCTTCCTTTTCGTTGGCAAAGGATTTCACCACACGGATTCCGGAAAGGCTGTCCTCGATCTGTGTATTGATATCTGCGATCCTGGCTCTGTTCTCTCTGAATGCTGACTTCATTTTCCTGTTGTAAATAAACGCATAGACCAGAAGAAACGGCACAAACAGAAACGCTGACAGAGCAAGCTTTGTATTGATAAACATGAGAATGATAAACGCACCGATAAATTTAATGATAGAGATCACCAGATCCTCCGGCCCGTGGTGAAGCAGTTCACTGATATCAAACAGGTCAGAGGTGATTCTGGACAACAGATGCCCCACCTTCTGGTTGTCATAGAAGGCAAAAGACAGCTTCTGGTAATGTCCGAAAATCTCATTCCTCATGTCCCGCTCAATCCTTGCTCCCATGATATGCCCGTAATAGGCAATATAAAAATTACAGAACGCCTCAACCAGCACCAGCGCCACCATGAAGATTCCCAGCTTTACGATCAGATCGGTGGCTTCCTGCACAGGCTGATTCACCACCGTGCTGGTAATATAGCGTACGATCAGCGGTATCACAAGGGTGATCCCCGCTCCTAAAATAGCAAAAAACAAGTCAGAAAAAAACAAACCCTTATAGGGCTTATAATAGCTGACCAGTCTTTTCAGTGTTTTTCCCATCTCTTTTTGTCTCTCCTTTTCTTCTTCTTGTCGTTGTGGGTTAGCATCATAATCCCAGTATAAAACAGGACACTGCTTTTGGCAATGTCCTGTTTAACAAACTTTTATATGGGAAAACTGTCCCGCACGCACAGCGCCCCATACCCGGTCTGGTTATTTGGATAAGGCCCTCCCAGCAGATGACGCGCACCCCTGCGGAAATACGCCTTTACTTTCTCCCCATAGAGAAAGGGATCATTCCCTCTCACGATTCCCCACTCCATCAAAAGGGCTGCCGAGCCTGTAACAAAAGGCGTGGCAAAGGAAGTTCCCGTTCTGGATGTATATCCGCCGTTTGGAGAAGCAGTTGTAATATCCACGCCCGGAGCCGCTATGTCCGGCTTTACCATATTGGTAACTCTGGTAAACCCCCGTCCGGAAAAATCCGCGTAGGCCTGATATCTGGAATTATAGGCCCCCACAGAGATTACCCGCCCTGCCGTGGAGGGAATGGTAAGGGTGATCTCCGGCACAGGAAACAGAAAACGTGTCCCCTCGTTCAGAGCAGCACCCCCGGGCATCCACAGATTGTACCTTCCATCCACAATTCTTCCCGGAATCAGATTGACTTTCCACACGCCGCTGTCCACATAGGTGTTCTGGGGGATAAAATCGATGAAAATCTCCTGCGACAGGCTGAAAGGACTTGGTTTTCCGTAGTAGATGAGAATCTGCGTAGTCCCCAGATTAAACCGCTGAGGCCCCAATATCTCCTGAAACGGGCCTGCCACCTGTCCGTTTGGATGCTGCAGGGAGATATCCATCCGGTCCACATACTGCTTCCATATCTGCAGATTCATTCCCGTCTCATAACCGCCGATCTGAAGCGGAACCACCTGACTCTCTCCCTGTGCCAGGATTCCTGAGGTGTGCACAGCCTTATTCCCCTCATTTCCCGTTCCCACGCAGATCACGGTCCGTCCCAGACTGGATACATTGTCCAGATACGCCTCAATAAGTGATTCACCGCTGTGGGAACCGTAATTATTTCCGAAGCTTAAATTCAGAGCAAGGGGCATCCCCATGGCAATGGACTGACGGATACAGTAGTCAACCCCCTGCATCAGCTCTGTCGTCCTGGGAAATCCCTCTTCCTGCGGTGTTCCCAGCTTCACAACAATGATCTGACTCTCTGAAGCCACACCCCTGTGAAGTCCTCCGGAAGCCCTTCCGCTGCCGGCCGCGATACCGAGAACACCGGTGCCGTGTCCGCTCAGATCACGGCTTGGGACTACAGAATACCGCTCCGATGACGCGGGTCTGCGAAGCGCTTCATCGATCTGCTCCTTGGTATACTCGGTTCCGATGACATAGCCCTGGGGCGGGCTGCCGGGCACAGTCTGATCCCACAGCCTCAGAATACGGCTGCTTCCGTCCTCATTGCGGAAATCCGGGTGTGCATAATCCACCCCTGAATCCACACAGCCCACAAGCACGCCTGCACCGAAAAGCGGCTGTCCGAGAGGTGAAAATCCGCTCTGCACCGGATTGATGCAGGAAGCAGCGCGCCCCTGCTCCACTGCGAAAAACAATCTTTTGGGCATTTCTATGAACTCTATCTGAGGATAATCCGTAAGACCCTGAATCTGGCTTTCCGGCACGGAGAGAATGGCAAAACCACCCAGCAGTTCCACTGCCCGAATCTCCGGATTCAGTGCCCCCTGCAGACTTCCTGAATATTTTACGATCAAATCCCATCTCCGCTCCTCCGGCTCAAATCCCACATCCAGCACAAGAGATCTCTCCCTCTCCCGGGGTGTGGCATCCAGAGCCAGATTCAGAAGATTTTCCAGCTTCTGATCCTGCATGGCAACTCCTGATTTTTGCTGTATCTCTCCATTATATGCAAAAAAAGCAGCCGAAATCTGTCTTTTATAAAACAGATTTCGGCTGCTGTCATATATTTGGTCAAACAGGCTTACGCTGACCGAATCACATTTAACCCTGAAGTGATTTCGTCTTGGTCATAACATGATACGGGCCTGCCACAAAGAACACACCGCCTATCATATTTCCGATCGTCACGAATAACAGGTTGTAGAAATAACCTCCTATGCTGACTGCCGCATCACCTGCGTTCAAAAGCCCAACTGCCAGAATACTCATATTGGCAACGCTGTGCTCAAATCCGCAGATCATAAATACGAAGATACACCAGAATACCATGATCAGCTTTCCTGATTCAGATTTCATCTTTAATGCACACCATACAGCCAGACAAACCAGGATATTACAGAAAATACCCCTTACCAGAAGCTGTACCGGTGTCAGTGACATCTTTGCAGCTGCTACCTGTGCGAAATAAGCACCTATATCACCTTTCGGCACTCCGGTGAGCTGGAATCCTGCTACACCCAGCAAAGAGCCGAGAATATTCCCCACATAACACAATATCCATGCTTTGACCGTCTTGCCCCAGGGAATACATCCATTGAAAGATGCACTTCCGAGAACCATATTGTTGCCTGTAAACAGCTCGGCACCCGCCATGATAACAAGGCTCAAAGCTGCGGCAAATGCAAAAGCCTGCACTGCTTTCAGCATTGGTGACCCTGCTGCATTCAGAGGTGTTCCCAGCGTAAATGTCACAAAACTTCCAAAGGCAATGAAAAGCCCTGCGGTGATGGAAGATACCATATATCCGAAGGTATTGTTCTCCATGAAGTTTATCTTTCCTTTTGCCGCGTTGCAGACTGCATTGAATTCATCAAAATACATACATTTTCCCCCGCTTCTTTAGCTAAATTATGTATACAAAATTCAGGTACGGCTTAACCGTACCTGAATTGTCCTATATTTAGTTTTCAATATGAATTTTGCTTAGAACAGACCGGAAATCTTTCCTGTCTCGTCAACATCGATTCTCTCTGCAGCCGGAACTTTCGGCAGACCGGGCATGGTCATGATCTCTCCGGTAAGAGCAACAATGAAGCCGGCACCTGCGGAAATCTTCAGGTTACGAACTGTTACTTCAAAGTCTTTCGGTGCGCCCAGTTTTGTCTGGTCATCTGTCAGGCTGTACTGTGTCTTAGCCACACAGATCGGGCAGTTTCCATATCCAAGAGCTTCTAACTGAGCAGCCTGTTTCTGCGCATTTGCAGTCAGAACAGCTTTCTTGCCGCCGTAGATCTTCTGAACGATCTGGTTTAACTTGTCCTCAATGCTTCCTTCCAGTTCATAGGAGAAAGTAAAGTCATTCGGTTCTTCCACAAGACGTACCACTTCTTTAGCCAGTGCAACGCCGCCTTCGCCGCCTTTTGCCCAAACTTCGGAAAGTGCAACATTAACGCCCAGTTCTTTACATTTTGCTTCTACCAGGTCAAGCTCTGCCTTGGTATCTGTGGGGAATGCGTTGATCGCAACAACACACGGCAGTTTGTAAACGTTTGTGATATTGCTTACATGTTTCAGTAAGTTCGGGAGACCTTTTTCCAGTGCTTCCAGGTTCTCGTTGTTCAGTTCTGCTTTCGGCACGCCGCCGTTGTATTTCAGGGCACGTACAGTAGCTACGATAACAACTGCGCTCGGTGTCAGGCCAGCCATACGGCATTTGATATCCAGGAATTTCTCTGCGCCTAAGTCAGCACCGAATCCTGCTTCTGTGATAGCATAATCGCCTAATTTCAGTGCCATCTTGGTAGCGATCACAGAGTTACATCCGTGAGCGATATTAGCGAATGGTCCGCCGTGAACGATTGCTGGTACATGCTCCAGAGTCTGAACCAGGTTCGGTTTCAGAGCGTCTTTCAGCAGTGCGCACATAGCACCTTCTGCATGTAAGTCATGAGCTGTAACAGGTTTCTGCTCGGAAACCTTACCATATGTATAACCAACGATGATTCTTCCCAGTCTTTCCTTCAGGTCTGTAATGTCTTTTGCCAGACACAGAACAGCCATGATCTCGGAAGCAACTGTGATATCGTATGCCGTCTTCTCTCGGACAGCCGTTTGTCTTTCCGCCCAGACCATCAACTACGAAACGAAGCTGGCGGTCATTCATGTCAACACATCTTCTCCAGGTAATCTTTCTTGGGTCAATGTTCAGGTCGTTGCCCTGATAAATATGATTATCCAGCATTGCTGCCAGCAGATTGTTTGCCGCACCGATTGCGTGGAAGTCACCTGTAAAATGCAGGTTGATATCTTCCATTGGAACTACCTGTGCATAACCGCCGCCTGCAGCACCGCCCTTTACACCGAATACCGGTCCCAGGGATGGCTCACGGAGCGCTACCATTACATTTTTACCTAATTTCTGAAGGCCATCAGCCAGACCTACGGTTGTGGTTGTCTTTCCTTCTCCGGCAGGTGTCGGGTTGATAGCTGTAACCAGAACCAGTTTTCCGTTCGGTTTATCAGATTCTTTTAACAGATTGTAGTCAATTTTAGCTTTGTACTTACCGTACTGCTCCAGATATTTATCATCAATACCTGCTTTTTCTGCAATCTTGGTAATTGGCTCCATTGTGCACTCCTGTGCGATTTCGATGTCTGTTTTGAATCCCATGTTAATACCCTCCTTTTCATGGCAATAGTCTTGTTTTCTGCATGATTCCGCCGCTGTCTGCATATGAATGCTTTTGAAAAAAAAGGGCAACATTTGTCAATTACACAATTACAAACGTTGCCCAGACGGTCGGCTCTCACTTACATTTTGATTTCACTGTGGTGCTCCACATTGTAATCCGTCAGAAATCAAAACTATTATTTTGTTATGTCTATAATTTATCACAATTTCCGATTACTGTCAATGCTGTATTATATTAAAAATTCACAACAACATTTCGACAATTTTACTCTATTTTCCGGCGATAAACGTTAATACTTCTTCTTTTTTGGGCATAACACGGAGTGCCCCTTTCTTTGTAGTGATAAGAGAGGAAGCTCCGTTGGAGAATTCCAGCATTTCATAGAGCTGGTCCTCTGTAAGCCCCTCAATTCCGTGCTCCAGCACATAATTCAGTGCGCATGCACCGAAGGTATCGCCTGCTCCTGTTGTCTCAATAGTATTCTCCTGCAGGAACGGTGCGTGGAATACTTCCCTGCCCTCATGGAACGCTGTGCTTCCCTCTTTTCCCATGGTCACGTTCATCAGCTTCAGATTCGGATACCGGGACAGCAGCATATGGGCGCCTTCCTTCACATCTTTCGTCCCGGTCATGAATTCCAGCTCTTCCTCGGAAATCTTCAGGAGGTCACATTTTGAAAGACCGTATGCGATCTGTTCTTTTGCAAGCTCCATGCTGCTCCACAGCGGAGGGCGCAGGTTCGGGTCAAAAGAGATGAGAAGTCCCGCTTCTCTAGCAATATCAATAGCCTTTGCAGTCGCCCGGCGCACACCCTCATGGGTCATGGACAGGGTGCCGAAATGAAAGGCTCTGGCTGATTTTATGTATTCTTCGTCTATCTGGTCAACGCTCAGCATCATGTCCGCACCGGGATTTCTGTAAAACGCAAAGTCCCTGTCCCCATCCTCAAAAGTATGGACAAACGCCAGTGTTGTGTGGACTTCCTGATCCTCATACAAATGACTGGTATCGATTCCCAGGCTGTTCAGCGTATTTCTCAGGGATGTACCGAACTGGTCTTTGCCCACAACTCCCAGAAAAGATGTCTTTTTTCCAAGATTATTGAGCATAGCCAGCACATTACACGGCGCTCCGCCGGGATTTGCCTCAAAAATGGGGTTGCCCTGTCCGCTCACTCCGTTTTCCGTAAAGTCGATCAAAAGCTCACCAAGCGCGATAACGTCAAAATTCTTGTTCATATATGTTCTCCTTGTCCGTTTTATTCTACTGTGAATTATATTCGTTTTGCCTGCTTTACGCAAGTACCGCGGCACAATTATTCATAAAAAATACATTGTATGTAGAATTATTGTAACTGTTCAGTCAGGTCTGCGCATTTACTGCGCTGACCGTGCAAAAGAGTAGTGGCGGCAGGTATTCGCCCCATCGCGAAGCGATTTTTAATAGGCGAATACCCGTAACGATTCAGCTGGCTGAATAGTTACGAATTATTCTTAATGAATCGAAAGGTTTTCTTTAGAATTTCTTTAAAATTGAGCCTGCTAATTCTTTTAAATTCTATGGTGTAATTAAGAAGGTAAGAAAAACGTCGAAATTGAGGTGAATTTTATGAATATATTGAACCAAATATGGGAATATGCCTCCATCTGCCCGGAAAGAACAGCCATCTGCTGCGACGGACAGTCTGTTACTTACAAAGAGCTGGAGTTATATTCTGAGCGTCTGGCCCGTCATATTGAGCAGCAATGCGGACAGAACTATGCCCCCATAGCTGTATACGGCCACAAACATCCCCTGATGCCTGCGGCATTTCTGGCCTGTGTCAAATCAGGCAGGGCTTACTGCCCCATTGACACCTCAGTGCCGGACTCCCGGGTGGAAATGATCCTGGATGCCCTGGATTCCCCGATTCTTCTCTCCCTCTCTCCTCTCCATGCGGACTGCAGGGATAAACGAATCCTTTCCCTGCAGGATATTGATGTCATCGTACATACAGATTTGTCCCGCATGGATAACAGCATGGGCGATACCGTACCCGAACCGGTTTCCGGGGATGATATCTTTTATATCATATTTACTTCCGGAAGCACAGGAACCCCAAAGGGCGTCACGATCACGGAAAGGAATCTCAGCAATTTCCTGGACTGGTCCATCACCCTGGGAACCTCCACCAATGCCAAAAAGGGAAAGGTATTCCTGAATCAGGCCCCCTTTTCCTTTGATCTGTCCGTAATGGATCTGTATACATGCCTTGCGGTGGGCGGAACTCTCTGGTGTCTGACAAAGGATGTGCAGAAGGATTACCAGAAACTGCTGGAATCCCTGAAACGATCGGATGCCGCAATTATGGTTTCCACACCATCCTTTGCCGATGTATGCCTGTCAGACCCGGCTTTTGCACAGACCGCTCTGCCAAACCTTGGCCTGTTTCTGTTCTGCGGGGAAACCCTTACCAACCGGACAGCCCGCAGGCTTCTGGAGCGTTTCCCCTCTGCAAAAGTCATGAACACCTACGGTCCCACAGAGTCCACCGTGGCAGTCACCCAGGTGGAAATAACGCCAGAGCTGGCTGCCGGCACTTCCCCTCTGCCTGTAGGCAGGCCAAAACCCGGCACCACACTGCAGATCTGCGGTCCCGACGGGCGCGTACTTCCTGAGGGAGAAAAAGGGGAGATTATCATACTGGGCAATACCGTAAGCCCCGGCTATTATCAGAACACACTGCAGACAGAAAAGCACTTTTTTACATACACAGAAGAGGGAATCCCCGCACAGGGATACCGCACAGGGGACAAAGGATATCTGAAAGACGGCATGCTATATTACTGCGGACGCATAGACCTGCAGATCAAGCTGCACGGATACAGAATCGAGCTGGAGGATATTGAAAACAATCTTCTCCGTCTCCCCCAGATAGAAAAAGCTGCCGTACTCCCCAACATAAAAGACGGGCGTGTCAAAAGCATCAGTGCCTATCTGGTCTGCCCCGGCATGACGGCGCCGGAGCGTACTTACGCGGAAATGCTGAAAGAGAGTCTGCGCACCTTCCTTCCGGAATACATGATACCGAAAAAACTCATCTTCATGGACAGGCTTCCCATGACCGGAAATGGCAAGGTTGACAGAAAGGCCCTCGGGAGCGCAGTTCTTTGAGTTTTTATGAAGGGCTTTCCTTCTTTATCTGCCTCTTTTTATTCCTGATTCCTGCCGTCATTCTGGGCATCATGGAAAAAAAGATGGGGCATTATACCCTGGCCGTATCCCTGGTCTTCATAGTACTGGTCTTCGGCCACAGCCCCGGACAGTTCCTCTATCTGCTTCTCTTTTACGGATGGTCCTATCTGGTGGTGCGCGGCTACGCTGCTGTCCGCGCCAAAAACGGCAGGAATCAAAAACAATACTACCTGTTCCTGGCAGCCATGCTGCTGCCCCTTATATTATGTAAACTATCGCCGCTGTTCCATATGAACATATTCGGATTCACCGGCATTTCCTATATGAGTTTCCGCAGCATCCAGATGGTCATAGAGATTTACGACGGAATCATTTTGGAGGTCCCACTCCTGGAATTTTCAGGATTCCTTCTTTTCTTTCCCTCCATCAGCTCCGGTCCCATTGACAGAAGCCGCCGGTTTCACGATGACTGGATGCGCATCCTGCCAAGGGCAGAATATCTGGATATGCTGGCAGAAGGTATCTTTAAACTACTGCTGGGCCTGGTCTACAAGCTGGCGCTGGGCACCCAGCTCTACACCCTTCTCACTATATGTGAGCAGTCCATGGGACGCCGGGACGCCCCCTGGTATTTCGCCGCAGGCTACGCCTGGCTGTACGGCTTCTACCTGTTCTTTGATTTTGCAGGCTATTCCCTCATGGCAGTGGGAACCGCCTATATTCTGGGTGTCAGGCTGCCGGACAACTTCCGCGCTCCATTTCGGAGCCTGGATATAAAAGAGTTCTGGGATCGCTGGCACATTACCCTGTCCCACTGGTTCCGCGATTTCCTCTTTACCCGTTTCATTATGAAATGCTCTAAGAAGAAATGGTTCTCCACCCGTTTAAACAGAGCCTGTGCCGGATTTATTGTCAACATGGGTGTTATGGGACTGTGGCACGGCGTCACGCCATCCTACATACTATACGGACTCTACCACGGCATTCTGCTGTCGGCCACAGAAGTTTACCAGAAAAAATCAGGCTTCTACAAAAAATATAAAAACCGGAAACTATACAAGGCAGTCTCCTGGCTGCTTACCATAAACCTGGTGATATTCGGCTTCTTTATCTTCTCCGGAAAATTCCTGGAGCTTTTAACCGCCTGATATCCCCAATCAATTTTAAAAGAAAAAGGAGAAAACAAAATGGAAGAAAAAATTTTAGATTTATTAGCAGAGATCTGTGAGGATGATATTGTGAAAGAAGACTTAAAAACCGAGCTTTTCCAGTCCGGTCTTCTGGATTCCCTGGGATTTGCCGAATTTCTGGCCGGCATTGAGGAGGAATGCAGCATCGTCATAGCCCCCTCAGAGGTCACCAGGGAAGAAATGGATACCCCGGAAAAAATCCTCAATCTTGTAAAATCCAAATGCTGACCAGAGAAAGGCAGGCGTAAGAAACATGAAGAGACTGACTGCATTTTTCACGGCTTTTGTGCTGTTCCTTGTCACCGCGGCAGGCATCCACCTGTCTGTCCGTGACAGGAAGATTCCGGACTCCCGGACATTTTCCACCTGGGCCAACGAGACAAAGACACGTTCCCGTGAAACCATAAAACAAAATCTTGGCCCGGACAGCCTTCTGGTATTCGGCTCCTCCGAGTTTATGCACGGGCAGGACACCCCGTACCATCCTTCCTCTATGTTCGCGGACAGTGACTTTGAGCCCATGCTCATAGGTGCCGGCTATTACCAGTCCCTGAGCCATGCCATTGCTTTAAGCGCCGTAGGGGAGGGCCAGAAAAAGGCCGTCCTTTTCCTATCCCCCCAGTGGTTCAGAAAACCCGGCATCCTGCCCCAGGCCTTTGCCTCCCGCTTCTCTGAGAACAACTATCTGGGCATGCTGCAGAACGAAAACCTCTCACCGAAAACAAAACAATACATCATAGACCGCACCCATACGCTTCTGAAAGATGACCCCAAAACCAAAGACCGTTTAAGCACATATGAGCGCGTATGGGTCACCAAAACCGCAACCACAGAGGACACCCTCATAGCCGGCGCCTGGCAGCACTTTCTGAACGAGAAAGAAAAGATCACCGTCCCTCTTCTCTTTGACCTCACCGCAAAAAAGAAAGCGCCGCCGGCCACTGACATATCCATAAACTGGACCAAATGGCTGGCCAAGGCCGAGGAAGACGGCTCCCGCCACCAGGAGAACCAATTCTACATAGACGACAAAAACTACAAAAAGCTGAAACCCCACCTGGCCAAAAAGAAAGACCTCAACAAAAAAGCGATACACGGCTACGGCTCCTCCCCCGAATACGACGACCTCCGCTGCTTCCTGGATGTATGCCGCGACATGGACATCGAACCTCTTCTGGTCATTCTCCCTGTTAACGGCTATTACTACGACTACACCGGTTTTCCCCGTACTGCCCGGGAAACCTACTACTCCAACATCCGCAGTCTTGCCTCCGCCTACAACGCCGAACTTGCCGATTTCTCAACAGATGAATACACCAAATACTTCTTTGAAGATCAAGTCCACATAGGACGGAAAGGATGGGTTCTGATCAATGAAAGCCTTTACAACTTTTATAAAAAACCTTAAAACCAACCCCAAAGCCCGTTTCCTCCTCCAGGTGCTCTCCTTCTACATCCTCCTCATGCTCCTCTACCTCTACTTCATGACCGCCAACCTCTCCACCGCCCCACCCTTCCTATATTCCCAATTTTGAAGCCGCGGGGCGGCTTCTTTTTTCTTTTTTCTCCAACGCCATCCCTAGCCTCTTTCCCCCACAACCTGAATCCCATGAAAAACACCGCGGCCGGCAGTCTTCTCTCCGGACTGCCGGCCGCGGTGTTTTTCATGCTCACTACTCCCTTTTAATCATCCGATACCCAATCCCAATATGCGTCTGTATATACTTGGGCTCCGATGGCTCCTCCTCAATCTTCTTCCTCAGCGTCGCCATAAACACCCGCAGCGAAGGCACATCACTCTGCATCACATTCCCCCATACCTCATTCAGTATAAAGTTATGCGTCAGCACCCTCCCCACATTTTTAGCCAGAAGACACAGCAGCTTATACTCAATCGGCGTCAGATGGACCTCCTCATCCCTGATAAACACACAACCGGATGCATAATCGATCTTCAAATCCCCGTTCACGAAGACCGCGTTGTCCTCCACGCCCCCGCTGCTCTGATACATAGCCCTGCGAAGGCTTGCCCGCAGCCTTGCCAGCAGCTCCTCCACACTGAAAGGTTTCGTCAGATAATCATCTGCCCCCGCATCCAGTGCGCTTACCTTATCCGCGTCCTCGCTCCTGGCACTTACCACGATGATCGGTACATTTGACCAGGACCGCACTTTTTTTATCAGATCCACACCGTCCATATCCGGCAGCCCCAGGTCCAGTATGATCACATCCGGTCTCTGGGATACCGCCTCCATCAGGGCCTGTGCCCCGTTTTTAGCCATATGGTATCGGTATTCCTGCATATCCAGTGTGGTTCCCATCAGATTTCTGACAGCCTTGTCATCTTCCACAATAAGTATCAATGGTTTATTCATGTATCACTACCTCCTCTGCCGGCAATGTGAAATAGAAAACGCTTCCCCGGGGGCTGTTGTCCCTTACCCCGATCTCTCCGCCATGTGCATTTATAATGGCTTTACAGAGTGCAAGGCCAAGTCCCAGCCCGCGCCTGCCGTCCCCTTTCTGGTTCTCTGCCGTATAAAACATCTGAAACAGCTTATTTTTATCCGCATCCGCCACCCCGTTTCCGTTGTCCGCGATTTCCGTCCACACAAATCCATCCTTCTGGAATACGTGAACCTTAATCTCTGACCCGGCCGGTGTATATTTGATGGCATTGTCTATGATATTGATAAACACCTGCACAATCAGCCTGGTATCCATCCTGGCCATCAGGAATTCGTCCTCCTGCTTCACTGTGATCTTGTGTTCTCCGCTCTTTCTGTCCAGGTGGTGCATGGCCTCGTTGATCACATCGTCCAGAAGTTCTGTCTGCCGCTTCAGGTTCATGGTCCCATTCTCAATCCTTGTGACAGAGAGCAGATTCTCCACCAGGTTGATGAGCCAGATGGCATCGTCATAAATATCCCCGTAAATCTTATGCCTCTGGCTCTCCTCCATCTGGGCGCTGCCGTTTAAAAGCACACTGGCATTTCCGGAAATACCGGTCAGCGGAGTGCGCAGGTCATGGGAAATAGCCCGCAGCAGATTGGCCCGCAGCCGCTCCTGTCTGGCGTTCATCTCCACTTCCTTTTTCTCCTCATCCAGCTTCTGCTTTTCAAGTGCCAGGGCACATTCATTCAACATGGCAAGCAGCAGGCTTCTCTCAAAAGCTGTGAGTTCCTCAGCCCCCATAACAATACCTGCCACTGCCAGAGCTTCCTTCCTGCCTCTCACAGCCAGGTACAGACATTTTGCATCGGGCAGCGTATCTGTTGTGGCACCCGCATGCTTATTATTCTGATACACCCAGGATACCACTTCCTGTTCCTTCTCATTGAGATACTGCCCGGCATCCGACATATCCTGTTTTTCCATTCTGGGAACCAGATTTCCCTTCTCATCGGGCATATAGAAGATAACCGTCCGGCCCAGCATTTTCTCCATCTGCACCATGATCTCCCGGATGATCTGGGACACATCCCTGGCCTTCTGCAGCTTCTGGCTGGTCTCCAGCAGAATTTCCGTGCGGTATGCCTTTTCCGCTGCCTGGTGCGCCTGCTCCTTCACTCTGGTCGTCAGGGTGGAAATGAGGAATGCCACCAGGAACATAATGATAAAGGTAACAGGATATTCCGGCCCGTAGGCTTTAAACGAATATCTGGGGAGTGTAAAGAAAAAATTAAAGGTAAATACACTGATAAAGGAGCTCACCAGACTGTATGCCTTGCTCTCTGTCCACATGGCGGTGAGAACTACCCCCAGAATATACAGCATGATAATATTGACCTCTGAAATCCCATGGCTGTACATCCATCCGCCAATCCCCGTGGAGGCCAGCAGCACGCCCACTGTCTTCAGGGTATCCTTGAAGGTGAAGCCGGTTCTGCTGTGCCTTATGCGAAATCCCGCAGTACCGGTATTCTGCTCCATAGATGGGATAATATAAATATCGGGATTGGAGCCTAGTGCTGTCAGTTTGTCGGCAAAGCTGACTCTGGAAAAAGAGAGACCTCCGATCCATTTGGTACGGCCCAGCACAATTTTTGATACACCTGCCATTCTGGCATACTCTGCGATCTGCTGGACCACATCATCCCCGTACATGGTGATGACCCTGGCTCCCAGTTTTTCCGCCAGTTCCATATTCTCTTTTAGTATCCTTTTATCTGCATCCGGCAGATTTTTATCGTGGGACGTCTGCACATACAGAGCGGTAAACGCCCCGTGGAACGCATCCGCCATACGTGCCGCGGTCCTGATCACCCTGCCGTTGGAGGGAGATGCGGAGATTCCGGTCAGGATATGTTCTCCCGGATAGGAGGTCTCCTGTACATCCTCCCCCTTTTCCGCGATCTTATTGATCCTGTCCGCCATTCTTCTGAGGGCCATCTCCCGCAGGGCAGTGAGGACACCTGTATCCGCAACATTATTTCCAAGGCACTCCCGTACCTTTTCCGGTTCCGCGTCCACAAATTCCACCTGGTCTGCCTGATCGAATACTTTATCCGGAACGCGCTCCCCTGCCGGTCTGCCGGTCAGGGAGGAAATCACATCCGAAAGACTCTCTATCTGCTGTACATTCAGGGTCGTATACACATCAATCCCGGCCCGAAGAAGCTCCTCTATGTCCTGATAACGCTTTCTGTGCCTGGAACCCGGAGCATTCCCGTGGGCCAGCCTGTCTATGACCAAAAGCCCGGGCCTTCTTCTGATCGCACTGTCCAGATCAAACTCCGGAGACAGATTCCCCTGATAATTATGAAAAACGGGGGCAAGCTTTTCCATTTTCTCCCCCAAATCCAGCTCCAGGGGAACACATCCGACCACTACATCGCAGCCCTCTTTTTTTCTCTCCGCTGCATCCCGCAGCATCTGTCCTATCTTTCCTGTTCCTTCCGCATAGCTGAAAAAGATCTTCAGCCTGCCGCTTTTATCCGTCTCCATCCCGGCTCCCCCTTTCTGCGCTGTTTGGTTTATTATAGCCTATTTCCCGCGGGAATCAAATAAATTATGCGGGGAAAGGCAAAGAGCGCCGGCTATCTCGCCTTTGCCAGCGCTCTTACATCTTTGTAATGTCCCATGATGATCAGGGTCTCACTTCCCCGAAAGATATACTCCGGGCGGGGAAGAGGATAGATTTCCTCCTGTTCCTTGACTGCCAGAATACTGATATGATATTTATTCCGCACTCCCTTTTCCACAATGGACTTGCCCACCCACGGTGCCGGGACCGGAATCTCATAAATGGAGTAATCAGGGGTTAATTCAATGTAATCGAAAATATTATCTGTGCCGAATTTGACAGCCAGACGTTCTGCCATCTCCCGTTCCGGATAGACTATCTTGTCCGCTCCGTTTCTGAGAAGAAACTTTGCGTGCACATCCCTGTTTGCCCTTGAGAGGACAAAAGGCGCCCCGTAATCCTTGAGAAGCGCTGTGGTCTCCAGGGAGCTCTGAAAATTATCCCCGATGGCCACAACGCAGAGATCAAAATTCCCCACTCCCAGAGAGGCAATGAAATGCTCATTGGTGGTATCTCCAATCTGCGCATTTGTCACCAGGTCCAGCGCGTCATTGACACGCTCCTCATTTATATCAACTGCGAGGACTTCATTGCCCTCCTCTATTAATTTCGCTGCCATATGGCGGCCAAAGCGGCCCAGTCCCACTACAAGAACCGATTTCATTTTCTACTTTTCCTCCTTGATCAGCCTACAGATACCTTTTCCATAGGCAGTTTTGATGGTATGTTGGCAATCCGGTTGCCGAAAGCAATGAGTATGGTAATGCCTCCGACCCTTCCGATAAACATGAGCAGTATCAGAACAATATGTGAAACGGTTCCAAGCTGCGCAGTGATCCCCAGAGACAGTCCTACGGTTCCGATCGCGGAGGCCGCTTCAAACAGAGCGTCCTGGATCGCAGTTCCATCTGCAGAGGCGATCAGCACAGTTCCCACCAGGATCAGAAGCCCATAGAGCATGGTTACACAGCTTGCGTGGCGCAGGGCATTCTCCTCCATTCTTCTGCGGAAACACTCGATATCCTTCCGTTTTCTGAATTCAGACCATATACTCAGGATCATGATGGACATGGTGGTTGTCTTAATACCTCCCGCAGTGGAACCGGGAGAACCGCCGATAAACATAAGCCCCACTATGAGGATTTTACTGCAGCCCGATAGCGTTGTCAGATCCACGGTATTGAACCCCGCTGTTCTGGGCGTTACGGCCTGAAAGAACGCGCAGAGTACCTGTTCCCCAAAGCTTCTTCCCTCCATGGAAGGTTTCCCCAGCTCAAAGAAAAACATGAGGACAGCCCCTCCGAAAATAAGTATCGCTGTTGCCATGAGCACGACCTTTGTGTGGAGCTTATAATTTTTATAATGCCATTTATGGTTCCTGACATCTGCCCACACTAGAAATCCCAGGCCGCCCACTATGATCAGCAGCATAATGGTGATACTCACCAGAGGGCTGTCTGAAGCGGTCATGAGGGAAGTTCCCGGATCAAAATAGCCCATCAAATCTATTCCCGCATTACAAAAGGCAGAAATGGAGTGAAATACGGAAAAATATATACCTTTTCCCGTACCCAGTCTCGGAACAAAATAAAAGCTCAGCAAAATGGCTCCGATCCCCTCGAATAATACCGTTCCGCCGAACACAAACTTTGCCATGCGCACAATTCCGCCCACCTGGGGTGCAGCCACGGATTCCTGCATCAGAAGCCTCTGCGACAAACCAATCTTTCTCTTGGTGATAGCGAGCGCGGAAATGGCGATCGTCATAAATCCAATGCCGCCTATCTGTATTAATAATAAGATGACACCCTGGCCAAATTCAGACCAGAATGTATAGGTGTCATGCAGCACCAGTCCGGTGACACACGTTGCTGATGTGGCGGTAAACCAGGCATCCATAAACGGAGCTGCTGTCATCTGCCGGTTGGACACAGGCAGCATCAGCAGGAGCGTACCTGTGGTAATCACTGCCAGATAACCGAATACAATAAGTTTCGTTGTGGTCCAGTGATGTTTTTTTATTCCTGACATAAGAGTCTTCCACCCTTTTTATTCTCTTTCTGTGTTATCCTGTAACTACATATTCTAAATTCTTTTATATTAAAACGGCATAAAGCTATGTTAAGGACGCATTAAGATAGCATAAAGATTTTACTCTTTATGCTATCTTGTCCTGTTCTATGATTCTTTATTCTCTATGTGCTCTTCGTCCCCATTGTTGCGGCAGATCCACTCCAAAAGATCCTCCATGGCTTCCTTTGCTGACTGGAGCGGTCTGTCAAACATACCTGATTTATAGAAATTGATCACAACTGCCCCTATGGGCACTGCAAGTATCATGCCAATGACACTGCTGACCCGGTATCCTGTATACATAAAGATCAGTGTAAGGAGTGGGTCCATGCCAATGGAATCCCCCACCATCTTGGGCTCTATGACCCTCCGCACCAACTGCGTCACCAGGTAAAGGATGATCAGACCAACCGCAAACTTTGTATCACCGGACAACAGCTTGAATACAGCCCATGGTATAAGGGCTGTCCCTGTTCCGAAGAACGGAAGCATATCCAGAAAAGAAATGAGGAATGCCACCAGCACGGCAAAGCTCACCTCCAGAAACAGCAGCCCTACACAGAGTATTGCCCAGATAACAGCCATGATCTTAAACTGTGCTTTGAAATAACCGCCGAAGACCTTTTTAAAGCTGTCTGCCAGCAGTCTCCATTTTTCCTGGATGATCTGCGGTGTGTTGTTCCGCCCAAACTCCAGGATTCCATCCCGGTCCGCGATGAAAAAATAGGCGGACAATATGGTAAATATAATAGATATCAGCACACTCGGAAGATGCTTGGCCATATCACCTGCGTAGCCAACGGTCCACTCGCTGATATTTCCCACCAGTTTTCCGATCCGTTCTCCCAGATCGTCCTGCACATTATTGATGGAAGTCTGTACATTTTCCGGAAGCTGTTTCATGAATTTATTGAGATTGTGCTCCACCTCCCGAAAATCCTCCCGGAATCCACTGTAAATATCCGGTGCCTGATTGATCAGGTCACTGGCCTCCTCCACCGCTTTTGTTCCTATAAAATACCCTGCTCCGATTATGGCGGCTAAAACTGCTATAATGATCAGCATGGATGTGTGCTTTCTGGCTATTTTCATCCTCTTTTCCACCATGCGCACCAGAGGGCTGGCGATCATGGCGATGATCCATCCGATGACAAAAGGCATAAAAAACCTGAGGAATTTAAGTCCCAAAACAATGACCAGTATAACGCCTAAAACTGTAAACAATGCTGCCAGAATACCTTTTACATACTTCTTCCACTTCATATATAAATATCTCCCATGCCTGCCTGTTTTGACTGCTGTCTGCGCAATCTGACAGTAGCCGGGGCAGATTTTGCCTGCACCGGCTACCTTAAGTATACTCTCATCCGCCCGGGATACAATGCCTATCCCGTTAATTTTTTATGAAAAATTTGCGAACGGTTTCTGATCTATAATTGATTCTGTGTCTTAGATTTCCTTCAGAAAAGCAAACGGCTCATCATCATGCAGAAAATGCATCAGCATATAAGCCGTCATGATCGCTGCTTTCTCTTCCCTCAGGATTCTTCTGACCTCTTCCCTGTCAGCCAGCACAATCTCCAGCTCCTCGGAATCCTCCAGTCCATCCCCGGACACCTGGCCGGAAGCATAACCGTATACACTGGCGCAGGATTCATCGGTCATGCCAATGGTAGTAAAATACGGTTTCTCATATGCCGGGTCCACATCAAGAGGAGTAAGTGTCAGGCCGGTTTCCTCTTTCATCTCTCTGATCGCGGCTTCTCTGTAGTCCTCACCGGGCTCTACCAGGCCTGCCGGGAACTCATAGATATAGCTGTCAATAGCATAACGGTACTGACGTACCAGCACGACCCTGTCTTTCTTCTCCCCATAGAGGCTGTAGATAATAACTCCATCCGGGGTGTTTTTCCTTGTTTTGATCTTCAGTTCATTCTCAGTCTTTGCCCGTGACGCCACATAGTAATGTCCCTTTCTTCCTGTCTTACTCTCCACATCCAGGTGGTAGAGATTTACATGGGGATTCTCTGTGAGCGGCGTCACCTTTTTTATATCCGGCATCTTTATTCTCCTCGCAGTAATACTCTGATTCTCTTATAAATAAGCAGTGTTACGGCAGAGATGATACATCCCTTCACCAGGTTAAACGGCGCCACTGCCAGCACCACAAAGGTAAACAGGTTATTGATTCCTGCATTGATAGATGTGCCCATCTGAATAAAGGCGCTCACCGGCATCCCGAAAGCTGCCCCGTATGCGGGGAGCAGGATAAATGCATTCACAACACAACCCACAACAGCCATACAAATGGTTCCGATCACCATTCCAATCACTGCAAATTTTTTGTTCCTGCGGTATTTATAGAAAAATGCTGCCGGAACGATAAAAGAGCATCCCATCAGGAAATTGGCGATTTCACCCACACCCGCTGTGGCGGAGCCGTGGATGACTGCATACAGCAGTACCTTCAGAAGCTCGATCATAATACCTGCCACCGGTCCCATAGCAAACGCGCCGACCAGCACGGGTACTTCTGAGAAATCCATCTGATAGAAAGGCGGTGCGATCACCGGGATGGGAAACTCAATCATCATCAATACCGTAGCCACGGCTCCAAGCATGGCTACCTGTGCCAATGTCCTGATTTTAGAACGATTCTGTGCACCTGCAGGTCTTTTGTTTACAATTGCTTCATTACTCATTTTTATTCTCTCCTTTTTATGATGGTTTCATAAAAGGAAATTCTTCTTTTTCCGCTGCCGCTTCCGCGGCTGAAACGAAAAAACGCCCTGAAGATCAGGGCATTGATGAAATCTGCATTATGAAATACATTTTCTTCTCTCATCCAGACTTTAACTGTCGGTACCGGAATCACACCGGTTCAGCCATTTACATGGGTCGCGGACTATACCGCCGGTAGGGAGTTGCACCCTGCCCCGAAGAATTTTCTTTTATCTGAGAATTATTATAAACCTTTAAAGGCTTGATTTCAATGGGTTTTTGAAGATTTTTAAAATTGTTTTCTTCATAAATTCGCATAACTTTCCGTATTTACCAACAGATTTCTGGTAAATAATTGGTGAATTCAACCAGCTCTGAACCTATTAGAATCAAGCTTTTTCAGTTATTCCCTTACTCTTTCCTGGGTCACATCGTCATAAATCCTGGATATCATCTTGTAATCATAGCCCGCTTAGAGCTTTTACCTTCCGGATAATCCCTGCAGCATCCGTCTGATGGATTCACGTTTATGACATGGTCTTCCACAGCAAGTCCCAAAACGGAATGAATCATTTTCTGAAAATTTACCATAATCAGCAATACAGGATAATAAAAATATAGTATACTTTATGCATAGTCATATTCTCCTTTTGTCTAAGCGTAGAACAGAATAACCACCCGAAATGTTCCCTATAATATATAATGAAAGGAGTGTTCATTATGGCATCAGCACAGGAAAAAATATATACTATCAACGATATTAACGCCCTTCCCGAAGGCACAAGGGCTGAGCTTATCGACGGTCAGATTTATTATATGACTCCCTCTACCCGGGCACACCAACAACTTTTGCTTTCCATAAGCAGACAAATCGCAGATTACATTGACCGAAAGGGCGGTCCATGTGAAATTTATATTGCTCCCTTTGCCGTATACCTGGACAAAAGCACACATACCTACGTAGAACCGGATATTTCTGTTATCTGTGACAAAAATAAACTGGATGATAAAGGCTGCAATGGTTCTCCTGACTGGATTATTGAAATCGTCTCTCCCAGTAGCAGACGGATGGATTACTCTGTCAAACTATTCAAATACCGTTCTTCCGGCGTACGGGAATACTGGATTGTAGACCCAGAAAAACAGAGGGTAATGGTTCACGATTTAGAGAATGAAGATATCGATGAATACTCCTTCTCAAATATAATCAGCGCCAAGATTTATGATGACCTGTCCATAGATTTTTCGCACTTCAGGATATAATACTTTCATATTATATGAGCACTCTCCCGAAACCTCTATCTTCTGGCACTCGGTGGCAACTATACAATATCGGGTGCCAAAAGGTTCTCTATTATTTTTCGTACAATGCACTATAAAAAAGCCTGTAATCCATGCCTATCCGGCTGAACTACAGGCTCTCTCAGAGCTCTCTTATAATTAACTTTTATTCAATACCTTCACCTCATCAACCGCATGCTGTCCACCTAGTGCATACCAGTTTTCAAGTAGTGTATCCCACTCTTCCACTGCATCTCCTGTAATGATTTTTATGATGCTTTCCACTGTAAGGTTTTTTAAGATTCCCGCAGTTTTGGTAACCTCCCTGGATGGCAGAGAGGAATAGGCCGATTTTACAAAAGCATTTGCCTTCATCATATTATCAATGGTAACCCAGGCACACTGCGGATCTCCGTACACTGTATAGAAGGATATTCCTCTTGCCTGCTTCTGATCCCAGGGATCAAATCTGTCCTCTTCTACTGCGTGGAGATAGGATGTCATAGAATCCACATCGTCTATCTGGGAGTATGTAAGTCTCTCTGTCTTACCGGTCTTCAACGCATAACTCTCTGCTTTCCAATCATCATATCCTCTGTTTACAGGCTGCAATCTAAGAAGAGATGCTTTCCAGCCTGAATAATTCGTTCCGTCCCCGCTATATTTCAGGAACTCCTCCGTATTCTGGGGATTACATATTTTCTGTACACTCAAATTCATCATCTTAATCAGAGTTTCCGGTCGTTCACACTGACTGCTGATGCAATGTACCTCCAGTATAGACGGCGGAAGATACGCCTTTCCCCTGGCCTGGTTCGGAGCTGTCGGTATGGGCGCTGCCACAATATGTGCATTGGTATCCTTCCTGGCTGCATCAATAGCAGGAACCATACCAGCCCACCTTGGTCCAAACCAAATACCACACCTCCCTGAACCTGCTGCCTCGAAAATGGCATCACCATCCATTGTCAGAAAATCTTTACACAGAGAACCATCCGCGTAAAGCTCCTGCAGAAATGAGAGGGCGGCTTTCATACCTTCCGCATAAGAACCTCCCCACACAACCTCTCCCTCTTGATTCTCGACCATAGCCATTCCATCCGAACCAAAATAAGCCCCAAACGCATTAAATATCGGGTCGCCATTACCTATCGTATCAGTGAATAGCTCAACACCATCCAGAACCAGCCCGCAAGTGTCATCCACACCATTCCCATCCGGGTCATCATAGGTAAAAGCATGTGCGGTCCTCTTCAGTTCTTCTGTCGTCTCCGGCACTTTCAGTCCCAGATGATCCAGCCAGTCCTGGCGTATAAACATCATAGAATATTCTTCATAGGGATTTCCAAGCCTCGGCAGCCCGTATAGCCTTCCATTAACTGTCAGCATATCCAGGGCCTCGCCGCCGTCAGACATCAAGTATTCTTTCAGTTCATCACTGGCATAAGTTTCATATGCTTCTGTTATATCAGCCAGTACACCCTCATTTACGTAATTCATATAATTAAGAGTACTGGTCTGGAATATATCAGGATAGTTCCCTGATATGATTGCTGAGGAGAGCTTACTGTCTGCCTGTGATGTGTCCACATTGTACATGATTTCCGGATATATATTATGTTCTTTATATAAATCCATCCAGGAATTATCTGTAAGGCTTTCTTTCCCCACCCATTCAAAATCTCCGGCATAAACCACCCCTGCCTTAACCCTGACAGGCGATTCAAATCCATACAGATCCCTGTCTTCTGTAGATGGCGCATCCTCTTTTGCCATCCCCCTGCTGTCCGTTTCCCGCTCTTCTCCACTATTCCCGCAGCCTCCTGCAACTGCGGCCGATATCAGAAACACAGCAGCTGCCATAATCTTCCTCTTCATGGACTCTCTCCTCCCCGGTCGGTTTCATTCATCCTCATTTCCCTGTATTCTTTCGGTGAAACCCCGGTCTCCTTCCGAAAAGCCCTTGTAAAAGAATGGGGGGAAATATATCCGGTTTTTGCCGAGATATTCTGTATCTTCTCATTGGTTTGGGCCAGCAGGTATTTTGCCAGATTCATCCTTTTATTCAGGATATAATCGCTGAGCGTCTCTTTCTTCACCTGTTTAAACAGGCGTGACAGATAGCTTGCATTAAATCCACCCACTTCCGCCAGTGCAGTAAGCGACAGTTCCTCTGCAAGATGTTCATCAATATACGTCACGACCCGCTTAAGCGCTCTCTCTGTAAGAGTATTTTCATTGATATCCATCACGGAAAATATAGCTTCCGAGACATCCCACAGATACCTGGCCGCGTCATTCCAGTTGTCATGGGCATCTGCCTTTGTCAATTTGTACAGTGCTGTTTTGAAGGCCATCTGCCCGCTTAAATGGTTTTCATTTATAAACTGAAGCAACAGGACTGCAACACTGTAATATATTTCTAGTGCCCTTCCGTCGTGAAGACTGCATTTTTTCGTCATCTGTTCCAGACAGACACAAAGGCAGGCAAAATATTCCTTTTTCTTTCGAAGCTCCAACAGTGATTTCAGAGATGGTATTCTGGCCATAACACTATGCACAGCGCTCTCTCTGTCCGCATCTTCCTGCTTTTCCAGATAGATTAAGGCACCCTGGTCTTCACCCAAATACTGTATCATATGCTGACGCAGAATGCGAATCCGTTCCGGATACTCCATAAGAACCGCCGGAACATTCCACAAAACCGCCGAGAATGAACCGCCGCATGCATTGCCGAATATCTCCTGGCTGTATTCCACCGCACCTCTGGCAACGACAAAGACTTGTTCCCAGTTCACCTCATCTAAGCTGGCAGGCTGGAGAAAGAGCACCCCCTGACGGATATCTGTCATGTGAAGATAAAATCTCAGTTTACTCGGCATATTTTCTTCAAATATCTGTGACAGGCACTCTGCCATATAATAACCGTCACGCAGCGGCTCGTCCTCCCCGGCGCCTTCAATCCTGATCCAGAACAGCAGTGACGGGGACTTTGCCAGAAATCCGATTCCAAGTTCATTCATACTTTTCCCTATATCCGGTTCCAGTATATTCCCCGACACGATTTGATCCAGCAGGGATTTTCGGATCCAGAATTCTGCTTTTTCCAGAAGCTGCTTCTGCTTTTCCTGAAGTTTCTCCTGCTCCAGTTCTTTTTGTCCTTGTTCAAGCAGTTCCTTCACAGCCCCCATGATGGCTTCGTCTTCCTCACTTTTCAGAACATACCTCACATCCCTGTCATTGATCACCCGGTACATATCGTCAAAGTTCCTGTACCCTGTGAGAAACACTGTTTTACATCTGGGCCAGTTTTCTTTAATCCGTTCAAACAGGGTAATTCCATCCATCCCTGGCATTTTAATATCTGTCAACACCACATCAAATCTCACACGGTCGAGAAGTTCCAGCGCCTCATAAGCAGAATTGGCTGTATATACGTCCACCTCCAGGTCAAACTCATACCGAAACATTTCTTCCAGCCCCAGCAGGATTTCATATTCATCATCAACTATCAGTAAATTCTGATTCATATCTTCACCCCTCCTTCCCGTCCTCTCTTCTAAAGGCTGCCTCCGTCAGAATCCAGATTGTGACAGACACTCCCCCAAGCTCACTTCGCCTTACAAAAATACCTGCTTTTTTATCAAAGTAAAACTGCAGCCGCTTATGGATATTAATGATTCCTGTCACCTCATCTGACTCCATCTCCTCTATACTTCTCTGCATCTGCTCAATATCAGAATCCTCTGCCTCCTCTCCATTGTCCTCTACTGTAATGTGTATTTCTGAAGGAGTCTCCGTAAACGATATACGCAGCAGACCGTCTTTCACCCGGTTCTCAAGCCCATGTTCAAAGGCGTTTTCAAGCAGTGGCTGAAGGATAAGACGAGGGACTATCACAGGCGCGAACCGTTTTGGCAGTTCTTCAAATTCAATACTGAGACGTCCGGCAAACCGTACTCCCTGTATAGCGGCATAGCTTTTTGCATGGCTGACCTCCTGATCCAGGGTAATATAGTCTGAACCGCTTCTGGTCAGATATCTGAAATAATTTCCCAAATGCTTTGCAAACTCCTCCGCATTCTCGTAATCCTGCCTCTTGATCCTGCGGCTCAGTGTAAAAAAGCTGTTATACAGAAAATGAGGATTTATCTGAGCCTGAAGCTGCTTTAGCTGTGCTCTCTGCGCCAGATTAGTCTGAATATAGACTTCGTCAATCAGATGTTTCAACCGGTCCTCCATGTCATTAAAACCACTATATAGATAAGAAAATTCATCCTCTGTATTTCTGTATATATGCTGATTCAGATTTCCCTCCTTCACTCTTCCAAATGCCTCCAAAAGCAAACCGATAGGTTTATGTATGGTTCTGTTGGTATATATAACAAAGAATATAGATATTCCCAGCAAAATCAACAGGCCAATAGACAGGTAGATCCAGGACTGTTTGATATATCCCATGACAGCCCCTTCTTCCGTATATTGGACAAATGTACCCATACTGCCGTTTCCCCCCACAAACACCAGATAATTTTCCCCACCTGCCTTCACTTCCTGCACCTTCACATACTCCCCCTGTTCATCCTTCTTCAGTTCACTGAGGATTCTGGCGCTGGAACAGTGGGCTGTGCTGCTCTGTACCATTGCATGGTATTTATCGCTGTAGATAAAGGCTCCGCTGTTCGCTGTGGTATTCAGCAGGGATAATTTGTTTTCAATCTGCCCGCCGGAAAATGTAAGGACAAACATAAAATTAAACGCCTCATCTTCATCTCCTCTGGTCTGCCCCATCTCAACAGAATAAAATTTTTCACCATCATAGCTGATAGAACCATTTTCATAATCCACAAAGCTCCACATCTCTTCAAAATCATCTGCGTTCATTCTCCTGACAGCGCTGTCAGTAATCTTATATTCACTTTTCGGCATATAGATCGTACAACTTTCCACAAGGTTGCTGACTCCCGCTATACTGCTGAGTTTTTCCTTCACAGACAGCAGCGCATCCCTCTTCTCGAAATCATCCAAACCTGCTTCCGGCTGTGCCAGGAATGCCAGCTTTCTGTCGTTAAATATTTCAATCTGCAGATTGATAGCATGGCTTACTTCCATCTCAAAACTTTCCAGATAATATTCTGCCTGAGCGCGCATTTTATCATATGTCATCTCACGCACAGTCTTCAAAGTCCTGATATGCAGGAAAAACATAATTGCCATAAAACTGACAATAATCGTCGTAAATGCCAGTATCTGCTTTGTCTGCAGAGAGGACCGCTTCCACCTTTTGCGCTGTTCTTTGTCCATATTCCGGCTCCTTCTTTCGGAAATATTTCACCGTATTTTTATACTCTTTATTATAACAGACAAGTATGATTTTTTTAACGGAATTCTTCTGCCGCCTTCACAGAAATAAGACTGCAGGCCCTGTCTTCTATGAATACAGGACATTTTTCAAGAAAAATATCATCCTCTGCGAAGAGGGAATGTACAATCACTCTGAGCTGTTTTGGAAAATCAAAATACCCAAGGCTGAGAGGTACTTTCTGTCCGGTATAGAAATGATCATTGAGCTTCTCCCCATCTGCATATATCTCCAGACTCTCGCCCGCATATTCCAGATATAGGATCGTATCGCGCCCTTTCCGTCGGTCCTCCCTTTCCCCGTAAACAATCTGTATGTCATAGACTCTGTTCTCCCGGTCTTCTGCTGTCAAATTCACTTCTATTTTGGGACTTATATACTCCGCTTTCCGTCTATAGACAGTAAATTCTGCTTCCTGCCGGTATTTTACAAATCCTGGAATTCCCTCTTCTGCCTCCGGAAAACAACGGATCTCTGTCTCTTCTGCCCCTGTTATCTTCAGCACGCCATCCTCTTCCCAGACATAGTTCTCTGAAAGGATTAAATAGTCCTGGTCAAGTGTAACCTTCCAGGCATTCAGAGCCTGCTCTCTGCTAAGAGACAGCACCCGGGCCTGTTCCTCTCCCTCCCACTGATACTCTGGCTCCTGTTCACCGTAAAATACAAAGATATCTTCTTTCTTTGTATGCAGGCAGCACAGAGGGGTAGCCAGCGCTGACCTGAGCACCGCATTTCCCAGCCTCATCCGGTACGGAAAAAAGCCGAAAGCACCTTCTCCAATATCTACAGGCGGAAAATTTACAGGCTGACGGCACTTTCCAATCAGCATGGTCCTTTGATGGGCGTCCATCACTCTACGGCGCTGATAATTGTTGTAAAATACATATCCATGTTCATCGTCATGCCTGCTGGAAAGACGCAAGGTCTTGGTATCTTCCGGTTTTACCCCTCTGGTAAGGATATCCGTCTCCAGAGCAGCCATGTCATCTCCGAAGTCTTTCAGGAAATAAGCCAGCAGCTTAATTTCACGATAACTGTCTGAAATTGCTCCATACTGCCGAACAGGTGCATTAAAATCATAATTAACCTCCGGAAGGTCATTTAAATACCCTGTCTCACGGCTCTCCTGCAGGGTGGAAAGCTTTCCCTTCGGGTTGCTTCCCCCGTGATACATATAATATCCCAGCAGCGCCACCCCGCTTCCAAGTTTCGTCAGGGACATAGCTCCGATATCTTTTCCGTGAGCTACCGGCCTTCTGTGTTTTGTAACCTGAAGGCCGCCTCCCAGCTCTGCTGTCAGAAACGGAAACCTGGTCTGGTCAAAAGTAACCTGGTCTCCTACATGATGATCACAGGCAATCAGTGCGTCATTTCGTTCACTGCTGAACACATAATTGGCATTGGCCTCCAGCTCTGTAGTCCTCTGGTCCCAGGGAGCCTCGCAGTATCCGCCCATGACTGGAAGTAAATCTCCGATACAAGCCCCGCCCCATCCTGTCGCTGTGTAATAAGGCACAATAAAACCCAGTTCCTTTGCCAGCGATGTCAGTGTACGCATATGGGTTTCCCCCGCCTCTCCTTTCAGTCCTCCAACATGCCCATACTCATTTTCTATCTGGACTCCCATAATCGGGCCGCCATCTTTATGGAAATATCCCTCTGCCTGCTCATACACCTTCTCCCAGAAGCGCCGGACATATCTCAGATATCTCTCATCATTGCTTCTCAATATGACTCCCTCCCGCTCCTTTTGCTGCAGCCAGTCGGGAAAGCCTCCGTTTCTCACCTCGCCATGTATCCAGGGTCCTAAGCGCAGAAACATGGAAAGTCCTACTTTCTTACAAATCCTGATAAACCTTCCCAGGTTACGGCAGCCTGTGAAATCAAAGCTATCCTCCTCTTCCTCATGATGTATCCATATCACATATGTGGACAGGACAGTAACTCCTCCTGCTTTCATCTTTCGTAAAGATTCCTCCCACAAATCCTCCCTGTATCTGCTGTAATGCATCTCTCCCATCACAGGAAACCACGGCAGTCCGTCCATGGTAAGATATTTTTCTGTGTAACCGTATTGTCTCATCTCTGTCTTCCTCCTGTCAGTCCCTTCACCTAATGGTGCTTTACCTGCCTTCTGATTCTTATCTCTGTATCTTAAAAGGGCTGCCGCAAAAATGTGGCAGCCCTTCCGACTCAATATGTTACTGTTTTCCAGCTACGTAATCTGCTGCCTGTTTGTCTAATTCAGTCAGTATATCACGGATTCCTGCGCTCTCCAATGCCGATTTCATATCTTTAACAGATTGATCCACATCATCAACCAGACCATTGATCAGCGGTTTATAGTATGTATCAACTGCTGCTTCCACTGCTGCAACCTGTGAGGTTACATTTTCTGTGTTAAAGTTAAATCCGTCATAGGGGTGGTCTTCTCTCTGATTATTGGTGAAGCTTTCTTTCACAGCATCATAGGTATCATCCAGAGCTGTTCTGTTCTCTACATATTCTGTTCTGTAGATTTTCTCATTTTTCCATCCCCAGTTACAGTTATTATCCAGACCATATCCACTCTCGTCAAGCAGTTTATACTGATTTTCTCCCACTGCTTCCCAGTGTTTTCCTTCGATTCCCAGCATAGTCAGATCCTGAATCTCAGGGTTGGTGTAGAACTCATTTAAAGCCATCATGGCACGTTCCGGATTCTTACTGTTTTTGTTGATGGCAACGCCATTGTTGATGTAGGGATTAGCATGCTTGGGATGGTCAGATACCGGGTCAACAAGTGTTGTATTCCAGTCCGGATTCTCAGTATTAGCCTGTCGTGCGTAAGTAAGGCAAGTGCCCATATTCCATACCATTGCCGCTGTTTTGCCAGTGAGCAGTCCCGTCTGCCTGTCCTCTTCATTGCTCAGGACATCGGGAGACCAGCAGCCTGCATCGGCCATCTCTTTTGCCTGCTTACAGTAATCAGTAAATCCATCCCAGTCAATAATACATCTGAAATCCAGGTCTTCCGGGTCTTCTGCATTGTACAGGATCAGCTCGCCGCTTTTCGGCGTTCCGCCTACCAGGCCCATTCCCTGGCTCTGGAAATACTGGTACCAGGGCCCATTCTGTACTGCATAGATTCCGTTTTCAGCACATCTCTTGAAGAACTCTGTCATCTCATCCCAGTTGCTGATACTCTTCACATTGTACTCTTCCATCAGATCCCCGCGGACTGCCAGCACATCCTGCCCAAATTCTGTCTGGTTGTTGGGAACCATATAGATTTCCCCATTGATTTTCGCCTGCTCCCAGGCAACCTCAGGAACAGTCTCCCAGGTCTGTGGGGCATACTTCTGTATAAAATCCTCCGCCATGGGATAGAATCCACCCAGCGCTACAGTCTGCTCATAATGTCCCCAGCTTGTAGCTGTGAAAATCAGATCGAAATCTTCCTGTGAGGAAAACAAGAGAGAATATTTTTTCTCATGTTCACCCCAGGAAAGGAAATCCACACTGACAGAACAGTTTAACTTGTCCTCCAGGATTTTGTTGATCTCATCATAGACTGCATCGAAATCCGGGGTACGCTCTCCCAAAAGGTACATCTTCAAATCCACATGCTCCGATACATCAACGCCGTTATAGGTCTTTCCTTCCACATTCTTTGCGCTCTCTTTCCTGTCAGAACCTCCCTTGTCAGAATCAGAACCGCATCCTGCAAGCATTCCTGCCGCCATTGCTGCGCTGAGTGTCAGCGCACACACCTGTTTTGTTTTCTTCTTCATGATAATAAGTCCTCCTTGAAATATATTTTTCATCTCAGCCCTTCACTGCTCCAATAGTGATACCCTGGACAAAATACTTCTGTACCATAGGATAGGCAAGAATGATAGGGCCGGTTACTACAATCGTCAGCGCCATTTTTAAAGTCTGCGTAGGCAGCGATACCGCAGTTACCACCGCACTGCTGACTGCGCTGTTGGCTATCAGCTTCTTATAAGCTTCAATGTTATTGACCTGCTGATAGAGAAAATACTGAAGCGGGTATTTGTCCTCTGTGTTTATGTACAGCATGGCATTGTACCAGTCATTCCAGTATGCCAGTGCAATGAACAGTCCCACTGTAGCCAGCGCCGGCTTGATAAGAGGCATGACAATCTGGAACAGTGTCCTTACCTCCCCGCATCCGTCTATCTTCGCTGCATCTATAAGGGAATCCGGCAAAGCAGTGATATAACTCTTCATAATCAGAAGGTTATACACATTGAATAACAGCGGCAATAAAAGCGCCAGATAGCTGTCTTTTAAATTCAGCGTCCGTGTCATCAGTACATAGTACGGTACCAGGCCTCCATTGAACAATGTGGTGAAGTAGAAAAAGAATGAAAACTTATTTCTCCACTCAAAATCTTTTCTGGACAACACATAGGCTGTCATAGTCTGCAGCAGAAGGCCTATCATAGTCCCGCCTATGGTCAGGCAAATCGTGACCGCGTAGGCACGGAATACCACAATCGGTTCTTTGAATACCGTCTTGTATGCCTGAAGACTGAAGTCCTGGGGCAGAAGGCTGAAACCGTTTTTGGTGATTGCCGCCTCTGATGAGAAAGAACCTGATATTATCATCAGAAAGGGAATCAGACAAATCAGCGCTACTGCAATACAGAATGTGTAAGCAATTATATTCAGCTTCCTCACATCCGAACTCATTTTTTTCTTTGTCGCTCGTGCGTTATCTCTCACCTTAATCCCCTCCTAGAACAATGTATAATCTTTGTCATATTTGCCCACCAGTTTATTGACCACAATGACGGTTATAAAGCAGAGCACCGACTGGAACAGACCTATGGCCGCTGCCATTCCAAAGTCATTACTTCTGATCAATGCCCTGAATGTCAGTGTGTCAATTACGTCTGTATAGTTGAACAGCAGACCGTTATTTCCCACCAGGTTGTAGAACATATCGAAATTGCCTTTAAAGATACCTCCCACTGCCAGCAAAAGCAGGATGATAGTTGTCGGCATAATCATGGGAATCGTAACTTTTCTGATTCTCTGGAATACATTTGCCCCGTCTATGGCCGCCGCTTCATACACTGAAGTATCTATTCCCATGATCGCCGCCAAATACATGACCGAGCCATACCCGATGTTCTTCCATATATTGAAGAATATCAGGATAAACGGCCATGCCTTCGGATTTGTGTAGAATGGAATCCTCTTCCCGCCCAGGCCGGTGATCAGTGTATTCAGAAATCCGTAATCGGAACTGAAGATGTTGAAGGCCATGACACCGACGATTACCCAGGAGATAAAATACGGAAGAAACATCAGTGACTGGGCTGTTTTACGAAAATGTTTGTTATTGATCTCTGTCAGGAAGATGGCCACTGCAATCTGGAAAATCGTGTTAAAAGCAATAAAAACCAGATTGTATAAAACCGTGTTCCTGGTAACCAGACCTGCCTGGCCGGACTTGAAAAAGAACTTGAAATTATCCAGTCCGCACCAGGGACTTCCCAGAATACCGTCCGCGTAGTTATACTTTTTGAATGCCATCACAATTCCGGTCATAGGATAATAGCTGAAGATCAGCGTATAGACCACTGCCGGTAAAAGCATCAGCAGAAAAATCCGGTATCTGTAGAGTTTACTGAAAAAACCTTTTACTCCTTGTTTTTTTTGCATCTTTCTTTTCTCTCCTCCCCTGTTTGTGTTATCTGTTATCTTCTTGCTTTGTATGATTTTATTATAAGTTCTGATGCTTTCTTTTTCTATGTGCATGTTTTTACATCGGTAACCTGAAATTACTTATTTGCTGTTTTTCAATTCCCGCACTTCTGCACCATCTTCATGACAAACGCCCTGCAGAGGAATAACCTCTGCAGGGCGTCTGTCTCAAAATTCGCTGATCTTCTCCGCGGTATACTGGAGAATCACTGCTGAATCTGTTGCATCTGCCTCACCGTCTCTGTTCACATCTCCGGTTTCTACCTGCTCCTCTGTAAGCTCCTGCAGCTCTGCAGTATACTTCAGTATCTCCGCCGCATCATCAGACTCGACGATACCATTCATGTTCACGTCTCCAAGCAGACGTGCTTTCATGATAACAGGAACCAGAGTTTCCACAGCTCCATTGATTTCCTTCTGGGTTGCGTCAATGTTATCATAGACTGTCTGTGCTTCAGCTGTCGCCGCCTCCAGATCTGACACTGTGGACGCCACATAGCGGTTTCGCTGAGCCAGAATTTCATTTGCTTTTGCCAAAGCCACTTCCAGTTCCGCCTTATTTCCACGTTTTGCCATGGAAATCAGGGCATCGAATAACTTATCATATGCAGCATTGATTTCTTCTTCTGTGGCATTTTTGTTTCCGGCCACTGCCTTTGCCTCTTCCAGTGCTTTCTGAAGTGCATCCACGCTGCCGGAAGTATAACTATCGGCATCTGTCAAAATCTCTTCTGCCTTCTGGATCAATGCATCCAGCCTGCTGTTGTCTATCCTCAGAAGGGAGGTTACTGCATCCATCAGAGATTTCAGCGCTGTATTCACAGCTTCCTGTTCTGCTGTTTCATCTTCGTATACGGTCTGCGCATTGGTAAGCGCCAGACGGACATTTTCCACGCTCTCTTCTGTATAGCCGGCAAGGGCTTCTTCATCTGCAAGCACTTTTTCCGCCTCATCTATAGCAGTCTTCAGACCAACCTTAGGAATCTTTTCCACCAGTGCACTGCACACGCCGATAAGAGTCAATGCAGCCCCGTCAATTTCTTCCTGGCTGGCATTCTCATCCGCAAGTACGGCTGACGCTTCAGCAAGTGCTGCCTCCACGTCTGCCCAGCTAGCCTCAGTAAATCCCTGTTCTGCCTCCTGCTGTGCTTTCAGACCTTCCGCAAAGGCAATTGCCTTCTCAAGTCTTGTGGTGGTAACAGGCATCCTCACTGTAACCTCAAATTCACATTTCAGAGTGACATCACCCTCCGTGTAAGCCACAGTCACAGTCTGGCTGCCCAGAAGACTGCTGTCATAGCCCTCAATCCGGTACTCCTGTGCCTTCAGCACTCTTGAATCTCCGTTATCATATCCTGCTGTCAAAGTCAGACCTGTCAGATCCAGTTCTTCACCGTGATCATAGACCGTCTTATCCGGGCCGCTTGTCAGCTCCAGAGAATCCAGGGTACGCTGTGCTTCCGGTTCAAAGGCGCCGTCCACTCTCATGATTGAAATTCCGACCCAATCAGTACTGGTCTTTACTCCAAGGGTGGTAACACGCACAAACCGCGCACTGGTGTTTTCCGGAAATGCCTCGGTAAACACCTCATTCCCTATGGCTCCGGCAAACTCACCGGAATGGTCCATAGTCATATTCCATGTAATACCGTCATCAGAAGTCTCTACTTTATATTTCATCTGCTGCCAGAATGACGTGGTGAGGCTCTCCAGGGATGTCCTTGTTTTGAAATCAACAGTCAGACTTCCCATGTTAGTATTTGAGCCCGTTGACCATGCATCGACAATTGACGAAGTCCGTGCATTAATAAACGGCGTTGTATCTTTATATTTACTGCCGGTTCCCACACTGCTTATGGTGACACCGTTATCCTGGAACCAGGATGTCAGGTCTTTTGTAACTGTAATTTTCTTTTCAGCCGACGCACCGCTTGATGCCTCTGCACGGATTGTTGCTGTTCCTTCGCTGAGAGGGGTGACCACACCACTTTCATCTACCGCTGCAACTTCGGGATCTGACGAAGTCCATGTCAGCGTCTCTGTGGCATAAGCCGGTTTAAGTTCCGCTTTCAGGGTTGTTTTCTTGTTAATGGACAGCGGGTTGTCTCCTCCGCCAAGTATAATACTCTCTGCAGGTATGTTGTCTCTTATGGCAAGCCCCTGAACTGCCTGATCCAAATCCTCTGTAATCTTGTCTATCTCACCCTGCTTCTCCGCCTGCCATCTCTCGCTCCGGGCAGTCTCCAGAGTCTCTCTTGCTTTACTCAGGGCATCTTTGTATGCTTTCAGGCTCTCCTCGGTATAACAGTCCTCCGGATACTCCATTGCCATTTCACCTGCTTTGACTGCCTCTTCCAGAGCTCCTGTATCTGCTAGTTCTTCACCATCAACCTGACAGTTTACTTTCAGTGTCAGCGGAGTTCCGCTATAGAAAGATACTTCCACAGTCAGAACTGCCGTACCCGCCTTTTTGGCACGAAGCTCACCCGTTGCCGCATCTACTGCGACCACATCTGCATCATCTGATGTCCAGCTGATCCCGGCAATATCTGATTCGCCATCTCCGCCGCTGACAATCACATTCAGCTTTTTCTTATCTCCTGTCTGAAGTTTTATGGCATCTGCCTCATCGCCAAAGGGAATTTCATTTCCTTTTTCATCACTGATACTCCAACGCTCAACTGCGTTCGGGGTGTTGGTAACTTCTACCTCTACTTCCGCCAGAATAGATTTATCTGCAGTGGAGGCTGCCGTGATGACGCAGGTTCCGTTTTTAATGTCACTCAGGTTATCGCAAATCTTAGCTGCTTTCACCAATCCGTTTTCGTCCACAGTTGCCACTGTCTCGTCAGAAGATGACCACACGATTCCCTGGTCTGCAGATTCCGGCAGCACTTTGGCATTTAGCTGATGCTGTATTTTCAGTGTGTCTTTCACAGGAAGCAGGCGTACAGACTTTGTATCCACCACCACACTCCTGGGAGATATTCCGACAGCATAAACATTGAAATTATCAAGAGCCGGATTCCAGTCCAGATTTCCCGCATCCCTGTTCCTGGTTCCCATGAACTGAATGCTCCCCAGATCATTGTTGTACTGGATTCCCTCCCCGAAAGCAGCTTCCTGTGTAGCTGTAACAGACGGATCATCCAGACTTGTGACCGTAAACCGGGACATGTTTGCCTTCATATCAAGTTCAATATCCATATGATACCATGTATTCTCTTTGTCAAATCCCTGTCCTATTACAGTGCCGTTCACTAAAGGCTGGTTATTCACAAGCTCTTCACCGGCGCTGTAAACCAGTTCTGTATTCTTATTTGTCTGAATCGCCAGATATACATGATTGCTGCTGTCTGTGACAGCCAGGTAATTGCCGTTGGAAGCTGTGCTTGTACCTACGTTGTAATCAAAATCAAGGATTATCTTGTCACTTGTGATCTCCGGTGAGAACCTGTGCTGTGTACTCCTTCCACCAGAACCGCCTCCGGCAATCTGAAGCACCTTGCCGTCATCCGTCTCATTGACACCGGAACCCAGTGCGCCTCCGCCTACAGAACCAACTGTCATATCCCAGCCTGAGCCTGTCTCCCTGTTGTCAAAGCTTTCGCTGACTGCCGGTACATAGACCATTGCAGAAGCAGTATGGTTTCCATCCACAGTTGCTGCCGTTATAGATGCCACCCCGCTGCTCACAGGTGTAACGATTCCATATTCATTGACCACAGCCACCTCAGGCGTGTCAGAGCTCCAGACAACATCTTCCTCTGTAGCCATATCCGGCTCTACGGAGGCGCTGAATCTGACAGTTGGAATCTCCTCTAAGGGTTTGGTGTCCGAAAAATAATCAGATGCAAAACGGTAGCTCTCCTGATCCAGGCTGACACCTGTAACAGAGACTGCTTCCTCCTGTACCGTGACCTGGCACTCTGCAGTGAATCCACCGTCTTCTGTAGTAACTGTAACCTTGACCGGACCGCCAATCTGCTCACCTGTAATAACACCATTTTCATTTACGGACACAACAGACTCGTTTTCTGAAGTCCAGGTAAGCTTTTTGTTAAAGGTGTCTTCAGGCATAACAAGTGCCTTCAGTGTCTTGGAATGCCCAATCTGAAGTGTGGCTGTCTCTTTGTCCAGCACTACTCCCTCTGCCATTACCGGCACCACATGTACTTTGCAGACAGCAGAAACATCCGGGTTGTCATCAGATACTGCCCTGATTTCTGCATCGCCTACACTTACAGCAGTCACCAAGCCGTTCTTATCCACCGCTGCTGTCTCCGGGTTGTCCGACTCCCAGAGAATTTTGGAAAGTGTGGTATCTTCAGGTTCCAGAGCCGCTTTAAGCTGCAGCTTTCTGCCATTGCTCATTGTCACTTCTGTCTGATCCAGGGTAATCTTGCCGGCATCCACCTTCTCTGCTTTCAATGTAAAACTCAGGGAAGACTTTCCGTCCTGAGTGGCTGCTGTAATCGTGGTGGTACCTTTTTTCTTCACATTTAGCTGTACATTCTCGGTCTTATCTGACTGCTGGCGCATATATCCCCTGGGTGTCTGCCATGTCTCACCGAAGAAGGATGCCACTTCAGGGTCTGATGATGTGTAGATGACCACTTTATCTGTGACCTCATCCGGCAGTTTTGCGGCAAGCTGGAGTTTAGAGAGGACCTGTACAGTTATCTCCTCTCCATCACTTACAGGCGTTTTGTCAATTGTCGAATCTCTGCCCAATTTAAGAGTCAGATCGTCTTTGGCTGCTTCTTTTGGCTCTCCCACTGTCACATTTACAGATGCTGCCAGTCCCTTTACCTCCGCGGTAACTGTAGCTGTGCCTGCTGCCACGCCCCGGACAAATCCCTTCTCTGTGACCTCAGCCACCGAGGCGTCAGACGTAGAATAGCTGACCGCTCCGTCTGTCAGAACCTTGTCCGCAGGAGCCAGATTTACTTTCAGTCTCTGGGTATCTCCCGGCATCAGATCGATCTCACTTTGCTCCAGACTGATTTCAGATACCTGACCAGCCTCCACTGTATACTCTCCGTATCCTCTCAGGGGAGAAAGGGTTGACGCCGCCTTTTCTTTCACACAGCCTCTCATCAGATAGGCATACATGCTGTCCATCATATCTCCGGCTTTTCCCGGCTGGCTGCTTCCCATCTCCACGATGCCCATATCTCCGTTGTTGAACATAGTCCTGCCGCTCACGCTGACAGATTCATGATAACTGCTTCCAGCCCCTGGCGTGGGTGTCCAGTCAGTTTCCCAGTAATAAAATCCTCTGAGCTGATTATGAGGATTGGGAATATCAAAGGGAGCCTGCATATAGTCAAGCAGCCAGTTATACTGACCATTTCCGCTTGTCCTGTAGTAAGAGGATTGGCCCATGGCTGACCCCTCCGCGTTCCATGTCGGTCTGTACCTGGTAAAGGAAAACCCTGTCTCCACATTCACATAATCTCTGTATTTCAAACGCTCATTAGTCAGTGAGTTAGATGCCATATTGAGGATATTATCTATTCCCCGTCCGCCGTACAGAGAAAATGCCGCACCATCCATCTTTGCTCCCATATCCAGCAGATTTCCGAAAAAACTGTTTGCATCTGCCGGGCTGTATCCATTATTCGTATGGATGAATCCGGGCACTCCTCCCAGCACATCCTCCGCAGCTTCATAGGAAGCTGCAACAAGCTCTGCGTGCCCTTTACTCTTGGAGCCTTTTCCAACCGGCCAGATGATTCCCTGGTTCTGCTCATTTCCATGTTTTACACCGATAATGTCCACACCGCCGTCTCTCATGGCTGTCAGTGTGTCATATACATAATTGTATACATTGGTTTTCATATGATCCAAATCAGAGTTGCTTAAGTTGCCCTCATAATCTACATTCAGCCATTCCAGAGGCGTATTTGCCTTTCCGGCGCTGATCCACGCATCGCTGTACTGGAAGCCCGGCATATAGCTAAGCCCCAGATCCGCTCCTCGTTTTCCCACAGCCACGAGATGTTCTTTGTCGAAGTAACCCTCCTGCATAAAGTACGGGTATGGCTGTCCGTCAGGTCCAATGTTATAATCCTGGAAGATCTGCTTCAGCCCATCATCCGGGTTATAGATTTTATTTCCTGCATGTACAAATACCATGCTGATGAGTGAATTGACACCATGATTGGAAAGGATTCTCAGACAATCCTGCTGGACTCCATTGGCAAAATATTTTCCTCCGTTGTCCTCAATCAGAGGCAGAAAAGAGACATCTGCTCCCCGTATGTAATTCTGGTCTTTGAACGCAAACAAATCAAAATTGTCCACATAGGCAAAATCCTCTCCGTTTCCCTGCCAGTCGTCTGCCAAATGTGTCTCATAATCTGACCACACTGTAACAGATTCCTTATAAGCCTCATCACAGATGGTATTCGCATAAACTGTCACCTCACTGTCATTCGCTCCTGTTGTGAAAGTCAGAGTCACAAGTGAATAGTCCTCTGTCCCTGACGGCACCTGGCGGAGCACCGTGCCGTCTGCAGCTTTTACACCCAGATTCAGCCTGTCCCCAAGTGAGGTACGATCCACAAGTTCACCGATTGGACGTTCTATCTCATCCGTATATTTTGTAGTTGCAAAAGTATCCTGTTTATCAACCTTTGCCCGCACCGTCAACGCATATTTCGTATTCGGCTCAACTGCCACCTTCTGCTCCACCTGGCTTCCTGCTGCCAGACGGACGGCCTGTTTCCCCGTATCAGCGGAGTCAGTGACCACCTCTGCCGTACCTGCAGATGACCATTCTGTAAGTCCATCCTCGAATCCCCAATTGGAAAGTCCGTTTTCATCCTGCGAATCCAGAGTGAGTTCCAACTGATCTATATACAACTCGGTGGAATTTCCTGCACTGATATCAATCTGGGCCTGACCGTTGTACACCAGCACATTTCGATGGGCCATCTGCTGCCATACACTTTTATCCCCGTCCAGGTATGTATCCACAAGTGCAACTGCATCCGGCGCTCCGGTTCCCCTTACCACAAGCTCCGCGCTGTTGCTGCTCTTAACGCCCCTGACCCATGCTGTCAGAGTGTAACTCCCCTGGGGAATATCCCCCACCAGCAGAGATATTTTAGAGTCTTTTCCCATCCTGATACACTTGCTTCCCTGCCTGACATTGGATTCCTCAACCGTCACATCTCCTTCTGTCGTCCAGCCCTCTGTACCAGCTTCAAAGTCCATATTAGTTCCGTAGCTGTCTTGTGAGGAACCCACTGTCTCCGCCATTACAGGCAGACTGCCCGCGCCAAAGGTCTGGGCTGTCATAGCTGTTGCCAGCGTCATTGCCAGCATTCTTTTCTTTTTCAACTGTTTCACTTTTCTGCCTCCTCCTTTTTCTTCCTTCTCACCATCCAAACAGACACGCCTGCAGCGGCGCCCCCTGTCAACACAAATGGTATGATTCTTGTTTCATCTCCTGTCTTGATATTTCCTTTGGGCCTGGATGTACTTTTTTTGCTGGTGCTTCCCTGGTTCTTACTGCCTCCCTGGTTTTTCTTATCACCATTCCCTGAACCATTACCGCTCTGCCCATCATGATCCCCCTGATTCTGATCGTCTTTCTTATCATCATCCGGGTCTTTCTTATTATCATCGTCTTTGTTGTCGCCGTCCGGATCATCCGGATTGCCTTTCTCTGATCTGATTATCAGATTTTCTGTATTGACCTGCACAGTCCCTGCATCTCCACCAATCTTCTCAGCGACCACTGTCACCTCCAGCGCCCCCTCGTCAGGAATTCCCTTGGGCAGATTAAAATTCAGTTTCACAAGGCTTCCTTCCTCCCGGATACTGGATGACGAGGCAAATGCCACCACTATCTCCCCTTCCGGTTTATTGCCTGTCAGACAATCATTTACCTCACATAAGGCACCGTCTAACGCCTCATCAGCTCCTGTATCTGTCAGCTTCATCCATTGAGCATCATACATAATACGCAATTTGCCGTTAGTAATTCCATCCCCGTTTTCAACAACACAGACAACCTCCATCATTTTATCCTCTGTCAGCTCGCCCAACTGTTTCATCAGAATCCTGGGGCCTCCTTCAGCCAGGACCGGGATTGTCTGTGTGAACATCCACAAGACTGTAAATATTATCAGAATGATTCTCCCATTCTTTTTCATCCGTCTATCCTTCTCCTAATATCTGTTTTTCAGCCTGAGATATTCTTCATTAGTAATTTTCAGAATACATCCATGCCGTTTTTTTAGTTTTCCCAAATCATACTCCTGATGCGAAAGCACTTCAAAATCGCCCTTTTCAAGCTCACTGCACACAAGCGGCAGATACCCCCCGCCGCTGGCAAACTGGTCCGCGATCAGGCACCACCGACCGTCTGGCAGTTCATACGCCTCCGGGCCCTCCACTCCAAGAAGTTTTTCAAGAATCTCAGAGTGGATGGATTGTGCACTTTCCCCGCAAAGTTTCCTTACCCGGTCCGCTTTGATCCCTTTTGTTGTCTCATCCTTGACAAAACGATAATACCATCCCTGGTCACGGACAATGTTCATATCAATTACATGGTTTCCGGTTTCCAGATAAATAAATGGTTCTGTAAAGTTCTTGAAATCCCGGGTATAGGAACCATAAATCCTCTGCTTTGGCTCAGATTCTCCCACAAGCTGTACCATAGATGCCCAGAAGACAAAGAATGCTTTTTCATCCTGGTCATATACGCTCTCCGGTGCCCACACGCATCCAGCTTCTGGTACCCCCACCGTACAGCTTCTCGGACCGCTCCAGTCTGCAAGATTTTCAGATTCCCATATGATCAGATTCCTGCTTCCCCTGTACTGCGCTTCCTCCCAGCCCTTTCCTGCTCCAATTCTGAGGTCTGTGGCCATCATATAGAATCTGTCATTCTCCGGGTCCCGGACCACAAACGGATCCCGGATACCTTTCTCACCAACACAAGACCGCAGCACAGGTTTCCCCTGATTCAGATCTTCCCAATGTAGTCCATCGCTGCTGACTGAAAAATAAACCTGTTCTCCATCTTCCTGTTCGCCAATAAAGTAGATAAACAGATATTTCATCACACGCCTCCTCACACTTTTTGTTTTATTATAGTGTTAAATCAGTCAGATATTCTATGTGCATGTTTTTACTTTCTTACCTGTAGTTTACTAATTGGTTACTGTTTACACCCAATGTCATAAACTTTAAGAGTGTTCTTGCCAAAACAGTGCTGCAAGGGGTATTTTCATAAAAATCCTTTCTCTCATGCCTCTTGTATTTAAGCATACAAAAAGCACCTCAAAACAGAGATGCCGGATAATCCATATTATGAAATTGCAGGCTGCCCAAACTATTGTCTAATATTATGTACTCCAAAAAAGCCTGTAATTCATGCCTATCCGGCTGAACTACAGGCTTATCCAGATTTCTCCTCATTTGACTATGTTTTCAAGCGTTTTCGCAGATGTTATATCAACCTTTCCACTATTTAAAAATCTTCTTCGCAATATATAAGAAAATGCACGCCCCCAAAACAGATACCATAATATTGGCAAGAAAACCGTACGCATAAAATCCCACTAGCGACATGATTCCTCCGCCGACAAAGGAGCCTGCGATTCCAATTGCGATGGTTTTTATGAAGCCTCCCTTTTTTACGCCCATGATTCTTCCGGCTATCCAGCCTGATATGATTCCTATAATTAATGATGTAAGCATTTTTATCTCCTTTATGATGCCTGGTTCCGCAAATTTTTCACTATTTTTTGATTTTGGCTTTCTACCTATTATACCCCATTCCATCTACTTTGTACATCTGACTTCCTAAAACATAGGCCAAAGCCTGTCTACATCTGCTGTTCACTCCGGGCCCGGAAGCACGCTTTGCAATATACAGATATGGAACATTCTGCTCCTTATCACGCTGGCAGCTCCCAATCCTCTGTACACAAGATAAATTAAAAAATCCTTCTGCCGGAAACATTTCTGTTATCCGGCAAAAGGATTTGCATATATCAGAAGATTTCTCTTCCCTGTTCGTCGGGAATCATGGATTTTCTGTAGAAGAAGCTGTTGATCACATCGCACCATTCCCGGCTGTTTTCAGCCTGGCGCGTGAACCGTTCCTTAACTCTTAAGAAAATGTGCTGCGGGATTCTGCCCTCCAAAAGTTCCCAGTCTTTCTGCATCTGCAGGACCTGTTCGTGTCCCTCAAAATGACTGTCATAAATGTGCTGTATCAATGTCTTTCCGGAATGCAGCCGGTATGTGTAGGGAACACGGTGGAAAAACAAAAGCAGATTTTCCGGGCAGGTTCCCTTTTCTCTGAACAGGGCAGCATTTTTCTCAAAATACTGTTCGCTGTATCCGGTCCCCCCTGCGCTTCTGTCAACGCCCACTGCCAGGTGATCGGCTCTGTGGTAGGTACCCCATTTGGAATATTCGTATCCCTCGGGATTGGGACCGTAATGATGTGCGGGGTTCACCATAAAACCGATTCCAAGAGGCGCAGTGTATTTTTCATAAACCTCTCTGGAACGAAGAAGGATATCTGAAATACTCCTGTTCACGTCGCTGTCTCTGCTGATCTGCAGGGAAATCCACTCGCTGGCGATCTCCTCTGCGGATAGCTGCGGAGCAAAGGCCAGACGTCCGAATCCGTACAGATTGGCGCCTGCCAGGTCATGGCCTGTCCAGTTGGCATCCCTTCCTGTGTTGGCTACTGCTGCCATACCGCATCTTTGCTGTCCGAATGTCCTGCCGGAAATGATATCCGCCACTGTGTCCTCCGGTTTTCCACATCCCGTGGAGAAATCCAGCACTTCTTTCCACATGGGAACCAGATAACACACATCGATCTGCTGTCCTGTGTACTCCTGGGCGATCTGAACTTCCAGCATCTGGTTTGTATGCTGCAGACCCCCGAAAAGAGGATGGACAGGTTCTCTCACCTGGAAATCAATGGGTCCGTTTTTAATCTGGAGAATGACATTATCATCGAATTTTCCGTCCAGAGGCATGAAGTTGTCGTATCCGGCACATGCCCGGTCTGTCCTGCGGTCACGCCAGTCCTGCTGGCAGTTGTACACAAAACATCTCCATATGATGGTCCCTCCGTACGGTTTAACCGCGCGGGCCAGCATATTGGCACCGTCTGCATGGTTCCTCCCGTAGGCAAAGGGTCCGGGACGTCCTTCGGAATCTGCTTTTACAAGAAAGCCTCCCATATTGGGAAGCCGTCCGAAAATTTCGCCGCATTTTTTCTCCCACCAGTCTTTTACTTCTTCCTTCAATGGGTCTGCGCAGGAAAGCCCGCCCAGAGTCATGGGTGCTGCAAAATCAATGCAGAGATACATGGAAATCCCGTACTGTGCAAAAATATGGGAAATCTGCTCCAGTTCTTTATAATGCCTCTCTGAGATAAGCCATTCTGCACCGTTACGCACATTCACATTATTAATAGAAATTCCGTTGATTCCAACAGAGCAGAGCAGTCTGGCATAATCTCTGATCCGCTCAGTCACACAGACTTTCCCGTTTTCATAAAAAAAGGATCTTCCTGCGTATCCCCGCTCAATGCTTCCATCTATGTTGTCCCACTGATTCAGCATCCTTACAGGATTCGGCGGTATCTCCCGAATAGAAATGCCGGTGATCTCTTTTCCGGAGGATACCATAAGAAGAAGGCGGAATGTTCCGTATAAAAGCCCGTTTTCTTTTGCCGCGCGTATATAAATCCTGTCTTCTTCCTCTGTGATCTGATACCCTTCTTTTCCCAGATTCAGGGCCGGATTCAACTCTAATATAAGCCCCGCTTCCTCTCTGTTTTCTCCTCTTCTCACTGTGATAGAAAACAGTTTTTCGGCTGCTGTCTTTATTTCTCTGAGTGCGCTTTCAACCAGCACTCCGTTCTGCTGTGTATACACAGATTCAAAATACTTCTTATCTTTTTGATTTTCTATCAGTTCATATGCAAGCCATGCCTGCTCCCAGTTGCACATAGTTTCCTCCTAATCACTCTTCTGTCAGGTAATGTTTTAATCTGTCTGTCTCCACGCCTGCCAGCATAACGATACCGATTCCATGAGTATCGTTGAAATTCCATTCCAGGGCTCTGTAATACTCCCGTTCATAGGACCAGCCCGAACCCTGGCAGACACCGTATAGATTTCCCTTCCTGTCTATGGCCTTTTTCGCCAGACCGTTCCAGGCCCTGAACACAGATTCGGCAAAATCTGCCGTCCGTTCTTCCGGCAGCAGCCCATAACGAATCCCTCTGGACATGGCGCAGATGAACATGGCTGCAGCAGATGTCTCCTGGTAGGTATCCCTCTCGTCCAGAATCTGATGCCAAAGACCGTCCTCATCCTGGAGCTCCAGATAGCCTTCACACAGATCATGGAAATAAGACACAAGTTCCTCCCGCATAGGTACATCCGGATTCTCCCTCATGAGCAGTTCACTGAGTGAAAAAACTACCCAGCCGTTTCCCCTGCTCCATGGGATCATATTCGCATGTTCAAATTCCAGTTTATACATGTGGGACAAAATGTGCCCGCTTCCCTTCACAGCACGCGGTTTGAAATAAAAATGCTTCTTATATAAGAGCAGTTGTCTGACAGCTTCCTCTATGGCATTGTCATCATGAAAAACTTCTGCGTACCTGATCAAAAAAGGAACACTCATATACATATCATCAATCCACATGCTGTTGTCTCTTCTCTTAAAAGAGCCGTCCGCATTTCGGATCTGTTCTTTTAAAATATATCTGCCGATTCTGCCGGCAATCCTCTGTACTTCTTCTTTAAAATATCTGTCTTGTTCCCCGGCGTATGTTTGAACATTGCTTTTGCCTATGCCGCAGCGGGGCGCACGCCGTATGTCCGGGAAAGTTTTCTGACATGCTTCCATGCAGTTCAGAAGGTATTCCAGCATACAGGAACCGAATGAACCACAGTCATCCAGGGCGTCCATCCAAAGAAGCTGCTGGTTGACACCGGGAAATCCGTATTTTTCCCGGTCATAGACTGCATAACGGTCAGCCATGACCACCATTTCTATGGAATCACGCACGTATTTTATCAGTTCCTGCATCTCATAATACAGACCTGTCTGCAGCATTCCGTACAGAGTCACCCCCAGGGGATATGTCCAGCGGCCGAACAGACAGCTCTCTGCAAAGGGACGGATAACAACAGATGGATATTTTGTTCTCCAGAAAACACCGGAATCAGATATCCGGAAGGGCTTTGTAAGAAATTCCCGTCTGTCGGGGATCCAGGTCATCAGTGCCTCTTCCGCCCGGCAATCCAGAGGCCCCAGAAAGAGAACATCACCGCAGTTTCCCTTTGCCTCCACCGGAATACGACATTCCCAACGGTTGTTTTCCCAATCAGGACAGGCCATCCCGCATGTTCGTTCCTCTGTGCGGATCAACCAGGATATCTGGCAGCAAGCGCGGAAGTGCTCCTGATATGGTTTTCTGCAGCATCCCGATTCCTTATCATCCGCATCCATCCTGCATCCATCTATCATAACTGCTCTGATACACGGATTCTTTTCTTTTTGCTCCCTCAAAAAGCGTATCAGCTCTTCCCACGCCTTTTTCAGGTCCGTACCCGGTACAGCACGTACCTCTGTCCATGCAAACCATATCTGGCCCGCTTCCTTCCAGGGTAATCTGGGGACGTCTGCAGCCGGCAGCCAAACTCTTTCTGTCTCCTTCTCCGTTTTTTCCCAGAAGGATTCCCTGAGAAAAAAATTCACGGCTGTTTTCTCATCCGCCTCCTCTGCTTTCAACAAAGTAAAGTTAAAACCAGCCTCTCCTCCCCTCTCCTCAAAGGGCATAAGATAAGAACATGGCTCCCACTGAGGCATTTTATTGGTCAGCGTACAGCAAAATCCTGCTTCTTTTCTGGAAACAAGGAAAAGCCGGTTCATCCCTTCATGCAGTTTGGCCGTCAGTTCATATTCTCCCGCTCCCGGACAGAGAAGTATCAGCTCCCGGTTGAGATATACTAATGTCCGGCTCTCACACTTCACCAGGAAACGGCTCATTTTCCCTTCCGGGCACCACATTTCACCGGCTGCTGCCCCCCAGTCCCCCAAAAGGGCCCCGGGAAACTGCTGCTGAAAATCCAGGACTGCGTCCCCGTTCTTTCTCCTTCTGGCCCCATTTTCATGGAAAGCCCTGAGAAGAAAGGGCATGGGCGGATGATTTCCCATAAACCGGTACGCCATTGTGCGCAGCACGGCTTCTGTGTCATCGCCGTATATATAATGCATGCTGTCTGTTTCGGATATGTAGCTCTTCATATATTATCATCCCTTTAATCCGGAGGTTGCAATTCCGTCTACCAGATATTTCTGGAAGAAAATGAAGATCAGTACAATAGGCACGATGGAGAGAGTCGCCATTGCGAACATTGCGCCATAGTCCGAGGAGGAGCCGGGATCGCAGAACAGTTTCAGCGCCAGGGCAACCGGATACATGGCAGCATCATTGATATAGAGCAGCGCTGACATAAAGTCATCCCATCTCCACATAAAGGAAAAGATACCGCCTGTGATCAGTGACGGAGCCATCAGCGGCAAAATAATACGGAAGAAGATCCCGTAATAGGAACAGCCGTCAATTTTGGCTGCCTCATCCAGCTCTGTAGGGATACCCTCTATAAAGTTCATCATAAGATATACAAAAAATCCCTGGATGGCAAAGAAAAACGGAATAATAAGGGGAGAAAAACTGCCGACCCAGCCCAGTTTTTCATACCACAGATACTGGGGCACCATAAGGATCTGTCCCGGCAGCATCATAGACGCCAGCATGGCGCCGAATAAGATCTTCTTGCCCCTGAACTGACATCTGGCAAATCCGTATGCCACACATGCGGAAGATGCCAGGGTTCCTATGGTTCCCACAACTGCTATGAAAAGAGAGTTTTTAAAAAATGTGCCAAAGGATACGCCTGCAAATCCTCTCCAGCCATTGGCATAATTCTCCAGTGTGAATTTCTCAGGGATCAGGCTTCCCGCTGTTGTAAATATGGTACTGGTTTCCTTAAAAGAGCTCATGAACATCCAGCAGAGCGGATACAGCATGGCTAATCCGAAACCGCAGACTAAAACATGATAGACAACTGTTCTTATATTCTTCGTTTTCACAATCTCACCCCTGTTCATATACCCAATATTTTTTGGTCTTAAATAACACAAATGTTATCACTGCAATAATTCCCAGCATAACCCATGCCATTGCGGAAGCATAACCGGATTTGCTGAAGGAGAAGGACTGCTGATACATGTACACCGCGTAGAATAAAGTGGTATCCATTGGTTTTCCCTGTGTGATGATCAAACTCTGTGTAAATGCCAGGAATCCGTTGATCATCTGCATAACCAGATTGAAGAAGATCGTGGGAGTCAGAAGCGGCAGGGTAACACGGAAGAACTTTGTCACCTTGCCCGCGCCGTCCACGTCTGCTGCCTCATACAGAGATTTCGGAATCTGTTTTAATGCGGACAGGAAGATCAGCATGGAAGAACCAAACTGCCAGACAGCCAGCAGAATCAGTGTCCAGATCGCTGTTCTGGTGTCACTGAGCCATGCAAAGTTGGTGTCAATCCCGAATATTCCGAGAATGCTGTTCACAACACCGTCGGGTGCGAACATTCTCTTCCATAAAATAGCTACAGCCACTGAACCGCCGATGATGGAGGGCAGATAGTAGGCTGCACGGTAAAATCCCGTAGCCTTTGTGGGTTTCACCAGTATCATTGCCACCAAAAGGGCAAAAATAAGCCTCAGCGGCACAGACACCAGCGCGAAATAAAGGGTGGCCTTGATGGAATGCCAGAACACTTCATCATTTGTAAACATATCTATGTAATTTTTCAGTCCCACAAACTCCGGCGGTGACAGAATGTCGTAGTCACAGAGCGAGTAATAAAAAGAGATTCCCATAGGTATGATCAAAAACACCAGAAATCCTATAATAAAAGGAAGACAGAACACAACTCCCGCTGTCTTTTCCTTATTTAAAAACTTATATAATCTTTTGCTAGTAGGTTTCAAAATCTTCTCTCCTTTCCAAAGGCAGAAAAAGGGCTGCCGCCGTCCAAAAGACTACAGCAGCCCTGATTATTTATTGATGTTCCGCGTAAATTTCGTTTGCGCTGTTGAAATATTCCTCCGCAGCCTTCTCGGAAGTATATTCCCCGTATTTCACCTTCTCTTCCAGTTTCCTTAACAGATCCTGGGCCTCACTGGTTCCCTCCGGTGCCAGAGGAGGCAGTGCACTGGAATTCGGAGTGATGACATCTGTGATGAATGCAGCATTTTCCTGGTCTTCCTGGCTCAGCAGAGGCATGATCTCCTCAGCGATCTTGCTGGATACCGGGATACCTCTCTCTGCAAGAAGAATCTTGTAAGCTTCTGAAGAGTTTGTAAAGTAATTCAATACCTTCACTGCCTCTTCCGGGTTCTTGGTATCAGCGCTCACACAATAATACATACTGGGTTTTACATAGTTTGATTTTTTCGGGTCTGTGGAAGGAATTGTTGTGATGGCTATATCGGTTCCCTCCGGAGCTGCTGTCTGGTAAGCGGTCAGCATGGCAGAGCCGTTGATGGTACACCATGTCATGTTATCAGGATTGGAGCCGTATACCATGGGGTCCTCCTCCACACTGGCTGTATCGGCAGCCTGACTCGGGGAGATGTGCCATCCTTCTTTTACACCGTTCTCAGAGATTTTAAAGTAATCCACATAATCCTCTGCGCTCTTGCCGCCAAGCTTGTCAACCACCTGGATATCATTTGCCCTTGCGTAAACTTCCATGTACATTCCGTAGTGGATCAGGTTTGCACGGTAGCCTGATTTCTCATAAACCTGTTTCGCGATCTCAATGAACTCATCCAGAGTCATATTGTCCTTTACAGTAATCCCCAGTTCATCAAGCAGTGTTTTATTATAGAACATACAGGAAGAACTGGTTCCGGATGCAACACCGTAAATCTTGTCTCCTACCTTGCCCATGTTGATCGCGTCCTCAGACAGATTGGAGGTATCCAGGGTTCCGTCTTCAATATATGGTGTCAGATCTAATAGCTGGCTCTTGTCTACGTACTGCTGCAGGTATGACATATCCATCTGAATGATGTCCGGCATTTTTTTGCCTGCGGCTGAAGTAGCCATTTTACTCCAGTAATCGTCCCACTGGAAAAACTGTCCTTTGACTGTGGTTCCCTCTTCCTCTTTATATTTATCCAGCACCTGCTGTGTACGCTCATTTCTTACCTGGTTTCCCCACCAGGCCATGGTCAGTTCCCCTGACGCTGCTTCCTCTTTACTTCCGTTTCCGCCCTTATCTGATCCGCATGCTGTCATGGAAACTGCTGCCAGCGCACATGCCAGTGCCACTGCTGCTGCTCTTTTTAAAAATTTCCTCTTCACCTGTTTTTCCTCCATATTTTCTTTTGAGAAGCTCCTCTTGATGTAACCCATTATATAATGGTTTCCCCCGGATGAAAATTGATAAAACTTACTTCTGCGCTCAAAAAACATACCTGCGTCCGCAAAAAAATTACTTTACCTGTAAAAAATTGACTTCCCACATTTTTTCCGGGCAAATCAATTGCGCTTTTACTTTTATTTTAATATAATTTTTTTATCATTACATATAAGAAGGGCGTAAACCATGAAAAAAATGGGAAGATTACAAAGCATGTCCCTGAAACATAAAATTCTGGCTGTTATCCTGACAGGATTTCTGGTCCTGTTTCTGGCAGGTATTGTCAGTCTGGAGTTTGTATCCAATTCTTATGAAAAGAAACTGTATAATTCCATAGCGGCTTCCCTTACAGACTCCGCCCTGGAGATTTCTGACCAGTTAAAATACATAGATACGATCGTAGACTCCATACTGGCCAACCAGACCATACAGGAAAGTCTGGACCGGTCAGGCAAAAGCACACAGAATTCGGAAAAACAGCTCTGTTTCAACCAGGTATATTCCACACTGTGTGATTATTTCTTTATTTTCAACAGTGACGCCATCTCTTATATTTCCGTGATGCAGGGGGATGACGTTATCAGTACCTCCAACCGGAAATTTCAGACAGTGCCGGATTCTGTGCGCAGTAAACTGAAGCGGACAGCCTATGACAACCAGGGCGCAACGGTGACTGTCACGGACTACGGACCTGACCACGGTATTTTCTTAGTGAAAGAACTGCGTAAAATAGAAGGGCTCAGCCTGGATACTCTGGGTGTACTTATTATAAATATAGATATGAATGCGTTCATATCCGCAACCACGGAGGCCAGCACGGAATTTGAGGATATTTCTTATTATCTGTACGATGACAACAGCCTCATCTTCAACGACAGTGCGCTGTCCCGCAAAGAATCCGCAGAGCTGTATGAAAAACTGCGGGGGGATTATGATGTGGTCACCCTGAAACATGAAAAACTGTTTGCGGTAAGCGGTCTGATCCCCACCTATGGATGGAATTACATCTGTACTGTCTCCTACAATTCCATCTACCAGGCTATCACCCTTTCCAGCCAGTCCTTTTTCCTCATCATGGTATTGGCTGTGATACTGGTGGGGATTTTCAGCACCAAACTGGTCTTTGCCCTATTCAGGCATTTTGACCGGCTGATCGAGAATATGAAACAGTTCGGAGAAGGAAAATATGAGATTGCCGTGCCCCCGATAGAATACCGGCAGGACGAGATAGGGCTTCTCTACAAAAATTTCGACACCATGGTGGAAAAGATCAATACTCTGATCAATGAGAATTACATCAACGAACTGCTGAAAAAAGAGGCGCAGATCAAGGCAATGGAGAGCCAGATGGACCCCCACTTTCTGTACAATACCCTGGATTCCATCAACTGGCGGGCACGCATGATCAAATCAGAAGAGATTTCCCGAATCACCACAGCCCTCGGCAATCTGCTGCGCCTGTCCCTTGGCAACAATTCCAGGGATTTCACACTGCGCCGGGAACTGACCCTTGTGGACAATTATATTATCATACAGAAAATACGCTATCAGAAACGGCTGGATTTCTCTGTGGATATTCCTGAGAGCCTTCTGGACATTCCCATTCCCAAATTTACTCTGCAGCCGCTGCTTGAAAATGCCATACGCTACGGACTGGAAGAATCCTCCGAAACCTGTTATATTACCATCACTTCACGGACAGAGGACGGCACATTGATTCTGAAGATCATGAATACAGGTTCCTCCTTCGAGGAAAATTTCATGGAGAAGCTGCTGGACGGAGAGATACAGCCCCATGGATTCGGAATCGGAATCCTGAATATCCATAAGCGGATACAGATGACTTACGGCAGTGCCTACGGACTGCGTTTATATACGATAGAAGACGAAGAGACTTACGAGGAATGCGCGGCAGCGGAGATACGCATTCCCTGTACACAGAAAGAGGAGAGCAAGCCATGTTAAAATTACTGATCGTGGACGACGAGGAAATGATCTGCCAGGCCATCGCCAATATCATTGACTGGAAATCTTACAATATCCAGCTTGTCGGAACCTGTACCGATGGTGTGGAAGCCTATCACACCATTCTGGATGAATGCCCGGATATCGTGATAACAGATATCCGGATGCCCGGTATCTCAGGCCTGGAACTGATTGAGAGGATCAACCGCACGGATTTATGCACACAGTTTGTGATCCTCTCCGGATACGGAGAATTTGAATATGCGAAAAGAGCTATGAAATGCGGCGTCCAGCACTATCTGCTGAAGCCCTGCACGGAGACGCAGATCATTGACTGTATTCAAGAGGTCACAAAGGATTACTATAAGATTGCATTTGCAGGGGATATAAAGCCGGAGCATGACAGTCGGGCCTTCCACAATCTGCACAAGACCTTGATTCGGAATATGATACGTGAAGGGATCTCCAATACGCAGGTGGCAGATACCTTTTTTGACCTGTACGAGCATTACATCAACCTGACAGATGTACCTTATCAGTTCTGTAGCGTCTATTATCTAGAAGAGAAAAATCTGGCAAGGTGCCTGGAACGTTTCGATGACTACTGCCGGGAAAATATGCCGGAGGTGGAGCGGTACGCTGTCTATATTCAGAATGTCCTGCTGGTCTTTTTCCCTAATTTCGAGACCTCTTATGTGCAGCTTGACAGCTTTTTCAAGACTCTGGATTTTCCCGGACAGACTGTATCTGTAGAATACAGCCGTATGAGATACACGGACTTGAAAACACTGCTCACCGTGCTGATCAAAAAGCTGAAACGGTATGACATCCTATATTTTATAGACGGCACGGATGCGGTTCCCAATTTTAACTACGGACAGATCGTAGACCGGGTAAATCGTCTGGTGCCTGTGCTGGCGGATAAAAATGCCATGGACAGGGAGGAAACCGTGGCGGAACTTAGGAAAATCCTCTCCGCCATCTCCAATAAGGACTTTCTGCTGCAGCTCTGCGATAATATTATTATTTCCCTTGGAACACAGCTGCCCTCCCACACACTGCCGGAGATCACGGATTTCCTGTATCAGCTCCACAAGGAGGAGGATACGGTCAGTATAGCGGACGCAGTGCTCGATTATATCAATAAACTCTCCGAGGTGCAGTGCTTTAACACCAAGCAGTACAGCCCATTTATTTCACGGCTGATCGACTATATCTATGAGCATTATTCCAATCCTGATCTGACGCTGAAATGGATCTCTGAGAATTATTTGTATATGAATGTAAATTATGTCAGCCGGTGCTTTACAAAGGAGACAGGGGAAAAGTTTTCCGGATTTCTTATGAAACTGCGGGTGCAGAAGGCAAAAGAAATTCTGGCCACACGGGATAATGAGCAGATTCAGAATGTGGCGCAGCTTGTGGGGTGCGGGAATACGCCTTATTATTTCAGTAAGATTTTTAAGAAGTGTACGGGGCTTACGCCTTCGGCTTATGTGAAGAAGATGAGTAAATAATAATGATTCAATTACGGAAAAAAGGGGCTGTCGGGAAATCAATGTCAATAAGTTAAAGTAACATCTTCAAGAGCAGATTATACAATGTATGACCTGCTCTTTTTTTGTAATAATTCAAAAAAAGCTTGACAAATCACTCAAATTTTGCGGCGAAGCCACTTAAATATACGTTTATTTAAGGAGATATCTGTTTTATTTGTCGTGCAAAAAAATGGTCAAAAGCTTAAAAACTACTTTTGACCATTTAATCAGTGAGGCTTGAATCAATATCTGTAGGCTTAACTTATTGACATTGGTCGGGAAATAGACAGCCCCTTCCAACTACGCCTCCGTCCCATACACCTCCAGCTGAACAAGTGCCGGAAATGGGGATGGTTCCTCTGATTTTATCAATTCTCCTATCTGCAGCCATTCTATTTTCTTTTTCTCAAAAGTAAATTCCTGGGCTTCTCCTGTCTTTTTCAGCTCCAGTTCCATGGTGCTGCCGTCAGAAAAGGTGACTGTGGCCTTTTTCCACCAGTTATCGTGGGGATAGTCCGCTCTTGTGTAAAGAATGATGCGGTCAGCTTCCACCGTCCGTCCAAACTCCAGTTTTATGGCAGCATCTGCACGCTGGTTGATTCCCCAGGACTCATACGGCCATTCTCCGTGGCAGGCCGCTGCAGTGATTCCGTCAATGGCGTTCATGGCAGCGAAGACGGACTCGCCTCTGGTCTCCACATTGGCTGACGCGTGGGGGTAGCAGTTCGTCTCCCCGTGGCAGTCATTTATATTCAAAGCCAGGTTCCTGTACGCCTCATACTCAAAGGAATAGGCCTTGCGGATGTGGATCAGGTGTTTGCTGCCGGAAAAGGTCTTGGGTGACATATTGACACGCTTTTCCCCAAAAGGTATCTTATACCACATATTCCCTGTCAGGTAAACCAGGGAGTGCCCTCTTGCATCATCCAGGGACAGCCAGTAAAAGGCCGGCAGTTCAGCCGCTTCCACAACGATCTGGTCCCCTTCTCTGTATTCGGCGGAGTAGGGAAGGTTTACTTCCCTCTCCCCACGGGCTACTGCCAGTGTGAAGCCGTTTTTATCCTGTACTTTTAAACTTATTGACATCTCATACCTCTGCTTTTTTTGTTCAGTCCAGTATCTTCTTTACTGCATCTGCAATCTTGTCACACTTGCAGTCTGCAAAGAAATATTCCCGGAATTTCTCACCGCCCAGGGCTCCTCTTACAAGCTCCCGGTCCAGATTCTCCAGAATTTCGGGAAGGTCTCTGTATGTGACTTCTTTTACCTTGTCCAAAATCTGTTTGTTGCGTTTTTCCGGAACTGCCCGTTCTCTCGGGTATCCCTGACCGCTTTCCTCCACAAAAAGCTTCTCAAAAATATACTGGAGATTCAGGTCACCGCCCCATCCGAATCCCTTTGCAAACGGAATGGCAATGGCATTGCCGTCATTGATCTGGGCAAAGGTGTATGCGTCCAGAGCGTCCTCCACATGGCCGCAGATGACTCCCGGGAAGGAATTGCAGGCCAGCATGGCCCCCTCTCCTGTGCCGCAGCCTGTGATGACATAATCAGCCGCGCCGGAATTTAACAGAACCGCCGCAAGGATTCCCACCTGCACATAGGTGAGCTGGCAGTCATCCTCTGCGGTATACATACCGTAGTTACGGACTTCATGGCCCATTGGCTCCACTACTGTTTTCAGCGCACTGCAGATCATTCCGTTTTTAGCTGCCTGGCTGTTTTCATTTATTAATGCGATTTTCATGATTTTTTACTCCTCACTTGATGAATGGTTCGTAACGATTGAAATTTATCTGTTTTCTGTCACGGCTGTTTTCCAATGTATGCCAGAATGCCGCCGTCCACATAGAGAATATGGCCGTTTACAAAGTCGGACGCATCAGAAGCCAGGAAAATAGCAGGCCCCATCAGGTCCTCCGGGGTTCCCCAGCGTGCCTGCGGTGTCTTTGCAAGGATGAACTGGTCAAAGGGATGTCTGCTTCCGTCCGGCTGTGTCTCTCTTAAAGGTGCTGTCTGAGGTGTGGCAATATAACCGGGGCCGATGCCGTTGCACTGGATATTGTATTCGCCGTACTCGGATGCAATATTTTTGGTCAGCATTTTCAGGCCGCCTTTTGCTGCAGCGTAGGCGGAAACTGTCTCGCGGCCCAGCTCGCTCATCATGGAACAGATGTTGATGATCTTGCCGTGTCCCTTCCGGATCATACCGGGAATCACCGCCTTAGACACAATAAACGGGGCGTTTAAGTCAATGTCAATCACCTGGCGGAACTCCTCTGCTTTCATCTCTGTCATGGGAATCCTCTTGATGATACCGGCATTGTTCACAAGAATGTCAATGGTGCCCAGTTCTTTTTCAATGTCAGCCACCATATTTTCAACCTGTGCCTCATCTGTCACATCACAGATATAGCCTCTGGCCTCAATGCCTTTTGCCTTATAGTCCGCCAGCGCCTTATCCATGTGCTCCCGGCCCCTGCAGTTAAACGCGATCTTGGCGCCGGCTGCCGCATAAGCCTCCGCAATGGCAAATCCTATGCCGTAAGCTGCTCCTGTCACGAGGGCAACTTTTCCCTCTAAAGAAAATAATTTATTTGTTTCCATATGGAATCTCCTTTCTGTTTTCCGGTCTGCTTTCCTATCTGTATTTTCAGCCTGCTGTTACAGAATGTCCTCATTTCTGATACCGTCCATGTCATCAAAATCCTGGTTTTCGCCCACCATTCCCCAGATAAATGTATAATTCCTGGAGCCCGAACCTGCATGGATAGACCAGCTGGGGGAGATCACAGCCTCCTCATTTCTCATGACAATATGCCTTGTCTCCTGTGGTTCTCCCATATAGTGCATAACAAAGGCATCCTCCGGCATATCAAAATACAGATACACTTCCATCCTTCTGTCATGGGTGTGGCAGGGCATGGTGTTCCACACACTTCCCGGTTCCAGGCTTGTCATTCCCATTTCCAGCTGGCAGCTCTCCACCTGTCCCGGAAGAATATATTTGCAGATGGTCCTGTGGTTGGACTGCTCCAGACTTCCCAATTCCACCTTGTTCTCCTCTTTTATGATTACCACGTCTTCCTCCAGCGTTCCCTCACGCTTTATGAGCACTGTGGGATAAGAAGTGTGGGCAGGCGCACTGTTGATGTAGAACTTGGCGGGATTTTCCTTATCTGTACTGGAAAATGTGATATCTCTTTTTCCCATGCCAATGTACATGCCTTCCCGCGGTGCCACTTCAAAGGTTCTGCCGTCAACACAGATGCGGCCCGGACCTCCGATATTGATCACGCCCATCTCACGTCTCTGAAGGAAATATTCCGCTCTTAACTCCTGGCCTGCCACCAGCTTCAGTTCTTTTTCTGCCGGGGTGGCGGAACCTGTGATGATCCTGTCAATGTGGCTGTATACCAGTCTGATCTCATCGGGTACAAATACATTCTGTATTAAAAATTCTTCTCTGAGGCGCTGGGTTGTATAGTGTTTTACATCTCTTGGTGATGCTGCTGTTCTGAGTTCCATTGTGATTCCTGCCTTTCTTTTGCTTTCCCTGGAGCGTGCAGATCGTCGGAATGGATTTTCAGACACGCTCTGAATCTTTATACCCATCTTATCATGACAGATTTTCTGTTTCCTGTGTTTTTCTTTCAGAAATCTTGCAAATCTTACACTGATATCTTATACTGGAAGATATTAATGATCAAAGGAGGAACCGTCATGAAACTCTGCAGTTCCTGTAAGGAGGGCATCCGCTCCTGTATTGAAACGCAGACCTTCTCCGCTGCGCATCTGTACAGCTATGAAAAGCCCATGGATATCCACATCCACGACTGCTATGAAATCTATTATTCTGTCTCCGGCGGAAAACAGTTTCTGATTGATAACCGGTTTTATAATTTTAATCCCGGAGACATTTTTTTCATTAACCAATATGAGAGCCATTACCTGTCCCAGGTTGACAATGTGAAGCATGAACGGATCATTGTATCCATCTATCCCGATTACCTGAAACGATGCTGTACCGGAAAGACAGACCTGAATTACTGCTTTACCTGCAGAAATACCAACTTCGGACACAAGATATCCCTGTCCCCGGAAGAACAGAAACGTTTCCTGTATTTCATACATAAACTGTCGGAGAACGAAGGCTATGGACAGGATATCCTGGACCATGCCGTCTTTCTTCAGCTTATGACCTTTTTAAACGGTATTTTTTTGCAAAACTGCGACCATGACCTGCCCAGGCATGAACCTGCCGGAAGCCATCATGAACAGATGGACGCCATCCTTTCTTACATTAACCAGCATATTGCGGAGGATCTGAGTATTGAGCGGCTGGCAAAACATTTTTATATCAGTACCTCTTATCTGTGCAGGATATTCAAAAGTGAGACGGGTACCACTATCAACAAATACATCACAGCCAAACGTATCACTCTTGCCAAATCATACCTATCTGAGGGGTATTCCGTCACAGATGCCTGCATCCGCTGCGGTTTCGGGGATTACAGCAATTTCCTGAAATCTTTTACAAAGGCAGTGGGTATTTCCCCGAAAAAATACGCTCAGTTTTCTGCGTAAAAAAGCCCTGCCTGCGCAGCAGCAAGGGTCAGCCCCTTGCCTACTTGACAAGGGGCCAATCAAACTGCTATGCAGACAGGGTTATTTTCTTTTGCGGGACAAGGGGAATCTCTCTATTTACGCAGCATACGTACGGATCAACTGCTCCAGATTTCCAATTCCTTCATCTGAATAGATTTTCAGTTCTACTTTCTTTCCTGCACCGATCGCCATCATTCCCATAATGGATTTGGCATCTACCATATAGCTGCCACAGCAGGCATCAATCTGGAAGGGCGCCTCAGATACTTTGTTGACAAACTTCACAATTTCGTCGATTTCTTTAAAACAGACCTGCACACACATAAAATCATTCTCCTTTTTTTAATCTTTATATAATCCGTGTTTTTTCTTCTTTCTTTGACTGAGTACATTATAATCGAATCATCCCTGAAAAAAAATGGATTATTTTTCGATTTTATGTGATATTTTTTTCTTTTTTACGCCTTTTTTCTATTTTTCCTGTCTGACCCAAACGGTCATTTCATTTTCTCCCCGGTTTGCCCAGACATAATATGGTATGAAACGCAGCTTAACCGGTTCCTTCACAGCCGTTTTCAGAGGATGGTACAGGCCCTTTCGTGAAGTCTGTACCTGCTGCCTGAACCCATCCATGACAACAGCGATCACCTGCTCCCCGGCAACTGTAAATTCCTCAGTCTCTGCCTCTTTGCCGCAGTCCAGCGTCAGCAGGTGCAGGTCCGTACCATTGTCAGCCTCCTCCAGACAGTATACCATGGGGCCTCGTGTCACAGCCACTTTGCCGATATCCTCCCTGACTCTCGGGTCTGCCTCCATGATCTTCACATCCATGGCAAACTTAAGGGATAAGCGCTCTTTCGGCTGCCAGCATCTTGTCACATACAGATATCCGTCTTTTCTGGTACACTCACTGTCCCTCACCCCTTTGATGGAGAATCCGGTATCTCCCTCCCCGCACCAGTCCGGGATACGGAGGGCTATGGTAAATGGTACCGATTCCCCGCTCACCTCTATTCCCACCTGCCCGCTTTTGGGAAGCTTTGAGGATACTGTAATGGTGAGTTCTTTTCCGTTTACCTGTTTTTTAATGATACTTCCCATGTAGAGGTGCACGAACAGGGTATCCTCTGTCTCCGTGTAGGCGTAAGAGCTTATGGAACTCAGCATTCTTGCCAGGTTGGGAGGGCAGCATGCACAGCCGAACCATTTCTGACGCACCGGCTTTACATGGGCTTTTCTTTCATCCATGCGGCAGGCCTCCGGATTTACTTCCAGCGGATTTACATAGAAGAAGCTTCTGCCGTCCAAAGCCATACCGCTGAGCACACAGTTGTACAGAGCGCGCTCCATCACATCCGCATATTGTGAAACAGGCTTGATCTCCAGCATTCTTCTCGCCAGAAATACAAGGCCGATGGCTGCGCAGGTCTCCGCGTATGCAGTGTCATTCGGCAGGTCATAGTTAAAGGAAAACGCCTCCCCTATGTGTGTGCCGCCTATGCCGCCCGTAATATACATCTTGCGTTCCACCATACTGTCCCATAATTTTTCACAGGCGTGATAAAGGCTTTCATCCTGTGTTATCCTTGCCATATCCGTCATCCCTGCGTAGAGATAAACCGCGCGCACCGCATGCCCCACAGCTTCGTCCTGCTCACGTACCGGGATGTGTGCCTGATTGTATGCATAGCGGAGGCCGTCCGGAGAATTTTTGACGCACTCCGGATGCTCTTTATCGAAATAGTATGGTCTGGCTCCTCTTTCATCTACAAAGAAACGTCCCAGGTTGAGATATTTTTCATTTCCTGTCGCCTCATATAGACGGACAAGGGCCATCTCCGCTATTTCATGCCCCGGATAGCCCTTGCATTTTCCTTTCTCCGGTCCGAAATGTGCTGCGGTATAGTCCGCATATCCCATGGCCGCTCTCAGCAGCTTATCTTTTCCTGTAGCCTGATAGTAAGCCACTGCCCCTTCTATTAAATGTCCCAGACAGTAAAGCTCATGGTGGTCTTTCAGATTTGTAAATATTTTATCCCTGCCGTTCAGGATATAGTAGGTGTCCAGGTAGCCGTCCTCCTGCTGGGCCGCGCAGACAATGTCAATGGCAGCGTCCGCTGTCTTTTCAAGCTCCGGGTCCGGGTGCTGGGTGAGGGAATATCCCACCGCCTCGATCCATTTATAAAAATCACTGTCCTGAAATACAAATCCGTAAAATTTATCTTCCAGATGCTCCGGGTCCTCGGGAAGCGCCTCAAAACCGCGGAAGGTGTAGGACGGCTCCTGATACGCATCCCCCATCTCTTTTCTTTCCAGATTTTTCTTTCCGGCTGTTTTAAAATTTCTCATGCAGTAGCTGGGTGCCGCACCCTCCACCCGGTCATTCAGGGCATCCCACTGATAAGGAAGCATTTGGGTCCTCACCAGCTCCATCTCTTTTTTCCAAAAATCATCGGTTACCTGTACACTTCTAAGGGAAAGCGGTCTGCTGAAATCCTGTCTGTTCATGTGATTCATCCTCCATCTGTTTCTGTTTTTGAATCCCGGCATGGAAGCGCGGCCCCCAAATAAATTTTGGGCCACGCCCGGGAATGTACCGTATTGTTCTTGTCATGGTAAGTGTATCAAAACTACATTCCCATATCCATTGCCAATGAGGAACATAACATGTATAATATGGAAAACGTCATCGAAAAAGGAGGGAGTCCCATGCTGCTTTTAGAAAAAATGGCACATCGCCGGATCACCAGCGCCAACTATATCACATCTGTAAACGGTATGGTCCACCCTGACCGTATTCTTGCAGAACATGATTTTCTCTATATGCTGGATGGAGAATGGGAGATCATAGAAGACGGGCATATCTATGAAATGCACCGGGATGACCTGCTGATTCTCAGCGCAGGAAGGCATCACCGGGGTGAAAAACTCTGTAACCCCGGAAACAGGCACATGTATTTTCACGTACTTCCCACGGCTGCTGAAACAGGCGAAAAAAATGACATGGAAGAAATGGAATCATCCAAGTTTCTTCCATGCCATACCCTGCTGCACTGCCGGCACCATCCGCATATCCGCATGTATTTTGAGGAACTCATATCTGTCTTCTGGTCAGACAGCCCGGAAAAGCTCTGCCGCCTCTCCCTGCTTTTCAACCTGCTTTTGTGTGAAATCGCAGAACTGCATACAGTTTCCGGGGACAGGCAGCCCTCTGACCCGCTGGTAGAGGAAGTATGCAGGCAGATCCAGTCAAATCCTCAGACTTTTTACACTGCCGGGGAAATGGCGGAGGCGCATTTTATCTGTGCCCGCACCTTGAACAACCGCTTCCGGAAAGCCTGCCAAAAAACGTTCTACGCTTACCAGATGGAGACCAGACTGGAAATGGCTGGGCATTTCCTGACGCACCAGCCGGAGGCTACTCTCCATGAGGCTGCCGTCAACTTTGGATTTTATGATGAATTCCATCTGAGCAGGGCCTTTAAAAAGCATTTTAAAGTATCTCCCTCGCAGTTTCGGAAATCTCATGCCGTGGGCCGTACCAGCCCTTTGCCGTAAACTGCCGTTATGGGCTGAAATAGGCATCGATACCGTCCGCAATCCCCTGTACCATATTTTTCTGCATATCAGGGTCCTGCATTTTCTCGTCATCGCTCTGGTTGGTCATGAAACCCATCTCCAGAATGGTGACCGGTACTGTGCTCCAGTTGATCCCTGTCATATTGTCATAGAGTCTTACGCCGTTGTTCCTGATTCCCGTTGCCTGGCAGTAAGCATTGATGATATTTTCACCCAGCCTGCTGCTCTCCTTATGAAGCTGCCCCACATATGGGTTCTCCGCAGATGGAATCATGGTCATGGCACCGTTTGCGCTGTTGTCCTCGCTGCCGTCCGCATGAATCCTGACCAGAATCTGGGCTCCGTTTTCCGTGGCAATCTGCGCGCGCTCCACATTGCTTACGGCTGTGTCGTTGTCCTCCCTTGTCATGATCACCTCATATCCCCGGCTCTGAAGCTCTGTCTGAAGCTGTTTGGAGACTGCCAGGGTCAGCTCATATTCGGGAACTCCGGTGTAGACGCCCTGGGTACCTGACGCGAATTTATCCTTCATCTCTTCAGAACCCGGGCCAAGGGGTTCTGTACCGCCTGTATCTGCTCCGGGGCCCTGGTGCCCGGGGTCGATGGCTACTTTTCTTCCGTTACTCCTCGGTTCTGCGGCGGATAACGCTGCTGTATCATCGGCATCCCGGGCATTTTTTCCGGCTTCAGCCGACAGGCTGTCTTCTTTTGTTTCCCCGTTTTGGCCCGCTTCTGCGGTATCTCCTTCAGCCGCCTCCAACGCGCGCTTTTCGGTTTCCTTTTTCAGTTCCTCCAACTCCTTTTCCATAGATTCGGAGGATTTCTGTATTTTGCTTATCTGTTTGTCCATGCGCTTCATCTCCTGCTGAAGTGACCTGCTTTTCTGCGCACCGGTTACGGCAAGGACCGCCAGCACGGCGGCCAGCACAAAAATCAAACTGCCGAAGATCATTCCCATTTTCTTCATTCTCCCATTCCTTTCCTGCTGTATTTACTGCCATTGCTCTCCCTGTAACTGCCGGGGCTTATGCCGACATGTTTTCTGAATATTTTGGCGAAGTAATTCCCATTGGAAAACCCGTTTGTTCTGGCAATGCTGTCAATGCCGTGCTCCGTTCCCAGCAGGTCATTCATAGCTGACTGCAGGCGAAGCCCTGTAAGATAAGCCAAAGGTGTTGTCCCCATCTCTTCCCTGAATGCCCTTGAGAGATGTGCCGGGGAGATATCCAGCCTGGCTGCCAGCTCCTCTATTCCGCCAAGCCTCCTGTACTCCTCCTCCATAATCTCCGCTGCCTTCTGTACAGAGGAGCTTTTCTTCTGCGTAACCGGATGCTCCGTTTCCCTTAAAAGGGCGCAGAGAAAACGGTACAGAAACTCACCGCCTTCGTATTTTTGCAGACGCTCCCCGCTTGTCAGGCGCTTCTGCAAATGCAGGGCCATGCGGACAGGGGGACTGTTCTCATCCAGGGACATGATATCCGGACATATGTGTTTTATTTTTCTTATAAAAGGCAGGGCCGTGTTTCCCTGAAAATGCAGATACAGAAACTCCCACGGCTCTTCCCTGTCATGTTCCAGAAAGTATCTGCTTTTTTCCGGGAACTGTATGAGAAATCCCCGGCCGCGTCCTACGGTGTGCCTGAACCCGTTTTTCTCATACACACCCTCCCCCAAAAGCGTGTACTGGAAAAGAAAGCCTTCGTACCCCGGCCTGCTGTCATTTATAAAATCATATGCCTCCCCGCACCGACGCTCCACACCGCCGTCCAGAAGGACAAGCGGCTGTTCTTCCATGTCATCCTGATTCAGGACACCGAAGATACCCCTGTTGTACTCCATCAAAAATTTACCTCTTCATATCAAATTTCTATTCTTTTGTTTTTTGCACACTCTTATTATAATTACTGATATAGGATAAGTCAAAGGAAACAATAGAAGTCAAATTTCTACCTGTTTTCGCGTATCACCAACATCAGGAGGTTCTTATGAATAAAAACAGTTTCGCCAAGGTTCCGCCTATGGGCTGGAACAGTTATGACTATTATGACACAACGGTAAATGAGGAACAGGTAAAGGCCAATGCCGATTATATGGCTGCTCATCTGAAGGATTTCGGCTGGGAATATATTGTGGTTGATATCCAGTGGTATGCCCACAAAGCCGGTTCGATGAGGGAACAGTTCCAGTATATCCCGTTCTCGGAGCTGGAGATAGACGAGTATTCACGCCTGCTGCCTGACCCGGAGCGTTTCCCCTCTTCTGCAGACGGAAAGGGATTCGGCCCTCTGGCTGAATATATGCACAGCTTGGGACTGAAATTCGGCATTCATATCATGCGGGGAATCCCCCGTATGGCAGCCCAGAACCATATGAAAATAAAGGGGAGTGACGTGACCGCCGATATGGCTGCCAATCCCTCCTCCATCTGTCCCTGGAACCCCGACATGTACGGACTGTATAACTCTCCCGCAGGACAGGCTTACTATGATTCTCTGCTGGAACTGTATGCCTCCTGGGGGGTGGATTTTATCAAATGCGATGATATCTGCAACACCTGCAACCAAAGCCCCCACCGGGAAAATCAGTATAATGCTGCCCATGAAGTGGAGATGCTGGCGAATGCCATCAAACACTGCGGCCGCCCCATTGTATTCTCCCTCTCCCCGGGCCCCGCTCTCATAGACAGGGCATGGCATTATGAGAAATATGCCAATATGTGGCGCATAACAGATGATTTCTGGGATGAATGGAAATACTTAAAGGATATGTTCCGCCGCTGCGAACTGTGGCAGACACAGGTTTCCGAGGGATGTTATCCTGACTGCGACATGCTCCCCCTTGGCTGGATCGGAAAAGGATTCGGAAAGGAACGGATGACAAACTTCACCAGAGAAGAGCAGCGTACCATGATGACACTCTGGTGCCTCTTCGGTTCGCCCCTCATGTTGGGCGCAGAGCTGACCAAAATGGATGACTGGACACTGTCCCTGCTCACCAACCGCAGAGTTCTGGCACTTCTGCCGCCCTCCTGCCGACCCAGACAAATTTGTCTGGATGAAGAGAAGGCTGTCTGGACTGCCTGTGATGAAAAGGAAGGGACTTTATATATTGCTCTGTTTAATTTAGGAGACAGGGAGGCTTCTGTCTGTGCCAGCCTGGATGAAATCGGAAAGGAATTTCATGGGGACGTGGATCTCACCGATTTGTGGGATGGAACTACCCGCAGGAGTGTAAATCAGGAAATAAACGCTGTGCTGCCTGAACACGGGTGTGCGGTGTATCAAGTTTCTATGTAAGACTAAAGCTTAACAGGACAGCAGTCAAACGTGAAAATTAAATTTTATGTTTGGCTGCCGCCCTGTTTTTCATATGCCTTGATTTCTACTTTGTTTGACTGCACTTCTTTCCGTCTTTGAAATTATTTGTTTCATTAAGATTCTGACTTGAATTTTGGGGGTACTCAAACGTACTTTCGGCTGATGAGATTTTATTTCTTCTGGTTGGTAGAGCCTTATCTGTGTTTTCATTGTTTCCGGCATAGATTTTTTCCTGTTTACCTATAATTTCCTCCTAGTGATTGCTCTTTATCTGCTTTTCTAAGTTTCCGGCATGGATTTTTTCCTGACTTACCTATAATTTCTTCCTGGTGATTGCTCTTTATCTGTTTTTTCTTAGTTTCAAGTCTGCATTTCTTCCTGATTTACCTATAATTTCTTTCAAGTAATGGGATTTTATCTGTTTTTGCTTAGTTTCAAGCCTGGACTTCTTCCTGATTTACCTATCATTTCTTCCCAATAATTGCGCTTTATCTGTTTTTCTAAGTTTCTGGCATGGATTTCTTCTTCATTTACCTACAATTTCTTTTCCTTTTTTAGTCGTTAAATATATTCCCAGAAATCTATGCTCTGATTGTCTTTTCGGTTTACATAAGATCCCAAACAATTTCTCAAACCCACTCCCCAATATAAAGCAGCCGGGCCCGGCCATCCATTTCTCTCCTTCTGTTCACACGGAAGAACTGATGGTCAGGCCCGGCATCTGAAAAGTCAGTACCACCCGGCTGTGCTTTATAGAATAAAACTTAATACAACACTTCTGTCTCTATCTTATTTATCCCTTTCTTAATCTCATATCTCACAACCGGGATCACTGTCTTACTGTGGATCAGATTCGTATTCGGGTCCGGCTTTACCAGCATAGGTTCTCCGCCACCCAGCAGGCAGCGCACCTCACATCCCTCCTCTTCTCCCAGAGGCAGCGCAAAGCCGGCATCATAAGCTATGCACTCATATTCACTCTCAATCACATGTATCCTTTTATGTCCCTCACGGGCAGGAAGGATTTCAGACTGTACACGAATTCCCGGGAATGGGGACCAGACGGAAACCACATGTTCTTTTGTCACCTCATAATTCTTGGCCTGCCCCCGGATAAATATGTGCCCCAGCACTTCAAAAGACAGCACACTGTCCGGTGCAGCCTCCTGGAAATTTACCGGGGAGCGCATGACACTGAATCCGTATTTGGTGGAGTAAGCAAACTTTGCATACTTTTCCTCCGTATGTCCATGCACATGCCCAAATGTCCGTCCCCCGGGAAGTGCCACAACATTGCCGTCCGCCCTTCTCTGTATGATCATATCCGCCTTCTCCAGATATTTTTCTTCTTCCAGCTTCGGAAGCGGCGCTGCCTCACAAGCCCAGAAGGGGTCATCCTCAGGGAGGGCAAGACACGCAAAAATCTTCATGGCCCAATAGGGCGACTGCGGGGAGTTATAGCTCTCTGTCATCAGCAGATTAGGATAACAGTACCCGATAGTCATAAGACCTGTATGGTCAAAAATAGGCTGTTTCATCCAGTATTCCAGATGACGGACAATGATTCCCTTCATCACCGGCAGCGGCAGCGGCTCAATGTGTGCCATGATACAGGCGGAATAAAAAGCCGCCTGCGCAAAACGGTAAGTCAGGGATCGTCCATAGGGAAGGGCACTGCCATCCTCTGCAAACCAGTATACAAAGTCCTTTCCAAACGCCTCTGCCCGTTCCAGGTAACGCCTGCAACGCTCCGGTTCTTCCTCCTTCATGACCATTGCATATACGATCCCGTAAAACTCCATGGCAAAAGGAACATAATAATCCGCCTGCCCGTTCTCACCGTCCAGATACCATCCTCCGCCGATATAACAAGATTCAATAAACTCCAGGCTATCCTCCATCCCCTTCTTATCATACGGCATTCCGGCTTTCTTAAGCGCCGCATTCACCAGAATATGAAAGAAGCGCCAGTTACAGTCACAGCATTTATTGCGGTTGATCTCCCAGAGCCACACACTTACCTGTTTTTTCTCTTTTTCTGTCAGCGGCTCCCATATTTTCTCACGGGCAAATAAAATAGCAAAAGCAATAGCTGCCATCTCAACCAGCTTCTGGTCATAATCCCCGCATTTTCCCCAGTATTCCGAAGACGCAGGGTCTGTGCCGGATACAAGCCCTTCTCTGTATATTTTTTCAAATGCGTCATCACTTCCGCCCCCTGCCCAGAAAGCAGCCAGTCCCCAGAGTGGGCGGGAAAATCCCTCCATCCAGGCACTTTCATCCGGGTAATGGGCACTGGTGCATCCAATGTTCAGGCGTGCCTTTCCTGTACTGTAATACGGTTTCAGCGGTTTTAAAATAGTAAGCATCAGATCTGCAAAATCCTGTCTTGTGTTCAGCTTTCTCTCTACCATTACTCTCCTCCTACCAAATCCAGAAGTCTTTTTCCATCAGCCGCAGCACCGCCTCAAGAAAGAAATAATCACCGTAAATAATAGGCACCTGACGGTTTTCTCCCTCGTCATGATACGCCACTTTTCCCATGCCCAGTACTCCGTCCTCCTCAGGATTCCAGTTACAGAAATGCTGCTCCATTGCCTTAAGAATCCGAAGAGCACTCTTCTCATACAGGGCTTTTTCATTCTCCGGCACGTGTTTTGCTATCTCAAGAAGGCCGCAGGCCGCACAGGCACCTGCTGTGGAATCGTAATACAGCGGTTCTTCCGGCGCTCTGAAATCACACAGCGGAAGATACTCCGTAAGGGAGACATTGGCAATAAAATAGTGGGCTGTCTGCTTTGCCGCATCCAGATATTTCTGTTCCTTTGTGTGGGCATAGCTGATGGCAAAACCATAGACTGCCCAAGACTGGCCTCTGGACCAGGAAGACCCCTCCGCGCAGCCCTGCCCTGCCGGTGCCTCCAAAAGCTCTCCTGTCAGCGGATCCAATATGGCTATGTGATTACAGGAGCCGTCCGGACGCAGTATTTTCTCCATGGCCGTGTCCGCATGTCTTCTGGCAACAGCATCAAACCGAGGGTCCCCTGACTCCTCAGAAGCCCAGTAGAGAAGGGACAGATTCATCAGGCAGTCTATGATCATCCACCCGGTTTTATCATCATTCCAGGCCCGGATAAAATTGCCCAGCACATTGAACCTTCCTGCCAGCAGATTAGCTGCATGCTGACCTCTGATATAGGATGCATGATTCCCTGTGAGCCTATAATCTGCCACTGCTGTGTGCATCCACATAAATCCCACATCGTGATAAAGTCCCTCATATTCTGCCAGGGCCCGGTCCAGCCGTCTCTCCGCGTTTTCAGCCTTTTGGCGGTAGATTTCTTTCCCCGTGGCGTGATACATCTGCCACAGGATACCGCCCCAGAAGCCGTTGGTCCACCAGGCAATATCCCTGTCTCCCCAGTCCTCCTCATAGTGTCCGTTCTGTGGAATGTAGGGAATTTTATCTCCCAGTCTTTCACATTCCTTTTCTATCTTTATATCAAATTTTGCAAAGGTCTCCTCCAGCCATTTACAGTCTGATTCTGATAAAAATTTCTGCATTCCTCTGTTTCCTCCATGTCTCTTTACAGCCCGCTGTCTGCAATATAATTCTGTCAAAGCAGTATGTCTGAATATCTCCCGGTCTTATAAATCAGCTCTACGGCCGTACCTGTACCGGCTTCATTCTGCCGTCCGTTCCGAATTCCACCCGGTCAATACATGTCTCGCGGTGATACCCTTTGCCCTCAGGATAATCACTGACTGGAGTGGCAAAACGGTGATACGCCATATAATAAATATCCTCCTGCGGCTCCCTGAAAATGCAGTGATGGCCTGTTCCCAGCACACCGGCTCCCGGCCTTTTCTCCAGTACCGGATACAGGTATTTCACAGGCCCGTAAAGGCTGTCGGAAATACCGTAATTTACATGGTAATCCTCACTTCCCGTATCGTCACACGACCAGGTAAAATGATAGATGCCTCCTCTTTTCAGAACTGTCACAGCCTCCCTGAAATCCTCTGCCCCTTCCAGGTTTTTCATGGTTTCCGGGCAGATATGAAGCAGGTCTTCACTTAACTTTACAACAGCCGGACTGCCGTTTCCGAACAGCATGTACACCTGTCCATCCTCCTCATAAATGGATGGGTCTATCACCTGGCTCATCTTTACACCTGCTGCCTGTACCATTTCGGGAGTCAGCAGAGGTTTTGGCTGTGCCCGGTATCCGGATGCGGGAGAACTGCTTACCGCAGCACCGATACAGGATACTCCATCCGGCCTTTTCGCGCAGAAATAAAAGTAAAACAGACCGTCCCTCTCAAAGACAGCCGGGGCCCATGCTGAGCCTGCCGACCATGGAACCTGCTCCGAGGCAGCATCCAGAATGACGCCCTCATCTTTCCATTCCCTCATATCCCGGGATGAGAAGGCATGGAACTGTGTTCCCGACCAGTTGGCAAAACCATCTGTTGTGGGGTAGAGATAGTAGGTATCTTGATATTTCAGCATATCCGGATCTGCATAAAGTCCGGGAAGTACAGGGTTTTGTCTGCGGCAAAGCCTTAAAATACACAGAGACTCCGGTTTTATGTCAACTTCAAATATGGGACTGTCAAACTCAGCTTCCGCCGCATCAGGTCTCACCAGATCCGGGTGTTCAAAGGTATTTCTGTCATCCCTATGATATCCTTCTATCCTGTATATACGCCCTGTAAAGCGGCTGTTTTCCTCACCCTCCAGACAGATCTGCACCTTCTCTTTTCGGGGCAGGACATTTACCATTTTTACAATAATATCGCCTGATTCCCTCTCCCGGCTGCTGGTGATATAGACCGGCTCTGCAGTAACGGGACGCACCTCTGTCTCCTGCTCTGCCGCGCCGTCTACATAGGTCTCCACCCTTCTGCCCCGTACACGGATCTCCAGGTCATAATTCCTTCCGGCTTCCACGCTTCTCGTGCGCTGGACCAGACAGGAATTCCTGCCGTTTATATCCTCCCCGATTATAGAATCCTCATTGGCCCATCCGCCAAGTCTCCAGAACACACGGTTTTTCTCATCCTGTTGTCCGAAACTGATGGTAAAGCCTTTTTTGCCGCTCAACTCCCTGGCACGGAGACGGATGGTATAATTCCGGCTGTCAACAGATGTAATTTTTTCCCTGGAACGTTCAGGACTCAGCACGGTTCCCCGGCAGGTATGCTGTTTTTCTGTGTCCTCCTCTGTGATCACAATATTCTCAAATGCCACCCGTGATTCATTGGCCTCCAGGACAATATCGCCCGGAAGGCTGTCAGGATACCGGCTCATCATTACAGAAGGGCCTTTCTCAGATATTTCCTGCGCAAGAACCACATCCCCGTGATGGTTCATGAAGAGTTTCTGCACATGATAACTGGGCGATGGCACTGCCGTGCAGTTGTCCAGCCATATCATATCCGGTCTCCAGTTTTCATAATGTAAATGGCAGAAAAGCGGCGCATAACATGCCATTTTTACCGCATGGGCGGCGTTCTGCATCCCCACCATATAAGAGGCTTCGGCCAATGCATGAAACCAGGTATTATCCTGAGAAGCATATTCCCCTAAAAATACTTTGGGGCCGTTTTCCGGAAATGCATCATAGCGGTGGTGATTCGTAATAAACCACTCCGGTGCCTGGTAATAATGTTCATCCACCAGGTCTGCCCCCACCTCCCTTGCGGACTGCCATCCTCTGTCATATTCCTTTCCCGCCGCGAACGGGCCGCTGGTTCCGATGATCTTTATCTCAGGATATTTCTCCCTGAGTGCCCTGTGAAAAAGAGGATACCGCTCAAAAAACGGTTCTCCCACCTCCTCATTCCCAATGCCGATATATTCCATATGAAACGGTTCCGGATGACCCATAGCCGCACGTCTGCTGCCCCAGTATGACTCCGCATCTCCGTTGGCAAATTCAATGAGATCCAGTGCATCCTGAATATATTCTTTCAGCTCATCTCCCACAGCCGCCTCATGGGTGTGGGGATTATAACCTCCCGGAAGCACCGGAACAGGCTTTGCGCCCAAATCCTCACACAGCAGAAAATACTCATAATATCCCAGACCCATGGTCTGATTATATCCCCAGTTATTTCTGCAGGAAGGACGGTTTTCCACAGGACCGATGGTGTTTTTCCACCGGTACAGACTATCTCTGTCCCCTACATGAAGGGAACCGCCATGGACCAGACAGCCTCCCGGAAAACGCAGAAATTTTGGATGCATTTCTTCCAAAAGCTGCACCAGATCTCTGCGCAGACCGTTCTTTCTGTTCTTATATGTATGTGCCGGAAACAGGGATACAAAATCAAGCTCCACACACCCGCTGCCCTTTGCCGTCACAGCAAGTCTCCCCTGTCTGTCATCAAAAGGAGCCCGGAACGTGAGCTGGTATTTTTCCCACTTATCCGTAATATCAATGGCCTGGGAAGTATATATGTCTCCTGTCCGGGAACGCAGAGATATCACTAACCGATCACAGTCTCCCCGCTCCTTTCTGGCATAACAGGAGAAGTTATAACATGCTCCCTTTTCATAGAAAATCCCCGGATGGAATCCGTGATTACACACACCTGTGTCCTCTCCCTCTTCGAGTATTTCCATCACCAGATAGTGCGGATTTTCGGGGAAAAGACCATGTTCCTTCTCCACGCGAAGCTCTGTCTTTCCTCCCTTTTCTATCTTCTCCCAGGCAGTCAGTCCGTGATAGTCCGGATTGTCCACAGAGCAAAATTCAAATGCCCGGTTTTGGATCAGTTCCGCGTATAATCCTCCGTCTGCCGCATGGTTTAAATCCTCAAAAAAGATGCCGAACAGGTCCTGCATATCCGCCTTTTCTGCCCTTGTATTAATCTTTACCTGCATATTGTATTCTTCCTTTCCTGTAACCTTCAGCCAGGCAAATAGTTACCCTGTTTCATTCTGTAACTGCCCGGTCAGATACCCTGTTTCCAAAACAGGTATGCAGGCGCTCATATTCTTCTTCCTCCAGAACCAGGACAGAACCATGGCGTTTGCAGACATTTCCCATATGGCAGTCTCCGGGTTCTGCCACCTTAAAGTCGCCTTTTTCCAGACTTGTACAGATAAGGGGAAGATACCCCAGCCCCTCCGCAAACTGATCCACCATAAGGCACCATTTTCCTTCTTCCCCCATGGGGAATGCCGCAGGGCCTTCCACTCCCGTCAAAGCACTTAATGCCTCTGCCTCCATCTCTGTAAATTCCCCCTGAAGACTGGTGCCTCTGTCCATACGTACCTTTTTCGTAGTCTCATCCTTTGAAAAACGGTAGAAAACACCATTCTTCTCCACTATAGTGGTATCTATCACATGATGCTCCCTCTCAATGTATTTTTCCGGTGATGTGAACACTTTAAAATCTCTTGTATAGGAGCTGTAAATCCTCTGTTTGTGCGCGGTATCGCCTGCCTCTTTTGTCATGGAAGCCCAGAACACAAGATAGGCTTCCTTCTCCGGATCGTATACTGCCTCCGGTGCCCAGGCACAGCCTGCCCCGGGGACACCGGTTTCAAAGGTCCAAGGTTCTGACCAGTGTACCAAATCCTTGGAACACCAAATCACAATTTTTGTACTCCCCTCCATCTGTGCCGCGGTCCAGCCTTTGCCGTTTGCTATCCTCAAATCCGTTGCAATGATATAAAATTTTCCGTCTATGACAGACCTTACTATAAACGGATCCCTGACTCCTTTTTCCCCGTCTTCCCAGCGGATCACCGGATTTTGTTCATTTAGATCCTGCCAGTGCAGCCCGTCCCTGCTGAGTGCAAAATACACCTGCTCCCCTTCAGGGGATTCCCCTGTGAAATGTACAAATAAATAACCTCTTTTTCTATTCCCCATGCAGCTTTTTCCTCCTTAGCTGTACTCTTTTCCCATTCCTTGAAATCGGTTTCAAATTTATTTCATTCTACTACACCTCGCGTATTTTTACAATGCTTTTCCGTAAAAAAGTCGCTGATTTACAATAAGTCTCTCTTAATTCCATTGTTTTCCCCGGCGGGTTCCCTATAATATGTTTTAGCAGAAAAATGGAACCAAAAGGATGACACTGTGTGGGGACAAAACAGTTGCCAAAAATATATATCAGGAGGTATTTCTATCATGAATACAACATATTATCCCATAAACAAAAACTGCAGATTCCACCTGGGAGACTGCCCGGATGCCTGGCAGGCATGGTACGATGATTCAGACTGGGAGAGTGTTTCCCTTCCCCATGACTGGTCTGTCACCCTGCCCTTTTCCAGAGAGTATTCCAGCGGGACCGGGTATCTGGCAGGAGGAATTGGATGGTACCGTTTCCGTATCACGCCCCGGGAGTCCTGGAAAGGCAGACGCCTGTATCTGGCCTTCGACGGCGTCTACAAGAACAGCCGTGTCTGGTGCAACAGCTATTACCTGGGAAACAGGCCCAACGGATATATTTCCTTTACTTATGACATTACGGAACAGTTCAGCTTTGACCGGGAGAATGTCATCTGTGTCTGCGCAGACCACAGGGATATTGTGGATTCCCGCTGGTTCACCGGTTCCGGCATCACCAGAAAAGTACAGCTCCTTGTGCAGGAACCCGTACATGTGATCCCCGGGAGCATGGCCTTTGAAACCCCTGAAGTTTCTTCCCAAAAAGCTCATTTCCGCGCTTCCTGTGAAATAAAAAATGACACACAGCAGGATGTACAGATTACAGCAAAGTTCAGACTGGTAAAAACTGAAAGTACAGAGTCTGCTATAGAAAACTGCAGTTCCGCAGCCGATAAGATGCAGGCTGAAGTCTCTGTAAATATGCACATCCCTGCCGGTACTGCATGCAGGGCCAAAGCCACAGGTGAAGTTCTTTCTCCCGCCCTGTGGTCCCCTGATTCACCGGATCTATATACCCTGGAAACCCGGCTCTGCCCTGCAGACGATGTTTCCGGCGAAGCCTGCTGCGGCAAAGAGTACATGGCTGACAGCCGCAGGGTCGGCATCCGCAGCATCCGTTTTGATCCGGATACAGGCTTTTTCCTGAACGACAAAAACATGCTGATAAAAGGCGTCTGTGTTCACCACGACGCGGGCTGCCTGGGCGCCGCTGTACCCGTACCCGTGTGGGAAAGGCGTCTGAAAAAACTGAAAGATATGGGCTGCAACGCCATCCGCATGAGCCACAATCCCCATATGCCGGAGCTTTATGACCTGTGTGATTCCATGGGATTTCTTGTTATAGATGAGGCTTTCGACGAATGGGAGGGGCCAAAAAACAAGTGGAGCACAGGACATAATGTGTATCCGCCAAAGCATCAGGGGTACTACCTGGATTTCCCCAGGTGGCACAAAGAGGACCTGACGGACCTGGTACGCCGGGACCGCTGCCATCCTTCCATTATCATGTGGAGTATCGGCAACGAGATCGACTACCCCAATGACCCTTACTGCCACTCTTCCTTCACCACCATGACCGGCAACAACGATGCGGATAAACCGGCAGAGGAACGGCAATATAATCCCAAAAGGCCGGATGCCGGACGCCTGGCTGTACTGGCCGGGAGACTCACAAAAATCGTAAAAGAGATTGACACGACACGTCCTGTCACCCTGGCGGCTGCCTTTCCCGAACTGTCCTCCCGGCTGGGATTTCTGGATTCCCTGGATGTGGCAGGATACAACTACAAGGAGCATCTCTACGAGGAAAGCCACCGCAGGTTTCCGGATAAACCTTTCATCGGAAGCGAGAATGGACACAGCCTGGAAGCATGGGAAGCCGTGACAAAGAATCCCTATATCTCAGGACAGTTTCTCTGGACCGGAATTGATTATCTGGGGGAAGCGAAAGGCTGGCCCATCCACGGCTCCGGTGCCGGTCTTCTGACCCTTGCAGGATTTGAAAAACCGGGCTATTACCGCAGACAGAGCCTCTGGTCCTCCAAACCTATGGTACATCTGTCCACAGCCCGTCCGGATGCAGACCGTGGGGAATGGACTCCTGTATCTGATACCTGGAACTACCCGGAAGAAGAGGAAGTGCTTGTGAAATGTTATACGAATCTGCCTCAGGCTGAGATATGGCTGAATGAAAAATGTCTGGGCACTTTTCAAAAGGACCCGGCCCGCGACGCCATTATACTCACCACTGCCTATGTTCCCGGTACGCTGAAAGCCCTTGGAAAAGCTTCGGACGGTACAGAAGTATCCCATGCTCTGACTACCACCGGCACGGCCTGTAAGATATCCCTGCACTGTTATGAGGATACACTTCCTTCCGCCACGGAACCGGCGTTTCGTCAGATTGAAGTGCACATGAAAGACACCTGGGGAAATCCTGTTTTATCGGACACCTCACTTTTACATGTGAATGCGGAAAACGGCAGAATACTGGGTCTGGAAAATGGAGATCTGGCAGATGTGACAGATTACTGCGCCGCCTTCAGACGGGTATATCACGGCAGATTGTTGATTTATGTAAACTATATAGATGAGGAAAAAGAAATGACCATTACCGTTTCCGGTGATGCGGAGGCAAATATAAAAACGGCTGTCCTGACTCTTCCCCCCTTAAAATAACACAGGGAAAAACAGGAGCACAGACAGGACTGCGCCGTTACCCGCGGCCAGACAGCCAAAGGCCTTCAGAAAGGAAATTCCATGAAATTCTTTCATTATGACAAAACACTCAGCATTATGAAGACACCCCAGGGCACGATGACCCTGTCCCGTATTTTCGTTCCGTTTTTTACGGAAATGCTGCTGCTCAACATGATGGGCACCATCAATACCCTTATGCTCTCCCATTACTCAGATGACGCGGTGGCTGCCGTCGGCTCTGCCACCCAGCTTCTGGGGATGATACTCACCTTTTATACCGTGATCGGCACAGGTGCCTCCATTGTGATCAATCACAATCTGGGCGCGGAAAATACGGAAAAAGCTTCTGATGCAGCTCTCACTTCCATTATCCTGTGCGGTTCCCTGAGCCTTGTTCTCGGCACCTGTCTCTCCCTGGCTGCAAAGCCGCTTTTGGGTCTTATGCATCTGGAGGGACAGGTATTGGATTATGCGGTCACTTATTTCCGGATTGCGGTGCAGTTTTCCTTTTTCCAGGCAGTGACCTCCAGTATCTCCGGCATTTTCAGAAGCTACGGTAAGCCTAAGATATCTGTCTGTGTCTCCCTGACCATGAATGGCATGAATGCAGCACTGGCTTATCTGGTCATTTTCCGGCCTATAGAACTTCCTGTCTCAGGGGTAACCGGTATTGCCGCCGCCTATGTGTGCAGCCAGCTTTTCGGACTGCTCCTGATCCTTACCTTCCTGCGGAAAATACCTCTTGGGCTGCATTTCAGACAGAAAACCCCTGCCTCTCTGAAGATTGCCGTGACCATGCTGAAGGTAGGAGTTCCGGGCGGGATCAGCAGCATATCCTACAACCTCTCCCAGGTGGTTTCCACCTCCATTATCGCCATTTTAGGGGTTGCTGCCATTTCCACCAAAATCTATGTATCCAATATTGTCTTTTATGTATATGTGTTCGGCATGAGTCTTGGGCTGTCCACCTCCCTGATGATCGGCTGGCTTGCCGGAGCGGGGAAGTATGAACAGGCATACCGTCTGAACCTGCAGAACCTGAAACTGACCATAAGCGCCAATGTGATGCTGTCCTTTCTGATCTTTCTGCTGGCGGAACCACTGCTTGGATGCTTTACCTCAGACCCGCAGATCATTTCCATGGGCAGGCATCTGATGCTCATCGATATACTGGTGGAGATAGGCAGAGGATTTAACCATGTGGAGGAAAATTCCCTGCGCGGTGCCGGTGATGTGATCTACCCCATGGCAGTGTCCATGATATCCTGCTGGACCATGAGCATTCTATTTTCCTACATTCTCGGAATCCGCATGGGGCTTGGGCTGACGGGATGCTGGATTGCCTTTGCCATGGATGAATTTTTCCGGGGCACCGCATATCTGATACGCTGGAGATCAAGAAAATGGACCACGAAAACAGTCGCGGTCCATGTCTGAAAAAGCCGTTTTGCCGGCTCTCCTATTTTCTCTGTATGCGGCCCGAATCCATCTCGTATACGAAGTCGCACAACTGCCGGATATCTTCCTGGTTATGGCTGGCAAGCAGTATGGCAGTTCCTTTTTCTTTTAATTTCAGCAGTAATTTACGGATATCTTCTACTCCCTGATTGTCCAGGCCATTCATGGGCTCGTCCAGAATTAAAATGTTCTGTTCCTCCATGATGGCCTGGGCAATTCCCAGTCTCTGGCGCATCCCCATGGAATATTTGCCGACTTTTTTATTCTTCTGCTCCGCAAGGCCCACCAGGTCTAAGACAGCATTTATCTTTTCCCTGTCAGCCTTACCGTTCAGTCCCATTAAAAATTCCAGGTTTTTGTAACCGCTGTAATGCCTCAAAAATCCGGGTGATTCTATGATGATTCCCAGATTTGACAGGGTACTTTTATCCTTTCCCACAGCTTTTCCTTCTATCTGTATCTCACCCCTGTCTGTCTGCAAAAAGCCACAGATGCATTTAAAAAGCACCGTCTTCCCGGAGCCGTTTCTTCCTATGATTCCGCAAATACTCCCCGCATCTACCTGCAAGCTGACATCATGCAGAACCTCAATATTTTTAAATGATTTGTAAACATTTTTCACTTCTATGATATGGTTCATTCTTCAACCTCCGGAAGATCTTTGTGCAGGATACCGTATATACATCCCAGGAACAATATGGTGATCAAGACACCCAAAATAAGGATTTGCTGTATGGCGTCAGGGCCTCTGTAAGTGGGACTGTAAAACAGATACGAGGGGTCCAGCCAGGCTGCGGTTGCCAGATAATGAATAGGGGTCGGCATAAAAGAAAGGCGGTATGGAGCCAGGAGCACCAGCATTGCGGCCGCAATCCCTGCCTCACGTCTCAGGAACAGATTGCAGAAAAACAACACCAATCCAATCAGAACCGCATTTAAAATTCCCATCAGACAGGTCCAGCCCAGGGCCTCCATAGGCTTAAACCGATTCAAGATATCTACAGGCACCAACAAAGGGATTCCGCTGTTAAGTCCCGCATCTGTCCGTGCCAATGTATTCCAAACATTACCCCACTCATTTCTGAATGAAATATGGGGAAACAGAAAAATCAAACTCATAAGGTAAAGCATAAGAAAATATAACACGCTGCCCAAAACAATATAACATATCTGTCCCATTGCCCATACGATTTTTCCGGTTCTTATGGTCAAAAACATTTGGGAGCGGTTAAAAAACGGTGCATTGCTGAACAACAGAGCCACCCCTGCCAGAAAACAGAAAATAACCGATGGATGGATAAATAAAAAGCTGAATAAAAAAGGAGTTGCTTTCAACTGATGCATTTCCAAAAATGTGCGGAGGGAAGACATCAATGTACTTAAAAATATGAAATTACAGATAACGATCATATACAGTCTGGGATTGCGGATCAATTGTATTAACTGATATCTGGTTATCCGCAGAATACGATGTCTATGCTTCATACTCGTACCTCCTGATTCCAAAATACAACAAAATGCAGGAACCTATGTAAAAACAGAGTGCAAATATGGCAATATACAGAAAGAACAGAGTACAGGGTTGATTGGTACTGACCACCCAAAACATACTTTCTACATCTGCAGAAAATTTTATTATATAATTGGAAACAAAAATCAAGATAAAAAATAAGACAGGCGGTACACACAATACCAGGAAGCCATCTCGTATATAAGCAGACAAAGCCAAAGATGCCGCCGCCATACAACTGCAGCAGATTCCATTCACCAGCGTTTGAAGAAAGATAAATCCCATTGTGTGCTCAGGAAGCATAAATCCAAAGGTTGTAATCTCTTTTAAATTTTCCACAGCCAGGCCGCTGTCTGATACCAGCGGATACTGGGTCAATTCAAAAGCCAGGTACAAAAAAGTTCCCAGGCAATAGACTGCAATAGTTCCAATAACACAGACCAATACTTTGGATATTACATATTTTTGAAGTGAAACCCTGCAGAGTATATTTTTAATTTCATGGTCCTGCATATCTTCACATACGCTTAATCCATAAACACCATTACAGACTGCCATAGTAATATATACAACTGTACTCCGCCCCACTGTTCCAAAGAATATCCCCAAAACATCCATTTCCAGGAAAAACCTCCGGCTGTTCCAGTACCATAAAATCGCTGCTGCCAGAACGATCAGTACAAACCTCTTATTTAGAAAAGCCCTCTTCATATCCATTCGAAAAATTCCCATATAATTCTCCTGTTTTATATAAACTCAGAGTTCTAAATATTTCTTCTATGCCCGGGAGGTTGAGTGCAAAAGCCGCCAGAGCTGTCTGCCTCAACCTCCAACTGAGCAGTCCGGTTAAACTGTCAATTCCTGACCATTCACAGCATCGATAACTATTTTACTTTCAAAAGAATAATCCTCACCCGAAACTGTTGTGTCAAAAACCCATACTGGCCTTAGTTCTGCCCTGTAATCCTTCCCCGGAATTATATCCATCATGAAAGAAATCCGTTTTACCTCATAGGAAGTACCCACAAGGCCCTTATAGTTTTGAAAAAATGTGTCGGCCGCTTTATCAAGTGATATTAAATCCACCGCATCCGTCTGTGTCCACGCATAACATCCTTGAATACCAGCCCCTACTATGCCGGATGGATTCAGCATAACTGTGGCCTCCTCCCCGTCTTCAAATCCCTGACCCGTGTAAAGATTATAGATAATAGGAATCCCGTTATATTCCTGCCGAAAATAAAAATAATAGGTATCATCTGCCGAAGACCAGGATTCTTTTTTCAGGGAGGGGTCTGCTTCTCCGCTGATATCTGTTGTATCCTCTTCCTGCTGCATGGTCTCATGATCCATAACATAAGCAGTTACCACCTCGCCCAGATTGATGCCATACTTTTTAAACAGCCGGCGGACAGTATCTGCAGCATCTGCCTGGCTCATGAAATCCAGATTTTCTTTCTTCTGGTATAAATCTGCATTATATTCTTCTGCAAAGGTTTCTGTGACAATGCAGTTGGAGTAATGCTGATATAATCCGGAATTTACTATAAATTCACAGGAATTATTATAAGCAAGGACAAATGCATTATCTATATCCTCTAAATTTTCCAGAGAAAAAAAGGCGCTGTCGTCTTCATGATCAAACTGCAGGGAAATATCGGGCGGAAGCAGATCATTTCTTATCTCTTCACTCATTTCACTCAAAGGCAGAGGTTCTCCCGATGCACAGTAAACCGTGTTTTCCTTTACTGCATCCGGAATCACCACATCAGCATCTATACTGATGTTTTCTTCTTTTCTTGTGAATGCAGTAACCGATGAATCAAAGAATGCACTGTTTGACTCTTGACTGGCTTTTGTCTTTGCTTCTTTTTCTGAATCCACTGAAGAGAGCTGTTCCTTACTGCCACAAGAAATCAGTCCCACTCCCAAAATCGCATATAATATGATAAATCTTAAAATCAACTTCTTCTTATTCATGGATTATACTGTCCTCTGATCGTTGTGCCCACACCGCCCATGGGATCGTAGTGAATATAGAACGTATCCTTCATATTGGCATATCCCATATATCCTAATTTCTTTGATTTCGTAGGAGACGAAAAAGACCAACTGCCTGTCGCCACACCATATATACTGCCGTTATCAACATTAATCGCTACGGATTTATTAGTAGAATGATATGTCGTGGTAACATATGCTGCTTGTTCCAAATCACTCTTTTTCCCCGGCGCCGTTCTTTTATCAACAGCATTCGTTGTGAATGCAAAATATTCTTTGCCTGCATATACGGGGATGGAACATGTAAATACCGTTGAAAGCAATAACCCGATTGCTATGATTCTTTTGGCACGATTCTTCATAATGTCTATCTCCTTTCGTAAACGATATCAGATATATATTGGTTACTCACTTAAATACTATATACTGTACAATGGAATCCCCTCTTTCTCGAATATATTAAATAATCCGTTTTACATATAATCATGTATTGACAATACCATATTAATAGCAACTCGTCAATATTAATATAATGTAATTAAATTACCTTTATAAACTTTGTATATTTTTATCAATTTTTATATTGACACTTTATGCAATATATCTTATTCTTATAAGGAAAGGAGGATAATATGATATCACTTTTTGAAAAAGAAGAAGCTGTCATGTATACAATCTGGGGTATAGGGCACCCATGCGTAATTTCTGACATCTTAAAGACTAATCCGGAATTGAACAGAAACACGGTTGTAAAGGTTTTAAAAACACTTACATCAAAGGGGTATATTAAGGTAGACTCTATTATTAAAACAGCAACAAGAACAGGGAGGGGATATATACCCATAATACAACAAGAAGATTATGAGGCACAAAAACAATTAATGCATATGATTATTGAAAGTCCCACCCCTCAAGATGGGATTTTACAATACTGTTCTACACTAGCTAATGGCAAACATTTAGATGCTGCGTTTATAGATGAGATGGAAAGACTACTTGATAATCTTAAGTCAAAGGAGAGCTAAAATATGGAGTTATCGTTACCTGCATTAATAACGTGTTCTATATCCATGTCCCTTCTCAGTATTATCCTTTACATTGCATTAAGATGGAACTATTTATTAAAAAAAGTGGGGATTCTAAGTGTTTATATATTAATGATTTTAACCATCATAAGAGGGTGTTTTCCACTGGATATATATAAACCCGGACTAACTAAGACATATGAATCATTAGTGATAATACCGGCAATACAGAAAATAATTATGACCCCTGTCACTTATGAGAACCATCATTCTTTTTCTGTCTTGGACTTAATAATCATCATGTGGATTGTTATAGGATCATTCTTATTTATCAAAAAATCCGTTGGGTATTATCGCTTAAAACAAAAAATTTCTCAAATGCCCAGATTATCATCAAATAATATCAACCAGGTGTATCAAAGAGCATTTCTAAATGTTTTTAAAAGTAAAAATCATAACATTGAAGTGATCAAAATGGAAGGGATATCCACCCCTGCTGCTTTCGGCCTCTTTCATCCGGTAATATTACTACCTAACATTGAGTTTACAGAAACGGAACTTTACTGTGTTTTATTACATGAATTAATACATATTAAACATCGGGACTGGGGGATAAAAGTCATTATGGATTTTATTTCCTGTATTCACTGGTGGAATGTATGTGTATCCATTTTGTTACCATCCATGTTACAACAAATTCAGGAATTATATGTAGATCATTCAATGGAAGCTATAGTTCCAACCCAAAACAGACTTGACTACGCCAACAGTATATTAAAAACATTGAGACATGCCCAAAGTAACAGAAAACAAGTGATGGATCAAACTTCTTATTACGCCTTATGTAATTTGTCGAATAAAAAGAACCTTCGGCAAAGATTTTATTATATAGAAAAATGGAAACATAAAAAAAAGTCAAATACCTTTATTGCATTTGCAGTAATACTCTTCATATTTTCCTTCACTTTCGTTTTTGAAGCGCGTAATTTACCGGAATACGACCAGAATGGAGATGATGTATTTTATTTAGAAAAGGACAACTCTTATTACTTAAAAAATGGAAATTTTTTTGATTTATATCTTAATGGAGAATATTTTTATACTACAGAAGATTTAACACAAGTTCCAAATGATTTTAAAGACCTGCCTATTTATGAGAAAGGGGATTTTAAATGAAAAAAAGAATACTTATTTGTTTAACAAGCTCTATGTTTATCTTGTCAATTTGCCCCGCCATTAATAATTCTTCTTATGATTTCTCAATAAATACCGCGTCATCAATTGATAGTACCGTGTTACCTAAAAAAGATATTATTGGATATCAATATAAAAAAGTCAATAATATAATTTATAGGCGATTATATAATTTCTCTGCCAATAAACCCTTAGGTGATTGGGAACGTATTTAATACCATTGTTAAGTTCTTATTCCTGCTCGCTGAATAACTTAAAAACTAATCCTATATAAACAGCAGGACATCGCCTTATCAGCGATCTCCTGCTGTCTCTTTCTTCTTCCCCACACACTGCCGCACCCCCGCCATAGTCCCATACTGCCCCGGTGATATCCCCGTATATTTTTTAAACACCTTGCAAAAATACCCGTCGTCCCTGAATCCCACCCGGTATCCCACAGCGGATATCTTCATGGATGTGGTTGCGAGCAGTTCCATGGCGCGGTGTATCCGTATCTCGTTGAGGCAGACGAAAATAGTTTTTCCGATATTCTTTTTGAACACCCGGTTCAGATAATCAAAATTACAGGAAAATTCCTCCTCGATTCCTGCACCGGATATCTGCCGGTGGTAATTTTCATTGAGATAATTCAGCAGCTCATGGACTCTGTGATAGGAGGATGGAATCCCATGAGTGGGCCTGACCGTCCAGGAAGACAATGCCTCCCTGGAGATTGTCACCAGTGCCTCCATAAACCTGCATTCACAGGCTGTCTTGTAATTTTCCATCTGGTTCCTGTGCTGCTCCATGGCTTCCTGAATCAACTGCAGCACCCGCAGATAGCCGCTCTTTTTTCCCAGGGAGACGAATTTCGGCAGCCAAAGGCAGTCATCCCGGTACCTTTTGTAGGAACCGCTGTCCTGCTGCAGACAACTGCCCCGGATTTCCAGAAGATTTTCCATAAACTCCTGGTCCTCATCCCTTCTGCATATCTGCGGATGGCGGAAATGGATATAAAAATACTCGCATTCTGAGGCCTTAATCCCCTCATGCACAAAGTCTGTATCTAAAAGGAGTATGTCTCCTTGCCGAAGCTCATACTCCTTTTGGTCTTCCTTTAGATACAGCACTCCCTGCTTCATGATATAAAGAATATATTCATCCGGCTGCCGCCTTCTGTGCACATAGGGCGGTTCCAATACCGCTGTGTCCACCAGGCGAATCTGAGGCAGGATATTTGCGTTGATCTCATAATACATTTACTGCAGGCACCTCTTTTTGTCAGCCAAGATCCGGTTCTTCGCAAAGGGCGATCGTACCCGGCGCTTTCCCCTCTGTCTCGAAAATAAGGATGGTATTCTGTCCCTTTTTCAAAAGCGGTCCCGGTATATATAAGCGCTTCTGCGGACCAATCTCCCAGAAACGGCCTATATTAAATCCATTGACCAGAACACAGCCTTTTCCCCATCCTGAGAAATCAAGGAAGGTATCCCCTGTCTCCTCCGCCTCAAATGTAAACTCATAGAATCCCGGCTCTCCTTCGTTTACCGGAACATCAAAGTCCAGCCCGCTTAAATCCTCCATGGGCAGGCAGTATTCTGTCCAATAATAGTGCTGGTGTCCATTGATCTGCACACTTCTGTCAATCCCCTTGCGCTGCTGTTCCAGCGCGGGTCCGAAATTTACACGCCCCATATTTTCCATGAGAATAGAGATTTTTTCTCCCTTCTGTATCGGGCTTTCAAACTCATATTCTGTCAGCAGCTCTCTGTCATACAGTGTCAGTACCGGCTTCTCATCCACGAACATATTTGCCCTGTCGTTTGCGCCCCAGAGACGTATCTTCTCGATTGGCCCCTCGTATTTCAGAGGGCTTTCATACATGATATATCCGTATCCCTGTCCCAGTTTTTCCATGGACCGGGGGTATACACTTGCAGCAGGTTCTGCAATATTTTTCAGATTTCCGAAGAGACCTGTCTTTCTGGATACTTTCAGAGTACCGTAATCTTTTCTTTTTATCTCTGTGCTCAGAGCAACTTCCGGAACCTCTGCATATTTGCTGATCACCTGGCGGAATGCCTGGTATTTCGGCGTGATCCTGCCATCCTCAGTCAGCAGTGCGTCATAGTCGTAGGAGGTTACATCAGGGGTCAGTACATCGTAATAATTAGAGCCATTGGTAAAACCGAAATTGGTGCCGCCTTCAAACATGTAGATATTGACATGACCCTCCGATAAGATTTCATCCAGATCCTTCACATGTTCCTCCAGATCTCCCGTCTGGTGGCACTCCACACCCCAGTTGTCAAACCAGCCCACCCAGAATTCCATGCACATAAGGGGCTTGTCTCCTATTTTCTCCCGCATAATGGAGAACTGCTCTTTTCCCTTTGAGCCAAAATTTCCGGTCTGCAGTACGCCCTCGACTTTTCCGCAGTCAAAGGCATCCCCCCACGGGCCGTCTGATGTGACAAGGGGTACCTCACATCCGCAGTCGATCATAAGGTTCTTCATGTACACCAGGTATTCCCTGTCATCGCCATAGTAACCGTACTCGTTCTCCACCTGCATCATGATCACCGGTCCGCCCTGGGTGATCTGCAGCGGTGCGATGACCCGGAAGAGCTTTTCGTAGTATTCCCTCACATGCTTCAGATACGGTTCATACATGCAGCGCAGACGCATGTTGTCCTCTTTTAAAAGCCAATAGGGAAGTCCGCCGAACTCCCACTCCGCGCAGATGTACGGGGACGGCCTTAATATCACCATCAGCCCCAGCTCCTGCGCTGTCTTCACATAGCGGGTAATATCTAAAATACCGTCAAAATCAAACTGTCCCTTCTCCTTCTCATGCAGGTTCCAGGGAATGTAGGTCTCCACTGTATTGCATCCCAGCGCTTTTAATTTTTCCAGTCTGTCCCTCCAATATTCAGGTACCACACGGAAATAATGCATTCCTCCGGAAATGATCTTGATCTTTTTTCCATCCAGATAAAAATCTTCTCTTATCTCAAATTTTTCCACTTCCTGCTCCTTTCTGAACTTTGCATTGTTCATACAGCAAATGGGAATGCCAAATGCCGGGCACTCTCAGCTGCGTCGGTATTGGTATTCCCATGCTTATTTACAAAAACTTCCTGCTTATGATTTTATCACTTTTCTGCTTTGAAATCATCAATATTTTTCTGGATTGATGCTTTTACTTCATCATAACCGGCTGCTTTCAGTTTTTCTCTCATCTCGTCGATCGCCTTTGCAGGATCCTCATATTTTCCGTATCCAAGCTGCGGAAGGTATTCGGACAATACGTTTGCGATGGCTGCCTGCTGTGTCTCGATGGCGTTTTTGTCAATGATCAGGTTCTCAAATTCATAGTCATATGCAATCTTGTCGTAATTGGCGATCATATCCTGCGTTCCGTCCCACCAGCTCTCATTTGGCAGCTCCAGGTCGTCGTTACGTCCGCACCAGAAGTTTGCGTCCAGCTTGTCTGTGGCCTCATCCCATCCTTCCGGGTATGACAGTTTGCCGTCATCTGTTACAATATAGTCGGTTCCTTCCACACCATAATTGATGTAGCGATAACATTCCTCATCGTTGCGGAGCAGATCGTAAACCATGAGAGCTCTCTCCGGATGTTTGGAATTGGCGCTGATGGCTGCGGCACCGTGGGTCTTGATGGGTTTTGCCACATTGTTATTTTCCTGTCCCCAGTAATACATCTTCACATCAGAACCCGGCTGTTTTACATCCATGTTGGGTTTTACCTGTGTATAGTAGGTCTGGCTGTGGTGCTGGTCTGCTGCACAGGTACCTGCATACATTTCTACTCTGGTATCCCCGTCATAATTCAAGGCATCCTCACGCCATACGCCGATCTCATTCCACTCTTTCATCAGCTCCGCTGCTTCATAGATGGTGTCATCCTCCATATACGGAGATGAAACAGTATAAGGATCTTCTTTGGATGTAAACCAGAATTCATAGTTACCTGCATTACATCCTACAAGCTGGCGGTAATTTGTGTTTGATAAGATGTAAGGCTCCAGAAGGCTTCCCAGATTGTTCTTTCCCGCATCCCACGGAACCACATCCGGTTTGTTCTCTTTTACCCATTTGAAATATGTAGTCATTTCATCGAATTTTGTGATGGTGCCATCCGGGATTCCGGCCTCTTTTGCCCAGTCGCCGCGGTACATCATTCCATGGTTTGTGTACTGGGTGTAGTTGTCTTCCGGAATGAACATGATCTCACCGTCTAATTTACAGATATCCCAGTCACCGTCTGCCTCTACCTGCTCATAGGTCTTGGGCGCATAGGTCTTCAGCATGTCATCTGTCAGCGGCAGGAATGCTCCCTTCTGTGCGTTTTCCCATCCATACAGCCAGTCTGTGGCGGTTGTGATGATATCAAGAGAGGCATCGCCGCTCAGAAGCTGGGTATTATACTGTGTCTGCCAGTCAGCCCATTCTACATAAGTCAGCTCCAGCTCTGCATTTACCTTGTCGGTCAGAACTTTATTCAGTTCCTTTAACATTTCCTCGCATCTGCCGTTGGACGGCTTGTTTCCCAGAACCAGCATGTTGATCACCTCATGGCTGGAAGTGTCAATGGTTCCGTCCTCCTTTACCTTGGAACTTGCACCCTCACTTTTGCTTCCGCAGCCAGCCAGGCTTGCTCCCATCAATACTGCCATTGTCAGGGCCAGAGTACGTTTTACTGTCGTATTCTTTCTCATTTTTGATCCTCCACTCATTATAATTGATTCATATAAATCCCTATACGGGAAATTCATATCATACATATAATACTGTCATCCTTTTACAGCGCCTACGGTGATACCGGAGATAAAATATTTCTGCACAAAGGGATATAAAAATACAATCGGGCCTGTTGCCACCACTGCAGTTGCCATTTTCAGCGTATTGGACGGAAGGTCCGCAACAGTGACGGCTGCGCCGGCCATGGAATTCTTAAGCGCGGCTGCCTGGTTAATGATATTGTACAGATAATACTGCAGCGGTTTGAAATCCACCTCTGAACCCAGATACAGGGAGGAGAGATACCACTCGTTCCAGTATCCCAGGGCCAGAAACAGGCCAACCGTTGCCAGCGCCGGCTTCAGCATGGGCAAAACAAGGGAAATGAAGATCCTGAAATCCCCGGCTCCGTCGATCTTGCCGGACTCTGTTATCTCAAACGGTACTGATTTTGCAAAGTTCTTCATTAGAATGATCAGCCACGGTGTCATGAGAAGCTGGAAGAACACGGCAAAATAGGTTCCCTTTAACTGCAGGTACCTGGATACCCAGATAAAAGTAGGCGCCATACCTGCGGAAAACAGGGTTGTAAAGTAGATAAAAAAGGATATCGCATTTCTAAAAGGAAAATCCTTTCTCTGCAGGGCATATCCGGTCATGGCAATGACGAACAGCCCCACCAGGGTTCCGCAGACTGTAAGCAGAATGGTAACTGCGTAAGAGCCCAGTATCATTTTCGGGAAACGGAACACCCAGGTGTACGCATCCAGCGTAAACTCTTTCGGAAGCAGGCCAAAGCCTTCCTTCATAATGACGCTCTCCGTGCTCAGTGAAGCCGATATGATCAGAATAAACGGCAATAGGCATATCAGCGCAAACGCTGTGATCACCAGATACGAAATTATTTTCACAACCAGGGTACTGGTGTCCTGTTTTATCTTTGTCTTATTTTGATTCTGCACTTAACCCACCTCCTAGAATAATGCGTAATCCGGATCGATCCGTTTTACCAGCCAGTTGCTGAACATAACAAGGGCAAATCCGAAAATGGACTGGTACAGCCCCACCGCAGATGATGTTGAGAAGTTGTTCTGCGTCGTCATGGTCCTGTAAACGAATGTCTCGATAATATCCGTTGACTGGAAGAGCTGTGAGTTATTGCCCACCAGGTTCCAGAATAATCCGAAGTTTCCCTTCATGATACCGCCCAGGGCAAAGAGCAGAAGAATGATAAAGGTAGGTTTCAGGCTTGGCAGGATGATATAGCGGATTCTCTGCCAGCTTGTTGCCCCATCCACCTCGGCAGCTTCCATCATACCGGAATCAATTCCGCAGATGGCTGCAAAATAGACGACGGAACCGTATCCTGTCTGCTGCCACATCTGGCAGAAGATAATGATGAAAGGCCATATACCGGCCATACTGTAAATCTTGACCGGATCACCGCCCGTCTCGCGGAGCAGGGTGTTCAGCGCACCTGTGTCATAATTCAGGATGTTAAACGCAATGGCTCCGATCAATACTACGGAGATAAAGTACGGCAGGAACATGATCGTCTGGGATACTTTCTTAAAATATTTATTGCGCACTTCATTCAGCATAACAGCCAGTGTGATCTGCACCACATTTCCCAGAACAATAAAGACCACATTATAAAGCAGGGTATTTCTGGTCAGTTTCCACAGTTCTCCTGACTGGATCAGGAATTCAAAGTTCTTCAGCCCCACAAAAGGACTTCCGAAAATCCCATCACGGAAATTATAGTTCGTAAATGCTATGTATACACCCGGCAGGGGGCAGTAATTAAAGACTATAAAAAACACCACGGCAGGAAGGCACATCAGCAGCAGGGTCCTGTTATCTTTTACCTTTTTCCAGAAAGGCTTTTTCCTGCCCGCCATAACTGCTGTTCCTGTTTTATTTTTCGTTGCTTTCACATCATTCTCCTCCTCTTTTTGAAATCGGTTTCAATAAATGGCTGATTTACTGCTTTTTCTAGGTTGAACGCACGTAGATTTCCTCCTGTTCTTGTTATCTTTTATTACAACTGCTCCTTTGCAGCAGATGTTTTTATGTAACTCAACGAACCTCACACCCCTCTTATTGAAACCCGTTTCAATAAGATTATTATTTTACCACTGTATCCGGTGAGTATCTTATGCTGTCTCTTAATCTGTTATCTCTCTGCTGTGGACTCCCTGATCATCAGCTTAGGCGGTATAAGCTGCATTTTCGGCGGATTCTTTCCCTCTATGGCCAGAATGGCAGTATCCACCAGAGTGTTTGCAAATCTATCGTAATTATATCCCACACTTGTCAGACGCGGTGTCTCGGCCTCCGCAATAAACGTGTCGTCAAAGCTTAGAATCGAGATATCTTCCGGTATTAAAAGCCCATGGCGGCGAATCGACTGCACGATGCCCATTGCCATAAAATCGTTGATCGCGATAACTGCGGTGGGAAGCGGCTTCCCGCTGTCAAAAATCCCATCCATCACCTGCAGTCCGCACTCTACGGAATACTCCGGTGTCTCCACAATATCATCCTGAGAAAATTCGATTCCATGCTTTCTCAGGCAGCTTCTGTAAGTGACCCGTTTCGTATAAGTGGAATTTACATCTCTGCGGCCTCCGATGAGGGCAATCTTCTCATGCCCCAATGATATCAGATGATCCACTGCGGTCTCCATTGCCTTCTTCTGATCTATATTAACCTGATAGCAGTCACTGCCGTCCAGTTTACCTGTGATCACCACGGGGATCGTGTCTGTGATCTGGTTGATTTTCTCCACATATTCCTCGTCTGATACCATCTCGTCCACTTTGCCTCCGATCATGATCAGTGCATCCACCCGCATCTCGATCATCTTCTGCAGGTTCTGCTCCTGAAGCTCCATATCATTCAGATAATTGCTTAGCATCAGACTGTATCCTCTCTCGTTGGCAGCCCTCTCACAGGCCACGGCAAGTGTTGCATAAAAGGGGTTTCTGATATCCGGGATCAGGAAACCCATGAGCTTCGTCTTTGTACTGCTCAGACTGCGCGCCATGGCATTCGGCCGGAAATCATACTTCTTGATCAGAGCCTCCACTTTGATCCGCTTTTCTGTGCTGACATTGGCATTGCCTGTCAAAACCCTGGAAACGGTCGCCGGGGATACTCCTGCTTCCTTTGCGATATGATAAATACTTACTCTTTCTTTTCCCATTGTCTCACCTGTTCATATATTATTAATAGGTAACTGCCGGATACCTTTTCGGGCCATGGCATATTATGTTCAGTATAATATATGAAACCGATTTCTACAAGAAAAATCTTTTCGCTTGCTGCTTTGTCATATTCACCAATCGATTTATCTATATTATAAAGTGTGAATCACAATATGCACATGTAAATATTTTTTTATTTTGGTACTTTTTTTGGTTCCCGGTAAAAATATTGTCATAATTTGTCCATTCCTACAGATTCTTCCTGTATTTGCTGGGGGAGATTCCTGTGTTTTTCTTAAACACTTTAATAAAATAGAAGTAATCGTTGTATCCCGTCTGCTCTGCAATGGACTCCACGGAGAGACTTTCATCCGCCAGCAGTTCCTTTGCCTTCTGGATACGTTTTGAGGTAATGTATTCCGAGAAGGAGAGGCCAAGCTCTGCCTTTAACTGGCTGCTCAGATAGCCTGTACTGATTCCGTGTGCTTCCGCCAGACCGGAGAGTGTGATGTTTTCCGTATATCTCTCCTGTATCTCCCGGATTATCTGATTCATCATTGAGGAGTTGATGGGTTCCTCCGGGGCAGTCTCCTCCTCCTCTCCTCGCTCCCGTCTGAAGGCGGCAAGCAGCCTTATCAGAACCTGGTTTAATTTCTCCTGTTCCACCGGTTTCAGCAGATAGTCAAAAGACCCCATTCTGAGCGCGGACTGGGCGTACTCAAACTCCGCATAGCCGCTGATGAAGATCACCTTCACAGCGATTCCTTTTTCCCTGAGCTTTTCCAGTAACTGCAGGCCGTTCAGTCCCGGCATGCGGATATCCGTTATCAGAATGTCAGGCTTTTTCTCCAAAATTTCCTCCATGGCCGCCACCCCATTGTTCGCCTCACCGATCACCTGAAACGGCAGCCCTGATTTCTCAATCTGCTTTTTCAGACCGATCACTACCCATGTTTCATCATCTGCCAGATAAATCCTGTACATATTCCCTTCTCCTTTCTTCAAACAGGCTCAAGCTCATCCGGTATTATAATTGTGATCCTGGTTCCTTCTCCCAGTCTGCTCTCGATCTGAAAGACCACATCATCCCCGTAAAACAGTTTCAGCCTCTGATAGATATTGGCCACCCCGATTCCCTTCTGTCCCGTGGGTCTGCTGTCCAGGTTGTCACGCATCCACACAAGCCTTGCCGGTTCAATCCCACAGCCGTTGTCTTCCACCACAAACATAATATGGTCCTCTCCATGCATGTGTATGGATACATTCACCTCTCCATCCTCCAGCTTCTGTTCCAGGCCGTGGAACACTGCATTTTCCACAAGAGGCTGCAGCATGAGTTTGATCACCCGCTTTTCCTTCACCGCGTCCTCCATCTCAATGTCCACATCAATCTTTCCCATGAAACGGTAATCTATGATCTTGGCATACTCCCGTATATAGCTGACTTCCTCCTCCACACTGACAATGTTCTCTCCTTTTACGGCAAAGCGGAAAACCTTGGACAGCGCCATGGTGATCTCCGCAATGTCATCCACCTCATAGTAAAGCGCCATAGAGCAGATGCATTCAAAGGTATTATACAGAAAATGAGGATTGATCTGATTGCGGTAAGCCAGGACCTGAAGCTGCTTTTTGGCGATCTCCGCCTCGTACATTCTCCTCTGGGACTCCTGGATCTCCTGATTCATTTTCTGCCTGGCATCCAGCATATGGTTCAGGCTTTGCACCACCGTGCCGATCTCATCCTCCCTGCCGATCTCCATTCTCTCCTCCGGCCTGTCTACTATCTTCTGGATAAACAGGTCAACCTGGTGAAGAGGCCCCACAAACCGCTTATAGCAGAACCATACCAGCAGTATCAGCAGCGCAAATGCCAGCACATAGGCTATGGTCACGAATTTCTTGCCGTCATCCATGCTGCTGTTCATTTCACTCTCCGGTATGCGGCTGACCACTTTCCACCCGTCCATGCGTACACTGCGCACTTTTACATAGAATTCGTCCGTGCTCCTCATCATACTTCTGTCCAGTTCTTCCAGGCCGTTGTTCCCTCTGGACGCTATGATCTGGTAGTTTCCGTCAAGCAGAAACACCTGTGTATTCTCTGTGGCCTGGGAATCCTCCAGAAGCCCGGACAGATTATCTGTCCGCATCATCATAACGCACATTCCGGTCTGAATGCCGTACTGCCTGTTGTTCAGATCATAGACGGGAAAATAAACCGTATAAAAGGGAACCCCCGCCTGATTCAGATAAAATATATCGCCAAATTCCATCTGCTTCTTCAGCGATTGGACAAAATCCGGGTTATCTGCCGCCTTTCCCATGGCAGCAATCTGATTCAAAGAAGTATCATAGAGATAGATCCCGGCTATGTCACTTTCCAGTAAAACCGTGTTGGAAAATATCTCTGACAGATCCTCTGAGACCATGACTCTTGCCACCGGGTCCATAGTAAAATAATCGTATGTTGTGGGCGCATAGGCCATGGATGTTGCCACATGGTTCAGTGTATCATGGAAATCCTCCATTTTTCCTTCTACCTGGAGCAGTATCTTATCATTCAGGTCTATGGTCCGGTCCCGCAGTATCTTGCCGGAATAGCTGTCGGTAATCGCGTAGGCTGCCAGTAAAAAGAACATAATAAGAGCAGTGAACGCGATAAGCTGAAGCCACAGACTGTCCTTTAATCTCTTCCTCATTGCTGTTCTCTCCCTCATTCCACGTTTACTTTCTCTATTCTACCGCCGTATTCCCGGCAGTTTTTCTGATATATCTCATTCTTATAGGCGTCCAATGTCTCAATCCCCATACGCTTCAGGGTCTCTGTCATCTCGCTGTACCGGGCCGCTGCCTCCTCCCGGCTCCCTGCCAGGATAATACGCGGTATCTGTTCTTTTTCATAGGCTCTGATCTTTGCATCCAATATCCCTTCGTCACTCTCCGGAGGAATATCTTCTGCGGTTAAAGGGAGCAGGGACTCATCATAGGACACGGTCCTGTCATGACTGCCAAAGGCTGTATATACCTCTTTTTCCGCTGCCGTACTGCTGTCCTCCTCCGGTTCGGGCAGTATGCTTCTCTCCCAGGAAAAATTATCGAACATCCACCAGGCTCCCTGCCCGGTCTGTCCGTAATCAAGAGACGCGGCTTCCCCTTTTTCACTCTGTACCACATAGCCGTCATCATCCAGGCGGTAATCGCTGCCTTCGTATCCAAAGCTCCAGAACAGCAGTCCCTCATCGCTGGTCATATAATCGATCCATGCCGCTACCTGTTCCGGGTTTCTGCAGTCTTTTGATACAAATGTGCTCAGCCAGCCTGTAGGTGCTCTCAGATTTTTGCCCAGCACCGGTGTCTCCCCCCCGGAGGATAAGACAGGGCCTGAGGAAACCCATTTTGTAAAATCAATCCCGCTGTTGGCTACATTTCCTATGAAACAGAACACGTTTCCGCCAGCCATCAGGCTCTTTATCTTGGTATTTTCATAGGTAAGCTGTTCCGGGGCTGCATAGCCGTTCCGTATGGCTTCATTTAAAAACAGCAGTGCATGCTCTGCCTGAGGCTGCAGCAGGATATCCCGGTAGTTTCCATTTTCATCCACCCGCTCGGCGCCAAAGGTATATTCCAGGAATTTCACTGTGGGATCAATGTAGCCTTTTCCGTCCACCAGAAGAGGGATCACCGCTTCTCCGTCCACATCCAGATGCATATTTTTCATTTTATCCCAGGCTGCCAGAACCTGCTCCTCTGTCTGTACCTCTTCCACGGTGAGTCCTGCTTTCTCCAAAAGCTCCCTGTTCCAGATGATTGCGTTATTGTCATTATAATTGGTCCAGTCCTCGTAAAACTTTGAACTCGGCTTCCAGATCTTTCTGGAATCCTGGGAATTCATATGGGATGGATAGGCATACCAGCCCCCGTCCCGTTTGATCAGCTCTCTCTTAATATCCTCCGGAAATGATTTCAGAAGATGGGACTCCGGGCAGTAACGCTTTAAAAACTCTTCCAGATCCCAGACTTTCCCTGATGTGATGAGCTGGCTGATCGTGGTCTCATTGGTAAGGGAGATGATATCCGGCAGATCATCGTTGAGAAGCATCAGGCTGAGCTGGGCATCCGCGTTCTGGGGTGGTACGGTAATGTCCAGGGCAAGGCCCGTCTTTTCGGTAATATCCCCGGTGATGGTTCCCTCCTCTGTGCTCCAGGAAGGAGGTTCCCAGAAATTCACATCACAGAACAGGGAGGCTCTGGCATAGGAATCTTCTCCCTCTTCTGTAACTGTAGGATTCTGCTCTGCGCCGCACCCGGAAAGCAGGATAAGGCCTGCTGACAGGGTGATCAAAAGTAACTCTCGTATTTTCATCTTTTCCTCCAGGTGGTGACACATACCTGTACCGTTTTGGTGGTTGGGCGGCGGTACAGGGTTCTTAAAAAACGCCTATATCCATAACCAAATACAGATATAAGCGTTTTATGCTCTACTTCATTTCCCACATCGCTTCCACACTTTTTCCACGGTGTGCCAGTCCGATGCACAGCACACTGCCCTCCAGTCCAAAGGTATAGTGCCTCCGGTCAATCTGCTCCAAGGCTTTCGCTGCCAGGCATTTCAGATCACAGGATTCATCCTTTGTGTACTTGGCGCAGTGCACCGAATAGATTGCTGAAAGAACCTTCCTGTATCTGCAATGCGTATTCTGTCAGGCCGATAAAAGCTGATCTTACCTCTTTGTTCGGTATGCGTATCTGATAATATCCCGGATCCAGCCGTTTTACGATCGTGATCATTCCCGAATTCAGCAAAAGCCCCCACAGTGAGGATGTACCGGGCATTTCATAAAATGAATTCTCTGGCTGAACCGAGGCTGTCAGCGTTCCTGTCTCAATCAGCTTATCATAATTCCTGAAAAACAGTTTATCGCATTGTTCCATTGCTGATCGGATCATTTTATTCTCGCTCGTATTAACCCAGTAGGGTTCCAGTATCCTGCGCTGTGCATAATTGAGAACAGACCAGGGATTATAGATATCTACTCCGGAAAAGGAATATCCGTTATACATTGCCTTCACTTCATCATCCAGTTCCAGACCGTAATAATGCAGAAGAGATACTGTTTCCGCAGTCGTAAATCCAAAACAATCAGCAAATTCAGGATCCTTGACCGTACAAACAAGAAGATTGTTCAGACCGGAGAAGATATTTTCTTTTGCCACTCTCTGAATCCCTGTGAGCAATGACAGGTGCAGGTACTCGTTGCCCTTCAGTGCAGAAGACAGCATAACTGCAAGTTCACTGTGCACCTCCTGATAAAAGCCGTTAATATGCGCCTCCAAAAACGGGGTATCATACTCATCGATCAGAAGGATCACAGGTCTCTCATAATAATTACAAGCGGTCTTTGATAGAAAATACAGTGCATTGTCTATCCCTGACAGACTTCCCGTATTATAATCCAGCAGTTCCTGAAGTGTCCTCTCATATATCACCTGTTCAATATGGGGAAGATGGGTAAATATACAGGAAAACCTCTGGTATTCAGCCAGCAGTGCAAGTTTTACCTGTTTTACCAGTAATTTTCTATTGCCTTTTGCATCCTTAAAGGATAAGAAAATCACAGGATACTGATTCATTTCCTTTGCAAAACAGGTCTGCATAATTTCTGTATTTTCAAAAATCCCCTCTGAGCTTTTTGTAATATCCAAAAATTCTGCCAGCATAGACATATTCAGCGTCTTTCCAAATCTGCGCGGACGCGTAATCAGAGTGACCTCTGCCCCACGCCTTAAAAATTCGCCTATCATACGTGTTTTGTCTACATAGTAGTAATTATACTCCCTGATCTTGCGGTAATCCTGTATGCCAAGTGCAATATCCTTTACCGGTCCCATAATCTCACCTCAATCCCTTAAATCTCAGCCGTAGCCTCCCTCAGCCACTCACGCTCCTCCTCGCTGTCAAGAAGCGGCGCTATGGTTTCATACACGTGTTTGTGGTAGGCATTCAGCCATTTCAGTTCCTCCTGGCCGAGAAGTTCCGGAAGAATGGCTTCCCGCTCAAAGGGAACCAGTGTCACGACCTCGAATTCCATGAACTGACCGTAGGCATTCTTCCCGCCCTTGCGGCACATGAGCAGATTTTCACAGCGGATGCCGTATCTGCCTTCCAGGTACAGTCCCGGTTCGTCGGAAATCAGGACGCCCTCCTCCAGTGGTACATAGCCGCCCGGACGGATGGCGCTGTTCCAGTTGATGTTCTGGGGTCCCTCGTGTACGTTCAGCAGGAATCCCACACCGTGTCCTGTGCCGTGGTTGAAGTCAAGACCTCTCTCCCACAGAGGGCCTCTTGCCAGACAGTCCAGATGGGCACCGCCCATTCCATACATGAATTTTGCAGTTGCAAGACGGATATTTCCCTTGAGCACCAGTGTGAAATGCTCCTTCTGCTCCTGTGTCAGCGCTCCAACCGCAATGGTCCTTGTGATATCTGTGGTCCCCTGCCAGTACTGTCCGCCGGAGTCAATGAGGAAGAATCCTTCCGGCTCCACTTTGGCGCAGGCATCTTTTGTCGGCGCATAATGGCACATGGCTGCATTAGGGCCGTAGGCACAGATGGTGCCAAAGCTCAGATCCAGGAAATCAGGGTCCTGGGCACGCAGCTCGTAGCTCTTTTCTGCCGCGCTGTATTCTGTGATCTCCTCTTTCCCCACATTCTGTTTCAGCCAGTAAATGAATCTGCACATGGCCTTTGCATCCTTGATATGGGCTTTGCGCACATTTTCCTGCTCCACCTGATTTTTCATGGCCTTCATGGGCTTGGATGGATTTATGCAGTTCACAGTCTTAACGCCGGACGGAATGTTTTCAAAGAGAGTATAGTTGACAACTGCCTCATCCAGCAGCACGGTATTTTCCTCAGCAAACTTCTTCACATCCTCATATACCTGATAATACGGACGGATCGTGATTCCCGCTTTCTCCAGTTCACTGCGGATCTCAGCGGAAACAGCCTCCTCCTGCACATAGAAGAATACATCCTTCTCTGTGAGGATCACATAGGAGAGGATCACGGGATTGCATTCAATATCATTACCTCTGATATTCAGAAGCCATGCAATATCGTCCAGACTGGAGAGAAGATGGATGTCAGCGCCGTTTTCTCTCATGATGCTGCGGACATCTGCCAGTTTTTCTTCTCTGGATCTGCCCACATATTTCACATCCACAAGAAATGCCTGCTCTTTTGACATTTCCGGTCTGTCATTCCAGATTCTGCCTCCCAGGTCATCCTGGCACAGAAAACGGCCCTGTTTCTTTTCCATCATTTCCGCGTAAGCCTTTCCCTGGCTGACGCTGATGGTCCTTCCGTCACATCCCAGGCAGCTGCCCTGCAGAAGATTTTTTTCCAGGAACTCGTCCACTGTGGGGACGCCCTCCTCCCTCATCTTCATAAGGGTCACTCCGGTGCCCTCCAGCTCTTTGCCCGCCTGGATAAAATACCGTCCGTCTGTCCAGAGATACGCGCTGTCCTTTGTCACCACCAGGGTTCCCGCGGAACCGGTGAATCCTGACAGCCAGGCCCGCACTTTAAAGTATGCTCCCACATACTCAGACTGGTGAAAATCCGCGGTGGATACCAGATACATGTCCATGCCCGCTGCTGCCATTTCTTCCTGCAGCTTTTCAATCCTTACTCTGTTTGCATTCATTCTCGACGCTTCCTTTCTGTTTTCCTCAGATTTTACTGTTCACTCCATGTCCTGCAGTACAGCCACGTGTAAGAAGTAATTCTCAGATACCTTTCATGGTAAGGGAAATTCTCTTCTTTTTCAAGTCCACACTGAGCACTTTCACATCCACCACGTCACCTACGCTGACTGCCTCAAGCGGATGTTTGATAAAGCGCTCTGTCATCTCGGAAATATGCACCAGACCGTCCTGATGCACACCTATATCCACAAATGCTCCGAAATCGATCACGTTTCTCACCGTTCCTTTGAGGACCATGCCCTCTTTCAGGTCCTTCATATCCAGGACATCTGTGCGCAGCACAGGTTTCGGCATCTCCTCACGGGGATCACGTCCCGGCTTGGTGAGCTCTTTTACAATGTCCCGCAGGGTCATCTCACCCACGCCCAGCTTTTCCGCCATCTTTTTGTAGTCTTTCACATAATATACCGCATTGCCGCCAAAGATATCCGCAGGCTTCATTCCCATACTGTCCAGGAATTTTTCTGCTGCTTCATAGCTCTCGGGATGGACACTGGTGGCATCCAGAGGATTCTTCCCGCCTGTGATGCGCAGGAAGCCGGCACACTGCTCAAAGGCTTTCGGCCCCAGCTTGGCTACTTTTAAAAGCTGTTTTCTGTCCTCAAAACGGCCGTTTTCCTCCCTGTAGGTCACGATATTTTTCGCGATGGCTTTGCTGACACCGGACACGTATTCCAAAAGCGAAACAGAGGCGGTGTTCAGATCCACGCCCACCTTATTTACACAGTCCTCCACAACGCCGGACAGGGCTTCGCCCAGCTTCTTCTGGTTCATGTCATGCTGATACTGGCCTACACCGATGGACTTCGGATCGATCTTCACCAGCTCTGCCAGAGGGTCCTGAAGGCGTCTGGCAATGGATGCGGCACTTCTCTGTCCCACATCGAAGTTGGGGAATTCCTCTGTAGCCAGTTTGCTGGCAGAGTACACGGAGGCTCCGGCCTCGTTGGTGATGACATAGTGCACGTTCTCGGTTATCTCCTTCAGCATTTCCACAATCACCTGCTCAGACTCTCTAGAAGCGGTGCCGTTGCCCAGGGAGATCAGTGTGATGTTGTATTTGCGGATGAGTTTTTTCACAGTCTCTTTTGCCGCGGCGATTTTTGCCGGGGTTGTGGGGGCTGTGGGATAGACAACTACCGTGTCCAGCACTTTTCCGGTGGGGTCTACCACTGCCAGCTTACAGCCGGTACGGAAGGCCGGGTCCCATCCAAGGACGACCTGTCCTACAATAGGAGGCTGCATGAGGAGCTGTTCCAGGTTCTTCTTGAACACCTTGATCGCTCCGTCCTCTGCCTTCTCTGTCATATCATTGCGGATCTCCCTCTCAATGGCAGGGCCGATCAGACGGCTGTAGCTGTCCTCCACCACGTCCCTTAAAACAGGTGTGGTGTTGGGGTTACTGCGGGTGATCACCTGTTTTTCCAGGTAGCGGATGATATCCTCTGTGGGAGCTTCAATTTTCACGGTGAGGATTTTTTCCTTCTCCCCGCGGTTCAGGGCCAGGACTCTGTGGCCCGCCACCTTTGCAATAGGCTCCTCATAATCATAGTACATCTCATAGACAGATGATTCTTTCGGGTTCTTGGCAGCGGAAACCACCCTTCCCTTCTTCACCGTCATATCCCTGATGCGAATTCGGTAGTCCGCCTCATCGGAAATGCTCTCTGCCACTATGTCTTTTGCCCCTGCAATGGCATCCTGCGGGGTTTTGACCTCTTTTTCCTCGGATAAAAATGCCTTTGCTTCCTCTTCCAGGGACTTGTCTGTCATCTGCAGCAGAATGATATTTGCCAGGGGTTCCAGGCCTTTTTCCTTGGCAATGGTGGCTCTTGTGCGGCGCTTCGGACGATACGGGCGGTACAGGTCCTCCACGACCACCAGGGTCTGGGCTGCCAGGATCTGCTTCTTCAGCTCCTCTGTCAGTTTGCCCTGCTCCTCAATGCTGGCGAGCACCTGGTTCTTCTTATCCTCCAGGTTCCGCAGGTAATTCAGGCGTTCGTACAGATTTCTCAGCACCTCGTCATTCAGCGCGCCGGTGGCCTCCTTACGGTAACGGGAAATAAACGGTATGGTGTTTCCCTCATCTATCAGTTTAACGGCAGCTTCCACCTGCCACTTCTCCACTTTCAGTTCTTCTGTCAATGCTAAAATGATATCCATGTATTTCTCCTTTTTTCCTTGGCAACAATTCAGACAAACTGAACTGTTACTTTCCTTGATCCAAATCCGGCAGCTGTTCAGCCAGTTGAACCGCTTACCGGCCGGTACTATAACACCTTATCAATAGGAAGGGGATTTGTCAAGAAAACAGCGTTTCATTCTTCTGATACAGCTCCTGAAAACGTGCAAAACATTCCCGGTATATTTTAACACGCTCCTTGTCAGGAACCGTCACCTCTGTCCCCGGACGCAGCAGTGCACGGCACGCCTCCTCGTAGGAGGAAAACGCACCGCAGCCCACAGCAGCGGTCATGGCAGCGCCCACACAGGCCTGTTCCGCCTCCCCTGCCGTGTGGATCTCCGCCTCAAATACATCTGCCTGGATTTCTCTGAAAAGCCGTCCCCTGGCACCGCCTCCGGATGCTGTCACCCTGTCAAACCGGATGCCCATGCCTTTGAATATCTCCAGGGATTCCTTCAGCCCGAAGATCACACCCTCCATGGTGCTCCGTATCAGATGCTCCCGGCTGTGATACAGACTCATGCCGAAATAGATTCCCCGCGCATTTGGATCATTATAGGGGCAGCGCTCCCCGCTGAGATAAGGAAGAAAAAGAAGCCCGTCACTTCCCGCAGGTGCTGTCCCGGCAAGGTCTGCCATCTCCTCAAAGTCTGACATATGCAGTATGTTGTCCCGAAGCCATTTCAGCGCCACGCCTCCGGTCAGGGAGGAACCCTGTATCTCCCACAGTCCGCTGCCTGTATGGCAGAAGGTATTGGTCCTGAATTCTGTGTCGTGTATGGGTCTGTCCAGGGCACAGGCCACCTGGCTTGCGGTCCCGATATTACAGGAGAGTATCCCCGGCCTGATGATTCCGTTTCCGGCGAGCTGCATCATGGAATCGCCGCCTCCTAAAAATAAAGGGGTTCCCTCTGCAAGCCCCGTTTCCCGGGAACAGGAACCGCTGACGCGGCCTGCCTGCTCATAAGATTCCCCGCAGAAGGGAAACATTTCCCGCCTCAGGCCCAGTTTGTCGATCAGCTCCCAGGCCCACTGTCTTTTTTCCACCTCAAATATGCCTGTGGAGGAGGCATCCGTCACATCTGTGGCGATCTCACCGCACATGCGGAACCGGATATAGTCTTTTGGCAGCATGACACGGGCGGTTTCCGCATACCGCTGCGGCTCATTCTCCCTCATCCAGAGCAGGGATGCGATGAGAAATCCTGTACAGAGTGTGTTTAAAGTAGTCCTCTTCCACTCCTTCTCAGATATGGTATCCCAGATATGCCCTATGGCATCCCCGGAGCGCTGGTCAGCCCAGATAATGGCGTCCCGCACCGGCTTTCCGTTCTTATCCACTGCCACCATGCCGTGCATCTGCCCGGAAAAGCTGATACCCCGGATATGAGCCGCGGCCTCCGGATATTTTCCAAGCAGTGCCGCTATGCTCTGCCTTGTCCGCTGCCAGAGATATTCCATATCCTGCTCTGCCTCACAGGGTGAGTGTTTCCTGATGTCATATCCTGCCGACTCTGTGCCCGCCACAGTACCGTCGGCGCCCAGAAGCATGACTTTTACACTGGAAGTGCCCAGGTCTATTCCGCAATAGTATTCCATTTATAACCTCCCATTTTTATCCGGTATACGGAACCGTTACTTTTATTTATCATATCATGCGTCATACGAAATGGAAAGAAAATCTGCTTCATCAGTAGAAACATGGTGAAATGCGCTTCCGGATACGGAAGGAGCAGCAGCATATAAAAAAAGGCGGAGGATCTATTTCGATCTCCCGCCCGGTCTGCATTCCCACAGGCCGCATCCCTTCCGGATAAATGCCTCCAGTTCCTTCTGCAGTTCTTCTTCAAATTCTTCCCATATAAGGTTCAGGCTGGACAGGTTGACCACGTCCTCCTCCAGTATAATGGACGGCAGGTAGCCCAGGTTCTCATAGAGCGCAGCCACCACCTCGGCGCTTGCCCTGGTATTTCCTTTTTCGATCTCCCTGTAGCGCTTCACGCTCACATCCAGCGCCTCTGCCATCTCGCCCTGGGTCATTTCATTTGCCATGCGGATTCTGTACCAAACCGTATGTTCTGAAGTGTGGGGGAAGACCTGATACCTCAGAAGCTCAATTTCCCTGGTGCAGCGCACCGCCGCACTTCCTCCGATCTGTGCGTTTTCCATTCCCTGCTGTATGGTCCACACGATAAGTTGAAGCAGCTCCGCCTTTTTCTCCCTGCCGCAGGCTTCCATCAAATCATCCAGGACTGTGCGTGGACTTTTTATACCGGAGACCAGGTAATCTACATCAATGCCGTTCATATCCAGATTATGCAGCTCCTCACCGGAGATGATCTTCTTTCCGTTCTCCACCTTGCTGTAATGACTCTGCGTAATTCCCATGACACTGCCCATGCTCTCCTGGCTCATGTTCTGCATTTTCCTGTACGCATTCAACCGATTTAACAATTTATCATAAGCACTGCTCATGGTTCATCCATTCCTCACTTTACATATCGCGCATCGGATAGTTCCATGTTCAATTGTAAAGTGTTTTATCCTGCCCTTTTATATCCTATTTGTGACTACCGCTTATATTTTCCAGCAGCTGTGTACAATAACCCAGTCTTGCCCAATTCTCCTATCCGTGATAGAATGTAGTTTGACAAACGAGAAAAATGTAATGATACAATTGAAAATACATGAAATGAGGTTTGACTATATGAATAATCCTTATGACGAAAATAACCAGCAGATGGGATACGGACAGGAACCCTCACAGGGGCCGGTCATCTACCCGGAACCGCCGGCAGAGCATATCTATCAAGGCAGTCCCGGTTTTGCCTCCGCCTCCCTCTCCATGGGAATCCTCTCCCTGGTATCCATGTGCTGTTTTCCGCCTCTGGCACTTCTGTTCGGAGGACTTGGCATTTTATTCGGTGTGATATCTAAGGGCACGTATGCACGTCCCGGTAATGCGAAGGCCGGTATGGCGCTTTCCTCCGCCGGAATTGCTATTGTGGCTGCCATTATACTTTTCTTTGCGTCCACCATGCTTTCCACTGTGGAAGGGCGCACTTTTGTCAGCCAGTATCTGCATATACTGACTCATCCGGAGCAGTATACAGAGGATGACATTTATAACTTCCTGCAGGATTATCTGTACCGCAACACCAATCCGGGCGGCGGTTCTTATGATAACAGCACTTCCCCCTACGGTGGAGAAGACCTGCCTGATTCCGGCGGGGACCAGGATCACTATTATCCGGCACCGGATGAGGGTGATAATTTTATCTGATGAAATTGTTTGCATGAAAAAGCGTCTGACCGGAGCCTGCTCCGATGCCGGACGCTTTTACAATATGTAACTGTTCCGTACCTTCACAGTTACTACAGGATATCAATTCCCCATATCAGTTTCAGGAGATTCCGCACTACCCACTGTATCAGTATGATGGCGGCTGCTAAATAGAGATACAGGTCGCGGTACCGCATCCCCGCCGCCAGCTTTCCCCTGGTCAGATATTCTATTGTATGTGTGATCATGTACCAGCCATAGATGACAGCCGTGTACAGCACCACAGGATGGCAGAGAAAGGATTTCACGATCTTTCCCTGCAGAAGGGCAGCACAGGCCCTGGTGCCCCCGCAGCCCGGACAGCAGTAACCTGTCAGCTCCCGAAAGACGCAGGGAAGGGAAAAGATTTTCATCTGCATATGTAAACCCTTTGTGATCCCCAGAAGAAGTACTGCTGCTGCGAGCAGCATCCATCCCAGGATATAGAGGCTTTTTTCTTCTTTTTTACTCATTCGCGGTTCCATTTTACCCTCTTGTAACCTCGTTTAGTTATGTTATAATAGTCATGACAACGTGCCGGAACAGCCGGCCATTTCCTTAAATACGAAAGAATGGAGATTTTATTTTATGAAAAGAAATTCTGCTGCTATAAAGCTTATCGCCCGTGAAAATCTCTCCGGAAGATACGGCACTCCCATGGCTGCACTGCTTCTGATGGTTCTGTGCAGTCTTCTGCCTTCCATGCTGATCGTGAACACCATGAGCACTGCCACCGTTCTGGGGATCGTGACTACACAGCTCCTGAACTATATGGTCTCCCTGCTGGTAGCGGTTGTGGGCGCGGGTTATGCCAAGCTGATGCTCAATATCAGCCGTCAGGAGCCGTTCGCGGTGAAGGACCTGTTCTTTGCCTTCTCCCATCACCCTGACCGTTTTATCATCGTACATCTGATCCTTCTGGTGATACAGTTTATCTTTGCCCTGCCCTTTGACCTTCCGAATTATCTGAATAAGAATATGTCTGACAACGGGGTTCTGCTCCTTATGCTATTCGGCAGTCTGGCGAATATGGTTGTGAACATGATACTGGGCCTGTTCTTCGGCCTTGCAGACTATCTGCTCCTGGACAACACCGAGATGAGTGCCATGGAGGCAATGAAGGAAAGCCTGCGGCTTATGAAGGGAAACAAAGGACGCCTTCTCTGCATGGACTTAAGCTTCATTCCTCTTATGCTGCTGTGTGTGCTCTCCTGCTATGTGGGATTTCTGTGGCTGACACCATATATGAGGGCCGCCGGTACTGTATTCTACATGGATGTGACCGGAGAACTGGATGCTCCCAGACCGGAACCTGCCCCACAGCCAAATGACAGCTTCAGCAATCCTTTTGGGCGCTATTAGGCTCTCTGCAGACAGGCGGGCTTATGGTATATATCATACCGCTGATTTCGGAAGATAGCAATATTTATCAAATTTATTCTCTGAACAGCAATTTTTGCCTGTAGGCAGTGTTGTCTGCATGGATGGTTATATTCGGTACACGGACAAAAGCGTGAGATCCTGGTTGTGGTCTCACGCTTTTTTTAGATTGGAAAATGTTTGAAAACTGCTTTCGGCAGGCTGTGTGTCACATTCTGAGTCCGGCACTTAGCAGACTGTTTTTGAGGGCGTCCGCCGCTGATTTTCCGTGTAGTTTTATGTAAACCTTTTTCACCTGGACATTCTGCCCTTCCGCTTCCAGAAGCTTCCTGCCGCTCTCATAAGAAAGATAGATCTGCCCATCCTCTCCCCTGACACGGGCGGCCAGGATTCCTTCCGTCCCTGCGGGGACCTGCCGGTTCTGTTCGGTATTACCGCTGCTGTCTGAAGCAGCATCTTTCACCGGGCCGGCAGCGGCTCCGGCTATACAGACAGTCATTCCAAGCGCACGGTTCTGCAGTTCTTTTTTTCTGCTTTTTGTAATGGCATAGGAATATCTGTCCGTCAGGTTATCCAGACTCCGGGCAGTGAAAAAGACAGGTATTTTACTTCCGGTCTCCAGCCCGGTCAGGCATTCCTCAATGTGAAGCGGAAACGTCTCCATATCCACGGCTTCTGCTGTCACCTCCATCCGGTATCCCTCTATCTCTAAACGGACAGGCACATCCAACACTGCGGAAACAACTGTCACGCCTCTTCTCTCTGCCAGCTCTTCTAAAAATTCCTGCGGTATCTCCTGCTCTTCGCTGACTGCAAGAAATTCATAATCCTGCTGCTCCTCCAAGCCTGTCTTTATCAGCCGGTATCCGCACCAGATCAGCAGCAGAATGCCGGCAAAAGCCATAATCTTTATTTTAAAAATACTCCCCTGTAATTTACTGCTTTTCACCGGATTCCCTGCCCTTCTAATGTGTATTGAGATTGTTCTTTTTCAGCCCTCTGATCCTTAATGTCTGAATCAAAAGAATGCCCAGCAGGCCCGCACCGGCCAATACAAGGACAGATACCCACCATTGATTCGTCTCCTGTTCTTTTTTCTCCGGTTTCAGGCTGAGAATTTTGGGCGGCTGTATCTCTGTTTTATAGTTTACCTCCTGGCTGTAGGTCTGGCCGTATACATCCTCGTACGCAAGTACCAGGGCTCCGTCTACTTTCCCGTACTTTTCCTCATCTGTTCCCGCGAGTGTATCGTTGATGGATTCCATATTTTTTGCCCCTGCATAGAGTTCCATGCTGCCCTGTATGCTCTGTCCTGCCTCCAGAGTACCTGCATAAAACGTCTGCAGCGCGAAAATCCCGGCCCCCTTTGCCGAAACTCTTACATTATATACAGGAGCTTTTCCCAGGTTCAGAATCTGCATGTCCGTGGAAATGGTATCTGTGGAATATACACTGGAGGGAATGCTGCAGTTGGACAGCGACACCCTGGCGGGCTGCCTTATCTGCAGTACAAGAGATTCCGTACCCATGTAGGCAGTTCCTTTTTCATCTTCATACTCAAAAGAGAACTTCACCGGCACATTTCCCTGGGGGGCATTTGTCTGTATCCGGAGTTCCTCTGTAAATGTGATAGCTTTGCCGGGCTGTACTTTTTCAAAATATTCGGATGTACGGCCAAAGGTCAGATTACTTTCCTCCCCTTCGGCTGCCAGAGAAACTTTCACGTTGCAGGCAGCAAATTCGCTGCTTTTGTTGCGGAAAGTAACCTGCATCTCCCGGCTGCTGCCGGCATCTAAAACGATACCGTCAAGGCTGCTCTCTTCCAGGATGAATTTGGGCTGATGTACTACAGATTCCTCTCCGTTCCCTGCGGAAGGTGCCATGGTATCTCCACCGACTTCAGGCGGCAGTATTTTGCCTTCTCCGCCGGTTTCTGCCTCCGGAGTCTCCTGGTTTTCCGGATCTTCCGGATGTTCTTTATCCTGCTGATTTCTTCCGGCTCCTGTTACATTCGTAAATATCACATATTCCAGAGTGACCTGATTTCCTTCACCGTCAATCCCCCGTGCCTGCACACTGACAGGGTACTGGCCTGCATGCCGTTCCTCCTGCAGGAATAAATCCACTGTGTAGAGGTAGACATCTGCCTGTTCCTCTTTGAAGGTGACGGTCTGCAGTTTAACATCTGCCTGATAATTCTTTAATTGAAATGGCGTCTCTTTTGTTTCTTTAAATCCGACAGTCACTGTCAGGGTATTGTCTTTGAGGGCACCGTCAGCAGTGAAGGGAACAACAAGGCTTATTTTATTGTCTGCTTCGGTTGGGACGTATCCTTCGCCATATGAATGTTCCATGCCTGCATATACATGGGTGTTGTCTATTCCCAGATGAACCTGTTGGGCCGGGTGGCCTTGCTGGGATGACTGACTCTCCTGGGACGACTGACCCTCCTGGGATGACTGCCCCTCTTGGGACGACTGACCCTCTTGGGATGATTGACCCCCTTGGGATGATTGACCCTCCTGGGATAACCGGTCCTCCTGGGATGACTGGCTCTCCTGACCGTCCGAGCCTGATTGTCCTTTCTGCTCTATTTGCCGCGCCGGCTCCGGCGCAGTTTGATCCGTCCCGGCGTATGCTGTCCGGCTGTTCTGCAGCATCATACAGAAAGTGAGCAGAAACACTGCCGATTTCCGTATTCTCTTTAACATACGCACACCTCCCCATTTTTCTCTTTTCCTCCCCGCACACGCCGGAGGACACCTGCATCCATCTCATAGACTTCGTCGCATAAAATATCAATATCCATACTGTTATGACTTGCCAGCAAAATTGTTTTGCCCTGTTTTTTCAACTCCAGCAGTATGGCCCTGATATCAGCCGTCCCCTTTTTATCCAAACCGTTAAACGGCTCATCCAGAATCAGAAATTCCGGATTTTCCATTATTGCCTGTGCTATCCCCAGTCTCTGCCGCATACCCAGGGAATATTTCGACACAGGCTTTTTCAGATCCGGGTCAAGCCCTACCTTCTGCAGGCACTCCCGAATGCCCTTTCCGGAGACTTTGCGTTTCAGATCAGCCAGAATTTCCAGATTCTTTCTCCCCGTATACTCTGTCAGAAATCCGGGTGTCTCAATGATCAGACCCAGACTTTCGGGAAAATCCGTATCTCTTCCTATATATTTCTGCCCCACACAAATGCTCCCCGATGTGACAGGCAGAAAGCCGCAGATACATTTCATGAGTACAGTCTTGCCGGAACCGTTATTTCCTACGATCCCGTACACCTTTCCCCGCTTCATCGTCATGGTCGTCTCCTTCAGAACCATTTCCTCACCGAATCTCTTTGTCACCCGGTCTATCACTACATAATCAGAGTTCTCTGCATCTGCCATATAACAGTCCTCCATACAATGCCGCTGTAAGAAACACCAGCAATATTAAAAACAGCCAGATCCCCATACTGTCCTTTCCCCAATCCCCTGCCCCCTTGATCCAGGACTGTGGGTCTATGACATAGACACTTTCCAGATAACGTTCATGAAGAATCGTCAGAAGGTAATATCCTGCAAACGGAATCCCATATGCCATATACACAGAGCCGGACACAACCGCCATGATTCCGCTCAGATCCGCCAGTACAGCAGCCACCAGAAGCAGTCTTGCCGCGGACTGAAGAAGCGGAAGAAACATCACCCATTTCCACTCAGATTTCACCTCCATGGGATAAAAAAGCGCAAAATAAAACAGCAGCGTTACAGCAATCGCTGATGTCCATGCAAAACAGCTGCTGAGTATAGTTGTAAACAGCCTGTCAGCCGTATATTCCTTTTTCCCTTTCCGGGTCACATAGAACCGCAGAAAACCTGACGTTTTCTCCCCAATCCATACATCCCCATACGGCAGAACCGCCACTATGGGCACAAAAAAGACCACAGTTTTAGAGGTAAGGGCTTTCTCCGCCATTTTATACCAGCTCCCACCTGTCAGAGGACTGTCAAACTCAGGGAATTTCGTCCCTATGACCAGTCCCATAACGCCCAGGATCACAGCCAGCCAGGTGGTTCTGCGCCCTATCATACGTTTCCCATCCATATTCAGTACCCCATAAAAGTAAAATTATAGCTTTTCAGCGCCCTGCCAGCCAGCAGAAATAACAGGACCAGAAAGGCCAGGAACAGCGCACCGGACTGGAAGACAGAGGGCAGATTATCATAGCCGAACGTATGCCCCGGATAGGTCGCGTGATTTAAGGGACTTATCCAGCCTGCCAGAATATTGACCTTGTAGCGCTGCTGCTTCTCCAGCCCCAGTATACCCGCAATGGTCTCCGGTTCCAGAAGAAATCCGTACAGACTGTAGAATATTCCCGCAAACATTCCCCGTGATCTGCCGAACCTTATATTGACTGCCAGCATGAGAAAGCAGAGGGTCCAGGAATAGAGGAGCATAAGACAGACAGTCTGCAGCATACATCCATATGGAGTAATGCTCTCCATGGCCTTCACGCTTGCAGGGATTCCCAGGGAATCTCCCAGCCCGGAATATGCGATTCTCACTGCTGTCTCACTCCATACATTTCCCGGATAGGTGTATTTCTGGCACAGAATGACGGTTACGAACATAATGAATGCCACATACAGGGCAGTTCCCGCTGCAATATAGAGAAACTGGGATATCATCCACTGCATCCGTTTCATTCTGGACAGATAGAAGGGAGTCACCGGGCTCAGCTTCGGAACATCGGAAAACATTAAAATCAGCAGCAGAGAGGCCAGAAGTACATTTGTACCGTCTCCGAACGTCCATATGAACGGCTCCGCTCCCTGCATGGTTGTCTCAAAATGCGCTGCCACCCGAAGTACCCGGTCACTGAGCAAAAAGCACAGTACCACAGCTAAAAGAAAGGTGATAAGAATCCGTGGATTTTTCCAGAAACCAAGAAAATGAAAACGCACCATTGCTTTTATTTTCCCCAAGTCTCTCATCAGTACCCCAGTCCCCTGTCTATCACAGTACCGTCCACAGCGTTTATAGTGAGAAGACTGTTGTATCGCTCCGTATCCGTATCTGCCGGGCCCTCCCCCTCATTCAGTGTCCTCTCATAATTGCCAAAGAAATCCCACACAGGGACCAGCACACCGCTTCGGTTATCCTGGGTCGGGCTGTAGATTCTGGAATATCCCAGTGTTACCCTGTTCACATTCACTTTACAGGATTTTATGTATCCGCCCTCCAGTTCCCCTGATAATTTATACTGCATCATCTGGGAGTAGATCTGCGCAATCTCCTCAAAGTCCAGCAGCTTTACATTTTCCACCTGCACCTCCCCCAGTTCATAGGGGCTGCCATATGACAGTTCCTCCAGTCCCTCCTTAGAGATGACAATACTCAGATGTTCATATGTCCAGGGCTCAATGGTGCTGTCCATATCCTCAAGGCCTCCCCCGATCGCACTTGTATAGGTAACAGGGCAGCCGTCTATCTTCCTTGTATAATAAAATACAAACCCTGTTTTGATAACCTCGTCACTTCTTTCTATATCACGGCATATGGCATAATCCCATGCGTCAGCGGACATATCCGAAATGCCTATGGACGCAGCTTTTTCGTCTGCGGTCTTCTTTGCCTCCTCATAGGAAATACCCACAGCGGATTTTATTTTCTCCTCTGTTCCCAGCTCCTCCGGGACATACTGAGACGCAGGTGTATAATCGCTCCATAATGCCTGGTCAGATGCGTTTTCTGTATCTCCAAGATATTTGACCTGTACACTGACCGGTTCGTCCGCTGAGGCTTTGACAAAATAACTGTACGGCCGTCCATTTTCATCCTCCGCAACACCGCTGAACCTGGGGTCTCCCGTGCCGTTCTCGGTCAGCAGAGGGGCCGTCTCCTTTTTTTCCAGGCTCTTAGGTGCCTCCGCATATGCAGCTTCGTATTCTTCCAGCATTTGCTGCAGATCTTCCTGTGTGAGTGCCTCCCCGGATTCCGACTCTGCGCTGTCCTGCGCCATAAGGGCCCTCACTTCATTGATCTTGTTTTGGTAGTATTCTTTTGTCATTCCGTAATAGTATTCCGGTTCATACATTTTCTTCTCAGGGAACAGGCCGTTTGTAATGGTATCCATGAACTCCTGTGTCAGCGGCACAGCCTTTACTTCCACAGTGGAAAATCCTGTGGTGTCCGGCAGTTCCACCGCAGCATCGGTATGGATGATGATCTTTCCGTCCTCCGCTGTTATGTCCTCACTGAAGGTTTCCGGCACACTCAGTTTTTCCCTGATATTCCGGGATGCTTCGCCGGAAGATGTATCTGTTTTCTCTTCTTCGTATTTCTCAATTGCCTTTTCGCCCTTTTGTTTTACGATCACAGAATCGGGTGTTTCCCGACAGCCGGTCAGCAGCAAAGCCCCGGCTGTTATACCAGTCAATATGCAGACTTTAGATTTCTTCATTGTCATTCCTCCTGCTTGTCTCTGCTTCCTAACTCCATATTAACCTGCTTCATGTAAAAAAACCGCGCCGATTTGTAACCAATTTGTAAATCTCTGGTAACTGTTCAGTCAGGTCTGCGCATTTACTGCGCTGACCGTGCAAAAGAGTAGTGGCGGCAGGTATTCGCCCCATCGCGAAGCGATTTTTAATGGGCGAATACCCGTAACGATTCAGCTGGCTGAATAGTTACAATCTCTGCTTATTTCCACAAAATGCTGACTTTTGTCCCTTCTCCCTGCCTGCTCTCTATCCTCATTTCCGCATGGTGCAGCTCTGCGATCCTTCTGCAGAGGGCAAGTCCCAGGCCGGAACCTCCTGACGCCCTGGCTCTTGATTTGTCCACCATATAAAAGGCATCCTCTACTTTTGTCAGCTCCTCCTCGGGAATGCCGATACCGCAGTCACTCACATAGATTCCCCGGCTGTCCGCTTCCAGATATATTTTCTGTCCCTCATCAGATGCCTTGCAGGCATTGTCCAGCAAATTCAGAAGAAGGCTGGTCATCAGATCTTCATCCATATCATGACACAGTGCATCATCTGCCAGGCGGATTTCCAATATCTGTCCCCTCTCCTGCAGGCGGAAGGATATGAGAGCTTCTGCCCGTTCCAGCAGCACTTTTACAGATGTATGCCTCATTTCCAGACTTTCGGGCTCCTCCTCATACAGACCTGTAAGTTCCAGCATTTTGGCGGAGAGCCTGGACAGACGTCTGGATTCACTTCCGATATACTGCAGGGCTTTTTCCTTCTGTTGTTCCGAAAGGCTCATTTTCAGGAGAATGTCAGAATATCCGATGATCGCCGTCATGGGCGTCTTCAGCTCATGCGCCAGGCTGCCGAGAAGCTGCCTCTGTTTCTCATTGGTATCGGATAATGTCTCCACATGCTCCTCAATTTTCTCTGCCATGCGGTTGAAATTCCCGCTGATCTCCCCCACCTCATCCATCTTTTTTATTGGTATACGGAACGCGTAATTTCCTCCCGCGATTTCATTTGCCGAATCTCTCAGACTGTACAGAGGATGCAGAATGACACGGATGACCAACACCATGCCCGCCGCAATAACAGCGGTGAAAAGAAATGCGGCTGCCAGTCCTTTCAGAAACATTTTCCAACTGTTTTCATGGATGCCTGTCACATCATTAAAATGCCAAATGTCGTAGGTATTTTCCCCACCGGGATCGTATGTGCTGCCCATGATCAAAAGATAGCGCCCGTCTATCTGTACTTCATAATAGGAGGGATAGCTGTCGCCGTTTTTCCCGAAATCATATGGCGTGGGGTTGTATATTTCCTCTCCGTCCCGGTAAACCGCATATTCCAGTCCCAGATAGTGCCTGATGCCATCCTGCATGATTTTCTCCTGTATCTCAGTGTCCGTCTCAGCAATACCAAAATTCCGCATACGGGTATCCAGTTCTTTCAGCTTGTTATGAAACGTATTGCTCTCATACGCATAAATCTGCGCAAGCTGAGTCTTCAAAGAGACATGGAGCATAAATGCAGAGTAACACTGAGACATAACCAGCATGGCAGCCACACAGACCAGACAGATTTTTGTCCGAATCTTCACTCTGTCACCTCCAGCCGGTAACCGATTCTGGGAACTGTCCTGATGATATCCTGCCACCCCAGTTTTTTGCGGATTCTGGCCACATGGACATCCACGGTCCTGGTCTCCCCTTCAAAACGGATGCCCCACAGCTCATTCAGTATCTGATCCCTGGTAAGCGCAATGTTTTTATTTTTCACAAACAGCATCATACAGTCAAACTCCATAGGTTTTAAGACTACTTCCCCGCCGTCCCTTACCACTCTGCGCTCCCTGGGATAGATGATCACACCGCCCATATGGATCTCATCCTCCTTCTTGTGGCAGCGCTCCAGGATCTTTTCTATTCTCACCAGCAGTTCCAGGATTTCAAAGGGCTTTACTATGTAATCCTCGGCACCTTCTCTCAGGCCCTTCACTTTATTGTTTATCTCCCCCTTGGCAGTGAGAAAGATAACCGGTATTTTTCTCTGTCTGCAGAGGGGCAGAAGTTCAAACCCATCCCTTCCCGGCAACATGATATCCAGCAGTGCCAGATCGCAGTCTTCTGCATGGCAATCCTCCAGAAACACTCCGGCCTTCCCTCCATCCCGGAAGGATACCGTTTCATATCCCGCGGTTTCCAGGCTCAGGCAGATCAAATCGTTGATCGCCGCCTCGTCTTCTACAACTAATATTTTGGATCTCATGGCTATCCTCCGTGTCTTGTTATGTATATTTATAGTATACCACAAGGTTTGTATATAACAAAATCCGCTGTTTGGCAAATGGGCAGGGAAGGGGCCTAGACAGCAGAATAAAAAACATATTGACGCTTTGAATCTTGACAGATATACTTGAATCTGGATAAGCAAATAATTATATAAGGAACATACATATGATATACGCAATCATGATTTACACTGCAGCCAGCTATTTTACGGAGGTTGTCATCCATTATCTGAGCTGCAGAATACTCGGGCGCAGAGTCCCCTGGCCAAAGCTTCTGCTTGCTGCTCTCATCCTGGACCTGCTTGTTTCCCCCATGGTTTATCTTGGGGCTGCCGGACAGATCTTTACTTTTATACCGATCACAATATTGTCTTATTTCCTGGATATGACAGCGTTGCTGTTCAATCTGATCTCCATTTATCTGGTCATTGAGCGCAATATTGCGAAAACGGCCATTGCCGGGACCTTTGCATATTTTATTTACTACCAGACGTATCTGATCACTTTCTTTTTCATTCCGAAGCAGTACGCACTGGGTTCCCTGGAAAACCAGTGCATCTCCATCACACTGCTGATTATCTTCACCTATTTTATAGGAAAAATAATCACGAAAATAGATGCCTGTTCCTTCATTGAACGCTGCCTGAAAAAGAAACGGTACTGCGTTATGGCAGCGCTGATCGGATTCCTTCTGTCCGGTTCGCCGCATATTCTTCTTATATTTTCAATCCTTCATCTGGATTATAACAACACGCTGGCGGTTGTGGGACTTGGTCTGCTGTTTTTGTCCGCCGCATTTTTCCGCTATCTTACCAAAAACATCATTCATGATGAAAATGAAAAGGCACAGCAGAGCATCATTGCCCAGCAGACCGCCTATATTCAGAACTTAGAGGAAATCCAGAAAGATGTGCGCCTGTACCGCCACGATTTTAAAAATATGATGTCAGGCATGTATCTTGACATAAAAGAGGGAAAAACAGAGGCGCTGGAGCGGTATATGCACAACATGCTGGACGAATTTGATCAGAGCATTGGTGCCAAAATACAGTCTGCCAACCAGATGATGAATATTGAAATCATAGAATTAAAAAGCCTGCTCATGACAAAAATCTCCCAGATGCACGCTCTTAACATTCCCTGCCATGTGGAGGTTCTGTATCCTGTCAGAAGCTGCCACATGAAACTCCAGGATCTTCTGCGCTGTGTGGGCATTCTGACTGACAATGCCATAGAAGCGGTGAAAGAAACCCGCGGGGACATTGACATCATACTCACCGCCCAGAATCACCAGGTGGTTTTCCTTATCAGCAACCCAATATCCGGGGAGATTGACATGAACCGTATTTCTCAAAAAGGATATTCCACAAAAGGAAAAGGCCGTGGACTGGGACTTTACAGTTATCAGGAGATCACACAGCCGTATCAGAATGTGAGCTGCGCCGCATTCTGCAAAAGCGGACGTTTTTACCAGGAGATCAGAATTGGAGGATATCATTCATGATTCAGATATTGTTATGCGATGATGACGATAGAATCCGTAAGGAGATAGCCAGACATATTGAGAACCAAATACTCATCATGCAGTATGACATGCAGATAGCACAAAGCTGCGACAGTCCGGTTGTCCTGCTGGAGGAACTGAGACAGATGCAGGACAAACGAAATATTTACTTTCTAGATGTGGATTTGAAGCATCCGGAATATGACGGTTTTCTTCTCGGAAAGAAGATTCGGGAGCTTGACCCCAATGGCACCATTATCTATATCACAAGCTTCGGTGATCTGGCTTACAAGACCTTTCAGTATCATGTGGAGGCCTTTGACTATATTGTAAAAGACATGACAGACGGGCTTTCCGCCTCCATTGCCCGCTGCCTGTCCTCCATCCAGAGCCGCCTTGTAAAAGAAAAAGCTGACCCGGTGGAATACTATACCTTTAAGACAGGCGATACCATCCGGCATGTTCCGCTTAAGGATATTTATTTCTTTGAAACTTCCTCCAAACCGCATTTTGTGATTCTGCATGGAAAGCATGAACGAATGGAGTTTTTGGGAAGTCTGAGCGATATTGAAAAAGAGCTGGATGACAGGTTTATGAAAATCCACCGCTCTTACCTGGTGGCAATCGATAAAATCGAGAAGGTAGACCTGCGGCACAATACTGTCACAGTGGGCGGAGAGATCTGCGCAGTATCAAGAAAAGAAAAGTCAAAATTACTGGGACGCATGAATTGATCGTGCGTTCTTTTTTTGCGGAATCAGCACAGTTCTGCCGTTTGGGAAGCAGCGGATACCATTTAGGAAGGAAAGGACAAATCCTCCCCCGGAAATGATATTCTCGGAACAGAAAACAAGGAGGAACCCATATGAGTAGAGAATATATCAGACTGGAACACATTTCAAAAAAGTATAAAACAGAACCTGTGCTGAAAAACATTGATGCCAGGCTGCACGAAGGCGAAATCCTGGGATTTCTCGGACCCAGCGGTGCCGGCAAAACCACCACCATAAAAATCATCACCGGACAGTTAAAACAGACCTCCGGCGAAGCCTATATCTTGGGGATCAATTCCAGAGACATCGATGAAACCATTTACGAACAGATTGGAATCGTCACAGACAACAGCGGAATCTATGAATATCTGACAGTCTATAAAAATCTGGAGTATTTCGCAAAAATACTGAGAGTAAAAAAGGATAGGATTGACGAAGTGCTCAGACAGGTTGGCCTGTACGAACAGAAAAACAAGCCTGCAGGCAAGCTTTCTAAAGGCCAGACCCAGCGTCTTGTTCTGGCAAGAGCCGTGCTGCACAGCCCCAGGGTACTGTTTCTGGATGAACCCACCTCAGGCCTGGACCCGTCCACAGCCATAGAGATACATAAAATGCTGCTGGAATTAAAAAGACAGGGCATGGCTATTTTCCTGACCACCCACAATATGGAGGAAGCCACAAAAATGTGTGACCATGTGGCACTGCTGAACGAAGGCGTTATCGTAGAATACGGCACGCCGAAAGACATCTGCCTCAAACATAATAAAATCAAAAAATACGCAGTGCGGCTGCATGACGGAACGGAACATCTGCTGGAACAGAACCAAGAGAACATAGGCCGGATCCATAATTGGATGACAGAGAACCAGGTGGAAACACTGCACTCCTGCGAGCCGACACTGGAAAGCGTATTCTTAAATGTCACAGGGAGGGAGTTATCATGAAGACTTTACATATGAACAAGATCATGGCCATTGCCCAGGTAAAGACAAAGGCATTTATGGGAAAAAACTGCATCATCATGCCGTTATTCGCACTGGGCTTCACATTGCTGATGCGTATCCTCTATGGAAAGATGGCAAACGGAGGCTCCTCTGCCGACTCCATGAATGCCTATGCGCTGAGCATGGGACTGGTGATGAACATCGGTATGTGCGGCATATATTGTACCAGCCTGCTGCTGGCCGAGGAAAAGGAAAAGAAAACACTCCGGGTCCTGATGACCTCCTCTGTAAACGGAATGGAGTATTTCATCGGCTGCATCCTGCCCGTGTTCACGGCAACCGTCATTCTGAACTATGTGCTGATGCCGGTCAGCGGTTATATTATCAGCGGTAAAAACCTGGTGCTGTATTCCGTGGTGACGATCTTATCTTCTCTGATCAGTTGTATCATCGGTATGCTGCTTGGTATTTTTGCCAAAAACCAGGTGAGTGCGGGTACGATCACCACACCGGTCCTGCTGGTACTCATGATGGTTCCCATGTTCTCCAATTTTATTGAAATTCTGTCCACCATTTCCAAATTCTTCTTTACCGGGATACTTATGGATATGATCATGGATATTGCCGCTGATAAAGGCAGTGTGCTGCAGGCGGGGAGTGTTGTGATCATGGTGGTGGAGGCTGTGCTGGCTGTTGGGTTATTTGTGGTATGTTACAGAAGGAATGGGTTTGAAAGGGATTAAATTTATACAACAGGAAACGGCCTGACGGAAAATATCCGGCAGGCCGTTTCTTATCTGAAATGGTGTTATCCATTCTGCTCATTTACAATCCTCTACACCTCAAGCAAATAACCCATCAGCTCATGCCCTTTTTCCACCAGTTTTCCCCCCGCCATGGCCTCTTCTTCATTATATTTCCAGTCATGAGACTCTTGTCTCCGGCTGTCATACAGAAGATAAGGAACCGGGTTCGATGTATGTGTCTTCACACAGATTGGTGTCGGATGGTCCGGGAGGATCAACATGCGGTAATCCTCGCCGGAAGCATCCAGCGCTGCTTTTACCGGGGCGATCACTCTTGCATCCAGGTATTCGATTGCTTTTATTTTCTTTTCCACACTGCCCTGATGGCCCATCTCATCGGGAGCCTCCACATGGATATATGCAAAATCATATCCCTCTTTCAGCAGTGCGTCCACAGCCGCCTGGGCTTTTCCTTCATAATTGGTATGCAGGCCGCCGTTGGCACCTTCCACGGTTATGTTGTACATATCCGTGCCCACAGCGATTCCCTTCAGCAGGTCAACCGCAGAGATCATGGCGCCCTTTTTGTGGAATTTCTCCTCAAAGGGAGACAAAGCAGGTTTTGTTCCTGCACCCCAGAACCACAGGCTGTTTGCCGGATTCAGGCCTTTTTTCCTCCGCTCTTCATTGAGCGGGTGACGGGCCAGGATCTCGTAACTCTTTTTCTGCATATCCAGAAGCTGCTGCTCTTTTGGCAGGTACTCTTTGATCTCTTTTCCGCGGATATCATGGGGCGGTGTCAGAGGCACCACATCGCCTTTTGCCCAGATCAGGCAGTGGCGGTAGCTGGTTCCCACATAGAACTGGAAAATCTCATTCTGCAGTTCTTTTTTTACCGCTTCCAGTAACACTGCGGCATCCTCTGTGCTGATCTCATCGGAGCTGTGGTCTAATATCCTCTTGTCCTCGTAGTTCTCCTCTTCCTCGGAGACTGTGACAATGTTGGCACGGATAGCAACATCCCCGTCCTTCATATCCACACCGATATTCAGCGCCTCCAGAGGAGAACGTCCTGAATAATATACTTTCGGGTCATAGCCCAGAACTGACAGGTTAGCTGTATCACTTCCGGGATTCATGCCCTCCGGTACGGTTTTCACCATACCGATCTCCGACATGGATGCCAGTTCATCCATTGCCGGAGTATTGGCATAGGCCAGAGGTGTCCTGCCACCCAGTTCCTCCAGGGGCTCATCTGCCATACCGTCACCTAATATTAAAACGTATTTCATTTTTAACACCTCTATGCACGCATACGGATTCTTGTGATGATATCCGGAAGCCCGGCAGCCTTTTCTTCGAATTCCGCCTCGCTCATGGGAGCCGTGACAAAACCGAATTCACCTGCAACGTCAGGCACGCCCACAGTCTTCACTTTTCCGAATACTTCTTCCACGCTGCCGATATCGCCTGTCATGCTGCCCTTGATGCGGACAAAGAAGGGATGCTCCACATCCTTGATGTCCATCAGTTCCAGACGTTTGCTGCTCCAGCTCATCATGATATTTCTGTGCAGATGCTTTGCACAGTCAACCACATCGCCCACCACTGCACTTGCAGTGGGGAGCTTGCCTGCGCCGCTGCCGTAGAACATGGCGTCACCCAGCACATTGCCGTGTATGAAGATGGCGTTGAATACACCGTTTACGCTGTAGAGCGGACTGTCCTGGCCTACAAGCACCGGGCTTACCATGGCATAGAATCTGCCGTCTTCCCTCTTGCTGGTTGCCAGAAGCTTGATGCTCATACCAAGACCTTTGGCATATTTTACATCCTCCACAGTGATTCTGGTGATTCCCTCTGTATAAATGTCCTCGTAATCCACATGGCATCCGAATGCCAGTGAGGAGAGAATCGCAATCTTCCTGCAGGCGTCATAGCCTTCCACATCCGCTTCCGGATTGCGCTCTGCATAGCCTTTCTCCTGCGCTTCTTTCAGCACATCCTCAAAGTCAGCATTCTCCTCTGCCATTTTGGTGAGGATATAGTTGGTGGTTCCATTTAAAATACCGGAAATCTCGTCAATCTCGTCCGCTGTCAGAGAAGAGTTCAGTGGACGGATAATGGGGATCCCGCCGCCGCAGCTTGCCTCAAACAAATAGTTGATGTCCTTTTCTCTGGCGATTTCCAGAAGCTCCAGTCCGTGTCTTGCAACCAGCTCCTTGTTGGAGGTGCAGACACATTTTCCTGCCTCCAGCGCACGCTTTGTAAAGGTATAAGCAGGCTCCACGCCTCCCATAACCTCAACGATGATCTGTACTTCCGGGTCATTGATGATCGTCTCATAATCATGCACAAGAACATCTTCCACCGGGTCCCCCGGGAATTCTCTGAGATCCAGCACGTATTTGATGTTGATCTCCTCGCCGGCCTTTTTGTTGATGCTCTCATGATTGGTGTTGATAACTTCCACTACTCCTGAACCTACGGTTCCGTATCCTAATACTGCTATCTGTATCATGCTTCTACTCCCTGCCTAAGATTTTCAGATAATGTACGCCCTCAATGTGCTCTATTTCATCCACCATGGTCTCCGCATCCCCCTGTGTGGGCAGGATTTCCACGCTGATGGTCAGACTGGCAATCCCGTTGATCGGAATACTCTGGTGAACGGTCAGAATGTTGCCGTGATACTGGGCAATGGTCTTCAGGACCGCAGAGAGCAGCCCGGGTTCGTCATCCATCTGAAGTATGAATGTAATGTTCTGTCCTTTGGTTTTCTCTTTAAAAGGAAAGATATCATCCTTATATTTATAAAAGGAACTTCTGCTGATACCCACAGCTTCCACTGCTTCCTGCACCGTAACAGACCTCTTGGATTCCAGTAGTTTCTTGGCTTCCACTACTTTCAGGAGGACTTCCGGCACTGCTTTTTCTGTTACTACAAAATACCTTTTATTGTCCGACATTTTCTTCCCCTTTGTTTGTTCTTGAAATACATTTGTATGTCTCCAAAAGATATTAGCACATTCAGGCAATTTTATCAACTGTTTTTCTTATTTCCCAAGGCAATCCACTTCAAATAAGCATTGATAAAGTTATCAATGGCACCATTCATAACCGCATCCACATTGCCGGATTCCTCGTTTGTACGGTGGTCTTTTACCATGGTGTACGGCTGCATGACATAGGAACGGATCTGGCTGCCCCAGCCGATATCAGACAGTTCACCCTGGATGCCAGAGAGCTTCTGTTCCTGCTCCTGCTGCTTCAGGAGATACAGCTTTGCTTTCAGCATCTGCATAGCCTTGTCTTTATTCTGGAACTGTGACCGCTCATTCTGGCACTGCACCACGATTCCTGTGGGAAGGTGGGTGATTCGTATGGCGGAAGAGGTCTTATTGATATGCTGTCCGCCTGCACCGCTGGAGCGGTAGGTGTCTATCCTCAGATCATCATCCTTGATCTCAACGTCCACATCCTCCTCAATATCCGGCATCACATCGCAGGACACAAAGGAAGTCTGCCGTTTTCCCGCCGCATTGAAGGGTGAGATACGGACAAGGCGGTGTACGCCCTTCTCGGACTTCAAATAACCGTAAGCATTTTCGCCGTTGACCTGGAAGGTTACGGACTTGATCCCGGCCTCGTCGCCGTCCAAATAGTCCAGCACTTCTGTACTGAAACCGTGACGGTCAGCCCACTTCATATACATACGGTACAGCATGCTGGCCCAGTCACAGGACTCGGTTCCGCCTGCACCTGCGTGAAGGGTGACAATAGCATTGTCCTTGTCATATTCTCCGGACAGCAGTGTTTTCACACGGATATTTTCAAAGTCTGTGATAAATTCATCCAGCATTTCCTGGATATCAGGGATGACAGAGGCATCGTTCTCCTCGTATCCCATCTCTATCATCAGCTCGATCTCTTCCTTCTGGTTCTGGAGCTTGTTATAAATCTCTATATCTTCTTTGAGGGTGCTCAGCTCCTTCATCATCTTCTGGGACCGCTCCGGGTTATCCCAGAAATCCGGTGCCTCCATTTCCCTCTCTAATTCTTCAACCCGCTTTTCCTTATTAGCCAGGTTAAAGTGAATCCCTCACTTCCACTAATGGTCCTGTGTAGTTGTTCAAAGTATATTTGAACTGGTCTAATTCTACCATTTAGCTTCACCTCTTTCTGTGAATATTTTTTTATATTTTATTCTTCGTCGATCTCCACAGTCACCATGTAAATGGATACCTGCTGTTCGACCCTGCGCACAGTGCCTGCAAGCTTTGTGAGCGGCCGTTTCAGATTGCTGGACATGGCAATGGCATCCTTGATGGTATAATAATACATCATACCCGACATGGTGCTGGCCCTGTCTTCCTTCAGCTCTACGCGGTCGCCGGGTTTTACCAGACCCTCGCGCTCCATGGTGAAATCCACCATCTGTCCCATTTTCTCACCTTCCTGCTCACATAGGATGTATTTCATACATACCCGTGTGCTGACATATACCGGGGCCGTTGCAGCCCGGATAATTTCCGGATGTAACAGCCCCGTATCTTACTGTGGTCTTTTGTGCGTACTGTTTAAACCGGCTTTCTGCCGCAGCACTGTTTGTATTTCTTACCGCTTCCGCAGGGGCAGGGATCATTTGGATATACCTTTTTCTCTGCGCGCTGCACCGGTTTCTTAGGACCTGATTCGTCCTTGTTGGTACCTGTCACCTGGGCAACCTGCTCTCTCTCCACTTTCTGCTCGATCCTTACGTGGTACAGCAGACGCAGGGTGGTCTCCTGAATAGCGGAAATCATGGTGTCAAACATTTCATAAGCCTGCATCTTGTACTCTACCTTTGGATCGCGCTGGCCGTATGCCTGCAGGCCGATACCCTGGCGGAGCTGGTCCATATCATCAATGTGATCCATCCATTTCTGGTCGATCACCTTCAGAAGGATGACACGCTCCAGTTCACGAAGCTGCTCCGGTTCCGGGAACTCTGCCTCTTTCTCCTCGTAGAGCTTGACTGCCTCTTCTTTGAGATTCTGTTTTAACTGGTTCTTCTTCAGACCTTTTACTTTCTCTTTTGTGATCGGCTCCAGCGGAATTGTGGGAAGAAGAACGCTGTCCAGTTCTCCCAGATCCCATTCTTCAGAATCCAGGTCATCGGAGATACACATGTCAACCGCGTGTTCCACGGTATCGGTGATCATCTTGTAGATGGATTCCCTCATGTTTTCTCCGTCCAGAACCCGGCGTCTCTCTTTGTAAATGATCTCACGCTGCTCGTTGTTAACCTGGTCATATTCCAGCAGGTTCTTACGGATTCCGTAGTTGTTGCCCTCGATCTTCTTCTGTGCTTTCTCGATGGCACTGGAGAGCATTTTGTGCTCAATCTGTTCATTTTCCGCAACGCCCAGGGATTTGAACACGGACATCAGCTTCTCGGAACCGAACAGACGCATCAGATCATCTTCCAGGGAAATGTAAAAGCGGGATTCACCCGGGTCTCCCTGACGTCCGGAACGGCCTCGTAACTGGTTGTCAATTCGTCTTGACTCATGGCGCTCTGTACCGATGATCTTCAGACCGCCTGCCTCTCTGGACACATCGTCCAGCTTAATATCCGTACCACGGCCGGCCATATTGGTGGCAATGGTAACCGTACCCGCCTCACCGGCATGGGCTACGATCTCAGCCTCCATTTCATGGAACTTGGCGTTCAATACCTGGTGCTGGATGCCTTCGCGTTTCAGCATGCGGCTTAAAAGCTCGGAGGTCTCGATTGTGATGGTACCCACAAGCACCGGCTGCTTTTTGGCATGGGCTTCCTTGATGGCCTCCACAACGGCATTGAATTTTTCTTTCTTAGTCATATAAACAGCATCGTCATTGTCGATACGGGCCACCGGTCTGTTGGTGGGGATCTCAATAACGTCCATGCCGTAAATGTCACGGAACTCTTTTTCCTCCGTGAGGGCAGTACCGGTCATACCGGATTTCTTGTTGTATTTATTAAAGAAGTTCTGGAAGGTAATAGTGGCAAGTGTCTTGCTCTCTCTTCTCACCTTCACATGCTCTTTCGCTTCAATCGCCTGGTGAAGACCGTCTGAATAACGGCGTCCCGGCATGATACGTCCTGTGAACTCATCTACGATCAGGACCTCGTCATCTTTTACCACATAGTCCTGGTCGCGGAACATAAGGTTGTGGGCACGAAGTGCAAGAATAATATTATGCTGGATCTCCAGGTTCTCCGGGTCAGCCAGGTTTTCAATGCTGAAGAATTTCTCCACTTTGTGGACACCCTGCTCGGTCAGGTTGACGATCTTGTCCTTTTCATTGACAATGAAGTCTCCGGTCTCGATGATCTCCTCGCCCATGATGGCTGTCATCTTCGTCATTTCCCCGCTGGCCTCACCGCGCTCCAGCTGTTTTGCCAGAATATCGCAGACTTCGTAGAGACGGGTAGACTTTCCGCTCTGTCCGGAAATAATAAGAGGTGTTCTGGCCTCATCAATCAGCACGGAGTCAACCTCATCGATGATAGCATAGTGCAGATCTCTCTGTACAAGCTGCTCTTTGTAGATCACCATATTGTCACGAAGGTAGTCAAATCCCAGCTCGTTGTTGGTCACATACGTGATATCACATGCATACTGGGTACGTCTCTCGTCATTTTTCATGGAGTTCAGAACCACACCTACGGTCAGTCCCAGGAACTCATGCACCTTGCCCATCCACTCCGCATCACGGTGTGCCAGGTAATCGTTGACGGTTACAATGTGTACGCCTTTGCCTTCCAGCGCATTTAAATATGCGGGAAGTGTGGAGACAAGGGTCTTACCTTCACCGGTCTTCATCTCGGCTATACGGCCCTGATGAAGAATGATACCGCCGATGAGCTGCACTCTGTAGTGCTCCATGTTCAGCACACGTTTTGCAGCTTCTCTCACCGTGGCAAATGCTTCCGGCAGCAGGTCATCCAGTGTCTCTCCCTCTTCCAGACGTTTTTTATATTCTCTGGTCTTACCGCGCAGCTCGTCGTCACTTAACGCCTGCATGGTGGGGCGCAGAGCTTCGATTTTGTCCACAGTGGAAGTAATACGCTTTAATTCCCTCTCGCTGTGGGTTCCAAACATTTTTTGAACTAAACTCATGTTTTATGCTCCTAATTTTCCAATTTTCAGACTGCAACAGATTTTCCGTAAATTAGGGAAACCTATTTTCGTGGATATTATTCCACATTACTTTACATTGTAACACTTTCTTTCTTTGAAAACAACAAAAAAAAGCGGGTGCTCAATGGGACTGCTCCATGTCCCGGCCCAAATGCTTTTCTTTCAGGACTGCCGTTATCCGCTCCTCCAGATAAATCAGACTGCCATTGTCAATCAAATAGTGAAACGGTATGACCTTTCCGCCTTTCGCAATATACTGTTCCAGCAGCCCGTCTGTTATCCGCTGTTCCAGCAATATGGAATCAGGATTAATGACAATGGCATCATATTGTCCCAGCAGCATGCCGTCTGCCTCCACGGACAAGGTGTTCTCAAAGTGGGTGCTGACAGATTTCAGTTTTGGCAGGAAATAAGCAAGCTGATCTGTAATAATCTGTGCAAACTTATTGGTTCTGCAGAAAATACCAACGGATGAAGAAGGATCCAGTCTGGAAATATTCACGATGGTATCTCTGCTGGGTGCTACGGCGACCTTCACCAGAATATTTTTCTGTTCTCCAATGTGCTCCGCCACCTGTTCATAATGTGTGGTTGTCGTTAGAATCAAATCATAACTGGACAGCAGTGCCTGCGGGTTATCATCCAGCAGAATTGTCTCCACTAAAAAAGCCGATATGCTGATATCCGGTATGTAAAGAAGCTGCTTTTTGAAGATTTCCAGTGACTCCGCATTACAGTCAATCACTGCCACACGCAGTCCTCCGTTTCCTCCCTCCCTCTTTGCAAGGCTTATATTCATCAGATTGAGGATTTCCGAAATTGAAAAATTCCAGTCTTCCAGTGTATCAAGAAGGTCATCCAGCAGCTCAATTGCGGCCATCCTTTTCTCATTCCCAGTCATTATTGTATTATTATGGATATACGAGCCGCTTCCCTGTATTACTTCGATCACTCCGTTATCAGCCAGTTCCTTATATGCTTTTTTAACTGTTCCCCTGGAAATCCCCAGTCGTTCGGCCAATTCCCTTTCTGTAGGCAGTTTATCCTCAGGATTTAATCTTCCCTGTTTAATATCTTCCAGAATCTCATCCACTAATTGTTTATAAATTGGTTTGTTTTTATCTTTATCGATCATCTAAGGTCTCCTTATTCATTTTCCATCTATCATTTCCCAAACATGGTCCTTTATTAAGTATTATACCAATAATGTACCATATTAAGCAACAGCACATTCTGTTTTGACTGTTATATGTTACAATTAAACAATTTTTTGCCCACACTATTGGTACATATTTTATAAATATTTGGTTGATTTTTATCTTCATTGGTATTATCATTTTAGTATACCAATTAATAAATGGTACACCAAAGAATCATATTCCATCGTAAAAAGGAGGAGAAAATTATGTGGTATGGAGGAGACTATAATCCAGAACAATGGGAACCCGAAACGATAGAGGAAGATATCCGTTTCATGAAAGAAATGCATGTAAACTGTGTTACATTGGGTGTCTTTGCATGGCCGAAGCTGGAACCGGAAGACGGTGTATTTCAATTTGAATGGATGGATCGAATTCTTGACAGATTATACCAGGAACATATTGATGTTATTCTTGCAACCCCCACAACAGCAATGCCTTACTGGCTGGAACAAAAATATCCTGATATTATGCATGTGGATATTGAAGGACGCAGAGTCCAGGGTGGATCCCGTGAAAAGATCTGTCCCAACAGCAGCGTATACAGAAAATATTCTGCCAGGATCGCCGGTGAATTAGCAAAACGTTATGGGCATCACCCTGCCGTAAAACTGTGGCACATCAATAACGAATACCATTTTTACTGCTACTGTCCGGCCTGCGCAGAGGAATTCCGTAACTGGCTTAAAAGGAAATATGAGGACATTGATGCTGTCAACACTGCATGGAATACTGCATTTTGGGGACATACATATACTGATTTTTCCCAAATACTTCCCCCCAGCTATCTCACAGATATTAAAAAGAACCAGCTGGCAGGGCGGGATGTGGCCTGTTTCCAGGGACAGTACATTGATTACATGCGTTTTATGAGCAGCAGTGTCCGTTCCTGTATTGAAAATGAGAAAAAAGAGATACGGAAGTACTCCAGCCTCCCCGTCACCAACAATTTTTCTGATTTGGTAAAGACTTATGATTACTGGGAAGTTTCCAAAGCGATTGATGTAATTTCCTGGGATAACTATCCCACGATCCATACTCCCATGTATAAACCAGCCTTTATCCACGACCTGATGCGCTCCATGAAATCACAGCCCTTTTATATGATGGAACAAAATCCGGGTAATATCTCCTGGGAAGATTACGGCCCTGTGAAGCGTCCCGGAGAAGTTGCCGATATCTGCTGGCAGAGTACGGCCCACGGCGCTGACAGCAACCTATTCTTCCAGTGGAGACAATCAAGAGGCGGTGTAGAAAAGTTTCACGGCGCCATGGTTCCCCACAGCGGAAGACTGGACACCAGAATGGGAGCCGAACTGATTCGTCTTGGTGAACAATTTGAACGGTTGAAAGATACTGTGGAGGGCGCTATGCCGGATGCCAGAGCTGCAATCCTGTTTGACTGGGAAAACTGGTGGGCCATCGAGGGGTCAGCGATCCATAACTGCCATCTGAAGTATTATGACCAGGTTTTGAAATATTACCGCGCGTTTTACGAAATGGGTATATCCGTAGATATCGTCTGTGAATCTACCTGCATGGACAAGAAATATGATCTGATCGCCGCACCGTGTTTTTACATGTGTTCCCCTGCATTTTCCGAAAAAGTAAAAGACTATGTAAACACAGGCGGTACCTTCATCACCACTTTCCTGAGCGGTATTACAGACAGAACGGACAATGTAATACTGGGCGGCTACCCGGGTGCTTTCCGCGATATTCTTGGTCTTTGGGTTGAAGAGATAGACGGTATGTACCCTGATATGAAAAACAGTATCGTTTTAAATGATGGTTCCAGATACGAATGCGGAGAAATCTGTGACCTCATCCGCCTGGAAACGGCAAGCGTTATTGGTCTTTACGGAGATGATTTTTACCGTGACACACCATGTGTGACCGTCAACGCTTATGGTGACGGACATGCCTATTACATTGGTACAAGTCCGGAGCATGCATTTATCCGGAAACTGCTGACAGACATCTGCTGCAGTCTGAACATTCCAAAATACAGCCTGCCTGAAAATGTGGAAATAGCCTTCCGCGCCAAAGAAGGAAAAAAGTATACATTCCTCATGAATCACAATAATGAAGCCGTAAATGTAAATCTGGATAGATTCTATTATGACATCATAAGCGAATGCAGAAAGTCAGGCCTGGTTTCCATGTCTCCCCGCCAGTGCATGATCCTAGAAGAGGTTATGGAGGCAGAATAACTAAAAACGGATATTTGTTGTAGAGATAGGAGGTTTTTACAATGAAAAGAAAAATAATCGCAGTCATACTCACCGGTCTTATGGTTTTTTCAGCATCATCCTGCGGCAAAAAACCGGCTCCGTCATCCGCCCCGGAAGAAAACACTTCAAATAGTGATACCCCGGAAGAAAACACTTCAAATATTTCTGCTGACAATACATTGACAGTCTGGACATGGGACCCCAACTTTAACATTTACGCCATCAATAAAGCCGCCGAATTATACGCAGCAGACGGACACGAGGGTTTTCATGTGGATATTACAGAAATTGAGTCCCAGGATATTGAGACAAAACTTACCACTATTGCTAACGCAGGGGAGCTGGACGCTCTGCCGGACATATTCCTGATTCAGGATGCCTCTTTTCAGAAATTTGCACAGAATTATCCCGAAATTTTTACCGATTTAACAGACTCAGGTATTGATTTCTCCCAGTTTTCCGCAGCCAAGACCTCTTACTCCATAGTAAACGGAAAAAATATGGGAATCCCTTTTGACAGCGGAACTGCTGTTAACTGCATACGCACGGATTATCTGGAACAGGCCGGATTCACAGTGGAAGATTTTACAGATATTACATGGTCTGATTATATGGAAAAAGCTAAAATAGTAAAAGAGAAGACAGGACAGCCTATGCTTACGGCAAAATCCGCAACTCCTGATATCATTATGATGATGCTGCAGTCCTGCGGAGCCTCGCTCTTCCTGGAAGATGGAAGCCCGAATCTGGATCAGAATGATGTCCTAAAAGAATGTATGTCAATCTATGTACAGATGGTAAAGGACAAAACCCTGGAAGAAATGCCCGGCTGGGACCAGTATATTGCCTCCATCAACAACGGCACTGTTGCAAGCGCCATGAATGGCTGCTGGATCATAGCTTCCGTTGAAGCCAAAGAAGACCAGTCAGGAAAATGGGCTGTAACCAACCTTCCGCGCCTTGACAGCGCACCAAACGCAACTAATTATTCCAGCAACGGCGGTTCAACATGGGCGATCACCTCCCAATGTCAAAACAAAAAACTGGCTCAGGATTTCTTTAAATCTACTTTTGCAGGAAGTCAGGAACTTTACGATGACATCCTGTCCAAAGGCGCTCTGTCTACATGGCTGCCTGCCGGGGAATCATCAATTTATGAACAGCCTGTTGACTTTTTTGGCAATGATGCTATTTACAAAAAAATTGTTGAATATTCCTCTGAGATCCCATCCAGTGTAACCAGCCCCTTCTACTACGATGCCAGGGATGCCATGTGCACTGCTCTTTCAAATGTCATACAGGAGAACGCTTCATTGGATGATGAACTTAAGACCGCTCAGGAGACGGCTGAATTTAATATTTCAAAATAATCTTACCAATGTTTCCGTCAAAAAAGGCTTCGGATTTCTCCGAAGCCTTTTTATTACTTACTGATCATTCACTAAAATCCGGCTCGATCAGTCCGTAAGTATTTCCTTTTCTCTTATAGACAACATTCACTTCTTCCGTCTCAGCATTCAAAAATACGAAGAAGTTGTGTCCCAGAAGTTCCATCTGTACACATGCGTCTTCCGGATACATGGGTTTGAATCCGAATTTCTTGGTACGGATGATCTTAATCTCATTGGTGTTCTCATCTTCAAAATCCTTCTCGATAAATGCCTGCTGGAAGGTTCCTGCGTTTTGTTTTTTGTCGATGATTTTTTTCCTATATTTACGTAACTGTCTTTCGATGATTTCTTCTACCAGGTCGATGGAGACATACATATCGTTGCTCACCTGTTCAGAGCGGATGATATTACCTTTTACTGGAATAGTCACCTCAATTTTCTGACGTTCTTTTTCTACGCTCAGTGTTACATGAATCTCGGTGTCATCTGTGAAGAATTTTTCCAGCTTTCCAAGCTTGTCCTCTACCGCACTTCTTAATCCGTCCGTAATATCGATGTTTCTTCCGCTTATAATAAACTTCATGATGTCCAACCCCTTTAACGTGTATTTTACAGGACCTTTACTCCTGTAATGTATTCTTATTATATCAATATTCCCGCGTTTGTTCAACAGTTTTTAGAAAATTTTAACCTTTATAAGTTTTTTGTATAGAGTATTGTTTCCTTACTTTTCCATATACTATATGTAGTGGCAGATACCCGGTTTCCCGGTGTATCTGCCGCATACAAAGATTACGGAGTGTTTGTGGTCGTATTGTTGGTATTATTTCCGGTATTGTTGTCTGTGGCATTGCCAGCGTTATTTTCCACTGCATCGCCTACATCCTCTGCTCCGTTTCTCACATCATCGCCCAGGTCTTCCACACCGTCTTTGATGTCTTCTCCCAGGTCGCCTACCATGCCGTCGCCTGTGCCGGCCTCTCCGCTTCCTGTACCTGTGTCATTGGCTGCGCCGTTATCATTGGTATTGGCGTCCTTGTTTCCGTTCTTGTTGTCGTCTGCCTTGTTGTCGCCTGCCTTGTTGTCACCGGCTTTGTTGTCACCGGCGTTATTGTCACCGGCTTTGTTGTCACCGGCTTTGCTGTCCTCTGTGGCTGCGTTGCTGCCGCCATTGTCTGTGGCACCGCAGCCGGCTGTCATGCACAGTACACCTGCCAGAAGGACACTTAATAAAAGTTTCTTCATCTTACGCATGGTTGTTTCTCCTTTTCCTCTTTGTACTTAACGATAAAAGGCACCTCGCACCTTTTACTGTCACGATTAATATGTGCGTTTCCGTGAGAATTTATGTATGCGCGCATATACCGGAGAAAATGGAAAAACCGCCGTAAAACAACACTGCATCTGTACAGTCTTACGGCGGTTCAAAATTTAATTTTAAAAATGCGTCCACAACAGCGGCAGTATACACCTGCCGTTATAAATCATCCATTGATCACATTGCTCATGTTGTACATGCCCGGGCCTTTTCCCTTCAGGAACTTGGCAGCCTCCACAGCGCCTTTGCCGAATACGGCTTTTGAATAGGCTGTGTGCTTGAATTCGATCACCTCATCCGGACCTGCGAAGATCACCTCGTGTTCTCCCACGATGCTGCCTCCGCGGACAGCAGACAGACCGATTTCCTTAGCGTCACGCTTCTCGCGCGTCTGGCTCCTGTCATATACATAGTGGTACTGGTTGTCCATAGCCTCATTCAGGCTGTCTGCCAGTGCCAGCGCTGTCCCGCTGGGCGCGTCTACCTTCTGGTTGTGATGCTTCTCTACAATCTCCATATCAAAGCCGGCACCGGCCAGAACCTTTGCGGCCTCCTGCACCAGCTTCAGAAGCGTATTGATACCCAGGGACATATTGGCAGAGCGAAGCACTGCTGTGCTCTCGGAAGCCTTCGCCACCTGTGCAAGCTGCTCTTCGCTAAGCCCTGTGGTGCACAGAACCAGAGGCAGCTTCTTAGCCGTACAGTAGGCCAGGACAGCTTCCGTGGCTTTGGCGGAAGAAAAATCGATCATGGCATCCGCCTGCACATCACAGTCATTTATATTCGTGAACACCGGATATCCGTTGTCACGGTTATCTACAAGGTCAATGCCTGCCACAATCTCTGCCTCCGGGTCATCCTTCACAAGTCCGGATATGACCTGACCCATATGGCCGTTGCAGCCGCTCATAATTATTCTGATCATCTTTTATTCCTCTTTCGTAACGATTTCACAGGTCTTCACAGTTACCGTCTTTTTACGAATCGGATATGGTTTGGTTTATGCCAGCTTCAGACCAAACTTTACCATTTCCTCTTTCAGTTTTTCCTTGTTGGCCTCCTCCATCTCAGTCAGCGGTGAGCGAAGCGGACCTACCTCCATGCCCATAAGATTCATGGCGGCTTTTACAGGGATCGGGTTAACTTCCGAGAACAGAGCGTTGATCAAAGGCATGGCATCAAGCTGCATATCACAGCTCTCCTTTATGTCTCCGTTCAAATATTTTGCTACCATATCATGTGTGAATCTCGGTGCAACGTTGGAAAGCACAGAGATAACACCTTTTCCGCCCAGGGAAAGAAGCGGTACGATCTGGTTGTCGTTTCCGGAATAGATATCAAGCTTTCCTCTTGTCAGGGCAGCCATCTCAGCAACCTGCGCGATGTCACCGGAAGCTTCCTTGATACCTACAATATTCTCCACATGTTCCACCAGATATGCAACCGTCTTAGGCTGGATATTAATGCCGGTACGGCTCGGCACATTGTAGAGGATCACCGGAATCTTGATAGAATTGGCAATTTTCGTGTAATGTTCAATGAGGCCCTTCTGAGTAGCCTTATTATAGTAAGGAGTTACAAGAAGAACTCCGTCTGCACCATACTTTTCAGCTTCTGTGGATAAGTAGATCGCTGTCTCCGTACAGTTGGAGCCGGTTCCTGCGATTACCGGGATCCTCTTATTCACTTTGTCGATTGTGTATTTAATGGTCTCCAGATGTTCTTCATGGGTGAGTGTGGAAGACTCTCCTGTAGTTCCGCAGATTACAATGGAATCCGTTCCCTCTTGAATCTGTTCCTCCAGGATTTCTCCCAGTTTTTCAAAATTTACATCACCATTTTCTTTCATAGGTGTAACGATCGCCACACCTGCACCTGTAAAAATAGCCATTTTTCTCCTCCTTATGTCTGCATTCCTGCTTTTTCTTCCTGTGTCAACTGCAACTTTTGGGCTGCCTGCGCAGCCTTTATTTTATAACCTCCAGAGAAACCACCCTGTCGGCTGCCTCCCTCAGACGGTCCGGAACCACATTTCCGGTCAGGATCAGCTCTGTCTCCTCATCCTTGGTCCGGATCAGTTCCTCCACCTCTTCCTCGGTTATAATACCGAATTCCACTGCTCCCAGAATTTCGTCCAGAATCAGCATGTCGCATTCCTGCGTAACCAATACCTTTCTGGCATAGTTAAGGCCATTCCTGATATTGCAGTTCTCTTCCTGCTTCTCTTCGTCGGTCAGGTCTTCGTAATACTTATCCTTCTTCTCAAACCGGAACAGTCTTACATTCGGTTCCAGAACAGAAAGGTAATCCAGTTCGGAAGTTGCTCTTCCTTTCAGGCACTGAATGACAATGGCAGTCTTCCCGTGGCCGACAGCGCGTATTGCCTGCCCGATGGCCACACTGGTTTTGCCCTTGCCGGGTCCACAGTATATCTGCACTAATCCTTCATTTTCCATACATTACACCTCTTGCGGATTCTATGACGCTTTATTTAAGAGTTGTGTATATATTACTACACATGGCCAAATAATGCAATATTGGAATCTCAGGCTTCTTTTATTTCGGAGGCAGTCATTCTGCCGTTTTAGCTGTATGTCTCCCCATACTCCAGCTTGCTTACGGACACCTCGTAGGCGATCCGCTTTTCTGTGTCTGTCTCACTCAGCTTCTTAATATATTCCCTGCTCTGGATCCTGCCCCAGATATGCAGGCGTCCGCCCACCTCGAAGGATTTGGCGAAATTAGCGTTTCTGCCCCAGCAGATACACGGTATGTAGTCGGATTTTCCGTAAGGCCGGTTGACAGCCAGCAGGATGTCTGCAATTTCCCTGCCCAGCGGAGTCATGCGGTGGACCGGAGGCTTACAGATATATCCATTGAGTTCGATGAGATTGGTCTCTATGGATTCGTCCTCTTCCTCCACAAAGGTCAGTTCCCGCACGAACACAGAGAGAACCAGCCGGTTTTTCTTCTCCTCATGCCTGTTGTAGGAGCGGAACTGACCCTGCACTTGTATGTACTCGCCGATATAGCTCTGTGTCACATCCACCAGTCTCTCGGAAACCATAAGCGGTATTTTGTCCTCGGAACCGCTCAAACGCTTGACCAGCACATCCACCATGTAAAATCCTTCCCCATATACCTCGTGACTTTTCTCGAACTCCGATGCGATGGCTCCCATGATGGATACCTGATTGTTTTCAATTATTTTATCTGCCATTGAATTATTTACCCCTTCCTCTGACTTGTATTTTGTCTATATCATATTTATTCTGGCTATACTTTTTTTAGAACAACTTTTTTTATTTTTTTTGAAAAAATATTTATTTCTGCTTTGTATTTACTCATAAGTGTGATAAAATGTGACTGGATTTAGCCGTAAATCAGCGGTTTTTCCTTTAGAAAAGAGGTTATTTATGAAAACGAAAAGAGAAAACATCAGAAATGTAGCAATTATTGCCCATGTTGACCACGGCAAAACAACGCTGGTGGATCAGCTTCTGAAACAGAGCGGTGTCTTCCGCGAAAACCAGGAGGTCCAGGATCGCGTCATGGACTCCAATGATATTGAACGCGAGCGCGGTATCACGATACTTTCTAAAAATACAGCAATTTACTATAAGGATACAAAAATCAATATCATAGATACACCGGGCCATGCTGATTTCGGCGGCGAAGTGGAGCGTGTCCTGAAAATGGTGGACGGCGTTATCCTGCTGGTGGATGCCTTCGAGGGTGCCATGCCCCAGACAAAATTCGTACTGAAAAAAGCTCTGGAGCTCGATCTGCACGTCATTGTATGTATCAATAAGATCGACCGCCCGGAGGCACGCCCTGACGAAGTCATTGATGAAGTCCTGGAACTTCTCATGGATTTGGATGCCTCAGACGACCAGCTCGACTGTCCGTTCCTGTATGCCTCCGCAAAAGCCGGCCATGCAGTTCTGGACTTATCCGACTCACCGGAGAATATGGAGCCGTTATTTGAGACGATTCTCAAATACATCCCCGCTCCCACCGGAGACCCGGACGCAGGCACACAGGTACTCATCAGTACCATTGATTACAATGAATATGTAGGTCGTATCGGCGTGGGCAAGGTGGAGAACGGTACCATCTCCGTGAACCAGGAGGTACTCCTTTTAAACCACCACGACCCGGACAAGAAGAAAAAAGTAAAGATCAGCAAGCTCTATGAATTTGACGGACTCGGAAAGGTAGAGGTAAAAGAAGCCGGCATCGGTTCCATTGTAGCCATTTCCGGTATTGCGGATATCCATATCGGCGATACGCTCTGCTCACCGGAAAACCCTGAGGCCATTCCGTTCCAGAAGATCTCCGAGCCGACCATCTCCATGAACTTCCTGGTAAATGACAGCCCCCTGGCAGGTCAGGAAGGTAAATTCATCACTTCCCGCCATTTAAGGGAGCGCCTGATGCGCGAGCTGAACACTGACGTGAGCCTTCGTGTGGAGGATACCGACAGCACTGACTGCTTTAAAGTATCAGGCCGAGGCGAGCTTCATCTCTCCGTCCTGATTGAAAACATGCGCCGTGAGGGCTATGAATTCGCAGTCAGCAAAGCAGAGGTCATCTACCATGAAGATGAGCGCGGCAAAAAGATGGAGCCTATCGAGATTGCCTACATTGATGTACCCGAAGAATTCTCCGGAACCATCATCAATAAATTAAACGAACGGAAAGGTGAACTGCAGGGCATGAGCCCCTCAAGTGACGGAACCGTCCGTCTGGAATACCATATCCCGTCCAGAGGACTGATCGGCTTCCGCGGTGATTTCCTCACCTCCACAAAAGGCACCGGAATCATGAACACTGCCTTCGACGGCTATGCCCCTTATAAGGGCGACATGTTCTACCGCAAGCTGGGTTCCCTCATTGCCTTTGAGGCAGGCGAGACCGTTACTTACGGCCTCTTCTCCGCCCAGGACAGAGGTACACTTTTTGTCGGTGCCGGCGAGAAGGTATACAGCGGTATGGTAATCGGTGAGAGCGCCAAACCGGAGGATATCGAACTGAACGTATGTAAGACGAAACATCTGACCAACACGCGTTCCTCCTCCGCCGACGAAGCCCTGAAGCTGACTCCCCCCAAAGTTCTGAGTCTGGAGCAGGCTCTGGAGTTCATTGACACAGACGAACTTCTTGAGGTGACTCCCAAGTCCCTCAGAATCCGCAAGAAAACCCTGGATTCCCGCCTGCGCAAACGCGAAGGATATAAAAAATAAAAACAGAAGACACCGCCATCTCCCTTACGGGCATTGGCGGTGTTTTTTTGTCTTTATTATTCAGAATATTCTGTAATATTCAGACTTTTATTAATTTATGCAAAATACTAATTCTTTTTTGTTGTCTTATCTTCCATTTCATGGTAAAATAATCTACACAAACCGACAAGACGGAACATAAAACTTCACGTACTTCAAAATGAGTAAGGGCTCAAACCAAAAACCAAATATTTTAAGGAGGATTTCTATGGCAAAAAAACCAGAGAACAAAGCCCCGGAACCCATCAACAGCGTGGAAGCACTGCAGCAGCGAATCGCTTCCATGAAAGAAGCACAGAAAAAGTTTTCCGCCTTCACGCAAGAGCAGGTTGACAGAATCTTTTTTGAGGCAGCCATGGCAGCGAACAAACAGCGTATCCCGCTGGCAAAACTGGCTGTTGCCGAGACCGGAATGGGCATTGTGGAGGACAAAGTCATCAAAAACCATTACGCAGCGGAGTATACCTACAACACCTATAAGCGGGTAAAGACATGCGGCGTGGTGGAACAGGACACCTCATACGGCATTAAAAAGATTGCTGAACCTGTCGGTATCGTAGGCGCGGTCATCCCCACCACGAACCCCACATCCACAGCTATCTTCAAATGTCTGATCTGTCTGAAAACCAGAAATGCCATCATCATCAGTCCCCACCCGAGAGCCAAAAAGTGTACCATTGAAGCCGCCAGGATCGTGCTGGATGCCGCTGTAAAAGCAGGGGCACCGGAAGGCATTATCGGCTGGGTTGAAGAACCTACCATTGAACTCTCCAATGAACTGATGAAATCCGTGGATGTTATTCTGGCCACAGGCGGACCCGGAATGGTGAAAGCCGCCTATTCCTCAGGGAAACCGGCAATCGGCGTAGGCCCGGGCAATGTACCTGTCATCATGGACAGTTCCTGTGACATCCCCACTGCCGTGTATTCTGTCATCCATTCCAAGACCTTTGACAACGGTATGATCTGTGCATCCGAACAGTCTGTCACTGCGATTGCCGACATTTACGATGATGTTAAGAAGGAATTTGTTAAAAGAGGCTGCCATGTACTGAATAAGACAGACCTTGACAAGGTACGCAAGATCATCCTGACAGAAGCCGGGACTGTAAACCCCAAGATTGTGGGCCAGCCCGCGGCAGTCATTGCTGAGATGGCAGGTGTCACAGTACCGAAAGAGACAAAGATCCTGATCGGCGAAGTGACTTCTGTGGATGTCTCAGAACCTTTTGCACATGAGAAATTATCACCTGTCCTTGCCCTCTATAAGGCAAAGGATTTTGATACTGCACTTGACATGGCTGACCAGCTGATCAAAGACGGCGGCTATGGACATACTGCATCCCTGTACATCCATCCGTCCCAGACGGAGAAGATGGCACAGCACGCAGACCGCATGAAGGCCTGCCGCATCCTGGTCAACACCCCGTCCTCACACGGAGGAATCGGTGACCTTTACAACTTCAAGCTGGCTCCGTCCCTGACCCTGGGCTGCGGTTCCTACGGCGGCAACTCTGTATCCGAAAACGTGGGTGTGAAGCACCTGCTGAACACCAAAACCGTTGCCGAAAGGAGAGAGAACATGCTTTGGTTCAGAGTCCCGGAAAAGGTATATTTCAAGAAAGGCTGTCTGCCGGTGGCTCTCGATGAGCTGAAGAATGTATACGGCAAAAAGAAAGCCTTCCTGGTAACTGATACATTCCTCTACCAGAACGGCCACACAAAACCCATTACGGACAAACTGGATGAGATGGGCATTCCTTACAGCTGCTTCTTCGATGTAACACCTGACCCCACCCTGCAGTGCGCCCAGAAAGGCCTGGAGCAGTTAAATGCCTTCGGCCCTGACGTGATCATTGCCCTGGGCGGCGGTTCTGCCATGGACGCAGCCAAGATCATGTGGCTTATGTATGAACACCCGGAATGCAGCTTTGAGGATCTGGCTATGGATTTCATGGATATCCGCAAGAGAGTCTACGAATTCCCGAAAATGGGAGAAAAGGCAATGATGGTGTCTGTCCCCACCTCTTCAGGTACAGGTTCAGAGGTAACACCCTTTGCCATCATCACAGACAAGACCACCGGAACCAAATGGCCCATCGCGGACTATGAGCTTCTTCCCAACATGGCGATCATAGACGTGGATTTCATGATGAGCCAGCCAAAGGGACTGACCAGTTCCTCCGGTATTGATGCGCTGACCCATGCCCTGGAAGCATACGCGTCCATCATGGCTACAGATTATACGGACGGTATTGCACTGAAAGCTGTCCAGCTCATATTTGATTATCTGCCGTCCGCTTACGAGAACGGCGCTGCCGACCCGGTGGCCAGGGAGAAGATGGCAAATGCCTCCACCCTGGCAGGTATGGCCTTTGCCAATGCGTTTCTCGGCATCTGCCACTCCATGGCGCATAAACTTGGTGCCTACCACCATATCCAGCACGGCATCGCCAACTCCCTGCTGATCGAGCTTGTCATGCGCTACAACGCGGACCCGGCTCCCGTTAAGATGGGAACCTTCTCCCAGTATCCTTATCCTCACGCAAAGGAGAGATACTGCGAGGTTGCCCGCTTCATCGGCATCAAGGGCAAAAACGATGATGAAGTGTTTGAAAATTTCATCGAAGCCATTGCCCGGCTGAAAGAAAGAGTCGGGATCAAACGGACGATCCGGGAATACGGCGTGGAAGAAAAAGCTTTCCTGGCCACTCTGGACGCAATGGTGGAGGACGCCTTCAATGACCAGTGTACCGGCGCCAACCCCAGATATCCGCTGATGTCTGAGATGAAAGAACTCTATCTCAAGGCTTATTACGGGGAATAAGAAATCCTGAATCTACAAGGGAGGTCCGCAAACGGACCTCCCCTTCCTAAACTCCCCTGCAGGCATGTTATTTTCTGCAGATCTCTTCTATAAAATACCTGTGTATATCCGGGTTGTCGGTAAGTTCCGGATGAAAGGCCAGACCTAACTGTCTGCCATAACGGGCTGCCACAATCTTACCTCCTGTGACTGCAAGGACCTCCACACCATCACGGACTTCTTCAATATAAGGCGCCCGTATAAAGGTCATGGGAAATTGTCCTGCACCCTTCATCTCCTCCACTGTCTGAAAGCTTCCCAACTGTCTGCCATAGGCGTTCCGCCTGACAGTGACCGGCATGGTTCCGAAGCAGGGCTCCCCTCCCACCACGTTTTCTGCCAACAGAATCAGCCCGGCACAGGTCCCCATGACAGGCATGCCAGCCTCTATGCTTTTCCTGATCGGTTCCAGAAGCTCCAGCTCTGTGAGCAGTTTCTTCATGACTGTACTCTCTCCTCCCGGAAGGACCAGCGCATCCAGATTTTCACGGAAGTCAGTCCGCTGCCGAATCTCCACACAGTCTGCTCCGAGACGTTCCAGCATATTTCTATGTTCTGCAAAGGCACCCTGAAGTGCCAGAATACCTGCCCGCATCATTTGCCTCTCTCCGCCATGAGAAGCGCAATCTCCTGCTCATTGATTCCCACCATGGCTTCGCCCAAATCCATGGAGAGTTCCGCGATCATTTTTGCGTCTTTATAATTTGTGACGGCCTTCACAATGGCTGCTGCCCGTTTCTCGGGATTGCCGGACTTGAAGATACCGGAACCTACGAATACCCCCTCTGCGCCGAGCTGCATCATCAGCGCGGCATCCGCGGGAGTTGCCACACCGCCTGCCGCGAAGTTCACTACCGGCAGTTTTCCATGCTCCCTCACATACATCAGCAGATCATAGGGAACTGCCAGCTCCTTTGCCTTATCGTACAGTTCATCCTCCTCCATGGAAGTGATCCGGCGCATTTCTGACTGCATCATGCGCATATGGCGCACAGCCTGGATAATATCGCCTGTGCCAGGTTCTCCTTTGGTGCGGATCATGGATGCGCCCTCATTGATTCTGCGCAGTGCCTCACCCAGATCCTTGGCCCCGCACACAAAAGGCACCTTAAACTTTCTCTTGTCTATGTGATACACATCATCTGCCGGGGAGAGGACTTCACTCTCATCTATGTAGTCAATCTCTATAGCCTCCAGGATCTGTGCCTCCGCAAAATGTCCGATTCTGCATTTTGCCATAACCGGTATGGATACAGCGGCCTGGATTCCCCGGATCATCTTGGGATCACTCATCCTTGCCACACCGCCTGCTGCTCTGATATCCGCAGGTATCTTTTCCAGCGCCATGACAGCACAGGCCCCTGCCTTCTCCGCAATCTCTGCCTGCTCCGGTGTGGTCACATCCATGATGACACCGCCCTTCAGCATCTGTGCAAGCTCCTTATTTAACTGGTATCTGTCTTCCATTTTTAACTCCCTTTCCGTCTTCCCACAGAGTATCCTGACAGACTTTTATGCTGCTTTTCGGGAAAACCTTTTGTAAATTTATGTTGTTATGAATTATAGCCGCCATCTGTCCTTTTTACAAATGCCAGTTTTAATATTTTTAACCATACCAGTTTTGTCAAAAGAGAAAAAAATACCTCCCAGACATTACTGCCTGAGAGGTTATGTATCACTCTACCTGCTGCTCGCCTTCCCCAAAGAAGTAATGAGCCGCACCGTTTTCCAGTTTCACGCCTTTAGCCTCTGCCAGTTCGCTTACGGTCACCAGCTTGTAGCCCTGTTCCACCAGTTCCGGAATCGCGCGGATTGCCGCGTTCACAGACCATTCATGGATATCATGCATCAGGACTACAGAGCCGTCCTTTACATTGTCCACAGTCACCTGATACGTCTGGTCCTCGCTCTTGGTTGCCCAGTCTTTTGTATCTATGCTCCACATGATAAGAGGCATTCCGATGGCAGCCTGCACTTCCTCATTATACGCGCCTCCCGGCGGACGCATAACCGTTGCAGATTCTCCTGCTGCGTTTTTGATCGCCTCATTGGTCTTTGTCACTTCCTCTGTTACCCCGCTGGCGCCTAAGGTAGTCAGATTCTCATGGCTCCATGTGTGGTTGCCCAGCTCCATTCCGGCATCCTTTAAATCCTTCACAATCTCAGGATATGCCTGCGCCTGAGGCCCCAGCATGAAAAAGGTAGCTTTCGCATTGTTTTTTGTGAGACAATCCAGCAGGGCTTCCGTATATTCCCCCGGACCGTCATCAAAAGTCAGAGCCACCATGGGACGCTTCTTAGTCTCGTCGTATTTTCCGCTGTCATCAAAAAAGTAGTCTTCCCCGTCAAGTTCCAGCCATCCGGTCTTCATGTAGCCGTTTTCATCAAAATAATACTTGGAACCGTCAATCTCCTTCCAGCCGTTCTTGAAAAAGGTTCCGTCCGTATCGCGGTACCACCAGCCCTTGTCATCCTGCTGCCATCCCATCACACCGGAGGATGTCATCTTCGACAAATCTGCCGCGCTCATGACCGGCTGTTTCGTTGCCGCTGATGTGTCTTCCTGGGTGGTAGTCTGGGCTTTCACCTCCACTGTTCCCTCTTTCGGTACCCCTGTCTTGCCCGAAATCAGCTTATGTATGCCCGTTCCCACAAGTCCGATCACCAACACCAGCACTGCTGCCATGGCTACCAGGCGCATGATCCTTCTTCTGCGCATCTGCCGTTTCTTTTCGAGTCTTCGTCTGCGCATGCGTTCCTGTCTCCGCCGCTCGTACTCCAGATCTCTTTCGTCTTCCATCATTATACTCCCATCTCCACTTACACTAGATATTCCATTTCATGATACCTTTTTTCTCGACAAGTTGCAACAGCAAATCTCTTAATTTTCCTTAAACCGGATAAATTATCTTGTTCTTATTATAATACATTTCTGTGAGTTTGCATAGCCTAATCTTTACTATTTTTATCCAATTATTTTGTATAAAAAGTCCGGAGGAAAAAAATCATGCCTGCCTGAGCAGCGGGCACCTGTTTTTTCCTCCGGACCATGTTATGATTCTGCCGGCACCTCCGGCGTCAAATCTTCTTTTACATCATCTGCATTTCCGAAATAAGCCTTTGTCTCCGCGAACACCACACGGCTCAGAGCCGCCAGCGCAATCAGGTTCGGGAAGGCCATGAGGGCATTGAATATATCCGCAATATTCCACACAGCCTGCACCGTCATGTAAGGCCCGATAAAGATTGCCAGGATATACAGCCAGCGGTATCCCCGGACTACTTTTCTGTTTCTGTTAAAGAGATACTCAATACAGCGTTCCCCATAATAATTCCAGCCCAGGATGGTGGTAAACGCAAAGAATACCAGACATACCATGAGGACCACTGACGCCACAACCGGCGGAAACGGCAGCCCCTTCTGGAATGCCGCTGTTGTGATCGCCACCCCTTCCAGTCCGGTGTTCCAGGTTCCGGTCACAACGATGGAAAGACCTGTCATGGTGCATATTACAATGGTGTCAATAAAGGTACCTGTCATGGATACAAGACCCTGGCGCACCGGTGATTTTGTCTGTGCTGCCGCTGCAGCTATAGGCGCGCTTCCGAGGCCTGCCTCGTTGGAGAAGATACCCCTGGCGATTCCCTTCTGCATGGCAACGATCATGGTACCCATGGCTCCCCCTGCCAGCGCACTGCCGGAAAAGGCGCTTTTCACAATGGACACAACCGCCGCCGGGATTGCTCCCAGATGTGTCACAAGGATAATGAATGCAAATCCAAAATACAATACAGCCATAAAAGGCACTACAATCTGCGAAACCTGCGCGATCCTTTTCAGCCCGCCGATGATCACCAGACCAACGCACACGGTCAGGATCAGCCCTGCAATGACGGTTGCTATGGAATAACTGCCGCCGAATACAGATATGGTGTTTGTTTTCTCCGGGTCAAAAAAGTTGCACACAGCAGAGGATATACCGTTTACCTGGGTAAAGGTACCAATCCCCAGAAGGCCCACGCCGGCTCCGAAGAACGCGAAGATTTTGGCCAGCCACCTCCATTTGACTCCCATGCCGTTTTCTATATAATAAAATGGTCCGCCCAGCACATGGCCGTCCCCGTCAATGGTGCGGTATTTGATGGCAAGCACACCCTCCGCGTATTTGGTTGCCATTCCGAAAAAGGCTGCCAGTACCATCCAGAAAAGTGCCCCCGGCCCGCCTGCCGCAAGAGCTGTTGCCACTCCTACAATATTTCCTGTGCCGATAGTAGCTGACATGGCTGTACAGAGGGCACCAAAGCTGGTCACCTCGCCGTTTCCGCCATTCTCATTCTTAACCATGAATTTCAGTGCTTTTCCCAGATGGCGAATCTGTAAAAAGCCCATCCTCACAGACAGATAGATACCTGTGCTGAGGATCAAAATGATCAGTGGCGGTCCCCACACTACCTGATCAAACCAAGTGATAAAGCGATTCAATTCCTGCAAAATTACCTGTAACATTTTTTCTTCCGTCCTCTCTTTTTTTCTGTTTTCTTCCGTTTATAACGAAACAAAAAAAGACTGTGGCTTCCCACAGTCTCCATAAGAGTACGACAAAACATATACAAGATATTATCTGTGTATACTCTGTCCTTTTGCCTGAGAGATTGGCAGCTGATGAAACTGCTGTACACCTTCGGCGCTCTTACTGAGACTCTCCAGAGCCGTTGCTTTCACAACGTTTTATACTTTATCATATTCGCCCTGCAAACACAAGTGTTTTTTCCGAAAAGACATCCGTTTCTATGTGTTTTTTTCAGTACAGTACCTGAACTGCATGTACTATGCGGCGATTGCAGTCCTTTCTGCTTTCTCCGGGGTTTCATGCGCCGGACTGCATGATATACAGCCCGCGCGCAGAACCGGATTTTTTCCGGGGAGATACTTATCAGAATTCTATATTCAGCTCCTGCTCCTCCACATGGTGTTTCTCAGCGTATCCTGTCAAAAACAGGGTCAGGGCACCGTCGCCCGTTACATTGCAGGCGGTTCCGAAGCTGTCCTGCAGAGCAAAGATGGTGAGCATCAGCGCGGTACCTGTCTCGTCAAAGAGAAGGACACCTGTGATCAGTCCCAGGGACGCCATAACCGTACCGCCCGGCACACCCGGTGCTCCGATGGCGAATATGCCCAGAAGCATACAGAACAGAACCATCATACCCACAGACGGCAGCTCGCCGTAGAGTATTTTTGACACTGTCATGACAAAGAACACTTCGGTCAGGACAGAGCCGCACAGATGGATATTGGCAAATAGCGGAATACCGAAGTTCACCATATCTTTTCTGAGAACCTTTGATTTTCTGGCACCCTCAAGCGCTACTGCAAGAGTAGCTGCGCTTGACATGGTACCTACGGCAGTCAGATACGCGGGGCCGTAATATTTCAGCACTTCCAGCGGATTTTTTCCCGAATATGCACCGGCTATGACGTACAGCAGTGTAAGCCAGATGTAATGTCCTGCCATAACGATGACTATGACCTTCAGGAAAACAGGGAGCTGTTTTGTGATCGTCCCTTCATATGCCAATCCGCAGAAGGTTGAAGCGATGAAGAACGGCAGAATGGGGATAATAAATTTGGTTACAATCTTCAGCACGATCTTCTGGAATTCATCCAGAATGGCCGTTGTGTAGCGGGCTTTCGTCCACGCTGCCGCCAGTCCCAGCATAATGGAGAACACCAGCGCGCTCATAACCGGCATGATCTGCGGGATATCAAGCTGAAACACCACGCCGGGCAGATCCTTCAGTCCTTCCACCTCAGACTGTATGGACAGATGGGGAATCAGCCCGTATCCCGCTCCCATAGCCATAAACGCGGCTCCGATGGAGGAAATATAGGCGATTGCCAGTGCCACCCCCAGCATTTTGGAGGCATTGTTTCCCATCTTGGTAATGGAAGGCGCAATAAATCCGATGATGATCAGCGGTACACAGAAGGTGATGACCTGCCCCAGAATGTATTTGACAGTTACCACCACATTCATGACAGCCTCATTGGCAATAAGGCCGATGACCATACCCAGGACTACTCCGATCAGCAGACGCACAGGAAGGCTTTTGAATAATTTTTTCATCTCATTTCTCCTCTCTCTTTTTCCTTTTTTGTTTACCCCAGTATTCCCAGATGCTCCAGCAGTATTTTGAGCCCCAGAAGTACCAGGATAATACCACCGGCAAGTTCCGCTTTGGATTTGTACTTCATGCCGAAGACATTTCCTGCCTTTACCCCAAAGACGGAACAGACAAATGTGACAATACCGATGAAGCTGGCCGCCGGCACAATCGCCACATCCAAAAAGGCGAAGGTGATCCCCACCGCCAGTGCATCAATGCTGGTTGCCACAGCCAGAGGAAACATGGTCTTTGCATCCACTCCTGCCACGGGGCAGGATTCCTCTTTATCCAGGGATTCCCGAATCATATTGACACCGATAAATCCCAGCAGGATGAATGCGATCCAGTGGTCAATTGCAGTTATTTTATCCTTGAACTGTACTCCCAGCAGATAGCCGATGACCGGCATCAGAGCCTGGAATCCCCCAAACCAGAGACCTACCACTGCCATGTTCTTTATACTCAGCTTCTCCATGGAAAGCCCTTTGCAGATGGAGACAGCAAACGCATCCATGGACAGGCCAACCGCCAGTGTAAATAATGTAAATAAATCCATAGTTTTCTCCTGTTCCTATGTATTGTGTTGTGCTTTTCATTGCATTGCCCATTATACTATACGGAGCAGGTTTTGTAAAAATGTTTTTATCATGTTTTTTTCCAGGGAAAAGGCGTTTTTTTCTATTTACCAATACGGATTCTCTGCCTATAATGGAGAAAATGGAGAAATTTTGTAAAGGAGAATATGATATGACAAAAGACACTTTTCACAATCCGCTTCTTCCCGGTTTTTATCCGGACCCATCTATCTGCCGTGTGGGAGATGACTATTACATGGTAACCTCATCTTTTGTATATTATCCCGGACTGCCCGTGTTCCACAGCAGAGATCTGGTTCACTGGGAGCAGATTGGCCACGGCATCCACAGACCCGGACAGCTTAACTACAAAAACTGCGAAACCAGCGAGGGGCTGTGGGCACCCAGCATCCGTTACCATGAAGGGACCTTTTATATTATTAATACGTTCGTATCCGAAGGACGTGAAGCAAAACGCGATAATTATATCATTACAGCCAAAAATCCTGCCGGCCCGTGGAGTGACCCTGTAGTTGTGGAGGGCGCTGACGGCATTGACTCCAGTCTGTTTTTCGATGACGACGGTTCTGTATGGTACGTGGGTAACTTTATCAGTGAGGAGAAGCTCTACGAAGGACACCATGGCATTTACTTAAATGAGCTGGACCCTGAAACACTGCAGTTCAAAGGCCCCAGAACTGTCATCTGGGACGGAAAGAAGACAAGAAGTAAGTGGATCGAAGCACCCCACATTTACAAAAAGGACGGTTATTACTATCTGTTAGTGGCAGAGGGCGGTACCTTTGTCACCCACAGTGTACAGATGGCCCGCTGCCGTACCATTGACGGGGATTACGAGATATGCCCCAGAAATCCCATTGTGACGCACAGGCATATGCCTCTTCTCAATCCCATTTCAGTTACCGGACACGCCGATATTGTGGAGACACAGAACGGAGAATGGTGGATGGTACTGCTGGCAGTGCGCCCTTATAAAGGGGGACACTACAACCTGGGCCGTGAGACCTTCATGGTACCATTTGTATGGGCAGAGGACGGCTGGCCGATGATCGACAATGAGACCGGGCTTGTACAGGAGGAAGAACGCCTTCCGAACCTGCCCCGCACCATATATCCGCTCATGCCGGAATGGGACAACTTTGAGGATGACACGCTTCAGATGCAGTGGAACACCATTCATCCGCCGGTTGAGCCTTTCTATTCCCTCACGGAGCGTCCCGGATATCTGCGCCTTATGACAAGGCCGCAGGTCATGGAGGAGATTTGTACCCCTTCTTTCGTGGGCCGCAGACAGCGCCATAAGAGTTTTCTGGCTAAAACGGCCATGGAATTCTGTCCGGCCGCAGACTATGAGGAGGCCGGAATCGCGCTGGTACAAGATGACCGCTTCCATTATCTGATGGTCATGAGGAAAAAGGGCAGCACACCTTACCTGCAGTTCTACAAAACAGAGAACGGATGCCGCACTCTGGTAAAGGAAACAGAGATAAAGGACTGCAGACGCCTTTATTTAAGTGTTCAGGGGAATACCACGGACTATGATTTTTACTATGGATACAGGGAATCTGAGATGATACCTTTCCTGTCCGGTGTGGATGCCTCACTTCTAAGCTCTGTTATAAACAACGGCTTTACCGGCGTCTACATAGGAATGTATGCCAGCTCCAACCACCAGGCAGGCAGCGGCTGCGCTGACTTTGACTGGTTCCAGTATCAGGGAGAATAGTTTTATATTATCAAAGACACAGGCCGGGGCGCATTGATCTGCACCCCGGCCTGATTTCTTTATTTTTACAGTCCTTTCCCGTCATTATGCGGAAAATGCATCCAGTTTCTCCTGAAGCAGGCGGAAGAATTTTTCCGCATGATATCCGTCATTTGCCGCATGGTTAAAGTTTCCTGTCACCGCCATTTTCATTCTTCCATCAATCTCCCGGTATTTTCCCACAGTGATGAAGGGTATGTAGCTCTCGCTGCCCGATTCCGGATTTACAAAAGAAGCCGGACGCACGTAACATATGGACTGGTATGCAGTGTTCGGCAGGATGGTAATGTCCACACACCCCGGAACAGGATTTCCGTAATAATACAGAGAGCTGCCGTTTTCCGCTTTCTCCTTATCTTCCAGAAAAGTCTTATAGAAGCAGTCAAAATCTTTGCTGAAATCTGTGACCATATGAGTGAACAGATTCCCTTCCCCTTTCCGCATAAGTGTATAGCAGGGGTTCAGCTTCTCATAATATCCTATGGCTCCGTCCACTTTTGCATAGCGGAAATCCCTATCACTGTTTACCGTATCGGCAATACACCAGCAGACAGACGGGTAAAATTTATATCCATTTCCATGAATCCTTTCCAAAAACTGTGTAACATCAACTTCTGCGGTGAGATTATAGGTATATCCTGCAAAACGTTCGAATATTTCTTTTCTCTCCCACTTTTCGTAATCGATCGTATGAAACATAATTTCCTCCTTACAGTCCGCACTTATTTGTACAGCGCAGTTCATCCAGACTGTTTTCGCCGGAAACTGCGCATCCTATGTATCATATTATAAACGATTTTAATCGCACTTACAATCACACAACACACGGCATGACAGGACATATACAGAAAAATCGGCACAGCCGGAATTTATCCAACTATGCCGAATTTTCGCAAGGGTGAAAGCCCTCTCCTTTTGTCAAATCTATTAGTCTACGCCCCCGGCGTTAAAATATCCATTTTGTAGTTTCCGAAACATCCATGGTAATACCAGGCCCCATCTTAGGATATAAGGCAGAGAATACAAGATCCGCTGCAAACAAAGTGATCAATACAACACACAAAACCACTTTCGCTGTCTGCGGGATTTTTCTGTACAGGTTATCCATGGCAGGTGCCGCTATGTAAAGGATAAAGCATGCGCCCACAGCAAACAGTGCCAGAACTTCCAGACATACACGGCCGTTTATGTTAAACAGGCTTTCGCTGTAATCCCAGTATTTTACACCTCTGAACTGTTCCAGTGCCCAGCCTGTCGTATATTCCAGAATACCGCTTCCCAGATATGCAAATGCAAACACATGAGCCGGCTTGTCGGCAAACTTTCTGAGCAGAACCAGTGTCATCACGCCGCCCACACCGTAAATGGGAAGCCACGGTCCCCATGTGGTGCCTCTGTTGATGAGTGCTCCGTCCATAAAAATATGAAGAAATACTTCCCAAAGCCATCCGACGGTTGATGCAGAAAAGAAAAATAAGATCAAACTGGTCAGGGAATAGGCCCTGTCATATTCTGCTTCCAGGTATCTTTCCTGCGCAAACTGTCTTCTCACACCTTCTGAAATCCTTACCACCATGTCTCTAGCCATATCTTTCCCCTCCTTCTTTCTTTCCTCTTCTTTATTATGGCTTTATCTTACCAACGAAAAAATAAGAAGCAATTGTAAAATTCCGAAAGAAATTATAAAGATATTATTTAAAAATTCCAAATGTTTCTGCATCTATGGTATAATTCCAGCATCAGGTCCGGCGAAAATCAGTCCGGACCGGACTGTATTTCACTTTAACATTGAGGAGGAGCCTTTGCATGAAGCTTAATAAAATACATCACGTAGCCGTTATTGTATCTGACTATGAAAAATCCAAGGATTTTTATGTAAACCAATTGGGATTTGAGATCATCCGCGAAAATTACCGGGCTGAGCGGGATGACTGGAAGCTGGACCTGCGGCTGGGTGACTGTGAGCTGGAGATATTCGGAGTAAAGAACCCGCCGGCCCGTGTAAACCGCCCGGAAGCCTGCGGACTCCGCCATCTGGCCTTTACAGTTGAAAATATGGAAGAGGCTGTTGCGTGGCTGAGCGCAAAAGGAATCGAGACGGAGCCTGTACGCACCGATGATTTTACCGGAAAGAAAATGACCTTCTTCTTCGACCCGGACGGCCTTCCGCTGGAACTGCACGAATAGTTTATACCATACAAAAAGGAACCTATCCGGCCCTGTACAGACGCCGGATCGGTTCCTTTTATGAAAATACCCTGTCATATTCTTATTTTAACGGTTGTACCCTTCTCCTCAGAGGACGCATAGTCCATTTTCCATCCGTGAAGCTTTACGATCTCATAGCAGAGGCCAATCCCGTAGCCGTTCCGCTCTGCTTTCGCCCTGGGAAATTCATGGTTCCGGTTCAGATAGTTCAGTTTCTGTTTCTCTATGTATTTCCCGTCATTCCAAATGCTCACGCAGTTGTCAGAGGCTGTCACTGTCACATGGCTTCCTGCCTTCACCGCATTGCCAAGCAGGTTCTTAAACAGGCACCTGACCAGAGACAAATCTCCCTCTATGGCATCCATATGATTTTCCACATGAATGCCGGGATATAATTTTTTCATCTCCGCAAACAGTTCCTGCACATCTAACCGCTGGTATTTCACATTTCCTTCTCTCAGATTTCCCATGACCAGCAGCCTGTCCACAGTCTCCCTCAGGCTCCCGGCTTCCTTTACAATCTGTTCCCCTGCGAAGAAACGGTCCTCCTCCGTAATATTTCCCATCTGGATATACTGGCCGTATCCCTGCAGTACCGTCAGAGGATTCCGCAGCTCATGGGCAATGTTATTGACCGGCATGTATATCTTCTTCATGGTCATATAAAGCATGGTGCCGATCACAGCCTCCAGGAGCAGGCCCGTAGCCAAGAAGGAGAAAAGTCTTCTGTTCTGTGCCCGGTACAGATCCTGGATATTCTCCATATACACCACTTCGCATATCTCGTCCCCGTTCCCCGCCCGGCCGATAACGGCAGCATAACGTTCCCCTTTATACTTCACGATATCCGCGTTTCCGGAAATCCCCACTCCTGTCGGAAGGTGATTCACAATGGTTTTGCCGCCATGGCTCACATTGATGAAAATTCTGCTCCTGTAATATCCCTGTCCCAGATAACGCAGCTTGTCTTCCCCGTCCTCTGTGCCGTTTAGGCCTTCCACCGTATAGGCTAACTGCTGCTGCCTCTTTATCACTTCATCCATACGGGTTTCCAGGTCGTTCTTAAATCCCATGGTGGACAAGAGAAGCAGAGACAGGTTGAGAATCACCAGAAACAGAATATACGCTGCCAGATAATTTTTCTTCCAAAGCTGCATACTATATCTCCAGTCTGTATCCGTATTTGAAAACGGTTCTGATATAATTCTCCAGGCCCAGCTTCTTCCGTATTCTCTGAATATGGACATCCACAGTCCTGTCATCCCCGAAGAAGTCCATCCCCCAGGCCAGGTCCAGAAGCTGGGTTCTGGAAAGGGCTATATTCCGGTTGACCAGCAGCACACGCAGAAGCTCAAACTCCCGGTTGGTAAGCTCCACGTCCTCCCCTGCTCTGGTGACCCGGTGTCTCTCCACATCCACTCTCACGTCGTCAATGACAAATATCTTCTCTTCCCTGTGAAATCTTCTGAGCACCACCTGAACCCTGGCAACCAGCTCCTCCATGGCAAAGGGCTTCACAATATAATCCTCTGCCCCGCTGTTCAGGCCTCTTACCCGGTCAGTCACTTCATCCCTGGCTGTCACGTAGATGACCGGTATCGTACCGATCTGTGCCATCACCTGAAATCCGTCCATATCCGGAAGGTTAATGTCCAGAAGGACGATGTCGGGCCTTTCCTGCTTTGCCGCTCTCAGGGCCTCCCGGCCGGTATATGCCTGACAGCATCTGTGACCTGTCATGGTGAGGGTTCTCTTCATCAATTCATTTATGGACGGCTCATCTTCCACTATCAAAATATCTGCCATTTGTATCTGCCTTTCTGTCAGTTTTTCGGATGGTCTGAGGTTTGATAGGCATTCTCTCCTATAGCTGTCAGATCCTCCGCTGTCAAATCCTTTATGCTGGCACTGCCCGCGTCCACTCCGTGTTCCCGGCAATAGGACTCAATCACCTGCTTACCGCCTTCAAAGGCGTAAATATCACAGATATACGTTTCCAGAGAATCCATTCCCTCTCCCTTTGCAGACAGAAGCGGTTTATCCCCCATCTCGTCAAGGAGCCAGAGTGCCTCCTCATAATTTCTCATCTCCCGGGTCACATCTTTCATGGCAGCGCTGTCGTAATCCAGGCCGTATTTTTCGCATACCTGCTTTACAATATCCTGATTTTCCACCACCTCTTTGTACAGTGTGTCTTCATCCCAGGGCATGTAGGACACCGTCTCATCCCGGGACAGCTTCTCCTCTGCTGCCTCCTTCACCTGCTTCTCCGCTGCGTTCTGTCCGTAAACCGCCATGGTTCCCGCTGCCGCGGTGATACACAGAGTAACTGCAGCAGCCACTGCTGCTGCCTTATGCTGTTTTAACTTTTTCCGCATCATAACTGTTCCTCCTCTTCCTGAAAGCTGCCGGCACAAATAGCTGCCAGCCGTTTCTCTTTTACAGCTACAGCATAAGCTCCCCATGTTGCAGAGTTATTACAGGAAAATTTTTTGTTAAATCTTTCTGTTTCTGTCCGAATCATCACCGTATCCCACATCAATATTATAAAATGCTGATTACTTTATTATAGTTATACTCTGCATCTCTCCGCTATCCAGGTTTTTGGCGCTTACTTTTATTTTTTCATCCCTGTCCATTTCAAACAGAACCTCTATCTGTGGCTCCCCTGCCTTTGCCGGCGAAATCTTATCCAGCCTGAATTGTCCGGCAAGTTCATTCTCTTTTACATAAGCCCCTTCCCCCAGGTAAATACATAAATCAACTGCTGTTTGATTATCCACTGCAGTGGAAAAAATCTGCTTTTTAACGGCAGGCAGCACTTCTCCTTTTCTGATAACAGGTGTAGCCATTCCACCGCTTGTCTCCAGGGACAATGTACGGCTTGCATGCTTTCCTGTATTTTGAGGCCTGTCACGGCGGAATAAATCCTGAATATACAGACGCCTGTTGGTTTCCAGATCCATGGCTTTTACTTCGAGATGTTTTTGCTCATCTATATAAAATGTCACTTCTATTCTGGGAACTTCCCGTTTCTTTGGTCTTATTCCATACACTCGAAATTTTCTGACCATAAGATACTCCGACGCAAAAGGAGCGGTCTCTTTTACCACACAGAATTCCAGAAAATTCTGATTATCGGCGGTAGTGGTAAAAACTTTCCTCTTCACTGCCGGCAGCACTTCATCTCTCCCAATCAGAGGTGTCACTCCTTTACTTCTGCCCCGGAGAAATAAAGCTTCTTTTACTATATGTCTGCTATCTGTTCTCCGGTATCCGTCATTCCCCCATTCTAATGCAAACTCCATTCTTCTTATGAGTTCGTCAATAGATTGAATACGGTTTTGTCTGTGCACCTCCAGTCCGGCCGTCAATACCTGCTCAAACTCCTGCGAAACGGGGATTCCCATTTCCGATGGCTTTTTGAGGTTGTCAACGCTCAGGCGGTGCAGACTGATATCCGGCGTTTTTCCTGTTATGCATTTATATATAGTGGCGCAGACGGCATAGACATCTGTCCATGGTCCCTGGTTATTTTCCCTGCAATATTGTTCTTCGGGCGCATATCCTTGTTTTAAGATAACGGTAATCGTCCCGTCAGTATTTTTGACATCTCTCGCTGCTCCAAAATCCAGCAGCTTTATTTTCCCCTCTTTCACCATCATAATATTGTCAGGGCTGATATCCCGGTGTATGAATCCTTCTTTATGTATTTTGCTCAATACCTCCATAACCGGTTTCATATAGGTAAATGTTTCATATGGGGACAGCTTTCCGTTTGCTTCAATGTATTGATTCAGGGTAATACCCTCCAGATATTCCATAACGATATACACCGTCTTATTTTCTTCAAAAAAATCCCTTACATTTACGATGCCTTCGTTGCCTGAAAATTTAGCCATGGTTCTGGCTTCATTCCAAAAATTTTGTTTTTCTTTTTCTGAAGTATACATCTGACATCTATATTCTTTTACAGCCACCGGCATGTTGAGAATGGTATCCCACCCCTGGTATGTGATGCCAAAGCCTCCGCTGCCTATGGTTTTTTTAATGATATATTTGAAATTTAAAATAGTCCCGGGTTTTAATTCACCCGTTTCACTGCTGCAGATATTTTCTTCCCACATTCCGGTTCACCTCTTTTTTAAGTCTAGAGTATGTCAGATTTATTATACAATAAAAATTTAACTTTTAGCAGGATTTTTTAGTTTCCCATGCTGCAGGGTTATTACAGGAAAATACTTTGTCAAAGAAGCCAGGATGCCACGGAAAGATATTCACGAGGCACGTGTTTTACCTGCCAGATTTCATTTTCAGAAATCCAGAATTTAAACCCGTCCCGGTACATACTTCCTGTTTCTACCCGAAGTATCACTGTATCCCCTTCTTTTTTATGACGTGCACCTACACTCCCGGCAGTTTTTATATCTTTTGATAAATGTACAAAGTTGCGCTTCTGCGGTGTGAGTCCTTCCGTAAAAATCCGAGGCAGAAATCCCTGCGCGGTTCCATGGTAAAGAAAGTCCGGCGGAGCGGCTTCCCTCATTTCCACTTTCACTGGCACGGAATGCCCTTGATTTGCCCGTATAGTCCGTTTATCGGCCCCGTAACTGTATCTCTTTTTTTTGTCTTCCGCTATAATCTCCGAAAGAAGCGTTTGGTCAAACGCAGGAACATCTTCCTGCATTTTCCTGATAATCTCTGATACGTCAGCCCATCCATACTCATTGATCATCTGTTCATCATGCCGAAGCAGATAGGATAGCTTCCGGCTCATCTGTTCTTTCGTCATATTCTCCTTCTCCCTCCTGTTAATATTAGAAAATACTGATTACTTTTATTATACAGAATTTAAATCCGAAGTTTATTTTTCTTTGACCGTTCAAAAAGGTTACTGTTCACTGCGTGCCCAGTAACACGCTTCGCGGGACAAGGGTGTGTGAACAGTAACCAAAAAAGGACCACACCGCATCTGTCTGCAGTATGATCCTTCCTCTCTGTTAAAATGCCTTCTGTATCTGTTCTGTCAATGCATCCACATCCGCTGCTTTCACCAGGAAACGCTCCCTGCCGTTTATGGAAACACTGTCATAGGTATCGTCATAAGGATAATATACCAGCTCTACCTCAGGGGCATCGTCCGTGTTTCTCTTATAGACAACGCGCAGTTTCTCCTCCCTGTCACCTTCCGGAAGGCTGCCTTCCTCTATCTCAGAATCCAGCATTACATTTAAAAGCGCCTGGTAGACAGCGGTGAAATCCTCTTTTTCCGCCTTCTTTCCATTCATTTTATACCGGTCCTCATCCGGCTCCATGGTGTATGTCTTCCCACCGGATTGGATCTCCACGCTCTTAACCGTATCAATGTTGATAAGAGCAGGGATTTTCAGAATATAGTCAAAGGGATTCAGCCCGTAAACAGCGTCCAGCAAAGCGGAGGGAATTTTGTACACAGCATCCTCATATCCCTTGACTGCCACGTAACGGCTGCCCTGCCCGTCGGCGCTGCCGATCAAAAGAGTTGCCGTACTGTCCGCATACTTTGTCTGTTTTGCGGTATCCGCATCCTGGGTGTTTACAAAATCAATGGTCATTGTGGTGGTGGTGTCCGCCACTCCTGTATCAACACCGTCCTCCACTGCCGCCGGAGTGGTGAGATCCATTTCTTTCAGCATATCAAACAGCGTATACATGGTCTCTGTATTGACTGTAACGATCTCATCATAGGGGTTTAAGATCTCCCAATAATCAAAATCCATCTTGTAGTCAGCAGGCTCTTTGGACAGGTCGAAGATCTCGCTGCCGTCCTCTGTCAGCACAAGCCTGCGGACACCGTCCGGGATGAACTGAGGATGTTCCGTCACTGCTGCTGTCGGTTTATCTTCCGCCGGTTCTGCTTCACTTTTTCCCTTTTCCGTCTCTGCTTTTTCCATCTTTTCTTGGGATTCGGCCTCCGCTTTCGTCTCCTGGCCGCAGCCGGAGAGCCCCCCGGCCGTCAGGGACGTGACAATACCCAAAAGCATCAGTTTCCGTAAAATTTTCCTCATATTCATCTCTCCTGTCTTATAAGATCACATCCAGCTCCACCGGTTTTGCACCTGTCAGCTTCTCACTTCTGCTATCCGGCTGGGAGGTTCCTGCAAACAGTTTGAAATGTCTGCTGTCAATATGGCGCTCACCTGCCTCGTCCACCACACACATTGCTGCGTTTGAGACTGTCATAGTTATGGTTTTACTCTCCCCTGCTTCCAGGAAGACACGTTTGAATGCACACAGGCTGTAGTTACGCACTGCCAGAGGTGATTCCATGTCCTTGATGTAGATTTCTACCACATCCTCTGTGGCTGCGCTGCCCTCATTTTTGACTGTGACCTTCACTTCCAAATCTGACTGGGCATCTGCTTTGCCTGTAAGCTCTGCATCTGTGACCTTCACGTCACCGTATGTCAGTCCGTAGCCGAAGGGATAGAGTGCCTCTTTTTCCATATAACGGTATGTACGGTTCTTCATGCTGTAATCTGTAAACGCAGGCATTCCCTCCAAATCCCTGTAGAATGTGATGGGAAGCTTTCCTGAAGGTGAAACCTTTCCGAACAGCAGGTCTGCCACTGCTTTTCCTCCCCTTGCTCCCGGATACCATGCGAGCAGGATTCCATTGCAGTTTTCATCTGCATAGTTCATGTCAATGGCACTGCCTGCCATGAGGACCACAACGGTGGGTTTGCCCACAGCAGCTACCTTCTCAATGAGCTCTTCCTGTGCTTTTGGCAGATGAAGGTCGTGTTTATCACCGGATGCGTCACTATTTCCCGTATCTCCCTCTTCGCCTTCCAGCGTCTCGTCAAGGCCCACGCAGAGAACTACCACATCGCTGTGCTCTGCCGTGATGACAGCTTCGGAGATTCTGTCCTGGTTCCAGGCCAGACTTTCCACTTTATCTTTATACAGATGGCAGCCCTCGGAATAGAGCACACGCACATCCTCTCCCACCTCATCCTGGATGCCTTCCAGAACCGTAATATATCTGGAAGAGGTTCCGTGGTAGTTTCCGATCAGGGCAGCACGGCTGTCTGCGTTGGGTCCGATGACACCGATGGTCTTCAATTTGGATTTGTCAAGCGGCAGAACACCGTCGTTCTTTAAAAGGACACAGCCTTTTCTGGCCATATCCAGGGCTTTCTCCACATGCTCCCTGCACTCAACCACTTCGTATGGAATGCTGTCGTACTCGCTTCCGTCAAAAAGGCCCAGCAGGAAACGGGTGGTGAACAGCCTCTCAGCCGCCAGTGTAATGTCTTCCTCTGTGATCAGGCCGTCCTCAATGGCTCCCAGCAGGTGCAGATAAGTATTGCCGCAGTTTACGTCACATCCCTTTTTCAGGGCAAGGGCAGCGGACTCCCTGGCATTTTTCGTAACCCTGTGGTTTTCATGGAAATCCTTGATTGCCCAGCAGTCAGAGGTAAAATGCCCTTCAAAGTTCCATTTTCCTCTGAGGACCTCCTCCATCAGATAGGTATGGCCGCAGCATGGCTCTCCGTTTGTTCTGTTGTAGGCACCCATGACGGATTCCACATCAGCCTCTGTGACCAAAGCCTCAAAAGCCGGCAGATATGTCTCCCACATATCCTTCATGGTCACCTCAGCGTCGAACTCGTGACGGATAGATTCCGGGCCGCTGTGCACAGCATAGTGTTTGGCGCAGGCCGCTGCTTTCATCACTTCCCCGTCACCCTGTATGCCCTCCACGAATTTCACACCGAGTCTGGAGGTCAGATACGGGTCCTCACCGTAAGTCTCATGGCCTCTTCCCCAGCGGGGGTCACGGAAAATATTCACATTGGGAGACCAGAAAGTCAGTCCTTTGTAAATATCCCTGTCTCCATGTTTGGAATACTCATTGTACTTTGCGCGGCCTTCTGTGGCTATGATATCGCCCACCTTTTTCATTTCCTCATCGTCGAAAGCCGCAGCCATACCGATAGCCTGGGGGAACATGGTAGCCACACCGGCCCTTGCCACGCCGTGCAGGGCTTCATTCCAGTAATTATAAGTCGGCACATCCAGGCGTTCTACCGGAGATGCATCGTATTTTAACTGGGATGCCTTTTCCATCAGTGTCATTTTGGATACCAGCTCTTTTGCTTTTTCTCTGGCTGCCGCCCTCTCTTTTTTGTGGTCTCTCATCCGTTTTTCTCCTTTTATTTTCTATTTTCCGGAACTGTTTTCACAGTTTCCCGTTTTCTGCTTTTATCTTACACCATACCTGCCTGATGCGCATGTATTTCCTTGCTGTTTCCTCCTCAATTTTTGCGTTTTTACCTGCGGATCCACAGCAAAAAGGTATGGTACTTATACCTTTAAGCATAGTGTACCATACCTGCATTCCAACCGTAATAAAAAAAAGTTACTTCCTTCTATAAAATTCTTCCTTTTGTAAATGTCACGCTGCGATTCCGCTTTCTGCTGTCCCGCGGGGTGTGCCATGCAATTACAGGGAAATCCCGTGACAGCCGCATGCCGGAATGCTGTTTATACGGAATGCTGTATCTCCTCCCTGTATTTTGTGGGGGATTTCCCTGTATGTTTCTTAAATGCCAGAGAGAAATAATTGGTGTCCCGATATCCCACCATCATGGCGATCTTACCGGTCTTCATGCTGGTGGTCTCCAGCAGGGATTTCGCCTTCTCAATGCGCTTTCTCACAATGTACTCGTTGCACCCTTCCTTTGTCACGCGCTTGAAAAGCCTGGAAAAGTAGTTTGGCGTAATGTACAGGCTTGCCGCAATATTGGATACAGACAGCTCCTCCGTCAGATGTTCGTCGATGTAGTGCTTCGCCTTTGTAATGATCTCGTGGACATTCTCCTCCTCGCTGCCCAAAAGCTGAGAGATAAACATGCGTGTTACATCACACGCTTCCTCCCTGTCCGCACAGATCAGACTTTTGGAAAGGGAATCAAGACGTCCGGACTCCACCTCCCCGGAATCTCCCAGATAGGAAAAATAGAGAGCTGAAGCGATCTCAAAGCAGTTTCTGCGCACCATGGCCGGTGACAGATTATAGGACTGCGTAGCTTTTGAAAATGTATTGAACGCCTTCATGACATAGTCTGTATTCCCCACATTGGCACACATGATGCCCTTTAACTCCGCATAGATGTCGCGGAAAATATCCGCCTTGTTCTGGGCACCAAAGGTCTGTACAATATCGCGTATTCCCTCTTTTTCATTGTCCAGCAGGTAACGGGCATCATTGTAGGAGATAAACAGATTGGAAAATCCGTGCACGGTACTTCCCACCACCATCTTGGGCTTTGCGTCAAATTCATCTTTCAGAATATCAGACAGCTCCTCAATGGCATCCAGCACCACATCCCCGGTCTCTGCCTCGAACCAGGTAATGGCAATGGTTCCGTCATCATCGGAGAAGGTGATCCCCCTCTCCTGGGCGTCCACCATGCTCATACACACATTCTTCACGGACATGGCCTGAAAATTCTCCTCTGTGGGCTGCTGGTTCATGTACAGGGTGGGCACGATCAGCATGAGCTTTAAGTCACGCTCTATATCAAAGTGGTAATACTCCTTCAGATTGCTCAAAAGCTGTCCCTTGTCCTCCCGCTTGTGCACCAGATTTCTCATATAATGCTCCAGCTCTGTCTGTTCCGCGGTTCCCTGGGTCCTCTGGAGAAGCCTCAGATTCTTTTCCTCCGCTTTCAGCTCCTCCAGGTAATTCACCTGCTTGCTCACAGCCCGGGCAAGCTCCTCCTCCTCGATGGGCTTCAGAAAAAAGTCCTGTACCTGCAGACGGAGGCTCTGCCTTGCATACTCAAAATTATCGTATCCGGTCAGCACAATGACTCTGAGTTCCGGCACAATCTTCCGGGCCGCCTCAATGAGCTCAAGGCCTGTCATCTCTGTCATCTGAATATCAGAGATCATGATCTCCGGCTTTTTCTCCCGGATGATCCCAAGGGCCTCCCTGCCTGAAGCCGCGTCGTAAACTTCACTGATTCCAAGACTCTCCCAGGGCAGAACTTTTTTCATGCCCAGGCGGATCATTTTCTCGTCATCTACAATCAATATTTTATACATGAATCATCTCTCCCCGTATGATACCGTCTTCCACTTGTGTCACGTAAGGCAGGCGTATCTCCACGGTTACGCCGCCTGATTCATTTCTCAGGTAATAAAGCCCGAACTCCTCACCGTAGAGAAGCTCTATTCTCTTATTTACATTCCTCACACCGTAGCCAAAAGAATCGTCGTACTCTGAGAGATGCTGGTTCATCTCATCAATCTGCTGCTGGCTCATACCGGTTCCCGTATCTGCCAGAGTGATCAGAACATCACTGCTGCGCTTTCTCACCTTCAGGAACAGACTTCCCGTCTTACCCTCCTTCACCTTGATTCCGTGATAGATGGAATTCTCCACCAAGGGCTGCAGGGTCAGCTTCGGAATCATTACATCTGATGCTGCCTCCTCCACGTCAAACTCACTTCCGATAATGTCATCGTACCGCATATTCTGGATGATCAGATAATTCCGCACATGTTCCAGCTCCATTTTCAGCGGAATCACATCATGGCCGCCGCTGAGGCAGATGCGGTAATACTTGGCCAGTGCCTTCACAAGCGTGGATATCTCCCCGTTGCCGTCCACCATGGCCTGCCAGTGGATACACTCCAGGGTATTATACAGAAAATGGGGCTGTATCTGGGACTGCAGGGCATTGAAACGAATCTGCTCAATCTGATGCTGTTCCATTTTCACCTGCTCCATGAGCACCAGGATCTCCTCCATCATGGAGTTGAAACCGACTGCCAGTTTTGTGAAATCCTCTCCCATGTGTTCCACGTTGATGCGGGTTTTCAGGGAACCTGAAGCCACATCATCCATCTTCCGCACCACCTTGTCCAGAGGGCGGTAGACTTTGCTGATGATGCGCTTGACCACCAGAAGGCTGATGGTGAGCAGGAACAGCAGGATAAATGCCATGAGGAAGATCGTCCGGATGCTGGATTTGTAAAGCTCCATCATAGGTACACTGCTCACCACATAGAACCGCCAGTCAGAAACCTTCTGGTAAATGTACAGCCTGCCGCCCATGCTGAAGGTGCCTGATTTTTCTTTCATCTTGGGAATAAAGTCCACATTGGTTCCGATCTTATCCTTATCCCTGGCAGAAATCATCATGCCGTCTGTGTCAACTACCATGGATTCCAGCTTATTGGAGCTGTCGTATTCCAGGATCTGCAGCAGGCTCGGGTCCGTAAAGTTCATGCAGAGAAGCCCCAGTTCTCCCAGTACACGGTTGGTGTCGTAGATGGGGAAATAGATGTTCAGGGTGTATTTGCTGCCGTTGAAATACGCATTGTTAAAACACATCTTAATGGAGCTGTCCTGCACGGTCTTGCACTGTTGGGCATCAAAAGTATATACCTGGGAGAACTGTGCGGCTGAGATGGCGATCTGCCCCTTGTATATGTAGTCATCCGGGGATTTTCCCACAACAGCGATGAAATTCATATCCGAATGCATGTTAGATATGCTTGCCAGAATGTTGAAGGCACTGCTCTTCAGCCCGCCTGCCTCTTTGTTATAATTGACTGCCTTCAGGTACTGTTGTATGGAAGTATCCATGACCGTAGCAATGGCAAGGGTTTTGTAATTGTCCAGGGAGCTTTTAAAGTTTTCCGCAGTTGTGCTGTTCTGTGCCTGCAGAAGCTCTATGGACTGCTGCTTCATGGATGTGACAGAGGATATGGTGGATACCACCAGCACAATAAGGGTGGTGGCTATAATGGACACTGTCACAAGGAGCTGCATTTTTTTGTCAAACTTCCATCGGCTTACTTTCTCCATCCACTTTCTCATAAATGTTCCCGCCCTTCTTCTGTTTTCTGCTCTCTATCATACCATGCCATGCAACAGTGCGGCAATTTTTATCAGTTGGAAAAAGCTGCCGCCTGGATATAAATCCGGCAGCAGCTCTAAAATCACAGTAACCCCGTTACTGTTCAGACAAGCTGTACGGTGACGCAAACTCAGCCTTTTACGGCTCCGGCTGTCATACCTTTTACCAGTTTATCCTGGAAGATAATGAACATAATGATCATGGGAAGAAGTGTCAGCGTCAGAACTGCCATGATCATGGGCGTATTCATGGAATACTGGCCCTGGAATTCCCAGATTGCCAGAGGCAGGGTACGGTTTGCGGATGACTGTGTCAGTGTGTAGGCAAAGGAGAACTCATTCCACATATTTACACCGTTGTAGATCGCCAGTGTGGCCAGGCCGGGTTTTGCCAGAGGAAGGATCATGGAGAAAAACATCTGAATCTTGCCGCAGCCATCTATCTCGGCAGACTCTTCAATCTCCCGCGGAATCTCTTTCATGAAGCTGGTCAGAATGAACACGGAAATCGGTACCGCAAAGGCAATATAAGGACCAATCAATGCCCAGATACTGTCATACAGACCTGTGCTTTTTGCCATCTTGAACACCGGGATCAAGGTGATATGAACCGGTATGGACATACATGCCACGATCAGCGCATAGATGGGGTTCGCCAGTTTAAACTTAAATCTTGCCAGCGGATAAGACGCGCAGGCAGCGATAAACAGCAGAAGTATCAGGGAGATGCCAAGAACGATCACACTGTTCTTGAAGTAAGTGCCGAATCCGCCTTTTAACACTTCTGTGTAGTTGTTCCAGTTCAGACTGTCCGGAAGCTGGAACACGCCTTTTGTCAGCATCTCAAACTTCTCTTTAAAGGAGTTCAGAACCATAAATACGAAAGGCATAAAGGATACTACCAGCCAGAAGATTGCCAGGATAAAGGCAACGGTCCAGGCTGTGATGCTTTTTGCTTTACTCTTCTTATAATTATCCATTATTTCAGTCCTCCTTCTTTCCATTTAACAGCTTCATGGTGATCAGGGATACCATACTGATGAGGATAAACATACCGCCGGCCACTGCAGAACCATATCCCATGTTGAATGTCTTAAAGGACTGTTTGTACATGTAGGTTGCCATCAATTCCGTAGATGTTCCGGGACCGCCGCCGGTCATAACATAGATCAAGTCAAAGTATTTCAGAGAACCAACCATGGAGAGGATTGCCGCGCTTTTCATGGAAGGAACCAGAAGGGGAAGTGCTATTCTCCAGAAATACTGGCCTCTGGTGGCACCGTCTATCCTCGCCGCTTCAAATACATCGTAAGGAATATTGGTAAATGCCGCCATGAAGTACACCATGTAGAACGGGGTGAACTGCCAGCAGATAACCATGATAACCGTCAATAGGGCAGTTTTCGGATTACCCAGAAGGTCGATGTTGCCGCCTCCGAACCAGCCTGAGATGGTGCTGACCAGGCCGCCGTTTGTTGCCAGCGCATATGTAAAAAGGAAGCCAATCGCAACAGATGACATCAGCAGGGGAATAAACCAGACCACCTTAAAAGGTGTCAGTTTCTTTCCTCCGAAATCCAGGAATGTTGCCAGTGCAAGACCGATGGGAATCTGAATACAGATAGACAGAATCATAATGAGAACATTGTTCTTAAACGCGACCCAAAAATTGGTGTCAGCAATCAGTTTTTTCCAGTTGCCGATTCCGATAAATTTCTTAGCTGCGGAAATTCCGTTCCACTGATAGCCGCTTGTGATAAATGTATCCACAATGGGATAGAAAATAAATATCACCATTAAAACAGTGACCGGTGCCAGGAAAAGCGCCGCAACTTTCCGTGTGTTCCTCTGCCTCATCTGGGCAAGAGAAATACCATTTTCCTTCATAATAGAAGCCCTCCTTTTTGTTTCTGAAACCTTTCTTTTCTTATTATATATACTAACAAACCGACTTCTGAAAAGACATAGAACAATCTACGCATTATCTATAAATATTTGTCTTTTAAAGCGCAGAAAAATATAGAAAAAACGCCCTGTCCCCAGGGGACAGAGCGCATTTTCATCTGTGATCCTTACTCGGCCTTTGTGCTTAAATAGTCATCCATTGCTGTCTGCATGGAATCCTGTGCTTCCTGGGGAGTCATGGTCAGACCGAACACTTCCTGTAATCCGTCAAGGTGAGCCGTTGCAACTGCCGGCGGCAGATACTGGTCATACCAAAGCTGGATTTCCGGAGCACTGTTGGCGGTCTCCACGATCTTCTTGGCAACCGGGTCTGTGATCTTCTCTTCGATTCCTTTGACTGGCGGTATCTTGCCTTTTTCAATCTCAAAATCTATAACTTCATCAGAGAGATGTGCCTCTGCACACTCAAATGCTGCTGCCAGCTTGTCGCCTTCACAGTTGAATGTGATGAACTGGTCACCTACGGTACCAATCTGGATAGAAGCATCCGCGTCGGAACCTTCGATAGCCGGGAATGGGAACCAGTCTATCTTCTGATAGAATTCTTCACTGTCAGAGGAGAAAGTACCTGTATACCAGGAACCACACAGAAGCATACCTGCTGACTCCTGATACATGAGCTGTTTTGCCTGTCCGTCATCCTCACTCAGAGAGTTTACACCCTCCGGGAAGTAACCTGCATTCACCCATTCCTGGATTTTTTCACCGGCTTTGATGAAGCAGTCATCTGTAAATTTGCCTTCGCCTGCAACTGCTTTCTGGAATGGCTCCAGTCCGCCGTAGCGTGCCGCAAGGCTCATGAAATACATGGAACCTGTCCATTTGGAACCGTTTGCCAGGGCAAATGGTGTAATGCCGTTGTCCTTTAATGTCTTACAGATATTCTCCAGATCCGCAAGTGTCTTCGGCTCTGAGAGACCGTATTTCTCAAACATTTCCTTGTTGTAGAATATACCTGCAAGAGAAACGTTCTGGTAAGGAACCGCATATACATGGTCGTTGTATGTAGCCTGTGCAACGGCTGCATCCATAAGTTTGTCCTTGATCTCAGACGCATTGAACAGATCATCAATGGGCTGGCCGAATCCGGAATCTATGTACTCGTACATAGGACCGCCGGACCAGTTGGAATACATATCCGGGCATTCGCCTGAACTCATGGCAACTACCAGTTTCTCTTTGTACGTATCATTCTGTGTAGGCACAACCGTAACGGTATAGCCTGATTCTGTCTCGGAATTGAATTTGTCAACAGCCTTTGCAATAACATCCTTGTCCGGGCTTTCTGTACCGATGTTCCAGTAAACAATTTCCTTGCTTCCATCATCACCGGCTTCTTTTTTTGCTGATTTGTCTTCTCCTGAAGTTTCACTTGAACTTGCGTTTCCGCTGTCACCGCCACATGCGGTCAGTGACGCTGCCATGAGAGCTGTCATGGAAAGAGCGACCAGTTTTGCCATCCTTTTTTTCATACTTTTCCTCCTGAAATTATATACATGCTTTTACTTTATCCCTGATATCATATATTTTTTTCTGTCTGATAACCATAAAATAAAGTGTCCACATGATATAATTTTCTTACCTGGAGATAAAATGATCATTCTTCATTGTGGCTGCTGTTGTATTCATCCATTGCCTTCTGCAGTTCTTTATTTGCCTCCTCCGGTGTCATGGTAAGGCCAAATAATTCCTGGCAGGTATCTTTATGTGCCTCAGATACTACCGGCGGCAGATACTGATCGTACCAGAGCTGTACAGAGGACGCATTCGTTGCAGCTTCCAGAATCTGCTGGCTTACCGGATCAGTGATCATCTCTTTTGCTTTTTTAACAGGAGGAATCTTGCCGTTTTCTACCATGAAATCCAGCTCTTCATCATCGAAATAGTAGCTTGCCATCTCAAATGCAGCATCCAGCTTTTCGCCTGTACAATTGAAGGTCAGGAATCCGTCACCGATGGTTCCGATGATAATGGAAGCATCTGCGGAGGAACCGTCAACTGCCGGGAATGGGAACCAGCCTAATTTGTTGTAGAATTCTTCACTGTCCTGTTTGATCGTGCCTGTATACCAGGAGCCGATACAGGTCATGGCTGCCTTATCCTGGTACAGAAGCTGTTTGCCCTGTCCGTCATCCTCACTCAGAGAGTTCACGCCCTCCGGGAAATAGCCCTTTTTCACCCATTCCTGAATCTTTTCTCCGGCATAGACAAAGCTCTCATCCTCAAAAGTACCCTCCCCGGAAACTGCCTTCTGGAAAGGCTCCAGTCCGCCGTAACGGGTAGCCAGGTTCATGAAATACATGGAACCTGTCCATTTGGAGGCATTGGCAAGCGCAAACGGAGTGATGCCGTTCTCCACTAATGTATCGCAGACTTTCTCCAGATCGCTTATGGTCGTGGGAACTTCCAGATTATACTGTTCAAACATCTCTTTGTTATAGTAAATACCTGAGATTGCCACATTCAGCACGGGAAGGCCGTACACCTTGCCGTTGTAGGTACCCTGTTCCAGGGCCGCGTCCATGAGCACATCCTTCAGATTGTACTTATCAATATATTCGTCAAGAGGCTGGCCGAATCCTGCCTCCACGTATTCGATCATAGGACCTCCGGACCAGGTCTGATAGATATCCGGGCATTCCCCTGAGCTGACAGCAACCACCAGCTTCTCTTTGTAAGTATCATTCTGTGTGGGAACATAGCTTACCTGATAGCCGGTCTCTTTTCCCTTACCTTCATTATACTTGTCAATGGCATAATTCCAGATACTTTTGTCAGGGTCCTCTGTACCGTTGGCCCACATTACAATTTCCTTATCCCCGCCTTTGCTCTCATCTGCGGATGCTGTGCTCTCTTCTTTTTTGCTGTCATCACTTCCGCTGCTTTTGTCATCCCCGCCGCCGGAGCCGCACGCACCAAGGGAAGCCGCCATAAGCACAGACATAGAGATTGCCGCCAGTTTCATCATTCTTTTTTTCATATTCTTTCCTCCTTATGTTATTTAATATGAACTAAGATTATGGATTAATAGTAGCATTCTCTGTGGGAAATACCTATAAAAAAAAGTGTTCTCCTTCTATAATTTTCTTACTTCTTGTGCATTTTACCTATAAGACAACTGCAGAGAGCGCCTGATTCATACACTCTCCGCAATCTGTTATTTTGCCATATGTCTATTATAGAAACAAACCGTCAGTCCCCAAAAGAGAGGAATCTCCACGGCCAGCGCCGCAAGCATCGCATGGGGCACCCAAAAGGATCGTCCTCCCAGATGAAGGAATTTAAAATCAAACAGTTCGTACAGGAAGCAGTTTCCAAGCCCCAGCCCTCCTGTCGGCAGGATACAGCGAATCCAGCCGGCAAGATTCCCGCTGCCCACCTGTCCGATGATGACAGGCAGCAGACACAGCACCATGCCAAAAATCGCTGTCACAGTGACACTTCTGCATCGGGACGATATCATAAGTGTACACAGAACCGCAGCGGTTATGGTCAGAAACCCGGTGCCCGCCCCGGCTAAAAGCAGGTGCCACAAATCCAGATTGGATAAGCTCACTGCCGAATAAAGCATCTGCATGGAACTTCCCATACACTCTTCCCCGAACAGAGCCCTTGTCAGAAGCAGAAAAATGCCGGAACCCGCTGCCACTATAACAGAGGCCAGAATCAGCATAACTGCTGTCCTGACAGCCGCCAGCCTGATTCTTCCATGCCTGGTACAGCGCTGAATATCATCCGCCTTTGTCTGGTAGTCAGAGGAAAAGACCGGAGCGGCCAGAAGCACGCAGATGAACTCCAGAAGAAGCAGATAAAGGACCAGATAATCGGTTGCGTCCTTATTATAGCCGGGATAATACTCATATGGCTGCTCCACTTTTGCAAAGTAAGCAGCCGCTTTATTCTGCGCATCCGGGTAGTCCTTCTGCTCCATTTTCATGAGGCTGTCCAGATGCTCTCTGCACTGTTCATAGATACGGCCGGCATCTTCAGGACCAAGCTTCATGAGGTCAGCCGCAGTACCTGTTCTGCTGTCCGCATACACTTCACGTAAAAGGTGGATATAAGGCTGAATAGGCAGAATCTTTTCATTATATACATTCAGAGGGAAATCCTCGCTGTTGGTCGGCCCGTATTCCGCGATGCATGCCTGATATGTCTCCAAAGCGGTCTGCACTTTATCCGGTGTCACCTCTCCGGCATAGGGCGCCTGTTTCTCATTTATGATCTCCATGGCCCTGCTGCCGCTTACGGTAATCTGTTTACCGCTGTCATCCATGTAGGAATATTGTACAAAAGTCCTGGGAATGTAAGCCATGAGAACAGACAAAAGAAGTGCTGCCCCCAGAAAAACCCAGGTGGATCTTGTTTTCAGGATTCTCTTAAATTCCAGTTTTAAAAGTCTCATTTAATCCGCCTCCTTATCAAACCGGCTCTCCGGGAACATCCAGAGATAAAGGTCTTCCAGTCTCGGCACAGCAGGTACAGAATCCTCGATCCCGGGTTTCTCGGCGAGATACCGCACAGAGATGCGGCCGTCCGCCTCATTTCTCAGGTTCACGATCTGCAGTCTGTTCTCATACTCAGCAAGCTGTCCGGCAGGAATCGTACCGTTCCAGACCTTCCCATTCACTAGGGTGACCAGCTCTTCCGTTGTCCCCACAGCCTGGATCTTACCGCCCTTCATCACCGCATTGCAGGTTGCAATGTACTCCACATCTGAGACAATATGGGTGGATATGAGCACAATCCTGTCGTGTGAGGCAAACTCTGAGAGCAGATTACGGAATCTGACGCGCTCCCCCGGGTCAAGACCGCTGGTAGGCTCATCCAGAATCAGCACCTCCGGCTCATTGAGAAGGGCCTGGGCGATTCCCACCCTGCGCTTCATTCCGCCTGAGAGCTTCGCAATCTTTTTCTTTCTCACATCCGAAAGGGTCATTCTCTCCAGAAGTTCTTCTATCTTCTCCTTACTTCTCCTTTTCGGCAGGCCTTTCAGCACTGCCATATATTCCAGGTAATCCCGGACCGTAAATTCAGGATAAAATCCAAACTCCTGAGGCAGATACCCAAAGATATCCCTGTACTTCTCCCCCAGTACCTGGATAGAGATGCCGTCGTACAGAACCCTGCCTCCCGTAGGTTTCAGTGTTCCGCCCAGCATTCGCATAAGAGTGGTCTTGCCGGCACCGTTGGCTCCCAGAAGTCCCCAGACCCCCGGTGTCAGTTTCAGGCTCACATGGCTGACGGCTTCCTTGTCTTTAAATTTTTTTGATAAATCGTCTATTATAAGCTCCATTTTACTCCTCCTCACAACAGCACTTCTGCTGCCCCTTTTCTTTCCGCTCTGCGGAGCTGAATGATATCACATATCACAGCCGCCGCACAGACTGCTGCCCAGCCCGTCTGAAAGGAATGTTCGTAAAACCCGTAATGATACTGGAACAGCAGCCAGAACAGCAGCGCTGCCCCCATTCCCACAGCCAGACAGATTTTAAGTACATGCTGTACATCCACGTGCAGAGCTATGGTAATATAGATACTGCCCAGTAAAAAAAAGGGCACCAGCAGGTATAAGACTACGGCCCCCAGGCTCTGGCCCATTCCCAGTACAATGCCTGCAGTCAGCACAGCCAGCATCAGGATATCCCCGGCACTGATGATCACCAGCCGGGCAGTCAGCAGATGGATCGAGGAAAACCTGGACGCCTGCTCCAGCTCTGCCATTCCATAGCGCAGAGACCTTACAATTGCGGGCAGAGCCGGCAACAGAAGAAACACACTGCTGAAACATAAAAGCACGGGAAGGCGTCTGTTCCACAGGTAAGCAAAATCCCCATTGACAGTAATATAGAGTGTCAGATAGATAGCTGCCAGCACAGCGATCTGCGTTCCCCATATACTCCGGCCTGTAAATTTGATCTGATATAACACAAACTGCCAAAAGGAAATCCTTTTTTCTCTTACAGCGGTGCGGTATGCCTGCCTGGCTGCCAGAATCAGGTTCTCTCTTCCTCCCCTGACCGCATCCGGCACGGTATTCTCCGAAAAACACTTCCTGAGGCCGCTTTCTATCTCAGATTTCTTCATATGATGAAATCCCCCCTCTCTCCAAATCCTTTTTTATGGTTTTCAGTGCTGCCCGCAGCCTGGACTGGACTGTCCTCAGCGGCTGGTTCAAAATCTGCCCGATTTCCCTTAACGTCAGGTCATGGGCAAACCGCAGGTAAATGATCTCCCTTTGTTCTGCCGGAAGTTCCCTGACCAGCAGCATGAAGTCTGTCTCCGTCTCAGCCCTTTGAAATCCCCGCTCCAGGCATTCCAGAGTGTCCGGTATCTGCTCCTCCTGATGTTTCTTTCTCCACATGTCCACACACGTATTCGCTGCCACCTGGTATAAAAAAGCGCGGAATTTCCCCTTGTGTATATACCTGTCCAGATACCGCACGGTCTTCAGAAATGTCTCCTGCACGGCATCCTCCGCGGTCTGCCTGTCCGCTGTGTGGCAGATACAGTACCGCAGAATGTCTGTGTAATACAGGGATATCAGCTCATCCAGGGCGCTCATATCTCCATTTTCCAGTTTTTCTATCAGTTTGTCTTCACGCGTCAAGATACTCCTCCTACAGGGCGTCCCCTACTCTATATAACGTATCGGGATATGGAAAATGATTTCATATTTTTAATTATAACCAAAAAAACCGGTCTGCATGATTTCTCATACAGACCGGCATTACCCTTACAGTTATGATTCTTTTTTCTTTTTCGCAGCTGTGACTGCAGCGATCACTGCCACTGCTGCGCCGGCGCCGAGAAGCGGGAATACCATATTCGTATCATCGCCTGTCTTTGCTGATTTTGAAGTTGTGGTGGTTCCGGACTTTTTGTTCTTAGCCGGTGTCGGGGTTGGTGTGGTTCCTTTATTACCATCGCCATCCGTACCATCATTTTTGTCGCCGCCCGGAGTCTTATTGTCATCTCCGCCGGGGTTCTTGTTGTCATCTCCGCTCGGGTCCTTGTCGTCTCCGCCAGGGTCCGGATTCTCACCCTTTGCTTCCACTGTGATAGCTGCTGCATGGGTCTCATTGTGACCGATATCGCCGCTGTCACCTGCCAGTTCCTCAATATCCACCTGAATGTCCGCTGTATCGCCGGCTTTTACACCGTCTGCAAGCTGGAACGTCATATCAAGCAGGCTGCCATCCTCCGTAAGTGGTGATGATGAGGCAAAGGCCGCTACAATCTCGCCTTCCTCCTTGTTGCCTGTCAGACAGTCGTTGACTTCACACAGGGCCCCGGACAGCGCCCCTCCGGCGCTGTCCGCAGTGAGGGTAAGTTTAGATGCATCGTAATGGATACGGATCTTTCCATTGGTCACTTCCCGGCCGTCCGTGATCTCACAGGCCACCTGAACCTGACCGCCCTCCTGGGCCTTACCTGGGTTTAATGCTATTTCTGTTTCACCTGCGGCCCAGACAGGCATTGCCTGTACAAACAGAAGTGCACTCATACATAACATTGCAATTTTTCCGGTTCTCTTTTTCATATAGGTTACCTGCCTGTTCTCCTAGATTTTCCTCTGATATTTAAAATGTGGTGATCTTCTCTGCTGCCATCTGCAGGATCTTGGTTGCGTCAGTTGTGTTGGTCTGGTTGTCAACATTCACATCACCGATCAGGATCTGCTCCTCTGTCAGCTCTGTGAGACCTACACTGTATTTCAGCAGCAGTGCACTGTCGGCTGCATTCACAACGCCGTTCAGGTCCACATCACCCAGAAGCCTTACTTCTTCACATTCTTTCACAAGTGCAGCAATCGCTGCATTGATCTCATCCTGAACTGCATCCGGTTTGTCGTAAATTACCTTTGCGCTGTCAAGAGCTTCCTTCAGACCGTCAATGCTGGCTGCCAGATATCTGCCCGAATTATCCAGGATCTCCTGTGCTTTTGCCATAACAGATTCCAGTTCCGCCTTATTTCCCTTGAATGTAAGGCCTGTAATGGCTTCTGCCAGAGCTGCATAGGCGTCTCTTGCTTCCTGGCCTGTCAGTTCCGTGTTGGCTGCTGTCTCTTTGGCTGCACTCAGTACAGTCTTAAGGTTCTCCACGGACTCACTTGTGTACTTGTCGGCATCCTGAAGGATTGCTTCTGCCTGTGCAATGATCGCGTGCAGACGGGCAAAATCCTTATCTAACATCTGGGATACTGCAGTAAGCAGGTTTGTGGTTGCCTCATTGACAGCTTTCTGTCCTTCTTCTACTTCATCTTCGCCGTACACGGTATCATATACAGTCTTGGCTGCCTCTAATGCATCTTTGACTGCCTGCACACTGCCTTCCGTATAGCGTTCTTCTGTCACAGGATCTGCGAGGATTGCCTCTGCTCCCGCGATTGCCGCTTCCAGACCGTATTTCTGTACGCCCGGTTTCAGGTCAACAATGGCATTGATGAGTTTTGTAAACGCATCGTCTACCTGTCCCTGTGTTGTTTCAAGAGTTGTCAGAAGCGCGTTTGCTTCGTTCAGAGCCTCTTCCACGGCTGCCCAGCTCTCCGGTGAGAAGGACTGGCTTCCGTCTGCCAGTTTTTCAGCCATTGTGATGGCCAATTCCAGACTTGTAGTATCTACAGTCAGCTTAACCTGTACGGTAAATACTGCTGTCTTCTCAAGCTCACCTTCGGTATAGGTAACTGTGATCTCCTTTGGTCCGATCACACTGGAATCAAATCCGGTAATTGTGTAATCGTCTGTGCTCAGCTCTTTGGTGCTGCCGTCATTGTATACAGCAAATACCTGAATTCCTTCTGCGCTGAATTCTTCGCCTAACAGATATTCCTTCTTGGCATTCTCTGTATCGACTGTAATGCTTTCCAACTGGATCTTAACCAGAACATCTTTTGCATTGCCCAGGGCTACGATCGCATCGGTGATCTCCTTCTGGGATGTTGCATTTTCCATAACAGCTTCCGCTGCCGCGATTGCATCCTGGAATTTCTGGTAGCTTTCCGGTGTATAACCGTCAGCCGTTATTTCCTTCATCTCATTGATGAGTGCTTCCAGACTGGAGGTCTCGATCTTCTTGAAGGTAACGTCCAGTGTATGGTCTTCGATCACATATTCAAGAGTTACTCTGTTGTTCTCGACTACTGCCGGTGCACCGTCAAGCATTACGGTATCTACAGTATAGCCTTTATCCGGTTTGATTACAAATGTTTTGTTCGTCTCGCTGTAAACAGATACGTCGCCTGTCTGGCTGACAGTTCCGTTTTCGCCGGCGGTTACTGTTACGGTGTGTGTCGGAACCTCATCACCGTAGTATACTTCTTTTACTGTAATATTGTGTGCGTTTCTTCTGGTCTGCAGTGTATACTGGCCCGGCTCTGTGCTGTAAAGAACATCCTCAGCATGACCGAGTTCTGTTCCGTCATACCATAAGGTCAGGTCATATGCCCCTGCTGCCCTGCCGGCACTCGGCATAAACTTAAAGATAATCTCATGCTCTTCGTTAGCTGTCAGCTCATAGCCGTAAGTAAAGTTGCCCCAGCCTCCGTCTGCCGTCTTATCGTAGAACCAGTTTCCGCCGCCTGCATCATATCCGAACATGATTCCGTTACCAACGGTAAACAGTGTCTGATCTTCCACGCTGTCTGTGCTGAAGCGGATGCGGAAAACACCCTGGCTGATTGCTGCAGCGTTCATGTCCTTAGCGATTCCGCCTGCATTTACAGATAATAACAGGCCGTCCTGCGTAAGCTGTCCGGACGCATTGCTGAGATCAAAGTTCATCTCCTCTGCTGCTGCAAAATCTTCATAATAAGTGTTGTACTGGGCCACATTGACTGCCTCGGTGAAGGCCTTCATCGCTGCTTCCAGTTTTACATATGCGGCTTCGTATTCTGCCGCGTCTTTTCCTTCCGGAACTGCTTTTGCTTCGTCAACAGCAGCTTTGAAGGTATCGACTGCTTCCTGGGTGTATTCGCCCGGTTTCGGTCCTACCACTGCTGCATTCATCTGTGCTTCTGCATCCTGGATCAAAGCGCCTAAATCTTCATATGTAAAGTTATTCGGTACATAGGTGATCACTTTTTCCAGATTCGTCACATGTCCCTCTGCGTTGCTGAAGGATACATTGACAGTTACCGGTTTCCTTGTTGCTCCCTCTTCTGCCGTAAAGGTTACATTCATAAGTTCCGCAGCCTTCTTGAATGCATCCTGTTTCTTGATTCCATAGGTGAAACGCACGGTCTGTGTTCCGTCTTCATTATCTGTCACAGTCGGCTCTACAGTCTTCAGAAGTGCGTCTTCATTTGCTGCTGCGCTGTCTGTGTTCAAGGTGATCTGAGACGGGTCATAGGTATACTCCACAACTGTGTTTCTGTACTTGTTGTAGATATTCTCAAGACCTACATTTACCTGATAGTTATGGTTTCCTTTATCCTCAGTATTGACAGTTGCTGCCGGGCTTCCTGTGATCTCCTCACCGTATACGCCCAGTTCTGTCATGGACATTCCCCATTCGTTTGCATTGTTAATAGAAACAATTGCTACGAACTGTGCCTCGGCTGGCTCGAATTTAACCAGGTTAAGTCCCGGATATGCACTGTTAACCGTTTTAACAGTATTCCATGTCTCTCCGTCTGCAGATACCTGCACTTCATAATCTGCAGCGTAGGCACCCGGTGTCCAGTCAACTGCTACAGTGTCTACCATGTATTTCTTATCCAAATCTATGGATATCCACTGGTTCTGTCCCATACCGCTGCTGTAACGTGTGGACTGGCTGCCGTCAACTGCGTATTTTGCTGCCATGGACTCTGCTTCCTGTCCGCTTGTATCTGTTGTCTTATTCAGTGCCAGATTCTCACCTGTAATCTCCTGATAAGGCTCAACAAGAACTGCATTGACAATCGCTTTGCCCTCTGTGGCTTTCAGTCCGATATCGATCAGACCGTCTTTTGCCTCTGCGGTAACTGTGATATCGTAAGCTTTGTTCTGTTCCGGAATGGCAAATCCTTCTTCCACTACAGAACCGTTTACACTCACATCAAATGTTCCCGGTGTAAAATCATCTGCGCTTGTGTCATTGAAGTACAGTTTCACTCTGTAAAGTCCCGGTGCAACTTTGAACTTGTAGCCAAAGTCCTCACCTGCGCGTCCGCTCTTCAGTGCGGTTCCCAGGCCTGCATCCGGCACCGGTTTCTGTCCGCCGAGAGAACTGTTGATCTCCTCAGTGGTTGTATCACCGTTTGCGTACCATCCGCTTCCTGTAACTTCAAATTCCGCATCCTCGAACAGGCCGTCATGGTTGCCCATATTGGATGTGTCGGAATTACCGGCATCCAGTCTCATATTCACTTCTGACATAACAGCCATGTCTGCTGCAATACCATTCAGAATCGGATTGGTCATTGTTCCGGCTTCTTCACTGTATGCACTCTGCAGTTTTACAGTAATGACACCACCTGCCGGATATACAGAACCGATTTCAATCACATCTGTATCACCTGTTAAGGTATATCTCTCTTTTGCCACCTCACCGTTTACCAGAACGTCAAATGTACGTCCGGCAGCGTTTTCCATCTCAGAAACATAGAGTTTCAGATTGTGGGCAGCGTCTGATGCATAAATCTTGTACTCAATCGTGTCGGCAGTAACACCTGTTGCGTATACACCGCTGCCGCTTCCTGTCAGCTTGCTGTACTCACCAACATAGCCGGATAATTTCTTATTTTCATCATAAGCTTGGTCTGCGCTGAATCCGTCGATGACATCTCCGCCCACATTATAGGACTTGGAGTGCTCCTGAAGGACAAACTGCCAGTCAGTACCTGCTGTGCCAAGAGAAAGCGTTCCGTCATTATTGCAGACAAGGAATTTGTCTCCTGATTTGAGCTGATGAAGTCCGTTCTTCATATCAACGGCTGACCATACAGTTGTGTCTTTCTCTGACAGAACCGCGCTGTCGCCGTCGGCATTCAGGTACAGATAAGCATTGTTCTCTGTATCCCAGATTTTCACTTTGTATCCGTCGCCTGCATTCTCCATTACGAACTGGCTTCCGGATGCATTTACTTCCAGACCGTTTTCTCCGCTTGCAAGATATTCTCCGCATTCCGGATCGTATACTTTATAAGCCGCGTTGCTCTCCAGTGCAAATTCTGCACCTTTCACACCTGTCATCTCCATAATACCGATATCAGGTGCTCCGTCGTAAAGAGCATTGCCGAAGAAATCTGTCTTGGCATTTCTGTCTGAAGTGTAGTCCCAGAGTCCTTTATTTTCCGGACTGGATGCAGGAACGACATTGACATACACACCATTACCGATTGCTGCAGAACCTTCTTTCAGGGCGTAAGCCTTCAAAGATTCCCAGTTGGAGGTGGCTGTCATTCCGTCTTCACTGATCGTGGCACTCTCGCCGCCGCCCGGATTTTCAAAGAGCGGATCTGCCTGGATGGCATTGGGAATCTCACCCGGGTCATGGATGCCGCTGGCTTCATATACCAGGTTTCCTGCCTGTTTCAGGTAAGAGTTGTTCCAGCTCTCAGCCGTTGTCTCAGCGCTGCCCCATTTACTGGGAACTTCTGTATTGTAGTTATAGTAAATGTTGTTATACATACACCAGTTGTATGCATCACCTAATGCAGAACCGCCGCCGTTGCTGTGGTTGAATACCCAGTCCGCACCATCATAATAAAATACATTATTATAAATGTAGCTCTCTGAACTGGTATTTCCTGCCCCGTGGCGCCATGCAAGGCCGTCATTCTGGCTCACATTATAACGGATAATATCTGTATTGTTATTGCCCATCATAAGCATAAAGCCCATAGGTGTATCGTGGCTGTAGTTGTACTCAAAGGTAGTACCTGCACACCAGTAATCACTGTCGTAAGAGCAGCCATCCTGGTTATAAGCAGGACCGTCAAAGCTCTCATTATAGCGGAATAAGGTATCAAAAGAGTTCCATGCCCAGATACCTGCATTGGCGCCTTTCGCACGCATGGCCTGTCCGTTCACCACATTGTGCTCTACCAAAGCGCCCTGTGATTCGCAGACAAGGATACCGTCACCGCCGATATCGCTCAGATAGTTTCCTACAATATGAAGGCCTCTCTGTGCCTGGTCTTTATAACGGATATTGTCATGGCGCACACCATCATTGGCCCCATTATAATCCGCATCATTATTCGGGTCATAATTGTCAGTACCCGGTGTGTTGTTTCTGAAGTTGTCCAGGTCAGAAAGGCGGATTGCCTTGATTCCTGTACGGTCACACTGGTCAATTCTGTTGTTCTGGATGGTCACGCCGTTGAAGTAAGGATATACCCCTGCTTTTGAGCTGAAGATAACCTCAACGCCGATACCGCCGTCTACTTTGTTCACACCGCGGTTCTCATTTCCGTCCACATCATGTACATAACAGCCGTCGATGACAACTGTGTTGTATTCTCTGTCACCCTCCAGAGTTTTGTTAACCGTCTCTCTCTCGTCAATGGTAACATGGATACCGAGACGTCTCGGGATCACATCGTCACTTCCGGAGTTCAGGTTGTTCTGGTCATTTGCTTCACTTGTCTCGTTAAATGCGTCGTCATTTGTAACTTCCAGGCCAGTCACATAGGTATACTCCATGTTCTGAATCAGGACTGCTTCTTTGTAGCCTGCATATTCAGGTGTGCCGTCGTCATTTTTTTCACCGGTTCTTCTGAATCCTCCTGCATTGATCACAGGCATGTTTCCCTCACCATATGTATCAATTACAATGGGTTTCTCCTCCGTTCCGGTGCCTTTCGGTGCAAGCTGCTGGTTGTCAAAAATGCTGCCTTTCTTCAGGCTGATGCCGTCTCCCGGCTGTAATTCAATGGTGTTCACCTTATCCAAGGTTTTGAACGGATTACTGATCGATCCATCCCCATTCTCATCACTGCCGTTCTCGCTGTCCACATGGTAGACCGTGCCGGATACTTCCGGGATACTCTCCGTGGCTGCTTCAGGTATACTTCCCTGGTTATCTGTGGCTGCCTGCACATAAACCGGGAAATTAACTGAAGTACAGACAAGAGCCGTCGCCAGAGTAACACTAAACGCCCTGTTCCATCGCTTCCATGATTTCATACATTGCTCTCCTTCCAAAAGAATATTTACGCAATGAGCTTCAACACGCTGCGCTGATCCGCTTCCGTCATTTTGACAGGTGTTGCATTGCCGTGTCTTCTATTATAGTCCACATATATACATAAATTTTTACGATTTCTACTTATTTTTCGTCATTTTCGACCATTTATATTTTATCGCAAACTAATAATACAAAAAAAATGACAGATAAAACAAACTAGGGGCATTTTCCCGGTAAAAAAGAGCTGTTCACACTTCCAGCTTTCTGTGTAAACAGCTCTCTTTTTATCTATCTGCTAAATGTTTTCTTACGGTCAGCGCAGTATATGCACAGTGATTGATCACCTTTGTTTTACGATTTTCCTTCCAGTGCGTCCTTCACAGCCTGTAACAGTGCCTGTTCATCCGGTATCTCTACTTTGGCCCCTTCCGCCATTTCTTTTAAATGCTCCTGGTACTTGTTCTCTAACACAAGATTTTGGGCAGATGTCTTTACATTCTCATAATCCTCATTGTCAAAGTATTCCGGGTCTGCATCATAAACAGCCCTTGCCTCCTCATCGGATGCGGTAAGTACATCTTTATTGGTCAGCTCCCGTTTATTCTGAAGGGACAGATTTTCGTTGAAGTAATCATAGAACTGGTCCGCCGTGTACCGGGTCACTCCGAATACGGTTTCATTGTTCCCCTTTTTCTCTCCCCTGTCCTTGTTTTCTTTTTCCATTGCCTTCATCAGGGACGGATAATCAATCGCATCTGCAAGGCCGTTATCCATGGCCTCTTTCTGCATGGTCTTAATTTCTTTAAGCTCCTCCACCACTGCATCAGCCAGGTATTCATATCCCGTCTTTCCATCGGCCTCTGTCTCCCAGGTAAATTCTGACACATCAATCCCGGCCTTCTCTGCTGTTTTTTCTCTCTGGTATAATTTGATCTTATTGACGATACATGCCACTTCTTCCCTGTAGACCGGCTGTCCGTCAACGGAAAATACTTCTTTCTCTGTTCTGCCCTTCATGAAGATCACAACTGCTGCTGCCAATATTACGGCTATAACTGCCAGAAGAATCCATATCCATTTCTTAGATGCTTTTTTGCTGTCTTTCTGCATTTTACCCATACTCTTTCTCCTGTGTTTTTACTAGCCAATCAACTGAAGACCTTCATTTTCTTCGGCGGCATCCAGCAGAACGTTCCATATCCGCAGAAAATATTTCCCCGCCTGCTCTCTGTTCTCCACCTCTATCTCCATCTCTTCCTCATCTGTAAGACAGTCGTACAACGCGTCCAGATTGCCCCCATAATAATCCGGCAGCCGCAGTTTTTCTTTCAGATATGTATGTGCTGTCTCCTTCTCTTCCATACATAACGCGTCCAGGACTATCCTCATGGATTCTCCTCTCCATACAAAAGCTCAAAGGTTTCGTAGTGGTCCTCTGTGTAATACACAAGACCGTCATCGGAATAGACGATCCGCTTTGCCCCCCGATAGCCTCCATCGCTGTCAATGTCACATTCATAATACTGCCGCCCCTCTTTTTCCGGCAGGATTCCCTCATAGTTGCCGAATCTGTCTCCGCCGATGCTCTTGCCCGGGGCGGCTTCAGACAGGTTCCCCTTACTGCTGACCCATCCGGCGTTCTTGGCCTCCTTCTTGGTAATAAAATTATCCGGAAGATGACCAAACCGATGGATATAAGTTGCCACATCCTCTTTCGAGGTATAAGTTCCCGATTCCTCCAGCGCCGATGCCTCTGCATCCTGTTCCTCCTGCTGCACTGTCCTGGCAGAATCCTGTTCTGTCCGGCCTGCCGTGCCGTCCGCAGTTCCGGTGCATCCGGTGAGCAGGCAGAGCAGCAGTATCAGAATGCCGCCAATATATCTGAACTTGTGTTTCCAATTTTGAATCATATTTTTTGCCTCTCTTATAATTTCAGTATGTTCCTGATGCCGTGGGCAACCCCGCACGCCTCATTGGACAGGGTGATACAGTCTGCAGATTCCTTACATTTTACGGATGCATTCTCCATCGCGATCCCAATTCCCGCAAACGCCAGAAGTTCCGCATCGTTATCTCCATCCCCGAAAGCCGCAAGCTCCTCCCTGCACAGTCCGAGATAGTCCAGAAGAAAGGCTGCCCCTGTATGTTTCCCTGCATCTTTATAAGAAATTTCCAAAAGCTGTGCCACCGAAGAAGTGATATACACATCCCGGACCTCCGCGTTCAGAAGCTGCCACAGCCTGGTCTTCAGCTCCCGGTCCCCTGTTATGACGTCCATGCCGTCCAGTACAGAGGCATGGTCACAGATAAATGCCCGAATATCCTCCACCGGCCTTCTGGTTCCCTGGATATAAGGAATGGCCCGGACACTGGCGCCGAATTGCACAGGTCTTTCCACATAAGCCCTGGGTGCATAAGCCTCGCCATCCACAAATGCTTCATAGGTCACAGGAAAATTCCTTGTGAGCGTCAAAATGCGGCGCACTGACTCCTCTGTCATCTTATATTGTTTCAGGCATTTTCCTGTGTGGAGTTCATATACTGCAGCTCCGTTTGATGTAATGGCATACCGTATCCCTTCCATCTCCCTGATCGCCGCCGGCAGCGTGGAAAGGGCCCTTCCGCTGGCCACCACTACCTGCACGCCCTTTTCCATAACTTCCTCCAGGGCCTTTCTGTTTTCCTCCGGCAGATATCCGTCCCCGTCCAGGGTCGTCCTGTCCAGATCAAGGGCAATACATCTGATCTCCATCCGTACTCCTTCCCGCCGTTATTTCTCAGGCTTAGGATATTTCACCGCATTTTTCACCATCTTATCACGGATGATATCGTCAATGTCAAACGCATACATCTGGGCAAAACGCAAGGAAAAAATCAGGGTATCTGCCAGCTCCTCCCCTATGCGCTCCCTCTTCTTCTTATCTTTCATCATTTCTTTCATCTGGTCATTTGACTTGAAACGGAACAAATCCATCAGTTCATTGGCCTCTGTGGAAATACCGATGGACAAATCCTTAGGATTATGGGATTTGTTCCAATGCCTCTCCTCGCAAAAATCGAATACTCTGCTTTTTAAGTCCGCCACAGTTGTATCTTTATCCATGTTGTCTGTCTCCTCTCTTTCTCTTTATGATTAGTGTCAGTTCAGGGAATACTGTTTCATGATTCCCTTTCCGCTGTTCTTTGCATCATACAGGGCATAATCCGCTGCTTTTAAAAGTGTCTGGAACTCCTTCAGACCGCCGCCGTACCAGGCAAGACCTGAAGATATCTCCAGCATTCTGCTGCTCTTATCCGGAAATACCACAGGGTTCTGCTGCAGCCTGCTGTAAAATTCCTCCATATCATTGGCAATCTCCTGCTTTGTCTTATAGTGATGCAGAAAGAGGCAGAACTCATCCCCGGAACGCCTGGCCGCGATTCCCTTTTCTCCGTTGAACTCTGTCAAAAATCCTGCACAGACGCGCAGATATTCATCGCCCCAGTCATGTCCAAAATGGTCATTGATCCCCTTGAAGCTGTCAAGATCCATCATGACCATGGCACACTCACCAATGTCACGGCCCGTAAGGATATTCTCCACTTCTTTTCTGAAGGTATCCAGATTGCATAGCCCGGTAAGGGAGTCGTAGTCCCTCTCGTGCTCCAGCCGTTTCTTTTCCTGTACCTCTCCCGTCACATCTGAGATGATTCCAAAAGTGCTTCCGTTTTCCGTGGTGGTAAAGATACGGACCCACTTCTCGGGATTTTCCCTGATCTTAAAATCACTGCCTCTCTTGTCAAAAGCTGCCCTCAGAGTCTTCTCCAGCATGACCCGGAAGATATTCCTGTCCCGGCAGGCCCGGTTCATCTCCTCCTCTGTCCAGTCAAGCACAAGCCGGATACGTTCTGTGGCCATTACTTTTTCGCTGTCCTCATTGAATTCAAACACACCTATGGGCAGGTCCAGCGTGTCAATGACCTTTGAGATCTTGACCGTGGCATCCAGGATTCCCTGCACCATTTTATTGATTCCCTGGCTGAGCTGCCTGAATTCTGGATTGCTGTCCATCTTCACCACAGTATCCAGATCACCGTCTGTAATATCATGCAGATCATCCATGATGGTGTGTATCCCGTCCACGATCTGATGCTTCAGAAGACGGTTAATGACCAGAATGGTCACCAGATACACCAGAACCAGATAACAAAAAGTAAGGATCGTCTGCGTATTCCGTTCCTCATAAAGCTCCTTCTCATTTTCACCTGAAACCAGTATCAGGTTATCCTTCTCCAGGCTGACACAAAATATCTTTTTCCCCTCCTGATGGATAAATCCGCCGTCTCTGCAGTCTGCGATCTCTTCCTCCGTCAATCCCAGATTCTTCATACTGCTGCCGGCCATACTCTCATCAGAATGGGCCAGCACTTCACCACTCTCCTTATCTATGGCAAAAAGCACACCCCCTGCATCCACAGGAACTCTGGAGAATATGTAGTCGAGCTGGTTTCTCTTCTGGGCCTCCAGCATCCTGGTCGGCGCCATTCCCACCTGTACGATCCCCTTCTTATCCTGGCGCGCCACACCGATATACTGGAATACCTTCTGTTCGTAGCCGTTCGGTCTTATATCCTGCACCAGATAGGAACTCGGATCATCTAAAATACTGAGAAATTCTTCTGTCTGGTCCGTGGTATGGAAGTCCATGCCGAAATATTTCGGAATACTGCCTGCAAAGAGAATCCCGTTTTCATCGATCACATGAAGCTCATCCACATTGAGCAGCTCCGCGATCCGCTCCAGTTCCTGCTGGCTGTCCAGTACACTGGGATTCTGTTCTATAATATAGGCGAAAGCATAGGCTCTTGTCAAATAATCCTCACTGAGGCTCTCCTTCAGGTTCAGCAGCTCCACCTCATTATTGTCAATGGTCTGCGATATCTGTCCCAGTTTGAGCGTAGAGTTCTGTACCATCTGGCTCCTGGCATTTCGCCCCTGCAGCCCCCAGTTCAATACTAAAATAGCCAGAAGAGCCACAGCGACAACATAGCTGATGTACCTGGTAAAAATTTTCTGCACAAAATTTCCCCTTTCCTCAACTGTACGCCGCCCTCGGAAGCGGCCTCACGCTTTTTTAGCTATTATAGCATATAAACACACAAACCGCATGCCATTTCTGACATGCGGTTAAAAACCATGCGAACGTTTCTCTATCGTTCCTGGGGATTGGTTCTGACTACCCGCAAAAATATCCTGTTAAACAGGGCCAGCTCATCATACATGATACCGTGTCCGCTGTTTTCAAGGGTCACCAGCCGGGAACAGGGGATTCCCTCCTTCTGGATACGGGCCAGGTCATTGGATACCACCACATCCTTTCCCCCGTGGATGATCCATGTGGGAACATGGACACAGGGAAGGTCACAGCGCCCATCCTCATCCCTGAGTGCCATTGCGCTTCTGACAGTACCTAATCCGGATGCCGAGAGAGCTATATCCCGAAACCATTGTTTCACCGGTTCTCTGTGAGGCGCAGCGAAAAGCTGTTCATGGCTGAAGTTACAGGCAAGCTGCGGTCTGTCCGTCTCAGCCAGACAGATCAGGCTATCCACATATTTCCTGGTAAGACCATAGGGATATCCCTCCCGCTGTGTCCAGGACGGTGCAGCCGCTGCCAGAAGAATCAGCTTCTCCACGCCATAGCCGCAGAACAGCCGCATATAGCGCAGCACAATGGCCCCTCCCATGGAAAATCCTGTGAGAATAAATTTTTTCAGTCCCATGGATTTTACCACATGGTAAATATCCGCTGCCATCTGGTCATACCCATAACCACAGGCCGGTGTGTCAGACTCGCCGAATCCTCTCAGATCAACTGCCACCACATGATACCCGCACCTTGTAAGCAGTTCGATCTGATATTCATAAATCTTGTGTGAAAGGGGCCATCCGTGAACCAGAAACACGGTTTTCGGACAGCCCTTGTTGCATTCATAGACAGCAATTCTGGTGCCGTCATTGGATCTTACATAGAACATAGAGAAATCTGCTTTTTTCTTTATTTATATGCACCGGACACGACCTCTGTTCCCCCGTCCAGCATCCCTTCCGCGATCCATATTTTTCTCAGATACAGACTGACGATTATACTGGCGATACCGGCTGCTGCGAAAATTGCCCATTCCTGTCCCCTGGCCTGTTCAAATACCACACCGTATACGGCCTGGCCCAGAGGCTGAGAACAGGTGGCAATGGCCATGACCCAGGAGATTACCTTTCCAATCAAATGTCCCGGTGTTTTTATCTGGATGAAGGACATGGTCTGCACCGTGAACAGAGTCGCACACAGCATCATCAGAAATGCGCCTGCTGCTAATACCATATATTTACCCATATCCGGTACCGCGGAAGACAGGATTCCGCCCATAGGGAACATGAGCAGGGCCACCCCCAGAATGAGCTTCCAGGTATCCCCGATCTTGATCCTGCTGCCAAGGACACCGGCAGAAATTCCCCCTGCTATGCCGCCGAAGGCCATGATCCCCGACAGATATCCATACATCTGATTCGGGTCAGCCCCCCGAAATTCCAGCACCTGTGTACAGAGAACCGGAAGCCCGATGATCAGCAGGGACGAGATGAATAAGTTTACAAACGCAATAATGACCGTAACTTTGCCTATCACTTTCTGGCTCTTGGCAATAAAACGCACACTCTCCTTCAGGTCTCCGAAGATAATGCGGAATGCGCCCCTGTCTGTCTCCCTTTTCACAAAGGGGATTCTGATGAAGATCTCCATCACAGCGGAAAGGAAAAAACAGACCATGCTGATCGCAAGCACCACATGAATTCCCTTCATACTGTAGAAAATGCCGCCCAGCACAGGTCCCAGCAGACCGGCCAGGGAAGACACGGTATTGATCATGGCATTTGCCTGCACCAGTTTCTCCTCCGGCACCAGGAACGGCATACTTGCCTGTACAGACGGCTGATAGAGGCCGGATATACTGAACAGCAGAATCAGGGTCACAAGAATGAGAGCCACAAGGTTCACCTGCCGGGAAAGCAGAAGAAACAGGAGAATGATACCCGCCGTGGTAAAATCCAGAACCACCATTATGTTCCTCTTATTCACCCGGTCCGCGATCACACCGCCCAGCGGCGACATGATAAGCAGCGGCAGAAACGCCAGCGCTGACACCAGACCGTATAAAGCAGGGGACTGGGAAATATTCAGCAGATGGAGCGGCAGGGCAAATCTGACTACCGCATTGCCGAACAGAGAGATGATCTGCCCGATGACTACCAGTGTAAAATCTCTGGAAAACCCGTTTTTCTTCATTATTTATACCTCCATATTTTCTATTTTATTTGCAAGTCCCGTGTAACATCCGATGCCGCCTGCCAGAGTGATGACCATGATTCCCACCATGACCCACATCCCGCTTTCGGCTCCCAGCATAAAAAGGTTCGTCACAGGGCAGATCAAAATGACAGCAGCCACCATGGACGCCACCAGTGATTTCTTCCAGAATCCGACCCGCATGGAAATCTGCCCGATGGATGCTGCCATCACTCCCAGAACCGCGCCGGCTGCCAGCACTCTTCCCATTTCCGCCATACCAAAGGTCTCGGGAACGAAATGAAACAGATTGGCAGCGACTCCCACCACTAGGAAGGAGACCGTCTCACATAAGAAGGTCGCTGTGAAGACAAATCCCCACATAAGGATACATTTCGCCTTCAAAATAGCTTTTCTTTTCACCGGGTAGGAGAACAGCAGAAGTGCGTTCTTTCCGGTATATTCTGTCACCACCAATCTGGCTGCCATGGCTCCGCCCATGACTGCAAAACAGGACATGATCAGACCGGAGACAGGAAGAAGCAGCCCTCTCCACGTGGCAAACAGCAGCGCGTCATCGCCGGTCACACTTCTCTCTTCCATCTTGGGAATCAGGGGAAAGGCAAAGGCCATGATCAGACAAAAGGCCGATATGCCCGCGGCTGCCAGAAGGTAGCCCTTAAAATCCGTTCTTTTTAATTCCAGTTTGATCAGCTTCATACCTGTTTCCTCCTCATAATGTCAATGACATACTTTTCAAAGTCTTCTCCGTACTGTGCTCTCATCATGGAGGGAGAGAACTCTTCCACGATTTTCCCCTGTGCCAGGATTCCCACTCTGTGTGCAAGCTGTTCCATCTCGCTTAAAATATGGCTGGATATCAGGATTGCAGTGCCTCTCTCTGCCAGGGCCAGCAGGATATCCCTCACCTCCTGTATCCCCACAGGGTCCAGGCCGTTAATGGGTTCATCCAGCAGCAGACAGTCCGGGTTATGGAGCATGGCCCTTGCAATCCCCAGCCTCTGCTTCATTCCCATGGAGAATTTCGCCACGGGCTTTCTGCCCGTCCGGGAAAGCCCTACCTGTTCCAGTGCGCCTGTGATATCCCTGTTCTGCCCCATATATGCCATATGGATCTCCAGATTCTCACGGGCTGACAAGTGTTCATAAAATATGGGTGTCTCGATCAGAGAACCTATTCTGCTCTGGATCTTTTCCCTGTGCTCCCAACTGTCCCTGCCGTCTATCAGGGCCTCTCCTTCATCCGGCTGCTGAAAGCCTCCGGTTATCTTCATCAGTGTGGTCTTGCCTGCTCCATTGACACCCAGAAGACCGTAAATCTCTCCTTTTTGCAGATTCAGGGAACAGCGCTCCAGCACACTCTGCCCCTGGAAGCTTTTTGACACTTCTCTGATTTCTATTACTGCGTACATTATCTTTCTCCTTTTTAATACCGACCGTAGGTATGTATAATGATAAAAAAATGGGCTGCCGGTTCAGACTATGCTGCCGGGCAGCCGAAAATCATTTATGGTCATTATAAATCTCTGTCAGTTCCTGCAGTTTCTCAACAGTTTCCTCTCCCACAATATCAAGCCCCATGGCATCCAGGATTTCCTTAAAACACAGGCATTTCCTGTATGTCTCTTCCGGTGTGGAATCCATTGTCATGGGATTCAGCCATACATTTCCAAGCAGAAGCAGGACTTCGCCCAACTCTTTCGGATACTTGGTATGGATAGTGCCGTCCTTTATCCCCTCCTCCATGATCGGAGTCAGATAAATAGGTGCCGTGATATCAATGGTTTCCCGCATTACCATGGCCAATAACTGCGGATTCTCTCCGAGACGCGGTGCAGAACGGAACATATCCTTCTGTTCCGGACGGTTGAGGGATTCATAGAAAAGTTTCCTGAGCTTTTCCTTCCCTGTGAGCGTCTTATCATCTCTTATCCGACTTAACAAAACCTCTGATTCCTCTGTCATGCGGTCTGTCACAGCCGAAAGGATTTCCTCCTTGGACTTAAAGTGGTGGTAAATAGCGCCTTTGCTGAGTCCTCCCAGATTATCCACAATATCCTGGATAGATGTCCGCTCATATCCCTTCTCCACAAAAAGACGGCCTGCAGTCTCCAGGATCAGATTCACTGTCTCTTCCGGATATTTATTCCGTGCCATAATATACCTCCATATTTTCATTGGATTATCTTTACGTTAACATACCAACGGTATGTTTGTCAATAGCTTTTCCGGTTGCTTTTTTCCACATGAGGAGTAAAATAATGAAAGGGCCGTTTATCGGGCCTTACTTTCTTACTGAATATAAATGGAGTTATCTTATCATGAATACAGCAGAATCCAAAACCCTGATGACCTCAGGTCCCATATGGAAAAAAATCATACTGTTCGCTCTCCCGCTTTTTCTGGGGAATCTCTTTCAGCAGCTCTACAACACTGCAGACTCCCTGATCGTGGGAAATTTTCTGGACAGCAATGCACTGGCCGCGGTAAGCTCCTCGGGGAATCTCATTTTCCTCATGGTGGGCTTCTTCAACGGCATTGCCATGGGCGCCGGCGTGGTAATTGCCAGATATTACGGCGCCAGAAATATTGAAAGCCTTCAAAAAGCTATCCACACCACCATAGCCCTCGGCCTTGCCGCAAGCGCTGTGCTCACTCTTGCGGGAGTTGTGCTGGCCCCTCAGATCCTGATCTGGATGGGAACACCCGCGGATGTACTTCCCCAGTCCACCACATATTTCCGCATCTATTTTGCCGGTTCCCTGGGGTTTGTTATGTACAATGTGTTCGTGGGAATCCTGCAGTCTGTGGGAGACAGCAGGCACCCGCTGGTTTACCTGATCATCTCCTCTGTGGTAAATGTCGTGCTGGATTTATTTTTTATCCTTATCCTGCACATGGGGGTAGGCTCCGCTGCTCTTGCCACGATCATCTCCCAGTTTTTAAGCGCTGTGCTGTGTTTCGGAAAGCTCAGACGCTGCCCGGAGGACTATCGGGTTTACATAAATAAGATACGATTCGACAGAACCATGTTCAGCCGTATTATCAAAAACGGGCTTCCGGCCGGATTTCAAAATTCTATCATTGCCTTCGCCAACGTGATCGTCCAGACCAACATCAATGCCTTCGGGAAAATGGCAGTGGCCGGATGCGGCGCTTACTCCAAGATCGAGGGGTTTGTCTTCCTGCCTATCAACTGCTTTACCCTGGCGCTGACCACATTTGTCAGCCAGAATCTCGGGGCAAAGGAATATGACAGGGCAAAAAAGGGGGCCAGGTTCGGCCTGCTCTGCTCCATGCTGATCGCCGAGGCCATCGGGGTGCTCATCTATACCTTTGCCCCGGTTCTCATTGCCGCCTTCAACAATGAAGCCCATGTGATCCGGTTCGGAACCGCCCAGGCGCGGACTGTCACTTTGTTTTACTTCCTTCTGGCGCTCTCCCACTGCATTGCGGCTATCCTGCGCGGTTCCGGACGGGCCTCTGTGCCTATGCTGGTCATGCTGGTGTTCTGGTGCATTGTGCGTGTGTCATACATATCTGTGATCGTTAAATACATACCGTCCATCAATGTGATCTTCTGGGCTTATCCTCTGACGTGGTTTTTAAGCTCCGTGGTATTTGTGCTGTATTATAAGAAAGCAGACTGGATACATGGGTTTGAGCGTGCTTAGTCTTGTCAAAAAATCAGCCGCATATCATTCCAGACTGCATTGCCATGGCAGGAATCCGCTCTGCCGTGGCAGACAAAGCCGAACTTTTCGTAATAATGGATCATATGGTCCTTACAGGTAAGGATCATTCCCTTTTTCCCCTCCTGCCGGGCAGACTGGATCAGGGCTTTCATGAGCATTTCCGCGATTCCCTGTCTTCTGTACTGAGGCAGAACATTCAGTCCGAATACGGTCTGGTAGGCCCCGTCTGGATTATGTAAACTTATATCGTGATACATTTCATCCGGCAGATGCGGTTCGTCTGTCACGCCTCCGTTTACAAATCCCACTGCTTTTCCCTCTGTTTCCGCTACAAAAAACTTCTCCGGAAATGCGTTCAGGCGCTCTTTTATGGCCTCCGCGCTGGCTGCTTCCGATGCCGGAAAGCAGGCCGCCTCAATGAGAGCCAGGGTTTCTCCCTCCCCCGGCCGTGCGTTTCTTATGATTATCTGCATTTTATAGTCTCCCTTTCTCAATCTGTTGTTATGGTTCTTTTTTCATATACAGGGCGCAGCGCGTTGTGTTCCCTGAAGTATTCCTCAATGGCTGTGCGGATATTTCCCGTTACGGTCCGGGCTGGTTTCCGCTGTTCGATGATCTCCCGGTCAAGCCCCAGAAAGCTGTCAATGTTATTGTAATGGAACAATTCCAGGCCCACTGCAAATACGTCCTGGTCCCGAATCTCCTCTCCGTTAAACACTGCATCCGTCAGCACCTGCCGGCCTGTGGAATAGACCATGCGGACGCCTTTGCTGAACTGGTAATATTCCGAATCACTGCCATCCACGCTGACACTTTTTTTCATAGCGTGGAGAATTCCCTTTTTCAGTTCTTTTCCCGTCAGTTCAATGCGTACCAGGGTCTCGTCATAGGGATACATGTTGAGCAGATCCCCTACGGTGATGATCGGCCCGATTTCCTCCGCACGCAGGCTTCCGGAGCCAAGCATGACAATATCCAGTTCGAACTGCATTTTCAATGCATCGCAGAACAGATTGCCTGCGCTTGTTGACTGATAGCGGCTGGGATGTGTCGCCTTTCTCACCATGCTGGTGAGGATCGCCCCGTATTTTTCATCTGTCACTCTCTTAAAATCATAGATGAGGTGTTCCAGTTCTTCATTTTTCTCACAGTGTGCATCATCGATGGGGACTGTCTCCCAGGTATAGCTGTCCACAGAATTGGTATCTGTGTTCACCTCTATCTCGAAGCGGCCAATCTGGTCTGTTCCGATTCCGGCCTGTACAATGAGGATATTGTTCACCTCTGCCGGTTCATCCAGATAGGTGTGGCTGTGGCCGCCGATGATAACATCCACACCCCATTTGGGGTCAAGCTGTTCGGCAAGCTTTAAATCCTCCGCAAATCCGATGTGTGTCAGAAGAATTGTAAAGTCAATGTCCACATTTTTATAGCTGTTGCAGATAATTCCCACTTCCCTGGCTGCGTCGGACAGATCCACGAAAGTCCCCAGAAGCATGTCTGATTTTGCCTTGCTCATGATATCTTCCGTCAAAAGTCCCATGACAAGGATCTTCATGCCGTCCACGTGAAGAATCCTGTGGGACTGAAACAGACGCATGCCTGTGGGTCTGATGTAGATATTGGCGTTTACAATGGGGAATTTGCAGCAGCGCTCCAAAAAGAGCAGATGCGCAATGCCGTAATCCAGTTCGTGGTTTCCCAGGGAGACAATATCAGGCCCCAGGACATTCATAATCTCTATGGTGGAGATTCCCTTGAATTCCGTATCTATAAGAGAGCCTCTGAACATGTCCCCTGCGATCATGTAAAGGGTATTGGGGGTATCTCTCCTGACCTGGTTTACATAACCCGAAAGCAGGGAGACACCTCCCACCAGCTCATTATCAATTTCTTCTGCCAGAAAATCGCCGTGCATGTCATTGGAATGCAGGAGCGTAAGATGTTTTAAATTCTTTTGTGCCATTCTTTTTCCTCTCAGTCTGCTTCTTTTACAGGAAGTCGAAAAGGTTTAACTGCTCTCCCCCGTCGTTTTGCTTTCTTTTATCAGCGCTTTCCCTGAGCAGCGATTCCTCCGGCAGATCCTCCAGAAAGACAGAGGGATCACCGGACGTGGTGAGTATCAGTTCCTCTTTTGCTCTGGTCATTCCCACGTAGAAGAGCCGGCGTTCTTCCTCTATGTCCGTGATGAAAGTCTCCCCGATACCAGAGCTGTTTTCTTTCTTTGGATGGGATTCCCTCTCAAAGGGTATAGCGCCTTTTCTGACGCCATAGATGATCGTCACCGGAAATTCCAGGCCTTTTGAGCCGTGGAGTGTCATAAGTGTGACACAGTCGGCTGTATACTGCCTGCCGCCGCAGCGTTTCAGATCACTTTCCACGCCAAGACTGACGGCATCCATGAATTCCTGCATGGATTTATAGAATACGGCCATTCCGAGAAGCTTATTTACAGCTATATCATCTGTAAGATTCATATCTTCTATCCATTGTGCCAGGACTTTCTGGGGTTTTCCTTTTTTCAGGAATGAAATATATTTTTCCTGCATGGTTTCAAAAATACTGCCGCTTATCTGGTTGGGTTCCAGGTCCCACAGTAATTTCAGGCAAATATCTCTGTTCACTGTGTCTGTCTGATCTGTCAGACAGCGGAAAAAACAGAGACATCCCCGGACGGTCTTTTCCGCAAGAAAATCCTCGCGTCCGGCGATCACATATGGAATGCCTTCCCTCTGCAGACATTTTTCTAAAAGTTCAGCCTGGCGGTGTGTTCGGTACAAAACTGCAATATCGGCAAAGCTTCTTGTCTTATGCTCTGTATGCATTTTCTGCGTTTCCTGTGTTTGCTGCACATCCAGCATATCAATTCCGCCGATCAGGCGGTTGATCTCTTTGGCGGTAAAGACAGCCTCCCCCATCTCACTTCCGGCTGTAACGAGGCGGATAGGTGTGCTGTCCGGCCGATTGGGATGGATAACCCTCTCCATGCCGGGATTTTGGGAAATAACCTTGACCGCGCCGGATATCACCTGAGGTGTTGAGCGGTAATTTTCGGTCAGGCGGATGATGCTCAGGTCTGTAAAATCATTTTTTAAATGTTCAAAACATTTGTCATCCGAGCCGCGGAAGCCGTAAATAGACTGATCCGGATCACCGATGACAAAAAGCTCTCTGCCCTGCTTTGTCCACTCTATGATCAGCCGGTACTGGATTGGGCTGATATCCTGAAATTCGTCCACGTGTAGGTAACTGAAACACTGTGCCGGAATGGTTGGATCAGATTTTATGAGGTTCAGAGTTTCCGTAAGCAGGTCGTCAAAGTCAAGGATATGCAGGGATCTTAATATCTGACAATATTCAATGTACGCGGCATATTCGGATTCTGTTATGCCAAGGGCGGTGAACGGTGTATGGTCTGACGGAGCTTTCTCTTCACTCCTGTCGTCTGAAAGGTCTGAGAACACATCACTGTTTGTTTTGATCCGGGATACTTTCTGGAGGAACTGTCTGGGCTTTATTCCCAGATTCCTGCTCTTTACTATATCTGCAGCGATATCCAGGGTTTCCGTCTCGTCGGCAAGGGTAAACTGCATACCTTGTTTTTTCAGCAGATCAAGGCAGATGGAGTGGAAGGTTCCTACCTGGATCAGCCTGGCTGATCTGCCTTTTCCCAGCTGCTGCTTCAGTCGTTCCTGCATCTCGGCGGCAGCTTTATTCGTGAACGTTACTGCGGTTATCTCCGAGGGCTTTACCTTTCTGGTTTCCAGAAGATAGAGGATGCGGGATATGAGTGTCTTAGTCTTCCCGGTACCCGGACCTGCTATGACTGCCACTGCCCGTTCTATGGACTGGACGGCCTGCTGCTGCCTGGGGTTCAGAGCCTGCGGGGCAGGTAGAGGGGGAAGGGGGTTTTCCTGTACATCATCTAGCTGTCTATTTCTCTGTACAGTTCCTGTATTGCCTGATATTTTATTCGTATTCTGGATGCTGCCCGTGTTGTCAAAAAGGCTCAACTGTCCATCCAGGTTTTCTATTTCTGTCTGCTCAAATAATTTTATGGTGCCATACTCTCCGTCAAAACCGGGGACTCTCTCCACTTTTCCTTCCCGCAGCCTCTGGATTCCCTCAGTGATCAAATGCCCGGAAACGTTTCTGATCTCCTCCAGCGGCATTACCCGCAGTATTTCAAATTCAGGTCCCAGTTTCCGGAGCATTTCCTCATACTGTCTTACAACTTTTCTGCTTGCCGAGGAATAGCCCACAGAAGCGCCGATAACTTCCGGCAGCGGTACAAGGCTTTCAAAGGCTTTCGCATCGGCTCTTAGAAAGCCTTCCGGGCGGTCAGCTAACTGTTCCACTCTGTGAGACACTCCGATCGTGAGTTTCCTTCCACAGACAGGGCATTTACCGTTGTATTTCTCAGCCTCCGCCGGACTTAAACAGAGATGGCATTTTCTGTGTCCGTCAAAGTGATATTTTCCTTCTTCCGGGAAAAACTCTATGGTTCCTGCCAATCCGATTCCTTCCTGAATGGCATTTTTTAACCCCTCATAGGAAAGTTCTATGTCCAGCAGATTGGCCTCCCTGCCCAGCTTTGCAGGAGAATGCGCGTCGGAATTTGATATAAGCTGGTATTTATCAAGGGCAGATATCCTCCAGTTCATAGGCGGATCTGAGGAAAGTCCTGTCTCCATGGCCCGAATGTATGGTGATAAATCATCAAAGCATTCCTCCACTGTATCGAAACCGGAAAAAGCCCCGAATAAAGAAAAATGAGGTGTCCAGATATGCGCCGGCACATAGACGGCATTGGGACACAGCTCCAACAGTATTTCCAGCAGGTCCCTGCAGTCTAATCCCAATATGGGACGTCCGTCGGAATGGATATTGCCGATGCTTTCCAGCTTTTTGGATATAATTTCCGCCTCCTCCAGTCCCGGCAGGAGAATCAGACTGTGTACTTTACGGACTTTATCCTTTTTCTTATAAATGGAGCTGATTTCCCCTGTAATGACAAAACGCGGCTGCATAGCTGCGGCCGCTGTGGAATCCTGTATTCTATATTCTTCCTTCAGCACATACAGCCCATCCTCCGCCGGTTCCAGCTTTTCCTGAAGTTCCTCCCTCCAGGCAGGATGTGTGAAGTCACCTGTGCCGACTATCTGAATCCCCTTTCTGCGCGTCCAGAGATCCAGATATTCCGGTGTGCAGTCCCTGCTGGTGGCGCGGGAATAGCGGGAATGGATGTGTAAATCTGCGATGTACATTTTTTTATCACCTTATCCTTTTTGATGTTGAAAAGTCATAACGATTATCATGTATCAATTAGTATAACATTTTATCAGTTGAATTTTCAACTTTCAATAATATCCTTTTCTTATTATTCATGGATGTAAAAAGGATGTTACTGTTCACTGCGTGCCCAGCAACACGCTTCGCGATGCACAGATATGGAGCATTCCGCTCCATATCGCGCTGGCTGCCTCGGGATTTTGCTTCGCATCGCGCAGCATCCCCTTGGGGAAAACACCTCCCGGAACATTGGCCGTGAACAGTAACAAAAAGATGACAGATACCCTATAGGTGTCCGCCATCCTTTTTTCAATGCACATACTCACATCCGGCTTTCAGGTTTGTCACTCACGTACCCGCAGCCACACACGCATTTCCCCCTCCCCCCTGTTATTCCACATACAGTACGGCACAGCCTTAACCCTGCATTTCTCCAATCGCTCCGTCACAGGCTGATATAATTTCCCTTCCCATCCCTTTTCACTAACACGCCAGGCATCCGCTAAAACAGCGGTAGTCCCTCCCAGTAAATCCTCCTGAAATACCGGTTCTATACTGCCGCCGGCATCCAGTACGACAGCTCCCAGATTTTTTCCGTTATCGGCTTCCTCCAGACAATACACCAACGGTCCCCGTACGATTGCTGCCTTCCCTGCATCCGAAGCAACGCGGGGATGGGCACACATCAGGACAGGTTTTAAAGGTATCTCAAAAATAAACTCTGCTTGGCTCTCCCAAACTGTTTTTTCAGTATACAGATATCCCTTCTCCCGTCTGACTGAAACTTCTTTTCCGCTCTTACTGATCATCTGCTCTACTTTTGTCCATCCAGGCTCGCGTACTGCCAGGGAAAACGGAATTCCTTCATGGTTTTCCACTGTTATTTTCACCTTGCCGTCATAGGGATAATCTGTCTGGACAGACACAGATATGGTGCCTTCCTTTAATTTTACTGAGCACTTTCCGGCGATAAAAAGATTGACAAACAGAGTATCCTCATTTTCAGAATAAATATAATTCCCAAGGCCGGTAAGTGTGCGGGCAATATTCGGAGGGCAGCAGGCAACACCAAGCCACTTTCTCCGGGAGGGAAGTACATGATGAAGGGTTCTGTTTGCCTTTAACTGTTCCGGTACCACTTCCAGAGGATTCACGTAAAAAAATTCTGTCCCGTTTAACGACATACCGCCAAGAACTGTATTATAAAGCGCCCTCTCGGCGATATCCATGTATTTTCCGTCTCTCTCTACCTGGAACATTCTCAGTGAGAACATGGCAAGCGCTACAGAAGCACACGTCTCCGAATAGTTATAATTGTTAGGAAGGTCATAATCACAGGTAAAACATTCCCCGTCAGCCGCTGCCCCTACACTGCCGGTGATAAACATCTGCGCGCCGGTAATATTATCAAATAGTATTCTGCAGGCATCCAATAAAGACTCATCTCTGCATTCGTATCCCACATCAGCCATAGCTGAATACAAATATAAAGCCCTGACCGCATGTCCGTCCGCCTTCTTCTGCTTCCGTATCGGCTTATGCGCCTGTATATTATTATATCCCAGATGCTCAAACTCAGGAAAAATGTGATGGAACCCGTCCATCTTCTGCTCTTCCTCAAAGTGGCTGGGACTCTGACTGCCCCTGATATCCAGGAAATACTTTGCCATATTCAGATACTTTTCATCTTTTGTCAGACGGTAAAGCTTAACAAGTGCCAGCTCGATCTCAGGATGCCCGGGACATCCGTGGATCTTTCCTTCATCCGGGCCAAAGGTATCACAGATACAGTCTGCCAGTCTGCATACGATCTTTAAAAAACTGTCCTTCCCCGTAGCCTGATAATATGCCGCTGCAGCCTCGATCATATGCCCGGCAGTATATAATTCATGTCCTTCCCTTAAATTGCTCCATCTTCCCAAAGGCTCCTGAATGGTATAATATGTGTCCAGATATCCGTCCTGCTGCTGGGCCCTTCCGATCAAATCTATAACTTCATCAGCCTCTTTTTCCAGTTCGCCGTTCTTCTCCCCTTCCAGGCTGTAGGCCAGGGCTTCCAGCCATTTTGCCACATCCGTATCCTGGAAAACCATTCCGTAATACTTTCCTGTACTCTCCTTTGCTGCAATTTTAAAGTTCTCAATACAGTGGCTTTTCGCCGCATCGTTTACCCTGTCATTCAATACTTCCCATTGATACGGAAGCATCTTCTCCCGCACCAGTATAATATATCTGCTCCAAAATCTGTCCTCTATCTTCACATCTGACAGCTTTGGCGAATCTAATTTTTCCATCCGCATAAGCCTCCCTCTGCCTGTCCCCTGATTTTCTCATACTGCCCGGATCCCTCTCTGATAAAAAACGGTATCACTTCCAGAGGTGTAGGGTACATCAATGTCTGCCCGCCTTCATACACTTTCCCATTATAATAATCGATCCATCTGTCTCCGTTTGGCAGATATACTTCTCTGGAAGTCATCCCCGGATACGTGACCGGTGCTGCCAGAAGATCCCTTCCCAACATAATTTCATCTTCAGTCTCCCAGCAGTTTTCATCTTCCGGATAGTTAAAGAACAGGGTTCTGAGCATGGGCAGTCCTGTTTCGGAGGCCTCGGCTGCTGTTTCCTCCACATAGGGACGCATTCTCTCCCGCAGCATCAACAGCTCTTTTAGAATCCCATAATTTTTCTCCCCGTAACTCCATACCTCATTTGGTCCGCAGGTATTAAAGTCGAACATCCCGCTGTCCACAACTTCCGGCAGGGTTCCTGAGGGGCGGCGATGACCGTGAAGCCGGCATATTGGACTGAACACGCCAAACTGGAACCATCTGACAAGAAGTTCACGGAATTCTTCACTCTCCGGATCTCCGCCCCAGAAACCGCCGATATCACTTGTCCACCATGCAATTCCGGCCATACCGGCATTTAACCCCGCCCGAATCTGCATACGGAAGGAACGGAAACTGGAATATATATCACCGGACCACAAAAGTGTCCCGAATTTCTGACTGCCTGCCCATGCACTTCGAGTAAGATTCATGGGGTCTTCAATCCCGTCTTTTTTCATTCCGTCATAGATGGCCTGACTGTAACAAAGCGGATATATGCCGCCGATTTCTCTGGCAGAGCCAGCCTGGTAACGGTAAATATCATAATCAAACTGCTGATATTCCGGTTCTGCCTCATCCAGCCAGAAAATGCGGATACCGTATTTCCCATAGTTCTCTTTCAGCTTTTCATATAAAAACTCCCTTGCTCCCTGTGTTGTTGGATCAAAAAATACCTGAGCGCCCAGACAATGATACTGTGTCCTCACCCCCCGGTCCGCCCTGGTCAAAAATCCCAATTGTTTCAGCCTGGCATAATTCTCACTGTACGGCTCCACTGTAGGCCATACAGATACCATGAGTTCAACGCCCATCTCTTTCAGCTCATCCACCATAGCTTGTGGATCAGGAAAATATTCCGGGTCAAATGACCAGTCCCCCTGATGTTTCCAGTGAAAAAAATCTATAACTATCACAGATAAGGGAAGTCCTCTTCTCTTATATTCCCTGGCAGTTTCAAGTACCTCCTCCTGGTTGTGATACCGCAGCTTACTCTGCCAGAAGCCGGACGCCCACTTCGGAAATTCCCCCGGCCGCCCTGAAACTGCCGTATAATTTTCCAAAATTTCGGCTGGTGTCTCCCCTGCCGTAATCCAATAATCAATTACGCAGGACGCCTCTGCTGTCCATCGTGTCAGGTTCTTCGCGAAATTAACAGATCCCACTGCCGGATTGTTCCATAAAAAGCCATACTCTTTATTTGAAATGTAAAAAGGAATACTTGTCTGAGAATTTTTATGGCAGAGTTCAAGCTCACATCCCTTTAAGTCCAGATATTCCATCTGATATTGGCCCATGCCGTAAATTTTTTCGTTCTTATTTGACTCAAAAGTCATAACCGCCTTCGGTACGGTGCCGCCCCACTCTTTCAGGACGCGTGCATAATTCTCCGTAGCCATCATATCCACCGGAACCTCCCTGGTTTCCCAGCGTTCCTTCAGAATTTCCTCGTTCTTCTCATTATAGAAAGTAATATAACCGTATGTATTGATTCTTGCGCATATTTTACCATTTGTTATACTGGCAGAATCCTCTGAGATTTTAATGATGGGCTTCACTTCACCCTGTGGTTCCAAAGCCCAGTCCTTTTCCGGCATTTTCTCCAAATGTGTACTTCTGACCCGCAGGCTGTCCCTGCCCCATGCCTCAATGTACAGCAGTTCATCATCATACCGCCAGCTTAAGCGCTCCTGTTCACCTTTTACAATACCTTTCATCCGATGTGTCTCTCCTTTCCAAAAATCACCTGAACGATCAGCCCTTCACGGCACCGCCCACGAGTCCGCCCACAATATACTTCTGCAGGCATACAAACAACACCACGATTGGCAGCACAATGATCACACCATATGCCATGATCATATTCCATTTTGTTCCGTATGCATCGAGAAACTGATAGATCCCGGATGTCATGGGAAGCAGATCGCCTTTGTTGTTAAAGGTTATGGAATACACCAAATCATTCCATGCAAAAATAAAAGAAAATGCCGCAGCCGTTATGATACCGCTCTTACATATCGGCAGTGTAACTCTGAGAAATGCCGTAAAGTAATTACACCCGTCAATTCTTGCCGCCTCCTCTATCTCCTTGGGGCATTCCATGAAAATAGGCCTGAGCACCATGATCACAAATGGAATGGATATTGTAGCTGTAGCCAGGATAGGCGCAAGATATGTATTCAAAAGTCCCGCTTTGTTATAGATCAGGAACAGAGGCGTCAGCACCAGGGAACAGGGGAGCATCTGTGTTGTCAGAAAGATCATCAGAATCGGTTTCTTCCCCGGAATCTTAAATCTTGACAGTCCATATCCGGCGGGAATAGACAGGACAAGTGAGAGAACCATGGAACCTATAGCTATGATCCAGCTATTCTTAAACTGGACGAAAATGTTAGCTGTATTGGATTTATTCTGGAACTGGTCTATGTAATTCTCCCAATGGATCTCCCTTGGAAACCATGTCTGCACCTGCGCAAAAATCTCAGTATCGGATTTCAGGGAACTGATAATGATCCAATACATTGGAAAAAGAAATATTGCCGCTATTACAACTGCTATTATGGTATCGATTATATTTTTTGTCCGCTGCTTCATCATAGTCAACTCACCTCATCTTTTCCGATCAATTTCAAATATACCAATGCCACCACAAACAGACAGAGGAACAGTACATTTGCCACAGCCGCCCCCTGTCCGAAATAATAAGTCTTAAAGGAAAGACGGTACGAGTAAGTAGAAAGAACCTCTGAGGCATCCACCGGCCCACCTCCTGTAGTTACATAGACCAAATCAAAGACTTTAAACGTATATACAAATCCCAATATCAAAACAGAAAGAATAGACTGCTTGATCATGGGCACAGTAATATAGAAAAACCTCTGTACGGAATTTGCCCCGTCAATAGATGCACTCTCGTAGACGTCCTGGGGAACATTGTCAAGACCGGTTGATAACAGAAGCATATTAAAAGGAATTCCCACCCAGGTATTGGCTATGATAAGCCCCCAAATAACTGTTCTCTCGTTCAGCAGCCATTCCACGGGCGCTTTCACAAGATGCAGATTCATAAGAATATCATTGATAACACCGTTTGTAGGGCTCAGCATGAACTTAAACATAAGTCCTACCACTGTCATGGGAAGCATATAGCTGATTACCATAAGGCCCTTCAGATACCTTGCGGCCTTAAATTTTTTGCTGAAAAACATTGCAAAAGCAAATCCGATTATAAACTGAAATACAATACAAAAAATCGTATAGAAAAATGTATTTTTAATAGCCTTCCACATGGTCGGGTCACTGAAAATCGCCTCATAGTTCTTAAGTCCGATGAATTCCGCATGGCCCATGCCTACGCTTTGTGCTGTCATGTCAAAAAAACTGATATAAAAATTATACAGAATGGGAAATCCGATCATGGCGACCATGAAAATCAGTGCCGGCATAATATATGCATATCCGTTTCGTATTTCCCGCCTGCTGTTTCTGGAATATTTACTGCCCATAATGTCCGCTCCTTTTCAGGGTATTTAGAGTCAAAAAGTCTGCCGGGATTTCTTAAGACCGAAAAACCCGGCAGACTCCTGGTAATGTCAGTTGCCTGTTACCGGCAAATGCAACATTTTATTTTTTTAACGATTCCTCAATATCCGCAATCGCTGCGGCGGCATCCTTGCATGCCTGTTCCGGCGTCTTTGCCTCTGTCAGCGCACTCTGGCAGGCTTCAATGATAACATTGTCCACCTCTGTCCATTTTGGATAGGGCCCGCGTGGTTTTGTATTTTCCATCTGTTCAGCAAATACCTTCATCTCCGGATCATCTGCAAACTCTTTATCAATATCCACATCAGAACGGGGAGAGAATTTTGCTACGCTCTTTGCGTACGGAGCAGAAATTTCCTTTCCGCAAAGATATTCAATAAACTCAAAGCAGGCGTCAGCATCGGCATTTTTTGTGATACAAAGAGCTTCACCTCCCAGACAGGATGCAGGTACTTTGTCCTGCGGAATGGGTACAACTCCCCAGTTCTTATCCGGCGCATCATTTCTGAGTGTCCCCACGTTCCAGGATCCGTTTACCATCATTGCACAGTTGCCGGAGGCAAATTGTTTGCACACGTCAGCCTGTGACCAGTTTAAAACTTCTTTATTGGCCAATCCGTTTTTCACGAAATCAGAGTAATAAGTCATGGCCTTTATGCTGTCATCCGATCCCATATCCGTCCAGTCCCCCTCTGCTGACCAGAGGAACGGCATAAACTGGAATGTACACTCCGCATTTTTGATCGCTGAAAATCCCAGGCCGTAGACACCATCTTTTGTAGTCTTTTGGGCTGCATCCACCAGTTCATCCCAGGTAGTCGGCGCTTCCACGCCTGCGGCAGCCAGCATATCCTTATCATAAAACAGGGCAAGATTATTACCGATATAAGGAACACCGTACATTTTGCCTTCATATACACAGGAGTTTGTGATACTGTCCAGGAACTGGTTTTCATCCCATCCGTCAAACTGTTTCTTGATATCCTGGAATACCCCCATCTCTCCATAATTGATCACTTCCGGGTTGTCCACAAATACCATATCCGGCAGTTCACCTGCCATATTGCCGATCGTGAGCTGCTTTGTCTGCTCATCCCTGGCAACCCATTCTGTCACAACAGTTGCCTTTTCGCTCTGTGCATTAAAATTATCTATCATCTCCTGGAACGGCTCTACCTCAGGAGATACCATACTATGCCACAGTACAACCTCCGTTTTTCCCCCACCATCAGAATCTTTTCCTGTATCTGCTGTTTTTTCATCCTTTGCGTCTTTTGCTGTGTCCGCCTGGGTATCACCTGAACTTCCGCAGCCTGCCAGCAGACCTGCCGTCATTATTCCTGTCAGTGCCATCGCCAAAAATCTTTTTTTCATTTCTTTCCTCCAATAATCTGTATTTTTGTTACAACTTGTTGACTTTTTGAAATACCGGTATTTTTACTGCTCTCTTTAAGATGATTTTATTATATCAGTTTTCATTTTCAGGCAAAATTATACGATTTTAACAAAAGTGGATTCTTTTGCACAAAAAAATGACCAAATATACACGTCCTACCATGTATATCCGGTCATTTTATCCAATTTCAAATTATTCTGTTTTGTCTCCGTTTTCACCATACTGAAGATATTTTTTCGGGGATACGCCCGTAACCTCTTTAAATACCCTGCAGAAATATTTCACATCCGAATATCCCGCTTCAAAAGCAATCTCATAAATTTTCCTGTTTCCCTTCTGCAGCATTTCCTTGGCCTTGCCAATCCTGTACTCTTTCAGATAATTGACAAAAGGACGGCCAACCTCCCTGGAAAACATACGGCTCAAATATTCAGGCGTTACCTTATACTTCTCTGCCAGATCATCCAGTGTCAGTTTATCCTGATAGTGTTCATGTATATATCCGATCACCTTTGTGACAAGAAGAGAATAAATCGCCTCCTCCTTTTTTGTCTCCTGGCAGGCAGGCTTCAGTTTTTTCTCCAGCCGCTCCATCAAATCTTTGATCTTCTGCACAGTCACCGGCTTCAACAGATAATCCGTCACACCCAGAGAAATGCCCTGCTGCGCATAGGAAAATTCTGCATAACCGCTCAGGATCACGAACAGACAGTCCATATGAATCTTCCTCAGGCTTTCAATCATTTCCAGTCCATTCATCCTGGGCATCTTAATATCCGTGATAACGATGTCAGGTTTCACCTCTTTAACCAGGACCATTCCGTCACAGCCGTTATCTGCATAACCTGCAATATGATATTCCGGATTGATCTTCTCAATCAGATGCCCCAGTCCTGTCTGGGCCATATATTCATCCTCCACAATCACTACTTTTAGCATATACTTCATCTCCATAAGGTATTTCCACAGTTACCACTGTTCCTGACGTCTCTGAACTATAGTAACGTATGAACGCATCTCCCCCGTAATAGCTCTCCAGCCTTGCCCGTACATTATCCGTGCCGATATCCCCTCTGCTGTCCTTACGGTTAAGCCTTGCCAGCGTCGTTTCCCCTATTCCCTTTCCATTATCCTTAATAACAAACCGCAGCCGATTCCCCTCCTCCATGGTTGCTTCAACTGTGATCTTTCCATCTTTTTTCATTTCATTAATGCCATGCACCACACAATTTTCAATAATAGGCTGCAGCAGCATTTTATGTATCAGGATATCTTCCGCCTCCTCAGGTATATGGATGATAAAGGTGAATTTATCCGAAAAACGTTTCTGCTGCAGAAAAAGATACTTGTTCAGCCATTGTTTTTCTTCTCTCACCTGCACCATCCCGTCTATATCCGTAATACTGTATCTGAGCAGGTCCGCAAGGCAGGAAATCATCTCACTGATTTCATATTCCTCATTTTCAATTGCCCTCCAGTTAATACTGTCCAGGGTATTATAGAGAAAATGTGGGTTGATCTGGGATTCCAGGGCGCGAAGTTCTGCCTGTTTCTGCCTCGTCACCGCCTCCTCTGTCTGGGCGCGCTCCCGTTTCAGCCGCTTTATCAGGCGTTCAATACTTTTTGACATCTGGTTAAATTGCTGTATGACGGGATAAAACTCATCTTCAATGGTGGCATCAAGCTGCATCCCCACCTGCCCTTCCCCTATTTTCTTCAGGTTCATGGAGAGCATGCTGAGATTCCTTGTAAAGTATTTGCTCAGTGCCCAGACCACTGCGACAAACGGTACAATGAAAATAATACCAATCAATATAGTCACCTGCCGGAAACCGTATAGATTTTGTTTTATTTCTTTAAGGTTTACATAAGACCGCAGTGTCCAGTTTGATTTTTCAATCTGATTTTCCTTTATCAACTGGTTCTTGTCCGATTTATCAATGCCTTCCGATATTTTTCCTATTCTGTCTTTCTCCTGGGAATATATGATTCTTCCCCGGGGGTCTATAACTTCCACCATATCGTTCCACTGGGACTCTTCATCATCGCCGGTATCCAGGTTCTGAAAAAATTCCATGCCGATTCCCATGACAAGCACTCCCACATTACTGTCAGCAACATAATCCTGAACAGGTATGGCTATATAAAACAGATCGATCTGCCTGCCCCCGGCAAGTTCTTCCTGGATTGTGGGCAAAAATACGGCTGATTCCGATTCTCTTGTCTGACTGCACAGTCCCAGACGCCGCTTTTTGTCAGACCACATATTATTGTCATAGACACTGTTGAATTTCTCGTAGGTATAGTAGTTTTCTCCCTGGTTATCTATGTATGTCATACTCTGGACTGCCTCCAGCATCTGGCCATAGGATATGAACTTACTGCGCAGGGTTGTTTTGCTCTCCACCGGCTCTCTGCCACGGTTGAGGCTGTCCATGGCTCCTGCCACCGCAGGGTCCACTACTGTCTGGTAAATCAGATCAAACACCTGCCGCAGGTCCAGTTCAAGAAAACGGACACGCTGGGTGATCTTATAATCAGTCAGCTCGTAGGCCTGTTTTTCAAGATTCTTTGCCGCCACATTAAAAATTATAGAGGAAATAATGACTGCAGGCATGACGGTGGCAACGATCAGGGCTATGATCATACGTCTTGTCCAGGATATTTTATGGAACTTTTTTTGTATGGGCATTTTGTTGATTTCCTTTGTATTTTGTAGTGTTTTGGGGGGCTTTGATGAATATTATAGACATTTATGCCGAGAAGGGCAAGATATTTAATATAGTTTCCATGGTAAAAAGAAAAATGACATAAACCCAGTGTTTATGCCACTTTTCCTATATATTCCATTCTCTTAAATTAAGCATACTGAAACTTTTAAGTCCAGTACAGCCTGGTGTCATTTCTTAAAATAACTCATATCTATCCCCGACTTCTCCAGCACTGCTCTCACTCTATCCATAGTCTCCGCGTCTGCCTCCGGACGGCTGTCGTCATAAGTTTTCAGCAGTCTGGCAATCTCTTTGTCAATGCTCTCCTTAAAGTAATCCGCGTTCTTGGCATTGCGCTCTCCGATGCGGGGGGAGTACAGATCCCTGTAGTTTTCCAGCGTATAATCTGAAGTCACAAAGCTGCCGTCATGCCCGATCTCCTTGATCTCTTCGAGATTCAGCGTCTCCTCATTCACCTCAATAGGTGCAAAGGAGGCTTTGACCTGGCGGATTATCTCAAAATCAATCACCATTTTTTCAAAGGAAGTGGCGTTGACACTGTCCATAACACCACCTGCCTCCATAACCAGATTGATACCGTGGCGATAAGCGGAAACAAACGTCAGCATGGATTCATATCCGGCCTGACAGTTGATAACCGGGGCATCGGTCTGGCATCCGCCGCCTCTGGACGGCAGCCCGTAAAATCTGGCCATATTTGCTCCGAACCCCTGCATAAGAGTTCCCTCCGGAGCTGCACAGGCAAAGGTAATACCGCCTCTCATGTCCGCGGCTGTCGACTGGATTCCAAAGACCACCGGTGTGCCGGGACGAATCATCTGCGCAAGGGCAATGCCGGCAAGATTTTCCGCTGTTCCGCTGGCAAGAGTCCCCGCCATGGAGAGTGATCCTGTTGCGCCCAGCATTGTGGCAGGGCAGAGAATGGCAGGCTGTCCGTACTCCGCCAACAGCATCAGGCAGTCCAGCATTCTCTCATCCAGAGACAGAGGAGATACGGTGTTGATCAGCGCGATCATTCCCGGTTTTTCAACCATGTTTTCTTTGCTTCCAAAGAGTTCACAGGCTGCCTCAAATATGAGCTCCATCTCGTTTTTAAAACCAGTGGGCAGCATGATCGCTTTGTCAGAATACATAAGCGTTGCATAAAACATTTCTATTGCTGCAGTCTCCTCCTGCACATCACTGGGCTGGATCATAATACCGCCGTTAATGGAATAACTCTCCTCTGCCTGGACAAGTTTTAAGCATTTGATATAGTCCTCCATGGTTCCTCTGCGGCGCTGGCCGCTCCAGTCATCAATAAATGCACATCCGTATGTGGGAGCCGGATTGATATGATTCCCGCCTACTGTCATGTTGTATTTGGGATTTCTTGCATAAAGAGTGAATGATTCCGGAGCCATTTTAACCCAGTGCATAACCTGTTCTTCTGTAAAATATACCGTATTATCTTCCACCCTGATTCCGTTTTTCCTGAAGATTTCAACTGCCTTCGGATTGTGAATCCTCACACCCACATCACGCATAATTTCCATAGCCGCATCATGTATCATCTGCTCTCTTGACATATAATTTCCTCCTGAATTTTGACGGACAACTTCTGTCCCGCCATATTTTATATTGAATGTTTATCTGTTTCTTACGCCCAGTTTTAATACATCCCGAAGGTACCGAACGCTTTCCTCACAGGCCTGCAGTTCCCTTGCCCTGGCCTCCTCGATGGGTTCCTCCATACTCCTGAATGCAATCTCATTTTCAAAGATAATCTTATCCATTGGTGACTTCTCCCGTATCTGGGAAACCATCTTCGGACAATCCATGGAGCCCTGTCCGTGCGCAGCTCCGATATCATGTACACCCAATGGGTCCACGACAATAATATCATCACTGAAATGGCAGCAGTATGCCTTGGGCAGCATACGTTCCATGGCATAATACGGGTTTTCTATAACCTGGAGCGGATTCATGGTATCTACACAGGTACCTATAAGCGGATGGTTCAGCTTATCCACGATCCATAGAATCTCGTCTGCAAAGGTATCCGTATGATTTTCAATTGCGATCTGCATACCGAACTCTTCGATCAAGGGAATAGTCCTTTTAAATTCATCGTACCGGTCAGCCATCTGGCGCATAACATCCGGGTGCATACAGGAGCCGTAAAGTTCTCTTGGCCGTATAATATCAAGACTGAATTTTACCAGCTCTGCGTCAAGATCATGCCCTATCCGAAGAGCTTCCTCTGCCGTACAGTTCACTCGGGAATCACTCCCTGCCTGAAAGGATGAATTAAATTCCAAAAACAGCCCGTGCTCTTTGGCTGCCTGCGCCACCTTTTTCAGATTCTCAGTTCCAAATGGGTCTTTTTCAGCAGTTGTCAAAAGGTCCACTTTTGTGATCTGAAGCCCGTCCAGTTCCCATTTCACTGCTTTATCCATCAGTTCATACAGAGACATTGTCTGCTCAAAATAATAATCCTTTCCAAATCCCCAGCTTTCTCCCAGACCGAAGAAATGAAGCGTATAGGTATGCATTCCCAGTCTTAAAGGTCTGTTCCTGTCAGTCATATTTCCACTCTCCTTTTATTCTTTGTTCTGAATCTGTCAAAACATTTTCTTATTAAACCACATTATTGCAAACAAGTTCACTTTTTTTGACATACACCTCCGTTTCTGCATAAATCATCATACACTTCATTCTTTTATAAAAGCATTGGGTATCAAAGTACCCAGTACCGTTGCTGCAATAGCAGGTATCACACCGCCTCCGAATACTGCAGCAAGAGGAGGTATCACCTCAAATGCAACTGCCGCGGCAATCCCCAGAGTGACACCGATCCTGGCAGCCTTAATGCTGAGTCCGGAACTGAATTCTTCTGATTTACGGTCCCGGAATATTAATCCCATCACAAACAGGGGAATCAAAACCCCGCCGCAGACTGTGTATCCGTAGGTACCCAAAGCGTAAATAAACGGTGCATACAGTCCCGATAAAATGGCCACAATTCCCGCTGCCAATGTGGCTGCCTTCGCATATTTGATACTCTTTTCCCCGTCCAGTTTCGAGTCCGGATCTATGATATCAGAGACCACATTTGCTGCCGCGCAGTTCAAATGTGTATCTGCGCAGGACATACAGGCAGCCAGTACACTCTCCGCCAGGATGATACCGCAGACAGGCGGCATTTTATTTAAAATCACCCAGACAAGTGCCTGGTCTCCGGCATTGGTATACATGAGAGAAGCGATCCCAATGGTGATCATAATAAAGACCATAATGATATTCATAAAAAAAGTAATCCCATAGGAGCGTTTTGCCGTCTGCACATCTTTTGCAGCAAATGCACGGTTCCAGAAAATAGGATTGGAAACAGCCCCCACAAGACCCGTCAGAAATCCTGTCACAATAACAGTGGGTTTCTCTGCGAACAGATCCCATTTTGCAGGATCAACCTGCATGATCTGATCCTGCAGATATCCGAAATCAAAATGAAACAGCTTTAAACCAAAGAAGATCACGACCACAGCAAAGATCATCTGAATGGTCCCATGGAGCGCATCCGCATAAATAACAGCTTCCAGACCGCCGCTTACCGTGTAAAAGATAAAGACAATTCCGCACACGATAACCGCAATCCGGTAATCTATCCCAAACACCTGCTCCAGAACATAGGACACTCCCATAATCTGTGCGCCGGGCCAGACCACATTGGGCATCAGAGCCGCCAGGCCGCCCACCCTGCGGATATAGTGGTCCCCGCCAAAGAGATAGCCGGACACAAAATGAGGCATGGACAGATATTTAAATCTGGCCAGATAAGGCGCCAGAATATACCCCATGATGATTCCGCCCATCAGCCCCTCGCCAAGCCAAAGCCAGTAAGCGCTGATTCCCTCCAATGCTCCCCTTCCGGCCTGACCTATAAAATTACCGGCACCGCTGAAACTTGCCCATGCAGTAAGAAAAAGCAAAAAAGTACCTGTCCTCTTCCCGCCAATAAAGTAATCCTCAGCGTTTTTCGCCTTGCCCCTCGTTTTTATACCGATTGTCATACAGACCAGAAGGTCAATGACGATCAAAGCTCCCGCTAAAATCATTTGCGTCGTACTCATAAGTATCGTCCTTTCATGAGTTTACTTTATTGATTTCCTGATATACGCTTTCCAAATTACTGAACCTTTCCTTCTGCTTTCAGCTTCTTAGAATAACGAACCGAAATAAACGCAACCAGAATACCCAAGATTCCACAGCCAATCACCCAATACCAAATCAGGTCATAGCCAAACTTCCCGTATTTATCCAGCCAGATACCGGCCAGTTTAGCAAAGTACACATCCGGCAGATAACAGATCAGCGAGATTACCCCGGTTGCAACCCCTGTAAGAGACAGCGGTATTCCAACTTCGCCAAGAGTCGCAAAATAGATACCGCGCATGCCCGTATAAACAACGGCGAATACAAAGGTAACTCCAATGCATAGAAATGCAGTGTTTTTGGTAACGAGAACCGCCACAGTCAGTACAGTCGCAATGGCAAGATAATACCCCAGTGTTTTAACTTTTGACCCAATCTTATCCGCAATAAATCCGATGGCAAGAGTTGCAAGACCTGCGATGATGTAGTTTCGGACAACTGCAAATGTACTCGCCTGTGTCTGGGATATACCGAGGACATTTACCGTATAGGAACCAAGGTATCCGTTTGCCGCTGAGGTAAAAGAAAAGCAGAAAAAGATCAGCAGCGACAACAGCCATGTACCGGGCATTTTCAGCACTTTGAGAACAGACGCCGCAGTCAGTTTCTCCTGTGTCAGCGCAGCTTTTCCGGAGGCGGCAAGTTCCGCGTCCTCTGCTCCAATAATGTTATTGGGAACCACAAAAAATACGATGACAGCCAATACTAAAAACAGAGCGCCGTTGAAAAACAGCATATTTCTCCACTGTGCCCCCAGCACCTGAAGGTCTGTTGCATTGCCCGGCATAATCGCTCGGTTTAACAGGGCAACACCCAGAAAACCGAGGAGCATGCCCATGATCGCTCTGACAAATTCAGAAGTCGAGAACATGGACCCCTGCTCGGACGCATTTCCCATCTTACGTGTGGTCTTCAGATAAGCATTCCAGATGAAGAAGCTGGTGCCCACACCATATAACACATGGATAATTATAATAGACAGTTTATCCGGGACCAGACCAAACCAGAAAGAACATGCCCCCATCATGACGGAACCGATGATCAGCAGCCATTTTTCACCAAACTTATCTACCAGAATCCCGCCTATCGGATATCCGATCGTACAGACAAGGCCAAACCAGAAACTAAAATCACCGATAAATTCATTTACGTTGGCTGCAGACGCAACCGATTTATATTCAGAAAACAGCATAACCATCTGATCATAATAACTGTAGCGCAAAAACGGCACGTACACCATAACACCCGCCATCAGAGATACTATCACCAGCACAAACCATCGTTTCTTACCTGTAATTACCATAGAAACCTCCTCCTTTTTCCCTAAAGCCTGTATTCCCCATTACATTTCAACCGAATATTCATACAGGATATTCTCAGTTCGCCGCAAATTGTAAATGTGTTTACTTTTTATTTCAAAAAAATAGCCAATGCGTTCACCTGCCTGCAATTAAAATCAATACTCTTATCCCTCCCTGCATTTAAAGTCCATGTTCAGATGGAACATAAACCTTTTCAAGATTTTTCAGAAGGAGTTCATTGCACTCCTGCTCTCCCTGCCTTCTGCTTTCCAAATCACGCCCCATATACATCTCAAGCATTCCCTTGACGATCAGTGTATTGGATTTACTGAAATAAACAGCATCTTCATAAGATAACAAATTATAATTCACGGCCCGCCTCAGCATCAGAAAATCACGCTCTATGATATCCTCAGTAAAAAGCAGCGTATAAAAATACGCAGGATACCGTTCCGAACCTGACACCGGAAACAACTCAAAGTATTCCACCAACGCATCGGAAAACATGGCGTTATACTGCCCCCACAATAGACGGTAATACAGATCGGGCCTCTCAAATGCATACTTGTTGAATAATTTCCATCCTTTAATGTAGGAATCCATCAGATTATTGTTGGAATCCATCAGATGACCGTATTCAACCATGTAGTCGATAAAAAATCTCATGGAGCCAAGGATGATCAAATATTCCAGACTTTCAAAATGCCGGTACAACGCAGCCGGGGAACATTGATTCTCCTTCGCGATCTCACGTACAGTAATTTCTGATGCATCCTGTACCTTTAATTTGTTGTACATTGACATGATCAAACGTCTCTTTGTTTCATAACCTTTTTCATAAACAGCCATATCGTATGTATTTTTCTGTAATTGCAGATATATCATTGTAGTTAAAATTGTGAACGCATTAACTCATAATGAATAGTAACTTACTTTGGGGTGGGCGTCAAGGAATATTGTTTTTCTTTTAAAATGCGAACGTGTTTACTTTTATTTAGATTGTAAACGCGTTTACAATTTTTGTCAAGAGTTTTATATGTTTTGTTATATTAAATACTGCTGCTCACTTCTCTATAAAAACACAGATCAAGGAACAGCAACACGCCGCCGCGATATGGAACATTCTGCTCCATATCGCGGTGGCTCCTGATGTTATCTGCCTTCCTCACATTCTTCTTTCAAACGATTAAACATATGCGTGATTGCAAACATCAGCGTTTCGTAATGCATATAATCAAGAATGTTCTTATCTGTCAGAATCTGCAGACTGGCGGGAAAGTCCTCATCAGATTCCCAGAAACACAAGGACAGGGGAAGAAAAGGAAACAATGCAAGTTCATAACCTACATTTCCTTTTTTATTTTTCTTCCCCCAAGTTTCTCACAGGCACGGGCCAGTTTATTTATTTTTCCGTCAAAATACTGTTGCCCATTCATCCGCGAGATGACAGTTCTCCTTGGAATAACAAAGCACATCATATATGGTCATGACTTCATTATAATCTGCCTTTTCTTCTCTCCTGTTCATACTGCAAAAATACGCCTGCCATATGGTTTTTCATCTTTTCATAGTTAGATATATTGTTTTTCACAATCCTTTTTCTCCACTTTTACAGATACAGTTTAAAGGTCTTGATCATAAACGGGGTAACCTCAAAGGATACTTTGGAGCCTTCCACTGCCTCTCCGGTGTCATGCTCCAGTAAATTACAGGGCACGATACGTTTTACATCAAACTGGGAAGTAAGGGTCACTTTTCTTCTTCCGCCCCTGCACTCATGCAGCCTTACGATCAGGCAGTCTTCCTCCTCCGCCTTCTTCACTGCATCAATCTGCACACAGTCCGAAGACACTTCCACAAGCTTTCTCCGGTCCGTAAATACACCGGAAATAACCTGTGCAGGCAGGTTCAGCTGGTTGGCAGCTTCGATGGTCCCGCCTTCTGTCACATTTCCAATATGGGGATACAGAGAATAAATAAATTCATGCACCCCCTTATCCGCCGTGGTGTCCGGATAAACTGCGCTCTTCAACAGGCTTAGCTTTACAGCATTGTCTTTGATGCTGTATCCATATTTACAATCATTCAACAGGCTGACACCATATCCGTTTTCTGAAAGGTCTGCCCATTTATGTCCGCAGACTTCGTATCTTGCCCAGTCCCAGCTGGTGTTCCAGTGGGTGGGGCGCTCCGCATGTCCGAACTGGATATCATAGACTGCCTTTGTGGAACGGATATTAGTGTAAAATGCAGTTTTCAGCAGTCTCTGGGTCTCCTGCCAGTCTGCCTGAGTGACAAAATCAATTCTTCGGGAATCTTTATACACTGTCATATCCTGCCGGATGGTGGACTTGTGGTACTTAAATACAAAGCGTACCACTGCTTTTAACTCTCCCTTTTCCACCAGTTCTACAGCTTCTGCCAGCTTTGCTGTTTCTTTTTTCTGAGTATAGAAAATATCAATATCCCAGGCATCGTAATTAATGGGCTTATCCTCATAGATTTCCAGTACATTTCCGGGCTGGCCCTCTTTCAGCACAGACCTGTCCGCCTCTTTATCGAAAATCTCGGTCAACTGTCCGTCCTCATTCCAGGAAATGGTGTAGATTGGGGTTTCCAGTGTATTTCCGTCAAATGAAAAGCTGTCGCCGGAAGTATCTTCCGCTTCAAAATGCACATCTTCGGCAGGCTCAAACTTCACGGCAGCCGCCCCAAAAGGTTCCGCTTCTACCAGAACTTCGTATCCGCCCGCAGTCTTCTGGGCTTCCAGCTTTTGTCCCTTTTCATCCACAAATCTTCCTGTCCCTTCTTCCGGAATCAGAACCAGCTCTTTTCCGCCAAAGCTATTGGTGGTATATACGCTGTACATATGCGCTTCCGGTTTTGTAACAATGTTAAGCACATCATCTGTTATCCGGTCTGCCCTCTCCTCCGCCATACCATAGTTGACATGGGAATCCTCATAAACTTCATGGATGGAAGAGCCCGGGATAATATCATGGAACTGGTGAAGCAGCACGCACTCCCAGCTTTTATTCAGTTCCTGCTGTGCGTAATTTCCGCCCAGGATGTAAGACAGAGAGGACAGCCATTCTGTCCGGGCCAGTTTGTTTTCCAGACGGCGGTTTGTTTTCTTATTGTATGCCTGGGATGTATACGTTCCTCTGTGGTATTCCAGATACAGTTCGCCATCCCAGGTGTGGACGTAGCGATCCGTTTTGTCCACATTCTCATGCATCCTGCGGAAGAAATCTTTCGCCTGTACAGCCTTTACTTTCGGCAGACCAGGAATCACGTCCATGGCTCTTCTTAGTTCCAGCATATCCCTGGTAACACCGCCGCCTCCGTCGCCGTAACCATAGGAGATCAGCGTCTCGCTGCTCAGTTCCTTGTTCTTAAATTTCTTCCAGCTTCCGATCACTGCATGAGGTGTCACCATTCCGTTATATGTGGCATATCTGGTGTCTGAGTCCTGTCCCTCACTGGGAGTATTTACAAAATAAGTCAGCACCTCACTGCCGTCAATCCCCCTCCATCGGAACAAGTCATCAGGAATGCTGTTAAACTGGTTCCAACTGATCTTGGTAGTCATAAATGTATCTATCTCACACTGTTTCAGAATCTGAGGCAGCGCCCAGCTGTAACCGAATACGTCAGGCAGCCACAGATACTCACATTTTTTTCCAAACTCCTTTTCCATAAAGCGGGTCCCGTGGAGGAACTGGCGCACCAGTGCTTCACCGGAGGAAATGTTACAGTCAGCTTCCACCCACATGCCGCCGTCGGGTTCCCATTTGCCTTCCGACACTTTTTCTTTGATCTTGGCATACAGTTCCGGGCAGTCCTCTTTGATATATTTGTAAAGCTGAGGCTGGGTCTGAAGGAAAATAAACTCATCATACAGTTCCATCAGGCGGAGCACAGTAGAAAAAGATCGCTGTGCTTTCTCTCTGGTGTGCTTCAGCCGCCACAGCCATGCCACGTCAATATGGGTATGTCCTACTACGCTGACTGTCACATCGGTATGCTTCTCCATCTGGTCAAGCTCAGTCATCAGAACCTCATAGGCTGTCTCCACTGTCTTATAGAAATATTCCTCATCCCAATTGATAAACTGAAGCACCCGGTCCAGAGCGGCTTTCAGCTTCACATACTGCTCGTTGTCCTCCGGCATCAGCCGCAGTGTACCGGTGATGGCTTTTGCAAAATAATACAGCTCATCTGTGGTCTTATGCAGATACGCCACATCCGCCTGTTTACACTGATGGAAAAAGGTGCGGTGCGCGCCGCCCCCTTCCAATCCGGTCCAGAGAAGGAATGTGAGACGTACCGCTTTTCCCTCTTCCCCCCGGAAAATAACTTCATTGTGGTTGGTGTCCACACCCTGATAAGGATGTCCATCCACATACAGCAGGGACTCAAATCCGCTGTTGTATCCGCCTCCGGTCTCACCAAAGTCAAATAAACCAACTACTTCACAGCCTTCTTTTTCTTCCGGCAATTTCACTTCTTTTTCGATCCACAGATAACGGTCTCTTCCCACAAAGGAATCGTTGATTCCGAACTCCGGCCCCTCTATTTTCTCCGGCAGCCCGCAATAGCTCTCGTCTTTTGGAAGATTTCCCTCCATAGATATGAACGGCGCGATGCACTGATGGCTAAAGTATCTGCGCCGGCCCAGTTCGCTTACTCTTCTTTCAAACTTGTCCAGTGTCAAAAACATCTGTTGTTCCTCCTTATAGAATTTCGTTTATCTCAACTCTTTTATTTATACTTTAAACAAAAACTTCCTTTTTGTCTTGTGTTTCTGTGAATTTTATGTGTAAATTTTAATATTTATCTCCGTATCATGTGGCTTTTTCCATTCCTCTTTTGCACCGATAAAAAGGTGTACAGATTTTTATCACAGATCTGTACACCTTAATTTTTTATTCCTGATTCCTCATAATTTTAATCGGACTGTTATCAGTATTCCGTATAAATATTCTTTCTGTTTATCCCCCAGCGTTTTATAGGGATTATACAGCAGAACATCCCGGCAATTCCACACAGACACCAGGCAAATTCTGTTCCGCCCCAACCAAACTTTTCTGTCAGCACGCCGAACAGGATACTGGCAGCTGCACTTCCCAGGTGGGTAATGGCATTTAAAACCCCGGTTGCGGTAGATACTTTACCTTCACCACGGAAATGCATGGGCAGTAAACTGACAAACAATGTATTTACTCCTGTCATCATACTGGTAACCACTGCAAATACCACCATACTTCCCGGAAGGGAAAGTCCTGTCATCATCAAAACAATACATACAACAGAAACCCCAAAGAAAACTGCTCCGGTCTTGGTTTCATTCTTAAAAAGCGTCCGGTTCCCATATCCTGCCATATAGACACCGGACAGATTCACTATGGGAATCACCATAGAAATAATAACCGATAATGACGAACTGATGGTAAATCTTTCTATCAGATAAGTAGGTATCCAGGTTGTCAGTCCATCTTTTAATACGCCATGGATAAACGTAGCAGCAAGCATCCACAAAACCCCGGAAGCTGCCAGAGATATTTTCTTTTTATTTACCTGCCTTTTGCCGGGCTGTGTATTCTGAATTGGCTTCTGAACTTTTTCAATTTTTTTCTCAATGATCGGAATTGCAATCTGCCACAACAAAACAACTGCAGCAAGCCAGATCCCGGCACTCCAGAAACAGTATCTCCAGTTTGCTGCCTTTAGCATAACTGCATCCAGAAGATATGCCGCCAGCATTCCCGCCGGAGCTGTAAATGACAACATTAAGATAATATTTACCGACTGCTGTCCGTAAGTCAGATTTATCACCATCTTTACCACCGGCGGCCAGATCATGGCCTGGGATACACCATTTAGAAACCACAGAATCTGCATTCCTGTAACACTGTCAACAAACGGAAATAATAAATTGGCCGCTGTAGTCCCAATCAGACCAATAGAAACCAGTTTCTTAGGCGAGATTTTGTCTCCTAGAATGCCACAGGGAATCTGAGCCAGTCCGTATGCCAGATAAAATGCCGCCGCAACACTTCCCAGCTCTGTTTTCCCCCACAATCCTGTCTGAGTCATATCACCCATACTTGCAGAAAAATTCAAACGTCCAAGATAGATAGAAAAATATACGATCCAACATACCATACCCAATGCTGCTGCACTGTTTTTTCCTGCATTTTTCATAATTTTTATTTATTCCTGATTTGCCCAGTATTCATCCAATGCCTGCTGTGCAATGACTGCCGCGTCATCCAGCGCTTCTTTTGCCGGTACATTTTCAATCTCGATCAGGTCACATGCATCTGACAATGCGGTCATTACATCACCACCGGTAATATCATGCCATTTTCTGCGTCCAAGTTCAGCCTGTTCGATCGGCACAAGTGCCTGTGGATTCTTTTCCAAATATGCTTTATATTCTTCATCTTCTTTAACTGAGCTGCGTACCGGTACATATCCTGCACTCATAGAGAAGTTTTTTGTTCCCACTTTATTAAGATAGGTGAGGAATTTGAAAGCTGCCTGTTTTTCAACATCCGGTGCTTTCTTCACAATAGCCGCTGTAATGGGGTCTACATAAGGTTTTGGCGGGTTGTCGTTAAATCCGGGCTGCACATGTGCCGCAATAATATTAAAATCCAGATCTCCCTGGTCACCGCTGGAACCTATATATCCTCCGGCCCTTCCCTGCATTACATCATCAATGGTCTTATACCAATATTCCCAGCCGTCTCCGCCAAAGTGGATTCCCATGATTTTCTCTTCATTGATCCATTTGCGGGCAGATTCCATTGCTTCCACAAATGCGTCACTGTTAAAGGTAACGGTTTTCTCGTCCTCACTTACAATGGTTCCTGCATTACTGCATGCAATGTCAACCAGACAGTCAGGTCCGGACATTGGCTCAAATCCGAAGAAATTGGGTTCCTCTGTTTTATAATGTTCCTGCAGCGTACGTGCTGCATCAGCAACATTCTGCCAGGTAGCAAATACTTCATCTGGATCCAGACCCACTTCCTCAAACATATCTTTTCTATAATAAACTACCTGTGTAGTTCCCCATACCGGAAGGCTGTACACATGGCCTTCACTGTCACGGCAATAATCCATGAAAGCTTCTATAATGTCATCTTTGTCAAACTCAGGATCTGCAGCAATATAATCATCCATATATTCCAATACCCCTTTTTCCGCAAACGTAGTGGAATCTATGTGGCTTCCCAAATAACAGGCCGGAACCTCTCCGGATGCAATTGCCGCCTGCAGCATCTTACTGGTCTCCTCATAGCTCGACTGAACCACACCTTTCACAACAACCTCATCCTGTGACTCATTAAAGGCAACAATCATCTCTTCCATAGTCTCACCCAGAGTTCCCCCCAGCCCGTACCAGAATTCAATTTCCACCGGGCCTGAAGCGCTTTCGTTTCCGCCCTTTGCTGTACTTCCGGAATCATTCTTTCCGCATCCGACTGCTGATACCATTGTCAGCATTGCCAGTGTCAGTGCAATTGTTCGTTTTTTCATTTTCGTTTTCTCCTTAACTTTTTTATTCTTTTACCGCAGCATCACTGGTAATTCCGTTTAAAATCCAACGTTGTCCGAAAAAGAACAGTAACAACAATGGAAATACGATCACACAACATGCTGCCATAATAGTTCCCCACTTTAATCCATAAGCACCCTCTGATGTAAAGAATGCCTGCAGTCCCATGCTCACCAGGTATTTTTCCTTATCGTGAATCAATAAGGAAGGCCACATAAAACTGTTATAACTGCCCAGGAAGGAAAGTAATCCCAGGGTAACAAACGATGAAACTGACATGGGGGCAACTACCTTCCATAGAATCTTCCAATGTCCTGCCCCGTCAATACGTGCGGCTTCCACAATACCCGGACTGATTTGTGCAAATACCGTTCTTAAGAAAAAGATATTAAAAATACTTGCACAACTGGAAAAAATATAGCCGGCATGGGTATTCATCAATCCTAATTTTGATAAAATCACATATGATGGCACATAAGTTGTACTGGCCGGCATAATGTATGTAATCATGATCAATGCGATCAAAATATTTTTCCCGCGAAAATGGATATGAACCAGCGCATATGCAAACATTGCTGAATTAATTAAGATCACTGCTGTAATAATAACCGCTGTGTAAGCACTATTCCACATATATTTAAAAAATGTTCCGTCTGCCAGCGCATCTCCGTAGTTGATCCACTGAGCCACTGAAGGAAAAACCTTTGGCGGGACTTCCCAGATTTCATTTTTCGTCTTTATGGAATTGGTGAACATCCATAGAAATGGAAATGCTATTAAAAAACTTGTCAAAACCAGAATCACATGAACCAGACTATTCTTTATTCCTTTTTTTCTCGTCACTGTTGTCACCTCCTAGTTATAGAATACGGTTTTCTTGGAAATTTCAGTCTCAGCCCAGGAAAGAACCACAGTTATAAGCACCAGCACCACTGCCACCGCTGAGGCTTTTCCGGTTTCAAAATTTCTGAACGCTTCCTGATAGTAATAATACAGCAGTGTACGGGTGGAACCTGCCGGACCTCCCTGTGTCAGTACCTGAATCTGGTCATACGCCTGAAGCGAACTGATACTGGACATGATAACCAGGAAAAATGTTGTAGGAGATATCATTGGAAGCGTAACTTTCCAAAACTGCTGAAATCCATTGGCGCCATCAATGGCTGCTGCCTCCTTCAGACTCTGCGGAACCTTCCGAAGCGCTTCCATATAAAAGATCATGGTCCAACCGATACCCTTCCATACAGTCACGATCAAAACACTGAGCATCGCTGTACTGCTGCTTTGTGTCCACTGACTGCCGGGAAGTCCAAAGAGACCCAGAATATAGTTCAAAATTCCCACACGTGGTTCAAAGATCCAGGACCATACAACACTGACTGCAACCATGGGTGTGATATATGGTGCGAAGATCACGGTACGATACACCCCGGTTCCTTTTCTTGCACCATTCATCAGCAATGCTACCAATAAACCTAAGACAATCGTCGGAACGGTGCTCCCCACTGCAAAAACCAGTGTATTCCACAGTACGTCCCCAAATTTAGGGTCCCTCAACAGACTGGCAAAATTCTTAAGACCCATGAAGTTGATATTTTCAGACATCATATCCCAGTCCGTAAAGCTGAGCCCACCGGACCATACTACCGGTATTACCCAAAAGATAAGCAGCGGAATCAACGCCGGCACCACAAACATAACCCCTGTGAGATTCTCTTTCCGTGAATAATGCACTTTTACTTTTCTTTTTCCCTCTTTCTGCATATTTTCACTTTCCTTTCCCTTTTCTGTTCATACTCAAATTCATATCTGAATTGTAGCATCCGCATTATTCAATTTACATATCTTTATTTGCCAATGAATGTCTTCTTTTGTTCATCTCGTACAGGCATATGTGGGACCCCTCCATACCATATAGCATTTTTATACAATTCATATCCGATTGACACAAAACAAAAGGGCGGCAGAAACTGCTTTTTTAATACAGTTCCCGCCGTCCCTTCAAATTTTCTTATCAATCACAAACACTTTCCGAAGCTTTTGCATCCAGTACCATTTGATGAAATCTGAGAGCTCTCTCATGACAGTCTTTCAGCAGACTTATCTCTTCCTCATGGGACTCAAATGCTTCTCCATATTTCAGCCCTACCTCAAAATCCGCAGGAAGATCTATTGGAGCTTTTGCCACCCAGCGGGCAATCTGATTCCAATCCAGCACTCCGGTAAATGGTACTCTGTGAGCATCTGCCATCACCACCGCCCGCTCGTCATTCAACTTTTCGGGTGCAATGGAATCTGTATCTTGAAGGTGTGTCGCATAGAGACGGTCATAATATTTTTCCAGGAATACATAATAGTTATCCTGGCTCATAATACTGGCATGACCGGAATCATAACACAATCCTATAAAATCATCATCATACCTGTCAAATATTCTCTCATACTTATCAATCTGGTACTTCATAGGTGTCAGAAGAAGATTCTCCAGAGCAATTTTTACCCCCGCCGCTTTCGCATAGCCCTGTATCTCATCGAAGGAACGGTACACCTGCCGGTAATAATCTTTCATATTACTTTCATTTTTCTCAAATTCCCGAAATGGAAGCTGCATATGTAAAACCATTACATTTGCTCCAATATGCGTACACAGATCAATCCTGTTTTTTAAAAGGTCTGCTCCCGCCAGCCGCAAATACTCATTTGCGTTTGTGTAATCTTTTCGGCTTCCCCCCTCCGTTGCATGAACAGAATGTCCCTTTACTCCGTAATGTTTCAGAACTGCTCCTGCCTGAAGCATTTCACTTTTACTGTACATATATTCATCCGACCAGTCATGGATCCACTGTGTATGCGTAAAACCCGCCTCCGCCAGACAACATATCTGATGTTCCATACTTGCCCAATCATGCAAGTCATTGTTATAGTCTGTATTAACCGATGTTTCCAACATATATCTTTCCCCCAGCTGCTGTTTTGGCCTGCGCCTTTTTTGTGCAATTGGACTTAGCTTTTGCACATCCAACTGCAATTGTTTATATTCTAAAATTTATATTTGAAGTATAGCATCTTTCTTTCTTAATCTACATATCATCTTTTGCTATTGAATATCTTCTTTTGTTCATTTGGTATAGATATGCATACAAATTAAAAGCCTTATGTTATAATGTCCACATATTAGAAGTAATTATATCATTTATTACATTATTCCAATATATTGGAGGTGCCTATGAGCCTTTTCACCAAACGAACACTGGTTCAAAAAATATGTATATTATCCCTGCTCTTTTTGACGATTCCCACACTGTTTTTTTCCTTCTATCTGTATAAAAAACAAACACGGGAATTACACACACAGTTGATTCATGAACAGGGCATAGCGATCGAACAGACAACGAAAACACTGGATAATATTCTTACTTCTATTTCAGACCTTTCAAGAGATATTGCCTACTCACAACCCCTGAATAATTATCTCGGAAAACATTATCGTATGGGGCTGAATAAATTTCCTGTATGGTCTGAAAAATATCTGGGCGAAATCATTGCTTCCATTAAATATTCTTTAAAATACAGAAATCTGGGTGTCAACACAGCCAACATTTTTACAACAACTCCTCTGGAGGAGGAAGGCAGCTATTTCTGGTCTGCAGACCGGCTTGTAAATCTGGATTTTTTTCAACAGTTTCAGGAAGCAGAAAGCGAATTTGGCCTTTTTTATCTCGATACGAAACAAACTGAAGTTTTTCATGATACCTGCGGATACTCCACAAGTTCTGCAGACAAAAATATCATCCTGGTCATACAAAAAATCAATACAGAATACCAGGGTTCCTGTATGGGATATATTGTTTTTGAATGCTCCCCGTCCAAAATATTTCCGACTCTGTTTCGTCCTTCGCAAAACGGAAATTATTTTGCCTGGTTTCAGGACTCGCAAAAAGGTTACGGGGCAGAACCACCCCAAAACCTGGAGGAGCTTCTTAATGATGATGCAAATTCCGCTCCGTTTTTCATAAACTCCGGCAAAGAACAATACATCTGCTGTATGATGGAGCATTTTGACATTATGATCATGAACACGCAGCCGCTTACTTTTTATTCCAGTAACCGCCCTGTGTTCAGTCTTTCCCTGGTACTGGCCTCATTTGCTGTACTTCAGTTTATACTGTTAACAATTTTTATCCGAAAATCTTTTCATCAGCTTCACACCGATCTGAATCTGATGGATGCAATCATTGCCCATGGTTTTAAAGAAAAGATACCGGAAACGCGTTCTGATGAAATCGGTATGATTGCCCACAGATACAATATTTTACTGGATAAAATAAATTCCCTGATACAGGAAACCGTAGAGAAAGAAACCACTCAGACTCAGGCTCAGCTAAAAGCTCTGCAATATCAGATCAATCCGCATTTTATCTATAACACACTGAGTATTTTTTCCGGATACGCTTCCCAGCATGGCCAGGAAATACTTGCAGAATCCATTGCATCTTTTGGACAGATTCTCCGTTACAACATAAAAAATGACGGATTGTACGCGACGATTGAATCTGAACTTCGCACCGCTGTCTCTTTGATCAACGTGTACAATATCCGCTATTTTAATCAATTACGTTTGACTACGGACGTTCCTGAATCCGTTCAAAAGATACAGATTATTAAATTTTTACTGCAGCCTCTTTTGGAAAATTCCATTCTACACGGATTGGTATCGCCTAACACTTCGCTGCATATACATATTTCCATTAAACCAATGGCTGATTTTATGGAAATAAAGGTTTGCGATGATGGAGACGGCATGTCACCGGACCGATTATCAGAGGTATTATACAGCCTGGAACATCCTTCTGAAACTTTACTGGATTCTTCCAACGGTACTTTTATCGGCCTGCAGAACATCTATAGACGACTGAAACTTTTTTACAGCCAACGTGCTCAGCTTACAATTGAAAGCCGGGAACACCATGGGACTACTATAATGATTTATATTCCGGCTGACGTAATAAAGGAGGAGTAATGAACTATGTACAATATCCTGATTGTCGATGACGAATATTATATCTGCGAGGGCCTGCATAACAAGATTCGCCTGCTCAATTTTCCGGAAGCCGGCGAAATCCGAACCTGCCTGAGCGGGGAAGATGCCCTGGAAATTTGCCGGACCTACAAACCTCAGATTGTATTTACTGATATCAAAATGAACGGCATGGATGGTATCAGCCTGATTCATGCTTTAAGCAAAAAACTTCATCCCGTCCAGTTTATTGTGCTCAGTGGATATGATGATTTTGATTATGTAAGAGGCGCTTTTCAAAACGGGGCTATGGACTATCTCCTAAAACCGATTCTCAATGATAGTCTGTGCAAAGTTCTCACAAAAGCTTTCTCCGCTTTTCAAAGCTATCCTCATGTACCTTACAAATTCCGGGAAAATCTTTTTCATCTTTCGGAAAACCTTTTGCAAAAGCTGACACAGCTTCCCGCTAACGGCACTCCTCCCGCATCTTTTCTTGACGGTCTTGCCAATGAAGGAATTGAAGATAACTGCTGTATTGCCATATTGGCTTTTCGTTCCCCTCAGACCTATGATGCAATGAATCATAAGATCAATGCGGTTTATGATACCATCGGCCATGTTTTATGCAATACGTTATCACAGTTTGAAATTGTTATGATCTGCGCTGCCGAAAGTTATGAACCCCTCAGAAATTTTCTTCTGGGTACTATTGATGCAAACAAAGATTCCTGCGTGGGGTGTCTGATGTCTCCTTCCGACATTTCAGGTATTGCCCGGCACTTTCAGAGGGCACAGGAATATATCTGTCTGCGTCTTCCCCTAGGATACGGACATCTCTTTACAGATATGACGCCAATGGCAAAACAGGGTATTCCTCAAAAGCTTAAACATATGATGAATCAGTTTATCCAAACACCTTCCCTGATTGCCAACAGTGCACAGCGCATTACTTTTTTTAAAAAAATCAAAGAGCTCACCATACCAGATTTGAACATTTTCTATCATTACTTTAACGAGGTACTGGGTGCAGCCTTATCCACACTAAACTATTTTGAACTGAGCCAGCGCTGTCCTCCTCTCTCTTCTTTTGCGGATTATGAGAGTCTGGAAAACTACCTTCATAATAAACTGATCAGGTATTCACAGCAAATTTCCCAGCATCCTGAGTCTTCCAATTCTTTGGATATGGTAAAGAATTATGTGGATACGCATTACATGGAAGAACTGACGCTTTCAGCTTTAGCTGACCGTTTCTTTATGAGTTATTCCTATTTGAGCAAGTCTTTTCATAAGACATTCCATATGCCGTTTCAGGAATATCTGCGTATGGTCCGTATGGAACATGCACTGGAGTTTTTGAAGAATCCCAATCTCTCCATTCAGCAAATCGCAGCAAATGTAGGGTATGAAAACGCGTTTAATTTTTCAAGAGCATTCAAATCCCAGTACGGCGTTTCTCCGAATCATTTTCGTAATAATTCCTGATTCATTACAGACAGAAAGCCTCAGAATAAAATCTGAGACTTCCTGTCTGAAATACCCTGGTTTTACTTACCTATTTCTATACACATACCATCAAAAGCCGCCTGAAATACAGTATCTTTCAGGTCTTCTGTCATCCTTTCATATGTCCAGCCGCCATTATGCGAGAAATGTGTCACTACCCATGCAGTCTCCTGATCGGCAGCCCCTTCTTTTTCCATTCTTTCCTTTACTTCCAGTATATCCCCAAAACCCATATGTCCATGGTATTTTGATTTTTCCTTTCCCATCGTGCAATCCATACTGGCACCATTTAACTTTGTGCCTTTTAATCCCTTCCAAAATTCCTCGCCCGGAATTCCGGTATCATTGCCATATAAAAAGGCTGTATCTTCTTTTTCAATCAAAAACAATAACGCCTCTTCTGTCTGCATATGCCTGGCAGGCAATGCTGTGATCCTGTAATTTTCTATTTCCAGAACGTCAAATGGTTTAATTTCGTGGGGAACAATATATTCCCATATATCTTCAACGGAAAATCTTTCTGCCATCTCCTTTAAAAGACGAATCACCGCACCGTTTCCATAAATATGAAGCTGCTCAGCTCCCCATTTCTTTCCATATTCCGGATGACGCATGAATAAATCCATAGGATAAAAATGATCATCATGTGAATGGGTTATCAAAAGATGTGAAATTGCCGACAAATCTATTTCATTTTCCAATGCATGTTTATAACTGTCTGCCGGAAAATCAATGAGCAGCTTATCATCAATCAATGCCTGGGATCTCGTTCTCACTTCTCTCTTCCGGTGTTCTCTTGCATATGTACATATCGGACAATTGCAAAATAAGGCCGGGATGCCCTCTGCTGCTGCGGTACCTAAATATTTAATTTTCATGGTTGCCTTCTCCTTTAAATAATTTTATGCCTGAGTTAAAATGTTTGCTTTTATACTTATAAAAAAATCATAACACTTTTTGTCTCCTGCATCATGTTTTAAGTATAACAATTCATGCCTTTATAAAACATATCTTTTGTATCAAATTTCTATCATTTTTTATCAACTTATGTGATTGTCTGATGAACCGTCCCATATGATCATATACCTCTTTATGAAAAAAGCTTATCGCATACCAATGTCATGGTGTATAAAAAAGTCCGGGAACCCAAAATTTCCTGGTTCCTGGACTTCACCCGATTTTCCTTTATCTTCCACGGAAAAACTGGAAGATTATTTTGTATTGGAATTTTTTTCTTTTTATTTCTTCGGACTCTTTTCCTACTTCATCCAGTTCCCGGACCTGTGCATCACTCGTTCCTGAAAGAGCTTCAAGCATCTTAGCTATCTCATTTTGGGCTATGGGACCTGAAGTTAAGGACAGGCTTACCATTATGGCAAGAAATAATTTATATAATTTTTCTTTCAATTACATTCCTCCAATTCAATCTCTGCTTTCCTTTAATCTCACAATAAATATTCGATTTATATTGGTCATCTGTTTGCATACAAAAAGAAAGCCATTCCTTGAATCTTAAAATGACTTATGAACACTATCACACTTGCAGTAAAGGATTCTTGTGATAGTATATATACTTTGTTCGAGGGGAAAGAAATTGATTCAATTGTCCAAACGTACCTTCTGATCAACTAATGTCCATTTATCCGGTAACGCCTTAAATAAGGTTAAAAAGAAAAAGAGAAAAGCTATAACAAGAACCAGATGCAGGCTGAATCCTTTGGGGATAACTGCAATCGTGGGTATTGTACATATATGCTTCGTTATAGTTTCATTAAAAGAATTATTTTCGTTCAAATATGAAGCGTTAAGATATGTAGTATTATCACCATCTTCATTGGCAGCGATATCTTTTGAAATTGCCCATGTCTCAATTGCAGTTGTTTTATCCAATAATTTACATAGGTTATCAGCACCACCAAAGAATACATTCATAGTAAAACATATGGCAAAAAGAAGCGTAATGAAAGAGACTATAATACAGGATATATGATTTTTTCTATTATTTATTTCCATTATAATTCCCTTCTTATCTACCGCTGCGACCAATTGGGGCAGCCTAAACTACATTGCTTTTAATTCAATATCTTGAGATGGCAGAACTCTGATTTGCTGCTTGTTATAATAAATTTTATCATACTATGTCTTATTTTACTATTATTTTGAAAAAAATACGAAGTACTTTTGCACTCTACAGTATATTACTGATATATAGTTTTCTTTAACAACATTTCTTCTGAGGAGTATCTGGTATTTTTTATCATTCCTCTCCTCTGTTGTTGACAGGGTTGCTTCATGAAAAAATCGGGGTACTGAAAAATGGTCTTATTTTTGAAGGAATTAAAAACTTAAACAATACTCAATTCCATTTTTCATTTATGGTTATGCCTATCTATAGTTGCATTCGCATTATAAAATAACCTATTTGATAATATCAAATGTTTTATTTGCAAATTTATTAAAGTCTTTATTTACTATATTTATTTCATGATATATAATGGGCGAAAAAGCAGGTCGATAATAGAATGGCTCAATATGAAACGAATTACAGAGTTCCTAAAAAGGACATGCTTTTACAGATTGCAGAGGTTTTAGAAGTGAATGTGATAAACTTTACTGGATTAACTCCGGATTTTTCGGAAGATATTATATTTACTTTTTCTGGATGGCTGAAGAAAACAGGAGATGATTAATGTTTTTCAGTTGGTAAGCAATCCGTGAAAGGCTAATGCTTCTGATGATAGTGCGGTTCGCTGTAATGTTAATGATAATCGGCCTGCTCATGCACCAGTTAGGATATATTTTAATTATGGAATCGTTAATGTTTTTATGAGAGAATGGTTAAAAAGAAAAGAAGAATTGAAGGCTAAAAATTTACCTTTTATAGGTCTTAAAGCGGAAATCGAATTGGTGTTTTACATGTGATGATTGCGGAAAACTTTGCCCTACAAATAATGGCGTAAGGCATGTACAGAAGTTAAAGAGAACGATAAGGAGATTTATATGTTATATTATCCCGGATTTGAAGTAAAAGATATAAACTGGTTGAAATTTGCCCTCTTGTACTTAGATGATCTGCGTCCTATTATCCCCCAAATACCATATACCAGAGAGAATTATCTTGATTCTCTAACTCTCAAGATAATGGATTCAACTGATTTAATAAGAGAATATTGCCCTGATTATAAGGAGGGCAATATTGCTTCATTAAAAGCAATGGAATATTTTGATAACTATTTAAAAAATCCTAAAATATATGCTAATCAATTTAATTCTTCTTATGGACACGCAAACTATCTGCCTGACAAATGGAGAAATAAAGCACAACAAAATTATATTTTATATACTGGCAAATTCTCAACTGATTTTTATTATTATTGTATTGATGAAGGAATAGCCCATCCCTGTGATGAGGGAATAAAAATCCATGAAGACTTAGCTTTTGTATATATGAGCTTTTTAGCTGAAGTCATTTCTGAAGCAAACGAAATGGAAGCAATAACCGATATTTCTAAATATAACAAAATAATTTTAAATAATAATAAAATATTAAGTAAAACTATTGGCAAAGAACTGAAATATGCTATAAATAATATAGAACTAAATCTTCCATGTGATATTAGTAAAATCTCTATTGATAAGTTTATCAAACTGAGATCTTCTAGGGGGTTCAACCAATTACGTACTGCATATACAAATGAAATTAAAAATCTAATTGAAGCTAAAGAACAGAAGAACTATGGCTATTCGTTAGAAAACTTACTAAGTTATCAAAAAGACTTTGTACGTTTTTGTCACCAGAGTTTTAATATGCTTGGCTCAATTTACCTAACTGCCTTTGGTATACACCAAATTGCCGGCGACAATCTAACCCCCATCGCCCTATTAAGCACCGCAATAGGGGTACATCAAAATCTAAATGCGGTTGTCAAAGCCGGGGAAATAACTGAGACCTTTAAAGACATACACAATAAACATTTAGCAAGGAAATATGTTGCAACGCTAAGAAGAACCTCTTTATAAAAATAGACATGTTCTATAGCCGTTTGGTAGAATTAAGTTACCACACAAAAATATCACAAAGGAGGCTATAAAACATGTCTGATAACATTATACAACTCAACGAGGATTTGATAAAGCACGATTTACGAGATTTAGTCCGCTCCAGTGTTGAGGAAACTCTCAATGCCCTGCCTGATCATGAAACAGAAGAATTAGTAAATGCTGAGAAGTATGAGCGTCCTGGTAATCGTAAGGGGTACCGTTCCGGCCATTACAACCGTAACTTCCAGACCACTGCTGGGGATGTCACCCTAAATGTTCCTAAACTAAAAGGTGTTCAGTTTGAAACTGCTATTATCGAACGGTATCGCCGCAGAGAATGCTCTGTTGAAGAAGCCCTTAGCGAGATGTACCTTGCCGGTGTTTCTGTTCGCCGTGTTGAGGATATCACAAAAGCTCTGTGGGGAACCAAAGTGTCTCCCGGAACCATCAGTAACCTTGACAAAACGGCCTATGAACACATTGATACTTGGCGTACAAGACCACTGACAGGGGAATATCCCTATGTTTATGTGGATGGTGTATACCTGAAACGCAGCTGGGGCGGTGAGGTTCAAAACGTCTCCATCCTTGTTGCAATCGGCGTTAATCAGGACGGTTGCCGTGAAATTATTGGCGCAGCCGAGGGCATGAAGGAAGATAAAAAGAGTTGGCGTTCCTTCTTTATCTGGCTCAAAGAGCGTGGTTTAAATGGTGTACGCCTCATCATAGGTGATAAATGCCCTGGTATGCTTGAAACAATACCCGAAGTGTTTCCTGATGAAAAATATCAGCGTTGTACTGTACATTTCTACCGCAACATCTTCTCTGCAACACCACGCAAATGTATGAAGGAAGCAGCCATGATGTTAAAGGCAATTCATTCACAGGAATGTAAATCAGCTGCCCGTGAAAAAGCTGCTCAGGCAGCCCAAAAACTCAGTGAAAGGAAGCTTTCCGCCGCTGCCAAGAAACTGGAAGACGGTATTGATGAAACACTTACATATATGGATTTCCCCAGCCAGCACTGGAGTCGAATCCGTACCAATAATACAATTGAGCGTCTCAACCGTGAAATCAAGAGACGAACAAAAGCGATCGGTGCCTTCCCGGATGGGCAGAGTGCTTTAATGCTCGTATGTGCCAGACTCCGTCATGTAGCAGGCACCCAGTGGGGTGTAAAACGCTATATGAATATGGATCATCTGTATGAAATGGATATCCAGGAAGGGTCTGATATCATAGCCGGATAACTACCGGCAACCAGACGGCAAAAATTAATTTGCGAAAAATAATTGACACGATCAAATGATACAATAAAAAATGATTTCTTTATTCACAAAATAAAGCACTAAATATTCTGATTATTATAATAGTACCAAAATAGTACCACGACCTATAGTTAAAGCCGTGAAACCCGCTGTTTATGCGGCCTCACGGCTTTCTGTTTACTATTCGAATTCCTCAAAGGAAATCTGCAATCGAGGTATTTCAGCAATTTTCCTTTTGTTTTGATATTCATATTATATGATTTTTCTATGTTATATTACTTCTTAAACCGGTTTAGTACCAAAATAGTACCATGCACCTATTATCCATTTTTTCTTCTTCGACAGAAACAATTTATATAAGCACTATATTTTTTAATATTGAACTCCATTGATTTTGCAATGAATACCTTCATCCTGTGCAATACTTTTGTAAAAACGCTCATTATTTTTGTCTACCAGTAGATTACTATTATTACGTTCAATAATTTTCAATATTTCTTTTTTATCTTTGGTAGAATATTTATATTCTTTCTGCCTAATCAAATCTGAGTTTTTATCAAATGCAAAAACATGTCTAATCAAATCTATATCCTGAGAGGGCATATATTTTTCCTTTTTCTGCTGAGTACCTGTACTCTCATCCATCCAACTTGATATACAATATTTTGTCAGATGAATTTCTGCATTAACAGGTATGCTCTTATTGCATATCCACCCAAGCATATACCCTGAATTAAAATCCGACAGCAAAATATCGACATTACTCAATCTCTTACTACTCAATGTATCATTATAATTAATGGCTAAAGGGCCTCTGTTATTCCAAAATATGTCTGTTGAATGTTCAAAATTTTCTACTTTCCGATACATTTTTGAAGTACTGGAAATATTGTTTGGAATAATTCTTGTTGAAATAGCATGCCCTCCTATAATATCGCGATATAAAGTATTAGGTGAGCGGTATCCATTAGAACGATACGTTGACTTCGAGATTCCCATTAAATGTGGAAAATTTTCTTTCTCTCCGATTAAAATGAAACTTTTTCCATGATATGTGCTTACTATGTAAAATGTCTCCAAATAGTTCTTCTGATAATAGCGGGCACACCTTTGTATGTCAGTTATATTCATTTTTTCTCCTGTAATGAACAAAAGCCCCTTAACAGGAGCTTTTGCTAATGGCTATCGTTCACGATTATTTTTTTAACAGGGGAGTGCCCGGATCGGCCATTACGATTCCCTCAGCTAGTGAGCCTGTATATTACGTTTTATCACAAAAATTAGTGATTCTTTTCTTGTCTTTAGTATAAAATATTATATGCAAAAAGTCAATGAAATACCATCAAATTCCCCCGAATTTTCCTCATTTTTGCAGTTTACAAGCATTTTACAGAGGGCTGTATCTGCTATGTTTTCTTTTTAAAATTGCCAATCCAAACCTCATATTCACTTATAACAATAAAGCCACTTCATGATTATCAATATCCAAATAATATCTATTCATCCACTTACTAATCAACCTACACACAAAGCCCATGAATAATCTCAGCCACCGTCCTAAGTGCAGCAATCTTTTCCATATCCACGGAATCTGCAGAAACTACCCTTTTTAACTCTTTTTCAATTTCTGTCAAACTCTCCTGAAGGCTTAGAAACATTCGTTGATCACCGACCACTACCAGTTTCTGATACAGACTGCTTTGTATCATATAATCCTGTTTTTTTCTGCCGCTTAATCTCACTCTTTCGTCCAGCTCTGCCCTTTCCATTGGAGACATCCGAAAGTTGACTATTATATCCCGTTTGCGGTTATGTTCATTCTTCTTTTTCTTAACTGCTTTTTTCTTCTGTATCTTATACATTTTATCCAACCTTCTCCTGATTTAATTTTGCAGCCATTTCCTTCTGAGCTGTTGGGAACATATGAGCGTAATGCATAGTAATATCAATATTCTCATGTCCCATTCTCTCTGCAATTGCAACAGGTGTAAAACCCATGTCAATCAACATTGACACATGTGAATGTCTCAGATCATGGACTCTGATACGCTTTACCCCCGCCGACTTCGCACCACGTTCCAATTCATGATGAAGATAACTTTTCGTAATTTGGAAAATCCTCTGATCCGGCATATAACCATAAAGCATCCCCAGATATTCACGTAACTCCTCACATAAAAAATCCGGGATATCAACAATTCTATTACCCCTTACTGTTTTTGGTCCTGTAAGATAGTCTTCACCCTGCAAACGTTGATATGACTTGCTGACACTGATTCTTTTATGCTCAAAGTCAATATCATTGGCCGTCAGCGCTAATAATTCACCTACACGCAGGCCTGCCCAATACAGAATCTCAAATGCATAGAATGATTGTGGCTTGTCCCATACTGCTTCAGAAAATTTCATATATTCTTCTTTCGTCCAAACAGTGATTTTTTTCTGACGCTCTCCTCCCATACCTCCCGCTTTATGAACAGGATTGGACTGTAATTCATATAACCGGATAGCATGATTAAATATTGCACTCAATTGTGCCTGTATCGTTCTCAAATAAGGCTTTGAATATCCTATTCCATTTTCATCACGAAATTCCATAAGTGTATTCTGCCATCTGATAATATCCGTGGCTTTGATTTCATTCATTTTTTTCTGTCCAAAATAAGGTATCAATTTTGTTTTGATGATATGTTCTTTTGTTAACCAGGTATTGTATTTGAGTCTGGGTTTCATATCCTCACCATACACCTCTATAAAGTCAGAAAAAAGCATATCTAATGAAGGGGCCTGTCGTTGTTTGAATTTTTGTTCCCATTCAAGTGCCTCTTTCTTTGTCCTGAACCCACGCTTTTTCTTTTTTCTATTGACTCCTTTCCAATCCCTATAATAAAATGCAACATACCAGGTATTTCTTTCTGTGTCTTTATAGGCTGCCATAAGTACCTCCTAACATCCCAATTTCAAACCATAAAATCGTTCTTCATAATATTTCCTGCTTACCCTGCCAGCAACTGTGAGATATCCCTTTTTACTTAGCTCATCATTCATCTGTTTGATCAGTTTGTATGCATATGGCTTGGAAACTCCCAAATCAGATGCAACTTGATCTGCTGTCACAAATATTGAATTTTCCATGGAAATCCCCCCTCCTTTAAGGGGCTTAGCATCACTTTATCCCTTAACCCCTCTTTTGTAAAATCTACCGCTTAAAATATTCTATACTTGACATTTACATCATGCGCAGCCAATTCCCACACTTATCGCAAGTGCTTTGTCTATTTTCCTCTGTGTCATTGGTGTAATCCTGCCAATATATTTTAAAAACCGTTTTCTATCTAAAGTACGGATTTGTTCCAGAAGGACAACAGAATCTTGTTTTAACAATGCGATTCCATAAACCTGCACATGGGTAGGCATTCTCACTTTTTTTCTGGCTGTAATGGCAGCCACAATAACTGTAGAACTGAATTGGTTCCCTGTATTATTTTGGATCACAACCACCGGTCTCACGCCGCCTTGTTCCGAACCAACTACAGGCTCCAGATTGGCATAAAAAATATCACCACGCCTAATCTGCCCCATTGTCATCTCCCCCTTTGATATGTATGTAAATATGAAGAAACAGCTTTGTTTTTCTTGACTTTAAAGCTATCAATGCATACTTTCAATATAATCCATCAATCGGCTGACTGCGAATCAGCTCCACGGGTCTTTCGGCCCCAGCCAGGTTCTCTGGCTGCCGTCCTCATTGCCGGGGACGCTCTTAACGCTCGGACTATGACTGGACAGGAGTATCATTATCACCATTGCTGGTCATGGCCTTATCAGGTTGCACCTGATCATATCCGAATACCGGTTATCGCTCTTTACCTATATTTAGTGAAATACAGCTTCTCACTAAAATATAATGGCAAGTCCTGGCGTGGTCTCAGAACGGCTCACATTTAACAGATTGACAATGGAAATGTGATTGATGGACGAATATTAAATTTTCAAGGTACATCCTATTTTTTCACTTCTATAAACCTGACACTTTAAAATATCCCTTTACTTGAAGGAAAATAGGCAAGAGATTTCCCTCTCTTACCTATTTCCACACTGAGAGGCCAAAAACGAAGCCTACTTTTCAAACTTTTTTAATTTTTTTTGTATTTTCTTTCTGGCAGTGTCCACGCTGTGCTGTACGGCACGGCTTGTACAGCCTTCCACCCTGGCGATCTGCTCATACGTCATATCCATCTCGTACCGAAGCAGAAATCTTCTTCTCTGTATGGACGGCAGTCCATCTATGGCATCCTTAAGTTCCTCCATCCGCAGCTTAGACAATATCTGCTCTTCCATGCTGATCTCAGAATGTACCGCCCGTCTGTGCTTCATTTCTTCTGATAATTCTAACTGTTCCAGATGCCGCTCATCAGAACGTATGTAATTCCGTTCTTTCCGCATAAGATTCTGCATCTCTTCAAAAACCTCTGCAGTGACCTCAGCTTCCTGGTATATGCCCTGGCCGTCCTTAAAAGAAACATAGTATTTCGTTTCTCCATCCTGTTGTTTTTCATAAAATGAATATATTCTTAACGTATCTTCCAAAACCCTTTCCTCCGATCTGAATTTTTTTGAAATTCAAATCAGAGGGAGGGGCTCTGGAATCATAAAAACTTTTCTGCCAATAAAAAAAGCACAGACAGATTTTTACAATCTGCTGTACTTTTCTTACATAAAGCCCAGGGGATAAATTACGACAAAATTCTACATCTTGAAGCCCGAACTTATCTACTAATAATACAAAGCTTTTTTTAGCTGATCATCAAAGAAGTCCTTCCAACATATATTTACGAAATACCTGTAATCGCAAAACAAACAATACAATATTTGAAACCAATCCCTATTTTCAAACATATCTTTTGCCTTAAAAACTGCATATTACAAAATTTCATAAACTATAGGGTGCCAAAAACTACCACAAACCAAATATAGTATAACATTTTTCACTAAAATCGGGATATCTACCTCTCATTTTATTAGGATATCATACCTAAAATATAATTATCTGTTATCGTTTATCTTCATAAAGATCAAATATGTAAAAACCAAACCTTTAGTTGCAATATAACCACCACAGTCGTATTATAAAATCCGTCACAAAAAGTAATCTGCTTTTCATTTGAATTTACGCAAATGATGGTTGCAGGCGCCTTACGATGTGTTTATATCATCAGCACCAATACCTACCATTTCAAGAATCAGAGTTTCTACATAACTACAGGAATGATACTCATAAATAATACACATCTATAGCAGAGATTTGCATATTCCCCTGTGCCTTCACGGATTATATTGCCGTAACACCTTAAAAACAAATTATGATAATGTATCCGCTATTCAACACCCCAAAGCAAAAGAAAGGCTGCGCAGCAATCATTACGCAGCCCTCCAACACTTTTATCGGATGAATATCTATTTACTTATTAACCACATTTACAGTATTTCCCTCTGCAAATGCTTTCAGATTATGAACAGCAATGTCTAAAAGACGTTTTCTTGATTCTTTTGGCGCCCATGAAATGTGCGGCGTGATAAAGCAGTTCTTTGCTTTTAATAATGGATTATCCCCTTTGATCGGCTCTGTGGATACTACATCCAGCCCTGCCGCCGCAACCTTCCCGGAATTCAGCGCGTCTGCCAGATCCTGCTCCACAACAAGCGGTCCTCTGGAATTATTCAGGATGATCACACCGTCCTTCATTTTCGCAATATTAACCTGATTGATGATTCCCTCTGTTGTGGGAAACAGGGGACAGTGAAGAGCAATGACATCGGATTCTGCCAGCAGCTCATCCAGATCTGCAGTTTTTTTCCATCCGGATACTGTTTCTCCCGGAATGCGTCAGCTGGGCTATAACAAAGGTATCTTTCTTTGTTTCATGGATTTTGGAGACCAGTTTGGAAAATGCATCTTCAGTTTCCTGACGCATCTACATCTGACGCGGTACGGATTTGCCTTCCTGATTGACAGATATGGATTCCATCCAGATCACACCGCTTCCGCCTGCAGCAAGCTCACAGTAACGTTTTACGGTACGCTCACTGGGAGCTCCTGATACCAGAGCATCCCCGCCCTCAATGGGCTGTGCCAGCAGACGGTTAGGGATTGTTTTTCCATTTACCTCAAGCGTCCTGTTTAATACGGAACGATCTTCCAGAAAAAGCAGGCCCCGTCTCAGCCGCGCTGCATCTGCCAGGAAATCGCTCTTTTTTGTATAGGCATATGGCTCATGCTTCATAGGAAAAACCTCTCTTTAATCTTCCTCTTTCTGAGGATTACATCTTAAATGGCAAATCTCATACGCATGGATACATTCGTCTACTGTCTCTGCCATTTCGATCACTTTGTTTGTCTCGTCTTCCGCCCACTTCTCAGCTCTGCAAATTTCCAGAAGCTCTTCCAGCATTTCTGCTTTGAATTTTACCGCGCCATCCCGGTCCATATGTACCAACTCACCCGGCTCAACTTCCATTCCGGCCACTTCCACTTTTCCATTCAATTCATAGATCATAGAGGGAGCAGTTGATGCTACGGTCCCTGGGATCATAAGCTAAATTCCATATCCTTCCAATTCTTCCACGTCACGGACTGCCCCATCACAGATAACGTTTTGTACTCCGCATATGTTGCATACACGGCCATACTGTCCGCCAAAATTACTGTCTGAAAGGTGCATTGCTTCCGGTTCATCTACCTGGATGACCAGTGTGACCGGCTTAGGGCTGGCATCAATCAAACGAAGCAGTTCAAAACGGTCGGGTGCCTCAAATTCCGGAACCGGAACTCCTACTCGCATGGTCACTACAAAACCGCATCTTGCCCCAACTTCTCTGTTAGTACAGTGGGTGGAAGCGTCTGTATAATATTTATCCATATCGTAGACCGCGTCGGCGGCGGTGACAGCTTTGGCGGAGGGCTGATCTACGCTCTGATCTCCGGGTACTCCTCTCAGGATGCCGTAGAATACGCGGTGGCTGCCTCTTGTATGAAACATACCATCGAGCATGACTTTAACCTGGTCACTGTGGATGAAGTCACTTCTCTGGCAGGCGGCAACGCAAGCGGCCGCGTGCAAAGATAAAACGATAAAAGAATCCCCAATGAAGCCGTAGCTTTGATTGGGGATTTCTGCTTCATTAAATCCATTCTTATCACCCGTACTCCATAGCCGGGAACTGAAAGTGCTATACGCAGCCCCGCAAATTTTTGCAGTCCCCACACAGTACCATATCCGGCCAGGCCGCCTGCTGTCAGGGTGATGGTCATATTGGGCGTTTTCCCCTACAAAAGAGATGCTTTAAGGCAGTAAAAAACTGTTTTTCGTCGGGTTTCAACGGAAGCTGTTTCCAGATATAATAATACCAATAAGTTCTTGGGACAGAATTTAAAAATATTATTCAGGAGGTATATTATGGCACTTTCATTGGATTCAAAAATCAGGGATATTATGAGATCAGAAGAGGGAAAGGCAGTAATGGAAAAATGGGCGCCGGGTTCATCAAAGGACCCCCGCATGAAACTTGTCGGTGCGCTTACCTACCGTAAACTGCTCAGCTATCCGGAGTCTGCGGAAACAGCCAAGCATTCTGATGAAATTGATGCAGATCTGAAAGCCTGTTCGAGGTAGATCAGCAAAAAAGGGCATTTATTTTGTGCAAGGTACGAAATAAATGCCCTTTTCACGTCATTACACAGGCTGTTTTTCCAGCCATTTTTCAAGACAGAGTGCTTTTAAGAGGATCTGCAGCAGAAGCCTGTGATCCGAGTTGTTCAAATTCAGAGAAAGCTCACTTTCGATACGTCCAATCCTTTCGATCAGCGTACTACGATGGATATACAGCCTCCGAGCGGTGGCTGCGTAGGACATGTTCTCTTCCAGGAAGGCGGACAGTGTCTCCAGATAAGAAACGCCTCCGTTGGAATCATGTGTCAGCAGACTGTCAAATCCCTGAGGAAAATATACTTCGATTGGAAATCCGCCAAGCGAATTTGCAATCATCTCATGCAGTGTAAATTCAGAAAAACAGTACAGATTTTGTTCCGGTTTATAAAGCCTTCCATTTTCAATGGCCGCCTCAGCCTGTAAATAGTAGGTGCGCAACATATACAGATCCGTGAAGGGATTGCTCTGTCCTGCACACAGATGCATCTCCAAAATGAGAGGAGATATGATCCTATCCAGCTCTTTTGAGGCAGAATCTTCTATGGAAAAGATATCCAAAGGAATCAGTCCAAAGATAGTATTGTCCTGCTCGAACAAGATACTTTCAGGAAGTTCCGACTCCAGCGCCGAACAGATATAACGCACCGGAAGGGACGAAAAATGCTTCAGACTGTGGATAGAAATACTGACATACTTCCGTTTATGATTGAAGTATTTCAGAAGGATCCGCTGATTTTGACTGAGGGGCATTTCATTCATTATAAGCTGCAGGATTTCTCTGAGCGAACTGTGTTCATTCTGCAGAAGGGATGGCGCAGCTTCCGCTACGCGCTGAATAATGTTTGCAAGATATTCCGCAAGCCAGTCTTCTCCATTTATATAAGTGTGATCACTCTGGTCAATATAAAGACAGCCTATGTAATGGTCATTCGCGTTAAAAAGATTGACACAAAGAAAATTTCCGGCATCGAATTTGAGCAGAAAGGCACCATGGCTGTCCATATCCGGCTCATTCTCTTTCAGAAAATCAAGAAACAATTGAAACTCCAACGTTTCTTTGGTCTGATTTTCCAGGTTTTGTCTGCTGTTCTTAGTCGGACAGACGGATGCTGCAAATTGAAAAGAATCGTCCAGGACATACATAGGGCATTCAAAGACAGGGTAAGAACACTCCAGAACATCCTGAATATCTGATGATCCCATAAAAAGTGCCAGCAAACGACTTTCCCATTCATAAAACAACTCATAAATATTCTGAACAGACTTATATACCTGGAAAAAATCCACCTTTTTTTTGATCAGAAGTACAGAAGCATGTTCCTTATAATAGGACAGTCGTACATTTTCACCAATGCAGATCAAAATAACATCTTTTTCGATCACCGGCCTTTGAGGGAGATGCTCCACCGTGGCCAGATAGACGTGGCCGGAATAAAGGTGCATGGTATTGTCGATAAAAAGCTCCGGATACTGCAATACCATCTCCGTCCCTTCACCTCCATACATGGTAACGGGATATTTTCTTTTCAAACGTTCATAGATCATATTAACGTTCAGCCTCACAGATATCACCTCTTTCTCTGTTTTTATTATACATTAAAAAATATAAGAAGCAACAGGACACCCTTATTTATGATGGGTATAGCATCAAAAAAACGGTCAAATGACAGGATTTAAAAAATAGGCTCCATCTACCATAATGAATTCTATAGAATCCTGTCCCGGGAACTATGGCAAGATAAAATCTCATACAGAAAGGTAGGGTTTTTACAATGGATTTTGATATGAATGCTGCGAATATCGAAATGTTGAAAAATTATGTTCAGATTGCAAGGCCGCTTGAAGAAATGTTCTCCGTAAAAGGAAAAGTAGCTATAGTGACAGGTGCAACTTCAGGTCTTGGTTTTAATATTGCTTTGAGACTTCTGCAGGGAGGAGCAAATGTAGTGATCGCCGGCAGTTCTCAAACAAAAGGAGATTACACCATTCCTATTCTGGCAGAGGCAGGATACGATGCAGACCGTGTGATATTCTGCAGGACAAACGTAGCGGCTGAAGAAGATATGGAGAATCTGGTCCGGACAGCAGACGAAACATTTGGATCAATTGATATTTATGTAAATAGTGCAGCTGTATGGAGCTATGCACATATTTACGACCTTCCGGCAGAAGAGTTCCGCCGTGTCGTGGATACGAATATCAGCGGCGCCTTCCTTGGGATCAAGCATGTGAGCAAATATATGATCAGCCATAAAATTCAGGGTAAGATTACATTGATCTCCTCGAATGCGGCATGGCTTCCATACCCGGTATTCGGAGGATATCCACATTATACCGCATCAAAAGGCGGTGTGAATTCCCTGGCGATCGAGGCTGCCAAAGAACTAAAGCGGTTTGGTATCATGGTAAATGCAGTAGCACCGGGTGGTATGGTGACTTCAGGGGCATCTGCAAACATGTGTGCGGACGGACTTTCCGAAGAAAAACAGGACGAGTTTTATGATGAACTGATGGTATGGCAAAATGACGGGACTCAGCCGGTTGACACAGTTGCCATCGTTGCTTATGCCATGAGCACGCCCATGTCTGACGGCATGACTGGTGAAATCGTGGTAGCTGATGCCGGTATGTCCCACAATATTGTAAAATATCAGGCAGCTATTGAACAATATCCGGAAGTGACTGACTGACATTTACAGAAAGGAAATGGCTATGGGTAAAAAAATAGATGAAAGAATTCCGCAAAACAGCGGTGAAGGTGCAAATTTTAAGAATTATTATGGAATCCGCTCCCCATGGAATAAGATTTATTCCTATCAGGAGGCGCTTCATTATGCGAGTAGGTTTGAATCTGTACTGAGTGCAGCTACGATACAGGCACTCAGGATCATTGTCCCGGACTATGAAGAGCGTGCCCAGATGATGTGTGAAGAGGCATTTGAAAGACTTTACACAACAGGTAAATATTATGGTGATGATGACGGTTTTGGAATCCATCCATTTATGTGCGGGCAGTATGCGGGGGCACTGATCGGAGATAAGGGTGACGATGCTCTTCTGATGTGCGGCAGATGCCAGGATTTTGGTACATATCGTGCGGAGAAGGAACTCGATGTCTGTGATTGGGATATCTGCGGTTCTGAATTATGCAGGACTACTACCATGTCTTTACAGGGACAGGCAAAGGCATCTGCAGAACGTAGGAGAAAAGGACCCGAAATAGATTATATGATGGTGGAGGCAAAAGGCTGCGGAGACCGGCACTGCCGTATCATAGCAGAATCAAGAGAAAAATATCCGGCTTTGCCGCACAAGCTGTGGGAAAGTTTTGGTCCTGCCGTGACAGATGACATGAAAAAGTATACGGAGGAGAAGGATTGTATAGATGAGTCCATGATGTTTCGGGAAGAATGCAATTACCATTTTGTAAACGGTACAAATAATGAGACGGATTCCAGTAATCAAATGATCAATATGAGTACCGGGGCATCCCTTTATATCCTTCCGGCCATTGCTGAGACCGTTAAACGCGGTTATGTGACAAGGCATCAGGCGGATCATATCCTGAAGTGCGTACTTGAAGCTGCCGGCAAAGCTATGTTTGGCGAGCGTTATGCCATCAAAGCCTGCAGGGACTGGCTCGGTGTCCCTTCTTCTTTCGGTGAAGACGCCCGTGTGATGGGCGCCCTGATTGAAATGCTGCTGCAGTCTCTGGTATGTGAATATGATGTAGAATCTTTTAATAAAGACGAAGTGGTCCTTATCATAGAGAGAAGCGGACTGGAGATCACCGCTACAAAAGACATGCCGGAAATCCACCTGTGGATGTGGCAGGGGATGGTGAAAACCCTGGTCAATGCACAGTGGTCTTTATGGGAAGAAAAATCTCCGGAGAGAAAGATGCGCATTAAAATCGCAAAAAAAATTGACAAATTCATGTAGAAAGGGGGAAGCAAAGATGTACAAAAATATATTTAAATATGATGATATGAAACGTTCGGAGCATATGGCTGTCAGAACTACAGTTGGCTGGTACTTCTGGACACATCAGCTTCTGGAGATTTCAGGTCCGGATGTGACTGCTTTTCTGGATTATATGTACCCGAATGATATCACATCCCTCGCAGTCGGAAGGGACCGCTATACAACCATGCTGGACGAACAGGGCGAGATCATTGATGATGTTGTGATCATGAGAATGGATAAAGAACGGTATTGGGTATCTACACTTTATGCAACGAAAACAGATGACTGGTGGTATTTTCACCAGGGAAATTTTAATGTAGAGTGGAGAGAGATTACAGATGAATGGGAAATGTATGCTGTACAGGGGCCTAAATCCAGGGATCTGGTAGAAAGTCTTGTCAGGGATTCTGTCAGCAATCTGAAATTTTTTGCCCATATGGATACAGAAATAGACCAAATGCCCTGTCTGATTAACCGAAGTGGTTTCAGCGGGGAAAAATTCGGCTATGAAATTTATATCCATCCGGAAAATCGCGATGCACTGGAGGCACTGATAAAACCCGCAGCAGAAAAACTGGGCGGCAAAGAAGTGACAGAATTCCAGGTAATGGCATGGACACTGCCTACAGAAGCAAATTATTATTATATGAGGGATCTGGCGCACACGAATCCTTTTGAGACAGGGCTTGATAAAAATATCAACTGGAAAAAGGAATTTATCGGCAAAGAAGCGCTTCTCGAAATACGGGAGGAAGGGCCAACACGGGAGATGCTTGGCTTTGAGGTTCCTGAACCGGACATCTATATCCGTTCCAAACAGTACGGCGGCCCCGGGGAACCGGTATACCTGAGCGGGGAGGAAATAGGACGGGTTTCAAAACTCGTATATTCCTACATGAAAGACGTCAATATCGGATATATTCTTGCCCAAAAAGGAAAGCTGCATGTAGGGGACCATATCCAAATCCATGGATATGAAGCGGTGATCACTGAGAAAAACTGGATGAATTAGATGGAGATCCTTCATTTTTCTAATTGGGGGCAGTTTAATCAGTTGTTTAAACAACATTTTGGTATGTTACCGAGTAAATACAGACAGTCCCGCATTTTTCCCTGTTTTTATTATAGCAATTATGTGACCAGAATCAAACTCCTTTACAAAATTTTACCCCATCGGAACATAGTCACCTGTGTCCCGATGGGGTAAAATCCCAGAATCGCTCATGGCCAGCCTATTGGCTTTTTATTTGCAGGCAGAGTCATTTGATTTATTCTAATCTTGATACCGCCTCCTGCAGCAGCTCAATGATCGGCAGGTGCTGCGGGCATACACTCTCACATTGCCCACATGCAATACAGTCGCTGGCTTTAACGGATGAATTACTTGTCAGGTTATTATAAAACATTCTTGGCCTGTTATCCGTTGGATATAATCTTGCAGTATTTAAAGCATGAAATATATCCGGAATCAGAATTTTAGAAGGACATCCGTCACAGCAGTAGCGGCAGGAAGTACATGGAACCAAAGACATATCCTGCATCTTTTTTACCACCTTCTCTATCACCTGATACTCCTCTTTTGTAAGTGGCTGAAAATCACCGAAAGTCTGCAGATTATCCCGCATCTGTTCTTCTGTGGACATTCCGCTTAAGATCGTCACCACGCCCTCCAGCGACCCCACAAAACGCAGCGCCCAGGAAGCCGTAGAAGCATCTGGATGAACGGCTTTTAACATCTCTTCCAGTTCCGGCTGCAGATTTGCCAGCATTCCGCCCTTTACCGGCTCCATTACAATGATCGGGATGTTACGCTGATGCAGTATTTCATATAGTCTCCCCGAATGTACCACCTGATTATTCCAATCTGCATAATTTAACTGAATCTGCACAAAATCAATCTCAAGGTGCTCATTCAGCACCTGTTCCAGCAATTCCGGAGTGCCATGAAAGGAAAAACCAAAATGCCTGATCTTCCCCTCTTCCTTTTTTTGCATTCCCCAACGAAAGCAGTCATATTTTACATATGTATCATAATTATTTCCATCTTCCAGGCTATGCAGCAGATAGAAATCAAAATAGCTGACTCCGCAGCGCTCCAACTGCTCATTAAAGATCAGGTCACGGTCCATCGGTCCGCTCATTGTCCATGCCGGCAGTATGCCGCTGCCAGCCAAAAACCAGTCACCGACAATCTGTCCGACCGGATTGTTCAGTACATGAGTGAACATTCGGACAGGGTAACTCTGAAAGACATCGCGGCGCAGTTTTCCTATCATCCAAATTACATTTCCACCCTGTTGCGCCGGGAGGTGGGAAAGTCTTTCTCTGAAATATTACTTTCACAGCGCATGGAACGGGCGGTGATTCTTTTACGTGGGACGGATTTAACAATCAGCGAAATTGCACTGATGCTGGGATACAGTAACAGCAGTAATTTTTATAAAACGTTCCGGGAGTATTACGGGGTTTCACCGAGGGAATATGCTTCCTAAACTGACATATCTGCTGAAGCAGACATTACAATGGAGTGATAGTCAATAGCTCCAGTTCTCAGAACCTGCAAGATGGTATAGTTCAAGGGGAGGATGTGACCGATGACGGTCACATCCTCCCCTGTTTTAGGCTATCTATTTCCCGACAGCCCCTCCTTTTCGTTTTCTATTATTATCCGGAATACTTTTTGTCACAATGCTACCAGAACCGATAACTGAGTTATTCCCAGCAGAAATCCCCGGCATAATTTTCACACCGCTAACTATCCAAACATTATTTCACTGGCTGTAAAATCTTTCACGCCTTCACACTGAACTTATGTTTTCCTGGTTCCAGTATCCGTGTGCTTTCATCCGGCAAGATCACCTCTGCCTCTGTATTTGGAGGAATCTCTACATCAAAGATCAGCTTGTCCCCCTCATATTTCCATCCGCTTGCAATCTCTCCCACCGGTGATCGGTATGAGGCTTTTGCATATTGTAGCAGTCTATAGGGCATTGGTCTGATTGTGATTTTGTTTCCTTCCAAATGAATCCCGCACACCCCCTGGAACAGCCAGCCGCAGACTGCTCCATAGGAATAATGATTCAAAGAAGCTTTTGGTTTCCCGTTTTCATCAATTCCATCCCAGGTCTCCCAGATTGTTGTTGCGCCCTTTTTGACCGCATACAGCCAGCTGGGCATGGTGTCCTGCAGCAGAAGCTTATATGCAGTCTCCAGATATCCATACTCCGCCAAAATGGGGCAGAGAGAAGGTGTGGATAAGAATCCTGTGTTCAGATGATAACCATCATTGATAACCAATTGATCAAGCTCTGCTGCCGCCTGAGCCTTTTCTTCCTGGTTCAATAAATCAAATGCGATAGCGCGTACATATTCTGCCTGTCTGACGGAGTTGATTTTTCCGTCTTCTGTGGCAATGTAGCGGAACGCTTTCTTTGCATTTTCAGCAATTTGGCGGTAATTCTCTTCATCCACATTTTTCCCCAGTATCCCGGCGATTTCAGAAAGAAGTTTTCCTGAATATGCAAAATAGGCAGTTGAAACTTTTTCCTGAGGTGTACGCATGGCCATGGTACTCTCCACATCCGGCTCGCACCATTCCCCATAGTCTACACCCGTCTCGATGGTATAATTTCTATATGGATTCTTTTTTAATCGTTTAATAGGATTCAACGGTTTTTGTTTTGCTCTGTTTTCCAGGAACTGATACCATTTCTGCATCATCTCATAATTTTCTTCCAGTATGCGGATATCACCCGTCCACTTATACATCACATAAGGAACGATAATAGAAGCATCTCCCCAGCCAACAGAACCTGCAAGCATTCCGGAAAAGAAACTTGGTTTATTGTTTTTCGGCGCAATATTGGCGACTTTTCCGTCCTCATACTGATTCAGACGGCATTCCCCAAGCCATTTGCGAATCACCGGATAACAGTCTTCCAGAAATAAGCCGGTTTCCGCAAATACTCCCATATCTCCTGTCCACGCTGCACGTTCTCTTGTAGGGCAGTCTGTGGGCACATCACAGAAATTGGATTTTTGGCTCCAGATGCTGTTCTGCACCAATTGATTCACATAGATATCAGAGCATTCAAATGTCCCCGTCTGCTCCATATCCGAATAAACTGCGATGGAAGTAAATCTGGCCTCTGCCAGATCTATCTCTGTCTCAACTTTTGCATACCGGAATCCCCAGATAGTAAAGCGGGATTTATAATGATTTTCTCCCTCTTTGCAGATATATGTCACCCTCTGCTCTGTTCCGCCCTCTTTGTGACGCTTGCGGTCCTGGAAATTTTCTGCTGTAAAATTGCCGTTTTCATCCAGCGTTTCCCCATGGGTCAGGACAATCTTGTCTCCTTCGTGGGCCCAAACCGTAAATTCCACATATCCGGCCAGATTTTGTCCATAATCAATTACGGTTTCACCATTTGGCGTCTGTATGATTTTCCCTTCAAACCGTTCTCGTTCTGCAATTGGAAGACTGTTGGAGCACACAAGATTTTTCAGGCCAAACGCTTCCGTCTTAACCGGATGAAACTCCGTTATTTCTTCCAGCATCGCATCATAAGTCTCGCCCTGCTGCATATCATTTTCCCGGAGGGGGCCATTCTGGGAGGCTGTCCAGTTCTCATTTGAGATACAGATCACCTGACCCTCTGCCTCCAGTTGGAAATACAGCGCCACATCTTCCCCGTATAAATTACGGTCTCCATCCACACCGGAACAGCTTCGGTACCAGCCATCCCCCAGGATAACCATGACCTCATTCTTTCCCTTTTTTATAAGTGGTGTCACATCATATGTTTGATAAGCCAGGGATTTATCGTAGGAGCTTGTCCCTGGCGCCAGAACAAAACTGCCCACTCTTTCTCCATTTAAATATGCCTCATAAAGGCCATGACAGGTAATATAAAGTCTTGCATCCGACACTTGATCCGCCTCAAAAGATGTTCTTAAATAACTTGCCGGTTTGTGCACTGCCGGGTCACATTCCAGTTCCGGGTTTATCCATTTTGCATGAAAATCCGATTCCTCCAGCAGTCCCATCTCAAACACTGCCGGTTCGCTCCACTCTCCGGCTTCTTCTTTTTCATCCCAGAGGCGTACCTTCCAGATTACGTTCTGTCTGCTTTTTGGAACACTTCCGTATATGGCGTGCATCTGGTTTGTATAGACTTTACCACTCTTCCAGACAGTGCTTTTGCCGCTTATTGCTTCAATTTCATAGGCACTTTGTCTCTTTCCTCCCTGACATGTCCATGACAGATAAGGCTTTGCGACATCAATACCTAAAGGATTTTCCATGTGCTCTGTTTTCAGATTAACTGCTTTCATAGCTTTGTAACCTTTCCCTTTGTGATTCCGTTTTCATTGTATGCGTCTACACGGACAAAATAATCCTGCCCTTTCACCAGCGCCCCGATCCTCTTGTCAATCCTTCCTTCACTGCCCGTTTCCACATCCCTGACGCTGCGGTAAATCTGGTAACTGTGATAAAGTTTTTCTTCCTCATGACCCCAGCAGATATTATAACCTGTAGCATCTTTCTTCCCTTCTACAGCCACCAGTAAATCTAATTCATCCTCACTTCTGCCTGCCTCAAATACAGGCACATCCGGTTTTTCTCCCGTTCCTATTCCGAAGATACGCAGCCCGGAAATGCAGGGTTCCACCCCATATGGAATCTCAATCACGGTAAGCCGCACATAACGAATCTGAAGGCCATTTTCACGCACGATAAAATCATGAGGCAGATCTGTCACGGCCTCTGATTTGTCCTCTATAACGAAATACTCTTTTCCATCCAGCGAGCCTTCCAGTTTCCATCTTGTCCGCAGATTTCTTTCCTCGATATACCGGGGCTGTGTGGCTGTGCCCTTAATCTCTCCCGGCGACTCAATAGGAAGAGCATCATCTGCAAAGTTAATCTGAACTGCCCTTACATCCATTGCTTTCTCCAAATCAACTTCTATCCATTCCCCGGGTTCACTGCCTGCGGCTCTCCACCAGTTTTGTGAGTCTTCGTTTACCGCTTTATCTGCATCCTTGCCCTTCGCTGCAGAAGACGCCTTTGCAGGTTTTGCATAGCTTAAAAGATACCATTTCGGTTCATTCCAGGGGTTTATTTTTCCCTCTTCCACTGCTATGGGCCAATCCCCATAATTCTGATTGCAGAACAGCTCTCCATCCTGGTCAAATCCTGCCGGCCAGATTCCAATACGGCGTTCAAACTGGTGGTTCACACTGATTCTCATGGTAGAGGTATGCCAGAGATTTTCCTCCCTGTCCCACATGGTTGACCCATGACCGGCCCCCGGCATGAAACCGCCCGGATGATAGGAAAATGGATTGTTTGCCGCCAATGAAAACGGACCAAGAGGTGAATCCGACACATACACGCCGTCTGCATAAGTATTATACTGTGCTCCCGGGCATGCATACTGAAGATAATATTTTCCGCCAAACTTATCCATCCACGGCCCCTCTATAAAAGGCCGCCTTGTAAACATCCCCCGGATCTGCGGTGCATACACTTTCGGAAGCTGTTCTTCTGTCATATTGCTCTGCTTCAGGAAGCCCTGAAACATCATCTCCACCTCTTCCTCACTGCGGGGAAACTCACAATGATCAACCCCCATCCGTTCGTATCCTCTCTCATAGGGATTGCCCTCAATCACCACTTTCCTCTCTGTCTTAGGGAGCATAGTCTCCGGCTCCAATTCCACACCCCATACAGGAGTGATATTAGAACACCCCCAATAAAAATAAATTTTCCCATCCTCATCAAAAAACAAATTCGGGTCCCAAAAATCAAAGGTACCTGCAATCTCCTCATAGGGACCCCTGATAATATCTCTGGTCCGGTAATAATTACAGTTTTCTCCCTTCTTCGATGCGCTGAAATACACATAATCACCGCATACCCTTACATCCGGCGCATAATCATAAAGGGGAAGATTCTTTGGAAGAGAATATGACTCCCAGTTTACCATATCCTCCGATACCCAGACACTCAGATTCATAGAGGCAAAAATATAATACTTTCCCTGAAACTGGATCATAGAAGGGTCAGCCCCCTCTCTGTCAATCTGCAGCTTTCCATTAGAACGCGGATCCATATTAAACTGATACCGATACGGTACATTAACAGGATTACAATAATACTTCATCTATTAACTCCTCTCAATAAGTCCGCCCAAATGTTTCAGACTTGGTTTTGCGGTTCTCTTCTGTGTGCTTCTGTCAACGGCAATTAACCCAAATGTCATGGAATACCCTTTCTGCCACTCAAAATTATCCATCAATGACCAGTACAGATACCCTTTCACCGGAATACCGTCTGCGATACAATTTGCCACACCATCTGTTGCCTTATTGATAAAGTCCACACGCACGGTATCATCCGCAACTGCAATGCCGTTTTCCGTCACTATAACAGGCATATTCAATTCCTTATATACTTTCCTGATACAGGCTTCCAGCGCCTGGGGATAAATTTCATAATCCATCTGTGTCAGTTCTGCACCCTGGGGCACCGCACAAATCCCATCCGCATCCATCACAGACCGTGTATAATTCTGAAGTCCAAAGAAATCATCCTCTTTTATGTAGGGCAGATAATGTAAAAATTCTTCGTCCCATTCCTCTTCTGCCCGTTTTTCTCCTCCTTCTTTTGCCTGGATATCATGAAGGGAAAGCGTAAGTCCCACCTGAAGATTGGCATTTACCTCTTTGATGGCTTTCTTTGCAGCCTGGTGGGCTTTCATAACCAGAATATCGCCTTTGGGTGTCCTGCCGCTTACAAATACCTGGGGTGTGGTTACACCGAACACCTCCATATTTTCCCGGGCCTGGTTCTCCATATTCTCCATCATCTTCTGCATATTCAGGCCAACCTGCACGGTTCCCTCTGTGCCTTTTGCCGCCTCTTTATCCGCATCGGCTCCTGCTCCCTGTTTCATTTTCTCCATCATCTGTGCTTTATATCTTGCGGAAATGGCGGCAATCTGAAGTCCCATATTTGCCTCATTGATGGTACAGATGTAATGCATATATGAGCCTAATTTTTCCACCACATACTTACAGTAATTCGCAAATAACCCGATGGTTTCTTCATTCTCCCAACCACCCTCTTCTATCAGCCATTTAGGTGATGTAAAATGCAGCATTGTGACAACCGGCTCGATTCCATAATTCCTGCAGCACTCCAATACTTTGCGGTAATGCTCGATTTCCTTCTCATCAAACTCGCCTTTTACCGGTTCAATTCTTGCCCATTCAATGGAAAAGCGATAAGCATTTAACCCTGCCTCTGCCATCATTTTAATATCCTCTTCATAGCGGTTGTAATGATCAACTGCATCCATTGACGGCTCTGCAAAAGAAGTATATTTCATATGTTCCATGGCCCAGTAATCACTGTTTTTATTATTGCCTTCTACCTGATGTGCTGCTGTTGCAGCGCCAATCAGGAATCCCTTTTCAAATTTTCCCATAACCTGCCTCCTTTTTCTGTTATACCATATGTTGTTTCAAAAATTTTGCACTGAGCTGCAGTGATCTTACCGGTGATTTGTCTGCCCAGTTCTTGTGGCTCTCCAGAATGATTGCCTCCACATCCACGTCAAGGGCCTGCCGCACCAATTCTTCCAGATTCATATTGCCGTATCCCAGCTCCATACTGTCAGATTTCAGGATTGGTGTCATAGACGGGCCGCTTACTTTTGTTCCCCGGTCATTGATATGATAGAGTTTCATCCGCTCTCCCAGCTTTTTCATAAGAGTTATGGCCGATACACCCGCTTCCGTAGGCCAGTAAGAATCCAGTTCAAAATTCACATATTCTGGATTCGTTTCTTCTATTATCATATCATATGCCGTTTTCCCCGGCTCCACTTTTCGGAATTCACTGTTGTGATTATGATATAAGAGCTGAATGCCAGAATCCTTAAGCACTTTTCCTGAACGGTTCAAGTCATCTGACAGTTTCCTGACAGCATCTTTATCTGAATAATCAAAACGATACATTCCCGTAATCACGATTTTATCTGTTCCGAATTTCTCTGCTTCTGCAATCACAGTCTCCGGTTCTCTCTGAATGGTTCCCAGGTCTTCATGAAGACTTACACAGCTAAGACCCGCCTGGTCCAGTAACTTTTTCCAGTCAAATTGTCCGCCTTTTCCAACCGGCATACCGGCTGCTTTTGTCATTACCCGGACCAGAAATGAAGACGGGCGTATCATAAAACCATTCAATTCTATCCCATCATAACCTGCCGCCTTTATCTGCTTTAGCGTCTCCTGCGCCTGTTTTTCATTTTTTGTAACCGTTCCAAGCATGATCTGCTGTACTGCTTTTTTTGCCATTTCTATTCTATCCTCTTTCTTTCAGGTCGTCTCCTCACTGTTTTTACCAGTATAAAATAAATCCATCTCTCATGTGTCTCTTTTTTCACTAAAAAGTTCCTGTTTTCACGTTATCGAAAGTCATAACGAAATTCCTATCTTTTTGCAAAATATTTAAACATCTAAAATTTCTCTATTATGCTATTATAATAAAAAACTGTCAGGTCAAAAGTTTCTGCCGTAAGAATTTTTTGACCTCGCTACCTCCAAAACGAAAGGCGGAATGATATCATGCATTTAAAAGAAAACTGCAGTCTGGAAGATTTTTTGAACAAAGTAAAAGAATGCCGCTCCAAAGTCACCTTTGAAACTTCAGAAGGAGACATCCTGGCAATGCAAAGCACCTTATGCCAGTTGATTTTTGTCTCCCTCCAGCATCAGCCGGCACTCCTCTATGGCGGAGAGATACGCTGTGAAGATAAAAACGATTACGAAATCCTGAAAGACTATCTAATTTAACTGTACCTTTTCAAAAAACTCAATGACAGGATCTCATTACAGCGTATGGCGCAATACTTTGTATTGTTTGTACATGGCAATGACTGCCACAATCGTAGCTATACCGTCTGCCAATGTATGTGCCAGCGCAATTCCTAAAAATCCCATCAAATGATTCATGAGAAATAAAAACGGTATTAACAGCACTCCCTGTCTGAGAAGGGAAACAATTGTTGCTGTCACTGCATTTCCGGCTGCCTGCAGAAAATTTGTGCCCAGATAATAAAATCCGATAACAGGACTTGCCAGCACAAGGTATACCACTAACTGTTTCCCCATCCCTGCTGCGGCAGCATCCTTTAAGAACATCCCTATCAAAGTATCTCTGGCAAAAATACATCCGGCTGCTGCTGCCAATCCAATGACAACCGTCAAAAGGCTCAGAGCTTTTAAAATTTCTTTCAGCCTGGATACATTGCGCGCTCCGTAATTATATGCCAGCATGGGCTGCACTCCCATACATATCCCCATCTGGATCATGGATATGATCATAGTAGCCTTGCCGGCTGCCGCCATAGCCGCAACTGCATTGGTACCGTACAGAACCAGAAGATTATTGGAAAAAGTAGCAGCAAATCCGCTCAAAATACTGGAAATTCCGTTTGGCATTCCAACTGCAATAATATGCAGTAAAGATTTCGGTTTCCGAATGGCATAAGATGGTTTCAGACTCAGGATCTGACCTTTTTTTCGGATATAAATCACATAATAAATGGTGCTGACAGCATTTCCAAGAAGTGTCGCGGCCGCAGCTCCTTTTACCCCCCATCCAAAAACCAGTATAAATACGGGGTCCAATATAATATTGAGTATTGTACCCGTCATATTTCCAAGCAGACCTTCTTTGATCGCACCGTCAGCCCGGAGTAAAGCCCCCAGGGTCGTGGATAAAAGCATCATCGGCGCCCCCAGTGCCAGAATCCGCATATAATCCTTCGCATACACGAAAATCTCTGCATTCGCTCCCAGCAGCCCCAGAACAAAATTGGAAGCGATCAGCATGACAATGGTGCAGATAACTCCAAATACTGCCGCTGTGTAAAAGCAAAGACTGCCATACGTCCTGGCATCCTCAATTTCTCCTGTCCCCGCCGCTTTTGCGATCACTGAACAACCGCCGATTCCAAGCATAGTGGCCGCAGCAGCAGCCAGGGAAAATACCGGACTCACAACCGATACTGCAGCCACCTGTGCCGTATCTCCCAACTGGCCGATAAAGAACATGTCAGCCATATTGTAAAAAAACATCACCAGAATAGTAATACAAGACGGCACCGCCATAGAAAAAACGGCTGTCCAGACCGGCTTATGTTCAAACAGTTCCTGACTCTTTAATGTTTTGTCATTCACACTCCATTCCCCTTTGCTATCTTACTGGTATTGAAATACCTTCAGTTTTAACAATTCATAGTTGTTAAAGCACAACCTGGATGCTTCGTCTCCGTTAAGCCTTCTTCCCGCTTTCCAGCGTCCATCCACGAATTCCCCTTCTTCTAATGAAATGATGTCATAAAAGGTTTTCTCAGGATTTGCCGAAAAGGCTGTAATCATGCACCCATTCGCCAATATATAATACGTATCCCTGCTTTCTCTCAGGATCAGACACACGCCATCTTTACGCTTCACCAGCGGAATATTCATTATGACCTGGAATCCGAAATCATCAAACATCATGGTTTCTCCTGCCATATTCCCCATATCCGCAAATCCGCCGTTCGGTTCAGCCAAAGTCATATCCATAGTTTCTGAGCATACAGCCTGCAGCTCATCACTTCCATATTTATCTGTCAACAATGGCATCATGCTGTTCAGGGTTTTTGCGCACCATGCGTATTCTGATATATCCTGGGGAATCTGCAGTAATGGGTCTGTCACATCCACACCAAACAGATATGCTGTAATATCATCAAAAGGCTGTCCCATATCTTCAAAACCAAAAGGCGCAAAACAGGCGGCATGATAGTGTCCTATACTGTAAACCAGGCGGGGTGCCGCATGGGAGTGCACTGCTGTTTCCGGAATAAATAACGGATTTCCAAGTTTGGTATAAGTGTCGCAAATGTCACAAAAATAAGGTACATAGATATCCGGCGCAAACACATCAATAGCCGGAGCGGCGTATTTCCACACCTCCATCACCTTTGCGATTGGCCCGCCGGTGGGGTATTGCCCGGCCTCTCCCCCTTTATCAAGCCAGCAGTTCACAACCATCGGCAAATCATACTCTGCACGCCCTGCGGCTGCAACCTTTCCCACATAACCGGCAATATAATATGCGCTGAATACCTCTTCGGCATAGTCTCCAAATACATCCTTCCAGCTTCCGCTGTCCTTTCCTTTTTGTACGGCTTCTTTGATACCCGCTTCCATAGATTCTGTATGAGACTTCATATAAGAAACAAACGCTTCCGGCACAGGCTGCTCAAACAGGAAGTCTGCCTGGTCGGAATGTTCTCTGGCCGCTCCCTGCAGGCCTGTCTCATTTTCCACCTGCACAGCGATGACGGTATGCTCCTGACTGTCCACCTCTTTCAGATGCTTCATAAATTTTGCAAATGCTTTGGCATCTGCACGATTTGTCTCCTCTCCGAGATATGATAGTGTGGTATATTCCATCCCGTAAAACATGGAAAGCCTTGTTTTATTTTTCCCCTTTTCCACCTGGGCTCTGGGGAAACGTTTCATGTCCTTTTTCACCCATTCCGGAGCATACATACACTGGGCATTTTTCCATGTGCCGAACCACAGAAAAATAATTTTCATCTGAAAACTCCGCGCCTGTTCAATTAAAGTATCCACCAGTTCAAAAGAAAACTGCCCCTCCACAGGTTCCGTCAGCTCCCAGGTCACAGGCAGTAAAAGTGTATTGAGTCCCAGCTCCTCCGCCCGTTTCCAAACACTTTCCATATATTCTGCTGACGAAGAACTTGAGTTATGTACTTCCCCTGCAATGGCTATAAATGGTTTTCCATCTGCCGTTAAAACCGTTCTTTTGCTGTTCATACTTTTATTCCTCCATAATTTTATAGTATATATTTTATTAGAAAACCTTTTCCTATGCGTTCAATAATTCAATAAAATGTGTTATAATTTCAGCAAACATTCCATTTCATTAAATTCATAACATTTTAACGAATTTCAACATGAAATATCTGCCACTTCGCAGACAAGAGGAGGATTTCTATGAACACACCCGATAAAATATCTTTTTTCATGGAACTGATCAACTGTAACTACGACCTGTATATATGGGCCTATGATAAGAATCTGAATATGACGCATACAAACTGGACCGAAAGTATTTTTTCCGGCAATTTTCTCTCCTACACCGGTCTTTCCAAACTGGTGGAAGAATATATCGCTTCCGGTCAAAAGACTCCTCTCATTGTGGAAGCCGCCGGAAACCTCTTATGGATTGTGGGATTTGTTTACCATGGCACACTTCTGGAACAATGTTTTTTAATAGGACCCATTTACAGCGGCCGTGATTCCCAGATGCTTATGAGAAAACATCTGGACGAATATGATTTGACTGTAAAGCTTCGTTCCATGGTTTTTAAACTGTTTGAGCGTATTCCCACAGTCCCCACCAATATTATCAATCAATATGCTGTTATGCTCCACTACTGTCTGACGGGTTCCAGAATATCAACAAACGACGTAACCTATCAAAGCATTGTCCCCGCGGCGAAAAAAAACGATTCCATCACCTCTTCCCTGGAACACGCCGGTATCTGGTACGCGGAAGAGCAGTTGTTCAAAATGATAGCTGACGGTAATCCCAACTATAAAGACGCCCTGGCAAAGTCCGCGTCTTTAAGCTCCGGCATGAAGATAGATTCCAAAGATTCTTTGCGTCTCCATAAAAATAATACCCTTGTATTGCTGACACTCTGCTCAAGAGCCTGCATCCGCGGCGGTCTTGCGCCCTCTATCTCCTATGATCTGAACGATTTCTACGCGGCCAGAATAGAGGAATGTAACTCCATGTCAGAAATACAGAAGTTAAGCGAAACCATGCTTGCAGATTATGTTTACCGCGTGCGTAAATCAAAGGAAGAATCACATATCTCAGCACCCATACAGAATGCCTGTGCCTATATCAAATCCCATATAACAGAGCCTCTTTCAATTCATATGCTGGCCAAACGCAGCGGGTATTCAGAATATTACTTTTCCCACAAATTCAAGGAGGAGATGGGCACAAGCATTAATGATTTCATCTTGAAGGAGAAAATCGATCAGGCCAGGCTGCTCCTGTCCGGAACCACGGAAAATATTCAAACGATCAGCGATAACCTTTCCTTCAGCAACCGGAGTTACTTTTACACCTGTTTCCAGAAACTTGTGGGTATGTCGCCGAGCGAATACCGCGCGCAGAATCACAGAATATAATGGTTCTGATTTTAACTGTAATGTTTGGTTTTTCCACATTCAATTTTCTTTCCACGAATTTTTGTACATATGAGCGAATTTCTATACTACATACAAATAAAACTTCCCTTATATTTGTCTTATTGTTACTGAGCGCGGATTGAACAGTAACGTCTTATCATTTGCATAACGCAAATATATACAAAGAAAACGGAGGATTTATTTATCATGGCAAAAAAACAAAAGCTCTCGCAGAGTGAAATTGACGGTGTACAATACCGCCGCGCAAAACTCTGGCAAATTATCCTGATTGCATGTAACGCCTTTGTCGGCATGAGCGTCTACTCCCTCATCGGACTGGCAAGTTACACAGCCAGTCTTGGATTTGGTATTGCCACAGCAGTCGTTGGTGTTATCCTCACTTGGACACGGATTATAGATGGTATCACTGACCCGCTTCTCGCATTTGTCTATGACAGAGTAAACACACGGTTTGGTAAAATCCGTATCCTGCTCATCACAGGTTATATCATCGAAGCCCTGGCTCTCATGGCAATGTTTGTCTGGGGACCGGGAAAAGGTCTTGGTATTATCGGATTCACTTTATTTTACATAATCTATGTCATTGGTTATACCATCACTAATATGACAGCCCTTACCATCAATCCGTTAATCAGTAATGACCCCAAGCAGCGCCCGACCATCAGCGTATGGTCAACTGCACTTAACTATGTTGTCCCCATGGCTCTCAGTATTGTTTTAAATACTATCCTTCTCCCCAAATTCGGCGGAGATTACAATCTTGAATTCCTGGGTACTGCCTGCAAGGTATGCCTTGGCCTTGCCGCAGTTGGTATTCTTCTCGTATGCATCGGTGTATCAGAATACGATAAACCGGAAAACTTTCGCGGGTTAGCAGCTAAGAAGGAACACTTAAAACTCAAAGACATGGCTGAAATTTTAAAGCATAACCGTCCTCTTCAGTGCTATATCATCTCTTCTGCCTCTGACAAAATTGCACAGCAGACCACCTCTCAGGCCGTTATCGTAACCATGATGAATGGTATTTTGATAGGCAATATGGGACTTGCAACCATTCTCGGTGTTATCGGTATGCTGCCTTCTATTCTCTTTGCAATTGCCGGTGCGAAATATGCCGGAAAGTTCGGAAGCCAGAGAACAATCATCACCTGGACTCGTATCTGTATCGCAATCAGTGTAATCATGTGGGGATTTTTAATTGTGATTGACCCAAAAAAGATTGCCAGCGCAGGTATCTGTATGATTCTCTACGTAGTTCTTACCCTGGCGAAAAACGGTGCCAATATGTGTGTAACTACTGCTGGTACTGCTTTTATGTCTGATATCATTGATTATGAACAGGACCGCAGCGGCCGTTATGTTCCGGCGGTCGTTACAGGCATTTACAGTTTTATCGATAAAATTGTATCTTCTTTCTCCGCTTTGATTGCCACAGGTGCCATTGCATTGATTGGCTATACTTCCACTATGCCCCAGCCAACAGATGCCGCCACCCCAGCTATTTTCTGGACTACAACGATTATCATGTTCGGACTTCCGATTCTTGGCTGGATCTGCACTCTGGCAGCCATGCACTTCTGTCATTTGAGTAAAGAAGATATGGTAGAAGTTCAAAAACGTATTGAAAAGAAGAAAAACGCAACACAGACTGAAAGTGAGGAAAACTAAGCATGACCCGATATGTAACACCACTTAAAGACAATTGGAATTTTGTAAAATCAGCAGAGGATGCTCTTACCGCCGCAGCGCTTCCCGGGGAGACCGTGACACTTCCCCATACCTGGAACGCCATTGACGGCCAGGACGGTGGAAATGACTACCACAGGGGAACCTGCTATTACGTAAAAAACTTACCCAGACCGGAATTAAAACCAGGTGAACAGGCTTATCTGGAATTCCAGGGCGCTGCTATGACTGCTCATATCTATGTAAATGACCGGCTGCTTGCCCACCACCAGGGCGGATATTCCACCTTCCGCATAAACATCACGGATGTTTTATCAGAACAAAACACGATTGTTGCTGCTCTGAATAATGAAGACAACAATACCTGTTATCCGCAAAAAGCAGATTTTACATTTTATGGCGGACTTTACCGTATGGTGAATCTGATTGTCGTTCCGGAAACACATTTTGAACTGGACTACTGTGGTACACCCGGAATTAAGGTAACACCTCAGGTAGATTTGGAAAATCACAAAGCTTCTGTTACCGTAGAAGCATGGGTTTCGGCAGATGACCAGGTAACATTCACCGTGGATGGCCAGTCCCAAACGGTATTATCCGTTGAAAAACACGCACAGGCCACATTTATGATTGAAAACGTACACTTATGGGATGGATTAAGGGACCCATATCTCTATACAGCCAGTGCCTCTTTAGAAAGCGGCGATGAAGTAAGTACACGTTTTGGATGCCGAAAATTCCATATAGACCCTCAAAAGGGTTTCTTTTTGAACGGACACTCCTATCCCCTGCGCGGAGTTTCCCGTCATCAGGATTTCAAAGGTGTAGGAAATGCCCTTACCATGGAACATCACAAAAAAGACATGGAAATCATCCTGGAATTGGGCGCAACCACCCTCCGGCTGGCGCATTACCAGCACGCACAAGAATTCTATGACCTCTGCGATGAATGCGGACTGATCCTCTGGGCGGAGATTCCATACATTACCATGCACATGAAAAATGCCCGTGCCAATACGCTGACACAGATGGAAGAATTAGTGGTACAAAACTACAACCACCCCTCCATTATCACCTGGGGATTATCCAACGAAATCACAGCCGCCAGCGCTGTAAATGAGGATTTACTGGAAAACCACACACAACTCAATGACCTGTGCCACAAACTTGATCCTACGCGGCCCACGACCATGGCTAATGTATTTATGCTGGAGACAGACAGCCCCATCCTGGAGATCCCGGACATTAACAGTTATAACCTGTATTTTGGCTGGTATCTGGGCGAACTGGAACAAACGGATGATTTCTTTGATGAATACCATGAGAAATATCCTGACAGGGTGATCGGTTTCTCAGAATATGGTGCAGACGCCAATCCACAGTACCAGTCCGCCGCACCGGAAAAAGGCGATTACACAGAAAGCTATCAGGCCCTTTACCACGAACATATGCTGCAAATGATAGAAGCCAGACCCTATCTGTGGGCCACACATGTATGGAATCTGTTTGATTTTGCTGCTGACGGCCGTGACGAAGGCGGTAAACATGGAGAAAACCAAAAAGGCCTCGTTACCATGGACAGAAAACTCAAAAAAGACGCCTTCTATCTTTACAAAGCGGCATGGAATCAAACAGATACATTTGTACACCTGTGCGGCCGCCGCTATGCTGACCGTGTGGAAGAAACTACCGAAATCAAAGTATATTCAAATCAACCGGAGGTCACACTCTTTGTAGATGGCACTGCATTTGCCACTGTCTCCGGCAAGACCATTTTTAAATTCCAGGTACCAATCACAGGCACTCATACCATTACTGCCAAAGCAGACTCCTGCGAAGACAGCATAACGATAAGGCGTGTTGCAGAAGAAAATCCGGATTATATATTTGTCAAACGTGCTCCTGTCACAAACTGGTTTGACACAGATGACCTGAATCCTGACTGTTTTTCCATAAACGACCGCCTGGCGGATATCCGTGAAAATCCCAGGGCCGGTGCAATCATTGACCAGATGATGTCACAGGGTGCTTCTGAACGGGGTGACGTTGCCGACGCTGTTAAGGATAATCCGGCACTTCAGCGTATGATGGGCCGTATGACTCTGGTCAGCCTTCTGAAACAAAGCGGTGCCGATGATGAAAGCATCAAACAACTCAACCGCGTTTTACAAGATATAAAAAAATAACCCATATTTGAAAACCTCCCATCCCGGCAGTTAAGTACAGGAGCTAATGCCAGTACAGCACTAAATGCCCGGATGGGAATTTTTGAAGGAGAAAATAAATGAAAACCGATGCTCGCGTCCGATATACAAGGCAGATCATTCAGCATGTATTTATCGACTTATTAAAACAAAAACCTCTTGGTAAAATCACAGTAAAAGAGATCTGTGAAAAAGCGGAAATCAACCGCAGTACCTTTTATAAGCACTATGAGGACGTCTATCATCTCATGCATACACTGGAAGAATCCGCTTTGAATCAGTTGGAGTTATTATTGTTTGATTCTGCACAAAATGGAACGATACATGTTCTCACTACATTACTCACATCCCTTCTGGATTATCAGGACCTGATCACATCACTTACAGCCAACTCCCCGGACAGTGATTTCCCTAACAAACTGGCGGAACGCTGTTCCCGGTATGCAGTATCCCACCTGGCGTCCCTTGATGTGGATTATCTCAGCGATCCGGACAGACAATACGTATATAGTTATCTGGCCGGAGGTACCACCATGTTAATCGAACATTGGATGAAAACAGGCGCCAGAGAGGTACCTGCTGTCATCGCAGAAAAAATAGATGATCTGAATCAGCTTATATTATCATCTAATCCCAATGCTGCTACTACAGTTTCTGGCCGGATGGAGCTCTAGCTATTCAGCACCCGAAAATCTCTGCTTATCACTCCAGGATTTCCGGATGTTTCCAATGTGAAACATTTTTACTTCCGGCTGACAGCGCTCCGTCAACAGGAATGGCAGCGCCGGTAATATAACGTGCCATATCACTTGCCAAAAACAGTGCAAGATACGCGCACTCTTTTGGTTCTCCCATCCGGCCGGAAGGGCAGTCCTTTGCAAAGAAAGCCATTGCCTGCTCCGGTGCATCTCCAAATATACTTGTTTTGGTATATCCGGGACAAATGGCATTTACCGTAATATTATAAGGGGCATAATCAAGTGCAGCGGCTTTCGTCATTCCCACCACACCAAATTTCGTTGCCGTATACAGCGCCTGCCCCCGCTGGGGCAGAATTCCTGCGATAGAGGCCACATTAATCAGGAATCCTCCCTGACTGTGGGAACGAAGGATTGCCTCCGCCGCATATTTCATCCCTGCAAAGACTCCTTTACTGTTCAGATCAAAGATATTCTCATAATCTTCCATCCCATACTCATGCAGCGGAGTTCCTCCCTGCCCAATGCCCGCATTATTTACCATGCCATCCAATCTTCCATAGTGAGACACGGCTGTATCAACCAGCTTTTTCATCTGTTTTGTATCACTGCAGTCTGTCTGCACAAAAACAGCCTCCCCGCCATTTTCACAGATTGCATCTGCCACCGCCTGTCCCTGTTCCACACTTCTGGCTGCGCAGACAACTTTCATGCCGTTAGCCCCATATATCTCTGCGACCGCTTTTCCAATTCCCCTGCTTGCACCTGTTACAATTACAACTTTTCCTTCTACTGATTTAAATGTGGTTGTCCTGTTGATCTCGTTCATTTCTCTCTCCTTATTTTGTAATAGTGGCTGTTTCCTGTCCTCAACCTTATTTTCATTATATAAAGAGTCTATTTGTATCTCAATCATCAAAAAATCACCATATGTTATATAATCAACATATGGTGACACTTTGGTGAAAAAAGAAACAGATGGATTTAAATTGATTCCGTCCGGCAGGCAGGCCTAAAGAGCAAAAATCCGCATCCCGGCGTAGGATGCGGATTTTTGCTCTTGGAGTGTTGGTGAATTCAAATCAAATTTTATGTGCCGTTAACTAGCGGAGGGAACGGCACTTTAACAATACTGTAATATTTCCGGTCAACTTTTGGAGGAAGATTAACCGTGATATAATCATATACCATAAAAATACCTTTCACAAGCCGCCCCCCGGGTTAAAAACTCAAAAAAATATATCATTTTTTTCTGCCGGAAAATCAAGGTTTTTAGCACAGAACACTGCTTTTTTATGACCACATTTCCCCATCCGGGGGTTCCGAACTCTGCCCATTGACCGCCTCTATCTCAAACAAGGGAGACTCTGAATATAATTCCTTTTCCCATTCCTCATAGACTCTGCTGCCGATATCTTCTTTAACAGAAACATGACTGAAACCGATCTTCTGTAAAATATCTATATCCCACCTGGGCCTCATGGTATTTGACAAGGGCAGCATATCATAAAATGCCTTGTCTTCCGTGCAGACCTTAAACTCTTTTCCATATATCTCAAAATATTTTTCTTCCCGTTCTCTTACTCTCCGGGCCGTTTCCCTGTCATAAAACTGTCTATGCCAGTTCGCATCAAAGATCAGCAGTCTTCCCCCTAACTTTAACAGTTTTTTCCAATGCATATAAGCCTCTTCCGGCCTGTGAAGCGTCCATGTCACATTCCGGCTCACGATCCAGTCAAAACTCATCTCTTCAAAAAACGTATGATGTGCATCCATTTTATAAAAACGTGGATTCACATTTAATTGTGCTGCATTTCTTCGTGCACGCTCCAGCATTGCATCCGAACAGTCAATTCCAATCACTTCATTCCCCATATCTGCAAGTACTGATGCAAAAAAGCCGGGACCTGTTCCGATATCTAAAATCCTAAGATTTGTTTTTCCGCCAAGATGCTCTGTAAACAGCTCTTTCCAGGCACGAAATCTGTCATCCTGAAACTCCTGTTTTATATATGAATCGTATTCTTCAGCGTCACTCCACCAGTCCTCTATTTTCTCCTGTATGTTCACATATACACCTTCTTTCAAAAGTAAATACTATTTTATAAAATATAAAGAAATAGGCAAGCACAGCCAAAAACCACGTTATGGGATAAACCGCTGCCACCGCTTTGACCTCCTGCACACGGTCATTAAAAAAAGCCAGAAGCCCGATGCGTGCTCCGCATAATGTACTTAATATGACGAACATAGGTATAACGGAATACCCCATCCCCCTTATTGCACCTCCGAAAACTTCCATGATTGGATATAGCCAGTAAAAGGGGAAGGTTATCATAATGATCTGTATTCCATAAGAAGCCACTTCCCAATCCTTCACAAATAATAAGAATAAGGATTCTCTGCCCAGCATAAGAACACAGGCTATCCCTGCAACTATCCCCCCCGATATAAGTGCTGCCAAAGAAATCCCTTTGCGGATCCTCTTATACTTTTCCGCTCCTGCATTCTGCCCTGCAAAAGTAGTTGCTGCCTGCCCAAACGCCATAGCCGGTAAATACAAGAAATTTTCCAGTTTAAAATATGCTGCAAACGCGGCGACTGCATTTTCTCCATACCCATTTATATAATATTGAATTATAATATTGGATAGTGTGATAACCACAGACTGAATGCCGGAAGGAATACCCAGATGCAGGATCTTACCCAGCTCTTCTTTACTTATTTTCAATTTACCCGGCTTCAGCCGTAACTTTTCCTTTCCCTTCATGAGAACATATAAAACAGCAACCGCTGAAAAAGACTGAGAGACAACGGTAGCAACTGCCGCTCCCCGTACCCCCATATGCAGCACTGCTACCAATAATCCATCTGTCAGGACATTCAATATTCCGCCTGCCGCAAGGATATAGAAAGGAGTCCCGGAATCTCCATAAGCCCGGAGAATACCTGCTGCCATATTATACACGATCATCGGCACCATACTGATAAAATATATCTGTATATAAGAAACGGCATCCTCCATAACAGATGCCGGCGTATGCATAACACGCAGAATACTCTCAGAAAACAACAGACCTGCCAGCATAACAGCTGTTCCTCCGAGAACAGCTGTACAGATTGCTGTATGCAGGATGTTTTCCAAGCGTTTCCATTTTCCCGCACCTGCTGCCTGAGCAGCTGCCACTCCAGCACCAACAGAGAGACCCGTAAAAAGTCCAATCAGACAGGTCACCAGCAAACCGCCTGCCCCTACTGCCGCAGCTGCCTGTTTCCCCACAAAATTTCCCACAAACAGTAGATCCGCTGTGTTATACAGCATTTGCAGCAAACTGCTGAAAAATAATGGAAGCGCAAAAAGAAAAAGCGAACTTCCCATACTGCCATTTACCATATCCCTTTTTCTTTCTGCATCACTCATCCGGATCTCCTCTTTGGAAACAGGCAGTCATACGGCCTTCCCTCTCCTGCAGATCCGGAACCCGGTCCTTACACTGTGTACATATTTTCGGACAAAATTCATAAAAGTCACAGCCATCTCCCGCTCCCCGAAACGAACTGCATTCCGGGACTCGGTATTCATCGTCTCCGACAGCGGGCAGTACACAGGATAAAAGAAGCTGTGTGTAAGGATGCATCGGATGCTGCAATATGGCTTTTGTCTCACCCATCTCCACAATTCTTCCGCTGTACATCACTGCGATCCTGTCACACACAGATGACGTCAGAGCCAAATCATGCGTTATAAACAAAAATGACACTTTTTTCTCTTCTTTGAGCTTCCGGATCAGTTCCACAACCTGGGCCTGAACAGATACATCCAGTGCACTGGTTGCTTCGTCACAAATGATCAGGGCCGGATTGCAGATCAAAGCTCTGGCAATGGCTGTCCTCTGGCACTCTCCTCCGCTTAACTCCCCTATCTTCTTTTCCAGATAAGATTCTTTTAATCCCACATATTTTATCCATTCCATGGCGCGTTCTTTTAATTCTGACTTAGAATATAACTTATAATATCTGGCGCCCTGCATAACACATTCCAGCACCGAATAATGGGGATTAAAAGAATCTGCGGGATTCTGAAATACCATCTGCATTTCTTTTCCGGCCGCGCACAGACGCTTTCCCCCATTTATCCTTTTTCCCAGAAAAAATATGTCGCCTTCACTCTCCTTCAAAAGTCTTGCTGTCATGTTGGCTGTAGTGCTCTTTCCGCAGCCGCTTTCTCCCACAAGTCCCAGGCATTCCCCTTCTTCAATAGTAAAATCAATACCCTTTACCGCATGTAATGTTTCATTTTTACCGGTAAAATTTTTCTTTAATCCCCGTACCTCTAACAATGCCATAACAAACTCCTATGCTCTCAGATTTTATCCATATGTCTGCAGGCAATCCAATGTTCCTCTGACAAAAAAATCTTCTCCGGCCTGCCGCTACAGACGGCCGTCCTTTTTCCGCATCTTGGCGCAAAGGGGCACCCTGTCCTTTTTTCTGAAAATTCCGGCGGCCTCCCGGCAATCCCCTTAGGTATGCTGCCATCCATTCTGGGGATTGCATTGATGAGCGCTTTCGTATACGGATGCCCTGGGGAATGCAGAACCTCCCCGGCAGTTCCCCATTCCACAATATTTCCGCTGTACATCACTGCGATTTTATCCGCAAGCTGGGCAATCACCCCCATATTATGAGAGACAACTATCATGGACGTACCAAATTCTTCCCGCAGATACTGCATCAGTGCCACAACCTGTGCCTGCGCGGTTACATCCAGAGCACTTGTGGGCTCATCCGCCAGAATCAGTCTGGGCTGGTTCATCATGGCAGCGGCAATGGCTATCCTCTGGCACATACCCCCGCTTAATTCAAATGGGTATGATTTCCAGATACGGTCCACATCTGCCAGCCTGACTTTTTTCATCAGGTCCTTTGCCCTTTTTTCACATTCTTTTTTTGTGATCCTGCTGTGCATACGCACAGTCTCATAAAAAAGATTCCCTATTGTCTTCATTGGATCCATAGAAAGTGCTGCATTCTGAAAAACTACAGCGATCTCATTTCCGCGTATACACCGGATTTCTTCCTCTGACAAGTCTCCCAGCCGGCGGTCTCTGAATATGACTTCACCGCTGTCTATTACAGCTTTCTTTTCCAACATTAAGAGAGACTGTAAAAGGGTGCTCTTTCCGCAGCCGCTTTCGCCTACAATACCGATGATTTCTTTTTCCTTTACTTCAAATTCCGCATCTTTTACTATAGGAATTCCTTCATATGATATGCAGAGTTTCTTTACTCTTAGCACGTATCAGTCCTCACTCTTTCTATTTTTGAATATAAACCTCAGCATCCAGCAGATAGTATTCCGAAGGATTGGTTTTCAGACCTTTCAGTGAACTACCCATCACATAAATATATTTGGAATGCCCCACCACAATATATCCTGCATCATCAATAATCTTCTGCTGAATCTGTTTTGTGAGTTCTGTACGCTTTTCCTGGTCAAACTCACTGTCAAGCTGGTCGATCAGCGCATCCACTTCTGTATTGGAATAGTGCCCGTAATTACTGCTTCCGTCGGTTTTAAACGCAATATCAGCAAAGTAACCAGGGTCACCGGTAGGTGTCATGGTAAAGCTGATCATCATCAGATCGAAATCTCCGCTTTTCTGCTGTTCCGCCACAGATTCATAGACTTCAACCTGCAGATCAATACCAATTTCTTTCAGTTTGGAAGACATCTCTTCACAAAAATTAGGCAGTTCTGCCTTTGTACTGTATGTGACCATCCTGAGAGATATATTTTTTCCGTCTTTATCCAGTATGCCGTCACCGTCACTGTCGCTATATCCCCCTTCTTTTAAAAGCTCTTTTGCCCCGTTTAAATCATATTCTATACACTCGCCGTCAGATCCTCCAAATGCCATAAAGTCCGGGTAAAGCTGTGAGGCAGGCACTGAAGCTCCTTTGTTCAGTACATTGGCATAACTTTCCTTGTCAATGCTCATACTGATCGCCTTTCTCACATGAATATCCTGAATGAATTCATTATCGTAATTCATGAAAATCACCTGACCTCTGGAACCGGCTACTCCGTCTACATTATATTTGGCATCATCCTTTTCAAAAAGCTCCAGGCTTGTTGCAGGAATACTCACGGACAGATCGCTTTCCCCGCTCTGCTGTGCCATGGCCAGAGCATTTGCATCCGCGATCACATGGAAAACAGCCCCCTCCAATTTGGGTGTACCGCCCCAGTAATCCGTGTACTGTTCAACCTCTAAAGTTCCTTTTACCTCATAACTTACCGGCATAAAAGGACCTGTTCCCACCGGTTTTTCCGCTATATCACCATCAGCCTCCACATCTATAATTCCCGTAAGCGGCTCAGACAGGCTCGTAATAAATGACGGCACAGCTTTTGTGGTCTTTACTGTCAGAGTCTGCCCGTCTGCCTGCATGGAATCAATGAATAACAGTTCATTTAATCTTGCATTGATCTCCATGGTCCTTTCCCAGCATTTTTTAACAGTCTCGGCTGTCATCTTATTACCATTTTGAAAGGTAACATCATCTCTTAATTTTATGACCCAGGTGGTATCATCCTGCATCTCACATGACTCTGCCAAAAACGGCTGTGCAGTCAGCGTATCATCCAGCTTAAATAATGTTTCCGTAATTCCATATCTGGACGTATACCAGCTGTTCCAGCTGTCTGCCAGATCCAGGCTTGTGGGGCATTGGGTATCGGCGAATACCGCTTTCTCTTTTGTTCCTTCCTCTTTCACCGCAGTATCTCCCGCAGTATCTCCCCCGGACGCTCCGCATCCCGTTCCCAGTAATAATACGCTCATAAGCAGCGCTGTTAATTTTATCATTCTGTTTTTCATTTTCTTATTCTCCTCTTGTATATTTTTATCTGTCCAATATGTCTCTTAACTTGTCACCAAATAAATTAAAGAGTACAGAGACAACAAAGATTGCAATGCCCGGTATGATAACCAGCCTGGTCTCTGTCTGCAGATAATCCTTTCCTATATTCATCATAGCTCCCCATTCGGACATGGGAGACTTCACACCTACTCCCAGGTAAGACAGTGCTGCAACTTCCATGATCATGGATGATATCCCCAGGCTTGCATTCACCACAAGTGTTGGCAGGACATTTGGCAGAACATGATGAAACATAATCTGTAATCTGGATTCGCCGCACACCTTTGCGGCCTTTATATAAGTACGCTGTTTCACACCGCGGCTTAAATTTCTTGATATTCTGGCATATTCCGCCCACTCTACCAGACATAACGCCAGTATTGTATTTTTTATCCCAATTCCCAGAACGCCGGCTATAGCAATAGCGAGGATGAATTTAGGAAATGCCTGCATGATCGTTATGATCTTTGTGAGTACCATATCGACTGCGCCGCCCAGATACCCGGCAGTCACACCGATGGCAGTTCCGATAAAAAACACAATACCAATAATACACAAACTGCTGAAAATAGAAACTCTGGCTCCATATAAGATCCTGGATAATACACACCGTCCCAATGGATCTGTGCCAAGCGGAAATTCTTTATCAGGCTTTATTAACGCAAGTGTCAGCTCTGTTTTAAAGGGATCGTTTGGCGCAAGTACCGGAGCCAGAAGCGCAGCCAAAAGCAATATCACGATCAAACCAATGAGTATGTAAAAAGATATTTCCTCTGTTTTCTTTCTCTTCATCCCTTTCTCCTCAATCTTGTTTTATTCTTGGATCAATCATACTGCAGATCACATCCACCAAAAAATTCAATGCCAAAAAAATCAATGCCACCCAAAGTACAAATCCCTGTATCACAAAATAATCCAGGCGCGCAACAGATTCCACTGCCAGTTTTCCCAGTCCGTCCCATGAGAAAATTGTTTCAACCACTGCAGCGCCGCCCAGCAGAATCCCAAGATAGATACTTACCCATGTGAGAACAGGTATCATGGCATTTTTAAGCACATGGCTGAACAGGATCCGGCTTTTCTTAACTCCTCTGGCCACTGCCCCTTTCACATATTCCTGGTTTAACTGTTCCAGAATGACTGCACGGACCTGTCTTGTCAGCCTGGAAGAACATTGAATCACAAATACCGCCACAGGCAGTACCATCCCTTTTACATCTGTGTCAGCGATAACCGGAAATATGGATAATTTAAGACAAAACAGCCATAAAAGGACCAGGGACGTAAAAAAAGTCGGAAGGGAGATCCCAAGGAAAGAAACACTCCTGATCATATTATCCAGCCATCTATCCTTGTACACTGCACAGCCAATCCCCAGAGGAACTGAAATGAGCATGGTGAGAAACAGTGATACAAAAGCGATCATTATGGTCGGCATAACCCTTCTCTGCAGTTCTGAAACAACCGGCTGTCCTGTAGTAAAAGATTCACCCAAATCTCCATAACATACTTTTTTCAGCCACATCCCGTATTGGATCAAAAACGGTTTATCCAGGCCCATCTTTTCCTCCTGCGCTTTCACAGCCTCCTGGGAGATCTGGCCCACATTTCCATCCCCTCCGGTCAGCCATATCTCGGCAGGATTTCCCGGAGATAAATGCAGGATCAGAAAACTAATGAAGGTTATTCCTATTAATACGATCAGGGACTGCAAAAGACTGCTGAATATTTTCTTGATGACACGATTTCGCTTTTTCATTTCGTACCCCTTCTATTTTTCTACCACTACCAGAAATTCAGGAGTTTGTGCATACTGAAGCTGCTCCATTTGTGAATAAATCTCAGGATTCAGCATTTCCCGGCAATAAACCTTTTTCTTCCTGTATATTTTCCAGTAATCCAGATCCCATTTTGGCCTGTCACGATAAGTAAAGGGAAGATGGGCTGCTATTTTTTCCATTTCCACCGCACTGGCATATACAAAGCCCTTACGCTCTCTGACAAATTTGCGAAACTCTTTGTATTTTTTTGTTTCCTCTCTGTCCTTCAGATATCCATACCAGTTTGCATCAAAATACATAAGCCTGCCTCCCGGCCTCACTTTTGAGAACCATTGCTCCAGGGTCTTTTCAGGCTCCATCAACATCCAGGTAACGTCTCTGGAGATCACTATATCAAAACTCTCATCCTCAAAAGGAAGCTGCTCTCCAACCTGAATAAACTCTGGATGCACGTCATATAACCGGGCATTTTTTTCGGCCTCCTCAAGCATTGCTGCGTTCCTGTCCGCTCCAGTGACGTCATGTCCCAGGCGTGACAAAAGGACAGCAAAAAAGCCGGGTCCGGTACCCATATCAAGAATTTTTAATTTCTCCTTTTGGGGTGCATTTTCCATGATAATCTTTTCCCATACTTTATGGTGCGGATCTTCTAACTGACCTTTATTCTGCTGGCTGTAACTTTCTGCCCGGTCTTTCCAGTAATAATCCATTTTCCCTTGTATCTCCAGTTTCATCCTCTCCTCTTCATTTTCTTTCCTTATTTCTTTATACATTTCTCTGTATTTTTTAGGCGTCATATGATAGCGTTCCGTAAATCTTTTGTAAAAATAACTGTTATTCTCATAACCGATCTCTTCTGCAATATCATTTACCGTCTTATCGGTTTCCAGCAGCATCTCCGCCGCTTTCTGGAACCTTTTATTCAGAAGAAGTTCCTTAAATGTACTGCCCGTATTACTTTTTATCATTCTGCTGAGTGTAACAGGAGACATGTGCATCCGTCCTGAAAGCTCTTCCAGAGAAGCCTGTGTATAATTCCGTTCCAGATACTCTGTCACAAACAGGATCGTCTCACTGCTTTGTCCGCTTCGCTCCTGCAGATATAGAGTATCTTGCTCAAATGTCTGTATCAGGTATAAAAATACCAGCTTTAAGGAGATCTGAAGTATCTCCCAAGAATTTCCTCTTTTGCTGCACCATCCGCGCACTATATTTTCCATAAGGTTCTGAACGCAGTAGTTTTCAGATGTATGAAAACATAAATATGAAATTGTCTTTTCGTTTCCCATAAGTACCTTTGATAAAAATTCAAAAACGGAATCCTTCTTTTCAAAGCCGGAGAACATTTCACAAAAAGTATCCGGATAAATCCTTATATTAACAGCGATATCCTGTTCTTTACCGGCAATGATCTTGTGTCTGGCTTTGGGGCTTAATACAAGAATTTCATGCGCTTTTACTTTTATCTTATTTCCGTCAATTTCATGGATATAGTTCCCTTTGCATACATAAAAAAGTATGATTTCTTCATGTGTATGTATTGGAACATCAACAAAACGCGGCTGTCTGCAGATATATATTTTTTCTTTATTACTATGAAAATCCGGCTTCCACTCTCCCTGCAAAGCCTTATATTCCTCCAGACTTTTTTCTTCTAAAAGCTTCAGTAAAGACCGCTCCATATGTCCCCTCCTTATATATTATAAAAAAAAGTTCAAGAAAAAATAATGACGCTGTATTACAGAATTACCGTCCTTATTTTCATCATTGAACTTCTCACAGTACCTGATCGGCGTATTTTTCAACTTTGTGTATACGACAAAAAGGCTATATAAATCTATAGCTTTACCTCTCAATTACGCATTACCAATTCATTTTACCTAAATCCGATTATCCCGTTTTCTACTGAAAAACACAGGGTTTTATATCCCGCATTTACCGGGTGCTTCTGCATATAATCTCACCAATAATAATATAATCTCCTCCAAAAGTTTACAAGCTCCCCCTGGGGTTATAAATGCAATTTTCCCCAAAAAAATCGCACTATTTATCTCCTGTCAAAAGAGCCGCATACCGTCTGCATGCCTGTATCTTCTCTCTTTTATGGATAAATAGTGCAATTTTTATTTTATTTCTCTTTTAGCTTTTCTTTAACCGATTCAATAGCACGGCTTAAATGCATATTGCCCTTATGAAACTCAGAGACTCCATCACGGATCTGCTTTGCTGCTTCCTTGAATCCGTCAGCCTCCAACGCATCTGACATTTCCTGCAGCTCTGCTGCATGATGATCATTATGCTCCAGCATATAGTTCAATAGAACCAGAGTTTCATTTTTACTGTCCTGACTTTCCGGATTCTGATGCTCGTGTACATGTTCATGATGGTGGTGATCATGTCCCCCATGTTCAATCAAATTTCCATTTTCATCGTAGATTAAATGCATTTAAACTCCTCCTCTCTTATCACTCTTTTCCATCCGGATCAAGGCTCTCCAAGGTCTCATAAACTTTCTTGATCACCTCACAGCAATCCTCAACCGGATATCCATCAGTTCCGTTAATATGCAGCATCCCATGCGCATATTCGATCGCAATGTCAATTGCTAATTCCTTATTTGTTTTTCCCATGTTCTTTCTCCTTTTCTTTGTGATATTGTGCTTTATAGTAATGAGAATACTGACCTTCTAATTCCATCAGTTCCTCATGGCTACCCATTTCTACGATACGCCCCTGATCTATGACAGCTATGGTATCGGCATTTCGTATCGTTGAAAGACGATGGGCGATGAGCACCATTGTCTTATTTTTTGATAATCTGTCCAATGCTTCCTGAATCTTCATTTCGGTTACACTGTCAAGAGCCGATGTCGCTTCATCCAGAAGCACGATCGGCGGATTTTTCAAAAACATTCTGGCAATGCTAAGTCTCTGTTTTTGTCCCCCTGACAGCATAGCACCGCGTTCTCCTACATATGTCTGGTATCCTGCCTTCATATCCATGATGTCGTCATGAATTTCTGCCATTTTCGCTGCTTCTATTACCTCCTCATCCGAGGCGCTCAAACGGCCATAGCGGATATTTTCCATAATCGTATCCGGAAAAATAAATACATCCTGCTGTACCATTCCAATATTTTCCCGAAGAGATTTCAAACTTATATTCCTAATATCAATATCATCAATTTCAACGCGTCCGCCGGTCACATCATAAAATCTTGGTATCAGATGACATAATGTTGTCTTGCCCGCACCGGAATTCCCCACAAACGCCATGGAGGTACCGGAAGGGATATCGAATGTTATTTCTTTTAATATCTCCCTGCTGCTTTCATATGAAAAATTGACTTCATGAAAAGTGATCTTTCCTTTTGGATGCTCCAATTCAACCGGTTGTCTCTGCTCATTTATATCCGGTTTCTCCTCCATCATCTTACTAAATCTTCGGAATCCGGAAATACCTCCGATCAATATTTCAGAGAAATCTATCATTTTCTGTATGGGGGTCATAAGAACCATCACAAACAAGTTAAAGGAAACCAGATTCGCAAATGTTGCCTGACCTTTTAGATATAAAAGACCTCCGATAAAAATTATGGAAAGTCTCATGGCACTTTTAATCCAGTCCATGCCCATCATATATATCCCAAGCTGCTTAAAATAATTTTTCTTTGCACTTCTGAATTTCTCGTTTGATCTCCGGAACCGCTCCTTTTCAAAATCCTCATTACAAAAGGCCTTGGTCACTCTTATTCCCGTGAGGCTTGTCTCCAGTTCACTGTTGACGCCTCCCATCTTTTCCTGCATGTCCTCCACGATGCTGATTGTGACTTTTTCCCGCCATCCTATGTATATTGCTGTAAGCGGAATCAGAAACGCCACGAAAACGGCCAGTCTCCAATTCAATATAAACATAGCTGCCATGGCTCCCAGAAGAGTAAAACTGCAGATCAATGCATCTTCCGGCCCATGATGTGCCAGCTCCGTAATTTCATATAAGTCTGTTGTAATTCGCGACATCAGATTTCCGACTCTGTTCTTATCATAAAAAGAAAATGAAAGTTTTTGCATATGTGCAAACAGGTCTTCTCTGATATCTGCCTGAATCTGTACCCCGGTATTGTGTCCCACATAACTGACTGTATATATAAGGAAACCGTTGATAAAATATGCTGCTATGGAGGAAAGCATCAGCACTAAGAAAATTTTTACATTCTTCTCAGGCAGGCATGTGTTAATCGCGTAATCTGTTATTACAGGAAATGATATATTAATCAGTGCTGAACAAATAGCACAGAACAGATCAAGAATCATCCATTTTTTGTAAGGCATATAATAACTGCAAAACTTTTTAAAGTGTTCCATATATTTTCTCCATTAACTGTCTTTTGTCCATCTGGATTCTTTTACATCCAGGGCATCTTTCAAACTGTCGCCCAGGAAATTAAATGATAAGATGGTGAGCATAATGGCTGCTCCCGGATACAGCATAAGCTGAGGCATGTCAGATATATACACTTTTGCATCATTCAGCATATATCCCCATTCCGGCGTAGGCGGCTGTACGCCGATTCCCAAAAAGCTCAGGCCGGAGGTGGATAAAATGATTCCTCCCACCTCCATTGTCATGATGACGATCACGGGACCTATGATATTCGGCAGTACATGTCTCAGGATATTGGAGGCATTGCCGATACCCATACCTCTGGCTGCTTTGATGAATTCTTTTTCCCGCAGACTCAGCACTTCACTTCTCACTACTCTGGCATAATGCATCCATCCGAAGAAACTAAGTGCTATGATCAGATTTTTTGTTCCCCCTCCAAACATGCCTACAAAGGCCAATGTGAACAGAAAACTCGGAAAGCCCAGGAATACGTCTACAATCCTCATTAACACGGTATCTGTCTTTCCGCCATAAAATCCGCTGAACATGCCTACACAGCCTCCCACTGCTGCCGTGATCAAAACAACTGCCCCTGATACAAACAGGGATACCCTTGTCCCGTAAATCATACGACATAAAATACATCTGCCCATATGGTCTGCCCCCAAAGGCATTTCTTTACACGGCTTTAAGAATTTCTGGTTCAGATCAGCCTGTACCGGGTCATGAGATGCAAATAATCCGGGAAACAGAGCGATCAGTACCAGCACCGCTATTACCATGACCCAAAATAACAATACTTTTTTATTTCTAATTTTCCTTATCATAACGTATCCTCGGATTTATTATAATGTACAGAATATCAACCAGAAAATTTATCATCAGATAAATGGCTGATACAACAATCACACAGGCCTGAACTACCGGAAAATCCTTATTTTCAATACCTGAAAGAATCATATGTCCAATACCGGGCCAGGCAAAAATCTTTTCTATTACTGCAGAGCCTGCCAGCATACTGGCAAATGTCATTCCTGCAAGAGTGATCACCGATATCAATGCGTTTTTCACCCCGTGCTTCATAATGATCTGAAACGGGTGCAGGCCTTTAGCCTCCGCTGTGATCATGTAGTCCTCTTTCATAACATCCACCATATTATTTCTCATCATTTTCATCACTGTGCCAAAGCTCATAAGAGAAAGAGCTATTCCCGGTATCACCATATACTTCAGGCTTCCATCTCCATAACCTGCCACCGGAAGGATCCCCCCTTTTAAAGCCAGGGCGATGATCAGCAGATAAGATACCCAGAATCCGGGCATTGAGACAGCTGTCATAGCAAGAAGTCTTCCTATGTAATCAATGAATTTGTTCTGCCGAAGCGCGCACAGAATGCCAAGTGGGATTGCAAAAACAAGTGTCAGCCCCATAGCAAAGACTGCCAGACTGAATGTTTTTTCAAAATGATAGACAATATCCTCGCCTACCGGCTCCCCGGTAATCAGGGATTCCCCTAAATCCCCATGCAGAATCTTTCCCAGCCACTCCAGATACTGCTCATGAAGAGGACGGTTCAGACCTTTTTCTTCCCGGAATCTCTCAAGAATGGTTTCGTCAGGCAGCGAATGGGTCATAGGATCTCCCAAGGCTCTTTTAGCAGTATCGATAGGTGTTATAAAATTGATAGAAAAACACACAATTGAGACTAAAAATAGTATTCCGATAAACTGTACGAGACGTCTTCCTATAAATCTCCACATATTATTACCTCACCTGTCAATCCTGGATATAAGTATCCTTTGTCAGTTTAAATACACTGTAAGTATTTAAATCCATATCATGAAGTCTCTTATTCATTGCATAAACCTTAACCACCTCGAATACGGGAATAAAGGGCATATCTTCCATGGCGATCTCCTGCACCTTGTCATATTTTTCTTTTCTCGTCTCTTCCTCTAATGCCTTGCTGCCTTCTTCCAGTGCCAGATCCATCTCCTCGCTGGCATATCCTGCCCCCAATGCAAAATAGGCATCAGAACCGAATTTGTTAGCCAGAGATACCGGGCTTCCAAATTCAAGAAACGGCACAGAATCAAAATTGATATCATAATCCTTATCTGACATTTTTTGGTCCGTGACATCCCAGGTGGTGATCTCCAATTCAACATTTACACCTATATCTTTTAATTGTGACTGTAATATCTCCACCGCATTTTTATAGAGACCTGTCTCATATGTCATAATGGTAACTGTAAAGGGTGCGCCTTCGTATTCCAGCATGCCGTCCCCGTCTGTGTCTTCTATCCCTGCATTTCTAAAAAGCTCCAGTGCCTTCTCTCTGTCATATACAGCGGTACATGCGTCCGGATTTGACCAGGAATATTTTACAGGAACAACTCCAAATGACGGAACTCCGCCTTCCACATTCCCATAAATACTGTTCACAAGCTGTTCTCTGTCAATTGCATAACTGAACGCATGCCTTACATCCTTATTATCAAATGGTGCCTTCGTGGTATTTAAAATCATAATATGTGTATAATCACAATCCAGTGTAAATACATCCAACTGTTCTTTTGTTTTCGCATTTTCATACTCTGTAATCGGAATATTTAAGATACTGAAATCCACCTCATTATTATAGAGCTGGAAGCTTCTGGTCATCTCATCTTCTCCCGGATAAAATTCCGCCCCGGCCAGCTTTACATCACCGCCCCAGTAATCATCATTTTTCTCCACTACGTTTTTCACGTCTTTTTGTGTTTCTTTAAATTTAAAAGGTCCTGTGCCGATCAGTGTATCCTCGAATTTATTTGTCGGACTTACAATAGCTGTTTTATATTCACAGAATCGTTCCTTTAAAGCACCATATGCTTCTGTTGTTGTTATTTCTATGGTATAATCATCTTTCTTGTCCATTGAGACAATGAAATCAAAATTTCCTCCGATCTCACCGGTTGCTGCCAGACGGTCAAAAGTAAATAATACAGCATCCGCATTGAACGGAGTACCGTCATGGAACTTGATTCCCTCTTTCAGTTTCAATGTCCAGTGCAAATCGTCTTTCATCTCCATACTGTCTGCAAGCAGGGGGACTGCATTACCTTCCTCGTCAACTTCAAACAACGTCTCCGCTACACCATAAGTTACCCATGAGGCCGCAATATAGTTGATCGATGTATCAAAACTGTCCGTCACCTGATAAATAAATTTAGCAATATCCTCATTTTGCTGTACTTTTCCGGTTTCCCCTTTTCCGCTTTTACTGCTGTCATTGCTGCCGCATCCTGCAAGCATACCTCCGAGCATAGCCGCTGCCGCTAATACTGCAGTCAATCTCATCCATCTATTCCTCATTCTTGTTCCCTCTCTTTCCTTTTTCTTTTTTGTAATCAATCCACTTTTTTACATTCTCTTCGTTACAGTCCAACAGCAGACGCGTATAGACATGCTGAGGATTGCCAAAAACACTTTCCACACGCCCCTTTTCCACTGCCTCCCCTCTGTACATTACAATTACCTCATCACAGACTCTCCGCACAATTTCCATATCATGAGAAATGAGCAGCATAGTCAGCTCTTTTTCTCTCTGGATTGTCTTCAGCAGTGTGAGGATCTGAGCCTGTACAGATACGTCAAGAGATGCCGTGGGTTCATCTGCAATCAGCAGCTCCGGATCAAAGGACAGGGCTCTTGCCAGAACTACCCTTTGGTTTTGGCCCCCAGACAACTGATGGGGATAACGGTTCTTATGCTCCGCATTCAGTCCGACCAGTGCAATCAATTCATCTGTCTTTCTCTTTCTTTCTTCTGCACTATAATGGCATTGGTTTAATTTAAGGGCTTCCTCCAAACTCTCAGATATGGTCATTTTAGGATCCAGTGCGGAATCCGGGTCCTGAAAGATCATCTGCATATTTCTTCTGTATTTATTCAGCTTCCCCGCTTTCATACGAGTGATCTCCTCACCCCGAAAAATAATTTCTCCGGATGAAGGTTCTACCAGCCGGGTGATACACTGGGCGATCGTCGATTTTCCGCTTCCGCTCTCCCCTACGATTCCTAATACCTTCCCCTTTTCTATATGAAAAGAAACATGGGCAACCGCCTGTGTATAACTTTTTTCCATACTCCCGAAGAGTACCTTTTACACAAGTCATTCACTGTCAGCATACAAAAAACACCTTACCTTCCTTCCATCTTGTTTCGTGTATAACGGGGGATGTTCTTTCTTACATCGTTCCATACATTTTGGACATCTTGGATGGAACCGGCACCCTTCCGGCAGATCAATCAATGAACCGGGGAGTCCCTCTATGGGCAGCATACCATTTTTCGGCATGGCTTTGAAAAAGCCCTCGGTATAGGGGTGAAGCTGTGTTCTATATAAAGCATCCACTGCACTTATTTCCACAAATTCACCCAGATACAAAATTCCTATTCGATCACAAATCTGCTCTGCCACATCCAGATCATGTGTGATCAGGAGCATCGTTTTATTCTCCGACACCTCTTTCAGCAGCTGAACAACTTTATATTTTACCAGGGTATCCAGCCCTTTTGTAGGCTCGTCAGCAATTAGAAATCGAGGACTCTGTGCTATCCCCATAGCTATAACAGCGCGTTCCTTCATGCCGCCGCTAAACTGATGTGCATATTCCTTCATTCGCTGTTTTGCGTTCTTGATCCTCACTTTCTCCAAGATTTCCAGGGTTTTTTTGTTCCGTTCTTTCTTATTGATTCTCTCATGGACTGCTGCCGCTTCGCCAATCTGATTACCAATCGTAAGGGATGGATTCAGGGAACTAGAAGGATTCTGCATGATCATGCCAAGTTCCTTTCCTCTCAGGCCCCTTAATTCTTTTTTATCCATTTCCATTAAATTTTGACCACGATATACCACGGTTCCTTTGGTGACCGTCTGATCCTTGATGAGTCTAAGGATACTGTCTGCAAATACGGATTTACCGGAACCGGATTCTCCTAAAATACCTATATTTTCCCCTTCCTCAATGATTAAGTCGATGGTATTCACTGCCTTAACTAACCCATCCTTTGTTGGAAACCCTACATACAAATCGGTTATTTCCATTATATTCATGTTTACACCTCCTATCTGTCAAAAAATACCCAATTATAACATAAACCCTGCCATTATGGCAGGGTCAATCGTTTATTCTTTATTTTTCTACATTTTTTATATCCATCTCAAGATTACCCAGAATCTGTATTTGATTTCCATTTACCAATCGGGGATAACTCCATTTCTCCCTCAGATATGTACTGCAATCCATTTCTTTTTCGTCAATATATTCAAAAAGATTTTTATAGTATGTCCCCAGTTCCTCCCACTTTGTGTCAAAGGCAACCGAAACACAGGTACTTTCTTTTTCTGTCTTCAAAAATACATGTGTAATTTTATGTCCGACAGAAAATTCATCTTCTTGAAAATTCATAATGCAATCTCTCCTCGGCTGGTATTCTACATACGAGTACCGAAAATCTCCTCTTCTTGCAGCTTCTGCCGGAACAATTCCAAATAATACCGGATAATCCTCTCCAAAATGTTCTGCTATATAAGATACTACTTTACGGAAATACTGTTCTCTTTCAGCCTCGGTATCTATCTTCATCTCAAATACAACAACAGAACGCTGCGGCATGGATAATATCTTAATCTCACCATCACGCATATTATTCTGCTTCATATCCTCCACCATGCGGTTCAGATATTCCCGTTTTTTTTCTTCCTCTTTGATACGCTGGTTGATTTCCTGTTCCTGCTGAAGCAAGATCTGAAGAATATCATCCCTTGAACCCGTCCACTGTCTCTCGCTGAACTGCTCTATAATATTATCAATCGGTATTCCTAAATTACGAAAACAGCGAATCATATCCAGAACCAGTATCTGGTTTTCCGAATAGTACCGGTAACCATTTGGGGCTATATGGTGAGGCTTGAGTATTCCCTTTTCTTCATAATATCTAAGAGTACGGTTCGAGATATGAAACATTTTTGCCAATTGTCCGATTGTCAAATAATTATCCTTGTTATCATCCATAATTCACTCTTTTAGGGAAGCTCCTCTCACCGTGTACCGCTCTATGTGGATTTATCACTATTTTATACTATAACTGATATTTTTAGACAGCGGAAGCTCCTCCGGGGGATATTTTTTACTCAAACCTGAAAGCGGTCATAATTTTCATAACAATCAAGACACAGCATTTTTCCTTCACTTAACCGCACCATATTTTCGGAAGCAGTCTCTCCACAGCAGCTGCACTTTACAGACTGAAATATTCTGGCCTGTTCCGGAAGAGAGATCGTGGTCTCCTTCACGTCAAACATGGCTTCCGGTTCCAGATTCTGATAATAGCTGAAGGATTCCCCACGTGTCATTCCTTCAGGTTTTGGCTTCAATACCAACCGGACGGATTTTCCGTTTATTCTGTTGTAGAAGGAAAATGCCTGCTTTCCTCTCATATGAAACAACAGATTTCCTTTTCCCACACTGCATCCCATGATTACCTGTATGGCATCCACACCGCAGGCATCATTTTCCGATATACAAACTACCTGCTCGTCACTGGATATACAACTGTTATTGTGCGCCGTCTCATCTGTTTTTAAATCCAGCAGTTTTATTGCATAGAGAGCCGCTTTATAACCTATTGTGAGCCCTCCGCATTCATGTCCATGAAATGCTTTACACTTATCCCAAAGTTCTGTATTCATAGTCTTCTTCTCCTTAAACATGCCAATAGATAGTTACGATTGATGTTCTCACGACTTCATTTACCATTCCTTCTTCACTGACACTTTCTACATAATTCCGAATCCTGTTTTTCTCCTCTGCCGTAAGATTCTTATAGACTCCTGCCCTGTCTGTACACCACGCTGTCATTTCTTCCACAGACCGTTTGGCTGACCAGACCTCATCTATCTTCACCACTTCCGGAGTATATCCCTTCAGCCACAGGTAGGTAAAGGAATTCAGAACGGTATCATCCATCTGCTTTCCCTGTGTATCTATCCCTACAGCAGCGAAAGCCCCGTCCTGCACAGCATCTCTGCGCCTTACCGGCTTTGCCATAAAACAATATTTTTTTGAACATGCATTCATCTGATCAAAAGTATGATAATCACATACTGCAGGTGTCATATGTGCAAAAACAATATCAAATCCATTCTGAAAACCACACCTTTGCGCATCGGTTTTTGACCAATCCTGTACCCCGAATTCCGCATTGGCGATTCCCAGATCATCCGCTCTTCGCTTTGCAGATTCAATCATTCTCGAAGATACATCCAGACCCACAGCTTTTTTAACCCGGCCGGCCAGTGCAATTGTATAAAGCCCCGCCCCACATCCAATATCAAGGACCTGCATATCCGCATCCGGTTCTGCCTTTTTCCATAAGAACTTCAGAAAAGGGTCATCTTTTTCATTTGGAATTTCCTTTTTCTCATACTCTCCGGCTCTGTTATCCCAGATTTTTGCCTGCAAAACTCCGTTATGCGCTGAAGGATTCTTCCACTCCCTCTTAAGCTGTTCTAAATCCATATCTCATTCTCCCGATATATGTTAATCGACCATCACTATCTTTCTGCCCTGAATATCCAAAACTTCCCCATGCACTCCATATACCTCCCAGATTGCTTTCCTGTCAAGCACTTCCTGTTTCCCATAGCGGCAGACTTCGCCGTTTTGCAATAACAGGAATCGATCGCAGAACCGCAGGGCCAGATTCAGATCATGGATCACTACCATTGCTGTAATCTGTCCGTTGCCGCAGATATCCTTTACCGCCTGGAGTACCTGATACTGGTTCTTCAAATCCAGGCTGCTGGTTGGTTCATCCAATAGCAGTATTTTGGGCTGCTGTGCCAGTGCCCTGGCAAGCATTACTTTTTGTCTCTCACCGCCGCTGAGCTCATTTAAAAACCTGCCTCTCATGTGCAGCAGATGAAGGGACTCCATAACCTCATGGACAATTTTATGATCCTCCTGTGTAAATCCCCACCGCATATAAGGCCTGCGTCCCAGCATTACCATATCATGCACTGTGATCTGGTTATTAGGGACGGTCTGCGCTACAAAGGCAATTCTCTTAGCTACTTCTTTTGCAGAAAGGTTCAGGATCTCTTCACCGTCCATGACAACACTTCCGCTGTCCGGAAATATGATTTTATTAAAACATTTCAGCATTGTACTTTTTCCTGCACCGTTATTTCCCAGGATCGCGAGGAAACGGCCTTCTTCCAGCCGGAAACTAATGGACTTCAATATTTCCGGACCGCCCTGATAATGATATCTCAAATCTTTTATCTCTATCATTCTCTCGTTCTCCCCTTAAACAGCAGATACAGAAACAGCGGTGCTCCCAAAAAGGACGTGATCGCTCCTATAGGAAGAATCACAGGGCTGATCACCGTTCTCGCAAAGAGATCTCCCAGGAGCAAAAGAGAACTGCCGGCCAGAATAGACCCGGGGATCAGATATACATGATTATTCCCAACCACTCTGCGTACAATATGAGGTGCCACCAGCCCTATAAAATTTATCAGGCCAATATAAGATACGATGACTGCAGCAATAAAGCAGCAGACTATCATATTGATCATAGTCACTCTCTTGACATTGATCCCCAGACTGACTGCTGTTTCCGTGCCGCTTAAAAGTGCATTAAAGTCCCATCTGTGCAGTATAAAATAAATGCAGCCGATCAGAGATACTGCTGCCATGAAGCCGATCTGCCCCCAGGAAGCACTCCCCAAATCGCCAAAAGTCCAGAAAACAAGAGCAGCCAGCTCCACTTCATCGGCAAAATACTGCAGAAGGGTTGTAGCACCCGTGAACATGGCACTGATCGCAACGCCTGCCAGTACAATGGATTCTGATGATACCTGACGAAATTTTGACAGTGCCAGGATCACAAGGGCAACCGCCATACTCCCCGCAAAAGCACACAGGGGAATCATTACACTACCGCTGACGGCGGTGCCGGCTCCAAGCGCAATGATAGCAAATGCTGCACCAAACCCCGCTCCCTGAGACACGCCCAGTGTAGACGCTGACGCCAGTGGATTATAAAGGATTGACTGAAGAATGCATCCCGTCACACCCAGGCCTGCGCCGGAAACCACTGCCGTACAGATTCTTGGCAGACGAACATTTCTCACCACCACATTTATCTTATTATCCTGAGCTTTATTAAAAATCCCCCGCATCAAATCTCCAAAAGGCGTATCATAAGATCCTGCCCACAAGGATAATATGACAGACAATACAAGCACCAGAGACAGTATTCCTAAAAATAAAATACTCCGTATCTGTTTTTTGCGGTATGCAGGATCCCAGCTATTCCTGTCCGATCTGGATCTGCCTGAATTCATAACCGTTCTCCTTAAGGGTCTCATAAAAATCTGTTCCCAGCAGAGTATTGAAGATTTCATCCGCTTTTTTTGCTGGATCTATATCCGAAAATTGTTCCGGATATAAAACGCTCGCTGCATAATAGGTGTCTGCCAAAGCTGTCTCCAGATTAGACGCGCTGGAACGGAAGGATATCTGAGAATATACTTTTCCTTCCTCCACTGCTTTTAACTGGCTGTAGTATTCAGGATTAGAGGAATAATGTTCCTTGATCAGGTCTAAACCGTTAAAATCCACAAAAAGCACATCTGGATTCCAGGCAAGTACCTGTTCCAAATCCACGTTAAAAGGGCCCTTCTGCCCCGTCTCATCTGCCATATTTTTCGCGTTGATCGCTTTAAAGGGGCCATATCCTGCTTCTGTACCTTCAAACCCATGAGCGCCCTTATAGCTTACACCACCCACGTATACGGAAGGTTTATCCTCTTCCTTTACATCCTTTGTGCGGCTTTCCAGGTCTTTTTTGACAGTGTCCATATACTTTGTCAGCTCTTCCGCACGTTCTTCTTTTCCATACACTTCCCCCATAATACGGAAAGTCTCATATGCTCCCTCATCCATCATTTCATCACTGCCGGGAACCAGAACAACAGGAATCCCTGTTTTTGACTGTATCCCATCCACATCTGCATCATCATAGGCAGACATCATGATCACGTCAGGATCTGTCTCTATAATAGACTCCAGATAATGTTCACCATTATTTCCAATGACCGGAATATCCGCGAACAGATCATAATTCACATAATTATATGGGCGGGAAATAGATTTTTCCTGTTCGTAGTCCTCTACCCCTATCACCAAGTCCTGTGCCTGCATATAACAGGTATAGCGAAGTGTACTCACATTAAGGCATACGATACTCTCTACCTCCGCCGGTATTTCCACCTCACGTCCTGCGCTGTCTTTCACTGTCCTGGTCTGTTTTTCCTCTGGCTCCTGCTTTGCTGTATCAGAATCCTTCGTCGAGCTTTCGTCTTCTGCCGCCGCACCGGATTCTGTCTTCGACGCTTCCTGGCTCCCTTTCGCCCCGCCGCATCCTGTCATGATCACAGATAACATCAGCGCACTTATCAGAACCTTTTTCCATTTCATTTGTAATACCCTCCCGTTTCTTTTCTCTTAATTTATACATAAACAAAATGCCCGTTTCCCCAATCCTTCATCTCCCCATTATCATGCCTGGCCGTTCCCCCGTATTCCAGCAGCTTTTTATTCCTTTCAAAGACCGGGTCAGGCACCGGTATGGCGGACAGCAAGGATTTTGTATAGGCATGCAGCGGATCATGAAAAATATCTTCCGTCCTGCCCATCTCCACGATCTTCCCCTGATACATAACAGCAATGCGGTCCGAGATATACCTCACCACAGACAGATCATGGGCGATAAATAAAAAAGTGCTTCGATGCTCTTCTTTTAAATGGTAAAACAGATTAATGATCTGTGCCTGAATAGAGATATCCAGGGATGCGATGGGTTCATCCGCCAAGATCAAATCCGGTTTTACTGAGATACTTCTGGCAATTGCCACTCTCTGTCTTTGGCCCCCTGACAGCTCATTGGGGTATTTGTCGCAGTATGAAGCGTCTAGGCCCACATAGGAAAGAAGCTGCTGCACTTCCTCATGGATCTGTTTTTTTGTCTTCCAGACATGGTTTACAACTGCCGGTTCTGCTATGATCTCCTCCGCTGTCATACGGGGATTTAGAGCTGCGGCAGAATCCTGGAAGATAATCTGCATATTCTTCTGTACATCTTTTTTATCAACAGCAGATATTTTTTTGTCTGAAATTTTCCGGCCTTTAAACCATACCTCACCTTCCGTAGGCGGATATACCCCCATAATGGTTCTGGCTATTGTGGATTTACCGGAACCTGATTCCCCCACAATTCCGAACACTTCACCTTTTTTTATCTCAAAACTGATTCCGTCCACTGCTTTGACTGTGTAATCTTTTCTCAGCTGAAAATGCTGTTTCAGGTCTTTCACTTCCAGAATTCTATTATCTTTCATTTGCTGCTCTCTCTTCCCTGAAAATCTGCGGGGGCTGAATCTTCGGCGCCCTTTTATCAAGTAGCCATGTAGCCGCACTGTGAGTCGGCGACACCTGGAACATAGGAGGCATCTCTTCATAGTCTATAGCCAACGCAAATTCATTTCTCACAGCAAACGCATCCCCTTTCGGCGGGTCCAAAAGCATGGGGGGCATTCCGGGAATGCACTTCAGGCCCTCACCTTTTTTTGCCAGAGACGGCAGGGCGGACAGCAATCCCCAGGTATAGGGATGCCGCGGATCATAAAAAACCTCCTCCGCTTTGCCCACCTCAACCAGTTTTCCGGCATACATGACTGCAACACGGTCCGCGATCTTTGCCACGACACCAAGATCATGGGAAATGAACACGATGGATAACCCCAGTTTGTTTTTTAATTTAAGCAGCAGATCAAGGATCTTTGCCTGTACCGTAACATCCAGCGCTGTGGTTGGTTCGTCCGCAAACAAAAGCCTCGGCTTTAAGGCCAGCGCAATGGCAAGCACACACCGCTGCCGCATTCCCCCTGAAAAATAATGGGGCTGCAGCATATAGCGGTGCTCGGCATCTTCAATTCCTACCAGATCCAGCATCTCAACGGCTCTTCTCTTAGCTTCCTCCCTGCTTACACGCTCATGTTTCAGGACGGCCTCCATGATCTGTTTTCCTACGGGCATTGTGGGATTCAGGGTAGTCATAGGGTCCTGAAACACCATTGACAGTGTTGTTCCCCTTAGATTACGCATATCTTTTTCTTTATAATCCGTAATATCTGTGCCGTCTACCAGAATCTTTCCGCTCTTAATTCTCGAATTGCCGGGAAGGAGTTTTAAAACCGACTGGCTCATCACCGTTTTTCCGCAGCCGGATTCTCCTACCAGGGCCAGGATTTCTCCCTCCTGAACCGTAAGAGACACATCTCTGACCGCCTGTACTTCTCCTTTCGGTGTATCAAAACTCACCGACAAATGTTCAAGCTCCAACAATGCTCCCATAACTTATATCCCCTATCTGCTGATTGTCCATTCCTCAATATTCCACATAACACCGACCGCGTGGTGTCCGAGGATCCTTGTGTTGTCCAGACCTTCTACGCCCTTTACTGCCACATAGTTACCGTCCAGATATGCGATCAGGATCTGTCCGGGATTTTCCGCGTAAGCAACCTCAAAATCCTGATATGCTTTTTTACGCTCCTCCGGATCTTTTGCGTGACGTCCGGCTTTTAATAATTCATCTACTTTCTCGTTAGAATATGCCATAGTGTTTTCACTGGCATCCGTAACGAATTGTTTATACAGTCCATCCGGATCAAACTGGGATGCGAAGCCTGCTAAAAAGCCGTTGTATCCTGATTCCCAATCAAATTTTGTCACCAGTTCCACCTTTAATTCCACACCGGCCTTTTTCAACTGCTGTGAAACGATGTTCTCAATATCTACACGCTCTTCCTCATAATCACGTACCTGGATACTAAAGGAGAATTTCTGTCCGTTTCTTTCGTAGATTCCGTCATCGCCCTTTTTCCAGCCTAGTTTGTCCATTTCTTCTGAGAACTTGTCTAAATCATAGCTATAGATATCAGCCGCTTCATTTCCGCCATAAGGGTTAACCTGAAGAGGACTGTAAGCCGTAAAACCATGACCGTTCAATACACTGTCCACAATGGATTGTTTATCGATTGCATAGTTCAGAACTCCTATGGAGTCTCCGTTCTCTTTCCAGAAATCCGTACGGAAGTCACAGGACACAGAACGGTAATCTGCAGTCTTAAAATCATAGTTCGTATAATTATCATTACCTCTGAATTCGTCTGCATATTTAGCATTTAACCAAGCCAGATCAGCTTCTCCGGACTGCAGCATTGTTGCTTTTGTGCTTTCTACAGATACGGTTTTGTAGACAACACGGTCAATATTCGGTACTTTATCATAGTAATCTTCATTTTTTTCCAATGTAATACTGCCGCCTGCGGTATCCCATGAGACGAATTTGTACCTTCCTGTTCCCACCGGTTTCTGATTAAATGGGGTTGTATTGATATCCTCTCCCTCCAGCAGGTGTTTTGGAAGGATACCCATGGTAAAGTTGTCCAGCATAGCCGCATTATATTGTCCCATTGTAATGACAACCGTTTCCGCATCCTCCGCTTTTACCTCTTTGATGTCCTCATAGTTACTGGTTATGCTTGCTGTCAGGTTTTCATCTTTTGTCAGCAGTTCATAAGTGAAGACAACATCATCCGCGGTAAAAGCTTCCCCATCATGCCATTTTACACCTTCTCTTAAATGAAACGTATATGTCATGCTTCCTTCATCGTATTCGTAACTCTCAGCCAAATCCTCCACAGGTGCGCCATTCGCATCATATTTCATTAGTCCTGAAAAGATGATACTCGGAAGTTCATCATGGTTATTCAGAAGCGGATTGATCGTATCTTCTGATTCTCCTGCATAAACCAGAGTATTTGACAAGTCCGATTCATCTTTTGCAGGCTCTGCATCTTTTTCTGTCTCCTGCGCTGTTCCTGCCGTTTCTGCCTCTTTCTGCTCTCCACCCTGGGAATTCCCGCATCCTGCCAGCATGGTACATACCATAGCTGCTGCCAGTAATAAACTTGCTGCTTTTCTTTTCATTTTCCTTACTCTCCTTATAAATTACTTGGTTTTTTATTTGTTTCCTTTCGGAAATAATTACCGATATTTGTTATGCAGATCAATGTTGTGATCAAAAACAGGCCCGGTATGATGATGACCCACCATGTATTCAGCAGTAACGCTTTATTTGCCAGTGAAAGCATACTACCCCAGGAAACCACATCCACCGGAAGCCCCAATCCCAGAAAACTCAGCGTGGACTCCATGGACATACTGGTGCTGATACTGGACACCACCACAAACATGATCGCTGACACAAAGTTGGGAATCAAATGCTTTTTCATGACATGCCCAAAGCTGCTTCCCATACATCTGGCAGCCAGCACATAGTCGCTGGAACGGATCTGCCTGACCTCACTTCTGACAATACGGGCAAGTCCGAACCATCCGGTCACGCCTATCACCAGAGATATTTTTACAATGTTCTGTTCTCCTGTGACGGATACAAACAGGAGCACCAGCAGCAGTGACGGGATGCTGTTCAAAAGCTCCGCCACGCGCATCATCACAGCATCTATGGCCTCACTGCACATACCGCTGACACATCCGTATGTAATGCCTATCACAGTAATGATGACTGTGCTCAAAAGGCCGATCAGTATGGAAGCCCGTCCGCCGTACCAGATCATGGAATATATATCCCGCCCCAGAGAATCCGTTCCAAAATAAAATTCCTTTCCCGGGACCTGGTTCAGATTCTGCAGATAAAAATCACTGGGGTCATGGTTGTATAATTGTTCGGCAAAGAGGCATCCCCCCACAATGATCACTAAAAGTATAATGGAGATAAAGGGTTTTCCTTTTATCCACTGCCGAAATGTCTGTTTTTTCATCTCCGGTACATGCTGTCTGTAATCAGCACCTACAATCCGGAAGCCATCACTCCTTACTTCCATGACGCTACCTCCGCTCCTTTCATTCTCGGGTCAATCGCCTCATTGACAAATTGGGCTATAATACTGCTGGTTATGACCAGAACACCTGTAATCAGTACCAGAAGCATGAGGAGATTATAGTCATGATATTTTGCGCTTTCCACAGAGAGCGCCCCCAGGCCCGGGTAATTGAACACAGCCTCAGCGATATAAGTACCGCTCAGAACATGTGGTATGGAAATCGCCATAATACTTACAATAGTGGGGGCCACATTCCTCAGACAATGGAACCATAAAATCTGATTTTTTCTTATCCCTTTCATTCGTGCCAGCAGCACATAATCCTTCCGCACTTCATCCAGCAGCTTATTCCGGATCATATAGGCGTAGTACCACAGATGACTCAGGATCATAACGATAAGCGGAAGTATCATATGACGGATACGATTGCCGATATCGTTTGCTTTACCGATGTCATACGCACCGCTGCTGGGCAGGATATGGAGATTGATACTGAACACCAACACCAGGACAACCCCCAGCCAGAATGGGGGAATATAGTACGCTGCTGTACCCACTTTACAGATGACACGGTCTATCCAGGTATCTTCAAACCGGGCACAGAACATAGCCAGCAGGATTGCCAGTAAAAACACAAGTATGTATGCCGTTCCCCCTAAAATAAGTGTATTGCTGATAAGCGGCTCAACTACTGACATGGCAGGCGTCTTATATTTTAAAGACAATCCGAAATCTCCCTGAAACGCGTTCTGCAGCCACCTGACATACTGCACATGTATCGGTCCGTCCAAACCAAGACGTATCCTTGCCGCGTCCTGCTCCTCCACCGTCATAGATTCCACTGCATCACCGTAAAAAGACTGCAGCGGGTCCCCCGGTGCCAGCCGGGCAAAATAGAACACGATAACAGACAATAAAAACATTGCGCCCACAAAACCCAGCAGCCTTTTCCCGATCTTGATCAGGAATTGCTTTTTCTTTTTCATTTTCTATCCCTTCTTTTATCCTTTATTACAGAGGTCCTTTTATTTATACCGCTCAGTAGATTCAGTACCTTTAAAGTATAAACTTCAATTTTATATTTCGGAAGCCTCCCCTATGGTTATAATTTTTTTTGCTTTTTTCGCCCTTTTCTTCCACGATTTTGAATAAGTAAAACCCTATCCCGGGGTTAATAAATATATTTTAATCGTCTTATATAAAAAAGAATTACTGTCACTTTTTTCTAAAGCTTTGCTGCCGCAGCCGATTTAATCGTACACGGCGGGCCCTTTTACAGATAACTGAATTATTACAACAAAAATTGTTCGATGTTTTCAGCATACCTCATAGCAAATACTTTGTGATTGATAGTTTTCCACTTACCGTCTGTAAGTTTGGAAGAGCAAGATACTGCCATTCTTTCCGCTCTTACGGTGTTGATTACGGAAAGAATATGATATAGCACAACAAGTAAATTTAAAATTATTCCAGCCTTAACGTCAGAACCGGCTATCTGCCAGAAACGCCTTGACAATCCGGGCATCTTATCTCATAATATCAAATACACATACCCCTAATAGTACAAAAAAGGAGGTGTAGTAGTATGAAACAGTGTATGGATGCCGATAATCTCCACCGCCGTTTAAAAAAAATCATCGGGCAGGTTCAGGCAATCGACAGAATGGTGGATGAGGATGTACCCTGTGAAGATATCCTCGCTCAGATAAATGCCGCCAAATCAGCGCTTCACAGAGTCGGCCAGGTTGTTTTGGAGGGCCATATCAATCACTGTGTTAGAGACGGAATCGAACACGGTGATGCTGACCAGACGATTGCAAACTTTACAAAGGCGGTGGAACGCTTTGCCAATATGATCTAAGGAAATAATACCCTTGAAAACCAGTCATCGGAAATGGCTGGTTTTCTTTTTTTGCCTTGACAGCCTATACCCCTATAAGTATACTATACATATACCCCTACAGGTATTATTAGAGAAAGGAGCATTACAATGAAAAAGTTAGAAGAACTGTTAGAATGGGGAGGGACCAAACGCGATATCATCTTTCTTGTTATCTCCGGACTTGCTCTGCTGGCAAGTATTATCCGCTTTAACCCATTTCCCTTTCCCTCTGCCTGGATTGCCATTCTCCTGTGCGGTGTTCCCATCATTCTGGAGGCAGTCATAGGGCTTATTACAGCTTTCGATATCAAAGCAGATGTACTGGTATCCATCGCACTGATAGCTTCCCTGATGATTGGTGAAAATTTTGCTGCTGGAGAAATTGCATTTATTATGCAGCTTGGGGCGCTATTGGAGGATTTAACTGTAGCAAGAGCAAGGGCGGGTATTGAAAAACTTGTTCATCTCACCCCGCGTACCGCACGGAAGGTAACTGGCTCCTCGGAAGAAATCATCCCCGCAAAACTGGTACAGGAAGGTGACATTCTCCGTGTCCTGCCAGGTGAAACCATTCCCGTGGATGGTGTCATTCTATCCGGTCAGACATCCATTGACCAGTCTGTCATGACCGGGGAATCCCTTCCTGTGGATAAAGGAAGCGGAGACCAGGTTTCCAGCGGAACAGTCAATCAGTTTGGTTCTTTTGATATGAAAGCAACAAGAGTCGGGGAGGACAGTTCCATTCAGCGGATGATTCGACTCGTCCAGTCTGCGGATGCCGGAAAAGCCAAAATTGTAGGGTTTGCTGACCGTTTTGCAACCTGGATCGTGATAATCGCACTGACCGCAGCAATACTGACCTGGCTGTTCACCGGGCAGTTGATCCGTGCCGTTACCATTTTAGTAGTCTTCTGTCCCTGCGCACTTGTACTGGCCACACCCACAGCAATTATGGCTGCCATCGGCAACGCAACCAGACACGGTTTTCTGGTAAGGGAAGGGGATGCCCTGGAGCGCCTGGCGGATGTCTCCCATATTACATTTGACAAAACAGGGACCCTTACATACGGGACACCACAGGTTGCTGCTGTGAGGAGCTTCCTGCAGGATTTGTCTGATCAGGAGCTCTACGGTTGTGCCGCCTGTGCGGAACTCCGTTCAGAGCATCCTCTCGGAAAAGCTGTTGTACAGTGTTATAAAAAGGAAATACAAAAAGAACTGCCGCAGCCTGAACAATTTCAAATGCTTCCCGGACGTGGTGTACAGGCTGTGGCTGACGGACGTGAAATTCTGGGGGGAAATAAAGAGCTGCTTGCCCAAAAGTGTATTTCCATCCCCGAATATGCGGCAGATGAAGCCCAAAAGTATCTGAATACCGGATGCACCATCATCTACTTTGCTGTCAATCATATTTTTTCCGGATTTATTGCGCTGGCTGATACCCTTCGTGAAGATGCTGCTGCAGCAATCAGTGGAATTAAGGAATCCGGCTTCACACCGGTCCTGATGACAGGAGATAATGAAAACGCAGCCCACCATATTGCCCGACAGCTTTCCATAGATGAAGTCCATGCCGGCTGCCTTCCCGAAGATAAACTAAACTGGATCCGTACTTACCAGGACAGCAAAAATCAGGTATGCATGATAGGGGACGGTATAAATGACGCACCTGCACTGAAGATGTCCGGCGTGGGAATCGCCATGGCAAAAATAGGAAGTGATATTGCTGTGGATGCTGCTGATATTGCACTGATCAATGATGATATTAAAGAACTCCCCCACCTGCTTCTTCTGGCGAAACACATGATGCTGGTTATTAAATGCAATCTTACTTTTTCTCTAACGTTAAATTTTGCTGCTATCATTCTGGCAATCACAGGAATTTTAAATCCCGTGGTAGGAGCACTTGTTCATAACACCGGGTCAGTGATCGTAATTGTCAATTCTGCATTTTTATTGAAGTGGAAGAAACAAAGCTGAATTCCCCGGCCCACTCAAATCACTTTTTCGCTGCTACCACAGCAATGATCTCATTGATAACCGCTGCGGCCGCTATGGTTCCCTGGACGATCTTCGTACACTCCGGGGCCGGGGTGGCAAGCACGGAAACAACAATTCCGGTGAAGACAAGGGACACGCCGGAATGAAAACCTTCCTGCCAATAAAAAAAGCACAGACAGATTTTTACAATCTACTGTACTTTTCTTACATAAAGCCCAGGGGCTAAATTACAACAAAATTCTACATCTTGAAGCCTGAACTTATCTACTAATAATTCAAAGCTTTTTTAGCTGATCATCAAAGAAGTCCTTCCAACATATATTTACTAAATGTCTGTAATCGCAAAACAAACAATACATTGCATATTACAAAATTCCATAAACTATAAGAACGTCAGGAATATCTTTAATAACAACTATGGAGATTCAAGAAAATACTGAAACATATTTTTCCCGAACAACCATTGTCTGCAAAGATAGCGGATATGAACGCATTAAGCAATTCCGTTTATACTACCAATACCGGTGCTGAAGTCTATACAATGGAGGTATACATAATTTATTCCCAAATTTGTTCAAACTCATCTATAAATTTTCGATTCCCATAGCGATAGCGGTATTGCTTAGGAGACATTTTTGTTCATCTCTTAAATATCTTACCATAATAGCTCTGGGAACAGAATCCAAAATAATAAGCTATTTCTTCAATTAGAATAATTTGAATGATGTTGGGGGCGAAACATAATATTTTGCCCCCAACATCTAATTATTAATTAATCAACAGAACATAATGTATAAAAAATTGAACGGTCGAAGAATTCTGCTATGAATACAAAAATAATAGTTTCTGCCACAATCACGCGGTTCAAAATTACTGAAAAGGCCATCGTTATTGTTAAAATGAAAAGAGCAGGGACAACAGATTAATTTAGTTTGACTTGCCTCGTTCCTATTATCTCTTATCCTAGAAGCTAAGTATGGACAACTCCCATATTTTAAGTGATTTAATGAACATATCTTCATTTTTCATATTTCCGAAAATATACTCCATACTCCATTGCCCGCCCATAAAATATCTTAATCTGCTCATTCAAAATATATATCAACCTGTCTATATTCTGCTTATCTGCATCAGAATTCACCTTATCCTTATAGCAAAGCAATTTCCAGATCATACATTCATAATCTTTTTGACACTGTATTTCATCCTGGCAATATACTTCCTTCGACTGGCTATAAAAAGCTACTTTATAAAAAGTACATACAATATTATGAACCAGATCATATAAGTTTTCAAATAATGTACCCATACCTGATACATCATCGGCATGGCCGTCCTTTGAAGCGCTAAGAAGGTTATTATATGTCTCATATGCTTCGTTCAGCAGCTTAGATGATTCCGAAGACGGATGGGGTTCTTCAACGATAATGTTTGTTATGTATTCAGGGATCATTGCTTTAAACTCATCCACATACTCCCCTATCATCAGGCTATATACCATCTCTGCATCATCATAAGATGGTATACTCTCCCAGTCTTTCCACTCCGGTGAGCCTTTCTCATATATGTATACCTTACCCCCCATCCTTACTACAATGTTCTCATCCGGATCCAGCTTATTTATATTATCTTTATCCATATCACATTCCACCTTAATATACTTTCTCACTGCTGTATTTTATAATATTCTCATTTTCCGCGTAATAACTTGCCTTTAGCCTATACCTCCCACTGGATATCGATGTAGTCTCATACATACTGAGTGTATAGTCATTTGCTGAATCAGACCAGCTTGCCACATTAGACCAGCCACTGCCGGTATACTTTTGCAGATACAGATAAATGGAAACATGGCTTGTATTTGAAGAATAGCCGGTAACTGAAGCACTGCATTTCGCAGTACCATCCGATAACGACAAGGAAATCGTGCTGTATTTAATATTTGTGTTTCTTGGTTCGATCACTGTTTTAACATTCTCAGCATCTATCCCTGCAGATGCCTGTACCGAACGGTCTGTACCAACTAATAGGAAAACCAGCAGACAAACCACGATAAGCTTACGATTCATTTTTTTATTCATATCCTGACTCCTTTTCAATAGATTCTGCCATATGTATCAGCTGCTCCTTTGTTATGTCTTCTGAACTTGTATCTATGTAGAATACATACCCATAATCAGAAAAGATCAAAGTTTTCTCATTGTGCTTTTCAAAATAGACGGCTTCTGCTCCGTTTATCGTCAAAAGACTCTCATCTGTATTTTCATTGTCAAAACTCCCTTCCCCGGTGGAAAGTTCCTGCCGAAAACAGATCTCATGATGGCCGTCTGTATATTCCACAATGGTTGTATTGTCGGTTATATCCTTTTTAGCAATATAAGACTGCAGGGGAATGTATACAGGGAAATACCTGTCCTCTATCTCTGTCTTTTCAATATTCTCCCAACTCAAACGGATATCTGTATTGATATCATTGATATGCCTTTCCAGCATTTGCACAACTGCGTATACCGTTACGGAACTTGCCAGGATGATCAAAATAACGATACAGACGACCAGTTTAGAAAAAGTCTTTCCCCTTATATAAATGAATTTCTCAGGCAGATGCCTGGTCCTCTGTTCGGGAAACTCTTTTGAAAAATATAGACTGTCTTTTAACTCTTCTTCTCTTGGGATCGTATCGGAACGTTCGTCCACTATTATCTCCCAGACTTCCTTTATCCTTTTATCTGTATCCGGCATCTATCTTCTCCCTTAAAAGAGCTTTTCCGCGTAATATCCTTTTCTTCACTGTCTCATAAGATATCCCCATTAACATAGCTATTTTTTTCGCTGATAACTCATAAACGATATTAAGTTCAAGACATTCTCTGTAGATGAGAGGCAGGTCCAAAATACTCCTGAGCACATGTGCATACACGTCTCTTTCAAGTATGATCTCTTCCACATGCTTATAGCTGCCTGCCAGATATTCCAGTTTTTCCTCACTGATACTGATATCCCTTTTAGCTTTTCTGAGCAGATCAATGGATTTATGCCGCGTTACCAGATAGATAAAATTCCTGGTCCTGGGCGAAAGGATATCCGTGTCTATGGTATGGATATTGACAGCTAGATAAAGAAAAGACTCCTGCACTGCATCTTCCGCAAGCCCCTGGTCATTAAGGATCTGTTTGGAAATGTATAACATCCTATATCTATAATTTTCATATATTTTCAAGAATTTAAGCCGTTCTCCCTCCTCTTCAATAATTTGTACAAAAAGTAGTATCATTTTGTCCCTTTTCAATCCCTTCATGCGCATACAGTGTAATGATATAACTAACAATATAATATATATAGTAGCATCCATTTTAAACCATGTCCACATCATTTGTTCGTGTATTTATGACATTGTTCGAGTTTACGGTGCTGTTCACGTGTCAAGAAAAGCATATATAATCAGCAATATGAGATTATCACTCACATAATATTGTAGGGAGAAATATCCATGAAAGATAAAAGATGTGGTGAAAAGATAAATCAGCGGCGTAAGGAAAAAGGTCTGAAAGTGGATGAGCTCGCTGATCTGTGTCATATAAAACCAGGATATATGCGTCAGATCTTATCCGGAGATGTCCCCAGTTTATCAGTATTAGTCAATATATGCCGAGTCTTACATATTACAACGGATTACATATTTGAAATAACTGATGAAAGCGGAAAAGACGAACAGATCATATCAAGGATCAATAAATTGACGCCCAAACAAAAAAATCTGCTGCTCCACCTGCTGGACTCTTTCAACGAGTTTGAACAAGGAGATATGTGATTTTATATCGAACAAAGCAGATTTTGTTATATATATTGCTTTCCGCTTGTGTTTTATACTAAAACTAACAAGTTATATATATCATAAAAGAGGTCATAAAATGATAGATAAACGTTTTGGTAAGAAAGTAAATGAAAAGAGAAAATCATTAAATCTGAAAACTGATGAACTGGCAGTGAAATGCGGTATAGAACCTGGCTATATGAGACAGATCTTAGCAGGGCAGGTGCCAAGCGGACAGGTGATCATCAAGTTATGCGAAGTTCTCAGCCTCTCCCCCAACTATCTCTTTGATTTTGTAGAAGAAGGTGAGGATAAGGAGATACTGCAGGCACTAAATCAATTGAGCACGAAAGAAAAACAAGTGGTTCTGCATCTTCTCCATTCCTATATTAAAATGGACGAAAAATAAATCACTTTTACTGAACTACAATGTCTGTAAATGCAAAAATCGCTCAAATAGACATCAACATTATATTTATTATAGAGTGCATTTCCATGGACCAAAAACACACTTATAGATCAGACCATTAAAAACCTGGACTTTATCCTTTCGTTTGTATATATTTTCAAAAATATGATCCTTGCATTACAGGTCCAATACTTCTCTCTTCTGAAGTATTGGACCTGTTTTTACTCCTTTTATTTGATCACATTGATCACCGTACTGTTATGAGACACCTTATCAAAGTGTGTTTTGTGATTCTCAAAGGTCACGTTTCCATCTGCAGGCCTTAGATCCGCTGATACATCTGCTTGGATCTTCATGAACCCATTGATCATTTCCACATCTTTTTTCACGACAGATACATTTTCACTTCCTGCCACAGCATCTGTAAGGACATAACGCATGACTGGGGTATCTTCCATGATCTTGTACTCCCCAGCTGGGATACCGGTTATCGTTGTACTCAGTGTCACATACCCGCCTGTCTGATGCTCTCTCACATAATCTTCCGTAAATTCTACTACCCGGTGATAAGAATGCTCTTTTCCCTCTATATCCACCCCATTCACTGAGAAAAGAAAAGTCGGGTTTCCATGTGCCCAGGTGATCTCATCCACCTGGATTTTCTTATGGATGGTCAATGTTCTCTCCGGATGATTGACTGCCTCCAGGTTCAAAGTCACGGTTCCTTTCTCCGTGATCTCGATCTCCTTTTCCCAGGGACACTGATAACCCTCGGGCAGCTTTGTTTCTATGACTTTAAATTTTCCCTCATTGCTGTCAGTCCGTTCGACCGGTTTTTCCGTGACATACCGTTTGGCGGCTGCGTCATATTTTAAGGTTCGGTACGCTGTTTTCTTATAGGCCTTTACGGTCTTATCCCATTCCCGCACCTGGAACTCTGCCCCTTCCAGGATCTCTCCTGTATCCGCGTCCGTTTTCTTGACCACGATATCTGCCTTCGGGGTCACTGGGGTATCTTTGAATATGGCTCCATCCGGGACTCCGTCCCACTCAAATCCATCTACAGTCAGCTTCACTTCCCGTCCTCCATGTTTTACATAGTTCTCCTTGTCTGCATTGTTGTAGATGACATATTCCGGGTGATAATCCTTTGGCGGCTTATCCTCTTTGACCAGGAACCACCCGTCCTTTGTCTTCGTATAGTCGATCCCTGTATAGGAATATTTTCCGCCGCCTTTATCTGTGAATATCCCCAGCTTCTTGCTATAAACGCTTCCGTCATAAGCCCACAAGGAAAAAACTGCCCCCGTAAGGCCCGCCCCGGTCTCTGCGTCCTTTTTCTGGATGTTCAGGGTAAATGTCTTCTTCGGTACCTTTTTGTCAAAGGATGCTGTCTTTGTGAAGCTCCCCCCTGCGGTGGTATACGTCCAGAGGACACAGTCCTGGTATTCACTGCCCGATGGTGCTGTGTAGATGCCTCCGCCCCACCACTTGGGTGCCGTTGCTTTTACTGTAGTGCTCACGGTCTTGCCGGTCAGCTGCCAGGACTTGTACTGTGCAGTTTTAATGAACAACCGGAAATCCGAATACGTCTTCGTATCCTTTTTCTGTACGTTCACCCCGTTTGTCGTTGTCACATTGAAACCGGTAATCTGTTCTTTCATGTCCAGGTCATAAGCCGTCTTAAAGGTTGGTGTGGAATATCCGGTCGCATAGCCATCCGTCACAGCCGCAAAGTCAGACGGTGTGGTGACACGAAATGCCGCCTGTGCACTGGCATCAAACCAGCCATCCCCGGTAAAGCTTGCATAGTTTCCTCCGTCATTCGCATCATTCACCAATAGATTGATCCTGTCCTTTGCCAGCGCCTTTTCGTCTGCAGTAGCGCCTGCCGCGTCATCGATCTGCCCAAAGGCACTGGACAGAGTAAATTCCCCGTTCAGCACATGGACCGCTACCTGGGTGACAAAATAATCTAACTGCCAGTCCCCTGTCCTGTACTTCGGATACCGGCAGGGCTGTTCCCAGAACATGGCTCCATAGTACAGGCAGTAGGCGATCTTTCTGCTGGTCCATCCCCCCTGATAAGTCATGTGCTGGCCGGTAGGACTGGACTTATTGAAGTTCAGGCAGTAGACATAGCGCCATTTCCCGTCCGCGTCCGGTGTCTCATTATCATGGTCGATATACTTGATCCCCATGGCGAGCTGCGGATCATAAGAGGTTCCCAGGCCTACATCCGTATAGAACTTATCATACCGTACACTGTTGACCTGCTGGCTGCTCCCGTTATCCACGGACCTCTGGTACCTGCCAAGGTCTGACTGGATCGCAAAGCAGGCTCCCTCCGGACCGGCGATCTGTTCCAGTACAGCTTTTTTCTCTGTTTCTTTCTCCTCCCGGCTTTTTTCCTCCGGACCGGTTTCACCCAGCTCCTCTTCCGGCGTTCCCTGGACAGTCTGCTCTTCTTTCGTCTGTTCCGTATTTTCTTCCTGTCTCTCTTTCTGTCCTTTTCCTTCTGTCTCTTCTGTTTCTGAAGGCTCCTCCGTGTCTGTATCCGGTACTTCTGTCCTTTTGTCGTCACCCTCTGTCTCTTCTTTCTTTTCTGCCTCATCTGTCCCCGTTTTTTCTTCCTCAGCTGCAGTATCTGCAGGTTCGTTACCGGTTTTCTCCATGGCAGATACCGGCAGGCCTGAAACCGTGACAGACAGGCATAAGCATAGAACGATCAGCACCCTCCTAAGTCTTTTCATACTCTTTTCCCTCCTTTCGGCAGACCTGCCCAAACAGACCTGCCAGAAAAAAAACGGCCGCTGCCATCATTGCCGCCGCCTTCCCTTCCTTTTTCTGCAGGAACACGGTCACATATCCCAGATATGGAATGGAGCAGACTTCCTTTCCCAGGAAATTTCCCCTGCTCACAGCCGCCAGGTCCTCTGCCCCGTTTGCATCCCCCTTTGTCCGGAGCTTCCCTGCCTCTGTCCGGATGGCCCGATGCAGCACACAGCTCCCGTCCATACGTGCAAATGCGATGATATCCCCATCCTCCACCTCATCAAACACAGCTGCCCGGTCAATATAGCACAGGCTCCCGGTCCGGATGACCGGTTCCATGCTCCCGCTCAGGACGGTATATGGGGTTATCTGGAACAGACGGGGCATCCAGAAGAGCAGGACTGCCAGGACCAGGAGCCCTGCTGTCAGGTGTTCCAGACTCTTTCCTGCCACTCGTAATGCATTCATTAACACTTCTTTCTCCTCTTCTTCCTGATGACGGCAATGACAAGACCACCCGCCCCGGCCAGCGCCAGGATATACGGCACGGCATCCTGCCAGAGGGTATCCCCTGTCTTCACCGGCACCGCATGTTCCGGCTCTTCTGCCGTCTTGAACATCCACTTCACTTTACAGTCATTGAGAGTATAGCGGTTATCCAGCTCCTTCGGCACTGTGATCCGAAAGGCCACATCCTGGCTCTCTCCTTTTTCCAGGCTACACAGCTTGCTGTATCCGTTCAGTTTTTCTGCGTTCAAGGGGCCCTCATAGATCGTCTCTCCTCCAGTGTCGATCTTCAGCCGGATCTTTTCCAGGATGTCCTTTTCCTCCAGGATCTCGGTCCTGAAATAGAAGTCCTGCTTCTTTTCCCCCTTGTTCTTCATGCTGAAGACTCCTTCTTTCTCGTCACCGGGCACAAGCTTTGGCAGGCTGGAAAAGAAATCCTCCGGACTGGCGATCAGTTTTCTGCTCTCCCCCTCATATACGACTGTAAGTTCCAGCGGTTCCCGTTTTTGATAGGCGGTGAGCTCATATCCATCCTCATGGATACATTCCTGGATGACATAGTCCTCCCCCTCTGTCCCCCATGGGTCCTCTTTCCCAAGATCCGGCGTGAAGTTCGCTGCCTGGACAGCATCCACCTTTATGGTGATATCCCAGTCATTCAGGGTATAATAATCCGCCACCCCGTCCGCGTCATACTGGGTATCCCACTCTTTTGGTATGGTGATGGTACGGAAAAGGCTGGCCTCCTCCCCATGCTTCAGGACCTTTGTATAATAGTAATATTCCCCATGCCTGACCCAATCTTTTGAAAAGCCGGAGATATCCTCCAGGGATAAGGGCCGCTCCACTTCTCTTTTTCCTTCTATGGCGATCCCGGCCCGGACATAGCAGTCAATGGCCTTGTTGGTGATCTTTGGTATCTGAGAGAGGACCATGCCGGGCATCATCTGGATATTCCGGTCTTTTTCCGTAAAGGGCACCTCTCTTTCTCCCGTTTCCTTATAAGTCTCCAGTTTGATATCCACCACGGAGGTGGACAGTCTGTTGGTAACAGATGTCTCTGCAGCTGCAAACGCCCAGATCCCGCCTGCGCCTGCTATGGCACACAAAAGGACGCCCAGCGCGATCCCCAGTTTCTTACGTTTCATCTTCTATCCCTCCCAAACTTCCTAATGCGTCAGGCTCTCAAAGGCTTCCCTGAACTGCCCTTCCTCATACCCTTCGGACTGCACGGATTCTGAGTACACGATGATCTGAAAGTCCTTCAGCTCTTCCAGCTGGGCACTGTCCGCGATCTTCACCGCCGTCAGTAAGTCGGCACTGCTTTTCCCGACAGGGAGGATGTGTTTATAGTAGTGATACCCATCCTCCTGTCTCTCTGTCCAATCCGCTTCGTTAAGCTCCAGGGTGGATATGCCTTCTGCGTCCCCGTTTGAGAACAGGATCTGTGTCCGGACAAAACAGGGGACATCCCCCGTGTTCTTCACTCTCACTTTCTTTTCAATGCTGTCCCCCGGTTTCGGGTCCGGTGTTGGAAACTCTTCCTCTGTCTCTATAACGTTCTGGCCAAACGTAAGACGGTTCACCCGGCTGTCCTCTGCAGACAGGTACGCATAGATCCCGGCACTGGCGGCTGCCCCTGCCAGTAAAAGGACTGCCAAAAGGACTGCGAGCTTTTTCTTTTCCATCCTGCATCCCCCTTTCTATAGGACAGGCCCCGTGCAGGGGCCTGTGCGCTTTCATAGGTACTCAATTGAACTGTTCCGTGATGCTGTTCTGATTGCTGTAGACCTTCCATACATCCGCCGGTGAGGTCTTCCCTCCGTTCAGGTCACTGGTCTGGATGGCAAAGACTTCGATGGGCATCTCAAACTGCTGCTCTTCCAGTCCTTGTCCCTCTACCGCATTGACTGATGTGATCTTTGAGAAGATGGGGTTTGTGGATTTCTCTGCTTCCAGGGCAGTGCACGTATTATTCTCCGCAAAGGTATATAAGTATTTATGGGCTGTCACCCCGGAGCCATCCCTCACTTCATAAGTCCCGAGCTTCACCCAGCCCGGATTGGTGGTGTAGGAATACAGATCAGTCAGTGCCGCCGGTTTTCTGGTCCCGTCCGGGTCCACCGCGATGATGTTCTTACACGGCACCTGGACTGTCGCAAAGACAAACTGGTCATTGACACCTGTGTTGGTGATCGTAGGGTCTTTCTTGATCGTTTTATTTGGTGTCATGTCCTCAGCCGGGTCTGGGATCCCATCCTTATCGGTATCCGGATACTTGTCCCACTCCGGTTCTGTCAGATCCACCTCGATCTTCCCTACCGTAAATGTATTGGTCTGTGCATCTGTGTCGGTAAAGTAAGCTATCAGTCCTCCTGTGGTCAAAACTGCGGTAAGTCCCAATACTGCGATGCTGCCTTTGATCATATTTTTCTTCATGTCCTGTTCTCCTTATTCTCTTTCCTGTTTTTTCTTCTTACACCTAAAATTCCTTTTCTACCTGATATTTCTTAATCAAAACGCTCTTAAGGCGTATCCCTGCTGCAATGGCATCCCCTCCTTTACAAAAAAAGCCCGGCGTACCGGACTTTTTCTTCAGACAGATCTCATTTATAGCTGCCCCACACTTCCGAAACCGCAGATACGGCTGTCTCCAAGGGGATACGAACGCTCTGCACAGCTGTCGCTTGTGTTCCCTTCAATGGTGTGCACCATCCCCGCCTCCACATATTCCACGATCCCCACATGGTCGTAGCTGCCATCACTTCCCCAGTCAAAGAACACCAGGTCCCCGGGTTCCGGTACATGGTCACGCGGATGATACTGTCCCCTCTCTGTGAACCACCGGATCCCTTCCTCGCAGGCAGAGAACTTAGGGACAAGCCCTGCCTCCAGATACCCACACTGGTCCGCGCACCAGCTGACAAAGCAGGCGCACCATGGCTGGCGGCTCTCAAATCCATACCAGCTCCAGTAAGGCTGCCCGCCCTGGTTCCCCAGCTGACTTTTGGCCACCTGTACCAGCAGGCCGCCCTCTGCCATGCCGCCTCCACGGTACTGGTAATAGCGCATCACATGCGGCACGTACTGCGGGTCCCCATATCCGGACCAGCCGTGGGATGCGGCCTGTTGCTGGGAAAACACCAGGGCATTGGCTTCGCTGTAGCCGCCAAAGTTACTGACAGCCCAGGTGATATACCCATTTCCGTATAGTGATAGGTAATTCTTTGATATTATCTCCGAATTTTCCCCCACTCTACACCGTACATGAGACTTTCACCTCATACGGCGTGCCATCTACTCCAATGTATCTATTTTTCTGATTGATTAGCCAGTTCATGTAATTCTATACATAACTTCCTTTTTTGTTCTGATAACTGATACTTCTCCATTAGATTGTCAAGTTCTTTTCTATCCCTTTTATGAATTGCTTTATGAAATGGTAGTATCATAATAATAAGATTGTTATATTTGTCTGTTCCACCATATTTCAAGGGAACTTTATGATGACACTCCCAATCCCTCAACGTTAATTCTTCGCCACTGATTGCACATTTTCCATATTGAGAAATAAATTTTGAGATACGATTATCGTTATATTCAATAGAACGATAATCACAATAATATCTCTGTATGTGTATAAGAACTTCCCTGCTCACCGCTTTTAGATTATTGTGTATCAAGGCTCTTCCTTCTTTTGTATATGGACAGATATTTTGATTGAATTGTATCGCATACCTGTGTTTCCATGTGTATATAGGAATGATAATCATATCGTGAGCTTTATACCATTTTGGATTATACCTGCCATAACGTTTTAAAAGTGTTATGGATAAATCTGCTTTACTCGCTGGTCTCCAATCTCTTCTCAGCCTGTTGTATAAAGATTTTGTAAGGTGTTGACTCATATGGGCTAAATCTCTGTTTACGTGCGTGGCTACTTCATAGTAATTATGGATTCCCATTACTACCGTATTATATTTCCACACTGCGTCACGTGATTGTTCCTTTGCAATCCTTTTAATAGATTGTTTTAGTTTATCATGTGCATGTCTGATTGCCTTGTCACTCATGTGACTATAAGCCACATAACCATTTCTTTTTGGTCTTACATACATAGTAAAACCCAGAAATTCACTTCGCTGTTTTCTAAGATTGACTATTTTTGATTTTTCGGGACTGATTTCCAATTTCAATCTTCTTTCAATAAAATCTTGCGTAGCATGATACAATCTCAATGCACTCGGATAATCTCGACAGAAGATTTTAAAGTAAGTAGACCTGAGGAACCTCCCCTCAAGTCTCTCTCAGAACCGTACGTGAACCTCTCAGCTCATACGGCTCCCATCATCCAGCCGCTGGCAGTATCCCAAATTTCCAGTGTGCAAACAGGTTCCTGTCACGCTTTGCTATCTCTCCGAGCCAGTGTTCCGCCTTTCGTCTAGCCTTGCGCTTCTTATACTTCCTCCGCACCCATTTCACCAGACATCCATTGATGTACCTCAGCACATCATATATTTCTGATTTATAGAAATGCGTGTAGTAATTAATCCATCCCTGTATCTGACGGTTGAACATGTTTGCTATATCGTAGAGGTCTTTGTCCGATTTTAATTGCAGTTTCCATCCTCTTACCTCTTTGCGTATGGCTTTCTTTGCTTTCTCACTGATTGCCGGAAGGAAGTTTGTAAAGAACTTCCCGTACCTGTTCTTTGCATCTCTTGGACGGAATGTGTATCCCAGAAAATCAAAGGAAGTATTCTCATGATTCCCTCTCCGGTCATCGTCTTTGCAGTACACTATCCTTGTCTTCTCCTGGTTCAGTTCCAAACCATAACTCTGGAACCTCTGTTCCAACCTTCTCCGCAGGTATTTCGCCTGTTTCTGGGAGACGCAGTGCGCTATCCCATCATCAGCATATCTTGCCCACGGTATCGTCGGAAATTCCTTTACCATGAAATCATCGAACACATAGTGCAGGAACAGGTTCGCCAATACTGGGCTTATCACCCCGCCTTGCGGGGTTCCGGATTTCCTTTCCACAATCGTCCCGTCTTCCATTTGGAACGGTGCCGTCAGCCATCTCTGGATATATAGGATTATCCATTTCTCTTTGGTATGTTTCTTTACCATTTCCATGAGATAATCATGTCTGATGTTATCAAACAGCCCCCGGATATCAAACTCCAATACCCAGTCTTTTCTCCAACATCTTGTCCTTGTGGCTTCAAGCGCCTGTATGGCTGACTTGTTCGGACGGTATCCATAGGAATCTTCATAAAAGATTGGCTCCACGCATGGTTCAAAGTACAGCTTCGCCACCATCTGGGCAATTCTGTCCTCTACTGTCGGAACCCCCAAAATTCTGGTTCCTCCATTCTTCTTTGGTATCGCTACCGCTTTTACAGGTTTGGGAAAATAAGTGCCGGATGACATCCTGTTCCATATTTTGTAGAGGTTGTTATTGAGTTTCCTCTCAAAATCTTCTATGGACTGTTCGTCCACACCATAGGTTCCCTTGTTCGCTTTCACTCTTTGATAAGCCGCTATCACTGCTTTCTTTGAAATACTGTATGGCTTTGCTTCTTGCATAAGTTCCTCCTTCTTTCTAAAGTTGACTTATCCTTAAAGCCGGATAATTCGGGTTCTTTGCTCCATTCCCGTTACAGAAACTTCCACGCTACTATAACCCAATCTGCCCCCATGACTGCATCGGTACTCTTATCTTACGGTTCTTCCGCTTGATATACTCCCTTAACATCAGCCCGTGGGTTCCCACGTTCCGTACAGATGCCTGTGTAAAGTTCATGCCGCCTTTATGCCGCCCACCGCCTGGACAGTAAACAGGTTTCCTCCAGGCTTATCCCAGGTTAACGACTACCCCCTGGTTTTGATGGAATCTCTACGCTTTCGACATTTCCGTAAGCGGTTTATATGTTCATTCATCTCCTTCACACCCACCTGACAGTTATATCTGCCTTTTCCCTAACGCTCAATACCATAGCTTTTGACTACAGCACCTTAGGGTGGTTTGGAACCTCCACCTGTATAGCGGTTCCGGCGGGCCCTCCGCCATCATCTGTACAGCATAGCTGTCTTCAAGTAGCTACGCTACTTGGACTCGCCTTCGTGGCGCACAATCATCGGCATAACGAACCATATAGCAATGTTTTAGATTCTTCCTTTGTCTCATCAAGGCTCTTCTTGCACCCTTATGTGTTGTATATTCTCTTATAGTTTTGATTGTTTCCCACTGATTGCTAATCCACCAGTCAAGTTCATTCAACACAATATTTGCCAATAACGGACTTAATATACCGCCTTGCGGTGTTCCTTTTATCGGCTTACCCTCTCCGATAATTTCTGCTTTTAATAAAGTGGAAATTATGGAAAGCAGTTTCTTTTCTCGTATTCCCATTGTCCACATTTGTTTTAGCAATTTTCCATGATTTACATTATCAAAAAATCCTTTAATGTCCATATCAACACAATAATGGTATCCGTTCCCTTTATTATTCATAAAATGATTTGCTCTTGCTATTGCATGATGAGCACTTCTGTTTGGTCGGAATCCGTAACTGTGTGGATGAAATTTTGCTTCACATATAGGTTCTAAAATCTGAAGAATACATTGTTGGAATAACCTGTCCCATATAGCGGGAATGCCTAACGGTCGTTTCCGTCCATCAGGTTTAGGGATATACACTCTTCGGACTTTTTCAGGTTCATACCATTTGAACATTTCCCGTATTTTTGTTACAACTTCCTCAACTGTCAAATCTTCGATGTCAGCTATTGTTTTTCCATCAACACCAGCAGTATGACTGCCCATGTTCTTCTTTATATTCCGATAGGCTAATCGGATATTTTCTTCACTTTCCATAAGCTTTGTCAGCTTATAAAAGTTATTTCCATTCTTGCTTTGCATATATAATTGGTCTAATTTAGACTGCATATCATAATACTCAGCGTACCTTAGTTTGTTTGTCTTTTTAATAAGTTGGCTCCTCCTTAATTGAGGTTTGCCCTTTTTAGTCTCACCAGAACCTTATTCTAACAACTTACTAAGAAGAATGAATGATACATCTTTCATAGACTAGTGACCGTCCCTCCACGTTTGTTAGACGCTTCATCAGTACCATGTCACCGCTTTCACTGCCATAAATAAAGTTATACTTCTGCTATTTTCACAAAAGATTTCCTTTCAACCACTTCATAGAAGATATTTTCTCCATGTTGGCAGCTTCCAACGTTCCATTACTTTTATCTTTACATATACTTTTAGGATTCTCCTTTGAGCCTGTCAGCTTGTTACTGCCTTTAACAATAAACGGATTTTCATAACAACTAATCTTACTCGTCCGCACTGACACCACGCACGTGGCATACACATTTCTGTGCATTAGGGTTATAGACCCGTACATTCGGAGATTCGTCAGGTTCGTCTCGCCAATAGTTTTGCGAACCCATTCTATCCATGAGTATTTTATAGACTCCCGGTCTATGGGTGACACCGCCCACCTCTGAGCAGATTTCGTAGCATTTGATAATGCTTTACGGTCACTTTCAACCGACTTCACCGAGCTTCATACGGTTCATGTTAATATCAACTTTTCCCGCATGTCGGAGTATTAGAGGAAACCCTTTGTGGCGTTACCCACTCATTTGATTTCTCAAAGTAATAGTTCTAAACAGCACTTGCTGTCTGCCTAGCCTTTTCAGCTAGGAACGTTTCACACAGTTATAGCCCTGCCACGCCAGGCTCAGCCGGTCCATGTCCATAGGACTCTCACAGGCAGCCTCCTGCAGGCAGGAAGCAAAATACTGGATGCCCACCTGGATGGAATATTCCGGCTCTGTGATGGCTCCCGGGGAATTCGGGAATCGTGTGTTAAAGGGACACTCGGAACTCTGCATGGGGTCTGTCCCCTGTCCGCCGCTCTCCTGCATCATCATGGCCTGTATGGCTGTGACGAACTGGGGGATGCCGTACTGCCGGGCATATTGTGTGATGACAGGTGTGTAGGCGATGATCTCCTGACTTACGGTCTGTCCATTCCCCTCCGGGTCATTTCCTGCAGATGTCAGAAAAAAGCCTCCGAACAGAGCAATGAACAGAATGATAAGGACAGCGGTACTACAGGCAGGCCACAGCAGGCCGCCCAGGGCCTTTGTTCCTTCTGCCAGCGCCTTGGCTGATGCCGCAGTCTTCCGAAGCCCAGCAGCTATGCCCTTTGAGATGGTAAGGGTATTTTTTCCTGCTGTCTGTACCCCCTTCCGGACGGCAGCCTGATAGGACTGCACGGCCCAGGCCTTCTGCCTGAAAGCGGCATGGTCCGGCAGCGCCCAGGCTGATGCCTGGATGCCTTCCCTGATCTCGCCCGTCTTCACTGTCCTGCCGCCTCCCCAGATATGTTTAAAGGAAGGCCGGTTCCAGTTCCCCGCCGCATGGGCAGGTTCCTTGATATCTCTTCCCGTCTGTTCCTTTGTACGGACCCAGCTGTCCCTTTTGGCAACGACATCCTGCCGTTTTAGGGACGACTCTTCCCTCATACCTGACAGCCTGCTGTCTCTGTATCCATTCTTTCCATCCCCTGTTTTTCCAAAAAGGATCTTTTCCCTTCCCTCTTTTCCGGTCTCTGCGTCCTGATCAAGCAGGAGACCGGTCTCATCTCCTTTGTTCCAGCCTTTTGTTCCCTCCGCTTCATCCCACTGTCTGATCTTTCGGGCGGACTCCGTCCTTTCCTGTATCCTGTTACGTCCTGCTGACTGCCTCTGTCTGAGATCTGTATCCGACCCCTGTTCGTCATGTCCGCTACTCCTAGCTGGGCTCGACCTCTCCCATCCTGCCTGCTCTCTTTCAAATGGTATATCCGAAGAAGCATCTGTCCCTGTTTCCTTTGGTAAAAATTCATTATTTTTTTCATCTGTCCCATCCGTACTGGTATCCGTTTTCTCCTCCCTTCTCTCCTTCATATCCCGGACTTTTTTCCAGGTCAGAGAAACGGCCGCCATGCCCCTTCTGGCTCCTTCTCGGACAGCGGTTTCCGTACCTCTTTCCACTTCCCTTTCCATTTGATCCGTGGCATATCCCGAAGGGGAGGATTCCCTGCCGGAGACCTCCTCCGCCATCTGTTCTTTTGTGCGTACATACCCCTCTTTTGCATGATGGGTGGCTGCCTGCAGGCGGTCGATGGTCCGGACATCCTTTACTTTTTCTCTGGTCCTTATATCCGCCATGCTCCTCTCCTTCTCTCTATCGTCCCTGTTTCTCCCGCAGCTCTGCCAAAGTCCTGTCTCCCCGGAAATATTCTGGATACCGGATACGGACAGCCTCCATAAAATAAGGAGAATAGCTGCAGTCAAACAGCCCATAAGGTGTTGACATACGCTCCGCTCCTTCCTCTATATACCCGTTCCAGAGATTATAAGCCAGACGGCAGAGGCGCCGGCTCCCGCTGGTCTGCCATCCCTGTTCCATGCCTTCAAACCGGATGCAGTCCTCGTCAAGATCAAACAGGGACTCCACATTCTCTCTTGTCTCTGCTGCGATCCCCAGGCAATAAAAAAATGCCTGATGATAACAATCCCGGTTCCCGCATCTCTTAAGCATCTGCTCATAAAATGCCTCATGCTCCCTGCTTGCAAATCGTATCTTTTCCATGTGTTCCTCCTTTCACGAAAAAGAACAGGCCCCTCAAGCCTGCTCTACTCTCTCGTCATTTCCTTAGTCTCCCGTTTGTCCGGGGTTTCTTTTTCCCGTTTTATCTCTCTGAGGGTCCCTTTTACAGAATCCCTGCCTCCCTCCGGTCTCCCCAGATGCTCTTTGAATGTGCAGAGTTTATCCAGTGCCTGCCCTGTCTTTTTCTCCATGGCAGAGAACTTTTCCTCGATCCCCTTCAGCGTCCGTTCCGCACCGGTCATCCGTCCCTTATCTTCCGATGTTATAGGCTGCAGGAGCTCCTCATGTCTTACAGCCCTTCCTATATTTTTCAGATGGGTCCTGGCAAAGGTAAATTCCTTCTTTATGAGCTGTAACCGTTCTCCGGCCTGCCTCGTCCCTTCCACTGACCGTTCCAGTCGGATCTGCAGACGTTTGAGTGCAATGGGTATCCGCGTCAGGTCAATGGCCTGGGCTATCAAGAGAGTCCCTGTATCTTTTGCGTGCTCTACTGCTCTCTCGATGCTGGCTAATATCCGGCCTTTGATGGCCACCGCCTGCTCCTTTCCCTCCTCCACATAGGACTCTGTCTGCCGGATCAGTGACAGGGCCTTTCCTTTCACACTTCCGTTTTTGACTTTGGATAGTTCTCCCTTTACCTCCTGCAGCTCCCTTGTCACTGCCTCATACTGCTTTTCCATGTTTTCCAGGACGAGCAGGAGCTGTTCGATCTCCTGCCCTTCTTTTGACAGACCTCCCTGTCTGCACATCTCAAAGAATTCCTTCAGATGCCCATTTTCCCCGATCGGTACCTGCAGCATAGTGTCCATCTTCCTCATCCTCCCTTTCTGTCAGCTCTCACTCTCTCCTGTCTTTTTTCATTTGTCGATCTTCTTTCTTTTGACCTTTAGTCCTCCCTTGGGCTTGTGCTCATCAGTCCATACAGGCTGCTGTCCTTTGGGAAGTCACTCACGAACGGGATCAGGGAATGCCCTACCCGCAGAAGGCCGTTCCCGGCCTGTGCGTTCGTCACAAAAGCCAGCTGCTGTTCTGAGATATGCAAAAGCTTTGCCAGTTCCTTCCTGTCCGGTTCGGACTGGTTGAACATGACGATGAACTCTGAGTTTGACAGCATGGTCCTGGTCTTTACAGAGTCCAGGATATATTCCACGTTCTGGGTCATACTGGTCAGCCAGGCATCACGCTTCCGGAACCGCCTGTAAGCACTGTCGAAGAAATTCGCGCTGTACTCCTGCTGCAGGAGGGTGTGGAACTCGTCCAGGAAGATGTGGGTCCGGATGCCCTGCTCCCAGTTGACGGTCACCCGGTTGATCATATGGTCCGTGATGACCAGCTGGCCCAGTTCTTTCAATTCTTCCCCCATATCCCTGGTATTGAAGGAGATGATGCGGTTCTTCAGATTGATGTTCGTCGGCTGGGAAAAGATGTTCAAAGACCCTTCTGTGAACAGCTCCAGCATCAGGGCAAGGTCCCTTGCCTGCTGTTCCGGCTGCTGGAGCAGGATCTTGCGCAGCTCTGGCAGAGACGGAAGGATGCCGTATTTTTCCTTCTGCTTATATACCTGTTCCACACAGCGATCTAAGATGCTCTTTTCCCTGGGCCCCACATGCTCACCTTTGCTGATCCTTTCATACAGAGACAGGATGAACTGGGATTTGTCGATGACCGGGTTCTTTTCCCCGTACCCTGCCACCATGTCCATGGCGTTCAGATTCACGGAGCTTCCCGCAGCGATGGGCAGGCTCACGCCTCCAAGTGCTTCTACCAGGGCCTCATACTCCCCTTCCGGGTCATAGATGAGGATCTGGTCTTTTGTTGTGGCCAGCACCACCAGGATGATGAACAGTTTTGCCCGGAAGGACTTTCCGCTCCCCGGTACGCCCAGGATAAAGCAGGAAGGGTTCATCAGTTTCCCCCGGTCCAAAAGGATCAGGTTGTGGGACATGGGGTTGACACCGCAGTAAAGGCCCCGCTCCTGCATGATCTCCTGGGTATTGAACGGCATGAAGACAGCCAGGCTCTCTGTGTTCAGGGTCCGCAGGGCGTGGATCTTCCGTATCCCGTAAGGGAGCACTGTATTAAGCCCCTCTATCTGCTGTTCCCGAAGTATCGCGAACTGGCACATATTTGTCCGGCCCAGTGCCAGGATGGACTCAGTGTCTCTTTCTAACTCTTCCCTGGTATCGGCGGTCAGCACAAGGGTCAGGACCCCGAAGAACATCCGCTGATCCCGGACGGTCAGGTCGTTCAAAAAATCCTTGGATTCCTTCCTCTGCAGCTCCATGTCGTAGGGGATGATGGCGGAAAAGTTATTGCTGGCGTTCTGCCTGCGCTGCCAGTTGGTGATATTGGTCTCCACCCCTAAGAGCCGGTTCTCCACCTCCTTCACCGCCTCGTCCGTGGGCACACTGATGATGTCCATGCTCATCATCAGGTTCCTGCTCACCTCTGACAGCTTGTTCATCAGCTCGTCCTTGATATAGTTGGCATAGTCCCTTAAAAACAGCACCCTTCCATAGCGTGCGCCCAGTTTGAAGTAGTCGCTCCCATGCTCAAAGGATTCCGGGCAGATGCAGTCCTTGAAGCTCTGGCCTCTTTTCATGGCTGTCCTCATATCAAAGGAAAAATCCTCCTTCTCCCCGGCCCGGTAGAAATCATACAAGATCCGGAGACGCTCCGCCGCATCCAGAGGGAGGCACTGGGATCCCAGCTGTGCAAACCTGCCCGCCAGGTCTGTGCCCGTCCTGGCAAAATAGTTCCGTGCCTCCTGGATGTCCTTCCGGCAGACAGAGATAGTGATATATTTTTCCTGTACGACTCCATTTGCGCCCCGCACCTTGTCAGATAAGATCTGGTTCATCTCCTCCCGGTATCCATCCAGCGCGTCCCCACGCATGGGGAGCAGGATGCGTTTAGCAAACTCCTTATGGTTTATCCTGCGGTTAAAGACCGTGAGCTTCGCCGCGGCGCCGCAGTCCAGGGAGTTTAAGATATCCGACCAGGCAAAGAACATGGACTTCTTATCCTCTTTTCCTGCCACCGCATAGTTGATATCCGTGAACCGGTACATCATAGTGTATTTCCTGCCGCACAGGAAGATCCCATCCGGCCAGATCCGTTCTGCGGGTATCAGATGCTGGACACTCCGGGGTATCCGGAAGCGCTCTTTTTCCTGCAGGACTGCCTGCCTAAGCGTCTTGATCATGTTTCTTCCTCTCCTCCTTTTCTTTTGCCTTCCGCATGGGCTTCAGTGCTTCATAGTATAGATTTTCGGAACGGAACACCAGGATCTTGGGGGTCAAAAGTTCTGACTTTATAAAGGCCCAGAGGAACTGTTCCGCTGTCATCCCGTTGTATCGGAAGAACCCTAAGAACACAAAGGGCAGAGCCCCCAGGATGCAGATCCAGCTCACCGCTTCATCTGATAGATACTGCTTTGCAAAAAAGTATAGACTGATCGCTGCCCCGCAGGCCAGGACAGAAAAAAAGAACTGCCGCATGGACAGTCCAAAAAACATGTTCTCTGTGTATTCCCGTATCTCCTTATTGATCTTTACTTCCACTGTTCTTCTCCTATCCTATTTTTTCAATACCGTCCTGATACAGTTGCGCCGGTCTCTGCCTTCCTTTATACTAAAAGAAAAAACACATCTGATTGGAGGGGATCTTATGATGTACGCACTTGTGTCTCTTGGTATCACCTGTTTGATGTTACTGCTTTCCATTGCTTTTAAAGCCGCCGGAAAACTGCGCCTGACCATTCCCCTGCTCTATTTCCTCGCGATCTCTACGGTCCTGAACCGCTGGGCCTCCGCCCATGAGATGCTGGCACTGGGGATCTTAGGCCTGCTCGTTCTGATCACCATCCTCAGCTGGTTTTCCTCCCTTGCCGAAGCCATAAAGGACAGACGGCGCGCCCGGGCCATGGAAGAAGATATCGCCTGGCAGATCGGCAGGGCCAGACAGATGGGTGTCAGCATGTCGGATGTTTACATTGACGGCAATGGTGATATGCGCTATTGCGATGATGACACGCCTGTTATCTGACAGCAAACTTAAATTTCTACATAGAAAAAAGGCAGGAGACCTGCTTCTATCTTTTACAAAACCATAGTTCTGATCCTATATGGTGAAGATGCGAAACACCAGATGACCGGGCGTTATCTGGTGTTCTCTTCATTTTTTTCTTGTAATAGTTCTCTCATATAACCTTTTATGTCTCAATTCCTTTTAATCTTTCCGGGTCTTCAAGATAAATAGATACCTCTCCGCATTCCCGGCAGACCGCCCCCTTGGTTTTCCCATGCGTCCTCCTTTGAAATGAGCATAAGTTCTCCACATGTTTCTGATTTTGATATGCTCCCTATTGGCTTCGCTGCCTTTTCATTACTGTAGTATCAATGTAAAGGCATTATCTCCGGCCTTTTTTTAACCTATCGAACTCGATAGGTTTAAAACCCGGATCGCAGCGTGTGGATTCCGCACATTACCTTTTGGCAGCGATCCATATCCATCCATTACGTTTTTCATCATTCCCACTTTTTTATCCGCTGACAGGATATCCGGTAACTTCTGATATCCAGAACCAGATCTCTCTACAGTCCCATCATCTCCCGCACGACCCGGTCTGACATCTTGATGGCACCCACGAGCACCAGCATGTCAAAGATCAATTCCCCCACATACGACCACACCTGTGTCACTGCAGCCGCATCACTGTCCACCACCGGCGGGCTCTCCACAAAGATGGAAAAGATGATGCATCCCAGCACGATGACTGCCCCTTCCAGACATACGGCTGCGTACCCTTTTAAGAAGCTCTTCCCCACGTTCTGGGACGGCTCCCCGGCAAAGGCGGCAAGAGGGACCGGCCCGATGGCTGTGTACATATAGAGCCGGAAGAACCTGCCGTATACGCTCAAGATCATGATGAACGATAAGACCGTGATGAACAGGCTCCCTAAGAGTGTCACCGCCCACAAAGGGATCTTATCTAAGAAACCGCAGTCCTCCACCGCCTCCACGATGCTGTCCGGGAGCAGTGTCTCCGATGGGTCTGAAAATCCCGCAGAGGCCATGATGGAGCCTGCGATCCCCTGGGTGATCCGGAACAGGGCCGTCATAAGCTCCATGCCGTAGGTCACGGCCCCTTTTGCCAGGGCGAAACGGATGAAGAGCTTCAGTGCATGCTCTGGTTTCTTGACCTCCGCAAAGCTCCCGCAGGTCTTGACAACACCTACAACAAAGAACAGGACCAGCAGCGCATAGCCTATGGCCTGCAGTGCCCCGTGTATGTCACGTATGACCGTCCAGATCCTCCCGCCCCGGAATTCCTCCGGTGTCTGGGTGATGATGGTCCAGATCTCCGCCAGCTTATGGTTCCAGGTGTTCAGGGCGTTCTGCAGGTTCTGGACGATCCAGCTGTCTGTTTCCATCCCTCCGCCTCCTTTCCTCTCTTCTTGTCATCCCCTTACCCGGTGATCAGCTCCAGGATCTCTTTGGTAAAGGTGATGATGACACCGCCTGCCATTGTTAAGAACCCGTTCGCCCTCTGGGACGGGTCATGGGACTTTAAGGCCAGCCCGATCTGCATGATACCGAGTCCCAGAAGGATCATCCCGATGGCACGGATGAGTCCGAAGATGAAATCACTCAAATTGTTCACTACCTGTAACGGGTCATTGGATGCCAGCACCGGCACAGCTCCCGGGATGACGCTCAGCATCACTGCCGCAAAGAAAAGGATGACCCATCGTCTCCTGAGGTCCGGGTACCTCCTTTTCCTATCCTTCTTGTCCATGTTCTTTCTCCTCCTCTGTTTTCTCCAGTAAAAGTTCCAGTTCCTCCTCACTCAAAAGTTCATACTGCCCTGCCTCCTCCTCATAGAGATCAAGATCCGTAGTATCTAAGAGCCAGCCGTCAAAGGTGATGCTGGCCGAAGCTTTCTTCACTTCCCCGTGCCGGTACGGCTTTCCCTTCCCATTTGTGGTAAGATCCACGTTTGGATGCTTCAGGATGTCATATTTCAGGTCCATGACCGGGCGCTCCCCCCGGATAAAGAGAAGGGCATACCGGTTGTCCAGCATCCGCAGCTCATCCTGCGTCATCAGCTCCCTGCCTGTGATCTGATAGTTGGTCGAGTAGCTGCCGGAGTGCCCGGTGGACTTCCCATAGGTGTTCATGTCGATGGTCTGCTTCCCCAGAAACGACTCGCTGATGAGCTTATGGGCCGCCGTCTCATTGCTCCCCAGGTATAAAAATTCGTCACAGCAGCCGATGACGCTCTCCCAGTCTTTTTCAAACAGTGCCTTTAGAGCGGACACGTTCTGGATCAGCATGGAGACGGACACATCACGGGAGCGCATGACGCTCAGTATCTTGGTATAGTCATCCGGCAGGGAGACGTTGCAGAACTCATCCATCAAAAAGTGGACCGGCACCTTCAGCTTTCCCCCGTACACGTAGTCCGCCCGGTAGAACAGCTGCTGGAAGAGCTGGGTGTACAGGATGCTCACGAGGAAATTGTAGGAGGTGTCGTTGTCCGGGATGATGGCATATAAGACCATCTTCTTCTCCCCTAAGAGCTGCAGGTCCAGCTCATCCGTGGCGGTCAGCCCCGCAACGCTTGGGATGTTGAACTTCTCCAGCCTGGCCGCCAGGGTGATCTGGATGGATTTCAGGGTCTTGGCCGAACCGGAATGGTAGTCCTTATAGTATTTCACTGCGATGTGCTCCGGATCCTTCATCTCCAGCCTGGAAAAGAGCTCATCAAGAGGAGACTGGTAACTGTCATCATCCTCCCGCACCTCCCCTGCCCGCAGCATCTCCATGACCATGGGGAAGTTCTGCTCCCGGGGCGGTGCCTCATACCAGAGATAAAAGATCAGGGCAGATAAGAGCATGCTGGCCGCAGTGTCCCAGAAGGGGTCATTGGACTGGCTCCCTTTGGGTGTGGTGGCCTTGAACAGGTTTGTGACCAGCCGCTGTACATCCTGGTCTGTCCGCAGGTAGCAAAACGGGTTATAGCAGTGTGACCGCTCCATATTGATGAGGTCCAGCACCCGGATTTCATATCCTTTTGCTTTCATGAGGTTCCCGGTCGCCCTGGTGTTCTCCCCTTTGGGGTCCAGCACCACAAAAGAGGTGTTGGCCTGCATCAGGTTCGGCAGGCAGTAATACCGGGTCTTTCCGGAACCGCTCCCGCCCACCACCATGGTCAGCAGGTTGCGTTTATGCCGATAGCTGTTGTAGCTGATGGACACGTGCTGGGTCATGATGCGGTTCTTCTCTTTCTGCCTGTCCGCGTATCGCCGGTCCATGGCCCGGGCGCTCCCCCATCTGGCCGAGCCGTGCTCCTCCCCTTTCCGGTAGTTCCGGCGGGTGCTCAGATAGATGCCAATGCCCATGAGATAGGCTCCCAGAAAACAGACCGCGGTCTTCGGACTCTGTTCCACCCATCTTATCTGGGCCGGATGCTCTAATGCTGTGGTCAATCCCGCTAGGATCCCGGACAGCCCGCCCTTAAGATGAGGTGCCGCAAGGAGTGAGAACCACAGCACCGGCAGTATCCCCAGGGCTGCAAGGAGCACACCCTGACCCTTATCCTTTCTCATATCTGCTCTTCCTTTCTCTGTCCCACTGCCTCAGCGCCCTTCCTGCTGTCTGTCCGTCTGGCCCTTCTGTCTCCGTTTCTGTTCGGACAGGCTTTTTTCCATGCGTTCCGCTATCTTCCCCGCCGCATCCCGGATCACGGCCAGCTCCTGTTTGATCTTTTGAGGGCTAAGACCCGCGAGAAGAGCTTGTGCCTTACCAAAGTCTTTTGGTCCTTCCGGTTCCACGCCGTATCTCTTACATAGGATATAAGAGACACATTCCGCCTGAAACCCGCAGCACTCCCGGTCGTATCCCTCCTCTCCGTTTGCAAATTCTGCATGGGCCAGCTCCCTGGAAAGGCACCGGAATACGGCTTCTGCCCCCATGCCCTTCTGTACAAGGATACTATGCTCTTTTGGCACGAACACCGCACCTTCAGGCTCCTTTTCCACGGTATGGATGGCTGCCGGGGTCCGGCTGATGAGCGCCTGTATCCGCTGCCTGTCCCCATACGTTTTCCCCAGTCCCCATTCTGACGGCGCAAGCGTGGTCTGGGAGATGTCATACAGCTTCCTGGCATTGTAATACTGACCGATGGTGTTGTCCTCCCTCCGGTATTCCTTCCCCGGTTCCAGGAGGAAGACGGGCCGGCTCCTCTCTGCCCGTTTCACAAAAGTGTTCTTATCCCTCCAGTAGGCCATGTTCCCCAGTTTCCTTGCCTCCGGCTTCTGCTCCAGTATCAGGAGCACGTTATTGGGCGTATACCGCAGGAAACGGCTCTGTACATCCAGATAAGCCTTAAATGCCTCCGGGTCTTCTGCCACCCGCAGGGCTCCGCGTTCTGCCGTTTCATAGCAGAAGCTCCGGTTTGCCCGGCTCTCCGCGATGAAGTCGGCTGTCCGTTCATCCTGCGGCACTGCACCGGTGTTCAATAATGCGTCAAGATCTTCCATTTCCCTTACCTCACTCTCTGGCCCCTGTCCTTTTTTCGTCTCCCCGGCTGGTTGTGGGCGGCGCTGTTCCTCTCTGCCTGTCTCATCCGGCTGCCCTCTTTTGATGCCTGCCTTTCCTTTTGTATCTCCTGCAGCTGTCTCTTTACAGAGGGGCGCTTTTGTTCCTGCTCTTTAGAGATATCCCCTTCTTTTTTTGGCGTCCCTGAGATAGGCGCGGACGGACGGGGCTTTTCCGCCCCCGCTCTCAAAGGGTCCTTTTTTCTCTCCTCCTGTCCTCCAAGCAGCTCCTCCAGCAGAGCGTCCTCCCCGGTCTCTGGCTCCGTCTCTGCTTTTGAGATCTTATCTTTGCGGGCTGCCCCTCTCTGCTCCCGGCTTTCCCTGCCCCGTTTCCTCTTTGGATGCTCCACTTCCAGCTTCACATCCTTCTCTTCCACAGACGCCAGCCGGAACCGCTCCACGATGCGGTCCGCCTTGGAGGCGTCCTCCAGGCGCACCATGAAGTCCACCATCCCGTCCTTCTGTCCCCGGACTGCGCAGTAAAGAAGCCCGTAGTCCCTTGCCCTCCGCACAAAGGTCCCCACGTCCTCCTTTCTGACAGTGAAGACCTTCACTTCACGGCTGTTCCGGCACAGGGATTCCAAGCGTACCCGGCCTTTTGTCCTTTTCTGGTCCTTTAGGACCGCATACAGCATGACCGCCAGATGCTTTGCCGCCTGCCCGGTGATCTTCAGTGCCACCTCCCCTGTCTCCAGGGACATCCTAACGACCTGCTCGGCCGCCTCTCCCCCTGTGTTCATGTTCCTTTCCCTCCTTTTGTTCTTCCTCATGCAGGATCCCCAGTGTCTCTTTCAGGATGCCGGAGCGCCTGGCGATCCCGTCACAAAGCGTCAGCTCTCCCCTGAGTTTCCGGATCCTTCTGGTCATCTCCCGGATCTCTTCTTTACGCTCCTCTCTCTTCCCGTCATCCGACTCCCTCCGGTTCCTGCTCCGCAGATGCCTACGCGCCTTACTAAGCTCCCCCATCTGGATCTCCAGGTCTTTTCTGCAGGCCGCCAGCGCTTCCGCCGTGTCGATACGGCTGGTGCACAAAAACCGGGTCTCCCTGGAGATCTGCTCCATCTTCATGAGATCCTCTCGCAGAAGGAAACGCGCCCTTTCAGACATGCCCGGCCGCTCCCGGGTGTTCAGGGTGCCTAAGCAGTAACAGTAATACAGGTACAGCCCGCGAAGGCCGCCGGTGTGTTTCGCCTTCTTCCGGTCTCCCAAAAGCCGGGCATGCCGTGCTCCCTGTCTGCTGCTTAGTACCGGCCCTCTCTGTTTTCTTACCGGATGCTCCAGGATACGCCGGCAGATGGCCTCCCGGGTGTACTCCGGGCCAAAGTTCCGGGCCAGCTTCATCCCCCGCTCCTTTCCCGGCGGGCGTACCGTGATGTCACTGCCAAACTTGATGTCGTATCCTTTCTGCCGCAGATACTGAAAGAACTGCTGCTCTGTCCTGGACATATGGACGGCCTCATCCACATCCGACCGTATGAGCCCTCTAAAGGTCGGCCTCTCCTCTTTTTCAGCCCTCCATTCCCCATACTGTCTGGGACGTCCCCGCGCTGCATCCGGGAGCAGGACGGACAAGCCGTATTCAAGGCATAACCGGTCCGACTCCCTGCGCATGGCATAGTAATCTTTTTCACTGCGGTAATACCGCAGGCCGTCCAGGAAGGATACGCTGTTCACCACGAAATGGTTGTGCAGGTGGCTCTCCTTATCCAGATGGGTGGCGACCAGCACCTGATACCGGTCTCCCCACAGCCGCTCTGCCAGGCGGACGCCGATCTCATGGGCGGCCTCCGGCGTTGCTTCTCCCGGGGCAAAGGACTGGTACCCATGGTAGGCCATGACCCCGTTATCCTTCCCGAACCGTTTCTTCACCGCCATCATCTCCTCCCTTGCGGTCAGCGGCGAGCAGTTGATGCCGGATACAAAGCGTTGTTTTACGGCTCCTCCCTCCCTGGCCCTGCATGCCGTCTCCCCGGTATCGGTTGTCTTTCTTTCATTGACCGCGTAGGAGATGACATCCTCAAGGCTCTGCTCCTGCTGTCCGGTAAGCCTGTCATCCCCGTAAAAGGCAGGGTTTTCTGTCTTCTTTGGATCCTCCACATAGATGACCACCTTCCCCAGCCACCCTTTTACGCTCCATAAAGATGTAGTTGCCATCACTTCCTCTTTTCCGGCAGGACCACGGCTTCTGTGATGGTGCGGACAGCGTCACGGAACTCCTTCACTGCCTCGTCATAGCGCTGCACATCCATCACCTGCAGGGTGTGGGCCTTCGCCGCGATCTGGTCCAGGTTGTTCCCGATCCGGTACAGCTCCCGCATCATGGCATGATAGTCTGGCGGCGGTGCGTCCCTGGGGACCACGCCTCTTATCAGCTGCCGGAGATACGTCTCCCTGCCAAGGCCGCTCCTCTTTACGAGCTTCTGCAGATGTTCTGCTTCTTTCCGGTCCAGCCAGAACTGGATGTGGACGTTCCGTTTTCTCATGTCCCTTCCCCGTCCTTTCCATGATACCGGTTGATCTGTACCAGACACATGATGGACACCCCGAACAGGGTGCCGATGAGAAACCCCACCATAAAACCTGCCATACGGCTGCCTCCTTTCCTGATAGCAGAGGGTCCCAGGGGCGCTCCCCTGGTAAACGGTGTTTGTGGTATCACAAACACGATGCTTGCTGGTATGATGTACGCCCCCGTCCCTCTGCGGCTCTTTTACCTGCTGTCCCTGCCGGTCTCCTGTTCTTTTATCTTTATCGGGAAGATCTCCCGTCCCATCTGTAAGAACATCTCCGGATACCGGAACATCTCCCTGTATCTTTTTATCTGCCCTTCTGTCAGGCTCTCAAACGCACTGCTGTCCCTCGGGGCCCGGCACAAAAAGAAGTTCCCGGCCACGATATCCAGCAGACACCCTTCCCGGTCCCGGATGCCCCGGTTCAAGGGCAGCCCGTCCAGTTTTCCCTCCTCATTACAGACAAGGGCCACTTCCTCCTCAAAAGGCAGGAGCATCTCGATATTTCCTTCCACCGCGCGTTGCATCCCGGACAGGCTGTTCTCCATCTCCATGACCTCCGGCGCTTTCCCTGGCCTCACGAGCAGGACGCGGATCGTATCTCCTTTGTCACTCAACGCTCCCTCTCCCTTTCTTTTATCCTGCACGGCAGGAGCTGCCTTTCCTTTCCCCGGTATTCAAACACCTCATTGGACAGCTGTTCCTCCGGCGCCACCTGCTCCCGGTTCACTTGGCGTACCATGGCGCGCAGGTCATAAGGAGTATGCTGCCCGGACTTACGTAAGAGGATCAGTTCGTGGACGCTGGAAGGCAGGACATAGAAATCCTCCCCCAGCATCTCCCGCACCTTCGGGAGCGTATCCGGATACAGGGATACGGACGCGCCATAGAACTTATCCCGGTTTGTCAGGATGTGCATGTCACAGCCGCCGGGCCCCCGCATCCCCGTCATCTCCTCGATCAGGCTGTCCATGGACTGCAGGGTGAACGGGCAGTGCATCCGTGTCTGGGTCATGGCCTCGTCAAAGAGCTGGCCTTCTGTGACCCCGTACCCCTGCAGCAGCCTATGTGTGATCCGCATGCCCATCTCCTGGCCCATCAGGCTCTCATCCAGGTCTGCGTACACCACCATGGCCCCTATGGTATCCATCCGGTACGGCCCCTGTTCCAGGTACTTTCGGTTATCCTCCCGGCTCACCAGGCGCAGGCGCAGGTTCTCCTTTATCTGCTCATAGTCCTGCACCTTCCCCATATCCAGCCGGGGCGGCTCCCTTGTGAGGATGTCCTGGCAGATATCCCTGCAGATGCTGGATAAGGGATACCCGTTCTCATACGCCTGAAAATACCCTTCCATATATATGGTCGGGATGATGCTGTCTGTCTTTTTCCCGATGACCAGGGCATGCCTTGTCTCCCTGTTCTTTTCCACTGTCTCCATCCGGTATACATATCCGGCATCCGCGGGAAGGTATTCCCTTAACCCGGCTAAAAGCTGTTCCTGAAAATAAAAGATATCATGTTCCATCATGCCCCGCCTCCTTTTCCCTGAGCTCTCCGGCACCCTGTCCTGTCTTTTTTTCCGCCAGTCCGGCAGCCTTCTCCCAATAGGCCTTCAGCCTCTTGTATGCGTCCGTTTTCGGCTCCCACTCTGTATATGGCTTTCCATGTACCCTTTCTTCTGCTCCTTTTCTGTCGTTTTCCTTCATCTGTTCTCCTCCCGTTCTCTCATCTTTCCTATGCACGGTGCGATCCGCTCCTCTCTTCTCTGATAGACAAAGACCTCGCTCCCGAGCTGTTCCTCCGGCGCTGTCCTTTCCGCGTTCACCTCCTGCAGGATCTTCCGCAGATATGTCGGTTTCAGCCCCTCAGATTTCGGTATGGCCAGCAGCTCATGGACACTGGACGGGAGGAGATAAAAATCCTCCCCCAGGACCTCTCCGGCCTCCGAAAGGACTCCCGGATATAAAGCAGCCGCAGCCCCGAACTGTCCCGACCGGTTCGTCAGGACGTACAGATACGGCTCGGCTCCCAGATCCTCTTTGAGTGCTTCCCCCAGGGCGTTCCCTGCCCTTTCATAAGGAAAAAAACAGGCCGGTTCCTGCCTGCATGTCTCTTCCATGGCGGTCTCAAACAACCGGTCATCAGAGATGCCGTATCCTCTTAACAGCTCCTCCGTCACCCGGGCGCAGAACTTCCCATCTGGTGTGTCCAGCACCTCTGCTGTCACAATGGCGGCTCCTAAAGTGAGGATCCGGTACGGACCCTCCTCCAGATATCTCTGGTTCCCCTCCTTTTCCACCAGGTGTATGCGCAGCTTGTCCTTCACCGCCCCAAAGTCACTGAGCTCTCCAAAGGGTGCCCGCAGCTGCCTGCGGCATTCATACAGACGGCAGATATGCATGGCAGTCCCCTGCAGCGGCACTCCGCCCCGGTACGCTCCATAAAAGTCTTTCAGATAAAAGACTGGCACCTCCTGTTCCGTCACATGCCGGATGATGAGCGCCTCCAGGGATATGTTGTTCTTTTCTATCCACTGGGTATAAACGGCAAAGCCTTCATTGGGTGGATAATACATCCGCATCTCGGACAGGATCCATTGCCTGTATTCCCTGTACCCCCATTTCTCCATACATTCCCCCTCCCTTCCTTCTGTCATCTTTCTTCTTCTCTTTTCTTTCCCTTCTGCACCGTCCGGACGATCGGAAGCCCCAGCCTGTGGCATAAGGTGTCATTGACATCCTTCCCATACAACGGGAGGCGCAGGGACACCCGGTACTTCTCCGGCAGGAGCCTTTCGATGGCCAGAGCTGCCTCCCGCCCCGCCCTGTCATCATCCAGGTTCGTGATCACGGTCCGGATCTCCGGATGGTCCTGCAGGTACTGTTTCAGCGCCGCAGGGAGTTTTCTTTGTTCCATAGGTCTTTTGGAGACATACACGCCCCCAAGGGAAAGCAGGTGCTCCTGCCTCCAGTCCTTCTCATCCAGGATCCGCAGGGTGGCATAGGACAGCACATCCACCGCCCCCTCAAAGACCTGGAGCGTCCCGCATTTTCCCGGGATGCTGAAGGAAAAGTGCTTATCGCTGCCGGAGGCATCCCCTTTGTATCCAGTTTCGCCCATGCCCCGGATGGCGGCATATCTCGGCCTCCCCTCCTTATCCATTCCCACAAAGACCGCGCTGTGGCCGTTCCTGTTCTCATAAAGCCTGCCCGTTTCCAGGCAGAACTCCAGTACCTCCCGGCAGATCCCGCGCCTCTTAAGGTATTCGATGACCCGGTCTGCGTGCTCCGCTCTTTCGGGCAGCAGAAGCCTTTTGGGGGCAGGTTCTTTTTTATGGACCGGCCGTGTCTCCGGACATGGGATGCCGCTCAGTGTCTCTACAGCTTCCAGAAAGGAACACCCCTTCACCTTTACAAGGTAATCTAAAGCGGAACGTCCGCCGATGCCGCGGCTGAACCAGCACCATTTGCCGTTGCTGATCCTAAGGCTGTCGTGGGTGGCCGTCGCATACGTGTTTCCGGAGACATGGACCAGCTCTCCGGGCTCGAAGGTCTGCAGATACGTCAGAAGGTCCATCCGTCTTGCCTTTTCAACCATTTCGGGCGGGATATACCCCATTTCTCTCACCTCCTGTTCACCGCTCCCGGCATGCCTCTTTTTTCATTGACCGGAAGAACTGTTCCATCTCTTTTGGATCCGCCTGCAGGAGGCCATGCTCCCGGAAACTGAACATCTGCCCGCTGCCTCCCCCGATGATGATATGATCAGATAACGGGATGCCCATGAGCTCCCCGCCAAGCCGCAGCCTCTGGGTGATATAAAGATCCGATCTAGACGGGAGGATCTTCCCGCTCGGATGGTTATGCACCGCGATGATGTGGTCCGCGTTTGACAGGATGCTGCTCTTGAACACATCCCCCGGGATGACCATGGCCTGATTGACGGTGCCTACGCTCACGATGTTCAGATTGATGGGTGTCCCATCTGTTTTCAGGTTCAGGATGCACAGGACTTCCCGGTCATATAAGGCCATCTCCCCGGCGATCAGCTCCATGACAGCCTCAGGGGAGTTCAGCTCTTTGTCACTATACAGGGAGGTACCCTTTACCAGACGGATCTTCACCACTTCCAGCTCATGCATCGTCCTCCTCCTCTCCCAGGCTCACGGTGAGCATCTGCCCGTCCTCAAGCTGGCGGACCAGTTCCCGCAGCCCCTGCAGATCTGTCTCCTTCCTTTCTTCCTGCTCCTTCACGGCGCATCCCTCCTTTTTGCCGGTCATGATCCTGCCGGCCTTCATTTCTTTCTGTGCCGCAGGTTCAGCCAGATGACAGCCCCTGCGATAAATACCACTAACAGCACTGTGATCCCCAGTTTCAGTGTCATATACAGCCCTCCTTTCTTTGTGACCACGCCATTCAAACATAAAAAACATACAAACTGTCAAGGTCTCTTTCCATATCCCCGCTTCCATCCAGCCCTATCCCTTACCACTACGTTCCGGAAGCCATATTTTTTTCTTTGAGCTGGTATAGCTGGTAACGAAAGGGGTGAGGTGTGGAGAGGGGAAAACCGGACGCGGCCTGCCATAGGGAGACGGGATAGACTCCCCCCTTGGCGTACCTTCACCGCTCCATGCTCCTCTGCCGTTTCAGATACTGCTCCAGCGCTTTTAAGATCGTATCTTCCATCTTTTTTGCGGACGTCCCTTCAGGAAAATATTTGCTCAGGCGCTTTTTCGGTATCTTGAACTGTTCTATCTGGTTTGGTTTCTCTTCCTGCAGGATGGAAAAGATGACATCCTCACTCAGGCGCCCTTCTTTTGCAAAGCTCTTCATCTTGAGCGCCTGGGCAAGGGACGGGGTGCAGTCCTCACATTCCATCGCATCCAAAAGTGTCTCCTGCAGATCCTTTGGGATATAGGAAAGCTCTACCGCCGGCCGAAAAACGATCTTTCCATCGTCCACCATATCCATGATGGGCTGGATCAGTTCTGTAAGGCGGATATAGCGTTTAATCTGAGTCACACTCTCTTCCGATTTTTTAGCTAATTCCTCATTAGAACGAAACTTCGGTCCCACTGGGTCCGAAGTTAAATCATTTCGCTGACCTTGTCTTTTCATAGCCTCCAATTTCATCTTATAAGCAAGCGCTTTCTCAGACGGCAGGATATGCTCCCTCTGCAGGTTGGAATCCACCATGATGATCGTGGCTTCTTCCTCTGTAAAATCCCGGATGATGCAGGGGATCTCTGAACGGCCGGAAAGCTCCACTGCTCGCTTGCGGCGGTGCCCTGCGATCATCTCATAGCCGTCCCCCTTCGGCCGTACCAGGGCAGGGACGAGGACGCCAAAGTCCCTGACACTGTCTGCCAGGTCCTGCATTTCCTTATCGTCCCGCACCTTAAAAGGATGGCCGGGGAAATCGGAGATCGCTTGGAGGGGAAGGTTCACGACCTTCTCAAGCTTCTCCTCCTCCCGGGCCTCCTCTGTCTTAAAGAGCTCATCGCTCGATGGCAGGGTGAACCGGATGCCGCTGCCTTTCGCCATCCTTAAGCACCTCCTTTGTCAAAGCCTCATATGCCGCGGCAACCGTGCTTTTCCCATCATAGGAAAAAATGCTCTGCCCCACGGTCGTGGCTTCCGCTGCGGACACCGCGATCGGTATCTCGGTCCTATATATCTTCAGCTTATCCCCATATCCATTCCGGAGTGCTTCTGCTGTTGTCTTCGCCAGGTTTGTCCTGTGATCCACCAGTGTGAGGAGCACGCCTTCTATCCGCAGGCCCGGATTGATCCCTCTTTTTACCCGGTTCACGGTCTTGATCAGCTGAGTCATGGCCTTCGCCGGAAGGTACTGGGACTGTACCGGGATGATGACACTGTCCGCTGCCGCCAGTGCATTGATGGTCAGCATCCCAAGGCTCGGCATCCCGTCGATCAGGATGTAGTCATACCTGTCCCTTAATGGCTCCAGGCAGCTGCGCATGACACGTTCACGGCTCATGACCGATACCAGTGTCAGCTCCATTCCCGACAGCTCCAGGTTAGCCGGAAGCAGATCCATCCCCTCTTCATGATGGAGGATGCCCTCCTCCGGCGGTACCGGCACATCCTCGATGGCCTTTCCCATCCGGGTCCCAAGGGTCGCCTCCAGGCGGTCCCCGTCCTGCCAGCCAAGGGATGTGGTCAGATCCCCCTGAGGGTCCGCATCCACCAAGAGCACCCGCTTTCCCTCCCGTACAAGCCCGGCCCCCAAGTTTAGGGTAGTCGTGGTCTTCCCCACGCCGCCCTTCTGGTTGATGACCGCGATCACTTTACTCTGCGGCATATCTGCCTCCTTCCTTTCCTGTACACTTCTCTCTTTTCCTTCTCTCTGTGATCTTCCGTTGGAAGCCGGCCAAAAACTCGGAAACAAAAGCCTCACGCGCGGATCTGAACCTTTCTAAGGCCTCCAGAGGATAGGGATAGTCCATCTCCCCTATGGCAAACAGTCCGCGGATAAGGCCCATAGCCTCCTCCACCCGGTTGGTCTCATACAGTGCGTTCAAAGCTTCATATATATCTTCCATGTCACATGTCTTCTGTCCCTTCCCATACAGGTGTTCCAGCAGCGGACCGGTATATGCCCCGGCAATGGCCAAAATGCTGCTGTGTGCGGCATGGGATGCAGAACATGCTTCTTCCCTCTCCATGGGGACCAACTCCTTTCCGTGATATCGGATCCCGGGCATAAAAAAAGCTGACTGCATTTTTTATGTGCGGCCAGCTTCTATATGGTATCTCCCATACTATAGTTCCTTCTCTTATAGATCCCTGTCTTTCGCCCTATATGGGCTTTCTTTCTTTTCAAAGCTCTTTTCCTCCTTTTTTTCTGCTGTCATCTGATACAGCATTTCTACGGTTCCCATGACCTCATCCCAGGATATGCCTTCTGCATACTCAAACTTCCGCCTGTAGTTTTCCCACAGCCGCTCCATGCCCGGGTCTGCCCGGATCCTGTTCAGGACATCCATCCCTTTTTCTGCTCCTGTCTCCCTCTGCCGGCAGGTCTCTGTAAAAGCCTGTTTCAGATCCGGGAGGATGAGGCTGCTACTGTACTCTTTCTGCAAAAGGAACAGGTCATAAAAATCCCTGAGCCTGGTGTTGGCCGTCCCCCTTCTCAGCACGGTCTCGAGCTTTTCAGCTAATACCGTCTCCAGGTTATAGGCCAGGACCGGGATGGTCCGTTCCTCAAACATCAGCCAGTATTGATACGTGATCTCCTTCGGCGTAATGATATCACCAGTGGAAACATCCAGTTTTAAGGGGATCTTCATGGTATCCAGGACAGCTTCCAGATGCAGGCGGATGCCCCCGTATTCCTCTTCTTCCATGATCTCTGTTATCTTTTTGATCCCAAACGTGACGCCGTCCTCGATGGGAATCCGGATGATATCCTTTATGATCTTTTCCATATGGTCTGCAGACAGGGGCATGTTCCGGACTGTAGTGTCCATATCCATGGTGGAACGGTAATCTACCCCTACCATGGAGGATATGAGCATTCCGCCTTTTAAAATAAATTTCTCCCTGTACGGCGACAGGGAGATCCTTTCCAGAAAACGTTCCATGATATAACTTCGTATGAGCAGCTGCGCCTTCGTGCTGTCCCCATGGGAACGGTTACGGACCAGCGCTTTTAATTGTCTTGATGTGTGGATCACTTATAATAACACCTCCAGATATATCTTTAAGATCTTATCGACTTTGAACTCCTCTGCGTACTCCAGGAGCAGAGGGATATCCTTCTTCCGGCTGCGGGCATACTCTTTCAGGGCGGTCTGCCTGTCCTGGATCTCCACCTGACTGCGGCTGCGCAGAATATCACAGATCGAACGCTCCGCGTTATAAGTACGCACCATGTGGCCCATGGGCGTCTCGATCTCTGTGATGCCGATCGGATATCTTTCTTTTTTTACGATGTGGACGATCACCCCCTCTTCCTTTAGATTTGTCGTTTTATAGCCGCTTTTTACAGTCACCGTATGCTGCATAGGTTCCCGGTCTGTCAGCCCCAAAAGGTATAGAGCAGACTCGTGGGAAAAAACAACATGCGGACATCTAGACTGCAGGATATACATCCCATCCTCCCAAGCATCCGGGGACAGATAGATGCCGTGGGCCATCTTTTCATATCCGTGCTTTTGGATAAATTCCAAAAAGTAGGGCCTGGAGATCCCTAATACCTGGGCATCTGCTGTCCTCAGGATCCCTTTCTTTTCTTTTGAGAGCTGTTCCAGCATTTCTTTCTTTGTCATTTCATCACCTTACTTTCATACAACTTATAATAAAGTATTATAGTTTGCATGTAAAGCATTGATATCGTTCGATTTAACTGCTGTTTATTCCTTCCATTCCAAACCTCTCCTTAAATATCTACTAAAAAAGCGCCTGTTCCTTTAAGAACAAACGCTCCAGCCTCTTGATAGTGATCTCTATAATATTTATAGAAATGATACAATAAAAAATGATTTCTTTATTCACAAAATAAAGCACTAAATATTCTGATTATTATAATAGTACCAAAATAGTACCACGACCTATAGTTAAAGCCGTGAAACCCGCTGTTTATGCGGCCTCACGGCTTTCTGTTTACTATTCGAATTCAATCGTAGCCGGCGGTTTCCCCGTACAATCATACATAACCCTGTTAATATGCTTCACTTCATTCACAATCCTGCTTGTCGCCTTCCCAATCACATCCCAGGGAATCTCTGCACTCTCAGCTGTCATGAAGTCCGTAGTAGTAACCGCTCTCAGCGCCACTGCATAGTCATAGGTTCTCTCATCCCCCATAACGCCCACAGATTTCATATTCGTCAATGCTGCGAAATACTGTCCAATCTCCTTATCCAGTCCTGCATTGGCGATTTCCTCACGCCAGATGGCATCAGCCTCCTGCACCATTTCCACTTTTTCCGCAGTTACCTCTCCAATGATCCTGATACCAAGACCCGGGCCCGGAAACGGCTGGCGGAACACCAGATACTCCGGAATCCCCAGTTCAAGACCGGCCTTGCGCACCTCATCTTTAAACAGGTCACGGAGCGGCTCGATAATCTCCTTAAAATCAACGTAATCCGGCAGGCCGCCCACATTATGGTGAGATTTGATCACAGTGGACTCTCCGCCCACTCCGCTCTCCACAACATCCGGATAAATCGTTCCCTGCACCAGAAAATCAACCGCACCAATCTTCTTCGCCTCTTCCTCAAATACACGGATAAACTCTTCACCGATAATTTTCCGCTTATCTTCCGGCTCTTCCACACCTTTTAATCTCTCATAAAAACGTTCCTGCGCATTTACTCTGATGAAATTCAGGTTATAAGAGCCTTCCGGTCCGAATACTGCCTCAACCTCATCGCCCTCATTCTTCCTTAAAAGACCATGGTCCACAAACACACAGGTAAGCTGATTTCCAACTGCCTTTGACAGCATAACCGCTGCAACAGAAGAGTCCACACCGCCGGAAAGCGCGCACAGCACTTTGCCGTCTCCAACCTTCTGACGGATGGCATTGATGCTCTCCTCCACAAAGGAGTCCATCTTCCAGTCACCGGAGCATTGACACACATTATAAACAAAATTGGAAAGCATTTTCTTCCCTTCCTGTGTATGCAGCACTTCCGGATGGAACTGAACCGCGTACAGGTTCTTTTCCGGATTCTGCACTGCTGCAACCGGACAGTCCGATGTATGGGCAATGATCTCAAATCCCGGTGCTTCTTTCGCAATATAGTCATTGTGACTCATCCAGCAAATTGTCTTCTCGGACACGTTCTCAAACATCTTGGAAGACTGTTCCACCGTAACCTCGATCTTTCCATATTCCCTGACAGGCGCTGTGCCTACCTGACCGCCTAACAGATGCATCATAAGCTGCGCACCATAACAGATTCCCAGAACCGGAATTCCCAGCTCAAAGATTTCTTTTGTATATGTGGGAGAATCCTCCAGATACACGCTGTTAGGACCTCCGGTAAAAATAATTCCCTTAGGCTGGATTTCTTTTATTTTCTCAATATCTGTCTTGTAAGAATAGATCTCACAGTATACATTGCATTCCCGAACACGTCTTGCTATCAACTGGTTATACTGGCCGCCAAAATCAAGTACAATTACGGTTTCTCTCTTCAAAAAAGTGCCCTCCTGTTCTTTTGCATTCCTCAAAACTAGATTTCATTATAAAATATCCCGCTTCAATTTACAAGAAATTTTCCCTTCCATATCTTAAAAACAGAATATCTGACAAAAATCGCCCCTGCAAAGCCGCATTCTTCGTGAACCTTACTTAACTGTATTTTATACGGGATTTACGTGAACCATACAGTGTTTTACCAGCGGAAACTCCTTTTCGACGGCATCATGTACCTTCTGGGCTATCTCATGTCCTTCCTCAAGGGAAAGCGTGCCATCCGCGGAAATTTCAATATCCACATACATTTTTGCTCCGAAAAGCCTCGTATGCAGCATATCAATATGCAGCACGCCGGCCTGTTTTGAAATAATGCCGCGCATCTGTTCCAGAGTCTCATCATCACAGGATTTATCCACCATCTTATCTATGGCATCCTTAAATATATCATAAGCCGCTTTTCCTATAAATAAACATATGATCACACTGGCAATGGGATCTAAAATAGGATAACCCAATCTTGCGCCCAAAATACCGGCAAATGCTCCGACAGAAGAAAGCGCGTCGGAACGGTGATGCCAGGCTTCTGCCATCAAAGCGCCGGAATTGATCTTCTTGGCTGCTGCTCTGGTATACCAATACATCCACTCCTTGAACACAATGGAAACGACAGCTGCCACAAGTGCGATAACGCCCGGTATCGCTGCCCCTTTACTGTTTCCCTTTATGATTTTTTCCACACCGCTGATCCCGATTCCAAGCCCCGTGGCCAGCAGGATCACAGCCAGCACAATGGCAGCCACACACTCCAGTCTGTCGTGTCCGTACTGATGGTTGGCATCTGATTTTCTTTTGGAAATGCTGATCCCAAGAACTGCTATGATCGTTCCAAATACATCGGAAGCAGAATGTACCGCATCAGAGATCATAGCACCGGAATGACCGATAATACCTGCAAGCAGTTTAAAGAGAGAGAGCAGCACATTACCTGCCACACTGACTCCGGATACATGAAGTGCAATTTTCTTTGCCTTTTCATCCGTAACGAATTCTTTCCTTACCTGTTCCATTTTAAATCCTCCCCGGTATTGTTTCTTTGATACTGCATAACTTTCTCTGCTGCTTCTTAATACCCGGGCTGTTTCCAACCATTTAAAAAGCACCTGCGGAACAATAAAGTAATCTACTGTCCCACAGATGCCCTATGCTCATCTGCTGTCACTAAAAGTGACCCGGCTATACGGATGCCCAGCATCCGTGCCTGCTCAGTTTGTACTGTAGTATAAATGCAGTGCAAAGAAGTTTATGTTATTTTATGCCAGAGCAGGCCCATTAGTCAATGCTAATTTTTTATTTAGTTTTCTGTCTCGAATTCTTTGATCACAATTCCCATCCGCTTTGCGCAGACTATGGCCTGCGACATATTGAGCACAGCACCTCTCAGTTCCTCCTTGCCGTCGGATATGATGATTTTGTCCATATCACAGTCAGACATATCCACGCCCTTGAGCGCAGTCTTGAAAAAGCTGGTGCCGGCAAACTTTACCTGATGTAAGTCCATGTTATCCAGCCCACATTTGCTCAGGCTTGACTCTTCCATATTCGTGTCCTTTATTTTAACATAGCTCATTCTGGATGCGTCCAGATTCATATCTGAAAGATTACATTCCAGAAATGACACATGCCGCATAAGGCTGCCGTAAAAATCAGCTCCAACTGCCTTGCAGGACTGAAAGGAACATCTCTTAAAATAGACATCCGTGAGGCTGGTGTTGGAAAAATCGCAGTTTTTAAAACGTACATCAGTGAAACTGGCCTCATCGAAAAAACAGCCGATAAACTTACAGTTTTCAAAAGCTACCCTTTTGAAACGAAGCAGTTTCCCATCAAACTTAGTGATAAACACTCCTTTAAAACAGCAGCCTGTAATTTCTTCCTCAGAAACCTTCGCAGCTTCCAGTACAGAAGACACGTCTTCCATGACCGGCAGTTTTACAGGAGCCTTTGGTTCTTGAAACATTTTACTGTTCATATTTTACCCACATTTCTCTTTCGTTTTAATTTGTAAGTTTAACCACAAATATCTCCACATTTGACCTCAGCGTTTTGGATCATTCCCATTCAATCGTAGCGTTCGGCTTTGGACTCATATCATAGCAGACACGGTTTACGTTTTTAACTTCCTTCATGATACGGTCTGTGATCTTCAGAAGTACCTTCCAGTCAACTTCCTCAATGGTAGCAGTCATGGCATCCACAGTGTTGACTGCACGGATGATTACCGGATATTCAAAACATCTGGCATTGTCACGCACACCGACGGATTTGAAATCAGGAACCACTGTAAAATACTGCCAGACTTTTTTATCCAGTCCTGCATTTTTGAATTCTTCACGAAGGATCGCATCGGATTCACGTACTGCTTCCAGACGTTCCCTGGTAATCGCGCCCAGACATCTCACGCCCAGTCCCGGACCCGGGAACGGCTGTCTGTACACCATCTCTTCCGGAAGTCCCAGCTCAATGCCGCATGCGCGCACTTCATCTTTGAATAACTGTTTCAAAGGCTCTACCAGCTTAAACTGTAAATCTTCCGGCAGACCGCCTACATTGTGATGGGATTTCACCATTTTAGCCGTTTTGGTTCCGCTCTCAACAATATCAGGATAGATGGTTCCCTGTCCCAGGAACTCAATGCCTTCCAGCTTTCTCGCCTCTTCCTCAAAGACACGGATAAATTCAGCACCAATAATCTTACGCTTCTGCTCCGGATCATCTACATTTTCAAGCTTTGTCAGGAAACGCTCAGAGGCATCCACATAAACCAGATTCGCATCCATCTGGTCTTTGAATACTTCCACGACGCTCTCAGATTCTCCTTTGCGCATAAGGCCGTGGTTTACATGGACACATGTAAGCTGTTTGCCAATAGCCTTGATCAGAAGTGCTGCAACTACAGAACTGTCCACACCGCCGGATAATGCCAGAAGAACTTTTTTATCACCAACCTGTTCTCTGACGATCTCGATCTGGTCAGCGACGAAATTTTTCATATTCCAGTTTGCTTCCGCTTTACAGGTATCAAAAACAAACTTTTTCAGGATCTCAGCCCTCTGTTCCTCGCTCAGGTCCTGATATTTCTCACTGCAGGCCGCCGGTTCATGGTCAATTGCCATTACCGGACTGCCAGCTTCATAAATCTCCTGTCTTACATCAATGCGAACACCGTCAACTATATGGTTTGGCCCGCCGTTAATGATAATACCTTTCACATTCGGGAGCTTTTCCAGCTCTTCTTTTGTAATATCATGGGGATAAATCTCACTGTAAACACCCATAGCACGGATTTCTCTCGCCAGTACGGTGTTCTCTGTGCTTCCCAGGTCAAGAATGACAATCATATCCTGTTTCATCGATATTTTCTCCTTTTGTATTTTCATATATTACACTGCCGCGGATGAATGCATCCGAAACAGATGTATATCCTCAGACAAGTGACTGATGCTGCCATTTTCCTCTGATATATCGAATGGTAAAGCAGACAGCGCGGAACAGCCAGTCAATCGTCATAGCCACCCACACGCCAAATACGCCCCAGTGAAGCTTTACACCCAGCAGAACTGAGAATCCGATACGAAAAATCCACATGGAAACAATGGCCAAAAGCATGGTAAAACGCACATCTGCCGCTGCACGCAGAGTGTTTGGCAGCGAAAAAGACAACGGCCATATGGTCACTACGCATATGGAATGATATATCAGTATTTTATAAGCGTAGCCGCTGGCCTCCGCTGACAGTCCGTAAGCCCTGATGATAAAGGGCATTACAAGCATGAGCAGTATATTGATTCCAATCAGGGAAATATAGGCGACCTTCATCAATTTCTTCGTATAATAATGTACCTGCTCAAAATCATTGGCTCCCACACACTGTGCTCCCACTGTGAGCAGCGCAAATCCTATGGACATTCCCGGCAGGACTGCAAATGTGGCCACATTGTTGGACACAGCATTTGCCGCAATGGACGCGGTTCCGAATCCCGTAACAATACTGAGCACCAAAATTTTTCCAAGCTGGAACATACTGTTTTCCAGACCGTTTGGTATACCAATGTATAATATTTTCTTCAGAAGCATCCAGTCTGTTTTGAATGAAAACGGATGGTGGATATGCAGAATCCTGCTCTGATTATTTAAAAGACAGAGCATTACCACACAGGCAACCCCTCTTGATACAAGTGTGGGAATTGCCACACCCTCCACACCTCTGTGGAATCCGTAGATGAGCAGCGCATTTCCGCCCAGATTGATGGCGTTCATAAGCAGGGACGTCTTCATTGCAATGGTTGAATTTCCCATGGCACGGAAAATAGACGCACCTGCATTGTACAGGGCAATCATGGGCACAGACGCAAATACGATCAGCAGATACACATTGCAGTTATACATAACGTCTGCTTCAATCCTGCCGAACACTCCGTTGATAATAAGGTTCTTCCCAAGATATCCAAGCACCATAATGATGCAGGATGCTTTCAGGGTAAAGGACAGCAGCTGGTTGGTTGCCAGGCAGGCATGCTCAGCTTTCTTTTTCCCGATGAACTGTCCTGCGATAACGGCTCCTCCTGTAGCCAGTGCTGTAAAAATGTTGATGATCAATACCATAACCGTATCGATCAAGGATACACCTGACACGGCAGCCTCGCCTACGCTGGCCACCATGATAGAATCGGCAAGTCCTACAAACGCCTGCAGAAACTGGTCGATAATCAGCGGTATGATCAGCTTCCGCAAATCCGCATTTGAAAAGAATCGATTCATTTGTTTTCCCCTCACAATAAGCTTTTGTATTTTGATAGGAACAATTATACGCCCATATTTTTGTCAAAACAAGAGTCTCTTTCGTTAATTTTGCACCTTGTGCAGATATTTTTCCCGGGTAGCCATTCCACCCCGGATATGACGCTCCTGCTTGTTCACGTCAAGGACCTTGCGGGCACACTTTGCCAGTGAAGGATTAAGCTGCAGCAGACGCTCGGTTACGTCCTTGTGAACTGTACTCTTGCTCACCTTGAACTCCCTGGCGGTCTGGCGGACTGTTGCGTTGTTTTCAATGATGTAGTTGGCTATGGATATAGCACGTTCTTCTATATAACTTTTCAAGGAAAAATCTCCCGGAAACGTTGTTTTTACAATGTATGCCGGGAAATTTGGTTGTATGTCAATGCAAATTATTAGTTAATGTAGTGTAGGATATTTGATTGTATTTCGCCGTAGGGGCGATTATATATGAACATCGGCACCGGGGTGTCAGGTTTAACTCAATCTACGCTGCCGCGCAGGCAGCGATACGGTTCCAATGCCGGTGTCTTTAACGTCAACCTATTTCAATCCACGCCACCGCGCAGGCAGCGATTTTCATTTGACGCAGAGACCAACGGGCTTTGGGGATTTCAATCCACGCCACCGCGCAGGCAGCGATAGCAAAAATACACAAACATCCTCACTACATCTTGTATATAATATCATATTATTCTCATATTTACAATTAATTTCCACAGATTCCTCTCACTCCCCACCACCCCTTCTTCCCATTTTCAGCCCCACTACAAGTGCGAATCTCCCGATAAATCCATGCTCCCTCTCAATTCGCACCGGAAATTCTCTCTACACTTATACTTGACATCCCTTCCCCCCGCGTATATGGTATACTAAAACCCTTATCATCCGGCATCACCCAAAAGGAGGCATAACTTGAACTACACACTATACCAACTTCTATGGTTTTACTTACTCTATTCTTTCATTGGCTGGGCAATCGGCACGTCGGTTGCGGCGGTCAGGGAGCATCGGTTCATTGACGTAGGTTTTTTATTCGGTCCCTATTGTCCGGCTTATGGTTTCGGCGCAGTGGCATTTGCGGTCTTTCTGCCTGAACTCAGAAATCACCTGTTCTTTCTTTTTCTGGGCGGGGTGATTCTTTCATCTGTTATCACGTTTTCTACCGGTTTTGTTCTGGAGAAAATATTCCACCGGAAATGGTGGGATTACTCACGGAAAAGATTTCAATTTGGAGGTTATGTCAACCTTCCATACACGGTTGTGTGGGGAATCTCTGCCGTAGTCTGTATTTCCTTTATCAACCCATCCCTGAAGGAACTGCTCGTCTTGATTCCCTCCAACCCGGGAACCATATTGTTAATTGTCCTGTACGCGGTTCTCTGTCTCGATCTGGCAGGAACGATTATGGCTATCAAAGCCGTTCATTCCAGGCTGCGAAGACTCTCTATCATTGAGGGTGTATCTGAAAATCTGCAAAAGGCTGCAGATATGATGGGCGAAGGGCTGACCGGATGGGTACAGAAACATATGGCTAAGGCTTATCCCAGCCTGGAGGCGAAAGAATTATTAGCTGCCAGACAGGAAAAGGAACGGCAGCTTGAGGCAGCCAAAGAGCGCGCCGGTGTGTTTGCTGTCGGCTGTTCGTTCTATAAACTGGTCTGTCTGTTTTTCCTCGGAGCTTTTCTTGGAGATATCACGGAAACCATTTTCTGCCTTGCAACTACCGGTAAATTAATGAGCCGCAGCAGTGTCGTCTACGGGCCGTTCAGTATTGTATGGGGCCTGGGCTGTGTACTGCTGACTGCTATTTTATATCAATACCGCAATCGCAGTGACAGTTATATTTTTATCTTCGGTACCGTATTAGGCGGAGCTTATGAATACATATGCAGTGTGTTTACAGAGCTGGTTTTCGGTACTGTGTTCTGGGATTACAGTGACGTTCCTTTTAATCTGGGAGGCCGTATCAACTTGCTTTACTGTTTTTTCTGGGGCATTGCCGCAGTCATCTGGCTAAAAATTCTTTACCCGCGGCTGTCCGCACTGATAGAAAAAATCCCGAAAAAAGCCGGAGTTCCCATCACATGGCTTATGATCTTGTTCATGGTATTCAACATGATCATGTCAGGCCTTGCGCTTAACCGATACACGGAACGCCACTCCAATATATCGTCTGCCGAAAATGCGGTCACACGTTTTCTGGATAAACATTTTACCGATGAACGCATGGAACATATCTATCCAAATGCTATATTGGTTGATGACTAAACCCACTAAAAATGCCTAAAGAAAAAGACAAGATTCCGGACACTGCCTCCGCATCTTGTCTTTCTTATATTCTTGAAGGAACATCGTTTTATTTTTTCTTACCACAACAATGCTTATACTTTTTGCCCGAACCACATGGGCAGGGATCGTTTGGATATATCTTTTTCCTGTGCTCTTCCTGAAAATCAATGATTTCCGCTTTTCCGCGTGACACATCGTGAAGCGGCTGAAATCCCATCTCGTCTGCTTCTTCCTGTAATGTTTTTACATCCCCGTTATATGACATTTCATCCGGCATATATCCCCGGTTCATATGCATACGTGTGTGATTCCAGACTCTCATCAGAATTTCTGCAAGCTGAGGGAAGTCCTCCTCGTCGATCATAATCAGCTCGTTGTCCAGATATCTCATTATATCTCCTAATTGTCCCCCCAGACGGATAATGCGCTGGATATTCCTACATAATTCCCGGGCGTCCTCTTCTTCCTCTTCCGAAAATTCCATGAAAAAATCTGCCATTGCATCCATATACCTGTCAAAAGGAAGATAGAAATAACTTCCGAGTGTCTGTATCTCTTCTATTGTTGGAGTATAATAAGCCTTAATTCCCTGTATATTTTTAAGATACTGTATTCTATCTGCTTCTATCACCTGTTCCTGAACCAGTTCGTTCCCAACTATCTCAAAACGTTTTAAATATCCGGGGATTCGGATGCAAAACTCCTGCAGCTCTGTCTCTGAGATAGTATTTCCCGTGTTCTTTTCATACATGGAAATCATTCGTTCTATGGGGCAGATTCCATACAACTCTGCGCAGGCGTTGATATGGAGAAAGATATCCTGTACCCTTTTTCGCTCTTCTTTCCACTCCTCATCACAGTTTTTACAATAGGCAGCTTTCACATCTTCCGGAACGTACACCGCTCCCATATAGGTGGCTCCGGCATATCCGCTCTCCACAAGATTCAACACATCTTCGGATTCATCCACACCGGTAACCTCTTTATCCATAAGTGACAATTCCACATCATTCATATACAACAGACATCTGCACATGACTTCCTTTGACAGAAGCTTTTGATATAGAAAATCTATTAGATCCTTCTTTAATAATTTGCTGCAGCCGGAAATGCCATGTATTTTACAGATCTCCTGCAACTCATCTTTCCGATAATCCTCTAAAATATCTCTGAGTGATCCATCGGACAAATTCGCTTCCAGCTCTTCTTTAAGCTGACTGTATTTCGACTCATACTCCTTAATAAGATTACTCATTTCAGATAATGCATCCGTTCTCATGACTTCATCTCTGTTATAATCCCAATCTTTTGCTGTGCCCTGAATAGTTTTAAAACCGCTTCCCTTCTTGGTTAAATCTTCGTAAATCTCACTCTGGATCATGGGACTGCTTTTCTTATTTTCCAAAGCCATATGCTTTAACGATGCATTCACTTCTGCCAAATCATATTTTGGAGTAAAATGTCCCTCTGTCCATTTTTTCATACTTTCATATTCAGGATGGGAGGAATCCTTCAGAATCTCCAGAAGATCATAATATCCATAAATACCCCCGCAGTCCTCATACGGTGTTTCTCCCTTATACTTTAAAACAACAGGATAGGCAAACTCATAATCCTCTATGACTTTTTCGATGGTCACCCTATGCTCCCAATAGTCCCCGAAATCATATATATAAGAAAACCAGTCCTCCTGCTCCATAAAAGAATCTATGATTGTTTCAGATGCCTCCAGATATTCCATATCATCCATATCTGCGAAGTCTTCACATTCCTCTTCAATACTTATCTTCAAGTGATAATATTCAAATTTAAACAAGTGATATCCGCACCAACCCATAACCTCGTTGAGAACGATACTGAGCTGTGAAAAACTCAGTCCGGCCGGAACAATAAACCTTCTCCATATGGGTGGATGGGAATTTTTAATTGCTATTTTCATCTGGTATGCTTTCATAATTCCACCTCTTTTCATTTAAATTCAATCGTTTGTACTGATTCGTTATTTTTAATCAGCCTCATGGCTTACAATTCCCGCATGCCTCATATCCGTTATCTATCAGCTCGTCTTTGCTGCCTTTATAATAAGCTTTATTGTCTTCCTTCATTCCTTTCAGCGACGAGCAGGAAGGCAGGTGAATCTTCTTTGTATGTGTGTTCAAAACATAGTCGCAGTGCTCTGCGTCACTGTTATTTTCCTCCACATACGGCTCTTCTTTATCGCCGCTCGCAGTCCTGGTACCGGGTGTATAATCGTTGCAGGGTTCCTGTTCCCAGGATATTGTTTTTCCATCACTGTGGAGAATGATCGTTCCCTGTTTGTCCGTACGGAATACGGGAATCCCGTCATCCTCCAACAGCTTTATGGTATCCTGTCTGGGATGTCCGTAGCTGTTGCCGTCTCCGCAGCTTATCACTGCATAGGAAGGGGAAATCTGTTCCAGAAATCTGCTGCTCAGGTAGGAACCGTGGTGGTTTAAAAGAAATACATCTGCCGCAATATCTGCACCGGATTCCATTACCTGTTTCTCACCGGTTTTCCCCATATCACCGCCAAAAAAGAAACGATTATCCCCATTTTCCACAATCACTCCCACTGAATCCTCATTCTCGTCCTCGTGGCCATAAGAAATCGGAGAAATGACCCTCACGGAAGCACTTCCAAGGGAAAAGACATCGCCCTGGGACGGATGCGTCTCCTCGTACCCCTGTTTCTCCATGGCATCCTGATAGGACTTATAAATGGAAGAATCTGTCTCATAATCAGCCGTGATGACTTTTCCTGCCGGAAACTGGTAGAGCGCACCAATAGCTCCCGCCAGGTGGTCCTCATCAAAGTGGGATATCAATATGTAATCCAAAGACTCCACATTCTGACGCTTCAGATAGCTTACCACAAAGGAGGATGCTTTCCTGTTTCCTCCGTCTATGAGCATATAGTGCCCTTCAGATTCCAGAAGCGCTGCATTTCCCTGCCCAACATCCAGATAATGTACGTTCAGCCGGCCGCTGCCTTCTGCTTCGCCTATAGGCTGACCACCGACCTCCGGCTGGCTCCCATCCGCCGTCTGCCCCACGGAGCTGCATCCTACCAAAAGTAATGCCAGAACCACCAGCCCGGCTAATAAATTTTTCCATTTCTTCATTTCCCTTAATTCCTTTCCCGTCTTATCCCTGGTGCCTGTTCACCTGTCTGTTTTCTCCACAATACATACGTTTTTTGCAACTATCCAATCAGTTCTGCACATTTCCTGCACAGGCTGTGCGTAAAAGCAGCAACAGGACATCCCCCATCAAACAACAATTTTAATGGGCTGATCCACATAACAATTCAACCGGCTGAATCATAACACGCTTTTTTATAAGCCTTTTCCACCCTCTCACTAAAACATACCATAATAATCTCTTCTATATCAGGATACTTTTCCAGTCCCTCGTAAATCGTCTTCACTGCGATCTCAGCCGCCTGCTCCAGAGGATATCCGTAAATCCCTGTGCTGATTGATGGAAATGCCACAGTCCTGCAGCCATTTTCATGAGTTAACCGGATACAGTTTTCATAACAGCTTTTCAACAGTTCCGCCTCTCCGAAAGCGCCGCCGTTCCAGACAGGCCCCGGAGTATGAATCACATATTTTGCAGGAAGCTGATACCCTTTTGTTATCTTTGCCTGTCCGGTCTCACATCCGCCAAGTGCTCTGCATTCATTCAAAAGCCCCGGTCCCGCCGCTCTGTGGATGGCCCCGTCAACACCACCGCCGCCCAGAAGAGAACAATTTGCAGCGTTTGCAATGGCATCCACATAATACGTTGTAATATCGCCTGTTTCAATTTTAAAAATCCCCATACTGACCTCTCCTTTCCTATCCTGCCATCTGCCGTTTTTTCATCATCTGCCGCAGTTTGCACCAGCAGACCATATGTGCCGCTGCAGTGATCACCCAGGTTATAGGGTACGACAGATACAAGACAAACAGACTGTGCTGCCATACAAATATGGTAAATATCCAGACGATCCTAAGCCCGCAGGCCCCTGTCAGGGACACCAGCATAGGCAGAACCGAATATCCCATACCGCGCAGACTTCCCACCAGCACCTCCATGATACCACAGAGAAAATAGGGAAGACATATGATTTTAAGCCTCTGTATTCCGTAAGCGATCACCTCTGCATCCGAGGAGTAGATTCCAAGAAGATGCGGTGAAAATAATACCATCAGACATCCGAAGATTCCTCCGATGACCGTCACAAGCACCAGACACCTCCATAAAATCTGACTAATCCGTTTCTGATTACCGGCCCCCATATTCTGGCTGGTGAAACTCAATGCAGCCTGGTAAATAGAGTTCATGGAGGTATATACAAACCCCTCCAGATTGGATGCTGCTGTATTTCCTGCCATGGCAATGGCTCCGAAAGAGTTTACAGAGGACTGGATCAATACATTGGATATGGAAAAAATGGCACTCTGCATCCCTGCCGGAAGACCAATGCGGACAATGTGTTTTAACTTGTCTTTATGTATTTTCAGCTTTCTAAGTTCCAGCCTGCACATTCCCTCTGTATGCATAAGGCAGCGCAGAATCAAAAGTGCTGACACTGCCTGAGAAATAATCGTAGCAAGCGCCACACCCGCCACGCCAAGACCGCAGACAATAACAAAGAACAGATTCAGCACCACATTGATAACTCCGGCCAGAAGCAGATAATAAAGAGGCCTCTGGGTATCTCCTGTAGCTCTCAGCACCGCTGCACCGAAATTATAGAGCATCATAGCCGGCATCCCTACAAAGAAAATCCTCATATAGAGCACTGCCTGCCCCAGAACCTCCGGAGGTGTTGCCATCCACTCCAGCATTGGCCTGGCAAACGCTACACCCAGAAATATAAGAATACAGCCGCAGACAATACTGAACAAAATAGATGTATGTACTGTCTCGCTTACATTTTTAGAATCCTTCGCCCCGCAGAACCTTCCGACCAAAACATTTGTCCCAATGGAACACCCAATAAATACATTGACAAAAAGCTGTATCAGAGAACTGGTAGACCCCACGGCTGCCAGAGCATGATTTCCAGAAAACCTTCCCACAACCACAATATCTGCCGCATTAAACAAAAGCTGCAGAATACCGGATAAAATAAGCGGCACAGAAAACAGCAGCAGCTTTCCCCAAAGCGGCCCGTTGCACATATCTATTTCGTATGACTTCTTCATTTTCCTCTTCCTTCTAAGGCGGAATTCTGCCGCCTTACTCTCTGTTTTAAACCAAAACAATTTTAAATCTGCCGTACTGCGTCAGACATCATTTCTTACAGAAGCCAGATACAAACAGGACTACCCACCTGCATACTGTCTTCTGCTGCCGCCTCTTTGAAATCCATATGCTTCACCGAAATGATCTCATTGGAATCCTGGTTTGCAATGACCAGATATGTAATCCCCGAATCTCTGTCCTCTGCCGCTGCAAAGCAGCGCGGTGTCTTTCCTCCGGAGGAGATACTGCCTGTGAGCGCAAGCCTTCCCTCACGGTCCACATCATATACACTGATATTGTCAGCTCCCCTGTTGGAAACATATAACTTTGTCCCGGCAGAATTAATGCGGATTTCCGCCGCTGTATTCGGTATTTTTCTGTCCTTCTCCATGAGGCTGGAAACATCCTGTACTTCTTGAAGTGTGCCGCTTCCATAGTCATATACAAGAACCCTGTTTCCCATCTCCTGCACTACATAAAACATGGGAAGAAACGGATGGTATACCAGCATTCTCGGACCATATCCGGGCTTTGTCATCCAGCTCTCCACCTCTGTAAAAGTCCATTCACCCTTCTGTTCCCGCACCACACAACGGCTTATTTTGTCCAGCCCCAAATCACACACAAGCACACCTTCCGCAAAACGGCATGGATGGATAGAATGTACGTGAGGTCCCTCCTGCCGCTCCTCATCAACGGAATGTCCCTGATGCTGTATCACCATTGCCGGTTCCCGGAAATGCCCGTCTTCCCCTATCCTGTATGCGCAGGCAGAACCGCTGCCATAATTACTGATATATAATATCCTCTCCTCCTCATTCAGATAAAGATGACAGGGATTGGTTCCCATGGAAGGTTTTCTGTCCACCAGCCTCATCATGCCGTCCTTCCCGGTTTCATAAACACTGACAGCTCCGCTTTCAAGTCCTTCATACTCTTCCAGCTCACTCACCGCGTAAATCCTTTTTCCTGCTTTATCTGCACAGACATAGGAGGGATTCTTTATCCCTTCTATCAGCTGATCCTGTTTCATTTTTCCTGCTGTCATATCTATTTCAGCCAGATATATCCCCTGTCCGTTGCCGTTAAAACGGCTTCCGTCACCGAATATAACGGTTTCCGTATATGTACCGATCAAAAACTTCTGTTTCCCTTCTGACATCCGGTCTCATCTCCTTTTTTCTTACTTTACTTGGCATCCTGAGGATAGCAGATCCCGCAGATCCTTCTGATCTCATCCAGTTCCCTCATGATCCGGAGGCTTTCCGCCCAGGGCATAACCGGACTCTCTGTCCTGCCCTCTTTCAACATTTTTTCTACCTCCAGTGCCTCGTAATGGTATCCGTTTCCGGCCACTTCGACGACTCTTTTTTCTTTCAGCGTATCCGTGCGGAAATCCTCATTTGGTTCAAACAGATAGACCGTATTGGGACGCCAGAAATACGGAATTTCCAGTTCAGCCTTATCCGTGATGATCACTGCCCGGTTGTCCACTTTTCTATTGATGGAAAATACCATATCCGCCAGACATCCGCAGGGATAAGTCATCTGGATACAGGTATTCAAATCCACTGTCTCCTCATTCTTTTCAGACCACGCGTGTATCACATCTGGTGTTTCTCCCAGAAGATACTGCGCAACGCTTACACCGTAAACACCCACATCGAGGAGCGCACCGCCTCCCAATTCAGCCTCAAACAGACGCCTTGTCTCCGGCTTGGCCGGCCCGCCAAATGTAAAATGCATATTATGCACTTTTCCGTACACACCTGCCTGTATTTCCTTTTTCAGCTCTCTCATTGCAGGGATAAATCTTGTCCACATAGCTTCCATAAAAAAGGTATGATTCTCTTTTGCCAGCTCAAGGATCTCTTCCAGTTCCCGGGCATTCATTGTCACCGGTTTTTCACACAGCACGGGTTTCTTTGCTTTTAAGCAGGCTTTGACGCACGCCAGATGCTGAGGATGAATGGTCCCCACATAAACAGCATCCACATCTTTGTCATTTACCAGTTCTTCATAGGAACAGCAGTATTTCTTTGCCTGTATCCCGTAATCATTCCTTCCGGACCGGGAGGCCAGTACCTCCACCTGCATATCCGCCACTTCTTCCAGCCCTTTTGCGAACTGGGATGATATAAAACCGCCGCCCATAATTCCCCATCGAAACATATTGATTCCTCCTCATCCGTTTAACTGCCGCTATTTTTCTCAATAATTATGCCACATACAGTATACCACAAACGGACAGCCGGGAATATACTTTCCCGCCTGTCCGTTAAAATTATAATTCATATTTGCTGCTGTTCTCACATCACTGATCCACGGCTGCCTGGAGCTTCTCAATCAGTGCCTGCACTTCCTGTGTGCTCACTCCCGCAAAGCTTCTGAATGTCCTGAGTGGTGAATTCTCCATCATTTTCAAAGACATTTCAGGTGAGATAGCTTCACTTGCCGCACTGCCTTCCTCATCACCGGCACCTATATTTGCCATCATGGTTTTCAGCAGGCCGCTCATGATCTCTTTTGCCTTCGGCTCTGCGAGCAATTCCGCAACGGTGGTGTTCATGTGGATTTTCACAGGAATCTTCGTTGTAGAAGTAAGCTGCACCGCATCTTTTAAAAGAATATCCCTGGAGGAACTTCCCACAAGAATCTCATATGTGCCGGTGGCTGCATACCAGTCAGAAATTTCCGTATTGTACCATGCAAAGCTTCTCTTATCCAGCTCCATAGCAACAACCTTTTCCTCACCGGGCGCCAGCTCTACCTTGACAAAATTCTTCAATTCCTTAACCGGTCTGCTGGCAGCGTTGGTCTTATCTGCCACATAAAGCTGTACGATCTCCTTGCCGGCCATACTTCCGGTATTCTTAACCTTAAGTGAAACCGTCAGAGTGTCCGTATCCTTTATCTCCTTTGCTGACAGCTTCAGATCGCTGTACTCAAATGTAGTATAGCTAAGTCCATAGCCAAAAGGATAACGCACTGCCATTTCCTTGGTATCATAATAGCGGTATCCCACAAATACTCCTTCTCTGTACTCCACGGTCTTCCCATCACCCGGGAAGTTCAGATAAGACGGGTTGTCGGATAATTTATAGGGAACGGTCTCTGCCAGCTTACCGCATGGATTGGCTCTGCCGAAGAGAATATCCGCCTGGGCCTCTCCCACCGCCTGTCCACAGAGATAAGACTCCAGGATTCCTCTCACATCATCTGCCCACGGCATTTCCACAGGGGAACCATTGTGAAGAACCACCACTGTATTCGGCTGTACTTTTACGATTTCCGCGATTAGCCTGTTCTGGCACTCCGGCATTCTCATATGCTCCCTGTCATACCCCTCAGACTCAAACGCATCCGGAAGACCTGCAAATACCACAGCGATATCCGCATGTTCAGCCGTCTCCACTGCCTCAGCAAACATGGCTTCATCCACTTTGTCCTCTTTCACGTCATATCCCTGTGCATAAGACACATCCGCGTATTTCTTGACTGCATCCAGCGCGCTTGTCACCTTAAAGGAGTTGATATGAGAACTTCCGCCTCCCTGGAACCGGGGCTTCTCTGCAAATTTTCCGATAAACGCAATCTTCTGTCCTTCTCCCTTCAGAGGCAGGATTCCATCATTTTTCAAAAGCACCATGGACTCTCTCGCGATTCTGGCTGCCAGATTGTGATCTGCTTCCTTATCAAATTTGCCGGGCTGACGGTTATCTGAGAATTTGAAGATAATATTTAGGATTCTCTCAACCGCTGTATCCAGAACCGCTTCATCAAGCACACCTGTTTTCACAGCTTCCACAATCTCCGCATCTGTATGTCCGCCGCTTGCCGGCATTTCCAGGTCAAGACCTGCTTCCAGTCCTTTTACCCTGTCGTTCACTGCACCCCAGTCAGACATAACGTATCCTTCAAATCCCCACTCATCTCTCAGAATTTCCGTGAGCAGTCTGTGGTTCTCAGACGCAAATGTTCCGTTGATCTTATTATAAGAGCACATCACGGTATCGGGTCTGCTCTCCTTCACTGCGGCCTCAAAAGCTGCCAGATAAATCTCCCGGAAAGTTCTCTCATCTATTTCAGAGGAACATGACATTCTTCTGTGCTCCTGATTATTTGCCGCAAAATGTTTGATGGATGTTCCCACATTTTTCGACTGCACACCCTTTATATGCGCTGCAGCCATCTGTGAAGCCAGATACGGGTCTTCTGAAAAATATTCAAAGTTCCTTCCGCACAGCGGTGACCTCTTAATATTTACTGCCGGGCCTAAAATGACAGACAGATTCTCCGCCTGACATTCGTCTCCCAGCGTCTCACCTAAAGTCTCTAAAAGCTCCCGGTCAAATGAACAGGCAGTCGCACAGGCAGTAGGAAAACACACGGCTTTGATACTCTCATTTGCTCCGAGATGGTCTGCCTCCTTATCCTGCTTTCTGAGTCCGTGAGGTCCGTCGCTGACCATCACCTCAGGAATCCCCAGCCTTTCCACACTTTTCAAATGCCAGAAATCCTTACCGGAACACATCCCCGCCTTCTCTTCCAGTGTCATCTGTTTTACAATTGCTTTCACATCACGTTTCATGCTTATTCGCTCCTTTGCATAAATTCATCATGCTCTCCAACGGCTGTGCCGCATGATGAGCTATACCCTTAAAATACCACGTATATGCTCCGGAGAATATCAAAATCATGCTGTTTATATCAATTTCTTGTCACTACTTTCTTTTTCTGGTATACTGAAAAAAACTGTCTGCTGCCATGGAAGGAGAACTTAAAATGGACATCCGGAGCATCCGCCATAACTGCCGTCTGCTTTATCATTTAACACAGATTCCCATACGCTGCCTGTCACCTGACAGCAGCATATGTTTTACCTTCCCGCACCTGGAGGGCATGGAGCGTTTCCCTTTCCCCCTGCTGCCGGAAAGTCTGCCCCATAAAAATACAGTACCCCTGCCTGTTCTCTTCATGGAAAACAACGCATATTACAGTGCAGCTCTTCCCCTTGCATTGATCGACAGAAATTTTACCCTTTATTTCGGCCCCTGCCTCTTTTCCCGGCTCTCCGACAGGGAGTTTAAACAGAGCTTTCCGGATTTCTCCGCGCTGCCTCCTGACATGCGTTTTCCTCTCATGTCAGCGCTGCCTGTCATGGAACAGGAATACTTTTACAATTTCCTTTCCCTGGCCTGCAGCCTGTTCTTCCGGGAAAAAGTTCATACCGAAGAGATTCTGGAGGCAAATCATCTGAAAATGTCTGCCCCTATTCCCGCAGCGGTTCAGAAGACCCTGTTTCACAGAAGAGAATCCGCCGCATTTCATACACCCTATTCATACGAAAAAAATCTCCTGGACGCGGTGCGCTCAGGAGATGTTATACGTGCAAAAGAATGTATGAACGAGTTAAGCCTCACAGGAAAACCGGGAATCCTTTCCCTCAACCCGCTGCGCCATGCCCAGAATCTTTTCATCGCTCACATTACTCAGATCACCAGAGCCGCAATGGAGGCAGGAGTGGAGGAAGATATGGCTTATGCTATGAGTGACAGTTATATCCAGGCATCTGAAAAATGCACCTCTGTCACACGCCTTCTCTCCCTGCGGGACCAGGCCACCGGAGAATTTACGGCTGCCGCGGCAAAGGCCAGAGGCCTGACCAGTCATTCCCCTGCCATCCGCAGAGCCATCAATTACATGAATGACCATCAGCAGGAAAAAGTATACCTCTCTGACATTGCCTGTGCCGCCGGTCTGAGCAGGGACCGCTTCTCCCACCTCTTTCGGGAGGAAATGGGCATGAGCCCTATGGAATACCTGAACCGGAAACGGGTGGAGACCTCAAAGTCCCTGCTGACTGTGTTTCAGTATTCTATTTCAGAGATCAGCATGATACTGTCTTTTTCCAGCCAGAGCCATTATATTTCTGTCTTTAAAAAATATACGGGCATGACGCCCAGACAGTACAGGGACGCCTTTTAACATTATTTAATCCGGCAGTTCAGCTCACATTCTCTGCAATATTTAATTATGGAATCTGCTGTTCCGTAATCCGGCACCTCAGTAGGTGTCTTTATCTCATTATCTTCATCCTCTGCCATCTGCCTGTCGCAAGTAAGCAAACTGTAACTGCCATCCCGCCCCGGCAGTTTTGTCAGCCCACCGTATTCACCGGCCTTATAAATAACAGAACCAAAAGCATTCTGGGGGCAGCTTTTTCTGCACGGCATATCACATCCGTCACATGGGTCCCAGTCAATAGGACCGGTAGATGGCAGGTCAGCGCTCAAAAACATAGCTCTAAGCCGTACTCTCGGCCCATACTCTTTTGTAATAAGCAGATTATTTTTTCCTACTACGCCCAGTCCTGCCACAACTGCGGAGTCTTTAAGCCAGACACCGCCCTTTTCCACATAATAGTTCAGAGGTCTCGCTGTGACTTCCGGCATTTCACACTCTATGTATTCCTTTAACTTTTTATTAATTTTGATAAGTTCCAGATTTCCAGGCGGATTTTTGCCATCCAGCCAACAGTCCAGATACGGTTTCTCCTCCGGGTGTTCATAGGCGATCACTAAAACAGAATGCATTTCATCTTTCCAGTCCACAACCCCTTCCGGAAGGCCCGTTGTATTCTCTACTGCCCCCACCCGGTCAATATGAGGTCTCTGCGGCATCATTAAAAATGCAGGCGCTGTTTTTAAATCCCGAATATTAGCAATACCTGCTGCTGCTGCTCCAAATGCAATCGCCTTGTTAATTATTAACTCTGTCATTATATGGTTATCCATACCCATACTCCTTTCTGCTGCATACAGCGCTCTCAGGCGTTTTTGCTGTTTTCTTTTTTTATATTTCTATATAGAGTAAATGCCAGTACTGCCCCTATCAGCGCAGCTGCAAATTCATATGCAAACATATATCTGTATCCCCGAATCCCCGGAAATGCGTCCAAAAGGTTTCCTGTGATAGAGTATATAAATATCTGAGGAAGACAACCTATTACAGAGGCAAATCCTACCGCCATACCCGTATATTTCAGCGGAATCTTTATCTCATCAATAACAGCAAAATACAATGCCCTGACCATAAACAAACCCAGACTGATAACGAGAATTGTGACCGCTGCAATTCCAAGCAGCTTCGGCTCTGCCGGTACTACAAAGAAAGTAGCGATTCCGATCACCATAAGTGAAAATCCGATTCCGATCACCTTTGGATTGGAATGAATCTTATCTGCCACAAATCCGGCCGCAATTCCCCCAAAAACGGCCAGTCCGTAGGATTTGATCAGACTTATCATTGCCCCAAGGGATTCACTCACACCAAAAAAGTTAGTAAGATATGGAGTAATATAACTGTAGCTCTCATATATCATAAAACAACAGAACATCAAGAGTGTAAGCAGCCATAGATTTTTATTTTTCATCATATCCAGATACTCGGCAAAAGAATGCTTATGCTTTGTCTCGGTTTCCTGTGTTTCTTCTTCATCCGGACGCAGTTTACGGATCGCCCCAAGCGCGAAGAAAGCACAGACAAAATCCAGAATAACAAAATATATCAATATCGCCCTGAATCCTCCTGCCCCCTCTCCCAGATAGGAGAAAATGGGAATGATGACAGCACCATACAAAACGGGTACAAAACCTCTTCCCCCTTCCAGAAATCCATAAAGCCGCCCCATCTCGGAACTATCCCCCAGCTCTCTAGTGGCCTTCATCATAGCACTCCATAGCGGAATAGTTGTGGTAAATCCATAACAGACATAACAGATCATCAACACAACATATGGCGGCCTGAATGTAAGAATCAAGCCAAAAATACCTGTTGATACCAGCGCTGTTGCGATCAAATGCCGTGCCTGGAATTTATCTGCAACCCATCCTGCAGGCAGATAAGAAATAACGCATGCCAAACCGTACATCGTCATTAAGTACCCCATCTGTGCATTACTAACCCTATAAAATTCTACTGCTGCATCATAATAAGACCAACTCAGATATGGCAGTTCATAAACTGCTGCACCGCAGATACACAGCGCCAGCATTCCCCATATTTGTTTCACCCGTCTTTGTTTTGGTGTGAGATTGGCTACATCCATAAAAAAGTCCCCCTTTCACCGGTTCATAAAGAACCCATACCTATATCAAAACTTCTTTTCTTCATTTAACCGGATACTATAGCTTTTTTTCAGCCGGCACTATATATCCTTTTTGTTATACTCAGCATAAACCTTTGAGCCGCTCCAAGGTCAAGAGGAAAGTAAAACCTTTATCTCACACGGGTAAAAATATTGATTATACGCAAAAAGCTGGAGCCCTGCCTCGTCGGCTATGACAAAATCAGGGGAATACCCATACTTGTCAAGCCAGTTTACAAGTATTCCGAAATCCGCAAAATTCCCTCTGACTTCTGTAGTAAAGCAAGCATACTCCCCTTCCGGAATTGTAAGAATATTTTCTTTGGACGCAAAACGGTATTCATCCACACGGATATCAATATATTCTCCCATTTGATGAAACACATTTTCACGAATTTTACTGCCATTCAACACATATCCGTAGTTTCTTTTAATTGATTCCATATGCGAAATCTCGTCTCTGCACGCCTCCTGTAATTTAATATGATAAGCTGCTTCATCTTCCTTATTTCTCCCATAAATAACACGTCTCTGCTGCAGATGCTTTACTCTGATTTCCTTATCCTTCCCCATCTCTCTAAGCCGTTTATTCTGTTCTGTGTACCAGTCTATATCATCCACCACTCTGGCGTAATACTCACTCTGCCTCTGTGCCTCCTGCCTCTGTTCCTTGAGCATCTCCACAATCTTTTCGTTATCATGCAGATCCAAAACTGACTTCACGCGTTCCAACGGTATCTGCAGCCTTCGGCAGCATGTGATAATGTCCAGATACCAAAACTGGCTGTATGTATAATATCGGTACTGATTATCAGGATCTACATATTCCGGCTTAAAGACACCAATTCTGTCGTAATAGCGCAGCGTATCTTTGGAAACACCTGTTATGTGACTTATTTCCCCTATCGAATATCTCTTCTCCAAATTAATTCCTTCTTTCAAGTAATGTAAAATTTTTCCAGTAAATTAAAAAAATCCTGTCTCCCAGCGGACTGACCATGTGTCAGTTCTCCCGGGAAACAGGATTCTTCCATCAGACATATCAGCCCGCGCCGTATGCGCGTTCTCTGTCCTTTTCCTTATAATGATGTGCTTCTTCAAGCATCATATCCTTTACCTTCATCAGACGAATCTGCGTACTTCTCTCGCTCTCGTCCAGCTTCATGGTAATATATTTAATATTCTGCTGTGTCTCCGGAATAATAACGTGTTCCAGAGCATTTACTCTGCGTCGGGTCTTCTCAATCTCGGAAGCCATAAGCTGGCAGGACTTCTCAATCTCCGCAAGCTTCAGCATATCCGGCAGGATGTCTGCCAGAGATTTCACCGCGCCGTCCAGGTCACCGGAAGTAAAGGCAAAACCGTAGGAATAGATGTCATTTGCATCTGCGGTTCTGGTCTGGGACTGGAAGACAGGAATGTCAACACTCATGACATTCTTCTTGCCGGCATCCAGATATACTTCCTGTTTCGGTGCCATCAGCGCTGTGTTCAGTGTCTGTTCGGACATGCCGGCTTTTGCGATCACGAAGTTCTTGTTAGCCTCTTTAATACCCTCTTCCACTTTCAGGCGCAGAGCCATATTTTCTCTTGCCAGATCCAGGAACTGACGCATAAGCTCATCACGTTTGTCCTTCAAAAGCTTGTGGCCTTTGATGGCTGTGACCAGCTTTTTCTTCTGCTTGGTAAGTTCCATTCTGGTAGGATTTACCTGGGTAGATGCCAAGACAATCACCTCTTTCTATGCATTTTCTAAAGGGACAGCAGGCATCTTAAGCCTGCTGCCGGCCGGCATTATTGTTTACCGTAATATTCATCAAGGAACTTATCATCAATACGTTTCAGCTCACTCCTCGGTAAAATAGAGAGCAGCTTCCAGCCGATACGCAGTGTCTCCTCAATATCACGGTTGCTGGTATAACCCTGTGAAACGTATTCCGCCTCAAAAGCATCCGCGAATTTTGCATAGATAAGGTCAATATCAGAAAGTGCTGCCTCACCAAGGATGGTCATCAGCTCTTTTGCCTCTTTACCACGGGCATAAGCGGCGAAAAGCTGGTTCATGGTGTTCGCATGGTCAGCACGTGTCTTGCCTTCACCGATACCTTTATCTTTCAGTCGTGACAGGGACGGCAGAACATCGATGGGCGGTGTTACACCTTTTCTGTAAAGCTCACGGCTCAGAATGATCTGACCCTCTGTGATATATCCGGTAAGGTCAGGGATCGGATGGGTTTTATCATCCTCAGGCATGGTAAGGATCGGAATCATGGTAATGGAACCATTACTTCCTTTCTTACGTCCTGCTCTTTCATACATGGTTGCAAGGTCTGTGTACATGTAACCGGGATATCCACGGCGTCCGGGAACCTCTTTACGGGCTGCGGAAACCTCACGCAGGGCATCTGCGTAGTTTGTGATATCTGTCAGGATTACCAGTACGTGCATGTCTTTTTCAAATGCAAGATACTCTGCTGCGGTAAGCGCCATCTTAGGTGTTGCGATACGCTCTACAGCCGGGTCATTTGCCAGGTTGATGAACAGAACGGTTCTGTCGATGGCACCTGTCTCCTTAAAGCTCTCAATAAAGAAGTTGGACTCCTCAAAGGTAATACCAAGAGCGGCAAATACAACGGCGAAGTTCTCACCGGTACCGCGAACCTTAGCCTGTCTTGCGATCTGAGCGGCCAGCTGCGCATGAGGAAGACCTGATGCGGAGAAGATAGGCAGCTTCTGACCACGTACCAGTGTGTTCAGACCGTCAATTGCGGATACACCTGTCTGAATAAACTCTTCCGGGTACATTCTGGCAGCCGGATTCATAGGCAGACCGTTGATATCACGTCTCTCATCCGGAAGGATTTCAGGACCATCATCAATCGGGCGTCCCATACCGTCGAATACACGGCCTAACATGTCCTCAGACACACCCAGCTCCATGCTTCGTCCCAGGAAACGCACCTTACTGTCTGACAGGTTGATACCTGTGGAGCTCTCAAAAAGCTGTACCAGGGCATCACTTCCGTTGATCTCAAGTACACGGCAGCGGCGTGTCTCACCGCTTGCCAGCTCAATCTCACCTAATTCATCAAAATGTACATTTTCAACACCGCGCACCAACATCAGAGGGCCGGCAACTTCCTGTATGGTTCTATACTCTTTCGGCATTAGAAGTCCTCCTTCCCAAATACATTGGCAATGTCAGCAGCAAGTTCGTCCATTGTTGCCTTATATTCTTTGTCCAGTTTGTCTTCTGTCACATATTTGAAACGTCCGATCTTTTCGCGGACATCCATCTTGATCAGCCCCTGGATATTAGCACCCTTGTCAAGCGCTTCCTTGGACTGCTCATAAAATGCGATAACCAGTTTCATCAGCAGATACTGTTTCTGCAGAGAACTGTAGGTATCTACTTCATGGAAGGAGTTCTGATGCAGGAAGTCCTCACGGATGGAGCGCGCAGCCTCCATTTTCAGACGGTCGCCTGCAGAGAGCGCATCCATACCTACCATCTTAACGATTTCTTCCAGTTCAGCCTCATCCTGCAGAAGGCTCATCATCTTCTGACGGTCTTCCATCCAGTCAGGAGCAACCTTCTCATTGAACCAGTCAGCCATATTGTCCAGATACAGAGAGTAACTGGTCAGCCAGTTGATCGCCGGGAAATGACGCTTGTAAGCAAGTGCGGAATCCAGACCCCAGAATACCTTAACGATACGCAGGGTTGCCTGGGATACCGGCTCGGAAATATCACCACCCGGAGGAGATACAGCACCGATAACGGAAAGCGCGCCTTCTCTGTGGTCACTGCCGAGAGAAACCACGTGTCCGGCTCTCTCATAGAACTGTGCCAGACGGGAACCCAGGTATGCAGGGTAACCCTCCTCACCGGGCATCTCTTCCAGACGTCCTGACATCTCACGAAGAGCCTCGGCCCAGCGTGATGTGGAGTCTGCCATCAGGGCTACGGAGTAACCCATATCACGGAAATATTCCGCGATGGTGATACCTGTATAGATAGAAGCCTCACGTGCCGCAACAGGCATATCGGAGGTATTGGCGATCAGAACGGTACGTTCCATCAGAGACTGTCCTGTCTTCGGGTCCTTCAGTTCCGGGAACTCGTTCAGAACGTCTGTCATCTCATTTCCACGCTCGCCGCATCCGATGTAAACCACGATGTCAGCCTCAGCCCATTTTGCAAGCTGATGCTGGATCACTGTCTTGCCGCTTCCGAAAGGTCCCGGAACGGCTGCAACACCGCCTTTGGCGATGGGGAAGAAAGTATCAACAACTCGCTGTCCTGTTACCAGAGGCATCTCCGGCGGCAGCTTTTTCAGATACGGACGGCCTTTACGAACCGGCCATGTCTGCATCATACCAACTTCTTTGTCACCATCCGCAGTCTCGATAACGGCAACGATTTCTTCCACCGTAAATTCACCGGCTTTTATTTCTTTTACTTTACCGTTTATCCCGTAAGGAACCATGATCTTGTGATTAACAACGATGGTCTCCTGTACCGTACCGATAATATCACCGTTTTGTACCTCGTCCCCCACTTTAACAGTAGGAACAAAGTTCCATTTCTTATCTCTCTTAAGGGAAGGAACCTCAACACCACGCTTTAAGTTGGTGCCGGACACTTTCATAATCTCATCCAGCGGTCGCTGGATACCATCGTAAATACTTGTGATCAGACCTGGTCCAAGTTCTACGGAAAGAGGCGCATTCATGGACTCAACCGGCTCGCCCGGTCCAAGACCTGATGTCTCCTCGTATACCTGAACACTGGCTTCATCACCGTGCATCTCGATGATCTCACCAATCAGACGCTGGTTACTGACACGGACAACGTCGAACATATTCGAGTCTCTCATGCCTTCCGCGATAACCAGCGGTCCTGCAACTTTTTTAATCGTACCTTTGCTCATCGGAACGAATCACCTGCTTTCTAAATTAGTTCGTATCTGCGGTATTTTACCGCTCAAATTCCGGGTGCTGCGGCGTGCTGCCGCATACCGGACCTTTTAATTATTGCTGAAAAGAATATCCGAGCCAACAGCCTTCTCCACGGATAATTTCACTCCCTGCACACCTTCACCCGTGTTTCCGAAAACACCGGGGATCAGGATAATGGCGGGAAGCAGTTGTTCCTGAAATTTATCAATCGTCTTTTTGCACTCTGCTGCCAGCGCTTCTGTGATATAGATGATCCCATATTTGCTGGCTGCCAGATGCTCCAGTTTTTCTTCAGCTTCTTTTCGGGATGTTACCGGGAATATATCCAGACCCAGTGTAGCAAACCCGTAAATACTGTCGTAATCGCCCACAACTGCAATCTTATACATACATTTCCCTTACCCTTTCCCGGATAGAATCATCCGAAAGCCCGCTGCGTTTGCCGGACAAAATGATTCGTACCGTTTTGATCTCGTTCTCCCTGGCAAGCACATAGGCAACCAGAGGTCCCACTGAAAATGACTGATATTTCTGAGGCTGCATGGTCTGCATCATGCGGTTGTCACACCAGCGTTCAAACGCGGACATGGACTCTGCAATGGCCTTACCGCCCTCCGCATAAGCAGTTCCCGACAAATACTCCACAATGGCATCAATGCCGCTCACTGCCGCCTTGGAAAGCTGTGCCACACTAAGTGACTCACATTCCGCCATCGCGCGCTTCATAAAATCCAGATTTTTTGCGGTTTTCTGTGAACGCACAGCGATTTTAATATCAGCTATGGCAACGGTAGACTCCGCATAATCCTTGATAATGCTGTCCTTTGCTTCCTTGCCTGCTGCATAGATCGCCTCAAGGGCTGCCTTGTCCACAATGACGTCGCAGAGCTGTCCGTCCCTTGTGTGAAGCAGTGTCTCATAAGCCTCTTTTGCAGCGCCAGCCATATATTTGGGAAGTCTGGAAAAATCCTTGCTCCGCACGATCTCCAGCATTTCATCCGGGGAGATGGCAGTGTCATCATAGTAGATGTTCATTGACTTGCCGTTCTCCTCCGTGCACACATCCTTGATGGCTGCCTTCAGATTGTGGAACATATTGGGATAGGAAAGTACATCAAAGACGGACATATCAACACCCAGATCCCTGATATTCTCCCAGATTTTCTCCTGCTCCCTGGTCAATATTGCCTCTGCATTCACCGGCGTATCCGCGCCGCCCCAACCCTTTTCCTGTATAAGCTGCAGGCACTGCTCCTCTGTCTGGCAGGCCATGAGCTGGTCAAGAGTGGCAGAAGTGAATAACGCCGTCTCAAGCGCACGGATTCGCGCAACCGCATAGGTATATTTTGTATCAATCAAGATAATTCCTCCTTCTTGCGGTTATCGCTTACAAAAATAATAATGCATGAACTTTGTCGGAAAGTTCACCTCTCTTGGAATCAAACATGGCCTTAAAGGTACAGTTTTCTTCGATTCCACCATATATCAGGACAAAGCCTCCGCGGATATTTCTGTGTTCTTTGGAAAGAACCAGTTTTCCGCCTTTTTTCTCAGCTATGTCCGAAATTTCTTTTTCATAACCCTGCGGCATTCTCTTCAAATCTTCAGGTGAGAAACAGATTTCCCCTTCCTGAGCCAGAACGAATTTGTCCAGCATTTTGCGGAGCATGTTGAAATATGTCTCGTCGTCTGCTGTAAGCAGTGTATCGTAAGCTTTCTCCAGTACATCAGAGATCACTTCCTGCTTTGCCTCCAGAAGTGCTTTTCTCTTCTGCAGGTCGCAGGAGGAAAGGGCACGTTCCTTGATATTCTCAACATCAGCATCCGCTTTTTGGGAGATACGTCCGCATTCTGCTTCCGCTTTGTCTCTCATCTCCTGCTTAACTGCTTCTGCGCTCTTCTGCGCACGGTCGATGATATCATTCGCGGAGCTTTTTGCTTCATCCAGAATCTGGCTTTTCATTTTTTCTAATCCAGTCATTCTTTAGCTCTCCTTTACTATTTCTATTCTGTCCTGTAATTTCTGTCCCATGCCGGGACTTCTCTCCATATTTTAATTAGAAGGAAAGGTTCGTTACAGAAAGAATGGAAATCAGCAGAGCAAGAATTGCGTATGTCTCAACCATGGCCGGGAAAAGCATAGCTTTACCGAACTGTTCCGGTTTCTTGGCAACGATGCCGATAGCTGCTGCAGATGTCATTCCCTGATATTTACCGGAGATCAGACCAACGATACCGATCGGCAGACAAGCTGCTAATACCAGTAAGCCCTGCTGCGGTGTTAAATCCAGCATACCTCCGCCTAACAGACCGATCTTGGAAAGTGTGATGAAACCAACCAGCAGACCGTAGATACCCTGTGTACCTGGGAGAAGCTGCATGATAAGAACCTTAGCGAATTTGCTGGGATCTTCTGTAACAACACCTGCTGCTGCCTGACCGGCAATACCTACACCAATAGATGAACCTGCACCTGCTAATAATACTGCTAATGCTGCACCAAGTAATGCGTAAACAATTCCTAACTGACTCATAAATAAGTTTCCTCCTTAACATCTACATATTTCGTAGTTAATTTAAATGGGTTGAAAGGTCTTCCTCCACCCTCATAAAACTTGCCGAAAAACTCGACAAACTGTAAACGGTTTGTATGCACGTATGCGCCCAAAAGATTGATAGCCAGATTCAGTGAATGGCCCACAATAAAAATCACTATAAAACCGACAGCGGCAATGATACCGTCGCCCAGCATACTCGCCATCTGGTTTACCACAGATGCGATAACACCTGTTGCAAGACCAAGAGCAAGCAGACGGGAGTAAGACAGCACATCACTCAGCCATCCTGTTACATTGTAAATATCATACGCGCCCAGTGCCAGACGAAGAGCGATATTCTTGTTCGCACGCCCTGACATAAGAAGCAGTCCTACCGCTCCTGCGATCGCCATGACCTTTCCGATCTGCGAAACTGCCGGTGGGAAAGTTCCTTCCGGAAGCTGGGAGATGGATGCAAAGATACTGCTTGGAAGCAGCATCATAACCAAACCGATCAGAAATACATACCAGATAATAACATCACAGAAGAAATCCATGTACTGTTTATCTTTCAGAAGCATGTATCCTTTCAGTGCCAGTCCCATGAACAGATGGATCACACCAAACAGCATTGCGTACATAAGAAGACGCATTGGGTCATTCAGCGGAACGAACCAGGCTGCCTTGATCAGTCCGCCGTCCGGTACATCCACATGGAAGAAGGTTCGCGCGACCACGTCCACGGCATCTCCGAAGTATCCTCCGAAAAGTACACCCCACACTAAAGTGGAAAGACCGCAGTACATGAACATTTTCAGCGCCTTATGCATGCCCTGGCTCATGCGCGGGTACTTTCTCAGTACAATAAAACATGCCAGGAATATAATCAGTCCGTATGCCGCATCAGACAGCATCAGACCAAAGAAAAATACATAGAAAAACGACATGATCGTCGTTGGGTCAACCTCGCCTTTTTTCGGCAGACCGTAGGATTCCAAAACGCCCTCCACAGACTGTGAAAACGCGTTATTGCTCAGAAGCACCGGGGCTTCCTCATCCTCCTGTATCTCCTCCACATCAAAGACCAGATCATAGCCCTCTTCCATTGCCTTTTTCACTGCAGGAACCGCTTTTTTAGGTATATACCCACTTACAAAAAAGGTCCTGGAGGACTGTGGAATTTGTCCCAGGAGTTCGTATTTCTCTGCTCTTGTACGGAAATAGTCAGAAATCAAACGCAGGTCTGCGCGCTTGTCCCCATATTCAGTAATATGCTTCTGACATCCCTCAATTTCTTTTTGGAGCGCACTGATTTCTGCCTCCAAGTGTTCTTTTTCGACCGCCGGTATTTCACTGACGATCTGAGATGGCCTAGCAAAACCGCCCTGCCGCAGCGCATCCTCCACCTGCTGTGCGTTCTTCTTCAGACACAGCACAACAATATAAGTGGAATCTCTGTCCGCAGAAAGGACTGTCACATCCACGCCTTCAGCCTCGGGAGCGTACTCCGCGATCAGGCTGTAAACCGCTTCCAGTGTCATTTCGCCTGAAATAGCACCGATGAGTGCGCTGGTTGAACCGGTACCCTCAAAATTCATGGGCACATCCAGGCTCATCCATGGAGCCAGTGCTTCGATCTGGTTCTCCATTTTCTGGATATTTGCACGGCACTCCGCGATTTCTTTCTGCCAGCCGGTTATTCTGGAAGCAATGTCCATCATTTCTTCCTTCTGAACCGCTACCTGGTTGTAAGTTTCTTTTTCAATCAGTTTTTTTCCTTCCAGACTGGACAGCAGGGATTTTTTCTCCGGTGCATATTCCTGCAGGATATCCAGTGCTAAATCCGCCAAGTTCGCTTTTTTCTCAAAAGTGTTTCTGGCCCCCTGGGTATCCATCTTTTCAAAGCCTGACTCATCGTCTAATACCTGGGTCATTTCCATGACGCCCATGGTCTGCAGCTTTTCCAGGATGGCCTTCCGGTCCCTTTTCAGCGCGCAGATACTGACTCGCTGCATCTGCATTACTGCCATACTCTCATCCCTCCTTTAACTCGTTTTCTTTTTCTTCCTCTCAGATTAATTCGGAAATAATCAAATCAACCGCTTCTTTTTCCCGGCTTTTTGCCGCGCTCTTCAGCTTTTCGATTTCTTTTCCAGCCGCCAAAAGGGCCTCGTCCGTCTGCTGTTTTCCAAATGTTTCAGCAGAGTCTCTTAATTTTTTCGCCTTCTGCTGCGCTTCGGAAATCATATCGGAATACAATTTTTCGGAAGCCAGTTTTGCCTCCTCAGAAATCTTTTCACTCTGGCGCTTTGCATCCGCAACGATGTTTGCTGCCTCCTGCTCCGCATCCCGGATTTCTTTGATTGTTCCTTCTATCACAGTATCACCACCTTCACATAGTTTAAATATTACTATGAATTATGCAATTTGTCAATTTGTTCACAATATTTTTAACCGAATTACACGAAAAAAAGTTGCCTTATTTTGGTAATCCCGACAAAAAAAGAGAGATTGTATAGAATTTACACAATCTCCCCGAATGTCTTTGTTTAATTTGACTTTATCTTACTCGTATAAGTAGTTCTTCAGCTTCTCATCATCCAGGCTGGCAGCATCGATCCACTGATATCCCGGATTGATAAAGGAATCATTTTCCAGCCCCAGCCAAGCCCTGGCTGCTGCTACTGCGGTGGCATATCCCATGCCATACGGATTCTGTGCGATAACTCCGGCCTCTCTTCCGTCCTTGATCGCTTCTTTCTGGGTCTTGCCGGCATCAAACCCCACTACGGCAATTTCTTCTCTCTCTGCTTCTTTCAGCGCTTCCAGAACATCATCCGCAGTGACCTGATTGGTACAGAAGTATCCTTTCAGATTCGGATTATCCTCCAGCACTTTTGCTGCCATCTCCCTGACCGGTGTCTCCTCATTTTCATAGGAGAGATTAACAATCTTAATATCCGGGTAATTGGCTGTGAGCTCATCTGTAAATCCCTTGACTCTGTCCTGGCTGCTTTCAGAGCTTTCGATATGGGCCATAACAGCGATCTCTCCGCTGCTGCCCACAGCTTCCGCAAGTTTTTTCGCTGCGTCAGCGCCTGCTGCCTTGTTGTCTGTGGAGCACACGGAATCTACGGTGCCGGTCACCACACCGGAATCCAGCACAACCACGGGGATTCCGTTTTCCTCTGCTGTTTCAAGCTGGGCCTGACAGGATTCCATATCTATGGCTGCCAGACAGAGAACATTTGGATTCTCAGCCAGAACCGCGTCGATAATATTGATCTGGCTCTCCACATCAGTCTCATCGGACGGCCCTTCAAAGGATAGTTTTATCTTATCGTCACCTTTATATTCCAGTTTTTTATTTAAATCTTTGACGGCTGCTTCCATGCCTTTTTTTACAGTGACCCAGTAGCCTGTCTTTGTGCTCTTAACCACCACTGCTATATGACCGCCGGCCTCCAGCTCCAGACCTTCCAGGGATGTATAATCAATGGTTCCGGCACTGCTTTTCAGAGTGGTCATAGTCAGGTCCTCAGACATGTCTGCCTCGTTCTCTTCCTCTGCGTCCTGGCTGTTCTCATTCTCACCGGAAACTTCTGTATTATCTTTTTCCTCTTCCTTCTGTTCCTCTTCTGTATCTTCTTCTTTCTGAGGGTCCCCCTTGCTGCCCACTTCCGGCTTGTCTTCCGCCTTTGCCTCTGTGTTTACGGGTACTTCTTTTTTATCCTTATTACCACCGCATCCTGCCAGGGAACCCGCTGCCAGCGCGATGCATAATAAAGCAACCATTGTACGTTTCATGCCCTCTCCTCCAAGGTTCACGCCATACCTGTGTACGGCTTTACCAGATTTTTACATGCATTTCTCTTCCTATTAACTACGTTTCCATTATACACGAAACTACTTATTAGTCCATATGCTTTTTGTAATAATTTCGTAAAAATTTCAGGAACTTTTCTATTCATATTATCTATAAAGTTTCCAAACACGCTCTAATCAAGAAGATTCCATTCACGTAAAATCCCGTATATTACCAGAGCAGAGAGCGGTCCCAGCAAAAAACCGGCTCCTCCGTACAAAAACAGCCCCAGATATACCGATAACAGGACAAGGAGAGGCGATACCCCCACCTTCTTTCCTATCAGACGGGGCTCCAGAAACTGCCTGACGCAGCTTGTGACAAGATAAAGGGCAATACAGCCGACTGCACCGGCCGCGTCTCCTCTTAAGGCAAGGACAAGCGCCGCGGGGACAAGAAATGTACCTGTTCCCAGAACGGGTAGTGCGTCCAGAAGTCCCAGCGCCAGCCCGGCAGTGATAAAATGAGGCGTTCCCAATAAGAACAATCCGGCAATACAGAGGAGGATAATGATTCCCATAATTTTGATCTGTGCTTTGAAATATTCCGCAATTCCGCTCTTTAAGTCCTTGAAAAGGGCTTTCGCCTTAACAAACACAGGCCAGGCGGAAAACCGTTCTTTCCACTCCCCGTGCTCCTGCAGAATCAAAACCGCGGATACTACGCACAGAATCAGGCCTCCCACCAGGACCACGCACTTTTTCATGGAGCCGACCGCAGCCTCCATGGACTGACTGCCATCTAAAAAGGAACTGCTGATATTACTGAGCTGCATATAAATATACTGGCTGCTCTCCCGGGCCGGAATTCCCACCGTGTATTCCACCTGTCTGCAGCATTGGCCTATGATCTGGCAGAATTCTCTCTTTATTACCGGATAGAACGCTATCAGCCTGCTGATCTGTGCAGACAGAGCCTGGAGAAGCCACATAACCCCAAGAATGCCTCCCACGGAGAGAAGCAGAATCAGCACTGCGCCCACACCGCCTTCTGTAAAATGCAGTTTTCTGCAGAGTTTCTGCCGTGCCAGCCACCTGGCTGCCGGAAGTATGGCGAGTGCCAGAAGCCAGCCTAAAAGAAATGGGAGCATCACAGGTACCGCGTATTTCATGACCAGAAATACACCTGCAATGACTCCCACTGTTATACCCGCTTTCTTCCATCTCATCTTCTGCTCACCATACCTTATCTTTTTCGTTCTCCTCTAACAGTATGTGTGAACTTTTCTTACCTATACTATAGGAAAATTTCCAGAGGGCTTTACCTGGAATTCCATTTTTTTCTTTGTCTTTGGATGGGTAAAAATTAATTTATATGCGCACAGCGCGATGTACTGCCATTCCTTTTCTTTTCCTGCCTGAGGATTGTACTTGGTATCCCCCAGCAGAGGATGGCCGGCGTATGCCATCTGGACACGGATCTGGTGATGACGGCCTGTCAGAAGATGGATCTCGAGAAGAGAACAATCCTCTGCTTCTTTTAATACGCGGTATTCCAGAATGGCTTTTTTACTTTGTGGTGTTTTTTGTTTTGTCACCCTGGAGGTGTTGGTGTTAGCATCTTTTATAAGTTCGTTCTCAAGACGGGATTCTTTTTTCGTCGGTATGCCGCTGACAGCGGCAAGGTAGTATTTTTCCATACTTCCGTTCTGGACCTGAGCGTTTAGGTCTTTGGCTGCGGCTTTGTTTTTTGCAAAGACCAGGATACCCTCTACGGGCTGGTCGAGGCGGTGGATAACAGCCAAATAAGGAGGCTCGCCTTTTGAGATGAGGTAGGTGAGGAGGGAGGATTCCAGGTCCGGGGTGTTGATTTTTTTTGATTGGACAGGGAGACCGGGAGGTTTGTGGCAGATTAGGATGTGGGGGTCTTCGTGTAGGATAATTTGGGAGATGGGGGGTGTTTTCATGGTTGTTTAAATTCCTTTTTCTAAATTTATTTTGTTGGCTGAAGGGACGGGGAATGCAGGGCAGCGGGGCCGGGGCGTGGGTGGAGAGGGATAACTTGCCTGGGAGTATTATAGCATGGATGGGCAAAAATGAACAACCGTCATATCTTCTATTATCGGATACAACGGTTGTTCTAATGATCTGCGTTATTCAATTTTTTTATTCCTTTCTTTTTCTTAGTATTGATAAAAAATCCGGAATGAATACTGTTATTTTGTTCTTTCCTTATTCTTCTATACTTCCTTTTAATCTTCTCATTCCCTATTTATAAATCTTTCACTCTGAATTCGTAATCTCTTTGAGCTTCCTTTCATTTCTTATCTGAATGTTCTACCCAAATCCCTTTATGGACTCTGATAAAGCCTTCTCTGAAATGGTCTTCACTCTTCTTGGATATTTAAATTCCGGTGTTTGATAAGATTTATTGAAAGTTCATATCAAATCTATTATGGATAATAAAAAGCTTCTAAACAAATAGTTCGGGCTATTTTGTTTTCAAAACATTTCTTTATACATTTCTTCGGGATATAAAATAATTTACTTCTTTTTCAAGAACTTTTAAATACAACAGGCTAATCTCAACGAATACAACTTATTATATCTTCTGCATTTTTTATATCTTTGAATGATGTATAAATACTTTGTTCTTTCAAAATATATTTCTTTACATATATTTTGAAACCTTTTTATTACTTTTGTGGTAATTGTTCAATATGAGGGCACTTTTTGATATATCACCTAACCGCTTTTTTATCCTCTTAATAGGATTCTTCTTCGGTCTTTATGTAGTTAGGTCTTTCTCTAGGGAACTATGCCTTACCACTCTCATATTGATAATTGATATTCGCTATTTCCAATGGAATATACCTCCTTATCAATATTTCAAATAACACCTTTTACATTACTTTTTATCCTTGGTACTGTTATTCTTTTGTACTTTATGGATCTCTCATATGTAGTACGTTTTAACATTACTCTGATTCCTATTATGTATTCTCCATACACTTTAAGGAGATATAATGTTTTATCTTTTGTACCTTGTAGCCAACTTCCTAAAAAAGATTTATCTTCTCTATGTTTAAGAATTGGTTATGTAGTAATGTGTTGGTGTTTTCTTTTGATGGTTATATATTACCATGGGTTGTTTTATTTGTCAATATATTTTTTGAAAAAAGTTTTGTTTTTTTATAAGTTATATTTTTAACATTATTAAGCTGTAAATTATATGTTTTTATATGAATTTACTACACAATTTACGAAAAGCATAATAATTCTGAACATTGAAAATTGCCAAAATAAAACACCGTGCGACACATTATTTTATCCTCCAATCCAGAAATATCTGGTTTTGTCGGATAAATCCTGTGCCGCACGGTATTTATGTTAACCTCTGTAGTAGTTGATCAGACAGCCTTTCAGAATGATCTCTCGTTCATCATCTGTCAGATCACCGATTTTCACTTTGAATTCCCTGCAGGAATCTCCTGCCACGTAAACCTTGATTTCTTCAGCCTTCTCCTCAACAGCTTTTCTGATTCCCGGAAGAAGCAGATAATCGCCTTTTTTAAACGGCAGGCTGCCAGCCGGGACCAGAAGGGGGAGCATACCCCAATTGATCAGGTTGGAACGGTAACGCTTGGTGGCATATTCATTGGCGATATTGGCCCATCCGCCCAGTACCTTCTGACAGGACGCAGCCTGTTCCCTGGCCGAACCGTCGCCTGGTTTTACGGCATAGATAGTGCTTCCGATACCTGTATTGGAGCTGTCCATGTCAGGGCATACCGTTTTCAGCTTCTCCCATACGGACTTCAGCTCCGGTACAGCTTCCAGCGGACAGTTTCCGGCTTCTCTGGCCTTCTCCGCAGCCTGGATTTCCTTGGCAAGCGGTACATACTCAGGGTCTTTTCTGGAGAGGGTAAATTCGGCAAGTCCCAGAGGATTGGAGCGGAAGGATGATGTTTCACCTGATGGGATCAGCTCATCTGTTGTGGTAACCGGATCATGAATCTCAGAAACCACCTTCAGTACCAGGTTCTCTGTGAGAGCCGGCATTTCAGGCCAGTCCTTGATATTCGGTCCGAACTGTATCTCTGTGTCCGGGTCGGCTTTGCCTTTGCTGTCAAAGACGCGGTTCTCGTAAATCGTTTTGTCAAAGAAATAGCGGGGTTTTGTATATTTAACATCAAAGTCCGCTGCTGAGGTCAGATAGCCCCTGTTTGCTGCTGTGGCTGCTATGGAACGGGCATCCATCAGTGCAACGGAAGAAATCTGTCCGTTCTGGATCTTGGAACCCTCACGGTTCGGGAAATTTCTGGTAGAGTGGCGGATACTGAGGGCATTGTTGGCAGGTGTATCCCCGGCGCCGAAGCACGGTCCGCAGAAAGCAGTCTTGACCACAGCACCTGTCTGCATCAAATCTGCCAGGACACCATTCTTGGCGATCTCCATGTAAATCGGTGTACTGGCCGGATATACACTTAAAGTAAAGGCATCCGCACCGATGCTGGAACCTCTTAATATATCAGCGGCATCACAGATATTTTCAAACCCGCCGCCCGCACATCCGGCGATGATTCCCTGTTCCACATACAGTCTGCCGTTATGTACTTTATCCTTCAGGGTAAACGGAATCTTGCCGTCCAGGCTCACCTGTGCCTTTTTCTCCACGTCATCCAGAATATCCATCAGGTTCGCATTCAGTTCTTCTATTGTATAGGTGTTGCTTGGGTGGAACGGCATGGCGATCATGGGTTTCACCCGGCTTAAGTCCACATAGACCATTCCGTCATAGTAAGTCACTGCACCGGGAGACAGCTCTTTATACTCCCCGGCTCTTCCGTGAACCTCATAGAAGTCCTTAATGGTATCGTCTGTTGTCCAGATGGAAGAGAGGCAGGTCGTTTCTGTGGTCATAACATCAATTCCGATACGGAAATCAGCGCTGAGTCCGGCAACGCCCGGGCCTACAAACTCCATGACTTTATTCTTAACATAACCGTTGGCAAACACTGCGCCTATGATAGCCAGCGCAACGTCCTGGGGACCTACGCCCGGCATCGGCTTTCCGGTCAGATAAACGCCCACAACCTCCGGTCTGTGTATATCATAAGTCTTGCCCAGAAGCTGCTTCACCAGCTCCGGACCGCCCTCACCCATAGCCATGGTTCCCAGGGCACCGTATCGGGTATGGCTGTCCGATCCCAGAATCATTTTTCCGCCGCCTGCCAGCATCTCCCTGGCAAACTGATGGATAACTGCCTGATGGGGCGGCACATACATTCCGCCGTAGCGTTTTGCGCAGGTCAGACCAAACATGTGGTCATCCTCATTGATGGTTCCGCCCACTGCACAGAGAGAGTTGTGGCAGTTTGTCAGTACATAGGGGATTGGGAATTTTTCCAGCCCTGAAGCCCTTGCAGTCTGAATGATCCCCACAAATGTAATATCGTGGGATGTCAGTTTATCGAATTTAATTTTTAAATCATCCATATTTCCGGATGTATTATGCTTTTCCAAGATAGAGTAAGCCATTGTCTGTCTGGATGCCTCTTCTTTGTCAAGAGACGCTGCACCTGTCATCTGTGCAACTGCTGCTGCCGCTTCAGGACCGTCTTCCACAAGCTCAGTTCCATTCACCAACCAGACACCGCCATCGTAAAGTTTTACCATGATTGATCCTCCTTGTCACCGTTTTGTATCATTGTATACACTTATACAGTTCTTTTCTATTATACGCATTATCACGCTAAAATGCAAGCATTTTATCTCTCTATCACTTTATTTAATTCCAGTGTCTTTGTCGTTCGCACATTCTCAGGAAAACATCGGAATATTTGATGATCTGTAAAGATAAAAGGCTGCCGGCAAGATTTCCTGATGTACGTATGGACGCAAAAGTTTTTCTTATCGTATATAGAACAGATAAATGGGCCGTTAAAATCCATAAGTTATGTATAAAATCTAAAGGCTCTTTGCATTTTATCTGTAAAGTGTGACCAAAACCACCGCTCACTTGCTTAGTTTACGTATTAAAACCAAAGATTCCCTGCATTTTATCTGTAAAGTATGACAAAAACCACGGCGCGCTTACTTAATTTACAGACTAATACCAAAGATTCCCTGCTTTTTATCTGTAAAGTGTAGCCAAAACCAAGGCTCACTTACTTAATATACATACTAAAACCAAAGGTTTCTTCCAATTTATCTGTACTTTCCTTCACAACAGCAAAAAAGCTGCCGGATGCCACAAAATCTGCTCCCTGCTGCAGTCATGGGCCTGTATAGACAAAATGACTACGGCAGAGAACGTACTTGCGCGGCACGCGGCAGCTCTCTTATATCAGGTCCGGGCAGTAAGTGCGGGGCCCGGCTGAATCGTTAATCCTGTTTTTTCATAAACTCCATATAGCTGGAAACCATCAGCGCGATCTTGAATGTCAGTGCGTCGTCAAACACCCTGATATCAAGTCCTGTGCTCTTCTGAATCTTCTCCAGTCTGTACACCAGTGTATTCCTATGCAGGAAGAGCTGGCGGGATGTCTCTGAAATGTTCAGATTATTGTCAAAGAATTTGTTGATGGTGTTCAGAGTCTCATCATCCAGGGATTCCGGCAGCTTGCCTCCGAATACCTCTTTCATGAACATTTCACACAGAGGCATGGGAAGCTGGTAGATCAGACGGCCGATTCCCAGATTGTTGTATCCCACAATGGTCTTCTCCACATAGAATATTTTACCTACGTCAAGAGCCATCTTCGCTTCTTTATAAGAACGTGATACATCCTTGATCTCATTGATGATATTGCCGTAGGACACGCGCACCTGGGACATAGCCTCAGCATTGAGCATATCCACGATCATCTTGGCAATGCTCTCAATGGATTCGTAATTGTCAGTCTCTTCCAGATTCCGAACAATGATGATATTTTTCTCATCAATCGCTGTGATGAAATCGTTTGTTCTGGACACAAACAGGTTTTTCAGAATCTCAATGGCATCCTGATCCTTCTCATTTTTGGTCTCGACCAGAAGCACTACTCTCCTGGCTTCCACCGGGATATGCAGTTTTTTTGCACGGTTGTATACATCTACCAGAAGCAGATTGTCGAGAATCAGATTCTGGATAAAATTTGACTTATCAAAACGCTCTTTGTAAGCCACGATCAGATTCTGAATCTCCGCAACAGCCACGCGGCCAATCATATAGGCATCCTCATTGCCGCCTTTTGCGATCAGAATAAACTCCACAGACTGCCCGTCATAAATCTTGAAGAAATGGTAGCCTTTCATTACCTGGCTGTCCGCCATTGATTCCACAAAGCCGGACACATCACCGAAATCTTCATTCTCAACCGGAAATGTAGTAGAGTTTACCTTTCCATCCACATCCATAACACAGAGATCTATCCTCGTTATGGTTCTCAATTCTTCTAATGTCTTCTGTATCACCTGGCTTGAAATCATAGTTATTCTCCTTCTGCACACTTATCAAAAATACTAATATATCAATTACTATAACGTATTTTCGACAAAATTTCAATTTTTTATTTTCGTACACTAGAGCCTGTTTGAAAATTCATTCCGACAATCTGTGACGTACAGCTTGGCGAAAGCAATTTTCAAACACGCTCTAGGCTGGCAGCTTTTCCTATATAAAAACTGCCGCAGATAAATCCGCGGCAGTCTGTATCTTTTCATAACAATTAGTTTGTGATAACCTGTTCTGTTTCTTTGTCGAATACGTGAATCTTTTCCAGATCCAGTGAGAATTTAACAACATCGCCTGTTCTGGCTGTTGTACGCGGATTAACTCTTGCTGTCATCGGGAATCCTTCTGTGTCAAAGTATAAGTAAACCTCAGCACCAAGTAATTCGTAAACAGTGATCTTACCTTCGATTACGCTGCCCGGGAATGCCTGAATACGAGCTTCATCATCGTATACGTGCTCAGGACGAATACCCATAACAACTGTCTTTCCGTCATAGCCGCCGTCGATGAGCGGTTTTCTCTTGGAAGCAGGTAAAGCGATTGTAGTTCCGCCGATTTCCAGTTCAACTTCATTGCCTTTTACGTGGCATACTGCATCCATCATGTTCATCTGAGGAGAACCGATGAATCCTGCTACGAACAGGTTCTTCGGAGCGTTGTATAAGTTCTGAGGTGTATCAACCTGCTGTACGATACCGTCTTTCATAACAACGATTCTTGTACCAAGTGTCATAGCCTCTGTCTGGTCATGTGTTACGTAGATAATGGTTGCACCTAATCTCTCATGCAGTTTGGAAATCTCAGTACGCATCTGTACACGAAGTTTAGCATCCAGGTTTGACAGAGGTTCGTCCATCAGGAATACTTTAGGTTCACGCACAATAGCACGTCCCATAGCAACACGCTGTCTCTGACCACCGGAAAGAGCTTTCGGTTTACGGTCTAACAGTTTCTCCAGGTCAAGGATCTTAGCTGCTTCTTTAACCATTTTATCAATCTGGTCTTTCGGAACTTTTCTCAGTTTCAGACCGAATGCCATGTTATCATATACGGTCATATGCGGATACAGAGCGTAGTTCTGGAATACCATTGCAATATCTCTGTCTTTAGGTTCTACATCATTTACAACCTTGTCACCGATTTTTAATGTACCGCCTGAAATTTCTTCCAGACCTGCGATCATACGAAGTGTAGTAGATTTACCACAACCTGAAGGACCTACGAAGATGATGAATTCTTTATCTGCGATTTCAAGGTTAAAATCTTTTACTGCTTCGAATCCGTTTGGATATGTTTTGTTAATATGCTGTAATGATAAGCTTGCCATTTTCATTTCCTCCTAATTGTTACGCGTCTCTTTGCTTTGATTAACTGTTACAAGTATAACACTGACACCCGGTTTTTTACCATGGTTCAATTAAACAAAGATTAAATAAAGTCTTTGTTATCATCTCTAAGAAAATACACCCTATTGGCAATTTACCGAATTTTCTTTTCTTCAATATACAACTTGCACAATGGATATCATTTCTCCATATTTTTCCTGCAGTTCGCGGGTTTCACGGGAAATATGATGGTTGTCTTGAAAAGGTCTCCGTCCAGATAGATCTCGAACCTCCCGTTCATAAGCTCTACCAGGTTCTTGGCAATGGAAAGTCCCAGGCCGCTGCCCTCTGTGCTCCTGGACTCATCCCCCTGGATGAACCGTTCGGTCAGCTCATCCGCATCGATGTTCAGGGGCTGGCTGGATATGTTCTTCAGGGAAAAGGTGACTTTCTTTTCATCTGCCTTCATGTCCGCATATACCCGGCTTCCCGGAAAGGCGTATTTGACAATATTGCCGTACAGGTTATCCATGACTCGCCACAAAGCCCTGCCGTCGGCGCAGATATACACATGCTCCTCAGGCATGCTGTTCACGGTCTGCAGCCCGCGGCTTCGGAGCTGCTCAAAGAATTCCCCCTGTACCTGCTGCTGGAATTCCCGGAAGTCTATCTGCTCGGGCTGGATATGGAAATTGCCGGAGTTGATCTTGGAGACTTCAACCAGGTCCTCCATTAGGATCTTCAGACGCTCTGTCTTCTTGTCCAGCACATCCACATACTCCTCGATCTTGGGATTTTGTATCTCCTCCCGCTTCAGAAGGCCGATGTAACTGATGATGGATGTGAGGGGTGTCTTTAAGTCGTGGGAGACATTGGCGATCAGATCCGTCTTTCTGCGCTCATTGCGCACACTCTCCTGGACGGCTTTTTCCAGATTGTCGCCGATCCGGTTGATGTTGTCCGCTATCTCCGCGTTTATCCGGTTTAAGTTCTCTGTTGGTATTTTATATGTAAAATCCTCATCGGAAATCTTCCGCACACCATCCAGCATCTGCTCCCTTGCGCTTATCTCCCTCAGAATATGGCCTCCTGCGTAGAGGTTCATAAAGACAAGTATTACAGCTCCCACCGTCCCTCCGCGGCACAGCAGAAAGCTCAGCACCACATAGAGGACAAATCCCGCAAGCGCAAAGGCTGCCTTCTTACCGCCCCGGATGCCGGCCCTGTAATTGCCGATGATCTGGGATACTATGCTGCCCCTGCCGAGAGTCCCCATTTTCCCCCTGCGCACAATACTCAGGACTCCCACCAAAAGAAACACGTAGATAAATAAGAGCATCACTACATTGCCTGTTGCCCGGGGAGGCGGAAGGATCTCCTCCATGCTGCGTTTTACGATCACTGCCGCCAGACACAGAAGCAGACCCATGGGTACCAGCAGAAATTCTATGGAGATCCTGTCAAAATACCTGCTCAGCCGCATTTCCTGCCCTGCCCTTTTCACTGTCATCACACAGAGTGCCAGAAGGGAAATGAAGAAAACGGCAGCGGAAAAAATCAGGCCTTTCGGAAAGGTACGGATGAACCAGGACCATTTGTGATAAAACTGGCTGCCGCCCCACAGATAATCCTTTGCTGCAAATGTCCTGTCAATCCAGACGGAAAGGGTGATATTTTCCGTATCCGAAATATCCTCGTTGAGCTTTTTTATGATGTCATACTTCATCTCATAGGACAGAGGTACATCTGTATCCAGGAAAAAAGTATCTCCCTGGAACAGAAGTCTGGCGGAATTCTGCTTCTCTTCTTCCAAGGTGCAGTTAGTGTACACCAGGCCGGTCTCCACATTCTCAAACCTGTACTTAATATTGGTGTTCTCCGCTTTGAATCTCTCCTTGTCCTTTACATACTGAGGCATCTCAGCGTCAATTTTTAACAGGCACACAGCCAGTTCGGAGGCGCAGTGTACTTCGCTTGCACGCCTCAGGTTCTGCTCCGACATGACAAACTCCAGAATGCTGTCATAGCCCTGAGGCGTATACAGTTCATCCAGGGTTCCCTTGATCTCCTTCAGCTCACTTACACTGTACAGATTCTTCTCATTTTCCCGGATATAGGATTTCCACCACTTGTAGCTCTCCTTCTGCTCACTCCAGTCATAGAGCTGCTGCAGGGTGTACGCCAAACCGTTAGTGTTGCTGCCGCTTATGATTCCCTGCTCGGCATATTCCAGAATGTCTACCTGCTTGTCAGGGTCATACTTCCCGTCTGTCTCAAAATTCATTCTGAGGCGTATATAGTCAATAAGCTCTGACATCTCATTTTTTACATTCTGGGCATAATCCCTGGTCTTGTAGTAAGGAGGTGTCTCCCCCGCAAGCCAGCCCGGATCCTGCCATACCTGATAATAGTCGGCAATGATAATGTAGATCATCACGATCACTGCAAATAAAAAATGCAGGATCAGGGTCCCTGGATAACAGAACGGACGCCTATTCCTGCCGGGTTTTTTCTCTTTTCTGCCTCTAAATATTTTCAATTTTGTATCCCACTCCCCAGACTACTTTCAGATACCTCGGGTTCTTCGGATTCAGTTCGATCTTCTCCCGGATATGGCGGATATGTACTGCCACCGTGTTGTCAGCGCCGATGGCTTCCTCATTCCATATATTACGATAGATCTGCTCAATAGAAAATACTTTCCCCTTATTTTTTAAAAGAAACAGAAGAATATTATATTCAATGGGAGTAAACCGCACTCCCTTACCATCCAGGGTCACCTCTTTGGTATCGTCATCCACCACCAGTCCCCCGGAAAAATAAATGTGTTTGTCCTGCCCTTTCGGCATATTTCCCAGTTCTGTATAGCGTCTGAGCTGGGACTTTACCCGTGCGATCAGCTCCAGGGGATTGAATGGCTTCTCCATATAATCATCCGCTCCGGCGTTGAGCCCGGCTATCTTATCCTCATCCTCTGTTTTGGCTGTCAGGCAGATGATGGGAATCGTTGAAAATCTGCGAATCTGTGTGATTGCCTGTATGCCGTCCATTTTCGGCATCATGATATCCACGATCAGCAGGTGTACATTCTCCCTGCGCACCACTTCCGCAGCCTCCATTCCATCATAGGCACACAGTACCTCATACCCCTCCTCCGAAAGATAAAGCTCTATGGCATGCACAATCTCTCTGTCATCATCACAAACAAGTATCCTGAACATGTTAACACCTCTTGTCATTATTTTGCATCCAGCACCGGCATCCTTCCGGGATACCTGTGCCCTGAATCATCTCAGGACGTGGCGTCACTGCTGTAGATTTATTATACCATTGTTTCGACATTTACCGTAAAAAACGAACGCAAATTCCGGAAAATTAAGAAAAACTTAAAGATTTCCTTTCAAATATACAGATAATGAACGTTTCACAGCCATACAGCATTAACAAAATGGAAACTTCTGGTATTTTCTAAAATAACAGTAATTATTTCAGGATCGCTTTACATATCCTCCATTCTTTTTTATAATAATACGAATTAGACAAATGCAAGGGAAAGGAATTTTACTATGTTTCGATTGATGGGAACCATTTATAAAGACACACATGTGGTCAAGAGCACCGTCATATGTGATGAGACAGACATGAACCGCACCAAGAAAGTATTTCACTGTCTGGACGCCATCTGTTATGAGTTCGATTTGGAAAAGCCCCTGTGGCTGGATGTGAATATCAAGGATTTCCAGAAGCATGCAAAGGCGCGCTTCAACCAGGATAATTTTATCGAAGTGCTGGATTTTGATTATCTGGAAATACAGGTCATTGAAGAGGGATGAGAAAAACAGCCCGCCCGGAAGTTCCCGGGCGGGCCTTTCTTTCCTTACAGTCTTTTCAGTAACTCTTCTCTTCTGTCCTCGTATCCCGGTTTTCCAAGGAGTGCGAACATGTTCTTCTTGTAGCTCTCAACACCCGGCTGATTGAAGGGGTTCACACCTGACAGGTAACCGCTGATACCGCAGGCAAATTCAAAGAAATAGAACAACTGTCCAAGGTAAAACTCGTCCTGTCTCGGGATTTTAACCATCAGGTTCGGGGTATTACCGTCTGTATGGGCAAGGATTGTTCCGTTCATGGCGCTCTTGTTTACGAAGTCCATGCCTTTTCCGGCCAGATAGTTCAGGCCGTCTAAGTCATTCTCTGCTTCTTTGATGGCAAGGTCTTCTTTCGGCTCTTCGATGGCAAGAACAGTCTCGAACATGATTCTGGAGCCATCCTGGATAAACTGTCCCAGGGAGTGCAGGTCTGTGGTAAAGTCCACGGATGCCGGGTAGATGCCCTTCTGATCCTTACCTTCGCTCTCACCGTATAACTGTTTCCACCACTCTGCAACATAGTGCAGGGTAGGCTCATAGTCAGCCAGAATCTCAACGGATTTGCCTTTTCTATGAAGAATGTTGCGGACTGCCGCATACTGCAGCGCGTCATTTTCCGCATACGGAGTATTCAGTGCCAGTTCTCTTCCGGATGCTGCACCTTCCATGAGCTTATCAATGGAAACGCCGCTCACTGCGATAGGCAGAAGTCCAACGGCTGTCAGCACGGAGAAACGTCCTCCCACGTCATCCGGAACTACGAAGGTCTCATATCCTTCCTCTGCTGCCAGGGTCTTTAATGCGCCCTTGGCTTTATCTGTTGTAGCATAGATCCTTTTTGCTGCCTCTTCTTTCCCGTATTTGTTCTCTGCCATCTCTTTGAACACACGGAAAGCGATTGCCGGCTCTGTTGTTGTGCCGGATTTTGAAATGACATTAATGGAGAAGTCTCTGTCTCCGATCACCTCAGCAAGGCCTTTTACATATGCGCCGCTGATGTTGTTGCCTACATAGTAGATCTCCGGAGCTTTACGGGCTTCTTTTGTAAGATTGTTATAAAATGGATGGTTCAGGAAATCGATGGCAGCTCTCGCTCCCAGGTAGGAACCGCCGATACCGATCACAAGCAGAACATCGGAATCATTTTTAATCTTCTCCGCTGCTTTCTTGATGCGGCCGAACTCTTCTTTGTCATAATCTACCGGAAGGTCGATCCATCCCAGGAAGTCATTTCCAAGGCCGTTTCTGGATACCAGGGTCTCTTTGGCCGCTTCCACCATTTTTTGCATTGCTGTTACTTCTTCTTCGCGGATAACGTCAGCGGCTTTTGAATAATCAAATGTAACTTTGTTTCCCATTGCTCTCTTCTCCTTTTTCCTGTCGTTTGCCTGAAGCTGACCTGACACTTATCAGGGCAGCATGTCCAACTCAACTTGAACGTTGTCACTCAACAAATATAGTTTAGCAAATGATGGGAGGTTTATCAAGTTAGAAATTCCTTTATCACATCTTTGACGATAGCCTCCTCCTCTTTGTTCAGGAGATGGCTGTACCGTTCATCCGTGGCTGCCGCTTCCCGGATGCGCTCTTCCACCTTCTCGGCCCTCGGATCTTTGTCCTGACCCCTGCGGTCTGACATGGCCCGTTCCTTCTGGGCTCTCAGCCGCTGTTCCTGCTGAAGCTGTTCCTGCTCTTTTGCCTTTACCCTTGCCCTTCTGCCTGTCTTTCCTGCCTTGGCCGCCTTGGCTGCCTTAGATCCGGTATTCTGACGGACGGGTTCTATCTGAACTACCTTCTGGCTGTCGCCTCTCTGGTTTTCCATATAATCCAACAGGTTTGTCTCAATGACCTCCTCCTGGAACCCCATGGATATCACCATACGCAGCAGAAGAAGTGCGATACCCATAACCACCGCGCTGCCCGCCAGAAGCCCCATAGCCGGAAAGTCTCTGGTGATGACCGGAAAAGAGATCCGCTCAAGGCCTGTCCTTCTGATCCACAGCGCCCCTGCTCCCGCGGCTAAAAAAGAGAGGACAAAAGTACACCAGGATACCCCTTTCATCTGCCGAAGGGTTATCGGTCCTATCTTTCGTCCTCTCATCCGCCTTGTGAGATACACAGCGGGGTTATGTATCGCTGAATCGTCTTTTACGTTTCTCTGATATTCCAGCAGAAACTGCTGCAGCCATTTGTCTTTTACCGCCGGAACATTTTTCAGGTCCCGGATTACTCTTCTGTTGCTCCCGTAGATTGCCAGTACGCTGAAAAGGCTCAGTAACCCCATCAGCCAGGTGCCATAATAAAATAAGTGCACAGTAAATCCTCCTCACTATTTCGGCGCGCAGAAAGCACGCTCTTTATGGCATTCATTATATAGCAACCCGGGCGTTTTGAAAACAAAAATCGTGCGTCAAATGGTGACAAAAGGCGCCTTTCTACAGCCTCTTAACCATGCTCTCCACCAGATTTACCGTGTGGCGGATCGCCTCTCTTTCAAAGGCGGGATAGTCCATATGGGCGCTGTCGTCAGCCTTGTCGGAGATGGCTCTTATCACCAGATAGGGGATTTGATTGAGATATGCCGCCTGTCCGATGGCCGCGCCTTCCATCTCTGTGCAGTATCCGTCTGTGTTCTCTATGATCTGGTCTTTCACCTCTTTTTTGGCTACGAACTGGTCACCGCTCACTACACGGCCCTCAAATACCTGGATATCGGGATTGACCTGACGGCATACCTCCGCTGCCAGGCTGCGCAGAGTCTCATCTGCCGGGAATGCCAGCGTATCCATTCTGGGCACCTGGCCGATGGGATAGCCGAACTCCCTGGCGTCCATATCATGCTGCAGGGTGTCTGTGGAGAGGACAATATCACCGATGTTGATCTCCGCCCGCAGGGAGCCTGCCACGCCGGTGTTGATGACGGCATCCACATGGAAGTCATCCGCCAGGATCTGGGTACAGATTCCCGCGTTTACCTTGCCAATTCCGGAGCGTACGATCACTGCCTCCTTACCGTTTAATCTGCCGCTGTAAAACTCCATGGAAGCTTTTTTCTCCACTGTTACATCTGTCATCTTCTCTTTCAGGATTGCCACTTCCTCCTCCATGGCTCCTATGATTCCTATATGTCTCATTGCTAAGTTCCTTTCTGTCGATATTATATATGCCGGAGTACACCCGGTCCCTCTGTAAGCCTCTATATGCCCCATTTTCAAAGGATTGAGGCGTTCCTCAGGATTTCCTCTATCCGTTCTGTTTCAGACGCATCAGCGGCCAGCAGAGGCGCTGTGCAGCCGGGATTCATATCCACGCCGCAGAGTACCATTGCCTTTTTTATAATGGGTATGAACTGTTCTGCCACATCATAGATGGCCATCAGTCCATCTATTTTCTGCTGATAAACCTGAAGTGCCTCCAGATCATTCTCCCTTGCTGCTTTTGCGAAGCCGGAAGCAACAGCAGGGGCAAAGTTTGACAGGCCTGCAATACACCCGTCACCACCGCTCAGTACGTTATGGGCAAAAAATTCATCAAATCCGGAATATATTAAAAACTCAGGAAATTCCTTCTTCACTGTCTGTATGAGCGCACGGGTGTGTCCCATGGTTCCCACGGTATCTTTGATCCCAACGATGTTTTTATGTCTGCGTACCAGGTTCAGTACCACCTGGGGCTTCAGATCATATCCTGTCCTGTCCGGAAAATTATACAGAAGAACAGGTCCGTTCACACGGTCGGCAAGGCTGTCATAGAAGTTTTCCACTGCACTGTCCGGCAGATTAAAGTAATACGGAGAGATCACCATAACCCCGTCTGCCCCTGCTTCCAGAGCAAAATTAGAAAACTCCACGCATTCCTCAAATTCCATACTGCAGGTTCCTATATAGACGGTTACCCTGTGTGCAATGTACGCCACAGCCTCACGCACCATATTCCGCTTTTCCTCCATGGGCAGGGCAAAAAACTCACCGATGCTGCCGAAGATGAGAATTCCGTCAATTCCTCCCTGTATCAGATGTTCATAGATTCTTTTGTTGGCTTCTATGTCAATATGTCCGTTTTCATCCAATGCCGTCACTGCCGGCGTGATCCATTTTGCATTCATAAATTAATTATGTCCTCTCTTTTATCTGATTAATCCTGTTGCGGTCTGCCGCATTATTATATCTCTTCGTATCCTGCACCCTTCATGGCAGACATAGCGTGGCTTGTATAACGGCCAAACAAACCCTTTCTCTTCGGACGGGGCAGAATGCCGGATTCGGAACGTTTTTTCAGAACAGCCTCGATCTCTTCCCCGGAGAGTTCCTGTCCCTGAATTCCGACTACGTCGAGACTTCTGTTCTGTACACTGTACTCCAGAATATCCCCCGTCTCAATAAAGGCCAGCGGGCCTCCTGCTGCCGCTTCCGGGGAGACGTGGCCGATGGCGGCACCTCTCGTTGCCCCTGAAAAACGTCCGTCTGTCACCAGGGCAACCGTGCCGTTCAGACGCTCATCACAGACAATGGCCTCTGTGGTCATGAGCATTTCCGGCATGCCGGTCCCTCTCGGACCTTCATAGCGGATAACAAGGATATCGCCCGGGTCTACCTCACCATCTACGACGGCCTGGTAAGCGTCCTCCTCACGGTTGTAGACCTTCGCAGGGCCTTTGTGCTCCCGCATGGATTCCACACAGGCGGAGTATTTGATAACTGCGCCTTCCGGTGCCAGATTGCCTTTTAAAATAGCTATGGAACCCTTTTCCTCCGCTTTCTCCACAGGGAAGATGACCTGGTCACGTTCCAGGCCGTAATTATGCAGATAGCCCAGGTTGCGGGCAAAGAAATTGTCCTTCTCCAGCTCCTCCAGATTTTCACCCAGGGTTCTGCCGGTAACGGTCATGACATCCAGATGCAGCATGTCCTTTAAATAAAGCTGAACCATGGGGATTCCTCCGGCAAACCAGAAGGATTCTGTCAGGTGCTGTCCGCTTGGATTGATGTTGCCGATATGCGGTACTTTGTGGTTCAGGTCATCAAAAAGTTCCGGTTCCAATATGATTCCCAGCTCCCTTGCAATGGAGGGAAGATGGATGGTCGCATTGGTAGAGCCGCCTATGGCGCTGTGAATGATGATGGCATTTTCAAATGCTTCCCTTGTCATGATACTGCCCGCTGTGATCTCACGCTCAACCAGTTCCATGATCATACGGCCCGCTTTTCTGGAATAAGCAAAAATATCCCGCATGGTGGCCGGCATAACAGCAGTTCCCGGAAGTGACATGCCCAGGGCTTCTGCCATACACTGCATGGTACTGGCAGTCCCCAGGAAAGTACAGGCGCCGCAGGACGGACAGCCTGTGAGCTTATAGTCCCTGATCTCCTGCTCTGTCACTGCGCCCTCACGCTTTTGGCGCAGAGAAATATCCCCCGCAACCAGCGATGTGGTCATATCCGGTCCCGGGCGCATGCTGCCGCCGGGAATAAAGATGGTGGGCATGTCCAAGCGGGCTGCTGCCTTTAACTGGGCGGGAATGGATTTGTCACAGGAGGCGGAGAGGATCATGCCGTCCCATGGGTACACGGAACCGTGTACTTCTATCATATCACAGATCGCTTCGCGGGATGCCAGGATGTAGTTCATCCCGTCATGGCCCTGGGCACATCCGTCACAGATATCTGTGGTGTGATACTGGGCCGGATAGCCGCCTTTCTCGAAGACTCCGTACTTTGCCTGCTCCATGAGGCCCGACAGATGGGTACTGCCGGGATGGCTGTCACCGAAGACATCCTCCAGAAGGATCTGAGGTTTCTTAATGTCCTCCTCATCCCATCCGGAGCCCATCTGCAGGGCGTCGAACTGGGACCAGAGAAGGCGCTGGGGGGCGCTTTTTTGTTTGTGGTTCATGGTGTGTTATGTATCCCTTCTTTAATAGATTATTTGATGCTTTCATATTACAACTTTTTGAAGGGTTTGACTACTGTTAATTGGGTGACAGCGGCACAAAAGCCGCGGGACAAAGAATTTTCTTCATCCTGCGGCTTTTGTACTTGTTTTATAAAGGAGGTATTTTAACAAAATTACTTGATACGTTTTCTGACTACATATTCCCCGGCACCAGCAAGGACCAGGATGCCTGCAAAAAGGCCTACATAAATCAGGCCTGTATTGTCATTTTTCGTTATATTCTCCCCTTCACTCAATGGAACCTCTTCCCCATTGATGATGACTGTTCGGGTGCTGTCTTCTTCTGCCTGACCGGTCTGCTCCCGGTCTTTCAAAGGGGCTGCCTCTTCCGTCTGCCGATTTACAGAATCAGCCGAGAGCGCGTCCTGTCCTGCATGAGCAATAGTAATATTTCCAAGGGCAATCGCTATGCATAATATGAGAGGCAAGATTTCCTTTTCTAATCTTTTATGTCCCATAATGCACCCCTTTCCCCTGTCACTATGACTATTTCTTATCTGACGCTGCCTGTATTAAGGCTCCGTCTATATATTTTATTAATTCAAGTGCACTGCGAAAGTGCTTTTCACTCTTTTCTTCTGCCCATGTAACTTCACCCTGCCATGTGGCATCTCTGCTGCCGTCTATTTTAATTACAAAGGTTTCTGCTTCTTTTGCCATTTTAGCCCTCACTATAGTTTTATCTCGTCCGATGGGTATTGTTACAAGCTGTATAAATGGATCACTGTGTAATATCGATAACCATTCAGGTCTCTGCTTCTGTTATTCGTATTATACTTTAAGCGGCATTACCAAAAGCATTACACGCATTACTTTATTTGAATCATATTTTCATAAAGGAGTTTTTTGTAATGGTATAAAATAACAGACAGGACAAAAAACACCACGGAAACCGTTATGATTCGCGTCTGCGGATAACAGATGCTATGATTTCCAAAACCAGTGCTGCCGCAATCACACCGCCTGCAATGATCTTTCCCATTGTACTTGTCAGGGCCTGGGCGACCCTTCCCAAAACAGGGATGGTATATACCACTTTCCCTATAAAGTTGCTGTAGGGGACTGCGTTCATATCCTCCGTCTTATTGGCATCGCCTTTGGTGATAAATTCACCCATGACCACTTTGTTCTCCACTACCCTGTGGGTGATAATGGCATTGGAATCCTTTGCTCCATAGAACGCGATCACATCATCTTCCTTCATGTCCTCCGGTGCTGTCTCCTGTACATACACCAGGCTTCCTGTGGGGATTGCCGGCTCCATGCTTCCGCTTACCACGGAATATGCATCATAGCCAAAAAGCCTGGTTGCTGTAATGGGAAGACAGACAAGCACCAGACTTACTAATAAAACAGTGCCCAGTGCACTGCAAATTGCAGACACTGGGCTTTTCCTATCCTTTTTCTTCTTTCTGCTCAAATCAAGTTATCCTTTCATCTGCGTCGTCTAATCAGAAATACTGCTAATGCGGAAAGAGCTGCAACTGCTCCGACTCCGATCGCGATGCCGGCTGCAAGGGGAAGGCCCTTCTTTACTTTCTCTTTGGTCTCTTCCGGATTGTCAGCCAGAGGTGTTTCATCCTCATCTAAATCGACAACTTCCTGGTTGCCCTGCGGCACTTCATTCGGCTCTATAACCTGAGTTCCCTCGTCTGTTCCGGCTCCTGCCGTACCTTCGGTTCCCTCAGTACCGGCTGTTCCGGCTTCACCTGCGGTGCCTTCTGTACCGGCTGTTCCCTCCGTTCCGGTGGTTCCTGTTGTGCCTGCCGGAGTACCTGCTGCCGGGGTCTCTACAACAGTTGTCTCTGTTGTGGTGGTTCCGGGTATAACGGTTGTGACGGTTGTTGTCTCGCCGGGTACGGTTACTGTCTCTGTTGTAACAGGTGTATATACGAAAGTAAATACGTTCTGTGCTTCATTGGAGGAGAGTGTCTTGGTCAGTGCCAGAGCCTGCGGTGTATAACCTTCCACATACAGGTAAGCCACTACCGGTTTGTCTCCCACATTGCCGTAATAGGTACGGCTCGGTGCCAGTTCGTTTCCTTCTTCATCATGATAATTAACAGTATAACCAACCATGTCGCCCTGAATTCCGTAAGCGACAACAAAATCTCTGTCACCATTTACATAAAATCCGGAGGTCTCAAGGGAATTATTGTCACGTCCGCTTATCCGGACACCTTTTACATAATATTTACTGGAATCTCCCAGTGCAACATCACCGTTCTGTACATCAAAGGATACTTTATCACCTAATTTCAGGCCGCTTACCACAACCCTGTCACCCTGTGCATCAATCACCGGTGTCCCTGTACTTACTACAGATAATCCGTCAATCCCGGAAAATGTACCCTGATTGCCTGCATAGAAGGTTGCTGTATAGGTGTATTCTCCATCTGCCGCAAAAACGCTGATCACAGATGAGCCAAAGAGCATGCAGACAGTAAGCAAAGATGTCAGAATCATTTTCAACTTCTTCATGACTTCAGCTCCCCTTTCTCATGGCGTTTTTTCATGGCTGCGATTCCCAGAAGCAGCAGTACCAATCCGCTGACTAATGCCGCTGTACTGAAAAGGAGGATATTGGTGGTATCTCCTGTCTTAGGACGGGTGATCGTCTTCTTCACTGTATTGGATTCGCCTGTAACGGTCTTTCTTACCACAGTGTCTTTACCTTTTACGGTTACCGTGGAAGGAGCTACTTTCTCTACTGCGAAATTCATCTGCAGACGAGCCAGTGTATCCTGATAGCCATTGCCCTGTGTCTCACCGTCTAAGATAACCTTCAGGTGAACAGAACCGGCTTTTCCTGCATCCAGCCTATCCAGATAGAAGAAATCATCCAGGGAATCCGTGGCTTGTTCCAGACCTTTGCCAACATAGGACGTGCCCTCGCCGCCTACGGTTTCGCTGTCATAGAGGACTGCCTCCGCACCGGATGGATCATAATAGGTCAAAACATATGTGTAAGCTCCGCCTTCTGCTTTGCTTCCCTCTTCCAGACTTTTCAGAACTTCATTGGACATATACCAGTCGGTCTGTTCCTCTCCGGAATTCTTTATCTTAACCTGCAGTTCCATGGTATCGCCGGGGAGGATTCCATAAATCTCCTCAGCCATTTCCTTAGAACTGAAATTACTGTTCATCTTGTCTCCGTCAAAATCAACCTGCCAGTCTTTATCACTTTTAAAATCTTCTGCATATGCGGTTGCCGCGGTGCCTACGGTCATGACTGCTGCCATGATAAGGCACAAAATTTTCTTTTTCATATTCTGTACCTCCTATCGTAAGCTGATATCTCCGTTTGCTGCAACATCTACATCTACACCCCAGGCACTCTTGATGGCATCCTGTGCATTATGTGTCTGAACAGCATCCACTTCGGCTTCCACCTGGAAACTGTAACCGTCATAATCGTAAACCGTGGTGATGGTCTTGTAACCATTTTCATCAATTGTCTCATGTTCTGTGACCTTCTTGCCAAGCGCCGGGTCAATCCGCAGTGTGTCTGCGAACTCGGGAGTGGTTTCTCCTGCCGGAAGAATGCTGTTATAGTACAGAACCGTACGTTCTTTTGTGGATGCATTTTTGTCTTCGGTCCAGCCGTTGCCGGTCAGGTTCAGGTCGATCAGTGCGGGGGAAAGCGTTGTGTCTTTGACTGCATTTTCTCCTTCGCCTTTTGACCAGCTCTTATAGAGGATAACCCTCACATAGCTGTCTATGGAGCCGCTGTTCGTAACGCTGAGCTTCTCATCATATGTCTTGCCCAGTACCAGCTTCTCTTTCTTCAGATCGGATAAAAGAGTTCCTGTGCTCTCATTCCACTCATCGTTTTCATTATAGTCCCTGTAGCTGATTTTGTCACCATTTTCTATGAGGCTTACACCAATGTTTGATGTGCTCATCTGCACAGAATAGTTTTCACTGTAATAGGTAAGTGCCGCACGTGCACTTCCGACTGTACTGCCCAGCAATAACAGGGCTGCTGCTGAGAGAAGGATAACTGGTTTCACAGAAAAGGATTTTTTCTTCTTTTTCATTATTCACCAACCTCCTCTTGTTTTGCATTCCAGTCTGCATAGGGTTTGCCTTCATCGTCATATAATACCGGGGTACACTCCTGGGCCACGATAATATTAAATTCCTCCTCACTGTCTTTGGAATCAATCTTAACCTGGAGTTCCTCCGTTTCACCGCCTGCCGGAACAATATCACTGTAATAGTAGTAATCTTCTTCTCCGGGGGACCACTTCTGGCTGCCCTGATATACAAGTCCGTCCTGATATTTTTCTCCTGCAAATACTTTCACACGGACATAGCACTCATAATCTCCTGTATTTTTGATCACAATATGCTTTGTCCAGTCGCTGACCTTCTCCTCCGGAATCGTCACGGTGGAACCAAGACTGATGGTCACATCACCTGCTGCCGTTGTATAGGTGGTGAAGTACGCCATGGCGCTGTTCACGGATATACCTGCGGTGAGGGCAAGAGCTGCTGCTGCCAGACAAAGGCTTTTCTTATTGAATTTCTTCTTCATCGCTCCATCCTCCTTTACTCCTGCTCACCTGTACTATCTTTCTGCTGTTCCCAATCCCAGTCACCTTCATTGTAAGTAAACCGGTTGACTACACTGCTGCCGCCGTTGTTTCGATGGTCATAGGTATTTTCAAATGAAACACCAACCGATTCATCTGCAGTGATCACTGTCTGCTGTGTCCCGTCGGAAGTCAGTTCATAACTTGCTCCGCTGTATACCTCTGTTACCGTAACAGAAGCACCTGCCGGAATATGTTCTATCTTTACACTTTTTGTTCCCGGTGCGTCAAAGGAGATGGATACCACGTTGCTGTATACTACTTCATAATCCCTCTCTGCTTCTACCCGGAAAATGAAATCTGCTCCGCCTAAAGTGGCGTTATATGCAGTAAGGGTCTTTTCAATGACTAAATCCCCATAGCGCTCTGTCTGTGCCGGTTTTAATCCGGTGGTCACATCATATACCCAGGTGTCATCCTCTGTCTCGCTGTAATAGTTGTTCGGCAGGGAGATCAGATACGGGGTAAAATCATATGTATACTCCGGTGACTGTACAGATTCCGCAACCACCAGATACATACCTGTGGAGAGGTCTCCGGCAACGCCTTTGGATTTATCGCTGCCCTCAGGTTTCTGCATCTGTACCTCAGCAGTCGGGGCGGCTGCAAGCTTTTCTACCAGTTCGGATGCTTTTCCTGCAAGCTTCTCCCAGTCTTCGGCTGTTGTCTTATTGCTTATGGATGCAAGATCCAAATCTTCATATCCGGCCAATACTCTGTATTCACCGTTTTCCTCTACATCTGCCACTCTGTATAAATGAATGGGAATGGTCAGACTGTTCAGCTCTTCATACTGTCCGTCCAGTTCAAAGGTCAGGGAACAGCTTTTCTCTGTATCAATACCAAAGGCTGCATAAACCTTAGGCAGAATCGTTGCGGAAAGCATCAATGCCAGAGCCAGAGCCAATGCACTTCCTTTTTTTATTGTCTTTTTCATCTTCACATTTTACCCTCCTCTGAAAACTCATTCCCTATTGACCACTTTATGACTTCTTATTTTTTTTCCGTGGCTTGAACAGGAATTTCATTAAAAGTATCACCAGTAATGTCACCGACAATCCAAGTATCAGATATAACATGTAATAATTCTGTACTGCTTTCAGCATGGACTGAACCGGTGTGCTCTCTATCTCTTCCTCTCCGGTATACGGTACCCGATGCCCGCGGACTAAAAGTCTGTGGGAGTTGACGCCGTATGGAGTGCAAGTAAACAATGTTACATAGTCCTGGCCCTCTTCAATGGCCATTGCGCCGTCCAGGGTTTCCCTGTCGTCCTTGTCTATCATAGTGAGGATCTGGTCGACCTCATAAGCTAATGTATCATCCAGCACGTGGATGTAAAATAAATCTCCGCGTTTTAACTGGTCAATATCTGTAAAAAGCCTGGCGCTCGGAAGACCTCTGTGGGCTGCCAGTACACTGTGTGTACTCTCGCCTCCGATCGGTAATTTGGTTCCGTTGAGATGCCCTACTCCTGTCTGGAGAACGTCATCTCCGGTGCCATGGTAGATGGCTACCTTTATGTTGATCTTGGGGATGGAAAGATATCCCATCACGCCGTCTTTGTTAACGTTAAGTACTTTCCAGTATTCTGTGTTCTGCAGTTCTTCTTTGTCTTCGCCGAATACATCACCGTACAGGTTATTCTGTGTCAAAGCTGCATCAAAGGCTCTTGCGGCGTCCCATTCTTTTGTAAAATCTTCGGGCGTCATATCGCCGATCACTTCTTCATAGCTGCTTATAAGCTTGCTCTGGCGGTATGTGTTCCATTGGTTGGAAACGGTTGGATAAACCAGGATGCCAAACCCTGCCAGAAATAATAATCCGAACAGAATGGTTGAAATTTTTCTCTTCATTTATTTGTCCGTCAGCTCCTCATTCTCCTGTTTTTCATCAGAATTAAGCTTTGTCCTTAATTTCTTCTCGCGGAGGTAGAGGAATATAACAAAGGCTGCTGTCACTGCCAGACCTACGATCACCCAGAATAAATAGCTTGTGTGCATGCTTACTCCGGTCAGAAGGGAAGTTGGTGTCTCTTCCATCTCTGTCTCCTCATAAGGAACACGGTGTCCGCGTACAAGAAGTCTCTGGCTGTTCACTCCGTAAGGGGTACAGGTAAGAAGGGTAACTAAATCTTCTCCTTCCTCCACTGCCAGACCATCGGTCTCCTCGGGTTCTACCACTGAAACGTTATCCACTTCATAGCAGAGGATATCATCCAGTATATACAGAAGGAAGTGATCCCCCTCTTTCATTTTGTCCAGGTCGGTAAACAGTGTTGCACTTGGCAGTCCTCTGTGGGCAGAGATTACAGAATGTGTGCTCTTACCTCCAATGGGAAGTGAACTTCCTTCCAGATGGCCCGCTGCTTTCTGAAGCACCTCATCATCCGTGGTGTGAAATACAGGTATTTTCACGTTGATTTTAGGAATTTCTACATATCCCATCATACCATTACCGGAGAGGTTAAGACAAGACATATATTCGTCGTCTTCCTCCTCGGATGCTTCTGCTACGGCAAAGGAGTCTGGGAGGATACTGGGAAGAAGGGCGTTGTTATAAGCTGTCGCGCGGTCTGCCTCGGCTTTGTAGTCGATTTCACCTGCTGCGCTTTTTTCATTTACCACTTCTTCATAACTGCTGATCAGTTTACTCTGTCTGTAGTTATTCCATTGATTGGATACGAGGGGATACAGCAGCAAGGACAAACCGGCTAAAAACAGAAGGGAAACAATGATTATGTGCGATCTTTTTTTCATCCGGACTCTCCTTATTGTTGTATTTTTCTAAAATGCCGGGGCGGGCCGACCGCCCCGGCATTTAGTTGTTGCTTAGAATTGTTGATGATAATTATAATTGATTATCATTAATTATTTTGCAGATTTTCTGCGGCTTGCGAAGAACAGGCCTGCTGCTACGATCATGATGAGGCATCCGCCGATTGTGAAGATTGTTGTACCGATTCCACCTGTGGATGGGAGGGAGGAAAGTTTGGTATCTGTCAGCTCTGCTTTAATAGAAACATGTGCTTCGTCATTCTTTTCAATTGTTGCATCTACACCGTCTTTATTGATAGAGTATCCTTCTGGTGCTTTTGTCTCAATGAAGTGATATGTGCCTTCATCTAATCCTGTTAATTTCACGGTTCCATCGTCTGCAACAACTACTGTCTGTGTTGCTCCTGCTTCTGTTGCTTTTGCAAGTTTATAGTTACCCTTACTTGTTTCTACAAAATATAATGCCTCACCGACTGTCTCACCATCTTTTTTACCAACTTTAAACTCAGCCCCTGATAAAGCAGTTTTTTTATCTTCTGCATACTTTGTAAGTGTAACATCACCAGTATAACCTTTTTCGTCATCTTTACCTGTTACTGTATCATTTTTAAATGTATTTACTGCGTTCTGATATCCTGCATCCGTCAATACCTCTGCCTTATAAGCGATTATAACTGGTTTACCAGAATTTATATTTTCCGTACCAATCAGGTCACTCAAATCAATTGTATATTCTCCCTTAGTTTCATCTGTATATGAGGCCGTTATCTCCTCCAGAACATTTTCTCCACCAACTGTCGCTGTTTCTACACCCAAAATCTTTAAATCTGTAGATGTATCCACAATTTTATAAGTGTTCTTTACAGAGTCTGGATTCTCTGAAAAGTTAGGAAATACTGTAGTTATTGTAAATATTACTTCTTCACCACGGGCAACAAAGTTATCATTCGCAGATTTATCCACCTTATAAGTATCCAGTTTTGCAATAAGAGAAACATCTTTCGATTCCATATATGTTGCATCTTCTTTATACGTATTTGCTACCATTGTTGTATATGTTGCTTTGTTTCCACTCGCAATGATTACGTAAGCACCTACTGGGACCCCTTCAAATGTTATACTAGTTTCATTTGTTTTCTCTGTATAATCTGGTTTTTCGGGAACATTAGTTCCAAGACCTGCCGGATTCGTAATTGTGTATTTATTATTCGTTGCATCTAATGTTATGTAATCTTTTGCCCAGTCTGCAACTACCCATTCATTTTCATCTTCATTTAAATAAACTGCTTTAAACACATTTACTGTTGTGTTATCATCTACAGCTAAATTAGTAATAGTAATATTACTATTAAACGGTGACTCTGAACTACCTGCTGCAAATGTTGTCATGCTCATTCCAAGCACCATTGCCAGTGATAATAACACTGCAAAAATCCTTCTAATTTTTTTCATAATTTTGTCTCCTTTTCTTTTTTGGCTTCTGCCCATTTTGAATTTCCGTATTATTGTTTTTATACGTTATATTTTCGCGGTACCGGGACCGCTGAAAAGCTTCTTCATTTCTTAACTCTTCAGCACCTCCCTGCGTTTGTTTTTATATAAGATTAGCGTTGCTGCCATCATTAGCAGTAAACCACTAATCAAATACCCATAAATCCCATTACCACCTGCGCTTGGAAGCGCATATACAGCAGTATTTTCAAAATAATATGTCAGTTTTCCATCTTTTCTGTTCTCTTCTACTTTACCTTTTGAACTTTCAACAGATGTTGGTCTGCCATTACTGATTATAATGCTCCAGGATATATCACTCTTAACATATCCACTAGGAGCTTTTTCCTCAGTCAAGGTATATACTCCATCTGGCAAAATGCCATCTAAAGGCTTATTAAATTCTAAGTCCTTATACCAGGTAACCACACCATTATTATCTGATTTGCCATAGAAAGGCTTATCAAAATCTCCACTAGGACTAAGCTTAAATATCGCACCCTGAAGAGTTAAATCATCAGATTTGTCACTGACTTTAACTATTTGCCATTGTTTAATATTACTTATTGTAAAACTGTTGTCCTCATTTCTTTTGACAATAGACTGATAATCGCCCGCTTGCCCGTTTTCATCAATTTCATCATCGCCAACCTTTATCTCTTTTATAGCATACTCATTCTTAATATAACGATTGGTTTCTGAGTCAAAAGAATAATAATCCAGATTTTCATAAGTATATTTCCATAACATTTTTCTGGTTATTTCTACGGGCTCTCCTTCTTCAACTCCATTTTTATACAATTGAATTGTAATGCTATCTGGACGCTCTAATTCAGAATCTCCCTGCCACTCTTTGTCTACAGGAATCTGGATTTTTAAATTATCGTCTATTGTATTATCCAGTTGAATTTCTTCTAATCTGGTATAACTAAAATTCCAGAACAAGGACCAGGTACTTGTAGCTGCAAAACTTAATGTCCAACCATTATCATTTTTTCCTAATGATATTCCACCACTGTTGCTGTCACCGTATTTATATGTGACATTATCGCCCAAATTACCAGCACCTGTAATATAGGGTTTAATCATATTAACTATCTTATCTATCTCTGTCTTTGTTAAGCCCAAATCACGTGGTGTCCATAAAAAGTATCCAGCATTAGCAGTCTCTTTTACAAGTAATATATTGTTCTTTCCTAAATTGAAAACTGTACTGCTGTTTGGAGAATTCTTCTCTCCAATAGGCTCTACTGCTGTAATAGAATTAGTAATAGTAGTTCTAAATAATTCAAACCCCTCAGGAAATGTCTCTTTCACTACATAATCAGTATCTGCCGGAAGATTATCCCAACCGTCTGTCCAGTTATTAAGTGATTCGCTTAACCGCTTGGTTTCCATTCCCTGAACCGGAATATCAGTACCTTCGTCATACTGACCATTCGCATTTACATCTTCATATAAAGTTACGTCAACATATTCAGGGATTTCATATTGCGCTGAATTCTCCCATTTTTTTATAACTTTGACAGAAGTTGTTCCTGTTCCGATGGGTATTTCACGGTTTTCAATACTAACTAAACTATCTCCTGCAAGTTTCCCTGATGCCGAAGTCACATTATTTAGTAATATTCCATCTTTATCATACTCTGGTAAGACTTTATCATATGCTTCTCCTGAAATACTATATGAAGGAATATAAGATCCATCTAATCTTTCTTCAACTTCAAATGACGTTCCATATGGAAGCCCTGTTATCTGTGCCACTTCACCGCCTTTAACAGCTATTATTCCATCATTTGTAGTATATCGGATTCCGTTAACACTGTAGGAGCCTGTATATACCTCACCCTGTATTTTTACAGAAATCGGAAAACTTTTACCCACTAACTCATCACTATCAGCAGCCAACGATTTTGATATTGATAACTTCGCAGTATCCGTAACCTTATTTCTGAATACTACACTTGATGTTTCATCAACCTTCAAAATCCCTGTTGTTGCAGATTGAATCGTCGTTTCACCTTCTGATTCTGTATGTTTTACTAATATTTCACCATTATAAGATACTTCATACCCATCTAAATATGCACCTAATTCTTTAACCTCATAATTATCAGTTGCCAGAAAATCTCCAAATACTGCTGACTGTCCATGCTTTAATGTGAAATTACCTTCTGCATCTGTGGTCCCTTCTCCTGTTTTTTCATCATTCTCATAAAGCATATAAGTTTTGTTTGCTAAAACAGTATCGTTCTTTCTGATATTAAATTTAAAATCAATATCTGCAGAATAATCAACCGACTCATCGTTATCATTAATGACTTCTTTTGTAACCATAACTGAGCCTTCTGGTATTCTAGGCATATTAAACTTAATTTTACAGTTTGCAGCTCCGCCGCCTCTTTCCATATAGAAAAATTTAAAATCATGAGAACTGTAGTTTTTAAATGTTGTATAACTGCCATTTACTTTATTGAATAATGTATTCAACTTAGCAGCAATCTGTGTATCTGTTAAATTTAATTCTTTATATGCAGCCCTAAAACAATTTGCTAGAGTAGTGGACTTCTGATCCTCAACCTCTACTACTCCTGTTCTAAAATTGATTGAGCCACTTTTTTTACCATGAATACCTCCAATATCTAATACAAGCATCCCATCGACAAATACCCATACATCATCATCTCCCCTAAATTCAAACACCATATCCTGGTTATTGATTCTTCCATCTTTTGGCTGGTAAAAGCTCATTCCCACGTTCATACCAAACCACATGTCGGCATCTTTGCTATTAATCTTGTTTAGTCCGTTTGTTGCATTATTAGTTAGATACTGATTATTAAACGGTAAAAAATTACCATATTTAAATTTTTCCGAACTTACAGTCCCATCATAAACATCAACTTTATCACCATTTAGGACAGCTGCATTCTTCAAACTGTCGTAATAGAAATAGCCGCTATCATCTTTTTGAAATAAGCCATCCAAATTCTCATATTTTCTTACAGCCTCATTATTTGTACTTCCAAATAAAAAGCCCATGTCTGGATTATTTCTATGATTTAAAACAAGATTATTTTTCTGTAAGTTACGCTTAACTATCCCTTGAAGCACTCCTTGATTGGAACTATTTGTATATTTATCATTATTATAAGAATATCCGTTCGGAGAATCTACAGCACTTGATCCTGAATGAAAATTAAACCCATACTCTACTAACGGATTGTTAATAATTTTACTATTGTAGTTGTACAAAGAAAGGTTTATATTTTCCGCCCTGGTATCTACTGTTTCTAGTTTCTGAATTGGTGCAGCTTCTTTAGCATAAATAAAGTAAAAAGCATCTCTATCATCGTGGTTTCTATAGCCACTTTCCCCTGCCCTTTTCCACTTAACCTGATAACCTTCGTACTTTAATCCAACTACTTCACTTCCACCATTTGGAAATCCATTACTTTTTCCAAAGTTCCAATCATTTATTGCCGTTTTAAAAATATATTTTTGTCCTCTAGTATCTCTAATTTCATAAAATTGACTTGCAGAACCATATGCCGTTATATTTTTCATTAAAAATTCATTGCTGTATGAATTTAACGAAATTCCATCTAATGCAGCACAATCTTCGTCTACATCAATCTCATATCCCGTTTCATCAATAATTTTAACACTTATTTTTTTTGTTCCACTACTGGTACGCCAAGTTATTATAAATGCAGAAAAACTATCCGTTTCAAACTCCGCTTTCTTTATCTTCGCATCATCAGTAGTTTCTATTATGGCCCCCTTTTCATTTTCAGCCGCTATATCAACAACCTCTTTTATACTGCCATTTTCATTCTCTTCCAGGTGCATAACGGTCACATCAAGGTTATCATCTTTTTTAACTTCTTCCGGAATAGCATCATTTTTATATTCCATCGTTACTTTCACTTGACTGTTAGGTTCTATTTCTTCACCATCAGCGTTTACAAAACTAATGTCGTATGCCAGAAAGCCTGCGATATCATATTCTTCATTCTCAGCTTTTTTATCAAGCTGATTCTGAACTTCTTCATACTGCGCTTCAGTTTCTTTATCCGTCTTTGAGATAGGTATAACCTGAAGTTTTGAATTCTCCGGAATGGCCCCTTCTTTTTCGGCAGTTACTGTTACTGTTACAGCTTCATCTTCATAGAATAACGCTTCTACCTTCTCTACGTTTTCTACATTTTCATTTTCTTCCGGTTCTGTGATTTCTTCTGGTTTAATATTTTCTACATAACAACCATAAACTGTAGAAATCCTTCCCTCCATCAGAATCTGATCTGCTGTCCCATCTTCCTTTACAGAAATCTCAGACAGATCATACTCATCAATATTCTCAATGCTCTGTCCTGCATTCTGAAGGTTTTCAATCATTTCACTCTTCTGAGTGATCTCTACGATTTCATCCTTATCATCCTGCACTTCCGGGTCAGCCGGATCGAGGTAGAAAACATTTGCTTTCTTTGTGTCTTCGATATGAAGTCCGCTGCCTTCAAATGTAATAGCAATTGCTTTCTGAGGTTCTGTTACTTCTCCGTTTACTTTAAACTTAATATCATAAAGTATGTAATCACCAAGGATTTCGTTCTCCGGAAGTGCTGCTGTCATCAGTTCTTTTACGTGATTTTCTGCAGCTTCGTCCAGATAATTAACTTCCATGGTTATTTCAGAAGCGTTTGCCTGAAATGCACCTTCCGGTATATTTGCAATTACACGCTGTGTAACATTTCCTGCTTCATCTGTGAACTCTTGTTTTAATTCTGTTGCCTCTGATACGATTTCAACTTCAGGTTCAGGTTCCTGTTCTGTCAAATCTGTTTCCTGTTCAGATGCTTCATCCTGAATTCCATTACTGCCGACCAGCTCTGTTACACCAGATACGCTGTTTATGTCTGCAGCCGGTTCGTCTTTGCTTTCTGCTGCGCTGGGTTCAGTGGGTGTCTCTTCCTGTGTTTCCGTAGATTGTTCTGCAGGTGTCTGTTCTCCTTCAACTGTTTCTCCTTCAACTGCTTCTCCCTCAACACTTGCTGCTGCAGGCTCCTGACTGGCTCCGCTCTCCGGTGCGGGAGTTCCTGCTGCTACCTCACCATCTGCCATAGTAGATATGCCAGTACTCAGCATCAGGACCATGCAAAGTACAACTGCTAATACTCTTTTCTTTATATTACTTTTCATGGCTTCCTCCTTCTACTATTTTTTCTTCTATTCCGGATATTGCTCCGTCTATCAGTTTCAATAACTCCAATGCACTGCGAAAATATTGCTCCTGCTGTTCTTCTACCCACAGGACACTGCCCTGCCATGTGGCATTCTGACATTCATGAACCTTTACTATAAAAGTTCCTTTATCTTTCTTAATGGTTTTGCCACTCACAACATTCTCGCCTCCTTTGGGTTATTTTTTCGACTCTTGCTTAACTTTGTTCTTATTGTACTGAAAGGAGCATTACGCAAAGCATTACATCCATTACTTTTTTCAAAATATTTTTCAATGTTTCTTCTTGTGTAATGGTTCTATAAAGATTCTGTGAAGTTTATGAAAAAAGGGCAAAAAAATACCGCCGGATTACCGGCGGCACAATTGTGTCAGATTTCATATTCTCCAAGTGCACTGTCTATGAGTTTGATCAGCTCTAATGCACTGTAAAAATGCTGTTTTATCCCTCTTTCCATCCAGAGTACATCACCCTGCCACGTAGCATTCTGCCTGTATTGGACATATATGGCAAAGGTTGCGACACTGCCTTTTTGCTTTAGAATGGTTTCCTGAGGTATTTTCTTCTGTAATTTGAGTATTGGTTCTTTATCTCTTTTTATAAAACTGCGGCTCTCTGTGGAAGCCTGGGGGTAGCTGATGCAGTCATAGAGCTTATCCATGAGATGCAGCAGCTGCACCACATTTTCAAAGCACCATGGCTCTTCGCTGTAGCACTGGTATAGACGCCCGGAAAACTCGCCCCGGTCACTGGTATCAACACAGACACTAATCAGGTTAGGCGCCGATATATTTATATTTAAACCCTCTTCTTTGTTCATAGTCCACACTCTCCAGTCATTTCCGGGTCTTTTCTGTTAATCCCAGTGGAACCCGTTGCTTCGGAAACTTATTCTGGAATTATCATTCTCCACATCAGCTATAGATGATACATAGTATTCCAGATATTGTTCCCATGATTTATGTTCTCTGGCAAAATAGCGGGAAATGCGGTCAAAAATCATAGAACAGTTTTCCTGATTCGTGCCTACCAGCAGAATCAAAAACTGTGTGGGACTATATTTTGTAAAGGAATCCCCCCTGCGCAGGCAGTGTTTGATCGCGTCATACAGTTCATCGGTCATAGCAGCCAATTTCTCTTTATTTTCCATTGGATGTCCTTTTCCGTCTGTTACTGTGCACAGCATAAGGTACACTGACTGGCCGCTCCGCTCAATGATTCGCCTTACCAGACGATAGCCATCCCGGAAACTCGGCAGGTTGCAGTAAAATGCCCCTTCCTCTTCCTCTTCTTCTTTCAGGCCGCCCTTGATCTCATTGAGTGCCTGTGGTTTGTGGCTCATCTTGGCGCTCATTTCTTTAAACTGGTTCATCATTTTTTCTGAAGGACTGATTCCCAGCTCTTCAAAAAACAGTTTCGCAGTATCTTCATAGAGCTGAATTGCTTCTTTATATCTGTTCAGAGCCATGAGACAGTCTACCTGAACAGACTGCCATTCATCGAAAGGATACAGCTCACTTGCCTTTTCACATAAATCCAGTACCGTTTCATATTCACGCTGTTTCATGAGGGTATCGCATATTTGTCCCAAAGCCTGTGTGTATTTCTTTTTATACTGAACGCTTTCAAGAAGTACCCAATCCTCACCGGACAGGCCCGGAAGGAATTCTCCGTGGTATACTTCACACGCATCTTTTAAAAGCTGGATTTTTTTATCTTCGTTGTCTTCCTTTTCACTTAAATCCACAAGGTTGGAAAATACCAGGGCATCCACTTCAACTTCCATTGGGCCTGACCAGCGGTATATGCCTGACTTTATCTGGATATAATCATATTCGGGAAGGCCTGCATCCACCAGCATTTTCTTGAGGCGGTGGGAAGTCACTCTTAAATTGTTGGCTACATCCGCCAGTTCTTCTCTTCCATATAAGTTTTCCAGCAGTTTGCTTCTCGCTATTCCTTCATCACCGCAGTGGAGCAGTATCTGAAGCAGCTTCATGGACTTGGTTGCTGTATTCCTGCGGAAGGATATGGGCTTGCCGCCATATTCCATGGAGAAGCCTCCCAACATGTGCACTTTTAACACCGGTAATTTTTCTTCTATCATACTCTCTCCCATTTGTCTGCACGCCTCCGCTCGTTTTATTGCCCTATCATATCATTATTTTTAATTCTAAAGTTTGTACTATCTTTTGTCAATGGTTTATGCGTCGACAAAACTGCAGTTTAGACGCCATTAAACATTGTGTGGATAACTTATCGGACACTGTCAATATTCAAAATCTATACTATTTTTCTACCTTCTCGAAATCATGATTTTTAAGGTATTCTTCCATTGTCTCTTTTTTAATACCATTCATACTTGCTATATTACCATTAGTCGGTTTTGTACCATTCTTCTTAGTACTTTGGTAAACTTGTCCATTATAATATATAAGGTACGCATTCCAGTTAGACCAGGCATTCTCTCCTTCAGAATTTGTTGTTCCATATAATGCCATTGTACCGTCTGCCAGAAAATAAGGTTTCCAGTATAAAGGTTTATCTTTAAATAAAGTACTACTCTTTATAGAATCAGAGACTTTCATAAATCCTTTCTCGTCAGCCACCTTAGAAAGTAAATCCTTTCTATCAGGATTTTCATTTCCATTTTTGATGATTTCATTATAATATTTTGAGCATGTAGAAACATATCCTTTAACACTGTCAACACATTGACAAACAAACTCCACATGCTGCTGGCCATTCTCTACAGATATCTCCAGTTCATATTTCTCATTATATACCGGGCAAACTGTAATATCTTGAGAACAATACCCATTCTCAATCATATAATTCAGAACATCTTTTTTTAAGATATTCTCAACTTCACCTTCTAAGGTACAAAGCGCCAGCTCCGGTACATCCGTCCCCATAATCTGAAACTGCGTCGCCAGTTCATGTCTCTGATTCGCACATTTGGCGATCTTGGACTTCTGCACGTAACGTGTAATGGAAGGCACTGCCACTGCGGCAAGTATCAAAATAATTACAATTACTACAATTAATTCCACCAGGGTAAATCCCTGATTCTTCTTTTTCTTTTGCAGCATTTTATTTTCAGCCTTTCCTTTTACGGGCATAATTTGCCAATATTTTTTATATTCCCATCATATTACTAAAGGTTTGTCTCTGTCAATCATTTATATGTACATATCATGCAAAAAATGGGCATTTTACGCCGAAAATGCCCATTTCTAATATTCTTAATATTTTATTAAGCCCCCATTATTAGTTTACATAATTTTAAAAAACAATTATATTCCTCAATTACTTACCTTCTGGCGAACTGCACAGAAAAACTATACAGAAATAATCTGATGAGGTCAGCGTATCTTTCATTCATACCTGTTTCTTCTATATATAATATATCCCAAGCATATCCGAGATTACCTCAGCAAGCTTGTCTGCACTGCTCCTGTGTCTAAAATAGATAATAGTCTCTCCTATATGCATCGTAAATAAGAAAAGGTAAAGACACATTTATAGCACCTTTACCTTATTTTATGTGCTATGACAAGGAAGTTTTATAATGTAGTATGTATTGTACACTCATTTTAAGAACTCTTCAATTTCTTTTAACGGCAGCCCTGTTGTTTTGGATACTTCCTCGGGGGAGCTGCCTTTTAACAGCAGTCTGACCGATGCTAATCTTAATGTCTCATGCTGTTTTTCGGCGATAGCTATAGCCTTCTCTTTTTCTGCCACCGCCAAAGCCATATCTTTTTCTGCCAGAGCCATATCTTTCTCTGCTATAGTCTTTTCCATAGACTGCCTTACATCTGCCATAGCCTGCAGTTTCTCCTCTTCAAATAATCTTCCTACTTTCGTCATCTTTATCCACTCCTCTACCCGTCTTGCGAAATCCGGTTCTATGATCTTATCAGCAAAGGTAATGACACCTGACAGGACGAACATCTGCTGCTCTTCCTCTTTTATATTCTTTGCCAGGTTTACCACCTCTTCTAATAATGCAGTATGTATTACACACTCATTTCAAGAACTCTTCAATTTCTTTTAACGGCAGACCTGTTGTTTTGGATACTTCCTTAGGAGAACTGCCTTTTAACAGCAGTCTGACCGATGCCAATTTTAATGCCTCATGCTGTTTTTCGGCAATAGCTATAGCCTTCTCTTTTTCTGCCACCGCCAGAGCCATATCTTTCTCTGCTATAGTCTTTTCCATAGACTGCCTTACATCTGCCATAGCCTGCAGTTTCTCCTCTTCAAATAATCTTCCTACTTTCGTCATCTTTATCCACTCCTCTACCCTTCTTGCGAAATCCGGTTCTATGATCTTATCAGCAAAAGTAATGACACCTGACAGGACGAACATCTGCTGCTCTTCCTCTTTTATATTCTTTGCCAGGTTTACCACCTCTTCTAATAATTCCTTCTGTTCTTCCCTATTCTTCACCGTCAGCGGAAGGACAATCATCTGCATGACTTCTGTATCGTTGAGCTTCTTCCCGTCCTCTATCTGTTTTCTGATATTTTCAAATACCCTGTCCGTTTCGATAGAAGACAGATATCCCGGTTCAATGCTGAGGCGAAGGCATCCTGCATCCAGTACCGTATTGATGCGGCAGGTGCTGGATGTGCATAGGACTATCATTCTGAGCTTCATAATACTTCCGTACTTTTTAAGGATTCTCGCAATATGACACACATATTTTATCTTGCTCTTTTCTGAAAAAGAACTTTCATAGTCCACAACCGCATAGCTGTCATCCTCCAGCCTAAACAGGTTGTCTGTGGCCATCTCGTTTGCCTCAATTGCAGGCAGATTAACCGGAAGTACGTCCTTAATCCTTGACATGGGTACACCGTAGACCGCGAAAGATTTTTCTTTCATTCCATCTGTAAGTATTTTGGATACAATATCTTTATTCTGATATGCAACATCACTCATATACATATCCTCTCTTTATTTTAGCAAATTTATAATTAACATGCAATCATAAAAATATCGTCATGGATACCACCCCCGATTCCTGTCCGAACTTTTTTAAAATAAATATTGGGAATAAACGGCGAGATGCCGTGATGCAGAGAAATTCTGCGCTATAAGAAAATATATAAATTTAAGCGGTAACATTTCCGCTGTTTTTAAAAGCTTACATGATATACCATTTAAAGTCAATAAAGATTCTATAACCTTTTTCTATTATTTTAGGAAAAATCGTTACAATTCAGCCGGAAGGCCGAACTATAGCCTCGCTTATCGCAGATATACAGCAAAAATTCAGAAAGCCCCGGCACTTCCAGTAAGTCTGACTTGGCCTATGAAAGATTACCTGATATTCCGTTCCAATATCTTAGAATTATAAACATTTCTGGAGATTCTGATCAGATTCTCTTCCTGCTTTACCTACTATTCATTTCTAGCATTTTAGAATTATAGGCATTTCTTAAGTTTCTAACCAATTTTTCTTCCTGCTTTACCTACTATTCAACTCTAACATTTTAAAATTATAGGCATTTCTTAAGTTTCTAACCAATTTTTCTTCCTGCTTTACCTACTATTCAACTCTAACATTTTAAAATTATAGGCATTTCTTAAGTTTCTGACCAATTTTTCTTCCTGTTTTACCTACTATTCAACTCTAACATTTTAGAATTATAGGTATTTCCTAAGTTTCTGACAATTTTTCTTCCTGTTTTACCTACTATTCAACTCTAACATTTTAGAATTATAGGTATTTCCTAAGTTTCTGACCAATTTTTCCTTCTGCTTTACCTATAATTCAATCCAAGAGTTTAAAATTATTAGTATCCCTTAAGTTCCTGGACAAATTTTCTTTCTGCTTTACCTACTATCTTAATTCAATATCTTAGAATTATAGGTATACCTTAAGATTCCATAACAGTTCAGACAAGCCGAACCATTGCGCATCCAGCCATTAAAAATCGCTTCGCGATGGGCTGACGGTCAGTGCAATAAATGCACAGACCTGTCTGAACTGTTACGAAAAATCCGGGAACCGCAGCCAAAAGCGGCCAAAAACAGCCGAAAATACAATGCAAAAATCACCTATTTTCTTTTCCTCTCATATCTGCTATAATTATCCGCAGATAATACGAATGGAGGAATATATCATGACTGTATATAAGACAAGAGGCGTATGTTCACGTTCTATCGAGATCGAGCTGGACGGAGACACCATCGCATCTGTAAAATTCAACGGAGGATGCAATGGCAATACAAAGGGAATTGCCAGCCTTGTAAAGGGAATGAAGGTTAACGAAGTCATCGAACGCCTGAAAGGAACCGACTGCGGCGGACGCGGCACTTCCTGCCCGGATCAGCTTGCACTGGCTCTGGAATCCATCAAGGCACAGAATGCGTAAACTGAAATATGAAATCTTATTTTCAAAAACTCATCAGGGGAGAGACTGTATTCTGCATCTCTCTCCTTTTTGCCCTGCTCTCCATGCTTGCCGTGAAGCCGGATAAAGCTTATGCAGGTTACATAGACCTTCGTACCCTCTGCCTTCTGTTCTGTCTCATGGCAGTGACGGCAGGCTTTCAGAAATGCGGTATTTTCCGTATAATGGCGGAAAAGCTTCTGGGAGCACAGAACCACATGCGGGGACTTGCACTGGTTCTGGTCCTGCTCCCCTTCTTCAGCTCCATGGTGATCACAAACGATGTGGCGCTCCTCACCTTTGTCCCGTTCACCATACTGGTGCTGCATATAATAAAACAGGACAGGTATACCTCACCTGTCATTGTGCTGCAGACCATTGCCGCCAATCTGGGAAGTATGGCAACTCCGCCAGGTAATCCGCAGAATCTTTACCTCTGTTCCAGATATGACCTGGGGATGGGCAGCTTTTTCCTTACCATGCTCCCCTTTGCCGCTATCAGTCTGGTGCTGCTTCTGTTCTGTATCTGCTTTGTGCGCAGGGAACCCATAAGGGTTTATTTTAAGGAGTCTTCACCGCTGGAACAGCCGCGGCTTCTGGCTGTCTTTGCCGTACTTTTCCTTATGTGTCTGCTGACCATCTTCCATGTTCTGTCTTATCAGGTTCTGACCCTGTGTGTGCTTGCATGTATGCTGCTTTTTTCCAGGGATCTGTTTCGGAGTGTGGATTATTTTCTGCTTGCCACTTTTATCTGCTTTTTTATCTTTTCCGGAAATCTGGGAAGGATGGAGGCAGTGCGTGCCTTTTTGTCCGGACTGATGGAAAAAAACGGGATGCTGACTGCTGTACTTTCCAGCCAGGTTATCAGCAATGTGCCTGCTGCTGTACTGTTGTCCTCTTTCACGGAGAACTGGAAGGCCCTCCTTCTGGGAACAAATCTGGGAGGCCTGGGAACTCCCATTGCCTCCCTTGCAAGCCTTATATCCCTGAAATTTTATCTGAAAACAGAACAGGCTGATTTAAAATCCTACCTGCTGCTGTTCCTTTCCCTGAATGCGGGCGGGCTGCTCCTTCTTCTGGCGGCTGCCTGTATCCTTTAAACAGCCGGACTTCATCGCTGAACTCCGGCTGTTTCAAAATGCCCGCTTAGAGGCTATAATTCTATTTCCGTCTTGTTGCTTCCAAAGGACTCCTCAGCGCCGCTCTTCTGCTTATTGACAGCTAAAGTGATACAGAGGACGGCTGCGGTAAATCCCATCAATATCCCCATGCATTTCCACACAGGCATCAGGTTCTCCATACCGAAGCCGGTAAGACCGCTGATCTCGTTCAGACATTCTTCATACCAGTACACAGGCAGGCATTTTGCAAACTTCAGCACGCTTTCCCCCATAATGCTGGTAGGCACAAAGGCTCCTCCAAGAAATGACAGGCCCAGTGCCAGTATATTGGCAACAGCGTTCTGGGTGTTGGCATCTCTCACAAAGAGCGCAGCCAGCACAGAAATCGCCATGGCTAACAGAAGCATGACAAAGCTGTTCAGAAGGATCAGTGCGGTTATTCTGATATCCATTTCCTTCACCGAGTCATAATATATGATAAACCCGGCTATGGTGAGCAGTATCCAAAATACGATCCCCACGCTGGCACATCCCAGCCCCATCTGCCACAGCCGTGTGAATGGTTTCAAAGGCCCGCACATATTTCTCATCCTGATATCTGAGCGCTGGAAACTGAGAAAAATAGATGTGATGCAGAGTACACAGATGACAAGTATGATATACGGCGCCACCTGATACTGGGCCTGATAACCGGCAGATACGGGCTGCGTTTTCAGATACTGGCGTTTTTCCACCTTAGCGCCGGTTCCCAGCAGTTCCAGAACTTTATCTGCTGTCTTCTCTTTGTCAGGATTCCCCCCTATTTTTTCCCATGTTCTTATATAATTCCAATATTGGTTGACATAACTACTCATCTGATAGCCTGACGCGGAATTCTGTGTCATATTTTCCAGGAGCTTTATGGGTTTATCCTTCTGCAGGGCATCCTGGAATCCCTCCGGTATAATGAGGATATAACTGACTGCGTCGTTGAACCTGGCATCCTTGAGGGCCTCCATACTATCCTCCAGGGGCACATAGGTTCCGTGTTCCTTCAGAAAATCCATCATTTTTTCCGTGTATGGGGTTTCCCCGTCCCTGTTTATCACGGTAAATTCCGGACGGTTCTCCTCAAATCCGCTGTTAAAGCTCTCCTTAGAAAACTGTGAAAGCAGAATGGACAGGCCGATAAATATAGCGAAATAGGTGGCAAATGTAACCATTCTGCGCTTTATTACCAAAAGACACGCCTTAAATACTCTCATAACTCTGCCTCCTTAATGATACGCCTGACAACAGCAGCAGAACAGCCGACATAGCCATGATCACCGCTATATTCTGACCGTATCTCTGATAGTCGTCAAAATAATACAGACAGTATAATGCATCCGAAATTCTCGCTGCAGGGTTCAGCCAGGAGATGACCGGAAACTTCTGGTCTATCAGGTACTTCATACTGGATTCCATCATACCTGCACCGAAGCAGCAGAGCATGGTAACAGATACCAGTATGCCCACCTTCATGCTCTCTCCCAGCTTTGACAGACAACTGACCGCCGTGCCGAATGCTACGCCCAGAATGGAGCCAACAAAACAGGTCAGAACAAGAAGCGGCAGCTTGTTTCCAAAGTCCACCTTCAGAATCACTGTAATGTAAAACAGAAGAAACAGCAGGCTCATCATATGCACGGTTATGCTTCCTGTCATATCACAGAAGATCACCCGGATCCTGCTAAGAGGCGCCATCATACGTCTGGCTCCGAGAGGGGAGAGGTTCCCCTGCAGATAGGTGATGCTCATAAGGCCCTGCATCCCACCGTACATGCATACCATTGCTATCAGGCCGTAGTAAGGATTCAGGATGGGGGAATAGGGCTGTGAGGAGAGTGACATATTCTCTGTCAGGGAAGCCCCGCCCATGATCTCCTCCCAGTTAAGATTGTAGTCCGGATTTTTCTCCATAATCGCCTTTATATTTCCCTCTGTCTGCACATAGCGGTCTAGAAAGCTCTTCAGTATGGTCTGGTTCATTCCGTCTTGCTTTACCATAAGCTTCGGGGTATTGTCCTGAAGCAGGATATATCCGGCGATCTTGCCTGTCTCCAGGTCTCTGTCCGCCTCATTCTCCCGGGTGTATTCCGTTATGTTAAGAAGTGCATCCTCCCCGCTGCCCACCTGATCAAGCACCTGGCCGAACATGGGGTCCGCCTCATATGCCGCGTCTGTGACCACACCTGTGGGTATGGCTTTCAGATTATCTGCCTCCCCCACGGATGACAGGGTAAAATAAAACAGAGTGGCCAGAATCAGCGGAAAGGCCCAAATCCATATAAGCTGGTCTCTGTTCCGTAAGCAGCTCAGTAAACGTTTGCTGTAAATATTCCAGAACATATATATCCCTCCTAATCCCTCAGCTCTTTTCCCGTAATTTCCAGAAAGACATCATTTAAGGTCGGCGGCTCTGAGAATATTCTGCCGAAATAGATTTTATTCTTTTTGAGGATATCCAGCAGCGTAATAAGGCTGTGACCGCCGCTCTCACACTGTACCTGAAGAAGATTTCCCTCATATTCCGCGTTAAGGACCCCCTCTGCTTTCCGGATTTTTTCCAGGATATCCGGTGCCAGCTCGGACACCTCCACAGTTATCTTCTCCCCTGTGCGGATGAGGCCTTTCAGCTCCTCCTTTGTGCCGGAGGCGATTTCCCTGCCCTTATCCATGATCATGATGCGAGAACATATCTGCTCCACCTCTTCCATGTAATGTGTGGTGTAAATAATGGTAGCGCCGTTCTTATTCAGCTTTTTGATGCCTTCCAGAATGCTGTTTCTGCTCTGGGGGTCAACGGCCACTGTCGGCTCATCCATAAAGATCAGCTCCGGCTTGTGTGCTATGCCGCATGCAATGTTCAGACGCCTTAAAAGACCGCCGCTTAACTTTCTGGGCAGAAACTTTCTGAAGTCTTTCAGATCCGTAAATTCCAGAGCTTCCTCGACCAGGGCTTTCCGCTTTGTCTTTTCAGGGACATACATGCCGCAGAAATAGTCTATATTTTCATATACAGTCAGTTCGCTGAAAACCGCCACATTTTGCATGACAACGCCAATCCGCTGCTTTACTGCCCGGTTGTCCGGTGCCATGGGTTCACCGAAAAGCCGGATCTCCCCTCTGTCGTATTTCAGCAGAGACAGCATACAGTTGATCGCTGTAGTCTTGCCGCTGCCGTTTGGCCCGAGCAGGCCGTATATCTCACCCTGTTCAACATGAAGCTCAAAATGGTCCAGGGCTACCAGGTCTTTATATCGTTTTACGAGATTGTTCACTTCTATGATCATAGGTTAATCCTCCCTTTTTCTTATCTGACTTCATTCTAACAGGTATCTGCTGCTGGGGACAGTGAGCGTTGTCATGAATACAGGCCTCTGTACATGACATTTGTCATTTCTTCCTGCTGCACCTTACTTTTTGCCCATTCCTGTGATACACTCTAAATACAAGCACAGAAGTGAGCGGGTCTGCAAAGAGGAGGGGGATATATGAGAGAGCTGTTGAACAAGTGTTTTATTTTCTTATTCTGTACCATGAATCTCATCGGGCAGCCTGTGGATATTTCCCTTATCTCCCTGCTGCTTTTATCCGTCAGCGTATCTGCCCTCATTTCCTATTTTGACAGGGAACGGCCGCTGGAATATCTCTGCGGCGGGTGTCTTGTGCTCTCCCTCTTCCTTCCTGAACTGGCATTGTTTCTCCCGCTGTTTTTCTACGACTGTGAGAGATCCGGGAAATGGTACCTGCGGTTCGCATGGGTGCCTTTATACCTGTATCATTTTCATAACTTCACACTGCCGGCATTTTTCCTCTTTCTGTTCACAGGGGTGCTGGCGCTGTATCTGTCCCGGCTGACCATGGAATATGAAAATATGATGGCACAGTTCCATCTCTCCCAGGACAGCACCCGGGAGGAATCTCTGCATCTGGAACAGAAAAACAAGGAGCTTCTGGAAAAGCAGGAGTATGAGATCCAGCTTGCGACTCTGACAGAGCGAAACAGGATCGCCCGGGAAATCCATGACAATGTGGGGCACCTCCTGACACGCTCCCTCTTCCAAATAAGTGCCATGCAGGTTATATGGAAGGAACAGAAGGAGCTGGCCGCGCAGCTTACTGCTGTCAAATCCACACTGGATGATGCCATGAACAATGTGCGCAGCAGCGTCCACAATCTGCATGAGGAATCTGTGGACCTGCGCATGGTGCTCACCCGGCTGGCAGAAGAATTTACTTTTTGTCCTGTAACCCTGAATTACAGTGCCGAGATTGAACGGAAGGAACTGAAATACTGCATTATCGCCATTGTCCGGGAGGCTCTGTCCAATATCTCCCGGCACAGCAATGCTACGGAGGCCTCTCTGTCTGTACTGGAACATCCCGGATTCTATCAGGTTATCATCCGGGATAACGGAACACAGGCGGCAGCGGCAGGGTCCGGGGGAATCGGGCTTATGAATATGAGGGAGCGGGTGGAAGATCTTCACGGCATTTTCAGGACAGAGGTGCAGAACGGTTTCCGCATATTTATTTCCATCCCCAAACAGGGACATACCATGAAAAATCAGATGTGAGGTGTTATTTATGAGAATTATTATTGTTGACGACGATCCCTTTGTCTGCATTTCGCTGAAAACGATCCTGCAGGCAGAACCGGGCATAGAGGTGTGCGCCTCCGGCAGCAGCGGAGAGGAGGCAGTCCGCCTGTATGAAGAAATACAGCCCGACATTCTGCTCATGGACATTCAGATGGGAAGCTGCTCCGGGCTGGACGCCGGCGCAGAGATACTGGAAAAGCACCCGGATGCCAGGATTCTTTTTCTGACCACCTTCTCCGACGACGAATATATTATCCGCGCGCTGCGTATCGGTGCCAAGGGGTATCTGATAAAACAGGATATTGAGACCATTGCCCCTGCCCTGCGCTCTGTCATGTCCGGACAGAGTGTGTTCGGCAGCGAGATCGTCACGAAAATCCCTAAAATGATGGGAAAGCCGCAGAGAACAGATCTTGGCAAATACGGGATTCTTGACAGGGAAATGGATGTCATAGAGCTGGTGGCAAAAGGCCTGAATAACAAAGAAATCGCACAGAGCCTCTATCTCAGTGAGGGCACTGTGCGGAATTATCTGAGTGCGATATTGGACAAGCTGAGCCTGCGTGACAGGACACAGCTTGCCGTGTTTTACTATAAAAATATGGGTGACTGATCCTATTTATCAGTCAAAAGTGGTAAAGCTGGTGATGTAACGCCCGTCCTTGAGCCTGATGCCTATCCAGAAGTTCCCGTTCGTATAATTAACGGTCTGGTACCATCTGCCCTCTTTCCATTTCATCAGTCTATCCGGTTCAAATCCGGTCATACCGAGACCGATCAGTCCTACTGTGGTACCGACCAGCATGAAAATAATGCCGGCCAGAAGGATTTTACTTTTTAATGATTTTATATTCATGCTCTGACACCTCTCCTTTTCTGATACAGACCTGCAAGCCATCTGCTGAATTTTTTCGTTACACCTACAAATCTCTTGCCCAGTTCCAAGGTAAGCAGTGCTGTCACCAAAAAGATGCCTGCAAGCAGGATTCCGACTCCCATCTGCACCGTACCGGTGGCTGTGTCCCGGAACATTATTATCACGGAACCCACCGTACTGACTACAGCCAGTACCAGACTGGATACAGAAAATACCCCGAATATAAAGGGAATACACCAGATAATCACATAGGCACTCATTACCATGATCACAACAGCCAGTGCGCAGCAGATAGCAACCAGGACCAGGCTTCCCCAGAGAGGTGAGCCAAGTATCAGCAGAACGATCACACCTATTTTCATCCATGTGGGTGTGGGCCGTGCCGGCTGCGTCTCCCTGTCAGAGAGGATTTCCTGTGCAATCTCACCGGGACTTCCGATCCGCTGTACGGCATCCTCCTCCTCACATCCGTCCTCCATGTAATCCTCGATCATTTCCGCGTAGTAGGACAGGAATCTGTTCCGTTCCTCCCTTTTCAAGCTCCGCAGCAGCCGTTCGAGACTGCTTAAAAATTCATCCTTCTTCATGTTCAACCGCTCCCTTCACAAATTCATATATGTCTGTCACTTGCTGCCAGTCATTTAAAAACTCCTGGATATGTTCTTTCCCTGTCTCTGTTATCCTGTAATACTTGCGCAGTCGGCTGTTGTGCTCCACAGAATATGTCTCCAGGCATCCGTTTGCCTCCAGACGCTTTAATATGGGATACAGCGTCGATTCTGATATCTCAATACAAACGGATATGTCTTTTATGATCTGGTATCCGTAGGAATCCGATCTGTATAGTGCAGCAAGAACACAAAATTCCAGAAAACCTTTTTTTAGCTGTGTGTCCATGGTATCGCCTCCTTATGCATTATACTATACATTACATAGTATAATGTGTCAAGGGGTATATGCACAAAAAAAACGGACGATCTGACTTATAATCCGTCAGACAGTCCGTCCAGTCCTATGATGCCATTTGCCTCAGCCAATGCCTCCACCCCGTCCAGGATTTCCTGGCGGCTGTAGCCGTTGGCTGACAGAAACTCATCTGTGTATTTGTTGATATGAAGATAAAAGCTCATGGCCATTTCCATGTATCTTTTGTCCGTCCGGTCCATATCCGTGAGAAGTATGTTTTCCGCCTCGTTGATCTTTCCCCTGTCTGCCATCTCAATAATGTCACGGTAGAGAAAATCCGTGTCGTCGGCTTTTTCCTCCTCCACTTCATATTCCGTAAATCTCTTTCCGAAAACAACACTGGCCAATGCTTTCACCATATCCTTTATCATTCTCATGACATAATCTTCTTCAAACTTCATGCTGGCTCCTCCTTCTCACCATTTCTTCGGAATCCCCGGACAACCGTTCTTCTTCATAACAGCGCGCATCTCCACAAAACAGCCGCAGACTCTGCACATTCCGCTTATTAAGTTATCACATTTTCTGCAGAAGGCAAGCCGCTCATCATAGAGCTGTGAAGATACCTTCAGATCTTCATCCAGATTATCTATGTATCTGCGCATGTCATCAAAATACTGTCCTTCATCCATGTCCTGAAGAAGGCATTTTCTGCAGAAGCGCCTGGGCTGGTTACCCGTGTTCTCCATGCTGTACCTCCGTCTCCTTTATCACAGGCGGGATTTTAACGGGATCCCGCCTGTGATGTTGTCTATTTACAGATCATAATAATATTTAAATTCTGAAGGGCTTGGAATCTGCTCGATCTCCTGCAGCTCCTTCCTCTTCCTTTCCAGCCAGATATCAATGAGACGCTGAGGGAAGACACCGCCTGCTGTCAGGTAATCGTGGTCATTCTCCAAAGCGTCCAGGGCCTCTCCCATGGAATGGGGCAGACTCTGTATCTTCTTCTGCTCCTCAGGGGACAGGGAATACAGGTTGCAGTCAAACGGACCCCATCCGTGCTCGCGCGGGTCTATCTTATTCCTGATTCCGTCCAGGCCTGCCATGAGAATGGCGGAATAGGCATAATACGGATTTGCTGTGGCATCCGGGTTGCGCAGTTCAAACCTCTTGGCCTCCGGTTTCTTGGCATAAGCCGGAATACGGATGACAGCACTTCTGTTCGATGTTGCATATCCGATGGTCACAGGCGCTTCATAACCGGGTACGAGGCGTTTGAAAGAGTTGGTGGAGGGGTTGGTAAACGCGCACAGGGACGCAATATGTCTGAGCAGACCGCCGATAAAATAGTGCGCTGTATCGCTCAGCCCCGAATATCCGTCTTTGTCGTAGAAAATGGGAGCCCCGTCCTTCATGAGCAGCATATGCACGTGCATACCGTTTCCGGCCTCTTTGTAAATGGGTTTCGGCATGAAGGTAACGGTTCTGCCTTCTGCGGCTGCTGCATTTTTCAGAACATATTTTACGATCATGGTCTTATCTGCCATATCCACCATATCGCCCAGCTCTACCTCAATCTCCATCTGGCCCGGGCCGCCCACCTCGTGGTGATGATATTTCACCTTTACGCCCCAGTCCTCAAGAAGCATACACATTTTACTTCTGAGATTGTATCCCACATCCTGGGGAGCTGCCGCGTGGTAGCCGCCTTGATACGGTACCTGATAGCCGCTGTTCTGTCCGTTGTCTATGCCGCTGTTCCACTCCGCCTGCCTGGTGTCAATACTGTAGCTGCACTTCTGTGGTGTCACATTATAACTCACATGGTCCAGCAAATAAAATTCAAACTCCGGTCCAATCACCATACGGTCAGCAATCTGCTCTTCCTTCATGTATTCCACTGCTTTGAGGGCCACATTCCTGGGATACTGGTCAAAAGGCCGATTCTCATCTTCCCCTATGGTGCAGACATTTCCGCACATAGTCAGTGTGGGAATCTCGGCAAATGGGTCTACTGTGGCAGTATCCGGGTCCGGAATAAATACCATATCACTTTTTTCTATAGGAGCATAACCGTAATTAGAACCGTCAAAACCGATTCCATAGACGAAAATGTCATCATCAAAACGTTCCACCGGAATTGTCACATGACGCCAGCGTCCGTTTAAATCCGTCATTTTAAAGTCTATCATACGGATCTGCTTTTCCTCACACAGTTTTCTCACGTCTTCACTTGTTTTCATTTTAAATCCCCCATTCTTTTTGTAAAATAGTTTGTAACTATTCAGCAGGTCTGCGCATTTACCGCGCTGACCGTAAGAACACGTTCAGCAGCCAGGCAAAAATCCCATCGCCGAAGGCGATTCTGCATGGATTTTTGCTCGTAACTGTGAGGGTACTGAACAGTTACAATAGTTTTATCGCCGCTTCCCGGCAGTCAGCGGTCCCACTTATCACACATGGAATTGATCTGATCTGCAAACTTCGCCAGGTCCTTATTTGCGCCGCCCTCATTATGACGGATAACCGTCATTAACCGCTGTCCTGCTGCAAGAAGTCTTGCATAAACACCGGAAGCCTTGCGGGCTTTTGCCTTCTCCTTCGCGTGTTTGATGACAATTCCAACCGTTTCCTTCTCAAACTCATTTGCCAGCATATCAAATTCTGTGCCGCTGAAGGGCGCCATGGCATCGTATCCCAGCTCATTTTTCAGTCTTTCCGCAAACAGATCGCATACCTGGTCATCCCCGTGTGTCACGAAGACACGCTTTGGCTTCTCCTTGAAGGAGGACGCCCAGCGCATCAGCCCCGCGTCATCCGCATGGCCGCTGATTCCCGGAAGCTTCACGATATCGGCACAGACATGGATTTCCTCACCGAACAGCCTCACATCCGTGGCCCCCTCCAGCAGCGCGCGTCCCAGCGTGCCGACTGCCTGGTATCCCACAAATACAATGGTGGATTCGCGCCTCCAGAGATTATGTTTCAAATGATGCTTGATACGTCCCGCGTCACACATGCCGCTGGCTGACAGGATGACCTTATGGCTGTCATCCATATTGATGGCTCTTGATTCGTCACTGGTTATGGAGAGTTTCAGCCCCGGAAATGCAATGGGGTTGATACCTTTCTCGATAAGCGCCATAGCCTCCTCGTCGTAGCAGTCTGTATAATGCTCCTTAAAAATATTGGTAGCCTGGACAGCCAGGGGGCTATCCACATAGACATCAAAATACGGGTATTCCGGAAGCATATTCTCCTCTTTGATTCGTCTGAGGAAATACAGCATCTCCTGAGTTCTGCCCACAGCAAAGGAAGGCACCACCACGTTTCCGTTCTTGTCAAAGGTTCTTTTCAGAATTTTCACCAATTCCCTGGCGTAGTCCGGCCGTTCGCCGTGACTCCTGTCCCCATAGGTGGATTCCATGACCACGTAATCCGCACTGTCCAGATATTCCGGATCTTTTATAAGCGGCTGGTCCAGGTTGCCGATGTCTCCGGAGAACACGATTTTCTTCTCCACGCCCTCCTCTGTTATCCAAATCTCAATACTTGAGGACCCCAGAAGATGCCCGGCATCCACAAATCTTACCTGTATACCGTCTGCAATCTGGATTTTTCTGCTGTATTCACACCCCACAAACTGTTTGATCACATTCAGAGCATCCTCCATGGTATACGCCGGTACAAAATCAGGCTGTCCGTTTCTCTGTCCCTTGCGGTTACGCCACTCAGCCTCGAACATCTGAATATGCGCACTGTCACGAAGCATGATGTCACACAAGTCGCAGGTAGCATTTGTCGCATAAATAGGTCCCCGGAATCCTTTTGCATAAGCCAGCGGGAAATTGCCGGAATGGTCAATGTGGGCATGGGTCAGCAGTGCAAAATCCACCTCGGACAATGCCACCGGAATCTCCTGGTTTTCATACTGATCCGGCCCCTGCTCCATTCCACAGTCCACCAAAAACTTCTTCCCCGCCGCCTCCAGGAAATAACAACTTCCCGTAACCTCATGAGTCGCACCTATAAAAGTCAGTTTCATAAAAGAACCCCCTTTGCGGTTATATAAAAGTATGGTTACTTTCATTATACCGTAAAGGGGGGGAGTTTAATAGAACTTTTCAGATTATTTTATTATTTTTGATTGTAGTGATTAATTATTATCCTATCCAAAGGCCATCAGTGATAGGTAATTGACTCTCTGTCGTACTGCCTTTTTGGGCAACACAAGCTGCTTTTACTCGATAGTAATAGCCACCTGATACACTTACATCCCAGCTCCTTGAAAATGTAGATGTATTATAAGCAACATCACTATATGTTCCATAATTATACCATGACCCATTTCTATACTGCTGGATTGTTAATTTTAATGTAAGTTTATCACATGTGACACTTCCTAAAACGGCTCCATATATATTAGCCGTTCCATCACCGTTATTTGTAATTCTTGTTGTACCCTGATTCAAAATATTCCCTCTTATCAAAGATTGGGCAATACTCTCAGAATATTGTTCATCTATTAGTTTAGAGCCATCAACGACTTTACCTAAATCATCTAATCCATCTGCATAAACATCAACAATATTTAGGCATAAAAAACTAAAACACAATACAATTACATTAACAAATTTCAATACTTTTTTCATAATTCTCTCCTTATTCACTTGCTATATTTTTTATGATATCCTTTATATCTCTTTCCTCAAATTTTCCAACAAATTCAAATAATGCATTTTGGTCTTCCCATTGAGCTACGTATGTAGGCTTTTCATCGCCTTCCTCTTCAATCTTCCAAAGCTCTACGGAAATGGGGGATAAATCACTCTCAACGTTCTCTATTTTTTCCCCTTGATCATTTTTAGATATCCCAACTGCATCTTTATAATTTGCCATTATCATAAGACATACAATATCTTTTTTGTATGAATATCTTAAATATGCAATTTGCGCCTTTTCGTCAATACTATAATCAATATATCCCATATCATCAGGAATATAAAAAAATGAAGGTAATTGAACTTCAAACTTTTCTTCTATTTCTTTTCTATCCACTTCCTCATCTTTGTTATCATCCTGAATCGTTTTTCCCGAATTATTGACTACCGTATTTTTACCATTATCAAGTATCTCATCTACCTTTTGCATTACAAAAGTTCTATTTGCTTGGCTACTCATAGACACCCCAAATACTCCCAACAGCGTTACAGCTAACATAGCAACCCATTTTACTGCCATATGCTTGCGGTGAGTGAACCCAACCACTTTTCCATTTTCGTTATTATGGATTTCATCTTTAGCTGGAATGGTTTCTACAGGTACCTTTTCTTTTACATCATCTGAAAGTTCTATTTTCTCAACAATCTCATCTGCCTCGTCTTCAGTTGTCTCATCATCTTCGGCCAGGAGGCCCCTTTCCTTTGCTATTCCGACTATCTTTTGGAACAGTTCCTCGGAGGGCTCAAAATCATCTAAGTCCGGGTCGTTTTCTAACCCGTTTATCATCTCTGCGGTTTCATCAAGGACTCTTTGGCTGACCCATTCCTCAAACGCTTTGTCTTCCTGGCCTGCCGCAGACTTATGTGTTTTTTCAATTTGCTTTTCGTCCAATTTACTCATGAAACTCCTATCTTTCCTTGACTTTTCCTGACAAGTGTATCATATTATCTTATAGTATTTGTTTTTAACTATTATTTTGAATGAGCAGGAGGACACCATGAAACATATCGTACTTACCGGCGGCGGTACTGCCGGACACGTTACCCCCAATATTGCAATGATTCCCCGCCTAAAGGAACTTGGTTATACCATTTCTTACATCGGTTCCTATGAAGGAATCGAAAAAAAACTGATAGAAGAAATGGGCATCCCTTACTATGGGATTGCATCCGGTAAATTAAGACGCTATTTTGATGTCAAAAACTTTACTGACCCATTCAAAGTTATGAAAGGCTTTGCGGAAGCTAAAAAACTTATGAAGCAGTTAAAACCCGATGTTGTCTTTTCCAAAGGCGGTTTTGTTACCGTGCCTGTGGTGATCGCGGCGAGCAGGAGGAAAATTCCCACTTTTATCCACGAATCTGACATGACACCCGGTCTGGCTAATAAAATATCCATTCCTTTTGCCACAAAAGTGTGCTGCAACTTTCCTGAGACCGTGTCTGAACTGCCAGCCGACAAGGCTGTGCTGACCGGAACTCCTATACGGCAGGAACTGCTGGAAGGAAGCCCCGAAAGGGCTCTGGAATTTACCGGTTTTACAAAAGACAAACCGGTTATTATGATCATTGGAGGAAGTCTTGGCGCTGCAGCCGTTAATGATGCCGTCCGTGCAGTCCTTCCTGAACTGCTTAAAACTTTCCAGGTGATCCATCTGTGCGGCAAAGGAAAACTGGACGAATCATTAAAAAACACAAAAGGCTATGTACAGTATGAATATATCAAAAAGGAGCTTGCCGATCTGTTTGCCCTTGCGGATGTTGTCATTTCAAGAGCCGGCGCCAATGCCATCTGTGAACTGAGTGCATTGAAAAAGCCCAATCTCCTGATTCCGCTCTCTGCCCGTGCAAGCCGCGGTGACCAGATACTGAATGCCCGTTCTTTTGAACGTATGGGCTACAGTGTAGTTCTGGAAGAGGAAGAGATCACAAATGAAAAACTCCTTGAGACCATTCACTCCCTCTATAAAAACCGCGCCTCTTATGCGGATGCCATGTCAAAAAGCAAGCTGACAGATTCTATTGAAGAAATCGTCCGGCTTTTTGAACAGGCCGTGAACAAATAAATCATAGTGATTCATATTCTGACTGAAATCTCTGCTTCAGCCATTCCATCATCCTGTGTCTCTTGGTACGCACATTTCCTATGGTGATACCAAGAGCGCAGGCAATCTCTTCATCGTTTTCTCCCATGACATGTGTTCTTACCATAATCTCATACCAGTCCGTATTCTTTGCTTTTAAAGAATTCAGAATCGTACCGGTAAATTCTTTGTGCACCATCATCTGCGCCATATCATCATTATAAAATCCGGTGCGCTTTCCTCCGCTGTCACTCCTTTGTGCCATTTTATCCGTATCTTCTTTTTCGGCACGGTCAGCCGTAACTACTTCATGTACCTGATAGGCTTTCTTGCAAAAGTCAATTGCCTTTCTTCTTGCACAGACTGTAAGCCACTCCGCATAACGTGTTTTATCCACAGTGTCCACCTTTTCCAGAAACTTTAGAAATGTTTCCTGGCAGATATCCTGTGAAAGGTCTGCATCAAATAAAACGCAGTATGCCGCTTTCATAACTAAACGATAATATTGACGAAAGATTTCACGAAATTTTCTTCTGTCATCTCAACCCTTTTCCTGAAGTCTAATCCATTGAAAACTTCTCAAGGATTTCCTGCTTATCCTCCTCTGTTAATTCGCCCGGCGTCCATGTAATCCCAGCATTGTCCCCAACGCTGCGCGGAATCAGATGGATATGGAAATGGAAAACAGTCTGGCCCGCTGCTTCCCCGTTGTTCTGCACAACATTGTAACCATCGCAGCCGAGAACATCCCTCATTCTGGTGATTATTTTCTTTGCAAGCACCATCGCTTTACCTGCCAGTTCATCCGGAATTTCATAGAGATTGGCATAGTGCTGTTTCGGCAGAACTAAAGCATGTCCTTTGTTTGCTGGTCCCAGATCCAGTATGACCCGGAAGTCCTCATCCTCATAGAGCGTTGCAGACGGAATCTCGCCGTTTGCAATCTTACAAAAAATACAATCCGACATATTTATTTCTCCTTTCTGTGCTGCTTTTGCCGGCTCATTTCGACGGCATTCTGTCATTAGTTTGTCGTTTTTTGGCGCTTTTTAGGTTATGAAATTATTTGATATTTGGCAGTAACAGTGCTACACTATCAACGTAAAGAAAGAACAGGGGGGACACCTAATGACGATACAATCCGGCACTGACCAGAGCACCAGGATGCCCGAAACTGCTGATTATAAGATGCTTTATCAGCAATTAAAAATGAAGCATCAGTTTATGCTTTCCCAGGTTTCTCATGAAATAAGAAATCCTGTCACTTTGATTAACAGCTTTATGCAGCTACTGGAAGGACGGCATCCTGAACTTATACAGGATAACTACTGGCAAAAAATCATGGAGAATATGGATTTTCTAAAATCACTTCTCAATGAATTATCCGCCTTCAATAACTCTGAAAAACTGAATCTGCAGAATTCCAACATATATAATACATTCTGCGAAGTAATTGAATCTGTGACCCCGGCTTTGAATGAACGGCATATCACTATAGATTTGCAGAAACTATCTCCAATACCCGTTATAAAAGCTGACGGTATTAAACTTCGTCAACTTTTTCTCAACCTGATAAGAAACGCGTCAGACGCGATTGAAACAGAAGGACATATTTACTGCGCCATACAGTCAGACGGCGAATCCATCATCTTCACGGTATCGGATACCGGTAACGGTATTCCTTCTGAATATCAGGACGACCTGTTTGAGCCGTTTATCACGCATAAACAGGAAGGTACCGGTCTCGGTCTGCCTATCTGCAGGCGCATCGTCAGCGCTCACAAAGGCACTATTTCCTTCAAATCAAAATCCGGTGAAGGTACCACATTCAAAGTAGTTCTACCCATCAGCTAATCACACAAAAATGTGCTGCCTTTCACTATGAAGGCAGCCTTTTCTTTCCGTGATAAAGAATGATCCCAAGAGCAAATCCACATAAAAGCCCGCCAAAGTGAGCTGCATTATCTACTCCTGCACTTGTAAATCCGTGATAAAGTGTAAGCGCAGCCAGGAATACCAACTGCCTTGTTGTAAAGTTCCCCAGTCTTCCTCTATTTCTCATCACCACATAAATCAGTGCTCCAATCACGGCAAACACCGCTCCGGAAGCACCTGCGGAGACTACCGCCTCCCCTCCTCTTATCTCTGCGTAATAAGAAATATAGCTGGCACCGATTCCGCCAATCAGATAAATAAGAAGATAGCGTATTCTGCCAACTTCCCTTTCCAGGCTGTCACCGAGAAATGCAAGCACCAACATATTATTCCCCAGATGAGCCAGTCCGAAATGAAGAAACATACAGGTGAAAAGCCGATAATATTCATGCCCTTGTTCTATGAAGGGTGTATACGCAGCTCCCCAGTTTATAAGATGCCTGCTGTCCAGTGATGACCCTGTTATTTCAGTCAACAGAAACACCAGAACATTGACCGCTATCATGATCGTGTTCATCAAAACACTCTTCCGCATCCGTAAAAACCGTCTGAAATCGGATTCCGGCCTCTGGTTCCAGTAACTGTAATCCACCATGCACTACCTGCCTTTTTCTTCTTATCTGATATAGTTCTCAGCCCTGCGATAACCACAAACCACTCATCACTCCCTGCCTGCAGGACATAGCTTCATTATAAGCTCTTTCCCAGGTTAACGCAACCATATACTTCCAATTGTGCAGTTTAAAATAAGCCATTCAGGCCCTCTTATTCTGAAAATTAAGGTACTGTAACTCCGTTCCCGCAATACTTATCTTGTCACCATTATGCAGCAAATATTCCTGCTCCGGTTCCAGGATTCTGTCATTTAAAAGGGTACCGTTCTTTGAATTTAAATCCGATATAAAAAAATCATTTTCTTCTCTGCGTATTCTGCCATGTATCCTGCTTACCGCAGGATGTCTCAGACATATATCCGCCGCTGCTGTTAGCTTTCCAATGATCTCAATCTCTTTATCAAGCACAAACCGCTTTTGATTTCCCTCCTCCTCCCAGAGCAAACACGCATTTTCATCATTTCGTTTCCCCGCTGAGAGAAGAATCGTCGGTCCGCAGGACTCAAAATCGTCCGGCTTTATATCCTTCTCTTTTTTGCCGTTATCTTCCTGTTTTTCCGTATTCCTCTCCTCTTCTCTTTCATATTCGGTATCCCGCTCCCATCCCCATGCTTCTAACCGGTCCAACTCATGCTTCTGCTTCTTTTTCTCTTCCCTTTTGTTCTTCAGCCGGAACATAACGAAAGCCACAGCGGCAGCCGATGCGGCCACTACTATTCCTATGCAGACCTGCAGCGCATTGGCAATCTCATAATGAAGAAGCAGATAGACACATATGGCTGCTGCCGCCAGTGTAAAAATACACCCCACGGCATTTAAAAGCGGATGTTTTTCCTCCACGTCTTCCTCCTCCTCAAAAAAGGCATCCAGAGCCTGTTTTCTCTTCTCCTCTGTCATCACCGGCTCTCCACTGAACTCCTGCTCTGCGCACACCCTTTTCTCCCTGTACTCCTCTTCTTTTACAGATTCCCGGGATACTTTCCTAAGTTCTCTGCGAATCTCATCTGCTCCCGTTCCGGTCTCCACACTCTCCCGGTATACTCCATATCCCAGAACAACGGCACCTGCATCCTTATGGTCTATTTTCGGAAGGATGTATTCTGTAAGCTCTAATATGCCGCTCTGTTCCTGATTCCGTTCTGCAGGAAAGCAGCAAAAATAAAGGTGCTGCCGTTCTGTATCCATATAAATATATTTGGGATTGAACAGTATTGTTCCTACATCCAGCAGGTATTCCTCCAATCCCTCCATTATGTCCGCGGCGGCCCGGAATATCTGTTCCAAATCCGCCTTTCCGAACTTCTTCGCCTCATACATCACAAAGATGCTTTGTCTGGATGTCACCTCATAATAAAACAGGGGTTCTCCGTCTATATAACGCACAGAGAGGGGAAGCAGTCCCGGCGGCTGGTTATGAAGAAGCATTTTTATCTCATATCCCTGCGGATTTACTGCACCGCCTGCCTTCAGTACCAGATAGCTGTGATTCATCTCTCTTCTGTACTCTGCCTGCATTTTCTTTCCCCCTTTTCCCGGAACAACCGTACTTTTTTCTGTTTCATCCGGAACTCGCCGCTTAATCCATCAGTTCTTCCTTCCATTTTCTCACACTTCTCACCTTCCCGATAAAGGACACCGGGCGGATTACTTTACTTTTTGCATTGCCCTGTATATGCCACTGCAGACCTGCAAAAGGATATTTCACATATTCCTCATAATTGACTGTAATCTCCCTTTTGCTGCCGTTTACAGAATAATTTCCGTTTTCACCTGCAAGCCGTTCCCGGGCAGTTTCCAACCCGTCTCCCTGCCTGCGCACAGCCTCCGTGCTGCCTGCCACAGCCGTCTCATATGCCTTTGCTGTGTATACTCCTCTTTTTATGGTTCCTGTCAGCAACAGCAGAACCGCAAACACTGTCAGCATCCAAACACCGCTGATGCAGGCCGCTTCCAGCGTATAACTCCCCCTGCATACGAATTTTTTTCTGTCTTTTCTATCCATATCTCTCCTGTATCATCCTGTGATAATGCTAAACATCATCCCGGCAAATAAAAAGGGAATAAACGGTATCTCATACTTCCTGTCTTTTTTCTTCACTGCCAGTAAAAATCCGGCAGCCATAACAGCCGTTAAAAACGCGCCCGACAGTACACTTAAAACCTGCCAGAAGCCCAGATAGATTCCCAGCACCAATACAATGATTCCATCTGCGCTGCCCACAGCCCAGCCGGACAGTTTCCCAAAGAGCAAAAGAGAGATACCGGGCAGACTGCCCAGCATAACATCCCGTGATACATCCCACAGTTCCCCCGGAACTTCTTTTATTTTTAAGGCTGTACAGATAAGGCTGCCCGCAAAAAATAAAAGAATCTTCCGGACAGAAACCGTTTTCCCTCTCGAATCTTCCCACCCCATAAATGCAAGAAAAATACCTGCTGTTATCTTTTCTGTCATCTAATCCCCCTGTTTTTGTCCGCAGCGTGAACAGAGATTTCTGTTGTCCGCCTCGGATTTTTTCATGAACCGCACATGGCGGGAAAGGCCGCCGCATGCGCTGTCACTGTGGTAACGGTTCCCCTTGTCTGTAATGTATACAAACCCATCCTTCTCATGTCCTCTCATACACTTTTCACAGGGGTAGTATTTATCCCCATACTCGTTTCTTCCCTGTACTGCACTCTGCATCCCCACGTGCTTTACCGCCAGTTTTATATGGGTACAGTCCCCTGATGTGTGATATACACTTTCATAGTCTGTCACATATACCATCTCCCCGCCGGGACTGTCATCCGTATTGCCGTATTTGTCCCCGTTATATCCCAGCCAGGCCTGTGCGGCGGCGGCAGCTTCTATCTTCACCGGAAAAACCGGAAAGAGCGACACAGGGCTTTTGTACAGATAATTTGCTTTCAATGTTACGATGCCATCCCTGTATGATGACCCCAGCAGTGTAATCCCTGCCTGTTTTCCCACAATTCCCGTGAGGTTCTCGCCTTTTACTCTCTTCTGAACCTCCGCTGAGGCATAAACAATACATGCCGCGTCTGTCACGGCACCAACCGGTGATCTGCTCTCCCCGTCTATGCTGTAGGCATACATCCCCAGCTCCTTGGCACTCTGACTCAGAGAAGATACCAGAATTGTCTGTATCCGGAAGATATCCATCATACTGACCAGCATCACCATTGCCAGAAAATAGAGGGGGAGCACTGCCGCGCTTTCCAGTGTCAGACTGCCTTTTTGCTGAAGAGAGTACCAATCCTTTCTATTACATCTTTGTCTGTCTTTTACATCGGGCATCTGCTCCCCTCCCTTTTCTGCTTTTTACATATCGTATCCGTAGTTTCTGACTGCTGTCCATTGGTTTCCCGATGGGCTTAAAAAACGGGTTTCTATCTCCAGACACTCCATGCAGGAGTCTATACGGAAGTTTTCTTTTCCGGGTTTGAGCCGTATATTCTGCTCTATCATATCCATGCAGCGGAATGCCAGGCTGTGTCCCGAGGATGCAAACAACAGTATCTGCAGGTAATCGTTATAATCCAGCCCGGAAGTATTCTTTGCCTGTCCCTCCTGCAGCATGGTAAATATCTGTCCGATATTGGAAAGCTCTAACTGCCAGCCTGCACCGGTCTTAACCAGGGGGACTTTTCCGCCTGCCATGAGCTGACGCACATCCAGAAGACTTTCTCCGTAAGCCCATCCCAGAAGCAGCAGTTTTTCCACAACGAAAGCACCCTCCGGTATCAGCAGCGCAGTACACAGGGACGCAGCCAGCGCACCGGACTGTGCCCGCTTCTCCGGGTCTGTATAGAGGTACGCCGCATTCGCTGCCTCCCGAAGCAGTAAAATCCTGTTTACCGTCTTCTTCAGGTTCTCCCTGTCGCTGCCTCTGCCTCCCACAATGTACTCCACCTGGTAGTCAAGGGCTCCCGGATTTCCCGGTTCCCTGTAGGTTCCAAGCTTATTCATGGCATACGCCTGGAGAAAAAGTTTATCAGATCCCCCGGATTCCCGGCCTTTTATATCTCCCATGCCTTTCTGCAGATTTCGGTTTGAAGTGAAAACGGAAACATCTGCTTCCTTTTCGGAAATCACTGCATCATCCGGAAGAACCAGACCCAGAATCCCCATGGACCGTATTCGTTTGATGATTTCCAGGGGATTATTTTCCGGGGTGATCTGCGGCGCATCCGTATTCTCCTGTACGGTTTCCTCCGGTGCCTGCACCTCAGGCATAGGAGGCGCGCCGGCATCCTTTTGCGCCTGCTGCTGTTCTGTCACCTCTTTGGTATTGCCTAAATACTCCTTCAGGCGTTTGACAGCCGCTGTGCCCAGATGTTCCCTGACAGCTTCTGCCGCCTGCGCACAGAATGCCTCCCCCGCATTATCCGTGGCCAGTCTGTATCCTGTAATGGAACAGCTCTCCTGCCTACTTCCCCGGATGCCGCTTTTTAGAGTCAGAGCCATGGAGTTTTCCATCTGCTGTACCACATGGTAAGCATCAATGGCGCCTCTGCCGTAACCGCTGTCCAGGAAGAATAAATCGTAATCCTCCAGAAGATCCCTCTCATACTCGGAGAATACAGAATACAGTCCCGTATCTGCCGCATTCACGGCCTGTACCCGGGCATACTGTTCTCTGCAGAGCTTTATGCCTGCCGCCACGATTCCAAGCATGACAGAGAGCATCATACACATGGCAATGGTCATACTTCCCTTTTGTCTCATAACAACCTCTCTAAATACTGTTGCTCTGGCTTGTGATCTTGGACAGAATACTCTGTATCAGACTGGTAAGCTGCTTTTTAAAGATGATGACAAGCCCTATAAGAACCACTAACACGAGCACAATTTCAATCACCGTGATCCCTGATTCATCCTCATAAAACTCCCTGAATACATTCATATTTATCACCCCCTTTCCACATATTTTCACCCTGTTATGCTCTAATAAAAGCTTAAAAAAGCCGGGATCATAACCAGTGCCATTACCAGTGCAAGCTGTATGAACATAGGCCCCAAAAGCTTTGCAGACGCCTGTTCACCGCATATTTTCGCCTTTCGTTTCCGCTCCTCTATAGCGGCTGCAGACTCCCGCTCAAGAAGTGCCAGAACTCCCCGGTTTCCCTTCTTCAGATTCTGGACAAGAAGCACGGAAAGGACCTTATATTCCGGTGAATCACAGCGGTTTCCAAACCGTTCATATGCCTGAACCTCTGCCATTCCGCCCTCCATTTCGCGGTAGGTTTCCACCAGTTCTTCATACGCCGGACGCCTCTTTCTCCCGTATATTCTGCAGGTATTTATATAGTCTTTTGCGATCTTCTCCATGGCACTGTGCACGGTCAGACCGGCCTGCAGAAACAGCAGTATTCTGCTCACGATATCGGGGTAATCTGCCTGCATTTCGGCCTTTTTCTTTCTCTCTTTTTCCTTTTCTTTTTCTCTGTACAGCGGCAGGATCAGCAGGCCCAGCAAGGTGCCGAACAAGGATATGAGCAATCCGTTTCCGCTCTGTTCTTTCCGAAAAATGACCTTGGTTCCATCCACTTCTTTTGGGAGTTTTACCTTATCCCCGGAGGCCGGATTCTGCGCATCCACTGCCCTTTGTATCTCCCTTTCCAGTTTTATCTTATGGGATACCAGCTCCGGGTAAACGGTGACTTCTTTCTCCCACCGCCCCTCTGCCTCCCCCAGACTCAGGTCGCAGGTAAGCTTCACGCCGGTGCCTCCTTCTGCAGCATTTTCCCTTATCTTCCCTTCCCAATCCAATATCTCAGGCGCGTCTGTGCTCCAGGACAGATTTACCGGGAAATCAGGGCTGCGGTCCGGCAGATAAAGCGGATGCTGCACTTTGTTCAGGCTCTTGTTTTCTCCCCGAATCAGAGCGTCCATCTCCTCTTTTACCTGCTCAATGATTTCTTCTGCCTCTTCCTCTCCATACTCCTTTTCGCGGACCTGTACTGTGATATCCTGGTTTCCCTTCTCTGACTTTACAGTCAGCTTCTCCTCATAATCCCCCTGACCGAATTCACGCCGTTCCAGATACTCCGTGTTTTCCCTGTCACCTGACCTCTTTTCCAGGATGTACAGGGTAAGTCCGGCGGCGTTTGCAAGAAGGACCACGGCGATTCCGGCAGCCAGGACCTTTCTCTCTCGGGAAAAGATTTTTTCAGACTTCAATCTCCACAATCCTCCTGCCCCAGATAAATGCGGCTGCGTAGCAGCCAAGACAAATCGTCATGATACAGACCCCTGCCGCATTGTGATACAGGACATCCATAAATCCTGGCGATGTCAGGCGCATATAGAGGATGATTCCCACAGGCATGAAGCTCATCATGTTCTGCTCCATTTTCCTTGCGGCCAGCATGGCGTCAATCTCTTTTTTCACGTCAATCTTGTCCTCCATGATACTGACACAGTTCTGTATAGTCTCCCGCATATTGCCGCCCATGCGTTTGGATTGTGCCAGGATTTCGGAAAAGCTGCGGATATCTTCTACCTGGCTTCTGCTCCCCAAATCATAAAACAGCTTCTCCACGGGAACACTGACACGCATCTGCGCTGCCATGTACGCCATCTCTCTTGAGATCTCCCTGTCGGGACCGTATATGCGGTTCATGTCCTTTCCCGCCTCCAGAACCGCGTTTTCCAGTGAATAACCCGCTGAGATACCGGCTCCCAGAGCGTTGAGTGCATCCCTGAACTGATGGTGAAGCCTCCTGCGCCGCAGCATCAGAAGCTGGCGTTTCCTCTGCCTGATATACCAGAAAGGAATGGGCAGCATGAATAAAAAGGTGATAAGGCTCTGGTAGCAGAGCGCATCTATCACCACACAGATAAGTACGCTCTCCCCCAGATATCTGGCCCATTCCAGAATTGTCAGTTTGTAGTGTTCATAGTCCATCTTCAAGTATGATCCCCGCCCTTTCTAATTTTTCCCTGTGTTTCAGCTTCCCTTTCTGCACCAGGCCCTGATCCTCCTCATACAGAAACAGGGGGTGCAGCAGCACTTCATCCTCATTCATCCCGTCTACCTCGCAGATTTCCAGCAGCCTGCGGCTCTTATCCCTGAGCCTGCCAAGGTGGACAAACAGATCAAACCCCGCCGCAATCTGCCTCCTGACAGCCGGAAGCGGAAGATTGATTCCCATGAGAACCAATGTCTCCAGCCTTGTGACCATATCGCGGCAGCTATTGGCGTGGATGGTTGACATGCTGCCCTCAGCCCCCACATTGACAGCCTGCAGCAGTTCCTCCGCGTCGCTTCTCACCTCGCCCACGATGATCCTGTCAGGCCGCATTCTGAGTGCGGTCTTGAGAAGGTCTGCCATGGAAATCTCCTGCGACTCTTCAATGTTGGCTGCCCTGCACTCCAGCCTGACCAGATTGGGAATCCCCTGTATCTGCAGCTCCGCGTTGTCCTCAATGGTTATGATCCTCTCATCCCCGGGAATGAAGGCGGACAGTGCATTCAGCATAGTTGTCTTCCCTGCCCCGGTTCCCCCTCCGATGAGGATCGTGTACTTGGCCTGCACCAGAGGGATCAGCAGCCTAAGTGCCTCCTCGGTCACACTTCCCAGGGACAGCAGCCGCTCCATAGTGACAGGCTCCTCCGGGAACTGGCGGATAGTGAGGATCGGGCCGTTCAGCGCCGCGGGTGCTATGACCGCATTGACCCTGGAACCGTTCTCCAGTCTGGCATCCACAATAGGGTGCAGGGTATTGATGACCCGGTTGCACCTTCCGGCGATCTGCTGTATCACATCATCCAGTTTTTCCGGGGATGTAAAATGTTTCCCCCAGGGGGAGAGCTTTCCCTCCCGCTCCACAAAAATGTACTGCCAGCCATTCACCATGATCTCCGTAACGCCGGGATCCTCCAATAGCTCCTGCAGGACATCCAGTTTCCGGACGGAGCAGAACAGTTCCTGCCGCAGTGCGCTTTTCTGCCCAAGGTTCAGGCCCAGCATTCTTCCCTCCTCCATGATCAGGCTGTCAATAAGCTCCATCACCTCTTCATCCGTACTCTCCCACATGCTGTCCAGCCTTTCCATCAGACGGCTCCTAAGCTCAGAAAATGCCTCCATCCTGCACCTGCTTTCTCACATAATCTCCGAATCTTCCGGAGGTAAGGCACTCCGGCCACGGCATCTCCCCTTCCCCGTCCACCGGCGGCAGGAGAATCCTCTTTGTCTTTTCCAGTACATCCTCTCTTCCCGCAGTTTTCAGCCATGTCTCATACTGGGCAAGCTTCGCCGCGGAAATCCGGTCCTGCAGAACAGGCATATAGATCCTGCTGCATTCATCCAGCAGCCCTGACGCCCGGCTGACCCCTGTGCCAAAATCAAGGAGAACTACCTGATATGTGCTGTAAAGTCTCAGCTCCTCGAACAGGACCTGCCACTCTTCCTGTGTCACCTGTTCCACATCCTCCGGGATGGTGACCGGAGGAACATAGTGCATACCCCCGGCCTCCCGCACCATTGCGGCAAGCTGTACTGCGGGCTGGCCTTTCTTCTGCCTTATGCAGTAAAATAAATCTCCCAGGTTCCGCTCAAAGCTGCAGGAAAGCAGGTCCTCAAAACCGGAGTAGGCTTCGAGGTTCAGAAAGAGAACAGAATACCGTACTGCCAGTATCTGGCCCAGCGCAAGTGCATAAGAAGTTTTGCCCGTCCGGCCCAGAGGGGAATAGACTCCCAGAATGTGCATCTTCCTTCCCGGAGAGGCCCCGCTTTCCTCTGACCGTACTTCCTCCCCATAGAGGGCTGTTACCTCCTGCATGATTCTTTCGCAGGACTGGTACTTTGACACAGCGGGCAGCTCTTCCGGCGCTGTGCCGTTCTCCTCGTCCAAAATCACAAGCCTGCCCACAGGCAGCTCCCTGATCTCAGGGCACATGGTCCCCTCCGCAACCAGCAGCAGCTCCACAGAATGCTGCCTGGCATAGCTGCAGACCTTATCCGCCCCGGTAAAAGCAATAAACTCAAAGGGATAGTGCCCCTTCCTCTCCAGCCATGCGGTGAAGCTGCAGGCATAAGACGCCTCCTCATCGCAGACTGCTAATATCTTCTTTCTCAACAAAAACCTCCCGCATACAGCATGATCCCCAAGAGTATCGGCACGGTAAAGTGCAGATTCTCCGCCTGCGCGCCCTGCCTCCTGTATGGTACAGGGCAATGCTTCTCTTTACAAACTTTCAGATAGTGGAAAAAATAAGAAAAACGCTCCCGCAGATTCCCGCAGGAAATAAGAAATGCCAAAGATAAAACAGCACCCAGAATAAAGGCACAGAACATCCCTTTCAGGATACCGCAGCTTCCCAGGATTCCACCCATGACAGCCATAAGCTTGATGTCACCCGCCCCCATCATACGGAAGCAGAACAGCGGAAACAGCAGAATCAGAGGCAGGAATACCCCGCCCAGATAAAATGGGATTCCGCCTGCGCCGTGCAGCAGCCCCTGGCATACTGCGCCTGCCGCAAGCCCCAGAACGATCCATCTGTTCGGCACTTTTTCCAGGAATAAATCCGTGCAGACTGCCCCGGCGGAAAAAAACAGTGCCATACCTGTCTCTAAAGACATAAAAACACCTCTCTTCACTATTTACTTTTGTGATCAACGTGGAATCCATCTGCCGAACGGCTGATTAAAACAGAAAAGCTAACGACTTAGCTTGAAATGATTATATACTTCCCGGCACCTCTTGTCCATAGAAAAAATAACCAAAACGTCTTTTTGGCAACCCTTCACAAAATTACTATTTGCAATAACGGTCATTTTCAGTTAAAATAGTATATTATACAATCAGATGGCCTGAAAATGGTTATATGCCGAAGGAGAATCGCTATGGGTATCATTGTATTTTTAGGAGACAGCATTACCGATGCCGGCAGAATGACATCTGACAATCCTCTGGGAGACGGATATGTCAGCGAGTTCGCGGCCTATATTACAGGAACTGACCCCAACTGGCGGGTTTTGAATAAGGGTGTGGACGGCAATATCACAGAACGAATTGCCGGTGTACTGCAGAGGGACTGCATTTCCTACCACCCGGATTATGTAAGCATCCTGGTAGGGATCAATGATGTGGGCCTTATTGTACAGGCTGATGTCTCAGAGCAGGAGAAGCTCTATATGCTGGAGGACAGTATCCGGGCTTACCACGAAATGCTGTTTGATCTGTCCAGAGAGACCACAGCAGCAGTTATCACACTGGAACCGTTTATTTTTCCGAAACAGGGAAAATACGATGACTGGGTTCCCTGGCAGCACAAAATGTCCAAAAATATCCGCAAGCTTGCCAGAAATTACAGTGCGCATTTCATCCCGCTGCAGAAGCCTCTGGAACAGGAAATCGAGAAGCACGGTTACGACGCCATCACTACAGACGGCATCCACCTGACCGTCCTCGGACAGAAGATTCTGGCGGAAATCGTCAGAAATGCTTTTAAATTGTAAGCGTTGCTCCTTTGCTCAAATGCAAAAGAACTGTCGCGGAATGTTGAAACCCCATCCATACAGGTGCTTCAATATTCCGCAACAGTTCTATTTTTTTACTCTTTTACCGTAAACGCGGCAAACTCCGCCCCGGCTGCCCGGGCCAGATCCACCGGGTTTACCTTTATGGTGGAGCCAATCCTTCCGCCGCTCACATAGATCTCACTGTATTTCTCTGCACTCTCCTGGATGATGGTCTTATACTTCTTTTTCATGCCAAGGGGGCTGCATCCGCCCCTGACATATCCCGTCACTGCTGTGATGTCTTTTACATGGATCATCTCAATGGACTTTTCTCCCAGCACTCTGGCCGCTGCTTTTAAGTCCACTTCCTCCGCGATGGGGATAACCAGTACATAGTATTCCTTACTTTTCCCCTGCGCCACCAGGGTTTTAAAGGACTGCTCCACGGGGGCGCCGGTCTTCTCTGCCGTGTGCAGACCGTCTATGAACTCGTCGCACTCGTAGGTGATGGTCTCATAGGAAATTTTATTCTTATCCAGGATTCTCATGGCATTTGTCTTCACTTCTTTGTCCTTGTTTTTTGCCATTTTGACTGCCCTCCTAAACTTTTAGTTTCTTCATGAACCTTTTAAATAGAACCACTGCGGCCGCGGCTGCAATGAGCTCTGCCAGCGGAAAGGTCACCCATACGCCGTATATGCCCCATATTCTGCAGAACAGGGCAGACAGCGGCACAATGATCACAAGCTGCCTCAGCATGGATATGAGAAGAGAATGGAGGCCCTGTCCCAGCGCTTCAAAAGAACCGGAGAGCACGCATCCCACTGTGGACACCACAAAACCAAGGCTGATGATCCGCAGCATGGGAACCCCCAGCCGCATCATCTCATCCCCGGCGTCAAACAGCTTCATGATCCACCCGGGGCAGGCCAGAAAAAGTACGGTTCCCAGAAGCATAATGGCCCCTGCCACCTGCAGGCTGCTTTTCAGTGTCTCCATCATCCTCTTTCTGCTGCCCGCGCCGTAGTTATAACTCATAATGGGGCGCATTCCCTGCACAACGCCGTTGGCCGGCATGTACACAAAGGACTGGATCTTAATGTAAAGCCCAAACGCAGCGATGGCTGTCCCGGAAAATGCCGCCAGTATGGAGTTCAGCGCCCCCACAAGCAGGGAAGGCATGGAGATCATAATGGCAGAGGGAATACCAACCATATATATTTTCTTTATGATCTCCCGGTCAAAATGAAAGCCGTGAAAATCCAGTTTTACCTGGGTGCATTTCTTCAGATAGCAGACCATGGCGATGATTCCGGCCGTGATCTGTGCCGTGACAGTGGCAACAGCCGCCCCCTTCACGCCCATGGCGGGGAATCCCAGCAGGCCGAAGATCATAATCGGGTCCAGGATAATATTTAACACTGCACCGATGGCCTGAAAGAACATGGGAAATACCATATTTCCCACGGACTGGAAGATCTTCTCCGCAAAGAGATGATACATGCTTCCGAAAGAAAAGCAGAGCACAATGCCTGCATACTCACAGCTCATCTTATAAATCCGGGCATTGTCAGTGAACATTCCTATAAAAGGTTTGACCAATAAAAGGCCAATCAGTATAAAAAGAACACTGTGCACGCCTGTCAGCACAATGCCGTGGGCTGCGGTGGCCTCCGTCTCCTCCACGTTCTTCGCCCCAAGCGACCTGGCAACGCAGGCGTTCAGGCCGATGCCAAAGCCCACGGATACTGCCAGGATCAGATTCTGAAGGGGATAGGCCAGGGAGACTGCCGTCAGGGCATCCTCGCTGACCCTCGCCACATACATGCTGTCTACAATATTATAAAGCGCCTGGATCATCATGGATACCATAGGCGGTATGGACATGGAAACGAGAAGAGGGAGGACCTTTTTCGTTCCCATGATATTTTCTGTCTGTTTCATATTTTAGTCAGTCCTTTACTTTAGTCATACATCGTTGTGGATAAATAGTGGTCTCCCGTATCCGGAAGCAGAACCACTATATTTTTTCCTGCATTTTCAGGGCGCTTTGCCAGTTGTGCGGCTGCCCACACAGCAGCGCCGGAGGAGATTCCCACAAGGATTCCCTCGCACTTTGCAATGTCATTACCTGTTTTATAAGCGTCCTCTGTGGTGACACAAATCACCTCATCATAAATATTCCTGTCCAGAATAGCGGGAATAAAATTAGCCCCGATACCCTGAATGCCGTGCGCCCCGGCCTGCCCTCCTGATAAAAGCGGGGATTCCGCAGGTTCAACCGCAACGATCTGAACAGCGGGATTCTGCTTTTTCAGATATCTGCCTGTACCGGTCAGGGTTCCCCCTGTTCCCACCGTGGCTACAAAGATGTCCACTTTCCCGTCTGTATCCCTGTAAATCTCCGGTCCTGTGGATACCTCGTGGGCTGCCGGATTGGCCTCATTGTCAAACTGCCCCATAATGACAGAGCCGGGAATGCTCTTCCTAAGCTCCTCTGCCTTCTCGATGCTGCCCTGCATCCCCTTGCTGCCGTCTGTGAGGACCACTGTAGCTCCGTAAGCCTTAAGCAGCTTCTGCCGCTCCACGCTCATGGTCTCCGGCATGGTGAGAATCGCGCGGTAGCCCTTGGCGGCAGCTACGGAGGCAATGCCTATCCCCGTATTACCCGAAGTCGGCTCTATGATCGTGGCTCCGGGCTTTAACTTTCCTTCCCGCTCTGCCTCTTCGATCATGCTCAGGGCAACTCTGTCCTTTGCGCTGCCCGCCGGGTTGAAGTACTCCAGTTTCGCGATTACCCGCGCCTGCAGTTCATATTTTTTTTCATAATTACACAGCTCCATAAGAGGCGTATTGCCGATAAGCTGCGCAGCGCTTTTTTTAATATTTTCCATATTGGGACCACTCCTTAACATTTTTTCCGTTTCTCTTCATCAAATAAAAGCATAGACTATGCCTGTTTTGTTTGTCAATGCATTTTCCCGTGTTTTTCGCACATACTAAGAGAAACGGTGAAAGGAGATGTGCGAAATGAAAGATAATTCTGAAAACTGCCACAGAGGCGGCGGCAAAGGCGGAAAAGGCCAGGGAAGCGGCAATGGAGGAAAGGGAGGCAGCAGGGATACCTACCATGTGGAATCCAGCTCCTCCGATGACCTGGACGGTCAGGCAGCCATGGAGATGACAGGACTGATGTACAAACCGCCCACCAGCCAGGCAGAGCTGGAATCCTATAAAGAGGTCTATCCCTTCTCTCCTGAACAATATACGGAAGAATGATCCGTTTCCCGTATAAAGGGCGGAGCTGTGTATCTTTACACATCTCCGCCCTAAGTTCAGGTTTTATCTTTCTCACCTGAAGTGCTGTCCTCTTTATTGTCCGTATCTTTATCTGATACGCCTTTTCCTTTTATTTCCGTCTCTGTTCCGTCAGAACCGGTCTGCCCGGACAGGGAAAACGCCTGCGGGGCCTCATACTTGGCTGCCAGCTCCCGGATGCTGTCAAGAGTAAAAGTCTCCTCTGTCTCCTGATGGATGCCATGTGCTTTTGCCAGGTCCTCTGTGTAATCTGAAACCTTATACACCGCACAGTTTTTCTTTTCACTGTCATAGTGCATCACAAGCGGTATCATCTTGTAATCACTGACTGTCACTTCCCCGGTCTTGCCGTCCTTTTTCAGGGTAATGTCCGCCATACCTCCGATGAGACCTTTGACCTGATTATCCGCGGAAACAAAATTGCCCAGCGAGCTGTAAACCAGCATCTCTTTTCCATCCTGCCGCGGCATCATGCCGTAAGACTGCAGAACATGGGGATTGCTGCAGATCACCGCGTCCACTCCCTGCTCTGCCAGGAAATCTATCCTCTGCTTTGCCGTATCGGAAAATTCCTCTGAATACTCAGCTCCCGCATGGAGAAATACCATGACAAAATCAGCTTCTCCTTTTGCTTTTTCCACATCTGCCTTTACTTTGTCCTCAGAGTAGACATCAATCATAAAGGAATCCGCCTCAGAAAAACCAGCCTCCTCATCCACCCCGTACGTGTAGTTCATCACAGCGATCTTCATGTTCTTCTTCTCAATGACTTTCACACGGTTCTCCGCATCCGCCTCATCCGCATGGATGCCAAGAAGCTGGATATCGGAATGCTGGGTCTGCCAGAATGCAGCAGAATTTAAGATCCCCGGCTTCCCCTTATCAAATGCATGGTTGGTTGCCTGTGTCACAATGTCAAATCCGGCCTTCGCCAGCGCGTCACCTGCTTCAAGGGGTGTTCCCATAAGCCCGCTTCCCGACACATCCTTGTGGTCATTGACCAGAGGTGTCTCCTGGCTGACCGCTGCCAGATCGGCTGCCTGGATATCTCCTGCCACCTTCTCATACAGAGAATCGTAATTCCAGTTCTCCTCATTTTCTTTTCCCGCTTCAAGCAGGGCATCCTGCAGGATATTGTCTCCCACCGCCAGGAAATGCAGTTCACTGTCCGCTTCCGCTTTCTTAGCCTCTTCCTCCGCTTTTTTCTGCTGAGCAGCTTTGATCTCCTCTTCCTGCTTTACTTTTTTCTTGTGGCTGCCGACTGCAGCACTCACAATGATTACCAGCAATATTAAAACAGCAGCCCCCGCAAGAATCATTCTCTGCTTCATCACCTGCTGACGTCGTCTTGCTTCACGGGCCTGAATTCTTTTCTTTCTCTCGATTTCTCTTTTTTCGTCTTCGTTCATATATTCACCCTTTTCTGCCTGATTCGATTTGGAAAGTATACAACCATTATAACAAATATTCTGTAAAACACAATTCTATTTCTATGTAAATTTATCCAACAGTGAGTGGAAAAAAGGCCCAAATTTCTATTTGCACCTGTTTTCCATACGGTGTATCATACAAAACGAGACTGTGAATCTTATCTGTAAAGGTCAGAGGTGTTATTATGTCAACCAAAAACCGTGATTACTTTTTCGATAATTACAAAGCCCTTCTCATTGTTCTGGTAGTAGTGGGGCATTTTATAGAACCGTGTTATGACAATAATGTGTTTTTATCAGGACTGAAATGGATGATCTTTTCCTTCCACATGCCGGCCTTTATTTTTATATCCGGCTACTTTTCCAAGAGAGAGATAAGCTTTGGAAAGCTGGTGCAGAAGCTGGTCATACCCTATTTTGTCTATGAACTCATCTATTATTTTTTATATGTTTTCATCATACATAAGGAAACGGGTCTGTACTTTGCAAGACCGAAATTCTCCCTGTGGTACATTATGGCCCTGTTTTTCTGGCGCTTGGTTACCCCTTATCTGAAAAAGATCCCGGGGCACATATTTATCGCTGTCACTGCAGGACTGCTGGTGGGGATGACGGAGCTTGATAACTTTTTCAGTATTCCCAGGATCCTGGTATTCTTCCCCTTCTTCCTGGCGGGATACCATTTTGAAAGGGATTGGTTTGAGAAGATCAAAGAAAAAGCCGGCAGGCTGCTGGCCGTGTTTTCCCTCTATCTGGGAGGCTGCCTGGCCCTTGTCCTTACTTTCCGGGTGCACCTGACACCGAAAATCTTTTACGGAAGATATTCCTACGAAGAGATGGACACAGGGTACGGGGAAGGGATTCTGGTAAGGCTGGCCTGCTATGGTGTGTCCTTCCTGGCCGTTTTCCTCATAAGCACCATAATCTCCAGGAAACCCCACGGCTATTCCAGACTCGGGCAGCGTACCATGCCTATCTATCTGTTCCATGGCCTTGTATACAGTGTGCTGAGCGCCACGCCGCTTTTGGAATCCGTGTCGGAAATCTGGCAGGGCATTCTGCTGATCGTTTTTTGCCTGACGCTCTCATGGCTTCTGTCCATGGACGGGCCGAACCGTTTCGTGACAAAGGTTTCCTCCTTTCCTGTTCCCTCCTTCTTCGGAGACGGATCAGGAAAGAATTCGGGGCATTTTACAGGAAAATCTGCCGGTTTCGGCGGAAAGATAAAAAAAGGACTCTCCGCGTGATCACATGCGCAGAAAAGAGCTGCATTTCCCATATCCATACGGATGCCGGAAATGCAGCTCTTTGCTTCATGATGATAAAAATCCTGCAGAACGTGATTTAGATTCTGCTCACACCTGTGTCTCTGGCTGCTTTTGCCACTGCCTCGGCAACTGCCTTTGCCACACGTTTGTCAAAAGGATTCGGGATAATGTAATCTGCGTTCAGCTCTTTTTCGTCGATAAGACCGGCGATGGCATACGCTGCTGCCACCTTCATTTCATCGTTGATGTCCTTTGCTCTCACATCCAGCGCGCCGCGGAAGATACCCGGGAATGCCAGAACATTGTTGATCTGGTTGGGGAAATCGCTTCTTCCTGTTCCCACAACGGCTGCTCCTGCTGCCTTTGCCAGGTCCGGCATGATCTCCGGTACCGGGTTTGCCATTGGGAAGAGAATCGGATCAGGAGCCATGGTCTTAACCATCTCCTCTGTCACAGTTCCCGGCGCAGAGACACCGATAAATACGTCAGCGCCCTTCAGTACATCTGCCAGGCTGCCTTTTTCCATGCCGCGGTTGCTGATCTTAGCCATCTCCTCTTTCTCGGCATTTAAGTCGCCGCGTCCTTCATAGATGGCGCCTTTTCTGTCGCACATGATGACAGTCTTCAGTCCCAGGCTTACCAGCAGCTTAATAATAGCAATTCCGGCTGCTCCCGCACCTGATGTGACTACCTTGATGTCCTCCAGTTTTCTGCCTGTGAGTTTTAAAGCATTGAGCATTGCCGCAGCAGTGACAACGGCCGTTCCGTGCTGGTCATCGTGGAAGATAGGGATATCACAGCATTCTTTCAGCTTTCTCTCTATCTCAAAGCAGCGCGGTGCAGAGATATCTTCCAGGTTCACACCGCCGAAGCTTCCTGCCAGCAGGCGGACGGTATTTACGATTTCATCCACATCGTTGCTTCTGATACATAAAGGAAATGCATCCACATCTCCGAATTCTTTAAAGAGCACACATTTTCCTTCCATAACCGGCATACCTGCCTCAGGTCCGATGTCGCCCAGACCGAGAACTGCACTTCCGTCGGTCACAACTGCTACCATATTGTGGCGTCTTGTATACTTATAGGATAAATCTACATCCTCAGCGATCTTCAGGCACGGTTCAGCTACACCTGGTGTGTAAGCCACTGCCAGATCTTCCGGGGTCTCCAGCTTTGCACGGCTGATCACTTCAATCTTGCCATTCCATTCCTCATGCTGTTTTAAAGCGAATTCTTTTGCGTTCATGATTTATCTCCTTTTCCTATGGAATCTCATGTTGTTTGCTTGTACAGCCGCAGCCGCAGAATTTCCCGGGCTGCGTGCGCTTTTATTTTAGCATAAGAAAAGCCTCAGGGCAACACGTTTTCTGCCCGCTGACAGAATTCATCCAGGCTGATCTCATCCGTGATATATTTCTGGAAAAGTTCCCCTATGGCCTTAATGTCCTTCATAGGTGTCTTCGACAGGGGGCGTGATTTAAGTTCCAGCTCCTCCGCGTATTTTTTCAGGATATCCAGGTCCGGAATGTCCAGATTTCCCTCCAGGATAATGTCAAGACGTGCAGGCAGCTTCTTCATGTGCTCCGCATAGGCAGCGCTTCCTTCATATCCTGCCGCATAGGATAAAAACTTCTTTGCCGCCTCCTTGTGGACAGAGGCCTTGTTGAGCACATACTGCCATGTTGCCACATTTGTGGCGTTCTTTTTGAATAAAGGCATGGGCGCTGCATGGATTTTGTCATTCCCGTACACGCCTGCCCTTAAAAAGGTGTCCATGGCCCCGCTGTACATGAAAATGGCTCCGTACTTTCCCTGTATGAATTTCTGCTCCATCTGTTCATACTGGTCCACAAGCTGCTCCCTGGGCGTCTTGTCCGCTTCGGCCATATCGTGTAAAAACACCAGTGCCTGTCTTGTATTTTCATCCTTCCAGTCCCCGTATGTCCCTCCGAACATGTTGATGAACTGTGACAATTCATTGTAGACATAAGTAGTCTCCCAGGCACTTCCGTACCCGTAGTTACCATACCCGTATCTGCCGTCCAGAAGCTTCTCAAAATCCTCCCGGTTCGTCACAGCCGCAATGCCCGCCTTGTCCAGAAACTTTTCATTGACCCAGAAAACCATAAGGTCCATCATGTAGGGGACTGAATACACCTTCCCCTCTGCCATGGCGATTTTCTCCATATAGTCCTGAGGATAGCAGGCACAGATCTCCTCTGTCATCACATCATCCCCCAGAGGTTCCAGATACCCCTGATACTTAAATTCATTGATCATCTCATCATTCACAGCGATCACATCCACTGAATCATCCCCGGATGAGAGGATGGTGGAGATCCTGGCATGGCGGTTATCCGCATTGATGGGACTGGCAAGCAGATGGATCTTCATGTCAAGCTCCTTCTCTGCCGCCTCTATATACTGCCTGAATTCCGCCTTGTCCGCGTCCGGATGCATCAGTGTAATCTCTTCCCCGTACGCTTTTTCATCCGCAGGTACCTCCTGCACCTTATGGTCCTCCCCGCCGCACCCGGCGCATAAAATACCTGCTCCCAATAAAATCCCCAATATATATTTTTTCACCTTCTACACCTTATCTGGGCCAGCGCTCCTCTTTCTTCATCAGGGCAGGGAAAGGATTGTGAGGCTCTGCCTGATACCAGTATGCCACACTTGCCACATCGTCCTGGCGCTCAAACAATCCCCTGTGGCCCACACCTATCTGTTGTATGGTCACCCGCAGATCCTCCTCAAAGCAGATGGGGTCCTGAATATGCCACCTGTAGAAGCCTCTCATAGGCGGGCAGTCATCATTGTGGTAAAGATTATGGACTGCCGTATCATGGGCGGAATAGTAGGGATATCCCAGATACGGGGTGCAGTAATTCTGCTCCACCGTCCTGCCGTCCACCTGCTTTGCAAAGCTCCAGGAGCCTCCGAAATAGTCTTCCGTCCCGGTGCCGCAGATGGTGGGATAGTCTTCATCTCCATCCAGATAGAACTTGATCTCCCCTTCTCCCCACCAGTAACGTTCCAGTGTGGTCAGCGCCATATACGTCCCCACATAGTGGCCTTTTCCCTTCACCTGATCCAGGATCACGTAATCCTCCTGCAGCCTGGTCATCCTCTCCCGCCGCCACCTGGCATGGAAATACGCAATATCCTCAGGCAGCGTATCATAGAGACAGTAATCCACCTGGTAGAAAAAGGCGGGGATGGGGTTTGCGTGCTGGTTCTTCAGGGTGATCCTGGCCTTCCTGCCAAAAGGCATCTGGAAATAGCAGTTCATCCCCCGGCTTGGCACCACTGCCATGGGAACGGAATTGACGATACATTCCCTTCCGAACCCGCAGCAGAAGAAATCTCCGAGAGGGCTTTCCACAGACGGCTCCGTCTCATCATCCCAGTACATGCGCAGCACCAGGTCCCGGAGCACAAAACAGTCCGCCTCCGTCGTCTTATCCGTCACTGTGACCCAGATATGATTGATCACTCCCGGCCCTTCTATCTCAGCCAGTGTGACCGTCTCCCCGCTGCCGATATGGTGCAGACACGGGCTGCCCTTTCTGGATGCTCCCAGATGGCTTGCCGCCATACCGCCCTTTCCCTTTTCCCCTGTGGGGTTCTCCGCGTTAATGGCCCTGCTCCTTCCGTGCTTTGCATAAGCCAGTGTTCCCAGACTTCCGCCCAAATAATCGTACATATTTTTTCCTCCCTGTTCCTTCTCTAAGCTTTCACTCCGCCTGCCATGATTCCATCCATGATCTGTTTCTCAAACACTGCCACAAAAAGAATGATAGGCAGAAGAATGATCCATCCCATGGAACTTACCAGATCCCACGGTACGCCGTACATATTGTCCCGGAGGGGAAGCTGCACGATGGCCACGGAGAGCACCTGGATGCCGTTCGAATAGTATAACGGTGTAAAAAAGTTGTTCAGACATGTAATAAAGTTGATAATGCATACAGTGGCAATGGCCGGCTTCATAAGCGGCAGGACCACTAAAAAGAGTCTCTGGGAAAAGCTTGCCCCGTCAATGGCCGCGGCCTCCTCCAAGGATACCGGTATCTCCGACACAAAATTCCTGAGGATCAGCACGGTAAAGGGAATCACAGCGCTGATATAGAGAATGATAAGCCCCGGATATGTATCATAAAGCCCAACCTTCCGCATGAACTCATATAAAGGTCTTGCAGTCACCACTTCAGGAATCAGCATGGTCGCAATGATGAACGCGAACGCGATGCTGACAGCCTTTGACTGGAACCTTGAAAAACCATAGGCAGCCATGGCGCACAGCACTGTGCTGACAACCAGTGTCACACCTACGATCAATACTGTATTTCCTATTTTAGCAAGTAATCCTACATTTTCAATCAGAAATTGATAGCTTTCCAGTGTGGGATGTTTCGGCAGATACTGAATGGGTGTCTGGAACAGCTCACCCGGCGGTGTGATGGATGAAATAAATATCCAGTACACCGGAAAGAGTATGAGGAAAGCCACGACTGCAAACAGCAGCCATCTGCCGGCTGTCACGCAGCCTCTGTAAATTCTGTATTTCTTGGTATCTCTCATGTTCATCCTCCTAATCAGACATCCTGTTCATAACCTTTATATTGAACCAGGAAAACAGCGCCATCACAAGGAACAGCATCACCGCCAGCGTTGCCGCGTACCCCACGTTCAGGTTGGTGAACGCCTCCATGGTGATCCGGTAAGCGATCAGGGACGTATCCTCCCCCGGTCCTCCTGATGTCATGGCATACACCAGATCAAAGGTGGTCAGCCTCCACAGAGTAAAGGGAATACACAGGGTGATCACATTGCGTGTGATCAGAGGAAGCGTGATCCTAAAAAAGCTCTGTATGCCGTTTGCCCCGTCCACCTTGGCTGCCTCATAGATATCCCCGGAAATAAACTGCAGGCCGGAAAGTACCAGTATGGCAAAGAACGGCAGATCCTTCCACAGGTCCATGGCGATCACCGCAGCCCTGGCGGACCCTGTATTGATCAGCCAGTTAAACTGGAAATCCGACACGAACCGGCGGATAAAATCATTGATCATGCCATAGTCATTGTTAAATCCCCACTTGGCTGCCATACCGATCACGACAGCGGGCATGGCCCAGGGAATCAGCACGATCGTCCGCAAAAACCGGCGCCCCTTAAATTTCATGTTCAGGATAAGAGCCAGTGCCACTCCCAGGACAACATGGAAGACCATGGATACCACCACGAAGATCACGGTGAAACTGATCGAGGAAATGATCTTGGGGTCTTTAAACACATTGATATAATTGCTGAGTCCTACAAATTCATTGACACCTGACAGCACCTTAATGTCAAACAGGCTGTTTTTCAGGGTTGCCCCGATGGGGTACAGGGTTGTGAACCCACGGATCAGGATAACCGGCAGGATCAGGATCCACGGTATCCATTTCATTGATTTCTTACTGATGGTCAATTGGCTTCCTCCTCTCAAAAAGGCACCGCGGGATGGGATCCGCTGCGGTGCCTGTGCCTGACATTATTTACTGTATTTATCCACAAGCTCCTGTGCTTTCTTGCAGAAATCATCCACTGTGATCTCATCCTTCATGCAGGACTGGTAAATGGTTCCCATATCTGTGATGAACTCCATGGTTTGGGGAAGCATGGGACGTCCTGCCACATTGCATTCCTCTGCGTATCTGCTGTACATTTCCTTTGCAGGATCTGTGTCCGGAACCACTTTCGCAGCCACGTCAGCTCTGGCGGGATAACGGTCAAATGCCTTGTAGGAGGCTTCCATACCGCCCTCATCCGCCATATATTCCAGGAATTTGACTGCTGCCTCTTTGTTCTCGGATGCTTTGTTCAGAACATAGCTCCAGGAATCCGTGAAGATGGCACGCTGGCCTTTTCCGCTGAAATCCGGTACCATTGCCATATGGATCTTGTCTGCGCCCAGCATATCTGCCTTCTCATAGTCTGTTCCCAGGCCCCACATGAACCAGCTTCCGTATTTGCCGTCATTGGCCTTTGGATTCATCTGCTCGTATTTGTCAGCGATCTGGTCAATGGGTGTCTGTCCGTTCTGCACCATGTCATGCAGGAACTGGATCGCCTCTTTGTTGGCAGGGTTGGTCCAGTCGAAATAATCACCGCCGAACATGTTGACAAACTGGGCAATCTCATTGAAGACATAGGTCTTCTCCCAGGAACCGCCGTAGCCATATCTGCCGTCCCCTGAGACAGCTTCCATGTATTTCACAAAATCCTCTTTTGTGTCAATGGATGCAATGCCCACTTCATCCATGATCTCCTGGTTCACCCAGAAAGCCAGATATCCGGAGTAGCCCGGCACACCGATAATATTTCCGTCTTTATCTGTGATCATATCCTCCAGGTAGCCCTGGGGAAATTCGCCGCGGATATCCTCTGTCATAACTGTGTCGTTTAAGCCTTCCAGCCAGCCGGAGTTCTTGAAGGAAGCGCTCATCTCATCGTTGATTTCAATGATATCCACGCTGCTGTCGCCTGTGGAGAGTATGGTGGTTATCTTCTGCTGGCGGGTGTCGGAATCCGTAGGAGCTGCAATGACATTGATCTTCAGCCCTGTGGCATCCTCCACATTTTTCAGCCAGTCGTCAAAGTCGGGGTCTGTGGTGTTGATGCTGTAGAGGGTCAGGTCATAATCCCCTTTTTTTGCGCTGCTGCCCTCCTCTTTCGTCTCGCTGGAATTGCCGCCGCAGCCTGCCAGCATACCGGCCGCCAAAGCTGTTGTAAGTAGAATACTAACTGTCTTTTTCATAATTCCTCCATTTCCGGCATTCTCTTTCGTGCCGTCTGCATTGTTTTTTGATAGCATAAAAATACCAAAGATATCTGTTTTTCAAAATACAATATTTTTTGATTCGTTTATATTATTTTTATCTGTGTTGAAATGGGGATTATCCGTGTTTTATAATGGGAACCATTAAAATATATGAAGAAGGAGTCAGGTATGAAAAAAATTTCTGACAGAATATGGTCCGTCTTTTCCCATTTCCAGGCAAAACTGCTGCTGGCCTTTCTGGTCTGCACCCTGCTGCCCCTGGGCACCCTTGGTTTTATCTTCTACCATGTGACCTATCAGATTGCTGAGGATAAGATCATGAGCTCTGCCCTCCTGGCAGATGACCAGCTTAATGTACAGATGAATGACCGCATACGGCAGACGGAAAATGTGGCGGATTCCATTCAGTATGATATGTATACCCTGTCACAGACGGACAGCTCATCCACCCAGTCCCTGTCTGTGTTCGGCAGTGTGAGAAATGATATCTCCATGTTCAAGACTACATTCGGCTATTACCATATTTCCATATTTCTGCCCCGGGAGCAGACAGGGGCAGGGGAGGGGCTTTATTTTTACCCTCTGGAGGATCTGGAGAGCTTCCGTATCCCCCGGCAGAAACGGCTCAATCCCGGAACGGATTCTATCTGGTTCTATCATCCGGATATGCAGATCCCTTTCATCCTGTCAGACGGCTATACAGCCAGGGATGTGATCGTCTGCTGCCGCCTCCTGCGCAACCAGGGAACGGGAGCCACGGAGTACGCCTACACGATCCTCATAGACCCGGCTGAGTTCTCCGATGCCCTTGCGGACACATTCAGCGATACGGATATCACAAGCTATCTGGCAGCGGAGGACGGCACCATCATGGCACACAGCGATGCGTCCCTCTGCGGCACGGTCCTGGATCAGGATACCCTGGACCTGATCTCCCGGGATGAGGCGGAAACACAAAAGGCCGGGGATATCAATTACCACACTGCCAGGCTGGACAACGGCTGGTATCACGTTACGGAGATTCCCGGCAGCTATATACGGAAAAACACACAGATTCTGTTAAAGACCCTTGTATTTACCCTGCTGGTATCCCTGCCGCTTACGGTCCTTGTCATCATTATGATCTCAGGCAATCTGACCAAACGGCTGAAGAGGCTTTCCCTTGCCATGGAATCCTTTCATCTCGGAAAGAATACCCCTTCCCCGGTACCGGAGCTGGTTTCCGCGGCAAAGTCTCCCTCCTCCTATGACGAGATAGACCGGCTGGGGATCACCTTCCAGAACATGCAGGAATCCCTGAATCAGAACATGGATTCCATCCTGGAACTCTCCCTGTCAGAGGAACGGCTGAAATACCAGCTTCTCCAGTCTCAGATCAACCCGCATTTTCTCTACAACATTCTGGGTTCCATCAAGACCTGCATCAGCCTGGACCGCCTTAAGACCGCGGATGAGATGATCACAGACCTGACCCGCTTTTACAGGCTCACCCTGCGCAAGTCCGGGGATCTGATCGCCATCCGGGATGAGCTTGAGATCGCGCGTCTGTATCTGGAAATGGAAAAGCTGTGCCACGGGGACAGCCTGAGCTGGGAGATCCGGGCGGAGGACGGCATCCAGAACTTCCTTATATGCCGCTTTACCCTGCAGCCTTTCCTGGAAAACAGTATCCAGCACGGCATTTCCCGGCAGACCCCCTGTGTGCACATTTCCCTGGATGTCTCTTACGGGGATGATACGGTCATCATCACCATAACCGACAACGGAGCCGGCATTGCCCCCAGGCAGCTTGAGGATCTGCGCGCCACACTGGAAAACAGGACGGTTGACTATCAGAAACATTTCGGCATTGGAAACGTAAACAAGAGACTCTCCAGTCCCTCCTTCGACAACGGAACCGTCCGGGTGGACAGCCGACTCAACGAGGGGACTGAAATTGTGATCACATTTGAACAGATGGAGGACAGCGATGAAGAAAGTAATGATTGTGGATGACAATGCGCTCTCCGCAGAGGGCATTGTAAGAAATATAGACTGGGAGCTTCTGGATGCGGAGGTGGTCCATGTGGAGAACAACGGGGATTCCGCCATTGAATCTATGCGGCGCGCCCCTGTGGACCTGATCATCTCGGATATTGAGATGCCCAACCTGGACGGCATTTCCATGAGCAGCCTTGCCCTGTCCGTCAATCCCCTGGTGAAGATCATTCTCATCAGTGCCTATGACAAATTCGAGTACGCCAAACGCGCCATCCGCCTGGGTGTCTGCGACTATATTGAAAAACCTCTGGACTACGGCTACCTGACAGAGAAAATACGCAACGCCTTCACTGCCATTGACAGGGAGCAGCACAACCGGGAGCTTGTGGAGCAGAGCCGCCCTCTGATGACGGAAAAATTCTTTTCGGACCTTCTTCACTATTCCGGCAAGGACGCGGCCGGACATCTGGGGCGCTATCCGGGATACCTGAACTTAAACCTTGACTTTTCCTGTTTTAATGTGCTGAAGCTGGAGGTAGAAAACGCCTCCCAGGCGGAAGACGGGCTGGGCATCACTCAGTACCAGATCGAGCTCTTAAATGTCTGCGATCTGTTAGGAGAACAGTGCAAAGGCTTCGGGCAGGTTTATTTTGTGAAGGAATTTAACGGCATCATCGCCATACTTGCCCAGAACACCAACAGTCCCGGGCATTTCCTTCAGGCCGCCCACAAGGCTGTTGCAGGCCTGATGGAGAAGTACCGGGAAGGGGTGTTCTCCCTGAACGTGGGCATCGGCACTGTGGTGGAGGATTTCTGGGATCTGCATATCTCCTACGAAAATGCCTCCCATGCGCTGAAATACCGGTTTTTCTTTCCTCATAAAAATATTTTTGATGCCCGGGAGGCTCTCGGACGGGAGTTCAGCCTCTTCTCTTTCTCCGAGTCAAAGGAGGAGGAGCTGATCCGCCTCCTCTGTCAGAAAAACGCCCCTGCCATTGAAGAGTGGCTCAGAGGATTCTTTCAGGAGGTGTCACTGAAATACCAGACCAAGAATATAGTGTTCATAAGGATCTACTCCCTTCTGGGCCGTATCCTGAAATTCTTGTATGAGCTGAACATTGACACCGGTGACCTGGAAAATGACATTATTTCCGTTTACAACCACTTTGAACTGTTTCACACTTACGAAGAATTTTTCAAATGGATGAACCATCTCTGTCTCCAGGTATGCGAGAAGCTGGACACCTCGCTGCAGACCTACCATGACCAGGTCTGTGAGCTGGTTCTCTGCTACATCAGGGAAAATTATGAGGACAATACCCTCTGCTTAGGTGACATTGCCGGACATGCCAATGTAAGCCCTGCTTATCTCAGCGCCCTCTTTAAAAAAGTGTATGGGCAGAGTATCAGCGACACCATCACTGCCCTCAGAATAGAAGCGGCCTGCCAGTACCTGAAAAATTCCACCCTGTCTCTGAAGGAGATCAGCAGCCGGTGCGGATATGCCAACCAGTATTATTTCAGCAACAGCTTTAAAAAGAAAATCGGAATGTCGCCCTCCGCGTACAGAGAACAACATTCCGGAATATAATTTGTAACTACTCAGCCAGCTGAACAGTTACTATAATTTTACATTATGACAGGAGCGTCATCCGATTCCTTTATAGATGAGGCCCAGTATAAATACGATGACTGCCAGGGGCACGTACAGATACTTTGCAGCCACTTTAAAGGCTTTCGGAAGGGGCTTTTTCCTGCCCTCCTCCAGCTCTTCCCTAATCTTGTCAAATCCAAGGACATAGTAGATGGAAACAGCTCCCAGCACGGCTCCGAACGGCACGATGATGATGGTGATAAAATCCATCCAGTGCCCCACCTTAGACTCCTCCTCCAGAAGCAGCCCTACTGCAAGTGCAACACCGCCGCAGAGGGCAACTGCTTTTGTCCTCTGCAGACCGAACTTCTGCTGCCAGCTCTCGATCACCGCCTCAAACATATTGATGAGGGATGTGATACCCGCAAAGCAGACGGAGAGGAAGAAGATCACGGCAAAAAGCCGGCCCATGGGCATCTGCTTGAAGATATTCGGTATCGTAATGAACATCAGGGACGGACCTGCGGATGGCTCGATCCCGAAGGCAAACACAGCCGGCATGATAGCCAGGGCTGCCAGCATGGCCGCAATGGTATCAAAGACTGCTGTCTGTATGGAAGATTTGGGGATATCTTCCTTTTTGCTCAGGTAGGAGCCGTAAACGATCATGCCCGAACCTGTGATAGACAATGAGAAAAACGCCTGTCCCATAGCCATGACCCAGGTATCCACCTTCGCCAGCGCCTCCCATTTGGGCACGAACAGGAAACGGTACCCCTCATGGGACCCCGGCAGGAAGAACACTCTCACCGCCAGAATGGCAAAAAGGATGAAAAACAGGGGCATCAGAATCTTATTCGCCCTCTCAATCTGATTCACCGCTCCGGTGATCAGGATGATCACGGTAATGGCAATGACAAGAACATGCCAGGGCAGGTTTTTCATATTGGCTGTTACCTGTCCGAAAAATTCTGCGGAATCCTCTGTGAGCACTGTATTTGTCACAGAGCCTGCCAGGAAGCGGAGCACCCAGCCGATGATGATGGAATAGCCGATGGCGATCCCCAGAGAACCTAACAGCGGAATCCAGCCCAGTACCTTTCCGATCTTTCCCTTCTTTCTGGATTCCCAGCAGTATTCGTAAGAGCCAAGGGTACCTGTTCCCGCCCGGCGCCCTATGGCAAACTCAGCCGACAGGCCGACAAAACCGAACAGGCAGATAAAGAAGAGATACGGGATCAGAAAAGCCGCGCCTCCGTATTCTCCCAGTCTGTATGGGAACATCCATATATTCCCAAGCCCCACCGCAGAGCCCACACAGGCCAGTACAAAGCCCAGGGAATTGGTGAAGCTGCCGTTATTGTGTTTCTGCATTTTCTTTTCCTCCGTGTGATCCGGTACCGGGGCAGCCAGCTTTTGTCCCCTGACCGGTTGATGCGTTAGCTTTTTGAAGTATGTAGCTTTAATGTATCAAAGACAGGAGGAAAAGTCAAATCATCTGACACAATTCCGTACCTCTTTACATATGCACAGGTTGTAATATAACAGCCCTTATTACTTTACCATCAAAGTTTCGGTTAAAGTTTATTTCAAAAGTATACTTATCTTTTATAATTTTTTCTCTGTCATAAATGTAAAAATATATATAATCAGCATCATAATGTACAATGTCAGCTTCTATTTCCTCTGTCAGCTTCTTTAAATTCATTGTGTTCCTTGTACATTTTGCTTCAATGACAGTGTTGACAGAAGGAATTTTTATATCACTTCTTACGGCTCCGACTCCTGAATCCTCGGTCACTTCTTTCCTGGCATCCAAACATAACGGTTTCAGAGCTGCGAATAGTAAATGCTGCAGATCATATTCATTTTCTATTCGTATTTCCTGCATATTTTCTGCTTTTAGCGATGCTCTTTTGTGTGGGCTTACTTCCCTCAATGCCTCTAAAAATGAATAAAAATTATTTAAATACTTTTCAATATAAAATTGAACCGTCTGTGATGGACTTTCATCGTTTTCCGACAAAATACTGTTCAAATAGAATATCAGTTTCTCTTTTGCTTTCAGCATATTATCTGTAGCGGATTCCTTTGAAAACCTATTGGACATATACGTTTCCCTGTTTCGGACTGCCCGGATAATCTCAGCATTATAAGCCTCCTGCTGCAGCATTTCATTCAACTTCGGGATAAATAACTCATATTTCTCTATTGTATCTATCCCTTTCAGCGCTTCTATATAATCCTTTAACAAATTATTCACCTATTCTTCCCCATCGCAGATAAAATAAAAACAGCGGATCCAAAATATAAACCTTGCCGTCTTTCCAGTCAATGGCTTTGTATATCTCTTCTTTCTCTTTCAGTATAAGATGCAGATTATTCAAATGGGTTTTCACTGACTGTTTATCCGGTCTACCTTCTTTCTCCGGAATCAATTTTACTATTCTGTCATAAACTGCGTCAAAATCCAGCTCCATAACAGGGGGATTTTTCGCTAACGATTCTACGATCAATCCATATAGATCCAATTCTCTTCCTGTCACAGTTTTATATTTATTTCTTTTCTTTCCTCGTGTATTCGGTCCTTTAGACATTACATTCACTACATCATAATAATTAAAATTAACTGTTGTAAATCTATATGCTGTTTCCAGAATATTTTCATTTACTGTGTCTTCATTTTTATCCTCCAGCAATGTACAGATACTCAGACAGATATACTGCATTAGCTGTGGTGATGTCAGACATTCAACAGCCAGCCGGTCAGCAACTTCATCTGTTATTTTAATATTGAGCTGTTTAAAGCCTTTTAGTGCGATTTCCTTCAGATCTTCTTTTTTCCACGCCTCAATATTGATCAAGCTCAGTCTTCCTGACAGATCAGCATTCTGCCGTATTGCGTCATCTGACCTATGCGGCAGGGAAACCACCACCACCTTCAATTCTCTTCTGATGGCATCTTTCAGCTGCTGTGCCATTATCATCTGCATTTCCTTAGACGCATAATGGAAATCATCAATTACCAGCACTTTATCATGGTCTTTATAATATTGAATGACTTTATCCTTAGATAGTACATATCTTTCGCTTTTACTGTCTGTTTCTTTCGCTTCTCCTTCCTTCATCTCTCTCTCTGTTGTGATCTCACCCAAATAAGGTAGCTCTACTTTTGCTGCTACAGTGGCCCAAAAGTCAGCATTATTATTAAAATCAGCACCGGAAACTTCAACAATATTATCAAAGCCAATCACCGTTTCACATAATATCGTCTTTCCCATTTTAGAAGGGCCGATCAGGGAAGTCAGGCATCCCGCCGTCCTTAACGCCTGCTTTAAACGCAGCTCATACGATATGCCTGTATTTTCATAGTTTCTGGATACATATGTATATTCCGGATATGCCCCCGGTTTAAATACATTTTCTGCTTTTAATCCCATATTATCACCTCATAATATAAATTATTATAATTATAACATATTTTATTCATTTTTACACATTTTATTATATTTTATATAAATATATCTGCGAAGATCAAAGAAAATGGTAAACGTGTACTTTTTATATTTCCGTATAATATTATGTCCGTTTCTGACGATTTTTTTATATGTTTATCGTATAATGGATAATAAAATATATTTCAAAGGGGAAAATATGGATACCTTTATCTTTGTACTGGAAATAATAGGCACAGTGGCTTTCGCCTCATCAGGGGCAATGATCGCCATTGAGAAAAAAATGGATATCTTCGGGGTTAATATTCTGGGAGCTACCACGGCGGTGGGCGGTGGTATGATGCGGGATATTATATTGGGAATCACTCCGCCTACCGCATTTGCCAAGCCGGTGTATGTGCTTTTTGCCATACTGACTTCTACATTGCTTTTTGCTATTACTTATACGAATCCGGAGATTCTTAAATCAAGGGCTAAGAATAAGTATTATGATAACGTGATGATGCTGTGTGATACTCTGGGGCTGGGGATTTTCACGGTGGTGGGGATTCAGGCAGCAGCCAGTGTGGTGACGGATAATAATACGTTCTTTTTTGTGTTTGTGGGTGTGCTCACGGGAGTCGGCGGGGGTGTGCTGAGGGATATTATGGCAGGGGAGACGCCTTATATTCTGGTAAGGGAGATTTATGCGTGTGCTTCTATTGCCGGCGGGATTGTATGTGTTGTGTGCAGGGATTCTATGGGGGAGCCGGCGGGGGTTATTTTGGGGTTGATCGTTACGGTGGTGATTCGGCTGCTGGCGGCTTATTTTAGGTGGAATTTGCTACGGGTTAGATGAAGAAGGGCGGACGGGATGCCGGGGCGGTGTCTTCCTTTGACAGCCAGCTCCGTTCGCCTCCAACTAACCGTTAACTGCAACTAAGACGCTCCGGAAGAGCCGTCGCGCCTAAGTTTCCGTAAACGGTGGATTTTCCGGTTCACTGCCGCAATGTCTGTCAAAGGAAGACACCGCCCCGACATCCCTGACACCATCTGCGGGAGGTATAAAAGATAAAAACATCTTGACGATTCTCATCGTCTGACATTATAAATAAAAATGTGGAAAGAGGGAAATGATAGTGGTATACTAATGGACGGGAACGTGATAGGTTTTGCGCGTTATAAAAAATGAAAAGGAGATTCCGACAATGAGTAAAATTGATGAAGTAAGAAAAGCCATGGTCGCTGCTATGAAAGCCGGTGAGAAAGAACGTAAGGATTCTTTGTCCATGCTGCTGTCAGCTCTGAAAAATAAAGCCATTGATAAGAGAGAAGACCTGACTGAGGCGGAAGAGAATGAAGTGGTGTTAAAAGAGATCAAACAGACAAAAGAAACTCTGGAAATGACTCCTGCAGATAGAAGTGAAATTATTGATGAGTGTACAAAGCGTATTGCTGTCTATGAAGAATTTGCTCCGAAAATGCTGAATGAGGAGGAGATCAGGGAAGTGATCGCCGGTGTGTTGAAAGAGCTGGAGATTGAGGCTCCTACCGGTAAGGATAAAGGAAAGATCATGAAGGTCCTGATGCCGAAAGTAAAGGGAATCGCAGACGGCAAGCTGGTGAACCAGGTGTTGGGAAGTATGATGAATTAAGGCAGCTGTTCAGGCGGCCGAATGGTTATGGATCAGGAAGAAAATGGGACAGACGTACCGGTGATTTTACAATTATCCGGTATGTCTGTCCCTTGTTTTATGAGATCCCTTTTCTCACGTAGTCTTTTGCACGTTCCAGGGCTTCCACTACCCGGTCACAAAAGGCGTCAAATTCCGGGTCCTCTTTCTGGCATTCCGGATGGGATGCAATGTAGGCAAGGCTTTCCCGGACACCCTGGTCGAAGCGTTTTACGGCTGTGAAGCCGGGTACCAGGCGTTTCAGTTTGTCATTTAGAAATACCACGGAATTGGATTTATCCCCCATCATGCTGCCGTTGAAGTCGTAATCGCTACAGGCATCCAGGAAATCACTGGAGACGCGCACCGGATGAAGCGGTACGCCCAGCGCGTCCGCAACTGTCTGATAGATCTGGTTCCAGGTCAGAGTTTCATCTGAGGTGATCTGAACTGCCTCGCCAATGGCATGGATGTTTCCCATAAGGCCCACAAAGCCTTTTGCAAAATCGGAGTTGTGGGTAACCGTCCAAAGTGATGTTCCGTCTCCCGGTATCAGCACCGGTTTTCCCTCTTTGATCCGTTTGACTACCTGGTAGCTTCCGTTGTCGCCGTGAAGTCCCATAGGGATGCTGCGCTCGTCATAAGTATGGCTTGGACGTACTATGGTCACGGGAAATCCTTCTTCCCTGTATTTCTCCATAAGAAACGCCTCGCAGGCGATCTTGTCCCTGGAATACTGCCATTTTGGGTTGGCAAGCGGGGTTCCCTCTGTCATTCTGTAGTCAGAAGGGGGCTTCTGGTATGCGGACGCGGAGCTTATGAATATATACTGTCCGGTCCTTCCCTTAAACATCCTGTAATCACGCTCTACGTGCTCCGGCACAAATGCAATGAAGTCTGCCACCACGTCAAATTTCATGCCCTCTGTAAGCCTGCCTATCTGCTCCTCATCCTCAATATCTCCCGTAAGCCCGATGGCTCCCGGAGGCAGCTCCCCGTTTCGTGTTCCCCGGTTCAGCAGGTACACTTTGTGTCCCTCTGTCAGCAGCCTTCTGGTGATCGCCATGCTGATGGTTCCGGTGCCTCCGATAAATAGCACTCTCATCTCTCTTTTTCCTCCCGAATCATAAAATTACCGGTTTGATATACACCCGGTCTGTAAGTTTTATTATATCCCGGGAAACCGCGGCACACAAGCATTACTCGGTAAAAAAGACGAAGGCACCTATAAGGGCCGGAAAAAATGTCACCGCGAAGCGGAATATGAGAATGGCGGACAATACCGCTCCCTGTCCGGTCAGCGGTGAAAAAAAAAGATAAAATATGCCTTCCACAGACCCAAAGCCTCCAGGCACGGGAATCACGCCTGACAGCATGTAAGAAACTGCAGTCAGAGGCAGCACTGTGTCAAAGGAATTTCCGTTCTGTCCGCAGAGCATGACACAGGGAATCAGATACCAGCATGTCATTTTCGCAAGACTGCATAGAAAAATTTCAGCCAGCCTTTTTCTGTCATAGAGAAACAGATCTCTTGTTTCCTGTTGGAGAATTTCCGTCTGCTCTCTGGCTTTTTCAAGCTTTTCCTTCCATTTGGGGTGTTTTGCGGCTGCTCTATCCGCTGCTTGAAAGATACATCCTGCTGCGGTTTTCGATACACTGATGGTCAGCAGCACGGCTGCGATCAGAATGCAGATTCCGATTCCGGCAGGAAGATATGTATGGTATTTTCCCAGGAGCTGTCTGTTCTTCAGGGAGAGGAAAAGAAAGCCCGCAGTACCGTAGACTCCGACTGCGATTCTCTGGGCCGTGTACTGCACGACCGCAGCGGAACTGGCCTTTGCGGGCAATACTTTTTTCTTGTTCAGATAAAACACCTCGGCCACGGCTGTACCGCTTCCGAACGTAACCATCCTGAAAAGTGCGCAGTAGAAGGCACAGCCGATTCCATGCCGCACAGAGAATTCCTGTTTTGTGCGCCCTGCCAGCATTTGTATGATTCTCCCATCTATTAAGAAAAAGCAAGTGGAGAGACCCGTGACGGCCAGAACATTTTTTAAGGGAGTATGCATGATCTCCCGGGCAGTTTCTCCCCAGGAATCACGAAAATAAAACACCAGCAGAGCTGTTATCAAAACCACTATGCCATATTTTATATATTTTCTTTTTGCCATTTGCCTCACCACTTGCAATTTCGCCTGATTAACCTCTGCTTTTCCTGTTCTCCCACAGTTCGTCTGCCTTATCCTTCCAATCCTTTGCATAAGGCATACATTTTTCGCACAGATGCTCCGCGCTCTCCGGGGACTGCAGGTCTGTGGATCTGGCGCCTGTTTCTTCAACCATGGCTTTTAAGCATTCCGGATTTTCCAGCATGGGGCAGGGGCGCAGGTGATTTTCATTGAAAGGCTGGCCCCGGCGGTAAGCCTGGAAAATGGGCTGCTGAAAACATTCAAGCAGGGTGTTATTGTGTATATTGGCATCCGAATAATGGATAAACACACAGGGTTCCATATCTCCGTTGGGATTGATGTGGCAGTAGAACCTTCCCCCTGCGATGCAGCCTCCCACATACCCGCCGTCATTCTGGAAGTCCATGGCAAAAATAGGTTTCCCTCCCTCTTTTGCTCGGATCTCGCGTACCCTGTGGTACATATATTCCCTCTGTTCCCGAGTGGGGAGCAGTTCTGTGGCTGCGTCATTTCCAACCGGCATATAGTGGAAATACCAGGTGAAACGGCAGCCCTTTTCAATGATCAGATCCAAAAACTCATCTGAGCTTACCACGTCCACATTGTTCCTGGTATAACAGATAGAGGTTCCGAAGATAAGCCCGTGGGCTTTCAGCAGATCCATGGCATCCAGCACTTTTTTGTAGATACCCTGTCCTCTTCTTCCGTCGTTGACCTCCTCAAATCCCTCCAGGCTGATAGACAGAGACAGGTTCCCTACCCTCTGCATTTCCCTGCACAATTCCTCGTCTATCAGCGTGGCGTTTGTAAAAGCGTGGAATGCACAGTCACTGTGCTTTTCGCACAGACGGATAATATCCTTTCTGCGCACCAGCGGTTCCCCGCCTGTCATCATATAGAAATAGATCCCCAGTTCTTTTCCCTGGGTGATAATGCTGTCCATATCCTCAAATGTCAGATTCAGTTTATTGCCGTACTCTGCGGCCCAGCACCCCGTACAGTGGAGATTGCAGGCGCTTGTGGGGTCCATGAGAATGATCCAGGGTATGTTGGTATCCAGCTTCTCTGAAAGCTCCCTGGTCTTCTTAAACCCTGCAAATCCCGCCTCAAATCCCAGATTCAGCGCAGTCGTCTTCAGCACATGAGGGTCCAGCTCGCTCAGTGCCCTGTCAATAAACTGCATCCACTTCCCATCCTCCAGAATCAGGTTTCTGGCACCATCATAAGTCTGCTGGCGGAAGGTGTCTCCCAAAAATTTCTCAGACAGGTCCACCAGCTTCATCATATGCTCTTTCCTGTCCCTGCTGACATACTTCAGAACTCCGTCAATGGCAGTTCCGAAAGCCGCTCTTGTAGCTGCGTGTGTTATTTTACTCATACATAATCCCTCCTTGTATGAATATGATTATATGGCCCCGGTAATTATCCGTCATTGGTCACAATTTTCACACTGTCACATTTTGGGACACCCCGCGAAAAATGTCTAAAAAAAGCAGGCCTTATCAGGCCCGCTCTCACTCTCTGCTCTCCTCTATGAAATTTTCTGCCAGCGTTATGAGGATGGCATGAAGCTGTCTCAGAAACTCATCCGGCGGTATCTTCTCACCGTCACGCAGCCAGCTTATAATAGCAGCCAAAAACGCCTCGTAAAAGAAATACACAAAAAACAGATTGTATTCTCTGTCCCGGAACAGATCTTTTGTCTGGGTTTTGATCACCGGGAGCATGCTCTCAAACAGGTATTCCCTGAAAGAATTCTGCCCCTCCACCATCAGCGCATTTTCATAAAAGGTTCTCTCCCTGTAAAAATATTTGCACAGATCTTCCAGAATATCGCGCGATGTCTTATAGCGGCTCACATCCATGTTTTTCAGGAACTCCTCATAAAAGATCCAGTTCACCAGCTCATATTTGTCTTTAAAATGGTAATAAAAGCTCTTCCGGTTCATCCCGCAGCCTTCACAGATATCAGCCACAGTCACTTTGGAGAAATCCCGTTCCTCCATAAGCTTTTTCATGGACGCAGCCAGGGCATTTTTGGTAATATACGATTCCGACATAAAACTCCCCCTTTGCCTACTCCTCCGTCACAGCCTTACCCACACCTGCCGCATACACGGCACATTCATAATCAGTCTCGGCGGAGGGCCCCGGGGCAAAGCCCAGAAGCTCGTCAAGGGCATCCTGGTCATAGGCGCCGATAGCACAGGTTCCGCAGCCGACAGCCTCACATGCCAGGTACAGATTCTCACACACATGCCCTGCGTCCAGAAGGATATACTTATGAGCCTTCAGCCCATACCGCCACTCCATCCGGTATGGAACCGCGCTCCATACAAAAGTCACAGGCGCAGACGCCGCAAATCGCTGCCCGCAGAGCGCATGGGTCAGTTCTTCCTCAAAATCCTGCCTCCCATCCCACACTTCCAGCGCATGTTCCATGGGAAGATAATGGTAAATCCCCTTGTCAAGCCCGTCCACATGACTGACAAACAGGTAGGTCTCAAAGGCATGGCGGGAACCGGCTGACGGAACATTACGGAATGTGGCAAAGTTATTCTTCCCCACCACTTTCCGGATCCCCTGGGTTGCCCATAAAAGAAAAGACAGTTCTCTTAACGTGAGCGCCTCATTGCTGTATTTTCTCCGGCTCACCCTGTTCTTAAGAAGCCCGTACAGGTCCATACTGCCTGCAATGCCGTCAAAATCCGTTGTGAGAGTTATGGTCTCCCCGCCCCTTTTATCCTTCACATAAGGCGCTGCCGCAAGCTTCTGTTCCTGGTCTGTGGCCTCAGCATTGACATCGGAAACATTGTAGGCTTTCAGCAGTTCCCGGTTCTGCATGATCTTATATTTTGTCTCATCCTTCATACCCATCATCCTCCCAGTCCTTTTTGCTCTATATTATAACAAAGATCCTGCATCTGCACAATCCGTTTCCAAACCCGGACTCTACGCAGCGCTGGGCAGAACACGAAAAGAAAAGCACCGTCCCCGCAGCTCCAACTCTGCAAAAACAGTGCTTTTTAGTGCGCCTTCAGGGACTCGAACCCTGGACAAATAGATTAAGAGTCTACTGCTCTACCAACTGAGCTAAAGGCGCATACGCTTTATTTTGTAACGCAAGACATATTATAAGCGATATACTGGAAAAATGCAAGTATCTTTTTTACATTTTTTTATGTTTTTTATCATATACATGTAACACTGCAGTTCGTTAACGCATTTTCTGCCTTTTTTCGACTGCCGGCCGCAGGCCGGGGGCGGCTTTACAGCCACACCCCAAGTTCCTCTGCCAGTTCTTCCTTGCTGATTCCACCGGTCTCCCGGCTCATCACCTTACCGTCCTTGACGAACAGAAAGGTCGGGACCTGCATGATTTTATATCTCTGCGCGAGATTGATATTTTCATCCACATTGACCTTGCCGAAGAGGGCTTTGCCCTCCAGATCCTCTGACAGCTCCTCGATCACAGGTGCCATCTGTTTGCACGGGCCGCACCAGGTTGCATAAAAATCCACCAGTACAGGAAGATCCGCCCCCATCACAACCTTGTCAAAATTCTGTTCCGTAATCACTTCAACCATGATTTTCTCCTTTCCGGTTAAGCGCTCTTACGCTTTCTTATAGTAGTTTTTACTGTTTTTCCCCATTAGATCACTTTTTCTTCTTTCCAGCTGAACTTAAAAGCTTCTCCACTTCTCCGACTGATTTTAAAATATCAGCAGTTTTGCTGCCCGCTTTCCTGTTTGTATATGCCCATTCAAAGAGGGAGTTCTGCATGTTTTTCTTCTTCGCCATAGGATACTTCCTTTCAGGTAAAACTGCTTCTCTATATCATATGACGAAAATCCCGGACCGAAACCCGGCTTCTGCATCCCTATCTGGCTGTGACCAGCTTGTGTATGGGATTCCCCATAGAGGAAAATTTCTCCTCGTACTCAGTCATGACATTTCCCCGACTCAGTTCCTCATCGTGATGCAGGTCATAGGTGCAGGCCAATAGTTTCCAGCCGGCTTCCTTTACCTCCTCCACAGAGAAATCAAAGAGGTCTCTGTTGTCTGTCTTGAACTCCACTGTGCCGTCCTCTGCCAAAACAGCGTCATAGCGCTCCAGAAACTGCCTTGAAGTGAGCCTTCTCTTTGCGTGGCGCTCCTTGGGCCACGGATCGGAAAAGTTTAAATATATTCTGTCCACTTCTCCCCGATTAAATACAAGCGGCAGCTCCCTGGCATCCATTCTCATGAAAAACAGATTTTTCAGCGCCTCTGCCTCTGTTTCCCGCTCCTCCATTTTCTGGAGCGCCCGCAGAAGAACGCTGTCGTACATTTCAATCCCTACATAATTAATGTGTGGATTTCTCGCCGCCATATCCATGATAAAACGGCCTTTTCCCATGCCGACCTCTATATGGACAGGATTTCCGTTTTGAAATATCTCATGCCACTTTCCTGCATTTTCCTGAGGATTCTGTATCACATAAGCGCTCTCGGCAATGGCATCCTTTGCCCCGGGTATGTTTCTCAAACGCATTTTATATCCAGCCTTTCTCCTTGTCTTTCTTGCAGACGAAGCACGCCGGCCCCAGAGCCGGCTTTTTCCGTCTTCCTTCAGTATAACTGAAAACTTTTTGTTTTGTCAAAGATTACCGCAAAATTCGCCAAAAAACACGAGAAAAACCACCATAATAATTATATCTTTTGTATAAATTAGCTTAAAAATTATGAAGATTTCTATGGATTTTTTCTGAAAAAGGTGTATGATATAAAGAAGACACAAGGAGGAAAATCTATGGAAGATGTTATCAGCAAACTGGCAGAAATAGAAGCCGCAGCTTCCCGGATCATGGAGGACGTTGCCGTCCAGAAAAAAAGGCTTTCCGAAGAAAATGATGCCCAGATCAAAGCCTTTGACGAGGAAGTAGACCGGCAGACTGCCAAAGAACTGGAGTCCATCCGCAGGAACCTGGAGGTCAGCATGGAGAAAGAACTGGAAAACCAGAAGGCGGAGACGGATGAAATCCTGCATAAAATGGAAAAGTATTATGAAGCGCATCACGAAGAGATGGCTCAGAAACTGTATGACAAAATATTAAGGATGTGATGTTATGGGAACCCTGTTATCTTACAGCGGTCTTTCAACCAAGATCCGTGCCATGCAGAGCAAGCTCATGACGGAAAAGCAGTATCAGGAAATTTCTCAGTTGGAATCTGTTCCCCAGGTGGTTGCCTACTTAAAAAAGCAGCCCGGATTCAAAGAACTGTGGACTGACCTGGATGAAAACTCCCTCCACAGGGGTGACATCGAGAAGCTGCTTACCCACACGATCCATCAGAACTTTGCTAAGATTTACAAATTCGCCAATCCCTCCCAGCGCACCTTTATGGCTCTGTACTTTAAGCGGTACGAGATCGCCGTTATGAAGGAATGCCTCAGAAGGGTGTTTGACAAGACCCGGGAAGGGCTGGATCTGTCGCTGTTCAAAGATTTCTTTGACCGGCATTCCAAACTGGATTTGGAAAAGCTTACCCAAGCAAATACAATTGAAGAATTTGTAAACAGTTTGAAAGGTACGGAATATTACTCTCCTCTGTCAAAAATCGGGGAAGAATATACACCGCTCCTTTTTGATTACGGCATGGCGCTGGACCAGTATTACTTTGCAAATATCTGGTCAGTGAAAGATAAGCTGTTCAAAAAAAGAGATCTGCAAGAGATCATCAAAGCCTACGGCAATAAATTCGATATGCTCAACCTGCAGTGGATCTACCGTTCCCGCAGGTATTACCATATGGCCCCGGCTGATATCTACGCACTGCTCATACCTGTGCACTATAAGCTCTCCCACAAAGAGATCACCGCACTGGTTGAGGCAGCGGACAATGAAGAATTCCGCCGCGTGCTGGATACTACTGCTTATAAAAAACGTTATCCGGAACTTGCGCCGGAGAACCTGGAAGAATACTACACTCTGAATCTCAGGAATATCCTGGAATCAGAAGCAAGAAAATATCCGCACTCAGTTATTATGATCTATTCCTATTTTTATCACAAGGAACACGAAGTAGACCGGCTCACCACTGCCATAGAGTGTATCCGCTACGGACTGTCCCCGGCTGAGACGCTGGATTATATTCACAAAAACTAACCTCGGAGGTAATTGACATGATTGAGAAAATGAAATTCTTGAGCATTACCGGTCCGAAGTCTGACATTGACAGAGTTGTCAACGAATACCTGGCTAAGTATGAAATCCATCTGGAAAATGCCATGGCACAGCTGACGCAGGTGCAGCACCTGTCCCCCTATATTCAGATCAACCCCTATAAGGAGCTTCTGAACAAGGCCACAGAGTTTGCAGGGCTGCTGCAGAACACAGAGGATGTGCCTGTCAGGGATATTTCCCTGGATGAAGCCACCGGTCTTATTGACTCCCTCAGCCAGAAGCTCTCAGACATCAATGCAGAATGCGATGACCTGAAGGCACAGCGGACGGCAGTTGTGGAAGACTTAAACCGAATCACCCCCTTCCTGAACCTGCCGGAAGATGTGGATAAACTGGTGCACTACCGTTTTGTCCAGGTCCGATTCGGCCGGATCGCGAAGGAATATTACAACAAGTTCAAAGAGTATGTCTATGATGGTATGGATACCTGGTTTTATCCATGCCATGAGGATGAATATGTATGGGGCGTCTATTTCGTGCCCTGGACCAAGATGGAGGAAGTGGACGCGATTTTCTCTTCCATGCATTTTGAAAGAATCTATCTGAAAAAGGATTACTACCACGGCACGCCTCAGGCCATACACAGGGAGCTGAAAATGAAGCTGGAGACCCTGGACAAACACATGGCTTCCTGCCAGGAAGAGATACGGCTGATGCTCCGCGACGACGCATCTGCCATACTCTCAGCAAAAGAGGCTTTAAGTGCCCTCTCCACCAACTTTGACGTGAGAAAGGTTGCTGCCTGCGTCAAGGAGCATCAGGAGACCTTCTACATTCTCTGCGGATGGATGACTGAGAAGGATGCCCTGGCTTTCCAAAAAGACATTGAGGACGATGCCAGGCTGTTCTGCATCATCGAGGATGACCAGAACAATATTCGCACACAGCCGCCTACCAAACTGAAAAATCCCAAGGTGTTCAAACCCTTTGAGATGTATGTTAAAATGTACGGCCTTCCCGCCTACAATGAGATGGACCCCACCATGTTTGTGGCCATCACATATTCCTTCATCTTCGGCGCCATGTTCGGTGATGTGGGACAGGGGCTTCTGCTGGCGATCGGCGGTTTTCTGCTGTACAAATTTAAGAAAATGGATCTGGCTGCCATCATCGGCACAGCCGGTATCTTCTCCACTTTCTTTGGCTTCATGTTCGGCAGCATCTTCGGATTTGAGGATGTGCTGTCACCCATATGGCTGCGGCCTGTGGATGCCATGACCAATGTACCGGGCCTTGGCAACATGAACACCGTGTTCATCGTGGCGATCGTCTTTGGTATGTTCCTCATACTGCTGACCATGATCTTCCACATCATCAACGCGGTGAGGTGCCATGATACGGAAAATATCCTGTTTGACCAGAATGCCGTCTGCGGCCTTGTATTCTACGGGGCACTGACCGTTATGATCCTACTGTACCTGACGGGTCATTCCCTTCCGGCAACCGCGATCCTGGTCATTATGTTCGGCGTGCCGCTTATACTGATCATGCTGAAAGAGCCGCTGACGCGAATCATCAAGAAAAAACAGCCCGTTGTGGAGGGCGGAAAGGTCATGTTCTTTGTTCAGAGCTTCTTTGAACTGTTCGAGGTCATGCTGAGTTATCTCTCCAACACCCTTTCCTTCGTCCGTATCGGCGCATTTGCTGTCAGCCATGCAGCCATGATGGGCGTTGTGCTCATGCTGGCGGGCGCTGAGAGCGGGGGCAGCATCAACTGGCTGGTCATCGTGCTGGGCAATGCTTTCGTATGCGCAATGGAGGGCCTGATCGTAGGTATCCAGGTACTCCGTCTGGAATATTATGAGATGTTCAGTCGCTTCTACAAAGGCAGCGGCAGGGAATTCCACCCATTCTTAAAGCGCGTAAAAAGAGAAAACAAAAATGCATAAAACCTAAGGAGGATTCATTATTATGACAACATTAATTCAATTTACTATAGCAGCCGCACTGATCTTAAGCATCATTGTTCCCTTCGGATACTTTTTCCTGGGAGAGAAAAATAAAAAACGCTACAAAAAATCACTGGGAGTCAACTGTTTCTTCTTCTTCGGAACCCTTTTAGTGGCTTCCATCGTCATGATCGGCGGAACCGCTTCCGTAAGCGCTGCCACTGACACAGCATCCGCAGGCCTCGCAACGGGCCTTGGCTACATCGGCGCCGCACTGGTTACAGGACTTTCCGGCATCGGTTCCGGTATCGCTGTTGCCTCCTCCGCAAGCGCTGCTTTAGGTGCTATCAGCGAGGATGGCTCCCTGTTCGGTAAATCCATGATCTTCGTAGCTATGGCAGAAGGTATTGCTCTGTACGGACTGATCATCTCCTTCATGATCTTAGGTAAACTGGGATAAGGGCTGCCTTATATTTTGATAAAGAAAAGAGACTGATGCATTATGAAAATGTTTTTGATCAGCGATAATATTGACACCTATACAGGCATGCGGCTTGCAGGCGTGGAGGGTGTTGTGGTGCATGAACGCGAGGAGCTCAGGAGAGCTCTGGAGGACGCCATTGCCAACAAGGAAAACGGCATCATCCTGCTGACGGAAAAGTTCGGCAGAGAGTTTCCCGATATCATTGACGACATGCGGCTGAACCATCGTCTGCCGCTCATTATAGAAATCCCCGACCGACATGGTACCGGCCGTGCACCAGATTTTATTCTCTCTTATGTCAATGAGGCAATCGGTTTGAAATTATAGATAAAGAAGGTGAATGACATGACAACCGAAGAAAAACTGCAGCATTTCTACGAAGTATCCATGGAAAGCGCACGGGATGAGTCTGAAAAGGCCCTGGAAGAATACCGCGCTGCTCTCTCCCAGATGCTCGCTGAACATAAAGAAGATAAACAGAAAAATGCCGGCAACCAGTTAAAGCTGGAGACAGAGAACGCAAAACGCGAGATCAACAAGGCATTGTCTGCGGAGCAGCTTCACATCAAAAGACGTCTGTCAAAAAAACAGCAGGAACTGCGTGAGGTACTGTTTGTGGAGGTCAGAAATAAACTGGAGACTTTCATGAGCAGCCCCGAATACCTGGTCTGGCTGGAAGAAAAGATCCGGGAGGCCCTTACCATTGCCGGTGAGGATGAGGTACAGATCTATCTGACCCCTGCGGATTCTTCCCTGCTGGAAACACTGGCGGCCAGATGCGGGACTTCCCTTCACATCTCGGAGACTCCCTTCATGGGAGGTGTCCGCGCTGTGATTCCGGCTAAAAATATTTTGATCGACCACACATTTAAAACCTTATACGAAAGCGAAAAAGAAGAATTTAATTTTGACGGAGGACTGCTACATGAATAGAACAGGAATTATCTATGGCATCAACGGTCCCGTCATTTATCTGAAAGGTAATACAGGATTCAAGATGTCGGAAATGGTATACGTGGGAAAGGAACACCTGGTCGGCGAGGTTATTTCTCTGAAAAAGGATACCACTACTGTTCAGGTTTACGAGGAAACCAGCGGTTTAAAGCCGGGGGAAACGGTAACAGCCACAGGTGACGCTATTTCCGTTATGCTCGGCCCCGGAATCCTGGACAATATTTTCGACGGTATCCAGCGTCCACTCTCCGTGATTGCCAAACAGTCCGGTAAATATATCTCCCGCGGTATGCAGGTAGATTCCCTGGACACAGAAAAAAAATGGGACGTACACATGACTATCAAGGACGGTATGGAAGTCCACGGCGGCACCATCATCGCGGAGCTGCAGGAAACCCCGTCCATTGTGCATAAATCCATGGTTCCGCCTCAGGTGGAAGGCATTGTATCCAAGGTGGTAAAAGACGGCGCTTACACCGTAACCGATGTGCTGGCAGTGGTCCAGCTTGCCGACGGCAGTGAGTATCCCCTCAAACTGGCGCAGAAATGGCCGATCCGTATTCCGCGCCCCACAAACAAGCGTTACCCGGCTACGATACCTCTTGTGACAGGACAGCGTATCCTGGATACCCTGTTTCCCATTGCAAAAGGCGGCACAGCAGCCGTTCCCGGAGGTTTCGGAACAGGAAAGACCATGACACAGCACCAGATCGCCAAGTGGTCAGATGCGGACATCATTGTCTACATCGGCTGCGGCGAGCGCGGCAACGAAATGACCCAGGTTCTGGAAGACTTCTCAAAGCTCCATGACCCCAAGACCGGCAATGCCCTCATGGCACGTACCACGCTGATCGCCAACACCTCCAACATGCCCGTGGCAGCCCGTGAGGCTTCCATCTACACAGGCATATCCCTGGCGGAATACTACAGGGATATGGGATATGATGTGGCCATCATGGCAGACTCCACTTCAAGGTGGGCTGAAGCCCTTCGTGAGCTGTCAGGCCGTCTGGAGGAAATGCCCGCCGAGGAAGGTTTCCCCGCTTATCTGGCCTCCCGCCTCTCCGCATTCTACGAGAGGGCAGGCATGATGCAGAACTTAAACGGCACGGAGGGTTCCGTATCCATTATCGGAGCCGTATCACCCCAGGGCGGTGACTTCTCCGAGCCTGTCACCCAGAACACCAAACGTTTCGTGCGCTGTTTCTGGGGTCTTGATAAATCCCTGGCCTATGCCAGACATTTCCCTGCTATCCACTGGCTCACCAGCTACAGCGAGTATCTGGGGGATCTGTCCCACTGGTACAGTGAGAATGTATCACCCAAATTCGTGGATGACAGAAACCGCATGATGGCTATCCTGAACCAGGAGAGCAGCCTGATGGAGATCGTAAAGCTGATCGGAAGCGATGTGCTCCCGGATGACCAGAAGCTGACGCTGGAGATTGCCAGAGTCATCCGTCTGGGCTTCCTGCAGCAGAACGCCTTCCATCCTGACGACACCTGCGTGTCCCTGGATAAGCAGTTTAAGATGATGGAAGTCATCCTGTACCTATACAAACGCTGCCGAAGCCTGATCGCCATGGGTATGCCCATGTCCGTGCTCCGCAGGGAGAATATATTTGAGAAGATCATATCCATCAAATATGATGTTCCCAATGACAAGCTGGAACTTATTGACGATTACATGAAGGCTGTTGACGACTTCTACAATACCGTCATGGAAAAGAATGCATAAGGAGGAACGATTATGGCAATAGAATATCTCGGCTTGAGCGAAATCAATGGACCTCTGGTTGTATTGGAAGGCGTACGCGATGCCTCCTTTGATGAAATTGTGGAGTTCAAGGTGGACGACGGTTCCAAAAAGCTGGGCCGAATTGTAGAAATATATGAAGACAAAGCAGTGATCCAGGTGTTCGAGGGCACGGAAAACATGTCCCTTCTGAACACCCACACAAAACTCACAGGCCATCCCATGGAGGTGGAGCTCTCCGCTGATATCTTGGGAAGAACCTTCAACGGCATCGGAAAACCCATTGACGGCCTGGGTCCTGTTATGCCGGAAGTCCGCACCAACATCAACGGACTTCCCCTGAACCCGGTAACCAGGGAATATCCCCGTAACTATATCCAGACCGGTATCTCGGCCATTGACGGCCTGACCACCCTGATCAGAGGACAGAAGCTTCCTATTTTCTCAGGAAACGGCCTTCCTCACGACCAGCTTGCAGCTCAGATCGTACAGCAGGCTTCCCTTGGCGGGGACAGCAATGAAAAATTCGCCATTGTATTTGCCGCTATGGGTGTCAAATACGACGTTGCTGAATTTTTCCGCCGCACCTTTGAGGAGAGCGGTGTTGCAGACCATGTGGTCATGTACCTGAACCTGGCAAATGACCCGGTTGTGGAACGACTGATCACCCCGAAAGTGGCACTGACCGCTGCGGAGTATCTGGCATTTGAAAAAGGAATGCACATTCTTGTTATCCTGACAGATATCACCTCCTTTGCGGAGGCCATGCGTGAAGTTTCTTCCTCAAAAGGCGAGATTCCTTCCAGAAAGGGTTATCCCGGATACCTGTACAGTGAGCTGGCAACCCTGTATGAACGCGCCGGCATTGTAAGAGGCGGAACCGGCTCTGTTACACAGATACCGATCCTGACCATGCCCAATGATGATATCACACACCCCATTCCTGACCTTACCGGCTACATCACAGAAGGACAGATCGTTCTTGAGCGGCAGCTCCACGGACAGGCCATCTATCCGCCTATCAATGTACTGCCCTCCCTGTCAAGGCTTATGAAGGACGGTATCGGTGAAGGCTACACAAGAGGCGACCATCAGGACGTCGCCAATCAGCTCTTCTCCTGCTATGCCAAGGTGGGAGACGCAAGGGCGCTGGCTTCTGTTATCGGTGAGGATGAGCTTTCACCTCTGGATAAGAAATACCTGAAATTCGGTGATGCCTTTGAACACAATTTTGTAGGCCAAAGACCAGATGAGAACCGCAGCATTGAGGAAACCCTTGACCTGGGCTGGAAACTGCTGGGCATGATTCCGAGAGACGAACTGGACCGTATCGACACCAAGATTCTGGATCAGTATTATCATCCTTCGGAAGAGGAATCATAAACAAGGAAATCACCAAAAACAAGAGCATCGACCGAACATGGATTGAAAACACAGAAAGGGTGATGTTATGGATCCAAATACCTTTCCAACCAAAGGTAATCTCATATTAGCCAAGAATTCCCTGGCGCTGTCCAGGCAGGGCTTTGACCTGATGGACAAGAAGAGGAATATTCTCATCCGTGAGCTGATGGATTTGATCGACCAGGCCAAGGATATCCAGGACCAGATCGATATCACCTTCCGCACCGCCTATGCAGCACTCCAGAAGGCCAACATGGAAATCGGCATCAGCAATGTGCAGGAGATATCCCGCACCGTGCCTGTGGAGGATTCCATCCGCATCAAGACCAGAAGTGTCATGGGAACAGAAATCCCCCTGGTACAGTCTGATCCGGCCTCGGGGGCGCCCACATATGCCTACTACGGCACTAAAGCCTCCCTGGATGAAGCGAAAGCGGCCTTTGAGAAGGTAAAGCAGCTCACCATCCGCCTGTCCATGGTGGAAAATTCCGCCTACAGGCTGGCTATCAATATTAAGAAAACACAGAAGCGCGCCAACGCGCTGAAAAATATCACAATCCCCAAATTTGAGGATCTGACAAAATCTATTTCCAATGCATTGGAGGAAAAAGAGAGAGAAGAATTTACCCGTCTGAAGGTGATCAAGAGGATGCAGCAGAAAGGGTAAATAAGAAAAGCGGCCGGAAGTGCGGAAAATGCACGCCGGCCGCCCCTATTTTAATCATATAGAAATCATCCTTTTACGATTGAAAACTCCTTTTTATAAAATCCAATACCATATTTTATAATGCTCCTGCAATCTCTGTCTCTTAACTCTGCTTCATAATCACATTCATTTATCTGCTGAAGGGCACTCTCTGCTAACTGATGCAGCTTTTCTTCCACCTCTTTTGCCCTGTTCTCAGTCAATACCTTAAATTCCAGGATAATCCCCGGAAAACGAGCACTTTTAGGTTCCATCATAATATCGTACCGACCTTTTCCAGATTCCCTGTTGGAACGCACATAATGAGTATCATAAAACATACTTGTCAGGGCCAGCATCCATCCATGGTAAAAGCTTTCATGTATGTCATAAAAGATGACTGAACATTTTATTATCTTATGGAGCAGTTCGTCGAGCTGTCCCAAGTCCCCTGTAAACAGTGCTCTCCGCAGTTGGGCAGAGTATCGTATTATCCCCTCATTCTGCACATCGAATACTGACAGTATCTCCTCTTTATAAACACAAGCTATTTCCTCATTTGGAATACACAAAACATAATCCTCACCATATTCCAATTCCTCCAATGCATTGACTTTCAAATATCCTGTCATGACCAGAAAACTGAAGATATTATCCGGATTATCATAAACTGTCGGATATACTACCTGTGTGTTAAGTGAAGTCATGAGGTATCCGCCATCCATAACCTTTTTTAAGGCATCTTCGGTCTCAGGAGAACTTCTTTCAATGATCCTGTGCACAAAATCATTACTGCTTGTGGACAGCCAGTAAGGCGCCGGTTTATTTCCGGCACGGATATATTTTACCACCGACCATGGGTTATAGATATCTATTCCGCCAAAATTATAGCCATTATACCATGTTCGTAACTCCCCGCTTTTCTCTTTGCAGTCGTAATACGCAGCAATCTCATCCACTTCTTCCTGTGTAAAACCAAAATATTCCCTGTAAGTCTTATCCAGTACAGTATACACATCCAGGTTATTCAGACCACTGAAAATACTCTCCTGTGCAATATGAAGAATCCCTGTTAACACAGCGAATTTTAGGTTTTGATTATCTTTAAGGCCTCCTGAAAGCCAATTTCTCATAAAATTTATAACTTTATCGTAATAATCCAGCATATGCCCCTGCTGTATAGGGACATCATATTCATCAATAAGAAGAATTGCCGGTGTTTTATAATGAGCTTTTAAATATCCGGTCAGTCGATTTAAGGAATCCTGCCAGTCGGCATCTGAAGCATCCATATTCAGTATTCGTCCCAGATACTGCCGGTCAAACTTCGTCAGACATTCACTCTGCAGCAAATATGCATGGCGATTATACTCCAACTGGATCATATTCTTCAATTTTTCGTAAGTTTCACCCCAACTGTCACATTTTATATCCTTTAGCGTTAAAAATACTACCGGATATTTTCCCTGCTCACACCTGTATTTTTCCGTATCCTCACAATGCCATATTTTAAGTCCCTGGAACAGACTTGCCGTCTCTTCCTCAGATTTTTCAAAAAATAATTTTATCATATTCATATTCAGGGTTTTTCCGAATCGTCTCGGTCTTGTCAAAAGCGTTACTTCTGCTCCTGAATTTATGATCTCTTTTATGAGCAGTGACTTATCTACAAAATAATACTGTTCTTCTATAATTTTCCTGAAATCACTGATTCCCACCGGGAGAATCTTCCTGCTTTTATCCATATAGACCTCCTGCAGCAGTCTTTATAATTTGCAGCTCCATAAAAAGATTATAGCACATATTTTCTGTAATTATAGCATTTATGCTTCATTTAACATTTTACATTTCAAAATATTTCTTATTTAACTTTACTTACATTTAACAAAATCAAGATTTTGTATTTTACTTTCCCCCTATATACTGAAATTCGTAACAAGGACAAATCATTAGACAATTCGAGGAAAAAGGAGATCAAAACTATGAAAAGATTAGCAGCAGTTATACTCGCCGGTGTAATGGTATTCGGACTTGCAGCATGCGGCGGAAATGAAGATGCAGGAAACAGCACAGAGGCCGCATCCGGTACAGAATCTGATAAAGGAACTGCCGACAGCGGCTCAAAAGATACATCAGGTGACTGGGACAGCACCAATGACATCACAGTGGTATCCAGGGAAGACGGTTCCGGTACACGTGGTGCTTTTGTTGAACTGTTCGGCATTGAAGAGGAAGTAAACGGTGAAAAGATGGATATGACAACTGAGGAGGCAAACATCACAAACAGCACCTCTGTCATGATGTCCAGTGTAGCACAGGATGAGTACAGCATCGGCTACATTTCCCTCGGCTCTTTAAATAATACAGTGAAAGCTTTAAAAATTGACGGTACAGAAGCCACAGCGGAAAACATTAAAGCAGGCACCTACAAAATTTCCAGACCTTTCAATATTGCGGCAAGAGAAGGTCTCAGTGAAGCCGGACAGGACTTCATCAACTTCATTCTGAGTAAAGAAGGCCAGGCTGTAGTGGCTGACAACAACTACATCCCCCTGGACAGCGCAGAAGCCTACGCATCAAACGGCGCATCCGGCAAGGTTGTCATTGCAGGCTCTTCCTCTGTATCTCCCGTCATGGAGAAGCTGAAAGAAGCTTACGCGGAGATGAACAGCAATGTGGAGATTGAGATTCAGACAAGTGATTCCACCACCGGCATGCAGAATGCCATTGATGGTGTGTGTGATATCGGAATGGCTTCCAGAGAACTGAAAGATTCTGAACTGGACGCTGGCCTGACCCCTACAGTCATTGCCCTGGACGGTATTGCTGTTATTGTGAACAATAGCAACCCCACCGATGAAATGACCTCTGACCAGGTAAAATCCATCTTCACCGGAGATGCTCTGGCCTGGGATGAAGCCCTTTGATCCCACACTCCTATCCGAGGTTAGAAAGTATGAAAAAACACAACCCGTTTTGCAAACAAAATAAGCGTAAGGAACAAGTAATGCAGGCAGTCTTTTTTATAGCTGCCTGCGCATCCATATTCGCAGTTGCCTTAATCTGTCTCTTCCTTTTTGTAAACGGCATTCCTGCCATGAAGGAAATCGGCTTTTTCAGTTTCCTATTAGGAGAGCGCTGGAAACCGGGCAACAACATATTCGGTATCTTCCCTATGATCATGGGAAGTATCTATGTGACAGCCGGAGCTATTGTCATAGGCGTGCCCATAGGCATCCTGACCTCCATCTTCATGGCTGAATACTGCCCGAAAAAAATATACCCGTTTTTAAAATCAGCTACGGAACTGCTGGCCGGAATCCCATCTGTCGTGTATGGCTTCTTCGGTCTTGTGGTGCTTGTCCCTCTGATCCGCGGCATGTTCCGGGAAGGAAACGGAAGCAGTATGCTGACCGCCTCTATTTTACTGGGAATCATGATACTGCCCACTATCATAGGTGTCAGTGAATCCGCACTGCGCTCTGTTCCGCGCACCTACTACGAAGGGGCGCTGGCCCTTGGTGCCACACATGAGAGGAGTATTTTTGCCATTGTGCTCCCTGCTGCCAAATCCGGTGTCATTGCCGGCGTGGTATTGGGGATTGGCCGTGCCATCGGTGAGACCATGGCGGTTGTCATGATCGCCGGCAATCAGCCCAGAATGCCCAGGGGTATCCTCCGGGGTGTCCGCACCATGACCGCCAATATTGTACTGGAAATGGGCTATGCAGCAGACCTGCACAGGGAAGCGCTGATCGCCACAGGTGTGGTCCTGTTTGTCTTCATTCTGCTGATCAACTTCTGTGTAGCCCTGCTCAATCGGAGGAACCGCCATGCATAATGATCATAACCTGCGGCAGAAACTGAGAGAGTACAAGCGCACCCCCGGCTCATTTATCCTTATGATGCTGGTGATGCTCTGCGCTGCCGTTACCTTTGCCGTCCTGTTTTTCTTAATTGCCTATATTTTAATAAACGGGGTTCCCAATCTGAAACCGGAACTCTTTGCCTGGACATATACGTCGGAGAATGCGTCCATGATGCCCTCCATTATCAATACCTTGGTCATCACCTTTTTATCTCTGCTGATCGCTGTCCCCCTTGGTATCTTCTCTGCCATCTATCTGGTGGAATACGCCAAACGCGGGAACAAATTCGTGGAGATCATCCGCCTTACCACAGAGACCCTGTCCGGTATTCCTTCTATCGTATACGGACTGTTTGGCGCCCTCTTCTTTGTGACCACACTAAAATGGGGATATTCTCTGCTGGCCGGTGCCCTGACACTGTCTATCATGATCCTTCCCCTCATAATGCGGACCACAGAGGAGGCCCTGAAATCCGTTCCGGACTCCTTCCGTGAGGGAAGCTTTGGCCTGGGCGCCGGAAAACTGCGCACCGTCTTCCGCATCGTACTGCCCAGCGCCGTTCCCGGCATACTGGCCGGTGTTATCCTGTCTGTGGGCAGGATCGTAGGCGAGACAGCCGCTCTGATCTATACCGCGGGAGCTGTGGCTGAGGTACCATCAAGCGTAATGTCCTCAGGCTCCACACTGGCTGTCCATATGTACAATCTCTCCAGAGAGGGTCTGTATATGGACCAGGCCTACGCTGTCTCTGTTGTACTGCTTCTGCTGGTGCTGGTCATCAACTGGATTTCCGGCACTCTGGCAAAAAAACTGGCGAAAGGAATGTAATATGAACAATACGGAAAAGATATCCATCAGCAGCCTGGATCTGTATTATACAGACTTTAAGGCGCTGAAGAACATAAATTTAAAGATACCGGAAAATAAGATCACCGCCTTCATCGGCCCCTCCGGCTGCGGTAAATCCACACTTTTAAAATCCCTGAACCGCATGAATGACCTGGTTGAGGGCTGCCGTATCGAGGGCAGTATTTTACTGGATGGCGAGGATATTTACGGCAGAATGGATGTAAACCTGCTGCGGAAAAGGGTAGGCATGGTGTTCCAGAAGCCCAATCCCTTCCCCATGAGTATTTACGATAACATTGCATTCGGCCCCCGCACCCACGGTATCCATTCCAAGGCAAAGCTGGATGACATTGTGGAGAGATCCCTGCGGGATGCTGCCATCTGGGATGAGACAAAAGACCGCCTGAAGCAGAACGCTCTGGGCATGTCCGGTGGCCAGCAGCAGAGGCTCTGCATCGCAAGAGCGCTGGCTGTCCAGCCGGAAGTCCTCCTTATGGATGAACCCACATCCGCCCTTGACCCTATATCCACATCCAAGATTGAAGACCTGGCAGTGGAACTGAAAAAGGATTACACCATTGTCATGGTTACCCACAATATGCAGCAGGCAGCCCGTATTTCCGATAAAACTGCCTTTTTCCTGCTGGGCGAGATTGTGGAGTACGGTGAAACAGAACAAATATTCTCAATGCCAAAGGATAAACGCACAGAGGACTATATTACAGGGAGGTTTGGTTGATATGCGCACAAGATTTGACAAACAATTAGAACAGCTTCATGTAGAACTGATCAAAATGGGAAGCCTGTGTGAACAGGCCATCACTCTGGCCGCCCAGGCACTGGATCAGCCGGAGCGGGATGTTGTGAAAAAGGTAGCTGCCATGGAGGGTGAAATTGATGAGAAAGAGCGGGAGATTGAAAATATCTGTATGCGCCTTCTTTTACAGCAGCAGCCCGTAGCACGCGATCTGAGAATCATATCTGCTGCCCTTAAAATGATCTCCGACCTGGAGCGCATCGGTGACCAGGCAGCAGATATTGCAGACCTGGCTCCATATATTGTCAGCAGCAGCATCAGCAGTAAAGTACAGATTCATGACATGGCGGCAGCTACCATCCGCATGGTAACCTTAAGCGTAGATGCATTTGTTAAAAATGATCTGGAGCTGGCGGAATCTGTGGTCATCTCCGATGATATAGTGGATGACCTCTTCAACAAGGTAAAAGGCGAGCTGCTGGATCTGATTCGGAAAAATAACGTGGACCCAAGGGCCGCCCTGGATATTCTCATGGCCGCCAAGTATTTTGAACGGATTGGCGATCATGCCGTAAATGTGGCAGAATGGGTACAATATTCCATAACAGGTATCCATAAAAGCGATGAACATCATCTGGATACGGAAAAAGAATGAGGTGAATAAATTGATTTATCTTGTAGAGGACGATGAAAATATCCGGGAACTGGTCACTTACACCCTGAACAGCCAGGGCCTGGAAGCGGAAGGCTTTGCACGGCCCTCTGACTTCTGGGATGCCATGTCCGTGGCTGTCCCCTCCCTGGTGCTCCTGGATATCATGCTTCCGGAGGAGGACGGGCTGAGCATATTAAAAAAGCTCCGCACATCCAGAGACACGAAAAAGCTTCCCGTTATCATGCTGACCGCAAAGGGAAGTGAATATGACACGGTACTGGGACTCGACAACGGAGCCGACGACTATATTCCGAAACCTTTCCGGATGATGGAACTGATTTCCCGCATCCGTGCCCTGCTGCGCCGCAGCCAGGAACAGGAAAAGATTCCGGAATACCGCCTCGGCTCCCTCTACGTCTGCCCCTCGCGCCATATCGTGCGGGTGGACGGCACAGAGATCATCCTGACCCTGAAAGAATTTGAACTGCTCTGCCTCCTTCTGTCGGAACAGGAGACCGTATTTACCAGAGCCCAGCTTCTGGACCGCATCTGGGGATATGAATTTGACGGGGAGAGCCGAACCATTGATGTCCACGTCCGCACCCTGCGCCAAAAGCTGGGAAGCGCCGGTGACTGTATCAAAACCGTAAGGGGAGTGGGTTATAAAATTGGAGGAAAAACCGCATGACAAAACGAATCTTCCGCTCCATAATGCTTGTATCTGCTCTTGTGCTGGTCATCGGACTGGGCTTCATTATGGGCATTCTGTATCACTATTTCGGCAGCCAGATTGAAAAGGAACTGAAATCTGAAACTGCTTATCTGGCAATCTCTGTGGAAAACATGGGCATTACCGCCTTAGATGATCTTCCTGCGGAATCCGCCAGAATCACTCTCATCGCCGAGGATGGCAGTGTTCTCTTTGATAACAAGGCTGACGCCTCTAAAATGGAGAACCATTCCAACCGCCAGGAAGTGATCGCAGCAAAACTAAAGGGTGTCGGAAAGGCTACACGCCAGTCCGATACGCTTTCGGAAAAAACAATTTACTATGCCAAGCAGCTCTCAAACGGCCAGATTCTCCGTGTATCCAGCACCCAGTACACTGTAGCTGCCCTGATTGGAGAGCTGGTACAGCCCATGCTGTATGTGCTGCTCATGATGGTAGTGCTCTCCGCCCTTTTTGCTGCGCGCATTTCCAAGAAAATTGTCTCACCCATCAACAGCCTGGACCTGGATCAGCCGGAGCGCACAGAGGCCTACGACGAGATATCACCACTGCTCACAAAGATCAACAAACAACAGCGCACTATCCGCAGGCAGCTCTCAGATGCCAGAAGACAGCAGCAGGAGTTTTCCATCATCACGGAAAATATGAGTGAGGGGCTTTTAGTCATTGACGCCCAGACTGACCTTCTCTCCTACAACTCCAGCGCCCTGCATCTGCTGGATGCCACAGAGGCACAGGCACATGCCAGCGTTCTCTCTCTCAACAGAAGTGAATCCTTCCAGCAGACCGTGGATGCAGTCCTATCCGGAAAACACACCACTTCCGATCTGCAGATTGGTGAGAACTTCTGCCAGGTCATTGCCAACCCTGTGCTCCGAGATAAAGAAGTGACCGGCGCAGTGCTTTTGTTGGTTGACATAACTGAAAAAATTCAGCGGGAAAATCTGCGGAGGGAATTCACTGCCAATGTGTCACATGAGTTGAAGACACCGCTTACTTCTATATCTGGATTTGCAGAAATCATACAGGATGGGTTTGTGAAACCGGAGGACATCAATAAATTCGCCGGAAAGATTTTCGATGAGGCACAGAGGCTGATTGCCTTAGTCGGGGATGTGATCAAGATATCACAGCTTGATGAGGGGTGTCTTCCTTATCAAAAGGAGGAAACAGATCTGTATACTCTGGCAAAAGAGACATTGGAACGGCTGCGGGAGCCTGCAAAACGCAAACAGGTTTCGCTCTTCTTAGAGGGGGAACATGCTGTATTCAATACTACCAGGCCGATTTTGGAGGAAGTTCTCTATAATCTGTGCGATAATGCCATTAAATATAATCATCCGGACGGGAAGGTGACTGTCACTGTCCTGAATGGGAAGAATACAATCAGCGTATCTGTAGCGGACACGGGCATCGGAATCCCTTCCACGGATCAGGCCAGGGTGTTTGAACGGTTTTATAGGGTGGATAAGAGCCATTCCAAAGAGATTGGGGGCACTGGGCTTGGGTTGTCGATTGTGAAGCATGGGGCGGCTTATTTGGGGGCGCAGGTGGAATTGGAGAGTTGTGTGGGGGAAGGGAGTTTGTTTCGGCTGGTGTGGGGGAAGGAGTGTTGACTTTTTTTCTGTATTATTGCTTAAGCGGGGGATACTGACTTGTGGGACCTGCTTTGGCTTATGCGGATGATTCTGACTTGCGGAACCTGCTTTGGCTTATGCGGACGATTCTGACTTGCGGAACCTGCTTTGGCTTATGCGGACGATTCTGACTTGCGGAACCTGCTTTGGCTTATGCGGACGATTCTGACTTGCAGAACCCCAGACGGAATAGTCGGGACGTGAAGAGTTTCTAAATGAAAAACGGCCTCCGGGTACGTGAACCGGATAGAACCGCGCACTAATCTGATGATTAGTCCGCTCAACTATCCTTGAAATTTGATTCGGAAATCAAATTTCATCACGCACCCGGAGGCCGTTTTTCATTAAGAAACTCTATTCACGTTCCTCCAATATTCCGTCTGGGGTTCCGCAAGTCAGTATCTGTTGGTTTAAGGCGGTTGAAATGTATATTATAAAATTGTTGGTTGTTGTATATGCTGTTTTTGTGTAAGTGTTTTTGTAAAACGACTAAAATACTGAAAACTAAGATTTTCAATTCTATTCTTATAATGGATTCATATGCAGCATTTGTATTGCTGTTGTATAACTACAATTTTATTGTGGCTTACTAATTTTTAGATACATTTTGGCTACAGGTTAGGCTTTAGTTTTAGTTTGGTTTAGTTAATGGTGTCTGTTATTTTATAGATGATGAGCAGGAGTAGAATGGCAATGAGGACAATGGATATGTGGACGGAAAGAATGACTGTTTTCAGGAAGAAATCAGCACAGATGCAGGCCAGTATAATGGCTGCGAAAAGTACGGGAATTCTTTTGTTGTTTTGGGAACTGATGTTGAAGGAATTTCTGGTGATGGTGTTATACAGAAGGAGGACGGAGCATAAAAGTATGACCATACTTATGATAGCACCTGTGGTTACGGGGATATAAGGCCAGGTGGGGGTGTCTCCAAACATGTCTGACAGACCGAAAAGAAGGCGGACTGCAAGCAGGACTGCTAATGCGACACATAACGTTCCTAAAAAGGAGACCGCTTTTTCCGCACGGGTGAGATGTGGAACCTCTCTCAGAACATTGTCGCAGAATATCTTGTAATCACTGCCTATTATGTCCTCCATGGTATCCCCCCTCTGCTCTCCGTCCAGGATCATCTGTGTAATATCACGCCTGACCAGTTCCTGTTGGTATCCGCTGATATCCGCACCTCGGATATAGACTACCATATCAGTCAGAATTTTATTATCTGCTGCTTTCAGATGAAAAGATAAGTCATTATTTTCCTTCATTAACTGCTTTGTTTGTTTATTCATTTATTAAATCCCCTTTCACATCATCCAACAAACTGGAAACTGCACCGGATAATTCCATATAACTCTCCAGAAATCTTTTGAATTCCTTTTTTCCTTCCTGCGTTATAGAATAATACTTCCTTCTGGGCCCTACCTCCGACTCCCGAAATGTAGCCTGTATCAACTGATTCTTCTCCAATCTCAGCAACAGCGGATAAATCGTCCCCTCAGCCACTTTCCCAAATCCATACTCCCCCAACTGCTCCGAAATCTCATACCCATAAGCCTCCCCCTTCCCAATAATAGCCAACACACACCCCTCTAAAGTCCCCTTCAACATCTGTGAAGAAATCACCGCTTTACCTCCTATCTTGCATTGCAATATAGTTAGCTACATTGTAATGCAAGATAGTTGTTTTGTCAATTGCATTCTTCTATCTAAACAATATCTATAATGCAGTTGTTTCTGTAGACACTCAGTAGTAATTTGTTATGTTGGATACTCGTCAATCCAGGTATATAATAAATTCCCGTGCATTTTCTCTTTTTGTAGACAACTACAAAGGATAACCAATATTTTTCCTGCCAAATAGATAATCATAAAGACAGTTTGACATTTGCATTTAATCTAAATACGCCTGACTTCCCTTCTTCTCACTTTACATCTCAGCTTTCGTCCGTAATCTGACAGCACCCAGCTTCGCTTTCTTCTTATTTTACATATAATCCAAAGCACTTCCTCGGCTTTTGTCCGTAATTTGACAGCACCCAACTTCGTTTTTTTCTTATTTTACATATAATTTAAGGCACTTCCTCGGCTTTCGTCCGTAATTTGATAGCACCCAGCTTCGTTTTTTTCTTATTTTACATATAATTTAAGGCACTTCCTCGGCTTTCGTCCGTAATTTGATAGCACCCAGCTTCGTTTTTTTCTTATTTTACATATAATTTAAGGCACTTCCTCGGCTTTCGTCCGTAATCTGACAGCACCCAGCTTCGCTTTCTTCTTATTTTACATATAATTTAGAAGAAGTCTTCTTTTATATATAACCTCCCATATCTTTTTGTTTTTACTATTTAAAATCAGCAGGCTGACTTCCTTGCTCTTATTCGCGGCCCCTGTCTCCCCTGACTTTTTCCCCACACGGATACCTCCTGCGCACCGTCCGTGAGCCACCCGCAACTCCCCTCTCCATAACTCTCCCACACCCGTCACCTCACAGTTTTATGGAAACCAGCAATTTTCAGAAAATATCATCAGTTTTTCCCGGATATTAGCATATTTTGTCGCACCTCGTCAAATAATAGATTTCAAAAATGTCAATCCCTTTTCCCCACTTTTCCCCAAAATTCTTCTTTTTATCACAAGTGTACAAAACCTTTGTTCTTTCTTTTATTATGTAAATCATATTAATCCACACACATTTTTGTGGAGAATGTGGATAACTTTGAGGATAACTTCATTTTTACAGGGTTTTGTGGATTTTTGTGTGTGGATAACTTTGAGGATGGAATGTGGTAAATGTTGGTTTTTTCGACAAGCATTGTGCATATTCTACAATTGAGAATATTCTGAAAATTATGTCTTAAAAATCCTACTATTTTCTTCAATTTTCCCTCTTCGACGGCATCCCCATGTCCCAGATTTCGTTATGTAACCCGACAGTAAAATTACGTAAACCAGTGTAAACCATATTTCTATTTTCCTTACATGAATTCCCCCTCTAAACACTAACTTAACCTATACCTGAATCTATTCCTGAAAGCTATACCTGAACCTATACTTGAACTTATTCCTGAACCTGCTCCTGAATCTACTCCTGAATTCATTCCTGAATCTATATCCCCATCATCCCTACACCTCAATCCCCCATAACATATCCCCTATATAAAAACTGCACCGGACACTCCCTATCAGGGATTTATCCGGTGCAGCACCTAATCAGATCATTATAAAACTCTTCTTCCGCCTGACTGACGAACCTTCAGAATCTGGCAGGAACCTTTTCCGAAGACCCTGTCCATTCTGGCCTTATACTCATCTACAAAACTGTTTTCCACAAAAATTTCAATGGTACCGGCGAATCCTCCGCCGTGTACCCGTGATACTCCATGCTTTCTCAGAATCTTATCACTGACAGCGAGCGCAATAGACATCGCCTGCTTCTGCACATTGGTGCTGTTGTAGATATTCTGGAGATACTTAAAGGAAGAGTTGCCGGAATCCTTTACCAATTCCAGAAATTCTTTGAAATCCCCATCTCGCAGAGCCTTTACCTCTCCCTCAACTCTTCTCTCCTCCTCAAAGAAATGAAGCGCACGCAGGATAGGACGGTCTCCCAGCACACTTCTCAGACCAGAGATCTGTTTGTAAAAGTCATCCTCCTCAACCTCGCGCAGATACGTCTTTCCAAAGAATTTTGCCACTTTTTTCATCTCTTCCGGGATAGATGCATAGTCATCCCCCATATCCGCATGGGAAGCTTTTGTATCCACAATACACATGCTGTACTGGTAAGATTCAAAATCTGAGGGGACCTTTTCCACAACCGGACTGCCCGGCTCTTTAAAATCAATATGGATCATACCGCCTACGGAACATGCCATCTGATCCATCAGGCCGCATGGTTTTCCAAAATAAACATTTTCCGCATACTGTCCTGTCTGCGCGATCACAACCGGATCAATACTGCCTTCATTAAAGAGGCCGGATATGATAGTTCCAAGGATAACCTCAAACGCTGCAGAGGATGACAGGCCCGCACCGATCAGAACATCACTGACAATATAAGCATTGTACCCCTGTACTTCATACCCTCTTGCCTTTAACTCGGCTGCAACACCACGTACCAGGGCAGCCGTTGTGCCCTCCTCATCGTAACGCTCTTCCAGATCATTGACATCCACATCCACCATCTCATATCCGTCTGAGAGCACATGGATCATGCCATCCTCTGATCTGCCCACAACAGCCAGCGCGTCCTGGTTAATGGATGTAGCCAAAACCATGCCGTTCTGATGGTCTGTATGGTTGCCTCCGACTTCACATCTGCCGGGAGCGCTGTAGATTTCCACATCACTCTCGCCAAAAATTTTCTCAAATTCTTCAATTGCCTTTTTATAACGTTTTCTCTGGTAATCCAGAACGCTTTCATCCACATAGATCTCTTTCAGAATCTCATCGTATTTTCCCTGGAGTATTTCCTCTGCCAGAACCTTCATGTTTTTCATTTGTAATTCCTCCTTTATCATACTGCTGTACGGTCTGTGCAGTAAATGCCCGGACCTGACTGAATGTTTCTTATATTTTTTTCATAATTTCTGTTCCATCAGGTATTTCTGGGCAGAATCCACCGCGTTGGCTCCATCTGCCGCTGCTGTCACGATCTGGCGCAGTTGTTTTGTCCGTATGTCACCGGCTGCAAAGATACCCGGAACGCTGGATGCACAGTCTTCTCCCGCCTCTATATAGCCGGCATTGTTTAATTTTACAAGACTGCCGTATTCCTCTGTGTTAGGCAGGATACCCACTGCGATAAATACACCGTCAACGGCAAGCTCCTTCGTCTCCCCTGTCTTTACATTTTCTACCGCGAGACTCTGCACCTGGTCTGTGCCCCTGATTTCCCTCGGAATAGTATCCCACACAATCTCCACGTTTTCAATAGCCTTTACGCTTTCCTGCAAAATACCTGCTGCCCGAAGTTCATCTCTGCGGTGGATCAGATACACTTTTTTACAAATCCTGGACAGGAAAATGGCATCCTCCACCGCCACATCGCCGCCGCCGATCACAGCCGTGACCCCGTCCTTGAAAAATGCGCCGTCACAGGTAGCACAGTAGGAAACACCCATTCCGGAAAATTCCTCCTCACCGGGGATTCCCAGTGTCCTGTGCCGGGCACCTGCCGCAATAACAAGGGTTCTTGTAAGGTACTGGTTTTTATTTGTGATTATTTTCTTCAGTTCACCCGCTGTCTGTACCTCTTTCACATTCTCCCTGACAAATACCGCACCCAGTTTATCCGCATGGCCTCGGAAAGCTTCCGCCATATCATAGCCGCTCATCCCCGGAAGTCCCGGATAATTGTCCACCTCGTAGGTCTTCACCATCTGCCCCCCGCTGGAGAAATCTTTCTCAATGACCAGCATATCAAGCTGTGCCCGTTTGGCATAAATCGCTGCACAAAGCCCTGCCGGGCCTGAACCGATGATGATGATGTCGTATATTTTCTGCTCCATTTTGTTTTACCTCTGTTCTTTATTCTTCGCCTGCGTCACTGGGAAAATCGTCATCCCCGTACATCGCCGCGGCATCCACGCTGTCCGGCTCTTCCTTTGGCGTACCGATGGCCGCCGCAGAAAGTGTGTCCGGGCTGTTGGACAGTTCTATTTCTCTGACCAGCTTCAGGTCCTTATCCACAAAGATCCTGGTGTAATTCTGTTTTGCCTCATCTGCGTAGATAAAATAGGAAACACCATTGTCCAGCTCCTCCGTCTCATATACATTATCACCAAGCAGAGCTTTCATAGTCTCTTCACTCATACCCAAGGTGATTCCCCTGTAAATCTCCACAGATACTTTGGTGACATCAAAGTCGCCGTGCACGCTGATAACAAAACTGTTTTCCAGAGGGACTGCCAGATCAGCGTAATTGTTCACCACTGCATACAGGGTCTGTCCGTCACGCTCCAGCGTCACATAACCATGGCGGCCGCTCTTAACAATGCTGTCTGAACCATCCTCCAAAATCTCCCACCCGTTCTTCGTAAATTCTGAGACCGGAGCCGGAAGCTTATAGAAATCGCCCCCATACCGCACCACAAACTCCATGATGTCCTCCGGAAATGCTCCCGGTGCCTGATAGCTCAGCACCTCCGCCGGGGTCTCTTTACTTACCTCTTCATTACTGTCCTCAGGCTCTCTGTAATTTTTCAGCACTGCCTTATACAGTATCTCATCCTGTACGTCAAATACAAGATCAGCCTGCTTGTAAATTCCATATTCATAAGTCAGGTAGATATTATCCTTTTCTTCATACTGGTCCGTCGGCATGCCGTATGCCTCTGTGACTTCATCCAAAGTGGAGGTTCCCATCCTGATTTTTCCCGGAAGCTGGTAGACACGGCTGTCATCCTCCCCGCTCTCAAGCTGTACACCGCCTACATAGCATTCACCAAGCAGTTTCTTCTCCCCGTCCAGGTTGACAATATCCGCCGTAAGGGAACCGCCCTCACTGTCCAGCGTCTCACCTTCCAGGAAAGATTCCGGATCAAGGGCTTTTTTGCCGTTGTCCTTCTCATAGGTCCAGCCGGCATTCTTCCACTCCTGCAGCTTTGCCGGAAGTGTGTAGACCGTCTCATTGATGGAAAACTGAAAATCTGAGAGTTTATCTGAAAGCTCCACGCTGTATTCTTTTTGTTCTTCTTTTGTCTCCTCATCTGTTTGTTCTTCATCCGGCAGCGTCATCACGTCCTCATCTTCAGGCGCGGGTTCCTGCCCGTTCTGTGTACAGCCCGCCGTCAGAAGCGCTGCCAGCAGGCATACCATACATAACTTCTTCTTCAAACCAGTCACCTCCTTTACATCCACTACCAAAAGTTTATCACATCCCCGTGCCCTTTTACAATGAAAATACGCATACATGCCTGATTTTTTCATAAACTGTTAAAGAGTTCTCAAGTATCATCCAAGGAGCATCTTTTGAAAAAATTCTTATCTTCCAAGAAGAGATTTCTGGTCCCCTGTTTTATTGTCCTGGCTGTCTTCCTCTTCCTTATTATTTATACCCAAAAAGACCGCTTTCTTACAGAAGATGCCCGTTTTGAAAAATTTACACATCAGCTTTTTACCGAGGAGGTGAAATCCAACACCTTAAACCTCCATTATACTCTGGCCTATCCTGAAAAATACGGGATAAAGAATTATCCCATCAAGCTGGGTTCCATGGACCCGGATAAACTAAAGGACAGCTATGATTCCGTGGAGGAGTACAAGAAAAACCTGGAAAAGTTCACCTACAAAGAGCTGTCCAAAGACAACCGTATCACCTACGACATCCTGAAGCTTGACTTTAACACACAGCTTTCCATAAAAGATAATTATATGCTGCAGGAACCGCTGAGCCCCAATCTCGGCATCCAGTCCCAGCTTCCTGTACTTTTGGCGGAATATACTTTCCGCACCTCTGATGATATCAAGGATTACTTTACACTTCTCTCCTCCATGACCGGATATTTTGACGAGATCCTGGAATTTGAAAAGAAAAAGGCAGAAGAAGGCCTGTTTATGAGTGATACCAGCGTGGACCGCATCATTGCCCAGTGCAATGCGTTCACAGAAGACCTGTCCGCCAATTATCTTTCCACCATGTTTAAGGATAAGATGAAGGGATTTGTCTCCCGGAAAGCCATGACTCAGAAGCAGGCTGACTCTTACATAAAAATGCATGAAAAAATCATGGCCAAACGTGTCTTCCCTGCCTATCAGTCCCTGGCCAAAGGTCTGGCTGACTTAAAGGGAAACGGAACAAATTCCGGAGGGTTGTCCAATCTCCCTGGAGGGACATCATACTACCGATATCTGATCCGCAGTGAAACCGGAGATTACAGGACCATCAAGGAAATCGAAGAACGGCTCTACACGCAACTCCTGACCGATTATAAAAAAATGCAGAGCCTGATTGTATCCAATCCCAAATTGCTGGCAGATGCCTCCTCCCTGCCGGAAACCTGCAGCAGTACGCCGGCACAGATGCTTGATTACCTGAACAAAGCCATCTGCGAAGATTTCCCCGACAGCGGAAAGCCTGCCTACAAGGTAAAATATGTGCATGAATCCATGGAGAACTTTTCCAGCCCTGCCTTTTACCTCACACCACCGGCCGATACCCTGAGTCCCAATATCATCTATATCAACAAGAGCAGTCAGGTAAGCGAGGCGGAACTCTTCACTACACTGGCGCATGAGGGATTTCCGGGTCATTTGTACCAGACATTGTATTTCGGAAAAACAGAACCGGATGATATACGGCATCTCCTGAGTTTCGGCGGTTATGTGGAGGGCTGGGCCACTTACGTGGAATCCCTGTCCTATGGGTACGGCGCAGAATATCTGAAACTGGATGATTCCCTGATGGAACTTCTGTGGCTGAACCGCTCCGTGAGCCTTTGCCTCTATTCCCTGCTGGACATTGGTATCCATGACCATGGTTGGGACCTGGGGACAGTGACAAAGACACTGAACTCTTTTGGAATCGCCTCACAGGATACATGCAGGGAAATCTTCCAGTATATAGTGGAAAATCCGGGGAATTATCTGAAATACTATCTGGGATATCTGAACTTTATGGATTTGAAAAAAGAAGCGCAGACGGCTGCCGGAAAGTCCTTCCAGTTAAAGGAATTTCACCGATACATTCTGGAACTGGGACCTGCACAGTTTCCTGTTTTGAAAAAATATCTGCTCATGGAATATAAACAGTAAAAAGAGATGCCGTAAAAACAGTCTGCAGAGATGCAGTCTGTTCTTACGGCATTTTTGAAATTTCTATTCTTTCTTATCCCTGTAGGAATCAAAGAATTTTCTCAGATTCAGCAATGACTTCACCAGTATTTTCTGCTGCTCTTCATCCAGGTCCTTCATCAGAGCCTGAATCATTCCGTCATGGAATTTCATATGGTGGGTATTGGCCTTTTCTCCCTTTTTTGTCAGGGATATGAGCACCACCCGACGGTCCTCCTCACTTCTGACTCGGTTCACATATCCTTTTTTCACCAGGCTGTTTATGGCAATCGTCAGGGTTCCCACGGTCACGGACAGGGTCTTTGCCACGGATGACATGTTTCGGGCGCTGTTCACTCCGATTGCTTCTAAAATGTGCATGTCGTTTACGGAAATATCTTTGAATTCAGAAGTAATAAGGGCCTTCTCTTCTATATCCATAATTTCCTGGAAAAGATTGACCAGGACGTCATGAAAGACTTCATAAGGTTCCACTTTATCACTCCTTTGTTATGTTTGATTCTATTATATATGATTTATATATATAAAACAATCAAAACTTTTGATAATCAAAGGATTTACCTTACCAATTTACCTTCCATCTTTTTTTATAGCTGCTGCTTAATTTTTCATCTGTAATACTTTTATTTGTTGGGGATGTTTTGGTGTGTTCCTCCAGCATACGATTAAACATATCATCATCAAACGGAATTTCTACAACTTTGTCGGTCCAACTAGAAAGATAAGCACTATTAGAAATAGACAGCTCAAAGATTCCCTCTTCTCCAGGTGCCAATAAAGGTGTGCCTTTCAAAATTGCATCTGAAAAATTCTGAAGTATTCCCCTATGTCCAATCTCCTTCTCACTTTCAAAAAATTCCTGATATTTTATTTTCGGCATTTCTTCATACTGTTCTGCATGAAAACAGTAATAGCGTTCGGGAATGTCATACTTCCAGTATTTAAGAGTTCCATTTTCCAATACCATCTTGCCCTGATCTCCGCTTATCTCTAATCTGTTCGTGCCCGGATATTCTCCTGTGGAAGCAATAAATACAGCTGTTGCACCACTATTATACATGCCATAAATAAGGGCTTCATCCTCCACCTCAATGTTATGATATTTTCCCACATTACAGAAAGCATATACTCTGTCAGGCATACCAAAAATCCACTGCATCAAGTCCAAATTATGGGGTGCTTGATTTATCAAAACTCCACCCCCCTCACCCTTCCATGTCGCACGCCATCCCCCAGAATCGTAATACTCCTGTGTCCTGTACCAGTTAGTAACAATCCATATCAAGCTCTTAAGTTCACCCAGGCTACCCGTGTGTATCATATCACGAGCTTTTTGGAATAGTGTATTTGTTCTCTGATTAAACATAATTCCAAAAACACAATTTGATTTTTGGGCCGCCTCATTCATCTTTTTAGCTTCTGTCACCGATACCGCTTCCGGTTTTTCCGTAAGTACATGCAAGCCTGCATTAAGTGCATATATCCCAACAACAGTGTGCAGCCGATGCGGCACTGCAATAAGGACGGCATCCACCGATTTACTGTCTACAAGTTCTTTGTAATCTGAAAAGACTTCAATATCTGGGTATTTTCTCTCTGCGCGCTTTCTTTTGTCTAAGTTTATGTCACATACTGCAGTCAGCCTCAGACCCTCTACATTATTTTCATATATACATGATGCATGGGCACTCCCTATATTACCAAATCCCACGATTCCTATTCTAACTTCTTCCATACTTTCACTGCCCTGCTTTCTTCTTCAGAGCTTCACCCATCCTTCTCCGCTCTTGGCACTTTCATACATTTTGTCTAGAATATATCGGGATTCCCTTCCCACTTCCGCATCGAGTTCCAGAGCTTGACCTGTTCTTACACAATATGCGAAATTATCGCTCGCCTGCCTCCACTGTCTGCTTGTGGGATATGGTGCCTCCTCTTTCCATTTTCCATCACTCCACCAATAAATGTGATTTCCCTCAGGTCCGCCTGTTGTATAATAATAAACACCTTTCGTCCCAATAATCTCTATTCGAGCACTCCATGTGGATGCCGGATAACATGTAGTGGATGAAAATCGGACAGTAGGTCCACCCTCATAAATCCATTCTGATATACCAAAATCTTCCGCCTCAATATCATGTATCTTGGTATCAATCATAGCTCTTACTTTATCTGGTCTTCCAAATAACGTAAGTATCCTGTTTATTTCATGTATACCCTGGTTTGAAAAGGCTCCTCCGCCATCCAGTTTCCATGTTCCCCTCCATTCTCCGTTTTCCTTGTAATATTCATCAGTTCGGAGTATATTGAGTATTGTATTGACCGACAGCACTTGACCAAAAAAGCCTTTCTCTAGTGCTGCTTTCAGGTCGCTCAGCTCTGTATCAAAATGGAAATCAAAATCAATACCGAACAGCAATCCCTTTTCCTTCGCTAATTGAATTGCTCTGCTACAGTTGTCCACATTAGCATCTATCGGCTTTGTCACCAACACGTGTTTGCCTGCCTCAAGGCATTTTTCTGCAATAGAACAATGCATACCCGTAGGTGTAACAATATACATCACCTCCACTTCCGGATCTTGAAGAAAAGTTTCAATGTCATCGCTATATGGTACCTTGTACAATTCCCCAATTTCTTTTGCCTTCTCGACATTTATATCACACACTCCATATAAGCAGGTTCCATCCGTCTCTGTTATCTGCTTTGCCCTATTCTTGCCCATTCCAAGACCGACGACTACAAAACGTACCGGATCAGCAGAATATGGCCTGGGAAATTCATCCATAATTTTTAACGCACTCTGCATGTCCGACGGAGCTGATGCAGGCATCATTTTTTTAATGTAATTATATACAATATGTGTGGCTTCCTTATTTGTATATGGAGAAAAAGGAGGATTGTGTGTCTCAATAGATACAGGAAAATCTTTACCTAATGTGGATGCACCTGCCAATATTCTATCCCATGGAACATGTTTAAATCCTAATTCATCTATCACACCCCAGCTTTTGGCATGAATCATATTTGTATACTGCAGCGCTTTTGCAAAATAAGAAATACAGTCCCCTTTTGCCTCAGGAAGTACATCAAAATAATTAGCGGGATCCCACGCCATACCCCATCCGGGTACATCAAGTGCTTTCAAAATGGAAATCACTTCATCCGGTGTTTGTCCACAGTTTTCAAATCCCAAAATAAGTCCTGCTTCCTTGGCTCTACTTGCCAACGGCTGGAACCGTTCAAGAACCTGATTCATCATATCCGGCATCATAGCCAGAGCTCCAAAATATTTGTCTTCCGGTTCTTGCTGCCAATAACAAAAACATCTAACCAGCTTTGTACCCAATATTTCCGATGCACGGATAATACCTTCCAGTTTCTCCCTTTCTTCCTCTTGTCTTTCTTTATCTGGCAGATGGACTTTTGCCAAAGAGGTCTGTAATGCACCGACTTTGAGACCATATCTGTCCAATTTTTCTTTTAAGTCCCTGAGTTCCTCTTCCGTCTGAAACTCTATTCCCTTTCCATTAATCATGCCTCTAAAATCCACATGAGTTACTCCCCATCCCTTGATCACAGGCAGAGCCTTATCCACATCGACATATAATTCATCCGTAAAAATTGAAATATTCATAATAATATCCTCCCTTAACCTTTAAGTCCCTGCGTACTCATACCTTCAACCAAATATTTCTGTAGAAATATAAAAATTAAAAGAACCGGCACTAGTGATATGGTTGACATAGCAAACATGGCACCGTAATCCGATGTAGAACTTGGATCACAATATAACTTCAGGGCTATACTTATGGTATACATTTTAGTTTTTTTCAGATAGAGAAGCGGTGCCATATAGTCATTCCACCTATTGATAAATGCAAATATTGCTACAGTTCCAAGGCCCGGCTTCATAAGTGGAACAAATATCTTTGTAAAAATTGTATAATAAGAACATCCATCAATCTTCGCAGCCTCATCCAGCTCTCTGGGGATACCGTTTATAAAATTCATCAGCAAATAAACAAAAAATCCCTGAATAGCAAAAAAGTAAGGTATAATCAATGGTTTAAAACTGTTAACCCATCCCAAATTGTGGTACCAGAGATACTGAGGTATCATCATTACCTGCTCTGGCAGCATCATAGTCAGCAGGACAAGCGCAAACAAAATATTCCTTCCTTTAAACCTGAGTCGTGACAAACCATAAGCCACTAGAGAGGATGAAAGCAGACTTCCAAATACTACGGTAAGTGTAACGAATGCTGTATTCTTGATAAACACTCCAAACGTAGTGTGTGAAACACCTCTCCATCCGTTTTGGTAATTGTCAAAAGTGACAACCTCTGGAAATAGCTGTGTTGCCGTATTAATAATGGTATTAGTTTCTTTAAAGGAACTCATGAGCATCCAAATCAATGGATACAGCATAAGGATTCCTCCCAGCAATGTCAGTATATGATAAATGATATTATTCTTTTTTTTTCTGATCATTCCTAATATCCTCCTTCATATACCCAAAACTTCTTTGTTCCGAACAGTACAGCCGTGAAGATTGCGATTATTCCCAGAAGCACCCATCCCAGTGCTGCCGCATACCCAGCACTGTTATATAAAAATGACTGATCATACATATATAATACATAAAACAGTGTTGAATCAAGCGGTTTTCCTGCAGTGATAATCTGACCCTGAGAAAAAACCAGCAGCCCGTTAATAAACTGAAGTAGAAAATTCAGAAAAATTGCAGGCGTAATAAGCGGCAGCGTAATACTGAAGAAACGCCTTATTCCCATAGCCCCATCAACCTTTGCTGCTTCAAACAACGTAGCCGGAATCTGCTTGATACTTGTAAGAAATACAAGCATAGAGGAGCCGAACTGCCAGGCGCTCAGAAGTATGATCACCCATATTGCAGTCTTGGTACTGCCCAGCCACAGGTGATGCAGTCCGAATATCTGATTTATTACCCCGTCCCCTGAAAACATCTGTTTCCACAAAATTGCCACCGCTACAGAGGGCCCAATGATTGACGGAAGATAGTACATCGCCCTATACACAGGTGTCATTTTTGTAGTTTTTAATAACACTAATGCTACTAAAAGTGCGAACACTACCCGAAGAGGCACAGCTACAAAGGTGTAAAACAGTGTAACGCTAAGTGCTTTGTAGAATTTTGGGTCATCCGTAAATATGGTTATATAATTTTTCAATCCCACAAATCGAGGTTCACTCACAATATTGAAATCGCACAGAGAATAATACATGGATATCAACATGGGAACCAGAATAAAAAGAAGGAATCCCAAGATAAACGGCAAAGAAAAAATATATCCCGCCACACTTTCAGAACAAAGCCTTTTCTTCCACTTCCCGGTACTTCCTGCAGTCATTTTGTTTTGCATATTACCACCCTTTTTCTGAAGAGCTGCCCCGCTTTTGGGGCAGCCCTTCTTTACATATTTTTATTCTTTAGCCTCCTGGAGTATTTTATTTCCCTGTTCAAATAATTCCTTAGCTGCTTGTTCCGGAGTATATTCACCGTAATATACTTTTTCGTTAATATCTTCCATCAAACCGTCTCTTATCTGACTTACCCCCGAAGGTGGCGCTGGATTTGCCGGAGAAGAATTAGGGGCAACTACATTCGTAATATAATTGAAAATCATGGAACTGGTTTCGTCCAGTCCCTCTGCAACATGTTCTGCAATTACTGCAGATGCTGGAACGCCCGGCTCGCCTTTGATAATATCATTAGGTTCTTCATTGTTCAGCCACCAATTTAGAAGGGCTATAGTCTCATCTATGTGCTGACTTGCAGCAGAAACGGTCCAGCACATGGACTGTCTTACATAATTCGATTTTTTGGCGTCATCAGATGGTCTGGTGGTAATACCCAGCTTCAACCCCTCAGGTGCTGCAGCCTGAAGAGCTGCCATCTGATTTGAATTATATGTTGCACACCAGGATTGTGTCTCAGGAGAAGTAAAGTTAATCAACGGATCCTCCTCCAACGCAGTCCTGCCAATTCTTACACTATAATCCAGCAGCCACCCCTCTTCATTCCCCTGCTCAAGCAGTTCCCAATATGGAAGTAACTCCTCCCAACTATCAACCCCAAGCCTTCCGTCCTCAAATAGTACCTTACCCTCACTTCTGAGCATCATCTCCATGCCATCGCATGGACCGATCAGAAATGTCTTTACGCCAGTCTCATCAAAAACTTTTTTGCATATGCTTGTAAAATCATCAATAGTCATAAAGTCTTTTATTTCTATTCCCAAATCATCCAGCAGTGTCTTGTTATACACCATAGAAAGTGCTGCTGTCCCCGCAGTGATTCCATATATCCCATCTCCCATCCTGCCAGTGTCCAACACAGCTTTGCTGACATTACTTACATCTAAAGCTCCGCTCTCTATGTACGGCGTCAGATCAAGAAGCTGACCTGCATTTACATATGGTGCCATATAATCAGACTGGGACATCATCAGATCCGGAAGTGTTCCTCCCGCTGCTGCTGCCGACAATGTGACAAAATAATCATCAAAACTGGAAGTCTGAGTTTCAATTGACACACCCTGATTTTGCTCCGTATACAAGTCAAAACATGATATAAACCTTTCGTTCCGTATCTGAGACCCCCACCAGGATGTAACCAGTTCAACAGGTTCCCCCTCTTCCTTTTCGTCAGTTTCGTTTTTTTCTGCCTCTATATCATTCCTGTCGTCTTTTGCCTCACCTTGTCCTCCACACGCGGAAAGCCCTGTCACCATAAATGCACAAATCAGCAGTGAAATCCATTTTCTTTTCATTCGTCATCCTCCATATATTCATATTATCTGATACATTATTGATAGAAAATTACTCTGTCGGTTTTCTGTTGTTAAAAATTACTTAGCACCAAAATACGGCCGTATTTTTTGTGCATTCCCTCTTTTATCATGTGATCACTTGAATATAGACAAATTATATTCCCTTCCATAATTTATTTATATATATAAAACCTACTCATTTGTTCATTTTTCCTACTTTTTAGACAATTTCCAATTTATTATAGTCATATTTCAATCAAACATATATCTTCTCTAATTCGTCTATCATATCTTTGAAATAAACCTCAAAAAATACCGCTTTTATTGGGTATAACCAACAAAAGCGGCATATTATAATCAGAATTCCGTAATCTTGTGTTTAGTATACTCTCTTTGCAAATTCGCGGGGGCTCATTCCCGTAGATTTCTTAAAGGACTGGCTGAAATACTGCGGATTATTCCCATATCCTACCTGTTCCGCAATGGCAAAGATATCATCACCGCCATATTTAATCAGTATTTCCTTTGCTCTGCTCATCCGTATACCATTAAGATAGGCAGAAAATCTTTGCCCCGTTTCCTGCTGAAAACGTCGACTTAAATAATCCACATTCATAAACATAAAATTCTCTGCAATCCATTTCAAAGACATTTCGGAATTCCCCATATTCTCTTCAACAAGCATCATAATTTTCTCAATCACATCGGAATAAGACCGCTGTTCTTCTGACTCGATATCTAAACCTTTACTGCGGTCTTTCAATATATCACTGCAGACTTCACTTACTGCACTCATAATTTGTTCTTCGTTACAGGGCTTTAATAAATAATGTTTTACATTATATTTCATGGCTTCCCGCGCATATTCAAACTCCCCATAAGCTGAGAGTAATATGTATCTGGCCGAAATGCCTTTTTCAAAAAGTTTCTTAATCAATTCTAATCCCGTCATTCCAGGCATCCTAATATCCGTTAGTATAATATCCGGTCTGATTTTCATAGCAAGATTATAAGCTTCCGTCCCATTTTTACAAACACCAGACATCTCCACGCCGAGGCTTCCCCAATCAATAACCTCGCAGATACTCTCCCTGATTATCTTCTTGTCATCTGCAATTATTATTTTAAACATATTTGTCTCCTATTCTGCTTCGTGGAACGGCAAATGTACCTTTGCCGCCGCCATATCCCCATCATTGTACAAAAACAATCCGAAAGCTTCTCCATAAGTCAACTTAATCCTATTATCTATATTTAAAAGACCTATTCCATGACCACTTGGCTTAACTCTCCCTTCTCTAAGCTTATCCAAAAGATTTTCCTGAAATTTTGACCCATTGTTTTTTACTATAATATCCCATTCGTTGCCTTCCTTTGATGCAGTTATTTGTATAATACATGACTCAAGCATAGCATCCATAGAATGTATAACTGCATTTTCAATCAATGGTTGAATAATCAACTTTGGCAACAATGCCGTCAGAAGTTCTTCCGGCACTTTCTGGCTGTATAGAAGATGTTCATCCATACTTGCCTGCTGGATAACAACATAATACCTGGCTAAATCCAGTTCCTGCTCTAATGTGATAATACCTGCTTTATTAGCCAATGTTGCATGAAGTAAATTTCCCAGCGCCTCTACCATCTCACTGATTTCCTGTTCTTTAATCACTTTCGCTCTCCAATTGATTGTCTCCAGTGTATTATATAAAAAGTGTGGGTTTATCTGAGTCTCAAGAACTTCTATTTTAGCTTCCTTTATACTCAGTTCTTTTTCGTAATTCGTATGAATCAATTCCATTATACGTTTTTCCATTTCATCAAACTGTTGATGCAACAGGCCTATTTCATCACTTCTATCTGCATAATTATAATTACTCTCCACAATACTCTCCTCCTCCCCCATAAACTTTTTGATTTTCAAAATCAGATATTTGAAATGCCGCATAAGCTTATGTATCAACCAATTTGTCAACCATATCACTATGAAAATACAAATGATGAACAGAACACTTGCCTGTAATATGGAGGCAGATATCTGTTTGACTATATCGTCATACGGTACAAGGCATATATAATTCCACCCCAATCCACTCATTAGGCTGCAAACTGCAAAGTACTTTCTTTTATCTATTTTAAGAATATCGTATGATTTCTGTTTTGTATTTGTATAAACATCATCCAAAATCTGCAGTGAAAAACCTGATGGATTGTAAATCGGGATTCCATCCTGATCTATAAGAAGATAATGAAATTCTTTATACTGATTAAAAGCATGTGCAGCCTCCATTAGTCCCGGCGTATCTATATTAATAATAAGTGTTGCTAAATGATCTAGTTTGATTTCCTTCATTCTCCGTATCTCTCTGGCAAGAATCAATCCACGCTCCTCACAGTATTCAGTAACCCAGATTTCCCTTCCCTTACCACTTGCCAGCTTTTTTTCAATGTCTTCTTTCAGTTCATCGTTCAAAGGCGAGGCAGCTTTGTTCTGGACAATAATTTCTGCCTTATCAGAATACAGAGAAATACAATTTATATATGTATATTCCTTAAGATACGTGGAAAGTTCGTAGTAAAGCTCGTTATACTCCTCTGTATAAAGTGTATCAGAATCTTTCACGTTACTGAGTATTTCCTGAATCCTGGTATCTTTTAATATCAAGCCAGAAAGGCGTTCATAGCCATTAAGCTGTTTTGTAATATCATAGTTGGTGTAGGTTAGAACATTGGTTACAGATTGAAACAATGTGTAATTGTAAGTCGAAATAATATGATATATGCTTATGAGGGAAAATACTGTCATAAGACTAATGCAAGTTATCATAATCAATAGTATCTTATTTTTCAGTTTTATATTGTTGATTAAGAAAGCCATTTTATTTCTTATATACTTCATATGGCATATATTTCTCCTTAAATTTTCAGAAATTTCATATTTATTTCATACTAACACCAAAGCAATATATAGGCAACTGACAAATAGATATATTTTATTCCATTTTTTTCCATATATTGTGCCTATTTCAAGTAAGCAAAACCGCCGTGCTATACACAGCAGCGGCGGCTAAATATTATTTATCTTTTATCCAGGCAGACAACGAAATACCGCTGTACACATTTCCCTTTAATTCAATTCCTTCCCGAACCGCCCTTTCACACTCAGCAGGGTCCAGACCTATGATCTGTATTCCTTTATCCACAGTATTTTTATATATAATGCTCATATCGTTCCACTGCGGCTGGGACATATTGATGGCATACATCTGTTTTAAATCTGCCAGCTTGTCAATATAGTGATCCCCTTTTCCGCAAAAATGTATCACACCTCCACGAAAGGCATTTAATATTTGTTGATCATAGGGCTGTACAAATCTCTCATAACAAGCACCCGAAATATTCATGGCTGCATCATTACGGATTAAAACATTTCCTTTGTGGAGCATTCCCCAATCCACACACATATCCTGGCTATATGGCGGATAATAATAATACCATTCCCGTTGTACCGCTATAAAAGTATCCGTCACAAGCTGCATCATATTTTCGACTTCTTCTGGTTCATCATACAAATCCACATACATGTTGGAACCCATCAAGTTTTCTGTAATAGGCAGCGGCCCCTGCAGGTCAGGAGAATAAACGTGAACATGTTTTTGTATCATTGGATAATCCCTTATCAGTTCTTTCAAATACATGGCAAATCCAAACACCTTTTTACCAAGTCCACTGCGGAGGTCCGGAATTCCGCGTTCCAGCAGCTTGGAGATGGTATCCTCCTCTCTTTCCAGATTTCTGGTACAAGGAAGCGTGTCATTTTCATATGGCATAATAAAGAAAGGAGCGCCAAACATGGTGGGAATGATGCCAGTTCCGTAATTCGCCCGGACACTCAGCATTTCACCGCCCCCACTTGCTAAAATATCAGAACACATCTTTAGTTGAGAAAGTATCATTAACTCATAGTCCTCTATTGCATCATTAATCATTATTCGGGGCCAGTCGATTAAAGCCGGCTTTTTTATATTCCTTTTTGGACTAAAATAACCAGATGTGATACCCCCACGAGCAAAATTTTCCCATTCTTGTGCCAACCTGATTTCCTGCTCGTCATCAATTCTGTACTCCAAATCGTCCAGATATCTTTTAATGCTCTCCATTTTTCCATTCTCCCAATTTACTAATATTTATCAAAATTATATTTTTATTAATCTTGAAATTATAATATCAGGATTGTTTTGTTTTATTTTAGAAATTCATTATTTTTTTTGATAATTCTTGTTTTTTTCACTGGCAGCGGTATAATGAATATATCTTTTAAAGCTATTGATATCTGTTATCTATGTTGCTGCTGTCCCTCAGAACAAAAATATCAAATAAAACCAAATACCGGAAAACGGCAATAATGTAGAAGATATCCCGTGAAGGAGACTGTATTGAAAAATGAATATGAACGATATAAAGAATCTTTCTCTCAGGACTTCTCTGTCCAATACAAAAAATCTTACATAAGTGCTAAAAATAATTATCACATCCATGATGTACTGGAAGTCATGCTGGTGCGTACCGATGGTATTATAACAATGATTGCAGAAGAACGGCATCCTATCGCAGCAAATACACTACTTCTTTTTAATCACATGGATCTGCACTATAACATGCTATCACCCGCCAATAAAAGTCATGACAGATATGTTATATTTTTCTCACCTGAATTCGTGGAAGGCCTATCCACACCTCAGACTGACTTACTGGAATGTTTTTACTTCCGTCCATTCAAAACACCCTGGATACTCCCTATCTCATGCCAGGATGCTGCAGAATATTCATTATTATTAGATAAGATCATACAATTAAAAAAGGAAAATGGAAATTACGGTTCAGAACTAAATGCACGGCTTTTATTAGGAGAATTTTTATTGAAAGTTAATCAGAACTATAGAAATTATCACAAAATTACAATGCTTGATATTACTGCCCAGTACCGTCAGATTTACCAAATCATAAATTTTATTCATCAAAATTATGCTGAGAATCTAAATCTCGATATAATGTCTAAAGCATTTTATATTAATAAATTCTATTTATGTAATATTTTTAAAAAGGTGACAGGAACATCACCTAATCAATATCTGATTCGTTGTCGAATTATAAAGGCAAAGGAACTGCTGCTCCAGGGGTTTTCTGTTGAATCTGTATGTATGATGACAGGATATAACAGCCTACCGCATTTTAGCAGATCTTTTAAATCACAGACTGGTATCAGCCCTAAAAAATATCAACTGAATCATAAAAAGAGCTTTCAAGACACAGTCTAAATATTAACCACTGATGGTAATGTAAACAGAAGAGTCCGGAAAACCGGACTCTTTTTTATCCCTGCTATTTAATGATCAAAACATTCCTGCACCCTGCAAAAGATTCCGGCGGTTCCCGGTCGGTCAGGACCTCCGCAGATTCAAAGGGTGCAAATGTGACAGAGCTGATATTCCCGAACTTTGCCGCATCCGCCAGGATATAGCGTTTTCCGGACTGTTCCAGGGCAGTTTTCTTCACCAGGGCCTCATTGCAGTCCGGTGTGGTGTAGCCTGCTTTTCTGCTGACTCCGTTTGTGCCGAAGAAACCTTTTGTAAAGTGAAAGTTCTGGAGGCTTAAGATTGCCTGATTTCCCACTACCGCCTCTGTGGTTCCCTTCAGTTCCCCGCCGATCAAAAGGACACGGAAATCCAGGGCTGCCAGGCGCTGTGCGTGGGATACCGCGTTTGTCACAAAGGTTACGGATCTCTCTGTGACATAGTCGATCATGTATCCTGTGGTCGTCCCTGCGTCCAGATAGATAAAATCATCCGGTACCAGCAGAGAGGCGGCATAGCGGGCTATGGCCTGCTTTTCTTCCTTGTTCACACCGACTTTCTGGGCCACGGAAGGCTCCGCAGCCGTAAACGCAGCATCCACCGCCACGGCACCGCCGAACACCTTTACCAGCTTTCCTGCCCGGTCGAGGGCTGTCAGGTCACGGCGAATGGTGGATTCTGATGTATTCAGCATTTCCTTTATCTCCGTGACCGTTATACTTTTCTTTTCATCCAGAAGCTTCAGTATCTCTTCAAAACGTTTCTCAGTCAGCATTTTTCTTCCTCTTGTATTCTTCTACATCTGTCTCCAGAACGATTTTGCGGATGGGGAGAATCCGTCCGGGCGAAACAGAGAGTTCATCCACTCCCATGGCCAGAAACTCCCTGGTCAGAGTCAGGTCCGCACCCAGCTCTCCGCAGATTCCTGCCCAGATACCTGCCCTGTGGGCATTTTCCACAGTCATCCGAATCATGGCCAGGACTGCAGGATGGTGGGGATCATAGAACGCATCCAGTTGTGGATTCTGACGGTCCACAGCCAGGGTATACTGGGTCAGGTCATTGGTGCCGATGCTGAAAAAGTCCACCTCTTCTGCCAGGTCCGCGCTTACCATGACCGCTGCGGGCGTTTCTATCATGATACCCTGTTCCGGTATCCGGTAATCCATATTCTGCTCCTCCAGCTCTGCTTTCACTTCCTCCACGATCTCCTTTATCCTCCTAATCTCCCAAAGGCTTGTTATCATGGGATACATGACCGCCAGATTCCCGTAGACAGCAGCCCGGAACAGAGCCCGGAGCTGTGTCTTGAACACCTGGGGGCGAGTGAGGCAGATGCGGATGGCCCGGTATCCCAGAGCCGGATTATCCTCATCATCCATATGAAAATAACCGCATTTTTTGTCGGCGCCGATATCCAGGGTGCGGATGATCACGCGCTTTCCGGCCATGGTCTCAGCCACCGTTTTGTAAATCTTAAACTGTTCCTCCTCGGTGGGGTAATCCTCCTTCTCCAGATAGATGAATTCACTTCTGAAAAGGCCGATTCCGCCGGCATCATTCTGTACAACAGTAGCCAGATCTTTTATATTTCCAATATTAGCATATAGCATGACTTTTTTACCGTCAAGCGTTATATTTTCTTTTCCTTTTAACTGCTGGAGAAGTTCTTTTTTCTCCTCTTCCTCCTGCCGGCGTTTCTGCATTTCGGTAAGGAATTCCGGGTCAGGGTCCACATAGACTGTGCCGTCCGCGCCGTCCACTACAGCAAGCTTTCCGTCCACACGGTCATCCAGAGGGATGTCGGTTCCGATAAGAGCAGGGATCCCCATGGTACGGGCCAGAATGGCGGTATGGGAATTTACGGAACCGTGGACGGTGACAAAGGAGAGGACCTTATCTTTATCAAGCTGCACTGTCTCGGAGGGCGCCAGATCATCCGCCAGGATAATCACCGGTTCCTCTGTGTTCACCGTACTTTTCGACCCGCCTCCCAGAACTGCCAGGATACGCTCGGAAATGTCTTTTACATCAGCAGCCCGCTCTCTCATATATTCATCCTCCATGGAGGCAAACATCTGGGAAAAGTTGTCGCTGGTCGCTGCGACGGCGTACTCTGCATTGACCTTCTGTGTCCTGATAATATTTTCGACAGATTCATTATAGTCATCATCCTCAAGCATCATCTGATGGATCTCAAATATAGCGGCATTCGCCTCCCCCACTTCCTTTACTGCCTTATCATACAGGCCTTTCAGCTGACTGACTGCCTCCTCCTTTGCCCGGGTGTAGTGCTGCATCTCATCGTCGGTATCCTCTGTCTTTACGCGTTTGACCTGCTGTTCCCCTTTCCGGTATACACATATCTTTCCAATTGCAATACCGCCAAATACACTTTTTCCTCTATATTCCTTCATCCCTGTACTCCTTTCTGACATGTTCCTGCCTGTAAAATGCTGCTGTTCACTCCGTGCATGGCGGGACAGCCGCGTGTGATCAGTAACCTGAAAAAAGCTGCTGCAGCTTTCCTCTGCAGCAGCTTCTTGCCTACCCAAATGTATTTTAAACTATTTCTTACTCATTTTGCTTTGATTACAGATTTTCCTGCATAAATGTGCTCACTGCCTCATATGCGGCATCCTCGTCTTCGCCGTCAAATGTCAGGGTCACTTCCTGTCCTTTTTTCACGCCAAGGCCCATGATACCGAAAATCCGCTTGCAGTCTCCTTCTTTTCCATCCTTTGCAAGTTTGATGCTGCTGGCAAATCCTTTTGCAACTTTAACCAGCTCTCCTGCGGGACGTGCATGGATGCCTTCCGGGTCTGTGATGGTGTACTTAAATTCTTTCATGATCTTTCTCTCCTTTTATGATTATTTATTCATTTACTTTCTTCTTAAAAACGCCCAGCAGCCCGGCAGAAACAATAGTTCCGGCCACAAGCGCCACCAGATACATTACCGCATTTCCAACCACAGGGAAAACAAAGATTCCGCCGTGGGGAGCCATCAGTGTACAGTTAAAGAGCATACTCAGCGCCCCGGCAGCACCGGAGCCGATCATACATGCGGGAATCACATGGAGGGGATCGGAAGCCGCAAAGGGAATGGCTCCCTCTGTGATAAATGCCAGACCCATGATAAAGTTGGTGGGGCCTGCCTCCCTCTGTTCTCTCGTAAATTTATTCTTAAACAGCAGTGTTGCAAGAGCGATGGAACAGGGAGGTGTCATACCGCCGATCATAACCGCTGCCATAATATCATAATTTCCCGCCGCGATGGACGCTGTTCCGAATACATAGGCTGCCTTGTTGAAAGGACCGCCCATATCAATGGCCATCATGGCGCCCAAAATCAATCCTAAAATAATCTTACTGGAGCCGCTCATACTTGTCAATCCATTGTTCAGGGCTGTGTTGATACCGCCCATGATGGGTTCCACCACAAATGTCATGAGCAGCCCCATAACCAGAATCCCCACAACCGGATAGATCAGGACCGGGGCAATCTTCTCGATGGCCTGTGGAAGCTTATCACACACCCTGCGAAGGAGACGGATAAGATAACCGGCCGCGAATCCCGCTGCCAGAGCGCCCAGAAAACCGGATTGTCCCTGGGATGCAATCATGCCGCCTACAAAGCCAACCGCAAGGGCAGGCCTGTCACCGACAGCCATGGCGATGAATCCCGCCAGAACCGGAAGCATGAAGGCAAATGCTGTACCGCCGATGCTTTTAAACAGAGCTGCAACCGGTGTGATGGTACCGAAATCCGCCCTCTGGTCCATGGGCAGGGAATTCATATCCACACTGAAACCGTCGATCAAAAACGCAATGGCGATCAGGATACCGCCTCCCACCACAAAGGGAAGCATGTGGGATACGCCGTTCATAAGCTGTGTATAAATCTGATGTCCCACACTGCCGCCGCTCTTTGTCTGGGAGCTCTTCTGCACAGCACCGGATGCGTGGTATACAGGAGCATCCCCGTTTACCGCTCTCTCAAGCAGTGTGTCTGCCTTGCTGATACCGTCTGAAACCTGACATTCAATCACCTTTTTGCCGTCAAAACGGTCCATGGGAACCTGTGCGTCCGCGGCCACAATGATGCAGTCCGCTTCCTGGATCTCCCTGTCTGTCAGCACATTTTTAGCACCGCCGGAACCTCTTGTCTCCACCTTGACAAAACAGCCTCTGGCCTTGGCTGCTTTCTCAATCCCCTCGGCCGCCATATAGGTATGGGCAATGCCGGTGGGACAGGAGGTAACAGCCAGAATCTTAGCCTGCCCTCCCTGCTCCTCTGCGGGTTCTGCCAGGCGCTGGTCAATGTCCGGTTTTTCATCGTCTGCCTTATCTATGATCTCCAGAAATTCTTCCACAGACCCTGCATTTCTGAGAGAGTCTGAAAAATCTTCATCCATCATTAGAACGGAAAGCTTGCTGAGCACATCCAGATGTACATTGTCTTCCGTGTTGGGTGCCGCGATCAGAAAGATCAGAGTCACGGGTTCCCCGTCCAGGGCATCAAAGTCAACACCGTTCTTCACGACCATGGCCGCCAGGCCGGGTCTGTCAACCGCGTCACATTTTCCGTGAGGAATGGCGATTCCTTCACCGATTCCTGTGGTGCTCTCCTCCTCCCTTGCATATACCTGCTTTCTGTAGGCCTCCTCGTCATTGATCTTACCGCTCTTTGTCATCAGAGCGACCACTTGGTCAAGTGCCTCCTCCTTGCTTTTTGGGGCACCATTCAGGGAAATACTTCTCTTGTCCAGTAAATCTGTTATTCTCATACCCGTTTCCTTCCTTTATATGGTTTGATAGACAGCTTCTATTTCCTCGCGTTTCGCCAGGTATTCCGAGAACGCGCTGGCACTTCCCGCCGCGATTCCCATATGAAATGCGTGGACATAATCTTTCTTTTCCATCCATCCGGCCAGAAATCCGGCCACCATGGAATCCCCTGCTCCCACTGCATTTACAAGCCTCCCTTTTGGGGCAGGCGCCATATGGCAGCTTCCGTCTGCAGCAGCCAGCACCGCGCCCTGCCCTGCCATGGAAACCAGCACATTACAAGCCCCCATTTCCTGCAGCTTTCTGGCGTATGGGGGAACTTCCTCCCTGGTTTTGATCTCCGTACCGAATATCTCTCCCAGTTCATGGTTGTTGGGCTTGATCAGGAAGGGGTGATACTCCAGTACATTGACCAGCAGATCTCTGGTGGCATCCACCACGATCATGATTCCTCTCCCGGTGAGCCGCTTCATGATATCCCTGTAAATATCATCCGGCATAGATGCCGGGATACTGCCTGCAAGGACAAGCACATCCCCCTCACTCAGGCCATCCAGCCGCCGAAGCAGCTCCTCCACCTTTTCTTTCCCAATATCCGGCCCCTGTCCGTTAATCTCTGTACCGTCAATGGATTTCAGCTTCAGATTGATCCTTGAGACTCCCTTCTCTATCTGGATGAAGTCCGCTTTCACGCCAATCTCCTCCACTTTCCTGCGGATCTCATCGCCAGTGAATCCGGCGGTAAATCCCAGTGCCGTATTCTCAATACCCAGGTTCATGAGCACTGTGGATACATTGATGCCCTTGCCGCCCGGAAGCAGCAGTTCGGAATCTGTCCTGTTCGTCATACCAAGCTGAAAATCCTCGACGGAAACGATATAATCCAGTGACGGATTGAATGTGACCGTGTAAATCATATGCTTCCCTCCTGTCCGGTTGTTCCGGTTATCTCTTTCTTTCACTATCTGTATTATACAGCCATATTCGTTCAAATTCAATCAAATTAATTCACGAAAATGGCGACTCATTTTGGTGCAATATGCACAGTTTTGAATATTTTAATGTGTATTCAAGTATATATATCCATATTCGTTCATACTCGGTCATTTATATTCTTTGTATTTCCTCAAGACAATATAAAAAGCCGAAGGCAAAAAGATATCCCTATTAATATCTTCTTTCTTCGGCTTTCCTATACCATATAATAACATTTTATCAGCATTCCCGATTTATCCGGCGGTCTGCTGCACGCTCTCCTCCCGGAACAGCTTCTCGGCAATCTCCACATCAGAATCCTCGGGCTCATTTTGTATCAGATCTGCTATTCTCCTGACGTATAAGGCCTCCAATTCCAATACTTCAGCAATCTCAATCACCGCATAGCCCTTTTTTAACTTCTTTCTTATACATCCAATCAGCTCCGCTCTGCCCTCTGCCGCACCTTTTACTCTGCCTCTGGCAATGCCCTTTGCAATACCCATCTCAACTCCTTCATCAAAAAATAACTGTTCAACCTTATTCATGCCTATCACCTCCTTGATCCTTTTTGCATAATCCCTGTCTAAGATCTTATCCGCAAAGGTAAGGATTCCGACAAGGGCCTGCATGCGCTGCTCCTCATCCCGAATCTCCTGCGCCAGCCTTACCGTCTCCTCTGCCAATGCCTGCTTTTCTGCCCTGCCTTTTACCGTAAGCGGCAGAACAATCAGTTCCAGCAGTTCATCATCATCCAAAGCTTCTTTCATTTCCACTTTACACTGAATTTTTGATAAAACTTTTGCTGTATCCATGCGCAGAAGATACACCGGTTCTATTTTCAGCTGCATACATCCCACGTCCAGAATGTTTGGATCTATATCACTTATATCTGCTGAAAATATAATGATCAGATGGATGATCGGCAGCCTTTTTCTGCCTTTTCCTGATCTCCGGCCTTTTTCCTGTCTGATAAAACGTTTCAAGATCCTGGCTATGTAGTTTACATATTTTATGATGTCCTGAATCCCGAAAGTGCTCTCATAATCGATCAGCGCATAGGAATCGTCCTCAAGGATAAATAGATTATCTATCCTTAACTCATTGGCTTCTATAGCAGGAAGGTTTGTAGGCCTGGAATCCTTTATTTTTATATGCGGCAGGCCATATACAGTCAGTTTTTTATTCTTCAGTGCATCGCCGAAATATTTAAGTGCAATATCTTTATTTTGATATGCAATGTCTCCCATACATTTCTCCCTTTATTATATCTTTTTAGAATGGAAAATACAATACAAAAAGACAGACTTCGCCCAAAGCCTCACCCACTTCCTTTTATAGATTTGTTAAAAATGGAAAACCGCAGAAACTGCGAAGAAATCAAAAGCAGAACGCCTTCGTTTTGAATATGTTCTCAGCGTAACAGAACCGGGGGATTCTGTCAAGGGTAATGTAAATAGTAATTTTATAAAAAAAGCGCCCGGTCAATACCGGGCGCAAATCTGTCAGTCTCAGATTATTTCGTCATTTCTCCGTAGCACTCTTTTCCAGGAGCCAAAGCGTTGGCTTCATCTGTATCAATGTGTGCTGCTGTTGCATAAGAAGCGCTTACACGTACAACTACATCACCGAATGTAAGAGATCTTCCGTTTGGAGACTCGATTTCCAGTTTAACGATGTCTTTGTCTTTTACGCCTGCTTTTTCAGCATCTTCCGGAGTCATATGTACGTGACGTTTTGCAGCAATAACGCCCTCTGTCAGTTCTACTTCACCTTCCGGGCCAACTAATTTACATGCGCCTGTGCCTGCGATATCGCCGGACTCACGGATAGGAGCAGCAACGCCAAGGCTTCTTGCGTCTGTCAGGGATACTTCAACCTGAGTATCTTTTCTTACAGGTCCTAAAACAGACATTTTCAGGCTGCCTTTGGAACCGATCACTTCAACTTTTTCTTCACATGCGAACTGTCCCGGCTGGCTCAGCATTTTCTTTACAGTCAGCTCATGGCCTTTGCCAAACAGAATCTCCAGATGTTCCTGGGATAAGTGTAAATGTCTTGCAGATGTTTCCACTAATACTTTCATTTCATATCCTCCACACAATCATTAATTTGTTCATAACGGTTCAGTCAGCTGAACTGTTACGAATACATACATTCAACACACACAACAACCATACTCCTGTTGCAATTAACATTCTCTATTTATTATTATAACTTTTTTTAAAGGCTTGTCAACGCATCCGCAGGGATTCTTTTGGCACTTTTTGCATTTTTCGCGGTACATGAGGCGAAGTGTACTGCTGCCGGAAGGCGCCTGCTGTCACTCCTCGCTGCTGCTTTTGGGCAGCTTCTTTTTTAAATAATCATATTCCGCCATAATGCTTCTCGTTATCTCATCCTCCCCAAACCGGTTGTCCGGCTGGTAGATCTTCAGCAGTGCCCAGGCGCGCCGCTTTAACTCCTCCTGGGTGTGGATACCCTTAAAGTAATGTATCCTTCTCTCGCTCTCTCCAATGGCAGAATTCCTGACACTGTTGTAGACTTTATTGCTGTCCCAGTCATAATCGGCCCATTTGTATCCTGTCTTTTTGTGCACAATATGTACGCTCTCCAGCGCTGTTTTATAAAACTTCATGATCCAGCTGCAGATACCTTCCAGAACAACCATCACGGCACCTACACCGGCGCCCGGCACGTATGCCAGAACAGCCGCCACCAAGACACTGATGATGATCGCTGCGATCCCCGGACCGCGTCCCTGCATCTGCAGCGCAATCTGTGCCACCACGCCGATGGTCAGCACCACGGCTGCCAGAATGCACACAAATGTTACCACAGCTCCACAGACCTTTAAAAAAAACTGAAAACACCTTGCCAGCAAAAATACACAGAAAAGCACAGGTGCTGCTATGACTTTCCCCGCCGTTTTCAAAATCTTCATCTTTTTATCCCTTAATCGTTCTCTCACAGACCGGGCACATCCCGGTACTTTTAGCTTTTCACTCTTTTTCTTTGTCTAGTTTAACACAATCTTCCAACGGAGGGAAGGGAAACATGAAAATAACGGCCTGCAGGATGTCTCCGGCCGGCCGTTATACACCAACTTTATTCAGTTAAAATTCTACTCCCATCTTTACACTGCTGGACGGGTTCCTGTCAATACTCATATAGGTCTCAGCGGCCTTGTCTATGGGCACAACCGGGTCAACAATATTTTCACATTTCAGCAGGCCTTTTGCCAGCATATCCCAACAGGTGTTACAGATTCTTTCAAAGCTCCATCTGGGATATTCCCGGTTCGGCTCACTGCAGGCTCTTGATATAATGATGTTGGGCTGGTTAAAGTGTGCTTCCCTTCCGAGATTCAGGCCGCCCAGACATTCGTGATACCATCCGACGACAGCTACATTTCCGTTATAAACCACACCCCTGATCGCCTGCTGGAGCGCATGGTAATTACCGCTGGTCTCTATCACTACATCAGCCCCACGTTTCCCGGTTGCTTTCTTGATCTCAAATCCCACATCCACGGAGGAAGAATCGAGAGCCAGATCCGCCCCATTCTCCAATGCTACATTTCTCCGCTTTTCGATAGGATCGCATACAATCACCATTGCCGCTCCCGCCAGTCTTGCAAACTGTGCAGCGAGCAGGCCGATGGCTCCCAGACCTGAGATCACCACATTATCTCCTACCCTTACCTGACCGTCCCGGATTCCTCCAAGGGCAAACTGTGCAGGGTCATAGCACACAGCTTCCTTCCATGTCATACGTTTCGGCATCTTAAATGCCTCCTCTGCCTTGAGGGTGTGGGTACTTTTGAGAGGGCCATAACCGGCTATCCGCTCTCCGATTTCAAATCCCTTTACTTCCTTTCCCATCTCTGTGATATGACCGATCCACATATTTCCGGGGCGCATAAAAAATGGTTTCTCTGCTGCCTCTTTGCTCTTTCTGAAAAGAAGATATTCTTCATCAAAAATATTTTCCAAAAATGGATCTTCACCCCTGAAATGAGTAAACTCCGTTCCGTGTTTTGCCGCGGCAAATTCTACTTTCACGCGAATCTCATTCTCTTTCACCGGAACGTCTTCATATTCTCTGAGGTATGCTTTTCTCGGTTCTGTTGAAACAATCTCTTTTCCTGTCATTTTACCTTCTCCTTTTTGTCATTTCTTTCTTATTCCGGCACAACACGTGCCCCGTTTTTTCCTGATGATTCCACCACTGCGCTCACCAGCCGCAGACCTTTTAAACCTTCCGGCACACCTGCCGTATTTTCCCTTCTGCCCCGTATAGTGTCTATAAAACAGCAGTCCTCCAGATACGTGGCATCCACTTCCTCCGCAACCGTTTCTGTACGGAGCTCTTTCTCATCTGTAAAAGTAAAAACACCGTGATTGTGGTCAGTGAAATCTGCTGTCATATGCTCACAGATGACCCGGAATCTGCCGTTCCACTGTTCTTTTACGGAACAGTTGGAACCGCATATGGAACCCAGAGCGCCATTTTTAAAATGTATACTGCAGACACTGGTATCCTCAATGGTATAACCCTCCACATCCTGATGGCAGAGATTCGCAATATGTCCGTTCACACAATCCGCATCCCCCATCAGATAAAGCCCCATATCATACAGATGGATGACCTGCTCAAAAACCTGACCGCCGCATTTTGAAACATCACGCCACCAGGGCCCGTGAAGGCTGTTGCACTCATAATCTGCCATGTAAAGCGTAGGTTTTCCCGCAGTACCGTTTTCCATATACTCTTTAAATTTCCTGACCGCACTTCCAAATCTCATATGGTATCCTACCTGGGAAACAATATGATTACGCTCCACTGCATCCGACATGGATTTTCCTCTCTCCACATCCAGGGCAATGGGCTTTTCAATAAATACATGGATTCCCCTGTCTGCTGCCGCTTCAAGCTGTCCGCTGTGGGCAAAAGGCGGCAGGCAGATATAAAGTGCATCAAGGTCTGCCTCCTCTATCATGCGGAAACCGTCATCATAAATCCCGCAGTCCAGATGATTTTCACGGGCAAAGGCCTCTGCATCATCTGCCGGAGAAGAACACAGTCCTGCAATCTCCACATTCTCCATTCTCATCATACTGCGCGCATGGGCTTTTCCCATATTTCCCATGCCCAGCACACCCACTCTCAATACTTTCTCCATCTGACTTATCTCCTTGCTTTTTACGTTTATTATCTGTATTCAGGCATCCAGGAACCGTGTGCCTCCAGCATTTCATCGCACATTGCCCTGATGTCATCCATGGACAGTTCCGCCGCTGTATGGGGGTCCATCATGGCCGCCATATAAATATCCTCTTTCCGTCTGGATTTTGCGGCCTGGATCGTCAGAAGCTGAACATTGATGTTCGTACGGTTTATGGCAGCGCACTGTTCCGGAAGATTTCCCACATAACAGGGATGGATTCCATCCCTGTCTACCAGGCAGGGAACCTCCACACATGCATTGGGGGGAAGGTTGGGAATCAGGCCCGTATTCCGGACATTGCCGTGTACGCGGTAGGGAACATCATTCTCCATAGAATTTATGATAAACGATGCAAATTCGCGGCTCTTCTCATGCTTGATCTCCGCATTCTGTACCAGCTCTCCCCGCATCTGCTTCCAGTCTCCGATCTGTTTGATACAGCGTTTCGGATATTCATCCAAAGGAATGTTATATCGCTCGATCAGCTCCGGATACCTGTCTTTTATAAACCATGGCGTATATTCCGCATTATGCTCAGAGGATTCTGTTATGTAATATCCAAACCTCAGCATCATCTCATAGCGGACCTTATCCCAGCCCGCGTCATATGAAGCCTCGCCGTTTAAAAAGGCCGCTGCACGCTTTTTAATCTCCGGATACAGATCATTTCCTCTGCCGTCCTGAACCTTCAAAAGCCATGCCTGATGGTTAATGCCCGCAATCTCCCATCTTGCCTCCGGAACCAGTTCCTCCATGTCCAGAGCCTTAAAGAGCTGGGGAATGCAGACCTGCACGCTGTGGCACAAACCGATGGTGTTGATTTTCGTGTATGTCTGCAGATATCCGGTCAGCATGGCCATAGGGTTGGAATAGTTGATGAACAGGGCATCCGGACATACTTCCATCATGTCGGCAGCAAATTCCTCCAGCACGGGTATGGTTCTGAGTGCCCGGAATATGCCGCCTATCCCCAGGGTGTCTGCAATGGTCTGGCGCAGTCCGTATTTCTTCGGAATCTCAAAATCCGTAATTGTGCAGGGATCATATCCCCCTACCTGTATGGCATTGACAACATATTTCGCCCCTCTCAGAGCCTGTTTCCTGTCAGCGTGGGCCTCAATCCTCACTTTGCGCCCCGCGTTTGAGGCTATGTTCTCCAGCATTTTCCTGGAATCCTCCAGCCGCACCGGGTCAATATCGTGCAGCGCGATCTCCAGCTCCTGTATCTCCGGTGTCAGGATGCAGTCGCCCAGCACACTCTTTGCAAATATTGTGCTGCCTGCCCCCATAAAAGCTATTCTTGGCATAATTACCTCCTGTCTTTAACTCTTCATTCCTGTAATTGTAATTCCTTCAATAATATATTTCTGTGCAAACAGGTATACTGCCAGCACAGGAATCACCGCAATTGTGGAGGCAGCCATGATCAGCGACCAGTCCACTGTATATTTCCCCTTAAACATATTCAGAAGCAGGGGCACCGTATATTTCTCCTGGGAATTTAAGAATATAAGCGGTGTATAGAAACTATTCCAATTCCACATAAATGAGAAGATTCCCAGAGATGCCAGTGCCGGTTTCACAAGCGGAAGCACGATTCTGAAAAACATGGAACCATAGTTTGCACCGTCGATGATTCCTGCCTCCATCAGCTCATCGGGCAGTGCCATAATAAACTGTCTGCACAGAAATACTCCCATGGGCATATAGGCAACTGTCATCAAAATAATGGACAAATGTGTGTCGATCAGATTTAACTGGCTGAAGATCAGGAACAGCGGGATGGATATTACCGTATATGGAACCATCATGACCGCTATAAAGCCGCCGAACACCACCCCTGATCCCCGGAACCTGAGTTTTCCCAGTGCATATCCCGCCATAGCGGAGGTGAGCACCTGACCTGTCACATTGATGACAGCCAGCTTCAGACTGTTCAGGTATGCCTTTCCAAAAGGCAACGCTGTCATGGCTTTTTCATAATTATCCCAGTGGAAGATTTCCGGTATCAGTTTCGGCGGATAGGCAAATGCCTCCTCTGAACCCTTCAGGGAAGTAGAGATCATCCACAAAAACGGAAATAAAGCAAGTACAGCCATGAATACCAGTATTACCTGAACCAGCAGGGTATAAAATCTCTTTTGTTTATTCTTTCTGTTCGCCATAATCTCACCTACTCTCCGTAATGAACCCATTTGTCAGAAAGCTTAAACTGTATCACAGATACAGCCACAACCACGAAAAACAGGATCAGTGCCGCTGTGGATGCCTTGCCCAGCTCATAGCTCTTGAATGCCGTCTGATATATATGGATCGCCATGGTATACGTCTTCTTTGCCGGCCCGCCGGATGTCAGCAGGAACATCTGGTCAAAGACCTGAAATGCATTTATCATTGTAGTGATAGTCACCAGCAGTGTGGTAGGTGAGATAAGCGGAACTGTAATATTGAAAAATACCTGCCGCTCATTTGCGCCGTCAATCTTTGCTGCCTCCACATACGTCCTGGGGACATTCTGAAGACCAGCCAGAAACAGCACGATATTGTACCCCAGCCCCCACCAGATACTCATGACAATGACTGCCCCCATTGCAGTGGATGGGTCACGCAGCCATTCCTTCCCCTCTATTCCGAAAAATCTCAATATCATGTTCAGAATACCGAACTGCGGCTGGTAGATCCAGGACCATACCACTGCGATTCCCACAGAGGTAACAATCTGAGGGAGAAAGAAAACGGCGCGGTAGAACATCTTCCCCCATGCCTTATTTAGCAGCATGGCAAGCCCCAGTGACAGCACAATGGAACATGGCACGTAGATAACGGAATAGACCAGGGTGTTCTTAATGGCAATCCCTGTATCCGGATCTGTAAACACTGCCTTAAAATTCTGGAATCCTGTAAATACCGGAGCACTGAATCCATTCCAATCGAAGAAGCTCAGCACAAATGCGATCACAATAGGTATGATTCCCAGGCAGACCAGACTAATGAGCTGTGGAAGGATAAACACGATCCCCCATCTGTTTCTGGATTTTTCCAGTTTACTTTTTTTCATATGTCCATCCCTTCCCCACATACCTGCTTATTTCTGAAGTTCATCATCGACTGTCTGTACGATATTTGTCAGGGTCTGCTCCACATCCTGCTCTCCCACCAGCAGTTTTTCCACTTCACCTGTAATAGAATCTGTCATACCCGGATGAAGCGCCTCTGCCTTTGGATACACCAGTGCAATATCCACAGCATCCAGGAAAGTCTGTGCATGTTCTGGCGTTCCTGTCAGCACGATCTCATCCAGCCCGTCAACTGTGGGTACCGCATTGCCCTGACCTTCCATCCTGATCTTCTGTCCCTGTTCTCCGCAGTAAAAGGATACGAACTCCCACACCGCATCAGGATTGGATGCCTTCTTATTTATGACCATGGGTGTTGCCGGCATAGCGCAGACTGCCTGTGAGGGTTCCTCATAGTACGGGAACGGAGCTACATCATATGCAAAACTCAAATCCGTAAAATCCGCCACATACCAGCGCCCCGCATACAGCATCCCCGCCTGGCCTGATACAAACAGCGTGTCCGGTGACTCTCCACTGGTCAGAGAACCTGCAAAGGTAAAGGCTTTTGACTTGATATTGCTGTCCAGATAGGTCAGGCCGGCTTTTGCCCGCTCAGAACCGAACTCTGCTTTTGTCATATCATCTGAATAGACAGGATCCTCTGCGGAAAAAAGGAAAGAGTAAAGCGTTCCCCACCAGTTCTCATATACAAACCCAACCTTTGAAGCATCCCTGAGCTGTTCTGATACCTGCTGAAGCGCCTCAAAATTCCATTTGCCCTCATCCACATATTCCTGCGGTGATTTTATGTTCAGCTCTTTAAACAGGTCTGCGTTGTAATAGATCACCATAGGGTTACAGTCCACCGGAACTCCTGTCACCTTATCCTCAAACGTATAGTTTTCCAGTAAATTTTCAGGCACATCTTCTCTCTTCAGATTGGAATCACTTTCATCCAGATATTTTGATATATCCAGAAGCATGTCTGATTTATTCAGTTCTCCATAAGAGGCTTCCTCTGAATAGAAACAGTCAGGAGCTTCCTTTGACTTGAGCTGTGTCATGATCTTCTCATTGTAGTTGTCCCCCGGTACGCCTACAAATGTTACCTCAACATCCTCACTCTGTTCATTGAAGGCATCCACGGCCTTCTTATACTGTTCCAGCTCGGCTGCCGATCCCCCGACCATAAAACGCACGCTGTCTTTTCCATCAGCAGTCTTTCCTTTGCTGCCGCTGCCCTGGCAGCCCCCAAGCACCAAAGTCCCTGCCAATCCTGTTGCCAATGCTGCCGCTAACATTTTTCTTCTTAACATACTTTTTACCTCCTTAGGTAATACCTTCTCTCTGTTTTGCATGTTTCCATCAGCATTTCTTATGATTCCATTATAAAAGATTTGCCTTAAAACAAAATACACTCTCTTGTCCTTATGATGGATTCATGTTGTTTTTTGTGCATAATAGTATTATACTGTTTAAATAAGGGGGATTTTTTATGAAAATTGAGGAATATTACGCTTCAAAGATCCAGAGAGATGTGAATTTGAAATACTGCGGCTATGAGGAGTGTGCACCGGATTTCCGCATGCCTCCGCATACCCGCTCCGAATATCTGATACACTATATCACGCAGGGCCGGGGAACATATATATGTGAGGGCGCTGCCTATCCCATCCGGCAGGGAGATCTGTTTATCATATATCCCTCACAGCTTGCCAGCTATCACACCTCGCCGGAAGATCCTCTGCATTTTTCCTGGCTGGCTTTTACCGGTGACAGTGCAGATACCCTCACGGAGCAGCTGGGCTTTTCCAGGCAGTCTCCTGTTCATAAGCTGCATCCACAGTATTCCATAGATGAAACCATCCGGACACTTGCAGAACATCTGGAATCGGTGGGATTCTGTAATGATTTTACAATACAGTCCCTCATGTACTCCATCTTTTCCAACATTGCACAGTCCTACAGTCTCTCGGGAAAATATCAGAAGGAGAACCAGACCGTTCTCTTTGAACATATAGGAAAAGCCAAATCTTATATAAAATGCAACTATATCTATCCAATCACTGTTCAGGACATTGTGGAGCATGTCGGTTTGGAGCGCAGTTATTTTTCTAAGATATTTCACAAATTTACGGGAACTACAGCCCAGAATTATCTTCTGGATCTGCGCATTCAGCGCTCTAAACTCCTGTTGGAACGCACAGATTACACGGTCCGGGAAATCTGTTCCTATGTAGGCATGAAAGACGAATACTACTTTTCCAGGGCTTTCAAACGCTCCGTAGGCCTTTCACCGTCGCTGTACCGCCAGAATATCCGCAGCCGTACCGAATCACCCTGATCCTGCATCTTTCAGACATGAAAAAGCGGCTGCCCCGGACTTATGCATAACGCACGGTCCGGGACAGCCGCCCCTTGTTTTCTCCGCCTGTTTTCTATTTATGATTCATGGTCACTGACATGGAACTTTTTCAAATTCCCGATTTTCTGTCTTCTCTGCTCCAGGATCTCCTCCACCTCATCCATGGAGATTCCGCTCTCCACCATCATGACTATCAGATGATAAAGAAGATCACAGATTTCGTTGGCCGTGTCCTCATTTTTTCCGTTTTTGGCTGCAATGATGACTTCACTGCACTCCTCACCGCATTTTTTCAGTATTTTATCCAATCCCTGTTCAAAGAGATAGCAGGTGTAAGAACCTTCCTGTTTTGTGCCTTTCCGTTCCAGGGCCACTTCGTACAGGCCTTTTATTACGTCCATCATAAGGGGCGTCCTCCTTTTTCTTTCCATATATCTTTAAAGAAACAGCTGTGTGCACCGGTATGGCAGGCCGCGCCTGTCTGGATCACTGTTATGAGCAGGGTGTCATCATCACAGTCTGCTTTGATATCAATCACCTTCTGTATGTGGCCGGAGGTTGCTCCCTTGTTCCACAGTTCCTGTCTGGAACGGCTGTAGAACCAGGTATATCCGGTCTCAAATGTTTTTTCAAGGCTTTCCCGGTTCATGTAGGCCAGCATCAGCACCTCCCCGGTACCTGCCTCCTGCACAACAGCCGGTATCAGTTCACTTTTTTGAAAATAACGTTCTACATCCATCGTCTACCTCCTGACCGGAATCTGCTGTTCTCTCAGATGCTCTTTTACCTGTTCCACAGTCAGCTCCCGGAAATGAAACAGGGAAGCCGCCAGTGCCGCATCTGCTTTGCTCTCCCTGAAAACCTCTGAAAAATGCTCCAGCTTACCGCAGCCGCCGCTGGCAATGACCGGTATGGACACCACGTCACAGACTGCGTTAGTCAGTTCCAGATCAAAACCGTCACGGCATCCGTCTGTGTCCATGGACGTGAGGAGAATCTCGCCTGCTCCAAGCTGCTGGCACTTCTGTGCCCATTCTATGGCATCCAGACCTGTATCTATCCTTCCGCCGTTCACCACGACCTTAAATTTGCCCTTCTCATCCCTTTTTGCATCAATGGCAGCCACCACGCACTGACTTCCGAATATGGCAGCCGCCTCCCTGATAAGCTCCGGATTCCTGACTGCTGCTGAATTGACGGAAACCTTGTCAGCTCCGGCACGGAGGATTTCCCTGAAATCCTCCACTGTGCGGATGCCGCCCCCTACTGTGAGGGGTACAAATACATGTTTTGCCGTTCTGGATACCACATCAACCATAGTTCCTCTTCCCTCATGGGTCGCTGTGATATCCAGAAAACAGATTTCATCTGCTCCCTGCCTGTCGTACTCAATGGCGCATTCCACCGGATCTCCCACCTCTTTGATACCCACAAAATTCACGCCCTTAACCACTTTGCCGTCTCTTACATCCAGGCAGGGTATAATTCTCTTTGCTAACATGTCTGCTCACCTGCCTTTTCTATAGCCAAGGCCAGATCAAGCGCTCCGGTGTAAACGGCTTTTCCGCAGATACACCCGTATAAGTTAAGTTTTTTACAGTCCAGGATATCCTGAATGGAACGGACACCGCCGCTGGCAATGATATCGCAGGATACCGCCTCATTCAGCTTTCCAAGCTGCTCTGTATTGACACCCGAAAGTGTCCCGTCTCTGGAAATGTCTGTATAGATAATGGTTTTCACCCCGGCGTCTTCCATGGCCCGTGCCAGATCCAGATATGTAACATCACTCTTTTCAAGCCACCCCTCTGTGGCCACCATACCGTTCCTGGCATCAATACCGACTGCGATCTTATCACCGAACTTACAGACCGCCTCTTTTACAAGGGAGGGGTCTTTGACCGCCACAGAACCAAAAATGACCCTGGAAATACCCTTTTCCAGAAACCGTTCAATGGTATCCATACTGCGGATCCCTCCGCCCACCTCCACTTTCAGGCCTGACTCCCCGGCCACTTTCTCAAAGATCTCTTCATTGACCGGCCTTCCGTCCTTTGCTCCGTCCAGATCCACCATGTGGATCCAGGCGGCACCGGCTTCCCGGAAGGAGTCAGCTGTCTCATAAGGGCTTTCAGCCACCTGATGCGCAGTGGCATAGTCACCTTTTACAAGCCGCACACATGTTTTATCTTTTATATCAATTGCAGGTAATATAATCATTTTCTCACCAGCCTTGCGAAATTTTTCAAAAGTTCCAGACCTGCGGCACCGCTTTTCTCCGGATGGAACTGGGCGCCGTACACATACCCCCGGTGTACCAGAGCGGGAATCCGCTCATTGTAGATGGTGTAACAGGAAATGTTCTCATCACCGGTATCTGCGCGGAAGGAATGGACAAAATATACATACGCGCCCTTTGGCATGTTCTCCGTCATGGCACAGGGGTTTAAGACCGTCAGGTCATTCCAGCCCATATGGGGAATCTTTAAGCCCCCTCCGTCAATAAGCTGTACACAGCCCGGTATCAGCCCAAGACCTTCCGTCTCCTGAAACTCATAACTCTTTTCAAAGAGCATCTGCATACCAAGACAAATGCCCAGAAGCGGCTTTTTCTGTGCCTCCTCTTTTATGACTTCTGCAAGCCCCTGTTCTCTCAGCATATGCATGGCATCCGGAAAAGCCCCGACTCCCGGCAGTATCACAGCATCCGCACAGCGTATCTCCCTGCAGTCTGCAGTGATGATGCTCTCCTCCTCCAGAAAATCAAGGGCATTTTTCACACTGAAAAGATTGCCTGCCCCGTAATCAATGATCGCTATCATGCCAACATCCCCTTTGACGAAAGTATTTTTCCTCCATTTGGTTCCAGCGCTTCCCTGAGTGCGTGCGCTGCGGCCTTAAAAAGAGCCTCAATCTTATGGTGGTCATTTTCTCCGTAGGGACATTTCAGATGAAGGGTGATTCCGGCGTTAAAAGCAAACGCGCGGAAGAACTCCTTTACCATACAGCAGTCCAGGGTTCCCACAGAAGGATTTGCAAACTCCGCGTCAAACACCAGAAATGGCCTGCCGCTTATATCCAGGGCACAGAATCCCAGTGCCTCATCCATGGGAATAAAGAAGCTGCCGTACCTGCGGATACCACCCTTATCTCCGAGAGCCTTGACAAATGCCTGCCCCATAACAATGCCCAGATCCTCAATGCTGTGGTGACAGTCAACCTCCAGGTCACCCTTCATATCCAGATCCATATCAAATCCGCCATGTACACAGAAAGCCTGCATCATATGGTCAAAAAAACCCACTTTGCAGGTTCCCATGTAACGGCCGGTGCCGTCCAGATTCCATCTAAGCCTGATGTCTGTCTCTTTTGTCTTTCTTGTAATCTCTCCGATTCTCAATCAGCTTCCTCCTTTCCTGTAACTGTAAGAGTGCTGAACAGTTACCCGTTTATTTTCAATTCAACAGATCATCCAGCACGCGGATAACCGCTTCATTCTCTGTTTTTCTTCCGGCAGTCACACGCAGGTAACCGCTCATATACCGGATGGAAATACTCCTCTTTTTCATCTCTTCAAATACTTTATCCGCGTTTTTCACCTTCATGAAAATGAAGTTTGTGGTTGTCGGATATAAATTCAGGATGTCTGATTTTCTCTCCCTAAGCCCCAAAAGCTCCTGATACAGTTCATCCCTGGACTTCTGGATCGAACGGATACAGCTCCTGATGTAATCCGGACGATCCAGAATGGCACAGCCCACAGCCTGTGTCAGAGAGTTCACATTATACGGTGACTTCAGAGCGTGCAGGATATCTGTCAGCTCTTTGCCGGCGGCGGCGAATCCGAGACGGATGGCGGCCAGACCCAGGGCCTTGGAACATGTCTTCAGCACAATGAGATTATCGTATTTTTCTATTACGTCCAGAACAGAGCCTTCCGCAAAATCCATATACGCTTCATCCACGATCACCAGGGCGTCCGTACCCTCGATGATGGTTATGATGTCATCCCTGGACAGCTTCAGGGACGTGGGGTTGCAGGGGTTGGAAAATATAAGCAGCCTGGCATTCTTCGCTTTCGCCCGTTCCAGAATATCCGCAGCACTGGTCACCATATCCTCTGCCTTCTGCAGGGCTTCCACACGGATGTTGTTCATCTGCGCATAGAAGGTGTACATGGAGAAATCAGGCAGGGCCACCAGCATGGTGTCCCCGCTCTCCAGAAAATTAGGCACAATAAGGGAGATCAGTTCATCCGAACCGTTTCCCGCGGTCAAAAGTTCGGGCTTCACGTGAAAGAAACGTCCGAATTTCTCACAGAGCTTTGTGGCAAAGGGGTCAGGATAGCGGTTAAATTCCACCTGCTCCACAGCCTTCAGCACATCCCTGCGGATATCATCCGGCAGATTTTGAAAGCTCTCATTGGCATCCAGGCGGATATCGTATATCTCTGTTACCGGTTCATATATCTCCAGCCGTTTTAACTTCTCCGGAATCGTATATGCCATGGTCTACGCCTCCTTTTCCCTGCGCTTCTGCACATCATTTTCCATCTTGTCGATCAGACACTCGATCTCTTTTTTCCGCAGCTTCATGCTGGCAATATTTACGATGAGTCTGGCGCTTACAGGGCATACGTCCTCAGCAACCACCAGGCCGTTCTCTTTCAGTGTGGTTCCCGTCTCCACGATATCTACAATGGCATCTGCCAGCCCCAGAACAGGAGCAAGCTCAACACTGCCCTCTATCTTTACAATATCCACATCCATACTCTTCTGCTCGAAGAAGTTCTTCGCCACATTCACGTATTTGCTGGCAATGGTCAGGTTGTGGTAGCCCTCGTACAGGTTCTTTCCTTTTACAACTGCCAGGGCAAACCTGCATTTTCCGAATCCCAGGTCAGCCACTTCATAGAAGGTGCCTCCCTTTTCCATAATGGTGTCTTTTCCCACAACACCCATGTCGCAGACGCCGCTTTCCACATAGGTAACCACATCGGCAGCCTTTGCAAGCACCACCTCGATCTCGCCGTTTCCTATGGGCATGATCAGTTTTCTGCCCTTTTTCCGCGCGTTGGTACAGTCATATCCCAGGCGCTCCAGCATATCTATTGTTTTACTCTCCAGACGCCCTTTTGTCAGGGCGATTCTAATTGGTTTCATTTTTCTGCCTCCCAGTGTTTGTTTCAATCCACGCACGGTAATTTTGCACAGTGCGGTCACATCTTATCTAGGGCCGTACCTGTTTTCTCAGGATAACTCAGGATAAATAACCGGATGACTCGGTTATTTGCCGGAAGTTGTACGGGTTAAACAAACTGTGATATCTTCTCCCACCAGGTGTACTTTCGGTATCCCTCTCATTTTCGCATAATCAAAGGCTTCTTCCATGGTATCAAAAACACAGTTCTCCGTCAGCACGCCCTGGTCCTCCAGTGTCCTGCGATGGTGGACTGCTTTTGATAAAAATTTCATATCCGGTGCGAATACCAAAACCTCCGGTATGGCTTCCGGCATAGGCTGAACCTTCTGGCTTGCCAGGTCCACATTGATGCAGAAGCCCACAGAACAGTGGTCTTCCCCAAACTCCTTAATGAGCGTATCGTAACGCCCGCCGGACAGCACCTGCTCCCCGATTCCCCGGAAATATCCCCGGAAAATAAGATCTGTATAATACTCTGCCAGGTTCACAAGGCCCAGATCAATGATCACTTTATCTCCCAGTCCCAGTGTCTGCAGATATTCATAAATACCCTTTAAGTAATCCAGGCTCTCACGGGCACCGTTCTCATCAAACAGTTCATATGCCTTTTCAAACACCTCAGACCCGCCGAACAGTCTCGGCAGTTTCAACAGCGCCTGTGCAGCGCGGCTGTCCTGGTATTTTCCCAGCATGTCTGTGAGGGAGGCATAATTCTTCTGTTCGATCTGGAAACGTATGTCCTCCTTGGTATCCTCATCCACATCCAGGCTGTCCATGATGGCCTTAAAGTATCCGATATGGCACAGCTCCAGGCGGTATTTGCCTCCGCTTATGATATCCAGGCTTCTGGATGCCAGCTCTACCACTTCCAGGTCGCTTCGCAGAGGCACTCCGCCGATCAGTTCAATGCCCACCTGGTTGATCTCCGTACTCTTTCCCTTCAATTCCGGGAACATACGGTAAATATTCTGGTTATAAAATAAACGGAGCGGCATCGGCATCCCCTTTAACCGGGTAGCCGCCAATCTGGCCGCGGGCACTGTACAATCGGGACGCAGTACCATAAGCCTTCCCTTATGGTCTGTAAGTTTGTACATGGTCTCCTTTGGCAGATATTTTGCCGCCTTTCCAAACACATCATAAAATTCCAATGCAGGTGTCATCACCCGCCGATAACCCTGGGCTCCAAACAGGTCCTTAAGGGTTTTTGTCACCTGAGAACGCTGGTCACACTCTCCAAACAGCAAATCTTTTGTTCCGTCCGGTGTTACCTTATCATAATATCTCATCTGCTGACCCTGCCTTTCTGCGTTATTTTTCATACTGTATGCTGCACTTTTGCTGCTCTTTATTCTGTATAATGTCATGTATGCTCTGCCTTATAAGTATATGTATTGTGCTTCGTTCACTTTAGCGTGCTACCATAGTAACATCTGACTATAAAGTTGTCAACACGCTTTTTGAGAAATTCCGGATGTTTATTTAAAAAAACACCCTTCCTCTTATATCATTGCAACCGCCCACCCCCATATGGTATACTGAATACAGGTAAATACGCGGAATCACCGCTAAAAAAATAATCGGGGGTTATATGTTTAAGAAGCGGAAAACTTTCATCCTGAGCACCACGACTGCTGCCGTTCTGGTACTTATTATCGCTTTCTATTTTTTCCAGCAGATACGCCTCGGTGTGGAGAGGGACAACCTGAGCAATCTGTCCGCATTCGGCACCCAGCTTGACGCACACTTCGATCAGATGAACAGCAAATATTTTTCTGTCCTGGAAAGCTGCCTGGAGGCTGCGAACCGCAACGGATATGTCAGCCGGGAAGATATTCTTGACTATTTCAAGGGCAGACAGAATATCTGGAAATACCGTACTGCCGGGATCATGGATAAAGAGGGCGGGTACATGACTGTTGACGGAGACACCGGAAGCCTGAAGGACCTGAGTTTTCAGGAAAAGAAAGCCGGATACATTGATAATGACAGCATGACTATTGTGAATTTTGGAATCGGGGATGAACTTTTATATTATGTGGAACTTGAGGAAAGCATGGAAAGCGCCTCAGAAATAGCGGGTATCTTCATGACACCTGCTTTTGACGAGCTGGAATATCTTCTGGCTCTGAATGTATATACGGAAGAGAGCTATGCCACGGTCATAGACAAAGAGGGAAATATCCTTCTGAAACCGCACTATGAATACTCCATGATGATAACAGACAATTATCTGGACAGTCTGGCGCAGTCCGACCTGAAGGGACCGAAGCCGGATACTCAGCTTAGAAATGACATGGCTGCCTGCGCATCCGGTTCCCTGATCTTTTCCTGGATGGGCAAACGCAATTATCTGGTGTATATGCCCGTAGGCAACAGCTCCTGGTACCTGCTGGTCACAGTGCCGGCCAATGTGCTGGAGACCACCACCCGCTCTTTCCGGAATTTTATCATTGCCGCTGTGCTGGTGACGGTTGTTCTGCTGTTGTGTTTCTGTACGATTTACTTTACGGGACGGCAGCGCATTATTGATGAAAAAAACAAAGAGATACTTGCCAAAGAGCAGATAAGCAAAAAGAAACTGGAGGCAGCACTGGACGAAGCCAAACGGGCCAATCAGGCGAAGTCCGTATTCCTGTCCAACATGTCTCACGATATCAGGACGCCTATGAATGCTATCATCGGCATGACGGGGATCGCCCTTGCCCATATTGATAAAAAGGAAAAAGTACGGGACTGCCTTGAGAAGATTTCCTCCTCCTCTGCGCATCTGCTTTCCCTGATCAATGATGTCCTTGACATGTCCAGAATTGAAAGCGGAAGGCTGACACTGAACAGCGAAAGTTTTAACCTGAAGGAACTGCTCGATACTCTGTCGGGAATCATCCAGCCCCAGATCGCCAGCGGGAATTTTGACTTTACTGTGGATATGGAGGAAGTCAAACACGAAGACCTGATCGGCGACCCGCTCCGGTTCAAGCAGATGTTCCTGAATATAGTGGGAAACTCTGTAAAATTCACGGACCCGGGCGGCAGAATCCGCGTGAAGGTACAGGAAATCCCCTCCGGTTCGGATGATACCGTGCGGTTCCGCTTTATCTTTTCAGACACGGGCATTGGCATGTCTCCGGAGTTTCTGCAGCGGCTTTTCCAGCCCTTCGAGCGCTCCGACGCACCCAGAGCTTCCCATATGGAGGGAACCGGCCTTGGCATGGCCATCACCAAGAATATCGCGGAAATGATGAACGGAAATATCCGTGTTGAAAGCAGGGAAGGTGAGGGAACTACCTTCTATATTGAACTGCCCTTTAAAAAGGATGTTCCCCATACCCTCCGGCCTGATCCCTTCAAGGAACTTCCCTTTATGTCCGCCACCGAATCAGAGAAACAGGCAGATTATTCAGACCGCCGCCTTCTTCTTGTGGAAGACAATGAACTGAACCTGGAGATAGCCAAAGAACTGATCTCCGTCACAAATGCCCGGATAGACACAGCAGTAAACGGGCAGGAGGCACTGGACATGGTAACCTCCTCTGCACCCGGATATTACAGCCTTGTGCTGATGGATATCCGTATGCCTGTCATGGACGGATACGAAGCGTCACAAAAGATACGCAGTACAGGCAGACCGGATCTGCAGGAGCTTCCTATCATCGCCATGACAGCCAACGCATTCGCGGAGGACAAGGAGCAGGCGCTGGAAGCCGGAATGAACGGCCATGTGTCTAAGCCCATCGACCTGCGGGAGCTGTATCGTATCCTGGAGAAATATCTGGCGTAAAAAAGGAGCCCGGCATGCCGGACCCGTAACATGTGTTTTTCCATGGCTGTCTACACAGTCATCATCCCCGCCAGCCATACACTGGCCGCAATGCCTGCAAGTGTTGCAAGCAGAGCGCCGGGTATGGTATAGCGGGTATTTTTTACCTTTGCAGCTATAAAATAGACGGAGACGGTATAGAAAATAGTCTCCGTACAGGACATCATCACAGAGGCGATCAATCCAATCCTGGAATCCGTCCCGAATTCTTTGAAAATATCCAGTACCAGTCCTGTGGCCGCGCTGGAAGAAAACATTTTCACTATAGTCAGCGGAACAAGCTGGGCCGGGAATCCCACTGCTCCGGTCAGCCTGCCAAGCTGTCCGCCCAGCATATCCAGAAATCCAGATGCCCGCAGAACCCCCACGGCCACCATCAAACCTATGAGGGTGGGGAGAATCTGCACAACTGTCTTCAGACCATCCTTTGCACCTTTCACAAAATCCTCGTACACATCACATTTCATCAGGATTCCAAATCCCACTATGTAAAACAGAATAAGCGGAATGATAACTTCCGACAAAAAGAGCAAAATCCTCATACACTCACCGGCTGTCCCGTCTTTCTTCTAGTTTACGCGAAAGCCGCTCAAAAAAGTACCGGTATTGCAGCCGTTCCGGATCAGCCGCCTTTCACCACATTTTTCTTCCATCTTCCGGACAGCAGGAACCACACGATCAGAACCAGGCTGCCCGCTGAAGCTGCCGGAGCGCCGATTCCCACACCCATGATTCCCATTCCCATAATACTGCCGAAGAACACGCTGGCCGGAATCCGCAGAAGCAGCGCGGAGAGCATGGAATTCATCAGTGTAAATGTGGTGTGTCCTGTGGCGATAAAAAGACCGTTCAGACAGAAGCAGAGCGGCACGAGCAGGTAATCAAAGCTGAAGGTACTGATATATTCCACACCGATCTTTATCATCTCCGCATTGCTGCTGTCAAACAGCCGCAGGATATCCTCCGGGAATACTCTGACCAGAATGAAAATAAGGTAACTGCAGACCACTGCGGCCAGGGTTCCCACTCTGCAGGTCTTCTTCACCCTGTCCCACTGCCCTGCCCCTACATTCTGGGCACACATGGTGGAAATGGAGCTTCCCATAGCCACTGCAGGCATAATGGCAAACCCGTTGAATTTTCCCACTACACCAACGGCCGCGGATGCATTGACACCTCCAATGGAGTTTACCAGTGCCGTTATGATCAGAAAGGAAAAGCTGGTCACTCCATTCTGAATGGCTGCCGGCGTGCCGATCTTAAAGATCATCTCCAGCTCCCGTTTATAAATGCGGAAGGAGGAGGGGCGGAAATCAAAGACAAACCCGTTCTTTACCATATAGATAATGCACAGGATCATACTCAGCGCCTGGGAAATCACGGTGGCAACCGCGGCACCGAAGGCTCCCCATCCCAGGCCCGCCACCAGTACCAGGTCCAGGACGATATTGGTCACACAGGCGATCAGGACAAAATAAAAGGGCCTTTTGCTGTCCCCCATTCCTCTCATAACTGCTGACAGCACATTATAGCCGAATATAAAGATAATACCCGTCAGAGTCACCGTCAGATAGCGGCTGGCCTCCTCAAAGGATTCCTCCGGTGTGCGGATCCACCCCAGTATCTGTGTTTTCAGAAGAAGGGACACCACAGTAATGATGACAGCGGCGCAGATCAGGGTGGTCATCAGTGTTGCCACGGCCCTGCGCATCTCCTCCCTCTTCTGCGCCCCCAGATACTGGGCTATGAGTACGGTTCCTCCTGTACAGAGCCCTACTACAATATTCGTCAGAATAAATGTCACCTGGCCTCCGATATTCACGCCGGACATACTGACCGTACCGCTGAAATTTCCCACGATCAGCATATCCGCTACATTATAACAGGACTGGATAATATTGGACACCAGAAACGGGACGGCAAACAGGATCAGCTGTTTTACCACATTTCCCTTAGATAGATCTTTCTCAAAACTGCTCATATTTCACAACTCCTCTTTAGCATATCACTGTAAGCCTTCCGGATCTCTGCGGCAGACAGCATGGTATGTCTGCATGCTTTTCACCTGACTTTGCCGCTATTCGGGACTGACAGTTCCGTCTTTTATTATGAACCATATATCTTTTTTCTGCAATCCTTTATCTCTCATTGGATATTAGCACTATTCTTCTTTTTATCCGATAATGCTAATTTTGATACGAAATTCCATAGAATCCATACCTGTTTTCGATATAATAAGAATTAACAAAGCAAAGCACACGAAAGGAAAAGGAGAAGGTAGATATGATGACATTGGTGATTATGGCGGCTGGTATGGGAAGCAGATATGGCGGGCTGAAACAGATTGATCCGGTGGGAAGACACGGGGAATTTATCCTGGACTACTCCGTCTACGATGCCGTCAAGGCCGGATTTGACAAGGTGGTATTTATCATTAAGAAAGAAAACCTGGATGTATTCCGTGAGACCGTGGGAAAACGCCTGGAAAAAGTCATTCCGGTGGAATATGCGTTCCAGGAGATCACAGAGGTTCCCGAGGGCGTGAAGGTTCCCGAAGGCCGCACCAAACCCTGGGGCACAGCCCATGCGGTGTGGAGCTGCAGGAATCTGGTGGACGGTCCTTTCGCTGTCATCAACGCGGATGATTTCTATGGAAGGGAAGCATTCAGGCTGCTTCATGATTTCTTCCTGGAACAGCCCGAAGATACCTCCAAATATCATTACTGCATGGCCGGCTACCTTCTCAGGAATACCCTGACGGAAAACGGCCACGTGGCAAGAGGTGTGTGTACTGCTGACAACGGATATCTGACCACGGTTACCGAGCGGACCAAAATACAGCGGAACCAGGGACAGACACAATTTTACGAGGAGGGCCAGGGCTGGACGGACATTGATGAGAACAGCATTGTGTCCATGAACTGCTGGGGCTTTACCCCTGATATATTCGGTGAGATCGAACTGCAGATGCAGAAGTTCTTTAAAGACAGCACAGACGGCCTTGCGAAAAAAGAATTTTTCCTGCCCTCCGTTGTTCAGGAGCTGATGGATGCCGGAAAATGTGATGTAAAGGTTATGGACACCCCAGCCAAATGGTATGGCGTCACCTACCATGAGGATAAAGAAAAAATTGTAGCTTTCATTGAGCAGATGATCGGCGAGGGCGTATACCCGGAAACCCTCTGGAACGGAAAAGGAGAATGAAAATGCTGGATAAGATCAAAAACGAAATTGTAAAATCTTTCCTCTTTGACGGTGACTTTATCTACGCGGAGCCATTTGGATGCGGACATATTAACGCCACTTATGCCGTGTATTTCCGACGGGAGACAAAACCTCCCGTGCGTTACATTCTGCAGGCAGTCAACACCACTATTTTTACAGACCCTCAGGGCCTGATGGAGAATATCCAGGGCGTCACCTCCCACCTCCGGAAAAAAATACAGGAGCAGGGCGGTGACCCTCAGCGTGAGACACTGACACTTGTCCCCACGCGTGACGGGAAGCTCCTCTACGAGGACAGTGACGGCGGATTCTGGAGAAGCTATCTTTTCATTGAAAATGCTACCTGCCACCAGTCCGTGGACCGTCCGGTACTCTTCACCAACGCGGCAAAAGCATTCGGACATTTCCAGAAGCTGCTGGCTGACTATCCGGCTGATACGCTGCATGAGACCATTGCGGATTTCCACAATACCGTGAACCGATATGAGCTCTTTGAAAAAGCAGTGGCAGAAGATAAAGCAGGCCGGGCTGCCTCCGTAGAAAAAGAGATCCGGTTTTTCCTGGACCGGAAGGCGGACGGTGCTGTTGTGGTAGACGCCATTAAGGAAGGACGCCTTCCCCTGCGCGTTACCCACAATGACACCAAATTAAATAACATTATGATGGACAATGATACCGACGAGGGAATCTGCGTCATCGACCTGGATACCGTTATGCCCGGTTCCGTGCTCTATGATTTCGGTGACAGCATTCGTTTCGGCGCAAGCACCGCTGACGAGGATGAACAGAATCTTTCTCTTGTCTCTATGGATCTCGGTCTCTTCGAGGCTTACACAGCCGGTTTTCTCTCCGAGGCAGGTGCATCCCTGACAGATGAAGAGATCCGCCTTCTCCCGTTCTCCGCCAAACTTCTGACCCTGGAGTGCGGAATGCGTTTCCTGACAGATTATCTGAACGGAGATACCTATTTCCGCATCCACAGGGAGCATCACAACCTGGACCGCTGCAGGACACAGATCACGCTTGTGGCGGATATGGAACGGAAGATGGAGGAAATGAAGAAGATCGTGGCTAAATATGTAAACAGAACTTGACTAATAGAAAAAACTGGCGTAAGATACGGACAATCCGATTTTACACCAGTTTTTTTATGCAAAGGAGAAAACATATGGAGCAGTCCCTGTCTATTGAACGTATACTGAAAGAGCTATATCACATATCCGGTTTCCGCATCAGCATTTATGATACGAATTTCCGGGAAATTGCCGCCTATCCCAGGGAACTGGGATGCTTCTGCGGTCTGATCCAGAAGCATCCGGAGGGAAAACGCCTCTGCGTGGAACATGATACCATGGCCTTTGGACGTGTGCGCGAACAGGAAAAGCTCCATATCTATAAATGTCATTTCGGACTTTATGAGGCTGTTGCCCCTCTGTACAGCTTCGGCACCCTCACCGGTTATCTGATGATGGGACAGACGCTGGAGGCCGGACCGGATGCAGACCGGACGCCTTATGAGATGGCCCTTCCCCTTGTAACCGATGCCAATGCCCTTGAGGAGGCCATTGCCGGCATTCCTGTCCGGGAACAGGGGACCATTGACTCTCTGGTAACCATCATGGAAGTCTGTGCCCAGTACATTACACTCAGCAACCGTATGAATCTGTCTAAAAATGAGCTTGTCAGTGAAGTGCACAGCTACATCCAAAAGCACTATGACCAGAAACTCACCATTGATGACCTTTGCCGCCAGTTTTTCTGCAGCCGGGCCTCCCTGACCAGGAAATTCAGGGAAACCTATCACATTTCCATCCATGACTATATCTGCCAGGTACGTCTGGAAAACGGATGCAGACTCCTCCGGGGTACGTCCCTCAGCATCGGAGAAATCGCGTTTTCCTGCGGCTATGGGGACCAGAACTATTTTACCCGGGCCTTCTGCCGGACCTATGGGATGACACCCATGCAGTACAGGAAAAAGGAAACGATATAATCGGCCTGTGTTTCCATCACATTCCGCTTATGATCCCAATACACAGATTCAGGACGCCGCACAGGCTCATGACCAAAATGGGATTCCATTTCAGTTTTCGCAGCACCGCAAAAGCTGCCAGAAACAATCCCGCCCCGACCCAGTTGACTGCTTGCAGGCTGATCCCTGAGCCCGCGAAAAGCACCACGCGCAGTATGGAGATACCTGCCGCCGCAATGAGGGCCACCACAGCCGGTCTCAGACAGGCCAGTACAGACTGCATGGCAGATACGCCTTTGTATTTGTAATAAATGTAGGCCAGCAGGGATACGATCAGACAGGATGGCAGAATGCAGCCAAAGGTGGCGATGACAGCCCCCTGCCAGCCGGCTATCCGGATTCCCACAAATGTGGCAGAATTGACAGCTATAGGGCCGGGAGTCATTTCCGCTATGGTGATCAGATCTGTAAACTCACCCATGGTCAGCCATTTATGCGCCTCCACCACCTGATTCTGGATCAGGGGCATTGCCGCATAGCCGCCGCCCACACTGAACATTCCCACCTGAAGAAAGCTTAAAAACAACTTTATATAGATCATGCTGTCTTCCCCTTTCTGTATATCCATAATGCCTTCCCTGCCCCGATGATACCGGCAGTCAGAATGATATAAATGACATTCACGTCAAAGAAGAAAGTAGCTGCAAAGGCCGCTGCCATAATGCCAATGCTGAGTCCGCTTTTTTCTTTGAACACATTGCTCCCCAGCCCGCATACCACATCGAGGATCACTGCGGCAACACCTGCCTGCATCCCCTTTAACACCAATGCCACATACACATTGCTGGCAAATGCTGCATAGAAAAATGATATAACGGACAGGATGAGCATGGGCGGAAGAATGGTCCCCAGCACCGCTGTCAGCATCCCGGCAAACCCGCACACACGCCAGCCCACTAAAATAGCGGCGTTTACGGCAATGGCCCCCGGTGAGGACTGGGCAAGCGCCGCCAGATCCAGCATTTCCTGCTCATCTATCCAGTGGAGTTCATCCACAAACTTTCTCTTCATAAATGTGACAATTACAAATCCCCCGCCAAATGTAAAACTGCTGATATACAGAGTACTGAAAAACAACTTCAGCAGCAGATTTTTTTTCTTTGTCTCTGTCTTTTCCATTTCCTTATAATGCCTCCTTTTCTTCATCATATCCCTTGTGTATCAATATGTAAAATGCTATTATTTTATTGATATAATATCATTTTAGTTATGAATCGGAGGAAAAACATGACGATAAGACATATGAAGATTTTTCTGGAGGTTTACCGGCTGGAAAATATCACACAGGCAGCGAAAACCCTTCACATGACACAGCCTGCTGTTACTAGAACGATCCAGGAGATCGAACAGCATTACGGGGTACGATTGTTTGACCGGATGAACAGAAGGCTGTTCGTAACGGAAGCCGGGCGGCAGTTCTATGCACAGGCACTTCATATTGTGGAGTCCTTTGATAGGATGGAAAAGGGACTGCTGAACGGGGACGCGTTTGGTGTGCTACGGGTGGGGGCAAGTATTTCCCTCGGGAATTTTTTTCTGCCTGATCTGGTAAGTGCATTTTGCAGGGAGCGGCCGGACATGAAGGTTAAGGTGATGATCTCCAATGCGGGGAACCTGCAGAGAGGGCTGCTGAATAATGAGCTGGATCTTGCCCTGATCGAAGGGGGGATTTCCGAGCCTGAGCTGGAGACACGGGCTTTCTCAGAGGACAGGCTGGTGCTCATTGTGCCTGTGGGGCATGAGCTGGCGGTTAAAGAGAAGGTGTTTGTAAGGGATTTAAAGGAGTATGATCTTCTTGCAAGGGAGAAGGGGAGCGTGGGCAGGACACTGGTGGACCATGTGTTTGCAGTGAGAGGGATGACGCCGGAGCCTCTCTGGGAGAGCGCCAGTACGCAGGCGATCATTAAAGGGGTGCAGAAAGGGATTGGTGTGGCAGTGCTGCCGGAGATGCTGGTGGAGAGGGAAATATCGGAGGGAAGGGTTTGTAAGAGGGAGATTGAGGATGAGGGGTTTGAGAGGGTGCATTATGTGGTATGGCATAGGAATAAGTTTTTGACGGATGGGGGGAGGAGGTTTATGGATATGGCTGTGGAAAAGGGAGGGCAAAAGGGACGGTAAAAGAGGCGCGGGGCCGGGGGCGGGAAAGCATTCCAGGCCTGCTCGAGGCTCCGAGCGGCTCAGCCTCGCCTGCCTGGAATGCTTTCCCGCCCCCGGCCCCGCGCCTCTTTTACCTGACTTTGGATGCGGCTGGAGTAAAAAAACTGCAGGGGTTCAGTTGGTTGGCTGGACCCTGCAGTTTTAGTTATTCGGTGGATAGTGATTACCCGGTATTTAAAGATAGTGTTACTCGGCGTTTGCTGCGTCGGTGTTGTCAGTGTCAGTGGCTCCGGTATCGCCTGTATTGGTGTCGCCGGTGTCAGCGGTTCCGGTATCGCCTGTGTTGGTGTCGCCGGTGTCAGTAGCTCCGGTATCGCCTGTGTTGGTGTCGCCGGTGTCAGCGGCTCCGGTGTCACCTGTGTCGGTGGTCTCAGGCTGTTTGAAGGTATAGGAGTCGGAATCAGTTAAGGTTACTTTTTTCCAGACTTTTTTGTCTACGTCTATTTTGGTGTCTTTGCCCCACTCTTTCAGGAGGTCATTGTAGGCTTCCTGTTTGCGCTCGGTGACGATGCTTTCTTTTTTGGACTGAGTGGCGTCCTCGTCGAAGGTGGCATCCATGCGGGCAACATAGTAGGCGTCCTCGCCTTCAATGACTTTAGGGGCTACCTGTCCGTCGGTCAGGGACTTAACGGCTTCCTTGAGTTTATCGTCCAGGGCAGTGTCGTCGCTGCCGAAGGTTTTGGTGGATGCAGTCAGGTTCTCGTCCACCTCTTTGGCAAGGGCATCCATATCTGCGGCTGCCGGGTCTTCCTGGGCATTGATTTTGTCAAGGACGGCCTGAGCCTGATCTTTTTTGGCCTGTTTTTCTTCATCGGTCAGTTCCACGGTTTTGCCTTCCTCATCCTGGGTTCCGGCTGTGGATATCTGGCAGACGGTTATTTTGCTCTGTGCAGCTTCGGAATCCTCCACGTTGGTGTCCACATCAGCAGTCATGGGGTCGTACATTTTTTCCTGGTAGGTGTAGAACTCCAGGATGGTTTCAATATCAGACTGGCTGACAGCCAGCTTGGCAATGGTGTCTGCATCGTTGTCATCCATGAATTTCTTGGCTGCCTCTTCGATTTTTTTCTGCTCGTCCTCTGTGATGGTCACGTCATAGTCCTTGGCATGCTGTTTTAAGAGTACCATGTTATGTATCTGGTCCATCATGTCGTCTTTGGTGTTTTCACCGTAAGTTTTGCCGTCCTCGCCTTCCTGATCCCAGATTCCGGCTGTGGAGCCGCCGAACATGGAATAGTATGAGGCCATCTGTGCCTGTGTCATGCGAAGCATCATATTGGCCGTTCCCAGAGTTATTTTATCATCACCGCAGGTAGCAGCTATTTTCGTTCCGTCCAGTGATTTCCCGCAGCCAGCAAGGCTTGTGGTTCCCAGAACCACTACAAGTCCCGCGCAGGCGAGAGTTTTTGTAAATTTATTCATAAAGTCCTCCTGTGTTTTCCTGTTTCCCCAAGGGGTATGAGATAAAGCATCGGCCATAGGGTGCGCCGACGCTTTATAGTATAAGCTTTTTTTCCGTTCAGGGCAAGGGATTTTCCTCTTTTTCCTGTAAAATCCCCTCAAATTCGTGGAGAATACCGGACAATATTTCCATAGCGTCCAGAATCTCTTTTGGCCTGCGGCCCTTTAAAGATACCAGGAAATATGGCTGGCCTTCCATACGCATGGTCATGTTGTTCTTATATTTTTCCAGAATAGCCGGGAATCCTGAAGCGTCCAGTTCTGCACGCTCAAACATGGAAATTTTCACCTCTGTGCCGTTCTGTTTGATCTCACGCACATAGACTTTGTGGGCAAGGGCCTTCAGATTGGCGATCGCCAGCAGGTTCTGTACGGATTTCGGCGGCTCCCCGAAACGGTCCATGAGCTCCTCCAGCATATCCTCGTACTCCTCCTGGTTCTCTATGCCGGCAATGCGTTTGTATATGTCCAGCTTCTGGTATTCGTTTGGAATGTAGCGGGGAGGGATGAAGGCATCCATATCCATGTCGATGGTTGTCTCGAAGTCCTCCTGCTGTTTGATTCCTTTTGCCTCCTTTACCGCCTCACTCAGCATCTTGCAGTAAAGGTCATATCCCACTGCCTCCATATGGCCGTGCTGCTCCGCGCCCAGTAAGTTTCCGGCACCGCGGATCTCCAAATCACGCATGGCGATCTTGAAGCCGCTTCCCAGGTCCGTGAACTCACGGATGGCATGAAGGCGTTTTTCCGCCACTTCCTTGAGCATTTTGTTCCTCTTATACATGAGGAATGCGTAGGCGGTGCGGTTGGAACGGCCCACGCGGCCCCTGAGCTGATAGAGCTGGGACAGGCCCATCTGGTCCGCATCGTGGATGATCATGGTATTGGCATTGGAGATGTCCAGACCCGTCTCAATGATGGTGGTGGAGACAAGCACATCAATCTCACCGTTGATAAAACCATACATGATCTTCTCCAATTGATGCTCGTGCATCTGTCCATGGGCAAATGCCACATTTGCCTCCGGGACCAGCTTTGCTACCCGGTTGGTGATCTCATCTATGTCATTGACCCGGTTATAAACGTAATAGACCTGGCCGCCCCGGGCGATCTCCCGGCTGACAGCTTCCCGGACCATCTCCTCATTGTACTCCATGACATAGGTCTGTATGGGAGTTCTGTCCATGGGGGCCTCCTCCAATACGCTCATGTCACGGATACCGATCAGGCTCATGTGCAGGGTTCTCGGAATAGGAGTGGCTGTCAGCGTGAGAACATCCACATTTTCCTTCAGACTTTTAATCTTCTCCTTATGGGTCACGCCAAATCGCTGCTCCTCATCCACGATGAGAAGGCCCAGGTCTTTGTATTTTACGTCTTTTGAGAGAAGACGGTGGGTGCCGATAACAATGTCCACCAATCCCTTCTGCAGATCTGTTATGGTCTTCTTCTGCTCCGCCGGTGTTTTAAAACGGCAGAGCAGGTCCACACGGACCGGAAAATCCTTCATTCTCTGGATAAAAGTGTTGTAGTGCTGCTGTGCCAGAATGGTTGTGGGGACAAGATACACTACCTGTTTGCTCTCCTGCACGGCTTTGAAAGCTGCCCGGATGGCGATCTCTGTCTTGCCGTATCCCACGTCGCCGCAGACCAGGCGGTCCATGATCTTCCTGCTCTCCATATCGTGTTTTGCAGCATCAATGGCATTTAGCTGGTCTTCCGTCTCCTCAAAGGGAAACATCTCCTCAAATTCCTTCTGCCACACTGTGTCAGGCCCGTACTGATAGCCGTTCTGGGACTGTCTGGCAGCGTAGAGCGCCACCAGATCCTTGGCAATGTTCTTTACAGCGCCTCTTACCCTTGTCTTTGTCTTCTTCCACTCCTGACCGCCCAGTTTGTTGAGTTTCGGCGCTTTCGCATCCGCTCCGGCGTATTTCTGCAGCATATCAAGCTGGGTTGCCAGAATGTAAAGATTGCTCCTGCCGGAGTATTCGATCTTAATATAATCCTTAACGATTTTGTCTACCGTGACCTTCTCAATGCCGCGGTAAATACCAAGGCCATGATTTTCATGGACTACATAGTCGCCCACATTCAGTTCGGAAAAGCTCTGGATCTTCTTTCTGCTGTACTCAGTCTTCTTCCTGCGCTTTTTCTTCTCCTGCCCGAAAATATCGGTTTCGGTGATCAGGACAAATTTGATCAGCGGGTATTCAAATCCGCGCTTTGCGTGGCCGTAGGCGGTCATGATCTCACCCGGGGATATGGTTCTGTCCATGTCCTCCGTGTAAAAACTGTTGAGTTCCTGTTCCTGAAGGTCCTGGGCAAGCCTCTGGGCCCTTGTCCTGGAACCGGAGAGGAGAAGCACCTGGTAGCCGTTCTTCTTCCAGTATTTCAGATCTTTAACCAGCAGCTCAAAGCTGTTGTTATAGGAATTCACAGATTTTGTGACTGTGCGGTACTGTCCGTTTATTTCCCAGTCTGCTTTCTGCTGCTCCATGGTACAGACGGATACACAGTTTTTCCGGTTCAGACGGTAGACCACCTTTTTCCATCCGCACAGCAGGTCTGTCTGACCGGCAAGGAGGTAGCCTTTTTCCAGGCGGTTCTTCATGCTCTCCCGAAATTCTGTCTCCACAGCCTCCCCTTTTTCCAGAAGACGGTTTGTCTCATCCAGGAATACAAGGGTATTATCCTCATCAAAATAGTCCAGAAATGTCACAGGCTCCTTATAAAAATAACGGATAAAGTGTTCTGCTGCCGCAAAGTCCTCGAACTCCTTCATGGCATTTACCGCTTCCTCCACCGTGTTTTTAAGTCTGCCTGCCTCCTCTGTGAGAAATGCCTCCCGGAGCTTTTTCACAGATGTATTCTTTTCCTTCTCAATGGCCTTTAAGCCCTTTTCCAGTACCTCCTGGGTCAGCACCATTTCCGCCGCGGGATAGATGGTGATCTCCTCCAGATTTTCTATGGAGCGCTGGCTCTCTGTCTCAAAGCTTCGGATAGAATCAATCTCATCGCCCCACAATTCTATTCGAATAGGGTTTTCCTCCGTGAGAAGAAACAGGTCCACAATACCGCCGCGGATGGCAAACTGTCCCGGCGCTTCCACCTGGGCGCTGTACTCAAATCCCATGTTGATCAGATCTTTTTTCAGCTTTTGAAGGTCCAGCACACTGTCATTTTTAAAATGCAGCACGTGCTGCTCAATGACGGACAGCGGCAGCAGATAGTCCATGCAGCCGCCCATACTGGTGATGACGGTCACACCTTTCTTCTGCAGAAGGGCTGCGATCACCTGCATCCTCTGTTTCGTCAGCAGATTTCCGTGGATATCTGCCTGGAAGAAAATCAGATCCTTTGCAGGGTAGAGAAGCACCTCCCTGTCGTAAAAACGGTAATCCTCATAGAGTTCTTTTGCCTTCAGGTCATTTTCGGCAATGATGAGACAATTGGTATTGTCCCGCTTCCCGTCCTGCCTCATGCCCTCAAACAGGCCGTACATCACATGGGCTTTCTGGGATTCAATGCAGCCGGACAGCTGCAGAACACCCCTGTTCTTTGGAAGGCGGCTTCTGATTTCCTGATATTCATTTAAATTTAAAAGTGGCTGTATGACTGCTTGCATATCCCTCTCCTGTTACCCGGCATTTATGTGCAGATATCCGCCCCGCCGCAAAACGGTTTTCATAGGCGGATACCCGCTGTAATCCATTTGACTGAATCATTACTTCTTTTTTGCATTATATTTGTTCATGGCAGCATCTATGCCTTCGCTGAGTATCACTTCCACTGCATCCGCAGCCTCCCCGATGGCTTTATCCACTTCCTCCCTCTCCTGGGTGGAAAAGCGGCCCAGCACATAATCAGCCAGATCCCAGCCTGCCGGTTTTGCACCCACACCCACCTTGATACGGTAAAAATTCTGGGTGCCGAGCTGTGCGATAATGCTTTTCATTCCATTATGCCCTCCGGCGCTGCCTTTTTTCCGGATGCGTATCTGTCCCGGCTCCAAATCTATGTCATCGTAAATGACGATCAGCTCTGTCTCCGGGTCTATTTTATAGTAATTGATGAACTCCCGTACAGAATCACCGCTCAGGTTCATATAGGTAAGGGGCTTTGCCAGTATCACTTTTTCACCGGCGATCATCCCTTTGCCGTACATTGCCTTGTGCTGGATGCCTGATCCGGGAATCCGATGCCGGTCAACCAGCTCGTCCACGGTATCAAACCCCATATTGTGGCGGGTTCTCTCATACTGTTTTCCCGGGTTTCCAAGTCCTGCAATTAAATACATGTGGTTGGTTCTCCTTAGTTATTTCCTCGCTTTTTTAGTTGAAATATACCAGTTCTTCTTTCAGCGGCTCTGTCTGTTCCACGGATACTGCGGTGAGCACAGGACCCTCTTTATTGTAGAAGTCCATATACTCATAATCCACTTCTGCCACAACCTTCACCCATTTTCCTGTTCTTAAAGAACGTGCTTCCGGGCTTTTGCAGACATAGCCGATAAATGTGGTATCATCCGCACAGCAGGTCATAGCCATACGGCCGGGCACAAACATATCTTTCGCAAATTCTCTGGATTTTAAAACCATGCCTGTGAAAGAAACTTTTTTCCCTTTGTAGGTTTCCGGATGGTCCATGGCGTCAATGAACCAGATGCCGTAATCCTCGTCCATGATCTCAATAATATCTGCGTTTACGTCAAAAGGCATTTCATCTTCAAAAATATTTTCAATCTCGCCTTCCTCATCCTCGAAGATGATTTCTGCTGCCTGATTCACTACTTTCACACTTCTGCGGAAGGTTGCCAGCGGCATACCCTGCTCGCAGCGGTTAAAAAGAACCATGTCCGCATTTCTTATCATTTCCACAAAAAGGGATTTCATGTTGTTCATATACACCTGGAAGGTGCTGGCATCCACCGTCACAATGTGCTGGACGATTCCCCAGCCTTTCGGCATATCCATCTCTTCCAGTTTACTCAGCTGCCACATGCCATTGTATTCAATAATAATGCGGGCCGGATTGTAAAATGCATCGTATGCCACAAGACGCTCCGGCGTCAGTTCCTCGGGGTTGTCCAGGATTTCCACAGAAGTCCTGCTCTTTTTTAATGCCTGTTTGTCAAACTCCTCCTCACCTTCCTCACAGAGGATCAAAAGTGTGGGGCCGTCTATCTGAAAATAATCCTGCTCAATGGTAAAATTCAGGAAAGAGGTCTTGCCGCTCTCCAAAAATCCTGCCATGAGATAAATAGGTACTGTAATTTCATCCATTTTTCCACGTCCTTTCCCTAGAGCTTGTTCTTATGCCAGTTTAAAAAGTTTTTCCAGACTGCTTTCTTTGAGCTTGGAGCCGATCACACAAATCCTGCCCGTATATTCCGGTGAACCTTCGCGCACATCTGCCTCGCCCGGTACCATGTCAAAATAAATCCAGCTTCCGTTTTTGCCTTCTACCATTCCTTTTGCACGAAGGATCATGCCGTATTCCTCATCGTCTGACAGTGCTTCCAGAATAGCATGGATTTCTTCTTCTGTGTAAGTTTTGGCTGTCTCGCGTCCCCAGCTGGTGAAAACTTCGTCTGCGTGATGGTGATGATGGTCATGGTCATGGTGGTCATGGGTGTGACCGCAGCCGCAGGATTCGGTGTGGTGGTGGTCGTGATCACATTCCTCTTCATGGTGATGCTCATGGCCGCATTCCTCTCCGTGGTGATGGTCATGACTGCATTCCTCTCCATGGTGATGGTCATGATCACATTCCTCTCCATGGTGATGCTCATGACCGCATTCCTCTCCATGGTGATGCTCATGACCGCATTCCTCTCCATGGTGATGCTCATGACCGCATTCCTCTCCATGGTGATGCTCATGACCGCATTCCTCTTCATGATGATGCTCATGGTGTCCGCCGCATACCGGGCATACTTCCTCTTCCAGAAGCTCTTTTTCCAGAGAACGGTTATTTTCCATGGTATCCAGAATTTTTGCCCCGGATAATTTTTCAATCGGTGTTGTGATAACTGCAGCCGACTTATTCAATCCGCGGATTATCTGAAGGGCTGCGATTACCTTCTCCTCTGCCGCTTTGTCCGTTCTGCTCAGGATAATAGTCCCTGCATACTCTATCTGATTGCTGAAAAATTCACCAAAGTTCTTCATATACATTTTGCATTTCATAACATCCACAAGTGTTGTGAAGCTGTTGAGTTTTATGTCAACCTCTCCTTCCACTTTTTTAACTGCTTTGATCACATCGGAAAGTTTTCCTACACCTGAGGGCTCAATGATAATACGGTCCGGCTCATACTTCTGAATCACCTCTTTTAAAGCCTCCCCAAAATCTCCGACCAGGGAACAGCAGATACAACCGGAATTCATTTCACGAATCTCAATTCCGGCCTCCTTCAGAAAACCGCCGTCGATACCAATCTCTCCGAACTCATTTTCAATGAGCACTACCTGCTCGCCTTTGTATGCCTCTTTCAGAAGCTTTTTAATCAAAGTTGTCTTACCTGCTCCCAAAAAACCCGAAAAAATGTCAATCTTTGTCATCTCTGTCTCATCCTTTCAAAATTAATTTTATTTATATTGTATCTGAGTATGTCTGAAACTTATTATCTGCCTGTAGATCCAGCCAATTTCATATCCGTCCACGGCCGGTATCTCCCTGCCCGCCCATAACACGGTAAAAGGGGACGAAAGTACCACTTCCGCCCCTGCTGTGCATGAATTTGTCCAAAACGCTTTTGCGTTCTTATCATATTATCATATGTTGATAGAAATTAGCAAGATTTTTTCGTCCAGAAAAATAGCAATTTTCTGACACGCTGTAACAGTACAGACAAGCTGAACCGTTACGACACACTCTGATACAAAATATGGAGTATACTCCATGAAATCCTTCTTTTTCCTTGTTGACATTGGTTTTACAGGCTATGATAGTCTTAATTCATCAAAAGCTGAAGCGTTTTTCAGTAAGAATGGAGGAAAAGATTTATGAATGCAAAAGAAAAAGTGAAGAAAGAGCCTACCCTGCTCCTGGCTCTGACACCGGTAGTGCTGACTGTCATCATCCTGATTTTTTCTGTGTCTGTGCTGAAGGTGGATGTTCAGGTTCCGCTTATACTGGGTACCTGCATTACGGCATTTATTGCCATTGTCTTTCTGGGTTACACCTGGCAGGATCTGGAGGATGGAGCCATTGAATCGCTGAAAAGTATCATGCAGGCTGTGCTGCTGCTGATCATCATCGGCGCTACCATTGGAACCTGGATCGTGGGCGGTGTAGTTCCTGCACTCGTTTACTACGGGCTGCAGATTCTCACGCCTGCCTTCTTCCTGGTGGCCTGTATGATCCTGTGCAGTATTGTCTCCCTTGCTGCAGGCGGTTCCTGGGCTACTGTGGGCACCATCGGCATTGCCCTTGTGGGAATCGCAAAGGGACTGGATATTCCTGTCGGTCTGGCAGGCGGTGCCATTATCTCCGGTGCCTATTTCGGTGATAAAATGTCTCCCCTGTCCGATACCACGAACTTGGCTGCTGCCATTGCGGGCGCAAAACTCACAGACCATATCAAACATATGATGTACACCACTGTCATTGCCTATGGTATTTCCATTGTGGGCTTCGGCATCATCGGTTTCCGTTTTGCCGGACAGGAGTTAGACCATGGACAGATCAACGGAATCCTGGACGCTCTGGCTGCCAACTATAACATTACCCCCTGGCTGCTCCTGGTACCTGTCATTGTAATTGTCCTGATTGCCCTAAAAGTCCCGGCTATCCCCGGTCTCTTCGCCGGAACAGTGCTCGGTATGATCTGCGGGATTGTCTTCCAGCATCAGGATTTATCCATTGTGTTCAATGCAGTACAGAACGGTGTTGTAGTTGAGACAGGCCATGCCATGGTAGATGAACTTCTCACAAGAGGCGGACTGATGAGCATGATGTGGACGGTTTCCCTTATCATCTGCGCCCTGTCCTTCGGCGGTATACTGGAATGTACCGGCATGATGAGCGTAATCGCCAACAAACTGCTGGAATTTGCCAAAAATACAGGCTCACTGGTGCTTGTCACCATTATCTCTGCCCTGTTCTGCAATGTACTCCTTGGAGACCATTGCATTGCCATTGCCATTCCGGGCAGAATGTTCAAGGATGAATACCGAAAGCGCGGACTTGCCCCGAGGAACCTCTCCCGTGTACTGGAGGATGCCGGCACTGTCACTTCCCCGCTCATCCCCTGGAATACCTGCGGTGCCACCATGTCCGGCTTCCTGGGTGTGCCCACACTGACCTATCTGCCTTACTGCTTCTTTAATATCCTCTGCCCTATCGTCTCAGCCATCTTTGGCTTTACAGGGCTGACCATCATGAAGCTGGAGGATGACCCTTCTTCTGACCAGTATGTGGAAAAGAAGGGAAAACGCCTTGTTAAAGAATAAAAATGTTTGTTTTCTGGAGGAACTTTATGAAAAATCTTAACCGGGACCAAGTGATCTATACCATGAGCAGAGAGCACGCTCCTGTTCTCACAGTTAAAAACGGTGAAACCGTCACAGTACATACCTATGACTGTTTTAAAGACAGGCTGATCCCAGATGACAGCTCCTTTGACTCTCTGCTCTTTGATGAGTTAAACCCCGCCACAGGCCCCATTTTTGTTGAAGGCGCCAAACCGGGGGATACCCTGAAAGCAGAGATCCTGGATATCTCCCTCGCCCCCACAGGCGTAACGGAAATTGATTCTGAATTTGGCTGCCTTGCTCATTTGGTGAAAACCCCTGCCGTCAAACGTCTGCCGGTAAGAAACGGAAAGATCGGCTTCAGCCCCAGGCTTTCCCTTGACTTAAAACCCATGGTCGGTGTCATCGGCGTAGCCCCGGCAGGACAGGCTATCCCCACAGATACACCTGATTCCCACGGCGGAAATATGGACTGTACCCAGATTAAAACAGGTTCCAGTATTTATTTCCCTGTTGCTGCAGAAGGTGCGCTTTTATCCCTGGGTGATCTTCATGCCTGCATGGGCGACGGGGAAATCGGAGGCTGCGGTGTGGAAACCGCAGGTGAGGTCACCTTAAAACTGACCGTGATCCCCAATCATCAGAAACCTTACCCTGTTGTTGTCACTGACAAAGAGGTTATGGCTGTTGCCTCCTGCAAAACAGTGGATGAGGCCTGGGCAAAAGCTGTGGAGTACCTGCATGATTACATGGTAACCGAAACAGAACTGACCTCTGATGAGGCGATCATGCTCCAGTCCATAGCTGCAGACCTGTCCATCTGCCAGACTGTAAATCCGAACAAAACGGTGCGTATGTCCATCCCCTTAAAATATCTGGAGGCATACGGATACCGGCAGAAATAATCTGCTTGCCAAAGCATTTCCCTCTCTTGTATACTGGATGTAACAACCAGCTGCAAGGGAGGGATTTTTTTGGAATATTTGAAAAAAGCAAAGCCTGTGGACCGTCAGAAGCAACAGAATCTGGAAGCCGAAGTCCATGCCATTATCAGGGATGTCTCCGCAAGGGGAGACAGAGCTTTGATTGAATACAATACACAATTTGACGGAAATACACGCACAAGCCTGCGCATTTCCCCGGAGGAAATCCGACGGGCCTATGATCTTACTTCCCCTGCATTGATCGAGGACCTGAAAACCACGGCACAGCGTCTGGAGGATTTCGCCCTGAAACAGAAGGCTTCCCTGCACGGTTTTTCCGATTATGAAATATCTCCGGGCATTTTTCTCGGACAGAAGATCATTCCGGTGGACTCCTGCTGCTGTTATGTTCCGGGCGGCGGGTATCCGCTGTACTCCACTGCCCTGATGATGGGCATTACTGCCCGGACAGCAGATGTAAGAAGAATTGCCATGTGCACGCCTGCCGTCAACGGGACAGACAGTGTCCACCCTTCCACCCTGGTAGCCATGGATATTGCCGGAATCCGTGAAATATACGCGCTGAGCGGTGCCCATGCGGTTGCCGCCTTTGCCTGCGGAACAGAGCAGATAGAACCTGTGGACATGATCGTAGGCCCGGGCAACCAGTATGTGACAGAGGCCAAGCGCCAGTGTTACGGTCGTATCGGTATTGACTTTCTGGCCGGCCCCAGTGAAATTCTGGTTATCGCTGACCGGGAGGCAGACCCTGCCTGCATCGCGGCGGACCTTCTCTCAGAATCTGAACATGACTCCCAGGCGATTGCCCGGCTGATCACCACAGATAAGACACTTGGGCTTGAGGTGATCCGTCAGGTGGAAAAGCAGCTTCCCGAGCTTGAGACAGAGGACATTGCATCCGCCTCCTGGAACACCTGCGGTGAAGTTATACTGGCAGACTCCCTGGATGACGCATGCCGTCTTGCCAATGCCTTTGCCCCGGAACATCTGGTGCTGCAGTTTGCCGGTGCAGAGGCCTATACGGATAAATTTAAGAATTACGGTTCCCTGTTTATGGGAAAATATTCTGCTGTTGTATACAGTGACTATGTAAACGGCATTAACCATACCCTGCCCACAGGAAAGGCTGCCCGGTACAGCGGCGGTGTCTGGATCGGTACCTTTTCCAGGGTCTGCACGACCCAGCGGCTGACAAAGGAGGCTGCTCATCAGGTTGCAGCACTTGCCTCCCACCTGGCGGAAGGGGAAGGTTTCCCGGGACATGCCAATGCTGCAGCCATACGGCTGAAATCCTGAAAAGGCTTGATTTCCAGTTTCAGTCTACGCCGTAATTTTTCTGAGTACGGCCATATTTTAAATAGAAAATCCCATAAACTTTTTGCAGGATGAAACAAACAGGCCGATGACCGAAAGAATCCCCTTCCGGTCGTCGGCCTGTTTTTTGTGCATCTGTCTTCTGTGTGGCTGTCCTCTGTACTGCTGTCTTCTGCGTGGCTGTCTTTTATGTGACTGTCTTTTGTGCCGCTGTACTTTCCTCTGCTTTGACCTCATACAGCAAAAGCTGGTTCCCTTTTCCCACTTCCACCGGACATTCGATGGTACGCTCCTTTATAAGGGCATATCCATTCCCTTTCATTTCCTCAAGGAACTGTTTTTTATCAAATATTCTTCCTTCATTTTTTCCGGAGAAATAGCAGCCTATAATCTCGCCGTTTTCCTTCAGATATTCCAGCATCCGGCCGGACATAGATTCCCCGCGGCATGTTTCTCTGTAATTCGAGCTGAAATAGTCGATCAGCAGATCCACGCTTCCCTTTTTCAAAGGATAATTACCGCTTCCATCGGCAATATACAGAATGTCAAGGTCAAGCTTCAGGTACTCAATCCTCTCTTTGTACATTCTGAGCACCTGTGGATAACGGTCTGTAATGATGAACAGCACACGGTTCTCTATTTTTCTAAAATGCGTATACAAATAAAAAAATTCATTGATATCCGTCTCCATAACCACCCTGTCATAGAGCTGCATCCCTGAAATACGATGAAGGAGAAAGTTATAGCTTCTCTGCAGCATCGTCACCACAGATGCGGGAAGATCTTTATATTTTTCCCGCTCCAGATCCGCACCCCCGTCCGCTTCATCTGCCGCGCTGGGTGACAAAATGATCCCGTCCCTGATCTCAAGGGCATATCCGCAGGAACAGGCCAGTTTTCCATTATAAATATATCTGCTGTTCATCTGCACCTGCTCAACGGCAAAGGCTTCTCCGCAGAAAGGACAGCGCAGGTATTCCAACGCTTTTAGGGGAGCGCCCACTAGCACTTTATCCCCTGCTGTCTCGATGGCAAAGGATTTCTCTTCCTCTTCTATACGCGCAATCTCATCTTCGATATTTTTAATATCCTTTCGCAGGGATTTTTTCTTTTTGTCCAGAAGAATCAGGTACTCGGCTATTTCCTGGGGTTCTACCCAGTTGGAAGTGCGCCGCAGAGACAAAACTTTCTGGATCTCTTTCAACAGGAATCCCATTTCCTTCAGCTTATGAATCCAGCGGATGTCCTCAATACTGTCCTCACTGAAATCATACAGATTCCCATGTCTCCCGGGAACCAGAAGGCCCAGCTCCATGTAGTAGCGGATTGTATCCTGGGATATATGCAGTAATTTTGAAACCTCACCTATTTTGATACAACCTCACCTCTCTTCTCACCCGGATCGCTGCGCCAGCAGATGCACACTGCGGTTCAATTTCACTTTTATATTTCACACTTAACTTTATTTCTTAGTGCTTGTTAATCATCATACTCATCATCATATTCCATTGCCTGACGTTCTCTGGCTTCCTCTAATGCTCTGTTAATCTGCTCTGTTAACAAATGCTTTTCCGGCAAAACAGTCAAATACTGTGAAACACGAATGCCCGCCTTATCTAACTGTAAAAGTTCAATTTGCTCGTTTCCTCCTTCTGTACATAAAATCAGCCCTAAAGGAGTTTCCTCGCCGTCCTGCATTTCATACTTTTCCAACCAGCGCAGATACAATTCCATCTGTCCTTTATACGACGCCTTAAACTTTCCGAGTTTTAGTTCTACCGCTACCAATCTATGTAATGCCCTGTTGAAAAACAACATGTCCAGAAAAAAATCCTCACCGTCTATTACCATATGCTTCTGCCGTTCAACAAATGTAAATCCTGTTCCTAACTCCATTATAAATTTCTCCAGTTCGGTCAACAGCATTTCTTCAAGGTTTTTTTCTTTAAAATTACCTCTTAATCCGGTAAAATCAAGAAAATATGGATTGTGAAAAACAATATCCGGAGACACTTTATCTTTATTCTTTAGTTCCGCAATCTCCTGTCTGATCAATTCTTCTGGCTTTGAACTGATTGCGGTTCTTTCATACAACATGCCACTTATTTTTTTCCGCAATGTTCTGACATTCCATTTTTCATATCTGCATAATTCCGCATAAAAATCTCGTGCAACATCATCTTTTACAGGAATCAATGCAACGAAATGTGACCAGGATAATTGTCGTGACAGTGTAACGACATTCTCCAACGAAGGAAAACTTTTTGCAAACTGCATCATCCTTCGTAATTTTTTCTCATCATAACTGTTACCATAATATGCTGTTAATTGTCGTGACAACGTCACGACTATCTGCTTTCCGTATTGAGCTCTGGCGTTTCCCAATACATCTTCATTAATTCGATTTCCAATATTCCAAAATAATATTGTGATTTCCGCATTAGCAACGGCCGCTACTTTTGTTTTTGACTCCTGTATGAGATGATTTATATCTTGAAATAATTTATTTACGGTCTCTTCCATATACACCTCTCCTCATGAACATCATAATGTGTTATATCAATCCAACAGTTCATCCAAAACTTGCCTCGTTGCGCCCATTATATTGCGAACTGCGTTCCCAATCTTCTGCAGTCGCCAAATGTGAGCAAGCTCCCACTTGGCTCGTTGCGCCCATTATATCAACAAAAACGGACATTTTCAACGAAATGATTTGTTTTTCCTGCAAAGTGTGATAGAATGTAGCTTGAAACAGCAGCATGTCATTCGGAGCCTGAAAAACGGACTTCGGATGCGGATAGAAATACAGGAAAAGGGGATTTTTGCCATGTATAGTTTTCAGAATGATTACAGTGAAGGAGCGCACCCTAACATACTCAGGGCGCTGGAAACCATCAATTATCACCAGAACAATTCATACGGACTGGACGAGCACAGTGACAACGCAAGGGAATTGATTCAGGAAGCACTTGAGGATTACAGCGTGGACATTCATTTCATCGCCGGAGGTACTCTCACCAACCTGACTTTTATCTCCCATATTCTGCGTCCATATGAAGCTGTTTTAAGTGCCGATACCGGTCACATCAACACTCACGAGACCGGGGCTATTGAATCCACGGGGCATAAGGTATTTTCCATTCCCGCTGATGACGGAAAACTGACACCGGACCTGATTCGTCCTGTCTTAAAATTACATGAAAATGAACACTGGGTGGAACCACGCCTGGTTTATATATCCAATCCCACAGAGGTGGGAACTGTTTACACCAAAGAAGAGCTGGAAACTCTGTATGCCTTCTGCAAACGCCACGACCTGTATCTGTACATGGACGGCGCGCGCCTGGCTATGGCCCTGGCTGTGGAGGAGACACACCTGACCTTCCCGGACCTGCCGGATCTATGTGACGCCTTCTACATCGGCGGAACGAAAGTGGGCGCCATGTTCGGCGAGGCTCTTGTTATTGTAAAAGAAGAATTTAAAGACCATTTCCGCTTCAATATGAAACAGCACGGAGCAATCCTTGCAAAGGGCTGGATGATGGGCGTTCAGTTCGAGGAACTTTTTAAAGAAGGGCTGTATCTGGAGCTTGGACGCAAAGGTGTTGCCATGGCACAGATTCTTAAGGATGTGTTTGAAAAAGCAGGCATCCCGCTTCTGGCGCCGGCACCTACCAACCAGGTATTCCCTATCTTCCCGGATGCTCTGGCGGAAGCGGTAAACGAAAGATTTCTGACCACCTTCCAGTGCAAACCCGATCCGGAACACACCTGCCTCAGATTCTGTACTTCCTGGGCAACCAGTGAGGATGCAGTCAGGGATTTCGCCTCAGAGTTTGAGGATCTGGCAGCCAAATTCAACAGATAACACCTGAACTTAAACTTAATGTAAAGGCATTCTGGAAGCTTCTTAATCCTGAATGCCTTTTTTTATTATAGGAGACTCCTTATATGAATATCGATCCAGCCGTCAATGATAATTTAAAAGAACAAGCAGCCCACGGAAGCCATGAATTTCCCCTTCAGGTATATCAGGACATGGAATACTGCGAAAACGGGCTGATCCTTTACAACCACTGGCATGAGGAGGCAGAAATCCTCTTTGTGACAGAAGGCATGATGGAGCTGGTGGTAGACGGCATTTCCATCATTGCCGGAAAAGACACCATTGTACTGATCCCCCCAAACCAGCTTCATGGTGCCTATCAATACAGGGATCAAACCTGCCGTTTTACCTCCATTGTGTTCCACCCTGACTTTATTTCCAGTAAAAATCAGGATGCCATCCAGGCCGGACAGTTAAATCCGTTCTTTGAGAACAGCTTTGTGTCCTCCTATGTTATATACGGCACGGATTTGAAATGTGAGGCTGTTCAGCATCTCCTCGGGGAACTCACAGCAGCCTATCACGCCTCCCATCCCTATCGGGAACTGCTGATCAAGGGATACCTTTACCAGATTTTATTTCATCTTCTGATAAAAGAAGAAAAGCACAATATAAAATCCACATCCGACTATATAAATGAGGAGCGGAAAAAGAAGATTCTAAGATACATTGATGAAAATTACCAGAACCCCTTAAACCTTGATTCCCTTGCCAAATCCGTCTCCCTGAGCAGGGAACAGTTCTGCCGTTTTTTCAAAAAATCTTTCCGCTCCACCCCTGTCTCTTACCTGAACCGCTACCGCATTAACCGTTCCATGTCGCTGTTAAGGGAGACCGGTCTTCCCGTCATAGATATTGCTCTTGCTGTAGGATTTGACAGCAGCAACTACTTTGCCGTATCTTTCCGAAAGGCAACGGGAATGACACCCAGCCAGTTTAGAAATATGACATGATTTTAATATACCCTGACATCATAATAGATGTTTTTTCCCCGGGATAATCTTATAATACTGGAAAATGAACGTCAGCCGTGATTGTCCGGCCAGAGCGCTACACAACTTATTTATCTACAGGAGGAAAATTATGTCATTCTTTACCCAAAGCGAAAATTATATTGAATACCACAATGCCGGCGAAACCCTCCGCATTATGGCATGGGGCGCAAACAGCCTGAGAGTTGTTTCCGTACCCTCCGGTCCCCTGGACCTTTCAAGCAGTGCCCTGAAAGAACAGGAACCGTCACACACACAGATTCAGGCAGACGAGGAAACTGCCACGATCACAAACGGCAAAATCTCCGCTCTCATTGACACAAGAGGCTGGAACAGCGCGGCGGTTGTCACCTTCTTTAACGACAAAAAGGAAATACTTCTCAAAGAGATGGACGGCGGCGGCGCCCTGATCCGCAGGGCCCGTAAATTTTCCCCTTATATCGGCGGCGATTACCGTCTGAAGGTCAGCTTTGAGGCCAACAAGGATGAAAAAATATACGGCATGGGCCAGTATCAGCAGGACATCCTGGATCTGAAGGGCTGCAATATTGAACTGGCCCACAGAAACTCCCAGGCATCCATCCCCTTCTATGTATCCAGCAAAGGCTACGGCTTCTTCTGGCACAATCCCGCCATCGGCAGTGTCTCTTTTGGCAAAAATGTGACAGAGTGGCGGGCTGACAGCACCAAAAAAATGGATTACTGGATCACAGCAGGCGACACTCCCGCTCAGATCGAATCTCAGTACAGCCAGGTGACAGGGCGCGCTCCCATGATGCCGGAATGCGGACTGGGCTTCTGGCAGTGCAAACTGCGCTACCATAACCAGGAACAGGTATTGTCTGTTGCCAGAGAATATCACCGCCGGGGCATTCCTGTGGATGTGTTTGTGGTTGACTATTATCACTGGCCGCGGTGCGGAGACTACCGTTTTGATGAGCATTTCTTCCCGGATCCCAAGGCCATGGCGGAAGAACTGCGCTCTTACGGAATGGAACTTATGGTATCCGTGTGGCCCCAGATCGACTGGCGCAGTGAGAACTTCAAGGAGATGCGCCAGAAGGGTCTTCTCGTCCAGACAGAACACGGCCTGAACGTCCAGATGGATTTCCAGGGCAACAATGTATTCTATGATGCCACCAACCCTGAGGCCAGAGAATATGTCTGGGAGAAATGCAGAAAGAATTACAGGGAAAACGGAATCAAACTCTTCTGGCTGGATGAAGCGGAACCGGAATATACCACCTATGATTACGAAAACTACCGTTACTATGCCGGAAGCGTCATGCAGCAGGGAAACATTTACCCCAGAGAATACGCCCGCGGCTTCTATGAAGGCCAGAAAGCAGCCGGCCAGGAGGACGTTCTGAACCTGGTGCGCTGTGCATGGGCAGGAAGCCAGCAGTACGGTGCCCTGATCTGGTCCGGTGATATCCACTCCACCTATCAGGATTTCCGGAACCAGATCGTGGCCGGCCTGCAGATGGGGCTCTCCGGAATCCCCTGGTGGACCACAGATATCGGCGGCTTCCACGGCGGCAACATTTATGACAAGGACTTCCAGGAACTGCTGATCCGCTGGTTCCAGTTCGGCGCCTTCTGCCCTGTTATGCGCCTTCACGGCAACCGCCTCCCGCGCACACCGCTCTACAAAGCAGACGGAGAGGAGACTGAGGGAACCGGCGCAGACAATGAGATTTGGAGTTATGGGGAAGAAAATTACCAGATCATGAAGAAATTCATTGAGATCCGTGAAATGATGCGGGATTATACCAGAAGCCTTATGGCTGAGGCACACGAGACAGGCGCTCCGGTTATGCGTACCATGTTCTATGAATTCCCGGAGGATTTAAACACCTGGGAACTGGATACCCAGTACATGTACGGCCCGGACATTCTGGCGGCTCCTATTGTGGAACCCCACGCCTTCAGGCGGAAGGTCTATCTGCCTAAGGGCAGCACTTGGACCAATGCCCATACGGGTGAAATTCTGGAAGGCGGACAGTGGATCGAAGCGGAAGCTTCCATGGATACCCTTCCTGTATTTCTGCGGGATGGCAGACAGGAATATCTGATCAAAAATATATAATATAAAATTCAGTGTTGACAATTTTCTCCAGCCGCTATATGATTATGGCAGGAAAAATACCTGAAAACAATTGAATACGCAAGGGGAGCTGACGCGTCGGCTGAGAGGAAATACGAACGGATTTCGACCCTGAGAACCTGATACGGATAATGCCGGCGTAGGAAGCGAACCAGAAGTTTATGTAATATTTGGTGCACCCCATCAGGGGTGCATTTTTTTCACCTCTTCTATCTCCTTCCGGGCATTTCCGTGTCACACAGAAAGGAGATTTACATGCAGTACACAACACAGATGGACGCTGCCAGAAAAGGCATTATCACAAAAGAGATGGAATCGGCAGCCAAAAAAGAACAGATGGATGTCAGAGAACTCATGGCTCTTATGGCCAAAGGCCAGGTCATCATTCCCTGCAACAAAAAACACACCTCTCTGGAGCCAAACGCCATTGGTTCCATGCTCAGAACGAAGATCAATGTAAATCTGGGCATTTCCAGGGACTGCAAAGACATGGACATGGAAATTGAAAAAGTCAACAACGCGGTAAAAATGGGTGCTGAATCTATTATGGATCTGAGCTCCTACGGGGATACCCGCACCTTCCGCAGACGCCTGACAAAAGAATGCCCTGCCATCATCGGAACCGTCCCCATCTATGACGCTGTAGTCTACTATCACAAACCCCTGAAAGAGATCACTTCCCGCCAGTGGCTTGACATTGTCCGCATGCACGCTGAGGACGGGGTGGACTTCATGACCATCCACTGCGGCATCAACAAAGAGACTGCCGGAAAATTCAAACGAAACAAACGTCTGACCAATATCGTTTCCCGCGGGGGCTCCATCATCTTTGCCTGGATGGAAATGACAGGCCAGGAAAACCCCTTCTACGAACATTATGATGAGATTCTGGATATCTGCCGGGAATACGACATTACCATGAGCCTTGGAGACGCCTGCCGCCCCGGATGCATTCAGGATGCCTCTGATATTTCCCAGATCGAGGAGCTGATCACTCTGGGTGAGCTGACAAAACGCGCCTGGGAAAAGGATGTACAGGTTATGGTGGAAGGCCCCGGACACATGCCCCTTGACCAGATTGAGGCCAATATGAAGATTCAGCAGACACTCTGTCAGGGTGCCCCCTTCTATGTGCTGGGTCCCCTGGTGACAGACATTGCCCCCGGATACGACCACATTACCGCTGCCATCGGCGGTGCCATTGCAGCCACCTACGGCGCTTCCTTCCTGTGCTATGTGACCCCGGCGGAACACCTGCGTCTGCCCAATCTGGAGGACGTAAAGGAAGGCATTATCGCTTCCCGCATCGCAGCACATGCCGCAGATATTGCTAAAGGTGTAAAAGGCGCTGCCGACTGGGACAATCAAATGAGTACAGCCCGCAAGAAACTGGACTGGGAAGAAATGTTCCGTCTCTGTCTGGACCCGGAAAAAGCCGGGCGCTACCGGGCAGAGGCAAAGCCTGAAAAGGAGGACACCTGCAGCATGTGCGGTAATTTCTGCGCAGTCAGGAACATGAACCGTATCCTGGAAGGCGAGATCGTCAGCATCTATGACGAATGATAAAAGCAGCACTGCAAATGCGAAGACCTGTTAAGCAGTCACACAGCACATACATAAAGAGGTATATCAAATGATAACAATCAACGGAAATGCCATTCAGCTTACTGCCCCCTGTACAGTGGAAACCCTCCTAGTGGAACGGGGTTATTCCCTGCAGCGCATCGCTGTGGAGAGAAACGGTGATATTCTTTCCAAAAACCGTTACGCTGACATCATCGTTCAGGATGGAGATACCTATGAGATTGTCAGCTTTGTAGGAGGCGGATGATTTGAAAGAAAGACATATGCTCCTGTCCAAAGACGAAATCGAGGAAGTTCTTATAGAACGCCATACCCTCCCCATACACCGGAAACTCCGGAATGCCGGTGCCGCCATTGCCGGCCTCGGCGGTCTGGGCTCCCATGTGGCTGTAATGCTGGCGCGTACCGGCATCGGAAGCCTTCACCTGATCGATTTTGACCGGGTGGAGCCCAGCAATTTGAACCGGCAGATTTACAGGATGAAGCATTTAGGCAGGTATAAAACAGAAGCGCTGAAAGAAGAGATCTCAGAGATCAACCCTTACATCTCAGTCCGCACCGACACAGTTAAGGTAACAGAGAACAATATAGACCGCCTGTTTAGGGATGACAAGATCATCTGTGAAGCATTTGACCGGGCAGAAAATAAGGCCATGCTGGTCAACTATCTGCTGGAACACCGTCCGGATACTTTCATTGTATCCGGTTCGGGCATGGCCGGCTATGGGAGCAGCAACTCCATACATACAGAAAAGAGGATGAAAAACCTGTATCTCTGCGGGGACGGCACCAGTGACATTGCCTCCGGCATAAGCCTGACAGCTCCCAGAGTCACTCTCTGTGCAGCACATCAGGCCAATATGATACTGCGGCTCATTCTCGGAGAAAAAGACGTATAGAAAAGAGGAAAAAGACATGATAAAAGATGACAAACTTATATTGGGAGGACACGAATTTCACTCCCGTTTTATTCTGGGTTCCGGCAAATACAATCCGGAACTGATCCACGCTGCCGTTAAAAATGCCGGGGCTGAAATCATTACTCTGGCTGTACGCAGAGCCAACAGCGGCACTGCCAGTATACTGGAACATATACCGGACGGCATAACACTCCTTCCCAACACCTCCGGGGCCAGAACTGCGGATGAAGCAGTAAGGATCGCCCGCCTGGCCAGGGAACTGGGCTGCGGGGATTTTGTTAAAGTTGAGGTCATCCGAGACTCCAAATACCTGCTGCCGGACAATCAGGAAACCATCCGCGCCACAGAGATGCTGGCAAAAGAGGGCTTTATTGTCATGCCTTACATGTACCCTGATCTAAACGCCGCCAGAGACCTGGAACATGCCGGAGCTGCCTGTATCATGCCACTAGGTGCCCCCATTGGTACCAACAAAGGATTGTGCACAAGGGAGTTCATCAAAATCCTTATCGAGGAAATTGACCTTCCCATTATTGTAGACGCAGGAATCGGCCGCCCTTCCCAGGCTTGTGAAGCCATGGAAATGGGCGCTGCCGCAGTCATGGCAAATACAGCCATTGCCACTTCCGGCGACATACCCGCCATGGCGGAAGCCTTTAAAAAAGCCATTGAAGCAGGACGTACCGCATACCTGTCCGGCCTTGGGCGCGTTGTAAACGGAAGAGCCAGCGCCTCCTCTCCGCTCACTGGATTTCTGGAACAATAAGGAGGTGGAAAAAATGACTGCATCAAGAACAAATCATATGGAATATATGGAGGGTATGGAAGCTCTGGATTCTGATGTTATGGATAAAGTGATAAGTGCCATGGACAGCTATGACTATCACCGTTATACAGAAGCACACGTACTGGCTGCACTGTCCCATGACACACGGACACCGGAGGATTTCGCAGCGCTTCTGTCTCCCGCCGCGGAACCTTTCCTGGAAGAGATGGCACAGGCTGCGCGGGCTGAAACCAGGAAACACTTCGGAAACTGTGTAAATCTCTTTACGCCGCTTTATATCTCCAATTACTGTGAAAACCACTGCATTTACTGTGGTTTCAACTGCCATAACCATATCCGCAGGGCAAGGCTTACCGCGGAGGAAATCGAGTTGGAAATGGCTGCGATCGCCAAAACAGGACTGGAAGAAATTCTTATACTGGTCGGCGAGAGCCGTGCAAAAAGTGATGTCAGATATCTGGGTGAGGCGTGCAGGATCGCCAGAAAATACTTTAAAATGGTGGGACTGGAAGTCTATCCTATGAACAGTGAGGAGTATGCCTATCTCCATAAATGCGGAGCTGATTATGTGACGGTATTTCAGGAGACTTATAATTCCCATAAGTATGAGACGCTGCATCTGGCCGGGCATAAAAGAATCTTCCCTTATCGGTTTCACGCGCAGGAGCGGGCATTGAAAGGCGGAATGAGAGGAGTTGCTTTTGGGGCGCTTCTGGGGCTGGATGATTTCAGAAAGGATGCATTTGCTACAGGGATGCACGCCTGGTATCTGCAGCGGAAATATCCGCAGGCTGAGATTGCGTTTTCCTGCCCGCGTCTCAGGCCGATCATTAATAATGATAAGATCAATCCTAAGGATGTGCATGAACCGCAGCTTCTTCAGGTGATCATGGCTTACAGACTCTTTATGCCGTTTGCCGGAATCACGATTTCTACCAGGGAACGGGCTGAGTTCCGGGATCATGTGGTCACGATCGCAGCGACTAAGATTTCTGCAGGGGTAAGTACCGGAGTCGGCAGTCATGTGGAGGAGCTGGAGGATAAGGGGGATGACCAGTTTGAGATTTCAGATGACAGAGGTGTTGAGGAGGTCTGCAGGGCTGTCAGAGACGGGGGAATGCAGGTGGTCATGAATGATTATGTATTCGTATAACAGCGAGGTGTAGTATAGCGGGCAGGGTGGATATCCCTTTGTATGCTTGCTGTCATCACGGAAACTAAATAAAAGCGGAGGAAAACTGCCATATGGGAGCTGGCTTTATTCCACACAAATTGGCAGAGGTAGTATTATGGGTAAAATGAGGAATGGGTTAAGATTTGATAAGATGCTGGTGATTACCAATCGGCTGCTTTGTGATGGGGATTTTCTGGAGCGGATCGAGACGGTGGCTGCTAAAAAGCCAAAAGGAATTGTGTTGAGAGAAAAAGATTTGGGAGCCGGGGAATATAGAGAACTGGCTATGAAGGTGCTTAAGATATGCAGGCGATATGATGTTGACTGTATTCTGCATTCCCGGGCAGAGGCGGCAAGGGAGCTTGGCTGTCCTCGTATCCACCTGCCTTTTTCAAGGTTTTGCGGGGATAATATCTGTGTAAAGTCCGGCGAAAGTGAACGTCTATCAGGTTCTGATGAGAGGAGCAGGCTACTTATGGATTTTGATCTGATCGGTGTTTCTGTTCATTCGGTGGAGGAGGCCATTTTTGCTGAGAAGATGGGGGCCGGTTATGTAACGGCAGGGCATATTTTCCTGACGGACTGCAAAAAGGGACTTGCCGCCAGAGGGCTGCCTTTTCTGAAAAACGTCTGTGAATCGGTTGGGATTCCTGTGTATGCCATTGGCGGTATTACACCGGATCATGTGGATGACGTGCTGGGAGCAGGGGCGGCAGGTTTTTGTGTTATGTCAGGAATCATGCGGGATTCGGTGTGGGACGTATAGATAAGAGCAGGTATTGGCCCCATCACAAAGCGATTTTTAATGGGCGAATACCGTAACGATTCAGCTGGCTGAATCGTTACAATTTTCTTTCAGGAACCTTCTCACATTTCCTCCCAGAATCTTTTCTGTCTGGCTGTATGTAAAGCCGTGTTTTTCCATTTGCTCTGCCAGAAGCTGTACCTGGCTGCAGTCAGAGATCTCGGGGAGTTCCAGGATGCCGTCGTAATCGCTGCCCAGACCCAGGCAGTCACTTCCGCCGACGTTCAGAATGTAGGACGCCATTTGTATGATCTCTTCCACTGTGGTGCCGGCTTCTCCGGGTTTCCAGTTGGGGCGCATGAAGGAGACTGCGTAGTTCAGGCCCATCACACCGCCCCGGTCAGCCAGGGTGCGTATCATATCGTCTGTGAGATTTCTGGCGGAACCTTTTACCAGGCCTCTTGCATTGGAATGACTGGCCAGGAAAGGGCGGGTGGAATGTTCCGCCACATCCCAAAAGCCGCCGTCGGACAGATGGGATACATCCACCAGGATATGCAGGTGTTCCAGCTCCTCCAGAAACTCCAGGCCCTTTTTCTTCAGTCCCCGGTCATCACCCCAGCTCCAGGTCTTCTGCGTAAGAGGGTCCCCCATACAGTTGGGAAAGCCAAAATCGTTCTCATAGTTCCAGGTAAGGGTTGCCATTCTGACGCCCTGTCGGTGAAACCATCTGAGGGAATCCAGAGAGTTCTGGAATATGGCGCCCTCCTCCAGGGAGAGAAGGGCTGACATCTTACCCGCCTTTTCGTTTGCTTCCAGCTCACTGTAGGTTCTGACCTGGGAGATCAGGTCAGCATTTCGCTGCATTTCCCTCTGAAAAATTTTCAGGATATCTCCGGCAGCCGCCTCTGCGTCCGGTTCCTCCTCCCAGTTAACGTAGATGGCAAAGGTCTGCAGGGCATAGCCGCCCTTTTTCATCTTTTCCAAATCTACACTGAAGGAATTATGGCGGAGGGAAGCAGGACTGCCCTCTTTTTCCATTTGGCGGATTTTGCTGATGGTGTCGCAGTGCATATCTATAATCTGCATAATAAAACTCCGTTTCTGCCTTCTTAAATTGAAGGCTTCTTTCTACCAGTATATTGATTTATTCCATGAGATATTAAGAAAGCGCGTTCCCACTGAGCGGAAACGCACCTTCCCTTAACTTATTATCATTTTTAATATAAGAACACAGCCACCCCATAAGCCGGCAGCGGATAACCAAAGGAGTAATCCCTTCCGTCACATTCCTTCTTCACAGCCTTGTAAACGGTCTGCTCCACCGGCGTATCTCCGCCGAATTTAGGGTCCTTACTGTTCAGGATCAGCTTATACTGTTTTCTCTTAGGTACCCCGACCCGGTAATCCTCTCTGGCAACCGGTGTATAGTTGATAACAAACAGCAGATTATTCCTTCCGGTAGGCGACTTTCTCACAAAACTGAAAATACTTCTCGCGGCGTCATCCGCATTGATCCACTCAAACCCTTCCTGGCTGTCGTCATTTGCGTAGAGGGCCGGATACTTCTTATATAAGGCAAGCAGTTCCTTCACGTAAGCCTGAAGCTGCTGATGGCACGGTTCTGCCAGCAGGAACCAGTCAAGCTCCCTGGCCTCGCTCCATTCCTGGAACTGACCGAACTCCTGTCCCATGAACAGCAGCTTCTTGCCGGGATGCCCGAACATGTAGCTGTACCCTGCCTTCAGGTTCTCGAATTTATCCTGTCCGAGACCGGGCATTTTGTTGATCATGGAGCATTTCAGATGCACGACTTCATCATGAGATAATACAAGGACGTAGTTCTCGCTGTAGGCGTAACTCATGGAGAACGTCATCTTATGGTGATTATATTTACGGAAATATGGGTCAAGCTTCATATACTCCAGGAAGTCGTGCATCCATCCCATATTCCATTTTAAGCTGAATCCCAGGCCGCCCTCCTCAGGCTTGCCGGTTACCATGGGCCATGCTGTGGATTCCTCCGCGATCATGACAGCCCCCTTGTTCTTGCCCAGAACTACGGAGTTCAGGTGCTTGAAGAACTCGATCGCCTCCAGGTTCTTATTTTCCCCGTATTTGTTTGGTATCCACTGTCCGGCCTCTCTTCCGTAGTCCAGATACAGCATGGAGGCAACAGCATCCACACGGAGTCCGTCAATGTGATATTCCTGTATCCAGAACAATGCGTTTGCGATGAGGAAATTTTTCACCTCATTCTTGCCGTAATCAAATACCTTGGTCCCCCAGTCCGGATGCTCACCCTTTCTTGGGTCCGCATATTCATATGTGGGGGTTCCGTCAAAATCAGCCAGTCCGTGGGCGTCCTTCGGGAAATGGGCCGGTACCCAGTCCAAAATGACACCGATCTTATTCTTGTGCATGTAATTTACGAAATACTGGAAATCCTCAGGCGTACCGTACCTGGATGTAGGGGCATAATAACCTGTGACCTGGTATCCCCAGGAGCCGTCAAAGGGATGTTCCGCAATACCCATCAGCTCCACATGGGTATACCCCATCTCTTTGATATAGTCAGCCAGTGAATGGGCCAGCTCTCTGTAATTGTAAAATCCGTCCTCATCCCCGTCTTTTAAAGGGTGTTTCTTCCAGGAGCCTGGGTGCAGTTCATAAATGGACATGGCATCCTTCTTCGCATTGTATTCCAAACGCTTTTTCATCCAGACGGAATCTCCCCATTTGAATTTGGTGATGTCATATACACAGGAAGCTGTACCCGGGCGGTGCTCCGCGTAGTTTGCATAGGGGTCTGCCTTGAAGAGCAGCTTGCCCTTGTATGTGGTGATGCAGAATTTGTACAGATCACCTTCCCGCACCTTGGGCACAAAGAGCTGGTAAATGCCCATGTCATTGTCACACTTCATCACATTTTTATCGGGGTCCCATTTGTTGAAATCCCCCACAACGGACACGGATTCCGCATGAGGTGCCCAGACGGCGAAATAGACGCCGTCTTTGCCCCGCTGTGTTGTGGGATGTGCACCCATCAGCTTATAGATTTCATAATGTGTTCCTTCCCCGAATAAATAGCGGTCCATCTCCGAGAATCTCATTGTTTTTCCTTTAGCCATAAGTCCTTCCCCTTTGTTTTCCTCTGATTTTACAGCACTTTAACCCTGCTGCAGGATTTCCAGCAGAACACTTCCCGCTGCTTCTATGGTAAAATTCAGCCTGCCGTTCTCCGGCTCCACTTCCTCTTGTGTCAAAAGGTTTACATAACGTTTATTCTCCACCGGCACCGGAATACTCATCTGTGCCGGATTCTCGTCATTGTTCACAGCCGTGACAAGACCTTCCTCCTCCGTAAATCTGACAAACGCAAACTGTCTGTTGGTGAGCATCAATTCCCTGTATCTTCCCTCTGCAAGGCAGGTCTTATACTTCTCGTGCATTTCTCCCAGTGTCTTGACCCAGAGCATGATCCCGGAATCCTTATGCTCTTCCAGGGCTTCCCTGATATCCACGGCCGGCCTTAGAGCGTCATCACCGCCGTTGTTCTTGCTTCCCTCAATTCCCCATTCCGATCCGTAATAGATGGATGGTATCCCCGGAAGCGTATACAGCAGTGTATAGATGGGGTAAATATGCTCCTTCACATTGATCTTACTGTAAATGCGGTCCACATCGTGATTGTCAACAAAGGAATACAGCTTCATCCCCCTGTAGATACCGCCGTTCTCCTCAAATTCCCGTCTTATGGTATGGGCGATTTCAAAGTAATTGTGGTCATTGTGTCCGGAATATATGCCCTTGTGAAGTTCATAATTCGTAACACTGTGCAGCATTTTCTGTCCGTCCTGGATGTATCGGCTGTAGTCTCCGTGGATGACCTCCCCCATAAGCCAGAAGTCCTCTTTCTTCTCACCTGTGCGCCTGCGCATTTCCTCCATGAAGCCAAAGTCAAGACAATCCGCGCAGTCCAGGCGGATGCCGTCAATATCAAAGGTATCGATCCACTCATCTATCACATCCAGAAGATAACCTTTTACTTCCGGGTTCTGCAGGTTTAAGTTCACAAGCTCAAAGCAGTTTCTCCAGGCTTCATAGGAAAATCCGTCATTGTAGGGATTGTTCCATCCGAAATTGATGCCCTTATACCATCCGCAGTACCTGGAACCCTCCCGGTTCTGCTGGATGTCCCTGAAGGCAAAGAATTCTCTTCCCGTGTGGTTGAACACACCGTCCACCACGACCCTGATTCCCAGCTCGTGCGCCTTTTTCACAAATCTGGTAAAGTCTTTATTGTCACCAAGCCGCTGGTCCACAGTCTTATAATCCTTGGTGTCATACCCATGGGTGGTGGACTCAAACAGAGGTCCGATATAGATTGCTGTTGCCTTAATGTCCGCAAGGTGCGGCAGCCATTTCTCCAGTTCCGCGAAGCGGTGTACAACACCTTCTTCTCTATTCACCCTGGGGGCGCCCGTCATCCCGATAGGGTACATATGGTAAAATACTGCCTCTTCATACCATTTTGCCATGTTTCGTTTCCTCCTTTTCCGGCTCTGCCCGATGCGGCAGGCCCAGACAAACCATGCAGGAACGCCATTCCTTGACTACGAATATATCCCATACATAAACTGATGCACAATCTCATATGTGGTCTCATCAGAAATTTCAAATCTTTCCTCTTCGGATAGCCCGTAGCTCACTGTCATAATATGATGGTTGAGCACACCTGTAAACCCCACGGCAAATAATTCCTGCCGCCCCCGCATGTTCCCCAATTGGGGGGATGCATCCTCAAATATCTTCACAATGATCTTATAATACCGCTCTATAAGGGGCGAAACCGTCTTATAGGCCTCGTTCTCTCTTCCGGAATAAAACAGAGACAGCATGAATAAATAGAATTTCTGATTGGACGCAGCATAGTCAAAAAATGTCCGCGCTGCCTGATAAAGCACACCCGGAAGGCTTTCCCCCGGCCTGGCTATATCGATCAGCCTGCTTTCAAACTCCTGATATCCTGTCTCCAGCAGATTCTGCAAAAGTCCCAGCTTGCTTCCAAAATAGTAATATAAAGTTGGCTTGGAGATTCCGGCCTTATCCACGATCTCCTGGACGCCCACCGCATCATACCCCTTGGCATAAAACAGATCAAGCGCCGACTTTAATATCAATTCTTTATTATCCATAACTGCCTCCCGGCTGTTCTGCATTGTATCTATCTTTTGTTTTTTATTTTCATCCTTTGTTCTGCCTATTATTATACCAATCGGTATACAAAAAATCAAGAGGGTGTTGTAAAATACGTTTTTACAATACCCTCTTGTTTAAGGCCGCTCTGCCCGACTTCACGGCTGACGCTTCCTCCCTATCATATACCAAACAGCTTTTTGGCGTTTTCCCTGGTCACATCCACCACAGTTTCATAGGAAACGCCCTTGATCCTGGCAATCTCCTCCGCCACATAAGTCAGATACACAGAACAGTTTCTGTGTCTTCTGTAGGGTTCAGGTGCCAGATACGGGGCATCTGTCTCCAGCAGAAGATAATCCAGCGGTGCGTATTCCACCACATCTTTCAGCCGCTTTCCGTTTTTGAAGGTGACGACTCCGCCTACGCCCAGATAATACCCCATGTTCATGTATTCCTTTGCCTGTTCCACAGAATAGGAATAGCAGTGGATCACGCCCTTCAGGTTATCTGCCCTCTCTGCTTTCATAAGATCCAGTGTGTCCTTTGCCGCATCACGGCTGTGTACAACAATGGGAAGCCCGGTCTCTTTTGCCAGATCCATCTGGCGGACAAACCATTTTTTCTGGACCTCATGATGTTCCTTATCCCAATAATAGTCAAGGCCAATCTCACCCACTGCCACGATCTTCTCCAGATCACACAGGCTTCTGAGCCATTTTATTTTCTCCTCATCAAGGCTGCCCACCTCGTCGGGATGAACGCCCACTGCTCCGTAGACAAAAGGATACTTTTCTGTCAGCCTGACCGTATCCTCCACACCCCGCAGGCTGGCGCCCACATTGATGATCGTTCCGATTCCGTGCTGCGCCATGGAGGTTAACAGGCTGTCCCTGTCCCCGTCAAACGCCTCGTCATCGTAATGTGCATGTGTCTCAAATATCATGAATATTCCGCTCCTTCAATTTCTTGTAAACGGTCTGGCGGAACAGCGCGTACACAACAGATGTAAGCGGTATGAAGATCAGCATACCCACAACACCCATCAGACTGCCGCCCACAGTCACTGCCACCAGCACCCAGATAGAGGGCAGCCCCACCGAGTTCCCGACTACGTGAGGATAGATCAGATTCCCCTCAATCTGCTGCAGCACCAGAAACAGCACGATAAATGCCAGCCCCTTCATGGGATCCACCACCAATATCAGAAAGGTACCCACAACACAGCCGATAAACGCTCCGAATATGGGAATCAGCGCTGTAAATGCAATCAGTATACCGATCAGCATAGCGTACGGGAAACGAAACAGGGTCATGGATACGAAAAACATGGTTCCCAGGATCACTGCCTCCAGACACTGACCGGTGACAAAGCTGGCAAATGTCCTGTAACTGAGGGAACACACCTCCAGAACCTTTTTCACCATCTTTGCAGACAGAAAAGCGTAGAAAACTTTCTGAACCTGCACCGTCAGCTTTTCCTTCTGCAGAAGGATATATACGGCAAATACAAGAGCGATGAAAAAATTCATAAGTACATTGACCACTGTGCGTGCCATTGCCACTGTGGAGTTGAGCACATTTCCGGCACCGTTTTTCAGGAAGTCAACTGCTGTGCCGATTATGGAATTCCAGTCAAATTCCAGGTTCTGGATCCACTCAGCAATCTGTTTGTTGTTGTGGAAGGTTTCCACAGCCCAGGTCTGAAGCCTCGGTATGGCGGCTTCTATGCTGGCACTCACACTCATAAAGGTCTGACCCATTTCCGGTACAACCACAAGGATGACTACAAGCACTACGCCCACCACCAGAATGAGGGAGAGGATCAGACTCAGCGGGCGTCCCAGCTTTTTCATCTTTCCTTTACTCTCGGCACTTCCGAAAAGTCTCTTTTCCAGAAAGCTCATGGGAACATTCAGTACAAAGGCAAATGCGGCTCCCAGAAGGAAAGGATAGGCTATCCCTACCATGAAACGTGCAAAGACCAGCAGTACATCTGCCCTTTGTATTCCCACATAGACAACCACTGCAAACAGAATCAGAAGCATCAGATTCTTCATATCTTTTTTATTCAGGTTCATACTTCTCCTCTCCTTCTCCCCTCTTTGATTACTTTTTCAGTTTCGCACGTACCCATTTCAGCGCCTGGATAACCGGCAGGTTTGCAATGGACAGGCCGTACACTGTGAAAAGCTGTGCCATATCCAATGTCTGCACGCTGAAAATTTTGTGCAGCCCCGGAATCATCAGCACAGAGGTGATTAATACTAATCCTAACACAAATGCACCGATGAGGTAAATATTATTAAAGAATTTCTTAGTAAATAAAACAGGTCTTACGGATTTACAGTTAAATCCATGCACCAGCCTGGAGGTACACAGGGTTCCGAATGCCATTGTCATGGCCAGGAGCGGGCTCTCCTGATAGCCGATGTAAAAACCTATCATGGTCATGATACCGATAACAAGACCTTCTGTCCCGATATAGGAGAGAAAATCCTTCGTCAGTATGGATTCATTCATAGGACGCGGTTTTTCCTTCATGACATCTTTGGTGTGAGGCTCCAGCCCCAGCGCAATAGCCGGAAGGCTGTCTGTCAGCAGGTTGATAAACAGCAGGTGTACCGGCGCAAACGGCACGGGCAGGTTTGCCAGGGACGCGTACAGTACCGCCAGGATTCCCGCAAAGTTGCCTGAGAGCAGGAACTGGATGGCACTCTTTATGTTCTTGTATACGTTCCTTCCGTTTTCCACTGCCTTGACAATGGTTGCAAAGTTATCATCCGTCAGGACCATGGAAGCGGCATCCTTGGACACCTCGGTTCCCGTTATGCCCATGGCCACACCGATATTGGCCTGCTTCAGAGCGGGTGCGTCATTGACGCCGTCACCTGTCATGGAGACAATATTTCCCTTCTCCTGCCATGCCCTGACAATGCGTATCTTATGTTCCGGTGAAACACGTGCATAGACGGATATACCTTCCACAAAATTCTGCAGCTCCTCGTCCGTCATATTTTCAATCACAGCGCCCTCGCAGGCTTCGGATTCATCCTTCAGAATGCCGATACGTTTTGCAATGGCTGCTGCTGTCACCTTGTGGTCACCGGTTATCATGATAGGCTTAATGCCTGCACTGATACACTCTTCAACCGCGGCCTTGGACTCTTCACGCGGCGGGTCCATCATGGCGATCAGTCCCAGAAATACCAGATCATCTTCATCGTTCACACAGAGCTGTGTGCCGGCCTCCATCCGTTTATAGGCAAATGCCAGAACACGGAGTCCGTTTCCGGAAAACTTCTGGTTCTGCTCTTCGATGGCTCTGCGGTCTTCCTCTGTGATGGGGACTATCCCGCTATCTTTCTGTATGGAACAGACACGGTTCAACAGAACATCCACCGCGCCTTTTGTGATCATGGTGGCACCCTCTCTTAAATTATGAAGGGTGGACATCATCTTACGGTCACTGTCAAAAGGCACCTCGCTGCATCTGGGATACTTGTCGCGGACCACCTCCGCAGGGCGTCCCAGCTTATCTCCCTGGTTGATAAGGGCTGTCTCGGTGGGATCTCCGATCTCCTCGCCGTTTTTGTTGGTGGAGTCATTGCAGAGAATACTGTGGCGGAGAAGCTGCTTCTGTGCCGGATCATCCAGGTCAATATTTTCCGCGGGAATCTCACGGCCTTCTACATAGTAGTATTCTACTGTCATCTTGTTCTGAGTCAGGGTACCTGTCTTGTCTGAACAGATAATAGATACACTTCCCAGGCCTTCCACTGCCTGGAGTTTACGTATAATGGCATGCTCTTTTGCCATTTTCTGCGTTCCGAAGGAAAGCACAATGGTGACAATGGAGCTGAGTGCCTCCGGTATGGCCGCAACAGCCAGCGCTACGGCAAACAAGAATGCCTCTCCCCAGGATTCTCCCCTGAAAACACTGACTCCAAACAGGATACCGCAGAAAACCAGAATTATGATGGACAGCTTCTGGCCGAACTGGTCCAGGTTCATCTGCAGCGGTGTCTTTTTCTCGGAAGTGGTTTTCAGCAGTTTAGCGATCTTTCCCACTTCTGTCTCCATGCCTATGGAGGTTACAAGGAAGGAGCCGCGGCCGTAAGAGACAAAGCTTCCTGAGAATACCATGTTGGTTCTGTCACCCAGCGGTACCTCGCCTTCGATGGGGTCTTCCGTCTTATCCACGCCCAGGCTCTCACCTGTCAGGGCACTCTCATCTACCTTAAGGCTGGCATTTTCAAGGATCCGTCCGTCAGCCGGGACATAGTCGCCCGCTTCCAGCATGACAATGTCGCCCACAGTCACCTGGTCAGAGGGTATCTTCGCCACATCGCCGTTTCTCAGGACCTTCGCCTCAGGCCCTGACATGGCTTTGAGGCTGTCAAGAGACTGCTCTGCCTTCACGGTCTGGACTGTTCCGAGAATGGCATTCATGGTGATGACCACCAGGATGACAATGGCACTCTCCATTTCGCCCAGAACACCGGAAACAATGGCTGCCACGATCAGGATGATCACAAGAAAATCTTTGTACTGCTCCAGAAAAATCTGCGGGATGGATTTTTTCTTTTCTTCCAACAGAGCATTGGGGCCGTATTTTTCCTGATTGGCCTTAATCTGTTCGTTTGTCAGAGGCTGCGTGCTTCCATTGATGGTTTTCTGCGCCTCTGTCCTCGACATTTGATAAAATTCTTTCATTCGCTCTCCTCCAAACGTTTTTTGCGGAACCCATGCCGTGCTGCCATGGTTCCATGTGTGGATACGTACTGCTTATCTCTAGTGTGCTTTGTAAAAACCTCTTTCATACCATTTTGCTCGTATGCCCTGCCATAACCATTGGTTTTTCATGGCCTGCAACGCAAAAAAGCGAGGCTTTTACTGCACAACAAGCATGCAATAAAAGTCTCGCTGTTTCATCACGATACGGACGGGATATTCTCCCATCGAGATTGACGATATCGCAAACGCCGACGGCGCCAGCTACTCCCTCTTATTAATGGATACTATAACCGATTGCTTTTGAACTGTCAATGATAAATTTGTAAAATATTCCTGTCAGCCGCCGCGTACCGAAACTTTCGCATTCTTCTTGAATAAAGTTTCCGGAACACTTATAATTAAACAAACTTGGAAAATATCACCGCCCTGCTGAAATACCACGGCGGATGGTTATGGAGGATGAGAAATGACAGAGCGAGAGAAAATGCTGGCCGGAGAGCTGTACGACTGCGGGGACCCGGAGCTTTTAGCCCAATGGCACCTGGCTAAAAATCTAATTCGGGAGTACAATGGACTTCTGTCTGAGAATCTGGAGGAAAAGGACCGCATCTTAAACCGTCTTCTGGGCAGCCGGGGTGACAATCTGTGGATCACCGCGCCTTTTTATGTGGATTACGGGAACAATATTTATTTCGGAAATAACTGTGAAGTGAATATGAACTGCACCTTTCTGGATGACAACAGAATTGAGATCGGCGATAACGCGCTGATTGCCCCAAATGTGCAGATTTACACAGCCTTTCATCCCACCAACGCGGCAGACCGGTTCGGCCCCTTAAAGGAGGACGGCAGTTTCTCTTTCTGCAAGACCAGGACCGCACCTGTCATTATCGGTGATAATGTGTGGATCGGCGGCGGCGCCGTAATCCTGCCCGGTGTGACCATCGGCAGCAATGTGGTCATCGGCGCGGGAAGTGTTGTGACAAAATCCATTCCTGACAACAGTGTCGCTGTGGGAAGTCCCTGCAGAGTGATACGGGAAAACTGTTAAATCAATTAGGAGGAAAATATGAATGCTCCGGGCAAAATGGTAAAAGTTAACGATACATATATGCACGTCTTCTCTATATCCCCTTCAACCACGGCAATGCATCACCCAATTGTATTCTTGTCCGGTTCCGGCACGGAATGTCCTACATATGATTTTAAACCGTTATGGCATTTGCTGAAGGACCGGTTCCACATCGTGGTAGTTGAACGCCCGGGGTATGGATGGAGCGGGCAGACCAGTCATCCGCGGGATATTGACACCATCCTTGCAGAAACAAGGGAAGCTTTAAAGCAGGCAGATATAGCCGGTCCATTTATTCCGGCAGCCCATTCCCTTTCCGGCCTGGAAGCTATATATTGGGCTCAAAAATATCCGGATGAAGTCTCTGCCATCATTGGACTGGATATGGCTGTTCCTCAGGTATATCGGATTATGGAGATACCCAAATACTTTCCTCTCCTGGCCCGGTTTGGACATCTTCTGCGCAGGCCGCTTGCAGCAGCTATGGTTAAAAACCATCCTGCCGTGAAAAATAATCTATTGGATAAAACGGAACGGGAGGCAATGGAAGTTATTACTTCCAGACAATTGCTGAGTAAGAATATGATGGATGAAATAGATTATGTAAAAGAAAATGCTGGTAAAGTTGAAAGTGGGAAATGCCCTCAGGTTCCCCTGCTGTGCTTTCTGTCTAATGACAAGGCAAATTTAAAAGCAGTACCTGCATGGGGCAGAATACACAGAGAATATTTTTCCGCTAATGATAATGCCCATTTCATTGATTTAACATGCGGTCATTATGTTCACCGGGAAGCACCTGATATCATTGCTGAATCCATAATTCAATTTTTATAACTGTGCAGTTAACTTTATGTATTTACTGCACTCGCCATGCATAAGAGTGGTGACAGCGGGTATTCGTCCTATCGCAAATCGACCTCTAACGGACAAATACCCGTACCTATTAATTTAGCTGGCTGAATAGATACCCCTTTTCCAATGAGACTGCCCCCGTAAACTGAAATCATACAATATTCTGTATCCGTGATACCTCTCCCGGCAGGCGTAAACGTGAGAGGTACCACACATCTGCCTTCTGCCCTCTATTCCAGATACATCTCCCTCAGCATATCTGTTTTCTCGTCAGTAAACCCCAGTCTCTCCCTCAGATATGCTTCGGTACTTCCGCACTGTCTCTCTGTCTCCGCGAACATGGATTCTATATAACTTCTCTCCGCGCCGTTTAGAATGCGGATTCCATTGAGAATGCGTTCATTCTGCACTTTTGCAGCTACTTTTGCGACCATGGCTTCTGTCTCCGGTTCCAGATATCCATTTGTCAGAAGATAGTCCCGGATGATCACTTCCCGTTCCACGCCAAGCGCAGTCAGCAGAAGGGCTGTAGCTGTGCCTACCCGGTCCTTTCCCGCAGAGCAGTGCCAGAGGACAGCCCCTTCTTTTTGAGCTAAAAGGATATCAAAGAAATGCTTCAGTCCGGTGACGGAAAAATCGTCTGAGACAAGAGCCAGATAAATTTTTTCCATGTTTTCCTTTGGATGGTTTTCCGCCTCCTTCAGCAGTTCCAGAATCATGGCTGAAAGACTGTCCGCCTGCTCCTGTCCCTCTCTGGTGATTCCCAGCATAGCATCACTTAAAAGAGGATTATGTATAAATTCTACTCCTTCTATCTCCGGGTCCGGCAGTTCTGTCTTCTCACCGTTTGTCCTTAAGTCCACCACTGTTTTCAATCCATACTCCTCTGTCAGTTGTCTGATATCAGACTCTGTACATTTTCCAAGGGCACCGCTTCTTAACAGGCGGTAGTGTCTGATCGTCCTGCCGTCCTTTACTGTATATCCTCCCAGATCCCGTGTATTATAAACAGGGCCTTCCATTTCAATTCTGCTGCACATAGTATCCTCCTCCATGAATAAACATTTTGTCCTGTGTTTCCTGTGCGCAAACAGCCCGCATCAGAAAATCCCGCGTACGAAAATGGGGCTGCCGCCCGCCCTGTCTGCTGTCTCGCAGAGAGAGCCGGCCGCATCCCCATTTTATATTTTCAATTATTCTGTTTATTTTACCACCGGAAGCAGGCTGATTGCAAAGGTAAATTCATTTTCATCAAAACGGTACTTTTCCAGAAGTCTCGGTCCGCAGCTGTTGGAGCCGATTCCGTTCTGGCGGTAGTCCAGGCAGAACACTGTGTAGGGGGAAGCTTTCAGCTCATAATTATGTGCCTTTTCCGTCAGCTCCTCCTGTGTGTATACAGACGCATTGAAGGCAAAGGTATCTGCACCCACTGCTGCCAGGCTGATCCTGCTGCCCTCAGCCTTCACATAATCACAGTCATCGTGGCTGCCGTTCTCCTGCGGACGGATATAATCCTCATGCAGCTCTTTTACGGCGGCATGGAACTCATCATGATAGCTGGCTCTGCGTTTATCCTGATAACTCTCCACAGGGCCAAGTCCATAGTATGTGATGTCCGCCATATCGCGGGGCAGGAACAGGCGCAGGCCGAATCTCGGAAGTTCCGGGAATTCCGGGTCTTTCTTCACATCCAGCTTCACGTCAATCCTTCCGTTGGCACGGATCGTCCATGTGGCATCAATATCCAGGATTCTCTGGATGATAACTGCTGATACGGAAAGAACTGTGTGGATCTGTACTTCCTCTTCCAGAACCGTATAATCCGTGCGGTAAGCCCTTGTCACGATCTTGTCGTACTTCGCATTTCTCCAGATGTTCTTAATATTTCTGTCATTGTCTGTGGGTGCTCTCCAGATGTTGTATTCCATCGGGCGCTCCAGAACCTTGCAGTTTACATAACTAAGTTCAGAGAAGAGACCAGTCAGCTTGTCATAAGTATAGGAGAATTTGTCTGTGCTTACGAACAGATTCCTGTCATCCTGGGCTACGCTGAATACAGGCGGCTGCCCTGCCTCTTTGCCCGCCTCTCCGGATTCCTCTGTCACTTCCAGAATCTTCACTGCCTTCTGGTTTCTCATATCCTTTGTCTGGAGCTGAATCTCATCAAAGCCCAGTTTAAAGCCTTTCGGCAGAAATCTTGTGGCATTCTTCAGATGATATTCCAGCTTCAGGTAACATTTACCTGCTTCCGGAACCTCATAATCCAGGGCAATCACACCCTCTTCATGAGCGCTGATGTCAGGCATGTCATCCGGGCAGATGCATCCTTCCCCGATCATGCTTCCGTCACAGTTTACCGTATAAGTTATATAGAGGTAGTCCTTTAAGTTTACATAATCCATATAATTATGCAGAACTGCCTCTTTCTTCTCCTGGTCAAAAAAAACTACTCTGGCCGGACGGTGTACATTTTTGAATTCGCGCAGGCCTGTATGCGGTGTGCGGTCAGGATATACCAGACCATCCATACAGAAGTTGCCGTCCTGCGGGTACTCCATGTGGTCGCCGCCGTACGCGTATTTTTTCTTTCCTTCAATGGTCTTGCCCATGTAAATGGCATGATCACACCACTCCCATACAAAACCGCCGCAGGCGCCGTCGTACTGCTGGAAGACCTGGAAATAATCCTCAAAATCTCCGGGGCCGTTGCCCATTGCATGGCAGTATTCGCACATAACGAAAGGTTTATCCGGGTTTTTTGCAAAATAGTCGTGGATCTCCTCAATAGCCGGATACATACGGCTGTGAAGATCTATATTGGAATAATCGTATTTTTTATCCTTGGATGTGTAGCGGGCACTCTCAAAGTGGGTCAGTCTGGTATGGTCAAATTCCTTTGTCCAGGCCAGTGCCGCCTCAAAAGTACAGCCGTATGCACATTCATTTCCCATGGACCAGATCACTACACACGGACGGTTCTTATCTCTGTGCACACAGCGCTGTGTCCTGTCCACAGTCGCCTCCGTAAATGCAGGGTTATCCGCAATGGCCTGATTCCATCTGGAAGCCCTCTCCTCCCAGGAATCATCTTCCATATAGATATCAGCGGTTCCGTGGCTCTCATTGTCCGCCTCGTCAATAACAAAGAATCCGTATTCGTCACAGAGCTGATAGAACTGCGGCGCATTTGGATAGTGGCTGGTACGGATGCAGTTGATGTTGTGCTCTTTCATTAACTGCAGGTCTTTTTTCATCTGTTCCAGGCTGATGGCAAACCCTGTAACAGGATCGCTGTCGTGGCGGTTGGTGCCATGGAATTTCACCTTTACTCCATTTATGTAAACCACTCCGTCTCTGGTACAGATTTCACGGATACCCATACGGTCTGTGATAACCTCTCCGGCAGCTTCCAGCACTACTTTGTACAGATACGGCTCCTCCGCGTTCCAGAGAACCGGATTTTCCAGGGTCATGCGGATCCTGCCGTCCTCTGATACCCGGCTGCTCTCTGCTTCCAGACTGCCCTCTGCATTGTAAACAGAGATTTTTACAGGAACTGCCTCGTTAAAATAAGTCACTGCCACATCGACTGACGCACTCTTTCCATCCGGCGCAATGTCTGTTGTGAGGAAATAATCAAAGATTCCCTGTGCGGGACGTTTCAGCAGATATACATCCCTGAAAATACCACTCATGCGGAATTTATCCTGGTCCTCCAGATAACTGCCGTCGCACCATTTCAGAACCAGAACGGCCAGGGTATTCTCACCCTCTCTTAAAAAGCTGCTCACGTCAAATTCACTTGTGGAGTGTGACACCTGGCTGTATCCCACATAACTGCCGTTTATCCATACATAAAAGCAGGAATCCACGCCTTCAAAATTCAGGTAAGCTTTGGGCGCATTTTCATCCTCTGCATAGGTGAATGTATGCACATAGGCTCCGCAGGGATTTTCCTGAGGCACATACGGCGGGTCCATGGGGAACGGATAACGTGTGTTGGTATACTGGTGTCTGTCATATCCGAAATTCTGCCAGCATCCCGGCACAGGAATCTCATCAAAGCTTCCCGTCTGGTATCCCTCTCTGAAAAATTCCTCTTTCAAGTCATAGATGCTGTCAAAATATTTGAATTTCCAGCTGCCGTTTAACAGCTGGAATCTGTCGGAATTCTCTCTGTTCTCACACAGATCGTCTCTCTGTGTGCCTGCAGGGATATAGTAAGCCCTGTTCGGCATGGTGTTCTCGTGCAGCATGTGAAGGTTCTCATAATATCTGGGTACAATCATTGGTCATAGCCCTCCTGAAAATATATTTTTTACTGTAACTGTTCCGCGCCCGCGCAGGAAATGCGCAGGCCTGCCAAAAAGTCACCTCATACTGCCTATTATAAAATACGTCACAGCAAAATCCATATCCTGTATTAGACAAAACATGCACAAAATGATACAATCAATAAAAGCAGTTTAAGGAACAAAGGAGCATCTGCCTATGTACGTGAATACCGGATATTTAAACCATGCGGAAACGGATCTGGAAAACCCACAGATCCCCCTGCGCATAAACAGCAGCGGGATATACAGGGTCATCTCCCGTCCTTCCATGTCAACGCTCAGGCCCAAAGGGCGGGCTGATTACCAGCTTATCTACATTGCCTCCGGGCGGGCCTGGTTCACTTTCGGCCAGGAAAAGATTGAAGTGGGCGAGGGAAACATGGTCCTTCTGCGCCCCTTCGTCCGACAGGAGTATGTCTACTATGGAAAAGATAAACCGGAGGCCTTCTGGGTACACTTTACAGGGTACCGGGCAGAAGCCTTACTGGATGCCGCCGGATTTGCACAAAATCAAATTCTGTATGCCGGTGTTTTTTCCGAATACAGGGACCTGTTTTTCCAGATGATACGGGAACTTCAGGTGTTCCGTCCGGCCTATGAGGATCTGCTCCCCCTCCTTTTGGAACAGCTTCTGCTCCTGGTACGCCGCCACCGGATCGAAGGCCCCGGGGAGCGGCACAGGATTCAGAAGGAGATGGAAAAGGCCATCCACTATTTTAATGAAAATTATTACCGGGATATAAAAATTGAAGACTATGCCAGACAGCAGCATATGAGCACCTGCTGGTTTATCAGAAGTTTTAAACAGTACACCAACGTGCCGCCCCTGCAGTATCTCACCTCCGTCCGCATCCGCAGAGCCAGGGAACTTCTGGAGACCACAGATTATACGGTCAGTGAGATTGGGGCATTGGTTGGGTATGACAATCCGCTGTATTTCAGCAGGATTTTTAAGAAACAGACAGGGGTGTCACCTGCCGGGTACAGGAAAACCTGATTCCGCCAGCAGGTCCTCAATTCCTCCCGCGGCGTCTTCATCCAGGACAACAAGCCCTCCCGGCAGAAGTTTCATGACAGTCCCCGGCAGCTCCTCCGTGGGCTGTGTATTATACATTTTTTTCACAATATCCTGTTTCGCTTTTCCGGAGACCTGAAGGATCACTTTCTTTGCCTCAAACATGTGGTGTACACCAAGGGTGATTCCTCTGGTCAGCTTCATTGGGGAAGAAAAGTATTTCTGCCCTACATTCATGGTTGTCTCTGAAAGCTCTACCACTTTTGCATAATCCTCAAAACTGCCTCCCGGCTCATTTAATCCCAGATGGCCGTTCATGCCCAGTCCCAGCAGCATAAGGTCGATTCCGCCATGGCTGAATATGATCTGGTCAATCCGGCTGCATTCCTCCTTAAAATTCGCTGCGTGGATATCAAACAAATGCATTTTCTCAGGCTGAATCCCCAGCGGGCCGTACAGATGCTTCTTCAGGAAATTTGTACAGTTTTCCCTTTCATCCTCCAGATCCAGCCATTCATCCAACGCAACAAATTCGGCCTGTGAAAAATCAATTTCACCCTTTTCTTTCATCTCCCGCAGTATCTCACAGGTCCTTACCACAGTGCTGCCGGCAGGAAAGCACAGCAGTGCATCCTTCTTTTCCTCCAGGCACTCTTTTACCAGCTCCGCGCATCTCCTTGACATACCCTCCATATCCGGGCATACTTCTGTGGCTGGAATCCTGATTGGGAGACATGCTCCCAAACTTTCTGCAATTTCCTCCATACAGTTCGGCAATGTTTTTTCCTCCTTATTATGTATTATGCAAGCCGTACAGTGATTCCTGTATTTACAGGGTACGTACGGGCATCTGCACATTTTGTTCATGTTTTCTCCTCTTTTCTGCTCTTACTATCCTTTGACCGCCCCCATTGCCAGACTCTTCTGAATGTTCTTGCTCAGGAAAACGTACAAAAACAGCGTGGGTATGGTGGCAATCGTCAGACCTGCGCCGATCAGTCCCCATTTTGTAGAATATTTTCCCACCATGTCGTTGACTCCTACGGTGATCGTCTTGTATTTTTCCCCGCTCACAAATGCAATGGCCAACATCATCTCATTCCATGCTGAAAGGAAGGTAAGGATGGCAACTGTGGACAGGATGGGCTTTAACAGCGGCATGATGATCTGCCAGAAAACCCTGTAAATATTAGCTCCGTCAATAAAGGCAGCCTCCTCCAATTCCTTTGGAAGTGCCTCCAGGGTCCCCACCATTAGCAATATGGCTGTAGGCATGGCAAAGGCCACGTAGGGAATGATCAGCGCCCAGTAGGTATCCAGCACCGGCTTCATATTCACGAACAGCGGCAGCAGCACTGCGTGTATGGACAGCATCATACCGGTCAGGAAAATAAAATACACAAATTTACTCAGCTTCCATTTTAAACGCACAATAGCATAGGTTGCCATAGCTGATAAAATCAATGTGAATGCTATGGTAAGTCCTGTGACAACTGTACTGTTGAACAGATATCTGCCCAGATGTGCTTTTTCAAAAACCTTTGCGTAGTTGGCCCATTCCCAGTTCTCCGGCAGCCCCACTATATTTCCCCCGAAAATCTCGCGGTTGCTCTTCAGGGAAAAAGTAAACATCCAGTAGAGTGGAAACAGCTGGACAACGGTAATAAATAACAGGACAATCGTTTTCACCGTGCCGGTTCTCTTTAGCTTTGAACTTCTCCTTTTCATACCGGTCCCTCCTAATCTTTCTGGATATGATTAAATATTTTTTGTACGATAAACGTAAATACAAGGCACTCCAATATAATGAAAATAGCTATAGCACTGGCATACCCGTATTCATTGGTCACAAATATCTTCTTATACATGAGAAGTGACGGTACTTCTGAGGCGTGGACCGGCCCTCCGTTTGTCAGAATATATATTAAATCAAAGGATTTCAGCGAACCGATGATGGCAAATATAACGCAGGCTTTAATCATTGGCACTATCATGGGGATAATGACTCTGACCGCTGTCTGAAACCGGCTCGCGCCGTCCACCTGGGCCGCCTCAATGATTTCCGGTGAAATGGATTTCGCTGCGGAATAAAACAGCAGCATGTGATATCCTATATATTGCCAGACCATAGGTACAAAGCAGGCAAGCAGCGCGGTCCCCTGGTCTCCCAGCCATTCCCTCTGGAGGGCGTCCAGCCCCACAGCTCCCAGTCCCATATTTAACAGGCCATAGGACGGATGATAGATTTTCAGCCACAAATGCGCAATGATCGTGCCGGAGATTATGACAGGAACAAAAAAGGCGTTCCTGTAAAAATTCTCGCCGCGGACACCACCTGCCAGTACCAGCGCCAAAATCATGGAAACGGGGAGCTGTATAAATACAGAGGCTGCGGCCAGCAAAATAGAATTCCAGATGGATTTGAAAAATAATGGGTCCTGGAACATCTTGATATAATTTGCCGCACCAATAAATTTTGCTTTTGTCACCCCGTCCCAGTCCAGCAGGCTGTAGCCTGCTGACTGGAAAACCGGGAACAATGCAATTGCACAAAACCATATGAGTGCCGGCAGTACAAAAATACAAATTGCTTTTTTATCCCTCAATGCTCGTTCCATACTACTGCCTCACTTTCCCTCTCCGTACTTACTCGGTATCTCCTCTTTTCACCTGAAGCTGTGCTTCCTGCATGCCTGCCGCGAACTCCTCCGGTGTCGTTGTTCCTGCCATCAGTCCCTGAAGCAGTTCATAGTGTTTCTCTATAGCCGTTCCTTCCAGGAAAGTATCCCAGGCCAGCACATATCCGTCCGCATTCTTGATCAGATTTTCAATCTGTTTTAAAGTAGGGCTGACCTCTGACTCATCCACATCCACTTTCCAGGCTGGAAGGCTGTCACCAATCTTGTATGCCTCCTCAGACATATATTTCGTAATGCCCACAGCAAATTCATAAGCCATATCCGGATATTTTGTATTGGCATTCAGCATGATCATATCAATAGCACCGCCTGAGAAGCTGTTGACTCCGCCTTTGCCTCCGTCTACAGTGGGCATCGGTACCGCTTTAATCTTCCCCTGGATATCGTTTTCATCACTGTCGCACCCTGATGCTACCCAGCTTCCGCCGTAGTACATGGGTACCATTCCCATATAAAATTCTTCCTGTGCTTCCTCAGCCCCAAGGCCCAAGGTTCCCTCAGGGAAAGCCCCTGCCTCATTTAGTTCGCATAACAGCTCCGCAGACTTTACAATACCTTCTGTATCTAAAGTCTCCTCACCCTGCAGCGCACGGTTCATGTAATCCGCACCCTCTGTGCGCACTGCAAGGGCATTCTGGATCATACCGATATGCCATCCGTCCTTTGCGCCCAGTGCCATTGGGGTCACCTCCTCGGCGCGGAACGCTTTCACCGCCTCCAGCAGCTCGTCAAAGGTTTCCGGTATCTTTACGTTATATTCTTCAAAGAGATCCTCGTTGCAGAACAGTGCACCGGCCCACTGTTTCAGCGGCAGTCCGTACACCTTATCATCGTATGTACCGTATGTAAGGGTACCCTCCAGCAGATCGTCCTTTGTGTTGTTTTTCTCCATCAGCTCATCTAACTGCAGCACATTGCCGGCTTCCACATAATTCTTTGCATATCCGCCGCCCCAACACACAAATACGTCCCCCTGGGAACCTGTTGCTGCCGCAACCTTCAGTTTGTTATTCTGATATTCCACCTCCTGGGTAGCAACAGCTTCAATATGCACATTTGGATGCTCTTCCTCAAACTTCTCCACATAGCTGTCTACAATCTCTCCCATCTCAGCGTCCGGCCAGATATGCCAGAATGTGAGGTTGATATCTTCCCCTGATTCCTTGCTGCTCTCTTTCTTGTCTGTATCTGTCTTTTCTTTCGCAGTGCCTCCGGTACTGCCGCACCCAGCTAATGCTGCGATCATTGTTCCCGCTAATACAAACCCCAATACTTTTTTTGCTTTCATTTCTTTTCTCCTTTTCCCATTAGATATTTTCCAGCCTCCTGACCGGAAATCTGGCTGCGCCTTCCTCTATGTTTCTGTATATCCCACCTGCCAGAACCCTATTCATCCGCTTCAGCCCCATGAGCACCGCTCCGATCACCGGTTCATACTCGGCAGCAATGACATTGGCTCCGGGCATTTTCTTCAATATTTCCCTTTCCACTGCATCCTGAAATCCCTGAAACTTACATTTGAAGATACTTCCGGAAAGCACAATGTCTGTATCGCATTCCAAAATACCCATTTTCCTCATGCGGGCTTCCAGATAAACGACTATCCTTTTTCCGTACTGAATCCAGATATTACCTGCAGTCCTGTCTCCCCGGCAGGCGGCTTCCTCAAGGATGATGGGCAAATTCAGATAATCACTGCTCTTGATTTTTCCCATTACCTGCATATAAAGCAGTTCATCCACGGACTGTGCCTGAAAATGTTCCAGAAGACGGGGGGTCAGTTCCGTCTTTTCCAGCAGTCCCATATGAGCGTCAAATACAGCCTGCACTGCTTTTTTCCCCAAACTCCAACCGCCCTGGTACTCATCCGGAATATAAAATCCATAAACAAAACAGTCCTCGCCGTTCTGCACCGCACAGTTCAGTCCTGAACCCGCACAGAGTATTCCGCACTGCTGTTTTCTAGTGGCTGCGCGCATGGCAATGATACAGTCATTCACAATTTTTACATCTGCCCTCGGAAAATATTTCCGTATCTCATTTTCCAGAAGCTCAGCCTCATAATCCCAGTCAATCCCAGTAAGGCCGCCCAAAACTGCCGTCACATCCTCTTTCTGCAGACCGCACTCTGACAGGGCCTGGTCAGCAGCCTGGACAACTGCCTGCACTGCATAGTCCAGGCTGGTGCTGGAATGGCATGCACCATAACTTTTTCCCATTCCCAGAAGCCTGCCCTCCTGGTCTGCTATGACAGCATGTGTCTTACTGCCGCCCTGATCGATACCCAATACATATCTCATACTGTGCCTCCTGGCTTATAAATGAAATTGGGGCAGGTATTCTTTGTTGGCTTCCAGAAGCTCAGGTACCAGCTTCTCCACATACTCCCACTGACGTACTAGGGGATGTGCCAGCAGTGCCAGCTTCATTTTTCTTACATCACCCTCCACGGCTGCTTCCACGGCAAGCTGTTCGTAGTTTTTCACTGCTGCGACCAGTCCCCAGCACATGGACGGCACCTCCGTCACATGCAGCGCCTGCATACCTGTCTTGTTCACAAGACACCCGACTTCCACCACTGCACTGTCCGGCAGGAAGGAAATTGCCCCGTTGTTGGGCACATTCACTACCATCTTAGTATCCACGTTATTGTAGACAGCATTCACAAATCCCATAGCCACCTCTGAATAACCGCCGCCGCCGCGTTTTGCCAGAGCTTCCGGCTTGTCGCAGTTTGTCTCATCCGCGTATGCTGCATATACATCTTTTTCCAAATCCTGCACATACTCACCGCGAGTCTTTGGTGCCGCTTTGAATTTTGCCACTTTTTCGTTGGTATGATAGTACCACTGGAGATACGGGCTCGGAATGACACCCAGCAGTTTGATCAGTTCCAGGTCCACGTCATCATTCTGTGCTGCTATTTTTTCAAATTCCGCCTCTGTAACAGGACGTCCGTTTATTGTTATATTGCTGATGAAGTTCATGTGGTTCAGTCCCATGTAATCGTACTGTACCTGCTCATAGGGGATTCCCAGAGCACGCTTTGCCCACATCTTAGGGAAAATACCTCCGGAACAGAATCCCGCAATATTGGCCTTAGTATAACGGGTGACAGCCTCTGTTACTAATCCGGTGGGATTGGTATAGTTGATGAGCCAGCCCTCCGGGGACAGCTCCTCCATCTTTCTGGCAACGTCCAGCATGACCGGGATTGTACGGAATGCTTTCATCATTCCGCCTGCACCTGTAGTTTCCTGGCCTACCAGATCGTACTGCAGAGGGATTTTCTCGTCTTTTACTCTCTGTCTGTTTCCTCCGACTCTTATCTGCGTATCCACAAAATCCGCGCCGTACAGCGCTTTATCAAGGCTTGTGGTTGCCCGGATCTCCACGTCCAGTCCCAGTTTCTCTGCAAATCTTTTGCAGAATCCCTCCATAATATTCAGACGTTTTTCGTCAATATCATAGAGCATGACCTCTTTTACCGGGAGCTGTTCCTTTCTCATCGCCATTTCGTCCAGCAGCTCCGGTGTGTAGGAACTTCCCGCCCCCACGATTGTAAATTTCATTCCCTCCATTACTATGACCTCCTTTATTTTTGTGTAGCGTTCCACATTTGCCGATAGAAAAAACACATTCCTAATATGTGCTTTTTCGTTGTGTATCGTTCCACATTTATCTGAAAGAACAAACAAGGATTTTTCCTTGTTGTCCTAATCATTCATTCTGTTGTCTCACGGATCACCAGTTCCGGTTTTATTACAACTTTTTGTCTTGGCGTCTCCGGATTCTGTATCTGCTGCAGAAGTATCTGCACTGCCTTTGCCCCCACTTCGTACAAAGGCTGACGGATGGTTGTCAGCTTTTTCAGTTTTTTCTCCACGCCCCAGGGCTTATCATCATCAAACCCTACAATCTTGATATCCTCAGGAATCCGGATACCTGCCTCCTCAAGAGCTATCATGCCTCCAAAGGCTGTGTTGTCTGCTCCGAAGTATATGGCATCCGGCAGCTCCTCCCTGCTGTGCCCGCTAAGCCAGGTCCTGACGGCGTGATACCCCTCATCGACACCAAACTCCTCGCACTCCACAACAGACGTGTACTGTGACAGACCCTGCTGCTCCATGGCTGCCAGATAACCCTGCCACCTGCGCAGGGCTGCTTTTGTCCCTTTTGCACCTGTGACATGCATGATGCGCCTGCATCCTTTTTCCACAAGGTGGTCGATGGCCAGCTTGGAACCATAGGTATTGTCCACCAGAACATTATTTACACTGGCATCCTCCACCTCATTCTCCACAACTACGAAGGGGAATTCCATCTCCGCCCGTTTGCGGATCAAATCTGCGTCATCCAGATCACTTCCGTATATAATGGCTCCGTCTGTAGCACCATTGCTGAAAAAATCTATGTAGTTCTCCTTTTCACCTCTGTCATTTCTTCCGCTGCAGAAAATAACCCGGAAATGATTTTCCTTTACGGTATCCTCCACACCTCTGATCACATCAAAAAAATACTGCTCTGTCAGTGAATCCAAAATAACACCAACCACATTTGTCCTCTGCAGGACCAGAGACCTAGCCAGCGTGTTGGGCTTGTAGTGAAGCTCCTTCATCGCTTCCTTAATGCGGCTCCTTGACTCCGGGCTTACACCTGACTGATTGTTCAGGACACGGGATACCAGTGTCTTTGATACGCCTGCTCTTTTTGCCACATCATATATTGTCACCATATTGTATCTCCTCTTTTCATGTACAATCCTATCATGTGTATCGTTCCACGTCAATTATTTTTTGTGTATTATCACCAATTCTTACCTTTTGCACAAAAATAAGTCTGGATTTTCTGTAAATTCTACTGAAAATCAGGCTGTGTCCGTAACAAAAAAAACACCGCAGAAATGTGCCATTCACAGCACATCCCCGCGGTATATATTTCTATTCTGTCTCTTAGCAGATCTCAGCGCCGGCAGGCATATCCTTATCCGGTGTCATGAGTGCCAGCTCGCCGTCCAGTCCCTCTGCGCACAGGATCATACCCTCTGACAGGATTCCGGCCAGTTTTGCAGGCTTTAAGTTCACCAGTACCATTACTTTCTTTCCTACCATGTCCTCCGGCTTATAATTGGATTTGATTCCGGAGACGATCTGTTTTACCTGGCTTCCGATCTTCACCTGGGAACAGAGCAGTTTTTTGGATTTTTTTACTTCCTCACAGGCAATGATCTCGCCCACCTGGAACTGCATTTTCATAAAATCATCAAACGTCACTTCCGGTTTTGCTTCAATATCCACAACCGGTTCTTCCTCTTTTTGCTCCTCTTTCGGTGCGTCTGCCGCTGCCTGGGCTGCGCGCATAGCCTCTACTTTTTCCATGACTTCTTTTACATCAAGGCGGGCAAAGAGAATTTCCGGCTTCTCTGTCACTTTATTGCCTGAAGGATAGGACCCGAAAGTATCCAGCTCTTCATAAGTTCTCTTAGATGCATTCAACTGGGACAGAATCTTCTCTGTTGTCTCAGGCATGAAGGATTCCAGCAGGGAAGCACCGATGCAGATGCCTTCAACCAGATTGTAAAGCACTTCTGCCAGACGGTCCTTTTTGCTCTCGTCTTTGGCAAGTGCCCACGGCATGGTTTCATCAATGTATTTGTTGCAGCGTTTGAACAGGGCGAAGATCTCTGTGATAGCGTCTGCCACACGAAGTTCCTCCATCTTGTCCGCCACTTTTTTCTTTGTTCCGAGTACAACTGCCTTTAAATCCTCATCAACCGGTTCGGTCACTCCGGTGCTGGATACTTCTCCGCCGAAATATTTATTTGACATGGAGATGGTGCGGTTTACCAGGTTTCCGAGGGTGTTTGCAAGCTCTGAATTCAGGCGCTCCACCATCAGCTCCCAGGTGATGACTCCGTCATTTTCAAAAGGCATTTCATGGAGCACAAAGTAGCGCACAGCATCCACACCGAAGAAGTCTACAAGCTGGTCTGCGTAGATAACGTTTCCTTTGGATTTGCTCATCTTGCCGTCGCCCTGTAAGAGCCAGGGATGTCCGAATACCTGTTTCGGAAGGGGCAGATCGAGAGCCATCAGGAAGATGGGCCAGTAAATGGTATGGAAACGGATAATGTCCTTGCCGATCAGATGCAGGTCAGCAGGCCAGTCTTTCTTAAACTGCTCTGTGCTCTCCCCGTCACAGTCATATCCGATTCCGGTGATATAGTTTGTGAGGGCATCCAGCCACACATACACCACGTGTTTCGGGTCAAAATCTACCGGGATTCCCCATTTGAAAGAGGTTCTGGACACGCACAGATCCTGAAGACCCGGAAGCAGGAAGTTGTTCATCATCTCATTTTTTCTGGAAACCGGCTGGATAAATTCCGGGTGTTCATTGATGTGGTCGATCAGACGCTGGGCATATTTGCTCATTTTAAAGAAATATGCCTCCTCTTTCGCCGGTGTCACCGGGCGTCCGCAGTCCGGACATTTGCCGTCCACAAGCTGGGACTCTGTGAAGAAAGACTCACAGGGGGTGCAGTACATTCCCTCGTAATGTCCCTTATAGATATCGCCTTGGTCATACAGTTTTTTGAAGATCTTCTGTACCTGTTTCTCGTGATAGTCGTCAGTGGTGCGGATAAATTTATCATAAGAGGTGTTCATCATATCCCAGATATTCTTGATCTCTCCGGATACCTGGTCTACAAATTCCTTGCAGGTCACGCCTGCCTCCTCTGCCTTCATCTCGATTTTCTGTCCGTGCTCATCTGTTCCTGTCTGGAAGAACACGTCATAGCCCTGCTGTCTTTTGAATCTGGCAATGCTGTCAGCCAGAACAGCCTCATAGGTGTTGCCAATGTGCGGTTTGCCTGAGGTGTAGGCAATCGCTGTAGTAATATAATATTTTTTCCTGTCCATTTTTTATCTCCTTTACTTTTCTGTGGAAGAATAAAAAAACACCCATCCCCTCATTCTGAGAAGACGAGCGTTAACCCGTGTTACCACTTCTTTTCATCTGTGCCTCACAGCACAGACCTTATCAGGTACCTGCATACCTTTCCGCTGTAACAGGCGGAACCTGTCGCAGCCTGGCTTCCCCTGCACAATATGTCAGGTTCCGTTCGGTGCGCCTCTCAGGAGCCATCTTCGGCACAGTTTTCTTCGTTCCTCTCAGCATACGGAACTTCTCTGTAAAAGAAAAATCTGCACGTACTCTCTCCGTCCTCGTGTTTCCACTATAAATTTCATGCTAGCACATTTCCTGTTTTTTGTAAAGCCGGAAATTTTGTCTTTCTGAATCTATGGTATCTGCAGGTTACTGTTCCGGGAGGTGTTTCCTCATGGGACGCGGCGCGATATGAAAGCAGCTTCCGTACCGGCCGGCAGCAAAAAATAAAAAAAACGGAATATATATCTAATTCAATAAGAAATATGTTATACTTTTACCGGTACAGAAAACAAAGAAAAGACCGGTTTATGAAAAAAGATTGGATAGTGAAATGATGAAATGTTTGTAAAATCAAAAAAGTATTTAAAAAGATTCGGCAGTGATCTGTGGAATGCACTTCCGGTGATCTTGTTCTTTCTGGTGTTGTTCTATTGTGTTATTTTTTTGTTCGGAACATCCTACCTGTTATTGGTTTCTGTTTGTACAACGATTTTCAAAGTGAATTATCAGAAACGATTTACATTAAAAGGAATCCTGATCATTATAGCAGAACAGCTTTTAATGTGCGTCCTGGCATTTCTGGCCACACGGAACCTGCCCTTATGTATCATACTGAATGCTATGGTCCCTTTTATTCTGGTGGTGCTCAGAACGACCCGTTTTAATCAAAAAGGTTATTTTGTAAACGCCATGGGATTTGTATTCCTCCAGCTCAGACCGGTCAGCTTTGCAGGCTTTGGAAAGCAGATTCTGGTATATGCCATTCTTCTTATATTTCTGGCAGCAGCGCTTGGAATTGTCACGGTCCTGAAAGGAAAACACAGGGAATACCTGGCTGTGCGGGAGGGGTTTGGGATTGCGGCAAAACGATTCCGAAGTCTTGCCAGTGGAGAACGGATAAAGGATATCTCTTTACAAATGGCATCTGTACAGAACAGCTTCCATGCAGGCGCGGCAGCCAGCCAGCACCCTGATACAAACGGAAGCATTCCATATATATTTGCGCTTTTATTTCAGAGAACCGCTTATTTTATCCTGGATTATCTCCAGCTTGAAGAAAAATTCAGCAATGCGGATGTCCGTCTCTTTGGCAAAATGGCCGATTATATGGAAGAAATAAAAATAAGCCTGAACAGCAAAGATAACGAAGCTCTCATCCAAAGGGCCGGAGAACTCTCAAATGAGACAGATGATGTCAGTGAACGGCTGCAGACGTATATGGGGAATTTTTTGCATCTGCTCGTCATGGCATTGACTCTAATCACATCAAAGGAGCAGAAAACCGTCCATTATACTGCTAATTGGAAACGCTTCTGGAAAGAAAAAAAGGCACGGCTCAGACCGGAACAGTTTGAGATGCGGTTTGCACTCAGGCTGTCCCTTGTACTTTCCCTGAGTTTTCTTATCTGCAGGCTGTTAGACATCAGCCATTCCTATTGGCTCCCTCTGAATGCGTTTCTCCTTGTTCAGCCAATGTATGAGGAGAGTACCCGGCGTCTGAAAAACAGGGTGATCGGTACTTTTCTTGGCAGTACATTTGTCTTTTTTGTGCTGATGAATCTAAATGGGATGACGGCACATTTCATCCTGGCCGCAGTTATGGTCTCCTTTATGTACAGTTTTGTGCCGGGAAGCATATTGCAGGTTTTCTTTTCAACCGGCTTTGCGCTGACGCTTACCACTCTTTCTTTAAACAGTACAACTGCGGTTGAATTACGGCTCATTTATGTCATAACTGCGGTTGTGTTTGTCCTGCTTGCGAATCGATTTTGTTTTCCCACCAGCCTGTATGGGCAATTCCGGTTTAATCTGCGGGAAGTGATACATATGGAGTACAGCTATTTGGATTTCCTGAACATAGGAAGTCTCCGCCCCATTGACTATGAAATCATGAGTGATGCCCTGGCACAGTTCAATCTGACATATGGGCAGGCAATGGAATATCTGACAAAGAATCCGTCAGCAGAGATGGAATGCTACAGAAGTCTGTTGAATACTCTATGGAGAATGGTTTCAGAGATTGAACAGATGGTGTTCTATGTGACCACAGAGAATACCGGCCCCAAAGAGCGCGAAATGGTTCAGAAATTTGTAAGGCAGATGAAGGATGCGCTTAAGCCCCATAGTACATGGAAAACAGAGATTGAAGTCAAAGGATGCAATCCATATCTGGAACGCCTGATGACAAAATATATTGTGAACGTAGAGAAAATGCAGGAAATGTATAACCGTTTCCCTGATCTGGAAGGACTGTTTGCTAAATAAGAAGTGTACAGAATGTCTGTCCGTTTGTTACGCCCATAAATGAAATATTCTATGAGCTTAACAAACAGACATCAGATGCTGATAATAACAATCAATGGCCCATACCTATGATCATCCCCAGAATATAGGGCACCAGCCAAACCAGCCAGACAAAAATGCTGAACTTGTGAAAGCTTTCCTGTTTCTTCTCATCCTTTTTCACCAGCACCAGGGTTGCCCACAGCGCGTGAAACAGCATAAGAACGATTGCCAGAGCACCTGTAATGCCATGAAGCCCCATGCCGGTCTGTCCTCCGGCTCCTTCTTTTGTGATAAAACTCATGATGGTAGTACCTGTGGTGTCAAAGACAAGGCCGAGCCAGAAGATGAAAACATGCTGTTTCTTCAGGATATGTGCCTTTCTCTCAGAAAAAACACCTATCGTATAGAAAACAAGTGCAAGCGTGATAGTAATAATAGCCATGATCAATTTGATATCCATGGAAATGCGCCCCCTTTGGTTTTTTGTATACTGTAACCGTTCCGCGCAGTAAATGCGAAGACCTACTGAATCGTTTACCGTATTTCATCATTATAGCACGCTTACCCGGAAGTACAAGAAAAAAGCCGGAGGACCGGGCAATTTCTCATCGCACGGTCCTCCGGTTTAAATCCCCCTGATTTTCTCAGGCTTCCTGTCTCTTCTCAATATAATCCAAGATTAGCTCCGCGGCTGCATCCGGAGAAAATCTGCTGGTATTGATCATCAGGTCATAATTCTGCGGGTCTCCCCATTTCTGCCCTGTGTAGTAATTATAATAGCGCTCTCTTGTTTTATTTTCCTTTTCCAGCTCTTTTAATGACTGGCTGCCGTAGTGGGTCCCGGCCCTTTCCCTGCGGAATTCCTCATCGGCGTAGATGAAGAAGGAAAAGCAGTCCGGATGCCCCCTCAGCACCGCGTCCGCGCATCTTCCCAAAAATACGGCGCTGCCTTTCTCCGCGATCTTCAGAATCGCTTTAGCCTGCTCCCGGAACATTTTATTATAGTAGGGAACTGCCTCAAAACCATAGGTCCCCATACTTCCTATGCTGCTGTCGGGTGTCCGGTAGGCAGATTCCAGAATGGACTCAATGTCCACTTCTGTGTCCCCCATTTTCTCCGCTGCCAGATAGAGGATCTGGCGGTCGTAACAGCGCACACCCATTTTCTCTGCCAGTATTTCCGCAATCTCCTTGCCGCCGCTGCCGAACTGGCGGCTGATGGTGATGATGGTCTTTTCCTGCATATGAATCCCTCCTGACTGATGATCCCATAGGCATATCAGACATATAATCCTGCCGGATGCTATGGTTTTCCAGTTATTCCATTATCTATGGTTCCCATATGTTTACAGTATTATTATAACTCACCCCGGGACTCTCGTTCAATAAGTTCCTGCATGATGGCAGGATATTTTTTATCCAGCTTATAGAGTGTCAGTGTGATCAGTACCGTAACCCACACCACCAGAGGGCCGAATTTATAAATGTTGATGATCATATCCACCGCGGACTGAGGCTGTACAGCAGCGCCTGCAGAGGAGCTGATATATCCGGCCGCTGATAAAAGTCCGGTGATGATCGCTGAGGACAGGCCGGCTCCCACCTTCATGCCCACAGAACTCCCCGCAAAGATCAGGCTTTCCTGCCGCAGATGCGTCTTCCACTGTCCGAACTCCACCACATCCCCCAGGAATCCGAATACCACAGCATTGAGCGGTGCAAGCCCCAGTGCCCGGATGACACAGCTCATAACCATCCAGGAAAAGCTTGTCGGATTAATGAAGAAGATCAGCTGTCCGATCAGGGCCAGCCAGATACCGGCCAGGGACATATTTCTTTTCCCGAATTTCTTAAGCAGGACAGGACAGCAGAAGGTCACTGCCACGATCAAAAGTGTCTCTGTCAGGTAAAGAGTGCTGTACATCCAGGTGTCATTTTCAAAAACATACTTGCAGTAATAGGGCAGTATGGTCCCGGTGATGCAGTAAATGGCGTTCTGCATGGTCCACAAAACCACAACCGCCCAGAAATACTGGTTGCATACCAGCGCCTTAAATGCCTGTTTTGCCGGCACCTTTGCCTGTCTTTTCTTAGCCTCGATCTCAACCGTCTCTTCACAGTTCTTAAAGCATATGAGCAGAAGCACCAGGGCAATGGCTGCCCATAAGGCCATGGTCTTGGCCCACGCTGCCTGGTCATCCCCGAATAATTTTACTACCGGCATGGTGCAGGTCACTGCCAAAATACGGCCGAAGGGCGACAGGCCCATCCTGACAATGCTCAGCATGTCTCTCTCCGATGAGATTCTTGTCATCATGGCAGAGAGGCTGCTGTACGGAAGGTTGATGGCTGTATAGCATACCGTGGTACAGAAATTATAAGTGACGAACATATATAAAAACTGCAGCAGTGCTTTTGTGTGGGGTACCGTGAACAGAAGCACCGCGGAGACTGCGTAGGGAACGCACATCCACAAAAGCCAGGGCCTGGATTTTCCCCATCTGGAATTTGTCTTCTCCACAATAATGCCCATTACCGCATCTGATACGCCGTCAAACATACGTGACAGAAGCATGACCAGACCTACCGTGGCAGCGCTGATTCCGACATAATCCGTATAAAACAGTGTGAGCAGCGTACTGATCATACCGAAAACCACATTGCAGGCCGTATCGCCGCATCCGTAGGCTACACGTGTTCCCCAGCCCAGTTTCCCGCCTGACTGCTGTATTCCTGTAGTGTTTTCATTTTTCATACCGCTTCTCCATTCCTTTCTCTTCTCAGAGAAGTTCTCTCTCGATTCTCTCCCTTGCCTCAGGCGCCTGGCGGTCCATTTTTTCCGGGAATCCGAACATGGATACACAGGCAATGTTGTCACCGCCTGCCTTCGGCGCACTCTGACCAAACTGCTTATTGGCAAAATCCATCTCCCGCAGGGTTTCAAAGATGCCATTAAAGTCCACATCTCCCTCACCCATAGCCAGGTGCTGGTGAATGGTCACATCCGCTTTCCCACGTCCGTTCAGCCACGGGGGATTGGCAATATAGCGGCAGTCCAGGGTCTGGTTAAAGGTATCCGCAAAGAGTACATGGGTCAGCTCATCTCCTGCGTAGTGCAGCATGGAACGCACATCTCCCTTTCCCTCATCATAGAAGAAACCATGAGGGGAAGAATACACATATCCCAAATGTCTGGAGCGGAAGGATTTCACCATATCACAGGTCTCATTGTTCAGCTCACAGAAATCATAGGGATGGGACTGGATTTCCACCCGGATGTCTTCCTTTTCTATTATGGGAAGCAGCTCCTCCATGGATTTGAACCACATGCCATTGCAGATTTCCTGCCGGTTCGGATCACCGGACAACTCTGTATTGATGACTTTCACACCCATATCCCCGGCAATTTGAATCATACGTTTCCAGTTGCGCACTGCAAACTGACGCTCCTCCTCTGTGGGGCCTGACCAGCGGTACACCACAATGAAGGAAGATATCTCCACACCCGTCTCTCTCAGGGCTCTGCGGTATTCAGCCTCACATTCTTTTGAAAAGAGAGGATGTTTATAGAAGGGATTGATGCGGGGGTGGGGGGACTGTTCGATATACTGATATCCCCAGTCCGCCACCTGATGCACCATCCGGTTGATGTCCATCTGCTTTGCCAGGACATCAACGTCAAATGCAATTTTCATGGTTGTTCCTCCTACTTTACCGGCTGATTGTCTGGCGAAGGGCATCTATGGAGGTGTTTACTCCAGCTTCCACAGACATGGTCAGGTCTTCCATTTCCAGAGATACATCTCCATGATAACCCATCATGCTGAGTACGGAGAAGAATTCTTTCCACCACTGCAGGTCTTTTCCGCAGCCCACTGCAACGTAATTCCAGACACGGTCCGCAGACTCTGTCACGGGTTTCGGTTCCAGAATGCCGTTTGTATCTGCCAGTCCGCGCTCAATGCGGGCATCTTTGCCGTGTACATGGAAGATACAGCCTTTCAGCGCACGCGCCGCGGCAATGGGATCCGCACCCAGGACCATCATATGGGAGGGGTCCAGGTTAATACCGATGATGGGATCTGTTGCCTCTCTCAGCTTCAGCATGGTCTCTGCTGACCACACCATGGTTCCCGGGAACTCTTCTATGGCGATCTGCTCAATATTGTGACTCTTAGCATACTCCGCAAATTCCTTCCAGAAGGCAATGGTGACTTTCCACTGGTATTCATAGGCCGGCGCCATGAAATCCGGCCATGAAACGGTGGATGTGATCCAGTTCGGTGTGGTGTCTGTCTCGCTGCCTGCCGGCAGTCCGGCCATGGCTACGATCTTCCTGACCCCCAGCTTTTCTGCCAGATCCACGCAGGCATACATGGACCTTTTGTACTCCTCTCCTGTCTCGGAAGGCCAGAGGGGATTGCAGGAGGTGTTCAGGGCAGCAATGCGCATGCCCCTCTTCTCCAGTTCACCTTTGAACGCTTCAAGCTTCGCGGGGTCCGCCAGCAGTTTGGCTGTGTCGCAGTGCTTACGGGCGCCCCAGCCTCCCGCTGTCATTTCCACTGCGTCAATTCCGAGAGCTTTTACTTTATCAAGCATCTCTGTATAAGATAAATCCGCAAAAACATCTGTACATATGGCTAACTGCATTCTTATTTCCTCCTCTTTTCCGATTATTTAAAATCTACCCAAACGCCGCCTTTATCAGCGGATTCCACACATTTTGTCACCCAGCGGATGCCTTCGATACCAGCGTCGATTCCCGGGTACACAAGATTTTTCAAAGTTTCTTCATCGCCTCTGTTTTTCGCGTCAATGGCAATGGCAAATTTCAGATAAATATTTGCCCAGCTCTCCGGAAGTCCCTCTGCATGCAGGGCACCCAGGCGTTCGTCCGCATTGCATTCGTCGTACAGGTACGGCATGGAGCGAATCATCTTGCGGATCGGCTCGCCCTGCACCTGGTAGAGCAGTTCATTTGGCTGGTTGTCGGAGAATTCAACGGAGGCTTTGGAGCCTACGATGCGGATCCTGTGTCCGTCCATGCAGCCGGCATTGACAGCAGAAGCCCACATACGTCCCACGGCACCGTTTTCATAGCGCATCAGAACATAAGCGTTGTCCTCAAGGGGTTCCCGTGATTTTACAAAGCTCTGGCGGTCACAGAGAACCTGTTTCAGCTTTAATTCCGGACAGATCAGCTCTGACATGTAGAAGGTATGTGTTGACAGGTCGCCAAGTACAAAGGATGGGCCTGATTTTTCCGGGTCAACACGCCATTTCTGACCTTCTGAAACTTTGTCGCCAATCTCATCGCAGGCAAAGCCGTGTGTATACTGAAGTTCTACCATGTGGATATCTCCCAGATCTCCGTTCTGTACCATCTGGCGCATCTGAAGGAGAAGCTGGCTTCCTGAAAATCCGTATGTAACGCCCACAATCTTGTTCATCTTCTCAGCCAGGGCTTTGATTTCTTCTCCCTGCTCCACTTTGAAGAACAGCGGTTTTTCACAGATCACATGAAGTCCTGCTTCCAGAGCTGCTTTGGTGATTTCATAATGTGTAAAGTTTGGTGTTGCAATAGAAACTACCTCCACGCCGTCAGGACGTTTTGCCTCCTCCTCAAACATGGTCTTGTAATCCGGATATAAACGGTCCTCAGCCACGCCCAGATTCATTCCGAAATCTTTGCAGCGCTCAAAGTCAAGGTCAAAGGCTCCTGCCACCAGCTCGTATGCCGTATTGTCTCTCAGTGCTCCCAGTCTGTGTTTGTAACCTACATTGCCTGTTCTTCCTCCGCCGATCATTCCCCAGCGCAGCGGTCTCTCGATTCTTTTTTCTCCGTTTAACATTATAATATCCTCCTGATAAATTCACATTAATTTGCTTTTTTATTAATTGTTTATTCTTTTTGTTGTTTTCCAACTGCACGCAGTTGACCCACCATGAAAACGGCCATTTTCTCTGTATATTGGTGATGTCTGCAGCAGGTCAGGCAAGGTCTGCGCAATTTCTGCGCTGTCCGTCAAAAGACGTATGGACTGCGGAAATCAGCCTGCCATAAGGCGATTTTTATGGCTGAATACCGTTGTCGTCCAGGTATCTGAGCTGCTGCGGTGTTTTGTGTTTCGTATTGGTTTGTTTGTTTCGATAGTTGTATTATACGCATATACGGCGTGCTTTTAAATATGGATTTTTGCCAAAAAGTTCATGGATATTGCTTTTATCACGCAAAAAGATTATAATGGGGTAAAAATACAGGAAAGGGGATAGATATGAAAAGTGTAGATACGGGTGTGCTGGCCCGCTCCGTCTGCTTCTCTTTTACTCCTTCCGATACAGCCAGGCAGTTGTACTTTTACCCTACCTGGTGCGGGCATTATTTCTGTACAGGAAGGTATTTTATGAGAAGGGAGTACTTTCCGCCGCTGCTTGTGGCTTATATAAGAGAAGGGACTCTGCATGTGGAATATGAAGGGGAAACATTTGACGCGAAGAAAGGAGATGTGGTGCTTCTGGACTGTGCCAGGCCCCATTATTATCAGGCAATGGAAGGGCTTGAATTTGTGTACATCCATTTTGACGGTTCCAACTCCCACGAGATCTGCGGACATATCCTTAAATTATTCGGACCGCTGATACGGAACCAGAATAATGCCCTGGTGGGGAACCTGATTTATAATATGGTAAAGTTTTACGAGCAGGACGGAGTTGAAAATATGTTTGACAGCTCCATGAGGATTTATAAGCTGCTGCAGCTTCTCAGTGAAAGGGAACTGCATAACCAGAAAGAGGACACTTCTATAGAAAAGACGATTCGTTATATCAGAAGTCATGTAGGGGATAAGATCACGCTGGAGGAACTGGCAGACATTGCGAATCTCAGCACTTATTATTTTTCACACCGCTTTAAGGAGGAGACAGGCCTGTCCCCTATAGACTATGTGATCAATACACGTCTTGACCAGGCTAAAATCCTTCTGGCCCGTACCTCCATGACCGTGGAGGAGATTGCTTATGAAGTGGGGTACCAGAGCAGCAACAGCCTGATCAATCTCTTTAACCAGAAGCTGGGATTCTCGCCCAGAGAATACCGGAAACTGGCAAAATAAAAAAGTCCCGCCTGTACAGATACAGCAGCATATCAACATGCAGCGGTATCCGCAGGCGGGGTTTGTTCCATTTTATCCAACTCTGTTCAACTGGTCATATATTTCTGTAAAACATTCTCAAAATGCGGGTCCTGTTCTTCATAAACCACACGGAGTTCCTCTTCCCAGTTCAGGCTCAGCATACCCAGAATGGATTTAGCGTCAATCACAATCCTGCCGCTGACAACGTCGATGTCAAAATTACATCGGCATGCCGCGCTCACAAACTCCTTAATTTCATTGATTTCATTGAAGCGAACGGTTCTCTCACACATGCCGGTTCCTCCTTTATCCTCTGTCTTATTCTCCTCCCCTGCAGGGTCTTACGAGGCTCTGCCTGGTATTTCAATTGCCGCCTGTGACTCCGGGAGTGCACTGCCCTGGTTGTCTCAGTTCGTCTTTCGCGGTAATTATAAGAATATAACAAAATGGGGAAAATAGCAATGTGTATTTTTTTTAGATTTTGTTGTCTATGTCATGACTCTTCACTGCGTGCACAGCAGTATGTTTCGCATTGCACAGTTCCGGGACATTCTTCTTATTCCAGTCCCTTCTTCTCATCCGGCGTTCCTTTGAACAAGGTTTCTTATTATCACAAAAATGCCGACCAGAATCTCGCCCAGCGAGATACCGAATAATAATCCCGAGATAAAATCCTGTACATTCGTACCTCCCATAAATTTTGAGAGAACTAACAGCAGTATTCCCATGAAAACAAGGCCGATACCTATAAAATAAATCCGTTCTTTCTCAAGTACAGAAATTCTTTCTAAAATGGAGAAGGTCTGATCCTCCATTACAGCTTTATTGACCGCATCATCCCCATTCAGCAACTCGCCTACAGACGTGTCAAGTGTCTGGCATAGTTGTTTTATGACAGAGTAATCAGGCATGCACTTTCCGTTTTCCCATTTTGATACGGTCTTATTTGAAACCCCAAGCTTTTCTGCCAACTGTATTTGGGTCATATTATGTTCTTTTCTTTTTTTGGCAATGTATTCTCCTATTTTCTGCTGGTTCATATTCCACCTCCTGTCAAAATTATACCGTACTTCAGCAGAGAATCCTATCCACTGAGGGTAGAATACAGGTGGAAAATAATAGAATTGCCCGTAACTGCACTTGCGCACAGACAGTGCTGTTTATGTGCGGACCGGACTGAAGAGTTATGAACCGTCTGAATTCAAAAATTAATATCGAAGCGTCCGGTCAATCAGGTCTATAACTTAAATTCCAGAAACAATTCATCCTGATACGCTTTATCGCTGACTGCTCTCTCAATTTCCTCCCCACGGGAATTGGCTATCAACAGTTGAATCAGCCTGTTTACTCGATTTTCACCATATTCCAGCCCGGCCTTTCTGCCCGCCTCTAAACCAGCCTTTCTGCCTGCCTCCAATCCGGCCTCCCAATTGCTCTGCATGAGATAATTGTGATCCCGCAGTGCCTTCTCGCGAGCTTCATATTCCAGTCTTTTCTCTTCATCTGCGCTGATATTTTTCAAAGTTTCGTATGCCTTTTCGATATACTTGTCTTTTTCCGCCATCTCTTCAAAATCCTCCTGCCTCTCGGCATTCATGAATTTTGCCCAGTTCAGAAGCTCTGTTTCAGGATACTCATGGTTTTTGAGTTTCGGCAGCTCCAGGATATGCACCTCCAGCTTGTCTGTATAAAGTCGGTGGTTTGTGTCTTCCCTCATATGAAAGCAGGAATAAAATGCCTCGTCCCGGCCAAACAAAATAAAATCCAGAATCCCGATGTGTACGCATTTCTCCAGCCTTTCATAACTCTCGCCCTTTTCCAGCTGGTCTGTGAACATTTTTGAGAGATAGAACATGGAGCGCTCCGGCCACAACAAAAACGGGCTGACCTGAATTTCTATGTCAATCTGCGTCCCATCCTTTAACCGTACACGTACATCCAAAATTCCCAGCTTATCTTCCTCATATCTGGTTCTCAGATGTGTCGGCAGCAGCGTGGTCTCCTCCACCTCCTCCGGCGGTATGTGCAGAACAGCTGCTATGAATCCCTTTCGTACCTCTGCATCCTCCATCAGTTCCTTAAAACAGAAATCTACCTTTGGCTTCATGATGAATCTGATGTTTGTATATCTTTCCATCCCTACTCCTCTCCGTAACTGAAAGATGAAAAGATATCGGTTATCTATACGCATAGTATAACCTTTACAGGCGGATACCTCAACCTCTTTCAAACACATTTTCTGTCAGACGAATATTATGGTTACTGTTCACATGCCACTGTCCCGCGAGGTATTTTCAGGCCGAAGGCATGAAAACTCAAAACTTCCGAAGCGATATGGGGCAGACTGTTGTTCTGAAATGCCTGCCTGTTCTCTCCAGGCACAAAAACAAACACCTGCTGCCTTTTCTTTGATGAATAAAACGGCACAGTTTCCCTGCAAAAATCAAATTAATAAATTTCATTTCATAAAATGGGGTATTCAATCCCTGAACCGGGATAATATGAAAATGCATTCATAAAATACATCTTTTTGAAGATAAAAACACTCTATCACGTTTTCACAGCTATGTCAATCAAAACTCCGATACAAAATTTTCAAAAAATACATTTTTGCTGTTCACTCCCAATATCAGTTAACCCAATCTATCATTTAACGATACAGATGCAGATGACAGCCACAGAATTTCTATATTTTACAAATAGCCAAGAAGAATAACTACAGATTTCTCCTGATTTACAGATAATTTAAAAGATACCCTTAGCTTTCGTATGTAATCAGTAAGGGTCCGGCCATGTTTTCTGCTTGTTTTACCCATAATTCAAAAGTTATCTTGGGCTTTCGTATGTAATTAGTAAGGAGGCGGCCATGTTTTCTGCTTGTTTTACCCATAAAATACAGGGTATAATACCTGCAGCGCCTGTATGGATTGGCAGAATCAGCACCCCTCCAAACAATATTCCATAAGAAAACACGCAGCCAGGTTGTCCCAAACAAATAAGACCATCCCAGCCGCGTGCCATTCTCCTGCACACTCTAAACCTCTATTTCTCTCTCATACTTTCAATACCGCAATTCAAATATTCTTGCGCTCACTCTCTCAGGCAGCTCTACAGTCAGCGTGCCTGCCTCTTTATTCCAGTGAAATCCGCACTCTGCGCTTTGTGGATAGGCGCATACCGCCTCCACTTCTTTTCCTTTCAGATGCTTCACAGGGATTTCCTGTACCGGAGACTGGCTGTCTCTTCTCCACACAGCCAGGAAATCCTTCCCTTCCGCTTCCAGTCCCAGGCTCACCCATGGGTCATTGTAGGAGGACAGACCCAGCGGCCAGTAAGGCAGTGCCTTTTTGGTCAGATGGCGGATCGTCTTATAATAAGAAATCGCCTCCTTCACATATCCGAACCGCTCCGGGCTGAGATTCACTAAATGTCCGCTCTGGTGGATACGCAGAAGCAGTGCGTTCACCATGTTAAAGATAACCTCCTCACAGTCCCCGTTCGTCAGAGGATAAGACCAGACAGCAGCCTGCTCCGGCGTCACTGCGGAGGGCGCGTTGGCTGTGATCGTAGCGTACCTTACATAGTCCTCCTGGTCACTGGTGGACTGGATGCTGTAACGGGACAGCATGGCGTAATCCATGCGGAGGCCGCCGGAGGAACAGTTTTCTATGATCAGATCCGGGTACTTCTCAAAAATGCCGTCCAGCCATTCCAAATATGCCCGGTTATGGCCCAGAAGTCCGTCTCCATAGCTGTCGGCATCCAGTTCCGTGCCGATTCCCGGCTCTATATTGTAATCCATCTTGATATATCCGACACCGTACTCATTTACCACCCGGTCTATCACCTCTGTGGCATGGGCACGCACCTGGGGATTACGGAAATCAAGCTGGTAACGGCTTCTGTCATAGACGCGTTTTCCATGGCGCATGAAATACCAGTCATCCGGTACCTTATCTGCCTTCGGGCATTTGATTCCCATGACTTCCAGCTCCAGCCATACACCGGGAATCATCCCTTTCGACCGTATGTAATCTGTCACTTCTTTGATCCCGCCCGGGAAACGCTCCCCGGACGGCAGCCATTCACCCACGCCGTCCCACCAGTAGCCTGCAGAGTACCAGCCTGCATCAATGCAGAAATACTCACATCCTGCCTCTGCTGCCTTGTCAATCAGCGGGATCTCCTTCTCTGTTGTGGGATCTCCGAACAGGCAGTTCATATAATCATTAAAAATAACCTTTAGATTCTCATTGTCATCATTCACCCTGCGGATCGCCCGGCGGTACCTGGTCAGTTCTCCCATGGCCTCATCAAATCCGCCTGCAGCTGCTCCCACAGCCGCCGGAACCGTCACAAAGGTCTCTCCCGGCTGAAGGTTCTTCCACCAATGGTTGTGATGCTCTGTAGGGCCGCTCAGCTTCAAATACACGTGCCCGTCCTGGTCACTGATTTCCCAATACCAGGAGCCATTATGCTCAATCTGCCAGAACAGAGAACTTTCTGTCTCCTGATTCTCCAGATATCCCATGGGAATATACTCCTTAGCCGACCAGTTCCCTGTATTTCCTATGCCGACAGTCTTGGAAGAACGGTGCATAGGATGCGGCTGCGTAGAGGAAAGTCCCAGTTCATGCAGGTTGTAGGACGCCCAGTCCAGCTCCTTCTGCCATGCGTTGTGAGGGATCCTAAGCTCCAGCTTCTCATCAAACTCACGCATTCCCTCTTTCTCGATACCATTCAGCGCAAAGGAGGATACATACTCCAGTCCCTGCGGCTCTGTTCCCCGGTTCTTCACCTCAGTCCAGACACGTACCACGGAAATCCCGTCATAGAACTGATAATGGCTGGTAACATCAAGGCCGGTAATGTCATCTTCTGTCACTACCTCCAGTTTCCTTCCCAGTTCGTTACGGAAATCTCTGAATTCTCTGTATTTCATCCTGTATCCCGGGGAAGTCTGGATATACTTATGACCATGCCGTTCTCCCACACGGTCCTGGCCCGTAACCAGGATCTCCACCGGATAAAAGGACTGGGTCCCCGTCTCTGAGGTCAGCGTCTTCTCATCAAAGGGCAGTGCGGAAAAGTGCAGCAGTTTGATCTCTCCGGCATCTGTCACCTCCCACAGCATATGGATCTTGTTCTCATATAATTCGATTCTCTTCATTTTTTTCCTCCCGTCAGCCCTTCACTGAACCGCTCATTAATCCTGCCAGGAAATACCTCTGCAGGAACAGGAAAATAAAGGTAACAGGAATCACGGCAACCACGGAACCGGCCATGAGGCCGCCCCAGTCAACCGTGTTTACCCCTTTAAACAGCATGATGGCAGGTGTCAGTGTCCGGTATTTGTCGGTGGAGATAAATATGTATCCGAACATGAACTCATTCCATGCATTGATAAAAGCGTAAAGTCCTGTGGACACCAGGCTTGGCAGAGATAAGGGCAATATGATCTTAAAAATAGTCTGCGCCTTATTGCACCCGTCAATCTCCGCAGCCTCCTCAAGCGCTAAAGGCACAGTATCGAAAAAGCTGCTCATCATAAAGGTGCACAAGGGTATTACAAAAGTGGTATAAGCCAGAATCAGAGAAGTATAGGACTCCAGAATCTGCATTTTCTGCATGATCAGATACAGGGGCACTAAAAGCAGCACACCGGGAATCATCTGTGAGAGCATCATTGCCAGATTGGAGGTCTTCACCAGTTTCATCTTATAATACCGGCTCAGGGCGTATCCTGCCATGACAGCTATGATCATAGAGAGAACACATGCCACAATAGAAACAAAAAAGCTATTTTTAATATACTGCAAAAATCCCACATCCACCAGTACCCTTTTAAAATTTTCCAGAGTCGGGGCATGGATCAAAAGTGACGGCGTTGCCGTACGTATCTCTGTCTTAGGCTTCAGCGCTGACAGAAGCATCCACAAAAAGGGGAAAATACAGATGGCTGAAAAAAACACCAGGGATACATAGGTGACAATCTTGCTGATAACACGGTTTCTTTTATTTAACATCTCTTATCTCCTCCTTTCTTACGCCATATCATCGCTGAGACTGGAACGCTTCCTGTAATAGAAAATGAACAGCACCACCATAACCGTAAACATCATGGTAGAAAGCGCCGAAGCAGCACCAACGTCAAACTTCTTCATAGAGTAGCGGTAGATCATAAGCGGCAGGGTCTCCGTCGCATAGTTTGGACCACCCTCTGTCATAACCCAGATAAAGTCAAAGTTGATGGCAGTCCAGATAATATGTATGAACACGATCACAAGGGAAACGCTGCGCAGCTGCGGGAGCGTAACCTTGAAGAAACGTTTGAACACGCCGGCTCCGTCAATAGCAGCCGCCTCGGACAAATCTCCCGGGATGGACTGCATGGCTGACAAAAAGGAGATGGTGTAGTACGGAAAACTTCTCCATATATTTACAAAAATAACGGTTGCCATGGCGTATTTGGAATCACCGAGAAAATTGATGGGCTGGCTGATTATATGCATGTTAGTCAGCGCATAGTTGATGATACCGAACTCCGGGTTCAGCATCCAGTCCCAGGTCATGCCTGCAACGATAATGGGTACAAGCCACGGTATAAAGATACAGGTCCTGAATATGGCCCTGCCCTTAAACTTCTGGTTCAGCAGCACTGCTGTCACCATGCCCACCAGGTATTCACCCAGTACAGAGAAAATGGTCCAGTACGCAGTGTTCTTCACTGCCTGTCCAAAATGCTCATCTGCCAGAACCTTCTGGAAGTTGGCCATCCCGGCAAAACCGGTCATGGACTTGTTGATCAGATGTACATGGTAAAACGCGTCATGGATTACTTTCCCCAGGGGATACGCGATCAAAAGAGCCAGGAAAACAAGCGCGGGAAGCAGCATGATGACCGCTGTCCGCCATTTTCGCTGGTCTCTGGTAAGCTTCTTAAATTTATTCAACTCTAATCCCTCCTATACGAATTAACCGGGTCCAGGACTCTTCCTGTGACTCTGTCTGTAACGAAACAGGAGCCCGGCAAGCCGGACTCCTGCGCCGAAACGCTTACGCTTGCTGCCTAAACATTCCGGCATTCTGTTTTTATTCGCTTAATTCACCGGAATCAGATAAGGAAGCATTGACTGCGTCACATAACCATTCTGCTGTTGCTTCCGGAGTTTCGCCTTCCTGAAGCACTTTCGCCATGGCGTCCTGCATAGCCTGTGTGATTCCTCCCAGGGTTACCGGAGGGAAGGTGATTCCTGTATCGGATAATGCCTGGAAATCCTTGCTCCATTTGCTGTCTGTGGACACATCAGAGCGCGGGGAACGGTCTGCAAATCCTGCTTCCTGCCATTCTTTACTGCAGAATGCAGTTGCCAGTTCAAACGCGTCATCCTTATTCTTGCTGTCAGCCATGATGAACAGCGGTTTACATTCCATGTAAGTAGCCTCGTGTCCGTCTGACGGATAAGGGATCGCGGATACTGCCACATCATCCATGGTATCCGGGTTGGAGGATTCACGTTCTGCCAGCCAGTTTCCTGATACATATGTGGAGGTGATTCCTGTTGCAAAGTTCTCGTCTGTCTCTTCCCAGCCCCAGTTCTTGCAGTTCGGGTCAATGATTCCCTGATCTACAAGGTCTTTATAGAACTGGAATACTTTTGTTGCCTTTTCAAGCTCATCCTTGTTGTCTTTCCAGGTGTTCTTATATTTGCCGTCATCCTGTGCAGAAGCAATCTCCAGATCATACTGTGCCAGGTATACCAGCAGCTCCTGTGCGGAGCGGACGCCTGTGCAGGCCAGCTCTGTCAGGTATTTTCCGTTTTTCTCTTTATAATCTGTCTGTGCCAGCAGATCTTCCCATGTTTTCGGAACTTCAATGCCTGCTGCTGTGATATCCTTTTCATGTGTCAGGTAAGCACGCACAGTCATCTCATAGGGAATGCCCACAATTTTGTCGTCAATGGTCATGGCTTTCACCACGGCCTCGGACAGGGCGTCTTTATCTTCCCACTCATTAAAACGGTCTGTCAGGTCCTCAACGATTCCCATGTTGTAAAACTCACCGACATACTCCGGAAGTCCCCAGATCAGGTCCGGTACGTTGCCGCCTGCTGCCGCTGTCAGAATTTTTTCATGAAGCATGTCATATGTGAAGTTTGTCTGATTTACTTTAACTCCGGTCTCTTCCTCAAACTTCTTGATCTGCTCCGTACCCGCGATCTGTGTATCCGCGCCGTCTGTCCAGCAGGTCCAAAGTTCCACAACTCTCTCCTCGTTCTTGCTGTCTCCTTTGGAGGCTGATTCTCCCTCTGAGCTGCCGGAACCGCCGCCGCATGCTGCCAGTGACATGGCCATTGTGAGACACATTAACGCTGCTACTACCTTTTTCTTCATGATATTTCCCTCTTTCCTTCATCTGATTTTTTTCCGTACCATTTGTACTGACGAAAGAGTATCATACTTTCAAAACACGGACAATGAAATCGGGCACTCTCCTAAAAAACCCCACGGAATAATATTAAAAACACCACCCTTTTTCATCTGCTGCCACTGCTCTTATACACATTCCCCGCGTTAAATATACAGCCCCGGCGAAACAGCTCTTTTATATTTTTCTGCGCTTTTTATAAGCGGATGGACTGTCCCCGAAAACTTCCCTGAATTTGTCCGTAAATGTGCGTACATCGTGATAACCTACAGCCTCTGCCAGCTCATAGGTCTTCATATCCGAAGCCATGAGCAGCTTCATAGCCTCCCTCATGCGCACCTCTACCAGATAATTCTTGAAGTTCTGTCCCGTCTCCTTCTTAAAAAACGTGCTGAAATAATACGGGTTCATATATACCATCTTCGCCATGCTCCCAAGGCCGATATCCTCCGCGTAATGCTCCTGGATATAGTTTTTCACCAGTGTGATGGTCTCCCGCTCACTGTCAGTGCCGTTAAATGCATTCTCCCCTATGAGTTTTCCCAGATAAGTGCACACCAGCTTCTTCAGCTCCCGGAAAGTACTCTGGGCCCGTATTTTGGCGGTAAACCTGTCGTACTCCTCCCTGAAATCCTCTGTGAGCACCCGGTACTCCTGCAGATCACGAAACAGGTCCATAGCCATGGCGATACACCGGTTCTCAGCGGCATATCTGTTTCCGTAATGAAGATTCTCAATGATATCCAGAATCCTGGTAAGTGCTGCCGTCCACTCTTCCCTCCGGTTTAAGATCTGGTCAAGCAGTTCCTTATAGCAAGTATTGTAATCCTCAAAGGAAGAACAAAACTCTCTGGATATCTCCTGATACCAGACCACATCCTCCTCGCAGAAATAGTAAAGCTCACAGGAAAACTTTGCCGTCTTATACGCGTATTTCAGGTCAGATGCCTGCTCTACCCTTTTCCCCACGCCGGTTATGAGCCATATTTTATATTCCCCGTAAATGTGTTCCCTGATGCGTCTGATCTCTTCTCTCACCCAGGCATCGTCCCGGTCTTTTTCCATGAGGAGAATCACATTACTGCTGTTTGGTTCCCGCTTGATGACAAACCCGCTCCTATTCTCCCTCAGATGCTCCTGTATCCTCTTGAAAATGGAGAAGCGCAGCAGCTCTCTCATATTCTGGTCCGTCACCTTCCGGTTCAGTTCAGGGGAAATGGCAAAGCACACGCCGATGAACTGCTTTCCCTCTGTCTCTATCCCCATCTCCTGAAAATGGCCGTACAGATCCCTGCACTCATACTCAGAGTTGATCTTCTTGAACACCGTCTGCATATCATCCTTCTCTTCCTCCCAGTATTCCATGGGACTGTCCGTGCGCAGCATTTTTTCAGCCCGCAGAATGGACTGTTCCAGCTCCTCCTGCCCCACCGGCTTCAGAAGGTAGTCCACCGCCTCATAGCTGATCGCCTTTTTCACATAGTCAAATTCCTGATAGCCGCTTAAAAATATGACCTTTATCTTCCAGCCGTTCTCCCTGATCTGCCGAATTACATCAAGACCGGTCTTCCTGGGCATGGCAACATCGGAAATAATAATATCCGGTTTCAGCTCCTCTGTCTTTTTCAGAAGTTCCTCGCCGTTGGCAGCCTCCCCGATCACCTCCGCGTTCAGGCGCTCCCAGTTCATCATTTTTTTCAGTCCTCTGATGATCACCGGCTCATCGTCTGCAATTATGATCTTAAACATTTTCTCCTCCTGGATTTTCCTTTGCCGGTTCTGTCCCGTCTATGATGGGAAGCCGGTATTTTACCATAGTTCCTATATTCTCAAAACTGCTGATCTCCAGTCCGTATGTGTCGCCGAACATGAGTTTGATGCGGTCATACACATTCTTAAGACCGAGGCTGGCGCGTTTGCTCTTCGGATGCTTGACTGTCTCCGGACTTTCCAGACGTTCCTGCACGGTCTTCAGGCGCTCCGGCTCCATACCCACGCCGTTGTCCATAACTGTGATCTCCAGGCAGCCATCCTCCTCCCTGGCATTTACGGCTATGACACCTGTGCCGCTTTTGGGCTTGAGTCCGTATTTTACCGCGTTCTCCACTACAGGCTGGATGATGAGCTGGGGGACTTCCAGGCCCAGAAGATTTTCCTCAATGTTGATCTCCAGCTCAAAACGGTTTTCATACCGGATGCGGATGATCTTAAAATAATTGCGTATACTGTCGATCTCCGCCTGAAGGGTGACCATGTCTCTGGCATTGCCTATGAGGTATTTGAGCTGTCCGGACAGACTGTCTATCATCTCCGCTGTCACATTGTCATCATTGGTGATGGCTGTCATGCGGATGACATCCAGGGTATTGTAGAGATAATGAGGCTGTATCTGCGTTTTCAGGGCCTCAATCTCTGCATCCCGCTGCCGTATCTCTGCTATATAGACCTGCTGGATATGATTCTGCAGGTTTTCCGTCATTTGATTCAGACCCTTTGCAAGAAATCCCACTTCGTCGTTGGACTTGATCGTCACCCTCGTATCCAGATTCCCGTCCTGGATCTGTTCCATGGCATCCTTCAGTGTGCGGATGGGCTTATTCATCATCTTGGAGTAAAAGAAATAGATGATCATGAGAAGGATAACGCTGAACCCTATAATAATCAAAATGTTCGTCTGTATCTCCTGATAACTGTTCTCCAGATTAAATGCCGGAATCTCTTCTGTCACCAACCAGTCCGTACCGGGTATCAGCCTGTAAATAAAATAGTTTCCGTCCGCTTTTATGTACTGCTTGTCCTCCTCCATCTCAGGCAGATAATCCTCCAGCTTTCCGATGCCTGTCCCGATATTCTCCTTTTCCTGGCTGTAGACAAATACTTTTTCCTTTCTGTCTATCACATACATCCTGCAGCCGTCCTCCAGGTCCGTCTCATTGATGATGCCGTCAAAATAATCCGCGCTCACATCAATATACAGAGTTCCCAGCTCCTGTTCGTCCGCGGACTGTATGGTCCTTGTGTTCATAATATTTCTTGTCACTGTAAAATCGCTGACATCTGAGTAATAGCTGGTATCATGGGTGGGCAGAAGGCGCATCTGTTTGTGGCCTTCCAGGAAGTTCTCCTCATGAAAACGCCCCATTTCCTCCTCTTTCACCATAACCTCAGGCGGACGCATGACAGAATACTGTTCCCCACCCGGAGTGATGAAAAACACATGGTCAATATGCTGATTCATATATAAAATATCCCTGAGCACGTCACTCATCAGTGCCTCCCTGCGGGCCTGGGTGATGGTGTCATCCTCCATCAGCTCGTAGAGATAGTCATACTCCGTGATATTATAGTTATAGAGATATTTGGTGGTCTCCTCCATCTCCTGAAACAGATCTGCGGCATTCTTCCCCACATAGAGAGCACTGCGGTACATATTGGAGAGAAGTGTCTGCCTGAGAGAATCCATGTATGCACTGTAAATGGAGATACCCATGATCAGCAGCGGCACGATACCGATCAAAATCAATGCTGCCACCGATTTTACAAAAAGGCTCTGGTAATGCTGTCTCTTTCTTTTTATCATGACTTCCTCCCTAAACCTCCCGCCACGTTGTCCCAATACTCATCCAGCTTCTCCGCCGCAGTATCCACGCTCATGGTTTTCGTCGCCACGGAAAAGAAAACATCGTACATGCTGCGTTTGAAATGCTCCGGTGTGTCCTCATTTCCCAGATATACATCGCTTTTATCCGCATAGCGGTAATCCACAAGAAAACTCTGCTGTACCTTTGGAGCGGGATACAGGATCTTTTCCCTGGTGGCAGGGATGGCGTAAACGGTCTGCAGCACTTTTCTGTAGTTCTCTTTCCTGTAGCAGAACTCTAAAAACCTCATGGCGGCCCGGTTTTTTTCGGCATTCTCCCCACAGGTATCCGAGACTGCCCATTGGGCGCCTTTTTCGCTGACTACCACAGGGTCACCTGCTTCATCCCCCAGGAAAAACCACCCCAGGCGGAATTTACAGGGGTCCTCCTCCAACTCTTCGCCCAGTGTGTCCTTGCCGGATTCCACAGCCAGAGGATAGGCCTCCCATATTTTAGAGACCATGGAGGGTTCTGTGAGGACCATGGCGGCATCCTGGTTGATCAGGGCCTGGATCACCTGGTTCTCATTCATATTTACGGAGTCCTCCAGCATATATTCCCCGTTCATCATATCCTGATAGTCTGCCAGCATGTTCCTGACATTTTCATCCTGAAAGGATACCAGGCCCTCATTTCTCTTTCTCTGCCAGTCCGGGTCCGCCTTTGCAAGGTCCACCTGGAAGAAATAATTCAGCCAGTATTTTCCCGTCTCCGTCGGATTTCCCCCGGCTGCCAGGGGCGCGGTTCCGTTCTGCTTCAGGACTCTGCAGACCTCCAGAAACTCCCCGTATGTCCTGGGTACTTCAAGCCCCAGTTCCTTGAAGATCACCTGATTATAGATAATCCCGAAGGAGGTCTTGTAAAAGGGCACCGCATATATATTTCCGTCAATCGCAAAGGGCTGTTCCACCAGCTTTCCCACCTCCTGGGAGATAGCACCGAGTTTCCCTGCCTCAGCAAAAGTATAAGGGTCCTGGATCTCAAAGATATCCGGGAACTCCCCGGCAGCCTCCTTTGCCTTCAGCGTCTCTGAATAGATTCCGCTTCCGGAATGCTCGCTGAGCACCCGGATGTCCTGATTTTCCTCCATAAACTTTTCACACAGCTCCTCCATTACGGATATCCTCCTGGCATCCTCCCCGGAATAAAATACGGCAAGCTCTGTCTTCTTCTCCGTCTCCTGTTCCTTTGACGGCACCAGCCCTTCGCCCTTCTCTACCCTGCCTCCGCATCCTGCAAGAGACAGAACAACTGTCAAAAGGATAAACCATCCCTGCTTTTTCCTCATTCTGATCACCTCTGTATTTTTCACTATTACCCACGGTATCATAACAATGATTTCTTGTAAAGCGGGCAAAAGAAAAGCGTGAAACCATTTTACCGGTCTCACGCTTTCTCTGTCTTTCTGTTTCCCGTAAAGAGAACCGTGATCAGCACCCCTGCGCAGATCAGCAGGCCCCCCACCACAAAATTCCAGGTGATCACCTCATGGAGAAAGAAAATTCCCAGCACTGCAGAGGTCAGTGGCTGCAGCGGATAGAACATGGAGCATACGCTTGCGTCCAGAAGCTTCAGGCTCATATTCCACAGCGTATGGGCCACTGCTGTCCCGACGATGCCCAGATAGATGCAGGACAGAACCGCTTTTGCAGTAAAGGTACTGGGTATGCTCCCCGCCTCCAAAACAGCCGCCGGAATGTTTAAAAGAAGGGCAACTCCCATTCCGTACAGCGCGATCTGTACCGGATCATATCCCCCTGAGATCCTTCGGATAGCTACCGATGCCCCGGACCATAAAAGCACGGAGCACACAGAGGCCAGCACCCCTGCCGCGCTGATATTTCCGCTTCCCGCTCCCAATATTATGTAAACTCCAACGAGAGAAATAATAATGCTTGCCACATCCTTTTTATGTATCTTCTCTCCCAGAAATATCATAGCCAGAATGGAAATGGAGATGGGATTCATGGCATTGATCAGAGATGCCAGGGAGGCGTCCAGAAGATTTGTTCCCATGACCTGGCAGCCTATGGAGACAAAGTATCCCAGGGCGCCCACGATCAGAATATATTTCCGGTCCTCTTTTTTCACCTTTATCCTGGTTCCCCGCAGCTTCAAAAGTACGGTAAGTGCCGCCACGGAAACCACATATCGGATGAGAAGCAGCATAAACGGTGCCATGACATCAAGGGCGAACTTACTCACCACATAAATGCTCCCCCATATAAAAAACGTGATAAACAGGTAAATGTAACCAATCTTCTTTTTCATTTCTGTCTCCTTTATACTGTGTCATTACTGCTGTGAGGGGCGCAGACCATTAGGAATCATCTAAAACATACTGATTCCTGCCCTGTCTCTTTGCTTTATACAGAGCCTGGTCCGCCCGTTTCATCACTCCCTTGTAATCCTTATCGCCTGCGTCATGTCCGTGGGTATCGTTGATTCCTTTAAAATGATCTATGTCCAGGAACATGAAGACCCGGTAGCTGCCGCCGTCTTTTTTCTTAAATTCCCTGCGTATGGTCTCTGTCAGGGCATCTCTCCTCGCCGCTCCGCACAATGGGCACGCCGATCACAATACTGTCCCCCGAGTTTACTGTTTTTCACCAACATGTATCACTATTATAGCTTTTTAAAGCGTAAGATTCAACAGGATCCCCTGAGCACAGACACGAAAAAGTACCGGCGGAAGCTGTGATGATTCTCCGGAACTGTCATTAAGAAATGAGAAGAACCGGATATTGCTGTCATCCCGGCAGCATATCCAGTTCTTCCATGTAAATGCAGTGAGGAATACCGTTTGTCCTGACCAGCTCCCTGCAGAGCTCCAGATCCATCCATATGACTTCCTCCACCTCTTCTTTCTGAAGCGTCATCTGTTCCGGCTCTATATCTTTCCACATACAATAGATATTGCTGACCTGGTTATCCACAAAATCCCTGCCGTAAAACACATCCCTGTGGAATATCCTTCTCCTGCCGCAGCAGACCAACTCCTCCGCAGACGCATCCACACCCAGTTCCTCCTTCAGTTCCCTGAGCGCAGAGGGAACAAAGTCCACACCTGCAGGAATATGTCCGGCACTTGAGATATCGTAGCATCCCGGATGGGAATCCTTGTTCCTGCTCCGTTTCTGGAGAAGTACCTCTGTCCTGTCACCGCGCCTGCGAAGAAGCCACACATGGGCCGTGCGGTGCAGAATCCCCTCCGCGTGGGCAGTCTCCCTGTCTACGGTCTTACCTGTGGGTCTGCCTGATTCATCTATGATATCAAATATTTCCATTTTACTGTTCCTCCTGAAAAAAACGCAGAAGCCGCCGTATCTGTTCCCGCGGCTTTCTGCGTTTTCTTGTATTTCTGTTACTCGCTCTATATTCTGTATCTTAAAAAATCCGGTAAACCTTGGTCTCATATCCCTTCAGCAGAACACTTCCCTGTACCTCATCCTTTGTGTCCATATCCATGACTGCTTCCTTCAGAACCACCTTCTGCGGCTCTTTGTCATAATTCAGAATAAACAGATACCGCTTCCCGTCCTTCACCCGCATGGCGATCTCACAGGCCTCTGATACCTCAGCCAGATACTGATAAGGCTGCAGCACGCCTGTATAGGCCAGAAACGCTTTCACATTATCCCTGGTAAATGTCCCTCCAAAGTGCAGGACTTTTCCTTTACCACATAACGTCTCCGCCAGAGCCGGGCGTCCCTCATAATAGTTGGAACTGTATTTTGCCAAAATATCGGCGTCAGGTCCCGCAGCTGCCAGAATATCGTTAAACAGGCCAGTTTCCACCTGTCTGCCTTCCCACTCCATAGACACTGCTTCATCTGCCGGGCCCACAAAGGTATATTCCTTTACATCCGTCTGTGTCAGAGAAGAGAGAAGTCCCGGCATTGGCTGCATCACACATTTGCCTGTCTCATCCTTCTGTCCGGTCCTGCATCCCAGGATCAGGCAGCCGCCTGCTTCCACATAGGTTCTCAGCACTTCTGCCCTTTTCTCTGTGAGGATTAGGGGATGAGGATAGAACAGCACCGAATACTTTAACAGTTCCTCAGCGTCTGTATCCTCCAGAAGATAGACCATATCCATGGGAGTATGGTTTAACTGGGCGGCTGTGAAGATTTCCTTTTCACTCTTCTTAGCCAGTCTCATATGCCACACATCCAACTGGGAATCCCAGATGTTGTCATAGTCCCGCACAAGTCCAAAGGCGGCCTGGTAGTCAGCTCCTGCCATCTCACTGATGGCCTCCGTGCGTTTCCAGATCCTGTATACTTCGGACAGTTTGCGGTTGTCCCTGTTGTCATAGTCCAGAATCCCATGCCAGTAGATCTCGGTTCCCATAACAGCTGTCCTCCAGCGGAAGAAACTCACATAATCAGCGCCGTGGGCAATACTCTGCATGGCCCAGAGCATCATCTGACCCGGTTTCGGGGCAGGCGCCTCCATACGGGTATTCCATCCGTTTGCCCCTGACTGCTGCTCCATAATACCGAAATGCGGACAGATGGATCGGACCTCTGTGAGATTCCGGCTCCATTTCCTGTCATTCAAGTCGTCTGAATGGATGGGGTCCTCACACAGACAGTACGCGAAATTAGGATAGGAATCATAGGTGTACACATCCAGGCATTCGTCCATCATCCTGTGGTTGTCCAGATTTCCGAACATGCCGTTTGTGGTGATGAAATCCTGAGGTTTTTTATATTTTCTGATAATATCACTCTGCATTTTACAGAACTGTATGGCACTGGCGGATACAAATCTGGTGTAGTCCAGTACCTGATGGGGATTGGTGGAATCGTGCACTGTGGGTCTGGGCACATAGATCTCTTCCCATTTTGTATACGTCTGATTCCAGAATACGGTCCCCCAGGCTTCATTGAGAGCATCCAGTGTCTGATATTTTTCCTTCAGAAACTCCCTGAAGGCTGCTGTGTCACTCTCTGAATAGAAGACATCCACCTCACAGTTGATCTCATTGTCTATCTGCCATCCCACAATACAAGGGCGCTGTCCGTAGTGCTGTGCCGCCTTCTCCACAATAATGGAACAGAATTTCCGGTAAACAGGTGAGTTATAGTTATAATGTCTCCGCATACCATGCCTAAATGGGGTCCCATCCAGACGGCAGTTCAGCACTTCCGGATACTTTTCCGTCAGCCAGACCGGCGGTGTGGCTGTGGGAGTGCCGAATATGACCTTCATACCCTCCGCCTCCGCCACATCGAGAAAAGAATCGAAAAAGTCAAAGGTATATTCCCCTTCCCTCGGCTCCAGCTTGTTCCATGCAAACTCCGCGATCCGGACGGTAAAGATACCGTTTTCCTTCATACGCCGAAGGTCTTCCCTCCACAGCTTTTTGTCCCAGTGCTCCGGATAATAACAGGTGCCCAGGGATAGGGTGGGCCAATTGTAATTCTGTGTTTTCCTCATTTAGTTTCCTCCTCCTCCTGCTCCCTGACTGTCATGGGCAGGATAAAATTAATTTTCGTTCCTCTGTGCTTTTCACTTTCTATATTAAGCCTGCTGGTTTCACCATAACACAGGATAAGCCTTCGGTAAACATTTTTAAGTCCGATATTCTGATTTGTATCATTCATTTCACACTTCTCATACAGCTCCCGGATTTCCTCCCGGCTCATGCCCACGCCGTCATCTGCAATACAAAATACGACTCTGTCTTCTTCCAGTCTTATCTGCACTCGCAGCGTCCCCTTATCAAGCTTCGGCTCCAATCCGTGGATGATCGCGTTTTCAATCAGGGGCTGTAGAATAAAATTAGGTATCTGACAAGGATATGCCTGTTCATCTATATCATATATAACAGAAATCTTATCACCAAACCGCTGTCCCTGGATCAGCAGATAATCCTTCACTGTCTTCATCTCTTCTTCCACTGTGACGAATCTGTCCTTTTTGATCATGGCCCTGAGCAGGTCAGCCAGGGATATGGTCATCTCTGAGATATCCAGGTTCCCCTGCATGATCGCCATCCAACTGATCGTATCCAGCGTATTATAGAGGAAATGCGGATTGATCTGCATACACAGGAAATCAATCTCCGCCTGCTTTTGTGTGATTTCCATCTTATAGACCTTTTCAATCAGCGTTTCAATATTCTCTGCCATACGGTTATACTCGCTGCCTATCTGTCCGATCTCATCCGTGGTCTTGACCTCCACACGATGTGAGAGATTTCCTCTGCCGAACAGTTTCATGCTCTCCAGCAGATCCTGCGTAGGCCTGGCAATATGTTTTGTCGCCATACTGATAGATAGAAAGCTCAGAATCAGGATACCCAGCAGAAAAATCCCGGTCAGCCCGATCACTCGGTATGTATTTTTATAAAACTCCTTCACAGAAACAGCCTCCACCAGAGTCCAGCCGTTGGGCATCTGATTTCCTACGTAGTAAAATGAATTTGTTCCGTTTAAAATGTCATACCGGGATGTCTCAGACTCCCTCAGGGTCTCTATCTCCACCGGAAATTTATCGCCCAGATACATTTCGTGATTGGTGACCGTAATAATACCGTCCTGGTCCACCACATAAGACGCTCCGGAATACTCAGTGGAATTATCCTTAACAATATCACCAAAGTATTCTTTCTCGTAGACAATATTAATATATCCGATGGGCTTCATGGTAGTCAGATCCAGTATTGCCTTGGCGATGCAGATATCATCATCCGGACCAACAAGGCCCCACAGGGTTGTCCCGTTAGCAGCATAGATATCTTTTTCCGGAAATGCAAAATCCGTTCCGCGGCCTGTAATCTTTTTCACAGAAAATTCCAGTCCGCTTTTTGAGATCACACTCAGGGAAACCACGTCGGAACTGAACAGTGCATTTGTCTCCAGTTCCCGCTCCACGATCTTACTGATGTTCCTGATACTGTACAGCTCCATCTCCTGTCCGTTCACAATTTCAAGCTGCTCCTGGATCACGGCGCTGGACAGGATCTGGATATTGATATCCTCTATGGTTTGAATCATATTTTCCAGATTATTGGTTGTCTGCTGTGTGACATCTTGTAAATAAACCTTGGAAATCTTTCCGTATCCCTGCCTGAAAACCGCGGCAGAAAAAACAGAGATCCCGGCTCCTGTGACAGTGATCAGAACTGCGAACACCAAAAGCATCTTTTTTCTGATTCCTGTGATCTTCAGTCTGCACTTCCTTTTTCCCCTCATCACATGCCCCCGGACAGTTCTGTTATTTTTTATCCTGTATCAGCTCCAATATACTCTTAATACTGTAGTTTTTCTGCTGTCCGGCATTTTTTCTGAATTCACCGGGACTGCAGCCAAAGGCCTTCTTGAACACCTGGCTGAAATACCTGGCATCCCGGAATCCGGACTTTTCACACAGCAGCCCTATCTTCACATTTTCTTCCCTGAGCAGCCAGGCAGCTTCTGCAAGGCGCATACTGTTTAAAATCTCACTGAAAGAATATCCCGTCTCCTTCTTGATCATTCTGGAAAGATATGCGGGCGAAAAATGATAGGTATCCGCAAAGGAATTCAGTGTGATGTCCTGTGTAAACCTCTGGGCCATATCCTGCAGAATCTCCATACACTGCCGGTTGACACCTCTGAAATGGTGCCGTATCTGGTCCCCCAGGTCAACACTGTCCGCATCTGTCTCATACCTGCGCACTACATTTTCCTGATAACGCCGCTGTTCCAGCCGTCTCATAACACCCGATACGGTTTCAAGAATATCCCTGGGTCTCAAAGGCTTCAGCATATAGTCAAAGACCTCATTTCTGATCGCCTTCTGGGCATAGGAAAAGTCAGAAAATCCTGTCAGAAGAATCACCGCGGTGTCCAGATCATACTCTTTCACATACTCAGCCAGTTCAAGCCCTGTAAGCCCCGGCATCTTGATATCACTTATCATGATATCCACCTTCTTCTGCTGCAGCATTTCCCTGGCCTGCAGCCCGTTTTCCGCTTCATACACATTCTCAATCCCTATACTTGACCACGGAAGGGAGAGCATCCCCCTCCGAATAGCCATCTCATCATCTGCAACCAGTAAATTCATGTCCCCACCTCTTGTATCGCAGCCGTTCAGGCAGCCGGACTGTCCTTTTTTCCGGACGCGCTCAGCCCTTTACCGCTCCTGCCACCATGCCTTCCATAATATGCTTATGCAGCCATATGTACACAATAATACTTGGTATGATCGTAATGATCACCGCCGCGATCTCCGCCACATAATTGGTCGCATACTGCCCCTGAAACTCCGTCAGACCCACGGGAAGCGTCATCTTGGAGGCATCCGTCAGGAATATCTGGGGAAGCAGCAGGTCGTTCCATATATTGATAAAAGTAACGACTGCCACTGTCACAACAGATGACTTTGAAATAGGCATAATGATCTTAAAAAATATCTGGTAAATATTACACCCGTCCATGACTGCTGCCTCCTCCATTTCTTTTGGAAGAGATCCCATAAATCCTGTCATAATAAAAATCGCCATCGGAAAAGCGATTGCAATATGCGGTATGATAACTGCCAGATGTGTATTCAGAAGTCCCATCCTGTTAAACATGGAAAACAGAGGAACCACCATAGCATACACCGGAATCATCATCCCCAGAAGAAACACATTCAGTGTCAGTCTGGACAACTTCCACTGCATCCTGGTTATTGCGTAAGATACCATACTGCTCAGTACAACTGCCACTAATACGGCCGATACTGCAATAATAACAGAGTTGCCGAAATATTGCAAAATATGGCCTTCTGTTATGGCCTGAACATAATTATCCAGGCTGAAATGTTCCGGCAGCCCCCAGGGATTTGCATACAACTCCGTATTTGTTTTAAAGGAACTCAAAAACAGCCACAAAAGAGGATACAGACATAGTATCGTAAAAATCCCCAGCACAATATATTTCAGTACAAGAAAAACCTTATCCTTTGCTGATAATCTCATCTCACTGTCCTCCTCTTAAAATTCAACAGGTTCCGAACGGAACACCAGGTTTGACAGCAGCACAGAACACATACACAAAATCAGCAGTATCACACCGATTCCGGCTGAATATCCGTACTTCAGCGTCCTGAACCCCTGATAAAACATATAGGTTGACATAAGTTCCGTAGCATGATTCGGCCCGCCCCCTGTCATAACGGCGATCAAATCATAATATTTCAGGGAACCCGTAATGATAAGTACAGCATCTACCTTCAAGATCGGCTTAATAAGCGGAAATGTAATACTCTTAAACTGCACCCATTTACTGGTCCCGTCAATTTCCGCTGCCTCATAATAAGAGGACGGAATATTCTTCATGGCAGCAAGCTGAATGATCATGTGATAACCCACAAACTGCCACATAACAACCACAATAATACAAAACAACGCCAGATTCTTATCCGACAGCCATACATGCTGCAGACTCTCCAGGCCGATAATCTCCAGAAACTTATTCAAAAGCCCGAACTCCGAGTTATACACAAACGTCCAGGTCAGCCCCACAGCCACCCCGCAGATAACACTCGGCAAAAAAAACACTGTCTGGAAAAAATGACTCCCCTTAATCTTCTGAAACAAAATATTCCCAAAAAGCAGCGCCAACGGCAAATGCGCGATCAACGACCCAATCACCATCAATATATTATTCTTCAAAGCCCCCGTAAAAGTCGAATCCCGAAACAGGTTAACATAATTCTTAATTCCCACAAATTTACTGGGACTCATCAAATCCGTCTGCAAAAAACTCACATACACATTATATCCAATCGGCACCAGCACAAAAACCGCATAAATCAAAAAAGCCGGCAGCACAAAAACCGCAATACTCTTCTTATTACCCAGAACCTTATTCATCCCACATCACCTCACCAATCCCAAACACAACCACATCTCATCCCCCTTATCACTTTATCCTCCATCCGATTTTCCTCCTCTATATTCCTCTGATTTTCAATCTTCTTATCTCATCCAACTCTGTATCTTTACTCCTATCGCAGCCAAAGTCAGGGGAGGAAGGCGGGGCAGAACCGGGCCGGAGGGGGAGGGTTCTGCCCCGCCTTCCTCCCCGTCCCTTTAACCATAAATTTAAATTATACTAACTACCTATCAGCGTTATCCTCCGCAAACTGCTGCAGCCCATCAAACGCCCCCTCAGCATCCTCTCCTCCAAGAACCGATACACAGGTATTATTAAACTCCACACCTTCACCAGCCCCAAACTGTCTGTCCCACCAGGGAGTCAATCCCACCTGTTCATTGGAGATTGTCAGCACTTCCGCCATAAGCGGTGTCAGCTTACCGGTATCCAGATCGAAATTATCTGCCGGAATCCTTCCGTTTTCATACAGCAGCATCTCCTCCATCTCCTGAGAAGTCCAGAATTTCAAAAATGCAACTGCCGCGTCCTTATTCTTACAAGTCTCTGATACAGCAAAGCTGGTATCCACAGACCCAACCGAAATATTATTATACTGCGCATCATAGGCCGGCAGCACAAAGGCCCCCGCATCCTCACCCATACCGCTTTTCTGAATCTTATCCGCATCCCATGCACCCATAAAATACATGGCGGATTTCCCGTTGGTAAACAGATCCGTAGATTCCTCCGGCCCCATGCCTATATATCCATCCTGGAAATATCCTGCATCGGCCATCTTTTTCACTTCCTCAGCCGCTTTTACATGTGTCTCATTATTCCACTTTTCCTTTCCGTCGCAAATATCCTGAAAAAGACTGTCACCCGCCATTCCTCCGGCTATCTGCTGTACAAACTGAGCGGGAATCCAGGCGTCTGTTCCGCACATAGCCATAGGAGTTACCCCGTTATTCTTCAGAGTATCACACACTTTCAGAAACTCATCATAGGTAGACGGTACCGAAACCCCGTTCTCTTCAAAAATCTTTTTGTTATAAAACATGACACATAATGACTTCTGTGTAGGTATTCCATAATTTTTTCCGTCATATGACAACAGTTCAAGGGTACCGTCAGCGAAACTGTCCTTCCACTCCGCATCCTTTTCCAGATAAGAAGTAATATCCGTTACCTTACCACCCTCCACAAACGGCTGCAGATACGACAATTCCCATGTAAAGAATACATCCGGTACTGCATTAGAGGCCATCAGCGTAGTCAGCTTTGTCTTATACTGCTCATTCTCATAGAAATCAATTTTTACATTTACGCCATACTCATTGTCCTCAGAGAACTTTTCAGCTATGGAGTTGTAGGCATCAATATAGGTATCTGCCTCTGTCCCAACACACATGACAGTAAGCGTATCGCTGTCGCCCTTTTTACCGGCAGAGCCGGAAGCCTCCTTCCCACTGTCTCCGCCGCTGTTCCCGCAGCCTGCCAGCATACCGGTCATCATTGCCGCTGTAAGTAATACAGCTACTGTTTTCTTCCTCATTTCTGTTTCCTCCGTAATCTTTTTGATAAAATCATTGTAACCCATGTCAATCTGACGGAACAGGTGCCTTTCTTACCAAAAATGTTTGATATTTTGACCATTTTGCAAAAGAAACATACAATATAAAAGGGAATTATCACCAAGCCGCTGTCTGCGGCCCGGGATAATTCCCTAATTTAGACGAAAGTATGTTTCTAAATTCATTTCGACAGGCGGCAGTTCTCACTACTTCCTGCTCTTAATATAACAAATATTACTGATCAGAAAACTACTGTGTTTCTTCACATAATTAAAATACTCCTGCCTGTTGATATAATACTCCTTCCCCCAGGAGGAAACCCGCATCCAGGTATCATCCATCCCCGTCACGGTGACGAAATGCGCCTTTATCTGGCAGGAGGGAGAATACTCTCCCTCCTGGGAACGGTGGTACATATTCAGCCTGTGCTTTCCCCACACAAAGGGAAAATTAGGTCCCACCAGCAAAATGACAGGAATATCATGGGCCAGCATAGCGCTGATCCTCACCCACAGATTTCTGGGCAGCACGCCGAAGACTGCCCTGAGCCTGATCCGCTCATGCCTGAAATACCTGTTAAGCCCCAGCACCAGCATCCACCCGGCCATGCCGAAATGAGGAATGACCGGCAGGTATTTCTTCCTAAAGCAGTTAACATAACTCATATATTCCGGCAGTTCAAGAATACCGTTTTCCAAATAGGCTTCCTGAAATAACTCCGTCCGGCAGATATCTTTATGTAAACTTAAATACAGCAATAAATCCGTCCCGCCTATGACACCGCATCCGCATTTTCTCATAACAGCAGAATCTGACCACGCCTGGTTTCCTCCAAATGACAGGACGCCATCCTTTTCTATTACTGGATATGGATTATGTAAACTGCTCCTCTGCATACTTATGTCAACCTTTCTCTCTTATTTTACACGGTACCTGTCTCACAGGATTTCTGCTTCCAGTTCGCCGGAAATCGTGACTTTTCCGCCCATTTTGCACTGTACCGTTTTTCCTTCCCGGCGGATCACCGTTGCTTCGATCTGACCATCCGGCTGTCTCAGTACATACACATAAGTGCCGTCTGCTTTTCTGTCCGCCAGGTACACCGCGCAGGCCATACTTCCGCTGCCGCAGCTGGATTCCCACACAAGGGAATCTGTCTCCACCACATATACCACAGGCGTCATCCGGTAGCATTTCTCCATGCCGTCACCGCTGGGTTCCAGGAACATGATGCCGTATGCATCGCATGTCTCACATGCCCTGGCTGCCTTCAGCACTTCCTGTACGAAGGCATCACTCCTTCTCGGTCCCTTCACGATCATATGGCTGATGCCGTCAAAGCAGACCATGGGACAGGTTCCCTGGCCGGGCACGGAAAGATTTACGATCTTTCGCGGCAGCGGCATGGTTGTGCGGCTGGTTCCGGATTCAAGGTCCACCTCAACATCCAGGGGGGATTCCGAACCGCTCACATCCACCTGCACAAGCGCCGGATGTTTCTCGTCCATGAGACTCTTCAGATATCCGAAACTTCTTGTGGCATTACCACAGAACTCGCCGCCCATCATCTGCATATGCAGGGTTCCGTCCTCCTTTTCCTCCACAAATCCAACCTGCTCCGCCTTATATTTCTTCTGCTCCAGAAGCTGATTGGCTGCCTCCGCGTACTGACTCCTTTCCAGTGGTGTCATGACAAAAATTGTGATATTCCCTGCCGGGTCCGCTACACGTATCTTTACCTTCATAAGTTCCTCCAGTCTTACCCCAAACATAATTTTTCTGCCTCTATCATACCACAAAATGATTACTGTTCACAGTAAATTCATTTTCTCTTATCGACTTTCCCGAAAAACTGTGTTATATATGTATATAGGGCATAAGGTATGATACCTTATGTGCTTTTTTTCGATATAAGTAAACATGCTTTCTGCATGAATTTTCACGTTATAAACAGGGGGAAAACATCATGGATACAAAACAAACGGGTCAAAATCAGATCACCGAGGGAGTCATCTGGAAACAGATTCTCTTGTTTTTCTTTCCCATTATGCTGGGCACATTGTTCCAGCAGCTTTATAACACAGCGGATGCCATTGTGGTAGGCCGGTTCGTGGGCAAAGAGGCTCTGGCCTGCGTGGGCGGTTCTTCCGGGCAGCTTATCAACCTGGTCGTGGGCTTTTTCGTAGGTCTTTCCTCCGGTGCCACGGTCATCATTGCCAGATATTACGGTGCCAGAAATAAAAAGGACTTAAACGCCACGCTCCACACAGCGGCCGCCCTGTCCATTGTGGGAAGTATCATCATCACTGTGCTGGGACTGATCCTTACCCCCTTCATGCTGCGGCTGATGCACACACCGGAAAATGTAATGGCAGGTTCCGCGTCTTATCTGCGCATTTATTTCGGCGGCATTGTCTTTGTATTTATTTACAATGTGGGGTCTGCGATCCTGAGGGCAGTGGGCGATTCCAAACGCCCCCTGTACTATCTGATCGTGTGCTGCTTTATCAATATATTTCTGGACATCCTGCTGGTAGTGGGATTGGATCTGGGGGTTGAGGGAGCGGCCATCGCCACGCTGATCGCCCAGGCCGTAAGTGCCATCCTTGTGGTGCGCGCCCTGATGCAGCCGGGGGAAATGTATCTGCTGGAGGCAAAGAATATCCGTTTCCACAGATTCCTGCTCAAATCCATTGTCACCATCGGGCTTCCTGCCGGAATCCAGTCTGTCATGTATAATATTTCAAATATTATCATACAGACCTCTCTGAACAACCTGGGAACCGACACCATGGCAGCCTACACGGCATTTGGCAAAATGGACGCGATCTACTGGATGATATCCGGCGCCTTTTCCATCGCCATCACCACCTTCGTGGGGCAGAACTACGGAGCCGGGAAATATTCCCGTATGAAGAGAAGTGTGTTTGTCTGCCTGTTCATGGACTTTATCGCTTCCATACTGGTAAGCGCCCTGTTTCTGCTGTTTGGCAGCTATATCTTCCGCATGTTTACCCAGGACCCGGAGGTTATCAAAGTTGGTATGAAGATCATCCAGGTGATTGCCCCGAGTTATGTGCTGTTCATCTTCATAGAGATCCTGTCCAGTGCCCTCCGCGGTATCGGGGATGTACTGATTCCGATGATCATGACCTGCGGCGGTGTGTGTCTGCTGAGAATCTTCTGGATTTTTGCGGTTGTGCCGCATATTCCGGGCATCCAGAGTATACTTATGAGTTATCCGATCTCCTGGGCATTGACGGCTGTGCTGTTTATCATTTATTATTTTGTAAAACAGAAGAAATTTTACCGCTCACTTCTGGGCGAAGAGGTTTAAAAAACCGCGGGGCAGTCTCCGTTATGGAGCATACCCCGCGGTATCTTTATGCTTATGCATGTGCTATGTCTGTAAATTCTGATATCTCACGGTTAATCGTGCACAGGTCATCCACATTCATCTCATGGACATCTTTATGCCCTGTGATACGGGCAAATGTTTTCAGTTCTTCCCTGCTGCAGTTTAAAAAGTTCGCCGTTCTTTTGGCTGCCGCGTCCACCTTCAGGCGCTTTCTGAGTTCCGGGTCCTGGGTAGCCGCGCCTACCGGACACTGGCCCGAGCCGCAGATACGGTACTGCTGACAGGCTGCCGCTATCAGAGCCGCAGATGCAACAGCAACGGCATCCGCACCCATGGCAATAGCTTTTGCGAAATCCGAGGACACCCGCAGACCGCCTGTAATGACAAGGTCAATCTCCGCACCTATGCTGTCCAGATATTTTCTGGCTCTGTGAAGCGCATAAATAGTCGGCACGCTGGTGGAATCCCGCACCAGTTTTGGGCTTGCTCCCGTGGCACCGCCCCTGCCGTCAATGGTAATAAAATCAGGCGCTGCAAACACACAGTATTCCAGATCCTTTTCGATCCTGCCTGCCGCGATCTTGATCCCTATGGGACGCCCGCCGGAGGCCATTCTGAGCTGGTCCACCAGTTCCTTTAAATCCTCTTTTGTATTGACATCGGGGAATTTGGACGGACTGATCACATCCTGTCCGAGGGGTTTGTTTCTGATGGCTGCAATCTCAGGTGTCACCTTTTCTCCAGGCAAATGGCCGCCCATTCCCGGCTTTGTACCCTGCCCGATTTTAATTTCGATGGCATCCGCTGTGGAAAGATTTTCAGGTGTAACACTGTAACGGTTGGGGACGTATTCAAATATGTACTTGTACGCAGCCGCTTTTTCCTCCGGAAGGATTCCTCCCTCCCCGCTGCACATGGCGGTTTTTGCCATAGCACTGCCCTTTGCAAGAGCTGTCTTCATCTCCTTTGACATAGCGCCGAATGACATATGTGATATGTAGACCGGCATGTCCAGGACCATTGGTTTCTCAGCATGTTTCCCTATCACCGTAGTGGTGCTGACCGGGTCGTGCTCCATAAGAGGCGGCGGATTGAGCTGGGCACCCAGTATCAGGATGTCATCCCAATTGGGCATTTTCATCTGTGTGCCCATGGCCTCTATGATCGGCTTTCCTGTGACCGCCATCTGATGGATCTCTGCCATATAGCGGCAGGAGGGATCACGGCGCACATACTCCGGCGGATAATCAAGCGCATTTTCCGTTCCCGGCTCTTCCGGCGCCGGTGCCTCCTTCTCTTCCTCCTCTATACGCACAAATACGGAAGCCGGCTGTTTACATACAGGACACTGTTTTAGGTCCTCAAACTTTTTACTTTCTGTCTCTTCAAAAATATACCCGCATACACTACATTTGTATTTTGCCACACTTACATCCTCCTTTGTACCTGCGGCTCTGCAGGAAGGACCTGCAGTCCGCACTGCCTGCTGAATAGTTACCTTTATCTTACCACAGCATTTCAAAGAATTCTACTCATTCTCTCCTGCCGCCGTTTTTTGTGCGTCCTTTCGGCTGCCTCCCGGTACAAATTCAGAATTTTCCTCATCTTTCATGCCGTTATAGATGATCTCACCGTCAATTATGGTATAAAGGGTCTTCGTAAAAACCTCCATGGGATTTCCCGTAAATATGGCAATATCTGCGTCTTTTCCGGCCTCCAGACTTCCCACACGCTGCTCTACGCGGCATATTTTGGCGGGATTGATGGTAATGGCCTTCAGCCCTTCCTCCATGGGAAGCCCCTCCTTCACCGCCAGCCCGGCACACAGGGGCAGATATTGGATCAGCGCCACAGGGTGGTCTGTGGTCACTGCAATGAGCACCCCTGCCTCTGCCAGGATCTTATTGGTCTTGAAATTCATATTCTGCACTTCCAGTTTGGAGCGCGAGGTTAAATCCGTGCCCACGATCACCGGGAACCCGGATGCCTTTACCTCATCCACGATCAGATGTGCCTCTGTGCCGTGGTCTATGGTTATATCTATATTAAATTCCTTTGCAATGCGGATGGCGGTCAGTATGTCGTCCGCCCTGTGCGCATGGACCTTCATAGGGATCACACGCTGGAGCACAGGCATCCACGGTTCCTTCTCAAAGTCCTCCCTGTCAAGCCGGCCCCGTTCCTTGTCCTTCTGGTATTGCACTGCCTCCAAAAGTGTTCTGCGCAGAAGGGCTGCCTCCCCCATTCTGGTAGCCGGGCAATTTCCCTGCTCCCCGTAAGTAGTTTTTGGATTTTCCCCCAGTGCTGCTTTCATGGCTGCCGGGTTCAGTATCGCCATATTGTCCACACATCTGCCCTGGGTCTTCATAAACACAAACTGGCCGCCCACTACATTGGAGCTTCCGGGCCCGGTCATCACAGAGGTGATCCCTGCCTTGATCGCATCATGAAATGCCGGGTCCATGGCATTAACGGCATCAATCGCCCGCAGTGCCGGCGTCACCGGGTTTGTCAGTTCATTGCAGTCATCCCCGATGGCACCCCATTTTTCCTCAGAGATTCCGATATGGGCATGTGCCTCGATCAGCCCCGGCAGCACCCAGGCACCATCCACATCCAGAACCTCTTCCCCCTTCTGCCTTTTATCCAGTGAGGACATGGTTCCCACCTCTGTGATCACCTTGCCCTCTGTTCTTATATATCCGCAGTCTACCGGTTTTCCGGTCATGGTAAATATTTTCCCATTAATTATCAGCATAAAATTCCCTCCTTTGCAGATACCTGACTTCTTTAGTATCCGCAGAGGAGGGCTTTCATATTCTTCTGCTGTTTCATTACTTTTATCTTATTTGCGGGCTTGAAGGCACATGCACCTGCTGTACATTTTCAAGCTTTTTCAAAATATAATACATCGGCTTATATAAGACCAGACAGACAACCACATTGCCGATGCAGTGCAGCACATCGAAATGCAGCCCTGAGATCCAATAGGCCAGACCGCCGCCCACACCGCCTGATACAAAATACGGCAGCGCACACAGAAATCCAAAGGCCAGCCCATAGGCGCCGGCGATTATACTCCAGACCAACGGCGATTCACTCTTAACTACAAGTACGATCAATGCGAGAATGCTCCACACATACAGATAGTTGAACCACCAGATCCCGAACCCGTAGAAGACGCCTTCCAGCAGGGCAAACGCGTAGATAATAAAGAAAACCTTCTTTTTGTACACCTGTGTATACAGAATCACCAGCAATGTCACCACTTCAATATTGGGAAGAAAAGCCATACACACCTGTCCCAGAAACAAAATGGCTGTCAGCATTGCCATAATAACAAGAGACCTTGTTTTCATTGGTATTTCGCATCCTTTCAATCAATACCCCTCAGTCAGGGTCAGTTCAAAAGTATCCCCGTCCTCTATAGGCGTCTGGTCCGCTGATGTATTCACCTGTTCTCCGCCCTTTGTCAGGCACCACCACTGCTGTTTGGAATCGTCTGCTTTCTCACCGTCCACAGATGTCATGAAAAGCCCGTACTGGCCTTCCTCACCTTCCACCAGATTCTCAGCCTGGATCACCGCTCCAAGATATGCCTCGTCAGTCGCATAACTGAACTCCTTCTCACTGCCGTCTCCGTGTACTACTTTTACTGTGACGGTTTTGTCACCCTCCGCTCCTTTCGGCATGAAATTTTTGTAAACCAGGAGCAGGACTGCGCATACGACGACCAGCGCTATGGCTCCTATGATTACTTTTTTGCTGTTGTTCTTTTTCATGTTGTTCTCCTTCCTTCGCACGTAAAAAACAGACCCGCTTCCGTCCGCCGGTCTGTTTCCGAATCAATATATGAATCTATAGAGAATCCGGAATGCATGGCTTTGTTCGGAAGCTTCATTCCATCCGGCACCAGGTATTCTGGCTCATGAGATTTGCATCCCACATACAGTGACCACATCGCTCAGGATTTACACCTGATTCCCCTAATGACAGATTCTGTCTTTTTATTTTACGCCCAATATTCAGCTTTTAGGCCGCTTTAGTTAAATCAATCTTAACACATAAGCTTATCAAGTGTCAAACTTCTTTATACCAGCATTTTGTACGGAATATGGAAAGAATATTGTCAAAAAGGCGGAGACATTCTCGTTCTCCGCCTACAGCTATTCACAGATATATTTCCTGCATTTCCTTTTATGCCTCTTTCATACACAGATGTACGGATGCCCTCTTAAAAGCCAGCGGCAGCGCCAGGATATTCGGCTTTCCTCCCACATATTTCTTCATAGCATCCTCCAGTGCCTCCTCGAACGTGGCCCTGGTCTTTAATCCCATACCTCTGGCTATTCCGGGTTCCTGTGCGCCGACTATGTATATGGCGGAGGTATTCATCTCCGCGATATGGCCGCAGCTCATCATGGAAAAACCATGATAAGGATGGAACGCACCGGCATAACGGTATTTTCTGATGTATTCTTCATTTGTAGCAAAATACTCTCCGTACTTATCCATATCCGGCAGTATATTCATATGATCATGCTGGAACATTTCATAAAGTTCCCGAAGGTATGGCCAGCGCTCATCGTGGAAATAACCGTTACATATAGAAGAGCATATAATCACACAATTGTCACTCATCACCCTCTTATGACGGATGACCTGAGCGGATAAAGCCTGCATCATCTGGATTGGATTCGTCCCCATACCATCCCCGTAATGGAAATCCTGAGGCATGCCGAATACCATTACATCATATTTCTTTTCTGCCCAGGGTACATATGTCCTCTTGTCAGCTGTCTGCCATGAAATAAGCTGCATTTCTTTTGCGTAACCACTGTTGATCTCTATCTGACGGGAAATAGAATCCAGAACAGCATCACAACAGAAAAACTTCTTACCCATACATTTTTCCATGTACATGCCTATTTCATCAAATTTTTTTCTCATCAGTGAATGGTTATTGACCGGAGTAAAATCGTTTCCGTGCATCACATCCGGTATATGATGTGTCGCAATACTCCTCCAGTGTGTAATACCCGTTGCGCAGTGTTTATATCCACCGGAGTAACCGCCATAAGGATTTCCCTGAGTATGTCCGATCAAAACAGCTATATCAGAATCATAGACATACTTATTCATCAGGACTCGGTCTCCCCTCTCTGTGCAGCCAAGATCCACCAAATGTTCATAATCTTCGCTGTCATGACTGATAATCTGATGAGAATGAAAAAACTCATGAAATAATTCATCACCAAGGATCTGCTGCATTTCCCTTTTGCTGGTCCGCGGATGCAGTCCATTGGAAAATATCAAAAGGATATCCTTTTTCTCCACCCCAGCCTTATATAACTCTTCAAGAATCAGTTTAACCGCCAGTTTTCGGTGTGAGGTTGGCTGACATCCCCCTTTTACGATATCCGGAATTGTTATTGTGACTTTGCTGCCCTTACCGGCCAATTCTGACAGAGGCGGCATTCCCACAGGATGTAATATGGATTCTCTTGTTTTGTTTATCAGCTGATTTCTTGGGATACATGGGGGATCAGATACTGTTATACCCGGAATAAAAACATCTGTCCGTTCATCCGGCAGTTCTGCCGCCATGGTGCCCGTACCATATTCAAAATCCAATTTCATCTTATTTACCCTCCCCCAGATATTTTTCAACGATAGATGCAAATCCGTCCGGATAAAATCCGATATCCCCGCTGAATTTTGTAAGTCCGATAAGGCCTCCATCCACACATGGTATTTCTGCCAGCATACGGGCATTTTCCTCTTTCAGACCACCTCCGTATATCACAGGACAGCCATCTGTCCGAGATTTAATAAATGAGGCGATTTTAGTTATATAATCTGAATCCGGCACTGGTTTTCCCGGTCCAATTGCCCAAAGTGGTTCATATGCAACGGAAATACCTGATAAGTCCACATCATTAAGCCCCACATCCAGCTGTTCCCCTATAACATCCTGCCATCTGTTCTGTTCTGCTTCTGTTTCCCCGACACAATACAGGACAGAAAGACCTGCTTTAACTGCACAGACAACCTCTTCATTTAAGATTCTGTTCACAGCCTCTGAATCAGTAATACCCGCATGGGCCAGAACTCCGGCTTTATCCATTCGTTCCTCACAGTGACCTATCAGAACATATTCACATCCCATAGATTTTACACTCTTGGCTGTCCTGTTCGTAGTAAATGCCCCAAAGTTTCCGCCTTTCTCCGTATCTTCCCTATAAATCCCCTGTACCCCGACTTTCCAACCATCCTCTGCTGCCTTTGCGTCTGCTGCCTGAAGCAGATAAGCCTCGGGATAGAAAACAGCAAATTCTGCCTGAGCGGAATATTGGTTCATCGTTTCCCGTATCTGGCCTGTCAGATAACTTCCCCACAAGCTGACTGGTGCCAATGTATTAATTCCATCCATTTCTTTTGGTATATCAAACCGTTTCAAATTTGCAAAAATATACTTCATTCTGTGAAGTCCCCCAATCATTTTATCTCTGTACCATTCCATGTCCATAATCATCTCTTGTAAAAGATGCGTTAGCGCCATGTTTTCTGTCATAATGCCTGTCAGCGACAATACGCTTCAGAGGCTGTGCATTTTTATCTATACACAGCATGTGGACTGCCATTTTGCTTATCTCCTCCAATACAACCGATTTGTGTACAGCATCCCACACATCACTGCCCCACGTAAACGGTCCATGTCCCGGTGTCAACGCAGCCGGAATGTCCTCAGGGGAAATTTTATTCTCCTTGAAAAACTCAACGATTGTCATTCCAGTATTCCACTCATACTTATTGACAACCTCATCATCACTTAATTCCCTGACACAGGGAATATCACCGGCAAAATAATCTGCATGCGTGGTCCCAAAACAGACCAATGAACGCCGAAGCTGAGCCAAAACTGTCGCATATGTGGAGTGTGTATGGACAATAGCACTGACACCCTCAAAATTCTCATATATTGCTCTGTGAATATCCAGATCTACTGATGGTTCCCACGATTTCCCCAGCAATTTTCCATCCAGAGTGACAACACTGACATTCTCAGTGGTCAGCTCCTCATAAGGTACCCCCACAGGCTTTATAACAATAATCCCTCTTTCCCTGTCTACCGCACTTACATTTCCCCAGGAATACTTGACTAATTCCCGGCGGGGCAATTCTTTATTTGCCTCCACCACCATTTGTTTCAACTGTTCTAACTCCATACCCTTATCTCCCTGATTATCGATTCCTAACTGCCTGCCGAAACGTCTCGTAATTTTTCTCTATTGACTTTCCCTTCTGAAACAGTGTAAAATATCCTCCTACTACAACATCACATCCGGCATCTATACACTTCTTTGCTATTTCAATGTCTATACCGCCATCCACCTCGATCAGTAACTTAAATCCGTCTGCCAAAGCTCTTAACTCTTTAATTCTCTGATATGTAAATTCCATAAAACGCTGCCCGGAAAACCCCGGCTCCACTGACATAAGTGTGACCGCATCCAGATAAGGAATCAAATCCCTTAGAAATTGGACTGGTGTTGCCGGATTTAGCGCTGCCGCTGCCTTCATCCCCTGCTTTTTTATCTGCTGGCACAGCCGGAAGGGATTTTTGGTACATTCATAATGAAAGCAATAATACTCCACTCCAAGTTCTGCAAATAAATCCACATATTCCTCAGGCCTGGCAGCCATCAGATGTAAATAAAACGGGCTTTTACCCACTGTTGTCATCTGCCTTAGAAAATCTGTGCCAAATGCAAAATTAGGTACAAAATTCCCATCCATAACGTCTATATGAAACCAGTCAATTCCCAGCTTATCCAGTAGCTCCATACTTTCCCTCATTTTGAACAAGTCCGCGCACAGCATTGTAGGCGCTATATGGTACATTATCATTCCCCCTCAAAATCCATGATCGTCTTCATATTGATACCTTTATTTTTCAATGCCTGTTCCATCATTTCCTGAACCTGGGAAAACCGATACCTTTTTGATATAAACCCGTCCAAATAAACCCTGCCTTCCTCTATCAAGTCCCTGGCTCTTATAAAGTCCTCCTCCCGATACGTGATACACCCTTTCACTGTAAGTTCGTTTCTCTGTATTTTTGCAATGTCTGCCTGCACCGGAACACTGTAATTCCCTACGATAACTACAGTGGTTGTCTTTCCCGCCAGCTCCAGAATCTGTGTAAAAACTGCCGGTACTGCTGCACAGTCAATGATGACATCCGGAAATTCCTCAAAACATTGCCGGGCTGCCTGTACCAAAGTAAGATTCGATGTATCAATGGCAAAATCAATCCCTGACTTCTCTGCCATTCTGATCTTTTCACGGCTGATATCGCAGATTGCAGTCTTTTTTGCCCCGGCCAGCATACATGCCTGGGCCGTAAAATTTCCAATTGTACCGCCCCCTACGACTAAAACTTCCTTTCCTTCCACATCGCCCTGATAAGCCGCGTGTACTCCCACAGCAAAAGGTTCGATAAAAATAACTTTATCCAGATCCGCATCCTGTTCCAGAGGGTAAACATACTCCCTGCTTATCACAAAATAATCTGCACCAAGACCATCAGACTGAACACCTAACGAATTAAAATTCATGCAGGCATTTTTCTTTCCTTTTCTGCAGGAATAACACATGTTGCAGCTCAGAATGGGGCGGATTGTGACCAGACTGCCCGGTTCTAGGTCGTTCACGTCTTCCCCTGTCTCTTCCACTATGGCAATTCCCTCATGAAACGGCACAACAGGAAATTCCATATACCGATTTTTTCCGGCAAATACCTGAATATCCGTTCCGCATACACCAATCCGTCTCATTTTCAGTAAAACCTGACCCCTGCCGCATACAGGCTTATCAGCCTGTCGGACCACGGCTTTCATAGGACTTTCAAATACTATTTTTCTCATGATTTCCCTTCTTTTCTCCTGATCACACGGTGTGCAGCCGCAACAATATTTTCAATAGTAAGTCCATAATGTTCTGCCAGCTCTTTGGGTGTACCTGAACATCCGAACATATCCTGTATTCCGACCATCTCTACAGGTACGGGATAGTTTTTGGAAAGCACTTCACTGACTGCTCCGCCTAATCCTCCCAGTATATTGTGATCCTCTGCAGTCACTGCGCATCCCGTTTTCCTAACGGAATCCAAAAGCAGCTCCGCATCAACTGGTTTGACAGATGCCATATCAATGACATCCGCACAGATACCGTTTTTCTCCATTTCCTTTGCAGCTTCCAGTGCTCTGCTTACCAAATCTCCTGCAGCTACGATAGTTAAATCCTGTCCCTCACGCAGCAGCGTTCCTTTCCCGATGCTTGCCCTGCAATCTTTTTTTTCAGTGTATATTTCCGGAGAATCCAGCCTGCCAAATCGGAGATAAACAGGTCCCTTATGGTTGATTGCCTCCTCCACACATTTTTTTGTCTCTATGGTATCTGCCGGATAGAGTATAGTCATATTAGGTACTGCTCTCATAAGAGCCAGGTCTTCTACACACTGATGGGAACCCCCATCCGCACCGATCAACACTCCTCCATGTGTAGCTGCAATCTTAACATTCAGATTTGGATAGGCTATACTGTTTCTGATCTGATCATATGCCCTGCCCGCTGCAAAGGCAGCAAAAGTGCTTGCAAATACCACAGCTCCGCTGGCCGCGTACCCCGCTGCATATCCCATCATATTACATTCAGCAATACCCATATCTGTAAACCGGTCAGGATATTTTTTCGCAAAATGTATTGTCTGGGTTGCCTTGGATAAATCTGCATCAAAAACAAAGAATTCATATTTTTCCGCTAATTCAGTCAGCGCAGCACCATATGCTTCTCTTGTTGAACTCATACGCACGCCTCCCCCAATTCTTTCATTGCCTGTTCAAACTGTTCGTCATTAATAGCTGCTCCATGCCACCCTGCCTGATTCTCCATAAAAGATACCCCCTTACCTTTTGTTGTTTTTCCTATTATAAAAGCAGGCTGGTCTCTCACCTGTCTGACACGGTCCAGAGTTTCTATCAACCCTTTGACATTGTGACCGTCTGTCTCCTCTACATGCCATCCGAATGCCTGCAGCTTTTCTTTTACAGGATATATGGACATAACCTCATCTACCCTCCCGTCAATCTGCAGATTATTGTTATCCAAAAACACTACCAGATTATCCAGTTTAAAATGACCGGCACTCATAAACGCCTCCCATACCTGTCCTTCCTGCATTTCTCCGTCCCCTATTATGCAGTAAACCCTGTAATCTTTTCCTGTCTTTTTTGCATAATGAGCCATACCGCATGCTGCAGATATACCCTGGCCCAGGGAACCTGTGGACATATCAACTCCCGGTACCTTTTTCATATCCGGATGTCCCTGCAGCATACTGCCCATTTTTCTAAGTGTGGTCAAAGCACTCTTTTCAAAATATCCCCGTTCTGCCAATGCGGCATAGTAAGCCGGTGCCGCGTGTCCCTTTGACAAAACAAAACGATCACGATTCATTTCTTCCGGCTTGTCCGGACTGATATTCATCTCATAAAAATACAGCACTGCTATGATCTCAACCATAGACAAAGCCCCGCCAGGATGCCCGGAACCTGCACTGTGCAGACTGATAATCGTATTCCTCCGTATCTGCTGTGCATGTCTGATGATTTCTTCTACACTATTCTGCTGCCTCATTCTCACACCTCCTCATAATTCAATATCCGGCAGGCCAAGAGCAGACTGCCCTCCGTCTACAAACAAGGTCTGACCCGTCACATAACTGGCTTCATCTGAAGCGAGGAACACCACAGGTTCTGCAATCTCACTGACATCTGCCAGCCTCTTCATGGGAACCGCTGCCAGTATCTGTTTCTCACTGACGATTCCCATATTCATCCCGTCTAATAACAGCTGAGTTAAAATCCACCCGGGGGCAACCGCATTCACCCGAATATGATATTTGGCCCACTCAGAAGCCAGAACAGCAGTCAAACCGTTAATGCCCGCCTTGCTGATACAGTACGGTGCTCTTCCGGGCAGGGTCTCAGTAGAAGTTCCTGATGATATATTTACAATGGCACCGCCTTTGTCCTTCATGATATTCGCCGCTTCCTGGGCACAGAAAAAAGCTCCTTTTAAGTTGATGTTCATAAGCAGGTCCCACTTCTCTTCCTCAAATTCGAGGGAAGGCATACGAATCTGCACCCCTGCGTTATTAACCAAAATATCCAGAACCTTCTGTTCCTTTCCGAATCTTTCAAAACAGGAAGCAATACTTTTTCTGTCACTCACATCCAGCATATAAGCTCCGGTGTTAATACCGTACTTCTCATGCAGCGCTTTTGCTGCTTCCTCTGCATTTTGGATTTTGATATCACCAATAAAAACATCCGCACCTTCTTTTGCAAAACACTCAGCAACCGCATATCCAATTCCCTGTGCGCCTCCGGTCACCAGCACTTTTTTATCTCTCAGATTTTTCATGTATATTCCTTCGCCTCTCTCTGCACCCGCTAAACACGTCTTACCACCACTTAATCTCTTCTGTTATCTTTTTCCTGATCTCAACAAATTTCTCATCTGCAATATCCCTTGGTCTCGGAAGCTCTACTACCACTTCATCTTTTACCCTTGCGGGTTTATTCGACAGGATCAGTATTTTTTCCGCCAGATATACTGCCTCTTCCAAGTTGTGGGTGATAAACAGGACAGTACTGCCTGTTGCCTTCCAGAGTTTGATCACCTCATCTTCCAGGAAATATCTCATTTTAATATCCATCTGCCCATACGGCTCATCCATCAGCAGCAAATCAGGGTTCATAGCAAATGCCCTGCCAATCACAACCCTCTGCTCCATACTCACTGACATCTCGTGAGGATATGCTTTGCGAAACTTTTCCAATCCAAGTAAGCCAATGATTTTGTCAGACTGCGCTTTTATTTCACGGGCCGGCCTCTTTTTGACCTTCAGCCCATATTCAATATTTTCCTCTGCGGTCAGCCACGGAAAAGCTGAAGGTTCCTGAAACACAAAGGATATATTATGTTTCTGAGGATCAGCCGGCTCACCGTCTATGTAAATTTCTCCGGACGTGGGCTCTGTAAGCTTCGTTAAAAGTCTTAAGAATGTTGTCTTTCCGCAGCCTGTAGGACCCACGATACATACAAACTCTCCTTTTTTTATCTGGAAGGAAACCTTATCAAGAACTCTTAAATCCCCAAAACACTTTGTCAGGTTTTCTACCCTTACCTTTACCTCTTCTCCCATATGTGCATCCTGCCTTCTTTTATAATGCCAAATCCATATTTTTCTCTATTGTTTCCCTCATTCTGAGAAACTCTGTATCTACATAGTCTCTTGGCCGCTGAAGAGCCTCCAGGGTATAAATTTCTTTCACTGAGGCAGGGCACTCACTGAGCAGGATGATTCTGTCTCCCAGATATACAGCCTCCTCAATATTATTTGTGACAAAAATCACCGTGCGCTTCTCCTTTTCCCAGATTCTGAGCACTTCCTCCTCCATCTGATACCGTGTCTGCGCATCCAACGCCCCAAATGGCTCATCCATCAATAAAATATCGGGATCGCTGCAGTAAGCCCTGGCAATTCCCACCCTCTGTTTCATCCCTCCTGACAACTGACGCGGATAGGAATTTTCAAATCCCTTTAACCCAACCAGCTCGATCAAATACTGTGCCTGCTCTCTTCGTCTCGCTTTATTTACACCTTTCAGCTCCTGGGAAAATTCCACATTCTGCATGACTGTCTTCCAGGGAAATACTGCTGTCTTCTGGAAAACAAAACCAACCTTTTTTTCATCATTGCTGGGGAACTTCACTTCCCCAGCTGTAGGCTTCTCCAGGCCGCTTATTATGTTCAGCAGAACGCTTTTCCCACATTGACCGGGACCCAGTATGACAAGAAATTCATTTTCATAGACATCAATGGAAATATTATTCACTGCCTCGAAGATTTCCTTTCTGGCATAAAAAGACTTTGATATATTTTTTAATGTCAGTTTTACCCGTTTTTCTTTTCCATCCACGGACATAACCACCTTTCCATCAATGTAAAAACCGCACTTAAAATCGCTCCCACCAGACCAATCAGTATCATTCCGCACAGGACAAGAGCAACATCATAGCTCTCATTCCCCCTTGTGATCAGGAATCCGAGACCTGATTTACTGGCTATCATTTCTGCTGCCACAACCACCATCCAACCGCTGCTCAGCGCGATCTTTACTCCTGCCATGATAGCCGGAAGCGCTGCCGGCATAACCACATGGCACAGCATTTGAAAGGTATTGGCATTATAAACACGGCCTACATTTAAATACATAGGGTCCACCATGCTTACACCGGTCGCTGTATTCAATACTACCGGAAAAAACGCGCCTATAAATACCAGCAGAACCTTCGAAAATTCACCGACTCCAAACCATAAAATCACCAATGGTATCCAGGCAATTGGAGGAATGGGACGCAGCGCCGTCAATATAGGGCCTAAAACAGCGTTCATCTTTTTGCTCCATCCCATGATCAGGCCTATGCCTATTCCTGAGGCAACCGCCAGAACAAGAGCAGTCAAAACCCTCTTCAAACTGATTAATATGTGTCCTATGATTGTTGTTTTGCTGATTGGCGTTTCTGCCATCTTTAAAAATCTTTCCCAGGTTGCTTGGGGCGTTGGAAAGAAATCAGGCTTACTGTTGGAAACGATTACCCAGAGAACCACCAATGCAATAAGGGATATGCATGTCAGGCAAATATCTTTTAACTTACGTCTCTCCATTATTTGGCCCTCCATCTGATTACCCTGTTTTCCAATTTATTCAGGACAGCTGTGAGAACTGCTCCTATAACACCAATTGTAAGCATACCGACAATGATTATGTCGGATCTTCCAAGAGCTCTGCCCTGCTGGATCATATAGCCTAAGCCGGCTGTCGCGGAAAGCATTTCTGCTGCAACCAAAGTGGACCACGCATTCCCAAGAGCCACCCTGATACCAGTGAATGCAAGAGGCATGGCTGAAGGCGTGCAGACTGTGATAAATATTTTCCATCTGCTTGCCCCGCATGTTTTCGCCACGTCGATAAGCACAGAATTTGTAAGCTTTACACCTGTATAAGAATTGATCACACAGGGAACAAAAGCAGCCAGAAATATGATAAAACATTTTGCCGTTGTTCCTATTCCCAGCCAGATAACAGATAATGGAATCCAGGCAATAGGGGGAATGGGACGTATAATTTCAAAAATGGGGTTTACCAGCTTGTCAAATGTATGATAATACCCAAGGAGCAGCCCTAAAGGCACTCCTATAACAGCTGCTGCCACATAACCTATCAGCGCCAGCTTTAAACTCTCCCAGATATGTACACCCAGGACCGCTCCATCAGGATTGGGCTGCGTGAGTTTGTCCACAAATGCCATGAAAGCCTCCGATGGAGAACATACAAACTGAGAATTTACCCAGGACAGCCGCACTGCTGCCTCCCAAATTCCCAAAAACACAATGACACTGGCTGCTGAAATCAGAAACAGCTGTATTTTCTCTTTTGCCCTCTTTTTCTCTTCAATCTGAACAGAACTCACTATTTTTTCAGATTCTTTCATAATCCTTACCTCATAAGCAGTTTAATCCAGTGTAACGTTTGCCATAAAAGTTCCGTCAACTGCCTTATTATCAATCATGGCCTGTTTGTCTTTCTCTGTTAATTTACCTTGTGATATCATAAAGTCAGCAAACTTCAGTAAATCCTCCTGAGCTGCGATATTTCCATCACTATCTTGCGCAAAAGCCTTTTTATTTTCCTCCAAAGATGGGAAAGTACGGGTCTCGATATCTCTTTTAGCTGCCGACTCCGTCATGGAGATCCCCTCTTCTTCCTCAAAATCATACAAAAGTTGGGCACTGCCTTCCGGATCTTTTCTCAATTCTTCCACTGACTGCAAATAACATTTAAGCCATTCCTGCACCACCTCAGGTCTGTTTTTAACTGCATCCTCCGTAGCAACAATCAGAGTAGGCATCTTTAATCCCAGATGGCCTGCATCCGCCACTTTTATCCATCCTTCAACATCTTCTGCCTGGTATCCAAACGGCGACCACAAGCATACGACATCTGCTTCTCCGGCCTTAAATGCAGCATATGATTGTGCTACTGCTGTATCAATTATCTCTACATCATTCATGGTAAGCCCCAAATGTTCAAGCGTTGCTATCAGGGTCATATGGCACGTGGTTCCGGTCTGGCAGAGAATTTTCTTACCTTTCCAGTCCTCTGCAGTTCCCCTCACTCCCATCTCATCTGCATCTTTGCCAGCCAGTTCACTATCTTTTCTCACCCAGATATCCAGTGCCTGAGTGTCATCACAGGAGTAGCCAAGAACCTTCATATTATAGGCAGGACATCCAAGCACTGCCCCGCCGATACCTGTTGTCCCGACTTCCCATGCACCGGATGCAATCGCCTCGTTCTGTACAGGGCCTCCTGCATACATATCAATGGTATAATCAAACTCATCATAGAGTCCATTATCCTCCGCATAGATACTGGGCAGCGCATGCAGATACGGGTGATGACTGATCTTAAGCGGTATCTTATCTTCGCTTTTGCTCTCATTTCCCGCAGTCTCCAAATTCTTTTTCTGCTCTTTGCCGCTGCCGCATGCAGCCAACGTTACACCCAAAATTCCTGTCACTAACAATACTGCTAATTTTTTCTTCATGTTTTTCCTCCCAATATGATTTAATTCACGCTCCATTTGTTACTATCTACAATTTATCTTGTATTTTCTTCGGATTCAACGCCTATTTACACAAACGTTTTTCCTTTTTTCGCTATTTTCACTGTCAATTTATTCATAAACCTTATATTTTCCCTTATCTTTTTTATTCTTCTTTGACTGTCGTTATCTTACGCAAACGTTTGTATTTTTTTGCATTTTATTATTTTATTTTTTTAATATAATGAAAATATGAATACTAACGTATCCGAAAATTAGATCCTGCGAAATACATGCCGCAGTTCTCTAAAATAAATCTTCAGTATGACCAGGACAAGGAGGGAATTCTATGATTTTAAAAGATATCGCAAAAGAAGCAGGTGTCTCCATCTCAACTGTCTCCCGAGTTATCAACGGAAAGGAACAAGGAGCCGCCAGTAAAGAAACACGTGATAAAATCTGGTCCATTGTACGGAAAAATGGCTATACCCCTAACATCCTGGCACAGAATCTGAAACGCAGGACATCTATTACGGATTCCAAAGAAAATCCGCTGTTCTATATAGACTGCCTTCAGGCCCGTACCCCCAATCTAAATACAGATCCTTTTTTCTCCGAACTGGAGCGTGCACTGGAACAAGAGGCTTTTGATTATAATTATATTGTCAAACATACATACCGACCTATGGACCTGAAGTCTCTGGATTCTATGATACAGGCAGATGGACGGAATATATGCGGTCTTGTTATACTGGGAAGATACATGTTCACAAAAGAACAATTAAAGATCCTGAAAGAAGTATATAAAAACATTATTTATGTGGGACTCAATGCCATACCGCTAAAATGTGACCAGGTTATATGCGACGGATACAAAGCAGGCATCAGTGCAGTGGAACATTTAATAGAACTGGGGCACAAAAAAATCGCCTATATTGGAGAACAGGCGAATGAATGCCGTTTTCTGGCCTATAAGGATGCTTTATCCATGCATAATTTAAATTTTACGATCCATAATACTGCCAACGTGATACAATCCACAGACGGTGGATACAAAGGCGCTCAGAAGTTAATAAACAGCAGCTCTGATTTTACAGCTGTTTTCTGTGCAAATGATCTGACTGCCATTGGCGCCATCAAAGCCTTTCATGAGAATAAAAAACAGGTCAGCAAAGATATTTCTGTCATAAGCGTGGATGATATCGATCTGGCTCAATACGTAACACCCATGCTTACCACTGTACATATCCCCATCGAAGAATTAGGCAGACAGACTGCACGCATATTAATCGACCGCATAAACGGCAGACATACTCTTCCAATGAAAGTAGAACTACCGTTTTTCATAGCTAAACGTGACAGTTGTTCCAAATACCGTTCTGCAAACAGATAGACATGTACCGAATCCCTGCCTATCTGCCCTGCTCTTTTGGGGATATCTACGACAGTATGGATTTTCTGTATCGGCTTATAATATAACAACACAGGAGGAAATCAAATGACACTGAAGGATATTGCAAAGGAAGCCGGGGTTTCCATCTCCACAGTCTCAAGAGTCATAAACAATAAAGGAAGCAATGCTGCCAGCAAACATACCCAGGACAAAATCTGGTCTATCGTCCGAAAAAACGGATACATCCCAAACGCGGCTGCCCGGACATTAAAGAACGGCAGCCCCGTCCCGGAGGAATCCGAACCGTCTTACACGATTGACTGTATTTACGGTGAACATTCCAGAACAGATATCAGCCCACTTTACCAGGAATTAGAGCGGGCAATTGAACAGATCGCCATTCGACAAAAATGTACTGTACGCCGCTCTTTTTTTCTGGAAGAATTTTCCTTTCCCCCAAATCCCCCAACAACGCAAAAAAACAATGCTGACGGTGCTGTGTTATTCGGAAAACGATGCCTGACGCAGCGGCAGTTTGAACTTCTTGAAACCACCTACCGAAACCTTGTATACATCGGCATCAATCCTCTGGATTTAAAATGCGACCAGGTTATATGTAATGGTTATCATGCGTCTGTTACTGCTGTACAATATCTTCACCGTCTGAAGCATAATAAAATCGGATATCTCGGGGCACAAAAAGACACTTCCTGTTTTCAGGGATACAAACAGGCACTGAGAGAACTTGGACTGCCCTTTCACATAACCAATACGGTCAATGTCAAGGAGACAATGGAGGGGGGCTATCACGGAGCAAGGCTGCTTCTGGAACGGGAGGCTGACATCACCGCAGTTGTATGCGCTGATGATCTGACAGCTATAGGTGCAATGCAGTATTACCGGGAATGCAGAAGGAGAATCCCAAAAGATATCTCAGTCATAGGAATCGGCGATATTCCCCATGCCCAGCGCACTATACCCATGCTCACTACAGTACATGTTCCCGTCGGAGAGCTGGGTAATATTGCCATGAAGGTTTTACTGGACCGGATTCAGGGCGGACATAAACTGAATCTGAAAGTGGAACTGCCCCATTATATAGCTGAGAGGAATAGCTGCGCCAGATATACCAGGTAATTTTATAAATAGCTGAAATTGTATCCAGATAGTTTAATATTTACTTAAGAATGACAAACTTTGGCAAATACAAGTGCAATGTGTCATTCCATATGATATACTTAAATAATACTTGATGAGGAAATATCTTCATCAGGTGTTTTTTGCATAAAAAGAAAAGTTATAAATCAAATATAAAAAAATATATACTATAGCCATAGTTATTGTCTGCATGAAAGGAGACTATTATGGAAGAGAAGGATGCCGGTCAGGCAGAGCATCTTACACTGAATCAGGAAAATGTTCGATGTTATGTTGGTGTAGGGGCTTCCGCAGGGGGTGTGGAGGCATTACAGGAACTATTTCAGCATATGCCGCCGGACACCGGCGCATCTTTTATTATTGTACAGCATCTTTCGCCGGACGCAGTCAGCCTGATGGATAAAATTTTGCAGAAATCCTCCAGTCTGCCGGTGCAGTTGGCCGAGGAAGGCGCAGTTCCCCAGCCCAATCACATCTACTTAAATCACCCGGGAAAAACATTGACCATGAAAGAAGGAAAGTTTCACCTGGAATCTGCTCATGACCGAAACCAGCTCTATCTGCCCATTAATCTGCTGTTCCAGTCCCTGGCCTCGGTAAGCGATGTGCATGCCGCGGCCATTATCCTGTCAGGAAGCGGTTCTGACGGAGCGATTGGAATCGGCTCTATCAAGGAAAACGGGGGACTTGTCATAGTTCAGAAACCCACAGAGGCCCAGTATGCATCCATGCCCCAGAGTGCCATTTCAACAGGTATGGTGGACCTGATTCTAAACGTGACGCAGATAGGCTCATCCCTGAGAGAATACCTGAAAAATCCTCATATACAGTCCATGCACCAGGAAGAACCGGATCACATGGAGCTGGCAGAGGATTATTCCTGCATTCTCAATGCTATCAGCCAGTATTCGGATATTGATTTTACGATCTATAAAACAAATACCATTTACCGAAGGATTGAACGCCGCATCGCACTCAATAATTTCCATGGAGTGGAGGAATATCTGGACTATCTCCTCTCAACAGAGGAAGAACGTGCCCAGCTTCACCGGGATCTGCTTATTGGCGTAACTTCCTTCTTCCGGGATGAGGAAGCATTCCGCCATCTGGGTGAGAATGTGGTCATTCCCCTCCTTAAGAAAAAGAAGTCCATCCGCCTGTGGAGTATCGCATGTTCTACCGGTGAAGAAGTATATTCCCTGGCAATACTGCTCTGCGAATGTATGGAATACCTGCATTTTACTGCGGATGTGAAAATATTTGCCACAGATGTGGATCAAAATGCCATCACTACCGCCCAGAAGGGCATTTACTCGGAAAGTCTTCTGGAAAATCTGAATCAGGCAATATTAGACCGCTACTTTGAACACACAAGCGGCGGATACCTGGCAGGCGAAAAGATCAGGAAAATGATCGTCTTTGCCAAACATAATATTTTCAGGGATGCCCCTTTCTCAAAATTGGATCTGATCGTCTGCCGTAATATGTTCATCTATGTGAAACCGGAAATGCAGCAGAAGGCACTGGCCTCCTTCTATCAGCTCTTAGTTGATGACGGCTATCTGTTTTTAGGCAGCAGCGAATCCGTTGGGGATATGGGAGATGCTTATAATCTGCTGGATAAAAAGTGGAAGATATATTCTAAAAATAAACAGTATTCCAAAAAAGATATTTCCATGTATCCGGCTTTGAACATGTTTGGGAATTTTTCTCCCCACCAGACAGAACGTATCCAGAAGGCTAATCCCCTGCAGAAACAACTGCACTCTACCAATATCTCTGAAAAGCTGCTGTTCGCCATGGCCGGGCCATCCGTTCTGCTCAATCATGAGTTTAAGGTACTGCAGGTCATTCAGGGCGGCGGGCAGTATATGAGGATGCAGGACGGACAATTTGACGGAGGCCTCAGCTCCTTTTTTTCTCCCAGCCTGGCTGCCTTTCTCAATCGTCTGCTTCTGGATTCCAGAAAGATATCCGACGGTATCGTTGAAAAACGGGCTACCGGCCTGGCAGACTACCCCGAGGAAGTTTTGTGTGTGAAAGTTCGCTTTTTCAACCTTACCGAAGGGGAATACTACCTGATACAAATCAAATCCGAAGAAAAGGCAGAGTCAGAAGCTGCTGATTCCCCCATGGATTTAAGAGAATTAAAGGACAGCCGTATTCAGATCCTGGAAAATGCGCTGAATGAAAGCAACTGGAATTTGAAACTGGCCGTAGAGGAATCGGAATCCCGCAACGAAGAGCTGCAGGCCACCAATGAAGAACTTCTGGCATCCAATGAGGAACTTCAAAGCACCAATGAGGAAATGCAGTCCGTCAACGAGGAGCTTTACACCATCAATGCTGAGTACCAGAACAAGATTGTGGAACTGACCACTGCCAATGCGGACTTTGATAACCTTTTACTGAACGCAGATGTGGGTGCCCTGTATGTGGATGAAAATATGCACATCCGAAAAATAACGCCCCTTATGCTCCAGCATACAAATCTGCGGGTCACAGACCTGGAACGTCCGGTCACACAGATCAACTTCCTTGATTCTTACCCTGACTTTACACAGGATGTAACTGATGTATCAAGACATGGAAAAATTGTGGAAAAGGAGATCACCGATCAAAATAATGTCATCTGGCTTGTACGGATCCGCCCTTATTTTGACCATACCCACACCCCAAAGGGTGTCCTCATATCCATGTTCGATATCACCAAACGTCTGGAAGCCGCCAAATTTGATCTAAAACATCTGACGGACAGTGTCCCGGGCGGTGTGCTCCGCCTAAGATTCAATGATATCCTGGTGATCGAGTATGCAAATGACAGCTTCTTTGACCTGATCGGGTATACCTCGGAGGAAATGTGCCTGGACCTGCATAACCGTTTCGACCGCCTCCTGCATACTTCCGACTGGGTTGAACTAAAGGAAGAAATCCGGGATGCCGCCTCCGTCGGCAGACTTCTCAAGGTAGAATGCCGCCTGTGGCAGAAGAATGGAACAGGCCGCTGGTGTTCCCTGCAGGCCGTAGCATTCCGGCAGGAACGGCATATCGAACTGCAGTGTATCGTCACTGATATCTCACTGATCAAAGACTATGAGGAGCAGCTCAAAAAAGAACGCGATTATTATAATAAGCTGTATCAAAACGTAGTCTGCGGGATCGTTCAATATGAAATAGAGGACAACAACCTGCGTTGTTATAACGCGAACAGTGAAGCCCTCCAAATGCTGGGTTATAAGTCCATGGAGGAATTTCGCAGGCAGACAGCGCAGACACTTCCTCAGGTGACCGTTTCTGAGGATACGGAATACATACGGCGCACACTGCTTTCTCTGAAGGAAGAAGGTGAATGTGCCAGTTTTGAACACCGTGTCTGCACAAAGGATGACGGTATCCGCTGGGTCACAGGAGTGGCAAAGGTGATCTGCACCCCGGACGGCAAAAAACTGATTCAGAGTACATTTATGGACACCACCGCAAGAAAACGTGCCCTGGAGCAGGTGGAGGCAGAGCGCGACCGGTATGACAGACTTTACAAGGTACTCTATAATACAGCTGTATGCGGAATCGTCCAAGTGGATATCCGAAGCAATAAAATCTTGAGCATAAACAAAATCGCACTTGATATTTTGGATGAAAAAAATGAGGGAGACATTGAAAGACATCTTTTTAATGAGACACCGGAGGACAAACATCAGAAATGCCTGGCGGGAATCGGTACCTTTATGCATTCTCTTGGTAAACCGGGTGAACAGCGTGAGGTACGTTTTAACCTGACGAAACAGGACGGCGGCCTTACCACTATTGAAGGTACCGCCAACTGGATCATAGAAGACAAAGTCTCCAGTATCATTCAGTTTACTTTCCTGGACGTGACGGAGCGCGAACGTCTGAAAGAAGCGCAAATGCAGCTGGCAGTTGCAATCCAGTCCAATGCTGCCAAAACAGGATTCCTTTCCAAAATGAGCCACGAGATCCGTACACCTATGAACGGCATTATGGGTATGATCGATATCGCAAGATTAAATATGGATGACAGGGATAAAATCGAGGACTGTCTGGATAAAATGAAACTTTCCATGCAGCACCTTCAGATGCTGGTAAATGATGTACTGGATATGTCAAAAATTGAGAGCGGCAAGATGGAATGCAGGGAAGTGGATTACGATCTGCGTCAGTTGTTGGAGGAAATCATCGCTGAATATAATTTTGCTGCCACCAAAGGCGGAGTCGGCCTGACACGGGCCATCAGTATCCGGCACCAGCATGTGATCTCCGATCCTGTCTTTCTGCGCGAGATTCTGGGGAACCTGCTGAGCAATGCCATAAAATTCACACAATCAATGGGTATGGTGGTACTGGTGGCTGAGGAAGTATCTGTCAATGAGGAACAGGCCGAATTCACATTCCGAGTCAAAGACTCCGGCTGCGGTATCAGCCCGGAGAACCAGGAGGTCATTTTCGACGCTTTTGAACAGGGTGATGGGAATAACATGAGCAAAACCCCGGGTACAGGACTGGGACTGGCAATCTGCAAGAACCTGGTAGAACTTCTGGGCGGAACCCTTCAGGTGGAGAGCCGGCTCGAATTCGGTTCAGAGTTCTACTTTACAATACCGATGAAATTGTCCAAATGTCAGACAGCCGCTGATCGGGTCACACCGAAAGCGGACAGGATAGACAGCTCTTTAAAAGAAAAACGCATTCTTCTTGCAGAAGATAATGACCTCAATGCAGAGATTGCCCAGACACTGCTTGGCAGCTACAATTTTCAGGTGGAACGCTGCAAAAACGGAAAAGAAGCCCTGGAAAGCTATTTACAAAAACCGGCGGGATATTATGATCTGATTCTTATGGATATAAAGATGCCGGTTATGGACGGCCTGACATCTGCCCGGGAAATCCGAAAGTGCCAAAAGCCGGGGGCAGCTGAAATCCCCATAATCGCCATGAGCGCCAATGCCTTCCAGGATGATGTGGAACGTTCGCTCAATGCCGGTATGAACGCACATACTACCAAACCTATTGAGATTGAAAAATTGGTGCATTTAATTAGTACCTATCTGGAAAAGGCTGATAGGTAATGCAGGAATCAAGGGGGGCTTGTTTTGGACAGCCCCCTTGATTCCTGCATTTTTTATGTTTAACTTTGGCACAGTACGTCCATGAACCACACCGTTTCGGACAGACCTTTATAATATGTATCCCGTCAACATCCAAATACACTGCAGAACAAGTCAAACCAGTTAATTTCCAGCTTTTTCTTTTCCGTATCCTTTTCCCTATTCAGTGGTATACTGCGAAAATTTCCTACACTCCCTTTTTCAGTAATGATTTCCCAGTATAGTTCCTGTTGAATGCTGTAAGTGAATCCTTCCATATCTTCGGCATTCCATAAAAGGACATTGCTCTGCGCTGTATTACAAAGTTCTATGCAGCCGCAGCCAGTCAGAATCTCAAGCAAGCCACAGAGGACTGTATCCGGAACCAACTGTCGTATATCCCGTATAAAACCGGACAATTCCAAGGACAATTTCTCTGATTCCCTGCACAACGGCTTCCATTCAGATAAACAGTTATAAATATGTTTTTTGAGTGCATTGCTAATCCTGCAGGATTTCAAAAATTCCTTTACTTCCATAATCTTCCGACTTACGGGGTCTGCCTCAGGTGTGCCAGCCTTTAAACAGAGCTGTAACCTCTCCTGTCCTTTTTCCATCGTCACATACAAATGCAGTACTGCCTTTTCTTTCTGATATTCCTGTCGGAACGCAAATGTTCCATTCTCTGCAGTGACAAGCTCCGGTTTTCCTACCCCTATAAAAAGCAGGTGATACTCTCTTTTCCTGTACTTCTCTTCCTGTCTCCTGTGAATAGAAAACTGTATGATGTCATTTTCATGAAAAAGCTCAAACATTGTTTCCCTGTCCTGCATATCTCCTTCCTTAAGCAGATAACTTCCGCTGCATCCGCAGAATATCTTCAGCAGCAGTTGGGCTGGTTCTTCAGTATCACCAAAGGAAACATACTCTGCCATGGGAATGACAGAGCCAGCACGGGCAAACACCGGTATATGGGATTTGTCTCCATAAATACCGTGAACTTTACTTCCCACATAGGTCTTGTATGTAAAGAAATCATAGTACAATCCTTCCGGAAGCCATACTGCCTGATGACTGTGCATATTCTCCCTGTCTGCCGGACTTGTATAGGGTGCCGCAATCAGATATCTGCCAAAATAATACTGCTGAGGAACCTGATACGCTTCCTCCTCTCTGTGATAAAAGTACATAGGTGCAGCAATGGGGCACCCCTCTGTGCACGCATACATCTCGCTGTACAAATAGGGAATCAGTGCATGCCTCAGCCGCATAGCTTCCCGGCAGAGAGAAAAGATATCATTCCCATAATTCCACGGTCTTCTGTCCTGGAACTCATTATCACTGCTATGCAGACGGAGTACAGGGCTGAACACCCCATATTGTATCCATCTCAAAAACAGTTCTCCGTCCTCCACACCTCCCATGTGTCCACCAATATCATGACTCCACCAGAAACATCCCACATTAGCGGCCGTAGCTGTAAAATAAGGCTGGAACGCAAGACTTTTCCACGTTACGATAGTGTCCCCCGAAAACTGTATTGGGTAACGATGGGAACCAGGCCCGCTCCATCTTGACAGAATTACCGGTATCTTTCCCTCATGCTTTAACTGATCGCAGTAATGTAAATGATTGATCCACCAGAGCGTATCCAGTCCGGGGATACTAAAAGTATTATCCTGCTGCCAGTCCATCCACCAAAAATCAACTCCTATTTTCTCTTTCGGCTCATGCAGGTGTTTAAAATAACTTTCTGCAAACTTTCTGTCGTCCAGACGAAAAGGAATCACCCGGTCCTGATCTGCATCCTGTCCAATATCCCGGCACATCTCCCGGTATCCGTCCTCAAAAGGTGCAATGCCATCCGCCGGATGCAGATTTAATGCCGTCTTCAGTCCCCTTTCGTGCAGTCCGGCAATCAGTCTTTCCGGCTCGGGAATAAGATTTCTGTTCCATGTATAACCGGTCCAGCCTTCATGATAAGGATTCTCCCGGATGTGCCAATCCATATCGATGACGCACACTGACAGTGGAATCTCTCTTTCCCGGAACGCATCCATCAATTCCAGCAGAGAATCCTGCGTATAAGGATAAAAACGGCTCCACCAATTTCCAAGAGTCCACCGTGGGATATCAGGTACTTTTCCCGAAAGCATAAAGTACTCCCTTAGAAAGCATTTATAATCCGTACCGTAATAGAAAAAATATAAATCTCTGCTGCCCTGTTCTCGTTCATAGGGCCATCCCTTTTCATCCAGGAGCACTGTATTACTGTCATCGAAAATCGTATAACCTGCCCGATTCAGCAGACCATTTGGAAGAGGCACCGCTCCGTCAATATTGTCAAGAGTCTGCAATGTTCCACCCAGATTCCCATTCGGTGCTTCTCCTATGTTCCACACCTGTCCAGTCTCCTTCATCTTCACAGACAAAGTATTTTCAAAATCTTCTCTGTTTTCTGCCGCACATTTCAGCACCAGACAGTCTGTCTCCAGTCTTAATTTCCCTTCGCGGATTTCACGTCTGTATTCTGTCTTCTTCCCTTCCCTCCGGAAGAAAACCTGACTCGGAGCATCTGTAAATCTCCCTGAAGGACTGTACTCCATCCGCAGCGTCCGTTCGGAAAGCACAGTAAATCTCATGCTTCCCACTACTACCACACTTTCCTCTCCCGGCAATATTGTGGAAATCATCACACATTCTGACCAATTCATTCTAAAATAATCCTACCTTTCTTCCGTACCGCAACCATAAAATAACTTACCTCCATGTACTAAAACCTGTAATATTTTCTATCATAATCTTTCAGTGTCTTATTGATACGCACAATGATCATGCCTGTCAGAAAAAGTACCATGTTTAGGACAAACGGCAGTTCCCCGCTAATTGAAGACAGCCATCCGGTTATCCATCCGAACGGCACACTGATCCCAATCATGCCCACATACAGAAGTGCCGTCATTTTCGCCCGTTCTCTGATGTCAATGCACAGGGACATCAAGCTGTCCTTTCTGGGCATGACCAGTGCATATCCAATCGCCTCCAGGCATGTATAGACTAAAACCGTACCAATACTCTCCGCTCTGGCGAAGATCAGCACAAGCTGGCTCGCAAGATAGAACAAAAATCCTGTCATCATGACCCGTCGAAAAGGCAGTCTGTTGACCCATCTCTGCATGCACAACATAAATACCAGCATAATAACTGCACGAATTGTAGGAAACACCGCAATCCAGCTTTCCCTGATTTCAAGTGTTCTGGTAATATACAGACTAAAAAAATTACCTGTGATCAAGACTGAAATATTCATCAGCGCCATAAAGGCAAGTGCTGTCATAACCTGTCGGGAATGTATCATTTTGCAGATCACTGCACCATACTGACTGAACAATTTCCTGTAAGATATCTGCGCGGTCTCCTGCTTTCTTATTTTCCCCTGCTGTGTTTCTTTTCCAAAACAAAATAGAATCAGAAACTTTAAGGTCATAAGGACAAAAGACATCAGATATAGTCTGCGGACCGCAGCCACCACTCCCAGTGAATTTACTAAAAGAGCAGATAATGGTGCAAAGAAAACAGCCAATAGCCCTGTAAAATGAATCCATGCATACACATCCACTATTTTTTCTTTTTCACAATCCTCTACCAAAAGACATGTCCAGGAATTATTTGTAATCTGCCAGAGGCTGTTTAAAACAGCTGCCACGGCAAATCCTGCAAAACTTTCTGTAAACGCCCATATCAGACAGGGTATAGACCAGGAAGTAATGTCAAAAATTACTGTCGTGAGCCGTCTCCCCAATTTATCCGTAATCACACCGCCTGCAAAAGATGCTGCCACCTGGAATACCATTCCTATGGAAAGCAAAAATCCAATCTGCGCATCACGGATACCTAATGCATACATAAAAACAGTTGCATAGGGAAGATAAAGATTGTAAGGAATGCTCCAAAGAGGCTCAATCAGAATGCATATTCTGGGATTACCCTTCAGATTTTTCAATATTCGGAACATAGTTGATCATCCCTTGATCCCGGAAGAGATATTGCTTCCCAGGATATGCTTCTGTCCTATAAAAAATGCCACGACTGTGGGAACCGTCATAATCACAGTAATAGCCATGATTGCTGAGAAGTTAGTCGTATGAGCTCCCTTGTACAGAGACAGCCCGATAGGCAGCGTAAATTTTTCCGAATTTGATATGTATACCAATGGTCCAAGATAATCATTCCATACAATAATCATATACATTACTGCTGAAAGAACCATCTGGGGTTTTAATAAAGGAAGAAATATCTTACAGAATATCTGCCAATAATTTGCCCCGTCAATAATAGCGGATTCCTCAAAGTCTTTAGGAATCGTGCGAAGGAACTGTTTCATGAGAAAGATATAAAAGGCCCCTCCAAAAAAAGACGGAATGATCAATGGTTTCAGTGTATCCAGCCATCCGAAAAAGTTATACTGCATATACAGCGGAATAACCAGCACTTCCCAGGGAATCATCATTGTGGAAAGCAAGATCATAAATAACAAATTCTTACCCGGGAATTCAAAGCGTGCAAATCCGTATGCGGTGAGGGCACTGGAAAATGTCATGCCCACAACCGCAAAGAATGTAACAATCAAAGAATTGATCAGATATTTGGTAAAAGGCTGCGCAGTCCACGCCTCCGCAAAGTTGGCAAAATGCAGTTCTTTCGGGAAAAAGCTGGGAGGGTATGCAAAAATTTCGGCCGGCGACTTCAGAGCCGTCACCAGTGCCCAGAAAAATGGAAATAAGAATATCAGAGACAAACAAATCAGAATAAAATATAAAATTCCATTTGATATTTTCTTTTTCATATAATCACCCCTTCTATACCTCGTAATAGGTCCATTTTTCTGAAATAAACATTACTGCACCTGTTAGTGCCATTACGATAATAAACATTACCCATGCATTTGCCGATGCATAGCCAAGACGAAACTTTGTAAATGCATTCTCATATAAATACATGGAATACATATAGGTGGATTTCATTGGCCCGCCGTTTGTCAAATTGATGATCACCGTTAACTGCTGCATGGATGCGATGATAGCCATAATAATATTATATACAATCGTAGGCCCAAGCAGCGGTAATGTAATCCGATAAAAACTCTTAAAACCACTTGCCCCGTCTATTCTGGCAGCTTCGATCACCTGCTCGGGAATCTCCTTTAATCCAGACAAAAACACCATCATCATAGAGCCTAACGCCCATGCCGTTGTAAGTACCATAGACCACACCGCAACATCCGGATCTTTCAGCCAGGGCACAGCCTTTATATGAAACAGACTCAGCAGATAATTCAGGATACCCCGGTCATTTAAAATCCATCCCCATATCAGGGCCAGCGCTACCCCTGAAAGAACGCTGGGGAGATAAAAGATAGTTTTAAAAGCCCCAAGGCACTTCAGCGGCTTGTTCAAAAGCAGGGCAAGTGCCAGGGCAAGTCCCACATTTAACGGCACTAAAATAACCGCATACTGAAATGTAACTTTTAAAGAATGATAAAACAATTCATCGTGAAACATATCGATATAATTTTTCAATCCTATGAATATCCTGTCTCCCACAATATCCCAGTCAAACAGGCTCATACCCAGCGAAAAGATCATTGGAAACGCTACAAACACCAGAAGTCCTATGAGCCACGGCAGGATAAACAGATAGGGAACCCATTTTTGTTTTCCTTTCAGATACATACTTTCTCCTCTTCCTTCCCTGCTGTCGGGCTTACTGGGTGACCACTTCTGATTTTTTCTGCACCTCATCAAGAATCTGCTGAATATCCGCATCTTCCTGGATGAAAATCGCTTCCATTCCGTCCTGAATCTCCGCGCTGATCTCAGGCCAGTGTGGTGTTTTTACAAGGGAAGGTCTGTCTGCATCCACAGTCTCCAGCATGTCATAAAAAGGTTTCATCTGGGGATCATCTAAAAGTCCCATGTCTTTAGCAACAGATTTTCTAATCGGCATTTCGGAATCACTTAATGTCTTCACAGAATCATAAGAACTGTAAAATTCAATAAATTCCCATGCCTCATCCTGATAGGCTGAATCTTTTGCGATTGTCAGGAAATCCGAATGGACAACGGATTTTCCCGGTTTGCCATTAAATCCCGGCATAGGTGCAATCCCAAGTTCCATACCTCCTTTGTTGATATCTTCCACCTGCCATTTTCCATTCTCTGCAAAAACATATTTTCCCGAAAGAAACGCCTGTGCGAAATCCTGATTAAAATCATCTGCTGCTGCAACTTTGTCCACATAGATCATATCGTGCAGGTATTGAATCATCTCCACGTTCTCTTTACTGTTGATAACCGGTTTGCCATTGTCATCAATCCACTCTCCTCCATTGCTCCACAGGAAATGCTCAAAGGAATAAGGATCCGGATTGAAATATAAAAACATTCCTGTTTTCTGATCATCTGTGAGCTGTTTGCTGCAGGCCTTCAGGTCATCCCACGTCCAGTCCGGTGAGATTGTGATATTATTCTCATCCAGAAGTTTTTTATCATAGTGTATAGCTCTCGTAGAGAAGCCTACCGGAACACCGTAAATATTGTCTTCCATCGTGGAATACTGGAACAACATATCATAAATATCGTCTTTATCCTCCAGCGTCTCTATTTTATCATTCAGTGGGATAATACTTTCATAATAAGCAGGGAAATTCCAGAGTTTTATGATATCCGGTGTGTTTCCTGCGCCTATCGCGGCCGCCAGTTTCTGGTCAAATGCAGAACCGTAGTTTTCCAGTTTTACCTCAATTTTATCCTGTGACTCGTTAAATGCCTGTACTACCTTCTCCTGTGAATCATATGCAGATGCTGTCACAAATCTCAAAACTACCTTATCCCCGTCATTCTGTTTGGTTTCCTTTCCATCATCCCCTTTTGTGCTGCCTCCCCCGCAGCCTGTAAGTACCGAAGCCCCTACAACAGCTGCCATTGAAAATACGGTAAGTTTCGTCATTTTGTTCCTCATTTTTTTCTACCTCCTCAATAAATATAACTTTTTGCTACAATATTTTTTCAAAAAGTCTTCTTTTTTATGATTTTATTATAAAAAAAGATAGCCTCTTTTAAGGCTATACTTTTTTTGGATTTACTATACTTTTTTTGTTTTCATACTCCAGCGGGCTGCAGCCCACTGCCTTTTTAAATACTTTAAAAAAGTAATTGTAGCTGCTGAATCCTACCAGTGCATAGATATCTTTAATCTTATACTGTCTCCTCTCTATAAGCTCCTTTGCCTTTCCGACTCTGTAGTCTGTCAGATATCCCACGAAATTTTCTCCTGTGTCCTCTTTAAACAGTTTGCTCAAATATGTATGATTTACCCCCATGTAATCTGCCACTTCCTGGAGAGACAATGGATTTGCATAATTCTTCCGGATATAATCCAGACAGGCAATTGTATACCTGTTGAAACCCGTATGTTCCTTTTCCTCCTGTTCCTGCTTCGCCTTTTCAAAGCAGGTAAAAAATATATTTATCTGCTGCTGCATGTCTTCTATTGTCTCAAGTCTGCAGAAACGGTCATAAAAGACCGGAAGCTGATAGTCCTCCTCTAATTCCAGATTTTTTTCCCCTGCAACAGCCCACAGACACTGAAGCACCTCCACCATTTGAAGCTCAACCATCTCCCGCGGATAATAGTTGCTCTTATAGTATGTAAACAGCCTGTCAAGTATCTCCCTGTCAGTATTCCCTTCTTTGATCTTCTGCAAAAGTTCCCTGTACGGCCGTTCACTGCCACTCACCATCTTCACTCCCGTAGATATTTTCGCTGTGCTTTCAGTGCGGTATACCCCGCCTTTTCCTTCCAAAAACTTACGATTTAAATATTTTCTGCAGCTTTCATACTGAAGAGGCAGCATCCTGACAGGAACTGGATTGCTGACCCCGATGCTCAAATTCATATTGAACATTCTAAACAGCATTCTTTTAACTCGCTCTATGACTGCCTCCGTCTCTGACTGCATCCTTGCTTCGCTTCTGATCTCCCCCATAGGAAGAAGCAGCAGCAGTTCCCCGTCTCTTCCTGCTATCGCCTCTGCATTCCGGAATCCCTCCAGAGATTTCTCTACGGTCTCCATAACAGAATCCCAGAAAATTCTGGTGTCTGCCCGGTTAAAAGAAACTGTAATGTTTTGATAATCATCAATTTCACAGACCATTAGAACAAACAGAGAAGACGGTATCTCAATTCCGTACTTCTTCATCTGCCTCTCAAACGTCTCAGGTGTGATCTCACCCAAGATGACCTGCTGAATCATCTTCACCTTCAGAAGCTGCCTGCTTCTGTTCAACACTTCCGGATCTTTCTCCTTCAGCCTGTGCTCTTCCATTTTAGAGACTGCCTGATCAAATGCTTCTTTTAACACCTGCTCACTCAGGGTATGCTTCAGAATATAATCCAGGCTCCCCTCTTTAAAACTCTCTTTCACATATTCAAAATCTTTGTAGCTGCTGATTACGATAGTATGCAGCAGCGGCAGTAGTTTTTTAGCATTTTTGATCAGGGAAATACCATCCATGTGGGGCATCTTCATATCTGTTATAAGAATGTCCGCACCTTCACGTTCCATATACTCCAATGCTTCCCTGGGATAAATAAAATCTTTTACTACACAGTCTAACGGCACTTTCAAGAGCTGTTTAAGCTGCATCAAGTCTAATACATCATTATCTACAAGCACTACTTTTATCATGCCTTCTCCTCCTGCTCCTCCTCTGTTGACGTATTGCTCTTCTCTGTACACAGATAAGGAATATGGATGCTCACCGTTGTGGAGACACCTTCCACACTTTCTACTTTCAGACCATATCCCTTTCCAAAATGGATATGGATACGCTCCTCGATATTATTCAGTCCAATAGAATTCAGGGTATTCCGCTTTGACACATCAAAACCGTTTCCATTATCCTTTACCACGATTTCCAGATCTGTCTCCTTTTTCTGTGCGCTGATATGGATGATACCTTTTCCTTTTTGTCCCTCCAATCCATGAATTATGGAATTCTCAACAATGGGCTGCACCATAAACTTCAACACCAGGCATTGCTTTACTTCGTCCTCCATGTCAATATAACACATAATATCATCCAGGGATTTGTACTGGTAAATTTCAAGATACTGGCTGATATAATTTATCTCTGTCTCCAGTGTGACCCACTCACTGCTGTTATCCATACTGATATGCAGAAGCTCCATCAAAGCGTTGACCAGTTTTTCCACATTTGTAACTCGTTGTATATAACAAAGGTTCTTTATTGTATTTAGTGTATTGAATAAAAAGTGTAGATTGATCTGTCCCTGCAGAGACTTTATTTGAAGTTCCACCTTTTCTTTTTCCTTCTGACGCACAGTCTCAAGCAGTTGTCTGATATTCTGCGTCATCTCATTAAAAGAATTACCCAGTACACTGAATTCATCATTACTGTGTATCGTCACTACAGTGTCCATATCACCACTGCTGAAGCGTCCCATGGCCTCTGAAAGAGTTGTAATATTCTTACCGAGCCACCGGGCCAGGATATACATGATTGCCCCCAGAATGCAGACCGCTGCCAGAAGGGTAAAGAAAATATTATGAAATGTCTGTGTCACGTTTATAAGAATATCATTGAGTGGAATCCTCGCTTCTGCCAAAATGCCAAGTTCATCAATGTTGTTACGGACAACCAACCACTTTTCACCGCTTATATTCACAATGCTGCTCCCCGGTTCCTGTTCACAGACAGGAGTCGCATCGCCTAAATCCTGCTCATGTTTCCTGTTCCGGTACAAAACATCCCCATAGGTATTGTAAACTGCCAGCATGGTATGCTCAGGAAATACACCATCAAAATTCTCCTGTACAATATGATAAGGAATGCTCACCACAGAATATCCAATATCATTCTCATAATAGTGGACTTCCCGCACGATCATAAGCTCACGGCTGTCCTCGTGCTTCCCGTAAGGCAGCACCACGGCATTTTCATCCTGCAGCTTTGTATATTTTGTCTGAAGAAGTTCAATAAATCTGCCATCATCAATGCTGCTTCCCCGCCCGATCCTGTCACCTATTCCGTTACTCAGATAGATGGACTGCACATACTGCTTACTCACATAAATATTGTCAATATATTCATTCAGTCTGGTCTCTGCCTGTTTCTGCAGATAAGATTCATCCCACTTGCTGCCAATATAACGGTCAACGAGCCTGTTATTTCTGGAAATCACATGACTTACATAATCTGCATCTCCCAGAATCATCTGCAGATTCAGCACTTTCTCCTGCAGCACAGTTTTCGTCGTATTCAGTACAGCAGAAACTGTCATCTCCTTACTTGGAGCATACCATAGAAAGGAGACTGTCCCCATGGTCAACAACAGTACCAATATCAGGATTAAAAAAAGTTTATATACAAATTGCATTTTAATCTTCATCTCTTGTCCCCTGCATTTCTGTTTAATTGTATTTCATTAACCGTTTTTTGTATGCCGCACACGGCAGTCATTGTCATTTTTAAAAACAGCATTCTCATTATAAAGTAATTTTTGGGCAAAATCAACACTCCGCATCTCTGCATAAGGAATATCCATGCGCAAAATGCCACTATACCCTGATTTTTCCATATTATTTTTAGTTAAGGTGATACTTATTTCTATGTAAGTGGGAATCTCTATACAATACAAAACGGAGAGCTCACGCTCTCCGCTTCCTGTCCTTCATCTTGCAAAACACCACAGCCACCACCGTGCTGAGCAGCGTAGCCACAATCCCCGGCCCTACGATTCCTGCAGGGTTTGTACTTCCGTACTGGCTCCGGTATGCTATGATATTTACCGGAATCAGCTGCAGGGAAGAAATATTCAAAATTAAAAAAGTACACATCTCATTGCTGGCTGTCCCCCTGGGCAGTATCCGCAGTTTTCCCCGGGAATTTATGTCTGCCTCCTGTCCGTTCTCCTGCCTCCGTTCCTCTTCCAATTCTGCCAGCTTTTCCATAGCCTTCAGGCCAAACGGGGTTGCCCCCCATCCAAGCCCCAGAAAATTGGCGATGATATTGGCGGATATATACTCCATGGCAGGATGATCCCTGGGCAGATTCGGGAATAAAAAACGCAGCAGCGGCTGCATTTTCTCTGTCATCTTCTCTATCATGCCGGAGGATCTGGCAATCTCCATGACCCCCATCCACATGGCAACGATTCCCGCCATGGTAATGCAGAGCACCACCGCCTCCTTGGCAGATGATAGAGCCGCATCCGTGATCTCTCCCATGCGTCCCGTCATGGCACCGTATGTAATTCCTATGAGCATCATGGCTCCCCAGAGAATATTCAGCATTTACACGCCTCACAGGCTTTTTCTCTACTATATGCTTTGTAGGTTTCATTTATTCTGAAAAGCCGGACACAGGCGCTTGACTTTCCCTGTGTATCTGCTACAATGGCAAAAAGCGCACGTAAAACAGCGTTTTCCAGCAGACTGCCAATACCCGTTGAAAGGGGGATTCTTATGTCATATACGATTGCACTGGCTCAATGTACCTCTCTGCCGGACATATCCCAAAACCTGGTAACTGCCGAAAAATTTATAGCTGAAGCGCAGAAAGAGGGGGCATCTCTCATTGTTTTCCCTGAATACTTTATGTATCCCTGCACAGGAGATACCGCATCTTATACAGCGCATGCCCAGCCGGTTGACGGTCCGTTTGTTCTCTGTATGAAAGAGCTTGCAGTAAAATATAACATTTGGCTTCTTTTCGGAATGAATGAAAAATCCTCTGATGTGCATGAAAAAAAATGCTACAATACATTGGTCATTCTGGACAGTGGCGGCATAATACGCGGTACTTATCAAAAAACACATTTGTTCGATGCATTTGACTGGCAGGAATCCGGCCACACACTTGCAGGCAATTCACTTTTTTTACCAATAGCAACGCCTTTCGGCAGGCTTGGACTCGGCACCTGCTATGATCTTCGTTTTCCGGAAGTAGCCCTGCATGCGGCATTACAGGGTGCTGAACTCCTTATCTATCCTTCTGCCTGGGTGGATGGCCCTCTGAAAGCACTGCAGTGGAAAACTCTCATATCAGCAAGAGCCATAGAAAACGGTATAACCGTTATAGGATGCAGCCAATACGCAAAGGATACTTTCATTGGACAAAGTTTTGCCTGTGACCCTTTCGGCAATACACTGGCAGAGGGAGGGCCGCAAAATGAGCTCCTCCTTGTTCCTGTTACTCCCGGCCTGACCAGGGATGCCCATTCCCGGATACCATCGCTTGTAAACAGGCGCACTGACTTATATTAAATTAACATCAGACAGGCGTATACGGCAAATCCCTCAAACTGCTTTGGAATCATCGTATTATGTGCCATACTGGCAGCTCGGAACCTTTCATAATACTGCTCCCCTACCCCGTAACTATCTCTCATCAATATTTTTACACTTTTTATATAAACTGATTATTTTCTGTCATTTTTTGTTTTTATACAATATTTTAAATCTATATTTGACTTAACAAAAAAAACAGGATATAATTTGAGCAGCTTATCACTTCTGCACTGCCGAAAAGAAAGGTGGCATTTTAATGAAATCCACAATTATTGCCTGCAAAACTTTGGAAGAAGAACTGCTCTATGTTATGGAATCCCTGTCAATGCATCCACCTGTTGTGTGGCTGGAATCCGGCCTGCACAATAATCCAGCCCACCTGCACGAACGCTTACAGGAAGAGTTAGACAAAATCACCGGGCAGGAACTGGTGATCATGGCATTTGGATTTTGCGGTAACTCTGTTCTTCATTTAAAGACCGGAAATTATACACTGATACTGCCAAGAGTAGATGACTGTATATCACTGCTTCTGGGATCCGTGTCTGTAAAAGCTGCGCTGAATCACACAAATCCAACTTATTTTCTTTCAAAAGGATGGATGAAAGGTGAGCGGAATATCTGGGTGGAATATCAATATACAGTTAAAAAATATGGGATTGAAACAGGCCGTGAAATTTTTCATGCCATGTTTGGCCACTACAGCACTCTGGGCCTTCTCGATACAAAAATATGTCCTTTGGATTCACTCATGGAAGAAACAGAAAAAATTGCCCGGACTCTTGACTTATCGCCAAAAATCATACCGGCCTCGACCCGTTATCTGTCACAACTCTTATCAGGCCCCTGGCCTGCCGAACAGTTTCTGCAGGTTCCTGCAGACTCAGAAATTGCAATTGAGGATCTATATACTTATTAACCCCCTTTGTTTATATTGAGTTGTATATACCGGTATGATATACCAGTATGATATACCCGATGGCAGAATGTGGCTGCACTGCCCGTGTACATCATATGGAGGGAGAAAATTTAATTGGAAGATAATATAAACACTTGAAATTCAAAAGATGCCTATTCACAGGACCCCATCGAAACTGCTGTAATCTGCAAGTCTTCTATGAAAGCAAAAAGCTATGGATAAAAATAATAATACCTTTGGAGAGCCTCTATACATTACGATAGCAGAATCCTTGCGCAGGAAAATTATGGGTGGTGAATTTAATCCCGGGGATTTACTTCCTTCTGAAAATGTATTATCTACCCAATATCATACCAGCCGCGAGACGGTGCGAAAAAGTTTAAATATACTGGAAAAAGAAGGTTTCATTTATTCCAGAGCCGGAAAGGGTTCTTATATATCGTCTCCTCAGCACAATGTATTCTCTATGTCTTTTTCCGAAGATGATTCCGGAAACCAAACGAAATACAGAAATATCACAGTGATAGAACCCTCAGAAGAAATCAGAAATGCTTTAGAACTGAATTCGTCTGATAAAGTAATTGAAATCAGCCGAGTCATTTCCAGGAATGGAATCCCTGCTGCCTTTGACATTAAATATATCCCTTATGATAAGGGATGTCCTATTATAGAAAATGAAATTAATTATTCCGTTTTTCCCGAAATCGTTGCCGCAAAGACAGCTCCCTTCGCCTTCTGCACCCAAATGGAGATAGGTGTGGAATCCGGAGATGAGAAAACAGCACATACACTGCAGTGTGAACTATCCGATCCACTGCTTGTAATATACAGGTATTTCATAGACCAGGATGGACGTTGTATTGGATTCGGCAAAAAATATATGCGGCAGAATTACGGCAGGCTAAAAGCCAGTTCCGGTTATTTTGAACCCTGTTAAATTTATTAAAACGGCAGCAGATTTTTCCTGCAAAATCTGCTGCCGTTTCCCTTTATCCCTGCACCCAGGAACTATACTCTTTAATCTTCTTCAATATATCATCCCCCTGCTCTCCCTTGGCAGGCGTCGGCTGATAGTTATTATATCCATCCTCAGAGGAAATCCTGCACGGAATGATATTCTTCACATTGTCCTGCTGCAGCGCTCCATCCTTTATGGTAAATGTCTGCTGGAAGATCATGGTGTTCATGTCAGACGGATAGGCATTACCGCCAAAGCAGAAATTGCCCAGACTGTACACAATATTCTTCCCCTGATATTCTTCTATCCCCTCCAGCACATGGGGATGATGTCCCAGGACCAGATCCGCCCCGTTGTCTATGGCTGCGTGTGCCAGCTCAATCTGTGTGGAGTCCGGTTCATATGCCTTCTCTGAACCCCAGTGAAAGCTGGCGATAATGATCTGCGCTCCCTGTTCTTTCAGGGATTCCAGGTTGGCGATCATGGAATCCTTGATTCCAAGGCCTTCCCTCAGGACATAGGTGCCCAGCAGCCCCACCTTTACGCCCTTTATCTCCATCACAGCAGTCCTGTCATATCCAAATGTGGTGATTCCCTCATCCTCCAGGGCCTTGATGGTATCTGTATAACTCTGCTCACCATAATCCTTACTGTGGTTGTTTGCCATATTTGCCGCTTCCACACTTCCCGCAGTGAGTATCTCTGCATAGGCGGGATCCGCTTTAAATGCAAACTGTTTGTCCTCGCGTTCCTCACTGGTTGTGAGAGTTCCCTCAAAATTCACAATGGTCAGATCATCCTGCGAAAAAATCGGCTGAACATTCTGAAAGAAATAAGCCGGATCTCCCACTCCCTCATATTTAGCCGGAAGGCTGTCACTCCAGTCAAAGAACTCATCGGTTCCCAGTGTGCAGTCTCCCGCTGCGCTGACTGTGATCGTTACGGGTTCCTCTGCCTTTTTCTCTTCCCCGCCTGCACCCGACTTCTTATCCGCATCCCCGGTACTGTCTTTTTTCTCCGCTTTGTCCTGGGCTGCCGTTTTGTCCTGGACTGTCTCCTTATCCTGACCAGCCTCTGACCTGGCTGTCTCGGCCTTTGCGTTTGTCTCCTTTTCTCCGGAACCGGCAGACATGCCTCTGCTCACAGCCAGAATGACAAGAAGCACCAGGACCAGAGCCAGATCCATTCCGAAAATAAGCTTGATCCGCCTTACTTTCCGCTCCCTTTCCCTCTTTCTTCGTTCCTGTTCTTTTTTTCTGTAATGGTACGCCATTTATGATCCCCTTCTCTTTCGGACAGTATTGCACTGCCCGGTACCTCTACTCCTCTTCCAAAAGAGCCTGGTAAATGTCACGTTTGCTGACTCCTCTGTCCTTTGCGACTCTCTTCATCGCCTCTTTCCTGTCGGCTCCCTGGTTTACATAATACTCCATATGTTCCTTTAACGGCATCTCACTCCAGCGCTGCTGTTCCTCAGCTTCCATCTCACTCCGGCTTCTTCCTTCCAAAACCAGCACACATTCTCCTTTGGGGGCATTGGTCTCATAATAGGTGACCGCCTCCGATAATGTAGTCCTGAATATGGTCTCATGCTTTTTCGTCAGCTCCCTGCACACGGAGATTCTGCGCTCGCCAAGAGCTTCCAACAGCTCCTGGAGTGTCCTTACAAGCCGGTGAGGCGCCTCGTATAATACAATGGTCCTGGTCTCATTTTTCAGCTCCTCCAGAACCTTTCTCTTCTCCTTTTTGTCTGAGGGAAGAAAAGCTTCAAAGGCAAACCGCCTTGTGGGAAGTCCCGACAGGGTCAGTGCTGTGATGCACGCAGCCGCTCCCGGAAGGGCGGTCACCGTAATCCCCGCATCCCAGCACATGGCTACCAGCTCCTCGCCGGGGTCTGAGATCCCGGGTGTTCCCGCATCTGTGACCAGTGCAATATTTTTCCCTGCCTGCATCTGTTCCACCAGATATCTTCCCTTATCTATCTTATTATATTCATGATAACTGGTCATGGGCGTCTTAATGTCAAAATGGTTCAGCAGCTTGATACTGTTTCTGGTATCCTCTGCCGCGATCAGATCCGCCTCTTTTAAAATACGCACCACCCGGTAGGTCATATCCTCGAGATTGCCGATAGGTGTGGCGCACAAATACAATTTTCCGCTCATGTTTCCTCTTCTCCCGCAGCCGTTTCCTGCCGCTTCCGTCCATAGATCTCCAGTATCTCATCCGTATAGACTCCCGGTCTGTCATAGACGATCAGCGGCTTTTCCACAGTAATCCTGGAATTTCCGCCTCTCATACCCTCTATGAGCACAAGATTGGGTTCCTTGTCCACATAGGGATAGACAAGGCGCATCCTTTTGGGTTCAATCCTGTATTTTACCATGGTTGACATAATTTCTGCCAGACGAAATGGCCTGTGTACCATGTAGAATCTCCCTTTCGGCACCAGAACAGAGGCTGCCTGGGAGATCACATCCTCCAGTGTACAGAGGGTTTCGTGGCGGGCAATGGTCTTTGCCATGTTTTCCCCTACGAGACCATGACTTCCGATCATATAAGGCGGGTTGGTAGTGACCACGTCAAAAGAGGATGCTCCGAAAGTCTTCGCCGCCTCCCTGATGTCACCCGTTTCAATGGAAATATCTGCATCCAGTCCGTTGTAAGCCACGCTCCGTCTGGCCAGCGCCGCGCTCTCCTCCTGGATCTCCAGTCCCGTAAAATGCCCCTGCGGGTACCTGGCTTTCAGCAAAATAGGGACGATGCCAGTCCCCGTCCCCATATCCAATGCATTCTCACCCGGTTTTACCCTGGCAAACCAGGCGAGAAGCACTGCGTCTATTCCGAAACAAAACTGTTTTGGATTCTGAATCAGCATGTAGCCGTTCTGAAGGTCATCCAGACGTTCATTTTCCATAATCAGAGATTTCATTTCTCCAGTTCCTTTAATGCTTTTAATTCTTCATCAGACAGTTTTATCTTTTCTTTTTTCTGCCGCGGTTTGAATTTTAGATCCTCCACAGCGTATTCCCTAATTTCCTTCTCGTCATCCACATCTACAATGACTTTGACAAGCTGGCGCAGCACATTTACACTCTGTACTTCGCCTCTGAGACCCTCCGGTGTGTTCACTCTGTCTCCTACAACCGGCAGTTTCCGGTTCAGCTCCTCGTATGTCTCTTCCTCATTTTTCAGACAGCACATAAGCCTTCCGCAGACTCCTGAAATCTTGGTGGGATTCAGAGAGAGATTCTGCTCCTTGGCCATTTTGATGGAAACAGGTGCAAATTCAGACAGATAAGTATGACAGCACAGGGCACGCCCGCAGATTCCGATGCCTCCCAGAATCTTTGTCTCATCCCTGACACCAATCTGGCGCAGTTCAATGCGTGTCTTAAAGATAGCTGCCAGATCCTTCACCAGCTCACGGAAATCAATCCGTCCGTCCGCGGTAAAGTAAAAGAGTACTTTATTATTGTCAAATGTATATTCCACATCGATCAGCTTCATCTCAAGCCCGTGCTCTTTGATCTTCTTCAAACAGATCTGGTATGCTTCTTTTTCCCGCTTTCTGTTGCTCTCCTCTTTCTTGTCATCCTGTGCATTGGCGATTCTGATGACCTCTTTCAAAGGCTGAACCACCTTCTCATCCTCTACATCCCTGGGGGGCAGAACCACGTTTCCGTATTCTACACCTCTTGCGGTCTCCACAATTACATGGTCGCCGGATTTTATCTCCAGATTCTTTGGAGAAAAATAATAGATTTTTCCCACATTCCGGAATCTGACTCCAATCACTCTTGTCATTTTAGTTCTCCCTGATTGTAAGGAACAGAAGTTCCATGGTTAAGTCAAAATTAACGTTTGCCTGCAGACGTGTCTTAGCTGTTTCGATCGCCTGGATGATTTTCTCCAGTCCCTCGTAAGAGCTCTTGTCTGCACGATCCTTGATTGCATTATATTCCTGACGGAACACCAGTCCGTCCACTTCTTTTGTAGCTTTGAACATCAGCACATCCCTGAACCACACTAAAAACAGGTCCAGATATTCATATACCGTATGCTTCTCCTCTGAGAGTGTCTTGATGGCATCCACCATCTCGTAGACCTCCATGCCGTCCCCCTTCTTCAGAATCTTCAGGGCAGCATCCATCATGTCGGCAAAATCCTCGGCCGTTGCGATCTGCTTAGCCTTCCCTACATTTCCCTGGGCAAACGCCACGCTGACCTCTGCCTGGTAGTCCGGTACGTGCAGCTCCTCCATGAGATAACTCTTGATCAGATCATCCCTGACCGGTTTGAAATTCAGGGTCACACACCTGGACGTGATGGTTGGAAGAAGACTGGTATTGTTGTTCGCCAAAAGCAGAATCACCGCATAGGCCGGCGGCTCCTCAATGGTTTTCAAAAGAGCGTTCTGTGCCTGGACTGTCATCTTCTCTGCTTCGTCCACAATATATATTTTATAAGGCCCTGTATAGGGTTTGATTTCCACATCCGCAATGAGCTGTTCCCTGATATCCTCAATACCAATGGAATTTGGTTTCAGATGGCTGACATAGATAATGTCCGGATGATTCCTGTTCATGGCCTTTTTACATGAGCCGCACTGCAGACACGGCTCTTTTCCGTGCTTCTCGCATTGCAATGTCATGGCAAACAGCTTCGCCAGAAGTTTTTTTCCGCTCCCTTTCTCTCCTGCAAAAATGTAGGAATGAGAAACCTGATCCATGGCAACCGCATTTTGTAAATGGCGGATAACCTCCTCATGTCCTAATACCTTTTCAACTTCCTGCATTGCAATCACCTCTATCCTTCCGCCCTGCAATAAGGGCATTTATATTCAGAGCTGGCCTGCACCGGCTCGTTTCTATCATTATAGCACAGGTTTTCCGGGTCCTGCAACGTCTGGTGTTCTTACTTTTCTATTATTTCATCCCCGGTTGGTGTCCCCTCCCGAATACTGTGGTTGTGTGAACTGTTTGGACTTTCGTCGGTAATTCGGAGCGGCCCGGCCACTGTTTCTGCTTACTTTACAGATAATTTGAATGTCATCTTAGGCTTTCGTCGGTAATTCTGAGCCGCCCGGCTACTGTTTCTGCTTGCTTTACAGATAATTTGAATGTTGTCTTGGGTTTTCGTTGGTAATTTTGGGTGGCCCGGCTGTGGTTTCTGCTTGCTTTACAGATAATTTGAATGTTGTCTTGGGTTTTCGTTGGTAATTTTTGGCGGCCCAACCATGGTTTCTACTTACTTTACAAATAATTTGAATGCCATCTTAGGCTTTCGTCGGTAATTCTGAGCCGCCCAGCCACTGTTTCTGCTTGCTTTACAGATAATTTGAATGCTGTCTTGGGTTTTCGTTGGTAATTTTGGGCGGCCTGGCCGTGGTTTCTGCTGGCTTTACAAATAATTTGAATGTCATCTTAGGCTTTCGTCGGTAATTCTGAGCCGCCCGGCTACTGTTTCTGCCTACTTTGCAGATAATTTGAATGTTGTCTTGGGTTTTCGCCGGTAATTTTGGAGACACCACCGCGGTTTCTCCCTGCTTTACAGATAACCTGATACAGGTCCCAGGCTTCCTTGCCCCGCAAAGCATCAAAAACTCCGGGACCTTCCAGATAATGTACAAACAGCCGCTGTCCGTGCCCGGAATGGATATCAGACGCTCCGGCTGCGGATATACTCCCGAATTTCTTCCATACAGCTTTCCAGCTCCACGTTCTGAAAACGCCTTTTGATTCCCGCTCTTTCCAGGTTCTCCTCCGAGAAATCTTCTGTATCAGCCAAAAAACGCCGGCACATTTCCGCATAACGGGGCTTCTCCTGCAATTCTTCCCTGGCGAGGGCCCGTTTTAGGCGCTCCCCATCCTCCACTTCCACATAAATGGGGCAGACATTTTCCTCCCCAAAATATCTCTTCATATTCTCATAGGACTCCAGCGTCCCGATTGCCAGATAACTGCGCGCCTTCAAATCCACCTGCCCGTCATCCGCCGTAAAATAAGTCCAGGGGCCGTGCACAGTCTCATAAGTTCTGTACTCGATCACCTTTCCCTCATCCATAAACTGTCTGAAACGCTCCTCATCCACAAAGTGGTACTCTCTCCCATCAGCCTCCCCCTGTCGGACCGGACGTGTTGTATATAACAAAACATTCTTTAAACCAAACTCCTTGTCACGGAGAAGTCTGCTGTAAATGGTATCTTTACCGGAAGAGCTTTTACCCATAATATAAAAAATTCTGCCCATTCTTTTGTTCCTCTGTCTCTTATTTCCATCCCCGCCCGGCAATTTCAAAGAGTATGTCTTCATCTTATCATTCCTCCAACTATGGGACACCTTCCCCGGCTGGTACACGGACTGCAGAAATGGATTTTCAAACGTAACTGTTCAATATCTTCACCGTTACAGGCAAAAATCCATGCAAATTCACCTTTGGCAATAGAATTTTTGCTTCGCTGCAAAGTGTTTTCTTAAGGGCAGCGCAGTAAATGCGCAGACCTGCCGAATCGTTACTTTCAAACATCTTTTAACACGTGAATCTTCTTTAGAGTATAGTCATTTAAGCCCTGAATGTCCATACCCTGTTCCTTCCAAATACAAATCTGCCGCAATACATCTTTGCTGATTCTCTCTCCCGGAACCAGAAACGGGATTCCGGGCGGATACAGATACGCATATTCCGAAGAAATCCTTCCCTCACTGTCCGACAGGTTAATTTCCTCCTGGTCCCCTTCCACAGCCTCCGCTATAGATTTGCAGACTTCACCGACGATATAGGTACAAATCCCATCCTTCACTGCTTCTGTTCTCTCCGTTTCACGATCAATATCCAGAAGCGCCTGCTCCAGCCTGTCAAACCCGTCCTCTGTATCCATTACGCCAGTGAGCGCGATCACATACTGGCTTGCCGCCATCTCCATCTGCAGATGATACCGTTCCAGCAAAATTTCATGGAGCTTTGCCCCATCTATTTCCGCATCTGCCGTAGAGATCAGAATCTTTGATTCATCCAGGTCATACACTAAACCCCGTCCCAAAATATCATCCTTACTCACCAGATGCAGATTCTTAAGGGCCGCCAGTCTCCCCCTGCAGGTTTTAAGCCTCTCTGTATAGCCCGCAAACAGCTCCTTCCCCTTTTCCCGGATCAGCCTTACGCACGCATCCATCCCGGCCATAAACAGATAAGACGGACTGCTGCTCTGATAAATCCCCAGAAAACGCCTGAGCTTTTCCTCACTCACTCTCTCACTGTTCCTGTGCAGAAGCGCGGTCTGCGTCAGCGATGGCAGAGTTTTATGTAAACTATGAATCACCACATCCGCCCCACATGCAAGCGCGGATTCCGGAAAATATTCCGAAAACGGAAAATGCGCCCCATGTGCCTCGTCCACGATCAAAGGCACATGAAATGCATGAGCAATCTTCGCAATCCTCTTCACATCAGACACCACTCCGTCATAAGTAGGAGACGTGATAAGCACTGCCTCTGTGCCGGGATACCTCTCCAGCATCTCCCTGACAGCCTCAGGCGAAATTCCACCGTTCAATCCCACACTTTTTTCGGCCTCCGGAAAGAGATAATGTGTTGTCAGTCCTCTCAGATAAGCCGCGTGATAAACTGCCTTGTGACAGTTTCTTGCCATCAGTATCTCACCGCCTCTGGACGTACATGCGGACACAGCGGCCAAAATTCCCGACGTGCTGCCATTTACCAGATACCATGTCTCACGCGCCCCGTAAAGAGAGGCAGCCCGCTGCTGAGCCTCCAGCAGAATCCCTTCGGCGTGATGCAGATTGTCAAACCCGTCTATCTCAGTTATGTCAACCAAATAAGGGTTTTTCAGCGTCCCCGGACAAAATTCCCGTTTATGCCCCGGCATGTGAAATGGATAGTAATCCTTTCTTCCATATTCATATAAAGCCTCATCCAGCCACTTCTGCTGTTCCATTTTCTCATCCTCTCCCAGACAATTCCTCAATCAGCACTGCAATCTCCTTTTTAACATCCTGAAGCGCCGCTTTCTTCTGAACATTTTTATCCCTTGTCACGATCTCGCAGCACCCTTCTTTCATATTTCTCGGGCTGACGATCACACGCACAGGCACACCCATAAGATCCGCATCTGAGAACATAACCCCGGCGCTCACTTTCCTGTCATCATAGAGCACCTCCACGCCCTGCCTCTGAAGGTCTTCATACAGCTTATCCGCAAATGCTTTCACTTCCTCATTATCCGGCCTTACACAGCACAGATGCACCTGCCAGGGAGCAATGGCCATAGGCCAGATTGGCCCGTACTCATCATGATGTGCTTCACACACGGAGGCTGCCAGCCTTCCGATCCCTATCCCATAACACCCCATCAAAGGATACTTTTCCTTCCCATCTTTATCCAGATACTGCATCCCCATACTCTCCGTATACTTTGTACCGAGCTGAAAAATATTTCCCACCTCAATACCTCTGCATACCTGAATCGTATGCTTACCGCATCCGGGACACACGCCGCCCTCTGAAATCTTGGCAAAATCATGATACTCCGCCTGCGGGCAGTCCCTTTCCATACAAAGTCCTGTATAATGATGTTCCTCCACATTACCGCCGCAGGAGAGATTCATTCCCCCCTGCAAAGACCTGTCATAGAGCACCGTAAAATCCCCCTGCAGATCATAAGGCCCGATAAATCCGGGATGCAGTCCGGATTCCTTCGTTATTTCCGCCGGACGAATCTCACTTTTCAGGAAATTGGTAACCTTTGTCTCATTCACATCCAGATCCCCGCGGATAAACAGCACCACAAACTTGTCATCCGAATTCTTCTGATACACCACAGCCTTACAGGATTTCTCCTCAGGCATCCCCAAAAATCCGCACACATCCTCAATCGTATGAATATCCGGTGTGTACACCAGTTTCAGTTCCTCCTGCACATCATCCTGCGGATTCTCAACAATACTCTCAGCCATCTCCACATTAACCCTGAACCCGCATTCCGGGCAGACCGCAACAGAGTCCTCCCCCACAGGAGTCAGCAGCATAAATTCATGAGACAGACTGCCGCCCATCATCCCCGAATCCGAAGCCACGGCAATCGTCTCCGGAATCCCGGCCCTTGCAAAAATCCTCTCATAAGCATGATAACACTTCTGATAATATTCCTCCAGGTCCTCCTGAGAAGTATGGAATGAGTAAGCATCCTTCATTGTAAACTCTCTCACCCGGATCAGCCCTGCCCTCGGCCTTGCCTCATCCCTGAACTTTGTCTGGATCTGATAAATCATAAAAGGATACTTAGCATAACTCTTTCCATACTCCCGCACCAACTGCACCGAAGCCTCCTCATGTGTCATCCCCAGTACCATCTTACTCCCATTTCTATCCGAAAACCGCAGCAGCTCACTCCCCACACTCTCATATCTCCCCGACTCCTCCCAAAGCGAGGCCGGCATAACAACAGGAAACTGCACCTCCTGCCCATCAATCCCATCCATTTCCTCCCGAATAATCCCCTCAATCTTCCTGCAAATCCTCCTCAACGGCCCAAACTGCGAATAAATCCCATTCCCCACATACTTCATATACCCGCCTCTCACCATCAAAGCATGGCTGTCGATCACACAATCCGCCGGCCTCTCCCGAAACCTTTCCCCCACAACTTTCTCCATCTTCATAACACTCTTCCTCCATTCACATTTTTTTATTTCATATATCTAAATCTACCAACTATTCAGCACCCCTCACATCTAAAGGCAAAATCCATCCTGAATTGCATCTAACAATGGAATTATCGCTTGCTCACATAAAACAACCTCCCGCCCTCACCCTGCACGAAGTGCTTTTTTCTGCCGCCGCTGTCCCATCGGTTCCGGGCAACGTGGTGTGTTGCAGTGCCGTATGCATTCCGAAGCTACACCGAGGGTATTTCGTCCGTCTGAGCCGTACAACCCATTGTTCGTCTCAGGCGGACGAAATACCCTCGGTGTAGAATTCGGCTGCATACAAACGCAACACACCACGTTGCCCGGAACCGATGGGACAGCGAGCGGCAGAAAAAACAAAAACCCTGAACCAGCTAAGCCAGTTCAGGGCGAATACTCAAATATCCGTGTTACCACCTGAATTCAGAATTTCCATTCTGCTCTCTCCAAGTACAGGACGCCATCCATCCAAAGATCATCAGCCATCCGATACTCCATCCCCATAACGGAGGATACCCGTCATAACCTACTCGTCACCTTTCAGCCTGCAGCTCAAAGACCGGTTCAGCGCCCCTCCATAAAGCCTCGCACCACCCGGCTTCTCTCTGCAACGTCCAGACACGCTTACTATCTCTTCTCAACGCCTTTCTCTTGATTCCGAATCTTATCACAAAACCGCATCCATGTCAACGATATTAAAAACAAAACCGCTGCTAAAAGCCGCCTGTGATTACCATTTACACGTTCCTGTCCCGCAGGGTATATTCAGGCCGATGGCATCAAAATTCCAAATCAGCAAGTACACAGTCCCGTCCAGAATATTTAATCCACTTTCAATATCATCCCCAATATCCTCTCCGCGCACTTCTCCATCTCTTCCCTGCTCACGAATCCCTTCTCCTTAGCCTCCAGAATCCTGTCAGGATAACCACATCCCATCTTGATATCTCCCCCGGCCTTTACTTCCAGATAATGCTCCGCGTGATTCCACCAGTCCGTAGTCACCATTCCCTCGAAGCCCCACTCTTCTCTGAGGATTCCGTTAAGCAGTTCCGGGTTACAGGAAGTGGGATATCCATTCATCAGATTATAGGATGTCATCACTGTCCAGGGCTGGGCTTCCTTTACCGCGATCTCGAATCCTTTCAGATAGATTTCCCTGAGCGCCCTCTCCGACACCCTGGAATCGCTGTCCTTCCTGTTAGTCTCCTTATTGTTGCAGCAGAAATGTTTCATGGACGCCCCGATATGCTGAGACTGGATGCCCCTGATCATAGCTGCTCCCATTTTTCCTGATACCAGCGGGTCCTCGGAATAATATTCAAAGTTTCTTCCGCACAGGGGACTTCTGTGTATATTCATAGCCGGGGTAAGCCAGACACCGATATTATTTTCCTTCACTTCAGCCGCTCCTGCTGCCCCTGCCTCAAATACTATCTCCGGATTCCAGGTACAGGCCAGCAGTGTGGCGCAGGGCCATGCCGTCGTATAGACACCGCACTCCTCCCTGATTCTCAGTCCTGCCGGGCCGTCCGCAGTCATAATATTGGGAATTCCATATGCCGGAAGATTGCCCATTCCATATGTATTGGCAGTACCTGTATTTACCTGACCGCCCAGCAGCCCGGCTAATTCCCTGTCGCTGAGCTGTGCCAGAAGCCGGCGTAAATCGGCCTTCCCTTCCGCTACATCTTCAAGGGTAATCCTGTCCGCATTTCGCCATTCTTTTTTCTCCTGATACGTGATTCCCTGTACATCGGGTTCCACCCCTTCCAGCGTATCAATATCCTGAGGAATCAGACGGTTCTTCTCATATACGTCTCCGCCCTGCGGTAGTTCCTCGTAGGACCCGTCTGCCAACAGGCGTGATTTAAGGGCAGCCGGCGCGCATTTTCTTTCGAGCTGCTCTGTCACAACCGTCTGCGCTGCCTGGTATTCATAGTCCAGTTTTACTGTATTTCTCACAGAGTTTCCGATTCTGAAGCTGTAATTTCCGGCCTCCAGCACATAAGCAGATGCCTGGATCTTTCCCAGATCATCATACGAAGCCATGGCCTTGACCGGCATTTTCAGTCTGAGCACCTGGGACTGCCCGGCTCCCAAAAGCTCTGTCTTGGCAAATGCCCCCAGCACTTCAAGCGGTTTTCCCAGAACACCCTGAGGTGCCCGGTAATAAAGCTGTACGACTTCTTTTCCGGCTCTGCTTCCCATATTGGTGACTCTCACATCCACACAAATGGTCCCATCTTCTTCCCCTGCCCGAAGCGGCTCAATGGCAAACTCCGTGTAGGAGAGTCCGAATCCAAAGGGATAATTTACCTTCTCGGCAGCGCCCGGAATCGTTTCAAAATACCGGTATCCCACATAGATGTCCTCTGTGTAATCCACATAATCCTCGGATTCGTTGAAACCTGCAGAAGATGGGTAGTCATCAAATGTACGGGCAAAGGTATCTGTCAGCTTTCCGGATGGGTTTACGTCCCCGCACAGCAGATCCGCCGCTGCCAGTCCGCCCTCCATGCCTCCCTGCCATGCAAGGAGAACTCCCTGTATCTTTTCAGAATCACAAAACCAGGAGGTATCCACCATACCGCCCACGTTCAGCACAACAACAACCTTTTCAAAATTGGCAGTCACTGTATCCACCATGTTCTGCTCTTCCCGGGTAAGATAAAAATCTCCATCTCCCGGAATCCCTTTCCGGTCCCAGCCTTCGCCGGAAAACCGGCAGATGGATATTACAGCCGCATCCGCCCATGCTTTGGCTTTCTCAAGCAGATCACAGGGAATCTCCGGCTCTGCAGTCATACCCGGCTGAATCCCGCCGGCATACTGTGCACTTACATTTTCCCTGTAGAATTTGCCGAGAGACGCCAGTACCTGTACCTTTCCCTCTTCTTCCTTTATCTCAAGACCATCCTGGAGACTGCGCACATAAGCGGTAGTCACATCACCGCTGCCTCCGCCTCCTTTTACATAATCCACACTGCCTTTTCCGAATAATGCCAGTCTGGTCCCCTTCTCAAAGGGCAGGATACTCTTTTCATTTTTTAACAGCACCATTCCCTCGGCTGCTGCTTTTCTGGATAAAAGAATGTGTTCTTCACATCCTGTCACTCTCTGTCCGTTCCTGCCTAAAGGCAGGCATGGCTGATACAGCGCACGCGCCCATTTCTTCATAATTAAAAATCCTCCTGTTTTTTCTCGCGCCTCTATGGGCGGGATTCCTCGTAATCTTTTTTCTATCTTATCTCCCCATTCTCTGGGGAACAAGAGCTTATATTGACATAAATATTCCTGATATTAACCTCTTCCATCCACCCTTGCCGCTCCGTTTGTTTCACAGTGCATTTCTTTCTTTTTTCCGAAAAATCTTAATATTATCCATTGAGATAATCCCCCCTTTTTTTATAATATCCTAAAACACTAAAAGACAGGAGATATCCATATGAATATTTACGAAACCATGGCAGACTTAAAGTCCCTCCCGGTCCCCAAGACAGGCTGCAGAGCCCACTATGAGGGAAGTATTGATAAAAAAGGCGGAAATGCTGACTGGGACTGGGCGCTCTACCGGGATGCAGACGGTGAATGGGTTCTTTTTGAACACCTTGGCCCCGGATGTATCTATAATTTTGTCCAGCACCGCTATCCGTCCTGTGAGGAGCCGGTTTTCCGTTTTTACTTTGACGGGGAAGAGACCCCCCGCTTTACCATCCGGCACTCGGAATTCGGTGAAAAATACCCGTTTACAGAACCTCTTGCCTCCCGCTATATCGGGCCCTATGACAACGGCAGAGGTCCTATCCGCGTGGTGCGCAGCTTTGTGCCCATGCCCTATAAAAAAAGCTGTAAAATCACCAGCAGTATCCGGCTGGAAGGCTGTGACCGCAGTAAAAACCAGGGCGGCTGGGGCCATGTTGTCTATCACTCTTATGAAAACGGAGACGGCGTGGAAACTTTCAGCCCTGCAGAAGACCCGGCACAGCAGAGGCTGACCGCTCTCTGGAAACAGACCGGAAGCTGTATACACAGCCTGCAGTCCCCCCTGCGCCGCCAACTGACAAACCTGGTTCTGAAGCCTGGGGAAGAGTTCCCGCTTTTTACCTGTGAGGAAAGCGGCTGTATAGCCGGTATCCGCATTCTCACAGGGGAGTATACCGCCTCCCAGCTACACACTCTGTCTCTCAGCGCACGCTGGGACGGACATTCCTCCCCTGACTTCGATGCTTCATTCGGCTGCCTTTTCTCCAATGAACTGGGGTATCACAGTGTACAGTATCTGCTGTCAGGCATGAATACAGACGGGTATTATTATAATTTTTACCCCATGCCTTTTTCCCATAGTGCTGATCTGGCCTTGAAAAATACCGGGGACCTGGCGGTACAAATCCCCTTTGCCGAGATTCTCTGGACCCGTGAATGGAATCCATACTATCAGGAAAACGGATTCCTATATTTCAGAGGGGCTCCCTATTACAGCCGAAAACATACGGAAGGTGCTGACAGCCTGATCGCACAGGTATCCGGAAACGGTCATATCATCTCCTCCATCATCACCGCATATGGCGAGACCCCCGAATCCAGGGCTGACTGTGAAGGTGATGTCCGCATCCATTTTGACGGACTACGCACACCGCAGATTGAGAGTGACGGTTCTGAAAGCTATTCCTGCTACGGCTGGGGATTCGAGACTCCCAAAGAGTGTAATCCTGCCAGCGGCTATGACGGGCATGAACACAAAGACTGGTCCATGCATCGCTCCCTTCCGGGGGACTGGTATCCTTTTTCTTCCTGTTTTCGTTTCGGAATCGAATCCGGCGGGTGCAATGACCTGTATATGGAACACTCCGGCATGGTATTTTATTACGGCAGAGACGAGATAAAGCTTAAGAAAATAGGGGAGATCCAATTTCAGGACCCCGGCACTTTGGAAGCTTTTCATTATATCTGCGAGGACAGCCCTGTGCCCGTTTCGCTGACTTCCTTTTTTGAGGGGGACGATGACCATATTCCTGTTACTTTTTACGGGCATTACAGCAGAAAAAAACGCTCCTTCACTGTCCCTGTTCCACCGGACGCCCAGGCAGTTATCCTCCGCCGGGTCAGCGACCAAAAGTACGGACGCCAAAAAGCTTTCGTTTCTGTAGATAAGGAAGCGGTGGAAGAATACCCCTGGTATTTTCCGGATCATAATCCATATAAGAGATGGCTGGAAGACGAGTTCATCATTCCCCGCAGATATCTTGCCGGAAAATCGGACATCACTATCACCATAGAACCTCAGCCCTGCGGTAGCCCGTTATCTCCTGACCATGTGACCTGGAATGAATACGGCTATCAGATCTTTGCCCGCATCTGATCCAGCACGGCAATCCAGTCCCGCCCTCCATCCGGCGGTCTTAAGACCACCGGACAGGGCGGCCATATTTCCTTTTTCTTAACTGTTCCATCCTCAGGGTCAAACCAGCTGCACAGCACCGGTCCCTCTCCCATTTTTTCCAGATGGGCTTTTATCTCCTGCCCATAGGGGGTATACAAAAAAGCATATGTATCTCCTCTGGCGGCAGAGATATACTGTCCGCACCACTCCTCCTGCTCCACAAGTTCAGGTGCCGGGCGCAGTTCAAAAAACGGTCTGTCAAGCCGAAGTTTTTCCATATACCGCATCTGTCCCGCACCTTTCTCCAAAAGCCCTTCACGCCAGGTCTTCAGATGACCTTGGTCCTTCTCCCTGCAAAAACACCACACTGCATGGTTCCCGTAAACACAGCCGCAGGCTCCCTGAAGCAGATTCCAATACCCATTCTGCCTCACTTCCCGCTCTCCCCAGAACACACCATACTCGGGCTGAAAACAGGCCGGATGACTCTCGTATCTCGGTTCCAGATCAAGACAGGGTTTCTCTTCCTCCTCCTGCATCTTCCTTATGAATTTCCAGCTCTCATAACCCTCCAGTCCATGCCCGGACTGGCAGCAGTTAAAATCAATATATGACTTATCCCGCAAGAAATGGGTGGAACAGGACGCTCCGCAGGGATGGAAGGTCATCAGATGTTCTGTATCCCTGCTCCTGATTCCGGCTGCCATTGCGTCAATCACGCTCTCCTGCTCCTCGTTTTCCACCGGTCTGTCTCCGCCCAGGATCCATATGATATTCCATTCTCTGCTATACCGTTCCCCAATCCAGGCACCATAGTCATAAGCACTTCCGGGATCTTTAAAGATTTCCGGCCCGCATCCCCACTTCTTATTCCACTTATCTCCCCAGCAGGGCAGCATCCCGATAAACATCCCCAGTTCTGCTGCTCTATGTACGATCCAGTCCACATGCCTCCAATACGCTTCGCAGTCCTCCATTTCCGGAAATACCTCTCCCTGCGTCCCCGGCAGGCAGACCTTCCCGCTGCAAAGCGGCAGCGGCTTATCCCCATACGCATTTCCTGTATAGATTCCATCCAGCTCCGCCAGCGCTGCCGCCTGGATCACATGAAATCCCTGTGCTGCCCGTAGGCTCAGATACTCATCCGCTTCCTCTCTGTTCAGTCTGTGAAACAATTCCCAGGCTGTATCTCCCAAGTAGAAAAAAGGAGTCCCGTCCTCCCACATAAGATACTGTTTCTCATGGTGTACTTTCAGTTTTTTCATGTTTCGCCTCCATATTATTAGATTTTTAGCGATAAAAGGTAAGGGTATCATTGATTTTAAGATTAAATGATATATTAGACAATCATCAGAAAAGAAAATAGCTATCCTCTATAGGCCGTAGAGGATAGCTGGCAACTATAAATTACTATGGTTTTCCGAAGCGCAATCAATGGATAACGATTATCTATTGATTACTTTTAAATCAATTATACACTGGGTACTTGAATTTCTCAAGTACCCATTTGCATTTTCTATTCTGAATATACCAAAGCAGTTACCCTTCACTGCGCGCCCAGCAACACGCTTCGCAATGCACAGATATGGAACATTCTGCTCTATATCGCGCCGGCTGCCTTCACTACCGAATATCAAACACACTCCGTACCGTCAGATCCTCCATCTCACCGCAAACCACTTTCACTCTTCTCTCCCCTGCATTCATATCAAAATAGTTGTCCTCCAACACCAGATCCTCATTCCTGTTCCGAATCTCAACACTCTTCGCATACGCCTTTGCCCTGACGATGACCTCACCGTCTCCGGACTCCACCGTAAGCTGCGGATCTTCATATCGGAAAAATCTCGGCAGTGTGAGTATCACTGTGGAACCGGATACCCACCGGTCATCCTCAAAAAGATCATAGCTGATGTACTCTTCCCGGATTTTCATGTCCGGAAGCTCCCTTTTTTCCATCCACACACTGGAGAGTGCCGGCACGGAAAGCTCTGTCTCCTCCTTCTGCAGAATACCGCCGAACCGGTCCCGTACAGCCCATACGACCCGGACCACTTTATCCTCCGGCGTCTCATTAGACACATTGAACGTCACACTCTTCTCCATCTGAAAGGGCTGCGCATTCACATTGGTGTTCTGCGTCATCATCCCCTCCTCCCTGCAGGACAGCAGGATTGGAGCAAAAAACCTTTTGGCATAATAATGCAGTGCCTTCCACCTTCCGTAATAGTCAATGGAGGACCAGGAAGCCACCGGCCAGCAGTCATTGAGCTGCCAGTACACTGCTCCCATACACCTGCCCCTGTTTCTTCGGAAATGCTCCACTCCGTATTTTATAGCTTCTCCCTGCAGGAGCTGGGACGCATACAGCAGCGTATCAAAATCCGTGGGATACAGGAAGGTCTGGTACAGATACTTCATGATCTTCCCATTTGCCGCGTCATTCCTCTGATGCTTATCCATCACATAGGAAAAAATATTCCTGTCCTCCGGCAGCGTAAACGCCTCCACTGTCTTCAGACACGGAAAAGACTGGAATCCAAACTCACTGGCATACCGGAAATAATACTTACGGTATTCGGAAAATGGCTTATCTCCGTGCCATACCTCCCAGTAATGCACATCTCCCCGGTCGGGGTCATTGGGCGCGTCGAAGCTTCCGCCCGAAGACGGACTTGCCGGCCAGTAAAAGGTCTGCGGGTCTTCCTCCTTCAGCACCTGCGGGATGATATACTCGTACATCTTGACATAATCCGCCTTCTGCTTCAGCGTATTCACCCACTGGCCCTCATCCACGAACATTTCCATCTCATTATTCCCGCACCAGAGTCCAAGACTGGCATGATGGCGGAGGCGGCGCACATTGTCCCTGATCTCCGCCCTGATATTTTTATCAAAATCCTCTGTCAGTTCATAGACAGCGCAGGCAAACATCAGATCCTGCCAGACCACCAGTCCCAGCTCATCGCAGGCATCATAAAAATCGTCATGGGGATAGAATCCGCCTCCCCATACCCGGATACAGTTAAAATTAGCCGCCCGGCACTGTTCCAGCAGTTTCCTGGTCCTCTCCCCGGTGATCCTGCCGAAAATGTTGTCTTCCGGTATATAATCCGCGCCCATGGCAAAAATCTGCACGCCGTTTACCTCATGGGCAAAGCTCTCGCCGTATACATCCTTCTCCCTGTGCACGGTCATGGTCCTAAGGCCTATCCGCTTCTCCCATCGGTCAACTTCACGGCTGCCGTCCATAAGCTGCACACAGATTCCATACAGATTCTGTTCCCCGTATCCGTTCGGCCACCACAGAAGCGGCTGTGTGATGACCAGACACTCCGGTGAATCCTCCTCTGTCCTCACATTTCCCTGTGGGTCTGTGACTGTGACCCTGTAGGAAAGCCCCTGTGCTTTTGCCCTGTCCTCCTGTGTTTCTCCTGCGGAAGCGATCTCTGTGCGGATATAAAGTGTGACCTTCTGCTCCTCATGCTCCTGCGCCACATATACGGATTCCAGCCTTCCTTTCTCTACTCCCTGCAGAAAAACATTCTTCCATATTCCCGCATCCGGAAGCCTTGGGCCCCAGTCCCAGCCAAACATGCAGTGTGCTTTCCTGATCTGGGGAAACCCGTCCATACAGTGTTCAGATCCCATAGTCACACACTCCGCATAGCGCTCCCGGATATATTTAACAGGACTGTGAAAATAAATCCTCAGACTGTTTTCTCCCCGCAGCAGCATCCCGGTCACGGAGTATGCCCATGCGCGGTGCATATTGTCAGCCCGGCCCAGCAGGCATCCATTCAGATAAATGTCTGCAATGGTGTCCAGACCGTCAAAACAAAGTCTGATCTCATCTGTATCAAAAAGTCCGCTCTCCGGTATGAACCGGGTTTCATAGACAAAATCCTTCTCCATCCATTTCAGGGCTTCATCCTCGTTGTCCCTCCAGAAGGGATCTTCCATCCTGCCCGTGCGAAGCAGGTCATAGTAAACAGACCCCGGCACCTGGGCGGGAATCCTCTCCTTTTCTCCCTGAACCTGGAGAGTCCACCCCTGTGTAATCTCCTGTCTCCTCATATTTCGTTTATCCTCCAGTCTAGTCTCCATCCTTCCGGATGCCATGTTTCTTAACCGTGTATCCCTGCAGCAGTCCGGCGCCGGCTGACTCGGGTTTCGCTCGGCGAAACACCTCCCGGAACTGAGGGGTGCTTAACAGTTACCTATGATATTACAGTGCCGCAGAAACACCAGCTTTTTCTCCATCTGTATGCTGTAAGCATTCTCATGTCCGCAGAACGGATAGATCTCTATCTGTTTATCCGATTCAATCCTGTTATAAGTAGCAAAAAAGCATTCTGCGGGGCAGGTCTTATCCTTTAAGGATACAGAACACAGGACAGGACAGGTAATGCGGGACGCCAGATTCATTGTGTCAAAGTAGCTCAATGTGCCGAAAGCCGTATCCGTATGCTTAGGAAATCTGCGGAGGTACGCGGCAGCGGCACCAAAGCTGCCGTACTCCCCCTCCACCCTCACTGCCAGATCACTGTTGCCCGGTACATCCGCCAGTGCTGCGGCAGGCCGGCTGTCCAATGCCGCGGCTGCCATGACAAGGGCTCCGCCCTGGCTGATTCCGTGGAGCACAATCCTGTCCCTGTCCGTCTCCTCCATGGCGCAGGCCGCGTCCACGGCACGGACGCTGTCCAGATAAACATGCCGGTAATAATACTCATGGGGATCTAAGATCCCTCTGCATGCAGGCCCGTCAAAATAAGCTTCCTGATAACAGGCATGGTCTGCTGTGATCCCGCCCTGTCCTCGGCAGTCCACAGCCAGAACCGCCATCCCCAGCGCTGTCCAGAAAAGATGGTCTGAGGGCATCCCTCTGCTGCCGGAAAATCCATGATACTGGATCACACAGGGAAGTCTTCCCCCGCCCGCCGTCCGCGGAGCCAGATACCAGCCGTGAATCCTGGTATTCTCCATCCCCTGATAACTGATGTCATACACATGGACCTTTTCCGCCGGATAATCCTCCAGCCTTTTCACTTCCAGTCCAAGCGGCAGCCTCCGGCTCTCTTCCAGAGACTGCTCCCAGAACAGATCAAAATCCAGTTTCCGGGTCAGGGGCGGCAGATATTTTTCCAGCTCTCTCTTCCTGTCTTCTATGTATCCCATCTCTGTCCTCCCGATTCAGGTCCGCGTTTTCCCGCGCCAAATAGTTACAATACAAATATGTTTTTCAGGTTCCTGCCTTCCCTTGCCGCGGCAAAAGCCTCCTCGTACTCCTCAAGAGCATATGTGGCAGAAACAATTTTATCTATATTCAGGACACCTGCCTGCACCAGCTTCATGCATTTTCTGTACTGGGTCAGACTGGCACGGCAGCTCCCTGTGAGGACAAGCTGTTTATAATGTACCTGATTGGTATTGATCGTCACCTCACACCTGTCAGCGGGAAGTCCGCCGAAAAAGTTCACCCTGCCGTTCACCGCCAGCAGTTCCAAAGCCTGTGCCTGCGCCTGGGGAGACGGGCACGCAGTGATGCAGACAGAAACACCCTGGCCCTGTGTCTGCTCCATGACGAATTCCTTCAGATCTCCGCCTGCGTATGTGGTGAAGAACGGGTCAAACTCCCTGCATATAGCCACCCTGTTTTCATTCAGATCCGTGATCATGACCTTTGCCGCACCGGCCATCTTTGCCAGCATACCGTGCATGATGCCGATAGGGCCGGCGCCGATGATCAGCACTGTGTCACAGGGCTTGATCCCTACCTGCTCAAAGCCATTGTATACACAGGATAACGGTTCCAGGACCGCCGCCTTCTCAAAAGTCATGTCCCCGTCGATCTCTATCTTCACTACATTGCCCTGGCGGACCGCCGCCTCGGGGATCACCACATATTCCGCAAATCCCCCGTCCATGTTGATCCCAAAGGCACGGTATTCCCGGCACAGATGGGTGTTGCCTGATACACAGGCGTCACAGGTGCCGCATCCCATATTCGGAGCGATCGCCACAGTCATTCCCGGCTCATAGCCGATCACAGCTTTCCCGGCCTGCTCAATGATCCCGGATATCTCATGTCCGTAGATACGTGGTGTCTCCTTTGTCACTCCCTGGTATCCGTTCTGGATCATCCGCAGGTCACTGCCGCAGATGGCTGCCGCTTTTACTTTCAGAAGAAGCTCACCGTCCCCGATCTCCGGTTTGGCCACATCGGTCAGCGCATAATCATTTTTTCCATAAAATTGTATTGCTTTCATTCTCTATCCCTCTCATCTCTCCGTGGCTTCCGGTGCATTCCAGGCCCGGACCACCAGGCTGTCCGTATGGGAAACGGCAATGCGTTTTACCTCCCCCGGATTCAGCCAGAACAAACTGCTTTCGGTTACAAATTCCGTATCTCTGTCAGGGCATTCCACGGTGACTCCGACTGCCGGAACATCCCCGGTATTGGAAATGACGGCATGGCCCTCTTTTACGTTACAGGTGAGCGTTGTTCCGGGCAGTGCCAGCAGACAGCCCTGTTTCTGCTGATAATTGAACCAGTAAAAGGTATCGTCCGCTTTTTCTCCTTCCACATACACCTCTGTAGTCAGCAGGACCGGTCCGCTGCCCACATCTGCTCTGTCCACAGGCAAGTGCCCGAGATAGGTTACATTTGCGCTGTCTCTTCCGCTGTACAACGCCTCGCTGATCACATGCAGGTTTTCATCGTAAGCCCTCACCTGTACACTCCATGCACTCCCATCCAGACGGTCTGCGTCATCCAGCAGGTATACAGGAAGCTTCACATCTTCCTCCATCCGCATGGATGAAAATAAAATGCAGGCGTGGAGCGGCTCATAACTGTCCTTGATTGCATAATAGGAAAGCTTCGGCACGCCGTAGTAATCAATTGTGGACCAGGAGCATGCCGGGTACACATCTGTCAGCTTGTAGTAACAGATTCCCGTGGATTCAGGCCACCTGCACCGGTAGGCTTCCAATGTATGGCGGACCGCCGTTGCCTGGGCCATCTGTGTTCCCCAGATAAAGCTCTCCATGGTATCCCCTGCACAGAATTCCGGCACCCGTTTACTCAGATGTGCCATATCATCAGGTTCAAGCTGGTTGAATCTGGGGGTGTGGTGCCCGAAGGAGCCAAAGCGGCTGGGCGGCCACTGTTCTGCCTCCTCTTTTGGCAGATACCGCATCACACTTCTGTGATTCGGCGCGGAAGCCATGCCGAATTCCCCCATAAAATGAGACCTCAGGTTAAGGCTCACATCAATATCCTGCATATCCCAGTACGTGGAATAATTGTGCAGGGCGCCTCCCCACGGTGAAGTCCTGTGGAATCCCCTGCTGCCGTCAAGCTCATAGGCACAGCGTGCCATCATATCCATGGCCCTGCCGTCAGCCCTGGCCGACTCATTTCCGCCGCACCACATGATCAGGGACGGATGGTTTCTCAGCCGCGGCATATGTACCAGCACCGTCTCCTCCAGTTCGTCAAAGGGCTGGTCCTTCTGGCTGTCCCAGCAGGTAGGCCACTCCTGCATGACCATGATCCCCAATTCGTCACACAAGTCATAAAACAGATCCGACTCCGGCATTCCGCCGCCCCAAGCACGGAGCAGCTGGATATTCTGGTCCCTGGCAAGGCTTAAAAACCTGTGGTACAGATTCCTGTCAAACCGCAGAAGCACATCCAGCGTGCACCAGTTCGTACCCTTGATGAAAACAGGGCGTCTATTTACTATAAATGTCCAGTTATGCTTGTCCTCATATGGTCCTCCCGGAAGCGGGCCCATCTCAATGGTGCGCATACCGAAAGTGGTATCAAAATACTGTGTCTCCCCCTGTTCTGTCACCACCGACAGACGAAGTGTGTACAGATTCTGTTCTCCCATATTGACCGGCCACCAGAGCCTTGGATCCTCGATTCTGGTCTGCAGATGGACGACCTGTCCATCCGTGTGGATCTCCGTCCCAAAGACAAAACTGCCGCCTTTTCCCTTGTGGTTCTTTCCTTCTATCTCGCCGGTGATGGTCACTTTTCCACCTGTTCCGTGAAATTTCATGCAGATATCCACAATCCCCTCATCTGTATCCCCACAGGATACCAGGGGCTTCTCACTGCAGCAGGAAGGTTTCTTTTCCTCCAGCCCGACGGGTGCCCATATACCCCTGCTGGGAATGCAGGCATAATGCCACCCATACACACAGTTGATGACAACACCGTCATGCCACCCCTCGTCGTTATCCATATATTCGGACATGGGCTGGGGCCTGGCCGGCGAGTTTTCTATCTTCACGATCAGGGTGTTCTCCCTCTGCAGATAAGGAGCGGCGTCAAATACAGGACGTCCGAACATTCCCTTGTGCTCTCCCAGGTAATGACCGTTCAGCCAGATTTTTGCATAATGGCAGATTCCTTCAAAGTACAACTGATTCGCTCTGCAGCCATCTTCCCGGGAAAATTCCTTTTTCAGCCACCAGGTCTTATAACTGTACTCCCTGGCAGTTTTATCATTCAGCCCCACCGTAGGGTCCGGAATGATCCCGGCTTCATAGAGGGCCGTATGTACACTGCACGGTACATTGGCCGGAATACTGTCCTTCCAGGGCACCGATAGATCCAGCCTCTCCCTCTCGTCCCCGTCCCAGACCATCTGCCAGATGCCGTTTAGGGATACACGGTTCTCCGTATCCTTTATCACGACTTTTCTGTCCGCATCCAGCCCTGTCATAACAGCCGGTGTCTCCAGCATGGACGGCTTCGGCGCCCAGGCTTCTTTCTCCAGCTCGTCCAGGGATTTTCTGATTCCCAGCCTTTGAGTCATCGCTTCTCCTCCTCTCAGTTTTCTGCCGCAAGCCGTTCTCTCAGCTCCTCCACGATCTTCACACCGGCACTGGTCCCGATTCGTTCCGCTCCGGCCTCGATCATGGTAAGGGCAGTATCCAGATCCCGGATTCCTCCGGCTGCCTTTACTTTTATCTCATCACCGACCAGGGATTTCATCAGACGCACATCCTCCGCTGTGGCTCCCCCTGTACCGAATCCGGTGGATGTCTTGATAAAGTCGGGTTTTACCTCCAGGGCGATCTTACAGAGGATCTCCTTCTCCTCCTGGGTCAGATAACAATTTTCAAAAATCACTTTGGATAACACGCCCGCTTTCCGGCAGATTTCCACAATGCTCTCCATCTCCCTGCGGATATAGTCCAGATTCCTGTTCTTCAGCTCCACAAGATTGACAACATAGTCGATCTCATCCGCGCCTTCCCGGATTGCTGTCTCCGTCTCAAATACTTTCGTTTCGATGGTTGTCTGGCCCAGAGGAAAACTTATGGCTGCGCCCACATGCACATCGCTGTCTTTAAGGAACTCCCTGCATTTTTTTACCGGCGCTGAATTGATCGCCACCATCTTAAAATCATACGCTGCGCTCTCCTTACAAAACGCCTGGAAATCCTCGTCGCTCACATATGCTTTTAACAGTGTCTGGTCAATCATTTTTGCAAGTTTCTGTGGTGTAAGATTATTTTTCATGTCATTCTCCTCTTTCCTTTTCTCCGAAAGCCCCAAGGGCCTCCAGTAGGTTTACATAAATTTCTTTGTTTTTGTGATATATCTCATATCTCTCTTTATCCGGAAGATATACCTCTTCTCTCAGAGGCGCCTTCATGACGGCTTTTAAATCCCCAAGCAGTCCTGTACCGTAAGCCGCCAGCATGGCACTGGCGTACACTGCCGTATCCGCTTCCTGCAGGGGCCGGTAAGGTATCCCCAGTGCGTCTGCCTTTATCTGGCTGAAGACTGCACTTCTGGCGCCTCCCCCGGCTCCGTAAATATACTTGGGTGAAATCTGTGGATTCTGCCTCTTCAAAATGGAATAATAGTACGCGTATTCATATGCGATACTCTCCATAATACTCCGGTACATATGAGCTCCGGTGTGATGAAAAGAAAGCCCCCAGTATGCGCCTCTCACCCCGGGATCATTTGGACAGGTACGGCCTGAAAAATGCGGTACGAAATACAATCCGCCGCTGCCTGCCTCCAGCCTTTCGGCCTGTTTGTTCCAATATTCATAATCCCTGCCGTTCTGTTCCAGAAACCACCGCAGGCAGAGTCCTCCGCCTCCGATATATGCCAGGGGCGTGTAAAGCCCGTCTATCACTGACCTGGAAAACAGTATGGTCTTCGTCTCCAGATCCGGCGTAAAGCGGTCCGTGCTGCAGGAAAAAATGGAAGCAGTCCCGGCCACATCATAAATCATATCCTTTTCCACGATCCCCGCACCCAGAGCGGAAGCCGCAGAATCCCCGCATCCGGCCACCACCCTTGTCCCGCTTGTGAGACCGCAGGCCTTTGCCGCCTGCTCGGTCAGCCTGCCCACCTCGGTCCAGGGGCTTACGATCCGGGGCATCTTATCCTTCTCTATGCCGAACTCCGAGAGCAGACCCTCATCCCAGACTTTCCTCCTGTTGTCCGCAAATCCGGAGAAGTGCAGATGGGTATAATCGATCCACGCCTGCTCCGCCTTCAGCCCGCACAGCTTTCCGGCCACAAAGACCCCGGGCAGGACGAACTTGGCAGCCTTCTCATACTCTGCCGGCCTTTCTGCCTTTCTCCATAATATCTTCGGACCGTGTGTGTAAGTGACCGGTCCCCCGGTCCGGCGGATGACCTCATCCCCGGCCCGGTTTATCATTGTATGGATATACGGTTCACACCGGGTATCCAGCCAGGAATCATAAGGGCCAACCGCTTCAAAGTCAGCATCCACTGCCATGATGCCCGCCATCTGCGCGTCGATTCCCATGGCAGCCACCTGTTTTGGCGGGACACCGCTCTTTTTCATCAGCGCGTTTACGGTCCGCAGAACGGAACCATAGATATCCTCAGCGTTCTGGCAGACCTCCCCGGGTCCGCCGTATATAAGATTTGACTTCTCAAAGGCCTCCGACATTTTCTTTCCGTCCAGGGAAAAAAGGGCAGCCTTTGTTCCCTGTGTTCCGATGTCTATACCAACCGCATACTGTAACTTCATATGTCATCCTTTCCCGCATTTTGGTTCCTTCAATATATTAGTTCAGGGGTCACAAGGATTCCCAGCTCCTTCAGCATATACTCATCGCTCCAGCGGTCATTTTTCGTCCTCCAGGAACAGGAGGCGAACCAGGAATAATTCCTGTCGCAGTTGTGGAGCTGCCCAAAGGTGTGGTAACGGTTTCCGAATGCTGTGATCTCCAGCAGATGCTCCCCTGCCTCCAGATCACCCAAATCCACCTCATAGGGGGCAAAGGCAATACTTCCCGTACGTTTCCCATCGACTGCAGCACCCAGAAGCGGTCCGCTGAAATACTGGGCTCTCAGGCGCATATGGCCTCCGGGAGCTGTAAACTTGCATCGGTATGTAAGGTTCCCTCCGTAAAAGGGCATGCCTTGGCGGGTCAGATCACCGAATACCACCTTTTCGGGCGCCGGGATGATCCGTTTTTCTTTTCCGAATACTTCCACCCCGAAATCCCCCAGCAGATAGCAGCTTTCCACATTGGCCTTTTCCCCGTAGGGCATCCTCAGCTCTATGGTGTTGCTTCCCCGGCGAAGCGGCGGTATCTTCACCACCTCTATGGATTCATCGGTAAACCATCCGGAAGATTCTTCTTCCACCAGGCTGCCGTTCACATAGATCTCTGTTTTGTCCCGGCTCTCAAGGGCAAGGCTTGCCCATGTATCGGTAAGGGAATCTACGGCAAACCGGAGAGAGAGTACATTGGGAAATCCCTTTTCATCCTTCACGGTCCAGGGCTGCGCTCCTGCCTCCTCTTTGGGCGGATAGCCAAAACGTCTGCGGCAGATATTGTCAAGTTTCAGAATATCCTCCTCCGGCTGCCATGGTTCCCGGTCGATCCTGTATTCTGCTTTGTCAAGAAGCAGCACATTCGGCTCCTCTCTCATCACCTCGAAAGGCTGAGTCAGCCGGATCCTGCTGGACGGTTCCCTTATCTCCGCCGCGTTTCCGCTGCCCTGCTGCCGCTCTGCAGCCGGAGCCAGCCGGATCAGCAGGCTGTCATGCACGCCCAGTCTCCATTCCGCTCTGGTCTGTCCGTTTCTGTGTGTACACTGCAGTTTTTCTGTCTCTCCTGTCATGGCATCATAAACCGTCAGGTCATATTCCCCCTGTATCCGCAGGTGTATGTTCTCCACATAAGGGTAATCCTCACAGTCCACCATGCTCCAGAAGGTATCCCGCACTTTCTCATATCCATGTGCCAGGAACAGCCATCTGCCGTCCTCATCCTGCCTCATCTGATATACCAGGTTGTCCGCTCGTCCGCCGCTGTCCAGAAGCACATCCACATCGCGCCATGGCTCCAGACATTTGAGAACCGCCCCTTTTTCAAAGGTCAGCACCTCACACTTTCCGGCAAACTCCCTTACCTTTTCGGAGAATACGCCGTCCATGCAGACGGGCGCTTCCCCCAGGATCACCACTTTGCCTCCGCTGCCGGCAAAAGCCAGAAGGCGGTCCACCGTGCTCTCCCGCAGCGTGATACAGCCCGGAACCAGGATCACCTGATAACGCATTTCCCCCATACAGAAGCCCTGGCTGTCAAATGCGCCGTTCGTCTCTTCCGCCAGAAGCGCTTCACTGATATAATCAAAATCCATCTGACCGAAGGTGAGCCATCCGCACAGATCTCTGTACTGGTTTTCCAAGGCTTCCTGCTTCTCGTAGGTCTGGTCATAAGGTCCGAAAGTCATCCAGAAGGATTCCACGGGATGTATGACACCGACTTTTACCTGCGGCCTCCCGCTTGTCAGAGCCGCATTGACCCGTCCGAAATAATTTTCGATCAGGGGGTATTCCTTATACCAGGGTGACTGATAGTTTATGGATGCCGGATAATCCCTCTTGGCCTCCCCCTCCATGGAGAGCCAGCTCACATGGTGCACTCTCACGGCAATGCCCAGGGCTGCCTGCCAGTCTCCCGACATTTTGTGTCCCCGGAAATCAAAATCCCAGTTTGTCACCCCGTATGTCTCACTCAGAGCACCGAAACGCCCGAACTGCCGTGAAACACTCTGGGCCATTTTTGCGGTGGGATAATCCCGCTGGTCTGACAGCACATCGTGGCCCGGCAGATGAAAATGCCGCAGGGACCTCATAGTCTCCCCTGTGAACACGGTCTGGGAGCGGAGTGTCTCCTCCCCCTTCATGTGTCCTGTCAGCGCCAGGTTGTGATTTTCGCACCAACTTCCCACATTTGCCGCGTACGCTTCCACAAAACGGTCTGTCAGATGGTTGATATACTGATATCGGAAGGTGGCCGCCGTCTCTTTTCCCTTTTCCCATATAACCTCGGGCAGATGTTCAAGGAGCGAAGCCCTGTATGCAGTCTGAAAGCTCTCATCAAAATCATCGGTGAAGGGCAGGCGGACAGGCTTTTTCTCCTCCGCAAAATTCAGGTTTTCCATCTCCGCAAACTGCGGCTCGTCTGTAAATATGGCAGGGATGCTCTTTCCAAAGTCAGCCCCCACTTTCTCATAATACCGCTCATGGGTGATGTGGATAAAACGGTCAAGAGCAGGCTTATCCAGGGTATTGACATAGGTCTGGTTGTTCCACCAGGAAGATTTCTCATCAACTGTCAGGTAGGCGTACCATATAGTTTCCCCGTCCCCGCACCGGATACTCTCCTCCTGCTCTGCCACATATCCCTCCAGATATCCCATGGTGAGCCGCACCCTGTATGCCATGACAAAGTATCCTTTAGGTTCCTCCCCCTGACGGCACTTTCTCTGGAATGTCTCCCTGTCCTTCTCGTATCCGTCCTGCCTGCATGGCGTAAACAGAAGATACCGCTCTCTGTACTGGATATCCTTTGTCACATAGCCGCCGCCGAATCCCGATGCGTACCTGTCCTCATCATAGAGCCAGCAGAGCATGTCCTTCTGCTTTGCCGTCTCATTGCAGTCTGACACCATGTCCATGAACTCGTCACCCAGATATTCCGTATTCATACCTGTACGGCAGTGCATATGAAAACCGCCCATTCCCATTTCTTTAAAATATCCAATCTGTTTCCTCAGATTTTCCTTTTTCAGGGTACAATTCCACGCCCAGAACGGCGTCCCCCTGAACCGGGCCGGAGGATTCCTGAAATCCTCCTCCCGCATCTTCTCAGGTCTGTGCTCTAAATACACGGCGCCACCTCCTATTGTAATATCTGTACATCCATGTTAAGCAGCCTGGCTGTCAGCTTCAGAGCCTCCGTACAGTCCCCGTACACACCGTGGATATGGTTACAGGGGAACTTCTCCAGGAATTCATCCGCGGTCACCTGAAGCCTTGTGAAGGCTACCGGCCAGGCCGGGGTGGTGGTGTTTCCCATGGCAGTCATCTTTTCCTTGTCAAATTCCACGATCTCGGCAGGTACAATAGTCATCACGTATTTTCCGTTCTTCCTGGCAAGCCTTGCAAGAGTCACCCTGCCTGCACGGGCAAAATGATGTACGCTGGCGCCGCCTGCGGGATAATAATGCGTCTCCGGGCAGAAGGTCACGTGCTTTAAGTTCTCCGCCGGGTCCATGGATGCACCTGCAAAGTATGTGGCATGGGTGCCTGAGTTGGAGAAGAACCACACGTCATTCTCCTTGTCATAGTGGCGCACATCCGCGAAAAGAACCGGTTTCCCTGTGAGCAGCTTGAATAACTGCATAGTCAGAGCGCCGTCCATATCCGACTCCGTGGCAGCCACGATGGGTTCCTTGGGCCCGTCAAAATCATACGGGTCATTTAAGAATGCCTCCGCGATATCCATGGTGATATAGCGGTCTGTCAGGTCCCCGTGCGCTTTGATGCCCACAAAATCCAGGCCTCTGTCCGCAATGATCTTCCGCAGTCCGTAGTAGGAGCGGATCTGCAGCTTCAGCTTCTCAGGCGTCAGGCCGATGCCGTCATACGCAATGCTTCCCACATTGGCTTCCAGCCACGCAAAGGCATGCTCCACCTTTTCCTCCGCCACGGTCTCTCCTGCCCGGATGATGTCATCCTGCTCCACATTCTCCACATCGATCCCGAATTCTTTCTGCCACTGCTCCAGATTCGCCACGGCTGTGTACATGCCCAGGGGACGTCCGCCGAAGTTGCCGAACGTCATTCCCTTCAGTCTCTTGACAGCAGCCGCTGCCTTCAGGAAATCCACCATTTTTCCCAGAACCTCCGGCTCATTAATAGAACCCCACAGCTTCTGGAATTTTACATTTAACTGTTCCAGGGTTCCCGCTGCCGCCATCATTCCCACCATACCGCACTCAGAGGGATGGAGGTTGCAGAACAGCAGATAAGGGCCCGGGGCAAAATTCAGAGCCACTGCGGTAAACTGCGGATAACACCAGATCGTATAATTGAAGATCGTCGCCTCCACACCTGCCCTCTGCAGCTTCTTGGCCTCTCTTTTTGCCTCCTCATTGCTGTGCACAGGCACATCCCCTGCTGTCACCTCGAAAAGGCCTGTGGATTCCAGAGCCTCCTTGATCTCTCTCTGGTAATCCATATTTAACTGCGCGTATTCCTCATGCAGATATTCCCTGCCGTCTGACATGGTCAAAAGACCTACTTTAATTTTTTCCATCCTGATCTCCTCCTGATCTTAATTTTTCTCTGATAAATGTCAATGCCTCTTCTGCCATCTCATCCATCTGTACCTCGGAAGCATTTCCGCTCTGGTCACGGTATATTTTGATATCCTTTCCCACCTGTCCGCCCGGGCGCACAAAGGGTTCCATGACGATTTTCCCCCGGTAATCTATGTCTCTTAACCCCCGGATCAAATCGTCCCAGTCCATATGTCCCCTGCCGGGAACCTTGCGATTGCATTCCCCTATATGGAAATGTCCCAGAAGCTCTCCTGCCGTCTTTATCGCCTCGGAGAAGGAATCCTCCTCAATGTTCATATGGAAGCAGTCAAGGAGCAGCTTTATCTTTGGACTGTCCAGCTCACGGACAAAGTCCACGCCCTCGGCGGCTGTATTGAGCAGATACTGCTCATAACGGTTCACGATTTCCAGGCAGTAATTGATATCATATTCCTCTGCCATATGGGACAGTTCCCGCAGGGAGTCCAGGCTTCTCTCTCTGGCCTTCTGCTTATAGTCATATGTGACCGTACCGCCCGGCCAGCAGGAGTAAATGATACCGCCCAGCGTATCACCGCCCATCTGGCGGATACATTTTAACAGTTCTCCCACATACCGGATTCCCGATGCTCTGACAGATGCGTCCTCACAGGCCAGGTCATACTGAGGGGGAAGGCCGATACAGTAGGTGAGGTCGATCCCCGCATCCTCTGCCCTGGATGCAATCTCCCTTCTCTGCGCTGCTGTCATGTCCGGCAGGCATCCCGCTGCCAGCTCCAGCACATCAAAGCCCAGCTTTTTGGCCTTCTCAATATATCTGCAGTAATCTGCCTCCCATTCCTTCTCCCAGAAGGCAAAATAAATTCCTATCTTGTTCATACCTGCATCCTCCCTGTTATAATGTGATGATCTTGCCGGAGGTGATCGAAAGATTTCCCGCGTTCACTACCTTCACTGCCATCTTGCCGTCATGCCCTGTCACCTTAGGCTCCCTGTCTGTGAGGATACAGTCCACAAAATCCATATCCTCCTCCAGATAGGCATCCTTGAACAGAAACTTCCAGCTGTTGGTAAAAGATTCGTATCTGTGCATATCACTGCGGCACACCGTAATGGGCCTTTCCTGTGTCTTTCCCAGGAAAATGCATCCCCTGGTCCCCAGGATCTCCACCCTGGCATCATAGCCGTACAGAACGCCCTGTGCTCCGTCTATCATACCCTGCATACCGTTTTCAAACCCTGCGGACAGGATGACATTGTCATAGAAATCCGGGAATTCCTCTCTCGCGTCCGGGCAGCGGTAATTGCCGCCCATGGCATAGACCGTCTTGAACTCACTTCCCGTAAACCAGCGCAGGGTGTCAATATCATGGCTGTTCACCTCCGCCAGAGGGCCGTTACTCTTGCTGATGTCATACATCCAGGGCTTCGGTATGCTGGGACCTCTGGTATTGGACCGGACCATGACAACATCGCCGATATCCCCTGCGTCCACAACGCTTCTGGCCTCCATAAAGGCACTGTCGAACCGCCTCATAAAGGCCACCTGGAGCTTCACATGGTATCTGGCAGCGGCCTCCTCCATGATCTCACACTCCTCCACCGTGATCGCCATGGGCTTCTCACAGAGGATATGTTTTCCCGCCCTGGCTGCCTCCACGGCGATCTCACAGTGGTACTTGGTGGGCGTGACGATGATCACCGCGTCAATCTCCTCGTCCTTCAGCAGTTCCCTGTAGTCCTCATATCCTTTCTCTATCTCCAGTTCCTGAAGCGCTGCCTGCACATTTTCCCTGCAGGGGTCCGCCACTGCGGTCAGCGCTGCATTCGGCACAGCGGCCCTGAAATTTCTGGCATGGATCATTCCTGCCCTGCCTGCGCCTATCAAACCTAAACTGACTTTTCCGTTTTTCATTGTATTTACTCCTGTCTTCCTATTTATTTCCTTTGTTTTAACGCTTGTTATTTTCCCGATTCTTGATATACTAAAGATATCACGCAGCCATGCAGGTCTATCCCCGCATGGCTGCCATATCATTTCTGAGAAAAGAAATACGGGGGAATTTACACATGTATAAGGTACTGATCGCTGAGGATGAGATGCTGGTGCGGACCGGCATACGCGCATCCATCGACTGGGAAAAATTCAATATGTATGTAGTGGATGAGGCAGCCGACGGGCAGACTGCCTGGGAGCTTTACCGGAAGCATCAGCCCGATCTGGTGCTCACTGACATTAAAATGCCCTTTATGGACGGCATTGAACTTATCCGCAAAATCCGTGACACCGGGAGCCCCACGGAGATCATCATTCTGTCCTGTCTGGACGACTTTTCCCTGGCAAGGGAGGCGATCCGGCTTGGTGTCAGCGGCTATATCCTGAAACTCACCATGACCACAGAGGAGATGGAGGAGGTTCTGGAAAACGCCTGTCAGACTCTTGATAAAGTCACAAAAACCAAAGGCAGTTCCGTGGCTCCCGTCAATCTCTATGATGTCCTGGAACACAGTCTGCTGAGCCATCTTACATACAATGTCCCTTCCCTGTCCGAGTGCCTGTCCACCCTGAGGGAATATTCTGTCACCATCCATCCCCATGATCTGGTAACCGCACTGATGGTGGTTGACCAGTACGAACAGCTCCAGGACTTATACCAGGACAGCCACGGACAGCTTATACAGTTCTCTCTTTTGAATATCATCAACGAGATCCTGGCAAAAAGCGGTTCCGGACTTGTGGTCCATGTCTCAGGCTCCCGCTATCTGCTTCTCTTCCACAACGAGAAAGAGACGCGTTCCTTCCATCTGATCTCAGGGGTGCTGAGTGAGATCATGACGGTTTTGAAAAACTATTTTAATGTGACGCCGCATTTTTGTATCAGCGAGATGACACAGGACCTTTCCCGGCTGCGGGTACTGTATCAGCAGTGCCTTCTGCTGGATGAACAGGAGTTCTTTCTCTTTCCCGGCTCAGTGAACCACTATGACAGTTCCTGGAAGACTTCCCTGTGCCAGACACTGCTGACACGGACCAGACATACACTGAACGCCTTTATGGACCCGGGGTTCACCTCCGGTTTCCTTTTACAGCCCCTGGAGGAGCAGTTAAAGAAAGAATTCTCATCCAAAGCCGTGCTGAACATCTTCTACGACAGCTATATCGTCTACCTGCACAACCAGGGTCCCGGTGACGGCGACTCCTATCTGTGGGTGCGCGATTTTCTGCAGGCGCTCTCTGCCTGCAAGAATTATTACGAGATGCTGGAACAGTTTGTGGCACACGCGCAGAAGCTGGAAAAGCTGTCCCGGGAACGTATGTCCTGCAGCCGGGAGATTCTCCAGGCACTGCAGTTCCTGCAGAATAATTACCACCGCCAGATTACCCTGAACGAAGTCTCCGGCCTTGTGGGACTGAGCCCCAATTACTTCAGCAGCATCTTCAAAAAAGAACTGGGGACTTCCTTTTTAGAGTATCTGAACCGTTACCGCATAGAAAAATCCATGAAGCTTCTGCAGAATACTTCCATGAAATCCTATGAGATCGCCTACGCATGCGGCTTTTCCGATGAGGGATATTATGGAAAGACCTTCAAGAAGTTCACCGGCAAGACACCCAATGAATACAAAAAGTCCTGTGTTTTCACCACATCCAATGAGTAAAGGAGTACCTGTCCATGTTCCGACTGCTGAAAGACAAAGCCATCAGCCTGAAGCTGAAATCAAAACTGATCCTGTCCTTTATGCTCACCAGTGTTTTTATCCTTCTGCTGTTTGCCCTGTTTTTTTACCGCTATACATCCACCACGCTTCTGCAGCAGTCAGAAAAAGCCACGCTCAGTTCTCTGTCCCAGCTTGAGGTCAATCTGACCACTGTGCTGAATACGGTCAATACTGTGAGCAGGAATATCCTGGTATCCTCCTACTTCTCAGAGGAAATGAAGCTGGACCAGATCAGCTCCCCGGACGATGTCCAGTTCATCAACGATGTGTACGACTACTTTTCCGAGATGATGACAAGCTACGATTACATACACTCTATTGTCTATTACGGTGACAACGGCCTAATCATCGGTTCCAGCGATAATAAAAATTACTTTAATTTTGACAGCAGCCTGACCGGCTCTTTCTATGAGACCCAACTGAAAAAGGACCTGGAGGAGAAAGGCGGACCGATTGTATGCGGCGGCCTGCGATACAGCGATTTCTTCGGAGGAACGTATTCCTCTAAGATGGACACCCGCTACATCACTCTGGGCAGAAGGCTTCAGACTGCGGGACAGACCTCCGGCTATGTAGTCATCAATATCCGCGAGTCCTACCTCCGTTCCCTGTATCACGATGACAAGAAAAACGTATCAGGAGAAAGCCTGCTGCTGGATGCCCACGACCTTGTCATCTCCGCTGAGAACAAGGAACTGATCGGCACAAAAGCCGTGACCAGTCCGCTGGATACGGACAATACCGTGCATCTTACCCTGTCTCTGGGGGACAATGATCTTCTGAACAAGAACAATCAGATCATCTATTATCCCTATGAGCATTACGGGCTTTCCATTGTCTATGAGATGCCCTTTGAGATCCTGTTCGAGAATATCCATCAGTTAAAGGTCATGATCATCACTCTGCTGGCCGTGTTCCTGGTCCTGGCTCTGATCATCAGCATGTTCTGGATATACGCCATCACCAAACCGCTCAACAGCCTGATTGCTGCCATGAAGACCATGGGAAGCGGGCAGATCGGGGTCAGAATGGAGGCTGCCAAATCCTCGGACTTTAAATTCCTGACAGACCAGTTCAACCAGATGTCCCGGAACATCCAGCATCTGATAGATGAAAATGAGATCATACAGGAGGAACGCCACGAACTGGCAGTACAGAACCTGCAGAACCAGCTCAGCCCTCATTTTCTCTACAATACCCTGAACACGATCAAATGGATGGCTATCGTCAGCAAGGCCACAAATGTGGCTGACTGTGTGACCGCTCTGGGCAATCTGCTGCAGCCTCTGTTCCGAAACACCAAGACCACCTGGCCCCTCAGCGATGAACTGAACTATCTGAAAAACTACCTGCGCATCATGAATTACCGGACAGGAACACCTATTGATTTTACGTCGGAAATCGATCCCTCCATCCTGCCCTGCCTGATGCCGAAATTCATCCTGCAGCCACTGCTGGAGAACGCCATATCCCATCAGAATCCATCCCCGGAGGTAAAGAACACCATCACCCTTACCGGGCACAGGGAGGACAACACAATCTTCCTTGTCCTCACCGACAACGGCCTCGGCATCGATCCGGACAGACTACAGGTTCTTCAGGAACTTCTGGCCTCCAATGAGGACTGCACCAAACCCCTGGACCGGGCCTCCCTGCCCCAGGGTATCGGTATCGGTATCCTGAACACCAACCGCCGCATCAAACTCCAGTACGGCAATGCCTGCGGGCTTACCGTTGCATCTGCTCCGGGACGCGGGACTTCTATCACACTGACTCTTGTAAATGTTACCGAAAGGGTATAAAAAGGCGCCGCCCGTACCGGAGTGTGTCAAAGCACACTCCCGGGCAGCGCCTTCTCCGTACGAGTACGTGTTTATCTTCGGAAGCGTCCTTTATTTATCTGCAAATTCTTTTGCTGTCTTCTGTGCTTCGGACCAGATACCTTCCATCTCTTTCACCACATCCGCATATCCTTTATCCTCCACAGACTGGATAAACGCATCTTTCTTGGCGTCAAAGTCTTTGGGGTCTGACATGATCACATCAGCCACTCCAACCTTCACATACTCATCCACCTGGGCGGACAGATTCTTTGTCTCATCAGAAGGTTCCTTGATCAGGTTTGGTGTCAGGTCCACTTCTGTACTCAGCTTATATTCACCGGATGCAATCTTGGATTCGATCACCTGTCCCGGATACTTGGCATCAGCAACACCGCTGTCTGCAATGAAGATCTCGTCAATCTTGGTGGTGGATTTTTTAACTTCCTCGGCAGCTTTTAACAGACTGGCCGGATATCCGTCAGATAAGATCTGGCTGGAGCTGAGGCCAGAAAGTTTTGTATAGGCAAAGCCTTCACTCTGTGCATAAGTGGCATTTGCAGCCACGCCGTCGCGGTACTCTTTTGTCATCTGCGGAACACCATCCACTACTTCCCAGTGAACCCCCTCAACACCGCTGTTTAAAAGCCTTGCGCCTTCTTCGCTGAACAGATAATCAATCATCTCAATGGCTTTTACCGGGTCTTCACAGTTCTTTGTCAGTGCCAGCGGATAATCCTGTGCCCATCCGAAAGGTTTGTCGCCCTCATAGGCACCGTACATATAATCCAGGCCGGTGGGCACGATCTCAAAGCCCTTTTCCGGGGTTCCGGCTGCCGCGTAAGCGTCATTTGCCGTATTGTACAGCCAGTTTGCATAGGTCACAAAGGTCTGTCCGTTTTTCAGCTTGTCCATATAGTTATCGTATTTCTGTGTGAAGATTTCCGGGTCCAGGATTCCCATGTTGTATGCTTTGTTGTAGAATTCCATGCAGTTCCAGAACGGCTCGGAATAGTAGGTTGCCAGCGGCTCTTTATTTACCATGTCATAGCACATGCCGTAGGACCAGTTTGTAACGCCTGACATAGCCTGATAAGGAATGGTCCACATCCAGAGGCCCCAGTCACTCCATCCTGAGATGGCATAGGTCTTATTGCCGTTTTCTGTCTCCGGTTCTGCATCCTGCATAGCCTTTAAAGCTTCCAGATAGTCATCTGTGCTCTTAATCTCCGGGGAACCGATCTCTTTGTACAGATCATATCTTGTATAGAGGGCAAGATTGGCACCTGAGCGGTCCACCACTTTTGTGTCCGTGGCCTTGTTGATCTGGACAGGAAGATAATACAGTTTCCCGTCATTGCTCAGAAATTCTTTGGAGTATTCAATGGCATCCGCGAATTTCTCTTTGATGTTCGGTGCATGTTCCTCGATCAGATCATCCAGAGCAAGGAGCTGTCCGCTCTGTAAGAGTGCCTGGGCATCCACACCCAGATCCCCGTAATTGCTGTTCACTATGCCCGGAAGGTCACCGCCGGCCAGAAGCACTTTGAACTTCTGGGCGTCACCGTTGATGACATTCAGGCGCACCCCTGTCTTCTCAGCTATAGCGTCTGCGATGGTGGTATTCTGAGGTCCTGTCTCCAGAGCATCTTTATCCCAGAAGGTGATCTCCACCTCACCGCCGCTGCTGCTGTCCTTTCCCTCCTCCTGTTTCTCTGTTTTTTCCCCTGCGTCTTTCTTCGCTTCGTCTTTGCTGCCGCATCCTGCAAGCATGGACACTGCCATGGCTGTGCTCAAAAATAATGCGGTAAGTCTCTTCATTCTTTTTTTCATACTCATTCTCCTTAAACCTGTATTTTTCCTGCTGTACTCATCCCTTCACTGCCCCCATCATGATTCCCTTTACAAAGTGTTTCTGCAGAAATGGATATACACACATAATTGGTACGGTTGCGATCACCGTAATACACATTTTAATCGCCATCGGCGTTATCTTTACAGCGTTTGCAGTGTCGGCCATAGTCTGTGAAGATACATTTGCCACATTCTGGGCCTGGTTGATATAGTTGTAAAGTATCATCTGCATTGTCTGTAAATTTTCATCATTTACCAGAAAGTAATTGTCTGTCCAGTTATTCCACTGCGCTACCGCAGCATAGATGGCAATGGTTGCCACGATTGGCTTGCACAGCGGAAAGATAATGGAGCGGAATATCCTGAAATAACCGGCCCCGTCAATCCTTGCTGATTCCTCCATGGAAATCGGCAGAGACTCCATATACGTTTTTATCAGAATCATATAATATGCAGAAACTGCTGTGGGCAGAATGTAAAGCAGGAAGTTATCCTTCAGCCCGTATGCTCTCATGGTCAGATACCAGGGAATCAGTCCGGCATTGATATACATTGTGATAACAAAAAAGCGGTAAACAAATTTTCTTGCAAACATCTCCTGCTTTGTCACCAGGTACGCCAGAAATGATGTACACACCACGGTAAGCGCAGTCCCTAAAAACGTTCTCGCCACAGAGATTCCAAAAGCTCCCACAATATTATTCAGAGAAAAAAGCGTCTTATACGTCTGGAGGGAAAATCCCTTCGGCAGCAGAACTACCTTTGATGCCAGTTCCGGATTGCTTATGGAATATATGACCACATAGTAGAACGGGTAGATACAGACAATCGTGATCAGGATAAACAACAGGTAGTTGATTGCGTCAAATACTGTAAATTTCTGTTTCATTTCTTCCTCCTATACGATCGACTCGCCCCTGACTTTTTTTGAAAGCTGATTTGCCCCAAACAACATAGCCACACTGAACAGTGTCTTCAGCATACCCAGTACGGTTGAATAAGAATAATCATTGATCAGGATACCTACTTTATACACATAATAATCGAGAACCTCGATCCTGTCCGCAACCAGTGGGTTGAAGAATACAAAATACTGGTCAAATCCGTTATTCAGCAGATTACTGATACTCAGCAGCAGCAGTACAAAAAATGTAGGATACAGACTTGGAATCGTAATATTCCTGATAAGCTGGAACCTGCTTGCACCGTCCACTCTGGCAGCCTCATAGAGTTCCGCGTCGATACCGGCGATGGCTGCTATGTAGATGATTCCATTCCATCCAACGGATTTCCAGATTCCCAGTACCCACTGCATACACCATACCGCGTCGTTTTCTCCCAGAATATTAGTGAAAGCCTTTGTTGACCCCATCATCTTCAGGATATTGGCAATCAGACCCTCATTGGAGAACACGGCAAAGCTCAGCGCAAATACTATGATCCAGCTGATGAAGTAAGGCAGTGTGGTTGTCGTCTGTACAAATTTTTTAAAAAACGGCCTCCGTATCTCATTTAAAAATATTGCAAAAAACATGGGTATCGGTGCCGCAAGCAGTCCCAGACCGCTCATAACCAGCGTATTGCGCAGGACTCTCGACAGATCTCTCCAATCAGTAAAGATTTTCATAAAGTTCTTAAGTCCCACAAACTCCATATCACTAAGCGCCAGTCCCGGCTTATAATCAAAGAAGCCATACATCCAGCCAAATATAGGTACATAAGCAAATGCAAATACAAAGATTATGAAGGGCAGGGCCATGAAAAAAAGCCTGTACTTTGGTTTTATCTTTCCAGCCCTAAATTTTCCCACTTTCATTCCTCCTCTCTTATTTTATACGCTCCGGATTCGTATCTCTTGTTGATGGTTCTATTATATTGTCCGAAGGGGGGTGTCTCAATGGAGAGAATTATGATTTTCCGGAGAAAATTCGTATATAAAAAAAGAGGGGCCGTTAAAACGGAAAATAAATCATTATGAGGATTAGAAATATAGGGGATTTTTATGATTTTTAGGAAATTTATTGATTTATAATATCAGAACTGATCACATGAAAGGTGTTTCCCCTGCAGTGATCACGCAGGGGAAGAAATGGTTTCTTTTATAGAAATGTCTCGGGGGCCATATCTCATGCCTCCTGTATACTCTTGATGATCCTGGCGATTTCTTCCGTGGTTTCCTCCAGTTCTTCCGCAATTACATCTATGGATTTTCCTTTTTCCAGCTTTCTCTTTACTAATTCCTTCAGCTTCTCCTGCTGTCCTTCCTGCTGCCCTTCCTGTCTCCCAGCCGCATAGGCTTCTTCACGCTGTACTTCCACATCCAAATCATAATCGTACTCTGCTATCAGCATATTTACCACCTCACTGCCCTTCTTTTTCAGATATTCGGTCAGTATTCCTGCCTTCATACATTCCTCTACGGCATTTTTGTATGCATCAGAGCTGCCTGTCTGCTGGTGTTTTCTTAGAATCTCTACAAATTCGCTGTACTCCCTCAGTATGCTGCACCTGTCAAGGATCTCATGGCCCTGCTCCGGATTGATATTGATGACCTTCACACAGAGTTCCAGCATGGGGGAATGGGTATCCTCCTTCTGCGCATATGCATCTGAGAGGTACAGCATCTTCTCCTTTGCCCAGGGGTCCTTCCCATTATAAAAGGTATAAAACTCAGGGGTCGGAATCTTTACCGTCTTTTTTCTGTACCGGTCACGCACCGGAACGATCTGTTCTAAGGCCCTGCCTATATACAACAGTTCCCGCAGCGGCATGTTCTCATTGATCGTTGACTGGTGTTCGCCAAACACCATTACCTTATCCTCAATACCAAAGGATACGTCATTGCAGAAATTCATATAAAGCACATCATCCACTCTGATCTTCCGGACTTTCGTCCCCTCCGGAAGGGGGTCCTCATGCAGTGCATTGTAAAGTGAAATCTCATTTTTCTCCGCAGATTCATCCTCGAAAAACAAATCCACAAATACACTGTTCTTGTACTTCTGGTTCTCTTTTGCTGTCATAAATGCCCTCCTTTTACAGGCCATATGGCCAAAGGAAGACTTGCTTCTATATTTTATAGTATAGAAAAAACCTATGGATTATTCAAGACCTTCCCCTGAAAAACGGCCCTTATTTTATTTTGATTTGGTAAATTCGGGGGAACTCCCCATTTGACAGCCTCTCGGCCGAAAAGCAGAACTTATGAACTGATAAATCATAAGTGTATTCAGTATATCACAGAGAAAGGTTCCTTTCAACAGGCAGTAAAAAAGGATAGCAGTGCATAAAACTCACAACTGCTATCCTCAAATCCTCTCACACCTTAAACCGGTATCCAACACCCCATATGGTCTCAATATACTGCGGTTTCGCCGTATTAAATTCAATCTTTTCACGAATCTTCTTAATATGCACTGTCACTGTGGCAATATCACCGATGGACTCCATAGCCCAGATTTCCTTGAACAGCTCATCCTTTGTAAATACCCGGTTGGGATTCTGTGCCAGGAAGGTAAGCAGATCAAACTCCTTGGTTGTAAAATTCTTCTCCTCACCGTTGATCCACACACGCCTTGCCGTCTTGTCAATCTTCAGGCCGCGGATCTCAATAATGTCATTCTCCTGCACGCCTGTACCGATCAGTCTCTCATATCTGGCCAGATGTGCTTTCACTCTGGCAACCAGCTCACTGGGACTGAACGGTTTTGTCATATAGTCATCCGCTCCCAGACCCAGACCGCGGATCTTATCAATATCGTCCTTTTTGGCAGAGACCATGATCACCGGATTGTTCTTTACATTCCTGATCTCACGGCAAATCTCAAATCCGTCCACTTCCGGAAGCATCAGGTCCAGAATGAACAGATCATAATTTCCCTCCAGCGCCTTCTTAAGCCCCACGTCACCGCGGTGCTCAATCTCCACCTCAAAGCCGCTCAGCTCCAGGTAATCCTTCTCAAGGTCGGCAATTGCCTCCTCGTCTTCAATAATTAATATCTTACTCATTCATCGGTACCTCCTGGTATTTTCTAAGAACGAAGTACATAACCGTTCCGATATTCTCCTTGCTCGTTGCCCAGACCTTGCCTCCGTGATCCTCCATGATCTTCTTGACTATTGAGAGGCCAATGCCGCTTCCTCCCTTGGAAGAATTTCTGGAAGCATCCGTACGGTAAAACCTGTCAAAAATATTGGGCAGGTCTTTCGCTGCGATTCCTTTTCCGTTGTCCTCAATTTCCACCTGGACAAAATCCCCTACGTCCTTCACCCGCAGGTTGATCCTCCGCTCTCTGCTGCTGCCCATGTATTTGAGGGAGTTGCTCACAATATTGTTTATAACCCTTTTAATCTGCTCCGCATCGGCAATGACAAGCACCTCAGGTCCCACATAATTGGAATACTGGAACTGTACGGACTTGGATTCCAACTCAGAATCCAGCTCCTCTGCACAATCATCAAAAAATTCCGTCACAGAAATCTTATTGAAGGTGTAGGGTATCCTGTTGGTATCCATTTTGGAGTAGAACGTCAGCTCATTGATCAGTCTGTCCATGTCATTAGCTTTATTATAGATTGTATGGATATATCTGTCCATCTTTTCCGGTGTATTTGCCACGCCATCCATGATTCCTTCCACATATCCCTTGATGGCAGTGATCGGTGTCTTCAAATCATGGGAAATATTACTGATCAGTTCCTTATTATCCTTGTCAAACTCCAGCTTCTCCTCAGCGTTCTCCTTCAGTCTCTGCCTCATGGCCTCAAAATCCTGGCACAGATCGGATATCTCATTCACACCCTCGCTGGCAATAGAAAAGTCCAGGTTCCCTTCCTTGATCTTCTGGGTCGCTGTCCGCAGCTTATCAAGGGGTGAGATAACGCCCCTGTAAATCCACCAGGTAAGCCCCAAAGCCGTAACCGTGAGGATGATCACCACGGCTGCCAGCATATTCCGAATCAGCTCCTCTATCTGCGGCAGCGTTTTAAACACACTGGAAACCACAAAAAGACTGCCTTTTCCGTGCTCGCTGGTCTCAAAGTCAATTTGCTTAACCAGCGCCTTTATCTTGCCTCCCAGATAAAAACCATCGCTGCTGTCACCGCTGTCATCCTTGTAATCCGGCAGCCTGCTGATAAGCTCCGACGGGTAGGGATCACATCCTATATATCTTATTTTATCATCTTCCCGCACAATAAGATAGGAGTGTACCTGCTCCAATTCCTTGTTAATGGAATCCAGATATTCGATATTTTCCAAATCTTTGGGAGATTCCTTGGCTGCCTCCGACAACCGGCCGATAGCGCCGCTCGTCATGCTGTTGATCACCTCTGCCGTGTTGGTCAGGCTTTCATATGTGGCATTCTCAATTCCATACTGCTTTTCTATGGCCTTGAGCTGATACTGGCTGAAACCCCAGAACGCCACACCGGTAAACAGCAGAGGCTCCAGTATGATGATGAAAAAAGAAACGATAATCCTTGTCTTTAATTTCATGTTCCGGCACCTTTCTGTCCTCTGCCCTAGAGCCTGTTTGAAAATTCATTCCGACAAACTGTGGCGCACAGCTTGCCGAAAGCAATTTTCAAACACGCTCTAAAACGGGCATAATGTCTTCTGGTAAATATTATAGCATAATTTGCTGCATTTTCTTCTAAACAAAAGTGAATCAAATCTAAACTTTCTATAAAAAACCCTGCAAAATCCTTTGACTTTACCTGAAACACCTTCTAAAATATAATCAACAGGAAAAGCGGCCAGACCGCAGGACCCACCGAGGAGAAACTATGTTTTTAGATAAAGATAACCATCTCGCAAAATTAAATGAACTGTACGGGCAGAACTGCTTTCAGTCCGCCTCCCTCTACTGTGACGCCGGTATGGGAAAGACCACTCTTCTCAGACAATTTTCAGCTGGAAAACGCACCCTGTATTTCAAACCCCTGGAGACTACGGACCGTGAAAACTTCCTGGCCCTGAAGGAAGAGGCTATCCGTGTGCTTGGTGCTCTGGAAAAACTGAAAGCTGCCAAAAGATTCGCGGAACTGTTCCGCACCATAGGAAGATCCGCCAAAGAGGAACCTCTGCTCTTTATTATTGACGATTTTCCACATCTCATCAATAAAAACCGCAGACTATCCACATTGATCCAGTCTTATATGACAAAAGAGTGGAAAACTTCCAAACTTTTTGTGATTTTATGTAAACCAGCTTCCCTGTACGAAAAAGAAAGTACCCAGGCTGCCAATCCACTGCTCTTAAAGCCCTTTACTTTCTTCGAGACGCGGCAGCTATTCCGCCATCTGCCCATAGAACAGCAAATCTGTATATTCGGCATTACGGGAGGCGTGCCCGGCTATCTGGCCTACTTTGTCAATGGCAGGCCGTTTCAGGAGAATCTGTATCAGTTATTTTTCACGGAGGAAGGTGCCTTTTACCGACGTCCCACCAAGTTTTTAAAAGTACATCTGTCCGAGCCGGAACTGGCCCACTCTGCCCTTCTGTGTCTCGGCGCAAAAAGGCGCAAGCTCCACGAGATCTGCGAGCGGACAGAACTGACCCCAAGCGCCGCGGGGAGCCTTATGAATACCCTGGACCTGCTTGGTCTGGTGGATAAGATCATTCCCGTCACGGAAGACGCGGGAAGCCGCAGGACGCTCTACCGGATTGCTGACGGCGTATTCCGCTTCTGGTATACCTTTGCCGCGCCTCACCGCAGCGCCATTGAACTCGGGTGCGGAAGAGATGTATTTGAAAAGGAAATACTCCCTGCCCTGGACAGCTACTCCAAAGAGACCTTTGAGGATATCTGCAGGCAGTATCTGGATCTTCTCGCCTCTCTGGGAGAGGCTCCTTTCCCCTATGACCACGCGGGAAGCTGGTGGGGACAGCATCCCACCAGAAAACGCACCGAGTACGTCCCCATCGCTGCCGCGGATGACAGCAACATGCTTCTGGGAGACTGTTTCTGGACAGACCAGTGGATCGATCTGGAGGGCCTGCAGGGTCTTCAAAAACATGCCGGCCTGTTCCCGCACAGTACAATCTGGTACTGCCTGTTTGCCAAATCCGACTTTGTCTCCGGCATGGAAACCATCTTCGGGGACACTGTGAAAGTCTTTACACTGGAACAGATGTGTACCCGGGCAGATGCCGTTGTCTGCACACCAGATATCTGCTAAAATTGGTAAAATAGATGCACATGACAATTTTTACGATATAAATGTCAATTCCCAGTTAGTTTTTATCAAGTTTCCTTTTGGATATACTAAAAGAAAAAAGGAGACACGGCAGAAATGGACGAGAAAAGAGAACGCCAGTTTCGGGAACTGGGACTGACTATATCGTATTACCGAAAACTGAAAGGGCTCACACAATTACAGCTTGCAAATGCCGTTGGTCTGAGCCGTACACACATCAGTAATATCGAAGCGCCCAGGATCAAAACATCCCTTTCCCTGGAAAGTCTGTTTGATATTGCAGATGCACTGGACATACAGCCCAGAGACCTGTTCAATTTCCGTGAACAGCAGCAATAGCAGAAAAGGTTCCGCATTCCTTCAAGCAGAGAATGCGGAACCTTTTAATTTCTTATAAATATTTCTTTAAGTCTTCAGCCTTGTCCAGTCTCTCCCAGGGCAGATCCAGATCATTTCTTCCGAAATGTCCGTAAGCTGCGGTCTGTTTGTAGATCGGACGTCTCAGATCCAGCATTTTAATGATTCCGGCGGGCCTTAAGTCAAAGTTTTCACGTACGATCTCCGTCAGCTTCTGGTCTGAAAGTTTACCTGTGCCGAATGTTTCCACCTGGATGGATGTGGGATGCGCAACGCCGATGGCATAGGAAAGCTGAATCTCACATTTTCTTGCAAGACCTGCTGCCACCATATTCTTTGCCACATAACGGGCTGCATATGCTGCGGAGCGGTCCACCTTTGTACAGTCTTTACCGGAAAAAGCGCCGCCGCCGTGACGGGCGTATCCGCCGTAAGTATCCACAATGATCTTACGTCCTGTCAGGCCGCTGTCCCCGTGAGGTCCGCCGATAACAAAACGTCCTGTAGGATTGATGAAAAATTTTGTCTCTGCGTCCACCATGTCTGCCGGAAGGATGGGGTCAAACACGTATTTCTTAATATCCTCGTGAATCTGCTCCTGTGTGACATCCGGGTCATGCTGTGTGGAGAGTACCACTGCATCCAGGCGGATCGGGCGGTCATTCTCATCGTACTCAACCGTCACCTGTGTCTTGCCGTCCGGTCTCAAATAAGTCAGTGTGCCATCCTTTCTAACCTTTGTCAGCTGGCGTGACAATTTATGTGCCAGGGAGATGGGATAAGGCATGAACTCCTCTGTCTCATCTGTGGCATAGCCGTACATCATACCCTGATCACCGGCGCCGATGGCGTCGATCTCTTCCTCAGACATGCTGTTTTCCTTTGCCTCCAGAGCCTTGTCCACACCCATGGCGATATCCTTTGACTGCTCATCAATCGTGGTGATCACACCGCAGGTATCCGCGTCAAAGCCGTATTTGGCTCTCGTATAGCCAATCTCACGTACGGTCTCCCTTACGATCTTCGGAATATCTACATAGGCATTCGTTGTGATCTCGCCCATTACCATAACCACACCCGTTGTGGTACAGGTCTCGCAGGCCACACGGCTCATGGGGTCTTTTTCCATCAATGCATCCAGAATGGCGTCAGAAATGGCATCGCACATTTTATCCGGATGGCCTTCAGTTACTGATTCGGATGTAAATAATCTTTTTTCCATGTTGTTCTCCTTTTTTAAGATTGATTTATCCTGCGGCTGATTCCTGCGCCGAAGCGCGGCCGCCTGCGGTTATGTTCCTCTTGCTCGCCGTATGCAATAAAAAGGGTCCGCTTAAGCGGACCCATATCTTACATAAATGAATCCTCTTATTGTTCGACTATTTCGCTCAGGTTGGCACCTTCCTTTTGCAAGGGGTTGCCGTGACTTCACAGATCCTATGTATCTCCATCACTCTGAATAAGAGAAATTATAACCTATTCACTTGTCTTATATACGATAACGCTTTTTCTATGGTTTGTCAATGGGTAATGGATTTATTTCACCAGATACCCGCCGTCGACCGGGATCACCGCACCGCTCACGTAATCACTTGCATGGGAGGCCAAGAAAATAGCCGCGCCCTTCATGTCATCCCCGGTTCCCCAGCGGTGTGCCGGGATTCTCTCCGAAATAGACGCAAATCTTGGATTTTCCGGATCCATAAGCGCCTTGTTCATCTCCGTCGCCATATACCCCGGCGCAATGGCATTCACATTGATTCCTCTTGCCAGCCAGTCATTGGTGAGTTCCTTGGTAAGCTGTGCCACACCACCCTTGGATGCCGCGTATGCAGGTATGGTCTGGCCGCCGAAAAAGGAATTCATAGAGGCAATGTTGATGATCTTGCCGTAACCCTTTTTCAGCATCACCCTGGCTGCCTCCTGGCAGAGGATAAAAATGCTGGTCAGGTTCACGCGGATGACCTCATCCCACTCCTCCAACGGAAACTCTTCCGCACTGTGGCGTCTCTGGATTCCGTGGGCAGTGAGAAGAATATCCACATCACCGCCCAGACTGTCCAGGCACTCCCGGAAAACACGGTATATATCCTCCCTGTCCCCCAGATTTCCCTTGACTCCGTGGCATTTAAATCCACGGCTCTTAAATTCCTCCGCCACCCGGAACACACTGTCAGAGGTACCCACGATCGCTACCTCACAGCCTGCTTCCATATAGCCTTCCGCCATTCCGTAACCCAGTCCTCTTGTCCCGCCGGTCACAATGGCTTTTTTTCCGCTGATATCAAATAAATCCTGTGCGTGCATCTGCTTTACTCCATGTATCCGCCCTTCATAGGAGAGACGGCCCTTTCTGAGAAGATTTTCAAGACACCCTTTTCATATTTTACAGGTTTTGGCTGCCATTTGCTTCTGCGTTCCTTTAAAACAGCCTCAATCTCTTCCTGTGTCTTCTTCTCACCTGCGATTCCCACTATGCGGAGCACGCGGCCCGGAATATTCACCTCGATCAGATCGCCCTCCTCAACCAGAGCGATGGGACCGCCCTCTGCCGCTTCCGGAGAGATATGTCCGATTGCAGGACCCTTGGATGCTCCTGAAAATCTTCCGTCTGTGAGAAGGGCAATGGAAGCGCCCAGCTCCGCGTCAGACGCAATGGCCTCTGTGGTATAGAACATCTCCGGCATACCGCTTCCTTTCGGTCCCTCGTAACGGATGATCACCGCGTCACCGGGTTTGATCTCATGAGTCAGCACCGCGTGGATGGCATCCTCCTCACAGTCAAAAGGACGTGCTTTCAGGGTAGCCTCGAACATTTCTTTCGGAACTACGGTATGCTTTACCACAGCCCCTTCCGGAGCCAGGTTGCCGTAGAGAATGGCAATACTGCCGTCTGTTCCAAAAGGTTTGTCAAAAGGACGAATCACATCTTCCCTTTTCAGACCCACTTTTTCCAGGTAGCTGTCGCATTTATCATAGAAGCCGTTCTTTTTCAGTTCCTCCAGGTTCTCGCCCAATGTCTTACCGGTGACTGTCATCACATCCAGATGCAGCATATCCTTGATTTCTTCCATAATGGTCGGAACGCCGCCCGCATAGTAGAAGAACTGTGCCGGCCACTCTCCTGCGGGACGGATGTTCAGCAGATAATGTGCACCTCTGTGGAGTCTGTCAAAGGTATCGCCGTCGATCTCAATGCCGAATTCCCTTGCAATAGCCGGGAGGTGGAGCAGGGAGTTTGTGGAGCCGGAGATTGCAGCGTGCACCATGATGGCGTTCTCAAAGGACTTCATGGTCACAATCTTGTCCGGTGTCAGATCATGCTCTGCCAGCCATACTGACTGTTTTCCCGCTTCCCTTGCCACTACACGCAGGTCCTTGCTGGTAGCGGGCATAAGCGCACTTCCCGGCAGCATCAGGCCAAGTGCCTCTGCCATGATCTGCATGGTGGATGCGGTTCCCATGAAAGAGCAGGCACCGCAGGAGGGACATGCGTTCTGCTTGTAGAAGGTCAGCTTCTCCTGCGTGATCTCCCCGCGCTCGCACATGGCATTATACTTACCAATCTGTTCCAGTGTCAAAAGGTCAGGACCTGCGTCCATAACACCGCCTGTCACAATAATGGAAGGAATGTTCACTCTTCCCACGCCCATCAGGTGCGCCGGCATTCCCTTGTCACAGCTTGCAACGAACACGCCGCCGTCAAAAGGTGTGGCGTTGGCATGGATCTCGATCATATTGGCGATCATATCTCTGGATGCCAGGGAATAGTTGATTCCATCGTGGCCCTGGGCCTCGCCGTCACAGATGTCCGTGGTAAAATATCTGGCGCCGTGTCCGCCCGCCTCAGCGATTCCTGCCCTGGCCTCCTCCACAAGCTCCAGCAGGTGTCCGCTGCCCGGATGGCTGTCACCAAAGGTACTCTCAATCATAATCTGGGGTTTTGACAAATCCTCCAGCTTCCATCCTGTTCCCAGACGGAGCGGGTCTAATTCCGGTGCAATTTTTCTTAATTCCTGGCTTCTTAACTTCATAATCGTTCTCCTTTGACTAAGTGAATCTGATGAATCGCTGCTTGATTTGGAATGGATTGGTTTTTTTGAAGACATCATACGTCGTATCTGTTTGTATAGTAACACTTCTTTTCCCCGGGGTCAAGAGGCTCACTTATTTTATCCCTTTTGCTTATTTTTACCCTCCGAAATTTATGCATATTTCACAAAACAAGAGGCCGCTTTCATGCACGGCACCCGGGACTTTTTCCTTCTGCGCCGTGTGCAATAAAAAATCCGGGCCTGTTACAGCCCGGAAAGTCTCTCTATCTTATCCTGATTGCTTGCCAGATGCTCTATCATGGCATCCTTAGCAGCCTTGGGATTGCGTTCTCTGATGGCATCCACGATCATCTGGTGAGTGCGCACGGTTTCCTTTGTCAGGGAATAGTCCGTGATATTTATAAAAAGGGAAATACCTGACTGGATGACCGGAATGATATTCGGCATGATCATATTCTTGCTCATCTTTGCCAGCATTTCGTGGAACTCAATGTCCTTGTGCATATGAGGCTCCTCTTTGTCGCAGAGTTCTTTCACCTCATCCTCGATCCGCTGCAGCTCTTCTATTTCCTCCGGCATGGCCCGCTCTGCGGCAAGCGCTGCGATTTCCGGCTCAATGATCATGCGGACTTCACAAAGATCAAGGCCAAGCCTTTTCTTATCATCCACAAAGGCAAATCCCAGCGGGTCATCCACCACTCCGGGATTTTCACAGACAAAAGTCCCGCAGCCCCGGCGGATCTCCAGGATGTTTCTGGAGACAAGGATCTTCACTGCCTCCCTTATGGTACCTCTTCCCACGGATAACTGCTGTGCCATATCAAATTCATTCGGCAGCTTATCCCCCGCCTTCAGCGCCCTGTCCGCTATCAGGCTGATAATCTGCTCTGCCACTCTCTCAGGCAGTAATTTTTTACTTTCATTCAACGATTCTAACATATATAATTACCTCTTTACCTGTTTATAATGATCCTGCACCCTCATAACCACTGTTTTGCTGTACGTGTATCACAGACGGAACCCTGTCAGGGGTACTTTTTGTCGAAGGTTTTCTGCATTTTTCAGCATTTGTTTACATATTATAGCATGTTCGTTTAAAGAAAGTCTACCAGGCACAGCATAAAAAATGCCGTCCGGAGAAACGCATCCCCCGGACGGCAGCTTTAACCTTATGCTCTCACACTTACATCATAAGTCCCGGCAGGAAGCCCTGGAACAGAGAAAGTATGGATACAAATATGAGAATTGCCACGCCGGCAACAAAACCGCCGATACTCCATCCACGGATAGTATCCGTAACAGAAATCTTAAAGAACCGGCTGATTGCCCAGAATCCGGAGTCGTTCGGCAGTGAAAGGCCGATACCGCCTGCACAGATAGCAATTGCACACAGAATCGGGGATACACCGCCGGATGCAATTGTGCTGGACATGATCGCTGCTGTTGTCATAAGCGCTACAGTTGTGGAGCCCTGTGCGCAGCGGATGATCTGTGCGATCAGGAAACACAGTACCAGAATCGGAATGCTGAACTGTGACAGGGAACCTGCAACATAATCAGCGATACCTGTAGCCTGCAGAACCTTACCGAAAGCTCCGCCTGCACCTGTGATCAACAGAATCAGACCAACCTGGTCGGCAGCCTCTGTCATAATGTCTGTGGCTGTCTTAGTGATGTATTTTCTTGAGATGACTGCAGCGTAGATAACACCTGCCATCATGGCAAAGTTTTTATTTCCGATAAATGTCACAAACGGAACGATCGCGGAATCTTTTCCCACTGCAAGAGGGATAAAACTTCCCAGCAGAATCAGTACGATGGGAACAAGAAGGATGGACAATGCCTTGCCTGCGCCCATTTTCGCGCGCTCTTTTCCTTTTCCGCTCTTGGACATTTCTGCTTCTTCTTCATCCAGATCCTCAAATGTATAGAAGTGGTTGTTCTTGTGGTCCTGCTTGTTCAGGATAGAACCATAGAAGATACCGCCCACGATCATTCCCACAAATGCGGAGATCAATGCATAGAAGAAGAAAATACCGATTTCAATATTCAGCTCCTCAGCAACAGCCAGCGGCGGCGCTGTAGGAAGCACTAATGCGAAAGTACATGTTGTTGCAACAGAGATCGCACAGGCAAATGTTACCATGGAGATCTTTGTTTTTTTGGAAAGCACACGGAGCATTGGGGCAAACATGATGTAAACAACATCGCCGAATACCGGAATACCTGTGATAAATCCTGAAAGTGCTACGGCGATAGGTGATTTTTTCTCACCGAATGCACCTAATATCTTATTGGAAATTGACTCAATACCGCCGGACTCGAACATGAACTTACCCAGCATTACACCAAGACCTGTTACCATACCGATACCGCCCAGAGTACCGCCGAATCCGTCTGTAACGGTCTGCGCCACATCAGCCAGCGGCATATTCACCAGCACACCTGTGCCAAATGCGGTGATCAACAGCGCAACAAAAGCGTTCAGCTTAAATTTAATGATCAACAACAATAATACGACAATTGCAAGAATAAAAATACCTATCAGCAATGGCCCTGTTACCATTTCTCCTGAAAACATATACGTTTTCCTCCTTTTCCCTTTTCCTGTTATCCCTGTCACTTCTTCAGCAAGTAATAACACGTATGACCTCTCATCCATTCCATAGTTCGACTATAACAAATCAGACGTCACACGTCAAGGGTAAATATAAATTATGTAAGTTTATTATAAATTTTCCATAAACTTTTTGTGCACTTTTTATATCGCATTTCACTTTAACGCGCTGCTAGCAGAAATACTCTGGGTATTTTTCAAGTATTTCCTGGAAATGTCTCCGGTAGGTACCCAAATGCCGGTCATAAAAAATCTTCAGATCAAAGTCCACAGAGAGTCCCAGAAGCAGCATATGATAGATATCCCTGTGCTCCTGATGAATGGCTGTAAGGTCAGTCTTGTTCATGATCGCATCCAGATACCTGACCCTGTCGTAATGAGAACTGACCTTTTTCATGGCATACCAGGTCTTCTGCTTTCCCGCCATGGTATAGATCAGATGATGAAATTCATCGTCAAGCTTGAAGAAGGGGTCTATCTTCTCCTCATCTTCCAGCGCTGCCTTCTGCCTGTCCAGGTTGTCCTTCAGGATTTTCATTCCCTCTTCCTTTATATTGCCTGCAATCTGGCGAATGATCTCCGGTTCGATCACGGATCTGACAAAATACCCTTCCTTCAATATATCTATATGAATCATGGAAACCCTGGAACCGCTCTGCGGAAAAACATCCACAAGGGATTCCTCCTTCAGCATAATGATCGCCTCATGTATGGGCGTCCTGCTGATTCCCAGCAGCTCAGTCAGCTCCCCTTCATTTAATGTGGCCCCCGGCATGAGCTGCAGCGTCATGATGTTGCTTCTCAGCAGCCTGTAGGCATATTCCCGGTTATTTTCCTTTTCTCTCTTCTCTGATATTTTAATGGTCATAATCTGTCCTCTGTCCTGTATATTCTCTCTTTTACTGAAGCGTAACATACCCTGGACACCGCGTCAACTCAAGCAGCATCATAAGACAAGAGACGTCATACGTTTTGTGAATTCTATACATAAATCTCATTTATATGTTGGCACTTTTTCATATTGTACTTTGCTTCTGCATTTGTTATAGTAGTTTCAGGATAACTGATATATCAATTCATTTCATCCATCCATTCCATTTCGGCTTGTTTTCTTCATATTCTTGAGAATAAAAGCCGCGAATTAATATATCAGTTGCGCTGCAATATACAGAACGTGTTCTATATCAACGTTTATTTTTCAAATAAAAAGGAGTGTTCTAATCACATGAAAGCCATTAAAGTAATCGAACCATTCAAAGTTGAAATCGTCGACGTCCCCAAGCCGGAGATCAAAAATGATGATGATGTAATCGTGCGCATCACCTCCGGTGGTATCTGCGGGTCTGACATCGGTATATATAACGGAACCAATTCACTGGCAACTTATCCGCGTCTGATCGGCCATGAGTTCGGTGGAATCGTAACAGAGACAGGTAAAAATGTAACATCCGTAAAGGCAGGCGACAAGGTTGCCGTTGACCCGGTTATAAGCTGCGGCCACTGCTATGCCTGCAGGATTGGACGCCACAATGTATGCTCTACCCTGGAAGTCATGGGCGTTCACAGGGACGGCGGCTTTGCTGAGTTCGTATGCGCTCCGGAAGCCAACATCCACAAATTCCACAAGGATTTTGATGAATCCTTCCTGGGACTGGTCGAGCCTTTCACCATCGGCGTGGAGATCAACAGAAGAGGCCAGATCACAAAGGGCGACAAGGTGCTGATCATGGGTTCCGGCCCTATCGGTATTGCTGCTATGCAGGTTGCTAAAAGAAACGGCGCTGAAGTCATCATGACAGACCTGGTAAAAGAACGCCTTGACAAGGCCCTTTCCATGGGTGCAGACGAAGTGGTTCTGGTATCTGAGGAGAACCTGGAGGAACGTCTCCTGAAATTCACAGACGGAGAAGGAATCCCGGTGATCGTAGACACTGTATGCATCCCCTCCTCCTTTGAGCAGAGTGTACAGCTTGCCTGCCCGGCCGGACGTATTGTAGTTCTCGGACTGAAGAATGTTCCCTCTCAGATCACCATGGCTGACATCACCAAAAAGGAACTGACCATTGCAGGCTCACGTCTGAACAACAACTGTTTCGACGAAGTGATCGCCGGCTTTGAGGACGGCACCCTCCATCCGGAACAGCTCATGACAAAATCCTACAATTACAAAGATATAATGGAAGCTCTGACCATGATCACGGAACATCCCCAGGATGTACTGAAGCTTGTCCTGAAGTTTGAAGACTAAATCAATCCATTGACAGAAACAGGAGGAATCTATGAACGAGATATACCTGACAAATGAAACTTCCGGTATCACTCCCGCTGAAGTGGAGAAATGCATGGATGAACTGCTGGCCCAGTACCCGGACTTAAAAAAGGTGCTTATCATACCGCCGGATTTCACCCGCTGCTACTCCTATGCCGGGGAACTGACACAGATTCTCTATAAGAAGCTGTCCCCCACCGCCACCGTACATGTGATGCCCGCCCTGGGCACCCACATGGCAATGGACGCAGAGGAGAAGGAAAAGATGTTCGGCCATGTCGTGCCTGAGGAAGCATTTTTAGTACACCACTGGCAGACAGACACCGTTTCCATCGGAAAAGTGCCTAAGGAAGTCATCGAGGAAATTTCCGGAGGGCTGTATTCCACGGACATTGAGGTGGAGGTCAATGAAAAGCTCATCCACGGAGGATATGACCTGATTCTCTCCATCGGACAGGTGGTTCCCCACGAGGTTGTGGGCATGGCCAATTACAGCAAGAACATCTTCGTAGGTGTGGGCGGACGCCAGATGATCAACAAATCCCACATGCTCAGCGCCATTTGCGGTATGGAGAAGGCCCTGGGTGTTGCGGACTCCCCCGCAAGGAAAGTCTTCGACTATGCCCAGCAGCATTTCCTGGACGGAAAACTCCCCCTGGTGTATATCCAGACTGTCACCACCTTAAAGGATGAGGAAATCTGCCTGAACGGACTTTACACAGGGCCTTCCAGAAAACCATTTGAGCTTGCGGTCCAGCTCTCGGAAAAGCTGAACATCTGTCATGTGGAGCGCAGGGCAAAAAAACTTGTCACCTATCTGGACCCCTATGAGCTGAAAACCACATGGGTGGGAAACAAAGGCATCTACCGCACAAGAATGGCAGTCGCCGACGGAGGGGACCTTATCATTCTGGCTCCCGGCGTCAAGGCCTTCGGCGAAAACGAAGAGATGGATCATATGACCAGGACATACGGCTACAAGGGCCGGGACTATGTGCTGAAACTGTTCAATGAAGGTGCTTTTGAGAACAGGATCATGGCTGCCGCTCATCTGATCCAGGGCTCCTCTGACGGAAGATTCCGGATCACATACTGTACCAGACCGGAAAATCTTTCAAAAGAAGAGATTGAGAGTGTGGGCTATCAGTGGATGGATTATGAAAAAGCCGCATCCCTGTACGATCCGGAGACTTTGCACGACGGGTGGAACACACTGGAGAACGGGGAAGAGATTTATTTTGTGAAGACGCCTGCTTTGGGTCTTTGGAAAGTGGACTGACGGGAAAATATAAATTGAATCTTTGCATTGTTTTATAAACAACGGGGTATTTCTGTAAATATGCGCAGAAATACCCCGTTGCTGTGCATTACAAAGCGTGCTGCCGGGCACGAAATGAACAGCGGCCGGGGATCATTTTTATGGTAACCGATTTCTTTACCAATGTTGTATCCGGCATTTTTGTTCTGTATAATGGTTAACATACTTAAACGAAAGGATTTCAGCCGTGAAAAAACATCAGGTAAGAATAGATACAGACAAATGCGTTGGCTGTGGGATATGTGTGAAGACATGCCCGGCACATAACATAGAGCTGAAGAATAAGAAGGCCAAAATCATACTGGATGACTGCCTTATGTGCGGACAGTGCACCGCTGTCTGTCCCAAAGAGGCCGCTTCCATAAGCGGTTATGAACATGAGGACACTTACAGGAACCCGGAAGTGCGTTTAGACCCGCCGGCAGTTCTGGATACGATCCGTTTCCGAAGAAGTATCCGGCAATTCCGGGATAAAAAGATACCAAAAGAGATCATGGACCAGATTCTGGAAGCCGGAAGACTCACCCATACAGCAAAGAATATGCAGGACGTATCCTTTGTTGTCCTTGATAAAGAAAAAGACAACATAGAACAGATGGCAGTCAGCCTCTTTCAAAAAATAAAACCTGCTGCTGACCTATTCAGCCCCATGGCAAGGCGTAATAAGATTGATAAACACTTTTTCTTTTTCCGTGCCCCCGTCGTTATTGTCATTCTGGCGAAAAATAAAACAAACGGTATCCTGGCCGCCCAGAATATGGAATTCGCTGCAGAAGCAAACGGACTTGGAGTCTTGTACAGCGGCTTTTTTACAACCGCAGCCAACCATTCTTTCAAAATCAAAAAAGCTTTGAAAATACCCCGTGGAAAGCATGCTGCCATGACTTTGGTATTAGGATATCCGGATGTAAAATATCTCCGCCCGGCGCAGCGTGAACCTTTAGATGTAAGATATCTATAGAAAATGGAGTGCGATAATGGAATGTGAAGAAAGACTGAAAAAAATAGTAGACGGATTCCAAAAGAACAGAAATGCCTTTTCTGCCATTGGAGATGATACAAGGCAGCTCATCCTGCTTGTTCTGCTGGAAAGCGACCTGTCAGGTATTCGGGTAGGAGAGATTGCGCAAAAGACGCATCTGACAAGACCTTCTGTATCCCATCACCTTCAGATCCTCAAAGAATCCGGTATCGTCGCAATGCGGAAAGAAGGAACAAAAAACTATTATTATTTAAGTGCAGAGGAAACGCAGTGGAAGGAAATCGCTGATTTAGTTAACCTTATCTATGGAAGTATCCGGCACATCAGCTCACGGTCATAACAATTTTTTATATTTTGGAGGACAGTCCCATGATCTTATATTTTTCAGGAACAGGCAACAGTGAATATGCTGCAAAGCGGATTGGTAAAGAAATCGGAGATGAAGTTACGAATCTGTTTGAAAGGATCAGAAACCATGACTTTTCAGCCATGCGCTCTGACAGGCCGTGGGTTATCGTCTCACCCACCTATGCATGGAGAATCCCCCGCATTCTGCATGCATGGCTGGAAAAGACTGCGCTGTCCGGCAGCAGAGAGATTTATTTTCTCATGACCTGCGGAGGCAGTATCGGAAATGCGGAAAAGTATCTAAAAAAACTATGCAGTTCTAAAAACATGGATTTTTCAGGATGCTTTCCCCTCCTCATGCCCGAGAATTATATAGCCATGTTCTCCACTCCCGGCAGAGAAGAGGCGCTGGAAACCATCCGCCTTGCAGAAACCCATATAGACAATGCCGCACGCCTGATAAAGGGCGGAAAAAAGTTCCCGCAGAGTCATCTTACCGTAAAAGATAAAATAAACAGCAGCATTGTCAACGATATCTTTTATCCTGTGTTTGTTCATGCAAAGAAGTTTTCCGCAGCAGACTCCTGTATCTCCTGCGGAAAATGTGCAGATGTGTGTCCGCTGGGCAATATCCATATGGATGACGGGAAACCGGTGTGGGGGGAAGATTGTACGCATTGTATGGCATGTATCTGCCGCTGTCCGAAAGAGGCAATTGAGTATGGGAGGCATAGTATGGGGCTGCCGCGGTATATTTGTCCGAAATAGGAGTAATGCGGGGGCGATTGTTTCTCCGCTGGTCCGTAAAAACATAGACAGGATATTTCCGCTGATCTCTGCAGAAAATATCCTGTCTGTATTTCTATATATAGTAATTCCAGAAATGGGCAGATCAATCTGCTATAACTACTGTCTGGTCCTGATGTTTAGAACTGCAGGGGTATACCAGCCGCCTGCCATTTTCCTCCAGTGAAATATGATACTCAAAATCTTCCGCCAGTTCTGCCGCCGGGACTGTCAGGGAGTACACCCACCTTTCACACTTTGCAAACTTATACCTCCTGTATTCCGAACATCCTATATATCTTATATCCAAAACCGGCGATATTTCACTGCCGCCTATGACAATTACCTTCAGCCTTAAATCCTCTCCTCTCTGCAGGGAAGTTCTGGCCGTAGGAACAACAAGTCTTAATGCCTTGTCTACCACATTCCCCTTCAACTCCGGCAGATCAGAATACCACTTTGTCAGTTTATCTTTACATTGTCTCAGTATAGGCGTAACCGCTCTCTGCTGTATATTTGTTATAACCCCCATGTCTCCATTGGATTCTACAGCCATCAGCAGATGATATTCCAGCTCTTCCACCGCTCTGAGCAGTTCTTTATAATCTGCCAATGCACTTTCATGGCTGTCTGCTTTACAGTGTATTTCAAAGCTTCCCCACAGACATCCGATCTCAGCAGTCCGCTTCATTGCCTGAAATGTATGGTTCCAATAATCATAACGGGATTTTTCACCTGCACTGTGTATCAAAGTTCCCAGCTTCTCGAATTTATCCACAAAGTCATACTGCTTCTTCATATCGTCCCAGGGAATCTCATTGCAGTATATATTCCCCGGTCCATCTTCCCATCTGCTTGGCCTGGGCATATTTCCATCCTGTTCTGCAAAAATATCTGCTGCTTTTTCCCCTGCTCCTTTACCAAATTCAGCTACAGAAAAATTTCGGTAAAAGTCACCGGTCGGAGCACAGCGTCCATTTTTTTTATACAGTTCCAAATCGGCTTCATAGTCCTGCCAACTTGTGCCTCCGCAGTTTATTTTCCTGGAGAAATCATTGCCCGCAAGCTGGTTATTTTTGGTCGCTCCCTCAATTGTGACAGCGGAAATTGCCGGGCATCCTTCTTTTACCATAAAATCAATGGAAAGGACCGTATCCTGTTCCACCTCTATATCAGGGACACAAATTTCATTATTTTCCTCACTGATCATTCTATCACGTAAAATCAGGTTTTTGATCTTAATATCCAGTTTTGCATCACACTTCTGGAATACCATACATACTGTATAATTTCCCGGCGGAAGTTTTAAAACATACCCTGAACACCCCTTTCTGGCTGTGTTCAAAACGCCCTTGCACTCAGGGTATTCCTCTGTATAAGAATCCGCTCCCACATATCCTTCCAGACATATTTTTTCAGACACTGACTCATTCCAGGGCTGCTCCCAGGCGGCTTCCATCAGTGCTTTAATATTTGGCGCAATACTACTTGTTCTCCAGTGAATCCCAAGAAGTCCGTCACAACCGTATCGTTTGGCGTCGAAGGCATCCCTGCGCATCCTGCCCACCCATAACTGGGGAGAAATCATGGCAGGGTCATCCTCCAGCCAGGGTATTGCCCAGGATGGCCTGTCTTTTTTCAAATCCTGAAATTTAGGCTCAATCGGATCAAAGCCTACATTTCTGTTAATACATGAAAATGGCATATTCTCCGGCAGATACTTGTCAAATGCCGCGCGGTCCTCCTGTGGACCCAATGTCCAGCCACAGACAGCCAGCTCAAAGGGGGCATCCACCTTCTCTTTTGCCTCCAAGGCACAGGAAAAGTCCCTTATGGTTTTTTCTGTATCTTCCTTTGTATTTCCAAGCCATGTCCAGTCTTCCGGTGTCCACATCCAATAATAATCAAGGGAATGGGTCCTTTTGATTCTTTCAAAAATACCTTCATAAAGGCTTTGAATCATTTCTTTATCCGGCTCTTCTGTAATACCCAGACGTTTTCTTACTGCTTCCGGTATTGTCAGGGGAGCTTCTGTTCCTATACATGTCTTAACGGCCATCTTTTTAGCATAAGAAAAGGTCTCTGCCAAAACTTTACCATAAGCGTTAAACATCCGATTATACTTCTCGGCCGGAACATCTGCTTCGTGTATTTCATGACTGTATATTTCGTCTTCATACCCCTGCATATAATCTGGGCCATAACAGTCTTTCTCAAATATATTTCCCACCCCGCAAGGGTAATCCTTTGTCTTCATAGGATGATATCCCCAGCTGTTTCCATTGGTCTTAAAATGCTGGACCGGATAACTGTACTTTACCGTGCCATCTTTATTACAGTCTTCTTTCTTTCCGATCCAGACCAGTGGTTCTGCGGTCATTGCCTTTGGTTCTTCCCTGTTTTCAGGATAGGTATGGAGTGCAAAAAAATTAGCCCGCATCTTCGGCAGTTGTGTCAGAATCGCATAATAATCATCCTTATTCCACCAATCCGGTCCCTCCGGAAAGTCATGAAACGGATGGATTCCTCTCTCCTTAAAAATTGGTATTTCTCTGATATTTATCTTCCTATTCCATATGTCAACAGCACAATCCTCTTCCGGTATGGTATCCCCATGAAGATAAAATCTGATTCCCAGCAGCTCCAAAAAATGATACGCTGCGTAAAGTACAGAAATCTCCGTATTTCCGGTAAGTATGACCGGATCCTTTCCGGTACCTGAACCATACAAGATATATCCTTCTTCACCAAGATCTGTATAGTCCAGAACATGTCCATATGATTCTAATAAGCTGCTTCCTTTACATGCGGCAATTATCGCATTCCCGCTATCCGGCATTTTATTCACTATCAGCGGCAGCTCCAAACCCAACACATAAAGATAACGCCTTAATTCCTTTGCTGCCAGACCTGTCAGCAGGTCCATTCCCTTTTCTGTCACTATATAGCTTTTCATATCTACCTACACACTTATCCCTTCTGCTTACTTAACCCTTGACGGCCCCTGCCATCAGTCCCTTCACAAAATATTTTTGCCCCACTACAGCCAGTATAATGATAACCGGAATACATGACAGTAACGCCCCTGCAAGAGGTGCCCCGTAAGATATCTTATAAAAACTCTGAAGACGCATGAGGCCAATAGGCAGTGTATACTTTTCCTCCGCATTCAGATAGATCAAAGGCGTCATAAAATCATTCCATGTATTCATAAATGTAAGAACACCCTGTATGCCAATTCCTGCCTTACTTAGGGGTATTGCTATCTTCATGAATATCTTAAACTCACCATACCCATCAATCATTGCGCTCTCATATAAATCTTTTGGAATCTGTCCCATGATCTGACACAGCAGAAATATTCCAAATGCGTTTATCAGTGCCGGTATGATCAGGGGTACATACGATCCGAACAGCCCCATGGTTTTATACATCTGAAACTGGGGAACCATCAGCACCTGCGGGGGTATCAGCATCGTTGCCAGTATCAGGCTCATAAGAATACCTTTTCCTCTAAATTCAAATCTTGTGAATCCATATGCCACCAGCCCGTCAACCAGCATAGCAAGAACCGCAGCAGCCGCAGCCACACAAAAGCTGTTCATAAACTGCTTCCAGAACGGGATAGTCTCAAATAGGGTTTTAAAATTATCAAGGGTTATCTCCCTCGGAATCAGCCGTAATATATGCCTGTTCATCTCCAGATCCGTCTTAAGTGCTCCTGATATCATAAATACGAAGGGGTACAGGATGAACAGCACAGCCACCAACAATACTATATGGAAAAGGATACTTGCAATCACTCTTTTTTTCTTCATCCGCATACCTCAGTCTTTCTCACGAAACAGATATCTCTGTATAGTTGTGATTACCAGAAGGATAACTGCTATCATATATCCCATCGTAGCCGCGCGGTTTACCTGATTATTTTTAAACATCATATTGTACAGGTATATAACGGGATACAGCATGGAATCCCTTGAACCCACAGATGAACCGTTTTGAACCAGGGTGATGACTTCGCCAAACATGGCAAAAGAACCCGTAATCGCAATAAATACGATATATGTCATAATAGGCTTCAGCAAAGGTAGTGTAATATACCAGAACTCTTTCCACTTGCCCGCACCATCGATTCTGGCCGCCTCCCCAAGTTCCGTGGGTATCCCCTGTAAACCGCTCAGAAAATACAGACTGTTAATACCAAAATATCTCCAACATCCGATCAAAAGCACGGAAGGAATCGCCCACACCGGATCACTTAAAAATTTAACCGCCCTTTCTATGATACCCATATCCTGTAAAGCTGTATTGATCAACCCGTTATTAGTTCTAAGGATTAATTTAAATACAATGCCTACTACAATAACAGATGTTACATTTGGAATGAAAAATGCGGTTGAAACAAAGCCGCTTTTCTTACCCATAAATTTACTGTTCAGCATCAGCGCGGCAATTAATGCAACGGGAAGTATAATAAATATACTCCCCAGCATATAAATGGCAGCATTCGTTACAGACTTCCAGAACCTGGAGTCCATAAACACTGTCTGATAATTGGAAAATGTAAACTGTCCGGCTTTTGTCTGCAAAGACAATATCAGACCTGAAACTGCAGGATATAATCCAAAGATCGCATACAGGATAAAAAACGGTGATATGAAAAGATACGGCATAATTTTTCGTTTATTTCTCTTCATATTTACATATCCTCCTGTATGTTATTTTGATTCGTTATATTCATTCACCGCCTCTGTCAATATATCTGTCAGCTCATCAATACTTATATTTCCCTCTACCAGATCGTAGGCATTGGAATTAAAGGATTCTGTAAAGGCATTTCTCCAGTCTGCCTGATACTGTACAGGTATCTCGTCTGCAAGGCTTTCATAGAGTTCTCCAAGATTTTGATTGTCATAATACTCTACCGGACTGTTACATTCAGGCATGGCATCGTAAACCGGTGGATATAATGCGATCATTTCGTATTTCTTTACACAGTTATCTTTATCCAGCTGTGCAAACTTCATGAAGTCCCAAAGCTCCTCTTTATCTTTGTCCGTATACTTTGTCATACAAAGGCCTGTACCTCCCCTGACGGATACCACAGAAGCTGTATCTGTAAGCTTCGGCAATGGTGCCATCTGCCATTTTCCACTCTGTTCCGGAACATTATCCCTGAGCCACCCTGCCGCCCAGTCAGCGGTAAAATAGGTTGCCACTTTATCTTCCGCTACCACCGGCCATGCCTCGTCCTGTGTCTCCCAGGCATACATCATTCCGTTTTGCTGCATTTGGACATAATCCATGACAATGTTTTTAAATTCATCTGTGATATTCAGTTTGCCGTTTTCGTCCACATAGTCCAGACCGGCAGCGCGCAGAAGTAAAACAATCTCGTCAAGTTCGCCGCCCATTGACATATCCTTTGTTGCCGAAATATAAATATCATGTTTTGCAAATTCCTCTGCTGCAGCTTTATATTCCTCCCATGTGGTTGGAATTTCAATATTATATTCCTCAAATAAATCTTTTCTGTATGCCATAGTCACCGGACACAGAGCATGCTCCAGGCCGTAATAATGTCCATCATAAGCATACAGGTCCAAGCGGTTCTTGACCATCTTATCCGTTACATCGTCCCGCTCCATAAATTCGTCAAGAGGATAATAGCACATCTGCTCCTCGGACATAAAGCGTGAGAAAAACCCCTGTTCCTGATCTACCAAATCGGGGGCTCCTTCTCCCCCGGATGCATTGATCACTGCCAAACGTTCAGAAAGCGCATCTGTTGTCATGATCTCAATGGTAAAATTAACATCCGGATGTTCCTTCTTATATTCCTCTGTCACCCATCTGAAATATTCCGCATGTGGTTCTGCAAATGCCCATATTACAATATCATCTGAATTCGTATCTGTTACTGTCTCTGTATCTCCCCCTGTACCTGTATCCGCCTGATTTTCCTTCCCCCCATTATCTGTCTCTTCGCTTGTGCCGCCGCATCCGGTTAAAATTGTAGTCATCAGCATTGCCGTTCCCAAAAACATCGCCATTTTTTTCATAGTTTTTCCCCACTTTCCTCTCCAAAACGAGACCTATTTCGTATTCTTGAAATCTTCAACTGCCTGAAACATTGCCAGCATATTCTCTGCACTTGTAGGACTTTGTATATTGTGCGTTGTATTAAATATAAATCCGCCGCCCTTTGAAAATAGTTCCAGGCGTTCTCTTACCTCCTGATATACTTCATCCGGTGTACCGAAAGGCAGAGTATGCTGTGTATCAATACCTCCACCCCAGAAAACAAACTTATCGCCCCACTCTTCCTTCAGGATCTTACCATTCATTCCCTTGGCTGAGAGCTGAACAGGATTCAGAATATCCATTCCTGCTTCGTAAAAGTCCTGTAAAAATGTCATGACTGCGCCGCATGTATGATAAAATGTTTTCCAATTTGTATTTTTGTGCACCCAGTCATTGATTCTTTTATAATACGGTTTGTAAAACTCTCTAAACGAATCCAATGACATAAACGGCCCGTTCTGAGTTCCAAAGTCTGTCCCTGATATGTAAATCACCTGGATTTTGTCGCCGCAGGCCTGGCGGATCAATTCTGCATTTTTTAGTCCCGTCTCCACCTGCATCTCAAAAATCTCATGGATATAGTCCGGACATACATGATGTGCCATCATAAAATCTGACAGGTTCCTGATTCCTTTCGGATATTTCACATTCGGTCCGGGAACCGTTGCAAAATCACCTATTGAGGCTATGGCACCGCTGTAAACAATTCCGTAATCTGTATTGTTATAGTAGTAGTCACACTGCCGTTTCAGTTCATCCAGCTGTTCATCTGTAATGACAGCAAAGTCATCCTTAAAATCCACCCGCGCACTGTCTGTGTCTTCATCAAACTCGATATTTCCTCTGGTAATGTTGTCAAAGAAAAATCCCCCTTTTGGCATCATACCGGATGGCGGTACGCTTAAATCCCCCTGGGGATACAGATATGTACGACCTGTCTCATCTACTGTGGTATTAAAATTCAAGGGAACATCAACTGCAAGACCGGACTGCAATACCCAGGGCTTACGGCCCGAATTGGAAAATCCGAACATGTTCATGCCTGTGGATACTTCCACACAGTCAAGATGCAGTTTCTGACGAACATCCTCTTCCACTTCCCCCAATAACTGAAGAGGTTCGTTGATCTTTACTCTTTTTTCCTCCAGGCCCAGTGCCCTCCTTAACCGGTCAAGAGCATTTGCATTGATTCCGGTAATTGGTGTCGCCCCCATATCTACGACCACTTCTTCCGGCTCAATATGATTCAGTGTCTGATTCAGCCTTTCTCTGCTGGTTGCCATTTTTCTTCCTCCTCCAATGTAGTTCATCAAAGAATTTTACTATCTCGAGTTTCATAAAACCCTTTGAAATTTATTAGTAAAAGCATACGCTTAAAACTAATCTTTTCTTTCGTGTCCGTGCACGATAAAGGTTAAATTTTTTCTCTTTACCCTTGATCGGATAAAGAGAAACTTTCATAAGTTATATTTTGTTGCTATAAATATATGCGTCTTTACTGTAGATTCCTTTGGTTTTGTGCCATATAAAAGATAACGCCCTAAAATTTCAACTCCCAGAAATCCCTGCCTGAAGGGCTCCTGACAAATGGTGGCTGAGACAACACCGGATTTCAAATTTTCCCGCACAATATCCGTAAGGTCATACGTTATTATACGGAGCTTTCTTCCGCATTCCGACTCACGGACGGCCTTTATACCACCCTCCACACCTGCTGATGCAAAACAGATCGTAGTCAGTTCAGGCTTCTCTTTCAGCAGCGCTTTCACCTGTTCATATGATTTCTGGTCATCGTCGTCATTCTCAATAACTGCTTCCACTGTTATATTACTGTAATCTCTTTTCAGGGTTTTCTTTATTCCCCTGAGACGCTGCTCCTGTGCCATGACCATACTGGAACCGATGATCAGGGCGACATGTTCCTCGAATCCATTGCTCATCATACCCAGCAGTTCACCTGCCACACATCCGCTGGTTATATAATCGCACCCCACATACGCAAGATGTTTTACACTGGATATGTCTGTATTTATAGTTACTACCGGTATATTTGCGTCTTCCAATTCCTGGATCTTCTGTGCCACATTTGGGGAATTAACCGGAGTTATTACAAGACCGGATATTTTTTCTGCCAGAAGTCCATCTATTTCTTTTAGTAAAAGGTCCGCGTCAAACCCTTTAATCTTTCTGACAATATTCTGTATTCCAAAATGCCCCATTTCCTCCAGTGCGTTGTTGACACCATTGATAACATCATTAAAAAATGGATTGCCCTCCGAACAAAGAATTACGCCTATTGTCTTAGTATATCTTTTATTTGCCAGTGTTCTGGCTGCCATATCGGGCTTATACCCCAGCTCGTCTGCTATTTTTATGATTCTTTCCGCTACCTGCGGATTTACACCCGGTCTGTGATTTAAGGCCCGGTCCACTGTCCCTCTTGATACATTCGCTGCTTCTGCGACTTCTCGGATTGTAACTTTCATGGTTTCTCCTACACCGTGTCCGTGCACGTTTAATAATTGTATTATAATCTATACAATCGCTTTTGGCAATTGTCTATAATATGCGAAATTTGTCATTAAATTTTGTGAATATTTACTAACTTTTGGGAATGCTCTGTCTCAATCAGCAGATATGATACAAAACACATTAAAAAAATGGTACTCCATTTACGAAGTACCATCTAATATTCATATATTTATCAGTCCGGACTGCTCCGTATCTGACCTTCTCTGCAATCCGTTATTCTTTATTTTTTATCAAAAAGATACATACTAAAAAACGAAACCACATCCCCATTCCACTGCATATTCATATTGCAGTGTTTCGCCATCTTCGCCGCATCTATACAATACGCAGACAGACAGGAAAAACGATTCTGCTCCTGCACGCATGGTTTTCCTTCCGGCATATTACATGCGTCGCACAGGTTGCAGGGTCCGCACATGACGAACATGCCGTCCTTATCCAGTCCTCTTCTCTTGAGTTCTTCTACTGTGCGCAGTGTCATCCGGGTGTGTATCTTCTTGATCTGTTTTGTCTCCGCATCATCAAAGATGTTGTTAACAGGTGTTCTGGACTGGAAAACTACCGCCCGGCGGTACTGCATAACTCTGTTCTCCATCTCTTCGGGGGTTCCGCAGTAGGGTGGACATCCATAGTTATTGCCATAATTTCCACAGTCGTTCTGTTCGCAGAACTTGCGGAACTCATGTTCAAATTCTAAATCTTCCGTGTTCATTACGGCGGCTTTCGCAAACCCCGCATCCTCAGCGACTGCAATCAAATCTTCTTCACGCATATTACTGATTCTCCCTTCTGAATCCCTCCGGTCTGTCTCGCACGGACACTCTGCCGGCTGTCCCTGTCATAAATAAAGCTGCTGACAGGCAGTTATCCCGCAGCAGCTTCTAACACTATTTCCTTTACCTGCAGGAGGCCCATGAGCGGATGATGTCAGACCAATCTATACATTTGGGGTGCGGAGGATAAAACATATAGAAACAAAATCGTCTCTTGGGCTCCTCCTGCTTTTCATGGATGCATAAATTCCTCACACAGGTTCCTGTTTCGTTCACGTTCTAAGCAGGCATTCCATATCAAATAACATAATGGATGGAAAACTTTCTTCGGAAGTCTCAACCTTTTACTCATCCAAGCAGGTTTCCTGACTCACGGATCTTCGTTCGGCGCTCCTTCTCATATAATCTCTTATACAATGGACTTATGCGCTTCGCTCCCCGCTCACAGTGACCGGATCGTCCAGGACTTACACCTGATTCCCTTTTCACCAGGATTTTCTAAAAGAGGGCAAAACTAAATCCTGATGCACTTGGCAAGCTGATATGGAATTTATACACATGATTACTTTAGCACAATGGCCGGTATCTGTCAATTCCTCCGGCTCATATTCTTTCTTTAATCGCAAAAATAATATGATCCATGAGAACAGCATCCTCTCCCATACGGGGACTGTCCATCCCGAATGCACACAGAAGCTTCCTCTCCGCATCCAGCACTTCCCTTTCCTTCAGCATCCCCCACTCCCTCTCATCCAGCAGATGCGCTTCAAGAGCGGCCCATGAAACTGCATCTCCGCAGCCTGCCCACTCTTCTGCCTGCCGCTTAAAATCCGCCTGTTCTGACGGCTCTATGACGCCTGTCTCCACAGCACGGGAGGCTGCCGCATCTGCCGTTATGCAGAATCTCTCCAGCCTTCGGAAGACATTGTGCTGCATCCTGGCGCCTGCGCCAGTCTGCAGAAACAGGGATTCCATCACAGCCTCTTTCACCGCACATCCTATCATTTCTCCTATTTTGCTGTGTGCGCCCGTCTCCGTGATCTTAAAATCAGACTCCATGTCAGCCACAATGATCGTGCCGTCTGTACCGGAACCCGTGGCAAGCCCGTGGGAATATCTGCTGGCTATGCACAGCTCCTGGATCGCGGCTGTTTTTGCCTCTGTACAGGTTATCAGGGCCTTGGCAATGGCCCCGTCTGTCAGGTCCGCATTCAGGAAAATCATAAGATTGATCGTTCCCAGTGTATGCCTGCATTCCCCGTCCAGATCCACCCAGACCCCGTCCTTCTCGTACCAGGATGCCCGGTCCCCTGCACGCCCGGCGTTGACTTCAATACCGCCTGTTGCGATCACGCTGACGGCAATATCCCTGTACTGTGTCCTGACATAAGAGGCATTTTTCATAGAGGCGGCTGTCATAATACCTGATGACGAGTCCGCTGACAAACCTATGATGCTGTCAGAGACATAACGCATATGACTTTCATAGGTCCCTCCCTCAAGCCGTATCTCCTTTTCCCCCTCCTGTCCGCCGTCATAATTATATACAGCTTTTAAGTCTGTCCTCAATCCCCCGTTCTGGGGCGAAGTGCTCAGAACCTTCCTTTTTCCTCCGAAAACCGCGGCAATATATTTTTCATCTCTATAGAGTTTATCCCCTTTGCCGGGCAGAAACCTTTTATCCTGCATCATATATCTTTTCCTTTTCGCCGTCCTTATACTTTTTAATCCTTCTGTACCCCGTGAATGACAAGCCTTACGGATGCGTCACTGGTACAGGTGGCCAGGGTCACCACTTTATCCCTGATCGTCACTTCCACGCCCAGCTTCTCTTCTGAAGCGTCCAGTATGGTCTGCAGGAACTGCTGATGCGCCTGCTCGTTTTCAAACTTGATCTGGAATGCCATATCTTTTTTTGTGGCGTTGGCATCATGATAGGAGAATATCCGGTATCTGCTCCAGCCATCCGCTGTATAGATCCAGAAATACGGATTCTCTTTGACGGTCCCCTCATCCCGTATATTCTTCATACTGCCGAACATGGAGCCATCCCTCATGTTGTGGCCGAAGATGAAGGTATTTGCATCTGAAAAATCCTTATTTCCGTACGCATCCAGAAAAATACTTCCCACCGCGTTCTTATCCCCGGAAAATGTATGCTTGATATAATATGTATTATCCTCATCCTGCATGACCGGATAGTTAATGCCAAGAGCCGGGTAATAGAGCCAGGCCACCGTGTCCGGATTCTCCTTCTGAAGAGACTTCAGATCCACCTGCACATCCGGAACCTCCGGAACATCCGCATCCCCGTCATCCTTCTTCGGATCAGCCGAAACATCCTCTGCCTGATCCATACCGGCAGTCTTCTGCACCCGGGCATATTCCTCCCCGGCCCGTTTATACTGCTTCTGCAGGGATATCATATTGAAGACTCCATAGGCGATGATGCATACCGCACACAGTATCACAATATTCAGAATCCTGTTTTTTTTCTTTTTATCCGCAGACTTTACGTCTTCCGCTTCTTTCTCTTCCGTCCTTTTCTCTTCTGTCATACTCTACTCCTCAATCAAACCGTATTTTATTTTGATTCTCTCCAGCTTCTCGATCATGGGTTTACTGGCGAGCAGAAGAAAGATAACCGTTGCCGCCCCGTGCACCATGTCCACCGGCAGCCCTGATATATAGATAGCCAGAAGGTTCCTCTTCGTTATGGCATAGGAGGACATAAGCAGCGACACCGGGTTCATGATTCCTCCGTAAATAAACAGGGCTGCCCAGAAACCAAAGATACAGAGAGAAACCTTCCTGGCCTTCAGCCATCCTTTCTGGAACAGTATTCCGGCCAGAAACCCGATGATACCCATGGAGAACATCTGCCAGGGCGTCCATGGCCCCTGCCCAAACAGCATATTTGACACCAGCATGGAAAGTGCCCCTACCAAAAATCCGGACTCGGCCCCAAAACACACTGCCGATATGATCACAAACGCCATGACCGGCTTAAAACTGGGTACCATGAAAAATGCCGCCCTGCCGGCCACCGCTATGGCCGTGAGCACTGCGATGATCAACACTTCCCTGGCCTGGGGCCTTCGGCTTTCAAAGGTCAGAAAAAACGGTATCATAGAATAGAACACAATGAACAGACTGATCAGGAGATATTTCCTGTCATTGAAAAAATGTATCCCCACCCATATGGTCACAGGTATCATGACCACGATCAGAAATATAGCCGCCAGAGTCCTGGGCGGCAGTTTCCCCTTATTCTTCGGGACAGCCATCAAGTCACTGTATTCCAGATAATTAAGTTTCTCCTTTCCCTGAGGCTCCTCCCAAAAATCCGTGTCCACGGAGTCTGCACTCTTCTCATCCCAAAACACATCCAGAAAATCATCTAATTTATCATCCCGCAGCATACTGTTCACCTCCTGACGTATGCATCCACTCCTGCAACCACATCCTCCACGGTCACCGCGTCAGGAAAGAACTGTCGTGACATACGGTTTGCAGCGGTTGTATAGAAACTGTTTCCCGCAAAAAATTCTTTTGCCGGTTTATTTGTCACCACATTTCCCTCAAAGAACAGACCCACCCGGTCCGCGTACTGCGCACAGAATTCCACATCATGAGAAATGAGAAGAATGGTAACACCATGTTCTGTCAGCTTTCGCAGGATTTCTCCCAGTTCTTTTTTATAGTGGTTGTCTATCCCCTTCGTAGGCTCATCCATGAGCAGGATCCTGGGGCGCAGCAGCAGCACCTTTGCAAGTGCCAGCCGCTGCTGTTCTCCGCCGCTCAGATCATAGGGATGACGGTCTAAAAGGTCCGCCAGCTTTGTCAGGGACACAATTCCCGCAACAGCATCTCTCTTGCTCATTTCTATGGAAAAAGCGTCGCTCCTTTTTTCTTTTTTTCCGTCAATCATTTCATACAGATCGTCCCGCACTGTCTTCTTCACAAAAAGACTCTGGGGATTCTGGGGCATTACGCCGAGGAAGCCGTGATACAGCTCATTATCCGTGTATTTATCTATGCTCTTCCCCTCCAGCCATATTTTCCCTCTGTACGGGTGGCGGATACGGGCGATCAGATTCATGGTGGTACTTTTGCCGGTGCCGTTGCCGCCCACCAGCGCGAAGATTTCCCGTTTCCTTACATCCAGGGAAAGTCCCTTCACCACATCGGGCAGCTCACGCTCATAGCGGAACCAGATATCTCTGAGACGTATTTCCGGTACTTCCTTCTCTGAAAATACATGGGTTCTCTTCCTGACGGATTCTGTCTCATGATGAACGGATTCTGTTTCCCTGCCGTTTCCGCCTATGTTTTCTTCACACTCTGCGGCCTTTAGCTGAAGGTCTTCAAGCTCCTTTTCCAGCCATCTCCTTCCCTGCCTTACGGTCAGGGGACACTCCCGGCTGCTCTCCACCCCGGCATATACCTGCATAGGCGTGGGCATGGAAAGAAACATATCATGCCCCAGCTCCTTGAGTTTCCGCCCTATCTCTGAGGGCGTGCCGTCAGCAATCATTCTGCCGCCATCCATGACATATACCTGGTCTGCCCAGGGGATCACATCCTCCAGGCGGTGTTCTGTAAGAATAACCGTGGTTCCCACATCCCTGTTGATCTTCCTCACTGTCTCCAGAAAATCCGAGGCTGCTATGGGGTCAAGCTGGGATGTAGGCTCATCCAGGATCAGCAGCCTCGGATGCATAGCCATAACAGAAGCCAGATTCAGAAGCTGCTTCTGGCCTCCTGACAGCTCGTTTACATTACGCAGGAACCATGCCTGTATACCGAAATAAGAAGCCATCTCAGCCACTCTGAGCCGTATAGTGGCACTGTCATAGCCAAGACTCTCCAGTCCGAAAGCCAGCTCATGCCAGACTTTGTCCGTCACGATCTGGTTGTCAGGATTCTGAAGCACATAACCAATCTCCGCACTCTGGGTTCTCTCATCCACCTCTTCAAGCTCTGTTCCAAAATACCGTATACATCCGCTTTTCTGTCCATGGGAGGCAAGGACTGTCTTCATCTGTCTCAAAAGTGTACTTTTTCCGCATCCGCTTTTTCCGCACAGCACAACAAAGCTGCCCTCCTCCACTGTCATATCCACCCCGGCCAGCGCAGGTACCGTCTGCTGGGGATACAGAAAACTGAACTTTTCTATTTCAATACAATTCACATTCCGTTCCTCCCTCTGTTTCTTTCCCGCCATTCATATATTCTGTAAATGTCATGTCTGTCTTCAAAATCTTCTGCTCACTGCCCGGTTCATCTTCCTTTAAGTACCAGGGGATATCCCTGTCCATACGCATTTTCTTCTCCAGTTTCTTAAAGCTCTCATCCTCCCATAATCCCAGCAGAAAGGGGAAAAAGCATATAAACGTCCAGGCCAGATAGGTGATTACGCTCCAAGGCGTCAGCGGGATACCGCCGATCTTAATCACCGGATCATACTGCGCAAAGGAAAACCCATAGTGAAATCCCAAGAGGCATACTCCCAGAAGCCCGGCCAGAATACCTGTGACCGTCACATCCCTTCTGTCAAAGTGATAGATGGAGAACGAGGAACGGCCCTTCAGGCCGTATCCTCTGGCCCTCATGGAATCTGAGGTGTCTATGGCGTTCTCCAAGGCCCAGGTGATCAGGATGGAAAGGATCGTGAGTCCATAACGGATTTTCTTTATCAGTTTTCCATTGCTCATATCACGTCCCACGCATTTCTGCCCGTTTCGTATAACCTTTACCTGTGCATTGAATTTCGGCACAAAGCGGAATACCATGGAAAGCACCAGGGAAAGCGCCGGAATCACCCTGCCAAACAGGTAGACGAACTTATCTGTGGTCATAACCTCGTTATAACAGGAAAACCACAATATAGCAATAAACAGCATGGAGGCCAGAACGATTCCATACACAATAGCCTCCAACGTCACCGGCCCTGTCTTCAGATAAAAAAGCGTAGTGACGCCATAGTGGTTAAACGCCGGGTTGATAAATGCCACGATCACCATAGCAGGAAGCGTGAAGATCAAATTGAATTTTGCCACAGCCTTCCACCCCTTCAGGCGCACCGCATAGAAAAATGCGCCCAAAAAGGAAATGCCCAGAAGGACCGGATGGCTGAGAAACATGGTGACCAGCAGTACAAGCATGAAGTAAAAGAAATTTACAGCAGGATGGCAGGCTGAAAATGCATCCGACCGTTTATTCATAATACTGATCTCCCACATCACGGCCCAGGTCACAGGTGTAGCGCCATTCGATTATGTCACCATCGCTGACTTCATACTGAGAACAGCCGTAATTTGGGAACCAGCCATTCACGCTGTACATCCAGCCGGACAATTCGCCGCAGTCAAACTCATAGAGCTGGTTGATGCCTTCCACATAGTAAGAACCATAGGCAGGTGTATACTTTGCACTCATTTGGATGGAAGTATCTTTACACACCCGGTACAAGACATCATACACAGTTTCACCCGGAGAGTACTCTACCTCAGAGGTATATAGAATCCACCCATCTGAGGGTACAAAATCCGCTTTTGCTTCATTTAAATCATCCCAATTATTAAGAATTGTGGAACATTCAATCGATATGGTGCAGGTATGGGACGAGCCCTGATCATTTTGATTTTCGCCGGACGATTGCCCGCTCTGAGTCTCTGCAGCCTGTTCTGAGTCATTTTGATTATTACCTGTCGGTGAATTGTCTACCTCATGACTTTGCTGATCATTGTTTCCGTTATTTTTTGTTTTCTCCTCTGCGCCTTTGTTTTCCTCATTATCTTCTTTACTTTTGCCGGCAAGTATATAATAAGTATCACCTACTTCTAAAACATTAAAAGCAAGATTAGTCAGCGCCTTATCCCCGATTCCGGAGACAGAGCCTACAACCACATCACAAACCTTCCTTGCTTCTCCATCCACATATTTGCATAAAACGGCATTATCTGCATCCCACTTTTCATTTAAAGTAAGGCCCAGAGCTGCCGGCGCCGCCAAATTCATTTTCTGCAGTGTAATGGCCAGGCCATACGGAGCATTTCCCCCGGCTTTTTTTACCTCTTCTATCTTGGCATCAGAAAATTCAACTTTTAGATTCTGATCAACAGGGTTTTTGATTCGTTTTCCTTCATAGGTCCATACATAAGTAATCCCTTTATCCTGATCCTTTCCGGAAAATTGGAATTGACCATCTTCACCGGATATCGTATCCATTTGAGCGGCTGTGATAATACCGTCATCTGGTATTTGATTTATCTTTTCAAGTTTTTTGACTGATGTACCCTTTTTCTCTGTGGTTTCTACTCTGTCAAGCTGTGTGATTTGATCACTTTTTACCTTCTGGCTGCATCCTCCGGTTATTAAAATTACAAAAGCAATTAAAAGGACCAGGAATACTTTTCTCTTCCTTTTCATTTGTTTCGCCTCCAACACAGCACCAAAAGGGAGAGTGCCCTAATGCACTTTCCCTCTTTTCAATGCTAATTTTTCTTTTTAAAATAAACACAGACACCAATGACTGCTGCTCCGCAGGCTATACAGAGAATATACGGCAGTGTATTTTTATTGAAAATCCTGGCCAGTCCCTGTTTGCTCTCACCTCCGCTGCTGTCCGCTGCTGTTTCTTCTGTATCTTCAGACGCATCCATTCCGGCTTTTTCTCTGACTTCCGGCTCGTATGTGTCCCCATTGAAACTCCAGAGTGTATCCTTCTCTTTTTTCTTGGAATCGTTTTCTTCAGTCTTTTTCTTAGCTGTAGTGCCGGCCGCTGTCTTCTTATTGCTGCTTCCTGATGCTGTCTTACTGCTGCCTGAAGATGACGATTGAGAAGTTCCCGTCTGCTTCGATTGCACTGATTCTGAAGTTTCTTCCTCCGGCAGACCGGTTCCGCTTCCATCACCGGAGCCTCCCGGCTGCACAATCAAATCCGACATATCGTAAAGGCTTGTCTTCTTATCCAGAAAACGCTGATATGCTACCAGAGAATAGAACCCCTGCCCTGTTGCAAGACCGTCCACCGTTCCCGGCTCGGCACCACCGTTGTTTTCCGCTCCGGCCTTTACGTGCATAAACCCGCTGTCTTTAATATGATAAGATATCATATTTCCCACAATCCATTTACCATTTTTAATGAACCTTGCATCTGTCTGAGGATCTATCCCTAATGCGCTCAGCGCTGTAAGAATCTGTGCTCCCGACTCTGAGGTTTCCACATTCATGGTACCAAATCCACCACTTGACAACTGCATGGAACTGAGATTATCCAGAGCTTTATCAACTGCCTTTGTCACCTTATCATATCCGTCTTTCTTATAATAGGGTGCCAAAGCCTGAAGTGCCATTCCTGTCATATCCGAATCTGCTGTTGATCCGGTCAGTGTCCAGCCGCCGTCCTTTACCTGTGCATCCACAATATAATCTATCAGTTTTTGTTCTGTTGTCTGATTGGATACTCCTGACTTTTCAGGGATTGTATAATCCGGATGACAGTTAAGGGCGATCAAAGCCCAAATAGGGCCGTTGCGGCCTTGTGCCTTGACATTGTTAAAATCCGACAGATATTCAAGAAGATTATAACCTGCCACATTCCGCGCATCTTTGCCTATTGCAGTTACTGTTAATATAGTTTTACTGTACTCAGAATACTTTTTAGTGTCAGTCAGCACTCCCTTCTTCTCTGCTAAATAATTTGCCAGATGATTGTAATATGTAGAAAAATAACTGTCATTTAAATCCATCCCTCCCCGTGCAAGAGCGATCACATACCATTCGCTTCCAACAGTGGGGTTTTTATCTGTGGCAAGAACATATGCCTTTGTCTCTGCCAGTACATCTGACACGGAACGGGACAGAGAGTCCGCTTTTGTTATGACTTTTACTTTTACAGATGCTTTAATAGATGATTTGCCCTCAACCGAAGCTGTCACAGTGGCTGTACCTTCTTTTTTAGCTGTAATTACACCACTGCTGTCCACAGATACAACGGAAGAATCTGAACTTTTCCACACATAATTCACCTTACTGGTTGCATCTGCCGGTACTTTTTCTGGAGTCAGCGTTTTACTATTGCCTTTTGTAATCTGGATCTGACTCTCCATACTCAGCCCGGTAAGAGGAACAGGGACATTCACTATCAAATACATTCCGTCTGTCTTTGCCTTGGTGGAAATCGTATCTGCTTTAGAATTTATCTCCGCCTTCATTTTTTTCAGTTTGCCATCTTTATAGGAAAAAAGGACAGGATTCTCCATAGAAGACAGTTTGCTCACTGAAAAAGTCATGGTTACATTTTTTTCCTGCTCATAACTATTACCATCTCTGATGTCAGTATAAGACAAATTCCATGCTGACTTACAATCCTCTGCGTTCTTATATTTTTTACGGATTGCTTTTTCAGCCTCCCGGGTATCCCCGGTTTTTTCTGCATTTGTTTTAATATACCAGTAACTATCTGCAGTCACACCGTTCTGGCTATGGATATTGCTTCCAATCCAATTCTTAACATCCTGAATCTTTTTGGCTGTACTCTCACTTACGGCCAGCAAATCCTTCCACTGATCAAAAGCTTCTGCTGCTTTGAGAAAATTTGCTGTCTCTGCCGCCTCAAGATTTACTTTAGCAGTAGTGTCCATGACCTCCGCTGCCTCAGTGATCAACTGGGGCAATGCAGAAAGTGCCTGTGACAGCCGTTCCTCGGCACCGGTAAAAAGCTGTGCCCTCTGCGCGTCATCCAAATTATTATACTCTTCTGCGGCCTGACCAATCAGCTCAGCTTCCTCCAGGGTTAACGTTTCAGGAAGAGATGCCAGGATACTGTTTACTGTATTCACGTGCTCTTTTAATTCTTCCATACGTTTTACTGCGCTGTCCAGCTTGTTCTTAAGTGAAGTATCGATCAAAACCTTTTCTTCTGCCCTCAAACCTTCATATGCGGTCCGGGCTTCCTCCACTGTCTTGCTGCTGTCAATGGTCAGTGCCGATAAAGAAGGAATCTGCCCTATCAGCTCTTCTGCTGCTGCTACATTTGCATACTTCTTCTGCAGAGCCTCCATCATGGATACACACCTGTCCAGCTTCTGTTCCAGCTCTGCCCGGTCTTCAAGATACGTTTTAGCCTCCTCAGACAACGACTGATATGCTCCCGATGCTTCTGCCACCTGAGCGGAATCCTGAATCGTCAGTTCTCCGGCTTTCGGAAGTGCTCTGATCAGCCCCGCTGCTGCTTCTGCCATCTCCATAGCATTACCCACTGTGACCTGACAAGACGCAGATATCTGACTTCCTGCTTTTACAACCGTAATAACTGCATTTCCCGCTGAGACTGCAGTCACAAGCCCTTCCTGGGAAACTACAGCCACATTTTCGTCGCTGCTGCTCCACTCCAATTGGAGTTCTTCTGTCGCATTAGATGGTGTGCCGGTCACCTGGAACTGGTATGTCTGTTCTGCCTGAAAGAATAATGCCGTCTTATCCAATCCAATGGCTGTATATGGCCTGTATGTAACCGTAACCCTGCATGAAGCACTCACGCCGTTCTGAGCGGTTGCTGTAATATCCGCCTCTCCAGGTGCATGAGGTATAATATTTCCATTATTGTCAACACTGACTATGGACTCGTCAGAAGAACTCCATGCAATTTTTTTAAATAAAGTCTCCTGAGGATATATATCCGCACTGAGGTGCACTGCACTGTCATTATCATACAAACTAAGGGTACTGCTTGACAAAACCACGGTCTCCGGCCAAACTGTTTGTGTCTGAGGCAGATTTTCCAGTGCTTTATCCACTTCACTCTGTGAGGCATTCAGCTTCTGCATTACTGTCAGCGCTGTATCATATGCCGCTCTGTCTGATTCTTCCGGAAGCCAGGACTCTGTATCCTGATTAATATAAGCAATCTTAGTCAGTAATTGTGATTTATCAGCCTTTTTGTAAATGGAATCATAGGCATTAGTCCCTTCCACATCAAGCCCCGTCCCATATAAACTAAACTGCACCCGGACAACATCTCCGCCCTGCAGTTTATAACCGTTCATACTATATCCCGGAAACTCTTCATTGACCGAATACATCCATCCGGACGTTGTGGTTCCTGCGCTTTCTTTTGAATATGAATACTCTGTGAGGTTTGGTTTGTACTCATTTATCAGGCTGTCATCCAGCTTATATCCATCTTTTTTTGCTTTGTTTTTGATGATTTGAGGTATGCTGAGAGGAAGTCCATCCCCATCCGCATCAGTAATTCCCTCCAGGTACCACCCATAGGAACTATCCCGCTTAACAATACAAGGGTATCCCTGTTCTTCCATATACCGTTCCAGAAGCGTAGCCACCGTATCTCCGTTCTGCAGCGGCACCACATCAGGCACTGTCACCCATCCCTTCCCCAGAGCAAAACGCTCTACGGATAAAATCACGGAGCTGGACGCATCCTTGGCCATAACCGGCGCCGGATTTCCCAGCGCCAGTCCCAGCCCAAGAAAGCATGCCATCAGGAAAGCCCATATTCTTTTTAATGTCATTTTCCCTCTGTTCATATGCTTCCTCTTTTCTTATCTGTTATTCTCTCTCTTTTTTTTCAGGCATGCAAACAGGATAAAGCTTCCGGCAAGTACAAGAAGATTCATAATGTCCATTTGAGATGCCAGTGTATCTCCTGTTTTAGGTACACCTGTACTTCCTCCTGTAGTAGTGGACTTATTACCGCTTCCAGAAGATTTATTGTTGGAAGAGCCGGATGTTGATTTATTTCCGGAACCAGAATTATTTCCGCTTCCGTTTGTGTTGTTATTATTGTTATTATTGTTATTATTGTTGTTACCCTTCTCTTCATCATCTGTTCCGGATGTTGTCTTGACCTCTCCGACTGCAAACGCGGACAGACTTTTCACAGTAAATGTAAGATCACTGCCATCTGCTTTACAGTCCAGATACTCGACGGTTCCATCGTCCAGAAGATGAACGAGAACTATGGTTTTACCCGTAAGATCGTTTCCTGTATGTACAACAAAGGTTAATCCTCCGCTTACCATGAAATCTGTTTTCGTTCCATCGGCAAGTACTCTGTACGCTTTGATTTCAAATACTTTCATAACAGAAGCTTTCTTATCTGTATCCAGCTTTCCACTGAGTGTTGTATAGGAATTATCTGACTGTGCCACTGATTCTATCTCGATGACTACATCCCATGGAATGTTTCCCTTGTATGTAACCAGATTGTTCTCTGAAGAATCCTTGGTCTTAGTCTTGGATATTTTCTCCTTCAAAGTTTCCATGTTCTCAACAGCATCAGCCGGTATCAATGCCTGTTCAGCCGGTGTCAGGGCATCGTATGCCTCCTGCGCACTTTTCAACACTGTAATAATTTCTTCAGATGTCAGCTCATAAGCATCTTCATCCACAGCATCCTTCATCATTTCAAGTACTTTTTCTGCATTCTCCTGTGATTTCTCGAAGTTCTTTACCAATGACTCCACAGTGTTCCACGTGCCTGTATCATTCACATACTCCTGCGCCTGCTCATTTAATGCCTCATAAGCAGTTTTGATCGCTTCCAGTGCCGCTTTCACATCCGACAGATTATCTGCAGTCACCTCAGACGGCAGTTTCTCAATCATAGCATCTACTGCTGCTGCCTGCGTAAGATCCTCATTCACCTGTCCTATCTGCTCTTTTAGAGCAGCCATCTTGTCAACGAGCTTTGTTCCGTCTTCCCAGACAATGCTGTCAAGATATGTACGTGCATCCTCATTGGCCTCATATTTTGTAAGCAGATCGCCAGCCTCTCCCAGATTGAATTTTGTTACAGGAAGTTCAAACGCTGCGATTCTTGCAACAATAGGTGCAAGGACTTCATTCACGTATCCTTCGTACTGCTCCGCAATCGTATTTAATGTCATTAACTTTTCATATGCATCGGGATTCTCATTCGCAAATATCTTCTGCTGTGCATCATCCATCTGTTGATATGTGCTGACTGCATCAGCAATTGCCCGCAGGATTTCTTCTGTCATCTGGATATCAGATCCATCCGGCTTTGTTCCTTCCAATTCATCCGGTGACGGGAGGTTCTCAACTTTATTCAACAAATTTTCTTTGGCAAGTGTCTCAAGTTTCTTCTCCGCCGCAACCAGCAGATCATAATTACTCACCTGCGAACGAAGAGCATCTGAGGACAAATTATCATAGAGACTGCGCACATTTCTGATAAACTCCTGATCCTCCAGTGTGACATCATCAAGATTTTCCAGTTTTGCAATATTATCAATCACATCTTTTACAGCTGCCGCATCCTTTTTCGCCTGATCAAGTGCAGAATAAACCGTTTCCAGTTTCTCCGACAATTCAGCATTTACCATTGCTTTCTGTTCAGATGTCAGCAGATTATAGTTACTGTATGCCTCCAGAATAGCAGCCTCATCCTCTGCCGTCACCTCATCCGGAGAAGGCAGTTCTGCGATCAGCGCTTCCACACTCTTAACTGCTTTTAGATCTTTTATTGTCTTTTCAGCCTGTATAAGAGCGGATGCATTACTAACTTTTGATTTCAAATCATCTGTAAGAGCGTCATATGATGTGCGGATGCTTTCCACTGTATCTGCATCATCCAAAGTGATCTCAGACGGCAGAGCCGCAATAGCTGACAGTACATCATATACTTTTCTGCTGTCCAGCAATACCTGGTACTTGTCCGCAAATGACTGATCGTCTTTATAGGACACATCTAAGTTTTCATATACAGCTTCCGCATCCTGAATAGCCTGTCCGCTTTCTAAGGTTACTTCTCCCACGACATCCACTAATTCGGAGAAATTCAGATAGGCTTCTGCTTTTTTCAAAACGCTCTTATTTGTAACATATCCCTGAAGCTTTTCCTTTAATTCTGTATCATCACCGCCAAGGGCTTCATAGGCACTTCCGGCAGTCTGAACTGATTCTTTTGTTACAGAAGCTAAATCTTCCAATTTACTGATAGACTCAATTACAGCGTCAATCTGCACGGACTCTTCATAACTGCAGACTCTTACCTGAGGTTGTCCTACCAATGTATAATCCACATCTGCAACGGCTGCGTATAACGCATAATATTCGTCCCCAAGCCCCTGAATGCTTTCCGCATCTGCACGTGCCGAATTTGCTGTATTCAGAGCATCCTCCAGAGCTTTTCTCTTGGTTTCATCAGTAATAGAGGAACCGTCTTCGCCATAACACTCCATGGCCGTATCAATCAGATTATCATATTTGTCAAGAGTCAGGGCATAACGACTCCATACGTTATCTCCATGTACAGTATCTCCCAAACCTATAATCGCATCTTTTGACCACATAGATTGTGTTTGGCTGATATCATACCAAAACGACCCATCCTCCAACTGATATCTCTGAAGCGCCTTTAATGGTGTAATTGTATCGCTTACTGCAAAGACTTTTTCAATATCGATTCCTGCTGCTGCCATTCCTTCAAGTACACAGCCGTGAGATATCGTATTTGCATACTTGTACCAGAAATTATAAAACATTCCTGCTTCGTCTCCCTCAGTGATTAACGTCGACCGAAATCCTTCCACAAGGGATGCTAATTTAGTTTTGGAAACCTGGTCAGCAATAGCCCCCAGTGCCCACGCACGCATGTCCAGATCAAACGTATCAGAAGCAGCTAACCCCGTCACATCATCTATCAACCCATCAGGTATATTGGCACCTGCTGCTTTTAAAGCCATCAACGCCCATATCGTATTAGCATATGGTCCCGTCCAATTTTTTTCCAAATGTTCAACCAGGTTATTTCCTTTATCGTCTGTATAATTATATGGGTTTTCTCCTGTCATAATTAATTGAATGATTGTCCTTGCATAGTCGGTGGGCTGACTATATGTATTTTCATTTACATCATTCACAGCCGCCCCGTCCAAATTATTATTCTCATCTGTTGATGTAGCACATGCCATAAATATTGGCCATGAACCTCCCAGATTCTTTTTCTCTTCTTCTGGACGTGCGTACCATCCGGAAAGAATATCATTCGCCAGATCTTTTGTCTCCTGAGAAATAGAGTAATATGGAAGTGTACCATCTTGTTTCTGATGAAGGAAAATATATACCTTAGAATTCAATCCATCTTCAGCCGTCACCTCAATTCTGGTGACATCGCCTGCATTGACCGTGTAAGTATTATCTTCGACTTCTGTTCCGTCTATTGTATAAGTTGCATCAGCAGAAATCTGAATATCATCAAACGTTATCTCTCCATCATCAGAATCCAGTTCCAGAATAAAACTATTCTCCCCGCTGTTCAAACTTTGCTCTAAATCTTTTACCGTACCTCCTTTTATGGTTAAAGCTTCTAAGGAACACCCACTTGATTTACGGACCACCTTTATTTTGTATATATCTTTGCTCACTCCATCCGGCGCAGTAATTTCAACATCTATAATCTTGTTTCCACTCTCATCTATCTCTATACCCGAATCATCTAAATTAACTCCTATATAATTGCCGCATTCCCCTTTTCCGTCATCAAAATAACCACCTTCGCTATTTTCGTTTCCAAGGACATTTACCTTCGCTCCGCCGGCAGAGGGAAGAACACTGAGCAAAAGTTTATTGTTCTTTGATGTTTTAGGAACACTGATGATATAATTCCCGGACTCCTTGTCTAACGCTGTCTCATATTGTATTGGGAACACATAGTTTTCAGGAAAAGATACTGCCTTAATCTCAGATATTTTCGTGTCACTGCTTTCTTCAATATCAGCCTCTTCACCATCCCAGTAAAAGATATAAGGTATATTCAAAACATATCTCGGCAGCATATTATCGGATTCGTTTAATCCTGGTACGCTAATATTCGTATCTAATATCTTCATCACAGGAGGCATTTCACTAAAATCAATATCCATCTTTATAGGTGGTACACCCAAAATAAAAGATAAATTAACTACGTTCAAACCCTTATGAGGCTTGATGACCGGAGTGTTGTATTTTCCTTTATATATATTACTGATTACATCAAACCGTTGTGGAGAGCTGCCGTTTACTGACATATAATTATTTCCTATATTCATCCAATAAAAGCAGGATTTCGTTATGGCACTTAGGTTAATTGTTTCCATTTTATTTTGCTGCCTGTTTACTACCATGGAAAAATTATCTATATCACCAGACAGCTCAGCATAATGATATAGACCGTCTTCAAAATTTGTTTTCTCTGTTTCCCCTGATAAAATTTCATCTGTCTCATTGTTTTTAATGCCTAAATATTCAACCAGAAACGGATAACCCGAGTCTGCTCCAAAGGACGTTTCCGTATTGAAAACAGCTATAAGATCTGTCTCTTTCCCATTTGCAGCTTCTACTTTAATATCAAAATACAATGCGCCAAATATAGATGTATTGGAATACATTTGCATATCACTCATAATATTGGAATAGGTTATAATAAAATGTGTCTTTCCATCTTTTACTGTATTCTCTATTTTTTTATCTGAATCAGCGAACAGGGTTCCCTCTTCATTATATATATCCAAGGAACCAAAGACCTCTGTAACTTTGCTTTCGGAATCTGGTAAAACGCCTTCTATTATAATTTGATCATTATAAAAAATTCTATAAAAATCCTTGTTTCCGACAAAGATATTTCCGTTTTCTTCCAATGGCTGTAATGAAAATTCATGGTCGCTATTTTTTATATTTATCTGTATCTGAGAATTATCTGCTGTATTCTCTGCTGCCCATACATCTGTCTTGTTTAGTACTGCGATCATTACAAGAACTGCCATACTCAAAATCTTTAGCAACTTCTTCATATTTCTTCCTCCATATTATATTCATATTAATTCACTAAGAAACAGGGCAGTATGTCTCCATACCGCCCTGTCCTCCTGGAATATTAATATTCTTTATTTAGAAGTAGTTTTAGGATAATAGTAGCTAGCATAGCTAAGTACAACTGATGAACGATCCTGGCTAATTGTATTCTGGCTCATATAATTGTTTTCATTTAATGGTGTATTTCCATCAAATCCCGAATACGTCCAGCCCACACCATAATATGCAGCATCTGACTCGTACGCTTTTCCCTGATAAAACAGATTTGTTTCTGCGGTTCCACCTATATACAGTCCATCTATTGCGTTGTATTTAATATCTGGATTCTGCCAATCCGGTACCACCTTCCAGAATCCCTTTGTAATATCAAGGTTCATCTTAGGAAGCGCTTCTTTTACTATTAACTCCACATTGGTACCAGGCGCCACTTTAACTGTAGCACTCCCGTTCAATGCAGGATGTGTCCCATCCGCCACAGCATTTAACGTCACCGTTACGGAAATATCATTATCGGCTGCAAACACACTGATGCTCATCGACAGCATCATAACCATTGCCAATACAATACCTAAAAACCGTTTCATACCTTTTTTCATTTTGTTTCCTCCTTATGATATTTTTTATTTTGCCTTCCGGCAGTATCTATCACAACAAGACTGGGCCCTCGTCTTGTCATAATCTATTAAATTATTCAAAAAATGGTACAAAAAATACACGTCCGTCATGCCTTCGGACACTGCAAATAATTGGTTTGCCACAACTGTGTTTGTGTTCTGACTTGGGTTCGTCCTACTAAAAGCGCCTTCCCGGGAATGATGCCCAGTGGCTTTGCTGCTTTGTTCGTCCCCCTTACAGCAGGGATGTTCTGCCCGGATTCTCACCGGATTCCTTTAAACAGGGCTATTGCCCTGACCACAGAAGATATATTTAATTTTTCTGTTCAAACTATAAAACGCCTTCCCGTACATACAGGAAGGCGTTATGGATTCATAATAAATATACCCAGACTGCTCCCTTGTACATGACAGGAAAACAGCGGGCACTGACTTTGTTTACAGTAGATTTACATCTGTTCCGGATTCTCACCGGATTTCCCATTATTATTCTGACATTATGCATCAGAATAAACTGCAATCTTTTTTCTATATTCTCGATATGGCTACATTCTAACTCATTTGGTAATATTTGTCAATATACTGTGCAATAATTTTCTTACTTTGTACATATGTCATAACAGGTCACACGCCATTGCCCCGGGAGGTGTTTTCTCCAAGGGGATGCTGCGCGATGCGAAGCAAAATCCCGAGTTAGCCAGCGCCAAAATGCAATTTATTGCATTTTGTACCCTAAAGGGCAGAACTGTGCATCGCGAAACGTGTTACTGGGCACGCAGTGAACAGTAACCATATGTCACTATTTTTCAGATGCCGTCGGCATATTCCACCTGAATGCCGTATTGTGCCGCATAGGTCTCCATCTTACTTCCCCGGCGGCAGCGGATGACACAGTTCTTATTGGTCAGCCATTCCCCCACATCCTGTGGGTCATGGAGGATTTCCAGCACCTTCAGGTTATTGCAGCCATGAAAAGCCCATTTTCCTATCTTCTGCACCGACGGCGGAATGAAAACATACTCCAGCTTCTTACATTTTAGAAATGCACTCTCACCGATCATTTCCAGATGTTCCGGAAAATGCAGGGATTTGAGGCCACACTGATAAAATGCCTGGTTTTCTATCCTGTGCAGTTTTTCGGGAAATTTTATATCCTCCAGGGACTCGCACTTATAGAACGCCTGATTCCCAATTGTCCACATCACCTCGGGCAGTGTAACATTGGAAAGGGCACGGCAGTTGGCAAATGTCATGTCCGGCAGTATCCTGCAGTTTCCCATGGGGTCAAACAGGGCTTTCTCCATCCTCTTGCATCCGTCAAATACGCCTTTTCCCAATTCCCTCACTGTCTTTGGCAGCAGTATCTCCCTCAGATTGCTGCAGTTGCCGAAGGCACCCTTCTTGATCACATATACTCTGGGCAGCGCTGCATGCCTGAGAGCTGTGCAGTTAAAAAACGCCTCTGTACCCACGACACGGACAGCGGGCAGTTTTATGTTCTTTACCTTGATATTATTCTTAAGAAAACACACGCCCAGCATTTGGTAACAGGCAGGTATCTGCATATCCTCCTCCGCTGCGCGAATAACATTTTTTCGTTCCAGTACACAATATTCCATCTTTCTTCACTCCCGCCTTGCATATGTGCCATTATAACATAGAGAGGGAATATTTTTGTTGTCCAAACTGGTTATATTAAAGGAAGATAAACAGAAACTTTATTTCCGTAATACCGTTCAAATGTAAAACCCATTCTGTCTGCAATGACATCATTGGCAGGCACCCACTCCCTGAATATGTATTTGCAGAGATATCTCACGGTCTCTGCCAGCTCTTTTTTGTCTGAATCCTGTTTTGTCTCGAACACAGCATAGCGCCTCCCCGGTATGGTTACAGTTACAAGACCCTCGGGCACACAGGAGAAATTTTTGACGACAGGCCCCATAAGATATGTGATCTCCTGGCTGTCCAGGGGATGATACCACATGGCTATGTAATCATCCTTGAAACACTGCATTCCGGAAAGCTCCGCGTTATCTATTTCCGGAAACTCATGGTCCAGCCAGTAAGCCACCTCCTCCAGAAGGTCAATATCTGCTCCTTCCTCCGGAATGATTGACCGTCCGGCCATCTTCAGCTCCTGTGTCTCCAGAAATGAAATGCGTATCTGATTCCCGTCGTATTCCGGTTCAGGCAGCACATCCAGCCTGATATCATCCTGCCGCTTTAATTCACTGGCAGGAAAACCAAATTCCTTCTTAAAGGCTTTGGCAAATCCAGCTGCTGTCTCAAAACCATACATTGACGCGGCATTCCCAATCTGTTCTCCGTCCCCAATCCTGGCTGCTGCTTTGAGAAGCCGCCTCCTGCGTATATACTCTCCCAGAGGCATATCGTAATACATGCGGAAAAGGTGGCGAAAATGATCTGTGGAATAGCCGAAAGCCTCTGCAATATCATCCTGCCCGTACTCCATATCCAAATGTGTCTCTATATAGGCCAGTATCTTATCGTCCATGATCTTTTTCATATGTACCTTCCCCCATGCTTTTTCGACATATTTCGACAAACAAAATAGGATGCCGCACGCCCTGCGCAGCATCCCTGTTTTTTTATTTCCTGTCAGCCTACACGAAGCTGAAATTTCTGTATATCCTTCTCACTGGAAACCTTCTCAATCTCTGCTCCCAGGCATCTTAATTTCTCTTCAAAACGCTCATATCCCCGCTGGATATAAACAATATCGTCCACAATGGTAAGTCCCTCTGCCGCAAGTCCTGCAATGACAAGAGCCGCTCCCGCGCGCAGATCGGGCGCACTTACCCTGGCACCGGTCAGTTTGTGTACCCCGTCAATAATGGCTGTATTGCCCTCCACCTTGATGCTGGCTCCCATACGGGAAAGCTCGTCCGCGTATTTGAAACGGTTCTCGAAAATGGACTCCGTCACAATGCTTGTCCCCTCCGCCAGTGTCAGTGCCACAGTAAACTGGGGCTGCATGTCTGTGGGATAGCCCGGATAGGGCATGGTTTTTACATGGGTGCGTTTCAGGCGTTTGGAGGCTACTACGCGTACCGCGTCATCGAATTCCTCCACCTCACATCCGATCTCCTCTAATTTGGCTGTGGTCGCCTCAAGATGCTTCGGAATCACGTTCTTCACCATAATATCCCCCATGGTAGCTGCTGCAGCGCACATGAAAGTACCCGCCTCAATCTGATCCGGGATGATGGAATAACTGGTTCCGTGAAGCTTCTCCACGCCTTTGATACGGATAACATCCGTACCGGCGCCCTTGATGTTGGCTCCCATACTGTTCAGGAAGTTGGCCACATCCACCACGTGAGGCTCTCTGGCCGCATTCTCGATGGTGGTATTGCCCTCTGCCATGGCGGCTGCCATCATGATATTGATGGTCGCTCCTACGGACACCATGTCCAGGAAAATATGCTTTCCTGTCAGCTTCTCCGCTTTGGCGACTACTGCGCCGTGGAGAATATCAACGGACGCACCAAGAGCCCGGAAACCTTTCAGATGCTGGTCAATGGGCCTGCTTCCGATGTTGCAGCCTCCGGGAAGAGGAACTTCCGCTGTCTTGTATTTTCCAAGCAGCGCGCCCAAAAGATAGTAGGACGCTCTGATCTTCTTGATATATTCGTATTCCACGCTGATGTTGGCTATGGTGGAACCTGTGATCTTCACCTCTGTGGGACTGATTCTCTCAACAGATGCGCCGATTTCCCTGATTGCCTCTAATAAAACATTGATGTCACGTACGTCCGGTAAGTTCTCGATGTAAACCATTTCATCCGTCATAATTGCCGCCGCAAGGATGGCCAGTGCCGCATTCTTCGCGCCGCCGATCTCCACTTCGCCGACTAACGGGTTACCGCCTTTGATAACATATTGTTCCATATTCACACCTCTATATTTTATTTATGCTCCCCGCCGGTATACTCGGTACCAGAAAACATAATCTCGTCTTCAAATTTACTTTTCTTAATTCATCTGATCGGATAAAAGACAGACTTTCCGGCAGGTTCATGATTTGTCTTCCTGCTAAGATAGTCTACGACTTAAATATTATATTATAACAGATAAAGCAATTTGTAAACAAAAATTAATATTTTCATTTTTTCTTCATAAACCGACATTCTCTATTCTCTGTCACTGTTTCAGTCTTTCTACAATTTTCTGTAAAGTTTCCTCCACATCCAGATTTTTCTCATCAACTGTGATATCCGCATATTTTTCGTACAGCGGTATGCGCTCATCGTAGAGTCCTCTCAGGTCCTGACCTTCCTTCAGGACAACGCCGCGTCCCTTCAAATTACTGAGGCGTTTGTCCAGGGTGTCGTAATCCAGTTTCAGATAGACGATCTGTCCTGTCTCTGATAATTTCTCCATAGCCCGGCTGCAGTACACCACGCTCCCCCCTGTGGCGATAACAGCCTTTTTGGCCTCATTGGCAACCTGTATATTGGCATTTTCCTCTGCTCTTAGGAATCCTTCCAGCCCGTCCTGGGCAATGATCTCACTTAACAGCCGGTTCTCTCTCTCCTGGATCACCAGGTCTGCGTCTATGAACCGGTATCCCAGTACCTTTGCCAGAATGACTCCAACCGTACTTTTGCCCACACCGGGCATTCCGATCAATACTATGTTTCTTTTCATTTTCTGCTTTTCTTCTTTCTGCGTTTCTTAATACTGTATCCGAAGGTTCCCAGCTTTTTCCCGAGGCTGTAATACTCTCCGTGGGAATAGACAATGGGATTGGCAAGGGCCAGGTCAAATTTCCCCTTCTCATCCATGTATTCTTTATCCACATGTACGGCCAGCACATCCGCAAGGAACATACTGTGGCTCCCGTACTCCGTGATCTCCTTCACACGGCACTCTATGGAGACCGGTGATTCTTTTATCATCGGGGCACCCACATGGGAAGCCTCCTCTTTGGTGAGATGGGCCATTTTAAACTTGTCCACATCTCTGCCGGATTTTACCCCGCAGTAATCTGTGGCATATGCCAGCTTTTCCGTGGTCAGATTTATAACAAACTCCCTGGTGCTGCAGAGCATTTTATAGGAGTAGCGCTCCGGCCTTACGGAGATGGATACCATGGGCGGATTGGTGCAGACCGTCCCGGCCCATGCCACGGTAATGATATTGTCATGCCCTTCTTCATCCGCCACTGTCACCATCACGGCCGGCAGCGGGTAAAGCATGTTTCCGGGCTTCCATTCTATTTTAGACATTTTGTTTCCTTTCTTCAAAGGTTTTTATTCGCATTTTTCGAGCACAATCGGCTCACCGTCCTCCGGAGCAAGTTCCATGAGGGTTCCTTCGCTCTCGATCACAGTGCCGCGGAAACGCCATTTCCCTTTTGGCACTGCCACATTTCTGGACGTTCTGCCTTTTTCGCAGATGGGTGCCACCAGGATATCTTCTCCCAGCATGAACTGGTCATTGACTCTCTCGTATCCGCCCTCAGGAAATTCATATGCCATATACCGGGCAATGGGTTCCCCTGTCCGCGCGGCATGGTGGGCAAGCTCCAGGATCCTGGCCGCATAGCGTTCCCTCAGTTTCACACTCTTTAATATCCTGTCATAGCTTTCCCTGCCAAGCACTCTCCAGGGTGCTGCGGAGAACTGCATAACAGGCAGGAGACAGGCGATCTCACTGTGCCGGTTGAACAGCTCCTGGTCCAGATTACCGCTGTTTTCCTGGAAATTCACGTATTCACCGCCGCCGATCATATCCGGACTGCCAAAGGGATGTCCTGTGATCCCCTGCATAAGAGTGTCGGGCAGCAGCGCCCGGATGCCCTCCTCTCCCCAGTTGTGGGGCTTGTCACAGAGTCTCTGCATCAGGGACATTCCCCCTGCCTTAAAGGCCATGCGCAGCTCGTTGAACGGGAATTTCTCTGCGTAGGCGCACCAGAGGCGTGCCATCTCATTGGGTGTAACACCGCCGGCAGTGACCATGTCGTCAGGATAATACAGCACGTCCGCCCCATCGAACTTAAAACCATCCACGCCCATGGCTCTCAGTGCCTGAAGCTGCTCGTCCAGCCAGTTTACAGCCGCGGGGTTCGACAGATCCAGGGCAGCGGACCAGCCGTTCCACCACTCTGTGATGAGAGGCTTTCCGTCAGGATTTTTGATGAGAATATCCATGGCCTTGGCCTGACGGTACTGCAGGGTGTCCGGGGTAATGTAGGGACAGATCCAGAGCATGACAAAAAAGCCTTTGCTGTGAAGTGTCTTCAGCATTTCCTCCGCATGAGGGAATTTTTCCCGGCTGAAAACCCATTTTCCATAGTAATCAGACCAGCCGTCATCGATCATGAGCACACCTGCAGGCATGTCGTTTTCCAGAATGTGATCCGCATAACGGAGAATGTCTTCTTCATTCTGCCAGAATGTAAGCTCTATCCATGAATTGTAGACCGGATTTTTGAAAAACTCATCACTCAGGGTGTTTTCCCTGAAAGGAAAATGTTCTCTGCAGGCGGCCAGATATGCGCCTTTTAGGTTTACATAACCTTCCCTCAATTCCACATTCCGGTCAATTGTAATGTTTCCGCCGCCGAAATGCAGCAGAAAGCCCTCTTCACACCAGATGTAGCGGCCCTTTGTGGATACAAAGAAGGGAACCGCCTGATTTGTACTGTCATTTCTCCGCAGATCGATCTCTGCTTCACTGGAGGCATCATAGGGCTGCGCACAGGAGCCGTATACATATCCGCCGTACCAGTATTCATTTTCTAAAATTGGAAATACCATATCTTCCTCCCGTATTAGACCCCGCAGAGCCCTAGTTATTATTCTGCTGCAGCGTACCGATAAAGGCCGGGATAAGCTGTTTCTTCCTGGATACGACTCCCTGAAGGATATAGCCGCCCTCCTCCTCTTTCACACCAAAGGCATCCTCCACCAGTTTCCCGCTTCCGTCCCCGTAACAGATAATCTCTGAGGATTCGTCCAGTATGTTGGTAAGCATGATGAATACCATGGTGATCCCGTTCTTGCCGCATTCTTTTTTCATAAACGGAATCAAGCGTTTTTTCAGGTCCTTCAGCTCCTCCTCATTCATGGAGCTGATCTGTCCCACGCCGAAATTGGTGTCGTCTGCGGTAAAGCGTTTGAAATCCTGATAGAAAATGCCCTCTGTGGTCTTTCCTTTCAGATTGCTTCCCGCTGTGAACATTTCTTTTGCAAATTCTTCTATATTTATACCGGCAATGAGAGCCAGCGCCCCTGCTGCCATTTTGTCCATATGGGTGCAGGTGGGGGAACGGAACATAAGCGTGTCGGAAATGATGGCCGCACAGAGAAGCCCTGCAATGTTTGGCTGTATTTCCATGGCTTTTTCCGTATAAATCTGATACATAATGGTGGCAGTGCATCCCACCGGTTGATTTCTGAACATGATGGGTGAGATGGTTTCCAGAGATCCCAGTCTGTGGTGGTCAATGATCTCCAGGATATCCGCTGCATCAATATTATCCACTGCCTGGGTCTTCTCATTGTGATCCACCAGGATCAGCTCTTTCTTCTTCATGCCTAACAGGTTACGTCTTGACACGGTTCCGATGTATTTTCCATGTTTGTTCACCACAGGGAAAGCCCGGTGTCTGTTCTTGACCATCACATCCTTGATATCGTCTGTGAAATCGTCGGTCTGGAAGGTGATCAGATTATCCTTTTTCATGATGTGTTTTACCGGAATACTCTGGTTGATAAGTCTTGCCACTGTAAATGTATCCAGGGGGGAACGGATGATCACACAGTCGTTTTTCACGGCTGCATCCTTGATATTCTCCGCCACCTCGGTGTTGTTGCAGACAATAAAGCAGCTCACGTTCTCGCGGATGGCACACAAATGATCCTCGTGTCTGTCACCCAGGATCACCAGGTCGTCCTCCTCCAGAAATTCTCCCAGCTTGTCCGGATGGGCCGCACCGATAACCACTTTGCCTTTGACAAAATATCCATGGGGATTTCCCGTCACTACAGTTCCATCCACAGTGTTGGCAATGCTCCTGTACTGGGTTCTGGCATTTGACAGGAAATAGTTGTCGTGGGCATCCATATAGGATTTTGCAATATCTCCTGTGGTGATGAGTCCCTCAAGCTGTCCGTCCTCTTTTGTTATGGGCAGCGTCACGGCATTGCTCTCCTTCATGATGGCCCAGGCATCCTTGATGGAAATACTGCTGGAAACACCGGGTGTCTCCCTGATCTCCATATCCTTCACCTGTGTTCCCACATCTGCCAGATAACCCGGCGCTTCCATGCCGAAACGCTTCAGTACATACTCCGTCTCACTGTTGATCTGTCCTGCTCTCTTTGCCAAATATCTTCTTCCATCGCCGGAGCGGTTCTTGATATCCGTATAGGCGATAGCTGAGCAGATGGAATCCGTATCCGGGTTTTTATGGCCCATAATATAGATTTTCCCTTGTTTTGCCATTCTCTGCGTCCTTTCCCTTGTTTCTATATAATTATAATTTTCTGTAGAATTTTCCAGTCTATGCATTGTATTTCTGCCTGACGGCTAAACGTGATCCCCTACCGGGGAATTCCTGCGGTCAGTGTGGTAAATACACTGGCCTGTTGAATAGTTACATCCTAACATACTTTTGGGAGAATATCAATTTACCTGCCCTTTTTCATATCCTTTTTCATTATAAACAGTTATGGGGATTTATCGTTTGCTGATCAGTGTCCTCCGTACTGTTTTGTCAGATTTTATGCGGAGATAAGATTTGCTTGGATGACCCTGGCCGAACCATAATATATTTCAGTTATAGACCGGAAATACCTGTTGCCGGCAGGAAAAGCCTGTGCTAAAATTAAGAAAAAGCATATTTTCTGGATCATCTTTCTTTTTTTGAATCTGTCTTGGGATTCAAAATATCTTATATCATTTCATAATAACGGGTCGACGTATGTACGGCCTGTCCTTTCGGAAAATTCGTGCTTTTCACCACATTTTTTGCAGGAGTTTTCGGAAAGGTTGGAAACCTCCTGCGTCTATAACTAAAAAGGAGGTTTTATATGGAAGAACGGAAACAGCAGCCGCATGCCCTGCAGTGGCATCCTGCTTTTTATGCCGGGATTCAAATTGAACTGGAAGCGGAGGCAGATCTGCTGCTCTTTGAAAACGAGCATCAATTGGGGACAAAACCAAAGGAAATCGATGTGCTGATTGTAAAAAAAGAAAGAGATGTTTCTATCCGGAAAAATATCGGAAGGATTTTCAGGACGCACAATATTGTGGAATATAAAAGTCCTAAGGATTATCTGAGCGTGGATGATTTTTATAAGGCAGATACCGCGCAGGCTGACAGCATCGCCATTCATGACATTACCATAACCTTTGTATGCCACCGGTATCCGCGCAGTCTCATGCGGCACTTGACAGATGAACTGGAAGAAACAGAAATGGCAAAACGCTTGATTGAGCAGTATGGAAAGCATAAAGAAAATAACCTGTATAAATCCGTTATGGATCTTATTGTCCGTGCAAACAGAGGTAAATTCGAGGAGGCGAAGATTATGTGTGAAGCGTTGGAAGAGTTGATGAAGGATGAGCTGGAAGCCAAAAAAGCGGAAGGTCTGGCTCTGGGTAAGGCAGAGGGCATTATAACTCTGCTTAAAGATCTGGGTGAAGTATCTGAAAAACTGCAGCAAAATATTATGGAGCAGAACGATACCGAAGTTCTGGACCGTTGGCTCAGATATGCGGCCAGGGCCGAGACAATTCAGGACTTTGAACAGAAAATCCAATAAATCCTGCCCATACCCTCAAAACCGGTTACTGTTCAACTGTGTGCTTGGTAACACGCTTCGCGATGCACCGATATAGAAAGAACTGCACACGGACATTGCAGACCTTCCCCTTTCTGTGATATAATCGAAAGCAAAAGAATTTGCTAACCGACACAGGAGGGAAAATCATGGCAGAAGAAATGAAAAACCAGGAAACTATGGACGACTTCGCAAAGGAGATCGATGCTTCTTTTGAAAGTTTCAGAGATGCGGATATGGACATCTGGGAGAAGCTGGAGAAGATGAAAGAGGACAAGACCGAATTTGAAGTGACTATTGAGGGTATTGTAAAAGGCGGCGCTATCGCTTACGTGGAAGGCATCCGCGCTTTCATCCCCGTATCCAAGCTGTCCCTGCAGTATGTGGAAGACCCGGAAGAGTTCCTGAAAAAAACTCTGACTGTCCGCGTCTTTGATGTGAATGAGGAGGAGAACAACCTGGTCCTCTCAGCAAGAGAAGTCTTAAGAGAGAAGAGAGACGCTGAGAGACGTGAAAAAATCGCTGACATCAAAGTCGGCACAGTTCTGGAAGGCACTGTTGAGACACTGCAGAACTACGGCGCATTCGTGGACTTAGGTGACGGTATCTCCGGTCTGGTACACGTATCCCAGATTAGCCAGAAGAGGATCAAATCCCCGAAAGCAGTTTTATCTGTAGGCGATAAGGTAACTGTTAAAGTGATCAAGAATGAAGACGGCAAGATCAGCCTCAGCATGAAAGCACTCCAGGAAGTGCCGGAAGAGAAAGATGAGTTTGAAGATATCGAAATTCCGAAAAGCGAAGAGCTGACCACCACTCTCGGCTCCCTGTTTAAAAATATCAAACTGGATTAAGACAGGAGTACAGAACATTGAAAAAATTACTGAACCGGATTTTCGTGGATGGTTTGAGCGGCATGGCCTCCGGGCTTTTTGCCACGCTGATCATCGGCACGATCATCCAGCAGATAGGAAATCTCATTGGCGGAAATATCGGGACTCTGCTGTACCAGTTCGGCAAGATGGCTGCAGCCATGACAAGCGCCGGAATCGGTGTGGGTGTGGCCTGCAGATTTAAGGAGGCACCTCTTGTGGTGCTCTCTGCCGCCACCGCAGGCATGGTGGGCGGTTTCGCAGGTAAGATCACTGCGGGCGCCGTATTTGCAGAGGACGGTTCTGTCATCCTGTCCGGCCCCGGGGAACCTCTCGGTGCCTTTGTGGCCGCTTATGTTGCTATTGAACTGGCAAGGCTGGTAGCAGGCAGAACACGCCTGGATATTATCCTGGCACCCCTTGTGGGTATCCTCTCCGGTTCTGCTGTGGGCATACTTGTAGGCCCTCCCATCAGCCGCATGATGACACAGTTAGGCTCCCTTATCAACTGGGGAACCGAACAGCAGCCGTTTCTTATGGGCATCATCGTGTCTGTCCTTATGGGCATGATACTTACGCTGCCTATAAGCTCTGCCGCACTGGGCGTTATCCTGAATCTGTCCGGTCTGGCTGCCGGCGCAGCAACCGTAGGATGCTGCTGCAACATGGTAGGCTTTGCTGTGGCAAGTTTTAAGGAGAACGGGGTTTCCGGTCTTCTGGCACAGGGAATCGGTACATCCATGCTCCAGGTGCCCAACATAGTAAGAAAACCGGTCATCTGGCTGCCGGTAATCCTGTCCAGTGCGATTCTGGGACCCATCGGCACCATGGTATTTAAAATGACCAACAACGCCACCGGTTCCGGAATGGGAACCGCAGGGCTTGTAGGCCAGATCATGACATGGCAGACTATGGTTCCCGCAGAGGGGGCCGTACTCGTAATGGTGAAAATCATTGTGATCCATTTTCTGCTGCCGGGACTTCTGTCCCTGTTCTTCTGCAACTGTATGCGGAAGCTGAACTGGATCAAGAATGGTGATATGAAGCTGGAAGTGTAAAATATTGTCAATCCTATAAAATTTTCATTAACAATCGTCAAAAATGTGACAATCTGACGCTTTTGTGATATACTTGATAAAAGTGGGAAATCTTCCTGCCGGCAGTAAAATACACCTGACAGAGTGTCCTTGAACTGCCACGAATCACGAAAGAGGATGTGAAAAGAATGAGCAGCGCCCTTCATATTACCAATTACGAGGACGTAAACAGCTGGGAAACTCTGATGTTCCTGTACAATGCCGCATTGAAGGAAGTGGGGACCAAGATTGATATTCTGAACGAAGAATTTCAGCACATCCACCGTTATAATCCGATAGAACATGTAAAATCCAGGATTAAAACTCCTGAGAGTATTGTAAAGAAACTGAGGAAGAACGGATATGATTCCAATATCGAGAACATGGTCAAGTATGTAAACGATATTGCAGGTATCCGAATCATCTGTTCTTTCACTTCAGATATTTACCGCATAGCCGACATGATTGCAAAACAGACTGATTTGAAGATACTTTCCCTGAAGGATTACATCAAGAATCCTAAGGAGAGCGGTTATCAGAGTTACCATATGATCGTAACCGTACCCATCTTCCTGTCAGACGGAGTAGTGGAGACCAAGGTGGAAATACAGATCCGCACCATCGCCCAGGACTTCTGGGCAAGCCTGGAGCACAAGATTTATTACAAATTTGAGGGAAATGCTCCGGCCTATATAAGCAGTGAATTACAGGAATGTGCCAAAATAGCATCCCAGCTTGACCGCCGTATGCTGTCCCTGAACGAGGCAATTCAGAAGTGCAGCACCGGTTATGATAATGATTAGACGTCCGGGCCGGCCTTAAAGAGTGCCGGCTGTTAAGAAGTATGAAAGAGAGGCCCCTGGCCGCAGATATTCTGCATGCCCGGGGCCATCCTTTTATTTATCAGCTAAAGAGGTTCTTAAAGAACTCTATGATCTTATCAAAAAATCCCTGTACCTTTTCCTGGTTAATATCCAGCTTCAGTCCCAGGTCCTCAATCTTGTTATACAAATCCTTTGCCTGTTCCTTCAGGCTGTCCACGTCCAGATCCAGCCCCTTGATCTTCTCCATCAGATTCACAATAGCCTGTCTGTCCTCAGCGGAAAGATTGATCTCCATCTCATCTGCCGCCTGGTCCACCACGTCACCTATCTCATCCTCTGACATGTTCTGGGCCTCCACGACCTTTTCCTTGACCGCGCCCACAAGCTGCTCTGCCTTCTCGCTGTCTCCCACATTCTCAGCCAGCTTTCCTGTGATGACCAGCTCATTGGTGGCTGTGTCCACATTTTCCTGCTCCACTTTCTCTCCGGTCATGTTCTCGTAGGACTTAATGGCGCCTACAAGAGCTGCTGTCCCTGAGATCTTAAATGGTCCCGCAACTACAATATCCGCATCCTTGATGCCTGCTGTCACCAGGGCATTCTGGTACATACCGGTGGTACAATAGGAAATGTTGTGAGTTGTTACCTTGATTCCGTTCCCGTCCGTCTTGCCTTCTACCAGTACGGATGAGAGCGCTCTGGAACCAATCACACTCTTGTCCAGATAAGCATCCAGATAGTCGTGTTCATCCTGGTTGGTGATAGTGGCTACCGTATAATTTTTCAGGTCATCCTCTGTAACCCCCAGAAGCTCCAGTACGGTTGCACGCTCCTGCGCATTCAGATCCGCGCCTAATGATACATATGGTTTTTCCAGTTTGGCGTCCTCCCTGTCTGCCAGTACACTGACTGGTGATGCCAGCAGCATGATCCCCGCAGCCAGGAACGCAATTCCTCGTTTCATCATAATCATAACTCCTTTCATTTATCCCCTTGCAGCTCGCAGGATGTCCCTGCTTGCTATTAAGAATAGCACAAATCGCCAAATCCTGCATCTAAAGTTTCTATTAAGTTACTGTTGTTACTGTTCACAATATTTGTATAGTGGGTAAACAAACTGCTTGCCCCAGGCACCAAAAAAGTGGTATGATTACTGTAACAGTAAAAAGATGCGGCATGATCAGCTGCTGCATCACGGAGGATCTTTATGGCAATCGCAAACCAAGAAATGATAAGAGACAACAACCGGCGTCTGGTCCTGGAGTATATCGTAAACAATCCGCCCATTTCCCGCGCTGCCCTGGCCAAGGAGCTGCACCTGACAAAGGCAACCATATCCAATATCGTACAGGAGCTTATGGACCAGAATCTGGTGGCTGAGATAGGGAGCGCCCAGACCGCCCTGGGCAGAAAGCCGATCCTGATGGAATTCCAGAAAAAATGCGGCTATGCCTTCTCCATTGACGTCCATCCCAGACAGATCATCACCCTGACCTCTGATCTGAAAGGTGAGGACTGCCATTTAAGGGAATACCCTTTCCGGGAGGAGGACTGCCTGCTTGAACTACTCCGCCGTATAATAAAGGAGACGATTCCACGGTGTCAGGATGCGCCTTACGGAATCGTGGGGATCTCCATCGGCATATACGGTGTTGTGCGGGATAATGAAATAATATTCACTCCCTATTATCCCCTTCCGGAGCCTCATCTCGGTAAAATACTGGCTGAGGAGTTTGGCATACCGGTCACTGTGGAGAACGAATCCAACCTGTCCGTGCTGGGCGAGTCTGCTTTCCACTATAATTATAAAAACATGATACATCTGAATATCCACGACGGTGTCGGCATGGGTATCCTGATCGATGAACAGCTCTACAAGGGCCGTGACGGCTACGCCGGAGAGTTTGGCCACACCATCCTGTTTCCCGACGGAAAGCCCTGTCCCTGCGGCAATAACGGCTGTTTTGAGCTGTACGCCTCAGAGAGAGCCATACTGAATGAATATGCCGCACGCACACATCAGGATTCTGTCACCATTGACAGCTTTCTGAGAGCTTATCAGGAACAGAAACCCGAGGCGCTGGAAATGATGGATCTGTTTGTAAAATACATGTCCATCGGCATTAATAATATCATCAACACCTTCAATATTGACCTAATCGTGCTGAACAGCTCCTTCTCCAACTATATCCCTGACATCAACCGGCGGATCGTGGCCTATCTGGCCCGCCACCAGAACAGAGACTGCCGCATCATTCCATCAAAACTGCAGGATACATCAGGACTTATGGGCGGCATACGGCTTGGGACTGAGCACTTTCTGGATATCAAACATTTGAAAATACGGGTGCCGTTTAGTGACAATTTACGATAATTTTTTACATTCATAAAAGATTCGGTTTTCGTTCATGAATTCTTCACAACTTAAACATGATTTGCACATATTTGGGGAATATACTTATATCATAAAAATAATTCAAAACAAACATTATTTTTATATTTTCTTTTTCATATGTCGGTCGAAAGACCGGCTCTCCTTCCTTTAATATTTATAGAAAAAGCCATCGCCCGGTTTGGATATGTCCGGGCGATGGCTTTTGTTGTGAAGAATATTGAACCCTTTCCCCCCCCTTGTGATTTGACTGCGGCTGGGGAAGCTGGGTGTGGATATGGGGTGTGGAATCTGGTGGAGTTACAGGAGGTTCAGGATATCGCGGATGTCTTTTAGGATGTAATCGGCGCCGGCGGTTTTGAATGTTTGTTCAGTCTCATAGAGGCAGTGGTTACGGGCCTTGGAAGTGAGGGATTGGTATTGCTGTTCCGTGAGGGCGAGGACGGAGCTGCCTTCCAGGATGCCTGCGGTTGGCATTCCGGCGTTTTTGCCTTCTTTGATGTCAGCTATGGTGTCACCTACTTTGAGAACGCGGCGGACATCCATCAGGTGCATGGATTCCATGTTGCGGAAGATCATGTAGGGGTAGGGTCGGCCAATACCGCCTACGTCGTCGGGGCTGAACCAAAAGTCAGGGGCATATCCCTGCTCTGCGGCTTTGGGGGCTACGATTTTCATCATTTGTTCTGTGTATCCTGTGGTGGAGCCTATCTGAAGGCCCAGGCTTCGGAGTTTTTCTATGGTCTCCGGGACGTAGGGCTTGGGGGCAGCGAAGTCGGGGAGGATTTCCAGTATTGCTGTCTCGCTGTGCTCGTAGACCTCTTTTACATCCTGTTCTGTGAAGGGAGCGCCGTGGATCTGATACCATAAATTACGGATGCGTTCCATGGACAGCATAGTGCGGATGTGGTCTATTTTCAGCATGCCCATGGGGGCACGCACCTCCTCTATGGTGGGGGTGATACCAAATTCTTCAAAGGCTTTTATGAATGCCTGTACGGGTGCGAAGCTTCCGTAGTCTACTGTGGTTCCTGCCCAGTCAAATATAACTGCGTCAAATCTGCTCATCTCTTGTCTGCCTCCAGAAATTCTTTGATAATGTTATAGAGGTTTTCCATGTCTTCATGGTAAATCTCGCCTATGTTTCCTATGCGGAAAGTATCCGCATCTGTGACTTTGCCGGGATAGATGGCGTAGCCTCTTTCTTTGATGTACCGGTACATCTCCTGAAAGGAGAAGTGGCTGCCTTCCGGGTAGTAGAAGGTTGTGATGATGGGGCCCTGGTATTTGCCTTCTATGTAGGGACGTATGCCCAGTTCTGCCATTTTTTCAATGAGATATCGGTTGTTTTCCTCATAGCGTCTGGCACGGGCCGGGATGCCGCCTTCCTCCTCCAGTTCTTCAAGAGCCTTGGCGAAGGCCAGAACTACATGGGTGGGGGATGTGAAACGCCATTTTCCGTCTTTGTTCATGGTCAGCCACTGGTCGTACAGGTCCAGGGACAGGCTTCTGGCTTTTCCGCTGCTGTCCATAAGTTTGTCTTTTCTGCAGATGATGAAGGAAAATCCGGGGACACCCTGGATGCATTTGTTGGCACTGCTGATAAGAAAATCAATGCCCCAGTCTGCTGCCGGGATATCCACACCGCCGAAGCTGGACATAGCATCCACGATAAAGGTCCTTCCCATGTCTTTTACCACTTTTGCAACAGATTCAATATCGTTTAGGATACCGGAGGTTGTTTCGCTGTGGACCATGGATACATGGGTGATCTCCGGGTCTTCTTTTATGATCTTTTTGATGATCTTGGCTGAGGGGACTTTGTCGTATTCCTCACGGTACAGCACATAGGGAATACCTGCGTGGGCAGCAATATCTGCCATTCTCTCGCCGTAGGCACCGTTTGCGGCAATGAGAAGTTTGTCGCTCTTGCCGATCACACTGGTGAGGACGGACTCCACACCGAAGGTGCCGCTGCCCTGCATCAGGACAACTGTGTATTCCGGTTCGGTTACATGAGCCAGTTTCAGAAGCTGGCTGCGAATACTAAGAGTGATTTTTTTGTAGTCATCATCCCATGTGCAGTGGTCAAAAAGCATCTCTTTTTTTACGGTGTCTGTCGTGGTCAGAGGACCTGGGGTTAATAATTTATAGTTTAACATGTTTCTATTCTCCTGTATGTGATTTTATTGGTATCTTTCACAGCCTTCGTTTATTTACATTCTTCCGAAAGCTCCTGGTGCCGTTCCAGTAAGGAAACGGTGAGCTTCTCTGGAAATACTTTTGGGTAGGCGGACATATTTTCAGGGTCTGCCTCCTCGCCCTCGTAGATAGGGTTCGGATATGTCCTGATCAGCTCGCTTCTTCCTTTTTCCACAATGCACTGAGCCATTTCCATGGCCAGAGGGTTCGCCTCTTTTTTGTCAATGACTGCAACGGACTCTGTGAGGGAGAAGTTGCCCTCTTTGGGGTCCACGTAGTCCACGGGAAGGCCGTCTTTTTTGTCAGCAACTGCCTGGTGGCGGAGGCCGAATCCCACTGCCACCTCACCGGCACGGATTTTCTTAAGCGGCGCAGAGCCTGAACTCTCGATGTGGGCGCCGGCATTTTCATAGATGCCTTTCAGGACGTCTTTGGCACCGTTCTCGCCGTATTCACTGACAAGCGCCTGCATAAGAAGCCATGCTGTGGATGAACTTTTGATATCTGTCACGGATAGCAGGTCTTTGTATTCCGGTTTTGTCAGGTCTTTCAGGCTCTCCGGTCTGTCCAGGTTGTTTTCGCTGAGCATCTCTGTGTTCAGGATAATGGCGCCCTCCTGGGAGGTGATGGGTGCATAAAATGCCGGAAACTCAGTGAGGGTTTTATAGTCAAAGGTCAGATCCAGGAACATATTGTTCTGCTCCTGTGCACTGTCCAGATAGAAAGAGCTCATGGTTACCATGTCCGCCTCAATATCTTTCCCCTCTGCCAGCAGTTTGCCGCCCAGTTCTGAGGTGCCGAAGGTCTGGAACAGGTACTTTCCCTCATAACCGTTTGCGTCCAGTGTCTCTTTCATAGCCTCCACAGCCTCGTCATCTGCATTGGAATAGATTACTACCTGTTTCTCACTGCCCGAACCGCACCCTGAAAGAACGGATGCCGCCAGAGCTGCTGTCATCATAAATGCTGTCACTTTTTTCATTTTCATACTTTCTGTACTCCTCTTTTCTTTTTTAATATGGATGATTCCAGGATCTTTCCAGGATGGAATTCTCTCTGGGACAGGTATCCCACTAGTCCTTTCACCACCAGATTCGTTGCCAGGATCAAAAGGGACAGGACGAATATTTCATTGAATCTGGTGTAATACTGCAGCTCTTTTATTTTGGTGGTGATGACCATGGTTCTGGCTCCGGCGATAAAGATGACGGCGCTGACTGTCACCATGGCATTGACAAAATAGTAGCTGAATACCTCCAGAATGGTGGAGCGCATGTTTGGCGTTACGATCCTGAAAATGGTTTTCGCCCAGGAATCCCCCATCAGGAGGGCTGTTGTCTCCCAGGAACTGTTGAGCTTTTCCAGAGAGTTTTTCATCATCAGGTACGGGGTGGAAAAAAAATGTACCACATTGCACAGGATAATAAGCGCTAAGGTATTCTGCAGCGGTGTACCTGTAAAAATAAGCAGAAATGCTATACCGATCACCATGCCCGGAATCGTGTTGGTGACCAGGGCAATGCTCTCAATGATGCCCTTCCACCTCCTTCCAAGCTGGCTTCTGGCTGTGGCAAGGGCCGCTCCATAGGTGGTGACAAGTCCTGCCAGCGCAGTCAGCACTGCCATGAGCAGGGAATTCTTAAATACCCCCAGCAGACTGCTGTCCCGGAAGACTTCCGTCACATGAGACAGGGTAAAATTTGTTCTGTAGGGCCATTCCTCCACAAAGGGAACCACAAAGATCACGGCAAATACGGAGAGGATCACAAGCAGAACTACACCGCTTGTCAGGCCGCAGAAAAAATCTCTTCTCCTGTTCTGTCTTATTTCTATGGCGGAAATCTTGTTGTACCGGACATTGTAGCGTTCCAGCCAGTGAAGCAGGGAAATGCTCAGCACAGAGGGGAGCAGCATCATCATTGCCACTACCGCTCCATTCCGGAAATTTGGCACACTGCCAAGCATTTCGTTGTAAAGAACGGTTGCCACAACCTCAAACTTACCTCCCACCGACGCGGGAATCCCGTAGTCAGTAAAACACAGAAAAAAGCACTGTATCATGGAGGCTGCGAGAGTGCCCAGAAGTGAGCGCACCACGGTTCCCATAAAGGTGGCAAAAGGTTTATCTCCCATGACTCTTGAGACCACCATAAATTTTTTATCTATGTAGCTCATGGTGTTCAAAATAAGCAGGAAGGAAACGGGAAGTGTATAGATCACATACCCCAGAAGCAGGCCGTTAAAGCCGTAAATCTCAAAGATCTGACGTCCGAAAAGCCTCGTCAGAAGTCCCTGTTTGCCGAAGGAATAAATAATGGCAAACCCATAGGTAATTGTGGGGAGCAGCATGGGAAGAACCGCCAAAGTACGAATCAGTTTCTTTGTCCTCTTTTTCAGATTGGTGTAATGGATCGTGTAAGCCAGGAAAAATGCCAGCAGAGTAGCCAGAAGCGCACTGCACACGGAAATCCACAGACTGTTCAAAAGTGCCCTGCCGAATCCTTTTCCGGTCAGCACTGCAATGTAGTTTTCCGCGGACAATCCATCTGTCCCCTCAAAGGATTTTCCCAGCAGCCTTACTATGGGAACTGCAAGAAATATCAAAAACAGGAGGACCACCAGTACATAAATCACCTTTATTTCCTTTTCATTTCTTTTTATCATACAGTCACACCACCTGCAGACTCACCTGCTTATCCTGGCGGAACAGCATGAAAATATTGTTTTTCTTGATTTCCAACTGGTTCAGGATGAACTCTTTTACAAAGAGGTTCTGCGGAGCAGTTATGATTTCCTCCGGACATCCGTACTGGGAAATGGTTCCTTTGTTTACGATCAGCACTTTATCGGACAGGGTCAGCGCCTCCTCCGGATCGTGGGTGACGATAATGGTTGTCAGATGGAATTCTCTGGAGATCTCTTTGATCTTCTCCTTGATGGATTCCTTGATAACGCCGTCCAGGGCACTCAGAGGCTCGTCCAGAAGAAGGATCTTAGGCTTCATCACCATGGTTCTGGCCAGCGCCACACGCTGCTTCTGGCCTCCGGAGAGCTGTTCTATCTTCTTCTCCAGATGCTCCTCAAGCCCCAGAAGATGAATGAATTCCTGTACTTCCTTCTCGCTGGATATGTCCGGTTTGTTTCTGAGGCCGTATGTAATGTTTTCATATACATTTAAATTGGGAAACAGGGCATAATCCTGGAATACAATATTAAATCCGCGTTCCTCCATAGGTACGTCTGTGATATCTTTGTCGTTAAATATGATCTTTCCTTCATCTAAATCCGTAATGCCCAGTATCAGGTTCAAAAGTGTTGTCTTGCCGCATCCGGACGGGCCCAGTATAGAGACGATTTCTCCCTCCTCGATACAAAGATTGATATTCTGCAAAATGGTGACCCCGTCATAGGATTTCTTTACATTCTGAAGTTCTAACATGAAATGTATTCTCCTTTCCTTTCATGTACAGCGCTGCTGCTGACAATGCCTATTAAACTGCATTTTCGTCTTTTCATCCATCCTGTTTTCGTAAGCTCTTCGTTAAATGCCTGTAAAGCAGGCCGGAACGTCCCGTTTTACAAAAACTGTCTGTGGATTTAACAATGGGATGATAGAACTGTTTCCTATATGGATGTATGATAAAAAAACACTGAAGGAGCTGGGTGGATCAGAAAGCAGTAGGGGAAAAAGGCGCTCGCGCAAGAGAATCCGTCAGGCGGCTGAAGAATTTAATGCTGCTGAGGAGCGAAGGTCATCCTGCCGGGAGACCCGAACCAGATTGACCATCCTTTTCCGGATGAGAGGACTAATGGCCTCAGCTCTGCATAAGAATATATGAAAGGAAATCCGCTCTGCTGTCAGATCACCCTCACAGCAGATGAATGCGAACATTCTGACCCGGCTACAGATGCCGTCAGAAGGGTAAAAGAAAAGAAATATGAATGAAAATATTTATAAGGAACTGAAGAAATCCGAAGAAGTGAAAGCATACATGGAACAGGGCAATCACAGCCTGGGTGTCCTGGGCTTCACGGAGCACTCCTGCCGGCATGCCGTCAAGGTTGCTGAGACAGCAGGAAAAATACTGAAAAAACTTGGATATGGAAAGCGTGAAGTGGAGCTTGCAAAAGTGGCCGGACTCCTTCACGATGTGGGAAACTGTATCAACCGCAGCGACCACGCCCACAGCGGTGCGCTTATGGCTATGCACATTCTTCAAAAATATAAACTTCCGCCAAGGGACACTGCAGTGATCATAAGCGCCATCGGTCAGCACGATGAGGGAACCGGCAGCGCTGTAGATCCGGTCTCCGCGGCTGTCATTCTGGCTGACAAGACGGATGTGCGCCGCAACCGAGTGCGCAACCCCATACGGGAAAATTTCGATAAGCACGACAGAGTCAATTATGCTGCCATCTCCTCCGCACTCTCCATTCATATGGATAAAAAAATCATCCAGCTCAATATTGAACTGGATGAAGAGATTTGTTCCATCATGGATTACTTTGAGATTTTCATGCAGCGTATGCTCATGTGTAAACGGGCCTCGGAAATGCTGGGCATGAAATTCAAGCTGATGGCAAACGGCAATAAGATCTGCTGATACCGCCGTTGTTATTCTTTTGCGGTATTTCCGTCTGCAAGGGCATTTGCCAGTCTCGCAAAGTCCGCCAGCGTCAGTGTCTCTCCCCGGATACCGGCCTGAAAACCGCAGGATTCTATGGTGCGCTGTATTTCCTCTTTGGAAAATGACAGCTCCGGAGAATTGTTCAGTCCGTTAGCCAGTGTCTTCCGCCTCTGGTTAAAGGAGGCTCTGATCAATCGGAACATGAGCTTTTCATCCCTTACGTCCACAGGCGGTTCTCTGTGGCGTGTCAGGCGTATGACCGCACTTCCCACTTTCGGTCTCGGCATAAAGCAGTTTGGAGGCACATTTGCCACAATGTACGGATCAGCGTAATACTGGACTGCCAGAGACAGGGCGCCGTAGTCTTTGGTTCCCGGTCCCACCTGCATGCGGTCTGCTACCTCTTTCTGCACCATAACCGTGATGGATGCAATAGGCACATCACTTTCAAATAATCCCATGATAATCGGCGTCGTAATATAATATGGCAGATTCGCCACAACTTTGATTGGTTTTCCTGCGTTGTGCTCCTCTGCCAGTTTTTTGATATCGACTTTCAGAATGTCTTCGTTTAATATGGTCACATTCGGAAATTCCTGAAGCGTATCTTCCAAAATAGGAATCAGCGTCTTGTCGATCTCTACCGCATATACCTTTCCGGCGGCCTGTGCCAGATACTGGGTCATGGTTCCGATACCGGGGCCTATCTCCAGCACAAAGTCATCCTTTGTAATATGTGCGGCATCTATTATTTTGTCGAGTACATGGGTATCGATTAAAAAGTTCTGCCCGTATTTTTTCTGAAAAACAAAATCATATTTCTGCAGGACCTCTATGGTCCTTTTCGGATTTCCCAGGTATGGGGCTGTCATCTTTTCATCTCCCGTCATAATTTAATGTTCCCCGGCAGGCCGGAGTTTACACACTCCAATGCGCTGCCGGGGATTATTTTATACATCAAAGTCTTTTTCGTAAAGCATAATGCGTCCGCTCTCATCCAGGTGGCGTTTTGCCACTTTTTTGCCCGGGCGTCTTCCGCCTCTGGAGGCACGTTTGATCGCGTTGTCCATCATCTCTTTTACCTGTCCCACTGATACGGGATCGTCTTCGTCCTGGTTGTCACCAATCAAGGTGTACAGGGCCAGAACAGCCATGTCATCAATTTTGTATCCCATCTCTTTGGAATATGTCTTTGCAAAGGATACCAGCTCGTCATTGGTAAATACCGGAATGACTACGCGGGAATCGAATTTCTCCATAAACTCCGGATACGTCTTCTCCAGGCTCTGAATGCCCGGCTTCAAGTCTTCCAAAATAACAGTCAGACGGTTTGTCCTGAATTCCATGGCCTTGGAAAGTTTCTCTATCACATCCGCTTTTAATGATGAAGCGTTTTCCACTACCAGAAAGCCGCCGGCCAGCTTGTCAACTACATAGGCCGGGTCCTTCTCATTCATCTTCTCCGCATCCAAATATGCGATCTTGGCGCCTTCCATATGGCGCTCCTTACAGATGGCTTTTATCAGGCCCTCTGACAGGCGGGTCTTGCCTGCACCTTCGCGTCCTGTAATCACTATATTTCCGGATTTTGATGTCCTTTCACAGGCAGACTCCTGTGCAATGTCAAGTGCTTCTGTAATCTGCTGGGTCAGGCCCGGTATGGGGGCAAAGTAAGTGAAGAGACGTTTCTGTTCTTCCGGGGTAAGGTGATGTCTCAGTATGGATTCTGTGGCAGTCCCTGCAGGAGACATGGATGCCTCTTTAGGCATACGCTTGTCTTCAGCAACTGTCTGGACCAATTCATCCTCCGGATATTCAGGCTGTTCAAAACTTTCAGACCGGTCAGCTTTTCCTGGCTGTGCATAATCTCCCGGCTGCGCGGCGCTCTTGGACTGTGCCGTTGTCTCCGGCTCCATAACTGCTGACTCCAGGGCTTTCTGCAGATCTATTGTCATACCGCCAAGTCCTGCTTTCACTTCATCTACCGGTATTTCGATGGTTCTGCCTTCTAAATCGTCCGGTTCTGAGGTGATGGCTGCCTCTGCCATGATGGATTCCATGGACGGCTGCTCCAGCTCTGGCTGGACGGGTTCCGGGGCCGCCTGCTGTGGCTGAACTGACTCCGGTACTGCCTGGTCAAACTGGGGGGATTCCGGTGCTGTCTGCTCAGCCTGGAATGATTCCGCTTCCGCCTGCTGTGGCTGAGCCGGTTCATATGCTGTCTGCTCAGCCTGAAATGATTCCGCTTCCGCCTGCTGGGGCTGAGCTGATTCATATGCTGTCTGTTCAGACTGGAATGATCCCGCTTCCGCCTGCTGTGGCTGAGCCGGTTCATATGCTGCCTGTTCAGCCTGGAATGATCCTGCTTCCGTCTGCTGTGGCTGAGCCGGCTCATAAACTGTCTGTTCAGACTGGGCAGCTTCCCCATCCGGAACCGTTGGCTGTGAGCCGATCGTATATTCTCTTACCGGCTCCTCCACTGCTTCTGAAACCGGCTGCTGCTCCTGATCTGCTTCGTATATTGGCTGTGGTTCACTTCTATCGTTTTCTGCATCTGCCGCATTGGATTCTGCCGATATCTCAGACGGCATCACCGTGTCTTCTGCCACATTTGCCGCTGTTTCGGCCACGGCTTCAACTGCCGGTGTTACCCCTTCGGATACCTTTGCGACTGCCTGTGCCAGTTCTCCTGCTGTCTCAGCCAGAATAGCGTCCAAATCAACCTCCCGGACAGGCTCTTTCGGTGCCTCGACAGGTCTTGATACCGGTTGTTTCATGGCTGCAGGTGTGATGCTGGATGATGCAGGTTTGTCCGGTTCCAGTTCTTTTACCACGTAATCCCTGGTGTCATCTTCCATGCCGTAGCTCTGTATATCATCTGCGGCAGATTCTGCCGGCGCATCTGTCTCAGCCTCCGGCTCTTCTACTTTCGGGCCGCCGGAGAATACATCCCGGATACCCTTTGCAATTTTATCCTGTAAAACCCCTGTTGTTTCCAGAATCGGTGAAAATACGGTTACTTCCTCCGGTGCCTTTCCGGTTGCCCTGGAGCGGACTGACTCGATATGGGGCATTTCATCTGTATTCTGTTCTGCAATTCCTGTACCCACGGACTGGCTGACAAGCTTTGAAGCCGCCTGTGTGGCTGCGGTTATTGTAGCTGCTGCGGCTGCCGCGGCGCTCTCCGGTGACGGTTCCACATAACGGTTTCTATACTTTTCCTCCTGGCTTGGAGAAAGCGGAGCATATTTCATTTTCAGCTCCATGGCTTTTATCACGTATTTGCCTTCACTGAACCAGAGAATCAGGTCATCGCATTCTTCCACACATTTGTCCTTCATACCAGCCTTGGCATACAGCCTTGCCAGCTCATAAGACCAGCGCTCCGTATACTCACGTCCCTTGTATTCTTCCAGAATTGCGATCTGTTCCTGGATGGGTGAACGTCTTCCTCTGTAGATCTTGTACTTTAATATGTAACGTGAGTTATCATTCGGGGAGATTTCTACAAACTGGTTGTAATATTCCACTGCCTCATCAAAATTCCCCATTTTGATTGCCAGCTCAACCAGCCGGTATATTACTGTTTTTCCTATAGGTGCCCTCTGATGTGCCAGTATGAGCAGCCTGCGGCTGTCTTCATACCGTTTATTCGCCTCATAAATCTCGCCGACCATACAGAGTGTTCTTGCACTTCGCACCCTGCGCCAGTCAATCGTATCGACAATCTCCAGAGCCCCCTTATAGTCCTGCCTGTCAACCAGATCGTTGATCACGTCCAGCTTGGCACGGTATTCGTTCTTGTCCACTGTTTTCACCTCTGTTAGTATATTCTTCAATTTCGAGTAGTCTTCAGACATTATTACGGTAGGGTATATTTCTCCATAATTATTTTCAGTGTACCATAGACCAAAAAGGATGTCAAAAGAAATGATTGGCACGTAGTTTTGACAAATACACCAATTATTACATGTCAGATATATTTTATCATCAAATTCAGAAATTATTTTAACATTTTCTATTTTATCAGTATTTTATCCATATTTTAAACCGATAACGGCAAGTAAACGTCTGACACAAACAGAGTTCTATGTCGTGTCCCGCATCGAACTGCTTACACCTCCCGCATAAACGCACAGCCGGGTATGGCCATAAGCTTCCCTGTACGGGCGTTTAGGAGCGCTTAGAGAATCTTACGAGATCCACACGCTAGCAAGCACTTAGTGAAGAGCCCTAAGGCGATGAACTTAGTGCGGGTTGCGTGTTAGCTCGGAAGTTCTCTGCTCCCGTCCGTACAGGGAAGCTTATGGCCAGACCCGGCGTCCGGTTTTACCCCACACAAAAAGGAGCCGCCCCTCATGAACCTCTCAATTCATCAGGACAGCTCCCTCACCTCATCACCCTGCACTCACCAGGATAACACTATCTCTATTTATCAACCGTAACCTTATCCAAATGCCAGATCTCATCCACATACTGCTGTATCGTCCTGTCAGACGTGAACTTACCGGAGCATGCCGTATTCAGCAGCGCCTTCTTAGCCCATCCCGCTTCATCCTTATAAGCCTCTTCCACACGCTTCTGTGCTTCCGCATAAGCCTTAAAGTCAGCCAGAATAAAGTAAGTATCTGCCCTGTCACTGCTCTTTGTATTCAGCAGTGAATCATAGATATCCCGGAACAGCTCAAAGTCACCATTGGAATACGTTCCGTTGATCAGCTGCATCAGCACATTACGGATATCCGGATCATTGTTGAAATACTGCATGGGATCATATCCGCCATGGTTCTCATAGTTGATAACCTCGTCGGAGGACAGACCGAAGATAAACGCATTCTCCTCGCCCACTTCTTCCACGATCTCCACATTGGCACCATCCATAGTACCGATAGTAACCGCACCATTCAGCATGAACTTCATGTTACCGGTTCCTGACGCCTCTTTACTTGCAGTAGATATCTGCTCAGACACATCGGCTGCAGCGAAGATCATCTCCGCATTGGATACACGATAGTTCTCAATAAATACTACTTTCAGTTTTCCGTTGATAGATTTATCATTGTTCACCACATCTGCAACTGCGTTGATCAGCTTGATCGTAAGTTTTGCACGCACGTATCCCGCTGCGGCTTTTGCGCCGAAAATGAAGGTTCTCGGATAGAAATCCATTTCCGGATGCTCTTTGATCTGGTTATACAGATACATCACATGCAGAATATTCATAAGCTGGCGTTTGTACTCATGCAGACGCTTTACCTGTACATCGAAGATAGAACGCGGATCCACCTCAATGCCGTTGTGCTCCAGAATATATTTTGCAAGACGCACCTTGTTCTGATATTTGATATTCATGAACTCCTGCTGTGCTCTCTTGTCATCTGCATATACTTTCAGCTTGGAGAGCTGTGAAAGGTCAGTCACCCATCCGTCTCCGATATGGTCTGTTACCCAGTCTGCCAGCAGCGGGTTGCCGTGGAGCAGGAAACGTCTCTGTGTGATACCGTTTGTCTTGTTGTTGAATTTGTCAGGATACATCTCATAGAAATCCTTTAACTCCTGTTTCTTCAGGATTTCCGTGTGCAGCCTTGCAACACCGTTTACGGAGTAACCGCCTGCGATAGCCAGATGTGCCATCTTGACCTGGCCGTCATAGATGATAGCCATTTTGCGGACTTTCTCCTGATTGCCCGGATATTTATTGTTGATCTCCTGGATGAATCTGCGGTTGATCTCCTCAATGATCTGGTAAATACGGGGAAGCAGTTTGGAGAACAGCTCGATGGGCCATTTTTCCAGTGCCTCTGCCATAATGGTATGATTGGTGTAAGCGCAGGTATGGGTTGTGATTTCCCATGCCTCCTCCCAGGTCATGCCTTCCTCGTCCAGAAGGATACGCATAAGCTCCGCCACAGTCATGGTCGGATGGGTATCATTTAACTGGAAGGTAACTTTCTTCGGCAGATCATGCAGGTCGCTGTGAGATTTTTTGAATTTCTCAATGGCAGCCTGGATACTTGCGGAGATGAAGAAATACTGCTGTTTCAGACGCAGCTCTTTACCTGCATAGTGATTGTCATTGGGATAAAGGACATCACAGATATTCTTTGCAAGGTTCTCCTGCTCAACTGCTTTTCTGTAGTCACCCTTGTCAAACAGATCAAGCTGGAATTCACTGATGGCCTGTGCATCCCAGATTCTCAGGGTGTTGACGATCTTATTGTTGTAACCCACGATAGGCATATCGTATGGAATAGCCAGTACGGACTGGTAACCTTCCTGTACGAAATTGTTTCTGCCTGTGGCAGGGTCATATACTACCTTTACATATCCGCCGAATTTTACTTCTTTGGCGTATTCCGGACGGCGAAGCTCGAATGGATATCCGTCTTTCAGCCAGTTATCCGGTACTTCCACCTGGAATCCGTTCTCGATCTTCTGTTTGAACAGACCATAGTGGTAACGGATACCGCAGCCGTAAGCACAGTAACCCAGAGTTGCCAGGGAATCCAGGAAACATGCTGCCAGTCTTCCCAGACCACCGTTTCCAAGGGCCGGGTCCGGCTCCTGGTCTTCGATCACATTTAAGTCAAATCCCAGTTCCTCCAGTGCCTCTTTCACTTCATTGTATGCGCACAGGTTGATCAGGTTGTTGCCCAGCGCACGGCCCATAAGGAACTCCATGGACAGGTAGTATACAATCTTCGGGTCATCTTTTTCATACTGCTTCTGTGTCAATAACCAGTTGTCAATAATAACGTCCTTGACCGCAAGGGAAACTGCCTGGAAAATCTGCTCCTGGCTTGCCTCCTCAATGGTCTTTCTGTAAAGCATCTTTACATTTTCCCTGACGCTTTTCTTAAACTCTTCTTTTTTGAAATTATTATCTAACATTTTCTCCTCCTCCGGAACTGACCGGCCGGGAAGATTCCTTATGAAATCTTCTCCACACCTAATGTCACGCTTTCAGAATTGATCTTCCAATCCTTTGTATAGCCGCTTACTTCATTGTAGTTGACGTCTTCTGCCAGTACCTCTGCCTTGATGTCCGCCTCGTGAGCGCGGAAGATGCCCTCAATCACCTGGTTTCCTGTAAGGGAAATTCTGATTTTATCCATTACCTCGAAACCAGCCTCTTTACGCATGGTCTGGACTTTGCTGATGATCTCTCTCACAAAGCCCTCTTCAATTAATTCCGGAGTCAGGTTTGTATCGAGTACAACCGTGATGTCATTGTCTGATTCGGAAACATATCCTTCCATCTGCGCAGTGTCAATGAGTAAGTCACTTTCTAATAATACTATTTCCTGACCGTCAATGTCAAGTTTCAGCTCGCCGCCGGCCTTCAGCTCATCCATGGCTGCATTGCCGTCGATGGAGGAAAGGGCTGCTCTTATGCTGTTCAGATGCTTGCCGTATTTTGGTCCCACGGTCTTTAACTGAGGCTTGAAGCTGTAGGATGTAAAATCTCTCACATCGTCTGTAAAGCTCATTTTCTTCACATTCAGTTCATCCTCAATGATCTCTTTATAGAAGTCGGAAAGCTGGAATGGGGCCTTGACAAACATTTTGCCGATTGGCTGGCGGTTCTTGATATTTGCCGCATTTCTGCATGCACGGCCCATTACCACGATTTCCAGAAGGTCTTCCATGTTCTCTTCCAGTTCAGCGTCGATCCACGCCTCATTGCATTCCGGGAAATCACACAGATGGATACTTTCCGGTGCGTCCTTGTCAATGCTTCTCACAAGGTTCTGGTAAATATCCTCTGTCATGAACGGAATCATAGGTGCTGCTGCTTTTGCAACAGTCACAAGGGCTGTGTACAGAGTCATATAAGCATTGATCTTATCCTGTTCCATACCTTTTGCCCAGAAACGCTCACGGCTTCTTCTCACATACCAGTTGCTCATCTCATCCACAAAATCCTGCAGCGCGCGGGCTGTCTCAGGGATGCGGTAGTTTGCCAGGTTGTCATCCACGGTTTTCACCAGGGTATTGAGCCTGGACAGCAGCCATTTATCCATAACAGGAAGCTTGTCGTATTCCAGTTTGTATTTTGTAGCGTCAAAGTTGTCGATATTTGCATACAGCACGAAGAACGCGTAGGTATTCCACAGGGTACCCATGAATTTGCGCTGTCCCTCCTGTACAGCCTTGCCGTGGAAACGGTTCGGCAGCCAGGGCGCACTGTTTACATAGAAATACCAGCGGATGGCATCAGCCCCGTAGGTATCCAGAGCCTCAAACGGATCAACGGCATTGCCCTTTGATTTGCTCATCTTCTGTCCGTTTTCATCCTGCACATGGCCCAGCACGATTACATTCTTAAACGGAGCCTTGTTGAAGATCAGGGTTGAGATAGCCAGCAGAGAGTAGAACCATCCTCTTGTCTGGTCCACAGCCTCGGAGATGAAATCTGCCGGGAACTGCTGCTCAAACAGGTCTTTATTTTCAAATGGATAGTGATGCTGTGCAAAAGGCATGGAACCGGAGTCAAACCAGCAGTCGATCACCTCAGGCACACGGTGCATCTCTTTGCCGCATTTCGGGCAGCGGATGGTGACATTGTCAATGTATGGCCTGTGCAGCTCAATGTCATCCGGACAGTTGTCGGACATTGCCTTTAACTCTTCTTTGCTTCCGATGGAGTGCATATGTCCGCATTCACATTCCCACACATTCAGCGGGGTTCCCCAGTAGCGGTTGCGGCTGATGCCCCAGTCCTGTACATTTTCCAGCCAGTCTCCGAAGCGTCCCTTGCCGATACTTTCCGGAATCCAGTTGATCGTATTGTTGTTGCGGATCAGGTCTTCCTTCACGGCTGTCATCTTGATGAACCAGGACTCTCTTGCATAATAGATCAGCGGAGTGTCACATCTCCAGCAGTGGGGATAACTGTGCTCAAATACAGGCGCATCAAACAGCAGGCCGCGTTTTTCCAGGTCAACCAGCACTTCTTTGTCTGCTTTTTTGCAGAAAGTACCTGCCCACGGAGTCTCTGCGGTCATCTCACCTTTTTCATCTACTAACTGTAAGAACGGCAGGTCATAGGCTCTTCCCACCTTGCTGTCATCTTCACCGAAGGCAGGTGCAATATGAACCACACCGGTACCGTCTGTCAGCGTTACATAAGTATCGCATGTAACATAGTATGCTTTCTTTTTCAGTTCTACGAATGGGAAGAGCGGCTCATACTCTTTGTACTCCAGTTCTTTTCCTGTATAGCGCTCCAGGATCTCATAATTTCCTTCTCCCAGAACCTTATCAAGCAGTGCTTCTGCCATATAGTAGGTGTATTCCCCGGATGTCACTTTTACATAGGTTTCATTTGGGTTCACACACAGTGCCACATTGGACGGAAGGGTCCAGGGTGTTGTGGTCCATGCCAGAATATATGCGTCCTCGCCTTTTACTTTAAAACGGGCGATAGCGGAGCGTTCTTTTACGTCCTTGTATCCCTGGGCTACCTCATGGCTGGAAAGCGGGGTTCCGCAGCGCGGGCAGTAGGGAACGATTTTATATCCTTTATACAAAAGGCCTTTGTCCCAGATTTGTTTTAAAGCCCACCATTCGGACTCGATGAAATCATCATGGTAGGTGACATAGGGATTATCCATATCTGCCCAGAAGCCTACAGTTCCCGAAAAATCCTCCCACATTCCCTTGTATTTCCACACAGATTCCTTGCAGTGGTTGATAAATGGTTCCAGACCGTACTCTTCAATCTGTTCCTTGCCGTCCAGACCCAGCATTTTCTCCACTTCCAGCTCTACCGGAAGGCCGTGGGTATCCCATCCTGCCTTTCTCGGTACCATGCAGCCTTTCATGGTGCGGTATCTCGGGATCATATCTTTGATAACACGTGTCAGAACATGGCCGATGTGAGGCTTGCCATTGGCTGTGGGCGGGCCGTCATAGAAAGTGTAGGTCTCACCTTCTTTTCTGTGTTCCATGCTCTTTTTGAAAATTTCATTGTCTTCCCAGAATTTCTCGATGTTTTTTTCTCTTTCCACAAAATTCATGTTTGTGGGGACTTTCTGATACATGTCTTATTCTCCTTTCTCTGTGCCTGGGGGATATAAAAAAGGCCTCCGCCCTGCAACAGGACGAAAGCCTCAGCTATCGTTTAACCACCTCTTACACATACTATCATACGCGTTCCTTTTAACGGGGGAAATCCGGCATCCCTTACTTATATTTCAGGCAGCGGCTCCGGAGTGATATTCTTCTGCTGATACTCATACCGGGCTTGCACCTTCCCCGGCTCGCTGTGGTTTTCTCCTGCAGAATACTGTCTCCATCATCGTCTTTGTCTTTATCAAATTTCATTATAAATAGATAGAGAAGAAAATGTCAAGGGATATGGGAGATTTTCTGTGATTTTGGCTATTTCGGCAGGTCTAATCCGGGAAGTTCTGCCGTATCCGGCACTACGATGTCCGCATTTCCCAGAATTTCACTGCTTCCAATCCCCACACTTTTCATTCCGCCTGCTGCCGCTGCAGCGATCCCTGCCGCCGAATCCTCTATCACCACACAGTCTTTACAAGGTACGCCCAGCATTTCAGCCGCTTTTGTAAACACCTGGGGGTCCGGTTTTGCACGTTCCACCAGGTTTCCGTCCACCACTGCGTCGAAGAATGGCATAAGACCCAGCTTTTTCAGAATCATGCCGCCGCTTTTGCTGGCGGAGCCCAGGGCGATCTTATAACCCTCCGCTCTCAGTCTTTCCAGAAACGCAGGTATGCCCGGCAGTATCTCAGATTCATCTATAGTGGACACCATATCCAGGTAGTACCCGTTCTTCCTGTCCGCCAGCGCTATTTTCTCCTCCATGGACAGATTCTGTATCTTTCCGGTCTCCAGCACGATCTCCAGGGATGTCATTCTGCTGACCCCCTTCAGACGCTCATTATTTGCCTCGTCAAATACAAAGCCCAGCTCTGCGGCCAGTTTTCTCCATGCCAGATAATGATACTTTGCGGTGTCCACTACAACACCGTCCAGATCAAAAATCACTGCTCTCATGCGCATATGTCCTCCTCTTTGTCTTTGCACTTCACTGACAGGGTATCTGTCAGAGTATATATTTCATCATTCACCAGCACAGACAGAGGCTGCACAAATTTCTCACGGCTTTCCAGCAGAACTTCCCGGCGGTTTATTTTCACATCTATTTCATGCCCATATACCTTCACAGAGAAACGCATCTCCTTCCAGTGTTTTGGCAGCCGCGGAGAAACATTCAGCCTTCCGTCAGAAAAACTGATGCCTGCAAATCCAAAGATCACACAACTCCAGATTCCCCCAAGGGAAGCAGCGTGGATACCATCCGTTGTATCATTTGGATTGTCATCCAGGTCAATGACCATACACTTTTTAAAGAACTCCCAGGACAGTTCCGTCTCACCGATGGCAGCGCAGGCCTGTGCGTGGGCACAGTAACTCAGAGAAGAGTCGTGTATGGTCCTCTCCTCGTAAAAGAGAACATTCTTTTTTACCACTTCTTTAGAGAACATGTATGGAAACAGGTTCAGGAGCATAACCACATCCGCCTGCTTCAGCACCTGCATATCAACCACCTCGTCCCTGGAGTAGTCCAGGAGGACTGCCTGTTTGATCTGAGACTTTTTATATTTTTCAATATCCGGGATGCGTTTTTTAGAGAGAAATGTGTCATCCTGGGGGATGACAAGCTCCTCATTGGGAACAGGAACGTACAGCCTGTCCGCAAACTCTTCCCAGCTCTTTCTGTTCCTATCCATCCCCAGACGGCGGTTCAGCTCACGGTACAGATCCGGACTCTCCGCACAGAGCTTTTCAGCCAGAACAGAGGCCAGTCTGCAGCAGTAGCGCGCCATATAATTGGTATATGCGTCATTATCCACGTGTTCCGTATATTCATCAGGCCCGATAATGTCACAGATCACATAAGCCTGTCTTTTTTCATCCCACTGCCCCCGGGATACCCAGAAAGAAGCCGTCTCAAAAATGATCTCATAACCGAACCGCTCCATAAATGCTCTGTCCCCGGTAACACTGTAATACTGCCATACCGCATAGGCAATATCCGCTGTCACATGATGCTCTTTGATCCCGGACCACACTTTGTTGGCCTTGCCTGTATGTATGTTAAGCGCTGCGTAGAGCGGTGTCTCTTCCCGCCCTGTTACGGCTGCCTCCCAGGGATACATGGCGCCCTTGTAACCATATGCCTCTGCCTTTTCCCTGGCTCCGTCCAGACCTTTATACCGGAATTCCAGCAGATTTCTGGCTGCCTGCGGAAATACATACTGGAAAAACGGTAATATAAAAATCTCCGCATCCCAGAACACATGTCCCTTGTACCCCTCACCTGTGAGTCCTTTTGCCGCAATACTGCAGTCTGTACTGTGCCAGGGCATCATTCCCAGCAGATGATACTGGGCAAAACTGACTGCTGCCTCTTCCTCCGGACTGGCCCCGTCAATCTCAATCCGGGCCTGTCTCCAGATATCCTGCATTATTTTCTTATGCTTTAAAAAGACATCTGCATACCCTGCCTCACTGCATTTTTCCAGCAGCTTCTTCTGCCTGTCCAGGCCAAGAGAGTCTTTTTCATTTTGGATATAGACATATTTGGTAAATTCCCAGGTTCCTCCATCCGGAATACTGAAGAAATATCTGCCGGTGATCCCTCTTCGTTTCAGGGTAAACACAGCCTCCTCCTCTTCTCCGGTATAACTTACCCCTTCCAGAATACTCAGTGTATCCTCCTCCAGATATCCCTCCACATGCAGATACTTTCTGTCGTACACCCGGCAGTTTACCTTCTTAAAGTGGGACACACCGCTGTTGGTCTGCTGTCCGTCGATTCCGGTACAGATTCCGCCATGCTTTATGCATCCCTTCTGCATGGTGATTCCGATACTCTGTACAAACAGATGCTCATTTTCCATGGAGGCAAATCGGCGGTCTGTCAGGCAGAAGCTTGCGCCTGATTCCAGTTCATAGGTAGATGTGATCACCAGTTCTCCTGTGTGGATATTGAATTTCCGCTCAAACTCTGTAAGACAGCGGCTGTCCGGCAGCACCGGCACCCCGTCCAGCACCAGCTCATAGCCTGTCACATCAGGGCAGTTGACAAGTTCCGTAACTTCCTCCTCATAGGCCCTGTTGTAGAGACCGGCTATGAACATCCCCTTCTTCCCATCCAGAGAGGGGAGGCCAAGGGAAGCCCGGACACCCATATATCCATTACACTGTGCAAACACAGATTCTGTCTTCAAAGCAAAACGAGGTTCGTATTTCTTCTGTCTGAGCCAGATCTCTCCGCCCTGTTTTTCAATCGCATAGTGAATCATTCTGTCTCTTCCTCTCCCATCTGTCAGCCGTCCGTCAGCTATTCCTGCCATATATAAGGCATGCCGCTTTCGGCTGCTTTGTATAATGCCCCGATCACACGCTGAACATATGTCCCCTGCTCGGCTGTGACCAGCAGCGGCTCCCTGCCAAGACAGGCTTTTACAAAGTTCTCCTCACTGTCTCTGTGCCAGTCCCTCATCTCCATGAACGGAAAACTTTTGTCCGTAAGCTGTCCCTGTTCTTCCCCGTATATTTCAAGAGGAAATACGTTTGCGCCCAGCTTATCTCCGTATAACTGTATTTTCCTCAGATCACGTTCTTTCATATTAATGGCAAAGGATGTTTCCAGACTCATACTGGTTCCATCAGCAAAATGTATAAACCCAAAGAGTCCGTCCTCCACGGTAAAGCGTCCACCGTCCCATGTTCCCATAAGGCCCTGGCCGCCTCTTTTTCCGATTCTGTCACTGGAAGAAGCACACACGTAAGAAATCTGCGGATATCCCAGAAGATAGAGCGCACAGTCCAGCATATGTGCCCCGATATCAATCAGCGGGCCGCCTCCCTGCATAGCTTTATTGGTAAAATTACCCCAGCCGGGAATTCCTCTTCTTCTGTGCCACTGCACGTTCGTATTATAAATGGTACCAAAATCCCCCGCCAGAATCTTCTCTTTCAAAAATGCAGTCTGCTCACTGTGCCGGAAATGAAACCCGTAAGACAGAAGCAGCTTCTTTTCTTCCGCCTTTTTTTCCATGGCCTGTGCCTCCTGAACAGTTATGGCAGGTGGCTTTTCACATAATACATGACAGCCTGCCTCCAGCGCGTCCAGTGTGATCTGACAGTGGAATTTATTGGGCACGCAGATTGTCACCGCATCCGGCCGAAGCTCAGACAGCATTTCCAGATGATTTCCGAAATACCGCGCAATCCCAAACTGCTCTGCCACTGCCTTCGCAGCGTCAGGGTTGGTATCACAAATTCCCACCAGCTCTACATTTTCCATGCTTTGATAATTTGGTATATGTGTCACCCTGGCAATCTGGCCGGAACCAATGATCGCCATCTTCAATTTATCCATCTTTATCCTCCTCTTGAGGGCAGAGAAAACACCGTCGGCATCCTGAGACGCCGGCGGTGTTTTTTACAGAAACTGCTTCATAAAATCAACGGATTTCTGATATACCTCCAGCGGATCATCCCCGCGGATCCTTCCTTCATTTACAACAGCGCCCTCATATCCTATATTCTTTAAAGTCTGCATATGCCTGTTCCAGTCAATGGACCCGGTACCAGGCTGATATCTGTGGTTCTCCGCAATGTGGATATGTCCGATCACATCCCTGAACTCTGTAAGAGAGCGGGAGATATCATCCTCTTCGATGGCCATATGATAAAAGTCAGCCGTGATCTTGACCATCTCAAAGCCGCCCCTGTGGATAATATCCATGGCATCCTGCAGGGTGTTCAGCATATGGTCCTGATAACGGTTCAAAGGTTCCAGGTAAATGTAGATCCCATTCTCCTTTGCCACAGGCTCCAGCTCTGAAAGTGATTTCAAAATAGCCTTAACATCCCCTTCATGGCTTCTGGGAGATACCATCGGCGGAAGACGGAAAGTGAACATACCCCAGGCAGCAGGTACCACAACACCGGTTCCCCCTACTTCCTTCAAGGCACGGATGATCTCTTTTAAATCCTCCACACCATTCTCCCTGCGCTCCTCTATAAAGTCCCCGATCCAGCCTCTGTAGCCGCCGCAGGCGCTGGACACGGGAAGACCTGACTCTTTAATGGCCTGTTTTACTGTTTCTACATTGTCTGTCAGCACTTTTCCGTCTATCTCAAAACATTCAAATCCCATATTTTTTACGAATTTGAATTTTTCAATCAGGTCTTCCGGAAAAAAATCCTTATCCTGTGTTCCTAACAGCATATTATTCCCTCCCTGTAAAGTCTACACCCAGTTTAATGCTCTCTTCCGGATGCTGGTCAACGTAATAGCAGAATCCTTCCGCGCATTTGTCAAAGGGTACTACCGGATAAATAATGTCATCACAGTCAAGATAACCGTTCATAAGAAGCTCCCAGCACACATCTTCGATTCTGTGTCTGTCCCAGCGCGGATATTCCGGGTTCGGCTCACTGCAGGCACGGGAGAAAATGATCTTGCCGTAATTGAAGTGTGCCTCCTGCCCAAGCCACAGGCCTGCAGGGAATGGTTTTGCAAATGCCACATAAGCGATGGTTCCGTTATAAGCCAGACCTTTCAGCGCGGACTGCAGGGCATGTACATTACCGCTTGTCTCGATAATAACATCAGCACCCTTTTTATCCGTCAGCTTCTTGATCTCCATTCCGGCGTCGCAGCTCATGGAATCAATGGTGTAATGTGCGCCGTGTTTTTCTGCGATTTCTCTTCTCTTCGCAATGGGGTCAATACCGATCACTGTGGTGGCACCGATCTTTGCCGCAAACTGCAGGGCAATCTGTCCGATGGCGCCGAGCCCGATCACCACAACACGGTCGCCCGGGCGAACATCCGCATCCCGGATTCCGCTCAGCGCAAACTGTGCAGGGTCATAGCAGACCGCATTCTTCGCGGATGCCTCTTTACTCATTTTTCTGAGCTTGTAATTGTCCACTGCATTTACGATCTGGGTCTCTTTAATGGGTCCGTAGGAGCATACGCGGTCACCCACTTCATACTCTGTAACATCTGCGCCCTTTTCTACGATCGTTCCAACGAACATATTTCCAAGTGCCAGGTCTCCAAATTCAATACCTCTGGGTTCATCTTCACCCCGCTCTGTGAAAACCCTCCACTCCTCATCGAATTTCCCGTCAATAAAAGGAGTGGTGCCGCGGAAATCCGCCAGCTCAGTGCCATGTTTGGGAGCTGCGAACTCCACCTTTATCTTTACTTCATTACTGTTTATCTCTCTGTCTGTATAGTCTTTCAGTTCAGCAACTCTGGGTGCTGTAGCCACTAATTTTTTCATGTCAGTTCTCCTCTTTTCCTTAACCTTTTACACCGCCGTCAGTTCTGCCGCCCTTGATCAGTCTCTGGCTGAATCCATACATGATCACTACAGGGAGCGAGGTAACCAAAGATGCCGCCATCATTCTTCCCCATACGTAATCCGGTGTATTGAACAGGGAGTTGAGTCCGATCGGAATCGTCATCATATCCGGGGAGTCAATGAATATGGATGCAAAAAGCACATCATTCCATGCGATCATAAATGCGTAAACGAATACAGATATCAGTCCTGAAATAGAAAGCGGAACAATGATGCGGAAGATAATGCCCATCTTGCTGAGGCCATCCACTCTTCCTGCCTCCTCCAGTTCTTTCGGTATAGTGTCAAAATAACTTCTTGTCATATAGATGGCTGTGGGAAGTGTCTGGATGATCATACACACAATTACAGCCTCTCTGCTGTTCTTTAACCCGATGGCAGAGAGCATACGGAACAAGGGAACGATAAGCAGAATCCCGGAAAACATATAAACCAGGAAAAACATTTCGCTGATTCCCTTTTTTCCTTTGAATTTCAGCTTTGAAAGCGCATACCCGCCCAGGATCCCCAGAAATACAGCCAGTACGGAGACCGTCAGGGCAATATACAGACTGTTTCCAAAGTATTTCAGATACGGGAAAATACCCGGATCAAAAATATCAATAAAGTGCTGGAAGGTCCATGTCTTCGGAATGACCGTAGGCGGATACGCAATGGTTTCCGCTGTGGATTTTATGGACACGCTGAGCATGATGAGGAATGGGAACAGCAGGATCACAACCAGCAATACTACTCTCACATAGAAAAATATCTCTTTTAATGTTTTTCTCTTAATCTTCTTCAACTCTCAGCACCTTCTTTCTGATCAGCATAACAAGGCTGAAGATCACCACGAACAATACAATGGAAATGGCTGCTGCCTTGCCGAAATCATGTGTGGCAAAAGCCATATCGTACAGGTATACACCCAGTACATTTACCTGTTTTGTCAGGAGATATACTTCCGTATAAATGTAGAATACCCAGATTGTCCTCAGGCTGACTACTGTTACCAGTGTTGGTTTGATGGCAGGATATGTAACTGCCAGGAACTTCTGCCATGAGGTAGCTCCATCCATGTCAGCAGCCTCATACAGGCTCTTGTCCACAGACTGCAGGATCGCCACAAAGGACATGTATGCATACGGATAGAATTTCCATATAGCAAATATAGTGACAAGGATAAACGCACTTGCCGGCTGGTCAAACCATAACGGAACCTCATCTGCCAGCTTGAGCACATCCACTATGATATAGTTAATGATACCATAAATATTGTTGAACATATAACGCCATGCGAAAATAAGACACACAGCCGGAACCACGTAAGACAGAATAATAATTGAATTTACAAGCTTTTTACCCACAAACTCCCGGTTCATGAATACTGCGATAGCCAGACCGAACGCGGTACTTACTGCAGTTACCAGAACGGTGAAGATCAGGGTGACAAATACGGACTGGTAGAAGCTTTTATCCTGAAATACAGCCTTAAAATTATCAAGCCCCACAAACTCTGACGCCATTCTGGGATTGATGGGCACATCCTGGAAACTGATCACAATATTGTAGATCATTGGATAGCCTATCAGCAATACCAGCAGGATCAGACTTGGTGCCAGCAGGGCATAAGCAAATCTGGTATCATTTCCGCCCAGTTTTTTCTTTTTGGACTTCATTCCTTTCCCCTTTCTGCTCTTATCAAAGGCTGCTGTACAGGCGGACAGTCCGCCGCCCGCACAGCATCTCTTTTCCTTTATTTGATCAGTTTTTCAACTGCTTCCTGTGCAGTTTCAAGTTCTTTGTCAATGTCAGCGTTCTGTACAACCACATTGTTGATCATTTTGCTGATAGCACCTGTGTTTGTCACATCGCCCATCTCTGTAAAATTCTTTCCGTCAACAGTACCAAAGAGCTGAAGGCTGTCAACTGCTGCTGCGATATCATCGTTTAATCCTGCGAATGCCTTACGCTCTTCCATATCGGTGTAGGCAGCATCATCACTCACTTCTTTTAATACCGGCTGGATTCCGCCCGGTGCCATGTTCAGCCAATTGATATTATTCTCTTTTTCCAGAAGGAAAGAGACAAATTTCTTGGCAGCATCTGTTTCTGCGTCCTCCATACCGTCAGCAATACCCAGAACTGTGATACAGCCGTAAGAAACAGGCTCTTTCTTGTTCGGCAGAACCAGTGCCAGGTCCTCAGCAAATCCGGCTTCCTTCACTGCGTTTAAAATATAGGTGGAGTACATTGCCATCGGTGTGTTCTTTCCGACAAAAGCATCTTTTACATCTGCAACTTCTGTGGAGCCCGGCATGGAGTAAGATGCCAGCTCTTTGTAGAATTCCACTGCTTCTTTCATTTCCGGTGTATTTACCGTAACATTTTTATCTTTGTCAAATACGTTTGCGTCATTGGACAGAGCGTACTGTGAAAATACCTGCTCTGTAAAGGCTGACTCTGATGTGGGAAGAGCAATGCCGTATTTTTTGTTGGCCTGGTCATTGAATGCTGCAGCCACTTCCAGGATATCATCCCAGTTTTCCGGCAGCTCCAGTCCTTTTTCCTGAAGCATCGCTGTGTTGACCCAGATTCCCTGTACCCAGCTGCAGATTGGAACACCTACATATCCGCTTCCGTCCTCTGTCTTTGTCACATCCAGCGCACCTTCGTAGAAGGAATCCTCTCCCTTCTGGTCAATGACTTCTTTCACCGCATCCAGATTTGTAAACTGATTTGACACACTTGTTTTTGCCTGGTCCTGGCTGTATTCAATGATGGCCGGAAGTTCGCCGCTTCCTCCGAGAGCTACAATCTTAGAATCGTAGTCATCCTCATTTACCGGGATGGACTCCACTTCAATGTTTTCATTTGCCTTCTCAAAATCGTCGATAATCGCCTGCACCACATCCTGCCGTTCCTGTTCTACCTGCTGGTGCATGAACTGAATCTTTACCTTACCGCTTTTGCTGTCACCTTTCGCTTCTTCTTTGCCGCTTCCGCTGCTTCCGCAGCCTGCTGTAAAGGTGGAAACCATGGCTGCTGCCAGTAATACACACAATGCTTTTTTCTTCATAATTTTTTCTCCTTTTTTTGAATTCTCATTATTTATTTGTGTCAAAAAGACCGTCTTAAAACAATTCGGACGCCGCCTTTCTGCAACAATCACTGTTTCTTCAGCCAGACTGTACCATATGGTACCATGCTGATTTTTTCCTGTATCTCTTTATCAAAGAGCAGGTCCTTTCCGCAGATGTGCGGAAGATTCAGTTCAACATTATGGGAGGATACATTTATCAGCGCGTAAATGATCTCTCCTGTTTCCCTGTTCTCACGTTTCAGTGCCAGAACTCTCGGATCCAGGTCCATGACCTCCTGTTCTGCCTCCGGTGAAAATGCGCTCTCCCCGTTTCTGATCCGGAGTCTTCTGCGCATTTCATGAAAGATCCTGCTTCTGTTTGTCTTTCCGTCTAACTGCTGCTTCAGATAATCATAATCTATCTTCTCCCGGTTGATCCTTCTGGGGATATCCGATGTGGTCATACCGGAATAATCGTTTCTGGAACCCAGCAGGCTGTGGATATAAATACCGGGAACACCCTGCATGGAAAGTAAAATAGTCTCTGCTGCCAGGAATTTTCCAATCCGTTCCTCGTCTGACTCATCGGGTCCTGCCAGGGCATCCTGATAATTGATATTCAGCTCGTAAGGGCTTTTGGTCCCGTCTCCGTTATCTTTATAAGAAACCCTGCCTCCGTTTTTAAGAGCCGCCTCCACAAGAAACTGTCTGTCTTCGTCACTCAGGATACCCTCAGTGGGTCTCACCCCGATTCCGTCATGGGAACTAAGAAAATTAAAATATGTTACCCTGCTGCCTGGAAGTTTGAGGCCTGCCATCCAGGAACTGAGAATGGATGCATCTCCCTTTAAGAGGGAATACATGGTGAGCGGCGGCAGCGGAAACTGGTAAACCAGATCAGCTTCATCCTCCCCATTGCCGAAATAACTGATATTATCCGCATGGGGAACATTTGTCTCTGTGATCAGTTTTGTGCCCGGTGCGTATTCCTGCAGCACATCCTTCATGAGTTTGATAAGCTCATGTGTTTCCGGCAGATGCATACAGGTTGTTCCAAGCTGTTTCCACATAAACCCAATGGCATCCAGCCGTATAAATTTTGCCCCTGCCTTTGCGTACATGACCAGAATATCGAGAACCTCCGCAAGCACATCGGGACATTCAAAATTCAGGTCGATCTGGTCTTCACTGAAGGTTGTCCATACATGCTTTTCCCCCTCCTTTGTGTGAAAGGCCGTCAGAAGAGGAAGTGCTCTTGGCCTGGTCACTGTGCTGTAATCCGCATTTGGATCACAGGTGATAAAATAATCTCTGTAAGGTGCCTCGCATTCCAGATAACGGCTGAACCATTCACTGCTTTTGGATATATGGTTGATCACCGCGTCAAACATCAGCCCGTAATTTTCAGATAGTGCGGATATATCCTCCCAGTCACCCAGTTCCGGATTGATGCTTCTGTAATCCACCACAGAAAATCCGTCATCTGATGTATAGGGATACATTGGGAGCAGATGTACATTCGTCACCGCATCCCCCACAAAGTCTTCCAAAAATTTATGAAGTACCTGAAGACCCGGTTCTCCCTTTTTGGTGATAGTATCTCCGTATGTGATCAAAATACTATCTCTCTGGGTTAACTTCTTTCCTTTTTCTTCCGCCGGCTGATACTTTTGCAGCTGACGGGAAATTTTGTCCCAGGCTTCGCTTATTTTTCCGTCGTCTTTATAGATGACGGCCAGCCTCTGTCTTGCCTTTGTTTCCAGGTTCATATTTTTCTCCTTTCTGACAACGTTGTCACTAAAAGACAACGTTGTCATTATGGAAGGAAGTATCTCCTTCCTTTTTTATGGTATTATGTAGATTTTCTTTCAATAATCTCTGTCGGAAATTTAAATATCTTTCTTGCATCCTCTTTTTTACCTTCTTCTATCTCTCCTACCACAAAATCAATACAGCATTTTGCAAGCTGTTTAAAATCCTGAGCGACAGTGGAAATAGGAGGATAATAAAATTCGCCTAATGTTATATTATCAATCCCAAGAACAGCCACATCTTCCGGTATCCTCATGCCTTTCTCATATATCCCTCTGTAGACACCAAGTGCTCTCTCATCACCGGATACGAAGAATGCCTGTATATCATACTCCTCCAGGACTTCCTTTGACTTGTGATAAGCCTTTTCCACGGTATCGATCCCTGTAAAGATATGATACTGGGCACCAGTTCCATACATGGCTTTTTCAAAGCCTTCTATGCGGAGCTGGGTGGACAGGAATTTCTGTTCGCCTATCAGCAGTGCTATCTTGCTGTATCCCCTGCCTATCAGATATCTGCCTCCATTATAGCCCACATCAAAATTGTCAAGGCTGACGGAAGGAACATCCGGATTCTCAGGCTCACCGAATACCACATACGGTATGTTATGCTTTTCAAAGTAATCCACCCGCGGGTCATTGAGAATATTCTCCAGCAGTATGGCGCCGTCTGCTATACCGCTTGCCATCAGATAGAAACCGTCGGTCTCATCCTCCTCGAACTTTTCACTGTTGGACGGAGAAAGGACTATCTTCATGTTTCTGTCTTTCGCATAAGAGAACAGATGCTTCAGCATGATATTATGCCAGATGCTTAAATGTTCCTCATGATGACGGTCAGCAAAAACCACGATAATATTCGTACGGTTTCCCTTCAGTCCCTTTGCCAGGATATTCACCTGATATCCCTGTTCTTTCATGGCAGCAAAGACCTTTTTCTTGGTCGCATCACTGACATTAGGGCTGTTGTTGATCACCCTTGATACTGTTTTCATGGATACGCCGCAGGCATTGGCTACATCAATAATCGTCGCTTTTTTCATCTTGTTTTAATTCTCCATTTGTCTTACGTTGTCATTTTACGAAATTAACATATAAATGTCAATAGGATTTCTGTATTTATATTTTTTTCGTTATTATTCCTGTATTTAGATTGCTGTTTTTATATAATATTCACAATACAGCGTTACAGACAGGGGAAGGAAGCTCTGTCCTGTCATTGCAGAATTTTCCTGATATGTGTTATTATAACGCAAAAACAGACCCTGTAAAAGGAGATGTTTCCACAATCATCCTAATTACAGAGTCTGTAACTCCTACCACTGCACTGCCTGTTTCCTGAAAATCAGATACGCAGCCGCACACAAAGCAACTCCGGCCCCCACCATCATACTAATCTGTGCCCAGGTCTCAAATCCTCCAAACCACTGTCCCCATACAATTCCGATGCGGTTCATGAAATTACTGGCCCTGCTATCTGTAGCACCGGGCAGTGTCCAGCAGCCAAGCAGCCAAAAAGCCAAAATGATGAACCTTCCTCTTTTGAACCGTCTAACAATGGCCGCCCCCAGAGCGGCACAGCCGTTTAAAGCTGCGGCCCCTCCAAAGATCCAGGGCACTGTAAACTTTGTCATGATCGGTATATTTTCTTTTATTTTCCCCGGAAGCAGCACACCGTATATGGCCGTCTCCACACGCAGAAGCAGAAACAGACCTGCTAAGAGCACCAGTGTCATGAGAAAATATACGATAATAGCTGACGGGTAATACTGCTTTCTTGTTTTTCCCATGCTGACCGCCATATCAAATCCCATGCACAGGCTGAATATATTTCCGAATATGATCAGACACAGAACAGCGATTGCCGCTATCATACTGCCCAGAGGGAAATAACTCTCCTCATTGCCGAACATGTGCACACAGGTCATAATAACCATACCCAGGGCACACAGTCCTGCCTCCAGAGCCAGATAAACTCTCATGTCGCAGACCTCTATTTTTATCTGCTCCTTTATTGATTTCCACATGATATCCCTCCTCTACTGCACCTCAAGGCCTTCCAGCAGGCGTCTTGAAATAATAATATCCAAAATCCATACGACTGCCGTAGCTGCGGCTGTATATATAAGCACATTCGTAAATTTAAAATCAAAACGGATGTCCTTAATATTCATGGCTACAATTGCTCCCAGGGCGCCTCCGCCGATGGCGAAAAAGGAAACCATGATTATCATTCCTATCTTCCGGAACCGCAGATAGACGAGCCCCACAACTTCTCCCACGGATGTCACAAGAAGCAGAGCGCAGAATGCGACCGCCAGAATCTCCAGTGCCTCAGCCGTATTTCCCCTGACAAACTGCCAATCTCCGACTGCCGCCAGCAATAAAGTGATGGCAGACATCAGTACCGCAACTACCAGCTTCATGATCTGCATTCCCATCAAAGCATCTTTCCGCCTGCAGTTCAGGCACATACCCGCAGGTATATAACTGGTATACACACTGGAGGACGTCACCGCCGATACAAATACCGTGACAAGCATCATCTTAACAGGCAGATCAGATACCATACGCCCGCCGGATGCCTTTGAAAATCCCAGCCATATCTGCCCCCCGGTCAGCACTGTCATACCCAGAACCACTACGACAGACATGCCTATAACCTGCAGTGCCCATTCCATGAACAGTCTCCACTTCTTCATCTCTATACCTCCCCGCCGCACATCGCCACGAATATTTTCTGAAGATTCATTGGCTGTACACTGACACTGTCTGCAGCTTCCACTCTCTGGCCCGGCTCCAGTTTTACGGTGACGCTTTTGCTCCTTCCAATGGTCTCCTCTCTGTATTTCGTAAGTCCTGCTGTCGCGGCATCCACATCCTCTTCCCTGCCGCTTACATGTACACAGCTTTCCAGAAGTTCCTGGGTATTCTCCTTCAGTACCATTTTGCCTTCATGCAGAATTATAACTTCCTCGAAAAGGTCTGCTGCTTCCTCAATAATATGTGTGGAGATGACAAAGGTACGCCCTGTCTCCGTATATTCCTCCAACAGTATCCTGTAGAACTGTTCCCTTGCCACTACATCAAGCCCTGCAACAGGTTCATCCAGCAATGTGAAATCCGCTTTGCTGGCAAGTGCCACGATTATGGTGATCATGGATGTCATACCTTTTGACAGCTTGGAGATCCTTTTTTTCCGGTCCAGATGGAAAATGTCAAGCAGATGCTCTGCCATCTCCTTATCCCAGTGAGGCATGTATGTCTCTGCCATTTTCAGATACTCTTTTATTTTCAATGCGCCGATTCCTCCGGCATTCATATTGGCATTGATCTCCCTTGAAAAACAGAGATGGGACAGGGACGCCTCATTTTCCCAAACCGGCTGTCCGTTCAATGTGACAGTTCCGTGTGTGGCCGGATTCTGGGCGGTCAAAACTGACAGAAGCGTGGTCTTGCCCGCGCCGTTTCGTCCGATCAGGCCGTATATTTTTCCCTTCTCCAATGTAAGGCTCACATTGTCCAGTGCCCTTTTGTCTTTATACTGTTTTACCAGATTCTCACATTTTAATGTCATTACGCTCATTTTGCATCCTCCCCTTTTCCTGCTGCTATCATATCGATCAATTCTTCTTTGGTGATTCCCAGGCTTGCAGCTTCTGTCAGAAGGCTCCTGATATAATCATCAAAAAATCTCTCTTTTCTCTTCCTCACGATTACCTGCTTTGCTCCTGATGCTACAAACATTCCAATCCCCCTTTTCTTATACAAAATACCTTCATCCACCAGAAGATTTACACCCTTTGCCGCTGTTGCCGGATTGATGGCGTAGAGCTTCGCCAGTTCATTTGTACTCGGCACCCGCTCTTCCTCCAGCAGAATGTCCCGGATAATATCGTTTTCTATCATTTCCTTGATCTGTAAATATATGGACTTCTCCTGACTCAATAGTTCCTGCAAGCATCTCACTCCCTTTCTGGAAAATATCTATGACCGTCTTAGTTATATGGTTCATTACTTATGTAATTAACCATAGCACTTATGAACCTATTTGTCAACACCTTTGTTGCAGGAAAGGGGTTGTAACCGCGAATAAAATCTCTTATAATAAATAAAGCCTTTAAGAAATGAGGATTTTATTGTGAAAAAAACCAAACTATGGATAAATGCCCTGGTCCTGACCTCCTGCCTTCTTCTCGGCAGCGGACAGGCCTCAGTATACGGAGCTGCCCAGAACGCAGCGCAGGCACCTGCTGACCAAAACGCTGCCGCAACAGATCCAAATGCCGCAGCAACCGACCCAAATGCCGCCCCGGCCGACCCAAACGTACCTGCAGATGCTGCCGAGGCACCAAAGGATCCAAATGCGCCGCCGGACAGTTATAACTGGGAAGTCCAGTCCGATGCGCTTCCGGGGTGGCCCACAGGCCCGCAGGTAGCTGCGGAAACCGCCATTCTTATGGATGCAGAGACAGGGGAGATACTCTACGCCAAGGGTATTGACGAAAAGAGGTACCCGGCAAGCACCACTAAGATCATGACAGCCCTGATTGCCATTGAGAACAGCGCTCTGACAGACCAGGTCACCTTCTCGGCTGAGGCTGTAAACGGCATAGAACCCGGCAGCACGCACATCGGCATTAAGCCCGGCGAGATACTTACCATGGAACAGAGTCTGTACGCTATCCTGCTGGCATCCGCCAATGAGGTCTCATCCGGTGTAGCTGAGTTTGTGGGCGGCAGTATCCCTGACTTTGTAAATATGATGAACGCCAGAGCGGAGAAGCTCGGATGCAAAAACACCCACTTTGTCAATGCCAACGGCCTTCATGACCCGGAACATTACACCACAGCCCGGGATCTCGCGAATATTGCCAGAGAAGCCTTTAAAAACGAGACCTTCCGCAAGATCATCGGAACGGAATACTACATTGAGCCAAAGACCAACATCACAGACGAGGAGCGCTGGCTGAACAACCATCACAAGATGCTGGTATCCGGTGACATGCATTACGACGGATGTCTGGGCGGAAAAACAGGATACACAAGCGATGCCGGAAACTCGCTTGTGACATATGCCCAGAGAAACGGCATGTACCTGATCTCTGTGGTCCTGGCCGACAATGCCGTCTATCAGTATCCGGATACCGCGGCACTTTTAGACTACGGATTTTCCAATTTTCATAAGGTAGTTCTTGCCCAGAAGGGGGAGGTTGAATGCCTGAAGCCCCTGCCCATTGAGCATTATCTCTATAACCTGACCAAAGCTAAAACGATGACGCGTTTTACAGATACCGCAACAGCGGACCTGCCGACAGACCTGCCAGTGGAGAAACTGACCCGTAAGACTTCCGTGGAAAAAAAGATACAGACCACAGAGTATTACCTGGGCGATCAGCTCCTCTCAACAAGCCACGCAGAGGTCTGTCCGACCCTCACCCTGCCGGAATTCCTGGATGCGGTCAAAGACTCTCCTGCCAATACAGCAAATACAGCCGGGGCAGCCGCACAGAATAACACCGCGGACAGCGCGTCTGCCGAAAGAACACCCAAGACCTCTTCCAGTTCCCTGGGAGAATTCTTCCAGGAACTTAAATATAACTTCCGGGACATGCCCACGTGGAAGTATCCGGCGCTCATTTTCCTGCTGTCAGCCGTTATCTTCTATATTGTACTCCTTATCATTAAGATCAAAAGACACCGGAAAAAGAAGGCCAGGAACAAAAAAAAGAAGAAATAAGAAAGACCGGGACAGCCTCCCCTCTATGGTTTGGCTGCCCCGGTTTCCCGTTTCCTTCTGTTATCTTCTGCTTCTTTTCTTTTTCATTTCCAATACAATGATACCTGCCGCCGATACTGCAAAGAGACCTGCAAACATTCCTGTCCTTGCCTCGTCCTTTGTCTTGGGTGACTTCACACTACTGCCGCCGGAAGTACCTTTTGCGCCGCTTCCATTGTTGTTGGTGCCGGTATTCTTATTTCCCTGTCCGCTTCCGGACGGTTTTGCCGGCGGTTTCGGTTTGTCACTGCCGTTATCCCCCGGTGTCGTAGGTGTCGTTGGTGTGGTACCTGGTTTATGCGGATCTTCCGGGTCACTGGGTTTTTCCGGGTCTTTCGGATCATCCGGATCATCCGGTTTTTCTGCCGGTTTCTTCTCCAGTGCGGATATGGCATTTTTCAGCAGTTCTACCTGCTCATCAATCTGTTCCTGTGTGGCATTCTCATCCGCGTATACGCCCTCGGCTGCAATTATGGCATTCTGCAGATTTCCATAACTTTCATCTGTAAAATCACCCTGTTCGATAGCCTTTGCCTCAATGATCTTGGCATTCAGCTTCTCTCTGTCAACTTCCGCAGGCTCTTCCTTATCTGTGAGTTCAGACAGAGCCGCTGTAAGCTGTGCTGTCAGGCTGTTGATCTCCTCAGCCGTCAGTTCCGGATTCTCCAGGGCATCGCTGAGTGCTTTGCTCTGCAGCGCGATCTTCTCAAGACTTTCCTCTGAATAGAGGGTTGTATCAAGTGCTGCTGCCTGGGCCAGTCTCATCTTCGCCAGGTCCCTTGCCGTGTCCTCCGCTGAAACCTCCTCTGCCGGTACCAGACCATTTACGGCCTCCTCCAGAAGAGCTGAAATATTATCTACCATCTCCTGGGTATACCAGGTCTCTTCCAGTGCTTCGGATGCCTGAGCCAGTACATCGGTAAGGTTCCGGAAGCTCTCCTCCGTATATAGTTCAGGATCAGCCTCCCTGCATCCCGCTGCCATTGCAGCAAGCCTGTCTTTCTTCACCTGTTCGATCACTTTGACTTCAAGGGCATCGATAAGAGCCTGCAGTTCATCACATTTCTGGTCCACCAGTTCCTGCGCTGCCTCATCGTCTTCGATCACTGCTTCCGCCTCGGTAATCTTATCCAGAAGGACGCCGTAGCTCTCCTCCGTATATTTATCCGGGTTCAAGGCCTTTGCACCTTCCACTTTCGCCTTCAGAAGCTCTTTATCCACTTCCGGCTCTGCAGGTTCCTGCCCGAATACCTGGAATTCCGCAAATGCAGGCCAGTAGTCCGCACCGTCGTATTCCGGGAATCCTGTGAGAACCACTCTGACATAACGGTAACTCTCCGCAGATGTCAGTGCACCTGTTTCCGTACGGATACCGCTCTCGGACTCTGTCTTATCTTCCAGGACATCAAAATTCTCTCCGTCTTTTGAGCCTTCGATTCTGTACTGCCAGAATCCCTCTGCCTCGTCCTTTTCAAAATCAAGCTGGTAATTGCTGAGTACAAACTCACTGCCCAGATCCACCTGCCACCACTGAGGTAGCAGTTCTTCCACAGCGTCACCGTTTACGATCCATAAAGTATCTGTGCTTCCGTCATTGCCGTTTGATGCAGGCGCATACTCTTCCGCAGATGATGTCACCGGCTTATTCAGTGCCAGATTGCCGTCTGTATGCTCATCCAGACTGTCCACTGCTGCCTGAAGTGCATAAATGGCTGCATCCACCTGCTCCGGTGTAACTGCCGCGTTAAAATCTGCTTTTGCCTGTTCCAGTGCATTCATCAGATTCTGCCAGGACTCATCTGTATAATTTCCCTGCTGCATGTATTTTACTTTCAGGATCAGATCTGTCAAAGCGGATTTGTCAAGCTCACTGTTGTCCCTCTCATAAACCTTAAATTCCGCAAATCCGGGCCAGTAGTCATCCCCCGGGAATTTTGTCAGTCTAATCAGGATAAACCGATAGGAAGTACCCGGTTCAAAGCTTCCGGTCTGCACTCTGGAACCATCTGTATTTTCTGACGCGTCATAAATAGGCTGTTCCTCAAAGTACTCCTCACCATCACGTGCTGCCTCTATGGTGTAACCCCAGGCATTCTCTTCATCCTGTTCAAACACCAGCTCAAAATCCGACAGATCATAATCCTGTCCCAAATCCACGAACCAATAGCCGTCCAGGTCATCCCCTGCATGTACCCACATGGTTCCCTCATCCCCGTCGTTTCCGCAGGATGGTGAGTACTGGTCGTTCCCATCTGAATAAGCGGGTTGGTTCAGTGCCAGGTTGTATCTCGCATACTCCGCATCCTCCAAAACCAGGTTGTCAAACTTTACATCACTGCTTCCTTTTGGGGAGTTGACAGTGACGGTCATTTCCTTGATAGCAGATGGAATCTGGAGTTCATAGGTATTCTTCAGTGTTGTAATGTTGAATGTCTTCTCATATCCATTGCCCCCGATCTTCACCAGAGCGCTTCCTGAGCAGTGTGCCTGGAAGGATTTGAGGGTCTTATTGTCCGGAAGGCTGATCTTATATACCGTACTCTGTCCGTCCCCGTACAGCTCTTTGGAGCTTCCTGTCTGTGCGGTAAGCCATCCCTCCCGGAAATCACAGTCTGCGTAGGAGCCTGTAAGTGCTGTCTCCTCCTCAGGACGGTCCTCGAAGTCGATTCCCACATTCTGCGCGCCAATCTCAGCAAAACTATTGTCAGCGCCGACATTGGGGTATCCGTCAGAGGATACCGGGTTGCCGAAATAGTCAAGTCCGCCGTTATCCGGTATCAGCGCTCCCGTGCCTATACAGCCGGAAGTCTCTTTCAGCTTAAACCCGTCCACTCCGGCTCCTGCTGTTCCCAGATCTTCAAAATCAGAAGCTTTAACTTCCAATGCATTTTCATCATCCGCTCTTCTGATATTCTGGTCCGTGCCGCCGTAAGCATTGTTGTCCACGCTGCCCTTAAACCATTCACTCCAGCCTTTGGACTGGGCGTCACTATAAATGATATTGTTCTTAAACTGGAAGTCCGCATCGTTTAACTGCTGCTGGTCCCAGTTGTTGGTGATATAGCTGTCATGGCCTTCACTGAGATAAAAGTCATTGTTATACACATACATCTTATTTCCGCTTCCGCTGGAATATCCGCCCAGGGTCACAATAGCCCCGCCGCCGTATACGTTGGTTCCCCATCCGTCATTCTCACTGATGTTGTAACGGATATATGTAGTGTATTTTGTCCCCAGGGCACACTCGAAAAATGCGCCTGACGGGTTGTCATGTGTATAGTTGTACTGAATATAATTCAGTTTCGCGTTCACATCCGCGTCAAATGCCTGGGAATCCTCCTTGCTGCTGGATGCACCTGAACCGAAGACCTCATTGAACTGCACCACGGTACAGTCACCGTTCTCCCACCATACCGGCACGTTTCCGTTAGGTCCGCTGTTGCAGCCGTCACAGGTGTTGTGCTCTATAAGGGCATTGCTGTAGGCGGAGGGACAGATCGCCGCGTTTCCGATATCCTTGCAGTAGTTGTTGCGGATCACAAGATTGGTGCTGTTGACCCTCTGACCTGCATACTCGCTGTCCGGAATGCCGCTCTCGTGCTGGAACTGACTGCTTCCCCATGTGGACAGGAAGTTGATGCCGTAATGGTTGATATTCGGCCCGACATAGTTGTTCTCCACTACAATATCATCCCAATTGGTAGGTACCTGATTGCCCCTGATAATGTAAATGATACCGCCGCGCCCGATGCCGGCCTGCTGACCGATGGGGTGTGAGACTACATCATGCACATACAGATTCTGACAGTACATATGGCGCAGTGTCCCCGCGTCCTCTCCCATGATCAGGATCCCGTACTTCTTAATGTGGTCATCCGGGTTGTCCCCGGGTATTCTGTTGGTCACTTCCAGGGATGTGATCTCCCAGTATTCCTGGTTGTAGAAGTAGACAGCCGAGTTAAAGATCCTGTTTTCCAGGTCATCCCCGTCTTCCCCGCACCAGTTATTGCCGTCGATCCTGGGCCTTTCATCCCCTTCACCGTAAGCGCCGATGACAATGGGATTTCCCTCCTCACCGGACCCCTTGGGACTTAACTGCCCTGTCCACACATCTCCTTTTTGAAAGAGAATACGGTCGCCGGGCTGAAATGTAACACTGTTGATCTTGTCAAGGGAGGACCAGGCCTCCGCTTCACTGGTACCGGACGCATCATCGTTCCCCCCGTCCTGGTCCACGTAATAGGTAGTTCCCTCTGCGTCCGCCCACACCGGAATCTCCGGCATAGTGGTGCAGACCATACAGCAGGCAGCGATGCCCGCCAGAATTCTTTTTCCTAATCTCCTCATACTTTCATCCTCTTAACCTGTCTTAATTATAAATTACTCTGGGCTTCCAAAAAGCCGATAAACTGTTCCACACCTCCTCCCAGTACCTGCACATTTTCGGGGCGCTCTCCCCGTGCCTCTGACACGTCAAAGAAATCCCCTGCCATGGTCCGTTCTGTGATCATGAAGCTGTCACTGCCGAACAATCCCTCTGAGAGCCCGATATACTCGTCCCCCCAGAAAGAACAGTCCTCAGCCTGAATGCCCCACGCAGTGCCAAGCCGCTCCAGGATAGCATTTACATTGTCGCTCTTGCTGGACAATCCCACCTCCAGGTATTTGGCGTCCGTGGTTGCTGACAGGGATAATCCCTCCTCCCTGCCAATCTCCTCCGCCATGCGGATAAGCTGTCTCAGATCACCGATCCCGTGCTCTTTCAGGGTCTGGTTCAGGCTGTCAAGCTCGTGCTCCTGGAAAAACAACTGCCCGTTCCTGTCATTTTCCACAAGAATATCTATCTTGCAGTAATTTGGCCGGGAAAATACGATGTCTGTCTTAAAATCGAACTCCTGGAGCAACCGCTCATGGATCCTGTAACACGCCCTGTGTATCCTGAGCATCAGTTCTTTATCCGGGATAAGACTGCAGAAGACTTCGGGCCGTCCGTCATCCGTAAAATGATAGTTATAAGCCCCCCTGCCCAGACCGTAGAACAGGTTCTGCCTCTCCTTCGGGGTAAAATATTCATGGAGCTTTCCGCCTCCGATATTATTGATGGTGGTGCCGCTTATGACAGCCAGCTTCACGCCCTCTGCCAGCAGCTTTTTCATGGGAACAACAACCTGATCCACAGGCGCTGTCCTGGAAAAGACCGCAGTACCGTCCCAGTCAAAAAATACTGCTTTATATTTCTTCATGCCAGGTACCTCCTTCCTCTTTGATACTGCACGCTTTCCCGTTTACATAGAAGACTGCAGGCTTTCCTTCGAGCAGGGTAAAGTCAGCCCCGTTTCTTCCGATCTCCACCTTGAGGGTGCTGCCCTGATAGCCGATACAGAACTGATATCCCTCCCATTTTTCCGGCAGATACGGCTTAAAGCGCAGTGTGCCGTCATTGGTCCTCAGCCCTGCAAACCCATTTACCACTGCCTGCCAGGTTCCCGCCATATTGGCAGCGTGGATACCCGCGTAGAAGTTGTTGTGGTAGTCATCCAGGTCCATTCTGGCAGACTGGGAGAAGTAGGTATACGCCTCATCGTAATAACCGATCTCACAGGCTACGATCCCGAAGATACAGGTGGAAAGGGAAGAGTGGTGCAGTGTTACCTCCTGATAGAAATCATAATTTCTCTTAAGCTCCTCCTCAGTGAACAGATTGCTGTACAGATACATGCCCAGAATGGCATCCGCCTGTTTTGACATCCTGTGGCGCATAATGAACAGCGGGTGATAGTTTTCATACAGCCATGCCCTTTTTTCCGGCGGGATCTTAGACTCATCCCACGGTTTGCGCATCATAAATCCGTCATCAAGGGGATAGACCTGACGCTTCTCATCGTATGGGAAATACATATTCTCAATGATCTTATCCCACAAATCTGTCTCCTCCCAGGCAAAATCCAGTTTCCCGGCAAGGCTTTCGTATCTCTCCGGTTCCTGTTCCCTGAGGTACCTGACAGCCTTCAGAGCAGCCCGCAGGCTCTCCCTTGCCAACAGGTTTGTATAGAAATTGTTATCTACCAGCACGTTATATTCATCCGGGCCTGTCACATCACAGATGCAGTATTTTCCGCCTTTACATTCCGCAAAGCTTCCCACATCTGCCCATACCCGGGCCATCTCTATGAGCATTTCCGCTCCCTTTTCAAGGAAAAATTCTTTGTCCTTTGTCACATCCAGATAGAGGCATAGGGCATAGGAAATGTCACCGTTTATATGATACTGAGCCGTTCCCAGGGGATAGTAGGTGGACGCCTCCTCCCCGTTGATGGTCCTCCACGGGTACAGAGCGCCTTTATCATGCCCCAGTATCCTGGCTCTGGCCCTTGCCTTATCCAGTGTGCCGTAGCGGTAATCCAGCAGATGCGCAGCAATCTCAGGGTCTGTGTAGACAAATACAGGGAACACATACATTTCCGTATCCCAGAAATAATGCCCCTCGTATCCTTCACCGCTGAGCCCCTTGGCCCCCATTCCGGTTCTTCCGTCGCGCCCGGCTGACTGCATGATGTGGAACAGGTTAAAACGGATTCCCTGCTGCAGGGCTTCATCCCCCTTCACTACCACATCGGCCTTTTCCCAGTATCGGTTCATGTAGCTGATCTGCTCTTTTTCCGCCTGCACATATCCTGCAGCGGCGGCACACCGGAGCATTTTCCCGGTATACGTCTCCAGCTCCTCTCTATCTATATCCAGGTCGGAACTGTAGCATATATATTTTTCCAGACAGACCGTCTCTCCCTGCTCTGCCGCAGCGGTATAGGTAAGGGACACAGCCAGCTCTTCTTTGCAGGCGCTGACCTCATATGGTGCCCCTTCCAGATGGTGCATACATCCGCAGGCTGCGGTGAGACGGCTGTTCCTGGTGACTGCCTCATAGTAAATGCTGTCCCCGTCCGCCTTCACAGCCGTCGGCTCCAGTCTGCGTCCAAAAGGACCATAATCCACAATGGGGTTGGTCTTTCTGGTGTGGTTTTCCACATTTCCCTCAATTCCGGTAACAAAAGTGAGTTCCCCGGAGAAATTAAGAGGTGTCACACAGTACCGGATCTCCATTATATTTTTCCACCGGAAAGATACAAAACGGCTGATCTGTATGCGCATCTGCTTGCCGCCGGGCGTGGTATAGACCAGATTTCTCTCCAGAATTCCGTCACGCATGCGCAGCACACGGCTGTAATCACTGACCGTGCCTTTCTGTATATGGAATTCCTCCCCGCCTGCGTACAGCCTGATCTTCTTTGCGTTGGGCAGATTTAGAAGAGACTGGCTGTGGAGAGGGGAGCCGAAATTGGCCTCCCCGTAGCGGATCTCCTCGCTCTCATAAAACCCGTTGATAAAGTTTCCTTCCAGCCCTGTATCAATGTCAAAATCATAGGCTTCCTCAAAGGTTCCCCTTGTGCCGATATATCCGTTTGACAGGGCGAATGTAGTCTCATTTCTGTAGTTATTCTCAACCCTGAACTCAGTCTCCGTAATGTTCCAGGGCTCCACCGGGTAAATTGGTTTTTTGTTGGTATCCATACATTTATCCTTTCACTGCACCTGCTGTCAGGCTTTCCATAACCTGCCTCTGCAGGATAATAAACACTAAGATCGTCGGCATAACCGTCATGACCACTGCCGCAAACAGCGCAGAATAGTTGTTCGCAAAGGTTCCCATATAATAGTTCAGGGCAATGGGCACGGTCCTGGCGCTGTCACCGCTTGTGAGCATAAGAGCAAAATAAAACTCATTCCAGGTATTGATAAACTGCAGCAGCGCAATGGTCACAAGGCCCGGCTTTGCCAGCGGCAGGATAATATGCAGAAATGTCTGTAAAAATGTAGCTCCGTCTATGTAAGCAGACTCTTCCAGCGCAGTGGAGATCGTCTCATAATAACTCACCATGACAAAGAAGGACATGGGAATCCCCATTGCGGAATACACTAGGATCAGCCCCAGCTTTGTATCGAAGATTCCGAGCGCTTTGAAAATAGCAAAAAGCGGCTGGGAGATAGCCTGTGCCGGAAGCATCAGGGATGCGGAGATCATAAGCACAATCACTGTCTTCAGTTTGAAACGGAACCTGGAAACCACATAGGCGCACATGGCAACCACGCAGACCGTCACCAGAACACTGATACCCACAATCAGCACACTGTTCAGGAAATACTTTGCAATAGGCGCGTACTTGAAGGCGTCTTTATAGTTCTGCAGATTCAGGCTCTTCGGCAGCGCAATGGCGGAGGAATTGATCTCCGCATAAGTCTTGAAGGAGCTTAGGAAAGCCCAGATCATGGGGCCTACGGCGATCAGAACGAAGAACAGCATAAAGATATATTTCGGTATACCCAGAAGGCCTTTTTTCACTTTTGACTCATGATACATTTATTTCCCCTCCTGTTTCATTTTTTTCTCCCGGAACAATGCCTGGATGAAGACTACCAGAACCAGTCCCAGGGCAATCTGGATCACACCCACTGCGTTGGCCTTGCCGTAGTTATTTTCCAGAGTCGCTACTTTGTACAGATAAGTGGGCAGGTTCAAAGTTGAGTTGCCCGGTCCGCCCTTTGTGGTCACATAGATGATATCGAACTGAGATACCATGGCCACAGATGCCAGCACTACGCAGGTACCGAAGATATTCTTCATAAGGGGGATGGTGATATAGCGGTCCATCTGCCACGGCTTTGCCCCGTCCACTCTGGCTGCTTCATAGATGGCTGTGTCCACAGCGCCCATCTCTGCCAGGAATATAATGGTGTTGAAACCTGAGTACAGAATCCAGGTGCAGGTCACTGTCCAGAAGGCGAACTTGGAATTGCCGAACAGGTTGGGGATCTGAGCGGCATCCAGGCCGAAAATGCCGTATACGGATTTCAGCACGCCGAAGGTTGGGTTCAGAAGCAGTGTGAACATAACACCAGTGGCTGCTGTGGGAATGATATTCGGTATCATATAGGCTGTTCTGACAAACTTCCAGCCTTTGGGTTTTCTGCGCAGTACAAGCGCCATGATAAATCCCAGAGACACATGGAAGGTACTCTGCAGAACCACCCATACAAGGGTATTCTTGATGGATTCCAGGAAATCCTTGTCCTGGAAAATGGTTTTAAAGTTTTCCAGTCCTTTCAGTACCGGGCTTGTGGAAACCGTATACTCACATAAGGACGTGTACAGAACCGTAACGATGGGTGCTGCATAGATCAATACGAATAAAATCATGCACGGCACAATAAACAGTGCAATCCATACTTTTTTATTCTTTGTGCTCATAGTTATCCCCTTTCTGAAAATGGGGCTGCTGTACCTTGTAAGATTTTGTACAACAACCCCATTTTAAGCTATTTATTTCCTGTTAATTTTTCTGTGCTGCTTCGGAAAGTTTTGTACAGAATTCTTCAGGGGTGATATTTGCATAGGCAAGCTCCGGAAGTTCTGTGGAGAATGTGTCAATAACATTCTGGTACCAGTACGCCTGGTTCTGTCCATATGTCCATTTTGCCTTCGGCTGGATTTCAAGGACTTCCGCCATAAGAGGATCGGAATCCTTCAGGGAATCCGGGATTTCAACCTGGCTGGATACGGGCTGAAGGCCGGCCATTTCCAGTCCCTTTAACTGGTTTTCAATGGATGTCTCAAATTTCAGGAATGCAACTGCCGCTTCGATCTTCTCCGGGTCTTTTGCGCCCACCATATCGCCCGGTGTGGGAACCATTTCCATACCGTATTCCGGAAGGAGCATAATGCCCACCTTGTCGTAGAAGCCTGCCGGTGCTTTCTCTTCACTTCTGATATCCGGGATCATCCACGGTCCGTTGGGGAACATTGCAACTTCACTGTTGAAGAAATGAGTTGCCATGGTATCGTATTTGCCGCCCACTGCGTCTGCTGTGGTGTATTCAGCCAGCATTTTCTGTAAATCTGTGGTGGCTTTTTCAACCTCAGGAGTATTATAATCTGTAGGATACATGGCATTCATGAACTCATTGCCGGTATCCCCTGCAGTTCCGATCAGTCCGCTGTACCACAGGTTTGTCAGCCATCCCAGGTCCGCGGTATCCATTCCGAGAGGAGTGATTCCTTTTTCTTTCAGGGTATCGCATGCCTTGAAGAAGTCATCCCAGGTCTCATACGCCACATCAGGAGCTTCCAGACCTGCCTGCTCAAATAAATCCTTGTTATAATAGATATAGGAAATCTCCTTTGACACAGGAACACCGTAGATCTTGCCGTCCACAGAGTTAAATTCCAGTGAACTCTCATCAAACTGGGCTTTCCACTCCGGGTCTTCCTCAAAGTACGATGTCAGATCCTGAACCTTTCCTGACTCCACGGCCAGATTGATGATATTGTTTCCGCCGTTGAATACAATGTCCGGAAGGTCACCGCTGGAGATCAGCAGTTTGATCTTCTGGTTGTATGCATCTGTTGTGGGAATCTCCTCGAATTTGAATTCTACATTCTTGCCCTCTTCTGTCTTCTGGAATTCCGTGAAGAGGTAATCATAATATTCAGCCGCATAGTCTGTACCTACGTGGTAATTGATCACGTTGAGCACCACTTTACCATCGGATGACTTTGTCTCTTCCTGTTTGCTGTTTCCGCCCTCATTACTGCCGCATCCGGCTGCCATAGATGCGATCATACCTGCACACAGCAGAACGCTTACCAGTTTCTTTCTCATAAACAGTTCCTCCTTTTTTCGCTGAACTCGTTTTTTACTCAGCTTCCTGATGTAAAAATTATATAAAATTTTCTGATTTTTCTGAATAGACTACAATTACCCGTTCCATCATTATTTTTTACTCTTTCTTGTCATCATATCTGCTATCATTACAGAAAATCTACTACTTTCTGCTAATCTATAATATTTTTTACCTATTCTTGTAAATTTTTGCTCATTTTACAGGAGCACGAAAATACCGGGGTGGTTTATGATATAATATTAAATAATAATCTTACAGAAAGAAGATGTTTTATGGCAATTCCACTGTTTATCAATAAGAAAAAAGGCACGTTGAGAATGTACATCACCCTGGTGATAACCGTCATACTGGCTGTTTCCCTGATCTTGAGCGGAATCTTCTTTTATAAAAAAACTGCCAATATACTGATTGAAAACCAGAAACAACAGGTCATGAAGGAGCTCTCCCAGGTCAACCAGAACATCACAGACCAGGTGAACAATCTGGACTATGTGAACGCGCTCTTTGTCTCCAACACCATTATAAGAGAAGCCATAGAGCCTTCCGTGGATGATTCCCGCAATAAGCTGGATATTGAAAAGCAGATGAGTTTCCTTCTGATCAATACTTATATGTGGGAACAGAACTATATTAACGGCGTCTGCATTTTTCAAAGCCCCTCCGAATATTACCTTGCCACATCCGGGCCGGGAACCGTAAATATCAAGGCAAATCAGGATATCCTGCAGTCCATCTCCACCTCAGACCCCAATCTGAACATAAAGATGGAGGACTCCACACCGTCCGTACTCTATTTTGTCAGAAATATTTTCAGTTCCTATACCGGTGAGTATGTGGCTACCATTATTATCAATGTAAATAAAAACACCCTGATCGATTTCTACAACGCAGGCATTGACCGGGAGTGGTTCATCTATCTGTACAATGATGAGATCAATCTGATCACCGACAGCCAGAGTCTGCCCTGCGCGGATGAGATCTCCGGGAAACTGGATTTTCTGAATAATGAAACGTATCTGGAAGAAATAGATGCCGGCGGACAGTCCTATCTGACTGCAGCGGAGAAGCTGCCCAATCTGGACATGACCTCCGTGGTCGCCGCGCCCAGGAATCAGGTGCTGGAAAAGCTCAATGACACACTCAGGACTTACATGCTGGTTCTGGCTGTCATTGTCACACTGGTGCTGTGTATTTCCATCATCATCAGCCGCGCAGTCACAAGACCCATTGACAATATGATCTATCAGATCAATAAGATCGCCGAGGGCAAAAAGGACCGCCTCCCGCCTCTGGAGATGTATTCGGAGTTCAACAACCTGGCGGATGCCTTCAACCATATGCTGGATAAACTGGACACTTACTATAAAGATAATCTGGAGAAGCAGCTCCTGCTGAAAAACGCAGAGATCAAAGCACTGCAGTCCCAGATGGACCCGCACTTTATGTTCAACACCCTGAACACTATAGCCTGGAAAGCCCAGATGACCAACAATCCTGAGATATACCAGATGGTCATCTCCCTGGGAGAACTGCTGAAGGCCAATGTGGTGTCCAAGGATTTCACCTATGTGAAACTGGAAGATGAACTGCGCTATGTGAAATTCTATACCTACCTGCAGAAAATGCGTTTTGAGGAAAAAATATCCGTGGAAATACAGGCAGACTCTTCCCTGCTGCACTACAAAGTCCCCTGCTTCTGTATCCAGCCCCTTGTTGAGAACTCCATTGTCCACGGCCTGGAGCCGAAAAAAGGCAAGGGAAAGCTGGTGGTCAATGTGATCAAACATAAGGACTGCATGGAAATCCTTGTGGCGGACAACGGAATCGGTTTTGAGACCATCCCCGACATCTGCGATATCCGTCCGTCTTCAGACGAATCACACACCCACATCGGGCTGCGCAACCTGGACAGGCGCCTGTATCTCCTTTTTGGGGAAATGGCTCATCTGAAGATAACAAGCACATTGAACGTATGCACCACAATTTCTTTTAAACTTCCATTAATAGTTGATTAGCTGTACGGAGGAAACACATTATGATATTTCACCTGATGATCGTGGATGACGAAACCACCATAAGAAAAGGACTGACCCAGGTGGTGAACTGGGAAGCCATTGACTGCATTATCCAGGACACCGCCAGTGACGGGCTGGAAGCCATTGAAAAACTGAAAGAGAATCCGGTAGATATTATTATAACGGATATCCGCATGCCGGAATCCGACGGCCTTGACCTGGCCAAATATGTGATGGAGCATTATCCGGAAATCAAGGTCATAATCCTGACCGGATATGCTGACTTCGAGTACGCCAAAACCGCCATCAAATACAACGTAAGCGATTTTCTGCTCAAGCCAATCTCCATAGAACAAGTCGTGGCCTCTGTACAGAGCGCGCAGAAGAAGATCATAGCCTCCAGGCAGAAAAACACGGCAAAGAAGTCTGATGTAGCCTTCATGATAGACCAGCTTCTCCAAGAGCTCACAGATGCCTCCTACTCCGACACACTGGCAGCCAGGCTGAAAGAATATAATATATCCCTGGAAAGCTATTATGTGGCTGCCTTTCAGTTCATACCTTATGCCGGAAATATATCCGCCCTGAAGGAGATTATAATCAAGCTTAAATCAAACAGTTACTGCTACCGATATAACAACCTGATCATTGCCATCTATTTTTACCCTGCCTGCACCGGCAGATGCCCTGCCGTTCCCCGGGAGCTGCTGCAGAACTGCCGTGACATCACAGCCATGGCGGATTCCTTCTATGAACAGAAACTGACCATCGGCATCAGCAGCCACCACACAAGCCCGGGGGAATATTCTGTGGCGGTCTTTGAATCCATCCGGGCGCTGACGCTGAACTTCTACTCCCAGGACAACATTGCCTTTTACCAGGAGCAGGGAACCGCTGAGGATTATACCCTCTCCGCCGGGGAGACACTGTCTGTCTATGAGTTGGAAAACGCCATCATCAGCCTGGATTTCGACGCGGCGGAACAGATTTTAAACAGTATTTTTATCAAACTGCAGAGTAATTTTGCCAAATCCAGTGATGTGAAGAATCTCTGTATCCACATTTATTACACCGGCACCCACATTCTGCTGGAAAAGGGCCTGGAAATGCCGGATAACAACCTGCTGCATTCCATTGAGAATTCATCCAATATCTTCGAGCTGGAAAGTATTGTGAAAAGCCTGCTCAAAATCCTGAGGGAAACACTCCTGGCCTCTGAAATAAGCTACAGCAAAACCGTAAAAGACTCCATTGCCTACATAACAGAAAATCTAAAGGAGCCTATCACCCTGGAGCAGCTTGCCGGACATGTGCATGTGAATCCCTCCTATCTGAGCCGGACCTTCAAGAAGGAGACCGGACATACCATAACGGATTTCATCAACCTGAAACGGATCGAGCGGGCAAAGGAACTTCTCTCGGACAGATCCATACTGACTTACGAGATTGCGGAACAGGTGGGATTCAATGACCCGGCTTACTTCTCCGCCATATTTAAAAAGTATGTGGGGATGACTCCTAAAGAATTCCGGGGATGAGGCCGGGCCCATCCTGCATAAAACCCCATCGGAAGGCTGTCGGATTCCGGCAGCTTTCCGATGGGGTTTTTCACTCTAATAATAATCCTGGTGTCTCTTTGCACGCCTTTTCTTTCTCAGCGCGTCCCTCTTCATCCTTACTTCCTCAGCTTCTTCCTCACTGATCTGCTTCACTGTCTTGACCACATAATACTTTCCCTCATCTGTCCTTTTCAGTCTTGCCTTACCCCGGAAATATCCGTGTTCCGGACAGTAGGCCAGGCACATGTGGGTCTTTGGATTAAGAGAAAACCAGCGTATTTTCTTTTTCGCGGTCTTTCCGCAGAAGAAGCAGCGGGTACTGACCACCTCCCGGTCCTTCATGGCATCCTCTTTTGTGGGAAATTCCCTGGAAATGTATTTGGAATAATCATCAAATACCGTATGGATCTCCTCACTCTTTGACTTGGGGTTCTGATAGCAGTCAATGGAGAAAAACTTTCTCACTGTGTCCATAGGCAGACGGGCGAAGATTTCAGCGGTGTAGACAGCGTCATTGAGCGCCCGGTGAAAATTTTCCCCTTTATCCAGTTTCATGTGATCAATGGCATATTCCAGGGAGCGGCTGGTCTTGTCACCCTCACAGGAGATTCCGAACAGCTTCTGCACATCGTAGTAGCGGAGCGGGCCTTCCAGCAGATAGGTCAGCCTGTAGTATTTCATATTGCGCTGCAGCTCCACCAGATCAGAGGGGCCCCAGGTGCAGAACATCACATCTTCCCCGCACCATTTCAGGAATCTGCGGATCGCCTTGGAGAACGGAACACCGTTTTCCAGTGTCTGCTTATCAATATGCAATATTTCTTTTGTGCGGTAGTGCAGCCTGTGGTACACAGAAGGCTTGACGATCTCATGGAACTGGTCTGTCATTTTCCTGTTCTCATCCAGCTTCACGGCTCCTATCTCAATAATCTCAAAGGGCAGCCTTTTATTCTCCCTGTCCTTACCATAGGGGCACTGATTCCATTCCAAATCAAATACAATATAGTTCATAATTAAGTCCTGCAGCTCTCTTTATATTCGTTCCCGGCAGCCCGTGGTTTTTCATCTTTTTTGATTTTACCATTATTCTCTGTAAGGTGCAACATGGCATTCTCATTCATGTTATACAAAAAAATTTAGATTATCAAAAAATTTTTGTAATTTTCATTGACTATATCCTGCTGATTTGCTAATATTATAGTAATCTAACATACCGTGTTTCATAAAATGTTTCCGGGGACAGCAGTTTGACCATGGGGCCAAGATGTTTCGGAAAATCAAATGGGGGTAATTACATAATGAAAGGAATGGAAATCGGTAAAGGAAGTATCTTTGAACTGGAAGGCATTCCCGCGTTTCGTCAGGTACTGCCGCTGGCGCTGCAGCATGTGGTCGCCATGATCGTCGGCTGTGTCACACCAGCCATCATTGTTTCAGGAGCCGTCAGCGGCGGAGGCATGTCTCAGGGAGACAAGGTGATCCTCATCCAGGCTGCTCTTTTTGTGTCCGCAATCTCCACCCTGCTCCAGCTTTTCCCGCTGGGCAGCAAGAGCGGATTCCACATCGGCTCCTCCCTGCCGGTCATCATGGGCGTCAGCTTTGCCTATGTGCCCAGTATGCAGGCCATTGCAGAGGGCTACGGCGTCGCCACCATACTGGGATCCCAGATCGTGGGCGGCTGTGTGGCCATCATAGTCGGACTGCTTGTAAGGAAGATCAGGGTGTTTTTCCCGCCTCTGATCACCGGGACCGTTGTGTTCACCATCGGCCTCTCCCTGTACCCTACAGCCATCAACTATATGGCGGGGGGCACCAGCAGCGAGACTTATGGTTCCTGGCAGAACTGGGCCGTGGCGATCTTTACGCTCGTCATTGTAACTGTATTGAACCATTTTGGAAAAGGAATCGTAAAACTGGCTTCCATCCTGATCGGAATGGTTGCAGGATACGTGGTCTCAGCCTTTTTCGGCATGGTAAGCTTCAGCAGCGTGGCCTCTGCCAGCGTATTCCAGCTTCCGCAGGTTATGCATTTCGGAATCAATTTCGAGGTGTCTTCCTGTGTTGCGATCGGCCTTCTTTTTGCCATCAACTCCGTGCAGGCGATCGGTGACTTCACGGCAACCACAGTGGGCGGTCTCGGAAGAGAACCCAGTGACAAGGAGCTGCAGGGCGGTATTGTGGGCTATGGTGTCATGAATATCATCGGTGCCGTATTCGGCGGCCTTCCCACAGCTACTTACAGCCAGAACGTAGGTATCGTGGCAACCACAAAGGTTGTAAACCGGTGCGTGCTGGGGCTGGCAGCCATTATCCTGGGCGTAGCCGGACTGATACCCAAATTCTCCGCGCTACTCACCACGATTCCCCAGTGCGTTCTCGGCGGCGCTACGGTATCTGTCTTCGCGTCCATTGCAATGACAGGTATGAAGCTGATCACCTCTGAGGATATGAACTACAGAAACACCTCCATCGTCGGCCTGGCGGCTGCCCTTGGAATGGGAATCTCACAGGCATCCGCAGCACTGGCTACGTTTCCGAGCTGGGTGACTATGATCTTCGGCAAAAGCCCGGTGGTACTGGCAACGCTGATCGCTATACTGCTGAATATCATACTGCCGAAAGAAGAATAAACGTAACTGCCCTTATGCACGGTCAGCGCAGTAAATGCGCAGACCTGGCCCAACAGTTACGAATCGACAATAAAAACCGGCCCTTGCCGTTATATCCACGGAAGCAGATATGCTGCTCCGGGTATAAACGGCGAAGGCCGGTTTCCTGCGTTTAGAATTTTTCTCTGACAAACTTTTCTATACAGTCAATCAGTTCCTCTGCAGTAAGAATCTGCTCTTCCGCTTCTTCTCTTGTTGCAATATAAAAATCGTCATAATCACTGGCGTGACGTATTTCTTCAGCTTCTGCTATTTTTCTGCCCAGGGTCTTTGGAAAAACTTCTGTTTTAATATAATTTTTGTTAAAATTTGCAAGCGCATCTTTATGCCTCTTGTAAACATTTCCATCTAGAGCATGAATAGCTGAGATCCCATGATAGATTCCATAATACGCTCTATTATTAGCGCCTCGAAATTCGCCCGCTTCAAGCAGAATCTTCGCAGAATTGATATCACTTTTTGCAGTTTCAATGCGATACAAGACCAAATCTTCTCTGGTCCCATTTCCGTTATGCTGCATCAAACAGCTTCACTCCTTCTCTTTCCACATTGGCATAAAAAGGATACACATTTAACCACTTTTTAAAATGATCCTCGTTCTTTGCCATAGGTTTAATATCCAAATCATAATCCATATTAAAGTCATACGTCATATCGGATAAATCATGTCTATAACTTTTAATCTCCATATCTGTCAAATCCAGCAGAATCATGATATCAATATCTGAATCCTCCGTATAATCTCCTCTCGCATAAGATCCATATAGAATAACAGACTTCAGGTGCTTGCCATATATCTTTGCAATCTCTTCTGTATATTGCTTCAGCCGTCTTTCCATTGCATCTAACATTTTACACCTCCTTGACAAAACATCTATTCCGCTGTTTCTATTGCCTGCGGTTCCTGATTCTCCTGAATCTGAGGCAGCGGGGTACTTAAGATTTTCATGAACTCTTCCCCTGTTATAGTCTCATTTTCAAAGAGGTATTTTGCCAGCTCATGGAGCTTGCCGATATTGTCTTTCAGGATCTTATATGCCTTTTCATGCTGTGTTCTGACCAGCTCTACCACCTTTTTATCAATCATGGTCTGGGTCTCGAAGGAGCAGGACAGGGAGGAATCACCGCCCAGGTACTGATTCGTCACATTTTCCATGGCAACCATATCGAACTCATCGCTCATACCGAACCTGGTGATCATGCCACGGGCCAGCTTTGTTGCCTGTTCTATATCATTGGATGCGCCGGTTGTGACAGAGTGGAAAATCAGTTCCTCTGCCGCGCGTCCTCCTGTGAAGGTAGCAATTTTATTCTCCAGTTCTTCCTTGGACATAAGGAAATGTTCCCCGTCCTCCACCTGCATGGTGTAGCCCAGTGCGCCGGATGTCCTTGGTATAATGGTAATCTTATGGACAGGTGCGGAATCCGTCTGCATGGCTGCAACCAGCGCATGCCCAATCTCGTGGTAGGATACAATAAGTTTCTCTTTCTCGGAGAGCACGCGGTTTTTCTTCTGGTAACCAGCAATGACTACCTCAATGCTCTCCTCCATATCTGCCTGCGTGGCAAATTTTCTTCTGTCGCGGACAGCCCGCAGTGCCGCTTCATTCACAATGTTCGCCAGCTCGGCTCCGGATGCCCCGGATGCAGCCTTGGCGATCTCGCGGAAATCCACATTGTCGGATATCTTGATCTTCTTTGCGTGTACTTTCAGTATCTCCTCACGTCCCTGTAAATCAGGAAGTTCTACCGGAATACGCCTGTCAAAACGTCCCGGACGAAGCAGCGCCGGGTCCAGGGAATCCGGACGGTTGGTTGCCGCCAGGATCACAACACCCTTTGATCCGTCGAAACCATCCATCTCCGTCAGAAGCTGATTCAGGGTCTGTTCCCGCTCGTCATTGCCGCTGATATTTCCGTCACGCTTCTTACCAATAGTATCAATCTCATCAATAAATACGATACACGGTGCTTTTTCATTTGCCTGCTTAAACAAGTCACGTACTTTTGCCGCGCCCATACCGACGAACATCTCCACGAACTCTGAACCGGAAATGGAGAAAAACGGTACGTTGGCCTCGCCGGCCACAGCCTTTGCCAGAAGTGTCTTACCGGTTCCCGGAGGGCCTACCAAAAGGGCTCCCTTTGGCATGGATGCACCGATTTCCCGGTACTGGTCGGGATTGTGCAGATAATCCACAATCTCTGTAAGCAGATCCTTTGCCTCATCCTCACCTGCTACATCGGTAAACCGGATGCCTGTGGAAGATTTCACATAGATCTTGGCATTACTCTTGCCAAAGCTCATGGCTCCGGCTCCGCCGCCCATACCACTCATCATTTTCTTGCTCAGCCAGTTGCCGATGAATAAGAAAATGGCGATCGGGATGATCCAGGAGAGAAGGAATGTCAGGATGGGAGATTGTTTTTTAGGAATCTCTTTGCCGAACTTCACTTTCGCATTGTCCAGACGCTCCACTTCCTGCTGGTCATTAATCCTTCCGGTCTTGTAAACCTGGGTTTTCTCACCGTTCTTTATCGTATAATAAATCGTATCATCATCAAGGCTTACCTCATCTATCCTGCTGCCTTTTAAGTCGCTCAGGAACTGGTCATACCTGACTTCCTTAATGCTTCTCTCCGCAATAGAAGGAACCAGCAGCGTGTTCAGAAGAATCAGAACAACTATGACGATAGCATAGTAAAACATGATTGGTTTTTTGGGTTTTTTGTCTTTTACTTCCATATATTTTTCCTCCGTGATCCCCTGCTCTTGTCAGGAAATCTCTGTTTTAAGTATGCCACTTTTCAGACAATTATTCAATGAAGAAGGTCTGTTTATTCTATTAAAAATATATGAATTGCCAAACCCGCTCCATATATCAGAAGTAAAACTCCGTCCATTTTCCTCTGTAGCTTCTGCAGGGCAGACTGGGATGGTCTTTTCCCTCCAAAGTTCCTTTTCTCAGTTCCATGGCATCTTCCAGACAGTAAGAGATATATTCCCGGGAAACAGGGCAGCCGTGATGGGATGGAAGAATCACTTCCGCCCAGTCTGCATACCCCAGCAGTTTTTTAAGGCTTTCTATATACAGATCCAGGTTTCTGTTTTCACCAAACATGAAAATAGGACCTGATTTCTGAACTGTATCACCGGGAAGGAGAAGCCTTTTGTCCCGGTCCAGCAATGCGATACTTCCGTAAGTGTGTCCCGGTATGTGAATGATCTCAAAATCATAATTGCCGGCAGTGATATGCTCACCTTCCTGCAGTTCATGAACAGATATATTCTGTGGAATCATATGCGCATCCCCGGCATGTACCCAGCATTCATGAAAATCCGACAGACCTCCGGCGTGGTCCATATCTCCGTGAGTGAGAACTGCTTTCAGCGGCAGGTTTGTCAGCTTTTCCGCTTCTTCCGCGGTCCGGGAGTCAGCAAAGCCCGTATCTATGAGCAGGGCTTCCTCCTCACCTGTAATTAGGAATTCCCGCACTCTGCCGTCATCCAGAATGTAAAAACCTTCTTCATACTTTGTGATATCCATATGGGCACCTCCGTGCTATTTATCCTCACCGGTCAGGCGCAGTACGGCCTGGATTTCCTCCACGTCCATGTCCAGGAACGCGGCCAGTTCGTCTACACTGTATTTGACATCATCGTCCTCCAGAAGCTCTTTTATTTTTGTCTCCAGGTCACGGACCTTTTCCACGAGAATGTCATCCCTCTGCTTCTGGTCTGTCTGCTCTTCCACCATAAGAAGCATTGCATTTCTGATCTCGCCGCACAAAAAGGTGTTATAATCTCCTGCTTCATGCAGCATTTCAATAGCTGTCAGAAGACCGATGTTCCCTTCGGCAATCATATCTCCAATGAAAATCTCCTCTTGCTTCAGCTCTCTGGCTGTTTTCACCACTTCTGTCATGTATAATTCGGCCAGGCGCTTTTTTGCTGACTCTTCCTGTTTCAGAGCCTTTTCAAAAAGGATTTCCCTTTCTCCCGGCTTTTCGGGAGGAATATCCTTCAGCGTGTTCTCGTATTCTTCCAGATACTCTGTTTCCTCCTGGGTGAGAGGTACTGCTTCGCTGTCTGCCGGGATACCGGCGGCTGTTGTGACGGGTGCTTCGCTGCCGGTTTGGCCGTCTGCCGCTGCGCTTCCCGGACCTCTTCCGTCTACCTGGATTCCCTGTATAGCCAGATATTCATACACTTTCTGCATCTGGCCTTCTGTCAGGCCGTTGCCTGCGAAAATCCCTTCCACTGTATCTGCATGTATTTTCTTTCCATTTTCCACTGCCAATCCCAGTGCTTCACTGAGCTTCGCCTGAAATTCCTTAATCTCCATATCTGCCTCCTTATTTTATCACCATCCAAAGACTCGAATCATTCTCTGAATAGATGCATCAACCAAACTGTTCCATTACAAATCCCCGGCAGACGAGCTCACTGCCGGGGATTGTCTTAAAAACAGTATAATTGATTAGAAAAAACTTGTAAAGTCTTATAGCGAAGGGCCGCGCTGCAGTTTTTCCATCAGCAGCCGGTTCACCGTCTGCGGTTCTGCTTTTCCTTTCATCTCCTTCATAACCTGGCCCACCAGAAAGCCGAGAACTTTTGTTTTTCCACTTTGGTACTCCTCCACGGTTTTCGGGTTTGACGCAAGGATCTTTTCCACGATACTCTCCAGTACTCCTGTATCCACAACAGTTTTCAGCCCATTTTCCTCAATATAAGAAACAGGCTCCACATCCTCATCAAAAATCCGCCCAAACACCTTTTTTGCGGTCTGATTATTCACTTCCCCTCTCTCGCAGACCACAATCAAATCTGCCAGATGTCCGGGTGTAAAATGCAGGTCTTCCGTCTCCATTCCCCTGTCTTTTAACAGTCTCAGAGTTTCACCGATAAACCAGTTGGCTGCCTTTTTCGGAGCACCGGCAACCTCCTTCTGCTGAAGCAGGCTGACTGTCTGTTCATACAAATCTGCCAAATGCCTTGACTGTGTCAAAAGAGAGGCGTCATAGGCTGAGAGGCCAAACTCTTTCTCATAGCGTTCTGCCTTTTCTTCCTGAAGCTCCGGCTGACGCTCTTTTATCCGTGCCAGCCACTCCCCACTGATCACTACCGGGGGCAGGTCAGGGTCCGGAAAATATCTGTAATCCTTTGCATCCTCTTTGGAACGCATGGCATAGGAAATTTCTTTATTGTCATCCCACCGCCTTGTCTCCTGCTGCACACATTTTCCCTCTTCCAAAAGTTCAATCTGCCGTTCCCGTTCCCCTTCAATCGCCCTGGCGATAGCTTTGAAGGAATTTAAATTCTTCATCTCCGTCCTGGTTCCCAGTTTTCCGCTTCCTGCCTCCATGACAGACAGATTCACATCCGCACGCATGGAGCCTTCCTGCAGCTTGCAGTCTGAAACGCCCAGGTACTGACAGATCAAACGCAGCTTTTCCAGATAGGCAATAACCTCCTCCGCATTTCTCATGTCCGGTTCGGATACGATCTCAACCAGAGGAACACCGCTTCTGTTGTAGTCCACAAGGGAACAGTCTTCCCACTCATCATGAATCAGCTTACCGGCATCTTCCTCCATATGCATCTCATGAATCCTGATCTTCTTTTTCCCTGATGCAGTCCTGATTTCCAGAAATCCGTCATGGCAGATGGGAAGATAGAGCTGGGAAATCTGGTAGTTCTGGGGATTGTCAGGATAGAAATAATTCTTTCTGTCAAATTTACAGGTTTGGTTTATCCGGCAGTTGGCAGCCATTCCAAGGGCCAGTGCATAATCAACCACCTGTCTGTTCAGAACCGGGAGAGAGCCGGGCATTCCGGTACATACGGGGCAGGTATGGGTGTTGGGTGCTCCTCCGAATTTTGCGGAACAGCCGCAGAATATTTTTGTGGCTGTGGCAAGCTCCACGTGAACCTCCAGGCCAATGACTGTTTCATATCGCTTAGCCATTATTTTACCCCCTTTCCGTATGCTTTCGGGAACTCTCCCCTGATTTTCTCATAAGCATATGCTGCCTGTATGATCTTCTTTTCCTGAAAACAATCCCCGATAAACTGCAGTCCCACAGGCATACCGCTGCTGTCCAGGCCGCAGGGAACACTTATGGCAGGGAGGCCTGCAAGATTGACACCTGCAGTATAGACATCACTCAGGTACATTTTCAGCGGATCAGCAAGGCTGCTTCCCACAGCGGGTGCCGTGGATGGAGCTGCAGGAGCGATCAGCATATCGTATTTTAAAAATGCATCGTCAAATGCTTTCTTTATCATGGCTTTTACCTTCAGCGCCTTCAGATAATACGCATCGTAATATCCTGAGCTCAGTACAAAAGAGCCAAGCAGTATCCGGCGCCTGACTTCCTCCCCGAATCCTTCCGCCCTTGTTTTTTTGTACATATCGTGAAGCCCTTCAAACTCCTCTGCCCTGTAACCGTATTTCACGCCGTCAAAACGGGCCAGGTTAGAACTGGCCTCCGCAGAGGCAATAATATAATAGGCCGGAATCACATAATCTACCAGTCCCAGGGTGAAGAATTCCACTACAGCGCCATTTTTTGTCATTAACTGCACTGCGTCCGCCAGTGATCTTTTCACGTCCTCGTCAAGTCCCTCTGACAGATACTCTTTGGGGATACCGATTTTCACACCATGCAGGTCCTGCCTCAAATACCGGGTAAACTGCAGGTCCTTGCGCAGCACAGACGTGCTGTCCTTAGCGTCATATCCCGCAGACGCTTCCAGCAGTGCCGCGCAGTCAGAGACATCTTTTCCCACAGGACCTATCTGGTCCAGGGACGAGGCATAAGCTATAAGTCCGTATCTGGATACGGTACCGTATGTGGGCTTCATGCCGACCACGCCGCAGTAGGAGGCAGGCTGCCGGATGGAGCCTCCCGTATCGCTTCCCAATGCTGCAAACACTTCATCTGCCGCCACTGCCGCACAGGAACCTCCTGAGGAGCCCCCCGGTACTTTTTCGGTATCCCAGGGGTTTCTGGTAATACCGTATGCAGATGTCTCAGAGGTACTTCCCATGGCAAATTCGTCCATATTGGTTTTACCCATAACAATCATTCCTGCACTTTCTATTCTGCGGACAGCCTCCGCATCGTACGAAGGAATAAAATTTTCCAGAATTCTGGAAGCACAGGTAGTTTTTCTGTTTCTGGTGCAGATATTATCTTTCACCGCAATGGGAACACCAGCCAGAGGGCCTGTGTATTTCCCTGCTTTTATGCCGTTTTCCACCTCTTTTACCCTGTCATATATTTTCTTCTCATCTGTCTCCAGAAAAGCGTGGAGCGTACTGTCCTTTTTTTCAATCTCATCCAGGCAGGCTTTTACCGCTTCCCGGACGCCTACCTGACGGCTTTTTATGGCACAGCCAAGGGTAAGAGCTGTCATTTCTCTGATTTCCATTTGTCTATCCTCCTTACTGCACAGTTTTGGGGACCTGATACTGGCCGTCTTTGCTTTTGGGCGCGTTGGCGAGCATAGCGTCCCGGCTGTTACCGTTTGTCACAACGTCTTCCCGGAACACATTTTCCACAGGAAACGTATGGGCAAGAGGTTCCGTTTCTTCCGTATTCAGCTCGTTTAATTTATCTATATAATCCAGCATTTCCTGCATTTTTTCTCTGGCCTTTTCCCGTTCTTCGCAGGTTAGGGCCAGCTTTGCAAGAATCTCTATATTTTCCATGATTGTGTCATCTATAATCTGTTTTGCCATAATTTTTCTCCTTCTCTCTACGGTTCCAGGCGGTTCATATCTCTCGGAAACAGGCAGGCCTCTCTTACATTATCTTCGCCTAAAAGCTGCATAGTGAGCCTTTCCAGACCGATGCCCAGGCCTCCGTGGGGCGGCATGCCGTACTTGAATGTATCCAGATACTGCTCCATTCCCTCCTGGCTCATCCCCCTTTTCTCCATTTTTTCTGTGAGCATATGGAAATCATGAATCCTCTGTCCGCCTGTTGTCACTTCCAGTCCTCTGAACAGAAGGTCAAAGCTAAGGGTAAAACGTTCATCCTCCGGGTCATCCATGGCATAAAACGGTCTTTTTTTCGATGGGTAATGCGTAACAAATACAAAATCCGCACCGTATTCCTCCTGAAAATACTGTCCGATCAGCGCTTCCTCCTCTGGCTCCAGGTCAAAAGGATTCTTAATCTTCCTTCCGTATTTTTCTGCTGCCAGCTCCTTTGCCCGGGAAAAACGAACGAAAGGAATCTTCCTTGTCTCCGGCAGATTCACCCCCAGAATCTTCAATTCTTCCGCATACTCCCTTTTCAGCAATTCCATTGTGTACTGCAGAAATCCGGTCTCCATGGCACAGATATCCATAAAATCATCAATATACCCCATCTCAAAATCCAGGCTGGTATATTCGTTCAAATGCCGCCTTGTATTGTGTTTCTCCGCGCGGAACACCGGGCCGGTTTCAAATACCCGATCAAAAACCCCCACCATCATCTGTTTATAAAACTGCGGACTCTGTTCCAGAACTGCAGGTTTATGGAAATAACTGAGTTTAAACAGGTTGGAGCCGCCCTCTGCCCCCTTGGCTCCGATTTTCGGTGTGTGTACTTCTGTAAATCCCCGAGTATATAAAAATTCACGGAATCCCCTGCACACGCCCTCCTGGATCTTAAAACGGGCACGCTCTTTTATATTCCGCAGTGATATGGGACGCAGGTTCAGTTTTGTCTCCAGGGAGGTATTCAGCTTCCACTTGTCTATGGCAAGGGGAAGGGGCGCTGCAGGTGATGAAAGTATTCGGACTGCACACAGGCGGAGTTCCTTCTGATGAGGCGCACGCGCTTCTCTGCGTATTGTGCCTGCGGCCCGGATACAGTCTCCTTCTTTTAAATCCGAAATTGATATATTTGTCTTTCCCTCCTCCCAGACGGTCTGCAGCAGGCCTTCTCTTTTTCTCAGTATTACAAACGCGATCTCACCCATTTTCCGAATGCTGTGCACGGTTCCCTCCACCAGGATTTCACCGTCTGTCTCCTGCTTTTTCAGCAGTTCCGTAAGCTCCAGGGTATCCTTTTCTCTGATGCCTTCCACAAATTCCATATCACATCTCTCCTTTTTCCAGAAATAAAAAAGTCCCGGGGATATCCAGAAAAATCCAGATACCTCGGGACAGGATATTCTTGATCACATCTTTGTGATCCGTTCAATCGCTTTCACTGTATTTTCATAGGTTCCGAAGGCTGATAATCTGAAGTAGCCTTCTCCATGTGCGCCAAAACCACTGCCGGGTGTTCCAACCACGTTTGCTTTACGGAGAAGTTCATCAAAGAACTCCCAGGAGCTTAACCTGCCCGGTGTCTTCAGCCACACATACGGGGCATTGATGCCGCCGGATACAGAGTATCCTGCATTTTTCAGGCCCTCGTAGATCACCTTCGCATTTTTCATATAATAATCCACCTGGGACCTGAGCTGCTCTTTTCCCTCCGGTGAATAGACGGCCTCCCCTGCGCGCTGCACAATATAGGGAGCGCCGTTGTATTTTGTTCCGTGTCTTCTGGACCAGAGGTCATGCAGGGACACACTGCCGCATTTTAAGTCTTTGGGCACTACTGTGTATCCGAGTCGGACACCGGTAAACCCGGCATTTTTTGAAAAACTGTGAAGTTCAATGGCACAATGCCTCGCACCTTTACATTCGTACACACTGTGCGGCACGTCTTTTTCTGTTATATATGCTTCATATGCCGCATCGTAAATGATCACTGCGCCGACGCGGTTTGCGTAATCTACCCATTCCTGAAGTTCAGCTCTTGTAATACCTGCGCCTGTGGGATTATTGGGAAAACACAGATAAATAATATCTGGTGTCTCTTTCGGAAGCTCCGGAACGAAGTTATTCTCTTCCACACAGGGCATATAGATCATGCCGTCATAATTCTGCGCGTTTGGATTATAATTTCCTGTTCTGCCTGCCATCACATTGGTGTCCACGTATACCGGATACACAGGGTCGCACACAGCAATCTTATTGTCCAGACCGAAAATCTCCTGGATATTTCCGGAGTCACACTTTGCGCCGTCGGATACAAATATCTCATCCGCTTCAATATCGCAGCCCCGGTTTCGGTAGTCATTGTCAGCTATGGCATTTCTCAGAAAATCATATCCTTTGTCCGGCGCATAGCCATGGAAGGTCTCCGCATTTGCCATATCATCCACTGCGCTGTGAAGAGCCCGGATAATTGCCGGCGCCAGGGGCTGTGTCACATCACCGATTCCCAGTCGGATAATGTCCGCATTTGGATTTTTCTGCTGATAGTCAGCTACCTTTTTCGCTATGTTGGAAAACAGATAGCTTCCCTGAAGCTTCAAATAATTATCATTGATCGTAAACATATCACATTTCTCCTTTATACTTAACTGTTCAGGCTGCCGAACAGTTACTATACTTCATCATAGATAAGTGTCAGTATCATCTGTGCTGTCTCCACCATGCTGGTGGCGCTGTCCATGCTGCATTTCTGTATATAACGGTACGCTTCCTCCTCTGTGAGATGGTTTCTGTCCATCAGAAGGAGTTTTGCGTTGGTAATATAGTTCTGGTCCCGCTGGCTGCGGGCTTTGGGCTTCTTCTTTTCCCTTTTCAGCCTTCGCTCAAGCTGGTAAAGCAGCATTTCTACAGTATTTACCAGCTCGTAAATGCGAATCGGCATGGTGACTGCCATGATTCCTGACTCAGCGGAACTTACCACATTTGCAGAGCCTATGAGCAGCATTTCAAAAAACCTGGGCAGGGAGCCAGCCAGTTCCCGATAATACATATCCGGCAGTTTATAACCACTGATGACCAGCCCTGCCGGGTACTTATTTATTTCCATCAAAGCCTGAGCGGCAGTTGTACATGCTACGGTATTTTCAAATCCATGCTCCATGAGGATTTTCCGTATTTTCTTTGCATCTTCCGATTTTGGCAAAACAATAATGATGATGCTCATGCACTGCCTCCTGTTCCTCTATACACGGTACAGATACTGTTCGATCTCCCATTCAGAAACCTGTTCCATGTAGCTCTTCCACTCCTTCTTCTTCGCCTTCACATAACACTTTGTAAAAGTTTCACCAAGTACGGCTCTCATGAGCGGGTCCTTGTTAAATTCCTCCAGCGCCTCACTCAGGTTTTCCGGCAGGGTATCAATGCCTGCATTTTCCTTCTCCTCCCTGGAGAGTTTACGGATATTTTCTTTCAGTTCTTTTGGCGCCTGCAGATTCTTTTCCATTCCCTCCAGCCCCGCTGCCAGACACAGCGCGAATACCAGGTAAGGGTTGGAGGCAGAATCGGGGCTTCTCAATTCCAGCCTTGCCCCCTCTTCCCGCTGGGTCTGAACCCTCACCAGCGCAGTACGCTGCCTGGACGACCAGGTAATGTCTGAAGGCGCCTCAAATCCCGGTGCCAGTCTTTTATAGGAATTCACAAGAGGGTTGCAGAGGGCTGTCATACCTTTGATATGTGCAAAGATTCCTGCCAGGAAAGAATACCCCTCCCTGCTCAGTCCAAGCTCATCTTCCGGGTCTGAGAAAATATTTCTTCCGTCTTTCATAAGATACATGTTTACATGCATGCCGGAGCCATTGGCGCCTGCTTTCGGTTTCGGCATGAAAGTGGCATGGAGGCCGTGGCGTTTGGCTATGGTTCTCACAGCCACCTTAAAGGTCATTACTTTATCAGCTGTCTCCGATGCGTCGGAGAACTGGAAGTCAATCTCATGCTGTCCGGGGGATATTTCGTGATGGGAGGATTCGATTTCATATCCCATCTCCTCAAGGGTCAGCACCATATCACGTCTGGCATTCTCACCCAGATCCACGGGACTTAAATCCATGTATCCGGCCTTTTCATGTGTTGTGGTTGTGGGCATGCCGTTGTCATCTGTGTGAAAAAGGAAAAACTCACATTCCGGGTTTACCATCAGAGAATAGCCCATATCTGCAGCTTTGGCCGCAACGCGGCTGAGAATGAAACGCGGGCTTTCTTTATAGGGTGTACCGTCTTCCTGATAAATATCACATATGAAACGGGCAACTTTTCCCTGCTGCGGCCGCCACGGCAGGATCGTAAACGTGGATAGATCGGGATGCAGATACATGTCTGCCTCCTCATTCCGGATAAAGCCGCCGATGGAAGACGCGTCAATGACGCAGCGGTTATCCATGGCCTTTTCCAGCTTGCTGGATGGGATTGCAATGTTTTTCAATGTTCCGAACATGTCGGTGAACTGCAGGCGAATGAACTCCACGTCCTCTTCCTCCGCCATGCGCAGGATTGCTTCCCTGGTGTAATTTTGCATTGTGGTATCTCCTCTCTTGATAGGATGATAAGGTGAAACCCGGGGGCCGGCGCCTGGTAGAAGGCGGGGGCGGGTGGTTGTGTAATTTTGGGTACGAAAAAAGGGCGTGTTTATCCAGAGTACCCTCCGAATAAGAACGCCCTTGTTCTTTTATTTATGGTTGGTATTATAGCAAGGGTTGTTGGGGTTGTCAATATGGGAAACTATTATTTATTACCTATTTTCACAAAATCAGTGATATCCGCCCAAGCCCCCACATTTGTAACCGGATCTTTTGTTGGACCCTGATTGTAGCATAAATAATACCGTTTATTATAAAAATAAATGTCTCCCAGACCTGGTGTTACTCTATTATCCCAATTATCAGTAGTATAGATCTCAGCATTCTTCTTCACATACAAACATTTATCTTTTCCATACCGCGTTATAAATTTCTCTAAACTATCGGGCATATCATAAGCATCTATTTTTACTGGCTCAGGAATAATATAGTATTCTCCTCCGGTTTTAAATATACCTGCCGGCAGCGTAAAACCATTTTTATCATTATTCAAAAATTCTTTATAATAATCTTCGTACTTCTTTTTCCCTGCCTTTATGCGTAAAACATCCTCACCTTTTTTCTTCAGATAAATGGTTCCGCTTCCATCTTCGTAATCCTCGTCGTCGTCTTTTCCATCATCTTTTCCGTCGTCTTTTCCATCATCCTTTCCATCATCACCACCACCAGACGGTGGTTCTTCCGACTCACTTCCGCTGTCCAGATTATAGCACTCTACATACCTGACAGTAGAATAATCCCCGTATTTCCCGGAAATCGTCAGCTCTACTTTCATAATATTTTCAGGGTATTCACTCCTGTCTGCCCATGAAAAAGATAAATCTTTTATACTGTATCCCATATACATTTTCTGGTCAAATTCCCAGTCAACTTCCTCATATGCACGTACCGGGTAATAGTAAATAACAAGTTTTTTTTCTTCCGGAGACTCATCCTTAAACGCCTTTGTTTTAATGGTCACATGGCTGTTTCCCTGGTTATAGAAATCAACCATGGTCCCCTTTTCACCCTCTGCTACAGATAAGTATGAGGAGTCTTCATTCTTACTCTCTTTTTCTGTATATTCACCATTTGAAATAATAACATTTGTTTCTTTTTTATTTACTGTAGCCTGTGCACCTGAAATCTGGCCTGTTATTTTATCCATCAGGGTGTCCGATACCTGACGGCCCATATTAATCCCCTGAATATGATAATATACATTCATAGCAGATGAGATAGCTTGGCTGGTAAGAATGACAAACAGACTAATAAGTGCAAACGTAACTATAAGTTCAATTAACGTGACACCCTGTCTGCTGTTAAGTATTTTTCTGTACTCTTTTTTGTCCTTATTACATTTCATATTACCAGAACCCCTCTTGTTATCTGCGCGGAACCGTTACTCAGCTACCTTAAACGAATACATGTATCTTTTCCCATCTGTATAATATTGCATACCCGAATCTTTACCAAGAGATATTTCTTCTCCTGTTTTTTTCCCGTCCTCATCTGCTTCAAAAAGGACAAAATCACTTTTCACCGGGGTACGCCGGGTTCCCTTGCCGGAACTGTCCAGTTTATAATATTCCGCGTTAAATGCTTCATTCTCCTTCATAATCTGCCGCGTGCGGTTCAGTACCTGCGAAGATACAGATACTACCTTGGAAAACATGAGAATCACCAGTACAACAACCAGAAAGGCAACCAGTGTTTCAATCATCGTGGAGCCGTCTTTATTCTCCTGAATCTTCCTGCAGTTCATCTCCCTCATCCCACTGCCACCCTTCTTTTTCATCTATCTTTGGATTCTTTGGTACAAATTCCCCATCGGAGAGCGCTTTGCCTTCTATCTCTTCAACGCTTAATACATAGGTCTTTGTCATGGAACTCTCAGATTTGCCGGCCGAACAGGAAACTGTCACCACCAAAGTAGTCCCCTCTCCTTTGTCCGCCAGCTTATCTTCCCTTGTCCAGTATGCTTCCACATATGTATTTTTCAGTAATTCAGCCGCATTCTCTACCACTTCACCGGTCTCAGAACTATTCTGCCCAAGCTGCAGACGGCGTAATGCACGGTCATTCAGGTATTCTGCTTCGCCATAAGGAGGCCATTTTTCCTCCCGCCACACATTATCACGGATGTAGAACCAGAAAGGGTACTTCTCGGCTGCTCCCTTCTCATAGGCATCCTCTCTTGTGATTGTTATCTGCCGTTCCAATTCCCGGCTCAGTGTCTGGACTATCTCCTTACACTGAGCCGCATCATGCTCTCGGTTTACCGTTGCATGAAGAGAAAAGGAAACCAGAAGCAAAGCCAGCCCGAGCATGACCAATACAGCCATAATAGCTATTGCAATGAGCATTGCGGATCCCTCTTTGTTTTTTAAAGATTTTTTTCTCATATCTGATTTCCTCTTCGTTCTGCATTAATTTGTTTCGTAATTATCGTTTACCGGAATTGGCTCTAAAATCATATTACAGTCGAATGTAAAACTAAGTCGGTTGTTCTCTTCCTTCACACTTATCTCTTGTACAGGTACTGTCACAGTAAACTGCCAGCCATTTTCTGTCTGTGTCAGATTCAGTATCACTTCGGCTGACAATGTATACGTTTCCGCACCTTCCTGTACCGTACTCTCTGTCTGAAGTAAAGTAAGAGTATCCGTCACAGCAATCTGTTCGCCAGTGGGACTGGTGTAATACCAGATATTGTCTTCGTCTCTTTTAATCTCTGCATAGAAAGAATCCTCTCCCTGCCCGATCTGTATCTGATATCCCTCTATTTTGTCATGAATCCCTCTCTCGCATAACCAGCTATACTGTCTGGCATCAAACTGCTTCGGCACACCATCTCCCTGTGTTCGATGCAGGATATATTCTGCCTGCGCCGTAGTTTCTGTCACCTCAGGACTTTCGACTATCAGCTTCGGCAGCACTATGGGCACTGTCCAGTCACTCCATCTGCTGATATTTCCACCATTGGCCTCTGTAACCCTGGCCTCCCTGAATGAGATCCATTTTCCTGCATATTGTGCATAAACTGCATCCTTCAGAGCCAGAATATTTGTCTCACTGCTTATATCATAATAAGCGCTGAGGTTACGAAGATCCAGCACCCTCTCCTGATCACTGTCCAGAATTTTAACCTGATATATACTGTATCCGTCTGCTGTCTTTTCAGTCAGCTTATAGGCGGTGTCTTTCCATACAGAAGCCTCTATAGATACACCACTCTGCACCTCAACAGCGTCAGAATAATCATAAAGCGTTGTGACTGCGGTTGCCTGCTCAATCTGAGTCGGCTTATACCTGTACCAACTGGAAATTTCAGAACTCTCATAACCTGCCAGCCGCTCCTGTTCCGGGTCATCTCCCAATATGACTGCCTGGACAGATGCCTGTGAAGTAAACAGATTGGCTTCATCTGCATAGTCCATGATCGTCTCCGCATCCGGAAGAATCAAACGGAAGTAAGCTTCCTTTTCCTCCTCCTTCGGCATCCAGGAGAGAATCATCTGTGTGGATACCGGCTTATCCAGTATGTTCTGTACTGTCTCTTCTTTTACAGGCAGTACTGCTGTGTCTCCTGCCTGAATATTCTGCACAAACACTGCAGTCTCATCTTCCCTGCATACAGGTTCATCCCCGTCAGACTGTATATCCAGCGGTGTATCTGCAGATGTACTGCAGAAAATATTATAACCGCCGTTATTGTCGTCCTCCAGATAGATCCAGTCCGCATCATATCGGTAAGCATTCAGTTCATCCGTGTTCGATTCCTTGGCCTTGCGGATACGTTGGATCCTGTAACCATCTGAATAACTTTGCAGTTTGAAATCCAGCTCTGTCTGCACGGCAGGAACATACTCCGGCACTGACTCCAGTGTACAATTCCCACTGGTAAGATCATAATAGACAGATGCTGCACCTTCCGTTATTTTAGGTTCTTCCACTCTGATACGCGGTATGCGGATCCATTGATAGTTCACCGTATTCTCCGTTGTATCATCCTCGTCTGACCACCAGGAACTGATATTGCTGTCTGAAACACTTCTAAGCGCGATCTTCAGCCATTTTCCGGCATATGCGGGATCGATATTTTCCAGTGTATAAGTACTGTCTGCAAAATCTCCGGTCATAGCAGTCTCTGCTGCCTTGCCCTTCAGTGTTGCCACTGCACCGGAATTCCAGTATCCTCCCGCATCCTCTTCTGAAGGCGCATCACCGGCAGGCATTACGCTCACATCGTCTGCCTCTCTCTCGTCAAATACTGCTGCTGCTATCTGGTATTTTCCTCTGTAATAATTCTCTCCTGTATCTGACATAGACAAGGTGACTCCGTCTCTGATAAACTCCTGAAGAGTGACAAACGTATCTCTTACTCCATCCTCATGAGGCATATACTCCGGTGATGCAGTTAAATTTGCTGTATCCGGCACTGTCAGACGATTCGGAAGTGTAATTTCTCTGGCTACACCGTCTATTCCGTCACGGTATTCTGTTGTTGTCTCGTCCGCACATGCCCGTACGGAAACAGTTATCATTTCACCTCTTTCATAGTCATTCAAATCAAGTATTCTGCTCCATGTATCGCTGTCTCTCATTTCATCATCTGAAACAAATGTCCATATTTCCGTAAGATTTTTTGTTAATGTATAGGTGTCCTCTGTAGTCCAGATAAGAGCCATGGTTTTTTCAACTTTATTGCCGTCAACATTCTCCACCCAGCTATAGACTTTTTCCTGTTCCCCTTCTGTAACATCTACTTCCGGTTTCTTTCCATAAAGTTTCCCGGCTGTTTCAAGTGCGGCATCTAATCCTGCTTTTTCCGTATAGCTGCTGACCGCACCTTCATCACCTTCTGCCCGCTGTACGCAGACTTCATACGCGGCTGTATAAGGACGCTCTTCTTTCAGAACCGCATTCCAGACTGTGTCATACAATAAAGAATTCTTCTCCGTTCCCTCCTCCTTTGTGTGGAGCTGGAGGACTGGTTTTGAAATCTGGGAAAGCCTTAACGGAACTGCAAATTCCATTTCAGAACCAGAAGGGAACTTTATCGTTGACCCACTGACTGCATTGGCTGTGCCTGCACGAACAATACTTATACTCACTCTCGGATAATTCCAGGTCCTCTCTTTGTCTTTAAATGAGACACTCCAGCTTTTCTCCGATTCCTGATAACTGCCGGGAGTATTCTTATCTACTGTGGATGTACCAAGCAGAACTCCTGTTTTGTCTTCCTTAGAGGTATAACCCTTTAATGTAATGTCGTATACCGCATCCTGCTCTCCAATACCGACATCCCAGGTAAATGTATAATTTACCCCGTCTTCCTGAAGCGGCATGATGTTCTCTATAACGGGCTTTGGCTGTATATCATGAGAATAGGATTCAGCGGTTACTTTACATGCATTCTGGTCTACGGTGTACTTCTTCTGATCTACCTGTTTCAGGTAATGCTGCTCATCGCCGTATGCCAGGATACTGCTGTAAATAATTTCGTATTTTCCGTCTGTATCCCGCCGCAGTATATATCCATTTGCAAGGCCATCCTCGCCGAAAACAGGTTCATTATTTCTGGAAGTGTCCCTGAGACAGAGACTCTTATCCTCTGAATTTCTGTCTTTTATATACCGGAGCAATTCCTCTTCTGTTATATTTTCTGCAACTTGATGTCCATACCAGCATACATCGGACTGGCTGCGCCATGGGTAAGTACGAACCGTAATACTGTCATAGTCCAATAAATTATCGGGAAGATGATTCAGCTTACTGGTCATCTCTACTCCATTACTTGCAACATGAGAATTGCCGGAAGCCAGGGTCAAATTGCAATGGAATATTTCTCCATTCTCTAAATCAAATGGAGCATTTACAAGAAGCTCGGAATTCATGTACAGTTCTGTAACATCTCCTATTTTCTCCATCATCACCTGATTATAAAGGTTTCCCGGACGATCACCATAAAAGTCATGAAAGGTTGTTTTCACATAGTCATTATCTTTTAATGCCTCCCAACCGTAAATTGCCGACTGTACAGATACAGATGTAGATTTTTCATACTTATCTGGTACTGCTTCAGCGTATGAGGTCATTACCTGGTTGCCATTGCTCGAAATGACAAAGCCTTCTGAAATGCCTTTTTCAGTATCAATCGTTATATTTTTATTCAATATAGTTAACTTTATCTTTGTTGCTTTGTCATCCTTGTAATCATCCTTATTCTCCAGAACTGCAACAAATTTATCCCAGCCTGCCTTTCCATTCACATCATAGGCTCCCAATTCCAGATGTATCTTCGGTGCAGCCTGCGGCATGAGCAGTTCTCTGCTGCTGCCTGCCCATGCAGAAGCTCCTTTTTGGATAACCCCAATAACTTCCGGTCCATATTTTTCCTCCGTATATTCTGTCTCAACATAGGAACGGCCTATTGACCTGATATAGACTTCTATTTTGCATCCAACCCATTCTTCAGGAACTCTGATGGTTTTCTTTTCTATGCCATAAGAAATTTCCTCCGGTTTATTAAATGTATCAGATACAATCGCATTGTTTTTATCTGTCACCCTAAATACAAACTGATCGGCATAGTATTTCCTGCCGGTATGGCCCCATGTAATCTTCAGTTCACCCCCTGTATTATCTATGCTGATGCCCTTTATATCATCGGGATTTTCCGGCGTTTTATTAAGATAATACTCCACTATTTTAGGGTCTACTTCTTCGTACACTTTATATCTGTTTTGAGATTTATCCGAAGATTTATCATTCCATCCACTGGCAGGGTTAAGTTTCAAACCAGTAATATTAAACGGCGATTCGGAAACAGCTTCACTTCCTTTTATTTCATATGTTCCATCCTCATTCTGGATAACGATTGACTTATATCCTAAAAGAGAATCCTCTTTTCCAGAATCTTCCGTCTCTGATTTTTTACTGCACAGACCGGCATTCTTTATACTTCCTGTAAATATTGGACTTTTCTCAAGATCTTCGGATGCTTTATTGAAATCATCCTGTGCTTTCTGTCTGGCTGCTGCCTTCTCCTCATATTGGGTTTTTGCCTCTTGATACTTCTCCTCAGTAAAGTTCCCTTCTCCCACAAAATCGGTGTTTCCGAGTGCCACATACCAAAGACATGCAAATCCTTTTTTGACATTATTATTCCCGGTCACTTTTGAAATCATAATTTCTATTGAAGAAACTTCTTTTTCTTTAGTCAGCAAATCGGAAAGGTCCACTTCTTTGTTGGGATCGTAGAAATCTCCAAGGCTTATTCTGTCACTATCTGAATCTCCTGAAAAGGTCCCGTCTTTGTAATTAATTTTTACCTTGTAAGAATACTGGCGTACTTCTGCTTTGGCGCTATTATAGTCGTCCTCTAAACTACTGCTTCCTGCCCACAGGATTTTCAGACTGTCTATTTTTTCCGCACCAGATTCAGGCGGTGACAGTTTTATCAAAAATCCATTTCCTCCGGATCTATTATCTAAGATATATCTTTTTCTGTCCTGCCCGCTGACGTCCTTACTTAAATTATTAAATATATACGTCCCATTTTCCTCCAGTACCTTTTTCCCGTCCAGCGTTGTGGATTGAACCGTCCAGTCCTTCAGATACTCCTGCATTCTACCCCATTCATCTTTTGCATCCTGTTCTTCCTTCTGACACTCTTCCAGTTTTGTTTTAGCAGAGATATATCCTTTCAGACTCTCAAGATAGCTATCCACTGTTGAAGTAAAGCCATTTTCGCTTGTATCTCCTTGGGATGCACTTACTGCGTAAACACAGATATAATTTTTCTCAGTGCCCTCAGCATTAAAAACCCCCTCTTTTATTGTACCATCCATAATTCTTGTAAATTCAAATCTAATATTTTTTATGATGGTATTTCCATCTAAGTTTGTGCTCCAGTAGGATGCATTTGGTTTATTCTGTCCATAAGCGATGAACTCGCAGCCGTTATTCTCTCCTGCGATCCATTTACCATCCTGCCCCAAATAGTAAGCCCCATTATTACAGGATATTTTAAATTTATATTGTCTGACTATATTGGGGTTTGCATTCGTATCATCATTAGCCCAATATACTCCAAAATTAGTCAAAGGATATCCCTTGTAGAAATTAAATGTTAACTTATTATTATTCACTTTACTAAATTTAAATCTTCTTTGACCAGCAGCCTCTCCGTCCATCTCTTTCCAAAGATTATCTGACGGATAGTTATTGATTGCAGAATTTGACGATACCTCGCTGATGTACACCGTCTTATCATCTACTGGCGGTGGTTCCAGTTCACCTGTTCCGAGATAGTAAGAGTCCGTAATATTTCCTGATGAATTATTTGCCACATTCTTGGAATCACCTATACTGATGCAGTCAAACATAGAAGTATACTTCTTATTTACAATTCCCGCCATTTTTGTGTTGGTGTTTCCATTGTTTCCATAATTTCTGCATCGGTAAAAACTGGCATCCTGCTTATCTCCGTTCCCGAGTATTCCTCCTGCCGTACCACCTGTTATACACCCTTCATTCACGCAGTCTGTATAGATTCCTTTGATATTTCCTGCTGTATCATGGGCGTACCCCACTATTCCACCGGCATTACTTCTGGCACTGATATTTCCATAATTTTTGCAGGAATCAAACACCACGGCTGCACCTTGGTCCGTCTGATAAAATGTTGCAATGATACCCGCCGCTGCAGAGCCATTAGACTGGATATTACCATAGTTGGTACAGTTGGACATAGCGATTCCCTTATACTTTAACCGGCCGATTCCTCCTGCACTCAGCTTACCGCTTATATTTCCATAGTTGTAAAAATCGCTGACAGTCATAGAACTGCTGTCTTTATTTTCCAAACGCCCTATCAGCCCCCCTGCTGTAACATTCTCTGAATTTCCTCCTGCCACTACTGCCGCATAATTGGCCACATGTTGCATACTGACACCGGAGGCACTGTACCCGATAATACCGCCGACTCCGAAATCATTGGAGTACGCTGTCGTTTTCACACTCCAGTTTTCTCCTGTAGACAGTATATCCTTCTCACTGCTTCCCGTAGCTGCCGCGCCGCTGGTCTGGTATCCCACAATGCCGCCGGTGTGGCCGCTTCGGTTATTTATCTGCACATTCTTCGTTGAATTGGAGTAATTATCACAGTCTGCCACATACCCGTCATTCCAACCTGCAATCCCTCCTGCATAGCCGACGCCGCTTTTTTTTGCGTCTTTATCCGTCTCAATCAGGGTATTATCACGGAATCCAACATAGGAATTGCTGATACTTCCGCCTGCGTTATTTCTTCCGGCAATACCTCCCAGATTTACAATATTATCTGCTGAGCCATTGGTAAGAAGATTTCCGCTGTAGGCACATTTTGATATACTGCTGTTATTTACACCTGCTATACCTCCATATCCAGTGTCAGTTGTTCCCAGGTCTCCTGTTATATCTGCAGAAATATTACAACGATTTATACTGCCATCATTTACTCCTGAAGCACCGCCAATATTGGCATAGTTTGCATTTGTTCCTGCAAAACCAATCTTTGTATCACGGACCACTGCCGAATTACTTTCAATATCTTTGATGCCTGAATTTGCAATTGTTCCTAAATTACTTCCGGCAATACCGCCTATGCTGCTTCCTGAGGTGTAGGTTTTCACTTCACATAAGACCACGGCGTCTTCTGTCAGCAATATATTACCATAGTTAATTCCGGTCACCGCACCCACATCACTGACTTTGCTGTTTACCGTATTGGATATTATAACGGGCATTCCCTGATTTCCGGTAATCTTGCATGCGGATATGGTACCCTTATTAATACCTGAAATTCCTCCGGCACATTTCATACCTTCAAAAATAAGCGTTTCATTCCCTGCCCGTACAAAAGAATCCTCTATAATACCGCTGTTTTCTCCTGTGATTCCTCCGCACATGCCATTTGCTGCAGAAACAGTTCCTGTATTTGAACAGTTCTTAATATCTGAATAATTTACAGACACAATTCCACCTGCATCACCTTCACTTGCTGCAGAAATATTCCCGGCGTTCCAGCAATTGTCAATCCCGCCTGAAGTTATCCCAACTATTCCCCCGGCATTTCCGTTCCCGGCAACTACAATAGCAGCATTTTTCACATTCTTTATAACCTGATCTTCACTTACACTCTCCCCCACAAATCCGCCTGCCATTTTATCGCCTATTATACTGCCTGTAAATGTGAAGAATTCAAAATCTTCACTATCATTAACATTCCTTTTATTTTGAATTTGACCGGCGTTATAACCAGTAATACCACCGACGTAAGTTCCGCCAGCTTTGATTTCCGCGTTTGCAGTTGCCATACTCGTATCAGATACGGAATCACCGTCTTGTATGAGTATTATGCTCCCTTCTGCACTGTTTGCCCCTGCAATTCCCCCTACATAAGAACCGGATGCATTAACGATTCCACCGAATAACCAGGTGCCGCTTATGGTTCCGTAATTTTGGGCAGCTATTCCCCCTACATAATCATTTCCGGTTATGGTTTTGTTTGTAAAAGAACAGTTTTTTATTTCTCCCTTATTAAACCCTGTAATTCCACCCACATAGCTGCGCCCTGCAGTTCCGATACTGGATACACTGCAGTTCTTGATCAGGCCTTCGTTGACTTCACAAATGCCGCCCAGATAAGTGCCCTGAGTCACAACATCTCCCACATCCATGTTTCGGCAATTATCAATCTCTACCCATATTCCGGATCTGCCGATCACACCGCCGGCATAGGAATATAAGAAACCATACTGATCCTCATTCTGGGATTCTTTATCATTTTCAATAGCACTTAATGCTGTTATAGGCGTTTTATTCACAACATTCTTTATGGTCAGTGAGGTATACGGTGAATTATAGCCTATGACGCCGCCCACGTAGATGTCCCCTGTCAGACTGCCGAAACGCATGGACTGTTCCGTTTCATGTTCCTGGATTCCCTTTATAGTCAACGTACCTTCACTCTTATTTCCTTCAGGGTCATAATCACTATCATCTATATATTTAACATTTTCACTGAGACTTTTTTCCTCTGAAACTGCTTCCGTAATCAGGGAAGATAAATTTGTAATAAAAGACTTTGCGTCAACATCTAAATCAGGTAAAATTCTATTATATCCAATAAAACCACCGGTAAATGCTGTTGCATACACCTTACCCAGGAAATTATCTGTTGTAAACTCTGTGCTGATCCGGTCATCTGTAGAAATAATATTCCCTCCAATGGTACCGCTGACACAATATCCGCCAGTCACCTCATTGGGATTGGATTTCAACGTATTATCTCTGAGCAGTTCAACAGAGGAATTAAATCCGGCATATCCTCCGACAAAGACACCTGTACCCTTGATAAATCCGCCTTCCAGTTCATAATTTTCCACAGATGCGTCCACGTCATTGTAACCCACGATTCCGCCCACGTAATTCCTGCCTGTTATGTAGCATACCATACGAATGGTTGTATTCAGATAATCGGAAACGGTACCTGATGTTATCTTACCGTTATTATATCCCGCAATGCCGCCTACATAATCTCCCTTCAGACTGGCCGCATCTGTAATATTCCTTGCGGTATCATCAGCAGCTACCTCACTGCTGCAGTTCTCCACAATACCTGTGTTCAGTCCCGTAATACCTCCCACATAGTTCCCATACCCTGCAACAATACCTTCATTTATCCAGTTCGCTACAATCTTTTCCTCGTTTCGAGTATAATCCGGATTTGCTACATGAAACTCGTTATCTTCCCCGCTTCGTGCCGCGTTGATTCCGCAGATTCCTCCCACATAATCACAGCCGATCACATTCGCTTCGTTTGTGTTCTTTTCCCCCCGGTTACTTTCATCCTTACCATCCAGGTTTGCCTCTGCAAGGCTCTCATTGAACCCTACAATTCCCCCCACATATTGATAACCAAATATATAACCTTCTTTGTTTTTTTCCTGTTCCGTGTTACAATTGATGATCTTACTGTTTTCATTATATCCTGCAATGCCGCCCACATAGACGCCATTGAGCTTTTCCAGAAGCTTTTCATCTGCTGCAAAAAGCTCTTCCATGTCTTCTTGTAAATATTGAGGAGAACTGACACAGTTGCTCACCTGCAGATTATCGGCCTTATTCGTTTTGTTGCTGCATAATCCCACGATTCCTCCGATATATTTCGCCTGAGAAAGCATTTCCTGCATTTTCTTTTTATCCTGGTTTTTCTCAAGGTTAACAGGCGCAGCTTCCACTGCACCATAATTTTTGCACCATTCTATAAGAGCAGTCTTATCGTCCTTCTCCACTTTCAACTGCCCGATTATACCGCCTACATAAGTTACACCTCTGACAGATGCGCGATTTACCAGATTTTTATACCGCATCTGCAAAGACCCTGTATCTTTTCCTGCGATGCCTCCTACATCTGTTTTGCCCACTACAGTGCTTGGCATATTTTTTGCATCCGAATTGGCAACCGTTAAATCCACAAGAGTGCCTTTGTTTTCTCCGCAGAAAGCACCGACAGAAGCACTTCCCTCCACTGAGATTTGGTCCAGTACCATATTGGTGATCTTACCTTCGTTCTTTACAAACAAACCAGCCGGACCATTTTTTATATACTGTATTGTACTCTTGCCGTCTTTGCCATTATTAATCTCAGTACCATAAACAGCTGTGCTGCTGTTCGCATCTTCCTTTATGATCAGTCCGCTGATCGTATTTGTCTTCTCATCTGCACCTTCTAAAACAGATGTGCTTTTCAAGGTCCCAACTGACGGAAAAGGCGTGGCTGTATCCTTGACAGGCGTCACTTGTGCCGTAAGAGAATTCCAATCCTTCTTTTTGTAAATATTATCTGTATCATACAGATATCCGTCCTTAATAAATTTCTGCCAGTTTATGTTCTCTGCAAGCTGATAGGTGCACTCCCTGTCCGCTGCACCACTCACAGCTTTTTTAGGAGTAAAATCCTCCACATAGCGTACGTTATAAAGATGTCGTGCATTTTTAAGTGTATATGTGACCTTTTCAGTCCCACTGCTGCTTTTTTTTGTATATTCCCCAAAATATGTATGGGATACATTGCTTTTTCTCACAGCCGTAGGCTTATAATCTTTTCCTACTCCCTTCACTTTACAGAGTATGTTTTCTGTATCCACACAGAATCTGTGAAAACTATATGTATTTTTCAGATTATCTAAAATCGGGGTCGTCTTCGGGTTATCCTGGTAGCTGCCATAAAGCTCATTATAATAATAGGTGGCAGCACTTAAATCTGCGGCGTCCAGGATCAGACGTACCGTGTTTTCATTCTCCAGCCAGGCAAGCATGGGGTAATCACTGGTAGTCCACTCTTTCCCGTCAGTATCATACCGGGTCACACTGCATGTTATAGGTTCCGACGTATTCTCTTTTTTGGTAAGTTTTCTGCCATCCAGTACAATTTTAAGCCGCTGTGTTTCCTTATCATTGTCTGTATCTTTGTCAAGCACCAGGATTGTGTAATCCATATTCGTGACAGCATTTCCATCTTTATTCGTTACCATAAAGGAAAGGTTAAGGGTCCCCTCATTGTTAAGCTTTACCTTTTTGATTGACGGCTGTTCCGCCTTAGGCGTAGTTGCAACGGCCAGAGAATCCACACCGTAATACCCTACCATCCGCTCTTTTCTCACACTCGTCTCACGGTTGGTGATATCTACAGTTCCCCTTTTTGCATGATTACTGCTGTTATATTCAAAATCATCGTTTTGATTACTATATAAAACAGAAAAAACCTGACCTTCTTCCGGAGTAAACTCTACGCAGACTGCCGCATTTAAAATAGACGAGTCATATACATAGGGCAGAAGCAGGTCGTAAAGCGCAAGAATCTCCTCATCCGGTTTTTCTCCCTTTCCGGCCTTATACTCCTGATATTGCTTATAGGTTTCCCCGTTGCCCTTCAGATAACAGATTTCACCTCTGTATTTTTCCTTGTCTGTCTTGCCGGCACTTGCAGGCCAGAGAAGATCCAGTCTCTTCTCATAGGCTTCACTGCCTTCCTCTTCACTGTAAAACAAATCTTTCACATTAACCTTGTTTTTATAGCCGCCGTCTGAGGCCAGCACTCTCCGGAATTTATCAAGACGTCCATTCTCACTGTACTCTGTCAACTGATTCTGCGCCGCACTGAAAAGCGTCTTCGCATACTCATTCTGCTCCTTAAACTGCGACCACCGTATCCACGTCATCACACCAAACACTGCCCCTCCAGCCAGTATCAGCACAATGCAAATGACCACAATAAGTTCAACCAGCGTATATCCACCCTGGTTTTTATTCCCGCCTTTTCTGTTTTTATCAATATTCCCGTGCAATACCCCTTTTTCCATATAATCCACTCATTCCTTATTCCAACCCGCCCCCGCTGTCTTCACCGGGAACCACATGTGCAGAAATACGTCTGAAACACGCTCTAGAAATACTGTTCCAAATCCCTCTTATCATTCGTATACTGAAGCGCTGATTCTTTCTTTATATATCCTTCACGCACCAGTCTCATCAAATCCATATTCAGCGTATGCATTCCTGTAGCACCGCCGGACTGCATCATACTTCCCATCTGGTGGCTCTTATTCTCACGGATCAGGTTCGTGATGGCATCTGTGCCCAGCAGGATCTCGGTTCCCGCAATCCTTCCTGTCCCGTCATCCACAGGCATAAGACACTGTGTGATAACCCCTTTCAGAACACCGGCAAGCTGCGTTCTTACCTGGTTCTGGCTGCCTGCCGGACAGGCGTCAATGACACGCTCAATGGTCTGCGCCGCACCTGTTGTATGGAGCGTAGACAGAACCAGATGTCCTGTCTCAGCGGCAGTAAGCGCTGCCATAATGGTCTCATAATCACGCATCTCACCCACAAGGATAATATCCGGGTCCTCACGCAGCGCACTGCGCAGTGCAGAGGCAAAATCCACAACATCTCTTCCCGTCTCCCTCTGATGGATCAGGGCCATTTTGCTCTGATACGTGTACTCGATAGGGTCCTCAATCGTGATCACATGTTCTGCCCTGGTCTGGTTGATATGTTCGATCATAGCGGCCAGTGTGGTAGACTTACCGCTGCCCGTAGGTCCTGTGACCAGAATCAGCCCCCTGGGCTCCTCAGCCAGTTTGTACAGAAGCTTCGGCATATGCAGTTCTTCCAATGTGGGAATGTGACTGTTCAGCAGACGGATCGTGGCGGCAATCTTTCCCTGCTGCCTGAAAACATTGACCCTCTGCCTGTTGTGGTCCGGTGTCTCCAGGGCAAAATCAATATCATACCCTTCTGCCAGACGTGTCTTCTGGTTTTCATCCAGAAGCCCGTACAGCATAACCTCTGTCTCCTGTTCATCCGGCTGGACCAATGTCTGCTCCAGTTTACCGTGGACACGCATCATAAGCGGCATTCCCGCAGAAATATGAAGGTCAGAAGCCTTCTCTTCCCTTCCCATCATGATCAGCTGATTCAGGTCGTACATTCTTTTATCCTCCATTTTCATTTCTGCTATTTATAGTAAGCCACTTTTCTCAACTCTTCCACACTGCTGACTCCGTCCTCCACCATCTTAAGGCCGGCATCCTTCAGTGTCTTCATATTCTGGTTCTCCACAGCGTAATCCTGGATTGCCTCCGCGGAGGCACCGTCCATGATCATCTGCCGCACCTGTCTGTCTATCATGAGAACCTCATGTATTGCAACCCTGCCTTTGTAACCTGTATAATTGCACTGGGGACAGCCCTTTGGGTGCATGATTTTTTTAATATCCGTTCCCAGTATTCTTCTCTCCTCCGCTGTGGGAATGCTCTCCTCCCCGCAGTCGGGGCATACTTTTCGCATAAGCCTCTGGGCAATAATACCAACCAGGGAGTTTGCCACCATATAGGGCTGCAGTCCCATGTCCTCCAGACGGATGACAGAGGATGACGCGTCATTTGTATGTAAAGTGGAAAATACCAGATGCCCTGTGATGGCCGAACGCACGGAAATAGATGCCGTCTCCACATCCCTGGTCTCACCGACCATGATAATATCCGGGTCCTGACGGAGCAGCGCCCGAAGCCCTGCCTCAAATGTCAGTCCTGCCTGGTTATTTACCTGCATCTGATTGATCTTCGGAAGGTTCTTCTCCACCGGGTCCTCTATGGTTGAAATATTCACCGCCCGTTTTGACAGCTCCGAAAGTATCATATAAAGGGTCGTTGTCTTGCCTGACCCTGTCGGGCCTGTAAAATAAATGATCCCGTTTGGTGACCCCAGCATGGATTTCAGCTTCTTATAATCCTCCTCATGCATGCCGAAGGTCTCCGGATAATCAATGTTGGAATTGTTCGCCAGAAGACGAAGCACCGCCTTCTCCCCAAATACGGTAGGGATCACGGAAACACGGATATTCACATATTCCCCTGCAACCTTCATACGGAAATGCCCGTCCTGCGGAATCCTTCTCTCTGCAATATCCATATTTCCCAGAATCTTGATCCTGGCGATCAGAGAAGCATGAAGGTTTTTCTGCAGAGTCACAAACTCAACAATGACACCATCGATACGCATACGAACCGTGGTCTTATCCTCAAACGGCTCAATATGAATATCCGATGCATTGGTATTATACGCCCTGTCGATCAGCCGGCTGAGCAGGTTGATGATCGGTGTATCGTCATCCCCCTCCTCCTCAATATTAAATTCATCCGTGAGTGCCAGATCCTCAAATTGTTCGTTCGCCACACTGGCTGCTTTTCTGGCTTCCACCTCACTGTAATAGTATCCTATGGCATTTCTGAGGCTGGAAAGTCCGCTTAAACAGATTTCAAGCTGCATGCCTGTGAGCTGCCGGATATCCTCAATAGCGTAGAAGTTCAGCGGGTCATTTAATACAATGGTCAGCACGCCCTCGGCCTGTTTTACAGCCAGCATATCGTATTTTTCCGCAAGCTGCCTCGGAATCTTCTGTACTGCCTCCACATCCACCTCTATGGTGGAAATATCAATAATACGCGCCTGCAGAAGTGTGGAAAGCGCCTCCAAAAGCTGCTCCTCTGAAATAAATCCCATATCTGTCAGGGCAGCTCCCAGCCTCACTCCCTTGTGTTCCTTCTGATAGGCCAGTGCCGCATCTATCTGTTCTTCTGTGACATATCCATATTCTTTTAAAACATCTCCGATACGAACATTTCTGATATTATTGTCCATGCTAACTCCTACTATTCCTCAGTCTCACTGCTCTCTTCTGCCTCCGCATCTCCAAGAACAGCGCCTAAAAGCTGTTTCTGCACATACGTCTCAACGTCCTCGTACATATATATTTCAACTGACATACTTAATGTATATTCGCTGCTGCCCTCTTTTTGATTCTTCTGCCATGAAAAATCCGTTACTCTCTGTCTGGGGTTCTGGCTGACCGTCACATCCAGCATGGCCTGCAGGTTCTCTCTGGAACCGGTCATATTCATGGTCAGACTGGCTGTATACATGCCGTCAAATGCGGTATTTTCACTGTTTTCCTGCTCTGTTCCGTATACAAGATCCGAGTAATTGGGAAGCGTGGTGTAAACAGTAAAATCCGGCATTTTAATGTCCATATTGGTGACCTGAATGCCGCAGTTCACTGCAGTATTGGTCATCATACGGTCAATCTCCACACTCTTCATCACCGGGTAGTATTTGTCCTGCATAGCTTCAAGGTCTTTCTGAGACTGCTCCTCCCTGGTTCTGATCCCCGGCAGCGAGACCACCTTCATCTCTTTTTCCTGTTTCTCTATCTCTGCCTCTGTGATCTTCTCACTGAGTTCCTGGGTATCCTCCGCAAGCGGCATAAGAACGCCGATTGTCAGGCCAAGGATAACGAGAACAATTCCCAGCACGATCAGAATTTTTTTATCTCTCTCCGTCACTTTCAGTGTCATTCTTCCGCCTCCCCCTGTACCGGAGCCATGGTGCAGTTTACATTTACACTCCAGTCTCCGTCCTGGTTCTGTGAATATCCCGTGTAATCCACAGACGCAAATATCTCCTCCTCCATGAGAAGTTCAATGAACCGGTTGATCTGCTCTACATTCCCGGCACTGGTATTAAAGCTTAGAATTCCTGTGGTGGAATCATAAGAACTGATCTCCGCGGAGACAAGCCCTTCCGCGCAGGATGTAATCACAGCTTCTACAGAGCTGTCCACAAGGGGATACTCACTGATCTCATCTCCCAGAGATTCCATGCCTGTATGAATGGCAGAAATGGCGGACATTCTCTCCTGAGCCGCATCATATTCCTCACAGGCCTCAAGTACGGATTCCCTTTGATTGTATTCCTCCAGCGCCTTCAGTTCACTGCCCAGCATGATCTTTCTCACCAGAAAAATCAGGGACGCCAGTACCAACACACCCACAACGGCTCCCACAGGTATGGTGATCTTTCTTCTCGCTTTTCTCTTTTCTATCTGTTCCGGCGTATATTTTAGCTGGGTGATAATATTGCCCTTGGGGTCTGTTTTCAGCATACCGCCTATGGCCAGCGCAAAATTTGCGAAGCTGATATACGGGTCATCCGTCTTTGAGTAGACAAAACTTCCGCCCGTCTCCAACTGTTCCACGCCCAGTTCCGGGTTGATCTGGGCAATCCCGTCCTCATAGACCGCATAATCCTCATCTGTCAGTCCGGCAATGTACACGTCCGTAATTTTCTGGGGGATATTCTGAGCTTTTGCGAACTGCATCAGGTTGTTGGCTGCCCTGGCAGTCTCCACTGCGTATCCCGGAGTTCCCGGTTCTGAGAAGAGACGTTTTTTGTTAAAGGTCTCATATTTTCCATCTACCAGCAGCGCATTGGTCAGATTCATCTCATCCACAAACTGGACAATACAGGTCTTCCCCTTTAACTGCACCATTTTTTCCAGAAGCCTTATCATGGCTCCGTTGGCACATTCAATGCCTGAAAGCTTTACCCCCAGCTTTGCGAAAAGCTGAGAGAACTGCAGGGCATAGTCCCTGGGCACTGTCATGGCAAATATCTGTCTGATCTTCGCTTTTTTATCCGTCCCGTTCAACGGGAAATAGCCGTAAACAGGATTGGAGATTCTCCCCACATCCGTAAATTCACGGCTCAGATATTCCATCATTTTCTTTTCATTCATCACCGGAACCTGAACAACTTTGGAATTGAACTGGCTGCTGTCCAACACCAGATACACATCCTTTTTCGGCAGATTCTGCATTTCCCACTGTTCCTTCAGGATATCCAGCAGGGCTTCTTCATCCACAATGGAGCCGTTTACCAGGCATCCTGTGGTATCTATTGTATAGTACATCCCCCGGATATTAACCTTTCCGGAGGAGGATTCGCCTGTGACGATCCTGATATATTTGTTTGATAAATAGACTGTCAGCATTTTGTTTCCCCTTTCTAAGACATGCCTGCAATGGAGTCATAAGAACCGTAAAGGGCACTGAATACGGAAACCATAACAAATGCCACAACTACACCCATGATCAGGAGCATGATGGGCTCCACATAAGAGACCATTTTGCTTATAGCCATATCTGCATCGTATTCCATGGAATCCGCAGTAAAGGAAAGCATGGAATCCAGGCTTCCTGTCTCCTCACCCACTCTTATGGAATCCGATAATTTTCTTACAAATCCATCAATCAGGTCCAGGCCGTCACTCAGATTATTTCCTGCCCGCACAAAGGGGATCACCTGGTCGAACTGGGCATCTATGTAATCATTTCCGATTGTCTTTCTGGCAATCTGCAGTGCCGATACAATAGGGATACCTGCGGAATACAGGGAACTTAAAGTTCTGGCAAATCTGGACGTACAGATTGTCTTCTGCAGCTTTCCGAACAGAGGCACCCAGAGCTTGAATCTATGCCATTTCATACGCACTTTCGGAATGAGCATCAGCGCTCTGACTCCGACCACCAGGAGGATCACAGCTATCAATACCAGAATCCAGTGTTCCTGCAGAAGGTCACTGAATCCCATCAGTATCCTGGTGGATAAGGGAAGTTCATCCATCTGGGCGAACAGCTCTGCAAATTGGGGCAGAACGAATTTGGTCAAGATCAGAACAACTGCCACCACCATAACCCCCAGTATTTTGGGGTATGTCATGGAGCTGGAAATCTTGGCGTTGAGCTTGTGGCTTTTCTCGTAGTGCTCCGCCATCTGCATGGAGACTTTATCCAGATTACCGCTGGTCTCTGCGGAACGATACATATATATCATCAGAGGCGGAAATGCCCCGTTTTGTGCCTCCATAGCATCGGAAAGGGCAATACCCTGGCGAATCTGTCTGAGGATATCCTCATAGACGCCTCTCTCCTTCGGCTTTACGGATTCGCCGTTCGCCATAATATTCAAAGCCCTGACCAGAGTAACACCGGACGCAATCAGAGTCCCCATCTGTCTGGAGAAATCCGCCAGAACCTTTGGCTTAAACTGCCGCATCCCCTTTGAACTCTTAACAGCTTTGGCGGACAGCAGAAAGGCATCCTGCTCATGCAGCTTCTGCTGAAGCTCCGTGTCATCCGCCACGGTCATGATACCTTTTATTACCTTGCCCTCTAAAGTTCTTGCCTTATATTTGTATTGTGCCATAACGCGGCCTCCCATTTACAGAATTAAAAATCCAAGATACCAGGAAATAATCTGTTCCCCATACAAAACTCCCACAGCCATTCCCATACACAGAAACGGGCCGAATGCAAAATGGTCCTTCCTGTCCTTTTTCTTACCTATCAGAAGCCAGATTCCCCATATTCCACCGGCCAATACAGCCAGCACTGTGGATATCAGTGTGATCTTCCACCCCAGAAACGCACCGCAGGCACCCATCAGCTTCATATCTCCGCCGCCGAAAGCTCCCGGTATGGCTAAAGTCAGAAGAAGCATGGGGACACTTACACAGACAATTCCTATAAGCCTTGAGATAAGAGATGTTTCCGGCATTGTAAAACAGGCTGCCGCTGCCAGTATGTATACGGCAATCCAGCACCCGTCCTCTATTTCCATGGTGTCCATATCCATAAATGTTACTACAGTCAGAATACAGAAAAACAGGAACACGGTCAATCCGGCAGCCGGTTTTTCCTTATAATACCAGCCGCAGAACAGGGCCGCCGCGCCGCCGAACAGTTCAATGAGCGTATCCCTGGCACCTATTTTCTTCTTACAGTAACGGCACTTTCCGCCCAGGAAAATATAACTGAACAGAGGAATCAGATCCAAAGCCCCCAACTGGTGACGGCAGGAAGGACAGAAGGAATGTCCTTTGACAAAATCCATTTTTCTGGGAACACGGTAGATGATCACGTTCAGAAAAGAAAATATGCAGGTTCCCATAAAGAATATCACTACAGCAATCATTGCCGGATAACTATTATATACATCCATATCAGCCTCTTTGTTCCAAATTATTTTTTTAGAAGGACGAAGTTATTTTTATTGTACATCAATATTCATCCTCCTAAAAAGACAATTCCGAACAAAATCGCGCCTGTGTGCCTGTAAATGACAAAAAGGGATTTCACCTGGTTTATACCAAACGAAATCCCCTCCTGTTATTGATTTTCATATTGTCGGGTCTTCCGGTAAATTGTCCATGTTCCGGAATCCTTGTCATCTGCTTCGTAGATAACTAAATACTTTCCCTCCTGATATGTCATGCTCAGCACACGGCATTTGGCCTTATCCCAGGAGATGAGATGAATCTCACCTTCCACTCCGGAATAACTCTTCACTTCCTCTTCCGCTTCCTTTGACATACCGCTTTCACGGGAACTGTCTAAAAGCGGCTCCTCCAAACCACTATATTGGATGGAGAGCAATTCTGTGTTCAGGAGCACATTTTTGGCGCTTCTAAATGCAGACCGCATTTGAATCGATTGTTCCCAATACCATAGCGCTGGTGCAAGAACAGCTATGCTGATTAGGAGCGTTAGAAGGGAAATCTTTAGTAGTCTGCGGAATTTTATTTTTTGGGTGAGTGTTTCATAATCTATATACATTTTAGTTTATGAAACCTCCTATTATATTATTTACTTTACATCTGCCCAACCACCAGCAATAGTCCATGTAACAAAATGTTTACCATCTTGATATGAAAATTTTGTCACATCACCAACATCTGCGCCTGTTGTTGTATCTGCCGCTATAGCAATTTGATAAACTGCTGTTTTACCTCCTGTAGCAACAGCAGCAATCATTGTATCATTTCTAGTGACAGTAACCCCACCAGTAGTCTTAAATGAATCTATTGCATCCGTCTTACTTATGTCATTACCGGCATAAAAATCTGCTACTTTTGCTTGTACTTCAATTAAGGTGGAAGCTGCTTCTTCTTTTGTATTTGCCTTATTAGCTTTATCTACATACTTAATTACACTTGGCACCATAACCGCTGCTAAAATTAAAATAATAACAATAACAACAATCAATTCCACCAGAGTAAAACCCTTTTTACTCTTTCGATTTTCTCTCAACCTTTTCAACATCCGTGAATCCCTCCATCTTTTTTTATTTGCCACCCACATACCTTGCACCTTACTATGGGTGAAATCCGCGGATAAAACAGCAAAACTGCATTAACTGGCTGTACTATATATATTGTGTTAAATGCTGCTTATATGCCGCAATTACCTGAACTTCTGCATTAATTTATTATATAATTTTTGACTACTTTTGTCAACAAAACCATTAACAATCAAATTAATTATTTCTTAATTTTTGCAAATTTGTAATATTCACTTTATTTCTTATACTTTCATGTCATTTGTTTGCGAAAGAGGTTAAACAAACTTAATTAAATTCCCTAACCACTCACAAAAGACGTATTTTTACCCCTTACTTTAACCCATTCTTTATCATCTCCAGCAATGTTTTCTGTGCCTCCGCAGAATAATACAGCACATCATATTCATTTCCCTTTTCACTTACACGTCTCTCGGCAGTGATCCCGGTTTCTTTTCCTTTCTCAGAAGCACGCTGCATGGGAATCCCCCGGAATCCAAATGTCTCCAGATATCCTTCATCCAGCAGCTTCTGCTGCACTGCCTTATTTGTCAGACGCTTCATGGTGCTTTCATCACGCAGTTCATTCAACTTAGCAACCAGCTCGCTGAGTGTCATCTTATCGGCAAACGGAAACGCCTGCTCCATATCTTTTGTCAGAGAAAATTCCTGTTTTCCTTTTGCCTTCCCCTTATTTTTCCCAGTACCTTTCCCCTCATCATTCATACCATTTTCTATAAAGATTCCCGCTTCCTCTCCAACAATTCCTGCCCCTGTCACATCTTCATTTTCGCCGTCATCCGGCACATGCTCCCTGATACATGCCACAAAACGCTCCCCGTACTTTTCATATTTAAATTCTCCAACGCCGGTAACCGTCAGCATTGCACTCCTGGTTCTTGGTTTTACAATACACATATGCGTCAATGTTTTGTCAGAGAAGACAATATAAGGCGGCACCTTCTCCTCCCTTGCTATCTCCATCCTAAGACTGCGCAGCACCTCGAAGAGCTGTTCGTCTGCCTCGGTAAAATCAGCTCCGGCAAGCCCGGCTGCAATTCCTTTTCTGCTCTTTTTCTCCTTCTTCTCCTTTGCCTGATGCTCCTGTTCCTTTGCCATTTTCATAGTGATCTGCGCCTCATCACCCAGAACCTCTTCCGATTTTGCCGTCAGCTTCACGATCGCATACTCATCATTGGTAACCGTGAGGAACTCATTCAGCAGCAGATAATTTATAACCTGTCTCAATTTATATGACGGCACTTTTGCCAGTTCCCCGTAATTGGGATTTTCATTCATCCTGTAATTCCTGATTTTTGCCGTATTCGCACCGTGTACAGTGTCAATAATAACGTTTACCCCATATCTCTGCCTGCTGCTTTTCACACATCCAACAAGCGCTCTGGCAATCTCCGTCACATCCACGGACTCAAACTGGCTCAGACAATTGGAGCAGTTCCCACAGTAATTTTCCCCATACTCCCCAAAATACCGCAGTATGTAATCCCGGAGACACTCATTGGTAAAACAATAATATGTCATTTTACGAAGCCTCTCCCTGTCCCGCTCTGCCACCAGCTCCCGGGCCACCGGGTCCAGCTCCTGGTTCTCCTGGCTGTTGTCAATAAAGAGCTGGTTTGTCACAACATCCTGTCCCCCATAGAGTAAAATGCATTCCGCCGGCTCCCCGTCACGCCCGGCACGTCCTGCCTCCTGATAATAGCTCTCCATGTTCTTCGGCATATTGTAATGCACTACAAATCTCACGTTGGACTTGTCAATTCCCATACCAAACGCGTTTGTCGCCACAATGATCTGATACCTGTCATATATAAAATCGTCCTGGTTCTTCTTTCTCTCCGCGTCCCCAAGGCCTGCATGGTACCGTGTAACGGAAAATCCATCTTCCTTAAGTTTCCCGCACACCTCCTCCACCCCTTTTCTGGTGAGACAGTACACAATGCCGCATTCTCCCGGATGCATCTCCAGATAATTTTTCAGCACTCCATACTTATCCTTCGGAGACTGCACTCCAAAATACAGGTTTGGCCTGTCAAATCCCGTGGTCAGAACCTCCGGATTTTCCAGCAGCAGAATATCCATAATATCATCCCGCACCTCCCTGGTGGCTGTAGCAGTAAAGGCACTCACCACCGGCCTTTTGGGCAGTTTCTTAATAAACTCTACGATCTTCAGATAACTTGGTCGAAAATCCTGCCCCCACTGGGAAACGCAGTGCGCCTCATCAACAGCCACCATAGCTATCTTTGCATGAAGGGCAAAATCCAGAAATTCCTCTGTCACCAGCCTCTCCGGTGCCACATAAATAATGGGATATCTCCCCTGCCTGGCAAGCTCAAGTGCCTTATAATACTGGCCAGTTGTCAGTGAACTATTCAGAAAGGCCGCATGAATCCCCGCCTGATTCAGAGACCCCACCTGGTCCTTCATTAAAGAGATCAGAGGCGAGATCACCAACGTAATGCCATCCATAAGCATAGCCGGGATCTGATATATGAGTGATTTTCCGGCACCTGTCGGCAATATCCCAAGTACGTCCCTTCCGGACAAAATACTGTCGATCAACGGCTCCTGCCCCTCCCGAAATGTATCGTAACCAAAATATTTTTTCAGTATCTGATATTTATCCATACTGTATCCTCCTGTTATCTGTACATGCCCGCAAACCATATCATTCAGCCGATAAAAATGCAAGCAAAAACGCCTGTTTCCATTTACTTTTCCATACAATTTATTATAATAAAGTTATAAACTTTGCACGGAACCTGTTTATACACATTCTACTGCCAAATGGACATGGTTTTCCACAAAAAGCAGATAAAATGTGGGAAAGGAGTCTCTATGACTAATGAAACACCCTCATCATCACAAAACCCTCAGAACTTGTTCCGGGAACGTATCAAAAGGGTAGACGATGCCATTGCACTGCAGGAAGGTGACAGGGTTCCATTCGCCCCCTTCAACAGCGCACTTCCCTATTTCCTCTATGGCGGCACCTTCCGTGACAGCATGTATGACTACGAAAAAGCATCTCAGTGTATCCTCCGCTTCTATCAGGATTTCCAGCCCGATGCAGACATCCACCTGGCATTCACCAGCGGCAGGTCCAACGAACTTGCCGGTTCCACCATGATTGACTGGCCCGGAAGGCCCGGAACAAGAGTGCCTGACTTTTCCACCCATCAGGTGATCGAACACGAATATATGTCTCAGGATGAATATCCGGAGTTTATCAATGATTTTATGGGATTTACCCTGCGCAAATACATCCCGCGCGCGTTTCCCAATCTGAAGGGCCTTTCCGGCATTCACTTTGTTCCTTCCATTGTACTGAGCACCACACCCCTGGCTTCCTTCTATTCCCCGGATGTACAGGAGGCGTTTTCCATTCTGGCGAAGATTGGGGAAGAGGATGCAAAAGCTGCTGCGGCCAGCAATGCCCTCTCAGCCCGGATTGCAGCCATGGGAATCCCTCCTATGATGACAGGAGTCGGGGAAGCTCCCTTTGATATTATCGGGGATTATTACAGGGGAACCCTGGGAGCGCTCACGGACCAGATTGAATGCCCGGACATGATAGAAAAGGCCTGTGATATGCTGGCAGACATACAGATAGCCTCCTACGGGTATTTTAAAACTGCTTCTCTCCCTGTAAAACGTGTCTTCTTCCCGCTCCACAAAGGCATGGACGGATTCATGAGCCCCAAACAATATGAAAAACTTTACTGGAATCCGCTGAAAAAAATCATGCTCGCCCTCATAGATATGGGTGTCACGCCTTTTATCTACACAGAAGGAAAATACAACAGCCGCCTGGAACAGCTTGCGGACGTTCCGGCCGGCAAGGTTATTTATCACTTTGAGAGTGTGGATATGGCACAGGCGAAAAAGGTTCTGGGCAGCACAGCATGCATCTCCGGCAACATGTCCATTTATCTGCTGGAACACGGAACCAGGCAACAGGTCATTGACGCCTGCAAATCACTCATAGACACCTGTGCCCCAGGCGGCGGGTATATTTTTGATACAAATGGAAGTATTGACAATGCGAAACGCGAAAATATAGAAGCGATGTATGACACCGTACTTACCTACGGCAAGAAGTAAAACATCCTTTCAGATGCATTTATCATAACACAGCAGGCCCACTGATACAATAAAAAAATGAGAAAATCAGCAGTCTGCAGAAATATAATGCCGCACCGGGTATACTGCCGTTCCCGGTGCGGCGTTTCACAAAATCATTTACATACTATCTACAGATTAGAATACCCCATCAGCGAGGCATCCACTGCCTCCGCTGCCTTCCGTCCTTCCCGGATAGCCCAGACGACCAGGGACTGCCCCCTGTGCATATCCCCCGCAGTGAATATACCGGGTATACTGGTCTCATACTCGCCCGGCTTTGTGGCCACATTGCTCCTCTCGTTCACAGACACGCGAAAGGCTTCCGTCACATACTTCTGGCTCCCTAGAAATCCCGCTGCGATCAGGACAAGCTGTGCCTCGATTACCTCCTCTGTCCCCTTAACAGGAACCATATTCATGCGGCCTGTCTTCTCATCTCTCTTACTCTCCAGCTTAACGGTCACAGCCTTCTGCACATCCCCTTTTTCATCCTTAAGGAACTCCGTCACTGTTGTCTGATATATCCTGGGGTCATGCCCGAACACAGCGATCGCCTCCTGCTGTCCGTAATCCGTCTTACAGACGCGGGGCCACTGGGGCCAGGGATTGCTGTCAGCCCTTGTATCAGGCGCCTTTGGCATCATTTCAAGCTGTGTCACAGATTTGGCACCCAGACGGATGGCTGTTCCCACGCAGTCATTTCCCGTGTCGCCGCCGCCGATCACCAGCACATGTTTTCCCTTTGCAGATATAAACTTATTATCCCTTAAATCAGAATCCAGCAGACTCTTTGTCACGGAAGTAAGAAAATCCACCGCAAAATAAATATTACCCGCATCTCTTCCCGGAACTTTTATATCCCTGGGGTTGGAAGCCCCGCAGCAGAGCACAACCCTGTCATACTCTTTTTGCAGCTCGGACGCCTTAATATCCTTCCCTGCATCCACGCCCGTTTTGAAGACAACGCCCTCTTCCTCCATCAGCCTCACTCTTCTGTCAATTACAGACTTATCCAGCTTCATGTTCGGAATGCCGTAGCGCAGCAGCCCTCCGATTCTGTCGTTCCTTTCAAACACAGTCACCTGATGTCCTCTCCGGTTGAGCTGCTGCGCAGCCGCCAGACCCGAGGGCCCGCTTCCGATGACAGCCACCTTTTTTCCTGTCCTCACTTTTGGAATTTGTGGCTTTACCCATCCCATTTCATATGCCGTCTCAATGATGGCGTGTTCATTTTCCTTAGTCCCCACAGGCTCCCCGTTGAGGTTACAGGTGCATGCAGCCTCACACAGCGCAGGGCATACTCTGGACGTAAATTCCGGAAAACTATGTGTTTTTGAAAGGCGCAGATATGCCTGTTCCCAGTTTCCCGTATATACCAGATCATTTGTCTCAGGCACCATATTGTGCAGCGGACACCCGGAAGCCATACCTCCCAATATAGCACCTGACTGACAGAAGGGAATGCCGCACTCCATGCAGCGCGCCCCCTGTTTCTGCTGTTCTTCTCTGGACAGATATTTTTTAAATTCTCTGAAATGCTTAATCCTCTCTTTTGGCTCCTCCATCCGGGCATTTTCTCTGTTATATTCTAAAAATCCTGTAGGCTTTCCCATGACTTACTCTGCCCCTTTCTGACTAAAATTCTCGTTAAACGCTTCCAGTTTTGCCTGTTCCGGCGACATACCCTGCTCTTCCATTCTCGCAGCCAGAGTGGTCATCTTTTTATAGTCATCCGGAATGATCTTTTTGAATTTAGGCAGATACTCCTGAAAATGCGCCAGCACTTCCTGTCCCTTCCCGGAGCCGGTAGCCTCCACATGAGCTTTGATCATATGGTGCAGCTCCTGAATATCCGGCTTTGTCTCCACCTTTTCAATGGAAATCATTTCTTTATTCAAATTTTTGTACAGATCATTTTTCTCGTCCAGCACATAGGCAATACCACCGCTCATTCCTGCAGCAAAGTTCTTGCCCGTTTTTCCCAGCACGACCACACGTCCACCGGTCATATATTCACAGCCGTGCTCTCCCACGCCCTCTACTACAGCACAGGCGCCTGAGTTTCGGACCGCAAAACGTTCCCCTGCCACACCGCCGATATAAGCAGTTCCGCTGGTCGCCCCATAGAGTGCAACATTACCGGTAATAATATTTTCATCTGCCTTATAGTTTCTTTTTTTCGGCGGATACAGTACAATTTTTCCACCGGACAGACCCTTGCCCATGTAGTCATTACAGTCCCCGCACAGCGTCAGGGTAAGTCCTTTTGGAATAAATGCTCCAAAGCTCTGCCCTCCGGCTCCATTACAGGAAACAGTTATGGTATCCTCGGGAAGTCCGTCCTTATGCTGCCTTGTGATCTCCGCACCCAGAATAGTTCCAAATGCCCTGTCCGTGTTGGTCACCTGGATCTCCACACCGGCTTTCTCACCTTTCTCAACCGCTTTTCCCAGCTTTTTCAGCAGCACCTTTTCATCCTTTGTCTCTTCCAGCTTAAAGTCATACACCTGTGCCGGATCAAATGTGACCTTTGCGCCTTTTTTCATATACGGATTATTCAAAATTGCACTTAAATCAATTTGAGAAGCCTTTGGATTCTCGGCATTCTCCTTCACTTTCAGCAGGTCCGTGCGTCCTACCATTTCATCCAGTGTACGGACACCCAGTTTTGCCATGTACTCCCGCAGTTCCTCTGCTATAAAACGCATAAAGTTTACCACGTATTCCGGTCTGCCCTTAAAACGTTTCCTCAGCTCCGGGTTCTGTGTAGCCACACCGACAGGGCATGTATCCAGATTGCAGACACGCATCATGACACATCCCATGGTCACCAGGGGGGCAGTTGCAAATCCAAACTCCTCCGCGCCCAGCAGTGCTGCCACTGCCACATCACGACCGCTCATCAGCTTGCCGTCCGTCTCGATCACAACCCGGCTGCGAAGCCCGTTTTTAAGAAGTGTCTGATGAGTCTCAGCAAGACCAAGCTCCCAGGGAAGCCCTGCATTATGGATAGAACTCTGCGGCGCTGCTCCGGTGCCACCGTCGTATCCGGAGATCAGGACCACCTGCGCACCGGCTTTTGCCACACCTGCTGCCACGGTTCCCACACCTGCCTCAGACACCAGTTTCACGGATATCCTGGCATATTTATTGGCATTTTTCAAGTCATAGATAAGCTCTGCCAGATCCTCAATGGAATAGATATCATGATGCGGCGGGGGAGAGATAAGGCTTACGCCGGGCGTGGAATGCCTTGTCTTTGCAATCCAGGGATAGACTTTCCTTGCAGGCAGGTGTCCTCCCTCGCCGGGCTTTGCTCCCTGCGCCATTTTAATCTGAATCTCCTTTGCACTTACCAGATAACGGCTGGTAACGCCAAAACGCCCGGATGCCACCTGTTTGATCGCGGAACAGCGGTCCACAGCACTTCCCGCACTGTCCAGACGCTCATCACTCTCTCCGCCCTCACCGGTGTTGGATTTGCCATGCAGCATATTCATGGCAACAGCAAGAGTCTCATGTGCCTCTTCGGAAATAGATCCATAGGACATTGCACCTGTCTTAAAGCGTTTTACGATATCGTCAACACTTTCCACTTCCTCAAGGGGAATTCCCTTTTCCGGATACCGAAAGTCCATCAGACTCCGCAGATATCCGCTCTGTTCCCTGTCTACCAGTTCCGTATACTGTCTGAACATTTCGTAATCACCGCGTTTTGTGGATTCCTGCAGCATATGGATGGTCTGGGGATCATAGCGGTGCTTCTCCCCCTCACTCCTCATCTTATGGATTCCCATGCTCTCCAGCTCCAGATTCGTTGGCAGTCCCAGCGGGTCAAACGCTTTGGAATGGCGCACCTCCACATCATCTGCAATATCCTTCAGCGTGATTCCGCCCACGCGGCTCACAGTCCCTGCAAAATACTTCCCGATCACTTCCTCTGATATACCAATCGCCTCAAATATCTTAGATCCCTGATAAGACTGAATGGTGGAAATACCCATCTTGGAAGCGATCTTGACAATCCCATGCAGAATGGCATTGTTATAGTCATCCACAGCCGCATAATAATCTTTATCCAGAAGCTTATCATTGATCAGCTCCTTTATGGTATCCTGTGCCAGATAGGGGTTGACCGCACATGCTCCATACCCCAGAAGTGCTGCGAAATGATGCACCTCTCTCGGCTCACCGGATTCCAGAATAATGGCAAGGGACGTTCTCTTCTTTGTCTTTACCAGATACTGATGCACTGCGGAGACTGCCAGAAGTGACGGAATCGGCATATGATTCTCATCAATTCCTCTGTCGGAGAGAACCAGTATATTGGCACCATCCTTGTACGCCTTATCCACCTCCACAAACAGCCTGTCAATGGCTCTGTCCAGACGGGTGCTTTTATAATACGTGATCGGCACCACTGCTACCTTGAAGCCGTCCACCTTCATGTTTTTGATCTTCAGCATATCTGTATTGGTCAGAATCGGATTGTTAACCTTCAATACCTGGCAGTTTTCCGGCTGCTCCTTCAGCAGGTTTCCGTCTTTTCCCACATATACGGTGGTGCTGGTGACAATTTCTTCACGAATAGCGTCAATCGGCGGATTTGTCACCTGTGCAAACAATTGTTTGAAATAGTTAAACAGAGGCTGATGCTTCTGCGAGAGCACAGCAAGTGGTGTATCTGTTCCCATTGCCGCGATCCCCTCAGAACCATTCAGGGCCATGCTGTAAATAGATTTTCTGTAGTCCTCATAAGTATATCCAAATGCCTTCTGCATTCTGGTGAGCTCTTCCCCATCATACTCCTCCACCCGGATGTTGGGAATCTTCAGGTCGTGCAGTTCCACCAGGTTACTGTCCAGCCACTCACCGTAAGGTTGTTTTTTTGCGTAAATCTCCTTTATTTCATCATCGCTGAAAATCTGTCCTTTTCTCGTATCGACCAGCAGAATTTTGCCGGGATGCAGACGTTCCTTCAGTACGATCTCCTCCTCCGGCACAGGCATGACCCCCACCTCTGAGGAGAGAATAACATCCCCGTTTTTTGTAATATAATATCTGGACGGGCGAAGCCCGTTTCTGTCAAGAACGGCGCCCATCACATCGCCATCGGAAAAGAGGATAGAAGCCGGACCGTCCCACGGCTCCATCATGGTGGCATAATACTGGTAAAAATCCCTTCTCTCCCGGGAAAGCGTATTATTGTTAGCCCAGGGTTCAGGAATAGCCACCATGACTGCCAGCGGCAGATCCATGCCGTTCATCACAAGAAATTCCAGTGTATTATCCAGCATGGCAGAGTCAGATCCTCTGGTGTCCACCACCGGAAGCACCTTGTGGAGCTGATTCTTCAGATAATCTGACGCCATGGTCTCCTCTCTTGCCAGCATTTTATCAGCATTTCCGCGGATTGTATTAATCTCCCCGTTATGCACAATAAACCGGTTCGGATGTGCCCGCTCCCAGCTCGGGTTAGTATTGGTACTGAAACGTGAATGCACCATGGCAATGGCTGATTCGTAATCCGTATCCTGCAGATCCGAGAAAAATGTGCGAAGCTGATTTACCAGAAACATGCCCTTATACACAATGGTCCTGCTGGACATGGACACCACGTATGTATTGTCATTGCTCTGCTCAAACACACGGCGGGCAATATATAGTTTTCTGTCAAAAGGAAGCCCTTTCTCCACATGATCCGGTTTTTTAATAAATGCCTGCACTATATTCGGCATGCACTCCAGTGCCTTGTGACCCAGGACCCGGGAACATACAGGCACTTTGCGGTATCCCAGAAACTCCAGCCCCTCCTTCTCCACAATGATCTCAAACATTTTCTTTGCCTGGTTGCATTTCAGTTCATCCTGGGGGAAGAACAGCATGGCAATTCCGTATTCCCGTTCTCCTCCAATCGCAATCCCCTCTTTTTTGCAGGCTTTTTCAAAGAATTTGTGAGAAATCTGAAGCAGAATACCGACGCCGTCACCGGTCTTTCCCTCTGCGTCCTTTCCTGCCCTGTGCTCCAGGTTTTCCACAATCTTCAATGCATTTTCCACTGTTTTGTGGCTCTTAACGCCTTTGCTGTTCACTACGGCTCCGATACCGCAGTTGTCGTGTTCAAATTGCTGCCGATACAGTCCTTCATCTTTTCTCATAGTCAAATCCCTCTGCTTTCTTATATTCAACAGCCGCACACACAAGTCCCGCAAAAAGGGGATGCGCATGATTCGGTCTGGATTTTAATTCGGGGTGTCCCTGTGTTCCGATAAAAAATGGATGGTCCGTGATCTCAATCATCTCCACGATCCTTCCGTCAGGTGAAAGGCCTGCCAATGTCATTCCCTTCTCCTCCAGCCTCTCCCTGTAGTCATTGTTTACCTCATAGCGGTGTCTGTGGCGTTCTGTGATTTCCTCCTTCCCATAAAGGGAATAGGATTTCGTTCCTTTTTTCAGCCTGCAGGGGTAAGACCCAAGTCTCAGGGTCCCGCCCAGGTCCTCCACTCCGTTTTGTTCCGGCATGAGCGCAATGACCGGATGCAGGGTATCAGGATTCAGCTCCATGCTGTTGGCATCATGATAACCGAGCACATTTCTGGCAAATTCAATGATCGCGGTCTGCATTCCCAGACAGATTCCCAAAAAGGGAATCTTGTTCTCTCTGGCATATTTCACTGTCAGTATTTTTCCTTCTGTCCCCCTGGTTCCAAAACCCCCCGGAACCAGGATTCCATCCACACCGCCCAGCAGTTCTTCACAACTGTTCTCCGTGATATCTTCAGAATCCACCCAACGGATCTTCACGCTGGCATGCCCTGCGATACCACCGTGCTTTAACGCCTCCGCAACACTTAAATAGGCGTCATGAAGCTGTATATATTTACCTGCAATGGCTATCTCAACCTCTGTATTCGGATGCCGCAGGTCTTCAACCATGGCTTTCCAGTCATCCAGATCAGGTTCAGGGCAGGGCAGGCGCAGACATTCACAAACCACCTGAGCCAGATTTTCTTTTTCCATTGCCAGAGGTGCTTCATAGAGATATTCCACATCCAGGTTCTGCAGTACATGACTTCCCGGTACATTACAGAACAGCGCAATTTTATCTTTGATTTCCCGGGAAATAGGGTATTCTGACCGGCACACCAGAATATCCGGCTGCAGTCCCATACCCTGAAGCTCCTTCACGCTTGCCTGGGTAGGTTTTGTCTTCAGCTCCCCGGAAGCCTTCAAATAGGGAATCAGGGTAACATGGATCAAAACCGCGTTCTCATGTCCCACATCATGCTGGAACTGCCGGATTGCCTCCAAAAAAGGCTGGCTCTCAATATCACCTGCCGTTCCTCCCACCTCAATGATAGCGATTCTCTCTTCATCCGGTGTCTTAGCTCGATAGAAGCATCCCTTTATCTCATTGGTAATATGAGGAATCACCTGCACTGTCCCGCCGCCGTAATCTCCGTGGCGTTCCTTATGCAGAACCGACCAGTATATCTTACCCGTGGTCACATTGGAGTTCTTATCCAGACTTTCATCTATAAACCGTTCATAATGTCCCAGGTCCAGATCCGTTTCTGTCCCATCATCTGTTACGAAAACCTCCCCATGCTGGATCGGATTCATAGTACCGGGGTCCACATTGATGTAGGGATCAAATTTCTGCATGGTCACCTGATATCCTCTGGCCTTTAAAAGCCGCCCAAGTGACGCCGCTGTAATCCCCTTTCCCAATCCCGACACCACGCCGCCTGTAACAAATACATACTTTACTGCCATCACATTTTCCTCCTGCGTTGCCTGACTTATGGAATAATTACAACATTTTCCACACATCAAAAAGGCGCCGGTAACCTTGATATATAAGGTTTACCGACGCCATTGTCGTTATTTTTCCAATATGCTTTTTACTTCTTCCATTCCTTTCTGCCTGCTTCAAATGAAACACTGCAAAAATTATGGAATTACTATATCTCATTTCTCCGCGTTTGTAAATCCCCAAATTATTTTTTTTCATCAGAGGGTCTCCGGAGGACTTTTCTGCAGCCCCCTCTCATTTTACAGATGCCTTTTGACATACATCCCGTGTGGGTCCGGATATAAATCCTCCTATATCCCATATTTATCAAACAGCTTCTTCTGATAATCCCAATCCGTAACAGCCCTCTTGATTTGCTTATAAGCCTCATCCCGTTCTGACTGCCGCAGCAATACTTCAATCAACTGATTCACTCGTATTTCTCCCTGCTCAATACCCCTCTCAATTCCCCTCTCAATTCCCTGCGTTTCTCTTTCCTCCAGCATCTCCTCAATTGCAGTACACATATTAACCTCTCCCTTCTCATTTTCTTTTAAATCCTTCAAAGCAGGAACATTCAGAAACTTTGACACCAGCCAGCCTTTTTTTGCATCCAGATGCATGAACTCCCTTTTTCTGGTCTCCAGGAATTTTTTCATCCCTTCTTTATCCTTCAGAAGCGGAAGCAGTTCAAAGACCTCCCGAAGTCCGGTCCTGAAATGACTGCTCTCCACCGTACCGCTGCATACCAGGTTAACCCGGTAATCCTGGATACACGCTGCCCACGGTTCCAGCTCCGGCGGAATATCCAGCATATCATGAAGACACAGCGGCCCATCCCAGCTCTGTTCCTCCCCATAATAAAATACAATCGTGATCACCGGCAGCAGCCTGTCTTCCCTCTTCATTCCGGATAGATACTCTGCTCCCTTTTCCAGCTTTCCCTCCTCTCTTCTCTTTTTTACCATACGCTCTACCTGCCTTGTATAATCCATTGCATCATAGAGCATACAGCGGACCGGCATGGCATAATGTACATTCCTCTGCCCTTCTGCGGCCAATACAACTGCCAGGCAGCTCTCCCGAAGTCCGGACAGTTTCTGCACATCCCGAATTCGTCTGAGTATTACCCGCCTTCCGCCTTCCTTTCCTACACGCATAACTTTCTTTTCGTTTTCCTGCTCCAGCATATCCGGCCTGATAATCTGATTTCCCCCAAACAAGGCACCATTAAATAAATCTGCAAAGATTTCGTTATCCGACAGTACCTCATAGATCTCGTCATCCATGGCTGTCAGTACAATTCCTTTCATAGACCTCCTCCCCGGACAAAAAGTAAAAGGCAGACCACCAGACCACAGGATATCTGTATCCTATACCAATAATATAAACTAAAACACAGTTTATATCAACTTTTACTTTGCATCACACTGCAGTTTCTGCCGTTTTTCTCTTTCGTCCGACAATATACAATTTTATACTTTCTGGATTTTTCGGCAGACCTGCCGCAGATTAAATGAAATGCTCTCCAGATAAACCGATTATACCTTCCTCCCCCCACTCTGTCAATCCCATAAAAATCCACAAAAATTTTCCTTCCGCCTTCCAACGCTCAGTTACCCGGGCATGGGCATCTCCCACGCCCGGGTGACGTCCGTTCTGCATATTTTTTTCAAATACCCCTTGACATTTCCCATTTTCCATGCAATACTACTCACCATAAAGCAAAGGCGCTTTGGATTCCCCATCCAAGGCGCCCTTTTTGTTTGCTCATTTATACCCCAAAATAAATCTCGAAAGGAGTGCTGTGAATATGCCAAAAGATATTCCCACACTATATGGAAGCCTGGTTTTCAGCGACAAAGTGATGCGCAACAAACTCCCGAAGGACGTATACAAAGCCCTTCACAAAACCATTCAAAATGGAACCCACCTGGAACTGGACGTAGCCAATTCCGTAGCTGTAGCCATGAAAGAATGGGCCGTAGAAAACGGCGCCACACACTTTACCCACTGGTTCCAGCCCATGACCGGCTATACCGCTGAAAAACACGACAGCTTCATATCACCCAATGGAAGCGGTGAAGTCATCATGGAATTTTCCGGCAAAGAACTGGTAAAAGGAGAACCCGATGCGTCCAGTTTCCCCTCAGGCGGCCTGCGTGCCACATTTGAAGCAAGAGGTTACACAAACTGGGACCCTACATCGCCAGCTTTTATCAAAGATAACACACTTTACATACCAACAGCATTTTGTTCCTTCAGCGGAGAAGCACTGGATAAAAAAACGCCCCTGCTCCGCTCCATGGAAGCGTTGAATAAAGAAGCCGTTAAAATGCTCCATCTCCTTGGCAACAAGGAAATAACCAGTGTCTCCACCACGGTAGGACCGGAACAGGAATACTTCCTTGTCCCTAAAGAGCTTTACGAAAAAAGACGGGATCTCATCTTTACAGGCAGAACACTGTTCGGTGCCCCTGCCCCCAAAGGCCAGGAAATGGAGGACCACTACTTTGGTGCTCTGAAACCGAGAATTGCCGCCTACATGCATGAACTGGATGAGGAACTATGGAAACTGGGCATTCCGGCCAAGACAAAACACAACGAAGTGGCTCCTGCCCAGCACGAACTGGCCCCTGTTTTCGATACTGCCAACGTGGCGGTTGACCACAACCAGCTCACCATGGAAATCATGAAAAAAACAGCGGAGAAGCACGGCCTTGTCTGCCTTCTCCATGAAAAACCCTTCGACGGCATCAACGGAAGCGGCAAGCACAACAACTGGTCCATGTCAACCAACACAGGTATCAACCTGCTGGACCCGGGCAAAACTCCTGCCGAAAACATTCAATTCCTGGTATTTCTTATGGCTGTGATCAAAGCAGTGGATGACTACGCAGACCTTATGCGTGTATCTGCTGCCAGCGCCGGCAATGACCATCGTCTCGGCGGCAACGAAGCACCTCCTGCCATCGTCTCCATCTTCATCGGCGATGAGCTGGAAAGTGTACTGAAATCTATTGAGGAGGACGCTTACTTCGGAAAGGCCCATCCCGTACAGTTGGAAACCGGTGCACATGTACTGCCTCACTTTACCAAGGACACTACAGACAGAAACCGCACCTCGCCTTTTGCCTTCACGGGCAACAAATTTGAATTTCGTATGCTGGGCTCCGCCGCGTCTGTGGCAAATCCCAATATGGTTCTGAACACCGCTGTGGCAGAGGCTCTGTCCCAGTTCTACAATGAACTGAAAGACACTGCGCCGGAGGAAATGGAGCATGCCGTCCATGAACTGATCAAACGCGCAGTCAAAAAGCATAAAAAAGTTATTTTCAACGGTAACGGCTACACAGAAGATTGGGTAAAAGAGGCAGAATCCAGAGGACTTTACAACCTGGTTTCTACACCTGAAGCCCTTCCCCGCTTTATTGCCGATAAAAATCTGGATTTGTTTATCAAACACGGTGTATTTACCAGGGAGGAGATTTTCTCCCGCTATGAGATTCTTCTGGAGACCTATTCCAAAACCGTTGCCATCGAATCCAAAACCATGCAGGAAATGCTCATAAAAGATTTTCTCCCGGCAGTCAACCGCTACGCCGCTGCTGCTGCCAAACAGGTATCCGATAAAAAAGCTCTGCTTGCGGAACTCTCCACTACATCTGAGGAAGCCCTGGTGTCAAACCTGACTGAAATCTCCAACCGTATTGCAGCCGGTGTAACCACCTTAAAAGAGGCAACCGCCAAAGCTGAATCTACAGTGGATATGCAGAAGCAGGCTGACCTGTTCCTCACTGAAGTTCTTCCTGTAATGGAAGAGCTGAAGAACGCTGCAAATGAAGCAGAAATAAAAATTCCTGATGAAATACTTCCATATCCGACCTATGACCATCTGTTATTTTACGTCTAAGGAGACAGCCCCATGGAATTACAGTCAGATATGGAAATAAAAGAAGCCTGCGGTGTATTTGGCATCTTTAATCCAAACGGTGAGGATGCTGCGTCATCCATTTACTACGGCCTCTGCTCTCTGCAGCACCGGGGCCAGGAATCCTGCGGCATCGCTGTTTGTGATACCAAAGGTCCCAAAGGCAACATGAATACTCACAAAGGAATGGGGCTGGTAAGTGAAGTCTTTAAGGATGATATCCTCGAGAAGCTTCACGGTAATCTGGGTATCGGCCACGTCCGTTATTCCACCACAGGGGCTGCCACTCTTTCAAACGCGCAGCCTCTGGTATTGAATTACATTAAGGGAACACTTGCTCTGGCCCATAACGGGAATCTGGTGAACACTCAGGACCTCAGATGTGAACTGGAACAAACCGGAGCAATATTCCATACAACCACGGATTCGGAAGTCATCGCTTACTGCATCGCCAGGGAAAGAGTCCGCACTCACAATGTAGAAGAGGCAATTCTGCATACGGCAAAAAAAATACGCGGAGCCTATGGACTGGTCATTGCCAGCCCCAGAAAGCTGATAGGCGTCCGTGACCCTCTTGGCCTGAAGCCGCTCTGCCTTGGCAAACGTGATTCATCTTATATCATTGCTTCCGAGAGCTGCGCCCTCTCTGCAATCGGCGCAGAATTTATCCGTGATATCCGTCCGGGTGAGATTCTCACCATCACGGCGGATGGCATTACCTCCAACTGCCAGCTATGCCAGGAGACTCATGCACACTGCATTTTTGAGTACATCTATTTTGCGCGGCTGGACAGTACCCTGGACGGCGTCAATATCTATGATGCCCGCATCCGTGCAGGCGCAGCCCTTGCGGCGGCATATCCTGCAGATGCAGACCTTGTGACCGGCGTCCCGGATTCCGGGATTCCGGCAGCTAAAGGCTATTCGGAAGCGTCAGGGATTCCATTTGCATTAGCCTTTTATAAAAACAGCTATGTGGGAAGAACCTTCATCAAACCGACACAAAAAGAGCGTGAATCAAGCGTCCGGCTGAAATTAAATGTTTTAGAACCTGTTGTGCGGGATAAACGTATTATCCTTGTTGACGACTCCATCGTCCGCGGCACAACCATAGCGAACCTCATCCGTATGCTGAAAAAAGCCGGAGCAAAAAGCGTTCATGTTCGTGTCAGCTCTCCACCGTTTCTGTATCCTTGTTACTTTGGAACAGATATTCCATCCAACAAACAGTTAATTGCTTCTTCCCACACAGCTAATGAGATCTGCGCCATGATCGGTGCCGATTCCCTGGGTTATATGAACCCACGGGACCTGCAGTCCATGGTGGGAAAACTGCCTCTGTGCAAAGCCTGCTTTGACAGCCATTATCCCATGGATATCACAGGCCATACAGCAGACAACAAACAATAGATAATCTATACCTGTTTCCTGCTGTTATCAACAGTAATTGCGGAGATGCGCGGTCATTTCCCGTGGCCGTCATTTTCCGATTACATATATCACATTTTTCTTTATGCAAAGGTGCGTATTTTCAGAGTCTCCCATAACTCTTAAATACGCACCTTTTTTGTTTTTATTCTGGGAAGGAAAATGTAAAAACTTGAAAAAGGAAGGAGATATTTTTATGAGTGATTTTTCATCTGTAAACACGATCTGGGTACTTTTAGGCGCCGCACTGGTCTTCTTTATGCAGGCAGGCTTTGCCATGGTGGAGACCGGTTTTACACGGGCCAAAAACGCCGGCAATATTATTATGAAAAACCTGATGGATTTCTGTATCGGTACCCCTGCCTTCTGGCTGGTGGGCTTTGGTATTATGTTCGGCTCCCGCAGCGGCTTTTTCGGTTCCGTGGCAGGCATTGCCTCTGAATCCAATTACGGCACAGCCATGCTTCCGGACGGTGTTCCGTTCTGGGCATTCCTGATCTTTCAGACTGTTTTCTGTGCAACCTCCGCAACCATTGTCTCAGGTGCCATGGCTGAGAGGACCAAATTTTCATCTTACTGCATTTACAGCCTTCTCATCAGCTTGGTGGTATACCCCATCTCCGGTCATTGGATCTGGGGCGGCGGCTGGCTGGCACAGATGGGATTCCATGACTTTGCAGGTTCCTGCGCGGTTCATATGGTAGGCGGAATTGCTGCCCTTGTAGGTGCCAAAATTCTTGGCCCCCGTATTGGCAAATACTCAAAAAGCGGCAAATCAAAAGCTATCCCGGGCCACAATCTGACTGTAGGCGCCTTAGGTGTCTTTATTCTCTGGTTCTGCTGGTTTGGATTCAACGGTGCCTCCACGGTATCTATGGAGGGCGATGCCATTGTCTCTGCCGGAAAAATATTTGTCACAACCAACCTTGCCGCTGCTGTGGCGACCGTTACAGTCATGTGCATTACATGGATCATGTATAAAAAACCGGATGTTTCCATGTCACTGAATGGTACGCTGGCAGGACTTGTAGCCATCACGGCAGGCTGTGACACCGTTTCCCCCACATCCGCTGCTGTCATTGGCATTCTGGCCGGATTCGTGGTTGTATTCGGTATTGAATTTATTGATAAAATCTGTAAAATTGATGACCCTGTGGGCGCTGTCGGCGTTCACGGTATGTGCGGTGCACTGGGAACCCTCTGCGTGGGCCTTTTCTCAGACGGTGCAGGCACGCAAGCCAAAGGACTTTTAGTTGGCGGCGGTTTCCATCAGTTAGGTGTACAGTTCATCGGCTTCCTTGCAACTGCAGCCTGGGTTGTTGTGACTATGATTGTTATTTTCCAGGCAATCAAACACACCGTCGGCCTCCGCGTATCCGCTGATGAGGAGATTGCGGGACTGGATATCAGGGAACACGGACTTACCAGCAGCTACGCTGACTTTGTAACACAGGATTCCATGGGCACAGTTCCAAGCGTCATGGGCACAGCCAAAAAATACACCCCGGCATCAGAAGGCTCCTCTGCCACGCAGGCCCCTGCTGAAGTACCAGGGGAATTTCCAAAAGAAGGAACCACAGTACACAAACTCACAAAAGTGGTCATTATCACAAGACGCAGCAAGCTGGAAGACTTTATGCACGCCATGAATGAAATCGGAGTGACTGGTATTACTATCACCAACGTACTGGGCTGCGGAATCCAGAAAGGCTCCACCACCTATTACAGGGGTGTTGAGATGGATATGAATCTTCTTCCAAAAGTCAAGATAGAGATTGTCGTCAGTCTTGTTCCTGTCCAGAAAGTGATTGATACTGCAAAAACGATTCTTCATACCGGGCAGATTGGAGACGGCAAGGTATTCATATATGATATAGAAAATGTAGTTAAAATCCGTACAGGAGAGGAAGGTTTCCTGGCACTTCAGGACACTTCACCTGAGGAGTAAAATATAACTTTCCACAAAATAGTCCCGCCGGACAGCATCCGGCGGGACTATTGCGTGTACCTGTTGTTCATTATCTGCGGTTCATTTTCTTTCTCTTAGCAGAAACCACTACTGCAAACACAGCGCCTGCGGAGAGAACTGCCAGCATCAGATAGCCTGCCATGTTCATGGTATCTCCCGTCTTCGGAACTGTCTTGGTCAGTTTCTTAAATGTTACGGAAATCTTGTGGTTTGCGCTCACATCCTCAAATGTGTACTTGCTGTTTTTCACGGTAACAGCCTTGCCATCCACAGTAACCTGGGAAATCTGGTATCCCTTGTTTGGAGTGATGGTGAATGTCGCGTCATTGCCTTCCATAACTTTAACGCTGCCGGAAGGAGAAATCTTACCATTGGAACCTGCGGATGCAGTGATCGTATACTGTTCTTTTACGCTGAAAGGAACTGTAATGGTCTTCTTCTCAACAGTCATATCTGTCCAGCCTTTTTCTGTATACTCTTCCAACTGGAACACTACCTGAAGTTCCATTTTTCCTGCTTTATTCAATGTCAACTTCGCGGTATACGGAGATTTTTTCCAGGTACCCTTTGCAGAAGCACCCCATTTCCAGCTCTCAGGAACCCATCTGGTATCCTGTGATTCCGGTTTCTGATTGTCCATGCCGTTTCCGTTTGCTGCAATATTTACAACAGCATTTTTGTCATAGACGCCGTTTACTTCGATGCCCGTCACGCTGGAACCCTCGAATGTGATAATTGTCTTTGCGGATGAGCTGCTGCTCACCTTGCTCTCCATTGCCTCATCGGGGTTATATTTTACTCTTGTCACAAAAGAATATCTTGTGTTTGGTTTTAATCCGCTGAAAACTTCGCTGTCCTGCCATTTTACAGGATTTCCGTTTTCAAGCACTGCATATTCCTGACCGTTTACGGCTCTGAGGGTAATGCTGTTTTCTGTCCTTCCGATGCAGACCGGAGCTTCAGGAGCCGCTGCTGCTGCCTTTTTGGTCGTAACTTTCAGAACATCGCTGACAGGGCTTTCCATCTGTTTGTCTTTGTCAAATTTGACACGTGTAACAAACTTATATTCTTTGCCTGCTGTCAGTCCCTTGAATTCGCCTGTACTGTTCCAACTGATATCGCCGCTGTCCAGATATACGCCGTATTCCAGGTCTGCTGTGGAGGTATCAAGTTTAATCGTTGTGTCTGTCTTTTCCGCAAGCTTCGGAGCTGCTTTCGGCTTATCTGCCGCTGCCTTTAATGTGTGTACCTCTGCTGCTACACTCCAGTCACTGTCAGAATATGGTTTATCAGCTTTATCGTTACCCTTGATCATAACATAAGCCAGATAATCTGTGTCAGGCTTCAGGTCCTTGAACTCACCGGTATCATTGGTCAGCTCCACTGCTTTTGCCTTGCTGTCCTTTAATGCCAGCTTATAACTGTAAGTATACTTGTCGGCGTCACTGCCAGGTTTCAGCACAACACTTGTGTCTGTCACTTTTTCAACAAGAGGTTTCTCTGGTGTATCCGCTTTTTGCGGCGTATTCTTGTCAGTATTGGTATTTGTCGAATTGTGTATCTCATTGTCTTTATTTACCAAGGCATTATTCTGCTGTTGGTGGCTCTTAGAGGTATCTCCCTTCGGCTCTTCCTTTTTATCCCCGTCTGTTTTTGGTGGATCGAGGCTGTCAGATGGTGGATTTACTGCCGTGTTATTATCTATGGCCGGCGTTTCATCCAGCGTATTTCCCATATCTGTCGGTGGGTTTACATCACCACTGCCATCCGGTTTGTTGGTATCATCCGGTTTCTGTGTCTCGTCTGGTTTTTCCGTCCCGTCCGGCACATTTACTTTATTGCCTTCTACACCGGTATTCGTCTGATCTGTTCCCTCAGGTTTTTGAACTTCAGTGTTTAAACTGTCATCCTGCGGTTTATTAGTTTCTGCATTTTTATCTGTATCATCTGTCTTTGGCGTTTCCTCAACTTTTGGAGTTTCATTCTTTACCTCTTCCTGCTTTGGAGTCTCCGCCTGTATTGCTGCAGCTTCTGTTTTTACTTTCAGCTGATCTGCATCCTGTACTGTCTCTGCATCTTTTGTCTTCTGGGCAAATACATACTCCGTCTCAGCCTTCAGTCCTGTAAATGAAACTGTCTTTGCCGTCTTATCATACTGTTTATCTTCTGCCCATTTCCATGTGCTTCCATTTTCCTGAATGCCGTATACATACCCCTCTTTTGTCTTCAGGGTCACGCTGTCCGCCGTCTTCTTGGACAGTTCCGGTTTTCCTGCTGCCTCTGTGCTCTTGCCCGTCCCCTCTTCCGCTGCGGAAACATAAACGGTTGCCATGGAAAATACCATGATAAAAGTAAGAAACATCGCCAGCATTCTTTTCACTTTACGCTTCATAATCTTTCACCTCTTTCATTCATTATCTGCCTGTGAATAACCACTCCTTTTCTATATTACTATTATAGCAAATCGTCGTTGCAATGAATAGTATATTAATAAACTTTAAGAAAACTTTGTCGATATTCCCCAAATATCCTGTTCAATATCTGGCAGTAATTTTTATAAATCTTCGTAAGAAACCAGAAAAAAACAGGGATGCTATCTTGACTTTTTCTTTTGGGTAGTATAAAATTAGAGGGTCGTAAGGAAATATCATAAATATTATGTTTCTGTAGCTCAGCTGGATAGAGCGACCGCCTCCTAAGGAGGAACCAAGGTTATCACTTCCTGAAAAAACTTTTGGGTTCAAATCTAGTTAAGAAGAGTAAAAATTGACACGAAGGTGTTACCCTAATAGGTGAGTGCTTTGATGTCACCAACATGAAAAATAATAGTAATTAACAGCTTGAAAAAAGCTGATAATTAAATAAAGGTTGCCATTACCAAAAAGCCGGAAAATCGCGTGTTTTCAAGGGAAAATGGCATTTTGTCTCGTTAGTTAAATGGATATAACATGGTCCTCCTAAGACTAAATTATAGGTTCGATTCCTATACGAGACGGCCAGTCAAAAGCGTTCGATTATTAGCAGAAATGCAAATAATGGGGCGCTTTTTTGATAAAAAAAATGCATGATTTTATTGCTTTGAGGATGATTTTCAGCTAATACAATGAAATAATTGTTAGCTGGCAGCTAATAAAAAATAGAGTTTTGCAAATAGACTGTATCAGAGATATTGCTAACATTTGGGGAAGTATCTGTTGTCACCATTGATTTAGGAATGTAAAATACAGTAGATCAAAGGAAAAATTCTTTGCAGAATATAATTTGCAAACATATATTAGCTGAAACAATAGAGAAATATATTAGCTATAGCTAATAGAAAACGAGATGCTCGTTTGGAACTGATTTCAAAAATAATCGGATCCAGACGGGCTTTTTTTGTCTGACCGAAGAAGGAGGAAATGATGACGGAAGTAACGAAAGAATTTATTCCGAAGAATGAAGATGAGAAGATTATTGAAATTGAGATTGAAAGACTCTGTTCTTTTAAAAATCATCCTTTTCAAGTGAAAGATGATAAAGAGATGCATTTGCTAAAAGAAAGTATTGAGAAGTACGGAATTCTCAATCCATTGATTGTCAGGCCTGTGCCAGATGGAGTCTATGAGATTATATCCGGTCACAGAAGAAAACATGCAGCTGAGTTACTGGGGTATCGAAAAGTACCAGTAATTATCCGTGTGATGACAGAAGATGAATCTATTTTGAATATGGTGGATTCTAACCTGCACAGAGAAAAAATCAGTTTCAGTGAAAAGGCTTTTGCTTACAAAATGAAAAATGATGTGCTGAAAAGAAAATCAGGTAGGAAAAAAGGTCAAATTGACCACAAAACAAAAAGAAAGAGAACAGTAGAGATTATCAGTGAAGAATGTGGAGATAGTCCAAAGCAGGTACAAAGATATATTTCATTGACGAAACTAATACCTGAGTTCTTACAGAAATTAGATGATGAATTGATATCTTTTAATCCGGCAGTTGAAATTTCAGCATTAAAAGAAGAAGAACAAAAACAACTATTAGAAGCAATGGATTATGCTCAGGCTGTTCCGTCTTTATCACAGGCACAGCGGATTAGAAAATTGAGCAAAGAAAACCAACTTACATTAGAGAAGATGCAGGAAATTATGAGTGAGATAAAAAAAGGTGAGATTACGAGAGTTGCCTTTACGAATGAGCAGCTTCACAAATATTTTCCAAGCAGATATACACCGGCAATGATGAAACGAGAAATTATAGCATTATTGAAAATCTGGCAGAATGAAAATTGGGAGAAATAAATGGAGGAAAACAGTATGTGTAAAGTTATTTCAGTAGTAAACCAGAAAGGCGGAGTTGCAAAAAGTACAACGACTTTAAATCTTGGAGTTGGGTTGGTAAGACAAGGAAAAAAAGTGTTATTGATCGATGCGGATCCACAGGGAAGCTTAACTGCAAGTCTTGGATATGTAGAACCGGATGATATTGGAACAACTCTTGCAACTATTATGATGAATATTATCAATGACGAGGAAATTGCTGAGGAAGAAGGCATTTTACATCATGAGGAACAAGTGGATCTCCTACCGGCCAATATTGAGTTATCAGCCTTGGAAGTAACTATGAGTAATGTAATGAGCAGGGAGCTGATCATGAAGGAATATATTGATACGATGCGATCACGATACGATTATATTTTGATTGATTGTATGCCGAGCTTGGGAATGATGACCATCAATGCTTTAGTAGCTTCTGATACGGTTTTGATACCTGTACAAGCTGCATATCTGCCGGTTAAAGGACTTCAACAGTTGATCAGGACTATTTCTATGGTAAAGAAGAGATTGAACCGAAAGCTGACGATACAGGGAATTCTTTTGACAATGGTGGATTTTCGTACTAATTACGCCAAAGATATTGCTTCCAGAGTGAGAGAAACTTATGGATCTAAGATTTCTATCTTTGAAAATGTCATTCCACTATCAGTTAAGGTAGCTGAAGCAAGTGCGGAAGGAAAAAGTATTTATTGTCATTGTCCAAAGGGAAAAGTATCTATGGCTTATGAAAATCTGACACAGGAGGTTTTGGAAAATGAAAAGTAGAAGCGCAGAAAAAATCAAATTGACAAGCATTGATGAATTGCTGGGAGTAGTCAATGAAGAATCGGCAATGGAGATTGATATCAGTAAAATTCATGCTTTTAAGGATCATCCATTTAAGGTATTGGATGACGAAAAGATGACAGACTTGGTGGAGAGTGTAAAGGCAAAAGGGATACTGACACCAGTTTTGTTACGATCCGATGGTGAAGATGGATATGAGATGATATCAGGTCATCGAAGAATGTACGCGGCTATTAGAGCTGGCTTGGAAACAATTCCTGCAATTGTCAGAGAGCTGTCAGATGATGATGCAGTAATCGCCATGGTAGATGCCAATATTCAACGAGAAGAGTTACTTCCGAGTGAAAAAGCATTTGCTTATAAGATGAAACTGGATGCGATGAAGAGACAGGGAAAAAGAGCTGATTTAACTTGTGGTCATAATGGCCACAAGTTGGGTAAGAAATCAAGAGAAGAGTTAGGGGAACAAGTAGGAGAGAGTGCTCGTAATGTTCAGCGTTACATTCGACTTACAGAATTAATCCCGGAATTATTAGATATGGTAGATGCAAAGAAATTGAATTTTACCATTGCCGTTGATATTTCCTACATTGATAAGGAAATGCAGAAATGGATTTATGAGTATATCCGGGATACAGGATTTATTAAACCAAAGCAGATTACAGCTTTGAGAAAACAGTTGGAAGAAGGACCAGTGAACCAGGGATTTATGATCTCAATTTTTAATAGTTGTATAGTGGTAAAAGCACCGGAACGAAAAGTGGTGTTATCAGGAAAGAAGCTTACAAAATATTTTCCGGAAGACTATTCGGAAACGGATATGGAAAAGGTGATTGAGACATTACTGGAACAATGGAAAAGAGAACAGAAATAAGGGTTGTCAAAATAAGACAACCCGAAGAAAGAAGAGATACAGAAGTTTAAAAAAAGGACTTCTATGAGAGAAAGGAAGGGAGGAAGATACATGGATAAAAAAATGAATTTTAAATATTTTTATGGAACAGAAGCAGACCAGTTTAGTTTTTACAGAATACCCAAAGCTTTATTTACCAATGACTGTTTCAAGGATCTTTCCAGTGATGCGAAGATCTTATACGGTTTGATGTTGGACAGAATGTCTTTATCTATTAAGAATCAGTGGTTTGATGAAGAAAATCGGGCATATATCTATTTTTCCATTGAAGATATCATGGAATTATTGAATTGTGGCAGAAATAAAGCGGTGAAATCTCTTCAGGAGCTGGATGATGAAAAAGGGATAGGTTTGATTGAAAAACGTAGGCAGGGATTTGGAAAGGTTACGATCATCTATGTAAAATCATTTATTCAGGAGGAATGTGAGGAACAGAAAAAAGAAAAACCAAAGATGGTGAAGTTTACAAATCAAACTTCAGTAGAGGAAGAAGAGACAGAAGAAGTTTACATTTCAAACTTCAAGAAGTCCCAAAAACAAACTTCAAGAAGTCCCGAAAATAAACTTCAAGAAGTTTACATTTCAAACTCTAATAATACTAATATTAACAATACTAATCTTAGTGAGAATAAATCTAATCCTATCGTATCTGCAGATGGGATAGGATCCGAAGAGGATGAGATGGAAACATTACATGCGTATCAATCTCTGATCAAAGAAAACCTGGAGTATGATGCCCTACTTGTGAGTCATCCTCATGACAAAAATCAGATTGATGAAATAGTGGATCTGATTGTAGAGACTGTCATGTGTAGGAGTGATAGAGTATTGATTGCAAGCAACTGGTATTCAGGAGCTTTGGTAAGAGGAAAATTCATGAAGCTGGATTATTCGCATGTAGAGTATGTGCTGCATTGTCTGGAAGGAAATACGAGTAAAATCAAGAATATCAAGAAATATTTACTTGCAGCATTGTTCAATGCTCCTTCAACGATAAGTGGGTATTACCGGGCAGAAGTAAATCATGATATGCCATGGCTGGCAAGATAGCGAGGAGGATGGATATGGGGATTTTAAAAGTGTCAGGAAAAGTGTTATTGATTCCATTGTGGTTTATTGTTTCAATCATAGGTGTCGGAGTGAAACTACTAGTACATATGGTGGCAATCGCAAAAAAGATATTGGGATTTGGAATTGTAGTTTTGTTTATAGGAACAGTGCTCTGTTATCAAGACTGGATACAGGCAGCTTTTTTAGCTTGTATGGGCGGTGTTTTGAAGTTTATTGTATTTGCCGGAGAATTTATAGATGCTGTAATGGACTTATTTAGAGAAAGAATATGTGCATTGATTTTAGGTTAAAAAAGATGATGATAGTTGAAATAGTCATCTTAGTAATTTCAGATGAAAAGAGCCTCTCCTTCATGGAAAGGCTCTATAAGAAAAGTCCAAACTGGGATTTGTCTGATTAGCAATTATCTTTTGCAATTTATAACTGCATCAAAAAGAATACCAGTACACTCAAGAGTATTGTTACTGTCCCCATTATGATAAACATCATGGAAGTAAATCTTTTTGAAATTGGTCTATCAATATAACACTTTTTAGGATTGTTTGGATTATAATAAACTGTCATCTTACTGTTGATAGGCCACAACTGCTCCGCAAGTTGATGCAAATTTGCAATAGCTCCAGTTTTTACATGTAGCCATCCTTTTTCATCTTCATAGACTTCTGGTTTCATCGGTACAGGTACTCCTGATAGTTGCGTTGTTTTAATTCCTCGAAATTTTTTCTTTGCTTTATAACAAGTTCCATTCACAAAGTACTCAACGATTGGGTACACTCTTCCATTTCCAGGAAACCCATATTGTTTAATAATACCGTCTGTCTTTTTTGTACACAATTTATTTTGTCTTTTTACAATGATATTGAAAGTAACTCCTAGCAGAACTAATATTACACCAAGACCTCCAACTGTCATCAATTCTAACCATGCAATTTGTATTTCAGACATAGTTTCATCACCTCAAATTCTTATTTGTCATTTTTTTCAGTATATCATAATTATTATCTCTTCGGCAGATAAAAAGTTTTTACTTCTACAGAAATTTCTTCAAAGCCCATTTCTACATAATAATCTCGGATGAAAACGGATCGGTAATAATCCTGTAAAGAATAAATATCAAGAGTTTTAAAATCGACCAAACACAGCGGGATCGGTTCTTTCTTTTCATCTTCATATTTCCAATATTCTAAAGAAGCAGCAACTTTATCAAGGCAACTTTGGCAGAGATGATCCGTTAGATTTCTTTTGTTCAATTTATAGTTTTCCGGTAACGTGATATCTATCTCAGCCATTCCTCTGGAAACATCTCCATGAGAGGAATAGGTGATTTCGCCTGTGTTTCCAAAAAGCATATTTGAACTGGTCTTATTTAATATTTCATTTCCGCTTTCATCATATGCTTTCAGTTGGAAATCTAAGACGTGCCAATCATTAAGAGAAATCAGTCCAACCGTATCAAATTTTCGATAATAGTCCATCATACTATAATCAGAGCTTCCACATAAATAGCATGTAGAGATATCATTCAGGCTTGATTGCAGATCGTCAAAGGTTATTTCTATCCGTTCTTTTGGGGCGTCTGCTTTCAGGGAATGTGTTAGAAAAATACCGTGATGTTGATGGATAGCATAACCGATGAGAAAGGATACAGCTAATAGGATGGTGCACCAGAATAAATCTTTCCTGATATGATAATATTTTTTTCTTTTTTCATGCATAATCGAATTCCTCCGTGAAAAAATATAGTGTACTTAAAATAAGTCCGTTTAAAACATTCTACCATTATTTGTACTTAAAATGAACTTGAAATATGAACTTAATATGTACTTATAGAGATGGAGAGAATAATCATGGAGAAAGAGAAGCATTTAGGATTACGGATTGATGCTGAAACGCATAAAAAACTGAAAAGCCTGGCAGAATTTGAAGGGCGTTCAATCAATGGAGAAGTGTTATATTTAATACGTCAGGCGATCATGGAATTTGAAAATAAGCATGGCGAACTGAAATAAAAGAATCTTCATATATGGATATAAGAAAAGCCCGTTCAGTTGTATGGAACGGGCAAATTTTATTTGGCCAGGAAGTTGCTCTGTATTTCCAACGGCATATTGTAGTTCTGACCACGCTTGATCAGACTGTATAACTTGAAGCTCATGAGTTCCGGACTGGAGTTTAAGCAGCTACAGAGCCCGAAATAGTTCAGGTCTTCGTTCTTTGACAGGTCTGCGATTTCTTTATCATCCAGGATAAGATCTGCAGCGAAAAGGTTCGCTTCGTATTCCGTATTATCCCTCATGTTATATAAGACATCATCTTTCATTGGCGCCATTTTGAGCTGAGAACGATGCAGAATGATGTGACCGAGTTCGTGGGCGGCAACAATCTTTTTCTCTTCCTCAGAGAGAAAACTGCTTACCATAACATAAATGGTTTGGCAGCTCATGAAACAGTATCCTTTTAATTTTTCGTAGCGGTCTGTTTCTCCAACGATCACATTCATTTCTTCCAGTATTTCAAAAGGATCCCTGGTCTTGAACTTTTTTACAAGTTTTTCTACTTTGTTGTAAATATATGAATTCCCCAAATATATCACCTCGTGTATGAATCAAACAGAAGTGGTAATGTACTTCTGACAATAAAACTATATCCTATAGGCTGTCCCATAATCACCCCATCTATTTGGCATCTAAATATTTCTTTGGTGTAAATTTCTTTGCACGTCTCTTGGAATCCAGATATAAAGACTGGATTTCATCCATAAAGGCCGTTTTGTCTTCATCAGAAAGTTCCCCGCCGGCGAACATTGCAGCGGCTTGTTCTAAGATCTGCTGAGCCTGTTTTGCTCCGCGGTTTCCAAATTGTTCAGATGCTTCTGTGATAAAAGTCTCTTCTTCTGTCATGAGATAGGAGATATCACAGCTTAAAATGTCTGCAAGTTTCTGGTAAAGATCGTGCTTCTTTGGGTAACGGCCTTCAATTTCCCATCCCCGAACAGTCCGAAGGGAGACACCGACAGCATCGGCTAATTGGGTTTGGCTGAGTCCTTTGTTCTTTCTTAAATTTTTCACTTTTTCACCGAATGTCATAAAAATACCTACTTTCTAATTGGCGTTTCAGGATCCCTGTGTATGATGCTGAAACGGTATAGGAAATAAATTTCCCATAATCAACAAGTTGCCTCTTGACAAGAGGCGAATGATTGCCTATAATGTGAATCACAACAGAACGGCAACTACTTGCCTATAATATAAATGATATTTCCTTTTTTGTCAATGGATTTACTGAAAATTGCCTGTTTTGGCACGATCTCTATCGTGTGAAAACGAGTTGGGATGAGATCTGATTGCTTATGGGAAAGAGAAAGATAGGCAACTTATGGGAGGTGATTGATTTGAAACAGAAGGAAACATTCCTCTGTATTGATCTGAAATCTTTTTATGCTTCTGTTGAGTGTGTGGAAAGAGGACTGGATCCGTTTACTACCAATCTGGTTGTTGCAGATCCGGACCGATCGGTATCCACCATTTGCCTTGCCATCACGCCGGCTATGAAAAAGCTGGGGATCCGAAATCGTTGCAGGATCCATGAGATACCGGATCATATCGAATATATTGTAGCAAAGCCGAGGATGCAGCTCTATATGGAGTATTCGGCAAGGATCTATGGGATTTATTTAAACTATATGGCAAAAGAGGATATCCATGTTTACAGTGTGGATGAGTGCTTTATGGATGTCACAAGATACCTTTCCCTGTATCACCTTACAGCGAAGGAAATGGCACAAAAACTGATGGATGCGGTCATGGAAGAAACCGGAATTACAGCAACAGCAGGAATCGGAACCAATCTGTATCTTGCAAAGATCGCAATGGATATTGTGGCAAAACATATAGAGGATCATATCGGAATGCTGGATGAGATCTCTTACCGGGAACAGTTATGGGGACATAAACCATTGAGTGATTTCTGGCGCATTGGTTCCAGAACAGAGAGAAAATTAGCCGGATATGGAATCCAAACGATGGGGGATATCGCACTTGCCTCTATTCAATCGGAAGACTGGCTGTATAAAATGTTTGGGATCGATGCAGAACTATTGATCGATCATGCCTGGGGCTGTGAATCCTGTAAAATGAGTGATATCAAGAATTATCATACAGAAGAGCATAGTCTTTCCAATGGACAGGTATTGATGAGAAATTATACAATTGAAGAAGCTGCTGTTGTTGTAAGAGAAATGACAGATGTATTGGTTCTGGATCTGGTGGAAAAGGGGCTGGTAACGAATTCTGTAACCTTGTGGATCGCTTACGATCATCGTTTTGAGAGGGAGTCATCGAAAGGAACCGTAAGGTTTCCGGATTGTACCAATCGCTCCAGGGAAATAATCGATACAGTAGAAGCACTTTATCGAAAAATCGCAGATCCATATACCGGAATCAGACGAATAGAAATTATTGCAAATAAGATAAAGCCGGAAGGATATCAGCAATATACTCTTTTTCAGGATTCCATAAAAGCAGAAAAGGAAAGACATCTGCAGGAAGCCGTATTACAGGTGAAAAAGCGTTATGGAAAAAATGCGATCATGCGGGGATCCAATCTGTTGGAATGCTCCACCTATCGAGAGAGGAACAATCAGGTTGGAGGACATCGTGCATAGGAGGTGAAAATATGCTGGCAGAGGCGTATCAGAAATATTTATATGTTCCAAGACCGGTTTCCAAGAGATACCCTATGGATGTGCAGCACAGAGCGAAACAATTTGCCCCTTTTGCAGCACTTCGGGGATTTGAAGAGATCGTACGGAAACAGGAAATACTTTATGAACAAAGGAAGATGTTATCCGAAGAACAAAAATGCGGATTGGATAGGAAGCTACAGATGGTTTCTGTTGGAATGAAGATACAGGCAACTTATTTTAAAGAAAGCCGGGAAATGAAACCGGCAGGCCAGTATCATACGATTTGCGGAACCGTTGAATTTTTTGATCCATCGATTCATTTACGGATTGATGATACGATCATTTTGATCCCGGATCTTTGTGAGTTATCCGGAGATATATTTGAAGAATTGGAATTACCTTGTTAAATACAATCGGCAGAAATTCTTAGGATTCTGGGTGAGTGGGAATCCGGAGAGAATAAGGATGGATGCGCCAGATCAACAAAGCAGGTCTGGGATTTGATGATCATGCTGTTCGTGCAGCTTTGGCACTTACGGAATGGACAACATGATGCTCATAAGGCGGATTTGATTTCCCTTTGATCCGTTGAGTAATAAAATGGAATTTTTTATTATTGCTTAAAGGAGGAAGCCTATGGGATCAGATGCTATCAGATGGCATGTACATTGCTCTGTATGCGGAGCATTTATTGAAAAAAGCGCACATTGCGATTCAGAAGTAGAATGTAAGAAATGTAGAAGCACTTTGGAGATTTTAGTAAAAGATGATATTGTTTCAGTACGGCCTTTGCACATCAAAGACGAAAAACTGAAAGAAAGAATGCGGGTATATTCTCAAAAAGTGATGAATTCCCGAAAGGAAACTAAATAAAATGATCTGTCAGGATAAGCGGTGGATTTGGCTGGAACCATCAAGGCTGCACCTGATAGCAAGAGTTTGTCAAGGAGCTGAACCTGACTGGAATCATGAAGAGCCCGGCAAAACATTTGCAGATACAATGCAGGATGATATTTCATTCTGTGTCTGTGGAAGCATTTGTTTTGCCGGCTTTTTTTGTTTTCTCAAAAATTTAAAAAAAAGTTGAGTTTTTAACCTGTAAAACAGGGCTTTTTCCTTTCGATATATAGAGGGCAAAGTTTCGTGTGCAAAAATCAGAGATGATACGGAGTTTTGTATGATATAGCCGAAGGAGGTAATTACATAGGAGCTGCGGGCTCCCGTTCAAAAAAAACGGGTGAGTTCGTGGCTAATTGTGATGAGTTTTTTATAGAGTTCATGGATCACCCGTAGCCGTAAGGCAGAAAGGTGGTCCATATGTTGACATTAAAAGAATTAAAGAAAGTAGTAAAAGTGGCAGGTATGACAAAGAGAGTCCCTTCTGAAAAGGCGTTAGAAAAAGAAGAGATTGTAGTAAAGGAAATTCTGAGTGGGGAATGTGATATTACCGTTTACGCAAATGGGTATGTGTTATACAGGGAAAACGGAAAGAAAACCATCTTTCCACTCCATTCCTGTAAAGATTATCAATACATGGATGTGAAGGAAGATCGAAGCATTATGAACGAAGAATTTTTTGACAACGAAAACTGGTACATTCGTCTGTTAATGGAAGCAACGGATCGTATGGAAATAAATCAGGCTAAAGTGGCATCAAACCATAGACTCGTTTCGTATAGCGATTATGCGGATGACAGGATCTTACTGCTAGATCCAGCTTCAGATCTTCTCGACCAGTATATTGAAAAAGAGGTGGTCCGCGATTTCTTAGGTTGTCTGACTGCCAGACAGAAAGAAATCATCCAGTTATTTTACTTTGAAGAAATGAATCAAGAGAAGATTGCGGACTATCTTGGAATCAGACAGCAGAGTGTTTGTGAAATGCTGCAAAGAGCACTTTCTGTCATGAAAAAACATGCAGATGCAGAAAAAAAATAAAAAAAATTAAAAAGCACCCTGTAAAATAGGCCATTTTCCTTTCGTTATATGAAGACGTTTCTAAGAAACACTTCATGTACCTTGAAAAGAGAATAGCCTGCCCGGAGTGATACCTGCCTTGAATGTGCATTGTGCGTGTCCTGACAGAGAAAACGTTTTGGAGATATGGACTCTAAAACAGGAACGGATCCGGGGAAGAGAACAGGAAAACGCTTAAATCTTAAATAAAAAATAATTGTCTGAATCAAAATGAGGATGACAGTAGAAATCATATGGCGGTGTTTGTTTGAAAAGGCAGATACCGCCATATATTTGTGCTGTTATCTCAGCAAAGTGCTGACTGTCCCAAATAGCACAAGACTAGGAAAGGAGGGGATTATTTTCAGGAAAGAATGATGGAAAACGATGAACAAGTATAACGGATAAATAAGATTCAGAAGAAAGGAAGGATTTAAGAACATGAAAGTGAAACAAAAAGCAAAGCGGGTTGTATCCGGATTGCTGACAGCGGTCACTCTTTTATCTACGGTGTTATCACCAATCAACAGTTATGCTGCGGAGCTTCCGAAAGAAAGAAAACTGCCTCTTTTGGAAGAGGTACAAAGCCAGCTAGATGAAGATGAAATTGTTTTGGCAAAGGATCATCAAGTGGAAGTGGGAACAAGTTTTGACGTGAAAACAGATTTTACAGGGTTAGAGATCAAGGATTCAGCAAAGGTAAAGATTACTTTTGAGGAAGCAAAGAATGAGCAGGGAGAGGATTTTACAACATCCCACGCAGATACCTATAAAACTGTTTATTATGTAGAAACGGTCAATCAGGAACATCCGAATTATCAGATCAGCAGAAATGTAGTCGTAAAGGAAATAGAAAAAGAGAGTGAAAGTCCTTCAGCAGATGCAGAGCAATCCGAAACAAAAGAGACGGAAGAAGATAAGGAGGATTCAGAGAAGCCGTCAGAAATCCCAATAGAGACACCGGATGTATCAGAAGGAAATGCTGCTTTTGATGCTTTGGTAGAACAGATGACAGAGCAGGATACCTTTGATGAAGGATCGGGATTAGCATTACATGATGTAATGGAACAGGCAGTAGAACAAGGTGTTGATTTTAATGGAATGGAACCAGGTGAGATTACTACAATCAAAGCGATGGCTAGAACTGCAGGTGTAGGATCTCAGCAGGTAACTATTGAAAAAGGTCCAATATACCGATATGCAGACTACGGGCTTGGAACATATCTTACAGAGCCGTATTATATTTCTTATGGAAGTGTAAGAGCAACGGCTTATTGTATCCAGCCGGCAAAACCGGGACCAGAATCCGGCACTTATACAATCACAAAGCTGGCTGACAATCAGGCTCTTGCAAAGGTATGTTATTACGGTACCGATGCGGCAGGTGCAGAAAGTTATTTTGCGAACAAGCACAGTGATTTTTCAGCAGGAAAGAGATTTATTCTTGTCCATATGGCGGCGGCTTATGCTTATGGCAGTAGTGATGCGTTCTATGGAACCAATGCAACAGGACAGGAACTAGCAATGGATATTTACAATTATTGTGTAAAGAAGCCTGAGATACCGGATGTGTCTATGTCATTTTCCGATGCCAATGTAAAGGCTTATGTAGAAGGAAATACACAGCGTACAAAGGAAATCACATTCCATGCGGCAGGACAGCAGAGTGTGACGATCAGCCTTCCATCCGGAGTGCGTTTTCACAACGTAAGTACAGGAAGTACAAGCGCACCGGGAGCAAAGGTAACGATCCAAGGTGGCACAAAGTTTTACCTTTCTGCACCGCTTACACAGGCAAGTGATACTGCAGAAGTATTTGCTACAACCATGGCAGGCGGCCTGGAAAAAGATTATTCTGCGTATAAGCTGACAACGAATTCCAGTACCCAGGATCTTGCCTTTATTTTTGGAGAAGGTGTGGAAACAACAAATAAAGTAAGCCTGAATGTTACATGGACAAAGCAGGCGGAAATTGCGATTGTAAAAAATGATAAAGACACCGGAAACCATCTGGCAGGAGCCATTTATGGTGTTTACCGTGATAAGGAGTGTTCAGATCTGATCACGCAGATGCCAGCAACAGATAGCAAGGGCGGTTCTAAAGTAACGATTGAAAAAATACAGGATGTTGTGTATGTAAAAGAGATCCAGCCACCGGCAAATTATCAGGTAGATCCAACTGTTTATCCAGTAGATGTCAATATCGGTAAAACAAGTACAAAGAATGTTCTGAATGAACGTACTTATGCAAAGATCCATCTGATCAAAGAAGATGCACAAACAGGAGCAAATCCACAAGGAGATGCGACTTTAGAAGGTGCGGTGTATGGCCTCTATGCGAGAGAAAACATTGTACATCCAGATGGAACAACAGGAATTGTCCATAAAGCCGGTGATCTTGTATCTACCTTAAAAGTAGATCAGAAGGGAGATGCGGTGGTTAAAGACCTGTATCTTGGAAAATATTTTGTAAAAGAGATCCAGGCACCGGAAGGATATCTGTTAGACGAGACAGAGCATGATGTGGAATGTTCTTATGAAGGTGGCACAGTTCCAACGATAGAACGTACTGTGAAATCAACAGAACTTGTTATGAAACAGCCGTTCCAGATCATAAAAGCTGCGAACAATGGAGAAACGGATGCAGAGCTGTTAAAAGGTGCAGGCTTCAGCGCTTACTTAAAGAGCAGCCTGGAGAAAAAAGAAAATGGAAGTTATGATTTCTCCCATGCAGAGCCAGTCATCCTTACAGCAGATGGTAAAACGGAAATGTTCACAGATGAGAAAGGGTATGCGTGCAGTATTCCGCTTCCATACGGAACGTATATTGTACGAGAAACAACCACACCTCATAATTATAAACCGGTAGAGGATTTTGAGATTACCATCCGTGAAAACAATCCGGATAAACCGCAGGTTTGGAAGGTACTGCTGGATAAAGAGTTTTCTGCAAAGTTAAAGATCATCAAAAAAGATGATGAAACAAAGAAACCGGTGTTAGTAGCCGGTACAGAATTTAAAATTTATGATCTGGATCATAAGAAATATGTGGAACAGGTAACAACCTATCCTACGGTCACAGTCCATAAATCTTTCTTTACGGACAGCCAGGGATACCTGATCTTACCGAAACACTTAGAGATCGGGCACTATCGTATTGAAGAAGTGACAGCACCGGATGGATATGTTGTCAACAAAAACTATGTAGAGATCACCGTGGATTCGGATACTGCCTATGAAGTAGATGGAGTAAGTGGAGATGTGATCATTGAAGTTTCCTATGAAGATCAGCCGGTAAAGGGAAATCTTATTGTGTATAAGAAAGGTGAGATGCTTTCTGGTTTTGAGAATGACTTTATCTATGAGGAACAGTATCTTTCCGGAGCAGAATTTGAAGTAAGAGCTGCAGAAGATATCTGTACTCCGGATCATCAGAAAGATGCAGATGGAAACCGTATCGTACTTTATGCAAAAGATACGCTCGTGGCAACGATCACAACGGGAGAGAGTGGAAAAGCTGTAGCAAAGGATCTTCCTCTTGGAAGATACTATGTAGTGGAAACTAAGGCACCGGAAGGATTTGTATTAAATCCAGAACCGGTAACGGTTGCATTAACATATCAGGATCAGGAAACACCAGTCGTTGAAGCAGAAGCAATGGTAGGAAATGACAGACAGAAGGTATCAATTTCCGTAGAAAAACAGGATATAGAAAACGGGCAGGTATTATCCGGAGCTTTGTTTGGCATCTATAACAAGAAAGATATCCAGGCAAATGGAAAAGTTCTTGTGAAAGCAGATACCTTATTACAGGAAATGACATCCGATGAGAACGGTATGGCAACATGCACCCTGGATCTTCCATTTGGAGAATACTATGTAAAAGAATTAAAAGCGCCGGAAGGTTTTGTTTCTTCGGATGAGGTGCTGGAATTTGTTGCAGAGTATCAGGGACAGGAGACAAAGCTTGTTTTCTTACAGACTGTAAAGAAAAATGAACCAACTACAGCAGAATTCACAAAGTCTGATCTGACTACAGGCGTAGAGCTGGAGGGTGCAAGATTGAAGGTCATGGATAAAGATGGAAATGTTATCGATGAATGGACATCTGAAAAGGATAAGCCACATGTGATCAAGCGTCTGGTTGTCGGAGAAACCTATACCCTTCATGAAGAATTTGCTCCATATGGTTATCTGAAAGCAACGGATGTGACATTTACGGTCAAAGATACTGCCGAAGTACAGAAAGTGGAAATGAAGGATGAAGTACCAAAAGGACTTTTGATCATCAACAAAAAGGGAGAATTTTTAGAGAAGATCACCCTTTTGGATAATGTGAAAGGAACGGTAGAACATTTCTTTGAATATATCACAGGAAACTTAAGTGAAGTCACTTTTGAAGTCTATGCTGCAGAAGATATCAAGGCTGCGGATGGTGTAAGCGCAAACCATTATAAGAAAGATGAGCTGGTAGGCACGATCACAACCGATGAAAAGGGAATCGCAAAAATGGAAGACCTTCCGGTAGGAAAATATTATGTGAAGGAAGTGAAAACGGCACATGGTTTTGTACTGGATGGAGAGCCTAGATTTGTGGATCTGACCTATCGCGATCAGGATACGCCAGTGGTTACTTTTGATGAAGAATGGCAGAACAACCGCCAGAAGATAAAAGTAACTGTCCTTAAAAAAGCAAAGGATACAGACCGTATGCTGGAAGGTGCGATCTTCGGGTTATTTACAAAAGAAGAGATCAAAAGCAGAGATGGAAAAGTCCTGATGGAAGCCGGAACGCTGATCGAGCAGAAAACAACGGATGAAAATGGACAGATCCTTTTCAAAGCAGATCTTCCAGTAGATGGAACTTATATCGTAAAAGAAATCTATGCTCCGGATGGTTTTGTGACATCGAAAGAAGAAAAGGAATTCTCTTTTGAGTATGGAAAACCAGAAGAAGCCGAGGTTTCCTATGAGTTTGTTTTTGAAAATGAGCCGACAACGGTAGAACTTACGAAAACAGACCTTACCACAGGAAAAGAACTTCCGGGGGCACATCTGAAGGTGACAGATGAAGACGGAAATGTAATCGATGAGTGGGTATCTACAGAGAAAGCTCATGTGATCAAAGAGCTGACAGTTGGAAAATCCTATACGATGACAGAGACAAAACCGGCAGATGGATATGTAACTGCAGAGAGCATTACCTTTACAGTAGAAAATACTGCAGAAATCCAGAAACAGGAGATGAAAGATGATGTGACAAAGGTATTGATCTCGAAACAGGATATTGCAGGAAAGGAACTTTCAGGTGCAAAACTGACCATCTTGGATGAAGAAGGAAATGTGATTGAAAGTTGGACTTCAACAGAAGAGGCACATTATATAGAGATGCTTCCAATCGGAACATATACGCTCCGAGAAGAGACAGCACCGGAAGGATATCTGATTGCAAAGGATGTGGTATTTGAAGTAAAAGATACCGCCGAAGTGCAGAAGGTTGTTATGGTTGATGAGGAAAAACCAAAGGAAAGCACTCCGGAAGGTGGAAAACCGTCGAAAGATGCACCTAAGACTGGGGATAACTCCAATTTGCTTTTATGGCTGATCGTGCTTGGAATGAGCTTAAGTGGAGTGGTAGTCCTTGGAAGAAAAATAAAGAAGAAATAATGTAAGGGAAAGCGTTCATGGAAACCTGAGGGAATCTGTGAACGCTTTTTTGTAAGGAGGAACATGAGGATGGACAGGAGAAGAGATAAGAACCTGATCGTGGAACCAAATGCAGCAATGCCGGGGAGAAAATACAGTGAAGAAAAACCCTGGTCTTGTAAATATTGTTATTGGTGGGAAGGAAGAAAAAAGGGATGCATTGAGAAGCAGTGCTATTATTTGCTTCCCACAAAGGATCAAGGAAAGAAAGGAAGTGGTTAATTGCAGGATGAAGTGAATGAAAAAATCATAGCTCTGTGTGTCCAGACAACCCGGATGAGTACCGGTGTGTTAAAGGCATCTATGAGAAAATTTCTGGATGGAATGAGCAGACAGAAACAGAAACGGGTACAGGTAAAACAGGCTGTCAAAACAGGAAAAGCACAGGAAAAGGGCAGAGAAAAAGAAAGAAAACGACAGGAGATGAAAAAGCCTCATGGAAAGCAGACGATAAAGCAACTGATCGCACAGGGAGCGCAGCTTACGAATATCCAGATCACAGATCAAAATATCAAGTCTTTTGACCGGGTAGCCCGAAAATATGGGATTGATTATAGTCTGAAAAAGGATTCCCGTGTGGAACCGCCGTTGTATCTGGTATTTTTTAAATCGAAAGATGTGGATGTGATGACGGCTGCTTTTAAAGAATATGCAGGTATAGAGATGGATCAGTCTAAAAAGAAAAAACCTTCTGTCCGAAAGAAACTACAGAAGACAAAGGAGAGAAAAGCAAAACAACGTCAGAGAGTAAAAACAAGACAGAAAGTCAGAGGACAGGAACGATGATCCGGGAAAAGATGCAGAATATCCAGATGAAGAGAGTGGTGATATTAAGCATTCCGTATCTGATCATCTTCTATCTTGCAGATAAATGCTTTTGGCTTTATCGTCATTGTATGGGACGTAGTATGATTGAAAAAATCTGTGTGATGCTGATGAATTTTCCATTGGCATTTGCCAACTGGTTTCCGAGCTTTTATCTACAAGATTTGCTGGGAGGTGTGATCGTAGCACTTATTTTTAGAATCGTCTTGTATTATAAAGCGAAGAATGCAAAGAAGTTCCGGCATGGAGAGGAGTATGGATCAGCCCGGTGGGGAAATCGGAAAGATATCGAACCATTTGAAGATCCGGTATTTGAGAACAATATTATTCTGACCGAAACAGAACGGCTTACGATGAATAGCAGACCGAAAGCTCCTAAATATGCCAGAAACAAGAATGTGATTGTGATCGGAGGATCAGGTTCTGGAAAAACAAGGTTTTATGTAAAGCCTCAACTTATGCAAATGACAGATCATGTATCCTATGTGGTGACAGATCCAAAGGGGACGATCATTGTAGAATGTGGAAAGATGCTAGTAAATGGAGGCTATCGGATCAAGGTGCTGAATACGATCAATTTCAAAAAGTCGATGCACTACAATCCATTCCATTACATCCGTAGTGAAAAAGATATCCTCAAACTTGTGAATACCATTATCGCAAATACGAAGGGGGAAGGAGAAAAATCTACGGAAGATTTCTGGGTGAAAGCGGAACGCCTTCTGTATTCTGCTCTGATCGGTTATATTTGGTATGAAGCGCCGGAAGAAGAACAGAACTTTTCTACTCTTTTGGAATTCATCAATGCCAGTGAAACGAGAGAAGAAGATGAAGAATTTAAGAATGCGGTTGATGAACTGTTTGAAGAATTGGAGGCGGATAATCCGGAACACTTTGCAGTCAGACAATATCGAAAATATAAGCTGGCTGCCGGAAAAACAGCGAAGTCGATCCTTATTTCCTGCGGCGCCAGACTTGCTCCTTTTGATATCCAGGAACTTCGGGAGATCATGTCTTATGATGAAATGGAGCTGGATATGATCGGGGATCAGAAGACAGCAATGTTCGTGATTATCAGTGATACCGATGATACATTCAATTTTGTGGTGGCGATCATGTACACACAGCTTTTTAATCTGCTCTGTGATAAAGCAGATGATGAGCATGGTGGAAGACTTCCGTACCATGTGCGATTACTGCTGGATGAGTTCAGTAATATCGGCCAGATCCCCAAATTTGATAAACTGATCGCAACGATCCGAAGCCGTGAAATCTCCGCCTCTATTATTTTACAGTCGCAGAGCCAGTTAAAAACCATTTATAAGGATGCTGCTGAAACTATCACAGGGAATTGCGATACCGTATTATTTCTTGGAGGAAAAGAAAGCTCCACGTTAAAGGAGATATCGGAAACGCTGGGAAAAGAGACCATCGATCTTTACAATACCTCTGATACCAGAGGGACAAGCCAGTCCTATGGTTTGAATTATCAGAAGACAGGGAAAGAATTGATGAGCCGGGATGAACTGGCTGTAATGGATGGAAATAAATGTATCTTACAGCTTCGGGGCGTACGGCCATTTCTCAGTAACAAATATGATATCACAAAGCATAAGAGATATAAGGAACTTGCGGATGAAGATGAAAGAAATGCTTTTGATGTGGAAAAATATCTGGAGCATAAGCTGGTATTTTCACAGGATACAGAATTTGAGGTGTATGAAGTAAATGTAACAGAAGAGGATGTGAAAGAAGCAGAACAGAATATATCATAGAAAAGCACGAAGAATATATGAAAACAGAATAAAAAGCGTTAGTGCATGTAGATATCCATCTATGTGCTCTTTTTTGCGTTTTTTTAAGAAAAAGTCCTGATGATCAGGCAGAAAGGAGAAGAAAGTGAAGATGAAAATAAGATCACCTTGCAAAGAAAACAGGTAAAAAAAGAGGTCTGAATAATAGGGAAAGGAGAGAGGAAACGCTGACAGACCATAGAAGCAGCGTTTATTCAGAAAAGAATATGGGATTTTTCGGAAGTGCAATTACAATCTTACAGACATTAGTCGTAGCGATTGGTGCAGGTCTTGGTGTCTGGGGAGTCATCAACCTGATGGAAGGTTACGGTAATGATAATCCTGGTGCAAAATCACAGGGAATTAAGCAGCTTATGAGTGGCGGTGGTGTGATCCTGATCGGTACACAGTTAATTCCGCTTTTGAGTGGATTATTTGGTTAAAGGAAAGGAGTAGAGATCCATGTTCAGTCAAATTTTTGATGCGATTGAGGAATGGATGAGGGAACTTCTAACAGGTATGATCAGTTCTAACCTGGACCGTATGTTTACGGATGTCAATCAGAAGACAAGTGAGATTGCGGGCCAGGTTGGACAGACACCACAAGGATGGAATGGCAGTATCTTTAGTATGATCGAAGGATTGTCGAATTCGGTCATCATGCCGATTGCAGGCATCATCATAACTTTTGTATTGTGTTATGAATTGATTTCCATGCTGACAGAACGTAATAACATGCATGATATTGATACATGGATGTTCTTTAAATATTTTGTGAAAATGTGGATCGCCGTTTATCTGGTAAGCAATACATTTACCATTACGATGGCAGTCTTTGATGTAGGACAAAGCGTCGTAAACTCGGCGGCAGGGCTGGTTTCCGGAGACACATCCATTGATATCAGCTCTGCGATCACAGATTTATCAGCTACATTGGAAAGCATGGAGATTGGAGAACTTGTGATATTGGCATTGGAAACTTTGATCGTAAGTTTCTGTATGAAGATTATGTCTGTACTCATTACGGTTATCTTGTATGTCCGTATGATAGAAATTTACCTTTATACCTCAGTTGCACCGATCCCATTCGCAACGATGAGCAACAGAGAGTGGGGACAGATCGGAACGAATTATTTCAGAGGACTCTTTGCCCTGGCATTCCAGGCATTTCTGATGATGGTATGTGTTGCTATTTACGCAGTATTAGTGGCAGGCATCCAGTTTTCAGATAATCTGAGTTCTTCATTATTTGGTGTGATGGCATATACGGTGATCTTATGTTTCAGTCTGTTCAAGACAGGATCACTCAGTAAGTCGATCTTTAATGCACATTAGAAAAGAAAGGAAGTGAAACACATGGCGTATGTGAGTGTGCCGAAAGATTTAACGAAAGTAAAGAATAAAGTGGCATTTAATCTTACAAAAAGACAGCTGATCTGTATTGGTATTGGAGCAGCTATGGGAATTCCCTGCTATTTTCTCTTTAGAAATGCTCTTGGAATCAATAATGCTGCAGTCCTTATGGTACTTATGATGCTGCCGGCCTTTTTGTTTGCCATGTATGAGAAAGATGGAATGCATCTGGAAGACGTATTGATGCATGTGATCCGGGTGAAATTTATCCGGCCAGCTGTCAGAAAATATGAAACTGAAAACTATTATGAATCAGATCCGGATGGAGAAGATCAGAAAACGATGAGAAAGGAAGAAAGGAAAGGGGGAGAAAGCGGTGGTAAGAAAAAGAAAAAAGACCGCAAATAAAAAGACGAATGGAAAGAAAGATGTAAAGAAACTTACCGTTCAACAGACCATTGCCTACAAAGAAATGGGGAGGGATGGTATTTGCAGGGTGCAGGGAAATGTCTATTCCAAATGTATCCGGTTTTACGATATCAACTATCAGTTAGCACAGAATGAAGATAAGAATGCAATCTTTGAAAACTGGTGTGATTTCCTAAATTATTTTGACAGCAGCATCCATTTTCAGCTCAGTTTTATCAATCACAAGAGCAGCATGAAGGAATTCGAGCAGGTGATCAAGATCAGTCCACAGGGAGATGCTTATGATGATATCCGTATGGAATATGCCAACATGCTGAAAAAACAGCTTGCAAGAGGAAACAATGGTTTGGTGAAAACGAAATACATCACTTTTTCTATTGAAGCGGAAAATATCCGGGAAGCAAAACCAAAGCTGGAGCGTATTGAGTCTGATATTTTAAATAACTTTAAGATCCTTGGTGTGATGGCATATCCTCTGAATGGAGAGGAGCGACTGCGGATTCTGTATGAAACGTTTAATCCGGATTCTACAGTGGAATTCCAGTTTGATTATGGATCTATGATTAAAACGGGGTTAAACACAAAAGATTATATCGCACCTACCAGTTTTGTGTTTAAGGATGGGAAAACCTTCCAGATGGGAAATACGATGGGGGCGGTTTCTTATTTACAGATCCTTGCTCCGGAGTTGACGGATAAGATGCTGGCAGAGTTTTTGGATATTGATAAGGACTTGATTGTAAATCTTCATATTCAGTCTGTGGATCAGATGAAAGCGATCAAGCTGGTAAAAAGTAAAGTAACGGATATCAATAGAATGAAAATTGAAGAGCAGAAAAAAGCAGTAAGAGCAGGGTACGATATGGATATCATTCCGTCGGATCTGAATACCTATGGAGGGGAAGCAAAACGGCTTTTGGAAGATCTGCAGTCACGAAATGAGCGTATGTTCCTTGTAACAGCGCTCTTTTTAAATACCGCAAAAAGCAAGCAGGAATTGGAAAATGCGATCTTTCAAACAGCCGGTATCGCACAGAAATATAATTGTATGTTAAAGCGTCTGGACTATCAGCAGGAAGAAGGACTTATGAGCAGTCTTCCGCTTGGTGTAAATCATATTCCAATCAAGAGAGCGTTGACAACGACCAGTACAGCGATTTTCGTACCATTTACCACACAGGAATTATTCATGGGCGGCGATTCTTTGTATTATGGATTGAATGCTACCAGCAATAATCTGATCATGGTAGACAGGAAGAAGTCGAAAAATCCAAATGGTCTGATTCTTGGTACACCGGGATCGGGAAAATCTTTTGCGGCAAAAAGGGAAATGACGAATGTATTTTTCACAACTAAGGATGACATTATCATTGGAGATCCGGAAGGTGAGTATTATCCATTGGTTCATGCTTTGGGAGGACAGGTCATCCATATTTCCCCAAACAGTAAGGATTATATCAATCCGATGGATATCAATATGAATTATTCTGAGGATGATAATCCGTTGGGAGTAAAATCTGACTTTATTTTATCCCTTTGCGAATTGATCATGGGAAGCCGGGACGGAATTGAAGCAGAAGAAAAGTCTGTTATTGACCGATGCCTTCCCCTTGTATATCAGAACTATTTTTCTGATCCGAAACCGGAAAATATGCCGACTCTTGGAGATCTGTATGACTGTCTCCGCAAACAGAAAGAACCACAGGCACAGAGGATTGCCACAGCTCTGGAAATCTATGTCAACGGATCTTTGAAGGTGTTCAATCACCAGACGAATGTAGAGCTGAATAACAGGATTGTCTGCTTTGATATCAAGGAGCTCGGAAAGCAGTTAAAAAAACTTGGAATGCTCATCATACAGGATCAGGTGTGGAACCGGGTGACGATCAACCGTGGCGTAAAATCTACCTGGTACTATATCGATGAATTCCATCTTCTTCTAAAAGAAGAGCAGACGGCATCTTATTCGGTAGAGATCTTCAAGAGGTTTCGGAAGTGGGGCGGAATCCCAACTGGAATCACGCAGAATATAAAGGATCTCCTTTCCAGCCGGGAAATTGAAAATATTTTTGAAAACAGTGATTTTATTTTGATGTTAAACCAGGCTGCAGGTGATCGTCAGATCCTGGCGAAACAATTAAATATCTCACCGTATCAGTTGTCTTATGTTACGAATTCCGGGGAAGGGGAAGGGCTTCTCTTTTATGGGACAACGATCATTCCGTTTAAGGATAAATTTGATAAGTCCCTGAAGTTATATTCTCTCATGACAACAAAGCCGGAAGAAGTGGAACAAAGAGAAAAGGAAGGAGGCGGAAGTCTTGGCAGGGAAAGAACTGAAAGGAAGAGAGAAAGTTGTCAGTAAAATGACAAGAGACGGTCTGACGGAAGAAAATCTGGCAGATGGTTCTGTAAAAGATATCAGCCATAAAAGCCGAGGCAGACCGCTGGAAATGAAACAGGACTTTGTTTTTGACCGGGAAAAGAAGAAAGACAAGCTGTCAGATGGACAAAGCGAGGAACGGAATCTGCAAAAAAAGCAGATCCGAAACTCCTCTTTGCGAAAAGAAGCAATATCTGAGGAACCTATTTTAGAAGAATCTGTGTTAGACGGAGAGGGAGCTGGGGAGAAAAACGTATCTGAAAAATCTCCCCAATACAAGAAAAAGTTTCGGGAACATGCGCAGATACCGGAAGATGACTCCTTGACCGGACAGAAGAAAAAGATCCGGAAAAAGCAGATCCAGAAACAGATGAGAAAAGAGCAGGCAAAATCCGGAAGGTTATCCTTTGATGATGAGGAAAATCAGATGGTAAAAGGACCGGGGATGAAACCGGGCAGAACCATTGGAAGGTATGCGGTAAGAGATGCAATTTCAAAAGGGGTATCGGATTCAGAAGAAGAGGAACAGGATGTTGCAACGGAAACGGTTCAGTTTGCAGAAAGAGGAACCGAAACAGCGGTAAGAGGTCTGCGCTATGCACAGCTTCGGAGCCAGCGTGCAGATGTAAAGGCAAACCGGAGAGGATATCATCTGGATGAAACCGGAGAAAAGTTAAAATTTGGTATGAGTGACAGCATGGGAAAAGCAGGGGCGGAGGAAACGGTCAAAAGGTCGGAAGAGAAGAAAAGGGTTCTGAACCGCTTTTTCCAGAGAAAACGATATAAGGATGCCTATCGGGCTGCCAGAACAGGAAAAACTGCAGGCAGTGCAGGTGGGGCGGCAACTGTTGCCGGTGTTGAGAATATAACCGTGAAAGCGAAGATCGCATTAAAAGAGATTGTGAAGCGGAATCGGGCTGTATTTTTCGGCGCCGGTATTTTTGTGCTCTTATTTCTGATCGTGGCAGTATCTTTGGGAAGCTGCAGCGCTTCCATACAAGGGGGCGGCTCTGTGATCGAGATCACCACATATCCGGGAACGGATGAAGATATCTATGCGGCTGAGAACTACTATGTTTCTTTGGAAACGGCTTTGAACCAGCAGATCAATGAGATGGAAGCCACTCATCCGGACTATGATGAATACCAGTACAACGTAGGCGAGATCGCTCATAATCCCTATCATCTGATCTCCTATCTGACAGCAAAATATGGGGATTGGAAATTTGAAGATATCAAGGATGAATTACAGGCTTTATTTGAAGCACAGTACAGCTTGGATACGGAAAGCAAAACAGAAACCGTAACAGAAACGAAGACAGTACGGGTAGGGGAATCCTTAGGGAACGTAGTTACCAGCGGTTACTGTAATTGTTCCATCTGTTGTGGACAATGGTCAGGCGGTCCTACAGCGAGTGGCGTTTATCCAACCGCAAACCATACGATCGCGGTAGATGCTTCTGATCCATTTGTTCCGATGGGAACAAAGATTGTGATGAATGGCGTGGAATATACCGTAGAGGATACGGGAGCCTTTGCAAGATATGGAGTGCAGTTCGACGTTTACTATGATAATCATAGTGCAGCATCCGCACATGGTCATAAGACCTGGGAAGCGTTTATTGCGGATAGTAACGGAAGCAATGAAGTGACAGTAACGAATACGACAACGAAGAAGATCTTGTATGTTACCTTAGGGAATACGGGATTTGATGCAGTCGCAAGAGCAAATCTGAATGAAGAACAGATGATCTTATATAATGCTTTGAACACCACCTATGGCAACAGAAATTACTTGTGGGATATAGGAAATATCTCCACAGGCTCCGGTTCGGACGGAATGAGTTATGAGATACCGCCGGAAGCATTACAAGATGAAGAATTTGCCCGGATGATCCGGGAAGCTGAGAAATATCTGGGAGTCCCGTATGTATGGGGAGGATATTCTCCTTCTGGATTTGACTGCTCCGGATTTGTATCCTATGTGATCAATCATTGTGGAAACGGATGGAATCTGGGAAGGCAGACCGCAGAGGGATTGCGAAACAGTTGTACGTTTGTTTCTCCGGGAGATGCAAAACCGGGGGATCTGATCTTTTTCCAGGGAACGTACAGTACGCCAGGAGCAAGCCATGTGGGTATCTATGTGGGAAATAACATGATGATCCATTGTGGGGATCCGATCCATTATTCCAATATCGGTACAGCATACTGGCAGCAACATTTTATGTGTTTTGGCAGATTGCCATAAGAAAAGGAGAGTGAAAGATTTGAATAAAAAAATCAAGAAATATATGGAGGAGATCCATAAGACAGAACAGAAGATCGCTGATCTTCAGCAGTATCTCAAAGGACTTCATGCTGCTTTGAAACAGGAAGAAGATAATGAGATGATCAAAAGCATCCGTGGAATGAAATTAGACAGTCATGCCCTGCATGATCTTCTGAATGGAATCCAGGAAGGAACCGTAAAATTTCAGGTCAGCCAGGAGTCTGAGGAAGAAGGAACAGGCTCCTTTGTATTTACAGAAAAGAAAGAGGAGGGACATCCGTATGGTGAAATGGAAAAAACTGAATAAGAAAGTGGCAGGAGTATTGTTAGGCGTTATGGTGCTTTTTTCTGCATCCACAACAGCCTTTGCATATGTGGATCCGTCGGCAGAGACGACAAATACAGAAGCGGCACAGACGGAGACGGTACAGAATAAAGAAACAGAAAAGCCGGCAGATGAGGGGGTTCTGCCGGAAAATAATAAAACAGAGAAGAAAGAAGATGCTTTTACAGAACCGGGAAATGGGGAAGTCCAGGATGATATCCAGAATGGATCCAGTAAAGAATTCCTTACGATCACAACAAAGAATAACAATACCTTTTATCTTGTGATTGACCGTAGTTCTACCTCCCAGAATGTATATCTGTTATCTCAGGTAGATGAAAATGATCTGAAGGAATTTGTGGATCAGGAAAAAGAGCCGGCAACTGTCACACCCACTCCGCAGGTAGTCATCGATGAAAATAAAACCGAAGAAACCGATAAAAAAGAAGAGATAGCAAAGCCAGAAAAAGAGAAGATGCCACAAGCGAATATGGGAGCAATGGCAGCGATCCTTATTCTTGCGTTAGGTGGAGTTGCAGCTTATTACTACTTCAAGATCTATAAGCCAAAGAAAGAGGAAGAAGAGGATTTTGAAGAGGAAGGACTGGAAACAAGTGACGGATTGGAGATCATCAATGAGGATGAATTTGAAGACCGGGAAGAAGAAAATGAATAAAAAATAAAAAAAATGAGTGGAACGCCCTGTATTTTTGGGGCGTTTCCTTTCGTTATATGAAGGAGGTAATAAGTTATGTATTTAGTAATTGCAGAAAAACCAAGCGTGTCCAAAGCGATTGCAGAAGTGATCGGGGCATCAAAAAAAGAAGAAGGGTATCTGGAAGGAAAGGGCTGCATTGTCAGTTGGTGTTTTGGTCATCTTGCAGAATATGTTCCACCGGATTCTTATGATGAAAGGTTCACCAGATGGCTGTATGAGGATCTTCCGATCATCCCAGAAGAATGGAAACTGGCAGTATCCAAAGATAAGAAAGAACAGTTCTATATTTTGAAAAAGCTGCTGAACCGCCCAGATATCGAGTTTGTGGTAAATGCCTGTGACGCCGGACGGGAAGGAGAACTTATCTTTAAGCATGTATATGATCTGTCCAGAAGTAAAAAACCGGTCAAGAGATTATGGATCAGTTCATTGGAAAGTTCTTCGATCTTAGAAGGGATAGAACATCTGAAAGCTGGAGAAACCTATCATAATCTGGCAGAAGCAGCGGTTTGCCGGGCACAGGCAGACTGGCTTGTCGGTATGAATGCGACAAGAGCTTACACAACAAAATATTTTAAAAAGCTGACAGTAGGACGCGTGCAGACGCCGACACTTGCCATGCTTGTCGAAAGACAGAAGCAGATTTCAGGTTTCAAAAAAGAAAAATATTTTAATGTGGTTTTGGATTGTGATGGACTGATCGCAGAGAAGAAGAAAATCTTCGATGTGGAAGAAGCAGAAAGAGTGTGGAAAACCTGTCAGGGCAGTGATGCGATTGTGGAAAAGGTGGAGTCAAAGGAAAAGACGGTAAAACCGCCGAAACTGTATGACCTGACAAGCCTACAGAGAGAGGCGAACCGTATCTATGGAATGACTGCTCAGCAAACATTAAATGCGGCGCAGAGCCTGTATGAGCAGAAGCTGATCACTTATCCGCGTACAGACAGCCAGTATTTGACAAGTGATATGGAAGAAACAGCGAAACAAGTGATCCGTAAGATCCATGAGAAATATCAATTGCTGGGACCGTTTGACCAGCCCAAAACACCGGATGTAAAGAAGGTGCTGAATGACAAGAAAGTATCAGATCATCATGCAATCATTCCTACGGTAGAACTTGCAGAATTTGATTTTTCTAAGTTAAGAGAATGGGAACAGAAGATTTTATTCCTGATCGCAGTACATACCGTAGAAGCAATGGAAGAAGATCATGTATTCATGGAGACAGAGGTGGAAGTGCGATGTCAGGATGAGATTTTTAAAGCAAAAGGGAAAGTGGTCAAGCAGAACGGTTGGAAACTTTTTGAAGAATGCTTCAAGAATGAGGATGGACTTGCTATAGAAAACCCGGCGGATGCAGGGAAGGACAGCATTCCAAAAGTAGAAGCAGATCATAAGTTTTACAACGTATCCGCAGCGAAGACGGAACATTTTACAGCACCACCGAAACCGTATAGTGAGGATACCCTGCTTGCAGCTATGGAGACTGCTGGAAATAAAGAATTTGAGGAAGATACCGAGAAGAAAGGGCTGGGCACTCCGGCAACAAGAGCAGGGATCATAGAAAAACTGATCGCTTCCCAGTATGCGGTACGAAAAGGTAAACAGATACTTCCGACAGAGGACGGAAAAGTATTGATCGATATCTTACCGGATTTCTTGAAGTCTGCCACCATGACAGCGGAATGGGAAAACCAACTGTTAGAGATGGAGCAGGGAAAGATGGCTCCGGGACAGTTTATGACAGGTATCGAAAAACTGCTTTCCATGATGCTGAATCATTGTGACTCCATTCCGGAAGAAGAGACACGAAGGTTCCAGAAAAAAGAGAGCTTGGGAACCTGTCCGGTCTGTGGCGGCCTGGTCTATGAAGGAAAGAAAAATTTCTATTGCGGTAACCGTGAATGTAATTTCTGTCTCTGGAAAGAAAACAAGTATTTACAGAGCATGGAAAAGGATATGGATGCCAGGATGACTGCTGAGCTTCTGAAAAATGGAAGTGTTCATGTGAAGGATCTGTATTCCAGAAAGAAAGATCTGTATTTTGAAGCAGATCTGCATATGGAAACCGATGAAAACGGGAGAGTGACATTTTCATTATCTTTCCCGAAAAGAAAAACAATGAAGAAAAATAAGAGAAAATAGGAGGAATAAAATATGGAATTTAATCAATTTGTTAACGAAGTAAAGGGAGGAATCAAACAGTTTCTTCCGATTGAATATGAAGATGCACAGGTAAGAATTGAAGAGGTAAAGAAATTAAATGAGAATTATCTCGGAATTACGGTCTTAAAAGAAAATCAGGTAATCGCTCCCACTTTTAATCTGAATCAATTGTACAAAATGTATCAGTCAGATCCAGAGATTTCTATGGGAAGCATTTTGAGAAGCATTACGGAACTGGTGCTTGATGTACCGGAGCAGTTTAATCCGAAGAGCATTACAGAATATGAGAATGCAAAGAAGAAGCTGTTCATCCGCGTATCTTCGGCAGAAAAAAATGAAGAAATGCTGCAGAACGTACCTCACCAGATGAGAGAAGATCTGGCAATTACCTATCATCTTGCCATCCGCATTGATGATATTGGGGTGGGTTCTACGACGATCACGAATGATATTTTAAAGCGTTATGGGATCAGTGAGGAACAGCTTCATGCAGATGCTATGGAAAACAGTCCGAATGTCAGACCCATCCATGTGATGGTAATGGGAAGTATGATCGAGCAGCTTATGGGAATGGGACCAGAAACAATTCTGAAAGATGAATCTGTTCAGAGTATTGCAGAAGTTATCTCAAATGGAATGGGAAGTGAGAATCCGATGTTTATTGTAACGAACTCACAGACAGTAGGTGGAGCAGGTGTGATTTTTTATCCGGAAGTAATGGATCAGATCGGGGAAGGCTTTCAGGGAAACTTTTTTATTCTGCCTTCTTCCACTCATGAAACATTAGTCATTCCGGATAATGGAGCATTTGATTACCGGGTTCTGGAGGATATGGTCCAGACGATCAATGAAAATGAAGTCGCTCCGGAAGAACGACTTTCCGATCATGTCTATCATTATGATGTGAAAGACCGGGTATTTGAAAGGGCAGATAAATTTGCAGAGCGTCAGAAAGAAAAGGCAGCCAAGCTTGATAAAAATGAACATACCGGAAAAGAGCAGAAGATGGAGCATCCAAAACCAAAGAAACATGCTATGGAATTATAGAAGTGTAGAGTCCGTATAACAATAAGATGGGAATCCCTCATACACACGGCTGTATGGGGGATTTTTTAAAAGAGAAAGAGAGGAAATGAATGAGTGAAGAATTGACAAAAACTAAATTACTTCCCATACAGGGGAAAGATATGGACAGTATCATGCAAAACCTGGAAACAGGAGTCGCAGAATTATTTACCAGTGAACGGTATCAGGAATATTTGAAAACCATGTCAAAATTCCATAATTATTCTTTTAATAATACGCTGTTGATCGCCATGCAAAGACCGGATGCCACCTTAGTAACAGGATATCGGAACTGGCAGTCTATGGGCAGACAGGTAAAAAAAGGGGAGAAGGGAATTACCATTATCGCACCGGCGCCGATCAAAAGGAAAAAGGAGCAGGCAGTATTGGATCAGGATCAGAAACCGGTGATCGGTCCGGATGGAAAACCAAAGACGGAAGAGGTGGAGGTCACACTTCCTTGTTTCAAGGCGATTACAGTATTTGATATTGAACAGACCACAGGAGAGCCGATCCAGACACTTGCTCCTGAAATCCTGACAGCGGCAGTAGAAGATTTTGACTTATTCCTGCAAGCAATCCGGGAAATCTCACCAGTACCGATACGATTCGATGCGATCGAAGGATCTGCAAACGGTTATTATCACAACCTGGATAAAGAAATCGTGATCAAAAAAGATATGAGCCAGAGCCAGACTTTAAAAACAGCAATCCATGAAACCGCACATGCAAGGTTACATGACAAGGAGATCATGGAAAGCCAGGGCATCGAGAAGGACCGGCTGACAAAAGAAGTGGAAGCAGAGTCAGTCGCGTATTGTGTGTGCTCTGCCTTTGAACTGGATACGTCAGAATACAGTTTTCCGTATATTGCAGGTTGGAGCAGTGGAAAAGAAATGAGAGAACTGAAAGCCTCTATGGATGTGATCCGTAAGACAGCAGGAGAAATGATCGATGAACTGACAGAAAAAATAGAAATGATGCTGGAACAGAAACAAGAGAAATTAATTGCTGCCGTAGAAGCTGCCGGATACCGTTTTGCAAAAGAAGAAAGCAATTCTCAACATCTGCAGTTTATTCCGGATGGCACCCATAGGATGCAGGGACATTTATTTGCAAAATCCTGGAATGAAGTGGAACGATGGGTAGAAGCTATCATAGAAAAAGGAGATCCAATCCAGAAAGAACGTGTAGAGCGAGTAATATATCCGGAACGGTTTGAACATAGTTTTGAAGAAATGATGTTTACAAGGAAAGAATGCAGGCTCTCAATCTATCATTTAGATGAAAATGGAACAGGAAGAGATCAATTATTTGTGGGGATGGAAGACTTGCAGGAAAAAGGGATCACGATAACTGCTGATCAGTATCGATGTGTTTATTCCAGCCTGTATCTGCCAAATGAAGATATGAATGCAGTTTACAGTATTTTTAATGATGATCCACCGGCTGATTATAAGGCACACTCCCTGTCTGTCAGTGATGTTGTGATCATGAATCAGAATGGGGATATGAAAGCATATTTTGTGGATCGCTTTGGATTCCAGGAACTTCCGGATTTTGTAGAAGAGAGAAAAAAGATACTCGGAATGGAAAGTGACATTCAGAAAAAGGATATCTTAGAGCAAACGAGTTGTATCAGTTTCTATGCGGCAGAATGTTCAGAGTTTCCGGTATTAGGAGAAGTTCATCATGATCTTACTTTGCCGGAAGCTTTAGAAGCGTATGAGAAGATACCTGCAGAACGAATGAATGGGCTCAAATCTGTTGGTTTTAACCTGCAGGAAGGCGGTGATTATGACGGAATGATGGATCTGATGGTTGCCGGAAGATCACAAAGAGAGATCTTAGATTCCATACCATTTTACAGGGAGAACAAGTTGGTGCAGGAAGCCCTGAAACGTGTAGAACAATATATCGAGGAAAAGCCACTGAATGTAGAGAAAACCAGACCAAAAGAAGAAAAAGGAGAGATACAGAAAACCAAATCTCAAAAAAGAAGGGAGGATATGAGCTTATGAGTAAAGTAACATTTGAAGAAGATGAATTGACGGTTGTGGCTCTTTTCCACGAAAACACAAGAAAAGATACGATAGATATTTTGAAGGATACCTTAGAGGCATTAGAAGAAGCGAAAGAAGATCCATTGGAAGACGATCTGCTGGAAACGATTGCCTCTGCAATCAGTAAGTTACAGATGATCGAAGATAAATATTATTATTCCCTGGATCTGAATCGTTATCTGAATAACCTGGAGGATGATGCTTATGAAGAATGATCAATTTGCAGTTTACCGAGTAGACCGTAATTCGGAAGGGAGAGACCTCTGGCATCTTTCCTATCAGGAAGCGGTAAGCAGGAAACTTGCGATACGGATTGAATATTACCGGCAGATAGATCTCAGACCATTATTGCCGGGGGAGAGTGCGATTGCTTTATGGAAACGTATGAAAGAGTCTTGTGAAGTCAGTGATGTGCTTGTACTGAATCAGAATGGGGAAATCCATTGTTATTATGTCAATGAAGACTATCCACAGCTTTTATCAGGGTTCATCCGATTAAACCCGTCAGGTACATTGGTCACGTTGGATACGGAAAATTATCGCATTAGTGGAAAGCCGGGAAATTGGATGGCTACGGATGATATCATCATTGATGGAAAACAGTTTTATCTCATGGAGCATCAGGAATATCACAGGCAGGTTGCCTATATCATCTTAGACAGTTATGGGAAGATGATCATGGAGGAATGTCAGAATGGATTCGATGAAAAAACCAAACAGAAACTCCATGAGATTATGAAAGTACCGGAACAAAGGGAACAGGAACATCAAACATATAAAGACAGGCTGGAACATTATCAGAAATTTTATGAGAATGGGACTTATGAGAGAAGCTGGGAATCCGGAACAGAAGGAAATTATAATATGGTGGACGGCCAGGTAAACAATCTGAAAAGTGCAGAAGGGAAAAGAGTGGAAAGAAAGCCGGCACAAAGATCAGAACAATCCTCAAAAAAGAAACCAAAGAAAAGAGAGTCGGTGATCAAGAGATTACGGGAAAAACAGATTGCAATCGCTGTGAAATCTGGAAAACCGGTACCGAGATATTTGGAGCAGGATATGGAAAGGAGGAGAGGATAGATGCTATGAAACTGTCAAAGTATGAGAAAGAAACGATTATCCTGACAAATGAAGAAGATCGATATTATAGTGTCTATACATTTAATCAGGGATTACAGAAACGACTAAAGAATTTTGCAGAGAGATATCCGGAATGCTGCTATCTAAGCAACTCAACAAAAGAAGGGAGTGAAACCTATATAATCCAAAAGGGACGGTTATCATTGAATTTAAGACCTCCTTATGCAAAGGAACGAATTCAGAAAGCATTAGAAACAATTCAAATGGCACGTGAAGAGAAGTCGAAAGGTTCATAAAACACGATTTAAGCGAAAAATATCTCATGACCATGAGGAAAACTGAAAACAAAAGGTATTCTGTGATAAAGTATAAAGGCTTATAAAGAGAAAGCTTGATATGTCTGGAAGCTACATTATAATACAAGCAAGGGCAGAACCTCAAAAAATCGGCTCTGCCCAAGTAACTCATGATATATCTGATATCAGTTTTTAGTTTACATAAAATTTGAAACGACCTTAACATTTCTCTTATATTTTCTTGCATAGATTAGTTTTTAACGATATGAAATATCTATATCGAACCAGGACTTTAGATAATACCATAAAATCTCTGCAATACCTATTGTGATTGCCCATAGCAGTAATGCCCCAACAGTTGCAATTATTATTAATTTCCATTTTTTTGCTAGAATAGAACAGATAATGCTCAGTACATATATTCCCAAAATAATCTCAAATTTTATAATAGATATGTTTAATGACTCCAAAACTAAACCTGTAAATGGAATCAAAAAAAATAATAAGCCAACTGACAAATAGGAACATTTACCAAATAAATCCATGCTACTCCATTTTTTTCTTATTTTTTCCATATTGTAACCTCCCATGCCGTTTTCTCATAAAAATTCTTGAATTTGAAGATTTGCCTTTGTAACTGAAATAGAGTTACTTTATTAGGATTAGGCAAATACTTTGAGAATCGTAGCTGTATAGACCAAAATTGCAGCTACTATCGAGATTATGGCATCTTTCTTTTTGTTTTTATCATAAAATTCTTTTGCGGTTGTCAGGAGTGTTAATCCCATAAAAAAATACATTAATGGCAATGCAACGTCAGTAGATACTATATTCATTAATCCAAGAGAACCAAATATAATTGCTAATATAGTAAAAATTTTTTTGAAAATATGCATATACACTCCTCCGTAATTTATATACTTTTGCTTTATTTTTCTTTTTTCAGTAACATATATATACCCCATAAAAAAAGTATAAGAAATAAAATAAAAGGAATTAGTAAGCCGTTATCCAATATGCTGACTATCATTCTTCCAGGCGGTGTTACCCATGAGGTTGCAGGGGAAATCATAGCTGCTATTATTATTCCTACAATACCGATGGTTCCACTTAAAATTAAAAATCCACTTTTTATAGAGTTGTTCATATACATACCTCCAATAGTCAAAGTTAATGGCAACTAACTCGGATATTATCAGACAACATATATTTTGTCAAGTTATTTATTTCAAGACATATTGTCTGAATATATTTTTTTCGCACTTTACTAAAGCATCTACAATAGCTTGTTTATCTAATTCGTTTACCTCAATATTAATAGGTACAATACTATTATTTTTTGATATTCCCATTGTCGAAAGTAGATGTGCAAAAACTTTTTTTGTTATGATGACACTATTATCTAATTCTGACATAAAAGATAAATCCTGAGCATTTAGAAGAACAGGCTTGATGGTAATTCTATGGCGAGAAAACTTTCGTGCAAGATACAATTTTAAAATCTCTAATTCAGCTGTTAAATCAGAGACAATGAAAATTTGTACCGGTTTCATGAACTGCTGAACAATAGAAAATATTTGCAAAGATAAATACTGCAAATGCCCTGCATCAACAGGATAAGGAATATGGTTTTCTTTTTTCCATGTATCAATCATTTCTGATACGCATTGTCGAACCATGAGTTTCGACGAATCCTTCTTGGAATCCAAATAAAAGTGTTTATCTGGAATGATACAATGAAGATTGAAAAAACATTTTTTGTAAAAATATATGATTGACGATTTAAACGCATGTGACTGCGTTACATCTAAGCAAAATTTATTCTCAAATTTTTTGATTAAGTGTTTCACTTTACCATTTGCAAAAATAATCTTATGAACCAGTTCAATATCTTCCCGTTTCCATTTATCAGCAAATACACAGCTGTTGGTACAGCAATATACTAAAAATATGTAATCATAATCACGATCAGAAAATGAAATATTCAATTTATTTTCAAGATTTTCTTGTAAGTACTTTTTTAATTCAGGAAAAACAAATAATTGCTTGAGGCTTTCCAGTTCCTCTGATTTTTCAAAAGTTAGAGGATATTTTTTTCTTTTCCATGCAAGAATCAATAGATATTCAAAGTATCCGTATTCCGCAGAAGTACATTCAAGAAAATTCATGTCTATTTTATCGTTGGTTGAAATGATAAACTCCCTTGCTATCTGGATTGAATCAGAGTCTGTAAGACAGCTTATCACCGCCCATATTGATGAGGACGAGTTTTGCCGCTATGTGATACAACGGGACATAAACGGGATTGCCCTTGCTCTGCGGGAAACACACAAGGACGATTTTTTCAGCATCCCAGAGGATAACCCGCTAAAAGAAATGCTGGAAACTGCTGGTGAAATCGTCAGCCAGGACAGCGACACGGAACAAGCGTACTTGGCGTTTATCTGCAAACGGCTCAAGCTGAATTTTAGGAAGCTGTCAGTAGAAGAACGGAAGTGGCTGAAAAAGATTGCGGAAAAATCCGACTTGCTGAAGAATCCAAAACCGCAGAGAGGACGAAGATAAAAAATGCCTGAACGGCGGTTCTGGTTTTTCAGAACCACCATCCAGGCATTTTGTTTAGTAATAGAAAAAGGTGCAGTTGATTATTGCGTATTGTCAATCTCTCTCAAACCGGGTAGTAAAAATACGGCAAGCGCAACGATGATAATGCCAATTCCGCAAATGACAAACCATTTCTCAACTCCCAGCCGCTCCGCCAGAGGCCCGGAAATGACAAGGCCAAACGGCATGGCGAGGGAAGCGGCGCTTGTCAGTAGAGAAAAAACTCTCCCCAGATATTCTGGTTTGACCGTTTCTTGAAAAATCGCATTTTGCACACCGTAAAATGGAGCGGAAATTCCCATAACAGTACAGCACACAACAAAGACAAGAAATGCGTCTGGCGGCAAAAGCCCGGAGAGCATATTGCTAACGCCCATCAGGAGAACGGAAAGACCGATGGTGTACCGCCGTTTCTTAAAACCGCCCCAAATGCTCAGAATGACTCCGCCAAGCAGCATACCAACCGCAAAAGCAATTTCAGCGGCAGAGGCATGGGCCGGTGTTCCTTTGAAGTATGACATACAGATGAGAGGAAAAAGCGTACTGATTGGCATATAAAAGAACATATAAATTACACCAATCCAGAGCAGAGCAAAGAGGCCCCTGTTTTGCTTTAATACCACATACCCCTCTTTCATATCCTGTAAAAACTGTTGTCTTTTCGTTTCTGGACATAGTTCAGGCGTTGGTATGGACGAAATCGCAACAGTCACACAGGCAAGGATTGCACCCACAATATCTAACAATATAATTGCATTAAGAGGCCAAACAGCATATAAAAACGCTGCGGCAGCTGGACTGATAATCGCACTTACTGCTTGCATGGTCTGCGTGTAACCAGCGCATTTTGTAAGTTCCTCTTTTGGCACAATCATAGGTGTTGCTGCGCTGAATGCTGGAGAATGAAAAGCAGTTCCCGCACTTCGGATTAACAGGACAACCATAATAGACCATACGGGCAATTCCATGTAAAACGCCACCAGCGCCAGAATACCGCCAGCGGCGGCAATTATCAAATCCGCACCAATCATTACGCTTTTACGGCTGTGCCGGTCAACAAAAGCACCTGCAAACGGGCCTAAACAGGCTTGCGGCAAAAATCCAATCAGTGTTGCCGCCGTCAATATGATTGCAGAATTAGTTTTCGCAACCAAATAAAAGATAATGGCCATTTGCAAAATACCGCTGCTAATAAAGGATATTGCTTGTCCGGCAAGAAGTGTAAAATAAGTTTTTCTCCATGAATTGTTGTTTTGGGTCATAATGCGAACCTCCTTTTTTATTGCATTGTTCCTTTGTTTCTGCAATAAAAAGCAGGCGTTGTCCCACAGAGAGGGCAGACGCCTGCATAACAACAAAGCACGAAAAAACACCACGATACAGTTCAAAGACTGCTCGTGTCAAACCTACGTGTTCCTTTGCATACGCACGCAAAAAAAGCCCACCATCATGTGGAAAGGTACTTCTACTTTTTATTGCTTATTAGCGTACACAAATTAACACACGTAAGCCTCCTTCCAATCTCAAACTGTCGCACAGTATAACACACATCCGATAGACTTGTCAACCATTTTTAACCTTGTTTTCCATCTTGTTTTTCCATCTCTTACGGGCAGTAGCAAAGCCAGGCGAGCCAGTCAACGGTCAAGATGAACGGCGCTTTCAGCGCCGCCGTTGACAGTCTCGCCCGTCTTTGCTAATGGGTAATCAAGGCGGGAAAGCCATTTTAGGGCTTTCCCGCCCATTTCAATTTTGGGAGAAGAAAGGCCCCAAAATGAACGAGTGCGGCCAAACACTTTTAGGGATTGGCCACCTTGTCCACCCATCCAGCGGGGCGGCGGGGAACGGTCAAGGCCGGGCGTCAGCCCATTCATTTCAGCCTTGACGGTTTCCTGCCGTCCTGCTACTTTTCCCGGAGTGTGGCCACACATCTGGTCACGGTGTCCAGAGCTTTGGGACTTTTTGTCCCATAGGCCGGGGGCGGAGGACGAGGGACGGGGGCTTTCATAATACGCCCTGTCTGCTGCTGAAATCAGCCCTTTGTTTCCGGCTTACCAGCCCCAAACAAAGCCCTGCTTTCCTGCCGCGTCAAATGCCCTTGCCCTCCCCGGCGGCAACGGTATTTTCAGGGCAACGCCGACAGAGCGTATAACACACTACACTTTGCTCCGCAAAGTCGTGTGCCAAATGGGGCGCTGCCCCCTTTGGAAACCCCCGCAACAAACAGGTGCTATGCACCCAGCCGGGAGCATAGCGCCGTTTGTTGTCAGCAGCCCGTTTCACGGTCTGCGTGTAGTTCCTTGTAAACTGACCTAAAGAACACGCAAAATATTTGAAGAAAACATCTTTTGATGATAATGAAAGATATGTAACGCTATCTACTTGTACTTCAGAGAGTACAAACGGCAGACATCTTCTAATTGGAAGAATTTTAGAAAATACTGCTGATGAAAAAGGAGAACCGCAATATGAAGAAAAATAGACAGATACTTGTGTTAGCTGCTCTATTGTTTGGTTTCTTGTGTTTTCCTGCTGATAAAGTTTTAGCTGCGTCAAATGTAGTAGAGGTTCCGTTAACAGTTAAGCAAAATTTTGAAGAAAATAGCAATGAAAAAGGAATTGATCTTACTGGAACTTATGAATTTCGTGCATTAGACATAGGCATTCCTATGCCGGGAGATTCTGATAACGACAGACATGTTTTTGTACTTGATGGTAATAATGCGGAAAAGATGATTTCATTGCAGTTCCAGCATGGCGGAGTATACCGTTATCATTTGGTTCAAACAAGTAAGGATAAAGAAAATTATACATATGATAGAAGTTCTTATATTATAGCTGTTTATATCAAAAACGGAGAAAATGGGAAATTGGTTCCACAAGTAATTGCAGAAAAAAATGATGGTAAGAAGTATGGAGAATTAATGTTTTACAATTCATATAATAAGAAGGTTGACAATCCTTCAAAACCTTCAAAACCATCAAAACCGGCAGAACAGGTACAAACAGGGGACAGCACAGATATAAAATTGCATGTAATGATTGCCTCAGTTGCATTAATGCTGATCGTAATGTTAGGTTATTTTAAGAGAAATAATCAGAAAGAGAACAATAGAGCTTAGTAGTCAGGGTAGTCATATAGGTGTATGACTACCTTTCTTATGTAAAACGTAAGACTGGGAGTGAGAATGTTTGTTGGGAGTCTTTTTACTAATAAACATGATGACGATATAGAGTAGTAAGCGATAATAAAATCCCAGCTTGTAAAATTGAAAATTAGAAGTTTCCAAAACAAAAAATCTGGTGACACGAGGAGGGCGTTTGAGATGCTTGAATTGATAAACGTTATGTTTCCAATCATGTTTATTATTGTGGTTGGTATCATTATTTTCTCTTTGGTGAGAGGAATTATCACATGGAATAAGAATAATCAGTCACCTAGATTAACAGTGTCAGTTGTCGTTGCTGCAAAGCGAGAAAACATTACGCATCATCAACATGCAAATGTAGGTGATTTGAGCAGTGCACACGGATTCCATACTACAACCAGCACTTCGTATTATGTGACGTTTTTGGTGGAAAGTGGAGACAGAATAGAGCTTTGCGTTTCTGGAACAGAATATGGAATGCTTGTAGAAGGTGATACTGGCAGGCTGACTTTTCAAGGAACGAGATATTTGTCGTTTGAACGAATATGAATTTGTAAAGGAGGACTATGTATGCGTATATGGAAAGCAATATTTAGCGTATTAACTATCATTTTTGGCTCGCTGGGACTGATGAACATAGTTTCTACTAATATAACACTACCGATTATGTTTGTATTTATGGGATTAACTTTTTTGACAAATGCAAAGGAGTGTTATGATAAGGGTGCGAAGAAAGATGCTATGATATTTGTAGGCATCGCAATTTTCGTCTATGTAGTCACAGCATATAACCTGATAAGCAGACTTATGTAAAGAATTTACGTGGAGGTGAAAGTAGCATATGAAATGTTTAGATTGTGGAATGGAAATGGAACAGGGAACTGTTCAAGGTATAGGACAAGGTGGTGGGCATTGGTACGAATTTACTTCTGATGAAGAAAAAAACTGGAAAACTGGAATAAAAGGCTTTTTTACGCAAAAAAGCATTAGCCTAAAAACATCAGTTATAGAAAGTCCTGCATGGCATTGTCCTAATTGTAAGAAGGTTTTAATGTGGATGGATAGTAAAGAATAATTCCAACTTGTAAAATTGAAAATTAGAATTTGTTACTCTTTTGTATCGTAAATAATTTTGCCCGTAAAGTAAATTGAAATGTCCATTTGAACTAAATCTTCTGTTTCTAAGATAGATAAATAACCAGAATACAATACTTGATTATACCCGTATAATTCATCTACAATTTCAAAGCTATAGTTTTTGTATCTCTTTATAAAGCGTTCCAGTTCTAATTTCTCACCGTTGAATTTTCCATAGTTTCCCCATTTGCTCTGCAACATAACGCAGGTACAATCAAAATCCACACCTTCGATTGTGATGTTTCCCTCGACCTGTTCAAAAGGTTCTGTAAGTTTTTCATATCCGTCCTCGAATTCAAGGACTATTGTTTTATCTTGAATTATAATCTTTTTGACCCGCATATCATGCAGACTATATGGAATGGGCGGATTGTGTTTATATTCTGTCCTCATGAGACCTCCCCGTCAAATTCTAATTGAACAAAATCGCTGCGCGATGGCCTGCCAAGGCTATGGCATAGCGATTTTCTTTTTTCTATAACAAAACAGTGGAAAGCAAGTCCTAAAAGTAGTATTGTTAAATCACCACAAAATAACAATCAAACAGGATCGACCTCTCCACTGCCTATGAAAAGAATACCACCATTCCACTTGGTTGGCAAGCGGTTTTATGACCCCAATGCCCCTCCGTATAAAGCAGTGTTTCTGATAACTACTGATTTTATATGGAGGATTTTATTATGTATGAAAAATATTTAGAACAGCTTGAGGAAGCCGGGAAAATCCGTAACCTCAAAGAACGTTCCATCAGTTGCTATAAAAACTATGTTTCTTACTTTCTGAAATATCAGAATAAGAATCCCAAAGAACTTACCTGTCAGGATGTCAGGGCTTTTTTGCTTGCGAAAAAAGAGGAAGGACTGAAAGCCACAACTCTGAATCTTTACAATTCTGCCATCCGTTTTTTCTATCGAAATGTCCTGCATATCCTTTGGGATGACATCACAGTTCCACGTATGATCCTAGAACATAAGCTTCCTACTGTACTGACTGCCTCTGAGATTGACCGCCTGTTAGATGCTGTTGATGATATCAAATATAAGGCTATGTTCGCAGTCATGTATTCCTCAGGTATGAGAGTTTCTGAAGTGATCCATCTTCATTATGACGATATCTCCCGTTCAAATATGCAGATCCATGTCCGGGATACCAAGAATAGAATGGACCGTTATACCATTCTCTCCAAACGTTGTCTGGATATCCTTACACAATACTGGTTTGAGAAAGGTCGTCCCCGTGGCATCCTGTTTCCGAATAAATTTACCGGTAATTATCTAACAGTCAGTACTCTGGAACAGGTAATGCGACGGGCAGTAGCTGATGCAGAACTTCCAAAGGCAGCAACCCCTCACTGTCTCCGCCATAGCTTTGCAACCCATCTGATGGAACAGGGCGTAGAACGGCAGAATATTCAGGCGCTGCTTGGACACCGTGACCCGAAATCTACGGAAGTTTATCTTCATGTCAGCAACAAATCCCTCATGGGCATTCAAAGCCCTTTTGACAGGAAAGAAGGTGCTGACCATGAATAAACCCACCGTCCAGGATATTTTCCGACATTTTTATACAGCATACCTTGAAAAATATTCTCCATCCCCGGAACAGTCAAAAACTGCCCGGAACATCTTGAACTGTAAAACAGGAGCTTATGGTGCAAATATCAGTGTATGTGAAGACTGTGGTGCTGTCCAGATCCATTATAATTCCTGTCGTAACCGCTGTTGTCCCATGTGTCAGGCAGTCCCAAAGGAAATGTGGATGGATGCCCGCAGGGAAGATGTACTTGATGCACCATATTTCCATCTGGTGTTTACAGTCCCTGATATTCTGAACCCAGTCATTTACAATAATCAGAAACTGTTATATGACACGCTCTATCATGCGGCTTCCGCTACTATTCAGGAACTGACAGCCGACCCAAAGCACCTCGGGGCTTCTGTTGGTTATATCTGCATCCTGCATACATGGGGCTCAGAAATGAATTTTCATCCCCATATCCATACGATACTGCTTGGCGGCGGCCTGACACCGAAAAATGAGTGGAAAGACAATGGTACGGAGTTTTTTCTCCCTATATGGGCTATCTCCAAAGTATTTCGTGGGAAATATATGGATGAACTGAAAAATCTCTGGAATACAGATCAGCTTGAGTTTCATGGAACAGCAGAAAAATACCGTAATTATTATGAATTCAAAGAACTTATAGATTCCTGTTATGACGCAGAATGGGTTCCTTACTGTAAGAAAACTTTTAACGGTGCACAATCTGTGATTGATTACCTTGGAAAGTATACCCATAGGATCGCTATCAGCAATCACCGCATCATCCATATGGATGATGAAAATGTTACTTTTTCCGTTAAGGATTACCGGAAAGAAGGACAATGGAAGGAACTGACCATTTCCGGCATTGAATTTATACGGCGTTTTCTGATGCATGTGCCACCCAGACGTTTTGTCAGGATCCGGCATTATGGACTTCTATGTTCCCGCAGCAAACACAAAAAACTCACTTTATGCCGGCATCTCCTCGGATGCAAAAAATATCTTTCAAAGCTCAGGGATAAGGAGATGCCGGAAATATTGAAACAGCTATATGGGATAAACATCCATGTATGTAAATCCTGCGGTGGACATCTTGGAAAACCACAGCTTCGAATACCGCAAAGGCGTTAAAGCCCATTTCCTATTTATATGTTTTTTTAGCCTCAAAATCCTGAGGTTTTATTGTTGTACCTATTTATCTGAAAACACGTGATTTCTGTAGCATCTGCATAGGAGATCCTGTATAATTATGGATAAGAGCAAAAGATTGAAAGTCCATAGGCAGTAGCTGCCCGGACGCTCACTTTGTTCAATTAGGTCAAATCGAAAATGGTGTAAACGAAGGGGCAGTTCACTGGAATGTCAAAACTGCTTTTTCGTTTACCCCATCATCGATTCTAACCTAAAGGATTTATCGATTTCTTTTTACTTACTAATCATACCATACAACAGCATAAGAAACACTAAAATATTGCAGACCATACCGCCCCAAAACAGGTACAACTTCAAGCCCTCATATCTAAAAAAACTGTTCTTACTTTCCTCAAGCTCCCGGATCTTCTGCTTCATCACGCTCGTAAGTGTATCAGACTGCTTCTCAAGAAGCTTTGTAGCCCTCTGTATAGCCTCTATATTCGCCTGTAACGCCTTTCTAACCTCTTGGACGGTGTTTTCCTTAACCTCATCTTTCAGGCTCCCAATCTCGCCCGATATAGCGTCTTGAAGCAATTCGTTGCTGTTCTTCAGCAGCTCTACGCTCTGCTTCAGCTCGCTGATGAGCTTCCTGTTCTGCTCTGCGTCTCTCTGCCTGTTCTGCTCTGCCCTCACTTGTTCTTGATTTGACTGCTTCATCAATTCCTCGCAGTTCTCGCTCGACATCGCCAACGCTTCTTTGAGCAGACTGTTTTCCAGCTCTGTCCGGCTCTGTCGGTTTAACTCTTGAAGCTGCTCTCTTGGACTGCTCTGCTTCTGCTGTTCGTGCATTTCTCTCAAACTCATGCTCCATACTCTCCTTTCCAAAATCCATATTGTAGTATTTTTCCAGCTTGTTATCCCTGATTTTACAAGCCTTTTCTCCTGCCTGTTCCCTGGCTAAGTCGGTATATGTGATGTACTTGTGGCTGTCCTGCCAGTCCACCCCGTACCCTCTTTCATTCATCAGCCGGATAAAGGTTTCCCGGCTGGTCGCTGTTTCCTTACAATCCAGCACCGCAAGGGCAATATCCTGCACATAGCTTTTGACCTTTCCCTGCTCTGCCTGTTTCAAAAGCTGGTAGGTGTCTTTGCTCCATGCCACCGTTTCTTCCCGGACTTCTCCAGCAAATGTCTTTCCTTTCTCCGGCACATGCAAGCCCTGTTCCCAGCTCTGCTCGTTGCACCGTTCCTTTAAGTCTTTAAGGTCGTGCTTACTCAGAGGGTAATTTAGGGTATAACAAAATAACCCACCCGAATATCGTTTTTTTTATTTGGTGAGTTTGTTCTTTCAAATACGAAACAAATGCTCATGTACGGTAAAGTATCACAAGAAAATTATGTCGAATTGACAGCCGCCTCCGCTATACCGAATAAGGAAATAAAGAGTCCTCAAATTTTGCGCTACTAAATGAAGACGAGCGGAAGTAATCTCCCGCTCGTCAGTAAACTTAACTATGCCATATCAATCCCGCTTCTTTCCCGCCACCGGCACTAAGAACAGCGCGGGCAACAGCAGGAAAGCGGTACAGACCAGCCCCCAGGGTATGGACACCTGCTGGGCTACCAGCCCCACAATAGGCCCGCCGATGATCTGCCCGAAAGAGTCCAGCTGTCCGCTGGTGGAAAAGACTGTGGCGCGCATTTTCTCATCCACATGGTCGTTCATCCAGGCGGCCAGCACAGGCTCCTTGATGGTGCGCATAAGCCCCGCCAGCAGGAACACCAACAACATGAACCAAAAGCTCCGCCCCACCGCGAAGAGAACCAGGCACAGGATATACCCGGCGCTGGTGGACATGACCACACTGGTTCGGCTGACAGTCCCTTTTTTCTCCATGCGGGCGATGAGCAACTGAGAAGCCAGAATACCTAAGCCGCTGCCGATAAGACTGATAACACCGAACCAAGTGACGCTGTTCAGCGGCCCGATAACGGGTATTACCGTGTCATCCAGAAAATGAGCGGTGGAGAGCCGGTCAAAGCCTTCACTGGCAAGTCCCCCGCATAGTGTGATTGCTAAGAGCGCCAGCAACACAGGTGCGCCTTTCACAAAGCCCAGGTTGAGCTTGAACAGGCAGACAAAGTCTTTAAGCAAGCCCTGCCGTTCCTCAATAGCAGGGGAGAAGTTGGTTTCTGGCATGATGCGAACCAACACCAGCCCCAACAACAAGCACAAACTGCCCCCCAAGATGACAGGCATTTGCAGGTTTATGTTTCCCAGCAGTGTGCCCAGCACCACGCCCAGAACGCCGCCGATTTGCCCCATTTGACTGCCCCGCAGGAACACCTTGTCTATGGGTTTGTCCTCTTCCTCCGAGGCAATCCACGCCTCCAGAGCGCCGGTGATGAAGGTATCACCGCAACCCCAGACAACCTGGGCCAGCAGAACCGGCGCGAACCACGGTAGCGCACCCTCCATCAGAAAGCCCAGGCCGTAGAGGAACATTCCAATCAGCACCGAGCGCCGACGGCTATACAAATCCGCCACCACACCGGTGGGTATCTCGAACAGAAAGCAGGAGGTCTCCAGAACCGTCCCTACCAGGACAAGCTGGAAAGCATCCAGCTGCACCACCTCCAGGTGGTACACGATGGAAAGCACTGTGGACATAGAAACCGCCAGGGAACAGACAAATCGGAACAGCAGGTAGACAGAATATGCCTTTGAATTTTTAGCAAACATGAAGTTACATTCTCCTTTCAAATCTCATTTTATATGACTTTTGCAAGCTGTTAAGCTAACTTGTGGAACATATGCCGAACCTTATCTATACGGCTATTCGGGCGGCGGGGTTGGCAAATAAATTTACCAATAGCTGGCTGGTATCCTTTTAACTCTGTCAAGCAGACTCCCTGCCCATTTGTGAAATAAGTTAAATCGTTCCTGTATTCTTGAATACATCTAGCAGGGATTTCTCCTTTCAGAATGACCTCGTCATTCTTTATCTGAGTACTTACAATATCTGCACAATACCTTGGAGCATCATGATACGCCCGTGAGAGATATTCCTGCGGTGCATAAATTTCAAAGTGGAGATATGGCTCTAATAGTTCTGTCCCTGCTTTTTTTAAAGCCTGCTCCAATACGATAGGGGAAAGCAGCCGAAAGTCTGCGGGGGTACTTACAGGACTATAATACAATCCATATTCAAAACAGATTTTACAGTCTGTCACTTTCCATCCATACAGCCCCTGCTCGCAGCCATAAAGAACCCCCTCCATAACCGCATTTTGGAACGATTGATTTAAATATCCAAGTGAAACTCTGCTTTCATACTGCACTCCGCTTCCAATAGGGAGCGGCTCTATGGACAACCCGACAGAAGCCCAGAAAGGATTTGGCGGGACTTCTATGTGGATGGTATATTCTGCTTTTCTAAGCGGTCTTTCCATATATATAACAGTAGGCTCTTTTATTTCTGCCTCCACATGATATTTTTCCTCAAGGATGGCACAAATGACTTCCATCTGCACATTCCCCAAAAAAGAAAGTATAATCTCATGCGTTGTAGTATCCACATAATATTTTAAAAGAGGGTCGCCATCTGAAATTTCTGTAAGTGCCCCAAGCAATATTTCCCGCTGTTCAGATTTCTTTACTGCAATCGTTGTTTGGAGCATAGGGAGAGGATTTTCAATAAATTTTCTCTGCGGCAACAGTATTTCGTTCCCCAAAATACTGTTTAGCTGCAAAACATCATTTGGTAAAATTACAATATCACCAGAGCAGGCTGTATCGGATGAATATAATTCACCGTTTGTCGGAACACACATCTCTGTGATTTTTATTTTCTCTTTTTCAGATATTCTAATAACATCCCTCAAATGCAATGTTCCGCTATATATACGCACATAAACAAAACGCCGCCTTTTCTCTGAATATTCAATCTTAAAAACCTGCCCGCATAGTTCAGATTGACCTTCAGGCGTTGATGAATAAAATTTACTGGCAATTACTTCTATAAGCTGCCGAATCCCCAGATTGTTTTTAGCGCTTCCGTGATAAACGGGAAATAACGTTCCGTTTTGGAATCTCCTGTTTTCTTCCTGTTCCAGTTCTGACATTTTAAACGGTTTCCCTGACATATATTTCTCTAATAGTTCATCGTTTCCCATAATTACCGCATCCCACTGTTCCATATCGTCATTGTCCGTTACATTTATATGGGGATGCTGCCCAACCTTTTGCTTCACTATAATTTCCGAAGAAAGCTTTGCTTTCATTTCCCGATATACCATTGGCAAATCAATCCCCTCTTGGTCAATTTTATTGATGAAAAAAATTGTCGGAATCTTCATTATCTGTAGTGCATGAAACAGTATACGGGTCTGTGCCTGTATGCCATCCTTTGCAGAAACTAATAATACTGCTCCGTCTAATACGGATAAAGAACGGTATACTTCCGCCAAAAAATCCATATGGCCTGGCGTATCTATAATGTTGACTTTTACATCCTCCCACTGAAAAGATGTCACTGCTGTCTGGATAGTGATTCCCCTTTGACGCTCCAAATTCATTGTATCTGTCCTTGTTGTGCCTTCATCTACGCTCCCTAGTTCTGCAATTGCACCACTGGTATACAATAAACTTTCCGTTAATGTTGTCTTTCCTGCGTCAACGTGAGCCAGAATGCCTAAGTTAATTATTTTCATGTGATTTTCCTCCTATCAACACCCAAAAAAGGGCATAAAAATACCCAGTGATAAATACTCCTATCACTGGGTAAATAACTCCAATAGCCCCAAAACACTTATATGTTTTCGGGCATATAAAATTACATGATAAAAGTATTCTTAAACTGGGTACAAAAAACTAAGCCCCATATTAAAAGTGAAACGGGACTGCTACTTTTTGTTCCCACTATCAAATTGACAGTTTATTTAAGAATACCTTGCCGCATATTTATTAACTCCTTGTATAATACTGAATCTAATTATATTCCTTAACCCTTTATTTGTCAAGCTGACAAACTAAAGCAGAAAAAGCGGCAGGATTTCCCCCTGCCACTAATCATCTGTTTATGCAAAAATAATTTCCTTTTCCACAATCTCCCTCGCACAAGCCCTTATGTTATTGAGGCATCCTGTCCATTCTAAGGCGTTTTCTGCCTGTAGCTGTTCCGTTATGCCCTGTGCCTGTTTCATACCCTCTATGAGCCTTTCAAAGCGTTCCTGTGCCTGTCTGTTGATGTCGGCAAGGTAGGCGTTTAGCCTGCCGCTTGTAAGAAGATTGGTGTATGTAACTTTACGGTACTGTTTTAGATAATCTAAATGCCGTTGCCCCCAGATGCCTATTGCCTGTTCTTCTTCGGCGGGTACAGTTAAGCACGGTATCAAATAATCCCCTTGCCTTTCGTATTTGCCGCCCAGTTCCTCAAATAATGATTGATCGCAGAGCTGTTAATGAATATCTTACTCTGATTGGAGAAAAAGAATTGCCCCTAAATTTTTTTGAAATAATTGACATTGAAGACCGATTTCCGGTTGAAAGAGTAAATAAACTATTGAATGGGAAAGAATAATAAATCTTGAATTTGCAAAGGAGACCAGTTATGAAAAAAACTAATAAATATAATGGAATGATATATGGGATGTGCATCGGTGTAGGTGTAGGAACTGCATTAGGCGTGGTATTCAATCATACTATATTAGGATTAGCTATAGGACTGGGAGTGGGAATGTTTGTTGGGAGTCTTTTTACTAATAAACATGATGATGATATAGAGTAGTAAGCGAAAATAAAATTCCAGTTTGACAATTTTATATCTACACACAAAGCAGTTAACCTTAGGATTATTAGAAATTTATAGTGGTAGTGGAACAAATGTTAAGGTTAGTTAATTTTGTCGTAAAGTGATAATACTCCAAGTATTTTATCCAATTTAACAAGGATTTCATCGAGAGGCTTTCTTGTAGTTGCTTCATATTGTGTAATTCTGATATCAGTAGAATCTTCGGGGAAGCCAAGTGCGATACCAAGTTCTTTTTGTGTGAGATGATTTTTCTGTCTCAAATGATTTAATTTTCTTCCAAATGTAATCATAGTAGTTATTCCTTTCTGCAAGTTATTTTGAGTGTGTGAGGTGTCGAATCATAAATTATTCGGCACCTCTGGTTTTATGATCTTTATTCCCCGGTACTTCCAAAAGCCCCGATATCTCTTGCTTCTCCGAGATCCAGAACAAAGTCGGCGATTAGAACCGGAGTGATAACCAGTTGCCCTACACGGGTATCTTTGCGGAGTATTTGGGATTCTGAACTAACATTACTGATGATGGCATGAATTTCTCCTCGATATCCGGAATCAATAGGCGGAAGTTCGCAGACCAACCCTTTTGCTGCCATGCTGCTTCTTGGAAAAACATAACCGGCATATCCATCTGGAATCATGAGACCAAATCCTAATGGGATTCTTGCAATCTCTCCTGGTTTTAATGTGTAGTCATAAGGCATATATACATCGGCCCCGGCATCGTTTTCATGAGGTCGGAAAGGATAATGATCTTTCTCTAACCCAAAGTCGATCAATTTAATTTTCATAAACAGTTTCCCTCCCTTCTACGAGCAGAGGATAATCTGCTCTCATTATTTCTAATGGAGACCATTCTTTTGGGATAGGAATTCCACAGGACATAGCACCTTCTTCACAACATCCCCTCTGGCAGAAAGGACCGGTCAGCTTCGGTGAAAATAACACCGGATCAAATTCATATAATTTCTGCCAGATGTCCAACATTACAATTCTTGTTTCGTCGGTATTTCTCCTGCAGATTCGCTGACTGATCATATGTTTCCACTCATAAGGTGTAGCGCAGATAATCAGAATATTTCTTAAAGCATGAGGGAGGGCATATCCTGCAGAATCATGATGAAATCCCACAGAGCACAATTCCTGATAACATCTGAGATCCGATAAGCAGCTTTTCAGATAGAGATCAATGTATCTCTGTTCGGAAAAAAGGATTTCATATGGGATCGTAAATGCAGCTTTTTCTGAATAGTTGCTATATTGCAGAGATGCACTCATGAATTTTACTTCGTTTTGATGACGAGTAATCTGTGCAAGAAAACGTCTGCTTGCCCCCACAATCGCAACAGTGATCACCGTAAATTTCTGTACGGTTGGATGAGGAAGACTGGCAATCCGATCTACGGTTTTATCTGTAAAAGATTTCTGATAAAGAGCCATAAGATCATCCATGTTTTGAATGGAATGCCCCTGTTGGGTAAGCCTTGCTGCGAATACCATGTTCTGAGCTGCTTCTTGAATGGTATAACTATTTAAAATCTTTGTCTCAATGTGATCCATAGGCTTGTTCCTCCTTTATCAATGCTTTCAGTAGAATGAGATAGTTGATGCAGTCTGTGATCTTCTCATCCCATTGTTCTAAGTCAAATTGGAGCAGCGAAGAGTAACACATGTCATAGAGAGATACGACATGCTTCGACATCATTCCGGCCAGAGCAGCCTTAGGTGTGCATCCCTGTAATGAGGCAGCGATTTTAAACGCACTCAGGCGGTCAATGCGGTCTCCGGTGTATTCTTTCTTCTTGTGTGCCAGGACATCGGCACATTTTCGATATTGTTGTTCAAGGACAACATTAAATTCATTTTGTGTCATATTGTAATTCCTCCTTCGTAAAATGATTTATAATTCGGGTTCCTGTGTCTTTTGCTTTTTCGGAACCTGGTTGTGGAGAATTGCTTCCACATTTTTGTCTACGGTTCTTAAATCTTGTGTCAGATCCTTTAGAGATCGGATGGATGATTTTTGCTGGTCGATCTGTTCCTGCAAGCTGTTTTTTTGTTCCTTCAATGTTTTGATAGGAAGCATCTTTCCATCGGGATAAAAAGATTTCAGCCAGTCACGGGCTTCTTCATATGCCTGAATTTCAGCGGTGTGTTCCTTTCGGAATCTGCCTTTGTTTTTCGCCTTTAAAAATTCGGTATAGATTGCTTTCTGTGAAAAATATTGTCCGGTGTAATGGATCTGACGGTTGATGTTTTTCAAATCTGCATTCATTTTCATTAGCTGATCTGTTGCCTGATCTAACTGTTTTTGAGATTCGGAAAAGGCATTTTTTAATTCGATTTGGGTATTGTATCCATGTTCTTGCACATAGATAATGGTATTTGCCATTTCTTGAAGATTGGATATTTTTACCCGATGAGCATATCCGGGACTTTGCATTGCTTTCACATTTTTCTGAAGATCTACTACCAACCGTAAATGCGATCTGACATAAAGAATGGTTATCGGATCTTTTCGTAAGAAGAGCTGTTCTAAATGTTCTTTGCCGTATTGAGTTCCCAAAGCCTTCTCTGTAATCCGTTTGTTCCGATCCGGATGGAGATAACGATATCTTCCTCTTTCTTCAATGACGGAAATCTGATATTTTTCAAAAAGAAGAGATTGAAATTCTTGAAAGCTTTTAGAATGCGAGCTGCATTCTTCGATGGCATTTCGGAGTTCCTGCTTCTGCGTCTGAAACATTGTGGCATTTGGTTTCAATCCATCTGCAATGATTTTTTTGTTGGTCTCTTCTAATTTTTTCTGCCCGGATTTTTGGGCCATATATTCAGCCTGTGTGATCTTTGTTTCAGCCGGAGAGAGAAGATCAACCTGATGAAGTCCCTCCTGGATGCACATATCCATAATTTCCTTTTTGAAATAATTCAGGAATTTATTTGTGGATCGGTGTTTGTATCCGGCAATTTCTTCATGGGGCTTATCCATGTAACGTTGCCTTCTGACAGCTTCCTTACGGACGCTGTTGATCACAATATGCGTATGGATATTGCCGGAACCATTGTGACCATCGGTATGTGTCACGATAAGAGCCTGATATCCCGGAAATATTTTTTTGGCAAGGTCTAAAGATAGAGCCTGTGCTTTTTCTCCCGTCAGATCACATTCAATAGCATCAGCAGGATCATAACTGATGATATAGTGATGACTTTTGATTTCAGATGATTTTTTGTTTTTATGAAATTTCGCATTTGTCAGACTACACTCCTTGTCAAAAGACATCGGATCACAGTTGAGACCATCCATGTAGAACTCATCTCTTAAAAGACTTCGCCCCATTTCATCTTTTATCTTTTTTCCAGTGCTCTCATCATGTTGGAAAAGCAGATAATCAATGGCATTTGAATAGTTGGCATTTCTACTTTTGATGTGTTTTAGTATTGCCATGAAAATCACCTGCCATTTCTAACACTTTTTTTCGCAAGAGGAAGAGGTCGGAGATACATTGATGGATTTCATTTTCCATAGCCTGGGAATGAGTTCCACCGGTATTAAAATACTTGGCGATCTGGTTCAGATTGGAACCGATTTTACCGTATTGCCCGACCAGCTCCCGAAGTACTTTGATGTCTGCGACAACTTCATAATGAATTTGAATTGGTCTATTTAGGAACAATCTTCGTAGATATTCTGAACGAGAGATTCCCACAGAGCTTGCGGCCTGATTTAATATTTCCAATTCAATGTCTGTAAGTTTCAGACAGATTATGTTTCGATGCTTCAATTCCTTTGATTTTTCTTTTGGTGGCATACTCCTCCTTCCTTTCTAAACTGTGACATCGAATAGTGTTACAGTTCACTAATTTTTATCGGCTGTCCCTTCCGATAGAGAATTAGTGCAGTATCCATTTTTGTGGATACTGACTGCATCTTTGATGCAAAAGCGAGGGTATGGGGAAACGTAATCCCCATCAAGATACCTAACCCGGGGATAAGACCGTTCTCATAAAATGAGGATACGGTATTACCCGGGTGGATCTTGCTCTTGAAAGATTAACCCTCTCATATAACGAAAGGCTCAGGGCAGAAAATACAGGGTGAGATAGAAAAAAAGTAAAAAAACTGCTATACTACAATTCAGAACAAAGCAAAAAAAACGATTTTGAGAATAGAGGTATGAAGAAAATGGTAAAACCAATTATGAAAGATATATTTTTTCTGGGACAAAAATCTGAACCGGCAACAAAAGCCGATCTTCAAGTTGGAAAAGATTTAATGGATACGTTAGCTGCGAACCGTGAGGGATGTGTTGGAATGGCAGCGAATATGATCGGTGTGAAAAAAAGTGTCATTATTGTAAATATGGGATTCGTAGATGTGGTAATGTTTAATCCTGTATTGGTAAGAAAAGAATCACCTTATGAAACTGAAGAAGGATGCTTATCTCTTACAGGAGTGCGTAAGACAACGAGATATCAGATGATAGAAGTTGAATATCTGGATATGAATTGGAAGAAACAGAAATTGAAACTTGATGGTTGGACTGCACAGATTTGTCAGCATGAGCTGGATCATTTGGAGGGCATACTGATTTAAGCCGAGAGAAATTTACAGGAGTGATACTTTATGGGAACGGAAAGAACAGATGAATTATATAAGGTTTTACTTACCAAAGGATATCCGAAAGAACTTTGTGCAGAAATAGCCTATAAGAATCTGAATACAGATTATACAGCGACCAGGATGTTGGGATACTTGTATCGTTACACAGAGCCCAGATTGGAAGATGTGATAGATGAAATGATTGCAATCCTAAGTGACCGGGAAGAAATCATAAAGAAAAAAGAAATGGAGCAGTCGCAGGCTGTTATAAATGAGATTTATAGAAATGGATTATAAATTTTTTTAGTCACCCTGTAAAAATCCTCTTTTTCCTTTCGTTATATAGAAGGATCTTTTTCCTTCCTATATGTATGAAAGAAGAAAGAGGGTTTTTTATATGTCAGAAAAAAGATGTTATACCGTAAAAGAGATTCAGGAAATTTTAGATGTAAGCCGCCCGACAGTCTATGCATTATTAAAGAAAAAAGAGTTCCGATGGATCCAGTTGGATGGAGGAAAGTATAGAATTTCAAAAAAGAGTTTTGATGACTGGCTTGATAAACAGCCGGAGTAAAAAATCTGGGATGTTGGTTGAGAGAAAAAGTCGCAATCGACATCCTAATTTTTTATTTGAAAATGATGTATGATGCAGAAAAGAAAGGAGAGTTGATCAGATGAATCAAGTTGTTATAGAAGAAACTTCGTTTGAAGAAGTGCTTTCAGAAATAGAGGAGAACAGTAAATACAAACGACTTCCTCCAAAGGAAAAAACCTGGATGACAGTTCCAGAGATTGGAAATCTTTTGGGACTAAAGAAGACAGGCAGATACTGGCTGGTTCAGAAAAATTATTTTGAATGCAGAGAAATCGCAGGACAGATGCGAGTGAATATTGCGAGCTTTGAGAAATGGTATGCAAACCAGGTGAAGTATCATAAAGTGAACGGGGAAGAACCGGGGAAAAACCTAAAAAAATGGTCTTATTCCATATCAGAAGTTGCCAAGATGTTGGGGATTAGTGAAACTACGGTTTATGATCTGATTAGACGTGACGGTATAAAAACAGTTACTGTTGATTACTGGATCAGGATTCCGAAAAAATCTTTTCAGGAATGGTATGAGAAGCAATCGAAATATCGCACACAGAAAGACAGGGAAAAGGACAAGGAGCTGGAAGGAGCAACAATTACCATGCCAGAAATGGCAAGGCTTCTGGGAATTCCAAGACGTCAGGTATATGAGATTTTGAAGAATTCTAAATACAGCCATTTTTTTGAAACGATTGAAATTGCAGAGAAGAAAAGAATTACAAAAGAGAGCTTTCAGAAATTTTTAGATGGACAAGATCATTATAAATTGGATCCGGCCAACGATTATGAAGAGTTGTCAATGGAACAAAATTTTAGTTTGGCAAATTACAGGCGAAAGAAATTAGCCAAAACCGGAGATCGTAGTAAGAATGGAAATCTGAGTTATCTGACATTTGATGAGGCAGCGTTTCTTGCAAAGGTCAGTAGAGGGATGATTTACAAATGGATGGATGATGGGAAATTTTCAGCAGTGAAGATTGGAAACATATCCAGAGTAAAAAGAGATGAATTTGAAGCTTGGTTGGAAGAAAGGAAAGGGAATTAGCATGGCATCGATCAGAGAACGAAACGGAAAATTTAATGTGATCTATAACTATAAGGATGATTCCGGTAAACGGAGACAGAAGTGGGAAACATATGATACAAAAGCAGAAGCAAAGAAGCGAAAAAGAGAAATCGAATATAAACAGGAAATGGGCGCACTTGTTGTGAGAAAGTGCAATACATTGTCGGATCTGCTCACGGAATACGTTTCTTTGTATGGAAAAGAAAAATGGGCATTATCCACTTATGAAGGGAATGTAGGGCTGATCAGAAATTATATTGAGCCTATGGTTGGCTCTGTGAAACTTTCGGAGATTAACACCCGCTTTATGGAAAAATATTATCAGGGATTGCTACAGACAAAAGCAGTCGGAAATCCGGTGAAGGGGAATAAGAAAAATGAATTTGTTTCTGCGAGTACTGTCAGAGAAATCCACAAGCTGCTCCGTAATTGTTTTGAGCAGGCAATCAAATGGGAGATGATAGAAAAAAATCCGTGCACCTATGCAACGGTGCCGAAACATAAATCACAGAAACGGGAAATCTGGACAGCAGAAACCTTGATGTATGCAATGGATGTCTGTGAAGACGAACGGCTGAAGCTGGCAATCAATCTGTCATTTTCCTGTTCCCTACGATTAGGGGAAGTGCTTGGTTTGACCTGGGATTGTGTAGATATTTCTCCGGAAGCAATCGAAGAGAATCGTGCATACGTTTATATCAATAAAGAAACACAACGGGTAACAAAGGAAACTCTGAAAAATCTGGAAGGGAAAGATGTGTTGCTGGTATTTCCTTCGCAACATAAAACCAACAAAACTGTTCAGATTTTAAAAACACCAAAAACAGAAAGCAGTATCCGTAAGGTATTTCTTCCCAAAAGCGTTGCTAATATGTTGGTTGAGTGGAAAGCGGAGCAGGACGAAGTAAAAGAAGTCTTAGGTGAGGAATATATAGATTATAATTTGGTGATGGCAACGACATTTGGAAATCCCATTGGTACCGGAGCAATCCGGGGACAATTAAATAAACTGATCGAAGAATATAATCTTCCGCCGGTTGTCTTTCATAGTTTGAGACATAGCAGCGTGACATATAAATTAAAACTGAATGGCGGAGATATCAAAGCGGTTCAAGGGGATTCCGGGCATTCACAAGTGGATATGGTAACAGATGTGTATTCCCATATTATTGATGAGGATCGAAGACGAAATGCAGAATTATTCGAGGAAGCGTTCTATGAGAAGAAAAACCTGGATCCAAAGATGCGAGAGGAAACCACAACTCAGACAGTAGATGTGCCGGATGATGTGGATGCAGAGCTGCTTGCAAAAGTATTGGCAAATCCGGAAATGAAAGCACTATTGGCTTCGTTGGCAAAGGCGATGAAGTAATGAAAAATAGTGAAATTTTAGTGGAAAATTCGATGTGCAGAATTTTCAGCAAGTTAAAATATAAAACAGCAGTTTTTATCCAACTATTGAAAGTTTCATCCAAAATGGGGTATAATATGGACGAAAGAACAAAGGAATGGATGATAAACCTAAGGAAGGTAGGTGTAGAGGTGAGAAAGTTTGATTATATGAAATTAGCAGATAGATTGTGGGATGGAGAAGTCGTGTCATATATTGCAAAAATTCATGAATGTAAAGGGCGTCAGGAATTATTTACAAGGCAGAAGCCGGTTGAACTGGAGCGTTTGATAGAAATTGCACGTGTACAGAGTACAGAGGCATCAAATAAAATAGAAGGTATTGTTACAACAAGTACACGTATTAAACAGCTTATGAATGAGAAAACAACACCTAAATCACGAGATGAAAGTGAAATTGTTGGATATCGTGATGTACTTAATACCATTCATGAGAGTCATGATTTCATACCAATTAGAACAGCATATATTTTACAATTACATCGTGATTTGTTAAAACATGCAGGTCTTTCCTATGGAGGTCAATTTAAGAATACACAGAATTATATCAATGAGACAAAGGCTGATGGAACAGTAGTAACAAGATTTATTCCGTTGTCACCGTATGAAACGGAACAGGCAATAGAGGCAATTTGTGAAAGTTATAGAAGAACATTGGCAATGGAAACGGTTGATCCGTTGATTTTAATTCCAACATTTATTTCTGACTTCCTTTGTATCCATCCATTCAATGATGGAAACGGAAGAATGAGCAGATTACTGACTTTATTGCTTCTGTATCAAAATGGATATGAAGTTGGAAAGTATATCAGTATAGAGAAGCAGATTGAAAAAACCAAAGATGCGTATTACGATGTATTGGAACGAATTGATTATGGATGGCACGAGGAAGAGAATGATCCAACTCCTTTTATTAAGTATATGCTTCAGGTAATTCTCGCTTGTTACAAAGAATTTGAAGAGCGAGTTGGATTGATGTCAGAAAAAAATAGAAGTACGGTATATGATGTTGTTAAAAATTATGTAACTGAAAAAATAGGTAAATTTACTGGTGCGGAGGTTATCGCAGCATGCCCGATTGGTAGTCGATCAGCTGTTTTAAATGCATTGAATAAGCTTACAAAAGAAGAGATAATTGTAAAGTGCGGTTCAGGGAGGGGAACGTTCTATGTACGGAAAGATGCTATGGAAAATGAGAACCTTCCCCAATAGAGGTGATATTATTCATAATATGTTGGAATATGTTGATATTGCTGGAGAGTATGTTTAAATCAGGTAAATGCCCGAAAAGTCTTAATGAAAATCACAATATACGAAAAAAAGGAAGGGATTTTAATGCTGAATATTTATTATGGTGATATGAAAGAAGCTGTATATAATACATCGGCTTATTTTAAATATGATTATGAAGATAGTTGGATTGTAGATCCTTTTGTGAAAGAAATGATTCAAGATGTAGATAAGTCAACAGTTTTGGATAGTGGAGTAATAGATAGTCCGGTTTTAGGAAAGATTCCGCCAACCGGGTTATCCGGAGGAGTAAAAACGTTAATCCTTTTTAAGTTTAATAAAGATAAAATTTTCAACGTATCAACCTGTGGAGATAACTGTGCGAAATGGCTGCTTAAAATTGCAGAATCGGAAGACAGGACTGTAAATCTGAGGCATCTGATGGATTTCGGTAAGGAACCTTTTGAAATTCGTATTTTGAATACTAATGAAATTGTTCATTCTATGAAAGAACTGGTACCGATTGCAGGAGAATTTGTCTAATGGAGGGGTGGTACGATGAGAGGGAAACATAGAGTTATTGTATCAACAAAACGCTTAAAATATGATTTTGAAATTCGGAAAAATTTAACGATCATTCGCGGGGACAGCGCTACGGGAAAAACTACTCTTGTAGATATAATTCAGGAATATGTGAACAATCCAACAGGAAGTCCGGTAGATTTGACATGCGATAAGAAATGTTATGTGCTGGAAGGTGCTTTGTGGAAAGGACAACTGGCGGAGATTACGGACAGTATCGTATTTATTGATGAGGGAAATGATTTTATCAAGACTGAGGAGTTTGCTAGAGAAATTCAGAAAACAGATAATTATTATGTGATTGTAACGAGAGAATCCTTGCCAGCTTTACCATATAGTGTGGAAGAAATTTATGGGATCCGGACATCCGGGAAGTATGGAACATTGAAGCAAAGTTACCATGAATTATATCGGATATATGGGACAAATGAGTAGCTTGGAGAATATGCATGGACTATAAGTAGCAGGAGATCACTATGTTAAAAATATATTTAGGAAATATGGAGAATGCGATTTATCATCCTCCGACTTATTTCGATAATCGATATGAGGATGAATGGATTACAAACGAATTATCAATCAGAATAATTAAAGCTGTAGATAAGTCAGAAGTGATAAGTTCTCATCTGATACAAAGTCCAGTATTAGGAACGATTTCCACAAAAGAACTGTCAGGTTCTGTAAAGACATTGATGCTGATGGCATTTGACCAATCTGGAAAAGTGTTTAATGCGTCTGTATGTGGAGATGATTGTGCAAAATGGATTCTTTCTATAGGTAAATCAAAAGACTTGACAATAAATTTAAGACATATTATGGATTTTGGAGAAGAAGATTTTGAAATAGAAATTCTCAATACAGGTGATATTGTTCATAATATGTTGGAATATGTTGATATTGCAGGAGAGTATGTTTAGATCAGGTAAATGCCTGAAAAATATAACTTTACTAATGTTTTGGATGTCACTACAAGTAATATATCATGGGAGTTACATTTGAAAAGCGTGAATCTATTCATGACGGACAAACAGAAAGATGATATTTTTTCATCATTTATTACGGATGAAATTTCTGATTTTAATTCTAATGTATATTATACGAATCCGGATTACTTGCGATGTTCCTATTTAGAAGGAAAAATGTTGGCATAAAAAATTTACATTATCAGTAGTCAAAACACCGTAGACAACCAGTCTAAAGTACGGTATTATATATGTAGAAATCAATTCAATTTCATATTGTTTATCATTCTCGAATGCTTGAACGATGGTAGCCATATTTTTCATAATGGTGGTGACACGAAGGTATTCCCCAAGTATTAGCTGATGCAAATATTCTGCTAATAAACAGGTCTTATCTAAGGCATATATGTGGGGTACAGGAATTGACTTGATTTGACTCGGAAGTAGAAAAAAGCCGTGACTTTAAAGGGCTTATAATGATAGTTCTTGTCTGGAATTGACACTACCTATTCGCTCTCCTAAGCGGTAGGTCGGGTGTTCGAATCACCTCAGGAACGTACAAAAGGGGCTTATCTTGAATATCTCAAGACAAGCCCCTTTTCAATCCTCATTCCTCAAACAAAACTTTTACTGCTCCCATGCCGCAGTTGATATCAAAGAAGTTCTCAGCACCGGTATTTACCTTATAAGTACCGCCCATGCCTCCAAACTGATTATCACCCACTCTGACATCTCCCATTCCTACCTTCACCCTGTATCCGTATTCCGAAGGTGCCACAAGGCTTGCCGCAATCTCTCCCATGCCGCAGTCCAGTTTACATCTGCCCCGCATCTGGCCTTCCAGCATGATTTTACCCATACCGCATTTGATCTTGGCAGCACCGCTGTAATAATCTGCCAGCACAATCTCACCGGCCCCCAGATCCAGGGTACTGGCATCTGCCAGGATTCCTCTTCCCACCAGTTTTCCTGCACCCAGTTTTATCTTCACATCTTTAAAATGATATCCTCTAGGTATAATGATAATGATTTTCCGCTCCGAGAAAATATTGGTAATGTTACTCAGCAGGAACAGATCCCTATACCCTCTGTCTTTTATCTTCCAGACTCCATCCCTTACCTCTTCTCTGCAGTCCCCGTTTGGATAACATGACAGGTCGAGGGCAAACTCATCACCCTCCTTAATGATAGCGTCCGCCATTCCGATATCAATGTTCAGAGAATGGATCATCACATTATTCTCACGGAAAACTTTTCTGATTTCCAGTGTGCCGTTCTTCCAGTCCTCCTCCCATTTTCTTCTGTCAGCCTTATCCTGCTGCGGCCCGTTATCCTGGGTCCGGTCAGCCTCCGGTTTTACATTCTCCTGAGTTCCGAACCCATCCGTACCGGATGCTCCAGTCTTACTTCCCTGTCCGGACCGGCTCTGCGGCTGGCCTGCCCCCTCTTCGTTTATATGTTCTGTCTTAACCCGGCTCTGCGCTGCGTCTTCCTCTTCCGTCGTATCACCTGTCGCCTGATCTATCTGCCACTCCATCTCAGCCTGCCATTCCAGTCGAATCTGATTCTGTTCCTCACCGGAAGATTTTTTCTCCTCCTCAACGCTCTGTCCCCGGAACGAGTTTTCTGCCTCTGGCTCCCCTCCCGAAGGCATTTCACCTCCGGCAAGCTGACCGCCGCCCAGCAGCATATCCGTACTGACGCCAAATATATCTGCCAGGGGAACCAGCATCATAATATCAGGGCAGGAGAGACCGCTCTCCCATTTACTTACTGCCTGAGCGGAGATTCCCAGCTTCTCAGCAAGCTGTGCCTGTGTAAGTCCTTTAAGTTTTCTTAAAAATGAAATCCTGTCTCCAAATGCTTCCGGAAGACGGATATTTGCTGTTTTCATATTTGTATTCTCATCCATATTTTTTACCCATTCAACTTTCCTGTTCAGCGTTTACAAGTTATAAGTAAATTCCTGCTGCAGTGCACAGCCTGTTATCTGTACACGAAGATTATCTGATAAAACGGCGCGTCGTGTTTTTAAGATACTAACAGCATATCCGGAATTTGAGTGCATTTACAAGCAACCGTAGGTTGATTTTTAAGATTTTTTCAAAATTCAACCATTAGTTGACTGCTTTTACACCTATTATAACAAACACACCTTCTTATGGAAAGAAAAACAAATACATCCCGCATAAATGTCCTATACTCGCCCGACCGGCCTTCTGTTTTCTCCTGCAGCTAAAATATCCTCCCGGCAAACATTAGGAACCTAAGTATCTGAGTAAAATCTGTCCTGCATCATCCGTCCGTACCGCTGACCTTGACAGCAGGTGCATATACTCACTCCTTTTTACTGATCAATGAAATCATTACCGTCACTCTTTCTCACACAGTTCCCTGACAAACTGTTCCGGGGATATGTTTCCGCTGCCCAGCTCCTCTGAACCTCTCATAAAAACCTCTGCTCTGCGTCTGTCCAGATAAAATTCCCAATACTGCATTCTTTTGTCTGCTGATCCGGCCATATTTTCAATCTGCCGGCAGACATCATCCTCCGGCTTACATGCATTACCTGTATCCCATACCGGAATCCCTGCTCCTCTCTCATACAATTTCACGGCAAAATTCTCCAGTATTTCTTCCAGTGCCCAAACTGTCACCTCGGGATGCTCCGCAGCCTTATTCACAACAAAAGCATCACTGACCCCCCCAAGGCTTTCTCTGCCGGTATACACACCCGGAAAGGGAACTGCGGATAATTTTCCATGCAGTGGACTGTTTTCCTGCATGACATTTCCGGCGAAATCACTTTTTGCCAGATACATGGGAATCCTGCTCAGATAGAAATCATTTTCCACATCCTGCGTGCTCCTTGTAAATAAAGGACTTCCAAAAGCCCCCATATCCCTGAGCAGACAGAACTTATCAACACCGTTCAGGAAAGCGGAAATGTCCTCCTTTGTCCCTTCCTGTCTCAGCACCCTTTTACAGACATCACTCCCGGCCTCACTTACACATATACTTTCCAGATAAAGCCTGAAACCGGTATCCGTGTCCCCCGAACAGGCAAAAGGCGTGATATCCCGGGCAATAAACTCCCTGCATACCTCCTCCAGTTCGCCCCAATCCGAAGGAATCTGCAGTCCGCATGCATCAAACATCTCCCGGTTGACAAAAAGGACAGCCACACTTTCAGAAAATCCCAGACCATATATACCGCCCTCATAATTCATACCTTCCATCGCTTCCTCGTCTATCCTGCTGTTAATATCTTCAGACAAATATTCATTCATCTTCAGCAGTTTTCCCGAACTGACCGCCCCCTTCAGATAACTGTCTCCAAAGCAGAAGTAAATATCCGGTGTATCATTGGAAGCAATGGCAGACGGCAGCTTTTCTCTGTAAAGCTCCATCTCCGTACCTTCCGCCAATACCTGTACGGTATCATGCGCTTTGTTGAATTCCTCCACAGCTTCCAGAAAGGATTTCTTATATGCCTCCCCCTCATTTTCCCATGGATACCACAGACACAGATCTATCCTTTCTTCTTCCTCACCGCTTTTCTTCTCCTCGGACTTTGGAAGAACGCGAAAACAGAGCAATGTTATCGCTGCCAAAAGAAATAAAAACCCCAATAAAATAATTCTCTGCCGTTTTTCCATCTGCTATCACCCATGCTGTCCTTCATAAAACTCAGATTTTTAATATCTCCTCAATGCACTCTGCCGCGGCTCTTCCCAGATTTCTGTGTCCTTCTCTGCTCAGATGGATACAATCCTTCACGGAAATCTCCGCAACCTTCCCGGCATCCAGCAGCCAGACACCCTCCATTCCCTTTAAAGCAGCCTCATAAGCGGCATACAAAGCCTTACTTTTACTCACAGATTCCTCATCGTACATACCATAAAAATCAGATGACGCAATCTCATCCCGCACCGGTGCCGGGACGATCACCAGGACCTCCGGTCTTTCTCCTACCCAGTATGTATCCGGATTTCGGGCCATTTTAACAAGATTCACCATACCTGCTGCTATCTCCTTAACACTGGGCGTAAATATATGACGGATATCATTTGTCCCCAGCATGAACACCACCAGATCCAAAGGCTGATGGCTCTGCAGGCTGCAGCCCAGAAACTTTCTGCCATTCCTGTCAGGTGATGTAGGGTCATCAAACATAATGGAACGTCCGCATAGGCCCTCCTCAATTATTTTCGCCCTGCCTTCCAGACATTTCTGCAGAATCCCGGTCCATCTCACATCATCCCCATACCTGAAATCTTCACCGTCAGGCTCAGGATTATGTCCCCATGTATTGGAATCACCATAACACAATATACGTTTCATTTTCTTATCCTTTCACAGCTCCTAATGTCATTCCCTCTATAAATTTATCACTTGCAAAAATAAATGCAATAAGCAGAGGTATAAAACTTATCATGGATGCTGCCATTATAGTTCCTGTCAGTGTACCATTTAAATCCTTCATGGACGCAATGCCCAGGGGAAGGGTTTTCATCATAGTTTCATTTACAGTGATAAGGGGCCATGTCAGACTTCCCCACTGCTGCGTAAAGTTAAAGATTGCCAGAAGACTTAACTGCGGCACTGTTATAGGCAGTACAATCTTGAAAAATGTCCCATAATTGCTGCACCCATCTATCTTAGCTGCCTCTATTAATGAATCCGGTATATCTTTCATAAACTGTGTCATCATATAGACTCCAAAAGCACTTGCCACCCCCGGAAATACCAGAGATTTATAAGTATTCACCCATCCCAGCTTGGAAACGATCAGAAAAAGAGGAATCAATGTGGTAACACTGGGAATGATCTGCGTCGCGACCACCACATTAAACAGTACCTTGGAACCGGGAAACCTTCTTTTTGCAAATGCGTATCCTGCCATGGATGCCACCAGTACCACCAGCACCGTATTGCTGCCTGCAACAAATACACTGTTCAGCATCCAGCGCAGATATGCCCCGCCCTGCATTTTCAAAACTTCTGTATAATTATCCAGTGAGCCTCCGCTGGGCCAGAATTTCGGCGGATAACTGATGATTGCATTGGTATCCAGCATGGAGGATACAATAAGCTGCCAGAAAGGAAATGCAATGATGACCACCAGTAAAAACAGCATAAATGTCTTCAAAAAGGAAAAAACTTTCTTCTTTACCCTATATCTGTTCATTCTTTTTCCCCCTTCTTCTGGTTTTATCCTTTTCTCTCAATAACAGATTCTCCAGACCATAGATCAACAGGATCACAAGCAGAAATACAAGTGAAGCTGCTGCCCCGAATCCCACTCTGTAATATTTAAAACTGTACTGGTAAATCTCATATATCACGGTCTGTGTCGCACCGAGAGGCCCTCCGTTCGTGAGCATATACACAGATTCAAATATCTGGAACTGCCAGATCGTATTCATGGTCACACACAGAATGATCGCATTTCTGATAAGTGGCAGCACCACATAGATTGTCTCCTGCACTACATTAGCCCCGTCTATTCTGGAGGACTCCAGGCAATCTGCGGGAAGAGAACGCATTGCCGACATATACACAAAGACAAAGAAGGTTCCGCCCTTCCAGAGTTCCAGTATCATAACTGCCATCTTTGCACTGAATCTCCCGTTCAGCCAGCTTATGGGCTTCATGCCCAGCACCTGGAATAACATATTCAAAGGTCCGTTGTTCGATAAAATATAGGAGATCAGAACACTGGCCACAACCATGGAGATCAGCATGGGAAGAAAATAGATGACCTCGCACACATGTCCAAACCGTGTTTTTTTCTTGATCAAAAGGGCAAAAAAGATCCCCAGGAACTGGCTCACCGGCACTTCGATCAGCATATAGATGAACGTGTTCTTAAAAGCGTTTTGGAAATCCGGTGTCTGCAGCACATCCTTAAAGTTCTTCAGTCCCACCCAGTCAAATTGTGCCTGCAGAAAGTTACCGTCATGCAGGCTGAGATAAAAAACGTATCCTATAGGTATAATTGTAAATGTGATAAAGAAAACTGCAAATGGCAGTAAAAAACTATAGGACACAGCATATTCCTTAATTCTTCTCTTATTCATAAATACACCATTCTCCTAAACAGCAAAGGGGCCTGTAAAAGCCCCTCTCAGTCCCAAAACTTATTCTCCGCTGATTGCTTTCATAGAATCATACATAGCCTGGATGGAATCCGCCGGTGATTTCTCACCTCTTGCAACATTTTCATACATGATCTTCAGATTCTGAAGCATTGCATTGGCGTAATCAGAAGCAGGGCTGACCTGGAGCTTCTTGATTCCTTCCGCGGCAACAGCCATTATTTCGTCTCCCTCATACATCATGTCATTGGTAGCCAGCTGCGGGGAGAAAAATCCCACTTCTGACAGATATATCTTTTCAACTTCCGGTCTGGTGATATACTCAACGAATTTCCACGCTTCATCGGGATATTTTGTCTGGCTGGAGATGGACAGCATACCAATGTTGGCAAAATTCCATTTGGCATGTTCCTCGTCACTGGCCGGTCCTGCCGGAAGGGCAAATGCTCCCAGATTAATATCTGAAGCCTCTTTAATAATATTTGTATAATGAATCTGCTGTGGGAACATGGCAACCTGTCCGTTATAGAAATATGACCGCTCCTCATCCTTATTCGTATATTTTTCCAGTGGAAGAACTACCTGATCCTCATGATACAACTGGTCAAAGAAAGTCAGTCCCTCTACACCCTGTTCATTATTAAATCCAATATTGGTAAGGTTTTTATTCCACATATCAGCTCCGGCCTGGATAATGTAGGACAGTGGCTGCCAGTAGTCATCCATCTCATACATCATGCCCCATTGGTCAGTCTCGCCGTCACCATCTTTATCCTGGGTAAGCTTTTTCGCTGCTTCTCTCAGTTCTTCCCATGTTTCCGGCACCTTTGTAACTCCTGCTTCCTCAAACATATCCTTGTTGTAGAACATAACCGAATTCAGTGCAACAAATGGTATTCCCATAAGTTTCCCGTCATGAGAACAGTATTCCAAAGCCGACTCCGGATAACCTGATAACTTTTTCTCGTCCGCATAGTCATCAAGTGACAGAAGATATCCATTCTTGGCATACAGCGGGAACTGCTCTGTCTGGAAACTGATGTCCGGACCGCTGCCTGCAGAGAAAGCCGCTGTCTCCTTCTCCACAACAGAATCCCATGCAACATTGAGAAATTCCACTTCAATATCCGGATTTTCCTTGTTGAAGTCCTCGATCATACCGGCCCATATGTCATCCTCACGGTCCGAATGCGGTGATTTCCAGAATGTAAGCTTTACCTTTTCCCCTGAATCCTTATCCGATGTGTCCGCGCCTTTTTCCTCTTTACTCTCTGAGGCCTTACTCTCCTCTGAACTGCCGCCGCAGCCTGCCAGCAGGCCGATTGCCATACTTGCGCATAAAAGCATTGCTATTTTCCTTCTCATTCTCTTTTCCTCCTGATACATACTATAGCTTTTCATGCCTTATCACTTGCTACGGTTACAGTATAGAAAAAATCCCCGCCACTCTGAACCCAGTATTTTTACCCTATTCCGCACATATTTTACTTTTTTTATAATCATTAACCGACATCCCCACATATTTCCGAAAGCAACGGCCAAAGTAGTCAGGATTCGGAATGCCGACTTTCTCTGCAATCTCATACACCTTCCAGTTTCCTGATTTCAGATAATCACATGCGTGTTCAATCCTCACTTTATTGAGATATTCCACGAATGGGATGCCTGTCTTCTTTCTGAATGTACGGCTTAAATAACTGGGGTTCAGGTAAAATCTCTCAGCCGTTGTGGAAAGGGAAAGACTGCTCTGGGCATAATTCTCCTCCAGATAATCCCTTATCTGTTCCATAACCTCCTTTGTCCCTTCCTCCACTGTCTCGATCTGCCTGCCCACTCTTGCAAGGGCTTCCTTTACCTCCTGCCGCTTTAAGGGCTTTAAGATAAAATCCACAGCTCCGGCCCGGAGTGCTTTCTGCGCGTACTTAAAATCATCATAGGCAGTAACAATGATCACCTTAACCTGCGGATATTTCTTCATGATCTCTTCCGCCAGCGCAATACCGTCCATAATGGGCATTTTAATATCCGTAACCACCAAATCCGGTATTTCCTCCTGTATACGGAACAGTGCCTCCCTGCCGTTCTGGGCTTCCCCTATGATCTTCATATGAAACTCTTCCCAGTTCACAATAATTCTGAGAAGGTTTCTGGTCCCCACTTCATCCTCCACAAGCAATACTTTCATCATGACCTTCATCTCCTTCATAACAGACAGGCACCCTCAGTACAATAGTTGTCCCTTTTCCTTTTGTGCTCTGAATTGTATAATCTATATCTGACTCATAGAATATTCTCATTCTCTCTATGGTTCCCCGAAGCCCGAAACTCTTCTCATTGCTGCTTATATTCTCTCTGTTCAGCTCTTTGATCTTATCCTCATCCATTCCCACACCGTCGTCCTCTATGGTGAACTTCAGATATCCATCCTCCGCTGTCCCCTCCACATACACCACACCTGGTGTTTCTTTTGGACGGATTCCATGATTTACTGAATTCTCCACAAGAGGCTGCAGCACCATTTTTAAGATAAAAGTCCCCTGTATCTCCGGGTCCACATTGAGAACATAGTGCAGGGAATCACCATACCGTAATTTCTGCAGTTCCAGATAATCTTTCACCATCTCTGCCTCTTCCCTGACCGAGATCATTTCCCTTCCCTTGCTCAGCAGTATCCTGTAATAGCTGCCGAAAGCCTCCAGAGCATCATATACCTCCTCATTCTTTCCGCTCAGTGCAAGATATCCCATCGCGTCAATTGTATTATATAGAAAATGCGGCTTCATCTGTTCCTGCAGCGCGTTCAGTTCTGCCCTTCTCTTTATTTTTTCCTCTTCATATACTCTCTCGATCAAAGCATCTATCTCATCCACCATCTTGTTATATGTAGTCTCCAGAATCTCCATTTCCCCGAATGTGTTATACCTGTTTCCCCACATCCTAATCTTCTCAAACTTTCTTCCGCTCATGCGGTTCATAGAACCTGCCATCTGTTCCAGCGGGTCAGCCACATACCGTTTCATGATAAAATATCCGATCCCGCAGAACAGGGCCAAAAATATCATTGCCATGGCAAAAATGATCCCGCCGATCCCTGACTGCTTCAATCCGTTTTCAATCCTTACACCTGCCAGTACCTTCCAGTTATTGCCTTCGATATCCTGCTGCGCAAGAAGAAGACTGTCATTGTTTTTCTTACTTTTCAATGCTTCCTTTACACTGGGCAGGGACATATCCGACTGGGAAGTGACGATCTTACCTGTATCATCCAGAACATATATTACCGGTATACTCTTGCTGTCCAATCCCCCGTAACTGTCTGCAAATGCATTCAGGTCCATATTTATCATCAATATTCCAACAGGATGGTAATCCGTGGGGTTGTTGATCACCCGGATGAGAGACACCGTAGTCTCAGCGCTGCTTTGAGTCAGAACACGGTCAGCATTTAGCTTTAAACAGTAAGAACCTGCCAGTTCTCTGACCTCCTCATACCAGTTTGTCTCCCTGATATCTTCCGTGCGGAGAGTTCTGACATGATTCTTATCTATACTGCATCCATGACTTTCCATATCCCACATATAAATACCGTTAATATGGGTCTCCGTATCCACAAGCGATGTAAACTGATGCAGACTCTCCTTCTGCATCTTCCCATCCTTCAGCTCCAATGCCTCTGTGATATCACTGCTGGACAAAATGATCCTGGAATAGTAAGCCGTATTGTCTATCAGCGTTGATATATTTTTACTGACCGTGTTCAGCGTCTGGGCTGAGAGTGCCTGCGCTGACTCTGTGGCATTTTTGTCACTGACCCGGTAAAAGATCAATAAAATAATACTCCAGGATACCAGAAGCAGCGACATGTACAGAAACGCCAGTTTTACAGAAATCCTCGCCTTCCCAAGGATCTTTCCCTTTCCTCTTCCCATAAAATCCTCCAATCCCCTCTATCCTCTTCCACAGCCCAAAATGACAGGTACCATCACGATACCTGTCATTCACCAAAAGCTACTTATCCTTTGCCAGTTCATATCTGATTTCCTTCATATCACTTTCATACTTTCTGAAGGAACCCTTTCCGTTCATCTTAGCATTGAAAAGCGCAACATCAGCCTTCCTGTAAAGCACGTCAAACTCCATGCCCTGTTCAGGTATCATGACATAGCCGGCGGATACGGAGAAGACGATCTCATGCTTCCCGTCGCTGCGGACAGTGACCATACTCTCCATCACTTTTTCAAGCTTTGCATGCACATCCGTGTCCCTGATCCGCCTGCAGAATATAAGAAATTCATCTCCGCCGATCCGGCAGAGTATGTCATCGCTTCTGAAAAATCCTTTCAGCTTCCCGGCATTTTTGCAGATCATCTCATCGCCGTATGCATGGCCGAATACGTCATTAGCCAGTTTAAAGTTATCCAGGTCAAACATGATGATCGCAGCGGTTTCCTCCCCGCCCTCCATATCCGCCAGATAACTTTTGATTCTGGGTATTGCTGTCTGACGGTTAAACAATCCTGTCAGGGCATCCGCCTCGGCAATTTTAGTGAGACGCAGTTCCTGGTTTTTCTGCTCTGTGACATCCAGATAATATCCCACTGCTTTTACGGGAATACCGTTCTTATCACAGATAGTCTCCCCTGCCGCCTTGACCCATACAGCCTTTCCATCTGCCTTTATCAGCGGAAATGTACATTCCACACCGGCCCCAAAATAATTTTTGTATAATTTCTTTAATATGTCTATGAAGGATTCCCTGTACGCTTCAGGCATCCGTTCTTTTTCCAGAAAACAAAGCGGAAAATTTCCTATCAGCCGGGAGGTATCCTTCTTTTTCCCTGACTTCAGATGCTGGATATCAGACAGAGTGAGCATATTTCTTCTGAAATCCCACTCCCATCCGTTGATATCCGCCAGACGGAGGATACTCTCAATTTCCTTTCTCACCAGCCACAGCTCATGTTCCTTTTTCTTAATGGAGGTCACATCCCTGTAAATGCAGAGATAGACGCTGCCCTCCTCATCCCCGCTGATAAACCTGCCGTCCATACTGAGCCATATCTTCAGGTTATCCGGCATTTTGATCTCAATGGTATCCTGGTAGTTCCTTCCTGACTTGATGGCATCCTCCAGTTCTCTCCTGACAGACTGCAGCTCCTGTCCTGTTTTCCATGGTTTTTCATACTCTTCCTTTGTATATCCCAGTTCCCGGAAAAGTCCGTCTCCCAGTATCTCATACCTGAATATCCCATTCTTATAATGTACAAGTACAACATTATCTGAGAAATTCTCCATGAACATCCGCATCTTATTTTTCAGTTCCATGGTCTCCGTCACATCCACAACAACTCCCTGGAAAAATGACGTTCCGTGAAAATTCATATATTTACTCTGGTCAATGACCCATATATACCCATGCTTTCCCAAGATCCTGTATTCCAGATTATGTGATACGGTATTACGCCTCAGTAACTCAGCGCCTTCCTCAGCCAGGCGCCGGTCATCCGGGTGCACCATCCGCATAAATTTGTTCTGAAACAGCTCCTGTATCTCAGCCCTTGTATAGCCCAGCATTTCCAGGAATTTGTCACTGATATAGAGGAAATCATACTCCGGTGTGTCCGCGCATCTGTGATATCCGCCGGGCATGTCATAATTCAGAAACTTGAGCTCCTGGTTCTGGCTCAGCAGCATGGCGTTGCGCTCCGCAAGCTGCTGCTGTACCATCATGGTCTCAGAGATATCCGTACACGCACTGACAATAGCCATTCTTCCATCTTCCGCCCTGATTATTTTCCCCTTATCCAGGGTCCAGAACCAGGAACCATCCTTTTTCGGCATACGGTATGTTGTAGTGTACTCCGCACCCGGATAATACGCGCCAATATCATGGCCCACCCGCTCCCTGTCATCCGGATGAATGGTATTGATCACCTGTCCTTTAATGGCCGCGTTAAGTTCCTCATAACTTTCATAACCCATCAGACGGATCATCTCATAATTGGCAAAATAAAGAGGAAATCCCTCCTCGCAGTATCCCCCGATCATGCCGCCCGGGGACATCTGGGCAAATATAGTGGCGGCTGTCTTTCTGTTCTCCTCTGTCAGCTTCATAAAGGATGCATCGTTTTCCGATACATTGAGAACAGCGGCAAGTGCTCTCTGGGAAGATTCCAGCATGGCCTCCCTCTCCTTCTGCATGGTGACATCACTGACAGATCCGTAATAAAATCTGTGCCCATCCTGTTCCTTCAGGAAAAACACATGAATATGCATCCAGATTGTCTTACCGTTCCCTTTCAGACGCCTGACTTCGCCTTCCGCTCCTGTTATTGACTTTTCATAAGCTTTCTGGAAAATGCTCAGCATTTCCCGCCTGTCATCCTCATAGACGTATTGGATGATCCTTACTTTATTTTCCTCAAGCTCTACAGGGTCTGTCTCCATGATCCTGTAATATTGTTCATTGACGCGTATAAGCTCTACATCGTTCCGGTAAACATCATAAAATGCTATTCCGCCCAGGATATTGTTCATCATGGTCTCACTGAACACATTATCTCTGAACATATCCTTTATACGGAACCTCTCAATCTCCCTGGCCTTGATTCCCCTGAAATCCACTTTGTTTTCATCTGCAAGAAGCTTTTCAAAGGCTTCTACCGGCATTGGTTTGTAAAAATAATACCCCTGTGCATAGATACATCCCATATCCAGGAGAAAATCCACCTGTTCCTTTGTCTCAACCCCTTCTGCGATCACGCGGATTCCCATCAGCCGTGCCATACTCGTTATGGCTTCCAGTATACCCATTCCTCTGTCTGCGCTCTCCTCATTCATATCCAGGAACTTCATGTCTATTTTAAGAATGTCCACATTGACATCCTTTAACATATTGAGGGAGGAGTATCCGCTTCCGAAGTCATCCATGAGAACCGTAAACCCTGACTTCCGCAGGTTCTCCACAGCCGCTCTGATAATATTATAATTTTCCGCGTAAGCACTCTCCGTAATCTCTATCTCTATCAGCGATGGGTCCAGCCTGTACTTCTTTATCAGCCCGCAGAAACACTCCGCCACATCAACCGTATAAATATCTACTCTGGACACATTGACAGATATGGGAACCACCCGGTATCCCCTGTCCAGCCACCCTCTCACGCTGCTGCATACCATATCCCAGACATACATATCCAGTTTTGCGATAAATCCGCTGTTCTCCAGCACCGGAATAAATTCATCCGGGGGAACCAGGCCCCGCTCGGGATGAATCCACCTGACAAGTGATTCCAGGCCTATGATCCTCCCTGTCATCATATTACATTTTGGCTGCCCATAAAATACAAACTCGCCGTTTGTCAGTGCTCTCTGCACTTCTGATAAAAGTAAGTGGTTTTCCTCAATTTTCTGCATCATTGCCGCATCATACCAGGAAACACGTTTTGCATAATTTCCCTTTACGGATGCCAGCGCAATGGATGCCCGGTCATACATGGTGCTTACAGGCAGGCTTTTATCTGTTATCTCATACATACCGAATACAGGAAGGAATCCGGCATTTCCTCCGTACTGCTTTACGTAGTTCAAGATCTCATCCTGTATACTTTTAATCGTTTCCCTGTCATCAGGCAGTATGATAACAAAATCATCATCTCCCATATAACCGGCGATTCCCTTGTTGCTTTCCTGGGTCCTTTTAAAAAATCCTCCTGCTATTTTAAGAAATCTGTCACCGGCCTCCTGTCCATACCATTCATTGAAAATCTTAAAGTGTTCTATATCAACAGCCATCAGACAGTATCTCTGATCCCCGCCTGCCTTCAGAAATTCATCGGCTTTTGAGAAAAAGATATTCTTCCTGTAAAGCCCGGTCAGACTGTCATAAGCGTTGTCCTGCAGTTGATTTTGGTGCTCCTGTTTCATCTGCTTTGTCTTCTGGGTATTGATATCCTGGATAAAGCACATAAGGATCTGATCTCCGTCCCCGCTATGCCTAAGCGGCACAACAAGCTGAAGAATCCAGCAGAAATCACCATTCTGCATCTTTTTTCTGCACTGGCTTCTCACGGCATTTTCCGCTGTATCCTTTGCCATCCTTGTCAGAATATCATCCAGGTTCCAGAACCTGAAATATTCTTCCCTGTCATCCGGATGGATCAGGCGCTCTCCTGTATCCTGAAGCATCTGTGTAAGACTGCCAGATGAGGGGACAGGGGGATATTTTTCCTGCATTTGGTACAGTTTTTTGTATGTATTTTGTGTAATATTCAGCTCGTACAATTCATCATATGCGGTGAGGTTGGTAAGATTAAAAAACAGGCTTTTATTGCCCTCATGTATCTCCTTTGCCAGAACCATGCTGCAGATACCGGAGCCGGGCCAGTCAATGGCTCCGGAATTAACCTCCACCCATTTCTTAACCTTTTTATTATAGAAAATGGCATTATCCCCGTCCTTCCGGGCAAGAGGACACTCCCCGCAGGGCTTATCCTCATTACACAGAATCTGATAACAGATCTGCCCGCACTCCAATTCGGGAAAAGTCTCCTTCAGCGCATCATTGCAGCTGACGATCCTGTAATCACTGTCTATAATATATATTTTGCTTTTATTATTAACCGATAGCTTTTCCATAGCCCCTCCAACACACATACAATACCATCAATATATCCATTATAGTGCTGAATTCACATAAACGTCAATGTTTTTGCCTCTCCTTTATGCAATTCAACCAAAATAAATCTAACAGACAAAAAAAGATACCGGAATACAGCGTCCGATACCTTTTTCTTAAATCTTTATTCCCTTTTCTGCCCTGTATCTCAACAAAACACGACATATGCAAAAATATAATCAGAAGTGAATACTCCCCTGAAGCCAGATAACGCCTTTAAAGCGCCGTCCCACCTCAGGCTCTCCCATCAGATCATTTGTGTTGATACACACATCAATTTCCAGGTCATTGCATGAGATTCTGAGTTCGTAGACTTCCTCGTTTGTCATGACATTTCTGACTCTGGAGCAGTCAAGTATTTCTCCCATGACATTATACAGGTCACATTCCATTCCGTACGGCATAAAATATGTATCTACAATAGAGTACACATCTTCATTGGGTATTCTGCCGGAGATCATGGAATAGATATCAATATCCTCCATGGTCAGATTCTCCATGGCATCCTCATCGCCATTACGTGCAGCCGCGATCATACGGTTGCGGTTGATGGTATTTTCCTTCTCTTCTTTTTCCTGTTTCTCATCCTTTGTGACAGGAAGAAGAATCTTTCCCTCCTTAGCCAGGGCCGCAAGGGTTATGGCATAGGAGCCTCTGGAATAATTTCCATGGCTTCTCTCTGTTAGATATTCCCCTGCATTCTGCAGATAAAATATAATGGTCACTCCAATTCTCACGTCATCACAGGCGCCTGCGTAAGATTCCTTTCCTGCATGCTTTTCGATTACCACGTCCTCCTGGGTAGTAATCCCGGTACCGCGGAAATACGGAAAATAATATTCCATCTGGAACTCATTATTCTCATCATATTCTCCGCATACCGTTATTCCAAAATCACAGCCAAAGGTTTTAGAGATTTCCGCGAACATATGATTTTTTCTGTCTTCAATCACTGTCTTCTCATCATAATGTAAGATTACATCTTTAAGAATCCGGTCCACCTCTTTTTTTCCGTTTATACCGGAAAAACCAATGGATTTCAAATAACTGTGCAAATACGTACCTCCGTCTGGTTAAGGTTTACATAACTTTGTTTACATAATATTTACTTTATTTCTGTCATACCGCCCATATAAGGTCTTAAAGCCTCCGGAATCCTTACAGAGCCATCTGCCTGCAGGTTATTTTCCAGAAATGCGATCAGCATTCTCGGCGGGGCAACAACTGTATTGTTCAAGGTATGCGCCAGATACTTGCCATCTTTCCCATTTATACGGATTTTTAATCTTCTGGCCTGTGCATCACCCAGGTTTGAACAGCTTCCCACCTCAAAATATTTTTTCTGTCTCGGTGACCACGCTTCCACATCCACGGATTTCACCTTCAAATCCGCCAGGTCTCCGGAGCAGCATTCCAGTGTACGCACCGGAATATCCAGGGAGCGGAATAAATCTACGGTGTTCTGCCACAATTTGTCAAACCACTCTTTACTTTCCTCCGGTTTGCAGACAACGATCATTTCCTGCTTCTCAAACTGATGGATACGGTATACACCGCGCTCTTCCAGCCCGTGTGCTCCCTTTTCTTTCCTGAAGCACGGGGAATAGCTTGTAAGAGTCTTGGGCAGCTCCTCCTCGGGGATGATCGTGTCAATGAATTTACCGATCATGGAATGCTCGCTGGTTCCGATGAGATACAGGTCTTCACCCTCGATCTTGTACATCATGGCATCCATCTCAGCAAAGCTCATAACGCCTGTCACCACATCGCTGCGGATCATGAAAGGAGGTACACAGTAGGTAAATCCTCTGTTTATCATAAAATCCCTTGCGTAGGAAATAACAGCAGAGTGAAGTCTTGCAATATCACCCATAAGATAATAGAATCCGTTTCCGGCTACCTTTCTGGCGCTGTCCAGATCAAGTCCATTGAAGCTTTCCATAATTTCTGCGTGATAGGGAATCTCAAACTCAGGAACCACCGGTTCGCCATACTTCTGGACCTCTACATTCTCCGTGTCGTCCTTTCCGATGGGCACTGACGGATCAATGATGTTTGGTATTGTCATCATGATCGTTCTGATCTTTTCCTCTACTTCTCTTTCCTCTGCAGACAGGCGTTCTACCGTCTCAGCATTGGCTGTAACTTTTTTCTTTACCTCCTCTGCCTCCTCTTTCCTGCCTTCCTTCATAAGCCCTCCTATCATCTTGGAGATTTTGTTTCTTTCAGCCCTTAATGCCTCAACTTCCTTCTTGATGTCACGGTTTCTCTTGTCCAGCTCGATCACTTCATCTACAAGCGGCAATTTGCTGTCCTGAAATTTATTTTTAATATTCTGCTTTACAATTTCCGGGTTTTCTCTTAAAAATTTAATGTCTAACATCTCTGTTCTCCTTTTGTTTTCACAAGTTTGTTTACATAAGATTATTTACATAATTTGTGGCAACAATTCAATCTGCCAAATTATCAGACCACGGTCAGTCATCTAACTCTGTCTCCTGTAAAATACCGAAATTCACAGCCTGTCTCAGAGCTTCCACTTCTTCTTCACTCAATACTACATAGGATTCCCCATTTACGATCTCTTTAATATAGAGAAAGCAATTTTCTCTGCTGTGTATAGCATTGAGCAGAAAGCCGGTATTATTTTTGTCAAGCATGGCCAGCACAAAACTCAGTTTGCCTCCCATGTCTTCAAAGGCGTCATATTTTACAATACCGTATTTGTTCAGGGATTTATCCATGACTTTCCATATTTTCTCAATTTCTTCTCCATTGTCATCTGTGGAGCGCACCAGTTTTTCTATCAAATCGAATTTTCTTTTAAAAAGCCGTTCAAGAGATTGTCCATCTTTTCCCTTCATGAACAGCGTATACTTCCTGTTTAGCCGGTTCAGTCCCAATGAAAGGTTAAATACGCAGATCAGCAGTATGACCACTACGACCAGCAGTAAAACCATCAATATTCCGGAGTGAGACTGAAGACTTTCTAATAAACTACTCATCTGTTGTTCACAACTCCCTTATTTTATCTAATCGTTTCCAGTAGTTCTATAATACGTTCCAGCTCATCCTTGGAGTAATATTCAATTTCTATTTTCCCCTTATCATTGTTCTTTCGGTGTATTGCCACCTTAGAGCCAATAATCTGTTTAATTTTTTCCTCCAACTGCTGATAGACCAGATTCTGTGCTTCATCCACCGGCTTTTCCTGTTTCTCAGGTGCGGGATTCAGGATCTCTTTTACCAGTTTTTCTGTTTCCCTCACACTTAATTTTTCATCGAATACCTTTGTTGCTGCCATAACCTGAATTTCAGAGTCTTCTATTGCCAGAAGCGCCCTGGCATGACCTGTTGTGATCATCTCATCAATAAGCATCTGCTGTACACGGTCATCCAGCTTTAAAAGACGCATGGAATTAGTTACGGCAGTACGACTTTTAGACACTCTCTCAGCAATGGCATCCTGTTTCAAATGAAATTCTTCCATAAGCCGTTTATATGCCACAGCCTCCTCAATAGGGTTCAGATCCTCTCTCTGAATATTCTCAATAAGTGAAATTTCTACTGCTTCCTGATCAGAGAATTCTTTTATGATAACCGGAATTTCTTTGATACCTGCCAGTTTGGAGGCTCTCCACCTCCGCTCACCTGCGATGATTTCGTAATAATCACCCTTTTTCTGAACCAGAAGCGGCTGCAGTATGCCAAACTGTTTAATGGACTCTGCAAGTTCCAGCAGTGCGTCCTCCCCAAACTGTTTTCTGGGCTGCTCCCTGTTTGGTTCTATCATTGACATTTTAATCATCTGTACGGATTTTTCATTTTTTATGTCAACTTCTTTTGTATTCTCAGCAGGTGTTGGGCCAGGGATTTTCTTTTTTACCTTAGCACTGGTATCCGGAATCATGGAATCCAGTCCTTTTCCAAGACCACCTTTTCTTACTGCCATTCTTCATCCCCCTTATGTAATACTTCCTCTGCCAGGAGTTTGTAACTCTCTGCTCCCACAGATTTTTTATCATATAGTGTAATGGGCAGACCATAACTGGGCGCCTCTGCAAGACGGACATTTCTCGGTATAATAGTTTTGTAGATGGATTGATTCAGATTGCTCTTTACGTTCTCTACAACCTGCAGGGAAAGGTTTGTCCTGGCGTCATACATGGTAAACACTACACCTTCAATAACAAGTGAAGGATTTAAACGTTCCTGTACTAATTCTATGGTATGAATGAGCTGTGTCAGTCCTTCCAATGCGTAGTATTCACATTGAATGGGTACAAGAACGGAATCTGCTGTTGTCATTGCATTGATTGTCAAAATATTTAGTGATGGAGGGCAATCCATAATGATGAAATCATATTTGTCTTTTATGGTGTCAATATGATTCTTTAATAAAAATTCTCTGTCTTCTACTCCTACCAGTTCGATCTCGGCTCCGGCCAGGTTGACGTTAGACGGGATAATGGATAGGTTTTCAAATACGTTTTCAATCAGGCAGTCAGATAAATCGCAGTCTCCGAGAAGCAGTTCATACAGTGTGGCGTCTAAGTTTTCTTTTTCTACGCCTACGCCGCTTGTGGTGTTTCCCTGGGGGTCGATATCTATAATGAGGACTTTTTGGCTCATTTCTGCCAGGCAGGCGGAAAGATTAATGGCTGTGGTTGATTTGCCTACGCCGCCTTTTTGGTTTGCTATAGCTATAATTCTTCCCAATTATACTCTCCTCTTTTCATCTGTGTGGAAAAGTTTTTTGATGTGTTTTTTGGATTATGATATACGTGTTTATTATAGCATTAATTGTGGAGTATTTCCATAAGAATGTTTCACGTGAAACATTTTTTTATTGGTATTTTATTGGTTATATTGTATATGGGGAAATAGAGTAGAAGGCGGACGGATGGGAAGCAGGGGGAGGGCAGGTGTATGGGGAAAACGAAGCGTTTCGCTTGTCCGGAAGCTAACCTGCTCCCAGTCACTAAATTCGTCGACAACGGCCTCCTCATTAAGTGTCTGGGGCAGGTGGATCTCCCGAACGCTCCACTAGACATCGTTTTCCCCATACACCTGCCCTCCCCCTGCTTCCCATCCTGGTTTTCTCTGTATCGATATTATACTTGTAATGTTTCACGTGAAACATTTATAGAAGCATTTGTGGCTTGTTTAGTGTGGCTTTGTTAAACTATGTATAATGAAGGTTTTGTACTATATTAAATCCATAAAATCAGCAACTGATTTTATGGATTTATTAATTTATTGTTTCTATTGCTTTTGTTTCTTTTAAAAATCAGATATATTATTTAACTTTAAATAATTAATCTAAAACAATATACAAGGTTTTATGTCGCATAGTCTTTATATGACAGTCTGTGCAATAATCGCGTTCATAAAATAGAATGTGTTAGGAAATTGTGTTTAAAAATTGCTTTCGATAAGTTATCTACTATGGTTTGTAGGAGATTTTTGTCAGATAAGATTTGTGGAGTGGGCTGTATTAAACAAATTGGGGAAAGATATGCTGCAAAGTAGATCATGCAGATTGTGATAATAAAGTTAAAATACCTTTTGTATGCTTTAATAATAACAATGTTTATTATATGCTGCAATACGTGCACTATATGTGAATATAAGATATATCTTTATGTCGTATGACTATCTATTTGATTATGGACTGTAAATTATTTTAACTTGTATAATTCACTTTAATGTCTTATAATATTAGTATATTCTTTTTCAGGAGGTGGACGGTTTTATGAAGAAATCCAGGCATAAAATAATTACGGCAAGTATACTTTTTTCCATTGCAACGGGTATTATTTATGTGATTAATCGGCTTATATTTGGGACTGCTGTGTTGAAGGAAATGTTGAAGTCCACAGCTAACAATTATTATAATTGGCGATTTGGGAAGATATATTATAAGAAGATTGGGACTGGGACGCCGGTTTTGTTGGTGCATGATTTGACGGTTTATAGCTCAGCTTATGAGTGGAATAAGATTGTGGATAAGCTGGCTGAAAACCATACGGTTTATACCATTGATCTGCTGGGGTGCGGACGGTCCGATAAGCAGAGAATCACATATACAAACTACTTATATGTGCAGATTATTTCAGATTTTATTAAAAATGTGATTCATGAGAGAACGGATGTTATCACCAGCGGTTATTCAGGCTCCTTTGCTTTGATGGCCTGCCATAATGAAACAGATTTGTTTGGTAAGATCGTCATGATCAATCCGCCAGCGCTTAATGCTTTGAATAAGATACCTGATAAAAAGAGTAAACTGTATAAGTTCCTTTTGGAAATACCTGTTTTTGGAACTTTGGTTTATAATATGATTACATGTCAGAGTAATATTCAACTGCTGTTTACGGAGCAGTATTTGTATAATCCTTTTAATATGACTGCAGAATGGCTGGATACTTATTATGAAGCGGCCCATAAGGGGATGAGCAGTTCAAGGTATCTGCTTTCCAGCATAATAGGACGGTATACAAACAATAATATTAATCATGCTTTAAAGGCAATTGATCAGAGTATTTTTATTATTGAAGGTGAGGCAGAGAGGGACAGCAAAGATATTATATCTCAGTATACAGAATGTAATCCTGCTGTTGAGGCAATTAGTTTGAAAGGAGCCAAACACTTACCGCAAATGGAGACACCCGATAAATTAATGGAACAGTTAAATATATTTCTTGATTAAATGTTTCACGTGAAACATTTACAAAAAGAGTTCTGCAGCATTTCCGGCTGCAGGACTCTTTTTAGGTTATTTACTCATATGTGATAAACTCAATTGTAAAGTATACTTTTGTTTTTATGATTCCTTATTCTGTTTTTCTAAAAAGGCATTAAAAGCCTCTGTCAGTTCTTTTACTTTCATTTTGTTTACTAATGATGCATTTCCTTTGCTGTCTTTTACCAGATAAAAGCTGGAATCATACGCATAATACTCAGTAGTCACATCCACACCATTTTCCTTGTAGAAATGTACTGTCATTTCAGGTGGATTTTCCATATCAGGAACCGTGTCTAACCGTTCCTGGCATTCCATACCGCTTATAAGACTGTAAAACTCAGAGAAATCAGACAGTTCTATTTCTTTGCCATTCATATAATAGGTAGTAACCGTTGTTGTTTCCTCTTCTTCTGTATCTGTATCCTCTGTATTTTCTTTATCACTGTCACTCTCTACCTGTTTTTCCTCAGTTTTCTTAGTAAATTCATAGGTATTTCCATCTTTTTCAATAGTGACTTTATCCAGATCGGCAAAAATATAATCTGATACATAAGTACTGAGGAATTGATTTACTTCTGCATTCAGGAGATTGTCAACAGTAGAACTGCTTAAAGTATAAACCCCTGACTGACTCTGAAGCTTAGCATAATAACTGTTATCTTCTGTTTTATTACCTATTAATAAAACTTCCTGTTTATCGACAGTCACTTTTTCCTCTGTATCTTCTGTGGTATCACTCTCAGCTTCAGCATCCTTACTTTTATTGTCTGTAGTATTGCTGCCATCCGCAGTATCTGCACTGTCATCTTTCGTTTTATCAGTAGATTTTGTTTCAGTAACCTGATAATTTATCGTAATTATTGTCGGGTTATCAAGTCCATACTGACTCAAATCTTCTGTATTTTGACTGATAAAACTGCTCCAGGATAAACTTGTTATGGGGTTAGTAAATTCAGATACCTGTGAACTGCCCGCATCTTTCTTTGTACCATCCCATCCCGTTACAGTCCAGCCTGTACTGGAACTGCTGTCTTTGAAAACTGAAAATGTCTGTCCATTTCTTTCCATTATGACGCCTGTTATGTCTGTAATACTTGGAAATGTTTCTTTTTCTGCCAGATCATTGATATCAAACTGCAGCGAAGTGACAATTGTGGAGGAAACCATATAAACTTTTTCATTATCTTTGTTCAGCGTCATATAGCTGCTGCTTGTAACTGAATTTGTATCTCCAAATTGCAGCGTCTGTTCCTTTCCATCTTTATCTTTTAAACTTACAGTAACAGTTGGATTATCCAAACCATATTCCGAAATATTATCCGGTTTTTCTAACACTCTGTCAGCAGCTATTTTTTCAAATTTACTGATAATTTCTTCAAATGCTGATTGATCCAGCGGAAAGTTTTCTTCTCCGTTGTATTTCCATATGTCATCACTTTTTGTAAATTTATATTCATTTTCACCTGATTTGAATACCGCTTCACTGATATCTTCTACAGTTGTCTCGAATGCCGTTTCTGATGTTTTCTCAGTATCCTGACTGTCCTCTTTGCTGCTGTTATGAAGAACAAGATAAAATACCAGCAGCAAAGCTAATATGATAATGCCTGCAATAAGTGCTGTATTTTTTTTCTTCATTTACTGTTTTCTCCTCTTCATCCAGATTCCACCACCTAAAATCACCAAAAATGCCGGTACTACAGCCATAACAAATATACTCCAGAAGCTGGCGTCTGCTGCTGGTATTGTCAAGGTCGACGTATCCAGACTTTTACTGGATATTGATATTGTACTGCCATCTTCGTTTGAGCACATCCAGTTGACAGATGCGGAAATCAATTCAAAGTTTGCACCGGATACCATTGTATTCATATTGTCATTAAACAGTGTCTCAGATGAATAATATACAATCTGCGTCTGTTTATCATCCTCCAGATCTTCACTGATTGCCACACCTACATGGAATGGACCGTCAATGTCTCCACTTTCTTTCTCCATTGTCTGCATATTTTCCACATTTACTTTGGAATAAGAACTGTCGGATGTGGTTAGTATATTCTGAATTGTCAAAGTATCCCTATAATTATCTGTTGTCTCAATTCCCTGAGCCAAAGGCATAAGGATATAACGGCTTTGGGAGGAGAGATTTGAGGTAATATCATTGCTTTCTATATTAGGAAGCAGGTATGACGGGTTCTGAGAAATATAATGGTTTGTATCTGCTTCAAGAATAATGCCGTCAACGGTTTTCACGCCGTAATTTTCCAAAACAGAGGCAAAATTAGGCATGTCTTCCCCTGTATAATTGGATACAATCAGTGCTTTTCCTCCGTCTTCCAGGTAAGTAATAATCTTCTTTGCCTCATCCTCCGAAATATCCTTTGATGGTGCAAAAATAAACAAACAGTCCGCATCTTCCGGAACAGCGTCCATTGTAAGAAGATTTAGAGATTGGATATCAATATTTGCCTTCTGTATCATATCTTTCAGTGAATCGCTCATAGAAGACTCATCGTGACCTTCCAGTGTATACATTACAGGCATATTATCTGATGTCACATAGTTGATCGCACTAGTAAGCTGTCCCTCTCCGTCAAACCCGGTCACTTCGCTTGCATATGTCTGGTAATTCACAGAGGTCTCATACATGGAGTTATAATCAACCACTTTACTTTTATCACCGGAAACTACAATAACACTATTGTTGTTTACTCCTTCTGTTGTATACTGTGAGGTAAACTTTGGATTAACAGCAGGATCTTTCTGCTCTACCTTTACATGGTCACTGCTTTCCTCATACCGTTCCAGCAGTTTTTCTATATCACTGCTTTCAGAACCTTTCTGTGCTATAAAATATAAGGTAACATCTTTATCCAGATTCTTCAGCAGTTTTTTTGTCTGATCTCCGATACTGTACATCTTTTGTGTACTTAAGTCTATTTCTCTGTATTTTGACGGAAGCTCCTGGATAAGCAGATTTACTACTACCAGAATTGCCACGAATACCGCGACTACTCCCATACTATATGTTCCATGCTTCAGATTTTTCCTGTTTTTTCGTCTGTTTTCTTTATTATTACTAATAATATCTTTAATATTAATTTTTTTCTTATTAATATTACTTTTTATTTCTTTCATGTCTGCATTTTCTCCTTTCTTCGACCTCCAAAATCAGCTCCAACGCCGTTTTTGTATGGATTGAATTGTCAGAAATACAAAAATGCATATTACGGAAAGCATATATACGATTCCTGTCACATCCAGTATACCGCCAACAAAGTTATCAAAATGATTTGCGATCGCCAGTAAATCCAATACTTTTTGTATGGCGCCTTCAAAAAGAGAAGACTTTACAAAATACAGAACCACAGTAACTCCCACCAATATAACTCCCACAACGCCTGTAAGGATCGCATCTCTTGTCATCTGATAAACAATGAACGCAATTATAATCCCAATCACCACAAAAGCCAGCATAGAGCTCACTGCTGTCTGGGAGAAGAAGGACTCAATTCCGTTCATCACATAACTGCAGAAAAGAACGCCGAATGTAAGGACAGCTGCAATAACCTGACTCTCTGTGACAGAGGATAAAAATAATCCCACTGCTATGTTGGCGCATCCCAGGAAGAAAAAGCCGATCACAGCCGTATAGGCCATAGGATAAGATACCGTACCGTATTTCCCCATAATAAGGGGATAGCAGGCAGCAATGATAACAGGGATCACATAGATCGTGACCATCCCCAGATATTTTCCCAGCACAATTTTCCAAACTGCCACCGGTGAAGTAAAGAGTAACTGGTCTGTCTTATTTTTCTTCTCCTCTGCCAGTATCCTCATTGTCAGTACCGGTGTTATGATCAAAAATATAAATGTAACCGAACTCAAAGTTGCTCCGAAATCCGGTGTTGCATAGTTCAGGTTATATGCAGTAAAATAAATACCTAATATTAGTAATATAAATGCCATAAACACATAACCTACCATGGATGTAAGGTAACTCTTCACTTCTTTCTTATATATCGCCAGCATCTTCTTTTTCCTCCCCGCTATCTGTCAGCTTTAAGAACACTTCTTCTAATGTCATATTCGTTGACTGCATCTTTAAGATAGGATATTTCGCTTCCGCCAGGGCAAAGAATATATTCTCCCTTACGTCCTGGTCCCCGGCTATCTTGACCGTAAAATCACAGGCGTCTTTTACCATGGACTCATGATAGATAAGTTCTTCTATATTGTCCACCATATCAAGCGCTTTTCTGATCTCCTCTTCCGGTCCTTTTACTGTAAGTTCAAGGGAATTTGCACCTGTCATAACCTTACTCAGATTTTCAGGTGAATCGCTGGCAACCAGTCTGCCACGATCAATAATGAGCACATGATCACATACAGCACTAACCTCTGATAGGATATGTGAACTGAGGATAACTGTATGTTTTTCACCTAAACTCTTGATCAAATCCCTAATCTCAATGATCTGTTTTGGGTCAAGCCCCACTGTGGGTTCATCCAGAATGATAATTTCGGGATATCCCAAAAGTGCCTGTGCCAGGCCAACTCTCTGCTTGTACCCTTTGGACAGGTTTTTGATCAGCCTGTATTTCATTTCTTCCAGTTTAGTAGTTGACATAACTTCGGATATGTTCTTTTCTATTTCTGCCTTTGGAATGGATTTCAGCTCTGCCACAAATTTCAAATATTCCATCACTGTCATATCCTGATACAAAGGCGGCAGCTCGGGCAGATAGCCGATACATTTTTTAGCCTTCTCAGGCTCCTCCAGGATATTATGTCCGTCAATCAGAATATCTCCCTCTGTGGACGCAATATATCCTGTGATCATGTTCATAGTAGTGGACTTTCCGGCGCCATTTGGTCCCAGAAACCCGTAAATTTTACCTTTTTCCACAGTAAAGTTCAGATGGTCCACTGCCACATGATTTCCGTACTTTTTTACAAGATTCCTTACTTCAATCAAAATGTTCCCTCCTTTAATCTTGTGCTTCCATAATCTGACCTTTCTAATTTTATTTTTTAATTGTGATAAAAATTAGGTAAGACTGTGATTTTTCTGTGAAATATTACCAGACCTTTTTCATCCAAAACTCTAAATTTCAAACATTCGCACAATTTCTCAATCATTCGACAGATCTGTCACACATCTGCCTGCATTGACTTTTCAAAAAAATTATCGTATGCTCAAGAAAACAAACACTTACTGCAGAAGAGGAACCAAGATGGATTTTTACAAAAGAGTAGAATATGTATGCAGGCAGATTCCCTGCGGCAGGGCTGCCACCTACGGCCAAATTGCCCTGTTATGCGGCATGCCCACCCATTCCCGCCAGGTTGGCTACGCCCTGAACAAAAGACTGAGTTCCCCGGATATCCCTGCGCACCGCGTTGTTAACCACAGAGGATATCTTTCAGGTTCCGCCTCCTTTACATTTCCCCACACTCAGGAATCCCTCCTGAAAAAAGAAGGCGTCCCCGTAACACCGGAGCACACCATTGATCTGAAAAAATACGGCTGGCATCACACCCTGGACGACGCCATGCGCTTCCGTGCCTACTTCACCGCCCACAACATTTGAATTCTGAAAAAATGAAAGGAAAAATTATGACAATAAAAGAAAAAGCAGATAAACTCCTCCACGAAACCGGGCTCTGCCAAGAACTGAAAAAATACGGTGAACCTCACCCCATCGGCAGCTACCGTATGGATATGATGGTTTACAACGATTTGGACATTGACATCCGAAACGATTCCATGACCCTTGAAAAACTTCATTCACTTACACTCTATATCCTGACAACCTTCCGCCCCACCTGGTACGAAGCCCGCGAGGAAATCAACGATGAGGGCAAAACGGTCTGGTTCCACGGCTTTCACGCCCTATTCATGGATGAACTCTGGAACTTTGATCTTTGGTTTTTTGACCGGGAAACCATTACCAAAGCCGAAGCTTACTGCGACAACATAACCACGCTCTGCCGCCAGACTCCATCCCTGAAAACAGCCATCACAACAATAAAAAAAGACCTTCTCTCCCAAGGTCTCTATCGCTATGACAAATACACCAGCATGGATGTCTACCAGTCCGTCCTCACGGAAGGCATTACCAACACCCAGGCTTTCCTGAAAAAACACCCCTTACCAACTCTCTGACCACTAATACCGGCCTCCTGCTGCCGCATTCCGCTCCGCGCTCTATCCTCCCGCTGCCACATCCCCCTCCGCGGATTTAAGAAGGCTCGGCAGGAGGACAGGGCACGAAACAAACCCTATTCCCCGCCAGCCGCTTTTAAACATCCAGAAGCTGTCTCTTCAAATACCGTCCCACAACATTAGCAAAATTCCCAATATCCCGGATATAAGCAAAATCTCTCCCGAATATCTTCTTCTCTGCCTGCAGGTCCTCCTCCTCCCCCGCAAACACTCCAAGCACTGCAATCCTCTTATTCCTAAGCTTCCGCACTTCTGTAGCCGTATCCTTCACCGCAAATTCCGTACAATAAGCCTCCTTCTTACTCCCCCTCAGGCTTCCTGCGATCACATCATTTGGCCTTCCGTCGCTGAGTACGATCAGAATCTTATTCTCTTCCTTCCGTTTCTCCAGGCTTTCCGCCGCCGCTCTCACAGCCAGCCCGTCACGGTTATTGGCAGAACCGTAGAATTCAAAGATCCTCTCATTTGCGGCCCTGTCATCCTCATAATCCCGGAATCTCTGCATAATAGTAAAATCTCCAAAAGTACAGAATCCCATAACCCTCTGCGGAATCCTCACAATGCTCAGGGCCTCACTGATAATATATCCCTGAAGCGCTACAAGGGCCTGTCTGCCCTGTTGGGAGCCGCTTGCATCAATCAATATCTCCACAGCGAAATCCGTGTTATCCCGTATAATTTCGCGCTCAAACAGCCTTCTGTTGTCTGTCCTCCCCAGATTCCACAACTTTCTTGCACAGATACTCCCATACTCACTGGACACCACTTCCCTCTCATTTCTGGTAAGAAGTGCCCGCTTCAGTGTATTTGCCAGCATCTGCACATTCTGTCTGGTCACCATCTGGTTCAGATTCAGCACCCTGAGATTATCATCTCTGACCTTTTTTACATACTCAGCCTTGGCGCTCTCCTCCAGATCCCCGTGCAGCAGCCCGTCTGTAAAATGCAGACGACAGCCCTCATGGCTGCCCCTGCAGACCTGGCTGTTCTGATGCTTCTGTTCCTGGACAGACAGATAGCTCCTTCCATAATTAAGCTCTACATACTCATCCAGGCGGGCGGAAGATTCCTCGTCCAGCACGATCACATTTGCCTTGTGCCGGTTCAGCAGATCTTCCTCCTCCATCAGTTCATCGGTAAAAAGATTTACCTTATGCTCATCCTCACTCTCCTCGGATTCCTCCTCCAGATTCTCTTTATCCGTATACTCTTTACTGTTCTCCTCAGAATCCCTGAGTTCCTCGCTGAGGCCCTTGAACTTCTTCGTAAATCCCTTGGCATATGCCCCCTCATATACAGCACCGAGACAATTTACAATCTGTGAAGTATCCTCTGCGTCTTCCAGCGTACAGATAAGCTCTATCAGTCTCTGGTTTCTCTCATCCGCCTCCGTTTTATCCAGCATATACCGCAGATAGCATGCTTCTATATTACCCCAATCCGTATGCGTAAGCCTCATGCTGTCCTTTTCCAGCGTATCCCGCATGGCTCTGCGCCGTATGGACGCCACGCCGCGCCGCTCCTTTTCCAGCTTTTTATACACAGCGCAGTCAATACACAATCTTCCCAGTGCAAGGAGCACAGACGGTTCCCATCCGGCATAGACCTTTTTCGTTATGTAAGACTCATACTCTTCAACGCTGAAATACCTGGCAAATCCTCCATGCCGGACAGCATCATAAAAGGCAATGTATTTTGACTTCTGCCAGGCCTCCGGATCCACCTCAATGTCCAGTTCATAATCCTGGCTGACCGTCCACATGAGATTCCTGATCCTGTTCTGGATATCCAGACGGTTTGCCTCTGCTTCCCATCTATCTTCGTTTTCCATACAATACATCTCCCCATATGCGTCTGTTTAAAATACATCGCTGCTGGTCCACTCCTCAGGTATCCGGGTCATGACGATATCAGCAATCAGCTCTCTCTCAAACGCGTCGAAACATTTATCCGTGATTCCCATATCAATGGCATCAACCGGGTTTAAACCGCCTTTTATCAGCTTCAATGCCCCAATCAGTCCACGCATATCCACCGCTTTGGTTGAAATCTCTCCGTTTTTTGCCTTGAGCTGCAGATCCAGGAAAAGTCCTGAGAACTGTTCAAGTGCCCCGTCCTTCACATCAGGAAACGCGCTCTTTAAGATTCCCATGAGCCTGTCTTCCGTCATGGACGGCATATTGATCACCATGAACCTGGAGACCAGGGCCTCATTTAACTCCTTAGTCCCCGCATACCCATAATTCATGGTAGCAATAAACCGCGTAGCCGGGTCCAGATCTATCTTGTCATATCCCGGTACATCAATGACCCGCCTGTAGTCAAGCGTTGCATGAAGGACGGACACTGCATCATTCTTTGCCATATTGATCTCATCCAGGATTCCGAATCCCCCGTATCTGGCGCACTGGTAAATAGGCCCTTTCCGAAGCTTTACCTCATTGCCCACAAAGGTATCTGTGCCGATCAAAGTGCTGCTGTCCGTATTCACATGGAAAGATACATTGTAAAGCGGCCTTCCGAAAATCCATGCCAGATTCTCGGCAAGTACATTCTTTCCCGTGGCCTTGTCTCCGCAGAGAAGGATATTCTCCCCCTCCAGAATGGCTGTCACTGCTTTCTCTAAAATTTCCTCCCCGAAAAACGGCATGGAAGGTGCAGTGATCCTGTCCTTTACCTTGTCAGCAACAGGATTTTCTTTCTTAAACAGTTCTACTCTCTTTTTCAGGCTTTCTTTCAATTCCATTCTGCTCACCTCACAAAATAGGCTCCTTCGCCGGAGTTCCCGCTTTGCGCGGATATTTCTTCGGTGTAGGCTTTGCCTTCTGAATCACTACAAGGGAACGCTCCATATCTGTTCCCGGAAGGAGAAATTCTTCTGTCTTCTCCAGCTTTCCTCCCAGTACGGATACTGCTTTCTTCCCCTCCATAAGTTCCTCTTTCACTCTGCCTGACTTATAAGCTACAAAGAAGCCGCCTTCCTTTACATAAGGCATGCAATACTCACTGATGGTACATAGCCTTGCCACTGCCCTGGTAACACTGAGATCATACTGTTCCCTGAGCTCCGGCCTTCTGGCCCCGTCCTCTGCACGTCCGTGCACGGTGTAGATGCTCTCAAGCCCCAGGTCTTCTATGACGGCATCCAAAAATTTAAGACGTTTATTCAGGGAATCCAGAAGTGTCACCTGAAGGTGGGGAAATACAATTTTAAGGGGAATCCCCGGGAATCCCGCTCCGGTTCCCACATCAATGCAGGATTTTATATTCTCCATATCCAGGGCTTTTACAATAGAGAGACTGTCCACAAAATGTTTTGTCAAAACTTCCTCGAACTCCGTAATTCCCGTCAGATTCATGACCTTGTTCCATTCCACCAGCATCTCGTAGTAGCGCACAAACTGCTGCTTCTGTTCCTCTGTTAAGGTCAGCCCCAATTCCCCGCAGCCATTCTCCAGTATATCCAGGCAGTATGCCTTCTGTTCCTGATTTGTCACTTCACTCATGCATCCGCCTCCTTATGAATTCCGTTTCTTCTGTAAGATTCCATATATACAAGCAGTACCGATATATCCGCCGGGGATACACCCGCGATCCTGGACGCCTGTCCCATAGATACCGGCCTGTATTCCTTTAACTTCTGCTTTGCCTCTATCCTCAATCCGCTTATTTCCTCATAATCCAGGTCCTCAGGCAGACGTTTTGTCTCCAGTTTCTTAAACTGTTCCACCTGTTTTAACTGCCTGCGGATATAACCGTCATACTTGATGTTAATGTTTACCTGTTCTGCCACATCCTCAGGAAGTTTCGGCCTTTTTTTATCCAGCGGCGCCAGAATTTTGTAGGAAAGTTCCGGACGCCTGATCAGCTCTGCCAGAGAGGAACCGTTTTTCAGCAGTGTACTTCCGTAAGATTCCAGAAGTTCCTGCACTTCCTTTGAAGCACCCACAAAGGTATTCTCCACACGAGCTGCCTCCTCCTCTATCTTCTGTTTCTTCCAGAGTACATACTGATACTCTTCCTCACTCACCAGACCCACCTGATACCCTTTTTCCCTGAGGCGCAGGTCCGCGTTGTCCTGTCTGAGGAGCAGGCGGTATTCCGCTCGGCTTGTCATCATTCTGTAAGGTTCATGGTTTTCCTTAGTCACCAGGTCATCGATCAGAACGCCGATGTAGGATTCGGACCGGTCCAGTATGAGCATTTCCCGTCCCAGCACCTCCATGGCCGCATTGATCCCTGCCACAAGCCCCTGGGCTGCTGCCTCCTCATAACCGGAACTTCCGTTAAACTGTCCGCCTGAGAAAAGCCCTTTTATCTCCTTGAACTCAAGCGTTGGATAAAGCTGTCTTGCATTGATACAGTCGTATTCTATGGCATAGGCATTCCTTACAATCTTTGCATTCTCAAGTCCGGGTACGGAGTGATACATCTCATACTGCACATCCTCCGGCAGGGAGCTGGACATGCCGCCCACATACATTTCATTGGTATACAGCCCTTCCGGCTCCAGGAATACCTGATGTCTGTTCTTATCCGCGAATTTTACCACTTTATCCTCAATAGACGGGCAGTATCTCGGCCCTGTTCCCTCGATCATGCCGGAATACAGAGGGGAGCGGTCCAGGTTGTTCCTGATGATCTCATGCGTCTTTTCATTGGTATAAGTAAGCCAGCAGGATGCCTGATCTATCTGTACATCCTCCGGATCCGTGGAAAAGGAGAAGGGAACCACCCTCTCATCCCCGAACTGTTCTTCCATTTTGGAGAAGTCAATACTTCTCTTATCAATCCTGGCAGGTGTTCCCGTCTTAAACCGGTACATCTCCACACCCAGATTCTTCAGGGATTCCGTCAGGTAATTAGCAGCCTGCAGACCGTTCGGGCCTGTATAACTGCTTACATCACCGTAGATGCAACGGGCTTTCAGATACGTTCCGGTACAGAGCACCACAGCCTTTGTCTGATACACGGCTCCTGAATACGTCTTTACACCTGCTGCCTTATGCTCCTGCGCCAGGATTTCTGTCACCTCGGCCTGTTTGATGGTGAGATGTTCCGTGTTCTCCAGTACCCTTCTCATACTCCTGGTATACTCCTGCTTGTCCGCCTGGGCGCGCAGGGAATGGACGGCAGGTCCCTTCGATACATTGAGCATTTTTGACTGGATAAAGGTCTTGTCAATATTTTTTCCCATCTCACCGCCAAGGGCATCAATCTCTCTCACCAGATGGCCCTTGGAACTCCCGCCTATGTTGGGATTGCAGGGCATCAGCGCAATACTGTCCACGCTCACTGTGAACATGATGGTCTCAAGGCCCAGACGTGCACAGGCAAGCGCAGCCTCACAGCCGGCATGACCCGCGCCCACAATGGCAATATCGTAATTCTCAACCAGATTGTTCATTCTAATGGCTTCCTTTCTGAAATAACTATTCACATGATTTTTCTATTTGAACTCTGTTATCCACATTTTCGATAAAATATGATGATTTTTGTGGATAACACTACCGTATTTTTATTTTCCTGTGCAGAACTTCGCAAATATCTCATTTACCAGGTCTTCCCCCACAGACTCCCCGATAATGGTTCCCAGACTCTCGTATGCGTTCATCAGGTCAATGGAGAAGAAATCCTCAGGCATCTGCATGGCAATGCTGTTTTCCACAAGCTCCAGGCTTTTCACAGCGTCCTCCAAAGCCGTCTTATGGCGGATATTTGTAATATATACCTCATCATTAAAGGACAGCTCGCCTTCAAAGAACATATCTTTGATCTGCTGCTCCAGCACATCGATCCCCTGCTCCTCCTTGGCGGATACAGGTATCACCGGATGGTTCATCCTCAGCCTCAGGCTTTCCTCTGAGACCACTGTATCCAGATCCGTCTTATTCAGCAGAATGACTGCCTTCTTATCTTCCAGCATGGAGATGATCTCCTCATCGTTCTCATCCAGGGGGATAGAGGAATCCACCACGTAGAGAATCAGGTCCGCGTCCTTTGCGTACTCTTTTGCTCTTCCCACACCGATCTGTTCCACACGGTCCTCTGTATCCCTGATACCGGCTGTGTCTATCATACGGAGGGAAATGCCGTGCAGGACAATGGTCTCCTCCAGAATATCCCTGGTAGTTCCCGCAATATCCGTTACAATGGCTCTCTCCTCTCCCACAAGAAGGTTCATAAGTGAAGATTTTCCCGCATTTGGTTTGCCCACAATGACGGTCTTGATACCCTCCTTCATCATCTTGCCTTCCCCGGCAGTTTCCAGCAGTCTCTCGATTCTGGATTTCTGTACAGCCACTTCTCTTTCCAGGGTCTCCCCGTATCCGTCTATACTGATATGCTCCGGGTCATCCAGGGCTGACTCAATATAGGCAATGTGATAGATAATCCTCTCCCTGATTTCCCGGATCACCTTCTGCACAGACCCCTTTAACTGGTTCAGGGAACTTTTCAGCGCATATTCATTTTTGGCATTGATCACATCAATCACTGCTTCAGCCTGGGACAGGTCTATCCTTCCGTTTAGGAACGCCCTTTTTGTAAATTCCCCCGGCTCTGCAGGGCGGGCGCCGTATTTTATCACGGTCTCCAGCACCCGTTTCATGGCCAGAACACCGCCGTGGCAGTCAATCTCCACCGTATCCTCACCGGTATAGCTTCTGGGGCCGTCCATGAGCATGACCAGCACCTCATCAATCTCTTCCTCCCCGTCATAGATAAACCCATAGTGAATGGTGTGTGACGGTTCCTTGTCAATCTGCTTTCTGCCGCCTTTGGAACGGTAAACCTTCCGGACTATCCCGCGGCTTTCGGGACCGCTCATACGGATGATTCCGATTCCCGATGCCGTCATAGCTGTGGCGATTGCTGCAATGGTATCTGCCATTTTCTTCAACTCCTCTGATTCTATTTCAACATTAACACAGGTAACGTAAATTTATAGTCAAAATTAAAAAAATTCCAGGCGAAAGCGCAGAGAAATTTATTCTCCATTATTCACGCTTTCACCTAGAATAATCATACTTAATATATATTATTTTTTCAGCTTTACAACCACGTGGCGGTAAGGTTCATTTCCCTCACTGTAAGTCTCCACGTAGCGGTTGCCCTGTAATGCAGAGTGGATGATTCTTCTCTCATAGGGATTCATCGGCTCCAGGGAAACCGGTTTTCTGGTCTTTCTGACTTTGTAGGCAATGCTCTTTGCCAGATTTTCCAGAGTCTCTTTTCTCCTGTTTCTGTAATCCTCAGTATCCAGCTTCACACGGATATATCCCTGTCTTCCCTTGTTGACAACAAGGCTTGTGAGATACTGCAGAGAATCCAGAGTCTGTCCTCTCTTGCCTATAAGAATGCCCATGTCCTCACCTAAAAATTCAATTTCCAGGTTGCCTTCCGCGCTCTTATATTCCATCTTGATCTCAACTTCAAGCTCCATGGCTTTAAACACGCCGCTTAAGAACTTCTCCGCGTCTGCTTTGACAGCTGTGATCTCTTCTTCTGTTCTCTCAACGACCTTCCGCTCTTCATGCTGCGGTTTTACATCCTCTTTGAAAGCCTCTGCCTTTCTGGCATCTTTTTTCGGCTCCCTCTTAGGCTCTCTTCTCGGCTCGCTCTTGAACTCTTTTTTCGCTTCTTTTCTTTCTTCCTTTGGTGCTTCTTTTCTCTCTTCTTTTACCGGAACAGCCTCTTCAATTACTGGTTCTTCTGGTAAGGATACTTCTTTTCTGCGAACATTGATCCTGGCCGGTTTGGCTCCGAATCCTAAAAATCCTGAACTACCTTCAAATAAAACCTGAATCTCCAGATTTTCACTGGAGGTCTCAAAATCCAGACAAGCTTTTGTGATCGCTTCGTCTACAGTTTTTGCAGAAAATTCTTTGAATTCCATGCTTCTTCCCCCTTACCCCTACTTCTTCTTAGATTTGTTTTTCTGATCAAATTGAGCAACCATGTTTGCCTTTGAAGCTAAACTTCCCGGTTTTGCATTCTGCACATTCTTGTAATATTCGGTAGATTTCTGAACTGCAGCATTTCTGTCCTCAGCTGTTGTCTTCTTCGGCTCCTCAATGTTTCTTACATTCATCTTGGCCTGCTGCGTGATCTTCTGCGGCGGAAGTCCTGCTTTTGCACGCTTCTTAGCCATCTTTTCCTGGTTCTTTTTAATGAAATCATCCATATTCATATTGTCCAGATGTCTGTTGATGACAAGCTGCTGTACACAGCGGATCACAGAACCGGCGATCCAGTAGATACCAATACCTACAGGGAATGAGAAACAGATAAAAGCGGAAAACAGAGGCATGAAAGTGTTCATACCCTTCATTGTGGCATTCATCTGGCTGTTTGTGTCATCTGTTGCTGCTGTGGGCATTAATTTTAAGTTCAGCATCTGAGTCAGCCAGGACAACAGCGGAATCATGATCGCAGCAACGATCAGAAGATACGTGTGCTCACTCCATCCTGTCTTGATCAGGGAAAGCGGTGTGTCCGCTATGTTCAGACCCAGGAAATTCTGCATGGGATGGATTTTACCCGCAGTGTCACTCAAGGTCTGCGCAAAACCGCTGAACTTGTCCACATCGCCAAGATCTGCCCACTGGGAGGGGGACAGACTGTATAAAAAGTCAATGACATGGTTATCATTTACACCCTTGCCATTTGTGGGCCAGCTATAACTTCTGATACCATGCTCTTTAATAAATTCCGTGATGATTCCCACATATCCGTCAACATTTGTGATTTTAACAACTGCGGAATCGAACATGTGCTTAATTCCTCCGATGTATCCCGGCATCTTGATGATAACCTGGTACAGAGCGAAGAAGATAGGCATCTGAATAACCATCTGCAGACAGCTTCCTGTAGGAGATACACCGTACTTTTCATATACGGCCATGGTCTCTTCCTGCATCTTCATCTGTGAGTTCTGGTCTTTTTTGCCTTTATATTTCTTGTTTATTTTCTGTAATTCCGGGGACATGACTGCATTCATCTTAGAGAACTTCTGCTGTTTGATCTGCAGAGGCGTCATGAACATATAAATAATAATCGTAAATAAAATAATGCAGAGGCCCAGGTTTGTGACCCCGATACTGTAAATGCCGTTCATCAGCCAGCCCATTACTTCAGCGACCCATTTTACAATCGGCATTGTACTCTTTGTTAGCAACGCAACCAAAATATTTTCCTCCTTATAGCCGGTTTGTCACCTTCATCTCTCAAGCATTCCGCCTTTTAAGAAAACGGCGGTGCATAATTATCTCCTAACAAGATAAAACAACAATTATGGTACCGGATCGTATCCGCCTTTTGAAAATGGATTACACCTTAATATTCTCCAGCAAGCCAATAAACTACCTTTTACTGCACCATACTTCTCAATTGCTTCTAATCCATACTGAGAACACGTGGGTATATAGGGACAACGGGTTCTCTTTAACGGGGATAAATATTTCTGATAAAGCCGAATCATCTTAATCAATACTGTCTTCATTCTCTTCACTTCTTATGGTCTTTGTTAACTTACCTAAGTGCAAAAGCGCACTCTCCATGGAATTGAATCCCTGATCCTTTCCATTTACCCTGACTACTACAACAATATCATATCCGCACCTGAATTTTTCTTCGTTTAATCGGTAGCTTTCTCTGAGAAGCCTGGTCAAATGATGTCTCACAACACTGTTGCCTACCTTTTTACTTACGGATATACCAATTCTGTTTCTGTCCAACTGGTTTTTTAACACATACATAACTAAGTAACGATTTGCAAATGATGTTCCCTTTTTATAAACCAGTTGAAAATCTCTGTTTTTCTTTAACGATTCCGAATACTTCATAAACCATCCTTTAATGAAAAGAAGAGAAGAAAAGACCACATATCTGCGGTCTTAAGCTGATAATCTTTTTCTTCCTTTTAATCTTCTTGCAGCTAAAACTTTTCTTCCGGCCTTACTGCTCATTCTTGCTCTGAATCCATGAACTTTGGATCTGCTTCTCTTTTTTGGCTGAAATGTCATTTTCATATTCCAGGCACCTCCTTTAAACCAAATATCTATCTATTGTTTCAGATAGTATTCCTATGATTATGCATGATAGAAAACATCATTTCAATTATATTCGTAAACCCCTGATTCGTCAAGATATATTTTATTTTTTTATTTAAATATATTTATCACGAAAATAGGCTGAAATCCGTGTATTCACACGTTTTCCACATTCCAAAATACTGACCTGTGGAAAGTATTCCCTGGACCATATCCCTGAAATGATTATCCCCACAGTTATTCACACATTTCTGGTTTACGTAACGTTATCCACAAATTGTGGATAACTTGTGGATAACTTTTTCGTTTTCCCCACGCTTTTTTGCCCTTTTCGACAAAAAAGCCTTGATTTATCCATATTTTCGCCATGTGGAAGATGTAAATAAAGTTATACACATTTCTCACATCTCTCTTTTTCCACAATGTTTTTAACTTTACAATCCTCATTTTCCACACGGTTTTATCCACATTATTAACATAACCTTGTGGATTTCTGTTTAGAAATATTTTTTCATTGCTAAAAATTCTATTTTATTATAATATATAGATAATAATACGTTTTTTTGCAATAGAAAGTCCGCAGACGCGTACTTTCTATTGTTGTGTGCTTGTACAAAGAGGAAGATTTCATTTTGAGTTGACTTTTTAACTCAAAATGTGGATTGAAATAATTATTTCATATCGGGAGAATTCAAAATGCATTTAATACAGGAAAAATGGACAGACATATTAAATATGATAAAAACGGAGCATCAGTTATCTGATGTCTCTTTTAATACCTGGCTGAAATCCCTGACAGTCCACAAAGTGGAGGGGGACACCGTAACCATCATTGTCCCCACAGGGCAGATCGGTATTAACTATATTGCCAACAAATATCTTCTTCCATTAAAAGTGGCAATTACAGAGACCGTGGGAGAAGACTATGAAATTGCTTTGATCTTACCGGATGACGTGCCGCCGGAAACGGCGGATACCCCCGTATCTTCCGCTGCAGTAAATGAAAGTATTGAAAAAGCCAACTTAAATCCAAAATACACTTTTGACACGTTTGTAGTCGGAAGCAATAACAAACTGGCACACGCAGCTTCCGTCGCCGTTGCAGAATCCCCGGGAGAAGTGTATAATCCCCTCTTTATATATGGAGGTGTTGGTCTTGGAAAGACCCATCTGATGCACTCCATCGCACATTTTGTGCTGCAGAAGAGACCGCAGTCCAAGGTTTTGTATGTGACCAGTGAATATTTTACCAATGAACTGATTGAATCCATCCGTAACGGCAATAATTCAACTATGTCCAAGTTTCGGGAAAAATACCGGAACATAGATGTACTGCTGATCGATGATATACAGTTTATTATAGGAAAGGAATCCACCCAGGAAGAATTTTTCCACACTTTCAACGCCCTGCACGGAGCTAAAAAGCAAATTATTATCTCCTCAGATAAGCCTCCGAAAGATATGGAAATCCTGGAGGACCGGCTTCGTTCCAGGTTTGAGTGGGGATTGATCGTGGATATCTCCTCACCTGATTTTGAAACCCGAATGGCTATCCTCCGAAAGAAGGAGGAGCTGGACGGATACCAGATTGACGACCAGGTCATCGAGTATATCGCACAGAATGTAAAGTCAAATATCCGTGAACTTGAAGGTTCTCTGAACAAGATCATGGCATATGCAAACCTGGAGAACCGGGAGATCAATCTGGCTCTGGCAGAAAAAGTATTGAAAGATATCATATCCCCAAACCAGAAGAGAACTATAACACCGGAACTCATTATTAATATAGTAGCAGAACACTTTGATCTCACTCCTTCAGACCTGACCGGAAACAAAAGGAGTTCAAAAATAGCATATCCAAGACAGATTGTCATGTACCTGTGCCGCCACATGACAGAGACTACGCTGAAGATCATCGGTGACAGCCTGGGCGGACGTGACCATACGACCATCATGAGCGGCATAAATAAAATAGAGCGGGAAGTGGAGGAAAACGACGCCACCAGAGAAATCATAGATATATTGAAGAAAAAGATAAATCCCGCCAAGTAATCTTTAAGGTATACACTATCCACAACCTTAGGTGAATAAGCAGTGACTTTCATGTGGATAAGTGTTGATAACGTGAACCCCGGTTTTGGGCGCCTCATTTATCAACAGCTTATTCACTTGAACTTCAACGTTAACCCACAAAGTTATCCATACGGTGAAAGCCGCAGTTTATGCGGGTTTCGAGGGTTATTCACAAATTCACATCCCCTAAGGCTACGACTGCGGATTTCTTTTAAATATTTTATAGATAAAGCCACTTTTGCACAGAAAGGAAGTTATACACATCATGAAATTAATTTGTCCAAAATCAGAACTATTAAAAAGTGTAAATATTGCCATGAAAGCCGTACCGGGAAAAACAACCATGCCCATTCTGGAATGTATTCTCATTGACGCATCTGCAAACGAGATAAAATTCACATCCAATGATATGGAACTGGGAATCGAAACAATCGTCGACGGTACTATAGAAGAAAAAGGCATCATCGCACTGGATGCCAAGATATTTTCCGAGATTGTCAGAAAGCTCCCGGATAATAATGTTACCATTACAACAGATGAAAAACTGAACACACTGATTACTTGTGAAAAAGCCAAGTTCAATATTCCGGGAAAATCAGGAGAAGATTTTTCTTATCTTCCGTTTATTGAAAAAAATGACTGTGTACGGATTTCACAGTTTACTTTAAAAGAAATTATCAGACAGACTATTTTCTCCATTGCAGCCAACGAGAACAATAAACTGATGACAGGTGAACTTTTCCAGATTGAAAACAATATGCTGAGAGTTGTTTCTCTTGACGGACACCGGATCTCCATCAGAAAAATTGCCTTGAAGGAGGAGTGCGCAGATAAAAAAGTAGTGGTTCCCGGTAAGACACTGAATGAGATCAGTAAGATTTTATCCGGTGAAATGGAAGATATGGTGGATATCTATCTCGCAGAGAACCATATCTTGTTTGAATTTGATAATACCAAGGTAGTATCCCGTCTCATCGAGGGAGATTACTTTAAGATTGACCAGATGCTGTCCAGTGATTATGAGACAAAAGTTAAAATTAATAAAAGAGAATTTCTGGATTGTATCGACAGGGCAACCCTTCTTGTGAAAGAGGGAGATAAAAAACCAATTATCATCCACATTGAGGATGGCTCCATGGAGCTGCGCATTGATTCCCAGATCGGTTCCATGAAAGAGGACATTGATATTGAAAAAGAGGGAAAAGATATTCTCATCGGTTTCAATCCCAAGTTTTTGATAGATGCACTGAAAGTCATTGATGACGAGGAAGTCAGCATTTATCTCATGAATCCGAAGGCACCCTGCTTTATCAGGGATGACGAGGAGCAGTATATTTATCTGATCCTTCCTGTAAACTTTAACGCTGTCAGCAGATAAAAACGGGTTTGAAAGCCGTTAGGAGAGAAAAAATGGAAATAATCAAATTAAAAGATGAATTTATTAAGTTAGGCCAGGCCCTGAAAGCCGCAAATCTTGTGGAAGACGGGGTTGAAGCCAAATATGTCATTCAGGACGGTCTCGTAAAAGTCAATGGTGAGACCGATACCAGAAGAGGACGTAAACTTTACGACGGGGATCTGGTAACTTATGACGGACAGGAAATCAAGATAGTAAAATAATTTTACTAATCCTATAATCCCAACAACAGGTGTTTACATGTATATTGAGTCTATAGAACTGAAAAATTACAGGAATTACAATCTTTTGTCCCTGCAGTTTGACAAGGGAACGAATATTCTCTATGGAGACAACGCCCAGGGCAAGACGAATATTCTGGAAGCTGTATACCTGTGCGGTACCACGAAATCACACCGAGGCAGCAAAGACAGGGAGATGATCCGGTTTGAACAGGATGAATCCCATATCAGAATGTTTGTGAACAAGGACGGCATATCCCATAAAATAGATATGCATCTGAAAAAGAATAAAGCCAAAGGCATAGCCATTGACGGTATTCCCATCCGAAGGGCCAGTGAGCTGTTCGGAATTGTCAACATTGTATTTTTCTCACCCGAGGATCTGAATATTATCAAGAACGGTCCCGGTGAGAGAAGAAGATTTATTGATTCCGAGTTATGTCAACTTAATAAGGTGTATTTATCTGATTTATCCAGTTATAACCATGTTCTGAATCAGAGGAACAAGCTGCTGAAGGACATTGGATTTCAAAGCGGTCTGGCGGCCACTCTGGATGTGTGGGATGAACAGCTGGTACGTTACGGAAGATCCATCATTGAAAGCCGTCATGAATTTATCCGTGATATAAACGATATTATCGGAGGGATACATAGCAGCATAACAGGCGGAAAAGAAAAGATTGAACTGGTTTATGAGCCGAATGTAAAGAGCGGTGAGTTCTACGAACAGCTGGGGAAAAACCGGGAAAAAGATTTTAAATTCAGAAATACTTCATCCGGACCACACAGGGATGATTTATGTGTTAGAATAAATGACATTGATATCCGTAAGTTTGGTTCACAGGGACAGCAGCGCACAGCCGCCCTATCCCTGAAATTATCAGAGATTTATCTGGTGGAGAAGAAAATAAAGGATGTTCCGATCCTTCTTCTGGATGATGTTCTGTCAGAACTGGATGCAGGCAGGCAGAATTACCTGCTGGACAGTATCCGGAATGTGCAGACTATGATAACCTGTACAGGTTTGGATGATTTTGTCAATAAAAGATTTGAAATCAATAAATTGTTTAAAGTGGTGGAGGGGACAGTTGCCCCCTGAGACGACCAGTGGAAAACCGGTGAGCATTGCCGGTAAACAGGAGGAAATGCATGAGCACAGAGATTAAAACAGAGTATGGAGCAGATCAGATTCAGATACTTGAGGGACTGGAGGCTGTAAGAAAAAGGCCTGGTATGTATATCGGCAGTACCTCCGCCAGAGGTCTGCACCATCTGGTGTATGAGATTGTAGATAATGCGGTAGATGAAGCGCTGGCCGGTTATTGCGATACCATAGAAGTATCTATAAACGAGGATAATTCTATCACGGTTATAGACAATGGCCGCGGTATTCCGGTAGGAATTAACCACAAAGCCGGCATTCCGGCGGTTGAGGTTGTTTTTACGATTCTGCATGCCGGCGGTAAATTCGGCGGCGGGGGATATAAGGTATCCGGCGGTCTTCACGGTGTTGGCGCATCTGTTGTGAATGCCCTCTCCACATGGCTGGAGGTCACCATTTTTCATGAAGGAAAAGTATACCGTCAGCGCTATGAGCGTGGAAAAACTATTTATAAATTAAAAGTGATCGGTGACTGTGATCCGGATAAGAGGGGAACCATGGTGACCTTCCTTCCTGACCCCCAAATATTTGAAGAGACTGTGTTTGACTTCAGTACGCTCAAACACCGGTTCCGTGAAATGGCCTTCCTGACAAAAGGACTGAAGATCATTGCTGTGGACAAGAGAGATGAGGAACCAAAGGAAGTCATTTTCCACTATGAGGGCGGTATCAAGGAGTTCGTGCAGTACCTGAACAGAAGTAATTCCGCACTCTATGAAGATATTCTTTACTTTGAGGGGACAAAGGACGGCGTGGTGGTGGAAGTTGCCATGCAGCACAACGATTCCTATACAGAAAATACTTATGGTTTCGTAAATAATATCACAACGCCTGAGGGTGGAACCCATATTGTGGGATTTAGAAATGCCCTCACCAAGACCTTTAATGAATATGCAAGAAAGAATAAAATCTTAAAAGAGAGTGAGTCAAATCTTTCAGGAGAGGATATCCGTGAAGGACTGACAGCCATTATCAGTGTTAAGATAGAGGACCCGCAGTTTGAGGGGCAGACAAAACAGAAACTGGGAAACAGTGAGGCCAGGGGAGCAGTGGACAATGTTGTGAGCGGCCAGCTTGAAATTTTCCTGGAGCAGAATCCGGCTGTTGCAAAGACGATCATTGAGAAATCCGTGCTTTCCCAGCGTGCAAGAGATGCTGCCAGAAAAGCCAGAGAACTGACAAGGAGAAAGTCTGCGCTGGAGGGAATGTCCCTTCCGGGCAAACTGGCTGACTGTATGGACAAAGATCCTTCCAAATGTGAGATATACATCGTAGAGGGAGATTCCGCCGGTGGTTCCGCCAAGACTGCCAGAAGCCGTGCAACACAGGCCATTCTTCCGCTGAGAGGTAAAATTCTGAATGTGGAGAAGGCAAGACTTGATAAAATATACGCGAATGCCGAGATTAAAGCCATGATCACTGCCTTCGGAACCGGCATTCACGAAGATTTTGATATCAGTAAGCTTCGTTACAATAAGATCATCATTATGACCGATGCCGATGTGGATGGTGCCCATATTGCCACCCTTCTCTTAACGTTTTTATACCGTTTTATGCCGGAGCTTATAAAACAGGGACATGTATACCTGGCAAAACCGCCGCTGTTTAAAATTGAGAAGAATAAAAAAGTTTTCTATGCCTATTCCGAGAAGGAACAGGATGAGATACTGAATGAGATCGGACGTGACGGCAACAACAGGATCCAGCGTTACAAAGGTCTGGGAGAGATGGACGCAGAACAGCTCTGGGAGACCACCATGGATCCGGAACGCAGGATTCTTTTAAGAGTCACCATGGACGATGAGGCGTCATCTGAAATAGATCTGACATTCACCACACTTATGGGAGACAAAGTTGAGCCCAGGCGTGAATTCATAGAAGAGAATGCAAAATATGTTAAGAATCTCGATATTTGATCCCATGAGTCAGCCGGGCAGACAGCGATGATCTGTTTTGCTGCAGAATGAGGGAACGGACGACGGAAGCGGAGTTAAGGAGAAGCTAAATGGAAGATAATATTTTTGATAAAGTCCAGGAAGTGGACTTACAGAAAAAGATGGAGGAGTCCTACATTGAGTATGCCATGAGTGTTATTGCATCCAGGGCACTGCCTGATGTAAGGGACGGTCTGAAGCCGGTACAGAGAAGAATTCTGTACTCCATGATAGAATTGAACAACGGTCCGGACAAACCACACAGAAAATGTGCCCGTATCGTGGGTGATACTATGGGTAAATACCATCCCCACGGTGACAGCTCCATTTACGGGGCACTGGTTAACATGGCACAGGACTGGTCCACCAGATATCCTCTGGTAGACGGCCACGGAAACTTTGGTTCTGTGGATGGTGACGGTGCCGCTGCCATGAGGTATACAGAGGCCCGCCTGAGCAAGATTTCCATGGAAATGCTGGCGGACATCAATAAAAACACAGTTGATTTTGCTCCGAACTTTGACGAGACAGAGAAAGAGCCCCTGGTTCTGCCGTCCAGATACCCCAATCTTCTGGTGAACGGTACATCAGGTATTGCTGTTGGTATGGCTACCAATATACCGCCCCACAATCTGAGGGAGGTTATTTCTGCTGTTGTAAGAATCATTGACAATATTATTGAAGAAGACAGGGAAACCGAGCTGGAGGAAATCCTGTCCATTATAAAAGGGCCTGATTTTCCAACCGGAGCCATGATCCTGGGTACAAGGGGAATCGAGGAGGCTTACCGCACAGGCCGCGGAAAGGTCAAAGTGCGGGCTATCACAGATATTGAGACACTGCCCAACGGCAAGAGCCAGATCATTGTCACAGAACTGCCCTATATGGTCAATAAAGCGCGTTTGATTGAGAAGATGGCAGAACTTGTAAGGGATAAGAAAATAGACGGAATTACGGCCATTAACGACCATTCCAACAGGGAAGGCATGCGTATCTGTATTGAGCTGAGAAGGGATGCCAATGCCAATGTTATCCTGAACCAGCTTTACAAGCACACACAGCTTCAGGATACATTCGGCGTTATCATGCTGGCACTGGTGAACAATGAGCCTAAGGTCATGAACCTTCTGGAAATGCTTAAGCATTATCTGCGCCACCAGGAAGAGGTTGTGACCAGAAGGACACAGTATGACCTGAACAAAGCACAGGAACGTGCACATATCTTGGAGGGTCTGTTAAAAGCCCTGGAACATATTGACGAGGTTATCCGTATCATCCGTGCATCGAAGACCACACAGGAGGCAAAGGATTCCCTTATGGAGGCATTCGGCTTCTCAGATGCCCAGGCCCAGGCGATTGTAGACATGAGGCTGCGTGCACTGACAGGTCTGGAAAGAGACCGTCTTCAGGGCGAGTATAATGAGCTGGTTAAAAAAATCCGGGAGTTAAAGGCTATTCTTGCGGACAGAAACCTTCTGCTTCGTGTGATCCGTGAGGAGATTCTGGGCATATCTGATAAATACGGGGATGACAGAAGGACCTCGATCGGATACGATGAATTTGATATTTCCATGGAAGACCTGATTCCAAAGGAAAACACAGTTATTGCCATGACAAAATTAGGATATATCAAGCGAATGACTGTTGATAATTTCCGCAGCCAGAACAGAGGCGGTAAGGGAATCAAGGGCATGAGCACCATTGATGACGACTACATTGAGGAGCTTTTGATGACCACTACCCACCATTTCCTCATGTTCTTTACCAACATGGGGCGTGTTTACCGTATGAAAGCATATGAGATTCCGGAAGCCAGCAGGACAGCCAGGGGTACTGCCATTATCAACCTGCTTTCTCTGCAGCCGGAGGAAAAGATTTCAGCGGTAATCCCCATCAATGAATTTAAACAGGGAAATTATCTGTTTATGGCAACGAAAAACGGCCTTGTAAAGAAAACGCCGATTGAAGATTACAGTAATGTGCGTAAGACAGGTCTTGCGGCTATTGCCCTCCGCGAGGACGATGAGCTGATTGAAGTAAAATTTACGGACAACAAGAAGGATATTATCCTTATAACAAAATTCGGCCAGTGTATCCGTTTCCACGAGACAGATGTAAGAAGTACCGGACGTGTATCCATGGGTGTGCGCGGTATCAATCTGCTTGAGGAGGATGAGGTCATTGGCATGCAGCTCAACTGTCAGGGGGATTATCTGCTGATCGTCTCTGAGCATGGTATGGGCAAGAGAACCTCTGTAGGCGAATTTACCTGCCAGAACAGAGGCGGAAAAGGTGTAAAATGCTATAAGATCACAGAGAAGACAGGTAATGTGATCGGAGTAAAAGCAGTCAATGAGGAAAATGATATTCTTTTGATAACCACAGAGGGAATTGTGATCCGTCTGGAGTGCAGTACAATTTCTATTCTGGGACGAATTACATCCGGAGTGAAGCTTATGGACCTGAACGAGGGAGTGACGGTTGCCAGCATTGCAAAGGTGAGAGAAAAGGAAGAAAGTGAAAGCGTGGAGTCCGCAGAGGCAGATTCCCAGACAGAAGAGAACCAAGGAGAGTAAAATGCGTAGATTAAAAGGGCTTCTATGTTGCATTCTGGTGATTGTGCTTATGTTTTCTTTGAGCGGATGCGGCGTTAAGGTA
>NZ_CP084061.1:3332500-4240000 GCF_020215665.1 Blautia parvula | reverse complement strand
GAAAAGGATGTGGGATTTCAAAGACAACCAGGATGTTGGCTCAGAAGCAGCCATCCATTCAAAGAGTGCGTAATAGCTCACTGGTCGAGAGGTCCTGCGCCGAAAATGTCCGGGGCTGAAACACGACACCGAAGCTGAGGAATGACATAGTCATTGGTAGAGGAGCATTGAATGCGGGAAGAAGCAGTACCGTAAGGAGCTGTGGACTGCATTGAAGAGAGAATGCCGGAATGAGTAGCGAGAACAAGGTGGGAATCCTTGTGGCCGAATATCTAAGGTTTCCAGGGTAAAGCTGATCTGCCCTGGGTAAGTCGGGGCCTAAGGCGAGGTCGAAAGACGTAGCCGATGGACAACAGGTTGAGATTCCTGTACTGCGATATGACAGAACTGTGGGGACACGTGTGGAGAGCACAACCCGGGAATGGAATCCCGGGGCAAGCGAGGTAGGAGTCACATAGGAAAAACCGTGTGGCAATCTGAAGGCGTGATGCGGACCGAACTAAAGTAGGGAAGTGTGTGAGCCATGCGTCAAGAAAAGCCGCTATTGTTCATATCGTACCCGTACCGTAAACCGACACAGGTGGATGAGGAGAGAATCCTAAGGCCGACGGAAGAAGCATTGCCAAGGAACTCGGCAAAATGACCCCGTAACTTCGGGAGAAGGGGTGCCATCGAGAGATGGCCGCAGAGAATAGGCTCAAGCAACTGTTTAGCAAAAACACAGGTCTATGCGAAACCGAAAGGTGAGGTATATGGGCTGACGCCTGCCCGGTGCTGGAAGGTTAAGAGGAGATGTCAGGAAACGAAGCATTGAATTTAAGCCCCAGTAAACGGCGGCCGTAACTATAACGGTCCTAAGGTAGCGAAATTCCTTGTCGGGTAAGTTCCGACCCGCACGAAAGGCGTAATGATTTGAGCGCTGTCTCGGCAATGCATCCGGTGAAATTGAAGTACCAGTGAAGATGCTGGTTACCTGCGCCAGGACGGAAAGACCCCATGGAGCTTTACTCCAGTTTGGTACTGGGGTCCGGTATTGCATGTACAGGATAGGTGGGAGGCTAAGAAGTGGTGACGCCAGTTGCCATGGAGCCGATGTTGGGATACCACCCTTGCAGTATTGGGCTTCTAACCAGCCGCCGTTAGCCGGCGGTGGGACAATGCCAGGCGGGGAGTTTGACTGGGGCGGTCGCCTCCGAAAGAGTATCGGAGGCGCCCAAAGGTTCCCTCAGAATGGTTGGAAACCATTCGCAGAGTGCAAAGGCAGAAGGGAGCTTGACTGCGACACCGACGGGTGGAGCAGGTACGAAAGTAGGGCTTAGTGATCCGGTGGTATTAAGTGGGAATGCCATCGCTCAACGGATAAAAGCTACCCTGGGGATAACAGGCTTATCACTCCCAAGAGTTCACATCGACGGAGTGGTTTGGCACCTCGATGTCGGCTCATCGCATCCTGGGGCTGTAGTAGGTCCCAAGGGTTGGGCTGTTCGCCCATTAAAGCGGTACGCGAGCTGGGTTCAGAACGTCGTGAGACAGTTCGGTCCCTATCCGGCGTGGGCGTAGGATATTTGAGAGGAGCTGTCCTTAGTACGAGAGGACCGGGATGGACGGGCCGCTGGTGTACCTGTTGCAGTGCCAACTGCATGGCAGGGTAGCCAAGCCTGGAAGGGATAAACGCTGAAGGCATCTAAGCGTGAAGCCCCCCTCAAGATGAGATATCCCATTCTTTAAAGAAGTAAGACCCCTTGAAGACGACGAGGTAGATAGGGCAGAGGTGGAAGTGCAGCAATGTATGTAGCTGACTGCTACTAATCGGTCGAGGGCTTGACCTGAGCACGGAAGTGCAAACGGCGGAGTTGAAAAAAGGTTTTTGAGTTTTGTATATGCGGTTTTGAAGGTATATACCTTCGTGATGGCCCAGTGGCTCAGTTGGTTAGAGCGCCGCCCTGTCACGGCGGAGGTCGAGAGTTCGAGTCTCTTCTGGGTCGTTATTTTCTTGAAAAAGAAAATAATAAAATATAATGGGATCTTAGCTCAGCTGGGAGAGCATCTGCCTTACAAGCAGAGGGTCATAGGTTCGAGCCCTATAGGTCCCATTTTTGGACGGTTTCCCGAGTGGCCAAAGGGGACAGACTGTAAATCTGCTGCAAATTGCTTCGGTGGTTCGAATCCACCACCGTCCACTCTAGCTGATAAGATTAGACTTCAAAGTGAATATGCCGATGTGGCTCAATTGGCAGAGCAGCTGATTTGTAATCAGCAGGTTATCGGTTCGAGTCCGATCATCGGCTTTTCAGTAATTATTTTTATTGCTGTTATAAATTAATAACGCGGGGTGGAGCAGTCTGGAAGCTCGTCGGGCTCATAACCCGAAGGTCACAGGTTCAAATCCTGTCCCCGCTACTCAAGTTTTACGCCCAGATAGCTCAGTTGGTAGAGCAGAGGACTGAAAATCCTCGTGTCGCTGGTTCGATTCCGGCTCTGGGCATTTTTATTGCCTATTAGTTTGATAATTGAATATGGAGCATTAGCTCAGTTGGTAGAGCACTTGACTTTTAATCAAGTTGTCCGGGGTTCGAATCCCCGATGCTTCACTGTGAGACAGTTCAAATTCAGATATTCTGTATTTGAGCTGTTTTTTATTGTACAAAAAACAGTTCGGATGGAAAACGCGCTGAGCGCAGAATATATTTTTACACAGAAAATAAGAAGCCATAACCTTGAGGGGGGATAGATTATGGCCTCTTATTTTCATGTCTACTTTTATAAAAATATAAAAAGAAGGAGAGCCGGTATAAGGGAATACCGGCATATGAAAAAGAAAAAGATTTTGAAAAAAGTCTTATTGGCTTTGTTCAAATACTAATATACATTGTAAATGTGATGATTCTGTGATGAAATAGTAAAAGAAATGTGAAAAAGTTTTTTATTTTTTCTTCATATATGGATAGAAATCAGTTGGCAGGATACGAAGTATATAGTGTAACGGCCGTTAGTAAAAAGAGAATCGGGTGAAAGCTTATGAAAATAAATGAAGATAATTTTGTAGAGCAGTTAAAGTTCCGGAACGAGAAAGCTCTAGAATATGTAATTGACAATTATGGACGTATTGTAAAATCTATTGTAAAGAAGCACTTGTTTTCATTGCAGGATTACCAGGAGGAATGTATCAATGATGTGTTTCTGGCTGTGTGGGAGAATATAGAGTCCTACAGGCCCATGAGAAGCAGTTTTGTAAACTGGATCGCAGGTATCGCCAGGTATAAAGCGATTGACTACAAGCGGAAGTATCTGAAAAGGATACAGACAGAAAATCTGGAGGATGTGACTGCCGGAGAGGAGGACAGGGAGCAGATGAAGATAATCGAGGAAGAGCTGTCTGAGGAGATGGAAGAGATGCTCAGCTGTCTGAGTCCTGAGGACCGAGAGTTGTTTATGAAGCTCTATGTGGAGGAAATGGAACCGGAGGAGGTCAGCCGGCAGACAGGCATGAAGAAAGATGTGATATATAACAGAGTTTCCAGGGGAAGACGAAAAATCAGGAAACTGTTTTCCACTCAGAAAGGAGAGAAAAGTTATGAGCAGTAATATATATGAATTGTTAAATGACGTTAAGACAGATATGGGGAATTACAAAATAAAAGAAACTAATGATATGGAAAACAAGCGCTGGAAAAAAGCTGCTGCAAAAAATATTATGGGTACAGGGAAAAAGAAAAAAAGGTGGAAACCAATTGCTGCAGTCTGCGCAGCCGCAGTGGTCCTGGCAGTGGGAGTGGGAAGTGCTCCGCTGCATTATGTTGTCCAGGCAGCAGTAAAATCTATTTCTTATGACATTGCATCTATTCTTGGAATTAAAAAGAATTTGGAACCATATAAGACGGTAGTTGGAAAGTCAGTAACCGCGAACGGAATAACAGTGACGCTCAATGAGGTCATTCTAAATGAGGATGAGATTGTAGTATCCAGCACCAGAGAATATGATGAAAAGATTACGGATGAGAACAAATCGATCATAGGAGTCCATGTATATATCAATGGAAAGTCTGTCTCTGATGGCGCCTCCGGCGGAGAAAAGCAGGAAGGAGACAGAACAATTGTATCTATTTCTGAGTGTGACATCAGCAAGGATGTGGATTTATCTCAGACACTTGATTTTGAGATACAGTTTGTAGATTATGATAATATGGGCAAAACATGGGATTTTGAATTTTCATCTTCCGGTGAGGAGCTTGCCCAGAGTACAAATACAGTGGAGCTTGACGAAACATTTACACTGGAGGATGGAACAGAAGTATATCTGAATAAAATGACAGATAATGCTCTTGGGCAGAAAATCTATTTCTCAACATCCACAGGAGAATGTGACTATGATCTTGTTCTGAAAGGGTTTGACGACTGTGGAAACGCTGTGGAATTTACACTTTCCAGATGGAGTGACGGCGTAGGAAGACTAAATATTTCTACGATTCAAAATGGAAATCTAAGCGATGAGGCCGCAGAACTTTATCTGACACCATATGCGGTCAAATTCCCGGAGCAGAGCGGAAGGCTCAGTAATGATTTTAAACAGGCAGGGGAAGAGTTTACCATACACTTCAGATAATTACTTTCCGAACATGACAGAGGGACAGGCGCATAGGCCTGTCCCTTTTCGTTATCTGTCAGCTTTATACGGCGGGTCAGCGGGATAACCGCTTCCGGCCTTCTGCATTCCGCGCTGAATGGCATCTCTGGAGTTTTTCCAGTCCGCATCCTTGTTGCGGTAGTCAAACTTGTCACAGAACCATTCAAGATCATCTGTGACCCTCTGCATGTTGTCAGTCATGAGGGGGAAGAGAATTTCATAAAAGGAAGCCTTCTCTTTATCAGAGAGAAGGGACTCTGCAGTCTCCACAAGGTCACCGAAATGGGAGAGGCAGAAGCCTTTGCTGTTTTTGAACAAATCTGTGAATTCAGGATTTTTCCTGTACAGTTCAAAGAAGGTGTCAAGATAGCGGACATATGTATTTTGATAGTAGTCGCAGATATAGCAGCTTTGATTCTGTTCCTTTACCCAGGTTCCGATATTTGTCTTGGGATTGTCTGCATCCAGTTTTGCCTTTTTAAAATGTCCCAGCATGGATGCTTTTCCTGGAGAAAACATTTTGATCTGCTGTTTTAACTCCTCATTTTTTTTCTTAAAGTGTGTGGTGAGGATCAGTCCGCAGCCGAGGCGGTTTCCGTAATCAAACATTTTTTTATAGTGTTCATGGCAGAATCCAAGTTTATCTGTCTCCGCCCGCACATCGTCTTCCATATAGGAGGCGCCGGAGCCAAGGACAAAATCCATGGCGTGCTGTTCCAGATTCTTTTCAATAAAACAAAAGGGGCATTCATCGTCAGCGCGGAATGCGTCCATCAGCGGTATGGTATATATTTTTTCCTTCATTTTTTGTTCCCCCGGTTTTCTGATTTTATATAAGAGTAACATAAAAAAAATCAGAAAGAAAGAGTGCAAAATGGTTTTCTATGCGATACAATGGTAATGTTGTGATCAGTAATGAAGCATACCATGATGTAATGTTGATTTATAAAGGATTTATATGTGGATATCTGAATAGATTGTGGATAACATGTATGGAAAATGATTTTTCTGTTGAAAACATGTGTCGTTGTATTTGCAGGAGGTTGCAGGTTTTTTCATTGTCTGTTAGTATAGAGTTTAAAGTCTGAAACTGGGGGATTTAAAAGAAAAATGAAAAGAAATGTGGATTTGCTGGAGGGACCTATCGCAGGTTCCCTGGCAAAATTAGCGTTCCCTATTATGGGAACATCATTAATACAGATGGCGTACAATCTGGTCGATATGATCTGGATCGGACGCGTCAGCAGTAACGCGGTAGCAGCCGTTGGGGCAGCCGGTATGTATATGTGGCTGGCAAACGGTATCACAACCATACCGAGAATGGGCGGACAGGTCACTGTGGGGCAGTCCCTTGGGGCTATGGACAAGGAGGCTGCCATCGACTATGCCAGAGGTTCTATTCGCATGGGAATGCTTCTGGGGATTTTGTATGGGATTATCAGTGTGCTGTTTTCAGGACCGCTGATCGGGTTTTTTAAGCTGAACAGCCCGGATGTTATACATGACGCCAAAATGTATCTTGTGATCACCTGCGGAGCAATCGTGTTTTCATTCCTGAATCAGGTTTTTACAGGTATTTTGGCTGCTATGGGCAATACCATGGCTACTTTCAGGGCCACCACCATTGGTCTGGTCATAAATATTGTAATGGACCCTGTTTTGATCTTTGGAATTGGTCCTCTTCCCAAAATGGAGGTGACAGGTGCGGCGCTTGCCACTGTATTGGCACAGATCATTGTGTTTATCCTGTATCTTGCAACGGTCTGGAATGAGCCGGTGATCTTCCGGCACATTCGTTTGACACAGAAGGCGGAAAAGCAGCATGTGCGTGAGATTGTGAGAATTGGATTTCCCTCTGCCATACAGGATGCGTTGTTTTCCGGAATTTCCATGGTGATAGCCCGTCTGATCGCGGGATGGGGGGATGCGGCTGTGGCGGTGCAGAAGGTCGGAAGCCAGATCGAATCTATTTCATGGATGGCTGCAGGCGGATTTTCAACAGCTGTAAATGCGTTTGTGGCCCAGAACTATGGGGCGGGGAAAAAAGAGAGGATTAAGAAGGGATATAAGACAGCTATGGGGATCATGGCTTTGTGGGGAGTATTTACCAGCTTTATACTCATCGCTTTCCCGGAATTTTTCTTCCGTATTTTTATTACAGAGAAGGATGTCCTTCCGATGGGAGTTGACTATCTGAGAATCATAGGTATTTCGGAATTTTTCATGTGTATGGAGATCACCACAGCCGGGGCATTTCAGGGATTTGGAAAGACTGTGCCGCCGTCTGTCACAGGGATTCTTTTCAACACACTCAGGATACCGATCGCTATGCTGCTTTCGGCCACGGCTCTTGGGCTGAATGGTGTGTGGTGGACTCTGAGTCTCTCCTGTGTGCTGAAAGGCCTGGTCCTTCCCGCATGGTTCCTCATCGTGTTTGTAAAGTATTATAAGAGCGGAAAGGATAAGTTCTGAAAAGGGAGGTAATATATGGACAGACAGTCTTTGATGATGGTGATTATTGCCTGTATTGTGATACTGACAGGCATCTTTATGGCAGTAAAAGGAAAGCCTTCTATGGTGAGAGAACGGTTCTCAAGCGGCGTGTCGCCTGAAAATGAGAGAAAGTTCATGGTGACCATCGGAGGCGGTGTGAGTATCATAGGACTTGACATGCTGGCATTGGGAATCTGCGCATGGAAATATCCTATGAAACAGGCACAGATACTGATCGTCCTGGCTGTTGGTATTATTTTATTCCTGGCAGTTGTTCTGTACGGACAGAAGCATTACCGTAAATGATGGATAACAGCAGTTGCTCAGCCGGGGCGTGTTTGTACCCCCCAACACTCTAAAGTTTCTGTTGGCTGACGGGAAGAATCGTGGTAAAATGAACCACATATAAAGGTTATGGATTTTTGGTAACAGTTCAGATACCTGGGCTGTTACTATATTTTATGAAAAGGGGAAAGAACAATGGATAAAGAATTTCGTATTGAAACTAAATGTGTGCAGTCCGGATGGAAACCGAAAAAGGGTGAGCCGAGAATCCTGCCGATTTATCAGAGTACAACATTTAAATATGACACGACTGAGGAGATGGGACGTCTCTTTGATCTGAAGGACAATGGCTATTTCTATACAAGATGCCAGAATCCCACCAATGATCTGGTGGCAGCTAAGATCGCTGACTTGGAAGGCGGTGTGGCAGGTGTGCTTACCTCATCAGGGCAGGCAGCTACATTTTATGCTGTATTTAATATCTGCGAGGCAGGGGACCATGTGATCTGTGCGTCTGCTATCTATGGCGGCACATTGAATCTGCTGGGCGTGACTGCTAAGAAGATGGGAATCGAATGTACTTTTGTGGATGCAGATGCCTCTGAAGAAGAGCTGGAAAAAGCGTTTAAACCCAACACCAAGGCTGTATTTGCTGAGACGATTGCCAATCCGGCTCTTGTTGTGCTGGATATTGAGAAATTTGCCGGTCTGGCACATGCCCATGGAGTACCGCTGATTGTAGACAATACATTTGCAACACCGGTAAACTGCCGTCCTTTTGAGTGGGGCGCTGATATTGTGACGCATTCCACAACAAAATACATGGACGGACATGCAATGCAGGTAGGCGGAGCCATTGTGGACAGCGGTAATTTCGACTGGGATGCATATGGTGATAAATTCCACGGACTGACAAGACCGGATGAATCTTATCACGGGGTTGTATATACAAAGCAGTTTGGAAAAGCGGCGTATATTATGAAGATCAATGCACAGCTTATGCGCGATCTGGGAGCCATCCCATCACCTACAAACTGTTTTATGCTGAATGCCAGCCTGGAATCCCTGGCGCTGCGCGTGGAGCGTCACTGCTATAATGCCCAGAAGGTAGCGGAATTTTTAAATGAGCATCCTTTGGTGGGGCATGTAAATTATGCCGGACTTCCGGGAGACAAATACTATGAGCTGGCTAAAAAATATATGCCGAAGGGCACCTGCGGTGTTATCTCCTTTGAATTAAAAGACGGAAGGGAAGCAGCAGTCAAATTCATGGACAGCCTGAAGCTGGCAGCTATTGTGACACATGTGGCAGATGCAAGAACAAGTGTGCTGCATCCTGCAAGTCATACGCACAGACAGTTAAATGATGAGCAGCTTGTGGCAGCAGGCGTTTCTCCGGGAATGATCCGCCTGTCTGTGGGCATTGAAAATGTGGATGATATTATCGAAGACCTGGCACAGGCTCTGGAAGCCAGCACAAAGTAAAAGAGATGAAATCTTATCAGATTACGGAATGGTGCCATGAGAGCTTTAAAATGCAGGCAGTAACCGGCGGTAACTATATTGATGCCACCATGGGAAATGGAAATGACACACTTTTTCTGTGCAGGATGGCAGGTAAGACCGGACATGTGACAGCCTTTGATATCCAGCAGCAGGCCCTGGAAGCCACCGAAAAGCTGCTGGAGGAAAACGGTGTCAGAGAGCGGGCGAGTCTGATTCTGGACAGCCACACCAATATGGGGCTTTATCAGCAGAAGGAAACCGTTGACGGTATCTTCTTTAATTTCGGATATCTGCCGGGCGGTGACCATATGCTTGCCACACAGCCGGAAAACAGTATGAGGGCCATTTTAAGCGGTCTGGAGCTGCTGAAAAAAGGTGGTGTCATGAGTCTGTGTATCTACAGCGGAGGTGATACCGGTTTTGAGGAGAGGGATAAGATCCTGGATATGCTGAAACGTTTGGACAGCAGGAAATATGTTGTCATTTTGAGCACATACTATAACAGGGAAAATAATCCTCCGATTCCTGTGCTGATCATAAAAAAATAGAGTATCAGGCAATGAGGCATGGGACGAGATTGCCGATTCATATAATAAAAGAAAGAAATCAGCCGGGTTTTGTATGAAAGCAGGAAAAGGTCCGGGGATTTCCGGAATTATCATGTTGTTTTTACTGCCGTATCTTTTGACAGTGATCATATGCGGGAGAAAAGCATGCCCTGTATCCAGGGAATCCGATATGGAAGATTATCTTCCGGCTGTGACTGCATCCCAGATATCCTGGGATGCGCCCCGCGAAGCCATAAAGGCCCAGACAGTCATTGCCAGGAATAATCTCTATCTGGAGTGGAAAAAGGGAACGGCAGCCGGTACGATTCAAAATGCGTCCCAGGCACTCAAAAGGAGAAAAATGGATGATCTGTTCCTGGAGCAGTTCCAGAAGTTCCAGGACGCAGCAGCAGATACCAGAGATCAGGTGCTTATGAAGGATGGGGATGTGGTGGAACTTCCCTATCATGAGCTGAGCCAGGGGAAGACCAGAGATGCCTCAGAGGTTCTCGGGGAAGCCTACTCCTATGCGCCTTCTGTGGATACTTCAGAAGATATCAACAGTCCTTCCTACATACAGGGATGCTATTTTTCCCTGGAGGATCTAAAGAAGCAGATACAGAAGACATATCCGGGGTTTTCCATTGAAAATATAGGAGAGATTGAGATAAAAAATGCAGACAGCGCGGGATATGTACTGGAAATCAATGTGGGAAACCAGGAATTCCAGGGGGAGAAGCTAAAAGAGATCCTGAACCTTCCATCCTCCTGTTTTACGGTTCAGACACTGGAGAACGAGGTGCGTTTTCTCTGTAAGGGGATTGGACACGGAGTGGGTCTGAGCCAGTATACAGCCCGGAAGATGGCAGGAAAGAAGAAAAAATATGAAGAAATCCTGAATTATTTTTTCCCTGAATTAAAATTAAAAGAGATAGGGAATTGAAGAGAAGCCGCGTGGAATTTTAAAATTATGTATAAGTTCACATATTCTGGCAATCCTATAGATGAAAACAAAAGGGGCGGATGCTCCACTATAGGTTGAGGTGAAGAATATGAGTAAAAGAAACAAAATCCGCGTGGCTCTCAGCAGTTTTTTAGTGCTGGCCATAGTAGTAACATGTGCGGCTGTATATCAGTCCGGGAGTAAGAGCACACCGAATGAAAAGGAACTTGTCAAGAATGAGGAGAATCCTTCTGACGAGGCAATGACAACAGAGGAGAAACCTGAGGAGGAATCCCAGGATGCCAACACCACTCAGGTTGAGGGTACCAGAGAAGTGCCGGAAGAGGCAGATACACAGGCAGAAGCAGTGCAGGAGCCTGCAGAAGAGCAGAATGAATCCGCAGACGCTTCCGCAGCAGAGAATACGCAGCCGGAAGCTGATACGCAGGATGCATCTGCAGAGGTGGACAACCAGGCAGCAGCAATGGCTCCGGATGTGAACTTTACAGAGAGCTCTCTTATGGAGTGGCCGGTAAGCGGACAGGTAGTCATTGACTATGATATGGAACACACCGTTTATTTCCCCACTCTGAACGAATATAAATACAGCCCTGCAATCGCAATCTCCTCAGAGGTCGATACACCGGTTGCATCCGTTGCGAACGGACAGGTAGTCTCTGTTGAGGAGAGCGTTGAGACAGGAACAACCGTAACGGTTGACCTGGGTAATGGATACCAGGCAATTTACGGCCAGTTAAAAGATGTAGCTTTCCAGCCGGAGCAGTATGTAGAGGCCGGAGCAACACTTGGCTATGTCAATGAGCCTACAAAATATTATACAAAAGAGGGTGCGAACCTTTATTTTGAACTGAAGAAAGACGGAAGTCCGCTGGATCCTATCCAGTACCTGCCGTAAAAAGTAAAAACCATTTCAAAGCATATTATCTGTTTTGAAATGGTTTTTTTAGTTCCGGGTTTTTTGAAGAGAGATTGCGCTGTGAGGAAAAAAATTGGTATGCGGATTGAAAAATATTTCATTTACATAGAAATAAAAATAAAAAAAGGCATATGGTAATGCTTTGTGAAACCTCAAAAATGATATATTTTAAAGTAAGAGAAGAAGATTTGTATACAATGTAAATTTTTTATCAGTTTGTTTGAATTTTTAGTGAATTTTTATTTTGCTGTTGACATTGGAAAAGAATGGTGGGAAAATACAAAGTATAAGGAAATTTATGCTTTTTTGCAGCAGGAATAAGACGGAATGGAAGGAGTTCTATGCATTTAAAAAGATTGAGCAGAGTCGTGGCAGTGACAGTGGTGCTGACAATGGTAACACCATCCGCTGTTTTGGCCAGCGATATGACAAAGGTTGGAACGAATACAATTGAAACGCCTGAGGATGTGGATTCTGCAAGTATAAAAGATCAGGAAAAAACTGAAAAACCGAAAGATCCGGCGAATCCCGAGAACCCAGACAATCCAGATCCGAATGATCCTGAGAACCCAGAGAACCCGGATAATCCAGATAATCCGGACAATCCGGACCCAGAAAACCCGGATATCCCGGACAATCCCGATCCAGAAAACCCGGATACTCCGGACAATCCAGACCCAGAAAACCCGGATACCCCGGACAATCCCGATCCAGAAAACCCGGATACCCCGGACAATCCCGATCCAGAAAACCCGGATACTCCGGACAAACCGGACCCAGACAAACCGGATACCCCGGACAATCCAGACCCGGATACGCCGGATACCCCGGACGATCCCAATACCCCGGATACTCCTGTTACACCGGATACCCCCACGGAGCCTGAGCAGCCGCCAGCAGAAGCACCGGTGGAGCCTGAGGCACCTGCAGAAGAACCGGCACAGGATGCGGAGGCAAGCGATAATCTAATAGACAGCCAGCAGAATTTTGTTATGCCGGACATCAAGGAGAATTTCCGTTTCCGTACAATCCGAAAAGTTTATGCATTTGCTCTGGAGAATCTGAATGTCTATGAGGAGAAATCCGAACAGGCAAGAGTGATCGGAACACTGGATAAAGATGGTGTCTGCTACCTTCTCAGCAATGATGGATTAAAACTCCATCTTGGAAGTGAAGAGGAAGAGCAGAATATTGACACAGACGATGGAACATGGGTATACATAGAATCAGGAACAGTCAGAGGTTTTGTGCTGAAATCAAAGCTTTTAACAGGTGAGGAAGCACAGAATATAGCAGATGCAAAAGCAAAAGAAAAGCAGGAAGCTGAAGAGAAGAATAAGACAGCTGAGAAAAAGGTAACTGTTGAAGAATTTAAAGTAGCAAAAGAATTAATTTCGCCGCTGGAAAATAAAGCATTTCTTTATACAAAGACAACTGTCAGGACAACAGTTGTTTCAAAAGATTATGCAGTATGCAAATCTTTACTTGGAACCATTCATGAATCACAGAACGATAAGAGCCGCGTCATCGGCAACCTGAATCTGGATAATATATGTTACATTCTTGCCGACAAAGACAAGGATTGGGTATATGTAGAGTCCGGAGATGTAAGAGGATTTATCAAGAAAACTTCTCTTTATCTTGACGAAGAGGCGAACAAATTTATAGAAGAGCACGGGGAAGAGAATCTGGAGACAGCTTCAGAGCTGGTAAAACCGGAAGAAAACAGTGCATGCTACTACACGATCACGTCTACAAAGGGCGGAGTTCCCGGTGGTGCACTGAGACAGTCTATTCTGGAATTCGCATCCCAGTTCGTAGGCAATCCTTATGTGTGGGGCGGTACCAGCCTCACAGACGGTGCGGACTGCTCCGGTTTTGTTCAGAGTATTTACGCGCAGTATGGTTATGACCTTCCGAGAGTTGCGGAGGACCAGGCTTATTACGGTACACAGATACCGGTTGACGAAGCACAGCCCGGCGATTTGATTTTCTATTCCAACGGAAGCGAGATTTACCATGTAGTTATGTATGCAGGTGACGGAATGACTGTGGAAGCAGCCAACAGCCGTGTGGGAATCATAGTAGGTAATGTAAATACTGCGAATGCAGTTTGGGCAACCAGAGTTCTGGATGATACATACGGATTCTACGGAAGCGATATTGATGAGATCAATGCGACTTCAGACCAGTACGGTGAATGCCTGGGTACCTATAAGATTACACATTACTGCGGCGGTGCATGTTGTAATGACCAGTGGGCAGGCGTCACATCCACAGGGGCACCTCTCGTGGAGGGTGATACCATAGCAGTTGACCCGACAATTATTCCTTACGGAACAAGAGTTATTATTAACGGACATATATTTACCGCATCTGACTGCGGCGGTGCGATTAAAGGAAATCATATTGATGTCTTTGTCAATGACCATAATCGCGGAAATAACCTTGGTGTGTATTTCACTAATGTATATCTTTTGAAATAACAGCATATCAGAGATTCTTTTGTCACTGTTCACACAGTGAACAGTAACATTCTTTTTACAGGGACTGCCGGTTTGGCAGTCCCTGTATTCACATTTACGAGGCTTTAGAGTATAATAAACTATGCGGAAAAGAAAATCCGCAGCCGATTATATTTCTACAGGGTTAATAAAAGAACAGTGTATCACTGTTCCTCTGCGGAATTATCCGAATTTCCGCAAATGGGAAAAATACTTTTTTTCATCGGCAGCTTTGAAATAGAGGTGCCGTATTTGCCATTGGCAGGTGCGGTGCCATTACATAGAAGGCAGGTCAGGAAATTATCATGAATTATACTTACATCCTGAAATGCGGCGACGGCACTCTGTATACCGGGTGGACCAATGACCTGGAGAGACGTATCAAATGCCACAACGCCGGAAAAGGGGCAAAATACACAAAGTCCAGACTTCCCGTTGAGCTGGCCTACTACGAGTCATTTGTGACGAAGGAGGAGGCCATGCGCAGAGAGTGGGAGATAAAACGGCTTTCGAGGAAGGACAAGCTCAAATTATTGGGATAGATAATAATAAACAGATACCAGGAGGATCGGGGATGGAAGAAAAACAGGACATTGTATATGTCAGAGGGGCAGTTATCTTTAATCAGATGGTAGGAGTTCTGGAGGTGGCAGGAGGTTTTGCCGGGGGATTTGTCTTTGGTGCAACTGCACTGTACAGTACCGGGGACGGACAGACGGAGCTGGATATTGTTATAATACTGTATATATTGGCTGCAATAGCAGCAGCAGCGTTTATAAACGGCATTCTGCGCTTTAAGCTGATCCATGAACTGAGGGAGTATATCCCTATTCTCTCCTCTGATCCGGAGGGTTCAGTAAAGAACCTGTCTTTCAGAACAGGAGTACCTGCGCCTGCGGTTGCAAAAAGATTGAGGAAGATGCTGAGAAAAGGCTACATAAAGGGCGCTTACTATGATGCCTCCTCCGGGAAATTTATTTTCCAGAACCGGAAGAACGTATACGGACCGGATTTGAGCAGTATGGGAAATACTTCCATGATCACTGTGGAGTGCAGGAACTGCGGGGCTTTGAATAGAGTGAACAGGGGAAGTGTGAAAAAGTGTGATTTCTGCGGGGAAAAGGTGCAGGGATGACAAAAGAAGGAAGGCAGCGGAGAACCGCTGCCTTCTGTGCGTTTATTTTATAATTCCTGGTACGGAATCCGTATCCTGACGCAGGTCCTGATCCCATATTCGCTTGTAACACTAAGTCCATAGGACTCGCCATAATACATTTTAATACGCTGATGTACATTTTTCATGCCAAGGCCGCCATTCTTTCTTGTATCCTCAGGAGAGATAAAATCGAGGTCCAGGTTCTCGAGAGATAATTTTGAGAATCCTATACCGTTATCTATAATATCTATTATGACATCCTCCTGTTCACGGATGCCTTTTATTATGATCTTCCCATCTCCGGCCTTTTGTTCCAGACCATGGACAATAGAATTCTCTATGAGGGGCTGTATAAGAAGCTTTGGGATTTTTGCATGGTACAGGTCTGGGGGAATATCGATCCGGACATCAAGCTTGTCATTGTATCTGAATTTTTGTATGGTTAGATAGCAGTGGATATTCTCAAGCTCTTTTTCTATTGTAATAAATTCAGGACCGCTTATGTTACTTCTCATAAAATCACCCAGTGCTTTCACCATAATGACAATCTCTTTGTTGTCATTCATATAGGCAATCCATTTTATGGATTCCAGAGTGTTATAGATAAAATGCGGATTGATCTGCATCCGGAGGGAATTCAATTCTGTTTTCTGCAGCAGGAGCTGCTGTTGGTTGGTTGTTTGTATCAAATTCCGGACTTCTTTTACCATATCAATGAAATAATCATACAGAACCCCAATATCGTTTTGATAATAAGCGGGTTTGGATACATTAAAGTCACCCTTACCGACAGATTTCATCATCTGGCAGAGTTTGTCCAGAGGTAAAAATAATTGTCTGGTTATGGCAATGGAGATAAAGATTGCAACTATGATCATGGCAAGGGCTATTATGATAACACATCCCCTAAGCCATATGATCTCTTTTTCATAGGAAATATTGGGGATTGTGCTTACAAGTCTCCATTCTGAGCCGGGGATGATACAGGAGGTGAGCCATTCCTGGGAGTCATCTAATTTTTTGCTTACGGTAGCTTCGGTGAGCAGATGAAAAGAGGGATACATCTTACCTCTTTCTCCGGGCTGATTGCTGGACAGAATGGTGCCTTTGCCATCCACGATACAGAGGCTGCCGTCTTTAAAATATTCTTTTTGTTCCAGAATATCAGTCAAAAGTTTATCATCAAAGCGGACGAGGAAATAACCGATGATTTTCTGTACACCCAAATCATTGATCGTACGGCCGGCTATTATTGTGGGAGTATCTTCTTTATCCAGGGTTATCCAGCAGAGACTTCCCTGCTGGCTATAGAGTGTATCAAGAATGGGGGAGGCAGATGTAAATTCCGGATAAGGCTGGGATATCCAGGCGGATTGTCCGCTGCTTGTCATAATAGTCATTTCCTTTAGGGATTCATTGGCTACCGTCATATTGATCAGCTCTTTTTCCAGGATTTTCTTTTCGTATAAAAAACTGTCACCCCTGGCATGGTTCATTTTATTTATCTGGGACTGTACCGTCTCATTATAACAGATATAGGTTGTCAGGCTGTCTACTTCTTTTAACTTTGTATGTATGTTGGTACTGATTTCATTTAAAATATCAATGCAGTATTTGGAATTTTTTTTACTGATGATCTGTTCGGAAAGGGTATAACTGATTCCTGTTATGGCAAGCGTGGAAACCGTGATCAGCAGGATCAGCAGGGCTGCGACCAGATGCTGTACAGAGATTCGATAGATGCTGTCCCGGAATGATTTCAAACGTTTTGATATTTTACACTTCATAGGTATCTCCATCTAATTCCTGTTTAATCTGCAGGTTTTTTCTTCACTGTTTTCCTATATTCTCTTGGCGTCATTTTATAACGGTTTTTAAATACCTGCCCAAAGTATCTGAAATCACGGAACCCTGTCTGACAGGACACTTCACTGATAGACAAGTCCATATCACATAAAAGAGTACAGGCTTTTTCCAGACGGATATTTGTTAAGATCTGGCTGAAGGGAAGGCCGTACTCCTTTTTTAATATACGTGCCAGATAGTCAGCATTTACATGGATTTCCAGTGCAGCTTTTGTTATATTGATATCTTCTGCGTAGTGTGTCTCTATAAAGGATAAACAGTCTTTTACAATATGGTGGTATGCTGTATCTGATGTGCCGTTCAGGTCATCAATACAGTGGGTGAGTATCTTCAGTGTCCCGCTAATGAGAGCGGACAGGGAACCGGCCTGATTAATGGATAAAAGCTGTTCTGCTGTCAGACCTGAAAATGCTTCATTTTTCTTTTGGGCAACTAAGCTGGAAGCGAGAAGACAGAGGTCGATCATAGTAAGACGGATTCTGGCAGCAGTGTTCCATGTAGCTTTATAGAAGTCTGACAGTTCGTCCAGGGATTCCTGTATAAGGGTATAATTACGCTGTTCCAGCTGGGATAGGATTTTATGACAGATATTTTCACTGCTTTCCTGATTTAATATGCCGCAGACAGAGTTATAAGAGATAAATTCTGTCTCAGAATGCGAAAAGAATAAATCAGCGGATTCTGTGGCAGTCCTGTAGATATCTGTTAAATCCTGAAAGGATGACGCCGTTTTACCCATACCAATATAAATAGTACAGCCGTATTCCTGTAAAAGCTTTTCCTGCAGGGAACGAAGCCAGGATGCAGCATGTTCTTCTGCAGCGGCTTCGGGCTCACTGCTTTTTATTAAGATAATGATTTTATTATTTGCAGGATAAAAATAAACAAAAGAAAAACAGGAGTTATCCTGATTCTTAAAAAACAATTCAATTTTCCCGGCATCGGTGGAATTATATACTCCCTGAGCAGCCAGATATATACCATTGTTGAAAAATCCGGAAGATTTCAGTATCTGGAGTTCACTGCCGGTGATATTTTGATTTGTATAGATATGCAGAAGGGTATTCTGAAGTGTCTGTTTTTGAATTTCAGAAATAGTATCTGCATTGATTTGTTTATACTGATTTTCTTCCTCAATTTTTTGAGCCAGTCTGCCTATTATCTCCAGGACCTCATCAGGGTCACAGGGTTTTAAAATATAATCATAGACATGAAGAGATATGGCTTCCTTTGCGTAGTTAAAATTATTATGACCGGTTAAAAGTACGCTCTGGATTGAGGGGTCTAACAGATTGGCAGCACGGATCAATTCAAGTCCGTTGATATCCGGCATCTGTATGTCGGTAAAAAGTATCTGTACCTTTTTTTCTTTTATAAATTCTAATGCTTCCATACCGCTGGAGGCTGTACCAATCAGACAGACACCTGCTTTTTCCCACGGGATGAAGGAAAGACCTCTTCTCATTAATAATTCATCATCTACAATAAGCATATTTATCATGTGTTCACCTCTGCATTAAAGCGTAAAGTCTGGAAGATAATTACAAATCCAATGTATGTCTATTATATGATTAAAAATGACAAAAAACAACACCTGAAATAGTAAAAAAGCATAAAATAAACCGGTAAATAAAGGTAATTATAATATAAATGTAAGTAAAACTATGAGGTGGATAAAATTATAATGTCAAAATATACAGAAATACAAACATTTTGCTTCGAAATATGAATAGAAAGAACAATGCCTGTTTTATATAATATATTTAACAAATGGTACCAATGTTAAGAAAAAGATTTGGAGGAGAAGATTATGAAGAAAAAGGTGTTTACCATACTGATGTCTGCGGTTTTGGCATTTTCTTTGGGGGCATGCGGATCAGATGATCAAAAAGGTGAAGAGGGAAACGAAAAAACGGAAGCAAAGGAATCAAAGGAATCTGAAAGCAAACCGGTGGAGCTCAGTATCATGGCATGGGATGGGGGAACCGGTGAAGCAACAGAAGTTGTGCTCCATGATATCATTGATGATTTCAATAAGGAGCATGAAGGTAAGATCAAAGTTGTACCGGAATATTTGCCCAGTGAGCAGACAAAGACAAAGCTTCCGACTTTGATGGCTGCCAATAATGCACCTGATCTGTTCATGTCATGGTCAGCCGGCTATCTTGAACCGTATGTAAAGGCAGGAAAAGTATATTCACTCCAGGAGGCACTTGACAGCGACCCGGAATGGAAGAACCAGTTTCTGGAGAGTGTAATGGAACATGTCACATATGATGGGGAAATATATGCCATCCCAACAGTATTGTCCACACAGGTGGCTTACTATAACAAGGAAATCTACGATAAGTTTAATCTGCCCATTCCTAAGACGCATGAGGAATTTATAGAAGGGCTGAAGACGATACGTGATTCAGGTGAAGATATTATACCAATGGCTTTTGGGAACAGCACAGCCTGGCCTTCCGCGTCACACAGTGAGATATTGGCAAACAGAATAGGCGGTAATGAGCCTTTTGATAAGGTTCTGGACGGCAGCGGTAAATGGACAGACGAATCTTTTGTAAAGGCAGCATCCCTATTACAGGAAATGGCCGACGAAAAGCTGGTTCCGGATGGATATGCGGGTATGACCCCTGAGGAAGCAGTGGAGCAGTTTAAATCAGGTAAGGCAGCTTCTTTTATCTGGTCCAGTTATTGTATCAGTAATTTTGAGGCGGATGATTCTGCAGTAAAGGACAAGGTCGTACTTGCAAAATGTCCTACAGTGGAAGGCGGAAAAGGAGATGAAAATAACTGGCTTGGACAGGCTGACAGGTGCCTGGTTGTAAGTGAGCGCTGTGAGAATAAGGATGCGGCAGTTGAATTCATCAAATTTTATACACAGACAAAATATATGCAGAAGATGGCAGACGCAGGTACTCTTACAACCATCAATGCAGAGAAGCTGGATTTGAGTAACGTGGGCCCGATTGCCTCACAGATTATGAAACTGCACTCTGATATGACGGGATTGTTTGTATTCTATGATGTGGCACTTGGTTCCGTAGTGGGTAATGAATACAACAACACAGTACAGGGAATTATGGCTGGTAATGATCCACAGGAAGCGTTTGAGAATTTCCAGCAGTTCTTTGACGAGAATTATGAGAAATAAAATCTGTGCAGGAGGCTGTCATGTCAAAGCGGCAGGGCAGCCTCTTAGATAAAAAGGAGGGGGATTGATGGAAAAACTCAGAAAAGATAAAGGGACAATATGCCTCTTCATACTGCCGGCTCTGTTCTGCTACCTTATGATCGCAACATTTCCCCTGCTATGTTCAGCAGTTCTCAGTTTTGCGGACTGGGATGTGGCAGGCTTAAACGGCTTTATAGGATTTAAGAACTATATACAGCTTTTTACAACAGATAAAATATTCCAGGATGCAGTCATACATACATTGATAGCTACGGTATTGTGTCTGCTGATACAGGTTCCCTGTTCGATCTTACTGGCGTATCTGCTTACAAAGATCAGAAGAGGGAGGAACTTTTTTAAAGTGGCTTTTTTTGTTCCGAATATGATCTCTACAGCGGCAATCGGCATTCTGTGGATTTTTATACTGCATCCTGAGTTCGGTCTTATCAATTCTATTCTCAGATTTGTGGGGCTGGATTCTTTTACACACGTCTGGCTGGGAGAGTCGGGAACAGCACTGGTATGCGTCATCATTGCTGCCAGCTGGCAGTATATTGGTTATCATATGATCATTTATCTCTGCGCCATGCAGAATATTTCTTCCTCTGTGCTGGAGTCAGCAGAAATTGACGGGGCTACATCCTGGCAGGCATTCTGTAAAATTACATTTCCATTAATCGTACCTATACTTAAAATTGATACGGTTCTGGTAGCTACAGGGTCTCTTAGAATATTCGATATTGTTTTTGTCATGACCGGAGGGGGACCAAATCATGCTTCAGAGGTTATCGCATCTCATATGTATACAAGATCCTTTAAGGGGATGCAGTTCGGATATGGAAGTGCGATGTCAGTAGTTCTGATGATAATGTGTGTGCTGGTAACCGTAATACTGAATGGAGTGTTTAAGCGTTCAGAGGAAAATATAGAATAGAGTTGGAGAGAGGGTGAACGTATGAGAAAGGTGTCAAATGTTTTTAAATATGTGGTTCTGACAGGAGTTACCCTTATTTTTATATTTCCGCTGATTTGGGTGTTCTATAATTCATTCAAGACAAACAGTGAGCTGTTTGAGAATCCCTGGGCACTGCCGGGCAGTATTAATTTTGAAAATTATATATATGCATGGAAACAGGCGAATATCGGACAGTATTTTATGAATTCTATTATTGTATGCGTGTCAGCTCTTTTTCTATGCCTGTTGCTGAGTACAACAGCGGCATTTGCGCTTACCAGGCTGAAATGGAAATTGTCCAATACTGCCATGATGGTCTTTTTAGTTGGGATGATGATACCGATACATTCTACTTTGATTCCGCTTTTTTTAATGTTTTCAAAGGCGGGTATCATTAATTCACATTTGTCTTTGATCATTCCTTATACAACAAGCGGAATGCCCATAGCAATTTTTATCATGACTGGATTTTTAAAGAGCTTTCCAACGGAGATAGAAGAATCCGCAATCATAGACGGGGCGAGCATGAGAACCTTATTTCTGCGCATAACGATTCCCATAGCAAAGCCGTCCATCGCTACGGTTGCTATCTATACATTTGTTTCCATGTGGAATGAACTGAATTATGCCCTGGTATTCCTCAATGACCAGAGTAAAATGACACTTCCGATTGGACTGAATTCATTTAAGGGACAGTATTCCACAAATTATGTTGCCATGTTTGCGGCTGTGGCGATCACAGTTTTGCCGAGTATCATAATATTTTCTATTTTTAATAAGCAGGTGATAGAAGGAATGACTTCAGGAGCCGTGAAGGGATGAAAAGGAGGGAGAAAATGAATCCTTTATTTAATATGGATCTGCCTGTAGAAGAGCGGGCAGCAGAGACGATTAAGCAGATGACCCTGGAAGAGAAGGTTTCACAGCTTGTATATAAAAGCGCAGCTATTGAGCGTCTGGGTATTCCGGCGTATCATTGGTGGAATGAATGTCTGCATGGTGTGGCCCGGTGCGGCACTGCAACGGTGTTTCCTCAGGCCATTGGATTGGCGGCAATGTTTGATGCAGAGTTCCTGAAGAGGGTGGCAGAAGCGATTTCAGACGAGATAAGAGGAAAATATAACGCATATCAGAGTATTGGGGATAATTCTATCTACAAAGGCATCACGGAATATGCTCCTAATATTAATATTTTCAGGGACCCAAGGTGGGGAAGAGGACAGGAGACATACGGGGAAGATCCATTCCTTACGGCTGAACTTGGAATCGCATTTATACGGGGAATACAGGGAGAGGATGAAAAGTACCGCAAGGCGGATGCAAATGTAAAACATTATGTTGTGCACAGCGGGCCGGATGAACTGAGACATGAAATAGATGTAAAAATAGATGAGAAGCAGTTCAGGGAAACATATCTGTATGCATTTGCAAGATGTATCAGAGAGGCAGATGTGGCATGTGTGATGGGCGCATATAACAGGGTAAACGGGGCACCATGCTCAGGCAGTACATATCTGCTGAAGGATATATTGAGGGATGAGCTGGGATTTAAGGGATATGTAGTGTCAGACAGTTTTGCTATTGATGATTTTCATCTGCACCATAAGATAACTGCAACACCGGTTGAATCGGCTGCTATGGCATTTAATCATGGGTGTGACCAAAACGGAGGAACTACCTTTTTATTTTTGACAGAAGCTGTTGATCAGGGGCTTGTAAAAGAGGAAGATATTGACATATCTGTTCAGCGGCTGTTGGAGGAGAGAATCCGTCTGGGAATGTTCGATTCTGCAGAGGCTGTTCCTTTTAATAAAATCAGTGATGACGTAGTGGACTGTGCAGAGTTTCGGAGGCTTGCCAAAGAGGCAGCGGAAAAATCTGCGGTTCTTCTAAAAAACAAAGAAAAGATACTTCCGTTGGAAAATAAATATAAAACAATTGCAGTCATTGGACCGAATGCTGATTCCAGAGATGTGTTATTGGGAAACTATTCAGGTACACCATCTAAGTATACAACATTGTTAAGAGGAATGCAGGAGGAGGCTGAAAAACGCGGGGTTGATATTATTTATGCCGAGGGATGTGATCTTTACAAAAAAGAGTACAGGACTCTGTGTGAGACGGATTTGATTCCGGAAGCGGTGCTTGCGGCAAGAAGAAGTGATATTTCGGTGCTTTGTCTTGGGCTGTCTCCTGTACTGGAAGGAGAAGAGGGGGAGGAAGGTGCTGTCCAGTGTGACAGGGAGCATCTTGGACTTCCGGGCAGACAGGCTGAATTAGTCAGGGCTGTTGCAGGGGAGGGAAAACCTGTGATTCTTGTTCTGTGCAATGGAAGTCCGCTCAGTATACCAAAAGAGGAGACATTGGCAGATGCTGTGCTGGAAGTATGGTATCCCGGTGAGGAGGGCGGAAGCGCTGTTGCGGATATTTTGTTCGGAAATTATAATCCGTCGGGCCGCCTGCCGGTAACCGTAGTAAAAAGTGCAGAGGATCTGCCGCCTTTTGAAAGTTATGACATGAAGGGCCGTACATACAGATTTTCGGAAAAGGAACCTATGTATCCATTTGGATATGGACTGAGTTACACAGAATTTTCATATAGACCGGTTGATATTCCGCAAAAGATTTCTGTGGGTCAGGATATTTATTTTGAAACAGTTGTCAAAAACACAGGTATGCGTTCCGGTGAAACTGTGGTGCAGGTCTATATACATGATGAAGAGGCAAGTGTGGAAGTACCGAAGCGGCAGTTAGTATTCTTTAAAAGAGTTATGCTGGAAAGCGGCGAGGAAAAGAGTGTTCCGATCTGCATCAGGGCCAGAGATCTGGCAGTCATACGGAAAAATGGAACGTGTGTGCTGGAGCCAGGGGTATTTGATGTTTATATTGGAGGAAGTCAGCCGGATGAGGTCAGCAGAAGACTTACAGATGACAATATATGGGAAGGCAAGGTTGAGATGACCGGGCAGGAAACGGAAATACCTTATTAAAAAAATATTGCATTCAGAGGGAGGTTTGTAAGGTGTATTTGGACGAAATATTCGGATTAAAGGGAAAAGTAGCTGTTGTGACAGGCGGAAGCCGGGGAATTGGCCAGGTTGTGGCAGAAGGGCTGGCCAGAGCAGGAGCAGAGGTCGTCATATTATCCAGAAGTCAGGCGGACGAGACGCTTCAGAAGATTTCTGACGCAGGAGGCTGCGGGTATTTTATCAAAACAGATGTCACTGTGGAGGAAAGTGTAAAGCAGGCATTTCAGGTGATTATGGAGCGGTCCGGTTCCGTAGATATCGTTTTCAATAATGCCGGGGTCTGTCTGCACAAAGATACCCTGGAGGCAACTGTAGAAGAATTCAGACAGGTTGTGGATGTAAATCTCACAGGGGAATATATTGTTGCAAGGGCAGCAGGAAAAATCATGATAGAAAATGACATACACGGCAGCATTATAAATATGGCTTCTATGTCAGGCAGTATCGTGAATATCCCTCAGTGGCAGTGTTCCTATAATGCATCCAAGGCAGCGGTGATCCATATGACCCGTTCCCTGGCAGTGGAGTGGGCAGACCATCATATAAGGGTCAACAGCCTGAGTCCCGGTTATATAGCAACCCCCATGTCGGTTGACACGCCAAAAGAACTAAAGGATGCCTGGATGCCTCTGATTCCCATGCACAGAATGGGAAAACCTGAAGAGCTTGTCCCGGCTGTCTTATACCTGGCCGGTAATGCTTCCGGTTATACATCCGGCAGTGATGTGGTTGTGGATGGTGCATATACGTGTGTATAAATATATAGAAGCTAATAAAAAACTCCCGGTAAGCAGATTTTGCTTTTCGGGAGTTTTCTATGAAATCTTTTCGTAACTGTTCAGTCAGGTCTGCACATTTAATTCAACCGACTGAATCTTTATATCTGTTTTTATAATACTTTCTTCAAGTTGTAGTCATCATCCACCAGCAGAATATCCGCCTCTTTTCCGGGCGTAAGGGAACCAACCCTGTCATATACCCCAATGCTCTTAGCCGGGTTTCTTGTGGCAGCGAAGATGGCGTCTGCCTCGGGAATGCCGAATTCCATGGCAATCTTCATGCAGTCGAACAGGTTGGTGGCGGAGCCTGCAATGGTTCCGTTGGCCAGTGTTGCTTTCCTGTTGTTCATGGTGACTTCCTGTCCGCCAAGTTCGTATGTGCCGTTATCCATACCGGTTGCCATCATGGAATCACTGATAAGAATAACTCTTTCGCTGCCAAACATGCGGAAAGTATTTCTCACAACACTCGGATGGATATGAATACCATCGCAGATCAGCTCTACCATGCAGTTCTCAGCGTCTGCGGCAGCTCCTACAACACCCGGGTCGCGGTGGGCGAAGGGCGGCATGGCGTTGAACAGATGTGTTACATGGTTCGCGCCTTTTTTCATTGCAGCCAGTGCGGTATCATAGCCGGCCATGGTGTGGCCGATGGATATTTTAACTTCATCTTTCAGTTCTTCTATAAATTCATCGGCGCCTTCCATATTCGGTGCAAGTGTCACAAGTTTTATGAGACGGCCGCTTTTTTCGTTGCATTCACGGAAAAATCCGATATCGGGTTTGCGGATATGCCGTTCCACATGTGCTCCTTTTTTATCCGGGTCAATGAACGGTCCCTCCATGTTGATTCCCACGATCCTTGCCTGGTCCTTGTCATCTCCGGCTTTTACAGCGGTAGCGAAGATATCCAGGAGCTGCTCCTTGGGCAGTGTCATGGAGGTGGGGCAGTAGGAAGTCACACCGTGGGATCTCTCATAGCGCAGGATCGTTTTAAGTCCCTCCACGTCCGCATCTGAGAAATCGTGTCCGAATGCTCCGTGACTGTGAACATCTACAGCGCCGGGAAGCACTTTCATGCCCTGGGCGTCAATCTCTGCAGTATCTGTCACTTCTTCTATAGAAGAGACGATTTTTCCGTTCTCTACATACAGATCTTTTTTTTCAAAGGTACCGTTTTCCTGAAATACGAATCCATTTTTAATAATCATCTGGTTTCACTCCTTTTCTGTTTTTACTCTATCACATGATACCTTCCCTGTCCTTGTATTTTTTTGCATTTCTTTGGGAAAATATGTGATGTTAGCCTATTTCCATGCTTCTATTATAATTCCCATTACAAGTTAATTCAATGTATGGAGGATAAACTGAAAGAACTTTCATAAAACGTCAATATCAATAAAAATTGAGGGTTTTATACCGCTGAAATTTGTGCAAGTTGATATTTGATATGAAAGGTTTTTCTGAATCGTAAAAAATATTGAAAAAAATTTCATAAATGCTATACTGAAATCAAAGCGAAGGCAGCAATTCAGAAGCCGAGATGCGGAAAGGAGAGAGTTATGAATCAGCGTTTAGAGAAGCTTAAGGGACATTTGATCGTATCCTGCCAGGCACTCCCTCATGAACCCCTGCATTCTTCTTTTATCATGGGAAGAATGGCCAGAGCAGCAAAAGAAGGCGGGGCCATGGGAATTCGTGCAAACACAAAGGAGGATATAGCAGAAATCCAGAAGAATGTGGATCTTCCTGTTATCGGAATCGTGAAACGGGACTATGATGACAGCAAAGTTTATATCACACCTACCATGAAGGAAGTTGATGAATTGATGGAGGTAAAGCCGGAGATCATTGCCATTGATGCCACAAAAGATCTGAGGCCGGGAAATGTTACTTTGGATGAATTTTATGCGGAGATCAGAAAGAAGTATCCTGAGCAGCTTCTGATGGCAGACTGCTCCACCGTGGAGGAAGCGCTTCACGCAGACGAGCTTGGATTTGACTTCATTGGTACGACACTGGTTGGCTACACAGAGCACAGCAAAGGTGACCGGATAGAGGAGAATGATTTTGAGATCATCCGCACAATTTTGAGCAAAGTAAAACATCATGTGATCGCAGAAGGCAACATCAACACACCGGAAAAGGCAAAACGTGTGATTGAACTGGGATGTTACAGCGTGGTAGTAGGTTCTATCATTACACGTCCCCAACTGATCACAAAATCCTTTACAGATGTGATGGCAACCCTGGAAAAGTAAATTTAAGAGGAAGATGAAAGGAGTCACAGCAATGAGTAAATTAGATAAGTACAGAGGAATTATCCCGGCATTTTATGCATGTTATGATGAGGAAGGCAATGTGAGCGGAGAGCGTGTACAGGCCCTCACACAGCATTTTATTGACAAAGGCGTAAAGGGTGTCTATGTCAACGGTTCTTCAGGAGAGTGTATCTACCAGAGCGTTGAGGAGAGAAAGCTTATCATTGAAAACGTAATGGCAGTTGCAAAGGGAAAACTGACAGTTATCAACCATGTGGCATGTAATAACACAAAGGACAGTGTGGAGCTTGCAAAACACTCAGAGAGTGTTGGCGTAGATGCAATCGCGTCCATTCCTCCTATCTACTTCCGTCTGCCGGAATACTCCATTGCAGCTTACTGGAATGCAATCAGTGAAGCGGCACCAAACACAGATTTTGTTATCTACAATATTCCGCAGCTTGCAGGTACAGCTCTGACTATGAGCCTGTTTGCTGAGATGATGAAGAACCCCAGAGTTATTGCTGTAAAGAACTCTTCCATGCCTACACAGGATATCCAGATGTTCAAATCAGCAGGTCTGGCTGCAAAGGATGACTTCGTTGTATTCAACGGTCCGGATGAGCAGTTCGTAGCAGGACGTGCGATTGGCGCTGACGGCGGTATCGGCGGAACCTATGGTGTTATGCCGGAGCTGTTCCTGAAACTGAATGACCTGGTAGAAGCAGGAGAAAAGAAGAAAGCCTGCGAATTACAGTATGCTATCAATGAGATCATCTACAAAATGTGCTCAAGCCGTGCAAATATGTATGCGGTAGCAAAAGAAATCCTGCGCACAAACGACAACGTGAATATCGGTGGTGTCCGTGAGCCGCTGGAAAACCTTCAGGAAGCAGACAAAGCGATCGCGCATGAGGCTGCTGAGATGGTAAAAGCTGCGAAGGAAAGATACCTGGCATAACTATACGATATTAAAGGGAAAAGTAGAAATACAGAACGAAGAGATTAGAGGGAGGTAACAGATGCAAGGTTTTACTTATATTGATTTGGCTATTTTGATCGTTTACCTGGCAGCCGTTTTATTTGCCGGTCTTCATTTTGCTAAAAAGGAAATGAAGGGAAAAGAATACTTTAAGAGTGACGGAACTGTACCGTGGTGGGTTACATCCGTATCTATTTTCGCAACACTGCTGAGTCCTATTTCATTCCTGTCACTGGCAGGCAACTCATATGCGGGAACATGGATCATGTGGTTTGCACAGTTAGGTATGCTGCTGGCAATTCCGCTTACGATCAAATTTTTCCTGCCTATTTACAGCAAGCTGGATATTGATACGGCTTATCATTATCTGGAGCTGCGCTTTAACAGCAAAGGGCTGCGTGTCCTGGGCGCGGTCATGTTCATCATTTATCAGGTTGGCCGTATGTCCATCATCATGTATCTGCCATGTATGGTATTATCCAGCCTCATGGGAATCAACGTAAATATCCTGATCATCATCATGGGTATCATAGCAATTATTTACTCCTACACAGGCGGTCTGAAATCCGTACTCTGGACAGACTTTATCCAGGGGTCCGTACTTCTGGTTGGTGTAACCTTTGGTTTGATCTTCCTGATCGCCCATCTGGACGGCGGTATCGGAGCTATCTTCCATGAGATGTCAGCAGGACATAAGTTCCTGGCAGTTGACCAGCCGATCTTCAATGCAAACATTTTAAAAGACAGTGTGTTCCTGATGATCGTAGGTGCCGGATTCAATACCATGGGCTCCTATGTATCCAGCCAGGATATTGTACAGCGTTTTACAACAACTACAGATACAAAGAAACTGAACAAGATGATGCTGACAAACGGTGGTCTGTCTATCTTCATTGCAACTGTATTCTACCTGATCGGTACCGGTTTATATGTATTCTATCAGGTACAGGGCAACCAGCTTCCTCCGGCAGCACAGCAGGACCAGATCTTCGCATCCTGGATCGCATTTGAGCTTCCTGTTGGTATTACCGGTCTGCTTCTGGCAGCTATCTATGCAGCAGCGCAGTCCACATTGTCCACCGGACTGAACTCCGTGGCATCAAGCTGGACTCTGGATATCCAGGCACGTCTCTCCAAAAAAGAGCTGAGCTTTGAGAAACAGACCAAGATCGGACAGTATGTATCCCTTCTGGTAGGTATTTTCTCTATCGTAGTTGCCATGGTTCTGGCTAACGGCGGTGTGAAATCCGCTTACGAATGGTTTAACGGATTCATGGGTCTGGTACTCGGTATCCTGATCGGTACATTCATTCTGGGCGCATTTACAAAAGTTGCAAATACAACCGGTGCAGTGTGCGCATTTATCGCTGCATCCGCAGTTATGGTTGGTATTAAATATGTGATTCCGGTAGTAGCTCCTGAAGTAACAATTTCTATCTGGTCCTACTCCATTATCTCTATCGTAGTATCCCTGGTTGTGGGTCTGCCGGCAAGTATTATTTCCAGAAAGGTAAAAGGAGATACTTCCGTACCTGCACAGTATACGACGATTTACAAAAACTGATCGTAACGTTTGTTCTGCGGTAATGATTCAGCGGGGTTTCATATTTACTCCGCTGAACAGTTACATTCTGCGGTGATCATAAGGAGGCAGTAATATGGTATTTGGTAATATCAGAGATTTAAAGGATTATTCCTGGCTGGAAGAGGAAGTGCTGAAATGCTTCAAATATGCGCAGGAGCATGACCTGATGGCATATGAGAAGGGCAGCCACGAAATTGACGGGGATGATTTGTTTGTGAATGTTGTGGAGTATGAGACAACAACGCCCCAAAATCGTTTCTGGGAGGCGCACAGACAGTATCTGGATCTGCATTTTATGCTGAGAGGTCCGGAACAGATCGATGTAAATTTTATTGACAATATGGAGCAGAAAGAATTTGTGGAGAAAGATGATTTTCTTCCGCTGGAAGGTGAACCGAACAGCCATGTGGTCCTGACAGAAGGTGATTTTCTTCTCTGCTATCCGAAAGATGCCCACAGGACAGCAGTTGCCGTTGACGGTCCGGCTGTCATTAAGAAAGCTATATTTAAGATAAAAATCAAATAATCCATGATTCTTTAAAGACTGTGGGGCAGAACTCATGGTACAATATAGGGAACTGTAAAGGCCGCGGGGATGTGACATTACAGTTCCCTTTTGTCACGTTTTTATGCTGCAGGGAATGCGGCTGAGAGAATAATGATAAGGAGCATGCATATGAAGCAATATATTTGTATAGATATTGGCGGTACTTCTATAAAGTATGGTATAATACAGGAAGATGCGGCATTTCTTGTGACTGGCGAGATGCCGACAGAGGCTATGCAGTATGGCGGACCGGGAATTATGAAAAAGGCAGTGAAGATTATTGAAGATTATCTGGTGGATTACAGTCCTGCAGGAATCTGTATCTCCACAGCCGGCATGGTGGACTGCGAAGAGGGCAGAATTACACATTCCGCCCCGCTGATTCCGGAATATACGGGAACAGAGATCAAAAAGACACTGGAAGAAAAGTTCCATCTCCCCTGTGAAGTGGAAAATGATGTGAACTGCGCCGGGCTTGCGGAAAATTTTGCAGGCGCTTCCAGGGGCAGTAAGATCAGCCTGTGCCTTACCATCGGAACAGGGATCGGCGGTGCGATTGTGATGGATGACCAGGTATTCCACGGATTTTCCGGCAGCGGATGTGAGATTGGATATATGCACCTTCCCGGAGGTGAGTTCCAGGATATGGGCGCAAGCAGCATCCTGGTGAAAAAGACGGCGGAATACAAGAATCTGAACCCTGACAGCATTGACGGCAGGTATGTGTTTGAACATGCGAAACAGGGGGATGCAGACTGTATCCGTGCCATTGATGAGATGGTGGATGTGCTGGGGATGGGTATTGCAAATATCTGTTATGTTATCAACCCTGAGGTTGTGGTTCTGGGTGGCGGAATCATGGCCCAGAAGGAATATCTGTATGACAGGATAAGAAACAGCCTGGATAAGTATTTGATACCGTCAGTGGCGTCTCATACCAGACTGGCATTTGCGGAAAATAAAAATCAGGCCGGAATGCTCGGGGCATTTTATCATTTCCGCGGAAGACATTCTTAGACAGGTCAGCCTGCCGCATGGACAGATAGAATGGAGGTGCTCGTATGGAGCAGTATGAAAAAAACATCATTCCTCATATAGAATCAATTTATAACAGCTTTACACCTCTGGAGAAGACAATCGCTGATTTTTTTATCAACAACACAGAGAAGATAGATCTGTCATCCAAGAGTGTATCAAGCCGTCTGTACGTGTCGGAGGCGTCCCTGTCCCGGTTTGCAAAGAAATGTGGCTATAAAGGATATCGGGAATTTTTGTTCTGTTATGAACAGGGTACTGTGCGGAATTATCCCGTGAGTAATGACCAGACAAAAATGGTACTGAACACTTACCAGGAGCTTTTGAACAAGAGTTATTCCCTGGTAAATGAAGAACAGATGAAGCGTATTGTCAATGTATTATCCGAAAAGAAACGGGTATATGTATATGGTAAGGGAAGTTCCGGTCTGGTGGGAACGGAAATGAAAATACGTTTTATGCGTATCGGTGTCAATGTGGAGGCAGTGACGGATACACATATTATGAAGATCAACTCCGTACTGCTGGATGAGGAATGCGCGGTCATTGGAATCAGCGTCAGCGGCAGAACAGAAGAGGTAATGACCTCTCTGAAGGCAGCTAAAGAAAGAGGCGCGACCACGATTCTCATGACGTCAAGGAAAGATAAGACATTTTTGGGTTACTGCGATGAGATTCTGCTGTTTGCCGTGAAGGAGAACCTGGAAAAGGGAAAGGCCATTTCCCCACAGTTTCCCATTTTGGTTATGGTGGATATACTGTTCTCACATATACTGGAGTCTGATAAGTTCAGGAGGGAAGCGATACATGAGTATACGCTGAACGCGTTGGATGCCAGATGATGGGATAGGCGAATGGTTAATTCGGTAGTGTTTAACAAAATCTTTTTGGTATTGAATGAGAGAATTTGGTAATGATGCTGATGCAAAGTGTTTTATTGCAAATAGTATTGACATTTCTTAAAAAATAGAATATGATTGAGATGAATAAAATATGTAGTCCAAGAAATGCACAAAAGAACCCCCACGGAGTGTCGGTCCGTAGGGGTTCGCTTTGGTTAGCTGTCTTTTTTATTTCGGTCCAACCATTTGCCGATAAAATATGTGATAATACCGGCCATAACCGAAATTATTAAATTTATTATGTAGTCCATCCATGCACCTCTTTCCTGCTGGAAAGGGTCGACAGCATATTCGTTATAGGACATATAATGGGCAATATCAGCATAAAAAGTACACAAAAATAATATTCAGGAGTATTCTACAAAAACCGGCTTTTATTACAGCCGGAATTTTTATAAATTTATTCTTGACAAAAATAGTTAAGTATTGTATAGTTATATCAGTAACAATTATTGTTATTGAAAGGAGGGTGCGATGGCAACATTGAAGTACAGCCGTCAGCGGGAATCCATCCGTGAGTTCGTGATGAACAGCAGGGAGCATCCTACGGCCGATACTGTATATGCAGGGATCAAAGCCGAGTTTCCGAATATCAGTCTCGGAACGGTATACCGAAACCTGTCTCTGTTGGTTGACCTGGGTGAGATCGCCAAGATCACAACAGGGGACGGACCGGACAGATTCGACTGTAATACAAAACCTCATAGTCATTTTATATGCACCCAGTGTCACAACATCACAGACATAGAGGCAAGCGAATTTGACTGTATGAAGGAAAAAGTGGCCGAGAGTTTTGACGGAAAAATAACAGGTCATATGACTACTTTTTACGGAATTTGTAAAGAATGTCTGGAAGCAAAAAAAATTAAAAAAACTAGTTGACAAAAATTGTCAAGTATGTTACATTAAAACAGTAATCATTACTGTTATTAAAAAGAGAAACCATTAAATAACAAAATATTATAATCAAAAAGGAGAATGAGTATTATGAAAAAATTTGTATGTAGTGTATGTGGATATGTTTATGAAGGCGATGCAGCTCCGGAAAAATGTCCGGTATGTGGCGTAGGTGCTGATAAATTTACAGAGCAGGCAGGCGAGATGAGCTGGGCAGCAGAGCACGTTGTAGGTGTAGCTCAGGGTGTAAGCGAAGACATCATTGCTGATTTAAGAGCTAACTTTGAAGGCGAGTGCTCAGAGGTTGGTATGTACCTGGCTATGGCAAGAGTTGCTCACAGAGAAGGATATCCGGAAATCGGTTTATACTGGGAAAAAGCTGCTTACGAAGAAGCAGAGCATGCTGCTAAATTCGCAGAGTTATTAGGTGAAGTTGTAACAGACAGCACAAAGAAAAACCTGGAAATGCGTGTTGCTGCAGAGAATGGTGCAACAGCAGGTAAGTTTGACCTGGCAAAACGTGCGAAAGCTGCTAACCTGGATGCTATCCATGATACAGTACATGAGATGGCCAGAGACGAAGCTCGTCACGGAAAAGCATTTGAAGGTCTGTTAAAGAGATACTTCGGTTAATTCAAATATTATTTTGCAGAGCCGGCAGACGTCCGGTTCTGCAAAAAAAATAAACAGTCGCTTGTTTGCAGAATTTTATGGAGGGTTTTAATATGTCAAAGTACGCAGGAACAAAAACAGAGAAAAACTTATGGGACGCATTTGCCGGTGAATCACAGGCAAGAAATAAATATACATATTACGCATCTGCAGCAAAAAAAGCCGGTTATGAGCAGTTAGCTGCTTTATATCTGGAGACAGCAGACCAGGAAAAAGAACACGCAAAGATGTGGTTCAAAGAGATTCATGGTATCCATGATATTGCCCAGAACCTGGAAGATGCAGCAGCAGGTGAAAACTTTGAATGGACAGATATGTATGCACGTATGGCTCAGGAAGCCAGAGAAGAAGGATTTGAAGATCTGGCAGAGAAATTTGAGGGCGTTGCAAAAGTGGAAGCTGCGCACGAGAGACGTTACAAAAAACTTCTTGAAAGCTATAAGGCAGACAAGACATTCAAGGGAGATGCTCCTTTAGGATGGAAGTGCAGAAACTGCGGTTACGTACATGAAGCAGAGGAGGCTCCGGAAATCTGTCCGGTATGCGCTCATCCTAAGGCATACTTTGAAAGAAAAGTTGAAAATTATTAATCCTCACTTAATGAATTCATATTGCTATAGCGGGAGGCCTGTATGGGCCTCTTGTTTTTTGTATGAAGAAATATTACTCTTTATTGTTATTGGAAGCCCTCTGGTGTAAGATGGAGATATAACATTCTGCTTTGCTGTACAAAGCAGACCGAGTAAAAGGAGAAGGAATTATGAAGCATTATCCACATTTATTCAGCCCCGTGAAAATAGGGCCGCTGACATTAAAAAACAGAATATGTGTATCTCCGATGACGATCACAGGCAGAGGAGAGGAAAAGGGATATTTTGCACAGGACAACATTGATTTTTATACCACATTGGCAAGAGGCGGTGCGGCTCTCCTTACCATTGGGGAGACAGGGGTTCATTCGCGTACGGATGCATGTCATCCGCGAATGGCTCATCTGGATGACCCCGGCCTGCTTCCGTCCCTGACAAGGCTGGTTGACAGTGTGCATCAGTATGACACCTTTGTATCCATAGAGCTTGTACATTCCGGAAGAAGAGCACATCCGGCCTATCTGCCTGAAGACGGGGAAGTATGGGGGCCTTCACCCTCTGTCAACCATTATGGCGCAGAGGTAAAAGAGATGACAGAGGATATGATGAATGAAATTGCGGACGCCTACGCAGAGGCAGCTTTCATGGCAAAATTCGCAGGTGTTGATATGGTAATGGTGCACGGGGGACACGGCTGGCTCCTTGACCAATTCCTTTCTCCGCTTAATAATAAGAGGACAGACAAATACGGCGGAAGCCTGGAAAACCGTGCCCGTTTTCCCATTATGGTTCTGGACAGGGTAAGGGAGCGGTGCGGAAGGAATTTTCCGATAGAATACCGTATATCTGGTTCAGAGCTGATCGAAGGGGGACTGGAAGAGGAGGAAATGGCTGTCTTTGCTCATATGATCGAGGATAAGGTAGATTCCTTCCATGTATCAGTGGGAAGCTTTCATGATCCCGCTACTATGGTACGCATGTTCCCCGGCCCGTTTTTCCCAAATGGTGTGAATATACCGTATGCGGCAGTTATAAAAAAAGCAGTCAGTGTTCCGGTCACCGGTATTGGCGGATTGTCAGATCCTGAGTATATGGAAAAACTGCTGGAGGAGGGACAGGTGGATATGGTTGCCATGGGACGCCAGATGATAGCAGATCCATTCCTTCCTAAAAAGGCAATGAAGGGGAAAAGCTGTGAAATAGCCCATTGTATCCGCTGTATGCGCTGCAACAGCGGGGCACTTATACCTTATGTACCCTATCCGAATGGAGTGGTCTACTGTTCTGTAAATCCTGTCATGGGAAGGCTTCGTGAGATTGCCAGGGAAAATTCTTTCGAAAATGAAAAGAAAAAAATATTGATAGCAGGCGGGGGACCGGCAGGAATGCAGGCGGCACTTGGCGGACTGGAAAGGGGCCACAGTGTTGTCTTATGTGAGTCCAGTGATTCCCTTGGGAAGACCCTCAGCTATTCCGAACATATTGAATTCAAGTATGATATCCGCATGTTCAGGGATTCCCTTATCAGCCGCGTACAGAACAGTCAGGCTGAGATCCGTATGAACACGGCAGTGACACCTGAACTTATCCGGGAGTTGGAGCCTGACCTGGTTATAAGTGCTGTGGGCGGTGAACCATTCATTCCGCCGATCGAGGGTATTGATCATGGAAATGTTATATTTGCCGCATCCATGCATAAGCTGGGAGCTGTTCCGGGAAATAATACGGTTATTATCGGCGGGGGACTTATGGGATGTGAGGAGGCTATCGCCCTTGCGCAGGATGGAAAGAATGTGACTATTGTGGAGATGACGGATGTTATCGCAGGGGAAGCTGATGGCGGGCTGAAACAGATGATTGATGAAAAAATAGCACTTTACAGGATACCTGTCCTGACGGGACACTCCTGTGTGAGGATCACAGACGAAGGGGCAGCAGTAAAAAATAAAGACGGGGAGGAAACCATGCTCAAAGCAGATACTGTCCTCATTGCAGCAGGTGTGCGTCCAAAGGATATGGAGACAAACAGGCTGCGGGAAACCTGCTATGACCTGGGAATAGAGTTTATAGCAGTGGGAGACTGCAGAAAGACAGGAAGGATTCGGGAGGCTACATCCAGCGGTTATTTTGCAGGAAGAAACGCATAGAGAGAAAAAATCATATTCAGTAATGCAGGTATTTCTTCTTAGTGGTAGAATAGATAAGAATGTGCAGAAAGTTAACAAAGAAAGGAAGAGATACTTATGATAACTGATATGACACAGGGAAAGCCGTTTCGGGTCCTGTGGCGCTTTACTATACCTATGCTGGTCAGTGTTATGTTTCAGCAGTTTTATAATATTGTGGACAGTATTGTGGCCGGGAAGTTTGTAGGTGTGGATGCCCTGGCTGCGGTGGGGGCATCCTACCCTGTAACCATGATATTCATGGCAGTTGCCACAGGGCTTAACATAGGGTGTTCCGTGGTGATCTCGCTGTATTTCGGGGCGAAGGAGTACGGTAGGATGAAGTGCTGCGTCAGCACCTCCCTCATATCTACGGTAGGGATTGCCGTGGTTCTGTCCGCATTGGGATTTCTGTTCAGCCGACCTTTAATGCGGCTGATGAATACGCCGGAGAATATATTTTCTGATTCAGCGCTTTATCTGAATATTTATATAGGGGGGCTTGTTTTTCTGTTTCTCTATAATATTTGCACCGGAGTATTTACCGCGCTGGGGGATTCCAGGACTCCTCTGTATTTCCTGATTGCTTCCTCTGTGGGAAATATTGTTCTGGACCTGGTGTTTGTCATTGTCTTTCACATGGGCGTTGCCGGTGTGGCCTGGGCTACGTTTCTTGCGCAGGGTGTTTCTTCCCTGCTGGCCTTTGTGACGCTGATAAAGCGACTGAAAGGAATAGAAACACCAGAGGGTTATGCAAAATTTTCATGGAGGATGGCCGTGAAGATAAGCAGGGTGGCAGTGCCAAGTATTCTGCAGCAAAGCTTTATATCCGTGGGAAATCTGTTCGTACAGGGCCTGATCAACAGCTATGGTTCCGCAGTGGTTGCAGGATATTCTGCGGGTATGAAGGTAAATACCTTTGCCATCACCTGTTTTACAACACTGGGAAACGGCCTGTCCAGCTTTACGGCACAGAATACAGGGGCAGGGAAAACAGAGCGTATCAGCCAGGGGTTCCGGGCCGGCGTGAAGCTGGTGCTGTGTGTGGCGGTACCTGCGTTTCTTCTGTTCTTTATTTTCGGCCCGTCTGTCATCCGGCTCTTTATGAGTAAAGGAGGCGAAGCGGCAGCACAGGTTGGTGTGGAGTTTCTGCGGATCGTATCACCTTTTTACATGATTATCTCTTTCAAACTCATAGCGGACGGCGTTCTCAGAGGTTCCGGAAGTATGAAGGCGTTTATGATCGCCACCTTTACGGACCTGGTTTTAAGGGTAGTTCTGGCATTCGTGCTATCAGTGCCCTTTGGCGCCGCAGGTATCTGGATGTCCTGGCCGGCCGGATGGGTGATCGGTACGGGGATTTCCCTGTTTTTCTATTTCACAGGTGTGTGGAAAAAGAAGAGCGGCATTGTATAATATGTAATATATATTTTGACTGTTATTGGACAGAGGTCCGGTAATTTCCCGCAATCGGGGGATTACCGGGCTTCTTTTTGTGCAAAAAAGTGCACAAATTGTACCAGAACTTTTTGTGAATTAATTGTAATTGACAAAATGGAAGTACTTGGGTAATATAATATTAAACATGGTTTATAAATGGTGTTTAAAAATTAAAAAAGGAGAAAAAACTATGGCAAAAAAAATGTTTACAACAATCTACGGACGTAACCTGGTCGGAGAACTGAAGAACATTGTACAGAGACCTTACCTGGTAGTGACAATGGAAGATCTGTGGGAGAAATTCAAAGATGAGTTCGACGATGACTGCATCGTACACTTTGTAAAAACCCTGGAATACGATGAGATCATGGCAAATATTGAAAAGCTTCCGAAGTTTGAGGCAGTGATCGGAATGGGCGGCGGACAGGCCGTTGACTACGCAAAAACGGTTGCATGGAAGACACATATGCCTTTATATCAGGTCCCCACATCCATCGCCACAAACGCAGTGTTCGGACACCGCGCGGGTCTTAGATTCAACAGTGTTGTGAGATATGTGGGATATGTGGAGCCTGTAGCTGTATACGTGGACTACGATGTGATCCAGAGCGGCCCGAAAGCTCTGAACAGAAGCGGTGTATGCGATGTACTCTGCTATAACAACTCCATGTTTGACTGGAAATATGCGGCAGACCAGGGCAAATGTGAGGAGAAATGGCCGTATGACCAGGAGATGGTGGATGAGGTAAAAGAGGTATACCAGTCTGTAGTGGACAACCTGGACGACATCTACGAGTTAAATGAAAAAGGAATCCGTGTACTGACAGAGGGCCTGAGATGGGGCGGAGCAGCGTTCCACAACAACGGCTGGAACCCAAGACCCATTGAGGGAAGTGACCATTTCTTATTCTACACACTGGAATACATGACAAAGAAAAAATTCATCCACGGCCAGCCGGTATGCCTGGGGATCTTTGTAGGCTCCGCAATGGGAGGAAATGACCCGGACGGGATCCTGGATATCATCCACAAGGCAGGAGTGGAGATCAGGCCGGAAGGAATGGGGATCACCTGGGATGACGTGTTCGCAGCGATCAAATATGAGAAAGAGTTCCTGGAGAGCCACGGATACTGGTATACAGTAGTCAATGACTTCAAGGTAACGGATGAGTTCTGCCGGATGATCAAGGACAAGGTGATCGCAAAATATGGTGAATGGGAAGCAAAATAAAAAGAATACCCACCTATAAAAGAGGGCGCGTTTTGCAGGACGGCTGCCAATCTTCTACAAAGGTATTCTTATAAGATTCATTATACATAAATATAAGAAAAAATCAACTTCAAAATAAAATTATGAGGCGGCAGAAGACGCAGCATCAGTACAGGCTTCATGGGGGCTTTTGCTGCCGGACATGAAAAGGGGGTATTATATGTCTCAGGATGGTATGGCAATGCCGTTAAACGGTAAGAAAGATCCATATGATATAGACTTTACATCCACAACCGCCAAGGTACCGTGGTATGACAAAATTATACACAGTATGTACGGGGCATACAGCTTTAACGTTTCCTGGGTTATTTTCGGATATTATCTGGTGTACTTTTACACGGATGTGGTGGGACTCAGCGCCACGGTCGCAGGCTCCATTATGTTATTTGCCCGTGTGGCGGATTGTTTTACAGACCTGTGGGTTGGCTATATGCTGGACAATGTCTGTTATAAATGGGGGCGTTACCGTTCCTGGGCAATTTTCGGGATCATTCCGCTGTTTCTTCTGTTTATCGGCGTATTCACAGCTCTTCCGGTGGAGAGTACAGGTCTTAAAGTGGCGTGGGCAGCAGTATGTTACGGATGCTTTGGTTCCATTGGCGCGACGTTCTCTTTCATGCCGCAGATCGCACAGTTCTGTAACATGACCAGAAATCCGAGGGAGCGGGAGACCATTGCCATTGTAAAAAGCCTCTGTACCAATCTGGCGCAGGTGGCAGCAGCAGCTCTTTTTATGCCTATGGTAAAATTATTCGGCGGCAGCAAGGGAAATGAGGCACAGGGCTTCTTCTGGGCAGCATTTGCCATTGGATTGACAGTTATGTTATTTCAGATACTCAATGCCCAGATGACCAAGAAATACGAACTGAACAGGGACGGTTCCTGCCGGGAGCATTTAAGACAGGTGGAGCACGAGCCCATGTTTGCCCAGTTAAAGAGTTTTGCAAAGAACAGGCCGGCTATTATCCTGCAGATCGGCGAAGTCCTGAAACAGATCATGCAGGCAATCAAAAATGGGATGATTATTTACATTTTCATCTATTTTCTGGGGTTGGAAGACTTTTACTCGGTGGCAATGTTTGCCTATACCATAGCGCTGATGCTGGGAGTTTTCCTTATGAAACCGTTCATACGGATGTTTAAGGATACCAGCCGTGCGTATATGATCTGTATGGCATCCAGCGCTGTATTCAGTATTGCTCTGTTCGCAGTATGCAGTATCTACGGGCCGGCGGGGGCTTCCCAGTCCATGCAGTTCGGATTACTCTTTGCAATGTTTATATTAAACGGAATTTTAAGCGGTGCATATTACTCTTTCTCCAATGTAATGATTCCGGCAACCGTGGACTACGGCGAGTGGAAAAACGGAAAAGGGCAGGCAGGCGTGGTGTCTGCAGTCAACGGATTCTGTATCACCATCGGTGCCGCGCTAGGCGCACAGATCATGGGAATTCTGCTGGACGGCTCCGGATATGTGGCTAACCAGACACAGAGTGACGGGACAATCCGTTCTTTGCTAATTCTTGCCTTCGTGATTCCGGCAGTTGTGACACTTATACATATGGTCCTTCAGATGTTCTACGGTCTCAGCGATAAGAAGCTGGAAGCCTGTATGGTGGACGTGAGGGCCAGAAGAGCGGAAAAAGCAGCAAAGGCTGCAGAAGAAAAGAACAACAAATAAAACTGATTGAATAGAAGAGGAGATTAAAATCATGGCAAAAAAGATGTTTACAACAATTTACGGACGCAATTTAGTTGGTGAGCTGAAAAATATCGTACAGAGACCTTATCTGGTAGTGACAATGGAGGATCTGTGGGAGAAATTCAAAGATGAGTTCGACGATGACTGCATCGTACACTTTGTAAAAACCCTGGAATACGATGAGATCATGGCAAATATTGAAAAGCTTCCGAAGTTTGAGGCAGTGATAGGAATGGGCGGCGGACAGGCCGTTGACTACGCAAAAACGGTTGCGTGGAAGACACATATGCCTTTATATCAGGTCCCCACATCCATCGCCACAAACGCAGTGTTCGGACACCGCGCGGGTCTTAGATTCAACAGTGTTGTGAGATATGTGGGATATGTGGAGCCTGTAGCTGTATACGTGGACTACGATGTGATCCAGAGCGGCCCGAAAGCTCTGAACAGAAGCGGTGTATGCGATGTACTCTGCTATAACAACTCCATGTTTGACTGGAAATATGCGGCAGGCCAGGGCAAATGTGAGGAGAAATGGCCGTATGACCAGGAGATGGTGGATGAGGTAAAAGAGGTATACCAGTCTGTAGTGGACAACCTGGACGACATCTACGAGTTAAATGAAAAAGGAATCCGTGTACTGACAGAGGGCCTGAGATGGGGCGGAGCAGCGTTCCACAACAACGGCTGGAACCCAAGACCCATTGAGGGAAGTGACCATTTCTTATTCTACACACTGGAATACATGACAAAGAAAAAATTCATCCACGGCCAGCCGGTATGCCTGGGGATCTTTGTAGGCTCCGCAATGGGAGGAAATGACCCGGACGGGATCCTGGATATCATCCACAAGGCAGGAGTGGAGATCAGGCCGGAAGGAATGGGGATCACCTGGGATGACGTGTTCGCAGCGATCAAATATGAGAAAGAGTTCTTGGAGAGCCACGGATACTGGTATACAGTAGTAAATGACTTCAAGGTAACAGACGAATTCTGCCGGATGATCAAGGATAAGGTGATCGCAAAATACGGAGAGTGGGAAGCAGCTTTATGAAAATCTACAGGGCAAAGAATTATGATAAACTAAGCGAAAAGGCAGCATCCATCCTGGGCGCGGAAGTGATTTCAAACCCGGAATGTGTGCTGGGTCTTGCGACAGGTTCCACCCCGGTCGGCGCATATGGGTACCTGAAAAAATGGTACCGTATGGGTCTGTTGGATTTCTCCCGGGTGAAATCTATGAACCTGGATGATTATAAGGGACTGGAACCGGACAATGAACAAGGGTATTATTACTTTATGAGAAAGAACCTGTTCTGTGACATAAATATAAAGCCCGAGAATACCCACATACCGGATAGTATGGAGCCTGACAGTGAGAAGGCATGCAGTGATTATGAAAGGATTATAGAAGAATCCGGCGGAGTGGATCTGCAGCTTCTGGGCCTTGGCCACAATGGGCATATTGGTTTTAACGAACCGGGAGAGATTTTCGAGAAAAAATGCCACTGTGTCACTTTGGCAGCAAGCACGGTTGAAGCCAACAAACGCTTTTTTGAAAGGGCGGAAGATGTGCCGTCCCGGGCTTATACCATGGGAATCGGTACCATTATGAGGGCAAAAAAGATTCTGCTGCTCGTGAGCGGAAAAGAAAAGTCAGGTATTCTGAACCAGGTCATTAACGGCCCGGTAACACCAAAAGTACCGGCATCTGTCTTACAGTTTCATCCCAATGTGACTATTATCGCAGACGAGGATGCCCTGTCAGAAGCAGATCTGCAGGAGGAAAAAGGGAGGATCATTTATGAATAAGATTATAGAAAAAGATAAAAAATATCTGATTCAGTGTTATACTACAGATGATATTGCATTTACGAATGCAAAAGGGATGTATCTGTACGACAGCGAGGGAAAGAAATATCTGGATTTTTCGGGCCAGTTCTCAGCCTGCAGTCTGGGACACGGCAATGAGGAACTGATCGGGGCATTAAAAGACCAGCTTGAAAAGATTGTGTCCGTGACCTCCTGCTTCGCGACAGAGGAGAGGGCAGCCCTGGCAGAAAAGATGATTGAAATCTCACCGGAGGGCCTGGATAAGGTAATGTTCGGCTGTACCGGTTCTGACGCCAACGAGTTCGCGCTGAAGCTGGCAAAATACTACAGAGGCGGAGGAAGAATCATTTCCTTCCGCCGGGGATTCCACGGCTCCACCGCAGGTGCGGCAGCCGCTACGGGAAAATCTGAGATGATACAGGAAAACTCCGGTATCTCAGAGCTGCTGCCGAGAGGATTCGTACATTCTGCCCCGCCCTACTGCTACCACTGTGATTTCAGTAAGGAGCCGGGGACCTGCGGCCTGCAGTGCCTGAAATACCTGGAGCAGACCATGCTTCACGAGGGCGGTGATAAAATTGCCGCTGTGATCTCAGAGCCCATCTTTGCAGCCGGCGGTGTGATCGTACCGCCAAAGGGATTCTGGAAGGGTGTCAGAGAGCTCTGTGATAAATATGGTGCGCTTCTGATCTTCGATGAGGTTGTTACCGGTATCGGACAGACGGGAACCATGTTCGCATGTCAGTATGAAGGTGTGACTCCGGATATCCTGGTAACAGGCAAGGCGCTCACAAGCGGATACGTTCCGGGCTCTGCAGTCCTCTGCAGAAAGGAAATCGGGGAGGCAATGAGCAAGATCAGCCTTCACGGACATACCCATTCCTGTTACCCGCTGGCATGCCGCAGTGCACTGAAGAACATTGAGATCATCGAGCGGGACGGTCTTGTGGAGAACAGCCGCGTGGTAGGTGACTATCTGCACAGCAGACTTCTTGAACTGAAGGATAAATTTCCTGTCATCAAGGATGTACGCGGACGCGGCCTTCTGCAGGGTATGGAGCTGGAGGGAACACCTTCGGAGGATAAATATGTGCTGGGCCAGGAATTTTATGAAGCTATGCTGCATAATGGTCTGGTCACAGAGCTGGAGAGCAGAAAGAACCTGGAGAATGTGGTTGTGGTCATGCATCCGGCATTGATCACATCAAAAGAAAATGTGGATGAAGCGGTTGCTGTCATTGAGAAATCTCTTAAGGAGTGTTTAAAATAAAATAATTTAAAGGAAGTGATTTTATGACTATGGATGCAGATAAAAAACAGACGCTGACAGTCAGCAGTATCAGAAATATAAATGTGGCAAACATTATGCAGAGCATACTCAGGGACAAAACCAAGACCAGGAGTGAGCTGGCCAAGGAGAACCATATCAGCGTCATGACCGTGAAGCATATTGTGGATGACCTGATCGCAAATGATATCCTTGTGGAGAAGGTCTGTGAAGGGAATGATGTGGGAAGAAAACCCAAAGCCCTTCAGATCAACGAAAAATACGGTAATATTGTATGCATCAATCTGACATCTGTAGATGAGATCAGCTTCCTTATATATGATATTTATGAGGTACAGAAGGAGGAGCAGACACTGGAATTTGATACCGGGCGCAGTTACAGGGAAAACCTTCTGCGCGCAGTGGATATGATAAAGGAAAAGCTTGCCGCCATGCATACGGTTACGGTGGGTGTCGCAGTGTTTGTTCCCAGTGCCTATTATGAAGATGTTGACCTGGTTAATTATGACCTTATAGCTGATTTTAAGGAGCTGCATATCAGACAGTTGTTTACGGACGCGTTTGGGATCAGCAATATTTTGATTCTTCATGACGTGGTGCCGGCTGCGTGGTCTGAGTATGAGAGTATGGATTCTGAATCGGACAGTCAGTTTTACTTTTACTGCGGTCACGGTGTGGGCGGCTTCTTTATCCACAGGGGAACTGCAGTCATGGGGGAGGAATTGATGGCCGGTGAGGTTGGTAAGATGCTTCTACTCACAGACAGCGCAGAGAAGAGATATACTACATTTGAGGATATGATCTCCGTCTCTGTTCTGAATAGGAAACTTCGTGAAGCGGGTATCGGCAAAACATTTAAGGAAGTTATCCGTGACTATGAAGAGCAGGGGGAGGACGCAAGGCGAATTGTGGATGAAGCCCTGGATACCATAGTCAGAGTGCTTTACAATCTTTTGTGGGTTTATAACCCGGGAACACTGGTCGTGGACAGTTGTTACAGTGACTACAGCAGGCTGATCATGACACGTTTCCAGGCGTTTGTGGAGTCTCTGGCCAATGAGGCTATTCCTATCCATGTGGAGGTGCGGCAGGCGCTGTATGACGAGTACCACATGATGCGGGGCTGTTTTCATATGGTGAGAGATGCCTGGGTGGATGAGATCAATAATTAACTGAGACCATAGCAGAGAGAAAGAAGAGAAGTGGAGAATGAAAAATGTAATAATCGGCATTGATCTGGGGGGAACCAATCTCCGCATCGGGGCTGTGACCCCGGACAATGAGATGAAAAATCCCTCTGTCATCAAAAGCTTTTACATTGCCAATGCCCACAATCCGGTGATAAAGCTCTGTGAGATTATTGAGAAGTACAGAGTTTCCAACGGAATCGAAGAGATAGAGGCCATATCCATCGGTGTTCCATCCTCCGTTTCCAATGATAAGGAGACTGTCATCTGTACAACGAATATAAGAAACAGTGCAGGCGAAGTGGTATTTCTCAACAGAAATATTGCGGCTGAAATGAGGGAATATTTTGAAGTCCCTGTGTATGTGAACAATGACGTGAACAATATCCTGCAGTACGATGTGGCTGTGAACCATCTGGAAAACCAGAAGATCGTGGTCGGCATATATATCGGTACCGGTGTGGGCTCGTCCGTGATCATCGACGGAAAGCCCCTGGAGGGCAAGGACGGGGCAGAACTGGATCTGGGCCATATTCCGTATTACAAAGGGGACGACCCGTGCAGCTGCGGCAAAAAAGGCTGCTGTGAGTGTTATGCATCGGGCTGGCGGCTTCAGCAGATTCGGGAACAGTATTATCCGAATACGGAAATTCAGGACATGTTCACACTTCACAGGGAGGAGCAGCCCCTTAAGGAATTTGTGGATGCCTGTGCGCATGTGTACGCTGTGATGGCAACTATTTTCAACCCGGATTCCCTTGTGGTGGGAGGCGGTGTTATGGAGATGATGGATTTTCCCCGCAAGGCGTTTGAGCAGGCTGTAAATGAAAAGGTGGGGACAGATGTGATGGGATACGGTTTCCGATATATATATTCAGAAGAATATGTGGGAAAAGGCGTCATAGGAGCAGCCGTATTTGCCAGAAACAGACTGAAAGAAGAGTGTCAGAGAGCGAGAATGATAAGCTGAGTTATATGGGCCGGGCTGCCTGAGCAGGGAGGCCCGGCGTACAGAAGAAAGAAGGGAAGAGAAATGATCACATTTCCGGTCAATTTAAAGGATGTGAATGAAGTCATTGATTTTGTGAACCTGGCCAATAAAGTTGAGTACGATGTGGACCTGAGGTATGGAAGCTGTATATATGACGCGAAGTCTGTGATCAGTGCAATGCTCATCAGCGCGGCCCGTTCGGTCGTCATGCAGGTGCATGCAGACCGTGTGGACGAACAGATGATCAGGGAAAAATTTGAAAAGTATATCTGTGCCTGACAAAAGGTATCGCCTGGATATTTCCGGCGGTGCCTTTTTGGCTTGTGGGAAATTCGTCTATCCTGTATACTTGATATAAGAGAATACGGAAGGAACTTCCGGCGTGTGAAAGGAGCAGAATATTATGTCTATGGATAAACTGCGCACATATTATTTTGGGCTGTATGGGGAGAACGGGATCACCCAGTTTTTCTTTGACCAGCTCATGGAAATTATGGAGAAGGCCAGGGCAGGCAGGAGCACTGCGCTGAGAAAGCAGGATAAGAAGGGGAATGACTGGTATCTTTCAGAGAAAATGGTGGGAATGATGCTGTATCTGGACAAGTTCTCAGACAATCTGTCCAGCTTTGAAAAGAGGATCGATTATCTGGCAGACCTGGGTGTGACTTATGTGCATTTTATGCCGCTCCTGCAGTCCAGAGAGGGCCAGAATGACGGTGGATACGCAGTGTCCGATTATCTGAACGTGGATAAGAAATTCGGCACCACAGAGCAGTTTGAACACGTGGTTGACAGACTGAAGAAAAAGGGAATCCGCACCTGTATTGATTTTGTGCTGAACCACACGGCTAAGGAACATGAGTGGGCCTTGAAATCCAGGAAAAACGAGCCGGGATACGAAGATATGTATTATATGTTCGACAATTACGGCATTCCTTCCGAGTATGAGAAGACATTGACGGAAATCTTCCCTTCCGTTGCACCTAAGAATTTTACCTACTACGAGGATATCGGAAAGTTTGTCATGACACGTTTCTATGAATTCCAGTGGGATCTGAACTATAAGAACCCCAACGTGTTCAACCGTATCGCTGAGGTGCTTTTGACACTTGCCAACAAAGGGATTGACATATTCAGGCTGGATGCCATCCCTTATATGTGGAAGGAGCTGGGAACCTCATCCATGAACCTGCCCCAGGTGCACACACTTCTGAAAATGTATGAGATGATCATAGAGGAGGTATGCCCCTCTGTTGTCTTTTTGGGGGAAGCTATCGTAGAGCCTCATGAGATTGTAAAATACTTCGGTACACCTGAGGAGAAGGAATGCCATATCATGTACAATGCGTCTCTTATGGTGCTTCTGTGGAACTCGCTTGCAACCAGGGATGTGCGGCTGATGCAGCGTTCCATGTCTATTGATTACGGCACGCCAAAGGATGGGGTGTGGATCAATTATGCAAGATGCCATGATGACATCGGATGGGGATTTGAGAAGGATATCATCAGGGATCTGGGGATGGACCCCGAGGCTCATAAGCAGTTTATCATTCAATTCATGGAAGGAAAATTCCCCGGCAGCTTTGCAAAGGGGGAGCTCTATGAGTTCAATCCTGAGACGCTGGACGCGAGAAACAGCGGCACAATGGCATCCCTGTGCGGTCTTGAGGAGGCTATTTTGAAGAAAGACCGCTATAAGCTGGAGCTGGCGGTCAAGAGGATCCTGCTTTTAAACAGTGTGATCATTTCTTATACCGGAATCCCTCTTCTGTACAGCGGTGATGAGATCGGAACCCTGAACTGGTGGGATTACAAGAAGGATGAGACCATTGCCCATGATTCCCGCTGGCTGCACCGGGCACCCATGGACTGGGAGAAAGCAGGGAACAGACATGATATGGGCACTGTGGAGGGAATCCTTTTCAGCAGTATCAGGGAAATGATCCGGGTGCGGAAGGAAAATCCCATATTCGCCTCCAATATATCTTCCATTCCCATTGATACAGGGAATAAAGCAGTGTTTGCGTTCCACAGGGAGGATAAAATGCTGGTCCTTGCCAATTTCAGTGAGGAGAGACAGGTGGTAAACTGCAATGCTGTAAATTGGTTCGGGCTTCCCTGGGAACTGCACGATCTGATTCAGGGAAAAACAGTACCTCTGTGGGATAATATTGTACTTGGGCCGTATGAATACTTATGGCTTGCATAAATTTAGTGTTGGAGTCCGGTTTTATACCGGGCTCCTTTTGTACTTTTAGAAAAAATTTATAAAAAAGGGTTGCAATATGCGTAGATGAGTAGTAGTATAATAAATATCAAAACGTAGTAATTAAAACTACATATAACATTTAAGAATACCAAATGCAGGTGAAGTACATACTATATGTATAATTAAAGTGAGGAGTGATGTTATGAAACTGAAGATCAAAGAACCGGGCAGCGCAATTACACATTTTATCGGATGGCTGATGGCAGTGCTGGCAGCGGCTCCGCTGCTGATCAGGTCAGCCAGGGAACCGGACAGCATCCATATAATCGCAATGAGTGTTTTTATGCTGAGCATGATCCTGTTATATGCGGCGAGTACTATTTACCACACCGTTGATTCCACGGAAAAGGTAAACCGGCGTCTGCGCAAGATGGATCACATGATGATTTTTATTCTCATAGCAGGAAGTTATACGCCGATCTGTCTGATCGTGCTTCACGGCAGGACGGGGACGATCCTTTGTACAGCAGTGTGGCTGGTAGCGATTGTGGGAATTCTGATCAAAGCCTGCTGGATCACCTGTCCCAAGTGGTTTTCTTCTGTTATCTATATTGCAATGGGCTGGCTCTGTGTGTTCGCCTTTGTACCCATTGTCCGGGCGCTGTCACCGGCGGGTTTCGGATGGCTTCTGGCAGGCGGCATTATATATACAGTGGGAGGTATCATTTATGCGCTGAAGCTTCCGATCTTCAATGCAAACCATAAGAATTTCGGTTCCCACGAGATATTTCATCTGTTTGTTATGGGCGGAAGTTTATGTCACTTTATTGTCATGTATTTCTTTGTTCTTCCCATGTCGGTATAAAAAAACAGGGTGTGTGAAATTTCGGATTTCATACACCCTGTTTTTTTATTCCCTGCCGCAGCAGTATTTTATAAGGATTTCCTGCAGTTTTTTCACATCTACAGGTTTTGAAAGATGGTCATTCATACCGCAGGAAAGTGCCCGTTCCATGTCCTCCCGGAATGCGTTCGCTGTGATGGCGATAATGGGAACTGAGGCGGCATCTTCCCTGGGAAGGCTCCGGATGGCTTTTGTGGCCTCATACCCGTCCATTTTGGGCATCTGGATATCCATGAGAATGGCATCAAAGGTACCTGACGGGGAGGAGGAAAACATATCCACTGCCTCGGCACCGTCACGGGCAGGGCTGGATTCTATCCCCATGATCTCAAGGAACTGTTCCGTGATTTCCAGATTCAGTTCATTGTCCTCTGTGACAAGGACTCGTTTTCCCTGCAGAAGAGCAGCTGAATCTTTGGGCTCCTCTTGGCTTTCTGATTCCGCAGAAGATTCCTCCTTTATATCAGGCTTCTCAGGGAAGGGAAGAATGATGCGGAAAACAGAACCTTTCCCCTTTTGACTGTCTACATCTATGGTTCCGTGCATTAAATCTACCAGACCTTTGATCACGGACAGGCCAAGACCCGTTCCGCTTATCTGCATTTTGTCCGCCTCCACTGAGCGGGAGAAGGGCTGGAACATGGTTTTCATGAATTCCTTGGTCATACCAATGCCGTTATCCCTGCATTCAAACAGGTAGAGAATCTCACCTTTTCCATTGGCGGCCTTTTCTTCTGCAGTGAGGGTGATCCGGCCGCCTTCAGGTGTAAATTTAATGGCATTTACGATCACATTGGATAATATCTGTTTCAGCTTGACGCAGTCGCCGATAAGTGTTCTATCCGGGATAGAGGCTCCGTTGATGTCCATACGGATATTTCTGGATTCTGCTTGTATGCTGAGCATGGCATGCAGTTCTTCCAAAATGGTGGACATATGGAAGCTTTCCGGGGAAAGTGTCTCTCTGCCGCTTTCTATCCGTGACATGTCAAGAACGGAGTTGATCAGGGAAAGAAGCTGGCTGCAGGATATTCTGGCTTTTTCCAGGTATTCTTTATTCTTTTGTGCAGATTCCTCGTTCTGCATCAGGGTGAGCATTCCTGATATGCCGTTTAAGGGTGTGCGCATCTCATGTGATACATTTGACAGAAATCTGGTCTTAGCCTCAGTCGCAACATTGGCGCGTTCCAGGGCACGGCTGAGCTCCTTTTCACTGCGTTCTCTTTCAGCCAGTGTCTCCTGCATGCTTTTCTGCCGTATGCGGGATATTAAAACAACCGCGATACAGGACAGTATAAATACGATCACAGCCAGAAGGGCTGCAGATATGGAGATCACATGCTTTTTAAAGAAAGCGGTTAAGGTGACAGACGCATTTGTCTGTTCTGTGATCATGCGCTGGTAAACCGTATCATCAATTTCCGAAGCATTCATATTCAGCACTGCTTTTTCCAGTATGGTGAGCAGGTTTGTATCAGCGGATGCCGGGGCGGCCAGAGTCATGGTGGTGAGTTTCAGGTCAGTGGGAGTTATGGAGAGGTTCGGGTAGCTGCTCTCCATAAGAAGATACTGGGCAGCAAAATTATCCAGTATGGTTTCAGTGGCACGTCCTTCTGACACATACTCCAGACATTCTACGGCGCTGCTGCAGTACAATACCTTTTCATAATCATCCAGCAGGGCATCCATTTCAGGAAGATTCTGTTCATACTGGGGAAGGACAAGTACAGGCTTGTTGGAAGATGGATTGGCAGTGACACGCATCTGTTCCGGTGTATTATAGGGAAAGAGCTGCAGTTCACTGTAGGTGTCTTCACTGCCGGGATGGGTGATCATAAGGGGAAGAAAATCTGCCTTTTTTTCTTTTACCATTTCAATGGCCTGATCCAGGGTGTCCGTAACGATATAATTGACTGAAATGCCGATCTCACTGCAGAAATATTGGGCAATATCAGCGTCCAGACAGCTATAGTTCCCGTTGACACCCAGCTTGTCTGAGGCTCCGTATGATGTTTTCGGAAGAACAGCCGTCAGGGTTCCCTTTTCTCTCAGATATGTCTTCTCTTCAGCGGTAAAGGCATTTGCTAGGCTGTCATTGCCTTTCATATATTTGTTTTCCAGTTGGTCCATATAGTCCTGGGACATGGCATGCATGGTGTACAGGGCAGCATTGAGCTCACGCAGTATTTCCGGTTTGTCCTTGGATACGACCGTGTAATAGGGAGAGTCGGCAAAACGTGTGACGATCCGCATATCGGATCCACGGGCTGCACTGCCGATCAGGATCATATCCGTCTCTCCGTTTTTCAGGGCGTTAAAGTAATCGAGGTGGGATTCATATATTTTTATATCCAGATGAATCTGATTGCTGTCGCAGAAGTCCTCCAGAACCTTTTCTTTCCCGTTTTTTTCCTGTGTACTGCTGATCGCCACGGTTTTATTGTCAAGGGAGGTCAAATCCCCTGAGGTAATGTCTATATTGTCATTCTGTACCACCAGACAGGTGTAGTCAAAGCCGCTGGATAATGAGGGGTAATCCGCGTACTCATCCATACCCTCTGAATATCCGGTAGAACCCATAATATCAATATCCCCGTTAAGAAAACTGTCGAACAGCGTTTCCATATCATCCACTACATATTGGATGTCCCATCCGGCGCATTTTCCCAGATTTTCAAAATATTCGTACATCATGCCGCCAAGACTTCCGTCTTCATTGACAACATAGAGACGATTGTCTGCCAGATTGGGAAAGGCTACCGTGACTTTTCGCGGTTCTCTGGCATAAACGGGTACGGATATGGATAAAAGCATGATAATGCTCAGCATCAAGGCAAAAAGTCTTTTCATCGTATGCCTCCCATTTTATTTGTTGGTGAGATATATAATTATAAGTATAGAGGATATAAGGGAAAAAATCAATTTTTATAATGCTTTGGAAGAATGTTTTCAATGAAAAGGGAACGAATAGACAGACCGGTGATAAATAGATGTGTAATGTTTATGGAAACTGTATATTTCGGAAAAAATATTTGGTTATTATGCTAAAATAAAAATAAGGTTATTATGTAATTTAATGGTGTTGCATAAAACCATTGAAAATAAAAAAAGTTGTTGCTAGAATGATGACAAGAAAAGAACAGAGATAAAGCTTACAGAGAAAGGAAGAACAGAATGAATAAATGGGTTTACCAGATTGAGGACATAGGGCTTGAAAATGAGCAGTGTCTTTTAAATGAGACGGTCTTTCACAATGCCAACGGCTATATTGGGGTCCGCTCTGACTTTGAGGAGGGATATGCTCAGGGGTATGATACGATCCGGGGGTCTTATATCAACGGATTCTATGATATTGCCAAAATGTCTCAGGCCGAAAAGCTCTGCGGACTGGCTGAGGAAAAGCAGACAATGCTGAATGTGGCAGATACCCAGACTATCTTTCTGAAGATTGAGGGGGAGACCTTTTGTATGTTTGAGGGGACTGTGGAAAAAAGCAGCAGAAGCCTGGATATGCAGAATGGATTCACGCAGAGACAGGTAGTGTGGCGCTCTCCGGGGGGGCACAGAGTGGAGATCACCATCAGGAGAATGACATCCTTTCTGCTTCTTCCGCTTTTCACCATATCCTATGAGGTAAAGGCATTGAATTTCAGCGGGACACTGGAATTTATTTCTGTACATAACGGGGATGTGAAGAATTACTGTAACCCCAATGATCCGAGGGTTGCCGGTGAAAGCTTTCAGCATCTGCGCCCGGTCAGTGCAGAGGTGAAGGACGGGGTGTCTTATCTTGTCACAGAGACTGTTACTTCCGGGCTTACCGTGTGTACGGCGGTAAAGGATGTACTTTCATGCGGAACCGGTGCAGTCTGCCGGGAGAATTCCGTGCAGGAAGGACACTCTGTCACCAGAAAAATGGAAACAGATATCAGGGAGGGTGAGACAGTCCGGCTGGTGAAATATACAGTGTTTACGGATTCCCTCAGATACAAAGACTGCAGGAAGGAAGCGGAAAATGCTATGAACAGGGCGCTGTCTGTCAGCCTTGAAAAATGGTACAGGCAGCAGAGAGAATACCTGGATGAGTTCTGGGCACAGTCAGCGCTGGATATAGAGGGGGACGATGACCTGGCGGTTGCTGTCAGATATAACCTCTATCAGCTTCTCCAGTCAGCGGGCAGGGACGAGCACAGTAATATAGCCGCGAAGGGACTTTCCGGTGAGGGCTATGAGGGGCATTATTTCTGGGATACAGAAATGTATATGCAGCCATTTTTTACCCTGACAAATCCCCGGATATCCGCCAGCCTGATCGCGTACAGGTACAGTATCCTGGATGCAGCCAGGGAAAATGCCCGAATCATGGGGCACAGAAAAGGAGCGCTCTATCCGTGGAGAACAATCTCCGGTTCTGAGTGCTCGGGATTTTTCCCGGCAGGTTCTGCGCAGTATCATATTAACGGGGATATTGCCTATGCGGTGGTGGCTTATTATCTGGCCACCGGGGATTTGGACCTGATGGCGGAAAAGGGCGCTGAGATCATTTTTGAGACGGCAAGGCTGTGGATGGATGCGGGGAATTTCCACAGGGGAAAATTCCACATCAATGATGTGACAGGTCCGGATGAATACACGTGTCTGGTAAATAACAATTATTACACCAATGCAGGCGCCCAGTATAATCTTCATTGGGCCGTGCGTTTTTATGAACTGCTGGGGGAGGCCGGAAAGCTTGCTCCGGTGGCTGAAAAAATAGGATTAAAGCCTGAGGAGATCCGGGAGTTTAAGAAAGCGGAGGAACAGATGTATCTGCCGTATGACGAAGAGACAGGCATCAATCCCCAGGATGACTCTTTCCTTCAAAAAGAGGTGTGGGATATCAAGGGTACACCTGCGGACAAGTTCCCTCTGCTTCTGCATTATCACCCGCTCTGCCTGTACCGTTATCAGGTGTGTAAACAGGCAGATACCGTGCTGGCGCATTTTATCTATGAGGATGCGCAGGACCTGGAGACCATCAGAAAGTCCTTTGCGTACTATGAGAATGTGACGACCCATGACTCTTCACTCTCCACATGTATTTTCAGTATTGTGGCATCCAGGCTGGGACTGAAGGATAAGGCCTATGACTATTTCGGTGACAGCGCGAAGCTGGATCTGTTCAATCTGCACCACAACACAAAGGACGGTATCCATACAGCAAATATGGGTGGAAATTATATGGCTGTGGTGTACGGATTCGGCGGCCTTCGGCTGAAAGAGACAGGCATCTGCTTTGCGCCGGTACTTCCTGACAAATGGGAATCTTATACCTTTAAGATCAGCTACAGAGGCAGTCATATCCAGGTCTGCGTGGGCAGGGATAAGTCTGTGTTTACGCTGGAAAAGGGAGAACCCAGGGAGATAACCGTATTCGGTACAAAGTACCTTCTGAAAGATACCATTGAGATTGAGAGATAAGGAGAGAGGCCATGAAATACAAGGGAATTATTTTTGACCTGGACGGTGTGATCTGCCACACAGACAAATACCATTACCAGGCATGGAAGAAGCTGGCGGATAAGCTGGGAATCTATTTTGATGAGGAGATCAACAACAGACTTAGGGGTGTGAGCCGGATGGAGAGCTTTGAGATCATTCTGGAAAAATACGATGGTGAGATGACAGAGGAGGAGAAAGTCCGCTATGCCTCAGAAAAAAATGACCTGTACCGTGAACTTCTGAAAAATATGACAACTGCTGACCTGGACCCGCAGGTGAAGGAGACACTGGATGCGCTGAGAAGCAGGGGGCTTCTTTTGGCAATCGGTTCATCCAGCAGGAATGCGGGATTTATCCTGGAACGTCTGGGACTTTCCGGATATTTTGATGCGGTTTCCGACGGCAACAATATTTCCCGCTCCAAACCGGACCCGGAGGTGTTCCTGAAAGCAGCAGAGTATCTGAACCTGCAGCCTCAGGACTGTCTTGTGGTGGAGGATGCGGAATCAGGACTGGAAGCGGCGTTTGGAGGACACATGGACTGTGCAGCCATCGGTGACGCGGTCAAATGCGGAAGGGCGACGTATAATCTGAACACATTCTCCGATTTACTGGAAGCTGCTTCGTGACATTATGCAAAAAGAATGATAGAATAATGGTAATCATTCATGCACGGTCAGCCCGGCAAACGCGCAGGCCGGAATGAACAGTTACAAAAAGCGGACATACAGGAGGATTACACATATGTCATTGGAACAGCAGATGAAAAGCGGTCTTTTATACCGGGAATACGGGCACAAGGATGAAAAAGATATTGCCTATGAGAAGGTGATCGAGAGGCAGAGAAAACACGGCAAAGAGCTGACATTTGCCTACAATCAGACAAATCCGTCTGACTACGGACGGAAACGGGAGCTTTTGCAGCAGATACTTGGTTCTATGGGGGATGAGGTGTGGATCGAGTCACCAGTGAATTTTTCCTATGGTTGCAACACCCACGTAGGCAATTATTTTTATGCCAATTACGGACTCGTGGTGGTGGATGATGTGGATGTTTTTATCGGGGATTATGTTATGTGCGGACCGAATGTATCCATCTGTGTGACCGGACATCCGGTTTACGGGGAATACAGAAGGGACGGCACCCAGTTCTCTCTTTCTGTGCATATCGGAAATGACGTGTGGATTGGGGCAAATGTGGTTATCATGCCGGGTGTTACGATCGGCAATAACGTGGTCATCGGCGCTGGCAGCGTAGTCACCAAGGATATCCCGGACAATGTGGTTGCCTTCGGAACACCATGCCGCGTTGCAAGGCAGATCACAGATGAGGATAAGGAATATTTCCGCAAAGGCGTACCTGTAAACAAAGACTGGAGAGAATAGTCTGACAGGAGGGTATATGTTTCATAAAAAGAAGCAGGAAGATGAATTTGAGATGGTGAATCTCAGAACAGTCTATGGTGTGTATGAGAGAGAAGCGCTGACCGGACTGCTGGATGAAAACAACATTCCTTATATAGCGCAGGGAAACAGCATAGGCGGATATCTCACTATTGTTGCCGGCACTTCAGGTACTTTTGGGACAGATATCCTGGTTGGAAAAAACGTCTATGAGAAGGCAAAAGAACTGATGGATTCCATCAATTGGGATGCATTGGACAATGAAACGGAGATTCCGGAGGAAGAATGGAATACCGGAGAGCCGCCGGAAGATTAAAAAAACAGGACCGTCCGCAGCAGTTTCAGGGCTGATGCGGACGGTTTTTTATTGACTATTTGAACATTTCTTTGCTTACTTTTTCAATTGCTTCACTGGCTGTCTCATAAACACCCGGGAAGGTACTGATTCCAAGACCCTGGGTAATACACGGAATGTAATATTTTGTTCCGTATTCTTCACATGCGCGGCGGACTTCTTTTTCCACCAGCTCAGGTGTCCAGTCAGGACGGTCTACGGACGCACTGTCAATGCCGCCCATGAAGGTAATCTTCTCGCCGTATTTTGCGATCAGGTCAGCGATATTGTTGGAGGTCATACATCCCTGCCAGATATCAATTCCCATCTCGATCATAAACGGAACCAAAGTTGCTGCGTAGGAATCCGCATGGTGAATCACAACTTCTACACCGTGGTCTCTGTAATAGCCGTAAATCTTCTTATAGGACGGAAGGAAAAATTCTTCAAACATATCCGGGGAGATGAAGGTGGAAGTCTGGCTTCCCCAGTCATCATGGTGGAAGATGGCATCCGGTTTGATATATTTGCAGATTTTCTCAGCGTACTGCAATTCCCATTCGGTGAGATACTCGATCAGTTCATGTGTGCATTCAGGCTCCTCATAGAAGTTGATCAGCGCGTTCTGGATTTCCTGCAGATGATGGCACTGTTCAAAAAGTCCCGGAGCGATAAACTGTGTAACAAAATATTCATTGCGGTCTACTTTTTCCGCTTCAGCGATGAATGGCTCCCACTCAGCATCGGAATAATCCAGACGCGGTGCTTTTACATAATCTCTCCAGTGTGTAATATCTTTGCAGACAATATGTTCTTCGTCGTGAATCGGGAATCCGCCGGGAGTTCCTTCCGGCCATACCATGGTAACGCCCCATGCGTTTTTAATAGGCGGCTTGCCGTATTCCGGGTTTGGACTTGCAGCGGTATATGGATTGCCGAAAATCATTCCCAGTGCCTCGTACTGGTTTACATAACGGTCCGGATGACCGCCTCGGATCGTTTCTAATAAATTCTGTCTTCTGGTTAACATAAAGTGAATACCTCCTTTTCTAAAACCCCAACGATGTGTCATGGAAAGGCCTGTCCCCCATGACTGATACAAAATCGTAACTGTTCAGCAGGACTGCACATTTCCTGTGCTGACATGGAACAACTGCACTAAATTTATAATAACAGAATTGTCAGGTCTGGTAAATACGATGAAATAATTGACTTTTCTGTATGAATACACTACACTTTGTAGGAGGGAGGTGATTTTAAATGAAATTGACTTTTTATCAAATTTATTATCATCTGAAAAAAAGGTACGACGCCAGGCGGATTTCCTGCAACCCCTGTAAAATAAAGGTGGAGAGGCCTGTCTACTACAGGGATGGACAGGACTGCAGAGGACATATGGTGCTGATCTTCAATGAGGAACTTATGAAAATAGGCCTGGATTCCTCCTTATGGAAGGACTGTATTTTTATCTGCTTTGGGGAAGTGGATGATATATTTTGTCGGATTGATACAGACCTGCTTGTTCTGGATGAAAGGATACCCAGGGAGCAGGTGCTCAATGACCTTCAGGAGATATTTCAATACTTTGAGGAGATGGGGTATTCCGTGACGGAAGTGTTTATGGAGAATCAGGATTTCGGGGAACTGATGGAGTGCTTCGGGAGGATTTTTGAGACGCCTCTTGCGCTGATGGATGCCAGCTTTTCCTATGTGGCTTTGGCTGACAGGGAGGGGAGGTTTGCTAATGGATTTATGAATGAGAGCAGCACTCTTCCCATGCAGATGGTGAGCCAGCTTATATCAGATCCCGCCTATCAGCGGAGCATGACACTTGCGGGAGTGTATACTTATACGCTGGAGCAGGTGACATTTCTGTGCAGGAATCTGTTCTTTGAGGGAAAATTTATCGGCAAGCTGATGGCGGTATCCTGCACATCGCCTTTGAATAATGAGTATCACAAGGATCTGCTTCTCATGGCAGCCGGATATGTGGAGCGGATGTATGAGCGTTTCGGGGCCTTTCATATGGCTGACCGCTCCCTTGACAGCCTGCATGAACTTCTGAGGCTTACATTAAAGGGGAGCTCCGTGCCGGGGGAGAGGCTGCGGAGTGCACTGGGGAATCTATCCTGGTCTGAGGAAGATGCCTACTATCTGATCCAGATGCGCCCAAGCTACAGATATGACAAATCCCTGTATGACAAATACCTGTGCCCGCAGATGGAGCAGCAGTGGAAAGATACCTGCTGCGTGGCTCATAATGACAGCCTCATGGTACTTTTGAACGGAAGCAGGCTTCATATGACGGACTTTCAGCCCGAGCTGGCTTATTTTCTCAGGGAAAATCTCCTGGCAGCAGGGATCAGCAGAAAATTCAGGGGATTTGACGGGATACAGAATGCGTTTAAGCAGACGGATATTGCCCTGGAGCTGGGCATGAGAAAGGATGCCACCCCCTGGTATTTCAGGTTTGACGACTATGCCCTTGACTATATCCTGATTCACGGGAGAGGGGTGTTTGAGCCGGAACAGATATGCGCGCCGGGGATTCTGAAGCTGATAGAACACGATGAGAAGATGCATACAGAGTATTACAAGACATTATACTGTTACCTGCAGTGCAGGTATAACGCGGCAGTGACAGCCAAAAAGCTGTTTATCCACAGGAGTACTTTTCTGAACCGGCTGGAGAGGATAGGTGAACTGATACAGACAGATCTGGAGGATTTCCGCTCCAGGCTGTACCTCTCTGTCTCCTTTTATATACTGGAGGAGGGAAAACAGTAGCTCAGTTTTTCTCCTCCTCCTGCTCCAGAAGACGGAAAGATAAGTTCAGGTAAAAAATCTCTTCCGGGTCATCCAGTCCGGAGTCCAGAATGTTCTTGATCTTGTCCAGGCGGTACAGGAAGGTACTGCGGTGGATAAAGAGCAGGGATGCTGCCTGTGTGGCATTCAGATTCTCTTCCAGGTAGGTCCTCAGTGTGAGCATATACTCCGTGTTCTGTTCCCGGTCCATCCTCTGCAGGTCCAGAAGCTTCTCATGGCAGAGCATATAGCCGGGAAGCCTTCGGGTGGACTGTTCCAGTATGTAGGTCAGAGCCACGTTGTTGAAGTGATGGATCCACAGATAAGGCTTTTTCCTGCTTCCCACATCCAGAGCTGTGCTGGCCTGGATATACTGACGCCTCAGGTTCATGTGGCCCTTCATGGGACGGCTGTATCCGGCTTTCAGGAAACTGTCCCTGATAAAATAGGTGAGTTTGCCCGCCACTGTGTCCGCGTCCATCTCCAGACGGCTCAGATTAAAATAGGCCACGATCTCCTCTTTGAAGAGAAAACTGCAGGAATAGGGAAACTGCTTGTCCAGATAATTACAGATAGCTCTTGTGGTGATCTTTTTCTGATCCAGGTAAGTGATCTGGAAAATAAGGCACAGATAGTCGTGCTGTGTGCTCCACCCAAGGGCAGACAGACGCTGGCTGATGTCCAGATAGTCTGCAGTGCGGTCGGACAGCACAGTGATAAGGATCTTGTGCAGAGCGTCCGACTGGCGTGAAGCGGGAGCCTGTTCATGGTAGAGCAGATATTCCACATAGCCTGCCAGATGCGAGAGAAGGTATCCGTTTCCTTTGTCCAGGGGATGTTCGTATTCGATGAGGACAAGGCGGTGTGTGGTGTGCCCGTCCTGTTTTACGTTCATATTCAGGGTGTTCAGTCCTGTGATGTATCCCGGGTAGAATACAGGGTCAGCGGCCTCCTGCATTTTTGTATAAGCCTCATCCTGAGCCAGGGCGTTGACGTACTCAATGTTGAGTCCGTCCTCTGAGTACATATGGTATTTCTCCGGAATGTGTTCTGTACCTGCACTTGCCACGGGTGCAAAATCCAGGCCGATGACAGACAGGGGATTATGGAAAATTTCCAGGGATACGCTTAAGAGATCCCGAATGCTGCCGTTGCTCAGCAGGATCGTGCTCAGATGTTCATCCCAACTGTCGTATGTGTCATAGAGGTCCTGTATAAAATTAAAGATACGGCTCAGGGAATAACTTGCATCGAGAACAAGATATGGGTGCGGAGGCGGTGAAAAGGTCTCATCCAGGTTTCCCGATATGATCAGAAAGACCGGTCCCGTGAGCTGGGAAGAAAGGGACTCCGTGTCCCCGGTTCTCACAAGGCAGATATGCCCGGTGGAGAAACCGGAACCATCCTCAAATAAAAATGGACGCAGAAAACTCTCAGTTGTCTCCAGGTTACCCTGTGAGACAACATGAAATTCTTTATTAATCATTTCAGATAAAAGCACTGCTGATAACTTCAAAATGATCCCCCGTTTATATGATAAATGTCTTGGCTTTCTCCGCGGCATCCACTGCTGTTTCCGTGTAGGCATCTGCGCCGATGGTGTCCGCAAATTCCTGTGTGACGGCACCTCCGCCCACCATGATCTTCAATCGGTGTTCCTTGTCATGTCGGCGCAGGGATTTGACGACCTGCTGCATTTCCGGTATGGAAGTGGTGAGCAGGGAGGAGATGCATACAATGGAAACCTCCGGATTATCGCGGACTGCCTTCAGAAATTGTTTCTCCGGAATGTCGACACCCAGGTCGATGACCTTGAACCCGGCACTGCGGAACATGATCGCAACAAGGTTTTTTCCTACATCGTGCAGGTCACCCTCAACGGTGCCCAGGATAACGGTGCCTATACTCCGTTCTTCCATGATTCCGTATTTTTCTTCCAGAATGTCGAACCCCTTTCTTACACTGCGGGCAGCAGCCAGTATTTTGGGGATATCGGCATCATTTTGTTTATAATATTCCCCCACGGTCTTCATGGCAGGCACCATGGCCTGCTCAACGATGACGGAAGGATTTATATGTTCCTCCAAAGCTCTGAACACAAGAAACTGGGCATCACGAGGATGCCCGTTTTCAATTGCCTGACGAAGTTCTTCTAAAGTAGTCATGATGTCCTCCTGTTCCAATGAAAGAAAAGGTGTAACGGACCGGAATGCGGAACCGTTACGAAATAGTCTTTATTCCAGCAGATAACAACTGGTATAGGCAATGGTGCAGGGACCATAATAATAAGTCATATCGTTGGCTTTGCAGATTTGGGTGACCAGCATGCCATAGGCTTCCATGGAAGAAAATGCTTTCTTGGGAAAGCGGCACGGCTCGTCAGGATAGGTACAGGTCTCACATTTGGTACAGCAGCCGGCGCCGATAGCCAGCATATCGGGATATGTTTCGCGGAGCAGTTTTTCCATGGCGTAGAAGTTCTGTTTATGCAGGGCCTCTGTCTCCATCATGGTTTCCCCGTCCATGGAATCTTCCAGTTCTCCCACGGTCTGTACCAAGATGCCGGCCTGATACTGGTTGATCTTGGCACGGCAGTCCTCCAGAGTTCCGCATCCGGGAGGGCAGCTCCAGCGCTTGCCGTACATGCCGCAGGTGTTGGCTTCGCACATCTGGCGGACCTCGGGAAGCAGTTCAATGGTGCTGCATTTTAATGGTGCGATATGGGAGAAGCCGGTATCCAGTCCCAGCTTCTCCAGTTCTTCATAGTTGATCACGTAAAAACCCCCAATCATTTCATTCTCTATTGTTCCGGAAATTCCAGTTCATCCACAAAGCAGTCCTGGAATTCCGGAGAAGCGGCCAGCTCCACAAAAGATATCTCCTTTGCCAGGATATCCGAGTAGAACAGCTCTTCCCTGTTGATGAGTGCGATTTTAGAACCTTCTCCGGCGGCATTTCCCACGGGTACGATCCTGTCTTTCAAAGATATGGGAATCAGGCCGATGTCACAGGCGCTCTCAGGATTCATATAGTTGCCGAAAGCTCCCGCAATATATACGTGTGCGATCTGGTCAACGGTTATGCCAAGCTCTTTCTGCAGAAGCTGGATGCCGGCGGCAATGGCAGCTTTGGCAAGCTGTACCTCCCGCACATCCTTCTGGCTTAAGTAAACAGCGCTGCCGTTTCCGCTCTCGTCTGCCGGAACCAGCGTAAAGGAGGCTGTGCCGTCCTCGGATAAAAGCTTACCGGACTCGTCAATGATACCTGCTTTTCTCAGGCAGGCGATCAGGTCAATAAGGCCGGAACCGCAGATCCCGATGGCTTTCTCTCCGCCTACGGTGGTGTAGCTCCATTTTCCGTCGCTGTATTCCACATGGTCTACAGCACCGGATGCGCCCCTCATGCCGCATTCGATCTTGGCTCCCTCAAAAGCAGGGCCGGCGGCTGTGGAGCAGGCTGCCAGGCGTTCTTTACTGCCCAGCACCATCTCTCCGTTGGTTCCGATGTCGATCATCAGAGAGATTTCATCCTGCTGGTCTGGTCGGATGCAGAGCAGGCATCCCATGGTATCAGCGCCTACAAAGCCTGCCACATCGGGCAGCAGGATAAGCTGGCCTTTGGGGTGGATATGCAGGTCAAAGTCTGAAGCTTTCAAAAAGAGAAGCTGGCTGATGGCCGGATTATAGGGGGCGTGCACAAGCGCTCCCGGGGATATACCCAGAAACAGATGATGCATGCAGGTGTTGCCCACAATACAGGTCTGGTAAATACGATCTGTGCTGATCCCTGACTTCTCTGCCAGTATGTCCAGAATAGACTGGACTGTCTGGCGGATGCAGGAGCTCAGATTCTCCGTTCCGTTCTCAAGTGCGTAGTTGGCACGCATGATGACATCAGCCCCGTACTGGGCCTGGGGATTCATGCTGCTCTCAACGGCCAGAACCCTGCCTGTGCGTGCATCCATCAGATACCCTACTACCGTAGTGGTTCCGATGTCGAATGCGGCCAGATATCCCTTGATGGGATCTTTCTGCAGATCCAGAAGGGTATCCCCGGATACTGCCGCATACCAGGTATCCGTCTCTTTGAGCATTTCATACAGGCCGGAAGCCGTTTGAAGATCCGGTCTGAGATGTTCCATGCTCTCCCCGAAGGATTCCTCCAGCGCCAGTTTCAGGCGGTCCCAGTCAGACAGATTATCCCCTGGTTTTATCTTGCGGATATGTATTCTGCCGAACCGGAGCAGAGGATGGAGCGGTACCGGGCGGGAGAAGCCTTCTGCCAGTATAGCATGTTCCTTTTCTCTCACAAGGGTGTCAACTGTCATATCCCCTGTGATCTTAGTCTGACAGGCTTTCAGAACGCCGGTCACGGGACCTTTTGTCACGTGTACCATGCATTTTCCGCAGGTGCCCTGCCCGCCGCAGGGAGCATCCGGGTCAAGGCCTGCCTGACGCTGCGCCTGCAGCAGGGTAGTGCCTTCTTCTGCCTGAATACTTTTGCCTTCACGGATAAAAGTTACTTCATGTGTTTTCAATTTTCATTCCCCCAATTTTGCTATAGAGTAAGTATAACAGAAAAGACCGCGGCAGTAAACTGCCGCGGTTAAGTTATGAAAGATTTTATATGAAATTTATTAGGAATTTATCAGGATTCTTTTACTAAATGCAGATTCCAGCTCTGATATTCCGTTTCCGGTACCGGCATGGGGAGTCCTGCCTCCATAAGGGCAGCTCCCAAATAGGTCTTGTCACCCATGCGGTACATGGCATTCGGGTCCAGCCCGCGCAGTCGGATGCAGGTAAAGAGGTTGTTTGCAGTGAGTTTTGTGGAGACAATGCCCAGCAGTGCCTCACTCTTATCCTCCGCGGCAAATTCCCATACCGTATATTCTTCATTTTCATAAGGACTTGCCAGACGGTAATAGGTGCCGTCCTGGATAAGGGAATAATATTTCTTAAATGTCTCGATCTGTGTCCTGACTTCCGCCTTTTCCTCCTCCGTCAGTTTTGCAGGGTCCAGTTCGTAGCCAAAGGTGCCGGCCATAGCGACTGTTGCTCTTGTACTCAGGGAAGCAGCCCTGCCTGTCTGGTGGTTAGGGGAGGCTGAGACATGGGCGCCCATGGTACTGACAGGATAGCAGAAGGAGGTGCCGTACTGTATCTTCAGCCGTTCGATGGAGTCGGTGTCATCGCTGGTCCAGATCTGCGGGGTATAGTATAACATGCCTGCGTCAAATCTTCCGCCGCCGCCGCTGCATCCCTCAATGAGCATGCCGGGGTAGCGTTTGTTTAGGTTCTCCAGAAACTCGTAAAGCCCAAGAATGTATTTGTGTGCTGTCTCGCCCTGGCGGTCTGCGGGGAGGGCGATGGTGAAAATATCCCCGATACTGCGGTTAAAATCCCATTTCAGGTATTCCACCTGCGCATTGTCCAATACATTACACATCATGTTGTAGATGTGGTCGCGCACTTCTTTGCGGGAAAAATCAAGGACAAGCTGGTAACGGCTTCTCACAGGTGATTTCTCGGGAACCTTGAATGCCCAGTCGGGATGTGCCCGGTATAAGTCGCTGTCCTCAGAGATGCATTCCGGCTCAAACCATATGCCGAATTTGAGGCCAAGGGCATGAATGCGGGCGGAGAGGTCCTTTAAGGTGCATCCCAGTTTCTTTTCATTTACAATCCAGTCACCCAGACCGGAATTGTCACTTTCACGTTTTCCGAACCATCCGTCATCCATGACAAACAGTTCTACTCCCATATCTTTTGCCTGCTCTGCCATTTCCACCAGCTTGTCTCCGGTGAAATCAAAGTAGGTGCCCTCCCAGTTGTTGATGAGAACAGGACGGCGGGCCTTCTTATACTCACCTCTGCAGAGGTTATTGCGGATCGCGCGGTGGAAGCGGTGGCTGACGGCTTCCAATCCCTCTGCACTGTAGACCATTGCTGCCTCCGGCGCATGGAATGCTTCTCCGGAATCCAGTTTATAGCAGAAATTATCCGGGTGGATACCCATGAGGAAGCGGGTCTGTCCGCTCTGATCCTTCTCTGCCTCAGCCAGAAAATCACCGCTGTAGAGGAAGGAAAAACCGTAACATTCCCCGCTGGTCTCTGTAGCGCCCTGTGCGGCAAGCATCACAAAAGGATTGTAGTGATGGCTGGAGGCGCCTCTGGTGCTTCCCACAGACTGTATGCCGTGATGGACCTGTGTGCGGGAGAGCAGGCGCTCCATGGCGTGACGTCCGTAGAAGCTGATAAAATCAAAGTCTCCGAACTGGAAATCCGTACAGGTGCTCATGATACGCTCCAGATAAATAGGGGATTCCCCTTTATTTTCCACAGTCACGCTTCTGGTGATAATGTCCTTTTCCTCCAGGACACCGTAATAGAGATGTACATATACGTTCTGTGTGCTGTCCTTCAGTGTGATGACTAGGGTGTCAGCAGTGTCTTCCTTAAGCGCGTAGAAAGCAGGAAGGCCGGGAAGGGAATATTTTCCCTCCAGGATCTGAGCGGATTCATAGCGGAATTCACAGGAGGAAGCACCGGATGCATAGCGTATCCGCACAGCGCTCTCCCTGTAGTCCCCGTTGCCGTATGTGGGGAATTCCTGGGGAAGAGTGTCAAGAGAATAGGCGCGGTTGTCGCCTGCTATATAGGGATTGCCGGAAAATCCCCGGTCTCTTCCCACATTCAGGTATGAGTAGTCAAATATAGGTGTCCTTTTTCCAAACCATGTATGTACCAGAAATCCCAGATCGTCCACCTTCATCTGGTACATGCTGTTATTGGTAAGCAGGGTAAATAGTTTCCCGGTAGTATCTTTTTTGATAGCCATTCGTTGTTCTCCTCCAAAAGATAAAATAGACATAATAATTCATCTGTTTTCATTATAGTGGACCGGAGGGGACACGTAAATATGTCATTGTGACAATAATATAGCAAAAAGAGAGAAGAGGCACCTTACGGTACCTCCTCCCTCTTTATAGGGTATGCATGACAGATATGGATTTAAGCTAATTTCATTATGATGCCAGCTCTTTTGCTTTCTGAGCTGCGGATGCAGCGTCAGCTGTGTAAGCATCAGCACCGATTTCATCAGCGAATTCCTGTGTAATAGGAGCGCCGCCAACCATAACTTTGATATTGCCGCGGAAATCCTGAGCATTTAAAGCTTCAACAGTAGCTTTTAATGCCGGCATAGTTGTGGTCAGAAGAGCAGAACATCCAACAATCTTAACGTCCGGGTTAGCTTTGACAGTTTCAATGAATTTCTCTGTCGGTACATCAACGCCTAAGTCGATAACTTCAAATCCGGCACTCTCGATCATCATGGCAACAAGGTTTTTACCGATATCATGAAGGTCACCGGCAACAGTTCCGATAACCATCTTGCCGCATACGCCGGCGCTTCCGCTTGCCAGATGTGGTTTCAGAACCTCAACACCTTTTTTCATTGCACGTGCTGCAACTAACATTTCAGGAACGAAAATCTCGTTGTTTTTGAAACGCTCGCCTACAACGCCCATTGCGTCGATCATTGCGTTTAATACGTCTACAGCCTGGCATCCGTCATCCAGTGCTTCCTGAACTAATCCACCAACCAGTTTTGCTTTTCCAGCAGCAACAGCATCTGCAACAGCCTGAATCTTACTCATAATAAATTCCTCCCATTTCTTAAAAAATATATTTTATAGTTTTTTATTTCCCTTTTCAGTAATTCCATTCCTCAACACGAACACCATAAATGTTAATTCTTCGGAGCAGGTCCGATCAGTCCTTCACGGTAAGCACCGATGTATTCCATACAGAAATCATCTTCGCCCATAAGTGCCTCTGTAGCATATACAAGACCCAGCATATCTCGGTTCGTGGGGTCCATGATGGCACTGTCAAGTCCTGCGTTCATAGCCAGGATCATAAAGCCGTAGTTGATCAGCTTACGAACCGGCAGATTGAAGGAAATGTTGCTGATAGCAGCAGTAATATGAATCGTCGGGTACTGTTTGCGAACAGTTTCGATTACCTCGATGTTCATGGCGATACCGTCCTCGGAAGTACACAGCATCTCTACCAGGGGGTCTATGTGAAGACGGTTTGGATTGATGTTGTATTCTTTTGCCTTTGCCATAATATTGTCAAATACACGGAGACGATCAGCTGCGGATTTGGGGATTCCTGTATCATCACTTAAAAGTGCAATGACTTCCCAGTCTTTGTTCTCTTCCATTGCCATGATCGGGAATATAGTGTCGATTTTATCACCTTCTCCTGATACGGAGTTGAAGATACCCGGTCTCTTACAGAACTTATAAGCTTCTTTTAAAACTGCGGTACTGGGACTGTCCACGGAAATCGGAAGATCTGTAACTTCCTGGATGCATTCGATCATCCATTTTAAAGTTTCAACCTCAATCTCTTCCGGAACGGAAGCACAGCAGTCTATGTAGGTGGCATTGGCAGCGGCCTGTTTTCTGGCGCGGTCTTTGATGAACTCCGCATCTCTCTCAGCGATGGCTTTTGCAACTGCCGGTATGGAGCCGTTGATTTTTTCCCCAATGATTATCATTTTGCAAAACCTCCTGTACAAATTTATAACTCTATTGTACCAAAATGCGAAGAAAGTACAAGCCGCAAAAAGGGGGGATTTTTCAAAGGTTTTCCTACAAAGTGTAGGAAGAGGGAAAACCTATAAAAAATGCGGTAAAACAGGAAAATACCTGAATCTGCCGCATTCTAAATGGTTAAAAAATTGTCAATCCGGCGGAAAGACACTTTTCCGCACTACCAGCTCCACGGGAAGGCGGATTGCCTTCTCCTCCACCTTCTCTCCGGACAGCAGCCGGAACAAGAGATCTGAGGCCAGTTCTCCCTTTCTGGCAATGTCCTGATGCATGGTGGTCAGCTTGGGGATACAGAACTCCGCATAAGGGTTGTCGTCGAATCCGCACACAGAGATATCGTGGGGAACATGGCAGCCGTGTTCGTTCAGATAGCCGATCACCTCAAAGGCAAGCTGATCTGCTGTGCAGAACAGTACATATTTTTTTCCTGCCAGCGCCAGGAGGGAATTGTACTGGCTGTCTCTGCGTCTCTTCTGTGTGTCCAGTACCATGTGCCATTGTTTTTCAGTGCTTATGCCGTGCTCCTTCAGAGCAGCTTTGGCACCTGCAGTTCTCAGAGCAGAGGAGCCTATCTTGGCATCTGAGATTACGATTATATTGGAAAAACCTGTGTTAATAAGATAGTTTACCATCTGCTTCCCCGCGCTGATGTCATCCAGGGTGACATGATACCCCTGGTCGGGCAGTGAGGCGGTATCTTCCATAAAAGTGTCGATTCCCACCACCGGGCAGTCCACCAGAGAACACAGCTTGTCATAGTTGGTCTTGGACAGTGTCACAGCAATGATCCCTGCCACGTTCCAGGAAAGTGCTGTCTTGAAAATATTGTCAAGGTTCCGGTCTATATACAGCATCATATAGTAGCCGGCCCTCCGTATCTTTTCCTCCAGCACACCGATGGTCTGACTGTAGAACGGATCACCAACGGTGGTCTGGGTGTAGCGTTTTGTGGTATGGATCACCACAATGATCAGCCTGGTCTTGCCTTTTGTCAGAGCTTCCAGCCCCATCTTGGGCACGTAATTGTGCTCCTTCAGGGCCTGCTGGATACGTTCCACATTCTCTTTTGACACCTTGCTGGTGCGGCCGTGGATCACGTTGGCAACCGTGGTTGGGCTGACATTCATCATATTTGCTATTTCTTTTATCGTTATCATCCGGTTACCCCCAAATTCGGACAGCCTGCGCTGTCTGTTACAGGAAAGTATTGTATTTTACTTCTATTATAGAATAGCAGAAATAATCAGAATTGCAAGAGGGTGTCAGAAAGTTCATTTATTTGTCAGATAAATAAAAAACGGGAATGTGTAATTTAAAGATTATATAAGGGGAAATTATGTGTAGAATGTATAAAAAACTGTATATAAATTATGTATCGTGATGGTTTTGCGTAAAACTTATTTACAGATAATGGGGATTGTGCTAATTTCTATTATAACAATAGAGGTGCTGCACAACATTGGCGGCGGTCACAGTTGTAGTGGTTATACCGACACTTCTTATTTGATTTGAGAGGAGAACAGCATGAATAAAGCATGGTGGAAAGAGGCGGTTGTTTACCAGATATATCCCAGAAGTTTTATGGATTCCAACGGAGACGGAATCGGGGACCTGCAGGGCGTGATCAGCAGGCTGGATTATCTGAAAGACCTGGGGATTGACGTTATCTGGATGTCTCCATGTTACAAATCGCCCAATGATGACAATGGATATGATATCTCTGATTACAGGGATATTATGGATGAGTTCGGAACCATGGATGATTTTAAGGAAATGCTTACAGGCATCCATGAGAGGGGCATGAAGCTGGTGATGGATCTTGTTGTGAACCATTCTTCAGATGAACATCAGTGGTTTGCGGAATCCAGGAAATCCAGGGATAACCCGTACAGGGATTATTATATCTGGAGAGACGGCAGGGATGGAAGAGAGCCCAACAACTGGACCTCCTATTTCTACGGTCCCGCGTGGGAGTATGATAAGACCACAGACCAGTATTATCTGCACCTGTTTTCAAAGAAGCAGCCGGATCTGAACTGGGAGAACCCGAAACTGCGCGGTGAGATTTATGATATGATGAAATTCTGGCTGGATATGGGATGTGACGGCTTCCGTATGGATGTTGTGAGTCTGTTCTCGAAGACACCGGGTCTTCCGGATGGAAAACCGGCAGAGATCACCGGAACAGAGCATTTCCAGGACGGACCAAGAATCCATGAATTTCTGCAGGAGATGAACAGGGAAGTTTTATCAAAGTATGATATCATGACAGTGGGCGAGACACCGGATGTCCCCCTGGAACATGCCCTGCGCTATGCCAATAATGAGGGTACAGAGCTTAATATGGTTTTCCAGTTTGAACAGAACACGCTGGACTGCGGACCTGAGCGTTACAGTTATCGGAAAGTGCCGCTGCCGGAATTAAAGGCATGCTTCAGCAAATGGCAGACGGTTCTCCAGGATAAGGCATGGAACAGTTTGTACTGGACCAACCATGACCAGCCAAGAACCGTGTCCCGCAGGGGAAATGACGGGCAGTACCGCAAAGAAAGCCAAAAAATGCTGTACACTATGCTTCTGACCATGCAGGGAACCCCGTATATTTATCAGGGCGAGGAAATCGGAATGACAAATGTGCATTTTGATTCCATTGAGGATTACAATGACATAGAGGTAAAAAATCTCTGGAAAGAGCGTGTCATTAACGGCAGCGCGGACCCGGAGGTTCTGCTGGATGCCATCAGGTTCCGTTCCCGCGATAATGCAAGGACTCCCATGCAGTGGGATGACAGCGAGAATGCCGGATTTACCACGGGAACACCGTGGCTGAAGGTGAATCCCAATTACAAGGATATCAATGTGAAGGAAGCGCTGGAAGACCGGGATTCTATTTTCTATTATATGAAAAGGCTGATTCAGATGCGGAAGGCAAATGAGGTTGCTGTGTACGGAGATTTCAGGGAATATGAGCCTGAGAATGAGAGTCTTTATATATATGAAAGAAATTATGAAGGCAAAAAGATGTTCGTGGTGCTGAATTTCACGGAGAATGAAGTTCCTTTCCATATGCCTGAGGGGCTGGATGCAGGTAAGGCTGTGCTTGTGATTGATAATTATAAGGGAGAGGAAGCGCTGGAGGAGCGTATGATGCGGCCGTATGAGGCGGCTGTGTATGTTATGTAAACTTCTTGTGTATTGAGAGAGAAAAGGAAGGCGGTGCGGCGCAGGGCTGTACTGCCTTTTCTCATGATTTGAATTTCGTCGTATTGTCTAATTGTTATTTGGGGTGGGTTGTGATACACTTCTGATTAAAGATATCAATGAGCGTTCGCTCTTTAATTTCTAATCGGCATTTCGCCGTGAAACTCCATTGTTTAAAAGTATATAGCCGACAGAGCAGATATGGCTGATTTTGTCCGGGAAAGAATTACTGTCTTTTACAGCCTGATAAGTTATGATACAATAAAGGCAAATCACAGAGAGATTTTTTCCTGCATCAGGTATATTCTGTTCAGGAAAGGAGAATCTATGGAAACTGACAATTTCATAATGCTGCCCACTGTGGATTTTTGTTTTACAGAACTGATGAAAAACTGTATAGTGCGAAAAGGGTTTGTCGCTGCGCTTATAGGCATCCCTCCGGAGGAGATAGAGGAGACAACACTTCTTGAGGCATCTCTTGGAGGTGACTGGCCGGATGATAAGCTGGGAATTCTGGATGTCCATGTGCTGCTTGCGGACGGGACCAGGATGAACATAGAAATGCAGGTCAAATACTTTGAATACTGGGACGAGCGTGTTTTATTTTATATGGGAAGAATGTTTACGAGCCAGATAAAAAAGGGAGAACCATATAAAAAGCTGCAGAAGTGTATCCACGTAAGTATTCTGGATTTTATACATTTTCCGGATGATGATGAGTGCTACAGAACCATTCATTTTCGAGATGATAAGACGGGAAAAGTATATACGGATAAGATGGAGATTCAGATTCTGGAGCTGAAAAAGCTGCCTAAGGAAGTGCGTACAGGGGAGGATGTCATTTTGTGGATGAAGTTCTTCAGTGGAAAAAGCAGAGAGGAGTTTGAGCGCGTGGCAAAAGCAAACGAATATCTCAATGAAGCATATAATACACTGAAGACTATGAGTGCGGATGAAAAGAAGAGGCTGGAGTATGAGGCCAGGGATAAGGCTTTGAGGGATTATAACTCGCAGATAAGCAGTGCGGAAAGAAGAGGGGAGGAAAGAGGGGAGGAAAGGACCCGTCAGGTGTTTAAGCTGTATATGCAGGGGGAGACCCCGGAGGCGATTGCAAAAATCTGCGGAATACCGGTGGAAAAAGTCAGGGAAATTATACAGTAAAACTACCGGGGATGTAAAAATCCCCGGTAATTGAGTCCGGCCTGCCGGATTGTAATTATTTTGGTGTATTCAAATCTTTATAACACACATCTTCAAACGGAAGATAGATCCGTTTCCGTTCCAGGGAGGACAGATAGATTCCCTTTACCATTTCCAGCGTTTTCCTTCCCTCCATGGCGTCTATGGTAACCGGACGGTCATAGAGTATGGAATCATAAAAATCCCTGAGCTGCAGGTGGTGGCTGCTGCCCCAGTAATCCGGTCCCACATTGGTTGTCTCATAGGTGTTCCGAATCTCTGTGTAGCATCCGTCAGCCTCATAGAAGCCCATATCCTGAATCAGGCCACAGCGTCCCTTTTCTCCCTGAAATTCAATGGTGATGGGGGCGTCTGAGGCGTAGGAATTGCAGGCATAGAGGTTGTAGATGCAGCCGTTTTTAAACTGTATGGCAGCTTCCGCGGCATCCTCCACATGCACGGTATCGTGGCAGTGGTTATGTACGCTGCCTTCAATCCATTCAATGTCACTTCCCAGCATATAGCGCACCCGGTCCATACTGTGTATGGCCTGGTCTATGAGTACGCCGCCGCCTTCTCTGTCCCAGGTGCCTTTCCAGTCACTTCCTTCATAATAAGTGTGCGGGCGGTTCCAGGTGAGATAGGAGCGGGCAGAGAGGATGCGTCCGAAATATCCGGCGTCCATGAGTGCTTTCAGCTTTTCCACACTTTTGGTATACCGGGTCTGGAATATAACGCCGAGCTTTTTGCCGGTGCGCTGCTGTGCCTCCATCATCCTGTCTGCGTCCTGCAGGGAGACAGCCACCGGCTTTTCTGTCAGCACATGAAGTCCGGCCTCCATGGCCTTTACTGCCATGACCGGGTGCAGATAATGGGGAAGGCACAGGTGGATGACATCAATATCATACTGGAGGGCAGTCTCCAGGTCAGTACAGTAATGGCAGTTAAATTTCTCTGCAAAAGCCTTTGCTTTTTCCTCGTCAATATCTATGGCGCATACAAGCTCCACTTGATCAGAGAGACGGTTAAAGGCGTCCTCGTAGCAGACGGAAATTCTGCCGCAGCCCATAATTGCAGCTCTGAGTTTTTTCATTTCATACCTCCGTTTTATATGAGAAGACAGCGGATTTTTATCCGATGAAGAAGCATCCGTCCATCTCCTGCGTAAAATTATAGTGAATATCAAAAAAATACTTCATAGCACCGTTGTACAGGGCGCTGGAATCCAGAAGGCTGTAACGGACGCTGACGGAATCTACCATGCGGCGGAATCCTGTGGTGCGCAGACATTCCTGGATCTCCTGTAAAAATACGGGGCCAAGGTCCTTCCCTTTTCCTCCGATGATGATCAGCTTTGGGTGCACCATGCAGATCAGATTGCACAGTGCCAAGGAAAATTCATCTGCGATATCCCGTATTACCTTGCGGGAGACCACATCCCCATATACACTGGCCTGGCCCAGGTCAGCGTATGTGACAGCAGTTGATTTTTTAAAGGCCGGGCTGCTTCCGGTCTGGGCGATCCTGTCCTTTAAGGAACCCTCCCCGATCATCAGTTCCAGACATCCCCTGTTTCCGCAGGAACACAATTTTCCTTTGGGGTTAATAGAGTAGTGTCCGAACTGGGTGTAAGATGCGCAGGCATGTCCCAACATTTCGTTTCGGATAAAGAGTGTGGCACCGATTCCTTTGCCGAAATTGATAAAAGCAAAATCCTTTTCCGAAATCTGTGTGTAGACTTTTTCCGCGTAAGCAAAGCAGGCTGTATCATTCAGGATGTTGACGGAAAAATCTGAGAAATTCCGCTGTATTTCTCCTACAAAATCTTTTTCGGGAAGATTCAGGGTAGTGGCGAAGATCTCGCGTTTGTCCGGATCTATCATGGCGGGAACAACGATGCAGATTCCAAGGAGCTGTTCCTTCCGAATCCGAGTGAGCACAGTCTGTTCTATGTAATCCCGGCACAGGGGAATGTAGGCTTCCGGTGAGGAGGCTTCCATCTGCATGGGCAGGGAAGATACTCCTGTAATATCCACCAGGGCTGCATTCAGCCTGTCCTCCTCCAGACAGAGGACTGCCACATAGTATTGCTCTGCGCGGAGAAGCAGGCTGTTGGGCTTCCGCCCCACAGTCGTGCTTCCGCCTGTTCCGGAATCATATACAAATTTCCGGGCAATTAATTCATCCACCAGAGAGGAGACAGCGGTTTTGCTCAGATGAGAGTCTTTGGAAAGCTGCGCTCTTGAAGTGCCCGGATTCTGGTAAATGGAATTGTACAATTGTTTTAAATTGGTATTTTTGATTAATTGTTGATTGACCAGTTTCATAATATCCTGCTTTTCCTTTGCTTTGTTATGATATCGCAGTAACGATTCGTTACCCTTTTGGTTACGTGCATTGCCGCGGTCTGCAGAGATGTCCGATGCAGTACTGCGGACCTTAAAATTTCGTTACTTTAAACATATCACAAAAAGGCATAAGGCACAAATAAATTCATTTTTCCGGGGCGTGCAAACCTGCCCAAATAGGCTGCAGGCGTATTTCAGCCGATATAAAAAGCACGCGGCCTGGGTTCCAGGAAGGAATAATAAGTGTCGAAAAAGTATTTCATGGCACCGTTTAAGTAGGCGTCGCTCTGAAGCTGGGAATATCTCACCCCTGAGAAATCCACCATTCTTCGGAATCCCACATCTCTCAGCGAATGCTGCACCTCCTCCAAAAATAATGTGCCCAGGTGCTGCCCTTTTCCTCCCAGAATGATCAGCTCGGGGTTCACGATGCAGATCAGGTTGCTGAGCGCGAGCGCCAGGTCCCGGGACATTTTCTGCAGAGTGTGAATGGCAGCAGGGTCTTTGTAGAGTGCTGCCTTTCCTAAATCTTCAAATGTGATGGCAGAACGCCCAAGAAGACAGCTTGTCTTCCCTGACTCCTCCAGACGGGCTTTTATCTGTGATTCGGAGAACATGGCCTCCAGACAGCCATGGTTGCCGCATATACATAAAGGCCCCCTGGGATTGACGGAATAATGGCCGAACTGGGTGACAGAACCGCTGGCCTTGCCCAGCATGTTTCCTTCTATAAATATAGTGGCACCGATGCCTCTTCCGAAATTGATAAAAGCAAAGTTCTTTTCCCGAACCTGTGTATATATTTTTTCGGCGTAGGCATAGCAGGCGGTGTCCTCCAGAAGAGCTACCGGATATTCAGGGAAAGCAAAGCTCAGATCATGGATCAGATTGCCGCTCCCTCCGGGTCCGAGACTCAGGGTAGTGGAGTATATTTCATTGCGCACTGCATCTATCATGGCAGATACCACCACACAAATGCCCAGAATCCGCTGGGGATCGTATTTGGACAAAATGTCCTTATAGACGCAGGTCTGGGATAAGGAGATATAAGACTCCCCTTTTTTCAGTGTAAGCCTGGTACTGTACACGGATGTGCCTGCCACGTCCACCACATGTGCCTCGGCAATGTTGTCTACCCAGCTTATGACAATGACGAAATGCTGGTTGGTCCGGGCTTTCAGGCAGTTGGGTTTTCTGCCCACACAGTCAGAGTGGGAGGCACCTTCGTCGGCAATGAAGTCCCTCTCGATCAGCTCGTCAACCAGTGTGGACACAGTGGTCTTGCTTAGATGAGTCCGCCTGGCAAGCTCTGTACGTGAGATGCCGTTCTCAATGTATATGGAGGAGTACAGATGCTTCATGTTGGTGTTTTTGATTACCTGTTGTGTCAGAAGTTTCGTATGCTCACCTCCTTTGGGAGTTAATTGTAAAGTGGTATTATTAATTGCATGCTACCATAAAACGCGGAGATATGCAATATTATTTGTGAAAAGTTACACAAAAAGGGACTGAGATAGATAAAATTGTATAAAATGGTGAATAAAAGAGGAGGTTGGGGATGGTAAGGAGAATACTTTGCCTGGAAATAGTGGAAATAAATTGTAATGTCGCAGGAATAAATGAATATAAGGTGAAAAGTGCACAAAAAAGATTGATATAAAATGTTAAATATGTCTTAAATTACATTACAAAGCAATAAAAATTCAAAAACATATTGACATATACAACATCAAATGCTATTGTATAGCTATCAAATAAATAAATTTTACATTCGTAAAAAGCCAAAAACAGCTGAAAAGCAACAAGGCTTTTAATTTTAAAATTTATTAGTAAGGTCACTGGACAAACAAAAAGAAAAGAGGATGATGAGATGAAAGTGGGATTAATAGGATGCGGAGGAATGGGAACTACCCACAACCTGTCGCTGAAAGCACTGTCATCCAAGATGGATGTTGAGGTAACAGCTCTGGCGGACTGCAGACCTGAATTTCTGGAAAAGGCAGCAGAGCAATGGCCGGATGCCAGACTGTACAAGACAGGTATGGAACTTCTGGAAGCGGAGACATTGGACAGCGTGCATATCTGCCTTCCCAGTTATCTCCACACAGAACATGCGGTGGCAGCCATGGACAGAGGGATCAATGTGTTCGTGGAGAAGCCGGTATGTCTGACGGAGGAGGAGGCACAGAAGCTTCTGGATGCCAAGGAGAGGAACCACGTACAGGTTATGGTTGGTCAGGTGGTCCGTTCCTTTGATGAATACCGGTATTTGAAAGACTGTTATGAAACCGGCAGATATGGAGAACTGAAATCCATTACCATGCAGAGAGTGAGCGGTGACGCCGCATGGGGATTTGAAGACTGGTTCCACAAAGAGGACAGAAGCGGTTCCGTTGTACTGGATCTGCATGTGCATGATCTTGATTTTCTCAGATATATGCTGGGAGAACCGGATTCCTTTGATGTGAGGGCAACGGCATTCTCCAGCGGAATGATCAATCAGATCTTTACTACATATGAATTCGGAAAAGTATTTGCAGTGACAGAGGGAATCTGGGATATCAGTTCAGCGCTTCCTTTTGAAGCAAGTTTCCATGCGTGTTTCGAGGATGCCAGCATAGTATTTCGAGGACGCGATGAGAAACCTCTGGCAGTTTATAAAAACGACGGCACGGTGGAGTATCCCGAGCTTGAGCGGGAATACGATGTAAAGGATGATTCTGCGGGAATCAACGTATCCAATTTGGGGCCGTACTACACAGAGATCAAGTATTTCATTGAGTGTCTCCAAAGCGGCAGAGAAGTGGAAGTTGCGCCTTTGGAAGAAGGCATCAAATCGGTTCGTCAGGGAATTGAAGAGTGGAGACGGGCAAAGGAATATGTGAACAGGAAATAAAAACAAATATATATTTCAAGGAGGAAAAAATTATGATGAAGAAAACACTGGCGGTTCTGATGACAGCGGCATTGGCAGCATCCTGCCTGACAGCCTGCGGTGGCGGCGGAAGCACAGAGGAGTCCAAGGGCGATTCCGGCAAGGACAGTGCAGGCAGCGGGGAAGAGATTACTCTGAAAGTATTCGATGCCCACGCTTACGGCCTGGATGAGTATGCGGAAATGGCGAAAAAGTTTGAAGAATCACATCCCGGAGTTAAGATTGAGGTACAGCATGCTGCCAATGATAGCAATACACTGCTGCAGTCTCGTGTCAACTCAGGGGATATTCCGGATGTGTTTGACGTGGAGTCCGGAACTTCCGCACAGAAATACTATGAATATGCTTACGACTGGACAGATGAGAAAGACGTCCTGGATAAATTTAATGAGGCGGCTCTTGACACAGGAAAAGACGCTGACGGAAAGATTATGTCCCTGCCCTGGACATATGAGAACATGGGCCTGATCTACAACAAAGATCTGTTTGAAAAGGCCGGCATCACAGAGCTTCCCAAGACTATGGATGAACTGGAAGCGGCCTGTGAAAAGCTGGACGCAGCAGGTATCACAGCATTTGCTCTCGCTGCAAAAGAGACCTGGGTACTGCAGCAGCTTTCCACACATTTCATGATGGACAAATCCCTGGATGCCAAGGGTGTTGTGGAGAAACTGAACAGCGGAGATCTGAAATTCAAAGATATGAAGAATTTCCAGAACATATTCCGTCTTCTGGATCTGGCTGTAAAATACGGACCGGACAAACCGCTTGAGGTTGACTGGGAGACATGTGAAAACATGCTTGCAAACGGCGAGGCAGCTATCATTCATATGGGTGACTGGTGCCAGTCCACACTGGATTCCTTCAACCCGGATGCGAACCTGGCATTCCTTCCCTGCCCGGTAAGCGACAATGCAGACGATGTAACACTGCTGTCCTCCTGTAACTGGACATACATTGTAAACAAAGATTCCAAAAACCTTGACCTGGCAAAAGAATATCTGGAATATATCCTGACATCTGAAGAAGGACAGAAATGGATGTGTGACGGTGTAGGCGCTGTACCGGGTGCAAAGACAGATATGGATGTAAAAGGTGCTCTTGCTAATGATGCGTCCACATACGTGGAAGAAGGCAAGACAAACGGTTGGATACACACAATTGAGCCGAATGGATATGCTGACATTGTAGGACCGGCGCTGCAGGCTTATATGACAGGCGACATGACTGCAGAACAGGTAACGGAAGAGTTCCAGAACGGCTGGGTTGTACAGTAAAGTTGGAAACTGCGGCGGGGTAACGATAACCGGACGGGGCTGTTGCGGCTGCAACGGCCCCGTTTTTTAAAACAGGCGGACGGCATGGACTGCCGCTTTAGAAGGGGAAATTCGGAGGAATGAAAGTGAAAGGCAAAGGAAAAACAAAAGATTTATTGATTTTTGCATTGTTTGTATTTCCGGCAGTGGCATTTGTTCTTTTTTCCACAGATGTGCCGTTTCTGATGAATCTGTACTATTCTGTGTTTGACTGGAATGGAATCAGTAAGGATATGGAGTTTGTGGGACTTCAGAACTTTGTAAATATATTTACCAATGATGCACTGTTTTGGAAGAGTACTGCATTTACACTAAAATTTTCAGTGTTCTATGTTGTGATCGTAAACGTGCTCTCTCTTACGGTAGCACTGGTTATGGCGAAAGAGAAGAAGAGTTCAAGTGTGGGACGTGCGTTTTATTATATCCCGTACATAATCAGTTTGACTGCCATCAGTTTGATCTGGAAATTTATCCTGGGTCCGGGATTTGAAGCGCTGTATCAGGTGACCGGATGGGAGATGTTTAACTGGAGCTGGCTTGGAACAGCAAAACTGGCGTTCTTTGTCGTGGTAATCATGACAGTGTGGCAGAATCTGGGATTTTATATGGTGAACTATATTGCGGGTATCATAGCTGTGCCGAAAGAGCTGATTGAGGCTGCCAAGATAGACGGGGCCAATAAGTTCCAGGTACTCAGAAAAGTGACAGTGCCCCTGATCATGCCGGCGGTATCGATCTGTATGCTTACATCCCTGACCTTTGCGTTCAAGTTATTTGACGTGATCATGGTATTTACAAAGGGCGGCCCGGCAAACTCCACGATTTCTGTGGCGTACAACATTTACAAAGAGGCGTTTGTCAATAATCGGTACGGAATGGCTACCGCAAAATCCCTTGTATTTGTGGTATTTGTACTGATCGTAACAGTGATCCAGCTTAAAGTGACCAAGAGTAAGGAGGTAGAGGCATAATGAAAAAAGCGAGTAAAATCAGCGTTCTTTCCATTATTGTGTTCATTTGTTCCATATTCTGGCTGATGCCCCTGCTTCTGATTTTTATCAACTCATTTAAACCATATAATGATATGCTGCAGGAATTTCTGGCCCTTCCAAAGAGCTGGAGCCTGAATATGTATATAGAGACATGGACAAAGTTTGATTTCCCGTTATTGATCGGCAACACCCTTCTGTATACCATCTGTACAGTGCTGATCATCGCGCTCCTTGCGCCTATGGCGGCTTACAAACTGGCAAGAACAAAAGGAAAACTGTCAGGTGTCTGCTTTGTCCTGATCATTATCCCGATGATGGTGCCCTTCCAGTCCTACATGATCACCCTGACAAGACTGGTGGCAAACATGGGAATGACAGGAAGTAAGATAGGCTATATACTGGTAAGTACAGGACTCTGTATGCCGCTGGCTGTTTATATGATCCATGGATTTGTAAAAAATGTACCAATCGAGCTGGAGGAGTGTGCCTGCATCGACGGAGCCAGCAAGGTGAGAACATACTTTAACATCGTGCTTCCGCTGCTGAAACCTATCCTGACGACCGTTGTGGTTCTGGATACTCTGGCAACCTGGAATGATATCATCACCAACCAGTTGATCGTAGGCGGAAATGCTAAGGCAATGAACATTCAGAATGCGCTTTACATGCAGTTCTCCGCGCAGACAGCGGACTGGGAACACGCTCTTCCGGGTATCGTAATGTCCATGATCCCCAGTTTGATCTTCTTCGTGATCATGCAGAAACACATTGTGGGGGGGATTACGGCAGGAGCTGTGAAGGGTTAAGGAAAAGAAAGAGAGGTATTTTTTATGAGAGTAGGAGTTTTGATAGAGATTTTCCGGGATACGGATGTGGATGCCAAATTCGCGGAGCTGCGTTCCATGGGGATGGAGAGCTGCCAGCTTGTGTGCTGGGATAAGGGAATTATGAATCAGGAGACTGCAGATAAGGTAAATGCAGCTGCTGGGCATCACAAAGTAGATATCACGGCATTCTGGTGCGGCTGGGAAGGTCCGAGAGTATGGGATTTCTATGACGGTCAGCTTACCCTGGGTCTGGTTCCTGAGGCATTTCGTTTCGAGAGGGTGAAAATGCTGCAGAAGGGCATTACATTTGCCTCCATGATCCATGTAAAGGATGTGGCTACACATGTGGGATATATGCCTGAAAATCCTTATGACCCCAATTATGCAGGCGTTCTTGCATGCCTGAAGGAACTGGTGAAACAGTGTAAGGAAAACGGACAGAATTTCCTCTTTGAGACAGGACAGGAGACACCGGTTACGCTGAAAAGAGCTATCCAGGATATTGAGAAAGAACTGGGCAAAGGCAATGTGGGCATTAACCTGGACCCTGCAAACCTGGTAATGTACGGTAAAGCCAACCCTGTAGATGCTCTGGAGGTGTTCGGCGAGTATGTCATGGGTATTCATGGCAAGGATGGAAAATATCCTACAGACGGTCATATGCTGGGAGAAGAAGTGCCGCTGGGACAGGGTAAGGTAAACTACCCCGCGTTTGTGGCTAAACTGAAAGAGATCGGATATGCCGGAGATATCACCATTGAGCGTGAGATATCCGGTGAGGAACAGAAAAAAGATATTGTTATGGCAAAAGCGGTTCTGGATGAACTGCTGAAATAAAAAAGAAAAGACACCGCCTGCACGGCTGCATGATTTCCACAAGATACGGAACTGCGCTGCTGCAAAAAGGCGGTGTCTTTTTGTTTCGATTCATTTCTGCGGCGTCCCTTTTGCCGGGGGCGTCTCTTCTTTTTCCAGATAAGGCCGGAAGATACGGTACAGCAGGAAAGAGTCAATGTAGGCTGTGAGCGCAAAGCCGAAGAAGAACCAGCAGCACGCGTAAAGCGGCATCAGCTCAAGGTCCTGATAGGTCATGTACATAGGCAGAATCGTAATGACGGCAATGGCCAGCGTAGACGGAAAATGCATGAAGGCGAAGAGGAACGCGTTTTTCAGCAGTTTCCCGGCTGTGTTGGCAAAAGCGGCAATCACGGGAAAGATATAGAGCGCCACAATGACCAAAAGGCCCATAAGTGCCTCTGACATGTAGAGAAGAATTTTGCCGTAGGAGGATGCCCCCTGTGTCTGTATAAGAAAGCGAAGGTTCAGGATCAATATGACGCCTGCCAGCAGAATGCCAAGCCAGATTACCAGAGACTGGAGGAAATTTTGTTTAAACGCACGGAAAAATGTTTTGGATGTGCTGCTGTCATTTCCTTTGACCATACGAAGCGTGCAGTGATATAGCGCTGTTATGGCCGGCCCTATGGTGACAATGGGGATGCAGCAGACAATGAAAAGGAGATTGGCCACCACCAGGTCCCCGATCCTGCTGAGAAAAATGTGAACAACATTGTCTTCGTTTAAAAGATTCATAATTCCCGCCCTTTCTGATATGAACAATTTCGATGTGATTCTAAGGGCTATTCTAGCATTAAATGGTGAAGAATGCAATTGCGGTATGTAATTTTGAGTGAAATAATAGAAAAAACAGGAAAAATGTAAAAAATATGGAATAATGTTATATGTTTTAGACTTAATGTATTCTTGATATGTGAGAATAGACCCGTCATTGTGACGAAAACCACCAAAAGTATATGGAAAACAAAGCATATATAATAATTAAACTGCAAGGAAAAGCCGATGAAATCAACGAAAAATATAAAAATAGCACAAACATATAACATTATGACATATTATAAAAACATATAACCATTTAACATTATTCCATGTGCAACTATAATAAGGCTATCACTCAGATATACAGCAAAAACTGTTATTCTGACGAAAACTTTAATGCAAAAGGAGGAGCAAGTATGAAATTCAGAAAGGTAGCAGCATTATCACTGGCAAGCGTAATGGCACTTTCACTGGCAGCATGTGGAGGAAACAGCGGCGGAGACAGCAAAGGTACAGATGACACCGAAACAAAAACAGAAGGTGAGAAAACTGACGGCGAAAAGACAGAAAGCAGCAGCTCCAGCGGCGCAGAACTTTCCGTATCCATCTGGGATACCAACCAGGAACCGGGTATCAAAGAGATTCTGGCAGATTTCACAGAGCAGACAGGAATCAAGACAAAACTCTCCGTTGTAAAATGGGACGAGTATTGGACCATGTTAGAGGCAGGTGCGCAGGGTGGTTCTCTTCCGGATGTATTCTGGATGCACTCAAACGAGAGCCAGAGATATATGTCCAATGACATGCTTCTTGATCTGACCGACAAGATCAAAGACAGTGATAAGATCGACCCGGAAAACTACCCGTCCGATATCTGGGGCCTGTATACATACGAAGACAAATATTATGCAGTTCCTAAGGACGTAGATACAATTGCTCTCTGGTATAACAAAGCAATGTTCGACGAAGCAGGCCTTGAATATCCTACTTCAGAGTGGACATGGGATGACGTGACAGAAGCAGCTAAGAAGCTGACAAAAGAGGATGGCAGCCAGTATGGTATGGCTTTGAGAAACGATAACAACCAGGCTGGTTACTATAACATGATCTATGATAACGGCGGAACGGTTATCAGCGATGACAAGAAAACATCAGGATGGGATGATCCGAAGACCATCGAAGCTATGCAGCAGCTGGAAGAGTGGATCAAAGCAGGCGTTATGCCTTCTATCGAGACCATGTCTGAGAACGGTGAAGATGTTCTGTTCCAGTCAGGCAAAGTTGCTATGGTATTCCAGGGTTCCTGGATGCTGGCAGCATATCGTGACAATGAGTACACAGCAGCAAACTGTGATGTTGTAGAACTTCCGAAGAATGCCAAAACAGGAAGAAGATCTTCTATCTATAACGGCCTCGGATGGGCAGCATCAGCAAACGGCGAGCACACAGACGAAGCTTGGCAGCTCATCGAATACCTGGGATCCAAAGAAGCTCAGGAAAAACAGGCTGAACTTGGCGTTACAATGTCCGCATACACAGGTACTTCTGATGCATGGGCAAAATCCGCTGACTTTAATTTACAGGCATACCTGAACATGATGGATGACATGGTTATCAGACCATACTCCAAAACAACAGTTACCTGGGAAAATGAAGACAACGAGATCTTAAAGAGCGTATACACCGGTGAAAAGAGCATGGAAGATGCCTGCAAGGAAATGGCAGAGCAGATGAATGAGAAATTAGCCGAGGAGTAATCAAAGAGAAGCTGAATTGACCGAGGATTAAACTGCAGGCAGGTTCGTAAGAATCTGCCTGTATTTGGAAAAGGAGTGAGTGGCGTGGCTAGTAATGGGAATGCAAAGAAGCAAATGAAAACCAGCAGGGAACGCAGCGAGTTTTTGTGGGGCTGGCTGTTTATCCTTCCAACTGTGATTGGACTGGTTGTTTTAAATATAATCCCGATTTTCCAGACTTTATACCAGAGTTTCTTTAAAACAGGAGACTTCGGAAAAGGAAATATTTTTGTTGGACTTGATAATTATGCAAAGGTTTTCGGAGACCATGAGGTGTGGCAGTCTCTGATCAACACATTTAAATATGCAATTGTAGAGGTTCCTTTCTCTATCATAATAGCCCTGGTTCTGGCAGTTTTACTGAACAGAAAAATGAAGGGACGCGGTATATACCGTACTATTATCTTCCTCCCAATGGTTGCAGCTCCTGCAGCGGTTGCCATGGTTTGGAGATGGCTGTTCAACTCAGATTTCGGTCTGCTCAACAACGTGTTCCACACAAATGTAAAATGGGTGTCTGATCCCAGGATCGCAGTATTCTCCATTGCTGTCATCGGTATATGGTCTATCATTGGTTACAACATGGTACTGTTTATATCCGGTCTGCAGGAGATTCCCCATGACTATTATGAGGCGGCAGAAATCGACGGAGCAACAGGCATCAAGAGCTTTTTCCATATAACAGTACCCCTGTTATCCCCGACAATCTTCTTTGTTCTTGTAACACGTGTCATCGGTTCCCTTCAGGTATTCGATTTAATGTACATGGTAATGGATAAATCCAACCCGGCTCTGGAAAAGACCCAGTCCCTGGTATACCTGTTCTACAAATACGCGTTCATCAACAAGAACATGGGCTATGGCGCAACTATCGTTATCCTGCTTCTGATCATCACCATGATCATCACGGTGTTCCAGATGATAGGGCAGAAAAAATGGGTGTTCTACAACTAGAAAGGGGGATGCAGTATGGATAGTATGGAAAGAAAAAGCAAAATGATAAACATCCTCATTCATATAATCTTGATCCTGGTATCAATAACAATGCTGATACCGTTTGTATGGATGATTCTCACAGCGTTTAAATCAGTGACAGAGGCAACATCCGTTAACCCCTTTGTCATCTTCCCGAAGGTATGGAGAACAGATGCATTTACCTCCGTTATGGAGAACATGAACTTCCTGATCCTGTATAAGAATACACTGCTTCTGATCCTGTTCCGTGTTATCTGCGCGGTACTGACAGCTACTTTGGCAGGTTATGCTTTCGGACGTCTGCATTTTAGAGGAAGAGACTTCTGTTTCTCCCTGGTACTTCTGCAGATGATGGTTCCGGTTCAGATCTTCATCATTCCCCAGTACCTGATGGTAAGTAAAATGGGAATGCTGAATACTATTTTCGCACTGGTATTCCCCGGTATGGTTACCGCATTCGGTACCTTCCTGCTCCGCCAGGGCTACATGGGACTTCCTAACGACCTGGAAGAAGCAGCAAGGCTGGATGGATGTAATATCGGACAGACATTTCTCTATATCATGGCACCGCTTACCCGGTCCAGCATGGTTGCCCTGGGAATCTTTACGGCAGTGTTCGCGTTCAAAGACCTGATGTGGCCGATGATCGTCAACACAGACAAGGATATGCTGGTTCTGTCTTCCGCACTTGCAAAAATGCAGGGACAGTATACTTCAAAATTCCCGGAACTGATGGCAGCTTCCCTGATTGCCTGTATTCCGATGATCGTCCTCTATATGATCTTCCAGAAACAGTTCATCGAAGGTATTGCAACCAGCGGTGGTAAACTTTAAGAAAATCAAGGCCGGCGTAATAAGGTGTTATTGCGCCGGCCTGTTTTTAAAATCCGGCCGCACTCAATGAAATAACTGAGCGCGGATCGAAATAAAAGGAGAAGAATATGGCGATTAGATTTCATCAAAAGACAAAAGAATTTCATATTTTTAATGGAGAAGTAAGTTATCTCATGAGGATCATGGAAAATGGACAGTTGGAGAATCTGTATTACGGAAAGGCTGTCCGCGATAAGGAGGACTTCAGCTATCTTCACGAGGAAGCCATGCGCTCCCAGATGTCCGTTTGCATTCCGGAGCCGGGTATTTTATCCATGCAGTATACAAGGCAGGAATATCCGGTGTATGGAACCGGCGACTACAGAAGCCCTGCTCTCACGATTCTGCAGGAAAACGGCAGCAGAATCGTGGACTTTTCCTATGTATCTCATGAGATTTACAGAGGAAAGAAAGCGATCACGCCTCTTCCGGCTACCTATACGGAGTCTGAGGATGAGGCAGAGACGCTGGAAGTCACACTTCACGATGACGTGACAGATACAGATATGGTGCTTTCCTATACGATCTATGAGGACTATCCGGTGATCACCCGAAATGTCCGTTTTGAACAGAAAGGTGCACAGAAGATTGTCCTGGAGCGGGCCATGAGCGCCAGTGTGGAATTTCTGGATATGGATTATGAGCTGGTACAGCTGTCCGGTGCATGGTCCAGAGAGCGGTATGTGAAGAACAGAAGGCTGGATATGGGTATCCAGTCTGTGCATGGGTCTAATGGCACATGCAGCGGCGCGGAACATAATCCGTTCATCGCTCTGAAACGCCCCCACACCACAGAGAATCAGGGTGAGGTCTACGGATTCAGTCTGGTGTACAGCGGAAACTTTTTGGCACAGGCAGAGGTCTCCACGTTTGATATGACAAGGGTTATGCTGGGTATCAATCCGGAGGATTTTGCGTGGGAGCTTGGTCAGGGCGAGAGCTTCCAGACACCTGAGGTGGTTATGGTATACAGCGACCAGGGCCTGAATAAGATGAGCCAGGCATACCACAGACTGTACAGGAAACGTCTCATGAGGGGTACCTGGAGAGACAAGGCGCGCCCAATCCTGCTCAACAACTGGGAAGCCACATATTTTGATTTTAATGAGGAAAAAATATTAACCATAGCAAAGAAAGCAAAAGAGGCCGGTGTGGAGCTGTTCGTCCTTGACGATGGATGGTTCGGGGCCAGGAATGATGACTACAGAGGTCTTGGCGACTGGTACGTCAACCTTGAAAAGCTGCCGGACGGCATCTCCGGTCTTTCACGTAAGGTGGAGGAACTGGGGCTGAAGTTTGGTCTCTGGGTGGAACTGGAGATGGTGAACAAGGACAGTGACCTGTACCGGGCACATCCGGACTGGCTGATCGGTGTGCCGGGCCGCTTTGAGTCACACGCAAGGCATCAGCATGTACTTGACTTCTCCAGAAAAGAAGTGGTAGATTATATCTACGAAATGATCTCTAAGATACTGCGGGAATCCTCCATCTCCTACATCAAGTGGGATATGAACCGTTATATGACAGAGCCTTTCAGCAGAGGGGCAGACGCCTCCCAGCAGGGTAAGGTGATGCATAAATACATTTTGGGTGTGTATGACCTGTATACCCGCCTGACCACAGAGTTCCCTGACATCCTGTTTGAATCCTGTGCCAGCGGCGGAGCCAGGTTTGATCCGGGCATGCTGTATTTTGCGCCGCAGACCTGGACCAGTGATGATACGGATGCCAGTGAGAGGACCAAGATCCAGTACGGTACTTCTTATGTATATCCTGTTGTCAGCATGGGCTCCCACGTGTCAGCAGTGCCGAACCATCAGATGCACCGTATGACGCCCATCGAGACAAGGGCGAATGTGGCGTACTTCGGAACATTCGGCTATGAACTGGATCTGAACCTGCTGTCAGAGGCAGAACTGGAGAGCGTGAAAAAGCAGGTTGCGTTCATGAAGGAATACAGGGAGCTGATTCAGGTGGACGGCGATTTCTACCGTCTGCTGAGTCCTTTTGAGGGAAATGACACGGCATGGATGGTAGTGGCCCGGGATAAATCCCAGGCAGTTGCCGCGTTCTACCAGAGAATGAACAAGGTAAATGCATCCTGGCTCAGGCTGAAGCTCCAGGGACTGGATGCGGATACACTGTATGAGGTGAGCTGTGATCTGGCTCCTTCCGCATCTTATGATGACAATATAGCGAAAATATATGGATTACGAACAGATGAAGATATGGTGAAAACCTACTGCGCATACGGCGATGAGCTGATGCAGGTGGGTATACCGATTGACAGGGAAGATTTGAACAAAAAGGGCGGAGATTTTGCATCCCTGCTCTATACCCTGAAAAAGGTAACTGACTAGAATGATGCGGCGGGAATGTTCAGGGTAGTGTTCCCGGACATTTCCGCCGTTTTTTAACTGCGGCAATGGTGTTTGTCCATTGTCATCTATGCATGCAGAAGGAGGGATTGCGTTGAAACACACAACCGGATTTACGAGTTCGGCCAGATACAGATGCCTGGAAGATTTGCAGAGGGAAGCTGTGGAGCTATGTCTTATTTACTGCGGCTGGGAATACTGCGACCCGGGGCACCGTTTCGGGCCGAATAAGAGGACTTCTTATGTATTGCATATTGTGAGGGAAGGTAAGGGAACTCTGGAGATATATAAAAAGAAATATAACCTGAGCGCAGGAGACGCGTTCCTGATTCCGCCCAGCACGGAGGCATGGTATGAGGCTGACCAGGATGACCCGTGGTCTTATATGTGGGTGGGCTTTACCGGGTTTAAGGCTGAGGAATGTGCCAACGGTGCGGGATTTTCAGTGAAGACGCCTGTGCATAAGGTTGAGTGTATGGGGGTGCTGAATGAATATATTGATGCAATGCTGGAGGCCCACCAGCTCTCCTACACGGACGAGCTGAGGAGAAACGGGCTTCTGATGCTGTTTTTTTCCGCGCTGATTGACGAGCACAGGAAGAATATTCCGGGTTCGGGCAGTCCGCATCCATATCCCGGTTCTGTGTATGTGAAACATGCAATGGAATATATTTCCTTTAATTATAACCAGAAGATCAAGATCAATGAGCTTGCGGATTACATTGGTGTGAACCGGAGTTATCTGACAAGCAGTTTCAAGAAAGCCATAGGATGTTCACCCCAGGAATATCTGGTGAACCTGCGTATGGAAAAAGCAAGGTCCCTGCTGAAGAACACAGATATGCAGATCAATGCCATTGCCAATTCCGTGGGCTATGTGGATCAGCTGGCTTTTTCCAAAATATTTAAACAGCATTATGGAATGAGCCCGAGAGCTTACAGAGAGGAAGAAGAAGAACTGGTGATCAAAAATAAAAAAGGTGATTATGAGGGAGCGCCCTTATAAGGGAAAAAGATATCCGCCGGCAGAGATGCCGGCGGGTATCTTTTTCCCTATTATCCCTCTTTTCGATAGGCGGCAGGTGAGAGGCCGAAGTATTTCTTGAACATGGCGGAGAACTGAAAGGGGCTGGAAAAGCCCACTGACGCGGCAATGGTCGACACGGGCTGTTCTGTTCTGAGAAGCAGGGTGGAGGCACGTTCCATTCTCAGCGCTTTTAAATATTCCCTGGGAGTCTGCCCATAGGCTGCCTTGAAAACAGAACACAGGTAATTGGGATGAATATGGAGTACATCCGCTACATCCTGTATTTTGATGGGCTCGCTGTAGCAGGAGTCAATAAAGGCCCTGGCATCCTGCGCATAATCTTTTTCCCGGATGGAGGAGGGACAATGGCAGGCCTGTGTTTCAATCAGGCGTGCGAACAGGTGGAGCATACGGCTGTTCACTTCCAGACATTTCTCCGGCTGGGAGACAGGGAAAAACTGTTCGCCGGGATACTCATTTCTGCTATAGGACCTGACATTCTGCAGCCGGGGATCTGTGACAGTGAGTATAGATAATATCAGGCGCTCCAGTTCATCCGGGGGCAGGCAGATATCCGCAACCCTGTCTTTGCCGAACAGCATTTCCACAAAGGGGCTGCGGGAATCGCAGAAAAAACCGATCCAGGTGTATTTCCATGGGTCTGTGCGGGAGGCCTGATAGTGCCCGGAAGTGCCGGAGGGGATATAGAAAGCCTGTCCGGCGCGGACGTTGTAGGTTCTTCCCTCAGTCTCCAGAGTGCCGCTGCCTTTCAGGACAAAATGGATGAGGTGGTAGGGTTTCATATAAAATCCATACTGATAGCCGGGACTGCACTCCTGGATGCCGCAGTGGTTGAACTGCAGGGACAGGAGACTGACGGCAGTCCGGTGGATCAAAAGGTCCCTGTTTCCGAGCATAACAGCACTTCCTTTCTCTTGTATTGTGGATGATAGTCTGCTCCGGCTTTCGTGCTGGGTTTCGCAGGACTTTGAATAGTGATATTTTATCACGGGAGGCAGTAAAATTCGAGGGGATGTGGCGAAGATGTTGGATTTTGACAGGTATTTCTTAGAAAACCATATGTCCATTTTGCGGAGGGTCTGTTATCCTTCAAACAGGTAATAAACTGGGGAAAGGAAGTGCTCAAATTGGAAGTGATGGAAGTCAGAGATTTGAAAAAGGAGTATAGGACTGTCAAAAAGGAGGAGGGAATCCGGGGGAGTATCCGCCATCTTATCAAACCCAGGTATGGGAAAAAGGAGGCTGTGAAGGGGGTGTCTTTTTCCATTGCGCAGGGGGAGAGTGTGGCGTTTTTGGGCGCAAACGGGGCCGGGAAATCCACCACGATCAAGATGCTCACAGGGATTCTGAAGCCCAGCGGGGGTGAGGTGTCCATAATGGGAAAGAACCCGTTTTGTGACAGGATGGAGAACGCGAAGAAGATCGGTGTGGTATTTGGACAGAAGACACAGCTTTGGTGGGATATTCCGGTGATCGAGACTTTTCAGCTGCTGAAAAATATCTATGAGATACCGGATGACAGGTACGAAAAAAATATGCGGGAATTCCGGGAGATTCTGGATTTGGACGCATTTCTGGGGCAGCCGGCCAGGAAGCTCTCGCTGGGGCAGCGGGTGCGGGCAGATATGGCGGCGGCACTTCTGCATGAGCCGCCAATCCTCTTTCTGGATGAGCCTACCATTGGACTTGATGTGGCGGTGAAGCAGAAGATTTATGCGTTTCTGCGAAGAATCAATGAGGAGAAGAATACGACGATTCTGCTGACCAGCCATGACCTGAATGACCTGGAATCCCTGTGCGGGCGTTTGATCATTCTGGAGCAGGGGGAGATTTTATTTGATGACAGGATGGATAAGATTTTTGAACAGTATCCTGAAGGGACCACGCTGGAGCATATCGTGATCGGGCTTTTTAACAGGAGGAGCTGCGGATGAAGAAGTACATGGCTTATATGCGGTGCGGGTTTTTGGAGGGATGTGCGTACCGGAGCAATTTTATTACGGGGATGCTGGCTAATTTTATCCAGGCTGCAGTGCTCTATTATGTATGGAGGAGTATTTTCAGGTATCAGGGGGTGGTAAATGGGTATACCTGGGAAATTATGAGGAAGTATGTGTTTGTAGCCTTTTTGTGTAACTGTTCCTTTTCTTTTGGGTTTGAGATGAATACGGCGAAGAGGATCATAAAGGGGGATATCATTCTTGATCTGCTCAAGCCGGTGCCTTACAGGGGAATGCTTTTTTTCAGGATGCTGGGGACAGCCGGGATGGAATTCGGGGTGACGCTGATACTTGTCGGGTGTCTGTATCTGTCGGTGAACGGCGCGGCGGGAATCCGTTTGGAGAGGGTGCTGCTGTTTTTGGTGTCCCTGTTTTTGGGAATGGGGATAAAGTTTGGGATACAGTATTTGTTTTCCCTGCTGTGTTTTTATACGGATAATTCTTATGGGGTGACTAAGGCCAGGGAGGTGCTGACCAACTTTTTTTCCGGGGCGATCCTGCCGCTTGTGATGTTTCCCGGGGGGCTTAGAAGGGTTGTGGAGGCGCTGCCTTTTCAGGGAATCGTGTTTACGCCATGCAGCATTTTTATAGGGACTTTTTCCATGGAGGAGAGTCTTCGGGGGATTGCGGTACAGGCTGTTTGGATTGGAATTTTGTGGGTGTTCGGGGTACTTTTTTGGAAGAAAGCATCAGGGGTCATTTCCCTGTATGGAGGGTGAGAGATGAGGAGATGGAGGCATTATCTGAGGATGTATGGGCAGATTCAGATGCAGAATATGAAGTCCCTGGCTGAGTACAGGACGGATTTCCTGATGATGGTATTTTTTACCGGGTTTTCTCAGGTTTGTAATCTGGGGGTGCTTGGGATCATTTACAGTAATATCCCTGAGGTGGGGGGCTGGAAGCTGTGGGAGATACTGCTTTTGTACAGTTTTCTGTTGTTCTCGGAGGGGTGTATTAACTTCTTTTTTCAGGGAACCTGGAAGATTGCGGAGATGATCAATCTGGCCGATCTGGACCGGTTTCTGGTGCGGCCGCTTCCCGTGGGGCTGCAGCTTCTCACGGCCAGGATTGACTTTGACGGGCTGAATAAGATGGGGATTGCGGCGGCTGTGTTTGCTCTGGGGGCAAGTCACTGTAATATCAGGTGGAGTTTGTGGAAAATTGTCTGTCTGGCGGTGTTTCTTGTGGAATGTTGTGTGATTCGTGTGTGTATGATCTGGATTGCAAGCTGTGCCTCATTTTGGATGGAGGGAGGGAAGAACAGTTTGAATTTCTTTGCCATTTCCATTGGGGAGATGGCGAAATATCCGCTGATCATTTATCCGCCTGTACTGCAGGGGATATTCGCGTATTTGATTCCGTATGCGTTTGTCAGTTACTATCCGGTGGGGTATCTGCTGGGAAAGAGCGGGATGCGTGCCGGGGTGATGGTTATGCCGGCTGTATGTGCGGTGATGACGGGGGTGGCTGTGATTGTGCTTAAGAGGGGGCTTGGGAGGTATGAGAGTAGTGGGAATTGAGATGGGACAGGATTGTTTCGGGGAATGCGGATGAATTTAAAAATATTAAAATAATGCAGGGTATAACATTGCGAATATATTGTGAAGAAATATTTTTGTCATACTGGATGTGCAAAGTCATATTTGCACATTCTTGGCATAAATAGTATAATTTTGGTACTCTGTAAATACATGTTGACATTTAACACGAAATGGAGTATGGTGAGTTTAAGATAAATATTCGATAATAGTAAAGCTGTCGAAAGGCAGTGACACAAAGCTAAAGGGTCTAAGGTCTAACAAGCATGACTATGACAGCCAGTTGCCGTATTATTTTTTGTAAGGTGATTTTTATACCTTGCTTTATTTTGATACGCTTCTGCCTGCAAATTGCTGCAGGCAGTTTTTATTTCGGGGAAAAGTGTATCCCGAGGTAAAAAGCCGGTAGATACTTGTCACAGGATAAGTATGTTCTTTTTGTACAAAAAATGAAAGAACGCCCCTGCCGGAGGCAGCAGAATCCTTTAGGTTTGTGCAAAGTTCAGGCATAGCGCCGGAGTTTGCCGCACAAACATCCGAAACTGAAAAAAATCAGGAACCGCGCGAGAGTATGCCTAGGCATACTCTCTTTGTTATTATACCTATAATAACAAAAACATCCTGAAGACATAAAATATAATTCCGTGCGGCCAAAAATTTCAGAGGTGAGAGAATTGAGTGAAGAAGAGAAGAAAACAAAGAGCACCGGTGAGATGGTCACTGATAATGCCCTGAAACTTCAGAAAGCGGTACTGAGACAGAAAATCATGATCGGAGCCCTTGTAGGTGTTATAGCAGTGGGCGGTGCCGGTGCAGCGGGGTATAAGCTCGGATGGTTTGGCGGAGACAATGACAAGGCACAGGAGGAGCAGGTATCAGCGGATATTGATCCAAATGCAGGGGACTGGGACGGAACTATCCCGGAGGCCCCGAAAGGCGATCCCAATGCGGAGAATATAGAATTACCGGGATATCCTAAGATATATATTCCTGCAGGACAGACAGATGTGGATGTGGCATTTTCCAACCCGGAAGGGAACCCCTGTTATTTTACATTCCAGCTTGTGCTCAAGGACAGCGGGGAAGTGCTTTATGAATCAAAACAGGTGCCTCCCGGGGAGGCGATTACAACAGCTACATTCAGCAAGGCTTTGGATGCAGGGGAATATGCGGCTGAATTGAGAATCACAACGGCAAGTATTGTGGACTTATCCCCCATGAACGGAGCAAATATGGAGACCGTGCTCGATGTGAGATAAGGGTGGTGTTTCATGGACAGCAGGAATTGGAGAGGGATTGTAATTTCTGTTATCACGTCAGCGGTACTTGTAGTTGGAAATACAGGGATGGCCTTTGCTGACGCGGAGCAATTTAATGAAGACGGGGAAGCAGATCCTGCAGTATCACAGGAGCTTGTCCGGGATGTGGACGGAAATTGGATTTCAGCAGATATAGAAGAACCTCAGGACTTTGACGAAGAAGAGGAAACAGAAGATAGTCTTCAGGAAGAAAATGAGGAAGAAAAGGATGAAGTCAACAGAGTGCATCATCACGATGAATTCTGTGGCTATAGAGAGGCAGTGCCGGAAATACCATGTGACCATGAGTGTGTGGATACGGATGGGGACGGCATTACAAATCATTGTCCGGAATGTGCGTACCGGCCTGCAGTTGAAGCGGTTCCCTGCAAGTATGAGCTGGAAAAGCTGAAAGCAGAAGAAGAGCTGAAAAAGCAGCAGGAGCTGGAGGAACAGCAGGAAAGTAAGGATTTGGAGGAGGAAGACCAGGATTCAGAGCAGCAGGGGGAAGATGACCCCGAAAGTGAAAATCCTGAACAGAAGGATTCCAAACCGGAAGAATCCGGGGAAACAGACGGACAAAATAATAAGAAAGAAGATGAGAACGGAGGAGAAGAAAGCGGTGACAGTCAGAAAGATACACCGTCCGGAATAACAAATCAGGGCCAGAAGGATAATATTTCCCATATGGATGAAGAGGCCCATGAGGTGACCTCACCTCAAACGGAAGGACAGGAGGATATTTCTGAGGAAACAGACGCAGAAGATGAAGAGACAGCGGATACCAGTGGAAAGGATGAAGGGGAAGCCATAGATGGAACGGAAGATATGGAGAATACCCCGGAAGACCTGGATGCTGAAAAAGAACCGCTGCCGTCAAATGAACCTGTATATGAAGTCGAAATTCCTTCACAGGTAAAACTGACAGATGACACGGACAGCTTTACGATTCAGACTAAGAAATTGATACCGGAAGAGGATGGAGAGCTTGTAGTCACAGTGGAAGGAACTGAGAGCAGAGACAGGAAGAACTTCGCACTGTACTGCGGAGAAAACAGTTGGGAATACCGGCTGGAGATAGCCGGGAACTTGATTACACCGGAAGAGAATCAGGCGATTCTGGATGGGTGGAGTGAGGCACAGGATGTGAATATTCTGCCGGAAAATAATATTGATTTGTGTGCGGGGGAATATTCGGGAGTGCTGGTGTTCCATGTGGTGTATGAGAGTAGAGTCGAGAATTTTGAAATGGAAATTAATTAAAATTATAATTTAGGAGGATTTGGTTATGAAGAAAAAAGGGTTAGTAGCTATGGGGTTGGCAGGGGTTATGACGATTGGGATGTGTGTGCCGGTGTTGGCTCAAGATATTAGTAAAGGAACTGACAGTGGGAGTCTAACCATTTCATTGGATCAGCCAGTAAAATATACAGTAACAATTCCGGCGGATATGTCAATTACAGCTGGTAATACTATACAAGAAATTACTGTTGGTATAAAAGATTACATGTTGGAATTAGATAAAAAAGTGGAGGTGGAGTTAGGTGGAACAGGGTTGGACACAACTGATAATACATTAACTTTGGTGGATAAAGGTAATTCAAGTAGTGAAATAAAAGCAACGCTTGACACTGTAGAAAAAGCCACACTTGATAGTAGTAATACATCAAAAATATATAAGTTAACACCTCCTGATGAAGCAAGTATAACGAATGCGGGGCATTATAGTGGTACTATTAATTTTACGATAAAATATACGGGTGCTAGCGATTTATAAAAATATTTAATGTGTAAATAGTAATCTGTATGTATTTGTTAGTAAAATTAAGTGCAAATCTTTAGTGTTAAATAGGGTATTGTAAATTTACTTATTTTATTTTTATATAAAGTAAATTCTTTCGGGTAAGGATTGAGAGAGTGTGAAACTTTTTCTATAAAATAGAATTAATAAAGGTTCTCTTATGATAAAATAATAATCATAAGAGGACCTTTTATTATGGTAAGATAAAAGAAATCAGTACACAGAGTACAAATAATAGAAGGAAAATGAAACATAATTTATCAGCTTTCGGGAGAATGTGATATTCAAACATATGAAGAAATTCAAGATTCCCTGAAAAATTGCCTTGGTGGAACCATTAAGGAAATAATGGAAGCTAAACGGGATAAGTATTTAGGATTATGAAAAATCAGAACATTCAGGCAAGGATTATTTTCACAATGGATACAAGCGTTAACGCATAAACAGCAATTACGGTGCCTTGGTGATAGATGTGCCGTGAGACCGAAAATTTACTTTTGGATCGCAAGTGGTTAAAAAAATGGCAAAAAAACACTTCCAATATTGATTAAAAGATTATTTCCATGTATGCAAAATGAATGACTACCTGGCAGATATAAGAAATCATTGAAGTTATCTACAGCTTTAAGATCTCGGAATGATTAACAAACAAGCAAGCGATATACCTTCCATTTAGGTAGTGTAAATTAATTTGTGTCTTTGGTAAAAAGTGGCTCCTTTTTGGTAAGAATTAAGATATGACAATTCTTATCGAAAAGGAGTATTTTTATGCCAGTAGCAAAGGAACAAATTCGACAGATTATTTCAGAAAACAACATTACCAGTGTTACGGATGTCTATGCACTACTAAAAGAAAGTTTCAAGGATATCCTTCAAGAACTTATGGAGGCAGAATTGGATGCCACTCTTGGATACGAAAAAAATAAAAAAGGGGATTTAGTTACCAACAACAAGAGAAATGGGCATTCTGCCAAAACACTCAAAAGTCAGTATGGGGAATTTCAGGTGTATGTCCCCAGAGACCGGAATGGGGATTTTGAGCCCAAACTGGTTCCAAAGTATCAGCGGGATATCTCCGGCATCGAGGAAAAGGTCATTTCCCTTTATGCCCGAGGCATGAGCACAAGGGATATCCATGACCAGCTCCAGGACCTCTACGGAATTGAGTTGTCTGCAGAGATGGTCAGTAAAATAACGGATAAGATCCTTCCGGAAGTTAAGGAATGGCAGTCACGTCCGCTGAATCCCATATATCCCTTTGTTTTTATGGACTACATCCATTACAAAGTACGGGAAGACGGCAGGATCCTCAGCCGTGCAGCCTATGTAGTGCTGGGAGTGACAACCGAGGGATATAAAGACATTCTCAGCATTACTGTCGGAGCGAATGAAACCAGCAAGTTCTGACTTGGAATGCTCAATGACCTGAAGAACCGTGGGGTGAAAGACGTGTTGTTTTTCTGTGTGGATGGACTGTCAGGCTTCAAAGAAGCCATCCAGGCTGTGTATCCACAGGCTGAGATTCAGAGATGTGTCATCCATATGCTCCGCAATTCTTTTAAATATGTGAATTACACGGATTTGAAGAAGTTTTCTTCTGATTTCAAGGCGGTATACAATGCCTCCAATGAGGCTGCCGCACTCTCAGAACTGGAAAATATAAAAGAAAAATGGGGAAAGAAATATCCCTACGCGATCAGTAACTGGGAAAACAACTGGGAAGATGTTAATTCCTTCTTTCAATTTTCTGAAGATATCCGGCGCATTATGTATACGAATATCATAGAGTGGCTGAACCGTCAGTACCAAAAGGTAACCAAAACAAAAAGTGTATTCCCAGGTGATGTATCACTGAAGAAAATGTTATATCTTGCAAGTGAAAATGTCATAAAAAAATGGACCCAGAGATACCGGAACTGGGACCAGGTGCTGAACCAGCTGATTGTCCTTTATGGAGAAAGACTTACCCAATATCTTTAAAATAAAAAGGGCCGGAACGGCAGCTTTACTTGGACTGAACGTTCCGACCTTATTCCTTCGGCATTAGTAATATTACCAGGAATCCCCAATCTTATTCCAGAGGCCGGGTGTGGGCAGCGCCCACGTTTTAAGTAATACAAACTAATGCCTTAATTGTAATGCAAAAAAATAGAAAAAGAAGTATAAATTGAGCAGATCTGGCAATACTATAATTAGAAAAGAAATTCGACACGATAAAAAAACCATTATCGACAAGATTTCTATACATATCTGATTCTTATCAGGAAAAAGCATTTCCTATAGACACAGAAATTTTTACGCCCTCTCCATTTATGATATTTATTTACAAACTGTTCTCCATAGTCTTAATAAAAACTATCCTAATTTATCCCTGTACGTCAATCAATTAGTCTGTGTTTTGCTTGCGCATAGAAGTGTCTGCAGCCGTTCTACATTTCACGAGTAATTCAGAGAGTTTGGTATAAGATAGCTGTCTTTCCGGAATTTCCGCGGCGAAACCCCGGTACATTTCCGAAACACCCGAGAATAATACCCCGCGTCCGTAAACCCCGCACTAAACGCCGCATCCGTGATACTATACTCCTCATCCCGCAGATAAGGAATGCTCTGCTCCACCCGATAGCGCAGCAGATAATCAAACAAAGACTCATTCATATGTTTCTTAAAAAAACGACAGCACTCACTCTTACAGATATGCACGGAATCTGCAATATCTGTAAGGGTGATTTTCTTATCATAATTCTCATGAATAAACCCCAATATAGTCTTAAGCCTTGCCAGCTCCTTAGGATTCAGCGATTCCGCATCCTGATTAAAAGCCCCCTGATGGCGCAGCAAAACCAGCCAGATCTCCGACAACAGCATCTGCACTTCCATCTCATAAAAATCCGGCCTCTCCAAATCCAGCTCTATGACCTTCTTCATTTTCTCCCTGATATCCCCATGCCACTCCTCACTCCCATCAAACCAAAGCGCCGAGAACTCATGTCCATTTACCACCAGGTCCACGTATTTTGTCTGTATCAGACTCTTCTCAAACCCATACACAATCTTGGGGTCAAAGGTAATACTCCAGTAATGGCAGTCCTTCCCCTCAACCATATGCCCGCTGTGCAGTGTATTGGCATTGCCGAACATCACGTCCCCCTCCTGCAGATGAAAATCCGCTCCGTTCACCTGGTAGATCATCTCCCCGTCCTCCACCAGTGTCATCTCAATCTCCGAATGCCAATGCCAGGAAAATGTTCCGAATTCATAGTCCGTAATACACTCTTTACTCACCAGTACAGGAAATGTAAAGTCCCCATGCGCCTTAATTTCCCTCTGATTCCTGTTTGTCTGTATCTGCATCCTTTTCCCTTCCCGGTAAAATGCCAAAATCTCAATATCGTCCATATATTCTTCAAGATATTCCTAGAAATACACTTCATATCTACATTATAATACAAGTAAAGTATGAGTCAAGAAAAACGGGAGGTATTTTACAATGTTTGAAAATGAAAAAGCAGTTGCAACTCTGAAAACAGTTTACGGTGAAGAGAAATTGCAGATGGAGCAGGAGCGCTACAATCATCTGTACCGGGAATTTGTGAAAGCATTTGGCGAAGGTGAAGCTGACTTCTTCACATCACCGGGAAGAACAGAGATCCTGGGCAACCATACGGACCACAACCATGGTAAGGTGCTGACCGGAAGTATTGCTATGGATACGATTGCTGCGGCAAGGAAGAACGGCACCTCACTGGTTCACGTGATCAGCGAGAATTATAACCAGAGCATTACCGTTGATTTAGACAATATGGACACAACCTGTAAATGCCAGGGAACACTTTCCCTGCTGATCGGTATGTTTGAGGGATTTGTGAAAAAGGGATATAAAGTGGAAGGCTTTGACGCATATGTGTCCACAGATGTTATCGGCGCAGCAGGGGTAAGCTCCTCCGCATCATTTGAAATGCTTATCTGTGCCATCGTTGATTATTTCAGCAATGACGGAAAAATAGATTATGTTGAATACGCTAAGATCGGCCAGTACGCAGAGCATGAATACTGGGAAAAACAGTCCGGTCTGCTGGATCAGATGGCATGTGCAGTGGGCGGTGTGATCACCATTGATTTCAAAGAGGAAATGCCGAAAGTAGAGAAGCTGGATTTCGGATATGACCAGCTTGGATATGACCTGATCATTGTAAATACAGGAAAAGGCCATGCGGATTTAAGTGCAGAGTATTCCTCTGTCCCCATCGAAATGAAAAAAGCAGCACAGGTTATGGGCAAAGAAGTGCTTGCCGATGTGGATGAAAAAGAGTTTATGCAGAATCTGAACAAAGTCAGAAAAGAAGCCGGAGACAGAGCTGTTATGCGCGCACTGCATTTCTTCGCGGAGCAGAACCGTGTGGATGCTGCAGTGAAAGCGATCAAAGAAAAGGATTACGATACCTTTTTACAGTGCATCACAAAATCAGGTAATAGTTCTTGGAAATGGCTGCAGAACTGTTTTGCAACTAAGGATGAGACAGAACAGGCGGTTCCGGTAGCCCTGGCTCTGACAGAAATGTTCATCGAAGAGGCCGGAAGAGGTTACTGCAGAGTCCACGGCGGTGGATTTGCCGGTGTGATCGCAGCAGTGCTTCCTAAAGATATGACAGCAGATTATGTAGAATACATGACACCATACATGGGTAAAGAAAATATTTATGTAATGCAGATTCGCCAGACAGGCGCAGTACATATGGATTTCTAAAATTTCTGAAGGCAGAATCATAAATAAGCCAGGAGAGTGAAGATAACGTAACAGCTCAGCAAAATTCGGATAGCTGAGCTGTTGCCGGATAACCATAACGGTTACTTCACTCTCCTGTTTTTTTATTCCAGCGGTTCCGTATCCCAGGTTCCATCCTCCCGAATCGTATACTGTCCATGTCCGGTAGAAGTATCTATCTTCTTTTCATGAAGCTGACGGTAAGCCCTGGGGCTTGTTCCATAATATTTTTCAAAAGTGCTGCCAAAATGCTGGCGGCTGTTGTATCCTGCATGGAACGCAATATCTGTCACGGACAGAGAACTGTTTGTCAGCAGAAAAGCAGCCTGTTCCAATCTTTTTCGGTTGACATAATCTGTAATCGTGCAGTGCATATGTCTGGAAAACAGGGATTGGAGATAAGATTTGTTAATTCCGGCGTAAGCAGCCAGTTCCGGAATCCGTATATCTTCTGTCAGATGCGCAGAGATATACAGTAAGGCTTTTTTCAGGTATACGGCACCTGTTGCCTTGTTATTTTCCAGAAGACACTGGGACAGCTCCAGCATGGTGCGGAAAAACAGCAGCCGGATAAGGTAATCCGTGTCCGGGGCAGTGAATTTGCGGGACATATGTACATCTTTGGAATACGGAATCTTCTGCTCTAACTGAGAGATCAGGTCTTTCAGGGAATACCCCAGATTTCCTGTGTCATTGGAAATCCAGATAGCCTTTTTGGAACGGCAGAAACGGTCAAAAGACGCACTTTCCCTCCTTGGTTCTAAGATGTCCAGTGTAGTCTTCTCCTCCTGGCAGCGAAACTCCAGATTCAGCAGGGAGCAGGGAGAGCCTTTGGGAATCCATAAACGGTGAGGCACTTCAGCGTCCAGAAATATAAACTGTCTTTCTTCCAGACAGTGCGCTTCATGGTTTACATAAATATGACAATTTCCTTTTGTGACATACATGATTTCACAACTGGCATGGGCATGAGCGTGCATATCATATTCTGTCAGGGAAAGGGCGTAAAAAGCAGTTATGGAAATGAAATGATGTGTGGGATTAAAAATGCTCATGGCAGTTCTCCTTTCAGCGATCGCGCGGTCATCCGTATTCAGAATATCTATGAGGATGATAAGGTGACATGGTTTCCGGCGCTTATGCATTTTGGGTAGGATCATTTCGGTTACTTTTATTGTGAGAGCTGGCCCGTCGGTTGTCAAGAAAAATATATACGGCAATATCTTGCATTTTCAAATTTGCACAACAATACTTTCCACATCAATAAAAACCACCGTTTATAATAAACATCATAAAAACCAAAAGAAAAACGGGAGGTTATGTTATGAGTTTTAAAATAGCATTTATCGGAGCGGGAAGCCTTGTATTTGCAAGGACATTATTCACAGATATCATGTCAGTGCCGGAGCTTCGCGATGTGGAGATCGCATTTACAGATATCAATGGGGAGAACCTGGAGAGAACAAGAGCATTATGCCAGAGAGACCTGGATGCCAATGGAATCCCTGTGAAGATTCAGGCAACCACAGACAGAAGAGAGGCATTCAGAAATGCCCGCTACATCATTAACTGTGTACGTGTCGGCGGTCTGGAGGGCTTTGAGACAGATATTGAGATTCCGCTGAAATACGGTGTTGACCAGTGTGTAGGTGATACACTCTGCACAGGCGGGATCATGTACGGACAGAGAGTGATTGCTGCCATGCTGGATTTCTGTAAGGATATCCGTGAGGTGGCTGAGGAGGGAGCAATTATGCTCAATTACTCAAACCCCAATGCAATGGCTACCTGGGCCTGCAATAAATACGGCGGCGTGAAGACCATCGGCCTTTGCCACGGTGAGATCCACGGCGAACTGCAGATTGCGGAAGTTCTTGGAATCCCCAGAGAAGAGCTGGATATTATCTGCGCAGGTATCAACCACCAGACATGGTATATTTCCGTAAAACATCACGGAGAAGATATGCTGCCGAAAATCCTGCCGGGATTTGAAGCGCATGAAAAATTCAGCGAAGAAGAAAAAGTGCGTATTGATATGCTGAAACGTTTTGGTTATTATTCCACAGAATCCAACGGACACCTTTCCGAGTACGTTTCCTGGTACCGCAAACGTCCGGATGAGATCAAAGACTGGATCAATCTGGACAACTGGATCAACGGAGAGACAGGCGGATATCTGCGCGTGACCAGAGAGGAGAGAAACTGGTTTGATACCGATTATCCGAAGATCCTGGCTGAGGAGCCGAAGAAACTGGACGGTTCCGAGAGAGGAAAAGAGCACTGTTCTTACATCATTGAATCACTTGAAACGGGTAAAAAATACAGAGGACATTTCAATATGATGAATGAGGGCTGCATCACGAACCTTCCTTATGAAAGCGTAGTGGAAGTTCCCTGTTATGTAGATGGAAACGGAATCAGTGTTCCTAAGGTGGGAGACCTTCCTCTGGGATGTGCTGCAGTGTGTTCACAGTCCATCTGGGTTCAGAAACTGGCAGTAGAGGCAGCCGTGCATGGAGATGCAAAACTGCTGAAACAGGCTGCATTAATGGATCCGCTCACAGGCGCAGTCTGCAACCCGCCGGAAGTATGGCAGATGATCGACGAAATGCTGGTTGCGCAGGAACAATGGCTGCCGCAGTATAAAGAAGCCATTGCACAGGCAAAAGAGAACTTGGCAAAGGGCGATTTGATTCCTACGAAAGAGGGATATAAAGGAGCAGTGAGACTTCAGGAGAAATCTGTTGAGGAAGTTGCTGCGGAGCATGAAAAGAGGAAAATTACGGTATAAATATTACCTCCATAATGCTATATTATAGTTAGAAAAGGAACAGCCGCACGTAAAGCGGCTGACCTTAAGTAAGCAATAAGCCTGCCTGACGGTTAAGTACAGGGCAGGCTTATTGACGTTTGTCTGCTATTCTTATTTCATACGTTTATCCTGGCCGGAGATGTCAGATAATCTGTATCAGACAATATTAGATGTCTTCTTTACCGTCCCGCTCTTTTCCACCAACTGATCCAATGACTGGAAAGTATACCCCATCTCTTCCCATTTGCTCAGCAGTTCATCGAGAATCTGGGCATTTGTGCTGGAGGTGCTGTGCAGGAGTACGACGGCGCCGGGGTGGATTCTTCCGATAAGTTTACTGAAGGCCTCCTCTTTTGAAGGCTGCTTATCCTGATACCAGTCTACATAGGCAAGACTCCAGAAGAAAGTCTTATAGCCCAGTTCCTGTGCCATTTTCAGGTTGCTTTCACTGTATTTGCCCTGGGGCGGGCGATAGAACTTGGTCATGGGCTTACCGGTAGTCTCTGTGTAGAGGTCTTCCAACTCCTGAAGTTCCTTGGAGAAGGAATCTATGGTGGATATTTTGGACATATCCGGGTGATGGAAGGAATGATTGCCCACGGTGTGGCCTTCCTTGACCATCCGTTTCACCAGATCAGGGCTGGTGGAGATGAAATTTCCAACCACAAAGAAGGTGGCCGGGGCATTGTGCTTTTTCAGTGCGTCCAGGATGGTGGCTGTATTTCCGTTTTCATAGCCGCAGTCAAAGGTGAGGTAAATGACTTTCTCTTCTGTATTTTCGGCATAATAGGCATCGTACTGTTTCAATTCATCGAAGGTGGCGTTTGCCACAGGCGGTTTGCCCTCCTCCTGAAAACTAAGGCCCCAGTTGCCGTCAGCGGAGGTGGAGACGGATTCTGCCTGCCTGCCGTTTACCGCCTCGGCAATAAAACAGCCGGCAAAGTAGGCTGCGGCAAAGAGAAGAGCGATTGCCAGAAATTTTTTAATTGGAATGTTATGTAGCATAATAAGTCCTGGAAGGGTTGTTTATTCTATCATATTTCCTTTGCAGAGGTTTTATGACAGGACTTAAAGTTTGCGGATGCGGAGCATGCTTCCGGTTAGCCGTTATTGAATTTTCTGTTCAAAGTCCCGGATTGTCTTGGCCCTGGCCGCGTATTTGAGCCACTGGTTCAGAATTTCAGTGTCATTTTGTTCCATAATATTTCGCTGCAGTTTCTCAGATACATCACCCAGATCCTTCAGCAGAACCACAATACTCTCTGCCTTTCCCAAAGCCTCTCCCAAGGCCAGTCCTTTTGCCTCTCCCAAAGCCAGTCCTTCTGCCAGTCCCTGAGTCCTTTTAGCTTCCAGTTCATCCTCCATTAATTCTTCTAATGCTTCACACATAATCTTCGCCTCCTTGAATTTATCTTTGTTTGCACGGACAATAAGATCCATAACGGATTTATACAGGTTATTACCTTTATGCTTTCCATACTGCTCAATCAAATGTTTTGCCGTCTCTGTTTCTTCCAGTTCATCTGTCAGGCTTTTCAGCCATAGATTCTGTTCCTCAGACAGTTCCTTTGTCAGGATCAGCTGAATTGGGATATTATCTCCGGTGATATAATAAATGCCATCCTCTTCTCTGTGGATTTCATAGCCCCGTTCCTCTGTCAAGTGCCGCATGAGACTGCGCGGATACCGGTGGCATACAAAGGTTATGGTAATATCATGGATGGCGATGCTGTCAGCCTGCGCGGTATCTGCCTTATAAAAACAAGTATAACCATAAACCTTATAAAAATCATCCACACTCAGATAATCTTTAGGACTTTTATATTCCACAATATTGTGCGTCCTGAAAATCCTTCCGATATTTTTCCGGATAGAAACATCTCTTTCTTTTTTTACGATCAGCACATCGATTTCCTTTGGTTTTGTACCCAATTGATGTTCGTTTTCAAAGAGCAGCAGATCTGCCTCTGCTTCCAGTTCAATTTGAATCCCGGCGTAAAAAGCAGGATGCCACTGCAGGGCATGCGGCTGCTGTTTCCGTTTTTCCATATAAAACCTCCTTTTTTAATTATAGACGCAGGAGGTTTCTAACCTTTCCGAAAACTCCTGCAAAAAATGTGGTGAAAAGCACGAATTTTCCGAAAGGACAGGCCGGACATACGTCGACCCGTTATTATGAAATGATATAAGATATTATGAATCCCAAGACTGATTCAAAAATAGAAAGATGATCCAGAAAATATGCTTTTTTAATTTTAGCACAGGCCTTTTCTGCCGGCAACAGGTATTTCCGGTTTACATGTAAAACTTAGTGTAGTTTAGCAGGAGAATGGATTGGTAACTGCCGGGCGCGGCGCAGTCAGTAACCACTTGCCGGCGCAGCAATGTTACTGTTTACTGTGTGCCCGGCAACACGCTTCGCGATGCACAGATATGGAGCAGAATGCTCCATATCGCGCTGGCTGCCTCGGGATTTTCGTGCCCTCGGCCTGAAAATACCTCGCGGGACAGTGGCGTGTGGACAGCAACACAGCAATAACAGCGTCAATAACGACCGGCAATAATCGCTTGAATTCTTAACAGAAATATGATAAATTGAAGACGGAAAAGAACACAACAGCCAAGCGCGGCTGACCTCTGAAAGTAAAGGATACCACCCTGACATGCAAAGGTTTAAGGGTGGTTTTTATATGCAGTAAGACACCTAAAAAAAGCGGACTTTAACATTAAGGAGAGATTATGGACAGTAAACTAATATTTTTTGACATAGACGGCACACTTGCAATGGAGCCCTCCGGGATCATACCCGACAGTACCAGGGCTGCGATTGCCGGGGCAAAGAGAAACGGGCACCAGGTGTTTGTCAATACCGGAAGGACGTATTACAGTATCAGTGAGGAAATCCGTTCCATGGACTTTGACGGATATGTCTGTGGCTGCGGCACCCACATTTATTACAGAGGCAAAAAGCTGCTGGAATCCGCAATTCCCCATGATATGTGCGTGAAAGTTGCAAAAATGCTGAGGGATGCCAAGATCCCTGTATTTTATGAGGCTGACAAGGCTATATATTTTGATTTCAGTTACCCCAATCCATGGCTTCAGGAGGCAATACAGATATTTGCGGCGAAAGGGAGAAATATCGAAGAGTTATTTCGCGATGAAAACCAGACTTATGATAAATGTCTTATATTCCTTCCGGACACAGAAGCAGCCGGGGAGATAAAAGTATTTCTGGATGAACATTTTTACTGCATCCCCCGGGGCGGCAATGTCTGGGAGGTGACGCAGAAAGATTACACAAAGGCTACAGGAATCCGGTTTATGTGCAGCCATCTGGATGCAGATATGGAGAACTGCTTTGCTGTAGGCGACAGTGAGAATGATCTGGATATGCTGAAAGCAGTAAAGAACAGCATAGCAATGGGAAATGCCAAAGAAGAGATCCTCCCGTACTGCAGTTATGTGACAAAGGGAATCGAGGAAGATGGAATCCATTATGCGCTGAAACATTACGGAATAATATGATGCGCATTGTCATGCACAGCTTATCAAAATCAATTATCAGACACAAGACACGCTCTTAAACAATCAATAATAATAGAGTCCCACCCAAAAAAGCAACTGCCCGGCATAAAATTGCCGGACAGTTGCTTTTTTGCATTTCTTTTTCCAAAAGGAAATCCCTTTGATGATTATTTGGCTATTCAGCGCAAAAAGTATTTAATTTAGAAAAAGTATCTGATAATTAAATAATCGTATTTATCAGAAAAATTAATCAATAACAAATTCCTTTGCAATTCTACAGTATTTCCGCAGAAAAATACACCATGCAAACAGCCAAAATCGAAGAAAAATATGTAAATCTGCAAAGATATTACCAAAATATGTAAAACTGCAAAGAACAGGAAAAGGAGTGGTAAGTACATTTTCTACAAGAAATGCTATATTAAACATACCAAAAATATTAAATATTATGCAAAGGAGATGTATTTATGGGAAGAAAATGGAAGGTATTGACCGGTTTGGTGCTTGTGGGGACAATGTTGGCAGGATGTACGCCCGGAACGGCAAAAGAGGGCGATACGGCTGAAAGCAAGACAGAGACAAAAACGGATGCAGGTGACTCGGGGGATAATGCTGCTTCCACAGAAAAAATTGAACTGAACATGTGGGATTTAAGGACAGAGGGTGCCGGAGCGAAAATGATAGACACCATCATCGAGAATTTTGAGAAGGAAAATCCCAATGTCACCATCAAGCGTACCGCTTTCAAGGTTGCAGACCTGAGAAATACCATCAAGCCTGCCATCAACAGCGGAGAAGGCCCGGATATCTTCAGTTATGACGCCGGTGCCGGTTATCTGGGCGTTCTGGCAAATGCCGGTCTGGCAATGGATCTGAGCGACTACAGGGAACAGTATAAATGGGATGACAGGTTCCATGACTGGGCTCTGGAGAAAACCGTATACGACGGCAAACTGTACGGTGTAGCCAATGAGCTGGAAATGCTGGGCGTATATTACAACAAGAAAATGTTCGAGGAGGAAGGCATTGAAGTACCGGAGACTTACGAAGAGTTTATGCAGATATGCCAGAAATTCAAAGACAAAGGCATCACGCCGCTTATCATGGATGACAAAGAGCAGTGGCCGGGATTTCACTATGAGTCAATCTGGCTGAACAGTTTTGTGGGAGCGGACAGAGTAAAAGAAGCGGTAGCGGGAAAAATACCCTGGACAAGCGAAGGATTCGGGGCAGCTCTTGATGAACTTTACAGTGTGTTTGAAAAGGGATATGCCACAGAGAAGCCTCTGAGCCTGGCATCCGAAGATGCAAATAAAGCATTCTACGCAGGGGAAGGTGCCATGCGTGTGACCGGTACCTGGCTGGTATCCGCGTGTGTGGAGAATATGAAGGACAATGTGGGATTCTTCTTCGTACCGGTAGCGTCGGATGATCTGGACAACTGCCCTCCGGGGGGACTTGGTGAAGCTGTAGTTGTAAATTCTAAGACGAAATATCCGGAAGAGACAGTAAAATTCCTGGACTATATGTTCCAGCCTGACAACATGGAACTCTGGTATGAAGCAGGTCTGATCCCCTCTGTAAAAGATGTGGATTACAGCGCCTACGAAGTCAGTGAGCTGTTCAAAGATGTGGTGGATGAGATCAACGCGTCCGAGAACCTTGGCGAGAATATAGACGTGCTTATGCCGCCTAAGGTAAATGATGTGACACAGAACTACGTGCAGCAGCTTATTGCGGGCAAGATTGACGGAGCTGCCTGTATGGAACAGAAGCAGAAGGCATTTGAGGAAGAGATCGAGGCAGGAAACTACTCAGTAGAATAGGCGGCAGAAGCATACCTGTGAACATTCTATTGTTATAAATCAGTGAGGGGCTGCAGGATTCTGCTGCAGCCCTGTCACGTGCAGCGGGAAGGGTGTTTTTATGGATAAAAGAAAAAGGATGTTGCTGAAAAACTGGATGGGATGCTTTGCTTTTGCACTTCCGGCACTGCTGTTCTACTGCCTGTTTCTGGTGATACCTATTTTTTCAACTGTGAGGATCAGTTTTCATGAATGGAACGGAGCGGCTCCTTTCATGAAGTTTGTGGGTCTGGATAATTATGCAAGGGTACTGAAGGACCCCATTTTTTATAAAGCATTGGGGAACAATGTCATCTGGATACTGTTTACCATTTTTGTTCCTGTACTTCTGGGGCTGATCTTTGCGGTGATGCTGACACAGAAGTATGTAAAAGGAAAATTTCTGTACCGGCTTACCTATTTCATGCCGAATGTGGTTTCGCTTGTTGCAGTCGGCATCGTATGGGGATGGATCTACAATCCGGAATTCGGAATCCTGGGAAGGATGCTGAATGCTCTGGGAATGCATGGGGCCGCGGGAATCGATTTTCTCGGGGATGAGAAAATGGTCATATGGTTCCTGGTGCTTGCGGGAAGCTGGACCTGTTACGGATTTAATATGGTGGTATTTCTTGCGGCGCTGCAGGGGATTGATACCAGCTATCTGGAAGTGGCAAAACTGGAGGGGGCCAATGCCTTTCAGAAGTTTATCTATGTCATTGTTCCGCTTATTAAGGGGACGATCGTACTTTTGGTATCCAATTCACTGATCGGTTCGTTTAAAGTATTTGACTTGATCTATATTATGACGAAGGGTGGGCCTTATCACTCGTCAGAGGTTATTTCCACCTACATGTATAATTCAGCTTTTAATATGAATGATTACGGATATGGTTCGGCACTTGCTGTGGTTCTGGCTGTGATCATTGCGGTATGCTCCGGAATTTTCATGAAACTGACAGACAAAGAGTAGAGGAGGGGAAAATATGAGTGAACACACAGCGGCCAGGCGGCACCTGGTCAGTATTCTGACACATGCCATATTGATCTTATTTGTGCTGGTCTCCGTTCTTCCCATCTTCTGGATGTGGATGGCAGCAATAAAGCCCTTTGACCCTTCCGTAAACGATCCGTTTGCATTTCCGACTTCAGTGACCTTTGAATACATAAAAGAAGCATGGACAACCGGGCGCATGGGCGGCTATATGAAAAACAGCATTTTAGTGGCTGTACCCAGGGTTTTTGTGGTGCTGCTGCTTTCGTCCATGGCAGGGTATGCCTTTGGCAAACTGAAATGGAAAGGGAGAAACCAGATTTTTTATTTTATTCTCATAGGTATGATGATACCGATCAATGCCATGATCATACCGCTTTACTATAATGTACAGCAGCTTGGCATGATCAACACACTGCAGGCTATGATATTGCCGTACTTTGGGCTGTCCATGCCGTTTGCCTGCTTTATGATGCGGTCATTTTTCCGGGAACTGCCGGATGAACTGATAGAGTCGGCCACCATTGACGGGGCCGGAAAGTGGAAGGCGTGGCTGTATGTTATGATTCCGCTGACAAAACCTGCTCTGACTTCCCTGCTGATTTTTGAATTTATGTGGTCCTGGAATGATTATCTTCTGCCCATGCTGATGGTGTATGACGATAAATACAGGACGCTGCCTCTGGGGCTTATGTATTTCCAGGGGGAATATACCATGAATACATCGCTGATAGCGGCGGGAGTGACCATTTGTACGGTGCCGATCATCATTGTATATTCCATATTCCAGAGAAGTTTCGTTGACGGTATCACTGCCGGAGCCGTGAAGGGATAGCAGCAGAAAAGGCAGCAGCCGGAGCAAAGAACGATTTAAAATAGAGGAGGAAAAATTTAATGAGTGTAAAAGCAGCAATACTGGGGGCCGGAAATATGGGAAAAGGCCATGCCAAAAGGCTCCTGGAATCAGGTGCACAGATATCCTGCGTATGCGACAAGAGCAGGGCAGCCAGAGAGGCTTTCTGTGAGGAAATACCGCAGGAAAATATACAGGAATACGATGACTTTGACAAAATGCTGGATGAAGGTGATTTTGATGTATTGTTCATCTGTCTTCCGCCCTTTGCCCAGGACCATCAGTTTGAGCGTGCCGCAGAGAGAGGAAAGCACATTTTCATAGAGAAACCGATTGCTCTAAATACAGAGACAGGGAAAAGAATGGTGGAGAGTGCCGCGAAAAGCGGGATTATCACCAGAGTCGGATTTCACATGAGACAGGGGACAGCGGTTAAAAAAATGAAGGAGCTGATCGCGTCCGGTGAGGCGGGAAGGCCGGTGCTGTTTCACGGACATTATTCCTGCAATTCCCTTCACACACCCTGGTGGATCAATGTTGATCTGTGCGGCGGACAGATCTATGAGCAGGCAATTCATGTCTATGACTTATGCCGTTACCTGATGGGAGAACCAAAATACGCCGCAGGTGTCATGGGAAATGTATGCCACAACCATATCCATAACTACACAGTAGAGGATGTAAGTGCCTCCTTTGCCGGATTTACCAACGGTGCTGTGGCCGCTATCACTGCCAATAACTGTGAGGTCCCGGGAGAATGGATTGGCAGATTCAAGGTGGTATACGAGAAAGTCACCGCTGATTTCCGTGACTTTAACCATGCGGTCTTTACTTACACGGGTGAAGGCGGGTTAAGGACAGAGACGGTAGATTCTGAAGAGGACGCATATCTGGATGAGGTCAGAGAGTTCCTGGAATGTGTCAGAGAAAAGAAACAGACAACATGCGACATCAAAGAAGGTTATAAAAGCCTCTGTTATGTGGAGACCGTGGTGGAATCCGCAGGCATGGACGGCATAAAAGTAGGTTTACATAAATAAAGGAGGACACACATTATGAAACAATTACTCTTAGGACGAAACGGAAAGCCTGTTTTGGAAGAATATCAGGAAATGCCTCTGCAGGCAGGTTATGTAAGAGTGGTATCGGATTACGGTGCGCCGAAACACGGCACAGAACTGCACGGATATGAGAAAAATCCTTTTGCAAAGGTTTACTACGATGAGAGCACACACATTTTCAGACCGAGAGAAAAGGAGCTTGTGTATGACGGAACATCCGGCCTGGGAAATATGTGGGTGGGCAGAATCACCGAGATCGGCCAGGGCGTAGAGGGCCTGGAGACAGGGCAGAGGGTTGCCGGATACGGCAATCTGAAAAACACCCACACAGTAAAGGCAGAGGATGTCCTGGTCATGCCGGAAAGTATGACCTGGAAGGAGGCAGTCTGCTATGATCCCCTTCAGTTTGCCCTGGGGGGAATGCGGGACGGCCATGTACGTCTGGGCGATAAAGTGCTGATCTCCGGTCTTGGGGCTATTGGACTTATGGCTGCCCAGGCTGCAAAAGCGGCGGGGGCTTCCCTTGTTGTGGTAACAGACCCCATAGAGAAAAGGCGGCAGGCTGCGCTGGATAATGGCGCGGATATGGCGTTTGACCCGACGAAGGAGGATTTCGGGCTGATTTTAAGGGATAAGACAAACGGAATCGGTATGGATGTTGTGATCGAGACAAGCGGAAATTATAAGGCAGTGGAGCAGGGAATCCGGGCTCTTGCCTATGGAGGAAATTTTGCCATGGTGGGCTGGCTGGGAGAATGCCATATTCCCATCAATCTGGGATATGAGGGACATTTTAACCAGTGTCATTTTTACTTTTCACGGGCATGCAGTGAGCCGAACAATGACTATCCGAGATGGAGCTTTGACAGAATATGCCAAGAGGCATGGGATATGCTCTGTAAAGGCATGTTCTCCTGTGAAAATATCGTTGATCCCGTGGTGGATTTTGATACCTGTGATGAGAGCTATCTGCACTATATTGTGGAAAACCCGCAGGAGAGTGTGAAGATGGGGGTTGCTTTTAAGAATCAGTAAATTTCGAGGCAAGATTCAGACAGCCTGACGGGAGGGACTGCAGAGGGGGCAGTCCGGGACGCAGAGAGAGGAGACAGCATGAGTGAACGTTTAAGACCTTTGATACAGCGTGCGGTGCTGGATATCGTGGAGTATGATTACCAGACCAGAACAGAAATGGTGCAGCTTAACCGGCAGATGCCGTTTTGTGTAATGTCCTATCTGAAAAAAGGAGAGGCCCTTCTGCGCATTCAGGGCAGAGAGTACCGCTGCAGGGACGGGGATGCTATTTTTGTGCCTCCCAATGTGATCCATGACCATGTAAAGGTATCCAGGGAGGAGTCGGAATTTTTGTGGTGGCATTTTAACTTCAGGACAGCTTACAACATAGATGTGCTGAGTCTGCTCAAACTGCCCTGCAAAGTCCATATGGAAAACAGCAGCGAGTTTGAACAGAAATTCTTTGACTATATGGAAGCTATACAGAATGAAGAGACGATTGCCGATATGATATATAAAAATGCAAAAGCGCTTGAAGTCCTGGCATGCATCTTTGACAGCTTTCTGAAATCAGAAAAAACCCAGCTTGCACCGGATATTCCGGCGGTGTTTATGGATATTTTTGACGATATCTCCCAGAGACCCACAGCAGGCATGAATCTGAAGACACTGGCAGAGAAATACCACATGAATCCCACCTATATCTCCAACAAATTCAAGGAGTATTTCGGAATATCCCCTATTTTTCTGCAGAGAAATATGTTGTTTGAGAAGGCGAAGGACTATCTGCTGTCCTCTGCCATGAATATAAATGAGATTTCCGAGGAGCTGGGATTTTCCGAACATGCGGTGTTCACCAGGTTTTTCACGGAAAAGGCCGGAATCTCCCCAAAGGAGTTCAGAAATACAGGGTTTTAAACCTCAGCTACTGGGTATATTTTGTCTCCTCTTTTAGGTATTCCCGAAACTGGCTGGGCGTAAATCCCATGGCCCTGCGGAACTGGCTGCAGAAGGCAGCCGCATCCCGAAACCCGCAGGAGTAGGCAATCTCCGTGATGGTATACCGGGGTGAGCGCAGCATACTGGCAGCGGTGCGAAGCCGCAGACGCATCAGGTACTGTTTGGGTGAGATGTGTTCCTCCTCCATAAAAATGCGGTACAGATAAGAGCGGTCCACACCGATATAGGATGCAATATCAGAGATTCGTATATTGTAGCTGTAGTTGTTGTTCATATATTCCATGGCTTTTGCCAGATACTGGCGGGGATATTCTTCCCGTCCGGCCGGCTCCGGGCTCTGCATGGTGCCCAGGAGCTGGAAAAAATGTCCTAACAGAGTCAGGCTGTTCTGCCCCCGGGAGAGAAAGGAATCCAGAAGTTCCAGAACATGGGCAATGACAGCCTCTCTCTTTTTTTCGTCATCGGGACAGAAGTACACACAGGAGTTCCGGAAACATGTTCTCTCCAGCAGGTCTTTCGCACTCATGCCGTCAAATCCCACCCAGGCGTACCGCCACGGTTCCTTTTCGTCAGCCTGGTAATAGGTGGACTCCATGGGGGAGATGAGGAAAGCATCCCCTGCTTTCAGATGATAGGTTTCCCCGTTTCGCTTATAGATCCCCTTTCCGTCCAGCACCACGTGGATGAGATAGTGGGGACGGACAGCCGGGCCAAAGGCATGTCCGGGGGCGCATGGCTCGGTGCCGCAGAAATAGATGGACAGGGTACCGGATGGTTCTGGGTTCATTTTGCTCACTCCTTTATCCGAATAATTACCTATATGCGTTACTATTCACAGCCCTGCAAAAAGCGCAGTTCTGTGAACAGTAACACGCTTCGCGATGCACACAAAATGCAATAAATTGCATTTTGGCGCTGGCTGCCTCGGGATTTTGCTTCGCAAAACACCTCCCGGAACATTGGTCGTGAATCGTAACCTACATGCAACATTTTTACAATTATAAGAAACAAATAAGATAGAATATTTTCTGCTCTGATTATATAATAAGAACCATCAGAAAACAACAGAAACGGAGGAAATGATAAAATGGCTAAGATTACTTTTATGGGTGCAGGAAGCACCGTATTTGCAAGAAATGTACTTGGCGACTGTATGTGCAGCCCGGCACTGTGTGACAGCGAGATCGCATTATATGATATTGACAGAAAACGTCTGGAGGATTCCGAGATCATCCTCAATGCAATCAACAAAAATGTAAACGAGGGACGTGCACATATCAAAACTTATCTGGGCGTGGAGAACAGAAAAGAAGCGCTGCGGGATGCAACATTTGTTGTAGATGCTATCCAGGTGGGCGGATATGATCCCTGCACCATCACAGATTTTGAGATCCCGAAGAAATTCGGCCTTCGTCAGACCATTGCAGATACACTGGGAATCGGCGGTATCATGAGAGGGCTCCGTACCATTCCGGTACTGGAAGGTTTTGCAAGAGATATGGAAGAGGTCTGCCCGGAAGCGCTTTTCTTAAACTACACAAACCCCATGGGCATTCTGTCCGGATATATGCAGCGTTACACAGGCGTGAAGACCGTAGGTCTGTGCCACAGCGTTCAGGTATGTTCAGAGAAGCTGCTTGAAAAGCTGGATATGAAGGACAAGCTGGAAGGCCGTGTGGAGACCATTGCGGGTATCAACCATATGGCATGGCTGCTGGACATCAAGGATAAGGACGGCAATGATCTGTATCCGGAGATCCGCAGAAGAGCAGCAGAGATGAATGCAGCACAGAAACATGACGACATGGTTCGTTTTGAATATATCAAACACCTTGGATATTACTGCACAGAGTCCAGCGAGCACAATGCAGAGTACAATCCGTTCTTCATCAAATCCAAATATCCGGAACTGATCGAGAAATTCAATATTCCGCTGGATGAGTATCCGAGAAGATGTATTGAGCAGATCAAGGGATGGGAAGAGGAGAGAAACAGCATCCTCAAAGACGGTAAGATCACCCATGACAGAAGCAAGGAATATGCTTCCTATATTATGGAGGCAGTTGTGACCAACCAGCCGTACAAGATCGGCGGCAATGTGATCAACAACGGTTCCATTGAGAACCTTCCGGCAGACGCCTGTGTGGAAGTTCCCTGCCTGGTTGACGGAACAGGTGTGAACCCCTGCAGAGTCGGAAGACTGCCGGTACAGCTTGCAGCCATGAACATGAGCAATATCAATGTACAGTTACTTACCATTGAAGCAGCAGCGACCAAGAAGAAAGAATACATCTACCAGGCTGCCATGATGGACCCGCATACAGGTGCAGAGCTGAGCATTGATGATATTGTGAAAATGTGTGACGAGCTTATTGACGCACACGGCGACTACATGAAAATGTACAAATAAAAAATCAAAATATACGGATATTCAAGGGTACTGCAGATTTGCGGTACCCTTTTGTTACTGTTCATATGCCACTGTCCCCCGAGGTGTTTTCAGGCCGGATTCTTCCCCGGTAAATATTAAATTTCAATAAATTAGGGAAATGGCATATTAATGCAGAAAATTCATGATATAATACTTTATCAAACAATGACTATGCCAAAAGTACACAGAATGCATGATGCCCGGAAGAATAAACGGCAGACGGCAAAAGCCGGCGGGCAGGTCTGGGAGACTTGTGTAAGGCGGATAAAGGAGAAAAACAGTATGGGATTCAATCCGATAAAAATGATGCAGGCCAGATCGGCCATGGCACAGTTTGAAAAACGCCATCCAAAAGTCCGGGGATTTCTGGAATCCGTATCCGCGGATGCACTTCAGGAGGGGACCGTGGTGGAAGTTAGCGTGACAACGCCCCAGGGAAAGAATTATATCACGAATATTAAAGTCACAAGGGAAGATATCGAGCTGTTTCAGGATGCCAGGCGCATAAGCCGGGGCCGGCAGCAGGAGAGAGAGCTATGAGAAATCAAAAAGGGCAGTCCCGCCGGGAAGATACAGCTTCCGGCGGAACTGCCCGTAATTATTTTATTGGATTTCCAGTGTGTCAACTGCCTCTTTGATCTGTTCCAGTGCCTTTAAGATCACATGGCGTGGGCTTCCCAGGTTCATCCGGAAGCAGCGCTCGCCCCCGTCACCGAACATGGAGCCTTTGTTCAGCCATACTTTGGCTTTGTGGATAAGAAATTCATCCAGGGCGTCACTGTCCATTCCGAGGGCGGAGAAATCCAGCCAAATCAGATAGGTGCCGTCCGGCTCCATGAGTTTAATCTGGGGCAGATTCTCTTTCAGGAAGCTGCGGACAAGTGCAACGTTTCCTTCCAGGTATTCCAGCAGCTCATTCAGCCAGTTCTCGCCGTAAGTATAGGCTGCCTTGCAGGCGTCCAGGGCGATGACATTGCCGGCCTCTATGCTGGCGCGCGAGATCTCTTTTTCAAAGGCTTTGCGGATCTCTTCATTCGGAATGAAGATGTTGGACAGGCCCAGGCCCGCAATATTGAAGGTTTTGCTGGGAGCAGTGCAGATAAGGCTGTGCTGGTTCATCTCCTCGCTTACAGATGCCCACTCTGTGAAGGTGTGGCCCGGCAGGATGAAATCGTGGTGGATCTCATCGGCGACCACATAGACCTGATGGCGCAGACAGATATCCGCGATCTTCTCAAGCTCTTCCTTATCCCAGATACGGCCGCCCGGGTTGTGGGGCGTGCAGAGGACCAGCATTTTGACGTCCTCCTCAGCTATCTGGCGCTCCATTTCCTGAAAATCAATATGGAAACGGCCGTCCTCTCCGGTTTTCAGGCAGTGCTTCACTACCTTTCTGTTATTGGCCACAAGTACATTCTTAAAGGGATGATAGACCGGCTGCATGATCATGACGCCGTCCCCCTCCTTCGTCAAAGCGCGCACAGCCGTGGCAATGGCGCAGACAACACCGGGGATGCGGACCATCCACTCCTCTTTCACATCCCAGCCGTGGCGTTTCAGCATCCAGGCGTGGATGGCTTCAAAATAATCATCGTGCACACCGGCATAGCCGAAGATACCGAATTTTCCGGCCTCCGCGATCACGTCACAGACTTCTTTGGGTGAGCGGAAATCCATGTCGGCTACCCACAGGGGGATAACGTCCTCCGGCACATGATATTCCTTTTTAAATGCGTGTTTTATGGAATTGGACCCGGTCCGGTCAATATATTCGTCGAAATTGTATTCTGGCATATCTTGTTCTCCTTTGCGTAACGGTATTTGCTTGCAACAGTATAACATTTTTTTTGAAAAATTCCTACCGGAAAAACATGATTCTGCAAGTTATACAAAGATAACTTCAATATTTCTGCAAAGTGCCGGAAGTATGTTTATTGCGGCATGAATAAGAAGATAGTATAATAGATATAATTATTATGTTGTAAATGGAGGGCAGGAGAATGAAAAATGTAGCAAAGGATTTTGAAAAGTCCAGGGACTTTTTGATATGTATTGACTCTGATGGCTGTGCCATGGACACTATGGATGTAAAACATATGCGCTGCTTTGCGCCGTGCCTTGTGCATGAATGGGATCTGGGGGATTACAGGGAGGATATTGTACGGCTTTGGAGGAAGATCAACCTGCTGAGCAGAAGCCGGGGAATCAACCGGTTTAAGGGGCTGGCTAAGATTCTGGTGGAGATTAACGAGAATTACGCCAGGGTGGACGGTCTGGATGAGCTGATCTACTGGGTCCAGACAACAGATGAGCTGTCAGATGAAAGCCTCAGGGAGGCATATGAGAGAACAGACAGTATCTGCATGAAGAAAGCATTGGAGTGGTCAAGACTGGTCAATGATTCCATTGTGATGCTCTCCAACAGCAGAAAGTCACCCTTTGACGGTGTGGAGGATGCCCTGAAGCTCATGAAAGGCAAAGCTGATGTGGTGATCGTCACAGCCTCCAACGGCAAAGAAATCCGCAGGGAATGGGAGGACAGCGGTCTTATGGAATACGCAGATCTGCTTCTGTCCCAGGAGTCCGGCACAAAGGAGGCATGCCTTCAGTCCCTGACAGAGCGGGGCTATGAGAAAGACCATGTGCTCATGATCGGGGATGCCCCTGCAGACAAAATGGCGGCAGAGAGCACAGGTGTCCTGTTTTACCCTGTTCTGGCATACCAGGAGACGGAGTCCTGGGAGGAATTTGCGGAGAAAGGGCTGCAGCATTTCCTGGAGGGCACCTTTGCCGGAACCTACCAGGAGGCAAAAATAAAAGAATTTTACGCCAATCTGGACATATAACCGTCCGGAAGATAAATAATGGAGAAAGTACCTGTCAGATTCGGATGAAATTTTCCGTCTGGCGGGTCTTTTTTTGCGTGGAAAGCTCTTGGAAAAAGAATATGTGCCGGGAGAGCGGCACTTTGTGGGTAGAAAAATCTTGACAATAGGGCAGAGGGAGTGCTATTATAAAACCACAATGTTCATGAAAAGGAGAAAATATAATTACATGAATATACAAGAATACGACGTAATGAACGCAATTATAGATAAAGGCTACCACAACCAGAGAACCCTGTCAGAGAGCACAGGATATTCCCTGGGAAAAGTCAATCAGTCGCTGGCCGCTCTGGTGAAGGACGGGTATCTGAATAAGGAGTATACTCTGACAGACAGGGCAGTGGAGGAAATACAGCAGAAGAAGCCAAAGAACGCCATTATCCTGGCGGCTGGATACGGGGTGCGCATGGTCCCCATCAACCGTGAGATTCCCAAGGGACTCATAGAGGTAGGCGGAGAACCGCTTATAGAGCGCCTGATCCGGCAGCTTCATGAGGCGGGCATACATAAGATTGATATCGTTGTGGGATTTATGAAGGAGCAGTATGAATACCTGATTGACCAGTACGGCGTCAATCTGATCGTCAACCGGGAATACGGGGATAAGAACAATCTCCACTCTCTGAAGCTGGCAGCAGACAGGATTTCCAATACATATATCATTCCCTGTGATGTGTGGTGCAGCTTTAATCCTTTTTCCGACAGAGAACTGTATTCCTGGTATATGGTCACCGATCTGGTGGATGACGAGAGCGATGTGCGGGTGAACCGGAAGCTGGAGCTGGTGGCAGTGGATGCGGAGAAGAGCGGAAACGGCATGATAGGGATTGCCTATATTCTGGAACGGGACGCGGAGCGGCTCAGAACCAGGATCCGGGAGTTGACCGGGAGAAAATCCTTCAACAATGCGTTCTGGGAGGCGGCCCTTATGGACAGGGAGAAGATGACGGTCTCCGCCAGAGTGGTTCCGGCCAGGGAAGTGTATGAGATTAATACATATGAGCAGCTCAGAGAGCTGGACGAGGAGTCAAAGCAGCTCAACTCCGGAATTCTGCAGGAGATCGCAGGGGCACTGGACTGTGAATTGAAAGAGATTGAACAGATAGAGGTTTTGAAGAAGGGCATGACAAACCGTTCATTCCGGTTTTCCTGCAGGGGCAGGAGCTATATTATGAGAATCCCGGGGGAGGGAACCGAACAGCTCATCAACCGCAGGCAGGAATATGAGGTGTATCAGGTCATAAAGGATTTAAAGCTCAGCGATACCATCCGTTACTTTGACCCGGACAGCGGCTGCAAGCTGACGGAGTACCTGGAAGGCGCCAGGTGCTGCGACTCGGAAAACCCTGAGGATGTGAAGAAGTGCATGAAGGTGCTGAGGAAATTCCACAGCAGCGGCCTTAAGGCGGGACATACCTTTGATATCTTTGAGAGGATCGAGTTCTACGAGAGTCTGTGGAAAGGAGAGCCATCCTGTTACCGCGACTACGACAGGACCAAGGAAAAGGTATATGAATTAAAGAAATTTATTGACGAACAGCCCAAGAACTGGATTCTGTGCCATATAGACTCAGTTCCGGATAATTTCCTGATGCAGGGTGAGGGGGAGAATGAGAAAATATCCCTGATCGACTGGGAGTATGCCGGCATGCAGGATGAGGATGTGGATATTGCCATGTTCGCCATTTATGCCCTGTACGAGAAGGATAAGGTGGACGAGCTGATAGATGCCTACTATACGGAAGGGTGCAGGGAAGAGGTAAGGCTTAAGATATACGCCTACATTGCGGTCTGCGGTTTTCTGTGGAGCAACTGGTGTGAGTTCAAGAGGCATGAAGGCGTGGAGTTCGGGGAATACTCTCTGAGACAGTACGGATATGCAAAAGAATATTACAGGTATGTAAAGCAGGGATTGGAAGGAGAACAGTGATATGTCTTATCAGGCAGAAAATGCAGTGATTCTGGCAGCGGGTCTGTCCAGCAGATTTGCCCCGATCTCATATGAGATGCCCAAAGCTCTGATTCCCGTCAGAGGTGAAGTGTTGATCGAACGTCAGATCTGCCAGCTCCGCGAGGCGGGTATTGATGAAGTCATCGTGGTGACGGGCTACAAGGCAGAAATGTTTGAGTATCTGAAGGAAAAGCTGGGTGTCACTCTGGTCCACAACCCGGAGTATGACAGGAAGAACAACCACAGCTCCATCTACGCGGTGAGGGAATATCTGCACAATACCTATATATGCTGCGCAGATAATTACTTTAATGAGAACCCTTTTGAGAAGAAAGCGGACGGCAGCTTTTACTCCGCTCTTTATGCGGAGGGCGAGACGAATGAGTGGTGTATGCAGGAAAATGAGGAGGGAATCATCACCTCAGTGGTGATCGGAGGCAGGGATTCCTGGTACATGAACGGTCCTGCCTTCTGGACAGAGGAGTACACCCGGCAGTTTCTGGAGATTCTGGATGAGGCGTACGGGAAGCCGGAGACTGCGGAAAAATTGTGGGAGAATATCTATCTGGAGAACATAGAGAAGCTTCCCATGAAACTGAAAAAATGTGATGAGAGGAATATCTACGAGTTCGATTCCCTGGAGGAGCTGCGGGAATTTGACAGTGTCTACAGGGATCATTCCGGTTCCCGCATCATGGAATACATAGCAGAGACGCTGGGATGCAGGGAAAGTGAGATACACAGTATCAATCCGGCAAAGCGCGCGGACGGTTCCGTATCGGGCATACAGTTTCTGGCACCGGGCGGTGCCTACCAGTATGATTACGAAGCAGGAAATATCGCCAGATATGCAATGCAGGGAAGCGGCAGGTCATAGGCCTGAAAGCAGCAGGGCAGTCCGGTGTGTGGTTTTGAAAGAATGGAGAGTATAAGATGATTACAGGTTTGGCAGCAGGTATCTTCTGGGCGGCAGATACCATTATTTTGGGAATCGCCCTTGCTATGACACCCTTTGTGAGCACGGAACAGGCAATTTTTCTGGCGCCTTTTGTGAGTACCTTTCTGCATGATTTCTGCTCTGCAGTATGGATGCTCTTCTATATGGGAGTCAGAAAACAGATGAAAAATGTGGTGCGGGCACTGAAGACCAGGAGCGGCAAATTCATTATACTGGGTGCTCTGTTCGGCGGGCCGATTGGTATGACCGGGTATGTATTTGCCATCAAGTATCTGGGTGCGACCTACACAGCCATGATCTCCGCCATGTTTCCGGCATTGGGCGCGGTATTGTCCTATATTTTCCTGAAAGAGCGGATGAAGCCTGTTCAGATCGCGGGATTTATTGTGAGTATCGGCGGTATGGTGGCCCTTGGATATACACCGGGCGGCAATCAGATCAGCAATTTCGGACTGGGATTTGCGTGCGCGCTACTCTGTGTGGTGGGCTGGGCTGTTGAGGTGGTGATCTGTGCTTACGGCATGAAGGACCCGAATGTGAACAACGAACATGCCCTGATGATCCGTCAGATGACCAGCGCTGTTTTCTATGGGGCTGTGATCCTCACGGTCATTAAGGGATGGGGATTCACCGCGGATATTGCGTTTACAAAAACTACGGCGATCATTCTCATATCCGCATTTTTCGGCACAGCTTCTTACCTGTGCTACTATAAAGCCATCAACACACTGGGAGCCGCCAGAGGCATGGCTCTGGATATTACATACTCTGCCTGGTCCATCGTGCTGGCACTTGTGTTCCTGGGCCAGATGCCGGATGTGAAGAGCGTCATCTGCGGGATCGTGATCCTGCTGGGTTCACTTACGGCAGCGGCTGATTTAAAGGAAGTCTTTGGGATGAAGGCGAAAACAGCATAGATTAAAAATAACAAAAAATGTATAGTTTCCTCTATTTTACAAATACTACATTTAACTGCCAAAGTTACCATTCGTTCAGGCGAAGGTGAAGTTAAAGAAGATAAATGTCATAGTGTAAAATGGAGGAAATTTTTTTATGAAAGCTACAGGTATAGTCAGAAGAATCGACGATTTGGGGCGTGTGGTAATTCCGAAAGAAATCAGAAGAACACTGCGTATAAGAGAGAGTGACCCCCTGGAGATTTTTACGGACCGGGAAGGGGAGATCATCCTGAAAAAATATTCACCCATTGGAGAGCTTGGGAATTTTGCAAAGGAGTATGCAGAGAGCCTGGCCCAGGTAGCCGGATGTATGGTATGCATCTGTGACCATGACCAGGTGATCGCCGCTGCAGGAAGCGGTTCCAAGGAATATTTGGGAAAAAGGATACATTCTGAGCTGGAGGATGTGATCGCTGACAGGGGAAATGATGTTGTCACAGACAAGGGGTTCCTGAAAGTGGTGGAGGATGACCGGTATGATTACAGCTCGCAGGCATACAGCACCATCACATGCGCCGGGGACAGCATCGGCATTGTGATCCTGCTTGGAAGAGAGGGCGGCAGGGCATTTACGGAGACAGAGCTGAAGCTTGCCCAGGCGGCTTCCGGATTTCTGGGACGTCAGATGGAACAGTAGGGAAAAGAAAAAAACAGTGCACCTGTCCGGAATCGGTAAGAGGGATTCGGGGACAGGTGCATTTTTCATGTACAAATCTTTATTCGATGGCAGCTTCGCCCATCTCCTCCAGAAGTCTGGATTTGATCGCGTACAGCTTGTCAGATAAGTCCACGTAGACTTCCTGGGGATTGACGAGACGCATGGTCTCACTCCAGAGAGTTTCCTTTTCTTTGGCGCATATATCGCGGATCTCCATGACGGAGGGGGAGGTGTAGACACATTCACCCTTCAGGAATACAGGAACCAGAAGTTCGCGCAGTGTATAGGTGCCGCCGGCAATCTTGGTCTTCTTCCAGGTAGCCATGGGGTCAAAAATAATCATGTCTTTTTCCGTGTCAAAGGTCTCGTCCGCCAGGCAGATCAGGTCCGCCCGGATTTTACCGGTGGCCTTGTCATATATCCGGTAAACGGTCTTGTTTCCCGGGTTTGTCACCTTTTCTACATTTTCGGAAAGCTTGATCTTGGGAACAAAGTCCTCGTCATCCTTTTCCTTTATGGCAGCCAGCTTGTACACACCGCCGAAAGCCGGATGGCCGTTGGAGGTGATCAGATTGGTGCCCACGCCCCAGGAATTGATCTTGGCTCCCTGGGCCTTCAGGCTGTCGATCAGGTACTCGTCCAGATCGCTGGAGGCGGAGATAATGGCATCCTCAAAACCGGCGTCAGCCAGCATCTTGTAGGCCTGTTTGGAGAGGTAGGCAAGGTCACCGCTGTCAATGCGGATACCGTAGCCTTTCAGCTCTATGCCCTCCTCCTGCATTTCCTTAAATACACGGATGGCATTGGGCACGCCGGAATCCAGCACGTCATAGGTATCCACCAGCAGAATGCAGGCGTTGGGGTACTGTTTTGCGTACGCCTTAAACGCGGTGTATTCGTCAGGGAAACTCATGATCCAGCTATGGGCATGGGTTCCTTTTACGGGCACGTCGAACATCTGACCGGTCAGCACATTGGAAGTTCCGATACAGCCGCCGATCATAGCGGCTCTGGCGCCGTAGATCCCCGCGTCCGGGCCCTGAGCGCGGCGCAGGCCGAATTCCATGATTCCGTCCCCTTTGGCAGCATATACCACCCGTGAGGCCTTTGTGGCGATCAGGCTCTGGTGGTTCAGAATGTTCAGCAGAGCTGTCTCAATAAGCTGGGCCTCCATAACAGGGGCAATGACCTTCACAAGAGGTTCCCTTGGGAAGATTACGGTCCCCTCCGGAATGGCGTAGATATCACCTGTAAAATGGAAGCCCCGCAGGTATTCCAGAAAATCTGCGTCGAAGATCTTCAGAGATTTCAGGTAGTCGATGTCATCCGGGGTGAAGTGGAGGTCGCGAATATATTCGATAATCTGTTCAAGTCCGGCAGCAATGGCGTATCCTCCGTCACACGGATTTTTTCGGTAAAAGGCATCGAAAACGACTACCTGGTCAGTAGGGTTCTTAAAATAACCCTGCATCATGGTCAGCTCATATAAATCGGTCAGTAATGTTAAATTCAAAGCTCTCATACTATAGTGCTCCTTTGCAATAGCTTTATCTGTCTGCCTTCCCTTGAAAATCAGTCTGTTCTCCGGGATTGCGTCAGCCTTGGTGATATTATAGCACTTTTTGTGCAAAATGCAAGGATACACTGGCATTTTGCCGGATTGTTTGGTGTATTTTCGTTACTGTTCACATACCACTGTCCCGCGAGGTGTTTTCAGGCCGAAGGCATGAAAATCCCGAGGCAGCCAGCGCGATGTGGAGCAAAATGCTCCATATCTGTGCATCGCGAAGCGTGTTGCTGGGCACGCAGTGAACAGTAACATATTTTCGTCTAATTATAACAAGTAGTATTCTTCCAGGGTCAATCCGGTGAGGGACAGGTAAAGGGCAAGGGGGTCCCCTACATAGCGGATATGCCAGGGCTCATAGGGAAATCCGGTGACCGACTCCTTTCCTTTTGGGTAGCGGAGGATAAAACCGAAGTGGGAGGCATAGGTATTGAGCCATTTGCCCTCCGGCGTCAGGGCGAAGGTCTCCTCCAGCTCGTAGTCTTCAGAGGGACAGGATACATCCAGGGCAAGGCCTGTCTGGTGTTCACTGCATCCCGGAGGCGCTACGGCGGTCATGGAGGTGTTTTTCGCAAGAGCTGCCCGGTACAGTTCACTTTGGCGGGTGTAGGGACGGTAGCCTGAGATACCGCACAGACAGAGCCCCTCCTCCCGGGCACGGGCAAACAGTTTTTCAGCGGCTGCGGCTGCCTCCCTGACCAGGAGCCGTTTGGCGTCACCGGGAGGTGCTTGAAAGGGAATCGCGGGTTCAGTCAGATTTTGCGGAATGCAGCCTTTTGGCAGGGGGCGCTCCCGATTGACCAGTATGGAAAATTTCGACATGGATTGACCAGCCTTATTATTCGTATTCAACCAGTATTCTATGCAGAGGGAGGAGAAAAAAACACTGCTCCAGGATAGTATTGGGAAATATTTTGTAGTATACTGTACATAGGTTTTAGCGCGTGAACGGGCAGCATTCAGAAAAGGGGATAGAGTTATGCTGGAACATTTCGGGGATATAACAATGATTCAGGAGGTCCTTCAGCAGGCGCAGACAGGACTCTGGATCATAGAGATAGAAGAAGGGAAAGAACCCAGGATGTACGCAGACAGAGCCATGCTGGGGCTGCTGGGTCTGGATGAGGAGCCGGAACCGGAGGTCTGCTACAGGGCCTGGTATGACAGGATCGTGCCGGAATATTATCCGCAGGTCCAGGAAGTGGTGGAGCAGATGATAAGCCACAGGCGTGCGGAGGTACAATACCCCTGGAGACATCCGAAATGGGGAAGGATCTATGTCCGCTGCGGCGGTGTACAGGATGACAGCTATAAAGAGGGAATCCGGCTGCGGGGTTATCACCAGAATATCACAGACACCATCAGGGCCGAGCAGGAATCCGATGCGGTCATCAGGACGTTAAGTGAACGGTACAAAGGGATTTATCTGTGCAATATAGAGACAGAGGAGATCAAGACCATAAAGGATTACCAGGAAATCGGCAGATACGTGAGCGGCTGTTCCAGCCTTCGGGAGTTCCTGTGCGTCTATGCCTCAGGGAGTGTGCTTCCGGAGTACAGAAAATATTTTCTGGAGCTGGCATCAGGAAACAGGCTGCCGGAGCGGCTGAACGGCCAGGGGAGCCGTGTGGAATATACCTACCGTGTGGCATCCGGTGACTGGAGGCAGATACTCCTTCTGCCCTTTGCCGTATCCGGTGTGGAAAGTCCTATTGTCATCATGGCTTTTGACGACCAGAATGCGGAGATGGAGCAGCATTATGACCAGATGATCGCCCAGGTGGCAGTGTCCAGAATGTACACGCTGGCTGTCAGTGTGGATGTGGGAAGAACGGAATACCACTGTGTCCACTATGCGGAGAAGAGTATGGAGTTCAGGCGGAACGGCAGTTTTGCGGACTATACGGCGCAGCTTAGGAAGTGTGTCTATGAGGAGGACAGGGAAGTCCTGGAAAGCCTCTACCGGGAGGAGAGCTACCGGGACAGAAGGTGGCTGGAAGGCGAACTGCGCATGTGGGATAAGAGACACCAGCTTCACTACTATTCGTATTATTCAGCGCTCATAGAGCAGGATACCGGCGGCGGTTTTTTGCTGCTGATGCGGAACGTGGATGCCAGACGTGCGGAGGATGAGAAGAACCGCCAGGCCCTTTTAACAGCCTACGAATCAGCCAGGACTGCCAATGAGGCCAAGACCAGCTTCCTTGCCAGAATGTCCCATGACATCCGGACCCCTATGAATGCCATTGTGGGGATGACCGCCATAGCCCAGGCAAATGCGGGGGATTCGGAGAAGATACAGGACTGCCTGGATAAGATCAGTGTTTCCAGTGAGCATCTTCTGAAGCTTCTCAATGAAGTTTTGGATATGACCAGGATTGAGACGGGCAAAATAATCCTTGCCCGGGAATCTATTTGCCTGCAGGAACTGATGCGTGATATCGGCACTATAATCGGGCATGAGACAGAGGAAAAGAGCCATAGGCTTACCGTATGTACAGATGAGATCATACACGGGAATGTGCAGGGGGACACCGGCCGTATCCGGCAGATCCTGCTGAATCTCATAACAAATGCGGTGAAATATACCCCGGACGGCGGATGTATCGGTATTGCCGTCAGAGAGAAGGCGTCTGACATATGCGGTTATGGTAAATTTGAGTTCATTGTGGAGGATAACGGCATCGGAATGGATGAGGGATTTCTGGAGCATGTCTATGATCCCTTTGAGCGCGCCAACGATGAGCGCGTGAAGAACATCCAGGGGACCGGCCTTGGCATGTCCATTGTAAAAGGGCTTGTCAGCATGATGCAGGGTGATGTGCAGGTTCACAGCAGTCCGGGAAAAGGGACTCGTTTTACAGTGACGCTGTATCTGGAGTTACAGGACAGGAATGCAGTTTCCCAGAAGCCGGATACAGACAGAAAGGTCACAGATATCCTGGATAAAACGCCCCTCAGGGATATGAAGGTCCTGTTGGTCGAGGACAATGAGCTGAACCGGGAAATCGCCCGGGAGCTGCTCAGTATGGCCGGAGCGCAGGTGGAACAGGCCGTGAACGGAAGAGAGGCAGTGGATATGGTGCGGGAGAATCCGGAGAGATACCACGCGGTCCTTATGGATATCCGCATGCCGGTCATGAACGGATGCGAGGCGGCCCGCCGCATCCGTGCCCTGGGGAGACAGGATACAGACCAGCTCCCGATCATTGCCATGACAGCCAACGCCTTTTCAGAGGATGTGAAGAAGTCCCTGGATTCCGGCATGAACGCCCATATTGCCAAACCAATCGATATGGAGAAGATCATCAGTACGTTACGGGATCTTACGGGATGGGAATCATAGAGAAAAGAACACAGGGGTTTGAGCTGCGCATGTGTAAAAAGAAATTGGTGTTGAAAATTTTTTTCAAATATGATATGATTTTTCTGTAAATTGTAAAAATAGTTCAAAGAGGAGCGTGGATTGTGGTAGGAGGAAGCTGCAAGGAAAAAATTTTGGGGAGAATGCACTTGCTTACCAATACAGAAATGAAACTGGCATCTTATATACTGGAGCATTATGAGGAAGTGCTGAACTATAATATAACAGAGCTTGCGGAAGAGGCAGGCGTGAGTGATGCGTCTGTGGTGAGGTTCTGTAAAAGTGTGGGATATAAAGGGTACCAGGACTTCAAGGTGAATGCAGCCAGAGATGTGCTGCCCAGGGACAAGCACTTTAATCCCAGCCTGGAGCAGGGAGATGATCCGGAGACCATCTGCAGGAAAATCTTTGCCTCAGAGGTAAATGTATTAAACAGGACCCTTGCGGGTATTGACCTGCCTTTGCTGACAAAGGTGGCAGACCAGATACGCAGTGCAAAGCGGCTGATCTTCTTCGGCAGCGGCGGCAGCCTTCTGGTGGGAAGGGATGCCCAGCATAAGTTTATGAAGATAGGCATCAGGGCTTTTGTCTATGATGATGCGGATATGCAGCTTATGGTATCGTCTCTTATGGAGGAGGGTGAGCTTGCCTTCGGCATTTCCCACAGCGGAAGCAACTACAATGTAATGAATTGTCTGCGGAACGCCAGAGAGAATGGAGCGGATACGGTGGCTCTGGTGAGTCAGGGAAAGACGCCTCTGTCCAAAATTGCGGATACGGTTCTGTATTCCTCGGCAGAGGAGACTATATTCCAGTCAGAGTCTGTCAGTACAAGGATCGCACAATTGGCCATGATAGATACATTGGTAGCAATCGTAGCCTTTGAAGATTATGAAAACTCCTACATGGCTATCCAGAAAACCAGAAAAGCCACTTCAGAAAATAAATTGTAAACAGGTAATACAAATCGAATGCCGCTGCAGGTCGTTGTGATCTGCAGCGGTTTTTTGTTCAGGCTCTCCGGTCCGGACAGCAGGATGACTGCGCAGGTCTGCACGCTGTCAGGTGGTCAGTCAGATGGGGATTTTATGGCTGTAACTGAAAAAAAATTACAGAAAAGACAAAAATAATGTGAAAATAAAGTGGAATACTTTTTGAAAAATATTTTTATTTAGTCCTTTGCAAAGATGAAAAACAATGAAAATACAGCAATATAGACAAAAATAGAGTCCTAAATTGAAAATAATTTACAAAAAATAAAAATACTATTGAAAATTATTTTTAAACATGCTATGATGTCATCAAGATAAAAAAAGGAGTGAGAAAGTATGAGAGCAGTTGTTTTGAACGGTCCGAATGATTTCGCACCAACAGATCTGCCGAAGCCTCAAATCGGAGATAATGACATACTTCTGGAGATGAAGAAAGCCGCGATCTGCGGAACAGATATGCGGATTCTTGCAGGAACCAAGACAAAAGGTGTCCGTTATCCGTCCGTGATCGGCCATGAGATGTGCGGTGTCATCAGTGAGGTGGGAAAGAATGTTTCAGGATTCCAGGCGGGAGACAAGGTTTCCATCGCCAATGTGATCCCCTGCGGCTCCTGTCCGGCCTGTCTGGCGGGAAGGGAAAACGCCTGTATGAACCGTAAGGCAGTGGGATATGAGTTTGACGGAGGCTTTGAAGAATATGTGCTGATCCCGGAGATCGCCATCAAGAGCGGCAATGTCATCAAACTTCCGGATCATGTATCCTTCACCGCAGGCGCTTTGATAGAACCTCTGGCCTGCTGTATCCGCGGTCTTAAAAATGCCGGTACCGGATTCAATGATACCGTGCTGATAGTAGGAGCCGGACCGATCGGACTGATGCACATGCAGCTTTCCAGGATTGCCGGAGCAAAGCAGGTGATCGTCAGCGAACCCAACGAGATGAGACGCCAGGTTGCCCTTGAACTGGGCGCAGACAGAGTGGTAGACCCCACCAGTGAGAACCTGGAACAGATCATCAAGGAAGCCACCGGCGGCATGGGAGCAGATGTGATCGTTATGGCCATCGGCGTACCGGCACTTGTGAATTCCACTTTGAAGCTCTGTAAAAAAGGCGGTACTGTAAACCTCTTCGCAGGCTTTGCCGGAACAGGCGAGTGCACCATAGAGGTAAATACCATCCATTATAATGAAATAACGGTCAACGGCAGTACAGCTTATAAGCGCGCTGATTATCTGGAAGCGGCGGACATGGTCATGTCAGGCAAGATCAATCTGGATAAGATCGCAACACATACATATAAAATTGATGATTTCCAGCAGGCTTACGAGATGTGTAAAAGCGGCCAGGGCCTGAAAGTGATCATTGAACCATAGGATCACGCAGCAGCGTGTGAACAGCAGCAGAAAAACTACAATATTTTATGATAAAAAAGGAGATTAAAATTATGGCAATGTTAGGTAAAGAAGTAAGAATGAGCAGACTGGTTAACCCGAAGAGCAACAAAATGATGGCAATCACAGTTGACCATGCAACTTCCAGGGGAATCGCACCTCTGACAGGACTGCATCATGTGCAGGATACTATTGATAAGATCATTCTGGGAAGACCGGATGCCATGACACTGACAAAGGGAATCGCAGAACACTGCATGTGGAACCACGCAGGCGAAGTGGCAATGCTCATGAAAATCTCCAACTATTCCCCGGTAGCCCCCACCAAAGACACCATCTTCGGCACTGTAGATGAAGCCATCCGCATGGGCGCTGACGCTGTATCTATGGGATGCATGACACTGGGAGATTTCCAGGGCGAGCAGTTTGAGGCCATCGGCAGGGTTTCAGAGGAATGTATGAGAAAAGGAATGCCGCTGATCGGACATGTATATCCCAAGGGAGAGAGCGTAAAACCGGAAGACAGAACAGCCTGGGAAAACATTGCATACTGTGTGAGAAGTGCCTGTGAGCTGGGTATGGATATCATCAAGACAACCTATACAGGTGACCCGGAAAGCATGGCAAAAGTAGTGGCAACCGTACCTTCCACCTTCCGTATCGTTATCCAGGGCGGCGATGCCTGCAAGACACTGGATGACTATCTGCAGATGACAAGAGACGCTATGGACTGTGGTGTCGGCGGTGTGACCATGGGAAGATTCGTATGGGATTACAAAGATGTGACAGCACTTGTGATTGCTCTTCGTTACATTATCCACGAGGGATACAGCGTAAAAGAAGCAAAAGAGCTTTTAGCTCAGCTTGAAAACGACAAAAACTACAGCGAATTCTAAGAAAAACCAATAAAGAACGAAACGGGTGTATGAAATGGGAAATAGATACTTATTGGGGGTGGATGTGGGAACCACCAGCATCAAAGTAGCGATTATAGACGAACAGGCCAGGGTTTTGGGCATGAGCAGCAGCTCATACCGGCTGATCACGCCAAATCAGGATTATGCGCAGATCGACACAGAGGATATGTGGAGAGCGTATTTAAAATGTATCCGTCTGCTTCAGGAGGGAAAGAACATTGACATGTCCCGGGTGGCAGGAATCAGCATTTCCAGCCTGTGTCCCGGACTGGCTGCCCTGGGGGAAAACGGAGAGGTGCTTACAGACCCCATCATATATTCAGACAGGCGCAGCACCGAGGAGGCGGAGATGATCCTGGAAGCCGTGGGCCGCGAAAAACTTTTTGAGATCACGGCGAACACAGCCATGGCAGGTGCCATGTCAGGAACCTCTATGCTGTGGATCAAGCGGAACCTGCCGGAAGTTTATGAGAAAACAAAATATTTCGGTCATGTAAACACACTGCTGGCCCAGAGGATGTCGGGTAATTTTGCTATTGATTATTCCAATGCGTCCTATACGGATCTGTTCGAGACAACAGGCGGCTTTCAGTGGTCCGAAGTTCTCTGTGAAAAGATTGGGATCGATATGGAGAAGCTGCCTCCGCTTCACGCTTCCACTGACGTTGTGGGAGGGCTTATCCATCCCGACCTGATCCAGATGGGAATTCCCAGAGATACCCCGGTTATTATCGGCGGCGGTGACACAGCCTGCGCGACTCTGGCTGCGGGCGTGACCAAAGCCGGGCAGGTGTGTGAGTCCGTGGGTACCACCAATGTCCTTACTATCTGCGTGGACCAGCCGAAATTCGACAAGGGATTTATCAACAGGTGCCATGTGGTGGAGGGAACCTGGATCTATCAGGGCGCACTGTCCCACACAGGCGCTTCCTACCAATGGTTCCGGGACAATTTCTGCCAGGACCTGGTGGACAGGGCAGTAGGTACAGATAAGACAGCCTTTCAGTTCATGAATGAGGAAGCCGACATGGCAGAGCCGGGAAGCGGCGGCCTTGTATTCCTTCCCTACATGCTTGGTGAGAGAAGCCCCATCTGGGACCCTTACGCCAGGGGCGTCTTCTTCGGCATATCCCTGCAGACCACCAGAAAAGAAATGAACCGGGCGGTCATGGAGGGCTGCGGATACGGACTGAGACAGCTCTCAGAGATCGCCGAACGTGTTACAGGCCGGGAAATCAAGGAATTCACCTCTATCGGAGGCGGTGCCAAGAGTGAGACCTGGGCACAGATCAAAGCGGATATCACAGGAAAAGATATCAAGATTCTGGATATGAATGATATGGCCCCCATCGGCGCAGCACTGCTTGCCGGAGTGGGAGCCGGAATTTTCAAAGATGTCTATGAAGCTGCTGATAAGGTGGAGAAGAAAGTATATAAAGTTATCCGAAGCAGCCGGGCACATGATGATATCTACAACAAAAGGTATCAGGTATATATACAGTTATATCCACAGATTAAGGAATTATATAAGATTGGGAGTAATTTACATTAGTAAAAAAGGAGAAGAAAAATGAAGAAAAGAGTATTAGCAGCAATAATGACAGCAGCAATGATCTGTACCGGTCTGGCAGGATGCGGAGGAAACGCTTCCGGAAGCACAGATGCTTCAGGCAAAGCGGAAAAGAAGACAAAAATCACCATCGCTGTTCCGGACCCGGAAGCGTCTTACATATATCAGGCAGCACAGGAATTCGCAGACCGGGCCAGTGAGTATTCTGACGGAACTTTGGAATTTACGGTTTCCGGAAACGGTTCCCTCTATGGCGGCGATACCGCTGCAGGTATCAAACAGCTCTCAGCAGGTTCCCTGCAGATGCTGATCCTGGCAAGCAGCGTATATGCCAGCTTTGAACCGGGTTATAATGTGATATCCGTACCTTATATGTTTGATGACCAGCAGCAGCTTCTGGATTATTTGAACAGCGACACAGGAAAAGAACTGATGAACCGTGTTTCCGATATGGGAATCACCACGGTGGGAAGCTGGACCAGATCCTTCCGTAAGATCACCAATTCCAAAAACCCTGTGAGCAAACCGGAGGATTTAAAGGGTATGGTCCTCAGAGTACCCAATAATGCACTGTATGTGGAATTCTTTGGTGCCTGCGGTGCGGTGACAACACCCATGAACTTCAGTGAGGTTTATAATGCGCTTCAGTTAAATACTCTGGACGGACAGGAAAATCCGGTGGATGTTCCCTTCTCCAACAAGTTCTATGAAGTACAGAAATACATCTCCGGAACAGACCATATGGCAGACGCATGGCTGGTAGGGATCAACAGCGAAGTTTTCAAAGGTTTATCCGAGAAACAGCAGGATGCCATCACAAAGGCCGGTGAGGAAGTACAGCAGTGGAATGTTGATTTTATGGAAAAAGAAGATGAGACTGCCCTGCAGACCCTGCTTGACAACGGCATGGAGTACAATGACATTTCCGACGAAGGTCGTGAGGAATTCGTTAAAGTATCCCAGTCCTGCTACGATAAGTTCAAAGAACTGATCGATGACGATGAGCTGTTCGACGCTACGGCAAAATTCTGCGGTAAAAACTAAGAAAATGGTGGAGGTGTTCTTATGGAACGAAAGAAAACAGCCCTGTCCAGATTCTTTGATGTGATCGACGGAGTGGAGAATGCAGTCCTTGCCGTTATGGTGGTGGGCATGATATTCACGATCCTGGTGCAGATCATCGGGCGTGTCATCGGACATCCTTTTCCCTGGACAGAGGAGACCAGCAGGTATCTCTTCCTGTGGATGATGTTCGTGGCACTGGCGGCAGGCTTTAACCAGGCGGAATCTTCCCGTGTCACCCTGTTTGTGGCAAAGGGACCCAAATGGCTTAGAAAGTTCAGCGAAATATTATATGCGGTGATAGTGACTCTGTTTTTCGGCTTCATGATCATTTACGGATGGGAAGTCGTGCAGCAGCAGATCATGATGAAGGAAATGGGAACAGCGCTTATGATTCCCATGTATCTGATCGGCATTTGCCAGCCGATCGCCGGTGTACTGGGTATCATCGGTGTCCTGCAGAGCTTTATGGAATATCACGGAAATGTGGAGATTGCAGGAAAAAGCAAAAAAGATAAAGAAACAGAAGAGAAGGAGGGGTGACAGCAGATGGTAATGAGTATTACGTTATTGGTGGTTTTCATGCTGCTGATGTTCCTGGGAGTTCCCATTGCGATTTCCCTTGGTGCGGCATCTGTGTTTACAATTGTGACAATGTCTTCTCTGCCTCTTTCCATGGCGGCACAGTCCATGTTTACATCTATGAACAGCTTTATTATGGTTGCGGTCCCGCTGTTTATTCTGTGCGGTTCCCTTATGGATGAAGGCGGAGTTGCGGATAAGATCTATGATCTGGCTGAGTCCATGGTTGGCTGGATCTTCGGAGGCCTGGGCCATGTATCTGTTGTGGTAAATATGCTCTTTGCGGGTATGTCCGGTTCCTCTGTAGCGGCCATCGCATCCATCGGTAAGATGAGTATCAATGCCCTGGAGAAGAAAGGCTACCCCAAGGATTATGCCACAGCCATCAACCTGTCGGGTTCCATGCTGGCGTCAGTGATTCCCCCCAGTATCCTGATGATCAACGCAGCGGCAACCGCCAATGTGTCCATTGGACAGGCACTGCTGGCAGGACTGATCCCCGGAATCATTATCGGTCTCATTTTTATGGTTTACAATTACTTCTATTGTAAAAAGCATAATATCGGTGACCGTACTCCTTTCCAGGGAAAACGCCTGGGCAAAGCATTTGTGAGCGCCATTCCCGCGCTGCTGACACCTGTGATCCTGCTGGGCGGCGTATATACAGGATTTTATACCCCCACAGAGGGTGCAGCGATCGCTGTTGTCTACACCATACTGGTTTCCGTATATGTTTATAAGAACCTGAAATGGAGAGATATCCCCCGCATTATCTGCAAAAATGCCCGTTCCACAGGAACGATCCTCTTTGTGGCCATCGCGGCAAAGCCTGCATCACTGATCTTTGAGCTGGACGGACTTCCAAGCGCAGTGGCGAATATGATCACAGGTATTTCCGACAACCGTATTGTCATCATGTTTGTGCTTTACCTGTTCCTGATCTGTGTGGGCATGTTCATGGATGCCACAGCGGCAATCTTCATTCTGGTTCCCATCCTTCTTCCTGCAGTGCAGGCAGTCGGTGTATCTCCGCTGTTCTTCGTGGTATTCCTGGTAATCACCCTGTCCTTCGGACTGATCACCCCGCCGGTGGGAGTATGTCTTTACGCGGCGCAGAATGTCACGGGACTTGAATTGGAGAAGATCATCAAGGCATCCGTGCCGTGGATCATTCTGATCGCAGTTGCGTTATGTATCTTTATAGTATTTCCATCTATCATCACAGTGCCTGTGGGCCTCATATTCGGCTGACAGCACTGACAGAAAACGGCGCCGCCCCTTAGAAAGCATACAAGCAGGTGTGATAAGGGACGTGTGCCGGGACACAGGACAGGGAACATTCAAGGAGGAATTGTTATGAAAATTGTAGTGTTGGACGGATATACAGAGAACCCGGGAGATTTAAGCTGGGAACCTCTTGAAAAATACGGGGAGCTTACGGTATATGACCGTACTTCCTATGTGGACTCACCGCTGATCGCCGAGAGGATCGGAGACGCGGAAGTGGTAGTCATGAATAAGACACCGATCACCAGAGAGACCATAGAGAAATGCCCGAACATTAAACTGATCGCCGTGCTGGCTACCGGATACAATGTGGTAGACTGCGCTTATGCAAAGGAAAAAGGAATCCCGGTGGTGAATGTGCCGACCTACGGGACACAGATCGTAGGCCAGTATGCAGTGGGCCTTCTTCTGGAAATCTGCTCCCACTATGGACATCATGCGCAGACGGTAGCTGAGGGCAGATGGGAGAGCAATGCGGACTGGTGCTACTGGGACTACCCCATGATAGAGCTTTACGGCAAGACGGCAGGCATTATCGGACTGGGACGGATCGGTCAGGCAACAGCAAAAATCCTTCAGGCAATGGATATGAAGGTGCTCGCCTACGACGCTTACCAGAGCGAGGCAGGGAAAAAGCTGGCAGAGTATGTGGACTTAGACACCCTGTTTGCCCGGTCGGATGTGATCTTCCTTCACTGTCCTCTCTTCCCGGAGACAGAAGGCATAATCAATAAAGAAAATATCTCGAAAATGAAAGACGGCGTGATTCTCATCAACAACAGCCGTGGACAACTGGTAGTGGAACAGGATCTGGCGGATGCCCTTAACAGCGGGAAAGTATATGCCGCAGGTCTGGACGTTGTGTCCACAGAGCCGATCAAAGGCAGTAATCCGCTGCTGAAGGCAAAGAACTGCTTCATTACACCCCACATTTCCTGGGCAGCCCAGGCATCCCGCCAGCGGATCATGGACATTACCGCTGACAATATCAGGGCTTATGCAGAAGGCAGTCCTGTGAATGTTGTGAATAAGTAAAGCAATGTGGAGAGAGGAGTGAAGTGCAGTGGGGAATAAGGTATCATTTGACTATTCTAAGGCAGCGGGCTTTGTCAGTGCCCATGAAGTAGAATATATGAAAGAAGCCGCCGAAAGAGCCAGAGCTGCGCTGGCAGCAAAAAACGGCGTGGGAAACGATTTCCTGGGATGGATCAACCTGCCTGTTGATTATGACAGAGAAGAGTTCGCGGCTATCAAAAAGGCGGCTGAAAAGATCCAGTCCGATTCAGAGGTTCTGGTGGTGATCGGCATCGGCGGTTCCTACCTGGGTGCCAGGGCAGCCATTGAATTTCTGAGACATGGATTCTATAATAATATCAGCAGAGAACTGAGAAAAACGCCTGAGATTTATTTTGCAGGCAACAATATCAGCAGTACCTATCTGAAAGGGCTGATCGATGTGATAGGGGACCGGGATTTTTCCGTCAACGTGATCTCCAAGTCAGGAACCACCACGGAACCGGCGATCGCTTTTCGTGTATTCAAGGAAATGCTGGAGAAGAAATACGGCAGGAAAGAAGCTGCAGGCAGAATCTATGCCACCACGGACAAGGCCCGGGGAGCTTTAAAGAGTCTGGCAGAAGCGGAAGGCTATGAGACATTTGTAGTGCCTGACGATGTGGGCGGCCGTTTCTCCGTGCTGACCGCAGTGGGTCTGCTTCCCATCGCAGTCAGCGGCGCAGATCTTGACAGGCTTATGGAAGGAGCCGCTTTTGGACGGGAAAATGCCCTGCATCTTCCATATGAAGAGAACGACGCACTCCTTTACGCGGCAGTCCGCAATATTCTTCTGCGCAAAGGCAAATCCGTAGAGCTGTTGGCAAACTATGAACCCAGCGTGCACTACGTGTCGGAATGGTGGAAGCAGCTCTACGGGGAGAGCGAAGGCAAAGACCAGAAAGGACTCATGCCCGCTTCCGTTGACCTGACCACAGACCTTCATTCCATGGGTCAGTTCATCCAGGACGGATCCAGAATCATGTTCGAGACAGTCCTCAATGTGGAGAAACCCAGGGAGGAACTGGTCATCAAAGAAGAAGCGGCAGATCTTGACGGCCTCAATTATCTGGCGGGAAAAACCGTTGACTTCATCAATAAAAGCGCAATGAACGGCACGGCGCTGGCTCATACTGACGGCAATGTGCCAAACCTTCGGGTAAATATACCGGAACAGAATGAGTTCTGTCTGGGGCAGTTATTCTATTTCTTTGAATTTGCCTGCGGCGTCAGCGGTTATCTGCTGGGAGTGAATCCCTTTAACCAGCCGGGCGTTGAGAGTTATAAGAGCAACATGTTCGCTCTGCTGGGAAAGCCGGGATATGAGGAAAAGCATGCGGAGTTAATGGAAAGACTGTAGACTTAAAAGTTGTTTGTATTCTGTTTGTCCCGGAAGAAACCAGGCCGGAAAATGCGGTATTTGGGCCTTCCGGGACAGTGAAAAAAATTTTTTTAAAAAAATTAAAAAAAGGACTTGATTTTTTTTGAGTTATCCTTTATAATTTATTTTGTTGCAAAACAATGGGCTATCGCCAAATGGTAAGGCAACGGACTCTGACTCCGTCATTTCAAGGTTCGAATCCTTGTAGCCCAGCTAAGAATCAATATCCCAGACTAAGTGTCTGGGATATTTTGGTATACAGGAATAATTGTTATATACCCGGGAGGCAGAAAAAATGAAATACTCTTTTGAAAGTTATGTCCGCTACAGTGAGATTGGGGAGGACAGGAATCTGACCCTGAATTCCGTCATCAATTATTTCCAGGACTGCAGTACCTTTCATTCGGAACATACAGGTGTGGGGATTGATTATCTGCAGGAGAAGAACCGGGTATGGGTCCTTTCCTCCTGGCAGATTGTTGTGGACCGGTATCCAAAGCTCTGCGAGAAAATAAAAATAACTACCTGGCCCTATGCGTTTAAGCGTTTTCTGGGAAGCAGGAATTTTACCATGGAGGATGAGAGCGGGGCAACGGTTGCCTATGCCAACTCTCTGTGGACATATCTGGATCTGGAGACCGGTATGCCGGCAAATGTATCAGAGCAGCAGATCGAGGCCTATACACTGGAAGAAAGATATCCCATGGAATATGCGCCCAGGAAGATCAAAATGCCTGTGGACACGGCAGAGTATGAGAGCTTTCCCGTGCGTCCCCACCATCTGGATACCAATCACCATGTAAACAACGGACAGTACGTGGCTATGGCAGAGGAATACGTGCCCGCCGGATTCTGTGTGCACCAGATGCGGGCGGAGTACAAGGGACAGGCAGTGCTGGGAGATATCATAGTACCAAAAGTGAAGCAGGAGCAGGGGGTATGTACCGTGGCTCTCTGCAGTGAGAACGGCGAACCCTATGCGGTTGTGGAATTAAAGGAGAAAAAAGAATGGAATTAGGCAGAAAACAGAAACTGGTTGTTGTGAAGACTGTGGATTTCGGTGTGTATCTGGGAGACAGACCGGACGCAGGGGAAACGGACAGAGTGCTCCTTCCCGGCAAAGAGGTGCCGGAGGGGACGAAGGAAGGGGACCAGATGGAGGTATTCCTCTATAAGGATTCCTCTGACCGTCTGATCGCAACCACCAGGACTCCGGCACTGATGATGGACCAGGTGGGATTTTTGAAAGTTGCCCAGGTGACGAAGATCGGAGCATTCCTGGACTGGGGATTGGAAAAAGACCTGTTCCTTCCATATAAAGAACAGACAAAGAAGGTGCATGAGGGGGAGGAAGTGCTGGTATCCCTCTATATAGACAAGAGCAGCCGTCTGTGCGCTACCATGAAAGTGTATCACTACCTCAAGACAAATTCTCCCTACATTATAGGAGATACTGTGACAGGTGTGGTGTATGAGCACAGTGACAACTTCGGCGTATTTGTGGCAGTGGACGGGCAGTATTCCGGCCTGATTCCAAAACAGGAGGCCCAGGGCAATTATAAGGTGGGCGAGGAGCTGACACTGCGTGTCACTCAGGTCAGGGAAGACGGCAAGCTGAATTTGAGCGCAAAGCAGAAGGCCCATATCCAGCTCCATGAAGATGCCGAGAGCGTGTATGAGATCATCAGGGAGTTTGAAGGTGTTCTGCCCTTTGATGACAAGGCTTCACCGGAAATCATAAAGCGTGAGTTCGGCCTGAGCAAGAATGCGTTCAAACGCGCTGTGGGGCATTTGCTCAAAGAAGAGAAAATAGAACTGAAAAACCATAAAATTTATATACGTTAGATGCTTCACGAATAGGAAAAGGTATGATATACTTGTACCGTAAATCAATTTATCAAATTCTTTTTTGTACTTGTCCAGAAGGAGGAAAATAAGTGGACTCGATAGATTATTATGACCGATACGCGGTACCTTATTATGAAGAAACTGTAGAACTGAGCATGGAGGAGCAGCTTCAGCGTTTTATGGACCTGCTGCCTGAGAATGCAGAGGTTCTTGATTTGGGCTGTGGGTCGGGAAGAGACACCTTGTTTCTCGAAGACGAAGGATTCAGCGTAACCGCAATGGACGGCTCCGCCAGAATGTGTGAGCTGGCAGAGATTCATACGGGCCGGGATATCCTGCATCTGCGCGTGGAAGACATGGAGTTTGACGATGTATTCCATGGTATCTGGGCGTGTGCCGTATTGGGGCATTTCCCGCCGGACAAGATCCAGGAAGTGATGCAGAAGATTCTCAATGCACTGAAGGATGACGGTGTTCTGTATTTTTCTGTGCGCAAAGGCGACAGGAACGGCAGATACAACGGTCGTTATTACTACGATTACAGCAGGGATTCCCTGGATGACCTTCTGGATTCAATTCCGAATATCAAAGTGCTGGACATCTGGAAGACCAGCGATGCCCGCGGCGAGGATCACAATAACAGGTGGTACAATGTGCTGCTTCGGAAAGTAAAAAATAAAGAAGAATAGACACCATACAGGAACAGTAAAACAGAGGAGAACAACAGTGGAATTTACCCATTTACATGTACATACAGAGTACAGCCTGTTGGACGGTTCTAATAAAATAAATGAATATGTAGCCAGAGTAAAAGAACTGGGAATGGATAGTGCAGCCATAACGGACCACGGTGTCATGTTTGGCTGCATAGATTTTTATAGGGCGGCAAAAGCTGCAGGAATCAAGCCTATTCTGGGATGTGAAGTCTATGTGGCGCCCGGTTCCCGGTTTGACAAGGAGATTGGCAGAGAAGAGGACCGTTACTATCACCTGGTACTTTTAGCTGAAAACCAGGAGGGCTACCAGAATCTGATGAAGATCGTATCCACGGGTTTCGTGGACGGTTTTTATTACAAACCACGTGTAGACCTGGAGATTCTGGAAAAATACCATGAAGGAATTATTGCATTAAGCGCTTGCCTTGCAGGAGAAGTTGCAAGAGATATCACAAAAGGTTTTTATGAGGAGTCCAAAAAGGCGGCTCTGCGATATGAAGAGATTTTCGGAAAGGGGAATTTTTTCCTGGAACTGCAGGACCACGGTATACCGGAGCAGCACAGAGTGAATCAGCAGCTTGTGCGTATGAGCAGGGAGACGGGAATCGAACTGGTGGCTACCAATGATATCCACTATACCTACAGCACAGACGCGGAGGCCCATGACATTCTCCTGTGCGTGCAGACCGGCAAAAGGCTTCAGGACGAGGACAGAATGCGCTATGAGGGCGGCCAGTATTATGTGAAATCCGTGGAGGAGATGGCAGCTCTGTTTCCCTATGCACCGGAGGCTCTGGAAAATACCCACAAGATAGCCAAGCGCTGTAATGTGGAGATAGAATTCGGCGTGACAAAGCTGCCGAAATTCGATGTCCCGGAGGGCTATACAGCCTGGGAATACCTGAACAAGCTGTGTTTTGACGGGCTTGCCGAGAGGTACAGCGGCAATATGGAAGAGCTGGAAGAGCGTCTGAACTATGAGCTTAATGTTATTAAGAATATGGGATATGTGGATTATTTCCTGATCGTATGGGATTTTATCCGGTATGCCAGGGACCACGATATCATTGTGGGACCGGGGCGTGGTTCCGCTGCAGGAAGCCTTGTGTCATACACTCTGGGAATCACCAAGCTGGACCCTATCAAATACAATCTGCTCTTTGAGCGTTTCCTGAATCCGGAACGTGTGTCCATGCCTGATATTGACGTGGACTTCTGCTTCGAGCGGAGGCAGGAGGTCATTGATTATGTGGTGGAGAAGTACGGCAAGGACCGGGTGGTGCAGATCGTCACCTTCGGTACCATGGCTGCCAGAGGCGTTATCCGGGATGTGGGCCGTGTTATGGACCTGCCCTATGCCCAGTGCGACGCTATTGCCAAGATGATCCCCACAGAGCTGAACATCACCATTGACAAGGCCATGAAGATGAATCCTGAGCTGAGGGGTCTCTATGAGACGGATGAGACGGTGAAAAAGCTCATTGACATGAGCAAGAGGCTGGAGGGGCTTCCGAGACATACCTCCATGCACGCGGCGGGCGTGGTGATCAGCCAGAAGCCCGTAGTGGAGTATGTCCCCCTCTCCAGGGCATCCGATGGTTCCCTGGTGACGCAGTTTACCATGACCACGCTGGAGGAGCTGGGTCTTCTGAAGATGGACTTTCTGGGCCTGCGTACCCTGACGGTTATCCAGAATGCGGCAAAACTGGTGGCGCGTGACAAGGGTGTGGATTTGGATATGGACCACATAGACTATGATGACAAGAAAGTGTATGCCATGCTGGGAGCCGGTAAGACGGAAGGCGTGTTCCAGCTTGAGAGCGGCGGGATGACAAGCTTTATGAAGGAGTTAAAGCCCGGTAATCTGGAGGATGTCATTGCGGGAATCTCCCTATACCGTCCGGGCCCTATGGATTTTATCCCCCAGTATATCAGAGGAAAGAACAATCCCGGGAGCATCACATACGATTGTCCGGAGCTGGAGCCTATTCTGGATGCTACCTACGGCTGTATTGTATACCAGGAGCAGGTTATGCAGATCGTGCGGAGCCTGGGCGGCTATACCCTGGGAAGAAGTGATATGGTGCGCCGCGCCATGAGTAAAAAGAAAGCGTCCGTCATGGAGAAGGAGCGTCAGAACTTCGTCTACGGCAACGAGGACGAAGGGGTTCCCGGCTGCGTCAACCGGGGGATCAGCGAACAGGTGGCTAACAAGATCTATGACGAAATGATAGACTTTGCAAAATATGCTTTCAACAAATCCCATGCGGCAGCCTATGCGGTTGTGGCCTACCAGACCGCGTTTTTAAAATATTACTATCCCGTGGAATTTATGGCAGCCCTCATGACATCTGTGATCGACAATCCATCCAAGGTGTCTGAATATATCCTCTCCAGCAGAAGGATGGGAATCGACATTCTCCCCCCTGATATCAACAAGGGAGAAAGTTCCTTTTCTGTGGACGGAGGTTCCATACGTTACGGCCTTTCCGCCATTAAGAGCATCGGAAGACCCGTCATTGAGGGACTTGTGGAGGAGAGAAACCTGCGGGGAGAGTTTAAAACACTCCGGGATTTCATAGAGCGCATGTCCGGGCGTGACATAAATAAGCGGACCATAGAGAACTTCATCAAGGCAGGTGCATTTGACGGTATTCCCGGCAACCGACGCCAGAAGATGATGGTCTATGTACAGATACTGGATGCGGTGAACCAGGAGAAAAAAACTGCCATGACCGGGCAGATGAGCCTTTTTGACCTGGTCTCCGAGGAGGAAAAGGAAGCCTACGAGATCCGTATGCCGAATGTGGAGGAGTATCCCAAGGAAGCAAAACTGGCATTTGAAAAAGAAGTGCTGGGTGTGTATATCAGCGGTCATCCTCTGGAAGAATATGAACAGAGGTGGAGAAACAACATCACTGCAGTAACCACGGATTTCCTGCCTGATGATGAGACCGGAATGCCCAGGGTCATGGATAATTCCAAGGTCACTGTGGGCGGCATGATCACAGGCAAGACCATCAAATATACCAAGACCAACAAGGTAATGGCCTTCCTCACAGTGGAGGATCTTGTGGGAACCGTGGAGATTGTTGTTTTCCCAAGGGATTATGAGAAGAATGCCCAGCTCATGGAGGTGGACGACAAAGTATTTATCCAGGGAAGAGTGTCGGCGGAGGATGAAAAGGCCAGCAAACTGATCTGTGAAAATATACGTTCCTTTGACGATGTACCCAGTGAACTGTGGGTGCAGTTTGCCACAAAAGAGGATTTTCTGTCAGGTGAGGAAGAATTTTACAGGCTGTTGAATGACTCGGACGGAAGGGACTCTGTGGTGGTATATATCCGCTCTCCCAAGGCTGTAAAACGGCTCGGCCCGTCCAGGAATGTAAAGATAAATGGAGAACTTCTTGGCAAACTGTACGAAAAGTACGGCTCTGACAACGTAAAAGTTGTGGAAAAGAGTATTGAAAAACTTACCAAAATGCATTAAAATAAGGAAGATTAGAGGTAACTATTCAGATTGCTGAACAGTTTAAGATTAGAGGTCAAGAGGGAATCATGAAAATACAGTAATGGAGGAGAAAAATGGCTGCGAATAAAGAAATCAAGACAATCGGTGTTTTAACCAGCGGCGGGGATGCCCCGGGTATGAATGCTGCCATCCGTGCAGTTGTAAGACGAGGCCTGAGCCGCGGTATTAACATGAAAGGTGTTTTAAAGGGATATAACGGATTATTAAACGAAGAGATAATTGATTTGACAGCCGTGGACGTTTCCGATACCATCCAGAGAGGCGGTACGATTCTTTATACGGCACGCTGCGCAGAATTCCGTACAGAGGAAGGACAGAGACGCGGTGCTGAAGTGTGCAGAAAGCACGGAATTGACGGCCTTGTCGTGATCGGTGGTGACGGTTCCTTTGCCGGTGCGCAGAAGCTGGCCAATCTGGGAATCAATGCTGTAGGTGTTCCGGGAACCATCGACCTGGATATTGCATGTACGGAATATACGATCGGTTTTGATACCGCTGTGAATACAGCTATGGAAGCCATCGACAAAGTGCGTGATACCTCCACCTCACATGAGCGTGTCAGCATTATCGAAGTTATGGGAAGAAATGCCGGATATCTGGCACTGTGGTGCGGTATTGCCAACGGCGCCGAGGATGTTCTTCTTCCTGAAAAATATGACTATGACGAACAGCAGATTATAAATAATATTATTGATAATCGTAAAAAAGGCAAGAAGCATCATATTATTATCAATGCCGAGGGTATCGGACATTCTGAGGCAATGGCAAAGCGTATCGAGGCTGCCACAGGCATTGAGACAAGGGCTACCATACTGGGACACATGCAGCGAGGCGGAAGCCCTACATGTAAGGACCGTGTATATGCATCCATCATGGGCGCGAAAGCGGTGGATGTCCTGCTGGAAGGCAAGACCAAGAGAGTTATCGGTTACAAGAATGGCGAGTATGTGGATTTTGACATCAACGAGGCACTGGCTATGAAGAAAACCATTCCGGATTATCAGTTTGAGATCAGCTATTCTCTGTCACACAATTACAGCAAGAACGTATAAATTTTTTCCTGCCGCATATGGGACAGGAGTTAAGGTGTGTATATGAGAAAGATGCATGTTAGAAAGACAAAATTTAAAACTGCACAAATCATCGCGTTGGGATTTGCAGCCATTATCCTTCTGGGAGCACTGCTGCTTTCCCTTCCCATCGCGTGGGCACCGGGGCATCAGATTAAGTTCATCGATGCCCTTTTTACGTCCACGACTTCTATCTGCGTGACAGGACTGGTGACAGAGTCCACTTACGCGGCGTGGTCCGGGTTCGGGCATGTGGTCATCCTGTTTCTGATCCAGCTTGGAGGTTTCGGTGTCATAACCTGCGGGACCCTGGTGGTTCTGGCAATGGGAAAGCGTGTGAGCATCCGCAACAGGCGGCTGATCCAGGAATCCTACAATCTGGATACCCTGAAGGGACTGATCGCTCTTGTGCGTAAGATCGTACTGGGAACGCTTCTGGTGGAAGGTGTGGGAATGGTCTTCTATTCCTTTCAGTTTGTTCCCGAGTTCGGCATACAGAGGGGACTGCAGATCTCACTGTTCAACTCTGTGTCCGCGTTCTGTAATGCGGGTATGGATATCATCGGTGACAACAGCCTTGCAAATTATGCGGGCAGCCCTCTGGTGAATATTACAACTATGACTCTCATTGTACTGGGCGGCATCGGCTACCTGGTCTGGTGGGATTTGATAAAATGCGCAAAACGGCTGTTTCGCAGGGAGATGGGCTTCCGGCAGGCGGTGAGGGCTTTGGAGCTGAACACGAAAATAGCGGTCACTGCTACGGTCATCCTGATCTTCGGCGGTGCGTTCCTGATCCTGATCCTGGAGTACAGAAATCCGGGAACTCTGGGTAATATGCCCTTCTGGGAAAAATGCATGGCTGCGGTCTTCCAGTCCGTGACCTGCAGGACAGCGGGCTTCTTTACGATTCCCCAGGAAAATCTTCAGGAGGCATCCGCTATGGTCTGTATGATCCTCATGTTCATAGGCGGCTCCCCTCTGGGTACAGCCGGCGGTGTGAAGACTACCACCATGGCAGCTCTGCTTCTGACCGGATCTTCCTTTTTCAAGGGTAAGGAGGATACTGAAGTATTCAACAGGAGAATCCCGGAGAACAACATCAGGACAGCCTGGGTGGTTCTTATGCTGGGGCTGGCTGTTGTGCTTACATCCACTATCGGGCTGGCGATCGCCACGGAAGGGATGGAGGAAGGCGCGTATCTGATCAATATTATGTACGAAGTGACTTCAGCGGGCGCTACCGTGGGGCTTTCCAGAGGGCTGACCCCTCTTCTTCCTGCGGCAGGCAAGCTCATCATCATACTGACTATGTATATCGGGCGTATCGGCCCCACAACTCTGGCGACAGCGCTTACCATTCACGGCGAGAAGAAACCTTCGGGTATGCATCTGCCGGACCAGAAAATATTTATTGGCTAGGAGAATGAGGATATGAAGAAAAAAACATTTGCAGTCATCGGTCTGGGAAAATTCGGCTACGCTGTGGCGGAGACACTGGCAAAATCCGGATATGAGGTTCTGGCAGTGGACGGGGACAATGAGAAGGTGCAGGCGATTGCCCCCTATGCCTCCTACCCCCTGTGTGCAGATGTAACGGAGCCGGGGGTGATGGAGTCTCTGGATTTTTCCAATGTGGATGTGGCAGTCATCGGTATTTCCGACCACATGGAGGCCAGCATTATAGCCACATTGTACGCAAAGGAAGCCGGGGTATCCTATGTCCTGGTCAAGGCAAACGGCGTGCTCCACGGGCATATTCTGAAGAAGATCGGCGCGGATGAAGTGATCTTTCCGGAATACAATACAGGTGTGCGGGTTGCCAAGAATTTTATTTCCGGAAGATTCAAGGACTTCTTTGAGCTGTCGGATGAGGTGAGCATGGTGGAAATGCACGTGCCGGATACCTGGGTGGGCAAAAGCCTGATTGAACTGGACCTGCGCGGGCGTTACGGAATCAACGTGATCGCCATCAAGGAAGGGGAGAACGTCACCATTGAGATGAATCCACAGGAACCGCTCAGGGCAGGACAGACTCTCGGAATCGTAGGCAAGAATGAGATCCTTTCCAGGCTCAGCGAGACCAATTATCAGGATTGAGGTATTCCATATGATTACAAGCATGTCAAACGCACAGATAAAACACATACAGCAGCTTATGAAAAAAGCCAAAGCCCGCCGGGAAAGCGGGCTTTTTGTGGTGGAAGGTATGAAAATGTTCCGGGAGGCGCCAAAGGATAGGATCGAAAAGGTATATGCATCCACATCCTTTCTGGAATCCGGGGACAACCGGGCAGTTCTGGAAGAAAAAGGTTTCGGGAGTGAAAGTCCGGACATGGAGGTAGTGGATGACAAGGTGTTCCGCTCCCTTTCCGATACGGTGACGCCCCAGGGGATTCTTTGTCTGGTCAGACAGGTGGATACCCCTCTTTCCTCCATGCTGGAGGCGCGGCAGCCTCTGCTCATGATATTGGAAGATCTGCAGGACCCGGGCAATCTGGGGACAATCCTGCGCACAGGGGAAGGCGCAGGTGTCTCCGGTGTTATCTTGAATAAGAACTGTGTGGATTTATATAACCCCAAAGTGATTCGCTCCACTATGGGTTCCGTGTACCGTATGCCTGTGCTGACAGTGGACAGCATATCGGATATCCTGCCGGAACTGAAAAAGCAGGGTGTGCGGACATATGCGGCCCATCTGCGGGGGGAACATTTTTACGACCAGGAGGATTTCAGGGGAAAGACAGCCTTCTTTATAGGAAATGAGGGAAACGGATTGTCTGATGAACTGTCCGGTCAGGCTGACTGCCTCATTAAAATCCCCATGCAGGGACAGGTAGAATCCCTGAATGCAGCTATGGCTGCCGGGATACTCATGTATGAGACATCAAGACAGAGAAGAAAGGTTCTGTAAAGGCGGAGATATCCGTTTTTACAGAACCTTTTTTTGTTGTGATGCCATGTACATTTTTCAGTACAAGCAATATATCGTTCAAATGCTGCAAAAAACGATTCGCTTTCTGTAAATATCTACAATTTGTTACAAAAATTACCCGCTTGACAATAAAATGTAATCTTGATACAATATATTCGTAACAAAAATTAATAAATTTGTAACAAATAAAAACAAATGGACTGATAGGAGGCCCTTTTTTATGAAAGAAAGAATGCGACGTATTTTATGCTGTATGGGAACTGCAGGTGTTATGACAGTTATGATGGCGGTTCCGGCAATGGCAGCAGACGTTACGGAAGATAATCAGAATATAGAAGTGATGCAGGAAGCAGAACAGACAGAGACTGACGTCCAGGATACAGAGGACGGACAGGATGCAGATATGCAGGAGAATGAGGAAGCACAGACTGAGGATACACAGGATGACAGCTGGAGCGATAAAGTCGCGGCAAATGTTCTTACATATGCCAATATCCGTGAAGGGGCAGATGTGAGCAGCCAGTGTATCGGCAGACTTCCCTCCGGAGCTGTGGCAACTGTAGTCGGAAATGATGAGGGATGGCTGCAGGTGACTTCCGGGGAAGTCAATGGATATATCCGAGAAGATTTGGTGGTTTCCGGTGACGAAGCCAGGAATTTATATGAAGCTATGTATGGAGCAGGTGATATCTCTGTGGAGGCCGTGACTGTGGATGCAGAGGCAGAAGCGGCAGCAGAGGCAGCAGCCCGGGCCGTACAGGCATCTGCCGAGGCGGAACAGCCGGAGCAGGGACAGGCAGCAGAGGAGACAGAGACGGACAACGCACAGGCAGCAGCCCAGGAAGTATCCGTCTCAACATCAGATCTTGACCTGATGGCAGCGATCATTGAATGTGAAGCAGGCGGTGAATCTTATGAAGGAAAGGTCGGCGTCGGTGCTGTCATCATGAACCGCATCAGAAGCGGGGAGTTTCCAAATACATTATCAGAAGTCATCTACCAGAGCGGCCAGTTTGAACCGACTTGGACGGGCAAACTGTCAAACGTACTCTCACGGGGAGCAAGTGAGGCATGTTATGCGGCCGCTCAGGATGTCTTCGCAGGAGCAAATACGATCGGAGACCGTCTTTTCTTCCACGCAGGAGGCGGAAGCGGTCTGACTATTGGAAATCAGACATTTTACTAAAATATTCGAGCAAGAGCGGAACGGGGAGAACCTGTTCCGTTCTTTTTTTATGAGAAACATTGTCCTGCAGGTTAATGTGTATTAGAATGAAGTGCAAAGGAGAGGAAAATATGCTGATTCAGATAGTAGAGGATGACAGGGCATTAAGTGACGGAATCGTCCTGGCGCTTGGGGAACAGGGGACGGAGTTTGTACAGTGCACAGGTGTAAAATCCGCGGAGAAAGTTTACAGGGAGCAGAGTCCGGATCTGATTATTCTGGACATCAACCTGCCGGACGGGAGCGGATATGATTACCTGAAATGGGTCCGCAGCCGGGCGGATACCCCTGTACTCATGCTTACTGCCAATGATATGGAGATGGACGAAGTTATGGGACTGAGCCTGGGAGCGGATGATTATATGACAAAACCCTTCAGCCTGGCTGTTCTTCGTGCGAGGATCCGGGTACTGCTCCGCAGGCAGCAAAAAGCGAGGCCGGAGCGTTTCGAGTTTGATGGTTTTATCTTTGATTTCGGAGGCCTCATTTTTGAAAAGAGAGGGCAGGAAATATCTCTCAGCAAAAATGAACAGAGACTGCTCAGACTTTTTCTGGAGAACGAGGGCAGGGTTCTGACCCGTTCCGTGCTTGTGGACAGGCTCTGGACGGACGGTGCGGAGTATGTGGATGAGAATGCCCTCTCTGTCACGATTAACAGACTGCGGGGCAAGCTGGAGGACAAGAGGGAAGGCATTACCTATATACAGACCGTGTATGGGCAGGGATATGTGTGGAGACGTGAAAGGGCAGGTGAATAAGTCCATGCTGAGGATCAGAAAGACGAGAAAAGTGGAGGAGATGCTGGACGCAGCCCTCTCAGGCAGTTTCCGGGAATCTGACTACGATGAGTCGGAGCTTTCCAGGGTGGAGACAAAGTGGAAGCGGTTTTTGAGCACTTCTGCACTGTCAAGAGAGCACCTGGAGAGGGAGAAGGAGAATGTGAAAAGCCTGGTATCCGACATTTCCCATCAGACCAAAACGCCGGTTGCCAATATCAGGCTCTATACAGAGCTGCTGAGAGAACGGCTTTGCCGGGAGGAGGATACACCGGAAAGGCAGCAGGAGATCCGGATGGCTGAGGAGATAGCAAGACAGGCGGAAAAGCTGGATTTCCTCATACAGTCCCTGACGAAGATGTCCAGACTTGAGAGCAATATTCTGGAGGTCCGGCCAAAGGAACAGAACCTGGGAAAGCTTCTGGAGGAATGTATCGCGGATGTGGCGCCAAAGGCGGAGAAGAAACAGATACAGGTTATCAACAACTGTGTGGATAACATCACAGCATTTTACGATTTCAAGTGGACAAAGGAGGCGCTTTACAATGTGCTGGACAATGCGGTGAAATATTCCCGGCCGGGAGGTAAGATCACGCTCTCAGTGACAGAATATGAGCTGTATACTGCTGTCTCTGTGAGAGATGAGGGTATCGGGATCGCGGAGGAGGACACAGCCGGAATCTTCCGGCGGTTTTACAGAGCTGAGTCAGTACAGCAGGAGGACGGGGTAGGAATCGGGCTTTATCTTACCAGGGAAATATTGAGAAAACAGAACGGGTATATTAAGGTGAAATCCACGCAGGGGAAAGGATCGGAGTTTTTTCTTTACCTTAAGCGCGGCAGGATATAACAGATTTTATGAGAATTAAAAATGCCCGGGAGAGAAACCATGGGGGCGGTTTTCTCCCGGACATTCCGGGGAACGGCTGTGTTACCGGATGCTGTGGTTATATCATAATATATTTAAGGATAAACAGCACAGCCAGTATATACATCAGAAGGCTGATCTTCTTTTCCTTTGCCTTTCCGGATACAAGGTTGATGACCACGTAGGAGATAACGCCAAAGGAGATTCCTTCGGAGATACTGTACATAAACGGCATTGCGATAATACAGATGAATGCCGGGATCGCTTCTGTGAAGTTCTCAAAATTGATCTTCGTGATGGATGTCAGCATCAGGAAGCCTACAATGATCAGCGCTGGTGCCGTTGCAAAGGACGGAATAGCCAGAAAAATAGGTGACAGGAACAGGGAGAGGCCGAATAAAAGGGCCGCTGTCAGACTTGTAAGTCCTGTACGTCCGCCTTCTGCTACGCCGGAAGCACTTTCCACGAAAGTGGTGGTTGTGGAGGTACCGAGAACCGCACCGGCAGCGGTACCGACAGCGTCTGCCATGAGAGCGCCTTTGATCTTCGGAAGCTTTCCGTTTTCATCCAGCATGTCAGCTTTGGAAGCTACACCGATCAGAGTGCCCAGTGTATCGAACATATCCACGAACAGGAATGCGAACATGATGACTACAAAGTCCATGGTAAACACTTTTGAGAAATCCATATGCATAAAAGTAGGAGCTATGCTGGGGATGGAAATACCGTTGGAGAAATCCGGCAGCAGGCTGTAGAAGCCGGCTTCTGGATTGGGCACATAAATCCCTGCAAACTGGCAGAGGATACCAAGGATCCAGGTACTCAGAATGCCCCACAGGATATTTCCCTTTATGTTCTTTACAAGAAGAATGGCTGTGATCAAAAGTCCGATGAGAGCTAACAGCACGGTAATACCCTCAGACTGAAAAGTCCCGTTTTTGATGGAACTCTTAAAGGAAAACAGGGTGACAAGTGTTGAGGAGTCCACAACGATCTTGGCATTCTGAAGTCCTATAAATGCAATGAAAAGGCCGATACCTACGGATACCGCATGTTTCAGATTCATGGGTATGGCGTTGAATATAGCCTCACGCACATTGGTCAGCGACAGTACGATGAAGATGATACCTTCCACAAATACCGCGCTCAGTGCCATCTGCCAGGAAAATCCCATGCCCATAACAACCGTATAGGTAAAATACGCGTTCAGCCCCATGCCGGGAGCCAATACAAAAGGATAGTTGGACAGCGCTGCCATCAGACAGGTAGCGATAAAGGATGCCAGGGCGGTAGCTGTAAAGACCGCACCCCGGTCCATACCGGATTCTGAAAGGATATTGGGATTTACGGCAAGGATGTACGCCATGGTCATGAATGTGGTAACACCAGCCAGAATCTCAGTCTTAACGTCCGTGTGATTTTCTTTTAAATGAAATATTTTTTCTAAACTCATAAATTTTCCTCCTGCCTCCACTCATTATACGAGCTAATGTTATTTTTTATGGATGAACCGCCGCCGGGTCGTTATAGTTCTGCCTCCTTTCCTTTAAAAAATTCCGTAAAAAATACTACCGGTCATAAACTGCTGATTTCCGGCACAATTCCTCATCCGGAAATTTATAGGCAGCTATTACGGTAGCTGGTAGAGACGCCCATCCAATTATGAGCCTATATAAACTTCACAAATATTTTATTTCCATAAAAAATTTATTAAGACTTTATAATGCTAGCATACTACATTTTTAACGGAAAGGCAATAGGAGAATGAAATTTTCTATAATCATCAAGTACCGGCAGCCGCAATTCTTTCACAAGTGTTAGATTTCCGAAATAATGTGGAAAGAATAAAATGATAGGATAAGGACAGTAAAAAAAATTACTTGCCTGTCCCTGCAGATACACATGATACGGGCAGCAGAAAGGTGAAGATATGGAAGTATTGAAGACAGAAGCACTCAGAAAATATTACGGTACAGGGGATAACCTTGTAAAGGCCCTGGACGGCGTGGATATGGCTGTGGAGCGGGGCGAATTCCTGGCGGTGGTGGGGACCAGCGGGAGCGGGAAATCCACGCTGCTGCACATGCTGGGCGGTCTGGACCGTCCCTCCTCCGGTAAGGTCTATGTGGATGACAAGGATATCTCCCGGCTCAAGGAAGATTCCCTGTGTATCTTCCGCAGACGCAAGATCGGTTTTATTTTCCAGAGCTATAACCTGGTACCTGTCCTGAACGTGTATGAGAATATTGTTCTGCCCATCGAACTTGACGGAAATGACGTGGATAAAAGTTATGTAAATCAAATAGTGGAGGTGCTTGGTCTGGGGAGCAAGCTGAACAGTCTGCCCAGCCAGCTCTCCGGCGGACAGCAGCAGAGAGTTGCCATTGCCAGGGCGCTTGCCACAAAGCCTGCCATTATTCTGGCTGACGAGCCTACCGGAAACCTGGATTCCCATACCAGCCAGGATGTACTGGGACTGCTTAAAGTGACGGGTGAGAAATTCGGACAGACCATAGTTATGATCACTCACAATGAAGAGATTGCTCAGATGGCTGACCGCATCATCCGCATAGAGGACGGAAGAATCGTAAAGGGCGGTGAGGCAGATGCGTAAAGTCAAGAACCGGAAAGCCATCCGCCGCGTGGCTGACAGGACCAGAAAGGCAGCCAAGAGCAGAAACCTCATTGCTGTTCTTGCCATAGCCCTGACTGCCCTGCTTTTTACCTCGGTCTTTACCATCGGCGGAAGTATTGTGGAGAAGCAGCAGGAGGCCACCATGCGCCAGGTGGGAGGAAGCGCCCACGGCAGATTCAAATACCTGACACAGGAAGAGTACGATATAGTCAAAAAGGATAAGAAGTTAAAAGAAGTGTCCTATCGGATCGTGGTAGGCGAAGCTGTGAACGAGTCGCTGAAAAAACTGAGAACAGAAATAGGATATTACGAGGATTTGGAAGCAAAGTTCAGCTTCTGCTATCCTGAGGAAGGGAGCATGCCGGAGGCTGCGGATGAGATTGTCACCAGCGACCTGGTTTTAAAAGCCATGGGCATACCCTGCGAAGTCGGGCAAAAAGTCCCTCTCAAGTTTACAGTCAGTGACAGGGAATACGAGAGGACTTTTACACTTACCGGCTATTTCAAGGGAGATACCATATCCATGTCCCAGATCATGCTGGTGTCCAGAGAACTGGCGGATGAGCTGGCGCCCACACCCACGGTTTCCGCCATGGGAAGCAATATAGACGCATCCGGTTATACGGGAAGGATTATGGCGGATTTTAATTTTCGTAATAGTTTTGATCTGACCGGGAAGATGGAGGCGCTGGCAGAGAGGTGCGGATTCCCCAAGGATACAGTAAGCGATGGAATCAACTGGGCCTACATGGGAATGGATATCAATATAGAAGATATGCTTCCTGTGGCTGCCCTTCTGCTGGTGATCCTGATATCCGGCTACCTGATCATCTACAACATTTTCTATATCAATGTGTTTCATGATATCCGTCGGTACGGTCTTTTGAAGACCATCGGCACAACGGGCAGACAGCTCAGGAAGATTGTGCGCAGACAGGCCTATATGCTCTGCCTGTACGGCATTCCTCTGGGTCTTTTGCTGGGCGGTGTGACAGGAAAATGGATACTTCCCATTGTGATGCAAAATCTGGTGTTTTCCAGTACAGCGGATACGAAGGTGACTTTAAAACTGTGGATCTTTGCTGCCTCCGCTGTTTTTTCCCTTCTGACGGTCTATATAAGCTGCATTAAACCGTGCCGTATCGCATCCTCCGTCTCACCTGTGGAGGCTGTACGGTATACGGAAGGACAGAACAGCAAAGCGGCCGGGAAAAAGGGCAGGAAGACAAAGAAGGTAAAGCCCTGGACCATGGCGGCAGCCAATATGCAGAGAAATAAAAAGAAAGTTGTCATTGTGACCACCTCCCTTTCCCTGGGACTGGTGCTGCTGAACAGTGTCTACGGGCTTGTAAGCGGATTTGATATGGATAAATTCATTGCCTCCGCCACGGTCAGCGATTATTCCGTATATGAAGCCGGTCTTGATAACCCTACGATCATTGATAAACCGGTGGAGGGTGTGACAAGAGAATTTCTGGATGTGCTGTCAGAGCAGAGCAGGGTGGAGGAAATCTCCAATGTTTACATGAATTATATAAATCAACCCAATTTTACGGAGGAAGAGCGGTCTGCGTTTAATAAGAAAATACTGCAGAATCCAAAGGCACAGCCATATCTGGGAAAATATTTTGCAGAGGAAGCCTACCAGGAATCCATTGCAAACGGCACCTTTGACATTATAGACGGCAAAATATTCGGAATCGGACGCCTCATCTATGAGAAGATGGAACTCTCGGAGGGGGAACTGGACTGGGAGAAGTTTAAAACGGGAAAATACGTGATAACCTCAAAGTTCGGACATCTGGGCCCGGATGAGAACCGGATCAATTATTACGAAGTCGGAGACAAAGTGACGGTCCGCCTGGATGACGGCAGCAGCAGAGAGTATGAGGTGATGGCTGTAGGGGATCTGCCCTATGCCTGCGGACTTCAGTCCTATGGTGTATTTGAATATAATTTCGTACTTCCTGACCGGGAATACCTGGATTTTATCGGAGACAGGCTGCCCATGAGAACACTTTTCAATGTGGAAAAGGACAAAGAGGCTGACATGGAAAAATGGCTTTCCAACTACTGCGAAAATGTAAATGCAGACTTGGATTATACGTCAAAAGCCACAGTAGCCGCAGAGTTTGAGGAAGATAAAGATATGTACGTCATAGTTGGCGGGCTTCTGTCACTGATCCTGGCGGCCATTGGTATTTTAAACTTTATCAATACCATGGTGACGTCAGTCCTGTCCAGAAAGCAGGAGTTTGCCATGATGGAGGCAGTGGGGATGACCGGGACACAGCTCCGCCGGATGCTGGGATGTGAAGGCCTTCTGTACGCGCTTTTTACAGGCGCAGCGTCCGTCATATTAGGCGGGATACTGAATGCCACAGCGATCCGCGGCTTAGGAGACGCTCTTTTCTTCTATAGCTGGAGATTTACGGTCACACCCATACTGCTCTGTCTCCCGGTTCTCGTACTGGTTGTGCTTGCAGTTCCCGCGCTGTGTTATAGGAGTATGTGCAGGACAAGCGTGACGGAAAGAATGAGAAAAGCGGAATAAAAATATTGTTATTTTCAGTCTTTTACGATATAATATCAACAAATGGATATATTATTCGTAAAGGACTGATTTTTTTTACCTGAAATCATCCGGAAAGGAGAGATGGGTATGTTGACATTCTTTACAGCTTTTACAGCAGGTTCCATAGCAGTGATGTGGCTGATCCTTTTGGGGGTGCTTCTGGTGGTTGAGATCATCACCCTGGGGCTTACAACCATCTGGTTTGCGGGAGGAGCACTGGCCGCGTTTCTTGCAGCGCTGGCAGGCGGACCTTTATGGCTGCAGATCATACTGTTTTTTGCGGTCTCTATACTCCTGCTTATTTTTACCAGGCCGATAGCAATAAAGTACATGAACAAAAATGTATCAAAGACAAATGTAGACAGTCTTCCCGGCGAAAAGGCCGTGGTTATAAAAACCATAGATAATCTGAGAGGTACCGGGCAGGCTGTGGTAAATGGACTGGAATGGTCCGCTAAATCCAAGGACGAAACAATTATCGATGAAGGAAAAGTCGTGAGAATTGTGGCGGTCGAGGGAGTAAAGCTAATTGTAGAGGAGGAAAAATAATATGAATGTAGGAACAGTATTACTGATTATTGCGGTTATACTTCTGCTTATCGTGATAGCGTCCTGTATCAGGATCGTGCCCCAGGCACACGCCATGATCATTGAACGCCTGGGAATGTATAAGGAGACATGGGGAACAGGACTTCACTTTAAAATTCCGTTTGTTGACAGGATCGCAAAACGTGTGAATCTGAAAGAGCAGGTTGTGGATTTTGCACCGCAGCCGGTCATCACAAAAGATAATGTTACCATGAGGATTGATACGGTTGTATTCTTCCAGATCACAGACCCGCGTCTGTTTGCCTATGGTGTGGAGAATCCCATCATGGCAATTGAGAATCTGACAGCCACTACACTGCGTAACATCATTGGTGATATGGAACTGGACGCTACCCTGACCTCCAGGGAGATCATTAATACCAAGATGCGTGCGTCTCTGGACGTGGCAACGGACCCGTGGGGAATCAAAGTAAACCGCGTGGAACTGAAAAATATCATTCCGCCGGCAGCCATTCAGGAGGCCATGGAGAAACAGATGAAGGCAGAGCGTGAACGCCGTGAATCCATTCTGAGAGCAGAAGGTGAGAAAAAATCCACTATTCTGGTAGCAGAAGGTAAGAAAGAATCTGCAATCCTGGATGCGGAGGCTGAGAAACAGGCAGCTATTCTCCGTGCAGAGGCTGAGAAGGAAAAGAAGATCAAGGAAGCAGAAGGCCAGGCGCTGGCAATTCTGAAGGTACAGCAGGCAAAAGCAGATGGTATCCGTTTTATTAAAGACGCAGGTGCAGATCAGAGCGTACTGACGATCAAGAGCCTGGAGGCATTTGAAGCGGCAGCGGACGGCAAGGCGACAAAAATCATAATTCCGTCTGATATCCAGGGAATCGCAGGTCTTGCGGCATCTCTGAAAGAGATCGTCACAGATAAAGAAAACTAACTTCCGGCGGGCATTTACTGTCGGGCATGATAAAGACAGAGGGGCAGTTGCAGATATGTGACAGCCCCTCTGCGGCATTTTATTAGCAGGATGATTGTGTGCAGGGCAGGGTGAAAAATCCAGGATGCAGACTGCATCATAGGTAAGAGGAGGCATCAGTCATGAAACCGGTAATTGACCTTACAAAGGAATATGGTCTTGTTCTGGAGGGCGGCGGCGCAAAGGGTGCATACCAGATCGGCGCATGGAAAGCCATGCGGGAAGCGGGCGTGAAGATCAAAGGCATTGCAGGCACCAGCGTGGGGGCACTGAACGGCGCCCTGATCTGCATGGATGATCTGACCAATGCGGAGAAGGTCTGGGAAAATATTTCCTACTCCAGCATTATGTCTGTGGAAGATGAGAAAATGGAACTTTTGTTCCATCAGAAGAAGCTGGATGTGGATATGCTGAAGAGCGCCTTTGATTTTATGAAAGAGGGCGGTATTGATGTGACGCCGCTGAAGGAGCTGATCGCGGAATGTATTGATGAGGAGAAGATCATCCATTCCCCTGTGGATCTGTATGTCCTGACCTTCAATGTGGATGATAAGAAAGAGCTGGATATTGATGTGAAGCAGTGTGACCCGGAGCTTATTAAGGATTTTTTGCTGGCAAGCGCCTATATTTTTCCGCTGTTTAAGAATGAACGTCTTCACGGCAAACGCTATATTGACGGCGGAGCCATCAACAATGTACCCTTAAGTTCCCTGGTGGACCGTGGATACGAAAATATTATTATGGTAAGGATTTTCGGAATCGGACGGGAGAAGAAGGTAAAGATTCCCGAAGAAACCACAATTTATACAGTGGCTCCCAAAGTGAGCCTGGGAAGCATCATAGATTTTGACAGAAGAAAAAGCAGGCGGCATATGAAACTCGGGTATTATGACACCATGCGCTTAATATACGGGCTGAAGGGAAAAATATATTATATTGATGAATCAGAAGAAGAGTGTTATTATTTAAAGCAGTTGACAGACTTAGATGATTTGGTCTTTGAATATCTGATGGATACGTACCAGCTTTCCAGAGACCCCAGGCTGTTTCTGCGTAATATGACAGAGGTGATCCTGCCGGTTCTGGCGGAGGAGATGAAGCTCTCCAAGGACTGGAATTACCGGGAATTGTATCTGGCTTTACTGGAGGCAACCGCAAAGCTGTGCAGGGTATCAAAATACAGGATCTATACGCTGGAGCAGCTTCAGGAAGCAGTGTATGGGAAGCTGTACCGGCTGCATGGTATGGATATTCCTGCATTTGTACAGGTGATTTCCAGGGATGTTCTGATTTGACTAAAGAGATACGCGGCTGGGCCGTGGTAAATGAGGAGGATAAGTAAGATGGATTTAAAAGGACGCAGTTTTCTGACACTGAAGGATTTTACGGCTGAGGAAATTGAATATCTGATTGATTTGGCGGCAGAGCTAAAGGAAAAGAAAAAACAGGGAGTTCCCGTTGACACATTAAAGGGCAGAAATGTAGCTCTTATCTTTGAAAAGACCAGCACCAGGACTCGCTGTTCCTTTGAGGTGGCAGCCCACGACCTGGGAATGGGAACCACCTATCTGGATCCAAAAGGCTCCCAGATCGGCAAGAAAGAGAGTATCCGTGACACTGCCAGGGTTCTGGGAAGAATCTATGACGGAATTGAATACCGCGGATTCGGACAGGAGATCGTGGAAGAGCTGGCAAAATACGCAGGTGTGCCTGTGTGGAACGGCCTGACAAACGAATACCACCCCACACAGATGCTGGCTGACCTTCTGACTATCCGGGAACACCTGGGCAGAGTGAAGGGCGTAAAACTGGTATACATGGGTGATGCGCGCTACAACATGGGAAATTCCCTGATGATCCTCTGTGCCAAGATGGGAATGCATTTTGTTGCCTGCGCACCGAAGAAATACTTCCCAAATGACGCGCTTGTAAAAGAGTGTGAGGCATTTGCCCAGAAATCCGGCGGTACCATCACACTTACGGAAGATGTGGAAGCAGGGACAAAGGATGCGGATGTGATCTATACCGATGTATGGGTGTCCATGGGTGAACCGGATGAAGTCTGGGAAGAGCGTATCCGTGAGCTGACCCCGTACAAGGTGACCGCCGGGGTTATGGAGAACGCGGGAAGTGAGGCGATATTCCTGCACTGCCTGCCTGCATTCCATGATCTGGAGACCACCATCGGAAAAGAGATGGGACAGCGCTTCGGTCTGACAGATATGGAAGTGACAGATGAAGTATTCGAATCTGCACAGTCTGTCGTTTTCGATGAGGCGGAGAACCGTATGCATACGATCAAAGCTGTAATGGCAGCGACTTTGGGGGCATAAGGACAGATGGAACTAAAGACCGTATGGCTGGGAAAACCGTGGAATTTTGCTGAGGAGACAGATTCCACCAATGACTGGGCAAAAAGAGAAGCCGGGAAGGGTGCGCCTCACGGCGCGGTCTTCCTGGTGAGAAACCAGACAAAAGGAAAAGGAAGAAGGGGCAGAAGCTGGGCAGATCCCAAGGGGAGCGGTCTTGCCATGTCCCTGCTTCTGCGTCCGGATATGCCCCCCGAGCGTGCGCCCATGATGACAGTGCTCATGGGGCTTTCCGCGGCACAGGCAGTGGCGGATGTGACAGGCAGGACAGCGCAGATCAAATGGCCCAATGACCTTGTCATGTCAGGGAAAAAACTCTGCGGAATCCTCACGGAAATGTCCATGGAGGGAGGGAAAATATCCCATGTGGTCATCGGAGTGGGCATTAACCTCACAGAGGAGAAGTTCCCTGAGGAGATAAAGAACAAGGCCACATCCCTGAAGCTGGAGTGCGGCCGGGCACCGGAGATGGATGTGATGGCAGCAGCGGTTCTGGAGCGTTTTGAGGCGAATTATGAGCGCTTTTTAGATGCAGGGAATCTGCGGCCTTTTCAGAAGGAATATGACAGGCTTCTTGCCAGCAGAGGACGGGAAGTAAAGGTTATGGAAAAAGAACGGGAGCTTGTGGGAACCTGTCTGGGTATTGATGAGGCAGGGGAGCTTCTTGTGCAGACCCCGGGAGGTGCCTGTGAGACCATTTTTGCAGGTGAAGTATCTGTGCGGGGGCTGTATGGATATGTATAGTTGTGGTAACTGTTCAGTCAGGTCTGCGCATTTACTGCGCTGACCGTGCAAAAGAGTAGTGGTGGCAGGTATTCGCCCCATCGCGAAGCGATTTTTAATGGGCGAATACCCGTAACGATTCAGCTGGCTGAATAGTTACTAGTTATGATGTATAAGACGGATGGTATAAGGAGAGTTTATGTATAAGGATAAGATAGTGCTGTGCGGCGCCAGTGCCTATGAGCATAAATACTACTTTAATGAGGATTTTTCCGCACTTCCCCAGTCTGTGCAGGATGAGCTGCATATTATGTGCGTGCTTTACACAGAGGAGATCGGTGGAGTGCTGACACTGGAATTTGACGAGGACGGCAGTCTGGAGTTCAAGACAGAAGCTCTGGAATCAGATGCCATGTACGATGATATAGGAAGTGTGCTGCGGATCAAGCAGATCAGAGCAGACAAACAGGAACTGCTGGAATCGTTGGAACTCTACTACAGGGTATTTTTCCTGGGAGAAGATGTGGAGGAAACCCTGAATGAAGGGGAGGAATAGAATATGCTTTTAGTGATCGATGTGGGCAATACCAATATTACCCTGGGCGTGTTTGACGGGGAGGAGTTAAAAGGAACCTTCCGCATGACGACCAGACAGAACCGCACTTCGGATGAGTACGGTATTCTCATGTGCAATATGCTGGAATACCGTGGAATTTCCAAAGACGCGGTAAAAGATGCCATTATCAGCTCAGTTGTGCCGGATGTTATGCATTCTTTGGCAAGCGGCGTCATAAAATATTTTAACACCTATCCGCTGCATGTGGGACCCGGATGTAAGACAGGCATCCGTGTAACATCTGTGAACCCCAAGGAGATTGGGGCGGACAGGATCGTGGACGCTGTGGCTGCCTATGAACTGTACGGCGGACCTGTTCTTGTCCTTGATTTTGGGACAGCCACCACATATGACCTGATCACAGAGGACGGATGCTTTGTAGCAGGCATCACCTCACCCGGCATTGAGATCAGCGCAAAAGCACTGTGGCAGGATGCTGCCAAGCTTCCGAAGATCGCCATAGAGAAGCCGGCGTCCATCCTGGCTAAGGAGACCATCACCAGTATGCAGGCAGGGCTTGTGTACGGATATATCGGGCAGGTGGAATACATTATCAGGAAAGTAAAGGAAGAATCAGGGATAGAGAACCTGAAAGTAGTGGCAACCGGAGGATTGGGCAAGATCATTGCAGATGAGACGGATATGATCGACGTGTACGATACACAGCTTACGCTGACCGGTCTCAGGATCATTTTTGAAAAAACGAAGAAGAGCAGAGGTTAATATGAAACTCACAATCGGAAATGTAACTCTTGAGAACAACCTGATACTCGCACCCATGGCAGGAGTCACGGACCTGCCATTTCGTTTGCTCTGCAAAGAGCAGGGCGCAGGACTTCTCTGCACAGAGATGGTCAGCGCAAAGGCAATCTATTTTAAGAATAAGAATACAAAGAGTCTGATGCAGATTCTTCCCCGGGAGCGGCCTGTCTCTCTGCAGCTTTTCGGTTCAGAACCGGAACTGATGGGATTTATTGCCCGGCAGATAGAGGAACAGCCCTTTGACATCCTGGACATCAACATGGGCTGCCCGGTTCCGAAAGTAGTCAATAACGGGGAAGGCTCCGCGCTTATGAAAAATCCGAAACTGGTGGGAGAGATTGTGAAAAAGGTCGCATCCTCCATTCAGAAACCTCTGACGGTCAAAATCAGAAAGGGATTTACCGAGGACTGCGTCAATGCGGTGGAGATCGCCAAGATCATAGAGGATGCAGGTGCGGCAGCAGTTGCGGTGCACGGCAGGACCAGAGAACAGTATTATTCCGGCAGGGCGGACTGGGATATTATCCGCAGAGTAAAGGAAGCAGTTTCCATTCCGGTTATCGGCAACGGGGATGTGGATTCACCGGAGAGTGCAAAGCGTCTTTTGGAGGAGACCGGGTGTGACGGCATTATGATCGGCCGTGCAGCCAGAGGAAATCCATGGATATTCAGCAGGATACGGTCTTATCTGGAGAACGGCACCATGCCGGATGAACCTGCTGCCTCGGATGTCAGGGAGATGATCTTGAAGCATGCACGTCTGCAGCTTGAGTATAAAGGGGAGTATACCGGTATGCGGGAGATGAGAAAGCATGTTGCGTGGTATACAGCGGGAATGCCTCACTCGGCATCTGTCAGACGGAAGGTCAATGAAATAGAGACGTATGAGCAGTTGGAGGAACTTGTGAATATGTTTTGAGTTTTGGTTTGCGGCTTAGGCGGACGTCATGCGGGCATGGGTATCTCTCATGCAGACACCCGCAACGCTCAGTCAAGCTAACCGTTAACTGCAACTAAGAGCACTCGGGAGAGCCCTCGTGTCTAAGTTTCCGTAAACGGTGGATCTTGCCTTCGCTAAGGACGCGGGAATGCCTGCATGAGAGATACCCATGCCCGCATGACTGTGTGTTTAGGGCGAAAGCTTCTGGAGATTCAAAGTGATAGTGTGATAGTGGGTAGGAGTGCAGGCTATGTAAAGTGTTATGGATTATTTGTCAAGAATGTGAAAATGTAAGAATATGAGATTGTTCTTGACATTCTGGTGGGTTTTTCTTATAATATTATGACTGTTAGGTTAATGAAACCTGAAAAAGATGGATTATACTGGGAGAAGAATATGGGATTCTGTCCGGCTTTGTGCCGTGCAGGCCCTCTTCTTACTTTATAATATAGAAGAAAGGGTGTATAAAAATGGAAGAGAAGAAAAATATTCTTACGTATGCGGGACTGAAAAAATTAGAGGATGAGCTTCATGATTTGAAGGTATACAAAAGAAAAGAAGTAGCCGGTAAGATCAAAGAGGCCAGAGAGCAGGGTGACCTGTCTGAGAATGCAGAGTACGATGCGGCTAAAGACGAGCAGCGCGATATCGAAGCAAGAATCGAAGAAATTGAAAAAATCCTGAAAAACGCTGAGGTCGTAGTGGAAGATGAAGTGGATCTGGCTACCATCAGTGTTGGATGTAAGGTAAAAGTATATGATGTGGAATTTGAAGAGGAGATTGAGTTCAAAATCGTAGGTTCCACAGAGGCAAACAGCCTGGAAGGCAAGATATCCAATGAGTCTCCGGTAGGAAAAGCATTGATCGGAGCTAAAAAAGGACAGACCGTTCAGGTAGAGATGCCGTCCGGAGTTATGGAATATAAAGTTCTGGAGATTGAAAGAAACATATAGATGAAGGAGAGTGTATAAAGTGGCAGAGCAGTCAAAGAATGTTAAGGAGCAGGACGTCAACCAGTTATTGAAGGTCCGCCGTGAAAAATTAGCTGAGTTACAGACAAACGGAAAAGACCCGTTTCAGATCGTCAAATTCGATGTAACCCATCACAGCCAGGAAATCAAAGATGCTTTTGAAGAGCTGGAAGGAAAATCCGTAACCATAGCAGGACGTATGATGTCAAAACGTGTCATGGGAAAAGCTTCCTTCTGCAATGTGCAGGATTTACAGGGCAACATTCAGTCTTATGTGGCACGTGACAGTATCGGAGTGGAATCCTATCAGGATTTCAAGAAAATGGACATTGGCGACATCGTAGGCATCACAGGCGAAGTCTTCAAAACAAAGACGGGTGAAATCTCCATTCACGCTTCTGCTGTGACACTGTTATCCAAGAGCCTCCAGGTTCTGCCTGAGAAGTTCCATGGTCTGACCAACACAGACCTGCGTTACCGTCAGAGATATGTGGACCTGATCATGAACCCGGAAGTAAAGGACACTTTCATCAAACGTTCCAAGATCATCAGCAGCATCCGTAAATACCTGGACGGCCAGGGATTTATGGAGGTGGAGACCCCTATGCTGGTGGCAAATGCAGGCGGTGCAGCCGCAAGACCCTTCGAGACACATTTCAATGCTCTTGACGAGGACTTTAAGCTGCGTATCTCCCTGGAACTGTATCTGAAGAGACTGATCGTTGGCGGCATGGAGCGCGTATACGAGATCGGACGAGTATTCCGCAACGAGGGTCTGGATACCAGACACAACCCGGAATTTACCCTGATGGAGCTGTATCAGGCTTACACAGATTACAAGGGAATGATGGACCTGACAGAGAACCTGTATCGCCATGTGGCGCAGGAGGTTCTGGGAACCACTGTGATCACTTACAATGGCGTGGAGATGGATCTGGGCAAACCGTTCGAGAGAATTACTATGGTGGATGCTGTCAAGAAATATGCCGGCGTTGATTTTGATGAGATTCATACACTGGAAGAGGCAAGAGCTGCAGCAAAAGAGCATCATGTAGAGTTTGAGGAGAGACACCAGAAAGGTGATATCCTGAGCCTGTTCTTCGAGGAGTTCGCAGAGGAGCATCTGATCCAGCCTACATTTGTTATGGACCATCCCATTGAGATTTCTCCGCTGACAAAGAAAAAGCCGGAGAATCCGGAGTACACAGAGCGTTTTGAGTTCTTCATGAATGGCTGGGAGATGGCAAACGCTTATTCCGAGTTAAATGACCCCATCGACCAGAGAGAGCGCTTCAAAGCACAGGAAGCACTGCTGGCCCAGGGCGATGAGGAAGCCAACACCACAGATGAAGATTTCCTGAACGCACTGGAGATCGGTATGCCTCCTACAGGCGGTATCGGATTCGGTATTGACCGTATGGTTATGCTCCTGACAGATTCTGCAGCGATCAGAGATGTATTATGCTTCCCGACAATGAAGCCCATCGACAAATAAACCCAGTAAAATCAAGGGTTTCCGGCTCATTAAATCCGAGTTGACAACAAATTGACAACGATTTTTCGTATCAATACGAAGAATTACGACGCAGAATGAATAGTTGACGGCTGAAACGCAATACAGCACGTATCGTTGAGAGAACACTTTTTGAAAGAAATTTCAAAGGTGTTCTCTTTTTTTCGTTTGGTGCAACTCTCTGTCGAGCAACAAATCGGATGGAGGATTTAATTTATGATTAATGACAGGACGAAAGCCTATTATGATTTGAAAAAACGAAATGATGTGCGAGAAAGTGCAAAGAGGCTGCGCAGGCAGTTCCTCCGGTATAAGGATGCAGAAATCGTTTATAGTATTACGCACAAGAAGCTGTTGGAACTCGCTGGTAAAGCAGGAGCTATATATCGAATGGATGGAACCGTTCTGATTAACCGGGATATTTTCGATGAATATCTGGAACAGTTTCATGAACCGAGTACCTTGGCTTCACAGGAGGATAAAGAATGAGTGGGAATCTATGGATGTTTTCGGATATGCTGGACGATGAGGATGCGAAGATGATGCAGCATGAATTCGTCACCTATTATGAGGGCGCTGATTATTACGGACTGGGTCTGAAAGTCTTTACAAGGTTGGCCCATGAAGCAGGTGCGGTGTATAAGATTGGAAAGCGGGTTTTAATACGGCGAGATATTTTTGAAGAGTATCTCAGAATATTGCGACGCAAAGAGGATACATCCGAGATGGATGAAAACATGAAAAGTGAGGATAATGATATGAGACAAGGAGCATTAACATTAGATGCCCAGACTGGGCGAATGGATATCCGATTTGATCTGGAGAATTATTACGGGGGGCTTCAATGTGGGGAGAGGCTGGATATTCTGATCAATGGAGAATGGGTACCAACCAGAATTGAAATGGGAGATGGCTGGTATCTGTCTGGAATCAAGACGGACAACCTTGAAGGTCTGATTGTAAGAATTTAATAGCAACTTATCGCCGGGCGGTTTCTTATTTTAGGGAGCCGCCCTATTTTTATGCCCATTTTTAAGGAAGGAGGGTACCTGAGTGAAATGTCTGAGGAAATACCAGTGGGTAAAGCTGCCCAGAAATCGTCTGCCTGAGGGCAAGGGAGTCATGGGTGCATGGGCGCGTTTAGCGTCCCGTGCGGCATTCCGCAAGGGACAAGCCCTCTACTGTGGGCATATCAACGCTGTAAGCCCCGGAATGTGGTCAGGAGGTGTCGTAGGGTTAAAGAGCATCCTCGGCCTAAAAAGCCGTCAGAAGGCTCTGGAAGTGCTTCAGACGATGGCTGACTTAGGTTATGTGCAGTATACGCTTGACTCTAAAACGAAAAAGCTGACATATCAAATTACAGATTGGGTAGTGAAATGTTCCGGAAAGGAATGTATGCAGGGTGCTGTTTATGCCACAGAAGGCTATGGTTTTCTATGCCTTCCGCGTAATATTACAGAACATCTTGCGGAGAAGCGATATATCTTTGAGGAATCGGACGCATGGATGGATCTCTGGTGCCATTCCGTATGGGAAGATCCGAACAATGCGTTTTCTTTTATGGCTCCGACCGTTCAGTATGGGAAATACGGGGCTTTACTGACATTGGAAACCTTGGGACAGCGCTGGGGCTGGGAAAAGACAAAGGTATGGAGATTCATGAAAAAGCATGGGGATGTCTTTGCTCTATACCGTCTTCCTGGTTCTTATGGCTGTCTCATTTTTAATAAACTGTATCCGACAGGATCAGAGGTTTCGATTCCAAACCAGGAGAAGATTCAACGTATTCTTTATGAAATACGCATGTGTGGTGCAAATACGCATAAGACAGGTTCAGACCATGAGCATATGAACAAGCTCATTACATGGTATAGCCGCAGACTGGCCCAGAGCAGCACTCCGGAGACGGCCATGCAGCCTGAAAACCGCGTTGCACTTTCGGCCCCTATAATACGCGCGTATCTTTCTCCGTGTAGGAATTGTAAGAATTGTGGATATGACTGCCAAGATAAAGGTTATATAACACAGGCAGTGATTGAAACGAGTAAAATCCGCGGGCCATGTGAGCCGGTGGATATCACAAAAATAGCAAAGGAGTATTTTACATATGAGCAAGCAGGATGAAAAAAAGCTGTATGAACAGCAGGAAAACAGGATATTGGCGCAGTCAGACGCATTTATTTCCCTTCTTACAAAGCGAGGGATTCTTGGTGATCAAAAAATTGATGATGAGAAGGTGCGTGCTGCCCAGAAGGAGAAAAAGCGGAATGCTTATCACAATACCCAGATGCTCCTCAAAAATTACAGGAAAATGGTCTGGGTGTTCAGCTGTTACCCGGAGGAGATTTTGCAGGAACTGGAGGCTCCGTTTGAGAATTTTGACCGAATGGTGGACAGGCTGGATCTGGAGATGGCCATTGGGAACAAAAGGATGGAGAGCCGTCTGGAAGCTGCGGCAAGATCGAGATTGCTGCTGGATCGGTTTAACGAGGCAATGGCGGTTCTCCGTAAGGAACCGACACGGGGTGAGAAGCTGTATCAGCTGATCTATACAGCCTATCTGGCGCCGGAAAAGCTGAAGCTGGAGGAGATACTGTTCCGGCTGGATTTATCACAGAGGCATTACTACAGGCTTCGTGAGCAGGCAATCTCAATTCTTTCCATTCGTCTGTGGTCAGCGCCCAGCGAGGATGTGGATGTATGGCTGGAGCTGCTGACGCTTTTTGAACATTTGGAATGACAATTTCGGGGTAAACAAAATGGCATAAAAATGGCATATGTTCCGCCGATGACAGGGGAATAAAGCCGTGCTATACTTGTATCATCCCAAACTGGGAGTGGGCAGACAAAGATGCCGTTTCTGAAGCTGAAAGCGCTTTTAGAAGCGGCATTTTTTATTGCCTAAAATCAAAGAAGGAGGTACTCGGCATGGTTAAACAAATCAAAAGAGGCGGAGGGCGCATGAAGACAGCCTACTGGTCGCTGGTTGGCATGGCATCTGCAATGCTGATCTCGCTGCAGCCTGTCATGGCGGACACAATCTGGAACCGATTTTCGACGATCATGAAGGATGTATACGGCCAGCTGGTGGGTATCAGCACCATTGTGGCGGTAACAGCAGCGGCCATTGCGCTGATTGTCAGGATGATTTCCAGAAACCAGCGCGCAGTCGATGAGGCAACGAGCTGGCTCAAACGAATTGTAGTGACGTGGATTGTCCTCAATTCTCTGGGGTTCGTTGTTGCCTATCTGCAGCCTCTCATTGCTGGCGGCAACTACACAGGTTAACCAGAAAAGAAAAAGCAGATGGAGGAGGTGATAATAGATGCTTGATTGGATTTTTGAAGGAATCGTAACGTGGATCAGCAGCATTGTCTCGCAGATGATGGATGCGGTGTCCGGTTTGTTCCTTCAGGCACTGGGGACAGATATGACAGCAATGGAAGAATATTTCCCTTTTGTATCTAAGGCATTTACGGTCATGCAGTACACGGCATGGGCAATTCTGTTCCTTGTAACGGTATGGCAGCTTTTTCGTGTTTTTGGAGGGCCAATCACGGAGGCAGAAAATCCGTGGGTGCTTTTGGCAAGAGGTTCGATTTTTGCCTTACTGATTGGCTATGCAAAGCCGATTTTTATGATTGTGCTGGATATCGCCCGAGCGCCATATACGGCTTTGATGGAGATTACCATGTCGGCAGAGGATTTTACCTTTGTGGGTGTGGAACAGGCGCTGTCCAATGGTTTGACAACGATTGTAGCCATTGTATCGGTGGTAGGGCTGCTTCTCCTCATCATTCTGGAGATTGCCCTTGGATGGAATTATTTTCGGCTGTTGCTGGAAACCGTTGAACGCTATATTGTGGTTGGCGTACTCTGCTACACTTCCCCTCTGGCTTTTTCTATGGGTGCTTCCAAGACAACAGTGCCGGTTTTCAAGAGCTGGTGCCGTATGGTGGGATCACAGCTTTTGCTGCTGGTGATGAATGTATGGTTCCTCAGGGGCTTTAACAGCTCTATGGGGCAGTATATCGGAAATGGCGGTGCGCTTTCCACAGGTCAGGGCAGTATTTTTCTCTGGCTGTTCTGTGCGCTGGCATTTTTGAAGACGGCACAGAAGTTTGACAGTTACCTGGCGGCCATGGGGCTGAATGTGGCCCAGACCGGTTCCAGCATGGGTATGGAGCTTTTGATGGCAGCGCGGGTGATCAGCGGTGTTGGAGGTGGTGTGAAAAACGCTGGCAGTGTGTTCCATAGCGCAAGCACTGCAACTGGAACGGGTGCAGCCGCAAGCGGATTTGCTTCCGGGTTCGCATCACGCTTTAAGCCAAATTCCTTTGTCCGTGACGCAGTTGTAGATGGCGGAAGCCGTATGGGTGCCGGTGGCAGCATCGGTTTTGTCGGTCGTGCCTTTGGCGGCATAGCGGCACGTAATGGCGCTACTCTTACAGGAGACTCCATTTCTTCTGTAGCTTCAAGAAATCCCGGTGTTTCCGGGACAATTGCCGGGGAGATAGCAGACCGCAGCCTTGCGGGCTATATGCCTCAGTTGCAGGGCCAGCAGTTGAAAGACACCCAGATTACAGGTGGTCAGATCAGTACAACTTCAATTGGTGCAGATGGAAAGAGCACAGCGCTTGAAATGTATAACACATCACAGTTTGAGAAACCAGATGCACCACATTCCGTGGTTACAGCTTCCGATGGAAGCCAGTGGTACCAGATGGCAAGCGGAGCCGGGGCAGGTGCATTTTATGATGCGCCGGCATTTATGGGAAGCCCGTCAGAAGCGGCACAGGTTGCAGCGGCTTTTCCCGATGCTTCCGAGGGAACAACCCTCAGGACGGTTGGCGATGGCGTGATCGAGGCAAGCTCCGATTCTGGCAATACCATGTGGTACAACAGTGCCTACTATGATGAGCCGGATGCACCGCATACGATTATGCAGTCGGCAAACGGTGTAGACTGGTATGCTATGCAGCAGCACGCTGAAGCGCCTGCATTTGAGCAGGGCGAGGCAGCTTTTGCCTATAACCAGGCGCAGTTCCAGCAGTTTATGCCGGGATATGAACAGCAGGTATCCTCTGTGGATGGATCCGGGCGTAAGGATGGCCATTTTGAGGTCCGCCATGAAAATGGATCCGGAACCATGTTCTACGATACATCCCAGTATGCGGCTCCCCGTGGGGATTATCAGGTGTTTGAAGATGCCCGTGGAGGCCAGTGGTATGCGATTCGCGGCGAAGCCGCCGTGGAACGCAAGCCGGTGTACCAGGATGGCAAGCCGGTTTATGACGGTGACAGTGTACGGACAGTCTCTGTGGAAACTGTTCGGTATAAGAATACGCCATCACGCTTTGGAGAGCCAAAACCCCGCAATCATGGGGAAATTAAGCCGCCGAGGCGGAAACGGTAATACAATAGAATCCACGCTCTGCGAGGAATCTATTGTCATGAATAAGTGCAGGCAGCCGAATCAGGGAAAAATGCTGGTTCGGCTACTTTGCATATTTCATGTTGAAATAACACTGCTTTTTTACAGCAGTTTGATATAAGGAGGTGGACCCAATGGCTGAGCCGGAAAAACAGCAAATCGGTGATGGCTCTGATAATTATGGACAGGCAGCCGGGCAAATGGCAAAAGCAGCAAAGCAGGCAGGTCAGGAAGCAGCAAAGCAGACGGCAGCAAAAGGTGCGGAGGCTACGGCTAATGCGGCCGCTGCCACTGTAAAGGCCAGTGTGGAAGGCGGAAAGGCCGCCGCAGAAATCGCAGCCGGAACCGCTGCGGGCGGCCCTTGGGGCGCTATCCTGTCTGCAGCATGGGCAATGCGCCATACTCTTTTCAAGATACTGGTATGTATCTGTCTGTTTCTGTTATTCCTGATTACCATGATTGTTTCCCTGCCGACAATTATATCAAATAGTATTTTCGGACTGGATGGTACAAAACCGGCAGAAGGAGCAACCCTGATGTCTGCTTATACGGAGATGTCAGGCGCTGTTTCCGATGTGGTAGATGAAGGATATAACCAATCGCTTGCTTATGTGGATCAACTGATTGCAGACGGTGGGTATGACTATGACCTTTCCATGGATGCACTAGTCAACTATGCGCAGAGTTCTGCCGGGTATGATGTCTGTTACATACTGGCAGCCTATTCAGCCTCCATGCAGCAGCAAAATACGGGCAAAGACGATATGGTATCAAAGTTACGGGGCTGTGCTGGGGATATGTTTCCCGTCACATCAGAAGAAAAGCAAAAAGAGATTATCATTCCTGTTTCCTATTATACATATAAGCCGATAACGCTTACCGTAGTTACAAATAAGGTGCAGACCGGGACGATTAATGGTACGCCCCAATATCGGTATGAGACAGCATCCAAAACCTACTATCTTCCGGATGAGGCGCATAGCAGCGATACTGCTGTCACGGTGGATGCCTATAAAGAGGTAGCGGTGGATATTCCTGTTTATTCCGGTGGGAAGATTACGGGAACAACGACGGCAAGTTATTATGTGGCAAATGGGCAGGAAACTCTGACTCCAGGAACTGAGATCATCAAATATCTGGAGTGTACCATTCATCCGTTTGACAATGCAGTGATTGCCAAGGCGTTTGGTATTGATCTGAATGCAAAGTATGACCAGTTCAACCTCACTTATGGCGAGGTAATACAGAACATGGCGAATGCGTTAAAACGGACGCTATATGGCTCTGTGGGCAGTGGACAGGCAGTTCCCCTGACGGATGCCGAGCTGATCGCCTTTGTGAATCGGCAGAATTGTAATGCAACAAGAAAGCATATTCTGAGCACTGCCCTGTCACTTGTGGGCAAGGTTCCCTATTTTTGGGGTGGTAAATCAGCGCCCGGCTGGAATGATGAATGGAATACGCCAAAGCTGGTAACAGCTGCAGGATCTTCTACGACAGGAACAATACGCCCATACGGGCTTGACTGTTCAGGCTTCAGCACATGGGTATTTAATACTGCTGTGGGTGTAGATATTGGCGCTGGAACTTCCGGACAGTACCCAAATAGCGTTGCAGTATCAGCAAGTGAGTTACTTCCTGGTGATTTGGGCTTTTTGGCAGAATCCGATGGAAGCGGATGGAACCATGTGCTGATTTTTGCGGGGTATGGCGAAAACGGAGAACGAATGTGGGTGCATTCTTCTGGCGGGCAGGGTGTAATCTTAAATTCGCCCAGCTATGAAGCATCACTATCGTTGCGGCGTCCCAAAAATGTGGATTTTAATGCACCGGTGCCAGGGGATACGTTGGGAACACCCATTTCTACTTTAGAAGTGGATGTTACTCATTACTGTGCATGTGCAAAATGCTGCGGCAGCAATGCAGATGGAATCACTGCCAGCGGTAAACAGGCGGCCCGCGGCATGGTGGCAATGTCAAGCCATTATCCGTTTGGCACACAGATCATGATAAACGGGACCATGTATACCGTAGAAGACCGCGGTGGTTCGGGTATTGAGAATGACATCCACCGTGTGGATATTTTTGTGCCAGACCATAACGAAGCACTGCGTTTGGGCAGATACAAGACAACAGCTACGATTTACAGAATAGGCAGGTGAGAAATTTTGGATGAGAAGGAGTACAGCAATATTTATGCCATACCGGCGAACTACACAGATTCCGGTAAGATTTTGGGCGGAATGCTGGAGCCAAGGAATGCAGTAGAGACAGGGATATTATTGATCGTTTTGGGGTATCCGGAATTGATGTTGATACCCATGTCCGGAACGATCCGCATCGTCGTTATGACGCTGACGCTTTTACCGCTTGCTGTTGTTTCCATGATGGGTATTGACGGCGATTCGCTGTTTCAGTATATAGGACACATCATACGGTATTTTGCAAGCAGGAGAAAATTACATTACAGAAGGGTGGGATATAGATATGACCCAAAGCAGCTCCGAAAAAAGAAAAAAGGCAGCTCGGCAAAGAAAAAGGGCAAAAAAACCGGAAAAGCTGGAGTTCGTTCAGGACTTCATTCCGATTAAGAGCCTCCAGCACGGTATTATTGAGACGACCGATGGGAGATACATTCGGATTCTTGAAATTGAGCCGATAAACTTTATGCTGCGTTCCGGAGAAGAACAGTTTAATATCATATCGTCTTTTGCCAGCTGGCTGAAAATCTCTCCTATGCGGCTTCAGTTTAAAAGTATTACCAGAAAAGCAGACTCGGATAAGCATGTTGCCATGATTCATGATGAACTGGAAGCCGAGGAAAGCGAAGAATGCCGACATCTTGGAGAGGGCTATATCCGCCTGATCAAGGATGTGGGAAGCAGGGAAGCGCTTACAAGGCGCTTCTTTTTAATTTTCCAATATGAAGAGGTTCGCCGTGGCGATGGGGATGATTTTTCCCAGATTTATGGCATGATGCAGACAGCAGAGCAAAATGCCCGTGCTTATTTTCTGCAGTGCGGGAATACCATTCTCCAGCCGAAAGACCCAGATGAGGCAACGGCAGAGATTTTATATATGTTCTTTAACCGCCGCTCCTGCGTGGATGAGCCGTTCTCATCCCGTGTGAACCGTGTGGTCGTGGATACAATGGCAGCAAAAGACAAGGTCATCGGTGTGGACCCCATCCCGCCGATCCGCATGGCGCATTTTTTGTCCCCACGCGGCATTGACCTGACCCATCACAACTATGTCGTGATGGACGGGCTTTATTATTCCTTCCTGTTCATAAAAGGAAATGGGTATCCGGGTATGGTACGGGCGGGGTGGATGTCGTCGCTCATCAATGCCGGAGACGGGATTGACATAGATATACAGCTGAGGCGGGAGAACCGGAGCAAGACCATTGACAAGGTGGCACAGCGTATCCGCTTAAACCGCACAAAACTGAAAAGTATGCAGGACACCAGCACTGACTATGAGGAATTGACCAATTCCATACAGGCCGGATACTTCATTAAGTATGGAATTGCCAATAACAATGAGGATTTGTTCTATATGTCCGTGTTCGTCACGGTTTCTGCCAAAGGCTATGAAGAGTTGATGTGGCGCAAACAGCAGATCGTGGATATGTTAAAGTCCATGGATATGTATGTAAGCGATTGCCGTTTTCAGCAGGAAGCGGCGCTGCGGTCTGTGATGCCGTTTTTAAAGATTGAGTCATCACTGGAAAAGAAATCAAGGAGGAACGTGCTGACCAGCGGCGCAGCCTCTGCCTATATGTTTACTTCTTTTGAAATGTCGGACGATACAGGCGTGTTGCTTGGTATTAACCGACACAATAATTCACTGTGTATCGTGGATCTGTTCAATACGAAGAAAAACAAGAACGCCAACCTGAACCTTTTAGGCACCAGCGGTGCAGGCAAGACCTTTACCATGCAGCTTTTGGCGCTGCGCATGAGAATGAGAGGGATCCAGTGTTTTATCCTGGCTCCCATCAAGGGACACGAGTTCCGCAGAGCCTGCAAGAAGATCGGCGGCGAGTTCATCAAGATTGCTCCCGGTTCCCCGCACTGCATCAACATCATGGAGATCCGGCATACCATCTCTCCGGAGATGGAGCTGATTGACGAGATTGACTACAGCGAAATGGATTCCATGCTGGCTCGTAAGATTCAGCAGCTGATGACGTTCTTCTCCCTGCTGATTCCGGATATGTCCAATGAGGAAGAGCAGATGTTGGACGAGGCTTTGATTCAGACTTATGCAAAGTTCGGAATCACACATGACAATGATTCGCTGTATGTAAGCCGCAGCGTCTCCCCGCCGAAGATGAAAAAAATGCCGATTATCGGGGATCTTCATGAGGAATTACTGAAAAATCCCATGACGAAGCGCATTGCTATTATCATCAGCCGCTTTGTAACAGGTTCTGCTCAGAGTTTCAACCAACAGACCAATGTGGACCTGTCCAATAAATATATCGTACTTGACCTTTCGGAATTGAAAGGCAAATTACTTCCGGTCGGAATGTTCATAGCATTGGATTACGTCTGGGATACGGTCAAGGCAGACCGTACCAAAAAGAAAGCCATTATGATTGATGAGATATGGCAGCTGATCGGCGCCAGTTCCAACCGGATGGCGGCAGAGTTCTGCTTAACCATCTTCAAAACCATCAGGGGCTTTGGTGGCGCCGCCGTCTCCGCAACACAAGACCTGTCCGATTTCTTCGGTTTGGAGGATGGCAAGTATGGACGTGCGATTATCAATAACAGCAAGAATAAGATTATACTGAATCTTGAGCCGGATGAAGCAAAATATGTGCAAGAAGTGCTGAAACTGACCAAAACAGAGATCCGTTCTGTTACCCGGTTTGAGAGGGGCGAAGCATTGGTCTGCTCCAACAATAACAAAGTTCCTGTTGTAATCAAGGCTTCCAAAGAGGAGCAAGAAATGATTACGACCGACCGGGCTGAGTTGGAGGCGCTTTTAAAGGAACGCCAGCAGGAACAAACGCATTCTGCGTAGAATACGCATTTTATGAAAAATACGCACAAAAAGGAGGTGTTGCCTATGCTGCTGCAAGATGAGCAGTATGTTGTAAAGTGGCTCTCACAGTACGGAGCCCTGCCGAAAACCCAGATTACACGAATGCTGCAAAAACCAGCCCAGACCGCAGATAAAATCTTGCGGAACTTGAAGAAGCAGATGCGGATTGCGGATGTGTCGAGCGGCTATTACATTGGGCTGGATGCGATGGATAAACCGGATCAGCGAACCATTCTTGCCGTATGGGTTCTTCTGAAATACATTGATTATGTTGACCCGATGGCACATTATCCGGCGGTTTATCCATCTCAGCTTTTTTTCTTAAAGGAGAATATCGGTTACGAAATCGTGGTGTTATATGAAGGCGAGCAGAATCTTTTGAAACTGCTCCAACCTCAGGAGGATTTGAAGTATATTATTGTTCTTCCCCGTATCTCTATGGCATACGGGATGTGGCTTCCCCATGCCCCCTGCCTGTTCGCGACTGTTGACTTTCAGGGGGATGAGGAGCCAGGGGTTACTTTCTATTCAGAGGAGGCAGTGAGCGATGACAAAATTTCAGGACACGATGGGTAAAATCAGGAGGTTGGAAAAACGATTGCAGGAGCAGCTTGCTTCTACACAATGGTTTTGTGAAAATGGGAGCATCTATGAAGTTTATCTGCATTCGCTTAACCTGGAAGAAACAGCGGAGAGGCTGGTGCTTTTGACGCGGGTACTTCCCGCTTATACCGGTGTGCCGAATGCAAAGCTTGAGGTAGAACGTCGGATAAAGGATTGTATACCCGTAGAAATCGGTTTTACAGCGGAGGATTGGTTTTGTCTCCGTATCCCGGCATTGCTTCCGAAAAAGGCAGGAGGGTCAGCGGATTATGTCCGCTCTTTTTTATACCCTGCTATGCGTGCTTTTTTTGAAAAGCAACCGCCTGTGCGGTATTGGGACTGTATCCTGATTTACCGACATGTATATGACAAAGCCAGACCCGAAAGAAAAAGGCGGGATCATGATAACATTGAAATCAATATGGTTTCGGATATCGTAGCCATGTATGTGATGACGGACGATGGCCCATCGGTTTGCTCTCATTATTACTGCAGCGCAGAAGGGCCGGCGGACCGGACTGAGGTTTATGTAGTGCCAAAATGGGACTTCCCCATTTGGCTGGTAAAGGAAACCAGGATGCCGGATGAGGGGGTGCCACTCTATGAAAAAAGGAAAATTTAGCCGTAAAAATATATGTAAAAACGAGGCTTTTCGGGCGGAGAAAAAATACATATCTTCCGAAAGGGCAAAAAAGCCCAGTATAGTAGCGGTTTGGGGGCGTATTTATGCCGGGAATTCCGACAAAGAGAGCAGTCATGTTGTCGGAAAATGCTTATGAGCGGAGGTGAGGGTTTATGGTTCATTTCCGCCCGGGCAGTCAGGTCTGGCAGCTCATCACGCTCCTTTCATTTGTGGGGGAGTTCCCATTCAAAAGCCTCTCTCTGCTTGGGAGTGAACGGGTCTATAAGGCTCTTATTTCCAGACTGACTACGCTTCAGACGATTCGCAATTTCAATTCCAGGGACGAAATCACCTGCCGCCTCCTGACCATATCCGGAAAAGGGGCAGGAAAAACCATCCGGCTCTACAAGGGTGCGCTTCCCATACTGGAATGGCTGCATCCGGGGGTGCAGGGATATTACATGGACGCATTCTGGGGACACCGCTTTCCAGGAGACGCATCACACCGGGACAGGAACCACCGGGTTGCGGAAGCTGCGGCGATGTTCATGAAAGCCGGTATGGAGGCAAGGCCGTATCTTCTCTCCAGACTTCAGAACCGGGAGATTCTGCGGGTTGTGCCTGGTACGCCCTGTTTTTATCTGGCAAAGGATCTGAAGAAAGTTGGGGAAGCGGAGATGAACAAGACCATGTTTACCCGCATGACCGGCGCATTATTTTCTTCCGGCAAATGTTATGCCGTTTATAATACAAGGGATGCCGTGATGAAGTGGAGCGGCATGGGGGAATATAAGGCCCTCCACAGTCTGATCGAGCTGGCACGATTGAATGCCGGCATTTCACAGGTGGATTCAGCGATACTGTTTGGCCAGTCTGGAGAGACAGCCCTGCGAACTCTGTTAGAATCAGACAAGACCAGACGGTTGGAGTTTCGATTTGATTCCATTTACCGCCACATCCACTTTATCCCCATGAACGGGGACGGTATCCGGCAGCTGCGCCTTTTTTCTGTGCCAGACTGGAAAGCGCAGCTTCTTGAACTTTTATTTGAGTCCGAGGTTAGATCCTATGACCGAGGGCTTTTTGAATACGACGCCTGTGTGGACGGCGTAAATATCTTATCGCATCTGGATGGGGACATTGCAAGACTCATTCGCTTTCGGGAAGCAATTGAAAACCGAACCGGACGATTTGAGGTTCTATGCTTCCCCCACCAGACGCACTTCCTCCGGGAATACTTGGGCGGGCTTGCCGGCATCAAAACCATCGGAATGGACTCGGTGGAAGCGGAGCTTTGCCCAGAGAGGAGGAATTTGTTTGAAAGATAAAAAAAGGGCGGTCGGTATTACCATGGCTGTCATACTGGGATGCGCAGCGTTTTTCTATCTTGGCGGGATGCTTGGCCAATTGTTTTCAAACTACGCAGCATGGATGCAGGCGGATGGGCTTGCCGGTGAGGCAGCCATGAAACCAGTCAGCTGGAACCCTGTGGTGTGCTTCCCGATGGCGTTTACCCCAGACGGGCTGAAAGGAATGCTTGGTCTTTTAGCTATTGGCGGAGGAGTCTTTGCTTATATCAAGCTTCATGATAAGTTTGACGGAAAAAGTTATGACCCCAGAGGTTTCACCAAAAGCAAGACCGGGATTTACGGAACCGCCTCATGGATGGAAGAAAAAGAAATGCACGAGGTGCTGGAGGTGTCTTCCGTCGATAAAGCCGAAGGAACGATTCTTGGTGAGTATAAAGGAAAAGCGGTCTGTATGCCCAAAGACACCAGACTCAACCGGCACATCGCCATATTCGGTGCATCGGGTACCATGAAATCACGTGCGATCATCCGGAATTCATTATTCCAGGCATTAAAGCGTGGTGAGTCTGTGATTATCACCGACAGTAAAGCGGAATTGTATGCCGATACGGCAGAAATGTACCGGCAGGCAGGCTACGAGGTAAAGATCTTTAACCTGGTCACGCCTGAGCATGGGGATTCGTGGAACTGCATGTCAGACTTAAACGGAGACACGCTGATGGCTCAGGTGCTCACGAACGTCATCATCGGCAATACCAGTTCCGGTAAAGGCGACCATTTTTGGGACAATGGCGAAGGAAACCTGTTAAAGTCTTTGATTCTTCTGGTAGATCAGGACAGAACCCGCAGTTCTGACATGAAGCACCTTACTGCAGTCTATCAGCTCCTGACCCAGAACAGCGAGCGGCAGCTGACGGCAATGTTCGACAAGCTTCCGCTTGATCATCCGGCAAGGGCGCCTTTTAATTTATTCGCCCAGTCCAGCGACACCGTAAAATCGGGAATTATTTTAGGACTTGGCACACGGCTGCAGGTGCTGCAAAACCAGGCGGTGCAGCGGATTACAAGCCAGTCTGACATTGATCTGACATCGCCCGCCAGACACAAATGCGCATATTATATTGTCCTGAGCGATCAGGATGCCACCATGGCATTCCTGTCATCGCTCTTTTTTTCGTTCATGTTCATCAAACTCACCCGGTATGCGGACAGCCGGCCAAACGGCCGCTGCGATGTGCCCGTAAATCTAATTCTGGATGAGTTTAACAATGTTGGCCGCATCGGCGGTGCAGAAGACGGGTCGGATTTTGCCCGTTCCCTTTCGGTGGTGCGTTCCAGGGACATTCGTGTGATGCTGGCAGTGCAGAGCCTGGGCCAGCTGCAGAATCGGTATCCCAATAACCTGTGGGCCGAGATTATCGGCAACTGCGATATCCAACTGATGTTGGGATGTACCGACGAGGTTACGGCTGAGTATATCTCGGCAAGATCAGGGGATATGTCCGTACAGGTAAATTCTACTATGACAGTGCGGCAAACCATTGCAATCGCTCAGGTCATTCCCCAGTATCGTCATACTGAGGGACAGGGACGGAGAAGACTTCTGACTCCGGATGAGGTCCTGCGGCTTCCAAACGAAGAAATGCTCTGCGTCATACGAGGCTGTAACCTCTTGAAGCTCACAAAACTGGATTTTACAAAACATCCCATGTCGAAGCAGATTGTGAGGACATCCATCATGGATTACCAGCCGGCAACAATATTTACGGCACCGATACTCAGCGAACCTGTCCCAGTGACAGAGCCGGAGAAAAAGCCGGCACGCAAAAAAAGTCTTTACAGCTCGGCAAAACCGCCGGCTGAATTTTAAATTTACAGGAGGTACGAACTATGGCAACTAAAAAACAAGAAACGCTTCCCGAGGAGGAAATTCTGCAGGAAGCAGTTCTCCAGACTGATGTGAATCCGGAGCTTGCGGAGATGCCCCAGCCAGAAAACGACTCCCCGGATGCGGAACCATCCCAGACTGACCCGGAGGATTCCCTGGAGGGGGCCCCTTCAGAAGAATTCACGGATCCAAGACCTGAAGAAGAGCCTGACTCCCAGACTGATATGGAAACAAATGATGGGAAGCCGCCTTCGGAGCCCGAAGAAAAAATATCTTCCCAGACCGACACGGATTCCGCCGGAGGTGATGACTCTTCAGGAAACGCGTTAGGCGAAGAATCCCCGAAAGAGGAACCGCCCCAGACTGAGCCGGAAAAGGTGAAAAAACCCCGCGGGCGTAGGAAGACCCAGGAAAATCCATCCCAGTCTGACACAGAAGCGGATTCAGGGGAAAAGAATGCATCCGACGACGTCGAAAAGGCGCCTAAGCCTAAAAGAAAGCGTGCGTCTGCCAGACCGGTTTCGCCGGTGCTGGCCATTGATGACCAGCTCAGTGTCGAGACAGATGCAGAAAAAGCCAAGAACGATTTGTTGGATTTACTGGAGTCCCAGAAAACCGGCCGCATTCTGACCGGAACCATCCAGGGTGTGGAGCGCCCCGAGGACAATCCCTCCCGTTCTTTCGCAGTCATTTACCACGGTGAGTTCAAAGTCATCATTCCTGCAGAGGAAGCGGTGGAGTCGCCAGCGGATTATCGCGGCAGGCTTCCGGAGGACGTGCTGCATTATTTGCTTACCAAGCGTCTGGGTGCTGAAGTAGATTATATCGTCAAAGGCATTGACCCAGCATCCGGTATTGCAGCGGCGAGCCGTCTGGATGCGATGAAGGCAAAACGTAAGCAGTATTATCTGGGTACGGACAGGGATGGGAATAACCTGCTCTACTCAGGCGTGTGCGCAGAAGCCAGAATCGTGTCGGTGATCCGTGCGGGCATTTTCGTGGACCTGTTCGGTCTGGAGATTTATATCCCGCTCAGAGAACTCAGTTACCAGAGATGGATGGACGCAGCGGCGCATTTTCAGCCCGGGCAGAGAATCCTGGTAAAGGTGCTGGAGGTGGACCGCAGTGACCGGAACCATATCAAGGCGACAGCTTCGGTCAAGCAATCCGGTGAGAATCCGTATGAGAAAGCACTGCGCAGATACTCTGTCGGCAACCGCTATGTGGGTACAGTTAGCATGGTGGACACCAACGGCGTATTTGTGGCGTTGGACGGAGGTATCGACTGTTTGTGCAGTTATCCCAAGCGTGGCCGCCCGCCCAGAGGTTCGAGAGTAACCGTCAGAATACTGGGAATCAACCATGACTCCAACAGGATCTGGGGCGCCATCACGCATATTGCTGCACCCAGATAATATATGAAACTCAATCTGAGAGAAGGGAGGAACTCCATGAACCATTGTGATCTCAGCCAGGCTGAGCAGAAGAAGCGCAGAGAGATTGCCGAGCATACCCGAAAGATGATCCTGTCTGAACTTAAAATCGAAAGTCAGGATGACATATCCCTGATGGCAGGATACCGGGATTATTATCTGCAGATTTCATTTTCTGAGCTTCATCCGCTTTTGGTGTTCTGCCTGGCCAAGGCACTTGAGAAGCCGAGCACTGCCAGACAGAGGCAAATGACAAACGAACTGAATCTGCACAGCATTCTCGGCAGCCATGCCATCAATGATGAGGTCGGGTGCTATTCTTACCGTGCCACCCAGTGGCTTGATGCAGAACTGGGTGCACCACGTTTTTTTGAGATACTTGACCGGTGCGTCGATGAGGCAGACCGTGGATATGGAAAATTAACAGCATAACCAGTATAGAGGCAGGATCCCCGGTTTAGCTTCCGGGGTTTTTATTTTTGCCATAGGTTAATTATCAAAATCAGGAGGAAACGTATGAAATTTAAAAGAATGTTTAGGAAGGCCGCAGCTATGCTGCTTGCCATGGTCACAGCTTTTTCTGTGATACCGATCCAGAATGTATTTGCTGCCACAGGCGATGCGGCGGTGATTACATTTTCTTATACTTATGATTCTAATGGCAATGCGATGCATTACAATTCCGGCGCCGTCATCAATGGATATACTGCCGGAGGCCAGGGAAAGTATAAATATAGGATGTTTGTTGACGGCGATACTGGCTTTTGTATCCAGCCCGGTGTTCCGTTGCATACAGGGGACACCCTGAAAGAGGCATCGTCAAAAACATGGGATGCCCTTTCCAATGCCCAACAGAAAGCAGTCGGAATGGCGCTTCTGTATGGGTACCAGGGAAACAGGGGCAATCTTTCCGGTAGTGATGATGAGAAATGGCTTGCTACACAGACGTTGGTATGGGAGTTCGTTACGGGATGCCGTGAAGCCACAGGTTCCTACAAACAGACCAGCTCCACGGTGTACAACCTTCATTTTGGATCCAATTATCCCAACAGTGGTGCAAGGGCGGCTTATGACCAAATTGTATCCCTACTGACAAAACATAACACGATTCCAAGTTTTATGTCAGGCTCAACAAACGGGGTGACGAAGGAATTAAAATATTCTAACGGGAAATATACGTTAACATTAACGGACAGTAACGGTGTGTTAAGCGATTACAACTTTTCTTCGTCTAATTCTTCCGTAAAAATATCCAAGTCCGGGAATCAGCTGGAGATTACCTCGGCACAGGCATTTAAGGGCAGCGTCCGCATTTCGGCAACCAGAAACAATGTGCCGTCAGTAAGCGAAAGTGCGAAATTGATTGCTTATGGAGACGATGCTCTTCAGGATGTTGTGACCGGTGTGGAGAAGGCCAATCCGGTAAATGCCTATCTGAATGTGGAAACACCTGTTGGAACGATGAGCTTGAAAAAGACCTCGGAAGACGGAGTCGTGGGCGGCATCCAGTTTACCATTACTGGAAATAATTATAATAAGACCGTGACAACACAGGAAGATGGTACCATTACTGTCGAGGGCATGTTCCCAGGTACTTATACGGTAACTGAGGCTGGTTATGATCGATATGAGCCTCAAAAGAGTCAAACGATTACCATTGTCGGAGGAAAGACGACGACGGTAACGTTCGACAATAAACTGAAACGGGGAAAGCTGGAAGTGACAAAAACGTCTGAAGACGGCCTCGTAGAGGGAGTTACCTTCCGGTTATCGGGTACTTCCCTTGCAGGACTTGCCGTAGATGAGTATGCAGTCACAGATTCATCTGGTGTAGCCAGGTTTGAAAATGTACTGATCAGTGGTACAGAGCCCTATACACTGGAAGAAACTGACACGGCAGTGCGATACGTGATTCCTGCAAACCAGACGGCGCAGATAGAATGGAATAAAGTAACAAAGTGCAGTTTTGAAAACATCCTCAAGAAGTTCCGTGTGGAAGTGAATAAAAAGGATCGCGTAACAGGCTATGCTCAGGGTGATGCAAGTCTGGCAGGAGCAGTGTATGGTTTGTATCAGGGTGATACATTGGTTGCTTCATATACAACGGATGCCGAAGGTTCCTTTATCAGTGATTATTTTATCAGTGATTCCGATTGGACGTTGAGAGAAATCAGTCCTTCGGAAGGATATCTTTTAGACGAGTCCGTTTACACTATCCCTGCAGAACCCGGTAATTTTGAGATAGAGCTGAATCAAATTCCCATAAGTGTTACTGAGCAGGTCATCATGGGCCGCATCCGTCTGATCAAGCATATTGACAAAGAGCAGGATGATATTGAGAATGTTCAGGAAGCGAAAATAGCAAAGGAAACTGAGGATCCATCTGCTTTGGGCGGGCAGGCAGCGGAACTACTCATGCTTGCAGCAGAAAGTAGCAGCAATGCCCAGAAGGATGCCGGTAGCAGCGATGCCCGGACTGAGTCTGAAATTGCAGAAACTGAAGAAAACGGCGGTAATGTAACAGAAGAACCAAAAGATGCTGCAGTAAGCGACGGTGATAGCCAAACGGAACCGGAGACAGAAGCAGTTCCAGAGGAGCCAGAAACCGAAGCAGTTCCAGAGGAGCCAGAAACCGAAGAGACAGTTCCGTCCGAAACAGAGCCTGAAAAAGATAAATATGAACCCACTCCGATTCCAGAAGAGGAAATTGAAGCACCCGGACATGAGGGCATCATTGAACAGCCAGAGGAAGGTGCCAAGTTCCAGATCTATCTTGCCAGTGCAGGCAGCTTTGACAATGCCCGCGAGGCAGAGCGTGACATCCTGACAACAGACGCAGATGGGTTTACTGTTTCCAAGGATATGCCCTACGGCAGGTACATCGTCCATCAGATTGAGGGCATGGAAGGTCAGGCATTTGTCCCGGATTTCACTGTGTACATCCATGAAAATGACCAGACGTATTCCTATATTCTGAACAACCTGACCCAGTCCAGTTTTATCCGTGTGGAAAAACACGATGCAGAAACCGGGAAAATCATCCCTGCCGCCGGCGTTGGGTTTCAGGTGCGCGACCTTTCTACAGGAGAAAAGATTTCGCAGAATATTTATTATCCGACCCCTGTTGTAATTGATACGTTTTTTACCAATGACGAAGGCTGGCTGATGCTTCCCTGCGAGCTCCCCTACGGCCGGTATGAGTTGATAGAGGTAGAAACGTGTTACGGTTATGTGCTGAGCAGCGAACCCGTGTCCTTTGAGGTGGATGGAAGCCAGAACGTGGTAGTGGTAGAAAAACACAACATGCCGCAGAAGGGCAAAATCCATATCACCAAGAGTGGCGAGATTTTTTCCACAGTTCTGGTGGAGGAAAACAAAGGATTTTCTGACCGCTATACTCCGGTTTATGAAACCTGCGGACTGAAAGGTGCAGTTTATGAAATCCGCGCAGCAGAAGACATTTATACGCCAGATGGTACGCTCCGAGCAGAAAAGGGTTCGGTGGTTGATACCATTACAACGGATGACAGTGGGAAAGCATCCAGTACCCTTTTATATTTGGGAAAATATGAAATTTCGGAAGCCCAGTCACCGTTTGGAATGGTTCTGAATACAAAATCCCAGTTAGTGGAGCTGGTCTATGCCGGACAGGAAGTCGAAGTGACAGAAACCTCAGCCAGCTTTTATAATGAACGTCAGAAGGTACTGATCAGCTTGGAAAAAGTGATGGAACAGGATAAGCAGTTCGGTATTGGTATGAACGGTGAAGTTCACAGCGTTATTTTTGGACTATATGCAGCGGAGGATATTTCTGCGGCAGATGGAACGGTCATTCCGGCTGATGGGTTAATCGAAATACTGGAGGTTCAGGAGGATGGAACCGCCGCAGCACAGACGGATCTGCCGTTTGGTAGTTACTACCTGCGCGAAGACGGTACGGATCCACATTATCTGCCAACCGACAAAAAGTATCCTGTAGTATTTGAGTACGCCGGGCAGGAAACAGCATTGGTACAGCTTCCGGCTAATGATGGAGCAGCCATTGAAAACACTTTAAAATATGGCTCCATTTCCGGTAAAAAGCTGGATGAAGACGGCAATGCATTGGCAGGAGCGAAAATTGGTCTGTTTGCGGAGTCAACAAAAGAGTTTGTGGAAAAAAATGCAATTCTGGTGACTACATCTGCTGAAGATGGCAGCTTCAATTTTGAGAAGGTGCCATACGGATCATGGATCGTGTGTGAAATAGAACAGCCGGCAGGTTTTGTCCTATCTGAGGAGCCCATCCCTGTTGAAATTAAGAAGGATGGACAGGTTGTCGAATTGGAAATTACTAACAAGTTTATCATGGGTAGTATTCATTTGACAAAATATGATGCAGATTATCCGGACCATAAGTTATCAGGCGCCGAGTTTGAGGTTTACCTTGACAGCAATGGCAATAAAAAGCTTGATGATGAAGATGAGCTGCTTGGTACAATGGATGAAACAGAGCCTGGTGAATATGAAATGGCTGATTTGCGTTTCAATGGCTATCTCGTAAAAGAATCGAAGGCCCCGGAAGGTTTCTATTTGGACGAGGGGGTCTACTATGTCAGCATAGATACAGACGGTAAAGTCTATGAGGTGGAGAACGAAGCTGGCAAAGGATTCCTGAACCAGGCCAAAAAAGGCAATCTGAAGATTATCAAAACATCCAGCGATGGGGTGGTTGAGGGCTTCAGTTTCCATATTGTTGGTGATGACTACGATAAGACGTTCAAGACGGATTCTAGCGGGGAAATTTATATAGAGGAGCTTCGAATCGGAAAATATACGATCACCGAGGTGGAAGACAGCCTCAGTGCTGGGTACAAGCGTCCTGCACCTGTAGTAGTTGAACTGGTAGCAGATGAGACACTGACCGTCAATGTCCATAATGATAAAGTGACGGTTGATGTGCCAAAGACAGGCGATAACTTCAATCCGTGGATTTGGGTTGGCCTGGTTGCAGCCAGCACCGTTGGACTTGGTGCAAGCATCTTCTGGGCAAAAAAGCGCAGAAAGAAAACGGCAGAGACAGCAGAGTAAGAATATGTAAATGAACATAAAGGAGCCGGGCAGGAATTTTCTGCCCGGTTCTGATTTTAGGAGGTAATGACCATGAGAGTAAAATTGTTAAAAGGGATTCTGACAGTCCTCTCTCTCATCTGTATCCTCTGCATTCCGGTTACGCCGATCTATGCGGAGTCTCAGGGGACAGATGGGACGGAAATGCAGGTCATGGAGCCTGAAAAACTGGAGATTCAGCTTGGTGCAGACTGGGCTGGAGTAGAGTTTCAGATGAAAACGGACTCCGGAATGTATCCCGGTACCATAGCAGTCGGCGATGACGGTGTTCTGAGAATGGAACTGGGCGGCAGCAAATCCTATGTGCTGACCTGTATGAATTCATCCGTATCTGCCCTGGAGGCAACGCAGGCCCCTGCCACAACAGAGGAAGCGCAAAAAGAGAGCAATGCGGACCAGGACAGCAATGGCTCAAATAGCGAGCAGTATGAAAAAGGCACAGTTGCCGGTATCCCGGTCCTTCATCTGGTTCTATTTGCAGGCGGCATGGTTTTGGCCGTCGGCAGCCTGGTCGCAATGCGGGTGGTGAAAAAACGCAGGGAAAGCGATGCAGAGTACGAGGATGAGGATGAATATGAGGATGATTAGTCCCAGACTGAGTCCAAAATGCACGAAAAGCCCTAAAGGAATAATTTTATATAAAAATTAAAATAAATATTCCTATAAGGCTTGACACGCAGATTTTTGTTTGCTATACTATAACCGTGGCAGGGGCTTGCGTTCAGGCTCTCGGTACGTTTGTGGTATAGCGTCAGACCTGATTCAAGGGAATCAGGGAACCGTTACGGATTCTGCGCATTGAGCGGATCCACAACAACGCAAGTCAATTGAATATTATGGCCGGAAGGCTGCTTAAATACTTACAGAGTCAATATGCTGGATGAGACATTGAAATTCCAGCGCCTTGGCTCTGTATGCTTTTTTGCAGACCTTCCGGCTTTTTCTTTTATCCAAACGGAGGTAAGACGATGAAAAAACAAAAAAAGAAAAGAAAGGGATTTCAGGCAGGTTCCATGCGCTGCCCTTATTGCGGCAGCCCGGTAATCTATAGAAGCGCTGATGGGATTTATCATGATAACAGTAAGAAAACAATGCTTTATGTGTGCAGTCACTATCCGGAATGTGATGCTTATGTAAGGGTCCATGCCGGAACTAATATCCCGGTGGGGAGTCTGGCCAATCATGAGCTTCGCACACTAAGGCGGACCGCACATCATTATTTTGACCAGCTGCACCAGTCTGGAATGATGAGCAAACAGGATGCCTATCAGTGGCTGGCGGATTTGATCTGTGCACCTTTATCGGAAGCGCACATTGGCTATTTGGGTGAGTATTACTGCAAGCAGGTCATTGAGGAGAGCCGCAGACTGATGGAACGATGGAAATTCGGAAAGAACAGGCGCCAATTTCGGGCATTAGAAGGGAGAGTGGCAGCTTCATAACATTGACAGAGAAAGAACGGGAAAAGGTTGAAAAGAACATTGGTCTGATACATAAGGTCATTCAGGATAAGCTGCAGCCTCCTTATCAGGTCGGTATGTATTCCTATGAGGATCTTTATCAGATTGGCTGCATCGGGCTCTGTAAAGCAGCATCAACAGACAAAGGCGGGACGTTCTCGACCTATGCCTACCGGTTGATTTGGCACCAAATCTGCGACGCCATGATTTATGCAACCAGGCGGCAGACGAAGGAGACTACCTGTGATGTGACGCCGTACATTGCTGCAGAACAGGAAGTCACAGAGGAACTGTCGGATTTCCGCATGGACATCAATCGGGCACTCGAACAGGCAAAGGCCGATGCGCCGTCTTCCACCTGTAAGGGTATAGAAGCCATTTGTATGATGTCAAAAGGATATACAAGCCGCGAGATCGGAGAAAGAATGAACGCTTCGGCAAAGCTGGTCTGTGCTTGGGTATCCAAGGCGCGGAAATATCTGAAGAGCCGGCCGGAGTTTGCACAGATTGCAGCTGCCTATCACCAGGAATGAAGACAGCCAGACATAAGGGATGCTGAGAACCTTGAGTGGTTTTTTCGGCATCCCGCTTTTTTTATTTTGGAGGCAAGTTATGAATAGACAAAAAAAGAATTTATGGAAATGGGCAATCCCGTTTTTCAGCATAGCCATTACTCTGATTCTATTCAAGGTTGTATTTTTGTTCGGTTATGTGCCTACAGAATCTATGGAGCCGACATTGAAAAAAGACAGTTATATCGTAGGAACCCGAATTTACTCCAGACTCGGAGTCGGTGACATCATTATTTTTCATCATGACGGGAAGCTGCTGGTCAAGCGTATTGCAGCGGAGGAAGGTGAACAGGTAGTGCATAACGGAGCCAGTCTGACAGTACCGGAGAAGAGTTATTATGTCCTTGGAGACAATGCGGAGCATTCACTGGATTCGAGGTACTGGGAAGATCCGTTTGTAAGGAATGAAGAAATTGTAGCGAAATTAATCTTCTATTGAAATATTGCACCACTGATATTTTCTGTAGGAGATATATCGGGCAGACAGGCGGTTAGAGCCTTATACTAAGCATAAGGCAGGCAGGAGAATGGAGCAGATGCAACGCATCAGATGTAAGACAAGAAGCTGTTCTGGTGGTATTTTACTGCAGGCCTAAATACCATTTCCTCTCTATTGAAGATGGGCGTAAATGCCATTCGTAAAAATACCGCTGCGGTGAATGTGAGTTCCCTGCAGCGGTGTTTTTTTATTCGCCGATGTAATCAATATCTATCCGAAAGCTGCCGGCTTCATAAAACAGGTCAAAAGCATAATCTCCAATTTGCAGACTTCCTTCTGTAACAGGGTAGAATTTCTTTTTTTCCGTATCATAAAGCACAGCTTCATCTACCAATTCATTTTCTACCGTATTTAAAATATCCTGAATACAGTCATCACAGTATAAGGATTTCATTTTGTGAAAGCTGACAATCCCACGTCCCCGATCCAAAGAAACGGAACTGGTACCCTGGCTTGGCTGCGCTCTGATGATGAGTTGTGCTTCGTTGATTTCATCATAACCGGAGATCAGCATCATGCCGATTTCTTTCTGTTCGGCTATGCTGTCGGCTTTATTATAGATATCCAGCCCATATGTTTCGCCGGTATTCAGGAAAACCAGACAGATACGATCCAGATAATCTGACCGTTCCAGACAGCAGCTATCCGCAGTGTTGGGAATATATGAAAGGAACTCCTTCATATCCCCTCTGTATTGACTGATCACCAAATCATGGCGGATGCTCTGCGCAATTTTGTCATACTCATCTTCTGTGGCTGTAGCCAGATAGGAGTATATCATATTATAAATTTCCAGCACATCTTCATTGTTCTTGTGTGAGATCCGTATATTGTTGATCCCGGTTGCAAACAGGCAGACCGTCAATGTAAGGATGCTGATGATAAATCCACCATAAAGCAGAGAGCGTTTATCATGCTGGCTTAAATGCCATTTTATCATGTTAAATTCATCATCCTCCCAATAGTCCAGCCATTTGTTTCTCAGTTTGTTCCAAATATTTTTCATATCCGTACCTCCATAAAACTATTGGCTAATATATTATAGTCTATCAGAATCTATTGTTAACAGCAATCATAATGTAGTCTGATAGTGTATATAATAGTGACTGATAGCTAATAGATGGGTGGGATTATGGAAAATAACGGATTAGGAAAACGTATTAATGCGGTAAGGAAAGACCGTGGCCTGACGGCAGACCGGCTTTCAGAGATGTGCAATATCAATGCGACTTATCTCCGGCAGATTGAGGGTAACGTGAAAATGCCGAGCTTGTCGGTATTCATAGATATTTGCCGGGCCTTGAAGATTTCGCCGGATTATCTTCTGCAGGATGAATTGCCGGAAAATGAGATTAGCAAAATCCGGGAGATAGAAGCACTTTGGAAAGATATTTCTCCCAGTAAACAGACGTTGGTACTTGCCATGATCAAAGCCGCGTTGGAGCATAGTGAATAGAAGGACAGCCAGCCGTCCCCGGCTGACTGTCCTTCTTCTCTTTTTTGAAAATTTGTATTTGGTTTAGTGAAAACGCATTATTGCAATGCCCCAAATAGGATTTACATATGAAAAAATAGAAAATGGAGCACGCAGGGATTCGCCACCACGCTTGCTCCGTTTTTTATTTTTCAGATAGCGCAGTGTAATGTTTGGCTGCGCCTATGGTGAAGTTTTGGTCATGCAGGTGATAAAAGGATAAATAAAGGACAATTCGAGAAAAGATTTAGGATTGAATAAGGGATAATAAAAAATAAAACAGCCAACCGGCGTGGCCACTTTACTTCTTACTGTTTAGTTCTTTCATAATGCCGAGGAGATGAGCCATAGACTTGGGATCCAATTTTTTTGCTTCTTCGATAAATTCCTGCAGAGTCTCCGGATAAGGGTTTCCTTCATCGAAGAATTCCTGCGGTGTTACGCCCAAATATTCGCAGATGTAAAAGAAGGATTGCATGGCCGGAAGTGACTTTTTATTTTCAATGTTATTGATGTAGTTGTTTGCTTGCCCCAACGACAATGACATGTCGCGTGCAGATACGCCCTTTTGTAATCGCAGTTTTGCCAGCCGTTCCGGGACAAAATCTTCATACATCGCCTTCACCTCCCATTCTATAATAGATTGTACCTCACACATTTGATTTATTCACAAAAAGAAAAGGGGTGTTTACGTTGACCTGAAAAAATAAATCTATTATAATTAGGTAAAATGAAAAAATATAACTATTGAACGAGGGAGATACAATGAAAGGAAAGACATGTTGTATTACCGGGCATAGGGATGTGCCTGATCAAGAGATTAACAGCATAAAGAAAGCTCTGAATAAGGAAATAAAAAAAGCAGTGAAGGACGGCTTCACTGTCTTTCTGTCTGGTTTTGCAGATGGTGTGGATCAATATTTTGCTGAAATTGTTTTGGAACTGCAGAAAGAAAACGGGAACTTAAAACTGATTGCAGTGCTTCCATACCGTAGCCGTGTGGAAGGCTTGAATCGCAGGGTACAAACAAGAGCTTTGCTAAGTGCCTGTACTGAGATGGTGGTAATTCAAGAGGAATATCAGCCCAACGTCTATTTGCAGCGCAATCGGTATTTGGTCGAGCATTCAGACCGTGTGATTGCTGTGTACGATGGGAGGGAGAAAGGCGGTACGGTGAAAACAATCCGTTTTGCACACCGCCTCCAGAAGGAACTGCGTGAAATTCCCGTAGGATTAAATTTGGACAAAAAAAGGATAAATCTTGGATGTGATCGTGTATAGTAGATACGGAGTTGCAGTCTAATCCATGATAAGATGAAATTTTTAAGAGTTAATCTATAGGCAAATCACTAAGTGCGGGTTTGCAGATTATTAAAAGAGATATGGGAAAGAAGGGAAAACAGATATGCTTGATAAAATGCCAAATATGGATGATATGACCGCTTTAATTGGGCAGTCTTTATATGACGTGTGGCAAAAGCTATGCGCTGCGATTGATGAAAAGTACGATATGGACCGCATTTGGAACAGCGGCGGCAAGGCATGGACCTATGAATACAAATACCGCAGAGGCGGAAAAACACTCTGCGCCCTATACGCAAGGGAGAACTGCATTGGTTTTATGGTAATACTGGGAAAGGACGAGCGGGAAAAATTTGAAGCCGGCCGAAGTGAGTATTCGGAAAGCGTCCAGAAGGTTTACGATGACTCAAAAACCTATCACGATGGGAAATGGCTGATGTTTGAGCCTGTTGACACATCTATGTTTGGAGATTTCATGCAGCTGTTGGCTGTTAAGAGAAGACCGAACAGGCAATAGAAGGTCGTGGAGGCGAAGATGGCAAAAAAGATAGACCCAAAACAAACAAAACGGGCAATGGCTTTTGAATTATGGATGGATGCGCCGAATCCGATGGTGACATTCTTTAAGATCTTGGATGTTACGCCGCTGATCAAAATAAATAAGAAAAGGAAGCTGAAGTTTAATATGCTTCTTGACTATTGCATTGGCAAGGCGGCTTCAGGCGTAAAGGAGTTTTATATTCTCCCCGTCGGCCATGAACTGGTTCAGTACGATTCCATTGCCGTGAATACTATTGTGAAGAACAAAGAAGGAGAAGTCAGCTCCTGCGATATTCTCTTCACGGAAGATCTGGCGAAGTTCAATCAGGATTACCTGAGATACACCATGCAGGTGGCTGACAGCTGCGAGAACCGGGACCTGACGGACAGTATGGTGATTGGCACATCAGCAATCATAGATACAGAGATTGATGGAGCAGTCGGTATGAACAGCGGTATTTATAATAACCCATTTATCATTTGGGGCAGATACAAAAAGAAGCTGTTCAGGTACTATCTGACGATATCCTTTCAGTTTCACCATACGCAGATGGATGGTGCTCATGCGGGCAAGTTCTTAGCAAACCTGCAAAATGAAATCAATGGATTGCAAGTAATTTATGGAGATAAAACATATGGCACGATACATGATGGAAAATGTAATGAGCAGCAGATTATTTAATTTTCTTTTGCTCTTTACAATTGTTGGAGAGTTCTTTCTCCCCTGGGTACTGGGACGATATTATAAAGGGTACAACAGTAAAACTAAGGTGATGAGCGTATTGGGCAGCCCGCAAAGTCCTGTTCGATTGATTTATAATGTATGGTTGATATGGCTTGGAACTTTTTTGCTATTTGTAGCGCTTGCTTACTATTTTTCTTCAAGAGCAGAGTTTCCAATTTTATCTATCTTAGTGCTTCTTTCGATTGGGATTTTTGCGGTTGGAGCAGGGGTTATTTCGGGCATGTTCAGTGTAAATGAAACTAAAGATATGGCTACTACTGCTTCAAAGATACATGGGGTAGGCGCCGCAATCGGTTTTATGCTGCTGATGTTTTTTCCTCTGTTAAGTGGAGTTATGCTATTCAAGCAAAATGATATTGTTGGAGGTATAGTGGACATTAGCTCATTTATCTTGTCACTTATTTTCTTTGTCTGTTTTGTGATGGGAGATAAGGAACAATTTCAAAACTCGGTATTAAAGTATGAGGGATTGTGGGAACGGCTAACTCTGTTTTTTATGTATGTTCCTTTTGTACACAAGGCAATCAATGGACTGTTGAACTGATAACTTCTCATTTGTTGGGAACTACACGAAGGGGAAAAGAGGTAGGAGGTAGTTAATATGATATCAGCAATTTATGAAAGGCGGAGCACAAGAAAATTTTTAACAAGAGACATATCGAAAAGTGATATGACAGATATTATCCAAAGCGGAATGAAAGCGCCTTCATCTAAAAACAGACAGCCCTGGAAGTATATTGTGGTACAGGGAGATGCAAAAGAAGAAATGTTAAGAGTTTTCCGTCAGGGAATTGTAAGGGAAGAAAATAAATGTGCGTTGCTACCTCAGAGCAAACGTTATATTGCCGCGGCGAAACATACTGTTGATGTAATAGAAGCAGCACCAACAATCGTTTTCGTTGTTAATTCATTAGGAAAAGATGAAATGGGAGAAATGACACCGGAAGAACACGTTTATGAGATCTGCAATATACAGTCCATCGGTGCTTCCATACAAAATATGCTTCTTGCCGCTACGGAAAAAGGAATAGGCAGCCTTTGGATATGTGACATCTATTTCGCATATTCGGAATTATGTGAATGGCTGAATAGAGAAGGACAACTTATTGCCGCTATTGCATTTGGTTATCCGGACGAATTTCCAGAAGAAAGACCTCGCAAGAGGATAGAAGAAATTGTCGAGTGGAGAAGTTAAGCGATATATTTGGTAAAACTTTATTATGATGAATAGAAAATAATGATCGGTGTTAAGGAGGAATATGTTTATGAGTGAAAAATTCCCGCAGGAAGCGAAAAAGATAATGAATGAAAGATTTGGGCATGATACTTTACTGTCACTTGCCACTACGGACCAAAACATTCCGTATGTGAGAACGGTGAATGCTTATTATGAGGATGGATGTTTTTATATCATCACATATGCTGCCTCCAACAAGATGAAGCAGATAGGTAATAATCCCATAGTAGCGGTGGCCGGCGAATGGTTCACTGCGCATGGCAAAGGGATAAACCTCGGGTGGTTCTGCAAAAAGGAAAATCATGAAATGGCCCAAAAGCTGAGAAAGGCATTCAGCGAATGGATTGATAACGGGCACAACAACTTTGACGATGAAAATACGATCATCTTATGTGTTCAATTAACAGAAGGGATTCTATTCTCTCATGGCACGAGGTATGACATAGATTTCTCTGATAACTGATGCCTGTGGAAATTAAAGATGGATGATTGGGTGAGGTGAAGAAAATGCTTAAAAAGATAAACAGCTTTATAAACATACTTATAGGAGGCTTCATTGGTGCATTTATCGGAGGAAGCATATTCAGATATCTTGACTACAAAAATTATCCTGAGCTGTTTGTTATGCAATCTGCACCATGGTATACCGGCATTCAAATTTCTGGCATAGCATTGATTGTAGTTTTAATAATTTGCGTGCTCATTAAAATCATAATTCGTAAGAAGATGAACCGATAAATCAACGAGTGTTAAGACAAGAGGAGGCGTAAAACCATTGAAGTTAAAAATCGTTGGAAGCAGCGGCATGTCAATCATTCCGAGTTCCTTCTGCAAATGTAAGATATGTCAGGAAGCCAGGGAAAAGGGCGGAAGGTATGAACGGTTAGGCCCAAGCTTGTATATTGATGATATAAAAATGCTTATAGATACACCGGAAGAAATCGCGGTAGCCTGCAACAGACAAAAAATATCCGAGGTAAAGCGCCTTTCGATTTCTCACAGTGATCCGGACCATGTCAAAGGGATGAGGATTGTTGAGAAAATAGGCTATGATTTCATTCAGGAGAAATGTATTCCTATTGGATTTTACGCCCTGCCGGAAGTGATAGAAGATATAAACCGGATGAACGGCGACTGCCTGAAATATTATGGGGATATTCTTCGGTGTATCTGCGTCAATGGGACATCGCACATAGAAATAGACAACATTGATATAGACCTGATCAATAATAATCCGGACAGGAATATCACCTTTTATGTTATAAGAGAGGGTGCGAAAAAGGTTATCTATGCCTGCTGCAATCCGAAACCCTTTGCGCATAATGACTTATATTTTGACGCAGATGTTTTGATTATCAGTTTGGTATCTGATGACGGCATATTAGGCGACGGGACAGAGCTGAAGGATGCACCGTTTAAAGATGAGATTTTCACCTTAGGCGAGGTGATAGAGCTGAAAAAATATTACAGGATCAAGAGGATTATCGTTACTCATATTGATGAAATATGGGGAAAATCATATGGCTATTACAGCGAACTGGAGAAGAAACTTGATCATATTTTCTTTGCCTATGATGGCATGGAAATTATTGTGTGAACTGAAAAACGCAGATAGCAGAATTGAACAGGAGGTGTTTCTGTGACGGAGTTAGAAAAATGTATGGCCGGCGAATTATATAATTGCCATGATGAAATTTTTCTGCAATATAAGAAACAGGCAAAAGAGCTGCTTGACATCTATAACAGACTGACCTATGACCAGAAAGAAGAGAAGAAAGGGATTTTACATAAGCTGTTCGGCGGGATTGGAACAAACGTGTCGGTAGGGGCGCCATTCCTGTGTGATTATGGGTGTAATATTATTACCGGCAGCAATGTGTCGATCAATATGAACTGCTCCTTTATCGACTGCAATCAGATAAAAATCGGAAATAACGTTATGATTGCTTCCAACGTGCAGATTTATACGGCAACGCATCCCGTGGAACTGGCAGAACGCCTGACACCAGACTGGACCCCGGAGAGCGGAAAGCACTTCTGCCAGGTATATGCGCTGCCGGTTGAAATCGGGGACGGATGCTGGATCGGCGGTGGCGTCATCATACTTCCCGGGATTAAAATCGGGGCTGGCAGTGTGATTGGAGCAGGAAGCGTTGTTACCCGAGATATCCCGCCAAATTGCGTGGCGGCCGGAAATCCATGCAGAGTGATACGCAGAATTAACGAGGAATCAGAGCATGATTAAATTGGTGGCATTTGACTTGGATGGGACAATCGGAGATACGATACCAATGTGTATAAAGGCGTTCAGACAGGCAGTATCCCCTTATGCAGGGCATTTGCTGACAGACAGGGAGATTATTGAAACCTTTGGATTGAACGAAATCGGAATGATAAAATCCATCGTTCCGGAGAATTGGGAGCAGGCGTTACGTGATTTCTATTCTCTATATGAGAAACTGCATTATGAGTGCTCCCAGCCTTATGAGGGCATCCGGGAGTTGATTGCTGCTCTGCGGGCAAAGGGACTTATCCTGGCGCTGATAACGGGAAAGGGCGAAAGAAGCTGCCGGATTACTTTGAATGAGTTTGGGATGGAACATGATTTTGATGAAATCCTGACGGGCAGCGAAAGTGAAAATGTTAAGGCGCAGTCATTGAGGATGCTGCTAAAGAAATATGATTTGCTTCCTGCACAATGTGTGTATATAGGGGATGCGGTATCAGATGTGTCAGAGGCAGGAAAAGCCGGAGTCGTATGCTTGTCTGCTTTGTGGGGAACAACTGCAAAGGCAGAAGAATTGAAAAGCATCAATGCCGATTATATCTTTGAAACGGTAGGAGAATTAAAAAATCACTTGATGAAAAATACAAACCAGAAACCGGAGGAGGCGCCAATACCATGAAAGGATTTAACCGACAAAATCAATTATTTTCCCTTTGCGGATTGAATTGTGGGCTTTGCCCCATGTTTTTGAATAAATATTGCCCAGGCTGCGGGGGCGGCGAGGGAAATCAGTCTTGCAAAATTGCAAGATGCAGCATGGAGCATAATGGTGTGGAATACTGCTTTCAGTGCGATGAATACCCTTGTCCAAAATATGAGCATATTGACGACTATGATTCTTTTATAACGCATGGAAACCGAAAAGCTGATATGAAAAAGGCCCATCAGATCGGAATGGAAGCCTATAACGCGGAGCAGGAAGAAAAGGCACGTATCCTGGACATTCTACTTGCCGGCTACAATGACGGGAGGAAAAAGACGCTATTCTGTGTGGCAGTCAATCTGCTGGATCTGCAAGACCTGCAGGCGGTACTCAGGCAAATTGAGAACAGAGCGGATTTGGATACACTGACGCTCAAGGAAAAAAGCGCTTTTGCCGCAGGACTGCTTCAGGAAGCGGCGGCAAAGAACAAAATTGAGTTGAAGTTGCGAAAGAAAAAGTGAGGGCTTCAATACTGCAATCATTTAATAAAGTATTGAAAAGGATAGAGAATATAGATAAATGAAAGTAATAAACGCCCCCTTTGCAGAAAAATAAGTGATGTTCTGCAAAGGGAATCAGATATTAAATATGGAGGTATGCTTGTAAATGGATAAATGGTTCACGATTGATCAGATTGATGAAGGTACATATATTATCAGCGAATACCGGCATTGGGAGGAGACGCATTGCTATCTGTTAAATGGCTCCAGCCGCAGCTTATTGATTGATACGGGTCTGGGAATCTGCAATATTTATGATGAAGTAATGAAGCTGACAAATAAGCCTGTTACGGCCGTTGCCACCCATATTCATTGGGATCATATTGGCGGCCATAAATATTTTCCGGACTTTTATGCCCATGCGGAAGAATTGAGCTGGCTGAACGGTGAGTTTCCGCTGACAATAGAAACAATCAGAGAGATGGTGGCAGACCGCTGCGATTTACCAGACGGTTACGATACAGGCACTTATGAGTTTTTCCAGGGGACGCCAACAAAGGTACTGGAGGATGGAGAGAACATAGAATTAGGTGGACGGAATATACAGGTATTGCATACCCCGGGCCATGCTCCGGGGCATATGTGTTTCTGGGAATCAGACAGAGGTTATCTGTTTACCGGAGACTTGGTTTACAAGGACACTTTATTTGCCTATTATCCGTCAACAGACCCGGACGCATACCTTGCTTCTCTTGAAAAGATTTCGGAGCTTCCAGTCAAAAAGGTTTTTCCTGCGCATCATAGTTTGGATATTCAGCCGGAGATTTTAAGCAGAATGAGAAATGCGTTCAGGCAGTTACGGGAAGATGGTAAATTACATCACGGCAGCGGTACATTTGACTATGGAGATTGGGCAGTATGGTTATAAAGAGAAGGAAGCAGTATAATTTCATTTAGTTGTGTGCTATACAAAAGGCTTTATCAAAAAAAAGAACAGAGAAAGAGGCTTGAAAGGAGCATTTATATGAAGTATGTATGTACAGTTATATCGGTAGCGGATATCAGCGCCGCAAGAAAGTTTTACGAGGAACTGTTCGGGCTAGAGGTCTATCAGGATTACGGAAAGAATATCGCTTTTGCCTGCGGTCTGGCATTACAGCAGGATTTTGACTGGCTGGTAAATATACCAAAGGAAAAAGTATTGAAGAAATCCAATAATGCAGAAGTGGTTTTTGAGGAGCAGGATTTCGATGGCTTCCTGAATAAGCTGAAAGAATACCCGGAGATTGAGTATCTGGGAGAAGTTATCGAACATAGCTGGGGGCAACGTGTAATCCGGTTCTACGATCTGGACGAACATCTCATAGAGGTTGGAGAGGATATGAAAATGGTGATAAAGCGTTTTCTGGATTCTGGCATGACGATGGAGGAAGTTTCTGTGAGAATGGACGTTTCCGTTGATGACTTAACAAAACTTCTGAATAGTTAATGTGTAGCGGGCATATAAACAAATACGAATTTACGGAGGTTTCGCATGAAAAATAAGGATATTGTAAAATATTTCTATGAAGTTATTATTTCGGATAATTTACTTGATGAAATCTCTAAATATATATCGGGGGATTGCGTTCAAAGGATTGGAGAAAAAGAAATGTTCATAGGAATAGACGGAATGAAAGAACACCTATTAGCATTGAAAAAAACTTATCCTGATTACACTATGAAAATTATCCGTCAATATGAAGTAGATGATTATGTTATTTCAGAATTTATTATGAAAGGCACTCATAAGGGAGAATTTCTCGGAATAACACCCACAAATAAGGTTTTGGAAATTACAGGGGTGGATATTGATAAAGTTATAGATGGAAAAATTGTAGAACATGGCGGTGCTACAAATACCTTTGAAACTTTTTTTGAACACCACTTAATTCAATCTGTATAAATCACAGTTTGTCAGCTTGTTAGGACAAGCATCATGTACAGCATATGTTAGCTGGAATGGCTGGGGATAAGCTTAGTTAGGAGATATTATGAAAGGATTTAACCGACAAAATCAATTATTTTCCCTTTGTGGCTTGAACTGTGGGCTTTGCCCCATGTATTTGAGTAAACACTGCCCCGGCTGCGGGGGCGGCGAGGGAAATCAGTCTTGTAAAATTGCAGGATGCAGCATGGAGCATGATGGAGTAGAATACTGCTTTCAGTGCGGCGAATACCCTTGCTCGAAATATGAGCATATTGACGACTATGATTCTTTTATAACACATGGAAATCAAAAGGCCGATATGAAAAAGGCTCATCAGATTGGAATGGAAGCCTATAACGCAGAGCAGGAAGAAAAAGCACGTATCTTGGACATTCTACTTGCCGGCTACAATGACGGGAGGAAAAAGACGCTGTTCTGTGTAGCAGTCAATCTGCTGGATCTGCAAGACCTGCAGGCGGTACTCAGGCAAATTGAGGACAGAGCTGATTTGGAAACGCTGACGCTTAAAGAAAAAAGTGCGTTTGCTGCATGGTTGCTGAAGGCGGCAGCAGCGAAGAACAATATTGAGTTGAAACTGCGAAAGAAAAAGTGAGAATTTGGATATAGCCATCATTCATTATGGGATGAAAATAGAGAACCGAAGTCGGAATATATCCGGTTCTTAGAAAGGACAGAAGAAGAGAGGTTTATTTTTGGTAAGAGAGTATCTACATATGAATGTTTATGATGCGTTTTTAGCACGAGCACATTTTCTCTTTGAGGAGTTTGATCATATTTATGTTTCCTTCTCCGGGGGAAAGGACAGCGGTCTGCTGCTCAATCTGGTTCTGGATTACCGGAATCAGCATTATCCGGAAAGAACCATTGGCGTTTTTCATCAGGATTTTGAGGCGCAGTATACGGTGACGACGGAGTATGTGGAACGCACCTTTGAGCGAATCAAGGATCAGGTTGAGCCTTATTGGGTTTGCCTGCCTATGGCCACCAGAACCGCATTAAGCAGCTACGAGATGTACTGGTATCCATGGGATGATACGAAGAAGGAACTTTGGGTTCGGGAGATGCCTCAAAAAGAATACGTCATCAACCTGGAAAATAACAAAATGACTACATACCGTTACCGGATGCACCAGGAGGACTTGGCAAAACAGTTCGGGCGCTGGTACCGGGACGCACATGACGGTGGAAAAACGGTATGCCTGCTTGGAATGCGGGCAGATGAATCCCTGCATCGTTACAGTGGATTTCTGAATAAAAAATACGGGTATAAGGATACCTGCTGGATCAGCAAGCAATTTAAAGATGTCTGGTGTGCCTCCCCTTTATATGACTGGTCTGCGGATGATGTATGGCACGCCACTTATTTATTTGATTACGACTATAACCGCCTGTATGATCTCTATTATATGGCTGGCTTGAAGCCCTCGCAGATGCGTGTGGCCTCCCCGTTTAACGACTATGCAAAGGACGCATTGAATCTGTATCGTGTCATAGACCCGGAGATTTGGTGCAGGCTTGTAGGACGTGTGCAGGGGGCGAATTTCGCTTCCATTTATGGAAAGACCAAAGCGATGGGCTACCGGAATATTACGTTGCCAGAAGGCCATACGTGGAAATCATATACAAAGTTTTTGCTGGATACGCTGCCGAAAAGACTGCGAAATAACTATGCGAAGAAATTTAATACCTCTATCCAGTTCTGGCATGGAACAGGCGGAGGATTGGATGAGTCTGTGATTGAGGAGCTTCAGGAGAAAGGGTATCAAATAAAACGAAACGGCGTCTCCAATTATACATTGAACCAAAAATCACGGATTGTATTTGTGGGTCCCATACCGGATCACACGGATGATATCAAATCCACAAAGGATATCCCCAGCTGGAAACGGATGTGTTACTGCATTTTAAAAAATGACCATATCTGCCGCTTCATGGGATTTGGGATGACACGGCAGCAGCAGAACCGACTGGATATCATACGCCGCAAATACAAAAGCATAGAGGAATTCGATTATGAAGTACAAAAGCCCAGTTTATAATGTGATGGCTGTCCCGATAGAGAAGGTACGGCCCAATAACTACAATCCCAATAAGGTTGCACCGCCTGAAATGAAATTGCTCTATGAGAGCATAAAAGAGGATGGATATACGATGCCGGTCGTATGCTACTATGTAAAAGCGCAGGATATTTATCTGATTGTGGACGGCTTCCATCGGTATCAGGTGATGATGGATCATCCGGATATTTATGAAAGGGAACAGGGATTGCTGCCGGTTTCCGTGATTGAGAAGCCGATTGACAAGCGGATGGCCAGTACCGTGCGTCATAACAGGGCACGCGGCTCTCACGATGTGGATTTGATGAGCAACATCGTAAAAGAGCTTCATGAATTTGGACGGTCCGATGCCTGGATCTCAAAACATTTGGGAATGGATAGAGATGAAATTTTGCGTCTCAAGCAGATCACAGGCCTTGCTGCGTTATTCAAAGATATAAAATTTGGAGAAGCGTGGCGCCCTGTAGAGGAAGAGGCAGCGAAAGAGTAAATAATATAGATGAATGAAAGTAGTTTATCAAAAATAAAGAACAGAAAAAGAGGCTTGAAAGGAGCATTTATATGAAGTATGTATGTACAGTTATATCGGTAGCGGATATCAGCGCCGCAAGAAAGTTTTATGAGGAACTGTTCGGGTTAGAAGTCTATCAGGATTACGGAAGGAATATTGCTTTTACCTGCGGTCTGGCATTACAGCAGGATTTTGACTGGCTGGTAAGTATACCAAAAGAAAAGGTATTGAAGAAATCCAACAATGCGGAAATCGTCTTTGAGGAGCAGGATTTTGATGGTTTCCTGAATAAGCTGAAAGCATACTCGGAGATTGAGTATCTGGGAGAAGTCATTGAGCATAGCTGGGGACAACGTGTGATCCGGTTCTACGATCTGGATGAACATCTCATAGAGGTTGGAGAGGATATGCAGATGGTAGTAAAGCGGTTTTTTGCTTCTGGAATGACTATGGAAGAGGTATCTGCAAAAATGGACGTATCCATTGAGGACTTAACAAAACTTCTTAATAGTTAATTTGCAGCGGGCATATAAACAAATTAAGATTTACCGAAAGGAGTAGAAAACTATGAAAATGCCAGAAAAAATTGATATAAGTATGTTTGCTCCATGTGGAATGAATTGTAAAGTTTGTTATAAGCACTGTTACCATAAAAAACCTTGTGCTGGGTGCTTGAATAGTGATAAAGGGAAACCTGAACATTGTCGTAAATGTAAAATAAAGGACTGTATCAAAGAAAAAGCGTTATCCCATTGTTTTGAATGTGCTGAATATCCATGTGAGTTGATTAAAAACCTTGAAAAATGCTATGACAAACGGTATCAAGCAAGTCTTATAGAAAACAGCCGTTTTGTTCAAGAACAAGATTTGGAGCATTTCATGGAACAGCAAAAAATAAAATATACTTGTTCTAAATGTGGTGGAATTATTTCTATTCACGATAGAGAATGTAGCGAGTGTCAAGAAAAAATGAAATAGCAAAATCCAAGTTTATAGAACAGAGAAAATTGTAAGTTATGAAAAGAAAATGTAAGACGGGTACGCAGCCACTATTGAATCAGAGAGGATTAAGATTATGATTACGGATTCATTTGACAACAAAACTGAGCCTATATTCACGCTGGAGGATTTTTATGGGGAGAGAAAAAAGATCCTCGATATCTGCATTATCATTTTTTCCAAAGAGATTTACGAGACTGTTCTCACCACATATATTTGCACAAAGATCGCAGAAATCAATGCACCGAACGGGGTTGTTCCGATTTATAAATTCAGCTCTGAAGGAAAGGAAATTGCTTTTTATTTATCTGCAATCGGTTCTACCGGAACCTCTGAGTATTGTATCGAGTCAAACTGGCTGACTGGTGCTGAGAAGTTTATCATGTTTGGCTCGGCGGGAAGTCTCGATAAAGAAAAAACGCAGGTGAGATTCGTTATTCCGACAGAAGCCTACAGAGACGAAGGAATTTCCTATCATTATGCACCGCCAACTGATTACATCAAGATGAAAAATCACGAAAAGCTCGCTGCTATTTTTGATGAGCTGCACTTCCCATATGTGAAAGGAAGGGTATGGACTACAGATGCGTTTTTGCGTGAAACAGCAGGGCAGGTTGCTAAGAGGCAAGAGGAAGGCTGCATCGCGGTAGACATGGAACTGGCAGGAGTGCAGTCTGTTTGTGATTTCTACGGTTTTGATTTATATGATTTTCTGGTGACGGGGGATGTGTTATCGGAAGATAAGTACGAGATGGAAAGATTTAATGATGCCAATCATAATTTGGACAAATTTTATATCGCTTTAGAGATAGCGAAACGAATTTAATCCGAGAATCCATTTGAAGATATGGAGGTGACTGAGGCTATGAAAGATATGATTGCATATTGCGGACTGAACTGCGAAAAATGTGACGCATACATTGCAACAATCAACAATGATCAAACATTGCGTGAAAAAACTGCAAAATTATGGGCAGAGTTAAATAATGCCCCTATTCTCCCTGAACATATTAACTGCCAGGGCTGCCGCGTTGAGGGGAGTAAAACGGTATTTTGTGACAGTCTGTGTGGTATTCGTAAGTGTGCGCTGAAGAAGGGCGTTGCAACATGTGGTGACTGCTCCGATATAGAAGAATGTAAAACTCTTGGAACAATTATCCTGAATGACCCGGAAGCTTTGAAAAATCTAAAAGAATAACCCGGGTTTAGAAATAACAAAATTCAGGTTTGTCGGTAAGTAACACAACAGAGATCTGGATGGGCATCTCATAGAGGTTGGTGAGGATATGAAAATGGTGGTCAGACGTTTTTTGAATACCGGCATGACGATGGAAGAAGTGTCGGAAAGAATGAATGTTCCCATCGGGGATTTAGAAAGGCTGCTGAACAGCTGAATGTGAAATAAAATCAGAAGTTGGAGGAAAGTGTATCTATGGCAAATAAATATAAAGTAATTGATGAAAAAACATGGGATAGGGCAATGCACTGTATGATTTTTAGAGACATTGTTGAACCAGCATTTTGCGTAACCTTTGAAGCAGATATTACAAGATTTAGGCGCATGGTAGAGGGGCAAGGACTTTCTTTTACATTGGCAATGGTACATGCAGTTTGCAAATGTGCAAATGAAATAGAGGCGTTTCGTTATCGGTTTGTTGACGGACAGATTGTTTTGTTTGAAAAGATAGATACTGCATTTACATATCTTAATCAGGAAACGGAATTGTTCAAGGTAGTCAATGTACCTATGATAGATGATCTGAAAGAATATTGTGAATTGGCAACAAAAGTGGCAAATGAACAGAAAGAGTATTTTACGGGACCTTTAGGAAATGATGTGTTTCAATGTTCTCCCATGCCGTGGGTAACATATACGCATATTTCCCACACTAATTCGGGTAAAAAAGATAATGCAACACCGCTTTTTGATTGGGGAAAATATTATGAGAAAGACGGAAAGGTTTTGATTCCAATTTCTGTGCAGGCACATCATTCTTTTGTAGATGGTTTGCATATCGGACAGTTTGTGGAAAAATTGCAAAAATTGTTGAACGAATGGTGATCAGGAGTTAGGAGATGCAATAATGAAAAAGATTACAACTTTTTTTAGTGCTATGTTACTTATTATATCATTGTCTGCTTGTTCATCAGACTTTGATGGAAGCAGAACAGGAAACGACACTCAACTAATTATGGAATATACAGAATTTAATACTACCGACACTCAAGATTTGGTTGTTGAAGCCGGAGATATTATTCATGCAGAAATTGTGGTTGAGGATGGCCATTTATCATATAAAATTCAGAAAGATGACGAGGAACCTATCGCTGAAAGTGAAGGTATTTTCTTTTCGGTAGAATATGATTTTGATGTAGAAGAAAGCGGAACATATACAGTAACTGTAACAGGAGAAAACGCAAAAGGGAGTGTAAAATTCGTAGTTGAGAGTGCCGAGTAATAATTGGCGTAAATTAACAAATATAGGTTTGCCGGTAAGTAACATCAGCAGAGATCTGGATGGGCATCTCACAGAAAAGCTGCTGTATAGCTGAGCGGGAAAGAAAGTCAGAAATTGTGAGGCTTGAAAATTTTAAGTTGCTTTTATGCCTTCTTGGTGGAAAAGGTGTATTTCAAATTGAAAGGATGGTCGGGTGCTAATGAAAGAAATCATCAACTTCATTGAAGCGAATGTAGATGGCAAAACGCTGTTTACAAAGGAATTAGTTTACGAACTTGAAAATGGTGCGTTACAGGGCGCTTACTCAGATCAAATATCTTTCTCTAATTTAAAATATTCTCAGAGCGGATTTCAGTTGGATATGTTTATTGTATCTAATGAGAAGATATGGCTCATGGGAAAGGATGGAGAACGGGAAAAATTGCGAAAAGATTTCAGTGGTGTATCCCTGTTCCGATTTGAACTGGCGGAGCGAAAAAGCACGAATAGTTTGACTGGCTGTTTTCGTTTCATTTCAGCTTCAGGGAAAAATGTGGCAGCAGAGGCTATCGTAAGTGGAATTTATGATGTGCGTCTTGAAAATGATGTGCTGAAGTTATCGGAAGATCAGGTCTTGTATCGGGATCAGCCGATACAAGAAGGGCATTTTAAGCCCGTTGCATTTCAATCGGAACATCGTTTTTATGTTAAAGCTAATAGGCTACACTATGAATACAACGGCAAGTGTTTTGATGTGGACTCAAAAACTATGCGGCGTAACGATAGCTCCGATACCTTTCCTCCGTTTATTTCAATCGAAAAGTAAGAAATGACGAATCAGTTTGCCAGGAGTGCAGAGATTAGGAAATGCTAATAGATAAATAGTAAAGGGGAGTCTCGATGATAAATAAAAAAATGATAGCCTTTTGTGGTACATATTGCGGCGTGTGTGAATGGAAAGATAAAATCGGGTGTAAGGGCTGTAAAGCCAATAGAGGGATTATGTTTTGGGGTAAGTGCGATAAAGCGATATGCTGTATAGAAAAGGGTCTTGAACATTGTGGGGAATGCTCAGATATGCCCTGCCAAAAGCTCAGAGACCTGTTTGATGATCCAGAGCATGGTGATTACGGAGCAAGACTTCGCAATCTGAAAAATTGGAAAGATGGCATCTGTACCTATGAAAAATTAGGCAATACAGCGCAGGAGAAGGCAAAAAATTTGAAAGCGATTGATAACACCAATGACTAGGAAAGAAAGACAAGATTATTTCAATGGATGAAAATTAGGGCGATGACGGTACAGTTCCACAGTGTAAATTGGTAAAAGTGATTGGAACAATCATACACTGATTTTTGGGTTAATAATTAAGATTTGTGAATTTGTGAGAGTATATACTATGTTCAATGATGGAAGAAGTAAAAAGGTTGTTTTTGTTGCACATTGCTTTTTAAATCAAAATTCCATTTCAGATGGAACGGCGATTTATCCGGCAGCAAATAAAGATGTTGTTGATTTTTTCTTAAATGCAGATATTGGTATTGTCCAAATGCCCTGTCCGGAGTTTTGTTGTTTAGGACTTGATAGGGGAAATATTCATGGCGCTAATAGCCCGGTAGTGGTAGAGAATACACGAATACGTTCAGCAATGCAAAATGACGAATCGAATTTTAAACTAACAAGACTGGCTGATTATGTAGTGCAACATATCATGGAATATAAAAAATATGGATTTGAAGTTATCGGTATTATTGGGGCAAATCGTTCTCCAAATTGTGGTGTTGAAACAACATCGGACAATGATGCAGAAATCAACGGTATGGGATTGTTTATAGAAAAAATTTTTCACCAGCTTTTGCGAGAAAACATATCTATTTCCATGATAGGCATAAAGGGAACGGACAATATACAAGAAAAACTTCAGCAGTTAATATGAGTTAAGGAATAAGGGCACAAGCATGATCGTTCTGTTCCTGAAAATATATCAGAATAAGGCGAAATGGAGATTTGCATGGAGGAAGCAACGAGATATATTGCACTTTTGCGCGGTGTCAATATAAGTGGAAAAAATAAAGTTCCGATGGCTGAACTAAAGAAAGCTTTTGAGAAGCTTGGGTTCGGAGCGGTTAAGACCTATCTGAACAGCGGCAATGTGATTTTTTCAAGTGATGAAGAGAATATAGGAAGCCTTACAGACCGAATTGAAACGATGATAAAAGAACGGTTTGGTCTGGATATTCTGGTTTTCGTTATATCAAAAGAGGATCTCGAAGATATTTTGCAACACGCGCCTGACTGGTGGGGTGATGAAAATAAGGAAATCTATGATAATCTGATTTTTATTATACCTCCGGCTACATTTGCTGAAGTGCGGGACGAGATCGGAGAACCCAGGGAGGGTTTGGAAAAGATTCAGGATTATAAGGAAGCGGTATTCTGGTCTTTCAGCCGGAAGGATTATCAAAAGACAAACTGGTGGAGGGAGACGGCAAGTGCGAATATCAGCGGCAAACTGACAATCCGAACGGCAAACACTGTCAGGAAGATAAATGGCATGTAAGGCTTTTATTATGGAGAAGAGTTGGGTTTGAATAATATAATGGAAAGGAATTGCTATGAATGAAATCTATGAGCAAGCAAAATTATTACAGCCAGAGTTGGTAAAAATCAGAAGAGAAATACATCAAAATGCTGAGGTTGGGATACAGCTGCAATATACCAAAGCATTTGTGAAAGAGAAGCTAATTGCGTATGGATATGAACCCCAGGACATTGCCAATAGCTCAATTGTGGCAACAATCAGCGGCGAACTTCCCGGTAAAACTATGCTGCTTAGAGCAGATATGGACGGCTTAGCCATTAAGGAAGAAACTGATTTAGACTTTAAAAGTGTAAACGGAGCCATGCATGGCTGTGGTCATGATATGCATACCGCCATGCTGTTAGGTGCTGCAAAATTGCTTAAAAAGTATCAAAACCGGCTTCAGGGAAAAGTAAAATTATTATTTCAGGAGGATGAAGAAGGTTTTACCGGGGCGAAGGCTGTGATTCAGGGAGGTGTTCTGGAAAATCCAAAGGTAGATGCAGCCATGGCGCTTCATGTAAACTCTGGTACGCCGAGCAATATGGTGCTGTGTGGTCTTGGCCATTTCATGGCTGGCTGCACTTTGTTTCGCATTGAAGTAAGAGGCGTGGGCTGTCACGGAGCGATGCCTGAAAATGGGGTTGACCCAATTAATATCGCGGCACATATTTACCTGTCGTTACAGGAAATTGCAGCGAGAGAAGTGGCGGCGCAAGACCCTTGTGTATTAACGATTGGTAAATTTGCCGGTGGACAAACTCCCAATATTATTCCTGAAAAAGTCGTTTTAGAGGGAACAATCCGTTACAAAAACAAAGAAACAGGGGATAGAATTTTTGAAAGAATTCAAGAAATTTCAAAACTGTGTGCCCAATCCTTCAGAGGAAGGGCAGTTGTAACGGAATTATCCAGTGCGCCGCCTCTGATAAACAACGATGAGATGATCTATGAGTTTTGCGATTACATTAAGCAATTCATTGCTCCTCAGCAAGTCAGGATATTGCCTCAGGGAGGTATGGGCAGCGAGGACTTTGCTTCCTTTAGCTATCAGGTGCCCATTGCCTATTTATTATTAGGCGCCGGTACCAACCAGGAAAATGAAGCGTATGGTAAACCCATGCATAATCAAGGCGTTGTGTTTAATGAAGATATATTGTCCCTTGGGAGTTCGATACTCACGATATGTGCTATGAATTGGTTGAGCAAACATCGAGATGATTAAGATTTATTCCGCTCAGCGGCAATCTGACAGGCAGAACGGCAAACTCCGTCAGAAAAATAGTTGGAATGTGTGGGTTTATTCTCCACATCCCAACTGATTGCATCTTATTTTAAGGAATCCCTGTCAGGGACCTGAACAGATAAAGCTTCGGTAAAATGGTGTTTCTCAACCATATGTGCCTGAACAGAAGTTAAAATCAAACGGTAAGAGTCGGCCAGACACTCGGCAAACTCAGCGTTTTTTCCTGAACGCAGACAGTGATATGCTTTACGGGTGATTTTATTAAGCTGTCCGATTGCATCGGCTCCCTGCGGGTAAAATGCGAAATAGAACCCCCATTCTGTGATCTGGCTGGTTTCCTGCCAAATGACTTGTAATGGTTCCAGTGACAGGTGTTTTAATATCATTTGAAATAAACTCGTGAGAGCGATTCCTGGCTTCTTGATATGAATAGCCAGTTGCTTTAAATCATCCTCATTAAATCGCGGCGCCGTATAAGCAGCGACTGGATAGGACAACAGCACCATAAGCTGCAGTGAATGAAGATATATAAGGGTGTCCCGCTTCGTAGTAAAATCCAGAAGAGCCTGTTCGGTGTTGATCTGATCGGGAGTCAGAACCATCGTACCTTTGCCGTTTAAGGTTTTTGTGTAGCCTCTTTGTTCCAGCAGGCCCAATGCCTTTCTGACCGTAGAGGCAGACACATCATATTGTTTTGCCAGTTGTGCTTCATAGGGTAAATAAGTTCCTGCCGGATAGACGCCTGTCCCTATTTTTCGCGTCAAGTCCCGGACAATGCGGGTATAGTAGTAATCCTTTCCTCTGAGGGGATTCCATTCAAATGAAACCGGCACCTGGGCAGGCACCTGGGTAACGCTGTTTGACATCTGTATGAATATTTCTGTAATGATGGCGGACATATCCTGATAGAGAGCTTTTAAATGATGATACTGTTCGACTGGATCACGTTCTGATAATACATCAATGATGGATTGGGGTTCAAATGTTGGCTTACGGTACATAATATCCTGGGAAAAGCTACATTTTTCTAAAAAGTATGCGAAATTCCCCTGAAGCTCAAAGGCTGTGTGCAGATCACATAACAGAGGATTGTGGCTGGAGCCTAAAATATCCCTCGTCAGTGCAATCAGGGCTTTCCAGCTCTCTGAACAGATTCCCTGTTGCGCCGCTCTTTGGGCCTGCCGATAATGAGGCATGGCCTCAACCGAACATTTATGCGCGGCGAATACAAGCAGATAGGGCAATAATCGCCCATATGTTTCATATACCTGTAAGATAGAATCCCGCTGCTCTAAGATAGTAGATACTCCAGGACCTGTTAAGTTGTGTGGAAGAACTACGGGAGCCTGCCGGATCTGGATGTCAATCAGTTTTTCGGCCTTTAGAGTATCCAATACCCGCGTAATGGTCGCAATTCCCACATTGTATTCTTCACATAGATTTCGGGAAGAGGGGAGCCTGCTGCCGGGCCGGAATTGCCCTGAAGCAATACGTTTTTTTAAATCTTCATATACATAAGAAAAACGAGTTTCCTGTCGTTTCATAATATAAATATCCTTTCTCAAACTCAAACACATATTATTTTATTATACTACATAATTCCGAAGCGTGGCAATGAAACTTAAAGAAGACGGGCGGATAGTTGAGTCATTACAGGAATTTCTTCTTGTGTATGACAGGGCATAATGATAAAATTAAAAGTGGAACATTGGCAAATAAGAGTGCAACTGTACGGCTGAGAGGCCGTAAAATTTTCCTGCTTACCTATCTGCATAGGTGAGCAGAATGGTACTGAGAGAAATAGCAATATAAGAAATTCACTGGAGTGATGGTATGTTGAAAGTCAGACCGAAATTAAAGGTTTTAATTGTAGACGATTCTGAATTGAATCGAGAGATGCTTGGTTCTATGCTTGGAAATGAATATGAAATTTTGGAAGCGGAAAACGGGGCGCAGGCGGTTGAAATATTACGTGAACACATATCAGATCTATCTCTCATCCTTCTGGATGTTCAAATGCCGCAGATGGATGGTCTGGAGGTATTGATACATATGAATCAGTCTCATTGGATTGATTCAATTCCGGTCGTTATGATTTCAAGCGAAACTGCGCCTAAATTTATAGAACGTGCGTATGATCTTGGGGCAACCGACTATATTGCCCGTCCCTATAATACGATGATTGTGCGCCGTCGTGTAGCCAATGTTATTTTATCATTTGCTAAGCAACGCCAGTTAATGGAGATCATTACCCAACAGATTAGTAAAAAAGAAAAGGATAACCGGCTCATGCTTTCCATCCTGTCCCATATCGTGGAATTCCGTAATGGAGAAAGCGGGCTTCATGTCCTACATATCAACATCATTACAGAACTTTTGCTGCGGCAACTCATGCTAAAAACGGACTGTAATAAAATGACATACGAAGACATTACCATGATCAGCATGGCTTCTGCACTGCACGATATTGGCAAAATCGCCATCCCGGAAGAGATTCTCAATAAGCCAGGCCGCCTTACGGCAGAGGAATTTCAGATTATGCAGGGCCATTCTATGGCGGGCGCGGAGATACTTATGGATTTGCCCATTGACCGGAACGAACCTTTGCTGAAAACGGCATATGAAATCTGCCGGTGGCATCATGAGCGATATGACGGCAGCGGTTATCCGGATGGCCTGAAAGGGGATGCCATCCCGCTCTCTGCACAGGTGGTCGCCCTGGCAGATGTCTATGATGCGCTCACCAGTGAACGGTGCTATAAGCCGGCATATTCCCATGATACAGCAATGAAAATGATCTTTGACGGACAGTGCGGAGTCTTTCATCCGCTGCTGCTGGAATGCTTGCGTGACATAGGGGATACGCTGGCACAGGAGCTGCTGGCCCAAAATACATTGGAAACGGAAAATGCACCAAAAGAAACCAGCCATATTACGGAGCAGCTGCAGCGCTATGGCCTGGGAGCTACGGAACGTCTGCTGCAGCAGCGGTCATATGAACAGCAGCGGTTTCGGTTCCTGTCGGATAAAACTGAGGAAATTTTTTTCAATTATTCGGTAGAATCATCCATTCTCAGTTTCAATAAATACGGAGCAGAACGATTTAATATCGAGAGTGACCTGTTTCATCCGCTGGAGAATGAGAAACTGCCGAAATGTGCCGATAGTAATATCCTGGACCATATCTTGGAAAAAGTCCGGACAGCCACCCCGTTACAACCGGATTTTCAGGTTGATGTGCCGCTGGCAGTGAATCAGGAAATCCACTGGTTCCGCTGTCTCGGTCATGTCATCTGGACAAACGAAAATAGAAAACGCCATGCCGGCGTCCTGGGGAAACTTATCAATATTGATGAGAAGTATATTCCGGCCACAAATAGCAGTGTGGCTGCGGCAAAGCCTTCCATAGAATCCTTAATAAACGGCATACATGCGAAAAAAGAAACGGACTATTGTTCCATAAGTGGCATAGAGGCCCGGATATTACTGCAATACCTCAAAACGGTTTTTGATGTTGTCCGGCTGGTAGACGCTTCCCAAAACTGTCAAGTTGACATTAATGAGTCTGGGGCTCCTCAATGCTCAGATTTCCATTGCTATGGTATATGGAACAAAGATGAGCGGTGTGAAAACTGTATTTCCGCAAAATGTATGTCAAACAAGGGAAGCCTGACAAAATTTGAGTTTATAGACCAGAACATCTATCATGTGCGGGCAACGTATGTGGAGGTAGACGGGTATCCATATTCTCTGGAAATCATTGACCAGATTACGGAAAAAACCCTGCTGGGCGGTCATGGAAAGGATGAAATAATAAAGTATATCACAGCCTATAACCATAAACTCTATGTAGATATACTGACCGGGACTTACAATCGCCGTTATTATGAGGAGCAGCTGCGTGATATGTACCATATCAGTGCGGTTGCCATGTTGGATATGGACCACTTCAAGTCCATTAATGATACATACGGCCATCCGGCTGGCGACCGGGCATTGAGGCAGGTAGCCGTTGCCATTAAAAACTGTGTAAGAAAAGCGGACTATGTTGTGCGATTTGGCGGTGATGAGTTTTTAATTGTATTCCGGGAGATACCTTTCCACATGCTACCAAAGAAACTGGAAGCCATAAGGTCTTGTGTTAAAAATGTGATTCTTCCGGATTATCCACAGCTGCAGTTCTCCATTAGCATCGGTGGAGTTTACGGACCGGGGAAGACTTCCGATTTAATGAATGCAGCAGACACACTATTATATCAGGCAAAGAGAGAGAAAGCAGGAGTGAGGATAGAATGCTTGGCAAGTGACAGCCTGATGAACAGAAAAGGAAATGAAAATGAAAATGAAACAATATAAAATTATTCTGTCTATATTTATAATTTTAGCATTGCTGTCGGGCTGCAGCCAACGTTTCAGTGAAGTCATGTTGATTGAGAATGAACCGCTTGCAGAACAGAGACATATATTTCTTTCTGTTTATGGATATAAAGCGGATGCCCTTAATCTGACGGCCATTGAAAGCATATTGGATCGATATATGGAACAAAACCCTGACATCATCGTAACCTACGAGGGCGTGAAGGGCATTGATTACTGGAATGCTTTGGAAAGGCGGGCACAGGCCAACGGACTTGACGATGTGTTTATGGTGGATCACGACCGGGTAATAAAACTGGCTGAACAGGAAAAGTTAGCGGATTTATCCGGGTTGCCTACGATTGAGAAGTGTCAGGACAAAATGAAAGAGCAGTTTATCGGTGAGGACGGTTCTGTCTATTTCCTGCCATCATGTGTCTCTGCTTATGGATTGTATATTAATTACGATTTGCTGGAAGAACACGGGCAGAAAGTTCCGGAAAATTGGTCAGAGTTTATGGAGGTGTGTCAGTATTTTGCGGATCAGGGGAGCGCACCTATTGTTGCAAATAACTATACCTCTCTCAGAACACTTATTGTCGGTAAATCACTATACTCGGTGTATCAGAAAGATTCTGCTGCGGCAATCGAAGCATTCAATCGTACCCCGGCAGAGCTGGCAAATACGCTGCGTCCGGGAATTGAACTGGTTGAGCAAATGATCGACCGTAAATGGATTGACTGTGAGGAAGTTTCGGTGACCAACCCAACTTCTGATGATCTCAAGCTATTTGTTAGCGGTGACCGGCCGTTTATGGTGACCGGCTGCTGGGCGACTTCCAGAGTAGCCGATATGGAGCCTGGCTTTTCCTATGGGGTACATCCTTTTCCCATACTGGATGATGGCAGTGTGCTCATAATCGATGCGAATACCTGTATTAGTGCAAACGCCGACAGTGAACACTTGGAGGAGGTCATGCAGCTTGTGGAGTGTATCACACAGCCGGATTCAATCTGGGAATACTGTGAAAGCCAAAGCTCCTATACACCGCTGCAAGATGACAGAGTTCCCACTGATCAAACAATTCTTCCAGCTTCTGAGTGTTTAGAAAGCGGTCGGATCGTGATTGGCTCTGATTATAGACTGAATCTGCCATTGGACACCGCTCTTTCTGAAATAACAAAGCAAATGTTAAATGAAATGTCTGCGGATGAGGCTGTTACCCTGTTGGATCAACTTTTGGCACAATAGCTTCTGGAGGAAATGAACATGCGAATAAAACGATTTGGGATAAATTGTCTGGTCGTAATCATTCTTAGCAGCATTCTCTTAGGCTGTTACTCTTATATGAAAAGCGTCCAGGCTTCCCTGTGGATGCAGAATGCGGAACAGACTTTGGAAATTACAAGTCAGGGTGCCCACACATTTGATACTTATATTACAATAGAACGGGACCGGGTACACAGTTTAGCCAATAAGATGTCGGAAATCGAATCTCATGAAGAAAGTAACATACAAAATAATCTGAATCTGCTGGGTGGCGAGGCATCCAATTACACCGTTGTGGATCTGGACAATGGGATTTTATACTCAAACCGCCTTGATGAGCGGCGTGTACTTAGTACGGAGGAACTGGAATTCTATCGTACCTTTTCCGGCAAGGGCATCAGAGAAAACTATTTGAATATCTACGATGGACAAAATACCATGGGAGTCTACGAATGCTTTTTGTTTGCAGATGGCGTCCACGGGTTAATGCAAAAGGGAGAGAGGGTTTCTACGCTTTCCAAAGAGTTCTCTATATCCTTTTATGATGAAAGTGGTTTTTCCTATATTACAAATCGAGATGGGGATGTTCTGATTCGTCCATATCATAAGAACAGTAACCGAACATTTTTAAATTTTTTTGATATGATTGTTGAAGAAAATGATGAGAAAGATATTGGGACCTTCAAGGAAAGTCTGGTAAAGGATTATTCTGGCGTCATACAATTTTCCTTCAACGGCACAAAGAATGTTATCGCCTTCTGTCCTCTAAAAGCCATAGATGGGGGGTATATTATTTCTGTGATTCCAAGCAGTGTTATTATGGAACATACTGATAATATTCTGCAGTCATCCCGAATGTTTATTTTTATCGTCTTTATCGTGTTTCTTATCGGCCTTATATTTCTGCTATTTGAACGACAGAGCCGAAAGCGCATTGAAAAGAAAGAACAGGATATCCAATACCGTGAACAGTTATTCAGCATTCTCTCGGAAAATATAGACGACGTGTTTTTGATGTTAAACAGCGAGTCTTATATGGTAGAGTATGTGACGCCCAATGTAAACCGTGTGCTGGGTATTTCTCCGGATGCGGTGGCAGCGAGTCTTGAATCTTTAGGAAAGGCCACATACACTGAGGAAAAAACCATTTCCTATTCGGATTTGGCTTTGATGAAACCGGGTCAGTCTATCATTATGGAAAGTGAGCGGACTCATCGGAATACAGGTGAAAAACGGTGGTTTTACGAAACAGTATATCGGGTGGGTGAAGGTCAATCAGACAAATTTATCGTTGTGCTGTCAGACAGAACCAAGGAACGGCAGAACAAGTTTGCGCTGGAAACGGCATTGAACGCTGCGAATGCTGCCAATAAGGCCAAGAGCACGTTCCTAAATAATATCAGTCACGATATCCGGACGCCAATGAATGCAATCGTGGGGCTTACCGTATTGTTGAATCACGATGCCGGCGACCCTGAGCGGGTAATAGAATATACGCGAAAGATTACGGCGTCCAGCCAGTACCTTCTGGGTCTGATCAATGATGTGCTGGATATGAGCAAGATTGAGAGTGGGAAAACCACGTTGAATGTCACGGAGATCAATCTGGCAGAACTCATAGACGAGCTGGGGACCATGATCCGGCCGCAGACCAAAGCAAAGCAGCAGGAATTTGAGCTTTTTCTGGCAGATGTAACAATGGAGCATTTAATCGGCGACAGGATGCGAATCAATCAGGTGTTGATCAATATCCTGTCCAATGCGGTCAAATATACCCCAGTCGGCGGCAGGATCCAAATGACCGTAACCCAGCTTCCGCAAAAAACAAAAGATTTTGTCAGGCTGCGGTTTGAGGTTCAGGATAACGGCATTGGCATGTCGGAAGATTTCTTACATGTTATTTTTGAACCATTTGCCCGCGAGATCAACAGTGTGACGAACCAAATCCAGGGAACCGGCCTTGGGATGCCTATTACAAAAAATCTGGTGGAGCTGATGGGCGGAACCATTGATGTAAAGAGCAGACAGGGCGAAGGAAGTATTTTTACTGTCGATTTGGAACTGCGCATTCAGGAACAGAATGTGGATGAAAAGTTTTGGGAAAACCACGGGATTACCCGTGTGCTGGTTGTGGATGATGATGAAAGCATCTGTATAAATGTAATTCGTGTCATGGAAGACACTGGGGTGTCTGTCCGGTATGCGCTCGGCGGGGATAATGCTATCCGGCAGATTGGAGAAGCTCATCAGGAGGGAATCCGGTTTGACCTTGTGCTTCTGGATTGGAAAATGCCCGGTATGGACGGTATCCAAACGGCCAGAAAAATCAGGGACATGCTGCCGGAACATATTCCAATCCTCCTTCTTACGGCATACGAATGGGATGAGATTGAGGAAGAAGCTCTTGCGGCGGGCATTGATGGCTTCCTGGCAAAACCGTTTTTCCTGACCAGCTTTAAGCAAGCCATTGTAACGGTTCAAGCAAAGGAGCAAAAATTGCCGGGGACAGAGGATTCGGATCATATACTGGCAGGCATAACAATACTTGCCGCTGAAGATAATGAGCTGAATGCAGAGATATTGCTGGAACTGCTGAATATGAGCAACGTAGTGTGTGATCTCGTCAGCAACGGCCAGGAACTGGTGGAAGCATTCGAGAAATCCGAACCGGGTCAGTATGATTTGATTTTGACCGATATCCAGATGCCTGTCATGAATGGCTATGATGCGGCCAGAGCCATCCGTGCCGGCAGCCATACCCGTGGAAAGGTGATTCCGATAGTTGCAATGACAGCCAATGCGTTCGCAGAGGACGTCAAGGAAGCAATGGATGCCGGAATGGACGCCCATGTGGCGAAGCCGATTGACATGAAGAACCTGGAAGCGGTGATCACAGAACTTGTAAAAAAGAAATATTAGTAGGATGCGGAGGTATTTATGAGTCTGAAGGAATGTTATGTAAAGCTGGGCGGAGATTATGAAGAAGTATTGGCACGGCTATTCAGTGAAGATATGGTAAGGCGATTTTTAAAGAAATTTTTAAGCGATGGAACTTACCGTCTTTTGTTAGAGAAGCTATCGTCGGAGGATTATCCGGAGGCGTTTCGGGCTGCCCATACGTTGAAAGGAGTCTGTGAAAACCTGGGGCTGTCAGATCTCTGTAAATCCAGCAGTATGCTCACGGAAGCGTTGCGGGCGGGGGAACGGCCGGAAAACTTGGATGTTTTAATAGCTCAAGTCTGTACCAATTATGAGCAAGCCGTTTCTGCCATTCAGATGCTTACAGGTTGTTGAGTGGTGCAGGAATAGGATATCTTCTGTTTGGGCATCTATATCAAGAAAAGGAAAGGACTGGTATGTAGCGGTTGACGATTGCATCATGAGATCTATTTATCAGACCCGAAAAAGAGCGCTTCGGAAAAGAGGAAAACGGTCATCCGGCATCCGATAATACGAGTCTGATGATTGGTTTTATCATTTCAATTTTACCACACTCAGATAGATGGTGAACATGCGAGTAATTTTTGAAAACCTGCAAAATGTAATCAATGAAATAGAGAAATCAAAATTTGTATGGGAGGATGTCATGGAAAATTTTAATTTTAGAAGGGCAACAGATGAAGAAATGTCACGCATTATAAAAATGCAATCTGATATTTTCAGCGGTGAGCAGGGTATACCAACTGATGATATAGACACCTTTATGTTAAAGTCACCAATTTGTTGGTGTGCTGAAAAAGATGGAAAAATATATGCGGCAGTTGCAGCATGGAAAGAAAATGCAGAAGTCCATTGGGGACGATTCGTGACTTTTCCTGCTGTCCGTGGACAATTGCGAACATCAGCGGCAAACTGACAATCAGAACGGCAAACACTGTCAGGAAGATTGTCGGAATGTAGTTGTTTCTCAAATTCCGGTTTGTGGGGTGAAAAATATGGAGAACAACGAATTACTGAATCATTTGGATAAGCTACATACGACCGAATTGGGTGTAGTAAGAATCAAGAGAAACCTTGCTTTGGATAACGATCATGTTGTTGATTGGTGCAGAAATATGATACCTTCTGTTGAAGCATCCATGTGGAGACGGTAGTTTTGATGTCAAGGGCGGAAAAATAAAAGTACAAAAAGTGTAGAAAACAAGGGGTTTCCGGGAGTTGGGAATTGCCGATGGGTAGTTCCGGCTCCCGGATTTTTTACGCTTCATAGTTCTGTGGGAACTGGTCTATGGCAAAAATTGGCGTAGGGTTGAGTTGACAGGTTGGATATGGGGTAGGTTGTCGAGATAGGATTGTTATAGGTAGGTTGAGGAAACAAGATGGACAATATAAGGCAACACTAAAATAAAAAATCAAAAACCACAGGGCCCATTCTATGGTATAGAAGCAAAAAAGCTGCTGAAAGCTGGCGAAGCTTTATTAGATATCACCTATCAGCTTGGCTTTAGTAGCCAAAGTCATTTAACCAATTTTTTGTATAGAAAATTAGACTTGACAAGCGACCATCGGTCGCTATATAATGAAGGCCAAACAAGAAACGACCGATGGTCGCTATGAGGAGGTATCATAATATGCCAAAAGGAATTATGCTTACACCAGAACAACAAGAAGAGCGCCGAGGAGAAATAATCAGTGTTGCTTTGCAGCTAATAGAGAAAAATGGATTCCAAAAAACATCAATGAGGGAAATTGCGATTTTAGCAAACATGGGAAAGTCCAGTCTGTATGATTTTTTCAAAACGAAAGACGAGATTGTTGTATATGCAGTTGAGAAAGAAATAGAAGAAACAATTAAAAAGGTTCATAGGATTATTGCCAATGAATCCTCGCCGGAACAGTGTCTTAGAAAAATCATGCTGAATCATCTTGGAGTACCAAAGCAGTATCGAACGGTGCTGATGTGGTTAAATACAGAATCTGACTATTTAGAAGAAGATTATCGAAAGCGGCTGAAAACTGCGCGTTACGCATATCAGAATATTATAAAATCTGTAATTGAAAATGGAGTGAAATCAGGCGTCTTCCGTAAAGCGAATGCCGATCTTATGACTCGTTTGTTAATTAACTCCATTATATCAATCATTTACACATCCCGACCATCAGCCAGTCCAGAGAAAATGCTTGATGAAACAATGGATATATTTCTACACGGAATTATGAAAGATGGAGGTGAATTATTATGATTTATTATACTCTACCCTTGTTGCATAAACAGGCAACCCTTGAAATGGTCGGCGGAAAAGGTATGTCTTTATCAAAACTTTTGACAGCGGGTATCCCTGTGCCGGAGGGCTTTCATGTTACGACTGCTTCATACAAGATTTTTGTTGAAAAGAACCATATTCAGCCTCATATTAATAAGTTGCTGGACGGTATTGACTCTAACAATACCAGCCAGCTTGAAAATGTATCTACGCAGATAGGGATGCTTTTCCATAATGGAGAAATGCCGCAGGAAGTATCAGATGCAATTAAAACCGCATATGCCGGATTGGGAAATATAGCAGTGGCTGTCCGTTCCTCTGCAACCGCCGAGGATTTGCCCGACGCTTCTTTTGCAGGCCAGCAGGAAACCTATCTTAACATACAAGGTGAGAATGAAGTTCTTGACGCTGTAAAGAGGTGCTGGGTTTCCCTATGGACAGCTCGCGCTATTGCTTACCGCGTGAAGAATGGTATAAAGCAGGAAATTGTTGCACTTGCTGTTGTAGTACAAAAGCTTGCGTTTTCCGATGCGTCCGGCGTTATGTTTACGCTAAACCCTATCAATGGCAGACGTAGCGAAATGATTGTTAACGCCGCGTGGGGACTTGGCGAATCGGTGGTTTCTAGCTTAGTCACCCCTGATACAATCGTTGTAGATAAAAATGCTGAACGAATTGTATCGTATGAAGCAGCAAACAAAGAGATTATGACAGTCCGCACCTCAGATGGAACAGAAGAAATCCCAACTCCTGAACAGTTGAGGAAAAAACATGCTCTTACTCGCAATCAAGTTATGCGATTGACACAGCTTGGGAAAAAAATTGAGAAGTATTATGAAATGCCTATGGATGTAGAGTGGGCACTGGAAAAAGATAAGTTGTATATTGTTCAGGCCCGCCCCATTACTGTCCTGCCGCCAGAATGGACGTTACCGGAAAAGGATGTTATATATACAAAAGGCAGTCTGGCGGAACACTTGCCAAATCCTGTTACGCCCTTATTCGCCACACTTGGACTTGAAATAGTCAACCGCGCTTCGGCGCTTTTATGGATAGATATGTTTGGTAAAAGTGCGAAAAAGTTACTGCCAGAAAACGGAGCATATACGATAATTAACGGATATGTTTATCTTTCCGCTAATTCAAAGCCTTTTTTGATTGCTGTCAAATCCCTTTCACCCCGATCTTTACGCCGTGCGCTCACGAACAGTGTTGCACGCTGGGAAACAGCACGAAAAGAATTTGAGGATGTGATTAAACAATGGGAAGAAAAGCCCATGCATATGCTGAATGCTCATCAAATAATGGAGGGGATTCAGACTGTGTTTTATGGAGCGTGTATTTATTTCACGAGGATTCAGCTTACATTGCCAGCCGCCTCTATCAGCGAAACATTATTTACAAAATTTTTTCAGGGAGCGGCCCGCCGTGCTGGTATAACAGACACTTCCGTCCTCTTGCTTGGGTTTGATACGATTGCGCTGCAATCGGAAAAGAACCTGTGGGATCTTTCGGAATGGGCAAAGCAAAATAACACTTTAGGCTTCTATCTGAAAAGCAATCCTGCAACAAAGATAGCAGAAGATTTCAAGTCCTCCATTTTGCCTGCGGAAGTTTCGCAGGAGGTGTGGATAGAGTGGAAAAGCCGAATTAATGCCTATTTCAAAGAGTTTGGCTGTACTGCTTATGAATTTGATTTTGCATATGCCACACCACAGGAGATACTTACGCCAACCTTTGAATCCATAAAAGCATTTTTGGAGGAGAAAGGGGAAAATCCGTATTCGCGCCAAATCGCATTTGAAAAGCGCAGGAAACAAGCCGAAAACGAGATTTTGCAACAGATAGGTGGTCACCGTAAAAAGCTGTTTTTGAAGCTGCTCCATTGGGCACAAAATACTGCCCCCATGCGTGAAAACGCTATTTATTTGATGGGGATGGGGCACCCGCTGATTCGCCGTATGTTACAAGAAATTTCTGAACGTCTCTTAACTGGCGGAGCTATTTCACATCTGGACGATATTTACTGGCTCACAAAAACAGAATTGGAAACGCTCATAACACAGCTTGATAAAAATATACCCCTATTTAATCTGAGTGAGGCAATCCCTGCTCGACAAGCGGAGCATGATACATTCCGAGGTTATGTGTCGCCTTCCCAGTTGCCGGAAAAAAACAAAAAAGCCGTATCACATGCAACTCAAATACAGAAAGATGGGAAAATTGTATTGACGGGCATAGGAACCAGCGCAGGCGTTGTTACGGCTCCCGCCTGTGTACTGAACAGCCCGGCAGATTTTGAGAAATTCCAGCCGGGAAGTATCTTGATCGCCGTTACCACAACTCCTGCATGGACGCAGTTGTTTGCCTCCGCAAGTGCGATTGTAACAGACATTGGCGGCCCTCTTAGCCATTCAAGCATTGTTGCCCGTGAATATGGTATCCCCGCTGTCATGGCGACACACACAGCCACGAGAAGTATTAAAAATGGACAAATGATAACGGTGGACGGCTCGGAGGGGACGGTGACGATTGATGAATAAAAAGCCTATTTTCGCTTTAAAGCTTGCTACTTTGGTGATTGCGTTAGGATATAGCTTAATTCTTCCGGTCATGCCATTTTACATGGAAAATCTAGGTGCTGGCGGTCGTGAGCTTGGATGGCTCACTGCCGTATATGCTCTTGCACAAACAGTATGCGCACCTTTTTGGGGTGCACTGTCTGACCGAATTGGTAGAAAGCCGATTATCAGCATTGGTATTATAGGATATTCCATCAGTTTGTTCCTGTTCGGTTTGGCTTCATCCTTTTGGACACTATTTATAGCTCGCAGTTTATCGGGTATATTGTCATCTGCTACGTCCGTTGCATCTTTGGCATATGTTGGAGATTCCAGCTCGGAGGAAGAAAGAAGCAAGAATATGAGTCAACTTGGAGCTTCAATGAGCGTTGGCGTAATGATGGGACCATTATTGGGAGGCATTCTTGCAGGCTATTCGCTTGCGCTCCCATTTTTTACAGGAGCTGGCATTTCATTTATTGCCTTTCTGCTAATTCTAACACTTTTGCCAGAGTCAATTGAGCGTTCAGGACAGACGGAAAAAAGAAAACCCTTTGATTTTTCAGACCTGAAAAGTATAATTTTTGGCTCAGCAGGAATGGTTTTGATACTTATTTTCGTCGTGAATTTCTGTCAAACAGGCTTGCAAGGAATTACGGGGCTGTATGTCGTAGATAAGTTTGGATTTTCCACTAAGCAAGTTGGTGTTATTTGGATGGCTCTAGCAGGCATTTTGATTGTAGTACAAGGCTTTTTGACTGGTCCTTTAGCAAAAAAAATTGGTGAGAAGCGACTAATACTGATAGGTATGTTTTGCAAAACCTTAGTAGCGTTTGCCATGGTATTGACAACTGGGTTTGTTAGTGTGTTGGTGGTTTTTGGCTTATTTGCGGTATCTTCTGCTATTACAGTACCCACATTAAACGCAACCCTTTCAAAAACTGACAATCAGCATAAAGGAACACTGATGGGATTTGCCAGTACCGCCGGAAATCTTAGTAAAGTTATTGCTCCTTTATTAACTGGGTATCTGTATGAAAGCAATATTGAATTGCCATATATAACCACGGGAGGAATAGCCTTAATCGGAGTGGTTATCTGCTATATCTGGATAAAAAATCAAAAGAACAAATGATGGAAGAGGACGTTTATATGGAGGTTATACACAGTAACTAATCTGGTATAGAAATTCAATTGAGGCTTTTCTGCTTTATTAAAGTCTTGCTACCACTTAAACCTATAATATCCTTAATTCATTATGATAAATTCCAATTCAACAGTTTTGATACATAAGGAGGTAACAATACTATGGAATAGAATAAAAAACGAAAGGAGATACGGACCATGAATCTTAAAAAACTTGAATTTGAAAAGCTTATAGAGCAAATCTCCACTCTTTACAGAGAGAAGAAATATTCACAGCTTAAAAGCATTTTAGCAGACATTAATCCAACTGATATTGCTGTTCTTTTTGATGAATTTCCAAATGAACAGAGGATTTTGCTCTTCCGTCTTCTTCCTAAAGAAGAGGCGGCTGAAACATTCGTTGAACTTGACGGTGAAACGCAGGAAGCTCTCATCCATGCTTTTTCAGATACAGAGCTTCGTGAGGTTATTGACGAGCTTTACCTTGATGATACAGTTGATATTATTGAGGAAATGCCTGCGACAATTGTAAAAAGAATACTCAGAAATACTGATGCACAGACACGAAAATCAATTAACACTCTTTTAAAGTATCCTGAGGACAGCGCAGGCTCAATTATGACTCCTGAGTTTGTTGATCTGAAAAAGGATAACACTGTTGAGGATGCCTTTAAAAGAATAAGACGTACAGGTGTTGATAAGGAAACAATTTATACTTGTTACGTTACTGACAGCTCAAGGCATCTTATTGGTGTAACTACAGTAAAAGAACTTTTGTTACACGATTATGGCGATAAGATTGAAGAGTTTATGGAAACAAATACAATTTTTGTAAACACGCATGATGATAAAGAAATAGCGGCAAATTTCCTTGATAAGTATAACTTCCTTGCTCTTCCTGTTGTGGATATGGAAAACAGGCTTGTGGGTATCATTACAGTCGATGATGCTATTGACGTATTGCAGGAAGAGAATACTGAGGATATCCAGAAGATGCACGCTATTATGCCTAACGAGAAACCTTATCTCAAAACAGGCATATTTGAAACATGGAAATCCAGAATTACGTGGCTTTTGTTTCTTATGATAAGTGCAACATTTACGAGTATGATTTTAAATGCTTTTGAGGACAAGCTTTCAGCACTGATTGTACTGACCTCGTTTGTGCCTATGCTTACGGGAACAAGCGGTAATTCGGGAGGGCAGGCGAGTGCCGTTATTATCCGTGCTCTTTCACTTAAAGAAATAGATTTTAAAGATATTTTTAAAGTTATATGGAAGGAATTCAGAGTAGGTGTTCTGTGCGGAATTACACTTGCTGCTGTCAATTTTGTTAAAATTTGGTTTGTTGACAGAACATTGCTCGGTATGAGTGCTATTACTATTCAGGTTGATCTTGTAATCAGTCTGACACTTATAATCGAAATTATATTTGCCAAAATGGTTGGATGCGTATTTCCTATTCTTGCAAAAAAAATGAAGCTTGACCCGGCTGTAATATCATCTCCGTTTATTACGACGGTTATGGATGCGCTTTCACTTTTAATTTATTTCTGGCTGGCAACAATGATACTTCATATATAAAAAAGCAGTTTTTCAAACCTGGTTTTTTATAGTGCGCCCGACGGCACACGCTTCTAAAGGGTGAAAATCCCTAGTCTGCCTTAGTAGTGGGAAGGACACAGCCGAACAGCAAGGGTGTCCATCGTGAGGTGGAATCTGAAGGAAGCTGTAAGCAAATCTCTGGTCTGACAAACAGAAATCACATCAGGTTGCAGTTAAGGATAAGGTGGTTATACAAACTAAAGTCCAATAACTACTCGGAATTAGCTGTAATAAATGTGGCAGATATATGGAGAGAAAGAAGTGTGTGGTACTCGGGGAGGTCTCGCCAGCAGGAGAAAACAGAGTAAGAAAGAGGTGTTTCAGAAAATTGCTGAAAGAAGAAATATAGCACTGAAACTTATCATGAAGAAGTGATTTTCAAATTTAGATTTATGGAGGATGCTTTTATGAATAAGTTATTGATGTTTGAGCCCATTGATACGTCTTTGTTTGGAGATTTTGTGCAGATATTAGCCATCAAGCGGAAGCCTTACAAACCGGATTGAAACGATGATAAAAGAACGGTTTGGTCTGGATATTCCGATTTTCGTTATATCAAAGGAGGATCTCGAAGATATTTTGCAACATGCGCCGGCTTGGTGGGGCGATGTAAATAAAAAAATCTATGATAATCTGATTTTTATTATGGCTCCAGCTACATTTGCTGAAGTATGGGGTGAGATTGGAGAACCCAGAGAAGGATTAGAAAAGATTAAGAAATATAAGGTAGCGGTATTCTGGTCTTTCAGCCGAAAGGATTATCAAAAAACAAACTGGTGGAGGGAGACGGCAAGTGCGAACATCAGCGGCAAACTGACAATCAGAACGGCAAACACTGTCAGGAAGATTGCCGGAATGTAGTTGTTTCTCAAATTCCGGTTTGAGGGGTGAAAAATATGCAGAACAACGAATTACTGAATCATTTGGATAAGCTACATACGACCGAATTGGGTGTAGAAAGAATCAAGAGAAACCTTGCTTTGGATACCGATCATGTTGTTGATTGGTGCAGAAATAGGATATCTTCTGTTGAAGCATCCATATCGAGAAAAGGAAAAAACTGGTATATAACGGTTGACGGGTGTATCATTACAGTCAACGCTTATAGCTATACGATCATCACGGCGCATAAGGTACAGGAACAGCAAAGATAGCAATAAATAACTGACAGAAAGAGCGGTACAAGAATATGACTTCACGAGAAAAGAAAAATAAAGTAATTCAACAAGTTATCAAACCGGCGCTCAAAGAAGCAGGTTTTCACAGCCTTCGGGGAACACAGGCTTTTTCCATCCATAAGGAAGCCTGCACAATCGCCGTAAATATTCAAAGCTCCCAATTTAACAGCAATGTTACTGGGTTTTCCTTTTGGCTGAATATCGTAGTAGATACGCCTGACCTTTCAGATGAACAACTACAAGATGTTACTTTTTTCAAATCTTTTACAGAAGCTTGCTTTTTGCCGCATCAAGGCAGGTTACACCCGCTCCGTGATATACGGGGTTATGTCATTGACGGTTATAAAAACTACAAGCCGATGGATACCCCCTATGAGGAGATTCAAGCCATCATTGCAAATGATATGCAGCAGTATATCATTCCGGGGCTATCCCAGATTGACAGCATAGCAGATTATCAAGAATGCGTTGCGCTGTGGCAAGAAGAATCAAAAAGTCAGTTTGTACGTCTGGTAGATTACTTTTCGGAAGCACATATGCTGACATTACCGTTTCAAAAAGATACTTGGATTGGCACCGTAAATATGAAAGAGCTCGTTGAGAAGAAAAAGACACTATGCCTTACCACAGATGAAATCATGCAAAATAAATCAATTTATTGCAAAGTGCGTGAATTATCGACGCATCCGCAAGAGGACACATGGCCGTTGATTTGCATGACGCTCTCTGCAGAATAAGATGATTTGAAATGTGCGGAACTTCCTTTGAGAAGGAGGAGCAAACATTGAAGGAGTTTTTGGGTAAAATACGGACTTCCCAAAAATCATATTCCATTCCGAAGCAAGTGCTTATTTCCATGGGCATCCTGCTTTTTGGAGTTTTTATGGGGGGTTTTTCAAAATATTTGGATTACCGGCAGGCAAACCTCCCGGCGTTGATGCACCTGATTGACAGTGTTGTGGATTTGCATAACTTTCTTGGGAAATTTACGTCTCGGATTGTTATCTCACTGTGCATTGCCGTTTGCAGTACAACCCCTATTAGGGCTGGTATCAATGTTTTTGCCATTATCATGAAAGCTGTTATATCGTTTCGTATTTGGTAAAAATGCTGAACTGGAAATACAGAGAGGAGTGATTCACTGTGTATAATAAAGACTTAGATTTTAGATATGCTAAACGAGAAGACACAGCATTGATTTTGCAATTTATCAAAGAACTTGCTGATTATGAAAAAATGCTTAACGAAGTCGTTGCTGATGAAAAAACATTGGAGGAATGGATTTTTGATAAACAAAAGGCAGAAGTAATTTTCGCTGTAGTAAACGGAAAAGAAGTTGGCTTTGCTCTTTTCTTTCACAATTTTTCTACTTTCTTGGGTAGAGCCGGAATTTACCTTGAAGATTTGTATGTAAAGCCGGAATGCAGAGGAAAAGGATATGGAAAAGCAATTCTGAAAAGACTGGCGGCCATTGCTGTTGAACGAGGTTGTGGCCGATTAGAATGGTGGTGCCTTGACTGGAATAAATCAAGCATTGATTTTTACCTTTCTCTAGGAGCAGAACCCATGTCTGACTGGACAGTATATCGTATTACAGGTGATACACTTACCAACCTTGCAAAGTGATCTTCAAAAGTAAAGAGATGATTTTTTATGCGAGTCGGGACAAGTTGTGTTCCCCGTATAAGACATCGAAGAAGGCACAGAAGGAACGCACGGGCTGTTTTTGGTATAGCAGTCCTTCTTATGGCCATCGCCCGCGCCCTGATTGGCAATCCTGAGATCCTATTCGCAGATGAACCCACGGGAAACCTGGACAGCGAGACCGGAGCGGAGATTATGAGCTTGCTCCGGGAGATCAATCAGACGACCGGCCAGACGATCATCATGGTAACGCATTCTCCGGAAGCGGCAAGAAACACCAGCTGCATGATTACTGTACAGGATGGTGTAATTATCTAAATAGAATGAATATAGACGAGATACCTGGAACATAAAAAAGAACAGCAAGCGTTATGGAAATGATTCAGGATCATTGCCTCCGTAATGCTTGTTCGTATTTTTATACAGGTATAAAAGAACGGTATTCGACAGACCTTAACGAAAAACAGCAACATTATGCAAGAAAAAGGCATATGTATAAACTATAATGATATTATTGGAGTAATTTTTGCGGAGGTGACTTATGGATCATTCCAACAGTAAAATTGTTTTTGACGAAAAACTGAATATAGAGGTACTGACACTGACAGGAATGATTGAAAGTTTGCCGCCGCATTTTCATGATTACTATGAGTTAGGCTATATAGAAAGCGGGAGCCGACGAGTAATATGTCAAGGTAAGGAATACACCATAGGAAAAAATGATCTGCTCCTTTTCAATCCGAAAGATAATCATACTTGTTTGGAATTGAAAAAGGAACTGTTGGATTTTAGATGTTTCCACATCACTACTGAACGCATGGAAGAATTGACATTGGAATGTTTAGGATATGCCATATGTCCTTATTTTGAACCGCAGATTGTTTATCAGAGCGACCTGATTCCACAGATCACAGAGCTGATTGACTTAATTGAAAATGGCTCATATTGTGACTTGCAAAAGGAAGAATTGCTTTATATGATTATTGGCGATTTGGTTGCCGGCTGTTCCCAACCAGTGGAATACGAACAAATAGATGTTTCAGATGTTATTAAACGTGCTTGTGAGTATATTGAAAGGCATTACGCCTCAAACATATCTTTATGCGATTTAAGTTCCTTTACGGGTTTCAGCAAGTACCACTTTATTCGGATGTTTACGAAAGAAAAGGGGATATCTCCTTATCGCTTTATTGAATGTACAAAAATGACTGAAGCCAAAAAAATGCTGAAGGCCGGAGAAGATTTATCAAATATTACCTATCAGCTCGGTTTTAGCAGCCAAAGCCACTTTACTAATTTTTTCAAGAAATACGCCATGGTTACTCCAAAACAATATAGCAAGCTTTATAACGCTTAAAATGTATTTTTTGTTGAGTATAGATCCACACTAACAGGAGATGATGATATGGGAAATTAGCCGTGATAGAGATCTCTGAGTCAGGAGATAAAATTGGAGAAAAACTGCTTATGCTGTTAAGTGCAAGACAGCGGCAGGAGTTAATAAAATATCTTTTCAGCGAAGAAATGCAGGATGCCGACGCAGCTGATAACCAATGTTGCCGCTTGCAAAGTCAAGGCCCACAGACGGAGACCGGCAGTGCTTTCACAGAGATCAAAATGGGAGAGCTATACTTTTGTTTGGAGCAGCGGCTTGTGCGTGTGAGCGGACAAGTGATTGAATTGACAGCGAAAGAATTTGATATTTTTGCTCTTCTGATCACGCATCCAAAAAGAGTATTTACTTATGAGCTGATTATGGAACTGGTCTGGAACGAAGATTATACTTTTTATTCCAAGAAAGCAGTAAGCAATCATGTGAGTAACTTGCGGAGGAAGCTGAAATCGGCACCAGATTCTCCGGACTATATCATAAACATTGTTGGTGTCGGCTACAAATTTGAAGCGCCATAAAACCCATATAATCTGCCAGTGTTAGCAGAATAGCGGTAATCGTCAAGATCAAACAGGCTTGTCCGGCCTGCTTTCTTGACGATTATTTGCGATTTTGCTATTATCATCCCATATGTAACCATAATTATGACAGTTGGATCTCAAGTATAAGGAGTAACACAATGAATGAAAAAATCTTAGTGGTTGACGATGAAAAAGAGTTAGCCGACTTAGTTGAAGTGTACCTGAAAAATGATGGATATACTGTATATAAATTTTATAATGGCAAGGCTGCACTAAAGTGTATTGAATCCGTGGAACTGGATTTAGCCATACTGGATATCATGCTTCCGGATGTTGACGGGTTTCAGATCTGTCAGAAAATCCGGGAGAAGTTCTACTTCCCTGTTATCATGCTGACAGCCAAAGTCGAGGACGGGGATAAAATCATGGGGCTGTCCGTTGCAGATGATTATATTACGAAGCCGTTTAACCCGCTGGAAGTGGTTGCGCGGGTAAAGGCGCAGCTAAGGCAGTACATGAGGTACAAGCAGCCCGGCATAAAGCAGGAGGCTGAACGCACGGAATACGATATCCGGGGGATGACAATCAGCAAGAGCAGTCATAAGTGTATCCTGTTTGGAAAGGAAATTCAACTGACGCCAACGGAGTTTTCCATCCTTTGGTATCTGTGCGAGCGTCAGGGGACGGTTGTTTCTACGGAGGAATTATTTGAGGCAGTATGGGGCGAGCGGTATTTTGACAGCAATAATACCGTGATGGCGCATATTGGACGCCTCAGAGAGAAAATGAAGGAACCGTCAAGAAACCCGAAATTTATAAAAACCGTGTGGGGAGTGGGATATACCATTGAATAATAAAAACAAGACCAGTCATGAAGATGACTATTTACTTTTTAAAAACAGACTGTCCGTTAAAATACTTCTGATGATGGCGTGCTCCATTCTGATTATAGCGGTGGTTTATCTGTTCGTCTTAAAAGATAATTTTGCAAATGTGGTGGTAGCCATTTTAGACAGCTTTATCTATCATGATCGGGATGAGGCGGTGGCTGTTTATCTGAGAACCTTTAAGGCGTATGAGATATGGCTTTTCCTGATAGCAGTCATGGGTGTGTTTTTTATCATCTTCCGCCGTTCTCTGGACAGCATATCAAAATATTTTAAGGAGATCAACCGGGGCATTGATACCCTGGTGAATGAAGATACCAACGATATTGAGCTGCCTCCGGAACTGGCTTCGACCGAAAGGAAAATCAATTCCATACGGCATACACTGACGAAACGGAAAACGGACGCCGAGCTTGCGGAACAGCGGAAAAACGACCTTGTCATGTACCTGGCTCATGACTTGAAGACTCCGCTTTCATCGGTTATAGGGTATTTAAACCTGTTAAGGGATGAGAATCAAATCTCCGAGGAACTCCGGGAAAAATATCTGACCATTTCGCTGGATAAGGCTGAGCGTCTGGAAGAACTGATCAATGAGTTTTTTGAAATTACAAGGTTTAACCTTTCAAACATCACGCTTGTGTACAGCAAAATCAATCTGACGATGATGCTGGAACAGCTGGGGCATGAGTTTAAGCCGATGCTGGCCGGAAAAAATCTCAAATGTGAATTTGATGTTCAGCCGGACATGATGCTGTCCTGTGATGCCAACAAACTGCAGAGAGTGTTCGATAATCTGCTGAGAAATGCCGTCAGCTACTGTTATGAGAACACCACCATTCAAGTGAAAGCCAGGCAGACAGAAGACCATGTGCTCATCCAAGTCATAAATGAAGGGGATACGATCCCCGAGGAGAGATTGGAAAGAATCTTTGAGCAGTTTTATCGCCTGGATGTGTCACGAAGCTCAAGCACCGGCGGAGCCGGTCTGGGACTTGCGATTGCAAAAGAGATTGTGGAACTGCACCATGGACAGATCACTGCCCGCAGCGAAAACGGTATCACCTGTTTTGAGGTTACATTGCCCACCGTAGGAAAATCGTAAGAAATTCCGAGATAAACCGTGTGTTATCCATAAAATAATGCGAAAAAATAAATCGCTCCATTCTGATATGCTTTATATCAGGAGGGGCGATTTTTTTGCTTTCAGAAAGGAGTTCAGGGTGATGATGGAATATCAAAATAATAATGGAAACTACGACAAAAGGAATCGTAGAAAAAACCAAAAAAGAAAATTGCTTTTTTACAGGGCTGCATGTGCCATGCTCGGTCTGCTCATAGTCTCTGTAATTTTTGGAACTGTGTATTTTCTCAGAGAGAGTAAAGATCTGGATCTTCCATCCAAAGAAAATATAAAGACAGGCAAGGACTATTCATTTCTGGCCGACGACCAGAGTGAGGAGGAGTCTCCAGTTTCGGAGCCGGCCATATCCAACCGGGCGAATGCGATTGACCTGAACATCATAGCAGCAAATGCCATTGTGGTGAATAAAGACACCGATGCGTTATTGTATCAAAAAAACGGCACGGACAGAATTGCGCCGGCCAGTACAGCCAAAATGATTACGGCGTTGACTGTGCTTGAATATTGTTCTCCGGAGGATGAGATGAGAGTCGGTGCGGAGATTGAAATGATCCATAGTGATTCGTCAACAGCATGGCTTATGAAAGGCGATACTCTGACTGTCAGGCAGCTTCTGATTGCCCTGATGCTTCCGTCCGGCAATGATGCAGCTTATACCCTTGCAGTCAATACCGGAAAGACCATTGCGGGTGATAACAGCCTGTCCAATCAGCAGGCCATTCAAATATTCATGGATAAGGTAAATGAGAAGGCCAAGGCAATTGGTGTTACAGACTCGAATTTTGTGGTTCCGGATGGGTATGACGCCGAGGGACAGTATACCACGGCCTATGATCTTGCCATCATTGCAAAGGCATGTTTGGAGAATCCCATTATTTCAGAAATTGTGGCGAGCAATACGTCATATGAAAGATGGCCGAATGGCAGAGAGGTTACTTACAACAATTCCAATGAACTTCTCGATCCGAACAGTCCCTATTACCGTCCAGAGGTGATCGGTCTGAAAACCGGGACCAGCAGCCTTGGCGGTGCATGTGTCGTCTCCGCAGCAGTGATTGACGGAGAAACCTATATCTGCGTAGTCATGGGCTCTACGAAAGAAAGCAGGTTTCAGGACAGCGTTGATATTTTAGATAAAATCAAAGCCCGGTAATAGGAGAAGGAGGAAACGAATGAATAAAAAAATGGATATTACTGTTTTTGGATGTGAGCCAGACGAAATGGAGGTCTTTCAAAAGATTTCTTATGAGCTTGGTGTTACAGCCACACTCATAAAAGATTCTATATCAGAAAGCAATGCTGGATTAGCTGCTGGATGCTGCTGCGTAAGTGTAAGCCATAAAGCGGAGCTATCAGAACCGATTCTTCTTGCACTAAAAAATGCAGGGGTAAAGTATATCAGTACCCGGAGCATTGGCTTTAACCATATTGATATACAGGCAGCCGGGTTGCTGGGTATGGTTGTTGGCACAGTAGAATACTCGCCGGGAAGTGTGGCCGATTATACCGTCATGCTGATGCTTATGCTGATGCGCGGCACAAAGTCGATTCTGCGTGAAACCCAGAGGCAGAATTATTGCCTGAATGACCTGCGCGGAAAAGAACTGCGGGATATGACCGTCGGTGTGTTAGGAACTGGGCGAATCGGACAGGCAGTCATGGAACGCCTGAGGGGATTCGGCTGTAAGGTATTGGCGTATGACCGAAATCAAAAAACAGGAGCGGACTATGTTTCGTTTCATGAGCTGCTGGAAAAAAGTGACATTGTTACACTGCATATTCCGTTGGCGGAGGATACCCGTCATATGATTGGCTATGAAGAGCTGGAAATGATGAAACAGGAGGCGCTTCTGATCAATACAGGGCGGGGCGCTTTAGTGGATACCGCAGCATTGGTAGAAGCATTAAAAGGACAGAAAATCGGCGGCGCCGCCCTGGATGTTTTGGAAGGCGAAGAAGGTATCTTTTACCATGACTGCACCCAAAGAAGAATAGAGCATCCTTTCCTATCGGTCCTGCAGGGAATGCCGAATGTCATTGTTACGCCGCACACAGCCTATCACACGGAGCGGGTGTTGGTTGACACGGTTAGAAATACCATTAGAAATTGTTTGAATTTTGAAAGGAGTCTGGGAAATGTTTAAGATTAAAGTTGCAGTTCTGTTTGGGGGCTGTTCAGAGGAACATAATGTTTCGATAAAATCTGCGATGGAGATAGCCACAAACATAGATACAAAAAAATATCAGCCTTATTATATTGGAATCACAAAATCCGGCATTTGGAAGATGTGTGAAAAACCTTGTTTGGAGTGGGAACAATATGCGGGGGATCCGGTTGTTTTTTCGCCGGACAGAAATACGCATGGTCTGCTGATACAAAAAGACAAAGGGTATGAAATCCAGCCTGTGGATGTGGTATTACCGATGATTCATGGCAAGTTTGGCGAGGATGGCTCCATACAAGGCTTGCTTGAATTGTCAGGCATTCCGTATGTGGGATGCGATATTCAAAGCTCCGTAATCTGCATGGATAAGGCGCTTGCATATACCGTTGTGAAAAATGAGGGTATCGCTGTGCCTGGGTTCCGGATCCTTCAGGAGGGGGATCGCCTGGAAACGGAGGATTTCGTATATCCCGTCTTTGTAAAGCCTGCCCGTTCCGGCTCATCCTTTGGCGTAAACAAGGTATGCAGGGCAGAAGAACTGCAGGCAGCGATCGAAGATGCAAGAAAATATGACAGCAAGATTTTGATTGAAGAGGCCGTTACCGGGAGTGAGGTAGGCTGCGCCATACTGGGAAACGAAAATGATCTCATGGCTGGCGAGGTGGATCAGATTGAGCTGAGACACGGCTTTTTTAAGATTCATCAGGAAGCACAGCCGGAGAAGGGATCTGAAAATGCAGTCATCCGAGTTCCAGCCGCCTTACCGGATGAGGTAAGAGAACGGATTCAGAAAACAGCAATGAAGATTTACCGGATACTTGGCTGCCGAGGATTGGCCCGCATTGACCTGTTTTTGCGGGAGGACGGCTGCATTGTGTTGAATGAAGTGAATACCATGCCGGGTTTTACTTCCTACAGCCGCTATCCCCGCATGATGACAGCAGCCGGTTTTACGCTTACTGAAATACTGGATCGCTTGATTGAACTTTCACTTAGGAGGTAACTGCCATGAAAAAGAACTTTGCCTTTTTAGATGAAATGATTCCCGGAATCCGATGGGATGCTAAATATGCCACATGGGACAATTTCACCGGGAAACCGGTAGACGGATACATGGTAAACCGTGTTATGGGAACGAAGGAGCTGGGAGTTGCTTTGCGTAAGGCTCAGAAGATGGCGGAGAAACTGGGATATGGTTTGCTCTTATGGGACGGCTATCGCCCCCAGTGCGCAGTGGATTGTTTTCTGAATTGGGCTTCCCAACCGGAAGACAATCTGACGAAAAAGCGTTACTATCCAAATATCAAAAGGAATGAGATGGTTGCGAAGGGGTATGTGGCCTCACAATCCAGCCACAGCCGTGGAAGTACGGTTGACCTTACAATTTTTCATTTGAATAGCGGTATGCTTGTTCCTATGGGCGGAGATTTTGACTTTATGGATGAACGGTCACACCATGCCGCAAGCGGTCTGAGCGAAGAAGAATCAAAAAACCGGCAGTGCTTGCGTTATATCATGGAGAGCAGCGGATTTGAAGCCTATCGTTATGAATGGTGGCATTACGTCTTGGCGGACGAGCCATACCCGGATACATATTTTGATTTTTGCATTGCCTAGTGAGAACTTGAAGAAATGAAAATTGCAAGTTGTACAAAGGGCAGGAATAAAAATCCATAGAAACACCCTAAATAAAGGCTTTCGGCACACATTGTTGTGGCTGCAAACCTTTATTTTTATGTAGTTAGATTGTGAAGTAGCAAGGCTACTCGTTTGTGTGTGCCCCAGTGTCTGTTCTGAACTCTTAAAAATAAAAATCAAAAAGTGATAATTGGACGAATTTTTTTTGATCATTCTGCGAAAATTGACGTACCCTACTTACTTTTTTACTTTTTCTATGATACAATACTGACAGACAGTCGGTTTAATGAATAAGGGATGGTGACAAAATGCGGATTGTCAAAGAAGCGGAAGAACGCAAAAATGAAATTTTGGATGTGGCAGAGCGGTTATTTGGAACAAAAGGCTTCGATAACACCAGTACAAATGATATTTTGAATGAGATTGGAATTGCAAGGGGAACGCTGTACTATCATTTTAAGTCAAAAGAAGATATTCTGGATGCCATGATCGAGCGGATGTCGAGGCAACTCATAAAAAAGGCGGCAGACATTTTCAACCAAAAAGACATACCCGTATTGCAGCGGTTAACTATGATGATGATGGCATTAAATGTAGATGGAAATCTCGGACAGGAAGTCATGGATCAGGTTCATAAACCGCAGAATGCGCTGCTCCATCAGAAAATGCAGATTGGACTGCTGACCGGAATCAATCCCCTCATCACAAGCTTGATTGAAGAAGGAATCGCCCAGGGAATCTGCCAGACAGACTTTCCAGCGGAGGTGGCGGAAATGACGCTGTTGTATTCCAACGCCGTATTCGATGACCTGATGCAGTATAGCGAGGACGAGCGACAACAAAAGGTTACAGCCTTTATTTATAATTTGGAGCGATTATTGGGGATGGAACGGGGAAGTATGCAGGCTGCTATTCTCCCCATATTTCAAAACGACCAGCAAAAATAGCGAAAATAGAGGAACAGGATGGTTCCTTTATTTTCAATCTATATACCGACAGGCAGACGGTCTATATTTCGTGGAGGATTAAGAAAATGAAAAACAAGAAAAGCAATTTTTCAAAATTTATGCTGTTGTGGGCAGGCGAATTTATCTCGGCCATTGGCGGAGGACTGACAAGTTTTGGGCTGGGCGTTTATGTGTTCAAGCAGACAGGGAGTGCAGGAAGTATGGCGCTGGTTACACTGTTGGCTTTCCTGCCAACTCTGCTGCTCAGTGTCCCGGCTGGCGTACTGGCAGATCGTTATGACAGGCGGCTGCTTATGATGGTCGGGGATGGGTGTTCGGCATTTGGTATTTTTTATATACTGCTGTGCATGATGAATGGCGAAGCGGCTCTCTGGCAGATATGTGTCGGCGTTTTCATCAGCTCTACCTTCTCCGCTCTGCTGGAACCGTCCTATCGAGCGACTGTGACGGATCTCCTGACCAGTGAGGAATATTCCAAAGCCAGCGGCATGGTGAGTATTGCCGGAAGTGCAAGGTATTTGATCTCTCCTATCCTGGCTGGTGGGCTACTGGCGGTCAGTGACATTAAGCTGTTGCTGGTGATTGACATTTGCACTTTTTTCCCTACCGTGATTGGCGCCGCGGTGGTGCGGAAGGAGATCGCCAGAAAGAAAGCCTGGGATAAGCCTTCCTTTGGAGAAAGTCTGCGTCAGGGCTGGAGTGCAATAGCGGGCAATCGGGGTATTTCTGTTTTGATTGCGATTTCCGCAGTTATGACCTGTTTTATGGGAACCTTCCAAACTCTGGCCCAGCCCATGATCCTTGATTTTGCGGACAGCGCCACACTGGGTGTTGGGGAAACCGTCTGTGCCTGCGGGATGCTGGTATCCAGCCTGTTTTTAGGTGCGAAAGGCATTAAGCGGGGATATGTCAAAGTCTTGAGTGTGTCCCTGTTTCTGGCTGGGATCGGTATGATCGGATTTGGCGTTTGGGAGAATATCTATCTGATATGTCTGTTTGGTTTCCTGTTTTTTGCCACCCTGCCGTTTGCCAACAACTGTCTGGATTATCTGGTCAGAACCAACATCCCGGACGAACTACAGGGGCGGGCCTGGGGTGTGATCGGATTTTTATCGCAGATTGGGTATGTAGTGGCCTATGGTGCGGCGGGTGCAGCGGCTGACGGGACGGCGGCATTGTTCCGGCTCAGTGTGGGACGGGGCGCTGCCAGCGTCGTTATGGTGGCGGGCGGACTGCTCAGCCTAACGGCCCTGCTGCTGGGTTCCATGAAAAGCGTCAGGGCATTGGAAAGGAAGTTGTCATGCTAAAGAAATTGATTTGGAATGATGTCAAACAGAATAAGCTGATGTCTACCGCTACGGTTTTCTTCATGGCGATCTCCGCTGCGCTGCTGACATTGACGGTGCTTCTTAGTGGTAATCTGTTGGGAGCCATCAACACTTTGATGGACAGTGCCGGTGTCCCCGACTTCATACAGATGCACACCGGGGCAGTAGAGGAGGCGGAATTTACTCGCTTTGCTGAAAGCTGCGCAGAGGTACAGGATTGGCAAATATGCCGCTTCTTGAATCTGGATAACAGCAATGTCGCATTGGACGGTCAAAGCCTGATCGACAGCACTCAGGACAACGGGCTTTGTGTGCAGGGAGAACGATTCGACTTTCTGCTAGGCATGGATGGCGCGTGCCCACAGATTTTGCCGGGAGAGGTCTATGTCCCCATCTGCTACCGTGACCGATATGGCTTGGCGGCAGGAAGTACCATGACGATTGGCGGCCAGACGCTTACGGTTGCGGGATTTATCCGGGACGCGCAGATGAACTCCATGATGGCTTCGTCAAAACGCTTTCTGGTCAGCGCGGCAGATTATGCGCTGCTGCGCGGCCAGGGTGAGGAAGAATACCTGATTGAATTTCTGCTGCGGGACGGGGCTGATATGAATATCTTTCAGACAGCCTATACCGCCAGCAGCCTTCCTGCTAATGGTCCGACCATCACCCGACCTCTGGTTCGCATGATGAACGCACTATCCGATGGGACAATGATTTTTGTGATCTTTCTTATGAGTATCATTGTGCTGCTGATCTCCATGCTTTGTATTCATTTCATCCTGTCTTTACAGATGGAGCGGGACAGAAAAGAAGTGGGAATGCTGAAAGCTCTTGGAATCGGACGAAAAGAAATCAGACGTCTTTATTTTGCGAAATATCTTCTGTTCTCCCTCTGTGGTGCGTTTATTGGGCTGGGGACAGCGGCTATCCCTCAAAAGCCGCTTGTTAGACAACTTCAGGAGCTATACGGGACGACGGATCAAGGAACTTGGAAAACACTTGCCGCTCTTCTGGCGGCACTGCTGGCCGAGGGTATCATTCTTCTCTCTATCCGTCATTCCTTAAAAAAGACGGACAAATTATCTGCGCTCTCTGCAATGTTCCAGATGCAGAGAGGCGATAAAGGATATGGGAAGTATCTTCTGATTGGATTTGTCACAGCGGCCTGCACCTTTTTGATGCTCGTTCCGCAAAACCTTTATAACACGGTTTCCTCTCCGAAGTTTGTAACCTATATGGGAATTGGCAGCGCGGAAATCCGTATTGACGTCCGGCAGATCAAAGACATTGACAGTATGACCGCTCAGATTGCCACTGCGTTGGGGCAAGACCCACAAGTGAAAGAATATACAACCCTCCAGACCTGTTCTTATCCGGCTGCTCTGCCGGATGGCGGGACGGTCAATCTGACGGTGGAAACAGGCGACCATAGTATTTTTCCTGTCAGCTTCTCAGCCGGAATACTACCGACGGGTGAAAACGAGATCGCGCTGTCCTCTTTGAACGCGGAAGAATTGAAGCTGTCTGTCGGTGATACGCTGGACTTAAATGTAAACGGAAAAAAGTCAGGCTACACCGTCTGCGGTATTTATTCCGATATTACGAACGGCGGCAAAACGGCGAAAATTCGTAACAGACCTGATACTGCTCCCGTGATTTGGAGTGTCCTATATGCCTCTCTGGAAGAATCGACAGATAAAGAACAGTGGATGGCAAAGTATCGTGGGACGGGTGTAGATGTGACGGACGTTGAGGACTACGTTCGAGACACTTACGCACAGACACTGGTGCAGCTTCGGCTGGCATCGCGGGTGGCAGGGGGGATCGCCGTGCTGGTCACAGCCGTGGTGCTGACGCTGTTCCTGCGGCTCATTGTGGAGCGGGAGCGTTATGCAATTTCTCTGCGTAAAGCCCTGGGCTTTACCAGCGGAACAATAAAACGCATCTATTTTACAAAAGGGCTTGTGCCTGCTGTATTAGGCATCGTGGCCGGGCTTACCCTGGGCCACCTGTGTGGGGAAAGTTTGTGCGGGATGGTTTTGAAGTCTTTAGGTGCGGACAGTTTTCGTTTTGTTATAAACTGGGGGCAAGTGATGGCTGGCATACCGATTGTCATTTTAGGGGCGGCGATTTTGGCGGTTTGGGCCGGTATCTCGCAAATCGGGCAAATCAAAGCCTATGAGTGTTGCAGGGGAAAGGAGTAGCGCAAATGGACAAACTGCTTCAAGTAGAAAATTTGAATAAAGATAAGATATTGCACAAGGTTTCCTTTGAGATGAAACAGGGTGAAATGCTGGCGGTCATGGGGCCGTCCGGCTCCGGAAAATCCACGCTGCTCTACAATGTATCGGGCATGGATCAGCCAACTGGCGGAAAAGTCTGGCTGGGTGATACGGAGATCACCGGGCTTTCCGAGGAAGCAAAAGCTGATTTGCGCCTGCATCGGATGGGTTTCATTTTTCAGCAGATGAACATGATCGCCAATCTGAACATTCTGGACAATATTTTACTGCCAGTGATGCAGGCCAACAAAGGCAAGGGCGGAAAATCAAAGTCCGAGCTTATAGCGGAAGCAAAAAGGCGGATGCGGCAGCTTTCCATTTCCGAATTGGGGAGTCGTCAGATCACACAAGTTTCCGGGGGACAACTCCAACGGGCGTGTATCTGCCGGAGCATAATGAACGAGCCGGAAATCCTATTTGCCGACGAACCCACTGGCGCACTAAATAAAAGTGCGGCAGTGGAAGTGGTTGCGGAGCTGCTCAAGCTGAACCGGGAAGGTATGTCTATTCTTATGGTGACCCATGACAGTAAAGTTGCCAGCACCTGTGACAGAATCATGTATTTACTGGATGGCAGTATTCGTGGAGAACTGGCATTAGGCAAGCTGGGAAGCAGTATGGAAAAACAGCGGGAAGAAAGGGTAAACAAATGGCTGATGGATATGGGATGGTGAAATTGGTTAAAACGATTTGAGGCGAAATGTCAAAATAAAATCAGCGGAGGGAAAACATGTAATTGATTATGCAGCCCCTTGTTCTCAATGTTCGCAATGTAGCGTGGTGAGATATACATTTCGTCGCCTACCTTTTTGCGGCTCTCCTTGCGCCCTGTACGCGCTGCCTTTATCGCTGCCCCAAAAGCCTTGAAGTCGTATTTCGGTACTAGTCTTTTTGCCATAATTATTCATCTTGTTACATTTTACTGTTCACCTTTCTTTTGGGATATGTCTACACAGTTCTATTGAATAGCCAAAATAGAACACATTTACCGCTATACCGTTTTTCGGAAAGATGAAAATTGGGTGAAAGTTTCCGTAAGTCCATTGACAGCTAATTCTAATTAGCTTATAATGTAACAGGCTAATTTGAATTAGCTTAGGAGGTAATGGAATGACAACAAAACAGAAAATTTTGAATGAAGCTCTGACACTGTTTGCGGAAAAGGGATATAGTGCGGTTTATGTCGGTGAGATTGCCGACGCCGTAGGCATAAAAACACCATCACTATATAAACACTACAAGAGCAAGCAGGACATTTTTAATTCTTGTGTTGAAGTTTTTGCGGAGCGAATGGAAAATATCAGAAATAATATACAGCTACCGGGAAGCAAGGCTGCTTCATTCTCTTATGAAACGATTACCGAAGAACAGCTTATTGAGGTTGCAAACGCTCTTTTTATGTTTTATTTGCAAGATAATGTGGCAGCAAAATTTCGTAAAATGCTGATGATAGAACGATACCATAACCCGGAAATTAACCGGCTGTTTGAAGATTTATTTATTACTGGAGCAATCGACTATGAAAAAGAAATATTTTCTAAACTTATAGACGCAAAAGTTATCAAAGGGGAAAATCCTTATATTATTGCGCTGCATTTTTACACACCTATATTCTATCTGCTTCAAAAATATGATATGCGCCCTGATGAGATAGAGGAAGCCAAACATGAACTTACCTTAGTAGTGCAAGAATTTTGTAAAACATATAAAGGAGCAAGGAATGACAACGAAAAGGACAACGGGAAAGGTTAGGAATAAGCACATGATAATATATGTCACAGGAGGTATTCTGCTTGTTCTTGCAGTCTATCTAATTGTTCAAGGAATACGGTGCAGTATAGCGGTAAAAGCAAGCAAAGAACGGCTTGCTGCTTATGGGGCTCAAACAGCTATATTGAGTTATGGCAATATGAGTTATGTTGATACGGGAGAGGGTGAAACAATCCTATCTGTTCATGGAATTTTTGGCGGCTACGACCAAGCCTATGATACTTGTATAGATTTTAACTCTGATTATAGAATTATAGCCCCCTCACGATTTGGATATTTAGGTAGTGATATTTTGGGTGATGGGACACCCGCTGAACAGGCAAAGGCTTATGTTGAACTATTGGATAAGTTAGAAATTGATAAAGTATATTTGTTGGCAACGTCGGCTGGCGGAAGCGTTGCTATTCGGTTCGCGTTGGATTATCCGGAACGAACAAAAGGCTTAATTTTATATTGCTCCGCTATGCCATATATAGAAAAGCCAGAAAAGTATATGGAATATGCCGGACCGCCCGCTTTTTTATGTAATGATTATGCTATGTTTTTATTTAGTCCATTATTCAGTCCTGTTATGGGTATGAAACCGTCCACGATTTATAGTATGATTCCTTGCGGTAGTAGAAAAAATGGCGTAATACTGGACGCTTCTGTTACTAATTCCGATATGGCAAGAAATTTTGACAGCTATCCTATTGAAGATTTACAAGTTCCGACACTGATTTTTCAAGCAAAAGACGATAAGCTAATAAACTATGCCGACACGGAAAATGCAGTAAAACGCTTCCCAAACTGCACATTTCTTTCTTTTGAAAACGGTGGACACTTAATGGTTGGACATGAGAAAGAAATCAAAGAAGCAGTCTTTAACTTTACAAAAACCGAAAATTTTAAGAACGGGATTTTGAGAAAATGAAAACAAATTATCTAAAAAAATATATTATCAGTTCATATGTCCTTGTCTGGCTACTTATCATTTTTGTGGCGGGGACGGCAAGTATGGTATTTCACGCGCCGCCCGTTATCATGTGGGTTGTCCGCAACCTTATTGCGTGGTCGCCGACTTATTTGCTTCTGATTGGCTGGAAGCATTTCAGACCCGATGAAACAAGGACAGACTTTGTAAAAAGGTGCTTTTCGGGAAAAATCAGACCGCTGTTATTGATACTTTCCTTTGCCCTTGTATTTGGAATTAGTTTGCTTGCGCTCTTTATCTTTTCCCGCATAGAGGGGAAAACAATGATCTCCTATATCGACTTTGGGACAACGCCGCTTGCTCTTAGTGTCTTTCTGTCCCTTACTTCTGGGCCGACAGGCGAGGAATTGGGCTGGCGTGGGTTTATGCGGGAGGAATTTAACAAAAGGTACAGTTTCCTCAAGTCATCAATTTGTCAAGGCTTGGTTTGGTGCTTCTGGCACACGCTGTTATAGATTGTGGATTCGGAGTTTACGGATTGGAGAGCGATACCCTACATTATCTCCAACATCGTTGTAATCACTTCCATTACCGTCCTGATGAATATTTTTCTGGAACGGCACAACAATCTAATCTACTCGGTGCTGCTGCACTTTGGCTTCAATATTCTGTACGTCTTTTTAGACGCGGATATAGGTTTCTTTGTAATTTTGACAGTGCTTCATCTGATTGTCACACCGACTGCTGTGCTAATTCGTAACAGAACAAATAAATTAAAGATTGCGGAGGAAAAGGCATGGAATTGATTATGCAACCCACAACTTCAACGTGCGGACAGGCGTGTATTGCTATGATCGCAGGAAAGAGCGTTGAAGAAGTAATAAAAGACATGAAAACAGATGGCCCCACGAGTATCGGTCAACTCATTGAAATACTGGATATATACGGTGTCAGCCATGCGGAAAAGAATAAACGAATTTCAAAGAAAAATCCTGTTCCCTATCCGTATTCTATTCTGACAGTCCACACAAATGCCGGATATACGCATTGGGCGTTGTTTTATGACAGCAAATACTTTGACCCCGAATTTGGTTTAATCGAGGGTGAATACCCTCACGGGAAAATCACATCGTTTTTAGAGATATATTAAATGAGTAAAACGACAAATTAGTTTTATCGGGAAAACAACATATTATCATAGAGCCAGACGCACAGACGCAGAGCCGACAAACAAAGCGATAAATCGGGGCTTATTATGGATGTAAAACAATTTTGACAGCGTATTTTGTGTAATGTCAAAGAAGTTTGGTGGAAAAAAGGTAGATGATTAAGTATAGTTATTTCAGATGGAGGTCGTATATATGGAAATTGGTGAGAAGTTAAAAAGTTCCAGATTGAATGCGGGCATGACGCAAGAACAGATTGCAGAGAAAATAAATGTTTCGCGTCAAACGATTTCAAATTGGGAGAATGGAAAATCATTACCAGATGTAATAAGCCTAATTGAAATAAGCGACCTTTATCAAATAAGTTTAGATGACTTGCTGAAAGGAGACAAGAAAATGATGAAAAAAATTGAAAAGGACACGGATACGGTAAAGAGCAATCGGACTATGATGAACGTTGGGTGGGCTATGCTTATATGTTCATTTATATTTACAATCTGGAATAATTATAGTGGGAACAATTCGATTTTACAATTTATCAGTGCCGCTGCACCGTGGGTAATGTTGGCGGTTGGTATTGCTTGCATAGCACCATCAATTTCAGGCAAAAAGAAAGATTGATAATTTCCCGTTTATCGGGAAAAACGAAAATCATCACAGAGCCAGACGCACAGACGCAGAGCCGATGAACAAAGCGAAAAATCGGTATTTGTAAATGGAAAGAGAGATTAAACATGGCAGATATAGAAAGCAGTATTATGGCTACAAAGCAAGGATTTGAAAATAGTTTTTCTTCGGGAGATTTTTATAATAAACAGACACAAGATGAACAGCATTTGAAAAACATTCTTGACTTTTTGCCGATTAACGCTGATATGAAAATTTTAGATTTAGGCACAGGAAGCGGCTATTTGTCTTTTCCAATTGCGAAAAAATATTCAAATATATCAGTGATCGGACTGGATATTGTCGAAAAGGCATTAGAAGTCAATCGTTTTAGGGCAAAGGAAGAACAAATCCGAAACATTAGTTTTATAACCTATAATGGCATTGAGTTTCCGTTTTCTGATAGTGAGTTTGATATGGTTATTTCAAGATATGCGTTACATCATTTTCCAGATATACAGAAAAGTATTTCTGAGGTCAGTCGAGTTTTAAAGCGAGGAGGTTTCCTATTTGTTTCAGATCCGACACCCAATGCCAATGATACCAGTCGATTTGTAGATGGATATATGCAACTAAAAAAAGATGGTCATATAAAGTTTTACACAAAGGAAGAATGGTTACAGATATGCGGAAAATATGGATTGCAATTCAAGAAATCTTTTGATAGTACAATTCGGTTTCCGAAGAAAAAAGATACAGCCTATGGATTTGATAAATTATTGAAGAAACATGACAAAGAGATTGTTGAGAGCTATGAACTTGAAGTAATGGGCAATGAAATCTATATAACAGAGCAGGTCAATAATATTTTGTTTTGCAAACGATAAATCTTGCTAATGTTTGTCAACCATTTTTTGAATTTTTTTCAGATGAAAAAAGGGTAACCTTAATAAATCTACCGTATTGTAGATTTGAAAAAAGAAGTATAAAATTAAGATGATTTACTTATAAAGCTCCATCGCACGAGCATAGTAAATTCGGAGAAACTTATTAACGCCAGCCATTTTTGCAACGTTGTAAGGTTTTCCTTCCTGTTCCTTTTTGAGTATGAAAAGGTAAACAGGATCATCTTGAGGTTTTGTCAGTTTGAGAGCCTGCATGACCTCAAAACAAGCTTTTCTGAGAGCAGAACTGCCACGCTTGGATATGTGGCGGTTCCTGCTTTCAAATTGTCCTGACTGATAGGGAGGCGCATCGTTTCCAGCATAAGAGTTGAGAGCCTTTGCACTGTGGAAACGGCGGATATCTCCGATTTCAGCCAGAATAATGGGACCTAACCTATCCCCAACGCCGTTCATTGCACGTAAAATCCTGTATTCGGGTATTGTTTCTGCAATGTTTTGCATTTGAGCGATTTCTTCATCAGCAGCGTTTTGTACAGTGGCCAATAAATCAACCAACTGATTTTGAGCGGCAATTATGTAGTCATTGTCTCCACGAGTTGTTATACTGTCACAGGCTAATTCATAGATAGATAAGCTTTTTTGTGGAGCATATCTATCATGGCTCTTTTTCATAAGTGTGGCATAGGAAGACAAGAATCTTGATTTGCCCATTGCCTTAACCCGATCGAAAGAACCGTATTTCTTAATAAAAAGTAACAATGCACACTCATTGGGTTTGCGGCTTTTCAGCTTTAACAGAGACGTGATCCCTGGCATGGTTTCATCAAGGAGATTTGTCAGCTGTGTTTTTGTATAGCTTACCATTGAAATACGTTGATTGTACTGACGGGAAAGAAATTTCAGGTCTTCATATTTTTGCTCTAAGGAAGTGTAGGGAGTAAGCATATATGACTTCTCCAAAGCGTATTTTGCGATTCTCAAGGCATCCTTTTTGTCAGTTTTTGCCTTATGGATTTCAACATCTCCATATTTTTTCATTTGATATGGATTTACGAGACATACAGGAAATCCTTCCTCTTGAAGCTTTTTTAATACTGGATAATGATAATGTCCTGTGTATTCCATGAGGATAGTAAAAGATTCATCAAGGTCATTTAAATATTTTACCATTGCATCCATATCCGAAAGGGTATGATGCATAGTAAATGGTTTGGCACGTATGCTGCCATCTGAGTTAAGAACAGCAACGGTGCTTTTCGCTTTTGAAACATCAATTCCAACAGCAATCATAGTGATACCTCCTAATAAAGATTTGACTGGTTCCAACGCTTCAAGGTCCATTCATATTCGTTAGTGAAACGGGAGCAGATCAACTGTCACAACTTGCTGAATCGAATGCAGGAACATGAAGGCTGGCTAACACATTTATCTCCGGGCGTGGTATCCCAATTAGAAATTCCGTTAGCCAATCACCTTCAGTATAAAAGAAAAGTGAAGGCTGTTAAAACCCTCACTTATATATTACGAATTCTTATTTGTCGGGAAGAACGACATATCATCATAGAGCCAGACGCAGAGCCGACAGACTTATGATAAATCAAAATTTAAGGAAAATAAAATTATGCAAGAAAGGATATGAGAAAATGAAAAAAGCATTACTTATAATAGACGTACAAAATGACTACTTCCCTAATGGAAATTGCGAACTATCCAAACCAGAGGAAGCATTAAATATCATAAAAAAATTACTGGGATATTTCAGGAAACAAGATTTACCTGTTTTTTATATTCAGCACTTTTCAACAGCACAGGCAACTTTTTTTGTTCCCAATACAGATGGCGTAAAAATTCACAAAGATATTAAACCGTTAGATACAGAAACCGTTATAGTCAAACATTACCCTAACAGCTTTTATGAAACGAAGTTGCAAGATGAACTAATGAAAAAGGATATAACAGATTTAGTTGTTTGCGGAATGATGACGCATATGTGTGTTGATACGACTGTAAGGGCGGCAAAAGATTATGGATATGGAATTACGCTAATATCAGATGGTTGTGCAACAAAAGACTTGGAATGGAATGGAATGGGATTAAGTTTTCCGCAAGCACTATTCAGAATGTGTATATGGCTTCCCTAAATCAGAAATTTGCTACTGTTACTACAAGTACAGATTTTTTAAGGGAAGTATAAAATGATTGTTCCATAGTTTCCCGTTTACCGAGAAGAACAGCATATCATCATAGAGCCAGACGCACAGACGCAGAGCCGATGAAGCCACTACCAAAATATATTTGGAGGAAGATTATGAAAAAAATAATTGCAAGCGGAATGGCATTGCTGTTGTTTCTTTTGTCGGGAACAACAACGGCTTCTGCCGCAGCCGCAGAGAATATGGGAGAAACACCGTCCGGCATTGCCTACACGAAGTTAGAGGAAGAAATTGACAAGTACATAGATGTCCGAAAAGATACTACTTCATCAGTTTCCATAGCATACTTCAATGAAACAGAGAATATTGCTTCTGTCATATACGGCGATGCTAATACTGCCGAGAATATCAAAGCAGATGAAGAAACCGTTTATGAGTGGGGGTCAATTTCCAAAGTTTTGGTCTGGATAAGCGTCATGCAGCTTTATGAGCAGGGGAAAATTGACCTTGATGAAGATATCGGAAACTATTTGCCAGATGGCTTCCTATCCAATCTTTCTTATGATGAGCCTATTACTATGACACATTTGATGAATCATACGGCGGGCTTTCAAGAAACCACATGGGATGTGGAGGTACTGGATAAAAAGGACATTATCAGTTTAAGGGATGCCTTGCTTGCAACGGCACCGCCGCAGATTTACAAGGTTGGCACAACTGTTTCTTATTCAAACTGGGGAGCTGCTCTTGCGGCTTATATTGTGGAATGTGTCAGCGGAATGGACTATGCAGAATATGTGCGCCAGAATATTTTTGAGCCGCTTGGCATGAACCAGACTTCCATACTTCCCGATTGCAGTGATAATGAATGGGTGGAAAGCAGACGGGATTTGACAAATGCCTATTATAATGTGCAGGGAGAATATGAGGATTATGGAACGTGTCGGCGTTATATTCTACTTTACCCCGCAGGGGCAGCGACAGGAACAATGAGCGACCTTGTACGGTTTGCGAAAGCGTTCCTTACAGATAGTAAGGATTGTCCGTTTTTTACAAAAGCCGACACACTTGATAAGATGTTTTCTCCCACGCTCTATTATGACGGAACAGATACGCCGAGAATTTGCCACGGACTGTTTTCACAGGAATATGGTGTGCGTCTTATCGGTCACGCAGGAAATACCACAGGCTTTTCTGCAAATTTGGTGCTTGACAGGGAAAACAGGACAGGGCTTGTGGTAATGACAAATGAGGTGGGTGAAACCACTTATAATTATGGACTTGTGAGCCTTATCTTCGGAGATTGTAAGACAGAAACAGGTTTTACCTATGATGACTTGTCGGGGATTTACTGTAACAGCAGAGCAAATTATAGCAAGAGCTTTATGAAGCTATACAGTATGATTAGTGGTCTGCTGCCTGTCACAAAAGGGAAAACCGAGGGAAGCTATCAAGCGGCTATGGTAGGCAGCATTACACAGATTTCAGAGAACGCCTGCATTATGGACGACGGGAATGGATTGAAAACCTATCTGCACATAAAAAGAGATAGCAACGGAAATGTGGCTGCATTACAGCACATGACGGGCATGGACTTCCAAAAAGAGAATACGGCAGTTTTCGTTATTAAGATTATTTTTTTCTTCTTGTTTGTACTGTCCTCTTTCTGGACACTGCTTATGCTTATTGTGCATGGGATAACGCTGCATAAGCATAAGCAGATTTGGAGTAAGAAATTATATCAGTTATTGGCGGAGCTATTTGTGGTGCTTGCGTCTATAATGATTTACTGGCTTATGTTACCGCCGCTGATGGGTGGTAGTTTCACCAAAACACAGGTTGTTCTAAAGTGTGTATTGATTATTCTTTGTACGCTTATGGAAATTGTGATGTTGCTGATTGGGTGGTTTGGCGTGAAGAATACGGAAAACATTAAGAATAATATGCGGCAAAAAATTGGATTTACTGTCACAAAAGCAAGCGGAATACTTCTGATAGCAAATGTATTGTATTGGCATTTCTATCAATTCTGGGGCTGTTGATGTAGCATGATATATTTACATTACACAGAAAGTTTGGAATATTCGCTTTGCAAAAAGCTGAAAATTATAATTTAAGTGATAAATCCCAGTTTGAATAGGAGAAAAAATGATAGAAAAAGTGAATTTGAAAGAGAATGTAAATTTGATTGATGTACCATTCCGTTATAAGCGAGTAGGTACTTTGAATAATCATATGTTAAATGTATTGCAAGCGAAAAATAGAACTTTAGATTTTCATATACACGAAAATTCCGATGAAATGTTTTATTGTATTGAGGGCGAGTTTGACATTGAATTTGAGGATGGATTGACACATTTATGCGAGGGGGATTTTATAATTATTCCCAAAGGAACGAAACATCGTCCCGTTTGCAAGGAATTAGTCAAGTGCCTTTTAATTGAAGTTGAGGGAACTCTCAATAAAGAAAATACAGGCGGAACATACAACGAGTGACCGAATACAACAGTGACAACTTCCTATTTGTCGGGAAGAACAGCATTCATTTATAACGGGAGTACAGAACATGATTGTAATAATCGAAACATTTATTTTATGTATCGTCTTTTTCATGCTTTGCTATTTGGGAACAGGTACGGACGAAAAGAACTTGAAAAGCTATTCGTCTTATCCAGACGAGGTACAGATCCGCATAAAGGATATTGCGGAGTATCAAGGGCGGTTTAAGGAAAGCAATAAAGTAGCGGCATTTGTTTCAAACTTTCTGCTGTTCTTATGTCTGTTGTTTATATTTGGGCTGTTTATCCGAGAAAAGGACTTTTGGCACAATGTTCTTTCACTAAGTGTAATAGGACAGGGATTGAATTTTTTTGATTTGCTTATCATTGACCTTTTATGGTGGAGAAACACAAAACGAATCCGTTTTACGAAAATTCAAGAAAAGAAGTTGTATCAAAATCCTACAAAGCATATTGAAGCATTTGGCAGAGCATTGATTATGTATTCGTTGATTGCTCTGATTGACGGATATTTTTTGACGCTGTTTTAGAATATTACATATCATCATAGAGCCAGACGCACAGCCGAACTTGTGAGAAATGATGACAGCTTGTCGGCTCTCTTTATATGCCTTTTCCCTTGGACACCGGATCAGCTTGATTATGTGCATGATATAATGGTATTGGTAGTCACCGGGAACCCTGCGCTGGACAAATCCAATAAATCCCTATGGATCGTGCGCACAGAGACTTCAAAATACTCTGCCTGCTCCTGCGCCGTTATTTTTTCCCTCTCCAATAAAATACATAATATACCGAACATTCTGTTGCTTTTCATTCAAGGCACCTCCTCTGTCAATTTTACAGAAATAAGACACACAGCAGGGTATTGGCGGCGGCATATCTTTGCTGCCAAACTTTAAATACAGCAAATCAGTCCTGAATAAAGATGACATAGATCTAATTGTGTCCGGCATACAGGGGTTTGCAAGCATTGATGAGAGTTCAAAAATAAAGACACTGCTTGCGAAGCTGCGCCTTGGACAGGAAGATAAGCTGCTGTTGGAGAATGATATTATCATTGATTTTACATCCTGGAACCATAAGAATACGACCATTGAAAAAATCAAAATCATCCGCTCTGCAATTGCCTCCCGACGCCTGTTGGAACTGGAGTATTACAGCAACAAAGGATACTCTAAAAGAACCGTGGAACCCTACAAGCTCATCTTCAAAGAAGAATACTGGTATCTTTTCGCCTACTGCACACAAAGGCAGGATTTCCGTGTTTTTAAGCTTAACAGAATATCGAAGCTGTTGCTTTGTGAGCGGACCTATACGGAACGGACAGATTATGAAATTCCGGTATTGCAGAGCACATTCTCAAATGGCGTGGGGCAATTGGTTACAGTCAGGATGGATAAATCCTATGAGTTTCTGGCGATTGATTTCTTTGGCCAGAGCAATATCAGGGAAGAAAACAATTCTCTCTACATTTCCTTTTATACGGAATACCCGGAGTGGATCGTAAGCACTTTTGCAAGCTTGGGAGACAAAGCGGAAATTATAGAGCCAAAGACGCTGCGGGACGATATAAAGGTATTTTTAGAGCAGGCCAGAAAACAATATGAATAATGGCAAGTAAAATCAAGCGACAGCAGCCCAATTTTAAGTATATAAGGTCGGTGAAATAAGTAACGAGTGTAAAAACAAAAGGCCGGGTTTCACAAGTGAAAAAGATATGAAATATGACAGGATGTTGTCATATTTATAATTTATCATAGATTGCTGAAGGATGGAGGGTTGTAAAAGAAACGGAGGTGATACCATTGGGAAATTAGCTGTACTGGAAATATCCGAGCCGGGAGATAAAATCGGAGAAAAGCTGCTTATGCTGTTGGACGCAAGACAGCGGCAGGAGTTAGTAAACTATCTTCTTAGCAAAGAAAAGCAGAATGGCGGTTTAGCTGATAACCGGTGTATCCGCTCCGGAGCTTATGAGCTGTTGACAGAGAATGAAGGTATCTTCACAGAGATTCATATGGGGGACTTATACTTTTGCCTGGAGCAACGGTTGGTACGGGTGGACAGGCAAGTGGTCGAACTGACGGCGAAAGAATTTGATATTCTTGCCCTGCTGCACAGCTCAAGGAGCTTCATAAGGTCAGCCGAGGAGCGGGCAAGGCGTGATATCTCCAGTCCGAATACCGCACCGGCTTCGCCCAGTGACACACTCGTCACAAGCTGGGCAAAGCCCGGGCGTCTGGATCTTCCTGAGCCGGATATGCCAAGATCCCCGTCGATGATGCGGATGTGTTCTTCCGGCCATCCAAGAGATAATGCCCTTTCTCTGAGGGCATACTGCCTCTGGGTGCTTTCCTGGTTGAAGCGGACCTGAGCCATCGTTGACTGGCGGACATAAACCAGGGACTCCCTCTCCAGATGTTCCGTCCGTACTTTGGATGGGATTGATGGATTCTGTTTCATGTTCATCCTCCATTTCTACTGAAAAGAAGGAGAGGAACAGGATGGACAATGCTGATATGAGATCTTGTGCAAGTCGGGAGTCGTTACCGGTCAGATACATGAGAGTTGTTTCCATAAAAGCCTCCTCCTTTCAGGCTAAAGGTCGATCTCTCTGCGCCGGAACAGTTCCAGATTGATGCAGCTAAGCTCTGCAAGCAGCGTGGTGATTTCCTCATAATCTTTTATGCATTGGGAAACTTTATCCTGATAAGATTTCGGGACAGAATCAAGCTGGGTTTTCCCATTGTAATAAGAGGAGAGGTACAGGCTTTTGTGGCCTTCGCCAGTGGCACATCTGCAGTTGGGCTTGCCGCATTTAATGGATCTGGTGATCAGGGAGGCTCTTATGACATGGGCCGGATTGGGCATCATGTCAAGGAGTTCCTGACGGCGTGCTAAGAGAGTGTCAGTGGTTAGTGATTTGTATGGCCTTCCAAACTTATTAGTTGTATTCATGATAAGATTATACCATAAGGTGAGGAAAAAGTCTACCTTATGGTATAAAAAATCTGATTATTCATGAAGTAAACTGACGAGTTCAAGAAGTGATTTTATGGAATCGTCATTAAAGTAGGTTTCAGCAAAGGCATTCTGGCAGGTATCCATGGTCCAGGACTCGGGAACAGAGAAAATATCATCCTCGGATTGGAGGGAGTACAGCCTCTGTCTATCAACTTTCCGGATTTTGAGGATAGGAAAAGTCTGGCCGAACAGGGGATGGTAGGGATGAAGGATGGTTGCTGTTCCTAAATCCTTGCTGTGATAAAGTGCATTTTGATGTGACTGTGCCAACCGTAGAAGACAGAATTGCACAGATGGTGGCAAAGTTATACTTTGAACCAAATGTGGAACCGGTATTTTATGATGACTCCTATGGATACAGACCTATCAGATGGAGGATGGAACCGTCGTTCCAAGAACTTCCGGTACACCGCAGGGCGGGGGGATTAGTCCGGTACTTGCAAATCTATTTCTGCACTACGTATTTGATGATTTTATGGCAAAAGAGTTCCTAAGTATTCCGTGGGCAAGATATGCGGATGATGGGATTGCGCACTGCGTATCCCTGAAACAGGCAAAATATCTACAGCGTAGGCTACAGGAACGGTTTGTACGTTTTGGACTGGAATTAAATATGGAAAAGACAAGAATCGTGTATTGTAAAGATGATGACCGTAAAGGGAAACATGAACATACATCCTTTGACTTCTTGGGATATACATTCAGACCAAGGCATGCAAAGAACAAATATGGTAAGTTCTTTACCAACTTTCTGCCGGCAATGAGTGAAAAGGCCAAGAAAGCCATACGAAAGGCCGTTGGTGGATGGAAGATACAGCTTAAGCCGGATAAAGACCTGTGGGATATAGCAAATATGTTCAATAAGCAGATACAGGGATGGATCAACTATTATACACATTTCTACAAATCAGAAATATATGAGGTTCTAAGATATATCAATAGACGGCAGGTCTATTGGGTAAGAAGAAAGTACAAGAACCGAAATTCAAGGAAAAGAGCCGAATACTGGTTAGGAGAAATAGCAAAGCGAGACAGGGATCTGTTTGCACACTGGAAGTTTGGAATACTGCCATCGGCTGGATGATGGGAGCTGTATGAGCTGAGAGGTTCACGTACAGTTCTGAGAGGGACTTAGGGGGAGGTTCCCTGGGTCTACTTACTGTATGATCTTCTGCAAAAGCAGAAAGAGTGCGCAGAGAACCCTGGAAAATATCATCCCATTCATAGAAGGAACCCTTTTTCTGAAAGTAAATCGGAAGAAAACGGGAGTTTCTCATATCAGCAAAGTTAAATACCTTGGATATAGCTTTTATAAGTACAAGGGAAAATGTAGGTTTAGGGTACATCCAAAGTCTGTAGCAAAAATGAAAAATAAGATTAGAGAGCTTACGGACAGAAATAATGGCCTGAGTAATACGAAGCGAGAGGAAAAGTATCAGCAGTATGTGAGAGGCTGGGTAAACTACTTCAAACTTGCTGATATGAAAGGACTTCTTGCAGAAACAGACAAGTGGGCGAGGCGAAGAATAAGGGCGATATATTGGAAACAATGGAAAAGGGTGCGAACCCGTTATCGTATCCTTAGAAAGTTAAAACTGGAACATTGGCAGGCAATAAAACTCGCAAATAGTAGATGTGGTTACTGGAGAATGGTAGAAATGTTGAACACGGTACTCACAAAAAAATAATAGCCAAGCTAGGATACACATCCATGCTTGACCACTATCTAGTAGTCTATGAAAACTAAGGAACCGCCTAGTACCGAACGGTATGCTAGGTGGTGGTGTGCCATGCAAGGCATACGGAAGATGAGGGAAGGCCCTTCGACAGGAATTGAACAGGCAAGCCTGTCAAATCACTCTAATGCTGCTGTGATTCATGTCATGGTAGTGAGCAATTAGAGAAAAGGTTGTATAAACAATCAGATATGATACATGAAGATGAATGAGAATGAACCATTGAAGAAGTGTCGAAAGCGTAAGATTTCTGCAAAACCTACTTTTCACCACTAGGTAGGGATGAGGATGGAGGAGACCTGTAAAGCTGACCATCCGTGGAACGGCATTAAGATGGCATGAGCATGTATTAGGGTTCTGTGTGAAACATGGGAACCTGTAGGATAATGAAAATCGAAAAGATTCAAGTTACAGAAAGACGAGGTCGAAAGTAGAAATGTATTCTACAGGGGCGGAGTTACTCGTAGTAGCGTTGAAGTTGTTGTAATGACAATAGAGCAAAGGGGTAACATCATTCTGCTTGATACTGAAAACAACTAGGAGACTAGGAGGATTGGATGAGCGAGAGCAAACAATACGAAATACCAAAAAGAGCAGTCATTGAGGCATATAAAAAAGTAAAAGCGAATAAAGAAAGGCAGTGCGGGAATAGATGGGATTGATTTTGAAGCTTTTGAAAAGAAACTGAATAACAATCTTTATAAGATATGGAATCGAATGAGTTCAGGAAGTTATTTTCCATCGCCAGTAGCAGCTATAGAAAATGTATGGCAACTATAGAAAAATATAAGAATTGGAATGAGGCGGAGGATTATTGTCATGTAGAAATCTGGATTCCGGTAGAACGTAAATAAATGTCCTGGACAAAGAATCAGAGTGCCATAATTGGGGAGAAATAATCGTGGGGGTGTAGGGCTTGTAGAAATTTGGCCCATGGGAGCCTTTGAGTAAGAAGCCCCGCTTCAAAATCTGTGATTTATGTGGTGGAAGCGTGTTACAGAGTATAAAATAATTGAAATAGTCACAAGTGCAGGAGGAATTATTAAAAAAGCCTCAAGATGTAGTTTGAATGAGGTAATATTTGTCATGCACGGCTTGAGGTTTTGCACCGAAAATGTATTTATCAAATCAATCCTGTTATCTGTGAATATTAGATTAATAAAAAACGACCATTGATGCCGGGCTGTGAATACGGAATTCAATGGCCGTTTTATTTTGTGCTCATAAAAATTGACGGATATGGTCAGAAAACGATAACTGACCTATAAAGGTGCAATCCTTCATACAATAAACGCTCTAACCATAACTGCATACTGAAAAAAGATAGCCATCTGTTTCAAAGCGTGTCAATGATCACACTACTAGACCATCCAATCAATTGTCACGCCTGATTCTTGGCTTTGGACAGCCGATATTGTTTGGGCGTCATTTGATAATGCTTTTTAAAGCATTTATAAAAATGCGTCGTGTTTGTAAAATGTAATTTTTCCATGATTTCCGTAATAGATAGCGTTGATGTACACAGCATATGGGCTGCTTTTTTTATATAGAACATCTGACTATAATCAGAAAGGCAGAGACCGGTGTATTTTTTGACAATGCTGTTGATATAATTCCCGCTATAATTTAGCATCCTTTCCAGTTCAGAACGGGTGATTCTGCCATCCATATCTTCCATCAGGTGGCTGATATGAGAAAAAAGAAGAAAATTATTGTCAGCTTCCACATGGACTGGTGTAATATGAAACTGCTCGGGATTAGATAAATAGCCAAATAATTCCAGCAGCATCCCTTTGATAATATAAGTAGACCCCATTTGCGGAAACATAATCGCGCGCAAGATATTATCTGTCAGAGTATGCAGAATACGGTACCAATCTTTATTGTTGATTCCCGGAAAAAAATCGAGATATTCTTTTGTGTCCGATTTCGTAAGATTATCTGTCATAAACCGGAGGATTGGGTTGGAACCCGGGCGTTCTATTTCCGGAAAATAAACTTTCTGCTCATCTTCAGCCAGTTCTCTTACCAATTTTTCTGAAAATCCGATAAAAAGGAGCATTGCCTTAGAGTGAAAACCTTCTTTATGAACAATATTCCGGTTCATCAGACAGCAGCTTCCACTGTGGAAGACCAATTCCGTCTGTTCAATCTGTTGATGTATCTCACCATCCAGAACAATCATTAACTCATAAAAATCATGAAGATGCGGTGTTCTCGCATTGAAGCGTTTTATTTCCGTACTATTTTGAAAGGAATAAAAACTACTTTCTAAGGGGGACGTCATGAAAATGTTTGCATAATCAGTCTCTCCGGTTCCGCCGCAAGTTTCCAGTGTGAACTGCAATGGTGCTAAAATCTTAAGATAAGAGTTAATTTCACTGCTCAGGTTGTGACCCTGAATAATATTTTTTACAACATAGGATGAATTTGTACTCATATATAGTTCCCCTTCAAATCCACGGATATGATAAATAGTCACATTAACTATAACATATCTGTCATATCATTGTGAAATAGAATTTTCTAAAATAAATACATGCAATGAATTAACCCGTTGTTCTGTAAATCTTAAAGAAGAAAAATGGGTTATAGAACAGAAGAAATGGAGGAATTGTAAAATGAGAGGAGCAGAAAAGAAATACCTGAAATGGCATCAAAAAGTGGCGTATGGGGCAGGAGACCTTGCGTCCAATACCAGTTATGGGCTGGTATCCAGTTTTGTGTTATTGTATCTTTCTGATACAATGGGACTAAATACTGGCATTATCGGTACTCTAATGCTGCTGTCAAAAGTATTAGATGGAATTTCAGACGTCATATTCGGCAATCTTATCGACCGTACAAAATCAAAACTCGGAAAAGCAAGGCCTTGGATGTTATATGCACAGATTGGTGTTTCGCTCTGTCTAATCTTCTTGTTCTCTATTCCGGGTGGACTTAGTACAACTGCACAATATGTATATTTCTTTGCATTTTATACAACATTAAACGCCGTGTTCTATACTGCAAACGGAATAGCGTATGCAGCATTGTCCGCATTGATTACGAGAAATAAAAATGAACGTGTTCAGCTGGGGTCTATTCGATTCATGTTCGCAGTAGTAACTAATATTGTCATGGGATTTTCTGTGACAATGGGTGTTCAGGCATTTGGAGGCGGCGCCTCAGGATGGCGTGTGGTGGCAATAATTTGTGCGGTTATAGGTCTTGTCGTAAATACGATTAGTTGTCTCTGTGTAAAAGAATTGCCGGAGGAAGAATCAACCATCCAGGAGGCAAAGTTACAGGACGATAAAATTAGTTTTGTCCAATCATTAAAACTGTTAGTCAGCAATAAATATTATGTGTTGATTGTTGGGATATACATTGTATATTATTTTATGAGCAACCTCACAACTGGATCTGCCATCTATTTTATGGAAAACATTATGGGAGACGGGGCGCTCCTTGGTATGTTTTCGATGATGAAAATGTTCCCGGTTATTATTGCTCTTATCTTTACACCAATATTGGTCAAAAAAACCAGAAGCATGCAGAAAGTTAATTTCTGGGGATATTTCATCAGTGATATTTTGGGGATTTTCCTGATTTATTTTTCTATACAGAAGAATCTGTCCATGATGCTTCTTTTTATGTTCCTAAAAGGCGTGTTTGCGGGAACACTAACTGGAACGCTGAATGCACTGATTGCAGAAATCAGCGGGTATACGTTCCGTACAAAAGGCGCTCGCATTGATGGTATGATGTTTAGTTGCTCATCTCTTGGAGTAAAAGTTGGAGGCGGAATCGGTACTGCTGCTGTCGGATGGCTTTTGGAGGCTGGTGGCTATGTAGGAACAGCTGCTGTACAAACGGACGGCGCAATTAGCATGATTTTTAATATGTATATTACATTGCCGGTTATTCTTGGAGTTGCGATTACCGTTCTTCTTGCATTTATGAAGGTGGAAAAAGAAAACCAGAAAATCGATATGAAAAGAGAGAGGGAATAAGGCATGCAGTGTGTAAAATTCAATACGGGATGGATATTTGAAAAAACAGAAAAGGATTCCCAGTTAAGAGCCTTTCAGGGAAAGAAAAATACGGTTGCGGTTACACTCCCTTATGACGCTATGATTCGTGAAAATCGGGAGAGGGATTGTCCAGCCGGGGCACAGAGTGGATTTTATCCGGGGGGTGTTTATGCTTATGAAAAGACATTTTCCGCACCTGAGGCGTGGAAAACTCAGGATGTTTTCCTGGAATTCGAGGGGGTATATGGGATTTCCAGAGTATGGGTCAATGGAGCGCTGGCAGCCGTTAATAAGAATGGTTATGTAGGCTTTTGGGTAAATTTGAAACCATGGATTTTTTATGGTGAAGAAAATATCATCCGTGTTGATGTAGACAATAGCCGCCAGCCTAACAGTCGCTGGTATACAGGTTCAGGAATCTACCGGGATGTAAATCTTCTGATTGGTACGGATGTATACATACCAAGAGATGCACTTCGTATTACAACATTATCTGTTAGTGATGGGGTCGCAGTAGTTGAAGTTTGTGCCGGAATGAAGAATATTGCCGGACAAGGAGGAGAAGCAGAATGCGAGATTGAAATATCTTATGATGGAAAAACAGTTGCAAGGGATCTACAGAAAGTTGTATTTCAATCCAATGAAAATGAAACGATGCGTGTGCAGATTCAAATCCTGTCACCAAAGAAATGGACACCCGATTATCCAAATCTATATGAGTGCATCATCAGAACCCAAATTGGTGGTAAAGTGTGCGATACTTTAAAGACCCATTTTGGCATTCGGGTTTTAGCGCTTGATTCCGTGAATGGATTTCAGATTAATGGGGAAACGGTAAAATTAAGAGGAGCGTGTATCCATCATGACAATGGAATTATCGGTGCTGAAACATTTCCTGAAACAGAATGGTATCGCTGCAAACGTCTGAAGGAAGCAGGATTTAATGCACTTAGAAGTTCGCATCATCCAATTAGCAGGGCAATGCTGGATGCATGCGACCGGTTAGGAATGCTTGTGATGGATGAACTGACGGATGTATGGAATCGGCATAAGAATACTTGTGATGATGCAGATATCTTTCAGGAAGAAGCAGAGCAATGGATTGCGCATATGACCGCAAAAGACTATAATCATCCATCGGTAGTTATTTACTCTATCGGAAACGAGATTCAGGAAGCCGGGACGAAACAGGGGGCACAGATAAACCGGTTTCTGTGCAATAAAATCCATTCATTAGATTCCACCAGATATACTACAAATGCTCTGAACGGTCTGAATTGTGCTGGGAAACGGCTGAAAGTGATTATGAACGATGTTATCGCAAAATTTGGAATGGATACATCAAGTCGGGGAAGCGGTGAAGGCAGTAATGCGCTGAATAGTTTTATGAGCCTTATGGCAGGAGAAAGAGGAGACTTTTTTGCTACTCACCCACTTGTTACTGAAGCATTAGAAGAATGCGCACAGAGCTGCGATATTACCGGACTAAATTATCTTAGCGGCAGATATCTTCTGGAACATGAACTGCATCCGGGTAAGACCGTAGTAGGAACGGAGACCTATCCAGGTGATATTGAGAATCTGTGGTCCCTGGTAGAAGAAAATTCGCATGTAATAGGAGATTTTACATGGGCAGGCTATGATTATATCGGTGAAGCTGGCGTGGGGATTTTCCATTACGACGGGAAAGAAAACTTTTCCAGTATTTATCCGGAAAGACTGGGATATATCGGGGATATCGATTTAATAGGGAACCGCAGGCCCATCAGCTATTTCCGTGAAATCATCTATGGCTTGACGGAACATCCGTATATTGCGGTTGAGAGAATGGAACATACCGGACAGATATCTAGCAAAACCGCATGGATGTTTAAAGACAATATCAGCAGTTGGACATGGACTGGGTATGAGGGGATTGAAGCATCTGTTGATGTATATTCTTCAGCAGACGAGGTAGAGCTTTTCCTGAATGGAAAGTCTTTGGGAAAAAAGCCTGCCGGAAAGCAACACCATTTTACAGCGGCGTACCGAGTGCCATATGAACCAGGAGAACTTTTCGCAATCGCATATTGTGCCGGAAAAACCGTCGGTGAGTACCGAATACAGTCGGCAGGTGAGGCAAATGTGCTGCGTGCAGAACAAGTGACAGAAAATGAAACAGAACTTGCTTATGTGAAGGTGTGGCTGGAAGATGAGCAGGGAAATAAAAATTTATTAGAAAGGAAGAGAGTTCATGCCAACGTGACAGGGAATGGAAGACTGGAGGGGTTTGGTACGGCAAATCCGTGTAGTGAAGAGAATTATTTTGCTGATACCGTGACAACTTATGATGGATATGCAATGGCGGCAGTACGCTGGATGAATCCGGACAGTGAAGAACCAGTTTACATACAGTTTTCGGCTGATGGATGCCGGGAAGTAGAAATAAAAATACAAATAGGAGGAAACAGAGATGGAAAAAAATAGAAAAAGGATGTGTGCTATAATTGTCCTGGCAATTACCATTTGTGCCAGCACTGTGATACCGGATTTTGCAATTGATGTGCAGGCAGCAACGGGAGAATCAAATGAAATGATTTATGGAGCAGATATTGGTTTTCTCTCACAACTGGAATCACAGGGCGTACAGTGGATAGATGATGCCGGAAATACAAGGGATGCACTGGTTCTGCTAAAGGAGAAAGGTGTAAATGCGGTCAGATTAAGAGTGTTTGTTAAGCCGCCCGAGAATTTCATATGGACTAAGCCTGACGGTACAACATGTTTGCTGGGATATGCAGATACCCAAGGGCTATTGTATACTGCCAAGCGCGCAAATGATCTTGGGATGAAAATCATGGTAGTATTTCATTACAGTGATCATTTTGCTGATCCACTAATTCAGGATATTCCATCAGAATGGGAAGATGCATCTACAAGTGAATTGGAACAGTATGTATATGATTATACAGAGTATATTATGACACAATTAGCGGGGGAAAATATATACCCTGAGTGGGTACAGGTAGGAAATGAAGTAAGCTATGGCATGCTGTATCCTTCAGGAAGTAACCAGACAAACGATTTTACTCAGCTTACTAAATATTTAAATAGTGGTTACGATGCTGTTAAATCCGTAAGCCCGGACACGAAAGTGGTAACTCATTTGACTCATGGAAGCGGTGTAAGCCACTTTGCCTGGTTCTTTGAAAATTTCATTACGCAATGTGGCGGAAAAACGGATGTAATTGGAATGTCCTACTATCCATACTGGACATCTGCCTATGATGGCGACTGTATTGAGAATGTAGCATATAATCTTAGTAAAATGGCGTCCCAGTATGGTAAAGAAGTTATGATTTGTGAAACAGGAGAACTGGAGAGTAATCCGACAGGTACTTACGATTTGCTGAGAAAAGAGGTAAACGCACTCAAAGCCGTTCCAAATAATAAAGGAATTGGTGTATTCTACTGGGAACCGGAAGTGCATTCTTCTATTCTCCCGGACGGATATACTCTTGGTGCAGCTGAAACTACAGGGAATAAAAAACTGCATTTCACAAGCGCGCTAAATGCATTTCAGTCAGATCCAGATTTCCTGAACGCAAATTGCTCTTATGAAATAATGAATACGTATAGTCAAAAAGCAGTAAATGTTGCCAACGGTTCATCGGAAAATGGAGTTCAGATAGAACAGTACGGCTATGGAGACTGGGCAAGCCAAAAGTGGAGATTTGAAAAAATAGAAGGAGACTATTATAAGATCGTCAATAATAATAGTGAAAAGGTACTTGATGTAAAAGGTCTATCTACAGCAGAAAATGGCGAAGTCATTCAAAATGATTACAACGATGGTTGGAATCAGCAATGGAAAATCTCAACAACAGAGAGTGGGAAATATAAGATCCAAAATCGATGGAGCGGACTTTATCTTGGAATTATGAATAACAGTACAGATGATGGTGCATGGGTTGTACAGATGTCAGGTCAGTCAGATAGTTCCAACTGGTTCCTTCTTCTTTCGGATTAAGGTAATTAGACCATATGGTATCCCTGCAGAAGCAGTATAAACGGGCCGGGGAGGAGAATGCCCAGGTACAGAAAACTGAGGTATGGATCAGGCTGAGGATGTTCCGGCTGATCCGGAGAAGGATGACGGGGACGCGGGGGTTCTGTATGTGCAGATGGATCTGAAGGCTCTTGAGAAGGAGAATCCGGACACAGTGGCCTGGCTCTATTACCCGGCTCTGGGTATTAACCATCCAGTCATGCAGGATGAGGATAATACATATTATATCAAGCATATATTTTCCGGGAATAAGAACTGGATTGCAGGGGATATTTGTGGATGTGGCGATATTGATTTTTTTAAAACGAACGCAGAGGGAAATAGGAAGAAAGTCAGCTGCGAGATTGATTTTGTAGTCAACAAGGGCATAAAGAAGTATTATATACAGTCCGCCCTGAGCCTTGAAATTGCCCAGAAGGAAAAGACGGAACTCCGGCCCCTGCTTGGCGCCAAGGACTGCTTCTGGAAAAGCATTGTCACAAAGAGCGGGATGAAGCCATTGAACGATGAAGAGGGGATTCTACATTTGGGTCCTTATTAGTTCCTGCTGTCCCGCCGCGTCGGATTTATGATGTACGCCGCCAAAACAAGGATAAAAGATTTTAAAGCAATAAGGGAGATTAAAAGTAGTGAACAGAGCAGAGCGGTGACGTTTAGAAAAGCAGTGGAAAAAGAATCCTGCAATGACATTCAAGGCCCTGTGATAGCAAAGGGGTTGTCCAAGTGAAAAAGCAAGTCTCGATTCTGGCTGCAACCTTAGTCTTATACCGCAAAAACAATCGTGTTGGTCTTTTTGGGAAGATTTGAGGATACTATAAAAGTAAATAAGCCGCTCTGTGTACTGGTCCACTAAATCCAGGGAAGAGCGGCTTTATATTTTTATAAATTGATCTAGGCTATACGGACAAAAGGGCATAGGGTGAGAAGCCCGATAAAAATAATTTGGTATGATTGGAATATCAAATATAGGAGGTGCCGCAATGCACGTATGGGAAACAATCGAACAATCCTTAACCTTTATTGAGGAACACTTGGCTGAAGAAATTTCGACGGAGGAGCTGGCAAATACGGTCGGTCTGTCCTCCTTTTATTTTCAGCGCTTGTTCAAGCGGCTGGTAAATAAACCAATTCAGGAATATGTGAAGCTACGCCGTTTGGCAAAAGTAGCATTTCGCCTTTCTCCTGCCTATCAAGGCAACCGACTTATGACAGAAGCGCTGGCGAGAGTAGCAATCTTCTGCTTTGAAGAAACAGAATTGCAGCGTCTTTGGGCTGATGTTCACACCTGCAACATTGCGTCCTTCAAAACTCTTGAAAAAGCGGGCTTCAAGCGTGAAGGACTTATTCGTGAAGGAAAAATGGTAAATATCTACTACGATTATTATTTATATGGAATGACAAAATCTGATTTCATTGAGGTGATGGGTAAATCCCAGCACCCCAGCCGGAACAGTCCGTGATCCTCGGTATGGGCAAGGATGCTCCAGCCCGGCCTGCTCCGCAGGCTGAGGCCGAAAAAGTGGAGAAATCCCCTGCGCAGGATAAAAAGGCGGAGCCGGCAGAAGAGGCTACAAAGCGCCGGGGCTGTCCCCCGGCGGTCTGGACAAATTGGTTACACTGTCAATGCCCTCTTAATAAGCGGTGAAGATAGTTCGGAACAACGCTAATGAGCGATATGATATGTACTCATCTTGCAATTTTTAGTTCACTATGCTACGATTGACAATCAAATGTATGGCCTCCGGCTGTTAATAAATCCCTACCAAATAATAGGTAGGCCTTAACCTATGCCTTTATTAAAGGAGTTATACAATATGGAAAGCATAATAAATTTTAATGACATATTAGTTTTATCAAAAAAGCTGGAAACGGAACGACTAGACCGTGAATTAAGAGTAGTTATGGTGGACGAATATAAAATAGATGATCAGTTACGGAAGTCACTTAAAAATGACACCTATCAATTTCCAGACACTTTTCAAACGAAAACAGATAAGCAGATTCTAACAAGGGTACAAGATCAATTTTCAGCAAAAATACATATTAAAAGAACGCCCGTATATTTTCATAAACACGATTTTGTGGAAATTCTTTATATATATAAGGGACACTGCAATCAATTTATAGAAAATCTTGAAACCTGTATAGTACTGCAGGAGGGTGATTTATTTATGTTAAACCAGAATGTTATTCATGCCTTACAGCAGGAAGATGAACAGTCTGTTTTGATTAAAATGATTATCCCTATGGAATGGATTTCCTATGAATTTATCCAGGATATAAACCATAAAAGTGCCTTGTTTGATTTTTTCGTAGGTGCAAAGTCTCCGCAGAGAGAATATTATAACTATTTACAATATTGTTGTGTGGGTGATGAGCGGCGTCTCATAGAAGGGATAATGACAGAATACTACTTGAAACAACGCTACTTTGAGGCTGCAATAAAAAGTTACCTGCAGCTTCTTATGATCTTTCTTGAAAGAGAACAGAAAAAATACAAGTGTTGCAGGTATCGCTTATCCCATAGCTCTTTGCAAGCCGGAGAGATTATTCAATATATTTACAATCACAGTGAACATATTACATTGGAAGAATTAGCCCATGTTTTTTCTTTCAATCAAAGTTATTTAAGCCGAGTTATTAAAGAAAATTGCAAGATGAATTTTCAAGAATTAGTCAGAGAAAGCAGGCTGGAAAAGGCTGCTGTCCTTTTAAGCAGCTCTGATTATCCGGTGGAAAAAATTGCACAAGCAGTAGGCTATCAAAATGCTGTCCCCATTTATCAGGGGATAAAAGAAAAATTTGGGTGTTCACCTGCTGAATACCGGAAAAGCTACGGTAAAATGAGTATAGAAAATTCCACAAATCAATGAATAGAATATCAATTCCCTTATATGTAAAATGTATGAGTAACCTGATGAAAAATCACTTTCCAATACTTTTACAGTGAGGATTTTGTATTATGGCAGAGGAACAAGTTAAAAATAGGCTGGAACAAGATTCTATTGGAAAACTCATGCTGGAACTATGCACACAGACAACGCTTTCCATTATGATTTATAATATCTATACCATTACAGATACGTTTTATGTATCAAAGGGAATAGGAAGTGTGGCAAGCGGCGCTATTGGGATTTTTTCGCCGGTTTTACTCTTAGTGAATGGCGTTAGTTCCACTTTGGGAACGGGGGGAGCCTCCATCATATCCCGCAGGCTGGGCGAGAGAAATCCGGCTGGTGGAAAAAAAGTAGTAGGCTGCATGATGTGGCTTTGGGTTCTATGTTCCTTGACAATTACGATCACAGGACTTGCTTTTTTAGAACCGTTATTGGAATTATTAGGCAGTACCTCTGAAATTTATCCATATGCAGTAGAATATGGGCGGATCATGTTGATAGGTACTATCATTAGCACAGGGTTCTCTGGTATTATGCGGGCAGAAGGGGATATTTTCTATTCTACGTTACAATGGTGCTGTCCCGTAATGATTAACCTGCTCTTAGACCCGCTGTTTATATATGGTTTTCATATGGGGATTTCCGGTGCCGCAGTAGCAACTTTAATTGCACAGCTTTTTTCTGCTGTAAACAGTATTTATTACTTTTTTATTCGGAAAAATACTCCATGCCGGGTAGTATTGGGCGATATTAGGTGGAACAGGAAGGTATGTAAAGAAATATTATATATTGGGTTGCCTGCTTTTCTCAATAGCCTCGGAAACAGTTTGACTGGTATGGTTGGAAACCAGATATTAGGACAAGTGGGAGGCACACAGGCAATCAGCACCTATGCAGTTATATCAAGAATACAATCCTTTCTTTCTACGCCGTTCTCTGGCATTATGCAGGGGATTCAACCTATGCTTGGTTTTGATTGGGGACGTCAACAGAGAAAAAGAGTAAAAAGGACTGTGGCCTATGCAATATTAGGTGGAGCTGTATATGGAGGCGTTATTGCAGTATGCGTATATTGTGGAGCGGGTGGCATTGTAAAATTATTTTCTGTAGATTCTGAAATTACCAGTATAGGGAAAACGGCATTACAGATCATATGCTTCTCTTTGGTAATTGGAGGCATAATGCCTGTAATTCAGGCTTATTTTCTAGCATTGGGATATGGAAAAAAGGTCTTGTTTTTGTCATTGGAAAGTATTTTTGCCATTCGCTTACCGCTTTTACTGATAGCATGGCGGCTAGACAACCTTGACATTATATGGTGGATACTGGTTTTAACGGAATGGCTGATTGCAGGATTGGCCGTATATAACTATAAAATCGTAAGAAAGGAACGGTAAGATGGAGAGCTTGACAAAGAACAAACAGAACAGAGAAACTATATCGAAGATGGTGGAAAAATATTTCTCACCGCTTAAAATGAAAAACTATCGGGAATTGACAGAGGGTTATTTTAATATTGCCTATGAAATTCATTTGAGTAATGAGGAACAAGTGATATTGAAAATAGCCCCATTAAAAGAAATGCGTGTTATGACTTATGAAAAAAATATCATGTCCAGCGAAGTGGAAGCTATGAAATTGGCTATCCGGCATGGTGAAATACCTGTACCTAAAATGATGGGGTACGATGACAGTTGTACCATTTGCAATTCACCGTATTTCTTCATGGAAAAGCTAGAGGGAAAAAGCCTTAATACTATAAAAGACAGCTTATCATCAGAACAGATAAACCGTATACATGTTGAAACAGGAGAAATAAACAAAAGAATAAATGATATACTCTGTCCTGTGTTTGGGTATCCCGGACAGCCTGAATTTCAGGGAAAGGAATGGTATCCTATTTTTCGTAAGATGATGGAGGCGGGGGTAAATGATGCACAGCACGGAAATGTAGATTTAAAAATACCAATCGACCAGATGTGGCTTTGTCTTGATCGAGATAAATCTATTTTTGAAGAAGTGTCAGAGCCAAAGTTGGTACATTGGGATTGTTGGGACGGAAATATCTTTATTCATTCTGGAAAAGTAACAGGAATCATAGATTGGGAACGGAGCATTTGGGGTGATCCTCTCATGGAAGTGGGGTTTCGTACTTACGCTGATAATACCTGCTTTCAAAAAGGCTATGGGATTAAAAGACTAACTAAAAATCAGGAACGCAGGGCCTTATGGTATGATATATATTTAATGCTTTTGGTTGCATTGGAGTACGAATATAGAAAATATGAAACGATGGACAGCTATTATTACGCAACACAAATGTTAATGAAACAGTTTGAAAAAGTACAGGGATAAAAAACTGTTTACAAAGGAAGCGGAGGATGTTTATTCGTCCCCCGCTTCCTTGATTCTGATTTCCCTGTCAATGGCTCCCTCGATAATCGGCAAATACGGTTCGGGACACAGCTTTAATTTGTGGCCGATCCTCTGGAGTTATTTGCTCGCCAGCTCATAAAGTACCGGAACAATGGCAAGATCGCCACTGTTTTCAATATTTGCAAGATACCGGGGATCAATACTGATTTGTTCAGCCAATGCCCTACGGGACAATCCCAATGCATTACGCGCTTCTTTGATGCTGCTCCAAGCGTTTCAAAGCCGGGATATTCTATTTCTTTTGCCATATCGTTTCACCCCTTTACATTGATCTATGTACCCCAGTAAAGAAAGTGGGAAAAAGCGTGGAACCATTTCAGTTCCGTATGACCGAGCCAGTTTCGGATATGGCTTGCACACCTCGCAAGAACCGTCCGGCCAAAGTTGACAAGGCGGCCCTTGACGAGTCCCCGTCCCCCGGCGTGGGGAGTTCCCCAACAAGCATCTTTGCGGGCTCCGGCCACGCAAAAATAGCAAGTATGACCAAACTTGCCCTTACCAGACCAGATAGCGGGAGTATATTTTATGACGGGAAACCAATTCATGATTTAGGGGAACAATACCGAAAAATTTTAGGATACCTGCCACAAAATTTCGGTTACTATCCGAATTTTACTGTCCAGCGGTATATGGAATATATTGCTTCATTGAAAGGGTTAAATAGGAATTTTAGCAAGCGTAAAATTAGTGAACTTTTAGAAATTGTCGGATTGCAGGAAGCTCCAAAAGCTAAAATTTCTTCCTTATCTGGCGGGATGCGTCAAAGGTTAGGAATTGCTCAATCTATGCTGAATGACCCTGATGTTCTTATTTTGGACGAACCTACGGTGGGGCTTGATCCTACTGAACGTGAAATTTAGAAATTTAATCAGCACAATTTCACAGGGAAAAATAACTATTTTGTCCACTCATATTGTTTCAGATGTTTCTTATATTGCCGATGATATTCTTTTAGTCCAGCATGGAGAATTGCAATATTTTGGAGATGTCCAACAACTTACAACAGCAGTTGAAGGGAAAGTTTGGGAGGTGCTTGTTGAAAACCAGCAGGCTAACAAGATCGCACAAGATTATATGGTTAGTAATATGAACCATACTCAGCAAGGCGCTATATTGCGTATTATTTCAGACCACAAGCCCTTTCAGAAAGAAGATTGTACTAATTTTTATTGGTGTAGGGTTATTATGGCTTTCCATTTCTATATTACTTCCAGTCTTGCAATACAGAACATTTACTGAACAAATGGAGCCTTTGACTGGAATAGAGGCTATTCATTATGATCGGGATTTGTAAAATCTGTATGCTGGACAATATACAGCAGATGAATTTGCACCATTGTATGCGGAATATAAAAAAATATATAATAACCCAGACTATCGGCGTTCAAACAATGGGGATGGACATTCCTTTTCTCTATCTGATTGAAACACAACAAACCCAGTTGTCAATACCATGGCAAACGCTACTAAGGCTTTGCAAAACATACCTATCAGTATTAGTTGCTTCTCACCAATTTTTTTTGCTAAAGGACCAGTCAAAAAGCCTTGTACTACAATCAAAATACCTGCTAGAGCCATCCAAATAACACCAACTTGCTTAGTGGAAAATCCAAACTTATCTACGACATACAGCCCCGTAATTCCTTGCAAGCCTGTTTGACAGAAATGCACGACGAAAATAAGTATCAAAACCATTCTTGCTGAGCCCCAAATTATACTTTTCAGGTCTGAAAAATCAAAGGATTTTCTTTTTTTCGTCTGTCCTGAACGCTCAATTGACTCTGGCAAAAGTGTTAGAATTAGCAGAAAGGCAATAAATGAAATGCCGGCTCCTGTAAAAAATGGGAGCGCAAGCGAATAGCCTGCAAGAATGCCTCCCAATAATGGTCCCATCATTACGCCAACGCTCATTGAAGCTCCAAGTTGACTCATATTCTTGCTTCTTTCTTCCTCCGAACTGGAATCTCCAACATATGCCAAAGATGCAACGGACGTAGCAGATGACAAAATACCCGATAAACTGCGAGCTATAAATAGTGTCCAAAAGGATGAAGCCAAACCGAACAGGAACAAACTGATGGAATATCCTATAATACCAATGCTGATAATCGGCTTTCTACCAATTCGGTCAGACAGTGCACCCCAAAAAGGTGCGCATACTGTTTGTGCCAGAGCATATACGGCAGTGAGCCATCCAAGCTCACGACCGCCAGCACCTAGATTTTCCATGTAAAATGGCATGACCGGAAGAATTAAGCTATATCCTAACGCAATCACCAAAGTAGCAAGATTTAAAGCGAAAATCGGTTTTTTATTCATCAATCGTCACCGTCCCCTCCGAGCCGTCCACCGTTATCATTTGTCCATTTTTAATACTTCTCGTGGCTGTGTGTGTCGCCATAACGGCAGGGATACCACATTCCCGTGCAACAATACTTGAATGACTGAGAGGACCTCCAATATCCGTTACAATCGCACTTGCAGAGGCAAATAAGGGTGTCCAAGCCGGAGTTGTAGTAACGGCAACCAAAACACTTCCTGGCTGGAAATTTTTAAAATCTGCCGGACTATTTAGTACGCAGGCACGAGCTGTCACGACACCAGAACTGGTTCCTATACCCCTCAACACGGTTTTTCCATCTTTTTGTTTCTGTGGTGCATGTGATATGCTTTTTACTTTCTTCTCAGGTAACTGAGCTGGTGGCACATAGCCCTGATACTTTTTGAGTTCCGCTTTTCGCTCAAGTATCGAATTTCTTCTATCGGATAAAGGTATATTTTTGTCTAACTGTACTATGAGTTTTTCCAATTCCAATTTTGTGAGCCAATAAATATCATCTATATGCGAAGTAGCTCCGCCACGTATAAGGCGTGCCGAAATTTCATGAAACATCTGGCGAATCAGAGGATGCCCCATTCCCATGCAATAAATAGCATTTTCACGCATAGGAGCAGTTTCCTGCGCCCAATGGAGCAACTTCAAAAACAGTTTTTTGCGTGAGCTACCTATATGTTGTAAAATTTCTTCTTCTGCCTGTTTCCTATATGCGAAATATTCGGGGTGTCATCCGCGTACCGTGAATAATCATCTTTCTTCTCTGAAGAGCCTAAATGAGTATCTGATTACGAGTGGGCGACAGACGGAAGCTGCGGTGCTGGACAGCGATTTTATGAAAATCCAGATACAGTATGCCAGTCCCTGCACCGTGGAGAAAAAAGATGTGGAGGCATTCCGACAACGCCTTCTAGAGAGTGGCAGCAAACGGGACTTTTACCTGGTCACGCTTTATGCCTATTCCGGTATACGACGGAGTGAATGCGTCAATCTAAAACTGAAACAGGTTGACAAAAAAATTAATTGATTATTGATGCGCTTAACATTGGATTTGAAATGAACTGCCTACTTGCTATTTTCAGATTCTGTATGTATAATTTTCTAAAGACCGCTGATTTGGGAGAAAGAATCAGGGAACAGAAGATTATGGGGGAAATAGCAGGGATTGTCAAAGAAAAGAACACTGAAAAAGGAACTCACAATGCTTATGATGCTTGTTTCCGCCTGCACACTGATTTCCGCGTGTGCGGCGGTTTTATATGTCTTTTTTTCCTTTTTTATCGAGAATACTCAGGAAGACATTGAATATGTGTTAAATAGTACAAGTCAACAGTTTCAATCCCATATGCAGTTTATTGAAGATGGGGCTGTGTCGATTCGTCACAATATGATGCTGAATGATTTTTTTGATACAGGAAAATCTGGAGCTGATTATGACAGAACTGTGGCAGAGCCTCAACTATCATACAGTATGGAATTGTTTTCTGACCGTAACATGATCAACAAAAAAATACCTTTTGTGACAAGCGTGTATCTGTTCAATAATGCGGGAGATTGTATTTATGAACACTACTATGCCTCTACGTTGGCAGCGGAGAAGAAAGAGGAGACGCAATACCTAAGCATGCAGAAGCAGTTTCAGCAATGTGAGGACAGGTATGCTTGTGTGTCGGATGATGAAAGCATTAATTTGTTGTTTCGTATTTACGATGATTACATGGAGGAAAAAGGAATATGTATTGCTAAGATCAGCAGGGAAGCTGTCAATGTACTGTTGGGAGAAGGTATAGACTACAGTGATTGTACATGGATGGTACTCTTTGGAGATGATCGGATCATTGCCTTTCAGGGGAGGTGGAGCGAGATAGAACAGCTGACCGAATTTGAGAGCGTTTGGAGAGGCAAACGATTGTTGAAGGAACATAATGTCATTGGCTGTGCTAAGATGTGCGGGTTCGATATACGGACTGTGATCTGTGTGGGCGAGGAAAATATTTTTTCTGTCTTGAAATCCACAGTTTTGATATTTGTTGTGGGGCTGATCATAGTGCTGATTGTCACTGTACTTGTTGCGTTCGGATTGAGTTACCGCTTTACACGTCCGGTAACCAGAATGATTGAAAAAATACAGGCTTTTGGAAAGCAGGATTTCGATGATCGTATGGAGGATTCTACGATCCAGGAGTATCATGACATTGGAGTCGTGTTCAACGAGATGGCTGAAAGGATTAAATATTTGATCATGCAGGTATATGAAAAACAACTTTTGGCCACCCAGTCCCAGGTAAAATATCTGCAGGCCCAGACCAACCCTCATTTTCAGTTTAATATCCTGTCTATGCTTAGCTTAAAGGCGAAAATGGCGGGCAATGAAGAAGTATATGAAGGACTGAAGGCATTTTCAAAGCTGATGCAAGGGAAAATATTCCGGGAGAAGGAGATTAAGATTAAAGTTTCTGAAGAATTGGAAATTGTGAGGTTCTACTTATACTTACAGAAAAGTAGATATCAGGATAAGATTTGTTATGAAATCAAAGTGCAGGATGATCGTATCAATCAGAATCTGATTCCACGCCTCTTGATCGAGCCGCTTGTTGAAAATGCTGTCTCCCACGGATTGGAGCCAAAGCGTGGGAATGGTATAATCAAGATCATTCTTTATGAAGAATCTGGAAAATATGATGGATCCATGATGCTTCACATATGTGTGGAAGATGATGGGGTAGGGTTTGACCCGGAAAAAATGGTGGAGAATGGTGGGGGAAAAGATCTCCTGGATGGAAAAATTGAGCATACTCACACTGGTTTGGAGAATACAAAACGGATGCTTACGATATTGTATGGAAGCTTCCACAAGTTCAGGATTAGCGGAGAAATAGGAAGAGGAACAAAGGTGGAAATTGTGATTCCGTCAGAGAGGGGGGGATATGATGTGGAAAGTCATAGCAGCTGATGATGAGGGATATATTCGGGAAGCACTTCAGAAGTTGATTGACTGGAGGAAAATGAACTGTGTATTGGAAGCCGTAGTCTGCGATGGACAGGCACTTATAGATCAAATCAGAGAGGTGCATCCAGATCTTGTAATCACAGATATACAGATGCCGGGGATGGATGGTGTTGAAGTGTGTAGATTTGTTTATGAAACTTATCCAGGGACACAGGTGATTTTTTTGACAGCGTATTCAGAATTTGAGTATGCCAGGGCTGCAATTAAGTACAATGCATGTGATTATGTGCTGAAAGTTTCAATTATGGATGAATTGCCCAGAGCAGTGGAAAAGGCTGCCAAAGAACTAGAAAAATGCCGCAGTGAGGACACACACAAAGATCAGGGGGAAAAGAAAGAGCCTGGAACTCTTTATCTTCAAATGGAACGGTATATTGAGCAGAACTTCCAAACCAAACTTTCTCTGGAGGAAATTGCCGAAGCACTACATGCGAATGGAAGCTACTTGAGCAGACTTTATAAAAGTAAAACAGGAAAGAACCTCTTTGATGCAATACTGGACCGGAGAATTGAGGCTGCAAAGGAATATTTGCTCTTTACGGATATGAAGACTTATGAGATATCAGAAGCAGTGGGAATCGAAGATTCAGGATATTTTTCCAAGATGTTTAAGAAGAAGATAGGGGTCTCGCCCAAAGAATACAGAAAGGGTGGTAATCATGGGGAAATACAATAGGATCGGTTTTGCTTGTATTTTTCTTTTATCTAGTATGTTGTCTGGCTGCAAAGGTGTGGAAGAGGAGCCGGTGACAATCACAGTGATCCACGCGTGGGGGGGGATGGAGGCAGATCATGTTGCTATGCGTGATATTTATGAAGGGTTTGAAAAAGAAAATTCAGATATCAGGCTCCAACTTATCTCAATGCCTACCAGGAAGGAGATGCTGTGGAAAGTAGAGGATATGATCATGGTGGGAGATACCCCGGATATTGTCATCTTTAGTGGTATGGGACAGAATCAGACGTATGGTTTTATGGTGGATAATGAAATGGCTTTGGATTTAATGCCATATTTAGAGAAAGATACGGAATTTGCAAATAGTATATCTGATGCAAATCTGGAATACTGGACAACAGACGAAAATCACTTATTTACAGTGACAGATGTATTGTCACTTAGCGGGGGGTATTGGTATAATGAAGAAATTTTTCAGCAGGCCGAGATTCAAAAAATTCCTGAAACATGGGAAGAATTTTGGACTATGTGTGAAACGCTAAGATCCTGGACAGAGAAGCAGGGACTGGATATACTACCTTTGCAGCCATCCGGGGAGGGATATTTATATTTCATGGATCATATCCTGGCTGATCTTGGTGACAATACGTCAAGCGGTATCAGGGGACATAAAATTACAGCAGGGAAGGAAAACCTGGAATATGTGGTGAATCAGTTAAGGCAGATATATCAGTTCTCCACTTCTGAAAGCGAAGGGTACACTTACCTGGATGAGACCAGTTTATTCAACGAGGGAAAAGTGGCTATCTACGTCAATGGTGTATGGGGCGCGCCTATGATCTCTGATAATATTAGCGCCGGATATGCATTACTGCCTAGTGTGTCTGGGACTTCCATTTCCTGTGAGTCTGCTTGTCTGGGTTATGTACTGGGAAATAGCGGAAATGCAGACAGAGAAGATGCTTCTATCCGTTTTCTCAAATATATGCTGAGTGAGCCGGTACAAACACGGATTGTCAGAGAGACTGAGCAGATCCCTGTCAATCCTCAGATAGAACTTGAAGACTATGCAGATGAGAAGCCCAGAATGTATCAGGCGGCGTCACTTGTAATGAACGCAGACAGGAAGATTGATGTTCCTGATAATCTATGGACAGCATCGCAGAAAACCATATTCACCGGAAATATACTGGATGTCCTGTCAGGAAAGCAGTCTGAGCAGGAGTTTGTGGAGAAGTTAATTGGTGCTCAAAATGAAGAAAAGTGAATGTATAAGACAGAAGTATTGGCGAATATGTATAGACAATCCGTCAATACTTCTATTTTTTTGTTTAAAATATGTAAAATATTGCAGGTATGTAAATATTATCCCATATTTTATAAAAAGTAGTCAATATTATTCAGATTTGGGTCAATTCAAGTCATTCAAAATATATAAAAATAGAGGTAAAATGATTTTGCAAAAAGTAAAAACGCACAAAAAGGAGGAAAGTATGAAAAGAAAAGTCGTAAGTATATTATTGATTGCGGCAATGTGTGTGACTGTACTGGCTGGCTGTAGAGGTGGTTCAGATTCAAGTAAAGAAGGAAGTTCCGTTGCCAAGGATGAAGATAACACTCTGGAATTTTATCACGGGTATTATCAGGATGAGAGCGAGTGGGCGGCTGCTCAGGTTATGAGAGATATATATGATCAGTTTGCAGAAGAGCATGCGGACGGGAATGTGACATTCAAAGCAATAGCGGTGGAGAATCGTGACGAGATTGTCAGCGCACAGGTATCTGGCGGCTCTTTCCCGGATATGGTGGACTTTGGCGGTGCCAGAGGGTCGCTGACATCGGCTGTGGCACAGAATCTTGTGTATGACCTGAAACCTTATATCGATGAGAATAATCTTGCAGATGCAGTTGGACTGAACTATACACAGAATGACCAGAACGGACATATTTACTCTGTCCATGATCAGATTGAGAGCCGTGGACTCTGGTACAATTCTGCAGTATTGGAAAAGGCAGGCGTATCTACGGATAAAATATTTGCTGACTGGACCTCTTTTGGGGACGCGATGGACAAGATCAATACGCTGGGTAACGGTATATACGGTTATATTGCAGGCCAGGGATCCCGTCAGATTGTGAATGCAATCATGGGATCTACTGAGAAAGGTAAAGAAATGATAGAATCAGAATTGACTGAGGATACCATTAATTCCAGCGAGTTTGCAGAGGCGTTTAAAACAGCGGCAAAATTGGATCAGGCAAATGGATCTGATCATACGACAGATGACAATGGGAATCTGATGGCTGATTTCAATACAAACGGAACAGTGGGCGTGCTGTTTAATGGAGTGTGGAACGCAGGCGCTATCGCTGAAGCAAACGCAGAAGTGATAGAACCAACGTTGTTTCCAGGTAACATAGCCATTGCATCCGCCGGTGACGGTATTGCGGTCGCTAATGGAATGAGTGAAGAAAAGACAGCGCTCGCTCTGGAATTCGTTAAGTATATGACAAGCGGGGAAGTGCAGGAAAAGATATTTACAGAAGTACAGGCAAAACCGTGCAATACGACATTGGATCTGAATGCGCTGGCCCAAAAGAGCGATAATGCCATAGTTTCCAAGCTGGCAGAAGCATGCTCACAAGTGAATGACGCAGATACAACTGTGATCGATTTGAGCTATACTTGGGGCTCTGATGTAGACAAAGCAATTATCAATGCTCTGATGGAATCAGCAGTATCAGGAACTGATATCGATGCAAGATTTGAGCAGCTTCAGAAAGAACTACTCGCATTGATTGGATAAGATAAAGTTGAGATTCAGGGAAGGGAGCAGTCCCTTCCCATTTTTTAATATATGGAGGTGTTATGATTGGCAAACCCGCGTGTAAAGAAAAAGAAGAATAAACTTGGGATGCGCAGAACCGGATTTATCATTGCGTTTCTTGCCCCAACTTTGGTTGCATTTTGTGTGTTTTATCTGTACCCGATTATTACAGTGTTTATTACATCCTTCTGTAAGTGGGATTATACGAATATTGCGAATCCCGAATTCTTTAGCTTTGAGCATCTGTGGGATAATTATGACTACATATTCAATAAATATCCCTTTTTCTGGGAAGCATTGAAAAATTCTACAGTCTGGGCAATTTTGGGAGCTGCAGTGCAGGTTCCTGTGGCAATGCTGATAGCGCTGGCTTTTTCCAGAAAAATGAAAGGGATCAAGTTCGTCCGCAATGTTTATATTATCCCGAATATGATTTCTACAGCAGCTATGGGGATAATTTTCTTACAATTGTATAATCCATCCTACGGAATCATCAATCCTATTATCCGGTTATTTAAAACAGATTTTAATGACAGTGTACTTTTATTACAGGGGCCGGCATTTATCGCTATGACCTTCGCCTATATTTTCTTTACAGGAACGACGACATTGATGATCTTAGGCAATATTATGGCGGTTCCTGAGGAAGTGCGGGAGGCTGCAATGCTGGATGGTGCGAGCGGACTTAGACAGGACTGGCATATCACGGTCCCGATGATTAAAGGGACGCTTAGGACGGTATCCATTATGGCAGCAACTTCTGGTTTCCTGCTCTACAACGAGGTATACTTCCTGACAAAAGGAGCTGCCGGAACGTACAGTATCAGCTATGTTATCCGTGAATTGGCAATCACTAGTCCGAGAACTCAGTTTGGCAGGGCAAACTCAGTGGCAGTGATACAGATTTTGGCAGGTATGGTGATTATTTTGGTTATCAATCTGGTATACAGCGTATCTTTTAAAAAGAAACATTAATAGTGGAGTGAAGAAGAAAGAAATAGGTGATTAGTATGAAGAAAAAAAGACACATAAAAAGTGCCAAAAGTATGCCTGCTGGAACTCGGATTTTTACTTACATCTGCCTTTTCTGGGCGCTGATTGTGGCTTTAGTCCCTCTGATATGGCTTATATTGTCCAGTTTAAAGGAAGATCCTCTGGCAAGACCGGGATTCCAACTTCCAGAATCAATCTACCTGAATGGGTATATCTCCACATTTCGGGATCTCCATGTGCTTAGGTACTTTGGTAACAGTATGTTTGTGGCAGGTGTATCAGTAATTATCAGCGTAGTTATGATCTCTATGTCAGCCTATGTGGTTGCGAGAATGGAATTTAAGGGTAAAACTCTGGTAAGCATACTGTTGTATTCAACTATGTTTATTCCAGCTACCGCTTTGACATATCCAGTGTATAACCTGATTAACAATCTGAATCTCTACGATACGAGGGGAGCGCTGATTTTGATCTATTCCTGCAGTGGGATTGCGATTAGTTTTTTTGTTATCAAAAATTATTATGACAATATTCCACGGGATCTGGAGGAAGCGGCGAGAATTGATGGCTGTGGATATGTGCGAACCTGGGTTAAGGTGATTTTTCCGATTGCGCGCCCCGGAATTATGACAGCGGCAGTACTTGCATTTTTAAATAACTGGAATGAGTATTACTGGGCATCTCTGGTTTTGATCACTCGCGAGAAGCTGACTGTTCCCTCGCTGCTCTCTACATTTACAACAGCATTTAATACAAACTATAACGGATTATTTTCAGCTATGGTCGTCATTATACTTCCGCCGATACTTTTGTACTGTATCTTCAGCAAGTTCTTTATAGAGGCATTGTCAGGCGGCGCGGTTAAAGGATAGTGATATAGGAGGAGATAAGTGATATGAATCAGGAAATTAAGGAACGCACAAAGTGGTTTATGGACGCCAGATTTGGCATGTTTATCCATTGGGGGCTGTACTCGATCCCGGCGTGCGGCGAATGGGTGATGTCCCAAAAGGAAATGACAGTGGAAGAATACAGGGGCTATTTTGACAAATTTGACCCAGTGGACTATAACCCGAAAAAATGGGTGCGCCTGGCAAAGAATGCGGGAATGAAATATGTAGTGCTGACAGCGAAGCATCATGACGGTTTTTGCCTGTTTGATTCTAAACTGACTGACTACAAAGCGACGAACACTAAAGCCGGAAGGGACCTTGTCCGGGAGTTTGTGGACGCCTGTAGGGAGGAAGGACTGAAGGTGGGCCTTTATTTTTCAATTATAGACTGGCATCATCCTGATTTTCCCAAATATGGCGACAAGCAGCACCCCATGCGGAATAACAAGGCATACAAAGATGAGAAGATTGACTTTGACCGGTATCTTGATTATATGCACGGACAAGTCAGAGAGCTTGTAACCAATTACGGGAGACTAGACTTGCTTTGGTTCGATTTCTCCTATGATGATATGACGGGAGAAAAGTGGCGGGCATCTGATTTGATCCGAATGGTTCGCACCTTCCAACCAGATGTGATTATTGATAACCGTCTGGAAGGTGCAGGAGACAACCATGGCAGTATCGCAAAGGAGCATCCGTTGATCTACAGCGGCGATTTTGCAAGCCCGGAACAAATCATCCCACCTGAAGGAGTATGTGACGAAAAAGGAGAGCCGATCCCCTGGGAACTTTGCGCCACAATGAATAATCATTGGGGATACTGTAATTTTGATCATCAGTACAAAAGCCCGCAGATGTTGGTGCGAAAACTGGTAGAATGTGTGAGTAAAGGCGGAAATATGATTCTCAACGTAGGTCCGGATGCAAAGGGGAATATTCCGACGGAGAGTGTCGATATTCTTGAGAAAGTAGGAAAATGGATGCAGAAAAATAAAGAGAGCATTTATGGATGTGGAATCTCGAAACTGCAAAAACCAGAATGGGGCAGATATACCCAGAAAGAAAATGTGATTTATGCACATGTATATGAGACGCCTCTGGGAGCACTGCCGCTATATGGAATCTCACCTGAACAATTGGTTGAAGTGACATATTTGGCTGATGGTAGTGAGGTTAATCGCGGGGAGGCGTGGAATACAGCTCTTTATCCGGATGTGGCATTTGTATCGTTTGGTGAAGATCCAGTTTTTACATATCCTCTGCCTGATGAAAAGGATACTGTATTGAAAATCTGCTTAAAAGAATTGATATAATTATGTAATTGGAGTTGCAAAATGATTGGTAAATTGAAATATTCATTTGGAATTTTATTTTGTATGGTTATAATCTTGAGTATTATCCCTTTATCCGTAAAACATGTGCAGGCAGAAGAGAGCACTGAAATAAAATATTATTTATCAGATATGGAATGGTATTCTGCTACACATGGAGACGCAGACAATGATAAGACTGTGCAGAAAGATCATCCGTTTACTCCGGGAAACAATGGGGAGGATACAAAGATCAGCCTCCTGATGGAAGATGGGACGACAGAAGTGTTCGATAAAGGATTAGGAACAGTTGCCGCGTCTCCTTCCAGTATTATATATAACATTACAGGTGCAGAAGTAAGTAGATTTACTTGCTACGCAGGTCTTGACAGAACGTCAAATAATACGCTGCCCGGTCATGCGCAGGTGGAGAAGATTGAAGTGATTGCGGATGAGGAGATTGTTTTCAGCACAGAAGATATATATCCCAACGGCATTGACTATAATACTCCCGCTATACTCATAGATATTGATATCGCACAAGATGCAGAGAAAATCGAATTGAGAAGCTATGCCGGAGAACAGACTTGGGGAGATGAAATTGTATATGCTGATGCAAGTTTTATTGCGTCAGGTACATTTCCAAGACCGGATGACTGGACTTCCTATTATTATCTGTCGAATCTGAATTGGACGTCGGCTACCCACGGAGATTCTGATACGAGCAAGCAAGTACAGAAAGACCATCCGTTTACACCGGGAAATAATGGAGAAGATACACCTATCCGGCTGCTAATGCAAAATGGAAATATCCGAACATTTGAAAAGGGCTTAGGAACTGTAGCAGCATATCCTTCAGATATCACTTATAATATCAATGGGGCCGGAGTTTCTAAACTTAAAGCCTACATAGGGATTGACCGAAGCGCAAACAACCAAGCGGCGGGACATGCTATTGTGGAAAAAATAGAGATTTTAGCGGATGATACGGTTCTATACTCGTCTCAGGAAGACTATCCTGAAGGAATTCTGTATACGACCCCTGCGATCCGCGTAGATGTTAAAGTCCCTGAAAATGCATCTATGCTGCATTTAAGATGTTATGCCGGAGAACAAACCTGGGCAGATGAAATTGTATATGCAGATGCCAAGGTTGTGGCAGAGGGACCGTTTATAGATCCCGATGCGTGGGAACCCGAGGAAAAACGTCGTGAAATATCAAATCAAGTTCCGCTGATGATGATTCCGCTATATGCCAATGGAGAAAAATATGCGCAGGCTGAGCGGCAATATACTTTCTGGGGCGATGATACACTGACAGGCAAATGGGAAGAAGTACCAGACGATCTAAAACCTTACACAGTGATAGAACTGCACCCGGATGATCTGCCAAAACAAAATGGAAGCGCAGCAGATTTCTACGAACATTATCTTGAGGAGGCACAAAATTATGTAAATCCAAAGACTGGGGAAAATGAACCGATTCCACTAGTACTTACTGTGTATACAGCGGGAAATCAATATTACTATACGGCTGCGCATTGGCTTACAACGGCATGGATCGAAGAGATGTATGAACAATATAGTTGTCTGCAGGGGATTTTCTGTACAGAGAATTATTGGGTGTGGGCAAGTGGAATTGAAAATATGGCTGCAGAGTATCTTACTATTTCTGCGAAGCATGGCGGATATTTTATCTGGTCAGAACAAAATAATGGAGCATCGATTGAAAAAGCTATGGGCACACAGGGACAGACTGCTTTTAAAGAGGCGGTGGAAAAATACAGTGATTATTTTATATTCATGTACAAAAATACACCTGCCGCAGAGGGGAATGATGCACCAACAAGCAGTTATATGACAGGTCTATGGCTTACTGACTATGTCTATCAGTGGGGTGGACTTATGGATACATGGAAATGGTATGAGACAGGGAAATGGAAACTGTTTGAGAGTGATAATATAGGAAAAACACAGGGGAACCGCCAGTGGCTGTCTGAACCTGAAGCACTATTAGGAATCGAGGCTATGATGATCTACCTCAATGGAGGATGTGTATATAACTTTGAGCATCCAGCGTATACCTATGGCGTAAAAAATGAACAATCTCCACTATACACGAATGTAATACAGGAGTTTTTCAGATATGCAGTTGAGAATCCCGCCCCGACTAAAGATGAAATGTTGAACTCCACAAAGACAATAATACATGGTAATCTGTCTTCCATGGGGAACGGAAACTTTTTTGTAGGCCTGAACACGGAAATGACACAGTCTCCAACTTATATCACGGGAAGATATGGGAATATTCCAGCAGTTCCTTCTTCAATCTCATCGTCTGTCCTCGAAGAAAAATTTAGCGGGACAGGGATCGAAATCGTGGAGCAGGGGGATGAAAGGATCCAAAACATGGAGAAGAGACAGGCATATTTTAATAGTCTTTATGAGAACATGTATGACGGAGATATTTTTGCGCAGAAATTAGAAGATACATGGTATGTATATAATTACAAGTATAATGAAGATGTGAATCAGACTGCAGAAAATATGAGTCTCTCTGTACCAGGTGTAACCGGTGGAGAATGGAATGTTTCTGCGGTGCTGGAACCTCATACATATCTAATCATAAAAGAAAAATCAGACGGTATAACTGTCAGATTAAACAATTACCGGACAAATAAAGATGAACTGTGGGAAGGTGCACAGAACGCTTCTGAAGCGGCGGTGCTGCCTGAGATGAGTAAAAAAGATGCTCTTTCATGGGTGTATACTAATTATATTAATAATACCCAGGATCAGGAACGAAGAACGACCACGATTACATTGACTAATCTGGAAAATGAGCCGACAATAAATAATGTATCAGGCTTGGAAGGTAACTACACGACTCCCGAGATTGTATACGATGCAGAAACAAAAACAGCAAACATTACAGTAATCAGCAATGGTTATGTATACTTCGATATAATGGCAGAGTCGTAACAATATGAAACTAACTGGGACTGGTTTTCTGTTGCATTTATACGATGGTGTGTGAAAATTGACTACCACATGGGCGGAACGCTTGTCTACTATGAGGGGGGATGAGCGGGCACCATACGACTGCAGTGTATTCCGGTGCTGCGTTAAAATATGCGGGAATTCCTGTTTCGGTTGTAATTAAAGCGTATTATGCGTGGCAGTATTTTTCAGAGTTTGAAAAGAAGGAGGAAATCAAAGCATGAAACAGGTAACGAGTGTGCTGATTGGCGCGGGATTACGGGGCGGGTATGTCTATTCCCGATATGCATTGGAACATCCGAATGAACTAAAAGTAGTGGCAGTGGCTGAACCTGACCAGATCCGGCGGGAAGCATTCGCCTTCAGGCACAATATTCCGAAAGATATGCAGTTTAATAGTTATGAGGAATTGTTGAGCAGGGAACGTATGGCGGACTGTGCCATGATCTGTACACAGGACAGGATGCACGCTGAGCCGGTTATCAGAGCAATGGAAAAGGGGTATCATGTATTGTGCGAGAAGCCTATGTCTCCGGAAAAAGATGAAATTTTAAAGATGGGGGAATTTTCCCGCAAATATAACCGTATCCTTTCCGTATGTCATGTGTTGCGTTATTCACCGTTTTTTACAAGTGTGAAGTCGCTGCTTGAGGAAGGGAGAATCGGGCAATTAATGAGTATACAGCATATCGAAGAGGTGGGGTATTGGCACCAAGCACATAGCTTTGTTAGGGGAAACTGGAGGAATGCAAAAGAATCTAGTCCTATGATCTTGCAGAAATGCTGTCATGATATGGATATTCTTCTGTGGCTTTCCGGCAGTCATTGTAAAACAATCAGTTCCTGCGGCGGTTTGACTTACTTCAAAGAACAAAATGCTCCGTCAGAAGCCCCCGGATATTGTATGGATGGGTGTGACCACAGGGATGACTGTCCATTTTATGCCCCTAAATTTTATCTGGAACATCCAAAGGCGGAAGAAGACGGGTTGATCTATGCAGTGACAGATATGACAGATACAGATTCTATTCTCAGGGCACTGCGCAGAGGCCCTTACGGAAGATGTGTCTTTCACTGCGACAATACAGTGGTGGACCACCAGTCTGTGGAAATTGAGTTTGAAAACGAAGTGACGGCTTCCTTTTTAATGACAGCTTTCACTAATCGATGTGCAAGGCGGATCCGGTTGATGGGGACAAAAGGTGAACTAAGTGGTGATATGGAGGCTGGTACTATAGAGCTTATTGATTTTGTGAGTAACTCATTAGAAGTGATTCAGCTTCATACTTCTGCAAAAGGACACAGTGGAAGTGACATGAGTATGATGCGTGATTTTGTGAAAATGATCGGTGAAGGAAAGCAGGGAAAAACAGATGCTTCCATGTCAGTGGAAAGCCATCTCATGGCACTTGCAGCGGAAGATGCCAGAGTAAACAAAGTGACAGTTGACTTTAAGGAGTATGTATGAGTTGACAGATGCCTTCAGCGTGGAAAATCCCAAGGGATATGAGAATGAAAAGGTTTATATGATGAATTGGGCTGCGATATCTCCATCTTTGGAGCAATTAGCTGAATATATTAACAACCCGTTATGGGTAGAGTTTAATAGCCGTATACAGTCCGCTTACTAAGTAAACCCTGCAAGTAATATAGCCGTTGTTCTATGCAGGTAGGCTGGAATATGAAATATAAAAGAGTGGGAAATCTTTCTGCACGCTTTATCCCATGCAAGTATATTTTATAACTCTTGTCGTGATTGGTAGGAAGGAAATGAGGGAGGCGGAACTCTTGATACCTCTATGTTCTGACTATGTGCAGACAGTATTTAAAAACACAAAGGTAGGAAACGGGCAGAAATGGTTGATGATAGAAGGGCGGGATAGAGAAATTCTGCAGGACGTGTTTAGCCTGCTCCAACTCCGAATAGGTAAATAATATAAAGCCGCTCACTATACTGGGTTTTCAATTCAGAAAGGAGCGGCTTTCAGTATATTTGGATTCTTATATTTGATACGGTGTTGTCACGCTATATAGGTAGTAATCGCAATAGGTATTCACTATTTTTCCGGAAAGCCCGATGCCTGAACGGGATTCGCGCAGGGAAAGTTCGTACTTTTTGTGAGTTTCTTTGGAAATGTATAAATGTTATTCTAAAATACAAAGGTTATGCTTCTTTGGGCAGCCATTGCATACATAATTCGGCTTGCTTAACCGAAGGTATACTTCGAGCTGATACATAATCGAAACAGTGGGAGCGAGGACGCAGTTGTTATAAACCCTTCCGGAGCATCCGGTATATTATGAGTTAAAAAAGCATTAAGCGAAAAATATAACTTAACAGAACACAAAAAGGGGCTGTGGGGTAATGAGATTTTTCAGACCCGCTTCCTCAAAAAGGCATATTCCAGAGAATTCCATGCTTTCTAGCACAGGTTCTTCTGTGGGATATGTCTCTTTTTCTGTTTCCCGTTCTGTTTTTGCGAGGGTTCTTTTTATCTAGCAGCTTTTTCCTTCAAATTAATGTATTTCTCATGAAGAAACCGGTGGTATTTAAATTCCTGCCAATCGCACACCGCATAAATTCCTTGTATTCCGTCTCTGTTTTCTCTTGACTTATAAATCCTACATGTGTAGTATTCCTTTTAAAACCTATAGATACATGGGATTTATAACAGCTGAATGGAGGCAGATATGAGGTTTGAAGAAAAAGGCAGGTACAAACAGAAGATGAGAAGAAACTGGCTCATTCTTATTATATTGCTCTTGGGTATTTCCGGATGTGCTGATACATCCCGGACAGAACCTGGAAACGATGGAAAAGGAAGCGGGGCGGTAAAGTCTGGGAATAAGGTTCAGGAGGAAGCAGACCCCGTGATAGAGATTGGATGTGAGCCTTTTAGAGATGCCGAGGAAGCAGGCCGTATGGATGATTTGGAAATGTTCCGCAGTATTGTAACCCGGTTTGGCGATTATGGTTATGCGGCAGTTGACGGAAGAAATCAGATTGATATGGCAGAATCGGAACATGTCATCAGTTTCTGCGGGAAAGTAGATACGAAAGCGGAGGGAAGGCTCACCCTTATAAAAATCAACGACCTGGAGGGGTTCTTGGACGGGATTGTGAAATATGACCTGGAGACAGAAGGTGGGGAGGTAGAGGTTACTACCAGCTATTACAAGTATAAGGAGCAGGACTTGGAAAAGTTGTCTACATCCAGTTTTCATGCAGACCGGTGGGAATATACAGAGGATGTGTATCTGATGCTTTCCAGCAGCTATTATTCAGAACAGTTAGATGTGCTCACTATGAGTGAAGCGAACGAGTATGCTACACTCCGGGTACTTCCTTTAGACGAGACATGCAGGGAGCTGAACCGGCAGTATATCCTTCCGGCCGGTTATGAGAGAAACAATCTATTCCTGACGGACTGGAATGAAAATGATTTTGCGGCTTTGGATTTCTATGATTTGTATGACCTGTTTTACCTCAGAGTGAATGGCAGTCAGGTTCCATATGGTATGGACGACAACTTAGGAGTTGGAGCGGTATACAGGATAACGAAAGATGAATTCGAGATTGTTATTCAAAGTTATATCAACATAGATAGCAGTACATTGCAGTCAAAAACTGTATTCTATTCAGAGGATGGGACGTATGAATATAAGCCGAGAGGCTTTTATGAAGTGGAATACCCGGAGTATCCATTTCCGGAAGTGGTTAAGTATACGGAAAATAGCGACGGAACCATAACGCTGACAGTTAATGTGGTATTTCCCTACGCAGGCATTTTCAAAGTATATTCCCACGAGGTGGTAGTCCGCCATTTGGAAGGTGGAGGGGTACAGTATGTATCTAACCGGATCATACCGTCAGATGAAAATCAAGAGGGAATCTGGCATAAGCCGCGTTTGACTCCAGCACAGTGGGAAGAGATGTATGGAAGCATGGAATGATGGAAAATGTGAAATGACTGATTAAAAAGGGGGTGCTTCCATAATAGTATTGCTGGTTACTGTTATCGCCTGCAGCATAGTCTTAAGAGGACCGGAGCATGAGAAGACGGAAGATATGGAAGGAAGCTGTAAACAGCAGGCAGAATCCCCTGACTCCCAAGCGTTAGTTATCCCCGAGAGGAAGGTCTGCCTCTTTACAGAGGAAGAAAGGAAGCAGATTCAGGAGATAGCGTTGACGGTAGCGGAGCAGGTAAAAGGCATCTATCAGAACATAGAGGTTGCTGACGGCCCTGCTTTTTCATCGAATATTGTAGAGTTTACAGGCGAACAGTGTAAGGAAGTGGTTTCAATTCTTGGCCAGGCGGGGTTTGTAAGCATTACGAAGGACTGCAACATGGTAAATCCGGAAAAAATCCTTGCATTTTATTCCGAGTATCTGAACCAAAGAGAGTCCATGGTTACGATCTTCCAAGTGAATCCGGACGGCTTTATCGGTGCAGTCACTTTCCTGTACAGGAAGAATGAACTGCAGACCTATTATGTAGGGATAGGCTGGCAGCAGGGCGGCATACCTGAGATAAGGAGTACTTTGGAAAATAGCATAGCCGAAATTAAATTAACGGAAAAAGGATATTTTATTTATTCTTATGAAATCCTGATTCCACATTCAAGCCTGTGCCAGTACTGGAGAACGAGTCCGATATCAGATAAGTGCAGGGAATTAATCCAAAAGTATATAACCGGACTAAGCTATGTAAATTGCAATATGCCTGTGACGAACTGGGACAGCAGTAATGTGGAGGATATCCTGATGCATTGTATGTTTGAAGAAATTTACCGTATTTGCACAGGTGTAATTTTCAGAACAAAGAACAGAACTGTCCCCTGGTAGAAAATGAGAAAAACCAGCAGAAACAAGATATTCTTGCCCTACTGGTCTTACTCAGGCTAGTATTTTTCTGGAACCCGAATATTAGCCACATTTTGAAACTTATATTTTTTTACCATATGTTTCTTCATAAGAACCAAATTGTAACGGTAACAATCTGCTATGCCATCCGCAAAGGAGTCTGTATTACCTTCGCGCAATTGCTGAAGCGCTAGAAAGACTTGCTTATTGAGATGTAAAAGTGTATGTTTTTTGGATGGATAATAAGCAAAATGGTGCCCCCATTCAAGAAGATGATTGGTTTCAGATAAGATAACATATAAAGGTTCTAACATAGTATGTTTCATTATGGATTCCAAAATATCTGCCAAATAAATAGAGTCTGATGAAGTAAATCTTTCTTCTAACTCGTCCAATTCTTCTTTGGTAAACTGTGGAGCTGCCACTAAAGCCGCCGGGCGAATAATTAATACCATTAGCTGCAAGGCGTGAAGGTAACGCAATGCTTTTTCTACAAATCCAGAATTAAGAGCCAGCTGATGAAGTTTCGTGTCATCCGGTTTTATAACTACAGTGCCTTTACCATTCAATGTTTTTACAAAACCTCTTTGTTCAAGCTCTGACAATGCTTTTCTGACTGTCGATAAAGAGACATCATACTGGCTGGCCAGCTGCTTTTCATATGGAAGATACATTCCGACAGAATATTCTCCAAGACCAATTTTTAGGTTCAACTCATTAACAATTTTTGAGTAATAGTAATCCTGACCACGCATGGGATTCCACGAATACGATATACCAGTTTGAGCAGGACATTTAGGCGTTGTATCTGACAAGTAATTTAACGTACATTCAATGGAATCTGTAAGTCTTTGATACATATTTGATAACTTCTTGTACTTTGTTTGTGGATCATCACTCTTTAATATATCTATAATGACGCTGGTTACGGATACAGATCCCTCTAAAAAGTGCCTAGCGAAATAAGGACAATCTTCTGTAAAAAATGTAATCTTGTTATAAAGACCAAATGTAGAATAGAGTTCGCTGAATAGTGAATTACCACCTATTTTTAATATATCGTATGCTAATTTAGAAGGAGCACGCCATCCACCTGAAGAATGTCCCATACGCAATACTTTTATAGACTGTTTATAGTGGGGCAGTATCTCCACATCACACCCCTGCAATGCAAAAACCAAAAGTGAAGGAAGTATTAGAGCAAATGTTTGATATATCTGTAAAATACCTTCTTTTTGTTTTAAAATGTCGAAAACAGTATGTGATGAATTAGAAGTAGCCTTTCCTGAAACAACGATTGGTGCAAGGCGAGGCTGAATATCTACCAGCCCTTCCTCCCGCAATGCGTCAAAGACACGGTTAATCGTATATCTGCTAACATGGAATTGATTGCAAAACATCCTCGAAGATGACAATGAATTTCCGGGAAGTACCTGGCCTTCTAAAATACTTTGCTTAATTTCGTTATAAACAAATGTAAATTTTGTTTCCTGTGGTTTCATCATTCGCCTCCTATCTGTCCGAATTATATCATGACGAACTATTTTTGTCAGTATCTACACATTACCTATTTGCTTACCTTACCAATATGGTTATTGCTAGTATGTAAGGATACATTTATAATAAAACCGTAAAATTATTTTGAAAGAGTTAAAATCATGGAAAAACAAAAAATCTTGATTGTGGACGATTCAGAAATGAATCGCGCTTTTTTGGTAGATATCCTGGAAGAGCAATATGATGTAATTGAGGCTGATAATGGTGTAGAAGCAATTTCACTCCTCTCAAAGCAAAGATCAGATTTTTCTCTTCTGCTTCTGGACATTATGATGCCTGAAATGGATGGCTTTGAAGTATTAGCCTACATAAACAAATACCACTGGAATGACACATTTGCTGTTATCATGATTTCTGCTGATGATTCCCCCACGAATATTAAACGAGCCTATGACTTGGGAGCGTTTGATTATATAAGCCGTCCTTTTGATTCGACCATTGTCCAGCGTCGAATTTCTAATACGATGCTTTTATATGCACGGCAGCAGCGTCTTGAAAAAATTATCGCAGAACAATTTCACGAACAGGAAAAGAATAATAAGCTGATGATCTCAATCCTGTCTCATATTGTGGAATTCCGTAATGGAGAGAGTGGCCTACATATACTACATGTCAATACGATTACAAAATATTTGCTAAAGCAGTTGGTTCAGCTTACAGATCAATATTCTTTGTCAAAAGCAGATATTTCATTGATCAGCACTGCTTCTGCGCTGCATGATATTGGGAAAATCTCAATTTCAGATGCAATACTGAATAAACCTGGACGACTTACAGCAGAGGAATTTGAAGTGATAAAAACTCATTCCATGGTCGGCGCCAATATGCTATTAGACCTGCCCATTGAGCAGCAGGAGGCTCCGCTTGTCAAAGTGGCTACTGAGATTTGCCGGTGGCATCACGAAAGGTATGATGGCAATGGTTATCCGGATGGATTGAAGGGCGAGGAGATCCCCATAGCTGCCCAGGTGGTTGCCCTGGCTGATGTTTACGATGCTTTGACCAGTGAACGATGTTATAAGAAAGCTTATTCACATGAACAAGCTTTGAAAATGATCTTAGAAGGACAATGTGGTGCATTTAATCCTTCTCTTTTACTGTGCCTTCAAGAAATTGCGGACACACTTGAAAGTGAGCTTATGGATACCTCCCCGGAACAAGAGACTAAAAATATTCAGGATATAAGAAATAAAATAGACTACGACAGGCTGTTTTACTATGAAAAATACACTTTCCTGTCCCGCAAACAACGGCATTTAAAATTATTATATATTGATTCCTTAACCAATGTTTACAATCGCCGTTATTATGACGAGCATTTTCAAGGTGCAAATGATATTCAGGCGATGGTGGTAATAGATGTAGATAATTTTAAGCATATCAATGACAATTATGGCCACGATGTAGGCGATATCGTATTGCAAAACATTGCACAAACTGTTTTATCCTCTGTACGAAAAACAGATGCCGTTATCCGTTATGGAGGCGATGAATTTGTAATCATCTTTTTCAGTATTCCTGCAGATATATTTGAGAAAAAATTTGAGAGGATCAGGCGTTCTGTTGATATTCTGATAATTGATGACCGTCCCGAACTACATATGTCAGTAAGCATAGGCGGAGTATATGGAATAGGAACCACAAAAGAACTTTTCAAAGCTGCAGACAATATGATGTATCAATCAAAAAAAGTAAAAAATAAAGTGACCATATGTTTTCTAAACGAGAGAGAAGGCAGCATAGACAACATTTAAAATGAAGGAATTGTGATTATGAATCTAAAAGAATGTTATATAAAATTCGGCGGCGATTTTGATGAGGTATTGGGTAGACTGAGGCGTGAACAGACCGTTCAGAAATTTGTTTACAAATTCTTGGACGATAAAAGCTTTTACTTGTTTGAAACGTCTATGGGAAATAAGGATTATGAAGAGGCTCTAAGAGCTGTTCATACACTCAAAGGAATTTGTCAAAATCTTTCTTTTACCAGATTGTTTGAAAGTAGTAATTTGGTAACAAAAGCATTAAAAGAAAACGATTGGAATACAGCTGTCGAAATGATGTCAAAATTATCAATGGATTACTATGAAATAATCAATGTCATTAAAGAATTTAAGAGTTCCGGGGAGGAATAACATCAATGGGAAACAGTAAAAAAATGAATTCTACAACACGTTTTCTAATATGCAGTTTCATTGGGCTTTTGGTCTTTAGTATTATTATTTTCAGTCTGCTCGGGGTCTATATGAGCCGAAAAAGTAAAAATACCGTTTATGAAATTGGTAACATATATATGTCCGGAATGAATGAACAGATGTCCAGGCACTTTGAAACTGTGATTAAATTACGTTTTGATCAGGTCAGCGGCGTTGTTTCGGTTGTCTCAACAGATAACAAAGATAGGGAGAGTCTATATGAAGAACTTACTTACAGGGCGCAGGTCAGGGGTTTTGACTATTTAGCGCTTTGCTCTGCTGGGGGAGATTTTCAGACACTTTATGGACGATCCATACAGCCACTTAACCCAGAACCTTTTGTAGAAGCATTATTACAAGGGGAACAACGAGTTGCCGTTGGCGTTGATGCTGATGGAAATGAAGTGGTATTGTTTGGCGTTGACGCTGCTTATCCGATGCACAATGGAGATAGGAGTACTGGCCTCATCGCAGCCGTTCCTCTGGAGTATATTACCGATTTTCTTTCTTTAGAGGATGATGAGCAGCTGATGTATTATCATGTTATCAGGTCAGACGGTAGTTTTGTAATACAAAACCCCAACACTGAGTTGTGGAATTTTTTTGTACAACTACAAGGGCAGCTTGATTCTAAAGCAGATGAATTATCTGTAGATAATTCTATTAAAGAATTTGGTGATGCACTAAAAAATCACGAAGAATATGCTACAACATTTGAAGTAAATGGTGAGGAACGGCAAATATATGGTATCTCATTACCCTATTCTGAGTGGTATTTAGTGTCGGTAATGCCTTATAGTATATTGGACGATGCCATAAATAATCTGAGCAACCAGCGTATGTTCATGACATTATTGTCCTGTGCCGCTATTTTGGTCATTCTGACATTGATTTTTCTTCGGTATTTCTCCATAACCCGTTCTCAGGTGCATGAATTGGAGAAGGCCCGGCAGGCTGCTCTTGAAGCGAACAAAGCCAAAAGTGAATTTTTAGCAAATATGAGCCATGATATCCGTACACCCATGAATGCGATCGTAGGCATGACCGCGATTGCCACAGCCCATATAGATGACAGGAAACAGGTACAGAACTGCCTTAGAAAAATAACATTATCAAGTAAACACCTTTTAGGACTGATCAATGATGTTTTGGATATGTCAAAAATAGAAAGTGGCAAATTAACGTTAACAACAGAGCAAATTTCATTAAAGGAAGTTGTTGAAGGAATTGTTAACATTATGCAGCCACAGGTTAAGTCAAAAAAGCAAACGTTTGATATACATGTTGAAAATATCTTAACAGAGAATGTGTGGTGCGACGGTGTCCGCTTGAATCAGGTTTTACTAAATCTCTTATCAAATGCAACGAAGTATACACCAGAGGGTGGTTCGATACAATTATCGCTTTCTGAAGAAAGATCTCCGAAAGGTGAAAACTATGTCCGAATTCATATCAAGGTCAAGGATAACGGAATTGGTATGTCGCCAGATTTCCTAAAAAAAATATATGAATCCTATAGCCGTGCGGATGGAGCCAGGATACATAAAACTGAGGGTGCTGGTTTGGGAATGGCAATTACAAAGTACATTGTGGATGCAATGGAAGGAACCATTGATATACAAAGTGAGCCTGATAAAGGGACAGAATTTCTTCTCATGCTTGATTTTGAAAAGGCGGCTGCAATGGAAATGGATATGGTTCTTCCTTCCTGGAATATGCTGGTGGTTGATGATGACGAATTATTATGTGAGACAGCCACGGACGCACTAAAATCTATCGGAATAAATGCTGAATGGACATTAAGCGGAGAAAAGGCGATAGAACTGGTAAACCAACACCATAAAAAGAGAGATGATTATCAAATCATTCTATTAGATTGGAAACTGCCCGGCATGAATGGGATTCAGGTTGCAAAAGAAATCAGGCGTAATTTAGGGGATGAAGTACCAATTCTGCTGATTTCTGCATATGACTGGAGTGAATTTGAAGCGGAGGCCCGTGAAGCGGGTATCAGTGGTTTTATTTCCAAGCCGCTTTTTAAATCTACGCTGTATCATGCTTTGCGTCAGTATATGGACATTGAAACAGAAAATGACCAGACATTGAATCAAAATATTGATCTATCCGGACGGCGTATCCTGCTCGCTGAAGATAATGAGCTTAACTGGGAGGTCGCAAGAGAATTGTTATCTGATTTGGGAGTAGAATTGGATTGGGCAGAAGATGGACAGATATGTCTGGATAAGTTTGAAAAATCATCAGAAGGTTATTATGATGCCATTCTTATGGACATACGAATGCCGCATATGACAGGATATGAGGCAACAAAAGCGATTCGGGGACTGGATCATCCGGATGCCTTATCTATTCCAATCATAGCTATGAGTGCAGATGCTTTTTCTGATGACATACAGCATTGCTTGGAATGTGGTATGAATGCCCATATAGCAAAGCCAATCGATGTCATAGAATTGACCCGCTTATTGAAAAGATATTTAATATAAATCTATCCCAAAAAGTACCTGTCCGAGAGAACGCACTTTTATATTTATTACAACTTTCTACTTTTGCTACGGTGTATAAAGGATGGATTTGTCCACTTGATTAGACGTGATCTGTATTTGAGTAATTGGCTCGCAAGAAGATTAACGGCTTGATTAGGTATGGTGTCAGGCGTGGGATGTCTTTCGGATGCATCTTCCAGGTGCCTAAATCGATATAGAGGAAGGATGGTTTTTGCTATAATGTACATATATTTATGGATAGGAGGCGTCATATGGCTGTTGATTATAATCCGGAAACGTACAAAAGGATTATCAGGGATGGAGAAGAATGTTGGGTATATGATTGGTGCAAAAATGCAAATATAGATACGTTCAATTATATGCTTGAGAGATGGGGAAATGAAATCAAATACGAGTAAGGCATTGTGTATCCAGTAAAGGTAGTATTAAAGTCAGCTATATGGATTATATCAGTATCAAGTTTGACCACAGATTAGCAGAGTTAATCACAGTGTCATTTGCAGTTTTGCTGATGACACCATTTTGTGTACCGATCATGGGACTAATCTTACTGGTAAGGTCATGTATTAGCCGTCAAGTGTAGTGAACTACAAGTCGATATCAGTAATGATAAAGATGGAGTGGTGAAGCAAAGCTCTTGAGTCTACAGATAGGATAAAAAAAGGATCGGGGATCCTTTGTATACCGATTACGCAGGTTTATCGAGAGCTATTAAGGGGGCTATTTTGGGTGAAAGAGAACGAAAATAGATTACTTCGGGGAACAATATAGGATCATATAAGAAATAATAGTAAGAAGAAAACAGCCAATCTGCGAGACCGTTGCTGTTCAGTTTTTTATATATGTCATTACTTTGAAAGATTTTAGCTGGAGGAATTTGATGGAAGGAAAGACCTGTTGTGTCTCAGGACACAGAGATATACCTGCTGATGAAACAGCCCCTGTAAAGGAGGCTCTGCGCCAAGAAATTGAAAAAGCAGTTAACGATGGCTTTACTGCCTTTCTTTCTGGATTTGCTGATGGCGTGGCTCAGTACTTTGCGGAGATTATTTTGGAACTGCAGGATGAAAATCCAAATTTGAAGCTGATTGCGGTGCTTCCATACCAGAAACGGATGGACAGTCTGTGCCAGAAAGAACATACAAACGCCCTTCTGGATGCCTGTGCAGAGGTTATCGTAATTCAGGAAGAATACAGGCCCAACGTCTATGCCAAATGTAACCGTTACATGGTGGAACATTCAGACCGTGTAATTGCAGTGTATGACGGTCGGGAAAAAGGTGGTACAGTTAAGACGATTCGTTTTGCGCACCAATTTCGGAAAGAACTGCGGGAAATACCGATAGGGCTAAACTTGGACAAAAACAGGACAAATCTTGGACAAAACCGGAGATGAAAAAGTGGAGGTACAGGCTGCTCTATGGTATAATAAATATTCAACCGTGAAGACCAGTGACAATTCGGTTGGATTTGAATAAATAATCAATCAAATTTTTATGAAAATGGGAAACCACAGTTTGAAAGGAGTATTTGCATGAAACACGTATGTATGCTTATATCTGTGGCTGATATTAACGCCGCAAGAAAATTTTATGAGGCTCTGTTTGGATTAGAGGTGTTTCAGGATTACGGTAAGAACATCACCTTTACCTGCGGCCTGGCACTGCAGCAGGATTTTGACTGGCTTGTGAATCTGCCGAAAGAAAAGATATTAAAGAAATCTAACAATGCGGAAATCGTCTTTGAGGAACAGGATTTTGACGGTTTTCTAAACAAGCTGAAAGAATACCCGGACATCGAATATCTGGGAGAAGTGATCGAACATAGCTGGGGCCAGCGGGTGATCCGGTTTTACGATTTGGATGGCCATATCATTGAGGTTGGCGAGGATATGAAAATGGTGATAAAGCGCTTTCTTGCTTCCGGCATGACCATGGAAGAAGTTTCTGTGAAAATGGATGCTTCTGTTGAGGATTTAACAAAGCTTCTGAATAGCTAATACATGATGGACGAATAAACAAATCGAAAGTTGGAGAGGTGGTATCTGTATGGAAATTAGAACGATAGACAATGAACAAACAGCTGATGCAGTTGCACTTATATGGACAACATTTTTACAGTTTGAAGCCCCTGATTATTCTGATGAAGGAATACAATCGTTTAGAAATTTTATTGAAGATAAAGCCATTTTGAAATCACTAGAATTTTTTGGGGCGTGTGAAAATGAAGAACTAAAAGGGATTATAGCTACAAATGATAATCGAAAACACATTTGCTGCTTTTTCGTAAAGGCACAATATCACAGACAAGGTATCGGTAAAAAGCTATGGGAATACCTTTTGAATCATAGCGAAAATAAAGAATTTACAGTCAATTCTTCTCCATATGCAGTTCCTGTTTATCATAAGTTCGGATTCGTGGATACAGATTGTGAACAATTAACTGACGGTATGAGATATACCCCGATGAAGTTTAGGAGATAGTGTCCAGTTTGTAGAGCTATTTTTAGTATACCTTCTTGTGTATAAGCTGCACTTGCATAAAATGATTGGATTGAAGAGTACAGATGATGTTGCTATGAAAATAAAAGCATTGCTGTAAGTTCTGGTTACAGAACTAATTTAATGCTTATTGGCAAAGAACGATGAGCCGCCTTAGGCGGAGAAAGCGTATGTCAAGATGGAAGAAAGGCCGAATGTAAATGAAAGAAATTATTAACTTTATTGAAATGAATGTGGATGGCAAAACGCTGGTTACAAAGGAATTGGTTTACAAACTGGAGAATGGTGCGTTACAGGGCGTATACGCTGACCAAATATCCTTTTCTAATCTGAAATATTCGCAAAGTGGATTGCAGATAGATATGTTTATTGTATCTAACGAGAAAATATGGCTTGTTGGTAAGGATGGGAAACGAGAGAAATTGAGAAAGGATTTTAGTGCTGTATCCCTGTTTCGTTTTGAACTGGCGAAGCGAAAAAGCACGAATGCAATTACAGGTTGTTTTCGTTTTATTTCAGCTTCAGGAAAAAATGTGGCGGCAGAGGCTATCGTAAGTGGAATTTATGATGTGCGCATTGAAAATGGTGTGCTGAAATTGTCGGAAGATCAGGCGCTATACCGGGATCAGCCTATACAAGGTGAGCGTTTTAAGCCTATTGCTTTTCAATCAGAACATCGTTTTTATTGCGAGGACGGAAAACTGCACTATGAATATGATGGCAGAAGTTTTGATGTAGACGCCAAAACTATGCAGCGTAGCGATAGTTGCGATGCATTCCCTCCGTTTATTTCAATCGAGAAGTAAGCCAATCAATTCCAGTTTGTTGAGTTCTTTCAACCCTTTTTTCTAACGATGTTTTTAACCAGTGATTGTAGCCAATGGAGGAAACGAATATGGATATTCAGAAAATTATCAGTTTAGTAACAAAGACGCAGGAGTTCATAAAGAACCGTGAAATGGCTGCCCATGTGAAAGAGAAGGGGCTTGCTGACTATGTAACGCAGGTAGATATTGCCGTGCAAGATTTCTTAAAGAAGGAGCTGTTTGCCCTTGCACCGGATATTCAGTTTCTTGGTGAAGAAACCGGTTTGCAGGAAATGAAAGCGGAGAGCTTTTGGATTTTAGACCCGGTTGACGGGACTACAAACCTTATGCACGACTACCAGCACAGTGTTGTATCTTTAGCCCTTTGCCGCCAGGGGGAAATTGTTATGGGGATTGTGTATGATCCCTTCCATGAAGAAGTGTTTTCAGCGGTTAAAGGCAAGGGCAGCTTCCTAAATGGACAGCCCATACATGTATCAAATGCAGAAAAGCTATCCGACACGATGATTGGACTGGGAACAGCAAAAAGAGAGCTGGCCGATGAAAACTTTGCCCGGTTCCGTAGGGTGTTCGGTCAGTGCCAGGATGTCCGCAGGATTGGCTCTGCCGCTCTGGAACTGGCATATACCGCCTGTGGCAGACAAGGAGGATATTTCGAGATATATCTGAATCCCTGGGATTATGCTGCCGGTATGCTGTTGATTCAGGAGGCAGGAGGTAAAATAACTGATTTTACGGGGAAACCGCTTGATCCCAAGAAAGGCAGCAGCGTAGCAGGAACAAACGGATATATCCATACAGAACTGTTAAATCTGCTGTAAGCCGCGTGTTTTCTTTACAAAGAATGGAGAGGATATTGACTCATGATAGCCATTGAGCAAGAAGCTCATATCAAAATCTGTGATTTGAGTGGTGGGAGCATGTCACGAAATTTGATAGGATGATTATAAGATTTATAATAATTAAAACGTCAGAAGAGGTATACACAAATGGAGACTGTAGCAAATAATCAATCAAGTGTAGAAATCCAAACCGGCTTGTTTGAGGCAATAAAAGACTTATTATTGATTGAGCCTATTTTCTTGTTGGGAATCGTCTTGATTGGCATTTTCCTAGTTATGATATTCAAGAAAAATGGAGATATTCCTAAGGTCAAAACAGCTATTTTATCACTGGCAATGTATTATTACTTATGTGTAATGCTATCGCATATTGTTGGCATTCCTACATTTAGTGAATATAGAAGAATTTCACAGTTAGGAGAAACATTTTTTAATCCAAATATAAATCTTATCCCTTTTAGCGATGGGTTTAGTTTGAGTTTTATTTTGAATATTTTTCTTTTTGTCCCATTGGGTTTTGTATGTCCACTTATTAGTAAAAATTTTAAACGTTTGAGAAATACAGTATTGATTGGATTTGGGCTATCCCTCACTATTGAAATTGTTCAGCTCTTTACGTTACTGAGAGCAACCGATATAGACGACCTACTTACGAATGTAATGGGAACAATAATAGGGTATTTTTGCTATAAACTAATTGCAGTATTGCGGATTGCAAAACCACATTTAAGTGATGACTCTATGAAACGGGATTTCACAGTATATATTCCGATTGTTATTATAATAGTTACCTTTGTATTAGGATTTTTTAGCTAAGTTCCAAATAACAGACTCAGAAATCATGGATGATAGAATTTATATAGAAGTATAACTGCGTCCGTCTATGAGCAGCAAAAGAATGACGGAACGACTGTTTATAGCATAGATGGTGGTAGCACTTGGATAATCAAGAAGATTTTGAAATAGATATTTTATTGTTTCTAACGAGAAAATATGGCTGATTGGTCAGGAAAGACAACGAGAGAAATTAATAAAGGATTTCAGCGCTGTATCCTTATTTCGTTTTGAATTGGCGAAGTGAAAAAGCAAGAACGCAATCACCGGTTGCTTTCGTTTTGTTTCTGCTTCAGGAAATAATTTGGCAGAAGAGGCTATTATATGTGGGATTTATGATGTGCGTCTTGAAAACGGTGTGCTAAATTATCGGAAGACCAGGATTTATATCGAGATCAGCCGATATTCAATCGGAACATCGTTTTTATTGCATGGACGGAATACTGCGCTATGAATACGATGGTCGGTGTTTTAAGTGGACGCCCGAACTATGAAGCGTAGCGATAGTTTCGATACGTTTCACCGTTTATTATCGAGAAGTAGGCCAACAAATATGGGGAAAGCCGATTGATTACAGGGAAGGCAGCAGCGTAGCAGGAACAAACGGAATATCCATACAGAACTGCTAAACCTGCTATGATCCATATGTTACCTTTTCAGAAATTAGTGAGAATATCGCAATACTTCTGAACAGCTAAGTTACAAATAAAAGGGAATTTAAGGAGGTACATAACCATGAGAAATATGATTGCATACTGTGGGCTGGATTGTGAAAAATGCGACGCATATCTTGCAACAATCAATGACGATCAGGCGTTGCGTGAGAAAACTGCAAAACGGTGGGCCGAGTTGAATAATGCGCCCATTCTGCCTGAGCACATCAACTGTCAAGGCTGTCGTGTTGAAGGGATTAAAACTGTATTTTGCGATAGTCTTTGCGAAATTCGTCGGTGTGCAATGAAAAAAGATGTGACGACATGCGGTGACTGTCCAGACATGGAAAGCTGTCAGATAGTTAGAGAGATTATCTCAAATTGTCCCGAAGCTTTGGATAACCTGAAAGGGTAAACAAGATACTCTGACAACTTTCATTTTATTGAGGATAACACAAATGAATTTAACTTTTAGAAATGCAGAACGGAAAGATACTTTGTTGATCCTGCAATTTATCAAAGAACTTGCAGATTACGAAAAAATGCTGAACGAAGTAGTGGCTGACGAGGCCACGCTTGAAACATGGATTTTCGATAAACAAAAAGCAGAAGTCATTTTTGCTCTTCATGACGGAAAAGAGGTTGGATTTGCGCTGTTTTTCCACAACTTTTCTACGTTCTTAGGACGAGCCGGTATTTATCTGGAGGATCTGTATGTCAAACCGGAATGCCGCGGTAAAGGTTACGGAAAAGCTCTTTTAAAAAAATTAGCATCCATCGCTATGGAACGTGGCTGCGGACGGCTTGAATGGTGGTGCCTTGACTGGAACAAACCCAGCATTGACTTTTATCTGTCGCTTGGAGCAGAGGTCATGTCTGATTGGACAGTCTATCGCATTGCAGGTGATACATTAACACAGCTTGCTGAGTAACGGAAATAACAATTCCGGTTTGTCAGAGAGTAACACAACAAAAAACAAATTTGGGCTTAATAAGAGGAAAATTTATGTTTGAGGACGGTCGAAGCAAAAAAGTTATTTTTATAGCGCATTGTATATTAAATCAAAATTCAATATCTGATGGAACAGCCGTTTTTCCAGCAGCTTTTAAGGATGTAATAAAAATTCTTCTTGATGCTGATATTGGTATTGTCCAAATGCCATGTCCTGAACTTTGCTGTTTAGGGCTTAATAGAGGAAACGACGATGGGGCAGATGTTCCTGTCGTTATTGAAAATACCCGTATTCGTAAAGAAATGCAAAAAGCGGAATCTTACAAAATGCTAATGGTTCAAGTTGATTATGTGATGAAACAAATAACAGAATACAATGCCTACGGTTTCGAGATAATCGGGATTATTGGTGCAAATCGTTCGCCAAACTGCGGTGTGGAAACCACATCAGATTTTAACAAAGAGATAAGCGGTAAAGGTATTTTTATGAGCGAACTTAGCAATCGAATAAATGCGGAAAACTTGAATATTCCTATGTTAGGCATCAAAGGTACTGATAATATATTGGATCAAGTAAAGTCTTTCATTAAGTGAAACTTGGTCAAGGAGTAGCAGAAAAATAAATAGGAAATTTTGAGAGATTATGGTATGAAAATTGAGTATAAAGACACCTATATTTTTACAGAGAAAGAACTGCAAAGACTGTTTTTGTCCGTGGGATGGGAGTCCGGGAATTACCCGGATAAACTTGTTCGGGCGATGCGAAATTCTTCACATGTAATTTCAGCATGGGATGATAACAAACTGATTGGACTGGTACGGGCACTTGATGACCGCGAAACAGTTGCATTTCTACATTATCTTCTGGTAGACCCTGCATATCAGGGGCATCATATTGGCGATGAATTGATGAAAAGGATTATGAGTTGCTTTGAAAACTTCCTTTATGTCAAAATTATGCCGTCTGATCCTAAGATGATTGCGTTTTATGAACGATATGGGTTTCAGCAATATGATAATTACTCAGCAATGGTACTGAAACATTTTTGATAACAAAATAGCTTCCAGTTTATCTGGAATTTGATCAGAGTTGAAAAGTGTATTTTAAAAGGAGAATAATTTAATGAAAGAATTTAGTCAAGAAGCAGAAAAGTTCATGATTGAGCGTTTCGGAAAAGACAAGATTATATCATTAGCAACAACAGAAATGCGGCGCCTTATGTGCGATATGTAAATGCTTATTACGAAAATGGGGCATTTTATGTCATTACCCATGCACTCTCAAATATAATGAAACATATAAAAGAAAACCCTGTTGTTGCAATCGCCGGCGAGTGGTTTACAGCGCACGGGAACAGCATCAGTCTGGGTTATTTCGGGAAAAAAGAGAATTGTGTGATTGCTGAAAAGCTGAAAAAGGTCTTTGCTGAATGGATTGATAACGGCCATACTGATTTTGACGATGAGAACACTATCATTCTGCGTGTGGAATTAACAGATGGCTTGTTGCTCTCGCATGGGACGAGATATGAGTTTTAAGTTTTATAATTGTTGGATCGAGTATTATCAGAACCTATCTTGATCGTTTACAGGTAGGTTGATTAAGTAGGTTCCATGAAAGGATTTAACCGGCAAAATCAATTATTTTCCCTCTGCGGTTTGAATTGTGGGCTTTGTCCCATGTTTTTGAATAAAAACTGCCCTGGCTGCGGTGGCGGTGAGGGAAATCAATCGTGCAAAATCGCAAGATGCAGCATGGAGCACGGCAGTGTTCAATACTGTTTCCAATGCAGTGAACACCCTTGCGAAAAATACGATCATATTGACGATTTTGATTCCTTTATAACACACCGCCGACGAAAGGCTGATTTGGAGAAGGCCCGGCATTCTGGGGTGGAAGCCTATAATGCGGAGCAGATAGAAAAGGTGAAAATACTGGATATTTTTCTGTCCAACTATAATGATGGACGTAAAAAGACACTTTTTTGTATTGCGGTAAATCTTTTGGAATTGCAAGAGCTTCAAGCGGTGCTCTGGGAAATCGAGCATAATTCTGATATAGAAATGCTGACGCTCAAAGAAAAGAGTGCTTATATAGCCAGATTGCTTAAGGATGTAGCGGCAACGAAAAATATCGATTTAAAACTCCGAAAGAAAAAATGATAATTTGGATATGCCATAACTTTGACATATGAATCAATGTTGTAGGTAATCGGGATTCTCTCCTAATAGTTAAATATTTTAGAAACTACGCCACGGATTTTCGGTGGCGTAGTAACGATGGTGATTTTTATCTGGAACCGTATAACACAATTTCTGACCTCTACTGGTGGTATGTCTGCCAGTGCTGTACGGATGTGCATCATATCAGGTTGAAGAGGAATTCATGCTGGAGCGTTATATAGACACTTAAGGGCTGCGCTTTTGTTTTTTATATTGACAGTTAAATCATTGTCTGTATTATGGCAGTTGATGAATGGTTAAAAACTAATTGGAACCTGAACAGATAAGGCCTCGATAAAATTGTATTTCTCTACCATATACGTTTGAACTGAAGTTAAAATCAGACGGTAAGAGTCGGCTAAGCTTTCGGCAAATTCTGTGTTATCACCAGTGCGCAGACTGCGATATGCTCTCCGGGTGATATCATTGAGCTGCTCAATCACTCCGACTCCTTGGGAGTAAAATGCAAAATAAAATCCCCATTCTGTAATACGGCTGGTTTCAGTCCATATTACTTGTAATGGTTTTAATGACAGCCGCTCTAAAATCATTTGAAATAAATTAGTGAGGGCAATCCCGGGTTTATTTAGATGCGCAGCCAATTGTTCTAAATCATCCTCACTAAATTGCGGTGCAGTACAGGCGGCCACCGGGTGTGCTAACAGTACCATGAGCTGCAGTGCATGAAGATATACAAGGGCATCCTGTTTCGTAGTTAAATCTTGTAGGGCTTGTTCTGTGTTAAGTTGATCGGGAGTCAGAACTATAGTACCCTTGCCGTTTTGTGTCTTTGTGTAACCTCTGCGTTCCATCAAGTCTAATGCCTTTCTAATCGTATAGGCAGATACACCATACTGCTTCGCCAGTTGGGCTTCATAGGGTAAATAAGATCCCGCAGCATAGATGCCTGTTCCTATTTTTTTGGTCAAGTCATGGACAATGCGGGTATAATAGTAATCTTTCCCCCTCAGTGGATTCCATTCAAATGTAGCCGGCACTTGTGGGGAAAACTGAGGAATACTGTCTGAAATTGGGTGAAAGTTTCTAAGATAATGTCATACATGTCTTGATAGAGTGCTTGTAAATGATAATACTGTTCAACCGGATTACTTTCTGACAGTACCTCCATGATAGCTTTGGGTTCAAAGGAAGGCTTTTGGGGCATTATGTCAAGGGAGAGGGCACATATCTCTAAAAAATAGGAAAAATTTCCCTGAAGCTCAAAGGCTGTGTGTAGATCGCATAACAGAGGGTTATGGCTGGCACTCAAAATGTCTCGTGTCAAAGCAATCAAAGCTTTCCAGCTCTCGGGAGTAATTCCCTGCTGAGCTGCTTTTTGAGCCTGCCGATAATGAGGCATAGTATCCATTGGACGGGAATGTGCAGCGGATACAAGCAAATAAGGCAATAGCCGTCCATAAGTTTCATATACCTGCAGGATTGAATCCCGCTGCTCAAAAATAGTAAAGCCATCAGGACTTTTCAAGTTTTGCGAAAGGACTACAGGAGTCTGACGCATCTGAATATCAATCAATCTTTCAGACTTCAAGGTATCCAGTACCCGTTTAATGGTTGCAATCCCAACATTATATTCTTTACATAAATTTCTGGAGGAGGGGAGTTTGCTGCCAGGCTGTAACTGTCCGGAGACAATGCGTCTTTTTAGATCCTCATATACATAAGAAAATCGAGTTTTCGGTGGTTTCATAATATAGTACCTTTCTTAAAATGCACAAATGCATATTTTATCCATTATACTACTAAATCATGAACCGTGGCAATGAAACTTGAATAAAGGATAATAATCTATGGGCTGCCACTGCATTTTTTTCTTGAGTATTATAGGGCAAAATGATAAAATGAAAATGAACTGCCAGTAAACATGTAATTGGAGGTACGGCTCAAAGGGCCAAAATTTTAAGACATCCTATTTGCATAGATGAGCAGAATGGTGGAAGGATTTGTTCCTCTTTCAGAACTTCTGCAGTGGTGTCATGCTAAATGCGGATGGAGAACTACAGGCGGCACCTACTACCTAAACTGTAACCATTTGGTGATAATGGGAAGAGTGTGATCTGTTTCTATTCCCCAGATAGGTGGCAATAGCGATCAGGGCTTTTGGATTGCCATGCTGTTTATCAGCGTATTTACCCCATCACTGTCACACTAATCAGTCCCTTTTGGGGTTGGAGAAAGGCATTTAGTCGGAATGAACAAAAGAGAGGTGCTTTTTTGAAAAAAGAGTATTTACATCTGAATGTTTACGATGCGTTTTTAGATCGAATGCATTTTCTTTTTGAAGAATTTGATAATATCTATATTTCCTTTTCTGGAGGCAAGGATAGCGGTTTGCTGCTCAATCTGGCCCTGGACTATCGAGATCAGCATTATCCTGAAAGAACCCTTGGTGTATTTCATCAGGATTTTGAGGCGCAGTATTCTATGACGACAGAGTATGTAGATCGCACCTTTGAACGGATAAAAGACCAAGTGGAGCCTTTCTGGGTGTGTCTGCCTATGGCAACCAGAACAGCGCTAAGCAGTTATGAGATGTATTGGTATCCTTGGGATGATACAAAAAAGGATATCTGGGTACGGGAGATGCCCAAAAAAGAATACGTTATTAATCTGGAAAATAACAGGATAACAACCTATCGCTACCGAATGCATCAGGAGGATTTGGCAAAACAGTTTGGACGATGGTACAGAAAGGTCCATAATGGCGGGAAAACTGTTTGCCTGCTGGGGATGCGGGCTGATGAGTCCTTACAGCGGTATAGTGGATTTTTGAATAAAAAATATGGGTACAAAGATACCTGCTGGATCAGCAAACAATTTAAAGATGTCTGGTGTGCCTCACCTTTATATGATTGGACAATCAATGATGTGTGGCATGCCAATTATTTATTTAATTATGATTATAACCATCTATATGATCTTTATTATATGGCAGGTCTCAAACCGTCACAAATGCGTGTGGCTTCTCCGTTCAATGACTATGCTAAGGACGCTCTGAATCTATACCGTGTCATAGACCCGGAGATTTGGAGTAAGCTTGTTGGTCGTGTACAGGGGGCGAATTTTGCTGCAATTTATGGAAAGACGAAAGCAATGGGTTACCGGAATATTTTCTTGCCGGAGGGGCATACGTGGAAAACTTACACAATATTTCTTTTGGATACATTACCAAAAAGACTGCGAAATAACTACATAAAAAAATTTAATACATCTATCCAGTTCTGGCATGAGACCGGAGGAGGTTTGGATGAAGTCGTGATTCAGGACCTGCTTGAACATGGATATCACATAAGACGAAATGGCGTTTCAAATTATACATTGAATAAAAAATCACGGATTATATTTGAAGGGAAAATACCAGACGATACGGACGATATCAAATCCACAAGGGATATCCCCAGTTGGAAACGGATGTGTTATTGTATTTTGAAAAATGATCATATCTGCCGTTTCATGGGGTTCGGGATGACACGACAGCAACAGAAACGGTTGGATGCCATACGTTGTAAATACAAAAGCATAGAGGAATTGAATTATGAAGTATAGAAGCCCAGTTTATGATGTAATCGCTGTTCCTATAGAAAAGGTACGGCCCAATGACTATAACCCGAATAAAGTACCACCACCTGAAATGAAGCTGTTATACGAAAGTATTAAGGAAGATGGATATACGATGCCGGTGGTTTGTTACTATTCAAAATCACAGGATGTTTATTTAATTGTTGATGGTTTCCATCGGTACCAAGTAATGATGGACCATCCGGATATCTATGAAAGAGAACAAGGATTGTTACCGGTCTCTATTATCAAGAAACCACTTGACAAACGTATAGCCAGTACCGTGCGTCACAACAGGGCACGGGGGTCTCACGATGTGGATCTGATGAGTAACATTGTAAAAGAACTACATGAGCTTGGACGTTCAGATGCATGGATCTCAAAACATTTGGGAATGGATAGGGATGAGGTATTGCGTCTCAAGCAGATCACAGGTCTTGCCTCGTTATTTAAGGATGTAAACTTTGGTGAGGCATGGCGTCCTGTGGAGGAAGAAACGGAAAAAGGGTAAATAATATAAGTGGAGATATGATAGATTGCCTATAATTCCTATATCTGCACAAGGTCGTTTACTTGATTGAGTACAATACAAAACAGGGCAAGGAAATGATGGACTGTGCTGAGTGCGTAATCAGCAAACGTATTATGAGGGGCGGAGTATACCAGTAGCACAACAGTGTTCTGCATGCGGTTGTATACATACTCAAAATGAGCTACAAGACGGATTACAAAATGGAAGGTTTCTTTCAGTATGTGGTTTCTCCCCTTGAGAGATATTTGTGGCAGGATAGATTTTTATCGGCAACAATCTAGCCTGATCGTTTCACTTCAAAATATGAAATCCAAGTGGGAGACACGATTACATGTTATCGGAAGTGATCAATGAGACGCAGATTGCTGCAGATGCGAGGCAGGAACCCTTGCCCTTCTTAACCTTCACGTCAGCCCTTTATCATGTTATTCAATTACTCGCCACATAGCCACCTTAACGCGCAATATGCATGAATGGCGGTGCCCTTTGTCAGAATATCTTCATTGAATATTACTTCCTCATTGTGCATTGGCTTGCCATAAAGAGGGGTTTCGTCCGGTGTTCCCGCACCAAGCATTAGGTAGGCACAAGGCAGTTCATAGGTATAGGAAGCGAAATCCTCTGAGCCCATGCCGCCTTCCTCCATCAGATAGACGGACTGCTCTCCGAACAGTTCTTTCACATAGTCGGTCATCTGGTCGACGAGTTTGCAGTCATTGTGCAGCGGTGGGGCCGATGCCAGTTCTTCCACTATGGCGCTACCACGGAAAGCCTGGGCAGTTGCCCGGGAGATTTCATCTAGCCTGCGTAGAATCTGGGCGGAGAGGTCGCGGTTAAAAGTGCGGATTGTGCCCTCAATCACCACCTCCTGAGGGATGATATTAGGTGCGTGTCCGCCACAAAATTTCCCTACGGTGACGACCGCCGGGCTCTTTGCAGTGATCTCTCTGGCTGTAATCTCTTGGAGCGCAAGATAGATATGGGCGGCAATATTGATGGGGTCAACTCCCGTCTCCGGCATCGCGCCGTGGCAGCCCGTACCCTGCACAGAAATCCGGAACAGTGTGCAGCCTGCCATAATTGTACCCTTGCCACACAGTACAAGGCCGGAGCGTGTGCCGGAGTGAACATGAAGCGCTAATCCTGCCTGCGGGGCAGGGGATTTTAAAATGCCTGCGTCAAGCATGGCCTTTGCGCCGGTAAAGCCTTCCTCATCCGGTTGGAACACCAATTTAACAGTTCCCTTGAGTTCGGATTGATATGTTTTGAGCAGTCTGGCAGCTCCGAGCAACATTGAGGTGTGCATATCGTGGCCGCATGCATGCATCTTGCCGTTTTCTGAGCGAAATGGTAAATCTGTCTGTTCTTTTATTGCCAGGGCATCCATATCGGCACGCAACAAAATACAACTTCCGGTATTCTTTCCGGTAATCGTGGCGACAATTCCGCTTTCGCAAATTTCAATCGGCGCATACCCCATTTCAGACAGGGCCTTTTTCACAAATTCTTTCGTATTCGGCAGATAGGCGCCAACCTCTGGCTGTTGGTGCAATGCCCTTCGATAGGCAATAATCTCTGATTTTAATTGTTCTGCTGCTTGAATCATTAACTCTGCTTGAACGCCCATGTCATATGAATCCTCCTTAGATTATATAGGCTGCCTTTCTCTGATAGTGTAGAGCATTAAGCCATACCGTGTTTCCTAAAGGTTCTAAAATTTAATTTTACTATAACACTGGCAATATTTGAACTATTTAGCAGAAATATCGCCTACGTTTTAGTATGATATAGATTATAAGCCTGATAAACTTTTGGTGTCCATACTTATATACTTACATCAATGTATTATTATTATTCAAACATGAAATAAAAAGCTAAAAAACTGCATGAAAAGACTGGAAAAATCTGTATGCTATTTATAAGATGCTGGGGTCAAAATGTCATATAAGTATTTTTCTAATAATTGTATCTGTGTTATAAACAAAATATCTATTATGAAAGAAATTTTGTAAAAATATAATTACTGTGACACCAACGATATAAAAACAATAATACATAATCGGGAAGCTTAGCATTGGTTTTTTACAGTTAAGTTGTTTTTCCATCCCTGGAAGATACTCCACCATACAACGGTTACAATGTTCCTCTGGTATGATCACTTCAAAGGTCGCCTTACGAATCTGCGTCTTTTATTACCCAGGCGACATCGGACTGTACTTATAATAAATGGATATTGTGAAAAGCGGGGCATGGAAATTGATATCCACAGGCTGCCGGAAATGCCTGGTATTCTGGTTATGCCGGTCTGAGCAAGGGAAACGATTTGGATGTGCTACTTCACGCTGCGGCACATGATAAAGAACGTATAGATGGTCTGATAATGTGACAGTATTTTGGTACACGAACGATGAGCTACTTGTAGTACAGATACAAGCTTTAAGGTAGCTGTAGAAAAAATAGATGATCATGCGCTAATCAAGGTCATGAACGAAGGAGGTACGATTCCTCAGTAACGATTAGAGAGAATATTTGAGCAGTTTTATGGCCTGGTTGTATTAAGCGAAGCAGCTGCAGGCGGAGCCGGACTGAGTAACTTCATTACGGCAAATTACCGCCCAAAGTACGGTGGTCATACCTGTTTTTGAGGTATCATTGGTGCTCGTAGGAAAATCGTAAGAAATTTCGTACAAAATCATATGTTATCCATAAAGGAAAGCGAAAACATAAATCACTCTATTCTGATATTCTATATATCAAGAAGAGTGATTTTTTACTTTCAGAAAGGAGTTAAGGATAACGATGGTACATCAAAACATTAGTGTAAATTGCGATAAAGGAAACAGATGGAAGGCAAAAAAGAGAAAAAGTATTTATAACAGCGCTGTATGTATAGTACTTTGTATAATCATAACAGTTGCAGTCTTTGGAGGAGGAAATCTATTAGGTGTCAGCAAAGGGTCTCCATTCACTGGTAAAGAAAGTATGATAAACAATGGAGAGTTTTCACAAATGGACGGCGGAGAGAGCGGGACGGTTTCATCAATTCTCGACGCAGATAACTCTATTTCAGTGGATATTTCAGCCCAAAATGCCATTGTAATGGGTGCAGCTACAAACACTGTACTATATCAGAAAAACGGTACCCATAGAATTGCACCCGCCAGTACTGCTAAGATGATTACGGCATTGACAGTGCTTGACTACTTTTCACCGAATGATGAACTGACTGTAGGTGCAGAAATTAGAATGATTCACGGGGATTCATCAAGAGCGTGGCTGACTAAGGGCGATACCCTGACAGTCAGACAGCTCTTAATTGCCCTTATGCTTCCTTCCGGCAATGACGCGGCGTATACGCTTGCTGTGAATACCGGAAAGAAAATTGCAGGAGATAACAGCCTGACGAATAAGCAATCCATTCATGTGTTCATGGATAAGGTGAATGAAAAGTCCCAGATGCTTGGGGCTGAGAATTCAAATTTTGTAGTGCCAGATGGATATGACGCCGATGGTCAGTATACTACGGCCTATGATCTTGCCCTTATTGCAAAAGCATGTTTGGATAATCCCATCATTTCGGAAATTGTGGCAAGCTATACATCATCCGAAAGATGGGCGAATGGGAGAGTGGTTACTTACAATAATACAAATGAACTTCTCAATCCAAGCAGCCAATGGTATCGCCCTGAGGTGATCGGTCTAAAGACGGGTAACAGCAGTCTGGCCGGTGCTTGCCTAGTATCTGCGGCAGTTATTAACGGAGAAACATACATCTGTGTAGTGATGGGGTCTACTGAGGATGCTAGATTCCAGGATAGTATTGATATTTATGATGAAATCAAAGCTCAACAAAAGTATAACTAGGGTCTATATTCAAGCGGCAGTTTCCAATTAGGAACCGGACAATGTGTACAGGCAGTCATTGATGCCAAAAGGGATTGGATCGTAAGGTATTGTTTGCACGCATAGTGGAAATGCTTTTAAGGAACATCTAAAAGGAGGACCGTTATGAGTAGTAACCATCTAAGAGGTCAAAGCAGTCCATATCTTATACAACATTCGGAAAATCCTGTCGACTGGTATCCATGGTGTAATGAGGCATTTGAAAGAGCAAGGCAGGAAGATAAACCCGTTTTTTTAAGTATTGGCTACAGCACCTGTCACTGGTGTCATGTGATGGCACATGAGAGTTTTGAAAATGAGGAAATTGCCGCCATTCTAAACCAAAATTTTATTTCCATTAAGGTAGACAGGGAAGAGCGTCCCGATATAGATAGTGTGTATATGGCTGTCTGCCAGACACTGACAGGGAGTGGAGGATGGCCTATGAGTATTTTTATGACAGCAAAGCAGATGCCCTTCTACGCAGGAACGTATTTTCCGCCTGTGAACCGTTCTGGTATGATGGGATTTCGGGAACTGTTACTGGAGATCAATAAACTTTGGAAACAAAAGAGAGCCGGTTTGCTGCAGTCAGCAGAACAGATTTTAAGTCAAATAGATACAAATGCGGGCAATTCAGAAGATAAATTGCAAAAGCGGGCTGGAAAAGCAATAGACAGCGGACTCCCCGGGCAGGCAGCAGAATTATTTACAAGATCCTTTGATAAAAACTACGGTGGGTTCGGTTCAGCACCTAAATTTCCAACTCCCCATAATCTAATATTTCTTATGCTGTATTCCGGGATTGGGCTTGATGATAAATGGTATCAGGTAGAGAAAACTTTGGAGCAAATGCGAAGAGGGGGGATTTTTGATCATATTGGATATGGATTTTCCAGATATTCCACAGACCGTTTTTATCTCGTTCCTCATTTTGAAAAAATGTTATATGATAATGCACTGCTCATGATCGCATACGCAGCCGCATTTAAAATATCTAAAGAAAACATGTTTCTGGATACAGCAGAAAAAACTGCGGAGTATATTTTGCGGGAAATGACAGGACCTGACGGTGAATTTTACTCTGCCCAGGATGCGGATAGTGAGGGCAGGGAAGGATTATATTATATCTGGGATTATGAAGAAATTTGTAATATACTTGGTAGAGAAAAAGGGGAGGAATTCTGCAGTTATTTCGGAATCTCTGAAAAGGGAAACTTCGAGGGGAAAAATATACCAAACCTGTTGAATGGAAATCCTATTTCTGATAAATTCCATAAAGAAAAAAAGCTTTTATATGAGAATCGGCAGTTAAGAACAAAACTCCATCTGGATGATAAAGTCCTTACCACATGGAATTCTCTGATGCTTTCTGCTATGGTGGTACTATACCGGGTCACCGGAAAGGAACGATATCTTCAATCGGCCGTGCAAGCGCATTGTTTCATTGAGAAAAACTTGGCAGACGGAAATATACTTTTTGTCAGCTGCCGCAATGGAGCTGGAGCTGTAAACGGATTTCTTGATGAATATGCATATTATACAGCGGCATTGCTCAGTCTTTACGAGGCGGTCTCTGATGAAAAGTACCTAAGGCGTGCAGAAGAGATCTGTAATGAAGCACGGCGGCAGTTTGAGGATCCGAATGGAGAAGGTTTTTTTCTGTACGGAGACCGGAATGACAGATTGATTACGAGGCCGAAAGAAACCTATGATGGTGCAATACCCAGTGGAAATTCCGTGATGGCTTATTGTCTTGTACGGCTTTTTCAGATTACAGATAATAAAGCTTATAAAAGTGCAGCAGAGCAGCAGCTTGCATATATGTCCCATCTAGCGGAGGGCTATCCGGCGGGATACTGTATGTTTCTGACTGCGCTTCTGCTATATGACTATCCGCCTCAAAAGATTACGGCTATATTGTCGAAAACGGACACAGAAGAAGAAATCATCAGCCGCGTTCCGCTGTATGCAGATATAAAGATCTTAAAGGAAGAAACGCCGGAGTTTAAATTGCTGAACGGAAAAACAACATATTATGTTTGTAAGGATCATATATGCCTTCCGCCGGTAAATGAGATAAAATAACCCTATAGTAAAGCTTATGGAGTGGCCAGTTCACGTATGGAAATCAAAGGGTGTCAGGGATTGGAACAATGCGGGTCTCGAATGCAGTGTCGGAGTTGAGTATCCGTGTGGCGGTAATATTTGAATAGAACAGTTTGCGGAGAGTTCCTGGTGAGTGTGTAGGCTTGCCGGGAACTCTTTTTTTATATACCTCAGGAAATATGGTGTGGGAGTATGAAATGTACTCGTGAACGTTTTGTTAATATAAAAAAATATAAAAATAAATCTGATAATTGCTAAATTAACATGCAATATTTAACAAAAGTTATGTGAAAAAATGATGCAAAATGCCGGTATTATAATTTTTTATTGACATTTATGCACAAAAATAATATTCTTAATTTATAAAAGCGGGTTACACGTGTACAATCGCTGCAAAAAGCCGACATACGACAAACCGGTAAAGTATGTTTGCTAAAAAGTTGAAGAAAAGGAGAAATAATTATGAAAAAAGTGAACAAGTGGAAGAGATTAGCTGCGCTTGGAGTTTCAGCAATGATGATTTTCTCAACGGTAGCTTGTGGAAGCGATTCCAAGGAGGGGTCAAAAACAGATGATGGGGATGTAAAGAAAAGCACCAAAGGTACGACAATATCATTCTGGAATAGTTTTACAGGCTCAGATGGCGATATGCTGGTTGAATTAGTAAACCGGTATAATGAAGAGAACAAAGATGGAATCACTGTTGAGATGGATATATCTTCAGATTTTGACAGCCAGCTATCCACTGCCTTTGCGGCAGGAACAGGCCCTACCATGATTTTAAGTTCAAGTGCATATAGGTTTACATACGGGGACTATATGCAGGATATCGGCGATGTGTTTGATAAGACTAATCTAAATAAGGATGATTTCATACAATCATATCTCGACTATTGCTCTGAGGGGGATAAGTTGTACTTTGTTCCATTTCAGGTTGTAGGTTATTACATGTATTGGAACAAGGATTTATTCCAAGCGGCGGGACTTAATCCGGAGACACCTCCTTCAACATGGGAAGAGTGGCAGTCATATGCTGAAAAGATTACGGATGAGGGCAAGAATATTTATGGCTCTGGTATTTCTTATGATTATCCATATCAGATTGCACATATGATGCAGCGCTTAGGCGGTTTGGCAGTAAAAGATGATAATGGCAGCTGGAAGGCAGATTTCGCAGGAAACACTGGATACACTGATTTTCTTACGATGTACAAGACACTAATCGACAACGGAGATAACCCGCTGGAAGCTGATACAGATTCTATGGTAAGTGCAGGGCAGATTGGTATGACAGTCGGCGGGCCGTGGGTAACAGCGGGGCTTGATACGGCAGGTGTTAATTATGGAATTGGCCTGATACCTCAGGGAGATGCAGGAGACATGAATTCAGTAGAGGTTCTTGGTTTCTCTGTTACAACAACGGCAAGTGATGAGGAAAAAGAAGCTGCATATAAGTTCATTGAGTGGTGGAATTCAGAAAATACAGAAGGCTCCAGCCCAGCTTTAGAGTGGTCTGTGTCAAATGGTTTCCCAGCCTATACATATTCCGTTCAGGAAAAAGAGGAATACAAACAAAGTGAAAAGCTTAGTGTGATGTCTTCTGCAAATCCGGATGCGCCAACGGATTTTATTGTTGATTCAAGTTTCCCGGGTATTAATGATATTTTAAACGATGTTATTCCGGAAATGATTAACTCGGTAGCATTTGGTAATGCATCGGTGGAGGATGCACTTGAAAAAGCTCAGAATACAGCAGATAAAATAGTTGAGGAATATAGTAAATAATTGATTTAATGGTGTTGTTGTCTGCGGATGGCAGCAAATAGGCGGCTGAACCAGCCGCCTTTCACTGGGAACTTGAGGCAGGTAGGAGAAGTGATAATGAAGAAAATGATAAAATACTGGAATAAGCCTTCCAGAAGTGCTTATCTCTTTTTGGCCCCATCGGTCATTTTGTTGATTCTGTTTAGTGTAGTGCCTCTTATTATTGCATTCGGATTAAGCTTATTCGATGTATCTATTACAATGGATTCGGCGCGCTTTATCGGCCTTGAAAATTTTGCTGAGGCATTTCAGGACAGTCGGTTTATAAACAGCTTAAAAGTGACGGCTATTTTCACTGGCCTGGAGGTACCACTGCAGGTTCTGGGAGCACTGGTAGTTGCGGCGCTGATTGCTAAGAATAATATCAAGAACAAGATTTTCAGAGCGGTTTATTTTCTGCCTGTGATATGTTCTGCGACGGCTATTGGTATTATGTGGAAGATGATTCTGCACTCCAATATTGGCTTTGTTACAGCAGCATTACAATCTATGGGGCTTGGGAAGATTAATTTTCTTAATACACCGGGCCTTACTATATTTGTAGTTTCGTTCATATCTATATGGAGAAGCTTCGGGATTTCTGCAATTATTTATGTGACGGCAATCCAGCAGGTATCAGCTTCCTTATATGAAGCGGCAGAGATGGACGGGGCAGGGAAGATAAGGCAGTTCTGGCATATTACAGCGCCATCCATCAGGCCAACCTTCTGGTACATTTTAATGACACGGTTTGCAGGGGCACTGCAGATATTTGATATTATATATATTACGACAAATGGCGGGCCTAACTATACAACCGAATCTACGGTCACTTATATTTATTCCAGAGCATTCTCATCGCGTTCAAGTATGGGATACGCTTCTGCCATGTCCGTGATTTTATTTGCGATAATTATGGTTGTAACTGTGCTGATGTACCACAAAATGAATCAGGAGGATTAATATGAAAAAGAAAAAGGCAATCAAGATCAAAGATGTAACGATCAGTATTCCCATATTTATCGTTTTAGTCATTCTGGCTCTGCTGGTTCTGGTGCCGATTATCTGGATGACGTTAAGTGCATTTAAGCCGGAAAAAGAAATAATATCCTGGCCTCCTACATTTGTACCACAGTCACTTACTGTAGAAAATTTTGTTGATGTACAGGATCGTATTAATATACTGCGCTATATGCTTAACTCTGTGATCTATGCAGGCGGCACGACATTGCTGGCTGTCATTGTGAATAGTATGGCCGGTTATGCATACGCTTTTTATGACTTCAAAGGAAAGACAGGACTGTTCTTAATGACTTTAGCTACAATGATGGTCCCCTTTCAGGTTATTATGGTTCCATTATTCCTCGTTGTATTTAAGTTGGGAATGTATGATTCATACTGGGGGCTGATTATACCAAGAGTTGCGGTTGCCGGTTCTATCTTTATGATGCGGGCGGCTTTCTCAGGAATACCGAAAGAGCTGGCCGAGGCTGCCAGGATTGATGGACTTTCAGAAATGGGAATTTTCTGGCGGATCATGATGCCGCAGGTGAAACCAGCAGCGATTACGCTGATTATATTAAGTATCAATGGATCATGGAATGATTTGCTGTGGCCGATGATTGTGACGAGCAAGACACAAATGCGGACACTGGCAAATGGTCTGGCATTATTCATAGGACAGAATACAATTGAGTATGGGGCGGCATTTGCAGGAGCACTGATCTCACTGCTCCCTATGTTTATCCTGTATATGGCCGGACAGAAGTATTTTGTGGAAGGTATGGCAAGCGCCGGATTAAAGGGTTAAGGAGATTTGTATGTTAGAGGCTAAAATTGTTTGCGATAAAAATTTTAAAATAGGGAACATTGACCCTAGGCTTTATGGTTCATTTCTGGAACATATGGGAAGAGTTATTTATACAGGGGTGTACGAACCGGAAAATTTAAGTTCTGATGACGAAGGATTTCGCGGCGACGTGCTGGAGAAGGTAAGAGAAATGGGAGTGACATCTGTTCGCTACCCGGGAGGGAACTTTGTCTCTGCTTACCGTTGGGAAGATGGTGTTGGCCCGAGGGAGAGCAGGCCAAGGAAGCTTGAACTTGCGTGGAAGGCGATAGAAACGAATGAGTTTGGGACAAATGAGTTTATCCATTGGGCGCGAAAAGCAGGTGTTGAGCCAATCTTTACGGTAAATCTGGGAACCAGGGGAATAGAAGAGGCAGTCCAATACATTGAGTACTGCAACTTCCCCGGGGGGACGGAGTACAGTGAATTGCGAAAAAACCACGGTGTACAAAAGCCTTATGGAGTGAAGATGTGGTGCCTTGGAAATGAAATGGACGGCGTGTGGCAGATAGGGCATAAGAGTGCATATGAATATGGGTGCCTCGCTGCAGAAGCCGGAAAGACTATGAAGCTGGTAGACCCGTCGATAGAGTTGATTGCATGCGGCAGTTCCCTGTCAAATATGGAGACATATCCAATGTGGGATATGGAGGTCCTGGAACAGACATACGATGTGATTGATTATCTGGCCCTGCACCAGTACTATGGGGGACAGGAAAAAGGTACAAAGGCGTTTTTAGCCCAGACTCTCGATATGGAGGAATATATAAAAACGGTACGCTCCGCTGCCCAGGTAGTTAAGAAGAAAAAACGCTCTGGAAAAGATATTAAATTTAGTATGGATGAATGGGGGGTGTGGGCAGTCCCAAGTGATTCTGTGAATGTGGAAGTGTCAAAAGAACCCTGGAATATAGCGCCTGCAATTAGTGAACAAATATATACACTGGAGGATGCCCTTCTTTTTGCGGGAATGCAGATGGTAATGTTAAGAAATGCCGATGTTATAAAGATTGCCTGCCAGTCACTTCTTACTAATGTCAGTGCATGCATTATGACGGAGAAAAACGGCGGGCTATGGCTCCAGACCATCTATTATCCATTCTATTATTTTGCAAATTATGCAAATGGCATAGTTTTGAGGAGCAATGCGTTGGGACCAGCCTATGAATGTGATGGTTTTAAACATGTCCCATACCTTGATGAAGTCGTTGTCTGGAATGATGCTGAAAATGAAATTGCTGTTTTTATAGTGAATAAGAGTGAAGAACATTCAATGAAAGTAGAAGTTATACTCCAGAATTTCGAGCTTAAGGGGGTGAAATGCTTTGTAAGTATGACGGCAAAAGACAAAAAGATGACGAATCAATATGATCATAAGGCTGTCATACCGCGTTCAAGAGAAAGTGCAGTGATTGAGTCTGGCAGTTGTATTGCAGAAATCGAACCACTGTCGTTTAATATGATTCGCATAGATGTCTAAGTTACTGTACGTTCCCGCAGATTCTGAGTAACATTCGTATAATGCACTTTGAACTCAGACAATCTCTTCGTTGCGGCGGCTGTGGATTGGTGTTATACTTAAGCTGATTTTAAGCAGAGTATCATATGTCCAGGCATGGCTGGCTCGGGTTTTATGGATGAACGGAGGGAATGGGAGATGGCAATCACTGTAAATCAAATTGCTGAAAAATGTGGTGTATCAAGAACAACTGTATTAAGGGCGTTAAACGACAGGGGAAGCGTTGGGAAGGAGACACGGGAAAGGATTCTGGCAGTTGCCAAAGAATATAATTATCGTCCGAATCTGCTGGCCAGAAGTTTGAATCATGGCAGAACAATGTCCCTGGGCGTGGTAACGATTAATATAGAAAATATGTATTTTGTCCAGTCTTTAAATATTATAAATAAGGAAGCAGACAAGAGAGGGTATTTCACTAATATTGTGGTCTGTGATGAGAGTCTGGATTGGGAAAAGAAGCTGATACAAGGACTTGCGGACCGTCAGATGGAAGGGATACTGATCAGTCCGATTAATAAAGGAAAAGAGTTTGAAGAATTTTTGCTTTCACTGCATATCCCGATTGTCTGCATAGGGAATCAAGTGTCAGATGCAATAACCACAGTACAGGTAAATGAGATGACAGCGGCTATGGAATCAGTCGATCTGATCGTGTCCAAAGGATATGAAAGAGTTGTCTTTATCTGTCCTCCGCTGGCTGTGAAAGAGAAAGAAAATATATATGTCCATGAACAGAGACTTTTAGGGTTTAGGGCGTCAGTTGCTAAATATCCTGAACTTGAATCAGCGGTGATTGGCAAAACTGATTATCTTCCTGATGTGAAGTGCGTGATTAAAGAAGGAAGAGAAAAAAGGACAGCCTTTTTATGTTCCGGCGACAGCTATGCATTGAATGTGATGCGCTGGGGACAGCAGAATGGGATGTCTATACCAAAAGATTATGGGTTAATGGGATTTGATAACATTAATATTCTGGAATTTATTTCTCCCAAATTAACAACAGTATCTACAAATCTTGAGGGTGTGGCGGCAACTGCGGTTTCGGAATTGCTTGCTCAGATCGATTCAGAAGAGTATTCACCGAAAGCCATTTATCTGAATTATAAGATATTAGATAGAGAAACTCTGTAGTCTGGCAGTGAAAATATATTTTGTATACAACCTCACAGCGGGCAGAAAATAAAGAATCGGCGATTTACCATATATCAGCACGCAGCAGCTTATTATATGCGGAATAGATTTGCCTTTATTCTGTTTCGGAATATGACCGGATCGTGCTTCGCGGCAGCAGAACGCTTGACGGTCTGGCAGATGCAGACGAAGTTACTATATGGGAGAAGCATAGAAAGGGAATTATGAGTATCCATATATGGGCCCCGGAAATTCACTGTATTGAAGATAAATGGTTTATTTATTTTGCGGCGGGGAATAAGGATGATATATGGGCAATACGCCCTTATGTTTTAGCGTGTACAGGAGATGATCCATTGAAGGATTCCTGGATGGAATTGGGGCAGATGCAGGCAGCGGATGATTTTTCATTCAAAGATTTCTCTCTTGATATGACTGTATTTCAGAACAGAGGGATATGGTATTGTGTGTGGGCAGAAAAAGTCAGTGAAGGAAAGAAAATATCGAATCTTTATATAGCAGAAATGGAAAGTCCGTCAAAGCTTTCTACCCCCCATGTGCTTTTGACATCTCCGGATTACGACTGGGAGAGGGTTGATTTTTGGGTAAATGAAGGTCCGGCATTACTGCGGCATGATGATATGTTATACCTGACATATTCAGCAAGTGCTACAGGTGAATGCTATTGTATGGGAATGCTGAGCATTCCGGAAGATGGAGAATTGTTGAATCCGCGTGCATGGAAAAAGGAAAGAGTTCCCGTTGTTAAAACGGATTGGAAAAAGGGGATTCTCGGACCCGGGCACAATTCATTTACAAAAGCAGAGGATGGAAAAGGGGACATTATGGTCTATCATGCCAGACAATATGATGAGATTGATGGTGATCTGTTATACGATCCTAACAGGCATGTGTACCGTATGAGGATTGAATGGGATAAAGAGGGGCGGCCAGTGTTTAACTTTGAGAATAATTTTTAAAGTTCTGTGATTTCCTAGACTTTGTAAAATACAGTACAAAGACATGATTACTTATACATGAATAATGGAGGAGTCAATCGACCAAAGGGTATATTTGATTATTCATTGTACATGTACATTCCAGTATACGAGGAGGATATAAAAATGGGAAGATGGTATACTTTGTGCCGTAGACTGACTGCTCTTGCGGCAGTGTTTATGATGGTGTTTTGTTTCGTCATTTCGGTGTCTGCAAAGACAACAGAAAATGGAGTGGCTGTTTATGTTTCTGACAATGAGTCAACGTTTGATCCTGGAGGAGCTACTTATTCAAGAATCATATGTCTGAAAAATAGTGGTAGCGCGAATGGCACTTTGCTATGTACCTATGACCAGCTGAAAAATGTTACGGTTGATATGGATGATGGTACAAGTGTTTCAAAACAGGTATATCCGATTTATAAAAGCACGGACAATGGAGATAACTGGCAGCTTATCAGTAATGTATATGACAAAGAATATGGTCTGTTAAGGACTTCCCAGCCATGTCTCTATGAACTGCCGGTTCAGGTTGGGGATATGCCGGCCGGTACCATTTTACTTGCAGGTAATATTTTTGATGATGATCCTTATACTCAGTCCAGAATAGTCCTTTATAAGAGTATGGATGGCGGATACACATGGACGTTTCTAAGTGAGGTAGATAATGGGGGCGCTTGTATTTATGATCCGAGTACTACTTCTACTACCACAACTGTTTGGGAGCCGTTTTTGGGGATGAGCGAATCGGGAGATTTAGTGTGCTATTATTCTGATGAAAGACAGAAATCCGATGGGGTTCTGCAGGCAGTTTCTCTTAAAACCTCATCTGACGGCGTGAATTGGAGCGGACTTACAAATGTTGCGGCAATAAATAATACGAGCGATAGACCGGGTATGATAACGGTAACAGAGCTGCCAAGCGGAAAGTATATGGCAACGTATGAAATGGTGAACCGCCCGAGTCTGAGTAAGAATAATGCTGTTGTCTACTGCAAGTTTTCCGATGACGGCGTGACATGGGATGCAGGAAGCCTTGGAACCAGAGTTGCTCTGGCGGACGGCAGGGGAATCGGTTCTTCTCCCTATGTAAAATGGATTGATGCGGGCGGTCCCAACGGTATGGTTGTGATCTCTGCGAAGTGGGGGACAGACAGCAGCGATAGTATCAGTGGCGGACAGAATTTTTATGTGAACTACAATCTTGGCAGGGGTTCATGGGAGCGGCTGCCAATGGCGGTGACCTATGATTATAATGACCTGGCGGGCGGGTATTTTTCAGGATTTAGCCAGAGCTTTGATGTGAGCCCGGATAATTCCACTCTCTATCAGGCTACAAATGTAGAAAACTTTAGCAATGCCAAGACTATTGATGGAATAAGTTATAACCTGAATGATGTAAGGGTTGGCACCCTTCCGCTGAAAGGGAGTATTTACGAAGCAGAAAAAGCAGCGATTACAAATGCTCAGGCTGGTAATGCTGTTGATGCATCTAACGGACTGGAAGTGCAGTATATTAATGAGTCAGACAGCTCGGTTGATTTCCAGAACATCAAGGTCGAAAACTCTGGGAATTATAATATTCTGGTCAGGTATTCTAATGGTGAGGGGACAGAGGCATCTCACATGGTTACCGTAAACGGAACACAGATAGGAACGGTTAATTACCCTGTTACAGTCAATTGGGACCGTTACCTTTGGAGTGGTTTTTCCTGCTATTTAAATGCTGGCACTAATTCGATAAAATTTAGTAAAGATGTTGGCTTCGCAGAACTGGACTGTATACAAGTCAGTGAGACTTTCGATGATTTCGCCATTATTAATAAAAACAGCGGCAAGTATCTTGAGATAAAAAGTGCTTTGACGAATGAGGGGGCAGAATCAGGTCAATGGGGAATTACTGATCATTGGTGCCAGAAATGGAATTTTGAAGATGCCGGAAATGGCAGTTATAGAATCAAGAATATGAACAGTGGACTGTATCTGGATATTGAAAGTGAAAGTACTGTTGATGGGGCAAAGGCAATTCAAAGCAGTTATGCGGAACGCGATTCCCAGATCTGGTTATTAGAAGAGACGGAAGAGGGCTATTGCCATATTGTGAATAAAAATAGTGGTAAATATCTTGAAGTATTCAGTAATTCTACGGAAGACGGCGCATCGGTCGGACAATGGGGCATAACGGATTATGGCTGTCAGGAATGGATGCTGGTAAAAGAGGGTATTCATTAATATATACCCATCATACAACTCGTAATATAGTGATGATTTCTAAGTAAGTTATAATCGGGAGACTTGGCTTTCAAGTCTCCTTTTATTTTGTTTGAAATTACCTGGATAAAAAATATGTAATATACCCATACGGGATATATTGAGCGGGTATAAAGTAAGGTGTTAATTATGGGAGAGATAAAAGAGTGTTATCATAACACGAAAAGGTCGAGACGATTGACGAGAACATCGTTACTTTGCAGAAATTAATGGGATAAGAGGCAGAAGTCGGACAATGTACAGTAACAGGCATAAACTGTGCTGCGTGCAGCACCGGTTGGATAAGGTGGTTGCCAGGCTGCCGGGAGTGACATACTGCTTATTGGGCCTGTTGACGAATTCTATTAAGGTGAGGCTTCGATCTGTTCTCATAAATTAAAATGAATAACGGATATTGTTGAAATGAGAATCATGATGAAGGAGAATTCTCAGCATAACCGTTGTATCCTTAGGAAAAAATTAATGATTTTATAATCACAAATGAATAAATGGGAACAGTAAATTTGGTATACTATATAAAATTTAGAACAGAAAGGAGTATTATGTTTTGGCCGAGAAAATACTTGTGGTTGATGATGAGAAAGAAATTGCTGACTTAATTGAAGCCTATCTTCAAAATGAAAATCTGGATGTGTATAAATTCTACTCAGGTGCAGAAGCGCTTGACTATATGGAAAATATGGAGTTTGACCTTGTCATATTGGACATTATGCTTCCAGATATCAGTGGTCTTTCAATATGCCAAATGGTGAGAGATAAGGGATGTGCTTGTCCTGTGATCATGCTTACGGCAAAAGATTCTGAAACCGATAAAATTACCGGTCTGACACTTGGGGCAGATGATTATATTACAAAACCTTTTCGACCGCTTGAACTGATTGCCAGAGTAAAGGCGCAGCTTCGCCGTTACAAAAAATATAATACAATCTCCGCTCCCCATGTAACAGAAACAATCTTTGAGTATGCGGGATTGATGATGAATATTAAGACATATGAATGTACGATCGATGGAAACAGCCTATTGCTAACACCAACGGAGTTTTCGATCCTTCGTATTCTTCTGGAGCGCAAAGGCAGTGTAGTCAGTGCCGAGGATTTGTTTCATGAAGTTTGGCAAGGCGAATATTATACCAAAAGCAACAATACCCTTACTGTACACATTCGCCATTTACGCGAGAAAATGGGGGATACCGGTGAAAGACCCAAATATATCAAAACTGTCTGGGGGGTCGGATACAAAATTGAGGAAATTTAAAAAAAAAGATTACAACTATTCAAAGCTTAGCCGCATCACATTTGGCAAAGGATTATGTATAACAATTGGTGCTGCCCTGACAGTACTCCTCCTGCGGTTACTTAGCCAGGGACATGTGGCTGATATAATAGCTGCTGTCATTGCACGCATTCTTCACATCAGTGATACTGAGGCGGATATACTTTATTTCAAAGTAGTAGGAAATAACATGCAGTTTATTCTTGCGATAACAATCATCACTTTTATGTTTGTGTTATTTCAGATGCTGCTGAAGTCATATAAACGATATTTTGATGAAGTTGTAAACGGGATCGACCAGCTCATGGATGAGGAGGGACAGATATCGTTATCTCTTGAACTGGAAATTATTGAACATAAATTGAACCATGTCAGGCAGACACTGAAAACACGGGCGTTTGAGACACAGATAGCCGAGCAGAAAAAGAATGATCTTATTGTATATCTGGCTCATGATATAAAAACTCCGCTCACTTCAGTTATAGGATATCTTAGCCTTTTGGATGAAAATCCGGATATGACTGATGTGAAGAAATTAAAATACATCCATATCGCATGGGAGAAGGCTAATCGACTTGAAACTTTGATTGATGAATTTTTTGAGATTGCACGTAGTAATTCGGAATCCGTTCCTCTAAAAAAGACAATTATTGATCTTTACTATATGATGGTACAGATTTCAGATGAGCTGTATCCACAGCTAAATTCATGTGGGAAGTACATTGAAAACAATATCTCCGAAAATATGGTATTATACGGTGATTCTGAAAAGCTGGCAAGGGTATTTAATAATATTTTGAAAAACGCCATAGCATATAGTGCAGACAGCAGTGTCATAACAATTTCAGCCCAGGAGCTTCCCGGAAAGAATGTTGTCAAATTTGAAAATAAAGGTGACATTCCAGAAGACAAGCTAAATGTGATCTTTGACAAATTTTATCGTCTGGACAGCTCAAGATCAAGCACAACCGGTGGCTCCGGACTAGGTCTTGCCATCGCTAAGGATATTGTTGTAAAGCACGGTGGTGATATAAAGGCTGAAAGCAGTAACGGAAACACTGTGTTTATCGTTGAACTTCCCTCAGTTTAATACCATCGTGGCTTCTGCCTTGAAGTCTTAGGAATTCTTAGGATTTCATTTACCATTCCTTAGCTAATCATTTATATGAAATTAAAAAACTGCCTGCTCATTCATGGTATGCTGAATACACCTGAGAGAGCAGGTATTTTATATGCAAGGAGGATAGCGGATAATATGAAAATGTTACAACGAAACATCTCAATGCTATGTCTGATAGCGATGCTTTTTTCTATGACGGCATGTGGTCATAACACCAAGGATGAGGAGGCTCCTGAATCCTATGTCGCAAGTTTTTTTGACATCCCTGATTCCGTGACATACATTTCAAGGCTTCTGATCAGCGATAACAAGGCTTATGTGTGCTGTCAAGAAGGTAATGAGGTCTCGTATTTGGCGGCAATATCAATTGATAACGGTGATTTTCAAAAGCTGCCGCTGGTATTTGAGGATTCAACTGTACTTCTGGATTTTGGGATAGATCAACACGGCAGCATATGGGCTGTTTGCAAGGATAATGCAGGAGGCTACAGTTTGAAAAAATTTGATAGCAGCAATGCAGCAGTCCAATCCGTAGATTTATCGTCAGTACTGGATGCCACAGTTACTTCCTCATCTGGCAGTGAAATATTTATGAGTATGGATGCTGAGGGGAATATCTGCATAGCAGCCAAATGCGGTAGTACATATGCTTATCTTTTTGACAGCAATGGTGAGTTTTTGTTTGATCTCAATTATGATGGAAATCTTATGACAACCATAACGACCGGTGAGGGACAGATTGGTGTGTGTGCCACTACTACGGACAGAGCAAACTATAATCTGCTTACCGTGGATATAGATAATAAGGATTGGCATAAGGATCCCACATATTTAGGAACAACAGCAGGTCTGTTTGGAGGAAGTACCAGCAATTTCTATCTTTTTGACTCCTCAAGCCTGTATGGTTACAGTGCTGGGGCACAGAAAGGTAATCTTGTCTTCAATTGGTCTGATATGGGGTTGAACACATCGGATGTTCATGTATGTGAACTTGAGGATGGTCGATTTGTGGTTTTGGCCGCGTCGTCCAACCAGACTTCTGTACTCTCCTATGAGATAGGGGTGCTTTCCAAGGGAAAAGATAATCGGACAGAACTCAGTATGGTGAGCTTGACTGCCAATCCAAGTGTTGTCCAGGCTGTTTCGGATTTTAATAAAACAAATAAAGAATATAAGATTGAACTGACGGAATATTTTCCGTACGAACAAAACGTATCCGATGAGGAATGGGATAATGCCGTTTTAAATCTTAATACAAAGATTATTTCAGGGGATATACCAGACATTTTGGATATGAGCAATTTATCGGTTCCGATCTACCATAACAAGGGATTGTTGGAGGATCTCTATACGTATATTAAGAACGACTCAGAAATTAATATGGATGACTATTTCGCAAATGTCTTTGATGCCATAAGCATTGACGGTAAACTGCCTTACATTACAAATGGTGTATCTATATCCACAATGCTGGCTAATTCAAGTGCCCTTGGTGAAAGTGGGGGATGGACGCTGGACAGCTTGGAAAAGGTTCTGGAAACCTCGGGGTTAAATTCCATAAGTAATCTGTCTAGTACATCATTTCTTGAAATAATGCTCCAGACCAATGACAGCCTTGTTGACTGGGCCTCTGGTGAGTGCTTTTTCAATTCTCCGGAGTTCATAGAATTGCTGGAGCTTGCCGGGAAAATTCAGGAGAGCAGCCAAAGCGGCTTCGGGGCGGACTTGAGTGCTGCTGTGGCATCCTATGAAGCTGTTTACAGTGCATACCAAATTGCACAGTACAGAGATTCCTATAAGGGAAACGTAAATGTAATAGGCCTGCCAAGCTCCCATGGAGAATACCATGCGATCAAGCCAGAAGTAAAGATTGGAATATCCTCATCCAGCAAGTATAAGGATGGTGCATGGGAGTTTGTGAGGACATTTTTGATGAAGGAGCATCAGGAGTCTTGTTATCTTCTGCCATTCCATAAGGGAGCGTTTGATACAGTAATGCAGGCCGCTATTAATGGTAATTCCATGTGGACGTTCCTGTACGAAGACGGGAAGATAACACAAGAGGATGTAGAGCTTATGAGGACGCTCTTAAGCAGTGTGTCCTATGCAGTAAATGAAAGCCAGAATCTGGAAGATATCATATTAGAAGAAGCCTCAGAATTTTTTGCGGGAACGATAAGCGTACAGGAAGCTGCTGAAAAGATCCAGAGCCGTGCCAGCCTTTATATAAAAGAACAGATGTAGTTATGATTAAAACAGAAAGGAATTAAGAATTATGAAAAAACGAATTGTAAGCCTGTGTGTAATCATTTGTGTAGGGATGTTTTTATTTTCAGGATGTGCAGGTGCAGAAACGGAACCGAAAACTTCCAATAACCAGATCAACGATACGCAGTCAGATGCGGTACCAGCCGATCAGGGATCTGTTGCAAAAAATGATCCCCAAGATGACGCTGGCAGTGAAAATAAGGAAATAACTGCTGAAAACACATTTACTGATGCAAATGATATGATCACTTCAGCCGACTTCAGTGGAGTGGTCAGTGGCTGTACCGAAACAACATGTACGATAGGTGCAGGCTTTGCTTCTACTGATGGTGAAGCAGATAGTGGCAGTGTAAGTGTTACTTTTACAGATGAAACTATATTTCAAAGAGCGCTGGTTGATTCTCAGGGTGGAAAGTATTCTCTTGAAGATGGTGATAAAAGCGAACTAAAGGATGATGATTTTGTATTGCTTTTTGGAACCCAGCAGGCAGATGGCACTTATCTGGCGGATAAAATAATTATGATAGAGTTTAATAATTAACTATACAGGAGACCACACAATGAAGCTCTTACATATCAAGGAAAAGATCAACGATATTATCACACAGGAAAAAGATATGTTCGCCTCTGGTTTAAAGCATAAGCCTCTGTTAAGTAACCGTGTACAGCGTATAGCAATACGTCTTATAGTCTCATTTTTTGTACTGATCTTTGTATTTACGATCGTTTCTCGTGTGTCTGATTCTGCCACGATTGCCAGCGTTCAGGTATCAACAATGACAAGTGGAACATTGACGAACAAAGCTGAAATTGATGGAACAATTGACGCAGAGGATGGTATATCCATCACCCTGCCGGAGGGCCTCAGGGTTATCAAAGTTAATGCAGAAAGGGGAAAACAGGTAAGCGAAGGCGAGGCGCTGCTTGAGTTTGATGTATCTTCCATAAAAGATAAGATTAAGAGCCTCGAGGATGAGATCTATATCCTTAACCAGAAGATAAGCCTTTCCGGGAAAGGAAGCAGCGACAGTGTTCTTGATGCACAGCAGGCGCTTGATGATGCACAGCAGGCGTATGACCGTTTAGTTGCAAAGCTTGAGAGGAATGATTTTGCAGACCTCGAATCGGCACTTGCCAATGCAATCGAAAATAAAGACAGGGCCATCACAGCTACAAGGCAGGCATTAATTAAGGAAGCGGAGGAAAATCGGAAGAATGTTCAAGAATCTGGGGATGATGCGGTTCGCGCGGCACAGCAAGTGCTCTCAGAGGCTGAGGAGGGAACGCCTGCCTACGATAGCGCCGTTCAAAATCTTGAAGCTATCAAGACGCGCTGGGACAACGCACTTTCTGAGGCCGATGAGGCACTTTCTGCGGCAGAAAACCGTACAGATTTTTCAGATGAGGCTGCGGTTATGGATGCTCAGGCTGCTATTGAAGCTGCAGAGAGAGCGATAATAAGTGCCCAGCGAGAGTTTGAAGACTCAAAGGATGAGGAACTCTACGCTGCCGAAAAAAACATTGAAGCGGCGCGGCGAGCATTGAAAAAGGCTCAGGAAAACAAGTCTAAATCGCAGACTGAGGCAGAAATTGAGAGTGTCACCTATAAGGCAGAGTTGTCAGAAAAGGAAAAGTTACGTGACACACTAGAAGAAATCATAGACAATGGTGGTCATGTTATGGCTCCGGTCTCCGGTACGGTTTTGAAAACTTTGGAAAAGGGTTCAAAAACGGAAGCAGATGTTGAAGTAGTTACACTGTCCAACAATGGCGTGGGTTTTGTTTTTAAAGGGAGCCTAGATAAAGAGAATGCCGAAAACTTTTCGGTAAATGATACAGGGGAACTTAGCTATAGACTTGACGGCAGCACTCAGAAGCTGGATGTGAAGATAGCAGCCATGGGAACAGCTGATGAGGATAACATGGTTCCGGTGACGGTTACCCTCCCCGACGGTAAATATACCCCCGGTATGTCTGCACAACTTTCTTTGAACAAAAAAAGTGAGACATATCAGAACTGCCTGCCGCTGACCGCATTAAGAAGAGACTCTCGAGGTGACCATGTTCTCGTAATCCGTAAACAAAATACTGTGATGGGAATCGAGTGGGTTACATCACGGGTTGATATCATCGTTAAGGATAGGGACGGGCAGATGATGAGCATTGAAAGTACAGAAAATGCTCTGACCTACTCGGATAAGGTGATCACGAGCTCAAATAAGACTATTTCGGAAGGAGACAGAGTTCGCATTGAAGGCTAACAATTCTATGAATTACCGGGCTCTCACAGTAACGGGAATACTGGCAGCTTTCGTTTGGTGTATGGCCTGCTCATTCTTTATTGCAGCTATTGGCTTATGCTCAAGTGTCAGCGTACGATGGGAAATTGGTGGTGTCAGTCCGTCTGCCCTTGTCAGGCAGCAAAAATATGCAAAACAGGATGGCCTTTCAAAGCAGCCACAGGTCACGCTGTGGCAGGTATATTCCGCACGGGAGATCATGGATGCAGATATGGGGAGTACGACTGCGGATGTGGTTGTTGTTTTTGGAGCCTGTGAAGATATCACGTCAAAAACCATACTCGTTGGTTCTTTACCTTCGCAGTCTGATACAGCGGGCTGCGCCATCAGCTCAGAATTGGCTTTTTCATTATGGGGAAGCACGAATGTGCTCGGTATGCAGATCAAGATTGGAGGGGAGGTATTATATGTTCGTGGTGTATTCGATGATGATACATCAAGGGTATTCCGGCAGGCAGAGGAGGAATCCAGTGATACACTGTCCAATATGCAGTTAATATTTTCTGATGGCGGAACGCGGGAGATGGCAGAGCGTTATCTTACGGCTTCGGACTTCACAGGAGGTACAATTATCGATTTACCACTGATGGGGTGGGTGTTTGGTATGATTTACCGGCTTCCGGCTTTGGTTTTGGCGTTCGGCATTGTTATAAGGTTGATTAAGCGGGGAGGAAAGCTCCGGCACTATCCGATGTGGATGATTTCTTATCTGCCGCTTGCCTTGATCGCCTTGGCCGGATTAGTGATCTGTATTGATCTTCCGCATATCCCTTCAAGCTTTATCCCTTCAAGGTGGTCTGACTTTAAATTTTGGAAAAATTTATTTTTGGATCACTGGGAGAATCTTACTGTCTGGATGTCGGCAGCCCCGACCTTCCGGGATAAGGAGCTTTGGAATGCAGCGTTTTTACTGCTATTATTTTCTTTATTTGCTTCTATCCTTATGGCAATAGCGGCTAGGATAACATCAATACGCTCGTATTCGGGACTGGTTCTGAGCTGCGTGATATATACACTGTCACTTTGTTTGATATCTGTAAAAATAGTGTCATACAACAATATTTCTATTGGCAAGGTTATGTATTTCATGCCCTGTCTGTGGCTTTGCATCGATCTCTTGCTCCATTGGCAAGGAGGAAAGCTTGGCTTTGTATCCCATGAAAGGAGGTTCTCTGTTGATAAAAACTCTTCTCTGCCGAAGAAAGAATATACCTTTGTCGAAAGCGGCGAGGAAGCCCAAATACTTATACAGGAAAAAACAACAAAATGAACATGAATACAAGGCCCCGCTAAAAGAACGTATCGTACCGTGGTTGTTTTTGACACCGAGTTTGTTTGCTGTGAGTGTAATGGTACTAATTCCGCTTGTGGATGCACTGCGGCGTTCTTTTTTCTCCGCTGTAAGCAATCAGTTTGTTGGATTCCAAAACTACATATCTGTGCTGGGTAATAGTGCATTCCAATTGGCAGCGTCCAATACTGCAAAGTTTATATTCGTTTGCATACCACTATTGCTTATCATATCGTTGGTTGTTGCATTGATGCTTACTACATTTCAGGAAAAGCATGGGATTTTCAAAACAACGTTTTTAATGCCAATGGCAATACCAGTGGCCTCAATTGTTCTGCTGTGGAGGGTGATTTTCCATAGAAACGGATTAATCAATGGGCTCCTGTCTTTACTGGATGTAACTTCCATAGATTGGATTGGAAGCGGAGCTGCATTTGCAGTTTTGGTGTTTGCGTATATATGGAAGAACTTTGGGTATGACATGGTGCTATGGCTCTCAGGGATCAGTGCTATCAATCCGGCGCTGTATGAGGCGGCACAAATAGACGGTGCGGGCAGCATAAAACGGCTTATAAAGATAACGCTGCCCAATCTGTTGCCGACATTGTTCACAGTCACAGTGCTGTCCCTGCTCAATTCGTTCAAGGTATTCAGGGAAGCTTATCTCATTGCAGGCAGCTATCCCGATAATAGCATTTATATGCTTCAGCATTTGTTTAATAACTGGTACAGCAGCTTGGACGTGGATAAAATGTGTGCTGGGGCTGTGATGATGGCATTTATCGTATTTACTTTGATTATGTTGTTGCAGAAGATCATGAGTGGGGGTGACGGCTCTTGAAAAAAATTTTTATCTGTCTCTTTCTTTTTATGATCGCTGCTTTTGTATGGGTACCGCTGTGGATGCTTTCATCCGGTACACTTATGGGACCTGGGGAGTTGTCCGAGAACCTTGCCCCGGTTTTAGAAAGTGGTGATGGCTTCGCTGCATGGCCGATTTTTGCATTCTACCCGACCTTCCAGGCTTATGCGGAGCTGTTGTTTGATACACCTCAATTTTTTAATGTATTCTGGAATTCCTGCAAACAGGTCTTTCCCATTATATTGGGCCATATTGTTTTGGGCGCTCCTGCGGCATGGGCATTTGCACGTTTTGACTTTCGCGGAAAAAAAGTGCTATACACCTTATATATAGTCCTTATGCTGATGCCTTTTCAAGTGACTATGGTTTCCAGTTATCTGGTTTTGAATAAGTTAGGTCTTATTGATACTGCATGGGCCATTATTCTGCCCGGTGCCGCATCAACTCTTCCGGTATTCATCATGACCCGATTTTTTATGACGATACCAGGGGCGGTTACTGAGGCAGCAGCTGTGGATGGTGCTTCCCCCATCCAGACATTTTTGAGATTGGGTATACCTCTCGGCGCACCGGGTATCCTCTCCGCTGTTGTGTTGGGATTTCTGGAGTACTGGAACGCAATGGAGGCACCTCAGGCATTCTTAAAGGATCAGACACTTTGGCCGCTGTCTCTGTATATGGCGAATATCACCGCGGACAATGCGGGAGTATCGCTGATCGCATCACTGATTACACTTATGCCACCGCTTTTGATATTTATGTTCGGGCAGAAATATCTTGAACAAGGCATTATATCTTCTGGAATGAAGGACTAAAATATAAAAGGAGCTGTTTATGGAAAATGAAGTTCGGGCAGGCGGCCTGCAAATACACAAAGTAAATAAGTGGTATCCAGGCAATGTACACGCCGTTATCAATATGGATATGGAAATAGAACAGGGTGAATTTATTGTTTTCGTGGGGCCTTCCGGCTGTGGAAAGACTACACTGCTTCGTATGATTGCGGGACTTGAGGGCATCAGCAGCGGCGAGATCATTATGGATGGCAGGGTAGTTAATAAAGTACCACCTAAGAACCGTGACATTGCTATGGTATTTCAGAATTATGCCCTCTATCCGAACATGAAGGTAAAAAATAATATTGCGTTCCCCCTTAAAATGCGCCATACCAAAAAGCAGGAGGCAGCGGCACGGGTAGCTGAGGTGGCAAAAAAGCTGGAATTGGACACTCTGTTGGAACGGAAGCCCGGTGCACTCTCAGGGGGGCAGCGTCAGCGTGTGGCACTTGCGCGGTCATTGGTGAGAAGGCCTAAGCTTTTTTTGATGGATGAACCGCTGGCAAATCTGGATGCGAAACTCCGCACAGAGATGCGCCGGGAGATTATAGCGCTACAGCGGGAATTGGGTGTAACAACAATATATGTTACACATGACCAGATCGAAGCTATGACAATGGGGACACGTATTGCTGTAATGAATTGCGGCGTTTTACAGCAGTTTGGAACGCCACAGGAGATATATCAAAATCCGGCTAACCTTTTCGTTGCCGGATTTATAGGCTCTCCCAATATGAATATATGGGATACAAGGATTGTGTCATATAATGCGCAGCAATTTTTGACTCTGGGTGAAGCTCGTATTCCTATAGACATAAGTGGTTTGCCTGGGGAGCAATTACAAGAGCCTCTTAAGGCTGGTATCCGTCCGGAACACATTGAGCTTGCTTCAAAGAATGAACCTGGCGCCATCCGGATGGAAATCAGTTTGTTGGAGAATACAGGGCGTGAAGTGGCTGTTTTTCTTGTTGCGTCCGGCATACCGAATCTTACGATAATGACAAATGCTGATTTTTCTGGTCAAATTGGACATGAGATATACATTCGCCTGAAGCAGGAAAAGATACATATTTTTAATGGAGAGAGGGGGCATGCATTACGTTTGTGATGTTAGAGTCTCGAAAATAGCAGGAGCTAATAAAAAACTTTTTATGTGAAGAAAAACGGACTGATGAACCGGCCGACCAACCGAATCTAAGCAGGGATTAGCATCTGAATGGATGATGGATCTGGTTTGACAAGAAAAAGGAAGTTGAATACCTGTATAGAGGCGGATGAATATCATGCCTCATTACAGCTCCGGGAAGAAGGATAATTGTCTGATCACCAAACTGGTCTATGTGCATGAAGGGATAGAAAAAGAAGCCCCAAAGGGCCGCTCAGCTGGATTTGCGATTGGCTATGATTTTTTTGATATACTAAATTGACGTTTTAGGAGTAGCACGTTGAAATTCTCTTAATTACAGCCGTAACGATTGAAAACAGTAATGTGCAGAAAATCATAAAGACAGCAGCTTTGAGATTAAGCCGCCATTTTAAAATGTTGTAATATTGCGACTGTAATTCAATGGATTATTTTCTTTTGCCATCGTGCAGCAGAGGGAAGCGGGGTAACCGGATTGTAAACGAGTAAGCTACCACCATTGTTTGGCGTATCTTCGCCAAAGGTTTCATAACCGGGACAACCTACGACATTTGTCAACTTACATTACCCAAAGGCATGTATTGTTCATATCATTCTCTGGTAATAATGCAATATTCCGTTATCTTCACTTTATAATTTATCTATTTAATTAAGTTCTTGAAAATTATTTTTATTGGGCTTACCATATGTTTTGGATTTTGATGTACTAAAAGTATTGGAGGATTAAATTAATGTTTTATATCAGTTCAAGAGAAGAGGAAATAGAATCATATGAAGTTATTTATATGCGGCGAGTGGGCGCATACGGAGAAAGTAATCGCATTTTGATGGAGAAATTCAAAAGCTGGTTGAAAGAACATGATCTCTATACTGCTCATAATATAATATTTGCCATTCCCCTAGATAATCCCATTACAACAGAAGCTAATAAATGCAGATATGATGTTTGCACAATATATCCGTCTGATCAAAATACACATATAGGGGAGGTGACAAGCAAAAAAATCGAAGGGGGTAAATTCATAGTATTTTTAATTGAACATACTGCCGTTGCGGTTGAATCAGCATGGGATGAGTGCTTTGCAGAAATAAAAAGAATCGGTTATCAGCTAGATGAGTCCAGACCCACTATGGAACGTTACGCAAGAACTTTAGTGGAGCAACACCTTTGCGAGATTTGTGTTCCAATTTTGTAAACAGAAGAACTTCTAAATTACTGCCGTTTTCCTGCAAACCCAAAGGAATGCATGGGTAGAATGTTCCTCTGACAAAATGCAAACCTAAACTTGAGTGGGGCAAATATACCATGAAATTATGATGGAAGAAGTTACGGATAAAGAAGTCAAAAGATATAATAGTGAAACGGTAGTGGAAGGTAAGAAATTTTATGATGAAAAGAAGAGGTATGCAATGAAAGGGGAAAGATATGGAAATAGTTAAATTAATTGGTGTAGCGATTATTGTTTTAGGCTTTGCACTGAAACTGGATGTTCTAGCTGTAGTACTTGTGGCAGGTATTGTGACTGGTATTGTATCAGGCCTTGACTTTTTTTATATTCTGGAGATCATAGGTACATCTTTTGTAAACAATAGACTGATGTCTATTTTTCTTATTATGTTCCCGGTAATTGCAATCATCGAGCGTTTTGGTATGAAGGAGAGGGCGGCTTATTTGATTGGAAAGATTAAGGATGCATCCGCAGGAAAGGTTTTGTCACTGTGGATTGTGATTCGTTCTTTAGCATCTGCAATGAATATCCGAATTGGCGGACATGTTCAGTTTATTCGTCCTCTGATCCTGCCGATGACCGCTGCAGCTGCAGAAGCATCCAAGGGATGCAGGCTGACAGAAAAGGAAGATGAGAAAGTAAAAGGTCTTTCAGCCGCATCTGAGAACTATGGGAACTTCTTCGCGCAGAACTGTTTTCCGGCAGCGTCTGGTGTCGTGCTGATTCAGTCCGGGCTTGCCGTGGCTGGATATGATGTTACACTATCCAGTATTGCATCAGCTTCTATTTCCGTTATGATTATCTCGATCATCCTGACGATGGTACAGGTATTCCTGTTTGACAGACAGGTGAAGGGAGGAAAGAAATAATGACAGATTTTTTAGGTGTTTATTTTCCGGAATTTTTCTATGTTCTCTGCGGACTGGTATGTTTTGATACCGCTTTCCGTGCAAGAAAGAACGAAGAGGCAAAAATCGGAACAATTATTTTCTGGACCCTGACAGGGCTGATCTTCATGCTGGGTAAAGTTATTCCTCCTGTGGTTACCGGCTCAATGCTGTTGGTTATGGGCTGCCTTACTCTCACAAAACAGGTAAAAATGGGCAAGTTCGCGGAAGCTGCCGCTCAGTCCAAGCAGGCGGCCAGCGAGAGAATTGGAACGAAAATATTTATTCCGGCAGTCACCGTTGGTGTTATTGCTCTGGTTTTATCCTTTGTGAAATATGATGCTGTGAATGCAGAGGGAGTTGCCACTCCTACGGCGCTGAATGGAGCAATTATGACAGGTGTAGCCTGTGTACTTGCCTTGATTTTGGCATTTGTCATTTGTAAACCAAAGATAAGCGAGACAAGAGAAGATACTTCACGTCTGCTTATGCAGGTTGGAGCCGCCTGCTTGCTGCCTCAGCTGCTGGGCGCACTGGGAAGTGTATTTTCAGAGGCTGGTGTGGGTGAAGTTATTTCTAATATGATTTCCTCGGTTGTTCCAAAAGGAAATATCGTAATAGGAGTTATAATCTATGTTTTTGGTATGGTCATTTTCACTATGATCATGGGAAATGCATTTGCCGCGTTTACTGTTATTACAGCAGGAATCGGTGTTCCCTTCGTTATTATGCAGGGCGGGAATCCTGCGGTAATCGGTGCACTTGGTATGACAGCAGGTTACTGCGGAACGCTGATGACACCTATGGCGGCGAATTTTAATATTGTTCCCTGTGCGGTACTTGAGACAAAGGATCCCAAGTGGTCTGTTATTAAGGCGCAGGTTCCTATGGCATTAATGATGATAGCAGTTCACATTATTCTTATGCTTATAATTGGATTCAGATAAGGAGAAAGAAATGAAAATATTAGTGACAGGATTTGATCCCTTCGGGGGAGAGCTGGTAAATCCGGCCATTGAGACGGTAAAAAGACTGAGAGATAATATCTCGGGGGCGGAGATTATCAAGCTGGAGATACCCACTGTGTGCCATAAGTCCCTCCGGGTAATCGAGGAGGCTGTGGTCAAATATGACCCGGATGTAGTTTTGTCTATCGGACAGGCAGGCGGGAGACCAGATATAACCATAGAGCGGGTAGGTATCAATGTGGATGACTGCCGTATTCCTGACAATGAGGGAAATCAGATTATTGACGAGCCTGTTTATCCGGATGGTCCGGCTGCTTATTTTGTAACCATTCCGATCAAGGTCATGGTTCAGCGGATTCAGAGCAGAGGAATTCCCGCATCCATATCCAATACGGCGGGTACCTTTGTCTGCAACCATGTGACATACGGGGTCTGTCATATGCTGGCAGCCAAATATCCTGGAAAGCGCAGTGGTTTTATCCATATTCCATTCCTGCCCCAGCAGGTAATAGATAAAAAGAATATGCCGTCCATGTCACAGGATGTACTGGTGGAGGGTATTGAAGCCGCAATTGAGGCAATTGTAGACACACCTACGGATATTAAGGTGATGGGCGGTGCAACACACTGATGAGAAGAGTGTTTGTATATGGGACACTTCGTGTGGGTATGTATAATTATGAGTACTATTATAAAGCTCATGATACATTCCGGCGCTATGCTTATGTGAAAGGCTCGCTCCATGCTATCAGGGGTAAAGCGTATCCTGCTCTGACGATAGGAGATGAGATGGTTCTGGGTGAGATTCATGAGGTGCCGGATGATGTCCAGAATGAAGTAGATTTGATGGAAGGCTTCTTCGGTGAGGGCAGAATAGAAAATGAATACGACAAAGTGTTTTGTACCATATATGATGACCTGGGCGAAGAAATCGATCATTTGCCAGTATATTTCTATAATCTGAGAAATTCGGAGAACCGGAAATTGGTTGGGGACGTGATTTCATGTAACGACTATGTGAAATATCTTGGGATAATAAAAACGGATGAAAGATGAGTAATCTGTCTGTGGTAGTATCAATTAATTTCTGTTTGCAATTCACCGTCACTGATTTTAGACGTTCCGATATGAATGTATGTCTTATATTGGAAGAAGTTCAGATGACGCCAGGTTATGTCGAGGGTGTCATTAGCACCCTATAAACTTTTTAAAATCACCTCTTGACATCTGTCCGAAATCTTCAGTGGATGAAAAAGCCAGAGATATGTTTTGTGCCGATATTTTCTGTGGGGAATATATCGGGCAGACAGGCTGTGAAAGCCTTATACTAAGCATAAGGCAGGCAGGAGAATGCAGTGGATGCAACGCATCAGATGTAAGACAAAAAGCTGTTCTGCTAGTATTTTACTGCAGGCTTAAATCTTAAAATACAGTGAAAGGAGTAGAGATTATGAAGTATGTAGTTGAAGAAAAAGGGGCTTTTCAGGTATTGGGAATAAGAATGACAACTCCGTATGGAGGAGGTACCTGGGCAGTGGTTAAGAGTGATGGAACCAATGAAAAAATGAAAGCTATCAGTGGTAGTTTTTTTGATTTGGGATTGTGCTTCGGATTTCAGGAGGATGGCAGTAATGATTATATGTGTGCCGTTCTCTGGGACGGGCCGGAGGTAGAAGGATTTGTGACATATGAATATCCTCCGGCAACGTGGCTGATCTTTCAGGCCAAGGGAAAAATCTCAGACAATGTTCTGGGAAATCTCTGGCAGCAGATCAATCAGGAATTCCTTCCCCAGAGCCAGTATGACAAATGTGGGCTGCCCACCATCGAAAAGTATGTTTTGTGGAATGAAGCAGAAGATTTGGGGGAAGTAGAAGTCTGGATACCCGTGAAATATTAGAAAGGAGAATGAAGCTGTCGGGAATTAGATAGCCTTAAAAAATGGAGCATTATCACCTAAGCAGGAGATAATGCTCCATTTGATTGGACTGCAGAGGAAATTAGTGGGAGGGAAGGACGGCAGAAGCAAATGAATTTGAGATCCAGACAAGAAAGTACGGGGGAATTCCTTGTCAGACATTATGATTTGCTTTACAATAGTAAAATAGACAAAAAACACAGATAGAAACAGAGTGGAAGATATATCGGAGGAACGGTGATGCAGGTGACGATAAAAGATATTGCTCGCGAGTGTGGTGTCTCGGTGGCAACGGTGTCTATGGCACTCTCTTCAAAGAAAACGAGGGTGTCGGAGAAGACAAAAGCAAAAGTAATAGAAGTTGCAAGAAAGTATAATTATCAGCCGAATAATGCAGCAGTAAGCCTTGTAAATAAAAAGAGTAAGCTGATAGGGATTGTCTTTAATGATTTGCGGAATACCCATATTTCATCGCTTTTCATGGAGATTAACAATGTGGTTGAAAAAAGAGGCTACTCTCTTGTCTGCCATATTATAGAAGATGATGGAGCCGTGGAGTGTGATCTACTTCGGAACGTGGGTGCGGGAAATATCAGTGCCTTGATCTGGGCGAAATCGCTTGAGAAATATACGAATGAAGAAAAAAAGAAATTGAATGATGCCATTTTGCAGTTAGATGTACCGGTAATGACTATGGATAATTATGGATTTGCATGTGAGGGGACAGATGTAGTGTTTGATTACCGTCAGGGCGGATATATTGCAACCAAGCATCTCATAGATTACGGACACAGAAGGATTGGCTGTGTGGCGGGGAAAAAGAATTATCAGGTGACACAGGAGCGTTTGGAAGGATATAAAATGGCTCTTCAGGAAGCTGGGATTTCTTATGATGAAAAACTGGTTGTCTATGGGGATTATACCATGAATAGCGGATACATGTTATTTTCCTATATTATGGGAAAAAAGGTGACGGCTATTTTCTCTATGAATGACGAGATGGCATTTGGTATTTATCGTGCGGCGAGAATGTACGGGGTCAGCATCCCAGAGGAAGTCTCTGTGGTCGGTTTCGATAATGTTCCGTTCGCGGATGTGATGCAGGTGCCACTGACAACAATAGGTATTCCGGTGGAAGAAATAGGGAAGTATATAGGAGAACGCACTATGGAGCTGATCGAGTGCACAGAAAAAAAGGGAAGGAACGTGAGGGAGTATAAACCACAACTTTTACTTCGGGGCAGTACAAGGAAAATTTAAAATGGTTTTATAAAAGAGCCGGTGCATGAACCGGCTCTTTTAGTATGTAAAATAATACCATTTATGCCTGTTTATTATTAACAGTGTTGAAACGTTTAAATACAAGTGTTGAAACGTTTTGACGAGTAATATTATACAAAATAAACAAAAATAAGCCTTATTTATTGAAGAAATACAATGAATATGATATAATATCAACATAAAACAAAGAGTTAAAAAAACTAATTGTTAAAACGTTTAGACAAAAAAGGAGGGAACATTTTGGTGAGGCGTACAATTGTGGAACTAAAAAACATACGCAAAGAGTTTCCGGGTGTAGTTGCATTGGATCAGGTCAATATGAAGATACGTTCTTCCACAGTTCATGCACTGGTCGGTGAAAACGGAGCCGGCAAGTCAACACTGATGAAGATATTGTCGGGAACATATACCGGTTATGGCGGAACAGTTTTTTGTGAAGGAAAAGAGATTCATATGAAGTCAGAGAAGGATGCCTATGCACATGGAATTTCTATTGTCGCACAGGAATTGAACTATGTACCTGAGCTGACGATATCAGAGAACTTGTTTTTAGGGAGAGAACAGAAAAAAGGAAAATTATTTTTGAACAAAAAGGAGAGAAAGAAGCAAACAAAGGAATTATTAAAAATAATGAATCTGGATTATGAGCCCGATGAAAAAATGGGAAATCTGAATGTGGCTCAGTGTCAGATGATTGAAATTCTGAAAGCAATTTCGAGAAACAGTAAAGTCATTATTATGGATGAACCGACATCATCTCTGACAAGTGCGGAGACTGGCATTCTTTTTAAGACAGTATGCAAACTGAAAGAGACTGGGATTGCATTCGTTTTTATCTCTCACAGGCTGGAAGAAGTGTTCGCACTCTGCGATGAATATACGGTTTTGCGCGACGGAAAGTGGATTGCATCGGGGGAAATAAAAAACACTACGGAAGAGCAGCTTATATCTATGATGGTCGGGAGGGATATCGAAGATATCTATCCGCCAATTTCAGAACATCAGGATCGAGTTGTGCTTGAAGTGAAGAATTTGACGAATGAAGGGGTGTTTCGAGACATTTCGTTCCGGGTTCATGAAGGAGAGATTTTCGGCCTTGCAGGTATGGTAGGCGCAGGGAGAAGTGAGATTGTTCAGACAATATTCGGATTGGATCATCTGGAAAAGGGAGAGATCCTGATGGAGGGAAAAGAGGTGAAGATACGCTCTGTCAAAAATGCAATACGGCATGGGATTGCAATGGTGACGGAGGACAGAAGGACTTACGGATTTGTGGGTGTGAGACCGATAGAAGACAATATCAAACTTCCGAATGGGGATTTATTTGCGAGACTAGGTTTCTGGAATGTGAAGCAGGTAAAGAAAAAGGGAAATGCTATTTGTTCCGAACTTTCAGTGAAAGCACCGGGTATGAGTACACTGGCAGAGAATCTAAGCGGCGGAAACCAGCAGAAGGTAGTATTGGCAAAATGGCTTGTGCGGGATATTAAGCTTCTTATTTTAGATGAGCCGACAAGAGGAATTGATGTAGGTGCAAAGGAAGAAATCTATTCCCTCATTACAGAGTTTGCGAGGCAGGGCATGGCAATTATTCTCATCTCTTCTGATATGCCGGAGGTGCTTTCCATGAGCCATAGAGTAGGAGTGGTCGGTGACGGGAAATTGTTGAAAATTTTAGAGCGTGAGGATCTGGTTCAGGATAAAATTATGAAAATAATTGTGGAGGCGAAAGATGAAAAATAAAACGAGATTATCATCGGGAGAGATATACAGAAAATACGGAATCGTACTTATCATGATTTTTTTATTTATTGCATCGGCAGTCATTAATCATAACTTTTTAAAACCCCAGAATTTGATTAACATATTAAAACAGATTTCTGTGGTTACCATTATTGCCTGTGGCGAGACGATGTTGATCGTATCAGGAATGATTGACTTGTCAGCGGGATTTTTGTGTACAACATCAGCGTGTATTTCGGCGGGAATCCTTGCAGGAACGGGAAATCTGCCGCTGGCGATACTGGCGGGTATCGCAATCGGATGTCTTTGCGGCTGGGTGAACGGATTTTTAATTACCCACTATAAGCTACAGCCATTTATTGCGACTCTGGCAATGACCTATGTACTTCAGGGAATTGTTCAGATTTATACAAACGGGCAGACAATCGGCGGCGTGCAGAAAGCTAGACCTCTGGGATATGGTGCAGTTCTTGGAATACCGGTTCCGGTTATCATTACGCTTGTTATGGTAGTAGCCATAGCGATATTGATGAAAAAGACAACATTCGGAACTTATATTTATGCTATCGGAGGATGTGAGAAGGCGGCAATTGCCTCGGGCATTAATACGAAGCGCATAAAGCGGCTGATATTTACACTGAGCGGTGCGCTGACAGGACTGGCAGGTGTAGTGCTGATGTCGCGTTTGATGGCGGGAATGCCTTCTGTGGGAGAAGGGTATGAGTTTGATGCCATTACTGCGGTGATTGTGGGCGGGACTAGCTTTTTAGGAGGAATCGGAACGGTAACAGGAGCCTTAATCGGTTCGATCATCGTAGGATTGATCAACAACATACTGAATCTGCTGCATGTATCTACCCAGTACCAGTTGATTGTGAAGGGTTTGTTAATTGCGGTGGCAGTGATCATTGATATTAAGACAAAAGAAAATAAAAAAAGTAAATAAATAAAAATTAAGGAGGAAAAAACAATGAAGAAAAAATTAGCAGTGATGGTGGCGGGAATTATGGCATGTATGACGGTAATGACAGGATGCGGAACGGACAAGGCAGGTGATACGGGCGATACAGGAAAGAAAAGTGAAGAGTACTTAGTGGGATTTGCAAACAACAGTGATACGTACAATTATTGTGCAAAATTCAGAACGTATTTAAAAGAGATGGCAGAGGCGAAAGGAATTGATATTACAGTCACAGATGCAGGGGGAGATACAAATGTACAGAACGGACAGATTGATGATTTTATTGTACAGAACGTAAATGTAGTGTCAGCTATCAGCAACGATCTGGACGGATCTATACCGGCGCTTGAGGCGGCGAAAAGCGCAGGACTTCCTTACATTTCATTTTTGACTACGGTATCGGGCGGGGATGATTATGACGGATATATTTATGTTGGTTCTCCGAACTATGATGCGGGAAAAGCACAGGGTGAATATCTTCGGGAGGCATTTCCGGAAGGAGCATCTATCTTATACTTCACAGGAGCACCGAACGACCAGCAGTATATTGACCGTAAACAGGGTCTGGCAGATGCGTTGAAAGACAGTAATATTACAATTTTAGGTGAATATAACGTGGAAAATGCAAAAGATCTCGGGATGAGTACGGCGGATGACTGTCTGTTGTCATATGACAGTTTTGACGCAATCGTATGCCAGAATGACGATGCGGCACTGGGAGTTGTTGAGGCATTGAAATCGGCGGGAAAACTGGACAGCATTCAGGTGCTCGGTGTGGACGGAAGTGATGACGCACTGGAATCTATTAAAAACGGAGAAATGACGATGACTTCTCTGCAGGATGCAAAAGCACAGGCAGAAGCAGGCGTTCAGATTTTCGAGGACCTGAAAAATGGGAAAGACCCGGCAGATATCGAGGATGTCAGCATTCCGTTTAAAATCGTCACAGCAGAAAATGTGGACGAGTATCTGAAATGATCCGATAAAGCAGTCCATTCAGAAAGACAGCACAAGAAAGAAGGTAAAAGGAGATGGCGAATTACAAAGACAGCAGCCTTCCGGTGGAGGAAAGGCTTAAGGACCTGATGCAGAGAATGACATTTGAGGAGAAAATCGATCAGATTACATGTCTTGTGACAATCACGGAGGAGATTCCTGATTTTAAGGAATATGTACCAAACGGTATTGGGAATGTTGGCGCATTCACTGTGGCAGACAGTGTAGAAGAAATTGTGAAGTACGCGGACAAATTACAGAGATATCTGGTAAATGAGACAAGGCTCGGAATTCCGGCACTGATTCATTGTGAAGCGTGTGCAGGGGCACAGTATACGGAGGCCGATGTATTTCCTAGTGCAATCGCTCAGGCGTCTACGTTTGACCCGGCGATTGTGGAGCAGATGGCGGACATCATACGCCGCCAGATGTTGTATGTGGGATTTCGGCAGGCACTCTCTCCTGTGATGGACGTGGACAGGGATCCGAGGTGGGGAAGAATGACAGAGACATACGGAGAAGATGCAGCTCTTGTATCGGCGATGTCGAGCGCCTTTGTCAGAGGGATTCAGTCAGAGGATATGAAAAAAGGTATTTTGGCAACAGCGAAACATTTTGCGGGACATGGAGTCACAGAGGGTGGAATCAATATGGGACGCAATCTTGTTTCGGAGAGAGATCTTCTGGAAATTCACTGCAAACCTTTCCAGTGTGCAATAACGGAAGCCAATTTGAAGAGTGTTATGAATTCATATTGTTCCATCAATGGGGAACCGGTTGTGGGATCGAAAAAGATGCTCACAGAAATACTGAGAAATGCGCTTGGTTTCCGTGGATTTGTTGTCTCCGACTATCTCTCCCTGGACCGTCTGGTAGACCCATTTTCAGTAGCCGCCACATTTGAAGAGGCCGGAATTCAGGCAATTGAGGCCGGGCTGGATGTAGAGTACCCGAGACCGAAAGGGTTCCATTACCGCATGAAAGAAGCGGTAAATGACGGCCGGCTGAGCATATCTGTGATCGATCAGGCGGTGGAGAGAGTTCTGAGACTGAAATTTGAAATGGGTATTTTTGAAAACCCTTATCCGGACTTAAGAAAACTAAAAAAGACATTACATTTAGAAGAAACAGAGCGGCTGAATGAGAAGATAGCGGAGGAGAGTTTTATTTTATTGAAAAATGAGAACAATGTTCTTCCACTGTCAAAACAGATAAATAAACTTGCGGTAGTTGGTCCTCATGCGGACAACATCCGAAGTTTGTTCGGGACATTTTCTTATCCTGCAGTAATCGATATGACGATGTCGAGAGAGGAAGACGGGCAGGACTTTGAGGAACCGGGAGTCATTATCTATGATATTGATCAGGAATATATAGGACAGGTTCGTGATACCTCACCCAGGGTAAATAAGCAGATACAGAAAGATTTTCCGAAAGCAAAAACACTTTATCAGAAATTAAAAGAATATCTTCCTAACACAGAGGTGGTGTTTGCAAAGGGGATAAACTGTGCGGGAACTGAACTTGGCGGAATGGAAGAGGCAGTGCGTGCTGCGGCCGATGCCGATGTAGTCTTGCTGACGCTCGGAGGTAAAAACGGCTGGGGAAGCACTTCTACGGTTGGGGAGGGCGTGGATGCTACAGACATTGATCTGCCGGGGGCACAGGAAGAATTTGCAAGAAAAATTTACGGATTACATAAGAAAACAGTCGTACTTCATTATGACGGACGTCCCCTGTCAAACGAGTTTACCGCGTCACATTTCAATGCTATCGTGGAAGTATGGCAGCCGGGAGAAATGGGAAGCAGCGCTCTGTGCAGATTGCTCTTCGGTGAGGTGAATCCGTCCGGGCGTCTTCCCGTCACTGTGGCAAGAAATGCAGGACAGCTTCCGATTTACTATGGCCTTCCGAGAGGAAGCGGCTATGTTGCAGCTGGGCATACCGGAATGATTCGGAATAAAAACGGATATATCAATGATACGGCAGAGCCTCTCTATTATTTCGGACATGGGTTGAGCTATACTTCTTTTGAGTATTCTGATATGAAGATCGAGGAAAAGGTCGTTAGTGCGTCGTCTGTCATCAAGGTGGAAGCACTGATTAAAAATACAGGTGACTTTGACGGAACAGAAGTTGTCCAGATGTATTTTACAGATGCCGTATCGCAGATGGTGCGTCCGACAATGGAACTGGCCGGATTCGCGAGAGTGGAATTGAAAAAGGGAGAAGAAAAGAAAGTGCGGTTTGAGATGAAGGTGTCTCAGTTTGCCTTCCTGGACCGTGACATGCAATGGTTCGTGGAAAAGGGGAATTATATCATTTCGCTTGGAGCGTCCTGCAGGGATATCCGTCTTCAGGAGCAGCTGCAAGTATCTGACAGTGCAGTAATCGACGGTAGAACGAGAGGATTTTATGCAAAGGCGGAAGTAGTACAGAACATTAGCAGGAGGAGTAAGCCATGAAATTTACAGAGGGATTCTGGGAAAAGAGCGAGGCCGCTCACGCATGTTACGCGGTACAGGCGTACGAAGTGGAAGAAATAGAAAACGGCATGAGGGTGACTGCTCCGTTCCGGACCATCTGCAATCGCGCGTGCGCATTGGACGTCGGAACGCTGACGTTTGAGTTTACCTCAGCAGATGAGGATATTATTTCGGTAAGATGTTTTCATTTTGAAGGATACGAAAAGAGAGAACCCCGGTTTATGCTGAATAGGGAAAAATGTATCGTAAATGTAGACATCAGCGAGGATGAGGCGGTGATGTCAGCAGGGAATGTGAGTGTACATGTGGGGCTCAAAGAGTTCTATATCAGCTATAAAAGAAGCGGGAAAGATATGACATCATGTGGGTTTAAAAATGTGGGATACATGAGACATGACAGAAAAAATTCAACCAAGTATCCGGAGACGAATTATCTTGCTGAGGACTACAATCCTTACATTGTCTCAGAGTTTTCGCTGGCAGCAGGAGAATGTGTCTATGGTCTTGGTGAAAGGTTTACCGCATTTGTAAAAAACGGTCAGACTGTAGACTGCTGGAACGAGGATGGGGGAACCTCTTCGCAGATTAGTTACAAAAATATTCCGTTTTATATAACGAATAAAAATTACGGAATCTATGTGGATCACAGCACAGACGTGTCCTTTGAGGTTGCGAGCGAAAAGGTAGAAGCAGTCGGCGTCTCCGTAAAAGGAGAGGAGATGCGTTATTATGTGATTGGCGGAAGCTCTATGAAAAAAGTACTTGAGCACTATACGAGTCTGACGGGCAAACCGGCACTTCCTCCGGCATGGTCGTTCGGACTCTGGCTGAGTTCTTCCTTCACGACGGATTATGATGAGAAAACGGTTAACTCATTTATCGAGGGGATGAAAGCGCGGGATCTTCCGTTTGACGTATTCCATTTCGACTGCTTTTGGATGAGGGGCCTGCACTGGTGCGATTTTAAATGGAATGAGAAAACATTTCCGGATGTAAGGGGAATGCTAAAGCGGTATAAAGACAAAGGGTTGAAAATATGCGTATGGATTAATCCCTATGTAGCACAGGGAACGGTATTCTTCAGGGAAGGGTTGAAAAAAGGGTATTTTCTAATGCGCGCAGATGGTTTGGGCGTAAAGCAGGTGGATAACTGGCAGCCTGGAATGGCAGTCATTGATTTTACGAACCCTGAGGCTGTGATCTGGTATCAGGAAAAACTGAAAGAACTGCTGGATATGGGAGTCGATTGTTTTAAATCAGATTTCGGTGAAAGAATTCCTGTTGATGTGACTTATGCAAACGGAGCGGATGCATGGGGAATGCATAATTATTATACATTATTGTATAATCAGACGGTATTTGAATTGCTAAAGAGAGAAAAAGGAGAAAAGGAGGCAGTTTTATTCGCCAGAAGTGCGACGGTGGGCGGTCAAAGATTCCCCGTACACTGGGGAGGCGACTGTACAGGCACATATGAATCTATGGCAGAATCATTGAGAGGCGGCCTTTCCTTTATGCTCTCCGGCTTCAGTTACTGGAGCCATGATATCGGTGGATTTGAACGGGCAGCCGATGCCGATGTATACAAAAGATGGCTGCAATTCGGGCTTCTTTCCACTCACAGCAGACTACATGGCTCCAAGAGCTACAGGGTGCCATGGTTGTTCGACGAAGAATCTGTGGAAGTGTGCAGAGAGTTTACGAAACTCAAATTGAAGCTGATGCCATACATCTACAGTATGGCGGTGGAGTCACACAAAACGGGAATTCCTGTGATGCGGCCAATGATCCTGGAATTTGAAAATGACCCTGCAGTGAAATATCTCGATATGCAGTATATGCTTGGAGACCGTCTTCTGGTAGCTCCGATTTTTAATAAAGAGGGGATCGGGGAATATTATCTGCCGAAAGGTGTGTGGACGCACCTTCTGAACGGAGAACGGAAAGAAGGAGGACGCTGGTACCGGGAAATATACGATTATCATTCTCTGCCTTTATTTGTGGCCGAGAATTCGCTTCTCCCGATGGGGAGCAATGAAAAAACAGCCGGGTATTCTTTCACTGAAAATGTGCAGATCGGTATCTATGAATTGCGGGAGGGACAGAAAGCAGAATGCCGGATCCCCGACAAAGAAGGTAATATTGTGCTGAATGTGAGGGGATATGCGGATAAAGATAAGATATATCTGTCTAGTTGTGGGAGAAATGAAAGGATAACATATGTACTTAACAATGTTCCTGAAATCCGGAGCATAAGCGGAGGAACGGTGCAGTACGATAAGGAGAGGAGAAGCGCTGTTGTTGCAGCGGAAGGGGAGCAGGTGATTCTGGGGAAATAAAAAACAGGAATACAAATGTTATTTTCTTGTTTTCATTTGTTGATCTGCCCATTAAAATCTGTATGCAAAAGAAGTCTGAGCCTCCGTGTATCTCTGTCATTTTTATGACTGCTAAATATGTAAATTGGATAAAATAATGGTGGAACATATAAGCGGAGATCCAATTACGGTCAACGGAGGTAATGGCTATGAGAAAGAGAGAATTATCCAAAATGGATATAGAACGTTTTCGTGAAAACTTGATTCAAGAAGAAAAGAGCTCAGCAACAGTGGAAAAGTATTTCCGTGATGCACATGCTTTTTATCTTTTCTTGGAGGGTCAGTCTATCACAAAAGAAAAGGTATTGGAATATAAGCAGGGGCTTGTTGAAAAGGGGTATGCTGTACGCAGCATTAATTCCATGCTGGCATCTATCAATAACCTACTTGGTTTTTTGAAATGCACCGAGTGCCGCGTGAAAACTTTGAAAACACAGCGCCGGATTTATTCTGCGGAGGACCGGGAGCTGACCAAGGCGGAATATTATAGGTTGGTAGAGGCCGCACGGAACAACCCCCGGCTCTGCTTGCTGCTACAAACGATTTGTAGTAGCGGCATCCGGGTATCCGAACTTCAGTATTTTACCGTGGAAGCAGTACAGCAGGGGGAGGTTGTGATTTCCTGCAAAGGAAAGACACGAACCATTCTTGTCCCGGGAAGCTTAAGAAAGAAGCTGTTTGACTTTACAAATAAATACGGCATACAAAGCGGCGTAATTTTCCGTACCAAAAGCGGAAAGCCCATGAATCGAAGTAATATATGGGCTGAAATGAAAAAGCTATGTCAGATGGCGAACGTAAAAGCCAGTAAAGTTTTCCCTCATAATTTACGCAAGCTTTTTGCAAGGACTTTTTATGGAATTGAAAAGGATATTGCTAAGCTAGCGGACATCCTTGGTCACAGTAATATCGAAACTACCCGAATCTATATCATGACCACAGGAATGGAACACCGACGTAAAATTGAGCGGCTGGGGCTTGTAGTTTAGCGGAAAAGTCAAAAAAAACACCACATAATTTACATTATGTAGTGAACTTGCTGTCCGTATTAGAAATACATATATGATATAACTCGCATTATATCACCTAAACCTATAAAAATCAAGCGATTTTCGCTGACAAAATGTTCCCAATAACATAATAAATAGCAGTAGTTCTTATAAAGGCAGCACAAGTACGCTCTCCATGCTAATTTAGAAAAAATAGCCGAGAGCGTGCTTTCGTGCGCCTTTTTTTAGTATGATGCCTGTTCGCCGTTTTTCTTTTGCAAAGATTTCAGCTGTAGTTCACTACATAATGTAAATTATGTACCTCGCCTGTATGGAATGCAGGCAGGAAACCAAACTGTATATGAAGATTTCAAATGCAAGCCCATCGAAAGATGGAATCCGCAAAGCTAAGGGCCTTAATGTAAATCATATGGCAGCCGGTGAAAGAGAGTACATTTTCCCTGCCAGACCTGACGGGGCTTTGTTTTGTTCAATTATAATGAGGTGAGATGAGTGCAACAGGACATCATAAAATTTTGTTGTGAGGCAACTGGACAGGATGGGGAAACCGTGTCCTCTGTTGCAAATGCCCTTCTCAGCTATCTCTGCAATGAGTTTGAGAAAGGCCATAGCGTCGATTTTGGCCAGGATTTCGGCGTCTTTTTAGTTAAGAGGCGAGAACAGATTTTGCCGCCGGGGTCTCCGCGGACGCCAAAGGCGCCGAAGTATGTGGTCATCTTTAAGGCGGGATCCAATCTAAAGAGAAGACTGAAAAAAGGTGTTCAGGATGGGACGCTTTTATAGATGGGAGATTTGTGTATGAAAAGAACTAAAATCATGCAGCAAATAAGCTGTTTACTGCTGATTCTTCTGCTTACACTTGGAATAGCGTCAACGGCCTTCGCGGCGGACGGCTGTGAAACTACCGTGCGGCTTAGTGAGGCAGATATCAGCGGGAACATCCCCTTTAGTATTACAAATATGTTTCCGGGAGATTCTGTATCAAAAGATTTTATTATTGAGGTATCTCACAAAAGGGCAATCACCCTTTATTATCATGCAGATATCCGCCCCGGCTTTGAAGTCCTGGCGGAAGTATTAAACATAAAAATTGAACTGCCTGATAAAGGCGAGACACTATATAATGGTCTAATGCGGGATATGCCAAACTCTGTTCAATATGGGATGGAATCCAGTGAACAAAGCCTTATTTATCGTATCACGGTGTATCTGGATACCAGTGTTGGAAATATTAACGAGATAGACACGGACGGCAGACGGTATATGTACCAGGAGCTGACAGCGGATTTTCGCTGGTGGTATTTGGAGGAACCCGGTTCGGCAGTGATTAAACTGGCTGCGGAAAAAGTGCTGGATGGTCAATACCCTCGCGGCAGTGCATTTACTTTCTTGCTTCAGGATGATTCGGGTAATACAGTTCAAACTGTGAAAAATACCGATGGGCTTATTGAGTTTAGTGTCCTACATTTTAAAAATTCGGGGACCTATATCTATTACATATCAGAGCAGGCGTTTACTGATTCCAAAATCAGCTATGATCCGGTTCGCTATAAGGTGGAAATTACCGTAATGCAGGAGGGCAGCTTTTACCAGACAACCGTTTCCTATGAACAGGATGGCAAGGCGTATGCCACCCTTCCTCGTTTTGTAAATACCACGAAAGGCTCGCCGGGTGAACCTGATGAACCGATTGATCCAGATAAGCCGTATAAACCGGATAATCCTAAGACAGGTGACGAATCCAATATTGAACTGTATATTGAATTGTGCGCAGTCTCTATGGCAGGTCTGCTCCTCCTGTTATTTTTCAAACGGAAAAAGGAGGATGCTGGGTGTGAATAAGAAAAAGAAACTGTCTATCAGCGTGGCGACAATGGTGCTATTGTGTCTCTGCCTGTGTATTACCAGTTTTGCTCTGGCTTACGCCGTGTTAAAGGTGGATGACAACTGTTTCCAAACCGGAGGCATAGGAATCGATTTCAATCATGGCGAACCTGTCATCACGGCCGATGAATTTCTTTTCGAGCCGGGTATGACAGTGGAGAAGTCCTTTTATATCCAGAACAACGGAACATGGGCTGTGTATTATAAGCTGTACTTCAATCAAGTCGAAGGAAATCTGGGCCATGTATTGCATGTGACGATTTTAAATGAAGATGGCGAGGTGCTGCTTTCCGGCAAACCGGCGGATTTAACGAAGGGGAATACTCCTGCGATTAAGAGTGTATTGAAGGTTGATCAGCGGCAGAATTTGAAGATTCGTTTTCATTTTCCAGAAACGGCCGGTAATTCTATGCAGAGCGGATCCTTGACCTTTGAACTGTCCGCAATAGCTGTGCAGACCAAGAATAACAAAGGAATGGAGTTTGAATAATATCATGAATACTAAACTGAAACAAAGAACAGATAAGGGGGCTTCTGTAAGCAAAAGAAACATAAGGCCCGGTGTAAGGATTTTACATATCATAAAAAATACTTTTATCTTGCTTTTGGTCATTGCGGCTGTGTCAATGATGGTTTTCACCATTGTATCTGTAACTACTTTTGATCGAAATGACAGAGACCTCTTTGGTTATAAGGCGTTTATTGTGCGTTCGGATTCCATGAGTGCGACGGATTTTGAAGCCGGCGATCTCATTCTTGTAAAGGACGTGGATCCTGCCACATTACAGGTGGGAGACATCATAGCATACCAGTCAACAGCAACCGATAGCTTTGGAGAAACAGTTACCCATAAAATTCGATCAATAACTACAGATTCAAAGGGAGCTCCAGCCTTTATCACCTATGGTACAACTACCGATACCGATGATGAAATTCCTGTCACTTACGAGTATGTTCAAGGCAAGTATTCATATAGACTGGCAGGCATCGGAAACTTCTTCCTATTTCTAAAAACAATACCAGGCTATATCTTCTGTATTCTGATTCCCTTTCTTTTGTTGATTGCAGTGCAGGGGATCAACACAGTATATCTATATCGACAGTATAAACGACAGCAGCAGGAGGAGATGCAGAAAGAACGGGACAGCATTGCTGCCGAGCGTGCGGAAGCGCAGCGCATGATACAGGAGCTTGAGCAAATGCGGGCGGAAATGGGGCTCACCAAGGAAGCTGAACATTAGGGGAGTATGCCGATGAGGGATCTTAGGTACATAAAAGAATCATTAATCATGAGCTGCATTTCCATGCTGCTTTGTATCAGCTTGCTTGCGGGTACGACATGGGCGTGGTTTCGGGACAATGCAACGACACCTATAGGAAATATTGAAGCCGGAACCTTTTGCGTTGATTTGGTGGATGCCGATGGGGGTTCCATCCGAAACATTCCACTTTCGTTCCAACAAGCCGGAGACGCGGGCAAGCAGGTTCTTTGGGAACCAGGAGCCACCTATTACACTAAGCCATTCCGGGTATCTAACACAGGAACATTGGCCTTTAAATATCGTCTCTTCCTCGTTTTTGAAAATCAGAATAAGTCGGATTTGGAGAGCATCTATTTTCGACTTGTGAAAGCAGACGAGATTAATTACAGAACTGCGAACCCTGTTATTTTTGAAACGAATCCTATTCTCAAAGGTGAAACCGAGAGTGATTTATATGTGCTGGTGGGGTCCATGCGTGCAGATGCCGATAATTCATTGCAGGGAAAGGAGGTGGGAGGTATTGGTATTAAAGTGGCGGTGGCACAGGCTAGTCATGAATCAGATATCACCGGCCCTGATTACGACCTGAATGCAGAATATTTGGCAGATGCAAAAACTCCGGCAGAGTTGGCAGCCATATTGGGAGTATGTATACCAAATATTGAATTTAGCGGCAGCTTTGCGGCAGAAGCATCTGGATCAGAGCCTGTTCTCACGATAGATTATGACGCTGTTATTGACCTGAAAGGCTTTGAATTCACTGTAAATGGCACAGGCAGCACAAACGGTATTTTACTCAGCAGCGGAAGCAGCACGATTCGGAACGGTTCGATTTCCGCAAATAACATCAGTGATTCTGCCATAAAAGTCAGAAGTAGTGAGCTGGTACTGGAGCATATGGCAATCAATGGTGAGCAGGCGCTGCAATGTTTAAGTGGCAGTAAGGTTACACTGAGTAATTGCACTATAACAGGTACAATTTGCGTTGCAAAGGATGCGGAACTGACCATAAAGGAATCAGCTTACAGTGCGGATAAACTTATTGTGGAAGAAGGCGCAGTCATAAATCAATAGAGCAATAGAGCTTTACAGCTTTGATATTTGCCATTACATAGATAGAGCGGGTCACCTACGGTTCAGAGGGCAAACTGATTGCCGTCGGACCGTAGCGTGCTCATAAATATAAAGGGAGGTCATATAATGGAAAACAAAAATCAAAAACGAGCATTATCTTTTAGTATGCTGTCCATCGTATTGTGCGTAGCTATGCTCATCGGTACCACTTTCGCATGGTTCACCGACAACGCAAGTACTGGAGTAAACTTAATTCAGGCCGGTACACTGGATGTCGAGCTGCAGAAGTCTGAGGACAACGGAAAAACCTGGACGACGGTTGAAGAAAATGAGAGCCTTGCTTTCCAAAAAGCGGCTGAAGGCGAAGAGATCCTTTGGGAGCCGGGTGTTACATACAATCTGCCGCTGCTCCGCGTTGTGAACAAGGGTAACCTGGCATTAAAGTACAAAATCCAAATCAGCGGCCTTGACGGAAACGCAGAGTTGCTGAATGCAATTGACTTTACACTGAAAAACGGTGAAGAGATGGTAGATCTCACGACTTATGAAGGCCATATTGCAGGCATGCAGGAGTCAGGTTCTCCCACGGTGGATAAGGAACTGTCTTCCCTCACAATCAGCGGTCATATGCGGGAAAGTGCTGGTAACGAGTATCAGGGGCTGGCGCTAAATGGTATTTATATTACTGTTGCAGCTACGCAGGATACTGTTGAACATGACAGCAATGACAATAATTATGACCAAAATGCAGATTATGAGAATATAGTCTTTGTTAGCAAGCCGAGTGAATTGGAAGAGGCTATAAACACTGCACAGTCGGGTGATATTATTTCGCTTACACAAGACGTAGATATGAGTGAAGAGACGTTTGAACTTTCCAAAGCAGTAACCTTGGATCTCGGTGGAAAAACGCTTACAGGAACAGTAAATGTTACCGGAAGCGATATGGCTATGATTAGAAACGGCACAATCGTATCGAACAAATCGGAATCAGCTAATTCTGCAGTGTGTGTTAAAACCAATGCTTTTGCAACATTGGAAAGTGTCAATATCGAAGCAAACAGTGATAGCAAGGCTTATGCAGTGGCGGTGTATGGTAATTGTTTTATAAAGAATTCCACGGTTAAGTCTAATACATATGGCTTTGCATGCTATTGGAGCAGTAAAGTAACGGTTGAGAATACAAATGTTACGGCAGGGGGACATGCCATATCCACAGCTGCAGCCTTTTCTAACCCGGATATGATGATAACAATCAAGGGAGGAACATATGCCTCGAGTGGGAGCGAGTGGGATAGTTGTGCTGTTTACTGGGCTGGTCACGGCACTCTGAAGGTGGAAGACGGTACTTTTACCGGAGGGAGTAATGGAGCTGGTATCTATCAGAAAAATGGAACAGTTCATATTTCTGGTGGTTCTTTCTCAGCTAAGGATGGTGCAAAACTTGGCGCTGAATCAAAAGATAGTACTGAAATTTCATTTAATGTAACTGGCGGTACTTTTACAGGTACAAGAGCAGGACTTTATTATAAAACAACGGCGAATGGCAGTAATTGTAAGCAATTCGATATTACAATCACTGGTGGCACCTTTGCAGGAGAAGGAGAGTATAAAAATGCTCCGAAAGTGGAATTAGATCAGTCTGTAATTAAACCTGGTGTTAAGATTACGGGAAGTAATCTTTCCGAACAATAAGGCGGGGGAAGAAATAATGGAGAACAAAAATCAAAAACGAGCATTATCTTTTAGTATGCTGTCCATCGTATTGTGCGTAGCTATGCTCATCGGTACCACTTTCGCATGGTTCACCGACAATGCCAGTACAGGAGTAAACTTAATTCAGGCCGGTACTTTGGATATCGAGCTGCAGAAGTCTGAGGACAACGGAGAAACTTGGACGGCGGTTGGAAAAAATGAGAGCCTTGCTTTCCAAAAAGCGGCTGAAGGCGAAGAGGTCCTTTGGGAGCCGGGTGTTACATACAATCTGCCGCTGCTCCGCGTTGTGAACAAGGGTAACCTGGCATTAAAGTACAAAATCCAAATCAGCGGCCTTGACGGAAACGCAGAGTTGCTGAATGCAATTGACTTTACACTGAAAAACGGTGAAGAGATGGTAGACCTCACGACTTATGAAGGCCATATTGCAGGCATGCAGGAGTCAGGTTCTCCCACGGTGGATAAGGAACTGTCTTCCCTCACAATCAGCGGTCATATGCGGGAAAGTGCTGGTAACGAGTATCAGGGGCTGACGCTAAATGGTATTTATATTACTGTTGCAGCTACGCAGGATACTGTTGAAAGCGATAGCTTCAATAATGCATATGATGAAAACGCCAAATACGGTACGCCTGTTTCTTCCCAGGAAGAACTTTTGGCAGCACTTGCAAAAGGGGAAGATGTTATCCTGACTCAATCCATCGTGTTGCCGGAATCCATTAAGGTTGCAGGGAATGTGACCATTTATGGTAGTGAGAACGGATCACTGTCGATTGAAAATGGTGACAACAAGCGTGTCATTGACATAAATAATCAGAATGAACCTGTCACCATGACACTTTCTGGCGTAAATGTTGTAGGTCCTACAAGCGGAACCTATACACGGGGCATCTCAGTTTATGCGAATAGCGATGTTACCATTGTCGTAGATAATTGCTCAGTGTCTGCAAACTACTATGCCCTGAATATTGCCAGCGAGAATCAGAAGGTGAACGCTGTCATCAAAAATACTACGTTGACCGGTTGGTGTGCGGCACAAACTCATTCCCCCAATACCAAGGTGACTTTTGAAAACTGCAAGCTAATCGGCAACAATGACAAGACCTACAATGCGGAAGGTTGGAATAACTTTGCTACCATAGTTGTGAATGAGCTTGCCGGTGGGTCTGAATGGACTTTCAATAACTGCATTATCGAGGCCAATGAAACCACAGGGAATAAGCAATATCTATTCTCCCTGCGCTCAGCCTGCACCATTAATATGAACGGCTGTATCTTGAAGGTGAATGGTAATGAGGTAACAGCAGATGACGCACCAATTTCGGTTTACAACGTGACCGGAATCACCATCAATATTGATGGTGAAACAATATTTAGTAAGTAAATCCTATCGTTGGCCTTCCGCCCTCGTATGGAGAATGTTGCGAACAAGCGTCATCAAAATTCAAGGAGATTATTTAGAATGATGAAAAGTAGAAATCCAAAACGTACATTGCTGATGAGCGTGATGTCCTTGCTTCTGTGTGTAGCCATGCTCATTGGCGCTACCTTCGCATGGTTTACAGACAATGCGAGTACCAATGTAAACTCCATTGAAGCCGGTACGTTAAATGTAGAACTGGTAAATAAAGAAGGAGACTCTCTTGTTGGGAAAACATTGGACTTTGTGAAAGCCGAAGGCAGTGAGGAGGAAACTATTCTTTGGGAACCGGGAGTTACATACAATCTGCCAGAGGTCTATGTAAAGAACAACGGAAACCTTGCGCTCAAGTACAAGCTGGCCGTGTCTGGGATTGATGGTGATGCCAAGCTTCTGGAGGCTATTGACTGGAAGATTACCGTGGGCGGAGAAGAAACTGATCTGACAGATTTTGAAGGGCATCTTTCCGCAGCCGGGCAGAGCACAGAAGCCATTGTGCTTTCTGGTCATATGAAAGAAAGTGCCGGCAATGAGTATCAGGGCCTGACCGTCAGTGGTATTGCTATTACTGTTATGGCTACTCAGTACGCGGAAGAACACGACAGCAAAGACAATCAGTATGACGCAGAGGCTAAATATACAACTCTGGTTGGTTCACAGACAGAATTTAGGGATGTTCTGACTCAGGCACAGGCAGGTGACACTCTGGAAATCACGGCTTCAGAAATGTCTCTCACTGAGATCATTCCTGAAGGCGTTATGATTACCGGTAGAGGTACCGGTGTGACAAAACTAATTGTAGATGGCGATGACACAACACTTTCTGCTGCGGGGGATGGGTACAAAGTTACAAATAAAAATGTTACCATCAGCAATATGACCATCAGCGGACAGAACATCACAGCGTCTGGCTTCAACAGTGTCATCAATATCGAAGCAGATGGCGCGGAGATTAGAAATGCAGTAATCACTGGAGGCAGTTCCGGCATAAATAATTCGTCTATCCTCGTAGAAAAATTAGCGGCCGGTGAGACTTTCAAGATATCCAACTCTACAATTAGCGGCGCTTACCGCGGTATCTACTCCCAAAGCAAGGGCGGCGATATCTATGTGAATAATTGCGATATCGATGCAGTCTATACCTTCAATGCCGGCAGTGGAGATTTAGGCCTGTATGTTAAGGATTCCAAGCTGCTCGGCTGGACGTCTTACGGCGAGATGGCCAATGGCGCTTACTTTGATAACACGGAGTTTGGCAAGGGAACGGCCGGTTATGATTTTCTGCGTCCCTACTGTGACACGACGCTGACCAATTGCACTTTTGATGGTGATTTCCGAATGGGCGCAGGTGCAACCGGATTTACCATTACCATTAACAACTGCTATTTCAATGGCACTAAGCTTACGGCATCCAATATAACCAGCATGTTAGACGACACCGAACCGGATACCGAAAACCTCAAGGGCTGTACGATTATTATTGATGGTGTAACAGCGAAACTGTAAAGCATCTCAGGTTTCTCTCCCTTTAGGGAGAGGGGCTGTCAAAGGGTATAGGAACTGTCTTGTTTCTATGCCTTTTGATAGCTTCATTTGGGTATAATACAAGGAACAAATGGGAGGTTTTACATCATGTACCTAATTAACAATGCACAATGGAATCAAAAGCTTAGAAAGGCAATGCCAGGCGGAAAATATATACAGCTTTTACTGCCTTCTATTATTGGCATTGTGCTAAGCCTCAGTTTTTTTATAGGAGCTAGCTGGGCTTGGTATACTGATGCGGCACTGGGGGTCTTGGAAAATGTCAGTATGGCAGACTTCTCCTGCGACGTTTCGGTGATATCGGCAGATACTGATTTTTCCGATACCCGGCGCAGCGTGAGTGGTGAGCCAGCGGAATTCTCTCTTGTGGCCAATAGCACATATGAAGTAAAGATTTCAATATCGGGCACTGCTACAACCGGTTACTGCATCTTAAAGTTCTGGGATGCGGTAAATGAACGGCAAATGGTGTACTATACGGATCAAATCACAGCTGATTCCGCATTTGTTTTTACCTATCAGAATGGTGTGACGGAGCGGATGACAGTTGCGGGAGATCTGCAGGCAGATATTTTCTCTATAGAAACACATTGGGGGGATTGGCAAATCGCCGCATTAGAGGGCAAACAGGAAGAAATTCAGTACGTCCATGCCGGGGATGTCATTGGAAATGCACCGATACAGTTACCGTCTGAAGCAGAGTATGATCTGCAGAATATGACACAGCAAAGCAGTATTCTGGATTCAGATGGACTGCAAGTAATATTTACTGCCGACGAAGGTTTTACGTTACCCACACATGTTACGGTGACGATAAACAATGGTGAAGCACTTATTTATGAGCTGGTAAACGGTGTTTTAACAGTTCACGCCAGCCTTATTCCAAACGGTTCTAGAATCGTTGTGTCTGGGTCGGGTGAGCCGGTTCAGGAGATCCCGGATGAACCTGTTTCGGACTTTGAATCGGAGTCTATGCCAGAGAAATCAGATTCTGAAACTGAGTCCCAGTCTGATGAGACAATACCTGAACCGACTTCGGAGGAAACAGTTCCTGAAACGGAATCGGAGTCTGTGTCGGAAGAGGATTCTCTGCAAATGTCTGAAACGGATGCCTCACCGGCGCCAGCTGGGGAGCCCTAATTTGAACAAGCAGGAGGTAACACATTTGGTGGAATCAATGAAATTATTGGATTACTTGTCTGCAAAAGCAGGCTGCATGTATTTGTCTGATCTACATCAGGCAAACAACTTTTTGGCTGTACATCATGCACTGAGAGAGCTGCCCCCTGATACTTTCAGCGTGAAAGAATGGAATGATGCTGTTCGATATATAACCGGAGAGCAACATGATTTTTTCTCATCAGACGAGGCGGAAAAGTATCTTGCAGAATATGTTATGAAATAAGGAACCTTATAAATAACCGTGTATGTATGTTATCATCACCATAAACAGCATTTCCGAAAACAGGCCAATATATAGAAACCTAAGCGTTTTATGCGTATAGTTAGATTATCGACTGATTAAATGTGTCTTCGGGGCAGGGCGCTATTCCCGATTGGTGGTAAAGTCTGCAAGCGTTTCCCGTATGATTTGGTAACTCTTGTTGAGCATTAGAAGTTCAATAAGCAAACTATCTTCTTGGTAAAGAAAAGCAGAATGGCGGTTCAGCTGATATTCTGTGTATCCGCTCCGGAGCTTATAAGCTGTTAACAGAGAATGAAGGTATCTTCACAGAGATTCATATGGGTGACTTATACTTTTGCATGGAGCAGCGGTTGGTGCGGGTGGACGGGCAAGTGGTCGAACTGACGGCGAAAGAATTTGATATTCTTGCCCTGCTGATCACACACCCTCAGCGGGTGTTCACCTACGAGCTGATCATGGAGCTGGTCTGGAACGAGGATGTTACCTTTTACTCACGAAAAGCGGTAAGCAATCATATGAGCAATCTGCGGAAGAAATTGAAGATAACACCGGATGGCCTGGAATATATCAAAAATATTGTCGGTGTAGGTTATAAATTTGAAATACCATAACAAAGATCACAAGGATTTTACTTCCCTTGTGGTCTTGTTTTGCTTATGCCCCTTTTCCAGAGAACAGATCCCATTTGTTATTGTTCTCATAAGAATTTTGCCACTTGCCATTACCTTATTGACAATTGTGACTGAAGTTGCTATAATGTACTTGTTCAATAAGTACATTATATGACGGATGGAGGGATCCTGTGGAAATTATAATAAGCAGTAATACGAGTAAACCCATTTATGAGCAGATTACCTCACAGATAAAAGCTATGATTATGAGCGGTGAACTGCAGACGGGCGATCCTATTCCTTCTATGCGGGCATTGGCAAAGTCAATCCATGTAAGCGTTATTACCGTTCAAAAGGCATATGAGGATCTGCAAAGGGACGGATTTATCGAGACAACAGTCGGGCGTGGAAGTTTTGTAGCGGCACAGAATAAAGACTTTTATCAAGAGGAACAGCAGCGGTTAGCGGAAGAGCATTTACAGGAGGCCGCTGGTATTGGCAGAACCAGTGGAATTTCGCTGGGAAAATTAGTTGAGCTTTTGACTATGTTTTATCAAGAGGAGGAGTGACTATGGATACAATCTTACAGGTGAAAAATTTAACGAAACAGTATGAAGGCTTTCAGCTGGACCACGTTTCGTTTGACCTTCCGAAAGGAACGATTATGGGACTGATTGGCGAGAATGGAGCCGGAAAGAGTACAACGATCAATGCAATTCTTGATCTGATTAAGAAAGATGACGGTACGGTTACTTTTTGGGGACAGGAATTAGCCTCATCAAAACAGCTGAAAGAGGACATAGGCGTTGTGTTCGATGGAATCAATTTCTATGAAACATTGACGCCTGCGAAAGTGGGTAAGATCTCCGGAGCGGCCTATAAACAATGGGATGAATACCTGTACCGGGATTATCTGAAACGTTTCGGGCTTCCGTTGGATAAAGAGATCAAAACACTTTCCAAAGGCATGAAAATGAAATTGTGTATCGCTGTGGCGCTTTCCCATAAACCGAAGCTGTTGATTTTGGATGAGGCGACCAGCGGTCTTGACCCGGTTATGCGGGATGATATTCTTGATGTCTTTTTGGATTTCGTGCAGGATGAAAACCATTCAATCCTGATGTCCTCCCATATCACCACGGATTTGGAAAAGGTTGCCGACTATATTACTTTTATTCATCAGGGAAAAGTCCTGTTTTGCAAGACAAAGGATGAACTGCGCTACAAATATGGAATCATCCGCTGCGGTGCAGCCGTTTTCGACCAGATTGATAAAGCGGAGATCCTCGCTTACCGCAAAGACGATTACCAGTGGAATGTGCTGGTAGCTGATAAAGAAAAGGCCAGGAAAAAATATAAAGCGGCCGTCGTTGATGATGCTACGATTGACGATATTCTGCTGCTGTATGTGAAAGGAGAGCGGGCGAAATGAAAAGTCTTATATTGAAAGATTTATATAATATCGGACACAATACAAAATCTATGCTGTTTATACTTGCGGTGTTTGCTGTGGCTTTTATTCCTACCTCTGGTGTGGGAGCATATATTTTCATCTGCGGCATCTTATGCAGTATGATGATCGTAACCACTTTTTCTTTTGACGATAACTCCAAATGGACGCGATATGCTATGATAATGCCCATTTCAAAAAGAGATTTAGTGATTGGAAAGTTTATTGTCTTAGCAATCTTTTGTGCGATTGGAAGTGTATTCGGCTTGGCTATAGGCTTGGTCGGCGGAGGCATAGCAGGCAAAATTACATTCAGTCCTGCCGCTATTGTGGAACTGCTGTTTTTAACCTTAGCGGCAACGGTAATTTCCCTCATTTTTGGAAGTATGTCAATCCCGCTGGTGTTTAAATTTGGAGCCGAAAAAGGGCGCGTTTTACTATTGGTATCGTTCCTCATTCCAGCAGCAATTTGTTTTGGGGCATATAAGCTGCTTGCAATACTGGGCGTGGAGCTGACGGATCAGACGGTGTTTATCCTTTTATGCTGTTCCCCGCTTATCGCGTTGGTTTGGGGTTATGGAATGTATCAGATCAGTTATCGGATTTTTTTGAAACAAGAATTGTAAGGAGAGGTTGCTATGAAAAAATATGAGTATGTTAATATCGAATATTCGGCAAAAGGAGTGGTGTTTTCTTATGTTGAAAAGCATAGGGAAATCATAGACAGTTACGCGGAGAAAGGCTTTCGATACGTCGGTTTTGTCCCTACGGAAGTTGGGGCAAACGGCTGCATCAGAAAGATTGACTTGATTTTTGAAAAGTAGAAAATGCGGTGACCTTGATTTTGTCAAAGTCACCGCAAATACGTATTTGATGCTATTTATGGTTCTCATCAATTAGAGCCATGAAAGAAGTTCGCAAGTAAACGGAATATATTGTCCGTTGCTTCTGCAAGACTATCAAAAAAATTGTCTTTTGCTTCCACTAAATTCTCAATAACAATGTCTGTGTCATATGCTAAATCTCTGCATGTATTGGAGCAACCCGTCATTAGCATAAGGCATACCAAACACAGAAAAAGTGATAAATATTTTTTCATTTGATTTATCTCCGTTTGGAAGGGCCTCTGAACTACTGGTTATAATACTGCTGAACCTTAGCAGGCAATTCCTCATATTTTACTTCCGCCCAGGTCACCACACCCCGAATAAAATTGACTTTCAGACATAGGAACGCATCATCGGTCAAAATACGGCTTGTTTCAAACACAACGTCCTTTTCATTTCCGTTCTTATCGTAGGCCGCCAGCGTGTATTTATAATTCATTGCTCCATGCGGAGCGATTTCCTGTACCCATCTGTTATCTATTTGCGTATAGTAGTCGTCATTTTGGGTCGCAAGAAAAGCGCCCCCCATGCAGACGACAACTAATATTGCTGCAATAATGCCTACTACAACTTTTTTTGATTTCATTTGAAAATCCTCCTATGAAATTTCTTTTTCTTTGCTGCCCATTTTAACAAAGAGCAGAATTGAGGCAAAAATAATACCCAATACAATCATCGCTTTTTTCATAACTGGCTACCTTGCACTATGATTTCTTTTTTGAACCGTTTTCCCAGAATTTTTCTTCTTTTTCTTTGCGGTGGTTACTTCACGATTTTTCGCTGTGAAAACGATAATGAATGTCACGGCCAGTATAAACAGGATAGATGCTACGCTCAACAAGATGTTTCCTGTTGGATCACTGCTTCCATCCTGATAACCAATTACGGTAAGGCCTGCTGTAATAGGATATAGATCACGCAGGCCGTGGCCGGAGGCCATCATTCCCACAAAACCATAAAAGAAAGCAAAGCCAACACCGGCCATAAAGCTGCCGCTTCTTTGAGCAGTAAAGGCAATAACAGGCATGACCGCAATATAGGAAATCATATTGATACCGATCATCTGAAAAAGCACCTGTATCATACCGCCGATAGAAAATCCGGGAAATCCGCTGGCAAAGAAAACAATGAGTGTGAACAGGAATTCGATAACGGAAAGCGCTGCCGCCATACATCCAACAGCAATCAGTTTCCCAATCAGCATTTTCCGAAAGGAAACAGGGATTGTGAGAATATTTTTCAGCGTGTCGTCTGTACGCTCCCGGTCAATGATATATCCGGCAATCAATGCGATTGTTGCAGGATATATCAGAACTAAATTGTTCCAAATTACGCTGGAAGAAAAGTTCATGAGCGTATGGGTCGCCCCGTCAGAGGCTGTTGCCATAAACCGGGCAAGCAGCACGACAGTAAACATCGTTGCTACGCCGATCCAGATTACGGAGTACCGCTTCATTTTGCTAAATTCTGTTTTTATAATACTTACCATTTTTTCTCACCTCAACTTTCGCGTTTGCTATAAATTCTGACAATCGCCAGATAAGACAGCACCCCAATAATAACGACGGTTAATGCAACAAGCCACAGAGGTAAAAAATACGGCTCCATTACAGAATAAGCCGGGGTTCCGGGATCAACAAACCGCACCGCCTGCCAACGGTAAATAATAGGTGCTGGCATGATGTTTGTGATCATCTTCATCATTGGGTCTGTTGTGGCAAATAGTCCTCCATACGCAAGCATAAAGTCGAACATTGTATAAAAAAAGGTTAGAATAACCGAAAAGATATAGGAGCGGTTAAATCCGACAATCGCAATGACAACCGGCAAAATACTTGTTGTGTAAAGCAATGCTGTGATAATTGCAATCCCAAAGTTTCCCCCAATATTTGTCAACTCGCTTCCGGCAATCAGGCCGCCAACCATTGACGAAACCATGGTGGCAAAGGCAAAGATCAGTCCCAAAATATAAAGTACAGCGATTTTTGCGGTAGCAATCTTAGCTGGGGAGGTAGGGATAATGCGTAGGTTTTTCAAAGTATCGTTATCCCGTTCCATGAAAAATAGCATGGCCGCAATGATACCTAAAACAGCCGGAAGCATGATGGGCATACCCATAGTAACCAGCAAGCCAAAAACTGCTTCAAAGCCGGTAAAGTTACCCATGCTTCCAGCCAGTACAAGAGCCGTAAACGGAATTGGGAACAGAAGTGCGGCGAAAATCACAAATGATACAAAGTGTTTCCGCTTTAACTTCCGCATTTCGCATTGGATCAGTTTAAGCAATCCCCTCACCCCCTGTAATTCTCTTGAAGTAATCCTCCAAAGTATCCTCGCAGAGATGGGCTTCCCAAACATCAATGCCAGCTTCAATAAATGTGCGGTTAATTCTCGCTACAGGCAGGGCCGTATCATAAAGATACAGATTATTGCCATCCATAAGCTGGATGTTTTTGCTCTGAAACGTTGCGGCAATAATCTGTGCAGCCTTTTGTGCATCCGATACGCAAAAATGGATGTACTTCGCGTTTTTACTCTCCAGCGCTTTTAGGCTTTCTTCCTCCAGCAAATTACCGTGGTCGATAATTCCAACATCATCAGCCAACAGGGAAATTTCCGAAAGGATGTGGCTGGAAATCAAGATCGTTTTCCCTGTGGCATCGCACAATTCCCGGATAAAATCGCGCACCTCTGCAATACCGATGGGGTCAAGGCCGTTGATCGGTTCATCCAAAATCAACAGTTCGGGATTGTGGATGATGGCCAATGCAATAGCTAAACGCTGCTTCATACCGAGAGAATATTGCGAAAATAATTTCTTGTCCCGGTAAGGCAGGTTGACAACTTCCAAAGCATTTTTGATGTATTGCGGGCTTTTCAATCCCCGCAGGTCGGCAAAAATTTTCAGGTTTTCCGTTCCTGTCAAATTGGGATAAAAACCCGGTGACTCGATCAGACAGCCAATTCGGGGCAGGATTTCCTTTTCATTGCCATGAATTGGCTTACCGAAAATCTCCACTTCACCGGACGTGGGAGCTGTCAGTCCCAGCAGCATCCGCATGGTCGTTGTCTTGCCTGCACCATTGCGTCCCAGAAGTCCATAGATACGACCTTTTTTTACATGAATATTCAGATGGGAAACGCTGTTCTGATTTCCGTATTTTTTCGTCAGATCATGCGTTTCAATAATGTAATCACTCATATAGCTTGCGCCTCCTTTTTGTTTTCGTTATCAGCATAGCACATCAACTTTGAGATAACTTTGAGCCAACTTTGAATTTACTTTGAGATTTCAAGGCCAGAATAGTCAATCTGTCCATCTAGCGGTATAATATAAACAGAAAAAAGGTGGTGACTTATGAACGATAGAATGATTCTTGTGGTAGACGATGAAACTGAGCTGTTGGAAATGGTGAGATCCATTTTTATGAGAGCCGGCTTTACGCAAGTGTTGACGGTATCCTCTGGTGAAGCTGCTCTGAAAGTATGTAAAGAGAAGCAGCCGGATATGGTGATCCTTGATGTTATGATGCCAGGCATGGATGGATTTGCCACACTAAAAGAATTGCGAAAGATAAGCAAAATCCCGGTTCTCATGCTGACAGCTCGCGGTGAAGCGGAGGACAAATTTGCGGGTTTTGAAAATGGAGCGGACGATTACCTGTTGAAACCATTTCTGCCGAAGGAATTATTATTCCGGGTGCAGGCCATATTGAAGCGGGCCTATCCTGGGAAGGATCGCAAAGTGTTCTTTGATACAGCAACCGTTGATTTGGAAAAAGCAATGGTTCAACGAAATGGGGAAAGCATCTCACTGACGGCCAAAGAGTTCCAACTTTTTGAAAAGCTGTATGAAAACGCAGGCCGAATCGTCACTACCGGCGCACTGTGCCAGGCGATTTGCGGCGACTTCTGGCAGGGATATGAGAGTACGTTAGCAACCCATATCCGGCATTTGAGGGAAAAGATTGAAGAAAATCCCTCAAAGCCGATTGCCCTTGTGACGATCAAGGGGATCGGGTACCGCCTGAATATTAAGGGGGCGCAGACGTGAACACATCAGAACGATTTTTTCGCCGTTATATATTTTCCACAGTTAGGATTATAGTTCTTTTTCTGGCTGTCAATGCACTGTTAGTAGCTTCCTATTTTGTAATAGCTTATTTAGGTAATGTGGCAACATCCAAATTTCCAATCGAGGATTTTTCAAATCATATCATGGCAACAGATGGGGAATTCAGTGCAGATACACAAGCGAAAGAAATGCTGAATAATTTTGAAGCGTGGGCTATGATCCTAGATGATGATGGCACTGTCGTTTGGGAAGAAAATCTGCCGGAAGAATTACCACGCCATTATTCCTCAATGGATATTGCCATGTTTAGTCGCTGGTATCTTGATGATTATCCGACCAATATTGCAAAACGACAGGATGGGCTTTTGGTGATCGGCTTGCCTCCAGAAAGCGTTGTGAATTACTATTTTTCTTTCAAGGCGCAATATATTTGGCCTATGCTATTCGGATTAACGGCGGTATTCTGTATCAATATTTTTTTGATGATATATTTGTTTATCCGCAATGCCCGCCGGGTAGAAAAAGCTATGGCGCCGATTTTGAGAGGCATTCGGCATCTATCAGTTGGAAAGCCTGTCCATCTGGAAGAAACCGGCGAGTTAGCAGAAATCAATGCTGGTTTGAATAAGGCCGGTGACTATTTGCTGAAAAAGGATAATACCCGTGCAGACTGGATCAGGGGAATTTCCCATGATATACGCACACCGCTTTCTGTGATTTTGGGATATGCAAGCGAAATAGAAGACACTTCTTCTTTGCCGGAAGCTGTCCGAAACCAGGCTGGGATAATCCGGAGACACAGTGAACGGCTAAAAGATTTAGTGGCTGATTTGAATTTGTCAACTAAATTAGAATATTCTATGCAGCCTATGCAAAAACAAAGCCTTGACCCGATAGAGTTAGCACGTCAGGTTGTCAGTGAAGTATTGAATGATGGCCTATCAGAACCTTACGAGTTGGAATTATCAGAAGATAATCCCGGTAAAAACATCTCGATTCTCGGGGACCAGGTTTTGCTTAATCGGATGCTGAATAATTTGATAAGAAATTGTATTGTCCATAATCCCAATGGGTGTAAAATACAGATTTCTGTTGGCAGTAATGATGCAAGCTGTACTTTTTCCGTTATGGATAATGGGCATGGAGTGAGTGAACTGCAATTAAACGCATTGAACAGTGACGAGGATATTTCCAGTACACAAAAACAGACAGATGAAGCAGAACATGGTTTGGGTCTTAAAATTGTGCGGCAGATTGTGAAAGCACATCATGGGGATGTTTTATTTTCTGGTGCGATCCCACATGGATTGATTGTCAGTATTCACCTGCCTATGAAACTATAAAATCTTTACTGTTTACGCCTTTAAAAATTCACAAAAATTAGGACAATAGCAGGATACATCGGGAAAGAAAGCAGAATCCTCCCTGGTACAATTTACTCAATCATAGCAAATGGAAGAAGTCCACTGCTTAGTCAGGTAAATTGAAGGGGAGGAGGTGCAGTATCCTTATAGAGGGAAAGAATTCTCCTTACACTGTTGTCCTTGGTTGAACGCAAGTCTTACAACTGAATATTGTTTGGCGGCCTGTTCAAAAGCGTAAACAACAAATGCACCGATGCCTGATATTATATCGGGTATCGGTGCTTTCTTCATTGCTGTTCAGGATGAAAGGCAAGCCATTTTGCTCTATAGGTATCCAAATAAAACCGATTCCCATACTCATTTTGGACAAAATGCTTTTTGACCTGATACCAGCCCCGCAATTCAGTCCGCAAATCTGAGTCTGGAGAGATTGGCTCCAGCCATATCCGGGTAAACTGCTGGATCTCAGATAAGATTAGCGGTTTTCCGGATGGCAGGCTCGGTTCGGAAAATAACTGGGGCAGCGTAAACAGCCTTTTGGCGTCAGCAAACGGAACGGTCTGTCCATTTGGGAGCAATAGAGTATGATTGCCGGCATCAACCAGCATCCATCCATACTCCGCAGACCAGACTGGTTTTCCGTGAAAGATTGGAAGGGTTTCCGGAGCAATTGGTACAGATTGGACCGAGATCCCCTGCTCTGACCGTCCGAGGAGAAAATCCGTTGTTACACCATAGAGAACAGACATTTTCTCAAGTCCGTCAATGGAAGGAGACTTGCGTTCTCCCTCCCATGCGCTTAGGGTTGGCTGAGAGATGCCGAGTTTTTCGGCAGCCTCTGTCATCTTTAATTTGTTGATCAGCCGTGCCTGTTTGAATTGTCTTGGCATCTGTTCACCACCTTTATTCGTTTATTTGCCAATAACCATTTTTATCTGAGCCGATTCTTTCAATAATACCTTTTTCCTTTAAGTTTTTGATTCTCCCAAATACAGCTTTCCTTCCGATATTCAATTTATCAGCAAGATTTTGATAGGTGTAAGCAGGATCCTCAGAAAGAAGAGCAAGAATCTCTTTTTCTTTGTCACTTAAATTTACAGTTCCGTTTACAGTTCCATTTACAGTTCCATTTGCAGTTTCCCCTGGTCCATATACAATCCGATCTTTTGGTGCAATAAATTTGATCATAACCGAATTTCCGGTAATATCGTATTCCGGCAATGGTACACCATCTTCACGGCAGGCATCACAGATCTTTTCTATGCCGCGCCCCCAGCTTTCAATAAAACCGGCAAGATAATATACATGGGCAATATTAGGGTTAAAGGGCTCAGACGAGTGCTTTTCCATGAGCTTCTCTGCAGACCAGTTTTCAGGCAGTCGGCCGCAGTTTGCAATATATAATCTGTCATTATATACACTTACCTGAATCGGTATGCCACGGGCATAGTCCTTATGGCACAGGGCATTCAAGAGAGCCTCGCGCAGTGCCGCATCTGGGACGAAATAACGCTCGATCCGCTGCATTCCTTCGTATGTGATCTTTGCTTTCATATACTTCAGATGGATAGTTTCGATAATCCGATCAATCTGGTCAAGCAGTGAACCATGTATTTCATCCTGATACCGAAGTTCAGAATCACTTTCAAAATAACCGATTTTTGTAAAAGCACCAAGCTGCCACTCTTCGGGATCGTTTGCAAAAAGGAGCATGGCAGCATTTGTTAAGTAGTCATTATTCATTAAGTGCAGCTTTTTCATCAGCGTCTCTTTTTGCTCATCTAAAGCGCTCTCATCAATACGTCCCTTTTTGGCCGCCCACTTTATAAAACGCTTAACAACACCATTATCAATATCAGAGATTGTGAAGGACGGCAAAGGAAGGTTGTCCCAGGTTGCGCCCTGTTTACGGAGCAAAAAGCTCTCCAGTTCCAATCCGGTTAATTTCTGATTCGTACTGCCACTGCGGTAATAATAAACGCCTTTGTATGAGATAGCAATAGGATAGGGCTGTACAGAAATTTCAATATACTCGGTTTCGCCATCTGTATGAAGGTTGACAGGCACAATAATACCCATAGCATCACGGATTTTATTCGGAAGATCCTCAAGCAGCTTATGGGAATTAGACAGGCCTACGGTTTCGCCATTATCGTTTTTGCCGATGTAAAGCGTGCCGCCCTGTGCATTCGCAAAACCACAGATCCATGCCAGATAGTCATCTTTCCAAATTTCTTTCCATTCTATAATCTGCATCTCAGGCATTGCTTTGTTCCTCGCATTTCTTTATATATTTACCGCTTTTAATGCGTGCATCGGCTGGCTTTTCTGCATCTTCAGGAATAAGCCATGTGTTACCGGTCTTCTGAGTTCCGGGGATACGACCCTCGCTGCAGAGGATACCTACACGGCGAGAAGAAAGTCCCCACTTTTTGCCGGCTTCCGTTGTTGAAATAAATTTCATAATTTATCGCCCCCTTAACTTTATATATTATATTCGGTTTGCGGAATAATATCAAGGGTTTTGCTAAAAATGTCAGAATGATTTCCGGATACACTTTTTCGTTTTTTCATTTTTATACATAAATCATATATTTATAGCTATTGACTTTCCGCTTGCAACAAGCTATAATATGACTATAAAATCAATTTAGTCATATAGGAGGTATAAGGTATGTATGAAGAAGTTGGAATTTCTTCAAATAATGTTCCGATAACACTTTCTATCTGGTATACAGAAAGAAGCAGTCCTACTATTGTTTTTTTGCCGGGTACTATGTCACACCCTCTCATGTATGAGAATTTTCTATGCGGATTGAGTGAAAGAGGATTTAATATAATAGGCGTTCACTATCTTTCACACGGAAAAAGCCCTAAAATCAAGAAAAATTATATAATGGAAGATATGTTGCATAATGTATATGACGCAACGACTTACGGAATAGAAAATTTCGGTAAAAACATAGCTGTCATGGGTTCCAGTCAAGGAGGGATTTTAGCTGCAATGGCGGCGGGTAGGGACACAAGGTTAAAAGCTGTTTTTCCACATAATATCATGCTGACTACATTAAAAGAAACTATGAGCCTAACAAAATATCCCGTATGGACACACCGTTTTATGGGGCTGATACAATGGGGCTTTCGCGTGGGCGGAAAGTTGTTCCCTAACTATAAGGTACCGGGAGATGCTTATTTAGACTATAACAAAGTATTTTATAGTGAACAGGCAAAACACGATTGCTTAAATGACCCTATGCTTTTACCCTATTATCCTTTAAGATTTGTCGCCAGTTTATTCAATGCTGACTTATCGTGTCTGGAGAATGGGTCTATACAATGTCCTGTTATTTTAATTACTGCCAAAGGTGATCCGCTTTTTAGCTTTGATTATACCAGCAAAGTATTTGATTTAATTCATGCGCCGCAAAAGGAATTGCTTACTTTAGAACTTAATCGTCACATGATTTTTAATGAGGATACAGACACGACGATAAACGCATTGGAACCTACATTGCATAAATATCTCGGATAGTATATTGATAATATGAGCAGTAAATGTTATACTTTTCGTGACGATAATAACAATTTAGTCATAAGGAGGTTATGAGAATTGCCACGATTTACAGAACAAGAGAAAGAGATCATCAGCAATAAACTTTTGATAGAGGGAGAAAAGCTGTTTGCATTACACGGTTTGAAAAAAGTAACGGTTGATGATTTAGTGGCCGCCGTAAATATATCAAAGGGATCTTTCTATGCTTTTTATCCCAGTAAAGAACATCTATATGTGGAAATCAATTTTCGCTTACAAAAAGAGCTATTTGAAAGTATAGAAGCAACAATTAAAAAGAAAAAATATAAGAACCATAGAGATTTAGCAAAAGACGTTATTATGCTAAGTTTAACGGGTTTGATTACTTCACCTATTCTTTCGCAGATTGACCTATCTATAATGGACTATCTGCAAAGAAAATTATCACCGGATATTTTTGAAAGCCATATGCACAATGATATTCGTATATTGGAGATACTGGAAGATCTAGGGGTTGTATTTTTGGTTCCGCATACGGTTATTATAAAATCCCTGTATTCTGTTTTGTCCTGTTTGGAACAATTCAAAGAGGATGAAGAACTGAATATGATACAAAACCTTTTAGTGAATGGGATTATTCAGCAAGTAGTAGCAGAGTAACAATTTTGTTTGGTTATTTGACAGGCAGGTAGCCAAACAAATTTTTTACATTTTATATGACTATATATCTATAAACGTCATAAGGTTAAAGGAGGAAAAATAATGATTGATGTAAAAAAACTGTATTTCAGCTATACTGAAAAGCCCTTTGTTGAAGATGTGAGTTTCCATGTTGGACGTGGAGAAATTTTCGGCTTTTTAGGACCCTCTGGAGCTGGGAAGTCAACCATACAAAAAGTATTGACTGGGCTTAATACAAAATATAAAGGCAGCGTAAAAGTTGCAGGTATTGAAATAAGGGAACGTACAAATCGGTTTTATGAGAATATTGGAGTGGACTTTGAATTTTCTACCTGTTATGAGAAATTTACGGCACGACAAAACCTTGCCTATTTCGCTTCGCTGTATGAAAAGCAGCCCCGGTCTATTGATGAATTATTGCATATGGTAGGCTTGGAAAATGACGGAGACAAAAAGGTTGCCGACTTTTCCAAAGGTATGCGTTCTCGCTTGAATTTTATCAAAGCGTTAATCCATGACCCCGATATATTATTTCTTGATGAACCAACAAGCGGCCTTGACCCTACAAATAATCGCTTGATGAAAGATATTATCCTTGCAGAGAAGAAGCGCGGAAAAACTATCATAATCACCACTCACAATATGTATGACGCAACGGAGCTATGCGATCAGGTAGCTTTTATTGTTGCGGGAAAAGTCAGCGCGTTAGACAGCCCACATAATTTAATCATGTCAAGGGGTGCTGCAAAAATACAATATACCTATTATGACAACGGCGAAAAAACCGGGGAATGTCTGCTTGATAGAACCGCAGAGGATAAGATGTTAAAAAATTTAATTTCAGAAAATCGTCTGCTTTCTATCCATAGTAGTGAACCTACGTTAAATGACATTTTCGTTGATATTACGGGGAGGACACTTCAATGAGATTAGGACGCTTAATTCGTGGAGATATACATTTCCAATGGAAATATGGTTTCTATTTTATTTACTTTATCTTGACGCTTCTGTATGTGTGCGCGATTGCTGCCTTGCCAGAGCATTGGAAAAATAATATTGCAGCTATTATGATTTATTCTGACCCGGCAGCTATGGGACTATTTTTTATGGGGGCGATTGTCCTTTTAGAAAAAAGCCAAAAGGTATTAAATGCTATGGTGGTATCGCCTGTAAAAGTGTCGGAGTATATACTTTCAAAAACAGTTGCGTTGATTGCCATATCTACGATAATTGCAATGATATTAGGATTAGTTTCCGGCAGTAATCATTTACTTGGTATCGCAGTTGGAACAGCCTTGACATCAGCGATCTTTACTATGCTTGGAATAATTGCAGCTACAAGAATTTCAAACTTGAACCAATTTCTCATTGTGATTATGCCCATAGAGATTGTTTGCTTTGTTCCACCAATCGTTGGTCTGTTTGTAAAGTTACCAGATATATTCCGCTTTTTCCCTTTTACCGCCTGCATGAACCTTATAACCGGGAAAAACAGTTTACTATCGTTTGATATGGTACTTGTAATTGCTACGTTGATTATTCTCTACATAGTTGCGCGACGTACAGTTCGGCATATGTGGAAAAGTTTGGGAGGTGTAAAGATATGAAAAGGGTATTATCCAGTACCATGCAGATATTTAAGCAAATCAAGAGCGACCCTATGATGTTTGCAGCTTGTTTTACGCCTTTTGTCATGGGAGCTTTGATTAAATTCGGTATTCCGTTTCTTGAAAGGATAACAGATTGTTCTTTGCAAGAATACTATCCGATTTTTGATTTATTACTTTCTATCATGGCTCCTGTATTGCTCTGCTTTGCATTTGCAATGATTACGTTAGAGGAAATTGACGATAAAGTGTCACGGTACTTTTCGATTACCCCTCTTGGTAAGTCGGGGTATCTCTTTACAAGGTTGGGAGTACCCTCAATTATTTCGGCGGTCATCGCTTTTATTGTACTGTTGCTTTTTTAAAGTAAAAAACACAATAAAAATCTGATTATCCGCTAAAACACAGTATCTATCAGCATTTTCAAGAAAACAAATACATCAATTTACTACTTATTTACTACCATTGAATGAGCCTTGATACGCCAGTTTTCCTAGATATGCAAAGATATGGTACAGCACATCAGTATTGAAACAAGAAAAAAATTGAATATTTTATAGACTATGGAACGCCTAAAATGACGTTCCTTTTCTATTTTCAGCCGTTCTTATTGGACGGCTATTTTATTACCCAAAATGAAAGGAGCATTAGATTTATGAAAAAGATGTTAAAACGATTGTGTACGGGCTTCTTAGCTTTTGCAACTGTCGTTACTGCTTTACCGACTACACCCGTCCATGCAGAAAGCAAGCAATACTGGACGGAAAGTGCGGAGCGTGTCGGTATCATTGAAAAAGTAATGAATGACGGTTCTATCGGTTCGACATTCAATGAGGGCTATATGAAAATCGAGGGCGAAACTGCCTATTGTATTGACATCAATACAGATTTTAAGAACGGCTACAAGACCAGAGCTGACGCAAGCTCACGCATGAGTGCTGACCAGATTTCAGATGTGGCGTTATCCTTAGAGTATGTCAAACAGTATGGTGAAGCTCACAAGGAACTGAACTACAAACAAGTCTATCTGTTGGAACAATGTGTAGTCTGGCAGAGATTGAGCGTATATCTTGGCTGGCAATGCGACAACGTGCGAGCTTCTTATGATGAAATTCCAAAGGCAACGCAGGACGAAGTTTTCACTGGTGCAAGAACTTTTGTCAAAGAGAATAAAGGACGCTATGAATGTGGCGGTTATATCTACTCTGGCGAGGGGCAGGAATTGGGACAATTCTGGGCGAAACTGAATGTCGGAAATGCGAAACTGCAAAAGACTTCCAGTAATACCAGCATTACAGACGGTAACGGGAATTACTCTGTCGCTGGTGCGACCTATGGTGTCTTTTCTGATAAGGACTGCACGAAACAGCTTGCCACCCTTACGACTGATGAAAACGGAAATACAGATGTTGTAGAGGTAAAGGCTGGCACAGTTTATATCCAGGAACTTTCTGCACCAGCAGGATATAAAGTAGATAAAACTGTATATTCCTTAAAGGTTGAAGCTGGAAAGACAGCGACCTTGAAAGTATCAGATATACCAAAAGTAACGGACACTTTGATTGAGCTTTTCAAGATTGATATGGAAACACAGAAAGGCAATCCGCAGGGGAACGCTTCTCTAGCAGGTGCGGAATTTACATGGAAGTATTATGCTGGCTTCTATAACAAAGACAATCTCCCTGCCGAAGCTACTCGTACATGGACTACAAAGACAATCACTGAAACAGACAGCGACGGGACAACCCACTACATCACAAAATTAGCGGACGCATACAAGGTATCTGGCGATAGCTTCTATATGCAGGACGGCAAGGCGGTTCTTCCACTTGGAACGCTAACCGTTGAGGAAACGAAAGCTCCAAACGGCTACTTGTTAGACGGTGCATATATGCAGGCTGGCGATAAGTCCGAACAGATAAAAGGCTTATATGTAACACAGATTACAGAGGACGGCGACCTTGCCGTACTTACTGGAAGTAACCAGTTTTCTGTATCAGACAAGGTTATCCGTGGTGGTGTGAAAATTCAGAAACGAGATTTAGAAACGGGCGATACAAAGCCACAAGGAAGTGCTACCTTGAAAGATACTGCTTTTGACATCATTTCCTTAAATGATAATGCGGTATTGGTTGAGGGCAAATTATACAAGAAAAATGAAGTGGTAAAAACAATCCATACCGATATTGAGGGTGTCGCTTCTACTTCTTCTGACCTTTTACCTTATGGAAAATTCCGTATCGTTGAAAGTGAAGCTCCCGACGGTTACTTAACTGACGGTGCAAAGCCGATTGATTTTACAATCACAGAAAATGGAAAAATCGTGGACTTAACCGACGAAGCTCATTCTATCTATAATCAGATTAAGCGTGGAGATATTGAGGGTGTAAAAATCGGTGCAGGTACACACAAGCGTCTTGTTGATGTTCCCTTTAGGATCACAAGCAAGACGACTGGCGAAAATCATGTTGTGGTAACTGATGATAACGGGCAATTCTCCACTTCTGCTGACTGGGCTTCTCATAAGCACAATACAAACGCAGGCAAGACCAGTGAGGACGGTGTGTGGTTTGGGACTTCTGAACCAGACGACAGCAAGGGGGCATTACCTTATGATACCTACATCATTGAAGAATTACGCTCTGATAGTAACAAAGGCTTTGAACTTATCCCACCTTTTGAAATCGTGGTATCAAGAAATAACCTTGTGATTGATTTAGGAACGCTGACTGATGAATACGAAAAAGAAATCTCTATTCATACCACAGCGACCAGCAAAGACGGCGAAAAGACTATCCTTGCAGGAAAAGAGGTTACAATCGTTGATACCGTAATCTTAGAGGGCTTAGAAGTCGGTACACAGTACAAACTTGTGGGCTGGCAGATGTTGAAAGAAGAAAATGCAGAGCTTCTTATCAATGGAAAACGTGTGAAAAGTGATTACACTTTTACTGCTGACAGCGAAACTATGAAAGTGGAAGTTGCCTTTACCTTTGACGCTACTTCTCTTGACGGCAAACAGCTTGTAACTTTTGAAGAATTGTACGATTTAAGCAATCCAGACGAGCCGAAGAAAGTTACCGAGCATAAGGATATTGAGGATAAGGGACAGACGATTACCTTTAAGGAAAAAACCAAAGTCCCAGAAGAACCAAAGAAACCCGAAACACCACAGACACCAGATACACCGCATAAAACAGACAGTCCAAAAACTGGCGATAGCACAAACCTTTACGGACTGCTTGCACTTCTTTTGACTTCTGGTGCTGGACTGGCAGGTATCTTCTTCTGCAAACGCCGTAAAATGAAGAAATCATAAGGCGGTAACGGTATGAGAAAAGAAAAATCACGTTCTCCGCCGATACCGTGTCGGCAGACTTCCGCTTATTCTGGATTGTCTGCTACTTACCTGCAAGAACACGGATAGTCAAGGGTGCGTAAGCATTGATTTTACCCTTTACTATCTGGGGGATTGCTGGTACTTCCCAAACCGCCAGAATAAGAAATCACAATCAAAAAACTTATCAAAAATAGAAAGAAATGAGGTAAAACACTATGGAAATGAAATATGTCGTGCCAGATATGGCACAGTCTTTTGGAACTCTTGAATTTGCAGGCGAAAGTGAGCCAGTCTTTGAAAGAGATAAAAATAACCACAGGGTCTTAGCCAGACGAAGCTATAACCTTTATTCTGACGTACAAAAAGGCGAAAATGTTGTGGTAGAAATTCCCGTGCAGGCTGGCGAAAAGCATTTCAAGTATGAACAGAAAGTAAAACTTGTCAATCCGAAGTTATATGGCAGAGGTTACGCAATCGGGGATATGGGACATACCGATTATGTGTTGCTTGCTGATGATATTGTAGCAGTTGAAGAAAAGTAAAGGAGTGAAGAATTTATGAGATTATCAAACGGGTTTGTTATTGACAAAGAGAAAACATTTGGAGAATTAAAATTTACAGCGGTGCGAGATGTGTTCTTGCAGAATGAGGACGGGACACCGAGTACCCAGCTTAAAAAGCGTATCTATGATTTGAAGTGCAGTCTGCATGGTGGAATTATCCCCGTGTCCGTACCGCCAGAAGTACCGTTAAGGGAATTTCCGTACAATGCGGTTGTGGAGCTTGTCAATCCAGTAGCCGATACGGTATCAAGAAAAACCTATACGGGTGCAGATGTGGACTGGTATGTAAAGGCAGAGGATATTGTATTGAAGAATAAAAGCAACCAGAACGCAGGCAATACACAGAACCATACACCGCAGGGACAACCGAAAAAATAGACTTGCTGAATAGATTTTCGTTGTAGAGGATATACGGAACTGTTATAATATGGGTATGAAGAAAGCGACAAATTAAAATTTTTAGGGAGTGAGAATAGTATATGGACAGTTGGTTTACCGTCGAACAAATAGACCAAGATACATTCGTCATCAGCGAATACAAACACTGGGAAGAAACACATTGTTATCTATTGTGTGGGACAAAAAGAGCCATTCTGATTGATACAGGTTTAGGTGTTTCCAACATCAGAGAGGTTATTGATGGATTGACGAAACTGCCCGTTACAGTAATCACTACTCATGTTCATTGGGATCATATCGGTGGACATAAATATTTTCGGTCTATTGCAGTTCATGAAGCAGAAAAAGAATGGCTATCGGTCAAATTCCCTATACCTTTGCAAGTGGTAAAAAACAATATTATGTGCAATCCATGTGATTTCCCCTCGGATTTTAAGGTAGAGAAATATCAGATTTTTCAAGGGGTTCCGCAAATGATTTTACATGATGAAGATTGTATTGACTTAGGGAACAGAAAGTTGGTAGTTATTCACACGCCCGGTCATTCTCCCGGACATTGTTGTTTCTATGAAGCGGATAGAAAATATCTGTATTCCGGCGATTTGATATATAGCGGTTGCCTTGATGCTTTTTATCCATCAACAAACCCACAAGAATTTTGGAAGTCTGTTAGAAAAATTCAATCTTTAAAGATAAGTCGAATTTTGCCAGGACATCATCATTTATCTATTCCAGTTACTATAATTGACAAGATAGAGACAGCTTTTCACAACTTGTCAAATGAAGGGAAATTAAAACAAGGGAATGGTATATTCAGCTATGAGGGGGTTCAAATCCATATCTGAAATGCAATCTTAGTTTTACAATTTTATATCCCTACACACAAAGCAGTTAGTCTTATGATTGACTGCTTTTTTCATACCCAGAAAGGAGTGATTGATTTATGCGTATGATTTGGAACAAAGGACACCGTATCAGAGCCAGCGACAAGCACCTTGTCTATCATTTTTCCATAGAGACGCTTCTGTTTGTGTTCGTGGCAGTTCTCCTGCTACTGAATAGCAAACAGCTCATGCGTACCGACTGGGAACATTTCAGCTTATTAGACAATGGCTTTACGCTTTCCCTTTACAACTTCATAACCATACTGATAGCGACTGGTGTTTGTGCATTGGTCGCTTTTCTGTATTACCGCTTCTGTTACGACAGTTTCAAGAAGCTACTGCACCGTCAAAAGCTGGCAAGAATGATACTGGAAAATAAGTGGTATGAAGCCGATACCGTACAAGACAGCGGTTTTTTTACTGACCTGCAAAGCAGATCAAGGGAAAAAATCGTCTGGTTTCCAAAGATTTATTATCAAATGGAAAAAGGACTTCTTCATATCCGCTGTGAAATTACGCTGGGAAAATATCAAGACCAGCTTTTACGGTTGGAGGATAAGTTGGAAAGTGGCTTGTATTGTGAGCTGACCGACAAGACCCTGCATGACGGCTATATCGAATATACCCTGCTTTATGATATGATAGCGAACCGCATTACCATTGATGAAGTACGGGCAGAAAACGGTTGTCTTAGATTGATGAAAAATCTTGTCTGGGAATATGACGCACTCCCTCACGCTCTGATTGCTGGTGGGACTGGTGGCGGTAAAACCTATTTTCTGCTGACACTCATTGAAGCCTTACTGCATACAAACGCTGTCCTTTATATCTTAGACCCGAAAAATGCGGACTTAGCAGACTTGGGGACAGTTATGGGAAATGTGTATCACACGAAAGAAGAAATGATTGATTGCGTCAATGCCTTTTATGAGGGCATGGTACAGCGAAGTGAGAAAATGAAGCGACACCCGAACTATAAGACGGGCGAAAACTACGCCTATCTGGGACTGCCACCCTGCTTTCTTATCTTTGATGAATATGTGGCGTTTTTTGAAATGCTGGGGACAAAAGAAAGTGTGAGCCTACTTAGCCAGTTAAAGAAAATCGTTATGTTAGGACGACAAGCAGGTTATTTCCTTATCGTTGCCTGCCAGCGTCCAGATGCAAAGTATTTCTCGGACGGTATCAGAGATAATTTCAATTTCCGTGTAGGACTTGGGCGTATCAGCGAATTAGGTTACGGTATGCTGTTCGGTTCTGATGTGAAGAAACAGTTTTTCCAGAAACGTATCAAGGGGCGTGGCTATTGTGATGTGGGAACAAGCGTCATCAGTGAATTTTACACGCCTTTAGTCCCGAAAGGACATGATTTTTTACAGACTATCGGTTCTCTTGCACAAGCAAGGCAGGACGGGACGGCGACGTGCGAAGCGAAAGGCGACGGCACGGACTAGCCGTTGCTGGTGTGGCGTAAGCCACGCCAGCAGGTAAAACCCCTCGGTATCTAACAGAGGGGTACGTTTGCAAATAGACAATAGACGAAAAACACAGGAAACATAAGGCTTATCGCATGGTTTCCTAGCAAAAATCGGCTGTGAAGTCGCCTTAAAAAACTTCACACTTGACAGATTGGGGGTATGGTTCTGAATGAAGAACAATGGATAAAAGAATTACGGGAAAAACGGATTGCTTACGGTATCTCACAAGGCAGGCTGGCGGTGGCGTCTGGTATCACAAGAGAATATCTCAACAAGATAGAAAGCGGAAAAATGAAGCCGTCAAAGGAACTTCTGAATACTCTGCATAAAGAACTGGCAAAGTTCAATCCAGAAGCACCGCTTACCATGCTGTTTGATTATGTGAAAATTCGTTTTCCCACGCTGGATATACAGCACATCATCAAAGATATATTAAAACTGAATATCAACTATATGCTCCATGAAAATTACGGGCGTTACAGTTATACGGAGCATTACTCTTTAGGGGACATCTTTATCTATACGTCGGCTGACGAAGAAAAAGGTGTCCTTTTAGAGTTAAAGGGGCGTGGTTGCAGGCAGTTTGAAAGTTACCTGCTGGCACAGCAAAGAAGCTGGTATGACTTTCTTATGGACGCACTTATAGACGGTGGCGTGATGAAGCGTATCGACCTTGCTATCAACGACCATACGGGCATTTTGGATATTCCAGAGCTTGCGGAAAAATGCAGGAAACGGGAATATATCGGAAAGTCCAGAAGCTATAAGTTTTACCAGTCGGGCGAGCTTATCAAGCACAGAGAGGACGACAGAGAATATATGGGGCGTACCCTTTATCTTGGTTCACTGAAATCTGATGTGTATTTTTGTATCTATGAAAAGGACTATGAGCAGTACGTCAAGTTAGGGACACCTCTGGAAGAAGCCGACATTATCAACCGTTTTGAAATACGGCTTCGCAATGAACGAGCCTATTATGCGGTACGAGATTTACTGACCTATTATGACGCAGAACAGACCGCTTTTTCTATCATCAATCAGTATGTGCGGTTTGTTGATGAAGAACCCGACAAGCGAAAAAATGACTGGAAGCTCAATGACCGCTGGGCTTGGTTTATCGGCGATAACAGACAGAGCTTGAAGCTGACGACAAAACCAGAGCCTTACACCTTAGACCGCACATTGCGGTGGGTACAACGGCAGGTAGCACCGACCTTAAAAATGCTGAAAAAGATTGATAAGGGAAACGGTACAGACTACATGGAAACAATCGAACAGCAGGCAAAGCTCACAGAAAAGCATGAAATGATAATCAAACAGCAGACGACCCCTGCAAAAGATTTAGTAGAAAGTTAGGAGTGATAAAAAATGTGGGTATTATTAAAAGACTTCCTGCTGGTATCTATGGGAATGGGTATCGGCGTAGTCTTGATGTGTATTTTGAATGTCGGCAAAGAAGCTGACTATGAAATGGAACAATTAAAAGAAAGCGAGGACAATTAAATGAATTTCGGACAAAATTTATATCAATGGTTTTTATCAAACGCACAGAGCTTAGTGCTTATGGCGATTGTGGTTATCGGTATCTACTTAGGGTTCAAGCGTGAGTTTTCAAAGCTCATTGGCTTCTTGGTAGTTGCCTTGATTGCTGTCGGCTTGGTATTCAATGCCGGCGGTGTGAAAGATGTACTGTTAGAGCTGTTCAACAAGATTATCGGTGCATAAAATTTTATTGTAGTGCTAATATGTGAGTGATATAATATGGATATGAAGAAAACGACAAATATGAATTTGAACTTAGGAGGAAAACTATTGTGTCAAATATAAAACTAAGAAATACATATAAGTCTTATACAGCGATATTTGTAATTGGTATATTAGTAGGGTGTATATGTAGACTGTTAGATTATTTTCCCGCAGATACACTATGGAGTTTTTCATCACCTCAAACATTGTTTGGTTTTTGGATTATTACCAATACTATCATCGTTATGTTAAGCACCTCAAATATTTGTGCAGGAATTAGTTCGTTCTTGTATATGTTTGGAATGACATTAAGTTTTTATGCTTTACAAGCAATATTAGGAATGTTTATACCTATGTTTTCCGGCGGATTCCGCTTTGGGCTATTCATATTGTTTACTGTTTGGTCAATCGCTTGTGCAATAGCAGCATTTATTCTGTACTATTGGAATAGGGAACATATTTTTAGTTCAGTATTATATTCTTTACCAGTAGGAGCATTATTTGCTGAAACAATAGCAGTTTTTATTTATTTTTTGGAACATCAAACATTCCTATTTCAGTTGTTAATGGATATTATAGGAGCTGTTGTGTTTACCATAATATTTTTCAAAAAAGTAAACTATAGAAAAATGTATATTGTCGGAATTGTATTAAGTACTTTGGTATTTTATTATATTTTTCCATGGTAGTTTATATTGATAAATCCCAGTTTGACAATTTCATATCCATACACACAAAGCAGTTAGTCTTAGGATTGACTGCTTTTTTCTTACCTAAATTTTAGATTGGAGTGATGAAATGAGCGATATTTTTAAGGATATGCAGACGAAAGTCGGCTGTGATTATATTTCCGACCTGCCCTCTTACAAGCGTAAGGTGTGGCAGGAAATGAAACGACTGAACCCTGCCGATTATGAAGAAAGACAGTTAGAAGATTTTTCTAAATATGTGTTTGGTATGTCGTACCAGACCTTACAAGATGTGATGAAACAACAGAAAGGACGTGAGGAACAATGCAGGAAACAAGGGTGCTGGTGGAAACGAAAGGAACAACTGGCGAAGAAACAACATCATACTGGTTTGACCTGCCGATAGATGTTGCAGAGTTTGAAGAAAAGTTAGGTGTCGGTGCAGAAAGTGGGGATTACCGCATTATCGAAAAGGTACTGCCCTTTGCTGATGAAGTCCACGAACATACAAGCGTGTACCAGCTCAACGAATTAGATTTTATGTACCGCCAGCTTTCAAGCGATATGCAGGAAGAATATGTATCACTTCTTACCGTGTATGAAAATTTAGAAGCACTTTATATTTGCAGGAACGTGATTACGGTTTATCCCGACTGCAAAAGCATGATAGATGTTGCAAGGCAAAAGCTGATGAACGACCCGACATTTAAGCATTTATCCGAGGACTGTCAAGAATATTACTTTGACTTTGAAGCCTACGCTTCTCACTTGCAGGAACACGGGAAATTTTTAGTAACAGAACACGGTATCTTTGAACTGCCAGAGTAGGAAATGAGGTGGTGCTTATGATTGATGATATGGCGGTTTACATTGCTAATCTTGGCAAATACAATGAGGGCTATTTAGTCGGTGCTTGGTTCACGTTCCCCATTGACGAGGAAGATGTGAAAGAAAAAATCGGCTTGAATGAACAGTATGAGGAATACGCTATCCATGATACCGACAACTTCCCCATTGCGATTGGCGAGTATGTTTCCATTGAAGAACTCAATGAGATGTATGAAATGATAGAGGAACTTCCCGACTATATTGTAGAGTGTCTGGACGAATTTATCAGCCACTACGGGACGCTGGAAGAAGTCGTGGAACACAAGGACGATATTTATTATTATCCCGACTGTGAAACTATGACAGACGTTGCCTATTACTACATAGACGAATTGCAGGCACTTGGGGACATTCCACCCAGCTTACAGAATTACATTGACTATGAAGCCTACGGGCGAGATTTGGATATGGGCGGTTGCTTTATTGAAACAAGCCGAGGTATGTGCGAGATACCATATTAACGCTGGAAGATCAGCGACAAGCATTGTTGTTACTGACAGCGTATTTCTCTTTAAGGGACAGTCTGAAAATGGCTGTCCTTTTCTATTTAGAAACTTACGAAAGGAGCTGAAAGAACTTGAAAAAGATTAAATCTTATACGGGTATCTGGAACGTGGAAAAAGTCTTGTATGCAATCAATGACTTTAACTTACCCTTTCCCGTTACCTTTACACAGATTACATGGTTTGTGATTACGGAATTTCTCATTATTCTGTTTGGGGATATTCCCCCACTTTCCATGATTGAGGGAGCATTTCTCAAATACTTTGGTATTCCCGTTGCTCTCACATGGTTTATGTCGCAGAAAACCTTTGACGGAAAGAAGCCGTACAGCTTTTTGAAATCACAGATAACCTATGCCCTGCGACCGAAAATCACTTATGCAGGAAAAGCCGTAAAACTGCATAAGCAGATACTCAATGAAACAATCACGGCAGTAAGGAGTGTGAACTATGTTCCCGATAAAATATATTGACAATAACCTTGTCTGGAATAAGGACAATGAGGTGTTTGCTTATTATGAGCTGATACCATACAACTATTCTTTCCTATCCGCAGAGCAGAAATTTATCGTGCATGACAGTTTCCGACAGCTTATCGCACAGTCCCGTGAGGGAAAAATTCATGCGTTGCAGATTGCAACGGAAAGCTCAATACGAAGTATGCAGGAGCAGTCAAAGAAGCTGGTTACGGGGAAATTAAAGGAAGTTGCCTGCCAGAAGATAGACGAACAGACCGAAGCGTTAGTATCAATGATTGGGGACAATCAAGTGGACTACCGCTTTTTTCTTGGCTTTAAGCTCATGGTTACGGAAGAACAGCTCAATCTGAAGAACATCAAAAAATCGGCGTGGCTGACATTCAAGGAATTTCTCCATGAAGTGAACCACACGCTGATGAATGACTTTGTTTCCATGCCGAATGATGAAATCAACCGTTATATGAAAATGGAAAAGTTGCTGGAAAATAAAATCTCCCGTCGCTTTAAGGTGCGTCGCTTGGAAATCCATGATTTTGGGTATCTCATGGAACATCTTTACGGCAGGGACGGTATCGCCTATGAAGATTATGAGTACCAGCTACCAAAGAAGAAATTACAGAAAGAAACGCTGATAAAATACTACGACCTTATCCGTCCGACAAGGTGTGTGATTGAGGAAAGCCAGCGGTATTTGCGATTGGAACATGAGGACAGGGAAAGCTATGTGTCCTACTTTACCGTCAATGCGATTGTTGGCGAGCTTGATTTTCCGTCGTCTGAAATCTTCTATTTCCAGCAACAGCAATTCACATTCCCCGTTGATACTTCTATGAATGTAGAAATCGTGGAGAACCGTAAAGCATTAACAACCGTCCGCAACAAGAAAAAGGAATTGAAAGACCTTGACAATCACGCTTATCAAGCAGGAAGTGAAACAAGCTCAAATGTGGTGGACGCATTAGACAGCGTGGATGAGCTGGAAACGGACTTAGACCAGACAAAAGAAAGTATGTATAAGCTCTCTTATGTAGTGCGTGTATCGGCTGATGATTTGGACGAATTAAAACGCCGTTGTGATGAAGTCAAAGATTTTTACGACGACCTCAATGTAAAGCTGGTGCGTCCTGCTGGGGATATGCTGGGGCTTCATTCTGAATTTCTTCCTGCCAGCAAGCGATATATCAATGACTACGTGCAGTATGTAAAATCAGATTTCTTGGCAGGTCTTGGTTTTGGTGCGACCCAGCAGTTAGGGGAAACTACGGGTATCTATATGGGCTATTCCGTTGATACGGGAAGAAATGTGTACCTGCAACCGTCGTTAGCTTCGCAGGGTGTAAAAGGTACAGTAACAAACGCTCTTGCTTCTGCTTTTGTCGGTTCGCTTGGCGGTGGAAAGTCATTCTGCAACAATCTTCTGGTATATTATGCGGTGCTGTTTGGCGGTCAAGCAGTCATTTTAGACCCCAAAGCTGAGAGGGGCAACTGGAAAGAAACGCTCCCAGAAATCGCCCATGAAATCAATATCGTAAACCTTACCAGCGACAAGGACAATGCAGGACTTCTTGACCCGTTCGTGATTATGAAGAATGTAAAAGACGCTGAAAGTCTGGCAATCGACATCTTAACATTCCTTACGGGTATTTCCTCTAGGGACGGCGAAAAATTCCCTGTACTTCGTAAGGCGGTACGCTCCGTTACCCAGAGCGACAGTCGGGGCTTGCTCCATGTGATAGACGAGCTACGCCGTGAAGATACACCCATATCAAGAAATATCGCAGAACATATCGACAGCTTCACGGACTACGACTTTGCACACCTGCTGTTTTCAGACGGTACGGTGGAAAATGCAATCAGTCTGGATAACCAACTCAATATCATTCAAGTAGCGGACTTAGTATTACCAGATAAGGATACAACATTTGAGGAATACACGACCATTGAATTATTGTCGGTGTCTATGCTGATTGTGATTAGTACCTTTGCCCTTGATTTTATCCATTCAGACAGAAGCATTTTTAAGATTGTAGACCTTGACGAAGCGTGGGCGTTCTTAAATGTGGCACAAGGCGAAACTTTATCAAATAAGCTGGTGCGTGCTGGACGAGCTATGCAGGCAGGCGTCTATTTTGTTACACAATCTTCTGGCGACGTGTCAAAGGAAAGTCTGAAAAACAATATCGGCTTGAAGTTTGCCTTTCGTTCTACTGACATCAACGAGATAAAGCAGACCTTAGAATTTTTCGGTATCGACAAGGACGACGAGAACAACCAGAAACGCTTGCGTGATTTGGAGAACGGACAATGCTTATTGCAGGACTTATACGGGCGTGTCGGTGTGGTGCAGATACACCCAGTCTTTGAAGAACTGCTACACGCCTTTGATACCAGACCGCCCGTACAGAGAAATGAGGTGGAGTGATGAAAGAAAGGATAAAAGGTGCGTTCACAAAAAGGAAGATACTTCACTTTCTCAAAATGGCTCTGTTTGTCGTGGCACTCTCCCTTATCCTGCTCTCACTTCTGGGGACGGTGGCTCATGCGACGGGGCTTGTGGACGATACCATAAACGCAGAAAATCTTTACTCAAAATATCCGCTGTCGAATTACCAGCTTGATTTTTATGTGGATAATAGCTGGTCGTGGTTGCCATGGAACTGGCTGGACGGTATCGGAAAATCGGTGCAGTACGGACTTTACTGCATTACCAATTTTGTCTGGACGATAAGCCTTTATTTAAGCAATGCTACGGGCTATGTGGTGCAGGAAGCATACAAACTTGATTTTATTAACGATATGGCAGACAGTATCGGACAAAGCATACAGACCCTTGCAGGCGTTACCGAGAACGGCTTTTCTTCTACGGGCTTCTATGTCGGTTTCCTGCTTCTCATTATCTTAATAGTGGGACTTTATGTTGCCTATACGGGACTTATCAAACGCGAAACCAGCAAGGCACTTCACGCTGTTATTAACTTTGTGGTGGTGTTCGTGTTGTCCGCTTCCTTTATTGCCTACGCTCCCGATTACATCAAGAAGATAAATGAATTTTCATCAGACATCAGTACCGCTTCTTTGGACTTGGGAACAAAAATCATGCTCCCCAACTCTGACAGCGAGGGCAAGGACAGCGTGGACTTGATACGGGACAGCTTGTTTTCCATTCAAGTGGAACAGCCGTGGCTCTTGCTTCAATTTGGTAACAGCAACGCAGAGGAAATCGGGACAGACCGTGTAGAAGCTCTGGTATCAGTAAGTCCAGAGGACGAGGACGGCAAGACCAGAGAGGAAGTCGTGAAAACAGAAATCGAGGACAATGACAACAACAATCTGACGATACCGCAGGTCGTAAACCGTTTAGGTATGGTGTTCTTCCTGCTATTCTTTAACTTAGGTATCACGATATTTGTATTCTTGCTTACGGGTATGATGTTGTTCAGCCAGATACTCTTTATTATCTTTGCAATGTTTTTACCTATCAGCTTTCTACTTTCCATGATACCGAGCTATGAAAGCATGGCAAAGCAGGCAATCGTGAGGGTATTTAATACCATAATGACACGGGCAGGAATAACGCTCATTGTAACGGTGGCGTTCAGCATTTCCAGTATGTTTTATAACATCTCCACAGACTACCCGTTCTTTATGGTGGCGTTCTTGCAGATAGTGTGTTTTGCTGGTATCTATATGAAACTGGGCGACTTAATGAGTATGTTCTCACTTAATGCTGGCGACAGTCAAAACATGGGACGAAGAATTTTCCGCAGACCGTATCTGTTTATGCGACATAGGGCTAGGCGTATGGAACACCGTATTGCAAGGGCGGTAAGTGCTGGCGGTATTTCGGGTGGTGTGGCTGGTGCGGTAGCTGGAAGTGCCGTTGCTGGCAAGAGAGCCGAAAGAAAAAATACGGCTTCTAAAGAAAATCGGGGCAATACCACTTCCAGCATGGGACAGCGTGCAGGCTCAAAGGTGGGTGCTGTCTTAGATACGAAAAATAAAGTGAAAGACAAGGCTAACGCTGTCAAAGAGAATATCAAGGATATGCCGACACAGACCGCTTATGCGGTGTATTCCGCAAAGGAAAAGGCAAAGTCCAGCGTATCAGACTTCAAGCGTGGCATGGTGCAGGAACAGCAGTCCAGACAGACGGGACGCTTGGAAAAGCAGGAACAGCATAGACAGAATATCGCTGACAAACGTATGGAGCTTCAAAAGGCACAAGAAGCAAGACAAAGAAAGACGGACGGATCAGCGACAACGGGAGCTACCCGTCCCCATGAGCGACCAGCCACAGCTTCAACCATTCCAAAGCCGAGTGCGGAAAAAATGCAGGAAGTGAAACGTCCTGCCACAGCGACCACTTCAAAAGCAAGTGAACCAGTCAAGACAAATGTTGTGAAAGAGCGTCCGTTATCTTCTGGTGCTTCTGATAAGAAAGCGACCCAGCCTGCACAGCCAGTACATAGGCAGAATGTAGAAAAAGTAGTATCGCAGGAAACACGCCAGAATTACAAAGCAGAGCGTACTACAAAGAAACAGACCTTTGAACAATCAAAGCGTACAACGGAACATACCGAAAAGAACCGTAACCTTGTAACGAAGAAAGGACAGAAGAAAAAATGAAACTGAAACATATCGCTCTTATTGGCAGTCTGTTTCCTATCCTCTTTTCCATAGTCCTTTTCTTTGGTGTCCTCATTAGTGCGGACAGCGACGACGAGAACAGCAACTTTTCTTCTGGCATTACGGGTATGAATTTATCCGCAGAAGTCTTGAAACATCAGCCTATGGTGGAAAAATACGCCAGAGAAAACGGTATCTCCGAGTATGTCAACGTGCTACTGGCTATCATTCAAGTAGAAAGTGGCGGTACGGCAGAAGATGTTATGCAGAGTTCAGAAAGTCTTGGTTTACCGCCCAACTCTTTAGATACGGAAAGCTCAATCAAGCAGGGGTGTAAGTATTTTGCGTCCCTGCTTTCTTCCTGTAAAAATCAAGGTATCGACGATTTGAATGTAGCGATACAGTCCTATAACTATGGCGGTGGTTATGTGGGATATGTGGCAGGAAAAGGAAAGAAACACACCTTTAACCTTGCAGAGAGCTTCGCCCGTGAGAAATCGGGTGGAAAGAAAGTAACCTACACCAACCCGATAGCCGTTGCGAAGAACGGGGGTTGGCGGTATCAGTATGGCAATCAATTTTACGTCGAATTAGTCAATCAGTATTTAACTGTTCCGCAGGTATCGGGAGAGCTGGCACAAAAGGTCATGAATGAAGCGTTAAAATATCAAGGCTGGAAATATGTGTATGGCGGTAGCAATCCCAACACTTCTTTTGACTGTTCGGGACTGACGCAATGGTGCTATGGAAAAGCTGGTATCTCCTTACCGAGAACCGCACAAGCACAGTATGACGCAACCCAACATCTTCCACTTTCGCAGGCAAAGGCTGGGGACTTGGTATTTTTCCATTCTACCTATAACGCTGGAAGTTATGTAACACACGTCGGTATTCTTGTTTCGCCGACACAGATGTACCACGCAGGCGACCCGATAGGATATGCAGACCTAAGTAGTAGTTACTGGCAACAGCACTTAATCGGTGCAGGACGAGTAAAACAATAGAAAGTGAGGATTTCATCATGTTTAGAAAGAATAAGAAACAGACAGAAACTATCAAAGAACCCAAAGAAAAAAAGGTGCGTACTTTCAAGGTAGGCACACATAAAAAATCCGTGATTGCATTGTGGGTGGTGCTTATCGCAAGCGTGAGCTTTGGGGCGTATAAGAATTTTACGGCTATCGACCAGCACACGACCCATGAAAAAGAAATCATAGAGCTTCGCTTGCAGGACACCAACGGGATAGAAAATTTTGTGAAGAACTTTGCAAAGCCCTACTACACATGGAGTAACAGCAAAGAAGCGATTGAAGCAAGGACGCAGGCAATCAGCGGTTATCTGACAAAGGAATTGCAGGACTTGAATGTGGATACCATTAGAACCGATATACCGACCAGCTCCACAGTTACAGATGTGATTGTATGGAGTATTGAACAGTCGGGAACGGACACTTTTTCTGCTACCTACGAAGTGGATCAGCAGATAAAAGAGGGAGAACAGACAAGCAATGTGAAAGCAACCTATACCGTAAAAGTCCATGTAGACGCTGACGGGGATATGGTAATCGTTCAGAACCCTACCCTTGCACCAGCAATCGAGAAATCAGATTATGAGCCTAAGACACCAGAAGCAAATGCAAGTGTAGACGCTGATACCGTCAATGACGCTACTGCATTTCTTGAAACATTCTTTAAGCTGTACCCGACAGCCACAGAAAAAGAGCTTGCCTACTATGTATCGGGAAATGTGCTTGAGCCTATCGGCAGGGACTACATTTATGCTGAACTGGTAAACCCTATCTTTACAAAGGACGGGGACAATGTGAAAGTCAAAGTTGCTGTGAAATTCCTTGATAATCAGACAAAGGCTACACAAATATCGCAGTATGAACTTGTGCTACATAAGGATAGCAACTGGAAGATTGTAGGATAATAAAATATGGAAAGTTTGCTTGACATTCTTTACTTGCAGGAGTATCATAAGATTAGAAAAGGAAAGCAAACTTTCCATTTGTTCAAGAAAGGGGTATGTTGTGAAAAATCGTTTAGAAGAATTACGAAAACAAAGAGGTATTAAACAAGAAGATTTAGCGACTGCTCTTGAAGTATCTCGTCAAACAATAGGCTCTTTAGAAAATGGACGCTACAATCCCTCTATTATCTTAGCTTTTAAAATTGCAAGGTACTTTCAAATGAGTATTGAAGAAATATTTATTTATGAGGAGGAAAGCAAATGAAACATAAGATACAAAAAGTTGAATTATTTATCGGTGTAATAATCTTTTTAGGTGGTTTACTAACTTATGGTTTAGGCGTACACCAACTATTGCCCGTACCTCGTCCAGATTTGGTTGTCTATGGTACAACGCTTATTGGAATAATATTGATTTTTATGGGTTGTGATATATTCAGTAAGCCAACAAAAGAAATGCAAATATTAGAAAATGATGAAAGAAATATCGCAATTACTAATGCTTCTCTTGCGAATGCTTATAAAGTAACACTTACATTATTGGTTCTTGTATTATTTGCTCTTGTCTTTATGGGATATATGAGTAAAGTTGTGTTTTTTTCGATAGCAGGAGTTATTGCTATCGGACAAATTACATGGGTTATAACAGCTCGTTATTTAGATAAAAATACGTCTTAATTCTTCAAGTATTTTTAGTTTTTCCTTCTCCATAACTACGCCCCATTCTTTTTTTGTATAGTAATATTGTATCATTAAGAATCACAAATCACAAGTGATTTGTGATTAATCACTTGTGATTTGTGATAAGTGATTTGTGATTAATATATAAAAGCCCTCTTTAAAGGGCTTTTATGTTTATTTTGAAAAAGAGATAAAATCAATATATCCCTTTTCCCCAATTTTTACAACGGCATTGTAGGGCTTTTTCTCTTTGTTTTTGATTCCTTTTACCAGGGTTTCTTTTCCCTCCAGTAATTCTTTTACATTCGTTTTGGTTAGTTTTTTCTTTCTAAAATGTTCAGCTAAAGTAAACTTACATTCAGGATAATTTGAACAACCATAAAACGATTTTTTTAATACAATATTGTTGCCACACTTAGGACATTTTCCTACAAGGGGTCCCGAGCGCTTAGTGGGAATTTGTACCCCTTATCGATACAAATTCCCCGTAGGCGCTAGGGACCTCTTTAGCTTCTTGGAAGCTGTCAGTAGTATATCTAATAATTTATCTCCATTCCCTTTAGTAACGTGTAACTTTCCAAATTTAAAAAAGCGACTCATAGAATTATTTCCTCCCGTTAAATAATAGATAACTATTAAAAATAGACAATACTTGCTCATAAGTAACGGTACTTAAATTGTTTACTTTGGCGTGTTTCATTGCTTGATGAAACTGATTTTTAGTAAACAGTTGACGATATTCTCGATTGACCCATTTTGAAACAAAGTACGTATATAGCTTCCAATATTTATCTGGAACATCTGTGGTATGGCGGGTAAGTTTTATTAAGACACTGTTTACTTTTGGTTTAGGATGAAAGCATTCCGCTGGCAGCTTAAGCAATTGCTGAATCGAGACTTGAGTGTGCAAGAGCAACCCTAGTGTTCGGTGAATATCCAAGGTACGCTTGTAGAATCCTTCTTCAACAATCAGATAGATGTCAGACGCATGGCTTTCAAAAACCACTTTTTTAATAATTTGTGTGCTTAAATGGTAAGGAATACTCCCAACAATTTTATACCTCTGTTTGTTAGGGAATTGAAACTGTAGAATATCTTGGTGAATTAAAGTGACACGAATGTTCAGTTTTAATTTTTCTGACGATAAGTTGAATAGATGACTGTCTAATTCAATAGACGTTACCTGTTTACTTATTTTAGCCAGTTTCGTCGTTAAATGCCCTTTACCTGTTCCAATTTCGTAAACGGTATCGGTTTCTTTTAAATTCAATTGTTTTATTATTTGGTTGAGTACTTTTTCACTCGTTAAAAAGTTTTGAGAATATTTTATATTTTTGTTCATGTAATCACTCCTGAAGTGATTACATCTGTAAATAAATACAGAAGTTAAACGATTTGTTTGTAATTTTAGTTATCTGTTTAAAAAGTCATAAGATTAGTCACTGGTAGGAATTAATCTAACGTATTTATTTATCTGTGTAATCACTGTTTTTAGTCTGTTTCAAAACAGTAGATGTTTTATCTACATTACGCATTTGGAATACCAACATGACGAATCCCTCCTTCTTAATTACAAATTTTTAGCATCTAATTTAACTTCAATTCCTATTATACACAAAATTTTAAGATACTGCAATATCAACACACTCTTAAGTTTGCTTCTAAGTCTTATTTCCATAACTTCTTTTACGTTTCCGCCATTCTTTGCTGTTTCGATTTTTATGATATGGTGCAAGTCAGCACGAACACGAACCGTCTTATCTCCCATTATATCTTTTTTTGCACTGATTGGTGTATCATTTCGTTTTTCTTTTTGTGCGCCTAAATTTCCCACAATCACTCACTTCTTTCTATTTCTTCTTATTCTTATTTTATCATCAACAATCACAAATCACTTGTGATTTGTGATAAGTGATTTGTGATAAGTGATTTGTGATTAATATATAAAAGCCCTCTTTAAAGGGCTTTTATGTTTATTTTGAGAAAGATATAAAATCAATATATCCCTTTTCCCCAATTTTTACAACGGCATTGTAGGGCTTTTTCTCTTTGTTTTTGATTCCTTTTACCAGGGTTTCTTTTCCCTCCAGTAATTCTTTTACATTCGTTTTGGTTAGTTTTTTCTTTCTAAAATGTTCAGCTAAAGTAAACTTACATTCAGGATAATTTGAACAACCATAAAACGATTTTTTTAATACAGAAAATGTAGTCTTTTGAAAGGTGGAATTAACAATGAAGAAAAAATTATCATTTATCATTGAGATTATTATAGGTATAATCTTTATATGTTTTGGATATTTCGTTATTGATACTGATTATTACGCTACACTTTTTTACGCAATGGGGTTCGGTTTAGCTTTTGCTTCTGGTGTTCAATTATTGAAAATTTGTTATTATGAAATGCCAAAAAATAAAGAAAAATTACAAAATATAAATAGAGAAAATCACATCAATAATGTTGATGAAAGAAAAATATTTTTAAGAATGAAAGCTGGTTCTTTAGTATATCAGTTAATGACTTTCGTGTACTTGTTTGTTGCTTTTGTACTTGCGTTACTTCATATTGAAGCATGGATTATAGGCATTATATTTGGTTTATTCCTACTGCAAACATTTTTAGGGATTATTCTATATAAGCATTTTGAAAAACATTTCTAAAACATTCAGTAAATTGTGACGAGGTAATACTATGATAGGACTTAAAAAACGAGATATTAAAAAAGCATTGAAAGCTGGTGCAAAAGCTGGCGGTGTGTCATTAGCTGATGTTCGAGCTGATATTGAAGCGACGATTGATGAAGCTATGAACAGCACCGACCCAGAAGTGCAGGAGAATTTCAGAAAGTATTTTGGAAATAAACGCCCTACTCCAGAAGAATATATTTACAAGATTACAAAAAAGACAAAAGTTTAATAGAAATCAAGTGCTGTAAGGGGGCTTGTGTCATGGAAAGTTTTAAGCATAATCTTATACGGTCATACACTACCTAACAGCATTTTATTAACAACTGAATATCTCACAGCTTTAATAGCTCGTACAGACTATATGTTTTGTGCGGGCTTTTTTTGTACCCGAAAAAATTTTTTCATTTTTTTTCAAAATCATGCAACAAATCACACCTTGCTGTACAGATATGGTGCGGAAAGAGGGATAAACACTTTTCACGTCATAACGGAAAGGGGGTGTGATGATATGAAACCGTCGGACTTCCAAAAGACAATACAATGTCAATTTGACTGCAAGCTCAAACGTGTAGTGAAAGGCATTGTCCGTAATTATCGCAAAGAATTAAAGCGACGAAGAAATAAGGAAATTTCCTATTGTGAACTTCCAGAAATCGTCGTAGAAAAGCTGGCAGTCTGGGACGAATACGAAAGCGATTATACCGCCTTTGATGTATGTGGTATTGAGGTTCGTGTCCTTGATGATGATTTAGCAGAAGCGATTAAGTATCTGTCTGAAAAAGACAGAGAAATCTTGTTGATGTATTTCTTCTTAGGCATGAGCGATACAGAAATCGGCGACAGATTAAAGATTAACCGTTCAACGTCGTTCCGCAGTAGGAAGAACTCACTTGAAGAAATCAAGAAAAAATTAAAGGAGAACATGAATGATGAATAACACACGCCCGTCATTTTACCTTATTTCGTCGGCTGTGGACGGCAACGTAAATGCGATTGAAAAGATACTGGCGTTGTATGACCCGTACATATCAAAATGTTGTTTGCGTCCGTTCTACGACAAATATGGTAATGTCTGCATAGTCGTAGACATGGAATTAAAAGGACGTATCAGAGAAGCACTTATCAAAATGATTTTGGACTTTGATATTCCTTTAGAAACCGAAGAATAACAAGCAGTAACCGCAGAGCATGATTTGTTCAATCCCCTCTTTCCTGCTCTGCCCCTGCTTTTACATGAAAGCAACACGCTTTCGCCACAGCTCTTTGACAACTGAATAAAGCAGACAGATACGTTTGTGAGATAGCGAGCCACGGGGACTGTACGCCACGACCTTTTCAAAAGAAAGCGAGCGACCCACGCAGTGATCCGAGAGCGACTGTTGGAAAAGTCGTTTTGCCACGACCTATCCTCACAGAATAATGATACGTCCGCATGGTGCGGTTCTGCCCACAAGAATGGGAATAGTTGAGATACTAACGGAGCTTTCCAAAGCCGTCTGCCTGCTTGTAAAAAATGACACACAGTAAAGGGGGTGCATAGATTATGAACAATACTGATGTGCCTATCTGGGAAAAATATACGCTGACGATTGAAGAAGCGTCCAAATACTTCCGCATTGGCGAAAAGAAATTGCGTAAATTAGCCGAAGAAAATATTGACGCTGGCTGGGTTATCGTGAACGGTAACCGTATTCAGATTAAGCGAAAACAATTTGAAAAAATCATAGATACATTGGACGAAATCTAATGTCATTGAGCCGTAGATATGGTATAATAAATATAGCGTATCACGGCTCATTCCATGACGGAAAGGAGCTTTACACTATGTCTAATGTAAAACGAAAAGACGGTAAAAATCGCAATTTGCGTAATGGAGAGAGCCAGCGAAAAGACGGAAGATACGTTTATAAATATACCGATATATACGGAAAGCCACAATTTGTCTATTCTTGGAAACTTGTACCGACAGACAAGACACCTGCTGGAAAGCGTGATGATATATCGTTGAGGGAAAAAGAAGCACAGATAAAAAAAGACCTTAACGACGGTATCGACACAGTCGGCGGTAAAATGACAGTCTGCCAGCTCTACGACAAGAAGAACAGCCAAAGAAAGAACATCAAAAGGGCTACTGAAAAAGGACGACAGTATCTTATGAACGCTCTGAAAAACGACCCGTTGGGTATGAGGGCGATTGATACTGTGAAGCAATCGGACGCTAAAGAATGGGCTATCAGAATGAGTGAAAAAGGATATGCCTATAAAACGATTGATAACTATAAGCGTTCCTTGAAAGCGTCATTTTACATGGCGATACAAGACGACTGTATCAGAAAGAACCCGTTTGAATTTAAGCTAAGTGATGTTCTGGAAGATGATACGGAGCAGAAAGTTATCCTTACACCAGAGCAGGAAGAACGCCTGCTTGCCTTTATGGAAAAGGACAAGATTTACAGCAAGTATTATGATGAGGTTGTGCTTCTGCTGGAAACGGGACTTCGTATTTCTGAATTTTGCGGACTGACGACGCATATTGATATGCAGAACAGAATACTCAATATAGACCACCAGCTATTGAAAGATAGCGAAATAGGCTACTATATTGAAACACCAAAGACCAAAAACGGAAAACGGGAACTTCCATTGACAGAACGGGCTTATCAAGCAATCCAAAGAATACTAAAGAGCAGAGGAAAAGCACAACCGCTGATTGTAGGTGGTTACAGCAATTTCCTATTCTTAAACCGTGAGGGCTTGCCTAAAGTTGCAGGAAACTATGAGGGTATGGTGCGAGGATTGATTAAGAAATATAACAAGTATCACACGGATAAGTTACCGAACATCACACCACATTCATTCAGGCATACTTATTGTACGAATATGGCAAATAGAGGAATGAACCCAAACACCCTGCAATATCTCATGGGACACGCTAACATAACCATGACACTTGGCTATTACGCACACGGTACATTTCAATCTGCAAAAGCGGAACTGGAAAGACTGGCTTGTTAATATCGGAGCTTATATTTACTACTCATTTACTACTTTTGGTTGCATTTTCATGCTGGTAAATGCCAGCTTATGCAAGGTATCTTCCAAAAAGAAAATACCGATAAAGCCCTAAAATACGGGATATATCGGCATTTACCAACTTATGAAAAGATAATCAGAAATTTAGTAAGTTTTTCATTAGAAAAGTTGTCCATTGGAATGACAATATGTTTGGCGCTTCTCGGCTCAGTACAGGCAATTATTGTTTCACTTATGATTATCACATTATCAAGCAATAAATTAGAGGGTATGGCAGTTACAAAACTAGCTGCACTTACATTACTCGGAATACCAGCCCCCTTTTTTATTGACAGTTACTACCAGTTCGCGGTTGGCTTCCTTCCGTCATTTTGGGTAGCAAAAGCCATGCAGAATGAAGCGGTTCTTTATTTCTCCATAGGATTGGTGGTAGCTTTAGTCTGGTACTACTTCCTTGCAAAACATCTGTTTCGGAAGCTGGCAGGATAAGGAGGCATATTATGGAAAAAGGTAGACTTCTGCAAAACAAAAATGTAAATAAGGCTATTCAGGTTTCCAAAATTACACTAATCATCAACATGGGTTTATCGCTACTTAAATTTACTGCCGGATATATAGGGAAGTCAAGTGCTATGCTGTCGGACTCTGTACACTCGGCTTCTGATGTATTAAGCACAATCGTTGTGATGGTTGGAATTAAAATATCAGAAAAACAGCCTGATAAAGAACATCCTTATGGGCATGAACGTATGGAATGTGTGGCTTCCATTATTCTCTCTGTTGCCTTGGCTATAACGGGTGCTGGAATAGGATATTCAGGGATCAAGAAAATCTTTTCAGGACAGTACAATACGCTTTCTATCCCTAGTGGAATCGCACTTACGGCGGCAGTCTTATCCATTGTTATAAAAGAGTGGATGTACTGGTTTACAAGAAATGCTGCAAAGCATACAAATTCTGATGCGCTTATGGCTGACGCATGGCACCACCGCTCTGATGCACTCTCGTCAGTTGGTTCCTTAATTGGCATTTTAGGGGCGCGTTTAGGCTATGCTATTCTCGATCCTATTGCAAGCGTTGTGATTTGTGGTTGTATCTTAAAAGCTGCTTTGGACATTTTCAAAGAAAGCATTAACAAAATGGTAGACCATAGTTGTGACAATGCTACTGAAACAAAGATTAGGGAAGTTGTGCTTCAGCAGCAAGGGGTTGATGGTATTGATGAATTAAAAACCCGCATGTTTGGAACGAAAATGTATGTAGATATTGAAATATTAGCTGATGGTAATTTAGCTCTTTATGACGCTCATGGAATTGCTGAGGCAGTCCATCAAACGATTGAAAACAACTTTCCACAATGTAAACATTGTATGGTACATGTTAATGCGAATGAACTTCTCTATTCTACATAGGACAGGGAAGATGATTTAAGACTATTGAAAGGGAAAGGAGGGAAGTAGGTTATGGAACAATACTGGTGGATTATCATTGTTGTGGTTTTGATTGTCGTTGGTTTACTTAAACTTGTAATTATGAAGAAGTATAATCAAAAGAGAAATTCTAACAATCGTTCAAAAGATAGCGAGGACGACAAGATGTATTAAGGTTTATTGAAATCTGTTATGTTGTAGAATGATGTTTTAGATCCTAGAAAGTGCTTTAAGGGGGCTAACTTTATGGAAAACTTTAAGTACAATTCTATACAATCAAATACAATTTAATAAATCTTTACAAAAAATCGAATGCAATACAGCTTTAAAGGCTCGTACAAATCATATGTTTTGTGTGGGCTTTTTTAATTTAAGAGGTTGTAGATTGTCCTGCCGAATCGTGTAATGAAAATAAGGAGGCGAATGGACATGAAGAAAAAAAAGATTATTTGCATCATGCTGATTTTAATATTTACTAGCGGCATTGTGATAGGCGCCATTCAGTTATATAAGCAGTACCATGAGTATTCTGAAGGCGAGGACTCCTATACTGATTTGGAGGACTATGTGAAGCTGCCGGAGGAACCGGAGGCGCCTTCGTCATCCCCAGTGGATGATGAAACTGAGTCTGGGGGACGGGAGTGGCCGGCTGTAGATTTTGCTTCCCTGCAGGAAATCAATCCGGATATTGTAGGATGGATTTATATTGAAGGGACAGAAATCAATTATCCGGTTGTGCAAGGTAACGATAACCAGTATTACTTGAAGCATTTGTTCAGCGGTGAGTGGAACGGATCTGGCTGCATCTTTCTGGACAGCAGAAACAGAGTGGATTTCTTAGACCGGCACAGCATCATTTATGGACATCATATGAAAAATGGCAGCATGTTTTCCGGGCTTACGGAATATAAGAAGCAGGAGTTTTATGATTCACATTCTGTGGCTTTGCTGCTGACACCGGATAAAAATTATGAGATAGAATTTTTTGCCGGATATGTGGCCAGTGTCCAGGATAAAGCCTGGGAATTGGCTTTCCCCTCAGACCCGGATTTTACAGAGTGGCTGGATAAGACAAAAGAACGCTCGTGCTTCACCAGCGGAATTACTCCGGCAGTCACAGACCGGATTCTGACGTTATCTACCTGCAGCTACGAGTTTAACAATGCCAGGTTTGTATTGCTTGGCGTATTAAAGCCGGAAGAGTAACGGATTCAGAAGAAAATAGAATAATGGATTGAATTGAGGGGATGCTATTACGAAAAAAGGTGCGTTTCCCCGATAATTCGTAATGAAAACTCTCTGCTCCTATATCAAGTGCAGATTACGTTTCATTTCCATAGTGATCTAACCTTACGATTTTTATAGAAGTGGATTTGAATAATTGCGGCAATTTTAGCAGCGATGGGCTTACAGGTGGAAAGATGATTCTCAACGACTTGTAAAAGAACGATGGTAAAACGATTTCCAAAGCCTCTCTGCTGACCTAAAATGCTTAAAAGCGCAAAAATATCCAGTAGCATCAAATTGTCACCACCACAAACATGTCCGTTTTTACAAGGGGATAGTAGTAGCGTTTCAAATTGATTACTGTCATGGGCTGACCTCCTAAAATGGCGAGAGGGAAAAGCAGCTTGCTACTGCCTGTCCCTCTCGGTGATGGAGATTGTTCCCCTCACTTGGTTAGCCTGAAAATCGCGTTTCGTGGGGTCTGTTTTTGAAAAAATCCTGAAACTTTTTTCTGGCCGCCTCCACGGAATCCCTCACGGTGTACTTGGAGCAGCCGTCCAGCCGGGCGATCTGCTCATAGCTCAATCCGTCCAGCGCGTAGAGCAGGAACCGGCGGCGCTGTGTGGCGGTGCAGCTCTCCAACATGGAAAGCAGTTCGTCCAGCGTTTCCCTCCGGCAAACGTATTGCTCTGGCGTTTCTTGGTAGGTGCGGCCCTCGGCGGCGACTATGTACTCGTCAAACTCCCTTATGTCCCAATGCCGCCGCTGCTCATGGGATAGGTTTTCCTCCTTGTGGTCGGCCCGGTCAAGGAACTCATAGACCTCGACGCTGACTTCCACGGACAGGGCTTGTCCGTTTATTTTGATGATGACTTCCATCTGCCTTTCCTCCGTTTCAATTGGGGTTGGTGCGAATCGAAACGGGGGGAGCGGAGAGCGGCAACAGTGCCGAACATCGGGCCAACTTGACCCGAATTTTACCGTCTGAAAAAGAGAGATTTCCGGCCCTCCTGCGCCGAATTTTTTTATTTTCTTGTAAACTGGAGGCCCGGTAAAAACAAAGGCTCTGAATTTCTGCAAATATCCCCGGCACTCGTCTGCAATCGCAGACGAACCGCAACGGAATAGCTCATGTATTGTCGCATAAAAAAAGGGCGCAAGTGATTGGCTTTTCACTTGCGCCGTGGTGGACGTTTTCGCTATTTTATTGTGGCTTGTCGCCCATGTAAAAGGCGCGTCAAAAGGGATATTTGCTCATTGCGGCCCTCCACTGGCCGCATAAAAAAGAGGCCTTGATTATTTCAAAGCCGCCGAAACTAATAAGGTGCGTGGAAATATAGTTGCTACACGACGGCTTTTTTTCTTTGCCGTCGTGCGGCAACTATTGAAGTTATTTTACATCTTTTATTAATTCTTCTACCGATATACCATATAGCTTTGCTAATGCAAACAAGTTTGAAGTACTTGGGTCGGATGTTCCATTTTCCCATTTTGATACTGCTTGTCTGCTGACCCCTATTGTTTCTGCCACAAACTCTTGTGTCATTTGACAACGGGTTCGGTGCGCTTTTAATGTTTCTCCGAGAGATTGACTCACGGCAGCTTTCTCTTTACGAACATTACTCGATTTCAGATATTTCAGGAAAGCACGAACAATGAGAACAAACAAAGTAACAAACACGCCGATAAAGATTACACCAACCAAAATAGACGTTATAGAAGATTTCATATGGGTACGCCTCCTTTCTTCTTTGTTATGGCTTTATTTTATCAAAATTGTCGTGTTGCAGCTACCAACTATTACGCAATTATAGGTTGCATTCGTGTTGCGGCACATTTTTACTCAAATAACAGCGCTTCGGGCTGATAGAATGCCTTTTTGTGGTTCTTTCCTCTGTAGGCTGCTAGTGAGGGCATACACACCATTGGCCATGTCCTCGGCTCGTAAAGCTGCTTTCTTGGCCTCCATCTGCCGCCGCTTCTCGGTCTTTATCCTGTCCTCATACTCGCGTTGTTTTCCATTAGCTTTGCGGCGTAGATAGTTCTGGTGCAGTCTGTTCTTGCGTTCCTCTTTCTTCCGTAGGGCCTCCTGTTCCTCCAGGGTGAGGTTTACTTCTCCGAAGTGGGGAGGCACATATCGGCCCACAAAGTTAAAATAGATTTCAACCTCCTGCGTGGTTTCAATGCTGCCCTTGCGGGCGCGTTCATGCACAAGGATTTTCTCGACAAACTCGTTTAATGGCTTAATCGCTCGTACAATGGGGTGATTTTCTCGTTTCTCATATTCGCGTCATCCTTGCATGAAAAATGCTCTAAGTGTTTTCAGTAACCATGAGAAAAACCATGATTAAGAAGTCACTTAGAGCATATATCACCACTTGAAAATCTGAAATAGATATGTTATACTATCTACATCAGTATCAGTAATTGCTTTCGAGCGATTAGAGTTTTTCCGGTTGCACAGTGTCTGAGAGTATATACTTTCAGGCACTTTTTTTGTTTCTTCTGCTTCTTTTCCAAGAAGCACAGAATGGGGAGTCCGGAGGCACAAGCCCTCCGCCCATCTGCTACAATTTCATATCAGGCCCTCGGGCAATAAAGGCACTCAGAGAATTTCAGTTCTTTGGGTGCTTTTTTTATATAGATCGGAGCTTTTACGGCTCCCCTAATCTTTGTTCCGGGGAGCCTTTCGGCATACCCGTGTATATAGATAAAACCACGCAGGAATGCAGAAAGGAAATGCCTATGATTCTTTATTTGGATGCCAGAACTACCGTCAAGGATCTGATGATTGACTATATTGAGGTGGAATTGGCAAACAGAGAAACCGCATCCCTTAATTGGGATGAAAGTGATATTGGGCGGGCTGACGACGGTTTCAGTGCCCGATACAAAGGGGTGTATTTTGGAGAGGTCTATGCCAATGGCAGACTGGAGCAGCTGCAGGATATGAAAATAACCGATATCGGTTTGTATTCTGAAAGCGATACTCCTCCCAATATCTGTATCACTTCGATGGAATTTGAAGACGATGGCAGACGATTGGCGTTTGAAGCTCCGATTTTACATGGAAACATTGTTTGTCAGAACGAAAGTGGTGAGGTGATCGCATGTTGAAAAGCGGAAAATATATCGCCGAACACGATAACGGAATATTTGACCGATACCGGATTGTTATGTCAGTAAAGGAAACGGAGAAGTCATATATTTTTGAATTGCTTGAGTATGTAAGCCGGTATAGTCCGGCACAGATGGACATGCTGTTCGACAAGAGTAAGCGGGTCCTGATTTCAAAATTCAAGGGCGGCCATGCAATGCGTATATGGAGTGACCATGACTTTACACTTTATCCATATCAAGCCGGGATTCCGTTTCATTTTGAACGGGTCAGTGAAGGCGGCAGTGCGGAAGGAAGTGGCGTCTATGGGTAAGAAAAAAACGTACAGAGGCGAGCTGGTTGATGAAATCAGGGGTCTGGGGCAGTCACAAGGGCTGAATCATGTCTTCACTACTTTTTTGGAGATTTCAGCAACCTGTATCTCTGCAGAGATAGATCCGTCAAACGCAGAAGAACGCGAGAAGCGGTATGAGGAAATGACATCTGCTATGGATCCTAAAACCCTCAACTGCTATGCACATATGCTCGCTCTGCTGGCTCTTGCTATTCATGAGCATGAGGAGGATCCCTGCGATATTCTTGGCAGTATCTATCATGAGCTTCGCTTAAATAACGAGTGGAACGGACAGTATTTCACTCCCGATAATGTTTGCCGGATGATGGCGCAGCTTGTAAACCCAGTGGATGAGCGTCCTGAAGCGGAAGATCCCATCATGATCAACGAGCCTACTTGCGGTTCGGGTACGATGGTGATTGGTGCAGTATGGGCCATGAAGCAGAAAGATTTCGATTTTCGGCACAAGAGTTTTTTTGTTGCCCAGGATATTGACATCCGCTGTGTGTGGATGGCATATATCCAGCTCAGTCTGTATGGAATTCCTGCGGTGGTCATTCATGGCGACACCTTAGCAATGAAAGAATGGTCCCGATGGTACACTCCGTTGGCGTCTGTTCCTTTCATAAAAAGGGAATGCGCTGTCAATAGCACAGAGAAAGGGGCGGCGACAAGTGGATAGTACAAAAAAATCCTTGGACCATTTGACCTTTGCTGATCTGCGAGTCCATTACGGAACCGGACGTGCTTTCCTGATCAGACAGGAGTATAGAAGGAATGTTTACGGCTACCGAAAAGGCGTTAAGACAGATCTGGGAGACCTAGAGGAAAAAGATTGGATACAGCTGGCCACGGGTCTGATTCTGAAAAGCGGAGAGCAGCAGCTGCAGAAAAATCTGCTGGAGTGGGAGCAGGAGCATAATTATTGCAAGAGTTCCCCAAAAGAGATGGAGATGACTGCACTGGAACTTCATATGGCCAGAATTTTTGATGATCCGCTCTGGGTGGCCTATATCCCGTTCAACCGGAAGTATCGGCCGGAGGTTCTGGAATCTGCCAGACTGGTATGGGTTCAAACAGAATGCTGTGGGATACCCGGGCAAATTACACAGGAGCAGCTGGAACAGTCTGCCGGAAATGCTTTAGGGATTACATGCCCGATATGCGGCCGGTGTTCCCAGTTTCAGGTCTGCACGCCCAAGGAGGTGAGCGGAAATGGATAAGCTGTTTATCATTGTAAAGGGAGGCAGGGTAGAAGAAATCTACAGCACAAAAACAGAAACTGAGTTGTATGCGGAAATTCTTGATTTTGACTCAAAGGAACGGACGGAAGAGATGGAAAAAGATCTTCAGTTTCGGTATGAGGCGATTCGGGAATTGATGTACAGAATTGACTGAAAGGAGAATGCACATGAGTGCGAAATATAAAACAAACCATGAGCGTATGCTTGAGCTGATCGAGCAGCTCACAAAGGCAGATATTGCCTATTATCGGGATGATAATCCCATTATGACAGACCGGGATTACGATATCCTGATGGACGAATTGAAAGATATTGAGAGTCGAACCGGGTTGGTTCTTTCCGGTTCCCCGACCCAAAAGGTGTCTGGAGAAATATTGGAAAGCCTGGCCGAGGTACGCCACAGTAAACCTATGCTTTCAGCGGATAAAACAAAATCTGTTGAGGATCTGGTGAAGTTTGCTGCCAAGCAGCCGGTGCTGATAAGCTGGAAAATGGACGGTCTGACACTGGTACTTCGTTATGAGCACGGAGAACTGGTTCAGGCTATCACCCGTGGGCGTGAAGGAATCATTGGAGAGGATGTAACGCATACCGTGCGTAATTTTCTTAATGTGCCTCTTGCCATACCCACTAAGGATTCGTTTGAAGTTCGTGGCGAAGGTGTCATCTCATGGGCAAACTTTGAGAAAATCAATTCCGGTCTGGAGGAGCCCTATACTCACCCGAGAAATCTCGCATCCGGCAGCACGCGTAAGCTTGACGCCGGCGAAGCTAAAAAGCGATTGCTTGAGTTTTGGGCATTTGAGCTTGTGAGCGATTATCTGGAGCCGGAGAGTAAGCTTGCTCAGCAGCAGTTTTTGGTACATAACGGTTTTTCTGTTGTGCCCTACATCTATCTGGATGCGGTTCACGATGAAACAATGGTGCGTGATGCAATTTCTGCTATGGATCCGAAGAAGTTCCCTTACCCGGTAGACGGAATTATCATGGAATATGATGATGTTGTCTATGGAAAAGGTCTGGGAGCCACAGGGCATCATGAAAACCGTTTGATTGCATTGAAGTGGGAAGATGAACTGTATGAAACCACATTCATTGGTCTGGATGTGGCAGTCACTCGCACTGGGATGGTCAGTCTGACAGGCATCTTTGAGCCGGTGTCTATTGACGGTACTCAAGTCAGCCGGGCGTATCTGCATAACTACGAGAATTATTTGGACCTTGCCTTAGGGCGTGGTGATAAAATCCGCGTGTATAAGGCGAACATGATCATTCCGCAGATTGCAGAGAACCTCAATAAGACCGGAACCTGCTGTGTTCCGCTCAATTGTCCCTGCTGTGGCAAGATGCTGAATTTCCGGAAAAGCAGCGGCGGTATTCGCCAGCTGTTCTGTGAAAATCCGCATTGTTCTGCCAAACTGGTGCGAAAATTTGTCCACTTTTGTGAGAAAACGAGGATGAATATCGAGGGCCTGTCGGAAAAAACTCTGGAGCAGTTTGTAAGTCATGGCTGGATTCGGACGTTTGCAGATCTTTATGCGCTGGATCAACACCGTGATGAGATTATCCAGACGGAAGGCTTTGGGGAGAAATCCTTTGAACGTCTACAGGCATCCATTGAGAAAAGCCGCCACTGCACGCTGGCGAAGTTCATTGCCGGTCTGGGGATCCCCATGGTCGGCAGACATGCCGGGCGTGATTTGGACAGTTATTTCTATGGATCGTGGGAAGCGTTTGAACAGGCGATTCAGGATGGCTTCGACTTCACACAGCTTCCTGATTTCGGCGAGACGATGCACAACAACATTTATACATGGTATGCGGATACAGAGGAAGAAAAACTCTGGCGCCCGCTGCTTGAAAAAATTGAATTTGAAAAGGAGAATTTTGATATGAATACAAATACAGCAAATCTCTTCTATGGCAAGACCGTAGTGGCAACCGGCAAACTGGAGAATTACACCCGTGACGGCATCCAGATGAAGCTGATACAGCTGGGGGCAAAACCGGCAAGTTCGGTAACGAAAAAGACCGATTATCTGATTGTTGGTGAAAAGGCCGGCAGTAAGCTTGCGAAAGCGCAGCAGCTCGGTATCAGAACACTGACGGAGGAAGAATTTGAAGCAATGCTGGCGTAAATTCGCCGGAATAACAGTGGCGGGGCAGATTTTCTGCTCCGCTTTTCGCTTTTTATAGAAAGGAAAAGAAGATGAATTCAAAATATCGCTGTCCTGCTTGCGGAGCAGAAAGCTTTGAGGTGACAGCTCATGTCACGCAGGACTGGAAGATTGACTGTAACGGAACCTTTCTGGAATCTCTAAATGAGTGCGTGGAGGTTACGCATTATCCTGATGAGAATGACATCTGGGATTGTGCCGATTGTGGTTTCAGCGCAGTGGGACGTGAGTTTAGAAATCAGCCTGAGGGACAGAAAGGGGCGACAACATGAGACGCAAGAAAATTGGCATTATGGATTTTCATGGCAGCGTGGATATCACGGATTCTTGTTACGACAGGGATACCTGGTGCCGGATGAACGATGTGAAGATCAAAGAGGGGCAGTATACCTGCATGGTCTGGTATCAAGCTGACAAAGGTGAGTGTGACGGAAAGCCATATTCATATAGACTGGTTGGAATCATCGGTATCTATCTTAACGGCGTAATCCCTACGCAAAAATCAATGAAGGAAATCGGCAGTATTGGCGTTGACGCGGGACTTGCCGGATTCTTCCATAACAAACCGGATTACAGCGATGAAGAGTGGAGTGCTTTTTGCGACAGAATCTCCCGTGGAGACGCCTGGCTTACAGAAGATGGCTTTTACAGCTCGTCTGGGTATGGTGATGGCGGCTATGGGATGTTCGCATATCAGCAGGACGATGAAATCGCTGCACTGGAAATTAGATTTATATAAAGGAGGCAATGGATATGAACCCACAAAAAAAGAATCTTGAAATCACTGGCAGGCTTATCTGTCCACTGTCTGTTGGAACTGCAGCTTTTATCGCAGAAAATGGTGGGATACGCAGGACAAGTAATGTTCTTCGGATGGTGAGGATTTCTCCTGATGAGATCCGTTTTGAGACCTGTAATACCAACTACCGCCTGCATCTTATCCGGCAGGAGGTGACGGCATGAGCAGTGAAATTTTTTATGACAAGGCATTCATCCTTGTCGGGGAGAAATATATCCCCGTTGTAAATCATGGCTCGTCAAACTGCTTTGACTTTGATAGTCGGGGCCGTGAGATCCCAGAAAAGCATTGGTCGGTTCTGAACTACCCTCATACAGGGAGGATGCTGTTTACTGCAGAAGAAATGCAGGAGATAGCAGCCGTCCATGAGGAAGCCAATAGGAATAACCGGGGCGGGACACGCAAAAGCCGAAATCGGTCTTTTGAAGAAGGCGAGTTTGGGCGCTGGATCCTGGCAGGGATGAAATCGGCACATACCGTGGAGGACTACAGAAAACACGGGAATACCGTGACAGTAGTTGATTATGAGCGTGACTATTGGCAAAGGCACTGTGTGTCTACGACAGAGGAATTGCTGGATAAGATCAAGGAGCTTTCAGGCCACAGCATTACAGTATCTTTCTGGGACGACCGCCATGTTACCCACCCGCCCATGCGGCGCAAGGGAACGCCCTTTGATTTCGGCACACTGCCGGAGTTTTATGTGCTGCGGGCAGCGCAGGGGTATTTTGTGAAGCGGAGCAGCCGAAAGATCTGGTTTGCAAGGTTTCAAAAGCCGAAATCACAGATGATTCGGAAGTTCAAGACCGAAAAGGCGGCACAGGACTATTTGGACAGCAATCAAAATTTCTTTTCAGGATACGCATTTGAAATCGAATGCGTACAGAACGGAGGTGTCACAGCATGAGAGAGTCAAGGCCAGACCGCTTCCGCCGTGTGGCAGAAGCCCGGGTCAACAAGATTATCAAAATGGTAAGACTGCTTGGAAATTGTTCCAATCCTGCCGTATATGCTTTTACGCAAGAGCAGGTACAGCAGATTTTTGCTACATTGCGGGATGAACTGGACAGAGCACAGAAGCGATATACCCGGTCTTACAAGAAAAGGTTTTCGCTGTCGGACGAACAGTATGCTTCCCTGCCGAAATATCCGACCATCGTACTGCCTCTGCCGGATGGAAGCAGTCTTAGGGCAGTTGCAATCGACGATGAGAATTTTCCTGCAATCAATGTTTACTGGGATACAGAAAAGCCGGAGATTGATGGGCCAATCTGTTTTGCAGAATACAACCCTGAGCGCGGCCCCTGCCACGAGGTCTGCATTGGAGCTTACCAGTCTGACAAGGAAGACACAGTTTATTACAAGCCATATATGGCAGAAAGGGAATCAAATGAGTAATTACATATACTGCCGCACACTCAAATTGGACTGGAAAGAAGTGTCCAGACTGATCGCAGAATGTGCAGGCAAAATTTTAGACAGAACCATTCATGGCACAGCGGGTTATGAGGATGATCATTACTGGGGCTTTCAGGCGACCACTGGTCGTTTTACCATTGCCGAAATAGACAAGCTTATCCGGTTTGTTAATGGGGATGAGGAGATGCAGCAAGAAGCAATTCCTCAGGATTCAGACAAATCAGCCGCAATCGGAGAGCGTTTGTCCCGTGCTCTGTTGGAAAAAGCTTTAAGACTGTCATGGTGCCATGAGAGTACCACGGAATTGGCTCTTTGGCTGGTCAACGTCCGGGAAAAACGGCCGGCAGTCTATAAACGGATTGTTGAGATCAGCCCGCATGATATTTGCTTGGATAATCTTAGGAGCAAAAGTGAATTGATTGCTTATCTCCACGAAAACGGTCCAACGCATTCCACGCTGATGGATTTCTGCGCGGATTACAGGGAGCGGTATCACAACGAACTCTGCTGGAACTATCCAATCTCTGATGGGCTGCATCTTGGCACGTTTTTCGTTCTCGTAAAGGAAGGCGTTCTGGCTCTTCCTTATGACGATGCAGATAAGGTGGACTATGAGCTGCTTTGTCTGGACGATGCCAAAATGTGTGACAGAGAATCTATGGAGAATCTCATAACGGAGTGGGATAGCTTCGACCAGGATTTACGCTCCGCCATGCGGGGGATGATGGCATTTTACCGCAGAGAGGAGGAGCATCATGGATCAGAAAATTGACTGGCTCATCCATCTGGTGGCCAATGGCGCCTGTGATGAATGTGGTGAGGTAGAAACAGACTTTTTGCCCTATATGTGCAATGCCCACACCCACGGGCTGGAACGCTATGGGCACTTGGATTTCCAAATGGTACTTTTTTTGCCGACGGAAGAGATTGGACGAATCCTCAATACTTTGGGGCTAAGAGTTCAGTCTGGAGAACGCTTCCAGTCTGGAGATATGGTTTCCGGAATTTATGAAGACTGCGATGTGCGCTTGGATGAGTATGAGGAAACCGGGCGCAAGGTTTTGCGGGTCATCTTACCGGATGCGAACAATATCTTCCCAGGGGAAGGAGATTGTATACTCCCATACTGTCTGCAGCTCTTGAAGACAGATGAGCTCTGCGTAGAAAGGGGGATACCATCATGAAAATCACGTTGTATCAAATCATCCCGGAACCGGAAAACAGATACTTGATATTCAGCGATTTGAGAAGCATCCGGGCGGCAAGCGGCGGACATGTTCCGGCTGAGATTTACGAAGCAGTATTCAGCGGGGATCTGGACATCGCTGTGTCTCGGAATGCCAAAAACAAAATGGATCAAGAACTTGCCGAACTGGAAGCGGTATATGTACGTTTTAACGTATCGCATCCGGAAGGCTTCCGTGGACGGTCTATGACCATGTCGGATGTAGTCGAGGTCATCCGTTCTGAAAAGGAAAGCAGGTTTTACTTCTGCGACCGGTTCGGGTTTGAGGAGATTGCGTTTGAAAAGGAAAAAGCTGATTTGGGGCGCCTGTAGGGCGCAGAAAGGATACAATCATGAAGAAACTGATATTGAACTATAAAGGGCGCGACAGCTGGGACAGACCGGTTTATGAATCGGAAGGCCGGCTGTATGTGGATGTGGATCCACGCAAAGGCTGGAAACCGAATATTTGTACGAAATACAACAATGAGTTTGATGGAGAGCCGGATACGCCGATTGCCGAAGATACCGTTGTGGAGTTTGTTCCGTGCCGGGATATCTGGTAAGCGAGGAGGACGTATGAAAGAATTCATGACAAAAATGGTTCCTGTCAATCTGTCAGACCGATTTCCATTCAAGTGCAGGATGTGCGGCGCTTGCTGCCGGCATGTCAGGGAAAGCGTGCCGCTGGAGAGTCTGGATGCTTTTCGGCTTGCCAAACATCTGAGGGACAAAGGTGAAAACGTGAGCTGTGTGGAAGATGTGCTTGCTGCCTACGCAGAGCCTGTCTTACTTAGTGAAAACGGATATACGGTATTTATGCTGAAAACGGTTGGAGCGGATGATGCGTGCATTTTTCTGAAGGATAATCGGTGTACGATTCATTCTGTTCATCCGCGGGCGTGCCGTACATATCCCATTGCTGTCGGACCATATGAACTTGGCGGGTATGAACAGTATCTCAGTATGGAGCAGCCACATCACTATTCGGGTCCGCAGATGTCCGTGAAAAAATGGATTCAAAAGCGCTGTAGTAAACAGGATTTTGAATTTTTGAACACGGATATCGGTTCAGCACAGGAGATAGAAAAATTACTGAAGAAGATTCCTGAGCATAACCGGACAAGGGCCGTGATGATGTTCCTTTTCTACAAGTATTCGGATTACGATCTGGATAAGTCTTTCCTTCCACAGTTTAAAAACAATAACGATAAGCTGCTGGAGGTTCTGCGCAAAATGGCGGATGACAAAGACAACTAAATTTTCAAGTCAGTATGACACAACAACAAGGCGTCGGAATCCGGCGCCTTAATTATTTTTAGGAGGAAATACCATGGATGAAAGATTAAAAAATATCGTAGACAATTTTGAGGCAATGAAAATCGGTGTGGATGAGCCGTTTCCGTTTCATTGCACCATGTGCGGCAAATGCTGCATCAATCGGGAGGATATCCTTTTGACGCCGCGAGATATCTATAACATGGCAAAGGAGCTTGGGATAACGACCGCAAAACTGTTTAAAACCTACTGCGAAACTTATGTCGGCTGCGATTCCCGTATGCCCATAGTTAGATTGAAGCCCCGTGGATCCATAAAAAGATGCCCGCTGCTGAAAGACAGAAAATGCTCTGTCCATAAGGCAAAACCGGCGGTATGTGCTCTGTTCCCGATAGGAAGATGCCTGATGTTTGAAAAGGATTCAAATCCTTCAGAGAAAATTTCAGCAAGCCAGATACAGTATATTTTTACCAATCCTGGGTGCGGTGATAATGCTGAAACCCATACGGTGCGGGAATGGCTTGGAGAGTTTGGAATGTCACTGGAGGATGAGTTTTTTGTCAAGTGGCAGCAGGCAATCATGGAATTCGGGCAGTTTTTCCGTGAAGCGGAAAAGACGGCCAGTGGGCGTATCATGGAGCTGTCATGGACAGCGGCTTTTGTCGGCTTATATCTGCATTATGAAACTGATCAGGAATTTCTGCCGCAGTTTGAAAAGAATGTCCGGGAAATCACTGCACTGCTGCAGATGGCGCCCATAAAGGAAGGCGGTAGAGCAAATGAATGAGGATCGTAACCAGCATCAGATTATCCGAAAGGATGCTCGCAACTGCTTTGTGGAGAGCCTGAATGACGCTTTTGAGATTGGGAGAATCCATCTTGCTTTTGCGACCTACGATCTGAGCCGTCCGATTGGACAACGGCAGACAAACAACATCCATATTTACATTGCGGTGGACGAGTTTCTGGAATTATGCCGCAAGCTGGAAGGCGGGGAACTTCGTTATCTGCTGAAGAATAAGAAGACAAGTGGGGAAAAAACACCGCTTTATCAGTGCCTAGGTGGCACTTCTGCCGAAAAGCTTGCAAAATACGGGCGTTCTCGGGCAGATGGAAAAAGCCTGTCCAGAACAGCACAGCTATTGGCAGGAAGCAAATCGGATTTCTTGTTTGTAGCGGACAGCGGGCCTGGTGAAACAGATCAGAAAGGTTTAATCGTTCCCAAGTTCGGAAGCAAGCCGGAAAATCATGTGGCAGTCAGTATGACATTTGAAACATTCAGTGAACTGCTGCTTACGACAAGACTGCACTATTCAGCATGGCTGGGTGCATGGTATGCAAACCAATATCATCCGGGCAGCCAGCGAACAGCACAGGCACAGGAAAACCCGCAGTATCAGGAGAATCAGGGAGAAGCAGAATACGCTTCTGATCCAATGTTCTAAAGTAGAATGAAAAAGCGGTGCAGTCTGATGATTGCACCGTTTTTTTGCGCCTTGAGGGGCCTGTTTCCATGGGCTGAATCCGAGCCAGATGCAAAGATACAGAATCAGTGGACTTGTGAGTTGAACCATTTGTCGGCGTTGGCATATTTGCGAATACAAAGAAATTTTGCTATAATAAACCCTCCACTTTAACACCATACTTTTTATATATGGTATGCTTAACAGAACGGAGGTGGTTACAAATGAATACATATACTACTTCGGAAGTAGCAAAGATTATAGGCATACATCCGAATACTGTACGGCTTTATGAAGAATGGGAATTGATACCAAAGGCAGAACGTAAAGCAAACGGTTATCGTGTATTTACCGATTTTCATATCGAACAGTTTCGGCTTGCCCGTACCGCATTTCAAATAGAGGTCCTTCAGAACGGACTGAGAAAAAAGATTGTGGAAACGGTTAAGGTTTCAGCAAAGAAAGACTTTGATCAAGCACTTGTTTTGGCAAATGAATATCTGAGTCAGATACAAAAGGAAGTAAGAAATGCGGAAGAAGCCATTGCTATAACACGGCAGATTTTAGAGGGAAGAGCAATATCCGAAACACCGCCGCTTTGCTTGAAACGTAAAGAAGTTTCGGAATATCTGAATATTTCCATGGATACACTCCGAAATTGGGAACTAAACGGGCTGATGCGAATAAAACGTAAACAAAATGGCTATCGCTATTACACAGACGAAGACATAAAGCGATTAAAAATAATAAGATCACTTCGGTGTGCCAATTATTCATTGGAAGCAATCCTGCGTATGCTCCATGCGCTCTCAGACGACCCTCATACCAATATAAAACGGGTACTTAATACTCCAAAAGACGATACGGATATTATATCCGTATGCGACAGACTGATTATCTCATTGCAAAAGGCAGCGGAAAATGCCAAGAAAATGATAGGCATTCTTAATGATATGAAAAGTATATTTTCCTAACCCTCCACCTTTACACCAACCTTTTTTGAACTGCTAAAATAATGTAGTAAAAACGAAAAAGGAGGACAGGTTGATGGAAGAAATCATCAGCGTAAAACAACTTTCAAAATCTTATGGCAGATTGAATGCCGTGCAGGGCCTGGATTTGTCAGTAACACAAGGTTCGGTCTTCGGGTTGCTTGGGGCAAACGGTGCAGGAAAAAGCACCACAATCGAATGTATGTTAGGCACAAGAAAACCCGATGCAGGTACGGTTTCCATTTTAGGGATGGACCCACTCCTGCAAAGAAAACAGCTTTTTGAAAATGTCGGTGTTCAATTCCAGGAAGCGAATTATCAAGATAAAGTGACGGTTTCCGAATTGTGCGAAGTAACACAGTCACTCTATAAGAATGCTGCAGATTATGGGGAACTTCTGAAACAGTTTGGCATCTTTGATAAAGCAAAAAGTATGGTAAAGGAGCTTTCAGGAGGACAGCGGCAAAAGCTGTTTATTGTTTTGGCTTTGATACCGCAGCCTAAAGTTGTTTTTCTGGACGAGCTGACCACGGGGCTTGACGCAAAAGCCAGACGAGAGGTATGGAAAATCTTATCTGACCTCAAAGAAAAAGGACTGACCATTTTTCTGACCTCGCATTTTATGGATGAGGTAGAAGCATTATGCGACACAATCTGCATACTAAAAAGGGGGAAAGCCGTCTTTTATGGAACAGTAGAAGAAGCCATTGCAGGCAGTCCTTATGACAAATTTGAAGATGCGTACTTATGGTATTCTGACGAGGGGGTAAGCGAAAATGAGAACATTTAAAACAATACTGAAAAACGAAATGAAACTGTCCCTGAGGGATATGAACATGGTCATATTTGCAATCTGTATTCCACTCGTGGTTTTGATTATACTTGGCGTTATTTACGGCGACAAACCAGCTTTTGAAGGTGCAGAGTACACATTTCTCGATCAGTCCTTTGGAGCGTTGTCAACGATTGCGATTTGTTCAGGCGGCGTTATGGGGTTGCCTCTTGTGGTATCCGATTACCGAAGCAGAAAGATATTGAAACGCTTTAAGGTCACTCCTGTCAGCCCCGTAATGATTTTAACGGTGCAGGTGGCGATTTACATAATTTATTCCGTTGCATCGCTTGCATTGCTCTATATAGTATCAACGCTCTTTTTTGGCTTCCACCTGCTTGGTTCTCTGCCTGCTTTCCTTGGCGGATATATATTGGTAATGCTCTCCATATTCAGCATCGGAATGATGGTTGGGGGAATATCTCCCAACTCTCAGACAGCGAGCGTAATTGCAAGCCTGCTCTATTTCCCAATGCTTATTTTTTCTGGAGCAACCCTGCCGTATGAGGAAATGCCGAGTGCATTGCAAAAGATAGCGGATATTCTGCCTTTGACACAGGGGATAAAGATTTTGAAAGCTGCTTCGTTAGGACTTCCAATCGAAAATATTTTTGTTCCGCTTATTGTCATGGCGGTACTTGCTGTCATTTGTATCGGTGTGTCTTTTCGCTTTTTCAGATGGGAGTAACAAGTAATATGGAATGGCTCATATTCTTTCTTTGTGGGAGAAAAATCCGTAATAGGATTAGAGAGGACACGATGTCTGCCTGCCCGCTAAACGCCTCCTCTGGGGAAATTTTTTGAAATGATTTTCAGGGTATAGAGCAGACCGCAGAAAACAACAAATTTCGCCCGGCAGGTCGTAGGCCAATCGGGCGAATATAGAAGTATTATGAAGTTGATTTACATGGTATAGTACATACTCGGTAAATGTGGCATGAAAAGAGGGCTGCTGTAGGCTACCTTTATTTTGTTTGGGCGCATGAAAATCCCGTCACCACAACAACGGTTTTTCTATTACCCGTTTTGCAGCTGTGCCATACCCTTTGTTTCATAATAATCGGTTCTCGTCATACCATATAAATAGTAATCGCAATAGGTATTCACCATTTTACCGTCGCGGATATGTCCCTCACGCTTAAACCCTGCTTTTTCCAGTGTTTTATATGACGCGATATTTAGAACATGGACATCAGTCCATAATCGTCGCAATTCTGTTTTTTCAAAACAGAAAATCACTACTTCAGTTAATGCTTCTGCCATAAAACCGTTTCCTTGATAAATCGGGGAAAGCCGGAACGCCACCTTTGCCATACGATCATTTTCAATGAGATATACCCACATCTCACCAATTACTTTATTGTCCTTTTTATAAACAATTCCCCAATGAAAGCTCTTTGTAGGTCGTTCCTTTTTTTGAAATAACAATTCCGGGTTTAAGTCACTTTTTCCGGGACGTTTCCCCCAATATTGATACAACGATTTGTCACCCAACCATTCTTTCAAATCATCAATATCATCATACTGCAAAGGACGTAATAGGAGCCTTTCTGTATCAAGTATCGGTTTGTTCTGAATATAATCTTGTAGTTTCATAAAGCCCTCTTAGAAATTGAATACTTGTTCCCAATTAAAGTAGCCGGACGCTTCTGTGCTTCTCGGCCATTCACTGCACCATACGGGAACGCCGGGGGTCTCCACTCTGTCAAAACTCGGCGTATATGGCTTTATATCCAATACGGGAGTGCTGTCGTTCGCGTCAATAAAAGTAAGCCGAATAATTCCCCTGTTAAGATCAATACTGATAATTTCTGATGTTGTTAAAGCAATAGGGTTAGGACGGGCGGGCGACCTTGTGGCGAAAACGCCCATTACTGATGGTGCATTTTTATAGGGCTGTTCGGTTTGTAGTATCTTTCTGTCTGATTGATTATCACAATCACTGAACCACCACACTACATTGATATGACTAAATCCTTCCAATGCTTGCAGTCCGGGAATATATTCCGGCTCTAATTCTATAAATGCTCCGTTGTGATCATTCTTTACCTTTCCAATAGGTTTTAATTGATAATCGTTCATATCGTACCTCCTGTTTTTCGTTGTGAGTTCAGTATAATACCTCACATCATGTGAGATACAAGAGGGAAAATAAAAATGCCCTGCATTTTTGCAGGACATTACTACCTTAATTCCAAAGGTATTTGTATTTCAGTCAGGTACTTCGCCGGATTACATTCATTCCACGACCCTCTATGCACAATTTGGCGCATAGGATTGGACATTTGATATTCACTGTTTTTTTGCAGCCATTCAGCAAAAGCAATATATGCTCCTTTGATATTTGAAAAATCACCATACACCATCGTGCAGGCCATAACAGGTACAGGCTCAATCGTGCGGAAACAGAATGGAGCAATATTTTTACACGGTTTATTTACAGGAACGCATAACTCAATATCTACATTTTGTTCTTTATACTCTGTGTCGTGATAAACGGAAAATGTATGATTGGACATTTCTATTTTCTGCTCTTTGGCAAAAGCAGAAAGTTCATTCCATAAATCACCCTCGGAGTAATATGTCGGAACAACTCTACGCAAAGATAACACTTGATACTCTGGTATCGCCTTAATGGAAATATTGTAATGAAGTTCCCCTTTGTTTTCTTGTATCTCGTTTTTTGCTATCGCAATTTTCCGTATTTTCTCCTGCTCGTTTTGTATAGTCTGCTCGATTTCTAATCGTTTTTTTTCAAGGGTTTCAAGAAGTAAACGATCATTCATTTCAAGCGCAAGTGCAATTTCAGAAACAAGAAAGCCACTGTCACGCAAATACAATATTCTGTTCAGACGGGGGATTTGAGTTACAGAGTACATTCGGTGTCCCGTCCATTTATCGACTTCTGCTGGTTTCAACAGCCCCACTTCATCATAATATCGAAGCATACGAATAGATACTTGTGTCAGCTTTGAAAATTCACCTATTCTAAACATCTTATCACCTCTTGTATATCATTATACTTGAAGTTTTGTACACTTCAAGCAGATTTGGCACATATCCATAACGGAGAAACGGCATAGCCCCAAAAGCCGCGCCTTTTTCAGCGTTGACTTGATAGGATGTATCTTTGTAACTGCCATATCTTCGCCAGCGCTCCTTTGATGTCCTCAATGTCCTGCGCGTACACAATCCCGGTACTGTTGATACGCCGGGCAATCTGATTGACATTGGCGCCGATCTTTTGCAGCTCGGCGGTCTGCGCCCGGATGTCGCTGGTGTCCATGTGGACGATATACCCGTCAATAAGCATTTTCCGGGCATAGGCGGAAAAGTTCTTTGTGTGGAGCTGGGCCATTTTCTGCTGGATCAAGGCCCGTTCTTCCGGCGTCACAGGGACACGCAGCACAAAGTTTCGTGTTCGGTTTGCCATGTTTTCACCATCCTTTCTGAACAGGGGTTTGGGGCTTTCCCCAACAAGCAACCGGCCACGGCCCGCAGGGACAGGGTCAGGCCGGTTTTCGGAAGTGTGGCTACACTTCCTATGATTGCATCTTATTAGGAACACTGTAAATACAAGGCTTTTCAAAGCCTACAAACCGAAAAAAATAATATTTGATCTATCACATTACGCAGAAAGCCGTCCGGCATGAAAAATCGGGCGGCTTTTTTGCGTGGATAGAGGAAAGGAGGTAAAAAATAATTACAGAAATTTAGCCCTCAAAATTGTGCAACTTTCACGAAAAGGAGGATAGTGAATGGCAGATGAAAAATTGAACACCGGCCCCGGCGAGCAGAACACACCCCCGGCTCCCGGCCCGGTAACAGAGGAACAGCCCCAGGCTCCTGCTCCCGAACAGGCCGCCGCTCCCCAGCCGGAGCAGTCCGGGCCTGCCCAGCCCGAGGCGGGGGATGTGGTGGTGTCTTTTGACAAAATCAATGAGCTGATGGCGGAAAAGCGGCGTCCTTGAAGGCAAGCCCCAGGGCGTGAGAGTCAAACCGTGTTATTTCTTTGCGTTCATTCATTTTCATTTCACCCTATATCATTCTACATTTCTGGTTTAATTATGTGAATGAAACTGAATTTCAGTTTTATGAGTATTTTATTTCGTAATTTTATGTAGATACTATTGACAATGGCTTTGGGATAGGATAAAATAAATAAAAACAAATAGAAAAAGGTGATGAAAGTCCGGCGTATCAGATGCCACATAATCGGTGGTGTTGATATGACTGGAAAAGAGTAGATAAAATCAATTCAATAGGTAAAAAGATAACTGATTGAACAGTTTATTTTTCATGCCTAAGGTTTGATTTTATTTTACTCTTAACTTTTCTTATCCTTAGGAAAGATTAGCCGTAGAGTAAAATCTACGGCTTTTTCTTTTGACCAAACATGAAAGGAGAACTTAGTTATGTATGACAATTTACTCACTATTTTTGAAAAGCCATCTCTTTACAAAAAAATGGAGATCCCCTTTTGGGATGACGAACATATATCGTTGCAAATGTTAAAAGCGCATTTAAATCCAGAGTTTAATGGAGCAAGTAGAAAATTAGATTTTATAAATAAATCTGCCGACTGGATAACAAGAATTGTTCGGCCATCAGAATTTAATGAACTCCTTGATATAGGTTGTGGTCCTGGTATATATGCTGAAAGGTTTGCTCAATTTGGTTACTCGGTTACAGGGATTGATTTTTCAAAGCGCTCTATAAATTATGCGACAAGTTCTGCCGCTAAACAAAACCTTAATATACAGTATCTGTATCAGGACTACTTGAACATGAACTTGAACAAAACTTTTGATTTTTCAACTTTAATTTACTGTGACTATGGTGCTTTATCATCAGAAGATAGGAAAACCTTATTGAAAGTGGTATATACACATCTAAGGCCCGGAGGGAAATTTTTGCTGGATGTATTTTCAATGAGTAAGTACAACTGTTTTGAAGAAAAGAACACATGGAATATATATCCGACAGGCGGCTTTTGGAAGAAAGAAAAGTACCTTGAGTTTAACTCGTCTTTTCGGTACTCAGATTGTGTCACATTGGAGCAAACATCCATCATTTCTCCAAATGATTCTGCTGCTATTTACTATATCTGGAATACCTATTTTACAAAGGAAACTCTAATCAATGAAATGAAATCAGAAGGTTTTAAAATATGTGAAGTATTTAGCGATGTAGCAGGAAAACCGTATTGTGAAGATAGTCTAACGATAGCTGTCTTGTTAGAGAAGTAAAAAAGAAAATTTTATATTGCAGTGGCACTCTGCCGAATAAAAAAAACCGTAAGTCGGCAGGGTGATTTGCTATGACCGGCAAATAGTGTTCCGGGCAAAGTTTCAGCTTGTGGCTGACCCGTTGCCGCTGTTCGCTGTCCCCTCGCATGATTTCCGGGTTGAAATACCGTTCTACGGGAAGCCCGCAGATTTTAATAAGCTGGATCACAACCGGGAGGCTGGGGATCGTGCCTTTATTCTCAATATTGGCAAGATAGCGCCATTCAATACCCACCATTTCAGCCAGCGTTTTACGCGCCAGATGTTTTGCTTTCCGTGCGGCTTTTACATCCGCGCCGAAAGTTTCAAAACCGGGACAATCTTCAACTTTCGCCATATAGCATCACCCATTTACATTGTATAATTCATACTTTGTCCGTGGAATGTTGTTATATGCGGGTTAATTAAACTTTATAATTCATATTTCTTTGATTATAAGAACGCAAAACCATGAAAACAAAGCAAACTAATCCGGGCCCTCCTGAACAGCTCCTAAGAAAGCGCCGGACATGTCAGCCTGTTGGCCCTATACCCATCGTTTTCCTATGGGTTTATTCTACGCATTTCAAAGCTCGTTCCGGCAGGTATTTGATATATCATTCTGCCACCCCACCGACCACCGCCGAAAAGCCTTGATTTCTGCGAGCTTTTTGTCCTCTAAATGCGTAGATAGGATGAGCATTTCAGCTCTCGTGTTCTGCGTACTGTTTACAGTGATGCTACATTCTATAATTCATATTCTGTTCCTTGTATTCTTCGAGAAAACGAATTATAATGAATAAATTGGAGGTGTATTATGGACTATATGACTTTGAAAGAAGCAGGTGAAAAATGGGGCGTGACTCCCCGATGGATAAATTATTACTGTGCTGCATCCCGTATCCCCGGAGCCATAAAAATGGGGACAGTATGGTTAATCCCGAAGGACACCGAAAAGCCCTTAGATATGCGAACGAAACAAGGAAAGGAATTAAAACATGAAACCATATAAGATACTGATTATTGAAGATGATCCTGTTATACAAAGCGAATTGGAAATCCTTTTGCGCGGCAATGGATATACTGCTGTTTCAGTAAAGGATTTTTCAAAGGTGAACGATACTTTTAGAGCAGAAGATCCACACCTTGTCTTATTAGATATTAAATTGCCCAATGAAAGCGGCTTTTCTATCTGTTCTCAAATTCGCAGCAATTCAAATGTTCCAATTATTTTTGTAACAAGCTGCAATACAGATATGGATGAACTCAACAGCATCATGCTGGGCGGTGACGCCTTTATTACAAAACCCTATCACACGGCGATTCTTCTGGCAAAAATCGCATCCCTACTCAAACGGTCATACCCGGTACAGCAGAATGAGCAAATGGTCTATGGTGCTACGGTGCTACACTTGGAATCCAGTAGCTTGGATTATGATGGACAGAGTGTGGAACTAACCAAAAACGAACTGAAAATTCTTTATTACCTATTCAAAAATGCAGGAAAAATCTGTGCCCGTAGAGATATAGTAGAGTTTTTATGGGATAATCAACTCTATGTGGATGACAACGCTCTAAGCGTCAACATCAACCGTATCCGTGAAAAATTGACAGGTATCGGTCTGACAGATTTTATCAAAACAAAGCATCGACAGGGGTACACAGTATGAACCGCAGACAGTATTGGAAAAATAGAATCCCATTCCTGCTGACCAACCTGATCTGCATGGTTGCGCTTACTGTATTCCTGCTGGTATGTGGCAATCCTATTTCTGTGGTACTACTGATTTCTGCGGTATGGGCGCTGATCTTGTTGGCAGGTCTGTTCCTTACTTACTGGAAGCGACAGCGACAAATGCGACAGCTTTTAGACATGACCGGTCAGCTTTCGGAACGCTATCTCGTTTCCGAAGTGATGGAGTTGCCGGAACAGGCAGAGGATCAGGTTTACTATCGGCTTTTGAAAATGGCCGGAAAATCTATGTTGGAACAGATTGGAACGGTTTGTCAGGAACGTCAGGAATACAAGGAATATATTGAACAGTGGATTCACGAGATCAAAACGCCTATTACCGCTATGAAACTACTGTGCGAAAACCATCGGACAGACTGGACAAAGGAACTGCTGTTGGAACTCGAAAAGACCAACCGCTTTACTGAACAGGCGCTTTATTATGCCCGCAGCGAACATACTGAGAAAGATTATTCTGTTCGTGAAATGGCTCTGGCCCAAGTGGTGCATCAGGCGATTGCGGACAACAAATACCTGCTGCTCCAGAGCGGGGTGCGGCTGAAAGTGGAGGAAATGCAGGATACAGTTTATTCTGATGAAAAATGGGTGCGGTTCATTCTAAACCAACTAATTGCCAATGCGGTCAAATATCGGGCCGAGCAGCCGATTATTCGCTTTTCCGCCCGTAGGCAACGAGATCAAGTGGTTCTTGTGGTGGAGGATAACGGAATCGGAATTTCACTCGCTGACCTGCCTCGCGTCTTTGAAAAAGGATTTACTGGGCAGAACGGGCGCATGATCCAGCAGTCCACAGGGATCGGCCTATACCTGTGTAAACGCCTCTGTGACAAGCTGGGTATCAGCATTACAGCGGCATCATCTGAACATGGCGCATCTATTTCTCTGGCTTTTCACATTAACTGTCTGATCCATGAGGTGCAGAGCTAAAATGGTTCTGCACTTCTTACATTTCTGTTAGAACTTTGTAAGAAAACTTGATACAAATGGCGTTCATATTATTTTACAATAGGATTAGAGGTGATAATACTATGAAAGAAGTTTTGAAGCTGGAACATATCCAGAAGTATTACGGAAATGGCGGTAACATCACAAAAGCGATTCAAGACATCAGCTTTTCCGTTCAGGAGGGGGAATTTGTAGGGATTATGGGCGCGTCTGGCTCCGGCAAGACCACCCTGCTTAACTGCATTTCCACTATTGATACGGTCAGCGCAGGACATATCCATCTGGACGGGACTGATGTGACAGAGATAAACGAAAAGCAGATTGCCCGGTTTCGCCGGGAAAATCTGGGCTTTGTATTTCAGGACTTTAACCTGCTGGACACCCTGACCATTTCCGAGAACATTGCTCTAGCATTGACAATCAACAAGGTTCCCGCAGGTGAGATCGACGGGCGGGTACAAGAAATGTCCAGTAAACTAAACATCACGGATATTCTGAAAAAATACCCCTATCAGGTATCCGGCGGCCAAAAGCAACGGTGCGCCTGCGCCAGAGCCATCATCAACAATCCTAAGCTGATTCTGGCGGACGAACCCACCGGCGCACTGGACAGCCATTCGTCCCAGATGCTGCTATCCACTATCCAGAGCATCAACGAAACGCTGGGTGCAACCATACTAATGGTAACGCATGACGCCTTTTCTGCGAGTTATGCAAATCGTATTCTCTTTTTGCGCGACGGCACGATTTTTACGGAAATCCGCAAAGGCAACGATTCTCGCAGAACTTTCTTTAACAAGATTTTAGATGTCCTCACCATGATGGGAGGGAATTGAAATTATGCTTGCAAGTCTTTCACAACGTAATATGAAACGGCAGTTAAGTGAATATAAGATTTTTTGGTTTTCCCTTATCGGCGTTGTTGCCCTTATGTATGCGTTCAATTCTCTTATTGTTTCTCATACTATGCAACAGCTTTTTCGTTTATTTGCCGAGAGCGGAAACGGTGATATTGGCGTGATTGCCGCCCTTTTTTCTGCCGTCGTTGTATTTGCACTTGGGTGGTTTATCAGCTACATGATGGACTTCATCTTACAGCGTCGCAGCAAGGAAATTAGCACCTATATGATATTGGGTGTAGAAAAAGGCGACATTTGCAAAATGATATTTAAGGAAAATGCTTTTTTGGGCCTTATGGCTGTTATTGTGGGCTTTGGCTTTGGGATTTTAGTTTCTAAAATATTAGAAAGTTTTGTTTCAAATCTATTCCACTTTCAAGAAGCATTATTAGCTTTTCTTTCTGTATCAGCAGTCGGCTTGACTTGCATCGAATTTTGCATTGTCTATATAATCGCACTGATTAAGACGAATAGAAAAGTACAAACGGTTAAATTGATAGATCTGTTGAATTACAGTCGGAACAACAGTAGTGTTCGTGAACACCAATCTAAAACTGGCTTCATGTTTTTGCTGATTTCCGTGGTAATGCTCATTGTAAGTTTCTATTTGTTTGCGGGAACAAAACAGACAGTGGCAAGCATTACCGCAGGTGCAGTTTCGGCAATGTTGGGGCTGTTGTTCTTCTTTCGAGGATTTATTTATATCATACACGAAATGCTTAATAAATCTCAGAACTGGAAATACAAAGGAAGTCGTTTAGTTACCTTACGAATGTTCCTTTCAAAATCCAACAAAATGAGTTTCTCATTAGGTGTTATCTCAATTTTATTCACCTGCACCATCGTTTGTATTGGTATGACAAATGCTTTTTATCAGGTCATGGAGAAAGCAGTTGTTATGCAGCCATTCGACCTTGCGATTGTTCATGTAGGTGAGAACGGTGATTATAGCCAATATTCCTCATTCTTGAATGAACGCATTGATGTAGACAACCAATATTCCTATTGCTTATATACAGATAAAAGCACACAATTTACTGACATTAGAAATCGTGTCTTAACAAAATACTGGAACAGGGCAAGCAAAACCGTATCAATCAACGACTATGTTATTGCAGAAAACCAGTACGATGCCTTTATGAAATATAGTGATTATTGTAATTTGCGAGCAATGTTGGGCCTGCCTCAAATACCATTGTCAGAAGAACAATACATCATTCATTGTCTGCCATATCTGAAAGATACATTTACAAATTTTCAGATTGAAAAAGGCACTCTGGTTTGCAAGGATATTTTTACCGAGGCGTTCTCACAGTATGGTGGATATGGTAACGGCCAAGATTTTGTAATCGTTGTCCCGGATCACTATATTGAAAATATGGAAGCGATGTACAGCCTCTATGTTGCTCAATCCGAAACAGTGATTGATATGTCTGAATTGGAAAACGAATTTCCGCAAGTTAGGCCATTGAACTCCAATGTGGTTGCTTCCGGGGAAAACGGATACACAACAAAAATCCTCGACAAAGGAAACTATTACTACATGGGCAAATTAGCAAGTACACCTACCAGCCAAGCTATCTTAATTATTCTGCCATTGTGCTACTTGTCGCTGGTTATCGGCATAATTAGTATTGTAATACTCGCTGTTCAACTTTTGACGGAAGTGAAAACAATAAAGCGTCAATACAATGTAATGAGAACACTTGGAAACGAGGTGATTGTTCTTGAAAAAATGTTGAGAGATCATATATTTCTTTACTTCGCATTGCCATTTATTCCTGCAATAGTCATTGGTAGTTGCTTACTAAAGTCAATGAGCCATACGCTTTTTATAGCTTCTTATGATGTGCCTGTATTTGATAATCTAACCGCATTGATAGCACTTGTGGTTTTGAGTGCTTTACTGATTTTTACCCTTATTTATCTCCTGTATGCGTTTATTGCCTCTCAGTCTATGAGGAAGGAAATAATCCCTCTAACATTAGAAAAATAAGTAGAATAGAAATTTCATCTGCCGGACGACGGCAAAAGAAAAAAGCCGTCGTACAGCAGCCCTATTCACGCGCCCATGAAACGGCAGCTCTAAATTTGAGCCGCCGTTTCCTTTTGCAGAAAACCCAACGACGACCCTACACCTTGCAATTTGACATGGCGGCAATCAGGAGGACGCCGCCATGCACGGAAAAGTTTTTCGACATAAAACAACAAAGGCCATCTTATTAAAAAAGCCTGTTCTGCATCGTTTTTTTGCCACAAATAGATTTTATTTTATCTTTATCTCGTCTGTATCACTAACCAGCCATTCCATTGATACATGCAAGGCTTTTGCCAGCATAAGCAATTCTGCATCACAGACATGTCGTTGGTTCTTCTCTATACGTGAGATGATCAGAGGCGTCATGTCCTCCATACCCATAAACTGAATCCTTTGGGCAAGCTCTTCTTGTGTGATCGGGGGCTTTTGCAGTGCGCGGCCCAATCTTACTTTATCAGAGCAGATATTTCCTTTTATTGTAAACATGCTTCTACCCATTCATAAATCTCCATTTTCTCTGTCTTATTTAGATATTTTTTATCGCGTCTATTGATTTTATACTGAAACAAGATATAATGTTGGATAGGGTAGATATTTATTATCTTGTTTAGATAGAAATATGCTTTTTTTATGATTGTCCGCGACCAATGCGGTTTATGCTTTGATAATGGCCATGTAGTGAGATTGCGTAGTGAAGAACTTCATTGGCGTGGTATGGCAGATAAAATGGCACAAAAGTGGCATAGGAAATGCCGATGACATGGAAAAGAAAATCTGTTATACTTATATCGTCTACAAGTGGGTTCTCAGGAATCTGCTTGTTTTTTTTATTTTCAGGAAAGGAGTTCAATACTATGAAATACTGTCCTTATTGCGGCGGAGAACTTGCAAACCCGGCAGCATCCTTTTGTACGGAGTGCGGAAAATCGTTATCCTCTGCGGTCCCGGAGGAAGCGTCGGTTACCGAAGCGCACCGAGAGAAGAAAAAGAGCAGCAAGAAACATGTAAAGAAAGGAAGATATTCAGGTAAAACAAAAAGACCAGCTGTTCCTGTGAAAGCTGGTGAGGCATCTGAGCCGGTAAGAGAAGATGATTATGATGGCTATTATGATGATGTCCGTCCCTTTGATGAAGGGGGAGGGCGTGAGGAGATTGACAAGGCGCTGGTTAAAAAGATTATATTGGTCGTGGCATGCGTTCTCTTAATTGCCGGAGCTTGTGTTGCACTTATGTACTTGATATAAACAGCAAAATAAAATGTTGTAAATCACCTTATCCAATCGTGTAATGTAATTGAAAGGTCAAAGAGGTGATGAACATGATTTATTTGTCCAAAGGGATTGTAAAAGAAAACTCCACGGAACATCTTCTCCAGGTGGCGAGATGTGGTCAGGAATATAGCTTATCCGGAGAACAGGCGGCGTTGTGGCTGAACGGAAGGTTTGGATTTTCAGAGGCTAAAACAGAATCGGAGAAGCGGACGCTGAAGCATTTGGCAAGAATGGGTCTGGCAGAAACGGGAGCAGAAAATACTGATGTGGCAAGATACAGAATCCTCACACAGTGCGTTTGCTGCCCGGCGGTCAATGCAAAACCGGAAATTTTTTTGAGCCACGCAGAAAAGGAAGCATTAACCTGGCTTCGGAATGCCGGACTTCGATTGACGGTAGCAGAACTTATTTTTCTTAGAGAGCATAAGATCAAACCTGAACCACGATATCTCCATTCTGAAAACCGGCAGGCGTTGGTGGAGGCAATCTACACAAAGAATACCATCGCAGATAATTGCCTGGAGCAGATCATGGAATGTGCGGATTGCAGGGATGACACCGTAAAGATACTGCTCGGGCTGCTGAAGAAAAAGAAACTAATCGTATTGTGAGGTGAAGCAGATGAAGGAGAAATTTTATGGGTTGCCAGCACCTTTACAAAAGCAGATTGCCATAAGGATTGCAGGGGGTGCTGTTTTCCTGCTGTTGTTTGTTAGCATCTTGCTTGGGTTCCGGGATTTCTATTTCAGCCTTCCCTGTCTATTATTATCCGGGTTTCTGCTTATAAACGGGATTCGACTATGCTATAATAGCTTTGCTGGCAACTATATGTGTATCCAGGGAATCTGCGAAAAAATTGAGACGGTCGGGATCCGAAAAAGAATCAGAGGAATCTGGGTTCAACTGGAGGGAAACGCAGTGAAAATTCCTATTCGGCAAAGAATGAAGGTGCTCTCTATTGGCGATACTGTTATTATATACTTATCAGACAAAACCCCAGTATATGAGCATGAGGGCAGTTATATGATATGCAGCTACTATGCACTGGGAACAAAAAAGAGAGGTAATTAAAATGGAAGCAGATAAGGAGATGTTGAATCGGCTCTTGAACGAAATACAGGAGTTGATCAAGGAAAATGAAAATGAAGACGGCACCTACCGATTTGACTTGCTGAAGGCAGTTATTGCTTTGGATTTCGCAAAAACGGAGATCGAAAAAGCGATTTCCAAGTGATTTTCGGATGGATTGACTATTGAAGCTGCATATGCTATAATATTTATATCAGTTTCAAGATTTCCAAAGAGAAATCACGAGTATCCGAGTTTTCAAAGTGTCAATTAGCACAATTGTGCTGGTTGGCACTTTTTTTGTTTCTTTTGGTTTCTACCTGCAAAGCAGGTTTGAAATAAATAATTTTATAGCAGGTAACCCCTGCGAGAAAGGAGATTTCCATGTTAAAAGTTTTTGCAACACAAGTCGTCGTATCCAAAGGTTATGACAACACGCCAGCTCTTCGCTTTTCTGAGAATGGTGATTCTGTGAGGTTCCGAATCGGCAAGAAGGTCTATGACCCTCATGCTGAAAACGACAGCCGCTGGATTAACCTTCCGGTCAAAGCGTTTAACGGCGTATGCGAGCGCATCAAGAAGATGCAGCTGAAAGAGGGTTCCTTTGTGAATCTGATTGGCAGGCTGGACGAAGATTCCTGGGAAGATAAGGATACCAAAGAAACCAGAAAAATGATGGTTATTATTCTGGATGACATTGAGTATGCTTCCGGTGGAGGCAAGTCCAAGGAAAACCAGGCAGCTGCAGGACAGCAGAATGCGGCTCCCCAGAATACTGCTCCTCAGAATACTGCTCCGCAAAATGCTGCTTCAACTCCTGCGACAGGCGCTGAAGCATCCGGAAATTTTACCGGGTATGAGGCATTTGGCGGCGGATCATTCTTTGATGAGAATTGATTGGAGCAACAATTGAATCCGGCGTATTAAGGCGCACATGAGTTACAGACACTGTATGCTCATGTGCGCCTTTTTGCGTTTCAAAGGAGGTGTCTTATGACAAATGAAACCTTTTGCCTTCTCTCTGAGGAGGAGAAACACACAAAATTCAAGGCTACAATGAAGGGCAAGACAAAAGGATGTCTGAATGAAGAAGAACTTCATAGTATCTTGATGAGCATTTCCCTGAACAGACAGTATGCTATTTCAGTCTATCGAGATGGGGAGGAGTTTTGCCGTGTTTTGTCAGCGGCGGACGGGTTCCAAAGAAGAACCATTCTTGGTCATGTAGCCGCAGGTATTGGAGAAATACCGGGAAAACAATTTGACTCATCGCAGGCGGCGGCAGTAATTTTGCATAATACTGTTGATTGCAGTAATGCAAACTGCCTCTATATCTTTATTCCAAAGGAACGAAGTCAGAAAGGAACAGAGTGATGAATAAGAAAGATCAAAAAAGGCACATGGCTTATGAAGCGCTGGTGCTGTTAGGTATGCTGGCTTTGCTCACTTTTATATGCCGGCTATGGCCCATCCTGTTATTGATTATTCTCGGTATTTTTGCAGCGGTGATAAGACTGCTTTTTCTTTCCTCCAGAAAGATTGAAGTAATTGTACCACTTCCTCTTTTGCCGGAGCCGGTAAAAGAAGCGACCGAGAAAGATGTACAGGTGCTTGCATATTCCGTCATACTCAGACGGGTTACAGAACTTGTGCTATCTGAGTATCCGGAAGCAAGATGGATCTGGGAGGCGCCGAATGCCGAAAGGCTCATCCGGGAAAACCAGGAGGTATTCATCCTGCTGAACCGTGCCGGCGGATACCGCCGTGCCAGAGTCGTGATCCAAAACCTGCAGGTGGTTGGAATTGAGTACAATCCGCCGGCTGAGGAGGATGCGGTTTTGGAGCCGGAGGATAATGCCCCGGAACCTGAAGAAGAACCAGAGGTACAAAATTACGAGTTGCTGGCCTTTGAGTGGGCAGATGCTCATATTTTCGAGCTGAATGCCAGATGTAATGAAGCAATTGGGGAAAATCTCTCAGAATTGATTTTGCTCGCGGAAGAACTTCCGGTCCGGGAGAGTTGGGCAGATATCTGCCAGGAACTGATAAGAGCCGGGCTTACGGATGTCCAGTGTGTATCTGAGGGAATCAAAATCAATCTTACGCAGTCAAATGCAGAAAGGAAATAACGTATGAGTGCATACATGAACAACATCTTTAATTACAGCCGTCCCTTACCGGAACCGTTTGATACGTTGACGAACAAAAAGGTGTCAGTATCATCGAAATATGGAGATGGGACAAATGCAACTTTGTGTTCAACAGTCATAAAGGCGGTACATGCAGTTTGCCGCTGCATGGATGGCAGCGCCGAAGGAGCTGTCGGAGTCATCGACCACAGGACAGTTGCTGAATACAAATCGTCCATGGGACCTGATGAGTATCATCTGGTAGTATATGACAGCAACTCTGGTTCGCTAATGGCAAGTGTGTATGACAAGAACACGGAAGTTTTTGAAAACTATGTGCTAAACGCATCAGGGCGTGACGGAGCTGCCGTTATGATGGCACTGTTTCCGGTACTTATGAATGATGAGGAATTCAGTGATAATTTTGAATTATACCGCGATCAGTTTAGTCATGGATTTTCGGATTTATCCTCGGCTACGGAGTACATGGCAATGCTATGTGATAACGCCTACAGACGCATCAAAGATGCCTCCTGTTCAGCAGCCGTCAAGGTGAGTGTGGACAAGGCCGGAAATCTGATGCGTGTATCTCAGGTGCAGCTGGATTCCGGCGCTTTTGAGCCTACCCATGTGATTGCTGGGGAATTTACGATCTTTGCAAAAACAGCGAGGGTTATTGTGAAGAGCGCAGATGTCATTGTGGAACACACGGATTTTGTCGGCAAGTATGAACTGCATCCAAGGACGATGAGCAGTCAGGAAAAACAGCTGATACCGGTGCTTCCGGAATGGTACATCATTCCACAGGAGGTCGTTGATATCTGCAAACATGCTCAGGCAACCACCGGGAAACCGACGCAGATGAGGAATTTCCTCCTCCGTGGCCCGTCGGGAACCGGAAAGACCAGAAGCGCAAAAGCGATTGCAGCAGGGCTGGGGCTTCCGTATATGGCATACACCTGCTCGGCAGGCACAGAAATATTTGACTTCATCGGTCAGATTTTTCCGGATACCGATTCGGGTTCTACCGGGGATGCACAGCTTGATCATGAAAAAGCGATTTTGGCGAGTATGGGTGGAATCAACTATGCCAACGTATCCAAAATGATGAATCTGCCCGATTTGGATGATATGGATTATGATCCGGCGGGGGTATATCAGGCTCTGACTGGTGTAGAAAATGCAGCCGCAACATCCCAGGACTGTATGAGCATTGTGCTGGATCGTGTAACGGAGAAGGTGTGTGCCCTGTCCAGACGAGATGAAAATTCCAAGAGCAGTGGTCAAACCTATACTTATATTGAGACTGATTTTATCAAGGCTCTGAAGTATGGGTATGTCATTGAGATCCAGGAGCCTACGACAATTGTCCAGCCCGGCGTTTTGCCAGGACTGAATTCTCTGCTGGAGCAGACCGGGACAATCACTCTTCCTACCGGAGAGGTGATAGAGCGTCATCCGGATGCGGTGGTCGTAGTGACGACTAATATCGGATATGAGGGATGCCGCAGTATGAACCAGTCTGTTATCGACAGAATGAGTCTGGTACGAGATGTGGAACTTCCGACGCCTGAAGTTATGGTGCAGCGCGCCATGGCCGTCACGGGCGCAACCGATGAGTACCAGATCTCCCAGATGGTGCAGGTGGTCAACGACCTGTCGGAGTATTGCCGAAAGAACAGTATTACGGACGGCTCCTATGGTATGCGCAGCCTGATTGACTGGATTGTGAGCAGTGAGATTACCGGCGATGTATATGAGTCGGCGCTGTATACGATCATCAGCAAGGCGACCACAGATGAAGTAGACCGTGAGGCGCTGATCAGTGCAGTTTTGGAACCGATTTTTACAAAGAAGCGAAAGAGAGCAACCGCATAAATGTATTTAGAAAGGAGGTCAACCCTGTATGGCGAGGGTGAATCACAAGTTAGTAAAACAGCGGCTCAATGAGCAGCGCAGTAAAATTTCAGACCGACAATTCTTCTCGTCCCGTCTTTTGGCGGGACATTTTGAAGATCTGGCGGCAGCACAGACAAGGCGGTATCACTATAACCGACGGGTCCGTGTGAATCTTTACTGGAAACCGAGAGAAAAGCATGTGGCATCAACGGACAATATGTTTGTGCGTATCAATGCCGGGTATCCTATGGTCACGAAGGTAAAGGGGAGGGAAAACCGCTACCAGATCGTATGCGGTATGTTCGCTCATGAGCTGGGACATGTCCTTTATACAGATTTTCTTGCAGCACAGACACATGCCAATTATTTAGGAAGCGGTCGCTGGTATCCCTATCCGCCAGACCTGAAGACAACGGCGGATGCACGGAACGAGAAAGCATTCTGGAATTATGTGAGAACCGATCCAAGAAATCTGGAGATGGTGCAGATGATTGCCCATTATATCTCCAATGTAATTGAGGATGGGTATATTGAAAACCGGGTGCTGAACAATTTCCCAGGTACACTGGGATACGGGCTTGAAAAGCTGCGGGAGCGGCATTTCGAGCAAATACTGACCGTGACGCAGCTGATCGAGCAGGAGGATGAAGAAAGTCATATTTTTGAAAGCATTCTTCAGATCATGCTGTCTTATGCAAAATTTGGCGAAATCAAGTATGGGGACGAACCGCTCAGCGATGAAAGAATTCAGGCGGTGTTCGGTTTAATTACCGATATTGACAGCGCCTTAATGAGCAGGTCCGGAAAAGACCGGCTGAATGTCGTCAATATGGTACTGGTAAGGTGCTGGGACTATATCGAATCATTTTGTGAAGAATGCAAAAAACGTCAGGAAGAGGCTATAACCTCCGGAGGTTCCGCCAGCCTTGCAGAAACCTTGTCGGAAGTGTTGGGCGCAATTGCCGGCGGTTCCGAAATTGGTGAAGGAAGCAGCACGCCGGTGCCGGAAGCATCCGACGGGTCAGAAGAATCTGCGACGGCCGGCAAACGGGCACAGACTCATGCAGACGCCGAGAGCGAGGATGACTCAAGAGAAACAGAGGGCTTCCAGACTGACTCTGAAACGGAAGAAAAGCCATCTGGGTCTGGGGGAAGCAATAATTCTTCAGATAAAGAAACTGCCCCTATAGATGGTGGCAGTTCCGGTGCTGAGAAACAGGAAACTGCGGATACTGAGCAGGGACGCATCCCCTACCACCAGTCAGAATCACTTTCAGAACCTGTTGGTGGGTCAATAGAAAGAAACGACGATTATGAGCGGGAGCAGTATGATCGTGCTGCATCCGATATCGAACGTCTTCTGGACAAGATGGCGGAAAAAGCGGTCTGCGAGCAATTGGAGAATGAAAGGATTCAGGAGTTGAATGATGTGGCTCAGAATATTTCTTATGGGAATATCCATGAAGGGGTACCTATCCGAATCAATCGGATTGCCTCTGTGGATGAGGAGCTTATAGAACAGTATAATGCTATTGCGGGACCTTTGATCAATATTTCCCGCCAGCTGCAGAAGAGTTTGCAGAAGCAGCTCAAGGAAAATCGAAGAGGCGGCAAGCTGACCGGTCTTATCATGGGCCGCCGTTTGGATGTGCACGCACTGTGCAGGAATGACGGTAAGGTGTTTTATAAGAACAACCTGCCCAATGAGATTCCGGAGCTGGCAGTCGGCCTGCTTCTGGATGAGTCAGGGTCTATGTGTTCCTGTGATCGCTGTACTTATGCCAGAGCCTCAGCTATTATTCTGTATGATTTCTGCCAGAGCCTGGACATCCCGGTAATGGTCTATGGTCATTCCACCGATTATACCGATGTCGGAAATACAGTAGCACTATATTCCTATGCGGAATTTGATGGCTTTGATCATGATGATAAATACCGCATGATGGATATTGCGGCCAGAGGAAGCAACCGTGACGGAGCCGCACTCCGTTTTGTAGCGGAGCAGCTGTCTAAGCGGCCGGAAGCAGTAAAAATCCTCATACTGGTTTCAGACGGACAGCCTGCTGACAGCGGTTATGGTGGTTCTGCAGCTGAGGAGGATCTTCGCGGCATCAAGCAGGAGTATCAACGCAAAGGTATCTTGTTTGTTGCAGCCGCTATTGGTGATGATAAGCAGAATATTGAGAGAATCTATGGGGACTCATTCCTGGATATCTCAGACTTAAACCAACTGCCCACAAAACTGACCGCTGTTGTTAAGCGGTACGTGAGGGTATAACAAAAGGCAGGACAAAGGATGAAATCCGCTTTGCCCTGCGTAATTCATAACAATAGAAAGAAATAAAAATAAAGAAGGAGCGTTAACAATAATATGAAAGCTATAAGTATTGGTGCGAAATATGAGATTTATGATGATTCACTCAAGGCCTACGACAGGCTCCCTGCAAAGACTTACACGGTCCGTTTCTCAAAGATGTCCGGCTTTTTTCTGGAAGCACGGACGGACTTGGTGGTGAAGGAGAAGGTCTACGGAGTCCATCCGGAAAAGGCAGACAAAGTCATTGCGGCATTTGCAATGTTTGAACGGAATCTTGGTGTCATCCTAAGTGGAGACAAAGGTATTGGCAAGTCGCTTTTTGCCAGAGTCCTTTCCTCAAAGGCGGTTAAGACCGGGTATCCTGTCATTATTGTTGACCAGTTCATCCCGGGTATCGCTTCCTATATTGAGTCCATCGACCAGGAGGCTGTCATCTTGTTTGACGAGTTCGACAAGACCTTTGGCAGTATCCGGCCAGGAGAAAATGAAGCAGATCCGCAGTCTGGGCTTTTGAGCCTGTTTGACGGAACATCTGACGGAAAAAAGCTGTTCATTATCACATGCAACAGCCTGTACAATCTAAGCGATTATCTGGTGAATCGCCCAGGTCGTTTCCACTATCATTTCCGCTTTGATTACCCGTCTTCGGAAGATATCAGGGAATATCTGACCGATAAGTTAGAGGCTCGGTGCCACGGCGAGATTGAGAAGGTAATCCTGTTCTCGAAGAAAGTGGCTTTGAATTATGACTGCCTCCGTGCGATAGCGTTTGAACTTAGCCTTGGGATTCCGTTTGAAGCGGCAATACTGGACATCAATATCATCAACATGCATGAGGAGTTGTACAACATCACTCTGCATTTCAGCGGTGGAGTCACCATGAGCGCCAAAAGGTGCCAGTTAGATCTGTTCAACAGGGACTGCCATGAGAGTGTCAGTCTGTTCGACGATAAAGGTAGAAACCTGGTCATGGCTGAGTTTATGCCCTCTGAATGTGTCTATGACACTGAGCGTCATGCGACGATTCTTCCGGCAGACTGTATCACGCTGAATTACACGGATTATTATGGGACATCGACACGGGAAGAAACGAAAAGACTGGTGCCGGAATATCTCTCCATTGTCCGAGCAACGGAATGCAATATTCATTATTTGACGGCCTGATATACCCTCATCATGAGGATGCAAGGCCCGAACCAACTGCCCACAAAACTGACCGCTGCTATTAAGCAGCATGTGAGGGTATAACAACATCAAATTATAAAAATACGACGGGCAGCTGGATTTCTACAGCTGCCCGCCTGTTATTCAGAAAGGAAGGGAATTATGCACTTTTTAACATTAGCAGCTTTAGAAATCTCTCAGATACAGGAAGACAAGGAATTGGACAACCAAATAGCAGAGGCTCTGAAGGAATTAGAGATTCAGAAGCAAATTGAAACAAAGAATTTTATGCTGGACCTTGCGATTGTGAGATGCCAAAATCTTCAGTCATCATTCTCCCGTACAGTGAATGACGGCGTTTCTGAGCTGATGTATCCTTATTGTGCGTGGCTGGAGGATCCGGAATATCTGGAATTTGATAACCGGACAGAAAGACTGCGTGAAGAATACGAGAGCGTGGTTGACTGCATAAAGCTTCCCCAAGGCACAATTGTGGAGCAGTACGGCTATCCGATCTGGGGCAGATTTGTTGTCCGTGACGGAAAGGTGTTTCAAAGGGATGCAGGACCGCTTCATCATGAAAAGCGTACTAAGAAAGCAAAACGAATGATGGCTCTGCCTAAGTATCCCCGCAAAAAGCTCTATAGGAGTTTTGAGGAATATGCAGAAGAAAGATGCGGTTATTCTTTTGATGAAAAGCATCAGGGCTATGGATATTACTATAATCCAAACGCCATGTGGGACTGGTATTCCATTGGCGGGCGCTGGCCGGAGATGTTTCTGGTAAAAGATACCTGCACGGAGTATTCCATTGGTGAAAGAAGCTGGTGCAATTCAGATAGAAAAGAAGAAACACCGGATGGATATGTGTGGGTTTGTGCCGCCAGAAAAAAAGATATCGCATGGGAAGAGATGCGGGGCTGGAGAAATCAGAAAGCAAAAGAGCGCTTTTATAAGCTTGAGCAAATGTTTCTGGCAGGAAAGACCGATTCCGACTTTTATGGAGAAATCGTTCCGGACGGAGTTATACGCTGGGGCAGATACGTCTACCGAAAAGGCTCTACATTGGAAGAATACCTTGAGGAGTATGGGATTCCAAGCAACTGGAAGTACCCGATAGGCACGCATGATATTGTGGATGCAGACCAGTGGTTTAGCAAAGAGGACAGTGTGCTTGATTCAGAATCAGGCAGCTATGTCCCGGTAGAATGGCGCAGCTACATTGACGGTTACATTGATGGCACGGGTGAGGATACAGTATTGGTTGCCGTAGACTATCACATTTAAGGAGGATTCAGATGAACACGTATGTCGTTTGCATGGATTCATCATGGGTCCGTGATTCACAAATGTTTGATATTGTCGGTTTGACAGATGATGAACTGGCAGAAGTTGACATGTGCGGCACAGAAAACGAAAGAAGGTGGCACGATATGGAGCCGACTCCATTTATCGCAGTCATAAAAGCGGAAAACGAGGAGGAAGCCTGTAGAAAGGCAGCCATCGAAATGCGCTATGATCCACGCTGTCTGTTTGCCATAAAAGTATCAGAATGAAGGAGGTATCAAGAATGATTATCAATCGAATCGGTGCTGAGTTTGAATACGAAGGCACAACCTATGTAATCGGCGCTCCCATTGTGGGAACGCCGGAAAGCGAGTATGAGGGTCTGTATGGGACAATTACGGAAATCCGTGTCGGGGAGGATAAGGAAACGGAAAATGAAACGCCGGATCTGTACTGCTCCTTTGAGGTTCCTGTATTGCCCTGTGAAGTAAAAAAGCTGGAAGAGGTTTTTTCTGAACTGTATAGCCAGAAAAAGACCATTGACGACATCATTCTGGATTTTGTCATCATGGCTCCATCTATGGTGGAGCCGCTTGACGATCTGGAAGAGTGCCGCCAGCATCCAAGAATTTATATTCTTTTGGAAGATTGGGCGGTAGATGGCGAACAGGGGAACTCTTCAGAAGTCTATACAGATTTTAATGATGCAAAGCGCTTATTGGTACAGAAGCTGAAGGAAGAACAGGAAAGCGGTTGTATTCCCCAATGGACGGATAAGGAGAAGTTTGTGGAACATTCCGCAGACTCCCTCTATGAATGTTACATTGACGGTGAATACTGCGAAAACCATTATCATATCGCAATCATATCCCAGCAGCTTTGTGTCTCCAACCGGTTTGTCAGAGAAATGGGATGGATTTACAAGGCATCCTGCCAGCTTGAGGATTTTGTATCACAGGTGTCAGACTGGGATGAACTGGATCAGCTGACCGATGAGCAATACAACCGCATGGTTCAGGATCCACGTTTTCCGGAAAGGCTTCACAGTGCATTGGGGAAAAATGATTCTTATTGGGAGGCTTACTGGGAAACGGTTTCCGAGGTGGCTCATGCGTTTGTGGATGAGTATCTGAAAGAAAATGCGCATCCGGACTGTTATACGCCGGAACAGGACAATCCATACCCGCTGTGTGTCGGAAATGGAAGTGCGGCATGTAAAGAATGCTGTCTGTATGCAGAAATGGAGGCAAAGCCATGGGAACCATAAATACAAGAATCAGCTATCTTTACAGGGATGCTGACAACTATAAAATGCAAAATTCCTGCGTGATAATGGGCGTGATAACCGAAGCGCAGATTGCAGAAATCATCTCCTGTCTGGACTGTGGGGAATATTTTATTCCCCGGCAGGTGGGGCTTCCTGAAAAACGTTTTGACAGGTTTGACGAGGAAGCGGACCATTGCTGGTTTGAATTAAGTGCGGATGGGTTTGAGGTTACAGAAAATGTTTCCAATATTGACATGACTGTGAGCCAGCTCCTGGAGTTGTTTCATAAGGCAAAAAATAGCTGGCATGATGAGGTGCTGTGAGGAGGCGATGAAAGTGTTGCATAACCAAACAAATGCGAAAGCAGGGCAAATGAGTATTGTCCTGGAAAATCTCAGTATCACGAAAGATAAAATATCTGCAGTTTTAAAGCGGAGATGGCTGGCTTGCTATATGCTCTATGACTGGAATTACCGTCATGCAGAGCATACGTTTGCCACAAATGAAATGGAACGATTCCAAAAGGCTATTAAGACTCTTAACAGACATCCATGTACTGCTTCTGAACTGGATCAAAAGTTGACCAAAGCCTATAACAGGGTCTTGATGGAAGATGTAGAATCTTTTATTAGACAGCACATGAAAGTCTGGTCTGCGGATCGAACTGTGGTAGAGTTAGAAATTGCACGAGCGGAAGCAGAAATGCTTCAGTGTTAGAGAGGAGGTGGCATTATGCCTTATAAAAGCGAATCAAGGCCGTTGACCAGCATTGTCTCCTATCCGGAGCGTGGCGAAGGCGGCAATAACCGTTATCGGGGGAACTGCTCTCCCAGACTGATTGAGGATCTTTTAGGGTTCTTTCGCCCGGGAGAAATCTGTGACTACATGTGTGGCAGCGGGACGACCAAAGCAGCGGCGGACAAATTGGGCATTGGCAGTCATCTGTATGATCTGCACAGCGGATTTGATATCATGAACTGTGAAATCCCGGAGCGTCCGGAGTTCATCTTCTGGCATCCTCCATATTGGGATATCGTCACGTTTTCGGATGTCATGTATAAAGCTTCTGATGTCCAAAAGAACTACGGTTATGACCCGAGACAGTATGATCTGTCGCGCATACCGGACTGGGAAAGCTTTGTTGATAAAATGAATTATGCCATGATGAAGCAGTTTTCCGCCCTTGAAAAAGGAGGCAGGATGGCGGTTTTGATGGGAGACATTAAGAAAAAAGGTGTGCTTTACAGTATGCTTTCTGAAATCATCAAGCCGGGTTCCTTGGAGAATATCATTATCAAGGCCCAGCATAACTGCTTTTCAGACAAGATCCAGTATAGCGGAAAATTCATTCCGATTCTGCATGAATATGTGATGATTGTCCGAAAGGATTCACCGCTTCTGGTTCCGATTATTATGGCAAAGAAAGCGGAGGTCGATATCCGGGATATGCCGGGAGCGACATGGCGTGATGTGGTTGCTGCCGTTTTAGAACAGTGCAGCGAGCCGGTGACGCTCACGTTTCTCTATGAGAAAATAGAGCCGCACAGAAAAGCACAGGCAAATAAGTGGTGGAAAGAAAAAATCCGCCAAACGCTTCAGATCAATCCTACATACTTCTTTCATGATGGCAGGGGAATGTGGTCTTTGAACAGAAGCGCAGCATAGTATCTGCGTCTGGGGGATGTCTTTTGTAGGCATCCCTCAGTTGCTTTAACTATATGTAGAAGAAGGATGGTTTTTTTGCTATAATACAAATATATTTGTAGATAGGAGGAGAAATATGTCTGCTTATTATAATCCGGAAACGTACAGAAAAATTATCAGAAATGGTGAAGAATGTTGGGTATATGATTGGGGCAAGAATGCCGATATAAATTCATTCAATTATATGATAGACCGATGGGGTGGCACCCAGCAAAAATTTTTTATCAATGGCGAGACCAGACAATATTTTCTTATTGATAAACAAGAGCGTACTGTCATGGAAATATTAAATCCTGAAGTAATAAGGTTCTTGTATGAGCATCTTTATATGGCGGAAATTAACGAAACTTTTATTGAACTGTTTACCTCAATCGGTAGGTTTAAGACAGTGAAGTACGAGTAGGTTCTGATTTTTTCTTAGGGATGTCGTTTCGGCGGCATCCCTTTTTGTATAATTGTTTTCATTTAGGACATACTAATTTCCAAGACTTCTATTTACATTTGCACTTCAACTGTGTATAATATGAAGCACGAATGTAAATAGAAGTCAAGGAGGTGTATTGACACGGATACGATTTGGGCTAAAATTCAAACGATTGCCGAAAATAGCAATGGGTTTGTTAAGACTTCGGATATTGAAGCGGCTGGAATCAGCAGACCGATGCTGAAGAAGTATGTTGATATGGGAAAATTAGATCCAGTGCGGAAAGGGCTATATACTTTGACCGATGAATTTACTGACGAGTTTGCGCTTCTTCAGGCGCAAAGCGCAAAGATAATATATTCATATGGCACCGCACTGTTCTTTTGGGGGATGTCGGACAGGACGCCGAACATCTTGGATATAACACTGCCTCGCGGAACGAACATCAGTAGATTAAGGCGCGATAATCCGAATTTGCGTTGTCATTATGTGCAGACAGAAGTTTACGATCTTGGAATAACAGAAACAAAATCCCCTCAAGGCGGGATGGTAAAGCTTTATGACCGAGAGCGCTGTATTTGTGATGTGATTCGGGATAAGGATCAAATTGAGCTGCAGCTTTTTACGCAGGCAATTAAGGACTATTTCAAGACAAATCCGAATAACAGAAAACTGCTGAAATATGGCAAGATATTTGGAATTGAAGATAGGATTAGAACATATATGGAGGTTTTATAATGAAGACACCGGAGCAACTAAAAGGAGCCATTCGCAGCATGGCAGCGAAGAAAAATCTTCGTGCACAGGAGGTACTGCAGATGTTTTTATTTGAAAGAATCATCGAGCGTTTGGCAGTCTCATCCTTTCGGAACAATTTTATTTTGAAGGGCGGGCTTTTGATATCATCAATGATCGGTATTGGTGAACGCACTACAATGGATATGGACACAACGGTGCGTGGTATTCAGATGGAAGAAGATGAAATCGTTGCAGCTGTAAAGCAAATTATTTCAACGGATGTCAACGACGGCATTTCATTTGAATATGAAAAAATCGAACCGATTCGAGAGGAGGATGCCTATAATAATTTTCGTGTACATTTGCGGGCAAAATACGGAAAAATTGACAGTCCTATGAAAATTGATGTCACAACCGGAGACATTATAACACCGGCGGCGATACAATATGATTTCCCGTTGATTTTCGATGAAAAAACAGTTTCTATAATGGCATATACTTTGGAAACGGTTCTTGCTGAAAAATATGAAACGATTATCCGTAGAAATATCGGAACAACCCGGGCAAGAGACTTTTATGATTTACATACTCTTTTCCGGAGTCGAAAAGAAGAAATCAATGTGGACATTTTACGCATGGCAGTCATACATACCGCTCAAAAGAGAGAGTCCGTGGAGGATATCCGCGATTGGAAAGCGATTATCAAGGATATACGTGAAGAGCCGCAGATGTATCTTTTGTGGGATAAGTATATTGTCGAAAATAAGTATATTGGGGAGCTTGAATTTCATCAAGTCCTTGACACAGTGGATGAAGTAGCGAACTTGCTGGCATTCTGAAAAACAGCATATGTGCTCTTTTCCCAGTGGATTGACTATGGCGAACAAATCTGTTATAATATCCATATCAGTATCAAGTTTGGCTACGGTCGAACACAGTTTAACAGAGTTTATCAAAGTGTCATTTGCAATTATGCAGATGGCACTTTTTTTGTTTTCCGGCCAATTTATCTTGGGCATAAGCCAGCAGTCTTTCGAGATTGCTGGCTTTTGTTATATATCAAGGCGGCAATCCCGTCAGAAAAGAAAGGAGCATGAAATATGCAAAAACAATGTCAGGATGGTTTTTACACCACATTCAGTTCCTATCGTAAAATGCTTGATTATCACCAGGAACAGTCTATGAACAGCCGTTGGATCAAAAGTAAGGTCAGCGACCTTGAGATTCAGCCGTTGGGCAAAGGCTCTGCTCTGAGTGTTGATCTGTCGGCTTTTGCGGCAGGAACCACACAGGACGCTGTGGATGACACAGCGGACAATCTCGGTCTGGCAATGCGTGTTAACGGAGAACTCTTCCCTATGCGCATGACAGCCTACAAAAGTCTTTTGGACAGGGCAAAAATTGGTGGCACGGCGCTTCCAAAACTGAGCCGTGAAGTGCTGGCGGAGGTATTAAATGCCTGCCTGCGCCTTTATTCAGCAGATGCACTTTTGCTGATTCGTGATGAGAAGGTAGCAGCAGTTCATTCTGGCGATGCAGTTGATTATTCGGTGCTGCCAGTAGATGAACTTCTCGCTACATTGAAGGGAAAGTTGGATGCACAATTCAACGGAAATGTATTTGAGTCTGGATACTGTGACCATGCGATGGTAAGCGCGTCATGGACAATGCCGAATCAGAAAGAAGATTTGATTGGAACATATGCGAAACTTTTGTCCTCACTGGGGAAGGGGACGATGTCTTCCAAACTGATGCCGGGAGTCCGTTTTATGAGTTCGGATACCGGAGTGGCTTCGGCAAAGGTTTCGGCTCTCCTGATGAGTGGAAAATGTTCTATCCATATCGGGGGCTGCATCGCAGTTGACCACAGGCATCAGTCCAAGGTTTCCGACTTTGATACGGCGTTGGATCAGCTGTTTGCCCAATTTGGGGATAGCATTGCCAAACTGCAGAAACTGCTGGAGATCCATTTGGATTATCCGGTAAACGCAATGACCAGGGTATGTAAAAAACTGAGTCTGCCCAAAAAGGCTGCAGTCGAAGCTATCGCCATGTACGAGATGGCATACGGAGGCGGTCCGGCGACAGCCCATGACGTATTTCTTGCCATGCAGGAGATCCCGTTTATTTTGAGGACTGAGAATACGCCGGAAAGTAAGATGTTGGTCATAGAAGAAAATATGGCTCGTGCGCTTTCATTCAGGTGGAGTGATTATGACCTTGCAAAGGCGGTGAGTTACTGATGGCAAAACCAATTATTCTTTGTGATACCGCAGGTATGACGAATGACAGATGGCTGGAATGCCGTATGCACGGCCCCAAAGGGGATATTCCCTATACAGTGGGCGGTAGCGATGTTGCAGCTATTTTTGGTGTATCACCATGGACGACTCCGCTGGAGCTGTGGAAAATCAAAAAAGGGCAAATGAAGCCTGCAAAAAAAGCCAATGCCAATCAATTGCAGATGGGTCATCTTTTGGAGCCGATTGCTGCCTATTGGTATGGTGCAAAGACAGGCAACACCGTTATGGAAGACACGAATCTATATCAGCACGCAGATCATTCTTATGCTCTTGCCAATTTCGACCGGCGCTTTACACGGGCGTCCGATAACGAACCGGGAATTTTGGAGTGTAAAAGCTGTACTTATCACAAAGCGGATGAGTGGGCAGATGGAGCGATTCCGCTCTACTATGAAATGCAGCTGAGGTTTTATCTTGCGGTAGCGGATGTGAACATTGGCGCTTTTTCTGCCGTTTGGGGAAATAATCCGGACAATGATCTGGCAATGCCTGAGATTATTCGTGATAAGGCGAAGGAGGATATGATTTTTGAACGCCTGGACGAATGGATCTGGAGCCTTGAGAATGATAAACCCCCGACAATGGCGGATGTTGCACCAAAGCTTGCTTTGGAGTCACTGGCAAGGATTTATGGTGCAAGTCAGGCGGGACTTCCAACAATAGAGTTTTCCCGCAAGTATGAATCGCCCTTGCGCAGAATCGCAATGCTTCAAGGGAAGATCTCTGAATGCAACAGAGAAATCAAAACATATGAAAAGGAGATTGAAGCACATAGTGTGCGAATTGCCGAAGTCATGAAGGAGCATGAGCATGGCGTCTTGGAAACGACCAGCGATAAGCTTTTGATTGATTTCGTGACAAAAACAACCCGCAGGCCCGATTCCAAAGCCTTGAAGGAAAAATACCCGGCAATTTATACTGATGTTCTAAAAGCATCGGAAAGCCGCAAGGTAAAGGTGTCGGTCCAGCCAATTTAGAAAGGAGACCATAATGGAAAATATTTATCATGAAGGTTGGGAGCAGGAGTTGGTTTATCAGTTCCTGCCATATGACAGGTGCAAAAAGAGGGCGTATATCTGCTCGCCGCTCAGTGCAGACACGAATGAAGGGATTGCACAGAACATGCAGGCGACAAGGGCGTATATGTTCTATGCCATGAAAAAGATGAGCATGAACGCAAGTGCGCCACATGCGTACCTCCCGATGATCCTTTGCGACAATATTCCATCTGATAGAGCGCTTGCCCTTCAGTTCGGTCTGGAACTGCTGAAAGGCAGCGATATCCTGCTGATATGCGGTAACCGGATCAGCAGTGGGATGCGTGGGGAAATTGCCCATGCAATCTGCCTGAAGATGCCGATGATTGCTTTTGATGAGGGTGTATACCTGCAAGTACAAAAGGAACTGACAAAGCGTGGCTGCGATAAGCGGAAAGTTCGCCTGGACAGGGAGAATTTCTTGATGGGTATCTCTGCTCCTTTGTCATATCTTGAAAATGCGGCGATGTTCCGATGAAAGGACAACTGGCTGCAGCTTCACAAAAAACTCCCGTTGTATCTTTGGATACGATTCGGGAGTTTTTTGTATCTATAACACGACTCAGAGAAAGGAGTAAAAATTTTGCTATGTGAATTTGATAGGCTCATATATCCACAAAGTATTACGGCTGTTGATGCCAGCAGTTATATGATTGCGCTCTACAACCCATGCGAAAAGATCAAAGATAGCACAGGGAACACGGTTACACAGGTGAAGGCAGTGGGATATTGCTTACCTATATCGAGCAACCTGCGCTACGACATGTTTGGGCATTGGAGTAAAAATCCCAAATTTGGCATCCAGTTTGAAGTGGAGAGTTATAACGAAGTGATAATACCGACGAAGGAAGGCATTATTGCCTATCTTTCTTCCGGGCAGATTAAAGGGATTGGTCCAAAAATAGCGGAGAAAATTTACGCAGCTTTTGGTCAGCAGTCACTGGAGATACTGGATAAAGAACCGGAAAGGCTCCTTGCCATACCGGGTATCAGTGAGATAAAACTGAAAAAAATCTATGATTCCTATCTGGTCAATCGTGGCGCCCGGGATGTGGTGGCGTTTCTGTCACCACATGGCATTACGCCGAACCGAGCGGTACGCCTGTATAAGGAGTATGGGGAAAAGACGATGGATATTGTAAAAAATCATCCCTATCAGCTCTGCGACATGGCCGGGATTGGTTTCAAGACGGCAGACCATATCGCTATGAGCATGGGGTTTGACCGGCTATCGACAGAGCGTGTGGATGAAGGACTCTTGTATACGCTGGAGGATGCGGAAGCCAAAGGTCATCTCTGCATGGAGAAACATGAGTTTGTGAAAGCCTGCCTAAAAATTCTGGATACGCCTGCGTTAACAGCAGAAATGGTGGCGAACCGTGCCGCCAGGCTGGTTTTCGGCGGACAGTTGGTGTCGTACCAGGGCAATGTGTATAGGGCAAAGACCGCACATGTGGAAGAACAGCTTGCCTCCGCCATTCATCAGCAAATGAAGTACCGGAAGATGCACAGCTATGGGGATTTGGATGCTGCCATAGATGCAGAGGAGCAGAAGCTGAAAATGAAGTTTGCACTGGAGCAGCGCGAAGCGGTAAAGATGGCTCTGACGCAGGGGCTTTCCATTATCACTGGTGGACCTGGAACAGGAAAGACTTTGATACAACGTGCCATTTTAGATATTTATCAAAAAAACAATCCCAAAAGTGAAATCTGCTGTTGTGCCCCTACGGGTAGGGCAGCAAGGAGGATGGAGCAGGCAACTGGTGTTTCGGCTTCAACTGTTCATAAAGCCCTTGGGCTGATGGCGGATGAGGACGGAGACTATGATGGACCCGAAGCGCTTACTGCAGATCTGATTGTGGTAGATGAGATTTCCATGCTGGATGTTTATCTGGCTGAATATCTGTTTGATGCAGTGAAATATGGCGCCCAGATGGTGCTGATTGGCGATGCAGATCAGCTGCCTTCAGTGGGACCTGGCGCAGTGCTCAGTGAGATGATTGCCAGCGGATGTATCCCAGTTGTACGGTTGGACAAGGTATTTCGCCAGAATGCGGGAAGCCGCATTGCGACAAATGCGAAGCTGATCCGCCATGGGAATGTGGGCCTGGAGTATGGGAATGACTTTCAGTTTATCAATTCTCCCAGGCTTTCTGATTCTGCTGAACTCATTGTCGATCTTTATCTGCAGGAAACGAAAGAATACGGGGTCGATAATGTGGCGCTGCTTACGCCATACCGGCAGAAGACGGAAACCGGAGTCAATGCACTGAATGAGTGTTTGCGTGAGAAGGTGAACCCTCCGGATACGCAGAAACCGGAAGTTGTTTTCGGAAACCGGAAATTTCGGTGTGGGGACAAGGTCATGCAGATCAAAAACCATGATGATGTCAATAACGGTGATATCGGGTATGTCAGAAAAATTATTCGCATTGGCGATGACACTACGGTTCATGTGGACTTTGGTGACGGGCGCATGAAAGAGTACGATTCCAGTGAATTGGATATGTTGGATTTAGGTTATGCCTCTACTATCCATAAATCACAGGGAGCGGAGTACCAGTCCGTCATCATCAATCTGCAATGCGCCCATTCCATCATGCTGACGAGGCCTCTTATCTATACGGCAATTACACGAGGAAAAGAGCGTGTAACCATTGTCGGGGAAAAAAGGGCGCTTTGTATTTCCATTAAAAGAACTGACACAGAAAAACGCGGCACCTGCCTTGCTAAGCGGCTGCAGGCGCTTGCTTGAAGAAAGGAGCAGCTATGGCTACAATATTAGATCAATATCTTGAGAAACAAAATACCATCAGATCCCAGATTGCTGAGAACAGCCTTCCCCCGGAGGACTTGCTGATTATGCAGGAACTCAATTATCGCATTTGCGTCTTGGAGACATTTCAATCTTTTTGCAAGTCTGCGCCAATTACACTGGATACAAAGGTCATGGGCTATCACTTTCAGATGGTAGATGCGTATGTGCGCTTCACCTTAAATGAAAGACGATTTGGATTAAAAGCCGATGCAGAAGGCCAGAAACGACGTGAAACAGCACTGAGCTCTTTTGAGCATGTTGTACAGGACGGCAGAAAGCGGTTTTCCAGCTTTAAGGCAGGGACGCAGGAGCAGTACAAAATAAGTATCAGTCAATATATCCATACAATTCTGCCAGTTTGGATGCAGTATCGGAACACATATATCAATTTATAAGGAGGCTACAATTATGAGTCAGAATAACTCGAATGAGAAGGCGGCAATGCTCGCTAAGATCGAAACAATTCATCAGGTGGATGGATTTGATCCCACACCATTTGCTGTGGATTATACGGACTTGGGAACCGGAGAGGTGCGTAAGCGCCTTCCGGTCATGATACAGATGGCGTGGTTCCGTCTGAAATATCCAGAAGGACGCATTGCTGTACAGGTGAATCCTGCAAAGGATTGCTTTGTGGCAACAGCCCGCGTGTATCCAAACTATAAGGATGCGGCGGACTGTTATCTGGCAGAAGCGACGGCATCCAGAGGATATTGTGAGGAGAAACCTTCAGTTTCACCACGGGAATGGGCACAGACGGCTGCTGTTGGAATTGCTCTACGAAATGCAGGCTTTGGACTTCAGTTTTCCATGGCAGGTGAAGATTTTGAGTCTTCTGCTGTGGATGAACTGGGAATCTCCGCCGATCAGGCTCAAACAGTATCAGCAGAGAAACAAGAGATGACAGAACCAAAATCGGAACCGGCACAAGAGGAATATACCGTAATTGAACCGGTACAAAAGGAACTGACTCCAGAAGAAAAGCTGGCACAGGCAATGAATGTGCCTTGCCCAATCTCAAAATTCAGCGGAAAAACACTTGGAGAGGTATTATCGCTGGATCCCGGTGCAATTAAATGGGTGGCAACAAAATTCACTGGCGGCGAGGAAATTAAAGCTGCTGCGAAACTGATTTGTGAATTTTCTATTCAACAGACAATTGCATAACAGGTGCTAAAGACCAGGGGATTCATGCAGTCATCCTCTGGCCGTGAACAAGACGAAAAGGAGGACAAAAAAATGTGTAAAAGAACGAAAAAACTTCGTTTCAAATGGGAGCTTGGAGATGAAATGGTCTCACTGCATGTCAACCAATATGCTTATGACGGGCGGTTGCACATCGGTATGATTAATTATGGAGAAGATGGTCCGGAACCCTTTGCAGACATGACGATCAATCTACCGGCATATGATCTGGAGGATAACGAAGCATTCATTAACGGAGATATCAGTAAAGATCTGTTAAGGTTTATCAGGGAGAACAAACTGGGAAAAGTGCTGCCTTACACCGTGAAATCCGGATATGGCAGATATGCGGCGGTGGCCTTCGATCTGGAAAAGCTGGCGGAATACGATCCTTCAGGGGTTGCGTCGTTTAAGGAAAACTGTGGGTTATAGGGAAAACAGCAATGAGAAGAGGCGGGGGACAGCGTGCTGTTCCCCGCAAGTTTGAAAAAGGAAAGGAGGCAGCATGGAAATATTTCATATGAGCGACGTTGTTTCGCTGCTGGGAATCCCGATGCCGCCGTCTGGAAGAAGCTCCTATTATGTGCAGTGTCCCTGCTGTGACGAAAACCCACGGAAAAAGCATTTGAACATCAATTTGAAAAAAGAAGTGTATCGCTGCCCGCGGTGCGGAATATCTGGTGGTATATTTGATCTGTACTCATTATATACCGGGGTTCCGCGTGACAAAGTGCGAAAAGCTCTGGTGGAGAAACTGGGAATGCCTGATAACCGGCCTAAACCCCAAAAGAGGATACAGCCGCAGGCAAAGCCTGAATGCCCAATAACGGATGTTGATACCCGACATGCCACATACAGTGCGCTGCTCGATAAGCTGACGCTGGCGGCAGACCATAAAGAGAACCTGCTTGGCAGAGGGTTGATGGAGGATGACATTATTCGGCTTGGATACAGGACAACACCTGTGGTCGGTATGACAGCGATTGCCGGCAAACTTCAGTCCGAAGGGATGTACTTAGCTGGGGTTCCTGGTTTTTACAGGAATGAAAGCGGTACATGGACTTTCATTCATGAAGAACGCGGTATCTTAATTCCAATGAGAGATCGGAAAGGAAGAATTCAGGGGCTTCAGATACGCAGAGATAAGGTGAAAAAGAGAAAATTTCGATGGGTATCCAGTACAGAGCGGCCGGATGGTTGCCCTGCAGAAGGATGGACACATCTTGCAGGCCCGGTTAGGCCTATGCTGGTGCTGACAGAAGGTCCTATGAAAGCTGACGTGATTCATGCACTGACTGGTCTGACAGTGCTGGCGGTTCCTGGTGTTAATTCTCTGACACAGCTTGAAACAACCCTTAGCGATTTACGTGCAGAAGGGGTTGCAGAGATTAAGACTGCTTTTGATATGGATTTTGCGACCAATTACCATGTACAAAACGGTTACAACAATCTTCTCAGTCTTCTTGGCAATATGGGATTTCAGTTCGGTACGTACCTGTGGGATCCACGCTATAAGGGACTGGATGATTATATCTGGGAATATTGTTTTCAAAAGAAGCATTAAAACTGGGGTGGAGCAAAAATGCTTCACCCTTTTTCGTGCGTTTTTTCAATCGAATGCGTATAAAAGTTGTAAATACGCATGGCGAATCGTGTAATGATAAATATAAGAATAATTTTTGCAGGAGGTATACATATGTTAATCGCAATCGACCACGGCAACTACGCTGTAAAGACCACAAACCATTCCTTTATTTCCGGGCTTTCTGAGCACACGGTGAAGCCGCCCATGACAGATGAGATTGTGGAGTATGGAGGAAAATATTGGACCTTGAGCGGACGCCGTCTGAGTTATATGAGGGATAAAACCCAGGATGACCGATATTTCATCTTGACATTATTTGCAATCGCCAAAGAACTGGAGAACAGAGGCAATTATACGCCGGTCGAACAGATTCAGCTGGCTGTTGGACTACCACCTGAGCATTTTGGCGCTTTAAAAGACAGATTCGCCAATTATTTCAAAAGAGACGGAATTATCAAATTTGTTTATGGTGACAGGCCATACAGCATTAAGATAGACCGTGTTATGGTGTTCCCGCAGGCATATGCCGCTGTTATTCCCCAGAGCAGTCTGGTGGTTCATACGGTTCGTATGTTTATCGTTGATATTGGTGGTTATACCACCGATGTGCTGCTCTTGAAGAATGGAAAACCAGATTTGCAGTTTTGCCGGAGCCTGGAAACTGGTATTATTACTATGAACAATGAAATCATACGAAAGGTTGGTGCGCTTCATGATATGCGTATCGAAGATGAGCATATTAGTGCAGTGCTTCAGTGCGAGAATACCATTCTGCCGGAGGATGTCAAGGAGACAATTCGTGAAGCGACGAAGTTACATGCACAGGATATTCTGAACCAGCTTAGAGAATTGCAAGTGGATTTGCGTTCTAATCCGGCAGTTTTTATCGGAGGGGGAAGTATTCTTTTAAGGCCTTTCCTGATTAATTCGCCTCTGGTAGCAAAGGCGGATTTTGTGGAATCTCCGAATGCGAATGCTCTGGGATATGAAATGTTGGGCAGGAAAACGCTTTCTCTTCGTCCACTTGGATAAGGGACGGAGGGACAATATAATGAAAAAGGATGGAAAATACCGCTTCTCGCTTCAATTTAGCGCAGATTCAGAGGAACAGGTAAGGGCTGGAGAGTTGCTTGAAAGGCTGGGAAACAGGAAAAGTGCGGTTGTTGTTGCAGCCTTGAATGATTATCTTGATTCTAACCCGAATTTACAGGATGCACATTGTAAAATAGAAGTCAAGCTAACACCTGGCTATAATCGAGATGGAATTGAGGAAATCATACGGCGCATTGTTGAGGAAAGACTTGCAGCGGTTCGCCGTGACGAACCCCAGATGGCTTTTTCAGAGGAGAGTAAGACAGATACTCTGGAGGCAGACATTGCACAGATGTTGGACAACCTGGATATGTTTTCATAGACCGACAGTGCATATAATAGGTTCAACGATGGCTTTTTAACGCTTAAAAATTAAAAAAGTCCATGTAAATGAGTTGATATTCCACTTATAGTGCGTATATTGGAATATCAAGTTCTTCAATTCCATTGTCAGATTATATAAAATAGAAATGTAAGGAGAATGTAAAACCATGGACTATGTTATTTTAGGCAAGAATATTCGGAAGTACCGACAAATGCGCGGATTGCGCCAGGAAGATTTGGCGGAGATCTGTGATTGCGGGAATAGCCATATCGGCCAAATAGAAAATGCGAGAGGGATTCCAAGTCTGGATATGATTGTACGGATTGCAAATGCTCTTTCAGTAACAGTAGATCAATTGCTCAGAGAGTATTATTCGGAACCTGAGAAGGTCTATTTGCGAGAGATTGCGGAACGTATTGAGAAGTATCCGGTAAAGCAGCGTGTATACGCTTGCGAAGGTCTGGCTGAATTTTTGAATACCATTGAAAAATTCAGTCAAACAGATGAATGATACGCATATAACCAAACAGAAAAAAGTTTACGCTTTATAGAACGGCTATGCTACACGAAAGTGCAGTATGGTCGTTTTTTGTTATCTGAAAACAAGGAGGTGGTCCCATTGGATTAAACCATTGACAGCTGCAAAAAGGTAACAAGTCGAGAAAATTAAGGCACGCCATCACGGCGTGCCTTAACTTTTGCCCTGGTGGTGTGCCCCGTAAGGAGGTACAAAGATGAACCACCAGCAGAAGTCTGAACGTGACGAGCTGCGGGCCAGATTTACAGTTTGGCTGGAAACTACAGTTTACCGGGCCAGACTCAAATATTTGGAACGGGAGAAACCCAAGGTAGATACAGTTTCAATTGAGGAATTACCAGAGAGCGCTTTATCTGTTTTTAAACAAACCTCATATTGTGAAATATCAGGATCTGCTTTTGATTTTGAAGAGGAACGGTTGGCAGAGGCGTTTGCAAAACTGCCAATAAAACGACAGGAGATACTGACAATGCTGTTTGTGGAGGAGCGAAAACCGGAGGAAATTGCCCGGCTATTAAATTGTTCTCCCCAGCATGTTTACGACCAGCGTTATCAGGCATTGAAGAAGCTGCGCATAGCATTGACAAAGGATGGTGATAAATTTTGAATCACATAGAATTTGAAAAGATGCTTCAGGCGGCAGTTTCCGGCAGTCATGAGGCTCTGGAGCAACTATTTTTGCTGTATGCACCGTTAATTGATAAACATAGTAAAATTGACGGCCGGATAGATGAAGATTTAAGACAGTATCTATTGATACATATCGCACTCAATATTTCAAAATTTGTCATTTAGGTGAAGACGGTCTCAGGTTTTTCTGAGGCCGTTTTCATATTTTTATAAATTCTGTTCGAGATTTGAGAGATGATGAGGCTTTTTGTAGGTAAAGGCATCCCCATGCCATGGCACCTTGACAACTTCATAGCCTCCAACTCTACGTTCCCGAACCGAGAAGCGGCTATCCGTTTGTGTGGCGAGCAAAACCATGAGCACTGATATACGGGCGGCACCCGTATAACGCAATGATCCGGCCGGGGATAATGATACTTCCGTAATTCGCGGCCCGGCCACAATGCAGGCGGGGAGATGAGATATCTATGGATCTGCAGCCACAGACGGAGAAGGAGGCGGTTATTTTGAAATAAATTATTTTTTATAGTAAGGAGGCTGCTTATGGGCTACAAAAGGAAAGATGTAGAGCAGACGAAGCAGTATGCAAAAAAGTTTGTGCGCTACAAAGAAGGAGCAGAGAAGTACAGCCTTGGGCTGACAAAGTTTCAGGAACTCGCAAAAGAAGCAAAAGCTGTCTATAAGATTGATGGCATTGCTTTAGTTAATTGCGAAATTTTTGAAAAGTTTTTGGAGTCATTCCGAGAATTTTGAAGTGGGTGATGCTTCATGGCTTTTTTACATAAAGGGGCTTTATGCGCTTTAGGGCTTGACTTTCTGTCTTACAATAAGTATAATAAAATACATGTGGAGGTAGCGGTATGACGAAAATGGGTAGACCGAAGCTGGACAACGCAAAGCGTCAATCCATTACAGTTCGGTTATCAGACAAAACCTATGATGAGTTGATCAGGTATGCTGCTGAACACAAGATGACAAAGACAGAGGTTGCCCTGCGAGGTTTGGAAGAGTATTTGTCCAAGCAAAAATAAGTGCTGTGAGTCCCTTCTTCATTATTGAAGGAGGTAACAGACATGGCAAAGACACGGAAAGATGAGCGGGGAAGAGCACTCAGGAAAGGAGAAGTACAGAGGGCATCAGACAAGCGGTATATGTACACCTATACTGATCCGTTGGGCAGGCGTAAGTCCATATACGCACAGGATTTGGCAACGCTTCGAGAAAAAGAGAAGCAGCTGATGAAGGATCAATTGGATGGTTTGGATCTGTATGTTGCAGGTAAGGCCACCATAAATGATACCTATGATCGATATATATCTACGAAGTATGATTTGCGAGCGACTACACGCAGCAATTACGATTACATGTATAATCGCTTTGTCAGACATACTTTCGGTAAGAAGAAAATCGCAGGCACTAAGTATTCAGACGTACTCCAGTTTTACTGCTACTTGCTTAAAAAGGAAAAGTTATCGTTAGGGACGCTGGACTCAGTTCATACCCTGCTTCATCCGACATTCCAATTGGCGGTTCGAGATGAAATCATTCGGAAAAATCCGTCAGACGGAGTCATGAAGGAAGTCAGCAAGAAAACAGATAAGACAAGAGGCGTGAGACATGCTTTAACGAGAGAGCAGCAACGAGCATTTATGGACTATATTTCCAATCACCCAGTGTATTATCATTGGTGGCCGTTATTTACGGTTTTGCTTGGAACTGGCTGCCGAATCGGAGAAGCACTGGGACTTCGATGGGATGATCTTGATTTTGATAATCGGATTCTGAGTATTAATCACAGTCTGGTTTATTACCCGGTTGGAGAATCGAGAAAGTCTGTTCTGCGGATATCAAAGCCGAAGACGGAGGCAGGTATCAGAACGATCCCTATGCTTGATATTGTACGTGATGCTTTTCACATGGAGCACGAGGAGCAGGAAGAAACAGGATTCAACGAGACCGAGATTGATGGAATGACGGGTTTTGTATTTGTCAATCGTTTTGGCTCAGTTTTAAATCCGCAGGCTGTGAATCGTACTATTAAGCGAATTATCAGTGGGTACAATGCGGAAGAGGTTATCAATGCTAAGCGTGAGCGGCGAGAGCCGATTATTCTTCCAGATTTCTCCTGTCATCACTTGAGGCATACCTTTTGTACAAGACTCTGTGAGCATGAAACAAATTTAAAAGTGATTCAGGCAATTATGGGCCATCGGAATATTGAAACGACGATGGATATCTATGCCGAAGCCACTGATCAAAAGAAGCAGGAATCTTTTGAAAACTTATCTAAATTGGACATCTTTTAGGAAGGGTTCTCAGCGTGAGAAGCTGACAACAAACTTTCTGCGAAGACAACAGTTTGACAACAATTTTCTTTTTTCCCTGATGTAATACGAAGCACTGTGAAGAATGGGGAAGCAAGGAAATGAAGGGATTTGAACCGATATGATGGCATGTAAGTTGGTGGGAAAACTTTTCCCGACCATGAAGTCTTTAGACGCTAAGAAGGGCGAAGTGAAGGCTGAAAAGGCAGTGGAAAAGGCTGTTGCGGCAGAGGAAAAAGTGGCAGAAAAGATTGATTTCTCCAATGTAAAGATCGAACCGCTGTTTGAAGAGATGGTTGATTTTGATACCTTTGCCAAGTCGGATTTTCGTGCAGTAAAGGTAAAAGAATGTGAAGCAGTGAAGAAGAGTAAGAAACTTCTGAAATTTGTTCTGGATGACGGAACAGGTGTGGACCGCGTGATTTTAAGCGGTATTCACGAGTATTATGAGCCGGAAGAACTGGTGGGAAAGACCTGTATCGCAATCACAAATCTGCCTCCGAGACCCATGATGGGCATTGATTCCTGCGGTATGTTGATCTCCGCAGTACATGAAGTGGATGGACACGAAGGACTGAATCTTTTGATGGTTGATGACAGAATTCCGGCTGGAGCGAAGCTGTACTAAAAAATGAATTAGAGATTTTAGATAAAGGACATTTTTCTAGAAGAAATTTTGGAAAGATGTCCTTTTTGTGTGTAGAAAGCAGCAGAACAGTGTGCTGCGCCTCCAAAAAAAATCTTGCCAGTTGTGAATAATGCATAAAATAAACAAAGCTGAATTTACTATAATCACGAAAATACGGAAGAAGAAGAAAAGTAAGTTGACAGCGAGTTAGAATTCATCTATTATAATGTTAACGCTAACGCAGAGGAAGAAATTATGGTGAAAAGAGAACCAAGTAATATAAATCAAGTTGCAAAAAAAGCAGGTGTTTCCTCAATGACAGTGTCCAGAGTGATCAATACTCCGGATAAAGTCTCAAAAGAAACACGGGAGAAAGTGTTAAAAGCAATTGAGGAGTGTCATTACTATCCGAATTCGTTTGCAAGAGGTCTTGCCAGCAACAAAAAATATATTATTGGTATTGTTATCTATGACTCATACAGAACCAGACATAATATGTTCTACGAAATGATCAACGGTATAGAAAGAGTCGCATCGAAGTTTCAGTACAATATTATGTTGTTCTCTTATGTTGAAGGTGAGGATTATGCAAACCGTATTGTTGAGTCAGGGATGGTAGATGGAGTTATCTTCATGGGAGTGACCATGAACTATAAGGATATAAAATATCTGGATAAGATAGGATTTCCTTATGTGGTAATCGGAAAAAGAAATATCGAAGATGTGGATCCATATACATTGGTGTTGGACTACAGAGAAGCTTTTCAGCGTGCAACGCAGTATCTGATTGACAGTGGATATAAGGAAATCGGTTTTGTCGGAGTTGCCAGAGATTTTGATCCGGATCTCGATAAGCTTTTGGGATACCAGAGTGCTTTTTATGAAAGCGGTCTTTTATGTAATCCGGAAAATATCGTATATTTTGACGGACTGCATAAGAATGGTCTGGAAGCGATCGAGAAATTGTATGACCGTGGAATCCATGTGATGATTTTGACTGACGGAAGAAGGGTACAGGAAGTTTTGGATTTTGCGTGTGAAAGAAATCTTACAATACCGGATGATCTGTTTTTATGCATTTTTGATAATGAGAAAATGGATGTCAACAGTACTTTAAGATTTTCAGCGTTGATAGATAAAGAAAGACAATTCAGTGTGCCTCAGATAGAGCCAAATAATTTTAATGCCGGACAGGAGGCAGCTAAGTTTTTATTTTCACTTATAAAAGGAGAAAATTGTGAAAGTAAAAAGGTAAATGTATCATTAGATTTTGTTTTATAGGTACGTCACACCCTTTTCTGCAGGAAAGGTGATGATAAAATAAATATAAAAAGAGATTTCAGGAGGAAGAAAAATGAAGAACAAAGTAATGAAAGCAGTGTGTACAGGTCTTGTTGTGACCACGATGTTAGCGCTAACATCATGCGGAGGTGCATCTGCATCAAAAGATAGTGTAAAAAATGATAAAGGAGCCGGGAAAGAACAGACTCTTGAGTTCGTAGTGAATAATGCAGAAGCAGAATCTTTTTACGGAGATGTGATTAAAGCATTTGAAGACTCACACCCGGGTGTAAAAGTAGAACTGAACGCAATTGTGGGAGATACAACAGAATATCAGCAGACAACAGAAATCAGATTTGCACAGAAAGAGTATCCTGATGTAATGGCAGTTCCTGTGTTAGACGTAAAGAGACTGGCATCCATGGGAATCTTAGAGCCTTTAGATGAAAGAATGAGTGAAGAGGACAAAGCGGACTACGGTGAGGGTATGATGGCAACCGCTACATATGAGGACAGTATCTATTCCCTTCCATTCTACACAGATGATATTGCATTGTTCTACAATAAAGGTATGGTAGAAAAAGCAGGAATCACTATGCCGCAGAATCAGGAGGAAGCATGGAACTGGGAAACATTAATTGAGAATGCAAAGAAAGTTCAGGAAGTAAACGGAACGGCATATGCATTATCCATCCATCCGGATGCATCTATTTTCATGCCGCTGCTGTATTCCAATAAAGCTACTGTTTTGAATGAAGACCAGACCGCAGCAGGAATTAATTCTCCGGAAGCAATTGAAACAATCAGCTGGTTCAAATCATGGTTTGATGAAGGCCTTGCACCATTAGATATTTATCTGAACGGATCACCGGATATGCTCTTTTTACAGGGAGAAGTACCATTTATGTTCTACTTTGGCGGAGCTGGCGGAACATTACAGGCTACAAATAAAGAGAGCAGCAGCCCTATTGATTTCTCAGCGACTTATATGCCTGTTGAACAGTCTCGCGGAAACAAATTGGGCGGATGGCAGGTTGTTATGTTCAAAGACAACGCAGAAAAGAATGATCTTGCTTATGAATTTGCATCTTTCTTATTAAATGAAGAAAACATGACATCAATCTGTGAAAAAATGGGAACATTACCGACAAGACAGAGTTCACAGCAGGCAGCAGACTTCGGAACTTTAAATGAAATTTCACATGTTATGATGGAAGAAATCGCCAACATTCCTGTTTTCTGTGTTGATGACTTCTCTCTTCCGGAATACAAATCTTACAAAGCAATTTTACAGTCAGGTTTACAGAAAGCAGTAATCGGCGATATGTCCGTGGAAGAGGCATGTGCAGAAATGGAAAAAGATATCAACAAGGAAGTATTTGATAAATAAGTAGAAAAATAGGAGAGTTAAAATGCAACAAAAGAAAAAACATAACATCCGATTTAAACAGATTGTGCCATATATTTTTATCTTACCGGCATTTGTTGTATTTACGATATACTTATTTATTCCTTTGATAAATGCGTTTATCATGAGCTTTTATGACTGGAATATCGCAACGCATGAGTTTGTTGGTCTGGAAAATTATCTTGATTTGTTACATGACAAACTTTTTAAAACAACACTTATCAATACTTTAGTGTATACTTTGGCAGTACCCGTAAAAGTGGTACTTGCCTTGGGGATTGCAGCGCTGTTGAGCAGTGTTGAACGTTTTCAGTCATTTTACAGGAGCACATTATTTTTCCCTTTCATTTTGTCCGGTGTAGTAGTAGGTCTTATCTGGCAGATGATGTTTTCCGTGGACAGCGGATTTATTAATATGATTCTGTCGTTTTTCGGATTATCCCAGAAGTGGATGATTGAATCTAACCATGCAATGTGGGTACTCTGGATCGTAGGTACGTGGCAGGGCCTGGGTTCCAATCTGATTCTGTTCTTAGCAGGAATCAAGAATATTTCGACAGAATTATATGAGGCAGCAGAGATGGATGGAGCAAATACATGGCAGAGATTCCGGTATATAACAATCCCGTGCCTGAAACCGGTAACTATCTTTGTTGTTACCATGCTGATTATCGGTTCATTTAAGATCTTCGATCTGTCCTATATTATGACAGGCGGCGGTCCCGGAGACAGTACGAGAACAGTGGTACAGTTCATATATGATACAGCCTTCGACAGATTTAAAATGGGATATGCAAGTGCTGCAGCGTACATCTTCTTCTTGATACTGATTGTTTTAACCGTAATGCAGAAGAGAATTTTAATGGGGGAAGAAGATTGATGCATAGTGTAGGTAAAAGAAATAAACAGATATTTATACATTTAGCGCTGATATGTTGTGTGATCGCTGCTTTTTTACCCATTGTATGGGGCTTCATGTGTTCTTTTAAAGAAAGTGTTGAAATGTTTTCAAGACCGATAAAATTTTTACCGGAAGTATTTCGATTCGATAATTATGTAAATGCCTGGACTTCAAGCAATTTTGTACACAGTATGGGGAACTCTATCATTGTCTCTGTATTTTCCACTTTGGGAATGTTGTTTATCTGTGCGTTTGCAGGTTTTGCACTGGCAAAATATCAGTTTAAAGGAAAGAACGTATTTTTTATGGCTGTGTTAGCCACCATGATGGTTCCCATGCAGGTTACTATGGTGCCTGTGTTTGGTATTACAACGAACCTTGGTTTGATCGATACGCATCTGGGATTAATTCTGCCGCTTCTGGCATATCCATATGGTATCTTTTTGATGCGGCAGTTTATGGTTACAATACCGGATGCATTGGTTGAAGCAGCAAGGTTAGAGGGATGTTCAGAGTTCAGAGTGTTTTTTACACTGGTAATACCGTTAAGTAAACCGATCATCAGTACACTTGGAATTCTTGCCTTTTTGGACAGTTGGAATCAGTTAGTATGGCCGTTGATCTTAACAAAATCTTCAGAGATGATGACTGTGCAGCTTGCACTTAAAACATTTAAATCTGAATTTGGTATGAAATGGAACCTGGTCATGGCAGCAACATTTATATCTATTATTCCTGTTGTGCTGGTATTTCTCTTCTTTCAGAAACAGATCGTTGAAGGAATTGCAACATCTGGATTAAAAGGTTAAGGGAGGAGAAGGCAATGAATACAAATTATGATGTTATTATCGTGGGAGGCGGCCCTGCAGGATGCGCTGCGGCGGTCAGTGCGGCACGAAGAGGAAGCAGGGTTTTGCTGGTTGAACAATATGGTTTTTTAGGCGGTATGGGGACAGCAGCACTGGTAAGCCCTTTTATGTCTCATTATGCTGCAAAAACATATCCGGTTGATGTAAATACGAACATAGAAGAGTTAAAAGTTTTAAATAAAGGCGTCTATGAAGAAATACTGCAAAAGCTCGAAGAAAAAAATGCGTTATTAAAGTTTATTGATAATACGGCTTTTGATACGGAAAAACTCAAAGAGCTGTTGTTTGAAATGGTTTTGGACAGCGGAGCAGAAGTAATGCTGCATTCTTTTTTATGCGGCTCTGTAGTTGAGAATGGAAAGATCAAAGAAATTACAGTGGCAAATAAATCCGGAGTTATGAAACTGCAGGCGCAGATCTTTATAGATGCAACAGGAGACGGGGATTTAGCCGCAAGAAGCGGGGCAATGGTTGAAATTGGGGACGATAAAAGTGGAAATTGTCAGCCGGCAAGTCTTATGTTCAAAATGGCAAATGTTGATTTCTATACAGAGCGCGGCAGTGTCGAATATCCGCTACCGGAAGAAACCGGAATTCCATGCGGAAGAGTTCTGTTTTTTATGACAACACATCCCGGTGAAGTTATTATCAATATGACGCGTGTAACAGAACTGGATGCAACAAATGCAGAAAACCTGACACAGGCAGAAATTGAAGCACATAAGCAGGTGGAGCTGGTATCCCGATATTTAGTGGCTCATGTGAAAGGATTCGAGCATGCATATGTTTCACAGACAGGTACACAGATTGGAATCAGAGAATCCAGAAGAATCGTAGGCGAATATGTTTTAACACAAGATGATGTGCTTGGATGCAGGAAATTTGCAGACGGAATCTGCAGATCAGCGTATCCGATTGATATACATAATCCATTGGGGCCGGGGACCGTCTTAAAACGTCTGCCGGTTAATGAATGGTATGAAATACCATATAGATGTCTTGTTCCATTAAAATTAAGTAATCTGCTGATAGCAGGACGCTGCATTTCTTCTACACATGAGGCTCATTCTTCCCTGAGAATCATGCCGAACTGTTACTGCATAGGAGAAGCAGCCGGGATTGCGGCCGATATCGCTGTAAAGGAACAGAAAAAACCGGGAGAAATTGACGGCAGAATAATCAGAGATATATTAACAGAGCAGGGTGCATTTTAGCACAGCGATAGAGAGAATGAAGAAAAAAATGATTCCTGTAGTATGATCATTTCCGCGGTTGATCAGATAATCGATTACGAAAGTATAGTTACAATATGCTGTAAATAAGTTTTGGGAATGGTCGAAAGAACAAGAAATGTTATTGAGGACAAGATGCACTGACTTTTTGGTCAGTGTATCTTGTCCATTTTTTTATTACCTTCCCTCATTTTCTGTATTTTTGATTTGTCAGATTTCGAGATAGTAATCAGTAAGTGGTAATAAGATAATAACTTGATCATTAGAGTTTTGTTTAAGCTTTTATAGTGAAAAAGTCATTACGAAGTGTTATAATTTATAATATGATTATATGTTTTGTAATAGTTGATTCATCTCGGTATAACAGGAAAAATACGGATAACTGAAATTATGAAACACAGCTCTTGTATTGTGATGGAACAGGGAGACGTTGGACGGACTTTTGAAGCGGTCAGAAGATTAAAAGAAAAGGATGTTCTCGCTGTGCATGCAGTACACGTAAAGTAAAAGAAAAGGAAGGAGGATATCAGAAAGGGGTAAACTTTAAATTCATACGTTTGGGGAAATACTAACGTGTGAAGGTATAAAAAACTATATCTTAAGGAAGGTGGTACAGGTTTTTATGATTCTTGCGCAATATACAATACGTTCAAAACAAAATTATATTTTCCGAAGTAATAAGATACAGGAAATAACAGGAGGGTCAGCCATCATTCGCGATGTATTCGGTATCCTTTTTCGTAAGGCCAGAGAGTGTGGTCTGATAGTTGAAACCTTAAACGATACGAGAGTTTCGCGCGATTTTAAATTAGAGAATGTTAAAGAACGGTTCAAAAATCAGACGCTTCACTTGATAGAATTATTTGCTGGAGGTGGTAATGAGACAGTTCTATATTCTGATGAAATAAGTTTCCAGCGGGCAAATCGTGCCTATACATATCATCTGACAAAAGAATATCCGGGATTGATTCCTTTGTGTGTTGGTATTCCTGTTGACGGAGACCTGAATTGTTATAAAGGGGATTATGCTTCTCTTATGGAAGCAGTAGAAATTGAAAAAAATAAAATGCTGCCCGGTGGTCTTATGCCTATGATGCCGTTTTCCGAGATGGACCGGAGTACCCAGCAGCCGATTTCTTATAAAGATAGAGTACATAAAATCAGCCGTTCTCAAGAAGCTCAGGTCAAATATGAAGTTGGTAATAAGGAGAAAAAAGAAGATGATTTTGCAAAACTACTGGATGATATTGTGACGGAGAAGGGGGAGGAAAGTCTTCTGGCAATTGTCCATGCGGATGGAAATAATATGGGTGTGAAGATACAGCATCTTCTTGATGGACATTCCGATTATGATTTTTGTGTGTCAGCTATGAGACGGTTTACAGAAAATATAAATAATGCTTTCGTAAAAACCGGTATTGCAGGTATAAAAAATGAATTAGAAATTCTAAAAAAAGAAGACAAGGGACGACATCCTAAATGTTATCAGTATCGTGTAATCGTCTCTGATGGCGACGATGTGACTTTTGTCTGCAATGCAAGGTTCGCCCTGGCGCTTACGAAGGCATACCTGAAGGCTGTGGCGTCCTATGGTATTTCCCATAATACAGATGGGAATGAAGAGATATATAGTTCCTGTGCAGGAATCTGTGTATTCCATAGTCATTATCCTTTTTCCAGGGCTTATGAACTAGCGGAACAAGCCTGTGATCTGGCAAAGAAGCCGGTACATGAAACTTTGTTGCAGACCGATAGTAGAGGAAATCCGGTTCCGGAGGAGGAGTGTTGGCTGGATTTCCATTTTCTTCACAGTGGTGTGGCTTGTGAATTGGAGGATATTCGTGACAGACAGGATACTGCGTCGTGTATGGCACGCCCATGGCGTGTGACAGGTAATGGAAGACATACGGGAGGAAGAGACTTTGATATCCTTAAATTTGATGAGACAGTTAATCTGTGGAAGTCCTGCGGCGGCAGCAGGGCCAATATTAAAGATATAGGAAATTCTTTTGAGCAAAGTACAGCAGACGGTGAATATGAGCTTTCAAGAGTATACTATCGTTATGCGGAAATGGAAGAAAAATTAAAAGGTATTTTTGAAGATGAGAATCGTTTATATAAAACACTGTATGATGCAAGCGAAATGTACGATATCTGGTTTGGAGGAAAGGAACCCGTAAAAAATGAAAAAACTGAGAATAACATTACGCAGTGATCTGTGCGCTGGGAGCGGGGAGAGCTTTGGAAATTCTGTAGATACGGATATCTGTATTTCTGATGCTGGACTTCCTTATATTCCGGCCAGACGTTTAAAAGGCTGCCTGAGGGCAGAAGCCGTTCAACTGAAGAAGTATGGCAGTAAACTGGCAACAGATGAAAATATTCAGAGGTTATTTGGCGGAAAAAATGGATTTGAAGGTATACTTGTACTTGAGAATGCTGTTCTGGACGGGGCGGAATCTATGGAGTGCTGGTTGAAAAGCGTAAATGCAGATCCATCGGCTGAACCGATTCTTAAGGATACTGCCAGGCCCGGCAGCGTGGCGAGCCTTTTTTCTTATGTGCGAGGTCAGACGAAGATGCAAAAGGGGGTGCCTGTGGATGGTACTCTGCGTTATACCCGCGTATTGAATCATTATGACCCGCTGCATGTAGGAGAGGAACTTGTATTTTGGGCCGATTTTTCTTTAAAAAAGGGCAGTGAAGATGAATTTTCGGATGAATTAAATCTTTTGAAACAATGTTGTATGGCTTTGCGGCATATAGGACTTAGCCGTAACCGGGGTCTGGGAAACATTAAAGTTGTGTATGATGCAAAAAAAACCGGCGAAGAGACAGTGGTCGGTGAAATGTCTGAAAATGAACAAGATGCATATCAGTTTGATGAGGGTCAGTTGAAAGATAAGAGCGAGATGATTTGTATTACATATCACATTCACCTGGATGCACCTGTAACTTTGCCGGGGTGCAGTGAACTTATATCTGAGATTCCTGCCAGGAGCGTGATTGGCTGTATGAGTACGGAATATTTAAGAAATGGTTCTGCAGATGAGATATTTTCTAAACTGTTTTTAGATGGAACAGTGCAGTGGAGTTCTCTGACACCTGTTATCTCAGGAAAAATTTCGGCACCTACGCCTCTGTTTCTGGTAAATCTGAAGAATGAGAAACGATATGCTAACTGTGCAGGGGAAGAGGTAAGAGGGAAAAAACAGAAGACATTGGAGGGAACGTATGCTGTTGAGACTAAAGATGGCTACACCATTGCTAAGGCCAACAGCCACACCGTATATCATCACACAGTCCGGGTTGAGGGACAGGATGGGATGCTGTATATGCAGCAGTCTCTTGATGCAGGCATGATTTATGGAGGAACTGTTACCCTGCCAAAATATCTGGCAGAGAATGTATGGAACATTATTGTAAAAGCACCTCTTCGGTTTGGACGGAGCCGGACGGCACAGTATGCGGCCTGCAGTATAGCAGGAGTTCCTAAGATATCGTCCTGCGCGATGGAAGAGATAATTGCGGAAACCGGGGAACCGATATATGTTGTGCTGCAGTCGGATTTGATACTGTCAGATTCGGGCGTGTTTGCAATGGACAATGCTTCTGTTCGTGATAAGATAGCTATGGAGCTTGGACTGAATCCTGTATGCGAAGTGCCGGCCGACAGTGTAAGATCTTTGACTGACCGCACAAAGTATCATGTTGTCAGTGGTTATCATAGCATGTGGCAGCTGCAAAAACCCCAGTTATTGTCCCTGCAGGGTGGAAGCGTATTTTGTTTTATATCCCAAGAAAGGAAGACTCTTCCGAGAACATTTCGTATTGGGGAATTTAAGCAGGAAGGATTTGGCGTATGCCATGTTCTCAAGCAAAGTGAAATCAATAAGCTGCAGTATATCAGTAAAGGCAGTGTGGATCGTCTGAATGAAATCAAAGGAACAGATAAAATACTTGTAAATGAACTCAGGAATGCGCTGCTTATGACAGCTGCCAGACATGCTGCTGAAAATCATGCGCTGCAGTATGCAAAATCACATGCAGATGAACTAGAAACAGGATTAATTGGCCGTCTGCGCCTTATGACAGATGAAGCAGAGAATTATGAGGACCTTCTTAATCATATTGAAAGTATCAAAGACAGTGATGAGAGCAGCGAAACTGAAGTATCCAGGAAATTAAGGGTGAAACAATTCGTACAGGGACTATGCGGTTTATACAGACTGGAAGCGGACAGGCTGATTGGAAATTGTGAAATATCCAATGAGATAGGAAATAATAAGGTGGTTCAAAGAAAAATTCTAGGAGAATGGAAATCACTGTTACTTTTTGCACTTCATATTGTTTATTATGAAAAAGGAGGACAGTAATTTATGCAGAAAATGTATTATAAGCTGACCTTTTCACAGACTGCTCCGTTGCGCATATCTAATGGGGACGTTGAAAATACGGACAGTGATTTGATGTTGGATTCCCGTGGACTGCCATTTATACCCGGCAGCAGTATTGCCGGAGTCTTGCGTTCCTTCGTACCGGAAAGCGAGGGAGAAGAACTCTTTGGATATATTGGGAAAGATGGTAAAGTGCAGAGAGAAAGCAGCATATTGATAAGTGATGCTGTTTTGCCAGATATATGTAAAAGAAGTGACATACGAATTTCGCATAGGGATGGTGTCGGAATCAATGACAGAGGTACAGCGCTGGATAATGCCAAATATGATTTTGAAGTTGCAGAAATAGCGATGCAATATACTTCTATTTTGGAGTGGACTGGTGATACAAAGAGTGATCAGGGTGCAAAGCAGCTAAATATTCTGACTAAAATTATAGAAAGGTTAGAATCTGACGGAGTTTCATTTGGCGCGCGCACCAGCCGTGGTTACGGTTCTATGGACGTATTTGTCCAGAAAAGGGAATTTGATTTTGGAAAGGGGGGGATAAATTCAGCAAATGTACTGGATGAATGGCTAACTTTTGACCCCTTTGCACCGGATGCCCGGTGGGATATGTACAGTGGTCACATCTCTAAAACGGCAGAGAATTATGATGTTTCTGGTCTTATCATTGAGATGGAATTTAAGATGGCCGGAAGTTTTGCAGTACGCAGATATAAAGAATGTGTGTCGGGGAAAGAGAATTTAGCATCCTCTGTACCGATGAAGTCAGCGTACGGAGCTCCGGTGATTCCCGGAACGAGCTGGGCAGGTGTGTTTCGGCATCATATGCTGGAACTGGCACGGCATATTTCCTGTCCGCAGGATATTCGGGATGATATTAACTTATTATTCGGTGTTGTCAGGGAAAATAATGCAAAACAGAAATCAAATCTGTATTTCAGTGAAACTACGGTGGAAGGCGGGCAATCTTATACTATTACGAGAAATGCATTGGATCGCTTTACAGGCGCACCAGTTTCTCAGGCTCTGTACACCTCAGAATGGTGGCAGGGAGGAAAAGGAAAACTGGTAATCCGCTGTAGGGAAAGGCTGACATCTTTGTTAGGCCAGTTGTTAGCGGTTTCTATCATAGACCTGAACCTTGGACTCCTTACAGCGGGTGGTTCTGGCAGTACTGGACATGGCTGTGTTGAAATTCTTTCACTGAAAGTGAATCATCAGGACAAAACACAGGCTTTGAGCAGAATGGATACTACATTTCTGGAGGTGGAATCGAAATGAATAAGATATGGATAAAAGAATATGGAAATACTCCGGAAAGTGAAATACAAGGTGTCATCAATAGGTATATGCCTGCAGATTCTCTTGGTATTGCTTATTATACAGACCGGTTCCGTTCAGCCGACAAGAAGCATTTGGCAGCCCTGTGCGAGGATATTCCGCACTTGTTGGAACTTCGCTTATTTAATGATATGGGTGAGTTGCTTATACGCCGCAGCCATATTGGCGGAGCATTCGTCTGGAGACTGGCAGATGATAATACATTGGAAAAAGCTGCTGCGCTGGAAACAGATCAGTTCTTGAAAAAGCCCGCGAGTTATTATGTGGAGTATAAACAATATCTGGATATTGACTCTTCTTTTCAATCGGATATTGATAATTATGGATGCCACACACTTCGGACTACCGGTGGCGGATACTACGCCCTGCCTGTAGCCGAAAAACAGAATATGGTGTGTATTAAAGCATATCTGCAGTATGATAAGAATGGTTTGGCGCATATAGCTGATTATCGGCTTGCAGGTTTTTGTTGAGCGAAGGAGGGATAAATAATGGCAAAACTAAAGAATAACCAGACAGATAATATTGATTTTCTGAACCCTTATACCTTCGTTCCGTTCCAGAAAGTACCACCTAAACCTGAAGCATGGGAACAGAAATATTCTTCACCTGAAGACCTGCTGACGGGATGGCTGGATATTGAACTTATACCGAAAACACCAATTATCATACCGGACACAGCACATCGTGAAGAAATAAAGGTGAAAAATAAGAAAGGCGCCGACACAGTACATAATAAATATCCATTTCTTCGGTTGCCGGATACAGATGGTGTACCTGGGATTCCGGGAGGCAGTCTGCGGGGAATGCTCCGCAGTGTATACGAAACATTAACCGGAAGCTGTGTATCTTCATTAATGGATGAAAAACCTATCAGTCAGCGAAATCCATTGTATGCTGGATTCGACAAACGGGGTCTCCTTCACTATGATTTGGCTACAGATACATGGACCCTTCACCGTGCGGTTGTTTACCGGCAAAAATGTGGGAAACGGCAAGTTGAATGCGGAAAATATAAAGGATTTTGTACAGGAGAAAAGGTGTATTTTACATATGACCAGCACAGACTGTTAAATATCGGCAGGACAGTGCAGGATGTTTCAGGAAAAAATGACATTTCATTTTCTTACGATGTGGGATGGCTGCAGTTTAATATACCTATTCAGCAGGACTACAGTGTAACTGTATTACAGCCGGGGTCTGTCGTTCATACCTGGAAAGGAGAAGAATATTCGTCAGATAGAAAATTATTATCTGCACTTAGCCGGGATGGTGTTGTGGATAATTCATCCGAATCGCCTAAGCCCATGAAAGATTTAAAGAATAAACTTATGGAGGCAAAAAACGGAGGGGATAATTATGTTCCTGTTTATTATCTGACTTTCGAGAACAAAAGGGGAACAGAAGTCTATTTGTCCGGAAGCTCTATCGGACGTGTTGGACGTAATAGGAAGTGGAAAGAGATAATGGGCAGTTATGCACCCTGCGAAAAAATAGATTTTCTTTGTCCGGCCTGCCTTCTTTTTGGTACGAAGGCTGACGGTGGTGTAAGAGGGAGGCTTCGTTTTACCGATGCAGTACCGATGAATCCTGAAAAGATAAAGTCAGAATTACATACGCTGCAGATATTAAGCACTCCGCGTCCTTCGGCCTTTGAATTTTATCTCAATAAGCCGGCAGCAGATGCTGCATACTGGAACTTTGATTATTATAGTGTGACGGTGTATGAGGACGGGAAAGGGCATCCGGAATTTTATCCGGTGGAGACTATGATGCCTCGTGGGAGAAAATATTATTGGCATCACAGAGAAGCTGCTGAGGATGCTGTTATCAGATCCAATCAAAATGCTACGATGGAAGCTGTATCGGGAGAAAATTTTAAATTTAGAATGTATTTTGACGGAATCCAGCCGCAGCAGTTAAGTGATATGATATGGACCATCACTTTTGGTGAAAACAGTGCAGATAGTACAAGACTACACAAGATCGGACATGCAAAACCTCTTGGTTATGGTAGTGTGAAACTTCTTATAACGAATGGTGCAATCAGGAAGGTTAAGAAGACAAAGACAGGCTTGTCAGCAGAATTAGTACCGCTTAATATTGATGTGAATAAGGCAGGGGGCACTAATTGCGGAATCACTATGGGAGAATCGGGAATCTCATTGAATGCAGAGCTCAAAGCTGATGAGTCACGGAAAAAAATAATGAATAACATTTTAAAAATATGTGATGCTGATGTCAGTGAGAATCTGAACATACGTTATCCGGTCAAAGTTACAAAAAAGGGAGAGGAGGAAATCTTTGAATGGTTTTCTAAAAACCGAAATGTAAATAAACATCATATTTCACCGGATACCCTGCCGAATCCAACAGACAAAAAACTTACATTGAGAGGGACGGTCTTATCATCTGATTCAGCGCAGGGGAAAAAGAATGCGGACAGCACTGATGGCGAGGGAAAGTATGCTGATAAAGCGAATCAGGGAAATAAAATGGGTGAATCTCGGAAAGTAAAAGCTGTAGTACTGAGGATTAATGCAAAAGGGAATTGCAGACTTAAACTTCAGGGCAAGGAGTCAGAAGGGCAGTTCAATACAAGAGGAAAATCATATTCATCTGGTTCAGAGATAGATGTCTATATTACAGGATACAGCGATAAGTATGATGTGTATTGGGTAAAACCGTTAGAATAATTAAATATTATTCAGCAAATGTATTTCCGGTGAATTGTAGGTGCGGTATATTGCTTTGCTGGGATATAAAATGCATTTTTTCCGATATTGTAGGTTTAGAGTGTGTTTGAAGATTGTGGGAATAAATTTTCAACACACTCTAATAATCCATTCGGCCAGAAATTTTCAGCTATAACCTGTGAGGCTTTAAAATATTTGCATGTTAAATACTGTCATAAAATTAACTGCAGATATTAAAATCTTATTTAAAATGTAAAGGTGTACGTGTATATGATAAAGGGGAATAATATGATGAATGCTCGGAATAGTCAGGAACTTGAGTCGAAAAAGGAAGGTACAGTACCAATGCCCAGAGAAACGGTTGCAGTAATACCGGATATTTCAGATAGTGTATTGCATCGATTTAAAGCAAATAATATTTTGTTGTTGAATATGAGTATATTACGTAGTGACGGGAATATTACAGAAAGCTCATATTGTTATAACGGAATTACAGTTAAAGGATTCGGACAATTGGAAGCGGTTCCTAAATTATTAATAAAGGAAGGTAAAACGCCGGATATTATCATTATACTTGCATCAGCTGCTACGAGAAAAGAAGTGGATTTTTCTATTCAAAGTGAAGATAGTACAATTGCAAAACGAGGTTCGGCAGTAGACTTTTTTAAAGAGCAAATAGCTGAAGCGAGTGGAAATTCTGTTTCCTTTAAAGTGGTAGAACTGGATAAAAGAAATGCATCTCATGTGGAGCATTTAAAAAATGGAGAAAATCGAGAGCAGGAATTGAATAAAAAAGACGTTGTTTCCGCAGTAGGAAATGTAGTTGATATTATCCGATTATTAAAACGTAATAATGAGAAAATTAATTTGTATTTAGATATTCATGGCGGTCCAAGGGAAGATCAGGTGGTAATTGAAGCTATTATTAATCTGCTTGCTATGGAAGATATCTGCATTACAGATGCGTTTAGTATTAGTGGTGGTGGTCAGAATGTTCCTATTATGAACGTTACCGAACTCTTTAAAATCTTTAACTTCGTATCAGCAATGAATGAGTTTACGAACTTTGGACTGGGTAAAAGTATAAAGGAATATGTGAATGGACTTTCAAGAGAGGCATATGAGGACGAATTTTATAAGGAAATATCCAACGGTATTGGAAGAATTTCAGATGCATTGCTGTTGTGTAGAGTAAACGAATTTGAGAGTGCTCTAGATAGTATGCAGAGGATTATAGAAAAACGCGATCATAAAATAGTAATAAATGATTACCTGGATATATTTATTAAAAATATTAAAAATAATTATGGCATTTTGCTGCAAAAAAATAAAAGAAATCTGCAAAACGAAGTGCTTTGGGCATATAAAAAAGGATTTTATCAGCAGTGCCTTGCAATCATTGAAGCAAAAACACCGGAATATGTATTTACAAATTTTTTTGAATACTCTGAAACAGATGGGGTGAAATGTGAAATATGGAATAAACAGAATAATTGCAGAGAGAAACAGATAAGTAAGCGGTACTTTTTAAACCGTATTTCAAGAGGAAGATGTAAAGATTCGGTAGAATCACAGTATGAGTATTTATCCAAAACATTGTTGTATTCAAAGAGAAAAATTAACAAGTGTAAAAAATATGAAGTCATAGACTACGAACTAGAATATAACGAAAAAGAAAAATATGATATTATATTTTATTGCAAATTTACGCAAGGTAAAGATTTTGCGAGATTTTTGAAAGAGTGGAAAGTGATTAAGGCAATCCGTAATAACGTAATGCATTTGAGAGAGGATGAAAAAGTTTTTATTAATCAAGAAAAGGTGTGGGTGACACTTACAGTCGTTCATGATCAAATAAAAGAATATCTACGTTTACTTAATAAACTTAAAATATAATAGTTAAGTAAAAAAATTTATAGTCTCTGTATATGAGAAAGTAACTGCAATTGGTGGGATGACAGGTGAGATGATTTTATGTACAATTGTATTGGAAAGTATAGGATGGTATGAAGGCAAGATATTTGTATTACACAGGGGGGCTGTAGATTACGACCGTACAGGGCCGTAATCTACAGATGCCGATATTATTAATTATAAATGCAGCAGCCAGTCGATCACATTTGTCAATTTAATACCGTTGTAATTGGATGGATTCCAGCGGACGCATTTCTCTGGAAAAAGTTTCATCTGCGGTCATTCAGCTGTTACCTGGAAATAGGTGTATGCATTTTGATTCCTGGCAACAAAATCTACTTCTGTGTTGCCGAGTTTTCCAATATTAACTTGATAACTGCGACGAAGCAGTTCAAAATAGACAATATTCACGATTGAAAATCCCAAAACATACCGCTGCGGCGGAAGGATATATCCACTAAGTCCCAAATCAACAATGAACCATTTGGAATTGGTTTTTAAGAGCTGCTTTCCTACGATATCAAAATGGTCTGCTTTGTAGAAGATAAAGGATTCAGAGAGAGCTTCCATATAATCACTTACAGTATTGGCAGATATTTTTCTCCCGTTGGATGTGAGATAATCATTTTTACAGAAATGAGACTGCCGACAACACTGGAAAGATAGCAGGCTATTGGCTTTAGAAGAGCAATATCTGTAATTTTTCTTTTATTCGGGTCATTTTCACGGCGGATCTGCCGGTCTTCCATATACTTAATAATAACTGTATTATAAATGCCTTTCAGATAGACGTATGCTTTTTCCGAAGTTTTTTTCATGGCGGACAGATAATGGAAGCCGCCATATTGCATATATTCTGCAGATACAATGTCTGCATACCTTCCTGTGTCCTCCATGGTGTAGTAATACAGAAAGCAAAAGGGGAGCATGGAAATTTCAATGTATCTTCCGGTAAGGAGGGTTGTGAGATCACTGGGAAACAAATAAAATTCCGAAATCGGAATTACAATTACCTCTTGCGTTATGCCTCCCAAAGAGATATAATGATATTACACTAAACGTAATAAAGAAGGGAATATGCATGCGCGAATGCGGAAATGAAATATTGACCGAAATCTCCTATCTGGTATTGCTGGCATTCTGCAGTCCGAATCATGGATATGGAGTTATGCAGTTTCTGGAGGAGCACACAGAAGGCAGGGTAAAACCCGGGGCAGGAACACTTTACGGGGCAGTGAATGCGCTGCTGAAAAAGGAGTGGATCGCTCTATATGCCCGGGATGACAGGAAAAAGACGTATTTGATCACAGATCAAGGCAGAACTGTTTTGGAAAGGGAAGTGAGAAGGCTAAAGCTGAATTACACATTGGGACAGCAGATATTGAATGGAGGGGATGAGAATGGAAGTGACTAAATTTTTTCTGTCCATAGAAAAGGAAGAAAAGTGGCTGAATGATATGAGCAGTGAAGGCTGCCGTTTCGTCGGAAAGCACGGATTCTCTTATAAGTTTGAGCCCTGCGAAAAAGGGACATACCGGTACTGTATAGACCAAAGGGGATTTCTTAAAAACAGTGAGGAGTTTGTGGGATTTTTAGATGAGTTAAATATGAAGCTTGTTCATAAACAATGGGGATTCTACTATTTTGAAGCAGATAGAAGCTGCAGTACGGAAAAAATATATACGGACATAAAATCTAAGTCCAGTTTTTACCTTCGATGCATTTTATGGCTTGCGTGTATCGGAATATTAAACATCTCCATAATAAACCATGCAAATGGTCCCTATTTTTTAAATATTTCAATTCCTATAGTTGCAAATACGGTTGTGTTATGCCTGGTATTGTCTGCAATATTGAAATACGTTTGGAATATCCTTTTGCTGCATCTGAGAAAGTAGTTTGGTATTATGCCGGAGTATATTAAAAAACTTCATGCATCCATACAAAGAAGAGAATAAAAGAGGAGGAAATACCACATGACAGAAAAAGTCCTGTACGAAGAGCTATGCCCGGCAGAATTTCAGGACCGGCTGCAGGCGTGCCCTGTAGCGTACCTGCCGCTGGGGACGCTGGAATGGCATGGTCCCCATCTGCCCCTGGGAGCGGACGGAATTCAGTCTCAGGAATTATTTATACGGACAGCAGAAAGGATAGGCGGAATCGTATTGCCGAAACTCTTTCTCGGGCCTGACCGGTTTTACCATGCCCCGGAGAGGGAGCTTTACGGTATGGATATCTGCACAGGCGGGACCATAGTGCCTTATGAAATGCAGCAGCTTCCCGGAAGTGCCTACTGGATGCCGGATGAGGAGTACCGAGGAATGATTCTGCGTATTGGAGCCAATCTGTCCAGAGCAGGATTTAAAATTCTTGCTGCCCATGGCCATGGGCCGTCCATTCGGCAGTTTGGTGCTCTGAAAGAAGAACTGCACAGCAAATGCGGTCTGATCGGGGTGACAGCTTTTGATTTCATGGAAGATGACAGGCTGAGATTTCAGAATGACCATGCTGCGGCCAATGAGACTTCCATTACCATGGCGGTCCGCCCGGAACTTGTTCAGCTTGAAAGGATTCGGAACGGAGAGGAACTGCCCATAGCTGTGGCAGGGGCTGACCCGAGGACAGATGCCTCACGGGAATACGGAATGGAAATATTGGAGATGAATGTAAATGCCCTCTGCCGGGGAATCGGAGAGCTGCTGAACAAGGAAAAACTTACTTTGTAATGGCGAGAGGGTGCGAAGATAATACTGTTCAAGTTTAATGGTATATGCCCTGCCGAAAGTACGGGAGGGACTCATCTGCCGGTTTTTGCGGAGACAGGTAAGAACTGCTGGTTAGAGTCACCGTTTAACTGTGATTACGGAGGAGGAAAAGAACATCAAATGCCCCATAAATGTCATGATACAGGCACTTATGGGGCATTTTTACCATTAAAGTTATGACAAATGGCTGTGCGTCTTCTGCCATCCGAAAGAGCGGCTATTTGATTGCAATCTTAAACACTACGGGTTTGTCGGATCTCACATTCTGCGTTTCTATTTCCAGCCCGTTTTCTGTTCTTTTCCATATCGGGGATTCCTCAAAACCCAGCACTTCCACATTTTCAATGATGCCGTGGAATTTCGGCAGTCTGGATGCATCCTGTTCGGCCAGGGATTTTATGACAATGCGGCCGTCTTCAGGATAGGAAAGGCAGGCGGCATAGAGGTGTGATCCCTTAACTGTGAACCGGAAATCCTCTTTTGTAAAGACTTTGTCCTTACCATCTGTAAACTGCCCTTCTTCCACCTTTGTGGGACCTTCCGCGGCAGTGCGCCACACGCGGGAGCCGTAAATGGCCTCACCGTTTGCCTCCAGCCATGCTCCGATCTGCAGGAGTATCTCCGTGTCCTCCTCCGAGATGGTTCCGTCTGCCTTCGGGCCTACATTCAGCAGAAGATTTCCGTTTTTGCTGACCACATCCACCAGGTCACAGAGGATATCCTTTGCCTTTTTAAATTCATTATTCTCTGTATAGCACCAGGAATTTTTGGCGGCAGCAGTATCTGTCTGCCAGTAAAATGGCTGTACGTCAGCAAACTGTCCCCGTTCAATATCCACCAGGGCGGTGCCGAACATGAAGGCATCGTGTTTATAGGCGATCACAACCTCTTCTTTCCACTCTGCGGCGCGGTTGTAATAATAGGCAGCGATTTTCTGCAGATAGGGTTTGGCGCTGCTGTGCTGGATCCACCAGTCAAAATACAGCTCTTTTATGTGGTAGCGGTCTATAAGCTCACAGGTCCGCACCATCCAGTCCTCCAGGAATTCTCTGGTGGGGACGGGTTCGCTGAATAAATCCTGATGGTCTCCCTCCGGCATGGCAGGCCAGTATAGATCTCCCTCTTTTTCAGAACCGGTGATATCGCTGTCAAAATCCCGCCCATGTCCCATAAAAAACCAGTGTTCAATACGGTGGGTGGAGGCTCCGTTCACCAGCCCGTTTTTATGCATTTCCTCTGTCAGTTCTCCCAGAACATCACGGTGCGGGCCCATTTCAAAGGCGTTCCAGTGGGAAATATCGCTGCGGTACATCTGGAAGCCGTCGTGATGCTCTGCAACGGGAACAACATATTTGGCCCCGGCCTTTTTAAACAGGTCTATCCAGGCAGCGGCGTCAAAGTGTTCCGCTTTGAACAGGGGAATGAAATCCTTGTAGCCGAAGTCCTTCTGATCTCCATATACCCGGCGGTGGTGTTCATATTCCGGACTGCCCTGTATGTACATATTCCGCGGATACCATTCGTTTCCGAATGCGGGTATAGAGTAGGCGCCCCAGTGAATAAAAATACCGAATTTTGCATCCCGGAACCAGGCGGGGGTCTCGTGGGCAGAGAGGGAATCCCAGTTGGCTTTGTATGGCCCTCTGTTAATGACATCTTCAATTTGCTGTAAATACATTTCTTTGCTGTACATAGGCGTTCTCCTTTCCGTAACTGTCTCTATTGTATGTCCCGGCACAGGAAATAAAAAGACAGAAAAGCGTCCAGTTTTCTGTCAGGATGTCGTTATTTTCAGGGTGAGGACACCGCGTGCTCAAAACCGGTTTTCATATACGCGGAAAGCATGTATAATTACAAAAAAGGTGTAACTATTCAGCCAGCTGAATAGTTACGGGTATTCGCCCATTAAAAATCGCTTTGCGATGGGACGAATACCTGCTACCACTACTCTTATGCACGGTCAGCGCAGTAAATGCGCAGACCTGACTGAACAGTTATAAAAAGGTAACGATTCCGCCGGCTGAATACTTACCAAGTAAAGCTTCTGAAAAGAGGAAGAAGAATGGCAGATGTGAATTACAAAGTGAATCTGGACGGTGTACCGTTTCATATAGTATCTGTGGGACATGGAATCACAGGTCACATTAAGATGCACGTGCACAGCATAACCAGCTATGAAATTCATTATGTAGAATCAGGAGAAGGTATACTGCGCCTCCGTTCGGGAGAGCACGGACTTAAAAAGGGGACCTTTTACCTGACAGGACCGGGAGTGGCACATGAACAGATCACAGTGTCCCGGGAGCCTATGGAGGAGCTGGTCCTCTATTATACGGTTCCTCTGTCCTGCAGGGCGCAGCCGCAGCGGGAGGACTGGATGGAATGCCTGCTGGACCAGCGTTTCTGGATTGGAGATGATGCGGGGGAGGTGTCGGATATCCTCCGGGGGATAATCCGTGAGACAGAGAGGAGACCTGCCGGGTTTCAGGCAATGATACCGCATCTGGCAGGCCAGCTTTTTATCACACTTGGCAGGATGTACCGGGCAGGGCAGCCCGAGCAGGGGGAAGTGTACATGCCATGCTCCGATGAGGGGAAATATCTGCAGATAGAAAGAATGTTTCTGGACGACCCGGTACATATTACCATACACGGACTGGCAGAAGCGCTTGGGCTCAGTGTGCGTCAGGTGCAGCGCCTGATGAAGAGCCATTATGGAATCACATTCCGACAGATGCAGATGGATAATAAACTGGAGCTTGCCTGCCGTCTGCTGGAGGATACCCGTGATTCTGTGGAAAAAATTGCAGAGAAGACCGGGTTTTCCGCGGCGGATTATTTTGGGTACTGCTTTAAAAAGAAATACGGAATGTCTCCCGGTAAGTTCAGGAAAGAGGCGGGAAAAAGACCGTGGATACCCGAGGAATAGTGTACGGTATTTGCAATGTTTTGTATAAAAATAGGAATAAAAAAATTCTTTATTCATGATATCATTCTATGGTGCTGTATACAGCAATACATAACACTGTCCCGGCTGTATAATATCTATACATCAGAGTCCGGGCAGGGAGAGGAGATACATGAAGTTCAGAATAAATAACCCGGATCATGAGAAAAGTCCCTATACCGGAATGGGAAGAGAACACTGGCTGGATGCTGCTCAGTTTCTGTTAGAAGGGATTTTCTCCAACATCGGGGATTTTGACACGCCCATATACTGTCCGAGAACAGAATTTACGGTCAGTTATCCAAATAAAAACAGCGGGGAATGGAAAGCATTCGCCGCCAGATTCGAGGGCCTGGCGAGGAGCTTTCTGATAGCGGCTCCGCTTCTTCACAACAGGCCGGAGGCTGAGGCAGGGGGATTTTCCGTAAAGGAGTATTACAGAGAACATATCCTTCGCGCAGTCACAAAGGGAACCGGGGATTATATGCTTACCTACAGAGAGCTGGATGCCATGTCCGGGGAAAAGGAGCATTGTTTTCAGCATACCTGCGAGTGCGCGTCGCTGGCGATTGGCCTCTGGCAGTGCAGGGAAGTTATATGGGATTCCTACACACAGCAGGAAAGGGATAAAATAGCGGGGTATCTGCGCGAATTCGGAGACGCGAGGACAGTGCCCCACAACTGGCGTCTGTTCAATATGCTGATCTTAGGGTTTCTGTGGAGCCAGGGATATGAAATTGATGAGCATAAGATGAAGGATCATGCCCAGACAATTCTTTCCTACTATGCCGGTGACGGCTGGTTCAGGGACGGACACCGTTTTGATTATTACAGCCCCTGGGCTTTTCATGTGTATGCTGCACTCTGGAATGTGTGGTACGGGTACGAGAAAGAACCGGATATGGCAGAACGGATAGATGCGTATTCCAACTGCCTTCTTCAAAAATACACGGGAATGTTTGACAGAGAGGCCCATGTGACCATGTGGGGAAGAAGCGGTATCTACCGGAATGCCGCCACTGCGCCCTTTGCCTCAGTGTTCTTCCTGAAAAGACACGAGATGGACCCCGGACTTGCCAGGCGGATCAATTCCGGAGCGCTTCTGCAGTTCATACAGAACGACAAAGTGTTTCAAAACGGTGTGCCTGTTCTTGGGTTTTACGGGGAGTTCCCGCCCATGCTTCAGGATTACAGTTGTGCAGAGAGTCCCTTTTGGATGGCAAATCCGTTCCTCTGTCTGAATCTTCCGAAAGACCACCCCTTTTGGACTGCGAAGGAGAATAACGGGGACTGGGACACTTTGAGGGAGGACGCGTACAGCTCTTATGTTATGGACGGACCGGGCATCGCGGCCTTTCATCAGGGTGCCAACGGGGCGGCGGAATTCTGCACAGCTAAAAATGTGTTCCACCCGCAGGATGATTACATCAAGGCATATATACGTCTGGCGTTTCACAGCCGTTTTCCCTGGGAGGATTTTGACCGCCGGGGGGCAGAGGCCATGCAGTACAGCCTGCAGTTCGATGGGGAGCATCAGGCGCAGATTCCCAATATCATGCTGTATGGCGGGGTGCGGGACGGCGTGCTGTACCGCCAGGAGTATTTTAACTTTCAGTATAATTTTCAGGGGCTGGCATGTATGGATCTGGCGGATATTCCACTGCCTAACGGTATCCTGCATGCGGATAAAATGAGGATACATGAGAAACCCTTCACCCTTACTTTGGGAGCGTATGGTTTTCCGAAGGAGGGGAACGTACAGACAGAGCGCAGGTCAGATGGCACAGCGCAGGCCTTGATCGTGAAAAATGAAAAGCGGAGCCTGGCCTTTGTGAGTTATACCGGCTTTGACAGCGTTGAAATGAAGGAGCGCACAGGCGTAAATGCAGTCGCTGAGAGAAGTATTCTGCTTTACGGAAAATGCAGAAGAGAAGAGTATTATGAGTACAGGCCCTATGTGATGGTCTATGCTGTTCTGACCGCGGAGGGCAGGGAGTTTACCGGGGAGGAATTGTTCCCTGTCAGTGAAATCAAGTTTCAGGATGAGGAGCAATGCGGAGCTGCAGGGCCTGTGAGAATCACGCTGCGTTCAGGGAGAACGGTCTGCGTGGATTATGAAGGGCTTGAAGGTAATTTAAGTCTTTAGACAGGCACGTTTATGAACAAAAAAATGAGTCCGGGTTTTCCCGGACTCATTTTTTTGCTTTATCAATAACATGTTCCGCATACTTCTGCGGTGTCATTCCCGTATATTTACTGAATACCCTGATAAAGGTATTGGAACTGTTGAAACCGGTCATAGCACTTAAATCTTTTGTTTTTAAAGACGGGTCCTTTTCCAGCAGCGCCCTGGCCTGATTGATGCGGTAATTGTTCAGGTAATCCTTAAAGTTATTGTCACTGAGCTGTTTAAAGAGAATCCCGCAGTATTTGGGGGAGATGTTGAACTGGTCTGCCAGGTCGTTGAGCATGATATTGTCCCTGTAATTCTGATGGATATAGTCAAGCATGCGGGACAAAATAGCTTCATCCTGTGTCTGGCTGCGCCTGTTTTTCTCCTTTATGATCTCAGAGATGACGGTTTTGATGCCTGTTATGGTCACGGAATCGGCCCAGTGTGTGTACCAGTGTTCATAATCAATGGACCGGCCGATAAATTCCTCGGGGCTTGTCTTAAGCTCCTGAAAAACCCTGTTTATGGTTCCAATCAGAGCGTAGACAAAGTTCTGGAGAACCTCCATGGACAATACCTTGTGGACAAGATTTTCCCGGATCAGGCTGTCGAACAGTTCCATTGCCTGTTCCTGGCCGTTGATGATCTCCTGGATCAGCTTGTTCTCCGTTGAGAGAGGATAAGAATAGGTGGCGGAATCTATAGCGGCGATCTGTTCGTGGGTAATGATCTTGTCATGGGGGAGCATGGGCAGATACTCTGCTATTTTCAGCGTTTCCTGATAACAGTGGTAGAGATTTTCAAATCCCCGTCTTACTGTGCTGAGCACGGTCTGTTCCTCCCAGTATTTGCCTGATTCGTCACCTTCCATAGGCGCGGACAAAGCCCTGGCGGTCAGTAGTTTTGCGCTCTCCATACTGTCGGTTTTCAGGATCAGGGCGCAGCGGTACATGGAAAGCTTCACGAATACAATATCATCTCTCTTTACGCAGTTCTGGAAGATCAGGTTCTTGTACATTTCAAGCTGGCAGAATCCGCTGTCATCCAAAGTCTGGGAGGCATCCGGTGAAAAACATATAAGCCCCACACAGAACAGGCTGTTGTCAGGGAAATACGGTTTTTCTTTGGGGGCCAGATATCCATTGGGGTCTGTGAGCAGATTCTGGTAATACTGCTGGGCCAGAAGGGTGTTGGTGGTCTTCCTGGTTGCCATCAGGCTGTGGTTCAGACTCTGCATCTTTGCCAGGTTGTCGTTCAGGATCTGGAATTCATCGTAGCTTTTGGAATCTTTCTCTATATGAGGCTGCAGTACCTCGTATATGGGGCGGTACAGAAGGTTCACCACATAATAAAAGGCAGCGCTCAAAAGGATAAAAATGACCAAAACCGCCAGAAGAAAGAGGAATATGTTCATGGCATTGAAGCTATACCGGTCATACAGGTAAGAGATATTCCAGTTCATAGACAAAAGGTGGGCGTTGGCTATGTAATAACCGGATTTTTTTACGATATCCCTGCCTGCGTCCAGATCTGTTCCAAGGGATGTAAAGAGAGACACGTCATTTTCATCCAGGGAACTGGGGATAAACAGACCGTCCGTGTTGGAAATCCAGTATTTTTCCGGTGTGGCAGTACCCACAAGGGAGCTTATGGGGATATCAGCCATGTAAATACAGGTGCGCGGCTGCTTATACCCCTTGATCAGATAATAAAGGGAAGCCAGCTCGCCCCGGTCATTGTAATGCGGAATCACATAGGGAAACATATTTTTATCAAAATATTCCTGTATATCTGTCAGATCATCTTCCGATAATCCCTTTTTCTTTAAAAATTCAGAGACAGAGAAAGAACCCTCAGGGGACAGGACACTGGAATGTGTGTTGTCATCAAGATCTGTCTGTCCGTTGTTGAGCAGAAGATACACCTGAAAGCGTGTTTCCACAGCGCCTGCGTATTTGAGAAGCGCTTTCTGTGCCCGGGAGGAGAGCAGATAAAAATCACGTGTGCCCTCTGAGACAGACCATTCCTTGATCAGGGAATCATTTACGATATCCGTCATGGTGTTGGATATCTCTTTCAGAGAGACTGCGCTCTTTTCCTCCAGGATCGTGCGGGATACAGAGATGGAGGTCTCATAATTCTCTTCTGAGCGCTGAGTCAGCAAGATGCCTGAGACGGAGGCCAAAACAAGAGTCACCACAGCGGCCAGAAGCAGGAATACGATTTTCAGTTTTTGGTGATATAATCCGGATGGCTGTTTCTGCATATCTGCTGTCTCCTTTTTTCTTTGATCCGCGTCAAGTTCCCGCTGCCAGGTTTATGTGCGAAATGGAAGGGGGATTTTCCTGACGAGATTAAATTATAATTGCATTTTGTTGATAATTCAAGTGGAAGCGCCTTTATTTATGGGCCTTGGGATAAAATGGTGATGATTTGAAAAATGGTGATGCCCCGGAAACAAGCGCTTCTTTGAAAAACAGGGACGAAGTGAAAAATGTGTATCCCAAAAACCCGGAAGAAAATAAGCCGTGGAATTTGATGATTTACATTTCAAAAAATTTCCGTTAAGGTGTGGATATCGACTCGAAGCGCTTCGATAAAGGAGAAAGGAGAGAGAAGAGGACTTTGGCTAAACAACAAATAAAAATACAGAAGAAAAGAAATTTTTCTTTTGTCATAAAAAAGATAGCTTCAAGTAAGGAATTATACCTTCTGCTGCTTCCCGGTATTATATGGTATCTTCTATTTGCTTACCGCCCAATGACAGAACTCAAGATAGCATTTTACGACTACAATGTATTTCAGGGTATTAAAGGAAGTACATTTGTGGGACTGCAGAACTTTATGGAATTTTTCAGAGGGAAGGATTTTCCCAGGGTATTAAAGAATACCTTAATGATCTCCTTCTGGCAGCTTTTGATCTGTTTCCCGCTTCCGATTGCCCTGGCAGTCTGTGTGACGGAGATGAAGAACAAGTTTGTCAGCAGGATGACACAGATGTCCACATTACTGACACATTTCATATCAGTCGTGGTTGTCTGCGGTATCGTGATCAACTTCCTGTCTCCAAGTACGGGGGTCATCAACCTGGTGCTGGAGAAAATCGGTGTGGACCCTGTATACTTTATGACGAAACCGGAATATTTCAAGGGAATCTACACATTAATGACCTTATGGCAGAACGCGGGATTTGACGCCCTGGTGTATATCGCGGCGATCATGGGAATTGACCCGCAGCTTTATGAGGCGGCAACCGTGGACGGCGCGGGGAAAATGAAGAAGATTTTCCATGTGACGATTCCCGCCATTGTGCCCACGATCGTGACGATGCTGATCCTGAAGCTGGGAGGTATTATCAAGGTGGGATACGAGGCAATCTTACTGTTATACCAGCCGGCAACGTATTCTGCGGCTGATGTGATCTCTACATATTCTTATCGTCTGGCATTTGAGAATGGAAACTATGGGCTGTCTGTTGCTGCGGGACTCTTTGAATCCGTGGTGGCATTTATCATGGTAATTCTTGCAAACAGATTCAGCAAGAAGATTTCCGATAACGCGTTATGGTAAGGGGGAAGAGAGATGGCAGGAAATAAAAGAAAACAGGGGCAGGTCATCGGAATGGGAGAGCGTGTCTTCAATGCGGTAATGATCGTTCTCGGTATCGTAATCACATTCATTGCCCTGTACCCCATATATTATGTATTGATCTCCTCCTTCAGCAAGCCTTTCTTCGTGGAGAATGGGGATGTGCTGCTGAAGATCAAAGAATTTACCACAGCCAGCTATGAAGCTGTGTTTAAGAGGGACGGACTGTGGACTTCCTATGGCAATGCCATTTTCTATACCGTGTTCGGACTCATGGCAAATATGTTTTTTACCACGACCATGGCATACGCATTGTCCAAGAAATATCTGATGGGAAGAAAGCTTCTGACCCTGTTTACGGTATTCACCATGTGGTTCAGCGCAGGTATTATTCCGACTTACATGAACTTCAACAACCTGGGTCTGCTGGATACAAGGACAGCGATCATTTTCGGATTTGCCATTGAGACCTATAACCTGATCATTATGAAGAGCTTTTTTGAACAGGTACCGGAAGCGCTGGAGGAAGCGGCATTCATTGACGGGGCAGGGCATTTCAGGGTATTCTGGAATATATATCTTCCCCTTTCCAAGCCGGCGCTTGCCACAGTGGGGCTATTCTATGGTATCAGCCGCTGGAACGGATACTTCTGGGCAATGCAGCTTTTGAAAGATGACAATAAGATACCCCTTCAGGTTTTCCTGAAAAAACTGATCGTAGAGCGGGTTTCCAATCCGTCGGATGCGGCTATTGTGACAAAGGCATCCTTAACATCACCAACTACACAGGTATACGCACTGATCATTCTGGCAATCGTTCCGATGATCGTGGTATTCCCGTTCATTCAGAGATATTTTAAAACAGGCCTCACCGTCGGCGGTGTAAAAGGCTGATCATAAACGGAGGATTATTATAATGAAGAGAAAACAGATCACAGCATTATTACTGACAGCAGTTCTGGGAGCATCCATGGCGTTTGGAGTGACTGGCTGCGGCAAGGAAGAAAGCAGCAAAGAGACAGCATCAGGCAAGGACGGCAGCAAGGAGTTTACTGCCTTCATGTTCCTGTCAGGGACACCGTTCAATTCTGACTGGGAAGTGTGGAAAGAAGTGGAGAAAAAGACAGGCGTGAAACTAAAAGGCGTTGTGGCTTCCTCCAACTCAGACTACGCCACTGCATTCCAGAACATGGTTGCATCCGGTCAGCTTGCCGATATCATTGCCTGCGACCTGACTACAGATATAGAGAAACTGGGCAAGGACGGCGGAGTTATTCCTTTAAATGACCTGATCGAGGAACATGCACCACATATCAAGGAAGCCCTGGACAGTGACCCGAACCTGAAATACCAGGCGACAGCAGAGGATGGGAATATCTACAATATTCCGTTGGGAAAAGAATTAAAATCTTCACAGTTCTACTGGATCCGCCAGGACTGGCTGGATAAGCTGGGCCTGGAGGCACCTACAACCGTAGATGAGCTGCACGATGTACTGACAGCATTCAAAAACAATGACCCAAACGGAAACGGACAGGCTGATGAGATCCCGCTGTTTGACCGCTCCGCTACCGCAGAAACGGAGATGGGTGAATATCTGGCCTTATGGGATTCCAGTGCTTCCTTCTATCCCCGCGACGGCAAGATCACTTACGAACCGCTGACAGAGAATTATAAAAACGCGGTGAAGAACCTTGCCCAGTGGTACAAGGAAGGACTGATCGATCCGGAAATCTTTACAAGGGGAATGTCAGCAAGGGATACACTTTTGAGCAACAACACCGGCGGATTTACCCATGACTGGGTAAGTACAGGAAACTACAATGACTCCCTGGGTGAGGAAATTCCGGGATTCCAGATGACAGCCATCGCTCCGCTGAAGGACCAGAACGGAAATGTGAAAGAGCGTGACTATCGTTACGCAGAGTGCGGATGGGGCATTTCCTCACAGTGCAAGGACCCGGAGAGCGTGATCAAGTTCATGGATTTTATGTTCACAGAGGAAGGTTCCGATCTGATGAACTGGGGCATTGAGGGCAAGACCTATACAGTGGATGACAAGGGAAATAAGGCATTTACAGAGGAAGTATTTAATTCCGGGCTGGCTCCTGTGGAGTATCTGCGTTCTTTAGGCTCCCAGTACCGTGCAGGCTATGTACAGGCAGCAGACTATGAATACGCTACCATGAATGAAGCAGGCAAGGCGGCAAATGAGCTGTACGATGCACATGACGAATGGTTTAAGGCACCGAAACTTCCGGAGCTGAAGCTGAGCACCGACGGAATGGATGAATATAAGAGTATCATGTCAGGAATTGAGCCTATTGTATATGAAAAACTGCAGAGCTGGATCTTAGGCTCCAGCAATATTGACGATGAGTACGACGCGTTTATCCAGGAGCTGAAGGACAGGGACATTGAGAAGGCCATTGAAATTCAGCAGAAAGCATACGATAACTACGTAAAAGTGACAAAATAGATAAAAGGAGGATGTCATGGAGCGGCAAAAATTGCAGAGAGCTGCAGATACGGCGGTATCCATTCTGAAGGAGAACCTGAAGGATTATACCTTTTGTTTTCCCGGTTCCAACAGTGAAAATCAGTTCTACCCTGCAACGGAGAATGTAGAGTGGACCACAGGATTCTGCACCGGGACTTACTGGCTGGCCTATGAGCTGACAAAGGATGAGGCATTCAGAAAGTCAGCGGAAATACAGGCGGACAGCTTCTATAACAGAATAAAAAATAAAATTGACGTGGAACACCATGACATGGGATTCCTATATACACCGTCCTGTGTGGCAGCCTATCAGCTTACGGGAAACGAGAGGGCAAAGGAGGCTGCTGTCATGGCAGCCGAACAGCTTATCAGCCGTTTTCAGGAAAAGGGCGGTTTCATCCAGGCATGGGGGCCTCTGGGAGCGGAGGACAACTACCGCCTGATCATTGACTGCCTGCTGAACCTGCCCCTGCTTTACTGGGCATCCGATGTGACCGGAGACGGAAAGTACAGGGAGATTGCTGTGCGCCATACAAAGACCAGCATACAGAATCTGGTGAGGGAAGATTTCTCCACATACCACACATTTTTCTTTGATCCGAGGACCGGGGAACCGGTGCGCGGAGTGACGGCACAGGGATATAAGGATGACTCCGCATGGGCCAGAGGCCAGGCATGGGGAATATACGGAACGGCTTTGGCATACCGCTACACAAAAGACGAGACATGTAAGGATTTGTTCCGTAAAGTGACGGCGTTTTATATGGATCATCTTCCGGAGGATCTGGTACCCTACTGGGATCTGAGCTTTTCCCGGGGAAGCGGTGAACCGAGAGATACCTCCGCGGCTGCAGCCGCGGTATGCGGTATGATGGAAATGTGCAAGAACGGCAGTTTAGATAAGAAGGAGAAGGCTTTTTATGAGGAAAAGGCAGACCAGATGCTGGAAAACCTTATAGACCACTATGCAGTCACATCCATAAAAGAGTCAAACGGTCTGCTGCTTCACGGGGTCTATGCCAAGAGCAGCCCTTACAACAGTGTGACAGACAGAGGTGTGGATGAATGCAATCTGTGGGGGGATTATTTCTATCTGGAAGCGCTGACAAGAAAACTGACGGACTGGAAAACATATTGGTAAGAAATGAAACAGAGACAGACACGGTTGCCGGTGACGGCAATGGTGTCTGTTTTGTAATTCGGCTGAATGCGGTGCGGGGGAAGAAAAATATGGTTTCTGTCATTCCGGGATAGGATTTCCCATAAGAAAATGCTATACTGATTACAACTTTTATATAACGGATCATCAGGAAATCCCTGAAAATACAGCAAAGGAAAGTGCAGCAGCCTATGAATAAAATACTGTTGATCGAAGATGACAAAGACCTGAACACAGGCCTCACCTATGACCTGGAAGCAGAAAACTACAAAGTATACTCCGCGCTGACTCTGGGCGAGGGCATGTCTGTCCTCAGTGAAAATGAGGTGGATCTGATCCTCCTGGACGGCAACCTGCCGGACGGTGACGGGTTTGACTTCTGCAGAGCCATAAAAGCGGAAAAGGACATTCCCATCATATTTCTCACTGCCCGGGATATGGACCGGGACGAGATGCGGGGGTTTGACTGCGGAGCGGATGACTATATCACAAAACCCTTTAAGATGCCTATTCTCCACAGAAGGCTTCAGGCAGCCCTGCGAAGGACTTCTGCAGGCCCAGGGGAGCGGATCCAATACGATGACGGCTGTCTGAAGATAGATTTTGATACCATGACAGCCACCCTGGAGGGAGAACCTCTGGCTATGACACCTACGGAATTTAAGATCCTCCGGCTTTTGATCGCCAACGCCGACAGGGTTATGACAAAAACTCTGCTGCTGGAGAAAGTCTGGGACAACACCGGGAACTTTGTGGATGAGCACGCCGTGGCAGTGAACATCAACAGACTGCGCAGGAAGATTGAATCCGGGGACCATGCCTACATTAAGACGCTGTATGGTATGGGATATCAGTGGAAGGGGAAGAAAACAGAATGGAAAAATTAATATTGGCTGTTTCCCTTATCTGCCTGCTGGCGTCTGCCGTTATCATGGCATTGGTGAGAAAGCGGCTGCTCCAGTACAGCCGTCAAATGGGGGAATGCCTGGATGCCATGATCGCAGGCAGCAAAGAGATCGTATTTCAGGAGGAAGAAGATACCCTGACCGGAAAACTGCAGTCCAAGCTGCACCGCCTCTGTGAGATCCTGGATCAGAAATCACAAGAGAATGAGATACAGCGCCGGCAGCTTGAAACTATGGTGGCGGATATCTCCCATCAGGTGAAGACACCTATAGCAAATGTAAGGATGTACCACAGTCTTTTAGAGAAGAAGAACCTGGATGAGGAGAAACGGCAGCAGTTCCTGGCAGCAGCGGAACGTCAGACAGACAAGCTGGAATTTCTCATGAAGAGTATGATCAAAATGTCCAGGCTGGAGAACGGCATTGTGAAGGTACAGCCAAAGGAAAACTCCATCCGACAGCTCCTGGAACAGGCAGTCTGCGATGTCGCGCTGAAAGCGGATGAAAAACAGATTCATATAGAGATGGCATGCGAGGACAGCCTGAAAGCCGTCTTTGACGGAAAATGGACTTTGGAGGCAGTGTTTAACATTCTGGATAACGCGGTAAAATACACCGGTGTGGGGGGAAATATCCGCATACAGGCGCAGGTGACGGATTTTTATGTGCGGATAGGCATAGAGGATGACGGAAAAGGCATAGAGGAATCACGGATCACAGAAATCTTCAAGCGCTTTTACCGGGAACCGGAAGTGGCGGACCAGGACGGCGTGGGTGTCGGCCTGTATCTGGCAAGAGAGATTGTCATGAAAGAGAGAGGTTTTATAGAGGTACGGTCAAAAGCGGGAAAGGGCACCGAGTTTTATGTCAACCTGCCTGTGGTACAGTAGAGAGATTATCTCAAACTTGTTACTTTTTTGAGAAGAGTTTGAGATAATCTTTTTGTATGCTATATTCATCAAAGGAAAGGCAGGAAAAAAATATGGAATATATTTTAGAGACAAAGAATCTGAAAAAATATTACGGACAGGAACCAAATATCACCAGAGCGCTGGACGGCGTTGACGTACAGGTGGAGCGGGGAGAATTCGTATCCATTATAGGCACCAGCGGCAGCGGAAAATCAACGCTCCTGAATATGCTGGGAGGACTGGACATTCCCAGTTCCGGCAGCGTGAAGATAGGTGGCAGGGAGATTGGTAAGATGAACGATGAACAGCTCACCGTTTTCCGCAGAAGAAATATAGGATTTGTGTTCCAGAACTATAATCTGGTTCCTATTTTAAATGTATATCAGAATATTGTTCTCCCCATAGAGCTGGACGGAAATAAAGTGGATAAAAGCTATGTGAAAGAGATCATCCGGCTGCTCCATCTGGAGGAGAAACTGGACAATCTTCCAAACAACCTCTCCGGCGGCCAGCAGCAGAGGGTTGCCATCGCAAGAGCTCTGGCCAGCAAGCCGGCCATAATCCTGGCAGATGAACCTACCGGCAACCTGGATTCCAGGACCTCTCTGGAAGTCATGCAGCTTCTGAAAATGACCAGCACGGAGTTCAGCCAGACACTGGTTATGATAACCCACAACCCGGAACTGGCGCAGATCGCGGACCGGATGATTCACATTGAAGACGGGAAAATCGTGGAAAGAAAAGAAAACTTTTAGGAGGACAAGGTAATGGTGCTGAACAACAACAATAAAAAATTTATCAAAACCCTGTCCAACAACTGCCTGAAGGCAAACAGAAACAGGAATATCATAGCAGTGCTTGCCATTATTCTTACGGCAGTATTATTTACGGCGCTTGCAACCGTGGCACAGGGGACAATGATATCCACAAAAGAGCAGATGTTCCGCCAGGCAGGAACCAGGTATATGGTATCCATTAAAGGGCTTTCCAAAGGGCAGGCAGATGAGCTTGTAGAGGACCCGGTATTTACAGAGACGGGTATGGAAAGAAGTATTGCCATTGCTGTAAACCCGGAATTTAAGAATTTGACAGCCACAGTCGGCTGGATGAGCAAGGCAGCCGCGGAAAACAGTTTCATGAACCTGGAAAAGGGACATTACCCGGAAAAAGATAACGAGATAGCCTGTGACACCGTAGTTCTGGATCTCCTCGGACTTCCCGAAGAAACCGGTACATCTTTTACACTGGAATATGAAACCATAGAAGGTAAAAAAGAAGCGCAGATGACAGTATGCGGAATCTGGAAGGGAATGGAACATGAACAGCGCACCACGATCATGGTAACCGACAGTTTTGCGGATAAAGTGATCGGGGAACTCAGTTCTCAATATGCCGAATCGAAGAGGGACAGCTATACGGTCAGAGGAACCTTCGCCTCTGAAAAGAAGATCAGGGAAACCCTGGACAGTATCGTGAAAAAGATGGGTTATAACCCGGATGCGGAACGTGGTGAGGAAGGATTTATCATTCACCATGTGAATCCTGTATACGAGACAAAATCCATGGATTCCGGACAGACCATAGTGATCATGGCAGTAGGGGTGCTGCTCATTTTACTGGCCGGTTATCTGATCATATACAACATTTTTAAGATCTCCATTGAAAAGGACATTCGCCTGTACGGTCAGCTCAAGACCATCGGGACTGCACCGAGGCAGATCCGTTACATGGTAAGCCGTCAGGGCATGATGCTCTCCCTGGTGGGGATTCCGGCAGGCCTGGTACTGGGATGGCTGCTGGGCAATGCGCTGCAGCCTCTGGTCATGGCCAGTACATCTTACAGCGAAACCGTATTTATTAAGCCAAATGTGTGGGTATGGCTGTTTGCCGCTGCATTTACACTCCTCACGGTGAGGATAAGCTGCAGCAGGCCCGGAAAAATAGCCGGAAAAATCTCCCCGGTGGAAGCCCTAAAATACCATGGAACCGGGAGCGGAAAGAAGAAACAGAAAAAAGGCAAGGATTCCAGGAACCGCATCCTGCAGATGGCAGCAGCCAACCTGGGAAGAAGCAAGGGGAAAACGGTTCTGGTGATCTTATCCATCTGTCTGAGCGTCATTCTCCTGAACAGCGTATTAAATTTTACCGGAAGTATGGATAAGGAAACTTATGTAAACCATCAGACCGCCGCGGATTTTGATGTGCGCAGTGATGAGTATCTGAAAAGTATGACGGAAGATTACCTCAAAGTGATTCCCCGCAAAGCAGCACAGGAGCTTGCCGGACTGGAAGGCATAAAGGATTTCAGCCAGGTATATGTGCGGATGGTCCCCGATGAGGAGAATACAGAGGATCAAGCAGACCTGGCAAAGGTGACGAAGATAAACGGAGAGGCAACACCTGACGATATAACAAAGTTTGACAGAAACAGGATGATGTATGGTTTTGATGAAAATGCTTTTATGAGAGCAGAGGTGATTGAGGGAGAGATTGACTATGAAAAGCTCTGTTCCGGTGATTATGTTGTGGTGAACGGCTTCCTCAGCGACAGGGGAGAATATAATTTTGATGTACAGGAGTTTCACGCGGGGGATAAGATAGAACTGGATATCCAGGGGAATAAGAAGGAATATACTATAATGGCTGTGATCGGTACAATGAATTCCCTGAATATGTCCTACAGTTCAGGCGGATACGAATCGATTACGTTTGCGGAACCGGTCTTTGCACAGATGTTCCCGGACAGCCAAAATCCGATCCACTGTCTGTTTGACACAGAAGAAGGTTATTTTGACAGCATAAATTCCTACATGCAGGATTATTCAGAAAAAAACGGATTGTCCGTGCTGACCAGGCTGACAGCGGAAGAGGAGTTTAAAGAAACCCAGGGAACTTACAATGCGGTGGGAATTATTGTATCCCTGATCCTGGGAGTGATCGGTGTGCTCAATCTGATCAACGTGATCTTTACAGGTGCCATAGCAAGGCAGAGGGAATTTGCGTCTATGAGGAGCATTGGCATGACAAAGGGACAGCTCAGAAAATTATTTATATATGAGGGCATCATGTACGCTATACTGGCAGGCACAGCGGGAATCGCCATCAGTGCAGTGGTTTCCCTGACATTGGTTAAAGGTCTGACGGCAGGATGGTGGTTTGCCAGATACCGGTTTGCTATTCTTCCGGCGGTTGTCACTGCGCTGATCTGTCTTCTTCTCTCAGCCGCTATTTCTGCCATTGTGGACAGACTTTGGAACAAAGGCAGTGTGGTGGAGCAGTTAAGGGAGATTGAATAGGAAAAATAAAGATGTGAATAAGAAAAACAGCAGGCGGCTTTTGATAGCTTATCCTGCTGTTTATTCGTTCCGGTGTGTTTTGAACTGTTTCTCTCTCATAGCGGTTATATTATTTTTTTGTCGGCACGTAATAACCGCCGTTCATCATAATGATACCCGGTGCGATGATGTCTACATTTTCAATCATATAGTTTATGAAACGCTCCCATAAGGATGCTTTCTTTTCTTCTTTTGCTTCCGCTGTCTGGATAGCCCCTGCAGTACCCGCATACATTGTGTATTTGTTCATAATGAAATCTCCTTTCATTTTTTGCTTTTCCTTACTACGTATATTATGTTATCATGAGTTAACAGCAGATTTTAGATATTTCTTTAGCTATTTATTAGGGCAATGTTGACATTGACGGAGGTATTTATTTGCAGAAAATGATTTATGAGCCGTTGTTCGAGCTTGAGAAAACAGGGATCCATATTGCCTACCATACAAAGAAGGGACGGTACAGCCCGCCCCACTGGCATTCCGCCATTGAGCTGATCTATGTGCTGAACGGGACGGCGACTATTACTATAGAAGGAAAAGACCACAGTCTGGTGGCAGGGGAATTTCTTGTTGTGGATTCCAACCAGATCCATGAGGCACAGTGTGCCAGAGTCTCTATGATGGTGGTGATCCACTATTCCAGGGCCATTATGAAGAATTATATGTCAAAGATTGACGAGTACCGTATCCATTGTTCCAGACAGACGCTGAAAAAGGAAAAACTGGATAAATACCTGGAGATATGCGGACTTTTAAAGCGTCTGCCGCCCTTGTATGTGACCAGGCCTCCGGGTTACCGCCTGCAGAGCCAGGCTGTGGCTATGGAGGTGCTTTTTGAACTGGTGAACCATTTCTCTGCTGCGGAGGATTTTGCAGGAGCGGTGAACGATGAAACTGTTTTGGAACGTTTGGCGGAGATGACGGCCTATATTGAAGAACATCACGCGGAGAAAATATCTCTGGAGGAGATCGCATCCCATTTTTATTTGAGCAGGGAGTATTTCAGCCGTTTCTTCAGACAGAATATGGGCGTGACATTTTCGCGTTATGTAAATCAGATACGGCTGATGCATATTTACCATGATCTGTGCAGTACAGGGGAAGGGGTCATGGAACTGTCGGAGAAGCATGGGTTTGCCAATTATAAGCTGTTTAACAGAATGTTCCGGGAGATATACGGGTGTAAACCCAGTGATGTGAGGAAAAAATAAGGGAGGTGCGGATATGGATGTAAGGCCGGCGTATATGGGAGAGCTGCCGGAATTAAAGGCAATGTTCAGGGAAATAACAGACCATATGAACCACATCAATGTCCGGATATGGTATGAGATCTATCCCTGTGAGTTTTTGGAGGAGGATATCAGGGCTGGCCGCCTGTATATACTCAAAAATGGGGATGACATAGCGGCAGCGTTTGCCTTATGTGAATCCAATGAGGGGGAACCTTTTGTGAAATGGGAAAATGCAGATGCAAAAGCTCTTTATATAGACCGGCTCGGTGTGAATGTAAAATACCTGCGGCAGGGATTGGGCAGGGTAATGCTTAGGAACGCGGCGGAACTTGCTTTGCAGAAAAATGCGGAGTATCTGCGCCTGTTCGTTGTAGATATCAATGAACCTGCAGTACATTTGTACCGTAAGAATGGGTTTGCACAGGCAGAGGGCATTTATGAGGAGAAATTTGATGACTTTGTACTGCGGGAATATGGGTTTGAAAAAAGGCTGTAAATACAAGGATACTTTACCGCAGAAACGCAGAAAAAAAGCTTTCCGCACATGGCGTGCGGGAAGCTTTTTTAATAAATACGGAAAAATTCTTTTATGGTGATCAGTACCAGAGCACTGCAGAGAATAGCTGACAGGATATTCCGGTATTTCATTTTAGGGATAAAGCGTTCTGCCAAATATGTGATACCGCATACAGTGAAGTACATCATGGGCACAAGCCCGGGCAGCATATAGCGTCCCTGAGGCTGGTAATCCACCCAGTAGGAGTGATAAAAGTTCAGGATGACAGGCGTGAGGGCAGCGATCAGCATTCCCCAGTTGAAAACAGCCTTTTTCTGTATCTCCCCATCCTTCCGGATTCGGAACATTTTACCCGCCTGCATCAGGCATCCGATCAGTCCTGCTGTGAATAAAATGTAGTAAAGGACAATGATCCAGGAATCCACCCAGTATTGGAACTGCCCGAACACACCCACAAAACTGCGCAGGACATCAAACATCCAGTGTCCGGTGAGCATGGAGAGGATGGTGTAGCCCTGTGCCCGTCCGGAGGAGAGGGCAGTGGAGGGGCGGAACTGCTCCTGTGCATACCGGTCGGCAAAGTCGTTGCTGGTAGCCAGCCCCAGCCAGTCTCCGTCGTAAATCATATAATTGCGGACAAACCACCATCCGCAGATCAGGAGGCCGAAAGCCGCAACCACAAGCCCCCGTTTCAGCCAGTATTTCCAGTCAATCTGCTTTTTACTGTCGGTCAGGCAGCTCAGGGTAAAGACAAAAATGCTGCAGAGCAGAAAGCCGTAAGCGTTCAGATATGACATGGCGCACAGCCCAAGCCAGAGGCCAAGTAGTACACAGCTGGGGATATCCCAATTCCTCTCCATGCCAATGATCCAGTAGTATATGATCGCCGCGCCGCAGCAGATCGCCATGGCGTCGTTATTTACATAGACACCCATGAACAGAGCCTCAGGCAGAACAGCTACCAGACAGACAAAGAACCATTTGCTGTATCCGTCAAACAGTTTTTTGCCGGTGCGGAAGACAAAGAATACAGCTCCGGTGGTAAAGCAGGCAGATACAAGCCTGGCGGCCCACAGAAGATGCTGGGGGTCTGTGGAGAAAATGCTCATGATTTTCATAAACAGGGCTGATATTATATAGGATAATATGGGCAGAAACGCATAGGAGGTTCCCCATATTGGATTTCTTATGGAGGGGTCACCGCCGTGGGGGAGTCTGCCGTGTTCGTAAATGTACATGGGGATATCATAACGCATTTTTTCGTCAGGACCGGCATCCAGAGGCAGCAGGTGTGCCCAGTACGCGCAGAAGACAAAAATTCCCGCGAGAAAGACTAATTCACAGAGAACATAAATGCGTGAACGGTTAGAAAGTATGTTTTTAACTTGTAACTGCATGGTAAATCCTTTCTATCGAATATAGTCAACAGGTCAGTCCTATAGTAACGCATCTTTCCTGAAATGGCAACGGATAATCATCGACAATTTCTGAAGATTGGTAAAGAATGACATTATTATATGAAGAAACTATGTCGTTTTTTGTTTGAAAAACCATATTTTATGTAATGGCGCTTTGCGATTTTTAAAAGACATGGTATAGTGTAAGCAGAAACGAATTAACAGCGGCACTGCCGCGGACAGGAGGAGTATAATGAGAAAAAAAGCGTTAGTCATTTTAATGACAGCAGCAGTATTTGCACTGGCAGGCTGTGGGGACAAGACAGACAAGGCGGATAAGGATACCGTTAAGGATGATAAAAAGCAGGAAGCTTCCGCAGATACGGAGACACCGGGTGAAGATGTACCTGAAGTTGATATGGAAGGCCCGGCAGCAGAGGCAGAACAGATTTCTGAGAGTGACGGAAGGAAGCTCATGGAGACTGCAGTTGCTTTTACGGAGGATCTGATCGCTGCCAATCATGATAATCTGGTGAATGATTACGAATATGATGATGAGATGAAGGCTATTGTAGACAGCGGGGAGCTGGAACAGTCTATAACGGCTGCAGTAGAAGCGTCAGGTGAATATAAAGGAACAAAAGCCGCCTGGCTGGGAGCTCAGGCAGGGGATTATTCCAATGTGCAGGTACCATGTGAATTTGCTGATCAGTCATGGAATATGTTCATAGCTTTTACTGCTGACGGTAAAATCGGCAGTGTACGTACAGATGTGTATAAAGAGACTCCGTAAAGCCGGTGCTGCGAAAGGGTATTACTGAAAGCAGTATTGTCTAACTGCAGGAATTGCAGTATGATAACATAAGAGTAAAATTTTACGGAGGATAAGATTATGTTATGCATTAAAAATGGTCTGATTTACACAATGACACAGAAGGAACCCATCAAAGGAGATGTCCTGATCGAGGATGGAAAAATTCGCGGAATCGGTGCGGATTTGGAAATTCCGGAGGGGACAGAAGTGATCGACGCGGAGGGCCTGGAGGTGTATCCGGGGTTTGTGGAGGCACACTGCCACACCGGTCTGGACGGTTACGGAATCGGTTATGAGGGAAGGGATTACTGCGAACTCAACGATCTGGTGACGCCTCAGCTTCGTGCGATCGACGGAATCAATCCCTTTGACCCATGCTTCCAGCATGCAAGAGAAGCAGGAGTAACTTGCATAGGAACCGGTCCGGGCAGTGCGGATGTACTGGGCGGAACCTTTGCGGCAGTGAAGACTGCGGGTAAACGGATTGATAAAATGGTAGTGAAATATCCTGTGGCAATGAAGTGCGCGTTCGGGGAGAATCCCAAGAACTGTTACCAGGATAAGGGGGATACTTCCAGGATGACAACTGCGGCACTTCTCAGGAATGAGCTGTTTAAGGCAAAGGCTTATATGGAGAAGAAAGAGGCGGCAGGGGATGATGTGCAGAAGCAGCCGGAGTTTAATCTGAAGCTGGAGTCCCTGATCCCTGTACTGAAGAAAGAGATACCTCTGAAGGCACATGCACATCAGGCTAATGATATATTTACAGCCCTGCGTATTGCAAAAGAGTTTGGGCTGGATATTACGCTGGAGCATGTGACAGAGGGACATATGATCGCAGATGAGCTGGCGGGTGAGCACGTGCCTATGGCTGTGGGACCGACGCTGACTCATGCCACGAAGTTTGAGCTGCAGAATAAGAGTTGGACGACGCCGGGAGTTTTGGCTTCTATGGGATGCCAGGTTTCTATTATCACGGATGCGCCGGTGATTCCTCAGGAATATCTGCCGCTTTGCGCAGGACTTGCTGTGAAGGCGGGGATGGATGAGTTTGATGCTTTGAAGGCGATTACGATAAATCCTGCAAAACATTTGGGAGTTGAGGATAGAGTCGGGTCGTTGGAAGTGGGGAAGGATGGAGATATTGTTGTGATGAGTGGGAGTCCGCTTAAGGTGGAGTCTTTGGTGAAGTGGGTTGTTATTGATGGGGTGGTTGTTTATAACAATTAGGGATTTTTAGTGGTTCACAGATGATTGTGGCACACGAATGAAAGTGGCTCACGGACGGCATAAGCGAAGGAAGAGCAGGCAGACCCCAGCCGTTCTCTTTCGCGGGCAGCCTCCGCGGTCAAGTCCTGCTAAGCCAAAAAAAGGCCCCGGTCAAGGCACCGGGGCCTCGTTTTGCCTAAGCAGGACTAAGCCCGCTGCGGGATGGGGCTCCTGGGGGTCAGGAGCCGTAGAGTTCGTTTAGGAGGGAGGAGATGAAGGCGCGGGGGAGGAGGACTGGGGTTTTTAGGAGGGTTTGGAGCTGGTTTTTTAGGGTGATGCTGTAGCCCATGCAGTCGGGGAGGATCAGGGAGAGGTTTTCCTGCTGAAGGGAGCGGGCGCGCTCTTCCAGGAGGGTGTTTTCAAGGTAGGGGGAGAGGGCACGGACCTTGATTTGAATGTCGCTCTCAGAGAACCAGCTTTCCGCCTGGGGGATTTGGGATTCGTCGGGGACCAGGAGGCCTATGGGGCGGTCATCGGCCAGCTTTTTGAGGACGCTGTGTATGAGGGGCTGGGGGATGATGAGCATCTTTTGGTGTTTTAGTTTGGGAAATTTGCCTGTGCATAGGAGGACGGTGGCCTGGCAGCCGTCGGCTTCGGCACGGGTGATGCAGGACTGGACCAGAGGGAGGATGTGCTCCTCACCGATAATGACCTGGGAGGCGTCGCGCATGCGGGTGACCAGAACAGAGCTGTCAGGGCCGGGGGCAAAGTTTTGGTTGATATAGTCAGCGTCAAAAGGGTCCAGGGCACCGTATTCCTGCAGGGTGATGTTGGGAGCCAATAAAGGACAGATGTCCCCGGTAATGTCGGTCCGGGGACTCTGTCCTATGGTGATGGCTCCTATTTTTGTCTGTGTCCGGCTGGCCGGAGTGTTGTTCATATCAGATTTTTTCATAGTGAGCACCTTGTCTTTTGTTGTGAGATTTGTATTTGTTTCGTAACTGTGTTTGTTTATTTGCCGAAGGTCTGGAAGACTTTCATTTCACCGTAGAGTTCCAGAAGGTGAGCGTATTCCTGTTCGTTGTAGAAGGAAATTTTGCCTTCTCCGTAATCTTTGGCTACCTCAACTGCGAATCTTGCTGCAGATTCTACGTCGAGAGGATGGCTGGCACCTGTTGCACAGCCGGCTACCGGCTGCTCTGTGGTGATGGCTACACCTACTACCGGGGCATCTGTAGCGGTTGCGGGCTGCAGGATACTGTTTAAGTGGTGCAGGTCATTGCCGTAAGGTGTGATGTCCTGCTGGGAAACCGGGAATACATAGGGCAGTTTTCCGGTCACGCGGGTCATTACGTCTAAGAGGTCATCACTGACTTCCAGAATGTAGCCGCTTTTGATAGTTGGGGAGATGGCAAAGCCGTTGGTGTTGATGACTTTATTGCCCTTTGTGGTGTCAATGGAGATAATGGCATCCATGCGCGGGTCCACTTCTTTTTCGTTGTTGGTCTGCATGTCGATGGATGAATCCATGAACGGAACAGGATAGTGGTCCTGTGTAGGTGCATCCGGGCAGATGTGGGTGGCAACCAGGATGTCGCCTTTGAGTACATCGCCGTTTTTGTTCATCTCTGCCAGCTTGAGGCCTGCGGAGAGTGCTGCCAGAGCACCGTCGCCGTCGGAAACGAAGCCTGTCAGTTCCGGACGTGCGCCCAGGCCGCCCAGACGTCCGATGATACCCAGAGTCGGTGCGCTGCCGCCGCTTGATTTTCCGTTGCTGCCCTTGATCAGTACAGTGATGCAGTCTGTGCTGCCTTTTTCACTTGTGACGGTTTCCACGGTTACTTCGTGTGCGCCGCGCTCTTTTAATAAATCTGTGATCTGTTTTCCGTTTGCTGACGGTGTGTCGAGCAAGTCGAATAATTCCAGAACCTGTCTTAATATCATTACAAATTCCTCCCATAAATGTGCGTTTTTATCCAGTCTATAACAATGACCGCTGAAAATCAATAGGAATTTGCATATTATGTCGAAAAAGGAGTTGCAATTTAAAGCACTAAAAGGTATAATACCTATAAAATTTGTCTCAGGCTACATTTCGTTGAGGAAAATTTGATAGAGATGGGGCAAATAAATAACTTTATCTTGGTAAAGTATTACAACAAGGCAGTAAAAGGAGGAAAATTATGAAAAGAAAGAGTTTAGCATTAGCTCTTGCTGCTGTACTCTGTGTATCCTCCCTGACAGCGTGTGGAAGCTCAGGAAACGACAGCAAAAAAGACACGGCTGACAAGGGAACCGAAGCAGGAACAGAATCCGGCGGCGAAACAAAACAGGTGGAAAAAGAAAAGATTGAAGTGCCTGATGAACCTACAAAGGGTGGTACCCTTACCGTATCCCTGTCCTCTTCACCGAGGAATCTGGACCCGGCTATGTATACAGGTTCCTATGAAGGCCAGGTAATCAACAATGTATGTGACAGAGTTGTTGAGTACAACAAGGATTTATCAGAAATCGTACCTTCACTGGCAGAGAGCTGGACAGTAAGCGATGACGGACTTACATATGTGTTCAAGATCCGCCAGGGTGTTAAGTTCCAGAAAGGTAAATACCAGGATGGACGTGAGATGACAGCAGATGATGTTGCTTATTCCTTAAACCGTTCCGCAAAGGAATCATCCCTGAACCGTCTGGATATGCTGGAGAACGCAGAAGTGACAGGTGACTGGGAAGTTACATGTACACTGGCTGAGCCGAATGCAGCATTCCTGACAGCCCTCACAGACGCAGGAAACTCCGTAGTTCCCAAAGAAGAAGTTGAGGGATGGGGCGATGAGTTCGGTGCGCATCTGGTAGGTACCGGTCCGTTCGCAATGGAATCCTTCGAGCTTGACCAGCAGTCTGTACTGGTTAAGAACCCGGATTACTGGGTAGCTGAACCGAACCTGGACAAACTGGTATTCAAAGTGATCACAGATTCCAACCAGGCAGCAAATGCCCTGAAAACTGGTGAGATCGACATCGCATCCAGTATTACCGGCGAAGCTGTTCAGTCCGTACGTGATGACTCCAAGCTGCAGTTAATGGAGATGCCGGGTCTGCACGTGGCTTACATTTACTTCAATCAGGTAAATGGACCGACAGCCGACATAAAAGTAAGAGAAGCATTGATCAAAGCAATCAACGTAGAGGAAATGACAGCCAGCATCTACCAGTACGGTGAAGCTGTTCCGGCTAAATTATCTCTGCCGCCGGGATCATGGGGATATGACGCATCCTGTGAAGAACTGGTTCCGGATTACGATCCGGAAGGCGCTAAGAAGCTCCTTACAGAAGCTGGATATCCGGATGGATTTGAATGCGACCTTTATATTTCAAACACAGCATTACGTGAAAAAATGGCAACTCTGGTACAGGCTTACTTAAAGACAAACCTGAATGTTACAGTAAACATTAACAAGAGCGAGTGGGGTACCTTCAGTGAGTCCGCATCTTCAGGAAACGCTGATATGTACGGTATGTCCTGGACATGGTATCCGGACCCGTACTTCTTCCTGAACAAACTGTTCTCCAGCAAAGAGATTGGTGCTCTTGGAAACGGACAGGGATTCTCCAACGCAGAAGTTGACCAGCTGCTTGACGATGCATTGAAAGCGACCGACCAGAATGAACGTGCGGAAATGTATAAAAAAGCACTTAGGATCGTTACAGAACAGCTGCCGGGTATCTTCTACTCTAATGAGAATGTTATCCATGGCCTGAATCCGGCTGTGCAGGATTTCGTACAGAAGGCAGACAACCAGATGTTCTTTGTAACACCTTGGACAAATGTCTGGAAAGTGCAGTAATCAGTTAAGTTAAGAGTAAATGAGGTTGCAGGGGGTATTGCTGTTCGCGATGCCCCCTGCTTGTCAGATTAAATGAAAAGGGCGGTAGAAATTCGTGTTAAAAACCATTTTGAAAAGAATTTTACAAAGTATTCCAACCCTCTTGATCGTAGTTACGGTGACTTTTGTTCTGACCAGAATGATTCCAGGTAATCCTGCCCGAAGCGTGCTCGGGCCCCAGGCATCTCCGGACGCCATAGCGGAACTGGAAGAGGAAATGGGACTGAATAAGAGTAAGGCGGAACAGTATGTAGATTACATGTTCAATGTCCTGAAAGGGGATTTCGGAAAATCCTATGTGTACAATAAACCGGTGACAACCCTGATCGCGGAGAGAATCCCAAATACACTTGTCATCACTCTCACAAGTCTTGTGATCGCTCTGATCATCGGACTTGCCATAGGCGTATTTTCTGCACTGCACCAGTATTCAATTCTGGATTACGTGTTCATGATCCTGGCGCTGGTGGGTGTGTCCATGCCAATCTTCTGGTTAGGTATGATGCTGGTTATGACCTTCAGTGTAAATCTGGGGTGGCTGCCGGCTCTGGGTATGGGAGATCTGAGTAATGGCCTGGGTGATTTCATCAGCCATATGATTCTGCCCTGTTTCTGTCTGGCAACCATACCTACAGCTACATTTGCAAGAATCACACGTTCCAGTATGCTGGAAGTTATCAATAATGACTCAATCAAATCCCTCCGTGCAAGAGGTATCAAAGAGAGCGTAGTCATCTGGAAGCATGCACTGAAAAATGCGCTTCCGCCAATCGTTACCGTGCTGGGCCTTCAGCTTGCCCAGGCATTTACCGGTGCTATCCTGACGGAGAGTATTTTCTCCTGGCCCGGAATGGGTACCATGATTGTAAGTGCCATTGACAACAGGGACTATCAGCTGATCCAGGGAACCGTTCTGTTCATCGCAGTGGTGTTCGTTGTGGTCAACCTGCTGGTGGATGTGGTCTACATGCTGATCAACCCGAGAGTAAGCTACGAAAGCGGAAAAGGAGGAAAGTAAATGAGCGCACAGAATACAGAAGCCTTAGGCGCAAAAGCCCATGAGGAAATGCTGAAAAAAGAACGCCGGGCCAATAATGTCTGGAACAAACTGAAAAGAAACAAGACTGCTATGATCGGCCTTGTCATCGTGCTGTTCATGGTGATCATTGCCATTTTTGCTCCTGTCATTACAAGCGTGGACCCGGATGAGATTCATCCTCTGGATACTTTCCTGACACCCGGACAGAACGGCCATATTTTCGGAACGGACGAGTTCGGGCGTGATCTGTTTGCCAGAATCCTTTACGGTTCCCGTGTTTCCATCATCGTTGCAGTGGGCGGTACCATTGTTGCAGGTATTATCGGAATCCTGCTGGGCCTGATCGCCGGTTACATGGGCGGATTCGTGGACGCGGTTATCATGCGTATCATGGACGGTCTTCTGGCTTTCCCATTCGTACTTCTGTCTATCATCCTGATGACAGTTCTGGGGCCGGGCGTGGTCAATGTTATCATAGCCATCGGTGTGGGTAATGTGCCCAGCTTCGCCCGGGTGGTCCGCGGTGAGGTACATATAGTCAAGAACGAGGAATACTGTAATGCGGGAAGAGTTATCGGTGTATCCAATATCAGGATGCTGTTCTCACACATTCTGCCGAACATTCTCTCCCCGGTTATTGTTTACGCTACATTAGGCGTTGCAGGTGCCATTATTTCCGAGGCTGCTCTGAGCTTTCTGGGACTTGGTATCTCCACACCTACTTCATCCTGGGGAAGTATCCTGCGTCAGGGTAAAGACTGCCTGAATACGGCTCCTCATGTAGCCATGATCTCAGGTCTGTTTATCCTTGTTACAGTTCTCGGATTCAACCTTCTGGGTGACGGTATCCGTGATGTCCTTGACCCGAAGATGAAGAAATAAGCAGGAGGTGCCAGATGAGCGATTTTAAAGAGAGAGTACAGAAGAGGGTAGAGGAGATTCTGCCTGAGCTGATCGGACTTTCCAACACAGTTTGGGAACATCCGGAATATAATTTTGAGGAATTTCATGCCTGTAAGTCCATGTCCGAGCTTCTGAAGAAATTCGGATTTGAAGTGACAACAGGTGTCGGAGGGATTGAGACCTCCGTAAAGGCCGTATACGACACAGGAAAAGAAGGACCCAATATCGGTATCTTCGGGGAGTTCGACGCTGTTCCCGGAATGGGTCATTCCTGCGGACATAATCTGATGTGTGCCATGGCTGTAGGAGCCGGCGAAGCAGTTCATTCCGTCATTGATGATGTCGGCGGAAAAGTCACCGTATTCGGCACCCCCGCAGAGGAAGGCGGCGGCGGCAAGATCATCATGCTGAACAACGGCGCTTTCAAAGAACTGGATATTGCCATGATCCTGCACTCTGCCAGTGACACCGTGGTAAATGACATTTCCTATTCCAGAACAGACCTGATCGTGGATTACTATGGGAAGACATCCCATGCAGCCACATGGCCGGAGGAAGGTATCAGTGCCCTGAATCCCATCCTGGATCTGTTCCAGATCGTGAACTCCATGCGTCTGGAGCTGGCTGACAAAGGAAAAATTCTGGGTATCATCTCCAAAGGCGGAGAGGAACCCATCTATATTCCGGACCACTGCCAGGCCAGATTTACAATTCGTTCCTTCAGCATGAAGTATAAGCTGGAACTGCTGGAACGCTTTAAAAAGATATGTGAACACGTAGCGGAGATCACCAATACAAGACTTGAGATTTCCGACGACGGACTTGCCTATGAGGATATCCGTAACAATCAGTCTCTGGAAGAGGCTCTTCGGAAGAATTTTACAGATCTGGGCGAAATTGTTAAGCCGAGGGAAAGAGCCCTGGGTATCGGCTGTACAGATATGGGCAATGTGACCCATGAGATACCGGGACTTCAGTCTTATGTCCTGGTAGTGCCTGAGACCAGAGGTCATACAAAAGAGTTTGAGGATGCCTGCTACAGCGAGGCCGGACACAAGACGATCGCTGTTGGCTCCAAGGCTATGGCAATGACGGCAGTGGATGTTCTGACGAATCCGGAACTTTTGGAGGCGATCAGAAGAGACTTTAAGGAAATGAAGGAAAAATACGAATAGATGAGGAGTTATTATGAGTGATACCTTACTGACAGTAAAAGATTTGAAGACATATTTTTTCCTTGCAAGCGGCGTGTCAAAAGCGGTGGATGGTGTCAGTTTTGAGTTGAAAAAAGGTGAGACCATGGGAATCGTGGGAGAATCCGGCTCAGGAAAGAGTGTAAGCTCCTCATCCATCATACGTCTGCTCCCGCCGCGTACCGGAAAGATCGTGGGCGGTGAGATTAACTTTGACGGCAAGGATGTGCTGAAGCTTAATAAAAAAGAGCTTCTGGACTTCCGCGGCAAGGATATAGCAGTTATCTTCCAGGATCCTATGACAAGTCTGGACCCTGTATTTAAGATTGGAAACCAGATGGTTGAGATGATCTGTGCCCATCAGGATGTGGATAAGAAAACAGCCTGGAATATGGCAGTGGAAGCCCTGAATAAAGTGGGCATCCCCCAGCCGGAAAAACGTATGGAGGCATATCCTTACGAGCTGTCCGGCGGTATGTGCCAGCGTGTCATCATCGCTATGGCTGTGTGCTGCAAGCCGAAGCTGGTTATCGCCGATGAGCCTACCACTGCCCTTGACGTTACCGTTCAGGCACAGGTGTTGGCCCTGTTAAAAGAGCTGCAGGATGAGTACAATACCTCCATTCTGCTGATCACCCATAACCTGGGCGTTGTGTGGGAGATGTGCGATACCGTTATGGTCCTGTACGCAGGCAATACTGTTGAGTACGCAACCACCAAGGAGCTGTACTCCAAACCCCTGCACCCGTATACATGGGGACTTCTGGATTCCATGCCAAAGCTCTCTGACGAGAACAAGGGTATGCTGAACACCATTCCGGGTACACCGCCTGATCTGCGTCTGACAGGTAAATGCTGTAATTTCTACAACCGCTGCCCGTATGTGACGGAAAAATGCCGTGCTGAGGTTCCGCCTCTCGTTGAAGTGGAGCCGGGTCATTTTGTGGCATGTCACAGGCAGAATCTGGAGAACAAATTAGTCAGAGGGGAAGTGAACGAAGAAAATGAAGGATGAGAAAAAGGTTCTTATGAAGGTCAGGAATCTGACCAAAGAATTTAAGATAAAAGCCAGTAAATTCGGTGAGCAGCCCCAGATCCTCCACGCGGTCAATGACGTTTCCGTGGATATCTATGAGGGTGAGACACTGGGTATCATCGGAGAATCAGGATGCGGTAAATCCACATTTGGAAAGACTCTCATCCAGCTTCACAAAGCCACTTCCGGAAGTGTGGAGTACAATGGCAGAGACATTTTCTCCTTACAGGGGAAAGAGCTGAAGGATTTAAAGAGGGATATCCAGATGGTATTCCAGGACCCCTATTCTTCCCTGGACCCCAGAAAAACAGCGGCGAAGATCATTGCGGAGCCTCTTGTGGTACACAAGCTGGAGCCGGACAAGAAGAAAAGGGATGACAAGGTGCTGGGCCTCATGCGTGAGGTCGGCCTTGATGTACAGCACGTAAACCGTTTCCCTCATGAGTTTTCAGGCGGCCAGAGGCAGCGTATCAATGTTGCCCGCGCCCTTGCCCTGAATCCCAAGCTGATCATCTGCGATGAGCCGGTTTCCGCACTGGACGTATCTATCCAGGCCCAGGTGCTGAACCTGTTTAACCGTCTGCAGAAGGAATATAACCTGACCTATGTGTTTATCTCCCATGACCTGGGTGTCATCAAGCATGTAAGTGACAGGATCGCCATTATGTATCTGGGAAGGATCGTGGAATTGTGTGACGCGGATAAACTGTACGACAACCCGCTGCATCCCTATACAAAGGCACTGCTGTCCGCGATTCCCACGGAATCTCCTTTTGTAAAGAAAGAGAGAATCGTCTTAAAGGGAGATATCCCCAGTCCTATCGGGGAACAGATAGGCTGTCCGCTGGCAGGCAGATGTCCGCAGTGCATGGAGCGCTGCCGTAAAGAAACACCTAAGCTGATGAATCAGGGAGAGGGCCATCAGGTTGCCTGCTTCCTGTATGATGAGAAATAAAATGGATATTATTTGACAGCAGTGGTTTGGCAAATGAGCCGGATTACTGCATTTGACAAGAAAGTGTGAGCGAAAATGAGTAATATTACAAGAGCAGAGATCCTGAAACTGGCTGAAAGCCAGACAGATGATTTTATTAAACTGGTTTCTGACCTGATCCGGATCCCAAGTGAAAATCCTACAGGAACACAGAGAGAAGTTGTAGACTTTGTTAAGAATTACCTGAAAGACGCAGGGATTGACAGCGAGGAAGTTGCTGCGCATCCTGATTTCCCGTGTGTACTTGCGAAAATCGGCAAAGAGGACGGCTTCAGCGTGATCTTAAACGGACATGTGGACGTGGTTCCTGCCGGCGACAGAGAACAGTGGGACTTTGATCCCTTCTCCGGTGAAGTGACAGACAAGCTGATTCTGGGAAGAGGAACTTCTGACATGAAAGCCGGTGTGGCAGGCCTTCTGTTTGCCATGAAGATACTTACAGAGTCAGGTGCTCCTTTAAACGGAAATGTCCGTCTGCACATTGTATCCGATGAGGAGAGCGGCGGAGAATACGGTTCTAAATGGCTGTGTGAAAATGGCTATGCCAAGGATGCAAATGCCTGCCTGATCGCAGAGCCGACATCCAACAATACCATTGAAATCGGCCAGAAGGGTGGTCTGACCCTGATCATGAAGGCCTACGGCAAATCTGCACACGGAAGCCTGGGCGGATTCAAAGGGGAAAATGCCATCATCAAGCTTTCCAAGGTTCTGGATAAGCTGCAGGGTCTGACAAAGATTGAAGGCCATTTCAAGGACAGCCAGGCTCATGCCCTGGAGAACTCCAAGCTCATCGCGCAGCAGGAGATCGGCGAGCCGGGAATCGGTGAGGTGATCAGCCATGTTTCCGCCAATGTCGGCGTGATTCAGGGCGGAACACGCCCGAATATGGTTCCTGATTACTGTGAGGCGATCGTGGATGTACGTCTGCCTATCGGTGTGGACCATGAGGAGATTGAAGAGATGGTGCGCACTATCATCCGTGAGAGCGGTGAGACAGGCATTGAGTACGAAGCGCAGTGGAAGAGTGAAGGAAACTACACAGATGAGGATGCAGCCATTGTCCAGACAGTGAAGAAAAATGCAGAGGCACTGTGGGGAATCGACGTGATCCCGGCTTACCAGTGGGCATCCAGCGATGCCAGAGAGTACCGCGCACAGGGTATTCCAACCATTCAGTATGGTCCGTCCAATACGGAAGGTATTCATTCTTATAATGAGAATGTGGATATTGAGGATGCGGTGAATGCGGGAAGGATTTATATTCTGTCACTGTGTGATCTGATGGGAATTGAGTAAGTTGATATAAAAATATGAAAAACCGGAAAAAGGAATCTATTCCTTTTTCCGGTTGTTTTTTTGTGCAATGTCACAGATTGCCTGTACTTTGGAAAAGTGCTATAATGTAAAGACGGATAGCCGTGTTGCAGGGTGGGATGGCCTCTATTCTATAGAATGGAGGTGATGTCTATGAAAAATCATTTCGATTTTCAGGATATAATGACCTTTGGTCTGTTCCTATTGGCATTACTTACATTCATATTTATGTTTTGTAAGTAATCTACATAGAAAAACCACCCTGAAACTTTGACGGGTCGAAGGGTGGTCTTTCTATTCCCTATGATGGTCAACTCACCTTGTGGGCGGCTGTCCTTTATATTTTTAATATATCATGCATTCGCATATTTGTAAAGATATACTTTGCAATTTTTATCCGGGAAAAAAATTTACCTTTCTATACGAGTTCGGTGTAGATAAGATTTTCCTAAAGACCGGAAGATGGGACGTTAATCCTTCTTCCGGTTGCTTTTTGTGCAAAATTACAGATTGCTTATGCTATAAGTGGATGCTATAATGTAAAGACGGATAGCCGTGTTGCAGGGTGGGATGGCCTCTATTCTATAGAATGGAGGTGATGTCTATGAAAAATCATTTCGATTTTCAGGATATAATGACCTTTGGTCTGTTCCTATTGGCATTGCTTACATTCATATTTATGTTTTGTAAGTAATCTACATAGAAAAACCACCCTGAAACTTTGGCCAGTGAACGGGTGGTCTTTCTTCTCATCATAGTGGTCAACTCACCTTGTGGGCGGCTGTCCTTTATATTTTCAATATATCATGTATTTGCATGTTTGTAAAGACATACTTTGCAATTCCTATCCGGGAAAATGATCAAACATCTTCCTGAACTGGGACGGCGTGCAATTATTGATCTGTTTAAACGTTCTGTTAAAAGACGGCAGACTGGAAAACCCCGACTGCAGCGCAACATCCATAATGGACAGGTCCGGATTCTCCAGGAGTTCCGTTGCGCGTGATACCCGCAGGGATGTAATATATTCAGGCAGGGACATCTGGTAATATTCCTTGAAAATCCTTGAAAAATGGTATTTGCTGAATCCGGCAAAGGCAGCCAGGTCTTCCAGGCTGATCTGTTCGGTATAATGTTCTTTTATGTATTCTGTAACCGCATCGAATTTTCTGTCATATGCTTTCTGCTGCGGTGTTTTCTGGGCAGAGAGTGAATTCTTGATCTGATAATTATGTTCCCCTATCACAATGAAAAAATGGAGAAGTTCTTCATACAGACGCATTTCCTTGAAACTGATATCGCTGTAGAACAGTCCCTTGATCTTTATAAGTATTTCCAGCGGATTGTCGGAAAATGGTACGGCGTCCGTCACGTCAATGACAGGCTGGCAGCAGAGGAGTTGTCTGTGAATGATGAAATCATGGAGCTGCGGCAGCAGCATATTGGAAAACTGCAGAACCAGACAGGGTACCGTACTGTTTTTAGTCAGAGAGTGCAGGCTGCGGGGAGGTATCAGGGCAAACTGGTTTTCCGTGAGTGCATATGTTTCATTTCCAAGGGTGATAGACATGTCATTGGACAGCGGTGCCACAATCTCCATAAAACTGTGCCAGTGCATGGGAAAGTGGGAATAGTAATGTCCATAGGATACATTGATGGACATATCATGTTCAAAGTACATAGGTTCTGATAAATCGGCTTTGATCATAACAAATTACTCCTTATGATTTTAATTGTAAAAAAGCATAATAAAATATTGTAAATGATAATTAAATAGACAAATTTTAACAAACACACACAATAGATTCTTATACTAGATATTATAGGTTAAATATTGCGATAAATAAATGTGCATATTACACAAAAATGCCACGGTTAATGTGTGAGAATGTGCTAATTGCATATTGATAATTTGCATTACTTCAAAATATAAAGCAATAAATAGTGACTATATAGCAATAAATTAATAGAAAACACTCTGCTTCAATGCTATAGTAAACATATCGAAACCGAAGCGCGTGAAGGTTAAAACGAATACAAGCAAAGAAAGGATTTATTCATGGGAGTAATTGATGGCAAGACGATCTGCCAGGTAGCCCTGGTGGTGAAAGACCTGGAAAAGACAACAGAGGAGTACGCAAAACTTTTCGGCGTTCCGAAGCCGGAGATATTCCGGGTTCCCGAGGAATCCGTGGCACACACACAATTCAAGGGGATGCCCAGCAAAACAAGAGCAAAACTTGCGGTATTTAATCTGGGCCAGGTAGTTCTGGAGCTTACAGAGCCTGATGAGGAACCGAGTTCCTGGAAGGATTTCCTGGAGAAAAACGGGGACGGTATCCACCATATTGCGTTTATGACAGATGACAGAGATGCGGCAGTAAAATACTTTGAGGAAAACGATATGCCAATCCGCCATTACGGGGAATATGAGGGCGGGAATTACACAGTCTTTGACAGCAAAGAAAAACTGGGGACATTTGTACAGGTGAAATACGAACCGAAAAAATAAGGTATAGAGGGTAAAGCAGGAAAGGAGAAACGTATGAAGAAAAAATTAGTAGCAGCATTCTTAACGTTATGTATGGCAGCAGGTACACTGGCCGGATGCGGCGGAGACAGCAGCTCTGCATCGGGGGACACGTCCACCACGGGGACAGAGGAAAATAAGACGGAAGAAAAAGGGGAAACCACAGAGGCGCAGGAATCCGTAAAGATGTCTGCAGAGGAATTAAAGTCCATGGGGCTGGAGGCCGAGGATACGGATCTGACAGGTGAATTTACATATTGGTCGGCATTTACCGGGGATTCCCAGGTCTGGGACCAGAGCCGCGTGGATGCATTCAATGAATTATATAAAGATAAAGGCATCAAATGCAACGTACAGTTCGTACCTGACGGCGCAGGCATTAACAACGGCAAGCTCCTCTCTGCGATCGCCGGAGGCCAGGCACCTGACCTGGTAATATGCGATAATGCGACAGCGGCATATTCCTATGCGGCCAACGGCAGCTTTGAGATGCTTGAGCCTTATCTGGAACAGGTAAACCTGAATGTGGACAACTTCTTTGACGGCTGTAAGGATGTAATTTACTACAAGGATGAGCCATACCTGATTCCTCAGGATACGAATGTTATGCTTTTATACTACAATCCTGATATAGCAAAAGAAGCAGGGCTTGACCCGGAGAATCCGCCGAAGACCCTGGACGAATTAGATCAGTGGGCGGAGGCCATGACCATTCAGAACGACGACGGAAGCTATGCCAGATTTGGTCTGATCCCGTGGCTGGATCTGAAGGATGACGCGTTTACCCTTCCCTTCTTCTTCGGAGCTGATGTGTATGATGCGGATACAAACAAATTAAACCTTACCTCCCCGCAGATGGTATCCTGTATGGAATGGCTGCAGTCCTACGGCGAGAAATATGATCCGGAAAGGATTTCCTCCTTCACCTCAGGTCTTGGCGGAATGTTCTCACCTGACCATGCTTTTATGACAGGAAAAGTCGGCATGACTATCACAGGCAACTGGTTCTCCAATGCACTGCGTGTGTACGCTCCTGATGTAAACTATGAAGTATGCGCAGTTCCGGTACCGGAAGGCGGACGTGCGGACAGCACCACATTCCAGACAAATGTGTTTGCGGTTCCGAAAGGTTCCCAGAATCCTGAACTGGCAGCACTGTTTATCAAATTCTGTATGTCAGGTGCAGTCAATGAGGATAACTTTGCACAGTGGAGAAGTATTCCCACAAGTGATGCTGAGTTTGACAATGTAAGTCTGACAAAAGACGGAGATGAAATGTATAAACTGGAGAGAGAACTTGCCAATTCACCGGAAAACGGAATCCCTGCACTCTGCTCCTGCTCCGCAGAACTTGCAAAAGCATTCGTAACGTTCCGTGAAGGTGTGATTTACGGTAATATTACGGACATTCAGGGTGAACTGCAGAAACTTCAGGATAAATATCAGACGGAACTGGATAACGCCGAATAGGCGGCATAAAATCCCGCGGGAATTCCCGTACAGCAGTTTTGCTGCTGTGCGGGGCACTCCTGCCGGGGAGAAAGGAGATTTGAGATGGCTAAACCACAGAGGAAGAGAAAACAAGGGAAAATTCCCAGCCTGGAAGTCATATTTCTGTATGCGTTTTTGATCGTCCTGGCGATTCTGTTTATTCTGCCCATATTTTATCTGTTTATGGGTTCCTTTAAGGCGGAGAGCGAACTGTTCCGCGTGCCCTTTAAATGGCTGCCGGATAAGTTCCAGTTCGGGAATTTTATCAACATGTTTTCGTCCATTCCCTTTTTTAAATATTTAAAGAACACAATGATCATCGTAGTATGTAATATTGTCGGTTCCCTGCTGTCCTGTTCCCTGGTGGCTTACGGTTTTGCCAGGCTGCGCTGGCCGGGACGTGACAAAGTGTTTATCCTGGTGCTGATCACGATGATCCTCCCTTATCAGGTTACACTGGTTCCTCTGTTCCTGATGTTCACGAAAATGAAGTGGATCGGAACCTTCCTTCCTCTTACGGTTACCTGCTTTTTTGGAAATCCGTTCTTCATCTTTCTGCTGCGCCAGTTCTTCACAGGGATTCCTCAGGATATCTCAGAGGCTGCCAGAATAGACGGGGCAGGGGAGTTTACCATTTTTTCAAAGCTGGTCATTCCTATGGCTAAGCCGGCACTGACAACGGTTGCGATCTTTGCATTTATCCGCTCCTGGAATGACTTCCTGGGACCTCTGGTATTTCTTGGTAAGGATGAGCTTTATACACTCTCCCTGGCAGCTTCCATGCTGAAATCCAATCTGGACCCCAACTGGAGTCTGCTGCTGGCACTGGGCGCTGTGATGATACTTCCTGTACTCATTCTTTTCTTTGTGATGCAGAAGTATTTTATCCAGGGTATCGCAATGTCGGGAATCAAAGGTTAAGGAGGCGGAACAATGAAGAAAATGAATATGAGAAAAAAAGAAGCCATTCATGGTCTGCTGTTCGTCTCTCCGTGGATCATCGGTTTTCTGGTGTTTACCTTGTACCCGATCTGCTCCTCCCTGTACTATTCCCTGTGTGATTATCAGGTCATCAAGGACCCTGTTTTCATCGGACTCGGAAATTATAAGGCACTGTTTCAGGACAAGACATTTTTAAAGGCATTGAGCAATACCGTGTATATGGTTATCTTCGGAGTACCGATTACCACATTCATTGCGGTGGCAGTGTCTATTATCCTCAACAATAAGAAGTTAAAATATACCGGTCCTTTCCGTGTGATCTTCTTTATCCCCACACTGGTGCCCACAGTAGTAGCATGTCTTCTGTGGATCTGGGTTATGCAGCCGGATACAGGTATTGTCAACCGTCTGCTGGGATACATTGGCATCCAGGGGCCGGGATGGCTTTCCAGCATGTTCTGGTCAAAGCCGGCTTTGATCATCATGATGGTGTGGACCTGCGGCAATGCCATCATCATCTATCTGGCAGGACTGCAGGATATACCGGACAGCCTTTATGAGTCAGCGGCCCTGGACGGGGCAGGATTTTTCCGCCAGACTATGTCCGTTACCATACCGCTTCTGCGCTCCACTATTCTGTATAATGTGGTGACGCTGATCATTGCCGTGTTCCAGTGGTTTGCAGAGCCGTACATAATGACCAGCGGCGGGCCGGACAATCAGACCATGTTCTATTCCCTGTATTTGTATCAGAACGCGTTCTCTTACTTTAAGATGGGATATGCGTCCGCAATGGCCTGGATTCTGCTGTTGATCGCACTGGCGATCATCCTGGTGCTGTTCAAGGTCTTCCGGTTCGGAGAGTCAGATTATTAGGAGGCAATATGATTGGATTAGTGACTGGCGCCAACCGGGGGTTGGGCTATGAGATGATAAAAGAAGGGCTGCGCCGCGGCCACACCATGCTGGCAGCCTGCAGAAATACCGGAGATGAGAACTCTGTCGGCGGTCTGCTGAAATTAGAAGAGCAATATCCGGGCAGCCTGAAAATCCTGGAGATGGATGTCACGGACCGGGAAATGACAGAGAAAGCAGCATTACAGGTGCAGCAGGAATTCGGACATATAGATTTCCTTGTGAATAACGCAGGGGTATTGTTTGAAAAAATGGTGATGCCCGGAGATGCCATTGCTGACCTGGATGTGGAGAAGTTCAGAAAAACACTGGATGTAAATGTGACAGGCACTGCCATAGTGCTGAAATACTTTATCCGCCTGCTGTATGCATCCGAAGATGCCTGTATCATGAACATTACATCTGAGGCAGGGCATCTGAGTCCTCAGGGCTACAACTATCTGGCATATTCTGTGTCAAAGCATGCGGCAAATATGTACACCCAGAAGGTACGGAACTATCTGGCAGAGGAGCAGACAGACCGGCATATGCGGATCTACATGATTCATCCGGGCCGTATGGACACCATTATGGGAAAAGAAAATGCCCAGATTCCGCCTTCCGAGTCAGCAGCAGGACTGTATGACATTCTGGACAGGAAGAAACAGATACCGGATATGGATGTCCCCTTCATCAATTACAGGGGTGAGCCAATGCCGTACTGAGGTGCAAGATCGTGAGGAAGCGAATATGAGAAATGTAAATGTGGGAATACTCGGATGCGGAGTCATCAGCAATACCTATATCCGGGATATCAAGCGTTTTTATCCCTCCCTGTATCTGGCAGTCTGCGCGGATGTGAATGTGGAGCTGGCAAAGAGCCATGCGGAGAAGTATCGGATACCTGTAGGCTGCTCTGTGGAGGAGATGCTTGCCATGGAGGAAGTGGAGCTGGTGGTGAACCTGACTCCGCCGCAGTTTCATACGGAGCTGAATAAGAAAATTCTGCTGGCAGGAAAGCATGTGTTCTGTGAGAAACCATTTGCACCAACAGTTGCCGGGGCCAGGGAGGTCATGGCGCTGGCGGATGAAAAAGGACTTCTGGTGGGCAGTGCTCCGGATACTTTTCTGGGGTCTTCCCTGCAGACATGCAGGAAAATACTAGATGACGGATGGATTGGGCGGCCTCTCTATGTGACTGCCAATATGATGTCAAACGGTGTGGAGACCTGGCACCCGGCACCCGGTAATTTTTACCGGCAGGGAGCAGGGCCTCTGTATGATATGGGACCGTATTATTTTACGGCACTGGCCGCACTGCTTGGACCGGTAAAACGCGTCAGCGCATTTTCCGGCACCGGCTTTCCCGTCAGGCAGATATACACCGGGCCGCTGAAAGGGCAGGAGATACAGGTGGAGACGCCTACCCATTATTCGGGTACCGCGGAGCTTGCGTCCGGGGTGATCGTGAGTATGAATATCAGTTTTGACATCTGGCATTCCAATCTGCCCATGTTTGAGATATACGGGACGGAGGGAACACTGGAGGTGCCGGACCCCAATATGTCCGGCGGCAGACCAAAGGTCTACAGAAAAGAAAGGACTCTGGATGTGCTGTATGATGACAGTGAAGAGACAAAGGCCAGGCAGAATATCAGCGTGGAGCTGCCCGAGCTGTATCCCCATATAGGTGAGTATACCAGGGGAATCGGTGTACTGGATCTGGCAGATTCCATAGTCAGCGGCAGAAAGCCCAGAGTAAATGCAGAGATGGCCTGCCATGTGATCGAGGCCATCACAGGCATGATGGAATCAGCACGTGATAAAAAAGTATATGAAATGAAAACTGCCTGCGAGAGACCGGAGCCTGTGAAGACCGGAACACCGGTGGGAAGAATATAAAACAAAAAAGGTAAAGTGAGGAAAGAATTATGAATGGAGTAGTAGGTACAGATTTAGTTTGTCAGGTTGGGTTTATTGTAAAGGACATCAACGCCACGAAAAAGAAATGGGCAGAGTTTTTAGGCGTTGAGGAGCCGGAGGCAGCACTCTGCGGAGAATATGAGACCACACAGACAGAATTTAAGGGCCAGCCTGCACCGGAGGCCAACAGTTATCTTGCATTTTTTGATGTGGGACCGGGACTGCAGCTTGAACTGATCCAGCCAAATGAAGCACCCTCCACATGGAGGAATTACCTGAACGAACACGGTGAGGGCATCCACCATGTGGCATTCAATATCAAAGGAATGAAAATGCCGGAAGCGGTAAAACGCTGCGAGGATTTTGGCATGGTTCTGGAGCAGAAGGGCGAATACGGCGATGCCAGCGGAAGATATACTTACATGAACGCTTATAAAGACTTGAAATGTATCGTAGAACTGCTGGAGAGCGACAGATAATCGGGAGGAAATGCGGATGAGACTGGGATTATCCAGCCCTCTGGAGCATAAAAGTCCATGGGAATGGGCTGAAAAAATGCACCGGATGGGATGTACTTCTGTGAATTTTCCTGTGGACTATACCTGTGACCGGGCACTTTTGGAACAATACACGGAGGCTGCCAAAGAGTACGGACTGATGATCGCGGAGGTGGGAGCCTGGTGCAACCCCATTTCCCCGGATGACAAGGTCAGGGAGGCAGCATTTACAAGATGTGTGGAACAGTTAAAGCTGGCAGATAAGATTGGCGCCAGATGCTGTGTAAACGTCTCCGGTTCCAGAGGAGAGCGGTGGGACGGTCCCTATAAGGAGAATCTGACAAAGGATACCTGGGAACTGGTGGTGAAGAGCATCCGGGATATTATAGATGCGGCAGATCCGAAAAATACCTATTATACGATTGAGCCGATGCCCTGGATGTACCCTATGGGTCCGGATGAATACTTAAAGCTGATTCACGATGTGGACAGAGAGCGCTTTGCCGTGCATATGGATGTGTTCAACTGGATCACAACACCCGAACGGTATTTTTACCACGAAGAGTTTATGGAGGAGTGTTTCCGTAAGCTTGGGCCGTACATCAGGAGCTGTCATTTGAAGGATGTGGCGCTTGGACAGGAGTTTACCCTTCAGTTCAGGGAAACTGCCTGCGGCAGAGGCGGTTTGAATCTGGAGAAGTACGCCGGCCTTGCGCGTAAGGCGGACCCGGATATGCCGCTGATCATTGAACACCTGGATGGAGACGAGGCTTATCTGGAAAGTCTTTCCTATGTAAAGCTGCGTTTTGGACGGGCAGGGATAGAAATATAAACATAAAGACCAAGCGGGTACGGAAGTTAAATACTGCCGACGCTTTGGCGCAGGAGTCCGGTTTTCCGGACTCTTTTTCTACTGACAGTTGTAAACAGAGGGTTTTTCACTTAAAATGGAAGTATATAACAGCATATACAGGAGGATATTTTATGGGATTTCCAGAGAGTTTTTTATGGGGTACAGCAACCGCTTCTTACCAGATAGAGGGCGGTGCATTTGAAGACGGCAGGGGGTACACGGTATGGGATGATTTCTGCAGGACTCCGGGCAAAGTCTTCTCCATGCATAACGGAGATGTGGCCTGTGACCATTATCACCGCTACAAGGAGGACGTAAAGATGATGGCGGATATGGGAATCCGGGCATACCGTTTTTCGATTGCATGGTCCAGGATCCTGCCGGAGGGAAGAGGAGAGGTTAATCAGAGCGGGATAGACTTCTACAACGCATTGATCGATGAGCTTTTAAAGTACAATATTAAACCCTGCCTGACACTGTTTCACTGGGATCTGCCCTTTGCCCTGCACCGGATGGGCGGCTGGCAGAACCCGGAAATCGTCAATTGGTTTGCAGAGTATGCGGCAGTGGCGGCCAGGGCATTCGGTGACAGGGTCAAATTCTTCATGACCTTCAATGAACCGCAGTGTTTTGTCGGTCTGGGGCACGTGAGCGGAGAACACGCTCCCGGCAACATTATGTCCCGCCGCAGTGTACTGGAAATGGCCCACCATGTGATGATGGCACATGGCAAGGCTGTACAGGCCATCAGAAGCCTGGTGCCGGATGCGCAGATCGGATATGCGCCTACCTCCAATCCGGTGATTCCCGCGTCGGACACCCTGGAGGATATTGAGGCTGCACGGAGAGCTTATTTCGCGGTGGAGGATAAACCGGATTATATGTGGTCCGTGAGCTGGTGGAGTGACCCGGTCATGCTGGGCAGATATCCGGAGGATGGGCTGAAACTTTTTGAGAAGGATATGCCGGAATTTAAACCGGAGGACCTGGAACTGATGCATCAGCCGCTGGATTTCTACGGACAGAATATTTACAATGGATACAGGGTAAAAAGTGATAAAAAGGGCGGATGGGAGACTGTGGAGCGCCCTGTAGGCTACCCCAGGACAGGCAATGGATGGCCTGTGGTTCCGGAGTCTCTTTACTGGGGCCCGCGGTTTTTGTATGAGCGCTACCGGAAGCCTATCGTCATCACAGAAAACGGATGCTGCTGTGCGGATGTGGTGTCCCTGGACGGTAAGGTCCATGATCCGGGCCGGATTGATTTTTACCATAGATATCTGCGGGAACTTGGGCGCGCCATAGAGGATGGAGTGAGGGTGGATGCTTATTTTGCCTGGTCCGTGATTGATAACTTTGAGTGGGCAAAGGGATATTCCGACAGGTTTGGTATGGTTTACGTGGATTTTGAGACACAGGAACGTATATTAAAGGATTCTGCAAACTGGTATGCAGAAGTAATCAGGAATAACGGTGCAAATCTGTAGGGAGAACTGCCAATAATTTAGTGAACAGAGGGTACAGAAAATGTGAGCCTCTGCCGGCACGGATTACAGCAGCTTACGTTATTCTCTGTTTTCTGTACCTTGTGTTAAGGCAGTTGTGATTTTGGGACCGTGTGATATAGTGAAGCCAACAAAGAAAATAACAGACAGTGGTAAGGAGGTTTCGCTATGAAAAAGAAAATGATCATAACCATTCTGGGTATTGCTCTTATGGCGGCGCTTGCAGGCTGTTCCGGCAAGGGCAATGAGAAAGACAAAGGCACAGAGGAAAAGGAAGAGAATACACAGAAGGAAGACAGTACTGCAGAAAAAGAGGACGGAGCATCCGGCGGGAACAGTTCCGGGGATGAGAAAGAAGGGGCTGCAGAGAGTCAGGATAAAGCAGATGCCCGGACGGATGATCAGAAGCTTTTGGAGACTGCCGAGGCATTTGTGAAGGATTTAATTGCAGGCAGTGAAGAGAATATCAAGGGCAATTATGAATACACGGATCAGATGAAAGCTGCTGTGGATAGTGGTCAGATTCTTTCTGCTTTTCAGAGTACCCTGGATGCAGTGGGCGAACTGAAAGAGGTTCAGCCTGCATGGGAGTCGGAACCGCAGGCCGGTTATAATACAATTCAGGTTCCCTGCGATTTTACCGTACAGCCGCTGAATATGGTAATATCCGTGCTGGACGGCAGGATAGGAGGCGTCCATACAGGTGCGTATCAGGAACAGAAAGAAGCGGTATCCATACCGGAAAATGTGACGGAGACAGATATGGATCTGAGTATAGCGGGAGGACGCACGCTGCCCGGAACATTTGCGGCACCTAAAAATCTGAAAGAATATCCCGCTGTGGTATTCGTACACGGCTCAGGCAGCGGCGACAGGAATGAGGCGCTTGGGCAGATCAAGCCATTTCAGGATTTGGCATGGGGACTTGCCGAGAGAGGAATCGCCTCATACCGTTATGATAAGATTTCTTATGTGTATGGAAAGGAATTAGCAGAGGATAAAGATTTTACCGTATACGATGAGACGGTAAATGACGCTGCAGCGGCAGTTAAGATGCTGCGTGAACAGGAAGGCGTTTCAAAGGTATATGTGGTTGGCCACAGCCAGGGCGCCCAGATGATGGGGGCAATCGCAAAGGAAGGCCAGCCGGACGGCTGTATCATGATGGCCGGACCGGCAAGAGGGTTTGCGGATACCCTGGAAAGGCAGTATAAGTTTCTTCAAAGCCTGAACTCTGAGCCGACCGAGCAGGAGAAGGCAGCTTTTGAACAGGGGCTTGCAGCAGTGGAACAGATGAGGAATATAGATTCTCTGCCCGAGGATGAGAGGATCATGGGCCAGAACCAGACTTATATTAAGAGTCTCCTGGACTATGATGCCGTAAAGGAAGCGGCAGACATAACCGTTCCTGTGCTTGTCCTGCAGGGTGAGGAAGACTATCAGGTGACCATGGATGATTTTCAGATATGGAAAGAAAATTATGAGGGCAGTGATAACTGGAAGTTTGTGTCCTTCCCGGGACTTACCCATCTATTTACAGAAGGCAGATATGACGACGGCCCTGCCAGCTATCAGGGAACAAAACATGTCCCCGATGATGTGACAGAGACCATCGCTGCATTTATCAATCAATAAAACAGTATCCCGGAGCTTTGCCGGGCATGGATACGGAGCAGCCTGTTCCGTATTCCTGCCGGCGAACCCCGGGATTTCTAATGTTGTTCCTAAGAAATATTCTTTATATTTGTATGGTAAACCAGATAAAAATACAGGAGATAAAGCAGGGTAAAGCAGATCAGAAACCCCACAGCCCCCTGAAGCACCAGATGCGGTGTCCTCAAAGCGAGGGTTAATTTATGGTCAGACAGCAGAACGGCAGGCAGCATCAGAATGGCCCAGGGAATGAGCGGGATGGAAAATTTCAGACAGATCTGCAGGGCCATAAGTCTTGTCACCTGGAGCCGGTTTTTTCCCAGATACTGCAGAACCTGCAGCCCATGAGCCTCTTTGCGGATGCTTACGATCTGCTGCACAGACAGAACGGAAAAATAGATGACAATAAAAGCAGAGCACATGCAGATCTGAAGAAATCCCATCCATCTCTGTGAGACCGCATCCATAACTGCATCCTTGGCCTGCAGCATGACCCATCCGCATAGAAAAGAGGAAAAGGAGAAAAGCAGACAGGTGCAGAGGACACTGTTTATAAGGATATCGGATCTGCTGTCTGAAAGCAGCAGGGCTGCGGTGTAAAGCCGGTTTTTGTGGTACAGGTGTTCATTTTTCTGCTGTCGGTATTTATTGCCGTTTATATAGGACGCCTTATAAAAAGAAAAGACGAAAAACAGCATAACCGGAGCGATGCAGGAAACGAACGCCATACCTTCATTTCCCGGAAGAAAGGCAATGGCAGACACGAGAGAGCAGAAAAGAAGAAAGCTGATAAGCGAAGCTGCCGGCCATATTCTGCTGAAACGGGTGACAGAGGCCTGCCGGTTCTTCTTTTGAACGGTCATAAGCTGGATGATTTCCAGACGGCTGATAATCCTCCGGCAGTTCAGGAGGGACAGAACCTGTATGGCCATAAAGTAAAAACCGGTCTGTGCAGCAGCCTGCAAAATCAGGATAAGGTTTATCTGTGATCTGTCAAGGAAACGGGAAAAGGGGAGGGAAAGCCCATAGTATAACAGTATTCCAACAGCAAGTCCCAATATAAAACAGAGCAGTCCGAGAAACAAAAATTCTGTAAAGTACATCCAGGACAATCTGTTTTTTTCCATTCCCATCAGAGCATAGGCAGCAAACTCCCGTGCTCTCTGGTTCAGAATAAAGCGATTCATGTAATTCAGCAGAAGGAGGATAATGACTGTTATGATGAGCGGCAGAGAACTCGTCTCAAAGCCTGCCTCCATTTTTCCCGCAGCGGCAGTGAGGTCGGACAACATCATGACCCCGATCAAAATAGTAAGCGTAGTCATATAGATCAGATAATCATGGCCCGAACGCCTGGCGTTTCGGAGAGCAAGTCTAAGATACATATCCGGAATCCCCCATTACTTTTGCAGTGGTATTTAATATTTCCATAAAATAACCCCATTGGTCCTGTTTTTGGTGTGCCAGGGAATGGACAATCTTCCCATCCTTCATAAACAGAATCGTCTTGCAGTAGCTGGCTGAGAAGGCGTCATGGGTGACCATAAGGATTGTGGCGCCAAACTCCCTGTTAAGCATCACCAGGGTCTCCATCAGGTTCCTGGCAGAGTGGGAATCCAGGGCACCGGTAGGCTCATCAGCCAGTATGAGCCGGGGACTGGCAGCGACTGCCCTTGCACAGGCGCATCGCTGCCGCTGTCCGCCGGATACCTGGCAGGGGAACTTGTCCAGGATATCTTCTATTTCCAGTCTGGCTGCAGTCTCCAATGTGATTTTGGTGATCTCTGCTCGGGGAAGTTCTTTTATTGTGAGGGCAAGCGCTATATTTTCCCGCAGGGTCAGAGTGTCCAGCAGGTTATAATCCTGGAAAATGAATCCCAGATGCTCTCTGCGGAACTGTGCCATTTGGTTTGGGTGTATCTGGGAGAGGTCTGTACCGTCAAGTATGATCCGGCCGGAGGTGGTCCGGTCAATGGTGGAGATAAGGTTCAGCAGTGTGGATTTTCCGGAGCCGGAGGCCCCCATAACCCCTATAAAACTTCCCTCAGGTACAGAAAAACTGACATCGTCCACGGCCAGGGTCTTCAGGCCGTCGGCGGAGTATTCTTTTTTTACATGGTTTAATTCCAGTATATTTTTCAAAGAGGTTTCCTCATTTCATATGCGTGCGGATGCGGGTGCCATTTACTGTGATTCTTATATTTTAACATTCATTTCCAAAGAAGTCATGATTTATTTTGCTTGACAAGCTAGTGAATACTAGCTACAATGAGATAAAGAGCTAGTGATTGCTAGCCTGAGGAGCAGAGAGTCTATGCAGAGAAAGGGAGAGGGAAGTGTATGGAAAAATTACAGTTGGAACAATATCTTAACCGCGGGGTGGAAAATATTATCAGAGGCATGAAGAAAGCGTCTCTTACAAATCCGAGATCCGCCGTATTTCTGGTGAAATATGCACAGGCTGCCAGACAGGCGGCGGGGAAACGAAGGAAGGCTGAAAAAAATGGGGAGCATATCCCGCCGTTTCTGATTGCCAGCATCACCAGCCGGTGCAACCTCCGCTGTAAAGGCTGTTATGCATGGGCCAATCGTGCCTGCAGCAGCGGGGCTGAGCACAATGGGATGCGCGCTGAACAGTGGGATGATATTTTTGCGCAGGCAGAGGATATGGGGGTGGGCTTCATACTGCTGGCAGGCGGGGAGCCTTTGATGAGGCCGGATGTGCTGAAAGCAGCAGGAATGCGAAAAAATATCTTGTTCCCTGTTTTCACCAATGGTACTATGATTATTAACAATACTCTGCCGGACAGCGGGAAAAGCGGGCCGGACTCGGAGGGAGATGCCTGCCTGCAGCTATTTGCGGATAACAGGAATCTTCTGCCGGTTCTCAGCATTGAGGGGGACAGAGAGAAGACGGATGCCAGAAGAGGCGCCGGGATCTATGACTGTCTGCTGCAGACCATGGAGGCGCTAAAGGCGCGGAATATCTTATATGGAGTGTCTGTTACGGTGACAAAAGAAAATATGGAGGAAGTAACTGCAGATACTTTCTCTGAAAAACTTTCCCTATTGGGCTGCAGAGCTGTGATTTATGTGGAATATGTACCTGTGGACAGAGATACGGCAGGCCTTGCACCGGATGATGAGGATCGGGTATATATGGCAGACAGGCTGGATGCGCTGCGGGAGACGCAGAGGGATATGCTTCTGATTTCTTTTCCGGGAGATGAGAGGGCATCCGGAGGGTGTCTTGCCGCAGGGCGGGGATTTTTCCATATCAATGCCCGGGGCGGGGCGGAACCGTGTCCCTTCTCCCCCTATTCGGACACCAGTCTGCAGGATGTAAGTCTTAAGGAAGCTATGCGTTCTCCGTTGTTTCGCAGACTGCGGGAGGATGGAAACCTCACCGGTATACATACAGGGGGCTGTGCATTGTTTGAACAGGAAGAAACTGTGAAAAAATATCTGGAAGGGAAACAGCAAAGTTATGTCAACTAAAGAGCGGATTGTGGAGGAGGCCCTGACACTTTTTTCAAGCAGGGGGTATCAGGGGACCAGTGTAAAAAATATCGCGGATGCGGTGGGAATCAAAGATAGTTCCCTGTATAAGCATTTTAAAAGCAAAAAGGAGATTTTTGAGACCATTGTGGAGGAGATGGCCAGAAGAATGGAGGCCATGAGCCACACGTTTGGCCTTCCGGATGATACCACTGTGGAGGCGGCAGCATTTGCCTACGGCGTCATAAGCGTGGAGGAGTTGGTGGAGCTGAGCAGGAAGGTCTTTCTGTTTTACCTGCAGGACCCTTTTGCAGGCAGATTCCGCAGAATGCTCACCATAGAGCAGTACAGGGACAGGGAGATCGCGGCAGTGTACAGGAAGATTTATATGGAGGATAGTATCCGTTATCAGACGGTTTTGTTTGAGGAAATGATACGTCAGGGAGTCTTTCGAGAGGCGGATGCCAGGGCCATGGCAATTAATTTTTATGCCCCCATATTTTTTCTGCTGAATAAATATGACAGCCCGGAATGCAGTGTGGAGGACGGACTTGAGGAACTGGAGCGGCAGGTAAGAGAATTTGCCCGCATTTACCACAAATAAAAGAAATGTGGAGTGGTTCGGCTGCCCTGCAGTCCGATATTTTAGCCGTAGCACCTGAAGTTGTGGGCGGGATACAGGGTAAGATGATATGTAACTGTAGAAATTAAGAGACAGCAGATTGATCAACAGCCGGGCGTATTTGCCGTACAGGCTGTTTTGGGAGGATGAATGAGCAGATTATGGGCAGAATAAAAAAGAAAAGACAGAGACTGTGGCCGCAGATGATCGTGGGAGCCGTGATCGGCGGAGCGTGCGGGTACTTTGGCATGATGTTTGTGGAGAGAATGCATGGAGGAAAGGTCAGGATTGCGGAAATTCTGGCAGGTCTTGCGTGGATAATCCTGTGCCTTTATGTGGCTGCATTTCTGCAGACGATCGTACATGAAGGGGGCCATCTGGTCTGCGGGCTTCTGAGCGGATATAAGTTTTCTTCCTTCCGTGTGGGAAAAATGATTCTGGTTAAGAAAAGAGACGGAATTAAGCGGGGCCGGTATTCCCTTATGGGTACAGGGGGACAGTGCCTTCTGGCACCGCCTGACTTGGTGAATGGAAGTATGCCGTATCTGCTGTACAATCTGGGCGGAAGCCTTTTTAATCTGCTGTCTGCTGCCATATCCTTAATGATCTGTTTTGCAGCAGACGGACACGGGTATCTGCAGATCCTGTTTATGGCATTTGCTGTTGTCGGTGTCTTTCTTGCACTGATGAATGCAGTGCCCATGCGGCTTGGCGGGATAAACAATGATGGATACAATGCGCTCCATCTGGGGAAGGATAAAGAGGCAGTGCGCTGTCTGTGGCTGCAGCTAAAGATAAATGAACAGTTTACATTGGGAGTACGCTTGAAAGATATGCCACAGGAGTGGTTTGAACCTGTATCGGAAGTGCTGTGGGATAATGCTCTGTGTGTGGCAACCGGTGTATTTGCCGCCGGCCGGAATATTGACAGGCAGGACTTCCCGGCAGCCCTTAAAATAGGCGAAAGGCTGCTGGAACATGCTTCCGGTCTTATAGGAATCCAAAGGTCCATGTTGGAGGCGGAGATGATTTTCTGCAGACTTATGCTGGATGGCCCCGGAGAAGAACTGAGCAGAGAGTATGAGAAGACCGGGATTCAGGAGTTTTTGAAGCGTTCCTCCTCCATGCCGTCCGTGCTGCGTATTCAGTACGCCTATGATCTGATCCAGAATCAGGACAGGGAAGCGGCACAGAAATGGAAGCGGCTGTTTGAGAAAGTGGAAAAAAACTATCCCTTTGACGGCGATATTGCCAGTGAGAGGGAGTTGATGGCATATGTAGATGGTTTACATAATGACGAGAGAGGGTAGTCTATGCTGTTTTTAGAAGAGGTGCTGGGTATAATCGTGGACCTGGCGATTCTGTTATTTGAATATATCGGCGTGGGAGTTATTATATTTGCAGGGATCAGAGGGATAATCCACTATGTCAAGCGGGACCCGGGTACAAAGCTGCTTCTTGCAAAAGGACTTGCCATGGGGCTGGAGTTCAAGCTGGGAAGTGAGATCCTGCGCACGGTGGTGGTGAGGGAGCTGTCCGAGATTTATATTGTGGCGGGGATCATTGTGCTGAGGGCAATCCTGACGATTTTGATCCATTGGGAGATCAAGAATGATGAAGGCGAAAAAATGGCCGGGGGTTGAGATAACAAAAGAAAAATAAATTGACAAAGACCTATTTCTATGCTAAACTGGACAAGCGACAGTGGAAGTAGGTCTTTTTTTTGTGCCTAATTTTCAGGCGGAAAATAGGATCTTGTCGCAGGAAACCGAAACGTTGCATGCGGCAGAGACGTGAATCTGCCGGAGATAAAAGACACATGGAGGTGGAGAAGTCGTGCGCGTAAAAATAACATTGGCATGTACTGAATGTAAACAGCGTAATTACAACATGACAAAGGAAAAAAAGAACCATCCGGAACGTATGGAGACAAAAAAATACTGTAAGTTCTGCAAGGCTCACACTATGCACAAAGAAACCAAATAATTTGGCTTGAGAGGTGAAGCTATGGATGCAGAAAAGAAGGTAAAAGCTCCTAAAAAGAACTGGACCAAAGGACTTCAGGCTGAATTCAAGAAGATTATCTGGCCTGACAGGCCGACGCTGGTAAAGCAGACAGTTGCGGTTGTGGTGATCACTGCCATTCTGGGAGTGCTCATTGCCGTGATTGACAGCGGAGCCCTGCAGATTCTGAATCTATTAATCAAATAAGGACAAGGTGATTTTATGTCAGAAACAAATTGGTATGTTGTGCATACCTATTCAGGGTATGAGAACAAGGTAAAAGCCAACATTGACAAGACAATTGAAAACAGACACCTGGAAGATCAGATTTTGGAAGTCCGTGTTCCCATGGAGGACGTTGAGGAAATGAAAAACGGCCAGAAAAAACTGGTGCAGAAGAAGATGTTTCCGGGCTATGTCCTTATTAACATGGTGATGAATGATGATACCTGGTATGTTGTCAGAAATACACGAGGTGTCACAGGATTCGTTGGTCCGGGGTCAAAACCGGTTCCTTTGACAGAGGAAGAGATGGATCGTCTGGGTATCCAGAACGTAACGCTCCAGATCGACTTTGAAGAGGGTGACAGTGTTGTTGTTACAGGCGGTGTTTGGAAAGATACTGTGGGCGTTGTCCAGAGCATCAATGAAGCAAAACAGATTGTAACAATAAATGTTGAGCTGTTTGGCCGCGAAACGCCAGTTGAAATCAGTTTCGCAGAAGTTAAGAAAATGTAACGAAGATGAAAGGGCCATACGTCACATGGCTCGTGGGAGGGAAATCCCCGACATTACCACATAATTAGGAGGTGCCGAAAATGGCAAAGAAAGTAACAGGCTATATTAAATTACAGATTCCTGCTGGAAAGGCAACACCAGCACCACCGGTTGGACCTGCTCTGGGTCAGCACGGTGTAAACATTGTACAGTTTACAAAGGAATTCAATGCGAGAACAGCAGACAAGGGTGATCTGATCATCCCGGTTGTTATCACAGTATATGCGGACAGAAGTTTCAGCTTTATAACCAAAACTCCGCCGGCAGCAGTTCTGTTAAAGAAAGCCTGCAACCTGAAATCCGGTTCAGGTGTACCGAACAAAACTAAAGTTGCTACAATTTCCAAAGCGAAAGTTCAGGAAATTGCAGAAATGAAAATGCCGGACTTAAATGCAGGTTCCTTAGAAGCAGCAATGAGCATGATCGCAGGTACTGCAAGAAGTATGGGAATCACTGTAGAGGAATAAGGCCAGGCCTTGCCTTTTGAACTATTGAAACGAACGTGGGAGGGACATTCCCGCAATTACCACTAGGAGGTTATTTAATATGAAACGCGGAAAGAAATATGTAGAGGCTGCAAAAGCAGTTGATCGCGCAAACTTATATGATACAGAAGAAGCTATCGCTTTAGTTAAAAAAACAGCAGTAGCTAAATTTGACGAAACAATCGAAGCTCATATCAGAACAGGTTGTGACGGACGTCATGCAGACCAGCAGATTCGTGGTGCGGTTGTACTGCCGCACGGAACCGGTAAAACTGTTCGTGTATTAGTATTTGCAAAGAATGCCAAAGCTGACGAGGCTCAGGCTGCAGGTGCAGACTATGTTGGAGCAGAGGAACTGATTCCGAAGATCCAGAACGAAGGATGGTTAGATTTCGACGTTGTTGTTGCTACACCGGACATGATGGGTGTTGTTGGACGTCTGGGTCGTGTACTCGGACCGAAAGGCTTAATGCCAAACCCGAAAGCCGGAACCGTAACAATGGACGTTACAAAAGCTGTTCAGGATATCAAAGCTGGTAAGATTGAATATCGTCTTGATAAAACAAACATCATTCACGTGCCAATCGGAAAAGCTTCTTTCACAGAGGAGCAGTTAGCGGACAACTTCCAGACGCTCATGGGAGCTATCACAAAGGCTAAGCCAAGCACACTGAAAGGTCAGTACCTGAAGAGTGTAACACTCGCTTCCACAATGGGACCGAGCGTTAAGCTTAACCCGGTTAAGTTAGCTCAGTAATAGATGAAATGAAACAGGCCGCCGCATTGAGAAATCAATGCGGCGGCCTGTTTTTATGTGCGCCTGGCGGCGCACGTTTCCAACGAGTGAAAGTCTCGAATCCGCCCGGTAGCCTGCAAAGAAAAAGTCAATAGTTATTTTTAAAATAAGTTATATTAAAAAATTGGTATCACAATAAAGCCGCCAATTATTGCCGGCTGAAAAGGGAAAGATGAAAAACTACTATTAAGAAGTCAATGATGAGAGGTATTCATTGACTCGTCCGTAATAAATACGGAGAAATTTGTTTGCACCAGCGGTCATATAAACGTAATAATCTTTGCCTTGAGCACGTTTTTTCATCATAAATCCGTATACCGGATCATCTGGAGGTGCCAGTTTCATAAGTGAGTCCATAATTAGAAATAAGGTTTTTCTGAGTTGTGGAGCTCCTCGCTTTGATGTTCGAACACTTTGTTGCTCATAGTCACCAGATTGATTGGCACCTGGATCAACCCCGGCATAGGCAGTTAGAGCACCTTTATGAGAAAAACGGGATAGATCACCGATTTCAGCTATCAGTTGCGGGCCGAGTGTAGTTCCTACCCCAGCCATATCAAGTACTATTGGGTATTCTGGAAGTTTAGCGGCAGTCTGGTTCATAAGGAGACGAAGTGATTCCACATTTTTTGAGGCTATATTTAGCTGATCAACTGCTTGCTGAATCAAAAGTTTCGTTACATTATCTTTTGACAGTGTTGCGATAAGATCGTGACTAAATTCATATATATCGTTAGGCTTTTGGGACTGAAAATTATATTTTTTCTTTTTACACCAAGATTGATACCGCTCAGAGAACGAAGAAATAGAATGTCTACGTACACAGTCAACGTGCCAGAAGATAGTGACAAAATCCACCCATTTTTGGCTTCCATCATTTCTTGCAGGGCTGTCAAAGAAGGTATTTATACCTGGAAATGTTTCATCAAGAAGAGCAATAAGATTATTCTTCATGGCTGTTTTCTGTTTCATGTAGAAATCAAACTGGCGGTTCATGTTTTTCAGTTGTCGGCGTAATTCATCCGTGTTGTTGTATGGTTTAAGTTCACACCAGTTATCAAGAGTGTAGCGTGCGATTTTTATTGCATCAGCTTTGTCTGTTTTTACTTTACGTAATGTATTATTACCAAAGTCTTTTATTAGTTTAGGATTAATGGCACTTACGAATAAACCAGCGTCTGATAACCACTGCGCCATGGGCTCATAGTATCGGCCAGTATGTTCCATAACAATTCGAGTATCGCCATTTAAGCTTTTCAACTGGCTAATTAGATATGTTATGTCAGAAGATGTGTGTTTTACATCAAATGGTTTAGCAACAATCTCTCCGAATGGGCGGAGGATAGCGATTGTACTTTTGTTTTTTGATACGTCAATACCTACTGCATTCATTGTATTCTCCTTGTTTTGTATTTTGCCAATGGTAAGGTCGGCTTTACTCATTGCTTATTCTAACTACTGGCTGACACGAACGTAATAGCTCTACCTGCGTAAAACGAATGCTGCGAATGAGGGCAGGCTGACATTCTACCGGACGGACGCGAAGTCCAAGTGGGAAGCAGTCATACCATTGTTCCCTTCATTCTAACAGCTTGAGCAATAAGAAGGATATGGACATGGTTGGTTGTCATGTACCTTATCCATAATTCTATTGTAGTAGTGGGAAGGATATAGCCGAAAGCAAGGGTGTCCGCCGTGAGACGGAATCGGAAGGAAGCTGGATATGGGGAACATACTAACCCATGGGCAAATCTCCGGTCTGACGAACAGAAATCACATAAAAGGTTATGCATGAGGGTAAGGCTGCATAACAAGTCGAAGCCCAATAACTACACGGAATCATGCATGATAAATGTGGCAGATAGATGGAGAGAAGGAAACGTGTGGTACCCAGGGAGGTCTGTGTGGAATGCTCTGAAAGGAGTAACCATAACTGTAAGGTTATGCTGAACGCACAGAAGTCAGCAGAGGTCATAGTAGTCGAAAGATGAAGGACCGAATCAATAGGAGCCTTGAGTATGACCGAGAAAGGGAGGAATGACTTACAATGACAGAAAACATGAACAATGGCTGTTCGCAAAGAGATAGTGCGGAACATGAAGGGTATGCGAAAGCGTCTAGGTCGTTCAATCGGATATGGAAAGAAAGAGACAGTGCACAGCCGAAACTCTTAGAGGCGATACTGTACAAGGGCAACATGAACAGAGCGTACAAAAGAGTAAAGGCAAACAAGGGAGCGGCGGGAATTGACGGAATGACCGTTGAAGAAGCACTCCCATATTTAAGGGAACATCAAAAGGAGTTGACAGACCGAATATTAAGAGGGAAATATACTCCGTCTCCAGTAAGGAGAGTTGAAATCCCAAAAGCAGATGGTGGTGTGCGAAAGCTAGGCATACCGACAGTGATAGACCGAACCATACAACAGGCAATAGCACAACAGCTAATGCCAATCTATGAACCACTCTTTAGCGAAACGAGTTACGGATATCGCCCGAACAGAAGCGCAAAAGACGCAATCCTTAAGGTAAAAGAGTATGCAGAACAAGGCTATACCTATGCGGTATCGCTGGATTTATCGAGATATTTTGATACGTTAAATCATGAACTGTTATTAAACCTTTTACGCAAGAATGTAAAAGATGAAAGAGAAATCCAACTCATAAAACGATATCTGAAAAGTGGTGTAATGGAAAATGGAGTGGTAATGGAAACGGAAGAAGGTTCTCCGCAAGGTGGAAATCTTTCGCCGTTACTGGCAAATATCTATCTGAATGAGTTTGACCAAGAGTTCTTTAAGAGAGGTGTGCCTTGTGTCAGATATGCTGATGACATAGTGTTGTTAGCAAAGAGCAAGCGAGCATCAGAAAGACTTTTGGAAAGCAGTACGAAATATCTCGAAGAGAAACTGAAACTAACAGTGAACAGAAAGAAAAGCCGTACTGTCAGTGTGTTTGCAATCCGAAAATTTAAGTTCCTTGGCTTTACGTTGGGAAGGAATGGTAGTGGCATATATGTCCGAGTTCATCCAAAGTCATGGAAGAAATTTAAGTCAAAACTGAAAACCTTATCTTCCCGTAAGAAGTGTCAGAGCATAAAACCGAGTCTTGAAGAGATAAAGGTGTATGCTAGGGGCTGGCTGAATTACTACGGAATCGCAAGCATGAAGAACAACATAGAAGATATCAACGGATGGCTCTATCACAGAATACGCATGTGTATATGGAAACAGTGGAAGCTGCCTAAAACGAAAAAGAGAAATCTAATCAGAATGGGAATTCCAGAATACTATGCACATATAGCGGCTAACAGTCGAAAAGGACATTGGTTCTCTTCAAATCTTACGACAGTAAAGAGAGCTATGTTAAAAGAAAGACTGATAAACAGTGGCTTTTATGATTTAGCCACAGCCTATCAGTCTGTGCATGTCAACTATTGAAACCGCCGTGTACCGAACGGTACGCACGGTGGTGTGAGAGGACGGGAGCTAGTCACTCCCTCCTACTCTATTGATTCTGGGTCTTTTTCGACGGGGAAAAGCTCTCCCTGTACAGGAAAGAGTAGGGGACATCGTGTTCGATCTCCAGTCCCTTCTTTTCTATTTTGTTGACCAGCAGTTCCACTGCCCGGTATCCCATTTCATAGGAATGTACATAGGTAGTGGTCAGTTTTGGAGAGAATTCTTCTCCTCCCCGTGAGTAGTGGCTGGTTGCCACCACAGCCACGTCTTCAGGGATGCGCAGCCCCATGGCTTTTATAATACTATAGGCCTGGCTGCAGGTGGGGAATTGATCCAGATAGATTGCCTCCACAGGGTTTTTCTGAGTCAGTAGTTCTTCCAGCGCATACTGGAAGCTTTTGGGATTGTAATAATCATACATGATAAAGCGGCACTGCTCCTGAGTAAGCCCCTTCTTCAGCCGGAAATCCTCCACGATCTGCCGGCTGATCTCCACCATCTGCAGTTCCTGTGCCTGCATGTAGCTGGTGAACAGCGCTGTGTTGTGGTAGCCCTTCTGATAACAGATTTCCAGGAAATCCTGTTTGTATATTTCATGTCCGCCGTAGACATTGTTGCCGTTCCTGTCAAAGGGGAGCTGCACTCCGGTGTAAATGGTTGGGAAGTCAGCAGCGATGAGTTCTGCCATGAAGTGCTGATAACTGTTTCCCACTGACGCAAAGATAAAGCCATCAACCCTCCGGCGTTTTATGATCTGGCTGGTAGAGGCTGACGGAACAAAAGAGCGGTTGTCCAGCAGAAGGTCGTATTTCAGGTGATTGGCTGCAATCGTGGCGCCGCTCAGAAACTGAATGGTAAAGTCATCATTTGGCTGCTGTATGCTCCAAAACGGCAGAACCAGTCCGATGGTATGTGTCTGGTTGGAGGCCAGGCTCTGCGCGCTGGCGCTGGGGGTATAGCCTAATTCCTCCATGGCCTTGATAACCCTGGACTCCGTCTCTGCCGAATAACGGCCCTTTTTATTAATGATCCTGGAAATGGTAGCGATAGACAGATTCGTTGCCTGTGCTATATCATATATCGTTATGTTTTTTTGAGATTCCATATTTTTATCCTTTTCCTTTTGATGCCCCGCCCGCGGCACGGGCAGTTAAATCTTGTTAGTATTACTTTAAATGAGAAAGCCTTATTTGTCAATAAAATTGTGTAAACGGTTACGCAAAAGAATCAAAACATTATTAACAAAAAACAATATCTGTATTTGTGCATAAATTATAAAAAAATAAAATATAAAAAGAATATATTGACTAATTGTCTAAATTGATGTATGGTAACACCATGAGAAAGCGCTTAACCTAAAGCGAAGACAGTGATTTTTACAACGATTCGTGGATAAAAGGAAGGAATTGCCACATGAAACAGGGGAAATCTTGTGAAGTTGCTGCCATATATAAAAATATTAATAAAATTTAAATGAGAAAGCGCTTAACCAAATAATGGTAAATGGAGAGGAAAAAAGTATGAAGAAAAAAAGTTTGATCGCATTGGGAATGGCTGCCATGATGCTGTGTACCGCATGTCAGGGGGGTTCTGACAAAGCAAAAACCGAAGGTGGGAAAGAGACAGAAAAAACAGTCATGAATATCTGGATCGCAGGCAGTGGTGATGCCGATGCAGACAAGGCATACAAAACAGTTCTGGATGCATACTGTGAGGAGAACGCAGATGTGGACTATCAGCTCACTTACATACCATGGAGCGATTACTTTACAAAGCTGAATACAGGCCTTGCAGGCGCCAGCGGTCCTGATATTTTTATGCTGGGATACGGACAGATCGGTTCTGTACAGAGAGCGGGAAACCTTCTGAACCTGAGTGAATATCTTCCGGAGGACTGGGACGGATACGACGATTTTTATGAAAATATCCTGGAGATCTGTCAGCGCGACGGTGATTACTATGCTTTATTCAAACCGTCCAACAGAACCGTTTTCTACAGAAAAGATATCGCTGAGCAGAACGGTGTTACAGAGGAGGAGCTTAATATTAAGAGTCCCGAAGATTTTGAAAAACTGGTTGAAAAGATGACAGTCAGGGATGACAGCGGCAATGTTGTGACCTATGGTTTGGAGATTGACCCGGATGAAGTACAGGAGCTCTTTACCTATATGGGAATGTTTACAGATGAACCGGCGCTGTGGGATGATGATTATCTGGCAGTTTATGACCAGGATGCGGGCATACAGGCAATGGAGTATATGAACAAACTTTATGAGTCGGGAAATGTATGCTTCCAGGACGCCGCGGCAGGTACGACAGGTGTGGCATCAGGTGTGGCAGCCATGGCGATTGATGCTAACCAGGGATATGTGACAGACGACAGTGCTTTCCCGGGACAGATAGGCTGTATAAAGAATGAAATGCCTACGCTGCTGATCGGAGATTATCTGGCAGCAAATGCGAACTCCAAAAACCCCGATGTGGCGGCAGACATGCTCCTTCATATGTTCTCAAAGGAATCCCTGAAACAGTTTGCTGAGATTGCAGGCCACTATTCAGGAAGAAAGTCCTTAAATGAGGATTATATTAAGATTAATCCGGACTATGAGAATATTGTATATTCATATGATAAATCATTTTCTTACGGAAAACCCATGCATCCCAATTTCGGTGAGGCGCAGTCTAACATAGGTCCGGCAATGGAATCCGTGTTTAACGGTACAGATGCGGCGGCAGCTTTGAAGGACAGTGCAGCGCAGTGGAACGCAGTTGTGGAGGCCGGTAAATAGGAGGCTATGATTATGAAGAGGATCGGAAAGAAGAGGGGAAAGCTGGAACAGCAGAATGCGGCGTATCTGCTGATCGCTCCCAGTTATCTCATATACCTGTTTTTTGTTCTGATTCCAGTTATCTGGACCATTGCCATGTCTTTTACAGACTATAACCTAAGCAAAGCCCATTTTGTAGGAATCAGCAATTATATTCAGCTTACAAAAGACCCTATTTTTATAAAAAGTGTTGGAAATACCCTGTTTTACTGTTTGCTTGCGATTGTCCCGGCTATGCTGCTGGGACTTGCGCTGGCAATGTTCCTGAACCAGAAATTAAAAGGAAAAGGATTTCTGCGGACGCTTTTCTATCTGCCCAATATCTTTTCCATGGTAGCGGTATCCATGGCCTGGCTGTATCTGTACGATACCACCTCAGGTATTCTCAATAAGGTACTGAAAGACCTTGGAATGCAGGCTGTGCCGTGGATCAGCAGTGCTTCCATGGCAATGATCTCCATAGCCATTATGAGTATTTGGAGCACCACCGGATACAACATGATCCTGTTCCTGTCCGGGCTGCAGGGCATACCGGATTACCTGTATGAAGCTGCCAGCATTGACGGGGCCACTGCATGGGAAAAGTTTATTCATGTGACAATTCCCATGTTAAAGCCCACGACCTTTTTTGTGTTCGTCATGGCGTGCATCAACTCTTTCCAGGTCTTTGGACAGGTGTTGATCGTGACAAACGGAGGCCCTATGAACTCCACAACGACAATTGCACATCAAATATACAGAAACGGTTTTGAATACTATAAAATGGGTTATGCCTCCGCGCAGGCTGTGGTGCTTATGGTGATAATCTTTGCGATCACTCTGATTAATATGAGATTTGGTGGAGGTGACGAGAATGACCTTGGCTGATATGGGAAAAAAGAAAAAGGAAAATCTGGTGAAAGGAATCAGCTATGCTGTTTTGATCATTTGGGTTCTCATCACGCTGGTGCCTATTATTTTTACAGTGCTGACAGCATTTAAGACAGATCCTGAGATTTCCATGGCAAGCTTCAAATGGCTTCCCGAGAGTTTCGGCAATATTGAAAGCTTCCGGCAGGCATTTGCCATGGGGGACTGGTTCCAGTATTTCAAGAACAGCCTGTTCATAACCGCGGTTACTGTGGTGGGAAGTCTGATCTTTAACTCAATGGCAGGGTATGCGTTTGCAAGGCTGAAGTTTAAGGGCAGGGAATTCTTGTTTATGAGTGTTCTGCTGGGAATGATGGTCTCTCCCCAGTCCATTATCATACCTCAGTATGTCATGATGCGCTCCGCTCCGCTTTTCGGAGGCAATAACATTCTGGGTCAGGGCGGGACAGGTCTTCTTGATACTTATGGTTCCCTGATCGTGCCGTTTTTGGCAGGGGCATTCGGTATTTTTCTGTGCAGACAGTTTTACTCTACATTCCCCACATCTCTGGACGATGCGGCCAGGATAGACGGATGCGGTGTGATAAAGACATATTTTGTTATTTACCTGCCTCTTTCCAAGACTATACTGGCAACACTGACGATCCTGAAGTCTGTTGCCACATGGAATGATTTTTTCTATCCGCTTATTATGACCCAGTCTGAGAAGATGAAGACTGTGCAGCTTGGGCTGCAGATGTTCCGGGGCAGTTCCATGACCCATTACAACTACCTGATGGCAGCTACCATTATCACAGTAATACCTATGGTGATCGTATATGCCTGCGCGCAGAAATACTTTGTGCAGGGAATCGTATCATCCGGAATGAAGAACTGAGAGGAGACTGAATTATGAAAGCAATTATGGTGATGTACGATTCTCTGAACCGTCATTTCCTTCCCAATTACGGCAATGAACTGACGAAGATGCCTAATTTCCGCCGCCTTGGGGAAAAGTGTGTGACATTTGACAATTCCTATGTGGGCAGCCTGCCGTGTATGCCGGCCAGACGGGAACTGCATACAGGCAGACTGAATTTTCTTCACAGAGGATGGTGTCCTCTGGAACCCTTTGATGATTCTATGCCGGAGATACTGAAGAAAAACGGTATCTATACCCACCTGGTATCAGACCATCAGCACTACTGGGAGGATGGCGGTGCTACTTACCACACACGTTATAATTCCTGGGAGTGCTCAAGAGGCCAGGAGGGAGATCCATGGAAAGCTGACTTGAAAGTGCGGGCAGAGGATCACCCGGGGTCTTTCGGGCCGTTTCCAAGAGATCCCATTGGAAATAACATGAGGCGTCAGGACTGTGCAAACCGCAGACATATAAAGGAAGAAAAGGATTTCCCGCAGGCGAAGACCTTCTCAAACGGCCTTGCATTTATCAGGGAGAATCAGGATTGTGACAACTGGTTTCTGCAGATTGAAACCTTTGACCCGCATGAACCTTTCTTCTCGCCCGAAGAGTATCAGGAACTTTACAGGATGGAGGGGGAGGAGCTGTGTCCTCTTGACTGGCCACCCTACGGTCCTGTCACAGAAAGTAAAGAGGTGGTATCCGGTGTACGCAATAAATACCGGGCGCTTCTGAGTATGTGTGACCATTATCTGGGCCTGGTCCTTGATCTGATGGATGAATATGAGATGTGGGATGACACCATGCTGATCGTGAATACAGACCATGGGTTTATGTTGGGCGAACATCTTTGGTGGGCAAAGGGGGTTATGCCTCTATACAATGAGATGGCCAGGACGCCTCTTTTCATATGGGACCCAAGAAGCGGTGTGAAAGGAGAACGCAGGCAGTCTCTTGTGCAGAATATTGATCTGGCCCCAACGCTTCTGGATTATTTCCAAACCGATATTCCAAAGGATATGCAGGGCTCTGCATTAAGAGATGTGATCAAAACGGATAAACCTGTAAGAAAATACGGAATATTCGGCCTCTTTGGGTCAATGATCAACATCACTGACGGCAGGTATATTTACATGAGGGGGCCGGCAAAAAAGGAAAATCAGCCGTTGGCCGAATACACACTTATGCCCACTGTCATGCGTTCCAGAATGGCACCGGAGAAACTGCAGGGTATGAAGCTGAGACAGCCATTCTCCTTTACAAAAGGCTGTCCGGTTCTGGAAATTCCGTCCTCTGAGGAGTGGGGAGCGGTGGCATCCTGCTTCCGGTACGGAGACCTTTTGTTTGATCTGGAAAATGATCCCGAACAGAAGCATCCTCTGGATGACCCGGATAAAGAGGCGGAGCTGATAAATGCGATGATACGGCTTATGAAGGAGAATGATGCACCGAAGGAACAGTTTTGCCGCATGGGATTTCCGGTTGAGGAGTGTGTCACCGCAGAGATGGTCCTTGAGATGAGAAAAGAGAAGGAAACCTACGACCCCGTGAGCGGTCTGGAGGAGTATCAGTGGGAAGAACCTGCAAAATGGCAGTTCTCAGCTTTGAAAAATGTAGCCTCACCTTATATGAAGGAAGAGGAACTGGTAAAACAGTTCAAAGAATTCTGCAGTGCAGGGGGTATCCGCTCCATTGACAGAAATGTGATAGAACGTTTTATAGATACTGTAATCCCTGAAACAGACAGGGAGAGCGCCCGCTTCACTATGGAGATGGCGTACCGTTTAAATTAAGAGTGAATGCGAGGGAAAAGAAAAGTGCCTGCGTTAAATGTGATGATAAAGCCTGCGTCAGGTTTGTGTAACATGAGATGTACCTACTGCTTCTATACGGATGAAGTAAATCACAGGGAAAAAGGGAATCTGGGGCTCATGTCCCCGGAGACCCTGGAAAATGTGATCAGAAAATCACTGGAATTCGCGGAAGGGCAATGTACCTTTGCCTTTCAGGGCGGAGAACCGACGCTTGCCGGTCTTGGATTTTTTGAAAATGTGATAAGGCTTGAGAAAAAATATAACAGGCATTCTTTGGTGATTCAGAACGCGCTGCAGACCAACGGATATGTTCTGGATGAATCCTGGTGCCGTTTCCTCCATGAAAACCATTTTCTTGTAGGGCTTTCCATAGACGGAATCCGATGCACACATGATTCCTGCAGAAGGGATAAAGACGGAAACGGTACATTTTCAAAAGTATTTGAGGCAGCGCAGATGCTGAAGGCATATCATGTGGAGTTTAATGTCCTGACTGTAGTCAACAAAAAAACAGCGCCCAGAATCTCCAGGATTTATGAGCAGTACAGGAAATGGGGCTTTTCTTACCAGCAGTATATCGCATGTTTGGACTCCCTGGAAAATGACGGACGAGGCGGTGAATATGGACTGGAACCTGAAGTGTACGGCAGGTTTCTGATAGATTTATTTGAGCTGTGGTATATGGATTACCGAAAGGGAAGACAACCGTATATACGTCAGTTTGAAAACTATATTGCTATATTAATGGGAAGCTATCCTGATGCATGTGAACAGAACGGCGTCTGTGGTCTGCAGAATGTGGTGGAGGCGGACGGCAGCGTATATCCCTGTGATTTTTATGTACTGGATGGATACGGCATTGGAAATCTCAATCAAAATTCCTTTGCGGAAATATACGAAAAAAGAGCAGTATCCGGGTTTGTGGAGAATTCCCGCAATCAAACTGCACGGTGTAAAAACTGCCGGTACTATTTTGTGTGCCGGGGCGGCTGCCACAGAAACCGTGTGGAGGAGGAACAGGGACAGGCTGTGAACTGCTTTTGCAAATCTTATCAGATGTTTTTTGACAGATGTTATGACAGACTGTGCAGAATCGCAGAGGAACTGTCATTCGGAAATTAAGGAGACGGAAAATGAAATTTACGGACGGATACTGGTGTGTAAAAAAAGGAATCACGCCGCTTTACGCGGCAGAATATTCCTCACATAAAGTAAAGAATGGGGAACTGGTCATCTATGCTCCGGGCAGACACATTGCTGACAGAGGTGACTGTCTGAATCAGGGGCTTCTCACCATTCGTCTGACAAGCCCTGCAGAGAATATCATAAAAGTTTCGGTTACTCACTTTGAGGGGACGGTCTCAAGAGGGCCATCTGCTGAAACTGTCCAGTGTGCTCCTCGTGTAGTGATAGAGGAAGATGAGAATATCATAAGTTTTCAAAGCGGCAGGACCACAGCTGTTGTAGACAAAAGGCCGAAATCCTGGGGAATCCGTTTTCTGGACGGTGACAGGGAGCTGACGAATACAGGATTCAGAAATATGGCATACATGAAGAATGAAAACAACGGCAGAGTATATATGGTTGAACAGCTTGCCCTTGATGTAGATGAATATATTTACGGATTGGGAGAACGATTTACGCCGTTTGTAAAAAACGGGCAGAGTGTAGAGATGTGGAATGAGGACGGCGGAACAGCCAGTGAGATCACCTATAAGAATATCCCTTTTTATCTGTCGAATAAGGGGTATGGAGTACTTCTTGACGAGGAGGGGGATGCCTCGTATGAAATTGCAAGTGAAAAGGTGGAGAGAGTACAATTTTCCGTGGAAGGCGAGCGGCTTGCTTATTACATCGTGAACGGGCATACCCCCAAAGGAACGGTGGCACTGTACACGAAACTGACGGGAAGACCTGCACTTCCTCCGGCCTGGTCTTTTGGCCTCTGGCTTACCACCTCTTTTACAACAGATTATGATGAGGGGACAACCGGCAGTTTTATACAGGGAATGGCTGACAGGGATATTCCCCTTCATGTGTTCCATTTTGACTGTTACTGGATGGAGGCTTATGAATGGTGTAATTTCACCTGGGATCCGGCTGCATTTCCGGACCCGGAGGGTATGCTTAAGCGGTACCATGAGAGAGGGCTCAGAATATGTGTCTGGATCAACCCCTATATCGGCCAGAAATCCCCCCTGTTTGAGGAGGCTATGAAGGAGGGATATCTTCTGAAAAAGAAGAACGGTGATGTATGGCAGACGGATATGTGGCAGGCAGGTATGGGAATTGTGGATTTTACCAATCCGGACGCAGCGGCTTGGTATCAGGGCAAACTGAAGAAACTGCTGGACATGGGAGTGGATTGTTTTAAGACGGATTTTGGTGAGCGCATACCGGTCAGGGATATTGTATACCATGACGGCTCAGATCCCGTAAAAATGCATAATTATTATACATATTTATATAACAGGGCAGTATTTGAGCTGCTGGTAAGGGAAAGAGGAGAGGGCGAGGCAGTTCTTTTTGCCCGTTCAGCTACAGTGGGAGGCCAGAAATTCCCTGTACACTGGGGCGGTGACTGTTCCGCGTCATATCCGTCCATGGCAGAGACCATCCGCAGCGGCCTTTCCCTTGCGTGTGCCGGTTTTGGTTTCTGGAGCCACGATATAAGCGGATTTGAAAACACAGCTTCCGCTGATATATACAAGCGCTGGTGCCAGTTTGGACTCTTGAGCACGCACAGCCGTCTGCACGGTTCCTCCTCATACCGGGTTCCCTGGGTGTTTGACCAGGAGGCGTGTGATGTGCTGCGCAGATTTGTTAAGTTAAAATGTGCGCTGATGCCCTACCTTTACAGTCAGGCGGTAAAAACCCATGAGGAAGGAATCCCTTTGATGAGGCCGATGTTCCTGGAATTTCCGGAGGACCGCTGCTGTGAAACACTGGATAAGCAGTATATGCTGGGCGACTCGCTTCTTGTTGCACCTGTGTTCAGGGAATCCGGGGAAGTTGAATATTATCTTCCGAAAGGGAATTGGATAAATATACTGACAGGGAAGACTCTGACAGGCGGCGGCTGGCAGAAAGAAAGCCATGATTACTTTACCCTTCCCCTTCTTGTACGTCCCGGCAGTATTATTCCGGCGGGTGGAAACTGTGACAGGCCGGATTACGACTATGCAGACGGTGTAAACCTGCTTCTGTACTTTCCGGATGAGGGAAGTAAGGCGGAGGCCTCTGTTACAGATGTTAGAGGATGTACAGTCATGGAAGTAAGAGCGGAGAGGACAGGCGCTGCCATTAAACTCAGAGTGGAAGGAAGAAATGAAAACTTTACCTGGGAAGTCCTTGGAGATGATGAACTGACGGTTATGGTTGAGTGACTGAAGCAGGCGGCCTGTGAAATAATGGCCGTCTGCTTTTTTTAAATGGGCAGTATGATGGAGACCTGAAAGACATGCCCCTCCCTGGCAAACTCCACAGTCCCCTGGTACTGCTGTACTACTTTCTTTACCGATTCTGTTCCGATTCCCGGTCCGTTATGTTTTGTTGAATAAAACTTTCCATTCGTTTCCTTTAGCGGATTAGAAAATGTATTTTCAAAACGTACAAGGAATCCGTTCTCCCCGTATTTTCCCCTTATTTTTATAAACGGATGTTCGCCCTGGTACTCCTGGCAGGATTCGTAGGCGTTTTCCAGAAGGTTGCCAAAGAGAATTGAGATATCAATATCCTCAATGGGAAGGTCCTGGGGCATTTCCAGGGTGACCAGAAAGGCAATGTGATTTTGGCTGCACATGTTTTTATAATACTGCAGCAGAGCATCGGCAATGGGATTTTTGCAGTAGGTTACCCTGTTTGCTGCTGCCTGGTTGATATCGCAGCCTGCCAGATAATGCATGGCCTGTTCCGCCTCGCCTTTTTCCAGAAACTGATACAGAGTGAGCATATGGTGGCGCATATCATGTCTCTGCCTGGCAGATTCCTCTATCTTTTCGGTCAGTTCACCGTAGTGTGCCTTCTGCACTGCCACCTGTGTTGACAGGCGCTTTCTTTCTTCTTCGTAAAAATGATTCAGCCTGTAAGCGTCTGCGAGCTGTGACCACAGGAAAAAGGCGCCGGCTGTGACAGCAGCCAGACTGCAGTATTCCGGAAAGAATCCTCCGTATTTTGGCTCATACAGAGGGAAAATGCGGTCAGCCCAGAGGGAGACGCATACGATTCCGGTCAGGGCAGGGACAAAGAAAGAGAAATTCTCCCCGCAGACTGCGGCATACACTACATTAGCTGCCAGATAGAGAGATACAAGAATCTTTACAGCAGTTACAGCATAGGGGAAAGCAGCATGTACGGCAGGCAATGCGCTTCCAAATGTGCCGTATAGAAAGGCTGTTGCGCTGAACAGCAGCAGAAACACAGAGAAAATCCGATATCCCCTTGCCTGGCAGTTTAAAAAAGTATTCTGCAGATAGACATATAAAAAATATATGGCATATGTAGTGAACAGCTCCAGCCCGTACCACACAGTATTGCCCGGGCTGAAAAATGTATAGAAGACCGGGTAGGAAATGTAAACGGTCACCAACAGAGCCATCAGAGAGAAAGTCCCTGCTCTCTTGTCCCGCAGTTTCAGGAAGAAATATGCAGAAAACAGGCACAGCAGAAAGACAAGAATTATAACTACGTTGTGCAGGAACAGCCGGGTATACTGATATCGCCATATATTCTTTTCCAGTCCGAAAATGGGCGGGTATGTCATACCGCTGTAGTAGTGGCTGAAATTGGCAGCCTGAATCAGTATTTCAACAGAACCCCGGGCAGAAAAGGAGACGGATTGTATTCCTGTTTTTCTGTCTTTTGAATCCGGGTTTCCCATGGAAGTAAGCAATGTACCGTTGACATACAGCCGATAGGAGGAAAAGATTTCCGGCAGATACAGGGAGTATACCCTGCTTTTCTGAGGAAGCTCCACTGACATCCGGTATGTGGCCCTCCCGTATGGTGACCTGTCCCTGTCTCCCAGAGAAAAATCATTGTATTTTCCTATTGTGATAAATTCCATCGGCATATCAGGCAATCCCTGCTTAAAGTCCCGGGGTGTCAGGCTCGCGTCAGGATAAAACTGCCACTGATTTGTGAGATAAAAGATGTCTTTTTCCAGGGATTCCTCATCTGGACAGAGTATGCCGCTGATTGGCTGCAGACAACTGTCTGTATATTTATTGTCCTTTTCATAGAGAAAGAAAAGGAACAGAAAGAAACAAATGACACTGAGGGAAAAGGCTGAAATAGTACGTATTAGATTTTTGCGCAGCTTCATATTCTGTTTTTCACCTGCTTTCTTTTGGAATGCAGAAAATAAACGGATAGTATAACTATGGCGGATACCAGCAGTATGACGGCGGGAACTGCCTTTCTTTTTTTAGGACACTTTAATGAGGAATCGTCCTGATATTTTAACTCGTAGAAACCGGAGGTCTGTATTTCAAAAGATGCGTAACCGTTTACTTCCGTTATCTCAATATCGGTTTCTTTTCCCTCAAAAAACAGGGTATCAGGCATCTGACTGCTGCCGATCCGTACGGTAACCTTCATGTCGGTATGGGGAAATACTTCCCTGCTGTTTACCAGTATACGCAGTCGGAAGGACAGGTCATCCGATTTTTGAATGTCTACGGTAAGGATATCAGAGTTCTTCATATCTAATCCCTTTAAATATGAGGAAGGGATTTTTACTGTTATATTTTGGGCTGAAAATGGAATGTAATCCCCGTATTCCTGATACAGATAGGACAATCTTGTCCCTGAGATCCCGGTTATACCTTTTCCCGCCTTTTCTGAAGGGGAGTCAGAGCTTGTGTTTTGTTGGGGTCTCTTCGATTCGGCCATTCTGTCTGCAGGGGCTGTTTTGTCTTTGACCGGCTGAACTTTGCTGCCATTTGATGAGGAATCATCCGGTTCTGTTCCATCCTCACTGCCGCTGGCATCTGTCTGCCTGTCCGGAATGGGAATGTCCGTATCCGGCTGTGGAGGAGTGCCCGTATCCGGCTGTGGCTGAGGAGGAGTGTCTGTATCCGGCTGTGGCTGAGGAGTGCCGTCCGTATCCGGCTGTGACTGAGGGGGAATGTCCGTATCCGGCTGTGACTGAGGGAGATTCTCTGTATCGGGTGGGTCAGGCACAGGCTGATTAATTTCAGGGGTATCCGGCCTCTCTGCAGAGTCGCCGCCGTCCCGGTTGCCTTCCATAGTAGAGAATACCTGATTCGTTCCGTTATCCAGAATGCATATAACATTGCTGTATTCCCCTTCTGCCTTAAAGAAAAAATAATAATATGTATTCAGATCAAGCTGGCTGCGTTTAAAAGAGATATAGCCCGGAGTTAACCTTATAAATTCGGGGGTGTCACAGAGTGAAAACTCACTGTAACGGACAGCGTTTTTATCAAGCGGTTTCTCGCTTTGGAGGCAGTAGACTTCCAGGTCATACCATACAGCCGGGGTTCTGGAAAGTTCGGCGGAAAAAAATTCAGGACTGATTATGGTAACATAAAAATTCCAGCTTTCTGCATCAGATACATATATAGTCTTGGTATAGCAGGCATTTTCGTCCGCGATATAAAACCTGTTTTCAAATTCCTCATTGATGGATAAGGTCAGACGGGCTTCGTAAGTTCCTTCATGGCTGATATCCACTGAACTGAAATCCCAGTTTATATCCAGAAGGGCAAACTGCGATAAATCAGATGTAGTGCCAATCCAATCACTGTAAAACGAAGAAGAGAGATCATCCATATAATTTTCGTTATCCTTATATACAATTTCCGGATGCAGTATCTCGGTGAGGTTGGATGATATGTTCAGATTGGTGATCTCCTTCTTTTCCTCTTCAGCCAGAACGTTGATGTAAACCCGGACCGTGGGCGGCTGTAAGTCTTCCGCAAGCCGGAAACCACGGGGAATGATAACTTTCCCTGTTATTTCATACCTGCCGGGTGTGCTGCTTAGTGTAAAGTGGATATTATCATATTCTGTGTCTGTCTGTGCCTGTCCTTCTATAGACCAGTCTGCCTGCAGATAATATACAGTATCCGGAGAAGCAGAGAATGGATTTTTTGTACAGGCATTTACTTTGAGATTTGAGAGTTCTTCCGTTATGTAGGACATATCTTCGCCTGCATAGCAGGAATATTCCATGAAGCAGTCATAATCGTCCTGAGGGTCAAAAGAATACAGTACAATATCAGCGGGTTCAGCCTGTACCGGGTTAATGAAAACGACGGTCAGAAACAAAATATATGCGAGAAGAGAGAAATATTTTTTTTTCATAGGTATCTCCTATATATGTTCAAAGGCTACCTGGAGATATGCGGATTTTGTATCTCTGATTTTGTTTCTGCTCACAGGTATCTGCTCTCCGTTCATAAGGATGAGGGTATCTTTGTCCATACTTTTTATTTTTGAAAGATTGACCAGAATCCCCCTGTTGCAGCAAAAGAAACGGTAGTCTTTCAGCAGCGGCTCCGTGAGCTCGGAAAATGAGGTTCTGGATGAGACTGTGATCTGAATATCATTCAGATGAATGATCGTGTTTCTGCATGAAGTGATAATATAATAAATTTTGGAATAGGGAATGTCCAGCTCCTGCCTGTCTGATTTTACGTGAAGGTAGCGCCGGGAAAGCACAACTTGTTCTATGCATGGTTCCAGTATTTTTCTGACGGCATCCTTGTGCAGGGGTTTTACAATATATCTCCATGCCCTCACATCATATCCTTCAGCCATGTAGTCAGGACTGGTTGTGAGGAAAATGATAAAACAGTTAGGATCTTTGCGGGCGATGAATCTGGCTGCAGTCATTCCATCCATTCCCTTCAGGTAAATGTCCATAAAACATATGTCAAATTCGTCCTTCTCAAAATCTGCCAGGAACGCTTCGGCACTTTCGTATTCGCACAATTCTGTTTCAAAATCTAATGTATGTAAATAGGGAATCAGAGTTTCCGTTAACTCCTCCCGGTCCTTTTTTTGGTCATCTACAATTGCAATTTTCAAGTGCTACACCTCCAGACATAAATTTCCACTATTATTATACCATGTAATCATCTCGCTGCGTTTACCATTTCAACAACAAATATCGAATTCGTGCGCCATTTGGAGAAAAATTAAATGTATATATATTCCAGATGTTCGGTACAATAACAGGTGACAGATATTGACGCAAGGTTTGGAATGTGACAGAAAGGTTGGTAAATCATGGAGTATGGAAATGTACCGGGTATGTTGAGGCTGGATAAAACAGGTCTTGTGAGGGACTATGAGAATTATCTGGTGGAAGAAGAGAGAAGCAGAAATACCATCACAAAGTATATGCGTGACCTGAAATCCTACTTTATTTTTCTTCAGGGGGAAGCGGTGACAAAGGAGAGCCTGGTGTGCTGGAAAGAAAAGCTGACACAGACGTATCTTCCTGCCAGTGTAAATTCCATGCTGGCGGCAGTGAATGGGTTCCTGGAATGGGCCGGTTATCCCCAGTACAGAGTAAAACCGCTGAAAATACAGAGGGAGATATTTACGAAACCGGAGAAAGAGCTGTCAAAGGAGGAGTACATCCGTCTGGTAAAAGCAGCCGAGGAAAAGCAGAACTGCCGTCTTGCCCTTATTCTGCAGACAATCTGTGCCACGGGCATCCGTGTTTCGGAGCTGCAGTTTATCACGCTGGAAACAGCCAGGACCGGGCGGACTGTGGTGGACTGCAAAGGAAAGAAACGTACGGTTTTTCTGCCCGGTGCATTAAGCCGCGCTCTGCAGGAATACTGCCGGGAGCATGGAATCAAAGAAGGCGTTGTGTTTCGCACAAAAAACAGAAAACCTCTTGACCGCTCCAATATCTGGAGAGATATGAAAAACCTGTGTTGCAGTGCCGGCGTGGAACCGGAGAAGGTGTTTCCTCATAATCTGCGGCACCTGTTTGCGAGAACCTATTATCATATGGAAAAGGATCTGTCCAGGCTTGCGGATCTTCTGGGACATTCTAACGTGACAACTACCCGCATTTATACAATGGAAAGCGGATTGGAACATGCAAAACAAGTAGAAAGAATGGGGCTTGTAGTTCTTAGAATATAAAAAACCACATAATGGTGGTTATGTGGTCAAATGAACTTATGATTTCAACTTGAATACATAGCAATTTTATCATGCTTCCGTTTAAAATACAACATTTTATACAGGGTAAGATGAGAAAAGACACAGCGAATAAACCGGAGGCATCTCTGCGACAGCGCCGGTTTATTTCCTGTGTCTTTTTTCATGATTGTTATCTTTAGCGGGAGGCACAGAAGTCTGGATTTCAGATTTGTGACCACATAACCACCATTATGTGGTTTTTATGAAGAAAGACAGAGGAGGTGCGGGGCGTGAAGGAGAATTTACTGGACAGACTGGCAAGGGAAAGCGGAACAGCAATGCTGTCGGATCTGCACGGCTATATCAGCAGGGGGAAGATCTATGATGCCGTATGCGGAATATCTTCAGAAGAATACTCACTGAAAGAGTGGGAGGAGGCTGCCGGATATATTCTGGGGGGAAAAACACCGTACTTCCAATCTGCCCGGGCGGCCCGCCGGTATCTCTGCAATTGTTTAAGCCGGGTTTGACAGCGAGAATTCCGTGCAGAGAAGCAGCCAGTTTTGACGGAACGGCCGCATGAGCTGCCAGTAATCCACTCTGGGAAATCCGAACTCCTTTACCAGTTGGAATTTGGCGAGGATGCTGCGCGCGTCCTCGAACCATACAATATGGGATATGCCCTGGGCCTCATATTCAAAAAACGGTGCCTGCGAGACTTCGTCGTACTGTATGACCGTGTTGTTGGCGGCAGCAATAGCCACGGCTTCCTGGTTGCCAATGCTCACGGCGGCTGTCTCGCCCCGGACAAAGGGCAGAGGCCAGTCATATCCGTAATTTGGTATGCCCATGGATATCTTCTCCGGAGGGATCTCTGTCACCGCGTATTCAAGGACACGTCTCACAGATGGAATAGGAGCTACGGCCATAGGCGGCCCGTAGGTGTATCCCCATTCATACGTCATAAGCAGTACCGAGTTGGCAGCTTCCCCCAGAAGCCTGTAATCCACTCCTTCATATAGCAGTCCCGGCTGATCTGCGGATACTTTCGGGGCCAGGGCCACGGAGACGGTAATGCCGATGGCGTTCATTCTCTGTGTCAGTCTGCGGACAAATTCCACATGGGCAAGGCGGTCCTCTGCCCTTATATATTCAAAATCCACATCTACTTCTGAATATCCCTTACTCTGTACGGTTCTCTGTATATTATCTATAAGATTTTCCTGAACCTCCATATTCTGAGCAGCGACCGTGACAAGATTGCTGTTAAAAGTCCCTGCCTCCGAAAAAGGCGTCAGCACAAATACACTTTTTGTTCCGTATACCCTTGCAGCCTCAAGAAGAGGCTCATCATCAATGGGGATCAGTTCCCCGGATTCAGTAAAACCGTAGGAGAAAATCGACAGATATCCCAGGTAGGGCAGCGTCTCCCCCAGAAGCCTCTTATTGATAAAAGGATAAGCATATCCGTCAGCCGTCAGAGGTCTGTCAGACTGTCCCCGGTAAAGGATGACCAGATATTGTCCTTGTCTGAGAAAAGGCTGGCTGGTGAGGAAGGGGTTGTTCCGCACAATCTGCAGGGGATGGACACCATACCGGGCTGCAATAGAGGGAATGGTTTCTCCCCGGGCGGTCTCGTGGATCACATCAGGCTGAAGTACAAGCAGAGCCTGGCCTGCCACCAGATGGTCCTGCTCGCTTAACTGGTTGTCAAAGGATAGACGGTTTGGGGATACGCCGTATTCTGCGGCGATGTCGGCAATAGTTTCGCCTTGGGAAACAACATGTATACTCATAAAAATGGCCTTTTCTTTTAGTTTATGTGTACGGTCGTAAAAGTTTAACTCTAATAAAAGGAGGATTGGATAAAATTTTAGTAAAGATGGTTGAATTTGTTAAAAATATGGTTGAATTTGAAAAAAACAGATACATCCCTTGTGATACTATATAAAAAATGGGATAAATTTCCCCATTAGCAGTGCAAATGACGGTAAAAAGATGCAGAGGAGGGATGCCTACTTTGAGAAGTGAATAAACAAAAACTCAAATTGAAGGAGGAAAAGGTCAAAATGATGAAAAAATGGAAATCAGGAGTTTCCATTCTGATGGCAGCGGCTATGATTATGGGGAATATAACAATAGCTGTGCCGGTCAAAGCAGAACCTGCAGCAGGCCTGCTTGTAAATGGAGGATTTGAAGAAGAAGATCTAAACGGATGGATAAGAAATGGCTGGTGCCAGGACGGAGGGGCCAGCATGGAGCGGGTTGGCAGCGAAGTTATCCAGCCTGCGGAGGGCAGCTTCTGTCTGAGAGAAAATGCAAAGGGCAACGGCTCACAGGTGACACAGGATATTGCACTGACACCGGGAAAGGATTACTGGCTTACAGCACAGATTTACCAGACTGTTCCGGGTTCTTATTCTATAGGATTTCATGAGGATGAGGGAAAAGGCAGTGACCCGCAGTTTGCCGTACAGTCACAGAGTGAAGTGAACCAATGGGTTAAAGTTGCTGTGCGTTTTACCATGTGGGAAGGCGCCCGGAAACCAAATGTGTATACCTGGCTGAACGCAAATGCGGGCGATGCTTTTGCAGATGATGTAAAACTGTATGAAGCACCGAATCTGTCTGACCTGAATGCAGCAGTCACCGATGCGGAAGAGAAGCTGGGACAGACAGATATCTATACACCGGAATCTCTTGCAGTGCTTCAGAGCAAGACAGACGAGGCAAAGACATTTTTAGATGCCAATTCCTATGAAGCAGCCCAGAAAGACCAGGATGAAGTGGACGCCATTACAGCAGAGCTGGTGAACACTGTCAGCAGCCTGGAGAAACAGCAGGGGTCACAGGAGGAGACCAATCTTCTGACAAACGGTGACTTCTCAGATGGGTTAAACGGCTGGGGAAAATGGCCGAATACTGCAGTGATCACTACTGGGCAGGAGGATGGCGTTAACTACAGCTCATTTGATGCCGGTAAAGAAGCCAATGGTATTAACCGGGATGTAAACGGCCTGGAAGCGGGAGCCTGGTATGAACTGAGCGGAGAGGTGTATGCGGACACTGCAAATGCCATTTCCATAGCCCAGAAGAAACCAGGGACAGACAAAACAGATAAGTCTTTTGCGGAAAATACAAAGACAAATGAGTGGGAGACCATTTCTGTTAAATTCCAGATGCCGGCAGGGGAAACGTCAAAGAATATCAGTGTCTGGCTGACAAAAGGAACTGCAAAGGCCAGAAATATCAGGCTCGTAAAGGCGGAAAATCCTGACACTCCTGATATTCCGGATGAGGATACTCCGATCACAAGCAGCGATTCCTTCTATATTGATGCGGCTGGCGGGGATGACTCCAATACCGGAACCTCACCGGAGCAGGCATGGAAGACCTTTGCGAACGTAAAGAGACTCCGTCTCCGGGCAGGGGGAAAACTTCTTTTAAAAGCCGGCTGTACATGGAACGGTGAGCAGCTTAAACTGCAGGAGGCAGCAGGAACCCCGGAGAACCCTGTTTATGTGGACAGATACGGCGAGGGTGAAGACCCTGTTATCAACGGCAGCGGTAATCCGTGGCAGACCAATAAGAACGCACCGAAGCAGGATGTGGCAGCAGTCCATATTTACAATTCCAGTTACATCACAGTTCAGAACCTGGAAGTGACCAACTGGGAGACTGACGCGGCAGACCTGGTAAAAGACAATGCCAATAAGAAACAGAGCCGGTATCTGCTCACTGGTATCCTTGTGGAAAACCACGATGCAGGGGATCTGCCGGGTGTTGTTGTGAAAAATAACTATGTGCATAATGTCAACGGCTACATGCAGGGCGGCGCCCAGAAAGGCTCAGGCGGCGTGATCGCCCTGGTGACCGGAGATGCGGTTGAATCCAGTTTTACAGACCTGACTATCGTTGGCAATAAGGTGGAAAATGTCTGCCATGAGGCTATTTATATGGAAAGCTCCTGGGCATCCAGAGTATTAGTCGGCGGCAGCGGTTCACAGGAAGCCGGAAAAGGAAGATGGGTCGGATGGCCAAATGTATATGTGGCAGAGAACTATGTCTATGATGTAGCCGGTGACGGCATCGTCCTGATCAATGCAGACGGCGGTATTGCAGAGAAGAACCTGATCGTGAAAAGCGCCAGCGAGGACTGGGATTACAGCAGAAATCCTGCCCATGCGGCTATATGGATGTGGGACTGCAATAATGTGACCATGCAGTACAATGAGGCGGCCCATACGGAGAGTTATCAGGATGGCATGGCATTTGATTTTGACTACGGCAACCAGAATGTTATGTATCAGTACAATTACAGCCATGACAACAAAGGCGGCTTCTGGATGTCCTGTCCGGGACCGAACTACACGGTCAATGCAGTTGCAAGATACAATGTCAGTGTAAACGACGGCCTGTTTAACGGCGCCCGCATTCTGCGTATCGGTGAATACGGAAGTATCGGCAACCAGTTCTACAACAATACCATGTACTGGAACCATGGGTACAAGATAAATGCAGTAGAGCAGGCATCATGGGGAACTCCTCCGTCCAGCGGAACCGATATTTACAACAATATCTTCTGCGGCGACAGTGATGAATTCGTAAATAACGACGGTGTCACCTATGCCAATAACTGTGTATACGGAAGTATTGCGGATATATATCCGGTAGATGAGGACCAGGGTGCTGTCATCGCAGATCCTCAGTTTACAGATCCGACAAACTATACAGAAGGAAGTTTTTCCGACAATACGGTGACCCTGGGAAGTCCGGATGGATTCAAGCTTAAATCCACCTCACCCTGTATTGATGCAGGTATGGATTATATGCCGGTTCCCCAGGAATCTATGCCGAAAGTAGCAGATGAACTGGTACCGACACAGATCACCATTGAAAATAAGGACTATGAAGGCAATCCCGCTCCTTATACGGGAGAAAGCGGAACAGCAGTTTTGGATATGGGTGCATTTGAATACCAGGGTGAAAGCGAAGCAGAGCGGCCGGAAGTGGACAAGACATATCTGGAAGCCCTGACAGCCATGGCAGAAGCATACCGGGAAGCTGATTTTGAATCCGGCAGTTTTACCGCAATGCAGAAGGCTCTGGAAGCTGCGAAAACGGCACTTGCCCGCCCTGTTGTGACACAGGATATGATCGACAGCTATGCAGCAAGGCTGGAAAATGCGGTAAAAGACTTGATGAAGAAGGATGACATAAAGGAAAATACTCCGGATTCAGCAGACAATATCCTGAAAGAGTATAATCCTGATAATGATAATGCAGGCTTTGAGAAAAAAGAATCCGACTGGGGAGAATGGCAGAGCCGTGTAGGAGTCACAAAAGAGGATGCCCACAGTGGTGAACAGAGTCTTAAAGTGGAGAAGACCGGTGAAGGGACAGCGTACTCGGAGATCGGCAAGGTTCCGGTTAAGGCTAATACAGAATATATATGTGAAGCCTGGATAAAATGCAATGATTCCGATGTTGACAAAGTTGCTATTGAGGCAAAACATCATAACAATGTTACTCATACAGGTGACATCAAGCTTGGAAATGCCAAACCCGAGTCAGAAGCTTCCGATAAAGGATGGAGAAAGGTAAAACTTGCATTTACCACAAAGGAATACAATAAGATAAGCCTCAGCGTCAACAGTGACGCCGCGTCTGTCCTGCTGGATGATGTTTCCCTGTACGAGAGATATACAATAGCAAAAGAAGAGCTGGATACAACCGCCATTGATACAGCTCTGGCCCTTACTCCTGCAGAGGAAGAGTCCTATTACACAGAAGCCTCCTGGAAGGCATACCGGAATGCGGTTCTGGCTGCCAGACTGGAGAAAGTAAATGCAAATGCCACAAAAGATTCCATCAAGGCAGCAGCAGATACATTGACAGAGGCGTTTCATGCATTGGAGAAATACGAACCGGCTCCGGCTGTAGACAAAAAAGAACTGCAGAAAGTATATGATGCCTACAAGGATAAAAAGCAGGGCAATTATACGGACGCAAGCTGGAAGGTATTTACAGACGCGCTGAAAACAGCCGAGGAAGCTTTAAACAGTGATGTGGACCAGGAAGCAGTAAATGATGCTAAGAAAGCGCTGGAAGATGCATTTGCAGCTCTTGAGGAAAATCCGGAGGTCAAAGTCGATAAAACGGCGCTGGAAAAACTCTATAAAGCCCACAAGGATGACAAGCAGGGCAATTATACGGACGCAAGCTGGAAGGCATTTACAGACGCGCTGAAAGATGCAAAGAATGCTCTGGACAATGATGTGGACCAAGATACAGTGAACGATGCAGAGAAAGCTCTGAAATCTGCGATCGCGGCACTTGAGGAAAATCCGGAGATCAAAGCCGACAAAACCGCTCTGGAAAAACTCTATAAAGCCCACAAGGATGACAAGCAGGGCAATTATACGGATGAGTCCTGGAAAACATTTACCGCTGCCCTGAAAAAGGCGGATAAGGTCCTGAAAGATGATTCTGCAACCCAGAAAGAGATCAATGAGGCAGCCGCATCTCTTGAAAGCGCAGTGAAGGGACTGAAGGAGAAGACGGATTCCAAAAAGGCTGATAAGACAGAACTGCAGAAACTCTATGATAAGCATAAAGATGACAAGCAGGGAAGTTATACAAGCACAAGCTGGAAGAACTTCCAAAAGGCACTGGAGGCAGCGAAGACGGTATTGGAGGATGAGGATGCAACACAGTCTCAGGTAGACAAGGCGCAGGCGGCTTTGGAGAAGGCAGTCAGGAACCTGAAGAAAACCAGCACTCCCGGCACCAAAAAGAAGAATACCACCACAACAAACGGAAATAAAAAATCTTCCGGTGCCAAGACAGGCGATGAAACACCGCTTGCACTTATGGCCGGACTTCTGGTATTATCAGGAGGAGCAGTGGTGATTTTCGGAAAGAAGCGGAAATACAGAAACTAAGATACAGAATTTAAAAGACATGTATGGGGGCTGTTTCGGCAGCTCCCATTTTCAGGAGCGACAGATGCGGAAAAAATATATTGTGAATGCTGTTTTCGGAGTGGTTCTATTGCTGCTGGCAGGTCTGATCATCTATATCAGATTTCAGAAGCCGGAAGAGATGCGTACCGTGATGGAAGTAAACGGTCAGGACATTGTACGGGAAGAGTACCAGCTCGTACTGCAGAGACTCCGGGCACAGGTGAAAAGCGGGTATTCCACAGAGGAGGCAAACAGGAAGGACTTCTGGACCGGCAGGATAGATGGCAGTACACCTTTAGAAGAGATCATGGGTCTTGCGGAGGAGGAACTGATACGGGACAAGGTGATCGCATCCATGGCAGAGGCCAGGGGAATCCGGGCAGATGCAGATTATGAATCGCTGAAGGAGTCCATGGAGCAGGAGAATGCGTCCCGCAGCCGGAAGGAAGCTTCCGGTGAGGTGAACTATGGACTTATCACCTATACGGAAGAAGCTTATTATCAGTATTTCTATACAGAACTGGAATCAGAACTGACGGAGGCGCTGAAAAAGGAGCATACTATCACAGATAAGGAACTGGAATCCGCATACAATGAGAACCTGGAAAGCTACCGGTATGAAAATAAAGTGAATGTGCTGGCAGCAGAGACAAAGGCAGAGAACACAGAAATACTCCGGCATGCGGCCGAAGCTATGGAGAGCGGCATGGAGAAGGAAGAGCTGGCAGAAACATTCCCTGATATCAGCTTTTATGAGCTGGAGATGAATTCCCTTGATACCCAGGAGGGAAAAAGTGGCGTGTACGGTCTGCGCTGGATGCTGGCAGCCGGCATGCAGGCAGGTGAGATAAGCGAGCCTTTTGCAGCCGGGCAGAATATGCTGGTCATGAAATGCCTTGAGAGGGAGGAGGACGGATATCTGCCGCTGAAGGATGTAAAAGGTGTACTGGAGAGCCAGATCAAAACAGAAGCGGCAAAACAGGAAATCCGGACAGAAGTACAAAAAGCAGAGGTAAAGAAAAAAGACAGCAAATTGGAAGCGGCAGCAAAAGAAGTTCTCATGGAGCAGGATACATGAGGACACAGATGAAAAAAGTTGAAAAAATGCTTGACAATACTTGTCCTGCATGGTATTTTAATACAGGAATAGCTGCCGAAGACAGCAGGTGCCGTTAGGCATAAGGATAAAACGCCTGCCGAGGAAAGATTCATTCTTGCAATTATTAGGATTGATGAAGCCTCTCTGTCTATGCAGAGAGGTTTTTTTCGTACTAATCGTTGAAGTACCTTTCGATATATGAGCAGCGCAGCCTAAAAAAATAAGGAGGTGCACTAATTCATGGCAAAAGTAGAACTCAAAAAACCGGTCGTAGACGAGATTGCCAGCAGTATTAAAGATGCCGCATCTGTAGTGTTAGTAAGCTACAAAGGTATCACTGTTGAGCAGGATACAAAAATGCGTAAGGAATTAAGAGAAGCTGGTGTTACTTACAAAGTATACAAAAACACAATGATGAACTTTGCTTTCAAAGGAACTCCTTGTGAAGAATTATGCCAGCATTTAGAGGGAACAAACGCTTTGGCAGTATGTATGGAAGATGCAACTGCTCCGGCAAGAATCCTTGCAAAATACGCAAAGGATGTTCCGACTCTGGAATTAGTAGCAGGTGTTGTTGAAGACGCTTACTACGACAAGGCAGGAATCGAGGCACTTTCCAAAGTTCCTTCAAGAGAAGAACTGCTTGGAAAACTGCTTGGAAGTATCCAGTCTCCTATCACAAACTTCGCTCGTGTGCTTAACCAGATTGCTGAACAGCAGGGTGGAGCAGCAGCAGAGTAATTTAATACGCTGACAAAGTCAGACGTACAATCAAACGAAAATAAAACAAAAAATTGGAGGTAAATAAAAATGGCAAAATTAACAACAGCTGAGTTTATTGAAGCTATCAAAGAGTTATCTGTATTAGAGTTAAATGAATTAGTAAAAGCTTGCGAAGAAGAATTCGGTGTATCCGCAGCAGCAGGCGTTGTAGTTGCAGCAGCAGGTGATGGTGCAGCAGCAGCAGAAGAGAAAGATGAGTTTGACGTAGAACTGACAGAGGTTGGTCCTAACAAAGTTAAAGTTATCAAAGTTGTTCGTGAAGTTACCGGCTTAGGCTTAAAAGAAGCTAAAGAAGTTGTTGACGGTGCTCCGAAAGTTCTTAAAGAGGCTGCTTCCAAAGCTGAGGCTGAGGAGATCAAAACCAAACTTGAGGGCGAAGGCGCTAAAGTTACACTTAAATAATTTAAGCGTAGAAAAGCTTGTAAAAATAAATCATTTAAGTCCTGGTATCCATATGGTACCAGGGCTTTTTTGCGTATAGGGTAACCTTGGCAGAGGGATTTGTTTGTCGTCGACAAGAAAATTCATCTGTGATATGATAGAAGCAGATATATTTGTTTCACAGGAGGAGCAGAAATCATGGAGAAACTCTTGACGGTGACTGAAGTGGCAGCGTATCTGAGGACCACTACGACTACGATATACAGATGGCTGAAGCAGGGGAGGCTGTCTGCTGTTAAGATTGGAAAAGAATGGAGAATCAGTGAGGAACAGTTAAAATCTGTCATGAGCAGCGGCAGCAAGATATCCAATTCTCTGTGGGATAAACTGAATAAAAAGGAACACCTGCTTCTTATTACAGAGAAAGATTCTGAAATTACAGAATTTGAAGTCTCATTTTTCCGCCGGGCTCTCAGTGAGGGGGCCGGTATCATGAAAGGATGTTGGTGGCAGGAGACGGATAAGGTCTGTGAGCAGTATGAGAGAAACGGGCTGGATGTGAAGACGCTGGAAAAAGAAGGTCTGCTTAATGTGATTGATTTTCAGTCTTTGTATCGCAAGGAGGGAGTAGAAGGACCACTCCGGGCCTGGAGCGCCGGCATTGAAAGTGCCGTTGCAAAGGGGCATACCCGGCTGTGGGCATCCGGTTCTCCTGCAATGGACTGCATAGGCGGTAATGCGGAAGCCCTGCTTTCTTTTGAGGCCAGGCTGAACCAGGCAATACAGGATATGCCGGTTATCGGGATATGTCCATATTCCCTTGAAAATCCTGGTAACTACAAGAATTTTAGTAAATTGATATCCCTCATGGACTGCCATAGTGGTGTGGTATTTTACGGGAAAAATCAGTGTAAATTGTTGAGACAATGAATATAATAGAAGGAGTCCTCAAATGACAGTTTTGCCATTTGGGGACTCCTTCTATTATGGGGCAGATACTTATGCGGGCGTTGGTTTTGCATTTTAACAGTCGGGTTTTTTGTGGCCGGTCATGCCTTTTCTGTAGGCATTGGTAAACCTGCGGCACAGACGGTCCTTTCCCAGCAGCGCATCCATGACAAGTCTGGATGTATACAGCTCCCGGCTGCATGGGTCCAGAATTGCTGAATCCAGCCCCAGAAAAGCGGCCACTGCGTAGAAATGCTGGTTGATCACCTGCCTGAGCGGCATACCAAAGGAAAGATTGCTGATGGCTGCAGTTATCTTAAGCTTCGGAGATAGTTTTCTTATACCCCGGACGGCCTCTGTAAAAACCACCATGGACTGGTTATTCGCAGAGATTGCAGTGAGCAGAGGATCTATATGTATTTGTTCCGGTTTCACGCCGTACCTGGCTGCTTTATCAAGTATGGCATCTGCAATTTTGATCCGGTTTTCTGCATCTTCGGGAACCCCGTCATCATCCGTTGTCTGTACGATGATCTGCCACTGTGTGTCTGATATCAGGGGAAACAGCAGGTCACATTTTCCTTTTTCCAGAGCTGCTGAATTGAGCAGCCCGGGTTTCTTTGTAAGGGTAAGCATTTTTTCCAGAACCTCTGCGTCCGGACTGTCAATGCACAGAGGAGTATCCACGGCATCCTGCACTTGGGCAATCAGCCATTTCAGAGTTCCGGCTTCATGGGCAGCGGCAGTCCCTGCACAGATATCCAGATAATCCGCACCTGCTTCGGTCTGTTTGATGGCCAGTTCCCTGATGCGCCGGCTGTTTTGAGTGGTGATATATTGTTTGATGCCGGGGATGGAACCATTTATTTTTTCACCGATAATTATCATATGATTTCACTCCTGGTGCTGACCGACCCAGCCAAGACATACGTTCACAGTCTCTGCGGCGTTGGTGGACCAGGCATCAGCGCCTGAGACCTGCATGGCTTCATAGCTTGCACATGCGCCTCCGATCGTGATTTTGATATGCTCTCTCAGTCCGGCTTCTTTTACAAGGTCAACAGTTTTTTTCATAGATTCCACAGCCATGGTGAGGACACCGCTGAGACCCAGAATATCGGGCTGCACTTCTTTTATCTTGTCAAGAAAGGCTTCCGGCGATACGTTGATACCCAGGTCATATACAGTGAATCCGGCTGCTTCCGCCATGCTCTTGAAAATATTTTTGCCAATGTTATGCAGATCGCCCTGGACAGTTCCCAATACAATTTTGCCGACCTTTTGTCTTGCGGCAGAGCCGATTATTGGTTTTAAGACTTCCATTGCCTCTGTGAGGAGTTCTCCGGCAAATATCAGATCTCCTACGAAATATTCTCCTGTTTCAAAACGCTGGCCGACTTTCTCCATGCCTTTCTGACATGCAGTGATGGCCTGGGCTGCTTCCTCTGTCTCAGGAGCACCTGCAACAAATTCCTGCAGCATGGACATAACCTTTTTTTCATCAAGTTCGCCGACTGCACTTGTGAGTGATGTTAAATCGATCATAATGGACCTCCTTTCACGGTTGGGTATAACCGCCATATCTGTGTACTGCCTCTGTCATTGCCAGTACATTTTCAATTTTCGCCGGACCTATGGCATTAAACGGCAGAGTAAATATAAAGCCGGCGGCTTTTTTCATCTCGGTCAGCAGTTTCTTGACCTGCAGGTCAATTTCCTGAACGCTGCCCCCGATCAGCAGTGAGGGCGAGATTCCTCCCGCAATGCACATGTGGTCTCCTATGATGTCTCTGGCTTTGACCGGGTCTGTCCTGTCGAACCAGGCAATCGCTTTACCTGCGGGAAGCTCCAGAAGTGTTTCCAGCAGATGATCATATGTACCCTGTAAGGACAGGAGGGGTGTGTACCCGGCTTTGATCAGTTCTTCGCAGAGGTATTTGAGATAGGGCCAGTGAAATTCTCTGTATTGTTTTTCCGACAGAAAACTGTTATACCAGACAGGGAAAAATACTCTTCTGGATCCGGTGAGCTGATAAGATATTTCACCTGTGGCTTTTCCTACGGCCAGAAGAATGGGAAGCAGAGCCTCACAGGCTTTGTGGACTTTGTCCGGTACCCGGTGGATATCCAGAATGACTTTATCAAAATCTCGCAGAAATGCACCCAGCACGTCCAGGGGATTGGGGCAGATGGCCATATACCATGGCGGACAGTCCGCTGTTTTCATTTCCTGTGTAAATACCTGCAGGTCGTCAAGCGCTGTTCCGAGTTTCATGCCAAACTTCATGAGCGCACATATAGACTGAGAGCTGCCGGGTTCTTCAAGAGCACCATATACCCTGGGAACCACTTTGCGGTTCAGAAAACCGAAGGGGTCGTCAATAAACTCATCATACTCTTCGGAGGTCATGACCGGATTTTTGATTTTGAACTGGGATTCTGTGTCTGAGGGAATTTCTCTTCCTGGATGTGATGAATAATTGTCTTTTAGAATATCGTGTGCGAATCCGCCTCCTAGAACAGAGGCTACTGCTGTGTTTACTGCGTTTTGCGGATCAGTCCCTGCCAGGGATAAGCCAAGTGTGACTGTTTCAAAAGTTCTGAGCATACATGCTGCGTCCCAGTTGAAATCTTTTGCAAATCTGACAGAAGCATTTTTGTATTTTTCCTGGTCGTAATACATGTCTTCGTAGGAAATATGCGAGTATTTTGCGGGGAAATACAAGGTGGCCGCGCCGATGGGCACCCGGTCAACCTTCTTTAGACCGGCGCATCTGTCGAGCCTGTCCAGTTTGTCGTTGTAACTGCTGCCTTCCATGTTCTTCATCAGATCCCCTCCTTATCTCAGTGATCAGAAGATTACTTGACAATAGTGCACCTATTCAGTCAACTGAATACGTACACAATAGTTACATAAATACTATCTTCATCATATAACATATTTAAATATATGTCAATGTATATATATGTATAATAAAGTACAATAAAATTGTCTATTTATACCAGTGAATGGAATGGGATGCAGAAAATGTTCTTGTTAAATTAAAGACCGATGATAACAGGATAAAAGAACCTGACATCGCCGGTTTTTTGTCGGTTATGTCAAAAAAACTGTGAGAATTTAAAAAAAATTGTGTAAGTGTTGGCGCGCAAACAGGTATTGTTTTCCAGGTGTGTTATACTTTTAACTATCTAAAGGAAACGGGGGTGGCGGCATGGAAACAGAAAAACCAAAGCTGGTTTTTTGGGGGACACAGGCATTTGCCATGATGCCCTTTGTGCTGTACATACTGATAGGCGGAATATTTTCGGTGGGGTTACATTATTATTCAATGAAAGGGCTGATTTTTGCTGCAGTGATTTCTCTTCTGACAGGGTTTTTCCTGTGCAGGAACAAAGGGAAATACTGGGATTCTGTTGTGCATGGATTGGCGCAGTACGGAAATTCAAGGCTTATTTTTATTTTCCTGGTCATAGGGATTTTTTCCAAGCTTATGATGACGGGAAATATAGGGGGCGGATTTATCTGGCTGAGCCTTCAGCTTGGAATTACAAAAAGCGGGTTTGTGGTCTTTGCATTCCTGGCTTCAGCAGTGATTTCTATGGGAGCAGGTGCTCCGATCGCGGCATTGTTTGCGGTGATTCCCATTTTTTATCCTCCGGGAATACTTTTGGGGGCCAGTCCCTCTATGCTGAGCGGAGCGCTGATCAGCGGAATCTTTTTCGGGGATGCGCTGTCTCCCAGTTCACAGGTGATCAACACCACAGTAATGATACAACATGAACGGGGAACGGGAAGACCGGCCAAGCTTCTGACGGTTTTGAAACAGAGAACTCCTTATATTTTGGCTGCGGGAGCAGTCACAACGGTTCTGTACTTAATATTCGGTGCCGGGGAGGGCAGTGTGGGAGACATGACACAGCTTTCCCAGTTCTCGGATGCAAGAGGACTTTGGATGCTGGTACCTGTTGTGGTCCTTCTGTGTATCTGCTTTAAGACAGGAAACTTATTTGAAGGAGTTTCTTTTGCAATTATTACGGGCTTTGTATTAGGGCTGATCACCGGTCTGTTCACATTTTCCGATATTGTGAGCATTGATTATGAAACGGCAGGGCTGAACGGAATTATATTTGAAGGTATTTATGGGATTATTGACGTGACAGTGTCCACCATTCTGCTTTACGGACTGATCGCAGTGGCAGTGGACGGAGGAATGCTGGAAAGATGCTGCAGCATTATCCTGTCAGGGAAATTTACAAAGACAAAACGGGGCGCTGAGACAGTTCTGGCTTTAGGAATAGTTATAGTTAACATTCTTCTTGCCGGCTGTGTGCTGCCGTCAATCCTGCTGTTCGGTGACATAGCGGACAGGATCGGACAGGAGAGCAGTATTTCTCCGGAACGACGGAGTATCCTGCTGACAGCCAATGCGACGAACTTCAGCTCCATCATTCCCATTAACAGCGCATTCGTTATGGGAAGTGTGACGATCATTAATGAGATGGTGCAGAAACACAGTTATCTGCCCACTGTGTCACCGTTTCAGATTTTCTGTTCTTCCTTTTACTGCCTGATCCTCACAGGAGTCTGCATCTTCTGGGTGGTCACGGGCGTGGGAAGAGAGGGTTCTTTAAAAACGGTTAAAGTGAAAGAAAAATTAGAATAGGAGATGAAAATTATGGAATCTATTTATGATCTGATTATCGTGGGCGGCGGGCCTGCCGGTCTTGCGGCTGCTATTTACGCAGGCAGGTCGGAGCGGAAAACGCTTCTTCTGGAAAAGGGAAGCTATGGCGGACGTATCAATGATACCTATGAAGTCCGGAATTATCCCGGCACGATCGTGGACAGCGGCCAGCACCTGATGGAGCGGTTCCGGGAGCACGCATCCAGCCATCCCACAGTGGAGCTGAAACGGACCACAGCGACGGCGATCAGCAAAGAAGACAATCTTTTCATTGTCAGCACAAAGAGAAGAGGAGATTTCAAGGCACGCAGTGTGATCCTGGATCTGGGCACCCGTCCAAGAGAACTGGGGATTCCCGGAGAGAAAGAGTTTGTGGGCCATGGTGTTGCCTACTGCGCCACCTGTGATGCGGAATTTTTCAAAGGCAAGGAGATCTACGTGCTGGGCGCAGGAGACCAGGCTGTTGAGGAAGCGGATTATCTGACCGGGTTTGCCTCTAAAGTCACGATCATTGTGCTCCATGAGAAAGGCCATCTTGACTGCAACGAGGTGTCCGCAGAACATGCCTATAAAAATCCTAAAATTGATTTCTGCTGGAGCTCCACTGTCCAGGAGATCAAAGGAAAAGACCATGTGGAAGCTCTTGTGCTGAAAAACGTTGAGACCGGTGAGGTCAGAGAAGTTAAAGCGGACGGACTGTTTTTCTTTGTGGGTATGGTGCCTCAGACAGAGCCCGTGCGCCATATGGTCACTTGTGACAGAAGCGGGTACATCAAGGTCAATGACAAGATGGAAACCAGCATCCCGGGGCTTTATGCAGTGGGCGACTGCAGGCAGACATTTTTGCGCCAGGTTGTCACCTCCGCGGCAGACGGCGCAGTGGCTGCAGTGGCTTCTGAGCGTTACGTGAAGGAGCTTGAGCAGATTGAGAGCATTTTAAGCCCGGATTCAGGGAAAATTGCCTTTGTGTTCTACAATCCATACAGCAATGAAGAGATTCAGGCAGTATCAGACCTGGAACAGCAGCTCAGGGGAGAGTGGAAGGTTTACCGTCAGGACATTACACGCCAGAACCTTCTCTATCAGAATCTGAAGATAGAGCACACGGTATCCACTGCGTTTTATGAAAACGGAAAATTATTGGAAGTAAAGTAAGTATTATCAACAGACAGGAACCTATTTAAAAAATATAATGATTAACTTCAGGAGGTAATTGATTATGGGTCAGCCACTTGTTTTTCCACACGGAGTCACTGTTTACAATCCGGAGAAATGCTGGAGCGGATATACGATCGTTCCGCTTATCAACGACGGCGTTCTGCTGTTCGACATGAACGGAAATGAGATCAGACGCTGGAATATGCATGCCATGCCGCCGAAACTTCTTCCGGGCGGGTATGTGATGGGTCTGTCAGGATACCGTCATCCTGATTACGGTATGCAGGACGGTGTCAACCTGATCGAGATCGACTATGACGGAAATATTGTCTGGGAATTTGACCACTTTGAGAACATTGATGACCCGGGCAGGGACCATCGCTGGATGGCGCGTCAGCACCATGACTATCAGAGGGAGGGAAATCCCGTCGGATACTATGTTCCGGGTATGGATGCAAAGCCCCTGGAAGGCAATACACTGATCCTGGTACACCAGACGATCAGAAACCCGAAGATATCCGATAAAAAGCTTCTGGATGATGCCATGATCGAAGTGGACTGGGAGGGCAACATCCTCTGGAAATGGTCCATCAGTGAACACTTTGACGAACTGGGATTTGACGAGGCCGCCAAAAACGCACTGTTCAGAGATCCGAACATGCGCTCCTCAGACGGCGGTGTAGGCGACTATCTTCATGTAAACTGCATGAGCTACCTTGGCCCGAACAAATGGTATGACCAGGGTGATATGCGGTTTAAACCGGAAAATATTATTTTTGACTGTAGGGAGGCCAATATTCTGGCTATCCTTGATAAAGAGACAGGAAAGATCGTATGGCGCATCGGACCTGACTTCAATGCCACACCGGAACTGAAAAAGCTGGGCTGGATCATCGGCCAGCATCATTTCCATATGATTCCGAAAGGGCTGCCGGGTGAAGGCAATCTGATGGTATTTGACAACGGCGGCTGGGGCGGCTACGGGGTTCCCAATCCATCTGCTCCTATCGGTGTTAAGAACGCTCTGCGCGATTACAGCCGTGTGCTGGAGTTTAACCCGGTAACCCTGGAGGTTGTCTGGAAGCTGACACCAAAGGAACTGGGCCATGCGGTTCCCACCGACGCCAGCAAATTCTACAGCCCCTATGTCAGCAGCGCACAGCGCCTGCCAAATGGAAATACCATGGTTACGGAAGGCTCAGACGGCCGTGTCATTGAAGTGACACCGGATCATGAGATCGTGTGGGAATGGATTTCACCGTATTATACACACAATGAAAAAGGACCGAAGAACAATATGATCTACCGCGCATACCGTTATCCGTACAGCTATGTGCCGCAGGAGCCGGTTCCCACGGAGGTTCCCATCGCACCCATTGACAATGTGACATACCGGGTACCGGGTGCCGGAGCGTTTGGTGCAAAAAAAGTCATTGATATTGAAGGAACTTTGCCGTATTATCAAGATGTGGCACTTTGTGTGGCCACAGACGACGAAGAAGATGTGACACAGAGGGAGAAAGTCTTTGAGGTGAACAAAGATTTCTTCAAACCGGTGACCATGTCGAGCTGGAATGACGATGTCCTTAAAGTAGAAGGAAAACCGGTGCTTGTGCTCTTCGGTGCAGAGCGCTGTGTACACTGCAAGGCACTTCATCCTGTTCTGGAGGAAGCCCTCACAGAAGAGTATGAGGGAATGTACGAGGTGCGCTATGTGGATGTGGATTCCAACCAGGATCTGCTGGATGCGTGCCATATCGGAGGAATTCCCGTCGTTGTGATCTACAAAAACGGGGAAGAGGTCCAGAGATTTAATGGCGAGAAGGATTATGATGATTTGTGTGATATTTTGGACAGACCATTGGAATAAGCAGAATAAGACGCAGGGAGGAGCTGTTTTGACAGCCCCTCTTTGCGTTTCTTTTTTTGCGGGGAATGTTGGGAGGGGTATAAATGCATAGATTTTTTGAAGATCCGAAGATAAGCTGTCCGGTACCCTTTGCAGATCTCTGTGTGGGAAGCTGCATTTACCGGCCGTATATGAACCGAAAGACATATCAGAGGTCAGAGATCATATATCCTCAGGGCAGTAAGATCAACTCTTTTGGGATTGTGCTGGACGGCATTCTGAAGGCAGTAAGCCATACTGTCAATGGGGATGAGCTCTGCAACGCTTACTTTGAAAAGAATGATATTTTCCCGGAGCTTCTCTACTTTTCCGGTAAAAGGTATTACACCTATACCCTGGTGGCTGCCAAAAAATCCACGGTGGCCTGGATTCCAGTGGAGATTCTGGAGGAGATGCTGGAGCGTGATAATCTGCTGATGTATTCCCTTTTACTCTATATATCACAGCGGGGGCTGAAAGACCAGCTTTATCTCAACTGTCTGAATTACCAGACGATCCGTGAGAGAATTGCCTACTGGATCGTGGGAATGAACGACATTGTAGCGGGGGCGGCGATTCCCATGCCGGTTTCCCAGTCTGTAATGGCTAATATGCTCCATGTGAGCCGGTCATCACTGAACCAGGAATTAAAACTGATGGAAAAAGAGGGATTTTTCAGCATACAGGGCCAGGAAATGCATATCAAAGATGTGGAAAGGCTGCAGGAAATGTTGTGAAATTCGACAGAATATATAAGACAATTGTTCCCAAAAAGCGGGAAAATATTTTAACAAAAAATGGTTGACAGGCTTGACAGGGTGTGTTATAGTGAGAAATGCACTATTATGGCAAGTTATGCCTGTCGTTCTATTTATGATTGAAATTAACCTTATTAAAGGAAACTTTCGGTCAGGGGGCTCAGGTATAAGCATAATAAAATTAAAACATACAAGGGGTGAAACGTCAATGGAGAAAAATAGAATCCGTCCCATTACAACCGGTAAGAGCATGAGAATGACCTACCAGCGCCAGAAAGAGGTACTGGAAATGCCGAACCTCATTGAAGTACAGAAAGACTCTTACCAGTGGTTTCTGGACGAAGGTCTAAAAGAAGTTTTTGAAGATATCTCTCCAATCGCCGACTACAGCGGTAAATTGAGCTTGGAATTTGTTGACTTTACTTTGTGTGAAGATGAGGTAAAATACTCCATCGAAGAATGCAAGGAGAGGGATGCTACTTTTGCAGCTCCTCTGAAAGTAAGGGTAAAATTATACAACAGAGAGAATGACGAAATCAGTGAACATGAAATATTCATGGGTGATCTGCCGTTAATGACTGCAACCGGTACCTTCGTAATCAACGGCGCTGAACGAGTTATTGTCAGCCAGCTTGTACGTTCTCCGGGTATTTACTACGCTATCGCTCACGACAAACTGGGCAAAACCCTTTATTCCTGTACCGTTATCCCGAACAGGGGTGCATGGCTGGAATATGAGACCGACTCCAATGACGTATTCTATGTACGTGTAGACAGAACTAGAAAAGTCCCTATTACAGTTTTGATTCGTGCTTTAGGTATCGGCACGAATGCAGAAATTATAGAGTTATTCGGTGAAGAACCGAAGATTTTAGCCAGCTTTACAAAAGACACTGCTGAGAGTTATCAGGAAGGTCTGCTGGAGTTATACAAGAAAATCCGTCCGGGTGAGCCGCTGGCTGTGGAAAGCGCAGAGAGCCTGATCACCAGCATGTTCTTTGACCCAAGACGCTACGACCTGGCAAAAGTAGGCCGTTACAAATTCAACAAAAAGTTACTGCTGAGAAACCGTATCTCAGGCCATATGCTGGCTGAGGAGGTTGTGGACACCACAACAGGTGAGATCATCGCAGAGGCCGGCACAGTTGTAACAAAAGAACTGGCTGACCAGATCCAGAACGCGGCAGTTCCTTATGTATGGATTCAGGGTGAGGAGCGCAACATCAAAGTCCTTTCAAGCATGATGGTGGATATCACCAACTATGTGGACATTGATCCTTCTTCCGTGGGAGTGACAGAACTTGTTTACTATCCAGTTCTGGCTAAGATCCTGGAAGAGAATGAGGATATTGAGGATATCAAGGACGCAATCCGCCGTGAGATCCATGAGCTGATTCCAAAGCACATTACAAAAGAAGATATCCTTGCTTCTATTAACTATAACATGCATCTGGAGTATGGTCTGGGCAATGATGACGATATCGACCATCTGGGCAACAGACGTATCCGTGCAGTGGGTGAATTGCTGCAGAACCAGTACAGGATCGGTCTTTCCAGACTGGAGCGTGTGGTTCGCGAGAGAATGACAACACAGGATATGGAAGGTATCTCTCCCCAGTCCCTGATCAATATCAAACCGGTTACAGCAGCCGTGAAGGAATTCTTCGGTTCCTCCCAGCTGTCACAGTTCATGGACCAGAACAACCCGCTGGGTGAGCTGACCCATAAGAGACGTCTTTCCGCACTGGGCCCCGGCGGTCTGTCACGAGACCGTGCAGGTTTCGAGGTTCGAGATGTACATTATTCCCACTACGGAAGAATGTGCCCCATCGAGACTCCTGAGGGTCCTAACATCGGTCTGATCAACTCCCTGGCATCCTATGCCAGGATCAACCAGTACGGTTTTGTGGAAGCGCCGTACCGTAAGATTGACAAATCAGATCCGAAGAATCCGCGGGTTACAGATGAAGTTGTCTATATGACAGCAGATGAAGAGGATAATTATCATGTGGCACAGGCCAATGAGCCGCTGGATGAAGAAGGACACTTTATCCATAAAAACGTTTCCGGACGTTATCTGGATGAAACACAGGAGTATGAACGTAATATGTTTGACTACATGGACGTGTCTCCTAAGATGGTGTTCTCTGTAGCTACGGCCCTGATTCCCTTCCTGCAGAATGACGATGCCAACCGTGCGCTGATGGGATCCAACATGCAGCGTCAGGCTGTGCCTCTTCTCACCACGGAGGCTCCTGTTGTAGGAACCGGTATGGAAGTGAAGGCAGCCGTTGACTCCGGCGTCTGCGTAGTGGCGAAAAAAGCCGGTACCATAGAATGCGCAGCGTCAAAAGAGATCGTTATGCGCAATGATGACGGTACAAAAGATACTTACCGCCTGACCAAGTTCATGAGAAGTAACCAGAGCAACTGCTACAACCAGAGGCCTATCGTGACCAAAGGCGAGCATGTGGAAGCAGGACAGGTGATCGCTGACGGTCCGTCCACCTCAAACGGTGAGCTGGCGCTGGGCAAGAACCCGCTGATCGGCTTCATGACCTGGGAAGGTTACAATTACGAGGATGCCGTCCTGTTAAGTGAAAGACTGGTACAGGATGATGTCTATACTTCTGTCCATATTGAAGAATATGAGGCGGAAGCCAGAGATACAAAGTTAGGGCCGGAAGAGATCACACGTGATGTTCCGGGTGTTGGTGATGATGCGTTAAAAGACCTGGACGAGCGCGGTATTATCCGTATCGGTGCTGAAGTCCGCGCAGGTGATATCCTGGTCGGCAAAGTAACTCCCAAGGGAGAGACAGAGCTGACTGCAGAGGAGAGACTGCTCCGTGCTATTTTCGGTGAGAAGGCCCGTGAAGTGCGTGACACTTCCCTGAAGGTTCCTCACGGTGAGTACGGTATCGTTGTGGACGCAAAAGTATTTACGAGAGAGAACGGCGATGAGCTGTCTCCGGGCGTAAATCAGGCAGTCCGTATCTATATTGCCCAGAAGAGAAAAATCTCTGTTGGTGACAAGATGGCCGGCCGTCATGGTAACAAGGGTGTTGTTTCCCGTGTGCTTCCTGTTGAGGATATGCCGTTCCTTCCGAACGGACGTGCACTGGACATCGTACTGAACCCTCTGGGCGTGCCTTCCCGTATGAATATTGGACAGGTGCTGGAGATTCATCTGAGTCTTGCGGCAAAAGCCCTTGGATTCAACATTGCCACACCGGTATTTGACGGTGCCAACGAGAATGATATCCAGGATACTCTGGATCTTGCAAATGATTATGTGAACATGGAATGGGAAGACTTTGAGGCGAAGCATAAAGATACGCTGCGTCCGGAAGTTTTACAGTTCCTTTACGATAACAGAGCTCACAGAGAACTGTGGAAAGGCGTGCCGATCTCCCGTGACGGTAAAGTAAGGCTCCGTGACGGACGTACAGGTGAATATTTTGACAGCCCTGTAACCATCGGACACATGCACTACCTGAAGCTGCATCATCTGGTAGATGATAAGATCCACGCACGTTCCACAGGCCCATACTCCCTGGTAACACAGCAGCCTCTGGGTGGTAAAGCTCAGTTCGGTGGTCAGCGTTTCGGAGAGATGGAGGTTTGGGCACTGGAGGCATATGGTGCTTCCTACACACTGCAGGAGATCCTGACAGTGAAATCCGATGATGTGATCGGACGTGTGAAAACTTATGAAGCGATTATCAAGGGCGACAATATTCCGGAGCCTGGTATTCCGGAGTCCTTCAAGGTACTTTTGAAGGAGCTGCAGTCCTTGGGTCTGGATGTCAGAGTCCTCAGAGAAGACATGACAGAAGTGGAAATCATGGAGAATATCGACTATGGCGAGACAGATATGCGCTCCATCATTGAAGGTGATTCCAAACACCGCGGCGAAGAAGATTACGGAGACTACGGATTCTCAAAACAGGAATTCGAGGGTGAAGAATTAGTAGACGTGGAGGATGAGCCGGAAGAGGATGAAGAAGCATTCTTGAGCTTAGATGATGATACTCTTGTCGAGGAGTAAGGAAAGGAGTCCACAATGCCAGAAACAGCAAATAAAGAGGCATATCAGCCAATGACCTTTGATGCCATCAAAATCGGATTGGCGTCCCCGGAGAAAATCCGGGACTGGTCCAGAGGCGAGGTTAAAAAACCGGAAACCATTAACTATAGAACCCTGAAACCGGAAAAAGACGGCCTGTTCTGCGAGAGGATTTTCGGACCGAGCAAGGACTGGGAATGTCACTGCGGTAAATACAAGAAGATCCGTTATAAAGGCGTTGTCTGCGACCGATGCGGCGTTGAAGTAACAAAAGCCAGTGTCCGCAGGGAGCGTATGGGCCATATTGAACTGGCAGCACCGGTCTCCCACATCTGGTACTTCAAGGGTATCCCGTCCAGAATGGGACTGATCCTGGATCTTTCCCCAAGGTCCCTGGAGAAAGTTCTGTACTTTGCCAACTATATTGTTCTGGATGCAGGCACCACGGAGCTGCAGTACAAACAGGTACTGACAGAGAAAGAGTTCCAGGATGCCAGAGAAAAATACGGCGACGGTGCGTTCCGCGTAGGAATGGGCGCGGAGTCCATTATGGAACTGCTGGAAGCCATTGACCTGGAAAGAGAATCCAAGGAGCTGAAAGCCGGCCTCAAGGATTCCACAGGACAGAAGCGTGCTCGTATTGTAAAACGTCTTGAGGTTGTGGAAGCCTTCCGTGAATCCGGAAACCGTCCGGAGTGGATGATCATGACAGTGGTACCTGTCATTCCGCCGGACCTTCGTCCTATGGTTCAGTTAGACGGCGGACGTTTCGCAACATCTGACTTAAATGATTTATATAGAAGGATCATCAACAGAAATAACCGTCTGAAGAGACTGCTTGAACTGGGCGCTCCTGATATCATTGTCCGCAATGAAAAGAGAATGCTTCAGGAAGCTGTCGATGCCCTGATCGACAACGGACGCCGCGGCCGTCCGGTCACAGGACCGGGTAACCGTGCACTGAAATCCCTTTCCGATATGCTGAAAGGTAAATCAGGACGTTTCCGTCAGAACCTTCTGGGTAAACGAGTTGACTACTCAGGCCGTTCCGTTATTGTAGTTGGACCTGAACTGAAGATCTTCCAGTGCGGTCTGCCGAAAGAGATGGCAATTGAGCTGTTCAAGCCCTTCGTTATGAAAGAGCTGGTAAGCAACGGTACTGCTCATAACATTAAGAATGCCAAGAAGATGGTGGAGAAGCTGGAACCGGAAGTATGGGATGTACTGGAAGATGTCATCAAAGAGCATCCGGTCATGTTAAACCGTGCTCCTACCCTGCATCGTCTGGGTATCCAGGCATTTGAGCCTATTCTGGTTGAGGGTAAAGCAATCAAGCTGCATCCCCTTGTATGTACCGCGTTCAACGCCGACTTCGATGGTGACCAGATGGCGGTTCATCTTCCTCTGTCCGTTGAGGCGCAGGCAGAGTGCCGTTTCCTGCTTCTGTCTCCGAACAACCTGCTGAAACCGTCTGACGGTGGTCCGGTGGCTGTTCCTTCACAGGATATGGTTCTCGGTATCTACTATCTGACACAGGAGAGACCGGGCGTTAAGGGTGAAGGCAAGTATTTCAAGAGTGTAAACGAAGCCATTCTGGCTTATGAGAACGGATATATCACACTGCAGACCAGAATCCATGTACTCTGCAGCAAGACTCAGCCGGATGGCACAGTATTGGAAGACATTGTGGATTCCACACTGGGACGTTTCCTGTTCAATGAGATCATTCCGCAGGATTTAGGTTTTGTGGACCGTTCCGTTCCGGGCAATGAGCTGAAGCTGGAGGTTGACTTCCTGGTAGGCAAGAAACAGCTCAAACAGATTCTGGAGAAAGTAATCAATACCCATGGCGCTACCAGAACCGCAGAGGTGCTGGATAAGATCAAAGCCACAGGATACAAATACTCAACCAGAGCTGCCATGACCGTATCTATCTCCGACATGACTGTGCCGCCTCAGAAACCTGAGATGATCCAGAAGGCACAGGATACGGTTGACCTTATCACCAAGAACTTCAAACGTGGTCTTATCACGGAAGAAGAGAGATATAAAGAAGTCGTTGAGACATGGAAGAAGACTGACGATGAGCTTACCAAAGCCCTGCTGACAGGACTTGATAAGTACAACAACATCTTCATGATGGCTGACTCCGGTGCCCGTGGTTCTGATAAGCAGATCAAACAGCTTGCCGGTATGCGTGGTCTGATGGCCGATACAACAGGTCACACCATCGAGCTGCCCATCAAGTCCAATTTCCGTGAAGGTCTGGACGTACTGGAATACTTCATGTCCGCCCATGGTGCTCGTAAAGGTCTGTCCGATACAGCTCTGCGTACCGCTGACTCCGGTTACCTGACAAGACGTCTGGTTGACGTTTCCCAGGATCTGATCGTCCGTCAGGTGGACTGCTGTGAAGACAAAGGCGAGATTCCGGGTATGTGGGTGAAAGCCTTCATGGACGGAAGGGAAGAGATTGAAAGCCTTCAGGAGCGTATTACAGGACGTTTCTCCTGCGAGACCATCAAGAACGCCAAAGGCGAAGTGATCGTCAAAGCAAACCATATGATTACTCCGAAACGTGCCGCACGTGTGGTAAAAGAAGGGGTAAAAGAGAATGGGAAACCATATGATTCCGTTAAGATCCGTACGATCCTCACATGTAAATGCCACATCGGTGTCTGCGCCAAGTGTTATGGTGCCAACATGGCAACCGGTGAGCCGGTACAGGTGGGTGAGTCCGTAGGTATCATTGCAGCCCAGTCTATCGGTGAACCAGGTACACAGCTTACCATGCGTACCTTCCATACCGGTGGTGTTGCCGGCGGCGATATCACACAGGGTCTTCCCCGTGTGGAGGAGCTTTTTGAGGCAAGGAAGCCGAAAGGTCTTGCCATCATCACAGAGATCAAAGGTGTCGCCACACTGAAGGATACAAAGAAGAAACGTGAGATCATCGTCACAGACAATGAGGACGGCAACTCCAAGACTTACCTGATCCCTTACGGTTCCCGTATCAAGGTTCAGGACGGACAGTATCTGGAGGCCGGTGATGAGCTGACAGAAGGTAGTGTCAATCCTCATGACATTCTGAAGATTAAGGGCGTCCGCGCTGTTCAGGATTATATGATCCAGGAAGTACAGCGTGTATACCGTCTGCAGGGTGTTGAGATCAACGATAAGCATATTGAAGTTATTGTCCGCCAGATGCTGAAGAAGATCCGCATCGAGGACAACGGAGATACAGAATTCCTGCCGGGAACCCTGGTTGACGTTCTGGACTATGAGGAAGAGAACGAGAGACTGATCAAAGAGGGCAAAGAGCCGGCAGATGGAAAACAGGTTATGCTTGGTATCACCAAGGCATCCCTGGCGACCAACTCCTTCCTGTCCGCAGCTTCCTTCCAGGAGACCACAAAGGTTCTGACAGAAGCTGCCATCAAGGGCAAGATCGACCCGCTGATCGGTCTGAAGGAGAACGTAATCATCGGTAAACTGATTCCTGCAGGAACAGGCATGAAGTGCTACTCCAACATTAAGCTGGATACAGATCTGGCTGAGGATGAAGAGGAGTACGAGGATGAACTTGAACTTGCTGAAGCCCTGGAAGAACTTCCGGCGGAGGATGAAGAGGAAGCTGTTCAGCTGACAGATGAGGTTGATGAGGTGGAACTTTCCGAGGAGGAAGAGGAAGCCGAACTGACAGAAGAATAATGCTATAACATACAAAAGACCGCTTTTCCGGAAAATGACCGGAGGAGCGGTTTTGTATATTCAGGTTATGCAGTCTTTTAAAGGAGGACAAGTATGAACAAAAAAAGAAAGTCACCTTTATGGATGCTGGTTCCCATGGGAGTCATCATCGTCGTTTTATCCATTGTCTTGATCGTCATTACCTTAAAGTCAGGAAACCAGAGAACAGAGACAGCATCTGCCTCCCATACCCAAAGCGGGGAAAAGGAGGAAGAGTCTGTAAACGCGGCAGATACGATACAGGAGAACCCCAAAGAGACGGATACAGGGCCGGCCCAGGTCTATGTATCACCTGATATCTCCCGTGAGGTTAAGGATAAAGTGAAGAGCATGAGCCTTGAGGAGAAGGCAGCGCAGCTTTTCTTTGTCACACCTGAGGACATCACCCAGGTGGATGCGGCTACCGTTGCCGGTGAGGATACAAAGAAAGCCTATGAGCAGTACCCTGTGGGCGGGATCGTATATTTTTCCCGTAATATCCAGGGACCGGATCAGTTGAAGGAAATGCTGTCAAAGACCCAGAGCTACGCGGAGGAGATTGCGGGGGTTCCGGTATTTCTGGGGGTGGATGAGGAGGGCGGAGAAGTGTCCCGGGTAGCGGGAAACAAAAATTTCTCTGTCACCAGATATGAGAGTATGCGGGCCATAGGGGACAGTAAGGATACTTCCCGTGCCTACGATGTGGGAAAAAACTTAGCATCCTATTTGAAAGAATTAGGATTTAATATAGATTTTGCTCCTGATGCGGATGTAATTACCAATTCTGGCAATACTGTTATAGGGAACCGTTCCTTTGGGGAAGACCCCCGTCTGGTTGGTGCTATGGCGTCACAGGTGGTTAAGGGGCTGCAGGACAATGGAGTCTCCGCCTGCCTGAAGCATTTTCCGGGGCATGGGGGCACTGTGGAGGACAGCCATGAAGGGCGGGCTTACACGGACAAGACCCTGGAGGAGATGGAGGCAGAAGAACTGGTTCCTTTTCAGGAAGGAATCAAGGCAGAGCCTGATTTCATCATGGCAGGGCATATCTCCATACCGAAATCCCTGGGGGATGATACGCCCGCGTCACTCTCAGAGCAGGTTCTGACAGGACTTCTCAGGGACAAGTACGGATATGACGGCCTTATTATCACGGATGCCCTGAATATGAAGGCGGTATCCGGGGTGTACAGTCCGGCTGAAGCTTCTGTGAAAGCGCTTCTGGCCGGTGCGGACATGCTTTTGATGCCGGATGATTTCAGGGCCGCCTACCATGGTGTGCTGGATGCCGTGGAGGAGGGAGATTTGAGCGAAGCGAGAATCGACGCCTCTGTGGAGCGCATTCTGCGTTTGAAAATGAAGAAATACCCGTAAAATTGTATTTTTTTGAAAAATTTCCTTGACAGCACGATTTTCCATGGATATAATGAGAGAGCGTGCATGGAGACGCAGTTTTTTTGCGCGTAAAATCATTTATTCATGATAATGAATAACTGGCAGCCACTCATTTCTTCTATAATAATATAGAAGAGAAATAATACAGGAGGTGAAATGGAATGCCAACATTCAATCAGTTAGTAAGAAAAGGACGTCAGACTTCCGTAAAGAAGTCCACAGCTCCGGCGCTTCAGAAGAGTTTTAACTCTTTACAGAAGAAGACCACAGATATGTCTTCTCCGCAGAAGAGGGGTGTGTGTACAGCGGTTAAAACTGCTACACCGAAAAAGCCTAACTCTGCTCTTAGAAAAATCGCCAGAGTTCGTCTTTCCAACGGAATCGAGGTAACAAGCTACATTCCAGGTGAAGGACATAACCTTCAGGAACATAGTGTTGTTCTTATCCGTGGCGGCAGGGTAAAAGACTTACCAGGTACAAGATACCACATCATCCGTGGTACACTTGATACAGCAGGCGTTGCTAACAGACGTCAGGCCCGTTCTAAATACGGCGCTAAGAGACCGAAAAAATAATTAATTAGAATCATTTGAAGTCACAGATATAACTATTAAGACTGATTTTGTACCGGGATTCCATAGACCCAGGTTGTGGCTGCGGGTTTCTATATAGGATTTACCGAGTACGGACATACAAAATAGTTGTGTGAGTACCGATGATCTAATCGTTAAGGGCAATGACCGTTGTCCGAATTTTGATAATGATTAAGGAGGGAAGTAACGTGCCACGTAAAGGACATACTCAAAAAAGAGACGTTTTAGCAGATCCGTTATACGGAAATAAAGTGGTTACCAAACTTGTCAATAACATTATGTTAGATGGTAAGAAGGGTGTAGCTCAGAAGATCGTATACGGTGCGTTCGCTAAAATGGAGGAAAAGGCCGGCAAACCGGCAATCGAAGTTTTTGAAGAAGCAATGAACAACATCATGCCGGTTCTGGAAGTAAAAGCCAGACGTATCGGTGGTGCTACCTATCAGGTGCCGATCGAGGTTAGACCGGAAAGACGTCAGGCATTAGCTCTTCGTTGGTTAACTCTGTATTCTCGTAAAAGAGGAGAGAAGACAATGGAGGACAGACTGGCTAATGAGTTATTAGATGCTATGAATAACACAGGTGCATCTGTTAAGAAGAAAGAAGACATGCATAAGATGGCTGAGGCAAATAAAGCATTTGCTCACTATCGATTCTAGAGGAGGAAAATCCATTGGCTGGAAGAGAATATCCGTTAGATAGAACCAGAAACATTGGTATTATGGCTCACATCGATGCCGGTAAGACCACTCTTACAGAGCGTATCTTATACTATACTGGTGTTAATTATAAAATTGGTGATACTCACGAAGGAACTGCTACCATGGACTGGATGGAGCAGGAACAGGAGAGAGGTATCACAATTACTTCCGCCGCTACCACCTGTCACTGGACTTTACAGGAAAACTGTAAAAGCAAACCAGGCGCACTGGAACATCGTATCAATATCATCGATACCCCAGGTCACGTTGACTTTACCGTAGAGGTAGAGCGTTCCTTACGTGTACTTGACGGTGCTGTTGGTGTATTCTGTGCAAAAGGCGGCGTTGAGCCTCAGTCTGAAAATGTATGGCGTCAGGCAGATACCTACAATGTACCACGTATGGCATTCATCAATAAGATGGATATCCTGGGTGCAGATTTCTATGGTGCCGTAGAACAGATTAAGACTCGTTTAGGTAAAAATGCAATTTGTCTTCAGCTCCCAATCGGTAAAGAGGATGAATTCAAAGGAATCATCGACCTGTTTGAAATGAAAGCCTACATCTACAATGATGAAAAAGGCGAGGACATTTCCATCACAGATATCCCGGAGGATATGGCTGATGACGCAGAACTGTATCACACAGAGTTAGTTGAGAAGATCTGCGAGTTAGATGATGACTTAATGATGGAATATTTGGAAGGTGAAGAACCTTCTGTTGAAGCTCTGAAAGCAGCCCTGAGAAAAGGAACCTGCGAATGTGCAGCCATTCCTGTATGCTGTGGTACTGCTTACAGAAACAAAGGTGTTCAGAAATTACTGGATGCCATTCTGGAATATATGCCTGCTCCTACAGATATCCCGGCTATCAAAGGTCAGGATATGGACGGAAACGAAGTTGAGAAGCATTCTTCTGACGACGAACCGTTCGCAGCACTGGCATTCAAGATCATGACTGACCCGTTCGTTGGTAAGCTGGCATTCTTCAGAGTTTACTCCGGTACCATGAACTCCGGTTCTTATGTGCTGAATGCAACAAAAGGCAAAAAAGAGCGTGTTGGACGTATCCTGCAGATGCATGCTAACAAGAGACAGGAACTGGATAAGGTTTACGCCGGCGATATCGCTGCTGCCATCGGATTCAAATTCACCACAACAGGTGATACAATCTGTGATGACCAGCATCCGGTAATCCTGGAATCCATGGAGTTCCCGGAACCTGTTATCGAGCTGGCTATTGAGCCTAAGACAAAAGCAGGACAGGGCAAACTGGGTGAGGCTCTGGCAAAACTTGCCGAAGAAGACCCGACCTTCCGTGCGCATACAGATAAAGAAACAGGTCAGACAATCATCGCCGGTATGGGTGAGCTGCATCTGGAGATCATCGTTGACCGTCTGCTTCGTGAATTCAAGGTAGAAGCTAACGTTGGTGCTCCTCAGGTTGCTTACAAAGAGACCTTTACCAAGAACGCTGATGTTGACAGCAAGTACGCAAAACAGTCCGGTGGTCGTGGACAGTACGGTCACTGTAAAGTTAAATTCGAGCCTATGGATGCCAATGGTGAAGAACTGTTCAAGTTTGAATCCACAGTTGTTGGTGGTGCTATTCCTAAGGAATACATCCCGGCTGTCGGCGAAGGTATCGAGGAAGCTATGAAGGCTGGTATCCTGGGAGGATTCCCGGTTGTTGGTATCCACGCAAACGTATATGATGGTTCTTACCATGAGGTCGACTCCTCCGAGATGGCATTCCACATTGCAGGTTCTCTTGCATTCAAGGAAGCTATGGCGAAGGCAGCACCGGTTCTCCTGGAGCCTATCATGCGTGTAGAGGTTACTACTCCGGAAGACTACATGGGTGATGTTATCGGTGATATCAACTCCCGTCGTGGACGTATCGAGGGTATGGATGATATCGGCGGAGGCAAGATGATCCGCGGATTCGTTCCTCTGGCTGAGATGTTCGGTTACGCAACAGACCTGCGTTCCAGAACACAGGGCCGTGGTAACTACTCCATGTTCTTCGAGAAATACGAGCCGGTTCCGAAATCCGTACAGGAAAAAGTACTTTCAGTAAAAACAGGAAAATAATAATTAAAAACTTGCAAATATCCTTGATTTGCAATATAATCAAGGATAGCAGGTTGAATATATTGATATTCCAACCGCCTCGTTATGAGGCAACAAAAAAATAATAAAATTGCCCAGACGGGGCGCATGTGAATAAGGAGGAAATTCAAAATGGCAAAAGCTAAATTTGAAAGAAGCAAACCGCATTGTAACATTGGTACCATCGGACACGTTGACCATGGTAAAACAACTCTGACAGCTGCTATCACAAAAACTCTTTCTGAGAGAGTTGCAGGTAACGCAGCAGTAGATTTCGCTAATATCGATAAAGCTCCGGAGGAGAGAGAACGTGGTATCACAATCTCTACTGCTCACGTTGAATATGAAACAGAAAACAGACATTACGCACACGTTGACTGCCCAGGCCATGCTGACTACGTTAAAAACATGATCACTGGTGCTGCTCAGATGGATGGCGCTATCCTGGTTGTTGCTGCAACTGATGGTGTTATGGCTCAGACAAAAGAGCATATCCTTCTGTCCCGTCAGGTAGGCGTTCCTTACATCGTTGTATTCATGAACAAATGTGATATGGTTGACGATGAAGAGCTGCTTGAGCTGGTTGACATGGAGATCCGTGAGCTGTTAAGCGAGTATGACTTCCCGGGCGATGACACACCGATCATCCAGGGTTCTGCTCTGAAAGCTCTGGAAGATCCCAGCAGCGAGTGGGGCGACAAGATCATGGAACTGATGGCTGCAGTTGATAGCTGGATTCCGGATCCTCAGCGTGACACAGACAAACCGTTCATCATGCCTGTAGAGGACGTATTCTCTATCACAGGTCGTGGTACAGTTGCTACCGGTAGAGTAGAGGCTGGTGTTCTTCACGTATCTGAAGAAGTTGAGATCGTTGGTCTGAAAGAAGAGACACGTAAAGTAGTTGTAACAGGTATCGAGATGTTCCGTAAACTGTTAGACGAGGCTCAGGCTGGTGATAACATCGGTGCACTGCTTCGTGGTGTTCAGAGAAACGAGATCGAAAGAGGACAGGTTCTGGCTAAACCAGGTTCCATCACCTGCCATACAAAATTCACAGCTCAGGTTTACGTTCTGACAAAAGACGAGGGTGGCCGTCATACACCGTTCTTCAACAACTATCGTCCGCAGTTCTACTTCAGAACAACAGACGTTACAGGTGTCTGCAACTTACCGGAAGGCACAGAGATGTGCATGCCTGGTGATAACGTAGAGATGACAATCGAGCTGATCCACCCGATCGCTATGAGCCAGGGTCTTACTTTCGCTATCCGTGAAGGTGGACGTACTGTTGGTTCAGGCCGTGTTGCTACAATCATCGAGTAATTAAATCTAAATATAGATTCGTACCGTATGGTACATTGTGTCCAAGCATAAGATGCCCCGGAACCGTAAGGTTTCCGGGGTTTTTCTGTTGTGTAAAAGAATAAAAGATTCGGCACTCAGTGTTTGCAGCAGAGCAGTGTGTGGGCGACAGAACGTAAGGCGTGGTTCTGTTTTGGTTCTATTTTTGATAGCTGATGTGGATTCAGCATGTTTTAATGGCAAATTGTTATTGTTGGACAAGCGGCATTAGTAAGATGATCATATATTCTTGTATACAAAGGAAATTGGATGGGATATAATAAAAATGAAAGGAGGATGTGATATGCCAGATGATGTAAGGAATGTAGTATATAAGTTTTCTTTGCAGTTGAGAAAGCTGTTGGGCAGCAGCTTATCGAAGGTGATTCTTTATGGTTCCTATGCTCGGGGGGATAATCATGATTTTTCCGATGTGGATTTAATGATATTGGTTAAAATGAGTGATTCGGAAATTAAGCGGATTGAAAATGATGTGTATGATATAGCCTTTGAAATAGAAATCGAGACGGGCATAGATATTTCTCCGATAATAAAGAATGAAGCACAGTATGAATATTGGGTGGACACTTTGCCTTTCTACAGAAATGTAAGAGATGAAGGGGTAGTGATAAATGGATAGCAAAGCGGAAGATTTATGCATATATAGGTATCGGACCGCGTTGGAGACTTTAGAAACGGCAAAATTGTGTATGGAAAACCGACATTATAAGGATGCTATTAATCGGGGCTATTATGCTGCATTTTATGCAATAAAGGCAGTATTAGCTTTGGGGGAGGTTGATTTTAAAAGACACAAAGATGCGGTTGCATATTTTAATCAGTATTTTGTGGCTACAGATATTTTTCCTAGAGAGATTGGGAGAAAGCTGGGGCGCCTAAAACGGAAAAGAGAAGCCAGCGATTATGATGATTTCTACATTGCTTCATTAGATGAGACTGCGGAGCAATTACATTCTGCTGAGGACATTGTGGTTAGTGTAAGGATCTATCTGGAGCAGAACAGAGGTATAGTGATATAAGCCGTGGTTCTAATATGGTTCTAAAAAAATTGCGGTGGCACATTATAATTTGTAAAAATAGCGGTAATAGCGGCAATTAGGATAAAAACTGTCCTTAAAGGTCCGCGTTTTGGGTCAGATTAAAATGTGAAGGCGGACGTACTGTTGGTTCAGGCCATGTTGCTGCAATCATCGAGTAATATAATCTAAATATAGATTCGTATCTATGGTACATTGTGTCCAAGCATAAGATGCCCCGGAACCGTAAGGTTTCCGGGGTTTTTCTGTTGTGTAAAAATATAATATAAGGTTGTAACAAAATAGGAGAATTTGGTACTAACGAATAGAAGGAGGGGAGGGTAAACGTGCAGTCGATAGAAGAAATATACGAGATGTATTCAAAAAAAGTATTTTTGTTTTTATTGAGTAAGACAAATAATGAACATCTTGCAGAAGAGCTTACGCAGGAGACTTTTTTTCAAGCTGTTCAATGTATTGACCGGTTTAAGGGGAATAGCTCCATATTGACATGGTTGTGTGGAATCGCTAAAAATGTTTGGCTGAAATATGTAAGAAAACATCAGGAGATTTTATCCATAGAGGATGATATCCTGGAAATAGAAGATAAAAAAGATATAAATGTTCAATGGGAACAAAAAGAGATTTTACAGTTGATACATGATTTGAATGAGCCGGTACGTGAAGTCATGTATCTGAGGTTGATCAGCAATTTATCTTTTGCTGAAATCGGAGAGATTATAGGCAAAACAGAAAACTGGACAAGGGTCACTTTCTTTAGGGGAAAACAAAAAATTGTAAAGGAGATTTTGAAAGATGAATAAAGAGCTTCCATGTTATATTATTTCGGATCTATTACCGCTGTATCAGGATGATATATTATCGGAACAAACGAAAAAGGATATTGATAGACATTTAAGCCAATGCAAAGATTGTAAAAAAAAGATGGATGATATGAAAATGCAGATAGATGTTCAAACTTCTGATGTTGAATTAAAAAATAATCCTTTAAAAAAAGTTAGATTTTATCAAAAAGCGCTGACGGCTTTGGGGGCAATTATAGCTTTTATTTTGGGTGCATGTTTCCCAATTGCTGTATTAGGGCTTACGGTTCTCGAACGGGGAGAGATAGCCAATTATCAAATTCAAAGAGTAAAAAGTCTTTGGTATGTATTGGCGTCATGGAGTTGTGTTGCGGGGATTATAGTATGTGCAGTTTATTTTTTGCTCATACTGCTTATCAGAAAGATGATCAGAAAGAATACAGCAAAAAAAATGTTTAAAAGAATTTACTGACATTTTATCACATAGAGTACCATATGGCATATTGTATCCGAGCATAAGATGCCCGTAGAACTTAGGTTCTGCGGGTTTTTTTGTTGTGTAAAAATTTCCTTCCCCCTGTTCCGTACCTATTCAGAGTACAGTGCATAAACATGCGCCGGGTAAAGTGGTCAAATAAAAACAGAACCTCAAAATAAATTATATATAATAAATATAAAGGAAATGAAAACACAGGCAATGAGGCCGGGAGGTTGCAATATGAGAAGAAAAATAGAATCCGCAGTAAGAAATCCAGCATTTAGCAGAATAATGCTGTCCCTGTTAGGCGCAGAAACGGTAACGGTTTTTTTTGTGAAAGCAAGAGGAGGAAGCCTGGAGCATTATCTGGCGTTGTTTCTGCCTATGCTGGCAGTGACAGCTCTTGCCCTTATATTTTCATTTTATCATAAAACAAGTTTCAAATTTCCTGTTTTCTGCATTTTACTGCTGTATATGGGAATTGCCATGCAGTGTATCATCCAGAATGAATCTTCATCTTATGCGGTAAAAGAACAGATTATATTTCTTGCATCAGTGGCGGCAGCAGGAATTATGATATTTACCCATTACAAATGGCTCAGTATCTGGAAACCTGAAAAAATACTTGTGTCTGCTGTGCTTGCCACAGTGATGATTTATCTTGTACTGCTGATTTTGGGAACAGATGCCCAGGGAACGCGGGCATGGATTACATTTGGAGCGTTTTCCATCCAGCCAACAGAATTTATAAAAATACTGTTTGTGTATGTGAATACAATGATTTTCTGTTGTATGGAGTGGAAAGACTGGATGAAACTGCTGGTCTCGGGAGGATATCTGGGCATCAATTTATTATTTTCCGTAGGTATCAGCGAGATGGGATCTTTTCTTCTCATGCTTCTGGTTTATGGTGTTTATTGCATTTTGTTTTTAAAATCGTGGCGTTTTTTATTGGGTCTTTTGGTTTCTTTTGCAGGTGTGGGAATTACAGGAGCAGGTATTGGTGCAGGGATTCTCTGGTATGCCAATGGCAGGGCAGATATCTCTGCGTTTTTACAAAAGTGCTGTAGCATGGTCATAAAAATCCAGTCCAGAATTACCATATGGCTGCATCCGGAGAATGATCCTCTGGGGACCGGATACCAGGGAATGAAAGCCAGAGAAGCCATGGCTCTGGGCGGTTGGTTTGGCAGTGACTATCCGGTTAAGATACCTGTGGAGGATTCTGATTACATTTTTACATCCATATTGCTGCATATGGGGCTGGCAGTTGGAATTCTTATGGTTTTGTTGTTTTTGGCATTGTTGGTGGAAGGTATTAAACTTTATCTGGGGGCAGAATCAGGGAAAAATACCGGTATTGTGGTTGGATGTGTCTATTATTTGTTTGCAGAATCTATGCTCATGATTCTGGGCTCCACAGGTTTCTTCCTGATGACAGGAGTTCCGATTGCATTTGTCAGTAATGGGGGAACAGCACTTATGGCCGCATTTATGATGGCAGCGCTGATTTTGTACCTGGGGTGTGGCAGTACAGACCACAGAAACTTTGGAAGAAAAGCAAATGGAAAAGAGGAGAGGGAAAGATATGGAGAAGAAAAAGTTATTAGAGAGAACTAAAGTATTGCTGGCAGTTATCCTGGCCTTGGTGGTGGTATTCTGCTATTTTCTTATGGGAAGAACCTCTGCAGTTAAAGGGCTCAACACCGGCACAGATGAACTAAAGAAGAGTACATTAAAAAATATGTATCGTCAGGAGACCATAGAAGGTGCGATTTGGGATAGCAGCAAAACTATTCTTTCCCAGGGAACAGAGCCGGGGAAAAGCGGTACTTTGTTTTATCCGGAATCTTACTCCTGGCTTCTTGGGTATAATGATCCGGTTTATGGCAAATATGGGCTGCGGGGAAGATATGAGAGCTATCTTTATATGCAGGGGGAAAATAAAAAGGGAGCAGATATAACACTTACCTTAAACCATCAGATTCAGGAAAAGGCATACAGCCTCATTGAAGGGATGGAAGGTTCTATGATAGTTCTGGATATCCGTACCGGCAGAATACTTGCTTTAGCTTCCTCAAAAACAGTAGAATTTAATGCGAATCAGATTGCTGACCACATGGAGGAGTGGAATCAGACGGAGGGGTTTTTCCTCCCAAATGGGTTTAAGGATGCAGCAGAACCGGGGAGTACGTTTAAAATGGTTACCGCTGCTGCCCTTTTAGAGCAAGGGCTTGAAAAAGATATCATAGAAGATAAGGGAAATACGGTCCTTGGAGGTCATGTGGTGAAAAACAGTGGAAATGCGGCTTTTGGTACCATTGCATTGCAGGAAGCTTTAGGTAATTCCTCAAATGTATATTTCGGCACTATGGCTCTCAGGATTGGGGGAAGCACTTTGGAGAGGAAAGCGTCTCAGTATCTGATCGGGCAGGATATAGAACTGGATTTTACTACACTGGAATCACATCTGGATATGGGGGATTACAGTGAGGCCCTGATCGCAGATACCGGTTACGGTCAGGGAAAAACTCTGGTGACGCCTCTTCATCTGGCAATGATAGCCCAGAGTATTGGAAACGGAGGCGTCATGCTGCGCCCCTACCTGGTTGACGAGATTACTCTGGACGGAAAGACACTGTATAAGGGAAAGGAAGAAGAACTGGCGATTCCCCTTCGTAAAGAAAACGCTGAAACATTAAAAAATCTTATGCAGGTAACAGCAGGTCAGTATTACGGAATGACAGAATACGGAATTTGTGCAAAGAGCGGGACGGCAGAAGTGGCCGGTGATAAAAACAAGTGCTATCTGGTCACATTCAATGAGGATTATGTGGTGGCTGCCTGTAAACTGGAGGAGAGCGGATACGGAATCCAATTAAAAGGAGCGGTCATGAATATGTATGATAAATTGTATAGCAGATAATAGAAATATATGGAACAGGCGTGAAAAATATAGTATGATTAAAAAAAGTTTTAGATGTACCATAGAACATTGCACGTTGAGACAGTGTGAGGGGGAAAAAGTGTTGGATGAAGCTATACTGGGAAGATTGCCATTGGGAACCGTTGTGAATGAAAAATATGAGATTCAGAAAGTGATCGGCTCCGGTGGTTTTGGGACTACATATCTGGCGCAGGATTTGGTTCTGAAGATGCCGGTAGCAGTCAAAGAATATAAAAAGCAGAGTTATGTTTCGGAAAAAGAGAAACAGAGATTTTTGGAGGAAGCCAGAACCATGGCCAGGCTTGCCGGTAATCCGGGTATTGTAAATGTAAGAGATTATTTTGAAGCCAATCAGACAGTCTATATTGTCATGGAGTATCTGGATGGTATTACCTTAGAAAAATATATAGAAAAGTACGGAAGGCTGCCCGTTTTTCTGGCTCTTGATTACATGAAACCGGTAATGCGGGTTTTGGAGAAGATTCACAAAAAAGGATTGATACACAGGGATATCAGTCCGGACAATATTATGGTGCTGGAAGGAAATGAGATAAAACTGCTGGACTTTGGGGCGGCCAGGGATGTGGAAAATGCAGAGGGGACGCTCAGTATCATTTATAAACCGGGTTATGCTCCGGAAGAGCAGTGCAGAGGTGGTCACGATCAGGGACCATGGACCGATGTATATGCAATGTGTGCCACAATCTATAAATGCATAACCGGGGTTACCCCCCAATACAGCCTGCAGCGCTTGCACGAGGACCGGATTTCCAGGCCTTCTGACCTTGGCGTGGAGATTGCTCCCGCACTGGAAGAGGTGCTGATGAAAGGAATGGCAGTCCGCAGGGAGGACCGTATACAGTCCATGGAGGAACTGCTTGACAAAATACAAACTGCTTTGGGGGAACAGGAAAGAACTGCCGGGGAAAGAGGAGCGGAGAACTTTTCAGAAGACCTGGCTACAGTAGGGGGAGAGGGATGGGAGAATGAGAAAGAAAAGAGTGCAGAAGCAGAGGTCATAGAAGCAAAAAACGAAGAGAGCTCAGAAGCGGATACTAAAGTATACGAAGTAAAAAGAAAGGAAAAAAGAGAGAAAACAGGAATATTTAGAAATAAGAAATTTCTTTTAATGGGAACAGCAGGGCTTATACTATTTATAATACTGATCAGTATTATCACTGCGTGGAGAGCCAATCCTTATAAGTATACAGATATGTCATCTCTCATACGGGATATGACAGTAACACCGGAGATACTGAAACAAGTGGGAAAAGACAAGAAAAGGACATCTCTGTATCTTGAATCCTGCAGGCTGGATGATCAGGCAATCCAAGGGATGGCTGCTATGGAGAATCTGGAGCAGATCCGGATCAGAGACTGTATCGGATTTACTTCGCTGAAACCCCTGGAGAAGCTGGAGAATCTGAAATATCTGGAGATAATCGGAGACCGGGAAAATTTTCAGAGTCTTAACGGGCAGATATTTGCGGACGGCAGTTATCCTCAGATTGAAAAATTAAGGATAAATTATGCTGATTTATCGGAGGTTGGCGCTTCTCTTGCGGGATTTACCGGCCTGGATACATTGGTTTTGTCCGATACAAAGGGGATTCGTACCCTGGAATTTTTGAAAGGGATGGGAAATCTTCGCACTCTGGAGCTGGACAATACATTTATACAGGGGTGTGACTGGTCCTTCATAGGATATTGTACGAATCTTACCAGGTTTAGCGGAGAAAACTCAGGCATAGATGATCTGTCAGCATTGGAGGCATGTGGAAAATTAAAAGAATTAAATGTAAGCCGGACAGAAGAAACAGGCCAGGCCGGAATTACAGACATTACCCCTTTGACGTTCTGTCAGGACCTCAGCTCAGTGCGGCTTAGAGGCAATCAGGTCTCGGATATGTCACCATTGAACGGATGCAGGGAATTGCGGCTGCTGGATTTAGGGGAAAACCAGATTCAGGATGTTTCCGTCCTTTTGGAAATGACAAGACTTGTGAGCCTGGAACTTGACAGGAACCGGATTACGGATATCAGCCCGATCAGAAGCTGCAGTAAGTTAGAATATTTGAATCTGGAAAAAAACCGGATTGCGGATATCTCCGCCTTAGATAATTCCTTTACTGAGCTTATGACCCTGAGAATTTCGGATAATCAGATTACGACTTTGGAACCTTTGGCAGGATGTCAGAAGCTGTCCGAAATAAGGGCAGATAACAATCAGCTTTCGTCCCTTGCAGGGCTTGAGAAGAAATGGAATCTGAAGATACTGTCTGTCCGGGGAAATCAGATAGAAGATATCACAGCGGTGAAGGACAGCAAGGAACTGTCTTATATGGATTTGGGAGGAAATCGGATACAGGATATTACGGTTTTGAGCGCACTTGGAACAGACGTGGAGGGGCTTCTGCTGGATCAGAACCGGATAACGGATATTTCCGGGCTTCCTGCAGGCATCGAGTATAAAGTGCTTGCCCTTCAGGGCAATCCAATAGCTGACTATACTCCCCTCACCAGTCTTCAAAAGGTGAATAGCAGTCAGGACAGAGTAATTATCAGTTATACAGAGGATCTGGATTACTCAGCGATCATGGAATCCTCTTATACAAAGGGGCTTTGGTTTGTGGGAGTGCCTGTGGAGCAGCAGGCAAATTACTCCAAAGCATTTGAAGAGAAACACAAAGAGGCTTCTTATATGCAGCTTCCCTTTTGGAGCGAAGAGGAAATGAAGGAAAAGATGGAGGAAATCAGGGAGTTAAATAAAAAAAATTAAGGAACAATCACGGAAAAGAGGCTGCCGGGGGGCGCCTCTTTTTTTAGGTGGTTATTTATAAATAAAGTCCTGTAATCAAAAGAGATATAATGAGGATAGTTAAAAAATAATCCACACAGGAGGTAAGGAGCATGTCAAGTTTATTAGGTCAGATAACCGTTATTTTAATATTGGGAGTGATTATTTTTGTGATCACCCGGGTATGCGGTGGGCTGGGAAAAATTCCGCCGGAGATGGGAGAGCTCGGGGAGGAGTTTCAGGAAGTAAAAGACAGAATGATGGAGACACACATTATGGGGTTCTGGAAAATAGAAGTGTTGGATTCGAAGGGAAATGTGGTAAAGCGAAAGGAAATCGGTGATGTGGGAACGAAAGGGTTCTATATAGGAAGGGGGAGGATGTGTGACCTGAGAATCAGGAGTTCCTATGTGTCAGAAAAGCATGCGGTTATTGCCAGTGATGAAAAAGGTTTTTTTCTAAAAGACTGCGGTTCCAGGAATGGTGTATATTATAAGAATAAGAAAGTATATCAGATAGATTTGGAAGACAGGATGACACTTTATCTTGGAAATGTAGCCTGCAGGATATCCAGGGCAAATATCATGGATGATTTTTCCCGAAACGATGAAGGCCACACACGAGTATGGGGAAGTGGTACGCAGGTAAAAGGCGGTAAGTCTGAAATAAAAAGAGATTGAATCAGAAGAATCCATAGAAACAGTCAGTGATAAGAAAGGACAGGCGGAATTATGAAGATGAAAAAACAATGCGGAGTATTGGCGGCTGTAAGAACAGATATAGGAAAAGTAAGAACAGAAAACCAGGACAGGATTCTTTGTTCCCGGGCGGCAGAATTTTTTGCGGTGGCGGATGGAATGGGAGGCGTTTTGTATGGGACGCTTACAGCAGAATTAGCAGTTAAGACAATGCTTGTGGTGGCAAAAGAGGTACGGAAAAACTATATAGAACACCAGGATGTGAACCGGGCAGCAGAAGAACTCAGACAGGGATTGGAGGAGGTCAGCAATAAAATTTATGAAAAGGGGAATTGCCATGGAGCTATCCAGTACGGTGCCACTTTTACAGGTGTCATGCTTCTGGGTGGGAAGGCCATCTGGATTCACATGGGTGACAGCAGGGGATATAAAATTGTCCGCTATGATACGAAAATGCGTCAGGTTACAGTAGACCATAATTTTGCACAGGCTGCCCGGGAGCATGGAGATATGTCTGAAACAGAGATAAAAAGAGAGCATTTCTCTTCCATGCTTACACGATACGTGGGGATGCAGAGTCCGGCCACAGCAGACGTAACTGTTACGGATACCAAACCGGGAGAGACCATTCTACTCTGCAGTGACGGCCTTCATGGGCTTGTGAAGGACTCCCGGATGCTTAAAATAATCAGAAACAGAAAGAAGCCGGAAAAAATATGTACAGGTTTGATTCAGGCAGCAAATTCTGCCGGAGGAAGAGATAATATTTCCGTGATCTGCCTGAAAGTAATGATATGAGTAAATTGGTATATGGTACAATAATAGTTACTATTCAGCAGCGGTAAAAATTTCATCGCCAAAGGCGGGAGTACGGAACAGTTACCAGTAAGATAACAAACAGATATGGAGGAGGAAGAATCATGAGTGATATGGTAACCATCAAATGTATAGAAGGAAGTCTGAAGGGACAGACATGGACATTTCATTGCGTAGATACAGCAATCATCGGAAGAACGGCAAAAGAAGACAGAACCATTGTAAATAAAATAAATGTAACAGGTAATGACAGGATTTCCAGGTTTAATACATTTTTCAAAATTGACCCTCCATATGTCGTTGTCAGAGATATGGGAAGTCTTAACGGAACCTATGTAAACGGCAGGATCATCGGAAAAAGAGAGGACGGCATGTCAGCGGAGGAGGGAAGAAGAGGCTCCTACCGTGAGGTCAGGCTTAAGGACAGTGACGTGATAGGTATGGGAACTGCAGGGCACAGGGAACAGTTCATCGTGAATATCGAAGAAGAGAAGCCGGACGGAAAAATGCAGATTTCCGATATAGTCAATGAAGCCATTAAAAAACAGGAAGAAGCAGAACGGGAGTATGCCAACGCAGTTGTGGGTCTCAGAATATTGAAAACGCTGGGGCATGGAGGGTTTGCCAGTGTACAGTTAGTGGAGGATGTAAAAACCCATAAACAGATGGCATTAAAGCTCATGCATCCCGCTGCGCAGACGAATCCCCAGAAACGCTTCTGGTTCATGCGGGAAGCATCTGTTATGATGCAGCTGAAGCATCCAAACATTGTAACAACCCATCAGCTGCTTTTCAGCGGCAGGGATTTTCACATTCTTATGGAATACTGCAAAGGGGGCAGCCTGGAGGATCTGTGTGCAAACAATGGAGGCAAATTGGGGCTGCGTCTTGCAACGGAAATTATATGCCAGATATTAGATGCCCTGGATTATGCTCATAATGCGCAGATTATCATGGAATCAAAGGGAGGTAAAAGGCAGGTAAGAGGTGTGGTGCACAGAGACATTAAACCTCAGAATATACTGTTGGCAGAGGACGGCACGGTTAAACTTTCTGACTTTGGTCTTGCCAAAGCCTTTGAACTTGCAGGACAGACTGCAGGGGGATTACCTACATTGTCAGGACAGTACTGCGGCTCCGCCTTATTCTGCTCCAGAAAGCAGCTTAATCACTATCGGGACGCAAAGCCTGAGGTGGATGTATGGTCAGCAGCAGCTACATATTATTATCTTCTTACAGGAAGGTATGTGCGCGACCAAAACGGCTGTAAAGATATTTATGAATATATCTATAAAAATGATGTTCAGCCTATTTTGACCAGAAACCCCGGAATCCCGGTCAGACTGGCAAAGGTAATTGATAAAGTGCTCAAAGAGGAAGAGAAAGAGAGCAGTACCTATACAACAGCCAGAGAATTTAAAAATCAGATTCTGGAGGCTTTGAAATAAAATTAAGGGGGAATATTATGAAGTATTCAAAAGTTTTTCTTTATGCCATCAAAATGGCGGAAAATCATAAAAGAGAAAATGCCGGGTTCAGTGGAGAGGACCGGATCCTTCTGGAAATTATTAAAGCTGCAGGAATGCCTGTAGAGCTTATGGCCGGATATCTGCATTTGGCACCGGATGATGCGATGCTGCAGGAAGTTTTTGATTTGAACAGTGTATTGAAGGAAGTACCGGCTGAGGATATTATTCGCTATATCAGGCATCACGGAAATCAGGAGACAGCAGATGACAAAAGGGCAGAGGAGAGCTGCAAGCTTTTCCTGGCCCTGTGTATTGCAGGTGCGGAACGGCGTGGGGAGAGAGTGCTGACTTCGGTGAGAGTGCTGAAAACATATATAAACCATACAACCCCCCTGAGTGAGGTGGAAATACACAGGAAAGAGCAGATACAACACCTTGTGGATAAAGTAGGCAGACTCAGGGAAACACTTCTTGCACGGATACATGGGCAGGAACATGCGGTAAATGCTTTTGCAGACGGAATCTGGAACGCCGGCATAACAGAGGCCGTCAACCCGGAGCGGAGAAAACCCAGCGGTATTTTCCTATTCGCAGGTCCTCCGGGGGTCGGTAAGACATTCCTTGCAGAGGAAGCGGCAAAAGAAATGGAACTGCCATTTTTACGTCTGGATATGAGTGGTTATTCACACAAGGATTCCGAATGCGATTTGGCAGGATTTGCAAAAACGTACAACAATGCGAAAAAAGGTATTCTGACCGAATTCGTAGAAAAAAATCCCAGGTGTGTTTTGCTCTTTGATGAAGTGGAAAAGGCTTCCAGGGGAGTTATTCATCTTTTTCTTCAAATTCTGGATGCAGGAAGTCTGACAGATTTATATGAAGGAAATAAGATCTCCTTCAAAGACACTATCATTATCTTTACCACGAATGCGGGCAGGACCATATATGAGGCGGAGGATGCTCCGGATGCGGCAGATTTATCACCAAAGAAAATACTGGATGCTTTGGGCGCAGATGTGGATCCGGCAACCGGTATTCCCTACTTTCCTCAGGCAGTCTGTTCCAGAATGAGTACAGGGTATGTACTGATGTTTCGTCATTTGCAGGCAAAAGACCTGGAAAATATATGCGAACAATCCTTCGTCAAAGCTGCCAAGCAGTTTGAAGATACATATCAGATAAAAGTTGTGGGAGAAAAGAGCATTTTTACAAGTCTTCTTTTTGCCCAGGGAGGTCAGCCGGATGCCAGGAACCTGTCCGCAAAAGCAGGAAACTTTCTGCGGGATGAGCTGCGCAAAGTGTTTGAATTGTTTACAAAAGAAAATATAGAGAAGTCCCTTTCCGCGCTTCAGACCGTGAAATTTGTCACCGAGATTCCGGAAGATAAGAAAGAGATTCGGCGGCTTTACAAGAATCCCGGACAGACGGACATGCTGCTTCTGGGCACAGGGGAAAAGGAACTGGAAAAGGAACTGAAAGAGCTGCGCATCCATACAGCGAAAGAGGAAGAGGAAGCTGCGGGTATCGTAGAGGCGCAGAATATACAGTTTGCTGTACTGCAGATGAAGCCTCTTTGCAGAAGCGGCCGGGATGCGGATATGTCCAAAACAATATGCTGTTTTGACCATGTACCATTGGGTGCTTCCGATTTGGCAGAAATAAGGGGATGGATCCGGATGCTCCACAGACAGATACCGGAACTTCCCATTTATTTGATGGAAGGAGAAGTGGAAGGAGCCGGGCAGAAAGCTGTCATAGATAAAGAGCTGGAGCGCAGGCTTGCAGCAGAAGGCGTGTGCGGGGTGATACGCGGAGGACAGAAAAGCGGGGATGGTGCAGCAGAACAGATACGCAGAATAGCGAAAGCCACATATATGCAGAGAATGGCCAGGCAGCTGAAGGAACAGGCTAAAATTCTTACTTTTGACACGGCGCCGATTATTGAGGAAGGCGGAAAAACCATAAAAATCCGGCTTCGGGATTTTGCCCTGGAGCAGGTACTGTCAGCCGGAGATGAGAAACATGTGATGACTGATGCGGAAAGACCCAAAGTCCGTTTTGAGGATGTGATTGGGGCAGATGCGGCGAAAGAAGAGCTGAAGTTTTTTGTACAGTATCTGAAGGAACCCGGAAGATTCCTGGCAGAAGGGCTGACTGCCCCAAAAGGTGTATTGCTGTACGGTCCTCCGGGTACAGGAAAGACACTTTTGGCAAAAGCTATGGCGGGAGAATCAGGAGTGACTTTTCTGGCAGCGGAGGCCAGCAGTTTTGTTAAACAGTATACGGGTACCGGTCCGGCAGCCATACGGGAACTGTTTGGAAAAGCCAGAAAATACGCGCCTTCTGTAGTTTTTATTGATGAAATAGACACGATTGGGCGGCAGCGCACCGGTGGAGAGTCCGGAAGAGCAGAGGAGGCAACACTGAATGCCCTGCTTACAGAAATGGATGGCATAAAGACAGATCCCCGGCGCCCCATATTCGTACTGGCAGCCACAAATTATGAGGTAGACCGTTCGGCAGAGGGAATCGGTGTGATTGACCAGGCCCTGTCCCGCAGATTTGACAGGAAGATACGCGTAGGACTGCCGGACGAGGCTGCCAGATACCGGTATCTGAAACTGCAGACAGGGAAATGTCAGGCAGCGATATCAGAAGATATTTTAAAACAGATTGCGGAACGTTCTGTGGGAATGAGTCTGGCGAATCTGGAATCTGTGGTGGAGCTGGCAAAAAGAAATGCTCATAAAATGCGAACGGCTGTCACAGACAGGATTCTGGATGAAGCTTTTGAACTCACGATGCACGGAGAAAAGAAAGACTGGGGAAGGGAATATCTGGAACGTGTAGCCAGGCACGAAGCCGGCCATGCACTTCTGAGCTGGAAGAACGGGGAACTGCCCTGTTATCTGACTATTGCAGCCAGAGGCGGACATGGGGGGTATATGCAGAAGTCTTCCGGTGAAAGGCCTATCCGTACCTATGAGGAGATGCTGGGCATGATTCGCACGGCACTGGGAGGAAAAGCGGCAGAAATCGTTTATTACGGGAAAAAAGACGGTAATTCTACCGGAGCATCAGGTGATCTGCGCCAGGCTACCGGCATTGCCAGGAGTATTATCTGCAGTTACGGAATGGATGAGGAATTCGGATTGGCCGTGTATTCAGAGAAAGAAATGCAGCATGGAACACTGGGCGATGAAGTAAGGCAGAAAGTTAATGAGATGCTGAAACAGGAGCTTACAAAGGCCATCGAGATTGTCAAAGAGTCCCGGAATACCATCGACCTTCTTGTCAGGCAGCTCCTGGCTAAGAATCAGTTGGGGAAAGAAGAGCTAAAAGCTATTTTGGAGCAATAAGAAGCAATGACAAGTGTGATAAAGAATGGGGAGACTATGAAGACTATTAACAGTGTTAAAATATCAGCCAGTTCCAGAGTGGGAGGCAGGTCGGAAAATCAGGATGATTTTCTGATTGATACAGAGAAAATAAGCGATCAGAGCAGAGAATTCTGCTATAAAGGAACTTCAGAATTAACAAAACAGCAGATCTACATAGTCTGTGACGGGATGGGGGGAGAACAGTATGGGCAGGATGCATCCCGTAAGGCAGTAGAATATTTTGAAGGACTTTTACGGGAGGCAAAGAGGCCCTTTACGCCAATGGACATTGCCGGAGAGATACGCAGGCTAAACCAGGAAATCGTGGATTATTACAGGTGCAGACAGGCCAGAGGCGGAACGACCATTGCTCTGGTGATGCTGAACCCGGACGGAACTATAGAGGCATTTAATATAGGGGACAGCCCCATATTTCTGGTGAGAAGCGGTGAAATTACCATGCTGAGTGAGGAGCAGTCCATGGCGGGAATAAAACTAAAAAAAGGGACAATATCCCGGGAAGAATACAGAGAAAGCCGTGAGAGGAACCTTCTTCTCGGTTACTTGGGAGATGATTCCGGAGTGTCTGTGGACCATTTGTTTTACAGCAGAAATAAATATCAGGCAGGTGATAAACTCTTATTGTCATCAGATGGTCTTTTGGATAAGATAGAGCCGGAGGAGATTTTAGGGCTTCTGCAGCAGGATTGTGGGGCGGATGTGCTGACGGAAGAGGCAGTCAAGAAAGGGGCCGGGGATAATGTCACGGCAGTGCTGTTGGAAATTCAATAGAAATGGAATTTCTAGTATAATACAAGGAGGATTTTATGGAAGAACTTAGGACTATGGCATTCAGAGATATTCTGGAACGCTGCGAAGATAACGAGAACTTTTTGAAATTGATGGAGGAACATCAGGATGCGATGACCGTGTGGGCAGATGTATTTGCTTATTGGATGGAAGAAAAAAACGGTACGATCGCTGCACTTGCGGCTTACTGCAAAGTTACCCGCAATACTGCCAGACAGTGGAAACAGAAAATTCCCACAAAACGGGAACAGGTTGTGGGAATCGGCATGTATTGGGGATTTCAGCTGGAGCAGATTAACCGGCTGCTTACCAGAAATGCAAAATATCCCGCACTATATGTTAAGAACCCTGAAGATGCCATCTTTATTTACCTGATTCACAATAAAAAGGATTATTCCATGTATGAATTTTATATGGAGGAATACAGGAAAATGCAGGAGGAAAAGGAGCCGGAACAGAAGCATTTGGATGGGACGGAAGAGAAAACCTTTGAGCTCAATGCAGCGCTTCTTGAAGTAATGGGAGATCAGGAGTTTAAGAAGTTTTTGGAAGAACATATGGAAGTATTTGAAGGGAGAAACCGTAAGCTTTATAAGTTCCTGGAAGAGTACTTTAAACTGGAGGAGCGCAATATAAACAGTCTGGTGGATGATGAAAAGCTGAAAAATGCATATAACAATGCTTTTTCACACTTAAAGCGAAAAGGTATTGTCCCCAGAAGAAATCTTCTGATTGCCATGGGCATTCATCTGACCATGCCGGTGGAGGATATTAACCGCATGTTAGAGCTTGCCGGGATGGAAGCCCTGTGTCCAAAGGACAGGATAGAATCAGCGGTGATTTTTGTCCTGGAAGATTTGTATCTGAATGATTCTGTTCTGTTCAGTGATGCCGGCAGAAAGCTTACTGCCGGCCTGGAAGAGCTGATCGATCGGTGCTGTCCGGATATTGTATGGAATGAAGAAGCGTGCAGTTTCCAGAATATTGAAGATGTGCTGGTGCAGAAAAAGAAATCCGGTGCCCCTGATATAGAAAAGTTTTATGAAGAGGGGGAGTTAGAATCCGTAGCGGATTATGTAAAGAGAAGAATCCGTGAGTTGGAACTGAGGGAACCGGAGGAAGATTTGGAACTGTTTCTGCAGCTGCTGTAGATGCAGCGGTTATGGTGGAAATGATTAAGGAGAATTTATGGATATTGCAATGAGAGATATGAGAGCCATGCTTTATCAGGAAGGTGTGCTGAAAGAAAATGAGAAAATGATCAGACAGATTGGATGCGGACAGTCTGCCGAGGTTTATCTTGTGCTTTCAGAAGACGGGGACATCTATGCTCTGAAAATCATGAAATTAGAAGAACATCAGATTTACCAAAAGCATCTGCGGGAGGAAGCTGAGTACATGAAACTTCTGGCAGAAAATTCTCATGTGGTCAAAATATATGATTACCGGGAATTTGTCGGAAAGGAAAGAGCTTATCTGGCACTGAAAATGGAATATCTTAAAACGTTTCCCTGCTGGCTGAAGGAGGAAATCATAGGTAAAGGATACATATCCTTGAGAGATTTATGGAAGCTGGCTTCTGATATGTGTGCTGTTCTGGACGCTATGGAAAAACTCCATGTAATCCACCGGGATATTAAGCCGGAAAATATCTTTGTGACCGGATGGGAAGAACCCGAATTCAAGTTGGGAGACTTTGGAATCGCAAGGGAGCTGACCCATGCGACGGTAGTAACACAGCTTGGGAGCCTTGGCACCTGTGCCCCGGAAGTGGCTTTGGGAGGAGAATCGGATTTTACCTGTGATATATATTCTGTGGGCGCGGTGCTATACTATGTCCTGAATGGGATGCGGTATCCCTATTCCGGTCTGAAGGCTCTGATGGAGAAAAAACAGCCGGCGCCTCCTGTTTTGGGGACTGCCGGGTGGAAAGAAATGGTGCTTAAGATGATATCCGCAGATCCAAAGAAAAGATTTCAAAATGCGGAAGAATATAGAGAAGCACTGCAGGAAGTAAAGAGAACCCAGGAACAGGCTGTAAAGAAGGAGGAGTATGGGTTTTCCTGTTATCAAAAGGCAAAAGGTTTCTTTTTTCAGGAAAACTATGAAAAAGCGGAGGAGACAGCCATGGAGGGATATGCATGCGGCAGTATTCCCTGTGCAAGACTCGCAGGCTGTATCTGCAGTATAAAAAACAGAACCGAGGAGGCATATGATTATCTGGAGGAGGCGGCTCAGAAGGGGGATCCGGTATCAGCCTGTTACCTGTCACGACTTTTGTTCAGAGATGCCGGAAACCGGATGGATCTGAAGGAGGCAGCGGGTTATTTGGAGCAGGCGCAGAAAGCGGGGCTTTATATGGCTGATTACGATTATGGATTGTATTGTTACTATGGAAAATATCAATTTGAGCAGGACAGGGAAAAAGGACTTTTGCTGATTGAGAAGAGCGCAGAGGAAAATTACAGAGATGCCATAGAATTTTTAATTGAGCATTCGCAGGACAGGGAAAGCTGGAAATTTCGTAAAAGGGAACACATTTTGATACGTGATATTATATAAGAGATATCAGTGAAAATTTGCAGGGCATGATCGCCTGTTTCAAAAATCAGATACCCGGGTGGACAAAATCCCCGCCTCGCCCATCTAATAAGTGTACAAAGCGAACAGGAGCTCCGGACTCCACAAAGGGGGATGAGTATGAACATATTACTGATCAAAAGGGCCAAGAAGCACGACAAAGCCGCGTTCCAGAAACTTATGGAGCAGCAGGGGCCTGCTTTATATAAGGCGGCCAAGGCCATTTTGAAAAATGACGAGGATGTGGCAGATGCCATGCAGGATACAGCCCTTACATGCTGGGAGAAGATAGATACTCTGAAAAAGGATGAGTATTTTGCAACCTGGCTGACACGAATTCTGATCAATCACTGCAATTCCATTTACCGGCAGAGGAAGAGACTGGTCTCAGAGGAATCCCTGCCGGAGGCGTGGGCGCAGGATGAAAGCTATGCAAATGTGGAGTGGAGGGATTTCCTGAACAGTCTTGATGAGAAATACCGGATCGTAGTCATTTTATACTATGTGCAGGGATTCAAGACGAGGGAGATCGCGGAAATCCTCCAGATAAACCAGAGCACAGTGAGAGGCAGACTGGCGAAAGCCAGGGAAAAGCTGGAACAGCAGTACAACATGAGCGGGGAGCCACCCCGTAGTATGCCGGATGTTCAGAAAAAAGCAGTACACTGCGGATTGGAAAGGGGTATCTGATATGAAAAATTTTGATAATATGATCGAAGGTCTCAGGGAAGACACAAAGGTTCCGGAAGAGGTATGGAAGAGATATACAGCGACACTTGCAAACCTTCCCGAGAAAGAGGGAAAACGGGAACCCGGCAAAAGAAATTGGATAAAATATACAGCGGCAGCAGCAGCGGCGGCCGTTACCGTGACAACAGTCTGCTTTGCAAATCCTGCATTTGCGGCTAAAATACCAATCCTCGGTGAAATTTTTAAACAGGTTCAGCATCAGTCCACGTTTTCGGGAGATTACAGTGATAAGGCGGAAGTCCTGTCCCGGGAGGAGGCTGACGGCACAATTCCCGCTGATTCCGGTTATACGGTTCAGGATGCAGGTGTGACAATTACCGCATCGGAGATTTACTGTGACGGGCTTTCCGTATTTGTGACGGCAGAGGTGGATGTGGAGCAGGGAGGACTGAACAACATCCCCGGAAATATCCTGTATCTGGAGGGAGACTGGAAGCTCTCTGACAGTGCGGAAGAAATCAGGCTGATGAACAATAACCTGGAAGGAAATATTGTGGATGACAATACCTTCGTGGGCATGCTGAAGCTGGATCTGGAGGAACAGGACCTGCAGGCAGGTACTCTTGAACTTCAGCTTTCCATGGTCGGATATGATGATATCAATGAAACAGATGCGGAGGACATATCAGCTTTCCATAAGATTCAGGGTGCGTGGAGCCTGGAACTGCCGTTTGAAGTGGACACGGAGGCAGTAAAGGAGATACCTGTAAACAAAGAGGAAAACGGATACAGCCTGAATAAAGTATTTGTATCGCCGTATCAGGTGATCACATATACAGATGCGCCCTATACGGAGAGAGAGATCACCAGGGAAGAGTACGAATCTGTTATGAGGGAAAAGACAGGAGGTTCGGATGATTTCGGCATTACATATGAAGAATTTGCTGAGCAGATGGGCCGGACATACGAGCAGTGTCAAACCATCATATTTAATCAGGACGGGGAGAGACTGACACCCACGGCGGAATTTTACGGGAAATCTGTGAATGCTGTCCGGGGAATGGATATATCGGAACTTAAAATTTATGTTTTCGATGACATGGATCTGTGGGTACAGGCAGCAGAAGAGGGCGCAGACAGTGAAGCGTTGAATCAGGCGGTTTTATCAGCGGATATTGATGTAGAATCCCTTCGGTAAACTAACAAAAATTTCTCCATTTCTTTAGTTCTTTTTTCTATTGACGATTGTCAGCATTTGGTATATAAAGGGTGAAAGATGCATGATGATCGGAAGGATAAGGATGAGATGAAACGGATAAAGAGTGTGCAGGTGCGTCATCAATATACACTGCTTCAGTGTTTTTACTGGGTATCAAGCTGCGCGATCATGGGATTTGCAGCGGTGTTTCTGCAGTATAAGGGATTATCCAACACGCTTGTGGGAATGTCCGTGGGCGGTGCGGCATTTATCAGCATATGGATGCAGCCGTTTCTGGCCGGAGTGGTGGAAAAGGTCCGGGGGCTGAGCTTAAAGAAAATGATCCTGCTGATCATACTGGCAGTGACGGCGGGGTATCTTGTCCTGGGGACGGTACCCCTGCCGAAAATGGCCATTGTAGGGCTGTATCTTGTGCTGAACACCCTGTACAACTCTATTACGCCGCTGATCACGGCAATGGGAATGGAATACATGAACCAGGGATACGAGGTGAATTTCTGCATTTCCAGAGGGCTTGGCTCAGTCAGCTATGCTGTCAGCGCCGTGATCCTGGGGCAGCTTGTGGAACATTTTTATCCGGGGATTCTCACCTTTGCCTTTGCAGGTATGGAATTTCTGCTTTTTGTGGTGGTGCTCTCCATGCAGGACCCCAAATCTTCCGTGGTCAGGGAAGAACAGGAGCCGTCCAGCAGTGTGATGGAGATTCTCAGGGGAAACAGGCCTCTGCTGCTGTTTGTAGCCGGGTTCGGAATCTGCTATATGACAAGCTCCGTCCTCGGTACCTATATGATCAATATCGTGCGTGAGCTTGGGGGAACGGACGGTACCTTCGGGATCGCAGCGTTCTTCTGTGCAGCCAGTGAGATGCCCGCCATGTTTTTGTGCAATTATCTCATCCGTAAGATATCCTGTAAGAAACTGCTGAAGCTGAGCAGCGTGTTCTTTGTTCTTCGTCCGCTGGTGATTTTTCTGGCGCCGAATCTGGCGGTGGCATTTCTGGGATTTGCGCTGCAGTCACTGTCCTTTGGTATCTTTACACCGGTCTCTGTGTTCTTCATCAACCAGGAATTGAAGGAGAAGGACAGGATCGTGGGACAGACCATCTTTGGTATGGTGACAGTCGGAGTGGGAAGCTGTGTGGGGAATCTGGCGGGCGGGTTTCTCATGGACAGGATCGGACTGAGACCCACGCTGGGGCTTTGCGTTGTGTTTGCCGCTGTGGGATTTTTGATCACCCAGAGGGTAAAGGTGGAGGATACAGGTCCAAGGCGGAGAATTCTTCAGGTGGAAACAGCAGGGCCGGGAAAAGAGAGAGGCAGGAGATAGCAGAGGGAGTATTTCGGCAGACAAGAGTCAGAATACGCTTCGGTAGGATATTTCATAGAAAGGGAGAAAAATGAACGATAAAATCTGGAAAAAATGTGTGGAATTTCATGGTCATGAGTGCGGCGGCCTTACCATTGGCTATAAGGCAGCTCTTTACGCCATGGAACTTTTGGACATTAAGATGGGGAAAGACTGCTGTGTCTCCCGGGATGAACAGCTTGTGTGTATTTCAGAAAATGACGCCTGCGGCGTGGATGCCATTCAGGTAATACTGGGATGCAGTGTGGGAAAGGGGAATCTGCTCTTTCATATGTGCGGAAAGCAGGCATTTTCCTTCTATAACAGAGATACCGGCAAATCCGTACGCCTGATTCTGAAGCCACGCCCGGAAGGCCTGAGCAAAGGGGAATCCTTCCGGTATTATCAGGCGTGCAGTTTCAAGGAAATGTTTGATGTAAAGGAGACAAAGATCGCACTGCCGGAAAATGCAAGGATCTTCAAATCCATCTGCTGTTCCCGCTGCGGGGAGACTGCATCGGAAAATATGATGCATCTGCAGGGGGATGAGATTCTCTGCAGGGACTGTTATCGTGAATATAACAGATTTCAGGTTTGACAAAGCCGCGTCCGGCGGTTATAATGCAGGAAGAACCGTAACGATTCAGCAGGTCTGCCCGTAACTGTAATGCCGCTGAACAGTTACAGTAAATAAATATCAATTTAGAAATGAGGTGTCTTTGTGCTGAGGGTTTCCGTAGTGGAGATTACAGAATAATCGAATAATCTGTAGGGATAGTATATCATTTTTTCTGATACCCTATCCTTGTATCAGTGTACCCTGATGGCTGATACATTCGCTTACGAACCCTTATCATACACTTCAAATATATTGGAATGATGGAGAGAATACAGTGCTTGGCTGCTTTGAAGGCGGCTTGTTTTTGCGCTGCTGTATGGATTTTTCTCATGGAAGACCACAGAAGTCGTATACCCGTTCGGGGCGATGTATCTGTGGTCTTTTTGTAATAGTTCAGACGGGTCTGTGTTCAGCTTGTCGGAACGGTTACGTCTTTTTTAGAGAGGAAAAAACATGAGCAGAAAATCATTGGAAACAATCGGATATTATCATATATTAGAAAAATTAAAAGAATGCGCCGCCACAGAGAATGCGGGAAACAGAATCATGGAAATGGTTCCCATCCTGTCAGAGACGGAATTGAGAAAGCAGCAGCGGGATACCACCCAGGCGAGAGCTATGATAGAGCTGGCGGGAACTCCGCCCATACCGGCCATGGAGCATGTGGAGGAATATCTGCAGAAGGCGGTCAGAGGTGATATGCTCCTGCCGGAACAGCTTGAGGAGACCGGCATGTTCCTGAGTGCCGTGCGGCGGCTGAAATCCTATCTGCTAAGAGGTGAGGAGGGACGGATCAGCCTTGCCTATTATAACCAAAACCTGGCCTTTCCTGAGGAACTGCAGGAAGAGATAGAGCGCTGTATCAGAGGCGGAAGAGTGGATGACTATGCCTCCGCCTATTTAAAAGATATCAAAAAACAGATTCAGATCCTGGAGGAAAAAGTAAGTGAGAGGGCAGAGAGGGCACTGAAAACCAACAGGCAGTATCTGAACGACTCCTTTGTAGTCACCAGAAACGGAAGATTCTGTATCCCTGTGAAGAAAGAGTGCAGGTCCATGGTTCCGGGCAGCGTTGTGGAGCAGTCTTCCACAGGCGCCACACTGTTCATAGAACCGGAGGCAGTGGCAAACCTTCGGGAGGAGCTGGAAATATACAGGATCGAGGAGGACGCGGAGGAGCGGAAAATCCTGTACACTCTCACCAATATGACTGCTGAGAGGGAAGCAGAGCTGATGGAGGACATCCGGGTCATCCAAAAGCTGGACTTCATGTTTGCCAAGGGAAAACTGAGCCTGGAAATGGATGCCGTGGAGCCGAAGATCAACCTGGAACAGTATATGGAGCTGAAAGGCGCCAGACATCCCATGCTGGAGAAGGAGAGCTGTGTACCGCTGGACTTTCAGATCGGCAGGGGAATCCGCGGCGTGATCATTACGGGACCGAATACCGGAGGTAAGACGGTGGCTATCAAGACAGTGGCGCTGATGAGTGCAATGGCCTGCTCGGGCCTGCACGTTCCCTGCAGGGAAGCCGATATATGTATGCAGAACCAGATCCTGTGTGATATCGGTGACGGGCAGAATATTTCGGATAATCTGTCAACCTTCTCAGCCCACATTAAAAATGTGCTGGACATTTTAAAACGGGTAAGACCGGACAGCCTTGTGATCATGGACGAACTGGGTTCCGGAACAGATCCTCAGGAGGGAATGGGAATCGCCATTTCCATACTGGAGGAACTGCGCAGGAGCGGTGCCCTCTTTCTGGTCACCACCCACTATCCTGAGGTGAAAGAATACGCGGACAGGTACGGGGACGTGCAGAATGCCAGAATGGAGTTTGACAGAGACAGCCTGAAGCCTTTGTATCGGCTGAAAGTCGGAGAGGCGGGGGAGAGCTGTGCCCTGTATATTGCAAAGAGACTGGGATTTCCGGACAAAATGCTGGCTGCTGCAGCCAGGGAGGCATATGGGGAGAGAAGTGAGGCTCTGATTCAAAATATGCACCTGCACGGCGGCAGCAGCAGGCTGGAAAAGCTTCACGCGCCGCGTATTGAAAAAGCAGCCGTGGTCAGGGACAGCATGGACGCTGTGCGTAAATTTACCAGAGGCGACAGTGTGACCATACTGCCGGATGAAAAGATCGGAATTGTGGTGAAACCGGCAGATAAGAACGGAAATGTCCTGGTACAGCTCAGAAATGAAAAGATGCTCATCAGCCATAAACGGCTTAGGCTGAAGGTGGCGGCTGCGGAACTCTACCCTGAGGACTATGATTTCTCCATTATATTTGACACTGTGGAGGTCAGAAAGGCACGTCACAAGATGGGAAAACACCACATGGAGGGCCTGGAAATAGAAGTGGAGGAATAGGGAATAGGCTGCAAACCTGAGAGAAGTTTCTTTGATGTTTACTGAGGAATCTGTTATAATCCTTGATAAAGTATAAAGTACCGGGAGATTTTTATGCAGAGAATACTAGTGATAGAGGATGACACGGATATAAACAGGCTGCTGTGCCGGATTCTTGCGAAGGCGGGATATGAGACAACGGCTGCGTATTCGGGAACAGAGGCACAGCTGAGGCTTGAGAGGGAAACGCCGGACATGATCATGCTGGACCTGATGCTTCCTGGAATCAGCGGGGAGGAGATTATCAAAATGGCGCGTACGGAGATGGGACTGCAGATTCCAATCCTTGTCCTGTCTGCCAGGACTGCCCTTAAGAACAAGGTGGAGACCATCACGCTTGGGGCAGATGATTATATCACAAAGCCCTTTGAGCCGGAGGAGGTGCTGGTACGCGTCATGGCTGCTTTCCGGCGCTGCGGCAGTCCGGGTGCCGGAACGGAATCTGAACGATACACGTATAAAGACCTGATACTGGATCAGGCATCCAGAACCGTCACGGTAAAGCAGAGGGAGATTTCCCTGACCAGATACGAATATGAGATTCTGTGCATTCTGATACAGCAGCCCCGGAAGGTATTTTCCAGGGAAAGCCTCTATGAACAGGTATGGAAAAACGGGTATTACGGGGAGGATAACACCGTCAATGTCCATGTGAGTAATATCAGGAAAAAGATAGCAGCCATAGACCCGGAGGCGGAATATATCCGTACAGTCTGGGGTATCGGATTTAAAATGGCGTGAATCCGTCTTTACGATTTCTTTAAAGTTTCTTGAAGACTTATTAAAAAGCGGCCGATTATAATATAGCCACATGAAGAGATAAGTTCAGGAAAGGATGAAAAAGATATGACAGCATATGCAGCGGAAGCGAGAAAAGTCACCAAGCGGTACGGCAGTTTTACTGCACTGGATAAGGTTGACATAACTGTAAAAAGAGGAGCCGTTTACGGATTGGTAGGGGACAACGGGGCAGGAAAAACTACATTTCTGAAACTGTTGTCAGGCCATATTTATGCGGATGAAGGGGAACTTACCTTATTCGGCTGCCACAGCCGGAAGGATATGGAGGAACAGAGGAGAAGGACCGGAGCTGTCATAGAGGCGCCGGGATTCTATCCCCAGATTTCCGTGGAGAAGAATCTGGAGTATTACCGGATATTAAAAGGGGTTCCGGGCAAAAGGGCAGTGGATGAAGTCCTGGAGCTGGTGGGGCTTGCAGACCGGAAAAAGAAGCGGTGCAGGGATTTATCCCTGGGCATGAAGCAGCGGCTTGGCCTTGCCATTGCCCTGATCGGTGAACCGGAGCTGCTGATCCTGGATGAACCGATCAACGGCCTGGACCCAAGCGGGATCATAGAGATCAGGAATCTGCTGCAGCGGCTCAGCCGGGAGAAGAATATTACCATTATCCTGTCCAGCCATATACTCACAGAGCTGGAGCAGCTTGCCACAGTCTATGGGTTCCTTACGGACGGAAAACTGGCTGAGCAGATCACTGCGGAGGAGATAAAAGAAAAGTGTTCGGACTACATTGAGATCAATGTGTCAGAACCGGAGCGGTATACTGCTGTTTTGGAAAAGAAATTTCACACGGAAAGCTACAAGGTCCTTCCGGACAAGACCATTCATATTGTCAATCCCATGATGGATATCGGCGCGTACAGCCGCCTTGCCAGCGAGAACCGGATGGATATCTCAAGGCTGGAGAGAAGACAGGTGACGCTGGAGGAGTATTATATGGATTTGAAGAACGGAGGGCGGAAATATGCTTAATTATATAAAAGGTGAGGGATACCGCATTACACACAGCAGGGGAATGTACGTGGCAGCAGGAATCGCATCAGGGCTGCTGGTGCTGATGAATCTGGTGCTGTATATAAGCAATCAGAATATTACAAATTTTCCATACGGCCTTATGAGCTTTTCACTGAATAATCTGATCGCTAATCTGCAGATTCTGTTTATATCGGGTTTTGTCGTAGCGGCGCTGCTGTTTGGTGATGAGAGAAAAAACGGTACTTTGAAGAACGTGGTGGCTTATGGGATTCCAAGGATACATATTTTTATCGGAAAATGTGTTGTCAGTATCGCCACAGCTCTCTGCTGTATGGCAGTTATCCTGGTCTTTTACGTGGGAAGTGCCTATCTGCTGCTGGGTGGTCCCGCGGCCGAGCCTTTGGGAAAGATGGCAGGGGGAATCGGAGCGGCAATGCCCAGTGCCTTCGCGGCTGTGATTCTGGGTGTGGCTTTACTCACCCTTTTTGAGAAGGATGTGGTGGCAGCGATCGTCTGGTTTGCGGTTATGAATGTGATTCCTGTCATCTGTTATTATGCGGGGTTTAAGGTGGAAATTCTGCGTAAGATCGCCGGATGGATGCCCTGGAACATCTTCCGCTTTGAGGTGAGTGCCAATATGTCGGGGTACCACTGTCTGTGGGATACTCCCTCCGGACTGGCAAAATGCATCATAGCAGGGGCTGCCGGGATTCTTATCTTTGGCGCAGCGGGTATTTTAGTAAGCAGGAAAAAGGAAATCGGATAGAGTTTGTCCGAACCGTGTGAAGGAAAGGGGTGTGGAAAGTTTGCTGTATTTCGTGTTGGGTCTGCTGAGCCTGACTTCTCTGTATTTTTTCCTGCGATGCAGAACCATGGCAGGAGCAGTCAGACGGACCAATCGTGCGCTGAAGGAAATCAGCGGCGAACTGGAGGCCAACCGGGTGCTGAAACTGCCTGCGCCTGACCGAGAGATGGAGGAGCTTCTTGTAACCATCAATGAGGCGCTCAGGAAGATACGGGAGCAGCACCTGGAATATGCCAAAAGAGAGCAGGAATTCCAGAGACAGATTGAAAATATCAGCCATGACCTGCGCACGCCTCTTACCTCCATGATCGGATATCTGGATATTATGGACAAAACAGCTCTGGACCCGGAGGACCGGGAGGCACTGGAGGTGGTAAAACGAAAAGCCCGCTTTCTGCAGCAGCTTGTGGGCCAGTTCTATGAGTTATCCAGGTTCTCCGGGGAAGACTACACCCCCAGGGTGGAACATGTGGATATTGCACGTCTTCTCAGAGAGACCATTGTGGATTACTATCCGGAATTGACTGCCAGGAATCTTCTGGTTGACATAAATATTATGGAGGGGCCGGTGAATGTCCGGGCAGACAAGGACGGGTTAGAGCGCGTGTTCCAGAATCTTCTGCAGAATGTATGCAGATATGCCGGAAGAGAGCTGTCCGTCCGCCTGGATAGAGAGGGCGGCAGGGCAGTCATATCTTTTACGAACGATGCGGAGGGAATGTCAGAGGAGACAGCGGGAAGGCTGTTTGAGCGTTTTTACACTGCGGACAGTTCCAGAAACCAGGGAAGCACAGGGCTGGGACTCACCATCGCCAAATGTCTGACAGAGAAAATGGGAGGTACGCTGACGGCTGCAAAAGAAGGAAAGTATTTAAAATTTATATTGACGTTATAAAGGTATGCGATTCTTTCGTGTACCTTTTTGGCGGCTGAGACAGCAGACATTCTGCCATAAGAAAGGAGAGAAAAAACTTGAAATATATTCTCATACTGGAAGACGACGCAGATCTGGCAGCGGGGATGGAGATGGCACTCATGAGTGATGACTTTTCCTTCACGATCTGCAGTACCATAAAAGAGGCAGAGGAAAAGTTCCGTCAGCAGACATTTGATCTGCTCATACTGGATGTGAACCTGCCGGACGGCAGCGGCTTTGAACTGTGCCGGAAGATAAGGAAGAGCAGCAAGGTATCCATTATCCTCCTCACTGCCAGGGATATGGAGCTGGATATTGTGCGGGGGCTGGAATGCGGCGCGGATGACTATATCACAAAACCATTTTCAACCATGGTCCTGCGGGCAAGGATACGGGCGCTTCTTCGGAGGACGGCCCCGGAACAGGAGACGGATTATGCACAGGGACCATTCCGTTTTCAGTTTGCAACCATGGAGTTTTTAAAGAACGGGATACCCGTAGATTTGAGCAGGACAGAACAGCGCATTTTATATCTGCTGGTCTTTCATCCGGGACAGATTCTGACCCGGGAACGTCTGATGGAGTGGGTGTGGCCGGACGGCACGGAGTATGTGGAGGACAATGCTCTTTCTGTCGGGATCCGCCGCCTCAGGGATAAGCTGGAGGATAATCCCTCCAAACCGGAGCATATCAAGACCGTATATGGAAAAGGATATCAGTGGGAGAACTCCTTATGAGCGGGGCGCTGATATCTGCCGTCGTCCTTTCCTGCGCTGCATTTGCGGGGGCTGCCGGTTATACTTTCCGGTACCGGAGGCGTATCAGAAGGCAGATGGACACAGTGTTGGAGCAGCTTGACCGGGCAATCGGCGGAACCATCCAGGAGTGCAGTTATGATGAATCTATGGATTCTGCTGTCATACAGCGGCTGAACCAGCTTGTGGAGATGTCACGGATGAACTGTGAACAGGCGGACAGGGAACGGAATCTGGTAAAGGCACTGATCTCAGACATTTCCCATCAGGTACGTACGCCTCTGACGAATATTATGCTCTATGCAGGTCTTCTGGAGGAACAGGAGCTTCCGGAACAGGCGGGGAAAATGGCTTCCCAGATTCACAGACAGGCCGATAAGCTGGACTTTTTTATGAAGGAACTGGTGCGTTCCTCCTATCTGGAAACAGAGATGATCGCCGTACATGTGGAGAAATCTTCCGTGGATGAGCTGATCGCCAGGGCATGTCAGGCTGTGGAGATGCAGGCACTGAAAAAGGGGATTGTCATAGAGGCGGAGTCTTCCCCGGAAAGCGCATTCTTTGATATGAAATGGACTGTGGAGGCACTGGTCAACCTTCTGGACAATGCGGTGAAGTATTCACCGGCCCAGTCTGTGATCCGTGTCTTGTCGGTCCCCTATGAATCCTTTTTGTGTGTTCGTGTGAAGGATGAGGGAATCGGCATCCGTGAGGAAGAACAGGGACTGATTTTCCAGAGGTTCTACCGATCCCCGGAAGTATCCGGGGAAAAAGGCCTCGGAATCGGTCTGTATCTTGTGCGGGAAATCATAAAAAAGCAGGGAGGTTACATCAAGGTAAAATCAGAACCGGGCAGCGGAGCGGAATTTTCTGTTTATCTGAGAAGGAATTGAGAATATTACAATCTTGTCATATTTGAGAAAGGATGTGGAAAGCTTTCTCTGTTATATTGTAGGAGAACCAAGAACGAGGAGGACTTTTCATATGGAAATACTGGTTACGGAAAATCTGAGGAAATATTATCAGTTGGGAGATGCAACGGTCAGGGCACTGGACGGAGTCAGTCTTACTGTGGAAAAAGGTGAATTTATAGCCATTGTAGGCAGATCCGGGAGCGGAAAATCTACTTTACTCCACATGCTGGGCGGTCTGGATGTGCCCACATCCGGAACGGTGATCGTGGACGGCAGGGACATATCCGGTATGACAAAGGATGAGCTGACCATATTCAGGCGCAGGAAGATCGGGTTTGTATTTCAGAACTACAATCTGCTCCCGCTTATGAATGTATACGAGAATATCATACTTCCCATCCAGCTTGACGGCATCAAGCCCGACAGGAAATTTGTGGAGAATATTCTGGAGATGCTGGGTCTGGGAGAGAAAAAGTTTGCCATGCCGAATCAGCTCTCCGGCGGGCAGCAGCAGAGGGTAGCCCTTGCCAGGGCGCTGGCAGCAAAGCCGGCCATTATCCTGGCTGACGAACCAACCGGCAACCTGGACAGCAGCACCAGCCAGGACGTCCTGGGACTTATCAAGGTATCCGGCGAGCAGTTGGGCCAGACGGTGGTCATGATCACCCACAACGAGGAAATCGCCCAGATGGCAGGCAGGATCATACGTCTGGAGGATGGAAGAATCTGCGGAGGTGATGCTGTATGATGAAGGTGAACAATCGGAAAATCATCGCCTCTGTGGCAATGAGGACTTACAGGGCAAATAAGAAACGGAATGCGCTCACTGTTTTTGCGGTTATCCTCACTACATTTCTGATAACGGCAGTGCTGGGAATCGGTATCAGTTACTGGGATGCCGTATCCCAGCGCGCTATCCGCATGAACGGAATGGATTTTGACATGGAACTGACGGAACCCCGCGCTGACCAGGTGGAGCTGGTAAGGGATATGGAATCCGTAAAGTATGCGGGAGTCGCTGTCAAATGTGCCATTGCTGAGACATACCGGGATGTATCCCTTGATAAAACAAGGCTTTACTGGGTGGACGATACCTGCTGGGAAAAGCAGTGCATTCCGGCATATGAGTTTTTTAAAGGGAGTTATCCGAAAAAAGAGGAGGAACTGGTACTTTCCACTGCGGCTCTGGAGGACATGGGAATCAAGGAGCCGGAGATTGGAATGGAATTACCTCTCACCTACTATTCTTTAGCCGAGGATACCGAGAGACAGGAGCTGGAAGATCCGGTGTCTGCACAGCAAAATATCAGCAAAACGTTTATTTTAAGCGGATATTACAGGGACTATTCCGGAAAGCAGTATGGCTATGTGTCACAGGCGTTTTATGAGACGACAGGTGTGAAGCAGACAGATTTTACCCAGGGAGCGCTGAAGATCACCTTAAAGAAATCTCTTTATTCCGCGAAAGATATTATGAACATACAGAAACCCCTGGATTTGCAGGACAGGCAGATGCTCATAGCAGATGACCATATTATGCAGAATTTTATCAGGATGGCAGTGGGCGTTGGGGGACTGCTTGTGATGATTCTTATAAGCGGCTATCTCTTTGTCTATAATACGCTTTATATCTCTGTCTCAAAGGACATTCGGTATTACGGGCAGCTTAAGACTCTTGGCATGACCTCTGTGCAGTTAAAACGTCTGGTCTATCTTCAGGCGCTTTGGAATTCCTGTATCGGCATACCGGTGGGGATGGCGCTTGGAGCAGCGGTTTCGGCCGGACTCATCCCCACGGCGCTAAGATTGATAAATCCCGGAATGTCAGGAATGAAGATTGTCACGGTACACCCTTTTATTTACGTGGGAGCGGCCTTGTTTTCGTCAGCTACAGTCATTGCCGGCTGCCGAAAACCGGCTGTTATCACAGGGGAGTGTTCCCCCATTGAAGCTGTCAGCTACACGGGGCTTACAAAAGGCAGGGAGAAGCAGAAGGAGCGGGAGAGAGGTCTGAAGGACATGGCCCGCAGGAATATGTTCCGGGACAGGAAGCAGGCCGCCGTGATACTGGGCTCATTTTTCGTAGTGCTGACTGTATTTCTCTGTGTCAATGCAGTGATCAGGGGAAATGACGCGAAAAATATCCTGAATCAGATTCGTTCGTGTGATATTACGGTTAATAATCAGACAACCCTGGAAGAAAAACTGCCTCTTATTACGGAAGAGAGACTGGATGAGATCCGCGCCATAGAGGGCGTGAAGGAGATAAGGCCGGTGACTACGGCACAGATGATTGTCCCATATCAGGAGGAGTTATTAGGTCCGTATTATAAAAGACTATATCAGAGCAGATACTCACCGGGGGACTATGAAAAAGATATAGAGGAATACAAAAAAGATCCGCGTGCGTTAAACTGCATATTCGACGGGCGTTTCGTGGGAATCAGTCCCGAGGAATTCCGGAAGATAAATGATACTCTGGGAGGGAATTTAGACGAGGAAGCCTTTGAAAAGGGAGAGACTGCCATCGCAGTGCCATTCTGGGCATCTGCAGAGGAGGCAGTAGGAAAAAAAATTCGTTTTTTCCTTCCGGATGGTCAGGAGCCGGAGAAAGAGCATGAGATAACTGTTGCAGCAACTGGAGAAAGCAGTATGGACGGAGGAAATGTAATAGATGACCCGTCTGAATATTCCGGAGGCTATTGCCCGAATCTGCTGGTCAGCAATACTTTGGCGAAGGAACTTATGGGGGATAATATTTTAACTGAAGTGGTACGGATAGAGTATGAGAAGCCGTATGACAAAGAGACGGAGAAAGCAGTAAAAAGTGTCTTCCGGGATGAAAAACAAATTTCCTTTGATTCAAAATTGACCCGGTACCAGGAGATGAAGTCATCGGAGCAGCAGGTGAAAGTCCTGGGCGGCGGACTGGGCATAATCCTGGCAGTGCTCGCCATTCTGAATTATATCAACATGATGGCAGCCGGTGTCCAGAACCGGGCAAAGGAGTTTGCCACTCTGGAGAGCCTGGGCATGACGTCGGGGCAGATAAGGAAGGTATTGGTCCAGGAGGGACTTGGTTACGGAATACTGTCTATCCTGCTCTCCATGGCCGTGGGACTGCCCCTTAGTTATATAGTCTTCCAGAGTGTAAAGGTGTACAATATGGGGTACTCTCTGCCTGTCCTCTATAACCTGATCTTATTTGCGGTCATCATCGCGGTATGTGTTATGGTTCCGCCTCTTATTTATCAGATGACACAGAAGGAAAGCGTGATTGAGAGGCTGCGGGCGGATGTGGATTAGCTACAGAGCGTTTCCGATGAGTATGACCACGGTAAAAGAGGTATCATCATAGGAAATGTGCAGTGTTCCATTGTATTTTTCCACAGTCCTCTGTACATTGGAGAGACCCAGGCCGTGTTCGGATTTGTTTTTCTTATCTGAGATATAGTTTCCTTTTTCCATGAGGACTTTATTTCGCTTTTCATTTTTGATCTCATAGCTGAAGAATCCGTTGTCCGCTATTCTGGCCTTGACGGAAATGCTGCGCTTTTCCGGTTCAGGTATTTTCCGTGAGGCCTCAATGGCGTTGTCCAATGTGTTGGCGAATATGGAACACAGGCTGACCTGGTCAATGGCTGTGACTTCCGGCAGATCAATGTGGAAAAAGCAGTCAATGCCGCTGTCTTCAGCCTGGCTGTATTTGGCATTCAGTACGGCATTCAGAACGCTGTTTTTACAGAAGCACCGGTTTTTGGGCGTTATCTGGGATTCCAGTTCCCGAAAATAGGCATGGGCGGCCTCCCTGTCTTCCCGGTCAAACAAATCCCGGATGACCAGCAGGTGGTGGTTCATATCATGGCGGAATCTGCGTATTTCTGTCTGGTTTCTCTCCAGTTCTTCATAATAAACACGCTGAAGTTTCAAGTTGTCCTGCTCCATTTCCTGCTGAATGGTATTCACAAAATACCCTGCCAGATAGAGACTGCCTATATTGGTTGCCATGCAGGCAATGGCGCAGGGCCATATTTTATAGGTCTCCTCCGGGGGATAATAAATATACCCTGTGATGCTCACAAGGGAGGCAAGGCAGATGATTCCCAGAAGAATCCAGGTATTGCGGCTGTACAGTCGGCTGGCCTGCCGGACTCTGCTGACAAAGGTTCTGTAAATCAGATACCAGAAGAGAATATGAATACAGCCGTCCAGGAGAGTGACTGCCAGATCTACCGGGAAACTCTTCCCGCTGGCAAGCCAGATGCTCAGGGAAATGTCGGATACCAGGAAGTTCAGGGCAATGATCAGAGGATAGATGACAGCCGTCACAGAGAACTTGGAGACTACAGAGCCTTTAAAGCAAAAAAGCGTCAGAAGCAGCAGCCAGACCAGATCCAGTGTGACATTGAACATGTCCTCAGGGTCAATGACCATGCCGGGAATGAAAATGCCGGATATAAAAATGAGAATATCATAGAAACGCCCCTCTTTTTGAGGGAGGATACAACAGAGCATACGGCAGAAGAAAAACGACGTGACCACATACAGCCCCATGCTTATGAGCCGCCCTGCGCTTTCCATGATGATTTGACTGTCCATACTTTTTCCCTCCCTGTTTTATTTCAGCATTGCCCTGGCAAAGGCCGTTTCCAGTTCCTGCCGGAAGGCCCTGCTGACCGGAAAGGAACGGCTGCCCAGTATGCACCGGTCCTTCTCCAGCGTAGTCACATAATTCAGATTTACGATATACCGGTTATGGATCCGTATAAAGCAGGAGGGAAGTTCCCGGCATACTTCATCTATCCTGCCGTAAAAGGCAACAAAGTCTTCCTCCAAAAGGGCCTCCACCTTCCTGCGGTCGCTCTGAAAGGCAATGGTCTGACTGAGAGGGATGCGGATGACTCTTGCTTTCTGTTCTATTACGAAATACTGTTCCTTTGACAGATCCAGCTCATGCAGGGCCTGTCTGAGAACCTCTTCTATTTTTTCTTTCCGGTAAGGTTTCAGAATGTAATGAAAGGCATGGACTTCATAGCCCTGGAAGACAAAATCCGGGTAAGCGGTTACGAATATGATAATGCCTTTCATCCCCTTTCTGCGCAGCAGTTTGGCTGTCTCTATGCCATCCAGGCTCCTCATTTCAATATCCAGAAAGAGAATATCAATATCAAGACAGGAGATTCCGGCAGTGAGTTCCTCACCGGATTCCGATTCAGAGATCAGATATTCCACGCCCTGAAGCTGTAAGACCTGTTCCAGTATTTGACGGAGAGGTTTTCTCATCTCCGGTTCATCATCACAGATCCCTATTTTTACCATAGCAAGTCACTCCTTTATAATCCTGTTATCTGCATTTTACAGGAAGTCCGGGCGGTTGTCGATTCTTTCCCGGAACTTTACAAAATCAGTGTCAAACTTTACAATGGGCCGAATGCGGGTTTTTCCTTTCTGTATTACCATTTAAAGTGTAGACAGACAGCAGGTTTTTTATCAGTGAAAGGAGAATATTATGCTGCAGGTGGAACATTTGTCAAAGAGCTACAGGATTGGTAACCAGGTATACCCGGTTCTGAAGGATATATCCATAGAGGTGGAGAAGGGGGAATTTGTGGCTGTTATGGGGCCTTCCGGCAGCGGAAAGACCACCCTTTTAAACTGCATTTCCAGGTTCATTCCTTATGATGAGGGGGCAGTTCTTATGGGAGGGGAGGATATATCCAGACTGAAGGAGGATGAACTGGCTAAGGTGAGAAACAGGAAGATGGGGTTTGTCTTCCAGGATTTTATGCTGCTGGATGGCCTCACTGTCTTTGAAAATATCTGTCTTCCCCAGATCATTGATGAGCGTCCGGCTGCCCAGATGGAGTCAAAGGCGGAGAATATCTGCCGGGTATTTGGGATTGATAAGATCATGCAGAAGTATCCGGCTGAGATATCCGGAGGGGAGAAGCAGAGGACCGCTGTGGCAAGGGCGCTTATGAACCACCCGCTGGTGATTCTGGCGGATGAGCCAACGGGAAATCTGGACAGCAAATCCTGCAGGGCAGTGATAGATGCGTTTCTCAAAGCAAGGGATACCATGCAGGCAACCGTATTTATGGTGACCCACGACAGCTTCGCGGCTTCCTTCTGCGACAGGGTCATTATCCTGAAGGACGGACAGGTCAGCGGAATACGGGAGAACAGAGGAGACAGAAAAGCGTTTATGGATGAGCTTTTGGATACGATACGTGTATTGGGAGGGGACTTTGATGACAATGAATAAAATTATGGGGAAACTGCGGCGGCACAATAAGAATCAGTATACCCTGCTGGGAATATGCGTGTTTCTCTCCGTGCTGCTGGTGACTTCCTTTACACTTATGTATTTTTCTCCCACCGTGCAGGGGCTGCTGCCGGAGGGAGGAGATACCAGAAAGCTGTCATGGCTTATGATGGGAGTCACATTTGTGGGGTGTACGGTTTTTACGGTCTACGGTGCAAATCTGTTTTTCCGGCATAAGAGCAGAGGAATCGGAGTGCTTTTAGCCCTGGGCGAGAGAAAAAGAAAATTGGGAAAATGCCTTGCCGTGGAAGTGGGGATAGTGACGGCCCGGTACGCGCTCGGGGGGCTTGTGCTGTCGGTTCCCCTCTCTTTTCTTATATGGAAGGGATTTGAGGCACTGATCCTCACCCAGGCAGGGATGAAATACCGGGTGGGGCCTGGCGGACTGGTTATCGGCATTGTATTTGCACTTTTTCTGGTCCTGTGCATTTTTTTGCTGGGTCTGCGATTTATCCGGCGGGTCAATCTTATAGATATATTAAATGAACAGAGGAAGACAGAGATGGTGAGAGAGATAAAGCCATGGACAGGCAGGGCCGGCATCTTACTCATCCTTACAGGGCTTGTGCTGGCAATGGCGGTGCCTGCAGTCTGCATGAGATGGTTTCTGTTTGTCATGCCCTCTTTCTGGAATGTCACTTACTGTATCAGCGCGGCCGGATTGTATCTCTTTATGCTTAGTGCGATAGGGCGCACAGGCAAGGGCAGGAACCCGGAAAAATACTATAAGAATATTGTGTCTGCCAATCTGATGCGTTTTACGGCAAGACAGACGACAAAAAATATGTGTGTGATCACACTTCTGGTGTTTGTCCTGCTCTTGTCCGCGTTTTGGGGAGCCATGTATTACCGTTCTGCCTATGCCGGGGGAGAGGACGTGCCGTATGACTATTCCATGCATTATCCCGCAGAAGAAAAGCAGATCACCAGGGATGATATTTTCGGGCTGGCGAAAAAGTATAACGTGGATATAGAGACATATGAGGAGGCAGAAGCAGTGGTGTTGTATGTGGATTACCGGATGCGGGATCTGACAGACAGCGGGAAATATGTGGATCTGAATTCCGGGAAACTGGCCTCGTTCGTCCGGGCATCTGATTTTTCCAGGATTGCCGGGCGCGGGACAGAGCTTAAACCCGGGGAATACAAGACCATCGTTCCCAGCGGATACCACCCGTCCATATGGGTGAAACCGGACTGTCTGCTGTCTGTAGAGAACAGGGAACTGTCCTATCAGGGGACGGAGGAGTTCGATAACCTGACAAATACCAGTGAACCTTTTACTTTTATCCTTTCCGATGAGGATTACCGGCGCTTTGCGGAAGCGGGTAAAACCGACAAGGAGAAGCTGGTCTTCTTCCGTGTGAAGGATGTATACAGCACATATGAGTTTGCCGGGGAACTGAAAAAGGAATACATTGCCCATGCGGGAGCACTGTCGGACCATCTGGCGCTGTACGATGCCTATGAGGAAAAATGCGCCGAACAGGAGGGACAGGAATACTTTTACAGCGGAGAAGCTGGTCTTTCCGTGGATAATATGGAGCTTATGAGTGACTGGAAATACGCACCCTTTTTTAAGGTTTTGATAAAGGCTGACGCCATGCAGATGGTTGCTGTTTTTGTGCTGCTGAGTGTGTATATTGCGGTGATCTCCCTGGCAGCCGTGGGTGTTATGACCTATGTGAGAAGCGTGACTATCGCAATGGACAACAGGCAGCTCTTCAGCGATCTGGGAAGACTTGGAGCGGACAGGAATTATATAGAAAGGGTGATTCGCCGACAACTGCGGAAGATCTTCACATATCCGACGGCTGCCGGGAGCACGATTGTTCTTGTGTTTTCCATGCTGCTGATTTATTTTAATGATATGCACCTGGATGCAGCGGAGGTACAGTTGTTTGTGATGGAACTGGGGCTGATTTTTGGAGTGGCACTGTTTATGTATGTGATGTACAGGGTGTCACTGCGGAGGATGGAGAGGATTGTATTGTGACGGACTGTTCCGTATTGACCGGAGATGAACAGAAATATATAATGTACTTGTAGGTATATTGCCATGTCATAACAGGGAAGGCGGTACAGGGAGTGTCAAAGGAAAAGAAATGGCAGTTTGAACTGGAAAATTATATTCGGCAGGGAGAACCTGATAAGGCAGAGAAAAGTGAGTCCTGGCAGACTGCTATTGGTCTTCAGGATGTAGACGGACTTAAGATATCGGAATATTTGTTGGAAACAGCAAAAGAACATATTGAGGGAAAAATAAATATTGATGCAGCGCAAAAGAGAATTCAAAGCTACTATGAAGAGCGGGACGAACGCAGAGACTTAGAAGATGATACAAAAGAGGCGGATATTGTTTCAACACGGATTACAAGAATTTTGGGCGAGCATACTTTTCAGTTTTCACCTGCTGAATGGCTGACGATACATCGACGTCTATTTGAAGGTGTATTTGATCATGCCGGGAAAATCCGACCATATAATATTACAAAAAAAGAATGGGTGCTAAAAGGAGAGACGGTATTTTATGCATCATGTGACAGTATAAAAGATACATTGGACTATGATTTTAATATGGAAAAACGGTTTTCTTATGAGGGAATGACTGTATCAGATGCAGTGAAACATGTTGCAAAGTTTACATCTGATATTTGGCAGATTCATCCCTTCTGCGAGGGAAATACCCGGGCAACAGCAGTATTTATTATAAAGTATCTAAAGACTCTGGGATTTGAGGTAAGTAATGAAGCATTTGCTGAACACTCATGGTATTTCCGCAATGCTTTAGTGCGGGCTAATTATAATGATTTAAAAAATGATATCCATGCAACAACGAAGTATTTGGAATTGTTTTTTGAGAATTTTCTGATGGACAGGCATCATCAATTAAAAAATCGTTATCTTCATGTAGATTATTCAGATGAAAAGGAAATCAAAAGTGCAGCAGAAGAGATTTCAAAGTGCAAAAATTGCACTTTGGATTGCACTTTGGATGAATTTGAAATTCTCAAAAACATTTCTAAGAATCCTGTTATAACGCAGAAGCAGTTAGCTGAAAAGCTTGGAAAGTCAGAACGAACCGTGAAGAACAGGACAAAAGTGCTGCAGGAAAAGGGTTATATCAAACGGCTGGGCGGAAAGCGGAATGGCAGATGGGAATTGTTGGTGGAACTGCAAAGATAAATATCCTGCAGCTTGTCAGTATGAATTTTCAAACACACTCTTGTACATTGAAGCACTTTGTATCAAAAGATACAGAGTGCTTTTTAGTGCGCCCGGCGGGCGCGCGTTCTATAGGGTGAAAGTCTCGAAATCCGCCCGGTAGTGGGAAGGATGCAGTTGAACACCAAAGGTGTCGTGGGTAAAAAAATTTCACGTTTTCTGTAACGAAAACTCTATTTCCCGGATATATGAGTAAAGAGAGGTGAGGAAGAGATGTTAGACATGGATGTCATTTACAGGGAATACGCAGATTCGGTGTTCCGTTTCCTGATGACCCTGTGCCGTGAGGAGTGTACCGCGGAGGAGCTGACCCAGGAGACATTTTACCGGGCAGTGCGCTCAGCCCATAAATATGACGGAACCTGTAAGGTGTCTACCTGGCTCTGCCAGATCGCCAAGCATTTATGGTATCAGGAGCTGGACAAACGAAAGAGAAAGGGTACATCCATGCTGGAGGAAAGTATGGTCTCCGACAAGGCCGGACCGGAGGATGAGCTCTGTATCAGGGAAGAGAAGATGGATGTGTTTAAAAAGGTGCATATATTGGACGAGACTGCAAAGGAAGTGGTGCTTTTGCGCATAACAGGTGCATTTTCTTTTAAGGAAATAGGGGAGATATTCGGTAAAAATGAAAATTGGGCCCGCGTGACTTTTTACAGGGCAAAGCAGAAAATCGTGAAAGGAAGGTAAGATTATGAAGTGCGAAATTATCAGGGATTTGCTTCCAAGCTATGTGGACGGGCTGACCAGCAGGGAGAGTGACAGGGCGATTGAGGAGCATTTGAAGGACTGCAGGGAATGCAGGGCGTATCTGGACGAGATGAAACAGGAAGTGCAGAAACCGGAAATGACAGAAGCGAATAAGAAGGCAATCCGACCGTTTAAGAAGGTAAAAAGGATAATCTGGAAGGCCGTCGGACTGACGGTTCTCATATGCGCGCTGATATTCGGCGGACTCAGTTACTATTACGGAAAGAGCTGGAATGTAAAGTCCGGGGACGTGAACCTTTCAAAAGAGTATGTTGGAAAAATTGTGACGATCAAGTTTGCGCCAAAGGATAAAAATATACGTCTTTATGCGGAGACAGAACCGGGAGATACCAATGTGATAACCGTCAGGGCTTCCCGAATAAACCCACTGAATAAATCCAATCACAGAAATGCATACTGCGGTTATACCTTTATAGATGAGGAGACAGTTCTTACACCGGAGGGAAAGGCAGAACAGATTTCAGAGGACGATGTTCTGCGGATAGAGTATGGGGATAAAACAGAAGAACTCAGCCTGAAAGAAATGGCAGAGGAGGCGTGCAGGGAGAAGCTGGCATCTTCTGAAGACGTGGAAATGACATACAATAAGATGGAGAATGGCATGGTGTCCATTGACTTCCGGCCAAAACTGATGGGGCTTACCCTGACAGCAGAAAAGAAAGGGGAATATGAAATAGAGATCATAGAGCACTATGATGATACCGGAAATCTTCCGGATAACAGAGGCGTATCCTGCGGCTATACATTTACGGATGGAAATACGATTCTGGGAGCAGACGGTGAGGAAATAAAGCTGACCGGACAGGAAGTGCTCACAGTGAAATACAGAGATAAGACAGAGGAGATTTCCATTAAGAAACTGGCAGAGGAAAATGCGCAGTAACATTCAGTGAACTGCAACTCAGGTGCTGCGGCTGTATAATTATATTTACACAACATCCATTGATATTCTGAGAAATGTTGGGTATAATATAGATGGGTGAAAAGAATGAATTTAATTATAAGTACATTGCTGCAGGAAAAGCAGCGGATTGATTATATGCTTGCAAAATACCAGGAGGCTCTTGCGGAATTGCCCAAGGGCACAATTTCTGAAAAGCAGGTCAAAGGTAATACTTACTACTACCTGAAATACCGGGATGGAAAAAAGATTATTTCCAAGTACGTTGGGAAGAAGGAAATTGAAACACTTAAACAGCAGATTGACAGGCGTCATCATATTGAGGCAATGATTAAATCACTGCTGGAAGAACAAAAACTTGCAGCAAAGGTATTGGAGGGGAATTTATGATTTTGTATCATGGAAGTAATGTGGTCGTTTCCGAACCGAAGCTGATTCAGCAGAACCGGTTTCTGGATTTTGGTTTTGGTTTCTATACCACCACAAACAAAAAGCAGGCCATAGGCTTTGCGGACAAGGTTTACAGGCGTAGAAAAAATGGACGCAGGATTGTCAATATCTATGAGATTGATGAACAGAAAGCCTTTGCAGAATGTTCCATTTTACGGTTTGATACTGCTGATGAGGCATGGCTTGATTTCGTATCGGATAACAGATCAGGCAGCTATGAGGGCGAAACATTTGAATTTATCTTTGGTCCTGTTGCTAATGATGATGTTTATACCACATTTACCCTTTATACTGCGGGAGTATTAACTAAGGAGCAGACATTGGAGGCTCTTAAAATCAAAAAGTTATATAACCAGTTAGTGCTTACCTCAGAAAAGGCGTTAAACTACTTAAAGTTTATCGGCACAGTGCCGGAGGGGGAATTTTAATGGAAAAGCAGAAATTTGAAGCTATGCTTATGCTTCTTGTACCGCAGGTGATTCACTTGATCACTGAGAATTATCCGTATGATGAAGTGTCTGCCACTAAAGAATTTTATGATTCTGAGGTATATTCCTTTCTGGAGCAGGAAGATACGAAGCTGTGGCATTTGAGCGCTCTAACCCTGTTTAATATGTTTGATGAAGAAAAAAAGACAGGTACATTTATATTTCCGGAGGAGGCATGATTATGAGTAAAGAAGGTAATTTTTTAATCTATTGTACCGAGCAGTATAAATCAGCAAAAGGCCTGACCGGAAGACAGATTTCTGAACTATTCACAAAATACCGAGTATGGGATTATATCTTTTCCTGTTTTGAAGCTCTGCATACAACCGGAGAAAAGTATATTGTGGAAGATATTGACCTGTATATCGAGGCAAGACAATCGACCATGATTTAATTGCCGGCGGAACTGCATTATTAGTAACCGGCAGAGAAAAATGCGCAGTAACATTCAGCAGGACAGAGAATATCACCGGTGGGATTTTGGCCGGTGATATTTTGCTGTTTAGAATCTGTAAATCTTTACATCAGATACAGCAAAATGTGATAGAATACTTGTAACAGAATATGAATGAGGAGGGGCAGCATGAACGATAACAGGATCACATTTGAGGAGGAGCAGACAGAACTTCTCAGAAAACAGTTGTTTGTATCAAGGATGATCGCTGTACTGCTTGGAATCATAGCAGTGGTGCTGATCACCGTGGGCGTGGTACTGGTCATCAATATATCGGGGCTTGTGACAGATCTGCGGCAGACCTTGAAGACCTTTAATGACTCTGTAGTACCCGCTCTGGAAAACCTGGATATAGACAGCCTGAACCAGGCAATCGAGAATCTGGGAGAGGCTTTGAAACCACTTTCCGGGCTGTTTGGAAGATAGGTGAGAAATATTGATTGATACGCACGTACATTATGATCATAAGAGGTTCGACTGCGGGAGATACAGTCTGCTGGAGGAAATAGTTTCTTCAGGGGTGAAAAAGGTTGTAAATCCTGCCATAACATTTGATTCCAATCATATGATGCGGAAATTCTTTGATGACTGTCCATGGATTTATTATGCCGTGGGAATCCATCCCAACTGTATCGGTGAAGAAAATGCAGAGCAGGATACAAAGTGGGAAACGGAACTCAGGGAACTGGCAGAAGATAGTAAGACAGTTGCCATTGGTGAAACCGGGCTGGATTATTATCGCGTTCAGGGCACAGAAATGAGAGCTAGGCAGAGAGTCTGGTTTCATAAACAGCTTGAAATTGCCCAGGAGATAAAGCTTCCGGTGATTCTTCATATCAGAGATGCGGATGACGAGGCTGTTCAGATATTAAAGGAACATCCTCTGCAGCATTCTGGTGTGGTACACTGCTTTGGCGGCGACATTGCCAGAGCGGCGGAATATATGGATATGGGACTTTTTCTCGGAATCGGAGGCAGAATTACATATCCGCAGGAGGAAGCAGTAAGAAATGCAGTCAGGCAGATACCTATGGAGGCTATTTTGCTTGAAACGGATTCCCCCTATGTAAAACCCAAAGAAGCCCCCGGGAGCAGAAATACTTCCCTGAATCTTATGGAAGTCGTAAAAGCAATTTCGGATTTGAAACAGTTAACTTATGAGGAAGTCATAACTATTACAACCGGGAATGCAGAAAGACTGTTTGATTTTCAAGATTAGCCCTCAAAATGCCGCAGGAGCAGATGTGGGAAAAAGGGAGAGCGGAACAGATACAGAATAAAAAGCACATATAAGGAGAAGGCATGAGCGAGAGATGTGATTGGTGTAAGGACAATGGGATTTTACAAAAATACCATGACGAGGAGTGGGGAATTCCCCTCCACGATGACAGGAAACAGTTTGAGTTTCTGATGATGGAGGTCATGCAGTGCGGGCTGAACTGGAATATGATGTTGAAAAAACGCCATATATTCCGCCAGTGTTTTGATGACTTCGATTACAGGAAGATTGCTGTATATGATGAGGGAAAAATACAGGAAATTATGGAGACACCCGGAATGATCCGTTCCCTCCGTAAAATTCAGGCAGTCATTAATAATGCGTGCAGGTTCCTGCAGATAATCGAAGAGTTTGGCAGCTTTGACACCTATCTGTGGTCCTGGACAGGGGGAAAGACACTTGTTTACAGAAGCCATCAGACTGAGGGTGTCGCGAAAAATGAATTATCCGACGCGGTGAGTGCTGATCTGAAGAAGAGGGGTTTTAAATATCTGGGCTCTATTACCGTGTACTCCCATCTGCAGGCATGCGGGATGATAAATGACCATGATGAGAATTGCTTTTTGTATGATGAGATATGTAGGAGATATCCGGTGGAATACAGGGAGTAAAATATTTACCATAGGGGAAATAGATACACATATTTCCATGCAATTAAGTACATATGATAATTAAATATTTGCAATAACAAAGAGAAAATAAAGATTAGTCTCTTGACATAAAAACTGCATTTGTATATAATAATAGTTAGAAGAAAAGCGTGCTTTTCTAGTGGGCTAACACTTAAATCTGAAATATTTGTCAATCATGTTCATATGATTGGCCGTTGGCGGACAACACTAAAATCCGATATGTTTACCAGTCTTTTACTGGTCGTTGGCAGACAACACTAAAATTAGCCATGAAAAGAGGGTATGTAACACAGTGGTGTTATTACTCTCTTTTTAAGTTTATGTGGCAAAAGGCCTGAATCTTAATCATATTATTCTGCCGGATAAGATAAAGGCGAAAATATGCCTTAATGATTATATTTATAAAGGCAATGAATTATAACGCAATCGATTCAAGCGGACCGGAAACGTTCCTGCAGTCAACTTTCTTCATTCTATAAAGAAACTTTATATTCTTCACTCATATCGACATATCCCCCCATAAATGTTAAAATAAATATGAATGGTTTAGTGTCCTCACAGTTACAAATAAATACAGATTAAAAAGCAGTCCAAAGGCGGGGTGAAAAGGTATATGAAAAAGGGAGTCCGAGTCCTGGCAGTTATGGGACTGGCCATGGTTTTATCAGGCTGTGCGCAGAGCAGGCAGGCTCACACAGAAAGCGCAGCAGCCTTTGACGAGCCCCAGTATGACTGGGGCAGCATCAGCGGCGAAAAGCTGGTGATCTGGGGAATCTACCCGGAGATGGAGCGCAGTTACATAACAAAAGCCTTTGACCGCTATCAGGAATTCACGGACAATGAGCTGGAAATTGTCCAGATACCAAAGGAAGAATTTGAACAGCAGGTTCTGGCAAGCGTGGCGGGGGAGATTGAGAAGCCGGATATTCTTTTAAGTTACGGCGGAACCAATATTGAAGCCTTTCAGCCGGATGAGAACTTTTACGACTTTTCCGATGCCGTCTGGGTGGATGACCTGACCGATACCTCCATTAACCAGACAGTATACAACGGGAAGATCATCGGTCTTCCCCACTGGGAGGCGTCGGTTTCCGGCACCTTATACAATAAAGAAATCTTTGAAAAATATAACCTGGAAGTTCCCGGTACGCAGGAAGCGTTCCTGCAGGTCTGCGAGACCCTTATGCAGAACGGGATTACCCCTCTGTATATGCCTGGAAAAGAGATTTCCATGCTTCTCTACCAATTTCCTATGGATTGTCTGGTGGAGGATACGGACATACTGAATGGCCTGAACGACGGCACTCTGGGCTATGACGATCTGCCTCAGATGAGAGAGGTGGCAGACTGGTACAAAAACATGGCGCAGAAGGGTTATCTGGGAGAGACTTACCGGACAGATGACTGGAACGGAATGAGCGAAGCCATGGACAGCGGAAAATACGCCATGATGCTGTGCTGGGATACCTGGCTGTATACGGATTTTACAGGGGATGCCTCCCAATTCGGAATCATGCCTGCTTTTGTAGGGATACCGGAGGAGGGAACCTTTGAGGGACCGAATCTTGGCCTTTTTATTGTAAATAAGAACAGTGAACGGCTGGATGCCGCATTGGATTTTATCACATTTCTTGCGGACCCTTATAATTACAATGCTGTATTCGAGGGAATATACACAGCGCCTGTGTTCAAAAATCAGGTAGCCAGTATTTCCACGCCGCAGTATTTGGAGGCGGAGCGCCTGATCGAGCGGCATTACCGGGATTCAACCGCATGGCTGCGCATACGCGGGTTCTCCCAGATGGATGCCTCCTGTATTCTGGAATATATGGATGCGGATGGGAAGGAAACCGCGGAGGAATGCCTGGCAAAGATGGAGGCGCTTAGGCAGGAACGGCTGAAATGTAAATGAAGTGAGGGGGAAATCCCGTGGGAAAGAAAAAGACAGAGGCCCGGAAACGGATGCCGTTTGTGGCTGTATTGGCAGCTTTGCTGGCAGTGATTCTGCTGTTTGCAGCATTTGCCGCAAGCTATATCAGAAAATTTGACAGTACCATCAAAGAAGAGAACCGGGCACATCTGGCAGAGACGGCGGACCACATTGTCTCCTACATACAAAACGTGGTGCAGGATACTCAGGTTTCCCTGGAGACCGCCGGGAACGCACTGCCTGCCATATCGGAGGAAAAACGGCTCCCCTATCTGCAGGATATTGCCAGGAGACATAAGTTTGCCTATGTGGGGTACGCGGAGGCAGACGGTATGCTGAAGGCCACGGAATCTTCCAGGGATGGGGACGTATCCGGAGAAGCCTATTTTCAGGCAGCCATGGAAGGGGAGAGCCAGATCAGCGGTCTTGTCAGGCATATCCTAACGAACCGGGCTGTATCCGGTATTATAATGAGTGTTCCTTTGAAGGACGAAGCAGGAAAACCGGCAGGCGTTCTGGCCGCCATGCTGGAGGCCTCAAAGCTTCAGGAGGTGCTGGGCATAGAGAGCTACGGCGGGGAAGGCTATTCCTACATCATAGACACGGACGGCAGTCTGGTTCTGCATAATAAGAGCATGGATTACAATAACTTCTTCCGGGTCCTGCAGAATGCGGAGATCAGGGAGGGTGCAGACCTCTCCCGGACGGAAGCAGATATAAAGGCAGGAAAATCCGGCATGATCCTCTATGAACAGTTTGGAAGCAGTCGGTATGCATATTACTGTCCCCTGGGAATACATGACTGGACGGTTGTGAATATTGTCTCCAAAGAGGCTATCACCGCCAAGACAGATCTTTTGACAAAGGAGCTTGCCACGATCAGCATCACGGCGGGAGTGGTCTTTCTGGCGCTTCTGGCTGCTGCGGCTGTGCTGTGGGCGCTCTCCCAGAGCCAGAGACATGCGGCGCAGGCCAAGTCAGAATTTCTTGCCAACATCAGCCATGAGATACGGACTCCCATGAATGCCATTGTGGGAATGGGGGAACTTCTGATGCGCACTGCCCTGGACGGCAAGCAGAGGGAGTATGTGCGCAGTATCCTGAACTCCGGTAAAGGTCTGCTGGCGATCATCAACGATGTACTGGATTTTTCAAAAATAGAGTCCGGAAAATTTATAATCCGGAATGAGGAATATGAGCTGGAGGATATTCTTTACGACCTGATCTATATGGCTGCCATTAAAATAGATGAAAAGCCTGTCCGCTTTTTTGTGGATGTGGATGAATCCGTTCCGGCCCGTCTGACCGGTGATGCCGCACGTGTCCGGCAGATCCTGGTGAACCTTGTGGGAAATGCCGTGAAATTTACGGAAGAGGGACATATCCGCCTGACTCTTTGCTGCCGGCAGGAGGGAGAGAATGCGTTCCTGACCATGCGTGTGGAGGATACCGGCGTGGGTATCAGAAAACAGGATATGGACAAACTGTTTGTGAGTTTCAGCCAGGTGGACAGCAAATACAGTCATAATGGGGAAGGAACCGGATTGGGTCTTGTCATAACCAGTGCTCTGTGCAGAATGATGGACGGTCATATTTCTGTGGAGAGTGAATATGGAAAAGGTTCCGTGTTCACAGCCTGCATTACGCAGAGGGCAGAGAAGAAGGGGACCTCCCTTCTGGAACCGGGGTTTCCCCAAAAGAGAAGTGTGCTGATACTGGAACCGGACTCCCTGATGAGGGAGTATTATGAAGAATGCCTGAAACGTATGAATATGTCTTACAGAATCTGCACAAATCATGAAACGTTTGTGCAGGAGCTGCGGGCGGGGGAATACAGATATGCCATGGCAGACAGAGAGACCATACAAAATCTGGACCGAAAGGAAGTGCCGGCCCAGGTGTCCCTGATCACTTTGCTGAAAATGAAGGAACATACTCTGATGTCAGTACAGGCACAGGATCTGACCATATTTGTGCCTCTTTTCAGTATACAGGCTGCAGCTCTGCTGAAAAAACTGGAAGCATCCGGCCCCGCAGCCGGAACCGCATTATCCACGGAGACGGCCCCGGACTATGCGTATACCAGGGTGCTGCTGGTGGATGACAATGATTTAAATCTGCAGATCGCAGAGGAGCTTATGAAACCCTACGGCATGCAGGTGGACTGTGTACACTCCGGTCAGGAGGCAGTGGATGCGGTCAAAAAGGAAAGGTATGATCTGGTCTTCATGGACCACATGATGCCCGGAATGGATGGTATGGAGGCGCTGAAAAAGATACGCGCGCTGCCGGACAAGAACTGCTGCAGCATTCCCGTAGTAGTGCTTACAGCAAACGCGTCCGGCAGTGCACAGGCCATGTATCTGGCAGAAGGATTCAGCGACTTTCTGGCAAAACCCATTATGCTCCAGAAGCTGAGTGAGATTTTGAAAAAATGGCTGGCACCTGTGGACGAGAAGAGAAGGAGAGAATATAGAAACCGCCGGAACCAGAAAGCAGATGGAGGACAGGATGAGAAACCGGGGAAGTGAAACGAAACGTAAACCGCGTGCTTTAAAGTCATATATTCTTATGGCAGGGCTGGGATGTCTGGCAGGAATCCTGACCAGACTTACGGATTTTTTTCCGTATGACAGTTTATGGAGCCTGAGTTCCATCGCAACGTTGTTTGGCTTCTGGATGGTAACGGTTACCCTTGTGGTGCTTTTCAGCCGTTCCAATCGGAATGCCGCGGTGAATGTGATGCTGTACCTCACGGCTATGAATATCAGCTTCTATTTACTGAAATATATACTGGGTCTGTTTCTTCCCATGTTTGACAACGAGGGATTCCATTGGAATCTGCTGGCACTTTATACGGCGCTGGCGTGCCTCTGCAGTATAGGGGGATTTGTACTGTACTTCTGGAATAAAGGGGGAAGCCCCGGCAGTTTTCTGTACGGCCTGCCCATTGGAGGGCTTGGAGCTGAGACTGTGGCGGTGGGAATATATCTGTTCCATAATAAGACATTTCTTTTTCAGTTCCTTTTTGATCTGGCCGGGATGGCTGCTATCGGGTATGTATTTTGGAAAAAGGCGGAAAACAAAATTCTTTATACAGGAACTGCAATTGTTGTGGCTGCAGCGGGTTATTTTTGTTTTTACAGGCTTTTCCTATGAGAGGAAGTTGAAACGATGCACAGAAAACGGGAACCAGAGCGTTAAGAGCTGCTGGTTCCCGTTTTTGTCAATTCTATTCGGAAACAGGCACCGCCTCCCGGGATGTCCAGGACCGTAAGGCGGCATTTTAACTGGCGGGCCAGTTCACTGGCAATGGACAGGCCCAGTCCGAAATGTTCCTTTTTGCTTCGGGAGGGGTCCCCCCTGTAAAAACGGCGGAATACGGCCTCCTTTTTTTCATCCGGAATGCCCGGTCCGTGGTCAGTGACGGACAGGGTGATATGCCGTCCGGACAGATGGGCAGACAGTTCTATCACGGGCTTTTCCCCGGAAGGCGGTATGCCGTAGGTTATGGCATTTTCAAGCAGAATGGACAAGAGCTGGTACAGATACGCCGGGTCTGAGAGGACCGGCGGCAGGATATCATCCGGCATATGGAGTTTGAGGGAGATATCCTTCTGTCTGCAGACTGTCTCATAGGATTCAAACAGGCGGAGAAGCAGGGCGTCTGCCTCCACCTCCTCCAGTTTCCTGGAGAGCGTACCCGAATCTGAGGAGGCCAGAAGCAGCAGGTCACGGATAAGCTTCCCGGAACGGCTGCATTCCCGTCGGATGATTCGGGACATGGCTGCTGCCTGTCCCGGGTCGTCCTCTATGACAGAAGCGCTGGTCTGGATGACGGTGAGCGGGGAGCGCAGTTCATGGGAGGCAGCGGAAATAAAGTCAGTCTGTCTCTGCTGGTATTCCGCGATCGGCTGCATGGCACGCCCAAGGATCAGTCGGGCCGCCAGAAAAAGTGCGGCAAATCCGGCCAGATCCAACAGCAGAAAGAAAATACCCAGGGAAAGCTTTCGCTGCCTCATCTCCGTAATATCCTGCAGAAGTATCAGGGCCTTTGAGGTACTGCCTGAGGGTATCAGGAGGGCTGCCGCCTGGTAGATATCCCCCTTTTCCCCCTCAATCTGCATGACAGAAGTCTTCCTCATGGAGGTAGTGAGGGGAGGGCGGCTGATATCCACCTGCTCATCTAAGGCTTTTTTTCTGGCCTTTTCAATCAATTCGCTGCGGCTGGATGCCGGTTCCCAGGAGCCGGGGAAAAACAGAGGAACGCGGTTCTCTTCTATATGAATGATCAGGCGGTTCTCCGCCTCCATCAAGGCGAGCCAGTTATCTGAAAAATGTATATCAGCTTCCAGCTTATTGGAAAGTTCCAGAAGATAATTCTGAAACAGATTTTCCTGCTGTGCCTGGTACAGGTGGTTCTGGTATACCCAGACAATGAGGAATATGACAGTCAGGATCAGGCTGGTGGTCCCGGCAAAAAGCAGGGTCAGCCGTCTTCGGAAGGTTGTCAGCATGGCGGGCACTCCAATCGATAGCCGATTCCGTGTGCGGTTGTGACCTGGACACGGCTTTTCAGCTTTTTGAGAATTTTGCGGAGATAATAAATATAGGTATCCAGATTTCCGTCCTCCACCTCCCCGTCAGGCCCCCATACCCGGGAATACAGCATCTGTCTGGAGATGGTCTGGTCCGGATTCTGCAGAAAGTACTCCATAAGCATGGATTCCCTGCGGGAAAGCTGCTGTGTCTGCGCTCCGCAGGTGAGTTTTAAGGTGGCAGTGTGGTAGGTCAGATCCCCGTATTCCATATTTTGGTGGTCTTCCATGGGTTTCGGTCGTCTGATAAGCGCCCGGATACGTGCCATGAGTTCCTCTATATCATAAGGTTTTACAATATAATCGTCAGCACCGCAGTCCAGGCCTGCGATCCGTTCCGGTACGGCATCAATGGCAGTTGCCAGAATAACAGGGGTGGCAATATCACTGCTCCTGATCAATTTTAAGAGGGAAAGCCCGTCCATGCCGGGAAGCATACGGTCTAAAATGATCAGATTGTAAACCGGCTGCAGGGCATAATACAGCGCATCGGTTCCGGTCAGGCAGATATCCGTCTGATATCCGGCCTTCTCTAAAGAAATCTTCAGCACATGGCAGAGTTCCTGGTCATCCTCTATCAATAAAATTCGCATGGGTAATCATTCCTTTCCTTTTTAAGTGCGTTTCTTTTCTCTCAAATATTATACCATTCATTTCTCAAAAAAATCTTTAAAAATTCTCACAGGCTTTAAATGTCTTTTTGAGATTTATCTGATATCCTAAATGATGAAGGGGCCGGGTAATCAGACAGAATCACCGGCAGAGAGGAGTTTTTAATATGAAGTGGAGAAAAATATTGGCCGCAGGAATGGGCCTTGTGATGGCAGCAGGCCTGATGTCAGGATGCGGCGGACAGACAAAGGAAGCGGACAACAATAAAAAGGACAGCCAGGAGAAGGCCATGGGGCGCTATGTGGAGGAGGATTTAAAGCCGCCTGTACAGGATGGGGAAACGCCTGTGGGGGCATATGAAAAGGATGGAACCCTCTGGCTGTATACTTCCAGCGGAAATGCGGAAACAGGTATGAAGTATTATTTCTATCAGTATCAGGATGGAAAATGGTCTGAAGCCCAGGAGGAAACAGGGCTGACATCTGCAGAGATGTATGTAAACCATATTGAGTATGGACAGGACGGAAACCTGTATGCAATGGGAACTCCCACGAATACATCTGAGGATGTTCCCTATGGCTGGCATGTATTAAAAAATAATTCGGATGGGGATACATGGGAAGATATTACCCCTGAAAATCTGCTGAAAGCAGATGAGAGCGGGTATACAGCCATGCTGGTAGATATAGATGCGCTGGCAGACGGAAGTCTGTGTGTGGGAAACGGCAGTTCAGGGCAGGCTGAGATTTACAAAGACGGTGAAAAAGTTTTTTCGGCTGATATGGAACCCATGATGTCAAATTATCAGAATACGATCTGTGCATCACAGAACAGACTGGCCGTGACGGCAAAGGATGGAAAGAGTGTTGATTTCTATGACACAGAGGATTATTCAGCGGTGGGAAATGTACCGCTTGAAGAGAAAGGGGAGTCTTATAATATTGCCGCCGGATCTGACGGGACATGGTACTCACTGACCGAGAAAGGGCTTATCCGTTTTCAGGAAACAGGCGATCTGATAGAGACACTGCTTGATGGGTCTTACGGGAAAATGGGGGCATCAGAGGTTGGTGTTTCGTCATTTTTCTGTGGGGAGGAAGATGATTTTTACGCTCTGTACAACGAGTATGACAAGGGCAGACTGTATATGGCACATTACACCTACAACAAGGAAATGCCTGTTTCAGCGGAAAACACACTGACCGTTTACAGCCTGAAAGAGAACAAAACCGTAGAGCAGGCCATAAGCCTGTTCCAGACCCAGAACCCGGATATAAGAGTGGACTACAGCTACGCGGTCGGACAGTATGAAAAGCCAAATTCGGATGATATCCGCAGCCTGAACACAGAACTTCTAAACGGTGAGGGTGCTGACGTGCTGATCTTAGACAGACTTCCGGTGGACTCCTACATAGAAAAGGGAGTCCTGATGGATATAAGCGGTCTCAGGGACGAGCTGGTAAAAGACAGCGGTATGCTGGAGAATATCGGAAAGGCGCTTGACAGAGACGGGAAGGTCTACGGCATTCCGGCCCGTGTGGGACTTCCGGTTATGGCTGCCAAGGATGACACCGGCAAAGCTTTGGAGAGTCTGGAAGCCCTGACTTCTTATCTGAATGAGAACCCGGATGCCCAGGTTCTGGGAGATACGATACACACCTCTGCTGCGGAGTCACTGCTTTCTGTCATGTATCAGGACCTCGTAAAAGAGGACGGGGGCATTGATGAGGAGAAAATGATACAGTTTTTAGATGACTGCTTAAAGATTTTTGAAAATATGGATACAAAAATGCTGGAGGAAGCTTACGGATATGATCCGGAGGAGAACGAAGACAAGAATGTGTATTTTTCAGCGGGTTATTTCAGCGCGTTAAAGGATGGAAGGGTATCATTATATGAATTACAGGGTTACAGCAGTATGATGTATCCTGCCTACAGCATCAAGAAAGCAGGGATTGAACCACAGACTATCCATAACTGTTATGTGCCGTACACCATTGCGGGAATCAACGCATCGTCCAAGCAGCAGGAGGCAGCAGAGTTATTTATAAAAGCGCTTCTGGCGGATGATGTGCAGGGCAGCGAGACAATGGACGGCTATCCTGTTACAGAGAGCGCATTTAAGAATATGCTGGCATACGCAGATACAGAAGCTGCGCAGCAGGACGTTGTAAGCAGTTCCTTCAAAGATCCCAAGACAGGGGAGGAAGTCATGGAGGAATACGGGAATGCCGATAGTCAGACCCTTCAAATCTATCTGGATTTGATCCGTACACTGGATAATCCTTTCATTCCAAACCGGACACTGTATGACACAGTTATGGAAGAAGTGGAGAAATGTTATGAAGGTACAGAGACATCCGCAGAAGCGGCAAAGGCAATTGTCCAGAAAATGGACACCTACCTGTCAGAATAAAACAGCATACGCATTTCTGGCACCCAGTCTGCTGGGCCTGCTGGTCTTTGTCCTTCTGCCCTTCGCAGATGTGATACGCCGTTCCTTTTTTCAGGCAGTGGGCGGGCTTTTTGTGGGGATGGATAATTACAGACAGGTGCTGGAAAACGGTGCTTTCAGACAGGCACTGGGCAATACGGTGCGGTTTCTGTGCATCTGTCTGCCTCTGCTTCTGGCATTGTCATTTGTGGCGGCGGTTTTCTTAAACAGCATCACCGGATTTGCCAGGGTACTGCGGGCAGGATTTCTCCTGCCCATGGCAATCCCGGTGGCTTCCGTGGTGGTTTTCTGGAAGCTTTTATTTGACCAGAACGGCGCTGTGAATCAGATGCTGGGAGTGCTGCATCTGACCGGGCAGGACTGGATGAATACAGGATATGCTTTCTGGATCCTGGTGGGGTCTTATCTGTGGAAGAATATGGGGTATGATATTGTGCTGTGGATCGCCGCGCTCTCGGCTATTCCGGAGGAGCAGTATGAGGCGGCCAGAGTCAGTGGTGCCGGGGCATTCCAGTGCTTTCGGTACATTACGCTGCCCCAGATGAAGGGCAGTATTTTCCTCATAGGGGTCCTGTCCTTTGTAAATGCCTTCAGGGTGTTTCGGGAGGCGTATCTGATCGCGGGGGACTATCCCCATGAGAGCATTTATATGCTGCAGCACCTGTTCAATAACTGGTTTACCAAGCTGGATATACAGAAAATGAGCGCTGCGGCAGTTTTAATGGCAATTGCGGTGAGTGTGATACTGGTATTGGTGGAATGGTGGAACGAAAGGCAGGAGAGCAGTGAATAAAAAAAAGACAGTGCGCACGGCAGTGCTGGCCATGTTCTGCCTTCTGTTCTGGGTGCCGGTGCTGGTCATGTTTCCAAACTCATTTATGGGACCGGAGGAACTGAAGGCAGCCTACGGCGGGGTGCTGGGCGGAGGCGGGCAGGCGGTTCAGATGGAACTGCTGCCTGTCTATCCCACGTTAAGACCCTATGTGGAATTGCTGCTGGATTCTCCGGATTTCTTCGTGATGTTCTGGAATTCGGTCAAACAGGTGGTACCTATTCTGCTGGGGCAGGTGCTGGTCGGTATGCCGGCGGCGTGGGCATTTGGCAGATACCGTTTTACAGGGCGGAGAATTTTATTTTTATTATATATGATCTTAATGATCATGCCCTTCCAGGTCACTATGGTATCCAGTTATCTGGTGCTTTCCAATTTATCGCTCATGGATACCCACCTGGCGATCATTCTGCCCGGGGTTTTCTCGGCGTTTCCGGTGTTCATCATGCAGAAGTTTTTTCATTCCATACCGGATGCCCTTGTGGAGGCAGCCATGGTGGACGGAGCCGGGCAGCTTAAGATCTTTCTTCATGTGGGAGTGCCGCTTGGGATGCCGGGAATCATGGCATCAGTGCTGCTGAATTTTCTGGAATACTGGAATGCCATTGAGGCACCTATGACATTTCTGAAGACAAAGGCAAAACTGCCCCTCTCCCTCTATCTTCCGCAGATCACGACGGATCAGGTGGGAAGTTCCTTCGCGGCGTCTATTGTGATGATGCTGCCGGCAGTGCTGATCTTTTTATGGGGGCAGGAGTATTTGGAGCAGGGAATCGTGGCATCGGGGTTAAAGGAGTAGTTATGAGAAAAAAAGCGGGAAAAGCAGTGATATATTTTTTAGTGCTGATGCTGTGCTGCACTGTGGTGGCAAGGGCAGCCTCCTCCATAACCGTTGCTAAGGTAAAGACAGCCAAGGTGGGGAAAGGGGTGCTGACCCAGACGGTGACGGGCAGCGGATCGATCACAGCAAAGGAAGAGTACAGCCAGTCTCTGCCTGAGGGACAGAAGATAAAAGAGATCCTTGTGAAACCACAGACAGCAGTGGAGGAGGGGCAGGCACTGGTACAGTTGGATATGGATTACCTGGCAGAGAAGATAGAGACAAAGAACAGGGAGATCGAAAAGCTGAATCTGCAGCTTGAACAGCAGAAGCTGGCAGGACAGGAGGATGCCCGTACACCGGAGACTGCCCAGGCACAGATTTCCCTCAACAATGCGGAGGAACTGCTGGCCCAGGCCCAGGCGGCCTACGATCAGGCAGCCGCAGAGTATGAGGAGCTGGTAAATAACCCTCCGCCTGCCCAAACTGGCAATATACCGGACACTCCTCCGGCTGCAGACAGCGGTACAGAGGGAGATGACAGCCGGAATGACGCCCAGGGAGAATATCCCGATACGGGAACCGGAGCGCCTCAGAATGAGGACACTTCTGTGTCGGAATACGCACAGTGGGAACAGAAAGTGCAGGCAGCAGAGGAAAAAATGCAGGGTGCGGCAGACGCCCTGAACAATCAGGTCATCTCCTATAACCAGGCGGTTGAGCAGTATGATCTGGCCAGCCAAAATGAAGCCAACGCGCAGCAGAATGAAGAAAAGAAGAAAAAGTCAAACAGCCTCAGTGTGGAAGGAATCCAGGTGGATATCCAGGGCGCAGAAGCGGAACTGAAAAAGCTGACAGATATCCAGAGTGCAGATGGGGTTGTAAGTGCCGGCGCCTCCGGTATCTTTCAGTCAGCAGGTGTGACACAAGGCGCTGTGACCGCCGGTACGGAACAGATCATAATTGCGTCTGAAACCATGGAGGCAAAAGGTCAGATAGCACCTGAAGATGCAGGTAAGATACAGGAAGGTGATAAGATCAGCGTCAAGCTTTCGGGGAGTACGGAGGCTGTGACAGTGAGGGCGGAGCGTTTTGAACAGGCATCCTCTCAGAATACAGCATCCCCGGCAGGAGAGAACCAGACAGAATCCGGCGGAATGGTCTGGTGCGGACAGATAGAAGGAAAACAGCTGAAGCTTGGCACAGCCTTCACGTATGAGGCATCCAGGGAATCCGGTTCCTATGAACAGGTGATTCCCCTTGGCAGTCTGCATGAAGCACAGGGACAGGCATTTGTGCTGACAGCAGAGGTAAGAGACGGCATCCTGGGCAAGGTTTACACCGCAGTGTCTGTTCCGGTAACTGTTTTGGACAAAGACGATAAAAATGCGGCAGTGAAGTCAGCAATAGGCAGAAACAGCCTTATCATAACAGAATCCAGTAAATATGTGGAGGAGGGGAATCAGGTACGGTTAGAGTGAGAAGAAAAGATATAAGTTTTCTGCTGGCGGTTGTCATCCTGGTATGCTTCGCGGGTATGGGCCTCTCCTGCAGCAGCGGCCTTAAAAAACATGCCGCCGGGGAGCTTGGCCTTGTGTACCGCAATGCGCCCATAACCAGAGAGCAGATGGAAACCTGGTGGAAGAACGCCGGAGAAAATGAGAAGAGATATATAAAAGATATAACGCTGTGGAAAGAGCCGGAGGAAGTGAGTGCGGCAAACGCGTCTTTGGGACAGAGGACAGAAGCGCAGCTTATCAGAGCAGCAGGCAATATGAATTTGATCATGCCCGGAAAACTCTGTGCAGGAAGCCTGGTATCCTCCGGTGACCGGGCCGGATGTGTGATCAGCAGGGGACTTGCCGGGAAGCTTAACCTGGATGGAATCGGGGGAGTGTTACAGGTACTGGGAAGAGAATACCAGATCAGAGGAATTCTGGATGTGACAGATGCTGTATGTATCATTCAGGGAGACACCGGAACACAGTACAGCAGGGTGCAGGTGAAATATGAAAATATGCCTGCGTCCGGTGCGCTGCAGACGCTCTTGGGGCTTCTTCCGGGGGAACCGGAAGTAAAGTCAGAGGGTGATCTGTTCTGTGGTCTGGGGGGCCTGTTCCTCATGGCTCCCCTGTGGGTCTTATTTGTACTGGCCGCAGCCAGGCTTCGGCGGACATATCGCAGTGCAGAGTGGAAGAGCTGGGTAAAGGAAATCTGCAGTATCTGTTTTCCTGTGGCAGTGATTGCCGGAATCAGCATTCTGGTGTTTTTCAGTTTCCGCTTTTCCGATGATTATATACCCGGAGCCTGGTCAGACTTTTCTTTCTTTGCCAATCTGGCGGCAGAGAAGGCCGGGGATATCAGTAAGCTTATGACCCGGGCCCTTGACTGCCGCGACAGGGAGATGCTGCTTCAGACAGCAGGCTGCATGCTTTCCGGCAGCGCCTGTTCTGTGATTATTCTGAAGTTTCCTCGTCCAGCCTTCGGTTTTTATAATAATAGATCAAATCGTCATCCGTAATTTCCCGCAGAACTCTGCATGGGTTTCCCACAGCAATGCAGTCTGCGGGAATATCTTTTGTCACAATGCTTCCGGCTCCGATGACCGAGTTATTGCCAATGGTCACTCCCGGCAGGATAACAGCACCGCTTCCGATCCATACATTGTCCCCGATGGTGACAGGGAAGGAGTACATTTCTCCGTGGGTGCGCAGTTTATGGTGTACGGGATGTCCGGTTGCGCTGATGGTGACATTGGGGGCAAAGAGCACACCGCTGCCTATTTTTATGGTATAGTCATCCACAAGAGTCAGATTCGAGTTGATATATGTGTTGTCCCCGATGGAAACTGTCTTGCCGAATGCCAGGGTAAGAGGCGGTTCGATCCATACGTCTTTTCCCAGGGAGCCAAAGATCTGCTGCAGCAGTTCCATTCTTTTTTCTTTTTCCTCAGGTCTTGTGTGGTTAAAGTCATAAACCAGTCCGCGGGCTCTCGCCTGGGCTTCCATGGCCTCCGGTGTGTCTGTCCAGAGCAGTCCTTTTGCTTTTCTTTCTTCCATTGTCATGGTTGTATATCCTCCTTAAAATTAAATAGTAATATTTTTCAGCCATTTTCTGCCCTTATAATGTTTCAGGACAAACGGCGTTTTAACCAGTTCGTGCAGATTCATAATTATGTAAACTGTGACCGGCGGCAGTTTCCAGACAAATCCCAGAAAAAGTCCGATCAGTACAGAATAACCCCACATTACAAGAAAATCACAGTACAGCCCGAACTTCGTATCTCCTCCGGCACAGAAAATGCCGCAGATGGCGGTATTTGTGAAGGAGGCCAGCACTGCGTTTAAAGCCTGCAGCAGATACATACTGTTCAGATAGATGAGGGCCTGGGGTGACAGGCGGACCATATCTGTGACCAGTGGTTTTAAAAGGAGCATGAGCAGAGCGCCGGCAAGACCGCTCAGCAGGGCAGCCTTCATAAGCTTTGACGCATCGGCGCCTGCTTTCTGATAATTGCTTTTTCCCAGTTCTTTTCCAAGCAGAACCGCACCGCCCTCGGCAAACCCGAAACATACCACAGTAGCCAGTCCCTGTACCACAGAGGCCACGGAGTTGGCGGCCACAATGTCAGAGCCGAGATGTCCCATGATAGCGGAGAGGACAGCAGTGGCGCCGCCCCATACAAAGCCCTCGGCAGTGACGGGAAGGGAGTATTTTAAAAAGTTTTTAGTCAGAACAGCGCCTGCGTCGTGAAAATCCGTACGGGAAAGGCGGATCTTTTTTACCAGGCCCGCATCCACTGCGCACAGACCGAGCTCCGCTGCTCTGGAAATGACCGTGGCTATGGCAACTCCTGTCACCCCAAGTTTGGGAAATCCCAGGAGTCCGAAGATAAAGACTGCATTTAGTAATACATTGGCAGCCAGTGTGAAAGAACCGATGACAGCGCTTCTACCCACCTGCTGGATGGATTTCAGGACGCAGAGATAGATCTGTGACATTCCCATGAAGAGATAGGAGAAAGCAATAATGCGCAGATACTCTGCCCCTGTCCGGATCAGCTCCGGCTCTGATGTGAAGATATGCATAAGCTGCCTTGGCATACAGAAGGCCAGCAGAAAGAAGAGCAGAGAAACGCCCATGGAAAAGCGGAGTACAACCAGGGTAAGGCGCCGTATGGAAGCTGTGTCATGCCTGCCCCAGTATTGGGCTGACATGGCCGTTGTGCCTGTCCGAAGCCCCACGTAAACCAGATTCAGTACAAATTGTACCTGGTTGGCCAGTGAAACCGCAGAGAGAGCAGTTTGGTTGACATAACTAAGCATCAACACATCAGCCGAGCCTACGGCCGTGGTGAGCAGACTCTGCAGAACAATGGGAAACGTGATAAACAACAGGGATTTTATGAAATCATCTTTTATTTTCAATGTTTGCTCCTTGTGTAAAAAAATATTTATAGATATAATTATATTAACTTTACATATGAAAAACTTTAAAAATATCGGTTATTTATTGCAAAATATTGATGAAAAGAGGAAAAACCATGTTGGATAAAATCGTACCTGTGGACAAGGATCTGTGTTCTACGCTTCTGCTTGGCACATACTCCTTTCCGGCTGAAATTTTCTATGACAATCTGGATGAGTATGCCAATAATTTTGTGAACTGGCACCAGCAGAAGCAGGTGGAGATATCACTGATCCTGGAAGGGGAGGCAGAGGTACAGGTTCTGGAGAAAAAGACAAGACTTAGGGCAGGGGAGGCCTTTTTGATATTTCCGGATGCGCTCCACACGCTGAAAAAGGGAAGCGGGCAGACGGTCAGATACCGCACCATTATATTTGATCCGGTTCTGCTGTATGGGTATAAAGGGAGCTTTTATTATGAAAAGTATTACCGGACATTTGCGAAAGCCCGGCCCTTCTATCATTTTGCCGATACGGGAGAATGCTGGGAAAAAGAGGCAGTGGAGAATCTGTCCTGGATCTTTGCCCATTTCGGAGAGGCCTCCCCGCACAGGGAGCTGCTGGTCTGTGAGCATCTGCAGCGTCTGTGGCTGCTGCTGTGTGAAAATCTGTTTGATGCCGGGGGGAAGATTGATTACAGCGCGCAGGAACAGCAGCGCACAGCCGTACTGCTCAATTTCCTGCATGAACATTACAGGGAGAAATTCACCCTGGAGCAGCTTGCGGCCTCTGCCCATATCAGCAAAGGGGAGTGCTGCCGTTTTTTTAAGAAGATGGTGCACATGACTCCCTGGGAGTATCTGCTGGAATACCGGCTTTCCCGGAGTATGGAGCTTCTGGAAAAGAAGGATTTGAATATATCGGAGATCGCGGAGATGACAGGGTTCTGTACAGTCAGCTATTATATTACGGCTTTTAAGCGAAAGACCGGGGATACGCCTCTTGAATACAGGAAAAAAAGAAGCATATCTGCACTATCGCAAAACGCGCTGCCGGGTACGGAGCAAACAGTGACGCTGACAAAATAGTTTTGTGTAAAAATGAAGCAGTGGGGCTTTACAAGAGGGGCGGATAGTGATACTATATAGATGAACGATATATAGATTATCTATATAGTGACGGACAGCGACAGATCTTCATTTCTGCCTCTGCAGTCAGGGTTGAAGAAAGGGGATGAATGCTTATGAAAACCAGGATGGGAAAAATCATATTGAGTGCAGCCGCTCTCATCTTCAGTATTTTGGCGGCGTGTATCGGAATGGGACTTCTGGCAGACTCGGGCCTGACATTTGTGATGCGGCTGCTGTGCGGCCTTTGTTTTATGTGGGTGCCCATATTCGTGGCAGCTATGATCGCCACTCTGTTCAGAAAGTGAGTATTGCGGCGCTGCAGACGGCATCATCTGCTGAGAGGAGGAACAGTAATGGAAGCAAATAAACTGGATAAAAGCCTGCTGTCAGGCAGTACAACGCTTTTGCTGCTTCAGCTTTTGTCGGAGCGGGAAATGTATGGATATGAGATGATCGAAACGCTGAGGGACAGGTCGCAGAATGTATTTGAACTGAAAGCAGGCACCCTTTACCCGCTTCTTCACGGACTGGAGGAGAAGGGATTTCTGGAGGCGTACGAGAGGGAAGCAGGCGGAAAGACAAGAAAATACTACAGGATCACAAAAAAAGGGCACAGACATCTGGACGGAAAAAAGGAAGAATGGGAGACATACGAAACGGCAGTCAGACGTGTACTGGGAGGGCCGGCCTATGAAGGTTCATGAGTATCTGAAGACTGTGGAAGAACAGATCCGGTGCAAGAGTATATGGGAAGATATCAGAACGGAGCTGCTGGGACATATTGAGGAGGATACGGAATATTTCCGGAGAAAGGGAATGAGCCGGGAGGAGGCTGTGGAAAGGGCCGTGGAGGAGATGGGCGACCCGGTGGAGACGGGGATTGAGCTTGACAAGGTGCACAGAACACGGCTGGATGTAAAGCTTCTGCTGTTTTTTATAGGGATCGACCTGCTGACTGTAGTGCTTGCGATTGCGTATTTTAAGGGTGAAATGCCGGACGACGTTTCTAAGTATATGCTTTGGCGCGGTACCGGGCTGTTTTTTCTGCTCATGTTCTCTTTTGGCGGTTACAGGAAGGAATATTTCTCCAAGCCCTATCAGCTCTGGCTTCTCTTTTTTATAATCAGTGCCGTATTTATGATGATAAGTGTCTTCGGCGGTGCGGCTGTTGAGGATTCAGGCTTTCATCTGACCGACATGGCATATCAGACCATGCTGTTCAGTAACGTGGCCGGATTTGGCGGGCTGGCATTTTATTACCGGAAGGGCGGATATGGTGAAGTGCGCCGGCTGCTGGCAATTGCCGGTGTAGTGTGTCTGCTCAGTATGATTTCCCGGCAATACTTTTTTACGTTCATGGTCGTACTGGCGCATGTGATCATCTTAACGATTGCTGTCCGCAGGGGATGGTTCCGGATAAAAAGGCGTGAGTTCCTTATAAAATTATGGAGTCTTCCCGGGCTGCTGGCGCTTTTTGGGGTTCCCATGGTATACAGGGCCATCCGGGACCACAGGATCGCACAGAGTGTCCGAAAATACCTGGATATGGATGATACCCCGGGAATGCTTCTGCGGTTATTCGGCAGTGCGGGAATATTGGGGATATTTGTTATGATCCTGCTGATCATCGGTGTTTTTCTGTGGATGCTGTATGATATCAGGAAGCTGACGAACCAGTATTGCAATATCATATGCACCGGTGTGCTGACCGCTTTTAGTATGATGGTATTATATTCTCTTCTGGCGATGATGGGATTTGGGGATATCAGCCAGGTGTTTTTTCCGTTTTTTTCTGTCAACAGGTTCAGCAATGGGGGTGCCCTCTATCTTTATTATATTCTTCTGGGGACGTTTCTTCATATGCACAGGCACGATAAGGTACTGCCTAAGGCGGAGCTGCCCACAAAGAGAGCAGCTTGACTGCGCAGTATACGGCAACAGCCCGGGATGTTCGGAAAGAGACATGCCGGGCTGTATCTTTTTGACGGGGGATTTGTTATACTGTGATTGACAGCAGATACTTAGCAGGAGGTATGAATGGACAGAAAAAATATCTATAAAGTATTTTATGGTTTTGCCGTGCTGCTGGCAGTGGGGTTCTGTGTGGGAAGCAGTGTGGATTTTTATCAATATGATGAGATGAGTAATTCCGCTCCGTTTCGTCTGTTCGTGGCTGTAAGGGGGATTGAGTTCCTTTTGCCTGGGCTTATTTTATTCCTGGCGGGCAGGGCAGTTAAGCGGAAATATAATAAGTAAGAGCGGGCAGCAATTTCAGAAATTTGAGCGTGTCAAAATATAATGATTGACATGAGATAGTATTAGTATATAATAGTATTTAGTAATACTAAGTATTATAAAAAGGAGGACAGGTATGGATAATAAGTTTGCGCAGCAGCTTAAAAAAGGTGTCCTGGATATGGTGGTCCTCAGATTGGTGCAGGAGAAGAGCACTTACGGATATGAAATTCTTCAGAACCTGGAGCAGAGAGGAGAAGGATTTTTTGATTTGAAGGAGGGTACCCTGTATCCTGTTCTCTACCGTCTGGAAGACAGCGGACTCATAGAATCCTTCTGGCAGAACGGAGAGGGGAGAGCGGCACCGAAGAAATATTATACCATAACAGAAAAGGGCCGCGAGACATACGGGGAGTACAGAAATTTGTGGACCCATTTCCAGAGCTGTATCACAAAATTATGCGGGGAGGGAGACGAATGACAGAAGACCAGAAAAAAATCAAAAAGTATGTAAACGCAGTGGAGCGAAAACTGAAGGTTCCTTTGAAAATGAAAGTCAGGATCAATGCGGATCTGGGCACGGATATCCATGCCAGAATGGAAGCCGGCTGGTCCGTGGATAAGATACTGGAGGATCTGGGAAGCCCGAAAGAGGTGGCGGATCGGTTTAACGCGGAGCTGGGAGCGGAGAGAAAACCCGGCGGTTTCAGGTATATATTTTTAGTGCTCGGTGCAGCGGCGGCTGTTTATGCGGTATATATCCTTGCTATGAATCTTTATATGAAGAGTATGGTTCAAAGACAGTTCAGAGAGTCTGTCAGTCTGATTGGCGGTGCGGATGGCCCCACTTCCATATTTGTCAGCTATACGGTAGGCATGATTGGAAATTGGATGATGTCAGGCGGTTTTGTTCTGGCATGTCTGGATATGTATCGTTTTCTGGGAAGCAGGAAGACAAACAGCCTGCTCTTATCCATAATCTCCGCAGGACTTGCTGCTGCCGGGACTGTCTCCTGGATTTATAACAACGGAGAGATTTTCAGATACTGGGAATTTACCTGGGAGTTTCATTTCCCTGCCCTTATCATGCTGGCTGAGATTGTATTGCCATTTGTATTGCTTGCGCTTCGTTTCAGAAGAAGGAGTCGGGAAAAAGAGGAACAGAGGGGGATGCTGTGAGACTGCACAGCATCTCCCTTTTGGCATTGGTTTATTTCCTGCAGTGATCAGTCCAAACACGCTCTGGCGGGCGGCGAGACCTAAAAGTAAATTCTTTTACCACATCTGAAAATATGATACAAAAATCCCACCATCCATTTATATAAGAAGAAATAATCACGTTTACTATGCACATTCACGATATTTCCCTCCCCCTCTTGCTCCTCTGTGTTTTAGCGTGTATAGTCTGCAGTATAGAAAAATAACTAATTGGTATACATACTGAAAGGGGGATACAATGCACCGAGACAGGTTTTATCTTTCAGACCGAATCCGGATGTATATAGAGAACAGCCATCTGGAAGGAGGCGGGCGTCTGCCGTCCAATGAGGAACTGGCAGAGCGGTTCAAAGTACAGAAGGGGACTGTGCGGGCAGCGCTTGAACGGCTGAAGGAGGAAGGAATCGTATACAGTGTAAAAGGGGTGGGAACCTTTGCCGCGGAAAAGAAAATACTCAGGCACATGGAGCGTTTTGAATCTTTTTCCCAAATGGCACAGGAAAACGGAAGTACCGTGACCACAAAGCTTCTGTCCTGCAGGGTGATTCCGGCAGGGAACGCGCTGACGGAGGAATTTGGGCTGACGCCCCGGTCGGATATCACAGAGACCGTCCGCCTGCGCAGCGTGGACCGGGAGGAGGCAGCCCTTGAAATCTCTTATATTCCCGTCTGCATTGCCCCGGATCTGCAGACAAAACCATTGACCGGTTCCCTGTACCGCCTTCTGGAAGAGGAGTACGGAATACACCTGATCCGGGGAAAGCAGACTATGAGCGTCAGGGCAGCCGATGCAAGGGAGGCGGGGATTTTAAACTGCAGCCGGGGAGATGCCCTGGCAGTGATGGAAATGCGGGCATTTGATGAAAACGGAGTTAAGGTGGAATATGCCTGCTCCCTCACAAGAGGTGACAGATGCAGATTTACCAGTATTTTAAGGATGGAGGAAGATTATGAGGCTGGCAGCGATCGGTGACAACTGCGTGGATTTCTATGAGCGGCAGGGATGGGCCTATCCCGGCGGAAACGCGGTGAATGTGGCTGTCTACGGACGGCAGCTTGGCATGGACACCGCGTACCTGGGCTGGATCGGCACAGATACCTTTGGTGACATGATGCAGGAAAAGTTAAAGGAGCAGGGGGTGGAGACTGTCCGTATGCAGAGAAAAGAGGGGAAGACAGCAGTCACATACATAGAACTTGTGGATGGAGACAGAAAATTCGGGGAGGACTTTCTGAATGTTCTGGAGGGATTTGTGCTGTCTGACGAGGATCTGCAGTATCTGGCGGGCTTTGACTGTGTACATATGGCAGTCTGGGGACAGTGTGATGCCTGTCTGGGCAGACTGCCGTCCAAAGTAAAAACGTCTTATGATTTCTCAAACAAATATGACGCCCCTAAGATAGATTCTCTGGCTCCATATATAGATTATGCCTTCTTCTCCTGCCGGGAAGACAACACATTTACCAGAAGCCTTTTAAAACGCGTAAAAGAACAGGGGGCAGGCTGCGTAATTGCAACACTGGGAGAGAACGGCAGTGTTGCCTACGACGGAAAAGAATACACAGCCATTGGCGTTACGGGCGCGCAGGCAGTGGACACCCTGGGGGCGGGAGATTCCTACATTGCGGGATTTTTAAGCAGAGCATTAGAAGGTGAGCCGCTGAAACGCTGTATGCACGCCGGGGCAGACAAAGCAGCCCTCACGATCGGCCACTTTGGAGCCTGGTGATATGGCGGGGGGTGACCGTTTCGTATACGCCGGTATAGCCGGGGCTATCCGAAAGAAAATAGAAGACGGGGAATACCCGCTGGGCAGCAGACTCCCTTCAGAGCGGGAATTAGCGGAAGAATTTTATGTAAACCGAATGACCATACGCCGCGCGCTTGCCGTTCTGGAAAGTGAGGGCATGATAAAGCGGAGACAAGGTTCCGGAACTTATGCCTCCTCAGTCCCCAGAAAAGGGGATGTGTGCCGCCTCTGCGGATTTACCCAGACAATGAGAGAACAGGGCAGAAAGGCCGGCAGCAGGATTCTTTCATGGAGAATGCTGTCTTGTGCGCCTCTGTATTCCCATATGGAGATGCCTGCACAGGGCGGGGGAATCCATGAGATCGTGAGGCTCCGTCTGGGGGACGGCCTTCCCGTCTCTGTGGAATACACCTATGTTCCGGAAGAGATACTGGGGGAGGTCCGTTCCTGCAGTCCGGAGGCGTCTTCTCTGTATGAGATCATGGAACAGAGAGGCGTCCGTCTCCACGAATCCAGACAGGAAGTGACGATTGTCAAAGCAGGGAAGAAAGAGGCAAAATGGCTTGAAATACCGGAGGGCAGCAGTGTTTTTCTCTTTACGTTCCAAACATACGACAGGCAGGGAAAGGTGGTGGAATACTGCAGGGCCTATATGCGGACGGACAAAGTGAAACTGGAAATAGAACTGACACAGTGACTGAAGAAAGGAAAAGAGATATGTTGAATCTAAACAAAGAAGAGGTACATTTTTTAGTAACAGCAGACATGAAAAAAGAGGTGGCGGATTTTCTGGAGACAGCGGACGCTAAAATAGCCCCCATTCTGGCTTATATCAAAGAGAATCAGGTGGAGCGTATCTGTTTTGTCGGCTGCGGAAGCTCCAGCGCTGCCGGCAGTACAGCAAAATACCTGGCGGACAAATACACGACACTGGCAGTAAATGCCTACACCGGGTGGGAATTCATAGATTCCATGCCGGTCTATGGTGACAGAAAAATGCTGGCGGTATTCATATCCCAGTCAGGCACCACGGAAGAAATCGTAAAAGGACTCAGAAAAGCCGGAAAGCAGGGAATCATGACAGTGGGTGTCTGCAATCAGAGGGAGGAGAATCCTCTGGGTCAGGAGGCAGACTTTGTGGTGGATTATCACGCAGAGGCCATGTGGGAATGCCAGCTTGCGGCACTTTACACCCTGATCGCCCGCACTGCCATAGACCGCGGCGAGAGCACAGAGGTTATGGAAAAAATACTGTCCGATATGAAGCGCCTGCCCGAGGTGCTTGGATACCACATTGAAAACTTTGAAAAGAAGGCCCTGGAAATGACAAAACCCCTGCGAAGTCTGAAGGGATTTTACACAGTATCAGCCAGCTCCATGGTCCCTCTTGCTTATAAGGAGGGCGTTATCACCGGCATGGAATTTCTCTGGTCTCACGGGGCGGTGATTCAGGCCGGTGAATTCCGTCACGGTCCCCTGGAGATCGTGGAATCAGGCGTTCCGTTTTTATTTTTGGTTCCCACAGATTCTGCCAGGGAGATCACACAGAGGGCACTGCAGTTTGTGGAGCGGTGGAAAGGAACCGCCATTGTGCTTGACTACGCGGATTTCGCTATGGGGCTTCACCCGGATCTGGCACCCTTTGTCATGTTCGTGCCGCTGGAGTGGTTCTGTTACTATTTCTCCGTGGTGAGGGATCACAATCCTGATGACCGGAGATATTACGGTGTGGTGGAATACTGATATAGTAAATAAATTTACTAACTGCATAAGAAAAGGGCTGTTTACCATGGAAAACAGCCCTTTTCTTTTATGTATATTTACTAAATATATGGGGTAGGAATTTATATAAAAGTCATAAAAATATCAGATATGCACAACAAATGCGGGAAAATACGAAATATATTGTTGACAAACCCCATTAATTCAAGTATTGTGAGGATGTAAGGAAGATACATATATTTACTAAACAAATAATATATTAACTAAACAAAACAGGCGTTAAGTAAATAAGAGGTGGGGATATGGCTACAATACGGGATGTTGCACAGAGGGCCGGAGTATCAGCCGCATCCGTATCCAGGGTTTTGAAAAATGACACTACTTTCTCGGTCTCACAGAAGACCAAGGAAAGAATCCTGGAGGCGGCAGGCGAGCTGGGATACAATCGGTGTTTTGAATATTCCGCCATCCAGGGCACGAGAGGCACCATAGGCGTCATGCTCCTGTACGGCGAGACAGAGGAAGTGGAGGATAGGTTTTACCAGGTCATCCGCATGAACATTAAAATGGAGCTGGAGAAAAACGGTTTCAAGGTAAAAGAGGTGTTTGAGCCCATGCTGGATGCCAATGCATCCAGGATTTCAGGGTACCAGGGGCTTGTCTTTGTGGGTTACTCAACGCTCTGGTATCAGAAAAAGATATTCCGCCGGGCTGTGCTGGACTCCGGGCTGCCGGTGGTATGCGCTGACTTTCAGCTCAAAGACGAGAAGCTGGAGGCCGACTGTGTGGTAAATGATTTTAAACAGGCTGTGAAAAAAGCGCTGGACTTTTTTCTGAAAAAGGGATTTGACACCATTGGATATATGGGTACTTATGGGCTTGAAGTCAATGGAAAGCTCCACAGGGATGAACGGTTCCTGTATTTCCGCCAGATCATGAAAAGCCTGGAAAAATACGATGAAAAATATATTTACCTGGCCCAGTCCAATCATACCCAGTTCGGTTACCGTCTGGGAAAAGAGATCATCCGGAAGGGAAGGCTCCCCAGAGCTGTGTTTGTGGAGAACGACACCATGGCGATCGGCTTTTTAAAGGCTCTGGAGGAAGAAAAAATAGCAGTTCCGGGTGACGTGGCGATCATCGGCTGTAATGATGACCAGGCAGCGTCCTTTGTGACACCGGCTCTCTCCACAGTGAAGCTGCACAATGACCTGATTGGTATGATGGCAGCCAAAACACTGATGGAATGCCTCTGGACCGACAGGGAGCGGGGCTTGAAAATAGTGGTCCCGAATCAGTTGATACTCAGGGAAAGCTGTCCTGAATAAAAGAAGGGGGAAGAAATGGAATACTTATACAGACACAGGGATTGGAGCAATGTAGAGGTTCTTGGCAGGAACCGCCTTCCGGTCAGACCGTTTTACTGCGGTTATCCGGACAGGGAATCAGCCGTGAAAGGAAAGAGAGAGGAGAGCGGAAATTTCCGTCTGCTGAACGGACAGTGGAAATTCGCATATTATGAGTCTCCTTTCTATGTACCTGAAGAATGTGTGGAGGAAACTTATGATGACCGGGAATTTGCATTTATGCCGGTTCCGGGACACTGGCAGTTAAATGGCTGTGATTTTCCCCATTACAATGACGCCATAGCACTTTTTCCCATCCTGGATGACCCGGGGATACAGGCGGACAATCCCACAGGCGTCTACCGCCATACCTTTTGTGAAGATAAGCAGAAGGACAGGGAATATATCCTGCGGTTTGACGGTGTGGAGAGCGCTTACCATGTATGGCTCAACGGCATTTTTATAGGATACAGTCAGGGCTCCCGCAATACGGCGGAGTTTGATGTGACCGAGGCCTTAAAGGACGGGGACAATGTTCTGGCAGTAAAGGTTTACAAATTCTGTGACGGCAGCTATCTGGAAAACCAGGATATGTGGTGGTTTGCCGGAATCATCAGGGATGTATCTTTGATCAGCAGGCCGAAAATACACATGCTGGACTGCCGTATCACATCAGAGCTGCTGACGGAACAGCAGGGCACCTGCAGTATGCCGGGAAAGAGAGGGAAGTTCCGGCTGGAGGCTGTCTTTGAGAACCATACGGGAGATGAAACAGAGCTTTCCGTAGAGACCGAGCTGCTTGACGGGGAACAGGTTATTTTTAAAGACACCCGCCGGATACGCGGCAGCAGAGGAGAAACAGACTATCTTGCAGAGGCAGGACCGGATAACATACGGCCCTGGTCAGCGGAACAGCCGAATCTGTACCGGCTGGTCATCACGCTTAAGAGAGAAGATGAGGTGGTGGAATTCTACGGTGAATGGGTGGGATTCAGAACAATCTGTCTGAGGGACGGCCTGTTTTGGGTAAACGGCAGAGCAATCAAATTAAAAGGCATAAACCGGCATGACTGGAATGAAAAGACAGGAAGATGCATTACAAAGGAAGATATGCTGGCAGATCTGTATCTGATGAAACAGTATAACATCAATGCCGTACGCACGGCCCATTATCCGCCGCACCCGGACTTCCTGGATTTGTGTGACCGTCTCGGCTTTTATGTCATGGAGGAGGCTGACCTGGAATGCAACCAGATGGCTTACACCAAAAACATGAACCGGATCAGTGATGATACCCTGTGGGAGAAGAGCTATGTGGACCGGGCTGAGCGCATGGTGAGAAGAGATAAGAACCATCCCAGTATCCTGTTCTGGTCACTGGGAAATGAATCGGGATTCGGAAGCAGCTTTGTTGCCAGCGGAAGGTTTATAAAAGCGTATGACCCCACCAGACTGGTGCACTATGAGGAGGACAGGGATGCCTCCATTGCAGATGTTTACAGCACTATGTACACCAGGCACAAAGCGTTGGAAGACCTGGGAAGAGACACTACCAGGAAGAAACCGCATGTGGTCTGCGAATATGCCCATGCCATGGGAAACGGCCCCGGCGGGCTGAAGGAATACTGGGAGATCTTTGAGCGGTACCCAAGGCTGCAGGGCGGCTTTATCTGGGAATGGATTGACCACGGAATCAAAAAATATGACAGGGAAGGCAAAAGCTGTTTTACATACGGCGGAGACTACGGGGATTATCCAAACAGCGGCGCGTTCTGCTGTGACGGCCTGGTGCAGGCAGACAGAAGACCGACTCCGGCTGTCCTGCAGGTGAAAAAGGTGATGGAGCCGGTGACCTTTTCCGGGTTTGATAAGGACACCGGAGAGATTACAGTACACAACAAATACGATTTTACGGATCTGTCCCATCTGGAAGGAACCTTCCGGGTCCATACACTGCAGGGAGTTCTATTGGAAGGAAAAGCAGATCTGGGCGGAATTGCCCCTCACGGCAGCAGGCGCATTGCGCTGTATGACCCGCAGACTGCAGAGGACTGGACAGAGACACAGGATATCTGGCTCACAATATCCGTACGCTTCAGAGAAAAGCAGGAGTGGACTGAAGAAGAACACTACGAAGCAGCCTTCCATCAGGAGTGCATAAAAGAGGCAGAACCGGCAGCACATCCAGTTTCGGAGGGAACAGAATCCGGCGGTCTTTGTCTCACGGAAAAATGCGGAACCATCTATATAGAAGGGAAAAACTTCACCGCCGAGTTTGACAGAATCCACGGATATCTCAGCGGCTATACAGTAAACGGGGAGCGCCTGGTCAGAAAGGGCCTTGGCCTGAACTTCTGGAGAGCTCCTGTTGACAATGACAAGAACGCTGCACAGATTTGGGAAAAAGGCATGCTGAAATCCATGACGAACATGGTGGAGAAGGTGACGGTGAGAGAACAGGAACAGGCTGTTTCCATCCTGGTTTCCCAGATATACGCGCCCATTACCGTGGACTGGAAAGTGATCGTGGAGGCGGAATACCGCATCACACCGGATGGACTGGTGACCGCCAGATACAGCGGTGTTCCCACAGGTGTCCAGCTTCCGGAGAGTTTCCCGCGGATTGGTATGCGGTTCGTGCTGGACAAATCCTGTGAGCAGGCTGTCTGGTACGGAAGAGGACCCCTGGAGACATACCCGGACTGCAGGGATGGAAATCCGGTGGGCTTATGGGAAAAACAGGTGGAGGATTTTTACTTCCCCTACGTGGTGCCCCAGGAGACAGGAAACCATCAGGATACCCGCTGGGCCGCGTTTCTCACAGATTCAGGCAGCGGAATCTGCATAGCATCAGAAGAAGTATTCTCCTTTGGCGCACTGCACTACACCCAGGAAGATCTGACACAGGCCTCCCACACAAACGAGCTGCACAGGACAGAACATATCCAATTGTCCGTAGACTATGCACAGCATGGGCTTGGAAGTGCGAGCTGGGGCGCTGAGTGTCTGGAAAAAGACAGGCTTTATCCCGAACCCTTTGCATTTACCTGGAAGATTTTCGGAGCAGAGCGGGAAGGCCTTGCTAAGAAGGCGGAGCAATACAGGAGAAGGTAAGAAAGGAAGAGAAAAATGGCTGGGGGAAAAGAAAGAAGAAGAAACTTTGTGAACAAAAAAACGGCGCCGTACATATTTTTACTGCCGATGATAGTCCTGTTCGGGGTGTTCATGGTCTATCCGGTGATCAAATCGCTGGCGCTGAGTTTCTATGATTTTGAGGGCGGGGAGTACCTGTTCTGCGGAATCAACAACTATGTGACCATGTTCAGGGACCCGGTGTTCTGGAAGTCCCTGGGCAACACATTTATCTATCTGGCGATCCAGGTGCCTGTTATGGTGATCCTGTCCCTGATCCTGGGAGTTCTGGTGGAAGAGAATTTCCTGAAATTCAGGACCTGTTACCGAATCAGCGTGTTTCTGCCCTCTGTGACAGCACTGGTTGCCTATGCTATGATCTTTAAACTGCTGTTCAACACCGATTTCGGTCTGGTAAACCATTTTCTCCGCTCTGTAGGATGGAGCGGTGTGGACTGGCTGAATTCCGTGTGGGGCGCAAGGGCTGTTGTCATTATGGGCATCACCTGGAGGTGGACCGGCTATAACACCATTATCATGATCGCCGGGCTGAAGGGAATCCCCACAGAGCTTTACGAGTCAGCGGATATGGACGGGGCCTCTTTTTTACAGAAGTTTTTCCGGATCACCATTCCCATGGTAAAATCCATCATCCTGTTTGTAAGCATTACCTCCACGATCGGAACCCTGCAGTTGTTTGATGAGTCCTTTGTACTGACAAAAGGAGGGCCGGACAATGCCACCATAACCATTGGGCATTACCTGTACAACACCGGATTTTCGTATTACAAATTCGGGTACGCGGCAGCACTCAGCTATGCCCTGGTGATCATTATCGGCATACTGTCCTTTGTCCAGTTCAAGGCTACAAATGGAGGTGACAATTCGTGAAAACAACAGGAAAGAAGATAAGCGGACGCAAGGTTTTCACCTATGTGTTCCTGACCATAGCAGCACTGATCTCCCTGTTTCCCTTTTATTTCATGTTCGTGTCAGCCACGAACACCAATGCGGAGATCCTGAGCGCAGCGCCGAAACTGTTTTTCGGCTCCCATCTGGCAGAGAATTTTGCGAACCTGAACAAGAAAATGGACCTTGTGAGGATCCTTACCAATTCCACCATCATGACAGTCAGCTACACGGCCCTTGCCATAGTGCTGCACTCCATGGCGGGATATGCGCTGGCGAAGTTTGAATTTAAGGGAAAGGGCCTGTTGTTCGGCCTTATCATGATAACCATGATGATTCCCGCACAGGTAATGTATGTGCCGCTGTTCACGCTGATGAACAATATCGGCTGGGCCAATACCTATCAGGCGGTTGTGCTTCCCGGTCTTGCCGGAGCCTTCGGTATTTTCCTGATGCGGCAGAATATGCTGGCGTTCCCAACCTCCCTTATTGAGGCTGCCAGAATAGACGGCTGTGGGGAGATTGGTATTTTCCTGAAAGTGGTGCTCCCCTCACAGAAACCTGCGGTGGGTGCCCTGGGAATCTATATGTTCATGAGTATGTGGAACAATTTTATGTGGCCTTTGATCATTCTCAGCACAAAATCCATGTACAACTTCCCTGTAGCCCTGGCTATGCTGGATGGTGTGGCGTGGAGAAAAGACTACGGTGTGATCATGCTGGCGACCGTCTGCGCGGTTCTGCCTATTATGATCATCTTCCTGGTATTCCAGAAGCAGTTCGTGGCAGGCGTCATGGGCGGTGCGGTGAAAGAGTAGTGTATCTGATTCTGTAAAAAAATTTAAGGAGGAATAAAGAAATGAAAAAGAAACAAGCAGCGGCATTGGTAACAGCAGCAGTGATGGCATTGTCCCTGACAGCCTGCGGCGGGAGCGGCGGAGCGAAAAAGGAGGCTTCCGGTGATAAGGAAGGCGCACTCTCCGGTGAGATCACAATTTGGAGCTGGGACGTGGCACTGGCCCATCTGGAAGAGTGGGCGGAAAAGTTCCAGGAGGAAAACCCGGATGTGAGTTTTAACTTTGAGGAGATGGGCGTAGACCAGGTGTATCAGAAGATGACCACATGCCTGCAGTCAGGTATCGGACTTCCTGACATTGTGTCCATTGAAGGCGAACAGATGGCAAAGTTCGGAGAGAAATTCCCGGGAAAATTTGAAGAGTTCACAGATATGATCAACCCCGATGATTTCTTCCCCATCAAATTGTCAGAGTGCACGGTTGACGGCAAAGTTATTGCCTATCCCTGGGATTCCGGCCCGTGCGGCATGTTCTACAGAAGTGATCTGTTCGAGCAGGCAGGGATCAAGGCAGAGGATATTGTGACCTGGGACGATTTCATTGAGGCAGGAAAAGTTTTAAAAGACAAGACAGGAGCTGACATGCTGTGCATGGCGGAATCCAGAAATGATACTACATACAGGCTTCTCATGATGGAGGGCGGCGGCTTCTACTTTGACAAGGACGGCAACACCCAGGTGAATTCAGAAGCTTCCATCCAGGCTATGGAGACCTGTAAGAAAATGTACGACGCGGGCATTACCTTCAACAACTCCTCATGGGATGACATGGTAGCCGGCATGGGCGCAGACAAGTTCGCATGTATCGCAGACGCTGTCTGGATGGTTGGTTCCATCAAGGATGCGGTTCCCGACCAGGACGGCAAGTGGGCAGTTATGCCGCTGCCGAAGTTCCAGGCAGACTCGGAAAGCCAGGGCGCGTCAAATGGCGGTTCCGTTCTTGCCGTGCCTTCAGCCAGCAAGAGCGCTGAGGCGGCAAAGGCATTCGTAAAATACGTCATGGAGGACGTGGATGCCAATGTGGAAGGATTCCAGAATTACGGCCTGTACCCCTCTTACTTAAAAGCGCTGGAATCTGACGTGTTCAAAGAGGGAGATGAGTTCTTCGGAGGCCAGAAGATCTTTGACCTGTTCACAGAGATAGGAAAGACTGTCCCACAGGTAAATTACACAGCCAACTTTGCGGAGGCATTGGAAATGTCCAAGAACTCCATGGCAAAGGTTATGCTGAACAACGGTGACCCCACAGAAGTTCTCAATGCGGAACAGGAGGAAATGAAAGCAAAATTCGGCAAATAAAAGAATAGACAGCACATAAACTGGAAACGGGTGCCTTATGACACCCGTTTTCAAAAGGATGGAGGTTTCTGTGTACGGAAAAAAGGCTATAAAACGGGAAATTTATCAAATCATTATTCCGATGATACTGGAAAACATACTTCAGATCTCAGCTAACTTGGTGATCACGGCTATGGTGGGACGACTGCTTGCAAACGATATTTCCGCACAGGGAATCTGTATCCGGATCACGGATACCTTATGGTGCTTTTACAAGGGCGTGGCAATCGGTGCCACGGTCCTGATCGCCCGTGCATACGGTGCGGGGAGACATCAGGAGTGCAGGAAGATCGCGGAGCAGACCATGCTGACAGAGCTGATCATTGTACTTATCTTTCAGGTGGTGCTGTATTTTCAGGCACCGCTTTTTCTGGGATTTTTCTCAAAAGATGCCCAGATTCTGTCCCTGGCTCAGGGATATATGAAGACCATTGTGTTTGGATTTCCCTTTGTGGTGATCATGACCGTGGTAACGGCATCTTTCCAGGGGTACGGCAATACCAAGGTGCCCATGTATATTGCGGTGCTCATGAATGTGGTCAACATTGTGTGCGGATACTGCTTTATCTTCGGCGCTTTCGGCGTTCCAGGCATGGGAATCAAGGGGGCTGCGGCTGCCCTTGTGACTGCTCAGGCGGTGGGGGCGTGCACCGGGCTTTATCTGCTGTATAAAAAGAAGGGCGGGCTGTTCCGGAAAATGCCTGCAGCGCACCGGTTTTTCAGCTTTGACAGAAGGTGTATTTATGACATATACACAACAGGGATTCCGGCAGCGCTGGAGAGTATGTTCTGGCAGTTCTCTGCCATTATTTTAAGCAAGGTGATCCTGTTTTACGGAAATCAGGCGTTTGCCGCATACCAGCTCGGCATACAGGCAGAGGAGATCACGGAGATGCCGGCCATCGGCTTCAGCACAGCATCCACCACACTGGCAGCGAGAGCCATCGGCAGGCAGGATGAGGAACTGCGGAAAATATATTTCAAAGAACTGCTGAAGGTCGGGGTTGTGATCAGTTCCATTACCTCTCTGCTTCTCATTTTCCTGCCCAGGTTCTTTATGACGCTGATGACAGACAAGCCGGAACTGCAGGCCATTGGCGTTGTGTATGTGTTTGTCATGGGATTTATCCAGATTCCCCAGAACCTGTCCAGGATATACAATGGGACCATCAGGGCCATGGGCTACAAAAATGCCCCCATGCTGGTGGCGGGATTCGGTATCTGGATCGTCAGGATCCCGCTGTGTATGCTGGCGGCCTATGTGTTGGGACTGCCGCTTACGGCTGTCTGGCTGATCATTGCAGTGGACCAGGTATCCAGATTCCTGCTCAGTGCAGTCCTGTATTACCGGATCAATAAAAAGCGGGAGCGAGCGCTTCAAACAGTGTAGAGGAAAGGAGGAGAAAATGAGCAGAGAATTTTTATATGAGCTGCTTTCAACAGCATCCGTCTCAGGGTTTGAGGAGGATATACAGAGAAAAGTTATGAAATACGCGGAGGGATTTGCGGATGAGATCTATACGGATGAGATTGCCGATGTGGTGAGTGTCATCAATCCGGCATCCAAAATTAAGGTCATGCTGTCCGCCCATATGGACGAGATCGGCCTGATGGTATCACATATAACGGAGAAGGGAATGCTCCATGTATCAAAAGCCGGCGGTATCTATCCCGGCACATATCCGGGGCAGAAGGTCAGAGTCATCCATAACGGAAAGGTTGTTTTCGGCGCAGTCCGCAATCACAGCTCCCTGAACAAGAAAGAGCCGGAGATCACGGATCTTATCATTGATATCGGAGCGGTTTCCAGGGAGGACGCCATGGAGGCGGCAGCACCGGGGGATCCGGTGATCTTTGACACAGATTACAGAGAGCTTCTGAATGACAGGCTCTGTGCCCGCGGACTGGATAACCGGCTGGGCGGGTACATTATACTGGAAGCAGCCAGAAAGGCAAAAGAAAAGGGCTGTACATGCGGCGTCTATGCAGCGGCCACGGTGGGTGAAGAGCTTACAAAACACGGCGCTTCCTGGTGCGCATCCCGGATCGCCCCCACTCTGGCGGTTGCGGTGGATGTGACATATACCAGCGACTATGAAGGGACAAGGGCCATTGAAAACGGAGAGATCGGGCTTGGGGGCGGACCTGTATTTCTGCAGAACTCCTTCAGCCATAAAATGTTGGTGGGGCGCCTGAAAAAGGCGGCGGAGAATCTGGATATAAGCTGCCAGTGGGAGAACGGCTGCGGCAGGACCTGCACAGACGCGGATGCCATCCACGTTGCCGGAAGGGGGATACCGACTACGGTTCTGTCCATACCCCTGCGCTACATGCATAATCCGGCAGAGGTGTGCAGTATGAGTGATGTACAGGCATGTATTGACGTGCTGGCGGAATTTTTATGCAGTATCGGGCCGGATATCTGTCTGAAGCCCCTGGAGGCGTGAGGCTGTTATGAAGAAATACATGGCAATTGCAGGACTGATCGTAGTCACGGTCATCTGGGGCGGTGGATTCGTAGCCAGTGATATGGCCCTTGACAGCCTTCTGCCTTTTCAGATCATGGCGATTCGTTTTCTTCTGGCCTCTGTGCTCATGGGAGGAATCAGCATCCGCAGCCTGAAAGGTGTGAAAAGGGAAGAATTAAAGGCAGGTGCGCTTATGGGGACTGCGCTTTTTCTTGGATTTTCCCTTCAGATCATAGGGCTTCAGTATACCACGCCGTCAAAGAATGCGTTTCTGACTGCGACGAATGTGGTGATCGTACCGTTTATCGCGTTTTTAATCTGCAGAAAGAAGGTGGGGCTGAAGGGGATAGCAGGCGCAGTGCTGGCAATTGCGGGGGTTGGTCTTCTGTCCCTGGATAAGGACTTATCCCTGGGCCTGGGGGACGGGCTGACGCTCATATGTGCAGTGGGATTTGCTTTCCAGATTTTCCTGACCAGTATCTTTGTAAAGAAATACAGGGCGTCTGTGCTGAATTTTGTTCAGATGTGTACAGCCGCTGTTTTGTCCCTGGTATTCATGGCAGCCTCCGGGCAGGTACAGTTTCAGGTCACTGCAAAGGGATGGGGCAGTGTACTCTACCTTGGGATCATAAGCACGACCATATGTTATCTTCTTCAGACCGCATGCCAGAAATATGTGGATGAGACCAAGGCGGCCATTATCCTGTCCATGGAATCTGTCTTCGGAACCTTATTTTCCGTAATCATTCTCCATGAGAGCATTACCCTGCGCATGATACTTGGATGCGTCATAATCCTGGGGGCTGTCATACTTGCGAATTCCGCAGGGGAGCCGGAGATGCCGGCAGAGGCGCGGGATATGTGAGAGGAATCTTCGTGAAGTGTTCCGCCGGGTACGGAGGGAACCGTATAAATCCGTTGCGGGCTTTCGGGTGATATGATAAGATGATGCTAAAGTGTTTACAATTGTATCATACAGAGAGGTAACTAAGATGGCTACAATAAAAGACATCGCAGATCGGACCGGATTTTCCACAGCAACTGTTTCCAGGGTTTTGAATTACGATGATACACTGAATGTGCAGGAAGAGACCAGAAAGAAGATATTTGACACGGCCAGGGAACTGCAGTATCAGTTAAAAGAGAGAAAGAGCAGAAAGCGCCGCCTTGCGGTGGGAGTCTATTACTCCTATACCAGGGAGGAGGAACTGCGGGATATCTATTATCTTACCGTCCGTCTTGCAGTGGAGAGAAAGCTGGAGGCGGAAAATATAGAATACCGCCAGATACAGAATCTGGAGGAACTGAAGGATCTGGCGGGGCTTGACGGGCTTCTGTGTCTGGGAACATTCAGCAGGAGCATGGTAAGTCAGATTGAGGCGTTTGGAAAGCCCACCGTATTTTTGGACGCCATGCCAAAGTCGGACAGGTTTGACTGCGTCGTCAATGATCTGGCAGGGTCTGTGGAAGCCGTCCTGGACTATCTGACCGAACTGGGCCACAGAAAAATAGCGTTCATTGGCGGTTACGAGGTGGACAGGGACGGCGAGGAAGTGTATGACAGCAGAATTGTGGCCTATAAAGAATATATGGACCGGACAGGTGAATTTCGGGAGTCTCTTGTGAGACTCGGGAGATTTACTCCTGAGGACGGTTATGTGCTGTGCCGTGAGCTTCTGGAGGAGAAGGAGAGGCCCACGGCTGTATTCGCCAGCAACGATGCGCTGGCAGTGGGGTGTTATCGGGCCATAAGCGAAAAAGGGCTGCAGATTCCGGGAGATATGAGTGTGGTGGGATATAATGACATATCCGTAGCCAATTATCTGGTTCCCTCCCTTACCACCGTGCGGCTTCACATGGAACTTTTAGGTGAGGAAGCAGTTCGTATCCTGGAGGAACACATAGCCTCCGGCAGAGAGATCGGATTGAAAATCATTGTGCCCGCCAGGCTTATCGTGCGCGGCAGCACAGGCAGGGTTAAATAAAAAGGTTGGTATGCTCCATACAAAAATGCAGTTTTCAAATTTTCCATTTTTGTAATGCAGTGCTCTATCATCTTCTGTCCTGATTGACTACAATAATATTATTAAGAGAGAAGTGTATTATTGGTGTAAAAAGGACAGGAGGTATTTTGTATGGTATCGAAATTTATGCAGACAGCGGCAAACAGGGATTATTCCAAACATTGGCAGGCAGAGGGAAGTTTTCCGTGGATTTTCCAGCAGCCGAAGCCACCCATTGAGAAACGGCCTATCAGCGTGAGGGAAAACTATATCCGGTGCGTAAAAGGGGAAGAGCCTTACTGGATGCCGGCGTATTTTTATGAATCCAATACAGTTTGGCCGGACGCCATGGAGGAACACCCGGTTCCGGAGGTGGATGGTTATGACTGGTGGGGTGTTGACTGGTTCATGGTGGAGGGAATCAACGGTATGATCACCCGTCCTGGAACCCGTACCATCTCTGACTTTGCAAAATGGAAGGAAGAGCTTGCGTGGCCGGATCTGTCAGTTGTGGATTTCAAGGCTGACGGCGAGAAGCTGCAGAAGGCATTGGACCCTGACAGGCCTCATATTTACGAGTGCGTGGAAGGTGTTTTTGAGAGGCTGCATGAGCTGATTCCTTTTGATGAATCCCTGGTGGCTTTCTATGAGGAGCCGGAGCTTCTGGAGGAGTTTTTCCAGAAAATGGCGGACTATAAGATCGAGAGTACAGAGCAGATCTTCAAATATTACGGCAGAGTGGACGGCGTTCTCTATCACGATGACTGGGGAACCCAGCGGAGCGGATTTTTCTCCAACGAAATGTTCCGGGAACAGCTTATGCCGGCTACATCACGTTATCTGAAATTCGTAAAAGACCAGGGCAAATTCATAGAACTGCACTCCTGCGGACGCAATATGCAGTATGTGCCGGAAATGCTGGAGATGGGCATTGATATGTGGACACCTCAGGCAAACGCAAATGATCCGGATTTCCTACACAACACCTATGGAAAACAGATGACCTTCTGTTTCCCCGTCAATATCGGTGCGGACTGGGATGAAAAGCAGATCCGTGCGGCAATCCGCGACTATGTGGATCACTTCGGAGAGAACGGCAGAATGATGGCGTGGATCATGACAGAGACCCCGGACCCTGTAAAAGAAGAGATTGCCAGAGACGAGCTGTATCACTATTCTCTGGAGTATTATAATAAGCTGTACCACAGATAAAATGAGATTACCGAGTGGCAGGAAGCGTAAATCCAGGTTTTGGATTTACGCTTTTTTAGTTTGCCAATGCGCCGCTCTCCGGAAGCCTGGGCAGGCGGACAGGTCACAGAGAGGGGCACATGTGTGATTTGTACAAGCTAAAACTGCCTTTCTATTGGGAGAATCGCTGAAAATTGTCAATACATTAAAATAACACTTACAATAATTTCTGAAAGGTGCTATACTAAGACTGTAGGAACTCGCATTGATAAGCCTTGTCTTGCCCTTTTCGGCAGGTCAGGGCTTTTCTGGATATGGAAGGAGCGTGCCGTATGATACAGGAAGGCGATATTGTAGTTTTTAAATGCAGGGGATTGTATAAGGTTCAAAAAGTGGGAACTCTGGATTTTTCGGGGGCTGACAGGAAGAAAATATACTATACCATGCAGTCTGTGGATGATGAAAAGGAGAAGGCATACATCCCTGTGGAAGGTGAACACAATATCAGAAGACCTGCGACAAGAGAAGAGGCACTGACATTGATTGACGAGATGGATGACATTGATATTCTCTGGGTTACAAATGAGCGGATGAGGGAGCGGGAATACAAGACCTGCATTTCAAGCTGCGAATGTGAAGCATGGGTGAAAATTCTGAAAACACTGTACCAGAGAACCACGAAGAGAGGCTCTATTACCAGTATGGATAAAAAGTACCGCCAGATAGCGGAGAAAGCGCTGTACAGTGAATTCGCATATGCGCTCGATATTTCCGCTGATGAAGTGGATGGCTTTATAAAGGACAGAAAAAATTTATAATAACAGACTAGATGAAGTAAAATTCCTGTGCGCCTTTATGGTGCACAGGAATTTTACTTTGCGGAATTTACCAGCAGTTTTTACATCTTTCATACCGGCCCTCGGCCTGGGAAAGCGGAACCTGGCGGGCATTGTCGGGATTCATATTGCCGCAGTTGGGTATGCTGTGGTATTTTTTGCCGGTCGCCGAGAGCCAGACCATCTGCTCTACGGGCTGGGCTGCAGCGGCCTCTGCCTCTTGGGCTGCAGCTTCTGCTTCTGCCTGGAGTCTTGCCTCCTCAGCCGCCTGCTGCTGGGCTTCGGCTTCCGCCTGGAGCCTTGCCTCCTCCTCAGCCTGCTGTTTTGCGGCAGCTTCTGCCTGGAGCCTTGCCTCTTCCTCAGCCTGTTTTTTGGCCTCGGCTTCTGCCTTTTGTTTAGCCTCTTCTTCGGCCTGTTTTTTGGCCTCGGCTTCGGCTTTTTGTTTTGCCTCTTTCTCGGCCTGCTTTTTGGCCTCGGCTTCTGCCTTTTGTTTAGCCTCTTCTTCGGCCTGTTTTTTAGCCTCAGCCTCGGCCTTTTGCTGTGCCTTGGCTTCGGCTTTCTTATCCGTAACAGAGATATGTATGGCGTTGCTGCTTTTGCCGTCCCCTGTCTTTAGATAGACATTGCTTTCCCCTGTCTTTCCTGAGCTTTTGATCACTCCGGAGGTCTCGCCCTTAGAATAATCAAGGGTCAAAAGGCCGTTATCTGTTACCAGTTCAAGATTTTTGAGGCGTGCATCCTCAGGCTGGACCTGAATGTTGATCGGATATTCTGCATTCACATCCATCTCATAGTTGGATGTGGGAGATATGGATATCTTTTCAACCGCAGGGCCGGATGCCTGGGCGTAGCCGAAGGTACCAAGTGACAACAGAGAAAGAACGCCCAGTGCCGCAGTGTATTTTTTCTTCCTGAGCGGTTCCTCCCTGAATTTTCTCCGGTACAAAAAGACTGCCGGGATCAGCAGTATCCATGCGTAGGGCAGCAGACTCAGCAGCACCCCGAGAAATACCAGTACTAAAAATATTTTTACCAGTGTTTTGCCCATAAAATTCCCCCCTTTTATTACTATTCTAACACAAAAATATAATAAAAAAAGAGTTGTAATGCAGGAAATATAGGATTTATGGTTGACAGGGATTGTATAATAAAATTACGGATAAAAATGAGACACAGAGGAGGAGAATTTATGGGTATTAATGTCCGAAAGTTTGAAGAAAAAGACATAGAGAGTATGATTTCCATATGGAACGAAGTGGTGGAGGAGGGCGTGGCTTACCCGCAGTTGGATTTGCTGGATGAGAAAACGGGCGCGGAATTTTTCTGCTGTCAGACATACTGCGGGGTGGCGGAGGACGCAGGGACAGGTGAGATTCTGGGACTGTATATTCTGCATCCGAACAATGTGGGCAGATGCGGCCATATATCCAACGCTAGTTATGCGGTGAAGTCTGCAGCCAGGGGAAAACACATCGGGGAGATGCTGGTAAAGGACTGTCTCATACAGGGCCGCATGTGCGGATTCCGGATTCTGCAGTTTAATGCTGTTGTGAGGACTAACAGGGCAGCACGGCATCTGTATGAAAAACTGGGATTTAAACAACTGGGCGTCATTCCCGGCGGCTTTCTGATGAAAGATGGGCACTATGAAGATATTTGTCCATATTACAGGGAATTGTAAATGAAAAAGGGAGCATCTGTCAAAAGGAGTCAGGCACACCGGTGCCTGGCTTTTTTTCTGCTGCTGCTCGGGAGAATTATTTTGGATTTTGCTGTACGGAAAACGCTGTCTGTAGAACGGATTTTAATCCAATACAAATAAAATTTATCGTAAAACAATAAAAATATATTGACTTTACGATTCGCAAGCAATATAATGGAGCCAGAAAGGACAGAAATCATTTATCTATTTTGAAACTGCAGGAGGAGAATCATGAAGCAAACAGAAATGTCAAAGTATTTGAAATTAATAACAGCCGGAACCGGAATCCTGTTTCTGGCGCTGGTGGCGTGGTTTTTGCCCTCGGTACTGAGGCAGGTGCTGGACGGACAGGCGGGAAAAGGTGTGTATTGGGGAACCTGTATCTTCATCTGGATAACAGCGATTCCCTGTTTCCTATGTTTGGTCAAATTCTGGGGCGTATGCAGCAGGATTGGAGAGAACAAGTCTTTCTGCCGGGAAAACGCAGAGGCGCTTAAGCAGATGAGCCACTATACACTGGCTGACAGTGTGCTTTACGCCCTGTTTCTGGCAGTGTTCTGTGTTCTGGGGTGGTATTCTCTGGGGATCGGCTATTTATTCGGCATTGTTTTGATTTTGTTTATCTGCATTACACTCACAGTCCTGTGTGCTGCCCTGTCCCATTTGGTCTATAATGCAAGCCAAATACAGGAAGACCAGGATCTGACCATATAGGAGGGACAGAAGATGGCGATTATTATTAATATAGATGTTATGCTTGCGAAGCGGAAAATGAGCGTCACGGAACTGTCTGAGCGTGTGGGAATCACAATGGCCAATATTTCGGTATTGAAAAACGGCAAAGCCAAAGCGATAAAAATCAGCACATTAAACAGTATCTGCAAGGCCCTGGAATGCCAGCCCGGAGATATTCTGGAGTATGTGGACGATTAATATATGGGTAGTTATCAAACGCTCACGGCAGTTTGGGGTTAAAAAATCAGAAGTGAGAAAGGAGCAGTAAAATATGAATACGGAAAAACAAATGCCGGCAGGCAGTGAGAACGGTCTGCCCTGTGAAAGTGCGCCTGTTTTTGAGGAAAATGAGTGGATAAAGGCAAAACCCATAGAGGCGGATGGAAAAGATAAATGTTTTGCCTGGCTGTATTTGCTGGTGGGATATGGGTTTGTATATACCTTTACCAGCATGGATTTCGGCAGTCATCTGGCATTTTATACTGCTGCATATGCGACTGCAGTACTGGCCTATATTTTCCTGAAGGGGGGACGTCCGGGACGGGAGAGCTGGTTCTGGATGGTCATTATGCTGGGCGTTGGAGTACCGTATGCCTTTTGGAGCGCCATGCCGTTTCTGCAGGTCCCAATGCTGATCGTATGTGCGGCGTACTGGACACTGCTTATATCCGGCAGTCTTCTGGAAAAGGATAAGACGTCGGAGTGGGTTGTGTTTGACGGATGGAATGCATTGCTGCGGGTGCCTTTCGGTAACTTCGGATGTGGTTTTAAGATTATAACGGGAATACACGAGGACAGGGATACGGACGAGGAGCTTCAAAAGAAGGGCAGAGGGAAGGATATCCGCTATATTATCCTGGGCATTATCATAGCTGTCCCTGTTCTGCTCCTTGTGCTTCCCCTGTTGTCCAGTGCGGATGAAGGGTTTCAGAGGCTGATGCAGAACAGTGGTTTGTATATCCAGGAGCACTTTTTGTATACTCTTGCCAGGATGATACTTTCCCTGCCTGTTTCGGCATATTTATTCGGACTGATTTACGGAGGGATCCATAAGAGAAATACGGACTGCATTGACAAAGAGGAGCTCCGGGAAACCTCCCGCTCTATCCGGATCGTGCCCAATACGGCCGTCACTACAGCCATACTGATCGTATGCGCCATTTATCTGCTGTTCATAGGGCTGCAGGGAAAATATCTGTTTTCCGCCTTTGCCGGAATCCGGCCGGAGAACTTTACCTATGCGGAATATGCCAGGAGAGGATTTTTTGAACTCTGCCAGATCGCTGCGCTGAATCTGGTCCTTCTGCTGGGGGCCAATTTGTTTTCCAGAAAAGGAAAAGAGAGCAGTGCAGTGCTGCGCTGGCTCAATGTCCTTCTTTCTGTACTCACTCTGCTTCTTATACTGACTGCCATGAGTAAAATGGTGCTTTATATAGCCGCCTTTGGCTTTACCATCAAGAGGGTACTGACAATGGTGTTTATGATCTGGATGGCAGTGGTGTTTACCCTGGTTATTGTGCGCCAGTGGAGAACGTTTCCCATGGTACGGATCAGTGTTATAACGGGAGCCGTTTTATACTGCATGCTCTGTGTACTTCCGGTTGAATATATGATGGATTCTTATAATCAGAAATATTTTCCGGAGCAGATAACAGAAGAAAATATATATTAGACATGAATATCCCTGCGCTTATAATCTTTTAGATTGGGAAGGTGCAGGGATTTTCAGCCTGAGAAATGTAAATGACGGATATGCTAATTTTTGATTTGATTTAATGCAGCTATGGGCAGGCCTGTTTTTGCGGAGATTTCTTCCGGGCTTTGGCCTTTTAGAAGCAGTTTTAATGCGAGTTTTTCCTGTTGGGCTCCCTGCCCCATACCGTTTTAGAAACCTGGCTATGTGATTGATATATTTCACTTTGCTTAGCTCCGTGTACTGGCTTTCATAGTCGATCAGTGCCACAGAATGATCTTCCAGCTCAAAGAGATTATCCGTACTGAGTTCGCTGGCCTCGATTGCCGGCAGATTCACCGGAAGGACATTCACAACCTGGGACATAGGAATGCCATAGACCTCAAGGGATTTTTACTTCAGCCCGTGACCGAATATTTTTGATACGATATCTTTATTTTGATATGCAATATCACTCATGCATTATATCCTTTTATTTTAGCAAATTATAACAAGATATTCAATCGAAAATTATGTCAAAGGCAGCACCACGCTTTCAAACAGACACGGCAAAATAGTGACATAAGTTCCGCATCCGGATATTTTGTTTTCATAAATAAATTGAGATTTTTGGCGAAACGCCGGAATGCAGGAAAGCCTGCTAAGATGAATGATCTGGCTGCAAATGAGCCATACCCGTATCGGGCAGCCTGCCTTATAGCCCGCTATATACTGCAGGGTTAAATAACAGATAGTGACAGGATACAGCATTCGGATGTTCTGTCAATGGGTTATAAAAATTTTATATTTTGGCTCCTGCTATTTGCAACAGACCAAAGGTCGAGATAGTTCCCTCTGTTCAGAATCTCTGCTATTTGTTATAATTTCAGGATAGATAACGAAAAAAAGGAGTACAGATGAAGAAAATAGCAGTGATTGAAGACGACGAACTTCTGAATAAGGCCCTTGTCATCACTCTGGAAAAAGAGGGGTATCAGGTAACCGCCGGAAAATCATGCAGGGATGGGATCGCTCTGCTGCAGGATAACCCTGACCTGATGTTGGTTGACATAAATCTGCCGGATGGGAATGGAATCTCCATCTGCCGGGAGGCGGAACGCTTTAGTAAGATACCGGTTCTTTTTCTGACTGCCAGGGATGAAGAGCGCGATATGCTGGAGGCATTCGAGGCCGGATGTGATGATTATGTGGTCAAACCTTTTCAGATGAGTGTGCTGAAAAAGCGGATTGAGGCCATTCTGCGCCGAAGCGGCGGGGAGGAAGACAGTTTTCTGTTTCGTGGCCTCAGGATCAATTGGAAGAAAAAACAGGTGTTTTACCAGGAGCGTCAGATAAATCTCACGGCAAAGGAGTACAGTCTTCTGGAACTTCTGGTCCAAAACCGCGGACAAATTCTGACAAAGGAGACCATACTGGAGAGGATCTGGGATATTGACGGTCAGTTTGTGGTGGAAAATACAGTGAGCGTCACCGTCAACCGCCTGAGAAAGAAAATAGAACCGGACAATGCCCATCCCATATTTGTGAAAAATGTATTCGGCCTGGGATACACTTTCGGAGATTAGCCTATGAAGAAAAAGATATATTACACTGCAGGAATCCTGCCCATTGCCGCGGGGATTCTGGCTTCCTTTCTGACCGCGGATGCCGGATATCTGCTTCTGACGGCCTGTTTTCTCTGCTGTTATCTCCCGGTGTTTTCAGGTATAAGAAAAAAATACGAGGATGATCTGATACAGATATCCGATATTCTGGAACAGCTTATTCAGGGAAACGGCAGCCCTGTCACAACAGAAACCGCTGACAGCCTGGTATCAAAACTCCAGGCACAGACTGTAAAAATCCATGCCATTGTGACAAAATACAATGAAAAGCTTTTGGAAGAACAGGAGGAGGTCCGCCGCTTTCTGTCAGAGATTGCCCATCAGATCAGAACCCCTCTCACCAATATGGAGACCTACCTTTCCCTTCTGCGTGAACAGGAGCTGACAGCAGAGGAGCAGGATACCTGCATCCGGGCAGTGGAGCAGTCAGAGCGGAAGATAAAGTTTCTCACAGAGAGTTTCATTTCCGCATCCCGCATGGAACACCGCATTATCCAGATCAGAAAAGAGAGACAGAACCTCAGAAAGACCCTGGCAAAAGCCATTTTTCAGGTAAGGAGAAAGGCAGAGGAAAAACACATGGAAATAACTCTGGATTGTCCGGAAAACATCTCTCTTCCCCATGACAGAAACTGGATCTCCGAGGCAGCAGCCAATCTGCTGGACAACAGCATTAAATATTCCCCTGAAAATTCAGAAATCATTGTCCGGGCAGTGAAAAATGAAATGTTCACACAGATTGAAGTCCGCGATTTCGGCATGGGGATCGTTGATGATGAAAACCGCATCTTCTGCCGTTTTTACAGGGGGAGCAATGTGAACAGCCAGGAGGGATTCGGTATAGGACTGTATATCACAAGAGAGATCGTGAAACAGCATGAAGGGTTTTTGAAAGTGAAAAGGGAAGCGGACGGTACTTCCATCTCCATTTATCTTCCCTGTTAGAAGATTGTTAGATTTACCTGCTATCCTCATATCATGACAGCAGAAATAACAGAGAAGCCCGCATGAGGTGTGTGCATTTCCTGTTAAGCACGACAGGCACACAGCAGGAATGCCTTAACCGGCACAGCCTGCGGCGGGCAGGCAAGGAGGAAAGTATGGAAATATTAAGGACAAGAGGCCTTGAGAAGATTTACAAAACAGGGGAGCTGGTAGTCCGGGCATTGGACGGCGTGGACATAGATATCAGTGAGGGAGAATTTATCGCAGTCATAGGTTCCTCCGGGTGCGGCAAGACCACCCTTCTCAACATGCTGGGAGGTCTGGATTATCCCACCACCGGAAGCGTGATGGTAAGAGGATATGAGCTGGCAGCCATGGATAACGATGAACTGACCGTATTCAGGCGCAGGAACATCGGCTTTGTTTTCCAGAATTATAATCTGGTTTCCGTGCTCAATGTGTATGAGAATATTGTTCTGCCTTTGAAGCTGGATGGTGTGAAGATCAACAAAGAATTTGTGGACAGGATCATTCATTCCCTGGGCCTGGATGAGAAGGTGCACCAGATGCCGAACACCCTTTCCGGCGGGCAGCAGCAGCGAGTCGCCATAGCCAGGGCGCTGGTGACAAAACCGGCCATCGTTCTGGCGGACGAACCCACCGGAAACCTGGATTCCAAAACCGGTCTTGAGGTAATTGGTCTGATGAAGACCATGGCGGAAGAATATTCCCAGACTATAGTCATAGTCACCCACAATGAGGAGATTGCCCAGATGACCGACCGGATGATCCGGATGGAAGACGGGCGGATCTGCAGGAGGGAGGAATGACTATGGAATTAAGGAATAACAACAGGGAAGTCATCCGGGAGCTTGCGCGGGCCAATTACAGGAAGAACAGGGGGAGAAACCGTGTCCTGACGCTGGCAGTTGCCCTGGCTGTGTTCATGGTATTCGGAGCATTCAGCATTGCCAGGGGGAAAATGGAGGCAGACTATCTCTTATACGCCAGAAATGACGGCAGCGTTGCCAGCCTCTCCCTGGAAGACGGCTCAGAAAAGCAGTATGAAAAAATAAAAACACTGGATTATGTGAAAAATACAGGCCTGGAAAAAGACTTTGCCGTCTGGTATAAGGGCGGAGCGCCTGTACTGGGCTGTACGGTTCTCGACAATACGGCATTTGAAAAATTGATAAGACCGGCCTACACAGATGTCACAGGCCATTACCCGGAAGAAGCGAATGAAGTTATGCTCCCCCTTCGTGGATTAGAGCAGCTTGGCATTGAAAATCCCCATATAGGAATGACACTGGATGCAGAACTCCGGTTTCAGGAGAACAGGGATGCCATAGAGAGCAGTTTCGTCTTATCCGGTTATTATAAAGATTATGTAAACCCCATATTGAATGTCCCTGTGGCCTACTTCTCTGAGAAATATCTGGAAAGTCTGGGGATTCCCCTATTTCCTGCCAGCTATATTCTCATGGAACAGAACGGGTTTTTTGCAGACGGTGAACTTATGGAGGCGAAACTTTATGAGGATGTGTCCACGGAATCTGTTGCCCAGCAGTTTATTGGGATGAATTCCCTGGCATTTACGGTGGTGGAGGATTTTATCGGCAGCTATATGGTGGCATTTCTCTGCAGTGTTATGATTCTGGGGGGAGCCTTTCTGCTGATTTACAATGTAATGTCCATCACTCTTGGCAATGATATCCGCCAGTATGGTCTGTTGAAAACCATTGGCACGACCGGCGGACAGATCAAAAAGATCGTGTTCTGCCAGACCGGGAGAATGATTCTTGCAGGATGCCTTTTAGGGGCTGCTGCCGGTTCTTTTGTGGTGAAATTTTTGCTTCCGGGGACGCTGGGAGAATTATATCTCCACGGTATGGGAAGTGCCGGAGGGATGGCTGTGTTTTATCCCGCATTTCTGGCAGCCAGTGTGGTGTTCGTAGGACTGACAACGCTTCTGGCCGCAGGGATCGCTGTCAGAAAAGTGGTGAAGTTCAGTCCCATAGAGTCTGTCCGTTACGAGGAGACTGCATCTGCGGCAGCCAGCCATACCTACCGCCGTCAGAGGCGCACCCGGCAGCCGCGGAGCAGTATCCTGCAGAGATGTGGAAGCAGGAAACACTGCAGTGACGGGGCATCCATTGCAGGGATGGCATGGCGGAATATCACACGTTCCGGGAGAAGATTTGCAGTCACCCTGCTGTCCCTGAGCATGGGGTGTATCTGTGCGCTGGGAGCAGTAGTCATAAGCAGGGGGACGGATATTACAAACAGTATTGAGGAGCGGCATGACTTTGAAATCAGTACTTTTACAAACATTGACCGGGACGCGGGATATGCATCATATGATTGGGATGATAACACACCGGTCATTACAGAAGAGTTAAGAGACAGAATACTTGCAGTTGATGGTGTGTCTGAAGACAAAATGGGATATACAAAAGGCTGCTTTGCCATGATCAATATGCCCTCTGAGACAAACGGAACTGAGGAAGGAGGGGACGAAGCCCTTCTGCCCCGTCTGAAATCTGTATACGGCACCACAGCCGTAAGTTTTTTTGCCACGTTACAGATTGTAGACGATGCGTTTGTTGAAGAACTGAGAAAGTATGTGGAGGAATATGGGATAAATGCGGATGTGGACAGCCTGGAAAACGGTACAGGCACCATGCTTTTGCATACGCATGAGCTGTCAAAAGAATTGCAGGAAGATGGTGATGAAACGATTGGAATGCCTCTGCATTTTTACAGCCTTTCACTATTTGAGAATAAAGTGGATGACAAGTATCTGAAAGGGGAACTTTCCTGCGCCGGATACCTGGATATATCAAAAAAACACTTTCCCAAACTGAATATGACAACCCACGGAAGCGGGATCAATTATTTTATCATGACGGAGAAGGCTTTCAGGAGCCTGAATTTCAAGGAAAAAATCTTCGGTATACAGATTGATGTGGACAGGCAGAAGGAACCGCTTATCAAACAGGAGATTACCGGAATTATACAGCAGGACAACAGGACCAGAGATGAAAAGCACTACATCTATATGAACAGCAAATCAGATGCCCTGAATGACGCCTCCTCCTATATCCGCGCTAGCCGGATTGTTATGGGGGTACTGAGCGTTCTGCTGATGGTGATGGGAATTGCAAACTATTTCAATACACTTTATACAAGTCTGTCATCCAGGCAGAAGGAACTGGCTGTTATGGAGAGCGTGGGGATGACCAGAAAACAGCTTGGCAGGCTGGTGGTCCTGGAAGGTGCATTCTATGGCCTGAGTGTGATTGGGATGCTTCTTACGCTGGGCTCCGCTGTCCTCTGGTTTCTGGGAAAGGCCATAAAACAGGACCTGCTCTATTTTAAATTCTATTATCCCTGGGCATGGACGGCAGTAATCGCGGCAAGCCTGCCTGCAATCTGTATACTGACCGCAGTCTTCATGTACAGACGGATGACGGGAAAGAGCATAACGGAGCGTCTGCGAAGATATGCGGACTGACGCTGCCTGTAATTTATGCAGATAAGCTGCAGATTTCATTAATATAGCCCGTTATGCCCTGACTTTGAAAGGCTGATTCCACTTTTCAAAGCTAAGGTGTAACGGGCTGTGCTGAATCATCAGGGTTTTATTGACACTATTATTTGATTTGTCATTGACTTAACATAGAAAAACCACCCGAATACTTGGCCAGTTGAGGGTGGTTTTTCTTTCCTTTATTTCCTGGTCAACCCACCTTGTGGGCGGTTGTTCCTTTTATATTTTTATCATAACAGATTCAAGATATTAATTCAAGATATACTTGTCTTGTTTATTACCACAATTTACAACTAATAAAATATAAATTTTAAAATTATCTGTAACGAAAGAAACGCTGGCAGCTCTTATGGATAAGGAGGACGAAAGATGCAGGATATAGAGCAGATTTACACAAAATATGCTGTCCAGGTATACAAATACTTGTTCAGCCTCTGCCATGATCCCCATACTGCGGAAGAACTGACGCAGGAGACGTTTTTCAGGGCCATGAAATCCATAGACAGCTTCCGGGGTGACTGCAGACTCTATGTCTGGCTCTGCCAGATTGCGAAGAACCTCTGGATAAAAGAAGTGAAACAGTCACAGAGGACAGCAGTGTATGAGCCGGAAAAGGAAATTCCCTCAGATGCCATGCAGCCCGATGAGGAGTTGATAGCCAGGGATGAGAGGGTGTACCTGTACAAGAGACTGCATCAGCTTCCGGAACCTGTACGTGAGGTCATGTATCTGAGAATCAGCGGGGATTTCAGTTTCCGGGAAATCGGGGAGATACTGGGCAGGGACGAGAACTGGGCGCGGGTAACATTTTACCGGGGCAAGCAGAAAATCAGAGAGGAGAACAGGCATGAAATGTGATGTAGTACAGGACCTTCTGCCTTCCTATGCAGACGGACTGACCAGCGAGGAGAGCAACAGAGAAATTGAAAAACATTTAAAGACATGTGAAAAATGCAGTAAATATTACCGGGAGATGACCGGGGAAGTTCCTGAGATCCTGCCGAAAGCGGACGTGACGGATGCAGCTCTGATCGTGGGAATGAGGAAGAAGAGGAAAAAGGTACTGATCGCTGCGGCGTTTGCTGTCATAATTCTGGCCGCGGCCCTGGTCTGGACTTTTACAGGGTACAGCATGGGGAGCAGAAATGTGCTGTCCAGTGATGTAAAATTGTCTTACGGCCTGAAGGAAAACGGAGCATATCTGGAGCTGACGCCAAAAGGAGGCGAACTGGAATTCAATGGAATGACAGAAAATATAGAGGACAGCAGCGGCAACATCATCGGCACCCGTACCTACCTGAAGGCCCTGAGCTTTAGAAAAGGACTCTTTGTCAAAGGCAGCATGGGATGGGAAAATGAAATGGCAGGCGATGCTTACATCTGTGAATGGGTCCTGGAGTTTTCCGATAAGACCATCACGATCAGAAACGGAGAACTGATCAGTGAAGAGAACATATCCTCTTCAGAACAGAATTAGAAGATAAGAACAGATTTCAGCAAAGGAGAATCAGGGGTATCTGATTCTCTTTCTGTGCATAATGTACAGAAAATAGAGATAAAAATTGTACATATAATGGAATCTACCGAAAACAGTTGACTTTTAAAACATGGGATGTTAGGATGTAATCATAGAAAAACAACCAACGTAGGATGTTAAAAAACGGGGGGACACTAAAGGAGGTATTTATGAAAGCTAGGGTGTTAAGCCTGCTGACTGCCGGAGCCGTTATGACAGGGCTGCTTACGGGGTGCAGCGGCGGAACGAAGAATGTGGAGGCTTCCGGGGAAGCCGGAAAAGGGTATCAGAAGATTGAACTGGTCATGGCAGTGAACGGAACGGACATTCAGATCGACTCCAGAGTGGCGGACAAATTTGCGGAACTGGTGGAGGAGGCATCCGATGGAAATGTGACCATAGCCGTCTATCCCAACGACCAGCTTGCAGGAGGAAACTCCACAAAGGGAATTGAGATGATCGCAGGCGGAGGCGTGGATCTGGCAGCCTATGCCACATGTGTTATGGCAGTCATTGACGAACAGCTTTCCGTGGCAACGATCCCGTGGATCTTTGATGATTACCAGCATGCCAGAGAGATCATTGACAACACCGGAGGGGAATACTACGCGGAGCGGCTGGAGGCAAAGGGAATCACCTATCTGGGCTCTTTCCACAACGGTTTCCGCCAGATCACCAACAGCAAGCGTGAGGTCCGTACACCGGAGGATGTGAAGAGACTGAAGATCCGTGTGCCGGGCAGTGAAGTCTATATGAAATTCTTTAAGACCTTAGGGGCAGATCCGGTAGCCATGAGCTGGAGCGAAGTCTTCACAGCCATCCAGCAGGGAACCATCGACGGACAGGAGAACGGTATCTGCATTACAGAGTCCGCCAAGATGGATGAGATCCAGGACTACCTCACTTTATGGAACTATACATATGAGAACGACCTGTTTGTAGCCAACACAGAGATCTGGGAATCCCTGGAGCAAAAAACAAGGGACCTTCTCCAGGAGAAGGCAAAGGAAGCCTGTGAGTGGGGAAGGGATACTGTGGAGCAGGAGGAGGCTGACATTGTGGAGGAGTTCAGATCCGAGGGTATGACCGTGACAGAACTGACGGAGGAAGAACTGGATGCTTTCAAGGAAGAGATCAGCGGCGTGAAACAGGAATTTATTGAAAAATACGGCGAGAAAGCCTGCGAAGCTTTCCGGATAGAGAGCAAATAGGAGAGGGAGGAAATAAAATGCGGATATTTGACAAGATAGAGGAGATACTGGCGGCGGCCTGCCTGATCGTTATGACGATCCTCACATTTGCGAACGTGGTTGCCAGATACCTGTTCAGTGCATCCTTTTCTTTCTCGGAGGAGATCACCACATATCTCTTCGTACTGCTGAGTATGCTGGGTACAGCCATAGCGGCAAAGCGGAGAGCGCACCTGGGACTGAGCATTGTGACCGACGCGGTCGGGCCGAAGGCAGAGAAGGTGCTGAAGATCATCGGTTACTTTGTGGCAGTTTTGTTTACCGGAGCTATTTTCTACTATGGAATCCTTATGGTGAGGAATCAGAGGATTCTGGGACAGGTCACAGCAGGCATGCAGTGGCCGGAATGGATCTTCGGTTCCTTTGTACCGATCGGTGCATTCTTTGCGACAATACGGTTTATACAGGTTCTGATAGAAGAGATTAAGAGAAATCCGGAAGAGGAGGTAAGCAAATAGTGGTAGCAGCAATTCTATTTATCAGCTTCGCCGTACTGCTTCTCATGGGAGCGCCCATAGCTGTGTGCCTCGGTACCTCCAGCGTGGTAGCTATGATTGCCCAGGGGGCAGGAAGACCGCTTGACACGGTAATGAGCAGTCTTCCCATGATCGTGTCGGCGTCAACCAGCAAATTCGTATTACTGGCAATTCCTTTCTTCATCCTGGCAGGAAACATCATGGAGAAAGCGGGAATATCTGAGAAACTCATCAAACTGGCCGAGGCCTGTGTAGGACATATCAGAGGCGGACTTGCCATTGTATGTGTCATCGTTGCCTGCTTCTTCGCGGCAATTTCCGGTTCAGGCCCGGCAACCGTGGCGGCACTGGGAGTTATCATCGTGCCGGCCATGATCAAATCAGGCTATAAACCTGCGTTTTCCGCAGCGTTAATGGCAGCGGCCGGAGCCATAGGGGTCATCATTCCTCCCTCCATAACCTTTGTGGTATATGGCTCCATCGCCGATACATCCATCGGGGACCTGTTTATCGCAGGACTGGTACCGGGTCTCCTGATGGGATTCGCACTCATGGTAGTGGCGCTTCTGGTAGGAAGAAAATCCGATCTGAAGACACTGCCGAAGGCCAGCAGGAAAGAGCGCTGGCTGGCATTCAAGGATGCTTTCTGGGGACTCATGATGCCGGTCATCATCCTGGGCGGTATCTACGGCGGTATCTTTACCCCCACAGAGGCCGCGGCGGTATCTGTGGTATACGGTCTGTTTGTAGGAATCTTTATTTACAAGAAAATAAGGCTGAAAGAATTCTATGCCCTGCTTCTTGATACCACATCCACAACAGCCACCGTTATGTTCATCACAGCGGCAGCCAGCCTGTTTGCCTATGTGCTCACAAGGGCAAGACTCGACGTGGCAATCAGTTCCGCACTTCAGAATGCCACAGGCGGAAATGTAATTGTTTTCTTTATTATAGTAAATATTATCCTGTTGATCGCAGGATGCTTCCTGGATTCGACCTCAGCGTTATATATCTTTACCCCGCTGTTCGTACCGGTGGCACAGGCGCTGGGCGTGAATCTGATCCACCTGGGCGTTGTGATGATCGTCAACCTGGCAATCGGACTTTTCACACCTCCGGTAGGTGTAAACCTCTATGTGGCCTGCGGTGTGGGAAATGTAAATCTGAAGCAGATATCAAAAGCAGTTGTATCACTGATCATAGCGGCATTGATCGTACTGCTGTTAGTAACCTATATACCTAAAATCTCATTATTATTCTTATAAAAAGGAGCGAGGAATATGAAAAATGTAAGTGTTGAAGAACTGGAGAGACAGAGTATTGAACTGAGGAAAAAGGTGATCACCATGATCCACAAAGCAAAATCCGGACATCCCGGCGGCTCCCTCTCCGCTGCTGACTTTGTGACAGCCCTGTATTTCAGGGAGATGAATCTGGACCCGAAGAACCCGAAATGGGAAGACAGAGACCGCTTTGTATTGTCAAAAGGCCATGTATGCCCTGTACAGTATGCGGCTCTGGCAACGCTTGGATTCTTCGATGAATCCGTGCTTGGCACCCTCCGCCAGGAAGGTTCCATTCTGCAGGGCCATCCGGATATGAAAAAATGTCCCGGCATTGATATCTCCACAGGTTCTCTCGGCCAGGGACTTGCCTGCGGCGTAGGAATGGGAATCGCAGCGAAAAAGGACAACAGGGACTACCGCGTATTCGTAGTCGTGGGTGACGGCGAATGCCAGGAAGGTGAAATCTGGGAGGCAGCCCAGACTGCGCACAAATACGAGCTGGATAACCTGGTAGTATTCGTAGACAACAATAATCTGCAGCTTGACGGCACCACAGATGAAGTCATGCCCAACATCAACCTGGGTGATAAATTCAAGGCATTCGGATTCGATACCTATGAGATTGACGGACACGATATGAAGCAGATCGTGGACACTCTGGACAGAATCCGCATGAGAAAGAACGGAAAACCAAAATGCATCTTTGCCAACACAGTAAAAGGAAAAGGCGTTTCCTTTATGGAGAACCAGTGCGGATGGCACGGAGTGGCACCAAATGATGAGCAGTATGCGCAGGCAATGAAGGAGCTGGACGCGCAGCTTAAAAAACTGGAAGTCAGAAAATCAGCATAAGCGGATGGAGGATAAGAATATGAGCGAAGTAAAGAAAGCGACCAGAGATGGCTTTGGTGAAGAGATTGTAAAGCTGGGCAAACTGGACAATGATATATATGTAGTGGACGTAGATATAGGCAAATCCTGCAAGACAGGAGAGTTCCGCAAACAGCTTCCCAAGCAGTATCTGAATGTGGGCATAGCGGAGCAGAACGCAGCCGGTGTTGCGGCAGGTCTTGCGACCTGCGGAAAAGTCCCGTTTGTAGTGACCTACGCGGTATTCGGTTCCCTGAGGATGTGCGAGATGATCCGCCAGGAAATCTGTTACCCGAAACTGAATGTGAAGATCGCCTGCTCCCATGGCGGCGTTACCCCTGCCAATGACGGCGCAAGCCATCAGAGCATTGAGGACATGGGTGTTCTGCGCACCATACCCAACATGACCGTGCTCATGCCTGCAGATTATCATGCAGCAAAAAAACTGGTAAAAGCAGCGGCAGAATATGAAGGGCCTGTGTATCTGCGTTTTACAAGGGACGCGATCCCGGTCATCTACCCGGAAGACGCGGAGTTTGAGATTGGAAAAGCCAACAAATTAAAAGAAGGAAAAAATATTTCTATCATTGCCAACGGCGATACTGTTTCCATCGCATTGAAAGCGGCAGAGCAGTTAGAGGCACAGGGTGTATCCGTGAAACTGCTGGATATGCACACCATCAAACCTCTGGACACAGATGCGGTTATGGAGTGTGTAAATGAGACCGGTAAGATCATCACAGTGGAAGACCACAACATCATGAACGGCCTGGGCAGTGCAGTCAGCGAAGTGGCAGCAGAGACAGGCAGATGCATGGTAAAACGCATCGGTATCCGGGATCAGTTCGGACAGTCTGCTCCTTATGAGAGACTGCTGGAAATGAACGGAATCACAGTGGAAAATATTGTGGAGACAGCAAAAGAATTAGTGAAATAAGTATGAGAAGAATTATCAGGAGGATAAGAAAATGTTTGATTTTGACGGACAGGTAGTAATCGTAACAGGAAGCGGCTCACCGAAAGGAATCGGCAGGACCATTGCAAAAACCTTTGCAAAACAGAAAGCAGCCGTAGTGATCGCGGATATGAATGAGGCCGGTGTACAGGACACCGTAAATGAGATCAGGGCAGAGGGCGGAGAGGCTATGGGAGTGACCGTAAATGTCACAGATGAAGCATCCGTACAGAAAATGGTGGATGACATCATGGACGCCTATGGCAGAATCGACGTGCTGGTAAACAACGCAGGTATTTCCCAGAAGGTGACGGTTGCGGACATGACACTGGCAGATATGAGAAAGATTTTTGAAGTCAACATGTTCGGCCTGTTCCTCTGCACACAGAAGTGCATGAAGGTAATGCGTGACCAGAAATGCGGAAGGATCGTTAACCTGTCCTCTGTATCTGCCAAAAGAGGCGGCGGCGTATTCGGCGGAGCACACTACTCAGCATCCAAAGCGGCTGTACTTGCATTTTCCAAAAACCTTTCCAGAGAGATCTCTGCAGAAGGCATCACCGTGAACAGTGTCTGCCCGGGACTGATCAACACAGAGATCTGGAAATCACTTCCCAAAGAAGATGCAGATAAGATCATTGACGGAATCCCCATGGGCCGCCCCGGTGAGACACAGGAAGTGGCAAATGCCATTGTATTCCTGGCATCCAGAGAAGCGTCCTATATTACAGGCGAAGAGATCGACATCAACGGCGGTTCCCATATGGATTAACCAAATGCAGACACCCCCTTATTTTATCCGGCTGTAATAGACAAAATCTGATTTTTATGGTAGTATGTTGGTTGTAGGATAAACCGATAAAGGGGTGAGTAGAATGCAGAACATCAGTTATTTAAAGAAAGTAAACAGTGAATCGGTAGTGCAGCAGGTGATCAATGCGCTGACGGAGGCCATGCTCAACAGGGAACTGCGCCCCGGGGATAAGATCCCCACAGAGGCGGAACTGGCTGAGAGCATGGGTGTGGGAAGAAATTCCATCCGGGAGGCCATTAAGATCCTGGTATATCTGGGAGTGCTTGAAATCAGGCGGGCAGAGGGAACCTTTGTCTGTGAGGGATTTTCTGAGAGCATGATAGACCCTATGATTTACGGTATTATTTTAGACAAAGAGGATTCATATGAAAATCTTATGGAACTGCGTGAACTGATAGAAGTTGGTGTGATGCAGCTCGCCATGCAGAAGATTCAGGAGGCCGATTTACATATACTGAAAGAGAAGCTGAACCGCATGGAGAAAGAGATAGAAAAAGGGCCGGAGAACGTAGAGAATGCTTTCCTGGCTGACAATGAATTCCATAATACCATATCAGATATGGGAAAGAATCCCCTGGTGAATAAGATCAACCAGGTGGTGCGGGTGCTGACATATTCCATGAGGATGAAGACAGTGGAGACAATGATCAAGACTGGAAGAGGCCGGGAATTATTTGAGGCGCACCAGAAAATCTATGAGATGATGGCAAACAAAGTAACAGACAATCTGAATACGGCTGTAAGAAAAACATATTTTGCTGATATTCCATTTACGGATACAGAGAAATAGCCCTCGTTCAAAACAATTTCCGCTTACAGCCATTTGATTGATGCCCTGTCCATTCATTGCCCGGAGTATGTTTGTATGCAAACACAATCCGGTGAGTGGACGGGGTATTTTTACATTAATATGTAACGAGAGAAGGAGGAGACCCATGATAGCCATCGCATGTGACCATGGCGGATATGATTTGAAACTGGAGATCATCCGTTACCTGAAAGATGAAAATATAGAATATACAGATCTGGGATGTGAGGGCAGGGATGCAGTGGATTATCCTGTCTATGCCAGAAAAGTGACAGACGCCATAAAGAGCGGCACCTGTGAGAAAGGAATCCTGATCTGCGGAACCGGCATCGGAATCTCCATAGCTGCCAATAAGGTGCCGGGTATCCGGGCAGCCCTGTGTACGGACTGTTTCTGCGCGGAGGCCACCAGGCAGCACAACAATGCCAATGTCCTGGCCCTGGGCGGCAGAGTGGTGGGGCCCGGCCTGGCGGTGAAGATCGCGGATACGTTCCTCCACACGGAATTTTCAGGGGCCGAACGGCACCAGAGGAGAATTGATCTGATAGAAGGGGACAAAGCCTGAACAGACAGGCTGTGAAAAACGGAGGTATTTTGATCATGGAGTTAAAGAATATACTGGTCGGCCAGTCCGGAGGGCCGACGGCTGTCATCAACAGCAGCCTATACGGTGCTGCGGCCCAGGCGAGGCTGCACCCGGAAAAGATAGGAAAATGCTTCGGCATGGTGAACGGAATTGAAGGATTTTTAAAGGGAAAAGTCCTGGATCTTGACGAGGCGCTTCCCGGCGATGAGCTGAAAGGGCTTCTGACCACCCCCGGAGCCTATCTTGGTTCCTGCAGATATAAGCTGCCGGAGGATCTGGAGGACCCGGTGTACAGGACACTGTTTGAAAAGTTTGAGGACATGGGCATCGGATATTTCCTCTATATCGGCGGAAATGATTCCATGGATACCGTGAGCAAGCTGTCGCGGTACGGGAGAAAGATGGGCAGCAGTATTGTAGTGCTTGGGGAACCGAAGACCATTGACAATGACCTTGTCCTCACAGACCATACGCCGGGTTTTGGCAGCGCTGCCAGATATGTGGCATCCACAGTGCGGGAGATCTGCGTTGACGCAGGCGTATATGACACCAGGTCCGTCACGATCGTGGAGATCATGGGCCGTCATGCAGGCTGGCTGACAGCCGCAGGGGTGCTGGCAAGGAAATTCAGGGGAGACAACCCTCTGCTTGTATATCTGCCGGAGGTGCCCTTTGACCAGGAGGCGTTCCTGAAAAAGGTGGAGGAGTGCTTTTCCGTGAACAATGCGGTGGTCGTGTGCGTCTCAGAGGGAATCCGTGACAAAGACGGTGTATTTGTATGCGAATACGACAGCGAGGCCGGACTGGACAGTTTTGGCCACAAGATGCTGGCAGGCTGCGGGAAATACCTGGAGCGTCTGGTGCGGGGAAGACTGGGTGTGAAGGCCCGCTCCGTGGAATTAAATGTAAGCCAGCGCTGCTCTGTCTCCATGCTGTCAGCCGCGGACCAGCAGGAGGCTGTCATGGCAGGCAGATACGGTGTGCAGGCAGCTCTTGAGGGGGAAACAGGCAAAATGATCTCCTTCATCAGAAAAAGCGATGCACCCTACAGCCTGTCCTGTGGTCTGGAGGATGTGGATCATATCTGCAACCGGGAAAAAACGGTTCCCCTGTCCTGGATCACAGGTGACGGGTCAGATTTGGGAGAGGAATTTTTGACATATGCAAAACCGCTTGTAAAAGGAAATGTGCAGGTCCCTGTGGATGAGGACGGCCTGCCGCTGTTTGTCTGCAGAAAATAGGAGAAGGAGAAGTTTATCATGGGATTAGTGACAACAAAGGATATGTTTCAGAAAGCTTATGAGGGCGGCTATGCCATCGGAGCCTTCAATGTAAATAATATGGAGATCGTACAGGGTATCACAGAGGCGGCAGGAGAGCTGAAGTCTCCGGTCATCCTCCAGGTGTCCAAAGGCGCAAGGGCATACGCCAACCACACCTATCTTGTGAAACTGGTGGAGGCTGCCCTCATAGAAAATGATATCCCCATGGCCCTCCATCTGGACCACGGCCCGGATTTTGCAACCTGTAAGGCTTGTATCGACGGCGGTTTTACATCCGTCATGATCGATGGCTCACAGTACGATTTTGAAAAGAATGTGGAGATCACCAGACAGGTAGTGGAATATGCCCACGAAAAAGGTGTAGTGGTAGAGGGGGAACTGGGAAAACTGGCAGGTGTGGAGGACGATGTAAAAGTGGACGCCTCTGACGCCATGTACACGCATCCCGATGAGGTGCAGGAGTTCGTGGAGCGCACAGGCGTGGACTCCCTGGCCATCGCCATAGGCACCAGCCACGGCGCCTTCAAGTTCAAGCCGGGCCAGAAACCTCAGCTCCGGTTTGATATATTGGAGGAGATCACAAAACGCCTTCCCGATTTCCCCATTGTCCTCCACGGAGCCTCCAGTGTGTCCCGGGAGTATGTGAAGATCATACAGGAAAACGGAGGAGAACTTGCTGACGCCATAGGTATCCCGGAGGATATGCTGCGTCGTGCTGCAAAATCCGCTGTGTGCAAGATAAACATTGATTCAGACCTGCGCCTTGCCATGACAGCAGGCGTCCGGCAGGTACTGGTGCAGAAGCCCTCAGCCTTTGACCCCAGGGAATATCTGAAAGCCGGAAGAGCCAATGTCAAAGAACTGGTGGCACATAAGATAGTGAATGTTCTGGGCAGTGACCACAAGGCCTGACCTGAACGAAACAAACCGATGGTTTAGACGGATCTCAGCCGGAACCATCGGTTTGTTTCCGTGTACGATTTTTTATTTATAGGTTGATTAAGTAAAGGAATAATTATAAAATAACTTTATAAGTCGCACATAATCGAGGAAAAGTTATGCATTGGAATATAGTGGCGGAGTGTATTTCCGAAATCAACCTTATCATCATCTGGTTTTATTCAAGGAAAAGTAATCTGGTTCCTTCACTCAGGAACCGTCTGTTTCAGTTCTGCTTTTTTGTGACTTTTTGCGCCATGTCCTTCAACATTGCGTCAACAGTCATGATCGCCTATCCTGAGAAATTCCCCTGTTTTCTGACCTGGCTGGTCACAACGGTTTATTTTGTTGCCACCCCTCTCATGGGCATGGCTTATTTTTTCTACACTCTGGCTGCTGTGTTTGAAAATAAAGGAAATACCATGAAGATCATTATATGGACATCTCTGCCCGGGACAGTGTATTTCCTGCTGGTGATCATGAATCTGTTTTCAAATGTATTATTCAGCATCTGCCCCGACGGCACATATACACGGGGACCTCTGATCTCCGTTACATATATTATCTTTTATCTGTATGGTGTGGCAGCCATGGCGGTGGTTGTGATATGGAGAAAATATATGGAACCGGCGATCAGAAGGATACTTGTCATATTTCCCATGATCGCGCTGCTGGTCATCATTGTACAGCAGCTTTATCCCACTGTGATCCTCTCCGGCTCGGCGGCGACCTGCGCGCTGCTGATCATTTATCTCTATCTCCAGAACAAACAAAATTCCGTAGACTATCTCACGGGGCTGCCCAACCGGCAGGAGTTCCTTAAAATGATAGAGCTGCTGATCAGAAAGTCCAAATATTTTAATATCACGGTCCTCTCCTTAAGAGGATTTAAGCGGATCAATGATACCTATGGGCAGCATAACGGGGATCTGTTTCTGCAGGAGATTGCATCTTACCTTAAAAGCATTTCAGAACCTCACTGTCTGTACCGTTTCGGCGGCGATGAGTTTGTCATTTTGTCTTATGGGCCGTTTGATGCCAGTATGAGTCATAATGTGAAGAAACTGGAGCAGAGAATGCAGCAGCCCTGGATATCAGGGGAAAACAGTTGTGTCATTCCGGCGGTCATCGGTGTTGTGGGATATCCGGAATGCGCCAACACAGCGGAGGATTTGATCAGCGGGATTGAATACGCTGTCTCCATGGCAAAGGCGGCATCTGACACGAATGTCTATTACTGTGGCCACGAGATGCTTGCCTCCCTGAGAAGGCGCCGGAAAATAGTGGAGATACTGGAGGAAAACCTGAAGAACAACAGCTTTTCTGTCTATTATCAGCCTATCATTTCCACAGCCACAGGTAAATATACGGTTGCAGAGTCTCTGCTGCGCATACCGGATTCCCCCCTTGGCCCTCTCTTTCCCAATGAGTTTATTCCTGTTGCGGAGGAGACAGGGATGATCGTGGAGATCACCTACCAGATACTTGATAAGGTATGCAAATTTGTGAACCGGCTGTCTGAGAACGGCATTGAGTTTGACGGAGTGCATGTGAACTTTTCCGGACAGCAGTTTTCCCAGATTGGGCTGGCGGAAAAGGTGGAGGGGATCATTGAGGCAAACCATACACCTTTTTCCAAGATCAAGATTGAGATAACCGAGAGCATACTTGCCGACAATGCGGAGACAGTAGAAGAGTTCGCCCTGGAAATGCAGCAGAGGGGCATTCTGATCGAGCTGGATGATTTCGGAACAGGTTACTCCAACATCGTATCCGTGATGAACACTCCCCTGGATACCGTCAAGCTGGACAAGAGCCTTGTCTGGTCTGCCATGGAGAAAAAGGAGACGGCAGCCATGGTTAAGAGCCTGTCAACTGTTTTTCACGAGATGGGGCTCCAGGTTCTTGCGGAGGGAGTGGAGAATGCCCAGCAGGAGGCGTTTGTAAAAAGCTGCGGGATTGATTACATCCAGGGTTTTTATTTTGCAAAACCGCTTCCGGAGGAGGAGGCCTTTGCTTTTATCAGGAATGCGCAGGCAAAACAGGAAATGATACGGGGGATTCAACCATGACAATGAGACAGCTTACAACAATGGAGAAGCTGAGTTTCGGCGGCGGCGATGTTGCCAACTGCGTTACTTTTGGGGTTACATCGGCGTACCTGTCCTATTATTACACAGACACAGTGGGCATCTCTGTGGCTGCAGTGGGGCTTATTCTGGGTGCGGCCAGAATCATAGAGGCATTTGCCAATCTTGCTACCGGCGTGGCGATTGACAAAGTACACTCGCGGCTGGGCAGGACAAAGCCTTTTCTGTATGCAACGACCATACCGCTCATGCTGTTTTTCTTTCTGATGTTCGCGGTACCGGATGTATCGGCAGCGGGAAAGACGGCGTTCGCTTTTTTTACCTATCTGACATTCTGTGTGCTGTATGCGGTGAACAACACGGCTTACGGGACACTTCTGTCCATGATGACCGGAAATGTGAAGCAGAGGAGAAGCATCAATAATTACAAGCTTATGGGGATCGGGGTGGGAACCATGATATCCAATGCCTGTACCCTTCCCCTTGTAGCGTTTCTGGGGGGCGGCAGAAAAGGGTATATTTTTACGGGACTTGTATTTGCGGTGATCAGTGCAGTGTTTCTTATGAACTGTACTGTACAATGCCGGGAGAGGATTGCCGTGCAGAGTGACAAGGTGAAGATTACGGACGAGCTGCGCTATGCGGTCAGAAGCCGTTCCTGGATGGCTCTGTGTGTGGTCGCACTTCTCATCACCTGCGCGCTTACGCTGCGGACTTCCGGAATCGTCTACTATGCCAGATATGTGCTGGAAAATGAAGACCTGGCAACCCTGCTTCTTGCCATGTCACCTATTTCCATGCTGGTCAGCTCGCCGTTCATCGGACAGGTGCTGGACCGGGTGGGAAACCGGAAATGCATGGTGCTTGGAAGTCTGGGTATGATACTTTCCATACTGGGCATGGCTGCTTCCGGCAGCAATGTAGCGGGACAGGTCGTGTTTAACTTCCTCTGCGGCGTGGCCTCCAATCTCTGTACAGGGCCGCTGTACTCTGCGTGCTCTGACACCATGGATGAGGTGGAGTACCTGACAGGGGAACGTCCCCAGGGAATCATGACATCTGTGATGATGTGCACCAATAAGCTGGGAATCGCCTTTGCGCCCATTATCTCTTCCATTGTTTTGGGGGCGGGAGGTTATGCGGCGGGCGGTGTGCAGTCAGCAGGAGCGCTGGCAGCCATCAAGGGAAATGTTTTCTGGATCCCCGTGCTCCTCTCCGGCCTGGGGATACTGGCAGCCCTGTTCTTTGACCTGGATAAGAAGCATGGAACCATGGTAAACGCTCTGGAAAACAGAAGAAATAAAATTTCCTGAAAAAAAGTATCGACATTTACGCTGCGTAAACCCTTATCCTTTCAGGTGAAGGAGGTGGAAAGATGGAATATACAGTGAACCGGCTGGCACAGATATCCGGAGTCAGCAAGCGTACGCTCAGGTATTACGACGAGATTGGATTACTCAGGCCCGAACGGGTAAATCCAAACGGCTACCGCATCTACGGGCAGATGCAGGTGGATCTGCTGCAGCAGATTCTGTTCTACCGGGAGCTGGGCCTGCCGCTGGAGGAAATCAGGGAGATCATAAAAAATCCCGGATTTGACAGGGAAAAGGCTCTGGAGGACCATCTTACAGCCCTTCTGCAGAAAAAAAGGCAGACAGAGATTCTCATATCAAATGTAAAGAAGACTCTGGATTCTATGAAAGGAAGAGCGATGATGAGTGACGAAGAAAAATTTGAAGGATTTAAACGTGATCTGATAAAGGAAAATGAAGAAAAATACGGCAGGGAGGTGCGGAAGGCCTATGGGGAGGATGCTGTTGATGCATCCAACGAAAGGCTTGCAGGTATGAGCCGGGAAGAGTGGAACAGACAGGAGGAGCTGAGTAAGGAGATCCTGGAAACCCTGAAGGCAGCCATGGAGGACGGCAGTCCCGCAGGAGAGACTGCGCAGAAGGCCTGCGACCTGCACAGACAGTGGCTCTGCATGTTCTGGGGAGACGGCGCGTATTCCAGGGAGGCCCACAGAGAGATGGGTGAGATGTACGCCGCGGATGAGAGGTTTAAGGCATATTATGACAAGGTTCAGGACGGGGCGGCGGAATTTCTCAGAGATGCGCTGAACATTTACTGTTCCTGAGAGAAAGTGGGATAAGGGTATGGGCCCGGCGGTACAGCCGGGTTCCATGCCTTTTTACGTTACGTTCATGCATTTTTCATAGTTTTTTTCTTGACCTTACAGTAGCTGTATCATTTAGAATGTCATATAACAGCAAAAAAGCCGGGTACCGGAAAAAACGGGTGCGGCACTTAATGAGGTGGAAAGATGAAACAGAGAAAGCTGAATGTAACATACAGGGATCTGGAGAGAAAGGATTATCCCTATATCGAGAAGATTATCAGGGACACATGGAACTATGACAGTATCTGCGACAGGCCGTCCACGGCAAAACAGATGGCAAAGGTATATCTGCGGGGCTGTCTGGCACAGAAAACCTATGCCAGGGTGGCAGTCTGCAGGGACAGGGTCGTGGGAATCATTGTGGGACAATACGGGAAGGACAGGAAAATGAATCCGGGAATGCATTTAAGCAGTTTTTTCAGCGGCCTGAGGCTGATGATGGCCGGAGACGGAAGGAAAGTGGCAAAGCAGTTCCGGGGATTTGAGAAAACGGACAGGGATATGCTGGAGAGCTGCGGAAAGAAATTTGACGGTGAGGTGGTGTTCTTTGCCGTGTCAAAGGCCGTCAGGGGCTGCGGTGTGGGAAAAGAACTGTGGGGACAGTTAAGAGGCTACTTCCGGGCAAAAAGCGCGGAGAGCATTTATGTCTATACGGATAATACCTGTAACTATAAATTCTATGAAAGTCAGGAATTTGAGCGCCTGGACTGCCGAGAACTGCTGGTAAGCCCGGGCGGACAGAGGTTCCGACTGGAGATGTATTTATATGAATATAACTTTTAGGCCGGCTTTCAGTTTACCGGGCGCGGGACATTTACGGGGGAGGAATCATGGTCCGGCGGGCGTAACAGGCCGTTGAAAAACGGTACTTTTGCCATAATCATGCAGGAAAATATAAACATTTTGTAAATATTGCATAAAAATTAAAGGAAAATAGATGAAATCTTTTAAGAAATTTAGTACAATACTTTTATACAGTGTTTACGATGTGATAAAAGGCAGCATTCGGCTGTCAGGAAGATGAAAGGGGAGACATGATTATGACAGATTGGAAAGAGTTATTGGAAAACGGATACGATGATGTCAGGGAGCTTGCAGGACGCCTGCATATAACGGAGGAGGAACTCCCTGCGCTTTGTAAGATTCAGGATATGTTTCCCATGTTTGTGAATCCTTATTACCTGTCTCTGGTGGATGAAAATGACCCGGAGGACCCTGTGAGGAAACTCTGCATCCCGGCGGACGCGGAGCTGAAAGCAGGGGGTGAAATGGATACCAGCGGTGAACACGACAACACTGTCATGACAGGAATGCAGCATAAGTACGATGCCACAGTGCTGATACTCTCCACAAACCAGTGCGCCATGTACTGCCGCCACTGTTTCCGCAAGCGTCTTGTGGGCCTGTCAGGGGATGAGATCGCGGAGTATATCAGTGATATGGCACAGTATGTGCGGGAGCACAAGGAGATCAACAATGTACTTGTGTCCGGCGGTGATGCATTCCTCAACAGCAACGGGACCATCAGAAAGTATCTGGAGGAGTTTTCAGGGATTGAACATCTGAACCTGCTCCGCTTCGGCAGCAGGACACCGGTAGTGCTTCCCCAAAGGATTACAACAGACCCTGAACTGGTGGACATGCTGACAGAGTATGGAAAGAAAATACAGATCTACGTTGTGACCCAGTTCAATCATCCCAATGAACTGACCTCTGAGGCCAGGGAAGCAGTACATACACTGATGCGTGCGGGGATCGTGGTGAAAAACCAGACCGTGCTGTTAAAAGGGGTGAATGACAGGCCGGAGGTTCTGGGAAAACTTCTGCAGGAAACTACAGCCATGGGGATTATTCCCTACTACGTATTCCAGTGCAGGCCGGTAACAGGCGTACACAGCCAGTTCCAGGTACCTCTCCATGAAGCTTACCGTGTAGTGGAAGATGCAAAACAGATGCAGAGCGGCCAGGGAAAATGCTTCCGCTATGTCCTTTCCCATGTGACGGGCAAGATTGAGATTCTGGGTGAGACAGGGGACGGCAATATGCTGTTCAAGTATCATCAGGCAAAGTACGAGAAGGACAGAGGACGTATCTTCACCAGCAAAATCGGTGAGGGACAGTGCTGGCTGGATTAAAAAAGAAAAAACGGAAACGTACAGCAGTAAAGCTGCCATAAAATGTGAAAGTTTATTTTTCATTTTATGGCAGTTTTTTTGTACCTGTGCCGCAAAAGGGAATCTCAGCAGACCGTAAAATTATTTTTATCAAAGTCAATCAGCCCCTCATCCTTCATTTTATATAATTCAACGGTCATGGAGCTTCTGTCAACGGACAGATAGTCAGCGAGCTGCTGTCTGTTAAAGGGAATGGTAAATTTTTTGGAGCTCTGAAGCCTCATCTGCTGGGAAAAATACTCCAGCAGTTTGGCACGGATGGTGTGCGGCGTCAGGCAGTCTATTTTCCGGGAGAAATGCAGATTTTTTTCCGCCAGAACGCCCAGCAGATTCTGAATAAGTTTGGTATGAAAGCGGCATGCAGAGGAACAGGTGGTCAGCACGCGCTTCAGATCCAGAAACAGGATCTCCGTATCAGCAGCGGCAAGCGCTGTCCCGTCAAAGGTTGCCTGAGGAACACAGGCATAGGTTTCACCGAACAGGTCCCCCGGGCCGAGTCTGGCCAGAAGAGATTCCTTTCCCCAGTAGCTTTCCCTGACTATGTGTACATTACCTTTCAGGATAAGTCCAATCTGTGAGATTCGGTCACCCCACCGGAAGATGGAGGCGTCCTTTTTATATTGGCGGATACTTCCCGACAGGCAGTCCAGCATGGCGGTGAGTTCATCCTCAGTGATTCCTCTGAATAATGGGGAGTGTTTTAATTCTTTTACGGGAAATTCACTCATAAATGTTAGAATCCTTTCTTATTTGTTGTACCTACAACAGAATGATTTTTTTAATTATAGTATATTATCCATGAAAAGACAAGAACAGAGGAGGAATTGCAATGGCAAGAAAACTGGTTCAGATAGATGAGAGCAAATGCAACGGCTGCGGGCTGTGCGCAAGTGCCTGTCATGAGGGTGCCATCGGTATGGTGAACGGAAAGGCAAAGCTTTTGAAAAAAGAATTATGCGACGGCATCGGAGATTGCCTTCCGGTATGTCCCACAGGGGCCATAGCCTTTGAGGAGAGCGGCTCCCGCCCCTGGCCCGTACAGATAAAACTGGTATCTCCGGCAGCGTCCTTTTTTAAAGGGGCCGACCTGCTGATCGCGGCTGACTGTACGGCTTATGCCTATGCGGGATTCCACCGGGAGTTTATGAAAGACAGAGTGGTTCTGATCGGGTGCCCGAAGCTGGACAGTGTGGATTACTCCGAAAAACTGGGGGAGATCCTGGGGATAAATGATATAAAAAGTGTAACAGTGGTGCGTATGGAGGTTCCATGCTGCGGCGGAATCGAGCGCGCAGTGAAAAATGCCCTTTCAAGATCAGAAAAGGAAATACCATTTCAGGTGGTAACGGTAACGACACAGGGAGATTTGATATAGCAGTTATGCGGTATTGAATGGAAAAAGTGCTGTACAAATAAAAAAGTTAAGAAAAGAGAGGAAATCAATTATGGAAGAAAAAATGTTTTGTTTTCAGTGTGAGCAGACTGCAGGATGCAGCGGATGTAAAGGAAACAGAGGAGTGTGCGGCAAGCAGGATACCACTGCAAAGCTTCAGGACGAGCTGACAGGCGCCCTGATTGGACTTGCACATGCCGTGAGAGAGGATAAGGCAGAACCGGAGACAGACCGTCTGATGATGGAAGGACTTTTTGCAACCCTTACAAATGTTAATTTTGATGATGAATCCCTGAAAAAACAGATCGCTTCCGTGCATCAGGAGAAGGAAAAATATGTACCCGGCTGTAATTCCTGCCAGGAACCCTGCGGCCGCACATCAGACTATCCCATGGAGATGCTCTGGAAAGACCAGGAGGATATCCGTTCCCTGAAATCTCTCCTGCTTTTCGGACTCAGAGGAACAGCGGCTTATGCTTATCACGCTATGGTACTGGGTTATACGGATGAACAGGTAAATGCATTTTTCTACAAGGGGATGGCTGCCATTGGGGAGGACAGGGATATGGACAATCTGCTCCCTCTTGTTATGGAGGCAGGCGCAGTGAATTTCCGATGCATGGAGCTGCTTGACAGGGCAAACACAGAGACTTACGGAATTCCTGCGCCGGCTAAAGTGGAGATGAAAGTGGAGAAAGGCCCGTTTATCGTCATTTCAGGTCATGACCTGAGGGATCTGAAACTGCTTCTTGAGCAGACAGAGGGTAAAGGCGTCAACATCTATACACATGGAGAGATGCTTCCTGCCCATGCTTATCCGGAGCTTAGAAAATATGCGCATCTGAAAGGAAACTTCGGCACTGCATGGCAGAACCAGCAGAAAGAGTTTGCCGGACTTCCGGCCCCGGTGCTTTTTACCACCAACTGCATTATGCCGCCTAAGGACAGCTACAGGGACCGGGTATTTACCACAGGTGTTGTCAGCTATCCGGGTATGGTGCATATAGGCGAGGACCGGGACTTTACACCGGTCATTGAGAAGGCTGCTGCGCTGGGCGGTTTTACAGAGGAGAAAACGTTCACAGGCATCAACGGGGGCAGCACATTGACTACAGGTTTCGGACACGATACCATTTTAAGTGCTGCAGGTCAGGTTGTGGAGGCTGTCAAAGCAGGACAGATCAGCCATTTCTTCCTGGTAGGAGGATGTGACGGCGCCAGAACAGGAAGGAATTACTATACAGAGTTTGTACAGAAGGCGCCGAAGGATTCCATTATCCTCACACTGGCATGCGGAAAATACCGCTTTAATGATCTGGACCTGGGTGAGATCGGCGGTCTGCCAAGACTTATGGATATGGGCCAGTGCAACGACGCATTCGGCGCTATCAAGGTGGCAGTCGCCCTTGCAGAAGCTTTTCACTGCAGCGTCAACGAACTGCCTCTGACTCTGGTGCTCTCCTGGTATGAACAGAAGGCCGTGAGCATTCTGCTGACACTTCTGCACCTGGGAATCAAGAATATCTATCTGGGGCCGACATTACCTGCTTTTGTTTCTGAGAATGTGTTAAATTATCTGGTGGAGAATTTTCAGATTTCGCCTGTTAGTACGCCGGAGGAAGATCTGAAGAAGATTTTAGGATAGTCTTACTGCAGATAAGGGCCAGCGGAGCATTCATTTGCCCCGCTGGTATATTTTCTGATATTCTCTTGGTGACATTTCTGTATATTTTTTGAAAATCTTAGAAAAATATCCCTGATTTATGAAACCCGCCTGTTCGCTGACCTGAGCGATGGACAATTTTTGTGTCTGCAGCAAGTGCCTGGCTTTTTCTATACGCACCTTGTTCAAATAATCCGAAAAATGCTCGTTGGTCTTCTGATAGAACAGGGTGGACAGATAGGTATAGTTCAGATGAAATGCCTGGGCGATATCAGACAGCTTCAGGTCCTGATTGCAGTTATCAGCTATATAACTTTTGATCTGATAAAAAAGGTCAAGGTCACGTCTGGCAGTTTCACGCTGCACCAGATTGTTCACAAGCAGGAAGAAGTCATCCAGTATCTTGTCAAGGACAGCATAGTCAGGGGCTTTGTCTATCATCTTGAAATATTTCACTTTTTCCATATTAATGCCGGAAGTGTCAAAACCGGCCATAGTCAGCGCCAGAATCAGAGAGTATAGAGCACTTTCAATCTGTTTTTTAAATACAAATACCTCTGTGGAGGGGCTTTCTACAGTACGGCGTACATATTGTCTGAGCAGGTGGCGGACCCCGGGGAGATACAGGGGATCAAGATTTTTCTGATACTCCTGTTGAGGGAATGGAAGTGCAGAAGCCTTTATATCCTCAGGGTATAGTAATTCTCTTTCCGGAAAATAAAAGCTGTATTCCAAAAGCCTGATACAATCCTTATATCTGGTGAGTGTGCAGGACAGGTCATTGTACGGTTCGGACAGGGTAAAAATCATTTTTCTGCCTGTCTTCCGTTCAAGCATTGTCACGAGTGCAGTTGACAGAGCGGGCACCAGGTCTTTGTTTTCCGGAACTGTCTGCAAAAGGATGCAGAGATACCCCTCGTCGGAAATACAGAAAGCGTGGGAATGAGGGGCAAACTGTCCGGCAATTTCAGGGGCTATCTTTTTTTCCAAAGTGTAGAAAGAGATATCGCTCAGGATTTTTCCGGTTAGAAGAAGATAGGGTTCTGTTTCCAGGAAATCCGTATGCGCATCACGGAAACGCTGCAGGGCATCAGGACAGCACAGAGTACCGCCATGGAGCAGTTCTTTTAATGTCTGGGCGGCAGATGCATGGCTTCTGATACCGGGTGAGGCGGACCTGAGCCTGTTCATAAGGGCAAGCAGTTCATCCTTATCGAGAGCAGGTTTTAAAAGATAGTCGGCAACTCCGAGTTTAAACAGGGATTTCACATACTCAAAGTCATCGTAGCTGCTCAGAACGATAATATGTATCCATGGATATTGTTCTTTCAGCTTCTTTGTGAATTCAATTCCGTCCATGACAGACATGATGATATCTGTCAAAATGATGTCGGGCTGTATTTCCTCTATCATGTGCAGGGCCTCCAGACCGTTGGAGGCTTCGCCGGCGATGGTAAATCCATTTTCTTCCCAGTTGCAAAGGTATTTAATTCCATTTCTCAATAGCAGTTCATCGTCGATGATCAATATTTTAGTCAGATTCTGTTCCATTTCCAGTTTCCTCCCTTTAAAGCAGTGACCAAACGGCAGTTTATATACAGTGGGTTGTACCGGGTTCAATCAGAGGCAGTTTTATAGTAATCTGTGTGCCATAGCCTTCCAGGCTGGCAATATGCAGGCCATAGGCAGCGCCGTAAATCAGTTTTATTCTGTCATTTACATTCTTTACACCGATGCCTGTGAACCCTTTATTACGGATTAGGGCTGCATCATCGGATAGTATGGTAGCAAGGATATGGGAGGGGATACCCTGTCCGTTATCGATGACCTCTATGATCAGTGTGTCCTCCATCTTGGCTGCATAGATACTGATATCCCCCAGCGGATTATTATCGGTGAATCCGTGGAAAATAGCATTTTCGGCCAGGGGCTGCAGGAATAATTTGGGGACCAGGAAGTTACGGCAGTCTTCAGATATCTGAAGCATCAGCCGTATGCCGTTTCCGTATCGGAGCTGCTGTATCTTGAAGTAGCTCTCCAACAGGGCACATTCCTCCTCCAGCGGTATCGTCTCTCTGGTATCTCCAATGGTTTTTCTGAGAATATCTATGAGGGCAGTGATACCGCTTATGACATCCTGGCTGCGGCCGGCTGCTGACAGATACTTTATGGAGGCCAGAGTGTTATAAATGAAGTGAGGATTGATCTGGCTCTGGAGGGCATTCTGTTCCGCCAGTCTTCTGGCGTTCTGTTCCCGGGCCAGATTATCCAGATATGTGTCCAGTTCCAGGAACATCTTGTCAAATGCGGCACCAAGCTGTTCCGCTTCCAGACATCCGCCGCAGTTTACAGCAGCAGGTCGTTTTGAGGCTCTGTCCCAGTCAATGTTGTACATGGCCATTGTCAGATTCTGTATGGGCCGGGTGATACGCCGCACGGCAAAGACTAAAAAGAGCAGTGCCGCAGCCAGAATCAGTCCGGTAATGCAGACAACGATCAAGGTGTTGGAAAATACTTTTGATGTTATAGTGGAATAGTCTGTGAGCTGCACGATCCTGACATCGAAAAAAGCATTTTCAGCGGAGACAGGAATGTATTTCTTGTCTTGATAATCTACTGCAATGCCGGCTGTTTTTGAACCGGAGATGTCAAGGAGTTCTCTGTCCGTCCTTCCAATCTGTCTGGGGTCGGAGTCGGACAGGATCAGTCCGTCATGCGTCATCACAGAAAAGCGGTTGTCATCCTGCCTTAGATTGAAATATAAGCTGGAAAAACAGGATTCATCAATGGCAATCAGGATATATCCATAGGGAGACTGGGAATACGGATCAAAAAGGGAGCAGGCGGTAAACGTATAATACTTATCCCGGGTCTCTCTGGTGATGCCCCTGTGATAGTAGTCTATTCCCATTCTTTTAGGATTCTTCTGTACCTTCTGCATGAAATCTTCATCCATAATACCAGTATCCTCCAGGGCCACGGTTTCATTATATGTAGTGTAAGTACAGTTGTTTTTTCCGTATAGGATGATATTTACATTGGAATAGCTGAAGAAACCGTTATAACTCTGCAGATAGGTATTGACATATCTCTGCATTTGATAGTAACAGAAAGTATCTTCCGGTGTCTCCTCGAGATAGGATTTTATCGTGCTGTCGGAAGAGAGCTGTACCATGATATATATGAGCTGCTGATAAAAGGTATTAAAACCCTCATTCAGCTGCTGGACAGAATGCTGGCTTGAAAGCGTGATCAGTTCAGACGTATTCTTCCGGTATTGATAGGAAATGATGGAGGTGGTGAACAGAAAGAAGAGAAGAAAAGCAATGATTACAATACATAGAATTTGTGAAGAAATCCGGCGGCTGTTTTTCATTTTTCTCCCCCTTTCGACAAAATACGACTTTTCAGGAACCGAATTCATTATATAATATAAATATACGAAAATCAAATGAAAATAGCTGTTAAATTGTGTAAAATGCACAAAACCAAAAAAATTATAAATGAACCTGAAGATTTTACCGAAACAGTTGTTTCTGCGTAGGAAAAAACGGCACAATCAAAAAATAAGAATAAATCTGCCGAAAAAATTCACGTGATTCCCGTATCACATCTGGTAAGATATTATCATCAAGTTGATGAAAAGGAGCGTAAGTTATGAAAGGAAAAAGAACAATAAGCGTTGCTATGGCAGCAATCGTCGTATCCGGACTTCTGAGCTCGTGCGGACAGAGCCAGGAGGAAAAGACGGGAGATGAGAAAGAACAGGTTACACTGCAGTATTGGTATCAGGGTACAGACCAGCTGAGCACAGAATTTGCCCAGCGTTGTGTGGAATCTTTTAACGAAAAATATCCGGATATCAAGGTGGAGGCCACGGGGATGTCTACCACTATTTCAGACCAGGAGACAAAGCTGAATGCAGCGACGCTCAGTGACACCTATCCTGACGTGATAGCAGTGGTCCTGGCGGAGGTGGGATCAAGAGGGTCTCTTGGAGACTTTGAGCCGTTGGAGCCATATATAGAAAAATGGAAAGAAAAAGAGGATTTGTTCGACAGTGCATACGAGATGGGGAAATACCAGGGGACTCAGGTGGCACTGGGTGTGCTGCCGAATCCGCAGATCTATACTTACCGCAAAGATGTCTTTAAGGAGGCAGGTCTGGACCCGGAAGATCCGCCGTCAACCTGGGCAGAACTGAAGGACACTGCGGAAAAGCTGACAAAACGCGAAGGGGATAAGGTTGTATTCGCGGGGCTGGACATCCCATCCATAGACAGTTCTCTTGTATTCATAGAACCTTATATGCGTACCGCAGGCTCCAAGGTGGTGGATGAGGAAAAGGGGGAGCCGGCATTTACAGATGAGGCGGCTGTGGAAGCTCTGAATTTCCTTGGGGAAATGGCACAGATGAACATCTTTATACCACACGACCAGCAGAAAGGGGAGGAGCATCCTTTTGTAAACGGAAACGCAGCGATCAGTAATCTCTCCACTGCCAATATCCAGGCATTCCGTGCAAATTATCCTGACGCGGAACTGGGATACCTGCCGATTCTGAAAAAGGATGAGAATTCCGGTGACGGCGTCTGTTTCTGCGGATATCAGCTCATAGCCATGAGCGGAAGTTCCAAGCATAAAGATGAGGCATGGCTATTTATGGAGCATATGATGTCAAATGATGTAGTGTGGGACAGGACCGAGACATTCAATACTCCTATTGTCAAGAAATCCCTGGAGGACAAATATATGGAATCCGGTGATAAGGAGCTGAAGAGCGCTATTTTGAATTATGTGGAGAACGGAAAGGGAAAGGCAACGGTACCGTGGGTAAGCGAGCTGAACAAATACGTATCTGTGGCATATGAGGAAGTCATCAACGGAAAGAAGACAGCACAGGAAGCACTCAATGACGCAAATGATCTGCTTACGAAAGAGATATCAAAATAAATCATGTGAAACGGGCTGCGGATGCTTGTCCGCAGTCTATTTTTACGCTTTTTTGGATGGGAGGACGGATTATGAGGAGGACAAAGAGGATTGGTGATGACCGCTGCGGATATGTGTTCATTGCACCTTATTATATATTTTTTGTGATGTTCGTGCTGTTTCCGATTTTGGTGAATATCGGGCTTAGTTTTACGGATTTTAATCTTAAATCCATCTCTTTTGTGGGGGTGGAGAATTATGTGACTATGATATCAGACAGTTTATTTTGGATTTCAGTGAAGAATACGCTGATATATGTGGTGTTTACTGTGTTTTTTACCATGGTACTGGGGCTTCTGCTGGCACTTGCGCTGAGAAGTGCGGCGCTGTGGGGGACAAAGTTCTTCAGAGGGATCATATATATGCCATATGTGACATCCATGGTGGCTATGTCCATGGTCTGGCTGTGGATGTATGACCCGACCCACGGAGTCATCAATGTACTGACAGAGATGCTGGGAATTTCGGCACAGCAGTGGCTGTATGACGAAAAGCTGGCTCTCGGTGCTGTGATTGTCATGGGCATCTGGAAGGGGATTGGTTATTACATGACCTTATTCCTGGCAGGGCTGAATAATATCCCGGCGTATTTATATGAAGCTGCCAAGATAGATGGGGCCAATGCCATTCAGTGTTTTAAGCATATCACACTGCCGATGCTGAAACCTGTGACCTTTTTTATAATGATCACAGGAGTGATCAGTGCCTTTAATGTATTTGAGCAGGTGAATGTAATGACATCAGGAGGCCCTATGAACTCAACGACGACAATTGTGCATCAGATTTATACAAGGGCATTTACAGAATATAAGATGGGTTATGGAGCTGCTGAGGCGGTATTTTTACTGCTGATCGTGTTTGTATTCACAATACTGAATTTTAAATACGGCAACCAGGGCCAGGATCTGGATATTTGACAGGAGGGTGGTAAATGAAAAAAAGTAGAGTGAGACAGGGGCTGCTGCTCCTGCTGATGGTATTTTTCTGTGCAGTCATCATGCTGCCGTTTTTGATCATGTTTTTTACTTCCCTGAAGACCTCCTCGGAGATTGCAGCTCCTGTATTCCGTCTGCTGCCCGAGAAATGGCTGTTCTCCAATTATGCAGACGCCATGAAGTCGTCGGATTGGGGAAGATTCTTCTATAACACGTTTTTTGTCACTGTAGTGGCAACGGGCATCAGCCTTGTCATCAATTCTATGGCGGGTTATGCTTTTGCCAGATTAAATTTTAAGGGCAGGGATATGCTTTTTATGCTGGCACTTGTGGGAATGATGATTCCGCAGCAGGTTACAATGCTTCCGAATTTTGTAGCTATGAAATACTTTCCGCTGGCAGGCGGCAACAATATCCTGGGGCAGGGAGGAACAGGACTCATCAATACATATGCGGGAGTGGTCGCCCCGTATATTGCTGGGGCTTTCGGTGTGTTCCTGTTCCGTCAGTTTTTCCTCAATTTTCCAAAGGCGCTCGATGAAGCGGCAAAGATAGACGGACTGACCAGATTCGGTACTTTTGTCAGAGTCTATATTCCACTCAGCAAGGCGATATTTGCCACATTGATCGTTTTTAAGACCACGAGTACATGGAATGAATATACATGGCCGCTGATCATAACAGCTAAAAAGGATATGTGGACAGTCCAACTTGCGCTCAGCGTGTTCAAGGAGGAATTTGTGACCCAGTGGAATTATCTGATGGCAGCTACGACACTCATCATGCTGCCGCTTCTGGTGCTCTATATCTTTATGCAGAAATATTTTGTGGAGGGCATCGTGACCACAGGAATCAAAGGATAGGAGGAAAAGGATTTGAGGACAGTTCTTGTTTTGATGGATACACTGAACAGGCGGTATCTGAAGACTTACGATGAAAATGCGGTGGGAATCACACCGAATATAGACAGATTCTCCCGAGACTGCGTGATATATGACAGCCATTATATCGGTTCCGCACCGTGTATGCCGGCAAGGCGTGATATTTTTACAGGCAGAATGCAGTTTTTGGAGAGAGGATGGGGAGGTATTGAACCTTTTGATATCACGCTTCCCCAGGTCCTCAGGGAGAATGGTGTCTACACACATATTACAACAGACCATACTCACTATTTTGAGATAGGGGGAGAAAATTATTGTGATCTGTTCAACACATGGGACTATCACAGAGGTCAGGAGTTTGATGCCTGGGTATCCAGTGTCAGGCAGCCGTGGGTGGACCCGGAGGGATATGGGAGGAAATCGCCGCAGTATCTGTTGAACCGGAGTCGTTTCCTGACAGAGGAAGAATTTCCTACGCCCAAGACTTTCCGGTCAGCTTGTGATTGGGCGGAGGACAACAGGGGGTGTGATGACTTCTTTTTGATGGTGGAAAGCTTTGACCCACATGAACCCTTTGACTGTCCGGAAGAATATCTCAGGATGTACCACGATACTTATGAAGGCAGGGAGTTTAACTGGTCTTCCTATGCGCCGGTTACAGAACCGCCTGATGCTGTAGCGCATCTTGAAAAATGTTACCTTGCTACACTTACCATGACGGACAGATGGTTTGGCAGATTCATAGACTCTCTGAAGAAAAATGGCCTGTATGAAGATACTCTGATCATACTCACCACGGACCATGGGCATATGCTTGGGGAACACGGATTTACAGGAAAAAATTTTATGCATGCTTATAATGAGATGGCCCATATTCCTCTGATGATGAAGAGGCCCGGAAAAGAGAACAGGGGGAAAAGGGTGACACAGCTGACACAGAATATAGACTTGATGCCAACAATTTTAGAACATCACAACTGCAGGATACCTGAACGGGTAAAAGGCATTTCTCTGGTAAAAACTATGGATGGCAGAGCAGAAGCCAGAGAACAGGTGATATATGGATGGTTCGGACGTGCGGTAAACGTCTGTGACGGAAAATATGTATATTTCCGGGCACCTAAGAGCTTGGAGAACCAGCCTCTTCACCAGTATTGCGGAATTCCAAGTACGGTATGGCGTTATTTTGGGGAGGAGTATGCGGAAGAGATTGAGATGGGGAGATATCTCTCATATACAAGATATCCGGTCTATAAGATACCAATCAAGAAACCGGAGGATTATTCGGGAGATATCGCATTTGTTTCAGAATCGCAGCTATTTGACCAGGAGAAGGACTACTATCAAATGCATCCTTTGAAGGATGAAAAACTGGAGATGATAATGTGCAAAAAATTGGTGAGAGGAATGAAGGAGGCTGAGGCACCGCAGGAGCAGTATATCCGTTTAGGGGTGGACTCCCTATAAAAAAATCACACATTTTTGTGAGAATATGATAGAATCATCCTAACAAAAGCCAGGCTGCTATCCGGTTATAAAATTTTACAGCAAAAAGGCATGTGCACAGACTGCATTTTATGTGGTCTGTGCACATCTGTCTTGCAATTGCCTTGAAATCTCAGGGCAGCATCCGGCGGGGCAGCCAAAGGCTGAACAATTATAAACTGTGTACAAAAAGATAAGGAGGATTCACATGAGAAGGAAAGACAGGGAGAAATCACGGGAATTTGCTTTGGAGGTAACAGACAAATGTGAATGGGCGGTATTGTCCATGACAGATCAGGAGGGAATGCCCTATGCAGTTCCCGTGACCATTGTAAGAGACGGAGACTTCGTCTATTTCCATACGGCAAAGGCAGGTAAAAAAATAGATATTTTAAACAGGCATCCGCAGGTATGCCTTGTCTGTGTAGGTGATACGGAAAGGCAGACGGACAGCTTTACCACATTGTATGAATCGGCAGTCATAAACGGAACCATCTGTGAGGTGACGGAGGATGAAGAAAAAATCCATGCACTCAGAATCCTCTGTGAACGGCATACGCCTGCAAATATGGGACAATTTGACAAGGAAGTGGCGAGGAGCCTTAAGATAACGGGAGTATGGAAGATTCATATAGAAGAAATAACCGGGAAGGCCAAGTGAGACAGCACTGTTTCCGGCATAATCCTTCCCTGTTTCCAGCAGAGTAGGCTGAAGTCCGTTAAGGGTTCAAAGTATGTACAGCAGATTATGTAACCGCCGTTTGGGGACAGGCGTCAGCCTTCAGAAATACCGCATAAAACCGGGATACCGCATAGAAAAGTGTGGTTTCCCGGTTTTTTTCGGTGCTTATTGTGTGCTGAAAAGATATAACCATAAGTTATGGCAGATATGAAAAATGAAACAAAGGGGTTGTAAAAAAGAGAATATAATGTTATATTTTTATACAAATTTTATAATTACTTTATAAAGTTAATAGGTTATTACTTTAAATCGTATACTGATTTCATGTGGAGAATAAAATGAATGGACAGATGGTACTTGATAAAATAATGGATACTTACCGGCCGAATTTTGATGTGGAAGAGCCGTATGAGTTTCACGGTGAAGTCTATGATGCCTATGCCGGGTTTAGCATGACCAGCGCCAAATATGTGCTGGTGAAACGCGCGGAGCTGTGGCGTGCCCACTGCTTTGAACATGCATTTTTTCAGTGCAGGGAGGAGATACACGCTGGAGATCTTCTGCGTTTCCAGGAGCAGCTCCTGGAGCATATGGAGCCGGAGCTGGTCAGGGGAGGGGAGGCAGAGCCTGTTAAGGACCACATGTATACATATCTGACAGGTGTGTTCGTCTCAGAAAAAGCGGTATCTCCTGAGACATTACAGACACTGAAAAAATTAAAGTTCCGGAAAAACTATCGTTTTGCCGTGAGAGGATTCTCAGAGGAGCGGCTTGTGCTTCTTGATATGGAAAACAGGAGGATATACGGTAATCCAGCGGCAAAGGATTTGATTAAAGGATATAAAAAGATGGTAACTTTTCAGTACCCTCACAGTTAGGAGCAAAATCCATGCAGAATCGCCTTTGGTGATAGGAATTTTGCCCGCTGCTGAACTTTTTCTTACGGCCAGTGCAGTAAATGCGCAGGCCTGCTGAATAGGTACAAAAGATGTTGCTATTTTTTCATTATCAAATATTCATCAAAAAAGAGGAGGCAAAGAGTTATGAGTGGAGTAATCATTCTGGGTGCGGCAATTGTGATTTTTCTGATTGCCTATGTGACCTACGGTTCCTGGCTGGCAAAGCAGTGGGGCGTGGATCCGAAACGGGAGACACCGGCCCACACAGAGGAGGACGGCGTGGACTTTGTTCCAGCAAAAGCGCCTGTGCTGCTGGGCCATCATTTTTCATCGATTGCAGGGGCAGGTCCTATTAACGGGCCCATTCAGGCAGCTATTTTTGGCTGGGTGCCTGTGCTTCTGTGGATTGTTATCGGCGGTATTTTCTTTGGAGCAGTGCAGGACTTTTCCGCATTGTTTGCATCCATCCGCCACAAAGGAAAATCACTGGGAGAGGTGATAGAGGAAAATATTTCTTACAAGTCCAAAGTCTGCTTTACTGTGTTTGCCTGGCTGGTGCTGATACTGGTCGTTGCGGCGTTTGCGGATATTGTGGCAGGAACATTTGCCGGATTTACAGCAAATACGGACGGGGAGATGGTGAAGAATGCAGCTAACGGTTCTGTTGCGATGGCATCCATGCTGTTCATTCCTCTGGCTGTGGGATTCGGATTCCTGAACCGGAAGAATGTAAATCTGGGTGTCTCCACAATTGTGGGTGTCCTTCTTCTGGCGCTGTGCATCTTTGTGGGATTGAAAAGCCCAATCTACTTTTCCAAGACAGCATGGCTCGTGGTCATCTTTATTTACATATTTATCGCTTCAGTGGCACCTGTGTGGATTTTGCTGCAGCCTCGCGATTATCTGAACAGTTTTCTGCTGTACTTTATGATGATCGCCGCTGCCATTGGTATTTTCTTCACCAATCCGAATGTACAGCTCAAGGCATTTACCGGATGGAATATCGGAGGACAGACCTTGTTCCCCTTCCTGTTTATCACAGTTGCCTGCGGTGCAGTGTCAGGGTTCCACAGCCTGATTGGTTCCGGCACCACATCAAAACAGCTCAACAGTGAGAAGGATGCCAAAATGATCGGATATGGCTCCATGCTGATCGAGTGTGTCCTCGCTGTAATTGCTTTAATTGCAGTGGGCTATCTGACTTCCGACGGTGCCTATGCGGAGATTGGCACGCCGCCTGTTGTCTTTGCGACAGCAATCAGTACCTTTTTCGCAAACATGGGAATGGGGGATATGGCTGTGACTACCATGAAGACGATCATTCTTCTGGCGATCTCCGCATTTGCCCTCACATCCCTGGATACGGCAACACGTCTGGGTCGTTTCCTGTTCCAGGAGCTGTTTGCTTCAAAGAAGAACGGGGAGAAGAATATTCTCAGCAATATGTATGTGGCGACTGTTATCACAATTGCCTGCGCAGCCCTTCTGACGATCGCGGGATATCAGAAGATATGGGCATTGTTCGGAGCCTGCAATCAGCTTGTATCTGTGCCCGCATTCCTGGCTGTGTCATGCTGGTTAAAGAGAATCGGGAAGAACAACAGGATGTTCTACTTCCCCATGTTCTTTATGCTGGCAGCTACCCTGAGCACGCTGGTACTCACATTTAAGAATAATGTGCTGAAACTGGCAGGCGGAACAGGGCAGGCGCTGGTGGAAGGCCTGCAATGTGTGCTGATTGTGCCCATTGTGGTTCTGGCAGTGATTATGGCTATTGATGGAATCAGAACACTTTTTGGAAAGAGCGTTAAAACGGCATAAGAAATGGATGTAAAAAACCGGAAAACCATATAGAGAATGTGGTTTTCCGGTTTTTGTGTTCTGTTTATTTATCCAGGAGCATAATAGCTTCCTGATAATCAGCCTGTCTGTTCAGATACGGCAAGCCGCTGCTCTACAGGTTGGTTCAGCTTTTCTGCCAGTTAGTCATATTCCAGCCCTCCCGCAGGGAGGCTGCCCTGTCATACTGTTTTTTATCGTAGAGCAGATTTCCAAGGTAATATTTTGCCATCGGTGCAGAGTTCAGCATTTGAATGGCCGTCTCCAGAACACGAATCTCTTCGGTTTTGTTCGGAAAACAATAATCACAGGAGGCAGCTTTCGTATTTTCTGCGCATTTGCCGTTTCCATTCCTCAAGCGCCTTCCCGGTACCGGCAGCAGCGGCTTTTAAGGTGCGGATCTAGGAATCAAAGGCCTTTTCATCCTGCCCGTCCGCCTCCAGAGCCAGGCAAAAGTTGAAATAATATTCTCCGGAATAGGGATTGGGATTTTTCCAGGTCTGTTTGTCTACGGCAGCCTGGAAGTGGGCAATGTTCTCATGAATGTGGCCCTGCGGTAGAGAAGCAGGTTATAGCTGTTGTTCAGGTGGATATCTGCAGCGTCACGCCGCAGTCCCTCCTGATAGTAATCCGCAGGGTCACAGGTGGCATGGCGGTATTAATCCAGATGAGAGGCGGCCAGATACAGTTCCTCCAGGGAGTTCATGTCCTTTGGCGCTTTCAGCGGTTCGGCTGGCTGGGGGGCATCAGTTCTTTTGGGTATATTTTGTACTCCACCAGTGTCTTCTGTGCTGGGGCCGGTTGAACTCGATCCCACCGGAGATCCAGGGGCCTGTCAGCCCCGCAAGGGGGTAGACCTTTCCGGTGTTGCCCTGGTAGGCTCGTTTTTCAATGAAAAGAGGGCTTTTTTCGGGGGGATAGACTTTATTGGCGGGGATAACGCAGGGGGCTTCCCAGATTTTTACTTGTGATTTTTGTGACATATGTTTGATTCTTTATTTTTGATAAGGCGGAGGGGCTGAAAGGTATCCGCCGTTCCATTTGTTCTGCCATTATTTTACTATCCTGCCTGTTGAATAGGAATATCATATTCTGGTTATTGATGGACAATATTACAGTGATATATGCGAGAAAGCAGTGATTTTGAGCTGTTAAGGATCATTTGGTGTATAACTTTGGGGAATGTTTAATATGTGAATATGGTATTGCAAAATGTCTGGTTGCATTATATACTGATAATAACGAAAAAATGTTTTCGTGTATTTTTATTGAATTTATAAAAAGTTCATTTGCCCTGTTACCCTCTTTGTGATATTCTGGAATCAGCAAATCGCCGCGACAGGCAGCATGTATATTTATCTATTCCGGCCATTCGGCCAGTTGATTTCCGGGAAATGAAAATTATATAAGGAGGAAAAATGGGAGTAAAGGATGATAATATTACGCCGTATTTTGATAACCCCCAGGTGTTCTGTGATTTTATGAACGGTGCGGTTTTCGGAGGGAAACAGGTATTGAGGCCGGAGTATGCAGAGCGGCTTCCGAGAGAAATGATTCATCAGCTTCCCTGGGAAGCCGATGGCAGATCCAATAAAAAAACCTTGATAAGAGATACGGTTAAACAGGCATATTTTCACACGATGTATGTGATCTTTATCTGTGAAAACCAGAGTGAGATACATTATGGGATGCCGGTGCGCATGCTTTTATATGATTCCGTTCAGTACGGAGACCAGATGAAGAAAATACAAAAAGAAAACAGGAAAGCGGGAAATCTGAAAACACCGGCGGAGTTTTTGTCAGGACTTCATAAAGGGGAACAGCTCATGCCGGTGGTAAGTATTGTTTTCTATTATGGGGACAGGCCTTGGGATGGTCCGCTCACAGTGGAGGAGATGATCCGGCTGCCGGATGGTGCGGCAGAGTTAAAGGAGTATTTCCCCCAATATAAAGTACATCTGATAGATCCCAGGATTATAGATCCGAGTAAATTTCCGGGTGATTGGAGATTGATATTGGAAACTTTAAAGTGCGGAAACCATAAAAAAGATCTTCAAAGATATGTAGAAAACCATAGAAAGGAACTGGAGGAATTGTCTGCAGAGGCCAGCAGAGCGTTACTTACAATGCTGGGGCAGGATATTGATGCAAATGAGGGGAAGGAGGGAATCACAGTGTGCAGGGCATTAGAAGAGTTAAAAGAGGAAGGAAAGACAGAAGGTAAGATAGAAGGAAAGAGGGAGGAAGAAGTCAATATCATTCGTAAAATGCTGAATAAAAGACTTACGGCAATAACGATCTGTCATTGGCTTGATGCGGAAGAGGGATTTGTAATGAGAATTGCAGAACTGCAGGAAAGACATCCGGATTACAGCAATGCTCAGATTTTGGAAGAAATTTCCCACAAATCATAGCAAAAGGAGTGCGCTTCATTTGCTATAGAATGGAAGGCAGGGAGGGCTGCCATCATATGCAGAAAGGATCTGCCCTGTTACGAGATAAGAGGATATTATGTGGAATGGATGAATGCCGATAAAGAGATGTGCGGCAGAAGCAATATTCCGAATCTGAAACCAGGAGATGAATGGATAATAGATGTAGACTGCAGCAGTGTTTCTGTTTACAGAGGAAATGGTGACAGGTGCGGTACTTATAAAATCAACTGATACAGCAAAAAGATATCTGCCCGGCTGCGCTGGCCGGGCAGATATCTATTTCCAGTTATTTTCAATTTCTTCCCGGATGATCTGAATATATCTCCGGGCTTTCTGTACATTATTGTCAATCGTATAGATATCCCTCTGCGTGATTTCCATCTTACAGCCCCTGGCGGCGGTAAGGCTTCTGCGGATATATTTGCGGAAAGCCTCCTCGTCCAGATCCCTGCCGCTGACACCGAGGAAGGTAGCTGCAGGTTTTCTGTGGTAGATGATACTGCTTCCCCGGAGGCGTTCGCCCATGAACTCTTCATTGCACCATGGGGAGATGGAAACTTTGCGGAGATTTTTGAATTTGCTGATGCAGTTATCCCAGACCCTGTCCACGGGTTCACAGCAGCCATAGGACAGAAGGCCGAACTGGGAACCGATTTTTTCGTAGCACGGGAAGATGATCTCCTCAAACATTTTAGGGGAGATACTCAGTGTCTCCTGGGAGTCCATGTAGCCCCATACATCGCGGCGTGTCAGGTATCTTCCGTCCACAGTGGGCGTGTCCGGCAGTTCATGGTTGAATGCGAAGGTTCCCTGTCCCACGCTTTCGTACTCTGTGGTGGGCAGGATCAGATGGTTTTCTTCCAGCATATCGTAGTATGCAAGCGTGTCATCAGCGGCCTGGTCCATGAGTTTTTTAAAGAGATCGGGATACTGTGCCAGATTCAGCATCATATTTTCCATTCCCATGAGATGGATGATCAACTGTGTGGGGACACTGTAGAGGCAGTCCATTTTCATTTTTACCGGCAGGATATCGCCAAACGTATCTGTGAGAAGCTGAAATTCCTGTTCGGTGCCCTCAATATCTACAGAAAATATGCTGGGCTTGATTTTATGGAAGTCATCTTCCAGGTCTTCGATCACAGGCAGAAAACGCATGCTGACACCAGAGGTGTCTTCCTCCTCTCTGCCGGTTGCGAATTCTTTGTGCATGTCCAGGTCATACAGCTTGAATTCCGTATGGTATCCCATCTCAAAGCGGTCAGGCGTTACCCGGTCATCGTCAAAGAGCTCCTGGTTTACAAAGTTCTGGTACAGCTCAAACTCGGTTTTTCTGGCAAATTCTCCGGTACATTTTAAGCGTGGAGTGATGACCTCATCATTAAATCCCCATGACTCCAGAACAACCATGGGTGTTTCGCCCCGGAGGGCATTGTGGAGGTACCATTTTTCTTTCAGGATTTTGTTGCGCTCCTGACAGGCGAAATCCATCTGCTTTTTTGCTGTCTCCCGGAGGATCTTTCTGTCCTCGGCGCTTATTTCATATTTCATTTACATTCTCCTTTGCCTGGTGTATTCTTATAGTTATTCTATAAAAAACAAGGGAGAATTTCATCAGCGGCAGTTGACTTTCTATATAAAAAAATTGACATTTAGGAGGAGAAAGATGATAGAGAAAATATACTTCTGTGTTCCCACCACAGCGGCCTGCAGAGAAGTGCTGTATCCGCTGTGTCTGGGGGATTTTACATATGAAAGGGATTACCATATTGCCAGAAATGCATACGACAGCTACCTGTTTTTTTACGTGCGGGAGGGGAAAGGATATTTGGAATTTGACGGCAGGAAGTATCATTTAAGCAAGGGGCAGGCATGTCTGATAGACTGTTATCAGCCCCACGCCTACGGCTCGGACAGCGGATGGGAGATAGAGTGGATCCATTTTGACGGCAGATGCGCCGGAAGCTATTATGATATGATAGTAAAACAGAGCGGCAATGTTTTTTCGCTTACAGGAAGGCAGGCGGCGCAGGTGCTGCGGCCGCTCAGGTATATGCTGGAGCTTCTGGAAAGTAAGATAACCTACAAGGAAATATGGATGGCAAAATATATTACGGATATGCTGTCCTTTCTTTTGGGAATGCCTGATTATACTTTGCCGTATACAGAGTCAATGACCCCGTGTGAGCGGGCAGTATCCTATATACGGCAAAGATTCCGGTCCAATATTACGCTTCAAGAGCTGGCAGATCATGTATCCCTGGATGCCTCCTATTTTCTCAGACTGTTCAAACGGGAGACTGGTCTGACTCCCCATGCCTACCTTGTGTCAGTGCGCCTGCAGCAGGCCGGATATTATCTTAAGACAACGGACAGGCCCGTAAAGGAGATAGCATATGCCTGTGGGTTCCAGAGTGTGAACAGCTTTTGCATTGCTTTTAAGAAGAATAAGGGGATGACGCCTACGCAGTATAAGGAGAGGCAGTAGCGCTGTCTGTGTAAAAAGAGATTGCAATGTTTGCGGTACCCATGATAGACTGTTAATACGGTTTAGCCATATACAGGGTTGCAGCCTCCCTGACTGAAAAGAAGGGAGGTGGTGTGAAAATGACAGTTTTTGAAGCTATATCATTAATGATATCTTTTGCTTTGTTTGTCGTAGCACTGCTTGCCTACATAGAGAGTAGAAACAAGCGGAAATAAAAAAGCCTACCCTGTTCCCAAAAACAAGGTAGGCGGAAGTCCAAAGGACTCCAATCATCCAATAAGGCTGCCACCTAAATGGATATGGCTAAACCTTTCTCTATACATAATATAGCATAGGTTATAAGAAAAAACAACGGAAAATCAATTGTTTTTCTTGGATTTAAAGATCCCGATAATCCATATTTATTTGAAATCTTATTACATATTGTTTTTTTAACTCCCAAACAGACTGTCTCCATTTCTATATTCCGTAACATTACTTATAATAATACAAAAAAATCAAACACAGAGATATCAAAAATCAATAACAGATAAGTGATTATCTTATTTTACAGGAGCAAATCAGTGCTCATGTCTGCCGCTGTCTGTATTTTTATCCAGATAGGACTGCATTTCGTCAATTTCTTTTTCCTGCTGTGTGACAATATTGTCGGCAAACCGGGTCAGCTCCTCGTCATCCGTGTATTTAAGGATGATCTCTGCCATATCCACTGCCATCTGGTGATGCATGGACATGCCCTGGGCAAATGCTGCCTCCAGGTCAGTGGTCTTAGCTGCTGTGTGGGAACTGTGGTGTGTATCCATCATGGCGCGGTATTCTTCCAGATAGGCCTCCTCCTTGTCGGAATCAGGGCTTTCCGCTTTCTCAAAGCGTTCTATCATGGTGTTCATCTGATCAATCTCTTTATTCTGGGCACTTATAATGTTTTCTGCCAGGCCTTTGAACTCTCCGCCTTTTCCGGCGTATTCCAGATAACTTTTGGACATTTCCACGGCTGACTGGTGGTGGGGAATCATGCCGTGCAGAAAGTCAAGCTCAGCGCTGCCGGTGTTCCGGGCACTGTCCATTTCCTCCATCATCCTGCCCATGATGGCATTTTCCTCCTTCAGGTAATCTTCGATGTTGGATTTGCCGGAGCCGCATCCGGTCAGCAGAAGAAAGGCGGCAAGGGATACTGGGATAAGTTTACATAATTTCATTTCTGGCCTCCAATGGTTTGATTGATCGGAACTGTTCAGATGGCTGAAAAGTTACGATTTATTTTATAGTGTTGCCGGAAATGGGGAAAATAATGAGGAGATGTCAAAGAGAGTGAGAGAAAGGCGGCAGGAGCCGCCTTTCGGTGATGAGAACTGCAGAACTACAGTGAAACAGGTTTTTTGTTTTCACGGCACAATTCCAGTTCATGTGTAATATGGATCAGGGAACCCTGATCGATGTGATACTCAAAGAAAATCACCTGTTTTCCGCTTTGCATAAATTTTTGGATGACCTCCGGTTCATCTGTTCTGCTTCCGCTTAGATAATCATATGGAAGGATCAGCACATCTTTACCCTCAAGGAAATCGGACAGAGAGTATGGCGCATTGTCAAGCTGAAAGTCAATCCGCGGTGTTCCCTGGCCAAGTCTCATGGTATTATCGTAGACTGCACTGGCAAATTCCTGGCTCATGCACCAGATTCCGACAGACATATTTTCGTGGATACCGGCCAGCTCATACTGGACTTTTTGTGAAGGTACAATGGCGACTTTCATAACATGGCTGGCGAGGCTAGGTGCCAGATCGATTACCTGCAGATAATGGTTTTTTGTTGTGAGTATCAGGTCATAGCCGTAAGTAAGCTTCTGCGGTGATTTTACAATGTCGCTGAGTATCAGTTCGGTGACATCCACATCGGAGATGTTATAGAGCTGGCTGCTGATAAGGCTCAGTGTCTCCATATTACAATCCACGACAGCTACCCGTATATTACGGGATTCCTGGCGTTTCCACTGAAGCTTTGAGTTGATAAGGTCCTCCATCTCATTATAGGAAAGATGCATGTGGGAAAGGGTAGTGATCATCTTATCAATTACCCGGGCTGCTTTGTCACTGTTATCTAAAATGGATAAATCCTGCAGTTGGGCAACGAATGTCCCGCTTCCCTGAACTCTTTCCAGAATCCCTACATCACCCAACTCATCATAAGCTCTTTTAATGGTACCTCTTGAAATATGGATCGCCTCGGACAGTTCCCGTTCTGTGGGCAGTCTGTCTCCCGGGGTTAGTTCCCGGCTGCTTATTTTTTCTTTGATCTGTTCTGTTATCTGTAAATAGGTTGGTACAGAACTGTTTTTATCTATACTGATATTCATAATGATACCCCTGTTCAACGTGAAGTATTATAATGTGAGAAATGATAGTTTCTTATAAACTCCTCAATATAGAGCGCGGAACCGTTGTCTATTGTATATTGAACCGGTAAAAGTCTGCCGCCGTTCTCTTCATATGCCTGGAGTATTTTTTTCTGCTCCGAAGAACAGTTTTGTTCATAGCTTGAAGATATGAGCAAATGACGTTTGGTTTTTAAAAAGGAAAGCAGAGCGTCTGCGGAGCAGGTACTGTACAGCAGCACTTCTTTTGGGGACAGCATTGCATTCAGTGAGGAGAGCTCCCATTTTAAAATCCCTGCGAAACGTTTTGTCTGGCATAAGATTCCTACTGACTCTCCGGGGATTATTTTTGCCAGAAGTTTAAGTGTGTCCGAAGACAGGATCGTGGAGATGGGCAGAATCTTATTTTTTATTTCATGTTCAATCTCAGTTCCCAGAAACAGAGGTATGTTTTTTTCCATTATCACGATCAAATCATATTCCCGGAGTGTAAAGGCATGCTTACCACCCATATCATTTACCAGGAAAGGATAAACCTTTGTATTGGGAAACTGTTCTAAATCTGTGATCAGGCAGTCAAGCAGTTCCGGACAGCTTTCCATTACTGCGATTTTAAAGACATTTTGTTCGTCCTGAAGTGCTTTTAATCTTTGGCTGATAAGCCCTTCAATATCATCCAGGGAAAAGCCCAGTGTCAGCAGTTCATCCAGATACTGGTCTACTGCGTCAATGGTTTGAACAGAGCTGTTTTTGTCCTTTATAAAAGAGCCTTTGCCCTGAATTACCGTTACGATTCCGTTCTTTTCAAGAATATTGTAGGCGTGTTTTACGGTTCCGCGCGCAATGCCGTAATTATCGAAGAAATCCTGGCTGGTGGGAAGTCTGTCCCCTGGATTTAAAAATCCTTTTTGCACCGACTGGGTGATCCTGTCTGCTATCTGTTGATAGATAGGCTGGTCAGATGATTTATCGATGACGATATCTGTTGATTTCAAGAAAAATCCTCCACTTCATTGTAATGAAATACAGCATAATTATTCGGGGGACAGACGCCGGTAAGCCAGTGGTCCCCGGAACAACACATAAGTATAATAGCAGGTTAGAAAAGCTGCAATACTTTCTGATATGGGAAATGTCAGCCATGTGTATATCAGCCCAAAATGCGAGAATGCCCAGGCGATCGGCACAAGCAGAAAAACTTCTCTTAACAGGGTTATGATTATATTCTGTCGAATATAGCCAGTGCTTTGGAACAGGGTAGGCATTAAAATTGTCAGTCCGAAAAACGGAAAACTTGTACTTATGATTCTCAATGCAGGTATCCCGGTGTACATCAGGCTGTCCGAAGCGTGAAAGAGAAGCAGTATTTCCCGTGTGAACAGACAAAAACACAGAGTACCTGCAACAAGTGTGACTGTTGATATGGCAAGGCTGTACCATAAAGTATACCACATGCGTTTGTATTTTTTCGCACCATAATTAAATCCCATAATGGGAGTTACTCCCTGATTTAAGCCATAAGTGGGAATGAGCAGAAAGGTCTGCAGCTTATAGTATATACCAAGGGAGGATACCGCATCCTCGGAAAAACGTGCAAGGACAGCATTGAGCCCTGAGATATAAGCCGAGACAAGAGCCATTCCCAATACAGAAGGAAGCCCCGTGACAAAGATTTCCTTTATCAAATCAAAACTGGGAATACGGAATGATACAGTCAGAACAGTCTGTTTAAAAAAAACTGTAATCACTGCCAGAGTTGCCGAGAGAAACTGCGATAATACAGTTGCAATTGCAGCCCCAGAAATACCCATTGCAGGGATGACTCCGAATCCCCATATAAAAACAGGGTCTAATATCAGATTCAGCAGGGCAGCAGTCGATTGAAATATCATAGGCAGGATAGTATTGCCTGTTGCCTGCAGAATTCTGACAGCGACATTTTCAGTGAATGGAGCAATTGAGAAGAGAAGTATAATGTTTAAATATTTAAGCCCCAAAGAAGCCACTTCTGTGTTGGCTGTAAAAATGGAAAAATATGGTTCTAAAATCAGTATGCCTATTATAACAAAAAAGCTCCAATTAATCAATGACAAAACAAACCCGTTAAATGCAGTGGAGGATGCATTTTTTTTATCATTTGCACCTAATGCTTTTGCAATTATTATATTAGTGCCGGCACCGGTTCCTGATGCCACAGCGGTAATCAGGGTCTGCACAGGAAACGCCAGAGATAAGGCTGTCAGGCCGTTGCTGTCATAGTGAGATATATATACACTGTCAATGATGTTATATAAGGACTGCACGAGTAAAGAGAGCATAATGGGAGATGACAGTGTCAGAATAAGCGGCAGTAAAGGCCGGGTTCCCATACTCTCTGCAGAAACCTGTCTCATATTCATTACCTCCGTCTTCGGGAAAGGTTCCGCATAAACGGAACCTTTCTGTATTTTCTTCTGCTTATACGATGTATGACGTAAAGGATTGAAGAATTAAAACGATTGCAGCGGCACCGGGGTCTTTCTGCCCGATTGTTCTGTCCCCTAGATACCCGGAGCGCCCGGTTCTGGCTTTCATGTTTATTGTTTTTTCTGCCCCGGCAGAGGCAGCCTCCTGAGCACGCAGGGCAGCTTCCGGAAGGAGCAGCCCTGATTCGGATGAGCAGCGCAGGGAATCAGCGGCCGGTATCAGTGCATCCAGAAGGGTCTTGTCGCCAAGCTGCGCTTTTCCTCTTTTTTGTACACTGGCAACTGCCGCATCAAACAACTGTGCGGCTTTTGGAGTGTCGACAAAGGTCAGGGCCTCTGCCTCTTTTCCAGCTGCCTTCATCATGGAGATCAAAAGGGTGGCAAATGTAGATGCTGCTTTTTGGGAAAAGGCATCTGCGCAGGAGAGCAGGAGCTCTGAAATAGACCCGAAGCTCTCTCCAAGTATTCTCTGTTTGATTTCCGTGAAGCCTATTACCATGGTCATGCCCAGGTCGCCGTCTCCGATGGCAGAATCCAAATTTGTGAGCATGGTTTCCGCGGATATCATATGATCGCTGAGTTGAAGCATCATCTGACGGATATCTTCTGTGGATAATTGGTTTTTCATGGGTATCTCCTTTCAATTCTGTACAAAAAAAGGTGTCTCGGCAGGGGCATCCAACAGTTCCTTCAGCTCGTCATCAAGTTTCATAAGGGTCAGGGACGCACCGGGCATTTCCATTGAGCAAGCATATCGTCCGACATAAGGGCGGTATATCTGAATGCCTCTTTCAGTGAGTAACCGGTTGATTTCCCGATACAGTATATAAAGCTCCTCCAGAGGGGTGCCGCCTAAACTGTTTACCAATACAGCCACTTCGTCTCCTTTGCAAAAAGGCAGATCCTCTGCCACATAATCAACCAGAGTCGCTGCAATCTGATCAGCGTTTTCAAGTTTACAGCGTTGTACGCCTGCCTCTCCGTGGATACCCATACCAATTTCCATTTCATCATCTGAGACGGAAAAGGTAGGTCTGCCTACTGTGGGAAGTGTACAGGAACCAAGTGCAACTCCCATACTTCTCATATTGGAGACGGCTTTTTCCGCAGCAGTCCTGACAGATGACAGATCGGATCCGGTTTCCGCTTTCGCACCGGCTATTTTGTAAGCAAAAAACAAACCGGCCACGCCTCGCCTCTTTTGCCATTCTTCCCGGGGGGCAGAGGCTACATCATCAGTGACCAGAACCGTTTGGACCTCAATGCCGTCCTCCGCACAGTCCTCTGCAGCCATATCGAAGTTCATCATGTCGCCCTGATATCGTCCGTAGATGTAGAGAACCCCTCTGCCGCTGTCCACTGCTTTTGTTACCTGTTTCATCTGTGATGAGGTGGGAGAAGAAAAGACATTGCCCACGGCGCATCCATCTGCCATGCCTCTTCCTACATAACCCAGAAATACAGGCAGGTGGCCTGATCCGCCCCCTGTGGCAACAGCTACTTTATGGGCTGCAGGTGCGTCAGCCCGGACAATCGCCCTTACATTTCCTTCTGCTGCCTTCAAAAGATTGCTGTGGGCTGCAAGGATTCCCTCCATTGACTCGTCGACGAAGTTAAATGGATCGTTAATGATTTTTTTCATAAGACCGTCTCCTTTCATAGAAGTATACAAATTTAATCAAATGTATATATGTATATCTTTTGGGGGTATTATAGCATAATAGATTTGATAAAACAATAGGAATATAAAATAAAATGAAATTGTATATATCAATATGACTGAAAAAGAGCGTATAAATAAACTAAAAAAACAGCATTAAATAGGTAATAGTTGGATAATAAGTAGACAAATTGCAAAAAATATGAAAAAATGATTGACAAATTCATATGGCGTGACTATAATCAAAACCATCAAAGGTAATTGTGAACGGACGAAAAAAGATAACAACAGAAATTACTTACAATTTGGACTATACATAAATATATACATATATAATCCAATAAAGGAGGGATAAAATGAGCAGTCAACTGGAACTCAAAGAGCTGGTAAAAGAGTATAAAGGCTTCCGGGCAGTAGACAAAATCAATATCCAGATACAAAAAGGAGATATTCTTTCCCTGCTGGGACCAAGTGGGTGCGGAAAGACAACAACCCTGCGTATGATTGCCGGTCTGCTTACACCCACAGAAGGCGATGTATTTTTAGCCGGGGAGAAAATTACAGAAAAACCGCCATATAAGCGGGATATAGCCATGGTTTTCCAAAACTACGCCTTGTTTCCCCACATGAGAGTCTACGGCAATGTGGTATATGGCTTGAAAAACAGGGGAATCAAGGACAAGAAAATTCTCAGAAAGAAGGCAGAAGAGGTTCTTTCCATTGTGCAGCTGGAAGGAGTGGAGGACCGCTTTCCGAGACAGTTATCAGGAGGGCAGCAGCAGAGAGTGTCACTGGCAAGGGCTATGGTGGTAGAACCTAAAATCATGCTGTTCGATGAGCCTCTTTCCAACTTGGATGCAAAACTGAGAGTCCAGACACGAATTGAGATTCGTAATCTTTTAAAACAGTTAAATATCACTGCCATTTATGTGACTCATGATCAGGAGGAGGCTCTGACCATCTCAGATTGGATCGCGGTTATGAATAAAGGCAGGATTGAGCAGCTTGCATCTCCGACAGAGCTTTACAGTATGCCGAAAACAAAGTTTGTAGCAGACTTTATCGGTCATGCTAATCTTCTTGAAGGGGTAGTAGAAAAGATTTCAGAGGGGCATGTGGAGGTTATGCTCCATAACGGTATATTGGTGCACTGTATATCACCTGCGAAGATTCATGTGGGGGATAAAAGGTTTATTCTGGTCCGTCCTGAAAATATCAATCTCTTTCCCGTTGAATCCACAGAAGAGAATCTGTTTGATGCCGTAGTGGAAGAACGAAATTTCCTCGGGTCTGTAGTCAGGTATAAAGTCAGATTGGCAAGTGGTATTGCGCTTGAATGCGAAATTCATCCGGATTATGCATTTGCTGAAGTCCGGGATGCTGTCAAGGTTCAGTTTAATAAGGAGAAAATGGTACTTGTGGGTTGATGAGATGCGGTTAAAAGCTGTAAGGATACAGTTTTTAAATATAAAATTCCACAAAGGAGGTACACAAATGAAAAGAGAAATGGCAATGCTGGCTCTTAGTGCGGCTGTGGCCCTGGGATGTATAGGGTGCGGCGGCAATTCCGGGAAAGATGAACAGAAACCGGCAGAGACAGAGACGAAGGAACCGACAGAAAGCAGTGAAAAAACAGACGGCAATGCAGATGACACCACATCCGAAAAACCTTTTGCAGGTCAGACGGTAAGAGTCACATCCTGGGGCGGCACATATGAAGAGACATTGAGGAATATTGTGAAACCTGCGTTTGAGGAGAGGACCGGAGCCACCATGGAAATCGTGCTTGGCTCAGCGCCCCTTGCCCAACTGAAAGCGGAAGGCGATGACCCTTCTGTGGATGTCCTGCATGTGAACTATTATGAGATGATGAACGGAAAATTACTGGGTGTGACGAAAGAGCTGGATTATGATGCCATGTCTAATGCACCGGATTTATATGATGAGGCAAAGGAAAATGAATATGGCGTTATCACAAACTGGGGAACAAGGGGTTTTGCTTACCGCAATGACCTGATCGATGCGCCCACAAGCTGGAAGGATCTCTGGAATCCGGAGTATGCCGGTAAAGTAATTGTCAGCGACGTGACTTTTGGCGGCGGCTACGAACTGGCGGAAATGGCAGCACATGCATTTTTTGATACCAGCCTTACAGACAAATCGTGCTGGGACGGTGTTTTTGAAAAGCTGGAAGAGCTGGCACCCAATGTATATATGGTATCCACCCAGCATAGTGACACGGATACGGCTCTTATCAATGGAGACGCAGTGATCGCTATTCATACCAACGGACGAACAGCTATGCTGTCCAATGACGGACATGACGAGATCTCTTATGCAGATCTGGAAGAAGGTCTTCCGGGAATGCCAACATATGTGGCGGTAGCCAAAAACACAAAGGTGCCTGAACTGGCCAATGAACTGGTCAATGAATTGATTGGAGTGGAAGCAGAATACGCTTATGCCACAAATAACTTCTATGCACCATCCAACAGGAAATGCGAAGTTCCCGAGGAACTGCAGCCATTCATGCCATATGGTGAAGAGGCGATACAGAAACTGATATTCTTTGACCAGGAGATGATAACAGAAGAAGACAGAGCAGAGTTTGTTGACCGCTGGAATAAGGTGTTTAAGAATTAAGACTCAGCCCTCCGCCCGATTCCCGTCTGTATATCAGACGGGCGGGTGGAAACCAGAACAGGAGGGTGTGTATGAAACAAAAAGAAAAAAAGTGGACCTATGTAAATAAGTGGTACATTATTCTTCCCCTGGCCTTTTTGATGGTGATTTATCTGATACCGCTTGGCAGGATGCTGTGGCTGAGTATCTGTGACAAAGAGACAGGAGAGTATACAGCAGAGTATTTTATGGCCTTTTTTAAGGATGGGTATTATATAGGGGTTTTGTCAAGGACACTTATACTGAGCCTGTGGTCAGTCGTGTTTTGTATTATTATGGGATATCCGGTTGCCTATAAGGTTGCCCATATGAAAGGCTGGAAGAGGAGTATTGCAACAACATTTCTGGTGCTTCCTCTTTGGGTATCCATAACCATTCGTATGTTTGGATGGATGGCGATTCTGCCGAAGAGCGGTGTGTTCAGCATCATCCTGCAGGCACTGCATATTATTTCCGAACCACAGAACTTTCTGGGAAGTAATGTTGGTGTGATCATGGGATTGATCCATTGTGGACTTCCATACTTTGCTATGATCATGATAAGCCCGATTGAAAATGTGGACCCGTATGTGGAGGAGGCATCTTATGTATTTGGTGCAGGCTTTGTAAAGACCTTTTTCAAGGTGACACTCCCTCTTACATCCCCGGGTATTGTATCCGGCGCACTCTTAGTGTTTGCACTGAATACAGCAGCTTTTATGGTGCCGGTGATGCTTGGCGGCGGAAAGGTAATGGTCATGACAAATATGATTTATCAACAGACTATGTTTATCTTTGACTGGAATTTTGCAGCGGCACTGTCAGTGGTATTATTGTTTGTCTCAATGTTTATTGTTACATTATCCAGTTTCCTCTCAAATAAGATGAGGATACAGGAATAGCCGGAGGGAGAGGTGGAATTATGCGTAAATATAAAGTGGCAGGGACGATCTTCAACTCCGTTGTTTATCTGTTTCTCCTCCTGCCCCTGATCGTAGTGATCATTACATCCTTTGGAGAGGGAAACCGGGCAGTATTTCCCACCCATGGGTTTACACTAAAATGGTATTCAGAAGCACTGCATAATGTGGATTTTTTTGAATCCGTATTCATCAGCTTAAAGATAGCTGTAGTCAGCACATTGATCTCTGCTGTTCTGGGAACAATGGTCAGCCTTTATTTTTGGAAGACAAAGGGAAGGTTAAAGGAGATATTTGAACTGGTTTTTATGGCCCCTATGGTGGTGCCGACTGTAGTATACGCAGTGGCCTTTCTGCTGGCATTTTCCTCCTGGAAGTTCGTGGTGCCGTATTGGAAACTTGTCTTATCCTACTGTGCTATACAGATTCCGTATGTGATCAGAAGTGTGACAGCGGCACTTTACGGGCTGGATGTCAGTTTTGAGGAGGCATCCCTGGTGCTGGGGGCGAGGCCCATGAAGACGCTGTATAAGGTTACACTTCCATGTATAAAAAGAGGAATCATATCGGGAATCATATTCGCTTTTGTTGTTTCCTTTGATGAAGCTGTCATTATCATGTTTTTAAGAAATGCTTCGACTGTAACATATCCGCTCAGGCTGTATACACATATAACGGAACAGTTTTCACCCATGGTATCCGCGTTTTCAGCAGTTTTTATACTGATATCGTTTGTTGTTATCTATGTTATTGAGCGAATCTTTGGTTTGAGCAATATGTATCAGTAAACTGGAGGGATGGAGATGAAAAGTGCTCTGGACGGCAGAAAAATCATAGTGTTTGGTGCCACAGGAAGAGTGGGTATAACGGTCTGCCGGATATTGGCGGAGCAGGGGGCAGATATTGCGGTCCACTGTAACCGCGGAAGAGAAAAGGCAGAGAATGCAGCGGAGTGTGTAAGGGCGCTGGGAGGCAGAGCTGTTGTGATCCAGGGGAATGCGGCAGCCGAAGCGGATATGCACAGATGTGTGGGGGAGGCATGCGGTTTTCTGGGACGTGTGGATGGGGTCGTGAATCTTATCCACAGAGATAAAGAATTTGAACCATGCAGGGCAGCAGACATGAGCTGGAAGAACTGGGAACCCCATGTGGAAGCAATGCAGGCACATTTTCATGTCTGTAAGGCAGTGATCCCGTATATGAGAAAACAGCAGTATGGAAGGATTGTATACTTATCGGGCGGTCTGTCATGCCGCTTCTTTGAAGGGTGCGCACCATTCTCGGCAGTAAAAGCGGGAATGAATGCATTTAGTAAAACGGTGGCTTTGGAAGAAGGAAAATATAATATAACTGTGAATACAGTGGCTCCGGGAAAGATTGCCGCGTCCGGTCAGAACCGGGGCGGGGATTGGGACGGAATTGAAAAAAAGCAGATGGAAGCCAATCCTCTCGGAAGATTTGCATCCCCGGAGGATATTGCATATGCCATTATGGTATTCCTTATTCCCGAAAATGGATATCTGACAGGACAGACTATATTCGCGGCAGGAGGAGAAATCATGCCCATGCCATAGGAGGTGCAGATGGATTTTCAATTAGAAGGAAAAGTAGCGCTGGTCACCGGCGGGGCAGAGAAGGCGGGTAGATATTTTGCGCGCAGTTATGCAGAGGCAGGTGCAGATATCGTGATAACGCACTGCCATATGCCGAAAGAAGCGGAAGAGACAGAGAAAGAAATTGAAAAGCTGGGACGCAGGTGCCTGGCTGTGGATGCGGACAACAGAAATATACCGCAGCTTAGAAGGGCAGTCAAAAGGGTGGAAGAATATTATGGACGTTTGGATATCCTTCTGCACAATGCCAGTAATTTTAATGAACAGCCAATAGATCAGGTGACAGAAGCTGTGTGGGACAGTTCTATGGAAATCATTTTGAAAGGGGCCTTTTTTCTCAGCCAGGCAGCAGCGCCCTTAATGCTGAAAAACGGCGGGGGCAGGATGCTGGCTATCATAGGGAACTCATATTATGAGAACTGGCCGGATTTTATTCCCCATTCCATAGCAAAGATCGGACTTGCAAAACTTATGCAGATGTTAGCAGTTACATATTCTCCACGCATTCAGTGCAATGCAGTGTGCCCGGCATCCTTTTTGGATTCTGCTGAGGGTAATGATATTCTTTCATCCAGAGGAGAAATCGTTGATGAAGAGAAACGTGTCATAACAATAGGAGGCATACCGCTGCACAGGGGAAGTAAGGAAGAGGTGGCGGAACTGATACTATTTCTGTCAGCCTGCAGTAATTATATAAACGGCGCGGTTATACCTGTGGACGCCGGAAAAAATTTAATCTGAATGTAGGTCTGCAAAGGATTTACATATACAAAAAAATGGAGGTAAAAACTATGAGAAAAGTATTGTTTGAGGTTCCCAGCTGTGGAATCAAGTTCACGGGAACACTTAGGGACAAGGAAGAACCTGTGATGGCTGAGAATTTCTGGGAATTCCTCGAAAAACCGGTGAAATTCTTTTCACATCCAACTTTGTCTACGGGGGATTTGACCGTATTATTCCCAAGACCCCCAATTGATCCGCCGAAATATATCGGTGACCAGACAAGCCCTCTTGTTGAGGACAGCCCCTATCTGGTATCAGGACCGGGAAAACTTGAAGTTCAGGCAGGTGAACTGATCTGGTGCGGATGGAATATCCTGTTTTGTTATGGTCCGAGTTGTACAGAGCCGCTTAGATCAGGCGGGGCATATGTGCTCCAGGTTGATAAAGAATGCATGGATGACCTGGAAAAAGCACGGGAGGACCTGTGGAATCACAGCTTCCTGTATCATAAACTGGGAACTATCACAATCAGTAGAATGGAGGGTTAAAAAATGGGAAAACATTGGAAAGACGTTAAGGCAGAAATCGAAGCCGAAAATGACCGAATTTGGTTTGATGAGCCGGAATATATAACTATGTCAAAGATGGGAGTTTACCCCAGTGGTGCAGGTACACAGGGGCAGACATTAGGTAATCTCTTTTTCCTGACAGGTGATACACAGGCTATGGGATGGTGGACGATTGAACCGGCAATGTATTGCATCTTAGGAGATGAAAGATTTTCACTGGAACACTGCAAGCAGATGTTTGTATATCTGAACCACGAGATGGCAAATCTTATGGGCGGACAGTTTGGCGAGGGATGCCCCGCACCATGGCTGAACCTGAAACTGATGTGGCAGTTTACGCTGGATATCGAGGATTCCTATGATACGATCCAGACAAAAGAAGAGCTGAAGAGCCTGCTGTGGAGCTGGTTCAACTATGTGGACCGTATTAACAGATGGTTCTATACCGTATTTCCATGGGAGATTGGTAAACTTATGCCGAGATTGGATCCGGAATACCTGCAGAAGGCAGCAGATTTTCAGGGCTATGAAGTAGTTAAAAAATAGACTTTACTTAGAAATATCCTCCCTTAGAAGTGGTAATATGTTCTCAATGAGTTAAATATGAGTTTCCGGAGAGGGGCTGTTGTGTGTTATAAAAACACAGCAGTCCCTTTCCTTTGTATTTCACATTGACACCAGCCCGATTATCTGCAACAATCAATATAAGAATACAGGTCAAACCTGCTCATTACAGTTGTCTGAAATTACCACAGATAAAGGAGGGCAAACAATGCCGGAAAAGTATGAGGAATTAAAACAAAAAGCGCTTTCCTGCGGTTTTTCACACGTAGGAGATCTGGATGCATCCACAATCCAGGTGAGAAGTGAGGTCCGCAGCGCATGTGCGGAGAACAAATGTCAGCATTACAATAAGAACTGGGTCTGTCCTCCCGGATGCGGTACACTGGAAGAGTGCAGCGAGCAGATCCACAAATATGCGGGAGGACTGATCGTACAGACAACAGGGGAACTGGAGGACAGCTTTGATATAGAGGGAATGCAGGAGCTTGGAGAGCGCCACAAGGAGGCATTTCACAAGTTTGCTGCGATGGTCCGTGAGGAATATCCCGGTGCTCTTGTTCTGGGAGACGGGGCCTGTGAAAACTGTAAGGAGTGCACTTACCCCGATGCGCCGTGCCGGTTTCCGGAGCGCCAGTCATCCGCAATGGAGGCCTACGGCATGCTTGTCAGTGAGGTGTGCCAGAAAAATGATATTCTTTATTATTACGGTCCGGGGACACTGACACTGGTTGGATGTATATTAGTAGAATAGAGGAAAATTTATGAATAAAGCAATGCACCTGGTATTGAAAGCGCTGTCTGACCCTGAGACGAAACTGGACCTGCAGAAATCCAGACGGATCATGAATCTGAAGATCCTGGATCCCTTCAAGCCCTTTTACCGGACACTGGACACGAAGATCTACAATGAAGGAAGGGAAGTGCCTGTGCGCATCTATTTTCCCAATGAGGAATCCTACGACACCGTGGATATCGAAGCCTTCCAGGAAAAGAATAAATCCCTTGATACAGGCAAAATGTCAGACAATATCTATCCGGTCATCCTCTACATACACGGAGGCGGATTTGTGACAGAGAGCGTGGAATCTTATAACCGGGTGTGTTGGAACCTGGCGAAAAACACGGCCCATGTGGTAGTGTCCATAGACTATCCTCTGGCACCTGAGCATAGATTTCCCACCCAGATAGAGGACTGTTATGCTGCGGCAAAGGCTGTGTTTGGAGACAGGACGATTTTAAATGCGGAACCTGACCAGATCACCCTGATGGGGGACAGCGCCGGAGGAAATATTGTTGCGGCTGTCTGCCAGATGGCCAGGGACAGAGGAGAATTTATTCCGAAAAGACAAATATTGATCTATCCCTGTGTCAATAATGATTATAGTGAGGAAAATGCGTATCCGTCCGTTCTGGAAAACGGCAGGGATTATCTTCTGACCAGACAGAACATGGCAGATTATCTGGATTTTTACCAGAGCTGTGAGGCGGACAGGCAGAACCCTTATTTTGCGCCTCTTCTGGCTGAGGATTTTTCAAACCTTCCAAGAGCCCTGGTGATCACAGGGGAACTGGACCCGCTGCGGGATGAGGGGGAGGATTATGCACGGCGGATGAAGGCAGCAGGCGTGGATGTGACACTGCACCGGATCGCGGACGGTATCCATGGATTTTTCCTGTTGGAACCCGTGTATTCCGCTGTGCGGGAGACGTATGATTACATCAATGCATTTTTAAAAAGTTAGGTTATGGAAAGTGAAGTGAGAGAATGGCCCATTTCAGCAGAAAAAAGTGGAGAACCCTGGAGAATACAGCAAAGATATTTCCTGCTACCAGCGGGAAGAAGGATGAGCGCGTCTTCCGGCTTTCCTGTCAGCTCACCGAAGAGATCGACCAGGTAAAGCTGCAGAAAGCCCTTGATCTGTGTATGGAGGACTACAGCCTTTTTCTCTGTGTCCTTCGCTGCGGCATTTTCTGGAATTATCTGGAGGAGTCGGAGCTTAAGCCTGTTGTCAGGGAGGAATACCGCCCGCCCTGCAGCCAGATCTATGTGAGGGACCAGAAAAATCTTTTGTTTGAGGTCACGTATTATAAAAAACGCATAAATTTCGAGACATACCATGCCCTCACGGACGGCACCGGGGCCCTTCAGTTTCTCAGAACCCTTGTGTACTATTATCTGATGGAGGCATATCCGGATATGGTCACAGGCCCTGTCTCCCAGGTACAGGCAGATGCCACGGATGAGGAGATGGCAGAGGACAGCTTTGACAAATACTATTCCGACAAGGCGCTGGTGAAGGACATTCCGAAATACAAATCCCATCAGCTTAAATATCACCGCCTGGAATACGGCCAGATGAGACTTGTGGAGGGAATTGTGCCCACAGATGCCCTGATCCGGGCTGCGCGCAGTTTTCAGACTACCATAACCGTATACCTTACCGCTGTTTTTCTCTGCGCGGTTGCCATGGATATGAGTCCTAGACAGAAAAAACGCCCGGTGGCGCTCATGATACCTGTGAATCTCAGGAGTTACTTTCCCTCCTCCTCTGTGCGGAATTTCTTTGGATGGATCGATATCGGATATAATTTTTCCGAACAGAGTGAAAAGCTGGAGGATGTCATTGCGTTCACCTCGGATTTTTTCAAAAGGGAGCTGACGCCGGAGCGCATCGCAGCCCGGATGAACGGGTTTATGCGGATGGAGAAAAATCCTTTTATGCGCATTCTGCCCCTTCCCCTCAAACTGTGGGGCATGCAGGCCGGAGCTGCCTTTTCCACCTCCGCGGACACAGCCGTTTTCTCCAATATCGGAAAAATACAGATGCCCCGGGAGTGTGAACCCTATATCGACTGGTTTGACTTTTACACCAGCACACCTAAAATGGAGCTGTGTATGTGTTCCTGGAAAGACAGGCTGACTGTCAGCTTCACATCCGGTTATGCCAATACAAGGATTGAACGGAATTTCTTCCGGATGCTGACCGGACAGGGTATCCCGGTGGAGATCATAGCACTGGGCGGGGAAAAAGGAGGGGATTGAGGATGCAGTATTGTAAACGTTGCAAAATTACAGTCAGGAATCCCCACAGAAAATGCCCTCTCTGCCAGGGGAATCTGGAGGGAATCCCGGAGGAAGAGAATCAGATGTTCCCGGATTTCACCAGGGAAAACTCCCGCATGGCCATGGGATTCCGCATATTTTCTTTTGTTTGCATTGCGGTATGTGTTGCTGCGGTTTCTGTGAACTGGACCATGGGTTTTCACAGTTTCTGGTCAGGCTATGTGCTGGCCGGTGTGGGCTGCATGTGGATCCTGTCAGCGGTCGCTATCGTAAAGCGCAGGAATCTGTTCAAGAATGCAGTCTGGGAGGCAGTGCTTTTGTGGGCAGTCTTTTTGTTCTGGGATTTTATTACAGGGTGGAGAGGATGGTCTGTGGATTTCGGGATACCTATTGTGCTGCTGGCTGTCTATGTGATCTTGTGGGTGGTGGTGTTCGTGACCAGGGCGCCGGTCTCACATTATATGATTTACATGGTCATAGTGTCCGTGGGAAGTCTGATTCCCCTGATTCTTCTTCTGTGCGGCGCAGTCGGCGTGAGGCTTCCGTCGGTGCTGTGTGTGGCAGGGGCGGTGCTCATGTTGTCCGCGCTGGCTATATTTAAGGGCAGGGCCCTGGGCGAGGAGCTGAGGAAAAAGACGCATTTGTAAAGGAAGGTAAGGAAATGGTATACGATATACTTGCAGTAAATCCGGGCTCCACATCTACGAAAATAGCTGTATTCAGAAACCGGCAGGAAATGTTCCGGGAAGACATTGAGCATGATTCTGTGTTTCTGGACAGCCATCCGGATATAGAAGAACAGTTCCCTTTTAGAAGAGATATGGTTCTGGCCTGTCTGGAGGTACATTCCTATCAGGTGGAACAGTTAAGCGCTGTTGTTGGCCGGGGCGGACTTCTTCCTCCTGTAAAAGCAGGCGGATATACCGTGAATCAGGCAATGAAAGACAGAATCTTAAAAGGCCCCATCAGTCCCCATGCATCAAATATGGGCGCACTGATCGCAGATGCGGTGGCTACACCGCTTGGGATTCCCGCCTACATTTATGATGCGGTGTCTTCGGATGAATTTATGGAAATTTCGCGTATCACCGGCATTCCGGAGGTGGTGCGGCAGAGCTTCTGCCATGTGTTAAACAGTAAGGCAATGGCACGAAAGGCAGCGGAGGAAGCGGGGAAGTCCTATGAGGAGATGAATTTTTTGGTGGCGCATATGGGCGGCGGGATCTCTTTCTCAGCACACAGACACGGGAAAATAGTGGATGCCCTCAGTGACGACGGCGGAGCCTTTTCCCCGCAGCGTTCCGGGAGTGTGCCCATTATTTATATTGTAGACATGTGTTACAGCGGGAAATATACCAAGGCAGAGCTGATGCGGAAAATCCGCGGAGACGGGGGACTGAAAGCGTATCTGGGAACCTATGACTGCCGGGAAATCGAGAAAATGATACGTCAGGGAAATGAAAAGGCTGAGCTTCTGTATGAGGCGCAGGCCTATCAGGTGGCAAAAGGGATCGGACAGCTTGCCCCTGCACTGAAGGGGAATGTGGATGCCATAATTCTCACAGGCGGTATGGCACACTCCAAAATGCTGACAGACTGGATCACCGATTATATTGATTTCCTGGGACCGGTCAGGATCATGCCCGGTGAGATGGAACTGGAGGCATTGGCCTACGGCGCCCTTCGGATCCTGCAGGGACAGGAGAAAGCCAATATTTACAGGGATGCCCTTTATGGGTAAAGCCGGATATTCTGTGGTATCATATGAGAAATGGAGGATGAGGACAATGAAGCAGTTATTAGTGGTGGTTGACATGCAGGTTGATTTCGTGACCGGTGCTCTGGGCACAACGGAAGCCAAAGCCATTGTGGAAAATGTGGTTAAAAAGGTCAAAGAAGCTAAGGCGATGGGGAAAACAGTGGTGTTCACCCTTGATACACATGAGAAGAATTACATGGACACCCAGGAGGGAAAGAATCTGCCCGTTCCGCACTGCATCAGGGATACAGAAGGGTGGGAGCTGATACCGGAGCTGAGAAGGCTTGCAGCCGGATGCAGACTGGTGGAGAAGCCTACATTTGGAAGTACGGTTCTTGCGCATCTGGCAGGAAAGGAAGGGTATGATGAGATTGAACTTGTGGGTCTGTGCACAGATATCTGCATTATCTCAAATGCCATGATATTGAAAGCCGCGCTCCCCGAGGCAGTGATCTCTGTGGATGCGTCCTGCTGCGCGGGAGTTACAAAAGAGAGCCATGAGAATGCACTGGAGGCCATGAAGGTCTGCCAGATTCAGGTTGGATAGAGAAAATGAAAACGGTGAACACAGCGTACCCGGAAGGCAGCTATGTTCACCGTTATTTTTTACAAAATGATCAAAAGCAGTGTCATACACACAATGCTGATAATAATACTGATGGAATTGATCTCACTGGAAAGTCCCACATCACCCCCGCATTTTTCCGTAAAGATCGGATCAAAGGATGCCAGCGGTGAGAAGAGCAGGATGACCAGTGTTTTTTTCAGGGCTCTGTCAAAGGGAAGCAGAAACCAGGCGGCAAGGGAGAATATGAGGGCCACCAGGTAGCGGACACTTAAGATACGGGTTATGGATGAAAAATGTCTGCGGTTTAAGGTGAGTTCCATGCCGATTCCCAGCATTGTCATAGCCATGAATGCGTTTGCCTCCGCCCCGATTCCCGCAAAGGTGAGTATGCCCCCCGGCAGCCTGAGATGCAGCAGGCTTAAAAGTGTCATGAGCAGGTAGGTCAGGGTGGGTACGGAGGAAAAGGTCTTTTTTAACAGGGAGCCTATGGTGGTTCTGTTATCCGGGTTCTGCACACTGGAGGCCAAGGCATAGGTTCCGCCTGTGCACAGCAGGGAATTGCCGATGTCAAACATGGAAGCGGCGATCACCCCGGAGGGACCTACAAAGCTGTGCAGATAGGGAATGGCAAAGGTGCCGATGTTGAACCCTGAGTGGTTGATCATCTGAAAAGCCTTCTCATCCGGGCTTTTCTTTCTCGCCATAAAATATCCCGTTCCGATCAGAAAGAGGGTTCCGCAAAATCCAATGGGAACCAGAAAAAAGAGAGAGGTGTCAAAATCCATCTGGCTGAAATTATTGATGATGGCACAAGGCAGTGTGATCTTAACCACCAGTGCGGACACCACACGGAAGTCCTCTTTTTTCAAAATATGTATCTTTTTCAATGTAAACGCCAGGGCAATCATGCAGATAAGTGCAGCGGCCCTGGTTAGTATGTCTGCCATTTTTGGGTCCTTTCCCGCAGCTATTTGGTCAGGCCTGCACATTTGCTGCGCTGGCCGTACATAAAAAAGCTGCTTTTTCTTTTTCAATACTACTTAAATTAGCACAAAAGAAAGGGTTTGGCAATATCCAACCGTTTTTCACACAGAAATAGCCGCTGTTTGCTCCGCGCCCGGCAGCCGGAAGTTCCCCTGCATGTTCAGGAGGACCGGAGTGCCAAAAAGTTCTTAGGTGATATCCCGTAAAATTTTTTAAAACACTTGCTGAAATACCCTGCATCCGTAAAACCACACAGTGCCGCTGTATTCTGTATGGAAGGAGACTGCTGCAGCAGAAATTCCTTGGCCCTGTGCATTCGGAAAGTATTGATGTAGCTGCTCAGTGTACTGTGGCTTTCCTGGCTGAACAGTGTGCTCAGGTACTGGGGACTGACGAAAAAATGGGCGGCAATGGTTTCCAGTCTTAATTCAGGGTCCATGTAGTGCTGACCAATATAATCCTGGATATCCGATATCAGGTGAGTCTTGCCGGACTCCGTATTTTTTCCGAAACGTTCTAAAGCGGAGATGTAGGTGTCTGTGATCAGCTTTTTGAGCTGGTCAATATTTTCGCAGTTACGGTAGGAATCCAGGGCATTCTGCAGTTCTGTAAATTCCATGTCCGAACAGCCGCATTCCGTAATGAAATCATCCAGCACTGTGATAAATAAGGCAGCCGTAAGCCGGGTCTTGCGGATATGGCAGTTCGTCTCCTGCATTCTGTCAAAGGTGCTGCAGATGTATTGGATCACCTGTTCCCCCTGTTTTCTGCGCAGCAGAAGCAGAAGTTCACGGCAGATATCGGATGTGATATCCATATTCTGGGAAAGGACTTCCCGGCTGTAATACTTAAATACCGTGAGATTCTTATAGCTGCTGTTATGCTGGACAGAAAGCGCCTCCTCATAGGAAGCTTTGATTCCCTGGGCACCATGCTGCGGTGTTCCGCTGAAAATGCTCACAGGTATATGGACCGTATCCTTCAGCAGCTTTATCAGGTGTTCGCACAGTTCTTCCAGACGGGGAACCTGGCAGGAGCCATCCTTCAGCCCCAGGATAATATACTGGTGGGAAAGGGAGTAATCCACATAAAGAAGATGCTCATATGTTCCGTGAAGGACTTCCGTACAGATATTTTCCATAATGGAATGACAGAGTGCCAGGTCGGTTTCCCAGTTCCACACAGAGGTATTGGTGCTGTTCAGTTTCAGGGAGAGTACCAGGAACCAGTCTGTGCCTTCCAGCTCTGCCTGCTTTTTCAGCACGGCGAATTCCTCCGGTTGGCAGTCGCCTGATATGGCTTTGCTAAAGAAGTTAAGAGCCATGTGTTTTTGGTAGATGCTCCGTGACTGATAGTAGTCGGATATTACATCCTGTCTGTGGCGTTCGCTGTCAATTTCCAGACTCAGTTTATCAAGACAGTCGAGAAGTTCCCGGTTGTCCACCGGCTTCAGAAGATACTCCTTTACCCCCAGAGTGATGGCCTGCTTCGCATAGGCGAAGTCGCTGTAACCTGTGGAGAGGATGAATTTTGTCCGGCAGTCCGGAACAAGGGAACGGATCATCTCCAGGCCGTCCATGACAGGCATGGAAATGTCCACCAGGGCAATATCAGGCTTCAGTTCCCGGATGATTTCAGCACCGGAAGCTCCGTTGTTGGCTTCGCCGATAATCTCATAGTTTTCCTGTTTTTTGATGAGGCTGCAGATGGATTTGCGGAAAAACAGCTCATCATCAACAATTATCAGGGTCTTCATCTTTTGCTCCTCCTTTGGGCAGAGTTACTGTGACTGCGGTAAATTCTTTCTCCCGGCTGGTTATAGTAAGGCCATAGTTCATTCCGTACAACAGTATGATCCTGTGGTGAATGTTGGGAAGGCCAAAGGATCTGCCATCCACACTGCCGGAATAAATGGATGTCTGCAGCTCTTTCAGCTTTTCTGGGGGAATACCGGTTCCGTTGTCGGTTATGGTTATTGCTACGTTTGCGTCATCCTCGGTTATATTGACGCAGATATGACATTTTTCTGTGGATAGGGCATGGACAAATATATTTTCTACAATAGGCTGGAGCGTAAGCTTAGGTATGTCGATCTGGTCCATGGGAAATGTGGCTGTCAGGTTGAACTCATAATCTACATATTCCATATAGCGGAGGCTCTGTATGTACAGGTATTGCTCTGTCAATTCCAGTTCCTGCTTCAGAGGAATGATGAACCGTCCTTTTGAAAGGGAATTCCGGTAGAAGACAGACATTGCGGCCACTGCTTTTACGGCGGTCTCATTCATCTCCAGTTCAATCAGGGATTTGATAGTACTCAGTGTATTGTACAGGAAATGGGGATTTATCTGGGATTGGAGCAGCCGGATCTCCATCTCCTGTTTTGCGCTCTGTTCTTCATATACATGATCGATCAGAGTCTGTATGCGCTGCATCATAAGGTTGAACTGCTTGTACAGAACTGCCAGTTCATCGTTGGAGTGATAGCTTGCGGATATATCCAGGTTGCCCATGGAAGCTGTCTCCATCTTGGAGGCCAGGCGCTGGATGGGGGCTGTCACAGTCCTTGTGCAGAGCATGGAGAAGAACAGGGAGAGGATGAACAGTAGTACGCATATGAGAACAATGGTCTGCAGCACAGTCCTGTGCTCCATGGTAAGATTCTGCAGAGGTATCAGGTTCACCACATACCAGTCCAGCCCGGGATATTCCTTTCTGATGAGCAGTGTCTCTGTTCCGTGGATATAGGCGGTTGCCATATTCGTATCCTCCAGTTTCTTCATCTCTTTGGTGCTGATTCCCGTATAGGAGGCAAAAGATTCATAGATTCCCTCGGATGTTGAGGAGGACAATATCCTGTTATCAGAGTCCGTTATGTAAAAATTCCGCAGATCACTGTCCGGCAGGTCCCGGAAGGCGGAGGATATGCTGGGTTCCTGGATCAGAAGGGCGACGGTGCCCAGATACTTTGTGGTGTCAATGTCCGTAACTGGTTTTAAGGCGGCGAATGTTGGTGTGCCGTCAATCGTATAAGGACCTAAAAAGTGGAAGGAAGGATCCGTCTGCAATACCTGCAGAAATTCCGGTGACAGGCAAGGGGTCAATTCTTCTGTGATATCCGTGCTGCTGTGATACCAATTGTTTTCTGTGTCAAGAATATCCCAATTAGATATATTTTTATGTAAACCAATAATTCTTTGTGCCTGTTTGGTGAGCGTGGAATTTACAAAAAAGCGTGACAGTGCGTTTTCAGGTACCGTGGGGTTTTCCTTCAGGGTTTCACCAATATCACTGTTGATGGACAGGGTAATGGCATAGTCGGAAATATGGCCTATTTTTTCACTTAGATTGTTGGTGATGATCGTAAGCTGCTGTTGGCTGGATAAGGTAGCGTGTTCAACCAGCGCATTTTTAGCAGTGTTATAAAATGCGACTGCTGTGATGACTAATATAAAACCACTCAGAAAAAGGTAGGTGATCAGCAGCCGGTGTTTAATAGGAAAAGTTGAAAAAATGTAGAATACAGAGTGTTTTATCCTGTTCATAGAAAGCTCCTTTTTTTCTCCATTGGTTTCATATGAATATTTTCACAGCCACTTTGGCAATAGGATTTCTACCTGGCTTCAGAATCTTTTCTTACAGCCAGCACATTAGATGCGTAGAATTGCTGTATGGCTAAAAGTTATTATACAATAATCGGATTTATGTCACAAGCAATCTGAGAACTATAGGAAAATATTCCAAGTGTACTTAAAATTTTCCATATATTTTGTCGAAAAAATTTTCTATAATGAATCTACAAACAAAAAACAGAAAAAACCGAATCTCAGGACGTCATGATGATAAGGCAAATTTAAAGGAGGAAAAAAGGATGAAACTGAAGAAGCTGGCAGCTGCAGGTTTAGCTGCAGTCATGTGTGTAACGGCAGTCGGATGCGGAGGCAATGGGGGAACCGGTGATAAAAAGGAAGAAAATACACAGAAGACGCAGGAAAAGGAATCCGGTGATAATACTGACTCAGAAGATCTGGTGATCAATTACGTCAGTGCAAGAGGTGAGACAGATGCAGCTCTTAAGACACTGAAGAAGATTGCGGAGATGTATAAGGAGGATCATCCCGGTTTTGAATTTAATGTAGAATCCATAGCGGACAGGGCAACCTATCTCCAGAAAATAAAAATTCTGGCATCCAGCAACGAACTGCCGGATTGGTTTGATGCGGACCCGGAGGCCTTTTTTGAAGGTATCTGCAAAAAGGGAATTATCTACAGCATAGATGACCTATATGACGAACTGGGATTAAAGGATAAGTTCTTTGACATTGCACTGGATTATCCGAAACTGAGCGACGGAAGTAATTATCTGATGACCTGGCAGGGAAATGTGGAGTATTTCTGGTATCATACCGAAATGTTCGAGGATGCCGGAATCACAGAGACGCCCAAGACCCTGACAGAACTGCTTGAAGCATGTGAAAAGCTGAAAGCAGCCGGGTACACACCAATCTCAGCCGGCAACTATGATATGATCATGCGATATCCGGCATTTAAGGCATTCCGTATGGCAGGGAATGAATTTATTGATAATGCCAGAATGGGTAAAGAAAAGTTTGATTCAGAGGTGGGTATCGCCACAGCAGAATATACACAGCAGATCTCGCAGTATTTCAGCGAAGGCTGGACAAATTCGGATGCCACAGCACAGATGGACCTGTTTTTGAATAAAGGTGCTGCCATGTTATACACAGGGACGTGGGATACTCCGGATCTTGTGGATGAGAATAAAGAATTAAAAGATGATATTTCTACATTCAAGCTTCCAATAGACAGTGATAAAGATGCGACAACAGAGAATGACTATTATGCCAACTGCGGCATCGGAACTGCGGTATTGAAAGATTCCATGACTCCGGCTATGAAGGATTTCATTAAATTTGTATGGGACAATTTCGCGGATATGGCTATGTATGAATTTGATATGCTGCCGTCCATGATGCCTAGTGACCCGGATAAACTTCCGGAACTGACACAGCAGATTCTGAAGGATCTGGAAAACTGCGGCACCTTTGCTCAGTGCTGGGATGTCCGTCTGGACCCATCCACAAACGAAGTTTACAGAAAAGAACTGGCTAATCTGGGTATGGGCGAATCCACTCCAGAAGAATTTTGTCAGAGAATGGATGAAGCGGTAGCGCAGTATGCGCCGGACTATTTTGATGTGGAATAAAAAGGGAGGGTCCGGAACCTGTAGGGGAGACCGGACCCTTATCACTCAGGAAGGAGAGGAGTATAGATGAAACCCAGAAATAAAATACAGCCTGCGCTTTTTGTACTTCCGGCTTTTTTCGTATATTTTCTTACGGTGATCATTCCTATTCTGTGGTCTGTGGGTTATAGTTTTTTTTCCTGGAACGGCATTAAAGATATGGAATTTGTAGGTCTTGCCAATTATGTAAGGATGTTTTCTGATGGGACGTTTAAATCGGCTGTAGTGAATAACCTGAAATTTGTACTATTGGGAAGTTCGTTCCAGCTTCTTGCGGGTCTGTTCCTGGCAATTTTGTTATCCCATATCATCAAGGGGTCCAATGTGCTGCGTGTCATTTATTTTATACCCTGTATCATATCGTCCATGGCAATCTGTCAGATATTTTCCAAGATGCTTTCCGCACAGCCACAGGGCCTGGTCTGTTATCTGATGGAGAAAATGGGAATGGACCCCATTGCCCTTCTGGCAAATTCAAAGACTGCCCTTGTCACTATAACACTGATTGACGGGTACAAATACTGCGGTTTGTATATGATCATATTTTATTCTGCCTTTGTATCCATTTCCAAGGATGTACTGGAAGCATCCATTATGGACGGGTGCAGTCTCATCCAGCAGTACAGATATATCAAACTGCCTTTGATAAAGAATATTTTCAGTATTGTAGTGGTGATGCTGATCAATGGATGTTTGAAGACCTTTGATGTCTTCTATATACTGGATAATAAATCAAAATCGACGGAAATGGTAGCGACCTATATGTACAAAACAGCGTTTAACTCTGCTGACTTTGGATATGGCAGTACCCTGGCGGTATTTCTTGTGGTGGAATGTCTGGCGGCGGTATTCGTTATCCAGAGACTGCTGGGGACTGCGAAGGGGGAGGAATCAGAATGACACATGCAGGGAAAAGCAAGGCTGTAAGAGGTATTTTTTATTTTATAGTGCTTATCATAGTAATGATACAGATATATCCTATTTTCTGGGTGATCTGTTCCAGCCTGAAAACATCGGAGGAGATGACATACACCGCTCAATACGCCCTCCCATCAAGCTTCTATCTGGGGAACTATATAAGCGCTCTGACAATCTCCGCAATCCCAAGATACTTTTTAAACAGTACCATCGTTGCTGTACTGACCCTGCTGGGTATTGTAGTCCTGGGCTGTCCTGTGGCCTTTGTGATCAGCAAGGTGAAAATAAAACATGCGGATGCGCTGATGGGATTTTTCCTTTTTGGAATGATGATTCCCATATTCGCCTGTCTGATCCCCATGTTCCAGATCTACAATGCGTTGGGGCTGAGGAATACATACTGGGCATTGGTACTGCCGCAGGTGGGATTTGGGCTTCCTATGTGTATTTATCTCTACACGGGATTTTTTAAGTTCCTGCCGGATTCCCTGCTGGAGGCAGCAGTGATCGACGGCGCAGGGATGGGTACTGTTTTCTGGAAGATCGTAGTTCCCATGGCGAAGAATACCACCATGACGGTGCTCACTTACAATTTTGTTTTTGTGTGGAATGAATTTACATATGCCAATACATTCATATCTTCGTCGGAGATGAAGACACTTCCCATCGGTTTGAACGATTTTGTGGGGCAGTTCGGACGAGTGGACTGGGGCAGCACATTTGCCGCCATTGTCATTTCTATTCTTCCGACACTGATTGTTTATTTTATATTGAATAAAAATATCATAGAGGGTATGGCTGCAGGCGCAGTGAAGAGCTGATACAAAGGAGGATGCAGGATATGGAGACAGTAAAGAATCTGGAGGATGGCTGGTATATTCTCCAGGATGTACATGATACGGGGGAAGAGCTGGGCCTGTATACAGACAGAGAAGCTTTTACGGAGATGGGCCCCCAGATCTCGGAATGGGAAAAACTAAGCGGGTTAAAACATCTGCAGCTTTTGTTTGCCGGCCAGCCTTATTTCGGAAGGGAACTCAGATATTTTAACCAGGCTCCCTGGTGGTACCGGCATGAATTTGACTTACCAAAAGGAGATCAGCAGAGGATTCGGCTGAGGTTTACCAACGTGGATTACTACTGCAAAGTGTGGGTGAACGGACAGTTTGCAGGGGAACATGAGGGATATTCCGCGCCGTTTTCCTTTGATATCACAGACATTGTAAAACCGGGAGAGAAGAATCTTCTCATCGTTAAGGTGAGTTCTCCCTGGGACGATGAAGTGGAGAAGAAGAGAGAGGATTCCAGGACCATTCTTGTGAAGCGCAGAATGGTGAAGGGAACCTATGAGCATTCAGATACATTCATACAGCGCGATGTGAACCCTGTGGGGATTTACGGCAGGGTGGAACTCATAATGACCGAACAGGAGTTCATGGAGCATCGGCCGGAGATATACTATGAGCTTTCCGAAGACATGGACAGCGCACGGGTAAAGGCAAAGGCGGCACTTGCAGGACTTACACCCGGTGCCAAGTACAGGATGGTACTGAAGATAAGGGATGAGAGATCCGGAATCTGTAAGAGTGAAGCGGTTTTGGATTTTACAGCAGAGGCCGGTGAGGAGGAGAGGACGTGTTCCGTCAATATGGAGGATATTCTTCTCTGGAACACCTGGGATCACGGCCAGCCGTGGATGTATACCGCGGAAGTTTGGATTGAGAGAGACGGCAGCAGGGTATGCGGAAAAGAGTCTGTTTTTGCATTCCGGAAAACAGTGATCGTGCGAACGAAAGAGATCACACGTTTCCGTCTGAACGGCAGGGATTTTTTTATCCGTGGAACCTCTTATTTTCCTGACTGCTATATTTCTGCCATGACAGAGGAGCGGTATTACCGGGACCTGCTTAACATTAGGGCAGCAGGCTTTAATCTTGTGAGGGTTCATGTCCATGTGGAACAGGATATGTTTTATGACCTGTGCGACAAAATGGGCATTGCGGTCATCCAGGATTCAGAGTATAACTGGACGCACCCATCTACAGATGAGTGGGCAGAGAAATTCATCGGCATTTACAAGGAAAATGTCAGGATGCTGATGCGCCATCCCTCCATTATCTGCTGGATCGGCATGAATGAACCCGGCTGTGTGGACCCGGATGGGGACACCAGGAGAAGATTCATGGAGGAAAATCCGGGGCCGAGGCTTTACCGGGAACTGCAGGAGATGGACCCTGACCGTCCCATCATCAAGGGTTCTTTCTGCGATGAGGACATTTTCAGCGGGGACAGCCACAATTATCTGGGATCACTCAGCGGGGGCGAGTACAGGGAAATCTATGGGACAACGGAGAAGCTGAATACAGAGTATGGATTTGATGCGCCTGCCTGTGCAGAAAGCCTGAAAAAAGTCTCGGCTGTATACAGACGTCTCGCAGGTATCGAAAAGGAGATCCCTGCCATCCAGGATTATCAGTATAAACTGCTGAAATACTATACAGAGCACTACAGAATCCAGAAATATGCGCCGTGTTCCGGGTATGTGCAGTTCATGTTCATTGATTTGTGTCCCCAAAGCTTTTATGGCCTGTACGACTGGTGGGGGATTCCGAAAAAAGGACTTCAGGCCATGCTGGAAAGCAACAGCCCGGTGGGGGTTTTTGCTAAATACAGAGATGTACTGGATGGACTCTATGCTGTAAATGATACAGATAAAAAATACGAGGACTGTGAAGTTTTCTGGGTGATAACAGAGACGGAAAGCGGGAATGTGGTGGAGCACAATAACGGAAAAATCCATATGGAGCCGGATTCCGTTAGAGAAATCATCCATTTTCCGGAAGGATATGGGGAAGGGCAGAGGTGGAATCTGTATGTCAGCATGACGGATCATGAAGGAAACTGTATTGCGCAGAATTCCTACAGAGATATCTTTGCATTATCCTCCAGGGTCAAAGGGCATCCGGAGCGCATGAGCCATGAGACAGGAATGAGAATCTACTGGGCATAAGGAAAAAAGAAACCCCGGTACTGCAGTCTATGAGCAGTACCGGGGTGATTTGTATCAAGGTTTCGGGAACACGATCTCCACAGTAAACAAATCCGCATCCACCATAATCTGCAGGCTTCCGCCCTGAAGTTCCACAAAGCTCTTGGCGATCGCCAGGCCCAGCCCGCTTCCCTCCGTATTTCTGGAGGCGTCACCCCGGACGAACCGTTCGGTGATCTCCGACGGGTTGAAGGTCAGCTCTGAGGCTGAGATATTCTTCATAGAAATGCGTACCCGTTTCTCGTCATTCTCCATATCCACATACACCCGGGTCCGCGGCATGGCGTACTTGGTGATGTTCACCAGCAGGTTCTCGAATACACGGTAGGTCTTCTGGCTGTCAAGAGGGAGGACTACTTTATCCTCGGGCAGACGCCAGCGGAAGTACAGGTTGGATGCCTCGATCTTATCATGAAGCTCCAGTTTTGCCTGCTGCATCAGACTTACAATGTCCACATCCATAATGTTCAGTGTTACATTTCTGCTGGTCGCTTTGCTGATCTCAAAGAGATCCTCGATCAGCAGCTTCAGCCGTGTGGATTTTTGTTCCAGAACGTCAATATAATGACGTCTCTCCTCGGCCGGCAGATTCTCATCCTTCAGAAGGTCCACATAAGTGATGATGGCTGTCAAAGGCGTCTTCAGGTCATGCGATACGTTGGTGATCAGGTCCGTTTTCATTTTCTGGCTCTTGACCTCTTCGTCCACAGCCTTCTTGAAGCCGCTCTGTATCTTGGTGATCTCGCCGCGGAACGGTTCAAATACGCCCAGTTCCTCAGGAATCGTACCGTTCAAGTTGCCCTCGGCAAGCTGGTTGGTTGCGTCCAGCAGTCTGTGATACTGTTTCTGCAGGTCATTGCAGTATTTCCTCAGAAGGAAGAACAGTGCAAGGGAGTAAATGATCAGTGCTCCGATGCCCCAGACCCACATCAGACTGATAAATCCCAGTATGATAAAGTTGATCAGTACCACTTTGATCAGAACTTTTGTGGTATCATCTTTCAGATTGATATGGAGCATACTGTTGTAAATGTTTTTGACCGTGCCTTTTGCCCAGGGCCAGATGCGGTAAATGATCACCCGTTCCTGGATGTATCGTTTCGGTCCTATGACAAAGACGGTTCTGATACATCCTGCCGCCCAGTAGCACACTGCAAAGATAAACGCCCATCCGATGAATCCCCAGAAATACTGAAGCACAGAGGCCAGCCCTTTGGGTACACCGATGCTGTGCAGTACATTGTAAATCGGTTCATTGCTCATGGTATTGCCGTTCACGGACATGGAAAGGGAAAATCCCAGAACAAAGCTGGCTGTTATGAAGACCAGTTCAAAAGGTACCTGGAATATTTTCTCGTCTCCCAGCTGCAGCGGTTTGATAAACGGCAGAAGCAGTGCTGCAGCGGCTACCAGACCCAGCAGAGTAATGAAGACAATGGACAGATCGGCGGTTGAGCGGTAAGTGTCAACGCCCAGGTATTCCATATATCCGTTTGAGCTTTCCATAAAGGATGCCAGATTTTCTGCTGTCATCAGATAGATATAGGTGCGGCCCTGTGGTTTCTGGAAAGGCGCATCCATGCCGTATTGGTCGTCAAAGCTGGAACATGGGTTCTGACGGACCTGTTCGTTGAGAAGCTGTGTGGCATTGCCGGGTTTTCCGTAGAAAAACTCTGCCTGCGATACATTTCCGCTCTCATCATATTTGACAATAGCGCCGAAAGCGTATTTCTTATCCAGCGCCTCGGGCTTTGTCTGGGAGAGAAGCGGATCCAGTTCCTCTGTTGCGTTGGAGTCTATCACTTTTCCGTTTTCATCCCTCACTTCATACTGAAGATAAGAGCGCAGGGTGGAGAAGTTATGCTCCCATCTGGAGAAGTAGTTGGAAATCTCATTGGCGGATGCGATGATGGCTTCCTCTGAAGAGTATCCTCCGTATTCATCTCCGTAGCTGTTCTTGTATTTGGAAGAGGGGAAATTCTCTTCGTCCAGGGATTCCTTTGATATTTCCCGGGAGGAAGTATTGGACTTGGAACCTGAATTTTTGTCCTCTTCGTTCTCTTTTGTCTGTTTGTCGTTTATTGCAGAAGGGAAAAAGATGTCAAACGGGATCATAGCCGCCTGGTTTTCCCTCTGTTTTTCTTCCGCATAGAGCACATAATTGGATTGCACAAGTGTGCTCATGAAGCTGGAAGTGTTGAAATTCGGCTCAGAATTACCCTGGCCTTTGATATAGTGCGGGCGGATGATCATCATAGCCAGTGAAGGCAGCAATATGACGAGGATCACCAGCACGACTGCAAGTTTACGAGAATTTTTCAATTTTATATCCAACTCCCCACACCACCTTTAAATATTTTGGCTCCTTAGGGTTGATCTCAATCTTTTCACGGATGTTGCGGACATGCACCATGACCGTCTCTGTGTTCACAGCACGTTCATTCCACACACGTTCATAAATTTCATCCGCGGAGAATACCCTTCCAGGATTTTTGATTAACAGAAGGAGAATTTTGAATTCCATGGGGGTCATTTTTACAGGGGCTCCGTCTACCCGCACCTCGAAGGTACTCTCGTTCAGCTCGAGCCCGCCCATGGTGTAAATGGTATCTGTGTTTTCCTGTTCTTTCTGCTGCAGTTTTTCCATGAATCTTTTGTACCGACGCATTTGAGAGTTCACCCTTGCCATAAGCTCCATTGGGGTAAATGGTTTGGTGACATAGTCATCGGCGCCGATGTTCAGCCCCATAACCTTATCCACCTCCTCGGATTTGGCTGAGAGCATGATAACCGGGAAATCGTGTTTTTCCCTGAGTTTCATGGTCATGGTGATACCGTCCATGCGGGGCATCATGATATCCACAATTGCGAGATGGATCTCTTCCCGCTCCAGCATCTCCAGCCCTTCTACGCCGTCGCCTGCCTGAAATACTTCATATCCCTGGCTTTTCAGATAAATGGCAACTGCCTCCCGGATGTCCTTGTCGTCTTCTACGATTAAAATGTGATTCATTTCCATGGTATCTCTTCTCCTGTGTTCAGAAGGCCGCTTACGCTGCGGTCCTCCTGCTGTTACTATACTGAGTATAGGAATCAAAATTAAAAAGTGACGTGGTATAAATCGAAAAAAATTCTAAAGATTTTTAAAGAAACCTTTGACCGCATCCATGCGTGTGGTCATACTGCCCAGCATGGCATCCAGCACCACAAGGGCAGCCATGGATTCCACCACTACAACAGCCCTCGGTACAATAATGGGATCATGGCGGCCCTTGATGGATATTTCAATATTCTCCCCCTGGCGGTTCACAGTCTCCTGGACCGCAGCCACGGAAGGGGTGGGCTTGAAGGCAGCGCGTATAAGGATTGGCGCGCCGTCACTGATCCCTCCGGTGATACCGCCGGAATGATTTGTCTTTTTCTTTACATTTCCCTCTTCGTCCATGCGGTATGCATCGTTATTATGTAAACCATCTGAGGAGGCGGCAGCGATGCCGGCGCCCACTTCAAAAGATTTTACCGCACCGATGGAAAAGACGGCTTTCGCCAGATTGGCGTCCAGCTTTTCAAAGGCAGGCTCTCCGATACCTGCGGGGACACCTTTAATGACACATTCCACCATACCGCCGGAGGAATTTTTTTCCTTCATACAGCCTTCCAGATATGCCTGGGCTTTCTTCGCGGCTTCTGCGTCCGGCATATAGAGGGCATTGCGTCCCATCTCCTCCTTGTCGAATCTGCTCTTGTCAATGGTGACAGGGCCGATGGAGAGGGTGTAGGCGGTGATCTCCACGCCCAGCTCTGCAAGTATTTTGGCGGCCACGGCACCTGCCGCCACACGTCCGATGGTCTCACGCCCGGAGGAGCGTCCGCCGCCCCGGTAGTCCCGGAATCCGTATTTGATATCATAATTTCTGTCCGCATGTCCGGGGCGGTAATAGTTGGCGATCTCACTGTAATCGTGGGAGCGCTGATCTGTGTTGCGGACCATGAGAGAGATGGGGGTGCCTGTGGTCTTCCCCTCAAAAATGCCTGAGAGGATTTCTACCTCGTCCGCTTCCTTTCTCTGGGTGGTAAAACGTGACTGGCCCGGTTTTCTGCGGTCCAGGTAAGCCTGAATGTCTTCCGCGGAGAGCAGAAGTCCTGCGGGACAGCCGTCAATGACAACGCCGATCCCCGCACCATGGGATTCTCCCCAGGTCGATATTTTCAATATATTTCCGAATGTGGAACCATACATACTATACACCTCGTTTTCTGAATTCTTTCTGATATTTCCTGTTGTGAATGTAATAAGTTTATCTTTATTTTCCTATATTAGCATGGTTTTTATATAAAATCCATTGAAAACTGCTTGTTGTTACGTTACACTGAAATATATTGACCGCTATCCACATCACTGCCCCGCGGGGTGTTTTCAGGCCGAAGACATGAAATTCCTGAGGCAGTATTCCCCTTGGCCGCCGGGTTTCCATCCTGCTTTGGGATGTATATATCCCCGTGGCTGGGGGGACAGTAAAAAATAAGAGGAAAAGACGAATGAAAAAGAAAATACTGATAATAACAACAGGCGGAACTCTGGCCTGTGTCAGCAGCGAAAACGGCCTGCTGCCCGGATTGAACAGCAAAGATATCCTGTCCTATATCTCTGATATCACAAGCCTTTATGAGGTGGATTTCTACGAACTGTTCCAGCTTGACAGCGCCAACATCCAGCCGGAGAACTGGCAGGCCATGGCAGAGGCTGTCTATGAAAAATATAAGGAATACGATGGGATCGTCATCTTCCACGGCACGGACACCATGGCTTACACCTCCTCTGTGCTGTCCTTTATGCTGCTGAATATCCCTATTCCGGTAGTTATCACCGGAAGCCAGCTCTCCATTACAAATCCTCTGGCGGATGCGGTGGAGAACTGCAGATGTGCTATCCATATGGCAGGCAGCGGCATGCCCGGCGTATTTTTGGCATTTGACAGAAAAATCATGCTGGGGACCAGGGCCAGCAAGATGCGCACGAGAAGTTTCCACGCTTTTGAGAGTATCAATTATCCCTATGTGGGTGAGGTGGATTCCAGGGGACTGGAAATCTATAAAAATATCATTCCGGCCCCGTCAGGCCCCTGCGTTCTGGAGCGGAGGCTGGAGAAGAAGGTCTTTCTCATCAAGCTGGTACCGGGATTTGACGGTAAGATATTTCAGTTTCTGTATGAACAGGGGTACCGGGGACTGATCATAGAGGCATTTGGAATGGGAGGGATTCCCACTCTGTCCTCCGAGGTGCTGGACGAGCTGCGCCTGGTGATCGACAAGGGAATGATTGTTGTAGTGAAAAGCCAGTGTCCTTATGAGGGCAGCAACCTTTCCGTATATGAGACCGGCAAAGCGGCTCTCAAGGCCGGTGCTTTCCAGGGATATGATATGAGCACAGAGGCCATTGTCACCAAGGTTATGTGGATACTGGGCAAACACTGGGAAAGAAAGAAAATCGAGGAGATGTTCTATAAAAATCTGGCAGGTGAGATCAAAATACCTGAGAAAGAGATGGAATGATAAAATTCATAGCCGCCTGGCTGCTTGTCATAAACGTGGTGTCTTTTGCCATGTTTGGTATGGACAAGTGGAAGGCAAAACATAAAAAGTACCGGATACCCGAGTCCACGCTCCTGCTTTTGGCCGTACTTGGCGGTTCTGTGGGAGCTGTCTGCGGCATGGATTTCTTCCGGCATAAGACCCTGCACAAAAAATTCAGGCTGGGACTGCCCCTTATCCTGGCTGTCCAGGTCCTGCTTGCGGCGGGATGGATGTGGTACAGCAGATGACACGGAGATGAAAGGAAAGTTCTCCGGGCAGCGGCAGGGTACATCATAGGAAAGTAGAGGTGACAGGATGCGTATATTGATCGCTGAGGATGAACGTGATCTGAACCGCCTGCTGGTGAAAAAGCTGACCGCTGAGAGCTACAGCGTGGACGCCTGTACCAACGGGGAGGAGGCACTGGACTGTCTGGCCTGTGCCCGTTATGATGCGGTGATACTGGATATTATGATGCCGAAGATGGATGGGCTGGAGGTTCTGAAAACCATGCGGAGGAAAAAGGACACCACGCCGGTGCTGCTTCTCACCGCAAGGGACAGCGTGGAGGACCGGGTGAGAGGGCTGGATCTGGGGGCGGATGATTATCTGGTAAAACCCTTTGCCTTTGAGGAGCTTTCCGCCAGGATACGCGTCATGCTGCGGAAGCCTGAGAAGGAAAAGAGCAGCGTGTGCTCTGTGGCGGACCTGCATGTGCATCTGGATACCCGCCGTGTTTTCAGAGGAGAGAAGGAGATTACCCTTTCGTCCAGAGAATTTGCCGTGCTCAGATATCTGATACAGAACGCGGGCATTGTTCTGTCCAGGGAGAAGCTGGAACAGCATATCTGGAATTATGATTACGCGGGGGGATCCAATGTAATTGATGTCTATATCCGGTATCTGCGGAAGAAGATTGACGAGGGATTTGAGCCAAAACTCATCCATACGGTACGGGGTGCCGGGTATGTTCTGAGGGAACCCATATGAAAAATCTGTCTTTGAAACAAAAACTGACGATTCTCTATACAGTTCTGATGACCGTGAATATCTGTGCAGTACTGGCGGTCCTGTTTTCTCTCAGCAACAGGGAGATACTAAGTTCTGTCCAGAACCGGCTGCGGGAAAGTGTGACCGGAGCTTTTGATGACATTGACTGGGAGGATGGAAGGCTGGATTTTGACTCGGATATCCTGGAGCTGGAAAACGGCGTGTATCTCTCTGTGTATGATATGGATGGAACACTGCTGTACGGCAAGATCCCTTACGGATTTGACCAGTCCATGGATTTTCGGGACGGTCAGGTGCGGAGACAGAAGACCGGGAGCGTGGAATATTATGTCCTTGATATGTCCTATGCGCCGGAAGAGAATGTGAACCTGATGGTGAGAGGAATCATTTCCATAACAGATGCGGAGGAGAGTTTCCGTATCACCCTGCGCCTGGCGCTTATCTGTCTTCCGCTTCTGGTGGTGCTCACTGCCGTATTGGGGTACTTTATGACAAGAAGAACACTTCGTCCGGTGGCCCATATAACGGAGACAGTCCGTGCCATCCGGGAGGAGGAGGATCTGTCCAGAAGGATCGGACTGGGGGAGGGAAGGGATGAAATATACCGCCTTGCCTCCACTTTTGACAGTCTGCTTGGGCAGATTGAAGACAGTATGAAACGTGAGAAACAGTTCACTTCGGATGTTTCCCATGAGCTGCGCACCCCTCTTTCCGTTATTCTGATGCAGTGTGATGCCCTTCTTGCCCGTGACGGGCTTTCCGGGGAGGTGCGGGAGGAAATCACGGTTATCCAGAGAAAAGCAGACAGCCTGTCACGGATGATCTCCCAGCTTCTTCTCCTGTCCAGAGCAGACCAGGGCCGTGAGAAGGTGACAATGGAGATACTGGACTTTACCGGGCTTTCCCAGATGGCAGCAGCGGAGATGGAAGGTATTGCGGCGGCTAAAGGGATACGGCTGGAAACGGCAATCAGCCCCGATATCATGGTGCGTGGAGATGAAACCCTGCTGATCCGCCTTTGGCTCAACCTTCTTCAGAATGCGGTCACATATGGGAAAGAGGGAGGCTGCATCCATATGGGGCTTTGGGAAGATGAGGATACGGTTACCGGATATGTGGAAGATGACGGAATTGGGATCAGTGCCCGGGATCTGCCACACATCTGGGAACGTTTTTACCGGGCCGACAGCTCGCGGAGTAATAACGGGAGTTCACAGAACAATAACGACAGCTCGCAGGGCAATGTCAGCAGCTCAGGGCTGGGGCTCTCCATGGTGCAGTGGATCATAAGTGTGCATAAGGGGACAATACAGGCTGTAAGTGAGCCGGGCAGGGGAAGCAGATTTACCTTCCGAATTCCGAAAGAGAAAAAAAGTTAAGGATTTTAATCTGTTTTTAATCTTTCTCTGATAAACTTACCATATACAAAGAATAGCGGATGTGTCCGCTGGATATACAAAGTATGAAAGGAGTTTATCGTATGAGAAAAAAATATATTACATTTATGATGGCAGCAGTCATTTCCGCAGCGCTTTTGACAGCCTGCGGCGGTACGGGAACCAACCAGAATGCCGCGCAGGGCACAGGCCAGACGTCCGAAAGCAGTGGTTCCCAGAATGGAACGGACAAGGAGTCTGGGAACAGCAGCAGTTCCCGGAAAAAAACAGGCCAGGAGTCAGGAAACAGCAGTGATTCCCAGAATGGAGCAGGCCAGGCAGCCGACAGTGATTCCCAGAATGGAGCAGGCCAGGCAGCCGACAGTGGTTCCCAGAATGGAGCAGGTCAGGCAGCCGGCAGCGGTTCCCAGAGCGGCACAGCCTCTGCAGTCACCGAGGATGAGGCCAGGAAGACAGCTCTCTCCGATGCCGGTGTGACGGAGGAACAGATCACGGGAATCCGTGTGAAAAAAGACCATGATGACGGACGTCAGGTCTACGATGTGGAATTTTATTCCGATAATAAGGAATATGATTATGAGATCGACGCTTCTACAGGCGAAATATTAAGCTCTGATTTTGAGATTGAAAATGATTTTAACAAGGACAGCGCATCAGACCTGAACCCGGCAGTAAGCCAGGAGGAGGCATCCGCGGCAGCTCTTGCAAAGGTGCAGGGAGCCAGTGAGAAGGATCTGCGCATAAAGCTGGATGATGATGACGGAAAGATGATTTACGAAGGTGATATCTACTACAACGGTACGGAATATGAGTTCGAGATTGACGCCTCCACCGGTGACTTCCTGGAATGGAGCGAGGAGCGGAATTAAACAGCAAAAAACAGGGGAGGATCTCCATATACGGGAGTCCTCTCCTGTCGTATGTAAAGTGTCAATTATTACAGTTCTCTCACTGCGTCATAAGCTTCATGTACCGCATTATAAACCTTTCTTGCGGATACGCAGTCTCCCACTTTCACAGTCTTGTAGTCTCCGGCAATTTCCTCATATACAGAGTCATCCGGCCGGAAGCCCATGGCAAGGACTACGGTATCACAGGGGATTTTCTCCTCGCCGTTTTCCTTTTGGACAACAATACCGTCAGGTTCTATTTTCAGCAGCCTTGTATTGACCTGTGAAGGTATCTGATATTTTTTCACCAGTCCCATGATCATCATCATGTTCTGCATAAATACCGGTTCCGGCAAAAGTTTGGGTGCCATTTCCACTACAGTCACCTTCTTGCCTCTCTGGGTCAGGTCAACTGCTGTCTCCAGTCCTACAAGGCCTCCGCCGATAACGGCTATATTTTCGCCCAGAAGCGCATTATTGAGCAGGGCGTCAATGGCTGTGCACACATTGTCTCCGTGAATGCCTTCGATGGAGCCGGGAGCGATTGGTCTGCCTCCGGCTGCCCAGATGACCACATCGGGTTTCAAGGTATCCACAGCAGCCTTGTCAGCTTCCATACAGAATTTCACCGGAACCTGCAGTCTTGTCAGCTCGTTCTGGTAATAGGAGAGCAGGTTTGCCATATCTGCTTTAAAAGAAGGACGGGATGCGGCAAGTACATTTCCGCCGATACGCTCCCTCTTTTCCCAGAGTTCTACCTGATGACCGGCCCGAGCCGCCGTGATTGCCGCCGTACAGCCTGCGGGGCCGGCACCTACAACGAGGACTTTCTTTGGTGCCTCGGCAGGCTTCAGATCATTAACGCCTTCCAGTCCGGCATTGGGATTGACCGCGCACTGGACGCTCTGTCCTGCGCAGACTCTGGCAATACATCCTTCATTGCAGGAGATGCAGGGACGAATCTTATCCGTTTCATGGGCTGTCAGTTTATTGGGGAGTTCCGGGTCAGCTAACAGTCCGCGGCCAATGGCTACGATATCCAGATCTCCATGTTCCAGAGCATATTCTGCCTTGGAGATATTGTTCAGACGGCCATGGGAGATGACCGGTATGCCCACTGCATTTCGGACAGCGTGCGCACTGCGAAGCTGCAGTACCTGTTCCTGCTGGTATACAGGCGGCATAGCCATGAACCAGTTGTCATGGCATCCGGCATCCACATGGAGTGCATGTACACCAAGGGCTTCCAGCCGTCTTGCAATCTCAAGACCCTCGTCCATATCCCTGTAACCTGCTTCCGCCGGCAGATAATGACATGGCGTAAATTTTACGATCAACGGGAAATCTTCTCCCAGATCGGTCTTTACAATTTCAATCAGATCCGTAAGGAAGCGCATTCTTCCGGTCAGGTTACCGCCGTACTCATCTGTACGGACATTCCAGCGTTTTGTCAGGAACTGGTCAGTGAGATATCCGCCGTAAGCGTGAATTTCAATGGCATCTGCGCCGGCCTTTTTGGCATAGCGGGCAGTCCTGCGAAATCCGTCTTCAATGATTCGGATCTCATCTCTTGTGATCTCCTCGCAGATGACCCTGGGGTCCATCCAGGGTACAGCCGAGGCACCGAGGGGTTTGTCTCTTCCCGGCGGCGGTGTGGTGATCCTTCCGTTGCCGGGATGGATCTGTACGCAGACCCGGCAGTTAAAACGATGGGCATTCTCTGTCATGTCCCGGAAATCTTCATAACTGTCCGCATCGAGAAGGGAAGAGGGGCACATCCCCTCGATCTCCGGTGTGGCCAGTGTGTTGCAGAGGATCATGCCGATACCGCCTTTTGCCCGGGCCAGGTAATAAGCCCTGGTGCGTTCGTCATAATTCCCGAGGTCAACCCCCATGGGGGCCATGACCATGCGGTTCTTCAGTGTCAGGTTTCCAATAGAAACAGGCTGTGTGAGCTTCATTAGATTTCCTCCTTTATCCCTGTGTCCTCAGCGCGCCGAGGATCTTTCTGTAAGTCAGGCGCAGGGTCTGTATGCGCCATACGCCGTCATCACATTTTACAAAATCATCTACATAAAATGCCCATCCCTCATAAGTGGAATCGTCATCCTTATAGGTGTGGTAGTCATTGAGACGGGTGAGTACGCGGGCTGTTTTTTCACCGGTGAACTGCACGATGGGATTGTGGCCCATATGTATGGGGACCATGGAATCATCGCATACGGTGCTGGCGCGTTTTACCTGGTCAGCGATATCTTTGACGGGAACCTTATGCCCGTTGGAATAAAATTCAAAGGGTTCCACATAAACCTCAGGCATCATATCCCAGAGCTGCATATCCACGCACCACCAATATTTGTTCTTGGTAGCCAGAATCTTGGGAATCTCTGTTAATTGTTCCGGGGTGTAGTCGTGTCCTGCAAATGCCAGAACCTCTTTTGCCAAACTCATGATCTGTTCGTCAGCCGGTATATTCATAATATTTTCCTCCTTAATCAATCACTGTTTTATATGTTGTCTGTATATCCCTTATTTTTAAATGACCTGCTCAGTCCATGCGCAAGGAACGCAAATACGAAGCAGCAAATAGAAATAGCTATGTAAACACTCCATGCTGCAGTGTAAGAGCCGGTAGCTGTCCGCAGTCCGCTGGAGAGCATGGGGCCGATCATGCAGCCGGCCAGGAAAAAGGCGTTGCTGATGCTGTAGATCCTGGCGTATTCTTTTGTACCGAAAAGTCCTGAGGTCATAAGCGGCGGCCCCAGCATGGAGATCACCATGCCCATACCGATCGCTGCGGCGAACAGGTATGCAAAGAATGTGTTCTTACCAGAGATGAGCAGGCATACAAGTGCCAGCGCATTGCAGATACAGGTAAATGCCATGCCCCCCATGAGGCCGAGTTTATCAAAGATCATACCGCCCAGTATGTTGCCGAGAATAGAGACTCCGCTGAACAGGGCCATGATTCCCGCATAACTGAGGCCAATCTCTGAAAAATAGGTGGGAACCTGGGTCATGACACCTGCGGCCAGCATTCCCATGCAGATCAGGGAGAGGACAAAGACCCAGAATGCCGGGGAGGCCACTGCTGTTTTTCTTGTGACGCCTTCCCATGCGGGTGCCCTGGCAGCTTTTTGTGTTTCCTTCGGCTGTGAATCACGGTTGGTGTAAGGTTCCTGTCCCATTTCAGCCGGCGTCTTCCGGATAAAGAGACATGCCAGGACACTGACGATCACAACAGCCGCACCTGACAAGAAGAGGGAATTCCGCCAGCCCAGTTTCCCAATCATAGCCGACACTGCAGGGGACCAGAAGATTCCGCCGATGCCGGCTCCGGAGAAGGCCAGGGAAGTGGCAAGTCCCTTTTTGTCCTTGAACCAGTTTGTGATCAGGTAGTTGATAGGAAGGGAGGTCAGTCCCCCGATTCCCAGATTGGTGATACCGAATAATACATAAAAGTGCCAGATATGTGTAGCCATGCCCTGCAGTCCGAACCCCAGCCCGGCGGCTGCCGCGGATACCAGCATGATCATTCTTACATTTCCGCCTTCGATCTTAGGAGCCAGCAGGATGGCAGCCAGCATACTGGTGATGCAGCTCACCACATTGATGAACGAAAACTGTACATAAGAGCATCCCAGTGTCTCACATACGGGTTTCATATAAAAGGATATGGTATTGCTGATGATACCCATGGCGAACATGGAAATCAAGAAACAGCAGACTACGATCTTCCACCCATAGAAATTCTTAGTTTTTGTCTGTGCCATAAAAGTATCCTCCCTCGTGATGAACGCCTAATGGCAGGCTGTGTATCCGCCGTCGATGGGAATGCATACGCCTGTGATATATTTGGATTCATCTGAGCACAGGTAAAGGGCGCAGTTTGCCACGTCTTCCACAGAACCAAGGAATCCCAGAGGGGTATCTTTCAGGAACCAGTCGTGGAACTTTGTGTAGATCTCATCATTTTCCGGTGTATAGCAGAAATTAGGAGCCACACAGTTGAAGCGCACATGGTCTTTGGCATGCTGTGCAGCCATATCCTGAGTGATGATCTTGATGGCAGCTTTGGAAGCCGGGTAAGCCTGGCAGCCGCTTCCCACATAAGTGATACCCGTGGAGGAAGTGAAGTTCATGACAGTTCCGCCTCCCTGTTCGATAAAATACGGCACAAAGGTCTGAACAGAGTACACAAGCCCCATAACATTTGCCTTATAGACAATATCCCAGTTTTCCAGGAATCCGGGATGTCCGCTGTTCCAATCACCTGTCAGTGAGAATTCGGCGGCACCGTTCACCAGCACATTGCAGGTCTGGAATTTCCTGAGCGTCTCTTCCAGAATGATTTTCCAGTTCGCTTCCACGGATATGTCCAGGTTCAGTCCAAGAGCTTCGCCCCCATCTTCACAGATTTCCTTAGCTTTTTCCAGAACAACGGGTTTCTTGTCCACCAATACGACCTTTGCCCCTTCTCTGGCAAAGCTTCTGGCGATCCCTTCACACAGTCCCCCGCCGGCACCTGTAATGACAGCGACCTTGTTTTCCATACGACCCATAATAGTTACCTCCTCATTTTTTATGTTTGCTGAAGTCCAGCATTGTCAGGGAAGATATTTTGCTTTATTTTCCCTATGTACCAAGCATATCCCAGGCGCGGCGGAAATACAAAGGACTGAGGATGAAGGAAAGCAGAGGAAAATGAATTGTCAAAGTTTCATTTAAGTCAATAATTGTCAATAATTTCACAGGTGAAATTGCTTTTATCACACGAATTTGATATAATTCCAATTAAAGAGCCGGTTGATGTATCAGGAGGAGGAACGCCATGGAATTCAGTGCACTACTACAGAAATTGATTCGTATCTCGAATGTAAAACCGCAGGTCCTGGCAGACAGAATGGGATACGATGTCTCCTATATCAGCAAATGGCAGAGCGGTGCAAAACTGCCCTCGTCCAGAAATGCAGAGGAGCTGTTTGGGAAAATGGCTCATTTCTTTGCCGTCAACACAGAGGCAGCCCAGCAAAAAGAAATAAAAGAAGTTCTGGGACTGGAATATGACGGAGCAGGACTGGAAAAGGCCCTGGAAAAATGCCTTCTTCAGTCGCTCCTGAAGCAGAAGGAACAAAAGGAAGAGCACAGAAAGGTGCAGGAGCGGATTTCCTATGACTCCCTCTGGCAGGACCAGGAGACTGTGGCCGGTGCCGTGGGCGGAATGATCTATGAGCTCTGCAGCCGTGCGGAGAGGGACGTGGACATTATAGTGACCTGCCCATTCCAGGAGTACGTGACAAAGGAAAATGACTTTTTTAAAAAGCTGGAGGCGCTTGAGAAAAGAGGCATCACAGTCCGAATCCACCAGTTTATAGACATGGAGAAATTCAAAAAACAGACAGACGCCTACTGCCGCTGTATAGCCATGTACCTGAATGCCATCCATTCCGTCCGGTATGATTTCTACGAACTGCCCCACGAGCACGCGGACATTCCCGTGCTGGTCATAAAGAACGGCCTTCTTGTCACTGAGATACAGGAGCCGTTCACCAGGGAAAAATATACCACGGTCATAAGAAGCCTCCCTCTGGTCAATGCCTACTACGAAGCGGCATATGCCTGCCTCATCTCCAGGAAACCTCTGGTGGAAGAATACTCCGTACATAAAATGTACCAGGAAAAATATATCTTTGACTATATGATGCAGAACGAATACCGCTATCTTCTGCGCTCCATGCATATCATCCATCTGCCCGATGACATGCTCTGGGAGCTCTGCAGGAAATACACCGGGGATCAGGAAAGTGCCCTTCTTCAGTACAACATGAATAGGAACTCCTTCCAGGCACCGGTCACAGCGGTGGTATATAAGTCCACACTCATGGACTATATCTTTGACGGCAAGATCAACATTTTCGGGAAAGAGGCGGAAGTGGAGCGGGAATGGCGTGTTCGTCACATCACCCACCTCATAGAAGAGTTAGAAAAAAACAGCAGCATCCGGATTTTCCTTCTGGAAAACAACAATCCATATATCGGATACGATGACCTGCAGAGTACCATTTACTTCTGCCGGGACACCGTATTTGCCATGGCTGTCCAGAATGGAATATCCGGCTACTACCGTTTTTTCTCAAAGAAACTCATAGATCAGTTCAACGAATTTTACCGGCATATAGAAAACGCCGGTGATGAGTATCTGCTCCGCGGTCAAAAAGTCACAGACTTTCTGAGGCAGGGCCTGAAATTCATCTCATAACACTTATTTATCAACACATTCCCAGCGACCGGAAGCGCCGCAGGGCAGCACCAGTCCGCTTTCCCTGACGGGCAGCCCGATCTCCTGGGAATCCACCCTGCCATGGAACTTTTTCAGTTCTGTAGCCAGCATATAAGTCAACACTGCCGGCGCAAGTCCGGTGGTATAAGAATTCACCAGGAAGAAAAGCGGTTTGTCACTGAGAAGCTGTGCACACAGCTTGATCAGCGGATGAATCGCTTCTTCAATCTTCCAAATTTCGCCTTTAGGTCCTCTTCCGTAAGACGGCGGGTCCATGATAATGGCATCATAATGATTTCCCCTGCGTATCTCCCGTTCCACGAATTTCACACAGTCATCCACCAGCCACCGGATCGGCGCATCTCCAAGCCCGGAGGACACAGCATTTTCCTTAGCCCAGGAAACCATCCCCTTAGAGGCATCCACATGCGTGACCGCAGCCCCGGCGGCAGCGGCAGCCAGAGTTGCCCCTCCCGTATAGGCAAAGAGATTCAGCACTTTAACCGGCCTTCCGGCTTCCCGGATCTTTTTGGAAAACCAGTCCCAGTTCACCGCCTGCTCCGGAAAAAGCCCGGTATGCTTAAAACTGAAAGGTTTCAGGTTAAACGTAAGCTTCCCATACCGAATACACCACTGTTCCGGCAGATCAAAAAACTCCCATTCGCCTCCGCCCTTCTTACTCCGGTGATAATGTCCGTTCATCTTCTTCCACCCGCTGTTCTTCCTAGGCGTATCCCAGATCACCTGCGGATCCGGCCTCACCAGCAGATAATCCCCCCATCTCTCCAGCTTCTCCCCATCAGAAGTATCAATAATCTCATAATCCTTCCATCCATCAGCAATCCACATACTATAATCCTCTCAATCTTCCTTTATTCTTTATTCCGCAGCTCCAAACTGCCCTCTTCCCTACAAGTATTCCATTCCCTTTTCATCTTTCAAAAACCTTAAGCTCCTCAACCACTACGCCCTATCTTCTGCCAAACCAGAATCTAAAAAATCTTTTCTCTTTTTCTTTTTCCTCCAGTTTATCGTAACCAGGGAGCTTGCGCGCGGGAGGGAGGGGGATGTCATTTGCATTGCTGTATGTATTCCGAGGCTACACTTTGCGGAGATTGTGCGTCTGAAGCGGACTTTCAAGTCCGATACAGACGCACAATCTCCGCAAAGTGTAGAAATCGGCTTCATACGAAAGCAAACGACATCCCCCTCCCTCCCGCGCGCAAGCTCCCGTCCCCCCTTATCTATATAACTATACCTAGTCTAACCCAAAAAAGTCAAGCATACATTATCCAAGGAGGTGAACCCATGTACGAATCATTTACAACCCCCCAATTAGAAGAAACCTTCCACACCCACTCATCCACCGGCCTCTCCTCCACCGAGGCTGACGAGAGACTCCGCCAGTCCGGAGAAAACATACTCAAAAAAGGCAAAGACCAGACAATTCTGGACATGATCATGGAACAGCTCAACGACCCCATGATATTTATCCTGTTCATGGCCGCCGCAATCTCCATGCTCCTCCGCCAGTTCAGCGATACAGCTATTATTTTTGTAGTCATAGCCCTGAACACCACCGTAGGCGTCATCCAGGAGGGCAGAGCAAAAAAAGCCATGGATGCCTTAAAGAAAATGACAGCCCCATCCGCAGTCGTCAAACGTGACGGTATTTACAAGAAGATTCCTGCATCCTTTGTCGTTCCCGGAGACCTGGTCAAGATAGAGGCAGGAGACCAGGTACCGGCAGATATCCGTCTCATAAAAGTACAAGGTTTCCACACAAACGAGTCCGCACTCACCGGAGAATCTATGCCGGTCCAAAAGACAGATACCGTGTTGTCCCAGGGAATCCCCATGGCAGAGTGGAAGAACATCGCATTTATGTCAACCGAAGCTATGAAGGGAAGTGCCGAGGGCATTGTGGTAGCCACCGGCATGGAGACAGAGCTTGGCAAGATAGCCGGCATGATCAACGACACCCCGACAGAGCTGACACCCCTGCAGAAACGCCTGGGTGACCTGGGGAAAATCCTCAGCATTGTGGCAGTTGTCCTCTGCGCAGCCCTTTTCCTTCTGGGCGTTGTCCAGCACAGGAACATTCTGCAGATGCTTCTGGTAGCCATTTCCCTGGCTGTTGCAGCCATACCGGAGGGCCTTCCCGCTGTGGTTACCATTGTCCTTGCCCTGGGCGTTGCCCGCATGGTAAAGGTCAACACCATTATAAGGAAGCTTCCCGCAGTGGAGACTCTTGGCTCAGTGGGCATCATCTGTTCCGACAAAACAGGTACCCTCACAGAAAACAAGATGAAGGTAGTGGAAATCTACGGCGATGACCGCAAGCTTCCCCTGTCACAAGTCCGCCGCAGGGAATTTCCCCGCCTGATGGAGGGCTTTCTTCTGTGCAACAACAGTATGCTGGGAAAACAGGAGATCGGTGACTCCACAGAGCTTGCCCTTCTCCATATGGGTGAGGAAATGGGGTATAACCGGGAGAAATTAAAGGAACAATATCCACGTACCTATGAAATTCCCTTTGACTCTGAACGAAAATACATGGCAACCGTACACAGAGACGGCAGCAACGAGACGGTCTATGTGAAGGGGGCCTGTGATTATCTTTTGGAACGCTGCGCGTTTGTGGCAGTCCGGGGCAAAGCGGTTCCCATGACAGAAGTGCAGCGCATGAAGATCCGCATGGCAATGGAGGGAATGGCCCAGGACGGACTGCGCGTGCTGGCCCTTGCTTATAAGGAACATGTAAAAGATAAGAGCGAGTCAGCCCTCACAGGCAGCCTGGTGTTCGCAGGAATGGCCGGCATGATGGACCCGCCCAGAAAAGAAGTCACCCAGTCCATCCGCACTCTGAAAAAGGCAGGGGTACAGGTGGCGATGATCACAGGGGATTACAAAGACACAGCCCTGGCGGTTGCCAAAAAAATCGGTATCGCGGACTCCATGGACCAGTGCGTCACCGGCGCGGAGCTGGACAATATGAGCGAGGAGCGCTTTGCTAAAAAAATGAAAGACCTGCGGGTATTTGCCCGCGTGACCCCAGCCCATAAGGTGAAGATCGTCAGCCGTTTCCGGAAAAACGGACAGATCGTAGCCATGACCGGAGACGGTGTCAACGACGCGCCGTCCCTGCAGGCCGCTGACATCGGGATTGCCATGGGCAGAAACGGCACGGATGTGGCGAAAAATGCGGCGGATATGGTGCTGACAGATGACAACTTTTCCACCATTGAGAAGGCCATGGAAGAGGGCAGAGGCATTTACGTGAACATCAAGAAATCCATTCTGTTCCTTTTGTCCTCCAACTTTGGCGAGATCATCACTATGTTTGTGGCAGTCCTGCTTTCCCTGGAGACGCCCTTGAAGGCAAGTCATATCCTTTGGGTGAACCTGATCACAGACTCCCTGCCTGCGCTGGCCCTGGGAGTTGATAAAAATGATCCGGCGTCTCTCATGAGGAAGAAGCCCAGAGACCCCAATGAAGGGTTGTTTGCCCATGGGGGCTGGCTGTTCACTGTATTTTACGGTATGCTGATCAGCGCCATTACTCTTTATGCCTTCCACAGGGGCGGGCAGACCTATGCCTTTACCGTACTGGGGGTATCCCAGCTCTTCCACGCCATAGGAATGCGTGACAGGGATAAGTCCGTACTCAGAATGAACCATCTGGATAATCCATTCATGATACTGGCGTTTTTCCTGGGGCTTGCCCTTCAGGTCATGGTCACGGAGGTACCGTATTTTGTGCAGGCATTTCAGACGGTGCAGCTCTCCTTTGGGGAGTGGCAGTGGCTGCTGGGCATTTCCGCTATTCCGCTTCTTATGCACGAGATACTGCTCCTGCCCGGGCTTATCAGCGGCAGAAGAAAGCGACAGTGAGGAAAATGCAGGATTTCATTTGTTAAATTGCATATAAAAAACCATAAACCCGATAAAAAGGGGAAAAAATTACCAAAAATGCAAGAAGTTCTTGACATTAAGTCATATTCTATCATACAATACCACATAACGAAGCATAATTGCAGGAGAGCTGCACGGAACACTTTACCGGGGCAGTGATTAAAATTATGAAGATTACCAGGAGGAGAGCCATGACGCCGTATAAAGAACTGAGCAGAGAGCAGCTGCAGGCTATGAAAGCCGATTTGGAAAAACAATTTGAGGAAGTAAAAGCAAAAGGACTGAATCTGGATATGTCCAGAGGAAAACCGTCCAAGAAGCAGCTTGAGCTGGCAATGGATATGCTGGAGGAGTTAAAGAGCACTGATAAACTGAAATGTGAAACAGGGATTGACTGCCGTAACTACGGTCTGCTGGATGGTATTCCGGAAGCAAGAAGACTGCTGGGAGCCATGACTGAGGTTTCCGCAGACCAGATCGTGATCTTCGGCAATTCCAGTCTAAACGTTATGTTCGACACCGTTTCCCGTTCCATGACTCACGGTGTATGCGGCAGCACTCCGTGGTGCAAGTTAGATAAAGTAAAATTCCTGTGCCCTGCACCGGGATATGACCGTCACTTTAAGATCACAGAATATTTCGGCATAGAGATGATCACAGTTCCCATGACTCCCACAGGCCCGGACATGGATATGATAGAGGAACTGGTAAGCGCTGACCCGGCCATCAAGGGTGTGTGGTGTGTGCCGAAATATTCCAATCCGCAGGGTATCACCTACTCTGAGGAGACTGTAAAACGCTTTGCCAGACTGAAACCGGCAGCGGAAGATTTCCGTATTTTCTGGGATAACGCTTACTGCATCCATCATTTATATGAGGAGCAGGATTTCCTTTTGGAGATTCTGGAGGAATGTGAGAAAGCAGGCAATCCGGACCTGGCGTACAAATTCATTTCCACTTCAAAAGTCAGCTTCCCTGGCTCCGGTATTGCAGCCGTTGCGTCTTCTCCGAGAAACCTGGCTGATTTCAGAAAACATATGGCGATCCAGACCATCGGCCATGACAAGATCAACCAGTTAAGACATGTGCGCTTCTTCAAGGACATTGAGGGCATGCACGAGCATATGAGAAAACACGCGGAGATTCTGCGTCCGAAATTCGAGGCAGTGGAGAACACACTGGAGAAAGAGATCGGCGGGGCAGGAATCGGAACATGGACCACACCCAAAGGCGGATACTTCATCTCCTTTGACTCCATGGAGGGCTGTGCAAAGGATATCGTAGCCAAGGCAGCAGAGGCAGGCGTGAAGATGACAGAGGCAGGCGCAACCTTCCCATACGGCGTTGACCCTCATGACAGCAACATTCGTATTGCACCCAGCTTCCCCACACCGGAAGAACTGCAGCTTGCTACAGAGATTTTTGTACTCAGTGTAAAACTGGTCAGCATAGACAAACTTCTGGCAGAATAAATCCTGCAGAACAGACATAGCGTATGATAAAACAGGGCAGAACTTTTGCAGAACAGCAGAGGTTCTGCCTTATTGTGTGAAGCAGTATTTCTATTTCGTTACAGAAGTATCTGTAAATTTCGGATAATTTACAGAAATGTGATATTTTAATGAATTTTGCATAAAACACTTTACTTCGACAATCAAAATGAAATAGAATAGAAAACGAAGGACAGGTATTTGTCCCGTTGCAGAGCAATTTACAATGGGCGGATACACGTGGCGGAACAGACGTCTGAACCGTTACGGATAGAAAAAGTTATAACATAAGGGGTAGAGGTTATGAAAAAAAAGAAAGGGAAAAAGGGTAAGTACACGAAGGCAAAGAAAATTGTACTGGGCATACTGATTGGATATATTGCACTTATGGTGCTTGGATACATAGCCGGTGTCGTATACTTTACCAAACATTTCTATCTGGGTTCCCAGATAAACGGAATGAATGCCTCCGGCAAGAGCGTGGAGGCTGTGGAGGACAGCATTGTGGATGAGATTGCATCCTATACCCTGCATTTAAAGGAGCGGGACGGCAGGACAGAATCCATAGTGGCGTCACAGATGAACATGCAGTATGTAGATGACGGCAAGATCCAGGAGCTGAAGGACAAGCAGAATCCGTTTCTATGGTTCCTGTCATTTGCGCATCAGAACGATTATGATATGTCAGCCACCACGACCTATGACAAAGATATGCTGTACGCGGCAGTGGATGCCCTGGAGGCATTCCAAGAGGCGAATATCACGCAGCCTGCAGATGCTTACCTGGGTGATACGGATACGGGATATGAGATCGTCCCTGAGGTGATGGGAAATGCCCTGGATAAGGACAAGGTAAAAGAACAGATCCTGAAAGCCATTGACGGAGGAAAGACGGAGCTGGATCTGGAGGCTGAGGACTGTTATCTGAAGCCCACAGTATACAGCACGGACGAGAATCTGATCAAACAGCGGGACCAGAGCAATGCATATCTGGGCGTTACCGTGACCTTTGATTTCTCTGACAGGCAGGAAGTGGTGAACAAGGATGTGATTAAGAACTGGCTTACCACGGACGAGAACGGTGATGTGGTTCTGGATGAGGAGAAAGCAAAAGAGTATGTGGTGGAAATGGCAAAGAAATATGACACCTTCGGCTATCCCCGTCAGTTTGTGACCTCCACAGGGGAGACCATCACAGTCAGCGGCGGTGATTACGGCTGGCTCATCGCAAGAAATGACACCACTGCCAAACTGGTTGAGGCTATAAAGAGCGGCCAGTCCCAGACCATGGAGCCTGAGTATACCTACAGAGGCTATGTGAGGGATACCAATGATATTGGAAATACATACGTGGAGATCAGCCTTCAGGCACAGCACATGTGGTTCTACAAGGACGGACAGCTTCTGGTGAGCACCGATGTAGTCACAGGAAACCACAACCAGGGATGGGATACCCATACGGGAATCTACGGCATTATGTATAAAGAAAGAAATGCCACACTGGTAGGCGAAAATTATTCCTCACCGGTTCAATATTGGATGCCCTTCTATGCCAATACAGGAATCCATGACGCGGACTGGAGAGACAGCTTCGGAGGTTCTGAATACATCAACAACGGCTCCCACGGCTGCGTCAATACGCCGCCGTCCAATGCGGAGAAGATTTATAACAACATAGAAAAAGGTGTGCCGGTTGTGGTATACTGATAGAAAGGCAGGCAGGTGAATTTTCACCTGCCTGCCTGCTTTCATGTTCCCCAGAGGAAGGGAACTTTGTGGATTCCGTTTCCCCCGGGAAAGTGAGTGGGGCTGCCAAAATTTATTTATCGGGTTTTCGTCCAGGCACCGCTTGAGTTGACATAATAATTGCCAATCCATGTGTTTTCAGCCATAGCGCCTGAGCCGTTTAAGTAATACCAGGTTCCGTTTACCTTGATCCATCCGGTAGCCATAGCACCTGAGAATGTCAGGTAGTACCATTTTCCGCTGTCTTTGATCCATCCGGTAGCCATAGCACCTGAGGATGTGAGATAGTACCAGCTGCTGCCGAGTTTGACCCATCCGGTAGCCATGCGGCCGGATGCGTTGAGGTAATACCAGTTATTTCCCAGTCTGATCCATCCGGTGGCCATAGAACCTGAGCCTGTGAGATAATACCAGCTTCCGTCTACTTTCGCCCATCCGGTAGCCATAGCGCCCGATGATGTGAGATAATACCAGTCATTTCCCGGTTTGATCCATCCGGTAGCCATAGCGCCTGAGGATGTGAGGTAATACCAGGTCTGGCCTGATTTGATCCATCCGGTAGCCATAGCGCCTGAATTTGTAAGATAATACCAGGTGCCGTTTACGCTGACCCATCCGGTAGCCATAGCGCCGTTATTGTGGAGATAATACCAGCAGCAGCCTACTTTGACCCAACCGGTAGCCATAGCGCCTGAATTTGTCAGATAGTACCAGGTATTTCCTTCGCGGAACCAGCCTGTGCGCATGTATCCGTCTGCGTCAAATGCATACCATTTGCCGTCAATGGATTCCCATTTGCCTGCAGGCCATTTTCCGTTGCCGTAGTCATACCACCAGCCTTTGGCATTTTGTTTCCAAACACCTTTTGCGGCTTTTTTCAGATTAGAGATAGCTTTCTGAATGCTGTTGGCAGCTTTGTCAATATCTTTCTGAGAAGCTTTTTTGTTATTTAATACTTTTTTGCCTGCATCGACTGCTTTGGTGAGATTCTTCCAGGAAGATGCAGTGTAGTCACTCTGTTTCAGTTTTGCAGCCTTGTCCAGTGCGGCTTTTAAGGATGCAGTATTTGTCTTGGTGACTTTTTTGAGATTGTCCATAGTTTTCTGGATAGAAGTTGCTGCATCAGCAATGTCTTTATCAGAAGCTTTCTTATCATCCAGAACCTGTCTGCCTTTTTCGACAGCGTTTGTAAGGGTCTTCCAGGATGCAGCGGTATAATCGCTTTTCTTTAATTTTGCCGCTTTGTCCAGAAGTGTTTTCAGTGCGGTTTTGTCTGCTTCCGGCTTAACTTCCAGGCCGTCGATGGCACTGCGGATCGCTGCGGCAGCATCCTCTATTTCTTCAGCGAAAGCCGAAGCATCGTCCATAAGTGCTTTTCCCGCAGTCAGGGCATCTGATAAGCTGTTCCAGCTTTCTGTGGTATAATCTTCAGCATTTAATGCCTCAGCTTCTGCGATGACTGCTTCCAGAGCAGATTTATCAGTCGCTTCCTGCTGATCCTGAAGGAAGGTTACCTTTGCAAGCTGGATATCTGTGTTCTGTACTTCTTTCACTTCGCCTGAATTCAGAGTGTATGTGACACCTTTATAATTCGGGAAGGTAACTTTTACATAATTAGTATCTTCCGGAAGTCCGTAAGCGTCAAATGTGATGCGGGCATAGCTCGGATAAGCTTCCGGGAAGTTGTTTACAGTTGTTACGTTTTCAAACTTAGTCCAGTCTTTTCCGTTCGGAGAAGTGTATACCCGGAAATCAAGGGAGGCGCCATTCTGCAGTGTTTCCCTTATGCATTTGCCTTTGTCTGTCCATGCGCTTCCGTCCCATACGGCATAGTCGCTGAGCGTCTGATAGTAAGCTGTCAGATGCGCGTCTTTTACACCCGGGATTTTATATACAAGGGACTGGTCTTCTGCGTTCTCTTTTACGGCAACTCTGCTGTCTTCGTATCTTGGCTGTCCGCCGTAATAGAAGTTGTCTTTGTCCTCATAAGGAGCATCTCCTTTTGTGAGTGCCATAAGACCGTCTGTTGCGGAGGATGCACTGATAAAGTAGTCGTCATTTGTTCCGCCCGAAATATCTGTCAGATCGTCAAAGCGTGCAACTGCCTGACCTTCGGTCTGGTATACACGTACCCAGTCAACCAGGAAATCACTGTCCTGTTTTGTATCCTGTTTGCTGTAGTCTACATCGCCGACCCAGCCGTCGCCTACCTGTGTTTCCAGAATCGGGAACATGGGGCGTGTGTGCATGCCGTCTCTGCCGTCATCTCTGGCCTGGGTAGTTTTGTGTACCTGGTTGCCGTCGATAAAGAAGGTGATAGCCTCCGGATCCCATTCTACTTCAAATACATGGAAATCCTGGCACCATGCTTCATAATTGTTGGTGGCAATACCGTGAGAGCCTTTGTTGTAGCTCAGAATACCGAAATGGTTGGTGGTCCAGGCTGACCATGCATCCTGTCCCAGGTATTCCAGCACGTCGATTTCGTCATGTCCTGTCTCATCCTGGCACAACATCCAGATAGCAGGCCAGATACCCTTGGAATCGTTTGGTTTCGCGCGGACTGCCATGCGTCCGAACTGGAAGGAGAACTTATTCTTGGACTCCAGACGGCCGGATGACCATGTGACTTTCTCTGCCAGTTCCTGTGAGCCGTACTGATCCCAGCCTACAGCGTCGATCAGCGCGTCTGTGGATTCATAGTTTTTGGAGTTGATAGCCAGGCAGCTTTCGTCTCCATCCTTTACGATGCTGACTGCGCCTTTGTTGTAAATGGCTGCATGGTTTGCCATGCCGTCAATAATATTCCATTTGGATTCATCAACGCTGTCGCCGTCAAACTCATCTGCCCATACAAGGGTATCATATTTGGAATCCGGTGCGGTGTATTCCGGTTTGGATTCGTCGTAGGATTTTCCCGTAGCCCAGATTTCCACTTCGGAATATTTGGTGGGGCTGTTGTTGTCTTTGTTTACTGTGAAGCGCACGCATTTTCCCGTGACCGGTGTGTCCAGGGTGATGGTCTGCATGTCAGGACCCTGTGTCCAGTTATACTCCTGGAATACAGTCTGGCCTGCGCTTGTCGGAGAAGAGGATACGGAGACCTTAACGGACTGGTAGGTGCCCTCTTCAAGCTTGAAGCAGATCTCTTTCATCTGATATGCGTTTTTGTATTCAAACTGCAGCCAGCGTTCACCGGTGCTGTTGTGAACTGCATAGTTGTCATCCACTGCGCCGTCTGTGATCGCCTCTATCTTAGTAGGGGTCAGACCGCGGACGTATGGAAGTTTGCCCAGGGCGATGTTCTGCGCTTCTTCTTCGGGAGGCGGAGCGGGAACTTCGGATTTCGGAATGCTGGCAATGACTTCTATTTCATTAAAGAGAATGCCATTGCTGTAGCCTTTCCATGAGCTGTTGGTATTCTGGATATAATGTCCTCTCTGCCAGATACGGATATACTGTGCAGATACGATTTCCGGGAGTGTGATAACCTGAGGCTGTCCCTTGTTGGAGGTGGTTTCCTCATAATCAGCCGTATCGGATACGATGGTGCTCTCTGCAAAATCTTCTGTGGAGGAGAGCTCTACTTTTACATCCTTGAAGGTAGAAACCGCATTGGGATAAGTGTTATGGTATAGGTCGATCTCTTTTACGTCCCGGACTTTACCGAAATCATACTGGAGATAGACGTGGTCCCATCCGGAATAGCCGTTGTCATTACCGCCGATTTCCTGGCCTGCAATGATCTTGGTATTGTTGGAATCATCCTCACTGCCTGATTTCACACCGTCGGTGGCTGCTTCCGGGTTCAGGATCTGTACCTGGGGAACCGTAGAACCTCCGGTTACGATCTGGTGAGGTGTATTGGAGGTAGGAATCAGGCCGGTCATAATGTTGGCGTCTACCATTTCCTCATCATCACCGGGATCCGGATCAGGGGCAGGCTGTTCCTGTTCCACAGAAGCGATGACTTCGATCTCTGTAAAGAGGACGCCGCTGCTGTAGCCTTTCCATGCACTGTTTGTGTTTTCTATGTAGTGGCCTTTTCCCCATACACGGAGATAGCGGGCTTCAATCTCTGTTTCAGGCGCCAGATACTGAGATTCGCCTTTGGTATCAACGGTTTCCAAAAAGTCTTCCCCGTCAGGATCTCCATAGAGGATGGTACTGTCTGAGAAATCCTCAGAGGTTGATACTTCTACCTTTACATCCTTGAAGGTGGAAGTTGCAGCCGGATAAGTGTTTCGGTACAGATCCACAGCTTTTACGCTGTATACATCACCGAAATCATACTGAAGGTATACCGGATTCCACTGGGAATAGCCATTGTCATCACCGCCGATTTCAGCCCCGGCATCGATCCGGGTGTTGTTGGCATCCACATCACTGTCGTAGTTGATGCCGTCTGTGGCAGCTTCGGGATTCGTGATGCCTCCCTCAGCATTTGTGGTGGGAATCAGACCCTGCAGGATATTTTTATCCACGGTTATGGTATCGGCTTTGACTGCGGCAGGTGATAGATTTCCGGCGGTCAGTGCCAGTGCCATGAAGAACGACAGGGCTTTAGAGGCTTTCTTGTTTCTTTTCATACTTGCGCTCCTTTCTTAATACTGCTTTACATTACCCTTTTCACCGGACATGCATAATGCTATAATAAATATAGTCTGATTTTATGAATGCAGAGGTGCAAAGGAGGAAATTCAGAATGGACAGCGGACATAAGGATACCGAGGTAAAATATACGGAGTCTCCAAAATATCAATGCCTGGAATTTCTCAGAAAGAATTCCGTGGAGCTCTATCTGGCTTACTGCGGCAGGGAAATCTGCGAGGCCGGGCATACGTACGGACCGGCTGTCCGTCAGGAATATCTTCTGCACTATGTTATAAGCGGGAAGGGCACTTTTACGGCAGATGGAAAGACAACAGAGCTTGGAGCCCATGATGCGTTTCTGATCATGCCGGAGGAGACTACTGTATACAGGGCGGATGCCAAAGAACCCTGGTCTTATGTCTGGGCAGCATTTGACGGCATCCGGGCGTATGAATGCCTGGAACATGCCGGTTTTTCTGCTGAGCAGAGAGTCGGTCATTTTGAGCAGGAGGAAGCACTGACTGCCTGCGTGGATGCCATGCTGGCAGCCCATCAGCTTACCTATGCCAATGACCTGGTGCGCCAGAGCCAGCTTGCCCTTTTTCTGGCAGGTATGATCCGGGAATATCAGACTTCACATAATACCAGACAGCAGTTCAATGATTACCACCGGCAGGAATATGCGGACTATGCAGCTGCCTATATTGAGCAAAATTACCATAAAGATATCAGCGTCAATGACATGTGCAGCTATATCGGCATTACGCGCAGCTACCTGACAAAGATATTCAAACAGGTTCATCACGTTTCCCCCTATGACTACCTGCTGGGTGTCAGGATGAATAAAGCCTCCCTGCTCCTGCAGACCACCGCGCTGCCGATCAAGCAGATCGCGGAAATGGTGGGATATAAAGACGCGCTGGTATTTTCCAAAGCGTTTAAGCAGAAAATAGGAACCAGCCCCAGAGCATTCCGGGATTCCTCAGCTACCCTTGTTTTGTCGCATACCAAAAATGCATGACAGGAAGGAAACAGCACATTTGTGCATATGTCCTTATATTCCCCGATACATTTCAGTATCCATTCTGAATATGACCCAACCAGTATCAGACTTGTTGGACTACCATATAGTTTACTGTAAAAAGTGCATAGAATATATGACTTTTTATCCTGTTTATATGTCAAAATATACTTTTGACAGAAAAAATATGTAATAAAGTTGGTAAATATGGATAAAAGTGGTGGAGAAAATATAGATATAATAGATAAAATGATGGAGAAATGTTGGGGAGAATATGTGAAAAAGTATTTCTGCAGGTAAAAAAGTAACGCACATGCCGTGTCATATTTATTGCAGATCATGTCCTTAGACGGCATCATCATTGACAAAAAAGTTTAAATTGATTAGTATAAAAAGAGCAAAGAAACCGAATGGCTGCATAAGGGAGAAAGAGTATGAATATAGTTGTTTTAGCAGGCGGCAGCAGTACAGAGAGGGAAGTCTCCATTGTGTCCGGACAGGGCATCTGCACAGCTCTGCGCAGAAGAAATCACAAAGCGGTACTGGTAGACGCTTATTTTGGAAAAGAAAGCTGGGGAGAGGAATTGTTCCCCCAGACATATGATATAGATGCGGAAGTTGTTTACATGCAGGAAAAGAGCAGGGAACTGGAGGAGACCGTAAAAAGCAGGAAAGAATTCTTCGGTCCCGGCGTACTTGACATCTGCAAAGCGGCAGACATGGTGTTCCTGGCTCTGCACGGCTCCAACGGGGAGGACGGCAAGGTACAGTCCGTATTCGACCTCATGGGAATCCCCTACACCGGTTCCGGTCCGCTGAGCAGCGGAATGGCCATGGACAAGGGAATCACGAAAATGGTATTTGAGGCAAAGGGAGTGCCCACTCCAAAAGGCGTAACTCTGCAGAAGGGAAAATGCAGCAGCGAGCTGGCAGACTATGACATGGACTTCCCGGTGATCGTGAAGCCATGCTGCGGAGGTTCCAGCGTGGGTGTCTGTATTGCCAAGAATCAGGAAGAATATGAGACTGCCCTTGAGGAGTCCTTTTCCTATGAAAATGAGGCGGTTGTGGAGCAGTTTATCGAGGGGCGTGAGTTCTCTGTGGCTGTCGTGGACGGCAAAGCTTATCCGGTTATTGAGATCGCTCCGCTGCAGGGATTTTATGATTATAAGAACAAATACGAGGCGGGATCCACCATTGAGACCTGTCCGGCGGAGATTTCCGAGTCACTGACCAGGGAAATGCAGAGATACGCGGAGCAGGGCTACAAGGCACTGGGACTGCAGGCCTACGGCAGACTGGATTTCATCATGGACAAAGACGGAAACATGTACTGCCTGGAGGCAAACACCCTGCCGGGAATGACGCCCACAAGCCTGATTCCCCAGGAGGCAAAGGCACTGGGAATGGATTATCCGGAACTGTGCGAGAAACTGATCGAGGTTTCCCTGAAAAAATATAAATAACCAGAGGTGTGCCATGAAAAATCTGACATTAGAAAATATAGCCAAAGCCTGCGGCGGCATATATGTGGGCAGCGAAGAGATGAAGGACCGGGAAGTACAGGGAATCGTAACGGACAGCAGAAAAGCAGAGCCGGGGTTCCTGTTTGTTCCTATTAAAGGTGCACGTGTGGATGCCCATGATTTTATTGACAGTGTGATGGCAAATGGAGCCCTGTGCACCCTCACGGAGAAGGACATCGGAAAAAAAAGCTTTCCTTATATAAAGGTGCATTCTTCTCTTCAGGCTGTAAAGGACATTGCGGAGTTCTATCTGAAGCAGCTTGACATTCCGGTGGTGGGGATCACAGGGAGTGTGGGCAAGACCAGCACCAAAGAAATGATCGCCGCTGTGCTGGAACAGAAGTACAAGGTGTTAAAGACAAAAGGAAATTTCAACAATGAACTGGGAGTTCCTCTGACCGTTTTCGGCCTGCGCCCGGAGCATGAGATCGCGGTCCTGGAAATGGGAATCAGCGACTTCGGAGAAATGCACCGCCTGGCTAAAATCGCGCGGCCGGATACCTGTGTGATCACCAATATCGGCCTGTGCCATCTGGAGTTTCTGAAATCCAGAGACGGCATCCTGAAAGCCAAGACAGAGATCTTCGATTACCTGGAGCCGGATGGTCATGTTGTCCTGAATGGGGATGACGATAAGCTGATCACAGTCAAAGAGGTTAACGGAATTGCGCCGGTATTCTTCGGCGTGATGAACCATCAGGGGATTTGGGCGGATGAGATCAGGAGCATGGGATTAAAAGGAATTTCCTGCCGTATCCACGCAGGAAATGAGAGTTTCCAGGTTTTGGTACCTATTCCCGGACGCCATATGGTATACAATGCACTGGCCGGAACTGCCGTAGGTCTTATCTATGGAATGAACCTGGAGGGGATAAAAAAAGGGATTGAGAGTCTGCAGTCTTTGAGCGGCCGCTTCCATATTATAGAGACCGGAAAAAAGACCATTGTAGATGACTGCTATAATGCCAATCCGGTATCCATGAAGGCTTCCCTGGATGTGCTGCAGGATGCGCTGGGAAGAAAAGTGGCCATACTGGGAGACATGGGTGAACTTGGAAAAGACGAGGTGGAGATGCACCGGGAAGTCGGGGTATATGCCGCGGCGAGAGACATTGATAAGATCATCTGTGTAGGTGAACTGGCAGGGGATATGGCTGAGGCAGCCAGGCTGGCGGCGCCTGCCAAAGACATTGTTCATTTTGCAGAAAAGGAAACTCTGCTGGAGGCTCTGCCGGGTATCATTCAGGATGGAGATACCATTTTGGTGAAAGCATCACATTTCATGGAGTTTGAAAAAGTGGTGGAATGCCTGGAGAAGCTTTAAAATACAGGAAAAATGATTGACAAGAACTTCAGGTGTGTGAGATACTGAAGTTGATAATAAGAATAGTCTTAAAAAGTGGAAGCCCTTGCCGGCAGAGATGTCGGCGAGGGCTTTCACTTTGGTAACGTTGTAATTGGTATTTGCAGGAGTTCGCGCGGAGGCGGGCTCCTTTTTTGAACCGCATTATTTTAGAAATGCGACATCTAAAGACAAGAAAAAGTATTAACAAAAATAATATTCCGGTCTTTAGTCAAAACTAAGTTTAACGCTAAAAGTCTTTAAAGTCAATATGCCAAAAAATAATGGCAATTTTTTGGCTATTTTTAGTATATTCTGGACTTCTGGAAAACTTTACCGGATATAAAATGAAAACCACGGTATTTTTTCATTATTAATAGATAATCATTAGTGGTCAAAAAAATGGTCTGAATTCATTTAAGAAATTCTTAATTTTAAGGAGGTCAATATGCCAAGAAGAGGCGAAAATATCAGAAAACGAAAAGACGGCCGCTGGGAAGCCCGATATATAAAAGGGCGTGACATAGACGGCAAGATCCATTACGGATATCTGTACGGCAAATCTTACATGGAAGTAAAAGACAAGAAAGCCAAAATCATATCTGAAACTCCTAATTTGCCTATGTACACCAGCCGGTCCTCCGCCCCACCCCAGGATGACCGGATCCGTACAGTGAGTATACAGTGGAAAGCACATATCCGCTATACCGTAAAGGAGAGCACATATTCCAACTACGAAGAGATCCTGGACAACCATATTCTCCCCATTCTGGGCAATATGCAGGTCAGAAAAATCACAAACCACACCATATCAGGCTTTGTACAGAGGGAACTGGAGCAGGGCATGGCATACGGCAGTATCCATGTTATCATAAGTGTGCTCAAAAATCTCCTCCGGTATGCCCAGGAGTTCAGCTTTTTCCCGGCTGAACCTCTTAAGTTCCCCCGTATTCCCTCAAGCAGCAGCGATATACAGATCATGAGCAGTGAGGATTACAAAAAGCTGGATACCTTCCTGCAGAGTGATATGGACTCCTTTTCCTTCGGCATCCTGCTGTGTATGTATACCGGCATCCGGGTCGGAGAACTGAGCGGGCTCAAATGGGAAGACATTGATTTCACCCGGTGCAGGCTCCATATCCGCCGCACAGTGACACGCGTCAAAAACCTGAACATGCTCATGACCGACGGGAAAAAAGAATGTTCCCGCACCCATTTAAACATCGGCACACCAAAAACAGCGACCTCCATCCGCATAATCCCTCTTCCCGACAGGCTTCTGGAACTGGCAGCTCCTCTGAAAAAAGACGGCAGATTTTTTATCCTGACAGGCACGGAAAAATGCATGGAGCCAAGAACCATACAACGACGATACGCAGCCCTGCTGAAAAAATGTGAGATTCCCCACATCAAGATCCACGCGCTGCGCCACCAGTTCTCATGCCGCTGGATCGAACAGGGTTTTGACACAAAGTCCCTCTCCGAAATCCTGGGCCACACTTCCGTAAAGACAACGCTGGACTTATACGTCCACATTCAGCCCGACACCAAGCGCAGATATATGAACCAGCTCACAAATCTGTGAAACCAACTCATTCATGGTCATCAAAGTGGTCAGAAGCCGCGAAATGCGCCTTCTGACCTGTCTTTTCCCTCTTATGTCGCATTTCTAAAAAAATATGTCCCATTTATTGGAATAAACGAATGAAAACAGGATACAGCATTAAGACAATAAAATACAAACTTCGCTGTTCTCATCCGGAGTGGCTGACAGAGACTGAGAAATACTACAGACAGGTCCTGGATTTTTATTTCCGCCTGCTACTGGAGCATGAGGAAATCTGGGAACTGAACGTTCTTCAGATGCAGGGCTCATTAGAGCGCCTGACGATTGCGGGAAGAGACGGAAGAATACCCGAGCAGCCTCTGCCTTTTGGCAGGGTTCCTGTCTATTTCAGGCGCTCGGCGATTAACAAAGCCTCTGCCAGTTTGAAGAGTTATACAGAAAAGTATAAAAATTCCGGCGATGATCTGGTCTACACTATACCGGATACCATTGATGCGTCTGTTACCTACTTTAAGGGGATGTATAAGGATTTTAAGGAAAACAGGATTTCCCTGAAGGTATGGGACGGAAACAGGTGGAATTGGATGGACTGCAGGTTAAAAGGGCAGTCGATTCCGGAAGAAGCTCTGATGCTTTCTCCGACGGTTGTTTTTAAGGAGAAGGAGTTCTGGCTTCACGTGCCCGTCAAACAGCAGACAGAGGATGCCAGGAACGCGAAAGAGCGGATGAAGGACCGGGAGAATGTATGCAGTGTTCAGTTTACGAACACAGACATTTTTGCCATGTGCTGTGTGTTGGATGCAGATGGGAAACAGAAGGCAGTGTATTCCTGCAGAGGCGGGGATGCTTACAGGAGCAAATGCAAAGTCCTTCTGGAGAAGATTGAGAAGTCCAGGGTTTATACGGACAAAGATAATGTGACGCAGCCCAACCACAAATATTATTTGCGGTTAAAAAATCTTTCTGATCACTATGCGCACCAGGTGAGCAGGGAAATCGTGGATTTCTGTGTGAGGGAAGAGGCAAGGGTCATTGTGATTCCGTCTTATGACAAGGAATTTTCAAAGATGGTGCAGTATCGTTCCGGGATGTATTCACCGCTGTATTTGGGAAGCCGGATAAGAGAGTTTCTAAAATACAAGGCATGGATTGCCGGGATTGTGGTTCTGGAGCTCAGCGCGGAAGGGACAAGCAGCAGATGTTTTGTCTGCGGAGGGAAAATCAGGAAGAACGGGGCCATGTTTGAATGCGAAAATGGACATCAGGGAAGCCGTTTCCTGAACAGCGCCAGAAATCTTGGAGTGAAATGCCAGAAAGATTTCGAGCGAAAACGAAAATAATTCGGAAATAAGTGTGAATATTCACTCTTATATAGATGCCGGGAAACTGGCAAGAGGCTGTGCGCCAGTGACGCATGGTTTCCGGTTGAATATCGCCGGTCGGCTCCTTTTGGTGTCGGCGAAGAATTGCTCTTTGGGGGCAGAGAATATTCAAAGTAATAATAAAAAGAATAACAGAAATAAAAGAAATAGAAAATACGAGGGGAGATATTATGTGGCAGATAATCATTGTGCTGCTGCTTCTGCTGGTACTGTTTCTGTTTGTGATGGTGTTTGCTTTGGCGAAGATTAACTCCGGAGACAGGAAGAGAGAGGATAAAGAGCAGGAAGCGTTTATTCGAGGCGGTAAGGATGCGGGAGATGACGAGAGCAGGGGAAACCGTTCTGGCATGACCGGTGACGAGGAGAGAAAATGGAAGGTAGCAGAGGCCAATGATGAGAGGGATAAGATTCAGGAAGAGCTGATGCGGAAGGCCGGTAAGAAAAGAAAATTCATGGAACATTGGCAGGCGATTGCGCTTTGGCTGATGCTGTATGATGTTGTGGCTGTGAACGCGGCGTTTATGCTGGCTCTGTGGGTTCGGTTTGACTGCAGATACTCTATGATTCCGGATGTTTATCTGGGGGCGTTTTTGAAGTTTGCACCTTGGTATACGGTGGTTTGTATTGGAGTGTATTGGGCGCTTAGGTTGTATAAGAGCGTTTGGCGGTTTGCGAGTTTCAGTGAGCTGTTCCGGGTTGGGGCGGCGAATGTGATTACCGGGCTGGTGCAGATAGTTGGGATAACTTTGTTTTTTAAGAGAATGCCGATTTCTTATTATCTGTTTGGGATAATGTTACAGTTTGTGTTTACGGTTGCGGTTAGGTTTTCTTATCGGTTTATTTTGCTGGAACGCAGTAGGAACAAACAGAGTGAAGAGGATGCCGTGCTACATCGGGTGATGCTGATTGGTGCGGGAGCTGCAGGACAGATTATAATCAGGGATTTGAACCGGGCCAGTGAAGTGAAGGCAAAGGTTTGCTGTATTATTGACGATAACCCGAATAAGATGGGGCGTTACATAGAAGGTATTCCGATTGTTGGAGGCAGGGATGATATTCTGCTGAGTGCGGAAAAATATAAGATTGATCAGATTTTATTGGCGATTCCCAGTGCTACGGCTGAGGAGAAGAGAGATATTCTCAATATCTGTAAGGAGACTGGGTGCGAAATGAAGATACTTCCGGGGATTTATCAGTTGGTGAATGGGGAAGTGTCAATTAGTAAGATGAAGAGTGTGGCTGTGGAGGATTTGCTGGGGAGAGATCCGATTAAGGTAAACATGGAGGAAATCTTCAATGCGCTGAGGAATAAGACGATTCTGGTTACCGGTGGCGGTGGTTCTATTGGCAGCGAGTTGTGTCGGCAGATTGCGGCGCATGGTCCGAAACGGCTAATTATATTTGATATTTATGAGAATAATGCTTATGACATTGAACAGGAGTTGAGGAGGAAATATCCGAAACTTGATTTGGTTGTTTTGATTGGGTCTGTGAGGGATAGCAGACGAATTAACAGTGTGTTCGCGGAGTATAGGCCGGATGTGGTTTATCATGCGGCGGCGCATAAGCACGTGCCGTTGATAGAGACAAGTCCTTGTGAGGCCATTAAGAATAATGTTCTGGGAACGTATAAGACTGCCAGCGCGGCACTGCAGAGTGGGTGTGAGAAGTTTGTGCTGATCAGTACAGATAAGGCGGTTAATCCTACGAATATTATGGGAGCGAGCAAGAGGCTGTGTGAAATGGTGATTCAGACTATGGACAGGCTGAGTAAACAGGGTAAGCCGATTGTTTTGCCGGATTTGAATGGGCATGATGAAGGTGCAGATTATGATATGGTTGCTGCTACCAGAGAACAATTTGGGGAGTATAAAGAAGGTAAAAGGAAAGCTACAGATTTTGTGGCGGTTCGATTTGGTAATGTTTTAGGAAGTAATGGGTCTGTGATTCCTCTTTTTAAGAAACAGATTGAGGCTGGCGGGCCGGTTACGGTTACGCATCCGGATATCATTCGGTACTTTATGACGATACCTGAAGCGGTGAGCCTTGTGTTGCAGGCGGGAACGTATGCGAAGGGTGGAGAGATATTTGTGCTGGATATGGGTGCACCGGTGAAGATTGATACGTTGGCAAGGAACTTGATAAAGCTGTCGGGGTATAAGCCGGATGTGGATATTTCGGTTGTGTATACTGGGTTGAGGCCTGGGGAGAAGCTTTATGAAGAGAAACTTATGGCGGAGGAAGGGATGAAGACTACGCCGAATAAGTTGATACATATTGGGAGTCCGATTCCGTTTGATTTGGAGAAGTTTTTGGAGGATTTGGAGAATTTGGCGAAGGCCAGTTATTCCAACCGGGAGGATATTTGTGATTTGGTGCAAAACGTGGTGCCAACTTACAAACAGGATAGGGCTATTTCACGATAAGTTTTGATTAAATTAGCGTAGTTTTATTTGATTCTGACGGCAACGCGTTTGCATGATTTAATTAAAAAGTCTATCAATAAATATATAATAGGGATAACCAGAGAAAAACCAGTATTTACAAGTGTTTAAGGGCTTAGTCGAGTCCCATCTTTATAATCTTTTGTTCAATATGGGGAGGATTATCAATTTCAATCAATATACATTAACCTTCTGGCACCCGTTTCATTGACCAAATTTGCAGAGCATAATACTGGGGATGAAGTGATAGTTTCTTCATAATAAATATACTACATCTGCAAGCGTGATAAATTACCAAAGCACATAGATTGTGAGAAAGATAAAATTACAATGGATTATGACAAGCTAGAGGCAGTTATTACAGAAAAATGAATATAAGTGTCTAAGTGCCTAATCTAGCTAGGTTTAATGGTTTAAATAAAGGAAACACGCACTGCAGCTCGTGAGTTTATACTATGCAAAAGCACCAAACCACGTAAAATTATGTAAATTGATATGGTTTGGTGTCGGCATAGATTTCAAGGTTGTGATGAGTATTTTGAATTTCAGAGTACCAATCAGAGCTTTGAAAGAAGCTTTAATACAATAGAATATCAGATAACATTATTAGCATTGAGTACTGGAGAAGAAACCAGAATGGAGAATCAAGGATAGCCTATGTATCCGTAATCTTGAACTTCATACTCGTATGGTTCGTCAAATATGTGAAATCCACATTCAATGGGCAGTCTGTGCCTGGAAAAAGTTCCAAGGATACCTACCAGGATGCAATTGGATTCTAGATTATAATCCACCGAAGTGGACGTAGTTCTCGCTTGAAGGAGTAGAAATCCAGTTGCTTCATATGAAGTGGAATATCTCATGTGATTTTGCCAGTGGTTTTGGGATTGTAGATTTTGCCCACGAGATAGCTTGACTTATTTTGAAGGTGCAGAATCGGAGAGTTGTAAAACATTCTGTTGCTTATGTTATATCCCGTTCTTCTAGCAACAGACTTCTTCCGATATTTGATATGAACATTATTAAAATTAATGGAATAGGGATTTGGCGAAACCACACAATTCAAAAATGTTGTATAAAAAATAGGATATGATGGCTTTGGTGTAAATGTAATGCGGGAGGATTCATAAATCCAATTTTCGATACAAATCTTCTGTTTCCTCTTCTCGTTCAATACGAAGTGCGAATTTCTGAAATCGTTCTGAGTGGGTTCCAGAATAAAAATCTGGATACCGTAGGAATGAGTGCGTTTGAGGAAAACAGCATAGAAGGTGCCTTTGTTAGGCATATCTTTTTTGATGACTACGCTTTGCGGTGGTTATGGTTACAAGGGAGCAGCTTTTGAGGGATGGAGATTATCCGTGATTTTCATGAAAGTTCACCTCCTTTAATCCATTCGCCAGAATGATGGGAGAGTGTTTCTTTCCTGGACAGATAATGTGACCAAGAGAAATTCCACGGTACATATTGTGCGCTGTTTTTACAGAACATGTGTCAAAATCTGTAAGCTGGATACACGCCGTTGTGATTTCATTACGGGATACCCCATATTGAGAAATCGTAACAGCCACAAGTAAAGGAATGCTGTTAAAGAAGTGACGATGCACCTTGTGGACTTCATAGGTTCCGGACTTGTGTTTTAGAATGTAGCCAGGCTCAAAAACAAATCTGAGTAAACTGGTCAGTGATTCTGCAAGGTCAATGGGGCAGAGGATAGAAACATCTACATCTAACTGTGAAATGTCCTTTAGAAAAAAAGGAAGCGCAACCGTTGGCTTGTTGTTTGTTCTGCCGATAAGCGCAACAACATTGTGCTGGTTGATGATTACATTTTTCATTTGATTACCTCCTTAAGGTTTGATTTTGAAGAGTCTTTCACGGAACAAGATAAAAGACCTTCAGATTAATAGTTTTTAGAAGGGTGGTTTTTTAACCAGTATAACAAATAATCTCCTGCACATGAAGTAGACCTTCACAGTGCAAGAGATTAGAGCATGATTAACAGCCATATTGATATGAAATTGTTTTAAAAAAGTTACTTCTTAGGCTGTTAAATACAGCTTGGGAATAATATATATGAATGACTGATAGGAAGGAGTTAATACGACTGAAATAAAGCACACTAAATGTTCTATAAGAAAGAAGAACATAGATGCAAGATGTAGTAGGTTGCGTCCAAAATCAGTAATTAAGTGAGGAACTAAGGAAGTATAGAAGAGATAGAAATTTAGAAGGAGAATAATACCATGTTTAAAGAAACTGAGATAAAACCGTTTCCCAGCAAAGTCTGGGGAAGATTATATAATAGGGACAACCAGCAAGGATACTGGAAATAAGTGGATCCTGAGGCTTTCCTGTTTTAATAGATTTTGATTTTGCTAAGAAGGGAAGTAAAGAAAACGCTTATCACGGTGGTAAGCTGGATTGTCTTTACTAAACCCAAAACTGAAAAGGCAAGATATTAGAGCAGGTAGCCTTCTGATGATCTACGGATCGTCGAGAGCTACTTGTTGTGTATGTAAGAATATTTTAAATGATAATTGATATGACGACAATAGGCTGAAATGCCTTTTATATATTTTGAAAATTATGGATAAAGGGTGAAATTCCACCAAAATAACAATACAACAGAAACTATAAAAAGACAATAATATCTAACAAACAAGAGGAGATAGTATGTTTATTCCGGAAAACCACAAGATCGAAAAAAATCCTGAACGTATTTGGCTTTCAAGTCCGACAATGCATGGCCCTGAATTCGAGTATATGAAAGAGGCCTATGATACAAACTGGATGAGTACAGTTGGAAAAAACATAAATGAAGTTGAGAAGATTGCTGCAGAAAAAGCAGAAGTAAAATATGCAGTTGGTTTGTCAGCCTGTACGGCAGCTTTACATCTTTGTGTGAAATTAGCTGGTGAACGATTATATGGAAAACCTGCAATTAGTCATGGTGCAGTAGAAGGAAAGAAAGTCTTCTGTAGTGACATGACATTTGATGCTACTCTGAATCCAGTGGTTTATGAAGGCGGTATTCCAATTTTCATTGATACAGAAAGAGAATCCTGGAATATGGATCCTGTAGCGCTGGAAAAAGCATTTGAAATGTATCCGGAAGTAAAACTAGTTATCAGTGCAGAGCTTTATGGTTTCCCGGGAAGGATGGATGAAATTAAGAGAGTCTGTGAGAAGCACGGAGCTCTTCTAATTGAGGATGCAGCCGAAGCCATGGGTGCAACAATTGATGGAAGACAGTGTGGTAGCTTTGGTGATTATGCAGCAATCAGCTACAACGGAAATAAAATCATCACAGGAAGTAGCGGTGGTTGCTTATTAACAAATAGCCTTGAAGACGCAAACAAAGCCAGAAAGTGGTCTACTCAGAGTCGTGAGAACGCTCCTTGGTATCAGCATGAAGAAGTCGGCTATAACTACAGAATGAGCAATGTTATCGCAGGTGTTGTTCGTGGACAGTATGAATATCTTGAGGAGCACATCGCTCAGAAGAAGGCAGTATACGAGAGATATAAAGCTGGACTGACAGACTTGCCGGTTAAGATGAACCCGATTGTGGAAGGCACCGAGCCGAACTATTGGTTAAGTAGTTTGATTATTGATGAGAGTGCTATGTGCAAGCAGGTTAGAGGGGAAACGGACGTATGTTACATGCCGGAACACGGCAAGACTTGTCCAACAGAAATTCTGGAATCTATAAGCTCCATCAACGCTGAAGGTCGTCCGATCTGGAAGCCGATGCATATGCAGCCTATGTACAGAATGCATGAGGTAGTTGGTAGGGATGGTAGTTTGAGATGTCGCACAAATGCTTATATCGCTGGTGGAGTTGAAGACATTGGTGCTGATATCTTCCAGAGAGGTGTTTGTTTACCGTCGGATAACAAGATGACTGCTGAGGAGCAGGAGTTAGTGATTGAAGTTATTAGAGGATGTTTTGAGTAAGAGACGAGTGTGGGAGATGTGACATTGTGGAGATAAAGATATGCAAACTACAAGACAGTAATATAACATGTGAGCAAGTTGCAGAACTTATTCGTCGAGCACACAGTGCAAATATTGAAAAGAATTTACTTTATGGAACACGAAGTACTACTGTTACAGATATTGAAAAGATATTAAATCAAGATAATCGTGAGGTATTTATCGCTACTTTGGAATCCAAATTAGTTGGAACAAGTACTGTTAGTATTGTTGATTGCAATAAATGGTTCCATAAAGGTTCTGCTGCATATATAGAACTTGCAGGAGTAGATGCAAATTATAAAGGTCATCATATTTTCCAAAGTATTCTTGATGAACAATTTAGATACATAGATGGTAAAGGTGTCGATTTGATTTTTACAGTCTCAGCAGAACAAAACGCAGCAGTAAAAAATACTTTTATGAAAAAAGGATTCAAAAAAGTTGCCTATGGGGCTGGAAAATCCAACAACTTTTATTCTGTGTATTATGCTCGATGGGAAAAGAAGTGTCCATATAGTGATGCCTACATTGCACTTCGTTATTTCATTGATAAGGTCGCACATGTCATATATTTCAAAAAGGGCGGGGAGAGAAGAATATGAGAATAGATGGCGTATACGCTAGAGTAATTAAACGAATGCTGGATATTATATGTGCATTACTTGCAATTATAGTTTTTAGTTGGTTGTACCTAATAATTGCTGTGTTAGTTGCTTTGAATATTGGAACTCCCATTATTTTTAAACAGAAGAGACCGGGAAGGATTGATCCCGAAACAGGTAAAGAAAAAATCTTTACTTTGTACAAATTTAGGTCTATGAGCAACGCACGCGACGATGAAGGTAACTTGCTTCCTGATTCTGTGAGACTGACAAAATTTGGTCGTATTCTGCGTGCTACTTCCCTAGATGAGTTGCCAGAAGCGTGGAACATTCTTATCGGTGATATGAGTGTAGTTGGTCCTAGACCTTGGGCAGTTTCATATATACCTTATTTTACAAAAGAGGAACGAAAACGGCATTTGGTTCGACCCGGATTGAGTGGATGGGCTCAGGTTAATGGCCGAACTGCAGCAAATTGGGATGAACGTTTGAAGTATGATATCGATTACGTGAACAATATTTCCTTTTTAATGGATGTAAAAGTAATCTTCTTGACCGTGAAAAAAGTCCTTAAACATAGTGATCAGGTTGAAGCTGGACAGCAAGGAGATTTTTCAACTTATAGACAGAAACAATGGGATGATGGCGTTGTTCAAAGGAATGATGAGGAGAATGCCTAATGAAGGATTCAAAGAAAAAATTGCTAATATTAGGCGGAGCACCTAATGAAACGACTCTTGTCAAGAGAGCTCAAGAACTTGGATTCTATGTAATTGTTGCAGATTATTATACTGATTTGAAACTTAGTCCGGCAAAAGCTTTTGCAGACGAAGCGTGGAATGTAAATTGGACCGATGTAGATTTGATGACTCAACTTTGCTCAGATAATCATGTAGATGGAATTACTGCCGGATATAGCGAAGTTAAAATTGAATACTTAATCAAAATTTGTAAGAGACTAAACCTACCATGTTATTGCACAAATGAACAACTTGAAGTGACTAGGAACAAAGTAAAGTTTAAAGCTCTTTGCAGAGAATGTAGAGTGCCTACGGTCAGAGAGTTTAGTTCTGTTAATGATGTTGATTCTTATCCAGTTATAGTAAAACCTACAGATAGGGCAGGATCGATTGGTGTTGGAATTGCCCAGAACTATAGCGAATTGCTGGTGGCATATGATGTGGCTCTTGAAAAATCGTATAGCAAGAATGTGATTATTGAGGAATACATTACAGATAGAAAAATTGATGTTTATTATTTGGTTAATGATGGGGAGATTTCTATATTAACGACAAATGATGTAATTATGGCAAAAGATAATGGCTTTCAAAAGGTTGTTCAATCATGCTGGCTTTACCCGCATCGAGAGCTTGAAAACTTTAAGATAAAAGTTGATGAAAAGCTGAGAAAAATGATTAAATCGATGGGCATTACGTATGGTTGTATATTTTTCTCAGGATTCATAGACAAGAAGCAGAACTACAAATTCTTTGAATGCGGATTTCGTTTGGAAGGAGCACATCAGTATAACTATACATATAAGAGTATAGGCATCAATTTTTTAGATGTGTTTATTAACCATGCGATATACGGAAATCTTAAACAGCTTATTCATAATCCTTTGAGAAATGAAAAATTAAAACTAGCGATTATCAATGTATTTTCTAAAGAAGGTAAGATTGCAAGTATAGATGGTGTTGAAGAAATAAGCACAATGCCGGACTGTTCCCTTGCGTTGATAAAAGCTAATGAGGGTGATGAATGTAGAGATGGAGCTATTTTGTCAAAGGTCGGTCAGTTTGAATTTGATAATGAAAGTCCTGATGAATTAGCGAAAGATATCCAAAAGTTGTATGACTATATCAAAGTACTAGATACTAGTGGGAATAATTTAATATATGATGTGGTCGACGATAGTCTCGTATCATCTTGGTGGTAAATGTCAGATAACAGTCGGAGTTTGATTATGAGAGAAATTGGTAGTGAGTTCATGATGGACTCATTCAAACGAGGGAAAAATGAATATTGCTACCTAACTGATTATCCAAAACGTTATGTTTTATCAGGAAGAACTGGATTGTACTTAATAGCACAAGAATTGCAGGTAGAGGGTATCGATTCTGTTTCTTTGCCGGCCTATTGTTGCGGCTCAATGGTAGCACCATTTATCGAGGCAGGTTTTTCAGTTTCGTTTTATGAAAGGTATGAGATTACAAACTCTAAAGCAATCCTCATCATGGATTACTTTGGATTTTTGAAAGAAGAAACGGCATTATTTGCTGGACAGTGCCGTGAAGCAGGACTGAGAGTTATTGTTGATGCTACACAGACAGCATTTAGCAGATCGAGATCTTACGACAGTGCAGACTATATTGTTGTCAGCTATAGAAAATGGTTAGATTGTTTGTGTGCTGCAGTATATTCCCAAAATGGATTTATAACACAGGAATATACAAAAGAGAATACCGTTTATGTCGATATATGGCGCAATGCGGCAAAAAAGAAAAAAGCATATTTGGAAACAGGTAACGGAGATAAACAAGAGTTTCTTGATTTGTATGGCAAAGCAAATCATATGCTCGGTGAAGACTATATAGGATTCAAGGCAAGTGATTCTGAAATCGAGAGATTTGAAAATGCGGATTCTCAGTATATCAGGGAACATCGACGTAGCAATGCTACACAATTGATTGACGGGCTCCACGGAAAATTGAATTTGCTATTCAAAAGCTTATCTGATGAAGACTGTCCTCTGCACGTTCCTGTTGTATTAAAACAAGAGTGGAGAACCGAATTAAGGAAATCGTTGATAAAAAATAGTATTTATTGCCCTTGTCATTGGCCAGTGGATGAAAAGTATCCTCATCAGAAAACTCGATTTCATGATGAAGAAATGTCGTTGATATGTGATCAACGATACACCGAAGATGATATGAAAAATGAAATAGAAGAAATCCTGAAAGTGATTTCATAAAAGAGAGGTAAGTATGAGTAAGACGATTTTAGTTACTGGTATCGGTGGTCTGACCCCGAGATCTATTACAACAATTATTAAAGAAAACCATCCCGATTATAAAGTAATTGGGTGTGATGTTGAGAAAAAAGCTATGGGCTTCTTCATGACTATGAAGGATGGAAAGAAGCTCGTTGACGAGTACTATATTTGCCCTCGTTGTACTGATCCTGAATACTTCCCATGGATTGAAAGACTTGTGGAAGAGAAGGAGATTGACTACGCATTCGTACAGCCAGAATCTGAAATTGTTGAATGGGGCGAGTATTACGAGAAAAATGGCGAGTTCCCTTGCCCTGTGTTCATGGGAGGCAAACTGCTTTCAGAATCTTTGAGAGATAAGTCTATTATGGCCGACTTACTTGAAGGTACAGATTTCATTCCGAAGACTATCAAGGTAACACAGGAGAATCCACGTTTTGAGGAAGTTGAAAGCGAAATCGGCTTCCCTTGCTGGATTCGTGCCACTGAAGGAACTGGTGGATTGGGTTCGCTTCGTCTTGATGATATCAGCAGCTATAAGAGTTGGCTTTTCATCAATGCAAAAATTCCGGAGTTTACCGTTAGTGAGTTTCTTACTGGACGTCATCTTGCGAATGAGATGCTTTACTACAATGGTGAGTATGTGAAGGGGGCCTCTCTTGAATGTGCTGAGTACGTTATGGCCAATACAGCTCCCTCTCATGTAACTGGCAATACTCATTTCGGACGTTTCCTGAATGAAAACAGAATCAATGAATTCTGTGATAGCTGTATCAAGTATTTGGAGAAGAAGCTTGGTGTACCGGCTCATGGTATTCTTTCATTCGATCTAAAAGAGGATAGCCAGGGCAATATGAAGGTTACTGAAGTGAATATTCGTCATATGGCTTATGCAGGTGTTATGGCGCACGTAGGTTTTGACCTCATCGAAGATACCATCAAGATCATGGAAGACGGTAACGCTGATAGAGTTGAGAGAGACCAGTATCATCATTACGAGAAGCCTTACATTTTCCTTCGTGATGTGGACGTTGAGCCAATCATCCTGGACGGTGAAGAGATTTTTGATGATCCGAAAGTAAGATTCTAAGAAATCTGGTGCGGAGAGATAATGAAGAAAAAGATAGTTTGGATTGTAAATGAATATAATTTCCCTGATGCTTTTAAGTCGCGTCAAACCAATTTGTGCAGACAGTTAAATTTGCATGGTTACGATGCATACATCATTAGCGGAAGTATAAAAAATAAAGGCGGCGAAAACGTGCTTAGCAAAGGCGAAAAGTACCGATTTGTCGAAACAGATGAAGCTAAAGGGTACTTTATTAATACAGCAAGCTACCACAGAAGCTATGAGAGAGTATTGGTTGCTCTACAATTTCAGAATAACATCTGGAAATTGAGAAATGAATTGCCAAATCCTGATGTTATCGTTTCTGATTTTGCGGGTCTCTTCGGGAATGTCTTTTTGAAGTGGAAAAAGAAATACGGAACAAAAGTTATTTATGACATTCTTGATTTGTGGCCTGAGGGTTTTGTTGATATGGGATACCTCAAAAAGAATTCTCCTATCACAAAAGTTCTCTACAATATGGAACATAAATCCTATCGGGAAGCAGACGGAATCATTTTTTCATTCCAAGGCGGTCGAGACTACATCGTTGATAAGGGATGGAGTAAAGAAAAGGGCGGAGATGTTGATACTAGTGATATTGGCTATCTGAATAATGGCATAGATTTAGCTACCGTAGACAAACAAAAAGATGAATGTGTTCTCGAAGATCTTGATTTGGATAATAACAAATTCAAAGTAGTATACCTGGGATCAATAAGTGCGTTCAATGGATTAGATGTTCTCGTTGAAACAGCAAAAGAACTTCAAGAACGTAATGTTGAAGATGTTGTGTTTTTGATTTACGGATATGGCAATCAAGAAGAACGTTTAAAGAAAATGGCACAGGATTACAACTTACAAAATATTAAATTCAAGGGTGTCTTAGATAAAAAGTATGCAATGAATCTCCTCACAAGAGGAAATCTCAATATCTTTACTTTTGCAAATACAGCTTTACTGAAATACGGCGTAAGTCCCAATAAGCTGTTCATGTATTTTGCTAGTGGAAAACCCGTACTGTCTATGATAAAGCCTGCTTATGATTTGGTTGAAAGTCGAAAATGCGGTATTTCGGTGGAGAATAATCCAACTGCAGTAGCAGATGCAATTATTAAAATGTCTAAGCTTCCGGAAGAAGAGTACAGACTGTATTGCTCTAATGCTAGAACAGTTGCTGAAGAATATGACTACGGGAAGCTGGTTAATGAATTAATAAGAATTATTGAAAGAAAAAGGTGAGAACATGTACTTGAGAAAGTTAAAGATTAAAGACGCTCCATTAATGCTTGAGTGGATGCATGATGATAGCGTTGTTCATGATTTACATACAAACTTTGCTTCTAAAACGTTGGATGACTGTAAAGCCTTCATTCTCGCGAACCAAGAGTATACAGATAATGTGAATCTTGCCATTGTATCTGATACAGATGAATACATGGGCACAGTTAGCTTGAAACATATTGATCGTGATAATCTTAGTGCAGAATTTGCTATTACGGTTCGCAAGGCTTCAATGGGCCATGGATATTCGTGGTTTGGTATGACAGCAATAATTGAGAAAGCCTTTTCTGAGTTCGGATTAGAAAGCGTGTATTGGTGCGTTTCTAGAAAGAATCAAAGAGCCGTGAGATTCTATGACAAACACAACTTCCACGAAACGGTAGATATTTCAGAAAACATCTTGGTAAGGTATGAAGGCGAGACAGATTTAAAATGGTATTCTGTTTTAAAGGGAGATATCCTAGATGACAGAGATACTGTTGCTGGCTGCAAAGTAGCTCATATCAAAACGATACCTACTGTGGATGCGGGAGAACTATCTTTCTTTGAGGCAAATAATGACATACCTTTTGATATTAAGCGAATCTATTATATTTCTAAAGTTCCGGAAGGCGTAAGAAGAGGATTCCATGCACATAAAGAGTTGAAACAATTGTTGTTCTGTCCATACGGAAGAATACAGCTGATTTTGGAAAATGAACTTGGAAGAGAGGAAATTGAGCTATCAGATCCATCCATTGCAGTAATGATAGACCGTCCAACTTGGAGAGAGATGCTCTGGCTTCAGAAAGATTCGGTATTATGTGTGGCAGCATCGGATTACTACAAAGTTGAAGACTATATCAGAAACTATGATGATTTCAAAAAATATTTGGAGGAGATTAGATAATGAAAGTACCTTTTGTAAGCTTTTTACCCATGGAGCGTGAATTGAACAAGGAACTGCGTGATGCTTTTGATAGAGTATTTACTCGTTCTTGGTATATCGAAGGTGCAGAAGATGAAGCATTTGAAAAAGCCTTTGCTGAATACTGCACTACAAACTATTGTGTAGGTGTTGGCAATGGACTGGATGCCCTTATGCTCGCACTGAAAGCATTGAATGTTGGTGAAGGAGACGAAGTTATTGTTCCTTCAAATACTTATATTGCTACTGCATTGGCAGTTACTTATGTTGGGGCTTCTTTAGTATTTGTAGAGCCAGATATCAGAACATTTAATATTGATCCTGCAAAGATTGAAGCAGCAATCACAGATAAAACTAAGGCAATAATGCCGGTTCATCTGTATGGCCAAGCGTGCGATATGGATCCTATCATGGAGATTGCAAAGAAGTATAACCTCTATGTAATTGAGGACTGTGCTCAGGCACATGGGGCAACATATAAGGGAAAGAAAGTTGGATCCTTTGGTGATGCTTCAGGCTTCTCTTTCTACCCTGGAAAGAATCTAGGGGCGCTTGGAGATGCGGGCGCGACTGTAACAAACAATAAAGAACTTGCAGAGAAAGTACGTGCACTTGGCAATTATGGATCCGATTATAAGTATCATCATATCCATCAGGGAAATAACAGCCGTCTTGATGAAATGCAGGCAGCGTTCCTTGCCGCTAAGCTTCCTCACCTCGAGAGAATGAATGTTGAGAGACGAAGGATTGCACAGAAATACTTGGATGGTATTAAGAATCCTGAAGTGATTCTTCCTTTTGTACCAGAGGACATAGTTCCGGTATGGCATATCTTTGGTATTCGTTGCAAGAGAAGAGCCGAACTTGAGAAGTTCTTGAATGATAAGGGTATCGTCACAAACAAGCATTATCCAATTCCTATGCATCTTCAGGATTGCTACAAAGATCTGGGATATAAAGAGGGAGACTTTCCAATTGCCGAAGTAATTAGTGCAACCGAGCTGAGTATCCCTATGTACTACGGAATGACTGATGAAGAGATTCAGTATGTAATTGATGCTATTAATGAGTTTAGATAAGGTGGAATAATATGCAAGCAAAACGCGGATTAGTTTCTGTTATTATCCTATCATACAAACAATTTGCATATATTTATGAAACAATTGATTCTGTTTTAATGCAGGACTATCCAGCGATAGAGATTGTAATTGCAGATGATGGCTCACCAAACTTTCCCCAAAATGAAATTGTATCCTACATTGAAAAGAATAAGAGGGATAATATTCAAGGATATACATTGCTCCATGATGGAGTAAATGTAGGTACTGTTAAGAATATCAATAATGGTATTAAGCATTCTAGTGGTGAATTTATTAAAATCATTGCTGGCGATGATACGTTCTACGATGGAAAAGTTTTCAGCACCCAAGTGGAGTTTCTTGAAAAGAATCCCAAATACTATATTGTTACCGGAAAAGCATGTGAATGTGACGAGCAGATGAAGCCTATTTATAAAGAACAAGTTGAGAATACAAACAAAGTACTAGGTACGGTTTTTGAACTTGAACCGAAAGGGTATTTTCAAAAATGTGGAGCGGAGCATTTGTTTCCAATGGTCACACAGGCACTATGCTTCAGAAGAAAGTTTTTTGATGAATTTGGGTTGTACGATGAAAGATACAAGTTGCTTGAAGATCCGCCGATGGAGAAGAGAGTAATTATTAATCGTATTCCAATATCATCAGTAGATGCTTGCGTAATAAAGCATCGTGCAGATGTGGGTATTTCTGCAAATACTGAATTGTTCTCAGCGCGGAGAAGTCAATATTATCTGGACTTAGCAAACTATGTCAAAAACGAGTTATTGTCTCGACCTCAGATTTTTCCACACTTTAAAACGAAGTATAGGTATAAATCTGAAATGTTCCGTTACAAAATGAGTATTGCAAAAACCAAGAAAGAACGAATTATGGTATGTATCACGAATATTGATACTGTATTTTTCTTTGGAATTCTTCGACCGGGGGCAATGATTCAGAAGATAAAAATCGGCTTAAGTGGAAGGAAATAACATTATGGTTAAACTAAGTATCTTAGTCACTTTCTATAATCAAGAAGAATATGTTGATCGGGCAATGAATAGTATATTCAGTCAGAAAACAAATTTTGATTATGAGATTATTATAGGTGACGATGGATCTTCAGATGGAACACATAGAAAAATAGAGGAGTGGCAGGAAAAATATCCAGGGAAAATAAGATTGGTAGTTCAGCCACGCGAGCCTGGAAAGAAATATCTTTCGGGAGAGAGAGCATCAAATAACAGGCTTTCATTGTTGAAATATATCACTGGGACGTATTTTATGTATCTTGATGGTGACGATTGCTACTGTGATGAAAGTAAGTTTCAGAAGCAAGTAGATATTTTAGATGATCCCAAGAATGCAGATTGCTCATGCTGTGCACATAACGTCAGTTTTATTCGGTTAGATGGTACATCAAGTATTCTTCGTACAAACATTAAGAAATCTGGCAAGGTTGATTTTGGGTACTATTGGTGGAAAGGTTATTTCCATCCAGACTCATTGATGTTCCGAAGTTCTTCAATCAATCAAAAACAAAAAGTTTTTAGGAATCCGTTGTTTAACGACAACTACATTACTTTTGTTTTTTCACACAGTGGGAAAATTTATTTTCTGAGTGATGTGATGGCTAGTTATTATGAGACAGACAATGGAATCTGGAATGGACAGTCTCGTACAGTAGGGTTAATGCGTACGTTGATCATATATGAATATATTTCATATGTGTATGGGAAATACAAACAATCAAATTATTTTAGGTTCATTCCGCTGTACTATATGCTTCTTAGAAACTCAAATGAATTCAGTGAAGAACGATTATCACCATATTTCCAAATGGCAACAGAATGCCATGCAGAAAAGATTGCACAGCTTAAAGATGCTGATAAGGGTAAGCTTGCAGTTAAGAGATTCTTTATTGGTATTATTTACAGAGTCAATGCAGCAATTAAGCGAATTGTGTAAGGGTCTCATTTAGGCTTAGTGCAATCAAGAAGTGAAAGGGCAATAGTATGGGAAAAATAAAAAATTTAATAAAAAAAGTATATTTCTTCTTGGTGCAATATGTGTATCTTTTCCCAGGCGGAAAGAGACGAAAAAAAAAGCCATGTTTAGAACCATTTATTGTTCCTGATGGCGCAGTCGAATTAAATGTGCGAATTGCACCGGTATATAAGAATAAATGCGGAATTGTAACGATAATATCGGATGATGGAGTTTATAAAACGGCTAAAGCTTTGAAAGCGTTAGCAAATAAGTTTTCATTACCTATTACTGTTGCAGGAACAGTAAAAAATGTTGCTCCACATATGAAATTCTGGAAAGAATTAAACGACGATCCTTATATTGAACTTGTTAATCACTCATATAACCATATACGTATGGAAGAAGGGACGCATATCTCATCTGATATGACGGCGCTAAAGCATGAGATATACCATTCTCAAGTTTTCTTTGAGAAAATAACCAAAAGAAAAACAATAGCTTATGTTTGCCCAGAAAACCAAATGTGTAGACTTGGGTATCAGGTTCTTAAAGAATCAGGTTATCTTGGTGTTGCACAAGGTTCGCGTGGCTACAATGATTTAGAAATATTGAGCGATACGGCGAATAACCCTGGTTCATGGTTTAACTTAAAACGAATGGGTATATGTGATAAGTCTGAGCAATCACCGAATGTAATGCGTCAAAGCTGGGTCGATAAAGCTAGAGAGAATAATAAGTGGCTGATTGAGATGTGGCATAATGTCAGCGACGATATAACCAAAGGTTATCAAACAATTACTACTGCTGAAGCTTCCGAGCATTTAGCATATTTGAAATCTTGCGAGAATGATTTATGGATTGCGAAATTTACAGAGGTTATTAAGTATCTAGCTGAAAGACAATCCTGTGTCGCAAAGGCCTATTGGCTTGATGGGCATGTTATTTGTTATGTTGATCCAAAGAATTTAGAACTTGATATTTTTACCCAAGATTTATCACTTTTGGTTGACTTGTCAAATGTAAATAATAAATGTCCTGAAAAAATGATAGAAGTAAAACCTGGGCAGATACAGAGGGTAAAACTATAGTATAACTAAGAATCAATAGAGAGATACATCGATAATTAATTTAGGAGACGAATATGAAAGGTATTATTTTAGCCGGCGGTGCAGGAACCCGTCTTTATCCTTTGACAATGGTTACTTCAAAGCAGCTGTTGCCTATTTACGATAAGCCGATGATTTATTATCCGCTTTCAACTTTAATGCTTGCTGGGATTAGAGACATTCTTATAATATCCACACCGTCTGATTTGCCAAATTTTGAAAGATTACTTGGGGACGGTAGCCAGTTCGGTATCAGTTTATTTTATAAGGTTCAGCCTAGTCCAGATGGGCTTGCTCAGGCATTTATCCTTGGAGAAGAATTTATCGGAGACGAGCCTTGTGCGTTGGTTCTTGGTGACAATATTTTTTATGGCGGGGGACTCTCAGGATTTCTCAACAATGCTGTTGCCAATGCAGAAAATGGATATGCAACGATTTTCGGTTATTACGTTCATGATCCTGAGCGTTTTGGAATTATGGAATTCGATGAAAAAATGAATATCCTCTCAGTTGAGGAAAAACCGCAGAAACCTAAGAGCAATTATTGTATTACTGGATTATATTTTTATCCAACAGGTGTGAGTGAGTGGGCAAAGAATGTTAAGCCATCTGCAAGAGGAGAACTGGAAATCACTACTCTTAATGAAATGTACTTAAATGAAAAGCTTTTAAAGGTACAGGTTTTAGGACGCGGATTTGCGTGGCTTGATACCGGAACTATGGACAGTCTAGTAGAGGCTACAAATTTTGTGCAGATCACAGAGCAGAGACAAGGGGTAATGATTTCGGCACCGGAAGAGATAGCATATCGTAAGAAATGGATCAATAAAGAATATTTATTAAAATCTGCAGAGAAATATGGAAAATCCCCATATGGTCTGCACCTAAAAGCAGTGGCTAGTGGTCAAATAATCTTTTAAAGTCAGGGGGAATCCGTATGAATATATTAGTAATTCCATCATGGTATAATTCACCAAGCAATATCATTTTGGGTTCTTTTTTCAAGGAACAGGCATTGGCTTTAAAAAATGATGGTAATAATGTTGTAATGGCTTACTGCGAAACTGTAGGAGTAAGAGGCTTTTCAACACACCATTTATATAAGATTACCAAACAGGATGAAGATGGATTATTAACGTATAGATATTATGTCCCTTCATACGGATGCGATAGATTCCATAAAAAATTTGAACGTACAGCCATTGCTTATGACCGACTTCTTAAACGGGTATTGTCTGAACATAAAATTGATATTATTCATGTCCATTCATATGATCCAGCAGGAACGTCTATTACCAAATTACGTAATAGATACGGCATTCCTGTTGTCTATACAGAACACTACAGTAATGTTTTGGGTGAACTAGACAGCTACCATAAAAAAGCACTTGAAGAAACCATTAATTATTCTAATGCGGTTGTAGCGGTATCGCATTCTTTGCGTGATAGTATGGTCAAACGTTTTAAAAGAGAAGATGTTTGGGTTGTTAGTAATATCTTATCTCCATTGTTCACCTTTAAACCGAGAATAAATCATAGCGTTTTTCGATTCGTATCTGTGGGTTCATTAGTTGAAGGAAAAGGACATCAATTAACAATTAAGGCATTTCATGAGGCATTTTGCCATAATGAAAAAGTCGAGCTAATGATTGTTGGGCAAGGCAATTATAAAAACGAACTAGCAGGTCTAATAAAGGAGTTTGGTGAGGAAAACAGAATTAAGTTAACCGGTACATTGCCAAGAGAAAAAGTTGCTGAACTTATGCAAGAATCGGATGCTTTTGTCCTTCCTAGTTTCAAAGAAACTTTCGGCGTTTCATATATCGAAGCAATGGCTTGCGGTCTTCCTGTGATAGGAACTAGAAATGGAGGATTCGATGAGATTTTTAATGAAGATAATAGATTCGGCTATATTATAGATGTTGGTGATGAAGAAGCTCTCGCTAACGCACTCGAACAGGTCTATTGCTCTATTGATAATTATGATAGCAAGTTTATTAGCGAAACAACTATTCAATTGTATGGTGCGGATTCATTTATCAAACACGTTAATGAAGTTTATCAATCGGTTTTGAAAAAGAGATAGAACGAAGGGCATTGAAAATGAGCAATATACTACTAGTTGCAGCTGCATTTCCACCAGATCAAGGTGTTGGAACACTTAGAATCTCAAGCTTAGCTGCATATATGTCGAAAAAGGATAATATATTTCTGGTAACTAATCGGAAAAAGGGTGAGCTGCCGGCATATATAAAAAAGGCTTCATTCGTAGATATTTGTACAGAGTCAGGAAGCTTTAAGAACAATTTAAACACGTTTCGTGTAAATCAGAAGAAATATCAATCTGCTGTTGAGGGTATGATTAAGGAATGCCATCCAGATATAGTAATTATCAGTGGTGGCCCATTTTTTACATTTGCATGTACCAAAACTGCAAAAAAACATGGAGTCCCAAGCATATTAGATTTTAGGGATCCGTGGATATTTGATATTCGTGAAGGTTGGTACAGTCGTAGTACGATGGTAGAACGAATTGTTCATTTATTGGATGAACGAACAGCGGTAGCAAATGCCACTAGAGTTACGACAGTAACCGATGGGTGGGTGAAATTGTTTAAAAAATTTTATCCGCTGCAGAGATCTAAATTCGTAAAAATCGAAAATGGATATGACGATGCAATCGTTGAGAGTATTAAACTTGACAATCCTCATACAAAGATGGAAGATACATTAGTTATTACGGGATTTGGAAAAATGTTTTATTACTCTGACAAGTACTCACTTATCTTTTTACAAGGATTGAAAAAGTATCTGGATGCTGGAAAAAAGGCAAATTTGCTTCAAGTTGGAAGCAGAGAGAGCCAAGCGGATTCATTATTGAATAAAGCGAATGTTGCTCAAGATGTATTACAGACAACAGGGTTTGTTGATTATAAAGTAGGAGTTCAAAAGATAGCCGAATCAGATGTGTGCTTGATAATTGACTCTCGAAATCATGCGTTAGGAACAAAACTGTATGATTACATTTTTATAAATAGGCCCATATTATTTGTTGGACCTAAAAACTCTGATTTGTCAAAAATGGTTTTACAATTTAAAAATGGCTTTGCATGTACGACAGGAGAAGAAGTTTTTAATGCGTTGCAAACATTAAAGAAAAATGATTTCCTTTCAGAAAAGCCATCGAGAGAGCAATTTAAAAGAGAAAGACAGAATAAACTATGGAGAGATTTGATTTATGGACTTATCAAAAATGAGAAGACAGGATGTCATTTTTTATGAAATCATTCCATGCTTAATAATATTTTCATATACCTTAAACCTCCTAGGTCGGCATAGTATCATTTCGTATTTAATGCTTGCTTATAGCGTAGCGTTATTGTTTGTAGCAAAAGAGTCTACTGTACATTATACAAGATTAGGAATTACAATAGCTGCATTCGGATTGATATATACTCTGGCATATTTGATAGTGGTGGGATCATTCGATATAGGTCTATTTAGGCATATGATTATTTGCTACTTATTTGGAAAAGCAATAACTAGAAAACTATCATCTCAAGATGTGATATCGATTATCCCGAGATATTTACTTGCTGGAAGTTTCGGATTCTCATTACAGGCATATTTAACAGTATCCAATTCAGTGATGATAGATAGCCGACGTTTTTATGAGTATTGGTATGGAAACGGATCAGTAGTCGCTGCAACACAGATTGCCGCTTGGGCAGTATTGTCAATTGGTATGTTCTTTTGGTATTTTTGTATTTTTAAGGAATCAAAACTGATTGAAAAGGTATTATCTATAGCCGGTTTGGTACTCTCGTTATCAAGCTTCTTAATTGCATCATCTAGAACAGGCTTGATATTTATCGCAATATTAATAGTCGTATTGGTATTCTATGCGATGCGAAGAGGGCATGGCGCAATACTTGGTTTAATTGCAATTATTCTTTTGGTAGTGGCGATGTTCTATTTTAACTGGTTTGACGTTCAAACAAAATTTTTTGGTAGCAATTTATTAAATAGATTGCTATATGAGGATAAGTTTACTGGAATAGTAAGTGGGGGAAGAGGCAGCAGATATCAGCTTTTTTTTCATGAATTTCTGAAATATCCCTTTGGCGGCTATAATATCAGAAATACAGTTATGAATGGTCAAATTCACAATGTGGTATTTGATTCGTATGATTTGGGAGGATGGGTATTGGCATTATTGCTTATTGCGATTCTGCTTTCACCAATAAAAAAATGTATTAAGCTAATAAAAAACTATGATTTACCTAAGCAGTTTACAATCCCTATGATTTGCTGGATAGCACTTTATGTTTTGCAAATGATGTTAGAGCCTGTTTTAGACTATGGCAATAAGACATATTTTGCATTTTTTGTCTTTGGAGTAGCAATAGTAGAATCTATATACGAAAAAATTAGAACAGATGCACAGTATTAATTAGTTTTTGGAGGAAAATAAATGAACAAGACAGTACTTGTAACAGGTGGAGCAGGGTTTATTGGTTCCAACTTTGTGTATTTATTATTAGATGAAAGGCCTGACTGGAAAGTAGTATGTGTGGATGCACTTACGTATGCAGCAAATATCCATACACTTAACGATGCGATGAAGAATCCGAACTTTGTGTTTTATAAAGAAGATATCAGAAATAGAGAAGGTATTTTTGACATTTTTGAGAAAGAGCATCCGGATATTGTAGTAAATTTCGCGGCGGAATCTCATGTTGATCGATCTATCGAGAATCCAGGAATTTTCCTTGAAACAAATATTCTCGGTACTCAGGTTATGATGGATGCATGCCGTAAGTACGGGGTGGAGAGATTCCATCAAGTTGGTACGGATGAAGTGTATGGCGATCTTCCGCTGGATAGACCTGATTTATTCTTTCATGAGGATACACCGATTCATACATCAAGCCCTTACTCTACATCCAAGGCATCTGCAGATTTGCTGACTATGGCATATCACAGAACCTACGGTCTTCCTGTAACTATCAGCCGTTGTTCCAATAACTACGGACCTTATCAGTTCCCGGAAAAGCTGATTCCGCTGATGATCAATAATGCTTCCCAGGACAAAGCTCTTCCAGTTTACGGCGAAGGACTGAACGTTCGCGATTGGCTGTATGTAAAAGATCACTGCTACGGCATTCTTGCTGTCCTTGAAAAGGGTAAAGTTGGCGAAGTTTATAACCTCGGTGGGCACAATGAAAAGGCAAATATTGAAATCGTAAAGATTATTCTGAAAGAACTCGACAAGCCAGAAAGCCTTATTACCTATGTAACAGACCGCAAGGGACATGATAAACGTTATGCTATTGATCCTTCTAAGGCTAATGCAGAACTTGGTTGGGGTCCAACCACAATGTTTGCTGATGGTATCAAGCTGACAGTTCAGTGGTATAAAGATCATATGGACTGGATGAGGGAATGCTCTAGTGGTGATTACATGAAGTACTACGAAGAGATGTATAACAACAGGGAGTAATAATCTCACAATGAAAGCAAGAAGGGAAGAACAATGGCGAATAGCTTTGGAGTCGTAAAAAAAGCAAAGCGTAATATGATAGCGGGAACAATCAATAAATTTGTAGTAATGCTTTGCCCATTTATAACAAGAACAATAGTTCAACGTGTAATAGGAGCGCAGTATTTAGGATTAGACAGCCTTTTTTCATCTATTCTTACCGTGCTTAGTTTATCGGAAATGGGAATAAGCAGTGCAATCGTATACTGTATGTATAAGCCAGTTGCAGAAGGCGATACCAAAGCAGTTAATGCAATACTTAACTTCTACAGAAAAGTATATAGAATAATTGGAATAGTTGTTCTCTTTCTCGGTTTATGTATTATACCATTTCTACCACGGTTAATTACTGGTAGTGTTCCTGAAGGGATAAACATTACGCTTTTGTATTTAATCTATCTCTTTAATACAGTAATTAGTTATTTTTTGTTCGCGTATTTGTTGCCTTTGGTTACGGCAAACCAGAGAGATGATTTAAATAGTAATCGAAATACACTAGTTACATTGTTTTTTACGGTGTTGCGAGTAGCTGTGCTTTTCCTGACAAAATCGTACATTTATTACATTGCACTTATACCGTTACTCACTATTACAAATAATATATGGATTGCATATACTGTAAAAAAGGCTTTCCCAGAATTAAGCAAATGCGCTGGAAATGTTCCCTCGTCACAGATAGCAGAATTAAAAAAGCAAGTGGCGGGCACGTTTATTAGTAAACTATGCGGGGTAACAAGAAATTCACTCGATAGTATTTTCGTTTCTGCTTTTTTGGGACTTTCATTAACAGCGATATACAATAACTACTATTATATACTATCTGCTGTTATTACTATGCTTAGTGTTGTGTCAGCTTCACTAATTGGTGGAATTGGAAATCATGTTGCAACACGTAGTAAAGATGAAAATTTCAATGAACTAAAACGCGTTGATTTTTTATATCTTTCCCTTGCAGGATGGTGTTCCACATGTCTCATATGTTTATACCAACCGTTCATGAGAATATGGATGGGTGAGCAAATGATGCTTCCTAATGTAGCGGTTGTATTATTTGTAGTTTATTTCTATTTATTAAAACTTGGTGACATGAGAAGTATGTACGCAGATACTAGCGGATTGTTTTGGGTATCAAAGTGGAGAGCTCTAGGTGAGTCCGTATGTAACTTTGTGCTGAACTACTCATTAGGAAAAATGTTTGGCATATATGGCATTATTACTGCAACAATCATATCACTATTTTTTTGTAATTATATTTGGAGCGTGCAAATAACATTTAAGCATTACTTTAAGCGATCAGCCGGAGAATTCTATTTATATCAGTTAAAGTATTCTCTTGTGAACTTAGGAATATGTATCGTGACATTACTTATTTGTAAAGGAGTTAGTTTTTTATTTTCTGGAAAAGTAATAGTGCTGTGTATACGTGCAGTGGTTTGTGTTGTTATTCCATTACTGTTATACTATACGTTTTATCGAAAAACTGACAATTACATTTATTGTAAGAAACTTCTAATAAAACGATAATGCGTGTTGCTCTAAAGTCATGTTCAGAGTAACCTTGTGTAGAGAGGAGAATATACCTATGAGTCTTTTGAATACCTTACGATTTTATTATAGGTTAGGAGGAATACCGTTAATTTTCAAAAGAGTATTTGATACAGCGACGAAAAACGATGACACATTGTATCAGTTTTTTTCAAAGGTGGGCGAAGAAAGATATCCTACAATAGTAAAGGAGATGTACAAAAGTTCAACAGGAAAAGAAATTAATTTGAATCATCCAGTTTCATTTAATGATAAAATTTCATGGCAAAAAATATATGATAAAGATCCCATGCGGACTAGATTGACAGACAAAGTATTAGTGAGAGAATGGATAAAAGAAAAAATAGGCGAAGAATACTTAGTTCCAATCCTTGGAATATGGGATTCGTTTGATGACATAGATTTTGATAGTTTACCTAACAGATTTGTGCTAAAAGCAAATCACGGTTCAACATGGAATACTGTAGTTAGGGATAAAAAAAACCTAAATATAAAAGAAGCAAAGCAAAAATTTGACTTCTGGATGAAACGAAACTATGCCTATATAAATTTGGAAATGCAGTATGAGAGAATTGAACCGAAAATAATGGCCGAAACCTATATTGAACAGATGGATGGTGGTCTGTTTGATTATAAGTTTCATTGCTTTGGTGGATACCCTAAACTTATTGAGGTGATTGGCGACAGAATACCTGCAACTCATCAGTTCAAATCTGTTGTTGTAAAACCAGATTGGACAAGAAATGAAGGGTTAAGTTTGGTTACAGGAGAACAGTATGATAGTTTACCTGTAAAACCTGAAAACTGGGAGAAAATGTTATCAATAGCAAAAGTTCTTAGCGAAGGTTTTCCTTATGTTCGAGTTGATTTATATAATATCAATGGAAAAATATTATTTGGAGAAATGACTTTCACACCATGCAATGGAATGGATCCAACAGATGAGTATTTTACATATGCAGAGTTAATAGATCTAACAAGGTGTATCCGTTAAGAGACAGGGATGATTAGAAAGTCAATCATCTTAATACTCAATATCTGTTGTATTATAATCTGCTTGTTCTCCGTTATGTACGTTACATGTTATTCAAGGCAACCAAGTATTATAGAACAAAATGGAATTCTGCCATTTTGGTCATATCATATGATACTTAATGGTAATTCCATTCTTTTGAATGAAGTTATTTTAAATATACTATTATTTATCCCGACAGGATACATACTAAGTATTTTATTACGAAAAAAAAGCTACGCCATTATTGTATGTTTCTTGATATCAAGTGGAATTGAGATCACCCAGTTAATTACGCATAGAGGACTTTTTGAATTTGATGATATAATCAATAATACTTTAGGTGGTTATTTAGGCATTTTTCTTTATCAGTTCATACAAAGGCATGGCAAAGAATGGATGAAAAAATCTATTCTACCTGCATTTGCAATTGCAAGTATTCTTGTCTGTATTTTTGTAGTCAAACCTCAAGAGCAAATTCTTGAAAAAGAATATGAGTTTCAAATCACTTCGGTCACGGAGAATTCTTTGGAAGGGCATTGTTTTATCATCGGAAAAGGTTACCCAACTGTTTATTCGATAGTTTTGAAGAATGACAAAAAATTGATACTTCCTACTGAAACAGGAATAACTAGAGATGACAGCGAATACTTTTCTTGCGAATATGATTATTCAACTTCCGGTTTCTCAGCAGATATCTCAACTGTTCCATCTTCTTCTTATGAAATCTGTGTAGATTTCAAGGGAATAGGAATATACTCCACCGGATGCTATCTCATCGATGGAGAAGTAAAGTACACAACCAATCCGGGAATACAAGCAAATAACGAAATAACTGAAAATGGTCATCTCCTTGTTGCTCAAAACCATTGCAGTGTATACCAGTACAAAGGTAATCTCTACTGGATTGCTGATTCTGGCTTCGATTTTGAGGAAGATGGTTCGACATGTATTCAGTATCAACTGTGGACAACACAACCAGACCGCCTACCGGAAAACCGTATCCAGTACGAGTTTGATAACCTTGGCTTCACCTTTGAGGATTACGAGATCGAAGGTTTCGAAGACTATCGAGTTGCAATGAGGCCTCTACCAACAGAGTATTCAATCACCGCTATTGTGACAGGATACTACAAGAACGGTGACTGGGTGTGGAAGAAGTATTTCCGTCCGGTATTGAGTGAACTAATCCAATAACAATCATCCTCAAGGTAACCGCCAAATAATACCGCGGTAAAATTTAAAATTACTCCAGCCCTTTGCGAGTTGGAGTAATTCACTATAATTCACATGCGATTTTTGATAGATTGAAGTTTTTCACTCCAAGGCGCCAGCTCTGCCAGCTGTTCATCGGTCATATCTTTACCTGGCCGGTGTTCCAACAGAAATTTAAGATATCCATAAATATTCAATCCGTGTGCTTTGGCCATCTCAACCATTGTGTAAACGACTGCACTGGCATTCGCACCATCTACGGAACTGCTAAACAGCCAGTTCTTACGGCCAACTGCGAATGGGCGGATCGCATTCTCCGCAGCTTATCCACATATGAGAATAACTCAGTGAACAATCTATCCGGGGATTCTGTATCGGAAAGAAGAACTGGGTGATGATCGATACTATCGCGGGAGCTGAGTCCAGTGCCATAATCTATAGTTTGGCAGAGACAGCAAAAGTGAATAACCTGAAGCCTTATGATTATTTTAAATATCTTCTGACAGAAATCCCAAAACATCTTGATGATAAGAATGATGACTTTTGTGAAAACCTGCTTCCTTGGTCAGAAAATCTGCCAGCGGATTGCAGAAAAAATAAAAACTCATTGCCGCTCGATTGAGCGGCAAGTTAAATGACAGTACCCACTATGGTGCGTTTACTTAATCTCTTTGAAATAAGTCCCTTGTATACACTTTATCTTTCACATCATCTAAACAAATATCATATCTATTGGCAATAATTGCCTGTGCCTTTTCTTTAAATGTTTCTAAATCATTAACAACTCTACTTCCAAAAAATGTAGTCCCATTTTCCAGCGTAGGTTCATACACAATAACAGTAGCCCCTTTAGCCTTTAAACGTTTCATAACACCCTGAATGCTGCTCTGCCGAAAATTATCAGAATTACTTTTCATCGTCAGCCTATATACGCCAATGATACATTCTTTTTCTTGTTCAGGTGAAAAATCTCCACTATTATAATAATCATAATAACCAGCCATATTAAGCACCCGATCCGCAATAAAATCCTTCCTCGTACGATTACTTTCCACAATCGCACTCATCATATTCTGCGGAACCTCATCATAATTTGCCAACAGCTGTTTTGTATCTTTTGGCAGACAATACCCTCCATACCCAAAACTCGGATTATTATAATGTGTTCCAATACGCGGATCCAGACAAACACCATCAATAATAGCCTTAGTATCCAACCCTTTCATTTCTGCATAAGTATCCAATTCATTAAAGTAAGATACCCTCAAAGCCAAATAAGTATTGGCAAATAATTTAACAGCCTCCGCTTCCGTAAATCCCATAAATAAAGTATCAATATTTTCTTTTATAGCACCTTCCTGAAGAAGCGCAGCAAAAGTATGAGAAGCCTCTACCAGTTTTTCATCTGATTTATCAGTAGATACAACAATACGGCTGGGATACAGATTGTCATATAATGCCTTGGATTCTCTTAAAAATTCCGGGCTGAAGATAATATTACGGGTGTTATACTTTTTGCGGACATTAGCCGTATAACCTACCGGAATTGTAGATTTAATTACCATAATTGCATCCGGATTTACTTTGAGAACTAATTCAATGACTGCCTCTACAGCAGATGTATCAAAATGATTCTTTTTACTGTCATAGTTAGTAGGCGCAGCGATAACTACAAAATCAGCATCCTTATAGGCAGCTTCTCCATCCAGAGTGGCTGTCAGATCCAAATCTTTCTCTGCCAGATATTTTTCGATATAATCATCCTGAATAGGAGATTTTTTATTATTGATCAAATCAACTTTTTCCGGAATAATATCTACAGCAGTTACATGATTATGTTGTGCCAATAAAGTCGCAATGGACAATCCAACGTATCCCGTACCCGCAACAGCTATGTTCAATGGAGAACATGTTTCCGGAGTTTTAGCGGCAGGCTCGTTTACGAACAGCAGGTATGGTTCAAAATCCAGAATTTCCCCCAACTTTTCTAATTGTGGAATGGACGGCATATAATCCTGTGATTCCAACCGGCTGAGCATAGCGCGATTGATACCGGTAAGGTCGGCCAATTGCTGTTGCGTGATTTTTTTTTCTTTTCTGGAGTTTATTACTTGTTTAGCCAGAAGAGCAAGAGATAATTTTCTCATATGAATGTATTCCTTTCTTATATATGAATATGTTATTTAAAACAACAAAAACTAAGGCTTTATATTTGATTTTAAACATATAAATAATAACAAATATATGTAAAAAAAGCAATGAGAAAATTAAATCTAATTAAATATTGATTAAAGATTAGAAAAAATGTTGCTTAAAATAACATAAAAAACAATTTCAGCAGGGCCATCGCCCTGCTGAACTCCTTCCCATTTTTTAATCCCCTCAATACTTCCACTTCCCAAGCAATTCATCCTTCAACCCTAAATCATCAATCCCCGTCATATCTGCATACTTAATATCATCCGGATAATTCTCCATCTCACTTTTCTGCCCCTTCAATATTTTCCCCGGATTATAATGGTCCTTATCATAAACCAAATACTCATTCACCAAATACTCAAACACATCCCTCACATCCCCCTTATCATCTTTCCCCTTCACAACACTAACCCCATCCAGCGAATACGGCGATCCGGATTCCGGATAGATCATCTTCAGCGGATTGCCATTATTGATTTCCGTCACCACCTGATAAGTAAGCGCTGTACCCACAGCGCACTCCCCCTGAATCAGCAGCTTCACCGGCCCGGAACCCGACTCGGAATACTGTTTCACATTATCATTCAGCTTATCAAAATACTCCAGCGTCTTCTTCTCCCCCCATATATTCCTGAGATTCAGATAAAAATTATACCCCGTAGAACTGGATTTTGGATTTTGAATAGATATCTTATTCTTAAATTCCGGTTTCAGCAAGTCCTCGTAAGTCTTCGGCTCCGCAATCCCATATTTCTTCAAAATCTCCGTATTTACCGCAAATCCGCCCCCATAACTTTCCCATATCAAATACTTCCCATGCTCCGGCAGCATACCGTCAATATAATCCAAATGTGAATATTCTGCCACATCAGCCAGTGAGTCCTTCATTTTCTCCATATACCCGGTCTCAACCCCCAGCACAATGTCCGCATCGGAGTGCTCTTTTTCTGTCTGAATCTTAGCAGCAACCTTAGCAGTGGGCATATACATGATCTGCACATTCAAATCCGGGAATTTCTCAGCCAGATGAGCCTTCAGATCATCATTCCTGTACTGCTCCAGCGCAGAATAGATCACTAAAGTATTGCTTTCCTGCTTATTTATCGCAAAATATAAAGCCATGATTACAACAACTAACCCCGCTAATATTTTCTTCATCCCTCAATTCTCCTTCCTTGCAAAATACATTTTCAGGAAATAGATCACGCCCTTTGCAATTACATTGACCAGCAAAATAATAATGGAAATAAATGCAATAGGTTCAATCAGTGACTGAGAATCAAACTGCGGGATCAGAAGTGCCAGCGGCATATTTCTGAAATTTGCCAGGAAGGAAATCGCCGAAATGGTCACCATACAGTTTACAAAAATATAGCTGAACATTTCGAGAATCGTTCCTCTTGTACACGGCATATACACATCAACCAGCATTTTCATCTTAGAGATTCCCAGAGAATACGCGACATCCTCCAGATTACTGTTAAACTTAGAAAGCGAATTATAAGCCAGCAGATACGGCGATGCAAAAAAGTGAGTGATATTTACCGTAATCAAAATTGCGATCGTTCCATAAACAAAGCTTCCCTGAAAGAACAGTACATAGGACAAACCCAGCACAATACCGGGAAATGACAGGGAAACCAGAGAAATCAAATGAATAGCCATGGAAGAAAAGTTTTTCCCTGAGCGCGCCGTCACAAATGCAGCATAATATGTAATCAATGTACCGGCCAGGGCTGTCGTCAGCCCGATAAACAGCGAATTCAGCAGATACCCGCCAATCCCCAGATCCAGAGATTCCGTTATATTGTCAAAGGTAAAACTAAAGTCTACAGGATACTGTTTCACAAAACTCAAAATGACAAACGTAATAATCGGAAGGCTGATCAAAACAAGAGTTACAACACATACAACCCTGGAAAAAATATCTCGTTTCCTGTTCTTCCCAATCACATATGGTTTCGTGATTGTACTGTTTGTCCCGTTATCTTTATTTAACAGATCAATAATAAAGGCGATCACTGCCGGAATCAGCAGAATAACCCCGATGATTCCGCCCTTTGAATAATCAAGCAGTCCAATAACTTCCCGATACATATAGACCGGCAGAGTCATCATTTTCCCGCCTACTATTAACGGTACACCATAATCCGTGAACACGACGGTAAACACGGCGAAGAAAGCGGAGATTAACGGTTTTTTAAGATTTGAAAGTGTAATTGCCTTTAGCTGCTGTTTCTTAGAAAGCCCCAGCACATCTGCCATCTCATATACCGTAAAATCCTCATATTGAAAGATATCTGTCAGCATTAAAAATGCCATCGGACAAGAATACAAAGTTGCGCCGATCACAATTCCGGTCAATCCATATAAATGGATGTTGATCCCGGTTAAATTTGTAAAAAAGCCATTGTCACCAAATAACAGTGTCAGCCCCATACCATGGGAAATAGACGGGATCAGCATTGGCAGCGTGAATATCACGGACCATACACCCTTATGCCGGATATTTGACCTGTTGACACACCATGCCAGAAGCAGGGCAATGCTTACAGAGACAATAGTAGTCACAAGCGATGAAAGAAATGAATTCCAAAGCATTGGGGCAAACTGTGCGCTTGACAGGACTTCACTGATATCACCATAGGAAATATGAGTAGCTAAGGCGATGATTGGGCATAAAACATGCAGAATTAAAAATATGCCTATGAAAAGTTTCAGGCTCTGAAAGGTTCTGTTCTTCATATCTCCTCCGTCCTACAATCTGCCGATACATTTTGATAAAGAATCAAATTTCTGGTTTAAATGGTTCACCACAAATGTTCGGATGTATTCATTCGCAGGGCTATTGTATATTTCCAGAGGGCTGTCCAGCTGTTCAATCGTCCCGTTGCTCATTACCATGATCCTGTCGGACAGGAAGAAGGCCTCCTCCTGGTCATGGGTGATATAGATCATTGTGGAATGGAATTTTTTCTGAATGTCTTTCAGTTCCCTCTTCATGATCTCCTTATTTTCAACATCCAGTGCGCTGATTGGCTCATCGAGCAGAACAATGGATGGGTTTAAGGCGAGAGTGCGGGCAATTGCAACTCTCTGCTGCTGGCCTCCTGAGAGGTGATGGGGCTTTTTGTTCAATTGGTCACTCATGCCAATCATGTCTAAGGTTCTTTCGGCACGTTTTCTTGAGTCTGCTTTTGTTTCAGGTTTGATCTTCAGGGCATACTCTACGTTTTCCAGAACTGTCATATTGGGGAATAAGGCATAATTTTGGAATATGATTCCCATTCCTCTCTGGGATGCGGGAAGCTTGCTTATGTCTTTTCCGTCCAGCAGTATTTCTCCTGCGGTCTGGGATTCCAGACCGATGAGGATTCTTAACAGTGTTGTTTTGCCGCAGCCGCTGGGGCCGAGGACACTGAGGAATTCCCCTTCCTTTACTACGAAGGAAAGGGATTTTAGAACCTGTTCTCCGTCGTATTCTTTTACAAGATTTTTTACGATCAATTTCTCTGTCATATGAAATTCTCCTTGGTATGATAGGCCGTAGATTATCGGCTGTGTATTAATATCCCTGCGGTATTTACATTTGGGGAGGGGCCATTGATTTTGTCGGAGGCATGATTGGCGGATTCGGGCTGTGAATGGCAAAATAGGGGGTGTTTTATGGAAAATCATGAGTACACTTCCTTTTATATTTTGTTTCAGTATACCATTTATTACTATTTTATGCTACTGTTGTTGCAGATTAGTGGATAAAAGTAAGGTGTAATGATGGAAATTAAGGAAGGCTTATAAATATTTTTGCATATTCATGCATTTGGGGGTAATGTTGTCTGCTGTGTTATATACTGCAGAATAAAATATGATTTTGGTGTAAGTGCGAAGAGATAGACTGTTATATGCGGACAATGCTGAAAAGTGATGTGCTTTTATGAAAAGTTGACATCGTGATGACCAGACGTTAAAATGGAAGAGATTTTCTAAATATCACTCCGGCGTATAATTTATAGAGGCGGGGTTAAAAGTAAAATCCAGAACTGAAAAATTTGCAATTATTCCCACGTTGTTTTGTTTATTATCTAAAAACCAGGAGTAAAATAAGAATAAAGCTGTCACAGGGATTTATTTACATGAAGCAGGAAAAAATCTGCTCATTAGCAGCAGAAGAAAGGCAGTTATCAGATATATGGACTTAATAGAAATATTCAATAATCATTTTCCGAAGATATCGCAGAAGCAGATTATATTGTTCCTGATTCTCAGTATCCTGCTGGCTGCTGTCCTCATCTTCATAGTACAAAGAAAAATAATAAAGACAGGGCAGGCAGTCTGTATAGCAGGTGTATTTGTCTGGTTGTATATTGTTTTTTTGTCCACCGTTTTCTCACGGGATCCTTATCCGGAAATGAAATATGAACTGATGCCTTTTTGGTCCTATGTTTTTACCATACAGTATCGCAGCGTATCCATGGCAGAGGAAATATTTTTGAATGTGCTTCTGCTGATGCCCATGGGAGTGCTGCTGTACGCGGCATTTGGCAGACGTGTTGGGGTGATGAGGATAACCGCGGCAGGACTGTCAGTGTCATTTTGTATTGAATTTTTACAGTTAGTATTAAAACGTGGGCTTTTTGAGTGGGATGACATGATCCATAATACCTTAGGGGTATACTTAGGATGCTGGATATGTAAAAAGATAATGGATGTCTGTAAAAAAAGATGAATCTGCCGTATATGGTCTGCAGGCGGGTTCATCTGTTGGCATTTGTGTTTTTTACTCTTTGTGTTTTGCCTTGAAGTTACATATCCATGCAGGACGGCAAAAACAGGATGATGGAACAGCATTCTGAGTCAGGCATATTTCATCACTTCTTTATCACATCTTTTCATTTCTTCAGAATAGCAGTGGACTTTATAGGCACTGCAGAATGTCTTTGGCTTTATGAAGGGGCATTTATCTGTTTGTTTCCGGGCGTATTCCTCAATTCTGCTTATATAATAAATATCAAAGACCACCAAACACTCAATTTTGAATAAGTACACGATTAATATAGTAAAAGTGATGTAATACAGCAATGAAATACAATAAATATTGTGCAAAATGTATACATGGTGTATAATGGAAATGTAACCGAGAGATAAAATAGAGGAAGATAAATGTATTTAGCCCATATAAGTGATGATAAATTAAGAGAACAGACCATCAGAGAACACTTGGAGGGAGTCGCTAAATTAAGCGCTGAATTTGCAGCTTCTTTTGACAGTGAAGAATGGGGGTACGGCTGTGGTCTGGTTCATGATATCGGAAAATATTCCGCTGAATTTCAGAAGCGTCTGCGCGGAGGTGCGAAAGTCGATCATGCAACTGCGGGTGCTCAGGAACTATACCGCAATAAAAATGTCATGCAGGCATATTGTGTAGCCGGTCATCATTCCGGTCTGCCTGACGGCGGTTCACCTGCAGAACCGGCAACGTTTTATGGAAGAATGAAAAAAGACCTGAAAGATTATCAGGCTTTTAAGGAAGAGATTGAAATACCGGCATTTCCGGCCCTGCCGCTGAAACCTATAGGACGAGGAGGGTTTAGTGCAGCTTTTTTTATCCGTATGCTCTTTTCCTGTCTGGTAGATGCAGATTATCTGGATACGGAGCATTTTATGAGGCCGGAGAGCAATACCAGAGGAAATTATGATTCTATAGAGCAGTTGTTTGACAGGCTGTATGAGCATATAGCCTCCTGGCTGACAAATTATGATGAAAATACAGTGTATGGAAGACGTTCAGCCATTCTGCGGGCGTGTCTGGAAAAAGGTAAAAAGCAGCAGGGGCTTTATCAGCTGACAGTTCCCACCGGCGGAGGCAAAACCATATCGTCATTGGCATTTGCCCTGCAGCATGCAGGAGAGCATAATCTGAAACGTATTATTTACGTCATTCCCTATACGTCCATCATAGAACAAAACGCCCGGGTCTTTAAAGAAATCCTGGGCAGCAGGAATGTCCTGGAAAACCACTGCAGTGTAGTCTGTGACAATACCGAGGAACTGGAAAACATGCAGTTGGCGGCAGAAAATTGGGATAAACCGGTGGTAGTCACAACAAACGTCCAGTTTTTTGAATCCCTCTTTGCAAATAAATCTTCTAAATGTCGTAAAATACATAATATTTCCAACAGCGTTATCATTTTCGACGAAGCGCAGATGCTCCCGGTGAATTATCTGAAACCATGCATCCGGGCAATAAGTGAACTGATCTATAATTATCACTGTACCGCGGTTCTGTGCACAGCGACACAGCCGGCACTGAAAGATTTTTTTCCGGACTTTATGAAAGCAGAGGAGATATGCCCAAATGTTAAGGGACAGTATGAGTTCTTCAAAAGAACAGAAGTCATAAACATTGGTGAGATATCAGAGGAAGATCTGATTTCATATCTTGAAGAAAAAGATCAGGTATTATGCGTCCTAAATAGCAGAAAACGTGTTCAGAGAGTCTTTGAATCCCTGAAGGGAGAAGATGTATATCACCTATCCACCTATATGTATCCCGCGCACAGACGAAGGATATTAAAAGAAATAACAGAGAGGCTGAAGGATGGAAGGGCGTGTAAGCTGATTGCAACGAGTCTGGTAGAAGCCGGTGTTGATTTTGACTTCGCCTCTGTTTTCAGGGAGCTTGCCGGAATTGATTCTGTGCTTCAGGCAGCAGGCCGATGCAATAGGGAAGGGAACAGGAACAGAGTGGATTGTGATACAATGGTTTTCACCCTGGAGCAGGATGAGGATATTCATATTCCTGCGCAGTTGAAGCTGCCCATATCTGTAGCGAAACAAATTACGGGAAAATATGAAGACATCACATCGCCGGAGGCAATCCACGAATATTTCAAGAGACTTTACCGTTTCCGGGGAGAAGGTCTGGATACTAAAAGTATTCTTGAGGATTTTGAAAAGGGAATCCCGTCTTTTAGTTTTCCGTTTGCAGATGTGGCAGGTAAATTCCATATTATTGAATCAGAAACCAAGACGATTCTGGTGGATATGGAGGAGGAAGCCGCAGATATTGCGGAACGGTTGAGAAGTGGAGATCATTCCAGGGAATTATTCAGGGCAGCAGGACAGTATTGTGTAAATGTTTACGAAAATGATTTCAATAATCTGGACGGGGCGGGTATGCTGGAAGCGCTGTGCACAGATATTGACACGGATTTCTATGTGCTGCGCAGCAAAGAGCTTTACACAGAAGACAGAGGTCTGACTGTCAAAGCCGAGAGAGGAGATGCATTGTTTGGGTGATTACGGACAGAAAAATAGATTTCTGCAGTGTGATCCCGGCAGCATCCATACCAGGTATGCAGGCAGAACTCAGAATATAGATTCCAATAGATTAACGGGAGGAGGAGAGACATGAGCCATGGTGTGCGCGTAAGAGTCTGGGGGGACAGGGCACTGTTTTCCCGGCCGGAAATGAAAGTTGAACGCTGCAGTTACGATGTCATTACACCGTCGGCTGCAAGAGGGATTCTGGAAGCCATCTACTGGCATCCCGGCCTTCGTTGGGTGATAGACAAGATTTACGTCAGAAAACCCATACAGTTTACCAGTATCCGACGTAATGAAGTAAAAAGCAAAGTGCAGGCCGGAAATGTATTGAGTGTTATAAATGGGGCAAATAAACCGTTGTACCTGAGCACTAAGGAAGAGATCGTACAGAGGGTTGCCATTCTGCTGCAGGATGTGGAATATGTGATTGAGGCGCATTTTGACATGACTGACCAGGCAAATCAGACGGACAACTGCGGCAAATTTAAGGACATTATTATGAGGCGTCTGCGCAGAGGGCAATGTTATCATATGCCGTATTTCGGATGCAGAGAATTTCCGGTGAACTTTGAGCTTTTTGAAGAAGAGGAGGTAGAGACGGCTTATCCGGATACAGTAAAGGATTTAGGGTACATGCTGTATGATTTTGACTACTCGAACCCGGAGGATATCACTCCTATGTTTTTTAGGGCAGTCATGGAAAATGGTGTACTTGACGTACGGGATTGCGAGGTGGTCAGATGATCCTGCAGTCATTGGTTAGATATTATGAGGCACTGGAAAAGAAAGAGAAAATTACAAGCCCGGGATGGTGTACGGCAAAAGTCTCCTTTGCGCTGGATATTTCTGAAAAAGGTGAGCTTTTACGCGTGATTCCTCTTAAGTTAGAAAAGCAGAAGGGCAAGAAAACGGTAATGGAGCCGCAGCTGTTGAGAGTGCCCGAGATGGTGACACGTTCTTCCGGGGTATCATCTAACTTTTTGTGTGATAATTCGGGGTATTTCCTGGGAATTGATAATAAAGGGAAACCAAAGCGTTCAGAAGAATGTTTCGCTGCGGCAAAGAAAAAACATTTGGAAATATTGGATGGGGTGGAAGGAAACGCTGCTGCCGCAGTTCGGAATTTTTTTGAAACCTGGAATCCGGGCGGTGCCGCAGAACATCCTGCGCTTGCAGATAGCCTGGAAGAGATGATAGCCGGGGCAAATCTGATCTTCTGTGTAGATGGTGACTGGGTGCAGAATGATTATGATGTGAGAGAAGCCTGGGAAATCTACAGAGACGGCGCTGAAACGGACAATGAAGGAATCTGTCTTGTGACCGGGCAGAAGACAGAAATATCCAGAATTCATGGGTTGATCAAAGGAGTGCCGGGGGCACAGTCCAGCGGTGCGGCACTTGTATCTTTTAACGCACCGGCATTTGAGTCTTTCGGGAAAGAACAGGGCTACAATGCGCCTGTGGGGACCTATGCGGCATATGCATATACAACAGCCCTTAATCATCTCCTTGCGGATAAGTCCCATACAAGCCAGATCGGTGATACAACAGTTGTATACTGGGCTGAGGATGGTGAAGAAATATATCAAAATATATTCGGCGGAGCGGTTGAACCTACAGTTGACAATCAGGCGATTGTAGCGGGTGTGTTTAATAGTCTGGAAATGGGTAAGCCTATTGTCGTGGAGGAAGTGGAAGGAAGTTTGTCCTTGGACCAGCGTTTTTATATCCTGGGACTTGCTCCGAATGCGGCCAGGATTGCAGTGCGTTTTTTCTACCAGGACAGTTTCGGAAACATCCTCAGACATTTGAAAGAACATTATGACAGGATGGATATTGTACGGCCGGCAGCAGATGAAATGCGTTATATGGGTGTCTGGCGTATGCTTCAGGAAACCGTAAATAAAAAATCCAGGGATAAGAAGCCAACCGCAAATATGGCCGGAGCTGTATACCGGGCAATCATTTCCGGAGGGCAGTATCCGGCATCCCTGTTCCAGGGCGTAATGGGCAGGATCAGGGCAGAGCAGGATGATAAAGACAGCCATATACATAAGATCACAAAGGGCAGGGCATCTATTATCAAGGCGTATTTGATCCGTAATGGATATGATAAGGAGGAGGAGATAACTGTGAGTCTGAACGAGAACAGCAAAAATGTAGCTTATACACTGGGCCGGGAATTTGCGGTGCTGGAAGCAATTCAGGAAGAGGCAAACCCGGGAATCAATGCGACTATCAAGGACAAATATTTTAATTCAGCCTGTGCCACACCGGCAGCCATTTTCCCTGTATTGTTCAAATTAAAGAACAGCCATATCAGAAAGATTTCTAACCATGGTAAAGTTGTTTATTTTGAGAAATTGCTGGGCGAACTGCAGGATAAAATGCCGGTAACAGAAGAGCAGATGGTTCCCTGTCCCAGAAGGCTTTCATTGGAAGAACAGGGAATGTTCATACTGGGATATTATCATCAGAACCAAAAACGTTATGAGAAAAAGGATAAGGAGGAAGCACAGGATGTCAGAGATAATTAAAAACAGGTATGAGTTCGTGATTTTATTTGATGTGGAAAACGGAAATCCAAACGGGGACCCGGATGCAGGTAATCTGCCCCGTATCGATCCGGAAAGCGGATATGGGATTGTCACAGATGTGTGTATCAAAAGAAAGATAAGAAATTATGTGGAGGCAGTAAAGGAAGAAGAGGAAGGGTATAAAATTTATATTAAAGAGGATGTACCGCTTAATCGGAGTGATAATACCGCCTACGAATATTTAAAGACAAATGAGAAGGAAATCAAGGAGTTAAAGAAGAAGGATCCGGATGTGGATAAAAAGATACGCGATTTTATGTGCGGCAACTTCTTTGATATCCGTACGTTTGGAGCTGTCATGACCACATTTGTAAAAGCTGCCCTCAACTGCGGGCAGGTCAGAGGCCCTGTACAGCTTGGATTTGCCAGGAGTATTGACCCGGTCGTGAGTCAGGAAGTGACCATAACCCGCGTTGCGATCACAACAGAAAAGGATGCAGAAAATAAGAGCACAGAGATGGGAAGGAAGAATATTATTCCATATGCGCTTTACAGAATGGAAGGATATATTTCAGCGAACCTGGCCAGAAAGGTGACCGGATTTACAGAGGATGATCTGGAACTTCTCTGGGAGGCCATTATCAATATGTTTGAGATCGATCATTCTGCCGCCAGAGGAAAGATGGCGGTGCGTGAGCTTATTATTTTCAAACACAGCAAAGAATTCGGAGACTGTCCGGCATATAAATTATTTGATGCAGTTGAGGTCAGAAAACATGAAGATGTGATTTATCCCAGAAAATATCAGGATTACAGCATTGAAATCCATGAAGATCAGATTCCGGAAACAGTGGAGATTTCAAGAAAAATATGAAGGAATATAAAGAAGAGGATTACCTGATGCTCTCAGGAATCCAGCATTTTGCTTTTTGCAGAAGGCAGTGGGCATTAATACATATTGAGCAGCAGTGGCAGGAAAATGTCCGGACTGTGGAGGGGGAATTACTTCATAAGAGAGCACACGATACATATTCTTCAGAGAAAAGGAATGATGTGGTAATCAGCAGAGGGCTTCCCGTACATTCCAGTGAAATGGGGGTCAGCGGTGTATGTGATATTGTGGAGTTTCGCCGGGCTGAGGAGGGAATCACTCTTCACGGGCACCGAGGGACCTTTCAGGTCTATCCCGTTGAGTATAAAAGGGGGAAACCGAAAGATACGCAGATAGATATTCTCCAGTTGACAGCCCAGGCTATGTGTCTGGAGGAAATGCTGTCGTGTACGATCGCTGGGGGAGCCGTTTTCTATGGAGAGATAAAGAGGCGGGAAAGAATAGAATTTACCGATGAGTTGAAGGAACAGGTGAGAACCATGTTTTCAGAAATGCATCAGTATTTTGACAGAAAATATACCCCAAAGGTTAAATGGTCGAAAAGCTGTAACGCATGTTCCCTGAAAGACATCTGTCTGCCGAAATTAGGAAAAGCGGCTTCAGTAAAAGAATATATAAAATCTGCCATTGGGGAGGATGACAAATGAAGAAATTGCTGAATACGTTATATATCACCTCTCCCGACGGATACCTTTCCCTGGATGGAGAAAATGTAGTGGTGCTTGATAAGGAAAAGGAAGTGGGAAGGGTTCCGCTGCATAATCTGGAAGCCATTGTTTCTTTTGGCTACAGAGGTGCAAGCCCGGCACTTATGGGAGGATGTGCGGAAAGAAATATTTCACTTTGTTTCATGACACCCCAGGGCAGATTCCTGGCAAGAGTGACTGGTAATGTTAGAGGAAATGTTGTTTTGAGAAAGAAGCAGTACAAGGTTTCCGAAGAAGATGAGGCAAGTCTTGTGATTGCCCGTAATTGCATTTTAGGGAAAATATATAATTCCCGGTGGGTTCTTGAAAGAGCAATAAGGGATCACGCACTTCAGATTGATGTTGAGGAGGTAAAACGTGCCTCTGTCAATTTGCAGCAGTCCTTAAATTATGTGAAGAGCTGTACAAGTATGGAACAGTTGAGAGGATATGAAGGGGAAGCGGGAAGCGTTTATTTTGGTGTGTTTAATGAACTGATTTTACAGCAGAAAAAAGACTTTAAGTTTGAAGGCAGAAACCGTAGACCACCATTAGATAATGTAAATGCAATGCTTTCATTCTTTTATACTTTGCTGACGAACATGTGCGCTTCGGCACTGGAATGTGTGGGATTGGACCCGTATGTGGGATTCATGCATACAGACAGGCCCGGAAGGGTTTCGCTGGCACTTGATATGATGGAGGAACTGCGGCCTGTCTTAGTGGATCGTTTTGTGCTCACCATGATCAATAGAAAGATGGTGAATAAGAAGGATTTTTCTGTTAAGGAAGATGGCGCGGTATTGATCAGTGATAAATGCAGGAAGCTGCTGCTGACAGAGTGGCAGAATAAAAAGAAAGATGTTATCACACATCCGTATTTGGGTGATAAAGTGGAGTGGGGAATGATACCATATGCCCAGGCAATGCTTTTGGCTCGTTATCTGAGGGAAGATTTAGATGAGTACCCGCCATTTTTCTGGAAGTAGGTGAGAGTATGCTGGTTTTGATTACATATGATGTAAATACCGAGACAGATGCCGGGAAAAGACGTCTAAGAAAGGTTGCAAAACAATGTGTTAATTATGGAAGACGGGTGCAGAATTCTGTTTTTGAATGCATTCTTGATAACACACAGTGTGTTTCATTGAAGGCTGTATTGGGGGATATTATTGATAAGGAAGTTGACAGCCTCAGGTTTTATTATTTGGGGAATAACTATAAGACTAAAGTGGAGCATATGGGAGTTGACAGGGGGACAGCAGCGGACTCGACTTTGATTTTCTAGTGCGAATAGGAAGTGAACAGAAAAACATTGGGAGATTCGCACCATATTTTGGGGTGTTGGGTGATGGGAAAAGGAGGAATAGAAGGGAAAGGGGTGGTGAGATTAGTGTGAAAGAGTCTATTAATTAGGAGTTTTATACAAAAATAGCTATGAAATTTGGGCATTTTTGCTGTCACCACCTTCGCGGTGGTGTGGATTGAAATAATGTCAGAGGGGCAGGTCAATGCTACCAGTTTGTCACCACCTTCGCGGTGGTGTGGATTGAAATTGTAATATTCCGTATGCGGCCCCAGTCCATCTTAGTCACCACCTTCGCGGTGGTGTGGATTGAAATCGATCACGCTTTGTGCATGAGTGCTTGCAAACAGTCACCACCTTCGCGGTGGTGTGGATTGAAATTATACAATGAATTAGAGATGGAAGGGGGGAGTTGGTCACCACCTTCGCGGTGGTGTGGATTGAAATCCGGTTTTTACCATCCACTTTTTTTCTCATCAGGTCACCACCTTCGCGGTGGTGTGGATTGAAATTTGTTAGTTGCCAGGTGTTTGCGTCACCACCTTCGCGGTGGTGTGGATTGAAATATCACACAGAGGCTCATGCAGTAGGAATGACGGGTCACCACCTTCGCGGTGGTGTGGATTGAAATCGCAGAGTATGCAGGAGCAGATAACATCTGCCTTCGTCACCACCTTCGCGGTGGTGTGGATTGAAATACTATGGTCTGCTCAGATATAAGAGCAGGCCGCGTCACCACCTTCGCGGTGGTGTGGATTGAAATACTCTCCGCTTAAAAAGTTCTATCAGGACACCCTGGTCACCACCTTCGCGGTGGTGTGGATTGAAATATATCAAAAAAAATTGCATCTATATCTTCTGCGTCACCACCTTCGCGGTGGTGTGGATTGAAATTTATGCCGACACGGACGCAAAGAGTCGTAGCGAGGTCACCACCTTCGCGGTGGTGTGGATTGAAATGGCAAGGTCCTTATATCCTCCCGCCTCATACAGAGTCACCACCTTCGCGGTGGTGTGGATTGAAATAGTGGATATATCGGCGACAATCCAAGCTACTTATGTCACCACCTTCGCGGTGGTGTGGATTGAAATCCGTGGGCGAGTAAAAGAAAAGCAAATTTATCTGTCACCACCTTCGCGGTGGTGTGGATTGAAATAATAAAATCATACCTGATATATTATCTATTGTTTTGTCACCACCTTCGCGGTGGTGTGGATTGAAATCCGCCAAGGCACCGATATACTTAAAACTTTCTCCGTCACCACCTTCGCGGTGGTGTGGATTGAAATAACATTTATTACAAACTTAGGAGGGATAACTGGAGTCACCACCTTCGCGGTGGTGTGGATTGAAATCTTCCATTTCATGCTTAAAAGAATTAACGGTAAAGTCACCACCTTCGCGGTGGTGTGGATTGAAATCCCACATCCAACCAATAGGATAGCAATGATTACCGTCACCACCTTCGCGGTGGTGTGGATTGAAATTCCATCGGGATTTGCCAGTCATCAAATATCTTGGGTCACCACCTTCGCGGTGGTGTGGATTGAAATCGGCAGGAACAAGAGTCACAAACGGAGAATTGTGTCACCACCTTCGCGGTGGTGTGGATTGAAATCAGTTATTGACACGATTGGAATAGAGGTATCAGCGTCACCACCTTCGCGGTGGTGTGGATTGAAATATTTCCAGACGCCCTTTTGCCCGCAGCGCCTTGGTCACCACCTTCGCGGTGGTGTGGATTGAAATAAGTAATCCCAGTTATGAGCCTATGTTCTTCAGTGTCACCACCTTCGCGGTGGTGTGGATTGAAATCAGTAAATAACAACATGGTCCACAAGCGGAAAAAGTCACCACCTTCGCGGTGGTGTGGATTGAAATACTGCAACGCTCATGATAGCTTGAAGATACACTGTCACCACCTTCGCGGTGGTGTGGATTGAAATAGTTCACCGATGATTTGCCCACCCGGCTCCCTCGTCACCACCTTCGCGGTGGTGTGGATTGAAATATCCGTCGCTATAAGCTTTATCTTGTTTGGTCCAGTCACCACCTTCGCGGTGGTGTGGATTGAAATCATTTGACGTCCTGTTTTTCTTGACGGAAATGGGTCACCACCTTCGCGGTGGTGTGGATTGAAATTACAGCATCCGTAGTACCAGTTATTGCTTTTATCGTCACCACCTTCGCGGTGGTGTGGATTGAAATATGGGTACTTTGATACGCTTACCTGTAACAGGGTGTCACCACCTTCGCGGTGGTGTGGATTGAAATATAGCACACCGGCTTGTCCCTCCTTTCTTACCGCGTCACCACCTTCGCGGTGGTGTGGATTGAAATTCCATCGGGATTTGCCAGTCATCAAATATCTTGGGTCACCACCTTCGCGGTGGTGTGGATTGAAATACCATAAATTTCGTCCAATTTTGCCGTATCCCAGTCACCACCTTCGCGGTGGTGTGGATTGAAATAGGAATCGGTCATGATTCTGGCATATATTACTACGTCGCCATCTACGTGGTGGTGTGGATTGAAATGTCTTGCCTCTATCAAAGAAAAGTTTGAATTTTGTCATCACCTGCGCAATAGCGTGAATTCAAATTTAGTGACCAGACCTTGCAGAAAGAGGTGAGCATAAAGATGAATACAGCAATAAAAAAGAAACTCCCAATTGGAATAGAGAACTTTGAAAAAATTCGGACAGAAGATTTTTATTATATTGATAAAACAGGTCTGATCAAAGACCTTCTATATAATTGGGGAGAAGTAAATCTCTTTACACGCCCCAGACGTTTTGGCAAATCCCTTAACATGAGTATGTTGAAAAGCTTTTTGGACATTGAGGGTGACATAACATATACAGAAAAGTTATTTAATGGATTGGAAATTTCAAAAGAAACAAGCCTTTGCAAAGAATATATGGGCGCATTTCCAGTTATTTCAATTAGCTTGAAAGGCGTAAACGGCATAGATTTTGCAGCTGCGCGGGATATGATGCGTTCCATTATTGGGAATGAAGCGCTGAGGTTCTATTTTTTATCCGAAAGCAATAACCTGAACGAGAAAGAAAAAATGCAGTACAATCAGTTGACTGCAGTGGATGAAAGCAACAGGCAGGGTTTTACTATGTCAGACACGCTGCTGATGGGAAGTCTGAAGACGTTATCCATGCTGCTGCAGAAACATTATGGCAAAAAAGTCATTATACTGATTGACGAGTATGATGTCCCCCTGGCAAAGGCCTTTGATAATGGCTATTATGAAGAGATGATTATGTTGATACGCAATCTGTTTGAGCAGGTATTAAAAACTAACGACAGCCTGCAGTTTGCTGTGTTAACAGGCTGTCTGCGGGTGTCAAAGGAAAGTATTTTTACCGGGCTGAATAATATGAAAGTGCTTTCCATCACGGATGTCCGGTTTGATGAATACTTTGGATTTACAGATAAAGAAGTAAGAGAACTTTTGGAATACTATGGACTTACTGCGTCCTATGAAACTATAAAGGATTGGTATGACGGTTATCGTTTTGGTGATGTTCATGTTTATTGTCCCTGGGATGTGATATGCTATTGTGATGAACTCAGATTTGATCCCAAAGTACAGCCAAAGGATTACTGGTCCAATACCAGCAGCAATCAGTCTGTCAGATGCTTTATAGAAAATGCGGAAAGCAATACAACAAAACGTGAGATTGAGCGCCTGGTTGAGGGGGAAGCAGTTAGAAAAGAAATCCGGCAGGAATTAACCTATCGTGAATTGTACAGCGATACAGATAATATATGGAGTGTTCTGTTTACTACAGGGTATCTGACACAGCAGGGAAAATCTGAAGATGATATATTTAACCTGGTAATTCCTAACCAGGAAGTGAGAAAGATATTTACGAGACAGATTATGGAATGGTTCCAGGATATGACGAAAAGAGATGGAGATACATTAAATATGTTCTGCGATGCATTTGAAAATGGTGATGCAGCAGGAGTGGAAATGTACTTTAATGCCTATCTTAGAAAAACTATCCGTATCAGAGATACTTTTGTGGGAAAATATAGAAAAGAGAATTTTTATCATGGGATTTTGCTGGGACTGCTTGGATTTAAGGATAGCTGGGGTGTATGGTCCAATCGTGAATCCGGAAATGGTTACAGCGTTATACTTGTAGAAATTGAAGAAAAAGATTTAGGCATTGTGGTAGAGTTAAAATATTCTGAGGATTCCAATCTTGAGGCAGGATGCAGACAGGCACTGCGGCAAATTGAGGAGAAAAACTATACGGAAGAGCTAAAAGCACTCGGGCTAAATCACATATTAAAATTTGGAATAGCATGCTGCAAAAAGCGCTGCAAAGTTATGGTGGAATGAACCTCCGGTACTTTTATTTATGCTGTCTCTGAATAACATAGAAGAATGATCAATATTTTAGACTGTCTTAAAGCTCACGTAAAGATAATCAAGTACCATAACCACTGGAGATAGTTCCATCAAAATAAACGAGGATTCCCTCACCCCCATAGCGGAAGGGAATCCTCAAACCAATCTTAACAGCAGTGCAGACCCGAGAAATACCTGCATCCCCACTGACATAATCCCACATAAACCCAGGTCTTTCATTTATATCATATATGCCCGCATTCAGCAAAACTTCATCTTACCCCAACAGTCTCCCATCTCCTCCTCCATTTTCCCGTCAAATACCACCCAAACGATATCACATAATTGGCGGCCCACCCCATAGGCACAGCCATCCATGCCACTTGAATGCCATACACCGGCGCGAACACATTTGTCACGACCACCCGGATAGAGAGATTCACAAGATTAGCCACTGTAAAAGCCTTCACATCCCCGGCCCCGCGCAGCAGTCCGTCTGTGGATGCTTTCAGCCCGATAAAAGCGTAAAAGAACGAAAGAAACTTCACATAATCCAGTCCCGTCTGAAAAGCGGCACTTCCATTTCCGGCGTCCAAAAACGCTGAGACGAACACATTCCCAAACAACTGATAGAGAATACACAGAAATGCCCCGGCACTCAGCACCGCTGCATAACACATCCGATATCCCTTATTCACCCGTTCCAATTGTCCGGCACCCACATTTTGGGCAGTGAAGGTGGACATGGCATTTCCCATAGCCAGCATAGGCACAATGCTGATAGACTCGATTCGCATTCCCGCGGAATAACCGGCCAGCACAGAAGCTCCGAAGCTGTTGACAACCGACTGAACCAGAAGAATCCCAATCTGCACAATAGACTGCTGGATAATAGAGGGAACCGCAATCCTTACCATGGAAAACATAAGCCCGGCATCATATACACGCCAGTGTTCATCTGTTTCATACCCCTTCAGCTTCCGCAGAAGCAGCCCAAACGAAATTACAGCAGACACTCCCTGAGCAATCAGAGTACCCACAGCAACCCCTCTCACCCCCTCCCGAAACCGTATGACAAACAACATATCCAGGAAAATATTCAGCAGAGAGGAAAATATCAGCAGATACAGCGGCGTCCTGGAATCTCCCAGCGCATTGAAAATGGACGCCTCCACATTATACATAAACAAAAACGGCAGCCCGGCAAAATATACAGCCAGATAAAGCGCTGCGTCCGAAAAAACCTCTCCGGGCGTATTCACCCATCCCAGAATCCGGTGATTCAGGAAAAGTCCCAGCGCTCCCAGGCAAATACTCACCACAAGGAAGTTGATAAGCGTGGTGAATACGGCTGTCTTCATTTTGCCTTTCTTTCCTGCGCCGAGACATTGGGAGATGATCACAGAACTTCCGATTCCTCCGCCGATAGCAATGGCAATAAATACATTTGTAATCGCATAAGAGGCACCTACAGCGGCCAGCGCCCGTTCCCCAACAAAATTTCCAACGATCACAGAATCTGCGATATTATAAAACTGCTGAAAAAGATTCCCTAAAATCATAGGCAGCGCAAAAAACAGCAGCGAGCGCCCGGGTGGGTCTGTCAGCATATTGTATGTTTTCTTCTTCATCATTCTTTTGTCCCTCTCTTCTGCGGCATTTTTCTTCTGTTTAATCCAGAAACGCTGCCTCGGTATTCCTTCTATAATAATAGAATAACCGAAACAGCGTTTTTTACGATAAACTGCAGTATAAACTATAAAATTTTACCTTCAGAAGTCTTCCCTGTGTTTCTTCAGCATATTCAAAATAGTTTCCTGTGTATACGCCCCCAGACGTTTTTTATCTTCCTTTGAAAGCTGGTCCGGATAAATGGGTTTTCCATACTCCACGATCACTTTAGCAGGTTTGATCTTAGGAAAATGTGCCTCAAAAATTTCAGCGGAATTGGTGATCGCCATAGGGATAATAGGACATCCTGATTTGGTGGCTATCTTAAAGCTGCCTTCATGGAAGGGAAGCATATCCAGTTCACTTTCATTTTTATTTCTGGTTCCCTCGGGGAAGATGCAGATGGAAACGCCGTTTTTCGCCTCATCAATGGCAGTCAGAATGGTCTTCATACCCGCTTTGATATCCTTTCTGTCCAGAAACAGACAGTGCAGGTATTTCATCCAGCTGGACAAAAGGGGAATCGGCTCCATTTCTTTTTTGGCAACATATCCGGTCAGATCCGGGCACAGGACATAGGTGAGAAGAATGTCAAAGAAACTTCTGTGGTTTCCTATGTAAAGGACTGCCGTGTCATGGGGGACATTTTCATGGCCGATGATTTGGATATCAGACCCTGTAATCTTAAGGACACATCTGAAAACTGCCTGGACAATGCGCAGGGAGCTGATGTCCTTTGCCCTCCGGTTAAATTTACCGATCACCCATTCAACCAGCAGGATCGGAATGGATAAAATAAGAAATCCTACAACTACAATGCATACAAGAATAAAGCGGAACATAACACTCACCTTTCTATACCGTTTGGTATACCTTACGAGGCACACTTGCTGTGCCATAAATTACGGGATGCCATTTATGGTATACCTTACGGGGCACACTTGCTGTGCCATAAATTACGGGATGCCATTTATGGTATATGTTATTGGATAAGAAACCAGATATGCCGTAGGCATACCTGGCCGGAAATTTTATATATGATGTGACGTATCCAATACCTGGAACTTCTTATATTATACGGAAAACAGGAAAGGGATGCAAGCCATATTTAGCCCTAATATACAGAAAATACACAACTCCGGCCAAAAGCATCTCTCCATAAACAGAAGTTTTTAACAAATCCTGTTATTCTAACGAAAATCCCCGCGAAAAATCGTCATTATATTCCAAATTATTTTCTTTACAAAGAAGATTTCCTGTAGTAAGTTATGTAGTATATCGCTGATTTTAGGGGGGCTTAGAGAAAAATGGGAAAGACCGGAGTGATGAAGAAATTCATCGGAGATAAAAAATTTTATAAGATGATCCTGGCTATTGCCATACCTATTATGATACAGAACGGCATCACCAATTTTGTCAGTCTTCTGGATAATATCATGGTAGGAAGAATCGGTACGGAGCAGATGTCAGGTGCCGCGATCGTAAACCAGCTTATCTTTGTTTATAACCTCTGTATTTTCGGAGGTGTGTCGGGTGCCGGTATATTTACGGCACAGTATTTTGGACAGAAGGATAATGAGGGTATCCGCAATACCTTCCGGTATAAATTGTGGATGGCTCTGATCCTGACAGTGGGCACTGTCATCGTTTTCCTCATTGGAGGGGAACAGCTTATCAGCATGTACCTTCACGGGGAGGGCAGCGCGGAGAATCTGGCGGCTACACTTGCTTACGGGAAACAGTACCTTTACATTATGCTGATAGGGCTTCCGCCGTTTATGATGGTTCAGGTATACGCCAGCACTCTGCGTGAGTGCGGGGAGACGGTTACACCTATGAAGGCCGGTATCACGGCCGTTGTCATTAATCTGGTGTTCAACTACATATTGATCTACGGAAAATTCGGATTTCCGGTACTGGGAGTGCGGGGTGCAGCCATAGCGACCGTTCTTTCCAGATATGTGGAGGCTGCCATTGTCATTCACTGGACACACAAGCATAAAGAGGTCAACCAATATATTGAAGGGCTGTACCGCACGCTGAAGGTCCCGGCGCTGCTGACGAAGAAGATACTGATCAAGGGTACGCCCCTTCTTCTGAACGAAGCTCTCTGGGCGGCCGGGATGGCTATGCTGACCCAGTGCTATTCCATCAGGGGATTAAATGTGGTAGCTGCCCTGAACATTGCCAATACCATCAATAATGTATTTAACATAGTATTTATAGCTCTGGGAGATTCCGTGGCCATTGTGGTGGGCCAGCTTCTGGGTGCGGGCAAGATGAAGGAGGCCCGGGATACAGATACGAAGATGATAGCCTTCTCCGTATTCTGCTGTACCGGTGTGGCTCTGCTGATGCTCCTCCTTGCGCCGCTTTTCCCCATGCTTTATAACACCAACCAGGAGGCCAGGGAGCTGGCGAAATACTTTATCATGGCAACCGCGGTGTTCATGCCGCAGAATGCCTTCCTTCACGCCGCTTACTTCACCCTGCGTTCAGGAGGAAAGACAATTGTCACCTTCCTGTTTGACAGTGTGTTCATCTGGGCAGTGAGTGTGACCATAGCCTTCTCTCTGAGCCATTTTACCCTGCTGCCCGTTGTGGCGATTTATATACTGGTGCAGATGGGAGATATGATAAAATGTCTCATTGGATTTATATTGGTGAAAAAGGGAGTATGGCTGCAGAATATTGTGGCGGATTAGAAAATTAAATACAGGGACTGCCCGGCAGAATAAAAGGCAGTCTGAAAAGAGGAACAGGAAATGCGGCTAGGCATATCCTGTTCCTTTTTCATGTGCGTCAAATATGACAGGGAATCCTGTGTGGACGTGTGACCACATATAGCGATATTGATAAAACATGGTGAAAGAAATATGATTATCCTATCAGAAGTCATAAAGATAGGAATTTTTACAGGCCTTATTGAGAAAATTGTGCACAATAAGCAAAAGTTCAGTTAATGGAACTATCATCACAATAATAAGGAGTAAAGACATGCCGTCCAGAAACACAGAAAAGCCTATAACAAGAAAAGACATAGCAGAATTACTTGGCGTATCTGTATCAGTTGTATCAAGAGCTCTGAACAACAGCGGGTATGTGGAAGAAAAAAAGAGACAGAAGATCATAAGGACAGCAGAAGAGCTGGGATATGTTCCGCAGCCTGTGGCCATGAGCCTGCAGGAGAGACGTACAAAGCAGATTCTTTTTTACTGCAAGGACCTCAATAATGAATTTAATCTGGAAATGTACCGGGGTATGTGCAAAACCGCTAATGAGCGGGGGTATATGGTCGTGATGAATGGTGTTCTGTCTTTTGCCAGGATTCGTGACACAATGATTGACGGAATCATAATGCCCAATGAGAACCTGACGGAATATTATCTGGAACAGGTGGGAAAGAATTATTATCTTCCCGTTGTGAGTGCGTCCTATTGCAATCCGGTGAACCTTCCAAAATCAGTTCCTTTGGTGGAGATAGACATGTACCGGGCTATGGAGGTTGGCATGCAGTATCTGTTCCATATGGGACATAAGCGGATCGCCTTTGGGTTCCCATATTCCACTACAAACCCTAACTCCAGGCTTCTTGCATTCAAGGAGCAGATCAGCCTGAAGTCTGACAGAAGATGGCAGGACTGGGTCGTCAGTGTACATTGGCTGGATAAACGGGATGACATCCGGCTTATGGCCTTCAAGGAGGATATGGAGGATAATTCTCTGAAAATGGAGGAGGACTTTTTTGCAAAAGGCGAGATCGCAGCGCAGCTCTTTCAGGAGAGAAAAATGGATGCCACGGCGGTCATCTGTTTCAATGATGAGTTTGCTCTGGGTATGATGAGGGAGTTACAGAGAATGGGGGTGAAAGTGCCCCAGGACATTTCCATAGTGGGTATAGACGGCACAAGAGCAAGGAGATATGTTACACCTCTTTTGACAACCGTGGATGCAAATCCACAGAGGCAGGGCGGCGAGTGTGCAAAAATTCTTATAGACATGATTGAAAAGAAGAATACAAAATATATTGTTCATCAATCAGTAAGGCTTCTGGAAGGAGAAAGTGTTAAGGATTTGAGAAGCAGACGTTAATGATATCAGGAGGAAAAGATATGAAGAGAATGAAAATGATGAAAAAAGCAGCCATTTGGATGCTGACCGCTTCCATGGCAGCAGGGCTTACCGCCTGCGGAGGTTCCGGCGCGGAAGCAGAGGATACTGGAGATATCTCAGACCCGGAATCCGTAAAAGGAACCATCACAGTAGGCGGCTGGCCATCCGGTGATGATGCATTTAAGGCTGCTCTGGAGGGGTTTCACAAAGAATACCCCAACGTGGAAGTGAAATTCCAGTTTACAGATACAACTGCTCATCATCAGGCTCTGCAGACAGCACTTTCCGCCGGTTCAGGCGCACCGGATGTGGCGATGATAGAAGGAGCTTATGTTGCTCAGTACAGGGATTCCGCAGCGCTTACGAATTTAAAGGAAAAGCCGTACAATGCAGATGAATTAAAGGATGATTTTGTAGAGTTTAAATGGGACCAGTGCATTTCTGCGGACGGAAATGCTGTCCGCGCGATTCCATGGGATGTTGGTCCATGCAGCTATTTCTACCGTACGGATATTTTTGAGGAGTGCGGACTTCCAACGGATCCAAAAGAAGTGGCAGAGCTTATGAGTACCTGGGACGGCGTTCTGGAAGTGGCACGGAAAGTTTACATACCGGGAGAGCGCTGGCTCTTGCCGGATGCTTCCTATCTCTACTTTGAACTTTTCTGCAACAGGGATTATTACGATGAAGATTTAAACCTTAAAATTGAAAGAGAGGGAGACCTGGACTGCTTAAACGCTGTAATAAAAATGCGTGAAGAAAAATTGGACATGAATGTTGATATGTGGGGTACTGAAGCCACAGCTGCCTTTGGAGACGGGACCCTGGCGTCAGTATGCACAGGAAGCTGGTTCGGCGGATTCCTGAAGACAGATTATGCACCTGATGCAAGTGGAAAATGGGGTGTGACCACCATGCCGGGCGGCGTGAAGGCATCCAACTGGGGGGGCTCCTTCCTTGTGATTCCGGAACAGTCTAAAAATAAAACAGCAGCATGGGCGTTTGTAAAATACATGCTGGCAACCGCACAGGCACAGAATGAAATGTTTGAGGCAGTGGACTATTTCCCTGCATACAAACCTGCCTATGATGATGCAGACATTTACGGTAAGGAAGACCCGTATTTCTGCAGCCAGAAGACAAAAGAACTGTGGGTGGAATTGGCAAATGAACTGAAACCCGTCACCACGACTATGATGGACACCACAGCGGAGGGGTGCATTTACAGTTCAGTCAATGCAGGACTGGAAAAAGGACTTGGTGCGGAGGAAATCAGGGATTTGGTTAAATCAGATATTGAGAAGGCAACGGCAGAAGTAAAAGAACAACAGATACAGACGTTAAAGGATGCCGGTGTCTGGGACAAATAATAAGATCCAGTCAGCCGCTGTACGGCCGGTGCCGCACAGCGGCTGCTTTAAACAGACAGGAAAGGAGAACGATTGTGAATACTGTGAAAAAAAAGACTGGTTTCCTTTATACTCTGAAGAAAAATAAGGTTGCTTATGCCTATATTGCTCCTTTTTACATTCTCTTTGCCATCTTTGGCCTCTTCCCCATAGTGGCAGGATTCGGCATCAGCTTTTTCAGGTGGGACGGTATCTCAGCCATGCATTTTATGGGACTTGATAACTATATCAACCTCTTTAAGGATACGTTATTCTGGAAGGCCATGGGAAACACCTTGTTTATCGGAATCATTGCCCACATACCCATTCTTCTGGGCGGCCTTGCACTGGCGTACATATTAAATTCCAAACTGGTCAAAGGGGAAAACATTTTCAAGACCATCTATTTTATGCCCATGGTAACCAGCTCTGTTGCCATTTCCATTATTTTTCAGAACTTGTTTGGCAACAACTACGGAATCATCAACTGGTTTTTAGGTCTTTTCGGGCAGGTACCCATCAACTGGCTGGGGGGAGACGGCAGCCTGATCAAAGTTGCGGTCATCGCAATGTTTGCATGGAAATGGGTGGGCTGGAACATGGTGATCTATCTGGCCGGTATGCAGGGCATCAACGCGGACATATACGAGGCGGCAAAAATAGACGGAGCCAGCAACAGCCGCGTTATGTTCAGCATTGTCATTCCGCTGCTGAAACCTATTATCATCTTTACTATCATTCAGTCCAGCATAGGTATGTTCAACCTGTTCACAGAACCCTTCATCCTTACAAATTCAAGCTGGACAGGCGGTGTCAATAACGGCGGACTGACACTTATGATGTATTTGCTGAATAAAGCACCTCAGGGAGGAAACTCATATGGCTATGCCTCCGCGTGTGCTTATGTCATCACCATTATCATTGTGATCATTTCTGTAGGTGTCAACCAACTGACAGAAGACAAACCAAACGGAAGGAGGAAACACTTATGAAAATGCTGCTTTTTCTTATTATGGCAGTTGCACTTGTACTTATTATAATAGCAAAAGTACACCCTGCCGGCAAAAAGATATCTCTGTATATCGTTCTGGGTCTGATCGCACTCATCATGCTTCTTCCTTTCTTCATGATGTTTGTCATGGCCACACACACTACCAGTGAAATCTTTTCCTTTCCGCCTGCCATGTGGTTCGGCGGCAGTCTGTCAGAGAATCTGGCAAACATGAACCTGCTGGTGGATTTTCCGAAGTCCTTCCTCAATAGCTGTATTGTAACCGGTCTGAACACCATTCTTGTACTGTTGTTCTGCTCTGTGGGAGGCTACGCTTTTGCTGTGTATGATTTTCCGGGCAGAAAAGCATTGTTTGCTGTTTTACTTGCAACTATGATGGTTCCCTGGACAGCGGGAATCATTCCCTGGTTTCTCATGATGTCAAAACTGGGATGGCTGAACACATTTCAGGCATTGATCATCCCCAGCTGTGCCAACGCCTTCGGCATTTTCTGGATGCGTCAGTATTGTCAGAACAATGTACCTGTATCCCTGACAGAAGCCGCAAGAATAGACGGCTGCAGCGAGTGGACTATATTTTTCCGTGTGGTAGCCCCCATCCTGAAGCCGGCATACGCGTCTCTGGGAATCATGCAGTTTGTCAATGTATGGAATGACTTTATGCAGCCTCTCATGATCTTAAGAGAACCCGCCAAAATGACACTTCCCCTGATGCTGAAGACCATGGTGGGAGACAGAGGCACAGACTACGGCGCCCTGATGCTGGCCAGTACCTGCGCGGTACTTCCCCTGCTCATCGCATTTCTGTGCGCATCTAAATTCTTTATGTCAGGTCTGACCGCCGGAGCAGTGAAAGAATAACAAATATAAAATTGGAGGATAAATAATGGAACTGATAAACGGACAAAAAATAACACTGGGAACCTGCTACTATCCGGAGCACTGGGATAAAAATCTCTGGAGAGAGGACCTGGAAAGAATGAAAGAATGCGGTATTGAAGTTATCCGCATAGCAGAATTTGCCTGGAGCAAAATCGAACCGCGTGAAGGTGAGTTCACTTATGAATTTTTTAATGAATTTCTGGACCTGGCATATGAGATGAACGTTAAAGTCATTTTCTGCACCCCGACAGCAACACCCCCTGCCTGGCTCACGGAAAAATATCCGGAGACACTCAATGCAGCCATAGACGGCACTCTCTACCGACATGGCGGCCGCAGGCATTACAATTACAATTCCCCAAAGTACCGGGAACTGGCCAAGAGGATTGTAGAAAAATCCGCATCCCATTACGGTCCGCATCCCGCTATTATCGGCTGGCAGATAGACAACGAGATCAATTGTGAGAAAAGTGAATTTTATTCCGAGAGCGATACCGCGGCATTCCGCATCTGGCTCCGGGAAAAGTACAATACTCTGGATACTCTGAACGAAGCCTGGGGAACTGTCTTCTGGAACCAGACCTACACGGATTGGAGCCAGATTTACGTCCCCCGTCCAACTCCCAGCAGCAGCAACAACCCTCATCAGGTTTTGGACTATACCCGCTTCATCTCAGACAGTGCCTGCAGATTTGCTGCCTTCCAAAGCATTGTCATCCGAAAATACAAAAAACCGGAAGATTTTATTACTACAAACGGAATTTTTTCCAATCTGGACAATCACCGTATGAGAGAGGAAAGCCTGGATTTCATTACCTATGACTCCTACCCAAACTTTGCTTACTGCCGTGACCGCTTTGATCAGAAGGAAGATTCACTGCGCGACAGAATGTGGAGCCGCAACCTGATGGAAGTCCGCTCCATCTCATCGAATTTTGGTATCATGGAGCAGCAGTCAGGCGCCAACGGCTGGAATACCGGTATGGCGGCCCCTACTCCCAAACCCGGTCAGATGACCCTGTGGACCATGCAGAGCATAGCTCACGGAGCTGACTACATCAGCTATTTCCGCTGGCGTACCTGCACCGTAGGAACGGAAATCTACTGGCACGGCATTCTGGACTATTCAGGCCGCGACAACAGAAGAATCGCTGAGTTAAAAGAGATTCACAAGAAAACCCAGTGCTTAAGTGAACTGGCCGGTTCTGTCTATAAAGCTGAAGCAGCTGTAATCCGTGACTATGACAATATATGGGACAGCCAGCTTGATACCTGGCACAATGCTGTAGAGTGGCAGAGTCAGCTGTCTATTTTCCGGGCCGCCCAGAAGACTCACACCCCTCTTGATTATGTATATTTAAGAGAAACCACCACCATAGAGCAGCTTCAAAAATACAAAGTCCTGTTCTATCCCCACCCGGTCCTCATGTCCCCCGAAAGAGCATCCCTTCTGGAACAATACACAGCACAGGGCGGCACTCTTATCATAGGATGCCGAAGCGCATATAAAGACATGAATGGCCGGTGCACCACGGATTGTCTTCCGGGTCTTTTAAAACCCCTGACCGGTACTGACATCCCGGAGTACACCCTGGTCTCCCCTGAGGATACACCGCCTCTTATCAATTGGGACGGCCAACTTTTGGAAGCCGCTGTTTTCAACGATCAGTTAACCCCGGTCCTCCCCACCGCCCAGGTCCTGGCGCTCTATGAAAACTGCTACTACGAAGGCACCCCTGCCCTCATAAAGAATACCATCCAAAAAGGCACAGTATATCACTATGGTGCCGCTTTCAACGAGCAGGCAGCGGAAGTTTTCCTTGAAAAATTAGACCTGAAGACTCCCTATGAGGCCCATTTCACTCTCCCCCCACAATGTGAAATAGCCCCCCGCACCAAAGACGGTACAACCTACTACTTCATCCTCAACTACTCCAACACCCCTGCCGTCATCTGCCTTCCTCACCAAAAGAAAGACCTTTTCACTCAAACGTATGCCCAGGGAACGATAACGCTTCCGCCCTACGGCGTAAAAGTATATCAATAACCTTCTGACAAAGTATCATTCCAAATACCAAAGCATGCCCGGTTTCCTGTATCTCCACAAAAACCGGGCATACTTTTTTTCTATCTTCTATAAAAGCAGTATCACACTACGCTGTCCACAGAAAAAATTCCTTGTCATATTCCCCTTTTCCTCCACATACACTATTGCTAAGAGCACCCAAAACCAAAGGCGGTCCCCCCAACATTGAAAAAATTAATCCTAACACTATGTTTCATCTGCCTCCTGACCCTCCCTCTGACATCCTGCAGCATAGAAAAAGTCAAAGCCCAGGACGGAGTCAAGCCAGAGTACACAGTGATGAAGGAAGAGGATTTTCCTGATAAAGTCAAGGAACTGATAGAAGAAAACAAAGAATCAGAATTCCAGCTTACATATCAGGACGGTTCCTATCTATACCTTCTCAAAGGCTATGGCAAACAAGAGACAGGAGGATACAGTATCCAAATTGAGGACTTGTCCCTGTGGGACAATGCCATCCATCTACAGACCACCCTAATAGGGCCGGAGGAGGACAAAGACCTAAAAGACGAGCCATCCTATCCATATCTGGTGGTGAAAATGAAATATCGGGAAGAACCGGTAATCTTTGAATAGAAAAGAGGGCTTATTGTGGAATTAATAACAAAACAGATGCGTATGATGCATACAAAATGTGAAGCTGTCAGCCAGATTACCTTTGACGAAGATTTAAATGTGCCGGATATCAAGCCGGACGTAGGCCGGATGATCCAGAAAAAAGGTGAGATCCATATAGATGATGTCCAGATATCCGAGGGTCACGCTTTCCTGACAGGCGCATTGATGGTCTATCTCCTCTATGTCAGTGACAGCGAGGAGCGTAAGATCCAAAGTCTCCTGGGCACTCTGCCCATTGGGGAGACCATGCATCTGGAGGGCCTGGAAAACGGTGACAAGGTCCGGGTAAAGTGGGACATTGAGGACCTGAGTGTCCAGCTTATCAATTCCAGAAAGCTGAACATCAAAGCCCTGGTCACCTTTACCGCATCTGTGGAGGAAATGCAGGAGACAGACCTGCCCGCAGGTGTGGATGCAGAGGGCATTTCCCAGAAAAAAAGGGACATCTCCGTCATGGGGATCGCGGTGCATAAAAAGGATACCATGCGGGTAAAAGAGGACATTGCCCTTGCATCCAACAAGCCCAATATCCACGAACTGCTGTGGAACACCGTGGAGGTCCGCGGCATGGATATCCGGGCTGAAAATGATAAGATAGGCGTAAAAGGCGAACTCTTCATATTTGCCCTGTACCGGGGTGACGATGACAATAATTCCCTGCAGTGGCTGGAGCACTCTGTCCCCTTCTACCAGGAGCTGGAGTGCGTGGGCTGCACTGTGGATATGGTGCCAAACATAGATGTGACAATGCCTCAGAGCAAGCTGGAGGTAAAAACAGACAGTGACGGGGAGGAACGCCTTATAGGCGTGGACGCTGTTCTGGAACTGGAGATGAAGATCTATGAGGAAGAGGAAATGTCCCTTCTTCTGGACGTATACACCCCGGTAAAAGAATGCGTCCCCATACGTGAGAACAGAAAGCTGGAAAGCCTGCTGGTAAAAAATAATTCCAAATGCCGGGTAGGCGACCGCATTAAAATGGAACAGAACCAGGGAAAGATCCTCCAGATCTGCCACAGCGACGGCAATGTGAAAGTAGACGACACCCATCCTGTGGAAAACGGCATAGAGGTGGAGGGCATTGTGCAGGTGAGAATCCTCTATATTATAGGGGATGATGATATGCCGTTCTATTCCATGGATGCCATGATCCCCTTCTCCCATGTGGTGGAAGCTCCGGGAATAGGGAAAAACTGCACCTATCACCTGCGGACGGATCTGGAACAACTGTCAACCACCATGATTGACAGCGATGAGATAGAAGTAAAGATCGTTATGAATCTAAATGCCCTTGTGTTAAAGCAGACAGACACAGGCATTATCCGGGAAATAGAAGAGCGGGAGCTGGACAGGGAGAAGCTCCAGAGCATGCCCGGAATTGTGGGCTATCAGGTACAGCCCCAGGATACACTCTGGGACATCGCCAAGAAATTCTACACGACGATCGAAACCATTGTGCAGCTCAATAATCTGGAAAGTGATGAGGTAAGACCGTATGATACCTTGATTTTAACAAAGAAAGTGGAATCGTAACAGGTGAAAGTGCAATCATAATATTTTTAGGTGTTGAAAAAAGGAGGCATATCGTATAGAATAAAGTGTATAAAAACGAATACAATATACAATAAACATTTAATGATTCGCCTTTGGGCGCATGGAAGGAAACACAGGAGATAAAGATGAGATTAAGGGCACTGGCGAAAATTAATCTGGGATTGGATGTAGTCAGAAAACGTGAAGACGGTTATCATGAGGTCCGCATGATCATGCAGACTATCAACATGTATGACCAGTTAGAAATTGATATCAAAGAGGAACCGGGGATTTCCATTACTACAAATCTGCCGTTTATTCCCACGAACGAGAACAATCTGGTCTATAAAGCAGCGCAGCTTTTGATGGATGAGTTCAAAGTGAAGAAGGGGATAACTGTGGATCTGCAGAAATTCATACCGGTCGCTGCCGGCATGGCAGGCGGGAGTTCGGATGCCGCCGCTGCCATGATCGGAGTGAACCGACTGTTCGGACTGGGGCTTACTGTGCGGGAGCTTATGGAGCGGAGCGTGAAAGTCGGTGCGGATGTTCCGTACTGCCTGCTTCGGGGCACTGCGCTTGCAGAGGGAATCGGAGAGAAGCTGCGTGCTCTGCCGCCCTGTCCGGACTGCTACGTGCTCATTGGGAAGCCGCCTGTCAGCGTGTCCACGAAATTTGTCTATGAGAAGCTGGATGCATCGGAGATCGTGCAGCATCCGGAGATAGACAGAATGCTGGAGGGGCTCCAATGGCACAATTTGAACAGGATTGCCGAACATATGGGAAATGTTCTTGAGAGCGTGACAATTCCGGCATACCCTGTGATCGAGGAGATCAAACGACATATGAAGGACCACGGCGCAGTCAATGCCATGATGAGCGGCAGCGGTCCTACGGTCTTCGGACTCTTTGATGACAAGGCGACAGCAGAGCAGGCCTGTGAGGCACTGCGCGAGAGCAAGATCGCCAGAACCGTTTTCTTGACTACAGTATTCAATAATGGAGGAAGACACAGATGACAACGGATTTGGAAATGCATATGGATGAATACCTTCCGCTGCGGGATGTGGTTTTCAATACTCTGCGGAGGGCAATATTAAAAGGTGATTTAAAACCCGGTGAGCGGCTTATGGAGATTGCCCTGGCTGAGAAACTGGGTGTGAGCAGAACCCCCATCCGGGAGGCTATCCGGAAGCTGGAGCTGGAGGGCCTGGTAGTCATGGCTCCCAGAAAAGGGGCAAAAGTGGCTTCTATCACAGAGCGTGACCTGAATGATGTGCTGGAAGTCAGAAAAGGTATGGAGGAGCTGGCCATCCGTCTGGCCTGTGAGCGGATCACCCCTGAGGAGCTGGAGGAGCTTGATAAGGTGGAGCAGAGGTTCCTGAGCCTGACCGAGAACGGGGATCTGACTGAGCTTGCGGAGATGGACGTGGCGTTTCACGATATCATTTATAAGGCCACCAATAACAAACGGCTGGTACAGTTGCTGAGCAACTTAAGGGAACAGATGTACCGCTACCGCATTGAATATCTGAAGGATATTGCCGTGCGCCGTACCCTTGCCCAGGAGCACAGGGCCATCTGCGAGGCACTGCGCAAGAAGGACAAGGAGTCCGCACTGAAATACGTCTATGTCCATGTGGACAACCAGCAGAAGGCCATCATCCGAAGCCTGAATGAGCAGGAATAATAATAGAAGAAATGGATATTCTAAGAGAGATGTAAAAATTACGTCTCTCTTTTTTGTGCTGCAAATGCGGTCTGATACCGCATATACCACAGCATTATGAGAGCGGAAAGGGGCCTTTCAAATGAAAAATAATGACGAGATATCCATTCATATACAGGAAAATGAAGACTACATCAGAAATACACTGAAAGACTGTGCTGACATCATTATCCGTCCCATGATTCTGGGACAGGAACCGAAGATACGCTGTCTTGTAGTCTATATTGAGGTGGCAGTCAGCAATATGATGCTGGAGGACTCCGTCATCGGCAAGCTGGTAAACCATATGTGGGAAATGCCGAAGGATGAGATCCTGGAGTTCGTGGATGAAAACGGCCTGGGAATCTCCGACGTTAAAACACTGGACACCATGTCAGAAGCCCTGGCAGCCATGTTTGCGGGAAATGCTATTTTCTTCTTTGACGGCTATCCCCATTCCATCAAGGTATCCAGCAAGGGGTATCCCAACATGGGCGTACAGGAGGCATCCAGGGAAAAGGTGCTGCGCGGTTCCAAGGAAGGGTTTTCCGATGTAGTCAAGACCAACTCTGCCCTTGTGCGGAAAAGGATCAGGAATGCGAAGCTGAAAGTAAAGGAAAAGACCCTGGGTGTCAGAAGCCAGACCCTAGTGCAGATTCTGTACATGGAAGAGCTGGTGCGTCCGGAGCTTTTGGATGAACTGGACAGACGGCTGGAGAGCTTTGAGATCGACGGTGTCATGGACAGCGGCATAGTGGAGCATCTGGCAGAGGAAAACTGGCTTTCCCCATTTCCGCAGTTCCAGACCTCTGAGCGCCCTGACAAGTGCGCCATGGAAATCTTAAACGGCAGAGTCCTGGTATTGGTGGACAACTCCCCTATGGGTATCCTGCTCCCGGCTGCCTTCAATGATTTTCTGCAGGTGAGTGAGGATGAGTACAACCATTTTGAGCTGGCGTCCTTTTTGCGAATCATCCGGTATATAGCCGCTGCATTTGCCATGCTCTTTTCAGGTGCTTATCTGGCGGTGACGAATTTCCACACACAGGTACTGCCCACAAACCTGATTCTCTCCTTTGCGGAGGCCAGAAAAGGTGTTCCTTTTCCGGGAATCCTGGAAGTCTTTTTCATGGAAGTGGCATTTGAGAGTATCCGGGAGGCGGGGGTCCGCGCGCCCGGGCCTTTGGGCGGAACCATCGGTATTGTGGGAGGCCTGATCATCGGACAGGCGGCTGTGGAAGCCAATCTGGTCAGTCCTATCGTGGTGGTTGTGGTGGCAGTTACTGCGCTGGCTACCCTTGCCATTCCAAATGAGGAGTTTACCGCCCCGTTCCGGCTTTTGAAATTCGGTTTTATCCTTTTAGGAGGCACTATGGGCGTCTTCGGCATGCTTCTGGGCCTTTACCTGGTCATCAGCCATCTGGCAGGCCTGAAAAGTTTTGGTATCCCTTATCTGACCCCATTTGCCGCACAGAGAAATGCGGGATACAGGGGAGAGTCAGACGGCATTGTCCTGGCGCCGCTCCGGTTTATGACCAGGAGACCCCTCTATGCCAGAAGGGAACAACAGGTACGCCTGAAAACAAAAGGAGGACAGAAGCATGTTCGCTGACAATCAACGGATTTCCCACAGACAGCTTTTCAGACAGCTTGTTCTCGGGCAGCTCGGCATCTATCTGGTCACCATCCCTGTCACCTCATATCTGGAGGGCAGGCAGGGGGTGCTCTCCCTTCTTTTGATGGGGGTTCTCTTCTTTGCAGCCAGCATATTTTTTATCCGCATGAAGCCCTGCTATTTATGTCCTGAACGGTATATGGGAAAATACGCGGGAAAGATTTTCTGTCTTCTGCATCTTTCCTATCTCTTTATCACCGGTGTTTTCCTGCTTCTTGTGACCAGCAGGATCACGGGCCGTTTTTTCATTGAGAGCAGCAAGCCCTTTGTGATCATCACCGTTACGGCTGTGGTATGCTATCTGGGAAGCCACCAGGGGCTGGAGCGCAGGGCGCGTATGGCTGAGATATGCTTTCCCATCATTTTATTTGTCCTGGCGGCCATGTTTCTGCTGTCTGTGACAAGAGTCGAAGGTATCTATCTGGAGAAGACCGGGTCTCTGTCACTGCAGGGGCTTATACAGGGATGTTACCGGGTATTCTGTACCTTCCTGCCTGTATTTTTCCTTCCCTTTACCCTGGGGAATGTGGACCGGGCGGGCAACGCGGGAAAGGCGCTGAACGGTTCCGTGTTTCTGCTGCTTGGCATTCTCTCTGCAGCCCTCATACTTCTGCAGGGGGCATTCGGCGCCGGAGGCTATGTGCAGAAATCCTACCCGCTGTTTGATATGATGGCAGGCGTGGACCTGCCCGGTGATTTTCTGGAGCGCGTGGACATCTTTTTCATCGCTGCAGTTATGTTCTGCATCTTTTTTGCTGTGGGCAGCATTTTTTTCTATAACCATGAACTGTTAAAACGCGGCCATATGGAAAAGGGGGCGCCTTATCTTGCTGCAGGGATTCTGGTGTGTGCTTTGGGATGTGAAAAGGCAGGTATTTCCCTGGAATGGTACCGGGAGGTTCTGCAGAATATTTACGCGCCCCTGTTCCTTCTGCTGGCACTCTGGGCGGGAATCGCGTACGGAAGGGGGAAACATCATGATAAGGAAGAAAAGTAAGACAGTGCTCCTGGCTGTTATCCTGGCCTGTAATCTGACGGCCTGCGGGGTGGCCCTGGAGAACCGCAGCTTTCCCCTCTCCATGGGTGTGGATTTTAAGGACGGTGCATACCAGGTCTATTACGGCCTTCCCGACCTGTCCGGTGTGACCGGGCAGAATAAGGACGGGGAGAACCAGAAAGCCGGGGAAAAGGCGGATTTTTATCAGGGAAAGACCATGGAGGACGCGGAAAAAGACTTTCAGAACAGCCAGGAGGACTACCTGGATACGGGACACCTGAAGGTTCTGCTTCTGGGAAAGGGCCTGCTTGACCATGAGGAGGCATATAAGAACCTGCTCCACTATCTGGAGGAAAAACCTTCGGTGGCGGGAAATATTTACGTGTTCTCCTGCAGTGAGCTGGGGGATGTTATGAGCATGGACGGGCAGCAGATGGATTCCCTTGGGGATTATCTCACCGGCATTGTGGAGAACCGGCCTGACAGCCGGGCACAGGATCAGACAGACCTTCAGGACTTATATAACGCATGGCACAACGGGGAAGAGCGGCCCGTTCTCGGAGAGGTAAGCGCATTGGATGATAAAATTATGCTGAATCAGGAATAGGCCTGTAAAGATGCGGCAATACTCTGTCTATAGAAAATAAATGGTTACTGTTCACACGCCACTGTCCCGCGAGGTGTTTTCAGGCTGAAGGCATGAAAATCCCGAGGCAGCCAGCGCGATATGGAGCAGAATGCTCCATATCTGTGCATCGCGAAGCGTGTTGCTGGGCACGCAGTGAACAGTAACAATAAATGAGAAGTAAATACCGGTCATACGGTGCGGAGGCATAAAGTTTTCCGCGCCGGTATGCCGGATAAGACGGAGGGATTTGCTGTGAGAAGAAGAATACAGAGAAATATCTGGATCGCCGCTGCGATCATAGGCCTGCTTGCCACTGTGCTGGTCGGCGCTGTGCGTATACATACACTGAAGAGAGAAAAAGAAACCGTTCAGACACGTCTGGAAAATGAAGTACAGCAGGGGATCGCAAAGGAGATCTTCCGCCTGCACGTGGTTGCCAACAGCGATACGGAGGAGGACCAGAACCTGAAGCTTCACGTTAAGACCAAGATTGTGGACTATCTGGAAGGAATTTTGGGGGAAGACAGATCCCTGGAAGCGACCAGAGAGGCTGTCAAAATGCATCTGGATGAGATTGAGGAGGCTGCCGGAGAGGTGATCGCGGATGAAGGGTATGATTACCCTGTTGCTGCCGCCGTGGAAAAGACGTATTTCCCTGACAAGACCTACGGGGACTGTACCTTTCCTGCAGGAGAGTATGAGGCCCTGAATGTGAAGATCGGGAAGGCAGAAGGGCACAACTGGTGGTGCGTCCTCTATCCGAGCCTGTGCTTTCTCGATGAGTCCCACGGAATTGTTTCTGAGGAGAAAAAAGAAGATTTGAGAGAAGTCCTCACAGAGGAGGAATTCCTGACAATTCTGAATGATCCGGAAAAAAGGGATCAGGTGAAAATAGGATTTAAGTGGTTTTAAAGGTTGCGGCTTGCATTCTGGCCTCAATGAGGGTAAAATGGAAACACGGTTAAAATAGAAAATAAATTTTAAGAGGGTTTTCATATGAACCAGAATAAACAGGCACCGATCGGTGTTTTCGATTCCGGCGTGGGCGGACTTACAGTTGCCAGAGAGATCATGCGCAATCTGCCCAGTGAGAGGATAGTATACTTTGGGGACACTGCAAGAGTGCCCTATGGAAGCAAGTCAAAAGAGATCGTGTTGAAATATTCCCGTCAGATTGTACGTTTCCTGCAGACACAGGAGGTAAAGGCCATTGTAGTAGCGTGCAACACTGCCAGTGCCATGGCACTGGAAACTATACGGGAGGAGATAGATATTCCCATTATCGGTGTGGTGAAACCGGGAGCAAAAGTGGCTGCCCGGACTACCAGAAATAAGAAGATCGGCCTGATCGGTACAAGAGGAACGGTGAATTCCGAGCTGTACCCTGCCATTATACATGAATATGATCCCCGGATCCAGGTAATCGGCCAGGCCTGTCCCCTGCTGGTCCCCCTGGTGGAGGAGGGATGGCTGAAGGATAAAGTGACGGTTGAAGTGACAAAACGCTATCTGGACCCCCTTCTGGAACAGGGCGTGGACACCCTGATCCTGGGCTGTACCCACTATCCGCTGCTGCGTTCCCTGATGCGTCAGGTGGCAGGGGAAAGCGTTACCCTGGTAAACCCCGCCTATGAGACTGCCAGGGCACTTCGGGAGCTGTTAAAGGAACATGGGATTGAGAATGACGGACACGAGGAGGAGGAGTTCCCCTACCGCTTCTATGTCAGTGACGCGGAGGAACGTTTCCAGGAGTTTGCAGGTTCTATCCTGCCCTACGATGTGAGGATGACCAAGCAGATTAATATTGAGGAGTATTGAACATGACAAAAGATGTACTGATAACAGTAAAAGGGATGCAGGCGATTGAAGCCGGGGAGAAGCCGGAAGAAGTGGAAGTGGTGGCAAAGGGAGATTATTACTACAGGAATGGCCATCATTTCATCTGCTATGAGGAAGTGCAGGAAGGATATGACACTATCACAAAAAATATGATCAAAGTGATGCAGGGCTATGTGGAGGTGCAGAAAAAGGGCCTCACCAACACGCACATGATTTTTGAGGAGGCCAAGAAGAACCTGACCTATTATGCAACTCCTTTCGGAGATATGCAGATGGGAATCTCAGCAACCAGGATAGATGTGCAGGAGCAGGAGGAGAACATTGATATCCTCATTGACTACGCTTTGGAGATCAACGATATACATACAGCGGACTGCCAGATCTGTGTAAATGTGAAGCCCCAGGCCGCAGGCAATTTCCACCTGGCATCATAAAAAAGCCGTCCGGGTTTCGTTTCCCGGGCGGCAGTTTTTTACTTTTTCTTTTTCGTATCCTTACTCTCTGTTTTGTTTCCCTTGGCAATGTTTTCCGCTTTGAGGCGCATTCTCTTGAAGAACCCTTTCTTCTTCTGGGGAGCTTCCAAAGCACCGCGCAGTCCGCGGACACCGGTGATATAGATACCGCTTACTTCTGCTTTGACTTCCTTCTTTACGGGGATGATCTCAAAGACCTGCTCGTCCGCCACCAGGGTAACGATCCTGGGACCGATTTTTGCCTTTACGATGGGGAGTTTGGAACGTCTCATAAGCTTCGGTGTCTGGTCGATCACCATCTGGGGAAGACCGGACTGTTTAATGGGAAGCCTCTTTTTATCGATAACCAGCATAGAGACGGACTGCTTTGCTGCTTCTATCTGCTCCTGCTGTGCTTCCTGCTTTTTCTGTGCCCTCTTGCCAAGAAAATATAAAACGGCAAGAACGACTACCAAAACGATTAAAATAATCAGTAGAACTTTCCACACCATTTGTGTTAGACCTCCTAAAATCTGGACTGATAACGCAACTATTATTTTAGCATTGTTTCTGTGAAAAGGCAATAAAAATGTGAAAGAAAGGGTTCCTTTTTCAGGTCATGTGTGGTATAACTTCCTTATGCGGAAACCAGAAACCACAGACGAAAGGAATTGTATATGAAGAAAAAACTGATCATGGCGCTATTGGCTCTCAGTATTGCAGTGATGGCAGCAGGATGCGGTGACAAGAAGAGTGACAAGAGCAAAGACGATGATAAAAAGACTGAGACATCCGCGGAGGATACGGCAGTAGATACCAACAGCAAGGGCAAGGTGGTGGCTGTCGATGTGGATGATATCAGCAAATATGTGAAACTGGGAGATTATAAGAACCTGGAAGTCACAGAGACAAAGACAGAGATCACGGATGCTGATGTGGAGGATTACATCAGCCAGCAGCTCACCTACAAGGCAGAGGAGATCACAGAGGACAGACCGGTACAGGAGAACGATACCGTCAATATTGATTACACAGGATACCTGGACGGAGAGGCATTTGACGGCGGTTCCGCCACGGATTCAGATCTGCTCATCGGCTCTAATTCCTTTATCGACGGATTTGAGAGCGGCCTGATCGGTAAGAGCAAAGGGGAGGAAGTCACCCTTGACCTGACCTTCCCGGACCCGTACAGCAACAATCCTGACCTGGCCGGCAAGCCGGTGCAGTTCAAGGTGAAGATCAATGCCATCAAGGCAGCGCCGGAGCTGACAGATGAGTGGGTAAAGAACAATACAGACAAGCAGACCGTGGATGAGTATAAAGAGGAGATCAAAAATTCCCTGAAGGAGAATGCTGACCTGAACTATATGAGTCAGCTTAAATCCGACCTGTTCCAGAAAGTTGTGGAAAGCTCAGAGATCACGGAATATCCGGAGAAACCCATGTCCGAGACCATGGATTATGTAAAGAACAAGATCCAGGAGCAGTATGCCAGCCCAAGCGGCATGACTCTGGAGGAATACTGGGAATCCCAGAGCATTTCCACAGAACAGGCAGAGGAGACCATGACACAGATGGCACAGAACATCCTGCAGCAGTCTCTGATCGTGCAGGCTATCTTCGATGCGGAGAAAGTAGAGATCTCTGTGGAAGACTATGAGGCAGAGCTTGAGAAGTTTGCCAAAGACTATGGCTTTAAGGATGCTGAGGCCCTCAAGAGCGCGTACAGCGATGAGACCATGGTGAAGGCCAATGTACTCTGGAGCAAATCCTGTGAGATCCTCCAGGAGACTGCAAAAGTGACCTATGTGCCTGCAGATGCGCAGAACACCGGTGACGGGGACGCGAAAACCGAATAAAGAAAATACTTGACAATAAGTCCTACAGGTGTAATATATTGGGTGAAACTATATCTTACATTTGTAGGATTTTTGTATAGGGAGTGTATTTACATGAAGGAGGTTATTTTATGAAGCGAAAGAAAGCAGCGGCAGTGATAGGCATCGCGGCGGCCATCGCCGTGTGTGCGGCGGGCCTGGTTCTGTACAAGGTAAAGTTTGAGGAGAAGCGTGAGGATGTGCTGAAGGAGTACATGGGTTATATCGAGAAGGGGAGATATGACAAAATGTATGCACTGCTTGACGAGGCCAGCAGAAATACCGTGAATGCAGAGGACTTTGTCGTCAGGAACCAGAAAATATATGAGGGCATAGAGGCAGAGAATATCCGTCTGGACATTTCCGAGGAGCAGGAGAAAAGCCAGCCCATATCCTATAAAGTCACCATGGATACCGTGGCAGGGGAAATCTCCTTCGACAATGACGCTTTTTTTGAGAAGGAGAGCGGAAAATGGCGCATTAAGTGGAGTGATTCCATGATATTCCCCAATCTGAAGGCTGCGGACAAAGTGAGTGTTGTCAGCATAGACGCAAAGCGGGGAGAGATATATGACAGAAACGGTGAGCTTCTGGCAGGCCAGGGGACGGTTGCCAATGTAGGGCTTGTTCCGGGCAAAATGGCGGTCCAGCCCCAGGAGGAGCTGGAAACCATGGCAGCGCTTCTGGGAACCACAGCCGGCAGTATTTCCGAAAAGCTGGATGCTTCCTGGGTGAAGGATGATTCCTTTGTCCCTGTGAAGAAGATGAGCAGCAGCCAGCTGGAGACCCCTGTGGGTGAGGGGGAGGCCACCCTGAAGGATAAACTGCTGGAACTTCCCGGTGTGATGATCTCCGATGCGGAAAGCAGGGTTTATCCCTATGGGGAGTGCACATCCCATCTTCTGGGTTATGTCCAGGAGATAAACGCAGAGGAACTGGAAGAATTAAGGGACAAAGGCTATGACGAACAGAGCATTCTGGGAAAAAGCGGTCTGGAGAAATTATTCGAGAACAGGCTGAAGGCCCGGAAAGGCTATAAGATTTCCATTGTGGACGCAGAGGGCAGCGAAAAGGAGGCACTTGCCATGGCAGCCCCGAAGGACGGGGAGAATATTACCCTGACCATTGACGGCCACCTGCAGCAGAGTGTGTATGAGCAGTATAAGAACGACAAGAGCAGTTCCATTGTCATGAACCCTAAGACAGGTGAGGTGCTGGCAATGGTATCCACACCCACCTTCAACAGCATGGACTTTGTACTGGGAATGTCTCAGGAGAAATGGGATTCCCTGAACAACGATGAGGATAAGCCCCTGTACAACAGGACAAGGGAAAGCTGGGTGCCCGGTTCCTCCTTCAAACCTGTCATCGGCGCGGTGGGCCTTACAACGGGAACCCTTTCGGCGGACGAGAACCTGGGAGCCAGCGGCCTTTCCTGGCAGAAGGATGAGAGCTGGGGGGATTACCGGATCACAACGCTGCATGAGTACGGGGATGAGGCGGTTCTGCGGAATGCCCTTGTCTACTCAGACAACATTTATTTTGCCAAGGCAGCGCTGAAAATCGGGGCAGATACACTGACGGAACAACTGAAAAAACTGGGATTCGGGCAGGAGATACCATTTGAGATCGGTATGAGCAAATCCCAGTATTCCAATGAAGACGGAATCACTTCGGAGATCCAGCTTGCGGACAGCGGATACGGCCAGGGACAGATTCTGATGAATCCCCTCCATCTGGCCTGTATTTACTCCGCGTTTATAGGCGACGGAAATATGATAAAGCCATATCTGGAGATGACAGACAATAAAACACCGGAATACTGGATCGCAGGTGCCTTTTCCAAGGAGGCTGCCGCTGTGATAAAAGAGGATCTGACGGCAGTCATCGAGGATGAGAACGGGACCGGCCACGGTGCCTATACAGAAGGAGCGAACCTGGCCGGCAAGACGGGAACCGCAGAGATCAAAGCATCCCAGGATGATGAAAATGGTACGGAGCTTGGATGGTTTGCCGTATTCAATACGGATGGGGACAAGACAAACAGTTTCCTGATGCTCAACATGGTGGAGGATGTGAAAGACCGCGGAGGAAGCGGTTATGTGGTGGATCTGGACAGACCACTGTTGGATGAAATGCTGGCAAAGGAGTGACGTGGTGTGAGATTAAAAGGGGTTATGATGTGTGTGACAGCAGTAAGCCTGATCCTGGGCGGATGCGGAGACAAGGTACAGCAGAAGGAAGAGGTGACTGTCAATGCCGATACCGCCAAAGAGGAGGACCGGGAGGCTGTAAAAGAGGAAAACAGCTATTATGAGATGGAAATACCTGCCGATGAGTCAGAAACCCTGACAGAGGCCGCTGTCCAGGCTGCAAAGAGCTATCAGGACCTTTTAGTTCAGGCAAAGAAGAACAGCGGCAAGGAGGAGGTGCTTTCCATGGACACTGTGGCAGCCCTGGTAAAGAAGATGGGAAGCCAGGGGTATGCTGCCCTGGATAACAGGAACAGGGAGAACATGGAGAACTACCAGCTTGCGGAGAAGTTTTTGGCAGGTCAGGAGAAAAAAGAGGATGCAGCTGTTTCCATCTACCGCATTCACGATGACGGAGGAATGGAAAAGATAGATTTCACCTCAGACAAAACAGGAGCAGTGACCATCACCTCCACGATCGTGGACTGGAATAAAAAGCAGGAGCCATATGTGGTGGATATGGTGCGGTACAAAGCCTGGAAATGGGCGTATACAAAGAAAGGCTACCTTTTCTATGAGAGATATATTCCGGAGGGGATGGAGGCAGACGGCACCGATGCCATACGCGTGCTCCCCCTGGACGAAGAGCTGCGCAAAATGTGTGAGCAGTACATAGAGCCCATCGGTTATGAGGGAAACAATCTGTTCCTTGTGGAATGGGATGAGTCCAACTTCCGGCAGGTGAACTTCAACGACCTGTATGATGTGCTCTACCGAATTGACCAGGGGAGCCTGCCGGACAGTGCCCAGTATCCGGAGGGGATCGGCAGCAGCGAATTTGAAGATCTGATCGAGAAATATTTCAGTATACCTGTGGAGCAGTTAAGGGTGCAGGCAGGATATAACAGCGGAACAGGGACATATCCCTGGATACAGATCGCGGGCAGCAACACTGCTGACTGGACAGAGAGGATTCCGGAGGTGGTGGATTTACAGGATAACGGGGATGGAACCCTGACCCTGACAGTTGATGCGGTCAGTCCACAGCTTAAAAATGACAGGCTCTTTACCCATCAGGTCACCATACGCGGGGCAGAGGACGGGGATGGCTTCACCTATGTGTCCAACACCATAGAACCCGGGGGGCAGGTACCGCCCTACACGCCCAGGACCGCTGTGGAACAGTGACGCGGGTTTCTTTTCTGCATATACTGACTATGAGAAGAATCAGTGAGGTTTTTTATGGCAGTTAAGAAAGCGGACCCCAGGGAAGAGATACTGGGGCAGGAGCGGGTGATGCAGCAGGATATGCGGCGCCTGCGCGCCAATTACCCGGAAAACGCCGCATACATCCAGTGTTATGTGGAGGATGCATGTGACCGTATGGATTATGAGGGCAGCAGGATGTACGATGAACATCCGGACAAATACATGATGCGCAAAGTCTGCGATTCCATCCACAGCCAGATACGCAGAGATAGCGGAAGGATGGGAGTGGAATCCGGTTTCTGCAGAAGATGCGGCAACCTTCCGGACGAAGCGCTGCAGGATCTGATAGAGGTTCTGTTCTTCAACGAAGTGTACAGACGCAGATGCCGGCGCAGGCGCTGCAGAAGATTATACCGCTGAGTGTCAGCAAAAGTAAGAAGAGTCTCAAGAAAACTGCACTTGGGGCTTGCGGTTTTGTCATAAAACTTTTACAATAGTAATGATGCTGAGGAAAGCATTTTATTTAGGAGAGAAAATATGACAGAACTGGAAAAATTTCTGGATTTATATATAAATGAAGATTTGATCAGAATTATCATCAGCGGCCCCCGCCAAAAAGAGGGGCCGTCTAAAATACAGATACGCCCTCTGCTTTTAAAGGGCCGGGTTATGTATCAGGTTACAAGGACTGTGGGACAGAAGGAGCTTCATGAAAACCATCAGAGGGATGAAGTTCTCTGTCTCACAGACAACTGGATGCAGCAGGAGTTCCGCCAGCTTCAGCTGGAGGCAAAAGGCGTTCAGGGGACAGTGCTTGCCAGCAAGAAGGGCAGACTGACCATCAAGACTAAGAAAATACAGGGCAGGGAGGAGTTTGTCCCTATGCTGACCCACAACCGGCAGAAGAAATATCTGCTGCAGGAAGGGGTGGCGGTGCCCTATCTGATAGATTTGGGAATCATGAATGAGGCGGGTAAGGTGAAACATGCCCGTTATGATAAATTTAAGCAGCTCAACCGCTTTCTGGAGTTTATTGAGGATATCCTGCCAAGGCTCCCGAAAGACAGAGAAGTGAATATTATTGACTTCGGGTGCGGCAAATCCTATCTCACATTTGCCATGTATCACTATCTGCATGAGCTGAAAGGCTATGATATCCAGGTGATCGGTCTGGATCTGAAGGCGGACGTCATTGAGACATGCAGCCGTCTGGCAGAAAAATATCATTACGAAAAACTGCATTTTTATCAGGGAGATATCGCATCCTATGAAGGGTGCAGCCATGTGGATATGGTTGTGACGCTTCATGCCTGCGATACCGCTACGGACCATGCCCTGGCAAAAGCAGTGAGATGGGGTGCCTCTGTCATCCTGTCTGTGCCCTGCTGTCAGCATGAGCTGAACAGACAGATCTCCAATGACACATTGGCCCCTGTACTTGGGTACGGCATATTAAAGGAGCGTTTTGCGGCCATCCTCACAGACGGGCTCAGGGCGCAGATGCTGGAAAGCGCAGGGTACGACACGCAGATCCTGGAGTTTATTGATGTGGAGCACACGCCCAAGAATCTGCTCATACGTGCAGTGAAAAATGAAAACAAAACAGTCAGCAGACAGCAGAGAGAAGCATGGGTAAGATGCGCCCGGGAGTTTCAGGCAGAACCCACCCTTGCATCACTGTTGTTCTTAGAAGGGAACGATAGATGAAAAAAGTATTGACAAAGCTGGGAGTCCTGCTGCTCATATTTATCCTGGGTGTTATCGGATTCTCCAGTTTTATGAATAAGGAGACAACAGAGAACAAGATGGACATGGAGGAGGCGTCCCTTCCCGTGCTTTCCATGATGTACGAAGGCCAGGAGATGAACCGTATGTACGGTTACGCACAGGAAATGCAGGTGGATTTCATGAGAGACAGCCTGACTCCTGTGGGAACAGACAAGAAGATGACTGTCAGCATTCTGCCATACGACCATAAAATAAAAAACCTTGTCTATGAGGTCAGGACCTCGGACGGCAGCAAAGTGGTGGAAAATGCCAAGATCAAGAACTTTGAGGAGAACGGCAGTGCGCAGACTGCCACGTTTGCCCTGGAGAATTCCATTTTGATGAACCAGGAGTATACCCTGGTCTTTACTCTGAATACGGACAAGGGTTCCTGGCATTATTACACCAGGGTGATTCAGCGTACAGGTCTGAACGTTGACAAATACCTGGAGTTTGTGCAGAGTTTTTCCTCCAAAACCTTCAGCAAAGACAACGTGGGGGAGCTGAGGACGTATCTGGAGTCAGATGATACCGCTGTGAACAACAGCTTTACCAATGTGAACATCCACTCAAGCGCGGATATGATCACCTGGGGAAGCCTTGCCCCAGCCATCAGCAGAAAGGGCGTTCCGACCATCAAGGATATCAACGAGACTACAGGAAGCCTGACCTTAACCTACTACATTACCGCAAAGGATGAGGAGGGATATGAGGAATACTATCAGGTGGATGAGTTCTACCGCATGCGGTATGGGGATACCAGAGTCATGCTTCTGGATTTTAACCGTTCTGCAAAGCAGATTTTTACGGGAAATGAAATGTCAGTGTCCTCGGGCAAGATCAATCTGGGTGTCACACCGAAGAATGTCCAGTTTGCAGCCAGCCAGGCGGGAAGTGTTCTGGCCTTTGTACAGCAGGGGGACTTGTGGTCCTACAATACCAGTACCAATAAGATGACGCAGATTTTCAGCTTCCGGGAAGGCCGGGACACGGATGACAGATACGATTACTCCATGCATGACTTTAAGATCGTGCGTGTGGAGGAGAACGGAGATATGGATTTTGTGTTCTATGGTTATATGAACCGGGGAGAACATGAGGGATACACCGGGACCTGTGTATACCACTATTACAGTGAACAGAATGTGCTGGAAGAAAAATTTTTCCTTCCGACCACCAAATCTTATGAATTTATGAAGCGGGATGTGGAAATCCTTTCTTATGTGAGCACGGATGATCTGCTGTACCTCATGCTGGACAACAGCCTGTATCAGATCAATATGCAGGACAAGACATACAAGGTAGTAAAGGAAGAAATCGCGGAGAATTGTTTTGTGGCGTCCAATACCAACCGGCATGTGGCGTGGATGGAGGAAATGGACCCGCTGCAGACCATGAACATTATCTTTATGGACCTGGAGACCGGAGAGCAGAAGCGCATTACCGCGGATGAGGGTACAAAGATAAGGGCCTTCGGCTTCATCAATGAGGACCTGGTCTACGGCGTAGCCAGAGACGGGGATATTGTGGTGGATGCCACAGGAAGCCTGCGCTATGCCATGCATGAAGTAAAGATCCAGAAATTCTCAGGCAAGCTTGTGAAGGATTACCAGCAGGACGGCGTATATATTATGGATGTGGATATCCAGCAGGGACTTCTGGAGCTGAAGCAGGCGCAGTGGAATGTGGACCGGTATACAGAGATTCCAAGTGAGCACATTATGAACAATGTGAAGAATGCGGAGGATGAAGTGATCTCCATTGCCACCGCCACAACCGTGCGGCAGGCAAATATCACAAGACTGATCTTCTCCGAGGACAGCAGGAACAAGAATCCCCTCAGGATGGAGACAAAGCTCATGGTGAATGAGAACGATACCGTGCTGAACATGGATATAAAGGAAAAAGCGCTGGACGGATATTTTGTCTATGCAAAAGGCAGCCTGGCGGGTATCTACAGCAGCCCGGCCCAGGCCATCAGAGCAGCGGATGAAATGATGGGGGTAGTTTTAAACCGTAACCAGCAGTATGTGTGGGAGAGAGGAAACCAGAAGACAAAGGTGACCCTGAACCTGGATGACATACCGGAAGGCTTCCGGTCAGCCTCCCTTGACACTGCCGCCCTGCAGGAGAGTCTTGGGGATACGGGGACTGTGCTGAACTTAACGGGATGTACACTGGAAGAGGTACTCTATCAGGTGAGTGCCCAGAGGCCGGTGATCGTATCACTGGGGGAAAATGACAACAGGGTCATTGTAGGATATGACGGTTATAACACCCTGCTGTATGATCCGGCAAGCGGTGAGACAAAGTATATGGGGCTTGATGACAGCACCAAAGCCTTTGAAGCGGCAGGAAATGTATTTATCAGCTATATTGAGACACTGCCGGAATAAGCGGCAGTGCCCGGCAGGGAATAAGAATGGAAGGCAGGACAACTTATGGATGAGAGAATCAGGAAACTGGCATACGGGCTTGTGAATCACTCCTGCGATGTGCAGAAGGGAGATAAGGTCTATATCCATTACACAGGATATTCCACCACAGAGCTGGCAAAGCAGCTTATCCGGGAGGTATATCAGGCAGGGGGAGTTCCCTTCCCGCATTTTACCGACCCCAGAGTGCAGAGGGAAATGCTTCTTCACTGTACCAGGGAGCAGGTTGAGCTTATGGCCAGGGTGGACAGAGAAGAGATGGAGGCCATGGACTGTTATATCGGCGTGAGAGGTGCGGACAACATTACAGAACTGTCCGATGTTCCGGCGGAGAATATGGCTGTCTATGATAAATATTATAACACCCCGGTACACCATGAGGTGAGGGTGGCTAAGACAAGATGGGTAGTCCTCCGCTACCCCAATGATGCCATGGCACAGTTGTCCGGCACCAGCACAGAAGCTTTTGAGGACTTTTATTTCGATGTATGCACCCTGGATTACCGGAAAATGGGTAAGGCCATGGAGAGCCTGGTGGAGTACATGCAGCGCACAGACCGGGTCAGGATCACAGCGCCCGGCACGGATCTGACTTTTTCCATCAAGGATATTCCCGTGGTTCCCTGCAGTGGTGAGAGCAATATCCCGGACGGTGAAGTGTTCACAGCTCCGGTCCGGGATTCCGTCAATGGAACCATACGCTACAATGCGGCGTCCTCCTACCAGGGATTCGTATTTGAGAATGTAACTCTTACTTTTGAGAACGGAAAGATCGTGAAGGCGGAGGCCAACGACACGGAGAGGATCAACGGAATTTTTGATATGGATGAGGGAGCCCGTTATGTGGGGGAATTTGCCATAGGGGTGAATCCCTATATCCTGCACCCCATGAAGGACATCCTGTTTGATGAAAAGATTCAGGGCTCCATTCATTTTACTCCTGGAAGCTGTTATGATGATGCCTGGAACGGAAATGTATCGGCTATCCACTGGGATCTGGTACTGATCCAGAGACCGGAGTACGGCGGCGGAGAGATCTATTTTGACGATGTGCTCATACGGAAAGACGGGCGCTTCGTGGTTCCTGAACTGGAAGTGCTGAATCCGGAAAACCTTCAGTAGGGAATGATGAAGAAAAAGTTTCTTATACCGCTCCTGATGATGGCAGCCCTGTTTCTGATCGCGGGCTGCGGCAGCAAAGAGCAGATGGTGCTGTCTTTTATCAACATTGGAAAAGGAGATGCTTTCCTGATCCGGGTGCCCGGAGGCGGATATTATATGTGCGATACGGGAAAAAAAGAGGACTATGCAGTCATGGACCGTTTCCTGGAAATGAAGAAGGTGGAGCATCTTGACGGAATTTTTCTCTCCCACGGACATAAGGACCATGCGGGCGGGCTGAAGCTGATACTAAAGAAGTATCCCACAGATAAAATCTATCTCTCTGGAAAAGATGACATTACCTATAAAAAAACAGATGTGGAGCAGACCGCCGCGGAATATCAGACAGAGATTGTAAAGATGCAGGGCGGTGAAGTGCTGGAACTTGGAGGGGCCAGGGTACAGGTATGGATTCCACCGGACAAGGACCCGGAAAATGAGAACAACAACTCCATGGTGGCGCGCTGGTCCTTGAAAGATACCTCATTTCTTATGACAGGGGACATGGAAAAAGGGGAAGAGAAGCAGTTTCTGGAATCCTTTCGGGACTGCAGGGCAGATGTCCTGAAGCTGGGGCATCATGGAGAAAAGGACGCTACATCCAAATCTCTTTTAAATGCCGTTATGCCTGCCTATGGGATCATAACAGGAAATGAGGAAGAAAATCCGGATTCTGTGAACAGTAAAACTGCCCGGCGGCTTAAGAAATATGGGATAAAGGCATATTACTCGGAAGGGGAACAGATTGCCTGGGATTTCATCGCGGACGGTACATCAGTGAAAGCAGTCAGGATTATGGACAACAGTGCCGGTGCCCGCAACGGGAACGATGCGGCAGACGAAAAAGAGGAAGAGTGACCGCACTCTTCCTCTTTTCGTATATTAAAGTTTATGCATATAATAAAACTTCAGGCAGACACCGAGAAGGATCTGGCATAAGCCGGCGGCTAAAAGGGTATAGAAAATAATGATATTGTAATACCCTCCGAAGATGCCTGCAAAAATCATGACTATGGATGTTATGAGCAGAGCCGGCATCCCGGCCTTGGAGCGTATGAGAACCATCCGTTCATCGGTTTCCCTGTTGTAGGATTCCCGCAGACTTCGCTCGTCACGGAGAAGTTTGCGGTATTTTATTAGCATGAACAGAGATAAAATGGCAAGGCCCATCAGGAAGCCGGACTGGAAGTCAATGATACTGCTTACATCAGCGGGGATTTTTCCCCTGTCATCCATAATACGCTGGCATATGGACAGGACAGCGTTTAAGAGAATCACAGAGCCAAACAGGGCGATCCTGATTCTTAATGTCTTTTTATATTTTTCCATAATCTTTACTCCTCCTTATTTATCAGCGGCTTCCACATCTGAAAAGTCAAAAACTTCTTCAATGGTCAGGCCGAAGTAATGTGCTATTTTATAGGCCAGGACCAGGGAGGCGGTATATTTGCCCACCTCGATGGATGTGATAGTCTGTCTTGTGGTTCCGACTGCGAAGGCAAGCTCTTCCTGGGAGAGTTTGCGGGCTTTCCGCAGTTCACGTATCTTGGTCTCCAATTTCTGTATCAGCTCCTTTGTCTGGAATGCATAACGTGTGTACAGTCAGCGCAGGGGCGCGCAAAACGGATGGAATTGCTTTTGCATAGTTAACTTTGCAATTTTAGTATAGCTTGCTTTGCATAAAATGTCAAGTGAACTTTGCAAAAAAGATGAATAATATTTTTTGCGGTAAAATGCAACAAAAAGGTGCAAAGGGAACACTAATATTTATATAATAAAAGGGAACAACCGGCATGAGGGATGCCGTGTACGGATAAGAAGGAACATAGGAAAGAGAAAGAGAGGTGGCGGCATGACGGACTGTAAGCAGTTGGCGTATGAGGCAAGGCAGGGAAGCAAAGAAGCGTTTGCCCAGTTATATCAGGCAGTTTACCAGGATTTGTACCGTTTTGCGTTATATGTACTTAAGAACCCGGAGGATGCCCAGGATGCGGTGGCCGAGACAGTGGCAGATGCCTATGCGGAGATCAAGAAGCTGAGGGACAGTGAGGCCTTTAAGGGCTGGATCTTTAAGATTCTATCAAACAAATGCAAACGGAAATTGAAGGAGTATACCAGGAAGACGGAGCCGCTGTACGAACAGGAGGGGAGCGTGCGGGGAGATTTGGACCAGGACATGCAGGTGCGGGAGGCATTTTTCTCCCTCAGCGATGAGGAGCGGTTCATTGTGGCCATGCAGGTCTTCGGAGGGTATAAGAGTAAGGAGATCGGCCTTATCCTACATAAAAACCACAATACCGTGCGCTCAAGGCTTAACAGAGCGCTGAAGAAGATGGAAGAGATATTACAGTGAGAAGGGAGGCGAAGAATATGAAGGATGAGAATTTCAATGACAATCAGATGCAGGACGAGAATAACCGGCATGAAATCATACAGAAGATCAGGGAGTCTGCGGACAAGGAGAAAATCCCCGAGAGCCTGAACCCTGAGAACCTGGACCGCTTGCTGGAGCAGGGGAAAAACTCGAAGGGCAGAAACGGGAAATGGAGAGATGCCGCCGCGGACTTTGCGTTCCGTTACTGGAAGACTGCCGGGGTGGCCGCAGCCTGCGTGATCCTGGTGGTCGCCGCGGTAAACCTTATGCCCCTTATGAATCTGAACTACAGAAGCGAGAACAAAGCGGATAGTGCCCAGTCCATGGATACTTCTTCTGAGGCGGCGAAACAAGATACCGGGGCAGAAGACAGCGCTGCTTCCGGCGGGGATATGGGAGCAGAACCAAAAGACTCCAAAGATATGGCAAAAGCAGATGAGGCGGCTCCGGAGAAGAAATCAGAGGACAAAGAGACGGCAGAGGGATATATTGCCGGGAGCAGCTACGAAGAGCTGTATGAACAAATATATACGGAGACAGAAAATGCCAGGAAGGAATGGGAGCAGAAGCGGATGGCAGACACCGGAGGTTATGTGGAAGAGTCTGGCGGCAGCAGTGCTTCAAAAAATGATGCAGCAGCAAGTACGGAGGCGGCTGTCGCGGAGGATACCGCAGGCACTGCAGCGGGCTACGCAGCAGGCGGGGAGACGGATTTCTCTTCCACCAACGTCCGCACAGAAGGCGTGGACGAGGGGGATATTGTGAAGACGGACGGCTCCTATATCTATACACTGACCGGTTCCGGTACCCTTCGCATTGTATCTGCCGATGGGGGCAGTATGTCAGTCGTAGGCCAGACATCACTGGATGACCTGACGGATTCCATACAGGAGATGTATGTGGACGGCAATACCCTCTGTGTAGTCACCAGCGGATATGATTCGGGCCTGGAATGGCAGGGGGATGAGACGTATATGGTGAACAGCAGGGATTTTATCCGTCTGTATACATATGATATCACGGATAAGAGCAAAATAACCCTGAAGGGCATGGTGGAGCAGGACGGAGGATATTATTCCACCAGAAAGGTGGGGAATTATGTGTATCTCCTCTCCCAGTTCTATCCTGTGTACAGAGAGGACGCGGAGGAAGCGCAGCCCAGGCTCTATGTGCCTTCCGTGAATAATGAACTTCTGGACAGCAGTGATGTGCTCTATCCGGCTGTGCCGCAGATGGAGAACGGACAATTGGTGATCTCCTCTGTGAACCTGGAGAAACCGGATAAGATACAGGAGAGCAAATCCCTGATCGGGGCATCAGGCAGGTGTTATGTGAGCAGGGAGAGCATTTACATTTTCGGGGAGGATTACAGGGGTGAGGAGATGCGGACCCGAATCGTGCGGTTCTCCTATAAAGACGGTGAGATACAGGCAAGGGCAGCAGGCGAAGTGAACGGGAGTATTAACGATACATTTTCTATGGATGAATATGACGGCTATCTGAGGGTGGTGGCTACCAGATACAAGGACGGATGGTGGGGAGGCAGCATGAGCAACAGCCTGTATGTGCTGGATGATAAGCTGAAGATGACAGGCAAGGTGGAAGACCTGGCAAAAGGGGAGCAGATATATTCTGCCAGGTTTATGGGGAACACCGGCTACTTTGTCACATACCGGCAGATGGACCCCCTGTTTTCCGTTGACCTTTCAGACCCGGCAGATCCGAAGATCCTGGGTGAGCTGAAGATCACGGGATTCTCCGAATACCTGCACTTTTACGGGGAGAATAAGCTGCTGGGAATCGGCTGGGAGACGGACCCGGATACGGGAGAACGGAAAGGGCTGAAGCTCTCCATGTTCGATATTTCCAATCCGGCAGACGTTAAGGAGATTGACAAGATGGTGCTGAAAAATGTGGATTTCTGCCAGGCTATGGAGGACTACAGGTCAATTCTCATTGACCCTGAAGAGAATATTCTGGGGTTCAGTGCGGGAGTATATGACAGAAATTACTATGAACTGCAGGGATATTACGGAGTCTTCACCTATAATCCGGAGGAGGGATTCCAGAAGCTTTTGTATCAGAGCATAAGCAAATGGATGGACAGTTCCGGGGACGAACTGGCGTGTGTGCGCGGTATTTATATCGGCAATACATTCTACCTGTGCGGCAGCAGCGGAATCAGTGCTTTTGACCGGGAAAAAGAGTACGAAAACTGCGGAAATCTGGAGTGGTAGAGCGCCAAATACCCCTTGCATAGCAGGAAACAATGAGATATACTAATGTGGAGTGGATAAAAAATCCACTCCGCTTTTTATAAATTGATACTTTACGGTCACCGGACCGGCAAATAAAGGAGAATAAATATGCAGCTTACAACAGTAAAAGAAATTTACAGGGACAAAGAGCAGTACCTGGACAAACAGGTGAGTGTGGGCGGATGGGTAAGAAGTGTCCGCGATTCCAAGACATTCGGCTTTATTGTACTCCATGACGGAAGCTTTTTCGAGACACTTCAGGTAGTTTACCATGACAGTATGGATAATTTCCAGGATATCAGCAAGTTAAATGTAGGCGCTGCCATTATCGTAAAAGGTACCCTGGTTGCAACACCCCAGGCAAAGCAGCCTTTTGAGATCCAGGCAGAGGAGATCACTGTGGAAGGGGATTCCGCTGCAGACTATCCGCTGCAGAAAAAGCGCCACTCCATGGAATACCTGCGCACCATTTCCCATCTGCGTCCGAGAACCAATACCTTCCAGGCAGTGTTCCGTGTGCGCTCCATGATCGCGTATGCCATTCATCAGTTCTTCCAGGAGAGGGGTTTTGTCTATGTGCACACCCCATTGATCACAGGCAGCGACTGTGAAGGTGCCGGTGAAATGTTCCGCGTCACCACTCTGGATATGGAAAAACTTCCGAGAACCCCGGAGGGAAAAGTGGATTACAGCAAGGATTTCTTCAAAAAAGAGACCAGCCTGACAGTAAGCGGTCAGCTCAACGGTGAGACCTATGCCCAGGCATTCCGCAATATTTATACATTCGGACCTACCTTCCGCGCGGAGAATTCCAACACCACACGCCATGCGGCAGAATTCTGGATGATCGAGCCGGAGATGGCATTTGCTGACCTGGATGACAACATGGCACTGGCTGAGTCCATGCTGAAATATATCATCCAGTATGTGCTCGAGAATGCTCCCGAGGAGATGGCGTTTTTCAACTCCTTTATCGACAAAGGACTGCTGGACCGCCTGAAACATGTACTGAACTCTGAATTCGGACATGTTACCTATACAGAGGCAATTGAAATCCTGGAGAAGGTAAATGACAAGTTTGAGTACAAAGTGTTCTGGGGCTGTGATCTGCAGACCGAGCATGAGCGTTATCTGACAGAGCAGGTGTACAAACGCCCTGTATTTGTTACAGATTACCCGAAGGAGATCAAAGCCTTCTATATGAAACAGAACGATGACAACAAGACAGTGGCAGCTATGGACTGCCTGGTTCCCGGCATCGGCGAGATCATCGGCGGAAGCCAGAGGGAGGATTCCTATGACAAGCTGAAAGCCCGCATGGCGGAACTGAACCTGAATGAGGCGGATTATGACTTCTATCTGGACCTGCGCAAATACGGTTCCACCCGTCATTCCGGATTCGGCCTGGGATTTGAGCGCTGCGTCATGTATCTGACAGGTATGCAGAACATCCGTGACGTCCTTCCGTTCCCGAGAACTGTAAACAACTGTGATTTATAAAAAGGAGAACCCATGAAATTTTTTCATGCCGCTGACATACATCTGGGCGCAGAACCTGACAAAGGTTTTCCCTGGAGTAAAGAAAGAGGCCGTGAGATATGGGACAGTTTCCGAAGATTGATAAGACAGGTCGGCGAAGAAAAAGCCGGCCTGTTTCTGATTGCAGGGGACTTGTTTCACAGACAGCCTCTGATGAAAGAATTAAAGGAAGTAAATTATCTGTTTTCAACGATACCGGATACCAAGGTGGTACTGATAGCGGGAAACCATGACTATCTGAAGCGGGAATCCTGTTATCGGCGCTTTTCGTGGGCAGAGAATGTGTTCTGTCTGTGGGGAGAGCAGGAGCCATGTGTGGAATTTCCGGATCTTGGGGCTGCGGTTTACGGGATAAGTTATGACAGGAAAGAGATCACTGACCCCTTATATCACCATATCAGGCCCCAGAGACGCCAGCCCCTGGAAATCCTGCTGGCACATGGGGGGGACAGGACACATATACCCTTTGACAGATCCGTACTGGAACGGTCCGGATTTTCTTACATTGCCCTGGGGCATATACACAAACCGGAGGTTCTGGCAAAGGATAAAATAGCCTATGCCGGGGCATTGGAACCCATAGATAAAAACGATCTGGGACCCCATGGCTATATAAAAGGCGTATATGGAAACGGGGGGATCAGAATAGAATTCGTCCCCGCAGCCGTCCGTTCTTATATCCCTCTGCCTGTAAAGGTAAAGGAGAGTACCACACAGTTTTCTCTTGAACAGGCACTGGTCAGACTCATGGAGGAGAAGGGCAGGAACAACCTGTACCGGATCCTGATAAAGGGCGAACACGCCATGGGCACAGAGTTTGATATGGTTCGGATCATGAAGCTGGGAAATGTGCGTGAGGCAGTGGACCAAAGCCATACCGTCTATGACAGGGAATCTCTTATGCGCCAGTACCGCGGCAGCCTGATCGAATCCTATGTAAAGCGGTTTGACGGCAGGGAGCTTTCAGCCACGGAAGAGAAGGCCTTTGTGTATGGCATGGAGGCTCTGATGGCGTCAAGGGAGGAATAGCGTTCTATGATCATCCGTGAACTTATTTTAAAAAATTTCGGCAGATTCCGGAACCGTTCCATACGGCTGGAGGAAGGCATCAATATTATATACGGGGAAAATGAAAGCGGGAAGAGTACGCTCCACGCGTTTATCCAGGGCATGTTATTCGGCCTCAGAAAAATGAGGGGCAGGGCAGCCAGGACAGACGCCTACACCCGCTATACTCCCTGGGACAATCCATCCTGGTATGAAGGAAGTCTGCGCTTTTCCTGCGGCGGCAAAGAATTCAGGCTGGAGCGGGATTTCAGGAGAGGGGAAGAGGGGACAAAACTGGTCTGCGAAAGCGACGGGGAACTTTTGTCTGTAAAGGACGGTGACCTGGAGATGCTGCTGGGCGGCATAAGTGAAGCTGTATATGAAAATACAGTATCCATAGGACAGATGAAGAGCCGTACCGGGGACGCCCTGCTTTTGGAACTGCGGAATTATCTGAGCAGCTATCAGGAGAGCGGCGACGGGAAGCTGAATCTTGACAGGGCGCTTTTGCTTCTGAAGGAGAAAAAGAAAGAGTGGCAGAGCCGTATGCAGATAAGGGAACAGCAGCAGGAAGCAGAGGAGAAGAAGATAAAGTTTGAAATCGCTTATCTGGAGCGGGAGACAGAAGAACTGCATCAAAAGCTTTTGGAGGAGCAAAAGCGGGAGAAGGCAGGAGAGGAAGAACTGAGGCGGGAAGAACAGAGACAGGAAGAGCTGAGGCGGGAAGAACAGAGACGGGAAGAAGCGAGACGAAAAGAACTGCATCAGGAAAACATGCCGGGAACAGGAGGAACACTGAACTGGAAAAAGGTGATTTCGGCACTCCTTGTGGGCGATGTTATCGTCTGGGGAATCCTTTTCTTTACAGCCGGGTGGAAAGCGGCATGTATATCCGCTGAATGTATACTCATAGCGGAGTTCCTGTTCATGGCATATACCTCAACTGCCTTAAAGAAAGCAGGGAAAAAAGAGGAAACAAAACATGCCGGACAGTCCATGCCGGACAATACTTCCGGCAGTCTTCCGAAAAGAAAGATCACCGGTGACAGTATCCGCCTGCTTACGGCCCAGATACTGGAAAAAAGGACCAGGTTGTCCAATCTGCAGGAAGAACTCTCAGAGCTTCAGATGACAGGAATCGCTGACCGGCCGGAGATGGAGGAGATACGCAGCTTAGAACTTGCGGCAGAGACCATACAGAGTCTGTCGGTATCCGCACAGGAGTCTGTGGGGGAAGCTTTGAAGAACCGCATCTCAGATATTTTCTGCACCATGACCGGAGGAAAATATAAGAAGGTATCCATAGATGAGGAGCTGAAGATCGACCTGTTTACAGAAGAGCGCCATGTGCCTCTTTTTATGGCAAGCCAGGGAACCATAGAACAGGTATATCTGGCTCTGCGCATTGCTGTGGGAGATATTTTCTGCTGTGAGGAGACTATGCCGCTTCTGCTCGATGAGGTATTTGCCATGTACGATGAGGAGCGCATGAAAGAGACGCTTGGATGGCTGTACAAAGAGAAAGAACAGGTCATTATTTTTACCTGTAACAGAAGGGAGACGGAGGTTCTGAAAAGAGCAGGCATTCCCTTCCATATAGTATATCTGCACCTATAAAGGGGGAATGCCTCACTTTGCTGGCCTTTTCGGATAAAAGGGATGATTTTATGTGAGAATTGGACAATTCTATGTAATCCGGAAAAAGAAAAAATGGTATAATTGTCATTAGCAAACGGGAGCAGAACCACTGCTTTTTGTGAGATATAACAAGAAAGGGAGGAAACAATAATGATGAAAAAGAAAGTTACAATGTGTCTGTTGGCAGCAACCATGTTAATGGGAATGTTAAGTGGTTGTGGAAAATCTGGTTCATCCGCATCTGGAAAGGAAAAACTTACATTCTGGTTCCCGACTTTTGCGGCTGCAGATGGTGAAGTGACAGATGAGGAATTCTGGAACGAAAAAATGGATGTATTTGAAGAGGAAAACAACTGTGAGGTAAAAGTGGAAATTATTCCGTGGGATAATTACGAAGAGAAATACCTGACAGGAGTAAATTCCAACGATAGTCCGGATGTGGGATATTTGTACATGGAAATGTTCTATGATTACATTGATATGGGAGCACTGTCTGATATAGATAAGTATTTCACAGATGAAGAGAAAGACAATTATCTATACTATGATCTGGGAAATATCCAAGGCAAACAGTATGCACTACCAGTTATAGTAGGAAACCCAAGGATATTGACTGCCAATATGGACATTTTGAAGCAGGCTGGCATTGAGAGGGTTCCTGCCACATGGGATGAACTGAAAGAGGCATGTCAGGCAGTGAAAAAAAATGTACCGGATGTAGCACCTCTTATGGAAGATTGGGGAAATTCGCATTATGGATCTCTGAATTCAATCTACTGGCCCATTTTCTGGGGCGCTGGCGGAGAAATCGTAGATGAGGAAGGAAATCTTACCATTGATACTGAAGCTGGTCTGGAAGCTACCAAATATATTTACAGCCTGAAAGAAGAGGGGCTTTTGCCGGATTCCAGTACCTCCAACGATGATGCACTGGAGCCGTTCAAAAATGGTGAAGCTGCTATGATTTTTAATGCATCCAGTAATGCACTGCAGGTAACAGATATCAACTGGGATTATTCCATTCTTTCAGGACCAGAAAATACTAAGACGTTTGTGGCATCTGACAGTCTGGTAATGTTTAAGAAGTGTGAGAATAAAGAGCTTGCTGCAAAACTGATGAAATATGTAACAAGCAAAGATGTAATGTCTGATTTCCATACAAGAGTATCTGAGCAGCCACCGATTACTTCAGATGATACTTATACAGGAGATGAAAGATTCTCAGATTTATTTACTAACCATGGAGATGAATTCCAGTCACTGCCTGTATTCAAGGGGGCAAGTTCTCTGTATGATACCCTGTTTAAGAACCTGCAGTCTATGATGCTGGGAGAATTGACTCCAGAGGAAGTTCTGAAGAACACCACCGATTACTATAACACAAATCTGAAGTAATTCAAATGAGGAGAACAATATGTCGAGAAAAACGAAAGAGGCAGTACAGGGAGTGATTTACATTCTTCCCAGTTTTGTATTGATTCTGATTTTTTGTATTGTGCCTATTTTCATGTCTGGATTTTTCAGTTTTACAGATTATAATATTATGAATGCTCCAGAGTTTGTAGGGCTTGATAACTATAAAAAAATGTTCCAGGATTCCTATGTCAGAGACGCAGCCAAAAATACACTGCTGTATGTAGTAATGACGGTTCCGGTCCAGACCCTCCTGGCACTGACTTTGGCAGCATTTCTGGCTGAGAAGATGAGAAACAAAACCGGAGGATTTTTGAGAAGCGTTATGTTTATTCCCGTTATTGCTTCCGCAGTAACGGCAGGTACCATCTGGAGAATCATCCTGAATACAGATGGGGGATTTCTGAATAATATTCTGAATTTCTTCCATATCAGTTCCGTAAACTGGCTGGGAAGCACACAGACTTCTCTGTTGAGTATCTGTATCGTGGCGGTATGGAAAAATGTGGGATATTTCCTGGTTATCTATTATGCAGGTATCATGGGAATTCAGAAAGAACTGTATGAAGCAGCCAAAGTAGACGGAGCAACTTCCATACAGCAGTTTACCAAAATTACATTGCCTATACTAAAGCCAATCACTTATTTAGTAGTAACATTGGGCATCATCTGGTCTTTCCAGGTATTTGACCTTGCTTATCTGATGACAGGAGGCGGTCCCGGGCATTCCAGCGTAACCCTGGTTATGGGAATTTATAATGCTGCATTTAAACAGTACAAGATGGGTTATGCCTGCGCAATGGCAATGTTCCTGTTGATCATGATTATTATCATCAATGTAATCGAAGACCTGTTCTTCAAAGAGAAAAGGGAGGCGAAGTAAGAGATGAACGAGAAAAAACAGAAATGGACCGTATTTTCCATCCTTGGTTTGCTGCTTCTGATTCTGTTTGCAGCAATCTGTATCGCACCTTTTATTTACATGGCAATCATGTCCTTTACAAAGTCTACAACATTGATGCTTCATATGAAAGACATCAATTTTACTGATTTTACAAACTTTCAGTATGTATTAGGAAAAAGTGGTTTTATAAGAGCGTTGATTAACAGCATTATTGTAGTATTCTGTTCCTGTCTTTTTAACTGCATTATTGCATCTATGGCAGCTTATGGATTTACAAAAAAGAAATTTCCCGGACGCGAAGTGATTTTCCGTATCTATCTGCTGACTCTGATGATTCCGGGTCAGGTAACCATGATTCCTGTATTTATCATGATGAACAAAGCAGGATTGACCAATACATATTTTGCACTGATTGTAATTATTCTGAATGCGTTTGGTGTGTTCCTGATCCGTCAGTTTATGGACAGTGTTCCAGATGAATTGTTGGAGGCAGCAAAGGTAGATGGATGCCCGGAATACAGAATTTTTATTCAGATTGTTATTCCATTGATTAAGCCGGTACTGATTTCCTTGGTTGTATTTACTTTTGTAACATCCTGGAATGATTTTTTGTGGCCATTGGTATCTACTTCTGATTCCAGTATGTATACACTGACTGTAGCACTGTCTCTGCTGAAAACACAGTATCAGACAAACTATGGCTTAATCATGGCAGGTGCAACGGTTTCTTTCCTGTTCCCGTTCGTTATGTATGTGTTCCTGCAGAAGCAGTTTGTGGAAGGTATTGCACTCAGCGGAATCAAAGGTTAGCATCTATTCGAAAATAATGAGAAGGCCGCGGTGGGAGGGCGGCGGAATTGGAGTCTTATGGAAAAGTTGAAAGTAAAGAAGATTACATCATTGGAGAAAGTATTTCCCTTCAGCGAACCAACCGGGGAGGGGATGGAAGATGTACTGACTGCTCTGAAAGGAGAAACTGTTTCTTTCCAGATGGCATACCATTGGGGTGGCAACAGAAAGGGAAGAGCCCAGATTCAGGCCACATCTCCAGTAAAAGAGCATGTGATGGTGAGAAGTGTAGGGCTTGTGCCTTGTGAATATCCAACACATATAGCTGCTGATGATGACTATTTGACTAGAGAGCCGGGCCTGTATCCGGATCTTCTGAGAGAGGTACAGCCCTGGGGGGTGGAACTGATCAGTGGTCAGTGGAAAAGCCTGTGGGTAGATCTGGATACTGATGGTCTGGAGGCTGGTGACTATCAGATTCGTGTGGATATGGTAGTGGAAGGAACAGTGCAGGGATCTGCAGTGGTGATTGTACAGGTGCTTCCCATGCGGCTTTCCAAAATGCCAGTACCTCATACAGAGTGGCTTCACACAGATTGTCTGGCCAATTATTATGATGTGGAAGTGTTCAGCGAGAAATACTGGCAGATTGTAGAAAACTTTGTTCGTACTGCAGTGAAAAGAAAATGTAATATGCTGCTGACACCTGTGTTCACGCCGCCGCTGGATACTGAGATAGGAGGCCAGCGCCGTACGGTACAGTTAGTGGATGTGACTGTAACTACAGATGGATATCAGTTTGGATTTGACAGATTTGAGCGTTGGGTTGAGATGTGCAGGCGTTGCGGAATCCGATATTATGAGATATCTCACCTGTTTAGCCAGTGGGGCGCTGCCATGGCACCTAAGATTATGGGGAATAAAGATGGCAAACAGATACAGTTGTTTGGATGGGATACCGATGCGATAGGGGCAGAGTATGGAGAATTTATGCATCAGTTCCTGATTGCTTTTAAAGCAGAACTGGAAAAAATGGATATCAGCAAGGTAACATATTTCCATGTATCAGATGAACCAAACGAAAGTCAGTTTGAATCCTATAAGGCAGCAAAAGAACTGATGGAGAAAGATTTGGAAGGATATGAGATGATCGATGCTCTGTCAGATTACAGCTTTTATGAGAAAGGTGTAGTTTCTCAGCCGGTGTGTGCACTGGATCATATTCAGCCATTTCTTGAGAAACGTCCAGAAAAATTATGGGGATATTACTGCACGGCACAGTATCTGGATGTGTCTAACCGATTTATTGTACAGCCGGGATATCGAACCAGGATTTTGGGGGCTCAGATGTACAAGTATCAGCTGAATGGATTTTTACATTGGGGATATAACTTCTATAATGCAGAACATTCCATTTTCCCCATTGATCCTTATCGTTGTACGGATGCAGCAGGAGCATTTCCATCGGGGGATCCATTCCTGGTATATCCGGGTAAAGATGGTAATCCGGAAGAGTCTATCCGTATGATGCTGATGGATGAGGCCATGAGTGATCTATGTGCCATGAAATGCTTGGAAGAACTGGCAGGAAGAGACGCGGTTATGAAATGCATCGAACCGGAAGGGGGAGAAAAGGTTGAATTTAAATCGTATCCGAGAAGTATCTCCTATCTGACAGGAATGAGAAAGAGGATCAATCAAGAAATTGCAAAATACTGCAGATAAAAACAATTGATTCAGTTGAATACCTCATAGACTATGGAACGCCACAAAAAAGCGTTCCATAGTCTATTGTTACAATCAGGGAATAAAGGCAGCAAAATAAAATTGTAACTGGGGCTAGCCGTCGCGCTAGCAACATGGTACAATAGATGTGGATTGTTTCGTATCCGTTTAAGGGTTATGGCCGCCGGCGGCCATAAGTATGAAATCAATTGACATCTGGAGTGATTTGTTATGGCAAGTTATGAAAGTATTACATTAAAAGAGAATCTTCATATCCGTAAGATTTATTCCATACATTACTTTGAATATATGAAAGATTATGTGTTTGAAGGAGAATCCCATGATTTCTGGGAACTGGTCTGTGTAGACAGCGGAAGTATCTATGTCACTGCCGGTGATAAAGAGCTGTTGCTGGCTCCCAATGAAATGATTTTTCACAAGCCTAATGAATTTCATGCATTACGTGGGGATGGTGTATCTTCACCCAACTTGATAGTCATATCTTTTGAATGTAAGGATCCATGTATGAGATTTTTTGAAGATCGTATCGTATCTCTGAATCAGAACGAACGTTTCTATCTGGGACAGATTATTTCAGAGACGCGGCGAACCTTTTATACACCACTGAATAATCCGTATATCTGTTTGTTAGAGAGGAACTCCATTCAAGAATTCGGTAGCGAACAGATGATTGCTCTGTCTCTGGAACTTCTGTTGATTAGCCTGCGGCGAAGATACGATACTCCCACTGCTCCTCCAATCCCTCTGCAGTCGCTCTCAGACCATCCAATGCTCCATAGGGACAGAGACGAACTGTTTCAGGAGATTATTCAATATTTAAAGCGGAATATATTTGAACATTTAACAGTTGTCCAAATCTGTAAAGATAATTCTGTGGGGCGTTCACAGCTTCAGAAACTGTTTCACGAAAAACTGGGTTGTGGTGTTATCAACTATTTCTGTCAGCTAAAAATTGAGACTGCTCGAAAACTGATTAGGGAAAAAAGATACAATTACACTCAGATTTCTGATATTCTGGGATACTCTTCCTATCAATATTTTTCTTTACAATTTAAGAAATTTACCCGAATGACTCCCTCGGAGTATGCTTCTTCTGTGAAAAGTTTTTCGGAGGCAGAGACGAAGATTACCTTATCGTAATAGCAGTAAGGGATAAAGAGAACAGGGATGGAAACCGCATCTTGCGGCCCCATCCCTGTTTCTTTTCATGCTTCTTTGTTTTCCAGTTGTTTTTTATGCTTTACCATCAGCTTATTGATCCTCTCAACCGGATTCAGCAGCTTGCTGATAGAGGCATCGTGGTTCAGGGTATCAATGAGCAGAGCAATATATTTGCTCATATCGCAGTTTACATAATATTCTTTCTGCAGAAGCTCATCAGACTGGTACACCAGATTGGTGGTGAGCAGTCTGTCGAAATCACCTCTCGCGAAGGCTTTGTCGAATTTTTCCATTCCATTTGTGAAGAGTCCGAAGGTGGAGCACATGAAGATCTTACCTGCTCCTTTGTTCTTCAGAAGTGCGGCAACTTCCAGCATGCTGTCGCCGGAGGAGATCATGTCATCAATAATGATCATATTCTTGCCCGCAACATCGGTTCCCAGAAACTCATGGGCAACGATAGGATTGCGGCCGTCAATGATAGTGGAGTAATCACGGCGTTTGTAGAACATACCCATATCCACGCCCAGTACGTTGGCCAGATAGATGGCACGTCCGGTACCGCCGGCATCGGGGCTGATCACCATGGTGTTGTCACTGGTTATCTCAAGGTCAGGTTCTGCCTTGAAAAGACCTTTGATAAACTGGTAGGACGGCTGTACCGTCTCAAAGCCGTGCAGAGGGATGGAATTCTGCACGCGGGGGTCATGGGCATCAAAGGTAATGATATTGTCCACACCCATGTTCACTAACTCCTGCAGAGCAATGGCACAGTCCAGGGATTCCCTGCCTGAGCGCTTGTGCTGGCGGCTCTCGTAGAGAAAGGGCATGATGACATTGATACGTCTGGCCTTTCCGCCGATGGCAGCAATGACGCGCTTGAGGTCCTGGAAGTGATCATCCGGTGACATGTGGTTTGTGTGGCCGCAGAGGGAATAGGTGAGGCTGTGGTTGCACACATCCACCATGACATAGATATCATCGCCGCGTACGGACTCGCCCAGAATGCCCTTTGCCTCTCCGCTTCCAAAGCGGGGGGTCTGTGCTTTGACCAGGTAAGAGTCCCGTTCATAGCCTTCAAACTCCAGGTTCTTTTGCTCCTGATGTTCACGGTCCCTGCGCCATTTTACAATGTAGTCATCGACCCTGGAACCCAGTTTTTCACAGCTTTTCAGCGGTATGATGCCAAGGCGGCCTACGGGAAGGGAATCTAAGGGAGTTGCATCTTTTGGTGACATGTTTTACTTTCCTCCTAAAAGTTTTTTTTGGATTCTTATATCATTTCCGACCAGCTTCAGCATGGTGTAATTGCTGGAAATCCTGGAGAAGATACGCTCGGAATATGTCTCCAGAAAATCATCCATGGCAAGGTTGGTGGAAATGATAGTAGATTTATGGTTCATGATGCGTTCATTGATGCAGCAGAAAAGCTGGCTTGCCACGAAATTATTGGTAAGCTCGGTTCCCAGATCGTCAATGATGAGCAGGTCGCAGTCATAGATGAACCCGGCCACATCAGAGGCGGCTGCATCCTTCTGGAAGGTATTCTTCGCCAACAGGTCGAAGAGGTCAAAGGATGAAAAATACAGCACAAAATACGCCCTGTCAATGAGTTCCTTGGCAATACAGTGGGAGAGGTAGGTCTTTCCCACACCTGTGTCGCCGTAGAAGAACAGGCCGCACGGATGCTCCTGAAAACGGTCAATAAAATCCCAGGCCTTATCCACTGCGTCCTGAGCCGTCTCCAGTGCACTGAGGCCGGTGGCAGGGTTGGTGATGTCCTGAGGATAATATTCAAAGGAAAAGTTCTCAAAGTTCTCTGTTTCAAGTATTTCCCTGATATTGGACTGTATATACAGTAAATCTACAGCGGCTTTCTTAAAACAGGAACATTTCTGATTCTCTACATAGCCGGTGTCCTTACAGAACGGGCAGTCATACTTCAGTTCCAGATAGTCAGGCGGATAGCCGTGGATCTGCAGAAGGGCGGTCCGCTCTTCGGACAGCTCCGCAATGGCGGCGGAGAGGTCAAAGTCATCCTTGGGTGAGGGGAGCAGCAGAGCCCTTGCCTTTTTCAGACTCAGGGATGCGATCTCTCCGTCGATTTCCTGGAGACGTGGAATCTTATCATAAGCCTGCCGGATGTGTTCATCCTGCTCATGCTTGTGATTCAGTTGTTTCTCGTTGTATGCGCGCATCAGCGCATCGTATTGGAAATTATTCAGCGACACAGTACTCTCCTTAATTGCGTTCCGTTGTGTAACTGTTCAGTATTCTTACAGCCAGCGTAGTAAATGCGCAGACCTGCCTGCTGAATCGTTACTCCGCTATTTCAGTAATTGCTTTTCCAGTTCGTCCACATTGTAGGTGCGTTGGTGGAAGTTGTTGAATTTATTTTTGGATGGTGCCGGTTTCGGACGTGCAGCGCTGTTCTCGGCCTTGGCGGCCTTCTGCTGACGGCGGTCCTCGTCCAGCTTGTCTATATCAGACAGATGTCTGACGCCTTTTTTCTGCCAGTTGTGCAGAATGGAATCCGCGTAGGCAAAATTGGGCTGTCCTGTGGCAATGACAGTACGGCTGCAGGCCGCGGATATGACATCCAGCGTAAAGGCGTACTCATTGAGCCAGAGGTTCATATAACGGATCTCCTCGTCCACGGGGTTCCGGTTCTTGATGCCGAAAGCCTTGAGGATAGCAAAGAAATTCCTGTTATAGGTATTGGTCTCCTGCTTGGCCTGTTCTACAGTAGTGATCTTCTGCTCTGCCCAGGCAAGAGCCACGGTTTCGATATAGCGGATACTGCGGCTTCCCTTGGAGACACAGTATTCGATCAGATACTCCATCAGATCCTTTGAGAAATGCAGCTCTTCATAAAAGTACAGGAGCTTGTTGATCTCTGTGGGAGTCAGGGTCTTCCCCAGATATTGTTCCGCAATAAACAGAAGTTCAATCACGTCTTCCCGGCCGGACAGTTCTTTTACTTTGTCGGGAGACAGGGCCTTCTGCCCGGAAGGCTGTACTTTTTCCCTGGAGGCTGCCGCCTCGGGCACAGCCGGAGACAGAGCTTTGGCCTTTGGAGCCGTATTAGGCCTGGCCGGCGCAGCTTTAGCTCCGCCTGTGAGGGAACACAGCCGGAGTTCTTTTAAATTACCGCGTCCGTCGAAGGTCACATCAAGGACGCCTGTATTTTTCCAGTATTTTAATGCGCGGAGCACATCATTTTCCGTACAGTTAAAGATATCGGCAATAGATGACAGCTCCAGAGCGGTGCCGGATACAGAAGCACTGCGCAGAAGCCAGAGATATATTTTGACAAATTCTCCGTTGGCCTGCGGCATATAAGTATCCAGAAAATAGTTGGAGACAAAAGTAAAGTCTCCGGGAAAATCATTATGTATGATGAACTGTCCCATGTCTAACATCCTTTTCTATCCTGAAATCCAGTTAGCCGAAAAGATTCCGGCACGACAAACAGGAAAACAACTTTTCATGTACGCCCAGCGCAGACATGTAAAAAAGGTCCGCCCAAGCAAGTGTTTCCCCGTCTTTTGTAAGTATAACATATAATTTTTGAAAAGAGAATATGCATTTTTTAGGAGAGGCGTCTGCTTAGATGTGTTGAAAACTTTGTGGGAAATGTGGATAATGTGGATAAAAAAGTGGAGTATTTTTATTGGCAACCGAAAAATGTCGAAAAGATAGGGATTTTAAAGGTTTACATCAAATTATGTAACATTATTATGTTAACTGGCTTATACCCAAAAAAATCCACATGCTTATTCTGGAGTAAATGTGTATAAGCATGTGGATAATGTGGATAACTTTACATTCCTAACAGGTTTTCGCCGATTTTATACACATCTCCGGCACCCATAGTTATCAACAAATCGTCGTGGATACAATTTTTTAATAAAAATTCTTCTATCTCATCAAATGTGGAAAAATAATACGCATCTGTACCAAGGGAGGCCACCAGATCCCGCAGATTTTGGGATGAGATTCCCAGGTTGTCGGTTTCCCGCGCAGCGTATATGTCAGCCAGAACCACTTTGTCGGCCAGTGTCAGGGCCTCCGCAAACTCGTGCATCAGGGCTTTTGTCCTGGTATACGTATGCGGCTGGAAGACACACCAGGTTGTTCTGTGCGGATAATTCTTGGCTGTGCGCAGTGTGGCGGCGATTTCTGTCGGATGATGGGCATAGTCGTCGATGATGGTGACGCCGCCCACTTTGCCCTTGTACTGGAAACGCCTGTCAGTACCGCCGAAGTGCAGAAGTCCTTTCTGAATATCCTCCATGGAAAGGCCGAGCTTCTCACCAAGGGCTATGGCAGACAGGGCATTGGCAGCGTTGTGGACTCCGGGAACAGACAGAGAGAACCGGCCAAGCACCTCATCACCTTTTACGCAGTCAAAGGAAGCGTGGGCAAATTCATCAAAGGTAATGTTTTTGGCCATGTAATCAGCCGTGTGCTCCAGTCCGCAGGTGATGATCTCACAGGAAAGGTCTTTGGTGATCTCCTCATAATCCGGAATATCGCTGCTGATGATCAGGGTTCCGTCAGCGGGCAGCTTCTCTGCAAACAGCTTAAAGGAATGGCGGATATCGTCCAGGTCCTTGAAGAAATCCAGATGGTCCGCGTCAATATTCAGGATGATGCTGATCTTGGGGAAAAAGCTCAGAAAGCTGTTGGTGTACTCACAGGCCTCTGTGACAAAGGTCTCGGACCGGCCCACACGGATATTGCCGTGAATGGCAGGCAGTATTCCGCCCACAGAGATCGTAGGGTCGGCATCAGCCTCCAGAAGGATGTGTGAAATCATGGAAGTGGTGGTGGTTTTGCCGTGTGTGCCTGATACAGCCACAGGTATTTCATAGTTCTTCATAATCTGTCCCAGAAGCTCCGCTCTTGTGAGCATAGGGAGCCCTTTTTGGCGGGCACATGCAAACTCCGGATTGTCCTCGTGGATGGCGGCTGTATAGACAACCAGTTCAATGTCATCTGTGATATTGGAAGCGCGCTGGCCAATGCGGACAGTGGCGCCAAGGCTCTCCAGATGGGCAGTCAGTTCCGACTTTCTGGAGTCTGAACCTGATATGGGGAAACCTTCTTTTAAAAGAATTTCAGCCAGGCCACTCATGCTGATGCCGCCGATGCCGATGAAGTGAATGTGCAGCGGCTTATTAAAATCTATCTGATACATAAGGTTGTGCTTCCTTTCTCTTCTTTATTATTATATGGGGCAGTGTCAATGGGACACTGTTTGCGTTTATTATACCTAAAAAGAGTACAAAATGAAACCCCCAGTTATAGAAATGGTTACAGACAGGTAAAATGTCACAAAAACTAATGTAAAGTCGAAAAAAAATTGTTAAAATTGTTCACAATTATGATTTAATGTGGTATAATAAAAAAATCATAGAATATACAAGAGGTGATTGCATGATTAAGAAAGAGATGATTGCAATGTTGCTCGCAGGTGGACAAGGCAGCAGATTGGGCGTACTGACTGCAAAAGTCGCAAAACCCGCAGTAACATTCGGGGGAAAATACAGAATAATTGATTTCCCGCTGAGTAACTGCATTAATTCAGGAGTTGATACCGTAGGTGTACTGACGCAGTACCAGCCGCTTCGCCTGAATACTCATATCGGCATCGGTATTCCGTGGGATCTCGATAAGAATGTTGGGGGCGTATCCATTCTTCCGCCATACGAGAAGAAGACGGATACGGAATGGTATACAGGAACTGCAAACGCTATCTACCAGAACATGGCATATATGGAGGAGTTCAATCCCGATTATGTGCTGATCCTGGGCGGCGACCACATTTATAAAATGGACTATGAGGTAATGTTGGATTACCACAAAGCAAACAAAGCTGATGTCACACTGGCATGTATGCCTGTTCCGTGGGAGGAGGCAAGCCGCTTTGGTCTTGCTATCACAGATGAGTCAGGACGCGTTACGGATTTTGAGGAGAAACCGGAGCATCCGAAGAGCAATCTGGCATCCATGGGTATTTACATTTTCAGCTGGCCGGTACTGAAGGAAGCCCTTCTCGCACTGAAAGACCAGCCCGGATGTGACTTTGGCAAACATATCCTTCCGTACTGCAAGGAAAAAGGCCAGCGCCTCTTTGCCTATGAGTACAACGGATACTGGAAAGATGTCGGAACACTGGGGTCCTATTGGGAAGCCAATATGGAGCTGATCGATATCATTCCTGAATTTAATTTATATGAAGAGTTCTGGAAGATTTATACCAAGAGTGATATTATTCCTCCGCAGTATATTTCCGCTGACGCTGTGGTGGAGAGAAGTATAGTGGGAGAGGGAACTGAGATATACGGCGAGGTACATAATTCCGTTATTGGTGCAGGCGTCGTTATTAAAAAGGGCGCAGTTGTGCGCGATTCCATTATCATGAAACAGTCCTTTATCGGTGAAAACTGTGTGATAGACAAGGCCATCATTGCTGAGAATGTCACAGTGGGGGACAATGTAGTCATGGGTATCGGCGAGGAGGTTCCGAACAAGGAAAAACCGGGCGTTTACTCCTTTGGCCTTGTAACTGTGGGAGAGAACACAGTAATTCCGTCTGATGTGAAGATCGGCAAGAATACAGCCATTGTTGGCGAGACAACCGGCGAAGACTATCCGGACGGCATACTGGAGAGCGGCGAAACATTGAATAAGGAAGGTGAGACAGCATGAGAGCAATAGGTATTATTCTTGCCGGCGGCAATAACAATAAAATGAGAGAGTTATCACAGAAAAGAGCGATTGCGGCAATGCCCATCGCCGGAAGTTACCGCAGCATAGACTTTGCGCTTAGCAACATGTCAAATTCCCATATTCAAAAAGTTGCGGTTCTGACACAGTATAATGCCCGTTCCCTGAATGAGCATCTGAGCTCATCCAAATGGTGGGATTTCGGCAGAAAGCAGGGAGGTCTCTACACCTTCACACCGACCATTACTGCTGACAACAGCTTCTGGTACAGAGGCACAGCAGATGCCATGATCCAGAACCTGAATTTCCTCAAATCAAGCCACGAGCCTTATGTGGTGATCGCATCCGGCGACGGTGTGTACAAGCTGGATTTCAATAAAGTTCTGGAGTACCATATTGCAAAGCGCGCGGACATTACAGTTGTCTGTACAGATGTGTATGGGGATGACACTACCAGATTCGGCTGCCTGAAAATGAATGAGGACAGCAGAATCGAAGAATTTGAAGAGAAACCCATGGTTACACGCACCAATACTGTCTCCACCGGTATCTATGTGATCAGAAGAAGACAGCTTATTGAGCTTCTGGAAAAATGTGCACAGGAAGACAGATATGATTTTGTAAAAGATATTCTCATCCGTTATAAGAACCTGAAGAGAATCTATGGCTATAAGATCAATACTTACTGGAGCAACATTTCCACTGTGGAATCTTACTATAGAACCAATATGGACTTCCTGAAACCAAAAGTAAGAGATTACTTCTTCAATCAGTACCCTGGAGTACAGTCCAAGATTGATGATCTGCCTCCGGCAAAATATAATCCCGGTTCAGATGTGAAGAACAGTCTGGTTTCCAGCGGATGTATCATCAACGGACAGGTTGAAAACTCTGTTCTGTTTAAGAAAGTATTTGTAGGCAATAACTGCGTGATCAAGAATTCCATTATTCTCAACGACGTGTATCTGGGGGATAATACCCACATTGAGAACTGTATCGTGGAGAGCCGTGATACGATCCGTGCCAATTCCTACTATTGCGGTGAGGACGGCATTAAGATCGTAGTGGAGAAGAACGAGCGTTATGTACTATAAGAAAATACACAAGTAAAAAGTGTGCAGGGTGCAGTGACATCATAAGCAGGACTTTTTAAGAATGGCATATGAAAGGGGAAGGTTTTTATGAACATCACAGATGTAAGAGTAAGAAGAGTTGCGAAGGAAGGTAAGATGAAAGCTGTTGTCTCCATTACAATCGATGAAGAATTTGTAGTGCATGACATCAAGGTTATCGAAGGGGAGAAAGGTTTGTTCATTGCCATGCCCAGCCGTAAAGCAACCGACGGTGAGTACAGGGACATCGCACATCCGATTAACTCTGAAACCCGTGAAAGAATCCAGGGCATTATTTTGGAAAAATACGAACAGGTGCTCGCCGAGGAACCTGTGGAAGCTGAAGCTGAAGCATAGAAAGTATAAAAAGCCGTTTGCATTCTGCAGGCGGCTTTTTTTGCGCTGTGCAAAGGAAAATGAAAAGTACAAAAGTGGCAGGAGCAGAAAGTCATTTTTTGTACCCCGCAGACGTAGTGAAGAGTCAGGAGAAAAGATACAATAGAATCAGAAAAGGTAACTATTCAGCCAGCTGAATCGTTACGGGTATTCGCCCATTAAAAATCGCTTCGCGATGGGGCGAATACCTGCCACCACTACTCTTTTGCACGGTCAGCGCAGTAAATGCGCAGACCTGACTGAACAGTTACCAGAAAAGTTCATTGTTCTGTCCGGCCGCATATGTGATTTTGATGCCGGGCAGCATCTGATCACAAGAAGGAGGATACAATATGGCAAAAATGACAGAGAAGACCAATTATCTCATGACTCTGCGGGGAGAACAGCCGGAGTGGGTTCCGACCTATAGTTTCGGCCCTATGCCCAATATGACCAGACCCTGTACATCCTGTATGCTGGAGCCTGAAATCGTGGCGTATTTCCGTTTTCAGGGAGGCGGCAAGGACTGCTGGGGTGTTACCTATGTCCCCACAAGAGAGACCGGAAATGCCCTGCTTCCAAAACCCGGCGAATTTATCCTGGATGACATTACGAAGTGGCGGGATGTGATCAAAGCACCCTCCCTGGAAGGGGTAGACTGGGAAGCCATGGCGAAAAAACAACTGGAGGGTTTTTACCGCCAGGGGGTAAACCGGGAGGATACAGCCATAGCCCTGAATCTTCACGTGGGATATTTCCAGAACCTGATGGCTTTCATGGGATTTACGGAAGGTCTCTGTGCCATGGCGGAGGAACCGGAGGAGGTATACGCGCTTTTTGACTACATGTGTGATTTTTATACGGAGATCACACGGCAGATCATCGGTTATGTGAAGCCTGATGTGCTGACCCTTATGGATGACACGGCTGCCTGGAGAGCTCCTTTTATCTCCCAGCAGATGTATCATGACCTGGTACTGCCCTTCCACAACAGACAGGCAAAATTCGGGCGTGATCTGGGAATCCCCATTACCATGCATAACTGCGGCAAGGCAGAACCTTTCATTGAGGATTGGCTCTCCATCGGCGTCAATGCCTGGGACCCGGCGCAGACTTGTAATGACCTGACGGGAATCAAAGAGAAGTACGGCAACAAACTGGTGATCATGGGTGGATTCGACCCGCGCGACCATCTGGCTGACCCGAATGTGACAGAAGAGGAAATACGGCAGGCTGTAAGGGATACCATGGACCGCCTGGCACCGGGCGGCGGTTTCTGCTGGTGCGGCGGATATCTGGGGGCAATCGATGATCCCGAAGTAATAAGAAAAAATGGTATCTTGTTTGATGAAGTATTCCGTTACGGTGATGCGTTCTATAAAAAGTGATGCATTGCATGAAAAGTGATACGGCAGTGATGCAGGAAGAAGTGATGATAAATGAAGGTATTGATATTAGGCGGTTTTCTGGGATCAGGTAAGACAACGCTCCTCCTCCAGCTTGCCCGCTATCTGGTGGACAGTTCCGGGTCAGGCAGTGCCTATAAAGTGGTGATCCTGGAAAATGAGGTGGGAAGAGAAGGGATAGATGACAAGCTTCTGCGGGGAAACGGATTTAACGTGGAGAATCTCTTCAATGGCTGTGCCTGCTGTACTCTGGCGGGAGAACTGGTCTCCGCTGCCTATGAGATTGAAAAGCAGTATACTCCTGACTGGCTGATCGTGGAGACAACGGGTCTGGCATATCCGGGGCTGATACAGGATAACCTGGCGGCAGGGATCGGAATGGAATCACGTGTCTGTACGGTAGTGGATGTATCCAGATGGAAACGGCTTCTGAATGCCATGCGGGAACTTTTTGTGGGGCAGACAGAGCGTGCAGACGTAGTTCTCATGAATAAGGCAGATCTGGTGTCCGAGGATGTGCTCAGGACAGTGGAGAAGGATATTGCGGAGATGAACCCGAATGCCGCGCGGATCGCTACCTCAGCAGTCGGCCATGTGGAGGAACATGTGTGGGATATGGTGATGGGAGTGACGGATAATGATTGAAGATGAAAAAAATATGCAGAGGCAGCATGAACATGGACATGACCATGGAGCAGAAGGTCACCAAATGTGCGGACATGATCATACAGCGGAAGGTCATGAAACGTGTGGACATGATCATACAGCGGAAGGTCACCAAATGTGCGGACATGACCATATAGCAGAAGGTCATGAAACGTGCGGACATGATCATACAGCGGAAGGTCACGGAACGTGCGGTCACGATCATGCCGGGGACGGTCATCATGTACACGAACATCATCATGACGAAGCATGTCAATGCCCTTCATGTACGCAGAAAAAAGAAAAACTGAAAGTAACGTCCCTTCTGCAGGACAATGCTGTTGTGGTTTCGGCAGAGTACCACACAGCAGCGGACAGGGGCAGGGCCGGAAAACTGCTCACAGAGTATATGGAGGCGCTGGCAGGTGAGATAGACAGCCGCGGCGGCATTATCGGGCATATCAAGACCTCAGTGGAAATCAGGTACGTGGAAATGTATTCCCTGACAGACAGGACCGTAATGAAAAAAGAATCCAATCTGCCTGAGCTGATTCTTTACATGGCTGCCATTGTATTTGCTGTGAAAGAGGAGGAACTGCTCAGTCTTGTCCGGGATATGTTCGGGGACATGGACAGGCAGCTCCATGAAAATTAATGTATACGCCATCCGGCAGGATATTTATTTTTTAATGTGCCGTTTACCAGCTTTCCAAAACCCAGGGGGAAATCATCCACACAGATGAGCTGCCACCCTTTCTCCTTTGTGCACTCCCCTTTTTCCACCAGAAGGGTTTCTCCCTTCAGATAACGTCCAATGCGGTCGTCCTGCGGGGAAAGGCTGAGGCAGGAGGGAAATTCATGGGCTTTCAGGGCCAGTGCCAGCGGCTGGGATGGTTCAAAACGGTTTTTCTTTAACTCACCCAGAAACAGTCCGTTTCTGAGAAAGCGGATTCCCCTGAAGCGGTTATCCGCAGGCGGCAGACAATATACATTGCTGCTGCGCACTTCTATGCGATTGGTGGGGAAAGGAATATCTTTCTCCGCGAAAAATTCAGACAGCAGCTTCTGTGCCTCTTTATCCGGTTTTGTACCGAAGTCGGATATGGTCTGCCGGGAGCTGCCTTTCTTTCTCATAAGTGCCATAAAATGTCCTTCCCCGTCCATTTTGTGAGGGAAAATACGAAGGCATTTGGCAAGTTCGGGATTTTTATTTCCCCATTCCGGATTGCCGGGGGAAAATCCCTCATATCCGTCAATCTCCAAAAGTTCCATTTCCGGATACTCTTCCAGGATAAAGGAAACCGTCCCTTCATTTTCAACCGGTGCAAAGGTACAGGTGGAGTAGAGCATCAGCCCGCCGGGCTTCAGCATGGAAATGGCGGCAGAGACACATTCCCGTTGCAGCTTTGCAAAGAAGTCGGGTCTGTCCTCATCCCATGTTTTTGCAACCGCAGGTTCTTTTCTGAACATTCCCTCCCCGGAACAGGGAGCGTCGACCAGGATCTTATCAAAGAATTCCGGCATGGCTTTAGCCAGTGATGCGGGTATTTCATTGGTGATAAACGAGTTGGTGATGCCGCACAGTTCAATATTTCGCTGCAGGGCTTTCGCACGGGAATTGCTGATATCATTGGCAACCAGCATACCCTCCTTCTTTAACTTTGCGCCCAGTTCTGTGGCCTTGCCTCCGGGAGCTGCGCAGAGGTCCAGTACATAGTCCCCCGGCGTGACGGGAAGAAGCGCGGCGGGAGCCATTGCGCTGGGCTCCTGCAGATAGTACAGGCCGGCGGCATAGTAGGGATGCTTTGCCGGGTGGTCTGCCTCCTCATAGTAAAAGCCGTTTTCTGTCCATGGAACAGGTGTCAGATGAAACGGATTTATTTTGAGAAATTCCTCCACGGAAATTTTCAGTGTATTGACTCTGAGGCCGAAATGTCTTGGATTTTCATAGCTTTTTATAAACGCAGTATATTCATCCTGAAGCATGTCCTCCATGCGGCTGAGGAAAGCTTTTGGGAGCTGTTCGATCATAGCTGTCTCCTTTTTCGCAGAATGCGTGGTTTTGGCCTTATTATAGCATGAAGGATTTTATTGCGCCACTGGAAAATCCCTGACGGCATTGTTGTGTAATATGCTGATTCCTGCCAGTCTGCTCGTATTTTCTTGTAAATAAAAGGTAAAAATGATATGATTTAAATTAAGTAAAAGGCAAGGGCAAAACAAGTAAAATTACCATAAGATAAGCGGAGTGAGTGATATGGCTACACTAAAAGAAATCTCTGAGCTGACCGGTTATTCCATAGCTACGATTTCCAGAGTGCTGAATCATGATGTCTCCCTCAGTGTGACTGACAGTACCAGAGAAGAAATCCTGAGGGTAGCCGGCAAACTGGACTACGAAAGTAAGAGTGTCAGAAGCAGCCGTAAGAAAGCAGCACAGCTCAGAATCGGAATGATTGAAATGATGGATTCCCAGATGAAGCTGGAGGACCCTTATTATCTGTATCTAAAGAGCAGCCTGGATAAAAGCTGCTTTGAGGAGGGATTTGAGACGGTCACCCTTCAGTACGATGAGGAGGAGGAATGCTATAAGAGCAACAGCCAGTCAGGGCTGAACAGAATTATAGCAGTGGGGCAGTTTGGCGCCAGGCAGGTTCATGCCATGGAGCAGTGGACGAACCAGATCGTTTTTCTGGACTCTTCACCGTATGAGGATCGGTTCAGCTCTGTGGTGCCGAATTTCCAGGTGGGGATTCATCAGGGGGTGAACTATTTGGCTGAAATGGGCCACAAAACCATTGCATTTGTGGGTCCTTTGATGTCAACGGACTCCATGGGCAATGACGCGCCGGAAAAACGAAGAAAAATATTCGGGGAGTACATGAAGTATTACAGAAAAGACTTAAAGGCGGTTTATCTGGACACTGACAGGGAGGCAGCCAATGTGCTGGAGAAGACAAGTGCTTACCTGAAAGAAGAAAAAAATCCTGCCACAGCATTTTTTACCTTTAATGAGGCCACAGCTATTGGTGTAATGCAGGGGGTGCAGCAGATGGGGTACCGGGTACCTGAGGACTTCAGCATTTTGAGTTACAACGACACAGTACTTGCAACCCTGATGCAGCCACAGCTTTCCAGTATCAGCATTCATCTGGAAGAGATGGCCCAGGAGGCAGTGAAACTTTTGAGGCGGGGACTGCTGGAGAGCGGAACGCCGCATATGAAGATCGCCATACCTTCCAGTTTAAGTGAAAGGGAAAGTGTGAAGAGGCTTGAATGATTTTATTCAGGCCTCTGTTTTTTAGCCCTTTTCCGTATGGGTAAAAAAGAGGTGAAAGAAAGTAAAAGCGCTGTCTCACTGATCGTAAGACATAATGAAGCAATGAATCGTCACGGAAGTAGGTCACAGGGTGACAGCAAAAATATTTAAAACCGTGCGGGAAGGGAATTGTGCAGGCAGAGAGAAGGGCGTATAATAGACAATCATGCGGATAAAACCGCCGGGAGGAACAGAAATGGAAAATATCATATTGTCTTTTAATGTCATCGCCCCATTATTTTTCCTGATGGTGATAGGCTACGCGATAGCTAATTATACGGATCTTGCAGACAAAGACCTGCTGAAAAAAGCAAATTCCCTTGTATTTAAAGTATTTCTGCCCTGTATGCTGTTTAAAAATATATATCAGAGCAACATCAGGGAGCAGATGCAGGGCGGGCTTTGTTTTTTTGCGGCAGGTAGTCTGCTTCTTTTATTTGTTCTTTTATGTCTCATTGTACCTAAAGTTGTGAAAAAGGAAAACCAGCAGGGCGTGGTGATCCAGGGGATTTTCAGGAGCAACTACGTCATATTCGGAGTGGCGGTGGTGGAGAATATGTATGGTTCGGCCAATACAGTGACTGCCGCTATTTTAAGCGCGGTTCTGGTGCCCATGTATAATTTTCTGGCAGTGATCGCGCTGTCCTTTTTCGGAGGAAAGAGGGAGCGGGACTTTAAGAAGGTTCTTGTGGGGATTCTGAAAAATCCGCTGATCATTGCATCGGTTCTGGGAATCATTGCCTCGCTTCTGGGCTTTAAACTTCCCAAGGCGGCAGACACCACGCTGAATGATCTGGCAAAACTGGCGACACCCATTGCGTTTTTGATCCTGGGAGGAGACTTTGATTTCTCTAAAGTGAGGGGGAACTTGAAAATTGCCGGAGGGGTAGTTGCGGTCAAGATGGTGATTCTGCCACTTATCTTTATTCCTATGGTGGTTGCAATGGGATATCGTAATTCAGACCTGCTGGCGGCACTGCTGGCTTACCAGACACCGGTCGCGGTGTCAAGCTATATCATGGCCCAGCAGGCGGGAGCAGATGAACAGCTTGCAGGGCAGCTTGTGGTTTTCAGCAGTGCTGTTTCTATATTTACATTGTTTGTTACTATATTTATACTGAGACAGATGGGGCTTCTCAATTGAGAGGTCCTTGTTTTTGGGCAAGAAAAAAGCACCGGAAACTTTACGTTTCCGATGCTTCTGCTGAAAGTCGAAGCGACGTGATTCGAACACGCGACCTCTGCGTCCCGAACGCAGCGCTCTACCAAACTGAGCCACGCTTCGTTATTTTGTTTCGGCTGTGTCATTCAGCATTTGTTATTATATATAATGGCGGCAGAAATGTCAACATATTTTTGCATTTTTTTCAAAAACTTTTTCATCCGGGTTTTATGCAGAGTTCTAAATGTTTTTTTTGCTCATATACTTTACGGAATAATTGGTATTGGAGAAAGAAAATTTGGCTGGATATCGGCGATTTGTTGCGTATGTATATGAGTACCCGGATGGAAAGAAAGGAAATGGGAAGGGATTTATCAAAGTAGAGGCCCGGGATGGTAAGTGCCGCATGAACTATCGGATTCAAGGGATCTATGGAAAAGAGGAGGCACCCTGTAAAATTTACGGGTTTGTGAGAAAAAGCGACGGATGTGAAGGCATTTATCTTGGAGAATGTGACCTGGCAGGTGATACGGTCCAGTTTCAGACGGAAGTACCGGATCAGGGAATGGGAGGCACTGCGTACGGACTGAACGACCTGAGCGGTCTGGTCATGCTGACCGGAGATGGAATCATGTATGGTACAGGGTGGGATGATCGTCCTGTGCGCCTGGAAGAAATCAGGCTCCCGAGAATGCAGGAGGACAGATCCCGGAACGCGGACAGAGCCACTGAGACAAATAATAATATGCAGAAAGAGGAGCTGGAGACAGGACCGGAGGCTGTGCAGGATGAACTGCCGGAGGGTGTTGCAGCAGCGGAGGCGCTCATGGAAGCAGAGGGGCCAGTTGCTCTGGACGATGAAGAGGGTTCCCTGCCGTTAGCGGAGCATTCTGAAGAGACAGTTAATCTGTTCAGCGGGGAGAGCCCGGATGATAATCTGGAGGAAATGGATTACCGCACAGACACAACAGTGGAAATAGAAACGGATTCAACGAATGCTGGCCGTGCAGAGAGAGGAAATACTATGGAAGGAAACCGTGCAGAGGCAGGGAACGCCATGGAAGGAAACCGTGCAGAGGCAGGGAACGCCATGGAAGGAAACCGTGCAGAAGCAGGGAATGCCATGGAAAGAAACCGTGCAGAAGCAGGGAATGCCATGGAAAGAAACCGTGCAGAGACAGGCAATGCCATGGAGGAAAATCGTGCAGACGGGAACAATGCCATGGGAGGAAACCGCACGGAAAGAGAAAATGCCATGGAGGCAGACTGGGAAGCGGGAAACAATGCCGTGGGAGGAAACCGCGCAGAGAGGGAGAATGCCATAGAGGCGGACTGGGAAGCGGGAAATAATGCTGTGGATGGTAACCGAGCCGGAAGGAATAATTCCATGGATGACACTCCTTGGCAGGGCAGATATCCGTCCAATACATTCAGACAGGGAGGTATGAATACTCCTGATAGAAACCGGGAAGAGAGGAGTAATTTCTCGAATGCAGGCCACCGGGATTGGGGCTATCCACCAGTCATAGGACGGGATAATGAGACTTCCGCGCCGGGCAGACGCATGGAGGAGAACCGTTCCAATGAATCTTCTGAAACAGAGGAAGGAAGGCAGGCAATGCCGTCCCGGACAGAGGGGGACCCTTACATGCCGCCTCGTATAAATGAGAGGGGAACTTATTTTCCACAGCATTATGAGGAGGATGAACCGGAAACAGGACAGGAGGAACGATCTGAGCAGAGAATGGAGCCGGTCGCCCCTTCACGGACAGAAAATACAGTACAGCCGGTTATGGAACCGTCACGGTCGGATATGGGCCAGAACCGGAACACAGCAATACCGAATATGGGCCAGAACCGGAACACAGCAGTACCGAATATGGACCAGGACCGGAATGCCGCAATACCGGATATGAACCAGAACCGGAACGCAGCAGTACCGAATATGGGCCAGAACCGGAATACCACAATGCCGGATATAAACCAGAACCGGAATACCACAATGCCGGATATAAACCAGAACCGGAATACCACAATGCCGGATATGAACCAGAACCGGAACGCAGCAGTACCGAATATGGGCCAGGACCGGAATACCACAATGCCGGATATAAACCAGAACCGGAATACCACAATGCCGGATATGAACCAGAACCGGAACGCAGCAGTACCGAATATGGGCCAGAACCGGAATACCACAATGCCGGATATGAACCAGAACCGGAATACTGCAATGCCGGACACAGACCGGAATCCGGACACCACAGCCCCGGACATGGAGAGGCCTCCATACACAGAAGAAGAATTGTACCGGGAAACGATTGATCATGAAATCTTCGGAAGGGACCAGTATCCGGACAGTGAAATGCGGATCGAAGCATCCGGCAGTACGGATGCAGCAGAGCAGTCTACGTGGAACCCGGCAGGTGACCGTGAGGAGGATGCAGTGAACCTTCTGGAAGAACTGGACCAGGATGAGGATGCCATCCGCAACATGAGGCAGATGGAAAAAGAAGTGACAGAGAAGACGGTACAGAGTCCGGAGGAAGGTGAGCTTCACGGGCAGTCCGCACAGGCCGCCAGACAGCCTGCCGTATTTGCTCCGTTTTCAGACGGGGAGATTGTGGACTGCAGACAGATAACACCTGCGGAGCTGCGGATACTTGCCAGAAGAGACAGGGGGCTGATGAACAACAATTTTCTGAGACATGGATATTACCGTTATCATTACCTGCTCCTGGGCAGAAGAAGAGATGACGGCCGGTACATACTGGGTGTTCCGGGTGTTTATGACCGGCAGGAATGTCTCATGGCAGGTATGTTCGGCTTCCCCAACTTCAAGGCAGCCAAAACGCAGGGCAAAGCTGCCATGCCGCGCTTTGGCTACTGGTACCGTTTAATCGATACCCCGGATATAAACCGCAGGAATCGTTCTTGACAGGATAAGACAGAAATAATCCAAATCCCTTTTGGAATAACTGCTGAATCCAGGCCTTATGACTTCAGGGGAGTCCTTATAGGCCTGGAGGTAGTAGGCGCTGCACCCGGCAAGCCAGTTTCCGATGGAGCGGAAATCTTCCTGGGTATGCAGCTCCCTGACTACGGTTGTCCTGAATTCATAGGGGACACTGCCGGACATAAGGAAATCCACGGATTCACAGATTGGTTTTAAGTCCAGATGCTTGCTGCCTGCAACTCTGGCATAAGATTCTTTGGAGGATTTGATGTCCATGGCGACCATATCTACCATCTTATTGTTGATCAGTTTTTTCAGGATCCAGGGATGAGAGCCGTTGGTATCCAGCTTGACCGGGTAGCCAAGCTCCTTTATCCTGTCTATAAGGCAGAAGATATCTTTGTCCAGGGTGGGTTCTCCTCCTGTGATGCAGACCCCCTCCAGAATGCCCTGGCGTTTTTTCAGAACTTTAAGCACATCCTCCGTGGGAATGACCGGCTGTTCTCCGGGTGAGAGGACAAGCCCGCTGTTATGGCAGAAGGGACACCTGAAATTGCAGCTTCCCAGAAAAATGGTGGCAGCTATTTTGCCGGGGTAATCCAGAAGCGTTGTTTTGTTGAAACCATTGATTGGCATAAAAATCCCCCTTTAGGTATCGTTTGGGCAGGACCGTAAGTCCTTTGCTGATACTTTATATTTTACTATACACAGTGGGCTTTTACCAGGGAAAACTCACATTTGTACTTGACCGGAAAGCAGGCTGGCTTTATAATGAACAGGTATGGAGACGTATCGAAGCGGCCATAACGAGCTTGACTCGAAATCAAGTTGCCGGGTAACCGGCACGTGGGTTCGAATCCCACCGTCTCCGCTGTCTTAAACCCGCATAACCAGCGGGTTTTTTGTTTACCTTTTCCAACAGCTGAAAAGTGCCGGTACCTTGGCGAGTACCGGCAAAAGAGGGGGAAAAGAAAAATCTATGTAAATAGGTCAGTTGGCTTTATTAGGCGAAGCCCGGCAGCCACATATATCACTGTAATGCAGCTGCTGTCTTCTTCAACAACAATTAAAGTATAACCTGCAAATGTGAGGATTCTGTGACAAGGATATAAAGCTTTTCTGAAGCATTTTAAAAATATTTAAAAAGAATCTGAAGAAGAAACGAAAGACTCTTTTCGGACAGGAAAAAGCCGGTACTCTGCGAAGTACCGGCAAAAGAGGGAGGGAAAAGAAAAATCTATATAAATAAGTCAGTTGGCTTTTTTGTGAGGTCCGGCTCCTGCTGCCGTCCTCCTTGCTGACAATTACAGTATATCCAAGAAATGTGAGGAATTTATGACAGCACAATAAAGCTTTTCTGAAATTTTTGAAGAATTTATGAAAGAAATGGGAAAGACTTTTATACTGGGCCGTTCTTGGCTATTGCATTACAAAAGCGGAGTGTAGTATAATTCAGAAACAACGGCCAGGGCCCGTTGCCCGCAATGCGGACGGAATCATACAGGAAGGCGGATCGTGAAATGGATACACAGGAAAAGTTTATGAAGGAAGCCATAAAGCAGGCGAAAAAAGCGTACGCCCTTAGGGAAGTTCCCATTGGCTGTGTGATCGTATATGAAGGGAAAATAATAGCCAGAGGCTATAACCGAAGAAATACAGATAAAAATACCACCTCCCACGCAGAGATGAATGCCATCCGGAAAGCCAGCAAAAAGCTGGGGGACTGGAGGCTTGAGGGATGCACGCTCTATGTCACCCTGGAACCCTGTCAGATGTGCGCAGGAGCCATCATACAGGCCAGAATTGATAAAGTGGTCATCGGCAGTATGAACCCCAAGGCCGGGTGTGCAGGTTCTGTCCTGAACCTGCTGGAGATGGAGGGGTTTAACCATAAGGCAGAAGTGGAACGCGGCGTGCTGGAAGCGGAGTGCAGTGATATGCTGAGCGGATTCTTCCGGGAATTGAGAAAAGAGAAAGCAAAAGCAAAGGAGAAATGTCATGACAAAACAGGAATTTAGGGAACTGGTACAGGCCAAAACATTGCTTTTAGACGGGGCCACAGGCTCAAATCTCATGAAGGAAGGGATGCCCAGAGGTGTCTGCTCCGAACAGTGGGTTTACGAGAACCCCCAGGTGCTGCAGAAACTGCAGAAGGAGTATTGTGAGGCGGGTTCCAAAATTGTCTACGCCTCCACATTTTCAGCGAACAGAATAAGTCTTGCCAATCATGGGCTGGAGGATAAGGTTGAGGAATTGAATCGGGGACTTGTGCGCATTTCCAGGGATGCAGTCGGGGATGCGTGTTACATTGCAGGCGACCTGACCACCACCGGCAAACAGGATGTGCCCTATGAAATCTTGTTTGAGGCGTACAGGGAGCAGATCGCTGTCCTGGCGGATGCGGGCGTGGATCTGCTCATTGCGGAAACCATGCTGGGTGTGGATGAAGTGATGGCAGTCATAGATGCCGCTGCCGCAGTGTGCGAACTGCCGGTTATGTGCACTCTGACCGTGGAGTCTGACGGCAGCTTATTCTTTGGCGGAAATATTTATGATGCAGTGGAGACACTGGAACAGATGGGCGCAGATGCTGTCGGCATCAATTGTTCCACAGGCCCGGACCAGTTGGTTTCCGTAGTGAAAAATATAAGGGAAAAGGTCAGCATTCCTGTCATTGTAAAGCCAAACGCCGGAATGCCCGTGATCGATGATAAAGGTAATGCGGTCTATTCCATGGGAGCCGGGGAATTTGCAGAGCACATGAAGGTGCTTGTGGAAGCCGGCGCGAATATTGTGGGCGGCTGCTGCGGAACGACACCGGAATATATCAGGAGATTGGCTGACATTTTGAAATAAAAAGGTAACTGTTCAGTCAGGTCTGCGCATTTACTGCGCTGACCGTGCAAAAGAGTAGTGGCGGCAGGTATTTGCCCCATCGCGAAGCGATTTTTAATGGGCGAATACCCGTAACGATTCAGCTGGCTGAATCGTTACATAAAAAGAACGTTCCCCTCATTTCTGAAGGAAACGCCTTTTTATGTAAACCAAAATACCGACCAGCGCGAAGACCAGGATAACGACACGGGCCACCTGGGTATAAGTGCCGAGACATTCGGCGGCCTTCTGCCAGGAGGTTCCGGCGATGGCTCCCAGGGTGACGAGTACCAGGTTCCAGATAAAACTCCCGATCGTGGTCAGGGACAGAAAGGTGCCCAGGTTCATATGGGCCATTCCGGCGGGAATGGAGATCAGGCTTCGCACAATGGGAATAAAGCGGCAGAAGAGAACCGTATAGTTTCCCTTGCTGTCAAACCATTCCATGGCGCTCCCCACATCTTCCGGTTTAAAATGCAGTATTTTCCCAATCCTGCCCTCCAGAAGAGATTCCAGCTTTTCCCGGGGGACCAGGTGGCCGATCTGGTATAGAAGGATGGCTCCGAACACACTGCCCACAGTGGAGGAGAGCACAACACCGATAATGTTCATCTTCGTATATGTAGTCATAAAGCCGCCGAAGGTCAGTATGACTTCGGAGGGAATAGGGGGGAACAGGTTCTCAACCAGAATGAGGAGGGCTATCCCCAGATACCCGTAGGCATCCATTATATGCATCATCCAATAACTCATCAAAAAAACCTCCGCTGCAATCGTCTCTTTCATCTTATGACGATACAGTGGAGGTTATTCTATTCTTTTTCACCGTGCGCCGCACCTCGAAACCCCTTCACGGACGTTACCTCTACAGTTAACTCGGCCCAGGCACCCTCGCGGCACACAGAAGATTCTACTTAGTGCTGCTTCATTCCTGACCTGACACGGTTCATAGAGTTCTGTTGCGCAAGACCCAGACGTCAGCGCCACTTATAAAGGGCAGCTCCGCAAAGAAAGCCCCTCAGATTTGGCATCACCCCTGCTGTAGCGGATTGCAGGTACAGGGCACCGCTATCTCCCCGGCTGCACGGTATCTAAAAGTATATCGGTTTTTAGACGTTTTGTCAATGAAAAAGAGAGCTGAAATAAAAAAGAGAGAAAAAAATGATTCTGTACTTTACAAAAGCAGAGGAGTATAGTATAATAAATATCGACCATAAATGTGTTAATGTAATTTGAATTCCTCAACGAAAGAAAACGGACAGGCCGCATACCTGTCCGTTTTCTTTTTATGCAATAAAGTGCCTCCTTATGCATAAAATATAAGAGGAGGACAAGCATATGAAAAGAAAAATGATGATTTTATGGCTTCTGTGCGCCGCTGTGAGCCGATTTACATACAGTACAGCCGCAGAAAACCTTCCGGAAACCGGCCGGATGGAAAATGAAACAGAAAAGATAGATACCGCCCAGCCCGAATTTGTCATCACAGAGCGGCCTTTCCTGTCTTTTGAAGATATGGAGCCGGACGAGGAGCGAAGCCAGGTGTTTTCCATCCGGAATACCGGGGCGGAGGAAGAGGCATACTATCTTACCATACAGGCACCGGAGGAGATTACGTGGGAACTGACAAAGGCCGGTGATCCGTACGACAGCGGCAGGGCCTCCGGGACGCCCTTAAAGCTTGGAGTGCTGCAGCCGGGCGAACATATGGTTTTTCAGCTTACAGTGAAAAATGCAGGGGATACCTTCTGTTCGGCCTTTCCCGCATTTTCCGAAAAGAAAATTTTAAGTTGTGGTACAAAATAAAATAAGCTATAATGGATGCAGGTGAGTAAATTTATTCGCCGAAATATGCGTGGAGGCTCCCAGCCGCAATATGTGGGAGCAGAACCGCGGAAACTGACTGGGTCTGTATTCCAAACCCAGAATGGGGACTGAAGTAAATACTATATCATAAGATGGGATGTGAAATATATGAAGAGAATCGGTTTGTTAACAAGCGGCGGTGACTGTCAGGCGCTCAATGCCACCATGCGCGGTGTTGTGAAAGGTTTGGCTTCCAATCTGGATGAACTGGAGGTCTATGGCTTTGATGACGGGTATAAAGGATTGATATACGGAGACTACAGAATGCTCTCAGCCAAGGATTTCTCAGGAATCCTCACAAGAGGCGGTACGATCCTGGGCACATCACGCCAGCCCTTCAAATTAATGCGCGTGCCGGATGACAGAGGCCTTGACAAGGTTGAGGCCATGAAGCAGACGTACTACAAGCTGCGCCTTGACTGTCTGGTGATCCTGGGCGGCAACGGTACCCAGAAGACAGCCAATATGCTGAGAGAAGAGGGACTGAACATCATCCACCTTCCCAAGACCATAGACAATGATATCTGGGGAACGGATATGACATTTGGTTTCCAGAGTGCGGTGAATATTGCCACAGAAGCGATTGACTGCATCCATACAACGGCAGCATCCCACAGCCGTATCTTTATTGTGGAAGTCATGGGGCATAAAGTGGGATGGCTGACCCTGCACGCCGGTATTGCAGGCGGCGCGGACATTATCCTGATTCCTGAAATCCCATATGATATTGATAAGATAGCTGACGCAGTCAGGAAGAGGAACAGAGCCGGAAAAGGCTTTACCATCCTGGCCGTGGCGGAGGGCGCGGTTTCCAAAGAGGACGCAGCGCTTCCCAAGAAAGAGCTGAAGAAGAAAATGGAAGAAAATGCGAAGAAATATCCATCCGTTTCCTATAAGCTGGAGGCAGAGCTGAAGGAGAAACTGGATCTGGATATCCGTATCACCATTCCGGGACATATGCAGAGGGGCGGAAGCCCATGTCCGTATGACCGTGTGCTCTCCACCCATATGGGTTCCGCAGCCGCAGGCCTGATCTTAAAAGATGAATACGGCTACATGGTGGGAATCGTCAACGGCAAGATCAAGAAAGTCCCGCTTCAGGAATGCGCCGGCAAACTGAAGATGGTATCTCCGGACGACCAGCTGATCAAGGCGGCAAAGAGGATTGGCATCAGCTTCGGGGATTAACTGAAAAAGGAGAATTTTCATGAGCTATACTGCTCTATATCGGAAGTTCCGCCCTCAGGATTTTGAAGATGTAAAGGGGCAGGAACACATTGTAACCACATTGAAGAACCAGATGAAGGCAGACAGGATCGGCCATGCCTATCTTTTCTGCGGCACCCGTGGTACAGGTAAGACTACCATTGCCAAGATTCTGGCAAAGGCGGTAAACTGCGAACATCCGGTAGACGGAAGCCCCTGCAATGAATGCGAGACATGCCAGGCGATCAATGCGGGGACCTCCATGAATGTCATAGAGATTGACGCCGCTTCCAACAACGGCGTCGATAACATTCGTGAGATCCGCGAGGAAGTGGCCTACCGTCCGGCAAAAGGACGTTATAAAGTATATATCATAGATGAGGTTCATATGCTGTCCACAGGAGCGTTTAATGCACTGTTAAAGACGCTTGAGGAACCTCCTTCTTATGTTATCTTCATTCTTGCCACCACGGAGGCCCACAAGATCCCTATCACCATTTTGTCCAGATGTCAGCGCTACGATTTCAAACGCATTACCGTGGATACCATAGCGGCAAGGCTGACGGAGCTGATGGATAAAGAGGGAACAGACGTGGAGGAGAAGGCCATCCGCTACATTGCAAAGGCAGCGGACGGTTCCATGCGTGATGCACTCTCCCTGCTGGACCAGTGTATCGCCTTTTATCTGGGTGAGACATTGACCTATGAAAAGGCCCTTGAGGTGCTGGGGGCTGTGGATACACAGGTGTTCAGCAGGCTTCTGCGGCTGATCGTAAAGCAGGATACCGCAGGCGCTATCAGGACCCTGGAGGATCTGATCATCCAGGGAAGGGAACTGGGGCAGTTTGTGGCGGATTTTATCTGGTATCTGCGCAATCTGCTGCTGGTGAAGACTTCAGATGCACCGGAGGAGGCTGTGGATGTCTCTGCGGAGAATATGGCGCTTCTCAGGGAGGAGAGCCGTATGCTGGATGCGGAGACACTGATGCGCTACATCCGCATTTTTTCAGAGCTTTCCAACCAGATCCGCTATGCATCCCAGAAGAGGGTGCTGGTGGAGATCGCGCTGATAAAACTCTGTCAGCCTGTTATGGAGACCAACCTGGATTCCCTGTTTGACAGAATCCGGGTACTGGAGGAAAAGCTGGAGAACGGTGTCGTGATGGCAGGACCGGCACAGGCAGGTGAATACGGTTCACCGGCATACGGCGGGGTACCGGATGCCGCAGCGGAGGAAAAACCTTCAGAGCCGGAGGCAAAGCCTGAGAAGGCAGCTCCTGAGGATCTGCAGTATATTAAGAAGAACTGGAATTCCATAGTGCGGGAGACAAGAGGCTTTCTGCAGCAGATGCTCCTGACTTCCACGCCGAAATACAACGGCAGTACAGGAGAACCTGTCCTGTATGTGGAGTTTGGAAATTTTCAGGCGAAAATCTGCATGGACAATCCGGATACCATACCCATGCTTAAAGAAATCATCCGGAAGAAAACAGGAAAGAGCGTGGAGATCGAGCTTTTACTGGCAGGCGGGGAGCATAAAGGCCCTGCGGGGCTGGCCTCGATTTCCGTAGATGATTTGATCGAACAGAACATCCGCATGGATGTAGTAGTAGAAGAAATGGAAGAGGAAGAATAGGAGGATTTGAATATGGCTAAAAAAGGAGGATTTCCGGGAATGGGAATGCCCGGAAACATGAATAATCTGATGAAGCAGGCGCAGAAGATGCAGCGTCAGGCAGAGGAAAACCAGAAGGCACTGGAGGAGAAGGGATTTACCGCCACAGCAGGCGGCGGAGCCGTTGAAGTGACCGTCTCCGGCAAGAAGGAGATCACAAAGGTGAAGCTGGCTGAGGAAGTGGTTGACCCGGATGATATTGAAATGCTGGAGGACCTTATTATGGCAGCTACCAATGAGGCGCTCCGCAAGATGGAAGAGGAGTCAGCGGCGCTTATGTCTAAGCTCACAGGCGGGCTTGGAGGCCTTGGCGGCGGATTCCCGTTCTAAGCGGCCGTATACCGCAGAGGTGAAAAATATTGGAATACTACAGCAGTCATATCAACAAATTAATTGAGCAGCTTTCCCGTCTGCCGGGCATTGGGGCAAAATCTGCCCAGCGCCTGGCATTCCACATTCTGAATATGCCAAAGGACCAGGTGGAGCAGCTTTCCGCGTCCATTGTGAATGCCAAGGCCAATGTACAGTATTGTAAGAACTGCTACACCCTGACAGACCAGGAAATCTGCCCGATCTGCAATAACCCCAGAAGAAACAGGAAGGTCATCATGGTGGTGGAGAATACCAGGGACCTGGCAGCATACGAGAAGACCGGAAAATATGACGGTGTGTATCACGTGCTGCACGGCGCGATTTCTCCCATGCTGGGCATCGGTCCGGATGACATTAAGTTAAAGGAACTGATGCAGCGCCTTTCCCAGGATGATATTGAGGAGGTGATCATCGCCACCAATTCCAGCCTGGAAGGAGAGACCACCGCCATGTACATCAGCAAACTGGTGAAGCCTACCGGTATCCGGGTGAGCCGTATCGCCAGCGGGGTTCCTGTGGGTGGCGATCTGGAATATATTGATGAAGTTACCCTTCTTCGTGCGCTGGAGGGAAGGGTAGAACTATAGGAGCTTTAACATGAAGAAGAAAGTGACGTCCACGGATATCGCGAAAGCAGCGGGAGTATCCCAGGCAACGGTATCCATGGTGCTGAATAAAAAGTACAATGTTTCCTTCTCGAAAGAGACGATACAGAAGGTGGAGCAGGCTGCCCGGGAAATGGGATACAACATACCGAAGAGACGTCCGAGAAAGGATGCCGGTAACAGCAGGCTGATCATAGTCTTCTGCCCCACCCTTACCAACCCTTATTATGTCATGCTTCTGCAGGGAATTGAAAAAGTAGCCAAGGAAAAAGGATATGCGGTCTTCACCTGTGACACACAGAGGGAGCTGAAGCTGGAGGAGCAGTACCTGAAGATGATGCACACGGTTATCCCGGCGGGCATCATCTACACCTTCAACCCAAGTCCTGTGTACATGCAGCAGGTGGAGGAGCTGGCGAAGAAGATTCCGCTGGTCATCATAAGCAACAGGGAACGTGTGGAAGTAGATGCCATCAACCAGGACAATACTAAGGTGGGCAGCCTTATGGCCAGGCATCTGCTGGATCTAGGCCACCGGGACGTAGCGTTTATCGCGCCGCCGCTTACAAAAAGGCAGCAGCAGCGCTCCAAACGTGTGGCAGGATTTGTGGAGGAGTATGAGAAGGAGGGCCTGGGCGGCCATGTGATCATCAAAGCGGCGGATGACGCCCTGGATGACCAGCTCCCAAGCATTGACTCGGAATACCGGATGGGATATAACCTGACAAAGGAAATTCTGGCGGGGCCGAGGAAAGTGACCGCGTTTGCGGGACTGAACGACATGATGGCCTTTGGCATCATGGATGCCCTCCAGGAAGAAAAATATAAGATTCCCGGTGATGTGTCTGTACTTGGCTGCGACAACATCATATTTTCCGGTATGTCACATATGTCCCTCACCACCATAGAGCACTTTGTACCTCTGAAAGGGCGGGATGCCTGCGATATTATCATGCGCAAGATTGAATCCTTCATGAATACATATTCTGACAGTGAGCCCACCAGCATCTATCATATTGAGTATGAACCGAAGCTGATTGTACGCAAGACCACAGGTTATGTAAAACAAAAGCAGAAAAAGAAGAAAAAAACAAAATAAATTAAATGAAATCCATTTTATTATTAGTAATAAAATAAAGACAAAATCCTGAAAATTATAGGATTGGGCAAAAGGGATTTTATAAAACTACCGAAAATAGTTAATAAAAATCCGGTTTATTAATAAGTTAAATTATTTATAAAATCGATAGCTCTTGCGAAGGTATGTTTTATGGGGTAAACTGAGTGTATCAAATGACAAAGCAAAGGTTTTGAACGGGAGGAAAAAATTATGAGATTTTTTATCGACACTGCAAATGTAGAAGACATCCGCAAGGCAAATGACATGGGAATCATCTGTGGAGTGACCACAAACCCATCCCTGATCGCAAAAGAGGGACGTGACTTCAATGAGGTTATCAAAGAGATCACTTCCATCGTAGACGGACCGATCAGCGGTGAGGTGAAAGCCACCACAACAGATGCAGAAGGCATGATCAAAGAGGGCCGCGAGATCGCAGCTATCCATCCGAACATGATCGTTAAGATTCCAATGACAACAGAGGGATTAAAAGCAGTTAAAGTTCTGAACGCAGAAGGTATCAAAACCAACGTTACACTGGTATTTACATCCAACCAGGCACTGCTGGCAGCAAGAGCAGGCGCAACCTATGTTTCCCCGTTCCTGGGCAGACTGGATGACATCTCTGTATGCGGAACAGATCTGATCCGTGAGATCGTAGAGATCTTCCAGGTTGCAGGCATTGACACAGAGATCATTGCAGCAAGCGTACGCCATCCGATGCACGTGACAGAGTGTGCTCTGGCAGGCGCGGATATTGCGACTGTACCTTACAAGGTTCTGGAGCAGATGACAAAACATCCACTGACAGACCAGGGTATTGAGAAATTCCAGAAAGATTATATTGCAGTTTTCGGCGAATAATAGAACTGTATAGAGGCAGACGGGAAGCCGGACAGGCTCCCGTTCACAGAACAAACCATCAGGAGGAAGAAATGAACAAGTTAGAACTTCAGAAGACAGCTAACGAAGTCCGCAAAGGCATCGTGACTGCTGTTCATTCCGCAAAAGCCGGACATCCGGGCGGCTCATTATCAGCAGCAGATTTATTTACGTATCTGTATTTCCAGGAAATGAATATTGACCCGAAAGAGCCGAAGAAGGCAGACCGTGACCGTTTTGTCCTCTCAAAAGGACATACAGCACCGGGCCTTTATTCCACTCTGGCACAGAGAGGATATTTCCCCACAGAGGATTTGAAAACTCTGCGTCATCTCGGCTCTTATCTGCAGGGACATCCGGATATGAAACATATCCCGGGCGTTGATATGTCCAGCGGTTCCCTGGGACAGGGTATCTCCGCAGCAGTCGGAATGGCATTGTCCGCTAAGATGGACGGCGCGGATTACCGTGTTTACACCCTGCTGGGTGACGGCGAGATCCAGGAAGGCCAGGTCTGGGAGGCATCTATGTTTGCCGGATTCAGAAAACTGGACAATCTGGTAGTGATCGTGGACAACAACGGACTTCAGATTGACGGAAGCATTGAAGATGTTTGTTCTCCGTACCCCATTGACAAGAAATTTGAAGCCTTCAACTTCCACGTGATCAACGTGGCAGACGGCAACGACTTTGACCAGCTTGAGGCAGCTTTTAAAGAGGCCAGAGAGACAAAGGGAATGCCCACTGCCATTATCATGAAAACAGTGAAGGGCAAAGGCGTTTCCTTCATGGAAAATGAAGCCGGATGGCACGGAAAAGCTCCGAATGATGCAGAATATGAAATCGCTATGGCAGATTTGGAAAAGGCAGGTGAAGCATTATGTCAGAAGTAAAGAAGATCGCAACCAGAGAAAGCTATGGAAATGCATTAGTAGAATTAGGAAAGAAATACGACAACCTGGTAGTTCTGGACGCGGACCTGGCAGGTGCAACCAAGACCGGTACCTTCCAGAAAGCATTTCCGGAACGTCACATTGACTGCGGTATCGCAGAGTGTGATATGATGGGTATTGCGGCAGGTATGTCCACCACCGGAAAAGTTCCTTTTGCCAGCACATTTGCCATGTTTGCTGCCGGACGTGCCTACGAGCAGGTGCGCAACTCCATCGGATATCCTCATCTGAATGTAAAGATCGGCGCGACCCATGCAGGTATTTCCGTAGGTGAGGACGGCGCCACCCATCAGTGCAACGAGGATATGGCTCTGATGCGCACAATCCCGGGAATGGTTATCTTAAACCCTTCCGATGATGTTGAGGCAAAAGCGGCAGTTGAAGCTGCTTACCAGCATGAAGGCCCTGTATACCTCAGATTCGGACGTCTCGCTGTTCCGGTGATCAATGACAAACCGGATTATAAATTTGTGATCGGAAAAGGTATTGTTTTGAGAGAAGGCAAGGATGTGACTATTTTTGCCACAGGTCTCTGTGTAAGTGAGACTCTGGCTGCCGCAGATAAACTGGCTGCAGACGGAATCGACGCCAAAGTGGTCAATATCCACACCATCAAACCTCTGGATGAGGAGCTGGTTGTGAAGGCAGCAAAGGAGACCGGCAAAGTGGTTACCGTTGAGGAGCATTCCGTGATCGGAGGTCTGGGCGGAGCTGTTGCAGAAGTCCTGAGCGAGAAAGCGCCGACAAAAATGCTGAGAATCGGTATCAATGATGTATTCGGTGAATCAGGCCCTGCAGTGAAGCTGCTGGAAAAATACGGCATTGACGCAAACGGTATCTATGCCAAAGTAAAAGCATTTGTATAAGAGAGATATGCAGGTACTTGTATAGGCCTTTACAAAAAATAACATATGTTTTAAAATCAGGTTAGAAACCTGGTTAAAGTGAGGGATGTCACCAACAGGCGGCATCCCTTTTTCTAAGGACATAAAGGAGCATGACAGATATGAAGCGTAAGGGGTTGTTCAGAAGAAAGCATTCCCGTGTGAGTACAGTGAAGGATGAGGGGAATGAAGAGTTTTATGAGTGCATAAAGGATCTGGTACATCATCCTTATGTGCTCAGGATGAAGGAGTATCCGCATCACTGTGAGACAAGCTGCTACCAGCACTGCCTGAATGTGGCCTACTATAATTTCCGTATCTGTAAGTTCTTCGGCCTGGATGCCAGGTCAGCGGCCAGAGCAGGAATGCTGCACGATCTGTTCCTGTATGACTGGAGAGGGCACAGGAAGAAGACCGGTGACCCGGTCCACGCCATGACCCATCCCCACACAGCTCTGCATAATGCAAAAAAATACTTCCGGCTCAACAAGCTGGAAGAAGAGATGATTCTCAAGCACATGTTTCCGGTGACCCCGGTTCCGCCCATGCACAGAGAGACATGGATCATTACCCTGACGGATAAATACTGCGGAACCTGTGAGATCGGCAGGTATTACTACCGTGCCTGGTTCCCAAGGGGGATTTATTATATGGCAGTGCGGCTGATGAAAAAGGTGTTTGGGGAGGATTACCATTACCAGGATTATCAGCTCCCCTTTGGTCTGGCAGCAGCGGATTCCGCGGACAACGGAGTCAATTTCGTCAAGCTGCGCCGGCGTTCCTCCTCCGGATGGAAGAAGGCGAGAAGAGAAGGGCGGCGTGTGCCGAAGTATTGACGGTGTGCGACCAGAATCCCTGAGACGATGGCATCCGCCAGCTCCATGACTGTGGACAGGCGTGTTGTCTGCAGAAGAAAATGCTCAAATGCTCCCGACAGGTTGACAATGCCCGTAATGGATATGTCACCTACCGGGGGCAGTTTCTTTTTTACGCCCAGGCCCGGTTCCAGAGAACCTTGTCCCACTGTGACAAAGCCCTGGTGCTTTTTAGAGCCAAGGGAGGCGTCAATGGCCACGGTCAGGCTGTTGGGGTGTTCTTTTTTTACAGATTCCACGGTCTCCTGGAGGTTCAGGGCATGGACCGGATTGGCAAGGGTGCCGTATATACAGCAGCGGTTCAGATGTTCTTTTGCCAGGCGGTGGCCTATGAGAGGTCCAAGGCTGTCGCCGGTGATGCGGTCGCTTCCAATACAGAGGAAGACAAGTTCTTCAAAATTGCTGTCGGATTTGGCGTATAGTTCGGTAAGCAGAGAGCCGATCTTGTTGCCGGCTCTGTCTGTGCGGCCTTCAATATAGTAAACGGGCGTATCAAGGTGTGTGTCCATATTTTTATCCATCCTTTCTTTCCCCTATTTTGTCCGTTTTTACCTCTCTTTATCCTGTCTTTTTAACGGGATGTTTGTCGTTAAAAAAAGGCATGTACCTTTCTTAATCCGCTAAATTTCGCAGAAGATCCGTGCTATCCTGTTGCCCAAAGGGGTGAATCTTTATGATAGAAATAGTCTACGAAAAAGAAAAACAAAAGCCTGAGGGAAACGAAGGATTCTTCCGCATCCCCAACAACATACGCCAGATAGGAGAAGTCAACGAAACACAAAAAATCTATATAGAAGATTATGCGTACACTTACCTTTGTAGAATCTCTTCCGGGAATTCTTCAAAAGGAAAAGCTGCAATTCTTCTGGGACAGGCCAACTGGAAAGACGGTATTTCCTACCTTTTTGTGAAAAGCGCTGTTGTACTTCCTGACATGGAAATTACTGAAGAACACCTTTCCTTTACCAGGGAAATCTGGAACCACGTGTATGAGAAGAACAAGGAATATTTTCCGGATCAGGAAATTGTGGGATGGTATCTGTCCATTCCCGGATGCTCCATGGAGCTTCACGAAGTCATCTGCCGGACCCATCTGGATCATTTCGGCGGCAATGACAAGGTGCTCATGGTGATGGAACCCCTTGAAAAAGAAGAAGCATTTTACCGATATGAGGACGGAGAACTGTCCAGACAGCCGGGCTTTTATATCTATTATGAAAAAAATGAGCCCATGCAGAATTTCCTCGTGGCCCAGAATGACAAGGCCGAGACGAAAAGTGAACAGGTCAGTGACCAGGCGGTGAAGACATTCCGGAAAAAGGTGGAGACAAAGTCTGAGGGCAAAAAGCAGACAAAGAACACCTCCGTGTTCCGGACTGCCAGCGTGTGCATGATGGTGGCTGTGCTGGCTGTGGGAGTCCTGTACTTAAATGATTATCACAAGCTGAAAAAGACAGAGACAGTCATCTCAAAGCTGGATGATAAGAACAGCGGCAAGGAGCTTGTGGAGACAAAACCGGTCAATGGACTGGTATCCGAGAACCGGAAAAAGGACAGTCAGGATGCGGCAGACGGGGAGGCGGCGGGAACAGACACCGAAGAAACCGATGCCGGCACAGACGGGGCAGCCACCTCCGAATCATCGGATGGAACTTCTGATGGACAGAAGGATACAGACGGAAAAAAAGACGATGCAAAGGATCCGGATGCGGATGACGGAGCTTCAGAGAAAAAGACGGACAGCGGCAGCGATGCATCAGGGACAGATGCAGAGGATGACAGCAAAAACAGTCCTGCCGATGCGAAGGACAGCGATGACGGGGATTCCGGCCAGACAGCAGGCTCCACACACCAGTCCTACACCATTCACGAGGGCGACACCATAACAAGTATCAGCATGAGATATTATGGCAACAGCTCTAAGATCAAGGAAATCTGTGCGCTGAACGGCCTGTCACCGGAAGATTTTATTTTCCCGGGACAAAAAATTTTACTCCCGTAGAATTTTGTGCTATAATAGCCGAAAACAGTTACAGATTCGATAAGGAAGAGTGAATGGAAGACAATAAGACAAACGAAAAAAGAAAAAAGAAATCCCGCAGGCGCAGACGACAGCAGTTAAAACGCATACTGATCGCTGCCCTGGTGGTCATAGCAGTTATTATTATCGCTGTAGTGGTGATACAGCGCAGGACTTATCACAAGTATTCCGTACTGTCCTCAGCCAAGAACGAGGACGTGCAGTCAGCCGGATATGTAAAGCTGGGGGACTGTGTTCTCAAGTACGCGTCAGACGGTGCGTCCCTGCTGAATCAGAAGCAGGAGACAGTCTGGAAGCAGAGCTATGAGATGACAGACCCTGTGGCGGATGTCCGGGATGAGACAGCGGTTGTGGCGGACAAGGAAGGCACGCTGATGTATATTTTCAGGAAGGATGCCCCTGTGGGAGCTGTGGAGACCAGCATGCCCATTCTAAAGGCAAGGGTGGCCCAGAGCGGTGTGGTGGCAGCTATTCTCCGGGATGGAGAGAAGACATGGATTGATTTCTATGCCACGGACGGCAGCCTGATCGCAGAAAACCAGACCAGAATAGACAGCCCCGGATATCCGGTGGATTTGGCAGTTTCCCCTGACGGAAAGCTGATCATGATTTCCTATCTCTATGTGGAGAACGGGCAGACGACCAGTTACGTGGCCTTTTATAATTTCGGGGACGAAGGGCAGGGTGAGATTGACAATATAGTCGCCGGATTTACATATGAGGGCGTGGTGGTTCCCCAGGTAGTATATTTGGAAGGCGGCGTTTCAGCAGCTTTCAGGGATGACGGTTTCTCCATATACGAAGGGAGCAGCGTTCCCAGGGAGAAGACGAATAAGAAGATCAAAACAGACATAGTCAGCACATTCTGCAATGAAAAATATGTGGGACTTGTTTTCAAAAGTGACGGCAAGGATGACAAATACACTATGACATTGTATGACCTTACCGGAAAAGAAAAGTTCAGCCGCAGCTTCAATATGGAATATAAGAATATCCGCATCAGCGATGATATGATCATCATGAACAATGACAGCCAGGTATCCATGTATTCCCTCAGCGGAATCGAGAAGTTCAATGGAAATATGGATGAGGGTGTCATCAAAGATATTTTTAAAATCGGCTCCAACCGCTACATTCTCGTGTCTGAGAATGGCATCAAGACAATTAAATTAAAATAGCAGAAATAATGTGGAGCTGCCGGCGGTTACGCGGCAGCTTCGTTTGTTGCCGGGCATGCAGTGAAAAGTAACCATCGTTTATCTTAAAGATTTACACAGGAGAAAATTATGAATTGGCTTAATATTATTGTACTTGCCGTATTTGTTCTATGTATTATGAATGGTATACGCAGAGGGTTTATCAGGACGATTGCAGCTATGTTCTCTATTCTTGTGAGCATGGTACTGGTTTATTTCCTGAACCCCTATGTGGTGGATTTTGTGGAAGAGAAGACACCGATCTATGACACCATCGAGGAAAAATGCAGTGAATCCATAGCCGCAGGGCTGGAGGGAGAACTTGGGGAACAGAGTCAGACCGCGTTCATTGAAGAACTTCCTCTCCCGGAGAGTATAAAAAGTATGTTAAAGGAGAGCGGGGGATCCTACGGGGATTCACTGGCAGACGCCTTTGCCGGTTATCTCTCCGCCTCCATTGCCCATATGATCGTCAACAGCCTGTCCTTTCTGGTCACGTTTTTTGTGGTGTCCCTGATCCTGCGGTTTGCGGTGGCAGCTCTTGACAGCATTTTCAGTCTGCCGGTGCTGAGCCTGTTAAACCGCACGGCCGGAGCGGCTGCCGGATGTGTGCAGGGGCTTCTCATTGTCTGGGTGTTCTTCCTGGTGATCACCCTGTTCTGGAGCACTGACTGGGGACGGACAGCCGTGGAGATGGCAAAGGAGAATCCCATTACAAAATGGCTCTACGATTCCAATCTGCTTCTCAAATTCGTGTCAGGATTTTTGAAAATATAAAGGAGTTTTACATATGGTCAGGATAAAGGATATTGCAAAAGAGGCCGGGGTGAGCCCAACCACAGTCTCCAATGTTATTCACGGAAATACAAAAAAAGTTTCCAAAGCCAATATTGATAAGATTCAGAGGATTCTGGAAAAAAACCAGTACATTCCAAGTATGAGTGCCCTTATGCTGGCGGAGAACCGTTCCAGGCTCATAGGCGTGCTGATCGGGGAGCGGGAAGGAAAGCGCAGAAGCATTGCCTCTGACCCTTTTACCAGCGTTATCCTCAACTCTCTGGAGCTGGAGATATACAGACAGAATTATTATATGCTTTTCCATCTGGCAAATTCCCAGGAGGAAAGCTGGAAACTGGCTGCCACCTGGAAAGTGGAGGGGCTGATCACTCTGGGCCTGTCCTCAGAGGAGAACTTGGAGTTAAGTGAGAAGTGCCAGATCCCTCTTGTGAGCATTGACAATTATTACGGGGAGAAAAAGGTTGCCAACATTGGCCTGCAGGACTTTGAAGGGGGGTATGCCATGGGGAAATTCCTGGCAGAACAGGGACATAAGAATATCCTCTTTCTGGCAGACAATGATGTGGGCGTGGATCATGAGCGCTGGCTGGGCGTTCAAAAGGCAGTGGAAGAGCACGGGGCAGAAGGCGCCGCGGCAGGGCGCAGAATCATGCCGGAGAACCGGGAACTGCGGAAAGCGTGGCTGGAAGACAGCCTGGAGGATTTAAAGAGCCGTGATGTACTCTTTTTTGCATCTGATTTTTATGCTCTGGAGGCCATTCATTTCCTCCAGGATAAGGGTGTGGATATTCCGGGGGATGTGTCTGTGGCCGGATTTGACGACAGCCCCTATGCGGAGATCTGCAGACCGGAGATAACCACTGTCCGGCAGAATATCATGAAGAAGGGCCAGGAGGCTGTAAAAAGGCTGATATGCCTGATCCAGGAGGAGGAATTTAAGGGGCAGGAGAGGCTTCCCGTGGAGGTTGTGGTCCGGGATTCCGTGAAACAAAAGCCCTTATAGTAAAATTCTACAAAAAAAGTATATGCCAGTTGTCTAAAAAGACGTTTTGCGCAAAACCTATTGTACTGTTTCCGTCTTGTTGCTATAATTTGTGACAGATAGAAAAGGTTTTGCGCAAAACGTCTTTTGTTTTTGTTGAGTGAAAGGAGAAACATATGAAAAACAGATTGTTAGCCGCCGCCGCTCTTGCGGGCTGTGCTCTGCTGATGACAGGCTGCGGACAGAAGGAAGAAAACCACCTGGAAATTTTCTCTACCAAGATGGAGAATCAGGCGATTCTGCAGTCTTTTATTGATGAATACACACAGGAACACCCTGATGTGACCATTGAATTCAACTCTCCGCCGGACGCGTCCACTGTGCTTAGGACCAAGCTTACCAAGAACCGTGTGCCGGATATTATTTTCATGGGAGGAGACATGACTTTCCGCGATATGTCCGAGGCGGAAATCCTCATGGATCTAAGTGATATGGAAGAGGCTGACCGGATCAAGGATGCCTACAAAGAGCAGGTCTATAACCTGAATCCTGACCAGGAGGAAAAGCTCTATGGTCTGCCCTATGCCACAAACGCAGAGGGGATCATCTACAATGTGGATATTTTCAAGGAACAGGGGCTTGAGATCCCCGAGACCTGGGATGAGCTGATGGATGTGTGCGAAAAGCTTGAAAGCGCGGGAATCCAGCCCTTTTATTTCACTTTAAAGGATTCCTGGACAGGCGGCCCGCTGTGGATTCCCATGACATATGACCTGGCGGGAATGGACTTTTTCCTGGACAGAAGAGAGGGAAAGACCACATTTCTGGGTACTCACGAGGAGGCGGCTGAGAAGATTCTGACACTCACCGGGTACGGACAGAAGGACCTTCTGGGTAAGGGCTATGATGACGGAAATATTGACTTTGCCAACGGCAAGGCAGCCATGATGTTCCAGGGAAACTGGGCGATACCCAATATCCAGAAAGCCAATCCTGATGTGAATCTGGACATGTTTGCCCTTCCGGTCACAAACGATGAGAGCAAAAACGCCATTATTTCCGGTATTGATGTAATGCCGACCATCTATAAGGAAACCAAGGAGGAAGAGCTGGCGAAAGATTTCATAAGCTTTATCTTCCGGGATGACAAAGTAAAGGCATATATTGAAGATCAGTTTGCATTTCCCTCTGTGGACACGGTAGTGCAGGATAATGCAAGCGTGGCAGGTGTTGCAGAGAAATTCGCTCAGGGAAATATCGGAGATTTCGCGGACCATTATTACCCCACCGGCTTTGATTTTACGGTGACACTGCAGACCTTTGTGAGCAAGCAGGGAGATGTGGAAGAATTTTTAAAGAAACTGGATAAAGAATACGACAAATACAACAGTTTTTAGGGGGATGAATCATGAAAAAGAACAGAGCTTATATGGTGATCATCATACCAATGCTGGTACTGTTTTTCACCTTTCACACATTTTCCTTTTTAAAAGGAATTTTCTACAGCTTTACAGACTGGAAGGGGTACGGAACCTGGGATTTCGTAGGTCTTACCAACTATCTGAAACTGTGGGGGGACGAGGCTATCGGAGATGCCTACAAGTTTACCTTTAAATACGCCATCTGTGCAACCATCCTGGTCAATATCATAAGCCTTTTGCTGGCACTTGCGCTCAATGCGAAAATTAAATGCAAGAATGCACTGAAGGCCATATATTTCCTTCCTTATATGCTCAGTGCACTGATCGTCAGCTTTGTATTTAACTTTATTTTCTCCAATGTTCTGCCGGATCTGGGACAAAAGATGGGAATTGGATTTTTGAGCAGTAATATTCTGGGGCAGGAGAATCTGGCCTGGATCGGTATTCTGGTGGTAGGTGTATGGCAGGCAGTGGCCTTTAATACCATCATCTATATGTCAGGACTGCAGACGGTCGACACGGATATCTATGAGGCCAGCAGCATTGACGGGGCAGGCAGATGGACGACCTTCTGGAAGATGACTTTCCCGCTGATCGCACCGTTTTTCACCATCAACATGGTACTCTGTGTGAAGAACTTCCTCATGGTATTTGACCAGATTATCGCCATGACAAACGGCGGGCCGGGTACCTCCACACAGTCCATTTCCGTGCTTATTTACAAGCAGGGATTTTCAGGTGCCCAGTATGCATACCAGTCAGCCAATGCGGTGATTTTCTTCATTGTCATAGCTGTGATTTCACTGTTCCAGACAAGAGTTTTAGAGAAGAGGGAGGCGTAAGATATGTTGAAGAACAAGAAAAGCAGTACCATACTCACAATCGTTCTGTTTGCGCTTGCGGCGGTTACGATTCTGTTTCCGCTCTATATCACAGTAGTCATCGCTCTGAAAACACCGGAGCAGATCGCCCAGTCTGTGCTGGCATTCCCCAACAAGCTGCATTTTGAGAACTTTCTGACAGCTATTGAGAAGACAAATTTTTTCGTTACATTTAGAAATACACTGATCATTACAGTGGTATCAGTTGCCGGGACCATTGTGACAAACTCCTTTATGGCGTTTGCCATTACAAGGAACAGGGGCAGGAAGTTATATGATTTTATTTACTATTTCCTGATCAGTGCCATGTTTATTCCGTTTAATATTATCATGCTGCCGCTGGTTAAGCAGGTGAGTTTTTTCCATATGGATAATGTGCCGGGGCTGATCATACTGTACATTGTCATGGGCCTTCCCATGAATATTTTCCTGTATTCCGGCTATATCAAGTCCATTCCAACGGCGCTTGATGAAGCGGCGACCATTGACGGTGCCAATACCTTCCAGATGTTTTACAAGGTCATTTTCCCAACCCTGAAGCCCATGAATGCCACAGTGGCAATCCTTACCTTCCTGTGGTGCTGGAATGACTTTACCATGCCCCTGGTCATCATCAGCGACCAGAAGAACCAGACGCTGCAGCTTGCGCAGTATGTGTTCAAGGGTGAATTTGCAACTGACTACAGCCTGGCCTTTGCGTCATACCTGTTGGCTCTTCTGCCCATCGTGATCTTCTATCTCTTTGCGCAGAAACAGGTTATCAGCGGTGTTACCAACGGTGCGGTGAAAGCATAAAATGAAAAAGGAGACTGAACAATGAAAAAAGCATGGTGGAAAGAAAGCGTAGTTTATCAGGTATATCCAAGGAGTTTCTGCGACAGCAATGGAGACGGAATCGGAGATATCAATGGTATTACAAGTAAACTGGATTATTTGAAGGAGCTGGGGATCAATGTGATCTGGCTCTCCCCGGTGTACCAGTCACCAAATGATGACAATGGCTATGATATCAGTGACTATCAGGCAATCATGAAAGAATTCGGTACCATGGAGGATTTCGACAGGATGCTGGAGGAAGCTCACGCCAGGGGTATCAAGATTGTTATGGACCTGGTGGTGAACCATACTTCGGATGAACACGAATGGTTTATGGAGAGCAGAAAGTCTAAGGATAATCCGTACCGTGATTATTATATCTGGCGTGAAGGAAAAGACGGAAAAGAACCAAACAACTGGGGATCTGTCTTCAATGGCCCTGCCTGGGAATATGACGGAAACACAGATATGTACTATTTACATATGTTCTCCAAAAAGCAGCCGGACCTGAACTGGGAGAACCCCAAAGTGCGCGATGAAGTATTTTCCATGATGAACTGGTGGTGCCAGAAGGGCATTGACGGTTTCCGTATGGATGTTATCAGCATGATCTCCAAGGCAGAGGGGCTTCCTGACGGGGAGGTACGTGACGGCCTCCACGGAGACGCGTCCCCATATGTACAGAATGGTCCTCATGTCCACGAATATCTGCAGGAGATGAACCGGAAGGTACTGTCAAAATATGATCTGCTCACCGTTGGGGAGTGTGCCGGCGTTACTGTTGAGGAAGCAAAGAAATATGCCTCAGAAAAAGGTACAGAGTTAAGTATGGTATTCCAGTTTGAACATATGGGACTGGACGGCGGAGAATTTTCCAAATGGAGCGATAGAAAGATAAAGCTCACAGAACTGAAAGAAAACCTAACGAAATGGCAGAATGAACTGGAGGGATCAGCCTGGAACAGTCTGTTTTGGTCCAATCATGACCAGCCCAGAATCGTTTCCAGATTTGGAAATGACAGTGTGCGTTACCGCGAGGTTTCTGCTAAAATGCTGGCTACCTGTCTGCACATGATGCAGGGAACCCCATATGTGTACCAGGGCGAAGAACTGGGTATGACAAATATGGAGTTTAACACGGTAGAGGATTTCTGCGATATTGAGAGTATCAATGCATATCACGAATATGTGGACAGCGGTAAAATAGACGGGGAGACCATGATGCGGTATCTGCGTTATAAGAGCAGGGATAACTCAAGAACACCCATGCAGTGGAACGCAGATGTGAATGCAGGATTTTCCACAGGTACTCCCTGGATGAGGGTGAACCCGAACTATGAGGATATCAATGCGGAGGAGCAGGTGAAACGCGCAGATTCTGTATTCTCCTATTATAAGGAATTGATCCGCCTGAGAAGGGAAAAGGAGATCATTGTCTACGGCCACTATGAATTGTTGATGCCGGAAGATGAAAAGCTTTTTGTGTATACGCGCAGCCTGGACAATGAGAAGCTTCTTGTTATCTGCAATTTCTCAGAAGAGGAAACCGTTTACTGTGTACCGGAAGAATTTGCAGGCAAAAAGGTGCTGATCGGCAACTATGAGGGGCAGGAAGCTGCCCACAGCATCAGGCTGAGACCTTACGAAGCTTTGGTGATTGAAAAATAAGGGATGGATCTGTAATCCATACAGACAGA
>NZ_CP084061.1:1830000-3327500 GCF_020215665.1 Blautia parvula | reverse complement strand
CGTAACTTCGGGAGAAGGGGTGCCATCGAGAGATGGCCGCAGAGAATAGGCTCAAGCAACTGTTTAGCAAAAACACAGGTCTATGCGAAACCGAAAGGTGAGGTATATGGGCTGACGCCTGCCCGGTGCTGGAAGGTTAAGAGGAGATGTCAGGAAACGAAGCATTGAATTTAAGCCCCAGTAAACGGCGGCCGTAACTATAACGGTCCTAAGGTAGCGAAATTCCTTGTCGGGTAAGTTCCGACCCGCACGAAAGGCGTAATGATTTGAGCGCTGTCTCGGCAATGCATCCGGTGAAATTGAAGTACCAGTGAAGATGCTGGTTACCTGCGCCAGGACGGAAAGACCCCATGGAGCTTTACTCCAGTTTGGTACTGGGGTCCGGTATTGCATGTACAGGATAGGTGGGAGGCTAAGAAGTGGTGACGCCAGTTGCCATGGAGCCGATGTTGGGATACCACCCTTGCAGTATTGGGCTTCTAACCAGCCGCCGTTAGCCGGCGGTGGGACAATGCCAGGCGGGGAGTTTGACTGGGGCGGTCGCCTCCGAAAGAGTATCGGAGGCGCCCAAAGGTTCCCTCAGAATGGTTGGAAACCATTCGCAGAGTGCAAAGGCAGAAGGGAGCTTGACTGCGACACCGACGGGTGGAGCAGGTACGAAAGTAGGGCTTAGTGATCCGGTGGTATTAAGTGGGAATGCCATCGCTCAACGGATAAAAGCTACCCTGGGGATAACAGGCTTATCACTCCCAAGAGTTCACATCGACGGAGTGGTTTGGCACCTCGATGTCGGCTCATCGCATCCTGGGGCTGTAGTAGGTCCCAAGGGTTGGGCTGTTCGCCCATTAAAGCGGTACGCGAGCTGGGTTCAGAACGTCGTGAGACAGTTCGGTCCCTATCCGGCGTGGGCGTAGGATATTTGAGAGGAGCTGTCCTTAGTACGAGAGGACCGGGATGGACGGGCCGCTGGTGTACCTGTTGCAGTGCCAACTGCATGGCAGGGTAGCCAAGCCTGGAAGGGATAAACGCTGAAGGCATCTAAGCGTGAAGCCCCCCTCAAGATGAGATATCCCATTCTTTAAAGAAGTAAGACCCCTTGAAGACGACGAGGTAGATAGGGCAGAGGTGGAAGTGCAGCAATGTATGGAGCTGACTGCTACTAATCGGTCGAGGGCTTGACCTGAGCACGGAAGTGCGAACGGCGGAGTTGAAAAAAGGTTTTTGAGTTTTGTATATGCGGTTTTGAAGGTACGGTGTATCATTGTATCTATTCCTCCTTAGCTCAGTCGGTAGAGCATGCGGCTGTTAACCGCAGTGTCGTTGGTTCGAGTCCAACAGGGGGAGTTTTTTGGCTCCATGGTCAAGCGGTTAAGACACCGCCCTTTCACGGCGGTAACAGGGGTTCAAATCCCCTTGGAGTCATTCAATAAGGATTGAAACAATAAGTTAAACAGGTACGCCGATGTGGCTCAATTGGCAGAGCAGCTGATTTGTAATCAGCAGGTTATCGGTTCGAGTCCGATCATCGGCTTTATGGACCTTTAGCTCAGTTGGTTAGAGCAACCGGCTCATAACCGGTCGGTCCTGGGTTCGAGTCCCCGAAGGTCCATTTATCAGTTAAAGGTTACAAGTTAATAAGTTTTGGCCCAGTGGCTCAGTTGGTTAGAGCGCCGCCCTGTCACGGCGGAGGTCGAGAGTTCGAGTCTCTTCTGGGTCGTTTTGCCGCAGTGGCGGAACTGGCAGACGCCCGGGACTTAAAATCCCGTGGGTAGTGATACCCGTACCGGTTCGATTCCGGTCTGCGGCAGTAAGTAAAGGTAGGAGAAACGTTGGTTTTCAGCGTTTCTCTTATTTTTTTAGGAGGATTTTGTTTTACTAAGGTTAGTATCAGGTCGATAGATTCGGAATTTTTCCAGGAGGAATAGTATGGTGGATGTATATAAGAATTGTCCCGAATATGAGAACGAGAGTTATATATTGAGAATGGTAAGTAAAGAGGACAAAAAAGATCTATTAAAGGTATACTCTGATGATAAGGCAGTACCATTTTTTAATAGTGATAATTGTGGTGGGGACGACTTTCATTATACAACGGAAAATAGAATGGAACAGGCAATAGAATATTGGCTTTGGGAGTATAACAGACAGGGATTTGTTCGGTGGGCTATTGTATCAAAAACAACGGATGAAGCAATCGGAACAATTGAATTATTCCACAGAGATGCTGCCGATTATTTTACAAATTGCGGATTACTTAGATTAGATATTCGAAGTGACTATGAAATTTCAAGTGAGATTATAGAGATATTAAGATTGATAATTGAACCTGCATATACCTTGTTTGGTTGTGATAAAATTGCTACAAAAGCTACGATAGCAGCGACAGAACGTATTGCGGCATTGAAAGATTTAGGATTTAAACGCTCAGAAGAAAAATTAATAGGACATAATGGAACAGAATATGATTCGTATTTTGTATTATGCCGGAATTAGTAAAACTACAAACTCAGATTGCGGGCGAAAAACGTGTATTATTCACAGCATTATTTTATCAGTATTTATAATATTTAAAGTAGAGGAAAATAATCTTTTAGGCGGGACTGACAGTACGGGATTCGTGAGGGCAGTTTATGCAGTATTGTTATTTACGGAAGAGACAATGTGCCGGAGCATGTGGCCATCAGTCTGGGTAATAGAAAAGATGTGCATGCAGGCAATAGCAGGGGTGTAAAATGGGCAGAGGAGCCAGTTCGGTTCGCCTTGTATAATTGCCGATTATGCTTTATACTTATAAGAATATGGATGTATGAGACAGTAGGAGAAGTACCGCGGGTGCTTCTCCTATTTTAGAAAGGACAGCATTGTAAGAAATCTGTAAGGAATCTGTCAGTTGTTTTGTAAGACAGAGGGGGTATTATAAATACAAGCTTTAAGGAGGAGGAGACATGAGCGAATGTATTCTTGTGGCAGATGATGACAGAGAGATCGTAAAGGCCATAGCTATTTTACTGGAGAGGGAGGGCTACAAAGTTCTGCGGGCCTATGATGGATTGGAGGCGCTGGATCTTCTGGCGCAGAACCAGGTTCAGCTTATATTGATGGATGTCATGATGCCGCGTATGGACGGCCTGTCCGCCATTATGAAGATCAGGGAGAGAAAAAATATACCGATTATCGTACTGAGTGCCAAAAGTGAGGACACAGATAAGGTGCTGGGGCTCTCCATGGGAGCGGATGATTATGTGACAAAGCCTTACAATTCACAGGAACTGCTTGCCAGGGTAAAAAGCCATCTCAGACGTTATACCAGATTGGGAGATATCCATGCAGCCAGCGCCTCAAAGGAGTTTAAAAGCGGCCGCCTCTGTTATCATGCTGAGGAGCGGGTACTGTATGCGGATGGGGAGTCCATTCGGCTCACTGCCACGGAGACAAAGATTGTGGATCTGTTTATGCGGAACCTGGGACGTGTATTTTCCGCAGAGGAAATTTACTGCCGTGTCTGGGAAGAAGATGCATTTGCCCCGGAGAACACGGTTATGGTGCATATCCGGCGCATTCGTGAAAAAATCGAACTGAATCCAAAGGAGCCAGAATACTTAAAGGTGGTGTGGGGAATTGGATATAAAATCGAAAAAATGTAAAGTGATAACAGCCTGGGCAGCATTTTTCCTGAGTATCTGTCTGCTTGTGGAGAGTGGTTTGACCGGCCTGAATCTTCTGACAGGGAGCGGCCCCCGGGGGGTGAGCGTTAAGGATGCGCTTGCCTCGGATTTTGAAGAGACTGAGGAGTTCCGCGGATTTGTATCAGATTATCTGGATACGTTTCTTGCCATGGCAGCCGGAGGTCCGGTGGACTGGTACAGCAGATATGGAGATGCAGCTTTGGATGATTCTTATGACATCTCCTGGGGAAGCGGCATTGCGGAGAGTGCGGCGACTACTGTAATCGAGGAAAGTGCAGAATCGGCTTGGGATGGGGATTACACCTCAGAGGACTGGGAGTATAAAACTTCCGCAAAACAAGTGCATGAGACGATTAAAAACGATAAAAACCTGATCTATGATATCCGGTATAACGGAAAGTCTGTATATACCAACGATGAGAATGGAATTTTGAAAGAGGGAGAAAAGAGTCTGCCTTCAGATTACAATTTTTATATGGTCTTTGCAGAGGGTAAGGCGTCTGTATTCAAAGATAAGAAAGCTGTAGATGTATATGGGGATGGGGTATACCGTGATGACAGCCAGTGGCGTATTCCCGGCTATAAGAATTTTACCGTGGATGAAAAAACAAAAAAGGCAGAAGTTCGCATGGCAGTGATAAAATCTCCGGTAAATTATGTGCAGGGTAATTATTCCGGCAGTTCGGGCAGTTATTATGGGACAAGCAGCCTGTATGATATAGTCCGAAATATGGAACATGCAAAGCGCAGCTACATTGCCAAAATCGTGGAGTTTATTGCCGGACTCGTGCTTCTGGGTGTTTACCTGGCACTGAGAAAGTATAAAAAGGACGGAGACAGATTCCTTGTGGTTTATACGGGAAAAATCTGGCTGGAATGTAAGGTCGCTCTGGCAGTTCTTGTGATTGTGGGAGGAATTGCAGGACTTAACAACTACATGGGTGTCTTTTACGGATGGGGGTACTATGAGTATGCATCAGAGATATTGTATCCGATGATGTATTCTTTATTGGCAAATCCCATGCTGCTGCTGATATGTTTCTGGATTTTATATCTCCTGATCAATGATTACAGATATAACAGAAAGAAACCCAGAAAGATACTGGTCAGGGATATACAGAAATTATTTCAGATAAGGGATATGGAGTATCCTTTTCAAAAAAAAATGATCCGTAAATTTTCACCGGTGATGATATCCGGAATCGTACTGTCAGTGATTGCGGCTTTGGCCTGCTTTGTGTCATCTTATTATTTGTATGATAATGGCGGAAGCCTTGCAATGGTGCTGCTGCTTGTGGCACTGGCGGTGATCGCACTGCTGGCGGGTATGATGAGACAATATGCATCTGACAACCGGATACTCGCCAAAGAGATGGGGGATCTGATTCGTCAGATAAAAAAAGTCCATGACGGAAATATGACGGATAAGCTGAAAGTGCCGGAGGATTCAGATCTGTATGACGCTGTCCAGCAGCTAAATGATATCCAATATGGTATGGATACGGCTCTGTCAGAGCGAATGAAAAGCGAGCGTATGAAGGTGGAACTGGTATCGAATGTATCCCATGATATCAAGACCCCCCTCACCTCCATTATCAGTTATGTGGAGCTTATGAAGCAGGAGGAGAACCTTCCGGAGGATGTCAAGGATTATGTCCGTATTCTGGATATAAAGTCCCAGCGTCTGAAATCCATGGTGCAGGATGTCTTTGAGATCAGCAAGGCGGCCTCCAAACAGCTCCCCGTAAATTTAGAGGATTTGGATCTGGGCAAGCTTCTCCGCCAGACACTGGCTGATATGGAGGAACAGATAGAAGAAAGCTCTGTGACGGTTAAAGCACAGATTCCGGCAGAGGCAGTGATGATCCATGCGGATGGCAGCCGTCTCTACAGAGTTTTCCAGAACCTTCTGCAGAACGCCCTGAAGTATTCCTTGGATGGTTCACGCGTTTTCATAACACTGAAAACAGACAGTAAAACAGCAATGGCCACGGTAAAAAATATTTCCCAGGAGGAGATCCCGTCGGATATTGATTTTACCGAGCGGTTTGTACGCGGAGATGAGAGCCGTACCGACGGCGGAAGCGGACTGGGCCTTTCTATTGCCAGGAGTTTTACAGAGGCGTGCGGAGGTGTGTTCGGGATTGAAGTGGATGCGGATCTGTTTGTGGTGACAGTGGAATTTCCGATAAAAGATATTTAAACTAACATGTTTGATAGATAAAAAGACTGCCCCTGCGGTGCCGGAATGACGGAGCTGGCAGGGGCAGTCTTTTTTTGAATACAGCGTGCTTTTGTAAGCACACCTTAAAAATGTGTGATAAATTCAGAAAAAACCATTTTTTGTTTTTTGTATACATACATGAATCTGCCCAAAAATTCCAGGAAAATAATTGAAAAAATAATCGACAAAAAAAGTCCAAAAATAAATTGCACGCATAAAAATACAAGTAATTTAAGCATTTTTAATTTTTTGAATGCACGCACAAAAAACAAGATGGCCGAAAGTGCACTTTTCTACATTAATGTAGTAGATGAGGCAAAAAAGTACAAAAAATCGTTAAAAAGTTGTTGTTAATTTCTTATCAATATGATATCCTTAATTCGTAGCGCGAAATCAGATTCTTCTCAAAAGGCCCTGAAACCAGGGGGTATCAGTAAATATGTTTTAACAGAAAAACATACTCAGAGAGAAAGAATTTGTGATTTCACATTTTTTTGAATATTAATTGTTAAAAAAAAGACAATAAGGACCACCCAAGGGAAGGGGAAAGGAGCAAGCATGAGTAGTAAAATTACTGTCATCGGAGCCGGAAGCGTTGGCTCAACAATTGCTTACACATTATCTAACGGGGATATCGCATCAGAGATCGTATTGATTGATATCAACAAAGAAAAGGTTGCCGGAGAAGTTATGGATATCGCACAGGGTACCTGTTTCCGCGATCCGATCAACATCGTTGCCGGAGAGTACGAGGATGCAAAGGATTCCGATATTGTAATCATCACATCAGGAATCGCCCGCAAACCGGGTCAGACAAGAATTGAGCTGACACAGACAAATGTGAATATTTTAAAGAGCATTACACCGGAAATTGTAAAGGCTGCGCCAAACGCGCTTTACATCATTGTAAGCAATCCTGTTGATATTATGACTTATGTATTTACAAAGATCTCAGGACTGCCGGAGAATCAGATCATCGGTTCCGGAACGATTCTGGATACGGCGCGCCTCCGCTGCGGACTGTCTGAACACTTTAAAGTTGCTCAGAAGAACATCCACGCTTATGTATTCGGTGAGCACGGCGATACTTCCTTCATCCCCTGGACTGGAGCATATATATCAGGTGTCAGCCTGGATGAGTATTATGAACTGGCAAAGAACCTGGGCAAAGACGTGGAAGAGCTTGATAAGGACGAGATGCTGACCTATGTGCAGAAATCCGGCGGCAAGGTGATTGCGAACAAAGGCGCTACTTTCTATGCGGTATCAGCGGCAGTATGTAAGCTGTGCGGAATCCTGCTGGCATCCTCCGATTCCATCGCAACGGTTTCATCCATGATGCACGGGGAATACGGCATTGAGGATGTCTGCGTCAGCACACTGACTCTGGTTGGACCGAACGGTATTCAGGGCAAAGTGCCGATGAGAATGAACAAAGAAGAGATTGCAAAACTTCAGGCAAGTGCCAATGCACTGAAAGAAGTTATCAAACAGATAGAACTGTAAAACAGGATTTTTAACAGGAGGAACTATGAAGTACAGTTATTATCCGGGGTGTACCCTGAAAACAAAAGCAGTTGAGCTGGATGCTTATGCCAGAGCTTCTGCAAGGGCACTGGGATTTGAACTGGAAGAAATTGAAAACTGGCAGTGCTGCGGCGGAGTTTATCCGCTGGGCACTGACGAGATCGCCACAAAACTTTCTTCCGTCCGTGCTCTCAATGAGGCCAAAGAAAAAGGCCAGGATCTGGTAACACTCTGTTCTGCCTGTCATCATGTGATAAAACGTGTCAATGATGATATGAAGAACGCAGACGATATTCGCACCAGAGCAAATAATTATATGCAGTTAGAAGAACCCTATGCAGGTGAGACGACAGTGCTCCATTTTCTGGAGGTACTCCGTGACCGCATAGGTTTCGACACGTTAAAGGAGAAAGTGACAGCTCCGCTTACCGGCAAAAAGATAGGCGCTTACTACGGATGCCTGCTTCTTCGCCCAAGCGGGCTTCTGGAATTCGACGATCCGGAGAATCCGTCCATCATCGAGGACTTCATCCGGGCCATCGGTGCAGAGCCGGTGATCTATCCGTACAGAAACGAGTGCTGCGGCGGCTACATATCCCTGAAGGAAAAAGAGATGTCAAAAACCATGTGTGATAAGATCATGGACAGCGCATCCGGATTTGGAGCTGACATGCTGATCACAGCCTGTCCATTATGCCTGTATAACCTGAATAAGAGCACTTGCGGCAGCAGACTTCCGGTATACTATTTTACAGAACTTCTGGCAGAAGCTCTCGGCGTGAAAGAGGAGGTAGCAAAAGCATGAATACTCCAAAAAAACAGGCTGAAATGATTAAGGAAATCAGCGGTGTCAATCCGCTGAAATGTATGAAATGCGGCAAATGTTCTGCATCCTGTCCATCCTACAATGAAATGGACATCAAACCCCATCAGTTTGTATCTTATGTGCAGAATGAAGATATCGAGTCTTTGGTGAACTCAAAATCTCTCTGGAAATGCCTTTCCTGCTTTGCATGCGTGGAGCGCTGCCCAAGGGATGTAAAACCGGGCAAACTCATTGATGCGGCAAGACAGCTTGTGGTCCGCGAGAAGGGCGGGGATTACCTGATGGCTGATGAAATCCCTGAGCTTTTGGACCCGGAACTTCCGCAGCAGCTTTTAGTCAGTGCATTCAGAAGATACAGGAGGTGAGGTTAAGTGCAGAGAATAGGTGTATTCGTCTGTCATTGCGGCAGCAACATCGCTGCTACGGTAGATGTAAAAAAAGTAGTGGAAATGGCTAAAATGGAGCCGGGAGTTGTCCATGCGGAAGATTATCAGTATATGTGTTCCGAAGCCGGACAGTCCAAAATCGCAGAGGCTATCAAAAATGAAAAACTGACAGGACTTGTGGTATGTTCCTGTTCACCGCGTATGCACGAGACCACTTTCCGCAAGGCAGCGGAGAGAGCCGGATTAAACCCATACATGGTGGAAGTCGCCAATATTCGTGAACATTGTTCCTGGATCCACAAGGATATGGAGGAGGCTACCAAGAAGGCAGTCATCCTTGCAAGAGCGGCAATCGCGAAAGTGAATTTGAACGCGTCCTTGAAGCCGGGCGAGAGCCTTGTCACAAAACGTGCCCTGGTGATCGGCGGCGGTATTGCAGGTATCCAGACCGCACTTGACATTGCAGAGGCGGGTTACGAAGTGGATATTGTGGAGAAGACACCCAGTATCGGCGGAAGAATGTCACAGCTTGACAAGACCTTCCCTACACTGGACTGTTCTGCCTGTATCCTGACACCTAAGATGGTGGAGGCATCCGCTCATGAGAAGATCAACATCTATACATACAGCGAGGTGGAAAAGGTTTCCGGCTTTGTAGGTGATTTTACAGTGGATATCCGCAAGAAAGCAAGAAGTGTGGATATGGACAAATGTACAGGCTGCGGCGTATGCCAGGAGAAATGCCCGTCCAAGAAGAATTCCAATGAGTTCAACAGGGGCCTGAATACAAGAAGCGCCATCTACACACCGTTTGCCCAGGCAATCCCCAATGTTCCTGTTATTGACAGAGAGAACTGTATTAAGTTCAAGACAGGAAAATGCGGTGTCTGCGCCAAGGTATGCCAGGCAGGTGCCATTGATTATGAGCAGAAGGACGAGATCCTTACAGAGAAGTACGGTGCCATTGTAGTTGCCACCGGTTTTGACACCATCAAGCTGGATAATTACGATGAGTATGCGTACAACCAGAGCAAGGATGTGATCACATCCCTGGAGCTGGAGCGTATCATGAACGCAGCAGGACCTACCAAAGGCCATCTGGAACGCATGTCCGATGGGAAGGCGCCGAAGAATATGGTGTTTATCCAGTGTGTGGGAAGCCGCTGCGCGGACAAGAGAGGAAAGAGCTACTGCTCCAAGATATGCTGTATGTACACAGCAAAACACGCCATGCTGATCCGCGATAAATATCCGGATGTGAACGTGACTGTATTTTACATTGATGTCCGTACCCCGGGCAAAAACTTTGATGAGTTCTACAGAAGAGCCGTGGAGGAATACGGTGTGAACTACATCAAAGGCCAGGTGGGTAAAGTCGCTCCCCAGCCAAACGGACAGTTATTAGTACAGGGCGTTGACCTCATTGATAACAAGCAGATCCTCATGGAGGCAGATATGGTGGTTCTGGCTACAGCCATTGAACCGGATCCTTCTGTAAGGAAGATTGCCACCATGCTCACAGCCAGCATAGATACCAACAACTTCCTGACCGAGGCACATCCCAAGCTTCGTCCCGTGGAATCCCCAACGGCAGGTATCTTCCTGTCAGGCGTATGCCAGGGACCCAAGGACATACCTGAGACTGTTTCCCAGGCAGGAGCAGCGGCAGTGAAAGCCATCGGGCTTCTTGCAAAAGACAAGCTGATGACAAACCCATGTACAGCCAAATCCGACGAACTTCTCTGCAACGGATGTTCCACCTGTGAAAATGTGTGCCCGTACGGTGCCATCACTTACGAGGACAAAGAGGTGAATGACCACGGAATCCGTGAGACACGCCGTATCGCAGTTGTGAACAATGCGCTTTGCCAGGGATGCGGAGCCTGTACCGTTGCCTGCCCGTCAGGAGCCATGGACTTACAGGGATTCTCGAACAGACAGATCATAGCGGAGGTGGATGCAATATGTCGATAGAAACAAAGGAAGAATTCAGACCTAAAATTGTGGCATTCTGCTGTAACTGGTGCAGTTATGCAGGTGCGGATCTGGCCGGAAGCAGCCGCCTTTCCTATCCTGCAGATGTGAAGATCATCCGTGTGCCATGTTCCTGCCGTGTAAATCCCATGTTCATCCTGAGAGCATTTGAGAAAGGTGCGGACGGTGTGATCCTCTGCGGATGCCATCCGGGAGACTGCCACTACAGCACAGGAAACTACTATGCCAGAAGGCGTATGACACTTTTATTCTCCATGCTGGATTATATCGGCGTGGAAAACGGACGTACCCGTGTGGAATGGGTGTCAGCCGCAGAGGGTGTCAAATTCTCCACTACCATGAATGAGTTTGTGGAAAAAGTCCGCTCTCTGGGCAAAAACGTAAGATTGGAGGATTTGAGATGCAGGAATTGATTAACCGTGCAAAAGAGCTGTTAGCGGACGGTACCGTAGCCCGTGTTCTCGGCTGGAAAGCGGGAGACCTGCCTTACAATCCGGAACCGGCATATTTTGAAAAAGAAGAGGACTTTGAGAATTTCGTATACAACGGATTCTGCGGAGCCAATTTAAGCAAATATATGATTGAAGCCTCCAAACTGGAGGGAAAGACCCTGGTATGCCTGAAACCGTGTGATACCTACAGCTTTAACCAGCTCATCAAGGAGCACAGGGTGGACAGGGAAAAAGCCTATATTATCGGTGTGGGCTGCAAAGGCAAGCTGGATATTGAAAAGATCAAAGGTATGGGGATCAAGGGAATCGAGAGTATTTCCGGCGCCGAGATCACAGATGGGGCAGATACCCTGACCATACAGACCCTCTACGGAGAGAAGACCTGTTCCTATGCAGATGCCATGCTGGAGAGATGCCATGTATGCAAAGGCAAAGAGCATAAGATATACGATGAGCTGATCGGAGAATCAAAAGAGACAAAAGACGCAGAGCGTTTTGACAGTGTGGCTGCCATTGAGGCCATGAGCCCGGAGGAGAAATTTGCGTTTTTCCAGAAGGAGTTAAGCAAATGTATCCGCTGCAATGCCTGCAGAAACGTATGTCCTGCATGCAGCTGCAGAAAATGTGTATTTGACAGCAACAAGTTTGACAGTTCCCAGAAAGCTAATGTGGACTCCTTTGAAGAGAAGATGTTCCACATCATCCGTGCTTTCCATGTGGCAGGACGCTGTACAGACTGCGGAGAGTGCAGCCGTGTATGTCCCCAGGGAATCCCCCTTCATCTGTTCAACCGGAAATTCATCAAGGACATCAATGAGTTCTACGGAGAATATCAGGCCGGTGAAGACACAGATTCCAGAGGACCGCTGACAGACTTTACCTTTGATGACGTAGAGCCAGGCATTGTGGCAGAAAGGGGATAATGTATGTATAAGATAGCAAAAGAAAATCTGGCGGCATTATTCCAGTTGATCGCCGGCTCCCGGGAATTATACCTTCCTGTAAAAGTGAGCGGACAGGTGAACTTCAGAGCATGGAGCGAGGACGCGGAGGTGGATCTTGATACACTGAAGACGGTGAAATCTCCAAAAGACGCGTTCTTCCCCCAGAGTGAGGATCTGTATACCTGCAGAAAGGACGGAAAAAAGCTGACAGTTGAACCGGAAGCACTGAAAGAGCAGGATTTTGTGGTATTTGGAATGAAGGCCTGCGATGTGAAAGGTGTGGAGGTTTTAGATAAAGTATTTTTAGCTGACCCGGTAGACTCTTTCTATGCGGCAAGGCGTGAGCACGGTACTATTGTGGCTATGGCATGCCATGAGCCGGAAGAGACCTGCTTCTGTAAAGTGTTTGGCGCAGACTGTGCAGAGCCGGTGGCAGATGTGGCTGTGTGGATGACAGGCGAGGAGCTTTACTGGAAATCCCTCACAGAAAAGGGAGATGCCCTTACGAAATCTGCAGAAAGCCTTCTTGCTGAGGCAGACGCTGAGGACGAGAAGAAAGTGGAGGAAGAGAAAGCATCCATCCGCGGAATCGTTGAGAAGCTGCCTTACTCCAATCTTTCCCTGGAAGGATGGAACGGGGAGGCATTAAACGAAAAATTCAATTCAGAACTCTGGGAAGAACTGTACAAGCCATGTCTGGCGTGCGGAACCTGTACCTTTGTATGTCCAACCTGCCAGTGCTATGACATCAAGGACTACGACACAGGCCACGGAATCAAGAGATACCGCTGCTGGGATTCCTGCATGTACTCGGATTTCACCATGATGGCACACGGGAACAACCGTACGAGCCAGATGCAGCGTTTCCGTCAGAGATTTATGCATAAACTGGTATATTTCCCGGCAAACAACGACGGGATGTATTCCTGTGTAGGCTGCGGCAGATGTGTGGAAAAATGCCCGGCTTCCTTAAATATCGTAAAGGTTATCAAATCCTTTCAGAACCAGGGAGGTGACAAATAATGAGTGAATGTACCTGTCATAAGAATTATACACTGGATACGCTGATCCCCCAGGTGGGAGTCATCACGGATATCCGCCAGGAGACACCGGATGTGAAGACCTTCCGCGTAAACGCGCCGGAGGGCGGAAAGCTTTTTGAACATATGCCCGGACAGTGTGCCATGGTGTGTGCACCGGGCATCAGTGAAGGTATGTTTTCCATTACTTCCTCACCGACTAACAAAGAATTCCAGGAATTCAGCATCAAGAAATGCGGTGTCCTCACCGATTATCTCCACAGCCTTGAGGTGGGCGACGAGATCACCGTGAGAGGGCCATACGGAAATCATTTCCCGGTAGAGACTGAGTTAAAAGGCAAAAACCTGCTGTTTATCGCAGGCGGTATCGGCCTTGCGCCTCTGCGCTCCGTGATCAACTATGTGCTGGACAACAGAGAGAACTACGGCACTGTGGACATCCTTTACGGTTCCCGATCCGCAGACGATCTGGTCCAGTTAAAAGAGATCCAGGAAGTCTGGATGAAGACAGAGGGCGTGAATGTATATTTGACCATCGACCGGGAGCAGGAAGGCTGGGACGGCCATGTGGGATTCGTACCAAACTACCTGAAAGAAGTGGGCTTTACCACGGACAAGACAGCCCTTGTCTGCGGCCCGCCGATCATGATCAAGTTCGTGCTGGCAGCTCTGCAGGAGATGGGATTCTCCAAAGAGCAGGTGTACACAACTCTGGAGCTGCGCATGAAATGCGGCGTAGGCAAATGCGGACGCTGCAACATCGGTTCCAAGTACGTGTGCAAAGACGGACCGGTATTCCGCTGTGATGAGATTGATGAATTACCGAATGAGTATTAAGGAAAGGATTGGTACCTATAATGGAAAAAATGGTAAATGTATATTTCTTTGGTAAGAAATACAGCGTGCCTGCAGATCTGACGATCATGACAGCCATGGAATATGCCGGTTACACCCTGAAAAGAGGATGCGGCTGCCGTCACGGCTTTTGCGGGGCATGTGCTACAATATACAGAATCAAGGGAAAGAACGAGTTAAAGACCTGTCTTGCCTGTCAGACACAGGTGGAGGAAGGCATGTATGTGGCAAGCATCCCCTTCTTCCCCACAGATAAGAGAACTTATGATATAGAGGAGATCAAACCGACTCAGCAGATCATGATGGAACTCTATCCGGAGATCTACAGCTGTATCGGATGTAATGCCTGTACAAAAGCCTGTACACAGGATCTGAACGTTATGCAGTACATTGCTTACGCACAGAGAGGGGAATTTGAGAAATGCGCAGAGGAGTCCTTTGACTGTGTAAGCTGCGGCTGCTGTTCCGTAAGATGCCCGGCCGGCATTTCTCATCCTATGGTTGGTCTTCTTGCAAGGCGCCTCACAGGAAAATATATCGCGCCTGAGACAAAACATCTGAAAAACCGCGTGGAGGAGATCCATAAGGGTGCTTATGATGAACTGATCGAGCAGGTTATGCAGAAACCCATTACGGAAATGCAGGAACTTTACAACACAAGAGAGATTGAGAAATAAGGAGGGATAGCCATGTTTACACCAGAAATGCTTGAGTCCATTAAAAAGGTGGAAGCGACCAGAGACGAACGTATGGGCATGGAACCCAGGCGTATGACCGCTGATGAAAAAGACGCCCTCTTGAAGGCTTATCATCCGGACTACAAAAAAGACGGCTTTACAGAGATCAAGATCGGACCAAACAAGGGCCAGAAAGCCCCCACAGAGCTGGGACATTTACTCCACTCCAACAGCCGTCTGTTAAATGTGGATATAGATTTGAACAAAGTGGATTATGACGTGGACGTGCTGGTGATCGGCGGCGGCGGAGCAGGTTCTTCCGCTGCGATCGAAGCTCACGAGGCAGGCGCAGACGTTATGATCGTCACAAAACTGCGTATCGGTGATGCCAACACCATGATGGCAGAGGGCGGTATCCAGGCAGCAGACAAGGAAAATGACTCCCCGGTACAGCACTATCTGGATGCTTTCGGCGGCGGACATTTTGCAGCAAGGCCGGAACTGCTGAGAAGACTGGTTATGGAAGCCCCGGACGCGATTCAGTGGCTGAACAAGCTGGGTGTTATGTTTGACAAGGACGCAGAGGGAAATATGGTCACCACCCACGGCGGCGGTACCTCCAGAAAGAGAATGCATGCCTGCAAGGATTACTCCGGTGCGGAGATCATGCGTACTCTGCGCGATGAGGTTTTAAACCGTCAGATCCCCGTTGTGGAATTTACATCCGCAGTGGAGCTGATCAAGGACGAAAAAGGTCAAGTGGCAGGTGCTGTTCTTCAGAACATGGAGACAGAGGACTATATGGTGGCAAGAGCAAAGACGGTTATCATTGCGACCGGCGGCGCAGGACGTCTCCACTATCAGAATTTCCCCACATCCAATCATTATGGTGCAACCGCAGACGGTCTGGTTCTGGGATACCGTGCAGGTGCTCCGCTTTTATACCAGGATACCATTCAGTATCATCCTACAGGTGTTGCGTATCCGGCACAGATCTTCGGTGCTCTTGTTACAGAGAAAGTACGTTCTCTGGGAGCCATGCTTGTAAATATTGACGGAGAGGCATTTATGCATCCTCTGGAGACACGTGACGTGGCAGCAGCTTCCATTATCCGCGAGTGCAGCGACAGGGGTAAAGGCGTGGCAACACCTCTTGGCAGCGGTGTATGGCTGGATACGCCCATGATCGAGAGAATCGGCGGAGAGGGTACTATTGAGAAACGTATCCCTGCCATGCTTCGTATGTACATGAACTATGACATTGATATGAGAAAACAGCCGATTCTTGTATACCCGACTCTTCATTACCAGAACGGCGGTCTGGAGATCGGCGGAGACGGATTTACAAAGGAAATCAGCAATCTGCTGGTAGCCGGTGAGGCGGTAGGCGGAATCCACGGCAGAAACCGTCTGATGGGCAACTCTCTTCTGGATATCATTGTATTCGGCCGCAACGCAGGTAAGGCCGCAGCAGCCAGGGCAAAAGAGACAGAGCTTGGCACCATGACACTGGAGCATATTGAGAAATATGCGGAAGAACTGAATAATGCAGGCATTGCTTCCGATGATGTATCACCGCTGCTGCTTCCTAAATATGCCCGCCACGAGAGATAGGAGAGTGAACGTATATGCGTGAAATAATGGCAAGCCAGATAACAGATGTCATTGAGAACCTTTGCATCCAGGCCAATGAACATCTGCCTGAGGATGTGAAATGTGCGATCAAAAACTGCAGAGCATGTGAAGACTGGGAAATTGCACAGGGCGTTCTGGACAATATTATTGAGAACTTTGAGATCGCTGACGAACAGAATGTACCAATCTGCCAGGATACAGGAATGGCATGCGTATTCCTGGAAATCGGACAGGACGTACATATCACAGGCGGTAATTTAAGCGAGGCTGTGAACGAAGGCGTGCGCCGCGGATACGATAAGGGATACCTGAGAAAATCCGTAGTAAAAGACCCGGTGCGCAGAGGCAACACAGGCGACAACACACCGGCCATGATCTATACCGAGATTGTTCCGGGTGAGCAGATCAAGATCACAGTGGGACCGAAAGGCTTCGGAAGTGAGAATATGAGTGCTATCCGCATGTTCAAACCGTCAGCAGGCCTGCAGGGAATCAAGGATTTCATCCTGGAGACAGTCGAGACAGCAGGCCCGAACCCATGTCCGCCTATGGTTGTGGGCGTGGGCATCGGAGGTACTTTTGACAAGGCTGCCCTTCTTGCGAAAAAAGCATTGATGCGGCCCATTGATTCCTCCAATGAGGACCCGTACTATGCGGATCTGGAAGTGGAAATGCTGGACAAGATCAACAAGCTCGGTATCGGACCGCAGGGATTCGGGGGTAAGACCACTGCCATCGGACTGAACATTGAGACCATGCCCACACATATTGCAGGTATGCCGTGTGCCATCAATATCAACTGCCACGTGACCCGCCACAAAACGGAGGTGATTTAAATGGAAAAACATATTACACTGCCCCTTACCGAAGAGCTGGCAAAAACTCTTCATGCGGGAGATACCGTATATGTAACAGGAACCATCTACACCTCACGTGACGCAGGCCACAAGCGCATGTGCGAAGCACTGGCAAGAGGTGAGGAACTTCCCTTTGACCCCACTGACGCTACCATCTATTATGTGGGCCCCACACCGGCGAAACCGGGCCAGGTCATCGGCTCCGCAGGCCCTACCACCAGCGGACGTATGGATGCCTATGCACCGACTATGATGTCCGTAGGTGCAAGAGGTATGATCGGAAAAGGCGCCCGCCTTCCGGAAGTCATTGAGGCTATGAAAAAATACAGCGGCGTTTACTTCGGCGCGATCGGCGGAGCAGGCGCACTGCTGGCAAAATGTATAAAAAAAGCGGAACTGATCGCGTATGAAGATCTGGGCGCGGAGGCATTGAGAAAATTATATGTGGAGGATATGCCTCTGTTTGTCATCATCGACAGCGAAGGAAAGAACCTGTACGAAGAGGGCAGAGCCGCTTATCTGGCACAGCATAAAGAGTAAGACAGAATCTGAAGGACGTAAGACAGACCGCTTCTGAAAGAACAGAGGCGGTCTTTGCACCACATTAAAAGAGGGAATGGAGAAAATAGAATGACAAACTTATTAGAAGCACTTATGATACTCTGCTTCGGCCTGTCGTGGCCGATTTCAATCCGTAAATCCTGGATTTCCAGAACAGCAAAAGGAAAGAGCCTTTTCTTTGAGTTCTTTATCTGGATTGGTTACGTGTTCGGTATTGCCCGCAAAGTGATTCTGTGGATGGAAGCCGGATCAGCAGGAACTTCTCTTGACTGGCTGTTTTATCTGGGATGGTTCTTCTACATACTGAATATTGTTGAGATTTCCATTGACATGGCACTCTATTTCAGAAATGTAAAACTGGATAAAGCAAGAGAAAAAGCCTGAGATTACGATTTGAAGCGCTATGAATGTAAAAGGAGCAACCGCCCACAAGGTGGATTGACCTGTGTAGATTAGAAAAACCACCCTGATACTGGTCAAAGTTCATGGGTGGTTTTTCTATGTTTAGAAATCAAATAAATGAATATCAGTAACACGCAGTACGGTATCTCGAAAATAGCGGCAATTCTCTCAAGTTGAGGGGGTTGCCGCTGTATTTTGTTGATTTTGCATTAAAAGATGGATATACTATAGGTGACAATATTACTGTGTGAGGGGCTGAAAGGAAAACTATGAGTATTCAAACAGATGTTGAGATGTTATCTTTACGAGCAATGGAAACATATGCAAAGCGCAATCATTTGTCCGGAGAGGATGTCACTGAATTGTTTCATAAATGTCAAGTATTTGAAAAATTATGATTCAGCATGAATATCTCCATCAGGTGGATTTTGAAGAAACGGTGGAATATGTAGATAAAATTATTAGAGAAGAATCTAAGGAACTCATTGTTTACCACGGGACTACCTATGATTTTAAGTCAATTGAATTGACTAAGTCTCGTAACCGGAGAGATTTTGGGAGAGGGTTTTATACAACTATTTTGAAGACACAGGCAATCGAGTGGGGGTACCGGCTTTCGCTGAGAGAAAAAGCGCAGTGCTATTATCTATATCAACGAAATGCTTAAAATAAAACGCTTTGACTCATTGAACCAAGAGTGGCTGGAATTCATTAAAAGGAACAGAGCCCAAGGTGGAACGCAGCATACTTATGATATCGTTATTGGACCAGTGGCGGATGATAACACGATGGAAACTGTGCAGTTATATATATCGGGGATATTGACCGCAGAAGAGGCTGTTAAGCGTTTAAGATATAGTAAGGTAAACAACCAGGTGTTTTTCCATACGGAGAAAGCACTGGCTTACCTGCGATTCATAGGGAGGGAAAAGTATGAGTGATATAATTTATACCTTTAATGGAAAAGATATAACCATGAATGTCTGTATCCAGATCAGAGCTGTTGTAGATATAATGCAGGAGCAGTTGGGAATTGATTTTGAGGAGGCGGTAATGCGTTTCTATAAATCACAGACATATAAAACCTTACAAAACACTGAAAATGCTTTTTGGGCAGAATCGGCGGAGTATATTGCTGAAAGATATTTTGAGGAGATGAAAGAAAAGGCACCAAATCTATAAAATGTTCCAATGGAGCATTCTGCTTCCTATAGTGCTGTCTGCCTCCGGATTTTTATGCTTTCGGTCTAAAACATCTCGGAGGACAGTGGCGCATGAACATTAACCACCGATCCACAGTCTGAGTTCTAAAATTTTATCACTTCACATAAATTGATACAGAATGTGACCGGGGGCCGGACATGAACAGACAGAGATGGAAAAAATATGGTTTTATAGCGGAAGTTATTGTGCTGACTTTGACGGCAGTGCTTTGCTGGAAAGATGTCTCAGAAGGTGCCTTTACTGCCGGAAGGAGCACGGACCCGGCAGCAAATGTACCGGAATCCGGCACCACGCGTGAGGAAAAATCCGGCACGAATGGCGAAGAGGGTTCTGCCGCAGGCAGTGGAAAGGATTCCGGCACAGACAGTGCGGGAAAAGACTACATAAAATGGGTGGATTTCCATGTGACCAGTGAAGCCATGCGTCAGGCATGTGCCTACGATGTGGATACATATGGGCAGGAAGGTCATCTAAACTGGGTGGATCTGCTGGCCTATCTGGGAGCCAGATACGGCGGAGATTTTAAACAGTATAAGGCAAAAGATATGGATGAGATTGCCGACAGGCTCCAAAAAGGGGAAACTACCGTGGAAAAGCTGTCTGCGGAGATAAAGTCTTTTGACTACTACCGTGAGGCCTACGGTGCAGTCCTGGATGGTTTGGTGGGAGAGTATGAAATAGAGGCAGAAAATGAAGGGCAGGAAGTGCAGAGCCGGGACAGTCAGGAAGTGCAGAACCGGGACAGCCAGGCGGAGCAGGGACGTAAAGAGGATCAGAATGACCAGGAGAGCCCGGGGACGGTAAACTGGACAAAGAAGTATGGACTGAAAGGATTCAGTCCGATTGCGAAAAGTTTTCCCTATAATGACTATGATGATTTCGGTGTGGCCAGGAGCTATGGTTATAAGAGAGAACACCTGGGGCACGACATGATGGGGCAGACAGGTACACCCATTGTGGCGGTGGAGTCCGGTTATGTGTCAGCTATGGGCTGGAACCAGTACGGCGGATGGCGTCTGGGAATCAGCAGTTTTGACGGCAGGCGATATTATTATTACGCTCATCTGCGTCAGAATTTCCCTTACTGCAAATCCCTGGAAGTGGGCAGCGTTGTGCAGGCAGGTGATGTGATCGGCTATATGGGACGCACCGGGTACAGCGCAAAGGAAAATGTGAATAACATTGATACAACCCATCTGCATTTTGGCCTGCAGCTTATTTTTGACGAATCCCAGAGAGAGGGAAATCATGAAATCTGGGTGGATGTCTATGAACTGGTCAAATTCCTGTATAAGAACCAGTCAGAGGTGGTAAGGGACGATGCGACAAAAGAGTGGTCCAGGGCAATGCAGATAAAAGACCCGGAGGCTCTGGAATATCTGAAGTCAGCGGAAGAAAAAAAGACAACAGGCGGCAATACGGAAAAACAGCCGGCAGATGCCCATACAAGATAGCAGACAACGGTCAGTGCTTCGGAAAAGCGGCGATAAATACTTATCTGTTTTGTAAGATCAGAGACCTTATAAAAGGGAGCAGTGAAACAATACTGTCCTTTTGATAAGGTCTCTTTTACATTTTATAATAGTTCTTTCTTTAGGCCACAATCCTGGCAAGTATCACAAGCAGATATACATGCAGCGGATAATAAACATAAAAGAAGTATTTCATTTTTCGCCCCCGCTGACCGTTGTAGAGCAGAATAAAAGGAAGCGATAAGATCATAAACCACTGGTCATTCAGGATAAACAGATTTTCATAGGTCAGTCCCGCACCAGCCGCGGAGAAGAAGAAAAATCCGGACATAAGTACATAGAAGACAGAAAGCCTGATTTTCTTATTTCTGAGAAAGTAGAATCCGATTCCAAGGACTACCCAGAAGACAGAGCCTTCCACGAAAACAGGTGAGGGGATCAGGGTATACATTGCCTGGAAGGCGATTCTGCCCACAGGTGAAAGCTCTGCCATATTTCCCATAAACAGGATAACCGCAATTCCCGAGAATACGGGTACGAGCAGCATTACCAAAGCGGCTCCTGCCTTTTTCCATTTTCTTTCTTTTCCGCCTTCAATGAGCAATTCAATAGCCCAGATGTAAAGCCCCACAAGAAATAAAGTGGCAAACATACCGTTAATGACCATAGCCCCGCCGGGATGCGGCAGGAAGGCGTTGACCAGGCCATTTCCCACGGACATAAGCACAGAGGCGATATACAGCCGTTTGAGATACGCCTTCCGGTCATGTGTATGGGAAAAGCCCTCCGCCATGGCAAACAGAAACAGGGGTGCTGAGATCCGGCCCAGCAGAGTAAATATGTGGGGGACCGGCAGAATCCCGCCTCCCAGGTAATAATAAATGTGGTCAAGTGTCATCAGCAGAAGCGCCAGAACCTTCAAAGAATAGGAAGTGAACCCCGATCTGGCAGCGGCTGTTTTATTTGGTATTGCAATCTCGTTCATTTCAAACCCTCCGTGATATTTGTTTTACAGTGTTGATTATAGGGTATGACAGGGATATCTGCCATCGATTTACCTTACAAATTCGGAACTTTTATTACATTTTTGTCACCTTTGGCGGGGATGTCCGTAAGTATACAGAAGGGCCTGCATGACGGAAGGCAGTTTAAAAAATATACGAAAACACGACATGAAAGACAGCAAGGTGTCGCAGATATCTCTAATAACCTCCGCGCAGAATGGTATAATAAGGACAAATAAAAAACAGCAGAAAATGCTGGAATTTACGGTTGGGAGGACAACAGTTATGGCAGTAAAAATGCTTCCGAAAAAGATGGCAGGTGCAATACTTCCGGGCAACAGCTCAGTTGAAATGAAGGAGTTCGATGTTCCGAAGCCGGGTCACGGACAGGTATTGATCCAGACAAAGGCAACAACGATCTGCGGCAGTGACATCCGATGCATTTACAGAGAACACGTGGGAAAAGGACCGGAAGGATATATTCCGGGTATGGTGGCAGGTCATGAGCCCTGCGGCGTGATCGTGGAGGAGGGCGAAGGCCTCCGCAGGTTTAAAAAGGGTGACAGAGTGATCGTATATCACATTTCCGGATGCGGTGTGTGCAATGACTGCCGAAGAGGATATTACATTTCCTGTAAGAGCAAATTCCGTCAGGCATACGGCTGGCAGAGAAACGGCGGCATGGCTCCGTACATTCTGGCGGAGGAGAAGGACCTGATCGCCCTGCCCGATGAACTCACCTACAAAGACGGTGCGCAGGTTGCCTGCGGATTCGGTACGGTTTACGAGGCAATTGAGAAAATCGGCATCAGCGGAAATGATGCGGTTCTGGTGACGGGACTTGGACCTGTAGGCCTGGCAGCCCTCATGCTTGCCAAAGCGCTGGGCGCGAATAAACTGATCGGTGTGGAAATGAATGACTACCGTATTGAACTGGCTAAAAAACTGGGTCTTGTGGACCATGTCTTCAAACCGGGCGAGAATACCGTGGATGAGATACTGGAAGTGACGGGAGGATACGGCGTTGAACGTGCGATTGATGCCAGCGCCAATGATGCTGGCCGTCAGCTTGCCATCCGCGCCACAAGAGAATGGGGCAAAATTGCCTTCGTAGGTGAAGGCGGAACCTGTACATTTAACCCAAGCCCGGATATCATTCACGGACAGAAGACAATCTTTGGTTCCTGGGTGACAAGCCTGTGGAGAATGGAAGAACTGGTGGAAAGGCTGGTGCGCTGGAATATCCATCCGGAAGATCTGATCACAGACGAGTTCCCCATCGAGAGAGCGGGCGAAGCATATAAACTCATGGCCGGCGGACAGTGCGGCAAGGTAGCTGTAGTCTTCGGCGACCAGGATGAAAGGTAGGCACAGGATGACAAAAGGAGTAGACCCGGCAAAAGTGCCTTACAGAACTTTATATACAGGAGCCAGAATGCCGGCGATCGGTATAGGTACCTTTGGCTCTGACAAGTATTCCGCAGAGCAGGTGTCAAATGCAGTTTACGGTGCCGTGGAAAACGGATACCGCCTCATTGACTGTGCATCCGTCTATCAGAATGAAAAGGAGATCGGTGCTGTGCTCGGACGTCTCTTTGAAAACAAAGTTGTAAAGAGAGAGGAGCTGTTCATCACAGGGAAAGTGTGGAATGACATGCACGGGGAAGGGGAGGTTATAGCTTCCTGTAAGCAGAGCCTTGCAGATTTGGGGCTTTCTTATCTGGACCTGTACTTTGTACACTGGCCGTTTCCGAATTACCACGCGCCGGGCTGTGACGGGGATTCCAGGAACCCGGATTCCAGACCCTTTTCCACAGAGGAGTTCATGAGTGTGTGGAGACAGTGCGAACAGCTTTTAGAGGAAGGTCTTGTGCGCCACATCGGTATGTCCAATATGACCATACCGAAGCTGGAAGCAGTGCTTCCCCTCTGCAAAGTACAGCCCGCAGCCATTGAGATGGAGCTTCATCCGGGCTTCCAGCAGCCGGAGCTGTTTGCGTACGCGCTGGAGCACAGAATCGTGCCCATCGGCTACTGCCCCATTGGTTCCCCCTCACGCCCGGAGCGTGACAGAACCTCTGAGGACGTTGCAGACACCCAGATACCTGAGATTCTGGAGATTGCCAAAGCCCATCAGATACATCCGGCTGTGGTGTGCCTGAAATGGGCAGTACAGCGGGGGCAGGTGCCCATTCCTTTCTCCGTAAAGGAACCGCAGTATATCAGCAATCTGAAATGTACCACCGAAGACCCGCTGACAGAGGAGGAGATGGAAAAAATCCGCCTTGCAGATAAGAACTGCCGTTTGGTAAAAGGCCAGGTATTCCTCTGGCCGGGGGCAGAGAGCTGGGAAGATTTGTGGGATTTGGATGGGACGATCACAAAATAGGGATATAAGAGAAAAAGGGCTTTTCCGGGTATGGTTTACCCGGAAGAGTCCTTTTCAAGAGGTAAAAGCAAAGCGCACAGAGAATTGAGGAGGTTCTCTGCGCGCTTCGACGCGTAAGTCCGTCAGACCGGGCTTTTCTATTTTGTATAATGGACACCTTTCCAGTACACAGGAGTGGTAACTTCCGCAATTTCAGGCAGTTCCACGCCTTCAAGCGCCCATTTCTTAAACTCTTCAAATCCGGTGCGGTCCACAATGTAGCCGATGTGTTCCTTGCCGCCGGGAGCGGAACGGTCAATGTAGTGTTCTACATATTTATAGGTGTTCAGGATAATCTTGATGATGCTGTCCTCATCCACCCATTTGATGAAATCCTCGCCAAGACGCGGATTTCTCTTTCCTGTACGTCCCAGAAGGGTGAGACGGTAATATTTCTTTTCATCCCTGGTCCATGCGGAGGCAGGACAGTTCAGAACGCATTCACCGCAGCCGATGCATTTCTCTTCATTTCTCTTTGGACGGTAGTTTACAGTCTCCAGAGCCTCCACGGATTTGCGGCGGCAGTATTTGACACAGGCACCGCAGTTTACACAGCGGCTGGGGTCCAGACGGGGAAGCGTCATTCCCATGATGCCGAAATCATGCATGCGGACTTTGGCACAGTCATTGGGACATCCGGTCAGGGCAATCTTGAAATGCAGATCGTTTGGGAAGATGGCCTTCTCGATCCGTTTTGCAAATGCCGTGGTATCGTAGCAGGCGTAAGGACATACGCGGTTGCCGATGCAGGCGCTTACGTTTCTGGTCCCGGAAGCCGGATAGCCTGTGCCCGGGTCCGTCTGATTTATGTCCAGTCCTTCAATGATGGGCTGCAGCATTTCGTTGACTTTGGGCATATCTGCATAGTCAATGCCGGGAATCTCGAATCCCTGGCGGTTGGTAATGTGTACGGTTCCGTTGCCGTACTTTTCAGCGATATCCTGTATCATGGACAGATAACAGGCATCCATATGACCGCCCGGTACACGGACACGGGAGGCTGTTTTGCCGCGCTCTTTTGTGACGCGGAATGCATTTTTCTTTAAAGCCTTTGTATTGACATCCATTCCCTGCACCTCCTAATCCAGCAGCTGGCGGCCTTTGGTAAAGTTAAAGACAGGGCCGTCCAGACATACATAGACATCATTGATCTTACAGTGGCCGCATTTTCCAAGGCCGCAGCACATTTTGCGCTCCTGGGAAATCCAGATCTGTTCTTCTTTCAGGCCCCGGTCCATAAGGGCCATGGTGGAAAAGCGCATCATGGCGGGCGGGCCTACAACAATGGCGCAGGCGTCATCCATATTACCAAATTCAAGGTCAGGGATATAGGCAGTTACCAGTCCCTCTCTGTAAGACTTGTCACCTTCCCTGCTGTCCACTGTGAGGATCAGGTTTAAATTCTCTTCCCAGAGCTTCAGATCCCGGCGGAACAAAATGTCATCCGGCGTTTTGAAGCCTGCAATTACGGTGACGCTTTTGGCCGCCCCGGGATTGCGTGCAAAGTAGTCGATCACCCCGCGGACAGGGGAAACACCGGTGCCGCCTGCCACAATAACAAGCTCTTTATCTTTATAATTTTCCAGGTCGAATCCGTTTCCGTAAGGTCCGCGCAGCAGCAGGGTGTCCCCCTCATACTGCTCAAACACTTCGTTTGTGACCTTGCCAACGCGGCGTATGGTCAGGTCTATACAGCCGTCGCCGATGCCGCTGACAGAGATGGGAGCCTCGCCGTATTTGGGGATGGATACCTCAAAGAACTGGCCCGGTTTCACATCACCTGTGTATTCCATGCGGAAGGTGTACTCAATTGCTGTGTGGCGAATTACTTCTTTTATTTCTGATCGGAAAGGAATATATTCATTTTTTATCATAAATCTTCCACCTCCTTCATGGCATCAGAAAGGCGGTTCAGGCAGTGTGAGAAGGAAATGTACTCCGGACAGACATCGTCACAGCGTCCGCAGCCCACACACATCTGATAGCCCGCTCTCTGTTTGAAATCCAGTGCCTTATGCATGACTTTAAAGCGCATACGTTCCCCGTTGGTTTTACGGTAACTTCCTCCGCCTGCCACGTCCGTGTAGCCGTCCACCATACAGGAGGCCCACACTCTGCGGCGCTCGCCCACCTTACCGTTGTCTGTATAGAACAGATCCTGCATGGTGAAGCAGGTACAGGTCGGACATGAAAAATTACAGCGTCCGCAGTTGATGCAGCGGCTGTCATATTCTTTCCAGACAGAGCTTTTAGCGGCTTTGGCTGTCAGGTTTTCGGGAATATGTACGCGGGTCTTTGTCTCTGTCACGAAAGCCGGGGAGACGGTTTCCTGGGAAACGGCATATTTTCGGAAGAGTTCTTCCTGCTCCTGCCATTTTACATCTATTTTCCAGGTATCGCCTGTAAGGTCCAGGCTGAAATCATAATCCGTGTTTTTATTGGTTCCCATATCCACGCAGAAGCAGGAGTCAAAACAGGAGGAACAGCCCAGGAGCGCGAATTTTACATGGTCGCGGAGCTGCCTGTAGTAGGAATCCTCAGGGCCGTTTTCCAGATACATATAATCCAGACGGCGTATGGCGTGAAGGTCGCAGCTTCTCAGGAAGATGACAGCATCCTTCTTTGGCGGATTCGGTTCGGTTACCTTGTCCTCTGTGAAATAAAATAAGGTCTGGGAAATGGGGAGCAGCACTTCCTTGGGAGAGAAGCGTGACTTCCTGTCAAGTACGATTTCCTCAGGGGAAGTGATCCTGTCATAGCGGACCAGATCCGTATCGGAAAAGGCTCCCTTATTCGGAAAAAGTCTGGGAGCGTAAAGGTCATAAGTTTCGGTAAGAGCAGAAAAGACTTGCTGTAAATCCTGCGTCTTGTAACAATAACCCATAATTTCACCTCTTTCATAAATGGTGTGAGGGCGCAGAAAAGCTGCGGCTTCACTCGTTTCAGATAAGTATAGCCGCAGCAGTCTGGGAATGCCGTGATAATTCTCACGATTTATAAAGTTTTTTGTGCTTTACTGCCTTCTGAACCGGTTAAAGCAGGCGTAAATCTCCTGAGGCCTGGGCATGGCCAGCCCGCAGGGCGTGTAGGAGGTTCCGCAGACAGAGGACAGTCCCTTTGTCTCAAGCTGGTGCAGAAGCAGCTTCACTACCTGGTCCAGGGTCTTTCTGCCGTCGATGAGGTTCTCACATGCATAGCGCAGGATGGAGGCAAGAGCTGCCGTCTGTTCGTAGTCCGCAAGCTGTTCCACATACCGCAGGTCCACGGATTCTTTGCCGATGGAGAAGGTATAGCGGTCATGTGTCTTGGTCTTCAGACCTCTGTTTTCTCTCTGTCCGTGGCTGTGTTCCTCCGGTCTGCGGCCCCTTGACCGTCCCTGGGGCTCACGAAAATCAGGTGTGGTCATGATTCTGCGGCTTTGAGGCAGCGCAAAGGCAGGCGTGTCTGCCGGGGGCAGCGGAAAGTCTCTGCAGAGTTCCTTCACGGCATGTGTTATGTCCACAGGGCGGTAGCAGTCCATCTGGATAATGGTGTCTGCAATGTGGAAAAAGGCACCGCTGCTGCCTGCCACTAAGATGGTGGAGATACCGGCCTCGGTGTACAGATCCCGGGCGCGCTCCAAAAACGGAGTGATCGGCTCCTTATGGCGGCTGATCACATGCTGCATAAAGGTATCGCGGACCATAAAGTTGGTGGCAGAAGTGTCTTCATCTATGAAAAACAGATGGGAACCTGCCTCCATGCTCTCCACAATAGCGGCAGCCTGGGACGTACTTCCGCTGGCGTCCGGGGTGGAGAAGCAGCGGGTGTCCTTTTTATTGGGAAGGTCATTGATGAACATGGAAATATCCACATCCTTTACAAAACGTCCGTCCTCGGAGCGCAGCTTCACTGCTGTGTCGTCCGCGATAACATACTCCCTGCCGTCCCCGGCGATGTGGTTGTATACACCGGATTCCAGGGCATTCAGCAAAGTGGATTTTCCGTGGTAGCCGCCGCCTACAATGAGGGTGATGCCCACCGGGATGCCCATGCCGGTGATCTTCCCTTTGTGGGGAAGAGTCAGCTCAGTGCGCATGGAGTCCGGGGAGATGAAGGGGACACAGTCGGAAAGCGGCTTGTCCGATACACCGCTCTGTCTTGGGAGGATGGCGTTGTCAGCCACGAAGGCAGCCAGCTTACGCTTTTTCAGTTCCTCCCGGATGAACTGCTGGTCCTCTGCCAGAAAAAACACATTTTCCACAGTTTTTGCGTTTTGGTTTTTATACAGGAAAGATTTCCGCACGCATACAGGCAGAAATTCAAACAGGATTTTTTCCAGCTCAGGAGCGTTGATGGTCCTGCCGTTTGCCGGAAAGCCCACAGTGAAGCGGGCGGTCACGTCGGTATCGGTGATCTCACAGGCAGTGCGGTCCAGGATTTCCTGCCCGCAGCGGCTGACGGAGATGAGTCCGCTCTTTCCCGAGCCTTTGGCCCTGAAGCTGAAATGGTATACCTGCTGTTCAAACTGTCTGTTCAGATAGTCCTGAAGGGCGATTCTGGTATGCCTTTCCTTATAATAATGGGCAGGAAAACCGGCGGTCTTCAGGGGGATTTTCACACTCAGACTGGAGGGCGCCGCAAAGGGGTCTCCCTGCACATGATTGATAGATAATGTATAGTCACCGAAGGAGTAGATACCCCGCAAATCCTTGTAGGCAGGATAGCTTTTCCGGTGGATGGAGGCCAGCATGGTCTTAAGATCTGATGATGATTTCATATTCTTGTCACTCCTTTATATAAATAAGCAGACTGCGCTTACCCTTTACTATAAACAATCCGCTGAAAAATGGCAAGTGTAACTGTTTGCTTCCGGCAGTCATCTGTTAAGTATGACGGTAAAAGAGTGATTAAAAAAAGTTTCAAAAACCTATTGACATTTTTCGCACCATAGGATATAATAAATTTCGTTGCTGAGGCAATAACAAATTAATATCTATCCAATTATTGGATGTGCGCGTAGCTCAGCTGGATAGAGCGTCTGGCTACGGACCAGAAGGTCGGGGGTTCGAATCCTCTCGCGCACGTCAAGGCCCTTGTAGAATGAAAATTTTACAAGGGTTTCTTTTTGTTCAGATATACAGGCGGATAAAGGACATATCCGGTGCCGCGATATCGGAAGCTTCGGGAAGGCCGCAGCCGGTCATGAAGTTGCGGACAAAAGTCAGGATATGGCAGTAGCATGCACTGAGCTGCTCCGTGAAGGCAGCCCGGTCTCTCCTGCAGAGATATTCAAAAGCCTGCAGCCCCATCTGGTTAATGATATTGGACATCTGATTGCCTTCCGCATAGAAAGAGAAATAATATCCCCAGTGCAGTGTCTTTCTCACTTCCTTAAGAATGATACGAAAAGGGTACAGAGGCATCTGCTCTATGATACAGTCCATGATCAAATCAAGGGGAATAGCATTGGGTTCTCGGAATCTCTGCGCCAGGGAATCCAGGATCTCATCCGTTATCCGGTCAAAGGTCAGCCTGACAGCAGGGGGGACGGCAAGCGCCATGAACTGCAGGCCGCTTAAGTACAGCAGCGTGTCTTTTTTATAGGTTCTGTCCTTCATACAGACAAAGGTTGCCTCGTCATTAAAGAGGGTGACTTGTGTTCCCTTGACATTGTAGGTTCTGCAGAAGCCCAGACGGTTCAGGTCAGAGAGCGCCTTGCGCACCGTGGAGACAGAGACCTGGTACTGTCCGGCGAGTATTCCCTCCGGAGGCAGAAATTCCCTGTCCTTATAGAGGCCCATTCCGATCTTGTCAATAATATCCCGTACAATCTGCATATAATAATGATCACGTCCCAGGTCGGCGTTCCAGGAGTAGACGTTTTTACCGGCTGCCTTTACCTGTGGGTTTTCTGAGACAAGTATTTTCAGATGTTCCTGTATGATATCTGTTGTAAAACGATAAAGCGCGGTAAAATAGTGCAGAGCCTCCTCGGCGTTTTCCGGCTTCAGCAGTCCGGTGTCCCAGAAAGTGTTATGACTTATTACATTTTCCCCGGGTCTTACAATGGAACCTCTGCGCTCCCAGAAAAAGGGAATCTGGGCATAAAGTTCCAGGCTGATATACAGGTCACGGAACAGCAGACTGCCGGAGGCGGAGAGAATTTCATGCAGGAACATGGAATAGGTCTGCCACTTATTCCTGCGCACTTTTTTCTCATGCGCCAGAATCCAGAGGCAGTGCTGCATCTTTTCCTCCCCGCAGACCAGGGCAGAGAAGGAAAAGAGAGGAGGCATCAGGATAGTCATGGTCTCATACACAGACAGGATAGAGTCTCTGTGCTCCAGGACTGTGCGCACGGACGGTTCCTCAGGAGAGTGGTTCCCCGAAGGGCGGTATATGACGCGGGAGGGTTTCCGCTCGGCTGTTTGGATGAGACCTTCCTTTGCCAGGGCTTTCAGTACCTCCCGGACTGTGCGCATTCCCACATGGTATATTTCGCAGAGTTGGCTCATGGAGGGGAGCGCACTTCCGTAAGGAAGAAGTCCGGTCTCAATCTGTTCCCTCAGACTTTGGTATAAAAAATCAAATAATCTGTTCTTCTGTTCCATGGTGCAGCCTCCCTTATGCTGATAGTATATCTCTATTATAATACTATATGTATATGTACACAAATATAAGATTGCGCTTCAAAATAAATTCAGTGTAAAATATTCTAAAGAGAAAAAATAGGAAAAACAGAATCGTATTATGGCAGGAGTATGGAACATGAGACGAAGGGTGGGAAAAGGCTCCGCATATCAGGGGCCTTTTTTGATAAGCGGAATGCAGGTGGGGATCATCGGGGTGGTCATCCTGATCACGCTGCTCATTTCCGCCTGGAATGCCATTGACCTCCGGAAGGTGCTGGATCACAGCACGGAGGAATATTTAAATGATGTGACAATGCGTATGGCAGGGGAGATTGGCAATACCATGCATCACAAATCCGAGGACCTGGCAATGATATCAGAGTTTGCCGCGGGGTATCTGCCGGATTCCTTTGGGTCGGGAGAGGATACGGCAGAGCTTCAAAATTTTCTGGAAGAGAAGGCCGGAGTGCTGGAGTTTAATTTTCTGACGGTTATAGACAGGCAGGGAAAAATGGTGCATACAGAGGTGCCGGAGACCATTGGCAAGGCGGAACTGAAGGGAATGGCAGAACTGGACTGTGTCAGGGCAGCCTTTAAGGGGAGAACAGGAACCAGCTATCTCGGGGGTCAGGAAATCATCTATTCCGTGCCGGTTTATGGCGGCGATGGGGAGAAATCCGTGGAATATGTCATGGTCGGCATCCGCAGCAAGGAAAAAATGCAGGATATGATCGCGTCCAAGAGCTTTGACGGACAAAGCCTGAGCTGTATCATAGACAGCAGCGGGAAGGTGATTCTCTCCCCCACGGATTTAAAGCCATTTCTGCAGCTGGATGATATTTTCAAGAAGAGCAAAGACGGGAAAGTTGTATCTGAGATTGATGAGATGCGGAAAAATATGCGGAGGGGCACAGGCGGAATCCTGGCATTTACATCCACGCATCAGGATGAACTCTATCTGTCCTATGACGCGCTGGGAGTAAATGACTGGGTTCTGCTGACCATCATACCTTCGGACCTGATCGCAGGCAGCTCAGAGGGGAGTATATGGAGATTTTTTCTGATCCTCATATTTGTCATGGCCGTATTTTTTATCTTCCTTATAAAGGTGTACCGATTTTTCAGCACAGGAAGAAGGGAACTGGAGCGCTATGCGTTTGAGGACCATGTGACCGGAGGCATGAACCAGGCGGCTTTCTGCCTGAAATATGAGGAGCTGGCCTGTAAAATGGCCCCCTCCTCCAACTGTATTGTCATGATGAATGTAAAAGGCTTTAAAATGGTCAACGAGAGATTCGGCATTGAAGGAGGCAATGAGATGCTGCGCCATATCCACCGGGTATTGCAGCGTCATATCAAACCATCTGACGATGAATTTGCCGCCAGAAATGAATCGGACAATTTTTTCCTGTGTCTTCGGGATGCGGAGCCTGCGCGTATCCGGGCAAGGCTCAGGGACATTATTACAGAAGTGAATGCATTTTCGGGATCCGAAGCTCCCCGCCATCCTGTGGCATTCCGTCAGGGAGCCTGTATCATTGAACACCCAGGCGAGGAGATCACCATTCTGCAGGATCATGCGCGCCTGGCGGAGCAGAGTGTGGAGAAAAAGGCTGGGGAGGAATGTGTCTTCTATGATGAGAGTTTTGTAAAGCGCCTGAAATGGGAGGAGGAGATGAACGAGCTGTTTGAGGAATCCCTCCGCAGCCGTCATTTCCGGGTATATCTGCAGCCAAAGGTCAGCCCCAGGACCGGTGAGGCAGAGGGGGCGGAAGCGCTGGTGCGCTGGCAGCACCCGGAGCGGGGCGTGATCTGTCCATCGGATTTTATCCCGCTGTTTGAGAGAAACGGAAAGATATGCAGGCTGGATGTATATGTGTTCCGGGAGGTGTGCGCTCTCATGGCAAAGTGGGAGCGAATGGGAAAAAGGCTGATTCCTGTCTCTGTCAACCTGTCAAGACAGCATTTCAGGGAACCGGGCTTTCTGGAGGAGTTTTCCGGTATCGCGAAACAGTACCGTGTCAGGACAGAGATGCTGGAATTTGAGCTGACAGAATCCATATTTTTGGATGAGGAGCAGATTGATGTGGTAAAGGACAGTATACATCGGATGCACGCACTGGGATTTACCTGTTCTCTGGATGACTTTGGTTCCGGATTTTCCTCCCTGGGCCTTTTAAAAGAATTTGATGTGGATGCTCTGAAGCTGGACCGTCTCTTCTTTCTGGATATGCACAGTGAGAAGGCAAGAGATGTGATCGCATGTCTGATGGAGCTGGCAAAGAAGCTGAATGTGAAGACCGTGGCGGAGGGAATAGAGGAACCGGAGCAGGTGGAGTATCTGCGGCAGGTAAATTGTGATATGATACAGGGGTATGTCTATGCAAGGCCGATGCCGGCTGATGCATTTGAAGAAAAATATGTGCGTGGTATAATGGTCTGAGAGTGTACAGAGGATAAAACGCAAGGGGGTAGGACATGTTTCAGAATTCCATACTTTTTACAGCAGGGCAGTTTGCCAGGCTGCATCATTTAAACAAGCGGACACTGCATTACTATGATGACATCGGCCTTTTTTCTCCTGCATACAAGGGAAAGAACGGATATCGCTACTATACATACCGGCAGAGTGCGGAACTGGAAAGTATATTGGCGCTCCGGGAGCTGAATATGTCCATCGGGGAGATCAAAGAATATCTGAACAAGCCCACAGCCCAGGGATTTATATCTCTTTCAGAGAAAAAGATAGGGGAGATTGAAGATACCATCCGCAATCTGGAGAACCTGCAAAACGTTCTGAAGAAGAAACAGGATATGCTGCGGCTCTGTATGGAGGTGGAGGACGGGCAGATTGATTTGATCAACTGTGAGGAGGAGTATGTTTTTATAACACCACTGTCCTCTGAGGCACAGCAGGGAGAATTCGTGGATATGCCCACTCTGCTGGAGCATCTGCAGAAGACCTGGGATCTGAGCAAATATAAGACAAGCTGCGGCAGCATACTGTCTGTGGAAAAAATCCGGCAGGGCGAATTTGAAATCTATGACGGATTATATACCCAGTTAGAGAGTCCTGTGCGGGTGGAGGGATTTTACAGAAAGCCGGAAGGTACTTATCTGCGGGGCATCTGTACAGGAAGCTGGGACAGACTGCCCGGACTTTACAGCCGGATGCTGGCTTTTGCGGAAGAGCACGGCTTACGGATCACAGGATATGCCTATGAAATCGGAATGAATGAAATAGCAGTCTCGGATATAGAACAATATGTCACCCAGGTGACGATCCTGACGGAGCCGGATAGTTAGGCCTGCCTTTGCGGCAGGTCTTTTCTGTTCTGTACTGCTGCAAGTTGCCTGCACTCTGCCCGGATATATGGAAAAAAATTACAATTTTACCCGGAAAAGTTTAAAAACCGTCAAAGTTGTAATACAATAGGAGTTATATAAACGGGTGTGGGAGGAAAGGGAGCAGAAGACAGAAGGAGGCCGATTGAGGATGAATGAAAAAGAGAACAGTTCTGACGGGATGGAGGAGATCGGCGGAGGCGTATTTAACTGCCGGTATGACAGGTATTTCACCCTGATCGATGCAGATGATTATCTGTTTGAGTTTTTAGGATATACCAGGGAAGAATTTTCGGAGCTGTTTCACGACCATATTCTGGACACCGTCTATGAGGGTGACCGGAAAATGGTCATGGAGGAGATACACAGACAGTTGAAGAACAGCAAGGTTTTCATGTACGAAAACCGTCTGGTCCAAAAAGGAGGCACGATCTGCTGGGCCTGGATCAGTGCAGAGCTTATAGAAGATAAGGAACAGGGAGACTGGTTCCACTGTATCTTTCATGATATCAGCAGGGAGAAGGAGGCACAGAGACAGCTCGCTATCAGTGAGAAGCGGTATGAGATCGTGCTCTCCCAGATGCAGGATATTATTTTTGAGCTGGACTGTGTCACCTATGAAATATATTACTCCCCTAATTTTGAGAAAAAATTCGGGTATCAGATTCCATCAGATGGTTTCCCGGATTCCATGTTTGCCACAGATATTGTGTATGAGGCGGATAAGGCAGGACTTCGGAGCGGATTTCAGGCCATTTTAAAGGGGAATGACAAGATGGAATGTGAGTACCGTCTCAAAGCAAAGGACAACTCTTATCTCTGGGTGGATGTCCATGCGACTGCGCTTCGGGACAGGGACGGGAAGCTTTTGAAAATCCTGGGCATTATCTCAGATATTGACCAGAGAAAAAAGGAGATCATAAGAGCCCAGAAAGCGGCGGCCTTAGATCCTCTCACCGGACTTCTGAACCGGAGGGAATGTGAGGCCAGAGTGGAGCGTTATATGCAGCAGGGGCATAATCCCGCGGCGATGCTTCTCATTGATGTGGATAATTTCAAACAGATCAATGATACCTATGGGCATCTGTTCGGTGACAGGGTGCTGAGGGAAACCGCGGGAAGCCTCAGGGCCATTTTCAGACATGAGGACATTGCGGCACGGATCGGTGGGGATGAATTTGTGGTATTTATGACCAATCTGCAGAGGAACAATGTGATTGACAGCAAAGTAAATGCCATACGCAATATCTTTGACTATTACACCAACGGGGAGACTATCTGCAGTATCGGATGCAGCATCGGAGTCAGCTTTTACCCGGAACACGGCACGGATTTTATGTCCCTGTTCGCAAAAGCGGATGCTGCCATGTACCAGGCAAAGAAAAACGGCAAGGGACAGTACAGTATATATGGAGAACGAAGGGCGAACACGGCAGAAGAAGCAGAGGAACTAAAAGTCCCCGCCCTGCTTCCAATGAAGGAGTCCTCCCATAAGGAGATGGTTTACCGGACAGCGCTTAAGGAAGCCTGCATCAATGTATGGGAATATGATCTGAAGACCCGTACGCTGTTTTTGACAGAGGGAGCACAGGAGAGCCATGGCTTTCGGCAGATGGCCAATGCGCCGGAAGCCTTGCTTAAGGAGGGGTATATACATCCGCGGAGCCGTCAGGATCTGCTTGACCTGTACCGCAGGCTGGAGAAGGGGCAGAGCCATGTGCAGGCGGATATTCTCACCCGCTCAGCAGACGGAAGTTACTGGTGGTGGGAACGGGTCACCTATGCCATGCTCTATGACGGGGAGCATGTGCCCTGCAGCGCAGTTGCTGTGGGGGAGGATATCACAAAACAGAAAAAAGCAGAGATGATCTGCCAGCAGGAGATGCAGCTCAGGCTGACCTATGACGGCGGTGTGATCGCCAGCTTCCGGTGTAATCTTGATCAGAACTGTGTAGAGTATGTAGACGGAAAAGTCCGGAGGGAGTATTCTCCGGGAATGACATATGAGGAGCTGATGGTGCTTCACAATGAAAGTATAGCCAACGAGGAAGACAAACTGCGTCTGCTGAAACTCATGAACCGTGAGGCGCTTTGCAGAGCCTATAAAGAGGGAAATACAACCATTAATTTTGAATACCGCAGAAAAGAAGGCAGCGGCAGGCTGTCCTGGGTCAATGCCGTGGCCCGTCTGGTGCGGGATGTACAGAACGGAGACCTCTATGTCTATGGTACACTGGAGGATATCAACGAGAAGAAAAATCTGGAGCTTGCCCTGAAATTCCGGGCGGAATATGATGTGCAGACAGGTGTGTACAACAAAGATACCGCCATACAGATGATAGGTGATGCACTGCTGAAAAACCACGGCAGAAGACAGTCCTATGCGCTGCTGGTATTCAATGTGGACTTTTTCACAAAGCTGGTACATGAAATCGGCTATGTGGCTGCGGATGATGTGCTGAAGGAGATAAGCAACCAGTTAAAAATGAGGTTTATAGAGGACGCCATTATTGGCAGATTCTACGGGGATGAGTTTGTAGTCTTTGTGTATAACAATCCCAGGATGGAATTTGTACGGCAGTGCGCGGAGGAGGTTGTCAGGGCGATTGCACTTCCCTATATGTTTCCCAATATCAGCCGGGCGGTCAATGTGTCCTGCGGTATTATTTTTGACAGCAGGTCCGACAATATTTTTCAGGGACTGTACCAGAAGGCAAGGGCAGCCTTGGAGACAGGCGTATCCATGGGCAGGAGCGGTGTCTTTGTCTACAGCGAGCAGTTGAAGAAATATAAGCCGGATAATCCCGGCATAAGGGGAACCGGGCAGTGTATGCCCCATACAGAGCATGACAGTGAGGGAGAAAAGGTGGTGCTGCAGAGTATGTTTGCGCTGACCGGCGCGATGGATTTTGGGCATTCGCTGGAACAGGTGCTGGAATCCCTGGCTGTCTATTACGGCGCGGACCGGGCGTATGTGATCGAATGTGAACCGGAGAGCAGAGGTGTCAGGGATGTCTATGAGTGGAAGAAGGAGGGAGCGTCTTCCATCTGTTCCGGCATGAGGCCTTATCTGTACCCGGGAGGCCCGGGCGGCTGGAGATGGGAGGAATTAAGGCAGCTTCAGTACATTCGTGATGTGGAACCGTGGAGGGAGAAGCGCCGGGGGCTGTATAAAGCTATGAAGAGCCTGGGTATTGAGTCCTGCTTTACGGCAGGGCTTGAGGAAGGGGATAAGCTGATTGGCTACATGGGCGTTGACAATCCCACAAGAAACACAGAGCATACGGCAGTTCTGAGTACCATGCAGTATTTTATGGCAAATGAACTGACAAAGCGCAGGCTGCAGGAAAAGCAGGAATTTCTCATGCATCACGATGAGCTGACAGGCGTGCTCAACCGGAACAGTTATAAAGAGTATTGTTCCGGTCTTAAGGAGGAGAGCCTGATCTCACTTGGCGTCGTTTCCCTGGACATTAACGGGTTAAAGGATATCAACAGGGTATATGGAAATGCATACGGTGACAATGTGGTACAATTTACTGCGGGTATCATGCAGGAAGAATTTCCGGCGGCAAGGATCTACCGTTTTACCGGTGACGAGTTTCTGCTGGTCAGCGAAAATATATCCCACGACTCTTTCATAAAACGTCTGAAGAAAATGAGGGAGAGGATGCGGGATGTGGCAGGCATTTCTGTGGGAAGTGCCTGGTCGGATACGGATATCAGCCTGGATTTTCTCATCGCCAGTGCGGACGAGCGCAGAATGATAGCAAAACAGGATTACTACAGTGAGCATCCTTACGCAGAAGTCCACAGAAACGCAGGGGTATTGAAGGCGCTGTTAAAGGAGATCGCAGAGGGAAGGTTTACAGTCTATCTCCAGCCTAAGATTGATACATATAATAACAAACTCTGCGGTGCAGAGGCATTGGTGCGCTACCAGGACCCGGAGAAGGGAATCGTGCCGCCCGGGAAGTTCATCCCTTATCTGGAGACAGCGGGCCTGATACATTATATAGATTTCTTTGTCTTTGAAGAAGTGTGCAGAATCCTGAAAGAGTGGGAGCGCAGAGGTGTGGAGCTGATTCCCGTCTCCCTTAATTTTTCCAGGGCAACCCTGCTGGAGGAGCAGCTTATAGAGCGGATGGAGGAGATCATTTTCCGCTATGGCGTGGACAAACGGTACGTGGAGATAGAGATCACGGAGAGTATGGGGGAGGTGGAGCGCAACACAGTGGCCCAGATCGGAAAGCAGATCTGCCAGGCAGGTTACCATATAGCTCTGGATGATTTCGGAGCCAAATACAGCAACCTTTCCTTCCTGTCCGCAATCCGTTTCAATCACCTGAAGCTGGACAAGGGGCTGGTCAATAATCTTCTTACCAATGAAAACGCGCGTATCATTGTGAAGAACATCCTGGCGCTCTGCCAGGAGCTGCAGATGGAAGTGGTGGCTGAGGGGGTGGAGAACAGAGAACAGCTTGAAGTGCTGAAGAATCTGGAATGCTTCTATATTCAGGGGTATTATTTCAACAAACCTCTTCCCAGGCCGGAATTTGACAGGCAGTACCAGAAAGCGGGAAGTCAAAAGGGCAAGGATCAGAAAAGCTGAGTGAAAACAGGAGAATGCGGGGCATCTTGCGGAAAGATGTCCCGCAACTCTGCTTTTATAAAGGAATATATTGACAAGTTGTGTGCTCTGTGCTATATTCTATACAAGCAATCGAAAGGGAGTAGCTGAACGTTCAGAGATGAACGGGTTTGAAATCGTCAACCGATACCGAGAGGTGTCCGTATCAAATGAGATAGCAAGACTTTTATTGTGGCGGATGTCATAATAGAGGTCTTTTTTTAGTTCCATCTATTTTCAGCACACCTTCCAGATATCCGCCGCAGGAAAGCCGGCTGAAAAAATGGAGGAAAAGAAAAATGAGAGACGAAGTGAGAAGAAGAGAGATTGAGGAAGCAGCAGCGGCAGGTGAGAAGGCTCTTTACAGCCTGGAAAATGCAAGAGAAAAGCTTCAGGGAGCAAAGAACTGGGGAATCTTCGATATGCTGGGAGGCGGGTTTTTCACAGACATGGTAAAACATTCAAAAATGTCGGATGCCACAGCTTATATGGAGGATGCAAAAAGTCAGCTCCTTGTTTTCCAGAGAGAACTTAGGGATGTCCAGGTTCCCCTTGACCTGCGCATGGACATCAGCTCATTTTTGAATTTTGCTGATTTCTTCTTTGATGGGATCGTGGCTGACTATCTGGTGCAGAAGAAGATCAATGATGCCAGAGAGCAGGTGGATGACGCGATCATGCGGGTGAGAGCGATTCTCGGGGAGCTGAGAGACCTGTTGAATGAATAAGATAGAATAGGAGGGAATTATATGGGATGTCTTGGAAATGTACTGTGGTTTGTGTTCGGCGGCTGTATCAGCGGGCTGAGCTGGTGTCTGGCAGGGCTTTTGTGGTGTGTCACGATAGTAGGTATTCCTGTGGGAATGCAGTGTTTTAAGTTTGCTGCACTGGCTTTTTTTCCTTTTGGGAAGGAAGTGCAGTACGGCGGAGGGGCAGGCTCCCTGCTTCTCAATGTCATCTGGATGATAGTGACAGGAATCCCCCTGGCTCTGGAATCTCTGCTGATCGGCTTTTTGCTCTGTGTCACAGTGGTAGGTATTCCTTTTGGAATGCAGCATTTTAAAATCGCCAAGCTGGCACTTATGCCGTTTGGAGCGGAAGTATACTAAATAAAAGAAAAAATCGGGGCTGCACGAGCGGAGGATTCGTGCAGCCCCGAAGGGTTTTAAACGTATTTTTCCAGTGTGCTGCGGACAGCGCCTGTACCGGCTGTCATCTGTGAGAAGTAACTGCATACAGTGTCAGCCATGCCCACATCATAGAGGTTCACACCGAAGATCTTTTCATTTTCCAGAACCGGTTTCAGCAGTTTTTCCGCATCCACGGCCTCGCCCAGTTTTACGTCTGCAACGTAGGGGCGTACGGTATCCAGAAGCGGGTCCGGACTTAATTCAAAAGCATTGCCGTTGTCATCCACACCCATCAGATAGCGGAACCATCCTGCGAATACAAGGGGGATCAGCTTCAGGTCTGATACATGCAGCTTGGGGGAGGCCTGATATGCCTTGATGGTCTCACCGAAACGGATCGCCAGCTTCTGGGAAGTATCTGTGGCAATACGCTGCGGGGTATCCGGCATGAACGGGTTCGGGATACGGACACCAAGTACCGTGTCAATGAACTCTTTGGGGTCCAGAATGCCCGGGTTTATAACAACCGGCAGGCCTTCTGCGTAGCCGATGCCCTCTACCAGCTTCTTCAGGGTCTCGTCCTTCATCTCTTTGGAGATCAGGTCATATCCCAGAATGCAGCCGAATACGGCAAGGGCGGTGTGCAGAGGATTTAAGCAGGTGCAGACTTTCATCTTCTCCACCTTGTCAACGGTCTCACGGGTGGTGAAGATCAGGCCGCCTTTTTCAAGCTCGGGTCTTCCGTTGGGGAAGGCATCCTCGATGACCAGGTACTGGCATTCCTCTGCGTTTACGAAGGGAGCCACATAGGTGTTCTTAGAGGTTACCACCGGCTCTAATTCTTCCACGCCGTCTTTTTTCAGGATCTCTTCCACGGACGGGTCAGGTCTGGGAGTGATCTTGTCGATCATGGACCAGGGGAAGGAGACTTTAGCCGGGTTCTCGATATAGTCCACAAAGGCTTTGTCTGTCAGGCCCGTCTTTGACCATTTATCAGCAAATGCGAAGACTGCGTCGTGGAGTTTGCTTCCGTTGTGGGAGCAGTTGTCCATGCTCACCATAGCGATAGGCTTTTCGCCTGCCTGGAATCTGGTGTACAGAAGGCTTACCACTTTGCCGATGTAGCTCTCCGGTTTTTCCGGGCCTTTTTCCATGTCAGCCACAACAGAGGGGAGCATCTCACCTTTTCCGTTAACAAGGCTGTAACCTTTCTCTGTGATGGTGAAGCTGGCCATCTGCAGGGAGTCTTTTTTGAAGATCTCACGCAGACGGTTGAAGTCCGTGTCATTCTCGGAGTCAACGGTGAGAGATTCCACAACACTGCCCACAACGGTTTTCTCTACAGAGCCGTTTGCTTTTAAAGTCACAAGGATATTGTAGCCGTCGTGGGGACGGTTCATTTTCTCTATGATCTCATAGTCAAATCCCTCTGCAACTACCAGGCCGCGGTCCAGAACGCCTTCATTTAAAAGGTTCTGCACCACATTTGCCTGAAAGGCGCGGAAAATGTTGCCGGCGCCGAAGTGGACCCAGAACGGATTTTCCATGGTCTTTTCCGTTACGGCTGCTCTGTCGAATTTCGGAAGGGAATAGCCTTTACATTCCCACTGTTCTCTGTTTTTTAAACCCAGTTCATTTACCTGCATGACTATCTTGCTCCTTTCACGATTGCTTCCCAGAGTCCGTTTAAGTAAGTAGCGCCCAGTGCTCTGTCATAGAGGCCGTAACCCGGCATTGCCACTTCGTCCCAGATCATGCGGCCATGGTCAGGGCGGACAGGTCCTTCAAATCCGATGTCGTAGAGTGCTTTCATGATCTCATACATATCAAAGGTTCCGTCTGTGGAAAGATGGGCAGCCTCCTCAAAATCTGTAGGAGAGTTGAATTTCAGGTTACGCACATGTGCAAAATGGATTCTGCCTTTTAAGGAACGGATCATATCCGGCAGGTCATTTTCCAGGTTGGTGCCGTAGGAACCGGAGCAGAAGGTAACGCCGTTGTGCGGGTCATCCACCATTGCCATCATGCGCAGGATGTTGGCTTTGTTGATGATGATACGCGGAAGGCCGAATACGCTCCATGCAGGATCATCGGGATGGATTGCCATATTGATGTCGTATTTGTTGCAGACCGGCATGATGCGCTCCAGGAAGTATTTCAGGTTCTCGAATAATTTTTCGTCGTCAATGTCTTTGTACATGTCGAACAGCTCTTTGATCTTAGCCATACGCTCCGGCTCCCAGCCCGGCATGATCGTGCCGTTGGTGTCGCCTGCGATGGATTCAAACATGTTCTCCGGGTCAAGGGCGTCAACCGCTTCCTGTGTGTACGCAAGAACTGTGGAGCCGTCCGGTCTTACACGTGCCAGCTCTGTTCTGGTCCAGTCAAAGACAGGCATGAAGTTGTAGCATACCAGATGGATATCTTCTTTTCCCAGGTTTTCCAGAGTTTCGATATAGTTGTCAATGTACATGTCTCTCTCCGGAGAGCCTGTCTTGATGGCATCATGGATGTTGACGCTCTCGATACCGGAAATGTGAAGGCCTGATGCGGCAACTTCCTCTTTCAGGGCAGCGATGCGTTCCCTGCTCCATACTTCGCCCGGCTGTGTGTCGTAAAGAGTGGTGATAACCCCTGTCACACCTGGGATCTGGCGAATCTGTTTCAGAGTCACTGTGTCAAATTTAGAACCATACCATCTTAATGTCATTTCCATAGTTTTTGTATCCTTTCTCTTTTCCGCTTGGGATTCATTTACTTTGTTATCTATTATTATAATTACTGCAGAGAAAAAGCCAATTGACTGATTTGTTGTTTACATTGCAAAAGTTGCGGTTTCGTGATAATCTATAAAAAATGACGGAGGTGACAGGTGTGAAAAAAAATCTGCAGACAGCGTTCAGCACCAGGCAGTATATGCTTTCCAAAGATTTTGAGGTCTATTATTACAGTGATTTTTATCTGTCCCAGGTAAAGGACCATGCGCATGACTACTATGAATTTTATTTTTTCCTGGAGGGGAATGTGGGTATGATCATCGAGGGGAAGGAGTATTCCATGAGGCAGGGGGATATTGTACTGATACCTCCGAAAGCGCGGCACCACGCTGTGATTCGGGACCAGGAGCTTCCATACCGCCGTTTTGTATTCTGGATCACGGAAGAATACTGCAACAGTCTTATGGAAATTTCATCGGATTATGCCTATCTGATGCAGCATGTAAAGGTGACGAAGAATTACATTTTTCATACGGATGTGGTGATTTTCAATACCATCCGCTCTAAAGTCTTCGGGCTTATTGATGAAATGCGCTCCAAACGGTTTGGCAGGGAGGCGAAGATATCCCTGTGTGTCAATGACCTGATCCTGCACTTGAACAGAATCGTCCATGAACAGAATTATCCGAAGAGTGAGCGGGAGGAGCTGAACCTGTATCAGGGGCTGGCTGATTATATAGAAGAAAATCTGGATGGGGATTTGTCCCTGGAGAATCTGGCGAAGCAGTTTTATGTGAGCAAGTACCATATAGCCCATGTGTTTAAGGACAGTACGGGACTGTCCATCCACCAGTATATCACCAAAAAAAGGTTGTCCGCCTGCAGGGATGCCATACTGGGGGATGTGGGGATCAGTGAGGTGTATCCCATGTTCGGGTTCGGGGATTACTCCAGCTTTTACCGGGCATTTAAGAAAGAGTATGGGATATCGCCAAAGGAATTTAAGGATATGCAGGTGACGCTGTAATATAAAATGTCTGGAAATAGTTGACAAAATGAACTATTTGGCGTAGTATATCTGGATAGTTAATAATGTTAACTAAATAGAACCACAGGGACATTTCACAAATTCGTATACAGGAGAGAGAAAAATGGAATACGACTGGATAGAAATGATGGAGAGAATGCAGGATATCAGGCTTTTTTGCAGTCTGCATGTAAGGCGGGCAAAAAAAGGCGGGATCTCCTCTGCACAGGAACTGGATCTGCTCTCCAGGGTGGCGCTCTCCGGGGAGAAACTTACATCCCATATGCTCTGCGCAGGGATGGGTATCAGCAAGCCGGTAGTCAGCCGTCTGGTGGATAGCCTCTGCAGAAAGGAATTTCTGGAGAAAGAGGCGTGTGCAGCAGACCACCGCAGTTATTATCTGTGTATCACAGAGAAAGGGCGGGAGGAGCTGGATCACACATATAAGTATTATCTGGAACCCCTGTATTCCATGAGGCGCAGGGCCGGGGAGGAGAACTTTGCCCGGCTTATGGAGCTGATCCGCCTGGTGAACCATCAGGCAGGGGAATCCGGGGAAATGAAACAATAACAGAAATCAATCATTCAGGGAGTTGATCATTTGAGTATTTATCAGGAACTACAGTTGAATCAGGCCGGTTCAAAGGCACTGATCCGGAACAGTAAAGACAGCAGGGAAAAGAGAAGGCATCTTCTCATCTATGTTTTCAAAGTATTTCTGACGCTTGCATTCTGCATGGCATTTGTCACAGCTTATACAAAGATATTCGGGGAGGACAACAGTGTGGCCGGGGTGGTAGTGCTGCTTACCGTGATGGTGTTCCGGTCCGCGGATCTGGGAATCAAAGCCTCTCACGGTATGGGGGTTATTGTCATTTTGTTTGCCGTTCTGGCCGTGGGGCCGAGGCTGACCCATATGGTGCCGGCGGGATGGGCGTTTTTACTGGATTTTGTCTTTTTGCTTCTGCTCCTTACGCTGGGATGCCACAACATTATCATGGCCAATCACGCTACCTGGGTTCTGGGGTATCTGCTGCTTCAGGGAAATGATGTGTCCGGACATGCGTATTTCATGCGGGTCCTTGCGCTGGCATTGGGCGCACTGCTGACTGCGCTTGTCTTTTACAGAAACCACAGGGAGATTACCTATAAGAGGGGACTGAGGGATCTGCTGGGGGAATTTGCCCTTTCATCAGCCAGGACGAAATGGCAGCTCCGCATGGCCCTTGGCATCTCCTCCGGCATGTTTTTTGCGCAGCTCCTGCATCTTCCGAGAGTGATGTGGGCGGGATTTGCCATGATGTCCATTATCCAGCCTTTCCGGAAGGATCTGCTCGATCGGTTCAAATACCGTTTTCCGGGAAATGCCATTGGGTGTGTTCTGTTTTTCGGGCTGTGCGCGGTGCTGCCGGAGAGCTTTTACGGCTGTATCGGTATGCTGGGCGGCGTTGGTGTGGGATTCTCGGCAACCTATCTGTGGCAGACAGTGTTCAACTCCTTCGGGGCCCTTGCCATGGCTACGGGAATGTTCGGCATGACAGGGTCCATGGCGCTGAGGCTGGCAAATAACCTGTTCGGCGTGGTATATGGTCTGGTGTTTGATTTTGTGTTTGAAAAGGTATGCTGTGCGGCGGAACGTATCTCCCGGGGAACGGAATCCGCGGATGCGGCATAAGTGTGTTCTTCTCATTTCAGGAGGGAATAGAGCTGGGCGTATTCCTCCCGGAAAATGGTATCTTTGCGGAACACAAAGTTAAGTCCGTGCAGCAGGTGGAATTCCTGTAATTTGATCTCTTTTAATTTTCGGCTGCGGAGCTCATGTTCCGCGGCTTTTTTGTACAGAAAAGTGATGCCGCACCCGGAAGCGGTCAGACGCTTGATGGCGCCGATGCTGCCGTATTCCACCACGCGGGCAAAGTCAGCGAGCCTTAAGTTCTGCTGTGCCAGGATGGACTCCAGGATATCCCTGCTGCCGGAACCTTTTTCCCGGGTGATCAGGGTGTAGGGCAGCAGGTCCTCTAAAACGCAGGGACACTTGGGAAGGGGAAAGTCCGCGGCGCATACAGCAATATAAGGCTCTTTGCTGTAGGGCAGGAAGTCGTATTCTTCCTTGGGAAAAGAGCCTTCCACCACGGCGAAGTCAATGACCCCTGTATCGATCTGGCGCAGCAGCTCTCTTGTATTCTGGACCGTGATCTTCATGCGGCAGCCCTTGTCATCGCTTAAGATTTTCGTTATCTTCTCGGGAAGGATATATTCGGCTACGGTGAGAGTGGCGCCGAAATGGTATTCTTTTTTGGGCTGCTGCGCATTTCTGAGCCTGCGGCGGAGATGAGATTCATCGTTTTTCATGGTCTGGGCAGAGGCGTGGAGAAGCTTTCCGGCCTCCGTCAGATATAATTTCCGGCCCTGTATGGTGAAAAGGTGTGTTCCGTAGGACTCTTCCAGAAAATGGATGTGCTGAGAAACAGCCGGCTGTGTCAGACCAAGCTTATGGGCTGCACGTGTATAATTCAATTCTTCGCATACGGTTAAAAACGTTTCCATACGAAAATCCTGCATTTTCTTATCCCCCTCTAAAAATATATTCTGGTTATAGTATAAAGTATTTTTATAGAAAAATAAATATAAATAATTTTTATTTATCATAAGAACATGGTAAGATATACCAAAGAAAATGCTAAAAGGAGAAAGGAAGTATGAATTTTGTGAAAAAGAATTGGAAAGGCCTGCTGCTCTGTCTGGTCATTGCAGCAGCAGGCTGGTATCTGGGAAAACTGGTCCCTGTGGTGGGCGGTCCGGTTTGTGCCATTTTGTTGGGAATGGTAGTAACACACTTTCTGAAGGATAAGACGGATTTGCAGCCCGGTATTACCTTTACATCAAAAAAAATTCTGCAGTATGCAGTGATCCTTCTGGGATTTGGGATGAATCTCACAGTTGTTCTGAAGACGGGGAAACAATCTCTTCCTATTATCTTATCCACCATTACCACATCGCTGGTTATCGCTTATGTGCTGCACAGGGTTATGAAAATTCCCGGAAAAATTTCCACTTTAGTAGGGGTTGGTTCATCCATATGCGGCGGTTCAGCCATTGCTGCTACAGCGCCTGTTATTGACGCGGATGACGAGGAAGTGGCCCAGGCCATCTCCGTTATCTTCCTATTCAATATTCTGGCGGCAGTTCTCTTTCCTGCGTTTGGAGCTTTGATCGGATTTGATACGCACAGCGGGGAAGCTTTCGGAATTTTCGCGGGGACGGCTGTCAATGATACTTCTTCTGTAACAGCCGCTGCATCTACCTGGGATTCCCTTTATAATCTGGGTAATGCCACGCTTGACAAGGCTGTGACCGTGAAGCTGACAAGAACCCTTGCCATCATTCCCATTACCCTGGTGCTGGCAGTAATACGTACAAAGAATTTGGAAGAGGAGGAAGGGAACAGTGTTGAATTAAGAAAAATATTTCCTTTCTTTATCCTTTACTTTGTAGCAGCTTCTGTTATCACCACGGTCGCTGTGTACTTTGGTGTCCCGGCGGGGATCTTCAGTCCTCTGAAGACGCTGAGCAAATTTTTCATTGTCATGGCAATGGGTGCAATCGGACTGAACACCAATGTGGTGAAACTTATAAAAACAGGCGGAAAGCCAATCTTCATGGGCGCCTGCTGCTGGGCCGGGATCACATGTGTGAGTCTGGTTATGCAGAAAATACTAGGAATATGGTAAGAAGAATGCCTGCCGGGGCGACAGACGAATTGTCTTGACCCGGCAGGCATTTTGTATGCGCGTCAGTATTCAGGACGCGTGTTTTTTCAGCTGTTTCTTTGCGTACTTTTTTACCTTGCACTGGCAGTGGCCGCAGCCTTTTCCGGCTTTGGTCATTTTCCGCACTTCTTTGAAGGAGGAGGCACCATCCTTTATGGCCTCCTTGATATCTTTTTTTGTGACCTTAAAACAGGGACACAGATATTTCTCCCCGCTCATATCAAAGCACCAGGGAAGGGGCAGTGTATACTCTGGCTGCCAGTTCGGAATCCAGCATATAGAGGCTCTTGGAGTCATGTCCGAAAAGCTCGAACTTACGGATCAGGTCCTCCGCATTTTTTTCCTCCTCGCCCTGTTCTTTTACAAACCAGTCAAGAAACTGCATGGTGCGGAAATCTTTTACCGTGTACGCAGCGTCGTAGATATTGTGGATCAGGCTGGTTACATACCGCTCATGTTCCAGGCTGGCATGCAGGGGCTGGTCAAAGGCATCGAATACCTTGTCCGGCTTGTCTATGGATTCCAGTGATATCTTTTCACTGTTATTCTGCAGATACTGGATGAAGAGCATGGCGTGGTCGCGCTCCTCCTGGGCCTGAACGTTGTACCAGTTGGCAAAACCGTCGAGTCCCTGGTCTTTATAGTAATTGGCAAAATCCAGATATAAATAGGCGGAGTAGAATTCTTTGTTGATCTGCGTGTTCAGCAGTTCAGATACATTTTTGTCTAACATTGTAAAAACCTCCTTAAATTGGACTATTTTATGCAGGTATCCTGCAACTTAGATTATAGCACGGTACGATGGTTTCAACAATGGTAAAATTATGACTCCGGTCGTGTGTGACTATAGTTTACGGATTGGATCCATTGGGCATAACCGGTGGTTAAAATATTTGAATGAAAATTAAAAAGGAATCAATAGTGCCCAAAAGGTACATCTGTTATAATAGCTATAACAGAGAACGAAAGCCGGCGCCGGCTGTCCCTCTGTAGGATGGAGGACAATGTTATGAAAATCAATGAAATTATCAGAACAAGAAGAAAAGAACTGAAGCTGACCCAGGAACAGGCGGCAGAATATCTGGGAATATCGGCGCCGGCTGTCAACAAATGGGAAAAAGGGGTGAGCTATCCGGATATCACGCTGCTTCCGCCGCTGGCAAGGCTTTTGAAGGTGGATTTGAATACCCTGCTGTCCTTTGAGGATGATCTGACGGGGGAGGAGATAAATCATTTCTGCAATGAGGTCTTTTCCGTGCTGAAGGAGAGCGGGTATAAGGAAGGATATGAACTGGCAATGAAGAAGATCCGGGAGTTTCCAAACAGTGACAGTCTGATTTATAATCTGGCCGGTTTTCTGAAGGGTACGCTGCTCATGTTTCCGGTTCCGGATGAAGATAAGGCAAAGTATGAGGAGGAAATCCGGGAATTATTTGAAAGGGTGGCAAAGAACAGCGAGACTGACTGGGGGATAAGGGGCAGTGCTCTGAATATGCTGGTGTCTGATTATATTACAGCGGAGGATTACAGCAGAGCGGAGGAGCTGCTGGCGCAGATGCCGGAGCCTGGGGTGGATAAAAGGCCAATGCTCACACTTCTGTACAGAAAACAGGGGAAAGTTGAGGAGGCAGTGAAAATGACACAGCAAAAGCTTCTCCAGGCAGCGGGCGATGTGCAGAACTGCCTGATCACGCTTATGGAAATTTATAAGAAGCAGAGTGACTGGGAGAACATGGAATATTATGCAGGTAAATGCAGAGATGTGGTGGAACTGCTGGATCTGTGGCAATACGGAAAGTATATGGCAGATTACGAGATGGCGGTTGCAGAAAAAGACGCGGACAGAACGCTGGAGCTGCTCGGGAAGATTTTGGAGACTATGGGCGAGCCATGGGAACTGAGTAAGAGCAGGCTGTATTATAAACTGGCTGAGCAGAAGGAGAACAGCGGGCAGCAGACGGAAATATTTAAGCGTATGCGAACCGGGTTATTAACGGAGCTGGAAAAGAGTGAGGAGTTTGCGTTTGTAAGGGACAGGCAGGAGTTTACGGAATTGATTGAAAAGTTCCGGGAAGACGGCGGACCGGCCTGAAGATGACCGGCCGGAGAATGTGCGGCGGAGGCTGTGCAGTCATTTGCTGATAAATGGCAGAGCAAAGGAGTACGGATATGAAGGAAAAGATTTTAGTTGTGGGTGCGGCCATATTGGATGTGCTGGCAGAGCCGGCCGACGAACATGTTTTTGAGACCGGTTCAAGCCCGGCAGATGCCATCACCATGAGGACAGGAGGGGATGCTCTGAACGAAGCGACAGTTCTGGCAAAACTGGGGAGGAATGTCCGGCTTCTGACCGTGCTGGGCAGCGACCCGGCTTCAGAGATCATCAGGGGCCACTGCCGGAAATATGGGATTGGACTTGAACTTGCCAGGACAGAGCCGGGTGTGGATACAGGCATCAATGTGGTTCTGGTGAAGGAGAACGGGGAACGGAGTTTCCTGACAAATCCTCACGGCACACTGCGCGTTCTTTCCGGGGAACATCTGGAGGGAGAACTTTTCCGGGATGTAAAGATCCTGTGTTTTGCCAGTATCTTTGTCTTTCCGAGGCTTGGAAATGCGGAGATGGAGCGGCTGTTTCAGCGGGCGAAAAAACAGGGCGTGCTGGTGTGTGCGGACATGACAAAGAGGAAGAACGGAGAAACCGCGGAGGATATCCGCGGGGCGCTGGCCTATGTGGATTATCTTTTTCCGAATTATGAGGAGGCAGTGCTGGTTACCGGGAAAAGAGAACTGCATGAGATCGCAGATACATTTCTGGACTGCGGTGTGGGCAATGTGGTGATCAAATGCGGGGATAAGGGATGTTTTGTGAAAAACAGGGAAATGTTTTTTACAAGCCCTGCCGTTCCCGGTGTACCGTGTGTGGATACCACAGGAGCCGGCGACAGTTTTGCGGCAGGTTTCGTGTACGCATTATCAGAGAAAATGGACCTGCAGACAGCAGCGGCATACGCAAACGCATGCGGTGCGCTGGCAGTGCAGAAACTGGGAGCTGCGGAAGGAATTGACAATATTGTTCAGGTAGAAAATGTGGTAAAGAAGTATCATTCTCCATGAAAGTATGGTAATATGGAACAGTGAAAAATTATCCGGATATATATTCATCGGAGCGTGTTTGAAAATGGTTTCGGGAGGCTGTGTGTCACAGTTGGTCGGAATGAATTTTCTGACAGGCACTGGTTCCGGAGAATGGGGGATGAAGTTATGTGGAACAGAATTGACCTGAAAATGAACGGTAAGGCAAATTTCCTGAAAAATTACGGACCGGCAGTATTGGTATCCCTGATATCGGCTCTTGTGGCGACAAAATATGGGCGCAGCTATAGCAGTGACGGCCCTTCGGGATCGTTCCTTGAGTTTTCCGGACTGCATTTGAAATTTGACTGGAGCCATTCGTTTTTTAACTGGGGAGGAAGCGCTTACAGTGCGGGAGCTGTTTCCCTGGCAGTGATCTTACTTGATATTTTTGTGTTTCAGATGCTGCTGATGGGGGCCTGCAGATTTTATGTGGAGAACAGGGATTATAATGCGCCGGTTTCTAAGCTGTTGTTTGGGTTTAAGAGCGGGTATTACGGAAACTCTGTGCTGGTTATGTTCATGAAAAATCTGTTTGTGGCTCTGTGGACGCTGCTGCTTGTGATTCCGGGAATTGTGATGAGTTATGCTTACCGAATGGTTCCCTATATTCTGGCGGAACAGCCGGATATTGATTACAGGGAGGCTCTTCGCATCAGCAAGGAGATGATGTATGGGCAGAAGTGGGAAGCATTTATTCTGGACCTTTCTTTTTTCGGGTGGCTGATAGTTGGTGGAATCACATGCGGAGTAGCTGGGATTTTTTATGTGAAGCCCTATGTGGATGCCACCAATGCGGAGCTTTATGTGGCACTCAGGGAGGACTGGTTTGGCAAGACTGCCAGGAGCTGATGGTTTTTCCTGTGTTTGAATGAGCTGACAGGACCGGCCTGCCGGATTCTATATGGATGTATGATGCAGTTTGGACTGCATGGTGATTCGTATGGAGGACGGCAGGCCGGTTTTTTGTTGTGCAGAAAAGTTGTTCGTTTTTCCCTGTGCAGTCTGAAAGTGCTTGGGGCAGGCTGCGGCGGGTTATGGTTTGGGGTAAATGTCTTTCAGGGCGTTCATGATCAGGCGGAAGGTCAGGTCAGCCATGTGCTGGGGGGATTCGCCTGTGTCGGAGTCCAGCCAGGTTTTGATCAGGCCGATGCATCCTGTGAGGCAGAAGGAATAGGAGTATTTCAGGCTGTCCATGTTTTCCGGGAAGGTGGCTTTCAGGACCTTCAGACTGTGCTCGGAGATAATGCTCTCTATGCGGCTGACAAAGGACATGTCGCCGTTGGGGCCTAAAAGGGCGCTGCAGATGTCTTTGTTTTCCCAGAGGATCAGGAAGATGTCCTCTATGAAGGGGAAGCTGGCTTCATTGAAGGGGCTGACAGGGTGTTCCTGGATGATTTTCAGGATTTCTTCCTGCAGGTCGTTTTCTATGGTTTCCAGCATGTTGTAGATGTCTGTGTAGTGGAGGTAGAAGGTGGAACGGTTGATGTCGACTTCTTCTACCAGTTCTTTTACGGTGATTTCTTTGATGCTTTTGTGCTGCATGAGTTTGGAGAGGCCGGCGCGGAGTTGGGATTTGGTTTTTCTTATGCGGCGGTCGGGTTTTTTTGGCATGATTTTTGGGGCTCCTTTCTTTGATTATGGGGACGGTGAAGTCACAGCGGCAGGGCCGGGAGGGCGGGGTGTCAGGTGAGGGAAGCGTTCCGCTGCCAGGGAGCTAACCTGCTCCCAGTTACTAAATTCATCGGCAATGGCCTCTTCATTAAGTAACTGGGGCAGGTGGATCTCCCTGGCGCTCCTCTGAGACATCCCTCACCTGACACCCCGCCCTCCCGGCCCTGCCGCTGTGACTTCACCTGGTTATCAAGTGCGGGTGGCTGAGAGTGAAGGTGTGGGGCGGTTGGTTATTAAGTGCGGGTGGTTGAGAGTGAAGGTGTGGGGCGGTTGGTTATTAAGGGCGGGTGGCTGAGAGTGAAGGTGTGGGGCGGTTGGTTATCAAGTGCGGGTGGCTGAGAGTGAAGGTGTGGGGCGGTTGGTTATCAAGTGCGGGTGGTTGAGAGTACTGGGGTGGGGAAATGTTAAAAAAGTATAAAATGAGACATATTTGGGGCGGGGTGTCTAGTAATGGATGGGGTGAGGGGGGATTGATGGTTGTGGGGGTGGGATGGTTTTAGTATAATACAGGTTGCTTTGAAAATCAACACGGTATCTATTAATGGATTTGGAGTGTGCTAATGTGAAAGTGGGGCATAGAATGGTAGAAGGGGTTGGTGGATGGCGTGTTGGGAATAATGGTGACAGAAAGGGGAATGTGATTTGCTGAGAAAGGAATGGAAGGGACTGGTCCATAATAAACTGCTTTTGGTGGTGGTTGTGGCGATTGTTTTGATTCCTACGATTTATACTACACTGTTTTTGGGGTCTATGTGGGACCCTTATGGGAATCTGGATAAGCTGCCGGTGGCGGTGGTGAATGAAGATAAGGCGGTTGCTTATAATGACAGGGAGCTGAATGTGGGGGAGGAACTGGTTGAGAAGCTCCGGGAGGAGGAATCGCTTTGTTTTAATTTTGTGGATGCGGAGACCGCCGAAAGAGGGCTTAGAAATGGTACTTATTATATGGTGATCACGATTCCGGAGGATTTTTCCGAGAATGCGTCTACGGTGATGGATGAGAAGCCAAAGAAGATGGAACTTGCCTATCAGACCAATCCGGGGACGAATTATATTGCGTCCAAGATGAGTGAGACAGCTATGGAGAAGGTGAAAAACAGTGTGGCGGAGGAAGTGACGAAGACGTATACCCAGGCTGTGTTTGATCAGATCGCTGAGGTTGGGGACGGGATGCAGGAGGCTGCTGATGGGTCCAGGGACCTGAAGGACGGTGTGAGCAAGATATCGGACGGAAACAGGACCATAACGGATAATCTGGAGACTCTGGCGGACAGCTCCCTTACGTTTCGGGAAGGGAGTGATACGCTGCGCGTGGGGCTGAAAATTTATGTGGACGGCGTGAGCACGGTAAAGGACGGAGCCGATCAGTTGGATTCGGGAGCGGCTGAACTAAAGGACGGTGTGACGGCTGCAGGAGCGGGAGTGAGTGAACTCTCGGATGGCACCGGTACGCTGGTTTCGGGAGCTGAGGAATTAAAGAGCGGTGCAGGAGCGCTGCATACCGGACTTTCACAACTGGATGGGCAGGTGCCGGCACTGAAGGACGGGGTGGATCAGCTTGCACAGGGGACAGGAGCACTGGCAGACGGAGCCGCCCAGCTGGAAGCCGGAGGTACAGCTTTAAAAGTGGGGGTATCGAATGCAGACGCGGCAATGGCAGAACTGTGTAAGGGGCTGGAAGTGCTTCGGCAGAGCACGGAGACGCTGCCGGATTCCGCAAAGCAGATTCATGAGGGTGCAGAGGCTCTTGTTCAGGGAACGGGAGCACTGGAGGCCGGAAGTGGGAATCTGAAGACAGGAATAGAACAGCTGAGGGCAGGTATGGAAGCTGTCAACGGGGCAGAGGGAGCAAGTTCTGCACAGTTGGCAGACGGCGTTTCCGCGCTGCATCAGGGGCTGGAACAGTTATATGCCATGCTGACAGCAGGCGGAAACGGCAGTGCGCAGGGTGCTGAGGAAGTGACAACCGTTCAGACAGACGTGGATGTCACAGAGGCAGAGGCGGCTTTGGAACCCCTGCACGGGCAGGCAGACGAACTGCAGGGAAAGGCCGGGGAGCTGGAAGCTTCTGCGGATGGAATTGCAAGTGTAAATGCTGTTTCTGCAGACGGCCTGGCTGAGGCGCTTGATGCAGCTGTGGCTTCCGGTGATATCAGCCAGATTATAGAGGCAGCCGGTCAGGCGGTTGCCGCAGCACAGGAAAATGAGCGTGCAGTGTATAAGGCAAACGGACGTTTAGAAGGCGCGGCTTCTCTGCTTAAGGAGGGTGGCAGTGCCTTAAGAGGGGCCGGGGAGGCTGTATCGGCAGCAGCGGATGCGGCAGAGAACGGTCTTGCAGGCGTCAGCGGACAGACCGTAACTTCTGTGGAAAGCCGTCAGGGTTCGGGCACAGAGGCCCAGATGATGGAACAGGTGGTAAATGTAGTAGGGAAACTGCGGGACAGCAGTGAGGTCCTTGCAGATAAAACTGTTGCGTATACGGACGGTGTGAAACTGGTGACGGATAAAATGTCCGGGCTGGAGACCGGGGCCGCGGCTCTTAACGCAGGTGCCAGCCAGACAAAGGCAGGAGCGGAGCAGCTGGAGGCAGGAACAAATGAGCTGGATCAGAAATCCCCGCTTCTGAAAGCCGGCATAGAACAGGCGGCAGCAGGGGGACAGCAGTTCCGGGAAGAGGCTATGAAACCGCTTCAGGACGGTGCAGAAAGTCTTTTGAGCGGTATTACCGGTGTGGGCAGCGGAGCTGTACAGGTGAAGGATGGAGCCGGTACGCTGCAGGGGAAGGTACCGGAACTGGAGACAGGAATCCGTCAGTTAAATGATGGCGCAGGCAGTCTGGATGATGGTGCCGGCACCCTGGCGGACGGAGCAAAACGGCTGGACAGCGGTGCGAAAGCACTTCTTCAGGGCAGCAGCCAGCTCTATGACGGTGCATCCAGGCTGAAGGACGGAACCGGGTCCCTGGTTTCCGGGACCGGCGAGCTTACCGCCAACAACAGCACACTTCTGGATGGGGCATCCCGGTTAAGCGAGGGGGCCGGACTGATTCAGGAAGGTGCCGGGAAACTTAAGGATGGCAGTAAAGAGCTGGGAGACGGCATCAGCCAGGCGGCTGACGGGTCCGATACACTCAGCAGCAGCCTGCTGGACGGTGCAGAACAGGTGAAGGATACAAAAACCACGGATGACACGGTGGAAATGTTCGCCGGTCCGGTGGAGACGAGAGAGACCATGATAACGACCGTGGAAAATAACGGGCACGCCATGGCACCGTATATGATGAGTGTGGGGCTTTGGGTGGGATGTATTGCATTCAGCCTGATGTATCCGCTGACAAAATATAAGGGAAAATTAAAATCAGGCTTTTCCTGGTGGCTCAGCAAGGCATCTGTGCTCTATGCCATTGCTGTTTTGCAGGCAGTTGCCATGGTGCTGCTTCTCCACGTATTTGACGGGTTCAGTCCTATGGAGATGGGGCGGACCATTGGATTTGCATGTCTGGCCAGTGTGGCATTTATGTCAGTGATGTATTTCTTTACCAATTTTATCGGCAAAGTGGGAAGCTTCCTGATGCTTGTATTTATGGTGGTTCAGTTAGCAGGGTCTGTGGGGACTTATCCGCTGGAGATCTCAGGTTCTTTTGTGCCTTATCTTCATGAGTGGGTGCCGTTCACATATTCTGTGGAAGCGTTCAGAAGCACGATCTCGGGTGGAGAGAGTATCCAGGGCGCGGTTGTATTTATGATCATCCTGTGCGTGGTATTTACGGGGCTTACCCTGATAGAATTCCAGCTCAGGGCGAGGAAGATCAAAGCCGGCAAACATATTCTGGCAGACTGGCTGGAAGAAAAGGGTCTGGCATAACAAAAAAATCACGGGAAACCGCAGAGCGTTCAGCGGGTTTCCGTGATTTTTTTATACATAGAAGAAAAACAGCGATCCTGCAGATCTTTTATCTGCTGCCTTTTAGGCAGAGTGCTGTCCGGCCAGAGGGGCGGCAGGATGTGAAGACGCAGGCAGGGCTTTCTTTTGTATATGCGGCGGATGCCTGTGGGGGTATGGAAGGTGATCACCATGGGAAGAACGGGGACCTGGTTCTCTTCCGCCAGATAGAAGGCACCTCTTCTGAAGGGGCGGAGTTCCCGGCAGTAGGGGAGCAGGACTCCCTCGGGGTATATCTGTACACAGGCGCCCTTTTTCAGGGCCTTTCCCATCTCTGAAAAAAGTTCAGCAGTGGTCTGCACATCGGCGGAGAGAGGTACGCCGCCCAGAATGCGGATCAGATGCCGGACAAGGGGAATTTTAAAATTGGATGCCAGGGTGATGAAATACGTGCGCTCTTTAAAGAGTGCCTGTTCCACCAGGGTACAGTCCAGCATATGGACATGATTGCAGACGGTGACTGCGCCGGTATTTCTGAGCTTGCGCAGATTTTTCCAGCCGTCAATGCGGGATCCCAGTACAACACGGTCAAATACTGTCAGGACAGGCACTGCCACTGTTTTTAGGAGGGAGGAGGTAAGGCGGGAGAGCGGGTTGGCGCGCCGGTAATCGTATCCCTTTTTTACCTCAAAAGAAAAAGGCTGCCACATGTGGATCACATGTTCATCCTCTTTCAGGAATCCTTTTGACTCTGTTTTCTTCTCCGGCAAATAAAACGCCTCCTTTTTCCTGCATGCTCCTCCAACTCCTGCCGAAACATTTCCTCTGCCTGGCGGACACAGTTTTCAAGAGCATATTTTTTGCCGAGAGCACTGTATTTGTACTCCATAGCCTTTCGTTCCGTCTCATGCTCGATCCAGTAGTCTATTTTTGCAGCCAGGTCATTGCTGTCGCCTGCCTGAAAGAGGCTTCGTTGATCCAGGGCGAACTGTGGCGTGGCGGATTTGCGGCTGTCGGCAATGACAGGCACCAGGCCGCCGGCAAATGCTTCCATGCAGGACATGGCTTCTATCTCCACATCCGCTGCGTGCACGTACAGATCACTCATGGAGATCAATTCCAGCAGATGTTTTTTCGGAAAGAAGTGAATCTGTAAGGGATTGGCAAGATGTTCTTTTTCCGCAAGCCGGAGCAGCGCTTCTTTCCGCGGCCCTTTTCCTGCCAGGACCAGTTGAATCCGGTCGGCGTATCTGGAGCGGGCCACAGCCCTGATCAGCACATCCTGTCTTTTTTCAATGGAAAGCCGTCCCACCATCAGCACTACAAATTTTCCTTCCAGAGCTTTGATCTTTGGGGATTTTCGGTATACAAAATCAGGATCAATACCATTGGAAATTACATGGAGCTGTGAATGGTAGCCCCGCATGCGGAGTTCTCCGGCGATAAAATTGCTGGGACAGTGAATATGACGGCAGTAACGATAAATATAAAAATGAAACCAGTGATATATGGCATCATTGACTAAATCTGCTCTGCTCAAATGGATGGAGGATGTTATATTCTCAGGCTGTACATGGAAGGCACCTGTAAAGGGCACACCGTAAAGCCGGGCCATTTTAATGGTTACGTGGGAAAGGGCAAAAGGAGAAAGGATGTGCACCAGGTCAGCCCATACAAGGGCATCCCGGATGATTTTTCTGTTCACTTTTGCAAATATCATTCCCTGGGATGTGATCAGATTGTCAAAAACAGGGATGGTGAGCTTTTTCATGGCATAGGCGTATTCTCCATCCGCATCCACGGGTTCTCTGCTGTATCCCATCATACGGACCTCATGCCCGTGTTCCCGCAGGATTCGGGCAAAACGCTGGCTGGAAATCGTCATGCCGTTGTTTGCAAGACAGAACTGTTCCGTTACTAATAATATTTTCATGATAAATAAAACGCTTTCTATTCTGTAATAGTACGGTGTGTATGCTTTTTGATGGCCTCAAAGCTCTCCGCGCTTATGACATGTTCCATGCGGCAGGCATCCTCCGCGGCTGTTTTGGGGTCAACGCCAAGGCGGATCAGCCATCCGGAGAGGAGCTGGTGACGCTCATATATTTTTTCTGCTATTTTCCGGCCTTCCGGTGTGAGCGTGATAAAACCCTCGGCATCAACTTCAATGTAGCCGTTGATTCTGAGATTTTTCATTGCAACACTGACACTGGGTTTGGAGAATTCCAGTTCATTGGCAATATCAATGGAACGCACATGGGACTTTCTTTTTCCGATCATGAGAATGGTTTCCAAATAGTTTTCTGCGGATTCTTGTATTTTCAAAATCAACATCCTTCCTTTTCGTTAATAGAGGTCAGTAAATCCTCCGTTTTTGTATGCCAAAGGTATAAAAAACTCCTCTGCACACATAGATATTAACAGCATAACATAGATTGAAAAGAAGTTCAAATATTACCGTTCACCCCGTGCCGGGCAGCACGTTTGGCGGTACACAGATAACCGTTCAAAATTCCCTGAAAAAAATTGTAAAAAATGTCTTGACAATTGGAACAATTTATTATATTATAAATAACGTCCTAAGGACAGATACACAACACAACAGAATAACCTGCGGGTGTAGTTCAGTGGTAGAACACCAGCCTTCCAAGCTGGATATGTGGGTTCGATTCCCATCACCCGCTCTTATGCGCGAGTGGCTCAGTTGGTGGAGCGCGACCTTGCCAAGGTCGAGGCCGCGGGTTCGAGTCCCGTCTCGCGCTCTTTTTTATAGTCCCTGTATCTGCAGGGGCTTTTTTACATGGGAAAGCGGATGGCTATGATGACCGCAGCAAAGAGAAGGAGCATAGCATATGGATACAACGTTGATGAACCGGATTATGGAATATTCTTTGACAAAGGGGCAGGGAAAGATTGCAGATTATATATTGAAAAATGAAAAGAGGGTTCTTGGCATGACGGCAAAAGAGATCGGTAAGGAGATTGGCGTCAGTGATGCTTCTGTCATTCGGTTTGCAAGAACGATAGGGTTTGATGGTTTTTCTGACATGAAAGAGTATATCCAGCATGAGCTTGCAAAGGACAGAGAGAAAATAGGGAAACATTCCTTATATGACCGTTTTACCATGCAGACCCATAAATATATAAAAAGCAAGGATTCCATAAACGAAGTGATTCAGTTAATGGGAATCAATCTGGATACCTCTTTGCGGCAGAACAGCGAAGAACGGTATGAAGATGCGGCAGACAGACTTTTGAAGGCAGACAAGAAGGTGATCATTGGTTTACGCGGCGGTAAAGGGTGCGCGGTCCAGTTTTCAAGATTGTTGGGACATCTTACCGATAAAGTGAGCGCGGTAACAGAGGAGAGCCATGACCAGCTTGCGAAACTCACGGAATTAGATGAGTCAGATGCTGCCATTTTCCTCAATTTTCCCCGTTATTACAAGATAGACGAAAAAATAGGTGAAATTTTGTCGGAGAGAAACGTGTACTGCTGTCTGATCACAGACAGCATGGAGTCTCCGGTTGTGAAATACGCAGACGAGGTGCTGCTGGTGGAAACAGAACACTGCGGTTTTTTTCATTCCATGATAGGAGTGGAAGGTGTTTTGGAATATCTGCTGATTCTCATGTGCTGGAAGGAGCCGCAGACATTCCGCCAGAAACTGATAGAAAGGGATAAAGTCTTAGATGAGTATAGACTGACCCAATAATTATACGGACAGGATAAGGCGCAGAAACCGTGCGCCTTATTTTTATGCAGAGATATAAGGATAGAGATGCCCTGTTACAAAAATGTAGTGAAAATTTTTGAATCATAAGAAAATATAACAAAATAACAAAATTCGTAGTGTAAAGTATATAAAATATCAGGAAAACTCTTGTGTGAAGCATCAATGGAATGTAGTGAATGTTGTAAATATAATAGAAGCATAAAGCAGGTAACGGCCGTTACGATAACATGATCTCAAGGAATAGAACAGGGAGAAAAAATATGGTTGTATACTTAAGTGAATACATTCATCCGGATGCAGAGGCTTTACTCAGGAAAAGAGCAGAGGTAGTGGACTCTTTTGAGCATGCGGAGGATATTGATGCGGTTATCCTGCGGACTGCAGAGGTAAGCAGGGAAATTATGGCGAGAGCAAAGCACTTGAAGGTAATAGGAAAACATGGCGTTGGCTGTAATACGATAGACCTTGAAGCTGCCGGGGAATACGGAATTACTGTGCTCAACACCCCGTCAGCCAACACAAATTCTGTGGCAGAACTGATTGTGGGCTTAATGCTGACGGTCAGCAGAAAAATATCCGTATGTGATGCAAAATGCAGAGAAGAAGGATTTGAAAGGATCGCCCCTCCGGAGATGACAGGTATTGAGCTGACAAATAAGACGGTAGGGTTAGTCGGCATGGGAAATATTGCACGGCGTGTAGGAGAGATACTGAAAAATGGCTTTTCGGCAGTGCTCGCGGGATATGATCCCTATTGTACGGAGGAGCAGGCGAAAGCCTGGGGGATAAAAAAGTACACGGAGCTGAAGGATCTGCTTATGGTTTCGGATATTGTGAATATCAGTGTGCCGCTTACGAAATCAACTGAAAATATGATCGCAGAGCCGGAATTTCAGTATTTTAAAAAGAATGCCATTTTAATAAATGCAGCAAGGGGCGGGATCGTCAATGAAGAGGACTTATATAAGGCTCTGAAAGAGAAAAGAATAAAAGCGGCTGCCTGTGACGCGTTTGTCAGTGAGCCGCCTGATGGAAGCAATAAGCTGATGACACTGGAGAATTTCTGCGCAACACCCCACATAGGGGCGAATACAGAGGAGGCCCTCTACCGCATGGGAATGGAGGTCGTGGAGGAGGTCCTCAGCGTTCTGGAAGGGAAGGAACCGAAGCATAGAGTAATATAGCAGGCATGGGAAAAAACCATAAAAGAAAACCATAAAAGAAAGCGGAAAGGGATTGGAAAATATGAAAACAGGATGCAGGATCGTAAAGGATATAAAGAGACCGGAAAAAACACTGGTAGACCAGTTTGCAGGAGTTGCCGTAGCAAACCTGGATGACTGTATGGGGCGGATGTCTGCAGTGCATGAGGATATTGTCCCTGTAAATAAAACAAGACTGCTGGGCACGGCTTTTACCGTAAAGGTTCCGGAAGGGGATAATCTGATGTTTCATGCAGCGATGGATCTGGCAAAGCCGGGGGATGTCATTGTCATTGATGCCGGAGGGGACACAAGAAGGTCTGTCTTTGGAGAGTTGATGGTAACTTACTGCAGGATGAAAGGAATCAGAGGGATTGTTGTGGACGGAGCAGTCAGGGATGTGGATGCAATGTCTAAAATGGAGGATTTTGCTGTCTATGCCAGAGGCGTGACACCGGATGGGCCTTATAAAAACGGGCCGGGGGAGATCAATACCACTGTAGTGTGTGGAGGAAGAGTGGTCAATCCCGGAGATATCGTTCTGGGAGATGAGGATGGCGTGATTTTTATCAGGCCTGAGGAAGCCCCGGAATTGTTGGACAAGGTACGAAAAATACAGGAAAATGAGAGAAAAATATTGGATACCATGAAAAAGGAAGGAACTTACATACGTCCCTGGGTCGAGGAAAAATTGCGGGCGCTGGGAGTGGAATACACGGACTATATGGATTACACGAAGTGTTAGGAGGAAAATTATGTATACAACAGCAGTCAATGATTTGATGTTACTATTTTTATTTTTAATGATAGGAGTGGTGCTTCGGCAGATTATAAAGCCTCTGCGCAAGCTGTATCTTCCTTCGGGACTGATCGGGGGTGCCGCTGCACTGATCATGGGGCCGCAGGTCTTGAACCTGTTTGCAATGCCCGATACCTGGTCAAGCATGGCGTCACCAATGATCAATATTGTACTGACTACTACATTATTCGGTATCGCGATCAATAAATCAAAAATGAAATCCTATGCAGGTGCCATCAGCAGTAATATGCTGTCGTATTTTTCACAGATGCTGGTTGGTATTCTTGCAGGCGTAGGACTGCAAAAGATTTGGAAAGGGCTGCCTGAAAGCTGGGGTGTTATGACCGTATTTACCTATTGGGGCGGTCATGGTGCGGCTACATCATCCGGCACGCTGTTCGAGGAATTAGGTGTAGAGGGGATGCTGAGTATTGGCCTCATCCTGGCAACCTTAGGTCTGATCGTTGCCATGGTAGCGGGAATGTTCTGGGTTAATGTGGGGGTCCGCAGGGGCTGGGCAAGAGCACTGGATAAAGGGGGAAACAGCAGGGAAAGAAAAAATGACTATGTTTTGCCGGAAGAACAGAAATCCCTGGGAAGAGCCACCATTGCGTCTGATTCCATTAACGGCCTGGCACTTCAGATGTGTTTTGTATTTCTGAGTATGTGGCTTGGAAGCGTTATATTCGGAGGAATTGCAAAAGTGATCCCGGCAGCGCAGAATATTCCCTCTCTGCTGTACGGCATAGTTGGCGCGATCATCGTATGGTTTTTCCTGACAAGAACACATCTGGATAAATACGCGGATAAGGCGGCCGTGGATAATATCGGCGGTGTGGCGCTGGAAATTTGTATCTGCTCGGCAACAGCAACATTAAATTTATCATTCTTTGCAACATATCTTGCGCCGATTCTGATACATATGGTTATCATAATCCTTTTAATGTCACTGTTGTGTATGGTATTTATGCGCCGTTGGTTTGGAAAGGACTGGTTTCCTCTGGCACTGATGTTTTTCGGGGCAGGCTGTGGTTCTACACCCAGCGGCCTGGCGCTGGCCCGCTGTGTTGACCCGGATGTAAAGACGGAAAGCTGGGAGGCATTTGGTGTGGCGCAGGGCTGTTTTGTACCTTGTACTTCTGTGTTCGTAGCAATTTGGCCTGTTATCGCCGTAAATAATCTATGGATTCTGGTAGGGATAGGGGCGGCTGTTACAATCGTTACGATTTTGTTTAATGAGTTATTTGTAAGAAAACAAAGATAAGAGTAACAGGGGAATCTGACGAATGCCGTACAGATGAGAACAGGTCCTGAGGGCGAAGTGCTGAAATTAAAAAAAGTGCTTACACAGGGAAAAAAATTCTGTTACCATAGGATAGCAGAAAAAAATAAATAATGGTATCAGATGAAAATGGTAGTGAGATTATATGACATGATCGCAGCGAAAGTTACGAGTCATATATCTTGCTGCCTTTTTTGATGCCGGAAGAAGGAGGAATTTATTATGCCGAAAACAAAATTTCAGGATGTTATCTTTACACTTCTCATGGTGGTGGTGATGGTCTATGCACTGGTGGTGTACAACATTTCATTGGACAGAGGAGGACTTACCAATGAGGTGTTTGTAATGGCCTTTGGGGAACTGGTGATCATGGGAATCGCGGCGTTTTTGCTGGAAATGTTCCTTGCGGGGCCGCTGGCAAAGAAGCTGGCGTTTTCCATAGCAGATCCGGGGAAAGACAGGCAGATTGTTGTAATCCTTGTGGTGTCAGCCATGACGGTGTGTATCATGTGTCCTCTGATGAGTCTTATCGCTACGCTTCTTTTTAAAGGGGTGGATTCCCAGGTTGTCGCAAAATGGCTTCAGACAACGGTTTTGAACTTTCCCATGGCATTCTGCTGGCAGATATTTTTTGCGGGGCCGTTTGTGAGATGGATTTTCAGACATTTGTTTAAGGATAAGGAGGCGTGTGCCGGGGAAGCGGCAGCGGGAGCCCGGTAAACCGGACTCCCGCTTTGGCATTATATGAACGGACTTGTCTGTGGTATATGGGGAGTCAGATTCAGCAGCAGTTTCACAAATCCCCAGAGGGTGTTGAAAATATGGGCATTTGCTGTTCCCAGAGGCCGGCTCAGAGCACCGCTTGCCAGCAGAATGACCAGAATCCAGGTGCGGTAAGGGCGGATGCGCTGGTAAAAGACAGAGACTCCGGGCCATAATTCGGCCAGCACGTTGGAACCGTCCAGCGGCGGAATCGGAATCAGGTTAAATACCCCCAGGCCGATGTTCATAACTGCCGAATAATACAGCAGCCGGATAAATACGGTGACGGACACGGAGTCAGCGCTTCCGTATTTTCCAAGAAGGCCATAGAGAAGCAGGGACAGAAAGGCAAGGATAAAATTCATGAAAGGACCGGCCAGGGAAACCATGATGATGCCTGATTTTCGGTTCTTATAATACCGGGTGTTGATCCTCACGGGTTTTGCCCATCCCATTCTGAAAAAAATCAGACACAAAGTGCCGAAAGGATCCAGGTGTTTCAGCGGATTCAGCGTCAGTCTGCCGTCCATTCTGGGAGTCGGATCACCCAGCCGGTCAGAGACCCAGCCGTGGGCAAATTCGTGGCCCATGATCGCTATGAGCACCACAGGGGCAATATACAAAATATCACGGAGCTGTTGAAGATAATAACTGGAACGAAGCATAAGCATTTCCTCCAATCTTATATAATGTGTTCGTTTTGAACCATTATAATCAATGAAGGAAAATTATGCCAGTGTTTTTTTCGTGATCTGCCCCATGATATGCAGCATGGTCAGTGCAGCCAGACGGCAGCCGGTAGTGGCGGGAGTGTCGTAGGACGGCGCGGTTTCCACCAGATCGAAACCTATGATGTCCGTTTTTGCGCAGATGCCGCTGAGCAGTTCGCAGGTCTCATCATAGAGCAGCCCCCCGGGAGAAGGCGCGGCTGTGGCGGGCATGAGGGAAATGTCGTAGGCGTCAATATCGAAGGTGATGAAGGTCTTGCCCGCCGGTATCTGAGCCAGCACTTTTTCCACACCAAGACGGTGAAAATCTTTGGCAGTTATGACGGTGTTGGCTGCCCTGGCTTCCTCCCAGTCCCGGCGGGAACTGCTGCCCAGGCCCCGCATGCCGATCTGGACAATACTGCCGATGTGGGGCATTTCACGCATTCTGCGGATGGGGCTGCCGTTTCCGTATTTCTGGGGGCCACGGGACATGGCAAAATCCAAATGAGCATCAAACTGTACGATGTTGATGGTTTCCCCGATTTCATCAAGTGCTTTTGCCACGGGGATGGAGATGGAGTGGTCACCGCCCATAACGGCCGGGGCGGCACCCCGCTTTATGATCCTGCGCACACTTTCTTCTATAGAAGAGAAACAGTATTCGCGGTCACCGTGGAGCATATCCGCATCCCCGCAGTCCACAACTTTGATGGGGGAGGCCAAAAGACAGGCATCCTCCTCAGGGTCGTAGAAGCCGGTCTCACCTCTGGCATAGGCAGTGGATATGTTTCGGATGGCCCGGGGCGCCAGTCTCTGGCCTCCGTACCAGGCTGCGCCCTGGTCATATGGCACGCCCAGGACCGCTATATCGGCGTCCAGGGTGTCCATGTCGGTACAGATAGGATATTTGGCAAAGGAACAGATTCCTGTAATGGGTAAGTTGATATTTTCCATGATGGATACCTCCTGAAAAACTATTTTTGTAACTGTCTATATTGTAGCAGGCACTGGTCATTAAGAACATGGAGGGAAAAAGGTATATGGGGCATCTGACTTATACATTTAAAGTATTTTCATGGATTTTCTTAAAAATGAAAAGTAGTATACAGGCGGGAAAATAGATGGACAAGGTGTGGGGAAAGACTTATAATGGACAAAGTGAATGGACAGGAGGCGGCAGAGGCGTATGGACAGTACGGATAAAAAGATCCTGAATATCCTTCAGGGAAATGCCAGAATCTCCATGAAGGAGCTGGGTACCCTGGTGGGTCTCACCTCCCCGGCGGTCACTGAACGGGTGCGGCGCCTGGAGGAAGAGGGGATCATTGAAGGATACAGGACCATTATAAAAAGAGGAAGGATCCAGAAAGGAATGGCAGCGTTCATCAACATGGAGATACCGAGCAGCAGCTGGCAGAAACTGGCCAGATATTGTGAAGATTCCCCTTATGTGCTTGAGCTGTACCACACCATCGGCGTTTACGGAGCCACCATGAAGGTCTTTGTCCCGGATACCGGGCAGTTCGAGGGACTCCTGGGAGAATTGGGAAAGTTCGGTAATACCGTGTCATCGGTGATCCTCTCGTCAAAATTCTCTAAGAAGGAATTGCCGGAATAAGGAATAATATTTATGCAAATAACATAAAATTTTATGAGATTTTAGTGGAAAACACCGGAAAACTGTGATACTATTATGTATAACGAAATTTTATGTTGTAACGTGCTGAAATCTTTGACGGGTGTTTTGCATGAGGAGGAAAAAACATGAAATTACTTACATATAAACTGCAGGGTGATGATAAGGAACGGCTGGGATTGATGTGCTCCTTTGCATTCCATCGTTTTATCCCTATTGAAGATCTGGGGATTCATTTCAGGGATATGAATGATCTGATCGAGAATATAACCCCGGAACAGAGGAAGATTATGGAACAGGCCTGTGACCAGCCGGACAGAAGGCTTCTGCGTTATGAAGATGTTGTCCAGTGTGCCCCGATTCCCCATCCGAGACAGGATATGATCTGTCTGGGCATGAACTTCAGGGAGCATGCAGTGGAGTCCAGCCGTTTTAAAAAAGAGCAATTCGATCAGGAACGTCCTTACGCAGTGTATTTTTCCAAACGCGTGAATGAGGCAACACCTGACGGAGGTACCATTCCCTCCTATCCCGGGCTGGTGGACAGCCTGGACTACGAAGCGGAGCTGGCAGTTATCATAGGGAAAGAAGCGAAGAATGTAAAGAAGGAAGACGCCGTTTGACTATGTATTCGGCTATACGGTGATCAATGATGTGAGTGCCAGAAATGTGCAGACACGCCATAAGCAGTGGTATTTTGGAAAGAGCCTGGATGGATTCACCCCCATGGGACCATTTATCGTCACAGAGGACGATGTTCCGAGACCGCCGAAGCTGGCCATCAAGAGCAGGGTCAATGAGGTACTGCGGCAGAACAGCAGTACGGATATGTTCATTTTTGATATTCCCCATGTGATCGCGGAATTATCTGCGGGCATGACATTAAAGCCCGGCACCATCATTGCCATGGGAACACCGGCAGGGGTGGGAATGGGGATGATTCCCCCAAGATTCCTGAATCCCGGGGATGTTGTGGAGTGCGGAATTGAAGGTATTGGATGTATCAGGAACACAATTGTGTAATTGTGTACAGGGCAGAGCCCGCTGAAGTTCATAGATTTGTGAATAGTAACAATTTACCAGATTAATGTAAAAAAATGAAAAAAACTATTGAAATATGAAAGGGAATATGATAATATTGCAGTGTTGTTTGAGAAAACGGTGTATTGTTATCGTATTCCCATACATGCCCAGATAGCTCAGTTGGTAGAGCAGAGGACTGAAAATCCTCGTGTCGCTGGTTCGATTCCGGCTCTGGGCATTTTTTTACACGGCAAATGTCTTTCGGTGGAAAACAAATATCTTTATAAGAAAGATATTGTCGGTAAAGTATCCGCACAGCGGATTCTAAGGTTAATTATAAGAAAGGTGAGGATTGGAAAACATGTATTCATTGGAAGAAATTCAGGCAACAGATCCGGAAATAGCGAAGTGTATTAATGATGAGGTTGAGCGTCAGAACTCCCACATCGAGCTGATCGCATCAGAAAACTGGGTAAGCAAGGCAGTCATGGCTGCTATGGGAAGCCCGCTGACAAACAAATATGCGGAGGGATATCCGGGAAAACGCTACTACGGCGGCTGCGAATGTGTGGATGAAGTGGAACGTCTCGCTGTAGAACGCGCAAAAGAACTGTTTGATTGTGAATATGTGAATGTACAGCCCCATTCCGGTGCGCAGGCAAATATGGCTGTGTTCTTTGCCATGCTGAAGCCAGGTGATACGGTTATGGGCATGAATCTGGCCCACGGCGGACACCTTTCACACGGAAGCCCGGCTAACTTCTCCGGCGCGTACTTTAACATTGTGCCTTACGGAGTAAATGATGAGGGTGTGATCGATTATGAGGAAGTCCGCAAAATTGCGCTGGAGTCAAAACCAAAGCTGATCGTGGCCGGCGCCAGTGCCTACTGCAGAATCATTGATTTCAAGAAATTCAGGGAGATTGCCGACGAGGCAGGTGCTTACCTGATGGTAGATATTGCCCATATCGCAGGTCTGGTGGCAGCAGGCGTACACCCAAGCCCCATCCCGTATGCGCATGTGACCACCACCACAACCCACAAGACACTGAGAGGCCCAAGGGGCGGTATGATTATGTGCAGCGCTGAGATCGCGAAAAAATTCAATTTCAACAAAGCCGTATTCCCGGGAATCCAGGGCGGCCCGCTGATGCACGTGGTAGCTGCCAAGGCAGTCTGCTTAAAAGAGGCGCTGCAGCCTGAATATAAAGAGTACCAGAAAAACATTGTGAAGAATGCCAAAGCGCTTTGCGACGGCCTTCTGAAACGCGGTATCAACATTGTGTCAGGAACCACAGAGAACCATCTGATGCTGGTGGATCTAAGAGGCACAGGGGTGACAGGCAAAGCCATGGAAAACCTGCTGGATGAAGCAAACATCACCTGCAATAAAAATGCCATTCCCAATGACCCGGAATCCCCGTTTGTGACAAGCGGTGTGCGTCTGGGAACAGCAGCAGTGACATCCAGGGGAATGAATGAGGAAGACATGGATAAGATCGCAGAGGCTATTGCCATTATGGTGAAAGAACCGGAGAAGAAAGAGCAGGCCAAGGCTATTGTGAAGGAACTGACAGATAAATATCCGCTGAATGCATAAGAAATACAGCACTGCCGGACCGGGAAATACCCGTGTCCGGCAGTTTTTTATTTTTTTTTATCTGAAGACTTCCCTGCTGTACTTGTCAATCTCCTGGGTTATCACATCATATACCCCCTCATAGGTACTTGTGGGGAGGCCGATGGATGCGTTGGGGATGAAATAGTATTTTCCGTTTTCATCGCAGGCTCTTTTGACTTCTCTTGCAATGACATTTCTGGACCATCCTTCATAATCCACTTTGGCACTGTCAATCCCGCCCATGAAAGAAATTTTGCCGCCGTACTTTTCAATCAGTTCCGGTATCCGGTTGGTGGTCATGACGCCCTGCCAGATGTCCACGCCCATATCGATCATATAGGGCACAAAGGTAGCTGCATAGGAATCCGAGTGGTGTACGATCAGTTCCACACCATGGGATTTATAGTATCCGTAGATCTTTTTATAGCCCGGCAGATAGAACTCCTCAAACATGGCCGGGGACATAAAGGTGGAGGTCTGGCTGCCCCAGTCATCGTGGTGGAACAGGCCGTCCGGTTTCAGGTGTGTGCAGATCTCCTCTGCAAGCTGCAGTTCAAAATCCGTGAGGTAATCGATCAGTTCATGCATGGCTTCCGGTTCCTCGTACAGATTGATGAGGGTGGTCTGGATTTCCCCCAGATGGTGACACTGTTCAAAAAGGCCCGGGGCTACAAAAGGCATAACAAAAGATTCCCTGCGGTCTGTCTCCTCTGCCTGTTTGATAAAAGGCTCCCACTCCGCGTCAGAGAATTTGACACTGGGTGCATGTACATAATCCCTCCAATGCCGGATATCCTTGATCACCACCTTTTCAGGCGTGTGTACAGGGAAAGCGCCCGGTGTGCCCTTGGGCCAGGAACGTGTGATACCCCAGGCATTCTTTACATTCATCTCCCCGTATTTGGGGTTGGGATTGTGTCCGCCAAGAGGATTCTGAATGAGCCGGAAGGCCTCATACTGATTGACAAAGCGGTCAGGACTGCCGCCTCTGATCGTCTCCATAAGGTTTTGACGTTTGGTTAACATAATATTATTCCTCCTTTTCTTATTCACATACTATTTCCGTTTTTCCAGTTCTGCAGAATATTTTTCTATTTTGTCCCTTGTGAGGCGGAAACCGAAAATCATGATGACAGCACCCAGAGCTACGGCAATGGCGGGAATGATCGTAAAGCCCATGCTGATTCCGCGCTCTAACTGCGGGGACGTGATCCCTTTTTCCACAGTTTCCAGATTGAAGCCTGCGATGGCGAGACAGGCGCTGATCAAAATGCCGCGGCTCACCACGCCAATCTTCAGTGGGATGTTGCTGAGTCCCATGATCAGTCCGGTGGCATTTTTTCCGGTTTTGTATTCGCTGTAAATGGCACAGTCCGCATAGAGAGCGGGACCGCACGCGTTTGTCATGGTGCAGAAGAACTGAGCCAGGCTGACCAGGATGATCACTGCCCAGGGCTGCCGATAGAAGAGAAATCCCAGCACAAGCACAACTGCCATGGCAAGATAGGCGTAGATGACAGTGTTTCTGGCAGAGAACTTTTTGGCTGCTGTTTTGGAAAGATAAGAAGCTGCAACTCCCAGTAGGCTGGAGATAAGGATGAATGTAGCAGTCAGGTCCTTGTTGTGCGCAACATAGGTGAAATAATATACGGCAATGCCGCTGGCGACAAAACTGTAGATATATTTTGCCAGGTCGGCTACGGTCAGCCCTAAGAGGTAGGGATTGGTGGTGAGGCACTTCAGAAGGCCGTTTCCCTTATCCTGGCGGCCGCGGGCTTTCTTCTCCGCAAGTTCACGCCGCATCCTCTCAATTTCCTGGGCACCGGTTTCCTCGTAGCCTTCAAACATTTTAAAATGCGCGAAGTAACCGGCTGCCATCAGTGCGGCAAAGGCAAAGGCTGTGGCGCCGTAGGAATTCTTTTCTCCAACAATACCGGCCATGACAGCTACCACTGCCGGGCCTACATAGGAATAAAATACCCTGCCCAGAGACTGCCAGATAGCTCTTGATGAGGACAGAGCCATGCGGTCCTCCGGGGTCTTGGAAGCCATGTTGATCATGGAAATGTTGGCTACGAATGGAATGTTCCATGCAATATGGCTTGTGATCGTGGCTGCGATGATGATCACCACGGCTGCGGTTCCGCTTCCCACGCGTACGAACTGGAATGCGTAAAGAAATGGCACCAGCCATGGGATGACCACCAGCCAGGAGCGGTAGCGCCCCCATTTCATAGGCTTAAATGTGTCCAGAATAACTCCGTATATCCAGGACAGTGCAGCATCCACTACACTGGCTATGGTTGTGATCATGGTAACGATCGGGAGTGAAAATTCTGCAATATTTGTCAGGAAATAAGTAAAATAATACGTTTCAATATTGGTCATAAAGGAAAAGCCAAAGTCCCCCACACCAAAAAATCTTTTCAGGGATCTGCTGATTCCGTTTCGTTTCTTCCCTCCATCTGAATCCCCCATATCTTCTCCTTTCTGCTGCCCGGTCTGATGGGCATCTTAACAGGCGGCCATTCTGTCGCTGCAAAATCTGCGGCTGTGTACAGATGCCGGCGGCTGGCAGTACAGTATGGCTTTGTTGTCGCTGTTTTCCGTCTGTGTTGTCTGCAATGATATTTATGACGTCTTTTTAAAATTCACCTCCTGACTGACTTATGCAAATAAATATATTGCAAATGTTATATGTGGATTATATCATCTGTAAAAAATAACGTCAATATAATTTGTGGTTATTTTGATAATTGGGAATGCAAATAGAAGGGAGGAGATGTTTTTTCAGAATTACAGCGGAATGAGGGGGATGAAAAACACCATTCCGGCAGGCAGGATGAAACTGCGTGACAGAATGGTGTATAAGATTTCTAATATCCGATGATAGTGCCGGCAATAAGAAGGATAATGCAGGCGCCCCATGCCAGAAGCATAAATGGCATGATAAATTTTATCCATTTGTTAAAAGGAACACGTCCATAGGACAGGAATGCTATCAGTGCGCCCATAGTAGGATAGCAGAGATTGCTCAGGCCGTCTCCAAACTGGAATGCCAGGATGGTAAGCTGTTTGCTGAGTCCGGTTATCTCTGCAACAGGCATAAGTACGGGCATGGTAACCAGTGCCTGGCTGCTTCCTGAAGGGATAAAGAAATTCAGAATGGTCTGTACCACCAGCATTCCGATACTGGTAAGACTCTCAGGCAGTCCCGCCAGCACACCGGACAGACCGTGGATAATGGTATCCAGAATCAGTCCCTGCTGCATGACAACAGAGATGGCCCTTGCCATTCCAATGGCCATCGCCGCGATAAACACGGATTTGGCTCCCTCTAAAAGCTCGTCTGCAATCTTGCCGCTCTTGTAGCCTGCAATGATTCCGCATACGATCCCGCAGATGATATAGACGGCTGACATCTCCGGCATTCCCCATCCCCATTTCAGACAGCCGATAACGATGAGAAGGATAGCAGCCATAAATACCACAACCACCAGTTTTCTGCGTCCGGTAAACGCAGTTTCCTCCTGGTCCCCTGCAAGATCAGAATAGTCCTGTCCGGCCATGAGTCCTTTTGATGGGTCTTTCCGAACCTTTTCAGCATAGCGGATCACGTAGAAGATACTGACCAAACCAAGTACGACCAGAGCCACCATACGGTAGGAAAAACCGGAGAACAGTTTCAGGCCGCCGATGATCTGGGCGTTTCCAACCGTGTAATAGTTTGCCGGGCCGGCGGACCACCCTACGATATCTGCAATGAATACGACGGATATCCCTGTTATGACGTCGTATCCCAGTGCAAGACAGATGGGGATACAGACGGCTGCGAAGGGAATCGTGCCTTCCAGCATTGCGGGAAACCCTCCGATGAAGAGAAAGAAGACCATAATACCGATCAATACCAGTTTACTGTGCTTTTCACCCAGCTTTTTGGATAGTGTCATGACTGCGGCTTTTAAAGCCCCCGTACTGTTTACAAGACCAATTGCGGCGCCGATTGTAAAGATCATGGTGATCAAAGCCGCTCCATCCTGGATTCCCTGGGGAATGGACTGGAATAATCCCATAAAACCTACAGGAGAAGATTCCACATATTGAAAGCTGTCCGCATCCACGACCTGTTTTCCGTCTACCTCCACTCTGTTGTACTGCCCCGCAGGAACCAGCCATGTGCAGATCACCATCAATACCAAAATGGCAAACAGAATGACAAATGCATGCGGAAATTCGTGTTTCTTTTTGTTCATTTGTGTTTCCTCCTTCTTTCTTGATTTGCTTTCGTATGATACAAAAGTATATGAATAACTTGTTGAATTTTTGTTGAAATCAGGAGGGGAATTTTTCACCGCTGAACTCTTTCTTTCCTGTCATACGTTTATTTTATTGTTATCACTGCCCGGACAGTTAAGTCTTCCTCCCTGCGCGCGATTCTCTCAGAGGGCACGGAGAAATTCGGCATTCCGTCCTCATCCCAGAATATTTTGCCCACGGAGGCGTTGCGCCCTGCGTCGTAAAGGGGCTGGTAATCCTCATCAACCAGGTAGCGTTCCTCCTGGCGTCCGTGGTAGATGATCAGGTCTTCCGTATCGTCGTCTGATTTGGTGAAGCTGTTGTGTCCCAGTCCGAACTGGCCGGTGGCCCGACTGCTCTGGAATACGGGGAAGGGAAGTTTTTTCCAGGAGGCAGCATCCAGAAGGTCTGCATTTTCATCTGCATAGAGGAGTCCCACGCAGTACAGGGCGTCTGTGCCGCTGCCGGAGAAGGTCAGGAATATCTTACCTCCGTGTTTGATAATGCCGGGGCCTTCATCTACGGGGAACCCGTGCAGCTCCCAGGCGTATTCCGGATGGGACAGGCGGACAGCCGGGGTGCACAGCGTCCAGGGGTTGGAGAGCTGTGCAATGAAAATGTCAGAGATATTGTTTGTTTTCTGCGCCCAAAGAAAATAATGTTTTCCTTTATGTTCAAAATGTGTATGGTCAAGAGAAAAATCCGTGAAAGCAATATCGCCTTTTACCTCAGTAACCACCGGGCCTTTCTGCTCCCAGGTCCCGGTTAGGGGATCGCGGTCTTTACACTCCAGACAGTGGGGGCGGATGCGCCAGGAGGATTCCTCCGATATGGTGGTGGTGTAATAAATATACCATTTTCCGTCAATATAATGGATCTCAGGTGCCCAGATATGAGGGCTTAAGGTGCCTCCGGCTATGGGCCGGCGCTCATAGACCACCTTTTCCTCATAGGCCCCGGAACCGTCTGCCAGCCCGCCCAGGGTGGAAGCCCGGCGCAGGATTATGTAAAGATACTGGTATTTTCCGTCCAGATTGTGCTCCATATCGGTATGGGATGCTGTGAAATAATACATACCGTCCGTGTGCTTGTAAATAAACGGGTCCGCTCTGTGATAAATAAAGGGATTTGGAAAACGTGTCTCCTCCAGGCGGCCGGTTACTTCACAGGTCTGGCAGTCCTTGGTTATCCTATCAGTTTCGGACAGATTCCAGCGGACTTTCCGCTCTTCCTGCATACCGTTTGTATACTCCACAGTGACTCTTTCCGGAAAAGACGGTTTTTCTCCCGGTTTTGCGGTGATATGGACTTCCTCCACCGCGTGCAGGAGCACCGGCTCAGGTTTTCCGTAATTTTTTTGAAGTTCTGAGAGAATTTCCATCGGAATTTCAACGGCGCCGTTTGGGGCCGGCTTCTGTGTGATCGGGTAGAGCTGTTCAAATTCATAATCCCTGCCTGTGCAGACTGCTCCCGTATAATGGATAAAATCTGTTGTGCATACAAGATGCATGCTGGACTCATATACCGCGTCAGACGCCGCGATCAGATAAGTGCCGTTGATTAATTGGTAAATGGATGGGGAATGCAGCCTTTTGGAACCGAAATCCGGGAACCAGATTCCATTGTTTCCGTTTAACTGATACCAGTCAGACCCGTTGTAGCTGTATTCCAGGTGAAGACTGTCAGATTCCGGATTGTTCCAATCCAGGGTATAAGGACGCAGCCAGGCCGTTTTCTGACCTTTTCTGCAGAGAGAATCATCCCAGGGAAGTATATGCATGTTCTTCATAATAACTCCTTTTGGGCAGATGTTTTAACAAAATAAGAGTATTTTCATCTTAACACAAAAGAAAAGGGTTGACAAGCAGGTAAAAACAAGTATTTAATTAATATATAAAACGTTTAAGTAAAGGATGCGGCGGGCAGTCCGCCGATGCGGTACGGGGGTAATTATGGCTACGATCAAAGAAATTGCAAAGGCATGTCATGTCTCGGTGGCTACGGTGTCGAATATTCTGAACGACAAGCCGGGGGCCAGTGAGAATACAAGGGAAATGGTTCTGAAGGTGGCCAGGGAGATGGACTATATGCCCAACTACATGGCTAAAAACCTGAAGACGAAGAATTCCAGGAGCATAGGGGTTATTGCTGAGGATATGACCATTTTCAGCATTCCGGATATCATAGACGGGATAACAGAATACTGTGAGGAAGTGGACTACCAGATACTGCTGACCAACTTAAGGCTCTATAAGAAATATAATGACACTTACTATGGAAGAACGGATTTTTACGGGATTGTGCAGCAGGAGATCAAAAAACTGATGGCAAAGCAGGTGGAGGGAATCATCTATGTGACAGCCCATGAGCGTGTGATACGGTGTATTCCCGAGGACCTTCCCATACCGGCGGTGATGGCATACGGCTATACAAGAAGCGGTAAGGTGCCTTCCGTTGTGGTGGATGACGAGCACGGAGCGCTGGATATTGTCAATCATCTTATTGAGAACGGACATGAGAAGATTGGGGTGATCACAGGTAAAGCGGACAGCCTTCATATGCAGGCGCGTCTGATCGGATACCAGAAAGCCCTGCTGAACCATAAAATCCTGTATGACCCGGAGCTTGTAAAGACAGGAGACTGGACGCGGCCTGCAGGATACATGTATACAGATGAACTGCTGGAAAAAGGGGTGACAGCCATTTTCTGCATGAATGACCTGATGGCAGGCGGCGTATATGACCGTCTGGATGAGCTGGGACTTAAGATTCCACAGGATATTTCCATAACAGGGTATGACAACAGGGAACTTTCCAGTTATTATAAACCGCCTTTGACCACCATTACCCTGCCTCTGCACGATATCGGATACCGTGCCGGGGAAGTGATGATCGGTCTTCTTGAAAAAGAGATTCCGGAACAGAAAACAGAAGCAGTCTACCAGGTGAAATGCCAGCGTCTGCTGCGTAAATCCGTCAGAAATATCAGTCAGGGACAAAAAAGCAGCAATGGTACAAGTTCCTGAAACGATGGTACAAGTAAGGAAAACAGAAAAATTTTACAGCCTCTCGGGGAAATGTGGAGCACATCCCCCGGAGGCTGTTTTTTTGTGGTTTTGTACAAAGAATGAAAGGGGGAACAGCGCAAAAAAGGCTTTATCAAAATAAAGAATTGTACAATGTGCACATACTTAAACGATTTAAAAATAAAAATAGTTGTGTAAATATTTAAAATAAGAGTAAAAACGAGAAAAACAGAGAATAAGTGATTTAAAATAGTGATTAATGGGAATATATCTGAATTAACAAACTTGAAAACATCTGAAAAGTGGTCTATAAAAGAGAAAAACACACAGAGCCGCTGAGTAAAAATAACTAAAACAGCAGGAATGGCTCAGAAAAAATAAAACAGGCGGATATCCGAAACAAAATAAGAGTGATGGAAAAGATGTACGCTTAAACGTTTAATAACAAAAACCTCATCAAAGGACGAGCAGCCAATGATCTGAGGGCGAAATGCTCCGGGCTGACCGGAGCAAGGAAAGAGATATGAAGGGAGAGCAAGTATGAACGGTGAGAAATTACAGTCCCTGCCTCTTGGTGACATAAGGATAGAGGACGCGTTCTGGGGTAAATATATCCGGCTGGTAAAAGATGTGATTCTCCCTTACCAATGGGAAACACTGAATGACAATGTACCGGATGCAGAGCCAAGCCACTGCATCAAAAACTTCAGAATCGCCGCCGGCGAGGAGAAAGGCACCTTTCAGGGAGCTGTTTTCCAGGATACGGATGTGGCAAAGTGGCTGGAAGCTGCCGCGTTCACCCTGGCTTCCGGCGGAAGGGATGAGATGCTGGAAAGTCTGGCTGATGAAACGATTAAGTTGATCGGTAAGGCCCAGTGTCCTGACGGATACCTGAATACCTATTACACCATTCAGGAGCCGGATCGCAGATGGTCAAACCTGAAAGAAGGGCATGAGCTATACACAGCGGGACATATGATAGAAGCTGCTGTTGCCTATTATGAAGCCACAGGCAAGGACGCGTTTTTGAAGATCGTATCCAGGTTTGCGGATGTTATCTGTGAAAAGTTCGGTCCGGATGAGGGACAGTGCCACGGCTATCCGGGACATCCGGAGGTGGAACTGGCACTGGTGAAGCTCTACCGGGCAACAGGAGAGAAAAGATATCTGGAGGTATCCAAATATTTTGTAGAGCAGAGAGGTGTGGGGGAGAATTACTTCTTCCAGGAGGAAAAAGGTGAGAAATACCGGCAGATCTTCCCGGAATTCAAGGATTACAGCCCGGCATACTCACAATCCCACCTTCCGGTCAGGGAACAGAAGACCGCCGAGGGACACGCAGTGCGTGCCGTATATCTGTACTGTGCCATGGCAGACCTGGCATACGAGTACCGGGATGAATCCCTGCTGGATGCCTGCAGAACCCTGTGGGACAATATGGTGAAGAAGAGAATGTTCATCACAGGAGGCATAGGTTCTTCCGGGCTTCTGGAACGTTTTACCACGGATTATGACCTGCCGAATGACTGTAACTACTCAGAATCCTGTGCATCCATCGGCCTGGCGCTGTTCGGCAGAAGGATGGCCGAGATCACAGGGGAAGCAAAATATATGGATGTGGCGGAGACAGCACTCTATAACACGGTCCTGGCGGGAATCGCCATGGACGGCAGGAGCTTCTTCTATGTAAACCCTCTGGAGGTATGGCCGGACAATTGCCTGGAGAGAACTTCAAAGGAACATGTAAAGCCTGTGCGGCAGAAATGGTTCGGCGTGGCATGCTGCCCGCCAAACATAGCCAGAACGCTGGCATCCCTGGGGCAATACCTGTACGGAAAGGGAGAGGATTCCCTGTACATAAACTTATACGTCTCCAACGAGGCGCAGACTGTCATAAACGGTGTAAAATGCAGCGTAAAGATTGACAGCGGATATCTGGATGACGGCACAGTGAACATAAGTCTTCACCCGGAGCACAAGACAACAGGAACCCTGGCACTTAGGATTCCCGGCTGGGTGAAAACCTACTGTGTATTCCGAAACGGTGAAAAGATCAGAGAGCCAAAGACAGAGAAGGGCTACCTGCTCATAAGCGGTGAGCTGGAGCAGGAAGAGATCACCCTGAAATTTGACATAAAACCAAGATTTGTCCACGCAAACCCAAAAGTACGGGCAGACAGCGGCAAGGCAGCACTTATGAGAGGGCCCCTTGTGTATTGTCTGGAGGAGACGGACAACGGCAGCAACCTGGCATCTGTTTTTGTGGATACGGGACAGGAACTGTCAGAGCATTATGAACCGGAGCTTCTGGGCGGAACCACTGTGATCTGCCTGAAGGGTAAGAAAATAACAGAGTCCTGCTGGGATGACGATACCTTATACCGGGAATGTAAGACAGAACTTGAAGATATTGAATTAAAAGCAGTTCCCTATTGCCACTGGGGCAACCGTACAACCGGCGAGATGCTGGTTTGGATCAAAGAACTGCTGTAACATTTGTATCATACAGAGGGAGAAATCCTCTGATTTGATAAAGGAACGTAACGATTCAGCGACAGCGCTTCACAGCCAGGTGAAAATCACATCACGAAAGACGATCTTACATGGACTTTTGCCCGGAGCTGTGGAGACACTGAAAGTTACAAAGCATCTATAATATTAAGAAACGGAGGCAACAACAATGAAGAAGAAGGTTTTAGCAGCATTACTCAGCGCAGCCATGATCGGCACTATGTTAGCAGGATGCGGATCCAAAGGCGGAGACGATGCAAAAGAGAGCAGCACCAAGGAGACAGGTAAAAGAGAGATGGAAGTGGAAGGTGATGATGTCACCACACTTACTGTCTGGACATTCATTGAGAACCACCAGGATTTCTATACAAATATGGCAGAGAAATGGAATGAGGAAAATCCGGACAAGAAAGTAAAACTGGTTCTTTCCAATATGGCATATGATGATATGCACAACAAATTATCTCTGGCTCTGGAATCCGGCGAGGGTGCTCCCGACGTAGTTGATATTGAGTTAGGTAAATTCCCGGCATTCATGACAGGCGAAGTCGGACTGAAAGACTTATCTGATGTGATCGCACCTTACAAAGAGAACGTGGTTGAGTCCAGACTTGACTTATACTCCAAGGACGGAAAATATTACGGACTGCCCACTCATGTAGGAACAACTGTTGCTTTCTACAACACAGAGGCTCTTGACGCAGCAGGTGTTGATTACACCACGATCAAGACCTGGGATGACTTCAAAGCAGCAGGTGAGAAATACAAAGAAGCTACAGGAAAAACCTTCGCGGCAGCTGAGACAACAGCACAGTGGACTCTGAACCTGATGCTGGCTCAGAAGGGCGGAGACTACATGACAGAGGACGGCAAGCTGGATGTAAACAATGACAAAATGGTAGAGTGCTTACAGTATATGAAAGATATGCAGGCAGCAGGCGCCCTGGATACCATCGCAGGCGGACAGCCGGACAATGAGGAAGCATATCCGTTATTCAACTCCGGTGATGTGGCAGCAGCTATCATGCCGTTCTGGCAGACAAGCCGTTACACAAGCTACATGACAGACCTGAAAGGCAAAGTAGCCATCGCAGCTCCTCCGGTATGGGGTGACAACGACGCGGTTAAGACCATCGGCGGCGGCGGAACAGGTACCGCAGTTGTGGCAGGCAGTGAGAACGCAGACCTGGCAGCAGAAGTATTTGCTTATATCAAACTTTCCGAGACAGCCAACGAAGAAGTATGGAATGTATTGGGATTTGACCCGGTCAACACAGCTCTCTGGACAGACACAGCCATTACAGAGAATCCGGACAATGCATTTATCCAGTATTTCAATACAAAACCATTTGACACACTGAACGAACTGGCTGACGGCATCGGCCTTCTGAAATGCTATACAGACGAGAAAATGCCGTCTGTAAACAACACCTTCTGTACCGTTACACTGAATGATATTTTTGAATCTGACGCAGATGTGAAGACAGCTCTTGACGATGCACAGGATTCCTTAGAGAACGAATTTGCTGAATAAAAATTCATAAGTTATCGCTGCGGCCTGACCGTCGGGTCAGGCTGCAGTTTTGTTGGAGGAGAGAGAAAGGAGTATAAAATGAACAAAGTGAAAAAATTCTTTTACTCACAGAAAGCAGCTCCTTACGTGTTTGTCTTGCCGTTTGTACTTACGGTACTGTTATTCTGGATTTTCCCGATTGGAAACGGCGTACTTTTAAGCTTTCAGGATGTGTTAAAAGATAAATGGGTAGGATTAAAAAACTATGAGAGGCTTCTGTCTGATAAGATTTTCCTGAAGGCAGTCTGGAACAGTGTAAAATATATGATCGGAACCTGCGCGCTGCTGATTCCGTTCCCGCTTTTATTTGCAAGTCTTCTGAACAGTAAATTAATGAAAAAACCCGGATTTTTCAAATCCATTTATTTCCTGCCGGCGCTGACATCCGTCGTTGTTGCAGGTACCATTTTCCGTCTGATCTTCGGAGAAATGGATACAGCTTTGGCAAACCGCGTGATTGAATTTTTCGGACATTCCCCCATCAAATGGCTGAAAGGCCAGTGGACCGGATATTTTGCACTGCTTCTGGTAGCCTGCTGGAGATGGACCGGTGTAAATATTCTCTATTTCCTTGCCGGATTACAGAGTATTTCCACGGATTTATACGAGGCAGCATCCATAGACGGTGCGTCCAAATGGCAGCAGTTCAAAAAAATCTCCTTTCCGCTTGTGAAACCAACAACCGTATACGTGCTGACCATCAGTATCTATGCAGGTCTGTCCATGTTCCTGGAAAGCTACATGTTATGGAAGGGAAACAACTCACCGCAGAATATCGGTCTTACCATTGTGGGATATCTGTACCGCCAGGGTATTGAAAAACGGGCTATGGGTTATGCCTGTGCCGTTGGTCTGGTCTTGCTGATCGTGGTCATGATCGTCAACCTGATCCAGCTTACCGTGACCGGAACATTCAAGAAGGAGGAACGCTGATATGGCTATGGATAAAAACGAAGCAAGAAGAAAAAAAGACAGATTTGCCACAGCAGGTCTGCTCGTCCTTTTTACCATCCTGGCTGTTCTGATCATCCTGCCCATCTATGCCATATTTCTGGCAAGCTTTAAGCCGGGCGGACATCTGCTTCAGTATGGGCTGAATCTGGACCTGGATTTTTCTGTCATGAACCTGGACAACTATGTGCTTCTGTTCACAGGCTCCCATGATTACTGGACCTGGTTTACGAACAGTATCATCCTGACCGTGATCACAGTGGTGCTCACGCTGCTCATCAGCGCGTTCGTGGCATACGGGTTTGCGGCCTATGAATTTAAAGGAAGACAGGTACTCTTTGTGATCGTACTGATCATCCTCTCCATTCCTCTGGAAGTTGTTATGCTTCCTCTGTACAAACAGATCTCAAGCTGGGGAATGATGGATAATTACGGAGCAATTGTGCTTCCCTTCCTGGCTCACGCGTCAACCATCTTCTTCTTCAGGCAGTATCTGCTGGGGCTGCCGAAGTCTCTGATAGAAGCAGGACGTATTGACGGTGCCACAGAGTACGGTATTTTCTTCAAACTGATCATTCCGATCATGAAGCCGGCTTTTGCCGCAATGGCTATTTTAAATGGTATGAATGCATGGAACAACTACCTGTGGCCGCTGCTGGTGATTCGTTCTTCTGAAAAGTATACGCTGACCCTTGGTCTGAACACCCTGATCAACCCTTACGGAGATAATTACAGCCTGCTGGTAGTGGGTTCCTTCTTCTCCATTGTGCCGATCTTCATCCTGTTCGTATGCTTCCAGAAGTATTTCATCGAAGGTATGACAGCCGGCGCTGTAAAAGAGTGACAAGGGAAAGTACAAGTTTACCGGACTTCCATACAAGTGTTATAATTACCCCATAGTACATGACTTATTTTAGGAGGATTTGATTTTATGAGCAGACGTGCAAAGATGGTGCTGGACAAGGAATTCCGTATCGCACCTGTGGACAAGAGGATTTACGGTTCCTTCATTGAGCATCTGGGACGTGCCGTGTACGAAGGCATCTATCAGCCGGGACATCCGGCTGCGGACAAGGACGGATTCCGTCAGGACGTGGTACAGCTTGTAAAGGAGCTGGACGTACCCATCATCCGCTATCCGGGCGGAAACTTTGTCTCCAATTTCTACTGGGAGGATTCCGTAGGTCCGGTGGAGGAACGTCCGAACCGCCTGGAACTGGCCTGGAGAAGCCTGGAGAAAAATGAGGTTGGCCTCAACGAATTTTCAAAATGGGCAAAACAGGTGAGCTCAGAGGTGATGATGGCAGTGAACCTGGGCACAAGGGGAATTTCCGATGCCTGCAATCTGCTGGAATACTGCAATCACCCGTCAGGAACAAAATACAGTGATATGCGTGTCAGACACGGAGTGAAAGACCCGCACAACATCAAAGTATGGTGCCTGGGAAATGAGATGGACGGCCCCTGGCAGATCGGTCATAAGACCATGGAGGAGTACGGACGTCTGGCTGAGGAGACCGCAAAGGCAATGCGCCTGATCGACCCGTCCATTGAGCTGGTATCCTGCGGAAGCTCCAACCGGGATATGCCTACATTCCCTGACTGGGAGGCAGTTACACTTTCCCATACATATGACTACGTGGATTATATCTCCATGCATCAGTATTACGGAAACCGGGATGATGACAGCAATGATTTTCTGGCACAGTCAGATGATATGGATGATTTCATCCGCACCATCATTTCCACCTGTGACTATGTAAAGGCTAAAAAACGTAGTAAGAAGGTTATGAATCTGAGCTTTGATGAATGGAATGTATGGTTTCACTCCAACGCGGCGGATGATGACATCACAGAGAACCATCCGTGGCAGGTGGCACCGCCCATGCTGGAGGATATCTACAACTTCGAGGATGCCCTGTTGGTGGGCCTGATGCTCATCACTTTGATCAGACACGCAGACCGTGTGAAGATGGCATGCCTTGCGCAGCTTGTGAACGTGATCGCACCCATCATGACAGATGCCGCAGGCGGCGCCTGGAAACAGACCATTTTCTATCCGTTTATGCACGCATCCAAATACGGACGCGGTGTGGCTCTTCTGCCTGTTATGAACAGTACAAAACATGCCACGGCAAAACACGATGAGATCACTGACGTGGAGTCTGTAGCTGTCTACAATGAGGAGGCAGATGAGGTGACCATCTTTGCCGTGAATCGTAACCTGGAGGAAGATGTGGAACTTAGCACAGATGTGAGAAGCTTTGAGGGATACCGTATCCTGGAACACATCGTTCTGGAAAATGAAGACCTGAAAGCAGTCAACGGCCTGGGGATGGAAAAAGTCGCTCCTGCCAATGCGGATAACCGCAGCAGCCTGGATGACGGCGTCATGACCAGTGTACTGAAAAAAGCATCCTGGAATGTGATACGTCTCGGGAAATAGAATGAAAAACAGAATCGAATAATGTCTACCGCACAGCCTGTAAAAGTGATATAATACAACATTACAGGCTGTGCGTTTTTTTTGTACCGGGCACAGGTGAAAGAGGAGAATGTGATGAGACAAAAGACAAGAGATATGACAAGCGGGAAGCCGGCAGGTATCATCGTTTCCTTTGCCCTTCCTCTCATGCTGGGAAACGTATTCCAGCAGCTATATACCGTGATGGACAGTGTCATTGTAGGGCGCGGCGTGGGTGTGGAGGCTCTTGCAGCCCTTGGAACTTCAGACTGGCTGAGTTTTACGGCCATGGGAGGGATCACAGGCGTGGCCCAGGGCTTTTCCGTACTCATTGCCCAGTGCTTCGGGGCAAAAGATGAAAAACGCCTGAAAAAGGCAGTGGCAATGTCCGTGTGGACGGGAAGCCTGATCACTCTGCTGATCATGGCTCTGTTCATCGGCAATCTGTCCCGCCTGCTTGGCCTGCTTCGTGTGCCGGATAATATCCGCCAGCCGGCCCATAATTATCTGCTGATCCTCATGTTCGGACTGGTGGCAACGGCTCTTTACAATATCTGCTCCGGTATCCTGCGGGCCATGGGGGACAGCCAGACGCCGCTGCGGGCCATGATAGGAGCTTCTGCCGTTAATATTATCCTGGACCTTATCTTTGTCCTGGTATTTCACTGGGGCGTGGAGGGCGCAGCGCTGGGAACTGTGCTGGCCCAGGTATGTTCAGGCGCCATCTGCTTTTGGCAGCTTAAGAAGTACGGTATCTGGAATATAGAAAAAGCGGACTGGAAATGGGATTGGGAGATGGCAGGGCATCTGCTGGGCCTTGGCATACCCGTGGCATTCCAGAATGTGATCATCGGTTTCGGAGGCATTGTCATCCAGTATGTCATCAACGGATTCGGTCTTTTATATGTAGCCGGTTTTACGGCAACCAACAAGCTGTACGGTCTTCTGGAGCTGGCGGCAGTCTCCTTTGGCTACGCCACATCCTCCTTTGTGGGACAGAACCTGGGTGCAGGGGAATACGGAAGAATTAAGGAAGGTGTCCGTGCCTCAGCGAAGATATCCATAGGGATCGCAGTTGCCATCGGTGCTGTGCTTCTCCTTTTCGGGCGCAGTATCCTGAAAATATTTATCTCCCCGGAGGCATCCAATGCATCAGAAGTGCTGACCATTGCATATAATTATCTGGCGGTCATGGGGGCAACACTGATCATTCTCTATCTGCTCCATATTTACCGCTCCGCCCTGCAGGGCATGGGTGATACCCTCATTCCCATGTGCTCCGGAATCGCGGAGCTGGTCATGAGAATCCTTATTGCGCTCCTTCTGCCCCTTATAATAGGAAAAGAGGGCATCTATTTTGCCGAGACAGGTGCCTGGCTGGGCGCCATGGTGATCCTCATAGGTGCGTACAGAAAGCGGATACGGCGGTTTGATTAAGATGCTGCTCACACGCCGCTGTCCCGCCGGACACGGAGCGGACAGTAAGCTGATGAGGGAATTGACTATTTACAACACTGCTTTTTTATAATAAAATAAAAAACAGTTGTTATCCGCCGAAAACGGGCAGATGCAGACATTCCATAGAACATAAAAAACGGGAGGAAAGAGACATGGGAAAAGTAACAATACCAGAGAAGTATCATTCATGCTTATCCAGCTATGAGACACAGGAAGCGATTGGTATCATCAAGAATCTGATGCAGAAGAAACTATGTTTGGCTTTAAATCTGAAAAGAGTGACAGCGCCGGTTTTCGTAGATCCGGCTTCCGGTCTGAATGATGATCTGAACGGTGTGGAGCGCCCTGTAACATTTGATATCCCGGATGCAAATATGAATGCCCAGGTCGTGCATTCCCTGGCAAAATGGAAACGTATGGCCCTTTACCGCTATGATTTTCATGTGGGAAAAGGAATCCTCTGTGATATGAACGCCATCCGAAGGGATGAGGAGCTTGACAATCTGCACTCCGCGTATGTGGACCAGTGGGACTGGGAAAAGATCATCACAGCGGAAGACAGGAACCTGGATTATCTGAAGGATACGGTGACCAGAATCGTGAACTCCATTTGCAACGCGCTGGAAGAGGTGAAATACCACTATGAAAACCTGGACACAGAGCTGTGCCGTGAGGTGTCCTTCATCACTTCCCAGGAACTGGAGGATATGTATCCTGACCTGACGCCGAAGGAGAGGGAGAACGCCTACGCCAGGGAGAAGAAGACGATCTTCATCATGCAGATCGGTGACCTGTTAAAATCAGGGGAAAAGCATGACGGCCGGGCACCGGACTATGATGACTGGAAATTAAACGGTGACCTGTTGTTCTGGCATGAGCCTCTGCAGTGTGCCATGGAGATTTCATCCATGGGAATCCGTGTGGATGCCAAAACCCTCAGTGAACAGCTTGATAAAGCCGGATGCAATGAGCGCAGGAACCTGACTTTCCACAAAATGCTTTTAAACAACGAACTGCCCCTCACTATCGGCGGCGGCATCGGCCAGTCCAGGGTGTGCATGCTTCTTCTGCAGAAGGTACATGTGGGAGAGGTACAGTCCTCCATCTGGGACGAAGCTACCCTGACTGCCTGCAGCAATGCCGGTGTTGAAATCTTATAAAGAGGAAAGATATATGGATATTCAGAATATACTGCTCCAGGTGAAAAGCGGAGAGATGTCTCTTGAAACCGCGGAGCAAATGCTGGAAAAGATACCTTACGAGGACCTGGGCTATGCAAAGCTTGACCATCACCGCAGAATCCGCTCCGGGTTCGGTGAAGTAGTGTTCTGTTCCGGAAAAGCCACGGACCACCTGGTAGGCATTTATCAGCATTTTTACCAGCAGGACGGCTGTGTCCTGGGCACAAGAGCCAGAGAGGACCAGTATCTTGCTGTGAAGGAGGTACTTCCCCAGGTACAGTACGACCCCCTTTCCCATATCCTTGTCATTGAGAAGGAGAATGCGGCAAAAGAGGGATGCGTGGCTGTCTGCACCGGCGGTACGTCCGACATTCCGGTGGCCGAGGAGGCAGCCAGGACCGCAGAGTATTTTGGCGCCAATGTGGAGCGTATTTACGATGTAGGTGTAGCGGGAATCCACCGCCTTCTCTCCCAGCAGGACCGTCTGCGCCACGCCAACGCCATTGTGGCCGTGGCCGGAATGGAGGGCGCCCTGGCCGGTGTGGTTGCCGGCCTTGTGGAGGTGCCGGTCATTGCAGTGCCCACCTCCATAGGATATGGAGCCAACTTCGGCGGACTGTCAGCCCTTCTGACCATGCTGAATTCCTGTGCGGAAGGGATTTCGGTGGTGAATATAGACAATGGGTTCGGAGGAGGATATATGGGAGCCCAGATAAACCGGCTGATATGCAGAAAATAGAAAACAGGGGCTGTCGGTTAATCACGATTTTGATAAGGTTCCTGCTATAAGATAAGCATATCTCACAGAATTTTGTGCTCTTAAGGACACAAGTCTCTGTGAGATATGCTTTTTTTCTTTGGGTGACTTATTTACCCTGTCTTCTGCTCGGTTTCCTTTCTTATTTCTCAATTTCATGTTTCTCCCAATCGCATCCAGTACGAATAATTTTAAGGCAGTCATTTGATTGAAATCATTCCATCCATAGACTGCCTATATCACAGATTAATTTTGAGCCTTGTGGCGTATGTCCGGAAGGTTCAAATCAGCGGCAAAATCAAAAATTTCCACGATTGCGCGAAATGTGGTATAATACCGACAGGTATTATACAGATCTGTCTGGTAAAACTGTTAAGATCATGCAGGATATTTTGCTGTTTTAAAACATTAAGCATAGTCGAATGTGTGTTTTTCGGCAAAGCCACGCAGGGATATTTGTCCATGATGGAACCTTCTGGTATGAAATGTAATAAAAGTGGCAGTTACATTTCAGAAAAGAGGAGGGACCGGTGCAAAGAACAGTTGTTGAGAGGGATGATAAGTTGGAGAATGAAAAACTGGCGCTGGAAAAGGAAAATCTGCGCAAGGTGATGGATAATTTTTCATTATCCACCGGACTGAGCGTTGTGGCTGTCAATCTGTATGGAGAGGTTTTCCTGTCCGGCGCACAATATGAGGAAAATACATTCTGCCAGTATATTCAGTCCATTGCAGAGGGCAGGGAGCGGTGCAGGCGGTGCTATGAAAAGGCGTGCAAAGAGGCGTTTAAGTGGGATGAACCTTATTTCTTCCGCTGTCATGGCGGGCTGGTGATGTGGGCTGCGCCGCTGCAGATCGAGCAGACCAGGGTGGGCGCTATTGTGTGCGGCCAGGTGCTGCTCTGGAAAGCGGACCGCTTGTTTTTAAATGAGATTAAAAGCCTGCCTCTTTATGCGGGACATCCAGACCAGTTGCTGAACAAAGCCAGGGAACTGAAGGTGATTTCCGTCAGGCAGTGCCAGGCTGCAGCGGAACTTCTGAAAGCAGTAGTGGAACATTTCAGCAATACCGGTTATTATCTTCTGATCGATCAGAAGAATAAATATAACTGGAGAAATATGGTGCTATCCCAGATTCGGGACAGAAAAAAACATATGAGAAAACAGCATTTGACCGTTCCGTTTATCTGAAGCGGGAGCGGAACTTTCTTCAGCATGTACGGATGGAAAATAAAGAAAAGATTGTGGAACTGTTCCCGGTCCTGTACACGGATATGGAGATTCTCTCAGGATATGACCAAACAGAGGTGAGACAAAGCGTAAGGGATTTTATGGTACTGGTGTCCAGGGCCTGCGCTGAAGCAGGACTGGAAGCCGAGCTGGCGCAGCAAATGCTTCGCCAGTATGAAAAAGAGACGGCGAACCTGAAAGATTCAGAGGAGATTTATGCGGTTTCTTATGGAATGATCTGCAATTACCTTGATATGATCTTTCAGTCCCAGGGAAATTCTCATACCGGGCTGATACAGTCAGTGGTAAATTATATACAGCAGCACTATGGAGAGGATATTACTCTTGACGATATCGCCGCCCACGTCTGTCTGAGCAGATCTTATCTATGCGCTTTGTTCAAAAAAAATATGAATATGACCATAAATGATTGCCTGCTGCGGGTACGCGTGGAGAAATCTATAGAACTGATGAAAAGCCGGGCGTGGAATACCGGGGAAATTGGCCGGAAATGCGGATTTTCCAGCCAGAGTCATTATACAAAGGTATTCCGAAAGTTTATAGGTTTAACGCCTGGACAATACAGAAATAAATTGTTGTCATAGCCTTATACGTTTGGGAGGTGTATGGTGGATATCTATGAAGAGATCAGTAATTCCCTTTTAATAGGAAATGCGGAAAAAACAGACAGCCTGGTGCGAGAGGCACTGGGAAAAATGTATCCGGCTGAGATGATCCTGGAACAGGGTCTGGTCGGCGGCATCAAAAAAATGGAAGAGAAATTTCAGTCTATGAGTATGTTCGTCCCGGAAGCACTGATGTCTGCCAGGGCATTGAATATCGGACTGGAAAACCTTCGGCCGTATCTGAAGCGGAAGAACGGCTACAAATGTACTGCCATATTGGGGACGGTGGAAGGCGATTATCATGATATAGGAAAAAACCTGGTAAAAATTTATATATCTACCCTGGAGATTAAAGTGATCGATCTGGGGGTAGATGTATCAAAGGAAGAATTTGTAGAAGCGGTCCGGAAATATAATGCGAAGCTGGTTCTGATCTCTGCACTTCTCACCACAACACTGCGGGAGATGGAGCTGGTGATCAAAGAACTGGAAAAGGAAGGCCTGCGGAATCGGGTGACCATTTTTGTGGGCGGCCTGCCGGTCACAGAGTCCTATGCCCAGTCCATCGGGGCGGATTATTTTACTCAGGATGGCCTGGAACTGCGGGATTTTCTCGGAAAAAATCTGGATAGGCTTTTAAAGGACAAATGAGCAAAAAATCATAAGATTTAACAAAAATGTCAAGACCGGTTTTGTGCTATCTTTTCAGTAGAGATGAAAACAAAACCGGTTTTTTTCATATCAGCGAAACTAAATCAGGAGAAGTATTATATGTGACCAGAATGAAAGTATTTATCGAATCAGAAACTGGTACCGATAGCATTGCTAGGGAGGGTATATGGGTAAAAAAGGATTGTATTCAACACTGCGTTTCATCGAGGACAGAGATTATGGAAGAATCCATGAGGCGTCCATTGACATTCTGGAGAATACCGGCGTCATATTCCAGAATGACGAAGCAATTGAAATCTTCAAAAAACATGGAGCAAAGGTAGACGGATACCGTGTCTACATCACCAGGGATATGGTGGATAAGGCTCTGAAAACACTGCCTCGTACTTACAAGCTATACAGCCGTAATCCGGAACAGACGGTAGAAATCGGTAAAGATTTTGCAGTACAGCCTAATGCAGGTGCCGTATTTATTCAGGATCTGGATCATGGTAAAAGGCTTGCCGGCATTGAGGATTATGGCAACATGATGAGACTGGCCCAGGCCAGCGACATTATAAACCTGGTAGGAGCACATCCGCTGGATCCTTCAGATGTTCCTTCAGAGTTCAAACATCTGCATATGTGCTATGAAGTCCTGAAGAACTCTGATAAGCCTGCACTGGGCTTCACCATGAATCAGAAGAACAGCAAAGAGTTTCTGGATATGATTCAGATTTCCATGGGTATGGCGCCTGGTGAAGAGACTGATATTCAGTACAGCAATTTCAGTGCCAACCCATTAAGCCCTCTGTCATGGTCACATGATACACTGGGATCCATGATGGAGTACACCAAACGCGGACAGGGCGTTTATCTGCTGCCCTGCATTATGGCAGGTATTTCCGGTCCCATGCGTCATATGGGTATGCTGGTACTGCAGAATACAGAAGTGCTCAGCGGTATTGTACTGATGAATCTGATCAATGAGAAAGCTCCAGTTGTTTACACACCTTCTTCAACTGTCGGCTATATGAAGAAGGGTACCTACACAACAGGTACGCCGGATATGTCCCTGATCAACATTCCTCTGCTGCTGATGGCGCATGACTTCTATCATATTCCTTCCAGATGCATGTGCGGTATGACCGACTCTAAAGTGCCTGATATGCAGGCAGGTCTGGAGACCATGCAGAATGTAATGATGGCAGTCTTTGCAGAAGCAGATATCATCAACGAGTGTCTCGGCGTTCTGGATGCTATTATGACAGTATCTTACGAGAAGCATATCGTAGACGAGGAGATCATCAAGAGAGCTCTGTATCTGAAACAGGGCATAGAGACAGATAATGATGCCATGTCTGTTGATGTTATCAAGGAAGTTGGCCCCAGAGGTTCTTATCTTGAGCATGACGATACCTTTGAACACTATAGAGAGGTATTCGACAATGACATCTCAGAGTGTGAAAATTACAATACCTGGGCTAACAGCGGTTCTATGGATATCATCCAGCGCGCAAATATGAAATACAAAGAGATTCTGGCAGCGGCTCCCGATACACTGTTAGATCCTGAGACAGATAAGGACCTGCGTGCTTATATGGCAAAAATTATTGATTAAACAAAAATTTAAAGAGGGAGGGGCAATAGAATGGAAAAGAGAAAAAACGCCAAAATTGAGCCGGTTGTATTTATTCCGCCTCTGCTTGTGATCATTGCGCTGGTAGTATGGGTTATAAATGACCCTGCATCTGCAGGTGCTGCACTGAGCACCCTGGCATTCAGCGTGATCTGTGCTGATATGGGCTGGTTCTTTGAACTGTTTGTATTCATGATGATCGCCTTATGTATCTTCCTGTGTATTCATCCTGTTGGAAAGATGCGCTTTGGTACAGAAGCACCTGAGCATTCCACATTCTCATGGCTGAGCATGATCTTCACCTCCATTGCAGGTCTTGGTGTATTAACATGGACAGCAATCGAGTGGTTTTATTACTATCAGACACCCACTGAGGGAGTTGAGCCTTATTCAATGGAAGCATTATATAAAGCAACCGCCTACCCTCTTCACCACTGGGGTCTTGTTATTCAGGCAGCAGCAACGCTGATGGGTGTTGTGTGGGCATATCAGATCTTCTGCAAAAAGGTTAAAGATGTACGCCCCTCCACGGCATGCGTATCTCTCCTTGGCGAGAAGAATGCCAAAGGTATTTTCGGCAAGGTGATCGATGCATTATTCGCTGTATCCATACTTGCCGGCGTTGTAACATGCGTAGGAACAAACGTACCTACTCTGTTCGCCATCATCGGCAGAAGCTTTGGTATCCAGATGAGCTTCCAGGCAGAGGCAGTTGTCATCATCATGTGGTCAGTTGTAATGGCTTTACTGCTGTATACCGGTCTTTCCAAGGGTATCAAATACCTGAGCAACTTTCGTGTAGTAGTCGGCTTTGGACTGCTGGCATTTCTGCTGATCGTAGGCCCTACATCCTATATTTTGAACGGTACACTGGATAACATCGGTATGTATCTGCAGAACATTGTTCGTCTGACATTCAACACAGATACATATGCAGCATCCGGCACACCTCAGAACTGGACAGTATTTTACTGGTGCTGGTACCTGGCTCTGGCGATCCACAACGGCTTATTCTTCGCAAAGATCTCCCGCGGCCGTACCGTAAGACAGACGGTTATCGGTGCTCTGGCAGCTCAGACACTGGGTTCATGGCTGTTCTTCGGTGTATTTCAGAATTACTCTATCTACATTCATCAGAACCATCATGTGGATCTGGCTTCCATAATTGCAACATCCGGACAGGGTGAAGCGATTGTAGCACTTTGGGATTACATCCCTTTTATTAAATTCTTATATCCTATCCTGATGATCTATGGCTTCCTGTGCATGCAGACTCTGCTGAACGGAAATGTGTTCAGTATGGCCATGATCACCACAAAGGACCTTGGACCTGAGGATGAGCCTCCCAGATGGAACAAAATTTTCTGGTCCCTGGGCGTTGGTGCAATCGCGATCGTTCTGCTGCTTTGCGGCGGTATCTCCGCAGCACAGGCAGTTACCATCATTGGTTCTGTACCTGCAGTTATTATTATTACTTTAATGGTTGTTACATTCTTCAAGGAAATCAGAAAAAAATGGACTATCCTGAATGATGATGGAACCGTACAGAAAGAGATTATTTACGAGGAGCAATAAATGAACAGCGACGAAGGGAAACAGAAGAACAGAAAAAAACAGATGGCTAATGTATCAAAACCGATATTTCTGGCTTCTGTCATTGGCTGTCTCGCGCTATATGTTCCATTGATCATTATGCAGGATGAGGCACAGGGACTGGTCAATCTGGTAATGGACAAGGTTACATATGGACTGGATTGGCTGTTTGAACTGGTGGGATTTGTCAGTCTTGCCTTTAGTTTGTGGATTGTAATTGGCAGATTTGGTTCCGTAAAACTGGGAACAAGGGACGATAAGCCGGAGTTTAAAGATTTTACATGGGTTGCCATGTTCTTCTGCGCAGGAATCGGTGCGGGAGCCATGTACTGGGCTTGCGTTGAGCCTCTGTACTATCTCTCATCCCCGCCATTTGGTATTGAACCAATGTCTGCAGCAGCCAGAGAATGGGCATCTGCTTACAGCTTTTTTCATTGGGGATTTACCCCGTGGGCTATATTCTCCGTACCTGCAATTGCATTTGCATACTGCTATTACAACAGACGGAAGTTCCATTTTAAGGCAAGCTATGCATGCAGCGGACTTCTGGGGAAAAGAGCATACGGAAAAGTCGGTATTGCCATTGATGTGCTGGTAGTTATCGGTATGATGGGTGGTTTCGCTACCTCTCTGGCCTTCGTATTTCCTATGATTTCCTGCATAATATCAGAATTTTTCGGAATTCCGGATACTCTGCCGCTGAAGATCGCAGTAGGATTGTTTTTCACCTGCATATATAGCTGGAGTTGTTTCAAAGGCTTGTACTCGGGTATCGCAAAGCTTTCAAACATCAACATGGTTATGTTTATCGCTTTTGTGATCTATGTATTTCTGGTAGGACCGTCCTCATGGATTTTGTCTTATTTCAGTGATTCCCTGGGTATTATGATACAAAACTTCTTCAGAATGAGCTTCTATACCGACGCAGTCAGCAGATCCGGTTTCCCTCAAAATTGGACTGTATTCTATTGGGCATGGTGGTTGTCATGGGCAATCTATATTGGTCTGTTCATGGCCCGTATTTCCAAAGGCAGAACACTGAGGGCCTTTGTACTTAATATGATCGTCACGGCAGGCGGCGGTACAATGCTTATCTTTGGCATCATGGGCGGTTACGTTCAGGACCTGATTTTTAATAAGGGTATGGATCTGATTGGTATCATGCAGTCTCAGGGAGGACCTAAGGCAATCTATGCAATCCTGGATACCCTGCCCGGCAAGACAGTGATCATTCCTTTGTTTGTGCTGCTTCTCATGATAGCACAGGCTACCGGTATTGACTCAGGTGCTTACACCATGTCCAACATCACCAGCCAGGAAGTTGGTTACAATGCAGAACCCAAGCGCTGGGTGCGCCTGTTCTGGTCATTCTTTGTGTACCTGGCAACTATGTCATTGATACTTGTAGGTGGTATGGAGGTAGTAAAAACCTCATCCATCCTGACTTGTATACCTATTTTGGTCCTTCAGATCTTTTTTATTATTTCAGTATCACGCTGGTTAAAAGAGGATTTTGGAGTACCGAAAATACTTGTCAATGACAAAATTAAATAATGATTAAAAATCATGGGGCTGGCGTGGAGGTCTCCTATGCACAAAAACAAGTTCATTATATCTGCCATGATGCAAGAGAGGTGCCATATCCGGATGGAAGGACTTTTTGCAGACATTAAGGAAAATGGAAACTTTCAGCGGTTCAAATACTGACGCAAATAAAAAATATAAAGTGAATTCATGTTGTATGCGATTGGGAGAACACCCAAAGAAAAAAACAAGTATATCTCACAGAGAATCGTGTTCTGAAAAACACAAAATTCTGTGAGATATACTTATTTTGTAGAAGAAAACTTAAAAATCGGGATTAACCGACAGTCCCAGTTTATGGGGTTTTTCAGTCAGAGAGATAATCTCCCCACACATATCCCGTTTCCCCTTCATAGACGATCCGATGCCATCCGTTGTCACAGATTCCGGTCCGTGTCACTGTGGCACCTCCCTGGAGCACGCCCAGGACCTCTGCCTGGCTTGCCGCGTCGGCTCTTACATTTACAGGGCTTTTTACGGTGACGGTCTCTGTCTTCTCCTCCACTTTGGCACCGGAATCCGGTTCATCGTATCCGGCTTTTCCGGAATTAAAACCTTCTGCGCCGCCGCTGGGTGAGATTACTTTTGTCCCGTCTGTGGGAAGCAGGCCTGAATTATCGTCTGTGGTGATGATCTTTCTAAGCCGGACTTTACTGGTATCTGTTCCGTCCAGGGGACCTACATAAATAAGCGTCACTTCATTGCCCGGGATAATTCCGTTTTTGCAGTCCAGTTCCGCTTTTGTCATATCAAAAGTCAGTGTTTCATTATCTGAAGTATTTATACTGATTTCCTTTCCGGTAAAAGCTGTCACGGTTCCGTCCATGGAAGCAGATACAGAATCCAGGGCAGCTTCCTCCTCCGCAGCGCTGTCGTCCTTGCCGCAGGCGCCCAGTACGGACAGACACAGAACAGACAGCAGCAACAGGAGAAGATATTTCAGTTTGTCTCTCATCAATTACATCCCCTTTCCCGTTTCCTAATATTTTAAAGTATTTCAGCAAAATGTCAACGAAAGTTTTTCTAAATACTGTTCACAGTCACTGCTGCAGACGCTTCTCCAGATGTCTGCGGAAAAAGAGGAAAAAGGCAGCAGTCGCCATAACAGAGGCGATTCCGTCTGCAATAGGCTGCGCGTAAAACGCGCTTCTGGCCCCGAAAAAGATGGGAAGGAAAATAGTAAAAAGCATGTAATCCCCTTTCCGGAACATGGAGAGAAACAGGGCAGTTCTGGAAAGTCCCAGCGCAGTAAAACCGTCCACAAACACATACTGGAAGCTGAGTGGAATGATCAGCAGCGTAAACACATGGATTCCCCAGGTGGAAAGGGATACCAGAGACGGCTCGTCGGTAAAAATCCGGATAAAGTATACAGGCACGATCCTGGACAGTATAAACATTACGGTTGTAAAACAGAGGCAGAGAAGCAGGATATATTTTTCTGCCTTTTTCACCCTGTCCACAGCTTTTGCGCCGTAATTGTAGCTGAGTATGGCCTGTGTTCCGCTGGAAATACCCAGCATGGGGCCGGTTATGAGCATCATGTAGCTCTGCACAATGGTGGCACAGGTGATGAGCACATCACCTTCGCCGGGACCGCCGTACTTCTGCAGCATGGCATTCAGGACAATGATGATCACACTGTCGGTTGCCAGAATCAGGAAGGGGGAGACACCCAGTACCAGGATCCTTTTGACGATCATGGGGGACCAGGCCGGTTTCCGCAGCCTGGTTATTTTGATGGGAACCTTTTTGCCGATCAGGAAACAGAAAGCAAAGGCGCAGGATGCAAACTGTGCGATGACCGTGGCAATGGCTGCACCCGCCACATCCATATGCAGACCGAAGATAAAGACAGGGTCCAGGATTATGTTGGTGACAGCGCCGATCAGCACAGTGGTCATTCCCACACCGGGAAACCCCTGACAGGTGATAAAATAATTAAGCCCGATCGCCATGAGGGCGAAGAACGTTCCTGCTGTGTAGATGGTGAGATAGGTGTCCGCGTATACAAAGGTGGCGGCACTTGCCCCGAACCAGAGCAGAAGATATTTTTTCGTCAGGAGAAAGAGCAGAGTCAGTACAGCGGAGAAGACCACCAGCATGGCAAAGCTGTGGGCCAATATGGACTGGGCCTGTTTCTTCCGCCCGGCACCCAGACGCATGGACATGAGGATAGAGCCGCCCAGTCCGATCAGGGTTCCGAAGGAAGTGAGAAGGGTGACAATAGGGCCGCAGATTCCCACTCCCGCAAGTGCCAGATCTCCGATCTTGGGTATGTTTCCGATGAACATTCTGTCAATGATGCTGTAAAGTACGGTGACGAACTGGGCGATCATGGAGGGGACAGCCAGTTTGAGGACCAGCAGCCATACCTTGTCCCTGCCCAGGTCAGTTGTCTGTTTCATGTTTTTTGTTTCCTTTCGTCTCAGGGGCGCGCAGCCCTTGTATTATGATGACAGGTAAATGCGCAGGCCTACAGAATAATTATGATGCCGGTACCACAGATATTCTTACATAAGTTGGTTCGGCAACGCTCAGGGTATAGTTTAAGTAGGTCTCGCCGATCACTCCGATCAGATCTTCCGCATTGGACACGTGGTCAGTAAACACACCGATCAAAAATGGTGCGGGTGTGTAGACAATCCCATAGTCGTGGAGACACCCGTCGTAATCTCCGTATTTATGGGCCACCGGGAAGAGGTCCAGGTCTATGTATTTTTGTAAAAAGGTGCCCGGCGCAGCTTCTTTCATGTATTCCAGAAGCGGAGTGTACGCGGAGGAATGTTCATATAGATAATTTATCACATCAAAAGAAAAATCAGCACAAAGCTTGTTGCTGGCAAAAAACGCATCCGGGTAGGTGTTGTCCGAATATTTCAGCATCATATGCCGGTAGGCGGAAACACCGCCCAGGTTTTGAATCATAATATTATTGGCGGTGTTGTCACTGTACACTATGCTCTCCTCCATGAGATAGGAGAGGGGAACCAGGCTGCCGGGCCGGTAATCATAGGGGGTGGAGCCGTCTCCCTCCGTATCTGTGGCTGAGGCATTGTAGGGAAGCCCGTCCTCCGGGGTGCGCTCCCCGCTGTTGACGGCATCGTAGTAGAGCATGTTGACAGGCACCTTCACGGTACTGGCTGCCGTAAAGAGGGTGTCAGGATTGTATATATATATTTCCTGCGTGAAGGTATTGCGGTAGAAGAAGGAAAAGTTTTCTTCATTCAGTCCGTATTCTTCCAGAATGGAATCCAGCAGGCTTTCGGCTGTGCTGCCCTCGGGAATTTCTCTTTCAGGGGAATATTCAGCAATATCGGATTCCACAAGTATATAATCGGCCATGTTCTCCAGGGCTTCGTATTCCAGATCAAGATCCGGGGAAGCGTAATCCGTATTCGGCAGCGGTGCATAGGCAAAAGTATCCTGGGAGGCATCTGTCAGGAAGCCCAGAGGTATGATGCTGAGGAGGAACAGAAATGTCAGCACCAGGATATTTCGTATGTCAGAGTTCTTTTTCATTGGTATCATCTGCCTTTTCTGTCTGTTATTTCAGGCTGTCTGTAAATTTTTGCATTACTCATCTCATTATAAATAAAAAGCAGAAATTTGTCATTAGTATTTCAGGTATTTTCCTTTGGAATTTACGGGGGTACGGCAAAACAGCTTGCACCTCACAAACAGCCTATGTTATAATTCCCTCATAGAGAGAAAATGACTTTTGGGAGCACTGCATCAGCAGTGTTTTTTTGAGTGATGTCTGCCCGCAAAAAGCGCGGGATGTCAAAAACGGAGAGGAATGGATTATGCTGAAGATTAAAGAGTATGTGAAGGTGAACAGTCTGGAGGAAGCCTATGAGCTGAACCAGAAAAAGTCATCCCGCGTGCTTGGGGGAATGGTCTGGATGAAGATGATGAACCGAAGCGTGGGAACGGCCATTGATCTGTCCGGTCTCGGACTGGATACGGTCAAAGAGACAGAGGACGAATTCGTGATCGGCTGTATGACCTCCCTGCGGACTCTGGAGACACACGCGGGATTAAATGCCTGCACGGACGGAGCTGTGCGGGAGAGCCTGCGGCATATTGTGGGAGTACAGTTCAGAAACTGTGCGACTGCAGGAGGCAGCATTTATGGCAGATTTGGATTTTCTGATGTGCTCACCATGTTTCTGGCGCTGGATTCCTATGTGGAGCTTTATAAAGGCGGCAGGATATCCATGGAAGAGTTTGCAGAAAAAAAAGCGGACAGAGATATCCTGGTAAATATAATTGTTAAGAAACATCACCAGAGATCCGCATATGTAAGCCAGAGAAATGCTAAGACGGATTTCCCTGTACTGGCCTGTGCGGTATGTCTTGACGAGGAAGGTATGCGGCTTTCCATCGGAGCAAGGCCCGGCAGAGCGGCTCTTCTGAAAGAGAAGATGGATACCCCTGTCAATAAAAAAGATATGAGTGCCGGGGAGTGGAACAGACAGGCGGAGCTGCTGGCCAAAAAGGCTGCAGAGTGCGTTGTCACGGGAAGCAATATGCGGGCTTCCAAAGAGTACAGAACCCATCTGGTCCGTGTTCTGACCAAAAGGGCGCTGCTGGCAGCAGGAGGTATGGAAAATGGAAATTAAATTTATTTTAAACGGAAAGAAAATGCAGGTGGATGCAGCGCCGGATCTGCTGCTTTTAGACCTTCTTCGGGAGAAGGGCTGCTACAGCGTGAAACGGGGATGTGAGACTGCCAACTGCGGCCTCTGTACTGTTTTGATGGACAAAAAGCCGGTGCTCTCCTGCAGTATGCTGGCGGTCCGCGCGGACGGACATGAAATCGTGACCCTGGAGGGAATGCAGAGGGAAGCGGAGGAGTTCGGTTCCTTTTTAGCAGACCAGGGAGCAGAGCAGTGCGGTTTCTGTAATCCGGGATTTATCATGAATGTCTTTGCCATGCTGGAGGAGATGAAGGAGCCAACGGAGGAGGAGATCGGCGAATATCTTGCCGGAAATCTCTGCCGCTGTTCCGGATTCATGGGGCAGACGAGAAGTATTCTGGCATTTTTAAAATATAAGAAGGAGCAGAGGGAAGGGGGCAGCGACAGATGAGTTATGTAAACAAACCGGTGAGGAAAAAGGACGCCATGGCCCTTGTGACAGGCCAGCCTGTGTACACGGATGACCTGGCGCCGAAGGATTGTCTGGTGGTAAAGGTTCTGCGCAGCCCCCATGCCCATGCGTGGATCGAGGAGATCAGGACAGAGAATGCCATGAAGGTTCCGGGGATCGCGTGTATCCTCACTTACGAGGATGTGCCCCAGGACAGATTTACCATGGCGGGACAGACTTATCCGGAATTCAGCCCCTATGACAGGCTGATCCTTGACAGAAGAATGCGTTTTGTGGGAGATGCCGCTGCCATTGTCGCAGGGGAGACGGAAAAGGCCGTGGACCGGGCACTGAAGATCATTAAGGTGAAATACAAGGTGCTGGAGCCGGTTCTGGATTTCCATAAGGCAAAGGACAATGCGGTCTGTATCCACCCGGAGGACAACTGGGAGTCACGTTTTCCTGTGGGAGCAGACAATAAGCGGAATCTCTGTGCCCATGCCGAGGAAGGGGACGGGGATGTGGAGAAGATCCTGGCAGACTGTGACTGTGTGGTGGAACGCACATACCATACAAAGGCCAATCAGCAGGCAATGATGGAGACATTCAGAAGCTATACCTATATGGACCATTTCGGAAGGCTGAATATTGTGTCCTCCACACAGGTGCCTTTCCATGTGAGGAGAATCCTGGGGCGGGCACTGGGAATCGGGGCATCGAAAGTCCGTGTGATCAAGCCGCGTATCGGCGGAGGCTTCGGCGCAAAGCAGACGCTGGTATCTGAGGTCTACCCAGCAATCGTGACGGTGAAGACAGGAAAGCCGGCGAAAATGATCTTTTCCCGCTATGAATCCCAGATATGTTCTTCCCCCCGACACGAGATGGAGTTAAAGGTCCGCATCGGTGCGGACAGGGAGGGGACCATCCGGGCTATTGACGTCTATACCCTGTCAAACACAGGGGCTTTCGGTGAGCACGGTCCTACCACAGTGGGACTTTCCGGTCACAAATCCATTGCCCTTTACCGGAATACAGAGGCATACCGCTTTGTGTATGACGTTGTGTATACCAACCAGATGTCAGCAGGCGCTTACAGGGGATACGGAGCTACCCAGGGAATCTTCGCAGTGGAATCCGCTGTGAATGAGCTGGCGGAAAAGCTGCATATGGATCCGGTTGTGCTGCGCGAGAAAAATATGACAAAAGAGGGCGGCAGGTTTATCGGATACGACGGCGGCACAGAGGTCACAAGCTGTGCTCTGGACCGCTGTATGGCAAGGGCAAAGGAGATGTTTCACTGGGACGAGAAGTTCCCCCGCAGAGTGATGGAGAACGGAAAAGTGCGCGGCGTGGGTGTTGCCATGGCCATGCAGGGCTCCTCCATCGCAGGCGTGGATGTGGGAGGCGCCAGCGTGAAGCTTAACGAGGACGGTTCTTACACCTTAAGCCTCGGGGCCACGGATATGGGTACCGGTTGTGACACGGTGCTCTCCCAGATGGCAGCAGATACGCTGATGACGGATTATGACAACATTGTGGTGTTTGGGGTGGATACGGATATCTCACCGTATGATTCCGGTTCCTACGCCTCCGCCACCACTTATATTGCAGGCAAGGCTGTGGTGAAGGCCTGTGAAAGTCTGAAAGAACGGATTTGGGATCTGGGTGCCGGGATGCTGGAGGTTCCCAGGGAGGAGACGGATTTTGACGGAAGCAGAGTCAGCAGGAAGGACGGAAGCGGGGCGGTCAGCCTGGAGGAGATCGGCATCCGCGGTACCTTCGGCAACAACGATTCCCTTCAGGTGACAGAAAATGCCTCCTCACCCATATCCCCGCCGCCATTCATGGTGGGCATGGCGGAAGTGGAAGTGGACAGAGAGACCGGGTCTGTGGAAATGATCGACTACGTGGCAGTGGTGGACTGCGGCACCCCGATCAATCCGAACCTTGCCAGAGTGCAGACAGAGGGCGGTATCGCTCAGGGTATCGGCATGGCCCTCTTTGAGGATATTCAGTACAGTGAACGGGGACAGATGCTGAACAATTCCCTGATGCAGTACAAGATTCCCACCCGCTTAGACGTAGGTAAGATCCGCGTAGATTTTGAGAGCAGCTTTGAAGGAAGCCATCCCTTTGGTGCCAAATCCATCGGTGAGATCGTGATTGACACTCCATGTCCGGCAATAGCGGCAGCCGTTTATAATGCCGCAGGTGTAAGGGTTTCGGAGATGCCCATCACGCCGGAAAAAGTAGCCATGGGAATTGCAGGAATTGAATGCGAAAATTGCAAAAAAGATGAATTTTGACGAAATTTTGACGGCTGCTTTGTTACCTTGAACTGGCTGGCGATTCCCGGTGAGACTGATAAAAACCGGGAGAAAAAATCAAGGAGAGGAAAACAATGAAACAACACGAAAGTGAAAAGAAAATCTTGTGGTACAGCCTTGCATTTATGGCATTCTCCACGGTGTGGGGATTCGGAAATGTGATCAACGGATTCTCAGAGTACGGCGGATTAAAGGCAATCATATCCTGGGTGATCATATTTGCCATTTACTTTGTGCCATACGCACTGATGGTAGGTGAACTGGGCAGTGCCTTCAAGGACGCAGGCGGCGGTGTCAGTTCCTGGATTCTGGAAACCATAAGCCCAAGGATGGCTTATATGGCGGGATGGACTTACTGGATCGTCCATATGCCTTATATTTCCCAGAAGCCCAGTGCATCTTTTATTGCAGCGAGCTGGGCAATCTTTAGGGACAACCGGATCAGCTCCATGAACACCAGGGTACTGCAGGTACTCTGTCTGGTATTGTTCCTGTTTGCCGTTTGGGTGGCATCCAAAGGAATCAATGTGCTGAAAAAGCTTTCCACACTGGCAGGCTCCACCATGTTCATTATGTCCCTGCTGTTTGTGGTCATGATGCTTGCAGCTCCGGCTATCACCCATGCAAATGTACTGGATATAGATTGGTCTGTGAAGACCTTTATGCCGTCCTTTGATGCGAAATTCTTATTAAACCTGTCCATTCTGGTATTTGCCGTGGGCGGATGTGAGAAAATTTCTCCATATGTAAATAAGACGAAAAATCCCGCAAAGGATTTCTCAAAGGGCATGATCGCCCTGGCTGTTATGGTTGCTGTCTGCGCTATGCTGGGAACCATTGCCATGGGCATGATGTTTGACTCCAACAACATTCCGGAAGACCTTATGACAAACGGTGCTTACTATGCATTCCAGACACTGGGAGAGTATTACGGACTGGGCAATTTCTTCGTGGTGGTCTATGCAATCTGTAACCTGATCGGTCAGTTTACGGTTATGATCATTTCCATCGACGCGCCTCTTCGTATGCTGCTTGACAATGCGGATGACAACTTCATCCCTGCATCCATGTTCAAACAGAACGAACACGGCACATACACCAACGGCCATAAGCTGGTCATGATCATTGTTTCTATTCTGATCATTGTTCCGGCAATCGGCATCGGCAGCGTGGATACACTGGTACGCTGGCTGGTAAAGGTGAATTCCGTGTGTATGCCTCTGCGTTATCTGTGGGTATTCGTGGCATATATTGCGCTGAAAAAAGCAGGGGAGAGATTCCCGGCACAGTACCGTTTTGTGAAGAACAAAACGCTTGGCGTTGTTCTGGGAGCGTGGTGTTTCCTGTTTACCGCGTTTGCGTGTGTTCTGGGTATTTACTCTGAGGATACCTTCCAGTTCGTACTGAATATTGTGACTCCTTTCGTATTGATCGGACTGGGATTCATTATGCCTCAGATCGCAAAACGTTCCAAAGCAAAGAATCAGGCATAAGTAAAAGAAGCGTCTGGCTGCCAAAAGCGGCTGGGCGTTTGTTGTATGAAAATTCCTGTTGGCAGAACAGCGCCGGACAGGTACAATAGAAGAAAAAGCCCTCATTGGCGGGCAGAACTACAGGAGGAAAAATTAATGTACAGAGAGACTGCAGAACAGCTTCTTGCATTTATTGAAAAAAGCCCAAGCTGTTTTCATGCTATTAAAAATATGAAGGAGATTCTTTCGGCAGACGGATTCGCAGAGCTGAAAGAGGAAGAGAAATGGGAGATCGAAAAGGGCGGCAGATATTTTGTCACCAGAAATGACTCCTCCATCGTGGCATTCACCATACCGGAAACCGGATTTACCGGATACCGCATCATGGCCAGCCACAGCGATTCCCCTACTTTTAAGATCAAGGAAAATCCGGAGATGGAAGTGGATAATAAGTATGTGAAGCTGAATGTGGAGCGTTACGGCGGTATGCTCTGCGCCCCCTGGTTTGACCGTCCGCTCTCCGTAGCGGGAAGGGTGATCGTGAAAGAAGGGGATAGCTTTGTCACAAAGCTTGTGGATGTGGACAGGGACCTGCTGATGATCCCCAATCTGGCAATCCATATGAACAGGGAAGTCAATGACGGATATAAATATAACGCCCAGGTGGATATGCTTCCGCTGTACGGTGATATCTCTTCAAAAGATACCTTTATGAAGACCATCGCAAAGGCTGCAGGAGTGAAGGAAGAGGACATTTTAGGACATGACATTTTCCTGTACAACCGTGTTAAGGGCAGTATCTGGGGCGCAAATGAGGAGTTTGTATCCTCCTCACGCCTGGATGATCTGCAGTGCGCATTTTCCTCTCTTCAGGGATTTTTAAAGGGGGAGAAAAAGGAGTACGTGGCAGTACACTGTGTGCTTGACAATGAGGAAGTGGGAAGCGGAACAAAGCAGGGTGCTGCATCCACATTCCTGTATGATACACTGGTGCGTGTGAATGAGTGCCTGGGGCTGTCTTATGAGGAGTATTTAAGAGGACTTGCAAAGAGCTTCATGCTCTCCGCTGACAATGCCCATGCAGTACATCCGAATCACAAGGAGGTGGCAGACCCGGTGAACCGTCCTTATATGAACGAGGGTATTGTCATCAAACACAGCGCAAACCAGAAATACTGTACAGACGGCGTATCTGCTGCCATATTCAAGGATCTGTGCAGGGAGGCAGGTGTGCCTTTCCAGACATTTACAAACCGTTCCGACATTCTGGGAGGCTCCACACTTGGAAATATCTCCAATACAAAAGTGGCGCTTAACGCCGTGGATATCGGCCTTCCGCAGCTTGCCATGCATTCTCCTTACGAGACTGCCGGGGTTAAGGATACCTGTTATCTGATCCAGGCGGCTGAGAAGTTCTTTAAATAGTGTAACATGGGTGATAAGGGAAATATACTTCTGAGGTTTATTGGGGGTATGTTTCCCTTTTTTGTGTGTGGCGGGAAATTATGGTGGTTTTTGGAGGGGAGAATAGTGCTGGAAGTGGGGGAGGAGGGTATAATGATGGGTCAGTGTTTATCTGTAAATCAAGGACATTTTCAGTCTGAAATTGCCGGGATTACCTATAAAATATATATTTCAGTTAAGGTTTATCTGTAAAACAGAGGCGTACCAAGTCAGAAATCACCAGAATTACCTACAGAGTTTATATTTTAGTTAGGATTTATCTGTAAATCAAGGTCATTTTCAGGCTGAAATCACCAGAATTACCTACAGGGTATATATTTCAGTTAAGGTTTATCTGTAAAACAGAGGCGTATCATGTCAAAAATCACCCAAATTACCTACAGGGTATATATTTCGGTTAAGACTTATCTGTAATAGAAGGCCAATCAACATCTTATTCTAATATATCAAGGCACTTCTACAATCATAAAAGGTTCGGAAACCATATCTTCCTATGAGTTTTCAAAAAGACCTTTGCATTCTTGATACCACCCATGTATGATAGATATATAGTAAAGTTTTCCAGTCAAAACTCCGCCAAAAGCTGGGAGTCTGGACGAGAAATCAGAATTGATCGGAATCCTGTGCGGAGAGAAAAGAACTTAAGGCCTTTTTTGGCAGGAAGATTCCCACCTGAAGAAAGTTCTGTGGGAATCAGAACTGCAGCGGAAAAAGGTTTTAAATAATGCAAAACTATATAAGCGGAGGTGTCAAAATGGAAATTAAAGCATGGACCTATGAGGAGTATCCAGGGTATTCAGAGGAAGTACCCGGAGCAGTGCGATTGAAGACAACAGGAGATGAAGTGGGGGTTCGTTACCTGCACGATGTGGAATATGCCAGAGTTGACGATGTACCCCTGCATCTGCAGATCCTGCTGCCTTTTATCAGGAATGAGCCGGATAAAATTTACCCGTGCATGGTATTTATCCAAGGATCTGCATGGATGGAGCAGGATGTCTGGATGCAGTGTGCCATGTTGTCCGGACTGGCCAAGAAGGGGTATGTGATAGCGGTTGTCCAATACCGGCATTCCGGCCTTGCACCTTTCCCGGCACAGATTCAGGATGCAAGAAACGCAATTCGTTATATGAGGGTTCACGCTTCCGAGTACCATGCAGACCCGGATGGAATTGTGGTCGGCGGTGATTCATCCGGGGGACATACATCCATGTTCTGCGGAATCGCAAGGGAAGGCGGGGAACTGGATGCCAGCCTGTTTCCGGGAGTCTCAGCGGAGGTAAAAGGCATACTTAATTATTATGGCTCTGTCAGCATGATGTACGAGGAAGGTTTTCCATCTACAGTCAATCATCATATGGAGGACAGCCCGGAAGGATTGCTGATGGGAAAAGTAAATCTGAAAGAGCACCCGGAACTATGCAGAAAAGGTTCCGTGGAATGCTGGATCACACCGGAGCTGGATATGGCTCCAACCATGATCGTTCACGGCACAAAGGACAGAACGATTCATACATACCAGAGCGTGCAGCTCTATGAAAAAATGAAAGCATGTGGTAAAGATGTCCGTTTATATCTGCTGGAAGGAGCAGACCATGGCGGCGCTGAATACTGGACAGAGGAAATGTGCAGTCTGGCACATGAGTTCATACAGTATTGTCTGAACCGCTGCTGATATCCTGACCATTAGGTGCAGAACTGGCATGATATGGCATGAGATGCATTTTTTCACCTTTTACATGAAATCCAAATCCAAGATTGTTCCCCGAATCCGTGACCGCACCGCAGTCCTCAGAACCTTTCAGGCGAAAGCCTGCTTTCTTCAGTGAGGATAGAAAATAGTCCAGCCGGAAATTCATACAGAAACATTCCGGATACTGGCTCAGCAGAAGGCGCATGGATTTGGGGGCATTTTCAAAGTAGAAATAAGTACCTATCAAGTCTGCGTGAGCGGTAAGATAAGGGGCAATCCTTTCAAATAAAAAAGTATCATGATAAAAGTTATGTTCGTTGGCTGCAAAGAAGTCGAGATGTACGTCTATGCAGTTTTTTTTCAGAGGAAAACGGGTGCTGGAATCCGCAAGATACAGGATATCCAGCTCTGGTTTCTGACGTTCTATCAGATGCTTGTACATGAGAAGGGTTTCCGGATATTTGTCAATGACAATGTACAGGCTGTCAGTGGGCAGATATTCCAGATGATTGTGCATAAAAAACCAGGCATTGATATAAGTCTCCGCAATCACCTTTTCATGCAGGTCTGTTTCTTCAATCTGTTTCAACATCCAGTTATAGGAGCGCTGGAAGGTGCTGATCAGCGCAGGCGGCAGATCTTTGTATAGCTCGCGGGTAATATCCGGTGTATCCTGCAGGTTTTCGTTTTTGTTTGGTGTCATAAGGATACCGGAGGAGATATGGGCGCTGTAGCCGCAGGAACATGATAAGCTGCCTTTGTAAATAAAACGCTGATCCATTTTCACCTCAGAGAGAGAGAGGGACCCGCCGCAGAGGGGGCAGCACAGAAGCGGCAGGGCAGTAAGGGGGACACCGGTGCTGGCCCGTGGAGTGCTTTCGGATGCTTCTATGGTTTTGATATGCGAATCCAGACGTTCCAGTACCTGCTGTTTCCGCTCAATTTCTTTCATACAGAAGTCACGTTTTCCCTTGAAAATTTCTTTTAATTCTTCCATGTCCTGGGGGTCAGCCAGTCCTGAGATTCGTTTCAGGGACAGGATAACATGAATCTCCCGCAGCGAGAAATCCAGTTCTTTTAAACCCAGGATCCATTCCAGGTCCCTGACAGTCTGTTCGTCGAATACGTACTGGCCTTTGGGTTTGGGAGGGACCAAAAGCCCATAATTAATGTAATAATAGATGTTGTCCACTGAAATATGGTATTTTTCCGATACTTTTCCTATGCGCACAGTCCGGTTCCTCCTGAGAATCCATTTTTATGCCTACACTCTAGCATAAATCTGGAGTATACTCAAGGTTTATATCAGTTTTCGTAAAAATAGTATATTGACCTAAAGCAGACTCTATGATTTATTATGGTAGCACGATAAAGAAAAACGGGTAGAATTCATATAAAAAGTGAGGTATGGATGATGAAAATATTAAAAAAAGCTCAGGAGAGGACCGAGGAGGACAGAAAAGAGCTGTCCCGTATGGTACAGGAGATTATTGACAATGTACGGGGAAACGGGGATGAGGCGCTTAAGGAGTACAGCAGAAAGTTTGACCAGTGTGAGCGGGTTTCCATGCGCGTATCAAAAGAGGAGGTCCGGGAAGCTTATATGCAGCTTTCTCCCCAGGAGGTAGCTGACTTAAAAGCAGCGGCATCCAATATACAGGCATTTGCCAAAGCCCAGAGGGAGACGGTGAAGCCTCTTGAAAACTTCAGCCCTATGCCGGGAATCTTTCTGGGACACAGGATCATTCCCGTAAAATCCTGCTGTTGTTATGTGCCGGGAGGAAATTATCCCCTTTATTCCACAGCGCTTATGCTGATCATTCCGGCCAAGACTGCCGGCGTGGAGCGTGTGACTGCATGTTCGCCGGTCATGAAGGGAACCGGAAAGATTAATCCTAAGACCCTGGCTGCCATGGATATTGCAGGTGTGGATGAGATCTATGCAGTGGGCGGGGCCCAGGCGATCGCAGCTTTTTCCTATGGAACGGAAGAGATTGCCCCGGTGGATATGATCGTTGGGCCGGGCAACCGTTTCGTGACAGAGGCCAAGAGACAGTGTTATGGTCAGGTGGGAATTGACTTTGTAGCAGGTCCCAGTGAAGTTCTGGTGATCGCGGACGGCAGCGGAACGCCTGAGATCGTGGCTGCTGACCTGCTGGCACAGTCTGAACACGATGTCAATGCAAAGGGCATGGTGGTCACCACAGATGAGGCATTCGGAAAAGCCGTGATGGAGGCAGTGGAAAGAGAACTGGAACAGCTTGAAACTGCTGATATCGCCAGAAAATCCTGGGAGACATACGGTGAGGTAGTTGTGGTATCTGATCTTGATGAGGCTGTAAACCTTGTAAATGAATACGCTCCGGAGCATTTGGAGCTGAATGTGCAGAATCCTGATGCGTTGATTTCGGGACTCTGCAACTATGGTTCTCTTTTTATAGGAGAGAATACAGCGGAGGTGTTTGGGGATTATGCTTCCGGTACCAATCACACGCTGCCAACACTGAAAGCAGCCCGTTATACCGGTGGTGTGTGGGTGGGAACCTTCCTGAAAACATGTACCCAGCAGAGCATGACCCCGGAAGCCATGAGAAATATTGCGCCTCTTGTCTCCAGACTGGCTGACGGCGAGGGCTTGAAAGGGCACAGGCAGGCGGCTGACATCCGCTTCACAAGCCAAAAATAAAAGCAGGAATACGACATAACAGAGAGAGGGAGACTTCACAGTGAGTAATCAGAATACAAATACATTGAAAAGAACCTTCGGAATGAAGGAAGCTGTAACCATCACCGTTGGCACCGTGGTAGGTGTCGGTCTGTTCACTACAGGAGCTAATGTGGTGGGCGGCCTTGGTCCGGCCGTTATCCTGGCTACATTTGTTGCTATGCTTATCAGTATTTATCCGGCGCTACTGTATGCGGAGATGGGAGCTGCGCTCCCCTACGCTGGCGGCACATATCAGTATGCATCCCTGGGTATAGGAAAACCCATGGGTATGCTTGCCGGGTGGAATTTTATAATTTCCCTGGTAGCGGTTACCAGCGGGGAGGCACTGGCGTTTAGTTTTTATTTCAAAACATTTTTCTCTGCACTGGGCATTGAGCTGCCTGTGAGCGACCGTGTGGTTGCCACAGTGGTGGTAATTGCGTTCATTATCACCAACGTCCGCGGTGTGGAAATGACCGGAAAGCTTCAGAATGGATTCATGTTCTTTTTCTGGGGCGTAGCGATCATCTGGTTTTTGACCATGCTGCCGAACGTAAATATGCCTAATTTCGTTAAACTCCCTGATTTTATTGCCCAGTCCACTCCGCTTGGTTTTATCGCATCTGTCAGTATGATTTGGTGGTGCTTTGCGGGATTTGAGACCTGCTGCGCTATGGGGGAGGAGATCAAATATCCGCAGATCAATATTCCCCGTGCACTGTTTCTTGCGCCGTTTATTGTTTTTGCGGTAAATGCAGCGTTTCAGTGGTTCTTGGTTGGTATCGTTCCGACAGAACAGATCGCCACGCTGTCCACAGCAAGCGCGCCTTTTGCCGAAGCTATGAAAACAGCAGGTATCCTTGGTTTTCCGCTGATCCTTCTGGCAGCCGGAATTGCGTTCGGCGGAGATTTTTCAACTTTGAATGCCAGTATCGCCGTACCGCCCAGATATCTTTTCACCATGGCACGTGACGGCGCCATGCCGAAAATATTTGCAAAAGTACACCCGAAATACAAGACACCTTATATCTCAATCATTGTGCTTGGCCTGCTTTCTGCTTTTCTGATCGCGTCCAACTCTATGATCTACATAGCATCCGTGAGTCTGTTTGCAGATTTGTTTTATTATGTGATCGGCATTGCGGCATCCTTTGGGCTTCGCAGAAAGCATCCCGATTTAAAACGCCCCTTTAAGGCGCCGGGAATTATGATCGGGGCACCGCTCAGTGTTATCATTTATCTTATCATGATGACCCAGCTTGACCGGGAAGCACTGGTGACAGGTGTGATCTGGTGCATTCTCGGACTGATCATATATGCTGTCTGTCGGAAACGCTATCAGAGTGATGAGACAAAAGAGATGGACCGTATCATTATGGAAGAAGATATTCCGACACCACAGGAGAGACAGAAGATGGACAAGGAATTTAAGATTTGGAGAACCGTTGTGGCATGTGCTGTTGTCATAGCGATCGTGGCATATGTGATACCGTTTGTTGCTGTATAAGGACAGCAGGATGTCTGAAGGGCAGCCGGTTCGGATTAATATATAATCCGTGCCGGCTGTTTTGCGTATATGGAAAATAGAGACAAATTTGGCGGGTTTTGAACCGGCAGAATTTGTTGTATATCACGAAAACAGAATATATGTTCGATATACATTGAGGAAATTTGCAAAGTGTGATAAACTATGTTTATCGCAGGATGGCTGCCGGATAAAAGCAGTAAATGCACATTTTTGACTGGATAACTGCTGATACGGTGTAATTATTCAGTAGGTCTGCGCATTTACTGCGCTGACCGTAAGAAAACGTTTAGCAGCCGGGCAAAAACTTCATCGCCAAAGGCGATTTTGCATGGATTTTTGCTTGTAACTGTGAGGGTACTGAACAGTTACGATACGGTTTATAATATAAGTGGAAGGGTGGAATATATGACAATTGATGAAATATACACCGGTGAATCAAAAAATCTGGAATTTAAGCAGGAAGTGCCGGCCAGAAGTGAGCGATATATGAAAACAGTTGTTGCTTTTGCGAACACGGCAGGGGGCAGGCTGGTTTTCGGTGTGGAGGATGGGACGCACAGGATTATAGGAGTGCCGCAGGAAACGGTATTTGAGACCATGGACAGTCTCACCAATGCAATCTGTGACAGCTGTACGCCCATGATCATTCCCGATATTACCCTGCAGACCGTAGAAGACAAGACACTGATCGTTGTAGAGATTTATCCTGGAGGGCAGCGTCCCTATTATATCACTGCATTAGGAAAAGAGAACGGCACATATGTACGGATTTCAGGAACTTCACGGCCGGCGGACAGTTATTTGCTGAGGGAGCTGGAGTTTGAAGGAATGAACAGGTGTTTTGATCAGACATATGCGGCGCCGAGGCTGGCAGAGGAGGGACAAATCAGGGAACTGTGCAGTTCCATGAGGCAGTATGCGCTGAAAATGTGCAGCACGGAAAATGAAAGGGCAGCAGTGAAGAACGTGACAAGAAGCAATCTGTTGTCCTGGGGTATACTGACAGAGAAAGAGGGAAAAATACTGCCGACAAATGCGTTTGTACTGTTGACAGACAACAATTTTCTGCAGGCTAAAATACAGTGTGCCGTATTCAGAGGAACAACGAGAGGTGAGTTTCTGGAGAGACGTGAGTATACAGGGCCGATTTACAAACAAATAGACGAAGCCTACAATTTTGTGCTGCGCAATATCCGGTATGGGGCGAAATATAAAGGTTTGTACAGAGTGGATGACTATGAACTGCCGATTCTCTGTATTCGTGAGATTATTGCCAATGCGGTGACGCACAGAAGTTATCTGAACCCGGGATGCGTACAGGTTGCGTTGTATGATGATCGGCTGGAGGTCACATCTCCGGGTATGCTGTTTGGCGGACTGACACTTGCGCAGATGAGGGAGGGATATTCCAAGCCCAGAAACAGGGCGATTGCCAATGCTTTTACCTATATGAAAATAATGGAACAATGGGGCAGTGGTGTACCTAAAATGTTGAAGATGTGCAGGGAGTTTGGTGTGGAAGAGCCTGAATTTTCGGAAGAAGGTGTGGATTTTCGCGTAAATCTATACCGGGAGTCCGCACGGAATTCGTTTTTGGTTATGGAAGAACCGGCAGAATACAGAGCCGGAAAACAAATGGAGCAGGCAGGGCTGACGGTTGAAAACACTACCCAAACGGCCGGGAACACTACCCAAACGGCCGAAAATACTACCCAAATGATGGGAAACACTACCCAACCAATACGGAACACTACCCAATTAATTCCGAATGCTGCCAAAACAGCCGAAGATACAACCCAATCAATACCGGATACTACCCAAACACCCGAGGTGCGCATGTCAGCTTATGACAGACAGCTTCTGCAGGCAGTTAGAAAATATCCATATATATCCCAGAGGGAACTGGCAGCAGAGCTGTGCTGGAATACAGACCGAGTAAAATATTATATGAAGAAATGGAAGGACAAGGGCGGTCTGCGCCGCGTGGGAAGCACACACAAAGGATACTGGCAGGTGCTTATCCGGGTGGAGTGAAAGAGGTAAGATCAGCCGCAAAGCATAAATGCAGTGCGGCTGTCCTTTTACAATTTATCGTATACTTTGGCTTTGTTGTCAGTAGTTTTGAGCAGCAGATATTTGCGGATGAAGAAGATGATAGCTATGGATATGATTCCTATCAAAGTATCGATCATGTTGAGATGTTCCACGATCATCTGTCTGGCAATGGCAAACATGAGCACCTCCAGCAGGTTTTCCGCCGTATGTTTTGCCAGCATCTTTACAAATTCCACCCCGATGATCAGAGTCAGGATATTGCCGAGAAATTCAGTAAACTGGCTGGCTTTTATGCTGAGCAGGGGAATGCTTATGAAATTGTAGATCATGGGTATGATCAGAACTATGATCACCACCAGCATGATTGCTGACAGGGCAATTTCAGTGTAGCGGGAAATTGTGTAAATCAGTTCGTTCAGTTTGTTTTTCATACTTATCTCCGTTTCATTTGTACTATTGTTCTAAAAATTGTGATTAACACATTCTCGTCTTTTCCATTCTAACATAAAATACAGGGTGAGCAAGAAAAATCTGCAAAAAATAACGAAATTATCCCAAGAAAATCCCTGTACTTCATTGCTTTGACGTGATAAATATGTTAATATAGGAAGCACAGACAGTCCCCGCGGGAAAGGGCATATGTTTCCCTGAAACGGATAAGGGCTGGGAAATGAAGGGAAGAAAGTTATGATTTGGGCAAAAGAAGAGACATTATCCCGGGAGGAGATCAAGGAAATTCAGACTGCACGCCTCAGAGAGACGGTGGAGCGGGTCTATCATACAGTCGAGCCTTACCGGAAGAAAATGGATGAGGCGGGCCTGAAGCCGGAAGATATCAGAGGTCTTGAAGACTTACATAACCTGCCGTTTACAACAAAGCAGGACATGAGGGATAATTATCCGTTTGGGCTGTTCGCAGTGCCAAAGAAGGATTTGATTCGTATTCACGCATCAAGCGGAACAACAGGAAAGCCCACTGTGGTTGGGTATACCAGAAAGGATCTGGATGTCTGGTCAGAGTGCGTTTGTCGTATTGCGTGTATGGGCGGAGCGCAGCCTGACGAGATTGCGCAGATTTGTTTCGGATACGGTATGTTTACCGGAGCGCTTGGACTTCACTACGGACTGGAGAGGCTTGGGGCTGCTATTGTTCCCTCCTCAACAGGAAATACAGAGAAGCAGCTTATGTTTATGAAGGATTTCGGTACAACCCTGCTGATCGCAACACCTTCCTATGCGCTGCGCATTGCAGAGGTTGCGGAGCAGATGGGCATACACCCTCAGTGTGATCTGAGCATGAGGACAGCGCTGGTGGGAAGTGAGCTGATGACAGAAGCCATGCGCCAGGAGATGTACAAAGCCTGGGGCGATCATATGAATATTACACAGAATTACGGTATGAGCGAATTGATGGGACCCGGAGTCTCCGGAGAATGCCTGGAGTTAAACGGCATGCATATCAATGAGGACCATTTTATACCTGAAATCATTGATCCGAGAACAGGTGAGGTTCTCCCTCCGGGAGAGAAGGGGGAGCTGGTCATCACCTGTATATCCAAGGAAGCGCTGCCGCTTATCCGTTACCGCACCAAGGATATCACAAGGCTGATGTACGAGCCCTGTAAATGCGGCAGAACCACTGTGCGGATGGAGAATCTGCTTGGAAGAACAGATGATATGCTGAAAATCCGCGGGGTCAACGTATTCCCGAGTCAGATCGAGGAAGTGCTCCTGGGGATTGAGGAGTGCGGGCCGCACTATGAGATCGTGGTGGACAGAAAGAACCACAGCGATACCCTGGAAATCCGTGTGGAAGTCCTTTCTGATTATATGATGGACTCCTATGCAGCGCTCCAGGAGCTGGAGAAGAAGATTAAGTCCAAGATTCGTGTGGTTCTGGGACTGGATATAAAGGTTTCTCTGGTATCACCGAATTCTATACAACGTTTTGAGGGAAAAGCGAAACGTGTGATTGATTTAAGAAAGAATTAGTTTTACAATATCAGTAACGATTCCATTGACTGCATCGTTACCATAATTACAGAAAGAAGGTAGGAGACGTGGGCGAAAAGAAAATCATGCTTGGCAACGAAGCCATTGCAAGAGGTGCCTGGGAGGCAGGGGTAAAGGTTTCTGCAGCATATCCGGGAACACCAAGCACAGAGATCAGTGAGAACATTGTAAAATATAAGGAAATTTATGCAGAGTGGGCCCCCAATGAAAAAGTGGCAACAGAGGTGGCAATCGGTGCGTCCATCAGCGGTGTGCGTGCTCTGGCATCCATGAAGCATGTAGGTCTGAATGTGGCAGCAGATCCGCTCTATACAGCGGCATACACAGGTGTGACCGGCGGTCTGGTCCTGGTTGTGGCAGATGATCCCGGAATGTACAGTTCCCAGAATGAGCAGGATACCAGAGCGGTTGCAAGGGCAGCGCAGGTTCCGGTACTGGAGCCGTCAGATTCCCAGGATGCAAAAGATTTTGTAAAGCTGGCTTATGACATCAGTGAAAAATATGATACGCCGGTATTTGTAAGGACAACAACACGTCTGGCACATTCCCAGGGTATCGTGGAGCTGGAGGACAGAGTGGAGAGAGAAGACACTCCTTATGAGCGCAAGTTCCAGAAGTATGTCATGATGCCGGGCAATGCCATCAGACGCCATCCGGTTGTGGAAGAGAGAATGAAGAAGCTGGCCGAAGATGCCAACAGCCTGGAAATCAATAAAGCAGAGTATAATGACACGTCCATTGGTTTCATTACCAGCGGTATTCCGTATAATTATGTAAAGGAAGCAATGCCCAACGCCAGCGTACTGAAATTAGGTATGGTACATCCGCTGCCGAGAAAGCTCATTGAAGAATTTGCCTCTAAAGTTGATAAGCTTTACATATTTGAGGAACTGGAGCCTGTATTTGAGGAGCAGATCAAATCCTGGGGAATCCCATGTTCAGGAAAAGATGTATTTACTCTGCAGGGTGAATACAGTGCCAATATGATTCGCCGCAGAGTGCTGGGCGAGGAGATTGAGGCTGCAGCACCGGCGCCGGTACCGGCACGTCCGCCGATCCTCTGTCCGGGATGTCCGCACAGAAGCGTTTACTCTGTTCTGAAGAAAATGAAGATTCATGCAGCCGGTGATATCGGATGTTACACTCTGGGCGCAGTTGCTCCGCTGAGTGTTGTGGACACCACGATCTGTATGGGAGCATCCATCAGTTCCCTGCACGGTATGGAGAAGGCCAGAGGCAAAGAATATGTCAAGGACTGGGTGGCTGTCATCGGAGATTCCACTTTCATGCATACAGGTGTGAACTCCCTGATGAACATGGTTTACAACCAGGCTACCGGAACGGTTATTATTCTTGATAACTCCACCACAGGTATGACGGGCCACCAGGACCATGCCGCAACCGGCAAAACCCTGAAAGGCCAGGTGGTTCCGGCCATTGATATCTACAAACTCTGCAAAGCCATCGGTATTGAGCATGTCAATGTGGTGAATGCCTTTGATATTAAGGAACTGGAAAAGACGATCAGGGAGGAAGTGGCAAGAGATGCTGTATCCGTGATCATTGCCCAGGCACCATGCGCATTGTTAAAGACCAATGTATTTAAGACAAAATGCAGACCGGTTTCAGAGAAATGTAAAAAATGCGGGCTTTGTTTAAGACCGGGATGTCCGGCTCTTACCAAGAATGAAGATGGAACGATTTCCATTGATGATACCATGTGCAACGGCTGCGGACTCTGTAAACAGCTCTGTCCTGCTGATGCAATAGAGGAGGTAGAAGTGTAATGGCAACGAGAAATATTATGATAGTGGGAGTCGGCGGTCAGGGAACACTTCTCACCAGCCGTATTTTAGGAGGACTCGCCGTGGAAGGCGGTTATGATGTAAAGCTTTCCGAGGTACATGGAATGGCGCAGAGGGGCGGAAGTGTAGTTACCTTTGTCCGCTATGGAGAAAAAGTACAGGAGCCAATCGTGGAGGAAGGTCAGGCGGATGTTCTGATCGCGTTTGAAAGGCTGGAGGCACTGCGTTACCGTCAGTTCCTGAAAAAAGACGGTGTTATCATTGTCAACGACCAGAGAATTGACCCGATCACAGTTGTGACAGGCGTTGCGGAGTATCCGGAAGGAATCCTGGATACCCTTCGCGAGACCCACAAAGTCTACGCTGTGGATGCCATGAAGGTGGCAAAGGAACTGGGGAATCCCAAGGTGTTCAATGTCATTGTACTGGGTGTGGCTGCACAGCACATGGACTATTCAAAGGAAGAATGGCTCAATGTGATTGAAAAGACCGTTCCGCCTAAGACAGTGGAGATGAACAAAAAGGCATTTCTGACCGGTTATGAGTTGAAATAATTGCTGTATGGGGTCTAAAGACTAAAAGCAGCTAAAATTCCCTGTCTTCTTAAATGCAGAGGGCAGAGAAAGGATAGGTAGCATAAATGTTTATAGAACAATTATCCATATTTCTGGAGAATCGTCCGGGAAAGCTGAAGGGGATTGCGGATGCGCTCAAGGAGAAAAATATTAATATTATCTCCCTGGGACTTTCTGACACCACGGACTATGGTATTGCAAGGATGATTGTGTCTGATTCTGCCAGAGCCAAACAGGTACTGCTGGAAAAAGGGTATACGGCAGTGCTGACACCTGTGCTTGTAGTAGAACTGCAGCAGGAGGTAGGCGCGCTGAGCCAGATTCTGGATACCTTAAGTACAAAAGGGTTGAATCTGGAATATATGTATGCGCTGGTTACCGGCAAAGAGGGCGGTGCTATGGTTGTGAAAACCTCAGACCAGGCACGTACCTACCAGACATTAAAAGATGCGGGCATGAAAATGTTCTCGGAAGAAGAACTGAATGAACTGAAAAAATAAGAACTGGATACAGGAGAATTAAGAAGCGTCCGCTTTTCACAGCGGAAAGCGGCGCCTCTTTTTCTTTGCAATTATTGCTTTAGTGGTTTAAACCGTTGCGGTTTAAAGCGTAAGTGAAATCATAATAAAAAAGGAGAATAAAAAGATGGAGATTAAGATACTGTTTTTGCTGCTGTTTTTCGGCTCTATGGTGGGTATTGGGCTGTATTCCCGAAAACATGCTACAAATGTGGCGGGATTTGTACTGGGAGGAAGGAGCGTAGGCCCCTGGCTTACGGCATTTGCATATGGAACATCCTATTTTTCCGCAGTTGTGTTTGTAGGTTATGCAGGACAGTTTGGATGGAAGTACGGACTGGCAGGTACGTGGATCGGGATAGGCAATGCCATAATCGGAAGTCTTTTGGCATGGGTAGTCCTCGGACGAAGGACACGTGTCATGACAAAGCATCTGCATGCGGCCACCATGCCGGATTTCTTCGGCAAACGTTTTGACAGTAATGCACTCAGGATTGCGGCATCAGCCATTGTATTTATCTTCCTGGTACCTTATACCGCATCCATTTATAACGGGCTGTCCAGATTATTTGAGCTGGCCTTTGATGTACCGTACGCAGCATGCGTGGTAGTTATGGCTGCCCTGACCGGGGCGTATGTGATTCTGGGCGGTTATATGGCGACCGCTATCAATGACTTTATCCAGGGGATTATCATGCTGTTCGGTATTGCTGCTGTGATCGGTGCTGTCTTAAGCGGCCAGGGTGGATTTACAGAGGCAGTGAGACAGCTTGCGTCGATTCCCAGCGATGTTCCGGCAACAGCAGGACAGTCAGGTGCCTTTACCTCATTTTTCGGACCTGACCCCATTAATCTTCTGGGAGTTGTTATCTTGACCTCCCTTGGCACCTGGGGGCTTCCGCAGATGGTTCAGAAATTCTATGCCATTAAGGATGAGAAGGCGATTCAGACCGGAACGGTAGTTTCCACTGTATTTGCCATTGTGATCTCCGGAGGATGCTATTTCCTGGGAGGATTTGGACGGCTTTTTGATAACCCCTCCTTATATAAAGCAGACGGCACTGTGATCTATGACGGTATTGTTCCTTATATGCTGTCCACACTGCCGGATATTTTGATTGGTGTTGTGATCGTACTGGTGCTCTCCGCGTCCATGTCAACGCTTTCTTCCCTGGTTCTGACATCCAGCTCTACACTGACGCTGGATTTCCTGAAAGGGACTGTGGCAAAGGATATGAGCGAGAAAAACCAGCTTCGTGTGATGCGTGGACTGATCGTTGTATTTATTGTAATCTCCGTTGTACTTGCCCTTGATCCGCCAACATTTATCGCTCAGCTCATGGGAATTTCATGGGGAGCGCTGGCAGGAGCATTTTTGGCGCCGTTTTTATTCGGTCTCTACTGGAAGAGAACGACAAAGCTGTCTGTATGGGTCTGCTTTATAGCAGGAATCGGCATTACGGTATCCAATTTGTTCCTACATTATATTGCATCCCCCATTAATGCAGGGGCCTTTGCTATGGTAGTCGGATTTGTTGTAGTGCCGGTGGTAAGCCTTGTCACTCCTAAAATGGAGAAAGAGAAGGTGGAGGATATTTTCTTCTGTTACAATCAGGAAGTGGTCTCCACGCCGAAAAAGGTATTGCCTGAGGAAAAAGAGGACGGAGGTTCCCTTGCAGTAGAGGCATAGTTGTTAAAAATGTATCCGCTAATTATTACGAAAAAGTGCCATTTTGTAACAAATATTTAACTAATTGGAAATTTACCCCTTGCATCTGTAATAATTATGTGGTATTATGGGTGACAGATAAGAAATATTTCAAAAATGTTACAGGTAGTTACAGATTCAGACATGAATAGTGAGGTACATAATAATGAAAAAAAGATTTCTTATTCTCAGTCTTATTTTTACAATGGCCATGACCCAGGTTGTGCCGGTAGCAGCCGCAAGGGAAGATGACGTGCAGGCTGAGAAGGCAGAGACACAGAGTAAATTATCAGCAGCAGAGAGCAAAGAATCTGAGTTGGAAGACCAGAAAAACGCGTTATTGAACGAAATCGACTCCATTGACCAGAACCTTGTACAGGTTATGGCACAGATTGATATTCTGAATGGTGAGATTACAGATAAAGAAAGTGCCATCGGCCAGACAAAAGAAGATTTGGCTGTAGCGGAAGCAAACCGTGACAAACAGTACGAGGATATGAAGAAGAGAATCCAGTACCTGTATGAGAACGGGGGCTCCAATGCATGGGCACAGATGCTTTTAGAGTCTGACAGTATCACAGGACTTCTCAGCAAGGCAGAGTATACAGAGAAAATGTATCAGTATGACAGAGATGAGCTGAAGAAGATGAAGGAAACAGTTCAGGAAGTCACAGATCTTGGCAATCAGCTCGCCCAGGAAAAAGCAGAACTGGAAGAGATGAAACAGGCTCAGGAACAGCAGCAGGCAAGTCTGCAGAGTGCTCTTGATGAAAAGAAAGCAACAGCTTCTGATTATGAGACACAGATTGCAAATGTGCGTGCACAGGCAGATGAATACAGAAGCCTGATCGAACAGCAGAATGCAGAGCTTCAGAAGATCCAGGAAGAGAAAGCACGTCAGGCAGAGGAAGCGAAGAAAGCTGAAGAAGCCAGAAAAGCGCAGGAGAAGGCAGCTCAGGAAGCAGAGCAGAAAGCAAAGGATGATGCTGAGGAAGAGGGCACCGGCCAGAACAGCACAGACGTAAGTTCAAATGACAGCAATACCAATGACAATACAGATAACGGAAACGAAGCAACCAATGACAACAATGACGGAGAAGAGCCGGAAGACAATAATAATGATGTGACACCTCCGGCAGAAGAAACAAATACTCCGAATTACGACGAACCTGAGACACCGGATAATGAGGAACCCGAAGAGGAGCAGGGCAGTGACAGTGGTTACAGCGCTTCAGGACAGGCAGTTGTGGATTATGCAAGCCAGTTTATCGGCAATCCTTATGTTTGGGGCGGAACAAGCCTGACAAACGGTGCTGACTGTTCCGGGTTTGTACAGTCTGTATTTTCACACTTTGGTTACAGCCTGCCGCGTGTAAGTGATGATCAGGCTGGCGCAGGCCGCGGAATTTCCTATTCCGAATCCCGTGCAGGTGACATCATTGTATATTCCGGACACGTAGCAATCCTGACAGGTGACGGCGGAATCGTACATGCATCCAATTCTGCACCGTATCCGCAGGGCGGAATCAAATACTCCAGCAATGCGCTGTACAGACCATATATTGCAATCAGAAGAATTGTAGAGTAATTACATAGCCAGGTATTATATCATGCATAGCAGAGCCGTGCTTCCTCACCGAGAGGTGGAAGCACGGCTTTTATATATTTATAGAAGGAACGCATCTGCTGTGATACCGCGATGTCAGCCCATCTGCCCTATGGGTCAGGGAATATATGGAAGGAATTTATAAAATATTACTATAAAATTTATTTTTGTAACAAAAACTTAAAGAATTAGGGGATTTCCTCTTGCAAGTGTAATAAATCTGTGATATCATAAGCGGGAAGTGAAAATTATTTCGGAAATATTACTTAGAGAATAGCAAATATTAAATACCAACAGTGAGGTACATAGCAGTATGAAAAAGAGATTCCTTTGTCTCAGCCTTATTTTTGCACTGACCGCAGCACAGGTAATGCCGGTGGCAGCTGCAAGAAAAGACGAAGTGCAGGCTGAAAAAGCAAACACACAGAGCAAACTGTCCGCAACAGAGAGCAAGGAAGCGGAGCTTGAAGAGAAAAAGAACAATTTACTTGGAGAGATTGATTCTCTGGATCAGAATCTGGTTCAGGTTATCGCACAGATTGACATACTGAAGGGTGAAATCTCTGACAAAGAGAACGCCATTGTAGAAACAAAAGAGGATTTAGCAGAAGCAGAGGCTGACCGCGATGAGCAGTATGCTGCAATGAAGAAAAGAATCCAGTATCTGTATGAGAACGGCGGAAGTGACGCATGGGCGCAGATGCTTCTGGAAGTCAACAGCATTACAGACCTGCTCAGCAAAGCTGAATACACGGAGAAGATGTATCAGTTTGACAGGGACGAGCTGGAGAAGCTGAGAGACACTGTTCAGCAGGTGACTGATTTGGGCAATCAGCTGGAGCAGGAAAAAGCTGAGTTAGAAGAGATGAAACAGGCTCAGGAAGACCAGCAGGCTAATTTAGAGACAGCACTGGAAGAGAAAAAAGCAGTTGCTTCTGATTATGAGACACAGATTGCAAATGTTCAGGCACAGGCAGATGAGTACAGAAGTCTGATCGAACAGCAGAATGCAGAGCTGCAGAAGATTCAGGAAGAAGAAGCAAGACAGGCTGCAGAAGCGAAAAAGGCAAGAGAGAAAGCTGCAAAAGAAGCTGAGGCGGCTGCACAGAGACAGGAGCAGCAGAACACACAGAAACCTCAGAATAATAACAATAATAACAACAATAATAATAACAATGACGATGTGGAAAATGAGGACGTGCCGGAGACTCCAAGTAATAATGGAGGCGGTAATAATGAGAATGTGCCGGAACCGGAAACTCCTTCCTATGAGCCGGAAGAAGAGGAACAGGGCGGCGGCGGATACAGCGCTACCGGAGAAGCGGTTGTTGCTTACGCAAGCCAGTTTATCGGTAATCCGTATGTGTATGGCGGCAACAGTCTGACAAATGGTATTGACTGTTCAGGATTTACACAGCAGGTATTCGCTCACTTTGGATACAGCATTTCCAGAACAAGTGATTCACAGGCGGGAGACGGACGCGGAATTTCTTATTCCCAGTCACGTGCGGGTGATATCATCGTTTATTCCGGACATGTTGCCATTCTGACAGGTGACGGCGGTATTGTACATGCATCTAACTCTGCACCGTATCCGCAGGGTGGAATTAAATATTCCAGTAATGCGTTGTATAGGCCTTATATTGCGGTTAGACGTATTGTAGATTGATTTTATTTAGTACATATATGGGACTCATGCTTTTTGGGAGCATGGGTCCTTTTTTTGGGTGTTTATGTGGGCGGGTGGCTTTCATGGGGACGGGGAATCCAAAGCATCCGGGGCCGGCCGGTGTCTGTGTGGGGTGAGCGAAGCGTTGCGCTTGCCGGGAAGCTAACCTGCTCCCAGTCACTAAATTCGTCGGCAATGGCCTCCTCATTAAGTGTCTGGGGCAGGTGGATCTCCCCGGCGCTCCACTAGACATCGCTCACCCCACACAGACACCGGCCGGCCCCGGATGCTTTGGATTCCCCTGGGGATGATAGGGCGGGAGGAGGAGAAAAGGAAAAAGAAAAGAAAAAAGAAAAAAGAAAGGATAAAAGAGAAAGGATATAATAAAAGATATAAAATAGGGGGTTTTAATGTGGAGTAAAATGGTGTATATTTTGAGTATGGGAGGGGAATGGAAAATGGGAATATCTTTTTTGAGGGTTTTGGAATATAATGGGGTTGTGGGGTAAAACTGATAATAAAGAGAGAAAGAAGGTATAAGAGTTGAAAACATTGGAGCTTAGAAAGAATTTTTATTGGACTGGGATTGTGGATTCAAATTTGCGGGTGTTTGATATTATAATGTATACAGAGTTTGGCACTACATATAACTCTTATGTGCTGAAAGCCGGGGATAAGACGGTTTTGTTTGAGACTGCTAAGGTGAAATTCTGGGATGAGTATTTGGAGAAGGTGCAGGAGGTAACGGCAGTTGATGAGATTGATTATCTTGTTGTGAGTCATACGGAACCGGACCATGCGGGAAGTATTGAGAATCTGCTGAAGCTGAATCCGGGGCTGAAGATCGTGGCTACGGGCTGTGCGCTTGGGTTCCTGAAAGAGATCGTAAATGGTGATTTTACCGGGATTGCGGTGAAGGATAATGAGACCATGAAAATTGGGGACAAGACTCTGCGGTTCCTTGTGGTGCCGAATCTGCATTGGCCGGATACCATGTATACTTATATTGAGGAAGAACAGATTTTGGTGACTTGTGATTCTTTTGGGTCCCATTATGGATTTTCGGATGTGCTGGCAAGCAGGGTGACAGACAGGGAAGGATATATGCGGGCGACAAAGTATTATTTTGACTGTATTTTGGGTCCGTTTAAACCGTATATGCTGAAAGCGCTGGCAAGGGTCAGGGAGTTGGATGTGTCCATGATCTGTACCGGGCACGGGCCGGTGCTGGATGATAAGATTGAACAGATGTATGACATTTACGAGGAATGGTGTACAGTTGTGAATCCAAACAGCACGAAAACCGTGATTATCCCTTATGTGAGTGCTTACGGATATACGAAAATGCTGGCAGAGCGGATTGCGAAAGGCGTGGAGGACAGCGGGGATATTGCTGTGCGCAGTTATGATCTGGTGGAAGCAGAGCAGGAGAAGGTGCTGGAGGAACTGGGATTTGCAGATGGTATCCTGTTCGGCACACCGACTATTTTGGGAGAGGCATTGAAGCCTGTCTGGGATCTGCTGATCTCCATGTATCCTGTGACTCATGGGAAGAAGCTGGCAAGTGCGTTCGGAAGTTATGGCTGGAGCGGTGAGGGCGTGCCTCATGTGATGGAGCGGCTGAAACAGCTTCGGATGAAGACGATGGACGGCTTTCGCGTGCGGTTTAAACCCAGTGAGGCGGACTTGATCGATGCCTATGACTTTGGCTATAATTTCGGCTGTACCCTTCAGAATAAGGAAAATGAGAGGAAGTCAGGCAGAAGCAGACTGGTGAAGTGTCTGGTGTGCGGTGCTATTTTTGATTCCTCCATTGATATATGCCCGGTATGCGGAGTGGGAAAAGAGCATTTTGTACCTGTTGAGGAAGAGGAAAATCAGTTTAGCAGGGACACAAAGAATTTTTATCTTATTCTTGGAAATGGTGCCGCAGGTATCAGTGCTGCGGAGGCTATCAGGCAGAGGGATAAGACAGGGTCTATTACCATGATTTCCAATGAAATTTACAGTACCTATAACAGGCCCATGCTGACAAAATCTATTATGGCAGATTTAGATGCCGGTCAGATCGCTGTGCACGAGACTTCCTGGTATGAGGAGAACAGAGTATTCCAGATTTTGGGACGCCGGGTGGAGCGGATTGATACGGACAGCAAAGAGGTGGTTCTGGATGACGGCATGAAGCTGAAATATACGAAGCTTATCTATGCTCTTGGAGCAGAGTGTTTTGTGCCGCCTATGAAGGGCGTGGAGAAGAAGAACGTATTTGCGATCCGCAGGCTGGATGATACGAAGAAGATTGCGGATGTGCTTCCCCAGGTGAAAAATGTGGCAGTGATCGGCGGCGGTGTGCTTGGCCTGGAGGCTGCCTGGGAACTGAAGAAAGCAAAATGCCGTGTGACAGTGCTGGAGCTTGCCCCTGTGATCATGGGACGCCAGTTGGATGAACCGGCAGCCGAGCTTTTGAAAAAGATAAGTGAAGCGCAGGATATCGAAATCCGTACCGGCGTTAAGATCGCGGCTTTGGAGGGAGAAGATTTTGTCTCCGGAATCCGTATGGAGGATGGCGAGGTGCTTCCGGCTGATATGGTGGTGGTTTCCTGCGGCGTGAGGGCCAATACCGCAGTGGCAAAAGAGGCAGGTCTTGAAGTGGACCGCTCTGTTGTGGTCAATGCCAGGATGGAAACCAGCGCAGAAGATATTTATGCGTGTGGTGACTGTGCTCAGTATCAAGGCATCAATTATGGTCTGTGGAGCCAGGCTGTGGAACAGGGCAAGACTGCAGGTGCCAATGCAGCAGGGGACAATCTGGAATATGAGACGGTATCCGCTGCGCTGAACTTCCATGGAATGGGGACTGCGCTTTTCGCGGCAGGTGATAATGGTAAGAATCCAAATCTGATCTATAAAACAGTTGAGTTTAAGGATATGGGGAAAAAGCAGTATCAGAAATTCTATTTCCTGAATAACAGACTGTGCGGTGTGATTTTGATCGGAGATGTAAGCCGTCTGGCGGAGATGACGGAGGCTCTGGAAAGACATGCCACGTATCAGGAAGTGATGAAATAGTATTTGCGGGAAACCAGGCAGGGTGTGTAGCTCTGCCTGGTTTTTTACGGCTTTTAAGGGGTCTCTCTATAGGACGGCAAAATGTGAAGTGGCCAAGGTGACATGGATCTTCTGGCAGTTGTTTAGCAGCATATAACCAGGGAGAGAAAAGGAATTGGAATTTTAATACTGGAAAACACCGGAGAACTAATAATGACCAAAATTCATATTTGATGACTGTAAATATTGGTGAATCTTTTTTGGGCAGTAGTGCTATAATGAACTTGTAACAAAAGGAAATACTTAAAACAACCTCATACGAGGCATGCTAAGCGATCAGGTTTTTCGGAGGAAAAGATAAATGAATACTTTAAAAGCTGAAAAAAGAAACATGAACGTGAAAGCAAGGAGATTAAGAAGAGAAGGTTTTGTCACAGGAAACCTGTTCGGACGGGAACTGCAGGGATCCATTCCGCTAAAGATAGCCAAAAGAGATGTGGAGCAGCTCCTCAAGACGGAAAGAAAAGGCGGACAGGTTATGCTGGAAATAGATGGACAGACCTATGATGCGCTGATTAAAGAAATCGATTACAATGCTATGGCTCGGTGTGTAGAGGAGATTGATTTTCAGGCTTTGATCAGCAATGAAAAAGTACATTCTGTTGCTGAGGTTGTATTATTAAATCATGAAAATGTGATAGAAGGAGTTCTGCAGGAGATCTTAAAAGAAATTTCATATAAAGCGGTTCCGGCAGCACTGGTGGAAAAAGTAATCGTTGATGTGGGAAATATGCGGGCCGGTGATTCCCTCCGGGTAAAGGATCTGGAGATCAGCCAGAACAAGGATATTGAACTGATGACAGATCCGGAGGCCGTTGTTGTGAGCGTATCAGCAGTACATAATTCACTGCCGGATGATACAGAGGAAGAGGAAACACAGGAATAGTGTTTTAACATGGAACTTAAAAAATGCCATAAGCCCCTTGCCGCGTGTAACGGTAAGGGGCTTATGGCATTTTTCATGGACGGTTTATGATTTGTATAATGTGGTCGATCTGTTTCAGGAAAGCGTGGTGTCCGGCCGCTTTATATCCGGGTGTGTTTCTCCTGGAATATGCGCAGGCTTATGGGGTTTGTGAAAAAGTATGGCATGCATGTGCCGGCCCATAACCATGCTTTGCTATTTTGAAAGTTCAGATGTGCAGTGAGGGCACCGCACAGCATCAACTGCAATTTCACTTTTACAGAAAGGACATACCTTTGTTGCCGGGGCTGCCGGCTCTTCTTTTTTCTGCCCAAAAGAGAGAAATTTATTGATTCCCTTCATAAGACAGAATAAAATCAATGCCATGATCAGAAAATTAATAACAGCAGATACAAAAGCTGAGGCAAATCCGGCAATATCCTGTGCATTATATTTTGCATGTCCGGTCAGAAAATTCAAAATGGGATTAATAAAATTGTCCGTCAGAGATGTCACGATCCCGGAAAAAGCGCCGCCGATTATGACGCCGACGGCCATGTCCATAACGTTGCCGCGGAGTGCAAATGACTTGAACTCCTCTATAAATTTTTTCATAGTGTACCTCCTGGTTTCTCTTTTGTATTTTTAATTAAGCATACCATATATTTCGATGATTTCCAAATAAAGATAATGTTTCATATAGATGAAAACTGACTGTTGAAAATCAACTATGCTATTTGATATGGAGATGCTGTTTCAAGCCATTCATGCGGTTAAGGAGCTCGCTTATCCGCTGGTCAGCCATTTTCTCGCCATAAGGATGTTTGTTGCGTGATGACCACTGTTCCGTATGACAGAGTGCTTTCCCCACGCATTTACGCGGGAGTTTGACAGCAGGGGCAGAGAGAATAGATTCCTATTTGGCTGTGATAATTTCATAGTTTTTAAGAATAATTTTTTGAAAAATGCACAAAATATTCCCAACTTTAATCCCAATGTGCTATAATACAAAAGTTGGGAATAAAAGTTGGGAAAAGGATGATGGTTTATGAATGTCGAAAAATTGGTTTTAGATTTATGTGCGTATAACAATGAACAGGAATGGTTTGAATTTAAAGAAAATTGGTTTCAGCCGGAAGGCTTGGGGGAATATATATCAGCTTTGTCAAATGCAGCAGCATTTCATTATAAGGCTCAGGCATATTTTGTGTGGGGTGTTAATGATGAGACACATGAAATTGTTGGTACAACATTTAATCAGTATTGCGACCATAACAAAGAGCCATACCAAAATTTTTTGGCAAGGAATCTGTCTCCAAGCGTCAATTTTTTGTTTGAGGAAGCAACTATAAATGACAAGAGGGTTGTTGTTTTAGTGATTCCTGCAGCACAGGAAATCCCGACAGCTTTTAAAGAAAAGCGATATATTCGTATTGGTTCTTCTAAAGCAAATTTGAAAGATTATCCGAAACGGGAAATCCAATTGTTCAAAATTTTGGACGGAAGAGTGGAGACCATTGAAACATTACCGGCGAAATATCAGGAACTGACATTTTCAAAATTATTTGGATATTATGGTTCAAAAGGGATTGTACTAAATGAGAAAACCTTTGAAAAAAACCTCGGATTAAGAAATAAAGATGGAGAATATAACCTGTTGGCACAGTTGCTTTCGGATAATTCACATTTTCCATTAAGAGTATCAATTTTTGAAGGAGAGACAAAAGGCTCCAATTTATTTTCTGTAAGGGAATTTGGAAATAATTGTCTGCTCTACAGTTTGGATGAGGTTTTAAGATATGCGGATGTATTAAATTTGATTCAGACAGATGAGAGCGAGCGTGTGGTGGAACGTACGGAAATACCATTGTTCGATAACAAAGCGTTTAGAGAAGCAATCATAAATGCTATTTTGCATAATCTGTGGATAAGCGGAAACGAGCCAATGATTTCTGTATTTTCAGATAGAATAGAAATTTTATCAAGAGGAACACTGGCACCGGCGCAGACTTTGGAAGGCTTTTTCCTGGGAGAATCAATCCCTGTAAATGAAAAGCTGTCAGAAATCTTTCTTCAGCTTCATATTAGTGAAAAATCAGGTCGTGGTGTGCCTAAGATTATTGAAACATATGGGAAGGAAGCATTTACCTTTAGAGAAAACTCGATTGTTGTTACAATCCCGTTTCAGCGAATAAAAAAATACGGGAATAAGGTTGGGAAAAAAGTTGGGAATAAAAAAGGATTAAATGCAAGAAGAGAAAGAATCATAACAGAAATAAGAGATAATCCGAACATTACTGCCAGGGAATTGCATCAAATACTGGGGATTAGTGAAACGGCAGTAGAAAATAATTTGACATTTTTAAAAGAAAATGGATATGTGGAAAGAGTTGGTTCTAAAAAGACCGGTTATTGGAAAGCTCTTGAGTAAGCATTATAACAGCTTGTTTACAAAAATCTTGGGGGTGGCTATGAGTTCCATGATGCTGTGCCAGATGGAAGGAAAGCAGAAAATTAAATTCAATAAATTAGCACTCACCTATTGACAGTGCTAACAAACAGTGTTATATTAGCACTAGAACAAATAACAAAGAACTCAAATCTCGGAATGGAGGGATTTTATGAACATCAGCAAATTTACACAGAAATCACTTCAGGCAGTTCAGGACTTGGAAAAGACAGCTTATGAGTTCGGCAATCAGGAGGTCGAACAGGAGCATTTACTATACAATCTTTTACATCAGGAGGACAGCTTGATCCTGAAACTGATTGAAAAAATGGAAATTCAGAAAGAACACTTTCTGAACAATGTGGAGCGGGCACTGAATGCCCGGACCAAAGTATCCGGCGGTCAGCCGTATATCGGGCAGTATCTGAACAAAGCCCTGGTGAGCGCTGAGGATGAGGCAAAAGCCATGGGAGACGAATACGTCTCTGTGGAGCATCTGTTTCTGGCACTGGTCAACAACCCCAGCCCATCCATGAAAAAAATCTGGCAGGAGTATGGGATTACAAAAGAACGTTTCCTGCAGGCTTTGAGCACTGTGCGGGGCAACCAGCGGGTGACTACCGACAATCCGGAGGCCACGTATGACACACTGAACAAATACGGCCAGGACCTGGTGGAAAAAGCCAGGGAGCAGAAGCTTGACCCGGTGATCGGCAGGGATGCAGAGATTCGTAATGTCATTCGGATCCTGTCCAGGAAAACAAAAAATAACCCTGTATTGATCGGTGAACCCGGCGTAGGTAAAACTGCCGCTGTGGAGGGCCTGGCGCAGCGAATCGTTCAGGGGGATGTGCCGGAAGGGTTAAAAGATAAGAAGATTTTCGCACTGGATATGGGCGCGCTGGTAGCAGGCGCCAAGTACAGAGGTGAATTTGAGGAGCGTCTGAAAGCCGTACTGGAGGAAGTCAGAAAAAGTGAGGGACAGATCATACTGTTCATCGACGAGCTTCATCTGATCGTAGGTGCAGGCAAGACAGAGGGCGCCATGGATGCAGGCAATATGCTGAAACCCATGCTGGCCAGAGGTGAACTGCACTGTATCGGTGCCACCACTCTGGATGAGTACCGTCAGTATATTGAAAAAGACGCGGCACTTGAACGCCGGTTCCAGCCCGTTATGGTGGATGAGCCGACAGTTGAGGATACCATCTCTATTCTGAGAGGTCTGAAAGAGCGGTATGAAGTCTTCCATGGCGTCAAGATCACAGACGGTGCCCTGGTAGCGGCAGCTACCTTATCGAACCGTTATATTTCCGACAGGTTCCTGCCGGATAAGGCCATTGACCTGGTGGATGAGGCATGTGCGCTTATTAAGACAGAGCTGGATTCCATGCCGACAGAACTGGATGACCTGCGCAGAAGGATCATGCAGATGGAGATTGAGGAGGCGGCTCTGAAAAAAGAAAACGACCGTCTCAGTCAGGACCGTCTGGTGGATCTGCAGAAAGATATGGCAGAGCTGCGCGACGAATTTAACGGTAAGAAAGCCCAGTGGGACAATGAAAAAGCGTCCGTGGAAAAGCTTTCCAAACTGCGCGAGCAGATAGAAGATATGAATAAACAGATTCAGGTTGCTCAGAGAAATTATGACCTGAATGAAGCGGCAAGGCTGCAGTACGGCGAACTTCCGAAACTTCAGAAACAATTAGAGGTGGAAGAGGAAAAAGTAAAGAGTCAGGATCTATCCCTGGTACACGAGAGTGTCACAGATGAGGAGATCGCCAGAATCATCTCCCGCTGGACAGGAATCCCTGTTGCCAAGCTGACAGAAGGGGAAAAGACAAAGATTCTGGGCCTGGAGGATGAACTGCACAAGCGTGTCATCGGTCAGGATGAGGGTGTCCAGAAAGTAACAGATGCCATTATCCGCTCCAAAGCCGGCATCAAGGACCCCACAAAACCAATCGGTTCCTTCCTCTTCCTGGGGCCAACCGGTGTCGGTAAGACAGAGCTTGCCAAGACACTGGCAGCTACCCTGTTTGATGACGAGCAGAATATGGTGCGTATTGATATGAGTGAGTACATGGAGAAATATTCCGTGTCACGTCTGATTGGAGCGCCTCCGGGATATGTGGGATACGAGGAGGGCGGACAGCTCACAGAGGCTGTCAGAAGGAAACCTTACTCCGTAGTTCTGTTTGATGAAATTGAAAAGGCACACCCGGATGTCTTCAACGTCCTGCTTCAGGTGCTGGATGACGGCCGTATCACAGATTCCCAGGGACGTACCGTTGACTTTAAGAATACCATCCTGATCATGACATCCAATCTGGGCTCCACCTATCTGCTGGACGGCATTGAGCCAAACGGGGAGATCAGCCAGGAAGCCAGAGATATGGTTGACAGGGATCTGCGGGCACACTTCCGTCCGGAATTCCTAAACCGTCTGGATGAGATCATCATGTTTAAGCCGCTTACCAAGGAGAACATCGGCGGTATTGTGGACCTGCTTGTGGAGGATCTGAACCGCAGGCTGAAAGACCAGGAGCTGTCTTTACGCTTGACAGATGCCGCAAAAGATTATATTATTGAGGGCGGATACGACCCCATCTATGGTGCGCGTCCTCTGAAACGTTACCTGCAGAAATACGTGGAGACACTGACTGCAAAGCTTATTCTCTCCGGCAATGTGGGAACAGAGGACACCATTGTCATTGATGTGGAAAATGGTGAACTTACAGCCCGCAGGGCATAAGAGGTGAGAGAGATTATGATACCAAAAGATCCGGTGATGCTTTTAAGCTTTGCAAACATGAAGCTGAGGGATTTCTATTCCTCTCTGGATGACATGTGCGAAGATTTGCAGCTTGACAGAAAAGAACTGGAGAAAAAGCTGGGCGCTATTGATTACGCCTATGATGAAAATGTAAATCAGTTTATTTAGCAATATGTAACGATTCAGCCAGCTGAATCGTTACGGGTATTCGCCCATTAAAAATCGCTTCGCGATGGGGCGAATACCTGCCGCCACTACTCTTTTGCACGGTCAGCGCAGTAAATGCGCAGATCTGACTGAACAGTTACAGCAATATAAGCTATGCCGCACTCTGTGAAATTACGGGTGTGGACTGAAACAGGAAAAAGCCTGTATACCATGTGACACAAATGGGGTATACAGGCTTTTTTATGTCCTCGGACGCGCAGAGGAGTCAAATGAGTGATATTTTTAAGTCAGACCAGTTATAGAAAAGAAACAGGGAAAAGAATAAGATAGACGTATCAAAGGAACAGAAATGAAGGAGGAAATCACATGAAGAAAAAGATAGCAGCTGCCATACTCACAGCAGCCATGGTATTGTCACTGGCAGCCTGCGGCGGAAGCGGCAGTGAGGGCAAGGAGACAGCATCAGGGGAAGGCGGAAAGGAACCTTATACCGTGACCATGGTACTGCAGGGAAGCCAGCCCGCCGACGAAGAGCGGATCGAGGAAAAGATCAATGAGATTCTGGAAAAGGAAGTGAATGCCAATCTGGACATCGTGGTGCTTCCCTGGGCCAGCGCCGCGCAGCAGCTCCAGCTCATGCTGGCAGGAGATGAAAAAATCGACTGCTTTTATACAAATGCCACAAATGCTATCCAGTACATGCACAGCGGACAGATCATGGATATGTCAGAACTGGTGGACAAATACGGTAAGAACCTGAAGGAAATTTACGGCGAAGATGTACTGAACAGCAATACAGTGGATGGTTTTCTGTACGGCGTACCAAACCAGATTGAAAGAGGAAGTATCCCTGCTGTCTTCATGAGAAAAGACCTGGTGGAGAAGTACGGTATAGATACATCTGCCATCAAAGAACCAAAAGATATGGAATCTGTTTTTGAGACAGTCAAAGCAGGGGAGCCGGACATGACCATGCTGTTTTCCATCAATGAGGGGGATACGCCGCTGACAAGGCTGTTCGGAGGGGACCCCTTGTCAGATGCCAATTTCCTGGGCGTACTCATGGATCAGGAAAATGACACCACCATCACCAATTTCTTCGCCAGTGATTGGTATAAGGATACCACCACGATGCTCTATGACTGGTATCAGAAGGGATATATCAGCAAGGACGCCGGAACAGATACAGAAAACTGGCGTACCGTCTGCAAGGCAGGCAATCTGTTTTCTCTGTTTTTTGCCTATCATCCGGGAACTCCTGTGGAATTCAAAAGCTCAACCGGATATGATTTTGAGATCGTTCCGTTCAGGGACTATCCGATCAAAAACTGCCAGACCTACAACGGTATTATCTATTCCATTGCACAGAACTCAGAGAATCCGGAAAAGACCATGGAAACTCTGGATTACATCTATGGAAGCCCTGAGATCATGAATCTGCTGAACTGGGGTGAGGAAGGTGTGGATTATGTCATAGAGGATGAGGAGAACGGCATCATCAACTACCCGGAGGGCATCACCGCTGACAATGTGGGATACAGCCTAAATCTGGGCTGGGAGCTGCCGAACCAGTTCATCGCACATAAGTGGACAGGCTCTGACCCGCAGCTTTGGGAGAAGATGGAGGAATTCAACGATTCCGCAAAAGAGTCAAAGGCAGTCGGCTTCTGCTTTGACAACACCCAGTATGAGAGTCAGGTAGCGGCGCTGGCCAATGTTGTAAAACAGTATACCGGTTCACTGAACAGCGGTTCTGCTGACCCTGAAACGTATCTGCCGGAGTTTTTGGATGCTCTTCAGGCAGCCGGAATTGACGAGATCATCCAGGCAAAACAGGAACAGTTTGACAAATGGCTGGAAGAGAATAAATAGTTACTGTTTATTCTCTGCCCGTCAACAATAAATAGACAGGATCATTTTTGACAGCAGGCTGTCGCTCTAGGAAACAGAAAAAGCTCTTAGCGCGGCAGCCTTTTTGCCGGAAAGAAACCATTCATAAGACAGAGGAGGAGAAATATGAAGAAAAAATCCAGGCTCAGTGTCTACAAGCAACACTGGCCCCTATACCTGATGATGCTGCCGGGACTTTTGTACCTGCTGATCAACAACTATATTCCCATGGGTGGAATTGTGATTGCCTTTAAAAAGCTGAATTTTGCAAAAGGCATATTTGCAAGTCCCTGGTGCGGACTGGATAACTTCAAGTTTTTATTCCAGTCAAAGGATGCCTGGATCATTACCAGAAATACACTGCTTTATAATGTGGCCTTCATTGCCGTAAATATGATAGTAGGTATTGCGGTAGCCATATTGATCTGTGAAGTGCGGAACAATAAAATGAAAAAGCTCTACCAGAGCGCCATTTTGCTGCCTTTCCTCATGTCCATGGTAATACTGAGCTACATTGTTTATGCACTGCTCAGTTCCGAGAACGGCTTGATAAACAACACCATTTTAAGCGCCCTGGGAAAAGAACCGGTGCAGTGGTATCAGCAGCCTAAATACTGGCCGTTTATCCTGGTATTTGCTAACTGCTGGAAGGGCGTTGGGTACGGATGCCTGATCTATATTGCCTCTATTATCGGCATTGACCCGTCCTACTATGAGGCAGCCAGCCTGGACGGTGCAACAAAATGGCAGCAGATCACAAAGATCACCCTGCCAAGTCTGGTACCCACAATTATCACTCTGCTTCTGTTAAATATCGGACGTATTTTCTATTCGGATTTCGGCCTGTTTTATCAGGTGCCTATGAATTCCGGGGTTCTCTTTCCGACGACCAATGTGATCGACACCTATGTGTACAGAGCGCTCATTGAGCGGGGAAATATCAGTATGTCATCCGCGGCAGGCGTGTACCAGTCCATTGTGGGATTTGCCATTGTTATGCTGAGCAATTGGGTCGTGAGAAAAGTAGATAAAGAACAGGCATTGTTTTAGGAGGAGAGAAATGAAAAATTCAGCAAAAGAAAAACGGTATCAGTTTTTCATCAATATAATTCTGATTCTTATGACATTGGTCATTATACTGCCTTTTGTACTGGTGTTCATTTCTTCCGTCACAGATGAAAATACACTGATTCGCAACGGCTACTCATTTTTTCCTGAGAAATTAAGTCTTTACGCTTACCAGTATATTATCAAGCAGGGAGAAAAAATACTGCGCGCGTATGGGATCACCATATTTGTGACGGTCGTGGGCACTATACTGAATATCAGTCTGTCAGCGCTGATGGCTTACCCGCTGACCATTAAGACCCTTCCCCACAGAAGGGCACTGACCTTTTTCGTATTTTTCACCATGCTTTTCAATGGCGGCCTGGTACCTACATATCTGATGTATGTGAATTACCTGCATATTAAAAATACGATTTTTGCGCTTCTTCTTCCCAACCTTCTTCTGAGCGCCAACAATGTGCTGATGATACGGAGTTATTTCATTACAAGCATACCGGATGCCCTGTTTGAAGCTGCCAAGATAGACGGGGCAGGACATATGAAGATATTTACCAGTGTGGTGCTGCCTCTGGGCAAGCCGATTCTTGTGACCATGGGACTCTTTTCCGGACTTGCCTATTGGAACGACTGGACCAATGGTTTATACTATTTATCAGGAAACCAGGGACAGAAGCTGTTCGGCATACAGAACCTTCTGAACCAGATGATCACGGATATCCAATACCTGGCAAGCGGCAAAGTTGTGGGGAATATCGGCGCGGAGGTCGCCAAGCTTCCCACCACATCCATCCGAATGGCCATTGCGTTCATAGCCATGCTGCCGCTGTTTATTGTGTATCCATTCCTTCAAAAATATTTCTCGGAGGGAATCACTCTGGGGGCAGTGAAAGGATAAAAAACGCATGAGGAAAGTTCCGAAATACAGAAAACAAAAAAATATGGCCCAGCAGATGAAGGCCATCCTTATTATTCTCATGGTGGTGCTGGCTGTGTACGCGGGCGTCAGCGCCATGCTGCTTGAAAGAACCAGAAAGCAGGCCATACAGGAGATGGACGAAATGTCAAAGCTCTATACCGATGAATTGGACAACCGTTTCCTGCGGATCAGCCGGAGCCTGTTTTCCAATATTATGGAGAAGAATCAGGGGTATTCTGTATTGGGGGACTATATTGAGACCATGGAGCATTCCGGAGACCCCGTAAAAATAAATAATGCAGTCAGTAACCTGCGGAGAATCTGTCTCTCCTATGCGTGGGAGTATGGCACAGAATACCACTTTTTCCTGTATTTGAAGAAAAATGATATGTTTACCATGCTCACCATGACAGGGGTGGGATATGATATTGATAAAGACCTGGAAGACGCAGTGAGAAACCAGCTGGGACTCATTGCAGACACTTCCTACTCGGTCAAGAAAAAGTGGAACCAAATGGACTGCGGCGAGGAAAACTATATCTGTAAAATAGCCCAGAACCAGGATGTTTACATGGGCTGTTTTGTGAATGTAAAAAGTATTCTGGAGCCTTTCACTGACACCATCGTAGGCGATGACGGATATGTGCGCCTGGTGGATGCCAGGAACCGGGTGGCGGGTCAGATCACCAGCAAAGGCATAGAACAGGAGCTGGATTTTAGGGAGGCAAACAGCGGATACTCACTCAGCAAAAATCTGAAACAGGCACCCTTTACCATTCAGATGAAGATATCAGGGGACAAGATACTGGGCGTCATGATGGGCAGTCTGGGATTCCTTTTAGTCCTGGCAGCAGCACTGGTCCTGGCCGGAGCCGCGATCCTTTTATACCTGAAAAAGTATCTGCTGGAGCCGGTGAGGGAATTTACGGATAATCTGACAAAATACGATGACGATGATTATACCTTCCACATCACGGAAAACAACCTGATGGAGCTGGAGCAGATTGACGGCAAGTTTAAAAGAATGATACATCAGATCCGACGCCTGAAGATCACCCTGTATGAGCAGGAATTAGAGAAGCAGAAGATAGAGATGGATTATCTGAAGCTGCAGATACGCCCTCATTTTTATCTGAACTGTCTGAATTTTATATACAGCATGATTGATTTCAAGCAGTACGGCAATGCGCAGAAGATGACAAAGACTACCTCAGATTATCTCCAGTATGTATTTCGCAGCACCAGTGGTCTGGTGCCTGTCAAGGCAGAGACAGCGCACTGCGAAGACTATCTGAAAATACTGCTTCTGCGCTATCCGGACAGCTTTGAATACTATATTGAGATCGATAAGGAGGTCGAAAACGGGGAGATATTTCCCTTCATGCTGCAGGTCTTTGTGGAGAACGCGGCGAAGCATGCACTGACACTGGAAGAGAAGATATTGATCTCAGTTACAGCATTTCCGGAGGACAGGGAAGATGGGAAATATATCAATCTGTATATCTCTGACACCGGAAAGGGATTTCCAAAGCATGTTTTGGAAAGGCTTAGGCAGGGGAAGGGAATCAGCGAGAACGGCAGACATGTGGGGATTGAAAACTGCCTGAAGCGTTTTCATTACTACTACGGCGGACAGGGGGAGATCAATTTTGACAACAGTCCCCTGCAGGGTGCCATAGTGGATATCCATATCCCGTTCCGGGAGCATGGGAAGAAGGAGGCAGACAAAACCGTTCAGGGAGGTACTTATGAATCTGTTATTGGTGGACGATGAGGAATATGTGATAGAGAGTATCAAGAAAAATGTAGATTGGGAACTGCTGGATATAGGGCAGATTTATACGGCATCCTCCATGCAGCAGGCACAGACGGTCATGGGACTTATGCCTATCCATGTGATCGTGAGTGATATTGTCATGCCGAAAGGCAGCGGCTTTGATTTTATGGAATGGGTGCGCAAAGAAGCGTATGAGGTACAGGCTATATTTCTTACCAGCTATGCAGAGTTTGATTTTGCGCGCCGTGCCATTGCCCTGGACAGTGTGGATTATCTGCTGAAGCCCATAGACTTTGAAAAACTCACCGCTGCCATTCAGAAAGCGTCTGACAGGGTAAAGGCTGCGCTAAATTACGAGGCTTATCGTCAGGAGAGCAGAATCTGGGAGCAGAACAGGGAAATCCTTCTGAAAAACTTCTGGTCTGAACTGCTCACCGGCAGGATAAAACAATCCGCCATAGAGGAGGAAATCAGCAAAAGACATCTGGATCATAAACCGGAGGACAGATTTCTGGCTGTGCTCCTGCACCTGTCCGGCAGAGGGGGAAGAGAAAAAAGAGAGCACTGGGATGAAAATATTCTTTTATTTATCATAAAAAATATTCTGGGGGAATTGGCTGAGGAATATCAGGTGGCTGTGGAAACTGTCCTGCCCTGCCGGAAAGACAGCTATACGGTCATATGCCGGGGCACTGCAGGGAACCTGGAGCGGCTCAGTGAGGAAGGTGTATTTTCCTCCTTCCGGAATCTGCTGAGGGAGCGCATGCAGATGGATATCTGGTGCGGAGCCGGCAGCAGCGCCGGGATCGGTGATCTGGCGGACTGCCTTGCCCAACTGCAGGAGATGCGGGACAACAGTCTGACCGTGTGGGATAAAGTCCTGTATCTGTCCGATTTCCGACAGCCCTGCATTGCCTATCAGAATAAACAGCGCACGGTGTGGGAGACCCTTCTCGGCGAGCAGAAACCGGAAGCTCTGATCAACAGCATGCGGCAGTATCTCACAGAGCTTGCGGAGCGTGAACTGATCACGCGTGACATTTTGAAAAGCTTCCGCATGGACATTACCCAGATAACGTATTCCTGGCTTGCCGCAAGGGAGATCAAGGCCCATCTGCTGTTTGCCGGAAGTGAGAACGAACAGTATTACCAGGAGGCCCTGGAGAGTGTGGATGGCGCCATGCAGTTTGCCTCCCATCTGGTGACTGCTGCCGTGGAATATACGAAATATATCAACAAAAGTGAATCTGTGGCAGACCAGCTAAAAGAATACATCGACACACATTACCAGCAGGACATCAGAAGGGAGACTCTGGCAGAGCTTGTATATCTGAATGTAGATTATATGTCCAGAATCTTCAAAAAAGAGGCCGGTATTTCCATCAGTGCCTATCTGATGCAGAAACGGGTGGAGGAGGCAAAAAATATGCTGACCCGGAGCAGTCTGCCCATCAATACCGTATCCATTTATGTAGGTTACAGCAATTTCTCCTATTTCACAAAAATGTTCCGGGAGAACACAGGATTCTCGCCCCTGGAATACCGCAGAAAATTCAAAATAAACCAGTAAAACAGAGAGGAAAGATCATGACAAAACAACAGTTAACAGAACTTTTAAAAGACATGTCCCTGCAGGAAAAGGTTAACCAGATGCTCCAGGTGGCCGGCAATTTTTACATGGACGACACAGTTATCACAGGCCCTATGAAGGAAAACGGCTTCACAGAGGAGAATATATCCCAGGCCGGTTCTGTTTTAGGTGCCCTTGGCGCGTCAAAAATAAAAGAGATCCAGAAAAACTATATGGAAAAACATCCTCACAAGATTCCGCTGCTCTTTATGCTTGACATCATCAACGGCTTCCGCACCATATTCCCCATTCCCCTGGGGCAGGGCGCCACTTTTGAGCCGGAGCTGTCTGAAAAGTTAGCTGCCGCCGCAGCCAAAGAAGCTGCTGTCAGCGGCCTTCACGTGACATTTGCGCCTATGGTGGACCTGGTCCGTGATGCCCGCTGGGGCAGAGTCATGGAATCCACCGGGGAGGATACCTATCTGAACTGCCTCTTCTCCGAGGCCATGGTCCGGGGCTTTCAGGGGGAGGACCTGAAAGAGCCTTACAACATAGCTGCCTGTGTAAAACATTTTGCGGGATACGGCGCCCCCACGGCAGGCCGTGACTATAACACCGTGGAGCTTTCAGAACATACCCTGCGCGAATTTTACCTTCCCTCCTACAAAGCCGGCATTGACGCGGGTGCAGCCCTGGTCATGACCTCCTTCAACACCATAAACGGAGTCCCTGCAACCGGCAATAAATGGCTCATGCGTCATATCCTGAGAGAGGAGATGGGTTTTGACGGAGTCCTCATATCCGACTGGGCCGCTATCGAGGAGATCATCTACCACGGATACTGTGAAGACAGAAAAGAAGCAGCCGTCAGAGCCGCCGAAGCCGGTGTTGACATTGATATGATGACCGGCATCTACTCCGAACATCTGACAGCACTCATAGAGGAGGGTATCCTCGATGAACAACTGGTGGATGAAGCAGTTCTCCGCATTCTGGAGCTGAAAAACAAACTGGGCCTCTTTGAGAACCCATACAAAGACGCAGACGAGTCCAAAGAAAAAGAAATCATCCTATGTAAGGAACACAAAGCTCTTGCCAGAGAGGCCGCCTGCAAGTCCTTCGTCCTCCTGAAAAACGAGTCTGTCCTTCCCCTGAAAAAAGGACAGCACATTGCATTCATAGGCCCCTACACAGATAACCGCAGCATGTCAGGCTCCTGGTCCTTCATCGGCCGCCCGGAAGACACCCTGACCCTCCGGGAAGCCGCCCTGGAATTCCTTGACAGCACAGAAGTATCCTTCCATCCCGGCAGTCCGCTCCTTGGAAATGACATCCGTCTGGAAGGCTTCACAGAGCAGACAGAGGAATCCATTTCACCGGAGCAGCAGCAGAAGATGCTCACAGAAGCCATAGAAGCCGCAAAAACAGCAGACCTGATCATCATGCCTTTAGGCGAGCACTACGTCCAGTCCGGCGAGGCCACCAGCAATGCAAACATACAGATCCCCGAGATCCAGCAGACCCTCTTCAACAAAATTTACGAGGTCAACCAGAACATTGCCGTCATCCTCTTCTCCGGAAGACCCCTGGACATCCGAGAACTTTCCGGTAAAGCCAAGGCCATCCTTCAGGTATGGATGCCGGGCACAGAAGGCGCCCACGCGGTCATGGATGTTCTCACAGGTGCCTTTAACCCCAGCGGCAAACTCCCCATGAGTTTCCCCTACAGCGTCGGCCAGGTCCCGGTCCATTACAACGAATACTCCACCGGCCGCCCCTATACCGGAGCAGACAAAGACCGCTTCCGCTCCAAATACCTGGACATCCCCAATGCCCCCTTATATCCTTTCGGCTACGGCCTGAGCTACACCACCTTCTCTATCTCCCCCATAGAGCTGGACAAGCCCGCAATGGCCAAAACCGAAACCATCCAGGCATCCGTAACCATTAAAAATGAAGGTCCCCTTTCCGGAACCGAGGTCATCCAGCTCTACATCCACGATAGAGCCGCCACCGTCGTCCGCCCTGTCAAAGAGCTGAAACACTTCCGCAAGATCCACCTCCACCCCGGTGAATCCCAAAAAGTAACCTTCCACATCACCGACCAGGACCTCCGCTTCCTCACCGAACACTCCCTCCCGGAAAGCGAACCCGGCACCTTCGACCTCTACATAGGCACCGACAGCACCACCACCAACCAAACCCAATTCACCCTCTTACCATAACAAAAAACTAAATACAAATACAAACCCTCTCCCGCTTATCCCTATAACAAGCAGGAGAGGGATTTTTTCTTTTCCTTTCCACAACCCTGCGGCCATCCAATACCCAGGGGAATCCGGTGCGGCGTCGGCGAGGGAGGGCTGTATCCCGGGGGCGATGTCTTAGTGGAGCGTTCGGAAGATCCACCTGCCCCAGACACTTAATGAGGAGGCCATTGCCGACGAATTTAGTGACTGGGAGCAGGTTAGCTTCCGGACAGCGGAACGCTTCGCCCCCGGGATACAGCCCTCCCTCGCCGACGCCGCACCGGATTCCCCGTCCCTCTTGCACCACCCCCCTTTTCGTGATAGTATAAAAAAGAAAAACCCCCACGGAGGCCCCTCATGAGTTCCTACGAAAACTTCGCCCGCGTATACGACCTCTTCATGGACAACATCCCCTATGAAGAATGGTGCGCATATCTCACCGGGCTTTTGAAAGAATATAATATAGAAGACGGCCTAATCCTGGAATTAGGCTGCGGCACCGGCAATGCCACCAGGATCCTGTCATCTTCCGGCTACGACATGATAGCCATTGACAACTCCCCGGACATGCTGGAGATCGCCATGGAGAAAAAAGCGGAGGACGGCCAGGACATCCTCTACCTTCTGCAGGACATGCGCGAATTCGAGCTCTACGGCACTGTGCGGGCAGTAGTCTCCATCTGCGACAGCATGAACTACATCACAGAAAAGGAAGACCTCCTGGAGGTATTCCGTCTGGTCAACAACTACCTGGACCCTAAGGGCATTTTCATATTTGACCTGAACACTTTCTACAAATACAGAGAGATACTGGGCGAACAGACCATAGCGGAGGACCGGGAGGACGCCAGTTTTATCTGGGACAACTATTTTGACGAGGAGGAGAACATCAACGAATACGACCTCTCTCTCTTCATTCCGGAAGAACACGGCGGGGAGATCCTCTACCGCAAATACGAGGAAGTCCACTACCAGAAAGCCTACACCCTGGAGGAGATCAGACAGCTCATAGAGGCATCCGGCATGAAATTCCTCGCCGCTTACGACGCATTCACCCATGACCCGGTAAAGGAAGATAGTGAGCGCGTCTACATCCTTGCACAGGAAAACGGAAAATAAAAGCGATTACTACAGGCAGTACCGGCAAAGATTAGCCTGAGTTATTATAATAAAAGGAGAAAAAACATGGCAGACTATATAGTAAGAGCAACCGCAGCAAACAGCCAGATCCGCGCTTTTGCTGCAACCACAAGAGATTTGACAGAGCACGCCCGGGCAGCGCACAATACAAGCCCGGTGGCAACAGCAGCCCTGGGACGCCTCCTCACCGCAGGAAGCATGATGGGCGTCATGATGAAGGGCGAAAAAGATTTACTGACCCTGCAGGTCAAGGCAGGAGGTCCTCTGGAGGGCATAACCGTGACCGCAGATTCCAAAGGCAATGTGAAAGGCTATGTGGGCAATCCAAATGTCATCCTCCATGCAAATGACAAGGGAAAGCTGGACGTGGCAGGAGCCGTAGGTGTGGGCTTCATGAATGTGATCAAAGATATGGGTCTGAAGGAGCCGTATGTAGGCCAGACCGTGCTGCAGACCAGTGAGATCGCCGAGGATCTGACCTATTATTTCGCTACCAGCGAACAGGTTCCCTCATCCGTAGGCCTTGGTGTCCTTATGGAAAAGGATAATACGGTAAAACAGGCCGGCGGCTTTATCATCCAGCTCATGCCCTTTACAGAGGAATCGGTCATCAGTCAGCTGGAAGAAAATCTGAAAGATGTAACCTCTGTCACAACCATGCTGGAGGAAGGCCATACACCGGAATCTCTGCTGAAGACCCTGCTGAAAGGCTTTGATATAGAAATCAATGAGACGATTCCCACACAATTTTACTGCAACTGCGATAAAGACCGGGTAGAAAAAGCACTGATCAGCGTAGGCAGAAAAGAGCTGCAGGAAATGATCGATGAGGGGAAAGAGATAGAGATGAACTGTCACTTCTGCAACAGAAATTACACATTCTCTGTGGAAGAGCTGAAAAATATATTAAAACGCTGCAAAAGAGGGTAAAGAAAGGTCAGGTACAATATGAGAGATGGTTTTATCAAAGTGGCGGCCGCAACACCGGATATACTGGTAGCAGACTGTGCACACAACAGACAGGAAATTGTGGAGAAGGCCAGGGAAATGGCCGGGAACGGGGCAAAGATCCTGGTGTTCCCGGAGCTTTGTCTGACAGGATATACCTGCCAGGACCTGTTTTGGCAGGGAGCTCTTTTACACAGGGCAGAGGAGGAGCTGAAGACAATCCAGAGAGAGCTTCAGGATGTGGACGGTCTGATTTTCATCGGACTTCCCCTGAGGCATAAAGGCAAGCTCTACAATGCGGCGGCAGTGCTGAACCAGGGCAGGATACTGGGATTTGTCCCCAAGCACCATCTGCCCAATTACGGTGAATTTTACGAGGCCAGATACTTTGTTCCTGGCCAGGCATTTGACGGATATGTGGACTGGCAGGGGGAGAAAGTTCCCTTTGGACAGAATCTGCTGTTCCACTGTGCGGAAGTACCGGGACTCTGTGTGGCAGCAGAAATCTGTGAAGACCTGTGGGCACCGAATCCGCCCAGTATTTTCCATGCCATGGCAGGAGCCACTTTGATCGTCAATCTCTCAGCCAGCGACGAGACCACAGGAAAGGATGCCTACCGAAGAGAACTGGTAGGTGGACAGTCCGCCCGCCTCATCTGCGGATATGTATATGCAACCGCAGGCAACGGGGAGTCCACCCAGGATCTGGTATTCGGAGGACAGAATCTGATCGCGGAGAACGGAACCATTCTGCGGGAGGCAAAACGCTTTGCCAATGAGACCATTTACGGTGAAATTGATGTGGAGCGCCTGGAAAGCGAGAGAAGAAGGATCTCTACCTGGCAGCCGGAATCCAAGGAGGAATATACACAGATTTCCTTCCATGTGAAACAGGAGCAGACAGCCCTGTCCCGTTTCTTTGACCCCAGCCCCTTTGTGCCGGATGATAAAAAAGACAGAGAGAGAAGATGTGATGAGATCCTCACCATGCAGGCCATGGGTCTTAAAAAACGTCTGGACCATACAGGATGCAAAGCTGCAGTTCTGGGCATTTCCGGCGGTCTGGATTCCACCCTTGCCCTTCTGGTGACTGCAAGAGCCTTTGATCTGTGCGGTCTTGCCAGAAGCCAGATCACAGCGGTGACCATGCCCTGCTTCGGCACCACGGACAGGACATATACCAATGCCTGTGAACTCACAAGAAGGCTGGGAGCCACGCTTCGTGAGGTTGACATAAAAAAGGCAGTGCTGCAGCATTTTGAGGACATCGGTCATGACTATCAGGACCACAATGTGACCTTTGAAAACGCACAGGCCAGGGAGAGGACCCAGGTTATTATGGACATTGCCAACAGCTGCGGCGGCCTTGTGATCGGAACAGGGGATTTGTCGGAGCTGGCTCTCGGATGGGCAACTTACAACGGGGACCATATGTCCATGTACGGGGTAAACGGCTCTGTGCCGAAGACTCTCGTCCGCCATCTGGTGCGCTATTACGCGGATACCTGCGGGGAACCGGAACTGGCAGCCATTCTGGAGGATGTGTTGGATACACCGGTGAGCCCTGAGCTGCTTCCGCCCACGGACGGTGTTATTTCCCAGAAGACAGAGGATTTGGTGGGCCCCTACGAGCTGCACGATTTCTTCCTGTATTATATGATGCGTTTCCAGTTCGGTCCCGCTAAGATCTACCGCATAGCCAGAATCGCCTTCGCGGGCATGTATCATGACGAAGTGATCCTGAAATGGCTGAAGAAATTTTACTGGAGATTTTTCTCCCAGCAGTTTAAGCGTTCCTGCCTGCCGGACGGTCCAAAAGTGGGCAGCGTGGCAGTGTCACCCAGAGGAGATCTGCGGATGCCCAGTGACGCATCTGTGAGGATCTGGATGGATGAGTTGGAGACTCTGGGATAAGCGGATAAGGCCAGAGGATAGAAAGGGGGCGCAGGATTTGCGGACGAATAAAATGCGTGCTGTAGTGTATCAGGGGAAAGGCGCGGTATCTCTGGAGGAGCGTGATATCCCTGTGATCCGGGACCCGGGGGATGCTATTGTGAAAGTGACACTTACCACCATATGCTCCAGCGATATTCATATAAAACACGGTGCAGTGCCGAAAGCCGTACCGGGAACCATCCTGGGGCACGAGTTTGTCGGACAGGTGGTGGAAACAGGAAGCGCGGTGAAGAAGGTGAAGCCCGGAGACAGAGTGGCTGTCAATGTGGAGACTTTCTGCGGGGAGTGCTTTTTCTGCAGGCGCGGGTTTGTGAACAACTGTGAGCATGAAAACGGAGGCTGGGCTCTCGGATGCCGCATAGACGGAGGACAGGCGGAATACTGCCGCATTCCCTGTGCGGACAATGGACTGACTAAGATACCGGACCATGTGACCGATGAGGAGGCTCTTTTTACCGGGGATATACTCTCCACCGGCTACTGGGCTGCCAGACTGGGTGAGGTAAAGCCGGCAGATACAGTTGTGGTTATAGGAGCCGGCCCCACCGGACTCTGTACCATGATGTGTGCCCGGCTGTACAGTCCTGCCAAGATCATCGCCATAGACGTGGATGAAAGCAGACTGGAACTGGCGAAAAGACAGGGGCTTGCCGATGTGACGGTATGTCCCGCGGAAGAGCCCTGCCGCTATGGGGCAGAGGATTATGCCGATGTTGCGGGGAAGGTACAGGAGACTGTTGTGCAGCGTGTCCTTGCAGAGAGCCACGGAAGAGGCGCAGATGTGGTATTTGAGGCCGCAGGCGGAACGGATACCTTTGAGCTGGCCTGGAAGACAGCCAGGCCCAACGCGGTTGTGGTGATCGCTGCCATGTATGAAAGAGATCAGACTCTGCCCCTGCCGCAGATGTACGGCAGGAATCTGACTTTTAAAACAGGCGGAGTGGACGGCTGCTATTGTGAGGAGATCATGGAGCTTCTGGCGGCAAAGAAGCTGGATACAGGATGCCTGATCACCCACAGGACCCGTCTGGAAGATATTATGAAGGCATATGAGATATTTGAACAGAAAAAGGACGGCGTGATAAAATACGCGGTAAAACCATAAGAATGCGGACAAAATAAGACCGCAGAAGGAGAACGATATGGAAAAATTAAGAGTGGGTGTATTGAGCACAGGAAATATTGCAGCCACTATGGCGGAGACACTCCGCTGTATGGAGGATGTGGAGCTGTATGCAGTGGCATCCAGATGTCAGGAGAAGGCAGACGCGTTTGCAGAAAAATACGGATTTGAAAAGGCATTCGGTACATATGAAGAGATGGCAGCAGATGAGAAGGTAGACCTGGTCTATGTGGCAACCCCAATCTCAGAACACTGTTCCCATGTGAAAATGCTGCTTGAAAACGGCAGGAACGTCCTGTGCGAGAAGGCATTTGCCGTAAATGCCCGGGAGGCCGAAGAGATGACTGCGCTCTCAAAAGAAAAGGGACTGCTTCTGGCAGAGGCCATGTGGGTCAGATATATGCCCATGGCAAGGACACTGCAGGAGGTACTTGCCTCCGGTGCCATCGGCACACCGTATACCCTGACCGCTAACCTGGGATATCTGCTGGAGTCAGTACCCAGGATGATGAAGCCTGAACTGGCAGGCGGCGCCCTTTTGGATGTAGGTGTCTACACTCTGACATTTGCATCTATTGCGTTCGGGGATGACATCTCCTCCATTGACACTTCCGTCATTATGACAGACACGGGAGTGGACGCACAGAGCAGCATAACCATTGGCTATCCGGATGGGAAGATGTCGGTGCTGAACAGTTCCCTCCGCGCCCTTTCCGACAGACAGGGAATCATTTACGGGACAAAGGGCTTTCTGGTTGTGGAAAACATCAATAATTTCGAGTCCATCACAGTCTATAATGAAAAACGGGAAGTGACAGCCAGATATGACCAGCCAAAACAGATCAGCGGCTATGAATACGAGGTAAGGGCCTGCAAAAAGGCCATAGAAGAGGGAATGTGCGAATGCCCGGATATGCCCCACAGCGAAACGCTCCGCATTATGGAGCAGATGGATGCTGTCCGTGAGAAATGGGGCTTTCGTTATCCAATGGAAAAATAAGAAAATACCGGTTGACTTTTCCTTACTGCAAATGTAGTATATAGATAGATACTACATTTGTAGAAAAAGGGAGGAGTACAAGAATGATTAAAAAAAGAGGGATTGTCCTTGCTGCATCCATGGCTGTGCTTCTGTTTGCAGTCACCGGTCTTATGGGATGTTCTTCAAAAGAGAACGACAAGTCTGACAAGAAAACAGAGACCCGGGAGGAAACTGGAAAAGAAGAAAAAACAGATGCAAAAGGGGATACCGCGGAGAAGGCAGCCATAGAGACCGGGAAGCTGGAGAAAATGCTTCCGATCTTTGACTCCGTGATACGCTTTCAGGCACAAAGCCGGGAGCCGCTTGAATACAGCGCTTCTGACAGTAAATATGTATGGGGAGTCCTGAACCGCATTATCACAGATTACGCCAGAGTCGGCGATAACGGAGTGGATTACACAGAGGATTCCTCCATGAAACGTGTCCCGTCCGGAGTGGTAAAAGAATATGCCCAGGGACTGTTTGCAGGTATTGAAACACTGCCTGAACTTACGGCGGACTTAGAGCAGGAGATTGGTATAGAGTCTGTGGAAAATGAATATCTCTTTGTTCTTGGTGACCAGGTGGAAATGACTGTCTCCATACAGGACTATAAAGAAGGCACAGACGGGGGCTGGATCGTAAATGTGAGTTCACATTATCCATATCCGGCATCCTCCGATACACCGTCAGCCGTGAGTTCCTTTCGCATTGTGGAGAACCCTTACGGCGGGCTGTTTCCCTATGCGGTGAAGGAGGTCATATCTGCAGCGGTGCCCGAAAATGCTGATTCTGGTGAGGAGCAGGGAGAAGTTTCCGGGGAACAGGAGAATCCTTCCGATACACCGGAAACACCGGACTCTGAGAATCAGGAATCCAACAGCGGAGAACAGGAGGAGCCGGAACAAAGCGGGCAGGATTCAGACCCTGCGGATACCGATTCTGACGATGATATGTCCATTGATGAGTATGTGGAAAAATACGGGGAAGAGAAAGCTCTGGAAAAGTACGGGGAAGTTCCGTTTAATAAGTATTATTTAAGACCAAAGGAAGCCAGAGAGAAGATGGAAGAAGAGGAAAGGGAAAAAGGGACAGAGGAGGATTCAGGATCTGCAGAACAGAATACAGATGAAACACAGTGAGTGCCGGAACTGAGATTTAAGGCAGGCAGCGGGGAACGTATATGGGTACGTTCCCCTTTTTGCTGTATAAAAAATCCGGGATTTTCATTATGTTATTTTGACTGAATTTATCAAATGTGTTTTGTGCATAAAAACGAAGAAAAAGAAATAAACAAGTGAAATATGCAATGATACATTCGATATATATTGTGCGTTGTATCAATTATGCGCAAAAGGTATTGCGGCTAAAATACGCATATGCTATGATGTCAAAATAAATATGGAGAACCAGGAGGAACAGACATGATACGGAAATATACATACGGAAATCCTTTTTGTACGGACGCGGTTGTAAAGGATATGGCGGCAGAGACCCAGACTCTGCCATATCTGCAAAAGGCAGAGCAGGACGGCAGGCTTATATTTTCCTGCAGCCTTGGGGAAAAGGACCTGGTGTACGGACTGGGTGAAAATGTAAGAGGGATCAACAAGCGGGGATGGCTTTACCGAAGCTGCTGTGCAGATGAGCCAAACCATCTGGAGGACAGGCATTCTCTGTACGCATCCCACAACTTTTTAGTGATTGCCGGTGAGACGACCTTTGGCGTCTTTTTTGATTATCCGGGCATTATCAGCTTTGACGTGGGCTATACCCACATGGATGAGCTGGTGATCACACTGGAGGAACCGGATGCGGATGTCTATATTCTGGAGGGCAGCGATATCCGGCAGATCGTAAAGGAGTTCAGGGGTCTGATCGGCAGAAGTTATATTCCGCCCAGATGGGCATTCGGATACCAGCAGAGCCGCTGGGGTTATAAATGTGAGGCGGACATCAGGGAGATAGCAGAGGGCCACAGGAAGAATCATCTGCCTCTTGACAGCATTTACCTTGATATTGATTACATGGAGCGGTATAAGGACTTCACTATTGACGAGGAGCGTTTTCCGGATTTTGAAGGTCTGGTGAGGGATATGAAGGCGCAGAATATCCGTCTGGTGCCTATCATTGATGCCGGTGTGAAAGTGGAAAAAGGCTATTCCGTCTATGAGGAAGGTTTGGAGAAGGGATATTTCTGCAAAGACGAAGACGGAAAAGAATTTATCGCCGGTGTGTGGCCGGGACAGGTGCATTTTCCTGACGTGCTGAACAAAGAGGCCAGGGAGTGGTTTGGAAACCAGTATCAGTTTTTGCTGGATAAGGGGATCGAAGGCTTCTGGAATGATATGAACGAGCCCAGCATTTTCTTTGCTCAGGATCGCATGGATGATACTATTGACGCCATTGCAGACCTGAAAGGGAAGAACCTGGACCTGGATACTTTCCAGAAATTTACCGGTCTGGTGGACGGTCTGGCGAATAATACAGATGACTTTAAAAAATTCTATCACAAGACGGATGCAGGACAGATGCGCCACGACAAGGTTCACAACCTGTTCGGCTATAATATGACCAGAGCGGCAGGGGAAGCCTTTGAGCGTCTGTGTCCGGACAAGAGGATACTTATGTTCTCCCGCTCCTCTTACGTGGGAATGCACCGCTACGGCGGTATCTGGACAGGGGACAACAAGTCCTGGTGGCAGCACCTGCTTCTCAACCTGAAGATGATGCCGAGCCTTAACATGGTGGGGATTCTCTACACAGGCGCCGATATCGGAGGATTCGGTTCTGATACCACGGAAGACCTGGTAATGCGCTGGATCCAGCTTGCCATGTTCTCACCGCTTATGAGAAATCATACGGCACTGGGAACCAGAATGCAGGAGGTCTATCAGTTTGACCATATGGACCGGTTCAGGGATATTCTGGGACTGCGCTACGGCATGCTGCCCTATATTTACAGCGAATACATGAAGGCGGCCCTGCGCGGTGAGATGTATTTTACACCGCTGTCCTTTGTCTACACGGAAGATGAATTTGCACCCCAGGTGGAGGACCAGCTTCTTGTGGGAGACAGCCTTATGATAGCTCCTGTGTACAGCCAGAACGCGGAGGGAAGATATGTGTATCTGCCGGAGGAGATGGCGCTTCTGCGTTTCCGGAGCCTGACGGACTTTGATAAGGAAATCCTGCCGGCAGGCCATCATTATGTGAAAGCAGGTCTGTATGAGATGCTGGTATTTGTGCGCCCGGATAAGATCCTTCTGTTGTCTGAAGGCGGAGAATCCACGGAAGATGTGGATACGGATTCCGTAAAAGCCCTGGCATTCGTAAAAGAGAAGGCTGTTTACGAGTGGTATGAGGATGACGGAAAAGGGAAAGACTTTGAAAACCCGGCGAATTATGGTATGATTGAAATCGACAAGGCAGGAACCTGTGTGTATACAGGCTGCCGGAAGAAAGAGATTCAGGCTGAAATACTGTAAACAGATTGGGGATTTAAGAATGATTACAATAAAAGAGATAGCCAATATGCTGAATGTGAGCACCACCACGGTGTCAAATGTTATCCACGGCAAGACAAAAGAGGTATCACCTGCCAATGTGGAGCGTATCCGGAAGGTTCTGGATGAGTATGACTATATGCCCAACATCAATGCCCGCAACCTGGCAAGCAACCGCTCTAAGATCATCGGTATGGTGGTAAAGGTCAATGGAAAGGAAAATCCGTTTAAAGACCAGTTTTTTGGGGAGCTGCTGGGTGCAGTGGAGGACCGTGTGAGAAGCAGAGGCTATAATCTGATGGTCTATGCACTGAATGATGTCCGGCAGGTCCAGAAATTTATCCTGTCATGGAATATGGATGGACTGGTGACCTGCGGTTTTGTGGAAGGGGAAATCTCATACCTGCAGGAACGTTACAAAAAGCCGATTGTGATCATTGACGATTATGATACAAATGACCTGGAGCGCTGCATCAATATCCGGCTGGAGGATAAGAAAGCTGCCTATGAGATGACAAAATATGTCATCGGATGCGGTCATAAAAAAATCGCGTTTCTTGCCGATAATAATGTGAACCTGGATCATCAGCGGTTCCTGGGATACTGCCAGGCCATGGATGAGGCCGGACTTTTTGGCAGCGAGGAAAATTTTCTGAAAATATGTCCCGGAAACAGGGGAGAGAAGAACAATCTGGATGAGCTGTATGAGAGATCCTTTGCCTATACGGCGATCATATGTTCTTCGGATTATTATGCCGCAATGCTCCTCAATACTTTTCAAGACAGAGGGAGAAAGATTCCGGATGACATATCCATCACCGGCTTTGATGACGTGGAGTACGCCTCCCTGGTAAGGCCGGCACTCACCACTGTGCGCCAGGATATCCAGGAAAAAGGACTGGTGGCGGTTGATATGCTTGTAAAAATGTTGGAGGAAAACCCCAAGGACATGGAGACATTGGTTGTCCTTCCCACACAGATGGTCATTCGTGATTCTGTAAAAAGGATTAACGGGTAAGAAAGTAAAATAATAGTAACTGTTCTGTCAGGTCTGCGCATTTACTGCGCTGACCGTGCAAAAGAGTAGTGGCGGCAAGTATTCGCCCCATCGCGAAGCGATTTTTAATGGGCGAATACCCGTAACGATTCAGCTGGCTGAATCGTTACAAATAATATACCGTATGGCTGCAGAGATACTGCCGCCATACGGTATTTTTTTGCTTTTTTTATGGATTGTGTACAATGTGAATGACATAAGAAAAGGGCAGCAGCAGAGAATACAGAATATAAGCTTATGCGCAAAAGTATTAAAGCATCGAATGAACAGAAAAAGGTTTTGCGAAAAACCTTTTGTAAAAATTATACAAAAATATAGACTGAATACCAGGAAAATGGGAAGTGTTTCTGTGAAAAATAGAGAAATGAATATAAGAGGTTATAAAAAACATTGATTTTACGCGGAAGTGGTGGTAAGATACAAAACATCAAAACCTTATGCGCAAAAGGTATAAAAAGATAATCCTCAGAAAGGTTGGTAAGAGAGATGAAAAAGAAGGTTTTAGCGGCACTGCTTGCCGGAGCAATGACAGTTACACTGGGAGCATGCGGAGGGAATACAGGCAGTGGAAATGACACCAGCAAGGCAGACGACAACACACAGGGGACAACGGACACAGCGGATGTGAGCAAGGATGCCATTCGCTTTATGAACACAAAGATCGAGATTGACGGAGCTTTGAAAGAGTTTGCAAAGCAGTACCAGGAAGAGACAGGACAGGAAGTTGTGATCGAATCCCTGGGCGGCGGTGTGGATGTAAACGGACAGCTCAAAAATTATTATGCAGCAGGCAACATGCCGGACATCTTTGCATTTGCTGCAGACTCTTACAAATCTTCTTTTAAAGACTGGCTGGAACCACTGGACGGAGAGTCCTGGATTGACGATACGGATTATGCGTTTAAGGGAGAGGACGGAAAAGTATACGGAATGCCTTTCGCACTGGAAGGAATCGGTCTGGCATACAACAAAGATATTCTGGATAAAGCGGGGGTTGACCCGTCAGCGCTGACAAATATCAATGCTTACAAAGAGGCATTTGAGAAGATAGATTCCATGAAGGACGAGCTGGGAATTACATCCGTGTGTGCTGTAGCGGCAGAGTCAGGACAGATGTACTGGTCAACGGGCAACCATATGATGGCAGCTTACATTTCTCAGGGAAAAGACAGAACGGACAAAGATATTATTGATAAGCTGAACAAAGGGGAGATTGATAAAGACAGAATGGGACAGTTCGGTGACTGGCTTCAGTTATTGTTTGATTATTCAGATCAAAACGTATTGATCTCCGGTACATATGATGACCAGCTTGCACTGTGGGCTACAGGAAAAGCAGCATTCATCACCCAGGGTAACTGGATCGACCCGTCACTTCCCACCTATGAAGCAGAGTTTGCATGCGGACTGGCACCGGCGGCATTTATGGAAGAGGATACAGACGGCATCATAGTGGACGCACCGGCTGTATGGGGTATCTATAATGAGAGTGATAAGATTGACGCCTGCAAGGAATTTTTAAAGGCATTGGCAGAGAGCGAAGAGGGACAGAGAGCCCTGGTTGAGGACTGCGGAATGGTTTCTCCGTATAAATCCTGCACACTGGAGCCGAGCACACCGCTGGCAAAAAGCATGCTTCCTTATATCAAGGACGGAAAAACCTATGCATGGGATTGGCTGACACAGCCGGAAGGTATTGCACAGAATGCCACAGGAGCTGTATTTGAGCTGTACGCAAAAGGACAGCTGGATAAACAGGGATTTGTAGACACCATGGAATCAGTAATCAAAGATTATGTAGCATCTAACGGAAGCAATTAACCAGTTTACCGGCGGTTTTCCCCGAGGGGAGGACAGCCGGTAAATTTTCAAAAGGGGAAAAGGCATGAATGTTCAATTGAAAAAAACGATATCAATCGCTGCCATGGCTGCGGGCATTATAGGTATGGCAGCAGCACTCTATATGGATTTTTCGGGCAGCGCCTCCACGATCAGGGGACCGCTTCTTATTGCAGGGGCTTTGCTTGTGATAGCCGGCGTCTACCTGCTTCCGACCAGAAAGCACCGCTCCATTATCAATGTGCTGTTCCTGTTTCCGCTGATCTTTGCGTTTGCGGTGACAGTATTGATTCCGTTTGCCTGCGGTATCTTTTACTCCATGACAGACTGGAATGGAATCAAATTTGAGAAGTTTGTGGGACTTGGCAACTACATCAGTATGTTTAAATCAAATGATTATATTTATTCATTTGTGGTAACCTTTATCTTCACGGTGATCAATATGCTGGCTGTGAACCTGGTGGCTTTCGGACTGGCTCTTCTTTGTACATCAAAAGTTAAGGGAAGAAACTTCTATCGTGCGGCTTACTTTATCCCGAACCTGATCGGCGGTATTGTACTTGGTTATGTATGGCAGTTTATTTTCAACAAGGTAATGACAACTGTGATCGAAGGCAGCACGTCCATGCTGACAGATCCCAATCTGGCGATTGCCGCTATTTTGATCGTAAGTACCTGGCAGTACGCGGGGTATATTATGATGATCTATGTGACAGGTCTGCAGAGTGTGCCAAAGGATATTCTGGAAGCATCCAATGTGGATGGGGCTAACCAGATCACAACCCTGCTGAAGATCAAGGTTCCCATGATCGCAAATACATTCACTGTATGTATTTTCCTGACACTGGTCAACTCATTCAAACAGTTTGACCTGAACCTGGCTATCACCAATGGTGCGCCCAGCCGTATTCTGGCGGGTAAACCGGTGCAGGCAACCGAGTTTTTGGCATTGAATATTTATAACACGGCTATCAGTAAAAACCAGTATGCATTGGGACAGACAAAGGCAGTGGTATTCTTTATCATCCTGGCGATCGTGTCTTTGACACAGGTATCCATCAGTAAGAAGAAGGAGGTTGAAATGTAATGAAGGCACAGAAAATAAGAACCGGAATCGCAGAAATTATTGGTGTGATTCTTACAATTATCATCCTGGCTCCTTTCCTGCTGGTGGTTGTGAACTCCGCAAAGAGCAGCGCGGATATTATCACAAGCCCTATTTCCCTGCCGGAACATTGGGGACAGATTTTTACAAATCTGAGCAATGTAATACATAACCAGAACTTTAACTACTGGAATTCTTTCTTCAGCTCTCTGCTGATCACAGCGGTTTCCCTTTTGCTGCTGACCGTATTTTCCAGTATGGCGGCATGGGTTCTGGTGAGAAACAAAACAAAATGGTCCAGTTTCATTTTTATGCTGTTTGTGTCAGCTATGGTTATTCCTTTCCAGGTCGTTATGCTGCCGCTGCTTTCCACATTCCGGGAAACCTCCAACTTCTTCGGGATTCAGATGCTGCAGAGTTATAAGGGGATTATCTTTGCTTATCTGGGATTCGGCGGGTCTATGTCCGTGTTTATTCTGCATGGATTTGTGAAAGGGATTCCTTATGAGCTGGAGGAGGCTGCCTGGATCGATGGGTGCAGTCCGGAAGGGACATTCTTCCGTATTATTTTCCCGCTTTTGAAACCGGTACAGGTGACGGTTCTGATACTGAACGGTATCTGGATCTGGAATGATTACCTGCTTCCCTCTCTGATGCTGGGGCTGAATGGGAAGATCAAGACGCTGCCTGTGGCGGTCAGCAGTTTTGTGGGGTCTTATGTGAAGCAGTGGGATTTGATTTTGTCGGCAGCGCTGCTGGCTATGATTCCTATTATTATTTTGTTCCTGTTTGCGCAGAAGCAGATCATTCAGGGTATGGTGGATGGAGCGATTAAGTAAGAAGTGAAAAAGGTTTTGAAGTTGGGCACCGGATATGGGGAGAATGTATCCGGTGCTTTTTTGGTACATGGACATGGAAAGCAAAGGGTCCGGATGCCTTTGCCTCCCGGCCCCGGGCCCTTTGCTTTCCCCTGGTAGTGGAGGGCGGCAGGTGACCGATTGGAAACGAGGGTCATATGATAGAAAAAAAGGATTTTTATGAATATGATCAGGAGAGTATCTTCATATATATTATTTTTTTGTGTTTTGATGCTGTTGGGGTGTACATCGGTTTTCGCGCTGCCGCCTGAAGATGGGAATCAGCGGCAGGGGATTGACGTGAGTATGTGGCAGGGGGATATTGATTTTGAGGAGGTGGCAGGTACCGGAGTGGATACAGTCTATATCCGGTCCAGTCTGGGAAGTGATTATACAGACCCATATTTTGAACAGAATTATGAGAGAGCCAGGGCAGCAGGGCTGAATGTGGGATTTTATCATTATGTGACCGCCAGGACAGTTTCCCAGGCGGTGTATGAGGCACATTTTTATATGAACGTGATTCAGGGAAAGGAGTTTCAGTGTCGGCTGGCTATGGATTTTGAGGATTTGACCCGTCTGAGTGCCGGGGAGGCGAATGAGATTGGGCTGGCGTTTATCAGGACCGTGGAAAACCTGAGCGGTAAAGGGACAGTGGTGTATAGTGATGCCTACAATGCCGGGAACGTGTTTGGGGGAGAGCTGACAGAATACCCCCTTTGGATCGCGGAATATGATGTGTCAGAGCCTTCGTCACAGGTGAACTGGGACTCATGGGCAGGATGGCAGTATTCGGATACGGGGAATGTGGCCGGGATTTCCGGGTATGTGGATTTGGACCGTTATACAGATGCTATGTTTTTAGAGGAAGCGGGAAGCGTGCCGGGGCCTGTGCCTATGCCCGAACCTTCTTCGTCTACGGTGGAGTATACGGTTAAGAGCGGGGATACGCTGTGGGGGATTGCCCGGATGTACAGAACCAGTGTATCTGCTATTGTTTCTGAAAATGGGATAGCAAATCCCAACCTGATTTACCCCGGGGAAGTGCTGAGGATCACACTTGCGGATCAGGTATCGTCTTCTCAGGTGGATAACACGTATATGGTGCGAAGAGGAGATACCCTCTGGGGGATAGCGCGGATGTACAGGATTTCTGTGGCAAGGCTTGCGGCTATAAATCATATCTCTGATCCGAACCTGATCTATCCCGGGGAGGTTCTGCAGATTTCAGCCTCCGGAAGTACGGGGGATGTGGGAAGGACCTATATTGTGCGTTACGGGGATACGCTGTCAGGGATCGCGGCCAGGTTTGGGACTACGGTTTCACAGCTTGCGGCAGTTAACGGGATAGCGGACCCGAATCTGATTTACGCCGGGGAAGTTCTTACAGTCAGCTGAGCAGGCAGGAAGAGACGATATGAAATGCAGGTAAAAGAACAGATAGAAGAACAGACAGAAAAAAACGGGGATGTTCCGGAGCATCCCCGTTTTTGTAAGAGCCGGCACATGATAAGAGCCGCAGCGTTCAGTCAGCTTTTGCTTTGTCAAGTGCCTCATTGATGGCGTCCAGCAGAAGCATTGAGGTGTATTTGTTTTCGTCTGTATAGGTGATGTTTTCCGTGGTCTGCGATGCGTATATCTGGCTGGAGAGCGCATCCAGTGCGGGCTCCATCAGCGGATACATGGCAGTGGTGGTCTCGCTTAAATTTACCAGAGATATGGCATTTATGTGGTTTTCGTCCACGGTAACCTCAACGTCAAATGTGTTGCCATTTAGTGTGATGGGGCTTTTATACACGCCAGCGTGGTAGACAGCGGCTGAAGTGGCGGCTGAGTCGGCTTTCCGGTCTTTTCCGAACATCATAAAGAGAAGAACCGCCAGAAGAATGGCAAGTACCACGAAAATAATGGTATAAATGACTTCTTTCATATGTAATACGACAATCTTGGTCTTTGAGCTCATGGCTGCACCTCCTGCATTCCTTTTTATAACTTATTATGGAAGTGGGGAAAATATGCAAGGATTCTTTTGGGGAGGACAAATTGTTGGGGAGGCGGATGGAGATTGGAGTGGCCCGGGGCGTGAAGTTGTGTTAAAATACGGACATAAAGCAGTGGCGCAGGAGGAGTATTCATGGTTCAGAAGATCATCAATCATATTGTGGCCGCAGTCAATGTACCTGTCAGGGAATATGATGAATATAAAAATATGATCCGTTACAACGGGGATGGAGCAAAGGAGGATGTTCTTTTCCATGATGCGGAGTTCCTGGATATATTGTCTTCCTGTGCGGAGGAGAATGTGCCCATGATCTATCAGGAAATGTATCCCATCTATTACGGCGTGATCAGGGCAAAAGGCAAGATTTACATTATGGGGCCTGTCAATATTGATTTTACGGTGACAACTATTCAGCAGCAGCCTATTGGCAGGTATTACGCCGGACTGCATCATCTGCCGGAGGACAAATACAGAATCTCTTTTTGTGAGCATAAGAATTTCTGTGAGGAGTATCTTCTGTTGTTCAACTGTCTTGCAGACACAGATTATACCTATTCGGAGCTTTGTATGTGGTCTGTCGCGAAGGAGGAAGTCAGGCATAATGTCCGGGCGGAGAGAAGCCGCGTGTATTTCCAGTACCAGGAAAATGAAAAGGTACATAATTCTTATGACCATGAGAGGCGGGAGATGAACAGTATCCGGGAAGGAAATGTGGAAAAGCTGAAAATGACTCTGAAAGAGGTCGTTGAAGGCGAATATGCGGTCCTGTCCAAAGATTCTCTGCGCTCCATGAAGAATCTGGAAATCGTAGCCCTAGCTATTGTGGCGAGAGCCGCTATAGACGGAGGGATGAACCCGGAGGAGGCTTTTTCCATCAATGACAGTTATATTCTCCGCGTGGATGCAGCCGCTACTATAGAGCAGATAGGAGCTCTTGACTATGAAGCAAAGGTAGAGTATGCCACGCTGGTACATAACCTGAAAGAGCACAGGAAAGAGAATACGCTGGTGGAGGAAGCCAAGCGTATTATTTTCAGGGACATGCATAAAAAAATCATTATTAAAGATGTGGCAGGGGAGATCCATATTACCCCGGAATATCTGTCCGCTCTTTTTAAAAGGGCAGAGGGCATCACAGTCAATGATTATATTATGAGGGAAAAGGTCAGGCTCTCAGAGAATCTGCTGATGTATTCCAGATATTCCATGAGGGAAATCAGTTATTATTTTGGATTCTGTTCCCAGAGCCATTACGGAAAAGTGTTTAAAAAGTGGAAAAATATGACTCCGGGCCAGTATCGCAGTAAATACGGAGTCAGGGAATTTATGGAAGATTGAGCATTCAGAAGACAGGCGCTGACAGGGGATAAAAGAATTTGTCCGCTGAGGCGCCTTTTTTGATTTCAAAGAAGATAAAAATATGATAAACAGATTAAAATTATGATATAACTTCCTCATTTTCTCTGCTATCCTCTATTAATAGGAATTCCAATATTGAGAAAAGTGAGGTAGTCATGGAACGGATTAAAATTGATATCCATAAAGAAAAGGGCCGTATCAGTCCGGAACTGCACAGTCAGTTTATTGAATTTCTTGGTGCTTGTATTTATGACGGTATCTGGGTGGGGGAAGATTCGGAAATACCCAATTACCACGGGCTGAGAAAGGATGTAGTGGACGCGCTTAAGGAAATTCAGCCGCCGCTGGTGCGCTGGCCGGGAGGGTGTTATGCGGACACTTATCACTGGAGGGACGGAATAGGACCAAGAGACAGGCGGCCTGTAACTTACAATGAAAACTTCGGCACATTTGAGCCGGACAGCAACCAGTTCGGGACTCATGAATTTATGGAGTTCTGCCGTTTGATCGGAGCAAAACCGTGGTTTAACATCAATATGATGAGCGGCAGCGTGGCGGAGATGCGGGAATGGATGGAATACTGTAACAGGGAGGATTCCACATCCCTTGCCGCAGAGCGGAAGAAAAACGGCTCGGAGGAACCTTTTCAGGTGGAATACTGGGGCGTTGGAAACGAGATGTGGGCAGGCGGCGGCACCATGACAGCAGCCGGGTATGCAGCGGAATACCGGAAATACGCCTCAGCATTTCCATCTTTCGCAAAACTGGGAAAGAAGCAGGAGGAACAGCCAAAAATGTACCGCATTGCCTGCGGACCGGACGGAAATAAACCCAGGGAGCGGGCAGAGTGGACCAGGGAATTTTTTAAAGAGCTCTCCCGTTTCAGGCAGCCAATCCTGGATGGGTATGACATTCATTTTTACAATTGGAACATTGAAAATCCGGCGCAGAAGGAAACTGAGTATGGGGAAGAAGACTGGTACCGTGTGATTGACGGCTGCCGTGAACTGGAAGAGGTCATCCTGGAACAGTACAGGCTGGTAAGGGAAGGTCTTGACAGTTTCAGAGAGGCAGAAGGACCTTTTCCCTCACCGGAAAAGAAGTGTGATCTGATCGTGGGAGAGTGGGGGAACTGGCACGGCGCCGCGTTCGGGAACCGGCCTGCCCTGTATCAGCAGTGTACTATGCTGGATGCGGTGACAAGCGCGCTGACACTTGATATTTTCCACAGGAACTGTGAGAAGGTAAAAGCAGCCTGTGTGGCTCAGAGTGTGAATGTGTTGAATTCCCTTTTGCTGACAGAGAAGGGGCAGTGTATCCGTACGCCGAATTATCATGTGTTTGACATGTACAAAGTGCATCGGGGCGGTGAAGCACTTGCGGTCTCCCGGGACAGCGGCGGAGAAGAGGAAAGGATTAATGGATTTGCATCCAGAAAGGGCGGAATAATATACGTGAATCTGGTGAATACAGATATGGTGAGCAGCAGAATCGCAGAACTCACGTTTACACAGGCGGTCACTTACGCAGGTGGTGAGGCATTGTATTCCGGTGATGTCCATGACTGCAATACGGCAGATCAGCCGGACCTGATTCGTAAAAGAGTGGCAGAAGCACCTGTTTTACATGGAAAACGGGCACAGGTGATACTGCCGCCGGCGTCTGTCAGTGTCTATACATTTGCCCTGAATACAGAGAAGAAGGATTGAGAGGAGAAAGAAAATGAACGGGAAAACATACAGCAAGGCATTTTTATGGAGGCAGAGGATTGGGTTTGGGATTTCGGATTATGCCTGTAACCTGGCATATCTGATGGTGAATACATATCTGCTGATCTATTATACCGATGTGGCAGGCATCAGTGCGGCGGCAGCGGGATTTATGTTTCTGATCACAAAATTCTTTGACGCGTTCACTGATTATATGGTTGGAACTCTGATAGACAAGACGAACACCAGGATGGGAAGAAACAGGCCCTGGATGCTGGCCGGTGCGCCGGTTCTGGCAATCGGCATGATCCTTCTGTTTACTGCCCCGGACTTTGGGACAACGGGCAAGCTGGCGTGGGCTTATTTCACCTATATGTTATTTTCTTTTGGATATACCCTGGTGAACATTCCCATGGCTTCCATTCTGCCTACTCTGAGTGCTGATCCCATTGAGCGGACCAATATCGCTACATCCAGAAGTATCTTTTCAAGCCTTGGCTCCCTGACATCAGCTTCTATGGCCTTGTTTCTGATCGCAAAGCTGGGGGGAGACAATGTGGTGAAGGGATATTTCAGGACAAACCTTGTCTTCGGTGTGATCGTGGTCATTATTCTGCTGATCTGTGTTGCCAGTATCCGGGAAGTGAATCCGGCACCACAGGTGGTGAAGAAAACAAGCGTCTTCCATGACTTTAAATGTCTGATGCAGAATAAACCCTATCTGCTCATGGCTGGTGATACCTACTTTCTCTTTGTGGGATATCTTGGCATGTTCGCAGCCATTGCTTACTATTTTAAATACATTGTGGGAAATGAAATGCAGACAAGTGCTGCCATCAGTATTATGACCATTGCCCCTATTCTCACCATGCTGCTCTCCCCTGTGGCAAATAAAAGATTCGGTAAGAAAGATATCACCCAGTTCGGAACCTTGGTGGGGATTCTCGGATTTATACTTGTGGGAATCTCAGGCGGAAATACATCTGTCATCTACGCCGGAATTCTGCTGGCAGGTCTTGGGAACGGGTTCCGTACCACCATGTATTATTCCATGCTGGCAGATGTGGTGGACTATGGCGAGTGGAAATTCAAAAAGAACCTTGCGGGCACCCAGGCGGCTGTCAGTGGTTTTGTGAATAAGGTGGCCTCTGCATCCGCGTCTGCCATCGTGGCATGGCTTCTGTCCTCGGGCGGTTATGACGGGACCGCGGCGGTGCAGTCTCCGGCAGCGCAGACAGCTATCATTGCGGCTTTTGTGGGGCTTCCTATTCTCTGCAATGCGGCGTGTATGATTCTGCTTCATTTCTATAAGCTGGACAAAGGGTACGGAACGATCAAGAAGGAACTGGAAGAGAGGAAAGCAGCGGTTCGTATGAACGAAACAGCATTGGAATCATAATGTGTGTAACCAGGCTGCCGGCAGTGTGCCGGCGGCCCTTTTCTATAGTAGGAAAGTATTTATTCAGTATACACCAACAGAAAAACAAGGTTGGTTCCGCCCCCGTTTTGTGATACACTGGTTGCAGACAAAGACAATTTTTGTCGCTAAGGAGGCAGGAGAAATATGAAGTACCGATTGCTTGTGCTGGACATTGACGGCACAGTTACCAATACAGAGAAAAAAGTGACACCGAGGACAAAAGCAGCTATAAAGAAACTGCAGGAGCAGGGCACCCTGGTGGCCATTGCTTCCGGGCGGCCCACAAGGGGGATCGCGCCGGTGGCAGATGAACTGGAGTTTGATAAATACGGCAGTTATGTGCTGGCCTTTAACGGCGCCAGGATCGTGAACTGGAAGACAAAGGAGTGCATTTATTCCAAGACCCTTCCTCTGGGAATGCCCAGAAAGCTCTACCGCAGCGCAGTGCGCCATGAGGTAGGGATCATCACATATGAAGAGGAGCAGATCATTGCCGGGACAACGCCGGATATCTATATGGAGACAGAGTCAAGGATCACAGGACTGCCCATCTGTTACAGACAGGATTTTCCTAATTATGTAAACTTTCCGGTGAATAAATGTCTTCTCACAGGAGAGCCGGATGAGTTGGAGAGAATTGAGCCGCTTCTGGCTGAGGAGTATCTCCATGAGGCCCAGATATTCCGTTCAGAGCCGTTTTTCCTGGAGGCAACGCCTAAAAATGTGGACAAGGCCTACTGTCTGGAAAAGCTGCTGAAGCTTCTGGGCATATCCAGGGAGGAGATGGTGTGCTGCGGGGACGGATATAACGACATTTCCATGATACAGTTTGCAGGCCTTGGGGCAGCTATGGCAAATGCCCAGGAAAAGGTAAAAGATGTGGCTGACTATATCACAGTCCGCAGCAATGATGAGGACGGAGTCGAAGAAGTGATAGAGAAATTTTTCTTGAAAGAATAATAAGGAGGGAATCCATGCCGCTGCATTTTATATTCGGCGCTTCAGGGGCCGGGAAATCGCACTATATTTATCAGAAGATCATACAGGAATCCATGGAGCATCCCGGACGGCAGTATCTGGTGCTGGTTCCGGAGCAGTTTACCATGCAGACGCAGAAAGAGCTTGTAATGATGCACCCCAAAAAGGGGATTCTGAACATAGATGTCCTGAGTTTTGAGCGCCTTGCCTACCGCGTTCTGGAGGAGACAGGGGAATCCTGCGCGCAGGTCCTGGAAGAGACGGGAAAAAGCCTGGTGCTTCGCAAGGTATCCCAGGAGAAGAAAAAGGAACTGAAGATCCTGGGAGAGAAAATGAAAAAGCAGGGCTATATTTCCCAGATGAAATCCATGGTGTCAGAGCTGAAGCAGTATGAGGTCACAAAAGAGGATATGGACCTTATGCTGGACTATGCGAAAAACAAGCCGGAGCTGTATTACAAGCTGAAAGATATCTCTGTGCTGTATCAGGGATTTTTTGATTACCTGGAAGGGAATTTTATCACCCAGGAGGAGGTGCTGGAGGTGCTGGGAAGGGTGGCAGGGCAGTCCGGAAAGCTGGCAGGGAGCGTGATGGTCCTGGACGGCTATACGGGTTTTACCCCTATTCAGTTACAGCTTTTGGAGCGGATTCTCCCTCTGTGTGAGACCATGTACGTGACCGTCACCATGGATGACCGTCTGGACCCCTATCGCCCGGGCAGCCCCCACCATCTCTTTCATCTGAGCAGGGAAACAGTGGCTAAGTTATGTAAACTTGCGGGGGCGGCGGGCAGTCAGATCGAGGAGACATGGGTAAAAGAAAACGGAAGATTTTCAGCTAATAAGCCTATGGCATTTCTGGAACGGAATCTGTTCCGGTTCAGAAAGGAAGTCTATACAGAAGAACAGCAGGCAGTTCATATCCGGGAGAGCAGAAACCCGGCCCGGGAGATGGAGGAGACAGCTCTTATGATACGCCGTCTGATGCGGGAGGAAGGATACAGATGCCGGGATTTCGCAGTGATCACAGGAGATATGGAGACCTATGCGGACCATGCGGCAAGGGCCTTTGATAAGTTTGATATCCCCTGTTTCATAGACCAGAAGAAGTCTGTATTCATGAATCCTTTTGTGGAATTTCTCCGCTCGGCTGTGGATATGCTTCTGGAAAATTACAGTTATGAGAGTGTTTTTCGGCTGCTGCGCTGCGGACTGCTGGATCTGCCCTGCCGGGATATGGACCGGCTGGAAAATTATGTGCTTGGCATGGGAATCCGGGGGTTCCGCAAATGGCAGGAGGAGTGGGTGCTCCACTACCGCGGGGAAAGGCCGGAGGAGGTTCCTGAGATTGACAGGATACGGCAGCAGCTCATGGAGACCCTGGCGCCGTTTACAGAACAGATGAAGACAAGAAAAGGGACTGTCCGGGAACGCGTCCTGGCATTCTATGAATTTATCACTGCCTGTGGTATCCAGGAAAAACTGGACAGAAGCGGAAAAGAGTTCGCAAAAGAAAACGCCATGGACAGGGCAAAAGAATATGAGCAGATCTACCCTATGGTCATGGACCTTTTTGACAAGATGACAGAGGTTCTGGGGGAGGAGAAAGTAAGCCTCCGGGAGTTCAAGGAGCTTTTGGAGGCAGGCCTTTCCGAAGTGAAGATCGGCATCATTCCGCCCAGTTCCGACCAGGTGCTCGTGGGTGATATGGAGAGGACCAGGCTTAAGGATATCCGGGTGCTTTTCTTTGTGGGTGTAAATGACGGGAAAATTCCAAGAGAGGACGCTGCAGGCAAGATCCTGTCAGATTTGAATCGGGAGGATTTAAAGGCTTCCTCTGTTGCCCTGGCGCCCACCTACCGGGAAAATCTGTACACCCAGAGGTTCTATCTGTACCTGAATATGACAAAGCCATCCGATAAACTGTATCTCTCCTACAGCAGAGCCGACGACGGAGGGGAACCCATGACCCAGTCCTTTTTGATCGGTGCAGTCAAGAAGCTGTTTCCGGCGCTTGTTCTGGAACGGCCGTCCGAGGATGCTGTCTGGGAAGTGGAAAATCCCAAAAGCGCGCTTGCGTATCTGGCGTGGGGATTTAAGGAAATTCTGGAACGTGAGCCTTCTTTGCTCTGGAAGGAGCTTTTTTCCTGGTACCAGAAGCAGGATGCCTGGAAACAGACCATGGAGAATATGGTGGAAGGAGCTTTCCGCGTCAATCCTGAGGATGAGATCGGAAGAAGTGTGGCAAGAGCACTCTATGGCACCACCCTGGAGAACAGCGCCACCCGTCTGGAATTGTTTGCCCAGTGTGCCTGTGCCCATTTTATGGCGTACGGTCTGGAATTAAAAGAGCGGGCCAGATATGAATTCAGCCCCATGGATATGGGAAATGTACTGCACAGCGGCCTTGAGAGTTTTGCAAAAAAAATGCACCAGCGCGGTCTTTCGTGGACTGCTCTTGATGAGGTTCAGATGGATGAGATGGCAGAAGACTGTGTGGAGGAGGTAGTTTCTTACTACGGAAATACCGTGCTGAAAAGCAGTGCCAGAAATGAATACATGGTCAGCCGGGTAAAAAGGATGATGAAGCGCACCATCTGGGCTTTGACAAAGCAGATGGAGCAGGGAGCGTTCACGCCCAGCCGTTTCGAGGTCTCTTTTGCCATGGCAGATTCTCTGGAGAGTATCAACATTGCCCTGTCAAAGGAGGAGAAAATGAAACTCCTGGGCAGAATTGACCGGGTGGATACCTGCGAGGAGGAGGACAAGGTTCTGGTGAAGGTCATTGACTATAAGTCAGGAAATACCTCCTTTGACCTGCTGGCTCTGTATCACGGCCTGCAGCTTCAGCTTGTGCTGTATATGAACGCAGCTATGGAGCTGGAGCAGAGGAACCATCCGGATAAGCAGGTGGTGCCTGCAGGTATTTTTTACTATAATATCAAAGACCCTGTGGTTGAGAAAGTGGAGGAGGAGGACCCGGAGGCGCTGAACCGCCGCATTTTGAAGGAGCTGCGCATGAACGGCCTGGCCTCCTCAGACAGGGGTGTGCTGGAAAAGCTGGATGAAAACCTGAGCGCAAACGGTACCTCATCCCTCTGTGTTCCGGTGACCATCAACAAGGACGGAAGCCTGTCACGGAATTCCAGTGCGGTCAGCCCGGAGCAGTTCCGTCTGATATCGAATTATGTAAACCAGAAGATGAAGGAGATCGGCCGCAGGATTTTAGCAGGGGAGGCTGAGACTCAGCCTTATGAGATGGGAAAGCGAAATGCGTGTCAGTATTGTCCTTATAAAGGTGCCTGCGGGTTTGACGAGAAAACCGCGGGATACCACTACCGCAGACTGAATCCTCTGAAGCCGGAGGAGATATGGGGCAGAATGAAAGACGGGGAAAAGTCTGAAGACCCTGTGGATAAGGAGGTGTAAAAAATGGGAGTGATGTGGACAACAGAGCAGCAGAAGGTGATCGATTCCAGAGACTGCAACATACTGGTCAGTGCAGCGGCGGGAAGCGGCAAGACGGCTGTGCTTGTGGAGCGTATTATTTCCATGGTCACGGATCCGGTGCATCCGGTGGATATTGACAGGCTGCTGATCGTGACTTTTACCCGGGCGGCTGCGGGGGAGATGCGGGAACGTATCCGGCTGGCAATTGAAAAAAAGCTTGCGGAGGATGAGGACAATGAGCATCTGCAGAGGCAGAGCACACTGCTTCACCACGCGCAGATCACCACCATTGACAGCTTCTGTTCCTATGTGGTGAAAAATTATTTTCATCTCATTGATCTGGACCCTTCTTATCGTATGGCGGAGGAGGGTGAGCTTCGCCTGATGCAGGGGGATGTGGCTGCCCAGGTACTTAACGATGCGTACGACAGGAAAGAGCCGGAATTTCTGCAGTTTGTGGAGTGTTTTTCCACCGGGAAGACGGATGAGGGGATCGAGGATATGATAAAGCACCTCTATGCCTTTTCTGTCAGCTATCCGTATCCTGAGGAATGGCTTTTGTCCTGTAAGGAGGCTTACAGTATTTCTTTCGTGGAGGAACTGGAACAGGCCGGATGGATGCAGATGATCAAAGAGGATATCAGAAAAAGCCTGCAGGAGGCCATGAATCTGGCAGACGCGGCGCTGGAGACAGCCAGAGGAGAGGGCGGACCTTATTATTATGAAAATGCCCTGGAATCTGACAGGATATTTGTGCAGAAACTGCTGCAGACGGATTCCTTTGAGGAATGGCAGAAACTTTTTTCCGGTCTTTCCTTTGCAAGGCTTGCGGCAAAAAAGGACCCCCAGGTCTCAGAGGAGGCAAAGGAGCTAACAAAGAATCTGCGGCAGCAGGTAAAAGACCTGTTGGGTGAACTGAAGGAACAGTATTTTGCCCTCTCTCTGGAGGACGCGGCGGAGTATGTGCGTATGGCGGGAGGTCCGGTTGGGGTGCTCATTGATCTGACGCTTGCGTTTGCCCGGGCGTTTGCAGAGAAGAAGAGGGAGAAAAATATACTGGACTTTTCGGATCTGGAACATTTTGCCCTGAAGATCCTGGTGGACCATTCCGGGGAGAAGGATAAGCGGACTCAGGCGGCAAAGGAACTGGCGGACAGATTTGCTGAGGTCATGATAGATGAATACCAGGACAGCAACTTTGTACAGGAAAAGCTTTTAAACGCTGTGTCTAAGATGGAGGAAGGAAACAACAATATTTTCATGGTAGGGGACGTGAAACAGAGCATCTACCGTTTCCGTCTTGCAAGACCGGATCTGTTTATGGAAAAATTCAAAACTTATTCCACAGCCGGAGGGAAATGCCTTAGAATCGACCTGCACAAAAATTTCCGAAGCCGGAAGGAAGTGCTGGACGGGGTGAATTTCCTTTTCTATCAGATCATGGGGGAAGCGCTTGGAAAAGTGGAGTACGATGATGCAGCGGCGCTGTATCCGGGTGCATCTTTTCCTCCGTATCCGGCGGGACAGGATGGGGAACCGGATGCGTCAGAGAACCAGCAGGATGGTGGATCGGATGCGGCAGAGAAGCGACAGAACTCGGCGGCGGATACGGAACTGATCCTGGTGGAGACAGATGAGGAAGAGTGGAAGGTTATGGAGTCCGGTGAAAATGTACAGGAGCTGGAGGCCAGAGCCGCTGCCGCAAGGATTCAGGAGCTGGTGGGTTCCTATCCTGTTCTTGACAAAACCACGGGACAGTACCGCCCGGCCAGGTTTGGAGACTGTGTGGTACTGCTCAGAACCCTTTCCGGCTGGTCGGAGACTTTTAAACGCGTTTTGAATGCCCAGGGGATTCCGGCCAGTGTGACGACAAAGACGGGATATTTTTCCGCCTCAGAGGTTATGACCGTTTTGAACTATCTGCGCATTCTGGACAATCCGCTGCAGGACATTCCGTTTACCGGAGCGCTTCACAACCTGCCGGGCGGATTTTCCATGGAGGAGCTGGCCCGTGTAAAATGCGTGGGCAGAGAGATGGAGAAAGCCGGCATGTATCAGTCACTTCTGGCGGCGGAAAGTCTGTGTGAATCGGATAATGCCCAGGACAGGCAGACCGGGGAGAAGGCAGGCCGTTTCCTGGAGCTGTATGAGAGTATCCGGAAGAAAGTTCCCTACACACCCATGCATGAACTGCTGTGGGAGATCTATGACAGGACAGGACTCTTTGACTATATACAGGCAGGAGCTTCCGGGGAACAGCAGAAGGCCAACCTGCTGATGCTTCTTCAGAAGGCCAGGGATTATGAGAGTACCAGCTATCGGGGTCTCTTTAACTTTGTCAGGTATATAGAGAATCTGCAGAAATACCAGGTGGATTTCGGGGAGGCGAACATTCTTTCCGAAAATGAAGATACAGTGAAGATTATGAGTATCCACAAGAGCAAGGGTCTGGAATTTCCGGTGGTCTTTGTCTCCGGCATGGGAAAACAGTTCAACCAGCAGGATGCCAGGGCATCCCTTGCCATGCACCCTGATCTGGGAGTGGGCGCCGACTGGGTGGATGCAGAGCTGCGCACCAAAACGCCGACTCTTCTGAAAAAAGCAGTGCAGCGCCAGATACAGATTGAGAATCTGGGAGAGGAACTGCGTATTCTCTATGTGGCGCTGACCCGCGCCAAGGAAAAACTGATCCTCACCGGAAGTACCTCCAGGCTGGAAAAGCGGCTGACTGCCTTAGAACCCCTGAAAAAACAGGAGGAGCGCAGGATATCTTACGGCAGGCTGGCAAAAGCCCGCTGTTATCTGGACTGGATTTTCCCTGCCCTTGCAAGGCACCGCTGTATGGATGAGGTGTACCTCTCCTATGAGAAACGCCCCTATGTTTTAAATCCGCTCCACGATGACGAGGCCGGTTTCCATATACAGGTGATCTCACCCACAAAGCTTACACTGGAGGAAGCGGAGACCAGAATGATACAGAAGATGAAAAAGCAGGAAATTCTGGAATTTGATACAGCCGCAGTCTGGGATGAAAAGGTCAGGGAACAGATCGAGGAGCGTTTTACCTATTCTTATCCTTATCCGGACCGGGACAAGATTCCTGCAAAGGTCACGGTATCCGAGGTGAAGCGGCTGCACATGGAAGACGAGGAGAGTACTTCCTGGTATGAAGAAGAGGAGGAGATGATACCCTATATCCCGTCCTTTATTGAAAAACGCGAGGAAGGACTGACAGGAGCCGGAAGAGGTACCGCATACCACAGGGTATTCGAGTGCCTTGACTTTTCAAAAGCCGGGTCTGCAGAAGAGGCGGAGGAGCAGCTTTTGGCTCTGGAGTCTGAACACAGGATTGACAGTGAGATCCGCCGCACGGTTTCTCCCCGTGATGTGTATCAGTTTGCCGCTTCCTCCATTGGCAGACGCATGGCAGAAGCCCAGACCCGTGGATCGCTGTATCGGGAACAGCCCTTTGTCATGGAGATTGCAGCGGACAGGCTGAAGGAGGAATACCCGGAGGAGGAGCGTGTTCTGGTACAGGGAATCATTGATGCCTTCTTCTACGAGGGGGACAGCATTGTACTTGTGGATTACAAAACAGACAGGGTGCGCCGCAGAGACGGAAGTGATCTGATCGAGAAGTACAGGGTCCAGCTTGATTACTATGCGGAGGCCTTGGAACGGGTGACGGGAAGGAAAGTGACGGAGAAGTATATTTATTCCGTGGAATTACAGAAGGGATTGGCTGTGCAGCAGGCTGCCCCGTAATTTCAGATTTACAAACCCCTTCCCCCATGTTATGATAGGAAGAAAGAATAAAACGTTGATGTGATAACGCGATGGAGCAAAGGGGCAGACGGTCGGTAGTCTGTCCCTTTCTGCGTTGTCGCATGTGAGGGAGGTAACGTATGGATTTTGCAGTAATACTGAAAGCAGTGAATGATTTTGTATGGGGCCCTTTTATGCTGGTACTGCTGGTGGGTACAGGAGTTTTTCTTACCATTCGGCTGAATTTTCTGCCATGGCGCAATCTGGGATTTGCGCTGAAGTCTATTTTTAAAGATCCCGACAAGGAAGGCATGGGCAGCAGGGAAGGTGATATCACACCGTTCCAGTCTCTGATGACCGCTCTTGCGGCAACCATAGGTACCGGCAATATTGTGGGTGTTGCCACTGCCATGGTCATGGGCGGTCCCGGCGCGATCGTCTGGATGTGGATCTCTGCTCTCTTCGGGCTTTCCACCAAATACGCGGAGAGCGTTCTCGCTGTAAAATACAGGGAAATGAACGCAGACGGCGAGATGGTTGGCGGCCCTATGTATGCCATGAAAAACGGTTTTAAATACAAAAAACTGGGTGCAGTGATGGCAACGCTTTTTGCTGTCTTCGCGGTCCTGGCATCTTTCGGAATCGGCAACATGACACAGGCCAATTCTATTGCGGACGCTTTGAACAGCACCTTCAAGATTCCGAACATTGTGACAGGCGTAGTGATCACAACACTGGCACTGGTGGTCTTGGTAGGTGGAATTAAAAGCATCGGTAAGGTCTGTGAGAAGGTGGTTCCTTTTATGGCAGTTCTGTATTTTGCATGCGGAATAGGTGTTATTATTATAAATGCAAAGCATATCCCCGATGGGCTTGCCCAGATATTCGGCATGGCATTTTCCGTAAAGGCGGTAGCCGGCGGTGTGGGCGGCAATATTATTGCCACAATGTTATCGGCTATGCGCTGGGGTGTTGCCAGAGGCGTCTTCTCCAATGAGGCAGGTCTCGGCTCCGCTCCCATTGCAGCGGCTGCAGCCAAGACGGATTATCCGTCCAGACAGGGATATATCAATATGACAGGAACCTTTTTTGACACACTGGTAGTCTGTTCCGTTACAGGTCTTGTCATTGCGTCCTCCGGTGTCCTCGGTATGAAGGATGCCTCCGGTGAACTGATCACGGGTGTGAACCTGACCATAAAAGCCTTTGAGAGCGCGCTGGGGCCCATGGGAAGCTATCTGGTATCCATTGGCATCATGCTTTTTGCCTTTTCCACGATCCTGGGATGGGAATACTACGGGGAGAAATCCCTGGAATTCTTAGTCCGCTCTACAAAGATGAATAGGATATACAGGGTGCTGTTTTCCTTTATCACATTTGTGGGCGCTACAAGAACGCTGCAGATCGTATGGGATTTTTCAGATACAATGAACGGTCTTATGGCGATACCAAACCTGATCTGTCTTCTGGTGCTCAGTAATGTGGTGGCGGAAGAATGTTTTGATTTCCAGAAAGAAGTAAAGAAAAAATAAACCTGCTGTAAGAGGTATAGAGAGAACCTGCGCTGACTGCCGCAGGTTCTTTTGCGTCTGCCTGATGTGAAATAGAGGAAATAAAGTGATTACCCATTGTCTATAATTCGACAATATATTATAATAATCTACATATTCTGTATATCTGCAGTTTGCAGAGGATTTTTAGCTGCGGCATATGGGGGACAGATACAGAAAAGGAACTGTGTTAAAAAGAGCTGTCAACAGAAAATTGATCAGAATTGCGGGTGGAAAACTATGCTGAAGATTGTATTGATTGATGATGAACAAGTAGTGCTGCAGGGGATGAGCCACTTGCTGGCGGAGGAGTTTCCGGATCACGAGATAACGGGAAGCTTTACAGATCCGGAGCCTGCCATCCGTTTTATTGAGGAAAATCCGGGTCAGGTGGACGTGGTGGTGACAGATATTAAAATGCCCCACATATCAGGGGTCACTCTGATAGAGAAGATCCGGGACATACGTCCTGAGATCGTCATGATTGCCATGAGTGCCTATACGGACTATGAATATATCCGTCAGGCCATGAAAAACGGAGCGGTGGATTATCTTCTGAAACCCTGCAGACGCAAGGAAATCCTGGGAATATTCGAGAAAGTGGAGAGGCAGAAAAAAGAACGGGCTCAGGAGACGGAGGAAAAACAGAGGGAGCGTCGTTTTTTAAAACTGCTGAAAGGGAATGAAGACTGGCAGGATAAGGATTTCTGTATATTTCCGGAGGGGAAAGCGTGTGTGTGCACTATGTGGTCAGACAGGGACAGAGGCCGTGAGGAGTGGGAGGCAGTTATGTACCGGTCAAGGGAAGAGCTGAGAAAGAGAAACGCTGTAGGGACCGTGGAAGAACACAGACTGTGGATCGTAACGCCTATATCAGGAACGGAGGGGGAAGGCTTTCCGGATATCTGTGTGAATGACGGGAATCTTGTTGTTCATCTGAAGAAAAATTTTAAGTGGGGACAGCGGGAACTGCAGGAGACGGTACATACACTTTTGGAGCGGGAATTTTATATGGATTTTAACGGCAGGCTGTACGCCTGGGATGAGGAAATATGGCAGAAGAAAACCAGTCAGGCAGAGGAAATCAAAATGGAGGAGTTTCTTCCGTTTTCAAAAATTGAGATGATTCTCATGCGGGGCAGAGAAGATCAGCTCCAGCTGACACTGCGCGAAGGCAGACGGCGGCTGATTGGCAGAACAGATGGTTTTGAACCGGTGCAGTTAAAAAAGGGTATGATCCATTTCTGTTACTTGCTGGAGGAGCGGATAAAGACTGAGGAGGCGGGTAAAATTCCGGAGAGTCTTTCTGAACAGGAGAAGATTCTTTCAGACCTGAGAAACAGCCGAACTTTAATGCAGGCATGGGCCAATCTGGAAGCATATCTGCAGCAGATCCTCAGCTTTTTTCAGGAAAAGGCCAAGGTGCCCTCTTATATCCGGCTGGCATCTGCATATATAGAAGCGAATTATATGCAGGAGTTGTCTCTGCAGAAGGTTGCGGAGTATGTTTCACTGAACCCCTGGTATTTCAGCTCTCAATTTAAAAAATATATGGGAATTTCCATGGGGGAATATCTGAACCAGATTAGGATAAAGGCAGCGGTCAGCCTGATGGAGGAGAGAGATTTAAAGATAGGAGAGATAGCGGAACTGGTGGGATTTAAGGATTCCGCCTATTTCGGAAGTGTGTTCAAGAAGTTTAAGAAAATGTCTCCCAAAGAGTATCGAATGAAAATAATGAATAAATAAACATGATGTATGAGAGGCAGGAATCGTCAAAATACTGATGATTCCTGTTTTTTTCTGTGAAACATAAAATATATTTACAAGAAATCTAATGAAATCAACAGTTTTTTTTACAGAAAAAGATATACTTGAAACCATCAAAACAAGAAACAAAGGAGGAAAAAAGATGCGTAGAAAAGGGAAACAAATTTTAGCGGCTGCCACAGCAGCAGCCCTGTTGTTATCCGGCTGCGGAGGCGGTGCAGGTGAATCCAAAGAGGGAACATCAGAACAGACTGCAGCGTCGGGGGATAAGATGACAGATGTGGGAACACCCAGAAAGGATACACTGATCGTAGACATGCTGAGCGGTACACAGACAGACCCGGATAACTTCAACCCCTATATGACAGGCTGTGTGGCCATGGACTGCGGCCTTCACCAGCTCCTGTATCCGTGCCTGTGGGAGGCTGACACCATGAATGGAGAACAGACCTGTGACCTGGCAGCGGATTTTCCGGAAGCCATGGATGACACCAACACAAAATACCGGTTCCACCTGCGGGAGGGCATCACCTGGTCGGACGGCGTGGAGTTCACTGCAGAGGATGTGGAGTTTACATCCGATATACTCAGCAGCACAGAGGAATTCAGTTGGGGAAGCTGGTACAAGTCCTTTGTAAAGAGCATGAAGGCTGTGGACAAATACACAGTGGAGATGGAGCTTGTGGAGCCAAATGTGAAGCCCCAGCAGAAACTTGGCGTTATTGTGTTTGGCAACAACTTTAAAGTGCTTCCGAAACACATCTGGGAAAAAGAGGACCCGGCCACTTTTAAATACACAGACCCTCTGTCCCTCGGGCCGTATACTTTGTCAAAACGTGATGCTCAGGGAAACTGGTTCCTGTATGAAAAGAGAGAGGACTGGGATAAATCAGACGTAGGCGTCATTGACGGCGAGCCGAAACCACAGTATGTACTGTTCAAATATTTCGGGAGTGAAGAGAAACGTGTCATGGCAGCCGTGAACAATGAGATTGACATTCTGCAGGATATTTCCCCGGAGAGCTGGGATATCCTGAAAGAGAAAAATCCCAATGCAAAATGCTGGACCGAGGAATTTCCGTATGCAATCCCGGATGACCCCTGCGAGCGCGGTATTTCTTTCAACTGCTCCAACGAATATTACAGCAACAGGGATGTGCGCTGGGCGCTGACACTGAGTATGGATATCAAGCAGGTGAGCATGGCGACCTTCGGCGGAAAACTGAAATTTTCCCCTCTGGCTGTGCCGCCCACAACAGCACTCACAGATGTATATCAGAAACCAATGGCGGAATGGCTGAAAACGTATGCCTTTGAGGACGGATACAAACCCTTCAATGAGAACACAGCAAAAGAGATGGTAGAACTTCTTAAGACGGAAGGCGTGGAAAATCTTCCGACCACAGATGAGGAGATCACGGATATCTTCGGTATCGGCTGGTGGAAATATGATACAGACAAGGCAGCAGAACTGCTCCAGAAAAACGGCTTTACACAAAAGGACGGTCAGTGGATGACACCGGAGGGAGAACCCTGGGAGATCATTATTCTGGCACCGGCGGATTTTGAGATCGAATCCATGCGGCTTGCATTTGCCGTTGCGGATGCCTGGAGTAAATTCGGAGTGAAGGCCGAGGTAAAACAGCAGGATTCCTCCACATTCTGGACATCCTATGCCACAGGAAATTACGATACAGGCGCATACTGGCCGTTCTGCGGACTGATTCCTGACCTGACAGAAAATATCCAGACCTGGCACGAAAAATATATTCTTCCCAACGGGGAAAACGCAGCAGGCAACAAAGAGCGTTACGCCAACGAAGAGCTGAGCGCTGCCATTGATAAACTGCAGACACTGGAGCCGGATGACCCGGAGGTAAACAAAACGGTGGAAGAGATGCTGAAGATCTTCGTGGACGAAATGCCTGCGATCCCCATGTTCGGAACAGCAAAATTTGTTCCCGTTGTGGAGACATACTGGACCGGTTTCCAGGATTCAGAGAATCCCTTTGAGGGACCCTGGTGGTGGTGGTCACAATTCAGATTCTATACTACGAAAATCGAAGCTGCAAAATAATTTGTCACAACACCAATCATAAGGAGGCAACGAATGAAATTTGGTAAATTTCTTCTCTCCAGGATCGCGACATTTCTACTCGTGATTTTTATTGGTGTGACAACCGTCTTCTTTGTTCCGAGGCTCATGCCGAATGACCCGGTGGAAGCAATGATTGGACAGATGACGTCCAATGCCGGTTCCATGAGCCCGGAGGCAGTCGAGCAGATGAGGGAATCCATGAATTCCCTCTTCGGCCTGGACGGTTCTGTCATGCACCAATATCTGGATTTTTTTAAACGTGTGGTTATTTCTCATGACTTTGGCCCGTCCCTGTCCGCATATCCTACACCGGTTATGCAGATGATCGCCAGGGCGCTGCCGTGGACACTGGGGCTGATGCTGACCACCACGGTCCTATCCTGGCTGATCGGAAACCTGATCGGACTTCTGGCAGGTTTCCGTAAGGACAAGCCCCTGTCAAAGTTTTTGGAAGGGATCGCGATCCTCATGTATCCTATTCCATATTACATTTTCGCACTGCTGCTGATCATGTTCTTCTGTTATCTGCTTCCCGTATTTCCGCTGTCTTTTGTTGTGCAGGGGGAAGGATTTAACTGGGTACATATCAAAAGTATACTTTGGAACTGCTTTCTGCCGGCACTGTCTCTGATACTGGTAGGTTTCGGATGGTGGGTCATCAGCATGAAGACCATGGTAAGCAATGCCAATGAAGAGGAATATGTTAAATTTGCAAGGCTGAAAGGTCTGCACGAGGGACGTATCATGAGGCGTTATGTGATGCCGAATGTCATGCTGCCCCAGGTCACCAATCTGGCGCTGCAGATTGGCGGTATCTTCAACGGCGCGCTTGTGACAGAGATTCTGTTTGGATTTCCGGGGCTGGGCAGTTTGATCTATCAGGGAATCCTGCAGAGTGACTACAATCTGATCATGGGTACGATCACCATTTCAGTCATCAGTGTTGCCCTGACAACCTTTGTCATAGACCTGCTGTATCCATTCCTGGACCCGCGAATCCGCTATAGTTAGGGGGAGAGAAAATGGCAGGAAAAAAGAACAAAACAAATAAATACTGGAATTTCCGGCTGAAGATGGGAGCAGTGCTGCTCTGTGTCTTCCTCGTCATCGGATTTATCATGCCGGTTTTCTGTAAAGTCAGTCCTGTGGAGTGGCAGTCTTATTCCAGAAATATGGATCCCACAGCAGAGCACTGGCTGGGAACCACAGGCCTTGGCCAGGATGTCTTCTGGCTGCTGGCCTATTCTGTCAGAAACTCATTTCTGGTAGGCATCGGTGTTGCATTCTTTGCTACGGCTATCGGTGTTTTCATGGGATTGCTGGCAGGTTTCAAGGGCGGATGGGCAGACCGCATCATTACCCTTCTGACAGATTCCTTTATTGTGATCCCATCGCTTCCCATACTGATCCTCATATCCAGTATGATGAAGGGGACCGCGCCGCTTTTTTACGTGGCAGTGGTCCTGGTGATCTTCAACTGGCCCTGGCCGGCCAGACAGGTGCGTTCCATGGCGCTGACTCTGAAGGAACGTGATTTTATCAACACGGCCCTGTTTTCCGGGGAGAGCACCGGAAAGATTATATTAAAAGAGATTTTTCCGTTTGTCATGAACTGGTCTCTGGCAAACTTTATCAATACAATCCTGGTGGCCATCGCTGCGGAATCCAGTCTTGCCGTAATCGGAATGTCCAGCAATACCACGGCCACACTGGGGACCATGATCTACTGGGCCAATGAACACCAGGCCATGCTGGCAGGCCGCTGGGTATGGATCGGAGCGCCGGTGGTATCCACGGCACTTATCTTCATCGGTCTGTTCCTCACCATGACAGGAGCACAGCAGATGTGGGCGAAAAGGAGGGGGACCAATGCTTAAAATGGAACAGGTGAGTGCCCGCTATGAGACAGTCAGCGGATACGTGAATTCTGTGGATAATGTAAGTTTTGAGGTTCGGAAAAATGAGATCATGGGTATTGCAGGGGAGTCAGGCTGCGGCAAATCCACACTTCTGAAAACCATGTATGACCTGGTGGGTTTTCCGCTGGAGATCTGCGGGGGAAAGGTATCTCTGGTCACAGAATCCTCAAAAGAAAAGAGAGTGCTGACAACAGGAGAGATCAGAGATGAGTGGTGGAAGGAAATCTCCTATGTGCCGCAGGGGGCCATGCACGTTATGAACCCGGTAAAAAAGGTCAGGGAGCAGTTCTTTGATGTGATTCCGAAAGAGAAGAGACAGAAAAAAGCAGAACAGGAAAAGAGCATCACAGCGTATCTGAAAGAACTGGAGCTGCCGCCCGAAGTCCTGGATGCCTATCCCCATCAGCTGAGCGGCGGCATGCGGCAGAGGGTCATCATTGCCCTTGCCACCTTTCTGGGGCCGGATCTGGTGCTTGCAGATGAACCCACTACTGCTCTGGATGTGGTGGTACAGCGGGGAATTCTGACCATGTTGTCAAGGGTTCAGAAGAAACTGCAGAATTCCATGGTCATAGTGTCTCACGACATGGGTGTCCATTATCAGATCACGGACAGACTGGGAATCATGTATGCAGGGCAGATGATCGAGGACGGACCCACAGAGGAAATATTCGGAAATCCAAAGCATCCCTATACACAGATGCTGATCAAAGCCCTGCCAAGGCTGGGGGATGACACACAGAAGGAAGGGATACCGGGTCTGCCTCCGAGTCTCAGAAATCCGCCAAAGGGATGCAGGTTCGCCCCCCGCTGTCCCTATGCGGCGGACAGGTGCCGCAGAGAACAGCCTGCATCCGTATCGGTAGGGGAACGGCATCAGGCAAGCTGTCATCTGCTGGCAGACAAAAGGAGGTAGCCATGGAAAACTATAATTTATCCATTCAGGATCTGACGAAATCTTTTAAAATAGGCGGAATGATTTTCGGCACCAACATTGTTGCTGTGGACCATGTGAACCTGGATATCCATTCAGACAAACCCTGGATCATGGCTATTGTGGGGGAATCGGGAAGCGGGAAAAGTACTCTGGCAAAAATGGTTTTAAAGCTTTTGGAGGCAGGGAGCGGGAATATTTCCCTGGGAGGTGAAAATCTTTCTGTGTACGACAAGAGAAAAAAGGAATTCAGAAGGATGGTGCAGCCTATTTTCCAGAATCCGTTTACCGCTTTCAGCGCCAGGAGAACCGTGGACAGCTATTTGTACGAGACAGCCTGTAATCTGGGAGGAATCAGGTCAAAAGAAGAGGCTGCCAAAAAAATCCGGGAAACCCTTGCAGAGGTGGGGCTTAATATGGAACATGTCCAGGGGAAATTCCCAAATCAGTTTTCAGGGGGAGAGCTGCAGCGTATTTCCATTGCCAGGGCATTGATCACGAGGCCAAAGCTGATCGTGGCGGATGAGCCGGTGGCTATGATCGATGCCTCCCTGAGAATGAACATTGTAAACCTTTTTAAGAAGCTGAAAAATGACTACCATGTAAATTTTATTTACATTACACACGACCTTTCCACAGCTTACTATGTGAGTGACTATATAGCCACCATGTACAGGGGGAATCTTATTGAATTCGGAAAAGCAAAATCTATTTTAGAGAATCCGGGCCATCCCTACACAGAGCTTCTGCAGGAGTCTATTCCTGTTGTGGGAAGAAAATGGGATCAGGATATGGTGCTGCCTGACCTGGAAACGAAGGAGTTTGCTGCCACTGCCTGTAAATTTGCTTCCCGGTGCAGATATGCCACAGAGAAATGCAGGCAGAAAAGTCCGTCTATGTATCCCATGGAAGACGGGCATACGGTTTTATGTTACCGCTATGAAAAATAAGAAAGGAAGTAACGATTCAGCAGGTCTGCACATTTACTGCGATGACCGTAAGAAAACGTTCCGCAGTCAGGCAAAAATCCCATCGCCACAGGCGATTCTGCATGGATTTTTGCTCGTGATTGTGAGGGCACTGAACAGTTACGAAGGAAGAGAAAAACATGATTGGAGATATGAGCAGTTTAAGTAAAATGCGAAATATCAGGACACGTTCTGTCAGTCCTGAAAACTTTACGGGAGAGAAGGGGGCCGGAGGGCAGGCAGTGGAAGGGACCGGCGCTTCCTGCGCAAGGGATTTGGGCAGGGGGTGGAAAGTTTCGCCGTCTGTTCAGATTGAGCCGGGAAAGACATTTACCCTGGCAGATATCAGCGGGCAGGGGATGGTAAAGCACATCTGGGTGACCACCAGCAGTATGCAGAACAGGACTCTGGTTTTGAGAATCTACTGGGATAAGCAGGAGTTCCCGTCTGTGGAGGCTCCGCTTGGGGATTTTTTTGCAAGCGCGGATGAACAGCAGTATGAGCAGCTCACCTCCCTTGCGGTTTGTGTAAATCCGCGCAGAGGACTGAACTGTTATTGGGACATGCCGTTTTACGAAGGCTGCCGCATGACATTGGAAAATCTGGCAGAGGAACCTGTGATCGTGTATTACCAGATTGATTACCAGCTTCGGGAACTGGAAGAAGGATACGGCTATTTTCATGCACAGTACCGCCGTACCAATCCTCTTCCGTATAAAGAAGACTACACCATCCTGGATGGAGTGAAGGGAAAAGGACAATATGTGGGAACATATATGTTCTGGGGTGTCAATAACAACGGATGGTGGGGAGAGGGCGAGATCAAGTTCTTCATGGACGGCGACCGGGAATATCCGACCATCTGCGGAACAGGGACAGAAGATTATTTCTGCGGAGCTTATGACTTTGAGGTGGACGGGGTTTACCGGCCGTACTGTACCCCGTATGCAGGGCTGTCCAAAATAACCAATACGGACGGTGCTTACAAAACACAGCAGAGGTTCAGTATGTACCGCTGGCATATTACAGATCCGGTATATTTTGATACGGATCTGAAGGTTACAATTCAGGCACTGGGCTGGCGTTCGGGCGGCAGGTATCTGCCGCTGCAGGATGATATCTCATCTGTGGCCTACTGGTATCAGGACAAACCGGTGTCCAGCGGTTCCGTGCTTGGGAACAGGGACGATCTGGAGATCATTTAAGACAGGAGGAACCGGTATTGAAGAGAAAAATGGTTTTTGGAGCTGTACTTTTGCTGCTGCTTGCAGGAGGGGCATGTGCTGTGAGGAAAATAAGCAGGATACCGGTTCCTGTATCGTGCTACATATATGACCAGTGCGGGGGATGTTCTGTGACGGACCATCCCTGCAATGCGTGTACCGGTGAACGGCAGTACAGGATCAAGATGGAATCCGTGCTGGAGGAAGGTGGAGTGAGAGATCAGGTTGAGCTGAAGATTTATAATGTTCTCTATTCGTTTTACAGGAGTAACCTTACAAAAGCCATGCAGACTGCCAGTGAACCCTCTGAGATGACCTACCCCGTGGTTTTTGTGGGCAGCACCATGCTGCTGGGGGAAGATGAGGTGGAGGCTAAGCTGTTATCTGCCATTGCGGAGGAAGGGGCCTGGCAGAAGAAACTGGGATACCTGCTGGGAATCCACAGGGAAACGCATATGGGAAGCCGTGAGATCCCCCGGATCGTATTCTTTACCATGGACGGATGTCCGGACTGCCGGGAGGCAAAAGAATGGCTGGACGGCAGAAATGAGGAGCTGGACAAAAAGCTGTATGAAAAATTCGACTTTTACCCTGTGGGCAGTGGGGAACCGGGAAGCTGGGAGATGCTGAAAAAGTTTTATATTCTCTACGGCAGGGAACAGGAATCTCTGTGGGTGCCCACCATTGTGGTAAATGGTGAATGTCTCATCGGCATGGAAGAGATCAGGAATTATTTTGAGCATTATGACACAGACGGGGAGATCAGGACAGAGGTGCCGAAAGACTATGAGTAAATTAAAGCTGAACAGACCCAGAACCTTGTGGATCAAGACAATTTTGATCTTCCTGACAGGCGGTATCTTTATCTGCATTCTTTTCAGCATCCTGTATTACCGGACAGTGAAGATCATGACAGAGAAGACAAACCTGCTCTTTGAAAATACCGTGTACCAGGTCTCTGAGAGATGCAGCCAGGAGGCAGGGCAGATGGAGGATCTGATACTGGGAATCTCAGAGAACCAGTGGGTGAAAAATTATCTGTCCGGGCTTATGTCCGGCAGAGATAATTTTTCCATGACAGAGGTGCGTATTGTGCGGGAGGCTCTGCGGGAGAGAAATCTCAATATGGCGGAAAATGTCTATGTCTATACAGAGGATTATGAGCCGATCAACTGTTTTTACAGAAACGCGGTATTTGAGACAGAAGAGCCATACAGGATATATCTGGAAAAATACCAGGAGTTTCCCCACGGAAATATCCTGTGGCGGTATCCCCAGGGGGAGCCGCGTATGATGGAGGCCGTAAGCTATATTCATGACGGGGATGTGGTTTACGGGCTTTTGGTCGTCCAGTTTACACAGGAGAGTTTCGAGACACTATTTACAGCTAAGAATAAAAGCCGCCAGGAGAAAATGCTGCTGACAGATGCTGACGGACGCATTCTGTTTACAGAGGACAAAAGCCTGATCGGAAAATATGTGAAGGCACCAGCGCAGGAGGCAGAGGAACATCATGTAGCCTACCCCCTGGGAAGCTTTGGATGGAACCTGTGCGGGATTCTGGAAAGTACAGCCGTCACACAGGAACTGAATAAGATCATCCCGATACTGATCATTGTCTTTGTGTGCATAGCTCTTCTGGTTGGAATCATAGCCCTCACCATTTTCAAGTCTTTTCTAAGGCCGGTAAAACAGCTCCTGTACGGCATGGAGCGGATACAGAACGGAGAGCTGGATTTTACTATGGAGCGCAAGAAGCAGGATGAATTCGGCATGATCATCGACAGTTTCAATTATATGCTTGTGCGCATCAAGGAACTGCTCCATACGGTGCAGAGACAGCGCAACAACTACTATAAGCTGGAAATGCTGGCACTCAAATCAAAACTGAATCCTCATTTTCTCTATAACGCCTTTGATATGATCTACTGGAAGATGGTTCTGAAAAATGAGTATGAGATTGCCGATGTGGTGGCAACCCTTGCGGACATTCTGCGGTATTGTGTCAACCACAAAAAGGAATTTGTTACAGTGCAGGAGGATATGAGATACCTGTCTTCCTATTTGTCATTCCAGAGGCTGCTTCTTAACGAAAAGCTGCAGTATGAGATCGACATTCCCAAGGAGCTTTCAGAATGTGAGATGCCCAAACTGCTGATTCAGCCACTGGTGGAAAATGCTATTAAGTATGGTATGGATGAACAGGAAGGGCAGCTTCGTGTGAGCCTCAGACAGGAGGGGGATTACCTGGTTTTTGAAGTCTGGGACAATGGAAAAGGGATGCCGCAGGAGACCACCCGCCGCCTGCTTCAGGACGATACAGGAGATAACGGCGGATTTGGGGTACGTCTTGTGAAGGCTATGGTAAAGAGCACCTACGGGGAGGACTGCGGTGTCTCCATCTACAGCAGAGAAGGGTGGGGAACAAAAGTCACTGTCAGAATACTCAAGGATGTGCCTGTGCCGGAATATATCAGATAGCAGCAGGTTATTTTTATTGGAGGAAAGGTTTGTCATTCCACGAAAGAGGTGATAAGATAAGAAAGAAAATAAATTACCGGTAGGAGAACATCATGAGAAAACTGCTGATTTATATGAAAGACTATAAAAAAGAGTCTGTCCTGGCACCCCTGTTCAAACTTCTGGAAGCATCCTTTGAACTGCTGGTGCCTCTTGTTATGGCCAGGATCATTGACCGGGGCATCGGAAACGGAGACAAGCATTATGTGACCATCATGTGCCTGCTCATGGTAAGCCTGGGCATTATCGGACTTGTGTGCTCCGCCACGGCACAGTATTTTGCCGCAAAGGCGGCAGTGGGATTTTCCACAAAGCTGCGGCACGCGTTATTTTCCCATATCCAGGGGCTTTCTTTTACAGAAATGGATACCATGGGTACCTCCACTCTGATCACCAGGATGACAAGTGATATCAACCAGGTGCAGAATGGAGTCAATATGGTTCTGCGTCTGTTCCTCCGCTCGCCGTGCATTGTGTTCGGCGCTATGATCATGGCGTTTACCATTGACGTAAAGGCGGCGCTTATCTTTGTGGTGACGATTCCCCTGCTCTCTGTGGTAGTATTTGGTATCATGCTGATCACCATTCCTCTGTATAAGAAGACACAGGCCGCCCTGGACCGGGTACTGGGAATTACCAGGGAGAATCTGACCGGCGTAAGGGTTATCCGTGCATTTAATAAGGAAGAGGAAGAGAAGGAACGCTTTGAAGTCAGCAATGATACACTCACTGCAATGCAGAAGCACGTGGGGAAAATATCAGGTCTGATGAATCCCATGACATACGTGATCATCAACGGTGCCCTGGTGGTTCTGCTGTGGACAGGCGCCATCCGCGTGGATACAGGGTATATCACTCAGGGCCAGCTTATCGCCCTGGTAAATTATATGTCCCAGATCCTGGTGGAGCTGATCAAGCTGGCGAACCTGATCATCACCATCACCAAAGCACTTGCCTGTGCAAACCGCGTGGAGAGTGTCCTGGAAATACAGTCCAGTATGCAGGACGCAGACAGAAAATCCCCGGAAAAGGCCAAAACCGGCAGCCCGTCTGTAGAATTTCGCCATGTGGGACTTACGTATAAAAATGCCGGGGAGGAATCCCTGACAGACATTGATTTTAAGGCGGAAAAGGGACAGACCATCGGTATCATTGGCGGTACCGGTTCCGGAAAATCATCTCTCGTACACCTGATCCCCAGGTTCTATGACGTCACGGCAGGTGAAGTACGGGTAAACGGCGTGGATGTGAGGAACTATCCCATCCATGAGCTCAGACAGAAGGTGGGGATGGTCCTGCAGAAGGCAACCCTTTTTAAAGGGACTATCCGGGAAAATCTCCTCTGGGGAAACCGGGGGGCATCCGACGAAGAGCTGTGGCGCGCGCTGGAAATCTCCCAGGCAAAGGAATTTGTGGATAAGAAGGAGGACGGCCTGGACACAGAGGTGGTGCAGGGTGGTAAGAACCTCTCCGGCGGACAGAAACAGCGCCTCACCATTGCCAGAGCCCTGGTCAAAAATCCTGAGATCCTGATCCTGGATGACAGTGCCTCAGCCCTTGACTTTGCCACAGACGCCAGGCTACGTCAGGCCATAGGAAATCTGAAGGACAGGATGACAGTATTCATTGTATCCCAGAGGGCTTCCTCTGTCATGTATGCGGATTTGATCCTTGTTATGGAGGACGGCCGTCTGGCAGGGGCCGGCAGTCACGGAGAACTTCTGGAGACCTGCAGCGTGTACAGGGAAATCTATGAATCACAGTTTGAGAGCAGACAGGAGGAGGCATAATATGGACAAGAAAAAATCAGCGCAGAAGGAAACACTTCTGAAGGTATTAAAATATGTCCGCCATTACTGGCCGTTTCTGATTCTGTCCATTGCGGCAGCGGCGGTGACTGTGGTTCTGACTCTGTATGTGCCTATTCTCACAGGAGAGGCCATTGACTACATTATCGACAAGGGAAAAGTTGACTTTGTCCATGTGTTCGGCACTCTGCAGAAAATCGGGATCGTCATTCTGCTCACAGCCCTGGCGCAGTGGATCATGAATGTGAGCAACAATAAAATCGCCTACCACACAGTACAGGATGTGAGGAACCGGGCATTTCAGAAAATACAGATCCTGCCGCTTAAATACATGGATGACCACTCCTACGGTGAGGTGGTAAGCCGTGTCATAGCGGATGTGGACCAGTTCTCAGACGGACTTTTAATGGGATTTACCCAGCTATTTACCGGTGTGATCACGATTCTGGGTACCCTGCTTTTTATGCTCACCAGAGATATGGGCATTACATTGGTGGTGGTTCTGATCACACCGCTGTCCCTTTTTGTGGCAAATTTCATTGCAAAGAGGACTTTCGTTATGTTCAAGCAGCAGTCAGAGGCCCGCGGAGAGCAGACTGCGCTTGTGGAGGAAATGATAGGCGGACAGAAGGTGGTGCAGGCATTCAATTATGAGGAGGAAGCTCTGGAACATTTTGATGAGATCAATGAAAAGCTGGCAGACTGTTCCTTGAAAGCTATTTTCTTTTCGTCTTTGACAAATCCCTGTACACGGTTTGTCAACAGTCTTGTTTATGCCGGAGTCGGGCTGGTAGGGGCACTGTCGGTTATAAACGGCGGGATAACTGTGGGGCAGCTTTCCTGTTTTTTAAGCTATGCCAACCAGTATACAAAACCTTTCAACGAGATTTCAGGCGTGGTGACAGAGCTTCAGAATGCGCTGGCATGCGCTTCCCGCATATTTGCGCTCATAGAGGAGGAGCCTCAGACACCGGAACCGGATCATGCTGAGAATCTGGAACATACAGATGGGAAGGTGGATCTGGAGCATGTATATTTTTCCTATTCACCGGAGATAAAGCTGGTGCAGGATTTTAATCTCCATGTGCAGCCGGGGCAGAGAGTGGCAATTGTGGGACCCACCGGCTGCGGAAAGACTACTATCATCAATCTGCTGATGCGTTTTTATGATGTGGACAGCGGCAGTATCCGTGTCAGCAGCCGGGATATCCGCAGTATTACCAGAAAAAGCCTGCGGGGGTCCTATGGAATGGTGCTCCAGGATACTTGGCTCAGAACAGGCACCATCCGGGATAATATCACAATGGGCAAACCGGACGCCACGGAGGAAGAGATCAAAGCCGCAGCCAAAGCCTCCCATGCGCACAGTTTTATCAAACGTCTTCCCAAGGGCTATGACACAGAGATCACAGAGGACGGCGGCGGGCTGTCCCAGGGGCAGAAGCAGCTTCTGTGTATTACCAGGGTTATGCTCTGCCTGCCGCCCATGCTGATTCTGGATGAGGCTACATCCTCCATTGATACCAGAACAGAGATGCACATTCAGGAGGCATTTGCAAAGATGATGCAGGGCAGGACCAGCTTTATTGTGGCACACCGCCTGTCCACCATCCGGGAGGCGGATGTGATCCTGGTAATGAATAACGGAAATATTGTGGAGCAGGGAGATCACAGATCACTGCTTGAGAAAAACGGTTTCTATGCCAGACTGTATAACAGCCAGTTTCTGTCCGGACAGGACATGGCGGATAACGGTTCAGGCAGGTCTGCACATTCACAGCGCTGAACCGGTGTCGGCAGCCATCCGGCCCAGTGCGAAGCGGTTTTTAATGGGCATGTACGCAGCCGTTCGTCTTCCGGGAATTGTTACAGCGGCTGCAGGCATAGAATACAAAGGCGGGCCGGGAGAATTGCCATATTCTCCCGGCCCGTTTTTACATTTTTATGTATTTTTGATATTAGCTCAGTTCTCGGACGGTTCGTTGAATACAATGGTGTATTCCTTTTCACTGTCCTTTGTTACAGGTGCGAGCAATTCCTGGATCAGACGCTGGGCCTGTTCATTTGCCGTTGTCAGCAGTTCGCTGTCAGCGGCATTTTTTTCTGCGTCCTCCTTGGCTGCCTGCAGTGCGGTTACGGTGTCTTCCTTGTTCTGAGGATTGAATAGCGCTATTTTCTCATCGTAGAACTCCAGGCTGTCAGGGTCAATGGTGATATCCTGAATCTCTGCCTTTGGAAGTGTCACAGTGATGGTTTCGCCGGATACGTCCACCTTTGCTTTGGAGAGGTCAATGCCTGCCTTGATATGGGCATTGTAGATCATGGTGAAGCCTTTCTGGGTGATAAAACGGATTTCTCCGGCTTCATAGCGGATAAGTCCCCTGTATTCCAGGCGCGCTGTGGCTAAGTCGCTGGCCTGGGTCAAGCGGGCAGTGATAGCGGAAACAGAGATGTCTGCCTTTTGATATTTGCGCCCCTCCCAGTATCGTCCCAGGAAAATACCGAAGATTACCAGTATCAGGACACAGATTACGCCGATTACCCTTGCTATTTTATTTTTCATTCTTACCTCCGTATTTTTTGATATTCAGTATTGCTGTTGAGCAGCTTGTATACAGTGCTGTTTTCTACATTATACGTCTTTTTCCGACGTTTGAAAAGGAAAAGTAACAGGTTCGGGTAAATGATGTTCTGGGAAAGTCGCTGCTCACGCTCACTGTTTGACGAGCTGTTTTCAGGCCGAAGGCATGAAAATCCCGGGACAGCCAGTATGGTATGGAGCAGAATGTTCCATACCTTTGCATTGCGAAGTATGTTGCTGGGTGCGGAGTGAAATGTAACCTGAGAAATGATTGCCGGTTGGAAAACGTGAGTATGGAAAAAGCAATGGTAAAATCAGGAGATGTTTGAATTAGGACATTAGGAATATATATAAGAGTGATTATTTTATGAGAATATTTCCTGAACAGGAGAGGAGCCAGGAGAATTTGCAGGAATGCAGATTGCATGTGACATGATGTAGGGATTTATAGGTAAAATGGAAGAAAAGTGTGCTTGGACCTTTAGGAATACAGATAGAGTGTAACATGGTGTGGGGATTTATAGGTAAAAAAGGAAGAAAAGTGTGCTTGGGCCTTTAGGAATACAGATAGAGTGTAACGAAGTGTGGGGATTTATAGGTAAAAAAGGAAGAAAAGCGGACTTATGCCTTTAGGATTACAGATAGAATAGAACGTAGTGAGAGAAATTAGTGGTAAATTGAGAAAAAACCCAATTTTCATATGTCCATAATACATATAAGGCCGAAATATTGAATGAGAATTACAGGTAAAATCATTGCTGCGATACAATCTTCCATATCCCAACAGCTGGAATAAATATTTTTCATATAATACTATTGACAAAACTATATTATATAGCGTATAGTATTAAATATAAAATAGTATTGTAAAAAATATAATATTATACAAATCCTAAATATCCCGAAGCATTACAGTATCATATCGGGAGTCGGCCGTTGGCAGTGCAGACGGCTTATATATAGAAAAGGAAGTGAGCATATGGTTTTTAATACAGGCGCCGCGCTGCTGGATGCAATTGTACTGGCGGTTGTCTCCAAGGAGGCGGACGGCACATACGGGTATAAGATCACCCAGGATGTACGGCAGGTTTTGGAGGTATCCGAATCCACACTGTATCCGGTACTCAGAAGGCTTCAGAAGGATGAATGCCTGGAGACTTACGATCAGGAGTACGGGGGCAGGAACCGAAGATACTATAAGCTGACAGAGAGAGGTATGGCACAGCTGAATCTTTATAAGACAGAGTGGAAAAACTATTCCACAAAAATTTCCAGATTGTTCGAGGGAGGGATACCAAAATGAGTCGAAGGGAATTTTTAGCGCAGCTGGAACGGCTGCTTTGGGATATTCCGGTGCAGGAGAGAGAGGAAGCACTGGAATTCTACAATAATTATTTTGATGATGCAGGGGCTGAAAACGAATCCTCTGTCATTCAGGAATTGGGAAGTCCCGGCAAGGTGGCTGCCATTATCAAGGCCGACCTGGGAGGGAGCCGCAAGGAGTACGGAGAATACACGGAGACCGGATACAGCGACGGGATATTTGATGACAGGGATATGCCGGAACGCGCAGGTGCAGATACGAAAAAGGAAAACACAGACAAAGAGGAACAGAGACAGCAGGAGGGGAACGGATATAACGGCCCCTACAGCAGACACGGCTACGGTTCGGCAAAGCACCAGAGAAACAGAAGCGGGCTTATGTGGGGCATCATTATCATATGTGTCATCATTGCTGTCCCGGTGGTGGGAGGAATCGGTATTGGAATTCTCGGCGTACCTTTCGGACTGCTGCTTGGTTTGCTCGGAATCTTTGCAGGAATCCTGGGATGCGGCGTAGGGCTGCTGGGCGGCGGTATTGCCATGGTGGTTTATGCACTGATTCATATGTTGGGGAATCCTGCGGTGGCATTGGCTTTTTCCGGTGCGGGAATTATGTTGTCAGCCATTGGGATTCTGCTGATATTGGTATTTGTCCTGGTTGTGGTTAAGGTGGTACCGGCTGTGTTCCGCTGGGTCATAGATTTGATCCAGAGGATTGTGCACAGAGGAATAAGGGGAGGTGACCATTCATGAAAAAGTTTACGAAATTCTGTCTGATCACAGCATTAGTGCTGGCGGTTGTGGGAGGTGCCCTGTTTTTATCGGGCCTCGTTATGGGGGCTACCTGGGAAGGGGTGGCAACGGCTGCAGAGAATGGAATTAACTGGATTCCTTTTAAAAGCTGGATGCGTTATGACAATGATTATGAATTTACAGAATCTCTCGACAATATTAAAGATACGCTGAAAGGAGAAGCGGATAAGGAGTTTGAATTTGACGCAGACCAGGTAAGGGAACTGGATGTGGATACAAAATATGCTTATGTTTCCGTGATCCGTTCTTCAGACAAGGATAAGATACGCGTCAGAGTCTATTCCAATAAGGATAAGGTGAATTTTGACGAAGATGACGGCCGGCTCTCCGTAGAAAGATCCTACCGCAGACGCTCTATAGAAAAATATCCGATTCAGATTGAGATTCCGAAAGACAAAAAGTTTGAGGAAGCAGAACTCCATATCGGGGCAGGAGCGTTGGAGGTTCAGGATTTAGAGGCAGAAAAGCTTACTATGTATGTAGGGGCAGGCAGTGCGGAGACTACCGGAATCATCAGGGCCGATGAAGCAGAACTGGGAGCAGGTATGGGAACAATGGATATTGCCTTTATAGAATTCAATACAGGTTCCCTGGACTGCGGAATGGGCACGGTAAACGCCAGATTAGCGGGAAAACGCCAGGATTACAGCACAGATATAGACTGTGGCTTAGGGTCCGTCAATGTGGGCAGCGAATCTCACAGCGGCGTCAGTTCCCTGAGGACTGGTGACAGCAATGCTCCGAAATATTTGGAGATAGAGTGCGGAATGGGCAGTGTGGATATACTATTTGAAAACGGGGAATGATTTGCGGGAACCGGTGACAGGAATAGATAAATAGAAAATGTTTTCAGATGAAAGGAGAATGGTTATGTCTGATAAGAGATTGTATAGGTCATCTACAAATTATATGCTGACAGGAGTATGCGGAGGGATTGCGGAGTATTTCAATATTGATCCTACGCTGGTAAGGCTTGCATGGGTAATCCTTTCCTGCTTTGGAATGGTATGGACCGGAATTGTGGCGTACATTATTGCCTCAATTATAATTCCAAAATAAAGAAAAGCGACAAGAGACAAATATAAAGATACAGAGGCTGCAGTGGGGGAACACTGCAGCCTCTGTATTTTTATGTGTGGTGTGTGTACTTATGATTGTGTGTGTTTTAGTAAGTGAATAACTGGGTCCAGTAATTGGTACCGGAGGCGTTCTGGTGGTAGCCTACGCCTATTTTTGTGAAGTTTTTGTTGAGGATGTTGGCTCTGTGGCCATCGCTGTTCATCCAGCCGTTCATAACCTGTTCCGGGGTTTTCTGACCCCATGCAATATTTTCGCCTGAGCCGCGGTAAGTGACACCCTGCTGGGTCAGAGCAGTGCTGAAGGAGCTTCCGTCAGGACGGGTGTGTGAGAAGGACTTCTCAATCTCTTTTGCTCTGACCTGAGCGGCAGCCTGGATGGAAGTGTCAGCTGTTACAGGTGACAGGCCAGCTTTGGCACGCTCCTGGTTGACAAGATTTACTACCTGCCGGACAAAACTGGCGTTTTCTGTGTCAGTATCCGGGACACTTGGATTTTCTGGCTGGTTGTTGTCCGGAGTACCCGGATTTTCCGGTTGGCTGCCGTCCGGAGTGCTCGGGTTTTCTGGCTGGTTATTGTCCGGAGTGCCCGGATTTTCTGGCTGGTTGTCATCCGGGACACTTGGGTTTTCCGGCTGGTTGTTGTCCGGAGTATCCGGGTCTCCCGGCTGTCCGATTCCCGGGAGTTCCGGGCAGAGGGATTCCAGCCAGCCGGGGATAGAACAGTCAATTCCCATGCTTTCCAACTTTTGCTTTAATTCGTCCAGATTGGAGACATTTCCGGCTACAATGATACCCTTGCCCTGCAGATTTTGCTTTACATCTTCAATGCCGGCAGCCTGCACAGTGGCCGTAGCCATTCCCATGGCGCTGACAACAGCCAGCGCAAGAAAACCTGGTAATATTTTATGTTTCATAGAGACCTCCTTAATTGTTACGAAAATGTTATGTAATTGTTACGAAAAGAATGGTAACACGTTTTCACCGGGAAAGAAACAGGGAACATCTGGAATATCACGGAGCAGATAAACATTTTGGGTCAAATTTGTTTAAAAAGAAAAGAACAGGTCATACTTGAAAGAGACTTTAATTATTTATAAAGGAGTGTGACTTTTCATGAATAAGAAAAATGATGAGAAGATTGATCTGAATAAGATTCCCCGTGATGAGATGCTGAAATATGAAATAGCAGAGGAGCTGGGCCTTCTTGACCAGGTTTTGGAGTCAGGATGGAAGAGTCTTTCTGCCAAAGAGACAGGCCGGATCGGCGGCATTATGACAAGAAGAAAACGTGAGAGCAAAAATGCAGAGGATACATCAAATGGGGGTATCAAGCATTTTTAAAATGCCCCCAAATAAGTGAAACATTAGCCCAAGCGGTTAGCTGGGGCTTTTTGAACTTTCAGGCACCACTCTGGTCAGGCAGGGAAAGAAGCAAGCCTCCTTCCTGACCAATAAGATAGTGGCCCCCTATTATGATTATATGCTGGAGATACTTGTTATTATTTCCAATTTCCCTTATACTTTATGAGTAGGCAGAAAAATGAATGGAGGGAATGCGATGGTCAAAATAAAAGATGTGGCAGCTAAGGCCGGAGTATCGGTGAGTACGGTTTCCTATGTGATAAACGGTAAAGCAGAGCAGATCAGAATCTCAGAAGTGACTCAGAAAAAAGTATGGGAAGCAGTTGAAGAGCTTAATTACAGGCCAAACATGCAGGCGAAGAAACTGAAGACTGGTCAGGCATTCAGTCCGACGTATGCGGTGCTGTGGAATGAGAGAGCAAATTCTAATCTGTTGGAACGCTTTATGAGCGGGGTTCAGGAGGCCAGAGAGAAAGAAAAATTATCCTTTGAGATTGTCATTTATCCTTATAATCATCATACGTTGGCAGATGCGTGCAATTATCTGAAAAAATCTTATTGCAGCGGAGCCATTTGGCTTGGCGTCAATATGAAGGATGTGGAATATGCGGAAAAGCAGGATTTTAGTATTCCTATGGTTGTTTTTGTAAAATCGGAGAAGTTTAACTCTGTGATTATTGATGATGAAAAAATCGGAATAATAGCTGCAGAACACATGGCTGACTGTGGATGTAAAGAAATAGTTGTCATTCAGCGGGTTAAGTTCATGGATGATGCGGAAGGGAGAGTTACTAACTTTCAGCAGCGGTGTATGGATTTGGGGGTGAATGTTTACATTCAGGATAAAGAATATGAGTATTCCATAGAGGGCGGAATGAAGGCTGCCATGGAGGCTGTCCGGGATTATCCGAAGGTGGATGGTCTGTATTATCTTATGGATATTATGGCGGCAGGCGGTGTTAATTGGCTGAGCTTTCACAGAGGTGAAATCGGACGGCAGGTGAAGGTGATGTCTCATGGAAATGCCATATTTTCCAAATGCACTTATCCGCAAATCACTGTAACAAATATGCCTATTGAAGAGATGGCAGCGGAGGGGATACGAATATTGTCCGGAAAGAATAATAGCAATGTATTGGAACAGACATGTGTAAAGTTACCGACAACACTAATTGAAAGGGAAAGTTGCACAAAAAAGAGATGGGAAAAATATTAATTTTGGCGAAAATGCAAAGGCTCATTGACAACTCAGGTAAAAGTATGGTATTTTTTATTTAGTAGCTGAAACGTTTCAGTAAGGCTTTTTTATTTTTTTAATTTTTGCTGAAACGTTTGTGCTGAAAGGAGTAGGTGAAAAAAACATGTATGATACCAGGGTAGTGAAGTCAGCGGACGGCACATGGGAAGGAAGAGCAGATGAAAAAGGGATTATTAGTTTTTTGGGGATTCCTTTTGCAAAACCTCCGGTTGGACATCTCCGCTGGAGAGCGCCGCAAAAGCCAGATAAAATGAAAGGTGTCTATAAAGCCTATCAAAACGGCCCGATACCGATCCAGATTATTTCCACAGAGAACAGCAAAACAGCGCCGCTTGCTATGAGTGAAGACTGTCTGTATTTGAATATTTGGCTAAGCAATAAAGAAACAGGGAAAAAAGCAGTGTTATTCTGGATATATGGCGGTTCTTATGTTGCCGGGCATAATCACATAAGTGAGTATTCACCAGAAGAACTGGTCAGGAAAAATCGGGACATTCTGGTGGTAGTGCCAAATTATCGATTGGGTATTTTGGCTTCGCTAAATCTGTCATCCGTTGATTCTTCAGGAGAATATGGTGAAAGCTGTAATCTTGCCTTGTTAGATCAGAGAATGGCAATGAAATGGGTACATGACAATATCGAGTCTTTTGGCGGAGACCCGGAAAATGTAACATTGTTCGGCCATTCAGCAGGTTCAAATGCCATAACGCATCATTTGCTTTTGGATGAATCCAGAAAATATTTTAATAAAGCCATATGTGAAAGTTCTTTTTTTCCTGATTTGGGATTTACAACCAGAGAAAGAAGTCTTGCAGCAGCAGAAACTTTTTTTCAGATCAGTCAAACAAAACAATTGAAACAATTGTTGGAACTATCACCGCAGGAGATTTTAGAGGCCCAGAAACAACTGTATATGGCGAAATTGCCTGGAAAAGAAGGAAAATTGTTTTCGCCGGTGGCGGATGGTATGGTAGTCAGTGAAGATCCGTTTGCAGATGCAATAAAAAGGAAATTTCCTGAAATACCTGTCATGCTGGGGACAAGCCAGGGCGAGTATGACCAGATGTTTATTGGGCTGAGCAGTGATGAGACAAGGCAGAAGGTTACCTTGCTGAATCAGGGAAAACTTATGGGGCATCCTGAAATAATCGAAAAATATTTAAATCTGGCAGTTAACATGCCCGAAAAAGAAGTTTATATGGATTTGCAGTCAGACTTATATCTCAGAGTCCCTGGTCTGATATTAGCGGAGGCATTTTGCGTACATACAGATGTATATGTATTTTACTTCAGCAAATATGATCACAAAAAGCATTGTCGGGCTGGTCATGGCGCCATGAATCCATATATATTTGGAAATATTGAAGAGGATGAAGAAGAGATTTCTTTGTCGGAGAAGTTAATGGGGGCCTGGGCAGCCTTTATCAGAAATGGGAATCCATGGCATGAGAGAATACCAAAATGGCCGGCATACGACAGAAGATGCAGGAAAATCATGGTCATTGACAGGGAATGGGAAATAAGACAGGATTATCTTTGGGAACAGTATGAATTGCTTGCGCCTTTTTTGGAAGAAGGCAGGCGTCTCATGGAACTGGAGAATGAATAAAGAAAAGAGAGGAAGGGAAAATGGGGAAATATTTTTTAAAGCGTTTTGGACAGATGCTGGTTGTCCTTTTTCTGGTGACATTTTTTGTTTATCTTCTTCTGGATCTGATTCCGGGGGACCCGGTTTACGCTATACTCGGAAATAAGATCAGACCGGAACAGTATGAACGGGTATATAAGGAATTGGGACTGGATAAGCCTTTTCTGGTGCGGTATGGTGAATGGCTTTCAGGATTGGTTCAGGGGGATTTTGGCAGGTCTATTTATTATAAAGTACCTGTGGTAGAATTGCTGGCAAAACGACTGCCGATTACTTTTTTTATAAATGTAATCGTGATGACGATCAGCACTTCTCTGGGAATCTGGATGGGAATCATTTCAGCTGTGCGAAGAGGAAGCAAAGTGGACAATTTTATTACTGTTTTTTCTAATATTTTTGCCTGTGTTCCTGGATTCTGGATTGGCATTATTCTGGTTTATTTTCTGGCAGTTAAGCTGCAGATACTGCCGACTATGGGATTTACATGGCCGTGGGAAGACTTTGCGCTCAGTGTCAGACAGTTGATCATGCCGATTTTAGTAGGAGTGCTGACTTCGCTCAGTGTCATGACAAGACAGACCAGGTCCTCTATGCTGGAGGTTGTGAACCAGGATTATATCAGAACAGCCAGAGCGAAAGGGATGAAAGAAAAAGATATTATAAGAAAACACGCAATCAGAAATGCCTTGATACCTGTTATCACATTGATGGGAATTGGTATTGGATTTATCTTCGGCGGTTCTCCAATTATCGAAACAGTGTTTTCCATACCGGGGATGGGAAATTTGCTGGTATCCGCCATTGGCAACAGGGATATTCCGGTAGTGCAGGCCTGCGTATTCATTATGGCGGCAGTCATCTGTATGGCAAATATGGCTGTTGATATTGTTTATGGATTGGTTGACCCGAGAATTCGCGTGAAATGAGGTGGTGGTGTGAGAAAGAGTAAGTTTAGAAGATTTATGGATACCCTGTTTTCCAGAAAGATAGTGATGGTCAGTTTTGTGGTAGTTCTTGTATTTCTTGTGATGGCAGTTTTGGCTCCGCTGCTGGCACCTTATGACCCTTATGAACAGGATCTGATGCATACCTTACAGGGAATCAGCAGTGAACATCTATTCGGCACAGATAAATATGGCCGGGATATCTTATCCCGTATCATATATGGTTCCAGAATTTCTTTAATAGTTGGAGTGGGGTCAGTTCTGATCGCATTTGTGATTGGAAGTACAATCGGGATGATAATAGGTTATTTTGGCGGCTGGCTGGATACGGTAGTGATGAGGATAACAGATATGATGTTTGCCATTCCTCAGGTGGTATTGGCGTTGGCGCTGGCAGCCGTTTTAGGCAATGGTTTATGGAATCTGACTTTTCTGATGTCAGTAGGAGCGATACCGGGTTATATACGAATGCTGAGAGGTCAGGTAATGGCTATTAAAGAACAGGACTTTATTACAGCAGGCAGAGTAATAGGGGCCTCTCCGGGAAGACTGATGTTTTTTCATATGCTTCCCAATGGCTTTTCACCTATTCTGGTGTTTATGACACAAAGTGTTGGCGGCACGATCTTGGGAGAAGCGGGACTCAGCTTCCTGGGATTGGGAATTGACCCGCCAACAGCAACCTGGGGCGGACTGATAAATGAGGGAAGACAATATTTGCTGACAAATCCAGTATATTCCATTGCACCGGGAATTTTCATTGTTTTACTGGTAATGGCATTAAATATTCTGGGGGATGGTATCCGGGACGCTATGGACCCGCGTTTGCGGGGACAGCATTAGGAGGCGAAAATGGAAGAGAGAATTTTAGAAGTAAAAAATCTCTGTACAGGTTTTGAGGTTGACGGACAGACTGTACGGGCCGTGGATGGGGTTTCCTTTCATGTAGACAGAGGTGAGATTATCAGTATCGTCGGTGAAAGCGGGAGCGGTAAATCTGTTACACAGATGAGTATCTTACAGCTGATTAGAAAACCTGGCAGAATCATGGCCGGAGAAGTCCTTTTAGATGGACAGGACATTCTCAAATACCCCGCAGACAGTGAAGAGATGCGAAAAATCAGAGGCGGACGTATCAGCATGATTTTTCAGGAACCCATGACCAGTCTCAATCCTGTGCTCCGGGTGGGAGAGCAGATAAAGGAATGTATTCTGTTACATCATAAAATGACGAATCAGGAGGCAGAAGAGAGGACACTTCAATTGCTGCGGGATGTAGGGATTAAAAATGAGAAGATTAGAAAAGATGAATACCCGCATCAGTTCAGCGGAGGAATGAGACAAAGGATTATGATCGCAATTGCTCTTGCTGCAGGAGCGGATATCCTGATTGCAGATGAAGCGACTACAGCCCTGGACGTAACCACTCAGGCTCAGCTCTTAGAGATGATGAAAGAGCTGGTGAAGCGTTATCACTCTTCGCTTATAATAGTGACTCATAACCTGGGAATCGTAGCAAGGTATGCACAGCGAATTTATGTAATGTATGCCGGTGAGATACTGGAATCGGGGGATACACAGCAGATATTTGCTCACCCGTCTCACCCATATACCCGGGGACTGCTAAAAGCTATTCCGCGCCTTGACGACGATAAAGAGCGGGTGTTAGAGCCTATTGACGGGCTTCCTCCGGATCTGGCTGATAAATCGGCATATTGCGCATTTGAGCCGCGGTGCAAATATGCAGGGAGAGACTGCAGAGAGAAAAACAAACCGGTATTACATGAGACAGACAAAGGACATTTTGCGGCATGTCACCTGGAAGCAGAGGAACTTGATGAGGCTGAGAAAAATTTTGAAAAGCGTACTTTGAAAAGACATCACCACGGCATCATAAAGGAAGAAAAGCTGTTGGAATTACAGCATGTCACAAAATCTTTTAAAAAATCCGGAGGTTTTTTAAAAGGGGGCGGTGAGGTATTTAAGGCTGTGGATGATGTTTCACTTACTATAAAAAAAGGTGAGATTCTTGGGCTGGTAGGAGAAAGCGGATGCGGAAAGTCTACTCTGGCCAAGTGTATACTTAAGATTTATCAGGCAAATGAGGGTAAAATCTTATTTCGGGGAAAAGATATCATTCCTCTGAAGGAGAGGGAGATGAAGGGGCTCCGCGCTCAGATCTCCTGCATTTTTCAGGATCCTTTCAGTTCACTTGACCCCAGGCAGACAGCCGGAAGCATTGTGGGGGAGCCCCTGAAAATACATAAGCTTGTATCTACTCCGGAGGCGTATGCAAATCGGGTGGATGAGCTTTTTCGGATGGTGAATTTAGACCCGGCATTAAAAGACCGTGTGGCACATGAGTTTTCCGGGGGACAGAGACAGCGGCTGGGTATTGCCAGGGCTTTGGCTTCCAACCCTGAGTTTATTCTCTGTGATGAACCTATATCAGCTTTGGATGTTTCCATTCAGGCACAGATCATTAATCTGTTGGAGGAACTGGCTGATAAATTGCAGTTGACCTACATATTTATTGCTCACGACCTCTCTGTGGTAAAGCATATCAGTGACAGGATCGCAGTTATGTATCTGGGAAAAATCGTGGAAATTGCGCCATGTGAAGAGTTATATAGAAACCCGCTGCACCCATACACGCAGGCCCTTCTTTCAGCAATTCCCATCCCTGATCCAGTTGTGGAAAAAGAGCGGAAAACAATCAGGATACAAGGCGAGGTATCAGACGGAGCATTAGAAATACGGGGATGCGGTTTCAGGCCACGGTGTCCGAAAGCCACAAAGGAATGTGAACACAGTATGCAGATGAAAGAGTATACGGAAGGTCATTTCGTGCTGTGTAATCAGATAAAAAAATTAAAGGAGGAAATATGAGATGAGGAAAGGCAAAAAAGGTATTACATGGTTAACAGTAATTGCTTTGGCGGCATCACTGATGGCAGGATGCGGAGCAAAGGAAAAGGTGCCGGAAGAAACCCAAGATAAAAGCAGTGCGGGCGATGAAAGCACTGTGAAGGAAGAGGAAACAGGCGGTATTCTGAGAATGTCTATGAGTATGGAGCCAACAGGATTCTTGTCTACGGACATATCCTTCCTGGATAGTTATATTTTGGCGTCTTTTGTTATGGAGCGCTTGGGACGTCTGGATAAAGCAGGACAAATGGAACCGTTTCTGGCTGAAGAATTTATAGAAAATCCGGAAGATATGACGCTGACGGTCCGTTTGAAAGATGGTATTAAGTACAGCGACGGTTCCACCTTAGATGCGGAGAATGTGAAGTGGAATATTGAATATGTTCAGGAGGTTAAGGCAAGTCTTGGGGCAATAGAATCAGTGGAAGCGGTTGATCCCAAGACAGTGGTGATTACTTATTCTGAATGGAACAGCAGCGGTGTCAACCAGATTGGCGGTTTGTTTATGATGTCATCTCAGGCGTTTGAAGAATTGGGAGAGGACGGATTCCAGAAAAAACCAGTAGGTACAGGTCCGTTTTTGTTTGACAGTTGGGATGCCGGAGAGAAGATCAGTCTGGTAAGACAGGACAATTATTGGGGCGAAGGGCCTTATATCGATGGTGTGGAGTTTAAGTTGATCGAAGATGCACAGGCGCGTCTGTCAGCCTTTATGGCAGGTGAGCTTGATGTGATATCACCGGGTATAAATGAAGCAGAGACTCTTGACGCGGCCGGTTATCCGTGTGTTTCGGAAAATCCTGTTGTAGGAGGAATGCTGCGGGGATTAATATTCAATACATTGGATGAAGGTCCGCTTCAGGATGTAAAGGTCAGAGAAGCCGTTTGCCATGCAGTAAACAGGGAAGAAGTTATACAGGCAGTATCGGGAGGAAAATATCCCATGGCTGACCAGTTTAGCGCCAAGGGTTTTTGGTCCTATAATGATAATTTGGAGACCTATCAGTATGATATTGAGAAATGTAAAGAATTACTGGCAGAAGCAGGATATGAGGATGGAATCACATTGCCGCTTACCTATCCGGCATCAGATGTGGAACTGGCAACAATTATGCAGGGAGTTCTGGAAAAAGCCGGATTTACTATTGAGATGAACAGTGTGGAACAATCTGTATTTGACCAGGCTGTTGTCGGCGGCGGAGGCTGGGACGGAATTGCTATGTGGACATCTGGTTCAGGACAGGAGATCAATGGATTTAATGATACATTTGGAGAGCATCCATTTTTCTTCTGCAGCTCATTGGAGCCGGTTCCGGAAATAGTTGAATTAATAAATGAAGGAAAAGCGGCTACCAGTCAGGAAGACATTAAAGTCTGCACAGACAAACTGCAGGAGTTGATTTGTGTGAAGCATTGTCTGGTATGTCCGGTCTTTATGCCGTCTACATTTTTCTATACACAAAAAAATATATCGGATATGAATATCGGAATAGAATCGGTAAATCAATTGACACCGCAGTTAATTAAGATTAAATAACAGTTGAGGAAGAGGGTATATTATGATATTTAAAGAAATGATTCCGGAGCCGGCACGAAGCAGAGTGATGGAAAGTGAGATAAGAATACCAGGACCGGATAATCTGATAGAATGCAAAGAATCGTTGATAGAGGGCATGATGAATTGCTGGTATGAATATATACCTTCTTCCTACAATGGTTCCAAAAAGCTGCCGTTGGTAATCGAAATACACGGCGGTTTGCTTGACGGGAGAAGAACAGCAGCTAAGACTGGATGGCATTTCGTCGCGGAAAAAGAAGAGTTTATAGTTGTTTACCCCAATTCCCTGCTGTTTGAACACTGGCTTTGTGATGAGAGAGACATATTGTATCTCGAGAGATTAATTTACCGGATATGCGAAAAGTACGCCATTGACACAGAAAGAATATATATGCAGGGGTTTAGTAATGGTGATGTGATGACGCAGGCCTTTGCACAGAGTAAAGGTGAACTGCTTGCAGCGGCAGGTTTTATATCGGGTCCGTCGGGAAAAGAATTTTTAAAGGATACATCTGTTGTACTGCCTGTTATTCAGATGCGCGGAGAAAAGGATGTTTTAAACGGCGGAGAAAACTGGGAAGAAAATCCTTATGAAGTGAGAGATGAATTAAATGAACTGAACCGTTCTTTTTGGCTAAAAGCTAACCGGACATGTACAATTCCGGAAGTATATATCTGGGGAAAGCATAACATGGCAAGATATGCAGGCTGTGCGGATGTGATATTTTATGAGGTAAAGGACGTTCCTCATAAGGAGACAGTGGAATTGCCACAGATATTCTGGGATTACTGTTATTCACGTTATTGCCGGAAAGAGAAAGAAATTGTAGAGCTTAAACCATTTTCTGAACCAATGTGCCATAAGGTGTTTGTTCTGGCGGTGGGTTCAGAAAAAGTATGGCGCCAGGAAGGATGTATTTCAATGGCAGAAGAGAGTAATGCCCGGGTAATGTATATACAGCCCCAGACAAACTCTCCGGTCCATATGGCCCTTGAAAGTGACTGTAATCATCAGCGGGCAGTGTATGCTCCGATTACTCTGTTAGATAAAGTATTTCCAGTGGAGGTGCAGATATCAGGGGGCGGTGAAAGGGCAGAAGTCATCTGGAAAGATGGAAATAAGTTGATATTCGGAAATGGTATGGAAGCTGTCTTTAAAAATAACAATCTGGAGGGAATGAATAAACCGGCCCTATATTACTGTGGTATCTTTTATATTCCCATTGAGGAGGTTCTGGAGACATGGTTTTCTATGCGCATTTCAAAGTTGGATGATGTTCTGTACTGCAGCAGTAATTATGCCAGACTGGCTCATGGAACTGCAGAAATATTGAGGAAACAGCTTGGAGGAGTCAGATTATGTCAACCGGAAAAGTAAACATCAGCGTCTGCCGAAGTTTGTTTGAAAGGCTGTGTTGATGTTAGGAGGTTATCGTTGAAACTGTTTGTGAACGATAAAACATTTTATCGAAAAGTAGTAAATTTGGCTGTGCCTGTGGTATTACAGGGAATGCTGACTATAGGCGTAAACATGATCGATACCATTATGCTGGGAGCATATGGTGAGTATCAACTGGCTGGCTCATCCCTGGCCAATGAGTTTATTAATATCTTTCAGATTATGTCTATGGGAATGGGATATGGGGCAGCAGTTCTGACAGCACAATATTGGGGCGGACAGAATATTGAGAAACTGAAAAAAACAGTCACGGTTATGCTGCGTCTATGCCTGGCGGTTTCTGCCATATTCAGTATGATCACTTTCCTGTTCCCGGCACAGCTTATGGAAATATTTACAGACGATTATCAGATAGTGGATAAAGGAATTTTGTATTTCCGTGTCAGTGCATTTGCTTACATACCTACAGGTATTTCTTTGACATTGACTGCCGTTTTGCGTTCGGTACAGGAAGTAAGGCTGCCGTTTATAACCTCTGTCATAGTGTTTTTTGTTAATATATTCCTGAACTGGGTATTTATATTCGGTAACCTCGGAGCGCCGGAACTTCAGATCACAGGGGCTGCTTTAGGAACTCTGCTTTCCAGAATAGTTGAGGTTGGAATTATCGGCGGTTTCTTCTTCTTTAAGGATTCAAAGATCGGTTATCGTATGCGCGACCTGAAGATGAGATGTCAGGATATATTACATCTCTATATTTCATACTGTGTGCCTGTTCTTATTTCAGATACTTTGTTGGGACTAGGAAATAGTGTTGTTTCAATTGTAATGGGACATATCGGTGCATCATTCGTGGCAGCCAATGCAATCGTATCTCAGGTTACCAGAATGTCCACAATCCTAACTCAGGGAGTATCCAGTTCTTCCGGCGTGATTACAGGAAATTCATTGGGTGCAGGAGAAAAAAAGAAAGCCTATGAACAGGGAAAAACCTTCTGGGCTCTCAGTATCGGATTAGGAATATTTGCGGGCATTACGATTATATTGTTATGTCCGGTTATAATCAATAGTTTTCAGTTGGAAGAGGAGACTGTAAAGATCGCCAGAGAATTGATGTATGCTGTTGCAATCATGGTAGTATTCCAGTCAGTACAGTCAGTATTAACAAAAGGAGTATTGCGCGGCGGCGGCGATACCAGATTCCTGATGTACGCAGACATTCTGTTTTTATGGCTGGTCTCGATACCTTTGGGAATCCTTCTGGGACTTGTTTGGCATGCACCGGCATTTTTAATTTATGTTGCCCTGAAAGCAGACTGGATGATCAAATCAGTCTGGTGCTCCCTGCGAATGATAAAAGGTAAATGGATTGATCACTGCGTGTACGCGGACGGAGCGGTTAAATCAAATGGGGGTTGACTGAACACTTTGACAATGGTAACATAAATATGTATAATTCCATAAAACGATCAAGTGCATCCGCACTGGCCGCACAGTGCTGGTGAAAAGGGAATCAGGTGCAAATCCTGAGCGATGCGGTCACTGTAAATGGGAAGCGAAGCCAAAATGCCATTGCATGAAAGTGTGAGAAGGCGGCTGAGCGATGAACCATGAGCCAGGAAACCTGCTTGATGGCAGTAGGGTGAGAACTTCCGTGCAAAGTTTAGAACCTGAATCTTCCATGTGAGATTCTTATTATGGAATGCCGAAAGGCCGAAACCTGAATTTATAGAATTATGCAGCAGATTAAACGGCTGGGATTCCTCTGATTTTTATTCCCGGTGTAACCGCACCCTTTTATATAGAAGGAACCGGGATGAAATCAGAGGGATAATATCCCGCATAGGATAGCGTGTATTACGAACAAATGAGGAATAAGTCCGCAGATACGGGCTTATTTTTATTTCTTCACAATTTATTCACTTGACAAAAGAGAACAATGTGATTATGATGGGACGTATGAAAAGGTGATGAGAAAGAGGAGTACATCCCGGAAACTGGCAGAGAGAACGACCCACCGGCTGCAAGGTCGTTTCAGAGGAACGGATGGAAGGTAGCTTTTGAACCGGAGGGCTGAACAGAGTGGTTTGTAAAGGATGAATCAGGAGTAGGCCTTCACGCGTAGTCTGCGTTAACGGACATGAGTGAGAAAAAAAGGTGGTACCGCGGAAGATTTCGCCCTTTACAGTTTATTCTGTAGAGGGCTTTTTTATTGTAACACAAAACGTCTGCCGGGCAGGATACTCTATGCATACAAAAGGAAGATGGCTGCACGCGGGATTCCATTTCATTTTAAGGAGGAGATTATGAGCAAGGAACTTGCCAAAACTTATGACCCCAAGGGACTGGAAGACAGAATTTACCAGAAATGGCTGGACAACAAATATTTCCACGCCGAAGTAAACAGAGATAAGAAACCATTTACCATTGTGATGCCCCCGCCAAATGTAACAGGCCAGCTTCATATGGGACATGCACTGGATGAGACCATGCAGGATATCCTCATCCGTTTCAAGAGAATGCAGGGATACGAGGCACTGTGGCAGCCGGGCACGGACCACGCAGCCATTGCCACAGAGGTCAAAGTCATTGAGAAACTGAAAGAACAGGGCATTGACAAGAACGAGATCGGAAGGGAAGCATTCCTGAAACACGCCTGGGAGTGGAAAGAGGAGTACGGCGGCAAGATCATCAACCAGTTGAAAAAGCTGGGCGCTTCCGCTGACTGGGACAGAGAACGTTTCACCATGGACGAGGGCTGTTCCGAGGCTGTACAGGAAGTCTTCATTAAATTATATGAAAAAGGTTATATCTACAAAGGTTCCCGTATTATCAACTGGTGTCCGGTATGCCAGACATCCATCTCCGACGCAGAGGTAGAGCATGAGGACCAGGACGGATTTTTCTGGCACATCAATTACCCCATCGCAGGGGAAGAGGGCCGTTATGTGGAAATTGCCACCACACGTCCTGAGACGCTTCTGGGTGATACGGCGGTTGCTGTCAATCCGGAGGATGAGAGATACAAAGACCTGGTTGGAAAAATGCTGAAGCTGCCGCTCACAGACAGGGAAATCCCGGTTGTGGCAGATGAATATGTAGACAAGGAGTTTGGTACCGGATGCGTGAAGATCACACCGGCACACGACCCCAATGACTTTGAAGTGGGAAAACGCCATAACCTGCCGGAAATCAATATCATGAACGACGATGCCACCATCAATGAGCTGGGCGGCAAATATGCAGGAATGGACCGCTATGAGGCCAGAAAAGCCATGGTCAGAGACCTGGAGGAGCAGGGGCTGCTGGTAAAGGTAGTGCCTCATTCCCACAGTGTGGGAACCCATGACCGCTGCGGCACTACAGTGGAGCCAATGATCAAGCCCCAGTGGTTTGTCAGAATGAAAGAGATGGGAGAGGCTGCCATCAAGACACTGGAAGACGGAAGTCTGCAGTTCGTACCGGACCGTTTTGATAAAATCTATATGCACTGGCTGGAGAATATCCGTGACTGGTGTATTTCCCGCCAGCTCTGGTGGGGGCACAGGATCCCTGCTTATTACTGCGACAAATGCGGTGAGGTAGTGGTAACCCGTGACATGCCGGAAGTTTGTCCAAAATGCGGATGTGAGCATCTGACACAGGATGAGGATACCTTAGATACCTGGTTCTCCTCCGCCCTCTGGCCCTTCTCCACACTGGGATGGCCGAAGAAAACGGAAGAGATGGATTATTTCTATCCCACAGATGTGCTGGTAACAGGCTATGATATTATTTTCTTCTGGGTTATCCGTATGGTATTCTCAGGTCTGGAGCAGACAGGCAGGACACCGTTCCACCATGTTCTCATCCACGGTCTGGTGCGTGATTCCCAGGGCCGCAAGATGAGCAAATCCCTGGGGAACGGCATTGATCCCCTGGAGGTTATTGATAAATACGGCGCTGACGCCCTGCGCCTCACCCTTATGACAGGAAACGCGCCGGGCAATGATATGCGTTTCTACTGGGAGAGAGTGGAAGCCAGCCGCAACTTTGCCAACAAGGTATGGAACGCGTCACGTTTCATAATGATGAACCTGGAAAAAGCGGAGGTTCCCGCTGAGATTGACCTGAATACCCTGACCGGAGCGGATAAGTGGATCCTCTCCAAAGTGAATACACTGGCAGAGGAAGTTACAGAGAATCTGGACAAATACGAGCTGGGCATTGCGGTTCAGAAGGTATACGATTTTATCTGGGAAGAATTCTGTGATTGGTATATTGAGATGGTAAAACCAAGGCTGTATAATGACGAGGACAACACCAAGGCAGCAGCCCTCTGGACGCTGAAGACCGTTCTGGGCAATGCGCTGAAGCTTCTGCATCCTTACATGCCTTTTATCACAGAGGAAATCTTCTGCACCCTTCACCCTGAGGAAGAGTCCATCATGATCGCTTCCTGGCCGGTGAAGACAGAAGCGTGGAGCTTCACAGAGGATGAGCGCGCAGTTGAGATCATCAAGGAAGCTGTAAGAAGCATCCGTAATGTTCGTACCGATATGAATGTACCACCAAGTAAAAAGGCGAAAGTATACGTGGTATCAGAGGAGGAGGAGATCCGTCAGGTCTTTGAGAACGGAAAAGTCTTCTTCGCAGCTCTGGGATATGCCAGCGAAGTGACCATCCAGGCCGACAAGACGGGAATTGCGGATGACGCTGTCTCTGCGGTAACTTCAAAGGCAGTCATCTACATGCCTTTTGCGGAGCTGGTGGATATCGAGAAGGAAATTGAGCGTCTGAACAAAGAGGCCGAACGCCTGAACAAAGAGCTTGCCCGTGTAAACGGAATGCTGAGCAATGAACGGTTCCTGAGCAAAGCTCCCGAGAGCAAGGTGGCTGAGGAGAAGGCCAAACTTGAAAAATACACAAATATGATGGAACAGGTAAAGGAAAGGCTTGCACAGCTTGGCAGATAACTGCGCAGGCTATAGGAGAGTTAAATATATGAATGAGAAGTGGTTAAAATATCTGAACCGGCTTTCTCTGCCGATTCAGATGGTAGTGGTTATGATGGGGTATTTTGTGATAGAAGCAATCTCCAGACATTCCGTCCGCGAAGCATACACGTATATGACGGAAAGGCCTCTGGTGTTTCTCTACAATTCCTTTCTGATCTTCACTACCACACTGTTAGTATATCTGGTGCGCCGGAGGGTTTTTATGAGAACCCTTCTGGCTATCTTCTGGCTGGTACTGGGAATTATCAACGGCGTGCTTCTGGCAAACCGTGTCACTCCCTTCACCGGGCCGGATCTGCACCTGATCACAGATGCGTTTAAGATCGCCAATAAGTATCTGTCACCTGTCTTTTTTGTGATCGTGATCATATTGGCAGCAGCGGCGCTCATTGGACTGGTATTTCTGTTTTTGAAGGGACCGAAGTATCAGGGAAAAATGACATACAAACTCAATATTCCTCTGGTGCTGGCCGGGGTGCTGGCATTTGCCGGAACAACCAAGCTGGCACTGGAGAAGAGGGTATTGTCCAACTATTTCGGAAATATTGCGTTTGCCTATGAAGACTATGGATATCCTTACTGTCTGGCAACCACCATATTTAACACAGGCATCAGCTGTCCCAGGGATTACTCTGAGGCATCCATCAAAAGAATCGAGAAGAGCGAGAGCGGCCTTGCCGAGACGGGAGAAAAACGTCCAAATATTATTTTCCTGCAGCTTGAGTCCTTCTTTGATCCTACGCTGGTGAACTTCCTGAAGATTTCTGAGGACCCGATTCCAACCTTCAGGAAACTGATGAAGGAATATTCCTCAGGCTACTACAAGGTGCCCAGTGTGGGCGCGGGAACAGCCAATACGGAGTTTGAATCCATCACGGGCATGAGCCTGCGCTATTTCGGACCGGGGGAATACCCCTACAAGAGTATCTTAAAAGAGACCACCTGTGAGAGCGCGCCCTATGTGTTAAAGAATCTGGGATACAGCACCCATGCCATACACAACAATGAGGCAAACTTTTACGGCAGAAGGAATGTATTCGCCAATCTGGGATTTGACAGTTTTACCTCAGAGGAATACATGTCAGAGCAGGATGACACTAATCCAAATGACTGGATGCGCGACAGGAACCTGACAAAATATATTATGGAAGCACTGGAATCATCCGACGACCCGGATTACATTTACACCATATCCGTACAGGGCCATGGGGATTATCCGGAGGAGCCTATGATCGATGACCCCAAGATCACTGTCACCGGCGGAGAGTCCGACGCTGTCAATAATAAATGGGAGTATTACTGCAATCAGATTTATGAGATGGACCAGTTTGTCAAGCAGCTTACGGAAACCCTGGCCGAATATGATGAGGACGTTGTGCTTGTCATGTACGGTGACCACCTTCCGACCATGGGTCTGAAGGTCAAGGATGTGAAGAACCGCTATCTGTTCCAGACAGAGTATGTGATCTGGGACAATATGGGGCTTGAGAAGAAGGATGCCAATGTGGCAGCCTACCAGATGGCAGCAGAGGTGATGGACCGTGTGGGAATCCATGAGGGAAATATTTTCCGCTTCCATCAGGCCAGAAGACAGACGAAAAATTACCAGGTGGATCTGGAAACCCTCCAGTATGATATCCTGTATGGAAAACAGTATGTCTACGACGGTGAGAATCCTTTTGAACGGACAGAGATGCATCTGGGAGTAAAAGACGCTGTGCTTGAAAAGATTGAGAAGATCTCAGACGGCAGGTATTATATCACCGGTGAGAACTTCACCCAGTCCGCGTATGTGGAGGTGAACGGTGAACTTCTGGAAACCACCTATATCAGCCCAACCACACTTCTGCTGAATGATGTGGAGTTAAAAGACGGGGATGAGGTGGATGTAGCGATCCGAAGCAACAGTTCCACCCGCAAGGTACTCACCAGAACCGACAGTATTATCTACAAAGTGCCTGTGGAGCCGCTGACTCCGGAGGTACCGCCTCTGGACGATGAGAACAAAGAAGGCGGGGCGGACACCATTGACCCGAATGCGGCGAACAAAGAAGGCGGCGCCGCCGGGAATCCCATAGGGGAAGAAAATAACACCGGGACAGCCGCCGGAGAAGGGCCGATAGAGGTACCTGATGTGGAAAACCCGGTCCAGAATTAAAAACTTTTAAAAGAACCGACATAATTTGCTTGCATATTGTCACCACTTCATTATAATGATAAGTGACCTGTTACAATCCGGCGGCTACTGTCCGGACTGCAGCAGACGGTCTTGTCCTTATAAGGGGAAGTGGTGACTTTCCTATATAGATAAGGCTTACCAAAGACGGAAAGAAGGAAAACGCTTTTGTTTACTTATGAAAAAGCAGCAGCATACATTGAAGAAATTCCAAAATTTACAACGAAAAATAAACTGGAACACACCAGGAAATGCCTGGACATGCTGGGCAGTCCCGATAAAAATAGAAAGATAATCCATGTGGCAGGAACCAACGGAAAGGGAAGCGTCTGCGCTTTTCTGTCCACCATGCTGGAGGAAGGCGGTTACAGATGCGGACTTTTTACATCCCCGCACCTGATGAAGATCAATGAGAGATTCCAGATCAATGAACAGATGGTTTCAGATGAAAAATTTCTGGAGGCTTTTCTGAAGGTGAAGGAGCTTTCCGACCGCCTTGTGGAGCAGGGGGATTACCATCCCACATATTTTGAGTTCCTGTTTCTCATGGGAATGCTGATTTTTGAAGATGAGGATGTGGATATTGTTGTACTTGAGACAGGCCTTGGGGGAAGACTTGACGCTACCAACTCCATTTTGAATCCATTAGCCTGTGTCATCACATCCATCAGTCTGGACCATGTGGAATATCTGGGAGATACCATCGACAAGATAGCCGGGGAGAAGGCTGGCATAATCAAGAAGGGTGTGCCGGTCATCTTTGACGCGAACAACGAGACAGCAGCCGCTGTGATCCGCAGCCGGGCGGAGGAGCTTGGATGTCCCGCCCATGAGGTGAGGGCAGAAAGCCAGAAGCTTTTATCCTACACGCCAAAAGGAATCGGTTTTACTTTTGATTCCGCTGTTTACGGGACGACAGAGCTGTTTGTTCCGTTTATTGCAAAATACCAGATGATGAATGCCTCACTGGCAGTGGAGACAATGGGTGTCCTCAGGGAAAACCACGGGATAGGAAAGGAAACTTTGAAAAAGGGCCTTGAACATACCAAATGGCAGGGCAGAATGGAGACCATACTTCCGGGAGTGATCGTGGACGGTGCCCACAATGAGGACGGGGTTGCCCAGTTTGTGGAGACAGTCCGGCATTTTCAGGAGGAGTTTTCCATAACGCTTTTGTTTGCCACTGTTTCGGATAAGGACTATGAGGATATGATTCGCAGAGTCTGCGGCGGACTCAGATTTGCCAATGTGGTGACAACAGAGATATGGGGCAGCAGGAAGCAGTCATCAGAAGAGCTGGCAGAGCTGTTCCGTGCAAACGGATGCAGCAGTGTAATGGCAGTGCCGGATTCGGGAGAGGCATTTGAGAAGGCATACGCCCTGAAGGGGGACGGCCTGATGTTCGTTGTGGGTTCCTTGTATCTTGCCGGGGAGATAAAGGATTACGTTAGGAGGAGAATGAATGATTAATTACGAGGAAGAACTGAAGAAATTCCAGCCGTGCCTGGATGTGGATGACGCGGAAGGCAACATCTACAAACAGGATCTGACGGATGTGATCGATATTTTGAAGGAAATGCTGAAAGAAACCAATGGAACGGCTAAGAATTAGGGAGAAGACAGATGAATTGTATGATATGCCAAGCACAGCTCAACACTTCACCTTACTGCCCAAAGTGCGGGTGTAATGTGACCGCCCAGAAAAAGGCAGTGGCACTGTCCAATCTCTACTACAATCAGGGGCTGGAGAAGGCACAGATCCGTGACCTGTCCGGAGCCATCACCTGCCTGAAACGAAGCCTGAAGATGAACAAATGCAATATCCAGGCCAGAAACCTTCTGGGTCTGGTGTATTTTGAGACCGGAGAGGTAGTGGCAGCTCTAAGTGAATGGGTCATCAGCAAGAACATTATGCCGGACGGCAATGTGGCTTCAGATTACATCAACAAGCTGCAGAGCAATGCCAACCGGCTGGACACCATCAATACCAGCATCAAGAAATATAACCAGTGTCTCGCATACTGCCGTACCGGAAATCTGGATATGGCTAAGATGCAGCTTAAGAAGGTGCTGACCAGCAATCCAAAGCTGATCAAGGGTTATCATCTGCTCTCTCTGATCTATATAAAGGAAGAAGCATATGAGAAGGCCAGAAAACAGCTTAAAATTGCGGCGAAGATAGACAAGACCAACACCACCACGCTTCGTTTTCTGCGGGAGGTGGATGACCAGACCGGTAGAATGACCAGTCTGGAGCCAAGATTCAGGGCAAAGGAAAAGAATCGTGAGGAAAAAGACGGGCGTGTGATCTACAACTCAGGCAATGACACCATCATTCAGCCCCCGGAATACAGGGAGAGGACCGTGACCAATACGCTGATCAATCTGATCATCGGCCTGCTGGTGGGGGCCTCTGCGCTCTGGTTCCTCATCGTTCCGGCCAAGACGCAGAAGATCAACAATGAGGCCAACAAGAAGATCGTGGAATACAGTGACAAGGTAGCCACCCAGGCAGCGGAGATAGACAGGATGCAGCAGGAGATTGACGCTTCTTCCCAGTCGGTGAACACGGCCAATGAGCAGATCGCCCAGGCCAACACCAAATCGGAGAGCTATGATAACCTGATCAAAGCCTGGCAGGCATACAACAGCGGTAACTACCAGAATGCAGCCAACGCTCTGGAGAGTGTGGATGCATCCCAGTTGTCTGTGGATGCCAAGGCCATGTATGATACCATCATGAACGAGATCGGTGAAACCGTTAAAGCGGGATATAAGAGCACAGGCATCACGGCGTATGAAGGACAGGATTATGCCGCTGCCATTGACAATCTGCTGAAGGCACAGGAGATAGGAGATCCGGATTATGACTCCATGTTCTATCTGGCCCAGTCTTACCAGAAGAGCGGGGACAACGCCAATGCCATTGTCTGGTATCAGAAGATCATAGACGCATTTCCGGGTACCAGCTATGCCAGCGACGCAAAGGATTATATGACTGCCATCGGCGGAACACCCACAGGGCAGGACGGCGGCGGGGATGGTTCCCAGGCACCGGCTGACCAGGGGGAGCCTCAGGATGACACCGGAGGAGAGACAGATGAGGGCCAGGATAACGGCGGCGGTGAGGACGGATTGGATTCCGGAAATACAGATGGAAACCAGGACGACAATAATGGTGACAACAATGGCGATGACAACAGCGGCGATGACAACAACGGTGAAGGTGACGGCCAGGATAACTTGGATGACACCGGAGAAGAATAACCTAAGAGAAACCTTGAAGGAAAGGGTGTGCATAAGCGTATGCACATCCTTTTGTTGTCCGCAGAAAAATATGGGATTTCTGCAGGCAGCAGCAGCCGGATGGGATGCATTGGAATAGTAAGGGGAAATGAGTATGGAAGATGTGTTAAAAAAGAGGGGCAACTGCCTGATGGTATATGTACCACAGGAGCTGGACCATCATTTTGCCAGCCAGATCACCGATGAAGTGGACAGGGAGCTGAAGAAGGGGAATGTCCGCCAGCTTGTCTTTGATTTTTCCGGCACTACATTTATGGACAGTTCCGGAATCGGTATGCTTATGGGAAGATACCGCCTTCTGCATTACAGCGGAGGCAGGGTGTCGGCAATCCATGTAAATGACAGGGTAAACCGTATCATGCGCCTGTCAGGGATCTACAAATATATTGAAATCAGCCAGGAAGCTGTCTGGCACCAGAAAAGAAGGTAAGGGGGAAGGTAGATATGGAGAATACCAATGAAATGACATTGGAGATGGACAGCCGTTCCTGCAACGAAGGGCTGGCACGGATCACGGTGGCAGCATTTGCCACCCAGTTAAATCCCACACTTGAGGAGGTGGCGGATATTAAGACTGCTGTCTCCGAGGCGATCACAAACTGTATTGTACATGCTTACGAGAAGGAGACAGAGAAGATCAGGATAGACTGTACCATCTGCGGCAGAGAGCTGACCGTGGCGGTAACAGACCACGGGCGGGGGATTGAGAATGTGGAGAAAGCCATGGAACCCATGTTCACCACAAAGCCGGAACAGGATCGCTCAGGTATGGGTTTTGCCTTTATGGAGGCTTTCATGGATATGCTGGAAGTGGAATCTGAGCCGGGAAAGGGCACTGTCGTCCGGATGAAGAAAAAAATCGGAACCGGAAGTCAGGTATTTGAGTAAAAGGAGGCTGTATGGAGGATATCCTTGCCCTTATCGGGCGTGCGCACCAGGGAGATAAGGAAGCAAGAGATACGTTGGTAGAGAAAAATATTGGTCTGGTACACAGCATTGTCAGGCGCTTTTTAAACCGCGGCGTGGAGGCAGAGGATCTGTTCCAGATAGGGAGCATTGGCCTGTTGAAAGCCATTGACAAATTCGATACTTCCTATGATGTGAAATTCTCCACCTATGCGGTCCCCATGATCACAGGGGAGATCAAACGCTTTTTAAGGGATGACGGCATGATGAAGGTGAGCCGTTCCTTAAAGGAGATATGCTGCAGAGCCTACACAGCCAGAGAGGAACTGATGATGGAGAACGGGAAAGAGCCGGAGATGGATGAGATTGCGGAGCGTATTGCAGTGACCAGAGAGGAACTGGTGCTGGCAATGGAGTCCGGGGCACAGATCGAGTCCCTGCAGAAGACCATATACCAGGGCGACGGCACGGATATTTCTCTAGAAGACAAGATTGAGGAGCAGCGCAATGACCAGGAACATCTGTTAAACCGTATGATGCTGGAGCAGATGCTGGGAACGCTGGACCCTGAGGAGAGAAAACTGATCTACATGCGTTTCTTCCAGGAGAAGACCCAGACCCAGATTGCGGGAGAGCTGGGAATATCCCAGGTACAGGTGTCCAGGCTGGAGAAAAAAATATTGAGCCGCCTACGGGAAAAGCTTTGATTTATGGCACGGCAAGTGTGCTGTTTTAAGAATAGTTTGCACAGGAAAATGTCATACTATCCCTGTAATCGTAATTGCAGTCAGGAGGATTTCGTCCGGCTGTCTATGTTCAAAGGAGATATTTACATGAGTGATGTTTTATATGTGCAGACAGAGAAAAATGTGGAGGTACATCAGCCGGAGGTCTACCTGCAGGATGTGGCAAAGCTTTCCTCCAGCAGTACCAGTGTACTGAACAGGAACCGGGTGAGAAAGGTATTCACCGTTCCGGACGGTAAGCCGGGGCGCTATGTGGTATCTGCCCTGGAGCTGGTGGAGGCGATCCAGGATAAGGAACAGAGTGTGGATGTGACGCATATCGGTGAGGCGAATTTTGTCATTACCTATGAGACGCAGAAGCATGGGCATGTGCTGTGGAGCTGGATGAAGACGGCTCTGGTGTGCTTTCTTACATTTTTCGGAGGGGCTTTTTCCATTATGACGTTTAATATGGATGTGGATACATCCGGACTGTTTTTTCAGCTTTACAAGCAGCTCACAGGCAATATTTCCACGGGGCACACCATTTTGGAATTTACCTATTCCCTGGGAATCGGCCTTGGCGTTATATTTTTCTTCAATCATTTCGGACATGGAAAGATCACGCAGGACCCTACTCCTATGGAAGTACAGATGCGTGTCTATGAGGATGATGTAGATAAGACTCTGATCGAGAAGAAGAACAGGAAGGAGAAGAGTTAAGATGTGGGTGAATGAAGTGATCGCTGCCATTGTAGGCTTAAGCGGCGGTATGGTTGTAGCCACCGCGCTGGCTGCTTTTATCATCGGGCTGGGTATCATTCCCCGGTATGCGGGTGTTACCCATACGGGCCATAATCTGCTCCTCTATGAGGACGCTCTGATCCTGGGGACCTTTCTGGGAAATATTTTATACCTGTATCAGTTCCATGTGCCTTTCGGACACTGGGGACTGGCTGTCATCGGCATATTCTTCGGCATGTTCCTGGGAAGCTGGATCATTGCTTTGGGTGAAGTGGTGAATGTATTCGCTATTATGGCAAGGCGGATCGGCCTTACAAAGGGTGTGGGGCTTGTGGTGCTGTCCATTGCCATCGGTAAGACACTGGGAAGCCTGATCCAGTTTTTCCTTATGACGTGACAAGTGCTCCTTGTGGGCAGAATCAGGGCTGTGTTATACTGTTAACATGAAAACAGACAGCCTTTGGGCAGGTTACACAGCCCGGGGATATTTTCTTCCCGGGCAGGCTGTATTCCTTTTGCGGGAAGAGGCAGCAGGACGGCTGTAGTGACAGACGGGATGGGAAGATGAAGAACAGCAGATTATTTGAGATATTATACATACTGATGGAGCACCGCGGGATCACTGCCGGGGAATTGTCTGCAAGGCTTGAGGTATCGGTACGCACCATATACCGGGACCTGGACACGCTCTCCGCAGCGGGAATACCGGTTTATACAGAGAGAGGGCACGGCGGGGGAATTCGGTTGATGGAGCATTTTCAGCTTGACAGGACGCTGCTGGGCGAGGAGGAGCAGGAGCACATTATGACGGCTCTTCAAAGTCTGGATGCTGTGGGAGCGGCGGACTCGCGAAGTCTGCTCTCCCAGCTTGCCGGACTGTTCGGAAGACAGACGGTGGACTGGCTGGAGGTGGATTTTGAGACATGGGGCGCGGGAAAGCTGGAGAAGAAGTATTTTGAACTCTGTAAATATGCAATTCTGCACCGCCGCCTTCTGACCTTCCGGTATTATAATTCCTCCGGTATTAAGAGTAGAAGAACGGTGGAGCCGCTGCGCCTATGCTTTAAGGGCGGCCACTGGTATCTGTCCGGTTACTGCAGGAATAAGCAGGCATTCCGCCTGTTCCGTCTGAACCGGGTCCGGGAGCTGGAGATGGAGGAGGAACAGTTCCAGGTAAGACCGATGCCCGGGGAAAAGGACGCGGGCGGGGACATGTCAGAGGATATGACAGCGGTCAGACTCAGATTTACGGAGGCAGCGGGCTATCAGGTGCTGGACTTTTTCGCTGAGGAGGATATTGTCCGACAAAAGGACGGTGGCTTTGAGGTGAAGACTGCTTTTTCACCTGGCAGGTGGCTGACCGGCTTTATTTTATCCTTCGGCGCGGATGCCAGGGTCCTGGAGCCGGAATGGCTGAGAGTGCAGATCGAAAAGGAGGCGGAAAAGATTCGGGAACTTTACCGTATATGACATAAGGTGTCATATTAGATATCGTATCCTGTAAGAAAAACAGGAGGACAGATATCATGGAAGATAAAAAATTCTGCCAGAGCTGCGGAATGCCTATGGAGAAGGAAGAAGATTTCGGAACGGAAAGGGACGGCAGCAGAAATGAGGATTATTGCTGTTACTGCTATAAGGACGGCAGCTTTACCGGTGATATGACAATGGAGGATATGATTCAGTTTAACCTGAAGTTTAATGAGGAAAACGGAAATCCTTTCGGTACGCAGGAGGAAGCAGAAAAAATGATGAAATCCTGGTTCCCCACACTGAAGAGGTGGAAACAGTCTTAGAAGATGCCTGAAAGTTCATTTCGGCAAACTGTGACGCACAGCCTGCCGAATGCAGTTTGAAACACATGCCGGAGGAGGAATATGATATGCTGGAACTGCCGGAGAGCCGAACCATAGCAAAGCAGATAACAGATAACCTGAAAGGAAAGACTATTGACTATGTCACAGCAGGCCATACGCCCCATAAGTTTGCGTTCTTTCACGGAGACAAAGAAAATTATGATGAGATGCTCCAGGGGCAGTCCATTGTAAAGGCTGTGAACCGGGGCGGCATGATTGAGATTGATACGGAAGACTGTATGATCCTGCTTTTTGACGGCGCCTATCCGAAATACTGTGAAAAGAAGGCAGAGTTCCCGAAAAGGCATCAGTTTTTTGCGGCCTTTGACGACGATACGGCCCTGTCCGTGTCGGTGCAGATGTATGCGTTTATCGGAGTATATCCGCTGGGAAAATGCAGTGATGAATATTATATTTCGTCTGTCAGCAAGTGTACGCCTTTGGAGGAGGGATTTACTTACGAGTATTTCCGGAGTCTGTACCCGGATACCCAAAAAAAGGTGACAGCCAAAGCATTTCTGGCAACCGAGCAGCGCATACCCGGCCTTGGAAACGGTGTGCTGCAGGACATTCTGTGGAATGCAGGCATTGACCCCAGGTTTGACATGCGGGAGGCGGAGGAAGAAGATTTTGTGAATCTCTACAAATCTGTTACCGAAACACTGAAAAAGATGTGTGATGAGGGGGGCAGAGATACAGAGCGGGATTTATTCGGAAACAAAGGCGGGTACATAACCCAGCTCTCCAAAAACTCTCTGCACCAGCCGTGCATGCGGTGCGGTGGGGAAATAAAAAGGGCGGCGTATATGGGCGGGAATGTATATTTCTGCGAGAAATGCCAGAAGAGATAGAAAAGGCTCCACGGTTAGTCCGTGGGGCCTTTTCTGCATATGCGGCCAGAAGCCCGGAGTAGAAAAGTTTACAAATTTCAAGAGATATTTCACTATACAGCCCCATCTGTTTTTGATAGGATGGACACATAAGAAAAATTACAGGAGGACTTTAAAAATGGAGAACCCGGGAATCATAGAAGAACTGATAAAGGAAGCAGAACTCAAGTGCAGGGAGGAACCGTACCTGGCAGAGGTGTTTCGCAATTGCTTTACCAACACCCTGAACACAACGGTGAGGGAGATGGAGGACGGCACCACCCATGTTATCACAGGCGACATTCCGGCTATGTGGCTGCGGGATTCCACTGCGCAGCTCCGCCCGTATCTGTTGGCTGCCGGGAAGGATGAGAAGCTGACACAGGTGATCGCAGGGCTTGTGAAGCGGCAGTTTCGCTGCATATTGACAGAGCCTTACGCCAATGCGTTTAATGAGACAGACAACGGGAACTGCTGGGAGAAGGATTTCCCGGATCAGAACCCATGGGTATGGGAAATGAAATTCGAGGTGGATTCCCTGTGTTATCCCGTCCAGCTTGCCTACCTGCTCTGGAAGAATACGGGATATACCGCGCATTTTGATGATACCTTTCTGACAGGGATAAAAACTATCATGGATGTGTTTGAACGGGAACAGTATCATGAGTCCAGGTCACAGTACCGTTTCCAGCGGAAAAATGCCATTCACACAGATACACTGTCAAGGGATGGAAAGGGCGCTCTGGTAAAAGAAGGCTGCGGTCTGATCTGGTCAGGATTCCGCCCAAGTGACGATGCATGTACCTATGGTTATCTGATACCGTCCAACATGTTTGCCTGTGTTATTTTAGGATACATGTCTGAAATCTGCCGGGAAATCCTTCATGAGGAGGCAGCAGCACAGCGGGCAGAACGCCTTCGGGAGGAGATAACAGCGGGAATCGAGACATACGGAATTGCCAGGACAGCGGAATTCGGTGAGATCTATGCCTATGAGACGGACGGCTTCGGGCAGTATAATCTCATGGATGATGCCAATGTGCCCAGCCTTTTATCCATGGAATATCTGGGCTACATACCGAGACGCCGTGACGTGGCGGAAAACACAAGGAGATTTCTGCTGAGTGAGGCCAATCCTTACTATTATAAAGGGGACAGGCTGTCCGGCATCGGAAGTCCCCATACACCATCCAGATATGTATGGCACATTGCTGCAGCCATGGAGGGGCTGACTGCGGAAAAAGAGGAGGAGAAACTTCAGGTACTCAGACGCCTTGCGGGGACAGACGGTGGAAAAGGTATGATGCACGAGGGTGTCTTTGTGGATAACCCTGAGATTTTCACAAGAGAATGGTTTTCCTGGGCCAATGCCATGTACAGTGAACTGATGCTGGACTTTCTGGGATACCGGGTAAAGCGGTAAGCGCGCACCGGAATACCGCACTAGAATTTGTACAGTTAACCTAGAAAAAGGGAAATTGTTATTTCCTGTAAAACATGTAAAATAAAAATAACGAAGCGTGCTGCTGGCTGCAGAGCTGCTTAAGGCGGTGGGAAAGGCGGCATCAAACAGGAGGGTATTATGTTTTTGACAGACAGGAAATTACAGAGACGAATGGATGAAGTGAAGAAATACAGATACCGCGGTGTGACTCCTATAGGAGAATTCCTAATGTGCGAGGATGAACAGAAGCTGGTAAATCCCAGGGTTCCCGTAAACTTTGACGGCTGGGGAAGGATTGCCGGGGGTGAGTGCTGGGCCGGCAGGGACCGCTATCTGTGGATGCACAGGGATATCCGGATCCCGGCAGAGTGGGCCGGCAGACGGGCAGTGGGTATCTTTGATTTCGGAAATACAGGTGCGGGAAACAACAGTGGTTTTGAGTCCATGTGCTATCTGGATGAGGAACCCTTCCAGGGTGTTGATGTGAACCATCAGGAGGTATTTTTCCCGGAGGAATGTTATGGAAAGGACACAAGCCTGACTTTCCGCCTCTGGTCAGGGCTGGAGGGCGGCGGTGTGCCCGCGGTGCAGGAGCATCAGATCAAAAGGGCAGATCTGGCCTGGCTGGATGAAGAGGCAGACGACTTTTACTATCTGGGAACCATGGTGCTTGAGACCATTGAGAACCTGGAGGAAAACAATCCCATCCGCTATGATTTGAGAAACGCACTGGATGAAGCGTGTCACTGCATTGACTGGGCATATCCGGGAAGTGATGAATTCTATGAATCCCTTCATCAGGCGGATCAGGTGCTGAATGAGAAGATTGACAAGATGGATAAGCATTCCCTGGTAAATGTCTACTGTGTAGGCCATACCCACATTGACATGGCATGGCTGTGGCGGCTGAAGCACACTCATGAGAAAGCATCCCGTTCCTTCTCCACAGTGCTCCGCATGATGGAAATGTTTCCGGAATACATTTTCCTGCAGACGCAGCCCCAGATTTATGAGTATATCAAAGAGGATTTCCCTGAAATCTATGAGAAGATCAAGGAGCGCGTCAGAGAGGGACGCTGGGAAGCGGACGGCGCCATGTGGGTGGAGGCAGACTGCAACCTGACAAGCGGAGAATCCCTGACACGCCAGATATTGATCGGGAGCAAATTCATCAAGGATGAGTTCGGAAAAGATGTGGAATACCTTTGGCTGCCGGATGTGTTCGGCTACTCCTGGGCACTTCCCCAGATCCTGAAAAAATCCGGCATTGATATGTTCATGACCACAAAGATAAGCTGGAACCAGTTTAACCGTATGCCTCACGACACCTTCAAATGGAAGGGCATTGACGGCAGCGAAGTGCTGACCCATTTCATCACCACACCGGAACCCTGGAATGAACCGGGCTCCTGGTTCTACACCTACAACGGCAAGCTTATGCCAAAGACTGTAAAAGGCGTGTGGGATGCCTACAGTGAGAAGGAGATGAATAAAGACCTGCTCATCGCCTATGGATTCGGAGACGGCGGCGGGGGTGTGAACCGTGACATGCTGGAACAGAGACGGAGACTGGACAGGATTCCGGGACTGCCTCATGTGAAAACATCCACAGCAGGGGAGTATTTCAGAAAACTGAAGGAGACAGTAAAGGACACAGACCAGTATGTAAATACCTGGGACGGGGAACTGTATCTGGAATACCACAGGGGAACTTACACCAGCCAGGGCTACAACAAACGCATGAACAGGAAAATGGAGCTTTTGTACCGCAGGGCTGAGTGGATGACCGTTATGCAGGGCCTCATGGCAGGAAGCCTGGAAAAAGCAGAACAGGAAAGCCTCACAAAGGGCTGGAAGCTGATCCTGACCAACCAGTTCCATGATATCATACCCGGCTCCTCCATCCATGAGGTATATGAGGACTGCCATAAAGATTACGCTGCCATTGAAGAAATCGCAGTTCAGGTGGAGGAGGATTTCACGGAGAACACAGCCCTGCCGGAGGAGAACACCTGGACCGTATGGAATGCTTCTGCCTGGACGAAGGATGAGCTGATATCCATCCCCTGCACAGAGAACGGATACTTTACAGATGATAAGGGGTGTGTGCTTCCTGTACAGAAAGGGGAAAATGCCGTGTATGTAAAGGCAGAGCAGGTGCCGGCCATGGGGCATAAGGTCATCTTCTTCCATCCCCAGGCACAGGGAAAAGAGGAGCAGAACAGCTTCGTCATCCGGGGAAGGGAGATTGAGACACCTTATTATCTGGTTTCCCTGAATGATTACGGCCAGATAACACGGCTCTATGACAAGACCTTCGGCCGTGAGGTCCTGGCAGAAGGGGAGCGGGGAAATGTGCTGCAGATGTTCGAGGATAAGCCTCTTGACAACGACGCGTGGGACATTGATATTTACTACCAGCAGAAAATGAGGGAGATCACAGAGCTGACGGCCTTTGAAGTGACGGAGTGCGGTCCGCTGAAACTGACCATCCACATGGAATGGAAATACATGAGATCCTTCATTTCCCAGGATATGAGCCTGTACCGGGATTCCCGAAGGATCGACTTTCGGACAGATGTGGATTTCCATGAAAGACAGCAGTTATTAAAGGCTGCTTTCCCGGTGGATATCCGCTCCACCTATGCAACCTATGATGTACAGTACGGCAATGTGAGGCGCCCAAACCACTGGAACACAAGCTGGGATCAGGCCAGATTTGAGAGCGTTGCCCATCGTTTTGCTGACCTCTCCGAGAGAAATTACGGCGTCAGCCTTTTGAATGACTGCAAATACGGACATGACATCAAGGATAATGTGATCCGCATTTCCCTTCTGCGTTCTGGTCTGCAGCCGGACCATCTGCAGGACCAGGGTATGCACACCTTTACCTATGCCCTTCTGCCACACGGCGGGGATTTTGTGGAGGGACGTACCGTGCAGGAGGCATGTACGCTCAATGACCCCATGAAGGCGGCTGCCGGAAGGACGAAGGCAGACTTTGAGAGTTTTGTCACCTTTGACAATGAACAGGTGGAAGTGGACGCAGTGAAAAAGTCCGAGGACGGAAAGTATATTGTTCTGCGCTTCCATGAGTTTGCGGGAAGTTCCCAGAACGTGACGGTGACACCGGGATTTGGTTATTCCTGCTGGATGGAGGGGGATTTGAGGGAACGCCCGCTCACAAAGGCAAGGCCGGCAGGGGAGATGAAGCTTCATCTGCATCCCTATGAGATCAAGACGATCCTGATCGAGCTGTAAGAATAATGGTAATGATCCGGTCAGGCCTGTGCATTTATGGCGCAGAACGTACCTGAGAGCGGCTGCAGACCGGCAGCTTGGGAAGAGGAGGAGAAAATGTTTAGTGAAGTGTTCCAGATGGATAAGATATTGGGATTTTGTGAAAAGCTGTGGTATGTGATTGGAGCGAACCTTTTGTTTCTGCTCTCCAACCTTCCGGCGCTCCTGTTTTTCCTCTTTGTGGGAGCCTCCCAGGTGCGCACCTGCCTGCCATTCTTCCTGCTGTGCATGGTTCCTGCGGGGCCGGCGCTCTCCGCCCTGTTTTACACCATGAACCGCCTGCTCTCCAAAACGGAGACCGGGGTATGGAGAGACTACAGGAAGGCATACAGGGATGACTGGGGACAGAAATATCTGCTGGCGGCAGGCCATATGTTCCTGATCCTGGTATTTGAGATAAATATAGAGTTTTTTGCGGTACAGATTCCGGTCTTTCCTCTTATGATCCTTTTTGTGATATTATTCGCAGCCGCCCTGGCGGTGACACCGAATCTGTACCTGCTGGCCTCCCGGTACCGGATGAAGAACAGGGATATTGTTAAGACCTCCCTGATCCTTCTTGTCACCAGGCCTGTCAGCACTCTGGGGAGCATTGTCTCCCTGGGAGTCATCCTGATGCTGTTTGAGCTGAAAGCAGGGACAGCAGTATTATTTATGGGAAGCCTGTACGGATTCCTCATAGCATTTATGAACCGGAAGGTTCTGCATTCACTGGAAGAGAGTTAACCACAGGACATTACTGTTCACTCCGTGCCCAATAACACGCTTCACGATGCACAGATATGGAGCATTCCGCTCCATATCGCGCTGGCTGCCTCGGGATTTTCATGCCTTTGGCCTGAAAACACCTCGCGGGACAGTGGAGTGTGAACAGTAACCACAGGACTCTCTTTTTGTGCTGTCAGCATATCCTCAGCATGCACAGACAGGCGGAGATATGGTATACTTACAGGCAGGAGGGAATATATGGAAAACAAAAGTCCGGGACATTTATTTCAGAAATTATTTTTCAGTTATTCCGCAGTTCTGATACTGATCGTAGGAGTGCTGATCTTATATTCGGTTTCCTCCAGCAGAACCCGCATGCTGGAGACAAATCAGGATTATGCAGGCAAGCTGTGCGGGGAGGCGGTTCTGGAGGTGAGCCGTGTAAGCTCGGACGCGGATTATCTGCACAGAGCGATTTACCAGAACAGTTCTGAGCTGGAGGACCTGCTCAATTATTTCCGGTATGACACGGAGGAATATCTCAAACGTCATCTGGACACGTACGCGTCCTCCAACACACTGGACAACAAGGATATTTACAGTTATGTGGAAAATGCGTATTCCGCGTATCCGGATATCAAAGAGATAGAATTCATCAGCTATACCAATAACAAGACAACGGTTTTTTACTCCGAAAATGATATCCGTGTAAATCATGAAGGCAGGGAACGGAGAAAGGAGATTCTGGACGGCGGGCTTGCCCTGCCCGGTTCCTACTCCTTTCAGAAAGAAATCAGGGACCCTCTCAGCATGAGGATGGAGGGGTGTATTGTCTTTACATTTGATACAGGGTCCATGAAAAAGATTCAGGAAAAGTATCCCATGGCAGAGGTGTATCTCTATCACAAGAACGGAAACCAGGTATTTCCGGGGGCGGACTCTCTGCTTCTGGAGGATTTCCAGCAAAAGGACGCAGATAAAAAACTCGGGTCCTACATACAGCTTCAAAGTGTGGAAGATTATATTGTGGCAGCCAGGCTTGACAAGCACACTGCAGCCTCCGTTCCGGCAGTCCATATTTTTGCCATACTGGGAATCGGGGCTGTCCTTGTCATTACAGGTGAGATCTTGATCAGCAGTTATCTGAAACGCCTTACAAAACGGCTTGACGGTATTCTGCAGGGCATGGACCAGGTGCAGACGGGAAACTTAAAGGTACAGCTTCCGGAACATGAGCACGGGGATGAGCTGGACATGATCGCCCACCATTTTAACCGCATGTGCCGGGAACTGGAATCCTACATCCAGAAAAGCTATCTGGCAGAGATTGAACAGCAGAATGCGGAGATGCAGGCACTGCAGAGTCAGATCAACCCTCATTTTCTGTACAATACACTGGAAGCCATCCGCATGAAAGCCATCTGCAACGGGGACCGGGAAGTGGGGAAAATGCTCTACAGCCTGGCCGTCACTTTCCGCAGTCAGCTAAAGGAGGCGGATGTGATAACTCTTATGCAGGAGCTGCACTACTGTAAGAAATATCTGGAATTGTTTGAATACCGGTACCAGGGAAAATTCCGTTCCAGTGTGGAGTGCGGGCCGGAACTGTCCAACATTCCGGTTATCAAGTTTATCCTGCAGCCCATTATTGAGAATTATTTTATCCATGGAATCCGGATGGAGGAGAGCGACAATGAGATTCGGATCTATGCCAGGTGCGTGGAGGAGGACCTCTATATCCATGTAGAAGACAATGGAAGGGGAATGCCCGGAAAAGACATGGAGAGTAAGAACCGTGAACTCAGAAACAATGAGATGGATACAAGAAAATCCATTGGCGTGACGAATGTGAACCGCAGGCTGCGGGCTGCTTATGGGGATACATGCGGTGTGTTTTTAGAGGCCGGCAGGCCCCGGGGCATGCATGTGATATTGAAATTGAAGGTCAGGGAGAGGGAAACAGATGAAGAAAGTAATGCTGGTGGAGGATGAGGAGCTGATTCTCCAGGGGATAAGGAACATCATAGACTGGGAGGCGTTGGGACTTGAGGTGGTGCATATGGCCCACAATGGTAAGGAGGCACTGTCCCTCTGGGAGAAGGAGCCTGTGGACCTGGTGGTGACAGATGTGGAGATGCCCGTGATGAACGGCCTGAACCTGTTAAGGGAGATCAGGGGCAGGGATGAGAGGGTGCGGTTTGTCATTCTCACCGGATACGATGAATTTGAATATGCCAGAAAAGCCATTCCCCTTGACGTGGAGGATTACATATTAAAGCCCATTGACGAGGAACAGCTTGAGGCAGTGGCAAAAAAGGCGCTTCTGAAACTCCGGGAGATGGACCGGGACAATGCAAAGGACATGGAGGACCGTATCGGATGGCAGAAGTTTCTGGAGGGAGGAAGCAGTGAGGAGGAGCAGAAAACATTTCTCTCCCTGTTTCCAAGGGTAAAGAAGGCGGAGCTGCTGTCAGCGGCAGTTATGAAGATTGACAGCAGAAGCATGCGGAAAGGGGATATGTCGGAACTGCTTTCCATTCTGCAGGAGGAAGCGTGCAGAGTGATCCATCTGGGCACAGATACCCTGCTTTTGATAGACAGTTTTCAGACAGATTATACCTGGAACGGAGGGGAAGGGGAGACTGCCGGGAAGATACGTGGTGAGATCCACAGCCGTTTCTCCTGTCTGCAGAACCGCCTGGAAAGTGAGCTGGGGATTTTTACATTTATCAGTATCGGCCCTTCCTTTACGGATTATGAAAAGCTTCCGGATGCATACCGGGAGGCCATGCGGATGCAGAAGTACAGGATGCTGGACGGATACGGAAGCTGTGTGGATGACAACCATATCAGGAACCGGGAATCAAAGGATGTGGCCATTGATGAGACGCAGCTCCGCAAAATGATACTGCAGAAGGACAGGGACGGGGCGATCAATTACATCGAGGATCTGTTCATCAACAATATCCGCAAGGACACGGATGTGAATAACCTGTACCAGACTGCCCTGAAGATCGCCATTCTGCTGTGGGATATCAAGGGGGAATATAAGCTGGAAGAGAAGAATATGCAGGATCTGTCCGATATGGTGGAGGGGATTTACGGCGCTGAGGATATCTTCGGACTGAAGGCTATGTTCATCTCGGAGATTTCGGAGATCATCACATATCTGCACACAGAGAATTCCGCATACACGCCTGTGGTAAAGCAGATCATGGCAGAGGTGCAGAAGAATTACAGGGAGGAGCTGAGTCTGAAGACACTGGCGTATAAATACCATATGAACGCCTCGTATCTGGGCCAGATTTTCCAGAAGGAAGTGGGGTGCTCCTTCACCCAGTATCTGAGCAATATCAAGAACGGGATCGCCAAAGACCTGATACTGAATACGAACCGCAGGATCAACGATATCGCCCAGGAGGTAGGATATACGGATACCAGCTACTTTTACCGGAAGTTCAAGCAGTGCTACGGGGTGTCCCCGGCTTCCTTACGAGAGATGAAAAAATATTAGGGACCTGTAACGTTTTCGCGCAGAGATTTTACAATGCAGACTATAAGGGCAGCGGCTGTGACCAGTATCCAGCTTGTAACAGTGGCGCCCCACCCCAGATGGTCCACCATGACCCCAATGGAAAAGGTGGAAACCGCGGTGCCGAGATAGGCCACAGAGTTCAGAAAGCCGGATACTGTGGAGACCCGGCCCTGCTTTTCGTAGTTCAGGGGCAGCAGATTGACAAATAAGGTGTTGACTGCCATCATGGAGGCGGTGATGAGCGCGAACAGGATCACGGTCAGGATGATGGACAGACTGCCTGCCAGACGGATTCCGGCCAGCGCGGCAGAGGCCAGCAGGAAAAAGGGAACGGCAGCCTTCATGGCCCGTCTGCCTGTGCGGCGGTATACATACTGTGCGGCATAGGCACCGGTGAGATTTACAATGGGCAGAACGGTGGTCACCAGCACAGAGAGAGACGGAGAGGTCAGAAAGGTTTTGCTGATAAAGGTCGGCACCCAGGTGGCTACTCCGTCTTTCAGCATTCCGTGAATCAGCACCGGAAATACTACGGCCAGCAGGCCGGAGCTGAAGAGAAGAGAGGAGAAAGGTACAGCCTTTGATGTGTCTTGCGGTTTAAGGCCCGAGACATCCGGGGCCGCGGTATCTTCCTTCCCGCAGCTCTGGCTGTAACGCTCAATACGGCCGAAACCCAGGGACCAGACAGCAGCCATGACGCCCAGGCAGAGGGCTGCCGCACCGAACACGGCTTTCCAGCCTGCCAGCCACATGACGGCCGCTGCCAGGAGATAGGCGCCCAGAGTCCCGGCCACCTGTGAGGACACAATGTGGATACAATATCGTACCTTCTGCATTTCCTGCAGCATTTCCGCAAAAATACGGATGATGGGAGGCCAGATCATGGACTGGGCGTATCCGTTGATGCCCCAGACCAGGGACATGAGGAAGAAGGAATCCACAAATCCCATGATGAGATTAGCGGCAGCGGCGGCGGCGAGACCGGTAAATATCATATGTCCGGGATGGAACCGGTCTCCCAACAGGCCGTTGCACATCTGCCCAATGCCGTAGGCAAAGAAATATACCATGCTGATAAACCCTGCCTGGGACCCGGCAAGCACCTGCTCCTCGATCATGGCTGTCATGGCGGAAGAGAAATTCAGCCGTCCGATATAGGAGGTAAAGTAGGCCAGCCAGCACAGGAGGAACAGATAGAATGCCATTTTACTGCTTTCAAGCTTGTGAAATCTTTTCATGAGAGATACCCCTTTTTTTCTTTTTTCGTTCTTCAATATACACCAGAACGGAAAAAGGAGAAATGGATATATCACCATTTTAAAGTAGATATTTCTACATGGGTTTACCGGATCGGCATTGCTGCCGGTACTGAAGGGGTGTGACCCCGGTTGTCTTTTTAAAGACCCGGAAAAAATACTGGCTGTCCTCATAGCCCACGCTTTCCGCGATCTCGATCACGCTCAGGCCGGTATCTTTTAGATACTTCCTAGCTTTTTCCATGCGAACCTCTGTGATATAGTTTACCGCGGAACGGTTCAGCTCCTTTTTGAAGACAGAGGAGAAGTAGTTGGGACTCATGTTGTAGAGTTCCGCCAGGCCGTTTATGGACAGATTTTCGTTGTAATGCTTTTTTATATACTGAGTGGCAAGCTGTATCTTGTCCTTGGAACTGGCATCCTGCATTCCCCGTTTGCTGATGCAGTCCGTGATAATATCCGAGATATAGCGGTGGATCCTTTCCGGGAGGCAGAGTTCATCCAGGATCCGGAAATTGTGGAGAAGGTCCTCCACACCGATGTACTTGCGTATCTCCGGTTCATAGTATTTCAGGAGGAGATTCAGGATGCGCACCCAGAGGATGCGGATGTAGGAGACGCCGCAGCTCTGGAGCATTTCCTCTGAGAATAACTGGGACAGAAGCTTGAGGATACCGTTGACATTACCCTGGATCAGGTACTGTTCCAGAAAGTACAGCTCTGAGGCGGGAAAGGACTTCCCGGAGAAGACGGTGTTGTCCTCATAAAAATAGAGATTGCCGTCACCGTAGATGGTCCGCTGGCGAAGGGCGGATTCCGCCTCCCCCAGGATTCCCGCAAAGAGTCTGCCGGTCTGGCTGCTGGTGCCCATGGTCAGGTAAATGCCCATCTTCTTCTCAAGAACAGCCCGCATCTCCAGGAAGAACTGTTCCACCTCCCGGCGGAGCACGGATTCCTCACTGCCGCTGCTCTCAAAGACGGCATACATCTGACGTCGGTGGATGATACTGTTCACCAGAAGGACCTTGCTGGGTGAGCTGATCTCGTCAAATACATTCTTGACGGCAAAGCGGATCAGCTCCGTGTCGTCTTTACAGAAGTTGTTCTCACAGCTTTTCTCCTCAATGTTGACAATGCCCAGGAGAAGGCGGTTTCCGGGAGCGGAGGAGATCTTATGGTAGAATGCGGGATATTTGCCTTTTCCGAATTTCTCGTCTTCAGGCTCATGGAGGAGAGCATTGACCTCCTTTTCCAGGGTGTACGCAGTGTTCTCCTCCTCCAGCTTCTTCCTGGAGGTGATGTCCCGGCGTATTCTCGTGTCCAGTTCTACCTGTGTGAGCAGTTTGTCCATACCCTCTTTCAGGTCCTGGTTTGACAGAGGTTTCAGCAGATAAGCACTGGCGCCCAGAGTTAAGGCGGTTTTGGCATATTCAAATTCGGCGTAACCGCTTAACACCATGAAGCGCAGATGAGGGGAGAGTTTCTTGGCCTCCCGGATGAAGACCAGACCGTCCATATCAGGCATCCGGATGTCTGTGATGACAATGGATATGGAATTTTCTCTCACTGCCTCCAGTGCCTCTGTTCCCGTCTCCGCTTCCAGAATCTCACCAAATGCAAACCCCAGATAATTAAGACGTGCGATCAGGCCTTTTCTTATAAGCTCCTCGTCATCTGCTATCAGCAGGTTCCTTTTCATCTGTTTTTTCTCCTTTCCGAATGAGCGGCAGGCGCAGATCAAACTGACTGCCGTAGTGAAGGGTACTCTTTATGGTGATTCCGTACTGGTCTCCGCAGGCGAGCTTGATCCTCTGGTTGACATTGCGGATACCAATGCTGAGTCCGGTATGGGTAAGATCGTCAGCCACATTTATGGAGCGGTTCAGCTCCTCCACTTTCTGGATATCCATGCCGATGCCGTCATCCTCCACACGTATCATCAGACTGTCCTCCTCCTCCCAGGCGGAGAGTTCCAGGGTGCCCGTGGTGGTCTGTTTTACCAGGCCGTGAAGAATGGCATTTTCAACGATGGGCTGCAGGATGAAGCGGAGCGTCATGGCATTGTCTGTATCCACGGAGATGTTGTAGAACACTTCAAAACGGTTTCCGTACCGTTTTTTTATGATAAAGATATAATTCTGCACGTGGCCCAGCTCCTGTGCCACTGTTACAAATTCCCCGTAATTCTTCCCAAGGTTGTAGCGGAAGATCTCCCCCAGCCTCTGGCAGATATCGCAGATGTCAAATACCTGTTTTACAGCAGCCATGGAGCTGATGGTCTCCAGAGTGTTGTAGAGAAAGTGGGGGTTGATCTGGAGCTGCAGATTTTTCAGCTGTGCCTCCTTGTTTTCCAGTTCGCGGATATAGTTTTTCTGGATCAGGGCATCCAGTTTGCCCAGCATATGGGAAAACTGGCGGTCCAGCTCTGCCACCTCATCGTTGCCGGATATAGGTCCGTAGATGTTCAGATCACCGGTCTCCGCTTTGTGGAATTTTTGTACCAGACACCCGATCCTGACTGAAAAGTTACGGCTGTAGAGCCAGGACCAGAACAGGATGAGCAGGATAACGCAGAGCATGATGGGCAGGATCATCTGTCTGACTGCCTGCTGTTTGACCGTGAGCTGATGATTGTCGAACAGAAGCAGGACATGCAGGGCGCATTTTTCCAGATTCTCGTGCTTGATGGTAAAGCCGTCAACCGGTTCTGAGGATTCCCCGGCCGCAAGCCATGCGTCCAGCAGGAAATTCTTTTGGGGCGCTGAGGAATAGAGGATTTTGCTGTCATCGCCGTAGACAATGACCTCATAGGAGGAATCCCCCTCATTGGCTGTGTCTGCGGGCTTGAAGACCAGATCCATGTACAGGTCCAGTTTCAGAAAGCCGAGCTGTTCTTTTTCATAATTGTGGATATTGACATTTTCAATGTTTTTGACAAAGGAGAGAACAGGAACATTGCCGGCGCTGGAGATATAGCTGAAGCTGTTTTCCCTGATCGCGCGCTCCTGCAGAAACCATTCCTCGTGTCCGGCCTCCTTGACCATGGAAGCCCGTTTTCCGTATACGGGATACTCATCAATATCAGAGTAGAGCATACAGTTGCGGATCTCTCTTTGACGGTCCAGCAGCAGGGATTTTGTCACCTCACTGCTGATCTGTTCCCCTTTGATGTAAGGACTTTCTGTCTTGTCCACCAGGGTTTCCAGAATCACGGTGTTGTCGGCAATGACATCCAGGCTGTATTGGTACTGGGTCAGCTTTTCGTCAATGTTTTTTATATATTGTGAGGTCATCTGCCGGTAGGATTCGGAAAGCTCTGTCTTGACCATATTCTCCAGCTTATAGAACAGAAAAAAGGTGATGGACAGGGTGGGGATCAGGCTGATCAAAAGTGTAAAGACGACAAGCTGCGTAAAAATGCGGTGCGAATAGATACCCTTCCATTTCATAACATCACATCCATGGCTGACGGCTCTGTCCTGTAAGATGCAGAACAGGCGCCACACAGACCAGGTTTTCTATCTCCGCAGTTTTATCATATAATTTCGGAATGACAGATTCCGCGCCCTTCAGTCTTTCTATGGGGAAAGCCTGGTCCGGGGCAGCCGTGTATGTATCTGAGGATGTTTTGAGTGTGATCAGAAACTGTGAGGAATCCTGCCGGGAAAAGCCGGGTTTCTTCGTGTCAGCCAGATGAAACGTAAGGGAGCGGCTGTCAGGGGCCACGGAGACTTCCAGGATGGGCCCTTTGGAAATGCAGGTCTTCTGGCTGCGGATGGCCTGTTCCAGTTCTGCTGCGGTATCTCCCCCGGGTTCCCCTTTCACAAAGGTGGCGAACTGGTTTCCCATCTCCCAGCGTCCGTGCAGATCCATACCGCAGGTCATGGCAATGGGCCAGCCCTTCAGCACCAGATCTTCCCAGAGCAGCAGCCCCTTTTCATTGACCTGGCGGAGTGGTTCGGGATTATTGAAGATTTCAATAAAATCCACGCAGCTATAGTCAGTAAGCTCCATCTCAAAACGGCATCCCCGGGCAAAGGGGTAGCCATAGGAATACGGATGGGCAATGCCTGCCAGAGCGTTTTTATCCCGGATGGCCTGAAACAAAAGTTCAGGGCGGCGGCGGTCAATGGTTTCCCAGGGAACATACTCCTTTAAGTTCAGACAGAGGATATGTCCGTAGTAGGTGGTGTATTCCATGCCGTAAATACACTGTATGCCGGAACTGTTCTCCAAGAGCAGCTTCTGCATCTTGGGATGGCCGGAGATGGTATTATGGTCTGTAAGGCCGAAGGCATCCACCTGATCTGCCTCCATCCATCGAAGCAGGTCCTCACACGTGAGGGAAGCGTCGGATTCTGTGGTGTGATTGTGTAATTCCAGTCGTTTGTACATGAAAACCTCCTTATCGGGCAGAGACCTGCAGTGTGTAGTGTGTGTCATCCATGAGGACATTGAAGACGAGTACGGTTACTTTCAGAACTCCTTCAAGATCGGTCTGAGGGATACAGCCCTCAGTGGCCGAGGAGGAGCAAAAGTGCATATGTCTGTTGGTGAGCTGGCGGTGGATGCAGCCTATGAAGCGGTCATTGAGCATTGCCAGTGTGTGTATCTCGGTCTTGGCACTGTCCATGATCTCCTTTGCCGGGTCTGCGCCGGGAGGCAGTTCCAGGCCGTAATTGCTGCGGCAGTAGTCTGTCAGCTCACGGATCACGTCCTCTGTCACATCCTCGGCTGTGTACTTCTGCTTATCAAAAGAAAACTCGATATCCAGTTCTTCGTATTTCCGGTCCAGGCATACGGTATAGGATATCTGCCCGATAAAATCTTTGGACAGAGTCCCTCCAACTTTATAAAGTACTTTCATAGATGTCTCTCCTCCTGAAAAAAGTGTTAATAGAATTTGGGTAAATGATACTACATATAAAATGGGGATTCAATAGATTTGAGATTATCGTAGAATTGTCCATTATTTTTCTGAGAAATCTTCATTCTTTTTCCGAAAGAAAGTGCTTTATAATATGCCCATGCCGATTTTCGGAGGCAGAATTTTGAGAAAAGAGGATAGAAGATGCAGAAGAGAACATTGTATCAGTCCGGAAAATTTTACAAGGGAAATCTCCACACACATACCACCCGCTCAGACGGCAGCAGCGAACCGGAGGAGACTGCAAAGCGGTACAGACAGGAGGGGTATTCCTTTCTGGCTATCACGGACCACTGGGTCTACGGAGTGCATGAGGAGCTGAACCGGGAGGATTTTCTCATATTTCCCGGTACAGAGCTGGATTTGGAGCTTCCGGAGCGCAAGGACCATCATCTTGTGAGCATAGGTCTGCCTGAGACGAACCGGATTCCCGATCATTACCGTTTTGAAAGGGAGAGAACAGGCAATACCCTGTGTACGCCACAGAGGATCATTGAATATATGGCCCAGCGGGGCAATGTCACTATCTATGCCCATCCTTACTGGTCCAAGGTGGATTCCACGGATATCAAGAATCTTCACGGGCTGCTGGGAATGGAAATCTACAACCATGTGGCAGAGTTTGAGGACAGCAACGGAAACTCCGAGACATATTACGATCATTTTCTGTATGTGAGGAACAGGACGTATTGCTTTGCGGCGGATGATACCCATGAACTGGGACCGTACAGCATGGGCGGGTTCATTATGGCAAAGGCCCGGGAGCTTACCCACAGAGGTATCTTCGAGGCGCTGAGAGACGGAAGCTTTTATGCCTCTTCAGGCCCTTTGATCCATGATTTTTATGTGGAGGACAATACGGCCTGTGCCTCCTGCAGTGGTTGTACGGATATTTATTTCAAGACACCGCACAGAAGCGGACATCTTCACAATGAGGAAGGCAAGTTAAAGGGAGGAACCTTTGTGCTGAATGGGGATGAGGAATATGTACGGCTTGTGGTGAAGAACGCAGCCGGGGAAAAAGCATGGTCCCAGCCAATCTGGCTGTGGCTATTATGATCTGGGAGGAAGAGGTATGAAACTGGTTACTTTTAATATCCGCTGTGATTTCGGACAGGATAGAGAAAATTGCTTCTGCCGCCGCAGGGATCTGATCACTGCGAAGATTCGGAGGGAACAGCCGGATATCATCTGTTTTCAGGAGGTGCTGCCCCATGTGGCAGTGTGGCTGAAGGAGAACCTTAAGGGGTATTATGTGATCGGATGCGGCAGGGACGTAAACCTGGAGGATGAGCAGGTGTCCGTGGCATACCGCAGGGACAGGGTGAATCTGATCTCCATGGATACGTTCTGGCTGTCGGATGAGCCTTATGTGCCGGGAAGCCGCTACGCGTGCCAGAGCATCTGCCCGAGAGTCTGTACCGGGGCCGTGTTTTCGTATAGCGGGGGGCCGGGAAAGGCATATCTGTTCCGGCTGTATAATATCCATCTGGACCATATGGGCGGGGAGGCCAGAAGGCTGGGGCTGGAGCTTATCTTAAAAAGAGCGGACTGGGAATCGGCCTTTCAAAACATTCCCGTGATCCTGGCAGGGGATTTCAACGCGGAACCGGACAGCCCGGAGCTTGCAGTCCTGAAAAGCCGCAGGGAATTTACAAACGTCACGGAGGGAATCGGTGTCACCTATCACGGATTCGAGCCAGAGGATATGCCGGAGCGGATTGACTACATCTATGCCGGTGCGCCGTTTGTCTGCCAAAGTGTTGAAAAATGGGAAGACAGGGAAGGGGATGTCTGGCTGTCTGACCATTACCCCATCTGCGCGGTACTGGAACCCGGGGACTGCGGGGAATAGAAATGTCCATGAAATAATTAATTTTTATCCATTGTGGAAAATCGCCCGGAAAAAATATAATAGAGACCAGAAGGAAGGAGGAAACCAAATGCAAACGGCAAAAAGTTTGGGAAAGAAAAAGAAAGAAAAGCAGCCAAAACAGCCAAAGCAGCCCATTGGAAAACGGCTTATCCGTTACTGGCCCCTGTACGTGATGCTGCTGCCGGCAATTATCTATTACGCGCTGATCTGCTATGTGCCCATGGCCGGTTCTGTGCTGGCTTTTAAGGATTACTCTTTTAACAAGGGTATCTGGGGAAGTCCCTGGGTGGGGCTTAAATATTTCAAGACCTTTTTTGAAAGCTATGATGCCCCCAGGCTGATCCTGAACACATTCAGGATCGGGTTTATCAAATGTGTGCTGGAGTTTCCATTCGCCATTATTCTGGCACTGATGCTCAATGAGATCAGGAACATGAAATTTAAGAAGGTGACGCAGACCATTACATATCTGCCGCATTTCCTGTCATCGGTCATCATTGTCACAATGCTTCAGAGAATCCTCGCACCGGATACCGGTATTCTGAACCAGCTTATAGCTGGCATGGGAGGAGACGGGGGCACATTTTTTATGATGGATGCCAAGTATTTCTTAAAAATCCTGTTTTCCATGGATCTGTGGAGGAATATCGGATGGGATTCCATTATCTATCTGGCTGCCATCAGCAGTGTGGATACAGCTCTGTACGAGGCAGCGGAGATGGACGGATGCGGAAAATTGAAAAAAATGTGGCATATTACACTGCCGGGAATCCGGGGAACCATCGGCCTGCTGTTCATTATGGGCATCGGAGGTCTGCTCTCCTCGGGCGTGGACCAGATCTGGCTTCTGCGTACACCGGGCAATATGACCCTGGCGGATACGCTGGATGTATATGTAGTCCGGGTGGGACTGCAGGGCGGACAGTTTGGATATGCAACCGCCATTGGGCTCATACAGGGCGTCGTGGGACTGATCCTGGTTGTGATCAGCAATAAGATATGCAAGAAAGTCACAGAAGTCGGGCTTTGGTAGCGTGACCGTGAAGATAAAGGAGGAAAGAGGTATGAGACAAAAAGCAGCAAAAACAATTCTGGCGCTGGCTCTGTGCGGTGCCATGACAGCAGGTGCTCTTGCAGGGTGCGGAGGTGACAGTAAGGAGACAGCAAAAAATGTAAGTACAGAGAGCAAAGAAGGAAAACCGGATACCTGGATCGCGGACCGCACGATCACAGTCCAGGCGTATGTGGATGACATCGGCAATTCCCTTCCCAAGGATTTGAACAATACCCCCACAATGAAGAAAATCACGGAGCTGACAGGAATCAAGCTGGATGTAAAATACACACCCGGAGACAGCGACGCGAAAGTGCTGGCCTCCCAGCTTGCGTCCGGCACCATTCCGGATGTGATCGTTTCTTATCTGGACAACTCTACAAGACCGGAGTTCCCGCTGCTGTCAAAGGCGGCAAAAGAGGGAATGTTTGCCGATGTATCCGAGTATATGAAAAATGCAGAGGTGTATTCCAGATATTATGAGGACGGTTATCTTCCCTGGGATTCCTATAAGAACGTTACCTTCCGTGAAGACCTGGACGGCGTGTATTTGTGGCAGATGAATGTGGATGCCACGGACAAGTCTTTGGAATATAATCCGGAGGAGGATTACCGCGGAGGCATGTACATACAGAAATCCATTGTGGACCAGCTTGGCATCAACGTGAATGATATCAGGACCCAGGACGATTTTTATGATCTGCTCGTGAAGATCAAAGAGGGCGGCTTTAAAGATAAGAACGGAAACGCAGTCTATCCGCTGGGACCGAAATACTGGGGCGGTTCTGTGGACACCCTGGAGTATATCTGTCCGGGATACCGCTGGGGCGTGAGCAAAAACTATAATATCGATACAGATGGAAAAGTAAAGCATGAGGCAGAGCGGGATTCCATCTATGATGAGATCAATTATATCCGCAGGCTCATAGACGAAGGGCTTATGAATCCCGAATTCTTCACCATGGATTCCACCCGTGCCCAGGAGGCCTGCAAGAGTTATAACTCCGCCATCATCGCTGATGTGAACAATTATACGGATATCATTTACCAGACAGATGACTGGATTCCGCTGGGACCTCTCAATGACATTCAGGGCGACAACAAAAAGGTGACACACGGCAAGGGTGCCAGAGGATGTATGGCAATCTCCTCGGATGCGGAAAATCCGGAGGAAATCTTCCGGTTCTTTGACTGGCTCTCCACAAAAGAGGGACAGATGATCGCCCAGTACGGGGTTGAAGGTGTAAGCTACGATATGGTTGACGGAAAACCGGTCCTCAAAGAAGAGGTACAGCAGGCTCTGAGTGATGGCAATATGGACTATCTGCTCAATGAGGTGGGCGCAGGCTTCGGCGGAAGCGGAAACTATTTCTTTGAATTCGTACTTACCAATAAAGACAACATCAATAATTTCGGAGAGGCAAGACCGGGGGCGTCCTCCAACGATACCTTTGCCAGAAGTGTTGAAGTTGCAGCGGATTATCCCTATGTGAAGAAACTGATCCCGGGACTGGACGCGCCGGCGTATCTGTCCGCAGAGGGAATGGAGGACGTGAAGACACAGATGGACCTGCTCAACTGGGACGAAGTGTTTGTGCAGGCATGTTTTGCAAAGTCTGACGACGAGGTGAAGAGTATCATAGAGTCCTTCCGCGGCCAGTTAAAAGCAGCAGGTGTAGAGAAATTTGAAGATTATGTGGCTGATGTCTATAACAAAGATAAAGATGCTGTCAACTTTTATCAGTGACAGGTGAGAGAGGGTGTTAAGGATGAGGAAAGGCCAAAAAAGCAGGATCAGGGCCAGCCGGACAGATATTGCGGTGCAGGTTATTGTATATATGATCGTCATTGCTGTCTGCCTGATTATTATACTGCCCTGTCTGAATGTACTGGTTCTGGCGTTCAATGACGGAAAGGATGCCGCTCGGGGAGGTATCTGGTTCTGGCCTAGAGTGCCCACGTTTGACAATATTAAGGAAGTGTTCAAGGACGGCAGTATTGTCCGGGCTTACGGGTATACCATTGCCAGAACTGTCATCGGTACCGTATTAAGCCTGACTGTGACTACGCTTGCGGCATTTTCCCTGAAACAGAAAGATTTGCCGGGAAATAAGTTGATTACCATGCTGATTACCTTCACCATGTTATTCAGCGGAGGTATGATCCCCACTTATATCCAGTATAAGAACCTGCATCTGCTCAACAGTTTTTGGGTGTATGTGGTTCCGTCGCTGGTGAGTGTGACATATCTTCTGATGGCAAGAACCTTCTTTGAAGGGATTCCGGACAGTCTGGAGGAGTCGGCAAAGCTGGATGGCTGCAGCTATTTTCAGATCTATACGCGTATTATGCTTCCGCTGAGCAAACCTGTGATCGCGGTGGTGGGACTTTACACGGCAGTCAATCACTGGAATGACTGGTTTGCCGGGGCATTCTACATGAGTGATACCTCCAAGTGGCCGGTACAGACCGTGCTTCAGCAGATGCTGAGCAAGGCCATGAGTTCCCAGCAGGAGATCACTTCTGTGGCCCAGGCACTGGCGCAGAATGCAACGGCTGTCACATCAGATTCTCTGAAGATGGCGGCAGTGGTGATCACCACAGTTCCGATTCTGTGTGTGTATCCCTTTGTGCAGAAATATTTTGCCCAGGGTGCCATGATCGGGGCAGTAAAGGGTTGACAAAAAAACCGGCTTTTAGTTCGCGCTGAAAGCCGGTTTTTTACCTGCCGGGCAGTATTTATTTGCAGATGAAGACAAAAGGAGTAGAAAAATGAGTGAAAAGAAATGGGATGTCTATGTCTACGGAGATGTAAACGTGGATATTATCATTCCCGGAGTGGAGACGTTTCCGGCACCGGGACAGGAGGAGCTGGTTTCCTCCATGGAGACTTATGTGGGAGGCGGGGCGGCCCTGTTAACTTTAGGGATTGGTAAACTGGGACTGCGCCCTGTCTTCCAGGGGACAGTGGGGGATGATTGTTACGGTCATATGATACGGGAGACCTTTGAGCGTTTTGGTGTGGATACGGAGCTGCTTGTGACCGCAAAGGGTGCGCGGACCGGGATCTCCCTGAGCTTTACCAATGCCCGGGACCGGTCCTTTCTTACTTACCGGGGAACGAACCGGGATATCAGCATGGACAGGGTGGAGATCGAAAAGGCGGGCCGGGCACGCCATGTTCACGTGACAGGGTATGAGGGGGAGATTTCCCACGCTGCCTATGCGCGGCTGCTGCGCCGGGTAAAGGAGGAGACAGATGCCACAGTCTCTTTTGATGTGGGATGGGATCCCACCGGGAACTGGAGCAGCAGGATCTGTGAGCTGTTTCCATGGATCGATGTCCTTTTTATGAACGAGACAGAGGCGGAGCACTACGGAAAGACAGATACAGCAGAGGAGGCAGCCCTTCAGTTTGCCCGGGAGTGCGGGCAGGCGGTGATTAAGCTGGGAGGGAAAGGCTCTCTTGCAGTGAAAGATGGTATGGTGTACCGCAGGTCCTCCTACCGGGCAGAAGCTGTGGATACCACCGGGGCCGGGGATTCCTTCAATGCCGGGTATATCTATGGATTTTTGAAGGGGGAACCGGTTGAAAAATGTCTGCAGTACGGAAACGCCTGTGGTGCCTTCTCAGTGTCTGCCCATGGGGGTAATACCGGTTTTCCGGAAGAAAAGGAACTGCTGCGTTTTACAGAGAGATACGAAAATAAATAAGCGGGAGGAGATTAGTATGAAGATAGCAGTCATCGGCGGTGCTGGTGTAAGGACCGTCATATTTATCAACGGACTTTTAAAGAGATATAAAAAGCTGCATATTGATGAGGTGGTGCTTTACGATATCCAGGAAGAAAAGCAGAGGATCATCGAGCGGCTGTGCCGTCATGTAGTGGAAAGGAAGCAGGAAAGCCTGAAGGTCCGGGCAGCGGGAACGCCCCGGGAAGCCCTGGAAGGCGCGAAATATGTGGTGACTACCCTTCGAGTGGGCGGAGACCATTCCCGTGTGACGGATGAGAAGATTGCGCTGGAACACGGTGTCATCGGTCAGGAGACCACAGGCGTGGGGGGATTTTCCATGGCAGTGCGGACGATTCCCGTTCTTCTGGAATACTGCAGGATGATAGAAAAGTATGCGCCGGATGCGTGGATCTTTAATTTTACCAACCCGTCCGGGCTTGTGACTCAGGCACTCCGGTCGGCAGGCTATGACCGGGTCATCGGGATCTGTGATGCGCCGAGCAGTACAAAGTACCGTATGGCCGACTGGCTGGGAGTGAAGGAGGATGACCTGTATGTGGAGTTTTTCGGACTGAATCATCTCTCCTGGATACGGAGTGTGAAAAGAAAGGGGGAGGAGATTCTTCCGAAGCTTCTGGCAGATGACAGCTTCCTTGCCGGAATCCAGGAATTTGCCATGTTCGATCCGAAGCTTCTGCGGCTCATGGGACTTCTGCCAAATGAATATCTGTATTATTACTATCACAGAGAGAAAGCGCTTGCCAATATACAGAAAGCAGGTGCGGCCAGAGGGGAAACCATAGAAACGATTAACAGACACATGATGGAAGAACTGAAAACCATGGACATGGATGCCGACCCGGAGGGAGCGCTGCAAGTATTTCTGTATTACATGCAGTTGAGAGAGAACTCTTACATGAGCATTGAATCTGGGGCAGCCAAACGTCCGATGGCAGAGAAGGGCAGCCTGGAGGTCCCCGACGGTATGGGCTATGCGGGTGTGATGCTGGACTGTATTGAGGGGATGCAGAGCAGAGAGGGAAAATACCTGGTGCTCTCTGTGGAGAACCAAGGCTGTATTCCGGGACTGGCGGATAACGATGTGGTGGAAGTGACCTGCCATGTATCCGCAGAGGGCATTCGTCCCGTTCCTGTGGCTGTCGTCCCTCCGCAGTGTGATATCCTGATGCGGCTGCTCAAAAATTATGAGCGTCTCACAGTGGAGGCTGTAAAGAAAGGTTCTTATGCATGTGCAGCCCAGGCGCTGATGCTTCATCCGCTGGTCAATTCCTGGTCTCTTGCCGGGGAACTGCTGGAAGCTTATGACAAGGCATATGGAGGTCTGTTTGGAAAGGAGTAAAAAATGCCGTTTGATTTTCATGATTTTGACAGGATAAAGAATCTGGCAGAGGAACTGCGGGAGCTTCGGTACCGGAATCTTCGGAACATTCCCTCCTTCCGGTTCTGGGAGGACAGTGACAGAGAGAGCAGAGTGTGCGCCAAGGAGGTGGGACCGGGATTTTCTTTCCGGGGCTGGGACAAATACTACTGGCTGACAGCGGAAGCGGAAATCCCGGAGGCATTCTGCGGGGAGGAAGTGCTGGGCCTTTTTGACTTCGGCGCCCCTTCGGGAACCGGAAATAACGGGAACTTTGAAAGCCTGCTCTATATAAATGATGTGCCGTATCAGGCTGTGGACGGAAACCACAGGGAAGTGTTCTTCGGCCCCGGGGTATGCGGAAAGAAACTGCAGCTTAAATTCAGGCTGTGGACAGGACTCAGCGGCGGAGGAATCCCCAAAGACAATGTGATGGAGATATGCAGGGCGCAGATCGGTGTGCTGGACCGGAGTGCGGATGACCTTTACTATCTGACCACAGCGGCCCTTGAAACCTATGAGGCCCTGAGCGCAGAGAATGAATATCGGGAATGGATTTTAAATGTGCTTGTAAAGGCGTTCTGTCTGGTGGATTTTACGGAACCGGGCAGCAGGGAATTTTATGAGAGTGTGTCGGATGCAGCCGGATACCTGGACGAGTGTCTGGACGGCCGCGGAAAACCGGATGTCCATGTGACCATGGCGGGCCATACCCATATAGATGTGGCTTGGCTGTGGCGGCTGTGCCATACCAGGGAGAAGGCTGCCCGCTCATTTTCCACGGTGAACCGTTTGATGGAAAAGTATCCGGAGTATCATTTTCTGCAGTCCCAGCCTCAGCTCTATGAATTTATCAAAGAGGACCACCCGGATATTTATGAGAATATCAAAAAGAGGGTGGCTGAGGGAAGATGGGAGCCTTCCGGGGCCATGTGGGTGGAGTGTGACTGCAACATCGCCTCAGGGGAATCCATCATCCGGCAGATCCTGGTGGGCAAAAATTTCTTTCGGAAAGAATTCGGCTATGAGAGTGAATTTCTCTGGCTGCCGGATGTGTTCGGGTATTCCTGGGCGCTTCCTCAGATCTTAAAGAAATCCGGTGTGGACACGTTCATGACCACCAAGATAAGCTGGAACGATACCAACCGGCTGCCCTATGATACCTTTACATGGAAGGGCATTGACGGAACCGGGGTGACAGCCCATTTTGTGACTACATCCGATCCGGGCGAGGATTATTATACATACAATGGAAATTCCGGCCCCAGGGCAGTGAAAAGCGTCTGGGACAATTATAAGAACAAGGATTCCAACAGGGAACTGCTGATCTCTTACGGATATGGGGACGGCGGCGGAGGCCCGAACCGGGATATGATCCGCCAGATAGAGATGGTGGAGAAAATGCCTGGAATCCCCTATGTGAGGAAACAGTCCGTGACGGAGTATTTCCGCAGTCTCAATGAGACGCTGAAAGAGAATCCCATGGAAGGATATCTTCCGGTGTGGGACGGGGAACTCTATCTGGAATTCCACAGAGGGACTTACACCTCCCAGGCGTATAATAAACGGATGAACCGCAGGATGGAATATGCGCTGAGGGATACGGAGATCCGGTCTGTCTTATCCCGAGTGTTTGGAAGTGTGCCCTATGACTCCCAGCGTATCCTGCGTGCGTGGAAAATCGTGCTCTGCCAGCAGTTCCACGATATACTGCCGGGGTCTTCCATAAGGGAGGTCTACCTTGACAGCCATACGGAATATGAAAAAGCCGCGGCTCTTTTAAGAGAAGTGAACGAGACCGCCCGCGCCGGCCTTATTCGGGAATGCAGGGAGGAACGGGTGTTTTCCGTATTCAACAGCGGCAACTGGCAGCGAACCTCCGTTGTCCGGATTCCCCGCAGGGAGGCAGAATCCGTGTGCGTCGGGGAATACGGGAAAGGCGGGTTCTATCAGAAACGGGAAGATGGCAGTGAGGAGAAGATATCTCTTCCCTGTGTATGGAAAGAGGATGGGGCTTATGTGCTTGTTCGGGATATGGAACCCTTCTCTTATACGGAAATCGTATGGGGGCCTGCGAAGAAGAGTGTCTCCGGGCCCCATGAGGAACCTGCCTGGGGGTCTGGGGAGGAGAGGTCTTTGCAGACCGAAAAGGCGGCTGACCAGCGGATTACAGAGAATACTGCCTGCAGCCGGCAGCAGGAGTCAAACGGGGGAATTCATGAGGTATCTACTCTGTTTTACAAAATCTGCTGGAATGAACAAGGACAGCTCACAAAAATCTATGACAGGGAGGCTGAAAGAGAGATGCTGCCCCACGGTGCATGCGCCAATGTACTGCAGATTTTTGAAGACAAACCGCGCTGTTTTGATGCCTGGGAACTGGAACCCACGATTGACAGAAAGATGGAGGAAATCACCCAATGTACGGACATCCGTGTTTGGAGACATGCGCTGGGCATTGAGGTGTCATTTACATGGCAATACCATAAGAGCACAATCTGCCAGACCATGTGCCTCTACAACAGCAGGAAACGAATTGATTTTAAGACCTCTGTGGACTGGCAGGAGCGGCAGAAGCTGTTGAAAGCGGCATTTCCGGTGGATATCCGGGCAGTGGATGCCAGATTTGATATCCAGGACGGCAATATCCGGCGTCCCATTACGAGAAATACAAGCTGGGAGGCTGCGAAATTCGAGGTGGCGGCCCACAAATGGGCGGATATCTGGGAGACAGGATACGGGGCGGCACTGCTTAATGACTGCAAATACGGCTATGACCTGAAAGAAAATACAATCCGCCTGACACTTTTAAAGTCTGCAACAGACCCGGACTACAGCGCGGATCTGGGCAGCCATACCTTTACCTACTCGCTGCTGCCTCATTGTGAGGAGTGGTATGACGCAGGAATAGAGCAGGAGGCTTTTGATCTGAACGCACCCCTCCGTGCAGAAGCAGGAGCTGCGGCTTTGCATGGAAGCCTTTTGTCGTTCGACAGGGAGAACCTGGTGGCAGATGCGCTGAAACAGGCGGAAAACGGGGAGGAAATTGTGCTCAGATTCCATGAATTCCAGGGAAGAAGGGGAGAAGTTAAAGTATGCCCCGGTTTTGAAGTGAAGGAATGGTGCGAATGTAATCTTATGGAAGAACCGGAGAGTACCTGGCGCTCATCCGGGATTCGGGTATTCCTGAAGCCTTATGAGATCAAGACACTGCTTCTGCGTGTGGAGAATGGGCAGAGGATGAAAGGCGGGGGGATTGCTTTATGAAGATAATATTAAAACATCCATCCGAAACAGTGCCTGGAAATCACGATTCCTCTGTCTTTACGGAGGTGATTCCTGAGAGTATGGATGCCCGGCGGCTGGCAGAACAGTTCTGCCGTCTGGGAAGACAGCGGAAAGGCTGTTTTCTGATACGGCTGGATATAGACAGCGCTGCTTTTTACCGCCTAAAGGCGGAAGAGCAGAGACAAATGGTGTGTCTCCTTGTGCGGTCTATGTATCAGGGGGCGTATCGTTTCCGAAAAGAAGGGCTGAAAGAACTGCAAAAAGGGGACGTATTTGGAATGCGTGAAAGTCTGGCGGATTTCGGCAGCGCGGTATTTTATCTGGAAAGCAGTGCAGCGGAGGACAGCGGATTTATACGTGCAGTCCGGTACGGAGAATTGGAGGGGAGATGTATTGCTTATGCCAGAAGCCTTGGCAATCTTCCGGCCAATTACCTGGGAGCGGAGGAATTTTCTGCTTATACGGAAAAGCTTGCCGCAAAACTGGGAGCAACGTGCAGGATATTAGATGGCATGGAATTAAAAAGACAGGGATTCGGCGGAATCCTGGCAGTGAACCAGGGCAGTGCCCGTGAAGCGAAACTGGCAGTTCTCACCCGGGAATGTGTTCCCGAACAGCCTTTTACAGCGCTGGTCGGAAAGGGGGTTCTCTTTGACAGCGGCGGATATCACTTAAAGTCCGCAGAGGCCATGGAGGGAATGAAGTTTGATATGTGCGGTGCAGCCAATGTGCTGGAAGCTTTTGAGATTCTTGTACGGGAGGAGACAAAAGAAAATATCATGGCAGTGCTGCCTCTGGCGGAGAATGCCATCGGCCCAAAGGCCTGCCGGATGGGGGATGTGATCACCATGCTGGACGGGACTACAGTGGAAGTCTGCAACACGGATGCTGAGGGACGCCTCATTTTGGCGGATGCCCTGGTATATGCCCAGCGGCAGGGTGCGCGGCGGATCGTGGATCTGGCTACACTGACATACTCCTGCCATAATGCGCTTGGAGACCGGATGACAGGGATGTTTTCCAATGATGATTTTATGAGCAGCAGTTTTATATGCGCAGCAGGCGAAGCGGGAGAACCGGTATGGAGACTGCCCATGGACAGCTATTACCGGGAACTGCTTGCCCGGAGCAGCACAGCAGATCTGGCTAACTATGCGCCCGGCAAAGGCGCGGGAGCCAGTGTGGCTGCCTGTTTTCTGGAATCTTTTATCCGGGAAGGGGTAAAATGGGTGCACCTGGATGCTGTAGGACCAAGCGTGATGCGCGGGAAGGATGAAAGGCTGGCAGAGGGAGCAACAGGGGCAAATATTGCCTCAATCGTTACATTTTTAGAGAAGGGAAACCGGGATGATGGATTATCAATTTGACGGCAGGATTTCAAAGGAAGTCCTGGAAAATTATCTGTCGCGGGCAGTGACCGCGGCAGGGCTTTATGAGAGTGAGACACTTTCGGATGACCTGCGGGTGATACGGGAACTGGGAGTAAAATTCCTGGGTCGTGCTTCGGGGATCTGGTATATGACGGAAGACGATGATGTGCATTTTGCAAAATCCAGGGAGCTGGCAGAAAAGGTGCATGAAGCAGACTCGGAGATCATTCTGCAGGCTTGTATTTTTGAGTGTGTGACCCAGAGGATGGAGTCAGTGAAGATACCGGAATTTGTGTTCCGTGACTTTGGGATGGAACCTAAAGACAGGTGCTTTTGTCTGGCAGATACCCTGTTTCCCGGAGAACCGGCGGGATTTGTAAGCCGCAGAGAGGAGCCGGAGAAGAATGGGGGAATCCCGGATCTGAACCGGCAGGAGGCCAGAATGTGGTTTTATTACCGGGCAGCGCGCTATATTGACTGTGGTTATGAGGCACTCCACATGGGGCAGGTACATCTGTACACGGCAAATGACCGGGGGATGGTGAAAACACAGGAGCTTTTTGAGATGATACGCAGGTATGCCGCTGTCCATGGCAGGCGGCATAAGGTATTGCTGGATGCCCACACCCATGGGGTGAACCGGAGGGGAAAGCTGTTGTTTGACTATCATGCCATGCCATTTACCAGGGTGCCCCTTATGGAACGGGAAGGTACCGATCTGGTGCTGGTCCGGGAGGGCTACAGTGAGGGAGGCCTGAACCCCAACGGCTGGTCAGCACAGGCGATGCCCTATCTGATGGAATATGACAACTGGGGTGGTCTGGCGGTGGATGACCCGGCCCGGTATTCCAGAGAAGAACTGGCTTTAAAGGATTGGTGGGGGTATGACCAGATCGCATGGTTTGCACATCAGAGCTTTGAAAAGCGGAATCATTTTCTGGAATATACTTACCGCTGGCTGGAAGTGAACAACGTGTGTGGCTTTTTTGAGATTCCCTTCCGGCGTATGCTGGGTGACGCGCCGGTAGCTATGGAGCGCGGGGACAGCGGAGCAAAAGATATCCAGACATTTTATCAGATCAACAAAAAAAGTTCTTCCTGCCCTATGGGATTCGGTCAGGAGGATACAGTAAAGCGGCTGTGGCAGGAGGGGCACCGTCTGAGAGAACTGGCTGCCAATCCGGAGCTGCAGATCGCATATGGGGCGGAGGCGGTTTATGATCCGGAAACGGGGATCAAGCTTCCTGAAAAGGTGGTAGTTTACGGAAGCTTTCAGCCTTATGTGGGAGCTGTAAAAAATGATTCCAACAGCGAAGTGACCAGGATGTATTATATAGGAAATAATACATACACGCTAAGTGTGGTGATCCCTTATGCGGGGACATACGATTTTGCCGTATCGACCTACGGGACACTGTCGGCAACCTACTGCGGGGACGGATATCCCAGAAGCGGAAGTTCCAATAAGGGGACGTTCACGGTGGAGAAAGACAACGCCGCAGTGCGTTTCCGCTTTGATTTTACCGACTGCGCAGTGGAGGTGGAGATTTTTGAATGACGCAGTGGAGGTGGAGATTTTTGAATGACGCAGCGAAAGATTGGATTTTTTTAAAATTGCGCGGTGCGGAAGGAAATTTTTTAAATACTGCAGTATAGGCAGACAGATTATGTATGGCTGCGAGAAGCAGGATTTGACAGTGTATCATTTTATGAGGAGGAAGACAGATGCATCAGTATCATTTTTGCCTGGGGGACAGCCTGGATAAGATTTTTCCGGGCAGGCCGCCAAAAGACCGGGAAAATCCCTTTCGTGCGGGATGCTTTGCGGGAGAGCGGACTGCATTTCAGATTGCTTATACAATAGATTACCATGATTCCCATATGCTGGAGGAGGACATACAGTTTGAAATAAAAACGCCTCCGGGAATGGAGGTTAAAGTATTCCGGGCAGCCCTGGTGCCCAGTGCCTACCCATGCAGCGGTCTATCCGATGATGACTATCTGACAAAGGAACCGGGCATGTTTCCCGATGTGCTGGTACCGCTGCCTGCCAGTACCGTGCGGGCAGTGCCGGGACAGTGGAGAGCACTTTGGGTGCAGATATGTATTGACCGGGATATGAGACCCGGAAACTATGCGGTGACTGTCTCCGTATCGGTAAAAGATGGGGAAATCCTGTGGAAAAGAGAAGCTGAAATCATGGTACATAGTGGAAAACTGCCGGTACAGCGGCTAATCCATACGGAGTGGCTCCATGCGGACTGTCTGGCGGATTATTATAGAGTCCCTGTCTTTTCCGAACAACATTGGCAGATTCTGAAGAAATTCGTCACTCTTGCAGCAGAGAGCGGAATCAATATGATTTTGACACCATTGTTTACACCACCCATGGATACTGCTGTGGGCGGAGAGCGGACTACCGTTCAGCTCGTAGATGCAGAGCTGACAGAAGAGGGGTGGAAATTCGGCTTTTCCAGGCTGGGAAGATGGATTTCTATGTGCCGGGAATGCGGCATTGTCTGGTTGGAAATGGCACCTTTATTTACCCAGTGGGGTGCCGCCGCGGCTCCGAAGATCATGGCTTTGAAGGAGGGCAGGCAGCAGCAGGTCTTTGGCTGGGATACGGATGCAGCAGGGGAGGAATACCGGTTTTTTCTGATGGAATTTCTGCCCCGGTTAAAGGCGTATCTGCAGAAAAAAGATGTGCTGGAGCATACTTGGTTTCATGTGTCCGACGAGCCGGGCATGAAAGATCTGGACAGCTACCGCAGCGCAGTACAGTGTATGCACAGTGGACTGGGAGACTGCAGGTTTTTGGATGCTTTGAGTGATTTTGAATTTTATCGTCTGGGACTGGTGGAGCACCCTGTGGTTGCCTCTGACCATTTGGAGCCATTTCTGGAAGCGGAAATTCCTGATTTGTGGACATATTACTGCTGTGTCCAGGGAGTGGATGTGAGCAACCGCTTTTTTGCCATGCCTTCAGGGAGAAATAGGATTTTGGGTATCCAGCTCTATCTGTACCGGATGCAGGGATTCCTTCAGTGGGGGTACAATTTTTACAATACCAGATTTTCGCTGCAGCACATTGATCCCTTTGCTGTGACAGACAGTGGTGAAAGTTTTCCGTCAGGAGACGCATTCCTTGTCTACCCCGGACCGGACGGGCATCCCTTTTCCTCAATCCGGCTGGAAGTTTTAAGAGATGCCATGGAGGACCTTCGGGCACTTGAGGCGCTGGAACAGTATACGTCACGGGATTCTGTGGAAGCGCTTATTCGTGAAACAGCGGGAATGGATATTACCTTTAAGAGGTATCCAAAGGAACATGATTTTTTGCTCCGGCTGAGGGAGAGAGTGAACCGGGAGATTTCCTTAAACGCAGAGAGGACGGCAGCCGGTTACTGCTCACACGTCACTGTCCCGCAAGGCAGCCCCCGGTAATGGAACCGTGTTTTGCAAAGAAACAGGTTGCTTATCCGGAGGCTTTCAGCTATAATCATATTACAGACAGGTAACTTCCATGTCATATTCCGCAGGAGGAAACATATGGCAAGGAAGAAATTTGAGGAACTGGATTTATGTGACCCGTTTTTATTTGCGGCAGCGCTGGAAGATGAGGTGATATGCCGTCTGATACTGGAGATGATACTCGGACGACCGATCGCGAAAATAAGAGTCCATGCAGAGCATACGATTTTGTACAGTTCTGATTTCAGAAGCGTACGGCTGGATATTTACGCAAGCGATGAAGTGCAGGTAGAATATGATATCGAAATGCAGAATGAGGACGAGCATAATCTGCCAAAGCGAAGCCGCTATTATCAGGGAGAGATGGACATCACATCTCTGAAACCGGGAGAAGATTTCAAAAGTCTGAGACCCTGCTTTATTATCTTTATCTGCACCTTTGACCCCTTCGGCAAAGGACTGTACCGGTATACGTTTGAAAATAAATGCCTGGAAACGGAGTTGTCTTTAGGTGACGAGGTGCAGAAAATCTTTCTGAACACAAAAGGGATACATACGGAAGGCGTTTCAGAAGAGCTGATACATTTACTGAAGTGCATGGAAAACAGCACGGATACATGCGCGGCAGAGGCAAAAAATGCAACCATTCAGAAGATTCACAGCAGAATCAAGGAAATGAAAAAGAATCGGAATCTGGGGGTGAGGTATATGCAGATGGAAGAACTGCTGAAAAAGAGGGAGCAGGAAGGCATTGTGGAAGGTGAGAGACGCTTTGGTGAATTAGCGCTTAAATTATCCGAGACCGGCAGAGAGAAAGAAATCATAGAAGCAGCCTCAAATCCTAAATTACGGCAGGCCTTATATCGGGAATTTGGCCTCTGATCTGAGCAATTCCAAACAAATCAAAATGTCTGCAGGCGAATGCCAATCATTCGCCTGTCAAAAAATTCTATTTATGTTCTATTAAAATTCTAATTAAAATCCAAAAAATCATGAATATGTCATGGAACCTGTCTGTATCAATCCAAGGTATAGAATAAAACCTTATATTTGCAAACTATATTTATAATTATGCAGATTAATCTTTTATAAAACATTTCGTATGCACATAAACCAAAAACAAAAGAATAAGCAGCGCAATAAAAGCCGCAAAAGCAGCCAGATACGTGAGAATATCAAAAGCCAGATAAATGGTAGCAGCACCTGCAAGCAATACGCACAACCCACCAAACGCAATAGAACCCCCATCCCTGTGTTCCCGTCCCCATGATGCGTTTTTTTCTTCTCTCTAGAATTTCTCCAGTTGACACTATTTTTTCCACTCCCCCGTCTAGAATTCATCCAGAAAACCTACAATTTCTCAACTATAATTTTCCCTTCCCCCAATGTATAGTAAATATATACAAAACAGAACGCCAAAACCCCCGGCCGGCAGGGATTTTGACGGGATGAGAGGGAGGTATTCAATTGAAACAGAAGAAGAAAAAAGAAAAGATAAGCTTCTTCACCCGTGTCAAAACCAACAAAGAACTGTTGCTGCTCAGCCTTCCGGGAACCGCGTGGTTTTTCCTGTTTGCATATTTGCCGCTGTTTGGTATCCTGGTAGCTTTCAAGAAATTCCGTCTGACCGGAAGCAACTTTTTTACAAGTCTCTTAAGCAGTGAATTTGTAGGATTTGATAATTTCAAGTTCCTGTTTTCCAGCGGTGACGCCTGGATCATTTTGAGAAACACGGTTTTATACAATGCTGCATTCATCATCCTTGGTGTCGTGCTCCCTGTTATCGTGGCATTGATGTTAAATGAACTCCGCAACAAGGGCATGGCTAAAATCTATCAAAGCTCCATGTTTCTGCCCTACTTCCTGTCCTGGGTAGTTGTCAGCTACTGTGTATTCGCATTTTTAAACCCGGAAAAAGGTTATTTTAACTCTGTACTTGCATATTTTGGAATCGACGGAATCTCCTGGTATACCGAGAAATCCATGTGGCCCTTTATCATTATCTTCATGAGCCAGTGGAAGGGCGTCGGTTACAATACTGTCGTATACCTGGCATCCATCTGCGGCATCAACAAGACGTACTATGAGGCAGCGGTCCTTGACGGAGCCAGCAAATGGCAGCAGATCAAATACATTACCCTGCCGCTGCTGAAACCGGTTATCACCATTCTGCTGATCATGGCAGTGGGTGGAATCTTCAAGTCGGATTTCGGTCTGTTCTATCAGCTCCCGCAGGATTCCGGTCCTTTATACCCGGTAACCAATGTACTTGACACTTATATTTTCCGTGCCCTGAAGACAAACGGAGAGCTGGGCATGAGTTCCGCGGCAGCGCTGTTCCAGTCAACCGTGGGATTTATACTTATCATGATTGCCAACAAGCTTGTATCCAAGGTTGACAGCGAAAACGCACTATTTTAGGAAGGAGGTAAGGAGAATGTCTTCAAAAAGAGAAGAACGTAAAAAGGCAAAAATGATAGATAAGATGGAGGCAGAGGTCTGTGAATACAACAAGGTAAAAAAGCCCACCAACGCAGTGCTGAATGTTATACTTGCAGTTATGTCACTGATCAGTATTCTGCCGTTCATCTTTGTTGTCATCATATCACTGACTGATGAGCAGACCCTGGCAATGAACGGTTATCAGTTTGTACCGGAAAAGCTCAGTCTCTATGCATACCACTATATTATAAGTGCCGGGGAAAATATCCTGCGCAGTTACGGTGTCACAATTCTGGTCACAATTGCCGGAACCGTAATCGGCCTGTTCCTTACCGGAACCTATGCCTATGCACTGTCCAGGAAAACTTATGCATTTAAGAAATTTTTTACTACAGTCATCACCATACCCATGCTGTTTTCCGGCGGTATGGTAGCCAACTATCTAATCGTAACAAAGGTGCTGATGCTGAAGGACAGCATATGGGCGCTTATCCTGCCCCTGTGTCTGAACACCTTCAATGTCATTGTACTGAGAACCTTCTTTAAGACCACCATACCGGATTCTGTAGTGGAATCTGCCAAGATTGACGGTGCTTCTGAGTGGAGGCTGTTTTTCAAGATCGTCATCCCCATGGCAATGCCGGGACTGGCGACCATCGGGCTTTTCCTTACATTGGGCTACTGGAATGACTGGTTTAATGCTATGATGTATATAGACAGCCAGAACCTGATACCCCTTCAGTATCTGCTGATCAAGATTGAAAGTTCCATTGACTGGCTGGCCAGCAATAAGGCCATGATGGGCATCAATGGAATTCAGATAGCGCAGAACATGCCGAAAGAGACCATTAAAATGGCAATCGTTGTTATCTCAACCCTGCCAATCATCTTTGCTTACCCCTTCTTCCAGAGATATTTTGTAAATGGTCTGACGATCGGTGCGGTGAAAGAGTAAGAAACGATGAAAGTGAAACATTTGAGGAGGAGAATAGAATGAAATATAGAATCGTAAAACGTGCCCTGGCAGTTTCCGTGGCAGCAGCAATGACAGCAGGAATGCTGTCCGGCTGCGGCAAGAAGACAGAGACAAATGAAAAGGGAGAGGAAGTTGTTGAACTTGTCTGGTATCAGGTGGGGGACGCACAGAAAGACGCACCTGACGTAATAGAAAAAGTCAATGAGTACACAGAGGAGAAAATCGGAGTCAAGATCAAAGTAAACAATGTGGCATGGGGCGATTACAACCAGAAAATGCAGGTGGTCATCAACACAGGTGATGACTGGGATATGTGCTTTACCTGTTCCTGGGCAAATGACTATCTGCAGAACGCCCAGAAGGGCGCCTTTCTGGAACTGGATGACCTTCTGAAAGAAGAAGGAAAAGAAATTTATGACACCATTGATGAGCGCTTCTGGGAAGCAGCAAAAGTAGGGGGCAAAACATACGGTGTGCCCAGCGAAAAAGAGATCGGAAGCTGCCCCATGTGGGTATTTACAAAAGAATACGTGGACAAATACAACATCCCGTATGAGGAGATCGAGACACTGGAGGATCTGGAACCATGGCTGAAGGTGATCAAAGAGAATGAGCCGGATGTGGTTCCGTTCTATCTCACAAAAGATTACTCAGCGCCTACCTACATGGATAAGATCCAGGACCCTGTCGGCATTGAATACGGCGATGATACCCTGACGGTTAAAAATGTATTTGAGACAGACAGGATGAAATCCACTCTGAAAACCATGAGAAAATATTATGAGGCAGGTTATATCAACAAGGACGCCGCAACCGCGACCGATGATAAATCCATCAAACGTTTTGTGACAAAAGGTGACGGACAGCCTTACGCAGAACTGACATGGGGCAAGGTTTTAGGTTATGAGGTGGTCGCCAGTCCCATCATGGATACCCAGGTAACCAACGCGTCTGCCCGCGGTGCTCTGACAGCCATCAACAAAAACTCTGCGCATCCGGAAAAGGCTATGGAATTCCTGAACCTGGTCAACACAGATGAATACCTGAGGAATCTCTTGAACTATGGTATTGAAGGCGTCCACTGGACAAAGGCAGAGCCCACAGCAGAAGAAAAGGCAGCGGCAGAGGGAAAAGATTATATTTATGACACAAAAGTAAAACTGGAACCGGCTGCAAACAAAGACTACGCAGTGCCGTATTGGGTACAGGGCGGATTATTTAACACTTATGTACTGGAGAATGAGCCCCTTGACAAATGGAACACATTTAAAGAATTCAATGATGCCTCCCAGGAAGCCCCGTCCTTTGGATTTGACTTCGATCTGGAATCGGTGAGCACCCAGGTGGCAGGCTTCAGAAATGTGCTGGATGAGTTTGGAAAATCCCTGTACACAGGAAGCGTGGACCCTGACGAATATCTGCCGAAACTCCAGGAAAAACTGGAGGCAACAGGTATCCAGGAAGTCATTGACGAGATGCAGAAACAGATTGACGAGTGGAAAGCCACAAAGTAAACAGACAGTCAGATTACCGGGTTACCTGATCATGCGGAAAGCGGTCAGGTGCCCGGAATCAGAAAGGGACAAAGTAGAGCGATGAAAAGATCCGAGATTAACGCGGCTTTAAAAGAGATGGAAGCCATGATCCAGAAACACGGTTTTGCCCTCCCTCCGTTCTGCGGTTTTACTCCAAAGGACTGGGAGCAGAAGGGCCATGCATACGACGAGATCCGTGACAATATGCTGGGGTGGGATATTACAGATTATGGACTGGGAAGATTTGATGAAGTGGGATTTTCCCTGATCACACTGCGAAACGGCAACCTGAAGAACAACAAATATACAAAGACATATGCGGAAAAGCTTCTCTATATCAGGGAAGGTCAGATGGCGCCCATGCATTTTCACTGGGATAAGATGGAGGATATTATCAACAGGGGCGGAGGAAATGTGCTGATTCGCGTCTACAACTCCACAGAGGACGGGCAGTTTGCGGATACGGATGTGACGGTAAACTGCGATGGCAGAGAATTTACGGTTCCTGCAGGGACACAGGTGAGGCTGCAGCCCGGGGAGAGCATTACGGTCTATCCCTATATGTACCATGATTTTGAGCTGGAGCCGGGAACTGGCCCTGTACTTTTGGGCGAAGTCTCCATGTGCAATGATGATGAGAACGACAACCGTTTCTATGAGCCCATCGGCAGATTCCCCGAGATTGAGGAGGATGAACCGCCGTACCGCCTGCTCTGCACGGAATATCCCAGAGCAGAAGGATGATCTGCAGGTAAAAAAGGAAAATAAGCGCCCGCTTACATTGAGCAGGGCGCTTATTTTGAAGCAATGGAAAAGACATAGTATCATATAAGGAGCAGGTTATGGAAATACAACATTTAGATACCCGTAACAAAATGCAGGAACACAGCAGAGCTGCGGAGCAAATGCAGGAACACAGCAGAGCTGCGGAGCAAATGCAGGAACACAGCAGAGCTGCGGAGCAAATGCAGGAACACAGCAGAGCTGCGGAGCAAATGCAGAAATACAGCAGAGCTGTGGCGAGGATACAGAGCCCCTGCAGAACATCCGAAGAGCCAGACACACAACTCTGCACAGTATGGCAGATGCGTGAGCTTGGCAGCACTACCTGGCTGGATGCTGTTGTCCCGGGTACGGTATATACAGATTTACTTAGAAACGGCCGGATGGACGATCCGTTCTGGAAAGACAATGAGGACAGAATCTGTGCCCTCATGGAAAAAGATTATGAATACCGGTGCCGGTTTACCTTACTTCCGGGAATACTGGAAAATCACAGGGTTGTCCTTCATTTTGACGGTCTGGACACACTTGCAGATATTTATGTAAACCAAATACATGCCGGTAAAGCTTTCAACATGCACCGAACCTGGGAATTTGATGTGAAGGGTATCCTGCAGGAAGGAGAAAATGAGATACGGGTGATCTTTCATTCCCCGCTGCAATACATTGCCAAAGCCCATAAAAAATACGGAAATATAGGAAATGACGATACATTTGAAGGTTTTATGCACCTCAGAAAAGCCCACTATATGTTTGGCTGGGACTGGGGCGCCCATCTTCCGGACGCAGGTATATTCCGCCCCGTCTCCCTTCTCGGCATCCGTGAAGCCAGAATCGACAGTGTATACATACAGCAGAATCATACACAGGGAAAGGTCCGCCTCTCCTTTCAGGTAGAAACCGAATGGTCTGCCGGAGTGATCTCAGAAGAATCACCACGCCCCTGCAGTCCCGAACTTACCTATACAGTCCACATGACAGAACCGGGCGGCAGGACCTGGATTCTGGAGGATTCCCCCCAAGAGCTGACCATTGACAACCCAAAACTATGGTGGGTCAACAACCTGGGCAGCCAGCCCCTCTACCACGTCTGCGTCACACTCCTGTATCAGGGACGTACACTGGATATATGGGAACAAAAAATCGGTCTTCGGCAGGTCACCATGCTGCGGAAGAAAGACCAGTGGGGCGAGAGCTTCGCTCATCAGTTAAACAGCAGGGCCATATTTGCCATGGGAGCAGATTATATCCCGGAGGACCATCTTCTGGGCAGGACCTGCAGGGAAAAGACAAGAAAATTGCTGGAAGCCTGCCGGGAGGCCAACTTCAACGTCATTCGTGTCTGGGGCGGAGGCTGCTACCCGGAAGACTGGTTCTATGAACTGTGCGATGAGATGGGATTTTTGGTCTGGCAGGATTTTATGTTTGCCTGTTCGGTCTATGAGCTGACCCCTGAGTTTGAGGAAAACATCCGGCGGGAATTTGCAGACAATATAAAGAGAATCCGGCATCACGCTTCCCTGGGTCTGTGGTGCGGCAACAATGAGATGGAAATGTTCGTGGATGAGAGGTGCTGGGTGACAAAACCGTCGGAGGTGAGAGATTACCTGTTCATGTATGAACGCATTCTCCCCGAAGTCCTGGCAAAATACGATCCCCAGACCTTTTACTGGCCGGCCAGCCCATCCTCGGGAGGTTCCTTTGACAATCCCAATGACCCGAACAGAGGGGATGTGCATTACTGGAAGGTCTGGCATGGCGGCCGTCCTTTCTCTGAGTACCGGAAACATTTTTTCCGTTATGCTTCTGAATTCGGTTTTCAGGCATTTCCCTTTAAAAAGACTCTGGAGCAGATCACGGACGACCCGGATGACTTTAACATTTTTTCCTATGTGATGGAAAAGCACCAGAGAAATTACGGTGCAAACGGAAAAATCATGAATTATCTGCAGCAGACCTACCGCTACCCCACAGAATTTACCACCCTTCTCTATGCCTCCCAGCTTCTCCAGGCAGATGCCATCCGCTATGGGGTGGAGCATTTTCGCAGAAACAGGGGAAGATGTATGGGAGCCGTGTACTGGCAGTTAAATGACTGCTGGCCTGTGGTATCCTGGTCCTCTGTTGATTACTGCGGCAGGTGGAAGGCACTTCACTATTATGCCAGGCGCTTTTTTGCCCCGGTGATGATCTCCTGCCGGGAGGAGGGTTGGATGACCCGGGAGGCTAATATGAACCGGCAGCATTTTACATTTGAAAAATCCATCCGTCTGAATGTGGTGAACGAGACCTAAAAAGACAGGCAGATCAAAGTCTGCTGGCAGCTCCGTGACAGTAAGGCAGCGGTTCTTCGCCGGGAGGAGCAGGTGATCGCAGTGCCGGCTCTCACGGCAGTCTGGATGGATAAGACAGAGCTTCCGGATGTGGATGTCTTTGAACAATATGTCAGCTTCCAGGCTTTTGAAGTAAACTGCGGGACACCGGAAAAAGAGGACAGCGCCGGGGCAAAAGCTCTGTCAGAGGGCACGGTTATCTTTTCCTATCCGAAATATTTCCGGTATGAGAATCCCTGTCTTACCTGGGAAATAGAGGGAAATAAGATCAGAGTCTCTGCGTCCGCCTATGCCAAGAGTGTGGAGATCCTCAATGAGACGGAAGACCTTATCCTCTCTGACAATTATTTTGATCTGAACGGAGATACCAAAGAGGTGGAGATCCTGTCCGGAAATGCAGATACGCTCAGACTTCGCAGCGTATATGATATCCGTTAAAGCTTCTGCTTCACAAAATCTGTACCCGGCAGAGCGCTTCGTGATGCAGTACCTGGCGGGACAGCGGTGCGTAAACAGTAAGAGTTTATAAGCCTTTTAGAAAAAGTTCAGCCCAGCTTTATTTATGGATCAGCCGGTTTATGTTATAGTAAAGGGAGCGGGCAGACAGGGGGATGGTCTGCCTATATAAGGAGGACGGAGTATGACTAATGAACAATATTACGATTTAATTGTTCCCTATCAGGATGCGCTTAACCTTTTTAAGGCCAGGCTGGATGTGCTGAACCATTCCATGTATGGCAGTGCGTCTCATCCGATTCACAATATCCAGTCCAGAATCAAGCAGAAACAGAGTATTGAGGAGAAACTGGAGCGCATGGAACTGAGCGCCAGCTTTACAAATGCCAAGGAAAACCTTCAGGACATTGCAGGTGCCAGGGTAATCTGCTATTTTGAGAGAGACGTGGAGCTGCTGGCAGAGCAGTTAAAAAAACAGAGCGATCTCATATTGATCAAAGAAAAAGACTACATTGCCAATCCGAAACAGAACGGTTACCGGAGCTATCACATGGTTCTGGGCATTCAGGTCTGCACCATTGACAGTACGGAATACTATCCGGTTGAAGTACAGATCAGAACCATTGGCATGGATTTCTGGGCCAGCATGGAGCACCGGGTGTGCTATAAACAGGAGCGTGAAGACAAAGAGGAGATTCAGAAGGAACTCCTCAGATATGCAAAAATTTTAAAAGAAATCGAAGAGGGATTTGAGCAGTACAATGACAGGCGCTGACGATTCTTCTGCTGAGGCAGATCTTAATATAAGCGGATCTGCCTCTTTTTTTATAATTTTTTCCAGCACATATTTTTCCCGTAACATTCTCATACTATCAGAAAGCTTCCAAATCAGGAAGCAGGAAAAAGGATGGTGAAAGTTATGGCAACTGCGGCGGAGCAGGAAAAACAGAAAAAAGCCAAAGAATATGAAAAATATGTAAAACAGGTGACACCCACCCACAGCCTGTTTAAAAACATGTGCCGTGCCTTTCTCTGCGGCGGCGCGATCTGTGTACTGGGGCAGGGAATCATGAACTTCTGCATGAGTCAGGGACTGGACAAGGAAATCAGCGGCGGCTGGACTTCCCTGATCCTGGTGCTTTTAAGTGTACTCTGTACAGGATTTAATATTTATCCGAAAATAGCCAAATGGGGCGGTGCCGGTACGCTGGTACCTATCACCGGTTTTGCCAATTCTGTGGCAGCACCGGCTATTGAATACCAGAAAGAGGGACAGGTATTTGGAATCGGATGCAAGATTTTTATCATAGCAGGTCCGGTTATCCTTTACGGTATACTGACCTCCGCGGCTTTGGGGGCTATCTATTACGTTCTTAAATTATGGGGGATTGTGGGATGACAGAAGTAAGAAAACAGACCATCGGCAAACAGAGCATTCAGTTTGAACATGCAGTTCATATTCTAAGCGGAGCCTCCATAGTGGGGAAAAAGGAAGGGGACGGCCCTCTGGGAAAATGTTTTGACGTGATAGGCGGGGAGGACGGCATGTTCGGGTGCCAGTCCTGGGAGGAGGCAGAGAGTGTCCTTCAAAAAGAAGCCGTCAGCATGGCAATCGGAAAGGCAGAGCTGGAGAACTGGCAGATCCGCACCATTTACGTGGGCGATCTTCTGGCACAGACCATTGCCTCCTCTTTTGGCATCATAGGGTTTGATACGCCTGTGTATGGGCTGTACGGCGCCTGCGCCACCATGGGGGAAGCACTCTCTCTGTCCTCCATGTCCGTTGCCGCGGGATACGGTGACTATGTGGTGGCAGTGACATCCAGCCATTTCGGCAGCGCGGAGAAAGAATTCCGTTTTCCTCTCGGATACGGAAACCAGCGGCCTCTGTCCGCCACCTGGACAGTGACGGGAAGCGGAGCCTGCGTACTTGGAACAAAAGGCGGTAAGGCACGGATCACAGGGATCACTACAGGCAAGATCATTGATTTCGGACTTAAGGATTCTCTGAATATGGGGGCATGTATGGCTCCGGCTGCCTGTGATACCATTTACCAGAATATGATGGACTTTAACCGCATGCCTGAGGACTACGACAGGATCATCACAGGTGACCTGGGCGAGGTTGGGCAGCACATTCTCTTTGATATGATGAAAGAAAAGGGGTTTGATATTGAGAAACAGCATATGGACTGCGGCATTGAGATCTATGACAAGGAGTCCCAGGACACACATGCCGGTGGCAGCGGCTGTGGCTGTTCCGCTGTGACCTTTGCCTCCTATATCCTTCCCAAGATTGAGAAGGGGGAGTGGAAACGTGTTCTTTTTGTTCCCACAGGGGCATTATTGTCAAAGGTCAGCTACAACGAGGGGAAAAGTGTGCCCGGAATTGCGCAGGCTGTTGTGGTGGAGCATTGCTAAAACAGGATAACAGGAGGCAGTAAATATGGATTATATCAATGCATTTTGGGTAGGAGGGCTGATCTGTGCCCTGGTTCAGATACTTTTAGACAAGACAAAGCTGCTGCCGGGCCGTGTTATGGTGCTGCTGGTATGTACCGGAGCCGTACTGGGGTCTGTGGGCATTTACAACAAGCTCATGGATTTTGCCGGTGCAGGTGCCAGCGTCCCCCTTTTGGGATTCGGAAACCTGCTCTGGAAAGGTGTAAAAAAAGCCATCGGTGAGCAGGGCTTCATCGGCATCTTCATGGGAGGCTTCACATCCAGCGCCGTGGGAATCTCCGCAGCCCTCATTTTCGCCTATTTGGCCAGCCTTATTTTTAAACCAAAGATGAAAAACTAGTTCTATACAATTGATAGATTTAATAGTATAATGAAGAATAACGGCGAGCCCGGGAAGCGAGCCGTTATTCGATACGGCTTGACTACAGTCAGGGCAGTACATTGAGAACTTTTTACTTAGGAGGAACCGCAAGTATGCTGCATGCATTTTCCCGTTCAGAAGGATTAATAGGAAAAGAGGGGCTGGAGATTCTTGCCGATTCCAAGGTCGCGGTGTTTGGCCTGGGCGGTGTGGGGTCTTATGTGGTTGAGGCGCTGGCAAGAGCCGGTGTGGGAAACCTGATTCTGGTGGACCACGATGAGGTTGCAGTGACCAACCTGAACAGACAGCTGGTGGCGCTGCGCTCTACGATCGGAAGGAAAAAGGTACAGGTTGCCAAAGAACGCATTGCAGATATCAATGAGGATGCAGTGGTCCATACCTATGAGACTTTTTTCTCAGCTGAGACAGCCGGTTTATTTGATTTTTCCAGCTATGACTATATTGTGGACGCAGTGGACACTGTCTCTGCCAAGATCCTTCTCATTGAGAAGGCAAAAGCCTGCAATAAGCCGGTCATATCCTGTATGGGAACCGGAAACAAACTGGACCCGTCCTGTTTTCAGATTGCGGATATTGCGAAGACCAGTGTGTGCCCTCTGGCAAAGGTCATGCGCACGGAATTGAAAAAGAGAAAAATAAAGAAGGTTAAGGTGCTTTTCTCCACGGAAATCGCGCCAAAAGAAAAAAAACGCCGGATGGGCCTGAAAGAAGAAAAGGTACAGACGGAAGAGACCAGGCCGTCCACAGGAAGGCCGGTGCCCTCCAGTATATCCTTTGTTCCGGGAGTTGCCGGACTGATGATCGCCGGAGAGGTGATAAAAGATTTAATCGGGATGAGACAGAAGACAGACAGAAAATAAAATGTTACTGTTCACTGCGTGCCCAGCAACACGCTTCGCGATGCACAGATATGGAGCATTCTGCTCCATATCGCGCTGGCTGCCTCGGGATTTTCATGCCTTCGGCCTGAAAACACCTCGGGGGATAGTGGCGTGTGAACAGTAACAATAAAATTTCTGTCTGAAACTGTTTTAGCTGTGTCATATTGGATTTCCATAATATTATCAAGCAAGAGGTAAGAAAGTGAATAAAAAAATAGAGAATGAGTTTTGTCAGTGTCTGGGCAGTGACAATGTCAATGTCTGTGAACCAATGAAAAAGCATACAACATTTCGCATTGGAGGGCCTGCGGAATACTACCTGCGTCCTCACAGCGTGGATGAACTGCGGAAGATTTTACATATCTGTAAAAGGGAGAATCTGCCGTTTTTCATTTTGGGCAATGGAAGTAATCTGCTTGTAAGTGATAAAGGGTACAATGGTGTTGTCATTCAGCTCTGGAAGAATATGAGTGACATAGAAGTGAACCACGACGTCATCAGGGCAAAGGCCGGAGCACTTCTCTCAAAAATCGCAGTGGTGGCTCTGGAGCACAGCCTGGCCGGATTTGCGTTTGCCAGCGGCATTCCCGGAACTCTGGGAGGCGCTGTAGTGATGAACGCAGGCGCTTACGGCGGGGAGATGAAGGATGTACTGGAGGAAGTCACCGTTATGGATGCGGACGGCAATGTGATCCGCCTGAAACGTGAGGAACTGAATCTGGGGTACCGGACAAGTATCGTAAAAGAAAAAGGATATATTGTGCTGGAGGCTGTCATCAGGCTGAACAAAGGTGAGGCATCCCATATTAAGGAGCAGATGGATGACTTCAAAGAGCGCCGTACCAGCAAACAGCCGCTGGATATGCCCAGTGCCGGAAGTACCTTCAAGCGGCCGGAGGGATATTTTGCAGGAAAACTGATCATGGATACAGGTCTGCGCGGCTTTCAGGTGGGCGGAGCGCAGATTTCCGAGAAGCACTGCGGTTTTGTTGTCAATACCGGAGATGCCACAGCGGAGGATGTGAAGAACCTGATAGAGGAAGTACAGAAGAGAGTCAGGGAGAAATTCGGCGTCACACTTGAGCCGGAAGTAAAATTCCTGGGTGAGTTTTGACATTAGCGGAGAGGATTCTATATGCGTTTTGTAATTGTGACGGGAATGTCAGGTGCCGGCAAGAGTACGGCCCTGAAAATGCTGGAAGACATGGAGTATTTTTGTGTGGATAATCTTCCCATACTCCTGATTGAGAAATTTGCACAGCTTGTGAAGGACGGAAGTTCCGGGGAGATAGAGCGTGTAGCTGTGGGTGTTGATATCAGGAGCGGCAAAGCTTTAAGTGAACTGGAACATGTTCTGGAGCGGCTGCGGCTGCCGGGATTCCAGCCGGAGATCCTCTTTTTGGATGCGGATGACAAGACACTGGTAAAGCGTTATAAGGAGACACGGCGCTCCCATCCCCTTTCCGGCAACGGAAGGGTGGATGAAGGGATTCAACTGGAACGCAGCAGGCTGGCTTTTCTGCGGGAATTTTCGGACTACATTCTGGATACCAGCCAGCTTCTCACCAGGGAGCTGAAAGAAGAACTGGAAAAGATCTTTGTGGAGAACCAGAAGTTCAAGAATCTGATGATCACAGTTCTGTCCTTTGGGTTCAAGTACGGAATCCCCGGTGATTCTGATCTGGTGTTTGACGTGAGGTTTCTGCCGAACCCTTATTATATAGAAGGAATGCGTTTTTTGAGCGGCAATGACAAGCCGGTCAGCGACTACGTCATGGGATTTGAGCTGGCACAGGAGTTCTCCGATAAACTGGAGGATATGCTGCGCTTTCTGATCCCCAACTACATATCCGAAGGCAAATCCCAGCTTGTGATCTCCATCGGATGTACAGGCGGCAAGCACCGCAGTGTGACGCTGGCCAATGAACTATACAGACGGCTGAAAAAGTCAGAAGAATACGGAATACGGATTGAACATAGAGATATAGAAAAGGATGCGAAGAAATGTCATTCTCCGGAAGCGTAAAACAGGAGCTGGAGCGCTGCATCAGCCCTGCCAGGCATTGCCAGATCGCAGAGCTTTCAGCTATTTTCAGCTTTTGCGGTGAGATACAGAGGACAGAGGAAGGCCAGACATTTCTCTGTTTTTCTACAGAAAATGAAAGTGTTATAAGAAAGTGCTTTACTTTATTGCAAAAAACATTTAAAATAGATAGAGAAATTTCTATAGATAAACGTTTAATAAAAAGAAACAACAGATTTGTGATTGAAGTACGAGGTCAGGAAGATACCGTAAGAATTCTGCAGGCAGCAAAGTATCTGACCGCAGACAGGCAGCCAATGCCCTGTGCCGCTCTTGTGAATCCTCTGGTTATTCAAAAGAACTGCTGCAGGAGGGCTTTTCTGCGGGGAGCATTTTTATGTGCAGGTTCTATCAGTGACCCGGAGAAATTTTATCATTTTGAAATCGTATGTTCCACATTGTCAAAAGCTCAGCAGCTTCAGGAACTGGTGCAATCCTTTGAGGTGGATGCTAAAGTTGTAAGCCGCAAGAAGCACGAAGTTGTTTATGTAAAAGAAGGCGCGCAGATCGTAGAAATTTTAGGCCTCATGGGGGCCAATGTATCTTTGATGAATCTTGAGAATGTCAGGATTCTGAAGGAAATGCGCAATAGCGTAAACCGCAAGGTTAACTGCGAAACGGCGAATATTAACAAGACTGTAAATGCTGCAGTAAAACAAATGGAGGATATAGCCTATATCCGTGATACCATTGGATTGGAGCGGCTTCCGGATAATTTGGAGGAGATTGCACAGATAAGGCTGGAATATCCACAGGCTTCTTTGAAAGAACTTGGCATGTTACTAGCACCGCCAGTGGGAAAGTCAGGAGTCAATCACAGACTGCGGAAAATCGGCAGCATAGCAGAGGAGCTCAGAGGGAACAAGGAGGAACAGATATGATCAGGAAACCAATTACCATCGGTATTTCAAACGGCCTGGAAGCAAGACCGATCGCATTACTCGTGCAGGTAGCCAGCCAGTATGCCAGCAATATCTATCTGGAGAGTCAGGAAAAGAAGGTAAATGCAAAGAGCATCATGGGTATGATGAGTTTGGGATTAGACGCTGGTGAGAGCGTGACTGTATCAGTTGAAGGCGAAGACGAAGTCGAAGCGATGAAAAGCATCGAAGAGTATTTGAGCAACAAATAAATATTGAACTTTTAAGGAAAAAGAGAGCAGATATGAAAGAGTGAGGCCGTCCTGGATGAGGGGCGGCCTTTTTAACGGCGCGCAGATTGCAGGAGATATAAAAAGATGGAGAGAGAAAAAAGTACCGGTATTATGAGGGTAAGGATGTTAGGGGGGTTTTCCATTACTTATGAGGGAGCGGCAGTGGTCTTTGACAGGAGGAGCCCGGCAAAATTTATCCAGTTATTTCAGCTTCTCATGCTGCACTTAAGGGAGGGGATAGATAAGGCGGAGCTGATCGATGCTCTTTACGGCAAGGATGGGGTGGAAAACGGGAACAGCAGTCTGAACAATACAATCTTCAGGCTCCGCAGACAGTTGAAAAAGGCAGGCATGCCGGAGGATGCGTACATTATTGTAAAGAAGGGGAAATGCCGGTGGAGTGAGAATATTAAGGCAGTGGTGGATATCCATCAAATGGAGGCAGCCATCGAGGAGGCCTGCATGGAAAACGGGGAGAAGAAGGAAGAGCTTTTAAAGGAAGCCTGCAGTCTGTATAAAGGGGAATTTCTGCCATCCTCCGCAGCGGAAGCCTGGTCTGTCATAGCAGGCGTGAAGTACAGAGACTTATACTTTGACTGTATGCGGGAGTTGTTTTCCATTCTGAAAAACCGCGGAGCCTATGAGGATATACTTTACATCAGCTCCCATGCGGCCTCTATCTATCCCTATGAGGAGTGGCAGCTTTGGCGGATTGACAGCCTCCTTGCCCTGAACCGGCATAAAGAGGCACTGAAGGTCTATGAGGAGACCGCATCCCTGTATTTTAATGAGTTTGGCTTAAATCCGTCCGGGAAAATGCTGGAGCGCTTTCATGCCATGAGCAGTCAGATACAGGGGGTTCCCTCAGATATGTCGGAGATCCGCAGGGACTTAAGGGAGAAGACAAAGGGAAAAGGCGCTTATTTCTGCTCTCTGCCCAGTTTTATTGATACCTACAGGATTATGACGCGTATGATGGAGAGGACCGGGATGTCTGTATTTCTCATGCTGTGCACACTGACGGACAGTTTTGGAGTTCCCATTGAAAAAGAAGAGAAGATCAGTAAAGCAGCAGAAAAATTCCAGACAGCGGTGAAGCTGTCCCTGCGCCGCGGAGACTTATATACCAGATACAGCTCCTGTCAGTTTCTGGTCATGCTTCCGGGCATTACCCAGGAAAACTGTTTCCGTGTGGCGGAGCGCATCAGCCGTCTTTTTAAGGAGGCAGGGGGCGGCAGCAACAGAATCCGATGTTATATCAGTTCCCTGATCGATGTGACCGAGGACTTCGGGGGGCTTAAGCACGGGATCACCTTTCCGGACGGCTGGATGCGGCCATAAACATACAACTGAAAAACTTGTACCCTTCCTGTGAATACAACTTGTAAAGATAACCGTACAAGTTTTAAGATAAAGGAAACAGAAAACCTAACAGGAGGGCGATTTTAATGAAGACAGGCAGAAATTACAAGTTTTGGTTTGCAACAGGTTCTCAGGATCTGTACGGAGATGAGTGCCTCAGAAAAGTGGCTGAGCATTCCAGAATTATCGTAGAGGAATTAAATAAATCAGGAGTGCTTCCTTACGAAGTGGTTCTGAAACCAACTCTGATCACAAATGAGGTTATCAGAAAGACATTCAATGAGGCAAATGACGATGAGGACTGCGCAGGTGTCATCACATGGATGCACACCTTCTCACCGGCTAAGTCCTGGATTCTGGGACTGCAGGAGTACAGAAAACCCCTGATGCATCTGCATACACAGTTCAACCAGGAAATCCCATATGATACCATTGATATGGATTTTATGAATGAAAACCAGTCTGCCCACGGTGACAGAGAATATGGTCACATTGTGTCCCGCATGGGGATTGAGCGCAAAGTGGTAGTGGGCCATTGGAGCGATGAAAAAGTACAGAAAAAGATTGCGTCCTGGATGCGCACTGCAGTAGGTATTATGGAGAGCAGCCATATCCGTGTTATGAGAATTGCGGACAACATGAGAAATGTAGCTGTGACAGAAGGTGACAAGGTAGAGGCCCAGATCAAGTTCGGATGGGAAATTGACGCTTATCCGGTAAATGAGATCGCAGAGGCAGTGGAAGCCGTGTCAAAGGGTGATACGGACGCTTTGGTGGAAGAGTATTACGATAAATATGAGATTCTTCTGGAAGGCAGAGATCCGGAAGAGTTCAAGCGTCACGTGGCAGTGCAGGCACAGATCGAAATCGGATTTGAGAGATTCCTGGAGGAGAAAAATTATCAGGCGATCGTAACACATTTCGGTGATCTGGGTTCCCTGAAACAGCTTCCGGGACTGGCTATTCAGAGGCTGATGGAAAAAGGTTACGGTTTCGGCGGAGAGGGTGACTGGAAGACTGCAGCTATGGTGCGTCTGATGAAGATCATGACAGCAGGTATGGAAGGTGCAAAGGGTACTTCCTTTATGGAGGATTATACATATAATCTGGTTCCGGGTAAGGAAGGAATTCTGCAGGCGCATATGCTGGAAGTGTGCCCGACTATTTCTGACGGTCCGATCAGCATTAAGGTGAATCCGCTGAGCATGGGAGACAGGGAAGACCCGGCGCGTCTTGTATTCACAGCTAAGACCGGTCCGGCCATCGCTGCATCTTTGATCGATCTGGGGAACAGGTTCCGTCTGATCATTAATGAGGTGGATTGTAAGAAGACAGAGAAGGCCATGCCGAAGCTGCCGGTGGCTACAGCGTTCTGGACACCGAAGCCGGATCTGGCTACAGGTGCGGAAGCCTGGATTCTGGCAGGAGGGGCACATCATACGGCGTTCTCTTATGATATTACGGCTGAGCAGATGGGTGACTGGGCTGCGGCTATGGGGATTGAAGCGGTTTATATTGATGGGGATACGAAGATTCGCGGGTTTAAGAGGGATCTGCAGTTGGGGGAATTGGTGTTTAGATAGGAATTTTGGCTGAGGGGGACGGCGGAGCAGTGGATGGGAAGGCGGGGAACCGGTTCGCGTGGAGCGAAGCGTTCCGCTGCCCGGGAGCTAACCTGCTCCCAGTCACTAAGTTCATCGCGAGAGCGCTCTTCACTAAGTGTCTGGGGTAGGTGGATCTCCCGGGCGCTCCACTGAGACATCGCTCCCCCCGAACCGGTTCCCCGCCTTCCCATCCACTGCTCCGCCTGGCGCTTTAGGACTGAAGCTTCTGTGTGGAAAGTGGAAGAACAATGGTAAGTGGTTTTTTAAAAAAGAGATATGGCATTCGTCGGGTGATGGAATGCTGTATCTTTTTTTGCGTGGGAGGAGAAAAGCATCATGCGCGGGGCGTGAGTATTTTACGGGTGGTGATGATGAGGCCAAGGGGAGGCCTCATGCGCGGGTGCGTGAACGTTTTACGGCGGTGGTGATGAGGCCCAGTAGTAGGAAGAGAGCGGCGGCTGAGAAGTAGAAGATGGGGTAGTGGTCGGAGAGGCGCCAGGAGTCATTGGAGCCGATGAAGGCATCAATCCGGTTGTTGGTGCAGCGCTCTGCGGCGTAGAAAGCAAGGATGAAGTAACCGGTTGTCAGGAATCCGTTAGCGTGTGTCAGGGTTTTGAGAAGGGCAGTGACTGCAAGTGCGGCCAGCCAGGCCAGGCTTACGGGGATGCCGAGTCTTGTTGTCCAGTATATGGGCTGGGGGAGGTAGAGATTGGCTGTGTATTCTATGATATAGAGGAAGGGAATCAGCAGGATGGCCAGGACCAGGTATGTGAAAAGGATACGGTGTTTCCCGCCGAATATGAGGGTATACAGCATCAGATAGGCGTAGAGACAACTGGCTGCTGTCAGGAGAGACCAGCTAAACTGCCGGTCCAGGGCAAAGTTTACGATGAAACAGGTCAGGACAGCCAGGATAAACGGGGATGCCAGCAGGATGTTCCATAAATTTCTTTTTTTAGTCATTTGAGACCTCTTTTCTTGGTGTTGGGTGAATGGGGGTCAGGATACGATCCAATACGGAAAATAGGAGGGATCTGGGTACCTCCGGTTTTTCGGAGGAGACCAGCAGGTTCTGAAAGGCCAGTCCGTCAATGGCTCCTGTTATGAATTTAGCCAGCTCGGAAACCGGCAGGCAGGTCTGGAACTCCCCGTTTCGGATGCCTTCTTCCAGAACTGCAGTGATGAGGGCATTGTATTTTTCATAGCCGTTTTTGATCAGTGTCTTGACTACGTGGCTTTCGGAGTAGGATTCCAGATAGAATTTGATGGGAAAGACACACATCAGGGCAGCCTGTATGGTGTCCTCCTCCCCGAGAACGATCCTGCGGAGTTTTTCACAGGAACTCAGAGGGCTGCCGCTGATTTTTTCTATGTATCCGATATAGGTATCGTAAATGCTCCGGGCTACTTCATCGACCAGGGCATTTTTGTTTGGGAAATACCAGTAGATGGCAGCCTTTGTCAGACCAACTTTTTTCGCCACATCGGTCAGGCTGAACTCGGTCATGCTCCTCTTTACCATGATCTCGATGGCTGCCTGTATGATTCCCTGTTTCATTTTCTCATAGTTCTCCGGTACTTTTTTCCTTGCCATAAAACTGCCTTTCTGTAATTAATTAACCGTACGTTTAATTAATTATGGCACAGAATTTCTCCGGAGTCAAGTTTAGAATCCAAGTTCTCTGTGAAGACGTATTGCCATGAAGACAGTGATCACAGCAGAGATGACGTCTGCAGCCGGCTGTGCGTACAGGATTCCGCTGACACCTGCAAAGAGGGGAAGGAGCAGAATGAACGGCACAAAGCAGATGCCCTGTCTGCAGGCCCCCAGGATAAAGCCCTCTTTCCCTTTGCCAAGAGCCAGAAACAGTGAGGAGTACACCGTGTAGAAACCGAACAGCAGGAAGGACAGGCCGTTTGCGCTCAGGGCCCTGGCGCCGATTCTGACCATTTCCAGATCCCCTTTTGTAAACTGAGAGATGATATTCGCGGAGAACAGAGATGCCGATACCCCATAGATCACGCAGAAAACAGTGGACCAGATAATGGAGAGCCGTATGGCCTCGTGGAGACGCTCATATTTTTTTGCCCCGTAGCTGTATCCCGCAATGGGCTGGAAACCTTTCATAAAGCCAAAGACCATAAGGCTCCCCACAGAGATGATCCTTGTCACAGGCCCCATACCTGCAATGACAGAGTCCCCGTATTCCTTAGCCTGAAAATTAATGAGGGAGATGGAGAGACTTGTCAGAAGCTGGAATACCATAGTGGGAACACCGATCTTCAATATTTCAGACATGATCTCTTTGGAGAAACAGCACGCACGGATACGGAAACTGAAGATACTTTTTTCCTGAGAATATAACCCAGGTATACCAGAGAAGAGACAATCTGGGAGATAGCCGTAGCAGCCGCAGCACCGGCCACACCAAAATCCAGAACATAGATAAAGACAGGGTCCAGAACAATATTCAGCACAGCGCCGGCAAGCAGCGTAAACATAGTGGTTTTCGCAGCCCCCTCACTGGTCACAAGATTATTCATTGTCACATTAAACACATTAAAAATTGAGAACACCACATAGATACGCGTATACTCCTCCGCATAAGGCAGAATACTTTCCGTTGCCCCCAGCATCTTCAAAAGGGGATGCAGAAAGACAACCGTACACAGAATCAACAGGGCACCAACCGCAATACTGCTGTACAGGGCCGTACTTGCCGCCTGATCTGCCGTTTTCCTGTCTCCCCTTCCCAAAAGCCGGGAGATATAAGAGGCAGACCCGTTACCAAACAACAGCCCGAGACCTACCACAACCTGCCCAATAGGAAACGCCACAGAGATTGCCCCCATCTGACTCGTCCCCAGTCCCCCCACAAAATAAGCATCCACCAGATTATACAAGGCATTGATCATCATCCCGATCATCGTGGGAAGCCCCATTGCCAAAAGCGCCCTCCATACAGGTGCGCTGCCCAGCAGTTCCATTTTTTTATTTCCTTCACTCATAATCATGATTTCTGTAACGGTACCGTTACAAACTCCTTTCTTTTTGCTTGACAACAGTTATAAAATATAATACTATAAATTATAGTAAAAACAAGTTGAGCTAAATAATACTATAATTTATAGTAACTGTCAAGAAAAATATAAAAAAGGAAGGTAACCACATGGCAACCATAGATTTAATCGTACTGGGAATTGTAAAAAAAGAGCCGCTAAGCGCATACGACATTCAAAAACTGGTAGAGTACCGAAACATATCCCGCTGGGTAAAGATCAGCACCCCTTCCATCTACAAGAAGGTGATTCAGCTTGAGAAAAAAGGCTACATCAGGAGCACCATGGTAAAAGAGGGAAACATGGCGGAAAAAGCCGTCTATTCCCTGACCGAAGCCGGCGAGCAGGAATTCAAAACCCTGATGCTGGGAATCTCCACCCAGCCCATCAACATCTTCCTGGACTTCAACGCTGTCATGGTAAACCTGGACAATCTCCCCCCCGAGACCCAGAAAATCTGCCTTGAAAACATTGCATCCGGCATAAAAACCCTAAAAACCAACCTGGAACAAAACATAACCGAAAAAACCTCCAACCCCCAAATTCCCGAAACCGCCAAAGCCGTCCTGCACCAGCAATACCTCCTGGCCCAATCCATAGAAACCTGGCTCGCCTCCGTAAAAACCAACCTGATCATAACAACCGCTCCCAGCCAAAACGATTCCATATAAATATTTTGCAAAGTTAAGGGAAAAAAGATGAAGTACCAAGAAAAGTAAGAATCCTAACAAAGTACGCGGTAAAACGCACCGAAGAAATGCATAAAAGACCCTAATTACTATAATAAACCGACAGCCCTTCAAAATCAGGAGAAGCGTGCCGTGGGAGCGAGGGCGGGTGTGGGTATGGGACAGGCGATGTCTCAGTGGAGCGCGCAGAAGATCCACCTGCCTCAGTCACTTAGCGAGGAGGCCATTGCCGACGAGCTTAGTGAATGAGAGCAGGTTAGCTTCTGTGCAGCGGAACGCTTCGTCTGTCCCATACCCACACCCGCCCTCGCTCCCACGGCACGCTTCTCCGTCCCCTTTGAATCCCCCTGTCCGCCCTAATATTCCTGCCGAAACCAATACGTATAAAAATACCCAAACCCCAACCCCTCATACAACTTCCGTGCCCCCTCATTCCCTTCCACCACCTGAAGATACCCCTCCGTAGCCCCTTCATCAATCGCCGAATTCAATATAGACCTGCAAATAGACTCCCCCAAATGCTGCCTCCGATACCTTTCATCCACATGAATTGCATAAATCCCCACATAATCCCTGTCCAAAATCCCCAGCCCGGTCCCGATGATCCTACCCCCATCATAAATAGACGCAAAGATAGTATCCTTAGGAATCGCCCGGTACATAGACGGCACAATCCTTCTGTGCACCTCATTCACAGTCCCCTTCAGTGAAAAAAGCCCATTCAGCCAATCCGGAGAAATCTCCCGGCTGAGAAACACCGGTCTTGCCGGCTTCTGCACCTTATACTTTTCCAGATCCATTGTCATCACTTCTGTGGTATGGGCAGTATGGTACCCCCGTTCCATAAGCTTCTGGTCAAAAGAGCTGTCCATCAGGGGATTGATCTTAAAGATGGTGGGAGTCCCCCATTTGGCATAAACCTCCTCACAGTACGCAATCTTATCCCTTAGTGGAATGGAAGAGAGACCAATCTGCTCCACACAGTTCGTCCTGTGGGTATAAAAATAAGAAAATCTGAGAATCCATCCGTCATAAATCTGCATCTGATGTGAGGGCCATGCATTCAGGGAAAGGTCCTCAATAATTTTAATCTTACTGTTCATCTGCGTTTCCGCCTTATCATAAAAGTTTTCTGTAGACAGCAGCCTGTATATCGCTTCATTTATTATATATAGAATACACCCCAAAAGTCAAATATCTCCACCTTGGCACGGAAGAAAACATACTGTAAAATGAAGAAGTATCTCATAATGGGAAAATATCCCTAAAATCCGTACGGACATAAAACCACACATAAAAGCCAAAGGAGGAGAAGAGACCTATTTTGAATAAAAGACTGCAGAGACTGGGGATTGGGAGGCGTATGCTTGTGCTTCTTTTAGGTGTTTCCCTGGTCCCTATCATATTCGTCCTGCTGATTTCCTACAGACAGAGCGCCTCAACCATAACCAGGCAGATCGGGGAACTGATCGAAGCCAATCTGGAACAGTCATCCGGAAATGTGCAGAACTTTCTGGATACCTTTGAGAATCTCATACAGGACATCTACACAGACCAGACCTATGTGGACAATTTAAAGCCCATCAACATTTGGGACAGCAGCGGATTTTACCTGGCAAAACATAAGATAGAGGAAAATCTGCAGAACATTGTATACATAAACAAAAATATACTGGGCATTGCAGTCACCGGCATTTACGGTGATGTATGCTTCTACGACAGCATGACCCTGTCCGGCGCGGAGAGCTTCTGCTTTGACCTGGACAACATCAGAAACAATGAGATGGTAAAACAGGCCTATGCGGAGAAGCAGACCGTCTATTCCAGAACCTACCACAAGCTGGACACCAGATACGGGGAGAAAGACTATTTCTATGTGGCGCATCAGCTCACAGACTTCAACGATTATAAGGAGGGGCCTGTTGGGTGCATTTTATTGTGTGTGGATGAAAAAGCACTGTGTGATGTATATAAACAGGGCAGCACAAAATCCAATATTACATTTGTGGTGAACCGGTATGGTGATATTATCTCTTATCCGGAAGGCAATTACGGGGAAAGAAACATATTTGCCGGGGAGGAGAAAAAAGAGAGAAGCAAAGAAGAGATAGAGCAGGCAGCCCAGAAATTTGTGGAGAACAACCGGTACCCTCAGGGCGCAAGCCTGTCCGCCCGCAGCAAAGGGGTCCAGAACCAGACCTTTTATGTGGTAAATGTGCGGGACTTGAATTACGTGCTGAAGGACCTGCATAACCTGACCTTCCTGATTGTGCTGGTGGGGCTTTTGGCAGGGGTTATCTGCGTGCTTATTGCCGTCTCCTTCTCGAAAGACATGGACCGCTCTGTAAAGCCCATCTTAAATGCCATGGACAAGGCCAATGAGGGGAACATGGAGGTGCGCGTCCCGGAGGAGGGTATGGACGAGTTTGCCAGGATCGGCAGACACTTTAACAGTATGCTCAGCCAGATACGCACATCCAATGAGCAGGAAAAGGAGGCCCTGGTACGGGAAAAATACGCGGAGATAAAATCCCTGGAAGCCCAGATAAACCCACATTTTCTGTACAATACCCTGGATGCCATCAACTGGGTCGCCATCGACAGAAAAGAGTACAGCATCAGCAAAATGCTCACCAGCCTGGCACTGATCTTAAGATACAGCATTCACAAAAGCAATGAGATCGTGGAGATCCGGGATGAACTGGAATATCTGAAGCGGTATGTATACCTCCAGCAGCAGAGATTTGAATATTCCTTTATCTGTACTGTGGAGGCCGATGAGAATCTGATGAAGTGCAGAATCCACAAGCTGCTCATACAGCCTCTTCTGGAAAATACGCTGGTCCATGGTTTTCCGGGAAATACAGGTATGGATGAGATCAATATCCGCCTGACAAAGGCAGGAGAGCATAAAATATCCATAGTGGTGAAAGACAACGGAAAAGGCATGGAGGAGGGGCAGGCAGAATATTTCAATCATTTTGATTATAAGAAAGAGCGCATAGAATCCAGCATCGGTGTGCGCAATGTGATAACAAGGATCAAGCTTTATTACGGGGAGCAGGGGAGCTTTCACGTGGAGTCGAGCCAGGAAGGGACTGTTATAACCATTCTGATTCCCTATGAGTAGGAGGAACAATATGAAGATAATCGTAGTAGAGGATGAACCGAAGTCAAGAGAAGGGATCTTAAACATACTCGCCCGGGATACAGAGTATGAGGTGGCAGCAGTCTGCGGAAACGGAAAAGAAGGGCTGGAGGCAGTGAGAAAATACAGACCGGACCTGGTCATCTCAGACATAAAGATGCCGGTCATGGGCGGTCTTGAGATGCTGGAAAAGATTCTGGAGGAAGGGATCGCGGTACAGGCTGTCCTTTTGACCGGATATTCGGAGTTTGAATACGCCAGGAGAGCACTGAAGCTACAGGTGGTGGAGTATGTGCTGAAACCTCTGGAGGTGGATGATTTTCTGGAAGTGCTGCACAAGGCGGAGGGAAACATTGAGAAAAACCGGGTGGAAAAGGTCTCTGCGGAACAGCTTCTGTGGACCTATTTTACCGGAACGGATATAGACAGGCAGCAGGCAGAACCGATTCTCAGGGAAACCCTGCAGGTGGATGACCGAACACAGATTTCACTTTTTCTGATCTATCCGTGTAGTCTGGCAAATGAGACGGGGAGTGAACTCCAGAAACACACCACAGAGCTTTTGGATTCCTTCTGCATGGAAAACTATTATGTAATGCCTCTGCCGAGACAGCAGGGGTTTTTAGTGATGCTGACAGATACGGAGAGAAATAAAAACCTGTTCAAGATCTTTAAGACCAGAATCTATCATTCTCTCTGCCAGATCACGGAATGCCACTGCAGCTACGGGACCCTTTACGGGCTTACCGGACTGAATGAGAAGCTTGAGGAGCTGAAAGACATGATGCAGTACGCATTTTCCCTGCCGGATGAAACCATACTGAGCAGGGAACTGGTGGAGTCCGCTGTGTACAGGGAACTGGAATATCCGGATTATCTGGAGCAGAGCATTTACCGGGAGATCCGCAGCGGGCGGTATGACAAGGTGCGCATGATCGGGGAACAGTTTGCCAGGTATGTGATCGACAGCGAGGGAAGGCCTGCCTGCATCCGGGAGTATGTCCTCAGGTTTGCAGCCGGAATCCTCAGGGTGGCAGGGGAGACCAGAGGCAGCCTGGAAGCAGTGGATGATACCTCCTATATCATGGAGAATATAGCCAGGAGCACTTCAAAAAGAGAGGTGAGATATCAGTTTGAGAAGATCATGAACGCGGTTGCCAGCAGCAGGGACACCCTTGATATTACAGAGAATGGCATGATACTCAATGTGATTGACTTTATCCGCAGCAATTACCAGAGGGATATTACACTGTCCGAGGCAGCGGAGGGATGCTGTGTCACACCGGAATATTTAAGCCGCATTTTCTGCAGGGAGACCGGGGTGAATTTCACCTCCTTTCTGCAGAATTTCAGGGTCAGCACAGCCAAGCGCCTGCTTCTGTCCGGCAACTATAAGGTTTATGAGGTGGCTGAGATGGTGGGATTTCATGACCAGAAATATTTCGTGAAAGTCTTTAAAAAGCTCTGCGGTGTCACGCCCTCGGAATACAAAAGGGAGAATGCAAAATGAAGAAAAAAGGGTATTTTGCTGCCTTCCTTCTGTGTGTGTTGGCTGTGTCCGCCTTTCTCTTTTGGCCGGAGAAGGGAGAAAAAGAGGAATCGGAGGCGGAAGAGGTGCAGAAAAAGCAGATCTACGTGCTCTGCGCCTATGAGACAAAACTGCACCAGCAGATTTTGAAGGAAGTGGCAGAAAATTATTCCAGCCGCTCCGGCTGTGCCAAGGTGAACATGGAGTTCATCCCAAAGGAGAACTTTAAGAAAGAAATCTGTCTCCGCATGGATAACGGCAGAACGGCGGACCTGATCATATGTGATAACGGGATGATGCCTGCTCTCATTGATATGGGAGTGTTTGCCGATATTTCCGCGTATGTGGAAACATGCTGCCAGGACAGTATGAACTTCCAGAAGCTGTGGAACACCACCATGGATGACGGAAAATATTATGGCATTCCCTTTACCTGTGATCCTTATGTACTTTTTTACAACAGCGATGTGTTCAGGGAGAACGGGCTGTCAGCCCCGGAAGACTGGGACGGGCTTCTGGATACCTGCAGTGCACTGCAGGACAGCGTTGGGGACAAGTTCGGATTCGCGGCAAAGCGTCCTGAGGAAATCTACGCTTTCTACAGAGCACTGCTTTATGCCTGCGGAGGCAGTTTAAACACCATAGACCAGGAAGGCGGGATCAGGGCGGCCGGTATTCTGGAGGAGCTGAAGAGGAGCCGGTATGTAGGAAAGCAGACCATTAATCTCACGGAGGCGGATGTAGCCCGCTCTTTCGCTGAGGGGAAGGTGCTGATGATGGCAAACAGGCTCAGCGCCTCCACGATTCTCAGAAGCTCACGAATGGAATTTTCAGCGGGTATCATACCGCTGCCGGGAGACGTGAGGGAATCTTTGATGCTCTCAGGGGAAAATATTGGGGTGACGGGTTATGCGGACCGGGAGGCTTACCGTTTTCTCACCTATCTCTATCGAGATGAGATTCAGGAGAGAATCTGCAATGTCATGGATACTCTGCCCGTAAAGGCTGCGGTGCCGTACCAGGCAAAGCGCGTGGGGCCGGATGAGGGGACAGAGTTTCTGGACCGTTATATTAACGAAGGATGGTGTGCAGAGACCAACAATTCCTGGTTTGAGATCGCGCAGCAGGTGTCAGAGAGTCTCTATGAACTGATGGAGGTCAGAGGCACCCCGCCGGAGGACACAGCACGGGAACTGCAGAACGCTGTGAAACTCATTATTATTAAAAAACGTTAAGGGTGGTCAAAAATGACCCCCTTTTTTAAATAAGTGGAATATACTGTACCGGAAAAAAATGGTATTCTTGTTTCATCAAAAAAACACGGAAAAGGAGAGAACGAGTATGAAGATGAAAAAAGTGATGGGCCTGTCTTTGGCAGTCGTGATGGCAGCAGGGCTTGCCGCCTGCGGCGGAGGAAGTGACAAGGAAGCCTCCACCGGAGGAAATGAGAAGAAAGAGGCAGACAGCGGTAAGAAGACCATTACCTTCTGCTTCAGGGATGACGGCCAGGGTGAGGACGGCGCTCTCTGGAAATGGATACAGAACGGATATGACACCTGGGATAAAAAAGATACGGTGGAGTTAAATATAGCCCCTATCGTGGCACAGGAGGGAGATTACTTTACAAAAGTGGCTCTTCAGCTTGCAGATAAGAAAACCTGCCCGGACCTGGTTTGTGAGGACACCTTCCAGCTTCCCAATGATGTGAGTGCAGGCTACCTGACAAAATTAGATGATTACGTGAAAGATTATGAGGACTGGAATACCTCCTACTATGAATCCATGAAAAAAGGCGTGACCGGCGCGGACGGTTCTGTATACGGTATTCCGTACTGTACAGATACAAGAGGACTGTGGTACAACAGAGACATTCTGGCACAGGCCGGTGTGATCAGCGAAGGACAGGACTGGGAGCCAAAGAACTGGAACGATATCCTGGATGCCTGCAAAGCGGTGAAGGAAAAATGTCCCGATGTAGTGCCCTTCTGGTGCAACTCCGGTGTGGCAACCGGTGAGGCAACTTCCATGCAGACATATGAGATGCTGCTCTACGGAACCGGAGAGAGACTGCTCTCCGATGATGATAAATGGATCGTGAAGAGCCAGGGTATTCTGGATTCCCTGAACTTTCTGCAGGATATCTATACCAACGGATACGGACCGGACCTCTCCCTTGTACTAAACGGACAGGCTTCCAATACATCTGCAAGAGAGTACCTGCCGGAGGGCAAGCTGGCAATTTCCCTTGACGGAAGCTGGATCACAGGAAACTGGACTGACACAGGGGCAGCACCGTGGCCGGAGGCTAAGGATGTACTGGGATTCGCATCCATGCCCACATCTGAGGGACAGGACCCGAAAACCATTACACTGGCAGGCGGCTGGGCATTATCTATTCCGGAAAATGCAGATGCCAAGGATGAGACCTTTGAATTCATCAAACATCTTATGGACCCGGAGGTTTACACCGATGCTGTTATTGCACAGGGAAATATTGCCACCAGACAGGATGTAGCCGGTGACGAGACCTATTCCGCACAGCCCTTCAAACAGATTGCTACAGAGTTTCTGGAGAGCGCTGATTTCAGGCCGCAGAATGACAAATACTCCACTGTCACCACCAGCATCCAGACCATGGTGGAATCTGTGGTATCCGGTACCTCTCCGGAAGATGCCATGACACAGTACGCTACGGATGTGGCACGTGCCGTGGGCGATGACAATGTAACCGAGAAATAAAAGGCTGTCCGGAAAGATATTCCGGCAGGTTCAGCAACTGGGCGGCTTCGGCACCGTAAAGTGCCGCCGCCCATATTTTTTCACGATTGAAGGGAGGGCGCTTTATGGCAAGACCAAACCGTGCGGCTGTCATAAAAGATGAGGCGAAGAAATCTATCCTGCTGCTTCCGGCAGTGCTGCTGCTTTTATGCTTTTTTATCATACCGATCGTACTGACGGTATATTATTCCTTTACCAATCTGGCTCTCAGCGGAGCCAATGCAAAAAATGTGGAATTTATCGGATTTGAGAACTATAAGAGAATGCTCACAGACCCCAGCACCATGACCAGTATCAAAAATACACTGCTCTTTTTAGTGGGCAGCCTTCTGGGACAGAGTATCCTGGGATTTCTGATCGCATATTTCATGAAGGGAAAACCCAAGGGACTGCGAAGTGTTGTGGGACCCTGCATCCTGGCCGGATGGGTAATGCCGGAGATCGTGGTTGCCCTGTGCTGTATGGCATTTTTCAAGGACAACGGAACCATGAACATGATCCTGGGCGCTGTACACATACCGGCAGTATCCTGGCTGTTCAAGCATCCCATGATGACTGTTGTGATCGCCAATGTATGGCACGGCACCGCATTTTCTATGCTGAACTTCCAGTCAGCCCTTGACAATGTGTCCGGAGATATTGAGGAGGCAGCCAGAGTGGACGGGGCCAACCGGTTCCAGACACTGATCCGCATTATTGTGCCCTGCATCAAGGACACCATTGCCACCAATACCATGCTGAATACCCTGTCCACCCTGGGCGTTTTCGGTCTGATCTATGCCATGACAGGAGGAGGTCCCGGTTCATCCACCACGACCCTTCCCATATTCATGTACAACCAGGGCTTAAAGGGGCTGCAGCTTGGCTACGGTACCGCGATCGGTATGCTGATTTTGATCGTAGGCGCTGTGTGCAGTGTGATCTATACAAGAATTCTGAAGGACCAGTAAGGGAGGGAACGTAATGAGTGAAAAGATGGTAAAAACCCTGCATTGTGCATTTCTGGTGATCGTGGGGATTGTGTTTATCCTTCCGCTTCTGTGGGTAGTGATCGCGTCTCTGGATACCAATGCAGGTGAGGCTTTAAAATGGCCCGCGCAGTGGACTTTCAGCAATTACAGTGATGTGCTGACCAACTCGGATAACCTGCGGGGATTCGGCGTAGGTCTTGTTATTTCCTTTGCCCAGTCCCTGATCGTGGTGCTGATCTCAGGGCTTGCGGCTTATCCTTTATCCAGATATCATTTGAGCTACAAAAAAGGCTTTATGTATGTTATTCTGTTTATGACAGCACTTCCCATGATTGCGGTCACTGTGCCTGTATATAAAATTTTTCTGAGCGTAGGACTTCTGGACAGCATTCCGGGGCTGGTATTGTTTTTGTCAGCGTCATCTCTGCCCTACGGTATCTGGCTTATGAAGAATTTTATGGACGGGGTGCCGGTGGAGCTGGAGGAGGCTGCCTGGGTGGATGGTGCCACTACCATGAAGTCTATCCGTAAGATTGTGGCGCCGCTGATGTTTCCGGGAATCTGTGTGGTATTTATCTACACCTTCTCCGGAAGCTGGGGGAATTTCTTTATTCCCTACATATTGTTAAGTTCACCGGAGAAGATGCCGGCATCTGTTATGCTGTACCAGTTTTTCGGACAGCACGGTACCATCCAGTATGGTCCTCTTGCCGCATACTCCGCGATTTACGCACTGCCTTCCATCCTTCTGTACATTCTCTCACAGAACTATATGTCAAAAGGATTTACCATGGCGGGTGCAGCAAAAGGATAATGTGAAAACGGGAGGAATTTTTACATGGTGTTGATGAGAGAACGAATCGGCAAACTGCTGGAATACCTGCAGGAGCAGATCTATCCCAGATCCTGCGAGATTCAGGATTACAGAATGAAGAAGACGGAGGATACGTTCACGGATCTTGAGAACCTTGACACCTCCGACTGGGAGAGGCTTACAAGGGAGCAGCTCTGGGGAGGTCACAGGGAGTATTATTGGTTTGAGACAAAGGTGGTCATCCCTTCGGAGTTTGACGGGGAATGTGTGGTCTACGAACTGATGACAGGAAGAGAAGGGGAGTGGGATGCCACCAACCCGCAGTTTTCCATTTTCGTAGACGGAAAAAGGATCCAGGGTCTGGATGTGAACCACAGGGAGATCATCCTTACGGAAAATGCCTGTGCAGGACAGGAATACCGCATTATCCTGTCAGCCTTCACAGGTGACCAGAACTTTTCCCTCAGGCTCTGTTCAGCCATCAAGGTACTGGACAGAAAAACGGAGAAATATTTTTATGATTTATCTGTACCTTATGAGGTGGCAAGACTTCTGCCGGAGGATGACAGGGCATATCTGACCATCCTTAACTGCCTGAATGAATCCCTGAATCTGCTGGACTTCAGAAAAGAAGGCTCCGGGGAATACTATGAGAGTCTGGAAAAGGCACAGGAGTATATTACCAGGGAATTTTACGGCAAACACTGCGGGGACAGTGATGCTTATATCTACTGCGTGGGACATACCCACATAGACTGTGCATGGCTGTGGACACTTAAGGTGACAGAGGATAAAGCTGTGAGAAGCTTTTCCACGGTACTGGAGCTTATGCGCAGATATCCGGAATACATCTTCATGTCCAGCCAGCCCCAGCTCTACAAATATGTAAAGAAAAACGCGCCGGAAGTCTATGAGGAGATCAAGGAGCGGGTGAAGGAAGGCCGCTGGGAAGTGGAGGGCGGTATGTTCGTGGAAGCTGACTGCAACATTGCCTCCGGTGAGGCGCTGGTTCGTCAGTTCGTACACGGCAAACGCTTCTTCAGGGATGAGTTCGGAAAGGACAATGAGATCCTGTGGCTGCCTGATGTGTTCGGCTATTCCGCGGCTCTGCCTCAGATCATGGAAAAATGCGGTATCCGCTATTTCATGACCACAAAGATAAGCTGGAATGAATTCAATAAAATGCCCTGTGACACCTTTGAGTGGGAGGGCATTGACGGTACCAGGATACTGACGCATTTCGTGCCCACCAGGGATTACAACAAAGGCGCCGTGGAGGGCGGCTTTGAGACGGAGCACTTCACCACCTACAACGGATATATTAATCCGTCCCAGATGAAAGGGGCATGGAAGCGCTACAGCCAGAAATACTTAAACGACGAAGTTCTGTGCAGCTTCGGATACGGAGACGGAGGCGGCGGCCCCACAAAGGATATGCTGGAAAACCAGAGGCGTCTGGCAAAAGGGATCCCGGGCTGCCCGAAGACGGTCATGAGCACCTCACAGCAGTTCTTCCATGTGCTGGACAAAAAGGTGAGAGACCGAAAATATCTGCCCTCCTGGGTAGGGGAACTCTATCTGGAGTATCACAGAGGAACTTACACCTCCATGGCAAGGAATAAAAAATATAACCGCAGATCAGAATTTGCTTACCAGAACATGGAGCTGTACGGTATTTTGGGCGAGTACCTGCTGAAAGAAGCGTATCCGGACAAAGAGATCCATGAGGGCTGGGAGGTGATCCTGAGAAACCAGTTCCATGATATCCTTCCCGGATCTTCCATCAAAGAGGTTTACGATGACTCCAAAGAGGAGTACGAAGCAATCTTAAGCGCCAACCGGGAGTACACTGACAGAAGGCTGGGCAGTCTGGCAGAGCACGTGAATGCGCCGAAACACTCTGTCGTGGTTTACAACCCCAACAGCATGAACGCTGAGGAAGCGGTGTGCTTCCCGTGTCCGGAAGATATCTCATATCCTGCAGTGAAGACAGGGGAGGAATGCCTTCCCGTACAGAAGATGGCAGACGGCACCTGGATGTTTACCGCAAAGGATGTTCCCGCAAAAGGGTATAAAACCTTCCTGATAGAAGAGAAAGAGGAAGAATACGAATCAGAGATTCAGGTAACGGAAACCCATATGGAGAACGCATTTTTCTCCATTGATCTGAACGAGAAGGGGCAGTTCATCAGCATCTATGACAAGAGAGCAGACCGGGAGCTTTTACCGGAAGGGAAAGCCGCCAATGTGCTCATGAGCTATGAGGACAGGCCCCACAATTATGACGCCTGGGATCTGAACAATTACTACACGGAAAAATCCTGGGAGATCGATGACGTGGCCGGGATAGAGGCAGCAGAGTGCGGCCCGGTTCGCGGGTGCCTGAAAATAACCAGGAATTATCTGGATTCCGTAATCAGTCAGTACATCTGCATTTATAAGGATACAGCCCGCATTGATATCAAAAATGAGATAGACTGGAGAGAGCACCAGATTTTTGTGAAGGCTCTGTTCCCGGTGGATATCCACACCAGCGAGGCATCTTTTGAGATCCAGTATGGCAATGTGAAACGTCCTACCCATGCCAACACCTCATGGGATTTCGCAAAGTTCGAGGTTTGTGTACACAAGTGGATGGATGTGTCTGAGGACGGTTACGGCGTCAGCGTGTTAAATGACTGCAAGTACGGATGCAGTGTCCGGGACGGCGTGATCGGCATTTCCATGCTGAAGTCCGCCATATATCCAAATCCGGAGGCAGATAAAGAACACCATACCTTCACCTATTCCATTTACCCGCACCGGGGAAGCTGGAAGGAGGCGGGAACCGTAAACCAGGCATATCTGCTGAACAATCCTCTTGAGGCTGCCGTAAAGGCCAATGAGGGCGGCACACTGCCGGATGTCTATTCCTTTGTAACCTGCAGCCGTGAGAATGTGGTGGTTGAGGTTGTGAAAAAGGCGGAGGAAGAGGAGGCAGTCATTGTCAGACTCTACGAATGCTTTAACAGAAGGACAGAGGTTTCTCTGACCTTTGCGGAGGACATCAAGACAGTCTGCGAATGCGATATGCTGGAAGCGGATATGGAAGAACTGCAGCCTGACGGAAGAAAGGTATCCTTCAGGATGAAACCTTATGAGATCAAGACCCTGAAGCTTAAATTTTGATCCTATATAATAAGAAGAAATACACCCAGGCCGGAATCCTGGCAGACGGCGCCGCAGCAGGCGCCGCGCCGGATTTCCGGCCTGACTGCCTTTGGGTTACTGTTCACGCTTGCATTTCCATTCTCTGTGTAGTAAGCTTTAAAATAAGAAAAAGGCAGATGCCCGATAGGAAAGGTGGTTCATCAATTGACAGAAAATGCTTGGAAAAAATACGGAGACAAAAGTGAAATTTTTGCTTTCTGCGAAGCTTACAGGAAGTTTATATCTGACTGCAAGACAGAACGAGAATGTGTTGCGGAGATGGTAAAGAGAGCGAAGCAGGCCGGATTTCAGGATCTGAATGCTGTAGTGGATGCAGGAACAGAACTGAAGGCCGGGGATAAGGTCTATGCAGACAATATGGGAAAGGCACTGGCGCTCTTTGTAATAGGAGAGGAACCCATGGAAAAAGGAATGCGCATTCTGGGCGCCCACGTGGATTCCCCCAGACTTGACCTGAAACAGAATCCGCTCTATGAGGAGGGAGAACAGGCCCTCCTTGACACACATTATTACGGCGGCGTGAAGAAATACCAGTGGGTGACACTGCCCATGGCCCTGCACGGTGTGATCGTGAAAAAGGACGGCACAGTGCTCCCCATCGTCATCGGCGAGGATGCAGACGACCCGGTTGTGGGAATCTCAGACCTGCTGATCCACCTCTCAGGAAAACAGATGGAGAAGAACGCCAAGGAAGTGGTGGAAGGTGAGAACCTGAACGTGCTTGTTGGCAGCATTCCGCTGGAAGGCGCGGAGACAGAGGCAGTAAAAGCACAGATTCTTTCTATATTAAAGGAGAAGTATCAGGTGGAGGAAGAGGATTTCATCTCCGCTGAGCTGGAAGTGGTCCCTGCGGGAGCTGCCAGGGATTTTGGCCTGGACCGAAGTATGCTTATGGCATACGGCCATGATGACAGGGTGTGTGCATACCCCTCATTCGAGGCCATTGCCGCTGTGGATGAGGTGAAGTATACCTCCGTATGCCTCCTGGTAGATAAAGAGGAGATCGGCAGTGTGGGTGCCACGGGCATGCAGTCACGCTTTTTTGAGAACACCGTGGCAGAGGTGATGAATGCCTGCGGGCAGTACAGCGAACTGCTGGTGCGCAGGGCTTTGAAAAACTCAAAAATGCTCTCCTCAGATGTAAGCGCAGCCTTTGATCCCAATTATCCGGAGGTGATGGAAAAGAAGAACTCCGCCTATCTGGGCCATGGGATTACCTTCAACAAATATACCGGTTCCAGAGGAAAAAGCGGCTCCAACGATGCCAACCCTGAGTACATTGCTGAACTTCGCCGTGTTATGGATGAGAACAAGGTATCCTTCCAGACAGCGGAACTGGGCAAGGTGGACGCAGGCGGAGGCGGCACCATTGCCTACATTCTGGCCAATTATAATATGGAAGTCATTGACTGCGGTGTGCCTGTACTGAATATGCATTCTCCCTGGGAGATTGCCAGTAAAGTGGATATCTATGAGGCTTATCAGGGATATCTTGCGTTCCTCAGGAACTGCTGAGAAAATTTTTGCGATTTCCTATGTACATCTCTGCCGGAAAATGTTAATATAAAATATGCATGGACTTCAGCAAAAAATAAGCACGAGATTACGAAATGAGGAATACACACATGTCTAAGTTTTTGAAATTTATTGTGAATCTGGTTGTGATCTGCGCAATTCTTGTGGCAGCCGCCCTGCTCGTTCCTCCCTTTGCAGGGGTCAACACAGTCATGAATGACAACAGCAGTAAAGATACCAATCTCCCGGTGGGTTCTGTTGCCTACGGAAGAGAGATAGATGCCGCAAGCTTGAAAAAGGGCGATAAGATCATCTATACCAATAACAATAAGGCATATGTCTATAAAGTTACGGATATGGATTCCTCCGCAGGTTCATACAAGGTAAAAAGTGTGTATGACAAGAATGCGAAGGAGGAAACGGTCCAGTTAATCAATAATGCAGTAAAAGTCGTTGTGGTAGTTCCCTACATTGCGTATGCGGCCATTGCCCTGCAGAGCAAGGAAGGCCTGATCGTTGTGGGACTCGGCGTGATCTTTTTAATTATCCTTTTTATTCTGGCTGAGTTATGGCGTAAGGACGAGGCTGACGATGAGGACGACGAAGATGAGGATGAAGAGGCTTCGGATGAGGAGGACAGTGAGGACGACGAGGACGAAGATGACGACGAAGAAGAGAAGCTGAGCCGCAGGGAACGCAAGCGCCTCAAAAAAGAGGAGAAGCGCCGCAAAAAACTTGCCAAGAAGGGTCTTCTGGATGAGGAAGAAACAGAAGATGAGGAAGAGGAAGCTCCTGTTTTGGAAGCTGCCCCAATACCGGAAAAGCAGCCTGATGAATATGACAGTGCTATGAAAGATGCCATGGCATCTATTGCAGAGAGTATTGCCAAGGTACAGAACGGAGATATAGAAGCGCCAGATAAGGTACAGGAAACAATCGTGCCGCAGGAGACTGCAGAGATCATTCTCGGTATGGAGGATGCAGAGGAAACAGAGAGTTCCGATGCGTCTGCAGTGGAAATGGTTTCTGATGACAGCGCTGTTCAGGAGACAGCAGAGAAAGAAGCTGCGCAGCCACAGGAAGAGACGGCTGCACAGGAAGAGGTACAGCAGGAAGAGGAGATGGAATCTGAACCTGAGGAGGTGCCTGTAGTGGACAAGGAAGCTGTGCTGCCTGCTCCGTCTGTGACGGAACTGCTTTCTAAGGCGGAAGCGGCGGGGGAATCACCGGAAGTGATTGAGGATAAGGATAATGAGGTGACACTTCTGGATTATTCTAAGCTTATATAGGCGGAAAAAAGGGATGACGTTTTGGGGCGTTGTCCTTTTTTTTGTGTGTTGGCGGGAGGGGGACGGGATGGAGGGGGAGGGTGCAGTTTGCTTTTGGCAGCCAGCTTCGTTCCCCTTCAGCTAAGTACTTACAATAGAAAGTACGCTTCGCGAACTTCCTATTGTCATGAACTGCGACTAAGACGCTCCGGAAGAGCCGTCGCGCCTAAGTCTTAGTAGGTACTGGATCTTCAGGCTCTCTGCCGCAATGTCTGCCAAAAGCAAACTGCACCCTCCCCCTCCATCCCTGTTCTTCGCACCGGGAGATAAAAAAACAGTGTCTCTTTCGCAGCATTCGTAACTCTACACCTAGCAGCCTTTATATTCCTCTACTCTGTTGAAATAAAGTATTGAAAAAAGAGGTTGTCTGTATTATGATGGAGGTGTATTTTTGAAAAATTTGGGCGGAGAAAATATAGACGTGAAAAAAATAAAACAGAGGATAGGGACTGTTCTGAAGAGTCTTCTGGTTCTGGGTGTAGTTCTTTCGGGGGTTTTTGGGGCGTATGCAGAGACAGAAGGGCAGTGGGATAGCCGGGAGGGAAGTACAGAGGTTTCTTTTGAACGTAGAAGCTTTCATTATAATAATGACTGTGTGATAAAAGAACGTTCCCAGGACAAGCTTCACAGGCAGGAAAAGAAAAGGGGACAGCTATTGTCCTGGGGGATTCCGGTGGGGGCAGTGTGTGCAGGGGAATGGCTGTGCACTAGGAAGGCAGGTATCTGCAGTGCGGCTGCGGAGGAACGTGAGAGGAGATATGATCGCTGGAAGAGGCGGGGGCCGCCGGTGTTTGTCTGAAATTGCAGGAGGATATAAAAACTTATATAGAAAATAATATTTCAGACAGGAGAATATAAATGAAAGAATCCCATAGAGACAAAATTGTAGTGATAGGTGCAGGTAATGTAGGAGAGGCGATTGCCTATACTTTGATGGTAAGGGTACAGGCAAATGATATTGTGTTGGTGGATTTAAATGAGGACAGGGCAGAAGGGGCAGCGCTGGATATTGCTCATGGCACAAGTTTTTTTAAACAGGTGTGGGTGAGAAAGGGCGGATATGAAGAGTGCGCCAATGCGCAGATCATAATCATTACAGCGGGGATTGCCAGAAAACCGGGACAGACACGGCTGGATCTTGCAAAGACAAATGTTTCCATTGTAAAAAGTATCACCCGGAATATTATGAAGTTTGCTGAAAATCCTCTGATCCTTGTGGTATCCAATCCTGCGGATGTGACAACTGCGGCAGTGTATAAAGAGTCGGGGCTGCCGTCAGGACGTGTTATCGGCAGCGGAACATCTCTGGATACAGCGCGTTTCCGATATATTTTGAGTGAGAAGCTGCATGTTAACGTGGAGGATATCAATGCCTATATTTTAGGAGAGCACGGTGACAGCCAGGTACCTATCTTCAGCTCCGCCAATATCGGGGGATTTCCGCTCTATGATTATGCACAGCAGGTGGGAATCACGCTGGATGAGGAGGAGATCGCACACAGGACAAAAGACGGCGGTGCAGAGGTGATCAAGCTGAAGGGAGCTACCTTCTATGGAATTGCCATGGCGGTTTCCAATATCGTAGAGACAATCATGAAAGATGATGATGCCATACTTCCGGTGGCACATGTGCTGGATGAGAGCTTTGAGGAGTGGGCAGGCGTTGCGGTTTCCCTGCCCTGCAGAATCGGATGGGACGGAATTGAACAGACCCTGCGCATTCCCATGAATGAGAAAGAAAAGGCAGACATGGATAAATCCGTGGATATTCTGAGAGCGTTTACAGAACAGGTCATCGGATCGTAAGGACAGGTTGATAATCCCGCCTGCGGAGGCTGCCGGACAGTCAGGAACAGCTGAGAAGCAGCATATATCGGTAAGGATGGACAGCAATATAGCGGCGCATCCCTTAAAAAAGGCAGAGATGTGCCGCTGTTTTTGTGGTTTTTATCGGAAAAGTGCTGTGTACGGGAAAAAATGCAAACTTTTTTTAACAAAAAGAAAAAAATACCTTGCATTCTGGAAAAACATCCTGTATACTAACTAGTGCTGTGACATTGATAGCTGTGAAGCGTGAGGTTGCTGCCCAAGTGGCAGGTTTTCCGTGGAGCGAATGTCAAGTTAGGAAACTGACGACAAGTCACTGTACAAAATCTTGAAGACTTACCACGGGAATGTGGGAGTGTGTGAAACGTTAGATGACACACACGGGAATGTGTACAGTCGCCGCTTGTCGTACTACTTATAAGTGCGAAAAGGAGGAGACTTTTTTTATGGCAAGTCAGGTAATGAGAATCACATTAAAAGCTTACGATCATCAGTTAGTAGATGCATCCGCAAGCAAGATCATCGAGACTGTAAAGAAGAATGGAGCAACTGTTAGCGGACCGGTGCCGCTTCCCACTAAGAAGGAAGTAGTAACTATCCTGCGTGCGGTACACAAATACAAAGACTCCAGAGAGCAGTTCGAGCAGAGAACTCATAAGAGACTGATCGATATCATCACACCAACTCAGAAAACAGTTGATGCCCTGTCTCGTTTAGAGATGCCGGCCGGTGTTTACATTGATATCAAAATGAAACAGAAATAAGTCATGCTTAACGGGGCAGCCCGGTAAGATATGAGATTGTCCTTACAAGGTTGATATATAGTCTATATTGACTGTTTGTCTAGGATGATTGCACAACACAGTGTAATCCGCTGTAGATTCACAGGAGGTAAAGAAAAAATGAAGAAAGCGATTTTAGCTACCAAAGTCGGAATGACTCAAATCTTCAATGAAGACGGAGTTTTAACTCCCGTAACAGTGCTGCAGGCTGGTCCTTGTGTAGTAACACAGGTTAAGACACAGGATAACGACGGATACAGCGCAGTTCAGGTTGGTTTCGCAGACAAGAGAGAAAACCTTGTCAACAAACCGATGAAAGGACACTTTGACAAAGCTGGTGTTTCCTGCAAGAGATTTGTAAGAGAATTCAAATTAGACGGTGCTGAGGAGATGGCACTGGGCCAGGAAATCAAATGCGATGTTTTTGAAGCTGGCGATAAGATCGACGCTACTGCAATCAGCAAAGGTAAAGGATTCCAGGGCGCTATCAAGAGACACGGACAGTCCAGAGGACCTATGGCTCACGGTTCTAAATATCATCGTCATGCAGGTTCCAACGGTGCAGCATCAGATCCGAGTAAAGTATTCAAGGGCAAAAAGATGCCGGGCCAGATGGGAAATGTAAAAGTTACAGTTCAGAACCTGGAAGTTGTGAAAGTAGATACTGAGAACAACCTGCTTTTAGTTAAAGGAAGCGTTCCGGGACCGAAGAAATCCTTAGTAACAATCAAAGAATCTGTTAAAACCGTGAAATAAAGTTTTTCTGGGAAAGGAGGACCACACAGATGGCAAACGTATCTGTTTATAATATGGAAGGCAAAGAAGTTGGAACAATGGAATTAAACGATGCAGTGTTTGGCGTTGAGATCAACGACCATTTAGTGCATTTAGCTGTTGTTCGTCAGCTTGCAAATAAACGTCAGGGAACTCAGAAGGCGAAAACACGTTCTGAAGTGAGCGGCGGCGGAAGAAAACCGTGGAGACAGAAAGGAACCGGTCATGCTAGACAGGGTTCAACAAGATCTCCGCAGTGGACAGGCGGCGGTGTTGTATTCGCTCCGGTTCCGAGAGATTATGAAATCAAAATGAACAAGAAAGAAAGAAGAGCAGCTCTTAAATCTGCTCTGACAAGCAGAGTACAGGAGAACAAGCTCATCGTTCTTGATGACCTGAAATTAGATGAAGTAAAGACCAAGGCAATGCAGGCAGTTTTAAATAACCTGAATGTTTCCAAAGCAATGGTAGTACTGGCTGACAATGATCAGAACGTAGTATTATCCGCAAGAAACATCCCGGATGTGATCACAGCATTACCGAACACCATTAACGTATATGATGTTCTGAAATACAATACGGTAATCCTGACAAAATCTGCTGTAGCTTCAATTGAGGAGGTATACGCATAATGGCAAACGTACAGTATTATGATGTAATCCTGAAACCGGTTATTACCGAGAAGAGCATGGCTGCTATGGGCGAGAAGAAATATACTTTCTTAGTTCATCCGGAAGCAAACAAGACCATGATCAAAGAAGCTGTTGAGAAAATGTTCGAGGGAGCAAAAGTAAAAACTGTCAACACCATGAATTTAGATGGCAAGACAAAAAGACGCGGAATGACCTTCGGCAAAACAGCAAAAACCAAAAAAGCTGTTGTTACTTTAACAGAGGACAGCAAGGATATCGAAATCTTCGAGGGACTTTAATCAGCCCTTAACCAATAGTAACTAAGCGCAGTCAAGAAAAATTAATCCGATATTTGACTGCCGGCATGAAAACGCCAGGATGCGTTGTGAATAACAATGCTTGCGGCGTGGAGAATGAAAGGAGAGACAGAAATGGGAATTAAATCCTATAGTCCATATACACCTTCCAGAAGACACATGACAGGTTCTGATTTCTCTGAAATCACAACAGCAACACCTGAGAAGTCTCTGGTAGTGTCCTTAAATAAAAACGCTGGACGAAATAATCAAGGTAAAATTACAGTTAGGCACCGTGGTGGCGGCAGCAGAAGAAAATACAGAATCATCGACTTCAAGAGAAGAAAAGATGATATTCCCGGAACAGTAAAAACAATCGAGTACGATCCGAACAGAACTGCAAACATTGCATTAGTTGCATATGCAGATGGTGAGAAAGCATACATCCTTGCTCCGGAAGGATTAAAGGTTGGTATGAAGATCCAGAACGGTGCAAATGCCGAGGTTCGTGTAGGTAACTGCCTGCCTCTGTCTGAGATTCCGGTTGGTACTATGATCCACAACATTGAGCTGTATCCTGGAAAAGGCGGTCAGTTAGTTCGTTCCGCTGGAAACGGTGCACAGTTAATGGCAAAAGAAGGCAAATACGCAACCCTTCGTCTGCCGTCAGGTGAAATGAGAATGGTTCCGATTAACTGCCGCGCTTCTATCGGCGTAGTAGGTAACGGCGAGCACAGCCTTATCAATATTGGTAAAGCAGGACGTAAACGTCACATGGGTATCAGACCTACAGTTCGTGGTTCTGTTATGAACCCGAATGACCATCCGCACGGTGGTGGTGAAGGTAAGACCGGTATCGGCCGTCCGGGTCCGTGTACACCATGGGGCAAACCGGCTCTTGGCTTGAAGACAAGAAAGAAAAACAAACAGTCTAACAAGTATATCGTAAGAAGAAGAGATGGTAAAACATTAGCGAAATAAGGAGGTAAGGCTAAATGGCTCGTTCATTAAAAAAAGGACCGTTCGCAGATGAAAGCTTACTGAAAAAAGTAGACGCTCTGAATGCGGCTGGAAATAAAACAGTTATCAAAACCTGGTCACGTCGTTCTACAATCTTCCCGTCCTTCGTTGGACACACATTCGCTGTCCATGACGGAAGAAAACATGTGCCGGTATATGTAACAGAGGATATGGTTGGTCACAAACTCGGTGAGTTCGTTGCTACCAGAACCTACAGAGGACATGGCAAAGACGAGAAAAAATCAGGTGTTCGTTAATATTTTAGAAGGAGGCTTTTATCATGGCTAAAGGACATAGAAGTCAGATTAAAAGAGCAAGAAATGCTAATAAAGATACAAGACCGTCTGCGAAGATATCCTACGCTAGAATGTCCGTACAGAAAGCATGCTATGTACTGGATGTAATCCGTGGGAAAGACGTTCAGACTGCCCTTGGTATCCTGACATATAACCCAAGATACGCGTCAAGCGTAATCAAGAAATTACTGGAATCAGCAATCGCAAATGCTGAAAACAACAATGGTATGAACCCGGAAAACCTTTATATCGCTGAGTGCTACGCTAACAAAGCTCCGACTATGAAGAGAATCAAACCGAGAGCACAGGGCAGAGCTTACAGGATCGAAAAGAGAAACTGCCACGTTACCGTTGTGTTGGATGAGAGATAAGGAGGACAATCATGGGACAGAAAGTTAACCCACATGGACTGAGAGTCGGCGTTATCAAAGATTGGGATTCCAAATGGTACGCTGAAGGCGACTTCGCTGATAACTTAGTGGAAGATTATAACATCAGGACATTCCTGAAAAAGAAATTATACAGCGCAGGTGTTTCTAAGATTGAAATCGAGAGAGCATCTGACAGAGTAAAAGTGATCATCTATACTGCAAAACCGGGCGTTGTTATCGGTAAAGGCGGTTCTGAGATCGAAAAAGTGAAAGCTGAATTACAGAACTACACAAGCAAAAAACTGATCGTTGATATCAAAGAAGTAAAGAGACCGGACAAAGATGCTCAGTTAGTAGCTGAGAACATTGCATTACAGTTAGAGAACCGTATTTCCTTCCGTCGTGCCATGAAATCTACTATGCAGAGAACCATGAGAGCCGGAGCAAAAGGAATCAAGACTGCTGTATCAGGACGTCTTGGCGGTGCAGATATGGCACGTACAGAGTTCTACAGCGAGGGAAATATTCCGCTGCAGACACTTAGAGCAGATATCGATTACGGTTTCGCTGAAGCAGATACCACCTACGGCAAAGTTGGCGTTAAGGCATGGATCTACAATGGCGAGGTACTTCCAACTAAAGGAACTAAGGAAGGGAGCGATAAATAATTATGTTAATGCCTAAAAGAGTTAAACGTCGTAAACAATTCCGCGGATCCATGAAAGGAAAAGCATTAAGAGGAAATAAAATCAACTACGGTGAGTTCGGCTTAGTATCAACTGAGCCGTGCTGGATCAAATCCAACCAGATTGAGGCAGCCCGTGTTGCTATGACCCGTTACATCAAACGTGGTGGTAAAGTTTGGATCAAGATTTTCCCGGATAAACCAGTAACAGCAAAACCAGCAGAAACACGTATGGGTTCCGGTAAAGGTGCCTTAGAATACTGGGTAGCAGTTGTAAAGCCAGGCAGAGTAATGTTTGAAATCGCAGGTGTGCCGGAAGAGACAGCACGCGAAGCGCTGCGTCTTGCTATGCACAAGTTACCATGTAAATGTAAAATCGTTTCTCGTGCAGACTTAGAAGGCGGTGATAACAGTGAAAATTAAAAATTATGTAGAAGATTTAAAAACAAAATCAGCTGCAGAATTACAGGAAGAATTAGTAGCTGCTAAAAAGGAACTCTTCAATTTGAGATTTCAGAATGCAACCAATCAATTGGACAATACAAGCAGAATCAAAGAGGTTCGCAAAAATATTGCCAGAATTCAGACACTGATTGCCCAGAACAAGGCAAAAGCAGCAGAGTAATAAGGGAGGCATAACCGTGGAAAGAAATCTTAGAAAAACACGTGTTGGTAAAGTTACAAGCAATAAGATGGATAAAACCATCGTTGTAGCGATTGAAGACCACGTTAAACATCCTCTTTACAAAAAAATTGTGAAGAGAACATATAAATTAAAAGCGCATGATGAAGAAAACACATGCAATATCGGTGACACTGTAAAAGTTATGGAAACAAGACCTCTGTCCAAAGACAAGAGATGGAGACTTGTTGAAGTAGTTGAAAGAGCCAAATAATTCGTAAGGAGGAATCCAAGCATGATTCAACAGGAAAGTAGACTTAGAGTCGCTGACAATACAGGTGCAAAAGAAATCCTCTGCATCCGTGTTATGGGTGGTTCTACGAGAAGATATGCTAACATCGGTGATGTGATCGTTGCTACTGTCAAAGATGCAACACCAGGTGGTGTTGTTAAAAAAGGTGATGTTGTGAAAGCCGTTGTTGTTCGTACTAAAAAAGGCGCTCGTCGTAAAGACGGATCCTACATCAAATTCGATGAGAACGCTGCAGTCATCATCAAGGATGACAAGACTCCGAGAGGAACCCGTATTTTTGGACCAGTAGCTAGAGAGCTTCGTGAGAAACAGTTTATGAAAATTGTTTCCTTAGCTCCCGAAGTATTATAGGAGGTAACCTGATGTCAACATTTAAGATTAAAAAAGGTGATACTGTTAAAGTGATCGCCGGTAAAGATAAAGACAAAGAAGGAAAAGTAATCTCTGTTAATCCGAAAAAAGGTGCTGTTCTGGTTGAAGGCGCAAACATGGTAACAAAGCACACAAAACCTTCCATGGCTAATCAGCAGGGCGGTATTGTTGAGAAGGAAGCTTGGCTGGATGTATCTAACGTTATGTTAGTACACGAAGGCAAAGCTACCAGAGTCGGCTTCAAGATGGAAGGCGACAAGAAAGTGCGTTTCGCCAAAGCTACAGGCAAAGTAATCGATTAATTAGAGAGGAGGCCATTTTAAAGTGAGCAGACTGAGAGAAGTATACAAAAATGAGATCGTAGACGCTATGGTCAAAAAGTTTGGTTATAAAAATATCATGGAAGTGCCGAAACTCGACAAAATCGTTGTGAACATGGGTGTAGGCGAAGCAAAGGAAAACGCAAAACTGTTAGATGCAGCTGTAGCTGACATGGAACTGATCACAGGTCAGAAAGCTGTAACAACAAAAGCAAAAAACTCCATTGCTAACTTCAAACTCCGTGAAGGCATGCCGATCGGTTGTAAAGTAACTCTGAGAGGCGAAAAAATGTATGAATTTGCTGATCGCCTTATCAACTTAGCACTGCCTCGAGTACGTGACTTCCGCGGCGTTAACCCTAACGCATTTGATGGAAGAGGTAACTATGCACTCGGTATCAAAGAGCAGTTAATTTTCCCGGAAGTGGAATACGATAAAGTCGATAAAGTAAGAGGTATGGACATCATTTTCGTTACAACTGCTAAAACAGACGAAGAAGCCCGCGAATTATTGACATTATTTAACATGCCATTTGCAAAGTAATTATAGGAGGGAAAATTCATGGCTAAAACAGCAATGAAATTAAAACAGCAGCGTAAACAGAAATTCTCTTCAAGAGAATACAATCGTTGCAGAATTTGTGGCCGTCCACATGCTTACTTGAGAAAATACGGAATCTGCAGAATCTGCTTCCGTGAATTAGCATACAAAGGCCAGATTCCGGGAGTGAAAAAAGCTTCCTGGTAGGCATTGAATATTTAGCGAGCGCAAGCCGCGGACTAAAAGTATCTAATCAGTTCATCCGCCTGGGCGGATATGGGATAAAGAATAGAAGGAGGAAACTCTAATGACAATGAGCGATCCAATTGCAGATATGCTTACAAGAATCCGTAATGCAAATACTGCAAAACATGATACAGTAGATGTTCCGGCATCTAAAATGAAACTTGCTATTGCCGATATCCTGGTAAAAGAGGGATATATCGCAAAATACGACGTTCTGGAAGACGGCGCATTCAAGACCATCCGTATCACCTTAAAATACGGTGCAGACAAGAATGAAAAGATCATTACAGGCCTGAAAAGAATTTCCAAACCGGGCTTACGTGTATACGCAGGCAGCCAGGAGATTCCGAGAGTTCTGGGCGGACTGGGTATTGCAATCCTGTCCACAAACCAGGGTGTTATCACAGATAAAGAAGCAAGAAAGCTGCACGTTGGCGGCGAGGTATTAGCATTCGTATGGTAATTGCCTCCCGGCTTTGGCCGGAAATATGCAATTTTCATAGATAGAGATACTGAAAACAGAAGGGAACCATAATAGGCCCTTCCGAAAATTTAAGTAAGGAGGACAACAGGTATGTCACGTATTGGAAGACAGCCAGTAGCTGTTCCGGCAGGCGTAGAAGTTAAAATTGCTGAGAACAATTTTGTGACCGTAAAAGGCGCAAAGGGAACACTTGAGAAAGCGTTACCGACAGAGATGTCAATCAAATTAGAGGATGGTCAGGTAGTCGTTACAAGACCAAATGATTTAAAGAAAATGAAATCTTTACACGGTTTAACAAGAACACTGATCCAGAACATGGTGATCGGTGTAAGCCAGGGATATGAAAAAACTCTGGAAGTTAACGGTGTAGGTTATAAAGCTGCAAAACAGGGTAAGAAACTGGTTCTCTCCTTAGGATACTCACATCCGGTAGAGATGGAAGACCCAGAAGGACTGGAATCTTCTGTAGATGGTAATAAAATCATCGTAAAAGGAATCGATAAAGAAAAAGTTGGCCAGTACGCTGCTGAAATCAGAGATAAGAGAAGACCGGAGCCATACAAAGGTAAAGGTATTAAGTATGCTGATGAAGTTATCAGACGTAAAGTTGGTAAAACTGGTAAGAAATAATTAAGGAGAGTGTAAAAATGGTTAGTAAAGTATCAAGAGCGAAAGTTCGCGCAAAAAAACATAGAAGATTACGTAATCATCTGAGCGGCACCGCTACAACTCCACGTTTAGCAGTTTTCCGCAGCAATAATCATATGTATGCTCAAATTATTGACGATACCGTTGGAAAAACTCTGGTTTCCGCTTCTACCACTCAGAAAGAGGTAAAAGCTGAATTGGAAAAAACCAATAACGTTGATGCTGCAGCATATTTAGGAACTGTGATCGGTAAGAAAGCTATCGAAGCAGGCATCAAAGAGGTTGTCTTTGACAGAGGCGGCTTTATATATCACGGAAAAATTCAGGCATTAGCAGACGCAGCACGTGAAGCTGGGTTAGAATTCTAATAAGGGAGGAAATGAACACATGAAACGTTCTATCATTGATGCTAGTCAGTTAGAATTAGAAGAAAAAGTAGTGTCAATCAAGCGTGTAACAAAGGTTGTTAAAGGTGGTCGTAACTTCCGTTTCACAGCTTTAGTTGTTGTAGGTGACGGCAATGGTCACGTAGGCGCTGGATTAGGAAAGGCAGCCGAGATTCCCGAAGCTATCCGCAAGGGAAAAGAGGATGCTATGAAGAAACTTGTTACAGTAGCAAGAGACGAAAACGGAAGTATTACCCATGACTTCATCGGAAAATTTGGAAGCGCTGAGATGCTGCTGAAGAAAGCTCCGGAAGGTACCGGTGTTATCGCCGGCGGCCCGGCCCGTGCGGTAATCGAGCTTGCAGGTATCAAAAACATCCGTACAAAATGTATGGGTTCCCGTAACAAACAGAACGTAGTTCTGGCTACCATCGCAGGTTTAAGTCAGTTAAAGACTCCGGAAGAAGTAGCAAAACTTCGTGGAAAATCTGTTGACGAGATTTTTGCGTAGGAGGATTGAAAAATGGCAGATAAATTAAGAATCACTCTGGTGAAATCTACAATCGGTGCTGTTCCGAAAAACAGAAAAACAGTAGAAGCTTTAGGTTTAAGAAAACTGAACAAGACAGTGGAAATGCCTGACAATGCAGCCGTTCGCGGTATGATCCAGCAGGTAAGACACTTAGTGAAAGTAGAAGAAATCTAATCATTGAAGAAGGAGGTGCAGTCATGGATTTATCAAATTTAAAACCAGCTGAAGGCTCCAGACAGAGCGATAACTTCAGAAGAGGCCGTGGCCACGGTTCAGGAAACGGTAAGACCGCAGGTAAAGGCCATAAAGGACAGAAAGCCCGTTCCGGAGCTAAGAGACCGGGATTTGAAGGTGGACAGATGCCTTTATACAGAAGACTTCCTAAGAGAGGCTTCAAATGCAGAAACTCTAAAGACATCGTAGCGATCAATGTCAGCGAGTTAAACAGATTCGAGGATGGAGCAGAGGTAACACCGGCAGCTTTACTGGCATCCGGAGCTATTTCCCGTCTTGGCGACGGCGTTAAAATCCTCGGAAGTGGTGAAATCACAAAGAAGGTTAACTTAAAGGTTAACGCTGTAAGCGAAACCGCTAAAACTAAAATCGAAGCTGCAGGTGGAACAGTCGAGGTGATTTAATGCTTGAGACTCTTAGGAACGCTTTTAAAATAAAAGATGTAAGACGTCGAATTTACTATGTATTGTTAATGCTGGTTGTTGTCCGGATTGGCTCTCAGCTGCCAATTCCGGGCGTAGACAGGGACTTTTTTAAGAACCTGTTTGCAAGCCAGTCTAATGATGCGTTCAATTTCTTCAATGCATTTACAGGCGGTTCATTTGAACAGATGTCTATCTTTGCGTTGAGTATTACGCCATATATCACATCATCTATCATCATTCAGCTTCTGACAATTGCAATTCCCAAATTGGAAGAAATGCAGCGTGACGGTGAGGAGGGCAGGAAGAAAATGACTGCCATCACCCGTTATCTGACTGTAGGTCTGGCTCTGTTCCAGTCTGTAGCCATGGTGATCGGCTTCGGTAACCGCGGCTGGCTGACAGAGATGAACTTCACCAGCATTGTTGTTGCAGTAGTGACCTTAACCGGCGGTTCTGCAATGCTGATGTGGATCGGTGAACAGATCACTGAAAAAGGTGTGGGAAATGGTATCTCTATCGTCCTGATGATCAACATTGTATCCAGGATTCCAAGCGACCTGGCTTCCCTGTTCGAGAAATTCGTAAAAGGGAAAACCATCGCAAGAGGCGGCCTGGCAGCTATCATTATCATGGCAATCATTATAGTGGTAGTGGTACTTGTACTTATCCTGAACGGTGGAGAGCGGAAGATTCCGGTCCAGTATTCCAAGAAGATGGTAGGAAGAAAAATGATGGGCGGACAGTCCAGTGCGATTCCTCTGAAGGTGAACACTGCAGGTGTTATTCCCATTATCTTCGCATCCTCCCTTATGTCTTTCCCGGTAGTCATCGCGAGCTTCCTGGGTAAAGGCGGCGGTACAGGAATCGGAAGCAAGATTTTAAAAGGTCTGACTTCAAGCAACTGGTTCAACCCGAATGAGCCTCTTTATTCCATTGGTCTGGTTGTTTACATCGTACTTGTTATTTTCTTTGCTTATTTCTATACATCCATCACCTTCAACCCGATGGAAGTTGCGGATAATATGAAAAAACAGGGCGGTTTCATTCCGGGTATCCGTCCGGGTAAACCGACACAGGAATATCTGGAAAAAATCTTAAGTTACATTATCTTCATCGGTGCCACAGGTCTGGTCATTGTTGCCGTTATCCCATTCTTCTTTAATGGTGTGTTCGGTGCAAATGTTTCTTTCGGCGGTACATCCATCATCATCGTGGTGGGCGTTGTCCTGGAGACGATCAAGCAGGTTGAGTCCCGTATGCTGGTTCGTAACTACAAGGGATTTTTAAGTGAATAAGCTTATATGATTTAAGTGTACCCACTTTTGTGGGTGCACTAAAATGCTATATAAGGACACACACCCTGATTGGGGTCTGGGCAGCGATCCGTGGGCTATGATTCCGCGCTTATACTTTAAGGCGGAATGCGGATTGAAATACGAAAGGGGAAGAGAAGTATGAAGATTATTATGTTAGGCGCACCGGGGGCAGGAAAAGGAACACAGGCGAAGAAAATTGCGGAGAAGTATCAGATTCCGCATATCTCCACAGGTGATATTTTCCGTGCCAACATCAAGAACGGAACAGAGCTGGGTAAAAAGGCTAAGACCTATATGGATCAGGGCCTGCTGGTTCCGGATGAATTAGTAGTGGACCTGGTAGTGGACAGAGTGGCACAGGATGACTGTGAAAATGGTTATGTGCTGGATGGATTCCCCAGAACAATTCCCCAGGCAGAGAGCCTGGACGCAGCGCTGGCTAAAATGGGTCAGAAGGTGGATTATGCCATTGACGTGGATGTTCCGGATGAGAATATTGTAAACCGTATGTCCGGCAGAAGAGCGTGTGTAGGATGCGGCGCTACTTACCATATCAAGTACAATCCTCCGAAAACAGAGGATGTATGTGATATCTGCGGTGAGAAACTGATTCTGAGAGATGATGATCAGCCGGAGACTGTTTTAAAACGTCTCACAGTATATCATGACCAGACACAGCCCCTGATTGACTACTATACCAAGTCCGGTATATTAAAACAGGTTGACGGAACCGTCGATATGGAAGATGTGTTCCAGGCGATCGTCAAAATATTAGGAGCGTAAAAAATGTCAGTATCGATAAAAACTGCCAATGAAATTGAACTTATGAGGGAGGCCGGAAGGCTTCTGGAGAAGGTACACGACGAGCTGAGGGATTTTATCCGTCCGGGTATTTCCACCCTCGACATTGACCAGTATGGAGAAAAGCTTATCCGTCAGATGGGCTGTATACCGAATTTCCTGAACTATAATGGATATCCGGCATCTATCTGTGTCTCTGTCAACGATGAGGTGGTACACGGAATTCCGCGTAAGGACCACATTCTCCAGGATGGGGATATTGTGAGTCTGGACGCCGGGCTGATCTACAAAGGATATCATTCAGACGCGGCACGTACCCATGCGGTGGGCGAGATCGCGCCGGAGGCGCAGAAACTCATTGATGTGACCAGACAGAGTTTCTTTGAAGGAATCAAGTATGCCAGGGCAGGACAGCATTTATATGAAATCTCCGCAGCCATCGGCGCATATGCAGAGAAGTTCGGATACGGTGTAGTCAGGGATTTGGTCGGACATGGAATCGGCACAAGCCTGCACGAAGACCCGCAGATACCGAATTTCCGTCAGAAGCGCAGAGGGCTGAGACTTCAGGCAGGTATGACTCTTGCGATTGAACCGATGATTAATGAAGGCAGAGCCGATGTGGTTTGGCTGGATGATGACTGGACCGTGGTGACAGAAGATGGTTCTCTGTCAGCCCACTATGAAAATACCATTCTCATCACAGACGGCGATCCTGAAATACTGACCTTGAGTGAGTAGGTGGACCTATGAGCGAGGTGAGAGCAGGAATGGCAGCGGTTTCCATGGCTGGCCATGATACCGGCAGATATTATATCATCGTCAGAGCGGAGGACGGATATGTCTATCTGGCTGACGGAACGCTTAGGACTTGTGAGCATCCCAAGAAGAAGAAAATGAGGCATGTCCAGATTAACCGCAGGATTTCCCCGGAGATTGAGAGTATTCTCAGTGAAGGCGGGGAATGGAAGAATGAAACTATCAAGAGAGTTGTAAAAGAATATAGAAGGAAACAGGAGGTTTGATATATGTCAAAGGCAGATGTTATTGAAGTAGAAGGAACGGTACTGGAGAAGTTGCCGAACGCTATGTTTAAGGTGGAACTGGAGAATAAACATGTGATTCTGGCGCACATCAGCGGGAAACTGAGGATGAATTTCATCAGGATTCTTCCGGGAGATAAGGTGACGATTGAGATGTCACCGTATGATCTGAGTAAGGGCAGGATTATCTGGAGAGACAAATAAGAGTTTTGGTTGATATTGGTTGTTGGTTTTATGAAGGGGATGCGGGCTGCTTTGCGGAGTGGGAGGCATCTCCTTTTTTTGGTTTAAGGCGGGGGATGGATAGAGGGCGGACGTGAAACATGGATGCGGCGGGGGCGGAGGTGGGAATGGGGTGAGCGGCGCACTGCGCTTGTCAGGGAGCTAACCTGCTCCCATACACTAAATTCGTCAGCAAGGGCTTCCTCATTAAGTGTCTGGGGCAGGTGGATCTCCCAGACGCTCCGTGAAACGCCGCTCACCCCATTCCCACCTCCGCCCCCGCCGGATCCCTGTTTCACTGGTGTTCTCTTTCCGCGGATATGTTTTTATCTATGGAGGTGCCTTATTGCTGTACAGACTGGTGGAAAAGGTTTTCTATCCGGTATGCCTATAGGATTCGATGAAACTTGCCATTTAGTAGGTAAATAGGTGAGGTAAAATCTGGTTTTGGCGGTAAAATACCTATAGGATTCAATGAAATTTGCCATTTAGTAGGTAAATAAGTGAGGTAAAATCTGGTTTTGGCGGTAAAATACCTATAGGATTCAATGAAATTTGCCATTTAGTAGGTAAATAGGTGAGGTAAAATCTGGTTTTGGCGGTAAAATACCTATAGGATTCAATGATATTTGCCATTCAGTAGGTAAGTGGGTGAGGTAAGACTTGATTTTGGTGCCAAAGTACCTATAGGGTTCGATGATCCTTGTATTTTAGTAGGTAAATGGTAGGGTTCAACCTTGTTTTGGCGGTAGAATACCTATAGGATTCACTGAATCTTGTATTTTAGTAGGTAAATGAGTGGGGTAAGCCTGTTTTTGGAGCAAAATACCTATAGGATTCACTGAAACTTGCCTTTAAGTAGGTAAATAGGTGAGGTAAGACCTTGCTTTTGGTGCCAAAATACCTATAGGATTCACTGAAACTTGCCTTTAAGTAGGTAAATAGGTGAGGTAAGACCTTGCTTTTGGTGCCAAAATACCTATAGGATTCATTGAATCTTGTATTTTAGTAGGTAAATGAGTGAGGGATGCCCTGGTTTTGGTGTTAAATTACCTATAGGTTTCAATGAATCATTGAATTTAGTAGGTAGTTCGGGGAGATACGCCTTTTTTCTCAAAGATATCCTATAATTTTTGGAGATATAGTTGAGGTTATTTCTATTATGGTGGATGTGCTCTGATAGGCAGCCTCAATACATTCTTCCCTGTTTTCATACAAATCTGCTATTGAGAATAAAAATGAACATTCATTGAGCCTTTCGGTGTCTAAAAACAGCCGGAGGCGGTTCTGGGGTTCCCTGGGCGGGCGTTTAAGAGCGGGTAGAGAAGCTTACAAGATCCACACGTTAGCAAGCACTTAGTGAAGAGCCCTAAGGCGATGAACTTAGTGCGGGTTACGTGTTAGCTTGGAAGTTCTCTGCTCTCGTTCGCCCAGGGAACCCCAGGACAGCCTCCGGCGTCCGCTTTGCCTGCAAATATAGCATTTTAAAGATAAGCAGAATTTTTTTGAAAAAGTGCTTGCATTCTTGCAACGACAGTGTTATCATTAAAAACGTACTTTTGTGCTCGTACGTGGACTTTTTATGCCCATGTGCAGAGAAATTCAGAAAGGAGGGTTATCCGTGAAGGTAAGATCATCTGTAAAACCGATTTGCGAAAAATGCAAAGTTATCAAGAGAAAAGGCAGTATCAGAATTATCTGTGAAAACCCGAAACACAAACAGCGTCAGGGTTAAGCATGGAACTCTAAAAGAATGCTGTTTTTTGGCATGAAATTTGAGATGCGTGTTTAAACGATGTGATTTGTGTGAATTATTTTAGTGCGGCTGCAGTATGAAACGCGCGGTTGCGTTGTTCGTACTGATTAAATATAGTAATATATCACGTTTGTCGTCCTGCCGAGAGGGCGATTACAGAATATTGCTTAATACCGTCGCTCTGCCGTGACGGAAAGGCTGCGTAAAATTTTATTTTGCGGCTGGATGCATAGAGACCCGTCATTTTTATGTATCCCAATTAGGAACAATATTTTTTAAGAACAATGGAGGAACAAATACATGGCTCGTATAGCTGGTGTAGACTTACCAAGAGAAAAACGTGTTGAAATTGGTCTGACTTATATCTACGGAATTGGTAGAACAAGTGCTGACCGTATCTTAGTAGAGGCAGGAGTAAACCCTGACACTCGCTGCAGGGATTTAACTGACGAAGAAGTAGGAAAGATTCGTGATGCAATCGATGAACTGAATATCGCTGTAGAGGGTGATCTGAGAAGAGAAATCGCTCTGAACATCAAGAGATTACAGGAAATCGGATGCTACAGAGGAATCCGCCACAGAAAAGGACTTCCGGTTCGCGGACAGAAGACTAAGACAAATGCAAGAACCAGAAAAGGCCCGAAGAGAACTGTTGCTAACAAGAAGAAATAATTTATGACAAGAGAGAGTTCGCAGTGCGTACTTTCTGAAGTCAATATAAGAAACATGATAATTTTTGATTAAGTGAGAAAGTAGGTTAGTTTAAAAATGGCTAAAGTTACAAAAAAAGTGACAAAAAAGCGTATTAAGAAAAACGTTGAACGCGGACAGGCACATATCCAGTCATCTTTCAACAATACAATCGTAACATTGACAGATGCTGAAGGAAATGCTTTATCATGGGCAAGTGCCGGTGGTCTGGGATTTAAAGGTTCAAGGAAATCTACTCCGTATGCAGCTCAGATGGCTGCAGAGACTGCTACAAAAGCAGCGTTAGTTCATGGTCTGAAGACTGTTGACGTTTTTGTAAAAGGACCGGGATCAGGAAGAGAAGCAGCAATCCGTGCGCTCTCAGCTTGTGGTCTGGAAGTTACAAGCATTCGCGACGTAACACCGGTTCCCCACAACGGATGCCGTCCACCAAAACGTAGAAGAGTCTAATTAGGAGGTTAAGAAATCATGGCAGTAAATAGAGTACCGGTTCTGAAAAGATGTAGATCCCTGGGTCTGGATCCTGTATATTTAGGAATTGACAAGAAATCCACCAGACAGTTAAGAAGAGCAAACAGAAAAATGTCTGAGTACGGACTTCAGTTAAGAGAAAAACAGAAAGCTAAATTCATCTACGGCGTTCTGGAGAAACCTTTCCGTAACTACTACGTAAAGGCTGACCAGAAACAGGGTCAGACAGGTGAAAACCTGATGATCATGCTGGAGACACGTCTGGACAATGTTATCTTCCGTATGGGATTCGCAAGAACCAGAAGAGAAGCAAGACAGATCGTTGACCATAAACATGTAATGGTAAACGGCAAACAGGTAAACATTCCGTCTTACCTGGTAAAAGCCGGAGACACAATCGAAATCAAAGAAAAATGCAAATCTTCTCAGAGATATAAAGACGTTCTGGAAGCAACAGGCGGACGTCTTGTACCGGCTTGGTTAGATGTTGACCAGGAAAATCTGAAAGGTGAAGTAAAAGCACTTCCGACAAGAGAGGAAATCGACGTTCCTGTTGACGAGATGTTAATCGTCGAGTTGTATTCTAAGTAATATGCACGTAGCAAGGAGGGCTTTGCATGTTCGATTTTAACAAACCCAAAATTCAAATCACAGAAATGTCTGATGATAAGAGATATGGGAAATTCGTGGTGGAACCACTGGAGCGAGGATATGGTATCACTCTCGGCAACTCTTTAAGAAGAATCATGCTTTCTTCTTTACCGGGTGCTGCAGTGAGCCAGGTCAAGATTGACGGTGTTCTGCACGAATTCAGTTCGATTCCGGGTGTGAAAGAGGATGTGACACAAATCATCATGAATCTGAAAAACCTGGCAATCAAGAACACAAGCGACAGCACAGAACCCAAGACAGCTTATATCGAGTTTGAAGGCGAAGGTGTTGTCACAGGCGCAGATATCCAGGTTGACCAGGATATCGAAGTCCTGAACCCAGAACAGGTAATTGCCACCTTAAACGGCGGCACAGGATGCAAATTCAATGCAGAACTGACAATTACCAAGGGTCGCGGATATGTCAGCGCTGACAAAGGAAAAACAGACGATATGCCGATTGGTGTGATTGCTGTTGATGCAATTTATACTCCGGTAGAGCGTGTGAACATGACTGTTGAAAATACCCGTGTCGGTCAGGTTACTGACTTTGACAAACTGACACTGGATATTTACACCAATGGTACCCTGGACGCCGATGAGGCAGTCAGCCTTGCGGCTAAAGTACTGAGCGAGCATTTAAGCCTCTTTATTGATCTTTCTGAAAGTGCAAAGACTGCAGAAGTCATGATTGAGAAGGAAGATGACGAGAAGGAAAAAGTTCTGGAGATGAACATCGATGAACTTGAGTTATCCGTTCGTTCCTACAACTGCTTAAAACGTGCTGGTATCAATACAGTAGAAGAACTTTGCAACCGTACTTCTGAAGATATGATGAAAGTCCGTAACCTGGGACGCAAATCTCTGGAAGAAGTGCTTGCGAAGCTGAAAGAATTGGGCTTACAGTTAAATCCCAGCGAGGAGTAAGCCTCTGATAAGAATTTATGGGCAAAAAGCTATATGTCAGTAAGACCGAAGAAGCATGGCATATGGTTCCACAAATGGAGGAAATATTGAGATGGCAAAATATAGAAAATTAGGCAGAACATCTGACCAGAGAAAAGCATTACTGAGAAGCCAGGTGACAAACCTGTTATATCACGGTAAAATCGTTACCACTGAGACCAGAGCAAAAGAAGTTCGCAAAATTGCTGACGGACTGATTGCTATGGCAGTGAAAGAAAAAGACAACTTTGAGACAGTTAAAGTTATGGCAAAAGTTCCGCGCAAAGATGCTGACGGAAAGAGAGTAAAAGAAGTTGTTGATGGTAAGAAAGTTACCGTATATGACGAAGTGGAAAAGGAGATCAAAAAAGATGCTCCTTCCAGATTACATGCAAGAAGACAGATGCTGAAGGTTTTCTATCCGATTAAGGAAGTTCCGGCTGCAGCTGCTGGTAAGAAGAAAAATACCAAAGAAGTGGACATGGTAGACAAAATGTTTACTGAGATCGCTCCGAAATATGTTGACCGTAATGGTGGTTATACTCGTATCATCAAGATCGGACCGCGTAAGGGCGATGCTGCTATGGAAGTGGTATTGGAGTTAGTTTAATATGAGTGTTGGGCCTCCGGGGGAACCTGGGGGCCTTTTTTTGTATGATGAAGGGGACGGGGAACCCGCGGCAGGGAGCAGCCCTGTGGTATCCTGTGAACGGTGCACTGCGCTTGCCAGGGAGCTAACCTGCTCTCAGTCGCTAAATTCGTCAGCAGAGGCTTCCTCATTAAGCGTCTGAGGCAGGTGGATCTCCCAGGCGCTCCGTGAACACCGTTCACAGGATACCACAGGGCTGCTCCCTGCCGCGGGTTCCCCTGAGAGCGTCATGCGGGAAAAAAAGAGAATAAAAAAGAGGATGCGGGGGATGAGGGTTGTATAATTGGGGGTTCGGTAGTAAAATAAGCTGGAGATGAAAAGGGAGGATTGGTTATGGGTAAGAGAATGTTGTTTATTTTTAATCCCAGGGCTGGGAAGGGGAGTATTAAGAACAGGCTGGTGGATATTCTTGATATATTTGTGAAGGCTGGGTATGAGGTGACTGTGCATCCTACGCAGGCTTATAGGGATGGGCAGAGAGTGGCAAGACGTAAGGGGGGAGAGTATGACCTGCTGGTTACCAGCGGGGGGGATGGGACCTTGGATGAGATTGTGACGGGGATCATGGAAGGGGGACATTCGACTCCGGTGGGGTATATTCCTGCGGGGAGTACTAATGATTTTGCCAATAGTCTGCATGTGTCTAAGAATATGCTGGAGGCGGCTGTGGATATTGTGGAGGGAAGGGCGCACGCTTTTGATGTGGGAAAGTTTAATGATGACTTTTTTGTTTATATTGCGGCGTTCGGGCTGTTTACGGATGTTTCTTATGAGACGAACCAGGATCTGAAGAATATTCTGGGGCATGCGGCTTATATATTAGAGGGAACACAGAGGCTTTTTAATATCAGGTCCTATAATATGGCGGTGGAGAGCGCGGAATGTAACATGGAAGGGGAATTTATCTTTGGGATGGTGAGTAATGCCACTTCTGTGGGAGGATTTCGGAAGCTGACAGGGCCGGATGTGATGCTGGATGACGGGGTGTTTGAGGTTATGCTGGTGCACAGGCCGAAAAATATACTGGAGCTGAATGAGATCATTGCGTCTCTGCTGGGTGGGGCAGATACGAAGCTGATCGAGTCATTTAAGACGTCTTCGCTGAAGATTTCCTGTGACGGGCCTGTTTCCTGGACTTTGGACGGGGAATTCGGGGGAGAGCACAGGGATGTGGAAATTACGAATATGAAGCATGCAGTACAGATTATGATCAAAGAGGATGAGACGGTGCCTCTGATCAATACGCTGGAATAGGGATACCACTTCTGCACACATCAGAATACTATAATAGAAACAGAAACTAATCAGGTGTGCAATGAATTCTCTGGCTGTTTTAAAGGGTATATTGTTGATTCTTGCACTGACCATGGATTCTTTCGTGGTCAGTTTTGCTTATGGGGTGAGTAAGACTAAGATGCCTTTTGGTATTGTGGTTTGTATGAACCTGCTGATGAGTACAATTTTGGGTACCGCTATTTTTATGGGAAGTCGACTGGCAGCGCTGCTTCCGGAAGGAGTTACGGGAAGACTGGGGTTTCTTCTGCTGTTTGGGATTGGATGTTACAGGCTTTTTTCTTATTTTTTGAAGAAGGGGGAAGCGGATACAGATAAGGTGAAGGAGCTGAATCTGCTGGAAGGACTGGGGCTTGCTTTTATTTTGTCTCTCGACAGTATTGCGGTGGGCATCGGGACCGGGCTGGTGCAGTCCGGGCAGGTGATGCTGGTCATCGGCTCTTTTTTGGCAGGTATCGCTGTGATGGAGGCTGGATGGATGCTGGGACATGGGACCAGGCATATACTGAACCGGGACCTGTCCTGGCTCAGCGGAGTGTGTCTTCTTCTGCTGGCAATTGGCTCCCTGCGGGGATGAATTGTAAATTTTTTCTTGATTTTTAGCGGTTTTTGAGGTATCTTAGAAACAGTTTCAATGACCAGGTGTCTCTGCGGGTCTCAGGTGCGGGGACATATGACTTGTTAAGGGGTAGATATGGGGCCTGGGAGAGATGTAATATGGGGCAGCACAGTAAGGAAAGGAAAAACATATGAGCGAGTATACAAACGTAGCTGAAATTTTTGGAGAGGACGTGTTTAATGACACTGTCATGCAGCAGCGTCTGCCGAAAAAGGTTTACAAGGATTTGAAACAGGCGATTCTGGAGGGGAAAGAACTGTCTCCTGAGATGGCTGATGTGATTGCCCATGAAATGAAGGAGTGGGCTATAGAAAAAGGGGCAACACATTATACACACTGGTTTCAGCCGCTGACAGGCGTGACTGCTGAGAAACATGATTCTTTTATCACAGCACCGCTTCCAAGTGGAAAAGTCCTGATGAGTTTTTCCGGAAAAGAGTTGATCAAGGGTGAACCGGATGCGTCTTCCTTCCCGTCCGGCGGGCTGCGCGCCACTTTTGAGGCCAGGGGTTATACGGTCTGGGACTGTACCTCTCCGGCATTTGTAAGGCATGATGCGGCAGGTGCCACACTCTGTATTCCTACAGCCTTTTGCTCCTATACCGGGGAAGCTCTTGACCAGAAGACCCCGCTGCTGCGTTCCATGCAGGCTGTCAATAAACAGGCACTGCGCCTGATCCGCCTTTTTGGCGATACAACAGCCAAGAAAGTTACCCCCTCCGTGGGAGCGGAGCAGGAGTATTTCCTGGTAAGTGATAAGAATTTTATGCAGAGAAAGGATCTGACTTTTACAGGGCGTACGCTTTTCGGAGCCATGCCTCCCAAGGGTCAGGAGATGGATGACCATTATCTTGGAACCATCCGCCAGAAAATATCTGCATATATGAAGCATGTAAATGAGGAACTGTGGAGACTGGGCGTTACCTCCAAGACACAGCATAATGAAGCGGCTCCGGCACAGCATGAGCTGGCTCCCATCTATGCGGAAGTCAATGTGGAGGTTGACCATAATCAGATCATAATGCAGACGCTGAAGCGTATCGCCTCCCAGCACGGGATGAAATGTCTGCTTCATGAGAAGCCGTTTGCAGGCGTAAATGGTTCCGGTAAGCACAACAACTGGTCCCTGACAACGGACACAGGTGTAAATCTGCTGGATCCGGGTATTACACCTCATCAGAATATCCAGTTCCTGCTTGTTTTAAGCTGTGTACTGAAGGCCGTGGACAGACACGCGGCACTGCTTCGGGAATCCGCCGCAGATGTGGGAAATGATCATCGTCTGGGCGCAAATGAAGCTCCTCCGGCCATCATTTCTGTATTCCTGGGAGACCAGCTTACAGATGTTATGAACCAGTTGATTACAACAGGAATGGCTGACCACAGTATTGAGAGCGAGAAGCTGGAGACCGGTGTAAAATCCATTCCGGAGTTTATGCGTGATACCACAGACAGGAACAGGACCTCACCTTTTGCCTTCACAGGCAATAAGTTTGAATTCCGTATGGTTGGTTCCAGGGATTCTATAGCGCCGGCCAATATGGTATTGAACACCATTGTTGCCCAGTCATTCAAGGAAGCCTGTGATGTGCTGGAGAAGGCAGAGGACTTCGATATGGCAGTCCATGACCTGATCAAGAAGAATTTTACAGAGCATCAGAGGATTGTATTCAACGGAAACGGATATTCCGAGGAGTGGGTGGAAGAGGCTGCTAAGAGAGGCCTTCCCAACATCGGATGCATGGTGGAAGCTGTGGAAGCCCTGACTTATGAGGAATCCGTGAGCCTGTTTGAGGAGTTCGGCGTATTTACAAAGGCTGAGCTGGAATCCAGAAAAGAGATCAAATACGAGACATATTCCAAGGCCATCAATATTGAGGCAAGGACTATGATAGATATTGCCAGCAAACAGATCATTCCGGCAGTGATCAAATACACGAAGAATCTGGCAGACTCCATCAATGCAGTGGTGTCAGCAGGCATTCTGGATGTAGATGTGCAGACAGAACTGCTCAGGGACACATCCGGCCTTCTGAAGGATACCAGAAATGCGCTGAACCACTTAAAAGAAGTGGCAAAGACAGCAGCGGACATGGAGGAGGGAAGAGACCGTGCCTTCTATTACCGTGAAAAGGTAATGCCGGCAATGGAAGCCCTGCGCCGTCCTGTGGATGAACTGGAAATGATCGTGGATAAGGATATCTGGCCCATGCCGTCTTATGGGGATCTGTTATTTGATGTATAAAACGGCTGCCGGGAATCATTATAAATAATACAGGAAAAGGTGTTCCGGATACAGATTCGGAACACCTTTTGTGTTATAATAATAAAAGCGGTGTTGCATCTGCAACAGACTGGAATCCATATGGGATGATATAATCGGATAAAAGTTAGAGATTCATATGTGAAGAAGTATTTTGTAATTACCCTGACGCAGGGTAGGAGTAGAATAAACAGGTGAGAGGAATCAGACATGGATAAAGAATTGGAATTTTTACGGGAACAGGGCGTGGACAGCGGACTCATTGACGGCGTGGAGGAATTTCGGGCAAAATATGATGTGGCAGAGGAGGCAAAGGGGCGTGTGATCTGCCCGGATATGCCCTTTTACGGCAGGGAAGTTCTGGAAATGGGAATCGCTGCTCTTTTGGAAGGGGAGAACCTGCTTTTGACAGGACCAAAAGCTACAGGAAAAAATATGCTGGCGGAAAATCTGGCCTGGATTTTCGGACGTCCGGTGTACAATGTTTCTTTCCATGTAAATACCAACAGCGGTGATTTAATAGGAACAGATACATTTGTCAATAATGAGGTGGAGCTGAGAAAGGGAAGCATCTACCGGTGTGCCGAGTTCGGCGGTTTCGGAGTCCTGGATGAGATCAATATGGCAAAAAATGATGCGGTTTCCGTTCTTCACGCCTCCCTGGATTACAGGCGCTGCATTGATGTGCCCGGATATGACAAGATTGACCTGCACGACGCAGCACGCTTTATCGGAACCATGAATTACGGATATGCGGGAACAAAAGAACTGAATGAGGCCCTGGTCTCCCGTTTTCTTGTGATCGATATGCCGCCTCAGAATGAGGAAACCCTGGAATATATATTCCGGAGAAAATTCCCCAGTATCAAAGAAAACGCCCTGAAGCAGTGGATTGGGCTGTTCATGGACCTGCAGACAAAGGCAGGCAACAGTGAGATCACCACAAAGTCCCTTGATCTGCGGGGAATGCTGGGGGCGCTGAAGGCGGTTTCCTGCGGCCTTGGCCCGGCGCTTGCTGTCCGTATGGGGGTAGTCAACAAATGCTTTGACGTGTTTGAAAAAGAGATTGTCCAGGATGTGGTTATGACAAGAATACCGGAATCCTGGACCACAGAGGATGTGTTTCAATGAGAGAAGAATTTGAGCTGGAGCTGGAAAACAGAATCCGCAACCTCATGTGGACGGTGAGCGGGGATTATACCCTGGATGTGAAGCCGGATCTTGACAGTTTCCGGCGTTCCAGGTATATTGCCCTCTATGACGGTATCAAACAGGGGGCATTTGCCCGCTATTTTGACCGGGAGGAGCTATCTCTTTATCTGGTCAAGAAAATATACCTCCATGCTTCGGAAGGGGAGCTTATAAGCCTTGCGCAGCTCTGTATTGAGTGGGCCGTCTGTGATCGGATCATGGAGGAGAGAGAAGGCGTAGGGGAGATCAGAAGAAGAGCTTTTGAGGACACCCTGGAGCTGGATTTTTCCCAATTGGTAGGATATGAGGCAGGGCGGTTAAAAATCTCTCTTTTTAAGGAGGCTCTGAACGGAAAGGAACCAGCCACGGACAGACTCCGGGGCTTCATGGAGAGAGTCTATGAGCTGAAAAATGCCGCAGATACTATGGAAGTCATACGGACAGTGGATTTTCTTTATAATGAGATTGTGGATCCCCGGTTTGAAAAGCAGCATGGTTCCCTGGAGCGGGTGCTGGCGGTCACCCTGGAGGAACTGACAGAGTTTTCCTGGAAGGATTATCTGGAGGAGGAAGCCCTGGAGGAGACATTTTCCGCTTACCTGGACAAAGTGACGGAGAGCATGACCAACCTGGATATGATGGAGCAGGAAAAGCAGCAGGAGAAGGAAGAGGACGGGGAAGAGGAGAACACCAACAGGAAAAAGGTGCTGGTGGTGGATGAAAAGGCCCTGGAGCGCATGTACAGCTATGTACAGAGAAATTACGGGAAGACTTTTCTGACAGAACCGGAGGAAAAACGCCTGAACTATTTACTGTGCAGGGGAATCCATGCAGACTGCAGCCTGTATTTTACGGAGGGAGTTTTAAAGAATCCGGTGCTCCGCAATTATCAATATGAATATGCGAAAAAGCAGAAGGATAAGAACCTTTATGCCTATCACAATAATCACAGAATGGTGAAAAATAATATCTGGACGCTTACAGACATGCTGAAAAAAGCGTTTACCATGCGGGATGAGACAGATGAAGTGCTGTCGGACAGGGGCAGAATCATTCCCTCCCGGCTGTGGAGGATTGGCAGGACAGATGACGCCAAGTTCTTTGTACGGGAACTGAAGCAGGACAATAGTGATTTTGTGGTGGATGTGCTCATTGATGCCAGCGGCTCCCAGAGGAGCCGGCAGGGTCAGGTTGCCATGCAGGCGTATATTCTGAGTGAAGCCCTGAGCAATGTGAATATTCCCCACAGGGTGATGAGTTTCTGCACTTTCTGGGATTATACGATCATGCACCGTTTCCGCGGTTATGAGGATGACAGGAGTGCAAACAGTAATATTTTTGAATATATCACATCCTCTAATAACAGAGACGGACTTGCCCTGAAGGCAGCAGGCCACGAACTGCTGAACCGGGACGAGGAACATAAAGTCCTTATCGTGTTAAGCGACGGTCGTCCCTATGATGTGATATTAAACCGTCCAAATGCCAGAAACCCGCAGCCGTACCAGGGAAAATACGCCATCTCGGATACGGCCTTCGAGGTGCGGAGACTGCGGAATCAGGGTGTGTGTGTCCTGGGGGTATTTGCAGGGGAGGAGAAGGATCTGCCGGCGGAGAAGAAAATCTTCGGGAAGGATTTTGCCTATATCCACAATGTAAACGGATTTTCCAAAGTGGTGGGGAGATATCTGATTCGGCAATTGGAAAAAGAGGAATAGTACAGACGGCAGAGGCCTTCGGTGATACGGTGATACGGAGGAATCTGCCGTTGTTTTATTATCTTTTCTTTCTTATAGACGCGGGCGGGTTTAACGGATATAATAGATGAAAAGCAGTGGGGAAGAGAGCTGCCGGGTTAAAAAAGAGCGAAAAAGAAAGGTTGTTATATATGGAAAACAAACTGGAATCAAAAAAATGTCCTGTGGTAAAAAAATGCGGAGGGTGCGGCTGCAGAGGCATTTCCTATAAAGAAGAGACTGATATCAAGGAAAAGAAGGTGAGGAAGCTTTTAAAGGGAATCTGTAAAGTAGAGCCGATCATAGGTATGGAGAATCCCTATCATTACAGGAACAAGATACATGCCTCCTTTGCCCGCCTCCGGGACGGCAGTATAGTTTCCGGAAAGTATGCGGAGGGGACGCACAGAGTGGTGCCTGTGGATGACTGCCTGATTGAGGATGAAAAGGCAGATGCCATTGTGAGAGATATCAGGGGACTTTTAAAATCTTTTAAGATCAAGATTTATAATGAGGACAGCGGATTCGGGCTTCTGCGGCATGTTATGGTGCGCAGGGGATTCAGAAGCGGGGAGATCATGGTGGTTCTGGTATTGGCTTCTCCTATTTTCCCATCAAAGAATAATTTTGTAAAGGCCCTTAGAAAGCTCCATCCCGAGATCACGACCGTGATCCTCAATGTAAATGACAAGAGGACCAGCATGGTGCTTGGGGAGCGGAATATCACCATTTACGGGAAGGGCTATATTGAGGACGAGCTGTGCGGATGTATTTTCCGCATTTCTCCTTCCTCCTTTTACCAGGTAAACCCCGTGCAGACGGAAAAATTATATGGAAAAGCCGTGGAATTTGCCGGGCTTACAGGGAAAGAGCGCGTGATCGACGCATACTGCGGCATCGGAACCATTGGCCTCATTGCGTCGAAACACGCAAAAGAAGTGATCGGCGTGGAGTTAAATAAGGACGCAGTGCGCGACGCGGGCATCAATGCAAAGAGAAACGGCAGCAAAAATTTCCGGGCATTTCAGGGGGACGCCGGCGCATTCATGGTGCAGATGGCCGAAGCGGGAGAACAGGCAGATGTAGTTTTCATGGACCCTCCAAGGGCAGGCAGTGATGAGGCTTTCCTCTCATCCGTCGTGAAGCTGGGACCGAAAAAGGTAGTATACATTTCCTGCAATCCGGAGACGCTGGCAAGGGACCTGAGATATTTGGTTAAGAAAGGGTATGAAGCGGTGAGGGCGGTACCGTATGATATGTTTGCTTGGACGGAGCATGTGGAAACTGTTTGCCTTCTCACGCCAAAAGCTTATTAATATAAAGGCTGCCTACATCCATAGATAGATGAGGGTTCTAGGAAGCAAACACTGAAAATGAAGATTCTGTGAATGCAGCAGTGTTTCAATTTTAAATTTACACCGTGAAGCATTATGGAATAGGATTTTTAATAAGCAGTATATTACCGAAAAACATGAACAGATCCTGAAACCAGCGTTGGATATGGATTTTTCTGTGTAGCAGCAAATATCTATATAAAGAGCAAACACTATGTACAAATTAATCATTCTGGACTTGGACGGCACCCTTCTCCATACGGACAAATCCATCTCCCCATACACCCTTCATATCCTGGAAAAATGCAAAGCCCGGGGTATCCTGATCGGCATCGCTACTGCCCGTGGGGAGACGAACGCCAAGAATTTTATTTCAAGAGTAAATCCCGACATCATTATTTCCAGCGGCGGAGCTTTGATTAGCTGCAGAGGGAAGTTCGTTTACGCGGCGGCCTTTTCTCCTGAGGAGACAAAAAGGATTATAGACACTGTCGGAATTCTTACAAACGGACAGAGTGAAATTACCGTTGATACGAGAACAAGTCATTACTGGAATTATAAAACAGACCCACACGAGATATATCCTGACTGGGGGGAAGTGATCTATACGGATTATAAAGATTTTCACGGAGAGGCCCTTAAAATTTGTGTGGAAACCACTGACCGAAAAACAGCCGAGAAAATTGCCGAGAGTATCGGAGATTGTGATTTTGCCAGATTTTCAGACGGTGACTGGTATAAGTTCACAAAGGCCAGCGCCACCAAGGCGAATGCACTGCGTAAGGTTTCCGGGATGCGGCACCTCACACTGGATGAAATCATATCTTTTGGAGATGACTACGCAGATATGGGAATGCTTCAAATATGCGGCAGGGGAGTTGCCATGGGCAATGCCATTGAGGAAGTAAAACAGGCCGCCGATGCCATAACGGACAGCAACGATAACGACGGAGCAGCCAAATATCTGGAAAAATATATACTGGAAAAAAATGAACTACCTATCTAAAAACTGCACTGACAGCCACATTGCATTATTTTTTGCAAATGCAGTGCATCAGATACAGGGTAGCGGAAGGCAATTGTTTGAGCTTGCAGCAAATGATAATTTTACCCGCCGCATACCGGTAAACCATGGAGAAAAACACCCCTGTTCTGCAGACAACAGGGGTATGATTTTCTTTTCCTTTTCTCCGGCATATGGTATAATATTTTTTATGTAAGATAAAAAATTTGAGTGGAATTGGGCTGCTGTCTGTCTGGACAGGCCAATGCCATGACAGCGGGGGTAAAGAATGTCAAAGATTTTGAACAGGGAAAGAAAAAAGTCCATATCCACAAGAATAACCGGGAGTCTGCTGATCGTCCTGGTTCCGTCACTGGTCATATTGATCGGCATTTCCTGTATCATGGCGGCAAGTACCATTTCAGATCTGAATGATGATCTTCTGGAGGTACAGACGGATTACGCAGTTTCCATTGTAGATGATTTTTTCAGCAGTAAGGTGACAGCAGTCAGTATGTTTGAGGAGAGTGATGACCTCCAGTCTTATTTTAAAGCTGTGCATAGAGCTGAGGATATTGACAGTTATAAGGAAAAGGATGTGGTCTTAAAAGAACTGTCCGGCGCGTTGGAACGGATGGCCGGGGAAATGGTTCTGCAGGTATGGATCGCAGATGAAAAGACAGACAGCTATCTGCTGGCTGACGGGAATGTGGTGGATGCGAATCTGGCAGATGTGGTCTGGCGCCAGCCGTTGCTTGAAGGGAAGAAGACCGTGGTGTCTGAGCCCTACCTGGACCCGGCCACAGGAGAATCCATAGTTTCCGTGGTGTCCCCTGTTTTTTCTGAGGACAATACAGACGTTTTGGGATTTTTCGGGTTTGACCTTTATGTAAGCAGCCTGTCAAAGCTTCTCTCGGAGATAAAAGTGGGTGAACACGGATATCTGGAGGTGTTGTCCAACAGCTCAGATTACATATACAGTGATGATTCCACGGCAATGGGGAAAAATGTCAGGGAACTGGACATAACAAATGAATATAAAGAAAAAGTGGAAGACAATTACAGCGGTGTCTTCAATTTTGACTACAGAGATACTGCCTATACCTCCATGTTTAAAAACTGTGAGACAACCGGATGGCTGGCAATTGCCACGCTGCCCCTGTCAGAAGTGAATGCCACACGCAATCATCTGATCGCGGTACTCGCTGTTCTGTCAGTTGTTGTACTTGGACTTCTCACTGCGATCGTCATGGTGATCACCCGCAGGATAATGAAACCACTTGCGGAAATCAGCAGCGGTATGCAGGAATTTTCCAGAGGCAATCTGGAAGTGAACATCAAGGAGTATGGAAATGATGAGATCGGGCGTCTGGGAGCCAGTATTCGCTCTTCAGTCAGCACTTTGAAAGAGATGATACATGATATTTCCCATATTTTGAGTGAAATCTCAAAGGGGAATCTGGACCTGACGGTGAAAGATAATTATATCGGTGATTTCCGGTTCATCCGGGAGGCACTGGAACAGATCATAGAGTCACTGAATTTGACTCTGGGCCAGATCAATGTTTCCGCGGAACAGGTATCCTGCGGTTCCGAACAGGTATCAGAGGGTGCGCAGTCCCTTGCCCAGGGGGCATCGGAGCAGGCCGGAGCTGTGGAGGAGCTGGCGGAGAGTATTGGAGAGATATCCGGACAGGTGGCGGCAAACGCGGACAGCGCCGCTGATGCCAACAGCAGAGTAGCCGAAGTGGGCAGGGAGGCGGCCAGGAGTGACAGCCGTATGCAGGAAATGCTGGCCGCAATGCAGGAACTCAGAGAGAGTTCGCGCGAAATAGGCAATATAGTGAAGACCATTGAGGATATCGCGTTCCAGACGAACATACTGGCATTAAACGCTGCCGTGGAGGCAGCCAGGGCCGGGGAGAGCGGCAGAGGGTTTGCCGTGGTCGCAGGTGAGGTGAGAAACCTTGCAACCAAGAGCGCGGAGGCATCCAGAAACACTACAGCACTGATCGAGAGCTCACTCAGGGCAGTGGAAAATGGCGCTGCGCTTGCGGAGGAAACGGCGAAGACATTAAGACGTGTGACGGAAGGGGTCAGCGGGGTGGCTGAGACCATCAACAGGATTTCCGAGGCATCGGATGAACAGGCCCGCTCTGCAGAGCAGGTGGCGCAGGGAATTGAGCAGATTTCCAGTGTGGTTCAGGTGAATTCCGGCACAGCGGAGGAAAGCGCAGCTGCCAGTGAGGAGCTTTCCGCACAGGCACAGCTTTTAAAAGAGCTGATTGGAAAATTTCGGTTGAAAAACAGATAAATAAAAACGGAGCCGGGAGGCATTACGATACTTACCAGGTTCGTAAATGCCTCTCTTTTTTCTTATTGCAGCAGGTAGGCAGCTAATCATGTGTTACATAACCGGAAGGAGGAGGGAAATGCATGTCCATGGATAATTTGATGAATCTGCTGGATTCTTTGCGTGAAACAAGCATTTATGTCATAGAGGAGAAGAGTCACCGGCTTTTATATGTTAACCGGCGGTGCAGGGAGACAGGCCGCGGCAGGGCTGTGCAGGGGGCAAAATGCCATGAGATCTGGCCTGAGTTATGTGCTAATTGTCCTGTGGAAGCTATGGGAGACAGCGGTTCCAGCCATACGGTGTGTTATGATCCGCTGCTGAAGACCACAGTTGATGTGACGGCGGACCGGATAAACTGGGATGGCCGTATTCCGGCTGTGGTGGTCACATCCTCCCCTCACCGCCCGAGCTTTGAGGAAAAGCAGTGGATTCAGAATATTGAGCAGATGTACGCCCAGAGCCTGGTGACCATTTTCGATGAATGTATCATAGCGAATCTGACCGGGGATTATTATATGAATTGTCAGAAAGATGCCATGTGGACGGATATACCGGAGCAGGGCAATTTCGAAGCGGAAAATCAGAAGTATTCCCAAAAGGTACTGCACCCGGATGACCTGGAGCTTTTCAATGAGAACTTTTCCAGGGAGGCCATGCTACGTCTGTTCGGTGAAGGGAAAAAGCAGATTTCCAGGCGTATGCGCCGTCTTACCGCGGACGGCACTTATCATATGGTGGAATTTACGGCAGCCAGGGTGGATGAACTGGGGGAAAAGGAGTGCTGGTGTATTCTGGTATTCCGTGATATACAGGACGAATTTCTGCAGGAACAGCAGCGCAATCTGGAAATCACACAGCTTGCCACAGCGGCAGGGTTTGCATATCAGATGCTCATATCCATTAACCTGACGAAGAAGACTTATCACATGCTGGAATATGAGCGCTATCCTGTTGTCCGCCCCGGGACGGAGGGGAATTTTGATGACTTGATTGAAGCCGAGCTTGCCACTGTCCACCCGGATCACCGGGAGGAATTTCGTGAGAAGTTTTCCTATTTTTCCCTGGTCCATGCGTTTTCCAGAGGAGAGCGGATTGTCTCCATGGAGGTGCCACATCAGGGGGAAGACGGAAAGTATCACTGGTATTTTACACAGGTAGTGCGTGTGGACAGTCCCTACTCCGATGATCTGATCGAGATCACGCTTTCACGAAATATTGACGGAGAGCGCAGGGCGCAGCAGGAAACGCTGGAGAAGGAGAGGCGCGCAAAGCAGCTTTTGGAGGATGCACTGAGAAAAGCGGAGAAAGCCAGCCAGGCAAAAAGTGATTTTTTGTCCAGAATGAGCCATGATATCCGTACGCCGCTGAACGCTATTGTGGGAATGACAGAACTGGCGCAGCTTCATTTGGAAGAAACAGAAAAATTAAAGGATTATTTCACGAAGATTCAAAGCTCCGGCGCCCATCTGCTCGGATTGATCAATGAGATCCTGGATGTCAGCAAGATAGAGAGCGGCACGGTTGAGATCGAGGAGAGGGAATTTGACCTGGACAGTCTGGTAAAAGAGGTTTCAGAGATGGTGCGCATGTCCCTTGAAAAGAAGAAGCAGATATTCTCAGCTTCGGTGGAGGAAGGCACACATACCCAGGTGCTGGGTGATGCCAGAAGGCTGAAACAGGTGCTGGTGAATATTCTGGAAAATGCATCAAAATATACGGACCGAGGAGGACAGATCTCTCTTCTTGTCCGGGAGACACAGAAGGAGGAACAGGGAGCCGGAACATACCAGTTCCTGATCGAGGATAATGGCATCGGTATGAAGCCTGAGTATCTGGAACATATATTCGAGCCTTTCAGCAGAGCGGAGGACAGCCGGACCAGCAAGGTTACGGGTACCGGACTGGGCATGACGATCGTGAAGAACCTGGTTTCCATGATGGATGGGACCATTGATGTGGAGAGTGTATATGGAAAAGGTTCCAGATTCCTGGTCACACTGTGTATGACAAAATGTTACGGCACCGTCACGGTTCCTGTGGAGGGACAGATGGAGGATATCTCCGTGTTTTCTGCTCTGCGAGCGCTGCTTGTGGAGGACAATGAGCTGAACCGACAGATCGCTGTGGAGATGCTGGAACTTCTGGGTGTACAGGTGGAGGCTGCGAAGGACGGACAGCAGGCAGTGGAAGCTGTCTGCAGCCATCCACCTCTTTACTATGATATTGTCTTCATGGATATACAGATGCCGGTGAAAAACGGATATGAGGCTGCCCGGGAGATCCGGAATTCCGGCATGGAACGGATTAACGAGCTTCCCATTCTCGCCATGACAGCGGACGCCTTTGCGGAAGATATCAAAAGCGCACGGCTGGCAGGCATGAATGGCCATCTGGCAAAACCGATTTCCATGGAACAGTTAAAGAAAGCTCTGGCAAACTGTTTTATATGGAAAAAGAAGAATCAGTGGGGAGATACGGAGGAAACCAATTGATCCGGAAACAAGGTTTTCAACAACAGGTATACGAAAGACACGGCGGTCCGGACAGCAGAAAGCATAAAATGACAGGACGGAATCTCCTGGATGTATTAGAGTATAGACAGGAGGTGGAAGCATGGAATGGACGGAATGTCTGAAAGGGGCAGTAAAGTTTATAGAAGCCCATCTGCTTGAGGAGATAGAGGTTAAGGACGTGGCAGCTGCTGTATATATGTCCCCTTTTTATTTCCAGAAGGGGTTCAGCATTATGACAGGCTATTCAGTCGGTGAATATATCCGGCAGAGACGCCTGTATCTGGCAGCGCTGGATGTGCTGGCCGGACAGGAAAAGGTGATAGATCTGGCATACAAATACGGCTACAGTACGCCGGAGAGCTTTACCAAAGCATTCAGCAGATTTCACGGAGTGCCGCCTATGCAGCTCAAGGGCAGTGCCGGGAAAATGAAGGTGTTTCTTCCTCTGAAAATCACAGTGACCATACAAGGAGGAGACAACATGGATTACACGGTTGAAAAGATGGAACGCATGCAGGTCATCGGCCTGGAGTGCGCAGTGCGTTATGACAGTTCCTATCAGGAAATTCCGAAGCTGTGGGATATATTCAGCAGGGATTACTGCTCATCCGGCAGAGAAGAAAGTGCAGCCAGCCGGACAGTAGAGCGATGCGGCATCGGGGAATTCGGTATCTGCATGGAGACAGAGGACAAGGGCAGCGAATTTAAGTATCTGATAGCCGGCAGATATGACGGCGGGGAAATCCCGGAGGGGATGAAAGTGCTGGAGATCCCTGCTATGGAGTGGGCAAAGTTCTGCTGTACCGGTCCTCTCCCGGGAGCACTGCAGACGATCAATACAAAAATATTCCACGAATGGCTTCCCGGCAACCCGGATTATGAGATCGCGGCGGGAATCAATCTGGAATGGTATTCCATGGGAGACTGCAGTTCCCAGGATTATGAAAGCGCAATCTGGATACCGGTCAGGAAAAAATAAATAATGCAGTCATTACATGATTTTTCGGAATTATGGGATGACTGCATTATTTTGTGTTATAATAAAAGGAATAATGACTGATACCGGAAGAGGATGGAAAATGGGAGATAATATTTTTCTGAAAAACAGTAAAAAACCGGAGTTATCCGATTATATGAACTTTAATGTACAGGGCCGGGGGAATCTGGGCGATGACATACCGCTGGCTGTATACCGGCTGATGGAATTTTCACTCCGCGAGCAGCTGATGGAGCAGCTTGGCAGGGAGGAGCAGATACAGATATTCAGAAAAGCAGGGTACCGTGCCGGGGTGTATTTTGCAGAAAATATGCTGGACACTTCTCTGTCTTTGAATGAGTTTATAGCAGGGCTTCAAAGACGCATGGAGGAATTGAAAATAGGGGTGCTTCGTGTGGAGAAGCTGGACAAGGAGACAGGAAAGATCGTGCTCACAGTCTCAGAGGACGCGGATTGCTCCGGGCTGCCGCTTCTGGGGGAGACCGTGTGCAATTATGATGAGGGATTTATCTCAGGAATCCTGTCTGCCTATATGGGAAAAGAGTATTCGGCTGTGGAGATTGACTGCTGGGCTACCGGGGACAGAGTGTGCAGGTTCAGTGCCGGTCCAAAAGAATGATGAGGTGCGGGCATGGAAAAGGATAACTGTGAAATGCTTTTTGAATATTTGAAAAGCATACTTTACGATTCACCCATTCGGCCTCTGCATGTGGAGGAGCTGGATGCCCCGTACCGAAAACTGGGACTTGGGCTTCAGTATCTGCAGAAGGCCGTGGAGGAGATGCAGGCATATACAAAAGACCTGTCCCAGGGAAACCTGTCAGGGGAATTCCCGGCCAGGGATAATTTTCTGTGTGCCAATCTGAAGAATCTGCATGCCAATCTTAACCATCTGACATGGCAGGCAAAGGAGGTGGCGGCGGGTGATTATTCCCAGCATGTCTCCTACCTGGGAGAGTTCTCAGAAGCCTTCAATACCATGACTGCCCAGCTGAAGGAACGGGAGGCGCTGTTGAAGGAAGAGACTGCCAGAGTGCAGAAGCGCGCGGAAGTCATAGAGGGGTACAATGAACTGCTGGTGGAACTGACCACAAAAAGGAATGAGTGGATACTGGTGGTGGACGCAAACAGCAGGGATATTGTATACTGCAATAAGAGAAAAGATGAAAAGAAGATAGATCCGGAATTCTGCCATATCTGCCAGCACAGGCTGTCCTTCAGAAATAAGATCCTGAACTGGCAGGAAAGCGGTCAGTACAAGGTCTGGGAGATGGGAGATGAGGAGCAGGGTTTCTACCGCATCACTACATTTCTCATAGAGTGGCAGGGAAGAAATGCCTATGCCCACATTGTGGTGGATATCACGGATGACAAGAAGGCAGCCGACAAGCTGACGAGCAAGGCCTACTGTGATCCGGGAACGGGAATACAGAACCGGCTGTTTTTTGTGGAATATATGGAAAAGGTGCTGGAGGAAAAGCGGGATATTGTCCTGTGCTATATGGATTTGGACGGACTGAAATATGTCAATGACAGATTTGGCCACAGCGAGGGGGACGCCTATATCCACAGTTTTGTGGAAGCAGTCCAGAAATCTTTCAGAAGTATGGATGTCTTTGTACGGATCGGTGGGGATGAGTTCTGTATCGTCATGTCAGAAGGCGAGAAAAGGGCGGCGGAAAAAAGGCTGGCTGATCTGCTTAAGGATTTTGTCAAGACGAATACCAGACCATATCCGGTGAGCTTCAGCTACGGTGTGGTGGAGATAGAGGGGAAGAAAAACAGCCTTGGCCTAAAAGAGATTGTCACCATGGCAGATGCCAGAATGTATGAATGCAAGAAAATAAATAAAGAACAATATCACAGGAACATATAAGGTTCCGACAGATATGGAAAGGTGTAGAAAAGATGAGATACAGAGCGCTTGGAAAGACAGGGCTGAAGGTCAGCGAGATCGGACTGGGGGCAGAGTGGCTGGAGCGCCACAGCGCCCGGGAGGTTAGTGAGGTGATTTTACACTGTGAGGAAGCGGGAATCAATATTCTGGACTGCTGGATGTCAGAGCCGAATGTAAGGTCAAATATCGGGGCAGCCATCAAAGGCAGAAGAGAGCGTTGGATCATCCAGGGACATCTGGGGTCCACCTGGCAGGGCGAACAGTATGTAAAAACACGTGACATAGAACAGGCCGCCGCCGCCTTTGATGATCTGCTGAAGCGTCTGGGAACGGATTACATAGATTTGGGCATGATTCATTTTGTGGATGAGGAGGAGGAATTCCACCGCATCATGGAGGGGGAATTCTATGCGTATGCCGGGGAATTGAAGGAGAAGGGAACGATCCGGCACATCGGAATGAGCACCCACAATCCTGCGGTTGCAAAGATGGCAGCTGAGAGCGGAAGGATCGAGATGATTCTGTTCAGCATTAATCCTGCCTTTGACATGCTTCCTGCCAGTGAGGATATAACGGAATATTTTAAGGAAGACTATGAGGAAGAGCTGGGAGGTATTGCGCCTGAACGGGCAGAGCTGTACAAAATCTGTGAGAAAAACGGTGTGGGGATCACGGTTATGAAGGGATATGCCGGGGGACGGTTGTTTTCTGCTGAGACTTCCCCATTCAAAACTGCGCTGACGCCGGTACAGTGTCTGCACTATGCCCTGACGCGTCCTGCAGTTGCCAGTGTGCTGGCAGGATATGACACACCGGAACATGTGGATCAGGCTGTGGCCTATGAAACTGCCTCCGAGGAGGAGAAAGACTATGCCACAGTTCTCGCCAATGCCCCGGCCCATGCCTATTACGGGCAGTGTACCTACTGCGGACATTGTGCGCCATGTCCCTCAGGGATCGACATTGCAATGGTCAATAAACTGTATGACCTGGCAGTGATGCAGCCTGAGGTACCGGCATCTTTAAAAGCCCACTATGACGGGCTGTCCGCAAACGGCGGGGACTGCGTGGAATGTAAAAACTGTGAAGATAACTGTCCCTTTGGCGTAGTCATTACGGAAAAAATGAAAAAGGCGGAAATACTTTTCAGATAAAGTCTGCCGGGTTAAAAGGAGTTTCTGATATGAGAGAAAGATCACAGGTGCCGGGTAAAGGCGTCAGTGTGCCGGTAATGCTGGCTCTGTTATTTTTGGTGTTTCTTCTGCCATGCGATACGGTTTGGGCGGGGGAAGATACGGAGAAGAGGGTTCTGAAGGTGGCATTTCCGGAGGTGGATGGGTTCACCGAGACAGATACGGACGGAACACGCCACGGAATTGTGGTAGACTATCTGAATGAAATTGCAAAATATACCGGATGGAAATATGAATATATCAATGTGACCGGCGAAGAAATGATAGATAATTTCATGGCCGGTGAATATGATCTGATGGGGGGCACCTACTATCTGGAAGGGATGGAGGAGTACTTTTCCTATCCGGATTATAATGCCGGTTACGGTAAGTCTCTGATCCTGGCACGCAGGAATGACAGCAGCATCAGAACATATGACTGGAAGAGCATGAACGGCAAGACCATCGGCGTATATGAAAATGCCAGGGAAAATATCCGCAGGCTGAAACAGTTCATAGAGAGCAATGCCATTGACTGTACCATCAAATATTATAACAAGGACCAGCTCTTTAACGGAAATCTGTATCCCTATCTGGAGAGCGGGGAGATTGATATGCTGCTGGGCAATATTGCGGATGATACGGAGGTTTTCCGTCCGGTCGCCACGTTTGACTCCCAGCCCCATTACATTGTGACCACACCGGACAATCAGGATGTGCTGGAAGGATTGAATATGGCGCTGGAAAAAATAGCGGACTCCAATCCGAATTTTGCGGAGGAGTGTTACCAGGCAAACTTTCCTGACAGCGGTACAGCCAGTATATATATCAATGATGAGGAGAGAGCCTATATTGAGCAGAAGAAAACGGTCTCCATCGCGGTAGTGGAGAACTGGCATCCTCTTTTCTGCATTGAATATGCGGAGGGACTGCACAACGGTCTGATCCCGGATGTACTTGAGGAGGTTAAGAAGTTTACCGGTCTAGAATTTACCTATGTATATGCCGAGTCCTATGCGGATGCCCTGAAGCTGGTACAGGAGGGAAAAGCCGACATGATGGGGGCTTTTTTGGGAAACGAGGAGCAGGGGGCAGAGATGAATCTGGCCCTGACGCAGACCTACGGTACCCTGAATGATATTATAGCCAGGAACAAATCCGTCAGCTTTCCCTCTGAGGGACTGGTGGGCGCCGTGGTGGAGGGGCTGCAGATGCCCGCAGGTATAAAGACGGAAGAGGTGCTTTATTACCCCAACGCGGCGGATGCTCTGTCCGCTGTAAACCGCGGGGAGGCAGATTTTTTCTATGGCCTGTCAGCCAACATGGAGGAGGAGATCCAGAGGCATCATTATACGAAGGTGGTGCCGAACACCCTGGTCAACAATGCAAATGATATCGTGTTTGCCATGAAGAGCCCTGCAGAGACTGATCTGCTGACAGTCATGAATAAGGCCATCAACAGTATGAGCAGTGAGGAGAAGGATACCCTGGTGAATCAGAATATGATATCTGTGGGGATGAGTTCACTGACCGTAGTGGATCTGCTGTATGCCAATCCGATCCTGTTTATCACTGTGATCGCGGGTGTATTTCTGCTGGTCGTATTTCTTGTCCTTATGGCCGCCCGTTCCCGTGTGCGCTCTGCAAAGATGCAGGCCAGCCTGGAGAAGGCGGAGGCGGAAAACAAGGCAAAAGGTGAATTTCTCTCCAGAATGAGCCATGAGATCCGTACGCCTATGAATGCTATTGTGGGACTGAGTGACCTGACCTGTATGCTGAAGGATGTTCCGGAGGATGTGAGCAGCAATCTGATAAAGATAAGGGAATCCTCCCATTATCTGCTGAGGCTGATCAGTGATATACTGGATATGAGCAGAATTGACAGCGGAATGATGACAATTACTTCCGAACCGTTTTCTGCTGTGCGGCTTGTGGATGAAGTACAGAATATCATGGCATCAGAGGCCCGCAAATACGATCTGGAATTTGAGATACACAAAAAGATCAAAGACGATATCCTGGCAGGGGATGCCGTGCGTTTGAAGCAGGTACTCATGAATCTGATCTCCAATGCCTTTAAATTTACTCCGGCCGGAGGTCTTGTACAGCTCTACGCAGAGCAGACCGGAAACAGGGATGGAAAGGCAGTATATGAGTTCCGTGTGGCTGATAACGGAACAGGGATATCAAAGGAGAACCAGCAGCGCATTTTTGAGGCCTTTGAACAGGCGGGGACCAGTTCTGCCAAGAGTCAGGGAACCGGGCTGGGGCTTGCTATCAGCAGGACTATTGTAAAGCTTATGGGGGGAGAACTGAAGCTGAAAAGCGAGCCGGGACAGGGCAGTGAGTTTTATTTTACCATAGAAATGCCTGTGGAAAATGCGGAGGATATACAGGAAGAAACCTCTGAGGAAAGAGAAGGTCCGTGCCTTTTGGATTATCACATTCTTCTGGCTGAGGACAATGACCTGAATGCGGAGATAGCCCAGGAACTGCTGAAGATGCAGGGCGCCGTTATACAGCGCGCCAGAAACGGAAAAGAGGCAGTGGAAATGTTTGAAAAAAGCAGGCCAAAAGAGATTCGGGCAGTTCTCATGGATATCCAAATGCCGGTTATGAACGGGCTTGAGGCGGCCCGTGCCATAAGAAAACTGGGAAGGGAGGATGCAGTGTCCATTCCCATTATCGCCATGACAGCCAACTCCTTTAAGGAGGATGTGGATGCGGCGGCAGCGGCAGGCATGGATGGTTTTGTGACAAAACCGGTGGATGCGGAATATCTGTATCAGGTCCTGCAGAAAGCGGCAGCGTCAAATAAAGATTCCCTTTGAATAGAGAATTGCGAAAGGAAATAGATTATGACAAAAGAAGAACTGGCCCTGGAAGTGGTGGACAGATTGAAAAAAGAATATCCGGATGTGGGCTGTACCCTGGATTATGACCAGGCCTGGAAGCTGCTTGTAAGCGTCCGGCTGGCGGCCCAGTGTACGGATGCCAGAGTCAATGTTGTGGTACAGGATCTGTATGAAAAGTATCCGGATGTGAGCGCTTTGGCTGACGCGGATGTGGAGGATATAGAACGGATCGTCAGGCCATGCGGCCTTGGAAAGAGCAAGGCCAGGGATATCAGCGCCTGTATGAAAATCCTGCGGGATGCGTATGGCGGCAGAGTACCCGATGATTTTAACGCCTTACTGAAGCTTCCTGGCGTGGGAAGAAAAAGCGCCAACCTGATCATGGGAGACGTGTTCGGGGAACCTGCCATTGTGACAGATACGCACTGCATCCGCCTGGTCAACCGCATAGGTCTGGTGGACGGTATAAAAGAACCGAAAAAGGTGGAGATGGCTCTGTGGAAACTGATTCCTCCAAAAGAGGGCAGTGATTTCTGCCACAGACTGGTATTTCATGGCAGGGATGTGTGCACAGCCAGGACAAAGCCCCGATGCGGCAAGTGCTGCCTGCAGGATATCTGCCCCCAAAACGGCGTGTGATCCGGAGCTTCCTCCCATACAGGAATGGATTACCGTAAAAACTTGAACAACAGGGAAATCTGTACTATTATAAAAAGGTACTATCTGTAAAAAGGTAAATAAAATGACAGGAAATAACGAAAGATGAGCAGCTTTACAATTGTGCCTATTATTGCACTGATCTGTTATATATTTTTGCTGGTATCCTTTTTGGCGGCAAAAAAGGATGCGGCGATCTATGCTTTTATGGAACTTCTGCTGACCATGGTCATATGGGCCAGCGGTTCCCTCTTTATGAGACTTGCCTATTGGCCCTCTGTGGGGTTCTGGTTTCATGTGTCACTCACCGGGCTTTTTATGATTCCGCTTATATTTTTTCATTTTCTGCAGAAATTTCTGTGTGTTGAGAAGACATACCGTATTTATTTCTGGACTGCAGCCATTGTCCTTATGCTGCTGGTGAATTACAAATACGAGATCTTTGTGCAGGCACCCCAGGTCCTCCGATTGGAGAACGGCGGCAATGCCTATGTTTATCATATGCACTGGCAGGCAGTGATACCGTTTCTGGTGGAGGGCGGCGCCCTGTCTGCCTGCGGGCGTATGGTCTATGAGAACCGCAGGGAAAATAAATTTGCGGGAAAAAGCCTCAGGCCTGTGTGGTATGGCATCGGTGCCCTGGCATTGGGACAGATATGCATCGCATTTCCGGCCTTCAGCGGATTTCCCATTGATATCTGTTCCGGTATTGTCATGTCTGTGTGTGTATATTACGCATTGTACCGGAAGCGTCTGTTCCGTCTGAATCTTCTGGTTTCAAAGGCCAACTGCTATGTGGCGGCATTTTTGATCTCCATGCTGCTGTTTTACAGTTTTATCCCTGACTATAACGCCCTTCTGGAAAAGCATTTCGGTTTTGAGGAGACACAGCTTACCATGGCGGTTTCCTTCAGCATGGTGCTTGCCGCAGTGGTGATCTATCTGATCATCAAGGCAGCCCTTGATACGGTATTTGAAAAAGATGAGATCATGCAGTCCAGAAGTATCGGAGAATTCAGCAGCGGGGTTTCCTACCTGACGAATGTGGATGGAATTCTGGAACAGATGATGCAGACCATAGAGGAAGCAGTTCCGGCTGAGGCTGTCCTTATTTTTCTCAAGGATGAGAGCGGGGACTATAGACTGACTCTGGGAAGCGGGAAGACAGAGGGACTGTCCTGTGTCATATCAAAGGACGAGAAGGTTTTTGACCTGCTGAGGGAATCCGGCGGGTGTATTTTTACGAGGGAATACAAAAGCGTGCCGGTATATAAGAAATTCATTGCCGATATGCGCATACAACTGCCAAAATATAAGATTGAGTGCATAGCCGGGATCAGGGACGATGAGCAGTATCAGGGACTTATCTTTCTGGCCGGAAAGAAGAACGGGGAGAGATATACACCCGGGGATCTGAGCTTCTTTGAATCTCTCAGTTCTGTGGCCTTTATTGCCATACAGAACTCCAGGCTGTATGAGAAGGCCTGTGAGGAGGCCAGGAGAGATTATCTGACCGGTGTAGCCAACCGCAGGTATTTCTATGAAGTGCTGGAACAGTGCTGTGACAGTGAGGCTTATGATTTTGGTTCCCTTGTGATGATCGACGTGGATGATTTCAAGCTGTATAATCAGCTCTACGGCACAGAAGCAGGTGACGGTGCACTGAAGCGGATCGCTGAGATGATCCGGGGAGAGGTGGGTGAGAAGGGAATTGTAGCCAGATATTCCGGCAAGGTCTTTACAATCCTTCTTCCGGGGGTCACGGAGAGTGAAGCGGAGGCACTGGCGGGTCGTATATCGGATCTGGTGCGTGAGATGAATAAAGCGTCCGGGGAAAATGCCATGAAGGTGCTGACCGTAAGCTGCGGTATCGCCCTGGGTGTCTGCCCCATCCATGATTTTCATGAACTGATCGAACATGCGGATACGGCTGTCTACTATGCCAAGAAAGCCGGGAAAAACAGGACGGTCATCTACAAGGAAGGAAATGGCGGGGAACGCCCTTCTGAGCTGTCCTACCAGCCGGGGGTGTATTCCGATTATGCGCCTACTATTTATGCGCTGACGGCAGCCATTGACGCGAAAGACCACTATACCTTCAGCCATTCGGAGAATGTGGCTTACTATGCAAGGGAGCTGGCAAGAGCGTACGGTATGAATGAGGAGGGGCTGAAGATCATATATGAGGCGGGGCTTCTCCACGATATCGGTAAGATCGGGATTGAGGAGAACATTCTGAACAAGCCGGGAAAGCTCACAGACGAGGAATATGAGATCGTGAAATCCCATGTGGAGCTGTCCATCGGCATTATCCGGCATCTTCCCTCCCTGGACTATGTGATCCCGGCCGTGATCGGCCATCATGAGAGATATGACGGAAAAGGATATCCCAGAGGCATCCGGGGGGAGGAAATCCCGCTGATGGCCAGAATCCTGTGTGTGGCGGATTCCTTTGATGCCATGGTAACTGCCCGCAGCTACAAGCCCAGCATAGAGGTGGAGGAAGCCCTTCACAATCTGGAAGAGGATGCGGGCAGGCAGTTTGACCCAAAACTGGTTCCTGTATTTGTCAGAAATATCAGGGAGGGCCGAATCGCAATCCGCTGACGCCGGACAGACCGCCGTTTACTTAAGGCGGTACAGCAGGCGTTTTGTGCGGGAGCAGCCTTGGAGATACTGAATCTCCAGGGCGTGGATATAGTTGTTTAAATATTGTATGGTTTCCGGACCGGATTCCCTGCCGCCGTAGCGGATTTCCCGGAACATACGGAAGATTTCAGTTAAGGCTGTTCCGGGCACATCCAGTGTGCCGGCAGCCTTTTCTTCGTATTGAAGCAGAGTTTCCCCGTCCTCAAAGGGGATACCTGACAGCCGGCCGAGCAGGAAGAGTTTATCCATGAGGAAGAGCATTTTCCCGTAGCTGTCCATGGCAGCATAGGCTCTTCGCTGCATGAATTTCCGGAACAGGAGCACAGCGCCGGCCAGAATGCAGGCAGCCGTAAGAAGGAGGAGGAGAGGAAGAAGCTTCAGCAGTATCAGCAGAAAGCTTTTATAAAAAGGCTCTTCTGTCTCGGTATCCCGGACAGAGGCAGTGTTTCCGTTATCCTCTGTCTCCATATGGGGACTGCTGTTTTCGGGGCCTGCAGGTGCGGGGAGAGAAGAATCTTTGGAGGTTTCATCCTCCCAGGGGGATGCCGTGTTTGCAGAGTATCCGGGGGTGGAGTCAAAGGGAATCCAGCCCACAGGTTCCAGATAGGCTTCCGCCCATGCGTGCGCACTGGAACCGCCCAGATGGATTTCCGTATCCTCCACGCTGCATGTCTGATCTGTGGCAAATCCCTCCACATAGCGGGTGGGGATGCCCCGGCAGCGCCCCAGCACCGCCATGGCAGTGGCAAAGGAGGTACAGTATCCGGATTTGGTGTCAAAAAGGAAACAGTCAGCAAAATCACGTCCTTCCTCCAAAACCTCAGTTGTGGTGGAATAGCTGTAACCCAGCAGATAGGTACGAATCGCCTCCAGCTCCTCATAGGGCGTCTCACAGTCCCGGGTGATCTCATCGGCAAGTTCATATACCCTGGGGGGAAGATCCTCCGGCAGTAAAGTGCAGTCCTCAAAAATGCGGGAGCGGCGGGTATTGTCTCTGTCAAAATCACCACGTACAGCCAGAAGTTTTTGGAAATTCTCACTTTTATAGTTAAGCTCCACATACTGCAGGCCGTAGACAAAGCCGACGCCTTTGGGTTTTGGAAGCAGAAGATTGCCGCCGTGAGCCTCCGGCTTCAGAGAGGAAGGAAGCTGGAATTTCCAGGTGTTGGGGGCGTGGAACAGGCTTTGTGTTTTGAGGCCTTCAAATTTTATTTCTATGGAGCACACATGTGTCAGGGAACGAATCTCCGTGTCCGTCAGCCCGGAAACGGACAGTGCTTCGTTGATCGTCCTGTATTGCTCCTGATATTCTTTTCCCCGCTCCTGCCCGGTGGGTTCTTCCGGTTTCCAGGAGGTCCCGTCATAGGTGTCATAGATGGTCCCTGCCAGATAAAGAGGGGATTTGGTCATGGTTCCGGTGACGGAAATCTGTGGTTTATCTGACCGGATCAGGCTTCCGCCCAGCGCGCCCTCTGAACCGTATCCCGTTTCGGACAGGGCGTATATGTTTGAAGCACCGGAAAAGAGATAATCCAGATTTACCAGCAGTGCGTTTGCTTTTTCCTGTACAGCCCCTGCGGCTTTCCGAACGGTTTCCCAGCGGATGGGCGTGCTTTTGACAGGGAGCAGACAGATGAGAATAAGGCATGCGAGAAACAGGGGGGACAGAAAAAAGACTTCCTGTTTTCCGATGCCTCTTTTCTTTCCTGCAGCCTCGGCCAGAAACAGCAGGCAGCAGAAGAATATCAGGCAGATATTCCATTTGGACAGGGGAACCCCCACTGCCCCGTAATAAAAAAGGCAGGTGATCTCCGCAAGCAGGATGGGAAAAGTCAGGAACAGATGCCGGACCGCAAAGAGGCACAGCACAGACCCTCCGATACAGGCAGCTTCCATCTGTATGTAGGGAAGGATAGTATACAGATCCCTGCCGGTCATGAAAAAGAAAATGAGAAGTATCACATGCAGGATCAGCAGAATACAGCCTGCGGGAATGACAATGTTTTTCTGGACCGCATAGTGGAGAAGCAGGGAAAAGAGCACGGCACCGGCACTTAAAAGAAGGGCAGGCCAGTGCAGCACCCAGAAAGAGTCAGCCAGCAGAAGCAGACCTGTGCAGAGACAGGCCCCGTGGATGCTCTCATAATATTTGCCAATAAATTCCCGGTATTTTTTCATAAATTCAACTCTCCTGCATAGATGCACAGCACTTCATTTCCGAGAAGCCGGCTCTCCTCTATGGTCTCTGTAAGCGCAGGGGTCTGGGAGGAGGTAATGAGGATATAGGCTCTGGTGCCTGCCAGACGGCTGGTGTACCGGCGCCATACCTTCTCAAGAGGAAGCGCGGATTCAAAGGAGATATCTGCACATTTTTCATAAAAAGCTTCAAACCCGGTACATACATCTATGAGGATCTCCCGGATTTCCGAATCCATATAGACTACCCGCACAGGGATTTTTTTCAGATAACAGTCCTGCAGATAGGAGAGGGCTGCTTCCAGGATATTGTCCTCTGTCTGCAGCCGTTTTTCCGTATCTCCCTGTACAGGACTTAGATCCAGCATGAGGATGGTCTCAAAAAGCTCCTCCGGCATCTGTCTGCGCACGAGAAGTTCCCCGGTCCTGGCAGAATTTTTCCAGTGGATATATTTCTTGGGGTCTCCGCTTTGGTAATGCCGGACTTCATAATCGGGCAGATTCTGGAGACGTGAAGTGGGAAACAGCGTGTTTTTGGGGTCCTTTTTCTGCAGTGCCAGGCTGAGACGTTCCAGCGGAAGGATGCGGGGCTTGGCTGTGAGGCGGACCTGGGACATCATGGGGTATGTGATGGTAAAAAGCCCCAGAAAGTCTGTGACTGTGACGCTTTTCACGCCGACGGGGTAAGTGCCTCTGTGTCTGCAGTACATTTTTGTCTCCACCTGCTTCTGGGCATGGGGAAGGAGACAGAGATGCTGCAGTTCCCGGTCTACGCTGTCATGCTGCATGCTGACCATATCGGTATAAAAGTGCAGGGTAATATCCGTAAAGGGCAGAAAGTCTTCATTGCCCAGAATGAGCTGATAGGGGACTTTCTGCCCTTTCACTACAAGGTGCGAGACATTCTGTACGATCTTAAAACGAAAATAAACGTACAGGGAGTAGAGCAGAGCCAGCAGGGGCAGCAGCAGGGCAAAGTAGAAGAGCAGATAAGAAACCGCCTTGCCCTGAAAGCTGACCAGCACAGTGCTGCCTATGAGGAAGAGCAGACAGACGGCTTTTTTCATAAGACAGGGACATGAGCTGCCCGCATGGCTTCCTGCAGCATTTCCTTTTCCTTTTTTCCCTCCAGCCGTGCTTCGGAGGACAAAATAAGCCTGTGCAGCAGCACCGGAGGAGCCAGAGCGGCAATATCTTCCGGTGTGGTGTACATGCGGCCCTCCAGATAGGCGCGGCTTTTGGCGGCGCGCACCAGGGCAATGGCGGCTCTGGGGCTTGCGCCCAGGGATAAATATCTGCTTTTTCTGGTATTTCTGGCGATCTCAACTGCGTAGGCCATCACATCATCATGCACAGCCACGGTTTTGATCTCTTCCTTTATCTTCAGGATGTCCTCCCTGGTGGTGACCGGACCCAGTTTTTTCAGGGGTTCCCCGTTGACCATACGGCGGACAATGTCTGCCTCGTCCCCTGGTGTCTCGGGATATCCCATGGATATCTTCATCAGAAAACGGTCCAGCTGTGCCTCCGGCAGACGATAGGTGCCCAGCTGCTCCACAGGGTTCTGGGTGGCAATGACCATGAAAAGCCCGGGAAGGGCATAGGTGGTGCCGTCCACCGTGACCTGCTGTTCCTCCATGGCTTCCAGAAGGCTTGCCTGGGTCTTGGGTGAGGTACGGTTGATCTCATCTGCCAGGAGAATATCATTCATCACAGCGCCGGGAATGTAGGAAAATTCTCCGGTCTGCATCTGGTACATGGACATGCCGATCACATCCCCGGGAAGGGTATCAGGGGTAAACTGGATTCTTGCAAAGCTGCACTGGATAGACTGGGCAAGGGCTTTCCCAAGCGTTGTCTTGCCGACCCCCGGCACGTCCTCCAGGAGAAGGTGTCCGTCAGAGAGCAGGGTGATGAGTGCCAGCTCGATGGCCTTTCGTTTCCCTACGATCACGGACTCCATATTTTCAATGATCATGTTCAGTGTTTCCGACTGAGGCATATAAGACCCCCCTTACTATTTCATATAGTATTATAATAACAAAGCAGGACAGCAGTGTAAATGTTCAAAAAGGCTTTTATCTGCCAATTATTGCGCAGTGGAAGAAAAGCAGGTATAATGTATAAAATATGACAAAAAACTACAAGGTGACAGTAAATTTATGCGGAAGAAAAAATGGTTAAAAAGACTGGCTGCGGCACTGGTGGTACTCCTCATTCTGTTCGTACTGGCATCCAATATCGTGGTGGACCTGGCACTGGTCCCGGAGAAGATGGAACAGACCCAGGCGTTTGAAGATATCACGGAGGACAGCTATGAAGCCTTGGTCCAGACAGATGATATTGAGCAGAACAGAATGTCCAGTCTGGAGAAGACAAACAGGTGGGCTGAGACTGCTGACAGCGAAGCGTTGTCTGTGACAACTGCGGATGGTTATCTGCTGAAGGGAATGGCCTTTTACCAGGAGAGTGAGAGTCACAACTGGGTTCTGCTTCTGCACGGCTATACAGGATGGAAAGAGGAGATGTACCCGATTGCGTATGAGTATGCGAGAAGAGGATATCAGGTCCTGGTGCCGGATATGCGCTGCAGCGGGGACAGTGAAGGCGACTTTATCGGCATGGGCTGGACAGACAGGAAGGACAATCTGCTGTGGCTGCAGACCATACTGGAAAAGGACGCGGATGCACAGATCGTCATTCACGGACAGTCCATGGGAGGCGCCTGTGCCCTGATGATGACAGGGGAAGAACTTCCGAACTGTGTTAAGGCAGTGGTATCGGACAGCGCGTACACGGATGCATACAGTATTTTCAAAAAACAGCTCAGGGACTGGTTTCATCTTCCGGGCTTTCCCCTGGTGGACGGGGCAGGCCTGATGCTGCAGATGCGCGGGGGATACAGTCTGAAAAAAGCCTCTGCTCTGGAGGCAGTGAAGAAAAGCACGCGCCCTGTTCTGATCATTCATGGGCAGGAAGATGCGTTTGTGCCGGTGGAGATGGCTTATGAGCTGTACGATGCGGCAGACTGTGAAAAGGAAATTCTGATTGTGGAGGGCGCCGGACATGCACAGGCACCGGACAAGGCGCCGGGAGTGTATTACAATACGGTATTTTCTTTTTTGGAGACGCATGGAATGGGCGTTTTTGGCTGAAAATACAAAGTGTAGGAACAAAGCAGAAAAGAATCCTTGGATGTGCGGCTTGAAAAATCTCTGTCTGTCTGCTATAGTAGGAAGATAAAGCGTATGTGCGGTGCTGAACAGGGTGCGGTACGGGATTACTGGAGAAATATTATGCATGAAAAAATAGAGGTACTTGGCATTTCCGTGGAGAAATGCTATGTAGAGGACGTGATGGAGTGCGTCAATGAGAACTGGTTTAAAGAAGCGCTGTCCACCTATGGAGTGATCAACATGAAACTGCTGATGGCTGCCCAGGAGGACGAGAAGCTCAAGAAATATATCAGCATTCTGGACAAGGCCGTGGTGGATGAACCGGAGGTTCTAAAAGCGGCAGGGGTGGAGGACAAAAGACTTGAGGAGGAGGCTTCAAGGCACGGTTTCTTTTCCACGCTGTTCTGGTTTTTATCCCATTATAAGAACCAGGTGTTTCTCCTCGGCGAGACAGAGGAGGATACGGAGGCCTTCTGTCATTTTGTGGAGGAAAAGTATCCGGATATTGTGATCGTGGGAAAAGACAGCCTGCAGGAGGCTCATGCTGACCAGATCGACAGGGTCATCAATGAGATCAATTCTTTCAGTCCCCAGGCAGTGCTCACATGCTCCAGGAATATGGGGATTGAGCGCTTTGTGGCGGATAATAGGAAAATGATGAACACAAAGATCCTGTTCTGCCTGGGGGAGCGTCAGGAAATTCAGCAGGAAACAGGATTAAAAAAGGGCTGGCTGGGAAAACTTCTGGAAAAGAGTACATTCAAAAAACTGGTATCACAGTATAATGAGGAGAATGAGGATACGGGAAAAGGAGAAGAATAGCATGCTTGCTGAGAAAAAAGGAAATTGGCGGGCATATGTGTATATACTGATCGGGACGGCTGTCATGGCCGTCTCAATCACTTCCATTTACGACCATATGCAGATGGTGACCGGAGGATTTTCCGGTCTGGCCATCATTATCAAATCCCTGACAGAGAATCTGATGCCCGGCGGAATCCCCCTGTGGCTGACCAATGCGGTCTTAAATATTCCGCTGTTCTTCCTCGGGGTGAGCATCAAGGGATGGGGATTTACCAAGAAGTCCATCTTCGGTGCCCTTGCCCTGTCGCTCTGGCTCTTTCTCATACCGGAGCTTCCCATCATACCGGACGATATGCTGCTGGCAGCCCTGTTCGGCGGTGTGATCATGGGGGTGGGCATTGGCTTTATCTTCATGGGACAGGGAACTACAGGCGGAACGGATATGGTGTCCGCCTTGATTCAGCATAAGATGCGCCATTATTCTATTGCCCAGATCCTGCAGGTGGTGGATGGGGCCATTGTCATTTTAGGTGTCTTTACCTTTGGGCTGCAGAGGGCGCTCTATGCGGTGATCGCTATCTTTGTCACCACAAAAGTGACGGACGGGTTCCTGGAAGGTATGAAGTTTGCCAAGATCGCCTTCATCATTACAGACCTGCACGACGAGCTGGCAAAGAGTCTTATGGAGGAGCTGGAGAGAGGGCTGACCGGGATCTCCGCCAGGGGTATGTATTCCGGTGAGGAGAAGACCATGCTCTTCTGTGTGGTTGGAAAGAAGCAGATCGTGCGGTTAAAAGAGCTGGTGACCAGGACCGATCCCAAGGCATTTGTGATCGTGACAGATGCCCGTGAGGTCATTGGAGAAGGTTTCCACAGCGGCGAGGAAATGTGATTTTTTCCTCTGTCTGAATCGTAAAAAGAAAAGGGAAAATGTGAACAAAATGTTACATTTTGAAAAAAAGATGTAATATTTAACATTTTCTCTTTATTTTTTTTCGATTATGTATTAGTATATAGTGTAGGGTTTTTTGTTTTTATGGGATGGAAACAAGGAAGTATACTATATAATGAAAGAAGGAAAGAGAATGATATCAAACCAGGTACTACAAAACACTCTGGACGGGCTGAAAAGCATATCCAGAACAGACTTCTACATCACGGACATGGAAGGGAAAGTGATGGCATCTACTTTTTCTGAGAACGTCTGTGCACAGGAGGAAGTCCTAGCTTTTGCAAATTCCCAGGCGGACAGTCAGGTGATCAAAGGGTATCAGTTCTTTAAGATTTACGATGACCATCAGCTTGAGTATGTGCTGGTTATCAATAGCGCCGGAGACGATGTCTATACACTGGGAAAGCTTGTGGTTTTCCAGATTCAGGGACTGCTGACCGCATACAAAGAGCGGTTTAATAAGGACAACTTTATTAAGAACCTGCTTTTGGACAATCTGCTTTTAGTGGATATCCATAACCGGGCCAAAAAGCTGCACATCGAAGTGGATGTGCGCAGAGTTGTATTTATTCTGGAAACCAACCAGGATAAGGATTACGGCTCTCTGGAAAATATTAAAAATCTATTGGGCGGCAAAACAGGGGATTTTGTCACTGCTGTGGATGAGAAGAGCATTATCATTGTAAAAGAGCTGACTGTCACGGATAATTATCCGCAGGTGGATAAGATTGCAAATATGATTCTGACCACACTGGGGATTGAGAAGGATGGCAGGACGCACATTGCGTACGGCACCATTGTGAAGGAGTTAAAGGAAGTATCGCGCTCCTACAAGGAGGCCCGCATGGCTCTGGACGTTGGTAAGATTTTCTTTGGAGACAGAGAAGTGATCGCTTACAGTTCCCTGGGCATCGGCCGATTGATCTACCAGCTGCCGATTCCTCTCTGCAAAATGTTTATCCGGGAAATTTTCGATGGGAAATCTCCGGATGATTTTGATGAGGAGACACTGACCACCATCAATAAATTCTTTGAAAACAGCCTGAATGTCTCAGAGACATCAAGACAGCTGTACATACACAGGAATACCCTGGTATACCGTCTGGATAAGCTCCAGAAGAGTACCGGCCTTGACCTGCGTGTGTTTGAAGATGCCATAACATTTAAGATAGCCCTGATGGTGGTGAAATATATGAAGTATATGGAGACACTTGATTACTGATATCCGGGGAAGCGGGCATCAGGAACACAGGAGGATATTTATGATTGATTTAAAGGGCGTGAGTAAAGCATACAGTAAGGGCCAGCCGGCGCTTAACAATGTGTCGCTTCACGTAGAGAAGGGTGAATTTGTTTTTATCGTGGGCAACAGCGGTTCAGGTAAATCCACTCTGATAAAGCTGCTGTTGAAGGAACTGGACCCCACAAGCGGAACCATTACGGTAAACGGACAGCGCCTGGACAAGTTAAGACGGAGAAAAGTGGCGAAATACCGCAGGGGAGTCGGTGTTGTATTCCAGGATTTCCGTCTGCTTCGTGACAGGAATGTTTATGAAAATGTAGCATTTGCACAGCGGGTCATTGAGCGTCCCACACGTGTCATCAAAAAGCGCGTGCCTGAGGTCCTCACCTTAGTGGGCCTGGCTGAAAAATACAAATCACGTCCGGACCAGTTATCCGGCGGTGAGCAGCAGAGGGTTGCCCTGGCAAGGGCACTGGTAAACCGTCCAAGCATCCTGCTTGCGGATGAGCCGACAGGTAACCTGGACCCTAAGAACTCTTTTGAGATCATGAAACTGCTGGAAGAGATCAACGAGCGCGGTACAACCGTTCTTGTCGTTACACACAACAGGGAAATCGTAAACGCATTCAAGAAGCGAGTGATTACCATGAAGAAAGGCGTCATTGTAAGCGACGAACAAGAAGGTGGATATCAGTATGAGAATTAGTACAATAGCATACATATTAAAACAGGGTGTGAAGAACATCTGGAGAAATTTAAGATTCTCCCTTGCTTCTATTGCCACCATGTCCGCATGTATATTCCTGTTTGGACTGTTTCTTGCACTGGTTATGAACTTCAGATATATCGTCCACACAGCGGAGGAAGGCGTAGCGGTTGTTGTATATTTTAACGAGGGAACAAAACAGGAGCAGATCGATGAGATCGGCCAGAAGATACAGGCCCGGGAAGAGGTTGCGGAAGTAAAATACATCTCTGCCGACCAGGCGTGGGAAGAGTTCCGTGATGACTATCTGGGCGGTGACGAGGCGCTGGCAGAGGGATTCAGAAATCAGGATAATCCTCTTGCCAACTCAGCGAACTATCAGGTGTATCTGAAAAATGTTGAGGAACAGAGCCAGCTTGTAGAGTATATCCAGTCTCTGGACGGTGTGCGCAGTGTCAGCCAGTCACAGTCAGCGGAGAAGACACTGTCCACATTTAATAAACTGATCGGATACGTGTCCCTGGCCATTGTATTTATACTGCTGGCAGTTGCGTTCTTCCTGATCAGCAATACCATCACCATGGGTATTTCCGTGCGGCAGGAAGAGATTGGGATCATGAAGCTGATCGGAGCCACGGACTTCTTTGTAAGGGCACCGTTCGTCATCGAAGGTATCCTGCTGGGTATTGTGGGCGCGGCCATTCCTATGGGAATCCTTTATGTGCTCTACAATAAGGTGATCGAATTCGTTATGACAAAATTCCATCTTTTGTCAGGATTCCTGCAGTTTTTGGATGTATCCCATGTATTCCGCATTCTGCTTCCGGTAGGTGTGGGTCTTGGTATCGGTATCGGTTTCATTGGAAGTATGATATCCGTAAGGAAACATTTAAGGGTATAAAAATGATAAAGTACAGAAGAGATGCTGCCAAATGGATGCTGCCTCCCGCCGTGCGGGAGGGCTGTTTGGCAGTGTCTTCTTTTTTATTTTATAATAGATTACAGGAAAGGAACTGGAAAAGTGGACAGAAAGAAATATATCAAAGGGTTTCTGCTGGGTGTTCTCTGCACGGCTTTGATGGGAGGCGGTGTACTGGGATACCTGTGGCAGCAGGATCAGAAGGGTGTGCTGAATGCCTCCACAGTGAAGAAGGCAAAGGTGATCGAGGGAATCATAGATGAATATTATCTGGAGGATATAGACGAGGAGGAACTGGAGGATTATCTGTACAAAGGTCTGGTGGCAGGTCTCGGGGACCCCTATTCCGGATATTACACCTCAGAGGAGTACGCCAAGCTGAATGAGAGCACAGACGGTGAGTACCTGGGTGTGGGCGTGGTGCTGCAGCAGGATGCGAGAACGGGAATCGTAACTATCACCAGATGCTATGAGGGCGCGCCGGGAGCTAAGGCGGGGCTTCTGCCCGGGGATGTGATCTATAAGGTAAACGGGGAGGCTGTCATGGACAAGGAACTGACAGAGGTGGTGAAGATCATCAAGGGGTCAGAGGATAAAACAGCCCACCTGGAGATCGCCAGGGAGGGGGAGAGTGATTATCTGAGCCTGGATATTCCCTTGGAGCATGTGGAGGTTCCCATGGTGGAGCATGAGATGCTGGAGGACCATATCGGATATATCCAGATCTACGAATTTGCGGAGGTGACAACTGCCCAGTATGAGTCTGCTTTTCAGGACCTGCAGAGCCAGGGGATGGAACGCCTGATCGTGGATCTGCGCGATAATCCCGGCGGACTTTTGCTCTCCGTGTGTGATATTCTGGAGCAGATCCTGCCCAAGGGCCTGATCGTGTATACGGAAGATAAGAACGGGAACAAAAAAGAATACACCTGCGACGGGGAAAATGAACTGCAGATTCCCCTGGCGGTTCTCGTGAATGAAAACAGTGCCAGCGCGTCAGAAATTTTCTCAGGTGCAGTGCAGGATTATGGAATCGGCAAGCTGGTGGGAACCACCACTTACGGAAAGGGAATCGTACAGATGCCCATTCCCCTTACAGACGGAAGCGCGGTAAAACTCACCATCGCCAAATATTACACCCCAAACGGGCGGAACATCCACGGAACGGGGATTGAGCCGGATGTGGAGGCAGAGCTGGATGACAGTCTCCGCCAGCAGGTTACCATAGAGAAGTCTGAGGATAACCAGCTTCAGAAAGCCATAGAGGTGGTCAGGGGAATGTAGGGGAAATGCAGTTGAAGAGACGGGCAATCCGTGGTAAACTGTTTAAAACGGAAAGAGAGGGAGACAGCGTATGAGTGAATATGTAATTATGACAGATAATACAGTGGATATGCCCTTGTCATGGTTTCAGGAAAACCAGGTGGATTATCTCTGCCTGTCCTGCAACATGGATGGGGAAATATATGATAAGGAACATGTCATTGACGATAAAGAATTTTACAGGCGCATGAGAGCAGGTTCCATGCCCACCACATCCCAGGTAAACCCCACAGCGGCGGAGGAGATTTTTGAGTCGGTGCTCAAAGAGGGGAAGGATGTTTTATATCTGGCGTTCTCATCCGGCCTCAGCGGAACATACAACAGCTGTCGTGTTGCAGCGGAGGAGCTCAGGGAGTCTTACCCGGACAGAAGGATAGAGGTGATCGACACCCTGGCTGCGTCCATGGGGGAAGGTCTGCTTGTATGGTATGCCGCGAAGATGAAGGCAGAGGGCAGGTCCATGGAGGAAGTAGTACAGTGGGTCAGGGAGAACATTCTTCATACCTGCCACGTCTTCACTGTGGATGACCTGAATCATCTCTATCGGGGCGGACGTGTCTCCAAAGCCACAGCAGTTCTGGGGACACTGGCAAATATCAAGCCCATGCTCCACGTGGATAATGAGGGCAAGCTGATACCTGTGGGAAAGGTGAGAGGACGGAAGAAATCCCTGGCAACGCTGGTCTCCATGATGGAGGAGCGGGTCGGCGCTTATCGAAGCAAGAATGAGATGATCATGATTAGTCACGGGGACTGTGAGGAAGACGCCGCGTATGTGGCAAAGCTTGTGGAAGAGAAATTCGGCATAACCCATGTTATGATGAACCCCATAGGCGCTACCATCGGTGCCCATGCCGGCCCCGGTACCGTAGCTCTGTTTTTCCTTGGTGATTACAGATAACGGCTGCTGTCCGCTGGTATCCGGCAGTGCGTTTCGCGTTTGCACAGTAATCGGATAACATACTGAATTTTTTATATTATAGGATATAGCGCTTGACAGTTTTCAGCAAGAGAAGTTAAACTGATAGAAGTGAAGGATTTACCAAGGAAAAAGTGTATGAAAGGATAAATGCACGATGGACAATAGATGTGGGAGTTCTTCTGAAGGTTTTCGGGAGGAGGCATTGGGGCGTTTATGAACAGCAGACAGACAATTCTGATCGTAGATGATGTGGAAATGAACCGTGCGATTTTGGATGCCACCTTTTCGGAAGACTACAGAATCTTAGAAGCTGAGAACGGAAAGCAGGCCATGGAGCTTATCATGGAGCAGCAGGACAGGCTTGCCGCCATACTGCTTGACGTAATTATGCCTGTTATGGATGGATTTGAAGTGCTGGAAGAGATGCAGAAGCTGGAGCTTACGCATAAGATCCCTGTCTTTCTGATAACTGCAGAGAACTCTCAGGAAGTATTGAAAAGAGGGTATGAGCTGGGCGTTGTGGATATTATCGGAAAACCAATCATTCCCTTCTTTATCCGCCGAAGGATCGGCAATGTGATACGGCTCAATAACATTGTGAATGAGCAGGAAGCCCTGCTCCGGGAACAGGCCCAGGAGATTCGGGAACTGAACAGCTCTATCATCGAGACACTTTCCACAGCGATTGAGTTCCGGGACTGTGAATCCGGCGAGCATGTTACAAGAATCCGGGATTTGACTCTTATTCTTCTGCATGTTATCAAGGATCTGGACCCCTCCTGCAGTATTGAGGAGAATGACCTGCCGATGATAGCAGATGCTGCAGTCATGCACGATGTGGGCAAAATAGCCATTCCCGACGGAATTCTCAATAAACCGGGCAGGCTTACAGCAGAAGAATTTGAGATCATGAAGACGCATACCATACGGGGATGCGAGCTTCTGGACAGTGTACCACGGTTCCGTGAGAACCCTGTGTACAAATACGCGTATGATATCTGCCGGCATCACCATGAGAGGTGGGACGGACGAGGATATCCGGACGGGCTGAAAGAAAATGAGATATCCATCCAGGCGCAGGTAGTATCTGTAGCGGATGTCTATGACGCTTTAGTCAGCGACCGTGTATACAAAAAGGCATATTCCCATGAGACCGCATATGAGATGATACGCAACGGGGAATGCGGCTGCTTCAGCCCCCTTCTGATGGAGGGACTGAGCAGGGCAAAAGATAAGATGAAAGCGCTCTATAAGAGAGTGAAGTAGAAAGGTGCATCTGCACCGGCGTTTGAACGGACGCCGGGAGATGCGCCTTTTTTGCCTTCGCTGCCCGGTGCCGGAAATTCAGCGGGATTCCGGTTCCCTGGAAAGACGGTAGCAGCGGGGAGACATGCCGAAGCGGGCCTTAAATATCTTATAGAAATAGCTGAAGTTGTGGTATCCCACATTCAGACCGATATCCGTCACGGACAGGGATGTGTTCTGGAGCAGATAGGCTGCCTGGTTCAGCCGCTTTTCCTGGAGCAGGTCCTTGTAATTTTTTCCTGTATGGCGCTTGATGATACGGCTGAGCCAGTAGAGGTCATAGCCCAGTTCCTGTGCAAGCTCAGACAATTCCCCATCGCTGTAATGTTCCTCGATATACTGAAAGACAGTGAGCAGCAGTTCCTGTTCATAATTCTCCCGTCCAATCTCCGCTTTGTCGATATAGTTCATGAGCTGCAGAAAGAGCAGACCCATGGTGACCTGGTTGGAGCTTCTTTTGTTGGGCTGCTTGTTGTGCAGGGTCCAGATAAGATTTTCCACAAGGTTCTGGATAGGCAGAATATCTGCCACCTTAAAGTGGAGATAATGGACATTCTGGCTGCCGTTTTTCAGGCATTCGATGATGAATGTCCGCAGCATATTATCCTCCGTACCGATCATATCAAGAGGCTGGCCGAAGAACTCAGGCAGTATGATAAAATTGACGGCAATGTCGTCATATCCTGCAGGAAATATTTCCTGGGTGGCAGTCTGACTTAAAAAGAGCAGTTCCCCGGTGCCGAGAAGAACCTCCGAGCCGTTTATCAGGTGGCGGGTGCTGCCGGAACACATATAGATCATCTCCACGTAATTGTGGTTATGTTTCGGGAAATGGACAAAGCGGGTATGAGGGCGGATCTGCAGCAGTTTCCCGTGCTCCAGCAGCTTTTTGTTGTCAATGGTCATGGAATGCTCAAGATTGTAGAGGGAGGGATTGATTCCCTTCTGCCCGTTGAGCAGTGCCTGCTCCTCCGGTGTTATCTTTTTCAGTTCTTTTAACAATTCCTGGTTCATGGCCTTCCTCCCTCCTATGGAATCCTTCTGTATCTATAGTAATATGCAGGAGAAAAAAATGCAATCCGCAGACTGCAAATAAGGTTATAAAATTATGCAAACCGTGTACTTTTTCTTTTGTGTTATTTCCGATAAAATGGGAGCATAAGGAGGTCGGAAAGGATGACAGAATATTATCTGGCGGTGGACATCGGGGCGTCCAGCGGACGCCACATTCTGGGCCATATGGAGCAGGGACGTATGGTGATGGAGGAAATGCACCGTTTCTATAACGGGCTCACCGTGAAGGACGGGGAAGCCTGCTGGGACCTGGAACAGTTATTTGAGGAAATCAAGACAGGACTTAAAAAATGCAGGGAGGCCGGGAAGATACCTGTGAGTATGGGAATCGACACTTGGGCTGTGGACTTTGTGCTTTTAGATGATACGGACAAGGTTCTGGGAAACGCAGTGGGATACCGGGATAAAAGGACAGAGGGCACGGACAGGCTTGTCTATGAGGTACTTCCAGAGCAGGAGCTGTATGGAAGGACAGGGATCCAGAAACAGATCTTTAACACGATCTATCAGCTCATGGCTGTGAAGAAAAAACATCCGGAATGTCTGGAAAAGGCATCTGCCATGCTCCTGGTGCCCGACTATTTCCAGTTTCTGCTCACAGGCAGAAAGGCGTCTGAGTACACCAATGCCACCACAACCCAGCTTGTGAGTCCAAAGACAAAGGACTGGGATTTTGAGCTGATTGAAATGCTGGGATATCCCCGGCGGATTTTTCAGCCTGTGGTAAAGCCGGGCACGGTACTGGGGAATTTTACGGAGGAGATACAAAGAGAAGTGGGATTTGACTGTCAGGTCATTCTGCCCGCTACCCATGATACGGGGTCCGCAGTTCTGGCTGTGCCTTCCAATGAGGATAAAACTTTGTACATAAGCTCAGGCACCTGGTCCTTGATGGGAGTGGAGCGAAAGGAAGCGGACTGTTCGGAGAAAAGCCGAGGGCTGAATTTTACCAATGAGGGCGGCTATGATTACAGGTTCCGTTATCTGAAAAATATCATGGGGCTGTGGATGATCCAGTCTCTCAAAAAAGAACTGCAGGACGCCTATTCCTTTGCCGGGCTGTGCGAAATGGCATCCGGGGAGACGATTTCCTCCCTGGTGGACTGCAACGACAGCCGTTTTCTGGCACCGGAATCTATGATCAAGGCCGTACAGGAATACTGTGAGGATACGGGACAGCAGATTCCGAAGACACCGGGACAGCTTGCGTGTGTCATTTACAGAAGCCTTGCGCAGTGTTACGGAAAAACCGTGAGGGAGATAGAGGAAATGACAGGGGTGCATTATAAGAAGCTCCACGTGGTAGGCGGCGGTGCCAATGCCGGGTATCTGAACCGGCTCACTGCAGCCAGCACCGGAAAAACGGTACTGGCAGGTCCTACGGAGGCAACTGCTATCGGCAACCTGATGGTGCAGATGATGGCAAAGGGAGTTCTGGCAGATTTAAAAGCAGCCAGACAGTGTGTCTATGATTCTTTTGAGATGAAAATATATGAGCCGTGAAAACAGTATTTTAAAAATAACAGGAAAGTCAGGAGGAAAACAATATGACGACAGAACAGAGATATGAATCCGCCAGAGAGATTTATAAAAATATAGGAGTTGATACAGACAGGGCAGTGGAGACACTGAAGAACATCCACATTTCCATGCATTGCTGGCAGGGGGATGATGTGCAGGGATTTGACCATGAAGGGCCATTATCCGGCGGTATCCAGACAACAGGCAACTACCCGGGAAAGGCAGCTACACCCCAGGAACTTATGGATGACATTGACAAGGCACTGAGCCTGATCCCGGGAAAGCACAAGCTGAATCTGCATGCCAATTACGCTGTCTTTGAGGATGGGGAGTTCGTGGACAGGGATGCCCTGGAGCCAAAACATTTTCGGAAATGGGTGGAGTTTGCAAAAGAAAGAGGCATGGGACTTGACTTCAATCCCACATTTTTCTCCCATGAGAAGGCAGAGAGCTTTACACTTTCAAGCCCGGATGAGGAGATCCGCCAGTTCTGGATCCGCCACGGACAGGCCTGCATCCGCATTTCCCAGTATTTTGCAGAGGAACTGGGCCAGCCCTGCGTGATGAATATCTGGATTCCGGACGGCTATAAGGACGTACCGGCTGACCGTCTGTCTCCCAGGGCCAGATTTAAGGATTCTCTGGACCAGATCTTATCCATTGACTATGACAGGTCAAAGGTCTATGTATGCCTGGAATCCAAGGTGTTCGGCATCGGTATGGAATCCTATACGGTGGGGTCCAGTGAGTTCTGCATCAATTATGCAGCCAACAATGGGATCTTAAGTCTGATGGACAACGGGCATTATCATCCCACAGAAGTGGTTTCCGATAAGATTCCGGCCATGCTTTTATTTAATGAGAAGCTTGCCCTTCATGTGACAAGGCCGGTGCGCTGGGATTCTGACCATGTAGTGCTGTTTGACGATGAGACAAAAGAGATCGCAAAAGAGATCGTGAGGAATGATGCGCTTGACCGCGTATTTTTAGGACTGGATTTCTTTGACGCCAGTATCAACCGTATCAGTGCATGGGTAGTGGGAATGCGGAATATGCAGAAAGCGTTTCTGTTTGCACTGCTCCAGCCCAATGATAAGCTGAAAGAACTGCAGAATAACGGTGAATTCACAGAGCTTATGATGCTCCAGGAAGAGCTGAAGCTGTATCCGTTTGGGGATGTCTGGAATTATTTCTGCGGACAGTGCAGCGTTCCGGAAAAAGAGGACTGGTTTAAAGAAGTGCAGCAGTATGAAAATGAGGTGCTCAGCAAACGCGCATAGCAGACCGCAGCGGCTGCAGGGAAACATGTCCGGCAAAAGGCATGGTTATCCGCAGAGGAGAAAGAAAGGAACAGGAAAAATGAGAGTATTAGAAGCAAAATTTGTACAGGGCTTTATGAGAATGGCAGATGACGGCTGGAACCAGGGATGGCATGAGAGAAACGGCGGAAATCTGACTTACCGTATAAAAAAAGAGGAAGCAGAGTCCATAAGGGAAGAGCTGTCAGAGGATGGAGAGTGGAAGGAGATCGGGACAGCGGTTCCCGCACTGGCCGGGGAGTATTTTCTGGTGACAGGGAGCGGGAAGTACTTCCGCAATGTTATGAGCGACCCGGAGGATTCTATTGCCGTGATCGAGCTGGATGACAAGGGTGAAAATTACCGCATCTGCTGGGGGCTGGTGAACGGGGGAAGACCTACCAGTGAACTGCCGTCCCATCTGATGAATCATGAGGTAAAGATGCAGGCGACCGGCGGGAAGCACAGGGTGATCTACCATGCGCATACTACAAATGTGATCGCACTTACATTTGTTCTGCCGTTGAAGGATGAAGTGTTTACCAGGGAGCTGTGGGAAATGGCAACCGAGTGTCCTGTGGTATTCCCGGATGGAATCGGCGTTGTGGGCTGGATGGTACCGGGCGGAAGAGAGATTGCGGTTGCTACCAGCGAACTGATGAAAAAGTATGATGTGGCTGTTTGGGCGCACCATGGGATGTTTTGCTCAGGGGAGGATTTTGATCTGACTTTTGGGCTGATGCATACAGTTGAAAAGTCGGCGGAGATTCTGGTGAAGATGCTGTCTATGAGGCCGGATAAGCTGCAGACGATCACTGCGGAGAATTTCAGGGATTTGGCGGTGGATTTTAAGGTGGAGCTGCCGGAGAGATTTTTGTTTGAAAAATAGAGGGAAGAGGCTTACTCTGGGGGACCGGAGGGGCCTCTTTTTTGGGCCCCTCTGCCAGCCGCCTTCTGCCGTACCCCTTTCACCTGGTTTTATAGGGCGGTAAGTGAGATGAGAAGAGGAGGGATTTTTTTGAGTTTCTTAAATATGGAGGATGGGAGGGATTTTTTATGGAATCCTGCCGGATTAAATGATACAATAGTATCATTAGGGAAATGGGAACGGCCGGGGTGACGGTTTGTAAGGAGATAATCGTATGTATGATGAGATGCAGGAGAGAGTAGAGGGGTTTGCTTCGCTGATTTTGAGAAGATATTTTTGTGAGTCGGATGTGGAGTTTCTGATATCTACGTTTGATGACGATATTGTCTGGCTGGGGGCCGGGCCGCAGCAGCGGGCAGAGGGGAAGGAGGCTGTGGCAGCCTGTTTTCTGGAGGGCAGGGAAGATCTGGCGCGCTGTCATATGTACGGGGAGCGGTATGTGACAAGGGCGCTTTCCGGGGATTGCTTTCTCTGTGAGGGGGACAGCTGGATTCAGCCGGGAGAGGATACCGGGCTGTATTTTAAGACGCATCAGAGGATTACATTTATCTTTCGGTTAGTGGGGGATGAGCTGAAGACGGTTCATATCCATAATTCCGTGGATTTTTCAGATATCCAGGAGGGAGAGCTGTTTCCGGTTCAGGCGGGCAGGGATGCTTACAGAAAGCTGGAAGAAAAGCTGGCGGATAAGGACAGGCAGATAGAGCTGATGCTGTCTCAGCTTCCCGGCGGAATGATGATCTGCCGTAGGGATGAGGTGTATTCTGCCAAGTGGATCAGTGATAATTTGTGCAGTCTCATGGGCTATGTGGGGCCTGAGGAATTCAGCGAGTGTACTAAAAACTGCTGCAGGGGCTTTATACTGCCGGAAGATTACAGCGGTATGAGGAGGCTGGCAGAAGAAAGTCTGGCAAAGAGTGATCTCTATTATGTGGAATATCGTGTCATGAAAAAGGACGGAAGCTGGTTCTGGGCATCGGACATGGGGAAACGTGTGTGGGATGAGGACGGGGAGGAAGTGATCTACTGCTTCATCGCGGATATATCAGAGAAGAAGGAGAGAGAACTCCAGGCTGAACTGGCGGGAAGAGAAGCTGCCCGGCAGACACGTTTTCTCATGCAGCTTTATGATTCCATACCCTGCGGTATTCTGCAGTTTGAACCGGAGCCGCCGTACCGCATCGTCAATGTCAACCGGAGAGTCTGGGAATCTTACGGCTATGAATCTGAGGAGGAGTACAGAGAAAAATACTATAGTCCGCTTCTGATGGTTCTGGAAGACGAGAGGAAAAAAATAGAAAAGAAGATACTCAGCCTGCGTGTGGGCGGCGGTACCGTGACTTACACAAGACAGGCAAGAAGAAAAGACGGGGCGCCTATGTGGATCAGTGTGATCATGGAACGTCTGGTCAATGCGGACGGCGTGGATGTTGTGCAGGCTATCTTTACGGATATTACGCGGATGCATCTTCTGCAGGCAGCGCAGGAGCTGGAGCAGAGAATTGAAAACCAGTCCCTGCGGGCAGCTACCTGCACGGCATATCCTCTGATCATGAGTGTTAACCTGACAAAGAATACTTACAACTGTTTTATTGAGGAACAGTACTGCCCGTTTGCCAGGACCGGGAATTATGAAGAGATGCAGAAACGGACGCTGGAGGATATCTATCCCTCTTACAGAGAAGATTTTGAGAAATTTTCCGGAAGGGAATCCGTTCTGAAACGGTTTAAAAACGGCGAGCGGGAGCTTTACATGGAAATGCAGGAAAAGGGCCACGACGGAAAATACCACTGGATATCCATACAGCTTATCTGCGTGGATAATCCTGTAGGGACAGATGTACTGGCCATAGAGCTGGTGAAGGTGCTTGACAGCCAGAGAGCAGAGCAGGCCAGACAGGAGCAGCTCTTACGTGATGCACTGGCAGCAGCCAAAGCGGCAAACAGCGCCAAATCGGACTTCCTGTCCAGAATGAGCCATGATATCAGAACTCCCATGAACGCCATTATCGGCATGAGCACCATCGGACAGATGAAAATTGAGGAAACACCCAGAGTCCAGGATTGTTTCCGGAAAATTGACGCTTCATCCAGATATCTGCTGTCCCTGATCAACGATATTCTGGATATGTCCAGGATAGAGACCGGAAAAATGGAGATCAACAGCAGAAAATTTAATTTCGCTGAGCTGTACGAAGAAATCTCCTCCATTATCTATCCCCAGGCTGTGGAGGCAATGATAGATTTTGAGGCCCGGCAAATCGAACCCATTGAACATTACTATGTGGGGGATGCCCTGAGGATCAAACAGATACTTATGAACCTGCTGTCCAATGCCCTGAAGTTCACACCGGCAGGAGGAAAGATCCTTGTGTGTACCCGGGAGGAAAAACGTACCAATGGACATGCCTATGTATGCCTTATGGTTGAGGATAACGGCATTGGTATGTCGGAGGAATTTATGAAGCGCATTTTCCAGCCCTTTGAGCAGGAGAGTTCAGAGAGCGCCAGAAACAATGTGGGCAGCGGCCTTGGGCTTTCCATTGTCTATAATCTGGTCCAGCTTATGGGCGGCAGTATCCGGGCGGAGAGCCGTAAGGGCGAGGGAAGCAGATTTACGGTATGCCTTCCTCTCGGTCTGGTGGAGGACGATGAGGAGGAAGAGTACAGACGGAAGACCAGAGAGCTTATGAAAGATGTGGAGGTTCTGGTGGTGGATGACGATGAGCTGGTGTGTGAGCAGACATCCGCCATTCTGGAGGAGATAGGCGCCCACTCCATCTGGGTGACTTCCGGCCGTGAGGCTGTAAAGCAGGTCAGCGATGCCGTTTCAGAGGGAAGGACCATAGATGTGGCCATGATTGACTGGAGGATGCCGGATATGGACGGTGTTGAGACAACACGCCGCATCCGGGCACTGACCGGGACAGAGACCATGATCATCATCATATCTGCATACGACTGGAGCAGCATAGAGGAGGAGGCCAGACAGGCAGGGGCCAATTTCTTTATCGCAAAGCCACTTTTCCGTTCCACTATTTTTGATACGTTCTCCAGGCTGGGGACAGCGTGCGGGGTGAGCAGGGAAGCAGAGATGGAAAAACAGGATTTTGGGGACCGCCGCGTTCTTCTGGTGGAAGACAATGACCTGAACCGAGAGATCGCCCAGTCTCTTCTGGAGATGCACGGAATACAGACAGATACAGCCGAAAACGGTGCTGAGGCTGTAGCGGCATTTGAAAAGGCACCGAAAGGGTATTATTCAGCGGTACTGATGGATATCCGTATGCCGGTCATGAACGGTCTGGAGGCTTGCAGAAGAATACGGGATCTGGAAAAACACAAAGGGGGAATGGTCCCGATTCTGGCCATGACGGCAAATGCGTTTGATGAGGACAAGGCGCAGGCCTATGAGGCGGGAATGACGGGATATCTGGTGAAGCCGCTGGAGGTAAAGGCACTTTTGGAGGAGCTGCAGGCAATCTGGCAGTAAGAGAGAATCGTTTTTACAGGAGGGAATTTTTATGGAGTTGAAGAAAATCAGAATGGGTATTGTGGGGGCAGGCACCTGGGGACAGACACACGCATCTATCTATGCGGAGCATATCTGCGCTGATCCCGTAGCTATCTGTGACAGCAGGGAGGAGCGCGCCAGAGAGATCGCGGATAAATACGGGATCGGGAAGGTGTACACAGACTATCACAGTCTGGCAGCAGACCCGGATGTGGACGCGGTAGCCATTGTGACGCCGGACTTTGCCCATGCGGACATTGCGGTGGCAATGGCAAATGCGGGCAAGGATATTTTGATCGAAAAACCACTGGCAACCACCAGGGAGGACATTGAGAGGATCTGCAAGGCCGTGCGGGAGAACCATGTGCGCTGCATGGTGGACCTGCACAACCGGTGGAATCCTCCCTTCAACACAGCCAAGCAGGAGGTGGAGTCGGGAAAACTGGGAACACCTTACACAGGCTATATCCGCCACAGCGATGTAAAATGGGTGGCGACCGATATGCTTTCCTGGGCTTCCAGGTCCTCAATCCTCTGGTTTCTGGGCAGCCACAGCCTCGACACTCTGCGCTGGATCTTCCAGGATGAGGTAAAACGTGTCTACGCAGTGAAGCGGAAAGGAATTCTGGAGGAAATGGGCGTGGATACCGATGATATCTACCTGACCACCATAGAGTTTGAGCACGGCGGCATTGCCCATATGGAAAACGGATGGATCACCCCCAATGGAAATACTAATGTGAATGATTACAAATTCAGCGTTCTCTGCACAAAAGGCATGATCAATATGGATCTGTCCAGTCATAACCTGATCCAGGAGGTGACGGAGGAGAAAGCCAGCACGCCGGATATCCTGGTATCCAACCGGGTCTTTGACCGCTGCAAGGGACTTTCCTATGAAAGTATCCGCGATTTTATTGACCGCCTGGTGGACGGCAGAGAGTTCCGCGTCTCCATGGAGGATGCCAGAAGAACCGCCATCGCCATTTTGGCTATTATGGAATCAGCAGAAAAAGGCATGCCGGTGGAGGTGCATTACGATTAAAATGTGACGAAGTCTCTTTTCATATTTCTGAATGTAGTATATAATCTGAAAAAAATGTTATAGATAAACATATATGGTCAGTGCAGTAAGTGCGCAGGCCTGTTGGACAGATACTATGATTTTCAGATATGGAGGACAGAATGGATTTACATTTTAAACCGGTAGAAGCAGAAGATATAGACAGACTCACCCCTCTTTTTTGCAGGCGGCCGAATAAAACGTGTGACAGCGTGTTTCTGGACAGCTTCATCTGGAGCAAACTTTACGGTGTCCGTTTTGCAGTCAGTGACGGCAGGGCGATCCAGTGGCTGATGGAGAACGACGGCATTACAGGGACAGCTATGCCGATCTGCAGTCAGGAAGATCTGGAACATTACTTTGGTGAGATCGTGGAGTATTTTAATACAGTGCTGAAGAAACCTTTATACATCCATCTTGCCGATGAGGAGGCAGTGATGGCTCTTGGGCTTATGGAGCAGAAAGACAGATTTCTTGTGACTGAGCAGGAGGATTTGAAGGATTATCTGTATGATGGGGATGCTATGAGGAGCTTGTCCGGAAAGAAGCTGCATAAGAAAAAAAATCATCTCAACGGATTTAAGAGGGCATATGAGGGCAGGTATGAATACCGCCGTCTCTGCTGTTCCGACAGAGGGGATGTGTGGAAATTCCTGGACCACTGGAGAGAGCAGAAGGGTGAGGAAGTGGAAGAGCACCTGGACTACGAGGTGGAAGGTATACACGAGATCCTGAAGAACTGCTCCAATCTCCAGGTCCGCATGGGTGGTGTCTATATTGACGGCAAATTGGAAGCGTTCACCATTGGCAGCTATAATCCGCTGGAGAATATGGCAGTGATTCATATAGAGAAGGCCAACCCTGAGATACGCGGACTGTACCAGTTCATTAACCAGCAGTTTCTTCTGGCTGAATTTCCGGAGGCAGAGCTTATAAACCGCGAGGATGACCTGGGCATCGAAGGGCTGAGAAAGGCGAAGATGTCTTACAATCCCGTGGGATTTGCCAGAAAATATGAAGTCAGACAGATTGATTTCAAGGCAGAAGTGTGAGGTGCGGCATGGAAGTGCGGTATCTGGACAGTTCTGAGAAAAAAAGGTGCAGGAGTCTCTGGGAGGAGGCATTCCCGGAGGATTCGGCATCTTTTGTGGATTACTATATGGAAGAAAAGACAAAGGACAACCGGATTCTGGTTCTTGAGGAAAACGGCAGAATCCTCTCCATGCTCCACAGAAATCCCTATGAGGTCTATGCAGGGGACAGGCTGTGGAAATGCGATTATATCGTAGGCGTTGCCACAGCAGAGGCTGGGCGGCGAAGAGGATATATGCGCAGGCTTATGGAGCGGGCGCTGGCGGATATGAGAGCAGAGGGGATGCCCTTTTCTTTTCTTATGCCCGCGGCAAAAGAGATTTATCTTCCTTTTGGTTTTACTTTTATTTTTGACCAGCCTGAATGGGAACTGCCGGCAATGCGGATTCAGGACAGCACACTGGCAGTGCGGCAGATCACCGGTGGTGCATCAGAGGAACTTATGGAGAGCGCAGGCAGATGGATGGAACGGTGGCTTGGAAAGAGGTATGAAGTTTTCACCAGACGTGATGCGGAATATATGAGGCGTCTTGTAAAAGAGATGGAAAGTGAGAACGGAACTTTGGAGGAGATTCAGGAGAAGGGGAAAACCGCCGGTTTTTTGGGGACATGGGGCCTTGACGGGCAGGAGCAGCGCCTTCTGCTGGCAGAACCTCCCCTGTTACGGGAAAAGGGCAGGGCCAGACCCGCTGTTATGGCAAGGATCGTGAGCCTGCCTGATTTTGTGAAGGTGATCCGCCTGGCGGAGGAAGCGCCTGCAGAACGTCTGGTCTTCTGTCTGGAAATAACGGATGAGCTGTTAGCGGAGAATCAGGGAGTGTTTCGCTGGACCCTTGACCGGACTGCATCTTTTCTTGAACGTATGTCTGCGGCAGAAGACGGAAAAGACACCTCCGGGATCATAAAAATCCACATCCGGGATCTGACGGCCTGGCTTTTCGGATACCGTGTGCCCGGGAAGCTTCCGGCAGAAGCCGTGTTTATCCGTCCTATCCGGGGGGTGTTTTTAGATGAAGTGGTTTAAGCCGCAACTCCTGCAGACAGTGATGCACGGCCTGTTGAAAACATTTTTCAAAAAAGCTCCGGTTCAAAAGGTTTTACGCCCTTTGGACCGGAGCTTTTTTAAGATGCGCTCTAATGGATCTCTGTTTTCCAAAATCCGTGCAGATTACAGTATGCGTAGGCTGCCACGGGTTTGTCCCCCTCTGTGAGGGCAAAGCAGGCTTTGGGATCGCCGTCTGACTTTAAACGGACTCTCTGCAGGCCCTTTTCCGTTTCCAGACAGATAAAGCCGATGCTGTGTTCCTCTGTCATGGGATGGGCAATACTTCCGACATTTACGGTGACCGTATTTCCGTTCTGCTCCACAACCGGAAGATGCTTTTCTGAGGCTCCTTCGGATGTGTTGGCCGTTAATTCCGTCAGCTCTTCTCCGCAGCAGGAAAAGCTGGCTTTTGGATCTGCACAGATGACTTCGATCAGTGTGCTGCATCCTTCTCTGCTGTAAAAATGCGGTTCATTCATAATTTATTACCTCCTTGTCTGTAATAGTTCGGACAAGCCGAACTGTTACGCATCCGGCCATTAAAAATTGCTCCGCGATGGACCGGATGCCTTATAGTCATTCCCACAGAACGTGATGTTTATGTGTTTCCTTTGACATGGTCCGTGCATTCTTTTGGTATAACTTTTGTGATTTTATGGATAATAAGTGGTAACTGAGAAGAAGGAGAGAATGCAAATGGATGAAAAAATAAATCTGCCCATTGTCAACGAAGAGGGCTGCTATGAGATTCGCCTGGAGAGTATAGGCGGCCTCGGTGCAAACCTGTGCGGAAAGCTTTTGGGAGAATTGGGGGCATCGTATCTGGGGCTCAATGCGTCCAGTTTTTCCAGCTATGGTTCTGAGAAGAGAGGGTCACCGGTAAAGGCATTCATCCGCTGGTGTGCGCCGGACAGGGAAATCCGCATCAGCAGTCCGGTGGAAAAGCCCCATATCCTGGGCCTCTTTCACGAAGCCCTCGCGGGGAAACTGCCGGTCACAGCCGGTGTTCTGGAGGAGACGAAAGTTGTGATCAATTCCCCGGAGTCACCGGAAACGCTCAGGGATGATCTGAAGCTTTACGCAGGCAGTGTCTATGCAGTGGATGCCCTGAAAATCGCCATGGAGAGCAAAAGCCGGGTAAACATGGTGATGCTTGGAGCCATTGTAAAAGCCGCCGGATTCATACCGCCGGAACGGGTGTATGATCTGGTAAGAGACACGGTGGGAAAGAAGTATCCCGCACTTCTGGAGCGGAATCTGGAGGGTGTGAAACGGGGATATGAGTCGGCGGAGGAGGTACATTTTTCTCCTGACGGCAGATATGAAAAAGTTCCCTACACAGAGGTACAGAACCGGTGGGGCTATAAAAATGCTCCGTACGGAGGCGTAAACACCCGCTATGGGAGTACGGTATCCAATGATCTCTCCGCGTCCAGGGAAGGATACATTCCCCTGTTCATCCAGGACAGATGTATCAACTGCGGCCTGTGCGATTCCACATGCCCTGATATGGTCTTTCAGTTCGTGAAGGGGGAATACAAGGGCAGAGAGGCAATGGTCAACAAAGGTCTTGACTATCATCACTGCAAGGGATGCCTGCGGTGTGTGGATGTATGCCCTGTCAACGCTCTGGTGCAGGGGATTGAGAGAGAACACCCGGATAAAAAATGGTTTGTCAGAAACAAGGATCTGATCGTGGATCATCTGGAATTTGAGGATGCAGGGGCAAATTCCTGGGTGACGAGCGATTCTTATCTGGAAGAGCGGAGAATGGATGGAGGGCTGGTTTGATGGAGAGACAGAAAATATTATTTGAAAGCGGAAATGAACTGGCGGCTTATGCGGCAAAACAGATCAATTACCATGTAATGGGCTATTATCCCATCACCCCGTCCACGCAGATCGCGGAATTCCTGGATTTGATGAAGGCAGAAGGAGAACATGATATTTCCCTGATCGCAGCGGAGGGAGAGCACAGTGCAGCAGGTATCTGCTACGGCGCGTCAGCAGCAGGGGCAAGGGTTTTTAATGCCACCAGTGCCAATGGGCTGCTGTACGCGCTGGAACAGCTTCCGGTACAGTCGGGTACCCGTTTTCCCATGGTACTCAATGTGGCCTGCAGGACTGTCTCAGGCCCCTTGTCCATCAAAGGGGACCACAGTGATATTATGTATACGCTGAACACAGGCTGGATCATTTTATTTGCGGATACTCCGCAGGCAGTCTATGACATGAATCTGTGTGCCCTTAAAATTGCCGAGAAAGTCAGGCTGCCGGTGATCGTGGCCTTTGACGGATTCTTTACCAGCCACCAGAAGAAAAAATGCTACGTGTTTGAGGATGACAAAACCGTGGGGGATTTTATCGGTGCTTACGATGCCGAATACTCCGTGCTGGATTTGGAACATCCGGTGTCCATTGGCTCCTATATGAATGAACCGGATACGCTCAACAATAAATACCAGCTCCACCTTGCTATGGAACAGGCCCGCAGGGTGATTCCCCAGGTGCTGGAGGATTATGAAGCCCTGTCAGGGAGAAAGTACCCGCTGGCGGAAGGCTACAGGAATGAGGATGCGGAGGTGATCTTATTTCTGCTGGGTTCTTCTTATCATACAGCAAAAACAGCGGCTGACCGAATGCGGGAAGAGGGCATACGGGCGGGTGTTGTGACCCTTCACGCCCTGCGGCCTTTCCCTGCGAAGGAACTGTATGAGCTGTGCAGAAGCGCAGTGACTGTGCTGGCAGCAGACCGGCAGGACAGCTACGGTGCCGGAGGAGGCAACATGACACTGGAGCTGAAGGCAGCTCTGAAGGACCACAACAGTAAAGCCAGGGTTTTAAGCCGCGTTTACGGGCTGGGCGGAAGGGATTTCTATGTGCAGGACGCCCTGGAGCTCTTCCGGCAGTGTCTGGACGGACAGGCAGCAGCTTTTGATTACCTGGGGGTCTATCCCGGAGAGGAAGATCTGCAGGTGCAGCAGTATTTTGCCCCGATCAGCAAAGAGGATGCATCACCGGGATATATATCCAGCCGGATGGAGGAGAATGGAACCATAAAAGTGACGGGAGGAAGAGTAAACGAGAGCACAGCCATGCCGAAACGTCTGGCTCCCGGACACGGCGCCTGCCCCGGCTGCGGCATTCCGGTCAATGTAAATCTGCTCTTAAAGGGCATTGAGGGAAATGTGGTGCTTTTGTTTCAGACAGGCTGCGGTATGGTAGTCACAACCTCTTATCCAAAGACCGCTTTCCGTGTTCCCTATATCCACAATCTGTTCCAGAACGGCGCCGCCACGCTGGCAGGAGTTGTGGAGGCTTTCCGGCAGAGGCGGAAGCGGGGAGAACTGCCGGATGAGGAGATCACCTTTGTTATGGTCAGCGGTGACGGCGGTATGGATATCGGCATGGGGTCAGCACTTGGAACTGCTCTCAGAAATGATCATCTGATCATTTTCGAGTATGACAACGGGGGATATATGAATACCGGATACCAATTGTCCTATTCAACACCCAAAGGCGCAAAAAGTTCCACGTCCCATATTGGAAAAGAGCAGTACGGAAAGACATTTTTCCACAAGGATATGCCCATGATCATGGCTGCCGCAAATCTGCCTTACGCAGCTACGGCAGCAGAATCCAATCCGGCAGACTTTATCAAAAAAGCGGCAAAGGCCAGGGAGTATGCGTCCCGTTTCGGCACAGCATATATAAAGACACTGTCCGCCTGTCCTCTGAACTGGGGAGATAAACCGAACACGGAGAGAAGGGTCATTGAAGCTGCTGTGAACTGCTGTTATTTCCCCCTCTATGAGATAGAGAACGGCATTACCACACTGAACTACGATCCGGAGAAACGGAAGAAGAAGATTCCGGTCACAGACTGGCTGCAGCTTATGGGCAGGACACGTCATCTGGCGGAGGAATCCTACAGCCGGGTAGCAGAAGAAATCCAGACAGAGGTGGACAGACGCTGGGAACGCCTGAAGGCCAGAGCGGAACATCCCCTTCTTTAGACTTGACTGGAGGCGGTATTCATCATATTATAGGAAATGATGGAAATTTGTGTCATAATTTTACAACTTAAAAAGAGAGGGAAATAATATGATGTATCTTTGGCTGCTGCTCGGCTTTGTCTTTCTGGTAAAGGGAGCGGATTTATTTGTGGACGGCTGTTCTTCCATAGCGAAGACGCTGCGGGTTCCGTCCATTATCATCGGTCTGACGATTGTAGCATTCGGCACCAGCGCGCCGGAGGCATCGGTCAGTATCATGGCATCCCTGTCAGGAAATAATGATATTGCCATCAGTAATGTCATTGGTTCCAACCTGTTCAACAGCCTGGCCGTGATCGGCGTGTGCGGTGTGGTCCTCCCCATGAAAATACAGGGCGGCCTGCTGAAAAAGGAGATGCCCTTTTCTATTCTGGTCACAGGGCTGCTGCTTTTATTCTGCATGTTTTCCATTGGCGGAGGAAAGGGAGTTCTGCAGATCGGACGCCTGGAGGGGCTGGTTCTGCTTCTGTTGTTCGCGGGATTTCTGTATATGCAGATCAAGTCAGCACTGAAGACCCGCACCATCCGGCCTGAGGAGGAGAATATCGGCAAAAAGCTCAGTCCTGTAAGGAGTGTTGTATATGCGGTTCTGGGTATTGCCATGATCATCATAGGCGGAGAGCTGGTGGTTGACAGTGCAAGTGAGATTGCCGCAGCCTTCGGCATGAGCCAGACACTCATTGGTCTGACCATCGTGGCGATCGGTACCTCCCTTCCGGAGCTTGTAACTTCTGTGGTTGCCTCCACAAAGGGGGAGAATGATCTGGCTATGGGCAATGTCATAGGGTCCAATATATTTAATATTCTGCTGATCCTTGGTGCGTCAGCAGCAATCTCCCCGATGACTATAAGTATGGAGTCCATCTATGACGGAGCCGTGCTGCTGGTTATGAGCATCCTTCTTTTTTTCCTGGCAAAAAAGGGAGAAGAGATCAGCAGAAAAGAAGCAGTACTGCTTCTGGTGCTCTATGGAGGATATACGGCTTATATCATCATGCGGTGATAAAAAGGGATTCGTTTGAGTCGGCAGCAGCGGAGTCATGAAAATGGTTCTGCTGCTGTTTTATGTGTAGACATAAGAGAGGCTTTGTGTTATACTGTTTTTATTCTGACGGCAGTCTATGCCAATGAAAGTTCTTTGCAGTTCTGCAAAAGTTCCACTTGAAAAATAATTGAAAAGAAGCAGGTGATGCCTATGGGCAGAAATCTTTCTTGTACCATTTGGCAGGTGTATGTTACAATGAAGGAGGATAAATGAAATTAAAATTAGTACGTGGGATACAGACGGTTTTCCGCAGGATTCATGTTTACCGGCAATATAAGGACCGGCTTTTCCGCATGATTTTTCATGACAGGGAAGAGCTGCTTTCACTGTATAATGCGGTGAATGGAACGGAATATACAGACGCCAATGCGTTGATTGTTATGACACTAAAAGATGTGATTTATCTGGGAATGAAAAACGATGTGGCTTTTTTGATCGGATGTGATTTGAACCTGTATGAACATCAGAGCACCTGGAATCCGAATATGCCTTTGAGGGGGTTGTTATACTTTGCGGATATGCTTCGGGGATATATTGAAAAGCAGGATCTGGATATCTATTCTTCCACCCGTATAAGCCTTCCTGTTCCAAGGTATATTATCTTTTATAACGGAACCCGGGATGTGCCGGATAGATCAGAGCTTTTGCTGTCTGATGCTTTTGACGATACGACCGGTGAGGCTCCCGCACTGGAGTGCAGGGCTGTGGTGCTGAATATCAATAAAGGACATAATCAGGAAATTATGGATAAATGCAAACGTTTGTCAGATTATGCATATTTTATTCAGGCAGTGCGTGATAAGCTGAATCAGGGATTCTCTTTGGAAATTGCCGTTGACCAGGCAGTACAGTTTTGTATCGAACAGGATATTCTGGCAGATATCCTGAGTCAGAATCGGGCGGAGGTGATGAATGTGTTGCTGACAACCTATAATAGAAAACAGCATAACAGAACCCTGCGGGAGGAAGGTCGAGAAGAAGGTCGAGAAGAAGGACGGTGTGAAGGTATTAACCGTATCAACGAACTGAACCGCCGGCTGCTTCTGGATGACAGGAAAGAGGATATGCTGAGGGCAGTTCAGGACTTGGCGTATCAGGAAGAACTGTTAAAGGAATATGGCTTATAAGAAGCGATAGAACATAGGTCCTATTCTGCAGCCGGAGACCGGCAGGCCATGCATGGGAGGCACAAAATGGAAAAAATACTGATTGTGGAAGATGACAGGAAAATAAGGGAAGAGCTTTGCAGTGCCCTGGAGAAAAAGGGGTATGCCTGTATTCTGCCTGAGCAGTTCGAAGATGTGGCAGGACAGATACTCCGGGAAGCACCTGACCTGGTGCTGCTGGATTTGAATCTGCCGGTACAGGACGGATTTTATATCTGCCAGGAGGTAAGAAAACAGACAGATGTGCCTGTGATCGTTGTCACCAGCTCAGACAGTGATATGGATGAGCTTATGAGTCTCCACGCGGGGGCTGATGATTTTGTCACCAAACCCTACAATATGCATGTGCTTCTGGCCCATATCGCTACCGTGCTGCACAGGGCTTACGGAAGGAAACCATCCATGGTCCTGACCCACAACGGCCTGTCCCTTGACCTTATGAAAAGCAGAATCTCTTTCCAGGGCAGAGAGGCGGATCTGACAAAAAATGAGATGGGCATTTTGAAAATGCTGATGGAACATGCAGGGAGTATTATTTCCCGCACAGATTTGATCTGCAGTCTGTGGGCAATGGAAGAATTTGTGGAGGACAGCACCCTGAATGTGAATATCAACCGCCTCAGAAAGAAACTGGCTGATTTGGGCCTGGATCATTACCTGGTCACAAAACGGGGACAGGGGTACATGGTATGAAATTCTCAGAGTATGTCAGGGATAAATGGTTTGCCATCAGCGCAGGATTTCTAACCTGCTTTTTAGTGGCCCAGTTTCTCTGGATCATGGGTACGGATAAATTGGTGATCGCTGTTGTGGCAGTTCTGTATTTTCTTGGCCTTTTCTGTACAGCCTGTTATGACTGTTTCCGCAAGAAGCAGTATTATGACCATCTGGAAAGTACCTGGCAGGAACTGGAGGAGAAATCCTATCTGTCTGAGATCATAGAGGAGCCTGATTTTTATGACGGCAGACTTTTATACAGGATCATTAAGAGGAACGGCAAATACTTAAACGATGTGATCGCGGACCAGCAGCTTGAGATGATGGAATACAAAAACTATGTGCAGACCTGGGCACATGAAATAAAAACGCCGATCGCGGTGGAACACCTGATCATAGACAACCACAGAGGGCCTCTGACGTCCAGCCTGGAGGAAGAGGTGGAAAAAATAGAGTCCTATGTGGAGCAGATGCTATACTATACAAAAAGCGGCAGTCTGGAGTCTGATTACATCATTCAGCCTGCCAGTCTGAAACATATGGTGATGGAAGTGATCCGAAAGAACACGAAAATGATGGTGGCAGCAGGGATACTTCCCAGACTGGAGAATCTGGATCACGAAATCCTCACCGATACAAAATGGATGGTCTTCATTCTGGGCCAGATCGTCACAAATGCGGTAAAATACAGTGACAGCAGCAAAAAATCCTGCATTTTTTTCAGAGCCGAAGAGACAGCGGGGAATATGGTGGAATTTACCGTGGAAGACAACGGAATCGGCATCCCGGCATGTGATCTGTCCCGTGTATTTCAAAAAGGATTCACCGGAGAAAATGGAAGGGTGGTCCAGAAATCCACCGGAATGGGGCTGTATCTCTGTAAAAAACTCTGTGACAAGATGGACATTCCTCTGGCGATCCGGTCAAAGCAGGGGGAAGGGACAAAACTGATCTTTCAATTAAAAAAAAGCTTCTCAATACCTGAGTAAGGGAATTGGGAAGCTTTTTTGACTGTGCTCTTATATTACAAAAATGTAATTTTAATGTTATGAAAACACGTTTTACCGGCAGAAAAATAATGGTACACTGTGTGCAGAAAGAAGGGAACAGGAAAGGAGACAGGAAGAAATGAAAACAATTTTAAAAGTAGATAATATTGAAAAATTTTATAAAAATAAAGGCAGTCTTACAAAGGCAGTGAATCATATCAGCTTTGAGGTACAGGAAGGAGAATACCTGGGAATCATGGGTGCCTCCGGCAGCGGCAAAACCACTCTATTAAACTGTATATCAACCGTTGACCATGCAACAGCAGGCCATATTTATGTAAACGGAAAGGACGTCACGGATATGAAGGAAACCGCCCTTGCCAGATTCCGCAGAGAGGAGTTGGGATTTATTTTCCAGAGCTTTAATCTGCTGGACACACTGACAGGCCGTGACAATATTGCGCTTGCCCTGGCGATCCTGGGAGAACATCCGAAGAAAATAGACGGTAAGATCAACAAAATTGCCCAGGAACTGGGGATCGGAGAGATTCTGGAGAAGTATCCCTATGAGATGTCGGGAGGGCAGCAGCAGAGGGTTGCCTGTGCCAGAGCCATTGTTACCAACCCCTCCCTGATCCTGGCTGATGAACCCACAGGCGCACTGGATTCAAGATCCGCAGGCATGTTTCTGGACAGCCTGGGACTTTTAAATGAAGAAAGGCATGCCACGATCCTGATGGTCACCCATGATGCTTTTACAGCAAGCCACTGCAAACGCATTCTCTTTATGAAGGACGGCAGGATATTCAATGAGCTGGTCCGGGGGGCTGATTCCAGGAGAGCGTTTTTTGACAAGATTATGCAGGTAGTTTCCCTGCTGGGAGGTGACAAGGGTCATGCGTTCTAAGAAAAGAATATCAAAAAAAGTATTTAAAGAGCTGGCAGCTAAAAATGTGAAGAAAAGTGCAAAGGATTACTTTATCTATTTTTTTACCCTTACCTTTGCCGTATGTCTTTTTTACACCTTCAACTCCATCAAAGATCAGTTTGAGATTCTGGGAATCCCGGACACTTTCAATTATCTGGCAGCATCCCAGGGGGCGATCGCAGCGGTTTCCGTTGTGTCCTGTATGATCATTGGATTTCTGGTTTCCTATGCCAACCGTTTTTTGATGAAGCGAAGGAAAAAGGAGTTTGGTGTCTACTTTACTTTGGGAATGGACAGAAGAGATGTGGGCAGGCTATTGATGAAAGAGACCATGAAGATTGGCAGTGCGGCTCTTCTATCCGGACTTCTGCTGGGAATCGGCACATCTCAGGTGCTGTCCATGATTACTGCCAGAATCTCAGGGGCGGGGCTAGGCAGTTACAGTTTTATATTTTCTTTCGGTGCGGCTGTGGCTGCTGTCATTTTCTTTGGCCTGACCTTTGCGTTTGTCCATTTTTTCAATGTTCGGGAATTAAAGAAGATGGAGCTGATCGATCTGCTCTATGCGGACAGAAAGAATGAGGAAGTGCCGGAGTCAAAGAAAAGAGATGTGCTTTTGGGAATCCTCTCCATTCTGCTTTTTGTCTCGGCCTTTCTGCTCATATTCTGCCTGTCAGAAACAAAATTTCTGGAAGCCCTGACAGCAGGTGCTGCCCTGGCGGCAGCCGGCACAGTCCTGTTTTTTATATCAGCAGCCGGCATTGCCGCAGATATCATGAAGAAGAGAAAGAGGTTTTACTACAGAAAGCTGCATATCTTTGACGTGAACCAGCTTGGAAGCCGTATAAAAACAGCCGGGATATCCATTGCAGTTGTCAGTATCCTTATGTATTTGTCTGTTTCCGTTATGGGGATAGGCATGGGGCTGGGGCAGAGTGCCATCATCAAAAAGGATAAGACAGCGCCTTATGACATCAGTGTTGAGTACTATTACTTTGGGGATTCCACGGATGATGAGATGAACGGGATGTCTGTTTTGGAGAAGCTGGAGCAGCAGGGGGCAGCACTTCCGCAGTATCTGGAAAGTTCTGCGGATCTGACCATGTATGAACAGGAAAACCTGACAGAAAGCAGCCTGTTTGCCATCTGTACAGAGAATACAAAAGTAAGAAGAAATTTTGAGGATCCTCCTGTTTTGCTGCTAGGTGCTGATGATTACAATAAGGTAAGAGAACTGCTTAAGCTGGAGCCGATCACTTTAGGAGAAAATGAATATGCATTTACCTACAATGAACCGGATGCGAAAGACCTCCTGTCAGAATATGCCGGGAAGCAGAAGGAGCCGCTTAAGATAGGAGGCAAAGAGCTTACCCTGAAGGAAGGCGGCATATATGAAACAACACTGTACAACAGTAATATCTTCGGCGATATAGGGACTCTGGTGGTGCCGCAGAAGACGGCTGAAACAGGTACACCGTATTTGAAAGTAAATAATGGCATGTTTAAGGGAAATGCGAATATCGCATATGAGGAGGCAACCGCGGATCTGAATAAGGCGAAGAACTTTATCTATATAAGTCAGAAAGACATCAATGTAGAGATCATGTCAGACCAGTTGACCTCTTCCTATGTGGGAATTTATCTGGGTATTATATTTCTGGTGACCGCCGGAGCCGTGCTGGCGCTGCAGCAGCTTACCCAGTCAGCGGAAAATGAAAAGCGTTATGCTCTTCTGTCTAAAATGGGCGCAGGAGAGAAGCTGATGAGAAAATCCCTTATGACCCAGATGAAAGTGTACTTTGGTCTGCCCTTTAGCCTGGCGGCCCTCAACGCGGCATTTACTATGGCAGGAGCATATAGAAATATTCCATATCTGACAAAAGGAGAAGCATTTCAGAATATCTTTTTTGCAGCAGGACTTTCGATTGTTATATATGCGGTTTATTTCATGACAACGTATTCAGGCAGCAAACGAATCTTAAAATTATAAAGAAGGGGGGCCGAAAACGGTGTTCAAATATCTGCTGCCATGCTATAATAAATAAAAGAACCGAATACTTGTCAACAAGGTAAGCGCAGATTTCTCCGGCCGTCTTGGCGAAGGAGGAAAGGCTGATAAGGCTTAACATTTGTTTCCCGGACAAATGGGCGGATGAATATAACACTGGCAGAAAATGAAAATGGAGAAGCTGTTGACTCATAGAATACAGGAAATTCTATGTATCAGCAGTTTCTTTTTCTATGGTAGTTCATACGGTACAGGTATCCGCAGAAGAAGGAGAAGATATATGAAACTGTTGATCGTAGAAGATGATCCGGAAATCAGTGAAATGCTGAAGGATTTTTTAATAACGGAAAATTTTGAGGCTGATACAGCCCATGACGGGGCAGAAGCCTGCAGTATGTTTGAATCTGTGTCTTATGATCTTGTGCTGCTTGATCTGATGATACCTAAAATCAGCGGTATGGAGGTATTGCAGCGAATCAGAAGAAAAAGTGTGGTTCCGGTTATTATTATCTCGGCAAAAGACAGCGATTCTGACAAAACTCTTGGGCTGGGCCTTGGCGCGGATGATTATATCACGAAGCCATTTTCCGTGACTGAGGCACTGGCCCGCATTAAAGCCAATCTGCGCAGGTCCAACCAGTATGCAGCAGCGGCCCTGGGCAGATCAGAAGACAATAACAGCAGCATCGCATATGGGGAGCTGGTACTGAATCCCGATGATTACACTGTGCTGAAAAACGGCAGGAGCGTGGAACTGACCGCAAAAGAGTTCGGCATTTTGAAGCTGCTTCTGCAGAATCCGAAAAAGGTATACACTAAGGCCCAGATCTATTCCCTTATCTGGAATGATGCCTATTGTGGGGACGAGAACGCAGTAAACGTCCACATGAGCAGACTGAGGACTAAAATTGAGGATAATCCCCGTACACCGAAATATATCGTAACCGTTTGGGGAATCGGTTATAAGTTAGGAGAGATCAAATGAGTCAGGATACGATCATATTTTTTCTGGCTGCAGTTATTGCAGTGCTGTCTTTTGTGGTCCTGTACCAGCGGTTCATATTTCGGAAGGGAATACAGAAGAAAATCGGGGATATGGGAGATACATTGGAGCAGATACTGGACGAAAAAAGTGACGAAAAGGTTATGGTCTTTACGGATGATAAAGCTCTCATTCATCTGTCCTCACAGATCAACCGTCTTCTGGATGACAGGCAGAGAATCCAGGCAGATTTCAGGCGGTCCGAGATCTCTGCGAAAAATATGCTCTCCAACATTTCCCATGACATCAGGACACCTATGACCGTTATCCTGGGTTATCTGGAAATCATGCGCCTGGAAGCGGAGGGGAAGGACAAGATGGTTGCGAAGGTGGAACAGAAGGCCCGGAAAGTTATGGAGCTGATCAACCAGTTTTTCACACTTGCCAAGCTGGAATCCGGGGACACACAAGTAGAGATGGGACGTGTGAATCTGAGTGAGTGCTGCAGGGAAAATGTGTTGGATTTTTATGAGCTGCTCACCCAGAAGGAATTTCAGGTGGAGATTGAGATCCCGGAGGAACCGGTGTTTGTTGAGGGCAATGAGGAGGCGCTTCAGCGTATACTTTTTAATCTGATCTCCAATGCCGTGCGGTATGGTTCTGACGGAAAGTATCTGGGCATAGCTGTTCGTACCGAAGGGGCATTTGCCTTGATCCATGTGACGGACAGAGGAAAGGGAATCGAGAAAGCCTTTGCCGGTACCGTGTTTGAGCGGCTTTTCACCATGGAGGACTCCAGAAACCGGGAAATCCAGGGGAACGGCCTGGGCCTGACCATTGCCAGGAATCTGGCTGTGAAGATGGGAGGGGACATTACCCTTGTGAGTGAACCGGATGTCAGCACAACCTTTACCGTAAAACTGAGGAAAATGACATTTTAGCATCCCGCGAAAGAAATTCGTAAGAATTATGCAAGAGTTTTGCAAATCGGGCTCTCTATAATAAGAAGTATCAAGGGAAGGAGAGAAGAGAAATGACATATATTCTTCAGACGAACCACGTGACAAAATCTATAGGAAAGAAGGAACTGGTCCGGGATGTGAACATCCATATAAAAAAGGGAGAGATTTACGGATTTCTGGGACCGAATGGGGCAGGCAAGACAACGGTTATGAAAATGATCACCAATCTGTGGAAGCCTACAGAGGGAGAGATCGAAATCTTCGGGGAAAAACTTACACCCACATCCTATGGGGTGCTGAAACGGATGGGAAGTATCATAGAATTTCCCACTTTTTATGAAACCATGAGCGGGTATGACAACCTGGTACTGCACTGTGAATACATGGGATACCACAATCCGGGGAGCATTGAAAATGCCCTTGAACTGCTGCATTTAACAGAAGCAGGGAGCAAGCCGGTCAAAAGCTATTCTCTGGGCATGAAGCAGCGTCTGGGAATCGCCAGGACTATCCTCACGAAACCGGAACTTCTGGTTCTGGATGAGCCGACCAACGGCCTGGACCCGGCAGGAATGAAACAGATCCGCGATCTGCTTAAAATGCTCTGCGCAGAATACCATATCACGGTTATGATATCCACCCATATTCTATCAGAAATTGAAAGCATTGCAGACACTATTGGCGTCATTGACCACGGTAAGCTGGTGAAGGAAGTGCCAATGAAAGAAGTTGCGGAGATGAATACTTCTTATATCTATCTGGAGGTCAATGATAACAAACGGGCATCCTATGTGCTGGCCGATAAACTGGAACTGGATAACTTCAAGATCATGGACGGACACAGAATCCGTATTTATGACAGCCGTGTCACCACACAGGAGATCACCAGGGTCATGCATGACAATGGAGTGGAAGTGATCTCTATTGGAAAACAGATGGAGACTCTGGAGGATTATTTTTTGAAGCTGACGGCAGATGGGGAGTGAGGAATATGGATATGTGGAAATTAATAAAACTGGAATATAGAAAAAATAACATTAAGAAATATTTGTGGGGTGCTGTGGCAGCAGCAGTGCTGTTGGGGATTTTTATGTTTGCCCTGGCTTTTCTCGGTATTGCCAATGATCCCGACACGGGGGTGCCGGATGCGGCACCCGGAAATGAAGTGATCTCCGCGTCGGTGGAGCTGTTTACCAGTATGGTATTCCTTGTATTTACCAGTGTGATGCTGTCCACTTTTATTGTCAGTGCTTATAAGAATAAGACCATGAATCTTATGTTTTCTTATCCCATTAAGCGCCAGAAGATTATTGCTTCGCAGATGGCGGCTGTGTGGATCTTTAATTTTACAGCGTTGGTGCTTACAAAATTACTGCTTTACAGCACTATTTTAATAGGTTCCAGGTTCATGGCGTCATCGTTTATACTGGATTATCATATGGGGAGTCTGGGGTTTTATATCCAACTGCTTCTGAAATCAGCCGTTATTGTCAGCATGAGTTTTATCGCCCTGTTCACAGGCCTGGCGATGAAATCCTCCAAGGCAGTGATCGTCACTTCATTTCTGCTGATCTTTCTGACGCAGGCAAATGTAGGCGACTTTACGCTGGCGGACAATGCTGTGTTTCCGGTAATTCTGACACTGATTTCCCTGCTGTTTGCATTTCTTTCCGTATGCGGGGCGGAGAAGAAGGACCTGATTTGACAGAATAGATGTCTATTTTTGGAATATATCAAGCGCATGACTTGTGATACCTGCCAGATCCTCCCGTTCACAGGTGGCAAAGTGGTATTTCAGATAAAGCGCAAATGCACGGTCATCCATTGCGTCCACTGCTTCGCGCATATACAGGGCGAAACCGTCTGCTGCCACGTAATGCAGTCGGGTTACGGGAAGCTCACACATCAGGTCATCAATGTTTTCCTTTCTTACAAGTTCAAACAAATCTTTCGGTTTGGATATGACGGCAAATGTATGGGGGTCAAGCTGGCCCCCTTCTATATATTCCGCAACATTGATATTGCCCCGGTGGAATCCTTCATCCAGGAGACAGCCGTCAGATATCACATAAGCTGCAAAGATCACGCCTCCTTTTTTCGTCACACGGATGGCTTCGCGCAGTGCCTGCAGTTTATCCTCCCTGCTGTACAGGTGGTACAGAGGGCCGAGAAGCAGCGTAATGTCATAGGTATCGTTGGGGAAGGCGGATAAATCCATGGCGTTTCCATGGGTGATGGATATGCGTTCCTCCTCCCGGGTGTTTTTGCGGAAAACCTCTATATTGTACGCAACCAGTTCCACGGCATCTACCGTGTATCCCTGACGCGCCAATGCATGGGAGTACCGGCCGGTTCCGGCACCAATCTCCAGTACCCGGTGGCAGGGTTTTATATATTTTTCGATATAATGCATTGTGGTGAGAAACTCAACAGAGCCGTGTTTTGATATCAGCCGGCTGTCCTCGTCGTAATGCTTGTAAAAGTCAGTCAGGTATGGATTTGTTTTCATACGGCACCCCTTTCGTCCGGAAATTCCCAATCCGGCTTTTCCTGTTTTATAAAAGCAGACAATACATTTCTGAGCATTTTTTCAGCGGTTTCTCTGTTTAGAGCTGTTTTTTTCGTCACGGTCCGAACGGCGATGCCGTGGGTATAGAGAAATAGATCAAGAAATATGGCTTTCCCGTTTTCCGGTTCCAATCCCATGGACGCGGAGAAACGTTCTGCATTTCTTTCATTGTCACTTTCCCTGTAAAAGTCCTCTGCATCGGTCATCATCAGATCCATATCATTTACAAACAGCAGTTTAAACAGATGCGGCTCCCTGTCGGCAAATTCCAGGTATGAAAGAGGAAGTAATAAGCAGAAGGGGGTATGGGCGGAAGTTTGATAATGTATCACGTACTGTTTGTAATATTCATATGCGAATGTAAGAAATTCTTTTTTTAATTCCTCCATGTTTTCATAACAGGTAAAAATTGGCCGGGTGGAACACTGCAGTTTATTTGCAATGCTTCTGGCATTGACCGTTTCAAATCCGGATTCTCTTGTGATATCCAGAACCGTATTCAAAATCATTTCTTTCGATATTTTGGCTTTGGGCGGCATGTACGAACCTCTCTATGTAAAGTTTGTAAGGTAACATATGTTACATAACTATTGTTGCATAAGGTGTGGATAATGTCAACAGAGAGTTTTATATTTTTTACAGGGGGAGGATTTTCGGAGATTCATGACCGCAGTGAAAACGGCGGTTTTGAATGATATGGCAAAACCGCCGTCTTAAACTTAATATTTATTTTCTCACCGGTCTGACATACTTAAAGAAACGTTCGGGATTATAATAAAGATATATGATTCTTCCGGGGGATGTATCATAGCAGTAACCGGTGTCCGTAAAATCAAAGGAGGACATTGCCTTTTCAATCTTTTCTTCCACGCTGCGGTTTTCCTGTTCATAATCGAAGGGTCCATGTTCAAAAACAATATATTCTGCTTCGGGAACGTCGATCATAAGCATCTGCGGCGGAACTTCACCGCTGTAGTCAGCAGGAAGACGTGCGCCATAACACTCTGTGCGCGGAAAACCCCAATCACAGAGTCTGCCGTCCGGATCATTGATATAAGCTGTGATCTGGCCGCTGCCGCTGTCTGATTCACTGCCGCCGTCATCATCCAGCTTGCCCTTGATACTGTCCAGCAGGCCGCAGATCGTTTCCCGGTCCTGTCCGGGGATCAGAGCCTGTTTCTGCCAGAAGTCCCAATACCCATTGCTCTCATAGTTTTTAATGTGTAAGTATTTATGCGCGGGAATGGTTATAAAATAAATTTTGATATCATCTGTAGATTTTATCATTCCAATTTCTCCTAATCCTAGAAAGTAGCGGTCGAAAGGGTTTATTTTTGTCCGGAGAACCACAGGTTTCGGTTTTTTCCTGTATTCACTTGGAGTGACGCCGTATTCTGTCTTAAATGCTCTGGTAAAAGCTTCATGGGATGAAAAACCGTAAGCAAAAGCAATATCAATAAGCGTTTTTTCGCTGTCCCGGACTTCTTTTAACGCGAATGCCAATTTTCTGTGCCGGAGATAATCCCGGAACTGCATACCTGATATTTCTTTGAATTTCCTTGTTGTATAAAATTCAGAATAACCCAGCCTGCCGGATAGAGCGTGCAGTGTCAGGGATTCGTCATTATAATTTTTGATACTTTGATCGATCTCATCCACAATGATCTGAATCTGTTTCTGCCATTCATACATTTTTCAGTTTACCTCGTTTCAACCACCCTATATGCATTATAAAGAAAATGGAGGGGGGCATGCTTGATTTTACTTGCTGTAATTTTTGGGGGTACTGTATACACGGAAAGGTCATAGTGTTATGCAGTAATATTATACCCTATTGATCTGTGATGATAAAGCGAGGATACGCGGTTGCCTGGTGCGGACCGGAGATTAGGATTGAAGGATTTGACTGAAAATTGTATAATTAAAATAAATATTGACAGGTATTAAACATGATATGTGAGCGGGATTGTATTAGGGTATATTAGTGTATAAGATGAGATTCGGAGAGGGGAGGAGAAGGTATGGATAATACTGCAGCAAGCGTAAAGGCTTTTAGCCGGAAGCAGAGGTGCGGCCTGGGAGCGGTGGAATTTGGAAGAAGGTTACTGCCGTTTCTCACGGCATCGGGTATGATGTCTTATATGCTGGAGGGGATGGAGGTTTCCGGTTCCGGGGTATGGATGATCATGATGGCTGCTCTGATCGTTTCGTCACTGACGGTATTTATTTTAAGTTTCGTGATGGACAGAACCCGTAAAAGATCAGGCCGCAGCAAACCCTGGATATACAGCGGGATTTTTCTGCTGGCGGTAAGTGTACTGATGAGTATGCATGTTCCGGGAAACGCCATGGGAGCGAGATTAGTGTATGCGGAGATTGTGATATTTGTCTGGAGTTCCAGTGTAAAGCTGCTTCTTTACCCGGCAGATGCACTGATAGCAGGGATGACCGCGGACGCAGCAGAGCGGTGGAATCTGGCGTCTGTCAAGGGCATAGCAGGCAGTTTGGCGGCGATTTGTGCTGTGTTTCCTGCGGGCCGGCTCGCCGCGCCGGGAATCATGGGGGCAGATGGAGGAAAACGGTATGTGACAGTATTTACAGTTCTCATAATTATCGCCATATTAACAGGAAGTTTTCTTCTGAAAGAGATAAATATTCCCCGGATTCCGGAGAGCCAGAGCATGAGCCTGAAAAACTGCGCAGGGGATTTTAAAGCCTTTTTAACAAACCGGTATTTTCTGATCCTGGTGGTTTATGGGGGCCTTCTGATGTTCGGAACCTCTGTGTTCGCCACTCTTACAGGGGAATATTCTTTCTGGATTTTAAGAGAAACCGGAAACGCTGCAGTTATGAATGGGATTCGTTATGGAATCCCCCTGGCTGCGTTTTTTGCCGTACTGCTTCTGAACAGGAAACTTACCAAAAAACAGTGTGCCCTTTTGGGAACAGGAATCTATGCAGCGGCCTGCTTGCTGATGCTTGTGAGTATGAAAATACAGCCCGTCTATTATCCGGCGTTTGTATTGGGAGAAATCGGAAACGGATTTATGTGGGCAATGCTGTGGGCCATGGAACCGGATGTGTTCGATCATGTGGACTACATGACCGGAAGAGCGCGCGCCGTATTTCCGGTAGCATTTATCGCCGCTGTTGTATCGATAGGGGGCGGTTTGGCCGGTGCTCTGAGACAGAGTTTGGCAGGGTTTATCATGAATCAGCAGAATTTTTCCGGATTAGTGGAGGCATCTATACGGCCCGATGGCCGGAAACAGTTGGCGGTGCTGGGATTTATGGTGATACCTTTGGTGGTTTGCGGAGTGGTGGCGTTGGTGCTGAGGAGGTATGGGCTGGATGAGGAGTATGGTGATGTCCGGATGGAGCTGGACAGGAGGGGGAAGAGAGCTTAAAAATTTCCGTGTCTATGAAAAATGCCTTTTCCTGATAAGAATCAGATATGTATAGGAACTTTGTCGATAATGGTTTTTTGTTGTGTCGAAATTTTTTTCTACTACAATATATTTATGGTTAATATCCCTTACAGCCAGTAAGGAATTATCCATCTTGTTGCTTAAGCTGTTATAATGATGGAGCAATCGGTATGTCGTCTTCCTTTCTTGGACTTCACGTCCGTTAATTAGACTGATAACCAGCTCCTCATTCGCAGGGATCGTTTTATGCAGGTTGAACTGCCTACGGTACGTTCGTGTCACACCACAGTAGATTGAATAGGCAATGAGTAAAACTGGTACTTATCTACCCTATTGCATCTAGCGTAATGAGCTGACCCTCCCGGCTCCATACGGAACCAATATGCGGAGGTTTCCCTTCTTTTTTTGTTGGAACACATCTTTCTTCCGTGAATACAGATGACCTTTTTCAAGGCACCTCCTTCATTTCTGTTTAAGAGCTTCTGCCATTTCCCATACAATTGTTGGAGAACCTTCACAGACAGCATTTCCATTACACGATTCAGAGTATCGTGTGATGGAATTCCATTTTTGAGTTCGATATATTTACGGAGATAATCCGGATATTCTTTTGTAAGCAGTTCCAATTCTGCCCAGTAGTCCGCATTAGCAAGTATTACAAACAGAGCAGTCACCAGAATATCTTTCGGTTTATGGCGTACCTTACTTGTGCTGGTGTACATCTTCAATATCTTCCATCCGGTTAACAGTTTTTCCATAACAAAACCCCCATTTTTCTTTTGTCATACCGGAAAAAGGACTTTGTTTATAATTTACTTACTCATGTGTTTGTTGCGAAACATGGCTTACTGTTCATTGGAAGCAGGGAATCTATTTCTGGGTTGTAACAATCATGATATTTGTTTTTGGTATTGAAATATTAAAACGTCTGAAACCACATTTTGCAGACGTATTGTAGGGAGATATGGTAGGGTAAAATAAAGATAGGATTCAAAGCCTGCAATAAGTTTCTCATACAGAAACTTATTTTTGATATAAGAATAACTATTTCATCTGGAGGCGCGAAAAACAGGGAATACATGATAATATTTTGGTAAAAGAAAGGAGTGTGCAGATGAAATATTCAGTATGTATTGATGCAGTATTTATGAACAAAGGCAGTTTTAAGGAATCTATGAAAAAGGTGAAAGAAGCTGGCTATGAGGCGATTGAATTTTGGACATGGTGGGATAAGGATGTAGATGAAATTGCGAAAGTCCGGAAAGAACTGGGACTGGAGATTGCAACTTTCTGTACAAAATTTGTCAACCCGGGTGACAAAGAGAAACAAAATGATTATCTGAACGGATTAAAAGAAAGTATTGAAACAGCAAAAAAACTTAACTGCAGGACCCTGATCGCTCAGGCAGGATGGGAATTTGAAAGCTTTCAAAAAGAAATCACCAGAAAAGAACACAGGAAAACTTTTTTAGACACCATGCGTAAGGCGGCAGAAATTGTGGAAAAAGAAAACATGAATTTGGTAATAGAGCCACTCAATCTGTTGGTAAATCATCCGGGTTACCATCTGTCTACCTCAGAGGATTCCTTTGATGTCATTGATAAGATTGGAAGTGACAATGTGAAGATCCTGTTTGATATTTATCATCAACAGATTACAGAGGGAAACCTGATCCAGAACATTACCGAAAATATTAATAAAATCGGACATTTTCACGCAGCAGGAAATCCGGGCCGAAATGAAATCACAAAAGGTGAGATTGCCTACCGGCATGTATTTGAGGCGATTGATAAGCTTGGATATGACAGATATATTGGACTGGAATATATGACAGAAAATGATCCGGTACCCGGGTTAATAGAGGCAAGAGAAACTATATTAATTTAGAAGAAGGAGAAAACAATGAAAGATAATAAAGAAATTTATAAGGTTGCAGTGATTGGATGCGGATGGATCGCGGAGGACAAACATATACCAGGATTAAAAGCAAACAAAGACGTGGAAATTGTTGCTCTGTGCGATATTTCGGTGGAGAAAGCAAATAGGCTTGCTAAAATGTACGAACTGACGGATGTGGCAATCTATTCAGACTACAGAAAAATGCTGGCGGAAGTGGAAACAGACATTGTTCATATAGCAACCCCCAATCCGCTGCATTGTGAAATGACAGTGGCAGCCCTTGAAAACGGTAATCATGTTTTATGTGAAAAACCCATGGCAACCACAAAAAAGGAATGTGAAGAAATGATCGCAGCTGCAGAAAAAGCTGATAAGAAACTGACTATCGGTTATCAGTGGAGATACCGCCCGGAAGCCCTGTATATCAAAGAGATGTGTGATAAAGGCGAGCTTGGAGAAATCTATTTTGCCAAAGCCCATGCGACCCGTTACAGAGCAGTTCCAAAATGGGGAGAGTATTTATCCGGCAAAAACGGGGGAGGAGTCCTGATTGATGGAGCGCCTCATTCTCTTGATCTGACACTCTGGGCAATGGATAATTATGAGCCGTTAAGTGTGAAAGCACATACCTATAGAAAGATGATAGATAAGCCGGAAGGAAATATCTGGGGCGGCTGGACAGAACAGGAATTTAAGGTTGAGGATTCCGGTTTTGCTCTGGTCACAATGAAGAATGGAGCCACCATTCTTGTAGAGGCGGCTTGGATGATCAATATGCTGAGCGGAGATATGAAGACAACACTTTGCGGAACAGAGGCGGGTGTAGATATGTTTAATGAAGGCGGAGTCAGGATCAATGGAGTTTCTCATGGAAAGCCATACGTGATGGAACCGGATATGAGTATTCCCGGTGCCCCATTTGCAATACAGCCAGTGGCTCCAATGTTCCGTGAATCACAGGAATTCATTAAAGCGATCCGTGAGGATACGGAGCCATTCATCAAGCCAAGGGAAGCCATGGTGGTGACACAGATCGTAGAGGGAATTTACGAATCTGCAAGAACAGGAAAAGAAGTATTTTTTGAATAGGAGACAGATATGGAGATTAAACTTGGTATTATCGGATTTGGGTTTATGGGGCATGAACATGCCAATATGATGCAGACTTTGGATGAGATTAGTTTAAAAGCAGTCTGTGATACAGATACGTCTCAGCTTGAAGATGCGCCGGAAGGTGTTGAACGCTATACGAATGTGGAGACCATGCTGGAAAAAGCAGATATCAATACCGTTATTATTTCAGTCCCGAATCCACTGCACATTGAGATGGTGACAAAATGCGCCGCAGCCGGGAAAAATATTATCTGCGAAAAGCCGGCTGCAATGACAGTGAAAGAGTTTGACGAAATGGTAGAAATAGCAGAAAAAGCGGGCGTACATTTTACTGTCCATCAGCAAAGACGTTGGGATGTGGATTACAGGACAATGAAAGAAGTTTACGATCAGAAACTTCTTGGGGATATCTATATTATAAAATCCCAGTTATATGGATTTAATGGAAATATGCATGACTGGCACATTTACCCTGAGATGGGAGGCGGAATGCTGTATGACTGGGGTGTTCATTTGATTGACCAGATCGCGCAGATGGTAGACAGCAAAATTTTAACAGTATATGCTGATTTGAAAAATGTCATCAATAAAAATGTAGATGATTATTTTAAAATTATTTTTGAGTTTGCAAACCATATAACTGCCGAAATCGAACTCGGTACTTATTATCTGACTCCTAAGAGAGCATGGTTTATAGGAGGAAGCACTGGAAGTGCAGTGATTGATGGAACATTTCGGGCACAGGGAAATACAGAAGGTAAAATTGTAAGAACAAAGCATCTTTTGGAGAGCGTTCCCGGAAAACTGACCATGACTTCCGCTGGCCCCACCAGAAGCTTTGGCGAGCCGGAACCGGGATTACTGTATGAGGAGGAATTACCGGAAGTACATACAGAGCATAGGGATTTCTTTGTGAATTACATTAATGCGAGAAAAGGGCTGGAAGAGGATGCAATCCGGCTTTCGGAAGTAAGACGGGTATTGTGCCTGATGGATGCAGTGCGGAAATCTTCTGCAACAGGAAAGGCAGTGGAATTTGAAAAATAGAAAGGGGAGCAGATGTTATGGATTTTCAGGCATATAATAAAATATTAATCTGCAAAGGGAATATCAGGAATACGTTCGTGGATGGCTTAAAGACAGGATATGAGTTTGATATTAAATATCCGTCCTATCGCGGAGCTTTTTTAAGCTGTATCGAAGCACTTACCTTTAAAATAGATGGGATTGAGATTCCCAAAGAGGACATTCAACTGCAAGTCAATAATAAATTATTTCTCATGGATGAACTTTCAGAGTGTTTTAAAGAATACTGGTTTGTGCGGGACAAGGGTACGGTAAAGGTATTCAGAGATGGAGGCCTTGAAGCGGGAGTTCATGAACTGAATGTATATATGAAACACAGAGTTCCGTATACCGGTTATTTCGGCCAATATCTGGTGTTGGAAAGTGATGTTACGGAGAAAAAGATTGCGGAATAGGAGGGAACATATATGAAGCAGGATATTAAATTGGGAATCTCTTTATATAGTTTTTCAACAGAATATATCCATGAAAAACTGGATTTGGAAGGGGTTCTGAAAAAGGCTAAGGATATGGGATATGAGGGGATTGAAATTGTAGCAGCACAGATGGTCCCGGAATATCCGTATCCATCGGATAATTGGCTGGCAGAGTTCAAAAGTCTGCTTGAAAAATATGAGCTTGAACCTGTTTGCTGGAGTGCGTATATTGATATGGGAATAAGGACAGACAGAGATCTGACAGAAGAGGAAATCATCCAGTTTACTAAAAATGATTTAATATATGCGAAAAAAGCCGGATTTCCAATGGTCAGAACGCAGCACGCGATTTCACCGGATATTTTCCGAAAAATGATTCCGTTCTGCAAGAAACTGGGCATGAAACTAACCATTGAGATGCATCACCCACATCATCCGGAAGTACCTGTATGGAAAGAGTATTTTTCTATTATGAAGAATGAGGGAAGGGGCGTGCTTGGATTTGTACCTGATTTTAGCATTTTCCAGAAATACCCTCATCAGCTGTATATTGATCAGGCGATTTCTTTTGGATGCAGAAAAGATAAGATACAGGAAATCACGGAACTACATAAAAAAGGTGGAGATCTTGACCGGATCTTAAACGGGGATTTTAATGAAATTGAAAAACATACAGCCGAAGAAATGTTTGCAAAATTCAGTGCACCGGCACGAATAGAGCAGCTCAAGGATATCATTGATTGTGCGTTCTATATCCATGGAAAATTTTATTATCTGGATAACGATGAACACGATGAATGTATTCCGTTTGAAGAGATTGTTACAACAATTCGGGATCTGGGATATAAAGGTTATATTGCAAGCGAGTATGAGGGGCATCATTTTGATGAAACTATTGATTCAGAAGAGCAGTTGAAACACTTTGTAGCATTGAATACTAAGATTTTAAATTCGTAAAGGGGAGATAAGTATGAAGAACGGAAAATTACAGATTGGATTGATCGGCTGCGGCGGAATTGCCAATAACAAGCATATGCCGGCATTGAAGAGCCAGAGCGATAAGTGTGAAATGACAGCTTTTTGCGATATTATTAAAGAACGTGCAGAGAAAGCTGCCAAAGAATACGGAACAGAAAATGCAAAGGTATACACAGATTACAATGAAATGCTGAAGGACAAGGAAATCGATGTGGTACATGTGCTGACTCCAAATGTGGTCCATTGTCCGGCCACGGTTGCGGCTTTTGAAGCGGGGAAGCATGTATTGTGTGAAAAACCCATGGCCCACAACACAGAGGATGCAAAGAAGATGCTGGATGCATGGAAAAAATCCGGTAAAAAGTTTACGATAGGTTATCAGAACCGCTTCAGACCAGAGGTCCAAAATTTGAAAAAATCCTGCGAAAGCGGAGAGCTTGGTGAAATTTATTATGGAAAAGCACATGCCGTAAGAAGAAGAGCAGTGCCCACCTGGGGTGTTTTTCCGAATAAAGCGCTGCAGGGCGGAGGGCCGCTGATTGATATCGGAACCCATGCATTAGACATCACTCTGTGGATGATGGACAACTATGAGCCGGAGAGTGTAACAGGAAAAGTTTTCTATAAACTGGGACATTTACAGCAAGCTACTGAAGGAAATGAATTTGGGGCATGGGACCCTGACACGTATGAGGTTGAAGATTCTGCCATGGGCTTTATCAAAATGAAGGATGGCTCTGTGATCAATCTGGAAGCAGCCTGGGCGATCAATATGCTGGATTCCAGAGAGGCGTCTACAACACTTTGCGGAACTAAGGCAGGGGCGGAAATCCGTTCAGGTATGGGATATCCGGTAGATGAACTGATCTATAACCGAGGGAAGAATGGTCAGCTTATGGAAGAAAAAATATCCGCAAAAGGAAATGTGGCTTATTTTGAAGGCGGAGCAGGGGATCCGGGAGTAATAGAAGCAGAACATTGGCTGAATGCGGTTCTGAATGACACAGAGCCTTTGGTAAAGCCTGAACAGGCCTTTGTTGTCACACAGATTTTGGAAGCGATTTATCAGTCCGATGAACTTGGTAAGGAAATCCGATTATAAACAGGGGGTGTCATCATGAAATTAGGTTTTGTATCTGCCATTTTAGAGCAGAGCAGTTATGAAGAAATGATGGATACAGCATCAGAATTAGGATTCGGGTGTGTGGAGGTTGCCTGCTGGCCAAAGGGAAAAGCAGAGAGAAGATATGCAGGCGTGTCACATATTGACGCAGAGCGTGTTATAGAGGATGATACTTACGCACAGCATATTCTGGAATATGCTGGGAAGAGGAAGGTAGAAATTTCTTCTTTGGCTTATTATCCCAATACTATGGATGCTGATCCTGAAAAGAGATGCCTGGCAGTCTCTCATTTAAAGGCATTGATACAGGCAAGTGCAAAACTTGGTGTGGGAATGGTTACGACATTTATAGGAAGAGACCAGACGAAAAACGTGGAGCAGAATCTGGAATTAGTGAAGGAAATCTGGCCGGAAATCATAGAAACGGCTGAAAAGTATTCTGTAAGGATTGCTATTGAAAACTGTCCCATGCTATTTGGACCGGATCAGTGGCCGGGTGGGCAGAATCTGATGACCACTCCTGCAGTCTGGAAAAAGGTATTTGAAATCCTGCCAAGTGAATATCTTGGACTTAATTATGATCCATCTCATTTTGTATGGCAGATGATAGATTATATAAAACCAATTTATGAGTTTAAAGACAAAATTTTTCATGTGCATTATAAGGATATCAAAATATATCAGGACAGATTGGACAGTGCCGGGATTATGGCGTATCCGCTTGAATTTATGTCACCGAAGCTACCGGGGCTGGGGGATGTAGACTGGGGAAGATATGTCAGTGCATTGACAGATATAGGATACGATGGGTATACTTGTATCGAAGTAGAGGATAAGGCGTTTGAGGGTACAGAAGAAGCTATTCTGAACAGCCTGAAGCTCAGTAAACGGTATATGGAACAGTATGTAATATAATAGAAAAAATGGGGGAATCACCATGAAAAGCAGAGCCATTCAAAAGCCGGAATTGACGGAGGAAGAGAAGCGTCAGCCTTATGCTAAATATTTGAACAGGCAGCCTGCCACACCAGCAAAAGAGGCACTGGAATATCTGCGAAGCAGACAGGAAATACCAGTAGAAGATGCTCTTCTTGCAGAAAATGGCAATATGAATGATATTTTGAAGGACGGGTATATGAAGTGTGAGTATGGAGTATGTACGCTTCCAAATGGCGGTGGATACGTTGCCATGCTGAACAAAATGCCCGGAGTGACTTTTCAAATGTATCAGTTCTGGAATAACTGGTGGTCAAAAGAGGACCAGACTTTGCGGTACCGTATCTGGAATCCGCGGGACCATTATAAAGCCGGATTTCGATGGTCCAGTGAAGATGTGGGAAAAGGTGTGGAGGATTTGATATTTTTAGATCATCTTGTCCCGGAAAATCTGGGGATTGATGGGAAATTAGCGAAGGAATCCTCCCTGTTGCTGGCAGATGGAGGAAATGTGATATCAAAAGCTATCGACGCAGAACCGTTGTCAGCCCCTCAGCCCGGTGTGGTCTGTCATTTTGTCAGAGAAATGGCAGACGGCAGTGGGATTGAGCTGAGAAGCCGGTTCTGGAAGGGGTATCAGTTTGGACCTGACGGATTATTTTGTGCTATGGGACCGGATACACCCAGAGAAACACTGGATACACTCTTGGGCCTGGCAGAACACAATGCTTGTGAGATGGCAAATCTGGCATCGATTTTACCGTCGCTGTACGCAGAACAAAACATTCAGTAGAAATATGAAAAGAGCCGGCCATGGAAACATGGCCGTTTCTTTATGTGAGGAGATCATGGAAAAAAAAGAAAAATATATTTTAGCGTTAGGAGTTGCATTGCTGCCGCCTGTATGGGCTGTACTCGGAGGAATAATCGGTATTGAGTGCAGCTGGATCGCATTGGTGTGCGCAGGAATTTATGTGGCAGCGGGCAATCAGGCATGCAGAGCAAATGGGATCATGCTCGGATTTACAGGCGGCGTTATCTGGGGAAATCTGGCTGATTGGCAGATAAAATTGTTGGGTAAGTATTTTAATGAAAATGCGGCGCTTTTTCTGGTCCTGTTTATTATGGGCGGGAGCGCTGTCCTGTTTGCAAATGTGATATTCCGGGAGAAGCCATACCTTCCGGCCTGGCTTTGCGGCTTTGCACTGACACTGGGTAGTCTGGGAAGGATGTCAGAGGGATGGCTGATAGAAAGCATTAAAATCCTGATATCAATGGCGGCTGGTGTGTATTATGTGGGAATAGGTGTCTCGGTATTTGAAAGACGGCTGCGTAGGATAAAAAGGTAGAGATTTCTGCTGGAAGTTATGAGACATTTATAGTAGTATGGACGGTATAAGAAGAATTGTTATATATGGAAGGAAAGGTAGGGGTCTGATATGCACGCACTGGAAGGCTTGCAGGTATATTATAATAATAGCAAAGATGGGGATATTTACCATACCGTTGTGGGAATCATTCTGCAAAATATTCATAAGGTAAAGAACTGCACAATCTATGATCTGGCAGAACTCTGCTATGTTTCGCCAACCACCATTAGCCGGCTTAGTAAAAAGCTGGGTTACCGTGGGTTTCAGGATTTTAAGAATAACCTGATCAATACGATAAAGAACTATGAGATGCTAAACAGATATGTTTCTTTTAATGCAAAAGCAAAGTATGAAGATGACCTGGTGGCTTATCTGGCATTGATGGAGAGACAGGTCAGTAATCTGAGGGAGGATATCAGTGTTGAGAAAATGGATCAGATCATAGATTCAATCCAAAACAGTAAAAAGGTTAATTTTTATACCAATGGGACCGTGTTTTCTGAATACCGTTTTCAGGGCGATTTGATCATGACTGGCCATATGAGTGAGATAAAAAATTCTGCATCGGAACAACTGGAGGATATCAAAAATCTGACAGAAAAGGATATGGTGATTATGCTTGCCCCCATTGTATCTGATGCGGTTGATGTAAACGAGATCATCAGGAAAATCAAAGAACGGGGCGCGGCCCTGTTTGTGCTCACGGATGCCTATTATCCCCAATTTAAAAAGTACGCAGATCATATTTATTGTTTTGAGGGTGATATGGGGATCATTGATGACTATCGTTTTGCCATGTACATTAATCTTTTGTCTATCCGATTCAGAGAAAAAGTAATGGTGTAAATTCTTTTGTTTCTGGCAGAGAAACTTTTGCTCATTCCGGCAACATGTTGATATTGCAGATAAAACGAAATGAAGAGAAATATGTTATGATAATTGCAATAAAAACAATTTAAAATCAAAAAATTAAGAAAGTGATGAAGGGATGAGGCAATGAAAGAAAAAAGGGTTACAAAATGGAGTATGTTCTGCTATGGACTGGGTGATTTGGCAAGCCAGTTCGGCTGGACTTTTGTGGGTTCGTATCTTACCATATTTTATACGGATATTGTAGGACTCGCGCCGGTTGCTGTTTCTGCTATCATGCTGTGCGCACGGATCTGGGATGGAATCAATGACCCCATGATGGGGGCGATTGCAGAACGCACAAAGAGCAGATTTGGACGTTTTCGTCCGTACATAGCATTTGGCAGTCCATTTTTGGCACTGGCGATCATATTGACATTTACTGCTCCATTTGGAAATGGGACGAAGGGAATTGCATGGGCTGCCGTGACGTATATTATTGCCGGTATGCTGTACACACTGGTAAATATTCCTTACGGCGCTTTGGCTGGCGTTATGACCACAGATGCGGATGAGAGGAACAAAATCAATGCCTGCCGTTCAGTTGGTATGGGTGTTGGTATGATACTGATCAATGTGTGTTCCAGCTTTATCATGCTTGCATTTTCCAATGGTGCAAAAGTAGCGACAGGCCGTGGTTATTTCATGACGGCAATGATTTATTGTATTATTTCGGTACCTCTATTCTGGTGTGTTTTCCTTGGATGTAAAGAAAGGATCATGCCGGGTAATAATGACAAAAAAATACCGTTGAAGGTGACCATTAAGAATATCGTCAGCAATAAATATTTGATTCTGGTATTTGCCATTGTTTTGCTTCAGATGACTGCTTTTATGGGAAGGATTGCTATTACAACTTACTATGTGATCTATTGTCTCGGGGCATTTACATTGATCGCAGTAATTATGACGATTCCTGCAATAGGCGGTACGCTGGCATCCTTTTTTGTGGCGCCGCTTATGCGCAAATTTGGTAAGAAAAGAACCCTGATGACGGGTCTTGCCATGCAGGGAGTTGGCTTGCTGATCGTTTACCTGGCTCCCTTTGATAATCTTGTATTAGTGATCATTGGACACATTATTTTCGGAGCGTTTAATCTGGCCTTTCCAATCACACTGTCCATGACATCAGATGCTATCGATTATCAGGAATTGAAAAGCGGAGTGCGGACGGATGGGACATCCTATGCCATGTTTACATTGGCGACCAAGGCAGGTAATGCCGTAGGCGGAGCTGTAGGAGCCCTCCTTCTGGGATTCTTCGGTTATCAGGCAAATATCCAGCAATCAGCAGAAACTTTAAGGGGAATTAACTTTACAGTCAATCTCCTTCCGGCTATTTTGTTCTTCCTCGGCGCGCTGGTGTGCTTTTTCTGGGACCTCAGCGATTCAGACAGTGAAGAGATCAGAAGACAATTGGAAGAAAAGAGAAGTAACAATAACTAAAGACAAAGTGTGTAAAGCCAGCGTATTTGCGCTGGCTTTCGCTGCATATACTCAGGAGGGATTAACGTGAAAAATCTGTTGATCGTATCGCCCGACGCACAGCTTATACTACAGCTAAAGACAATGATTGCTTCAGAAAGGCTTGAATATGCAGTTATTGATGAAACAGATTCAGTCATTAAGGCCATAGAGTCTTTGGACGCTGCATCTGTGGAGGTCGTGATCATAGATGAAAGAGCCAGGGAAATTTACAGACTGGCGGAAGAACTCAATATAAGACAAAATATAATTACCATTGTTATCTCTGACTATGCGGGGATTTTCAGAGATAATGGAAGAATGGATCATATGATGTATGAATATATCTACAGACCGGTTGAAGATAGTAAGCTGTTGAATATATTGAGAAGAGAAAGTATGGAAAGCTTTGCAGAGCAGAAATTCAGAGTGTTTACAGAAATGAGACTTAATAAGCTAAAACAGCAGTTTCTTAAAAATATCAGCAGCAACAATGCGTATTTCAGGACAAAGCTTTTATGGGAGATTAATGATGAGTATGAAATGAATATGAGCGAGGGGAGGTTTAATATTGGCCTGGTAGTATTAGATGGCAAGGACGGGCGTGAGGAAAAAGAGACAAGCGCGGTTCTTTTTCATATTATCCTGGATATTTTCAGTTCCAGTATACCAGCCGGAGAGTTTGCTGTGTATCAGTTTCGAAAATACTTTTTAGTCGTGCTAAATAATGTATATGATTTTCAGGAATTTCTTGATATGGAACAGAAAATATGTGAAGCAGTCATTGAAGTACATCCCGAAATGAAATATACCATCACAGTTCCGCATACCTGTACATCTATTTACCGTTTGGACGAGTATATAGAAGAAGCATTGTACATTTGCAGAAACCGCATTTTGGTTGGGACAGACCGGATCATTCGATGGAGTGATTTGAATCATAAGAGTGATCATTGGAATGATAATTATACGGTAGAGGAAAAGAGCAGACTGAACAATATTCTGGATGTTTGTGATATGGAAATGTTCGGAATATGGTATGTACACAAGGTGGAAAATATACAGATGTATGGAGAGGGAGCAGTGGATTTTGCATATGCTATGGCGGAGGAGTTTTATATACAGTTTGAAAGGCGTATGTACAAGTCAAATCTGATTTCCATAGAAACATGGGCTGAGATATCCAAAGAGTATTATGAATTAAAGGATTCTTATGGGACCTTAAATGATCTGCTGGATTGGATTTATCTTTTTGCATGCCGGTATCTTAGTAAAATAAAGATTCTGATGCAGCGTCCCGATGAACGTATATATCTGGCACAAAAATATATCAATCAGCATTATTCAGAGGAAATCACGCTGGAGGATATTGCAAAGGCAGTTAATCTGACACCTAATTATCTCTGCGACCTTTATAAGAAAAAAACACAGAAGACCCTGGTCCAATATATGAATTATTATCGTGTGGAGAGAGCAAAGGAAATTCTGGAAGAGACAGATTTAAAAGTAAATGAAATAGCTCCGCTGATCGGATATGCAGATGAGAAATATTTTAGCAGAGTGTTCAAGCAATATGTAGGAGTTTCACCTGGAAGCTACCGCAAATGCAGCAACAAGAAATCATAATATTCTCCACTAAATGAAAAGTTTTGTGCGTTGAAAAACATACTGTTTTTCGATAAACTTTGTGTCATAAAGTAACTTGATCACAAGTTAACAGAGTAAAAGGAGAAAACGGTATGAAAAAAGGATTAAAAAAGGCAATTGCGGCAACTGTAGCATCTGTAATTTTTCTGAGTCTGGCAGGTTGCGGAGCATCTCCGGCGGAGGCTTCCAAATCGGGAACAGAAACAACAGCAAAAAAAGAAACAAAAGCGGCGAGCGAAGCCGACGGAGCTTCAGAGGAGGGAAAATCTGAAGCTTCAAAAGGAAAGATTGGGTACAACTATTTTGCGGCTGGTGATTATGCACTTGATACACTGGCTAATAATACGTCACACGTGATCGAAGCCTGTGGCTATGAAGCAATGGGAGTATGCGATAACGGATCCCTGGATCAGTTGGTGACTGATGTTGAAAATATGATCGCGTCTGGCTGTGATGGACTTGTATTATGGATTCCAAATGATTCCCTGTATCTGTCGGTTGCAGAGCTTTGTGAAAAGGCAGGAGTTCCGTTTGTTCTGGCAGACAAAGTTCCTACAGATCAGGCAATCACAGATAAATTAGCTACCTATAAGACCTACTGCGGTGCCACCACACCGGACAACTATTCTTACGGTGTACAGATGGCAGAATTTGCCATTGAACAGGGATATGAAACCTGCTTTATCCTCGCTTCCGGTGTGGGAGATGCGTCAGGTACTCCCCGTATAGAGGGATTTACTGATACCTTTGAAAAGGCAGGTGGAAAGATACTGGGAACACAGCATACAGATGATTCAAACCAGGCGGTGACGCAGGCGGAAGATATGTATCTTGCACATACGGATGCGGATTTCATTATGGCAACAGGCGCTTCAACATTTGGCTCTGCGGCACTGGAAACTCTTAAGAAATATAATGATAAGAATATGAAGATCATTACAGCAGATTTTGATGAGAAGATTCTTTCTTCTATGAAGGATGAGGATTATGTACAATTCCTGATTGGCGATTTTTTAGTGTGTGGTTCTTATGCTTCAGCGCTGATGTGTAATAAATTAAATGGTACACCTATGCTGAATGAAGATGGTACAGCGCCTTATGTTGATATGGTACCTGCCTTTAGTATTCCGGTAGAGGAGATGGATCTGTTTAATACATATATCGCAGGGGATTGTATCTATTCAGACAAGGAATGTCAGGCAATGCTTGGTATGTCATTAAAGGATTTTGAGGACAACATAGTAACCGCTTATTCTCTGGAAGACAGACTGAACGCAAAGTATCAGGAAGGCACTATTTCGGCCGATGAGATGAAAGCAGCCGGATTAGAATAAGCGAAGGGGAATGTTATGGCAGAGAAATCTTCAATAAAGAACAAACGCTGGTTTAAGATGGCTGTGTTTTATGTATGTTATGCGCTGCTGTTTGTCCTTGCTAATGTGCTGACAGGGAACCGATTCTTTTCCACGACAAATATCATTTCAACAGTTTCACATGCAGTATTTCCGGGATTAGTCGGTTTTGGAATGGTGTTTATCATGACAGGGGGAATTGTGGATCTGTCAATTGGAGCTACTGTTATTTTAGCAGGGAATGTGGGGGCATACTTAAGCGCTGAACTTGGCCTGGGTTATGCAGGATTGATCGCAGGCTGTCTCATCTGTGCCGCCTGCTGTGAATTATTGACAGTAACCATTGGTTTGAAAGCAAGAATCCCTTCATGGATCGCAGGCCTTGGAATGACGCTGGTGTATGAGGCAGTAATGGGAATGTATTCTGAATGGATGTCAAAAACTCAGGGAACGGCTGTACTGGAGATGGGAGCATCAAGAGGGTTTGGTCGTATTCCGGGAATGATCATTGTCTGGCTGGCCGGATTTGCAGTATGTTATTTTCTATATAATTATACATCAATTGGAATGAATATACGTGCACTGGGATGTAATGCGGGAGTAGCCGGCGCAATGGGGGTCAAAAAAGATAAGTCGCTGCTGATTGGTACGTTGATCGGCGGTCTGTTCATCGGAGTGGCCGCAATGTGTTATATCAGCTTTAACGGCCATTTGACAGCAGTCACGGGAATGAACTCAGTGTCTCAGATATTTAAATCCCTGGCAGTGTTTTTGCTTGCCACATCCTTTGAGTCCATTATCGGTGTTCCGGCAGGGGTATTGTTTGGTTCACTGCTGATCGCCGGATTGTTTAACTGTTTGACACTGCTCGGTGTACCTTCCGGAACAGGGCAGGATATCCTGCTTGGTGTGATCGTTATCCTTTGTGGTGTCATTTCAAAACTCAATTATAAAGGAGTATCGAAATGATGGCAGATAAAGTGATATTACAGATTGATAAATTAAATAAGTGGTATGGCGTTACCCATGCCAATGCTGATGTGGATTTTCAGCTTAAGCGGGGAGAAATCAGGGGATTGATAGGAGAGAATGGGTCTGGAAAATCCACTCTGACTTCTCAGATCTGTGGGATTCAGATTCCTACAAGCGGCCGCATGTTTCTGAACGGGAAAGAGTATGCGCCTAAAAGTCCGATTGATGCCAATAATTGCAAAGTGGCAATGGTAGTACAGGAACTGGGAGTTCTGGGAACCCTTCCTGTATCAGTCAATATGTTTATGGGACACACAAAACAGTTTACGAAATATGGAATTTTAAATGTGAGAACCATGGAAAAGGCCGCATCAGATATTTTGGAAAAATACGGGTTTGAGAACATTCCTTTAAAAGTATTGACTCAGGATTTGTCTATAGAACAGAGAAAATTGGTGGAACTGGTAAAAGCGTTATCTATAGAGCCTGATATTTTGGTATTGGATGAAATCACACAGGCATTGTCACATGATAACCGTCAGAAATTATATAAGATCATGTCAGACTTTGTTAAGAATGGGCATTCGATCATTATGATTTCTCATGACTTGGAAGAGACCTTGGAACTTTGTGACAGTATTACGGTATTGCGCGACGGAAGTGCAGTTATGACTGTGGAAAAGAAGGAATTTAATCTGGATGAATTAAAACGGGTCATGATTGGACGGGAGGTGAGTGCCCACTATTACAGGGAAGACAAAAAAGCTTCCAATAGCGGAGAATTGGTGCTCAGTGTAAAGGAACTAACGACAGACAAGCTGCAGAGTATCAGTTTTGATCTGTTCAGAGGAGAAATTCTTGGAGTCTGCGGATTGTCAGATGGCGGTATTCATGATTTGGGACGCGCTATTTACGGCAAAGAACATATCCGGAGCGGGGAGATTCTGATCTATTCAAAGGATGGTGTCAAGGCGGTAAAGCGGACAAAAGACATTACAGGGAACCATGGGGCATATCTCTCAAAAGACAGGGATTCAGAAGGGCTTATGCTGCAGGCTAAAATCTCTACAAATATCCAGATTCCATCGCTGTCCAAAATGGCATCCTCCTGCTGGTTTGTAAGCCCCCGAAAATTAAAAAAACTGGCAGATGATGCAAAAAAAAGATTTGAAATAAAGTGTGTCAGTGTAGATGCTCCGGTAAACAGCATGTCAGGGGGAAACAAGCAAAAGGTGAATCTCAGCAGATGGCTGATCCAGGATTTGGATTTTATTATTCTGGATTGTCCCACACGAGGAGTGGATATCGGGGTAAAGGCATATATCTATAATTTGCTGGAAAAAGAGGCGAAGGAAAGAAAACGAGCAATCCTTTTGATATCCGATGAACTTCCGGAGGTGATGGGAATGTCTGACAGAGTGCTCATTATGAAAGATGGAAAAGTTTCTGGGATGCTGAGCAGGGATGAGGGATTTGCTGAAGAGAAAATAGTGGAGGCGATGATCTGATGAAGAAGAGTAAAAAGAATATTGACATAGGCGCAGTCATGCCCCTGATTATTTTTTTCGTCATTACATTAGCAGCTGTCATTTTAACAGGCGGTCAGGTATTTGCCGTAAATAATATTCTGAACATTATAAATCAGGCTGTACCTTATCTTTTGGCAGGAGTGGGGATGATTTTTGCAGTGGCTATGGGAGGAACGGATATCACCTGTGGTTCTATTATCGGTCTGGCAGGAACAGCGGGGGCTTATGCAGCTCTGAACATTGGCTTCTGGGCCATGTTTCCGGCAGCCATATTGGTAGGGGCAGCAGTAGGTCTGCTAAATGGTATTGTTATATCAAAGTTTAAAGTTCCCTCCTTTATGTGTACACTGGCAATGCTGCTGGCAATCAGAGCTGTATTAAACTGGTGGCTGCAGTCTCAGGTGTTTATCTGCAATGAGCAGATGCTTAAGCTAGATAACCTGGGTATAAAATTGCTGATTGCCCTTGTTGTATTGATCATATTCGGATATATTTTCCGGTTTACGCCTTTTGGAGAATATACACGTGCAATCGGTGAAAATGAACTTGCTATGGAATTTACCGGGACATCGGTGAGTCTTGTAAAGATTGTGGCTTATACACTTTCAGGCCTGCTTGCGGGTATTGCAGGAATATTTGTTGTAGTTCGTCTTGGAGGGGCATCTAATACAATGGGCGCAGGAGTGGAGATGAAAGTAATGCTCTGCATGTTCTTGGCGAGTATTCCGGTACAGGGAGGCTCTGGTACACGTATTTATAAATTGATCATTGGTGTTATGACCTATTTCATGCTTGATAACGGATTGACATTATTAGGTGGAACGTCAAATGTAAATCAATTGATAAGAGGTGTTATTTTAATATTGGCTTTGATCATTACAAGAGTGGCCATAGAAAAAAATGAAATGCGGAATATAAAAAGAGCAGCAGCAGAAAATTGACATAGGCAGAGCGTGCATGCGAAAAAATAGAATAAGTTACATATAAAAGCCGGCAGATGCCGGTTTTTATATTTGTAAAGTTTTAAAAATTATCTGGTCTGCTTCCTATTAAATCCTGCTTGTTTATTAAGAAGTAAAAGTGAAATATACGAATGTAGAATATTTGGACAGTCTGCTTGCCTGTATTGCGAAAGCCAGTCCATCGGCAGGAGAGAACGGGCAGGAAATACTGAATCTGGCTATAAAAGAGGCTGTTATCTCCGGATATATTAAAATAAATCCTGTTACAGGAACAAAATCTTATAAGAGGACGAAGCCCAAAATCATCATTTTCAGCCGGGAAAAGAAAGAAAAAGAACAAATGTTCCGCTTTTACCTATACATTTTTATATGCCTATGTTATAATTTTTAGTGACTTTAAAGAATACTATTTCCACCAGGTATTATCTGGTGTTACGACGTATCCCAAAACAGGTTTTGGTGACCTTTATTCGTAAAATGGAAAAAGTTCGCCTATAGACCACGGTACTGAATACTCTGTTTTACGAATTTTTGGTCTATAGGCGAACTTTTTGTTGGGTCACCACGGAGGTAAACATACATTATGGAGTTCAAATTACACTCAGAATACCAGCCCACCGGCGACCAGCCGCAGGCAATCGAAGCCCTCGTGAAAGGCTTCAAAGAAGGCAACCAATGCCAGACTTTACTAGGGGTTACGGGGTCTGGAAAGACTTTTACCATGGCCAATGTCATCCAGCAGATCCAGAAGCCGACCCTTATCATTGCCCACAATAAAACCCTTGCCGCCCAGCTCTACGGTGAGTTTAAAGAGTTCTTCCCTGAGAACGCAGTAGAATACTTTGTGTCCTACTACGACTACTACCAACCCGAAGCCTATGTCCCCTCATCCGACACCTATATCGCCAAAGACTCATCCATCAATGACGAGATAGACAAACTCCGTCTCTCCGCCACCTCCTCCCTGAGTGAGCGGAAGGATGTCATCATCATCTCCAGTGTATCCTGTATCTACGGTATCGGAAGCCCGAAGGATTACCAGAACATGATCATCTCCCTCCGACCGGGTATGGAGAAAGACCGTGACGATGTGGTGAGAGAGCTGATCGATATCCAGTATGACAGGAATGACATGGATTTTCACCGCGGTACGTTTCGTGTGCGCGGGGATGTTCTTGAAATCTTTCCGGCGGATTATACAGATATGGCAGTGCGGGTGGAGTTTTTCGGGGATGAGATTGACCGGATCACCCAGATTGACACCCTGACCGGTGAAATAAAATCTCAGCTCAATCACATTGCTATTTTCCCGGCCTCCCACTATGTAGTGCCCATTGAGCAGATACGGAAGGCGGCTGTTGGCATCGAGGAGGAGCTGAAGGAGCGTGTGGAATACTTCCGCAGTGAGGATAAGCTGCTGGAAGCCCAGAGGATTTCAGAGCGGACTAACTTTGACATTGAGATGCTCAAGGAGACAGGATTCTGTTCCGGAATCGAGAACTATTCCCGTCATCTTTCCGGGCTGGAACCCGGGGAGGCGCCATATACACTGATGGATTATTTCGGGGATGACTATCTGATCATTGTAGATGAATCCCATAAGACCATCCCCCAGATACGTGGTATGTACGCAGGTGACCGCTCCAGAAAGAGCACGCTGGTGGACTACGGATTCCGTCTGCCGTCAGCCCTTGACAACCGTCCTCTGAACTTTGAGGAATTTGAGAGCAAAATAGACCAGATCATGTTCGTATCCGCCACCCCGGGAGATTACGAAGCAAACCATGAACTGCTTCGTGCTGAGCAGATCATCCGTCCCACAGGGCTTCTGGACCCCATGGTGGAGGTGCGGCCTGTGGAAGGACAGATTGATGACCTTGTGGGAGAGGTCAATAAAGAAGTGGAAAAAGGCAATAAGATACTCATAACCACGCTGACAAAACGGATGGCTGAGGATTTGACGGATTATATGAAAGAGCTGGGCATCCGTGTCAAATACCTGCACTCTGATATTGATACCCTGGAACGCACGGAGATCATCCGTGATATGCGTTTGAATGTCTTTGATGTGCTGGTGGGAATCAACCTGCTCCGTGAAGGGCTTGATATTCCGGAGATCACCCTTGTGGCCATTTTGGACGCAGATAAAGAGGGATTCCTGCGTTCCGAGACATCCCTGATCCAGACCATCGGCCGTGCGGCCCGTAACTCAGACGGACGTGTTATCATGTACGGGGATACCATAACAGACTCCATGCGTCTTGCCATTGACGAGACCATGCGCCGCCGTAAGCTGCAGCAGGAGTACAACGAGGCCCACGGCATCACACCGCAGACCATCAAAAAAGCAGTCCGTGACCTTATCAGTATCTCCAAGAGTGTAGCCGAGACGGAGAAGAAACTGATAAAGGACCCGGAATCCATGAACAAAAAGGAACTGCAGAAGCTGATAAAGGACGTGGAGAAACAGATGCGGGCAGCAGCAGCGGATCTGAATTTCGAGATGGCAGCAGAGCTGCGTGACAAGATGATAGAGCTGAGAAAAAATCTGGAAGAGATATCAGAGAATTAAATCTTCACAAGCTAATCTTCACAAGCCCAAGCATAGATGAGCGGCGGAGGCAAAGTCCCTTACGGGGGATTTTACTCCGCCGTTTTCTTTTGCCGAAAATATATTTCCCCGGTAACGAAATAAAATTCTTGTAAATTTATTCAGAATCATGTAATATTACTCATGGACTGCCCATAAAAAGGGCAGAAATACAGGACCATGGCCGCTTTCAGATAACCGGTCACGGCCCTTTCTGCGTGAAAATATTATATATTGGGAGGAAACCTATGAATTACGGTATTTTAAGTTTACTGCCGCCCATCATAGCTGTTATCCTGGCAATCAAGAGCCGAAATGTGATTCTTTCCCTTTTCTGCGGAGGACTTACAGGTGTATTGATATTCAGCCACGGTAACCCGTTCTTAGCGGTAAAATCTATGATCGGTGATTATTTATTCGTACAGCTTACAGACAGCTATAATGCGGGTGTTATCGTACTGGTGGTGTTCATCGGCGGATTTATCAAGCTGATGGAAAAGTCAGGAGGCGCGCAGGCTTTCGGGCAGAGCGCATACCGCTATGTTAACACCAAGTTAAAGGCACAGCTCTGCGCATGGGCAGGCGGGATCATTATCTTCTTTTCCGACCTGGGAACCCCCCTTCTGGTGGGACCTGTGTTCCGGCCTTTGTTTGACAAGCTGAAAATCTCCAGGGAAAAACTGGCCTGGATTTTGGACTCCACCTCATCTCCGGTGGCTATTTTGATCCCGTTTATCGGCTGGGGTGTGTATATTATGGGACTCATCCAGTCAGAGTTTGACAATCTGGGCGTAAAGGCATCAGATTACACTACCTTTGTGCAGGCCATTCCGTTTCAGATTTATGCCATTCTGGCAATTATCATGATTCCGCTGATCGCATTTACAAAGATAGATTTTTTCCAGATGAAAAAAGCGGAGCAAAAGGCAGAGAAAGAAAAGGCAGATTATAACTTTACAGAGCATGAGGCGGAAAAAGAAAACACCGGGGTATACTCCAAAAAGAACGCAAAACCGATCATGGTGATCCTTCCCATCATAGTTGTATTTGTCACTTTGTTTGCCACGCTGGCACCGCTGGGATTTCCGTTTAAGAAGGTGGACGGCAACGAGTTCAGGGTTGCACTTACTATGGGATACTTTTTCGGGGCGCTGGTTCTGATCCTAATGATCTGTCTTTTCAAAGTCATGAATTTCGGCGAGACATTCAAGGTGTATGTGGGCGGTATGAAAGGGATGACGGATGTGGCAATCACCCTGATTCTTGCCTGGTCCCTGGGGAGCATGATCAGTGAACTGGGCACGGCGCAGTTTATTGTGGATGTGCTGAAATCCATGAGCTTTTCCGCGGCACTGGTTCCTGCGGCAATCTTTCTGTTCGGTGCATTCGTGTCCTTTTCCACAGGAAGTTCATGGGGAACCTTTGCGATCATGATGCCTCTTGCCATACCAATGGCGCAGGCATTCTCCATTCCGTTTGCCATTGCCGTAGGCGCGGTTTTATCCGGAGGACTGTTCGGAGACCACTGCTCGCCAATCTCTGACACCACGATCCTGTCCTCCACAGGTGCGGAATGTGATCTGGTCGAACATGTGAGGACCCAGCTGCCCTATGCGCTTGTGAACGGTGTGATCGCTCTTATTGCGTTTATCATTGCAGGGGCGACCAAGAGCGCTGTATCATTGGGATTTGCAGTTGTGGCTCTGATCGTTGTGGTATTTGTGATCAATAAAGTATTTAATAAAAAAGCAGCAGCATAAAAATGGCTGGCGCACCGGATATTACGGGACGCCGGCCATTTTTATATAAAAGATAATAACAGCAGGCGGCCGTGCTTTGGAAATGAGGTCTGGAAGAAATTAAGAATGTGTTGAAACATTTCCGGCGATCCTTAGGTCTAATAAGCAGAAACATGAAAAACATGTGGAAACGTACGTACGGAAGAAAGGAACCTGATATGAATAATCTGATCAAAAAAGCAAAGGAGAGGGATGCGGACGCATTCACGGAGCTGATGCAGTCTCAGATGCAGAACATGTACAAAGCTGCGCGTTCTCTGCTTTCCAACGAGGAGGACGCGGCAGACGCCATCTCTGAAACAATCCTCACCTGCTGGGAGAAAATAGACCGGCTCAGGGAAGATAGGTATTTCCGTACCTGGATGACCAGAATACTGATCAACAAATGCAATGACATAAGGAAGAAAAAAGAGAACCTCTTCTTCACAGACGAGATGCCTGAGGTGGAAGTAAAAGAGGAGGGCTACGGCAATCTGGAATGGAATGAGGCGCTTGATATGCTGGATGGGAAGTACAGAACTGTGATCATCCTGTACTATGTGGAAGGCTTTAAAATGTCAGAGATCGCTGAGATCCTGGAGATACCGGAGGCAACTGTCCGGACCAGGATTGCCAGGGCCAGAAAGAAGATGTCAGAGGAGTATTATCCGAAGGCAGAGAGGAGGAAATTGATATGAGCATGAAAGAAGAGGAGATGATAGAGAAACTCAGGAAAGAGGTAGAGATTCCTGATAAAGTCCGGCAGAAGGCCAATGAAGCCTTTGCTTCTATAAAAAAGGACGCGGCGGCAGGAGCGGCAGAGGAAAGAGCAGCAGAAAGAAGAACAGGGGGAAGAATGCCGGGGAAAAGGCTTTGGATTCTGGCAGCGGCAGCCATTCTTGCCTTCGGTACGGTTACCGCGGGCGGGGCAGCTTATATGAAGTGGAGCGAAAGCCTTTCCGACGGAATGGCTGTGAAGGAGGAGCAGAAGCGTGAACTGGAAGATACCCATATGGCAGCTCCCATTAATCAGTCTGTGACGGACCAGGGGGTTACGGTTACGGCAGTACAGACAATTGTGGATCAGCATTTTCTACGCATCTCTTTAAAGGTGGAGGGATATGAACCACCGCAGGGAGAACAGCCTGATTTTGGCCGGACATTGATTACCATTGATGGGAAAAATATAGACGATGAAGAAAACGAGAAGGATTATGTAAACCTTTCATCTTATTTTTTTGACAGCATTGTGCAGAGCCCTGAGGATGGAAAGGCAGTGAATCTGGACGGGACGCCGTTTACGGAAGACCAGGAGATTTCTTATGTGCTGGAAGACGGCAGTATGGAATACAATATTATTCTTTTTAACGCAGAGAGTGAAGATTATTTTATGGAAAAACCCATCCATCTGGAGCTGACAGGACTCGGTGGTCTGTATCTGGATGGATACAGACCAAATATCGAAGGGACCTGGAGCTTTGACTGGAACCTGGAAAGGTCTGACATGGTAAGAATATGCAGCCCGGGCACAGCTCTGGGAGACACCGGTGCCGTGGTGGAAAAGATAGAGATATCACCGATTTCTGCCCAGGTGGCATACCGGTTTCCGAGAACCAAGACGAAAGAGAAGGGGTATAATGACTCCGGAGAAGAGATTGATGTGGAGTTAACAGAAGATCCGCCGGAGCTGAAAGGTGTAAAGATGAAAGACGGCACCATATATTCCTATTTATACGGCGGGCCGGGCAGACGTGGATTTTCCTCAGATGAGGGGGAAGAATATGTCCACACATTCGGACTCAACAGGGTACTGGATACTGACCGGATCGAGAGCTTTTTATTTCTTAAATCCATTCCGGAGGACGGAACGCCACTGACAGAGGAAAACTATTATATAGTCCCTGCCAAATAAAGGACAGCGGGAAGAAATTACTGATATTATAATAAAACAGAGGGAATGCTGTTAATATTGAACGGCTCCCCTCTGTTTTTTTTGCGTCCCTTTTCTTTCCTATTATTGCGGATTCTGAAACTTTCTAAAAAAAATATAAAGCCCTTGACAAATAAACACGCTGGTGCTATCTTAAGAACATAGATGTTAGCACTCCATACAAACGAGTGCTAACAACACCGGAAACAACATCCGGGGCCATCAATGCGGAAGCAGAAAGGAGATTATAATGGACAGTGAACTGGATGAGCGTAAGAAAAAGATATTAAAAGCCATTATCCAGACGTATCTGGAAACCGGCGAACCGGTTGGATCGAGAACGATTTCAAAATACACTGACCTGAATCTCAGCTCTGCAACCATCCGGAACGAAATGTCAGACCTGGAGGAACTGGGGTACATTTTACAGCCCCACACTTCAGCAGGACGGATTCCCTCAGACGCGGGCTATCGTCTCTATGTGGATGAGCTGATGCGGGAGAAGGAACAGGAAGTTTCGGAGATCAAGGAACTGATGATCGAGAGGACCGACAAAATGGAGAAGGTGCTCAAACAGGTGGTGAAGGTTCTTGCATCCAACACTAACTATGCGACCATGATTACCGGCCCGACCTATCACAGGAACAAATTAAAATTCATCCAGCTTTCCAAAGTGGCTGAGATGCAGCTTCTGGCAGTTCTGGTGATTGAAGGAAATATAGTGAAGAATCACATGATAACCCTTCAGGAGCCTATGGATGATGACACAGTGCTGAAGCTGAACCTGCTTCTTAATACCCAGCTAAACGGCCTCACCATTGAGGAGATCAATCTGGGTATGATCACTAAGATGAAAGAACAGGCAGGTATCCACAGCGCGGTTGTGGGAAGCGTCATTGACGCGGTGGCCAATGCCATTGCGGTGGATGATGATGAGGTGGAGATATACACCAGCGGAACAACGAATATTTTCAAATATCCGGAGCTGGCAGACACCTCCAAGGCCAGTGAACTGATTTCCGCTTTTGAAGAAAAGCAGGAGCTGGTGGATCTGGTAAAGGATACTATGAATTCCGAAGAGAATACCGGCATTCAGGTATACATTGGAAATGAAACCCCTGTTAAAACTATGAAAGACTGCAGCGTTGTGACAGCCACATACGATTTGGGAGACGGTATGCAGGGAACCATCGGTATTATAGGCCCAAAGCGTATGGATTACGAGAATGTTGTGAACAATTTGAAGACGCTGAAGACGCAGTTGGACAATATATTTAAGAAAACCTAGAAAGGCGGTACGGATTCGTGTCAGAAGAAAAAGAATTATATGAAGAGATGCAGCCGGATGCGGCTTCTGAAGAGAAGGCAGAAGAAATCTTAGAGGAAGACGACAAGGCTCTGGCAGAGGAGGCCACCTGCGAAGAGGCCGTTGAGGAAGATGACCAGGCTGCTGAGGCAGCAGAAGGCCAGACAGAAGAGCAGGCAAAAGGAAAGACAGCCGAGAAAAAGGGCCTGTTCGGTAAAAAGAAAAAAGATAAAAAAGATGAGAAGATAGAAGAGCTCACCGATATGGTAAAGCGCCAGATGGCAGAGTTCGACAACTTCAGAAAGCGTACGGAGAAGGAAAAAGCTTCCATGTATGAGATCGGTGCGCGTGAAGTGATCGATAAGATCCTTCCGGTGGTTGACAACTTTGAAAGAGGTCTGGCTGCAGTTCCGGAAAATGAAAAGGAAAGCCCCTTTGCGGACGGCATGACAAAGATATACAAGCAGATGATGACCGTTTTTGAAGAGATTGGCGTAAAGGCCATCGAAGCAGTAGGGCAGGAATTTAATCCGGATTACCACAATGCAGTGATGCATGTGGAGGATGAAGAAGCCGGTGAGAATATAGTTGTAGAAGAGTTTCAGAAAGGTTACCTTTACAAAGACCACGTAGTGAGACACAGCATGGTGAAGGTTGCCAATTAGTTTTAGATGGTGCGCCGGAGGCGCAACCCAAATTCTCCGGCGGGACAGCCCGCTCGGATTATATCTCATAGATGAAACGCTCTGGCGGAGCGTTAAACCGCTTAGAACAGGAAAAGTAATTGATTTTAAATTCAGGAGGAATTTATCATGGGTAAAATTATAGGTATTGACTTAGGTACAACAAACAGTTGTGTAGGTGTTATGGAAGGCGGTCAGCCGGTAGTTATCGCCAATGCAGAAGGCGCAAGAACAACACCGTCCGTAGTTGCTTTTACAAAATCAGGAGAAAGACTGGTAGGTGAGCCGGCAAAACGTCAGGCCGTTACCAATGCAGATAAAACAATCTCTTCCATTAAGAGACATATGGGAACGGATTACAGAGTGGCAATTGACGACAAAAAATATTCTCCGCAGGAAATTTCTGCAATGATCCTTCAGAAACTGAAAAGTGATGCAGAGAACTACCTGGGCGAGAAAGTAACAGAGGCAGTTATCACAGTTCCCGCTTACTTCAACGATGCTCAGCGTCAGGCAACAAAAGACGCAGGTAAGATCGCAGGCCTGGAAGTAAAACGTATCATCAACGAGCCTACAGCAGCAGCACTTGCTTACGGCCTGGACAATGAAAAAGAGCAGAAGATCATGGTATACGACTTAGGCGGCGGTACTTTCGATGTTTCCATCATTGAGATCGGTGACGGTGTGATCGAAGTATTATCCACAGCAGGCGACAACCGTCTGGGCGGCGATGACTTTGACCAGAAAGTTGCAGATTACATGATCGCTGAATTCAAAAAAGCCGAAGGTGTAGACCTTTCCGCAGACAAAATGGCAATGCAGAGAATCAAAGAGGCTGCCGAGAAAGCGAAAAAAGAACTTTCTTCCGCAACCACAACCAACATTAACCTGCCGTTCATCAGCATGAACAGCAACGGACCTCTGCACTTTGATATGAACCTGACAAGAGCCAAATTCGATGAGCTGACACATGACCTGGTAGAGAGAACAGCAGAGCCGGTTCGCCGCGCACTGTCTGACGCAGGACTGAACTCTTCCGAACTGGGCCAGGTACTGTTAGTAGGTGGTTCCACACGTATCCCGGCTGTACAGGACAAAGTAAAACAGCTCACAGGCAAAGAGCCGAGCAAGACTTTGAACCCGGATGAGTGTGTAGCTCTGGGTGCTTCCGTACAGGGTGGTAAGCTGGCAGGCGATGCAGGCGCAGGCGATATCCTTCTTCTGGATGTTACTCCGCTGTCTCTGTCCATTGAGACCATGGGCGGTATCGCAACAAGGCTGATTGAAAGAAATACAACGATTCCTACCAAGAAGAGCCAGATCTTCTCCACAGCAGCCGACAACCAGACAGCAGTGGATATCAACGTGGTACAGGGTGAGAGACAGTTTGCAAGAGACAACAAATCCCTCGGACAGTTCCGTCTGGACGGAATTCCGCCTGCAAGAAGAGGTGTTCCGCAGATCGAGGTTACCTTTGATATTGATGCCAACGGTATCGTAAATGTATCTGCAAAAGACCTGGGAACAGGCAAAGAACAGCACATCACTATCACAGCAGGCTCCAACATGTCCGATGATGATATTGATAAAGCAGTAAGAGAAGCTGCTGAGTACGAAGCACAGGATAAGAAGAGAAAAGAAGCTGTAGACACCAAGAATGATGCTGACGCTATGGTATTCCAGACAGAGAAAGCTCTGGAAGAGGCAGGCGACAAGCTGGATGCCAATGACAAGACTGCCGTAGAAGCAGATCTGAACGCATTAAAAGAACTGTTAAACAGCTGTGCAAATACAGACGAGATCACAGATGCTCAGGTGGCTGACATCAAGGCCGGCAAAGACAAACTGATGGAGAGCGCACAGAAACTCTTCGCCAAGATGTATGAGCAGGCACAGGCTTCCCAGGGAACACAGGCAGGTCCGGGCCCGGACGCAGGCACTCAGGGAGGAAATGAAGCATACGGTGATGATGTGGTTGACGGAGACTACAGAGAAGTATAAAATAGCTTTGTCAGTAAATGACTTGGATGGCATGGGGTGTTTACAGCACTCCATGCCTGACTGTATGTTTAGAAAGGAATAAGACCAATGGCAGATAAAAGAGATTACTATGAAGTCTTAGGCGTGGACAAAGGCGCTGACGACGCCACGATCAAAAGCGCATACCGTAAGCTGGCAAAGAAGTACCATCCTGATGTAAACCCCGGAGACAAAGAAGCGGAGAAGAAATTCAAGGAGGCTACAGAGGCCTACGGCGTTTTGAGTGACCCGGATAAGAGAAGACAGTATGACCAGTTCGGCCATGCGGCCTTTGAAAACGGAGGTGCCGGCGGAGCAGGAGGCTTTGGAGGCTTCGGCGGTTTTGACGGCGCCGATATGGGTGATATTTTCGGCGATATTTTCGGCGATCTATTTGGCGGCGGCGGAAGAAGAAGAGCCAACAACGGCCCTATGAAGGGTGCCAATGTAAGGGCGTCCGTCCGCATTACCTTTGAAGAAGCAGTCTTTGGCTGTGAAAAAGAGCTGGATCTGAACCTGAAGGAGACCTGTAATACCTGTCACGGAACGGGTGCGAAGCCGGGAACTTCCCCGGAAACCTGTCCGAAATGCCACGGAGAAGGCCAGGTGGTATATACCCAGCAGTCCATGTTCGGTATGGTGAGAAATGTACAGACCTGTCCGGAGTGTCACGGTACCGGTAAGGTGATCAAGGACAAATGTACAGACTGCCGCGGAACCGGATACGTGAACCAGAGAAAGAAAATCCAGGTTTCTGTACCGGCAGGTATTGACAATGGACAGAGTATCCGTATCAGAGATAAGGGAGAACCGGGAACAAACGGCGGGCCGAGAGGAGACCTGCTGGTTGAGGTTGTTGTTGCCCGCCATCCCATTTTCCAGAGGCAGGATATGAACATATTCTCAACAGCGCCCATTACATTTGCGCAGGCTGCCCTCGGCGGCGAGGTGCGCATCAGCACAGTGGACGGAGATGTAATGTATGATGTGAAGCCGGGTACCCAGACAGACACAAAAGTGCGTCTGAAAGGCAAAGGTGTGCCGTCTCTCAGAAATAAGAGCGTGCGCGGCGACCACTATGTGACACTGGTGGTTCAGGTACCTACCAAACTGAATGAGGATGCCAAGGAGGCTCTCAGAAAATTCGATGAGGCCTGCGGCAACCGCCCGTCCGGCAGCACAGAGAAAAAGAAAAAGGGCTTTATGGACAAACTGAAAGAGACCTTTGAGGACTGATTCGCCTGAAATCAGCCATATCAGGAGATTGTCGGGGAGAATGTACAAATTTTCCCTCCGGCAGTCTCTTTTTTTAGATGTGGGGATATGATACAATGGATTTATCAGAGAATAAGAAAGTTTAAGGTTGTTGCGATGGAGAAAATAGAGATAGATAAGAACAGCGGAACACCGCTGTATCTTCAGCTTGCCCGGCAGTTGGAGCAGCAGGCAGCGGATGGCATCCTGGTTCCGGGGGAACGGCTTCTCTCAGAGGTCAGAATGGCCGAGGTTTCCGGTTTGTCTGTGGGTACGGTGAAAAAAGCATATACCTGGCTGCAGGACAGAGGCGTTGTGCAGAAGATCCGCGGCGGAGGTGCCTATGTGCAGAAAAAGCAGCCGGAAAACGGGCAGAGCAGGGGGAAAAGTCCTTCGGATATCGTGGAGGAAATGTTTTCAAAAGTGTCGTCCAGCGGTCTGCCCATGAACCGGGTGTTTCTGCTGGCACAGCAGGAACTGGTCAGCCATTTTCAGGAAAAACAGAAAATCTGTGCAGCACTGGTGGAATGCAATATTGAAATCCTGCATTCCATTGCACCTGTGGTGGAATCCATTCCCAATCTGACGGTGGAAACCTATGTGCTGGAGGAACTGCTCTCAGGGAGCAGAGTGATCAGTTCCAGGTGTGATCTGGCCTTTATCTCCCAGAGCCATTACCAGGAGTTCATAGGGTATGCGGATGCCCTGGGGATCCCCACTGAGACCTTTGCGCTGGTGGAGAGCAGAGAGACCATAGCGCGTCTGGCCACCATACCGGAAGACCAGCCCATCTGCATTTTGTACAGGAGCGCTACATTTTTGAAGAATGCAAGGAGGACCCTGCAGCATCTGGGCAAGACAAATGAACAGATCTGTGCCAGTGAGGAAGAGATGAGTGAGGCCATTGACAACTGCTGCCGGCAGGGAATGCCCCTGATCATTTCTCCCGATTACATAGAGTATGCAAGTGCGTGGACACTGCAGGTGGTGGCAAGGGCAAGGAAAAGCAGGAGCAGGATCATTCCCATGGAATATGAGATTGACCAGGGTTCCTGGATGCACATGGTGGAAGTGGTAGGCAAGATGGACAGACAGAAGGGAAATGGCGAAATATGAGCTGGACATTAGAAGAGAACGGAAAGATACCTGTATATCTTCAGATCGCGCAGAAGTTAATGGCAGAGATAGAGAACGGTACCTTGAAAGAGGGGGAGCGGCTTATGCCGGAGCGGAAGCTGAGCGAGAATCTGCATGTGGCCCGCAACACGGTGAAGCAGGCATATGAGGAATTGTGCAGGGAAGGCTATGCATCCACGAAAAAAGGCAGCGGTACTTATGTAGACACCAGCCGAAGAGCTGATATGGACGAAAAAGTATGCGGGGTGATTGATGATGCCATAGAAAAGCTGGCATCCATGGGCAAAAGCCAGAAAGAGATTGAGCGTATGTTCATGGAAAGCGCCTGGAGGCATGTCCCGGACAGAGAGAGGCTGAAGCTTGCCTGGATAGACTGCAGCGAGGAATTTCTGCAGGATACAGCCCGGGAGATTGCAGACTTCTGCAATGTCCATGCGGACGCGTATCTCATAGATGAAATCAGGGAAAAGCCCGGCGTATTAAACAGAGAAAAATATGACCTGTTCGCCACCACCATCAACCATCATGATGAGGTCTGGGCAACCGTGAAACATGTAGTGGAAGGCGGAGACAGGATACCGGTGGAGAAGGTGGTCCTGTCCGTATCCAATGAGACCATCAGCAATATTGCCAAGCTGCAGGGGGAAAAGCCCATTGCCGTTATTTACGGAAGTGAGTGGTACCGTTTCAGCGTGGAATGCTTCCTGAAGGAATTCGGTGTGGTCAGCCCTTATGCCTACATACCTGTAAAAAGCGGTATTTACGAACTGGAACGCAAAAACGACCGGTACCAGGCAGTCATTTTGCCGCAGAACCTCTCCTACAAAGACGGGCTTATAAGGGAGATACAGCTTTTGTGCGGAAAAAAGGGTATCAGCAGTTTTCCTTTCCACCAGTATGCTGACCAGGGTTCCCTGTTCCATCTGCGGGAGCTGGTGTTCAGAAGATGGCTGGAAGAGGGAATGGCTGCGGAGAATAGCTGAATATTTGACATGATACAGGGATATACAAAAAACAGAACAGAAAGCAAGAGAGAAGGGCAGTGTGCCGGATTATGGCGCGCTGCTTTTTCTATGTCTTCTTTTTTGGAGATTACGGAATATACATGTTGTAGGACATATAAGCGGTTATAAAATAGATTTGGTATAGACTAAAGACTTTATGGAGAATTGGAATATATTAAAAATATAATTGGAATATATTAATTTTATTTAAAATATATTGTAACTGTGAAAAATGCACAAATTAGTGAGCGTAAAATTAACTTTAATGCTGAAATAATAAAAAAATATTGATTATACTTATAAATTGTGCTAGTATCAATATAAGCCAATCGGAAAGGTTGACAAGGTATTACAACAATTAATGTATACCAATTAAAGAGAAATGAGGTGCTATTATGTCAACTAACTATCCACATTTATTCAGCCCGTTACGAATCGGAAACGTAACTCTGAAAAACCGTATCGCAACTGCTCCCATGGGATCAGAGCCTAATACATCCGGCTTCTTATCCGAGCAGAACCTTGCCGCATTTGAAAACCGTGCAAAAGGCGGTGCAGCCATTGTTACAAGAGGTGAGACTCTGGTCCACGCCCACACGGGAAGTGCCCATGGAAACCTCTGCAATCTGGACAACGAGGGATTTATGCCATCTCATCTGCAGCTGACAGACAGAATCCATCAGCACAATGCACTGGCAAATATTGAAATTTTACATAGCGGTGCCCGTGCCCATCCCCAGTACACAAACGGGATCATCTACGGACCAAGTGCACAGCCGGGTGTATACGGTGTGGATGTAACACCCATGGACGAAGACATCATGAATGAGATCGCAGATGCCTTTGCACATGGCGCTTATGTGGCAAAATTCGGCGGATTTGATATGGTCATGATCCACGGCGGCCATGGCTGGCTGCTCAGTGAATTCTTATCCCCGCTGTACAATACAAGAACAGACAAATACGGCGGTTCCATTGAAAACCGCGCCAGATTCCCGCTTATGGTCATTGACCGTATCCGCAAAGCTGTGGGACCCAACTTCCCCATTGAGATCCGTATCTCAGGTGATGAATTCATGGAAGGCGGCTACGGCATAGAGGATGCCATTGAATTTGCGAAAATGCTGGACGGCAAAGTGGATCTGATCCATGTATCCGCCACTTCCTTCCGCGATGTGAACTCCGGATGCCGTATGTTCCCGTCCGCATTTTTGCCGCACGGTGTCAATGTATATCTGGCAGAGGCCATTAAGAAACATGTGAAGACACCCATCGCGACGGTAGGTGCCCTGTCTGATCCGGCAGAGATGGAAGACATCATTGCATCCGGCAAGGCAGACGTGATCTATGTAGGCCGTCAGATCCTGGCAGATCCGGAATTCCCGAACAAGGCAAAAGCAGGACGTTTCGATGAGGTTCGCCCGTGCGTGAGATGTAATCACTGCCTGTCTCTGGATTTCGTTCCGTATGTAGATATGTGCTCCGGCATTTCCCAGTGTGTGGTAAATCCGGAAGTCGGACGTGACTTAAAAGAAGGTATGTACCAGCCAAAACCACAGCCTAAGAAAGTGCTGGTGATCGGCGGAGGCCCGGGCGGTATGCAGGCAGCCCTGAAAGCGGAAGAGCAGGGACACGAAGTTATTTTGGTTGAGAAAGCGGACCGTCTCGGCGGTATGCTCAACGTGGCTGTCCACGATGTTTCCTTCAAAGAGGATCTCGGAAGTTATCTGCAGTACCTGATTCGCATGGTGGAGAGAAAAGCAATCCAGGTACGCCTGAATACAATTGCAACACCGGAGTTGATCCGGGAGATCGCACCGGATACAGTAGTCTGCGCAGTGGGCGCAGAACCGATCATCCCAAGGATCCCGGGAGTTGACAGAGAAAATGTAGTAAAAGTCACACAGCTTCGCGACCCGGACCTGAAATTCGGAGAGAAAGTCGTTGTGATCGGCGGCGGTCTTGTGGGATGCGAGGAAGGTCTGGCCCTGGCTATGGAAGGAAAGGATGTGACCGTTCTGGAAATGCAGGATAAACTGGCTCCGGACGCACCGATCCTGCATCTGAAAGCCATGATGCTGGAATACGAAAAACGCACAGAGAATTTACATCCGTATACAGAAGTCACAGTTACCTCCATTGAGGATGACGGTGTACACGCAAAAGATAAAGACGGCAAGGAGGTCATCTATCCGGCAGATACGGTTCTGTTGTCTGTGGGCATGAGATCCAAGATCGATGAGGTGGAGAAACTCCGCACAAACGACGCGGAATTTATCACAGTAGGTGACTGTATCAAACCGGGCAAGATTCTGCAGGCAGTAAGCGGCGGATATTTTGCAGGAAAATACGCATAACGGCAGGACATAGACATAACCTCTTCTCTAATGCACTGTCTCCCGGGGAATGCAGATTCCCCGGGGCGGGCAGTACAGGGGGAGTCTGTGCATCTTTTGGTTTAATCAGATGCAGTTATGTCTATATACAATATTAGCGTATAAAAGAGGAGGGAATATATGTCTGAAGTTGCTTCAACCAAAGAACTAAAGAGGGTATTAGGCAGAAAAGAACTGCTGTCCATTGGTATCGGACAGACGATCGGTTCCGGTATTTTTGCCATGGTAGGTATCGGTATTGCCATGACAGGAAGGTCAGCCAGCATTTCCATGCTGATCGCCGCTATTTTTACTATTTTTACCAATATTCCGTTGATATTTGTAGCAGGTACGGTTCGTCTGAGAGGCGGTTTTTACACACAGCTTGCACTTCTGGGGAATGATGTCAGCGCAGGATTTTTCGTTATCGTTCATATCCTGTCCTGGACGGCACTGGCTATGTACGCGCTTAGCTTTGCGGATTATATGCTGGGCCTGATCCCGGCATTGTCTTCCAACGGCTTTGTACGCCAGTTGATCGCACTCATCGTGCTGACCGTCTTCTATATCACGAACCTGATGGGAATTGAGGGAGCAGCCAAACTGCAGAACGCCATGATGCTGATCATGATTCTGGCCCTGACAGCATTTATCGTGTTCGGTCTGCCCCATGTGACTCCGACTTATTTTGAACAGCCGGAATTCATGACCCACGGTGTGAAATCCATGTTGTCCGCAGGTGCCCTGTTTACCTGGGCCGTAGGCGGAGCGAACGTTGTCATCCATTTGGGCGCGGAGTGTAAGAACCCCACCAAGGATATTCCGTTTGTCATCATTGTAGCTACCTGTATCATCGCTGTATTCTATGCAGGTCTGGTAGTGGTTGCATCCGGCGTTCTTCCGGTAGCGGAAGTTGCCAATCAGCCGCTGACACTGGTATCCGCGGAAGTGCTTCCGTATCCGCTGCATGTATTCTTTATTGTCGGCGGTGCCATGTTCGCACTGTCCACAACCCTGAACTCTGCACTTGGCTGGGTTACAAAACCGATCCTGCAGGCAGCAGTTGACGGATGGTTCCCGCCTAAGGTTGCTACGATCCATAAGAAATACAAAACACCTACAGTCATCCTCACCATGTTCTACCTGGAGTGTGTGATCGTTATCCTGTTCAATGTTCCAATCTCCACGATCGGCAATATGGCAGTTATCTTAAACAACGTATTCTTTGCAATACTGGCGTTTACCTCCTACAATATGGTCAAGAAGATTCCGGATGTGTGGAACAAATCCAGGTTCCATGTAAGTAACGGCGTGCTTCTGTTCTGGGCTGTAATAGGCGGTATCTCCCTGATCCTGCAGACAACACTTCTGTTCAGTGATCTGAAACCGTGGGAGTTTGTTGCCAATGTAGTGGTACTGGTATTTGGTCTTGCATACGCGTTTTTCCGCAAAAGATCCGGAAAAGTCCATATGGAAGTCAGCTACGAGGAAGCATAAGAAGACCCATAAAAAGGTCAGTAAAAAGGCGGAGTTTTGCTTCGCTGTATCAGAAAAACAGAGATGTGATCCTTTTCGGAGGCCGCGTCTCTGTTTTTTTATATTGGCTCTCCGTTTCTTTTATCGTTGCATTCCTCATATTTTTTATATATAATAGGAATATTGGATGTAATTATCAGGACAACAGACAATTACAGCGACAGACAATTATAATGATAACAAAAGCGGAGAGTGTGGAAAAATGAGCGGTCTTGTAGTTATGAAGCAGATGATAATAATATTCGCGTTGATTATGGCAGGGTTTCTGCTGTATAAAAAGCATATCATATCCTCAGCTGCATCCAAAGACATGTCAGCATTGGTATTGAACCTCTGCTCCCCGGCTTTGATCATATCCAGCATGTTCAGTGACCTGAGCACCATATCCAGAAAAGATGTGGGCCTGGTGGCCCTCATAGGCGTTCTCTGTTTTGCATTTCTCATCATACTGGGATATGCTCTGACGAAGATCCTGCGGGTGCCTGTCTCCCAGAAGGAGGCATACATTCTGATGACTGTATTCGGCAACCTTGGGTTTATCGGGCTGCCTGTGGCCTCCGCGGTGCTGGGGCCAAAATCCATGGTGTATGTGATCGTCTTTAACTTTCTGTTCAATGTGGTGATCTTCACCTTTGGTATCATGCTGGTGAAAAAAGGCGTGGAAGGGGTGGAACAGTCCTGGACAGATATTTTCAGCCCCGGCTTTATTGCCTGCATCACAGCCTTTTTTATCTACTGGTTCCATATCAGGATTCCGGCAGATCTGCAGTCACTGGTAAACTACTGCGGCAATGCGTGTACGCTTTTGTCATTGCTGGTGATCGGTATGTCCCTGGTGGGAATGAACCTGGGAAGTGTGTTCAGGAACAGGAGGCTTCTGCTTTTCACAGCCATCCGTTTTCTTGCAGTGCCCATAGCCCTGGCCCTGCTTTTGAAACCTCTGCTGCCGGATTATATTATGAGGGCATCCATTGTACTTATGATGTCTCTGCCTGTGGCCAATATGCCCATGATGATGGCCGAGCAGTACGGGAAAGAGACCGCAGCCATATCCGAGGGGATCATTTTGTCCACTGTGCTCTCGGCTGTTACGATCTCCCTGGTATTTTTATTTGTGTAGGCAGGACAAGATTGATTTCACTGGCTGCGATGGCAGCAGGAAAGGAGAATATAATATATGAAATGGAATAAATTCACACTGAAAACAAAGACCGACGTGGAGGACATCATTATCTCCACACTGGCGGATATCGGCATCCAGGGTGCTGAGATAGAGGATAAACAACCTTTGACAGAGGAGGATAAAAAGCAGATGTTTGTGGACATCCTGCCGGATATGCCCGAGGATGACGGTGTGGCATATCTGAATTTCTATCTGGATGAGGATGAAAATGTAGAGGAAATGCTGGAGAAGGTGAATGCCGAGCTGTCAGAACTCCGCAATTTCGTGGATATCGGTGAGGGTACCATCACCACATCCGAGACAGAGGACAAGGACTGGATCAACAACTGGAAACAGTATTTCAAACAGTTTTACGTGGATGATATTCTGATCATTCCCTCCTGGGAGGAAGTAAAGGAGGAGGACAGGGACCGCATGATCATCCATATTGACCCGGGAACCGCGTTCGGAACGGGCATGCATGAGACGACACAGCTCTGCATCCGCCAGCTTAAGAAATATGTGACATCCGAGACAGAGCTTCTGGATGTGGGGACGGGAAGCGGCATTCTGTCCATTGTGGCCTTAAAGCTGGGAGCAAAACACGCAGTGGGAACTGACCTGGACCCATGTGCAGTACCGGCTGTGGAGGAGAATAAGGAAGTGAATGATATTCCTGCAGCGAGCTTTGACATGATGATCGGAAACATCATTGATGACAAAGCCATTCAGGACAGGGTGGGATATGAGAAATACGATATTGTGGCAGCCAACATTCTGGCAGATGTGCTGGTGCCGCTCACCCCGGTCATTTTGAACCAGCTGAAAAAGGGTGGTATTTATATCACATCAGGTATCATTGATGACAAGGAAGAAACTGTGGTGAAGGCAGTGAAGGATGCTGGCCTTGAGATCCTTGAGGTGACACATCAGGGTGAGTGGGTATCCGTGACTGCCAAAAAGAAATAAGGAGCGTTTTCATGTACCGTTTTTTCGTAGAGCCTTCCCAGGTGGAGGATCACACCATCCGCATCCTGGGCAGTGATGTAAACCATATTAAAAATGTGCTCCGCATGAAAACAGGAGAGGAGATCCTCATAAGCTCAGGGGATGATCTGGAGTATGCCTGCTACATTGAGGAGCTGGGTGACAAGGAAGTCCTGGCGCATGTGATGTATGTGCAGGAGGCAGGATATGAGCTGTCTTCCAGGATTTATCTGTTTCAGGGGCTTCCAAAAGGTGATAAGATGGAGCTGATCATCCAGAAGGCCGTGGAGCTTGGAGTCCATGAGGTGATTCCCGTGGCAACCAGGCGTGCTGTGGTAAAGCTGGATGGAAAAAAAGAAGAAAATAAGATTCGCCGCTGGCAGGCCATTGCCGAGAGCGCGGCAAAGCAGTCAAAACGTATGTATGTGCCGGAAGTCAGACATGTGATGCGTTTTAGCGAAGCCGTAGAGCATGCGAAAGAGCTGGACGTGGTGCTTCTGCCCTACGAACTGGCAAAAGACATGAAAGAGACAAAGAAGATCATTGATCAGATAGAACCGGGCCAGTCCATCGGTATTTTTATCGGACCGGAGGGCGGGTTTGACGAGGAAGAAGTGCGTATGGCGGCAGACATGGGGGCCAGGGCCATCACACTGGGAAAACGAATTCTGCGGACAGAGACAGCAGGGCTTACCGTCCTCTCTGTCCTGATGTTTGCACTGGAGGAATAGAATGGAAGCGTATCTGGACAACTCAGCCACCACAAAATGTTTTGAAGAGGTAAAGGACATTGTGGTGAAAACCATGATGGAGGATTACGGCAACCCATCAGCCATGCATTTAAAAGGCGTGGAAGCGGAACGGTATGTGAAGGAAGCAGCCTCCGCAATTGCCAAAACCCTGAAAGTACAGGAGAAAGAGATTTTCTTCACCTCCGGTGGAACAGAATCGGACAACTGGGCCCTTGTGGGTACTGCGTATGCCAACTGCAGGCAGGGAAAGCACATCATTACCACATCCTTTGAGCACGCGGCAGTCTCTGCCCCTCTGGAATGGCTGAAGGAACAGGGGTATGAGATCACGGTCATTCCGGTGGATGAGAGAGGAAATCTGTCCCTGGAAAAACTGGAGGCAGCAATCCGCCCTGATACGATCCTGGTATCCACCATGTATGTGAATAATGAGATGGGAGCGGTTGTGCCTGTGGAGGCAGCGGCTAAGCTGGTACATGACAGGAACCCGAAGACCGTATACCATGTGGACGCCATACAGGGATACGGAAAGTACAGGATCTATCCGAAGCGTATGGGGATCGATCTGCTCTCTGTGAGCAGCCATAAGATCCATGGGCCGAAGGGCGTGGGATTCCTGTATGTCAGCGAAAAGGTTAAGATCCATCCCATGATCCTGGGAGGCGGGCAGCAGAAGGGCATGCGTTCCGGCACAGACAATGTACCGGGGATTGCGGGCCTTGGCACTGCGGCACGCATGGTCTATGAGAACCATGAGGAAAAAATGGAAAAGCTGAGAGCGCTTAAGACTTATCTGGCAAAGAACCTGTCGGAAATGGAGCGGGTGGTTATCAACGGGCCGCTGCCAAAGGACGGGGCACCTCACATTATAAATGCCAGCTTTCTGGGCGTGAGGAGCGAAGTGCTGCTGCACACCCTGGAGGACAAGGGAATCTATGTATCTGCGGGAAGTGCCTGTTCCAGCCATAAGCGGGCAGCAAGCGCCTCCATGACAGCCATATCCGCCGACCAGGAACGGCGGGAATCGGCCATTCGTTTCAGCCTCAGTGAATTTACCACAAAAGAGGAGCTTGATTATACACTGGAGCAGATCAGAACTGTACTGCCTGTGCTCCGAAAGTATGCAAGGCACTGATAAAGGAAAGGAATAGAATATGTATAAAGCATTTTTAATAAAATACGCGGAGATAGCGATCAAGGGAAAGAACCGCTATATCTTCGAGGACGCTCTGGTGGACCAGATCCGCCACGTGTTAAAGGGCGTGGATGGAGAATTTGACGTGGTGAAGGAGAGGGGCAGGATCTATGTGTTTGCCCGGGGAGAATATGATTATGAGGAGACTGTGGAGGCGCTGAAGCGGGTGTTCGGTATCTTCGGCATCTGTCCTGCTGTTGTGCTTCAGGACCAGGGATACGAGGAGCTGGCGAAGGCCGTTGTATCCTACACACAGGAGGTTTACGGTGATAAGACCATGACCTTTAAGATGGATGTGAGGAGAACGAAAAAGAGTTATCCCATGAATTCCATGGAACTGAATGCGGAGCTGGGCGGAGAGATCCTGGATGCCTGCCCCAATATGAAAGTGGATGTGCACAAACCGGATGTGTTTATCCATGTGGAGATCAGGGATAAGATATATCTGTATTCCCAGGTGATCCCGGGGCCCGGCGGCATGCCTGTGGGCACCGGCGGCAGAGCCATGCTTCTTCTGTCCGGCGGCATTGACAGCCCGGTGGCCGGCTATATGATCGCAAAACGCGGTGTAAAGATTGACGCTGTGTATTTCCACGCGCCGCCGTACACCAGCGAACGCGCGAAACAGAAGGTTGTGGACCTGGCTAAACTGGTGGCACGCTACAGCGGCCCCATCCGTCTGCATGTGGTCAATTTCACGGATATTCAGTTATATATTTATGAAAAGTGCCCTCATGAGGAGCTGACCATCATTATGCGCCGCTATATGATGAAGATCGCTGAGGCATTTGCGGAGAAGGACGGCTGTCTGGGACTGATAACCGGAGAGAGCATAGGACAGGTTGCAAGTCAGACCATGCAGAGCCTGGCAGCCACAAATGAAGTGTGCACCATGCCTGTATTCCGCCCGGTGATCGGATTTGACAAGCAGGAGATCGTGGATGTGGCTCTGAAGATCAACACATATGAGACTTCCATCCTTCCCTATGAGGACTGCTGTACCATTTTCGTGGCCAAACATCCTGTGACAAAGCCGAGCCTGAAGGTCATCAAGCGCTCTGAGGAAAAACTTCAGGAGAAGATAGAAGAGATGATGGAGGAAGCCATCCAAACGGCAGAGACGATCATCTGTGAATAAATAAGCAGAAAAAAAGGACTGCCCTCGGGCAGTCCTGGCTGTTGCTTTGTCGGAATGAATCTCGATTAGTCTACTAAATATGGTTTTAATACAGTTAAGATGTCATCTAAAGCGCCATCAGCTGCATGGATGTTCAAGTCAATAGCTTTGGATAAATCTAAGCTGAAGATACCCATGATGGACTTAGCGTCGATAACGTATCTTCCGGATACTAAATCAAAATCATAATCAAATTTTGTAATTTCATTCACGAATGATTTTACTTTGTCGATAGAATTCAGTGAAATTTTTACTGTTTTCATTGGAAAAATCCTCCCTTACCTATTCCGTTTTTTGCTTCTTACAAGACTTATGTTACCGTTTATGGCAAAAAAAGTCAATATAAAAAAGGGAGAAATAAAATACAAAGAATATGACAACTATTCGTCAAAACGCTTAACGAATTATCACGATAAAGAGGTTTAGAATGAAAAAAAAAGTAGCATTGCACAATTTGGGCTGTAAAGTCAACGCTTACGAGATAGAAGCCATGCAGCAGATGCTGGAACAGGCAGGGTATGAGATCGTGCCTTTTGCGCCCGGGGCGGACATTTATATCATCAATACCTGTACGGTCACCAACATTGCGGATAGGAAATCAAGGCAGATGCTCCACAAGGCCAAGAAGATGAATCCGGATGCCGTGGTGGTGGCAGCAGGCTGCTATGTACAGGCAAAAAAAGATGAGGCACAGATAGACAAGGCCATTGATATTGTGCTGGGAAACAACAAAAAACAGGATCTGCTGGCTGTATTAGAGCAGTATGACAGGGAAAAGGGCCAGGAAAAAGAACTGATAGACTTAAAAGAACCGGTGGCATATGAGGAACTGAAGCTCTCCTCCACAGGGGAGCACACCAGAGCTTACCTGAAAGTGCAGGACGGATGCAATCAGTTCTGCAGCTACTGTATTATCCCCTATGTGAGGGGGCGTGTGAGAAGCCGGAAAAGGCAGGAAATCGTGGACGAGGTGAAACGGCTTGTTAAGAACGGCTACCAGGAATTTGTCCTCACAGGCATCCACCTGAGTTCCTACGGTGTGGACTGCAGTGATTCGCTTCTTCAGCTCATTCTGGCTGTCCATGAGATCGAGGGAGTGAAAAGAATTCGCCTGGGATCTTTAGAACCCCGTATTATTACGGAAGAATTTGTCAAAACTATAAGCAGCTTATCTAAAATATGTCCTCATTTCCATCTGTCCCTGCAGAGCGGCTGCGATGAAACCCTGAAACGCATGAACAGGAGATACACTGCCGAAGAGTATCTGGACGGCTGTGCACTTCTGCGTAAATATTTTGACCATCCGGCTCTCACCACAGATGTGATCGTGGGATTTCCCCAGGAGTCAGAGGAAGAGTTTGAAAAGTCCAGAGACATGATAGAGCGTGCAGGCTTTTACGAGACCCATATCTTCAAATATTCCAGACGGGAGGGCACCCGGGCCGACCGCATGGAAGGACAGATACCGGAACAGATAAAGTCAGCCAGAAGTCATGTGCTGATCGAGCTGGGAAAACAGCAGAAACAGAAATTTATGGAATATTATCTCGGCAGGGAAGTGGAGGTCCTCTTTGAGGAGCAGGCCCAGATTCATGGTAAAACATACTGGATCGGCCATACCAGAGAGTATTTGAAAGTGGCAGCAGAGACAAAAGAAAGCCTGGAGAATTGCATAAAAATTGGCAAAATTGGCGGATTTGTCGAAGATGGCGTTTTTATTTGCGCAATATAATGGTTGAATTTCCCTCCAAGATATATTAGAATAAGGATATGGTTTAGAGAACTATCCGGCGGTTGCGATCCGAATAGGTAACCCGAATAGTTACAAGTTTAGATAAGGGCGTGAGAGATTATGGAGAATAATTTAGGAAATACTCAATATTTCAAAGTGAAGACAGAACCGGAAGTCCGGGTAAAGGAAGTTCTGGACCTGGTATACAATGCCATGGCGGAGAAAGGATATAATCCGGTAAACCAGATCGTTGGCTACATCATGTCCGGCGACCCGACTTATATCACCAGCTACAAGGGTGCCAGAAGCACCATTATGAAAGTAGAGCGTGATGAGTTAGTGGAGGAGCTTTTGAAGGAGTATATCAAGAACGAATCCTGGAAGCGTGACTGATGATGAGAATCATGGGACTTGACTATGGCTCTAAGACAATAGGGGTGGCGATCAGCGACCCTCTGGGTCTTACTGCCCAGGGAATCGAAATTATCCGTCGGGAAGATGAAAATAAACTCAGAAAATCCCTTCGCCGGATTGAGGAGCTTGTAAGCGAATATCAGGTGGAAGAGATTGTTCTTGGATTTCCCAAGAACATGAATAACACCATAGGAGAACGGGCGCAGAAGTCTCTGGAGCTGAAGGAAATGCTGGAGAGAAGATGCGGACTGCCTGTGATCATGTGGGATGAAAGGCTGACTACTGTTGAGGCCAACCGTACGCTCATGGAAAGCGGTGTGCGCAGAGAGAACAGAAGTAAATACGTGGATATGATAGCTGCAGTGTTTATTTTGCAGGGCTATCTGGATGCAAAAGCAAACCCGGGTACAGTTTGATTTCAGCTTGATACCGTATTTGGACTATTGAGGGAAAGAAGGCTCGTTTCCGGGTTTGGGCGTTTATGCACGTAAAAAGAACGACAGAAAGGAAGAATGTATGGAGACAATTATTTTTGATGGAGAAGACGGAACAGAATTGGAGTTAGGAATTCTGGAACAGACAAGAGTGAACGGAAGCGTATATCTGCTGGTAGTGGATCCCGACGATTCGGACGATGAAGGGGCAGCAGCATATATTTTAAAGGACATTTCAGAGGATGGCGAAGAAGAAGGCTGCTACGTGTTCGTGGAAGACGATACGGAATACGATGCGGTTTTTAAGGTCTTTGAAGCCATGTTAGAGGACATTGAATTTGAAAATTGAACGGAGAAATTGGAGGAATTAACTTGAAAAAAAACAACAACTCAAAATTGAAGATCATTCCTTTGGGCGGGTTGGAACAGATAGGAATGAATATTACTGCCTTTGAATATGAGGACAGTATTGTCGTAGTGGACTGCGGTCTGTCATTTCCGGAGGACGATATGCTGGGAATTGACCTTGTTATACCGGACATCACATATCTGAAGGACAATATTGACAAAGTCAAAGGTTTCGTTATCACCCATGGTCATGAGGATCATATCGGGGCGCTTCCTTACGTGATGAAGGAGATCAATATCCCTATCTATGCAACAAAGCTTACGATCGGATTAATCGAGAATAAATTCAAAGAGCATAACCTGCTTAGAAGTACCAAGAGAAAAGTGATCAAACATGGACAGTCCATCAATCTGGGCTGCTTTCGTATAGAATTTATCAAGACAAACCACAGCATTCAGGATGCCTCCGCGCTGGCAATTTATTCACCTGCGGGAATCGTGGTGCATACCGGTGACTTCAAAGTGGACTATACACCTGTGTTCGGAGACGCCATTGATCTGCAGCGGTTTGCGGAAATCGGAAAGAAAGGTGTACTGGCACTTATGTGCGACAGTACCAATGCGGAGCGCAAGGGATTTACCATGTCCGAGCGCACGGTTGGAAGGACCTTTGACAATATATTTGCAGAGCATAAGAATACCAGGATCATCATTGCCACCTTTGCATCCAATGTAGACAGGGTGCAGCAGATCATTAATTCTGCTTACAAATACGGCAGGAAAGTGGCTGTGGAGGGCCGAAGCATGGTCAATGTCATCGGAACAGCCTCTGAACTGGGATATCTGAGGATTCCGGACAAGACGCTTATTGAGATTGACCAGCTTAGGAATTATCCGGACGAGAAGGTGGTGCTGATCACCACGGGAAGCCAGGGCGAGTCCATGGCAGCCCTGTCCAGGATGGCAGCCAGCATTCACAAGAAAGTGACGATCAAGCCCAACGATACGATCATTTTCAGTTCCAACCCCATTCCGGGTAATGAAAAGGCAGTATCCAAGGTGATCAATGAACTGAGCATGAAAGGCGCGGACGTTATTTTCCAGGATGCCCACGTATCCGGACATGCCTGCCAGGAGGAGATCAAGCTGATCTATTCCCTGGTAAAACCCAAATATGCCATTCCGGTGCACGGTGAATACCGCCACCTGAAAGCCCAGGCAGGTCTTGCCCTGGATTTGGGGATCCCGAAAGAAAATGTGTTTATCCTGCAGTCCGGCGATGTGCTGGAACTGAATGAGGAGGAACCTGCTAAAGTTACAGGCAAAGTGCGCACAGGCGCTATCCTGGTTGACGGACTTGGTGTGGGCGATGTGGGAAATATCGTGCTTCGTGACCGCCAGCATCTGGCAGAGGACGGTATCATGATCGTGGTGCTGACTCTGGAGAAGCGTTCCAGCCGTCTATTGGCAGGACCGGACATAGTCTCCCGTGGTTTTGTGTATGTAAGGGAATCGGAAGATCTGATGGATGAGGCCAGAATTGTGGTGGAGGACGCCATTGATGTGTGCCTGGACAAGCATATAACAGACTGGGGCAAAATCAAGAATGTGATCAAGGACTCCCTGGGTGAATTTTTATGGAAGAGAACCAAGAGAAATCCCATGATTCTCCCCATCATCATGGAGGCTTAGGAAGATGAGTATAATCGATGTCTGCGTGGACAAGCTGGTGCATGCAATCAAGAACGGCGTTGTCTACAAGCAGTACTGCACGGCTCTGGAAGAGATCAAGGCGGTCCCGGGGCTGAAGGAACAGGTAGATGAGCTGCGCAAGCTGAATTATCAGATTCAGGCAGAAGGTGACGATATCAATCTCTATGATGCGATTGATGATATAGACAGCAAGATGGATGAACTGTGCAGGATTCCGGAGGTAAACCGTTTCCTGGAAGCGGAGCTTACGCTGTGCAGACAGCTTCAGAGTATTGATGCTTCCATTCATCAGGGAATACAGTTGGATATTCCGGATCTTTAACAAAACAAGCTGTTTTCGGCCGGCGCTTTTCATGCCGGGAGGGAACAGGTTATAAGGAGAACAACATGGCAAAAGGAATCAGAAAACAGGGTGCGGCATCTATAATGGCAAGCGGATTTTTCAGACTGGCAGTTTATGCCTGTATTATATTCGCAGTCATTTTTGTGGGCAAGTCTGCCTATGATTTCGGGTATGCGATCTTCAATGAGGTTCCGATGGCTGAGGGAGAGGGAACAGATATCACGGTTGTGATCAAGGATGGTTCCTCTGTCTATCAGATAGGCAAGATTCTGAAGAAGAAGGGCCTGATCGAGGACGCAAAGGTCTTCGTAGTACAGGAGAAACTGTCCAATTATAAGAAGAAACTTCAGGCAGGTACCTATATTCTGAATACCAATATGACGGCAGAAGAGATGATGGCAATTCTGGCCCGGGAGAATGTGGACGGCCAGCCCACCCAGGGTGACGGTACAGACGGCAATTCGGCTGTACAGGACACCTCGGAGACCGGCGGGGAAGGCACAGACCAGGGAACAGAATAGCAGAGGAAATAAAAAGTGATAGTTGACGAGAGAATGGTAACCTATATCAATTCCCTGGACAGAGGAAACACTCCCTTTCTCAATGAACTGGAGAAAAAAGCCAGGGAGGACAGGGTGCCTGTCATCCGCAGGGAGATGCAGAGTTTCCTGAAAGTATTGCTGCAGATAAAACGTCCCCGCCTCATTTTAGAGGTGGGGACTGCTGTTGGGTTCTCCACGCTTCTGATGAGCGAATACGCGCCGGAGACGTGCAGGATCACCACCATAGAGAACTATGAGAAGCGGATACCCATTGCGCGGGAAAATTTCAGAAAAGCGGGCAAAGAGGACCGGATCACCCTGCTTTGCGGGGATGCCGCCCGGGTATTAACAACACTGGAGGGTCCTTATGACCTGATTTTTATGGATGCTGCCAAGGCGCAGTATATCCATTTTCTTCCGGAAGTGTTAAGGCTTCTCGGACCGGGAGGAATCCTGGTGTCCGACAATGTGCTGCAGGACGGGGACCTGATTGAGTCTCATTTTGCCGTGGAGCGCAGGAACCGCACCATTTACAAAAGGATGCGGGAGTATCTCTATGTGCTGAAGAACCATGAAGAACTGGAAACCTCCATACTGCCTCTGGGAGATGGAGTGACTCTGAGTATAAAGAAACAGAAACAGGATGGATAAAATGAGAAAAAAACCAGAATTACTGATTCCCGCCAGCAGCCTGGAAGTTCTGAAAATCGCTGTGATCTACGGCGCAGATGCCGTATACATCGGCGGCGAGGTGTTCGGACTGAGGGCAAAAGCCCGGAATTTTTCCATGAAGGATATGGCGGAAGGTATTGCCTTTGCCCACAGATACGGGGTGAAAGTGTATGTGACAGCCAATATCCTGGCCCACAACAGGGATTTGGAGGGTGTGCGGGAATATTTTGAAGAGTTAAAAGAGATCAAGCCGGATGCACTGATCATATCAGACCCCGGTGTTTTTATGATCGCAAAGGAAGTCTGCCCGGAGATTGAGCGGCATATCAGCACCCAGGCCAACAACACCAATTACGGCACTTACCGGTTCTGGCATGAACTGGGGGCTAAGCGTGTGGTGTGTGCAAGGGAGCTTTCCCTGGAGGAAATCAGGGAGATTCGTGCCAATATTCCCAGGGATATGGAGATTGAGACATTTATCCATGGGGCTATGTGCATTTCCTATTCGGGTAGATGCCTGCTGAGCAATTTCTTCACAGGAAGAGATGCCAACCAGGGGGCCTGTACCCATCCCTGCCGCTGGAAATATTCCATTGTGGAGGAGACAAGGCCCGGGGAATATATGCCTGTCTATGAGAACGAGAGAGGAACTTATATTTTCAATTCCAAGGATCTGTGTATGATTGAGCATATGGATGATATCCTGACAGCGGGAATTGACAGCCTGAAAATAGAAGGGCGCATGAAGACTGCCCTGTATGTGGCGACAGTGGCCAGGACCTACAGAAAAGCCATAGATGACTATTTTGACAGCCCTGAACTTTATCAGAAAAATATGCCCTGGTACAGGGAGCAGATTATGGGATGTACCTACAGACAGTTCACTACCGGATTTTTCTATGGGAAACCGGATGAAACTGCACAGATATATGACAGCAATACTTATGCCAAAGACTATACTTATCTGGGATATCTGGAAGACAGGACGCCGGAAGGGCTGTACCGCATCACCCAGAGGAATAAATTCCTCGTGGGAGAGAACATAGAGGCCATGAAACCGGACGGAGAGAACCGCCCGGTGGTTGTGAAAGCCATATATGATGAGGAAGGGAATTCCTGTGAGAGTGCCCCCCATCCCCAGCAGGTGCTGTATGTGGATTTGGGGGAAGGGCTTGAACTGTACGATATTTTAAGACGGAAGGAAGCAGTTCCGGAGCTTTAAGACAGCGTTTTTTTCAATACGGGAGACATAAGAGCGGCTGATATTCAGCCGCTTTGCTATTTCCCTCTGTGTCAGTTCTTTTTCTCCGTAGAGTCCGTACCGCAGCTTGAGCACCTCCAGTTCCCGTTCACTGAGCACCTGGTCCAGAAGCCCGTAGAGCTTTCTGATATCCTCCTTCAGTGAATAGTGGTCCACCACGTCTACCGGTTCATTTTCAATCACATCCAGAAGATTTATCTCATTGCCCTCTTTGTCTGTTCCGATAGGCTCGTAGAGGGAAACTTCCTTGTTGGTCTTTTTCTTGGAACGCAGCAGCATAAGGAGTTCATTGTCAATGCATCGCGCAGCATAGGTGGAGAGACGGTTGGATTTCTCTCCGTTGAATGTATGGATGGCCTTGATAAGCCCAATGGTTCCGATGGAAATTAAATCATCTAAATCTTCCTCAACCCCTTGATATTTTTTCACAATATGTGCAACAAGGCGCAGATTGCGCTCTATGAGAATATTTTTAGCTTCCTGGCTGCCCCTTTTGTATTCTTGAAGATAATACTTCTCTTCTTCGGAAGTCAAGGGCTTAAGAAATGTTTTCAAGCAGCTTTACCTCAAAGGGATTTAATTATAGTCTATGAGCAAATCCGCCAAATTGTGCTTTTCCCACTCATTTAGGGACGGGTAGGCTGCAAAAAAACTCAGTTCATGCTTCTGGGATAAGGTTTTTTCTCGTCTGTCAGACCTGCCAGATAGTCCATGCTGGTATCCAGGGCAAGAGCGATCCTTTTGCACTGTTCAAAGGTGTAGTAGCGTTTTCCGTTTTCGATTTTAGAGTAATCGCTCTGATCAATGCCGGTCAGGTGCTGCATTTTGATCTGGGTATATCCCCTTTTGATTCTTAAGTCTTTTAATCTGGACAATTCATATACCTCTTTTCTTTTTTGAAACAGCCTGTAACCGTTCATCTTTATGCATCCGGTCGTCTGGAAGCCGCTTCATAAGGCCGGATGCCTATTGGCATTGGGGTTCCGTACGGTCAGCGCTGGAAATGCAAAGATTTGTCTGAATGGTTACTACAGCTCTCCATTGTTAATCAATTATGGCGTTGTGACCTATTGACTCTAGGGTGAAATTGACCTATAATCTTATGAAAAAGAGTAGGAGCAGAGGGCTGTTTATATGGGCGGGAATTACAATAGTCAGCAGCAGGGAAGTGACTGTACGCAGGGCGGCATGAGCCTGCTGTCTGTGGAGTGGAGCTGTATGGGACAGGGGATGGCTAAGTACCGGACAGGGAGCGGGGAATATGCTTTATTTATCATAACCAAAGGGAGCGGAAGTATAACAGCAGGCGGGAAAGATTATGGCGTAAACGTGGGAAATGTGCTGGCGGTCACCCCGGAGACGGAAGTGAAAATCCAGGGAAACGCGCAGGATTTCTTCTATTATATCCGTCTGTGTTCCTGTGGTGCCCAGGTGGAGGAATGTGTCAGGGAGGCCGGTCTTGCCGGGGGGACGCCCCTTTGTTCTGCAGACTGTCTGGCGGAACTGACAAGGACAGTCAGAGATATGCTTGAGGCGGGAAGTGCGGACTATGTGGAGCGGCTGGAACAGAACTGCCGTGTGACGAAGATATGGATCGATCTGATCGAGGATTACAGGAAATCCCTGGGGCAGACAGGATATAAAGTGCCGGACAGCAGGGGCAGAGCCGGAGAAATACAGGAGATTGCCGCATATATGAAAGCGCATATGGAGCAGAGCCTGAAAATCGAGCAGATCGCCCGGGAACATGGAATGAACAGGAGCGGTCTGACCAGACAATTCCGAACCGTCATGGGATGCCCGCCCCAGCAGTATCTCCTGCAGGTGAGGATGGAGAGGGCAAAGGAACTTCTGCGTGATACGCAGGATACAATCGGTGAGATCGCTGCCCGGGTGGGATACAGGGATGCGCTGGCATTTTCGCATATCTTTAAGGAAAAATGTGGGATAGGGCCAAGGGAGTACAGGAAGGATCAGGCTCATGTAAACGGATAATATTTAAGAAGATTATGTGTGTTATAGGTAATCGAGAAAGAAATAGCCGGTATTTGGTTCTGAAATACCAATAATTCTTAAGAAGGGTACAGAAATTATAGGTAATCGAGGAAGAAATAGCCGTTTTTTGGTTTTGAAATACCAATAATTCTTAAGAAGAGTAGAGAAATTATAGGTAATCGAGGAAGAAATAGCCGTTTTTTGGTTTTGAAATACCAATAATTCTTAAGAAGAGTAGAGAAATTATAGGTAATCGAGGAAGAAATAGCCGTTTTTTGGTTTTGAAATACCAATAATTCTTAAGAAGAGTACAGAAATTATAGGTAATTGGGAAGACATTGGCATAAATTTAGTCCTGGAATACCTATAATTTTTCAGAGTAATATATGATTTGCAGGTAAGCAGGGTGATTGGGTTTTATAATAAAAAATCCAGTCAGCCATTGCGTGGCAGAAAAAAATATGATACAGTAATAATAAGTCAGAAAGCGGATTCCCGCATTTCTTTCCAGGTGGTTCCACCGTTGTTTCCAAAACAAATGAAGCAAGTAAAAAGAGAATATGTACACCCGCGCCGGAGGGGTATTTCTGTCCTGCTGCGGGGGAAAGGAGTATCTGTATGTTCAGCAGTGTTATGTCAGCAGCTATCTGCGGTGTGAACTGCGTTCCTGTACGGGTAGAGGCGGATGTGAGCAGCGGTCTGCCTGTATTTAATATGGTCGGATACCTGTCATCCCAGGTGAGGGAGGCCCAGGAGCGGGTGAAAACGGCGATCAGAAACACGAAGATCAGCCTGCCGCCCAAAAGGATCACGGTTAATCTGGCGCCGGCAGATGTGCGGAAGGAGGGGAACCGGTTTGACCTGCCCATTGCAGCCGCACTTCTGGCAGCGTTCGGATACATAGAAGAGGAGAAATTAAGCGGTGTGATGCTGGCCGGTGAACTGGGGCTGGACGGCAGGATAAACAGCGTCAGAGGTATCCTGCCTCTGGCAGAGACCGCGGCGCAAAACGGGTGCTGGCTCTGTATCGTTCCTGTGGGCAACTGCAGGGAGGCATTGGCAACAGGAAAGATAAAGGTTCTGGGAGTGGAGTCCCTGCAGGAGTTTCTGGACGCGTCTGGCAGGGAAAAATGGGGTGTGGAAGACCAGAGGATATATGACCGGGAGAATCTTAAGGAACCTGTTTATAATGTGGATTTCAGGGAGATCCAGGGACAGGAGACTGTGAAACGGGCTGCCGTGATTGCGGCTGCCGGGTTCCATAACTTTCTCATGACAGGGCCTCAGGGTGCGGGGAAGACGATGATCGCCCGCAGGATTCCTACTATTATGCCGCGGCTTTCCAGAGAGGAGAGTCTGGAAGTATCCAGAATATACAGTGTCGCAGGGCTTTTGACAGAGGAACAGCCATTTATGTCAGCAAGGCCATTTCGGGCACCGCATCACACCATTTCTCCCCAGGCGCTGGCCGGAGGCGGCAGAATTCCAAGGCCCGGGGAAATCACACTTTCACACAGAGGCGTTCTTTTTCTGGACGAAATTCCTGAATTTTCCCACAATTCCATAGAAATACTGAGACAGCCCCTGGAGGAGCATAAGGTGATGATCGCCAGAACCGGGGGTTCTTATGAATTTCCGGCACACTGTATGCTGGTGGCAGCAATGAACCACTGTCCCTGCGGCAGATATCCGGATCTGAAGCGCTGTACCTGTACGGACAGGGATATCAGCAGGTATGCCGGGAAAATCAGCGGCCCCATACTGGACCGGATAGACATCTGCGCAGAAGCGGCCTGCATGACGTATCAGGAGATTTCCGGCGGGAAGGCGGGACAGAGTTCGGCAGAGCTTATGAAAAGGGTAGAAAAGGCATTTTTGGCACAGCAGGACAGGTATCAGGGGCTGAAGGTATGCTATAATTCGGAACTGTCCGGAAAACAGGTGGAAAAATACTGCAGTGTCAGTCGTGAAGGACAGCGCCTTTTGGAAAAAGCTTACGAAAAGATGAATTTAAGTGCCAGGGCCTATCATAAGATTTTAAAGACAGCACGTACGATCGCAGACCTGGATGGGGAAGAAGAGATCAAGGAAGCACAGATCAGTGAGGCTGTGTGCTACAGAGGACTGGAGAGAAAGAAGGTATGAAATACATGGAAAAAGAGAAGATTTTCTGCTGTTCCAAGACAGGAAAAGCCTATCCGGACAAGCTCAGATGTTTTGAGGACATGCCGGAATATTTGTATGTGAAGGGAAAACTTCCGGACAGCCGTAAAAAGAGTGTGGCTATTGTGGGGGCCAGAAGGTGCAGCAGTTACGGCAGCTCACAGGCGTATTACTTTGCAAAAGAGCTGTCCCGGTTCGGGATCCAGATCATAAGCGGAATGGCCAGAGGTGTGGACGGCTGGGCGCACAGGGGAGCGCTGGACGGCGGAGGAGAGACCTTTGCGGTTCTGGGCAACGGTGTGGATATCTGTTACCCCAGGCAGAATATGGATATATATAGAAGGATTCCGTTCCGGGGAGGCGTACTTTCAGAGTATGAGCCGCAGACACCGGCCCTTCCCTACCATTTCCCAAGGAGGAACCGACTCATCAGTGCACTGGCGGATCTGGTACTGGTCATAGAGGCAGGGAAAAAGAGCGGTTCCCTGATTACTGTGAACTTTGCACTGGAGCAGGGAAAGACTGTTTATGCCCTTCCGGGGCGCTTGGGGGATACACTCAGTGAGGGATGCAACAACTTGATTTTTGAAGGCGCAGGCATTGCAAACTCCGTGGATATTATTCTGGATGAACTTCAGATTTCGGAAAAATTAAAAACAGATTTGGAGGCAAAATCAAACTTTAGGCTTGCAAGCCGGGAAGAAATGGTGTATAGTTGTCTGGATTTGAGGCCAAAATATCTGGAAGAGATTTTCCTTCAGGTAGAACTAAATCCTGGGGAAATTCAGGAAATATTATTGAAACTGGAATTGAAGGGGCTTGTAGCAGAGCCAGTCAAAAATTATTATGCCAGAACGGGAGGTTGAGATGGCGAAATATTTAGTGATTGTGGAATCACCGGCAAAAGTGAAGACAATCAAGAAATTTCTCGGTTCAAATTATGAGGTCATGGCGTCCAACGGACATGTAAGGGATCTTCCCAAAAGCCAGCTTGGAATCGACGTGGAGAATGATTACGAACCTAAATATATAACTATCAGGGGAAAGGGGGATATCCTGGCGGGGCTTCGCAAGGCCGCGAAAAAAGCGGACAAGGTATATCTTGCAACTGACCCCGACCGTGAAGGAGAAGCCATTTCCTGGCACCTGTCCAAAGCGCTGAAACTGGACGAGAAGAAGATGCGCAGAATTACATTCAATGAGATCACGAAAACTGCAGTGAAAGCTTCTATTAAAGAGGCGCGCGACATTGACATGAATCTGGTGGATGCGCAGCAGACCAGAAGAATGCTGGACCGCATGGTTGGTTACAGGATCAGTCCGGTACTCTGGGCTAAGGTGAAAAGAGGGCTCAGTGCGGGCCGTGTACAGTCAGTGGCCCTGCGCATCATCGGGGACCGTGAGGATGAGATCAATGCATTTATCCCTGAGGAATACTGGACACTGGATGCGGAATTTGCTGTCAAAGGCGAAAAGAAGCCGCTGATTGCCAAGTTCTATGGAAATAAAAACAAAAAAATGAGCATCGGCTCAAGGGAAGAACTGGATAAGATCCTTGCCGGGCTGGAGGGCGCCAGCTATGAAGTGGCTGAGGTGAAGAAGAGCGAGAGAACGAAAAAGCCGCCGCTTCCGTTTACTACCAGTACCTTACAGCAGGAAGCATCGAAAGTGCTGAATTTTTCCACACAGAAGACCATGCGTCTGGCGCAGCAGCTCTATGAGGGAATTGATATTAAAGGGAACGGCACAGTGGGTGTTATCACCTATCTGCGTACAGACTCCACCAGGATTTCTGAGGAGGCTGAATCTGCCGCTCATGAATACATCACTTCCCAGTATGGGCCGGAATACACTCTGACCCAGGAGAAAAAGGATGATAAGAAGAAAAAGATACAGGATGCCCATGAAGCCATCCGTCCAACAGATATTTCAAGGACACCTGCTTCTCTGAAGGAATCTCTGAGCAGAGATCAGTTCAGGCTGTATCAGCTCATCTGGAAACGCTTTACTGCCAGCAGGATGCAGAATGCAAAATATGAGACTACATCCGTGAAAATCAAGGGCGGAGAGTATTATTTTACCATGGCTGCCTCTAAGCTGAAATTCGACGGCTTTATGGCTGTCTATGTGCAGGAGGATGAGGAGAAGACAGAGAATTCTTTCCTTGCAAAAGGACTGGACGAGAGCACAGAGCTTTCCTTCCAGGGATTCCATGAGCAGCAGCATTTTACACAGCCGCCGGCACATTATACGGAGGCTACACTGGTAAAGGCGCTGGAGGAACTGGGAATCGGACGTCCAAGTACCTATGCCCCTACGATCACCACGATCATTGCAAGGCGGTATGTGGCGAAGGAGAATAAGAATCTGTATATGACGGAGCTGGGCGAAGTCGTTAATAATATTATGAAGAAGTCATTCCCCAGTATTGTGGATGTGTATTTTACGGCCACAATGGAGGAACTGCTGGACAGTGTGGGGGAAGGACTTGTGCAGTGGAAGACTGTGATACGGAATTTCTATCCGGATCTGGAGGATGCAGTGCAGACTGCGGAGAAAGAGCTGGAGGAAGTGAAGATCGAGGATGAGGTGACAGATGTTATCTGCGATCTGTGCGGGCGGAATATGGTGATCAAATATGGACCGCACGGGAAGTTCCTGGCTTGTCCGGGATTTCCGGACTGCAGGAATACGAAGCCTTATCTTGAAAAAATCGGTGTTCCCTGTCCTGTCTGCGGGAAAGATGTGGTGCTGCGCAGGAGTAAGAAGGGGCGCCGGTATTATGGATGTGAGAATAATCCGGAATGCGAGTTTATGTCATGGCAGAAGCCTTCTAAGGAGAAATGCCCGAATTGCGGTGGGTATATGCTGGAGAAGGGGAATAAGATTGTTTGTGCGGATGAGCATTGTGGGTTTGTGATGATACGGAAGAAGGATGAGGTGGAGCAGGAGGCCTGATCTGTGTAAGGTTGAATGAGAGCGAGAGTGTGGCAGGGGCGGAGGTTGTCTAGGGCGGACGATACCTGCCGCACAAAGTCCCTGGAGGCCAGTCGGCAGATGGGGATGGACTAATGGAAAAAAGCGGGAAGAATGGGTGAACCGGATAGAACCGCAGACAAAACTGATGTTTTGTCTGCTCAGCTATCCTTAGAATTTGCTTTTGTGAAGCAAATTCTATCACCCATTCTTCCCGCTTTTTCCCATAAGTCCATCCAGCCATCTGCCTCCAATGGCCCCCAGGGACTTTGTGCGGCAGGTATCTGGCAGTGGGAAAAACAGTGCATGCGGAAAGTGCTGGATGGGTGTTTACACAGGTATTTGGTAGAGAGAAAAGAGATGTATGCGGGAGGTGCTGGATAGATGGTCTACAGGTATCTGGCAGTGAGAAAAACAGTGCATGCGGAAAGTGCTGGATAGGTGTTAATACAGGTATCTGGAAGTGGGAAAGGCAGTGTATGCGGAAGGTGCTGGATGGGTGTTCACACAGGTATTTGGCAGTGAGAAAAGGGATGTGTGGGGAAAGAAGAGTTGGGGGTAAGGTTGGGGGAAAAGGGGGTGGTATCTGACATTGGGGGATGGGGGGAGGGAAGAGTTGGAGAATGGGGGAAAGTATCTGACAGACGGGGAAAGTAAGGGAAGTCTGGGAAATTTCAATTGTTTTGAAAGTTAAGTTTGTGGGAAAGAGATAAATAGACAGAAAATAAAAAAATCATGCATTGATTTCAGAATAATTGTGTGTTAAAATAAAAAAGGATATAGAGAATAGAAATTAGCGGTTATATTCTGTAGGAATAGAGTGAAAGGAGGTCGCTATGAGCGTACAGTTATTGGATAAAACCAGAAAGATTAACAAACTGCTTCATAACAACAATTCTTCTAAGGTGCTGTTCAACGACATTTGTGAGGTGATGGTGGAGACTTTGGATTCTAATATCCTGGTTATCAGCCGGAAAGGAAAGGTGCTTGGTGTAGGTACCTGTCCGGGCGTGGAGGAGATTACGGAATTGATTGACAGTGAAGTGGGAGGATATATTGATAAACTGCTCAATGAACGTCTGCTGGGCGTGCTGTCAACAAAGGAGAACGTGAATCTCCAGACACTGGGATTTGAAGGCGAGAACATCAGTAAGTATATGGCGATCATCAGCCCCATTGATATTGCCGGCGAGAGACTGGGTACCCTTTTTATGTACAGGGATCAGAAAGGGTATGATATTGAGGATATTATTGTAAGTGAATATGGAACAACAGTGGTTGGGCTGGAAATGATGCGTTCTGTACATGAGGAGAATGCAGAGGAGAACCGGAAGATCCAGGTTGTGAAATCTGCGTTCAATACGCTTTCTTTCTCAGAATTGGAAGCGATCATCCATATTTTTGATGAGCTGGACGGGGACGAAGGAATTCTGGTTGCCAGTAAGATTGCAGACAGAGTGGGAATCACACGTTCCGTGATCGTCAATGCGCTGAGAAAATTTGAGAGTGCCGGCGTTATTGAGTCCAGGTCCTCAGGCATGAAAGGAACCTATATCAAAGTGCTCAATGAAGTGATCTTTGATGAATTGGAAGAGATCAAGAAACGCAAACTGGTGAAAAAACAGTAAATGCATGGAAAGAAAACCGGAGGTTATTCATATAGTAGGAAATAACCTCCGGTTTTCTTTGGGTTTTTATATTTTTACGGAAAATACTGTATGCGGTCAGCAGATTTGGGCTAAACTTTTGCTATGGGATGGCCCGGAACCTGGTTTTCATGCGGAAATATAAAGATTCTAAAATAAATATAAAATTCAATGAAAATTAAAAAGATGAGATAAAACGAGAATACAAGAGAAAAAATGAGAAATAATTAGTATTAACTCAATTAATTGGAGATGAAAGAAGTTGCAGAAATGCGGCAGATTCACTAATATATGACTAACGGTTAGCACTCGAATCAAATGAGTGCTAATAACAAGCAGAGAATTCTAAAAGGAGGCAATAGATATGAAATTAGTACCATTAGGAGACAGAGTTGTATTAAAACAGTTGGTTGCAGAAGAGACCACAAAATCCGGAATCGTGTTACCGGGCCAGGCACAGGAAAAGCCACAGCAGGCAGAAGTTGTAGCAGTAGGACCGGGCGGAGTGATTGACGGCAAAGAGATCAAAATGGAAGTTGCCGAAGGTGACCAGGTGATCTACTCCAAATATGCTGGTACAGAAGTGAAGCTTGACGGCGAAGAGTACATCATCGTTAAGCAGAGCGATATCCTTGCAGTAGTAAAATAACAGGAAGCTGTCGGCGAAGAGACAGCAGCAGAAGCTGATTTTACGGAAACTCTATTAACATGAATAAAACCAGAAAACAGAAATAGACATTATTTTAATTTCAGGAGGAATCGAATCATGGCAAAAGAAATCAAATACGGCGCAGAAGCAAGAGCTGCCCTTGAAAGTGGTGTAAACCAGTTAGCTGATACCGTTCGTGTAACTTTAGGACCGAAAGGAAGAAACGTTGTTCTTGACAAATCTTTCGGCGCTCCGCTTATCACAAACGACGGTGTTACAATCGCAAAAGAGATCGAGCTGGCAGACGGATTTGAAAACCAGGGTGCTCAGCTGATCAAAGAAGTTGCATCCAAGACAAACGATGTAGCAGGTGATGGTACCACCACAGCAACTGTTCTGGCACAGGCAATGGTAAACGAAGGTATGAAGAACCTGGCAGCAGGCGCTAACCCGATCATCCTGAGAAAAGGTATGAAGAAAGCAACAGATGTTGCAGTTGACGCTATTCAGAAGATGAGCGGCAAGATCGAAAGAAAAGACCAGATCGCAAGAGTAGCAGCTATCTCCGCCGGCGATGATGAAGTGGGCGAAATGGTAGCAGATGCTATGGAAAAAGTAAGCAATGACGGTGTTATCACAATTGAAGAATCCAAGACCATGAAGACAGAGCTGGATCTGGTAGAAGGTATGCAGTTTGACAGAGGTTATATCTCCGCATACATGGCTACAGATATGGATAAGATGGAAGCTGTTCTGGATGATCCTTATATTCTGATCACTGACAAGAAGATCTCCAACATCCAGGATTTACTTCCTATTTTAGAGCAGATCGTAAAATCAGGCGCAAAACTGCTGATCATCGCTGAAGACATTGAAGGCGAAGCTCTGACAACCCTGATCGTAAATAAATTAAGAGGAACCTTCTCCGTGGCAGCAGTCAAAGCTCCGGGATATGGTGACAGAAGAAAAGAGATGCTGCAGGATATCGCGATCCTGACAAACGGTACTGTGATCTCCGACGAACTGGGTCTGGAATTAAAAGACGTTACCATGGATCAGTTAGGACGTGCAAAATCTGTTAAAGTACAGAAAGAAAGCACAGTTATCGTTGACGGCGAAGGCAACAAAGAAGATATCAATGCAAGAATCGCTCAGATCAAACATCAGATCACTGAGACAACATCTGAATTTGATAAAGAGAAATTACAGGAAAGACTTGCAAAACTGGCCGGCGGCGTTGCTGTTATCCGTGTAGGTGCTGCTACCGAGACAGAGATGAAAGAAGCAAAACTGCGTATGGAAGATGCCCTGAATGCTACAAGAGCAGCAGTTGAGGAAGGTATCATCGCAGGCGGCGGATCTGCTTACATCCACGCATCCAAAGAAGTTGAGAAACTGATCGCAGGACTGGACGGAGACGAGAAGACAGGTGCTAAGGTTGTTCTGAAAGCTCTGGAATCCCCGCTGTACCACATTGCAGCAAATGCCGGTCTGGAAGGTTCTGTTATCATCAACAAAGTAAAAGAATCCGAGACAGGTGTAGGATTTGACGCATTAAACGAGAAATATGTGGATATGGTCAAAGAAGGTATCCTGGATCCTACAAAAGTTACAAGAAGCGCACTGCAGAACGCAACAAGCGTTGCAGGTACTCTGCTGACAACAGAAGCTGTTGTTTCCAACATCAAAGAAGAAACACCGGCTATGCCGGCAGGCGGTGCTCCTGGAATGGGAATGATGTAATATATAATAGAAATTTCACATTTCTTATGCCGGTGTCATATGGACACCGGCATTTCTTTGTGATAGACTTATAAGCAAAAGCTGATACTAAAGGAGGAAAACATGAACGACGCGTACTCAGAGCTGCTCGTGAAAAAGGAGCAGACGATGAAGGAGAAGGCAATCAAGGTACTGGTTATCGCATTGATCGTACTGGCTGCAGTTGCCGGTATTTTATTTACACCGATTGCCCTGGTTGTAGCTGTGGTTCTGGGAGTGGCTGCCTATTTTCTGCTGCCGAACCTGGATCTGGAATTTGAATATCTCTATGTGAATGGAGAACTGGACATTGACAGGATCGCTTCCAAGGCAAAGAGAAAGAGAATAAAGAGCCTGGACCTTTCCAAGATGGAAATTATGGCACCCCTCAAGTCACATCGTCTGGACTACCAGAATCATAATAAAAATATGAAGGTTTTTGATTTTTCATCCGGAAATCCATCTCATAATATTTATGCCATGATCATCCCGGACGACAAAGAGGTTTGTAAAGTGCTGATCGAGCCGGACATGGAATTGATCAAAAATATTGAAAAAAGCTGTCCGAGAAAAGTTTTTACGGATTGACAGGTTTGTCGTAATTTGTTATATTATTTTACTATAAACAAACGAAGGGAGAACGAAAATGGGTAAGATTATTGGTGAAGGCATTACTTTTGACGATGTGCTGCTGGTTCCGGCATATTCCGAAGTAATCCCCAATCAGGTTGATTTGTCGACGAATCTGACAAAAAAAGTGAAGTTAAATATTCCGATGATGAGTGCAGGAATGGATACAGTTACCGAATATCGTATGGCGATCGCCATGGCGAGACAGGGAGGTATCGGTATCATTCATAAAAATATGTCTATAGAAGCACAGGCAGATGAGGTGGACAAGGTAAAACGTTCCGAGAACGGTGTTATCACAGATCCTTTCTATCTCTCACCTGAACATACTCTGGAGGATGCCAACAATCTGATGGCAAAATTCCGTATTTCTGGTGTTCCCATTACTGAGGGCAGGAAGCTGGTAGGTATCATCACCAACCGTGATCTGAAATTTGAAGAGGATTTCAGTAAGAAGATCAAAGAGAGCATGACATCAGAGAATCTGGTCACAGCCAGAGAAGGAGTGACTTTAGAGGAAGCAAAAAAAATCCTGGCAAAATCAAGAAAAGAAAAACTTCCGATTGTCGATGAAAACTTCAACTTAAAAGGTCTTATTACCATTAAAGATATTGAGAAACAGATAAAATATCCGTTATCCGCAAAGGACGAGCAGGGAAGACTGCTGTGCGGTGCCGCAGTGGGTATCACAGCCAATGTCATGGCACGTGTTGACGCGTTAGTGGAGGCACAGGTCGATGTTGTTGTTGTGGACTCAGCCCATGGACATTCCGCCAACATTCTCAAAGCAGTCAGAGAGATCAAGACAAAACATCCGAATCTGCAGGTAGTTGCAGGTAATGTGGCAACCGGAGCAGCTACAAAAGCCCTGATCGAGGCTGGTGTGGATGCTGTCAAGGTTGGTATCGGACCCGGTTCCATCTGTACCACACGTGTGGTTGCAGGTATTGGTGTACCGCAGATCACTGCAATTATGGAATGCTATGCTGCCGCAAAAGAGGCAGGCATCCCGATCATCGCAGACGGCGGTATCAAGTATTCAGGAGATATGACAAAAGCCATTGCGGCAGGAGCCAATGTCTGCATGATGGGCAGTATCTTCGCAGGATGTGACGAAAGCCCCGGAGATTTTGAATTATACCAGGGAAGAAAATACAAAGTTTACCGCGGCATGGGTTCCATTGCGGCAATGGAGAACGGCAGCAAGGACCGTTACTTCCAGCAGGATGCCAAGAAACTGGTTCCGGAAGGCGTGGAAGGACGAGTTGCTTACAAAGGCCATGTAGAGGATACCGTATTCCAGTTAGTGGGTGGTCTCCGCTCCGGAATGGGTTACTGCGGTGCAAAAGATATCGAGACTCTGAAGCAGACCGGTCAGTTTGTAAAAATCACAGCTGCGTCTCTGAAAGAATCTCATCCGCACGACATTCACATTACAAAAGAAGCACCGAATTACAGTGTAGACGAATAATAGGAAGCACAGGCATTGTGTATCTCCTATCGATACAAGAACAGAGGCTGTTGCTAAAGTGGCAACAGCCTTTTGTCTTATAAAGGGGAAGCCTGTGATACAGGAAATGTACATAAATGGGGAGAAACGCTTATGGGACAAAGGAGAGGAAATACCAGAAGGGATTACAGAAGGATAAACAGAAGGAAACAGAGAAACAGAAGGCTCATGCTTTTCGGCCTGGTCTTGCTGGGAATCATTTTCGCAATAGGGGTTATAAAAATAATGACAGGAAAGATACAGGAGGCCAAACTGGAAAAACTGCAGGCCCAGGTCACCCAGGAGAACGGCAGTTTTATCGGCGCGCCGCCTTTTGACGTGAACCTGCTGGATGTAAACGAGTATTCCAGGCCAGGTATCCCTCTGAAGAAAATAAAAGGCGTTGTGGTGCATTATACCGCCAATCCGGGAAGCACGGCAGCGGAAAACAGAAACTATTTTGAGGGCCTGAAGGACAGCCACGAGACAAAAGTGAGCAGCCATTTCGTCATAGGAATCGAGGGCGAGATCGTCCAGTGTATTCCCAGTTCAGAGATTGCCTATGCCTCCAATTCCCGCAATGACGACACCTTGTCCATCGAGTGCTGCCACAAGGATGAGACCGGCGAATTTACCCAGGCAACCTATGACTCCCTTGTGAAGCTGGTTGGATGGCTCTGCTACCGTTTTGATTTAAAGAGCAGTGATGTGATCCGCCACTACGATGTGACAGAGAAAATCTGCCCCAAATACTTTGTGGACCACCCCGATGCCTGGGAGCAGTTTAAAAAGGATGTGGACGGGCAGATCCAGGTGGTGGCTGAGGAAGTGAAGGCGGCGGAAGGGTAACATCGTTTGGTCTTAAGGAGCCACCAGGGTGTGAACGCACTAACGGTATGGCTGTAAAAAGAAAAGGGGGGATTCGATGCGTATATACAGAAAGATAAAGACATATTTTGAAGAGCATATCGTTTCTTCTTTTGTTCTTGTGTTCACGCTGGCGGTTCTGGTGATGGCACTGGTTTTTCAGGGATATCTGAAAAATGAGTACCTGAACTATCTTGTGGAACAAAGCTTTGAAACAGAGAATGCAGTATTGGTATCTGTTCAGAAAAATGTGAATTATTCTATTAAAGAGCATATAAATTTTGGCAGTGAGATGGTGGTATCTGCGGATATATATAATAAAGTCCAATCTTTTTATGACAGCAATGGATATAGTGCATTATATAATACCCTGTCAGACTATGATTATATTAAGAATACAGTTGCCGTAGCCATTGTGGGTGAGGATGGCCTGATGTGCCAGTATGACCGTTATAAGCGTTCCGACGGGGCTATGTGGGATGATGACAACGATAAGTATCTGCGTGAAATGTTTCAGGAGGTCATGAACAATACGAATAACTATTATATTCCCCTGTACATGGCATCCACAGAGCCAAGTGTGCATCCGCAGGATTCTGACCTGCGCCTTTTTCACGTGGCATATCCTTTGATCGGCAACAGGACCGGGCTTAAAAAAGTGAAAAATGTTCTGATCGTCAGCTATAATATGGATGTCTTTAAAGAATTTTTAAACACAGTGGAGATACCAAAAGTTAAATATGCGCAGGGCTACATCGCAGATGAGAACGGACAGATTCTCTACCATAATATGGATAAATATATCGGTACCGCAGAGGACAGCCTGGTGCGTGATGATGAGATACAGGTGATCAGCCGTGAGTTGGGCTATTTTGGCTGGACTATGAATATTTTGATGGATGAGCATAAAATGCAGGAGCATGTGGACCAGATTTACAACAGGGGTGTCATCATCTATATTCTGATTCTGGCGGCCTACATATTTCTGACTGTTTTTTTCATGCGTTATCTTCTCAAGCCTGTGACAAAGATTTCAGAGTCTATTAAGACAGTGAAAAAAGGAAATTTCCACAGTAAGATTTCCATAGAAGGAAAACATGAAATCTGGCAGCTTGCGGATGAGTACAATAGAATGATCGAAGCACTGGAAGAGAAAAATCTTGCCATGAAACGACAGCATGAGGAGACACTGGCGTCCATTGAGCGCCAGCATCAGGCAGAGCGGGAGGCCCTGGAATCCCAGATCAATGCACATTTCATATGTAATACACTGGGTACGATCAACTATGAAGCTATAGAGGCGGGAAATCGTCAGGTATCTGTGCTGATCAAAAAGCTTTCCAACATACTACGCTATACCTTTGACCAGAAATGCCAGGATGTATATCTGTATCAGGAGATAGCCTGGATTGACCAGTATCTTTATCTGCAGAAGACAAGATTTGAGAATGTATTTGATTATTCTATTGATTTTGAAGAGGAATACGGTTATTGGCCATGCTGTAAGCTGATGTTCCAGCCATTTGTAGAAAATTCCATCCTTCATGGGTTTGAGGGAAGACATGAGGGGGGAATGGTGAAGATCACTGTTTCAGAGGAAAAAGGCCGCTTAAGAATAGAGATAAAAGATAATGGAAGCGGAATAGATTCTGAAACTGAAAAGGTAATAAAAAATATCCTGGAGTCAAAAGGAATGGCACCTGTGCTGCAGCGTCAGAAGGTAGGGATAGGAATATTAAATGTTGTTACAAGAATGCGTATGTATTATGGAGAAAATCTGGATATCCAAATGCAGACAAATCTGGATTCAGGAACCTCCTTTATATTCTGGATTCCAATCCCGGAATCAGAGTTGAAAAAACAGAGTGAGATATGCCAGGAGGAGGAATTAGTGTGAGAATACTTATAGCAGAAGATGAGAAGAGGGCCAGCAGAGGACTCAGAAATCTGATCATGATGGCTTCGGATAAGCATGAGGTCGTGGGTGAGGCGGCGGACGGAAAAGAGGCATTTGAACTCATGAAGCTATTAGAGCCTGATGTGGTCTTTACTGATATTAAAATGCCCTATATGGATGGAATCTCTCTGATTAGAGCAGCAAGAGCTCAGGATATGAAGACTAAGTTTGTGATCATCAGCGCGTATGAGGAATTTGAACTGGCCAGGCAGGCCATCTCTCTTGGGGTCACGGATTATCTGGTGAAGCCTCTGGTCCCTGAGGACATTGAGGATATTATACACAGACTGGAGGAGCACAACAGTGTGGTCTGGGATAAAGAGAACAGGGATTTAAAAAGCAGATATCCCAATGCGCATCCGCTTATTTTAAAGGCAATGCATATTATAGAATGCTCTTATGCATCTAAAATTTCACAGAAAGATCTGGCTGCAGACCTGGGTGTCAGTGCGGAATATTTCAGTTATCTGTTCAGCAGAGATGTGGGAGAGAATTTTTCCAGGTTCCTTCGGAGATACCGGATTGAGAAAGCCCAGGAACTTTTGCTGGAAGGGGAAATTTCTAAGGACGAGGTACTGTATAGTGTGGGATTTTCAGATCCCAAGTATTTTAACAAATGCTTCAAAGAAGAGACTGGAGTCAATGTGACGGAGTTTATAAAGGCGAGACGTTAGTGTCTCGCTTTTTTGTGTATAAAATGCTGTCAATATATGCTGTAAATGTACAATATATACAATGAAAAATAAAAAATATTAATTTTTTACTCCAATATTAAAAAAATACCCTAAAAAATTAATCCAAATCTTAAAAGCGGCGGTTTTTGAAATATCATTTAAACGCTATAATAAGGACATCCTAAGAAACAAAAAAACAAAAGGAGGAAACAAAATGAAGAGGAAAGTTGTTAAGACATTGGCACTGACCATGACATCTGCGATGGTATTGACCATGACAGCAGGCTGCGGCAGTTCGGGAGGCAGCGACACTAAGACTGACAGTACAGATACCGGTACAGAGGATACCGCAGATGATGCGGACACCGGTTCCACAGAGACTGAAACAGGAACAAAAGCTACTGCAGCAGACATAGGTGAGCCCAATGGCGGAAAAGAAGTTACCCTCTGGCATTATTTTGAGCATGAGGCTGACGCATTAAATGCAGTTGTAAAGAAATACAACGAAGAGCAGAGTGATATCTACATTGTACCTACTTTTGTATCACGTGATGAATTGATGAAACAGTATACGATCGGTGCTGTATCAGGAGAGCTTCCTGACATCGGTATGGTAGATTCACCGGATATGGCTTCCTACATTTCTTTGGGAGTATTTGCGGACATCACCGAATATCTGGAGGGATGGTCTGATCTGGACCAGTTCTATGAAGGACCTCTGAGCAGTTGTATGGATGCTGACGGCAAATACTACGGACTGCCGAACAACTCAAACTGTCTGGCATTACTCTGCAACATGGACCTTTTAAAAGCTGCAGGAATTGAAAATCCGCCGACAACATGGGATGAATTCAAAGAAGCATGCGAGAAGACCACAGATGAGGCAAATGGTGTCTATGGATTTGCCATGTCAGCAATCGCCAATGAAGAGGGAACCTTCCAGTTCATTCCGTGGCTGTATGGAGCAGGAGCAGACATCACAGATGTTTCCAGTGACAAGGCAGTAAATGCGCTGACATTCTTAAGTGATCTGGTAAAAGACGGATATATGAGTAAAGAAGCTGTAAACTGGGGACAGGGCGATGCTTACAATGCCTGGATCGCAGGTAAAGCGGCAATGCTGGAATCCGGTACATGGCAGATTGCTACATTAGATACCGATAATAAAGACGATGTAACATGGGAATACAAATATACTCCAATGCCAAAAGGCGAGCAGCAGGCAACCGTTATCGGCGGCGAAAACTTCGGTGTATGCAGCGGTTCTGAAAATGTAGAAGAGTGTGCAGAATTCCTGAAATATATGCAGTCCGCACAGAACACGGCAGACTGGTGTGAAATCGCAGGAAAATTACCGGTTCGTGCAGATGCAGTTGAACTGAAAGACTTCTGGACAGCAGATGAAAGATACAAAGTATTCAACGATTCCATGGAATTTGCAGTAGCAAGGGGACCTCACGAGTCCTGGCCGACCATTTCCGAAGCCCTGTACAAAGCAGAGCAGGCAGCTTTACTGGGTGACAAAGACCCGGCAGAAGCTTTGAAAGAAGCCCAGGCAACGATTTCACCTATTTTGGAAGAAACACCTATTGCAGTACAGAAGTAATACAGAATAAGTCTGGATGCTGACTGTAAAACAAGGTTTAAGGTGTATCCCGGCGATACATCTTAAACCTTTTTAAAAGAAACAGATAGGAATTTGGAAGAGGGGTGAAATCCATGAAAATGTCGATGGCGGCAAAAAAAAGAAGAGAAGGCTATACCTTTATCCTTCCAGGATTCATTTATATGCTGGTGGTTCTTGGGTATCCGCTGATTTATAACTTTGTGCTCAGTTTCAGGAATGTAAATGTTAAAACGTTCAAAGGCGGAACCGATGTCTTTGTAGGTTTGTCCAACTACATAGAGTTATTCCACAATGAAACATTTTTGATGGTATTTAAAAATACATTTATATTTACCATTGGATGTTTGGTTGTACAGTTTACTATAGGATTTATATTTGCACTGTTTTTCTCAAAGAAGTTTACACTTGCCGGACCCATCCGTGGTATGATCTTGGTAGGTTATATGATGCCCATGTCTGTTACGGCTTTGCTGGGCAAGAATATGTTCGATGTATCCAGTGGTGTGATCAATGACCTGTTTATGAAGATTGGGCTGATCAACGCTCCGGTGGAATGGCTGCTGAACGGAAGTACAGCTATGATCGCGATCATTGCAGTGAACTGCTGGGTTGGAATTCCGTTCAATATGCTGCTGCTGACTTCCGGCCTGACAGGGATTTCCACGGAGATTTATGAGAGTGCGGAGGTTGACGGTGCTAATCCGTTCCAGCGATTCCTCTATATCACACTTCCGCTTATGAAACCGGCTATTTTGTCTGTGCTTATGTTAGGTTTTATTTATACCTTCAAAGCATTCGATTTGATGTTTGTTATGACAAGCGGCGGTCCTCTGAACTCTACTGATGTTCTTGGTACTTACGCTTATACATTGTCCTTCAAACAGTATGAATTCTCCTTAGGTTCTACAGCGGCGATCATCTTGTTCGCATGCCTGTTCATTGTCGGACTATTCTACTTGCGTCTCATATCAAAGGAGGATGATTAGAATGGCAGGAAAAGTGAAAATAACAAGCTCCAAAGAAAAAAGAAGAAATTTGATCAACTGTGTTATCGCAGTTATTGTTGCCATTCTGTTCCTGTTTCCGATTTACTGGATTCTTGCAATGTCCTTTAAATCAGATGCGGAATCGTTCGGCAAACTTGTGACATATTATCCGCACAATTTTACCTTAGAGCCCTGGATCAAGAACTTCCAGGATGCAGAATTCCTGTCTTCCCTGAAGAACAGTATCTGTATTGCTTTTTTATCCATGGTAATCTCACTGGTATTTGGTATTCCGGCAGCTTACGGCATGGGACGTTATAAAGTACCGGGCAGAAAAGTATTCCTGCTTACCTTCCTGGTAACCCAGATGCTTCCTGCATCCCTGATGCTGACTCCTATGTATCTGATCTTTAACAAGCTGCATTTATTAGGAACATATTTAGGACCATCCCTGGCAATTGCTTCAGGATCTGTTCCGTTTATCGTTGTAACTTTGAGACCTTATTTCAAGAGCGTGCCCACATCCCTGGATGATGCTGCCAGAATTGACGGCTGCGGTGTGTTCCGTTCCTTCTTCAAGATCATGATTCCGGCGATCAAGACAGGTGTTATCACAGTAGTAGTTATCTCCTTCCTGGGCGGCTGGAATGACCTGGCATACTCCATGACATTTAACGTAAAACCGGATATGCGTCCATTGACAGCAAATATCTATAAATTCCAGAGTAAATACGGAACCAAGTGGAACTGTATTATGGCATACGGAGCAATTTTGGTACTGCCTGTTATCCTGTTGTTTGTATTCCTGCAGAAATACATTGTAGGCGGCCTGACGGCAGGTGCAGTAAAAGAATAAGAAGTATAGGACAGTGAGGACAAAAAATGACGGATATTATAAAAAAAGAAGGTGCATCCACCGGAGATTTCCGTTCGGACAATCATTTTTTACTGGGATATTTTGAGGAAAAGGATCATGCATTGTATTACCGTTATGATGCGGAGCGCGTGATCGTGGAACCCTGGGGAAAGAACAGTCTCCGGGTCCGCGCCTCCAAGATGCCCGAGATGCCGGATGAGCTCTGGGCATTAGATGGAAAACCGGAGGGACGCGAAGAGGCAAGTATTGCAATACATGATTTTTCCGCAGAAATTACAAACGGAAAGATCAGGGCAGTAGTGAACAATATCGGAAAGCTTACTTTTTACAACCAAAAGGGGGAAGTACTGCTTGAGGAATATGTCCGCAACAGAGAGGATATGTTTGCGGATACTTGCAGCTCCCTGGAGGTTGAAGCAAGGGAATTCAAACCGATCATCGGGGGCGATTATCAGCTCACCATGCGTTTTGAATCCAATCCAAACGAGAAGATTTACGGTATGGGCCAGTATCAGCAGAAATTCCTAAATGTCAAAGGTGCAGAACTGGAACTGGCACACAGAAATTCCCAGGCAAGTGTTCCTTTTGCATTGTCTTCCCTTGGATATGGATTTTTGTGGAACAATCCTGCAATCGGGCGTGTCAGCTTCAATAAAAATATTACCACATGGGAAGCAAAATCCACAAAGAAATTGGATTATTGGATCACTGCAGGCGATACACCGGCTGAAATTGAGGAAGCTTACGCAGATGTAGCGGGAAAAGTTCCCATGATGCCGGAATACGGAATGGGATTCTGGCAGTGTAAACTCAGATATCAGACACAGGAAGAGCTTCTGGAGGTGGCAAGAGAATACAAACGCCGTCAGATTCCTATTGATGTCATTGTAGTGGATTTCTTCCACTGGCCGAAGCAGGGTGACTGGCGATTTGACGAGACATACTGGCCGGACCCGGATGCCATGATCGCGGAACTGAAGGAGATGGGTATTGAACTTATGGTATCCATCTGGCCTATGGTGGATTATAAGAGTGAGAATTTTGAGGAGATGAAGGCAAAAGGTCTCCTGACACGGGTGGAAAAAGGTGTCCGTATTGACAACACTTATATGGGCAATACCATCCAGTATGACCCGACGAATCCGGAAGCCAGAGAGTATGTGTGGAACAAGGCAAAACAGAATTATTATGACAAGGGTGTGAAGATTTTCTGGCTGGATGAAGCGGAACCGGAATATACGGTGTATGATTTTGAAAATTATCGTTATCATCTGGGACCGAATGTCCAGATCGGAAATGTCTATCCGGTAATGTATGCACAGACCTTCTTTGAAGGCATGAAAAAAGAAGGACAGGAAAACATCGTGAATCTGCTGCGCTGTGCATGGGCCGGAAGCCAGAGATACGGGGCACTTGTGTGGTCAGGTGATATCCATTCTTCCTTTGAAAGTCTTCAGAACCAGTTTGCAGCAGGCCTCAATATGGGAATCGCAGGGATTCCCTGGTGGACAACAGATATCGGGGGATTTTTCGGGGCTAATATCTATGATGAGGATTTCCATGAGGTTCTGATCAGATGGTTTGAATACGGTACGTTCTGTCCTGTTATGAGACTGCATGGCTATCGCATGCCGTATCAGCCTCAGTACGGAACAACCGGAGGCGCGGAGTGCGTATCCGGAGCGCCGAATGAAATCTGGTCTTACGGAGATAAGGTTTATGAAATCTGTAAGAAATACATTGAAATGCGTGAGGCCATGCGTCCTTATGTGCGCAGGCTGATGGAAGAAGCGCATGAAAAAGGTACACCGGTCATGAGACCTCTGTTTTATGATTTCCCGGAGGATAAGACATGCTGGGAGAATGAGACACAGTACATGTTCGGACCTGAAATTTTAGTCGCTCCTGTTATGGAAAAAGGACAGGAGGAAAGAGAGGTCTATCTTCCCGCAGGAGCGGAATGGAAAAATGTATGGACGGGCGAGTGCTTTAAAGGCGGACAGACAGTAACTGCGGCTGCACCTATCGAACAGATTCCACTGTTTACAAAAAATGAATTTGAACTGAACTTCTAAACGAAAAGGGTTGCTGCACGTAAAACTGGGGCAGCCCTTTCATAAAATAAGAAAGTCAATCAGGAGGAGGTATTTGAATGCTGAAACAAGTGGGCAACAAGTTATACAGGAGACAGGACAAGGAACTGCTCCTCATCGAACCATGGGGGAAAAACAGTCTGCGTGTGCGCGCAACACAGCGCAGTGAGTTTATCCCGGATACGGACAGCGCGCTTTTAGAACCGGAAGATACAGAGGTACAGATCACCATTGAAGGGAAAAAAGCAGTTATCACCAATGGGAAATTAACCTGTAAAATCATGGACAACGGGGTACTCCAATATTATAATCAGAATGGAAAGCTTCTTTTGGAGGAGTATGACCGCACCAGAGATATGTATGAGGGAAGTGATAAGTTCGCAAGCGCATTGGAGATCGTGCCGCGTACCTTTAACCCACGGCAGTGCTCTGATAATTTCAAATTGACAGTCCGGTTTGAGGCATATAAAGATGAGAAGATTTTCGGTATGGGACAGTATCAGCAGCCGTATCTGGATGTGAAAGGCTGTATCATTGAGCTGGCCCATAGAAATTCCCAGGCAAGTGTTCCGTTTGCCTTGTTAGACAGAGGGTACGGTATTCTGTGGAATAATCCGGCAATCGGTCAGGTGACATTTGGAAAGAACGTTACAGAGTGGATCGCTGAGTCAACAAAACAGATGGATTACTGGATCACAGCGGGAGATACCCCGGCTGAGATCGAAGAAGCCTATGCAGATGCCACGGGTAAGGTTCCCATGATGCCGGATTACGGAATGGGATTCTGGCAGTGTAAGCTGCGTTACCAGACACAGGATGAGATTCTGGAAGTTGCCAGGGAGTATAAGAGAAGAGGTCTTCCCATTGATGTCATTGTAGTGGATTTCTTCCACTGGCCCCATCAAGGCGACTGGAAGTTCGATAAAGATTATTGGCCGGACCCTGCAGCAATGGTGAGGGAATTAAAGGAGATGGGCATTGAACTGATGGTATCCATCTGGCCTACCGTTGACGCGGAGAGTGAGAATTATGAGGAGATGACAGAGCTGGGATACCTGACCCGTTCTGAGTACGGGAAACGGATCGGACAGCTTGGAGATGCCTGCATTATAGATGTGACCAATCCTGACGGAAGAAATTATGTGTGGGAGAAGATAAAGAAAAATTATTATGACCTGGGCATTAAGATTTTCTGGTTAGATGAGGCGGAGCCTGAGTTTACCGGATACGAATTTGAACATTACCGCTATTTCCTGGGAGCTGATATGGAAGTGGGAAATTTATATCCGAAATATTATGCCCGTATGGCATATGAGGGAATGGAAGCAGAGGGACAGAAAAATATTGTCAATCTTCTTCGCTGTGCATGGGCAGGGAGCCAGAAATACGGTGCGTTGGTATGGTCCGGTGATATTGACTCTTCTTTCCGTGCCCTGAGAAACCAGTTGGCAGCAGGATTGAATATGGGCATTTCCGGTATTCCGTGGTGGACAACCGATATCGGCGGTTTCCACGGCGGTAATATCCATGATGATGCATTTAAAGAATGTTTTGTCAGATGGTTTGCTTTCGGTGCATTCTGTCCGGTTATGAGGCTGCATGGATTCCGTGAACCATTCAAAGAACCTCTCGGCACTACAGGTGGAGGGAAACACATAAGCGGAGCAGAAAACGAGGTATGGAGCTACGGTGAAGAAGTATATGAGATCTGCAGGAAGTATATGGAGCTTCGCGAAAAGATGCGTCCTTATGTGAAGACTCTGATGCAGGATGCCCACGAAAAAGGAACACCGATCATGCGTCCCCTGTTCTATGATTTTCCGGAAGACAAAAAAGCCTGGGAAATTGAAGATCAGTACATGTTCGGCAGCAAGGTACTTGTCTGCCCGGTATTGTATGAAGGTGTTCGGGAACGTAAGGTATATTTGCCGGAAGGAAAATGGAAAAATATCAACGACAACAGGTTATATGAAGGCGGTGCAGAATATGTATGTGACGCGCCGTATGAGAGTATTCCTGTATTTGTAAAAGCAGGGGAACTGGAAGAGATTTTTTAAACAGTGATTGAAAAGGAAAGCAGGGATGACATATGGGCAATGGTACAATATTTGGTTATGACGGTAAGTATGTAAAGGTGATTGATAAGATATTCAATACAATAGTATTGAGTTTATTTTGGCTGATTGGATGCCTCCCCATCATAACGATTGGTGTATCTACAACTGCTATGTACTATACTGCAGTGAAGGTTATTAAAAATGAAGAGGGATATGTGCTGGAGCAGTTTCTGAAATCATACCGGAGAAACTTGAAAGACGGCATTCTTCTTGAAATACTCTTCGCCGTGGTTTTGTTTATCCTGCAGTTAAACGTGGGGATATTACAGGCGAAGACTTCAGGAAACGTGGGATTATTTTTTATCTGCCTTTACTATGGAGTCAGTATCTACGCGGCAGGAATGCTCTGCTATGTATTCCCTGCGCTTTCCAGATTTGAAATGCCTATGGGATGGATTTTAAAGCTGTCCATGTTCATGACAGGACGTTATTTCCTGACAACTGTTATGCTGCTGTTTATTTTAGTGTCCTCTGCTGCGATAGTGGCATGGATACCCTATACCATGATAGTTGTGCCCGGAGCTGCATCCCTGCTCTGCTCTGAATTTATGGAACGGGTATTGAAGAAGCATGAACCAAAAATAGAAGAACTGGAGGAACCACAGCTATGAAATTTACCAATGGATATTGGCTGTTAAAAGACGAAATGACCCCCGCCTACGCTGTAGAGTACGGCGGTCATACCGTAAAGGGAGATGAACTGACTGTTTATCTGCCCGGAAAACATATTGCAGGCAGAGGGGATGCCCTGAACATTCCCATGCTGACGGTCAAACTTTCCACACCTATGGAGGGCGTGATCAAGGTGTCTGCCGTCCACCACGCAGGAGCACTTTATAAAGGGCCTTTTGCGGAGATCACAAATGATCATCCCCATGCTCAGATCACAGAGACAGAGGAATGTCTGACCTTCGCCAGCGGAAGTTTAAGGGCAGTGATCGACAAGACGCCGAATGCGTATAAGCTGGCTTTTTATGAGGGGGACAAGTTCCTGACAGAGTCCAGCTTCCGCAACCTGGCACATATGCACAACAGGGAAACCGGAAAGAACTATATGGTGGAACAGCTTCTCATTGATGTGGATGAGTATGTTTACGGTCTTGGCGAACGGTTTACACCTTTCGTGAAAAACGGACAGACTGTGGAAATGTGGAATGAAGACGGCGGCACAGCCAGTGAGATTGCCTACAAAAACATTCCGTTTTATATTACCAACAAGGGGTACGGTGTCCTGGTGGATAATGAGGGCGACGTGGCTTATGAGATTGCCAGTGAGAAAGTGGAGAGAATCCAGTTCTCCGTGGAAGGGGAGCGTCTGGACTATTATTTCATCAGCGGTCAAAGCCCAATGGGAACCGTGGAGAAATACACAGAACTGACAGGGAAGCCTGCGCTGCCTCCTGCCTGGTCCTTCGGCCTCTGGCTCACCACATCCTTTACGACGGATTATGATGAGAATACTACGTCCGGTTTTATACAGGGAATGGCAGACAGGGATATCCCGCTGCATGTGTTCCATTTTGATTGTTACTGGATGGAGGCTTTTGAGTGGTGTAACTTCAAATGGGACCCCAATGTGACCACGGATCCCAAATCCATGCTGCAGAGATACCACGACAAGGGCCTGAAGATCTGTGTATGGATCAACCCTTATATCGGTCAGAAATCCTGCCTGTTTGAGGAGGGCAGCGAGAAAGGCTATCTGCTGAAACGCACGGACGGAAGCGTATGGCAGACAGATCTGTGGCAGCCGGGGATGGGGCTTGTGGACTTTACGAATCCTGATGCCTGCGCCTGGTACCAGAGCAAATTAAGGACACTTCTGGACATGGGTGTGGACTGTTTTAAGACAGACTTTGGTGAGAGGGTTCCGGTGAAGGATATCGCTTATTTTGACGGCTCAGATCCGGTTAAAATGCATAATTATTATACCTATTTATATAATCAGACCGTATTCCGGCTTTTGGAGGAAGTCAGAGGTGAGGGGGATGCCGTACTCTTTGCACGTTCCGCAACGGTTGGCGGGCAGAAGTTCCCGGCTCACTGGGGCGGCGACTGCTCCGCTACTTATGTTTCCATGGCTGAGACGCTGCGGGGCGGATTGTCTCTTTCCCTCAGTGGATTTGGATTCTGGAGCCATGACATCAGCGGATTTGAACAGACAGCTCCGGCAGATATTTACAAACGCTGGTGCCAGTTCGGGCTTTTGAGCTCACACAGCCGTCTGCATGGGTCTTCTTCCTACCGCGTGCCGTGGCTATTTGATGAGGAAGCCTGTGTAGTGCTGAAAGAGTTTGTGAATCTGAAATGCCGCCTGATGCCGTATCTGTACGGACAGGCTGTCCGTGCCCATGAATACGGCACACCGGTTCTGCGGCCCATGTTCCTGGATTTCCCTGAGGACAGAGCCTGTGATACCCTGGACCGTCAGTATATGTTCGGTTCTTCCCTGCTGGCGGCGCCTGTATTTAAAGAATCCGGTGAGGTGGATTATTATCTGCCGAAGGGAACCTGGGTGAATCTGATCACCGGGGAGACAAGAGAGGGCGGAACCTGGTACAGGGAAGTTTACGATTACCATTCCATGCCGCTTATGGTGAAGGAAAATACGATTCTGCCTGTCGGAAAGAATGACCGGGAAGCGGAATATGACTTTGCGGACGGTGTGACACTTCTGTTGTCTGTATTTGCCGATGGAAAAGAAGCAGATGTGGAGATACCGGACTGCAGAGGCAAAATTGTGATGAAAGCCCATGCAGAATGCAGGGACGGAGAGATTCTTGTACATATTGAAGGCGGAAACGATAACTATATGGTAAAGAGCCTTGGCGGACAGAAGTTTAAAATGGTATAAGAAAGTATAAAAGAAAATAAAAAGATGGCGCAGTACCGGAAAAAACGGTTCCTGCGCCATTTCTTTAAACAAATTTTACTGCGGTGCCGTAAGCCATGATCTCAGCTGCGGCCTGGGCAACAGAGGCAGATGAGTAGCGTACGCATACAATGGCATCTGCTCCCATGGACTGGGCTTCCTCCGCCATGCGTTTGGTTGCCAGGGCTCTGGCCTCATTCATCATCTCATTATATGAGGTCAGTTCGCCGCCCACCAGAGTCTTGAATCCGTTCATGATATCTTTGCCCATGTGCACGGTCTGGATGGTGCTGCCTTTTACCAGGCCAAGCATTTCAACATTTTTTCCGGTTATGTGATCTGTTGTGACTATCAGCATAAGCATTTCCCCCTTTTGATTATAAAAGTGTGATCATATGTCTTTATTCTACTCCAGGTTCAGTCTTTTTGACAAGATATATCTGCTTCCAAAGAAGAAGAAAATACCGGCTGCCAGATACCAGAGGGTTTCTATGATATAGGAATAATTAGTGACTCTTTCACCGGCACGTGTGATCATCATTACGGTTCCGAATCCGCCCGGAAGGGTAATACTTGTAATAATAAGGTCTACGATATTGCATAAAATTATAATACCAAAGAAAGATAACACGGACCCCATAACTTTGTGGGTCTTGAACTGGCTTCCGAGGCAGACAGCGAAGATCAAAAGCCCTGTGGAGAAGATGAAAAATTCTATACAGAGGGACAGCAGATATACAATATTGTTCAGGATATCCGACAGTCCGCTCAGGGAGGTCAGTGTGTGCCACATCTCCCGGAATCCGTAAACGATGGCGGGCCAGGTCTCTTTGTTCACCAGAAGGATGGCAATGGATGCAGCAACAAAGATCAGGTCAAGTATTGTCCATACCCAGTAAATAAATATTTTGGACAACAAAAGCTGTGTGGGAGATACCGGAAGCGTGTGCGTCAGGTAGCCTTCATCTGAAAAGAAACTTTTCTGTATGTGTATTGCCAGATACAGCATGGTCATAAGCAGGACTGCCATGATCCCGAATACGTAGACGACCACATAAAACATGGTTGTTATGCCCATAACGGTATTGGATGAGTCAGAAAGAAATTTTGAAAAATAAATTTGATATCCAATGCGCCCGATGAGTGCATAAACTAAAAGCGCTCCGTGTACAATTAATAGTAGCGTGGAAACAGATTTCCACTCATATTTGAATAGTTTCTTTAACATTTGAACACCTCCCGGAACAGACTGTCCACAGATACTCCTTTGGCCATGCGGATATTGTCCACGCTGTCCTGCATGCGGATATGCCCGTTCTGAATAAAAATCACATCATCCAGAATGTTTTCCACATCTGAGATCAAATGGGTGGAAATGAGGATGGTAGCATTTTCATCATAGTTGTTGATGATCGTGGAAAGGATATAATCCCTGGCAGCAGGGTCAACACCTGCAATCGGTTCATCCAGGCAGTACAGACTGGCTCTGCGGCTCATGACCAGAATGAGCTGTACTTTTTCCTTTGTACCCTTTGACATGGTGCTTAGACGGTCGTTGGGGTTGATATTCAGCTTCTGCAGCATGTCATAGGCCCGTGACCTGTCGAAGTCTTCATAAAAGTCACAGAAATAGGATATAAGATCTGAAACCCGCATCCAGCGGTTCAGATAGGTGCGTTCCGGCAGATAGGATACAATCCTCTTTGTCTCCACACCGGGTGCCTTGCCGTCAACAAAGATCTCTCCCTCAGTGGGAACCAAAAGGCCGTTCAGCAGTTTGATTAATGTGGTTTTGCCGCTGCCGTTTGGGCCCAGCAGACCGATGATCTTACCACGGTCCAGTGATAAGTCGATGTGGTCAAGTGCCAGTTTATTGCCATAACGTTTTGTCAGGCCCCGGCAGTCCAGAATCGTACTCATTTTTTCTCCTCCTCGCTCACTTTATTGATCAGCCCTATGATGTCCTCTTTAGACAGGCCTATTTTTTCCATTTTTTCAAGAAACTCCTTGATTTGTTCAGATGCAAGTTCTGTTTTCAGATCATCTATCATACTAAGGTCCTCCGTAATGAATCTTCCGCTGGTTCTCTGGCTGTACACCAGATTGGTACGCTCCATCTCTGACAGGGCTTTCTGCATAGTGTTGGGATTGACGCCTGCTGTCTGCGCCAAATCCCGCACAGATGGAAGTTTGCTTCCCGGCGGATAGATGCCAGCGATGATATCTGTTGTGATACGCTCGATCAGCTGTACATAGACAGGCCGATCAGGATTCAGTTTCCACGACATATAATGTAACACCTCCTGTATTACTGTACTAATTGCTTAATACAATAATACGCATTTACAGGTACTTTGTCAATAGGTTTTTAAAAAAATACAAAAGAATTTGAAAAACCATCCATTTAGGCATTGCAATTCCCCGATTATATGTTACAATATTGTTACGGAAAAATTAAAAGGTGAGAGTATGAACTTATACGAAGCGATATTTTCAAGAAAATCTGTCCGAAGCTATGAGATGGAACCGGTAAAGGCGGCTCTGCTGAGTGAGATCAGAGAGTATTACAGCCAGATTGAAGGGTTGAATCCGGGTATCCATACGGAGATTTCTATTATAGATAATACTAAGGGACAAAATAAAAGAATACATCTGCTGGGAGCGAAGGCACCTTATTACATTGCCTTTTACTCAGAGGATAAAGACCGCGCTATGATGAACGCGGGATATATTATGGAGCAGCTTGCGCTCTTTATGTGTGCAAAAGGGCTGGGGACATGTTTTTTAAGCGGTGTGAAGCCAAAGGCAGGAAACCCTCACAAGGGGAATCTGAAATTTGTGATTCTCATGGCTTTCGGATACAGCCGGGGCAGCCATACAAGAAAGGCTGTGGAAGCAAAGCGCATGGATCTGCAGGAGCTTTGTGTGTACAAGGAGGTTCCGCGACAGTGGATGAAGCAGCTTCTGGATTCCGCACGCCTGGCGCCGTCCAGTATGAACAGCCAGCCATGGCGGTTTGTGGTTTACGATAACAGAATTCACGTATTTGCCAAGAAGCATAATATGAATCACCTGGGCAGGTATGAGGAGTTTAATTTTGGTATCATGTTTTCTCATCTTATGATCGTTGCAGAAGAATTGTGGCTGGACGTGGATTTGATACGCCTGGAGGATATCACACATAAGAATTTCCCCAACAGCCAGTATATATTGAGTGCTATTTTAAGGACGTGATGAAGAGTCACGTCCTTTTTTTCTGAATTCACGTACAATTATGCGCGCCGCGGCATATTGTGTAATGAGACATGCGTGTGAAGGAAGAGGGAATGCATGATAACTGTGAGTTTATGTATGATCGTTAAGGATGAGGAGGAGGTTCTGGATCGCTGTCTTTCAGGGATGAAAGACCTGGTGGATGAAATGATCATTGTGGATACAGGATCAAAGGACAGGACAAAGGAGATTGCAGGACGGTATACTGACAAAGTATTTACATTTGAATGGACAGATGATTTTTCGGCTGCCAGGAACTTTTCTTTTTCCAAAGCATCTATGGAATACTGTATGTGGATGGACGCGGATGATGTGCTGCTCGAGAAGGACAGAATGGCTTTTTTGACAATGAAACGTGATTTGTCTTTGGACACGGATATTGTGATGATGCGGTATCATACGGCATTTGATGAGAAAGGAAATGCAGTATTCTGGTATTACAGAGAGCGTCTGATTCGGAACGGACGTGGATTTTTATGGCAGGGCGCAGTACATGAGGTCATAACGCCCGGCGGAAATATTGTATACTCAGAGGCTGCTGTTTCACATAAAAAGATCGGTGCAGGGGACCCGGACAGGAACCTCAATATATATAAGAAGATGCTGGCACAGGGGAAGGTCCTGAATGCAAGAGAACTCTATTATTATGCCCGGGAACTATATTACCATGGGGCTTACGGGGAAGCTGTCGAGGCATTCGGCAGCTTTTTAAGGCAGCCGGATGCCTGGCTGGAAAATAAGATAGAGGCATGCCAGGTCATGGCGCAGTGTTATGAAAAAGAAGGAAACAGGGCAGCATCTCTGCAGGCGCTCTTAAGGAGCCTGGAATATGATGTGCCGAGAGCAGAGATCTGCTGTGACATCGGGAAGCATTTTATGGAAGAGGATCAGTACGAAACGGCTGTCTTCTGGTATAAAACAGCTCTTGAATGCAGGCCGGATATCGAAAGAGGGGGTTTTGTCCTCCCAGACTGCTATGGGTATATTCCGGCAATGCAGCTCTGTGTCTGCTGTGATAAACTGGGAAGATACGCGGAGGCGGAGGCATATAACGAGAGGGGCGGGAAATATAAACCGGATTCCGCGGCTTACTTATACAATAGGGAATACTTTCGTGGAAAAAACATAAATTCCCAAAATTCTTAACATCCATTGGACAGCAACATACAATGTATTAGCAGTCTTGAACTGCTAATAGAAATGGATGTGATAATATGAAAGATAATTGTAGATATGGAAAAGAAGAGAGTGCTGCGGCAGAGAGAAATAATGATGTGCATGCAGCAGGATGCCAGGACACAAGATGTTGTCCGGTTTGTCATGAGAGAAGATGCTGCTGCCCGGGGCCTACAGGTCCCATGGGACCCATGGGGCCTATAGGTCCGAGAGGGCCTATCGGCCCAAGAGGTGCTACCGGTGCTGCGGGAGTTCCGGGAATGCGGGGAGCCACAGGACCTACAGGGCCAAGCGGAGCTACAGGCGCTAACGGAATGCGTGGTGCCACAGGCCCAACCGGAGCCCCTGGAATTGCAGGTGTAACGGGGGCCACAGGGCCTGCAGGAAAGACGCCTGTGATTACCGTGGCAGGTACAGTGACGGGAGAACCCGGCACAGAGGCGTCTGTTGATGAAACGTTTACACCGGATGGCGCTGAGTTGTTCTATACGATTCCGGCTGGTCCCACAGGTCCGACCGGAGCAGCAGGAGCGGCAGGAGTTACCGGGGCTACAGGTGCAACAGGTTCGGAAGGCGCTGCCGGTCCCACAGGTCCCACAGGTCCGACAGGTCCCACCGGAGCTACGGGTCCGACCGGAGCTGCCGGTCCAACGGGGCCGACCGGGCTCATAGGCCCTACGGGTCCCACCGGAGCCAATGGAGTCGCGGGAGCCACCGGAGCTACGGGAAATACAGGAGCCAACGGAGCAACCGGCCCAACCGGAGCCACAGGGGCAGCCGGGGCCACAGGCCCCACTGGGCCAATGGGAGCAAAAGGTGATACAGGAGCCAATGGAGCAACCGGCCCGACAGGTGCCGCAGGCCCTACGGGTCCCACCGGAGCCAATGGAGCCGTCGGAGCTACCGGAGCTGCAGGCCCAACCGGTCCGACCGGAGCCACAGGGCCTACAGGTATGAATGGAGCAGCGGGAGCCACCGGAGCACCAGGACCTATGGGAGCCACAGGAGCTACCGGGGCCAACGGAGCTACGGGTCCGACAGGAGCAACCGGCCCGACCGGAGCCAATGGGGTAATGGGAGCTACAGGAGCAACCGGCGCTACAGGGGCCACCGGAGCCACAGGGAATACCGGAGCTACAGGCGCGACAGGTCCTGCAGGAGATACGGCATGTTGTGCATGTGTTGCGCAGATGAGAAACCTCCTTCAGCAGATCATCACGCTTTATCCAACAGAAAATCTTGTGATATCCATGGAAAGCGGCAACAATGTGAGCGGCCGTCCGGGAAGCCTTCTTCCTGCCCCGAACACAAATCCAAATGCCGGTCTTTTCCAGATAGTAAACAGCCAGGGCGCAGCACAGGAGGCGGTATCAATCTGCAGAATCGCAGCCGTCAGAATCACCAGTGCTGCCTATAATAACGGAATCACGTATCTTCCGGCACCTGCTCCGGCACCTACAGGCTGCTGCGCAAACTGTGAGGCTGCTGTCCGTTCTTATCTGCCGGTGGGTACAACAGGAGCCGCTGTCAAGGCAGGCGGTCAGACCGTCGGACAGGGCAGTGTGCTGAGAAACGAATATGGCGTAGTGGTTCTTGTCGGCGCCAATAACAGTGATCCGACCTTTATCTCCACCTGCAAGGCCGAAAGTATCACAAAGTAATTATTTACAAGGAATAAGCTTTAAACCATACGGGGGAGAAAATCTGTATATCAGGTTTTCTCCTCCTGTTTTTTATACTTTGATTGGAGGGCACTTGTTCCTTTTTGAGCGAAAGTATTTTCTTTTATCATAAAATGGTGAAAAGTTCCGGTCAATCGGTAAATGTTTCTTGACAAGTGAAAGTGTAATTGATATAGTTACAGTATAAGGGTAACAAAAAAAGTTACAGTAGCGTGATGAGGATTTATATTCTGAGTCATGGGCTCAGAAAGGAGCAGTTATGAATACGAAAGAACACGAAGTTATGAAAATGAGAGGTAGTGCAGATGTATCATATCTTGGGCAGAGCGTAGATTCCATGATATGGGAGTTTATGAAGGAAAAGGGGATTCCGGGACTTACCCTGGCAATTGTTCAGGCCCCCTATATTCCGAGAGTAGTGGGGTATGGGTTGTCAGATACAGGTGAGAGAAGGCTGGCTTCAGCCAATACAATGTGGCCGGCAGGCCCCATTTCCCAGGCGTTTGCGGCTGTGGCAGTCATGCAGCTTTTTGAGGATGGAAAACTGGGGCTGGAAGATAAACTGGGTGATCATATACCGGAGGTACCGGAGGAATGGTATGATATTGAGATTCTGCAGATGCTCCGCCATGCGTCGGGTCTGCCTGACTGCCAGACGGATGGATTTTACATTTACAGAGAATGGGAGTTTAAAGAGGTTCTTGATTTAATAAGCAAAGAAGCCCTGCATTTTACTCCGGGTACAGAGGTGGAATGGAGTGCGTCAAATTTCCTGATGCTGACAGAGATCGTGGAACGTGTAAGCGGTGAGACATATCATGATTTTGTGACAGAAAGGCAGATCCATTTCCTTGGACTAAAGAGGACAGGATTTGCGGAGGACCTGGAAAACTTCAGGCATGAGGATGTATCCCTGACGGAGAACATCCATCAGTTGTTTAAAAAAGACGGGACATACATTGACCCCACAGAACCGGCCGCAAGTTATGACGAACTCGGCAGAAGGACAGGGCGGGCAGCGTCTTCAGCCCTCAGGGGCGTGGGGGATGTCTGGGCGTCCGCGCAGGATATTTCCTTCTGGGATATCGGGCTGGCAGGAGGAGTGCTGATCCATGAGCCTGAGCACAGAAAGCTTGTCTACGCCCCGTGGAACCTGCCGGACGGCAGAGAGGTGCCGGGAGTGGCAGGCTGGCAGTTTTATAAGCACAGAGGACTGATGGATATCAAAGGTTCTGTTCCCGGGTATTCTTCTTTCCTGAGCAGGTTTACCCATCCGGATGAACTGGTGTGCGTTACGCTGCTGGCAAATAAGGAAGGTATTGACTTTACGAATCTGGGAAGAAGAATTGCGGGGGCGTTCGGAGATCTGCTGTCCACCAATTATGATGATAATAAATTGTATCTCTTTGAGGGGCAGTTTCCGGTAAAGGATATGGTCAGACGATTGAAAAACGTTCTGGAAGAAAAGAAAATTCCGGTATTTGCAGAATTTGACCATGCGAAAAATGCAGAGGAGGCAGGTCTGTCCCTGCGGCCGACCACAGTGGTCGTCTTTGGTGCTCCAAAAGTGGGAACCGGGCTGATGCAGGAGGATCAGAGCATTTCCCTGGAACTTCCGCTCAGGATTGCCCTCTGGGAGGATGAGACGGGCAGTACCTGGCTGGCATTTCCAAGAATGGAACGGCTGGCAGGAGAATATGGACTGGGCAGTCATCCGGTGGTTGGGAAGATGCAGGAGCTGCTGGAGGAACTTGTGAGAAAAGCGGGGAGTGTTTATGCATAGATAAATGCAGAACGCAAAAGGACGGACATCTTTTTGAGATGTCCGTCCTTTTCAAGAAATAAAAAGAGCGCGAGACGGGACTCGAACCCGCGGCCTCGACCTTGGCAAGGTCGCGCTCCACCAACTGAGCCACTCGCGCATGTCTTAACGACAAAACATAATATACTATATCTTTCGTCAAATGTCAACACGTTTTTTGAAAAAAATTAAAAAATATTTCTGGGGTATTTACCCTGTAAAAAAAGGAGGGCCGGGCTTTTTATAAAGCCCGGCGTATGAAAAAGAAAATTTTTATATAAAGGTGATTGCCTTTCTATGTATCTAATAATAAAGCACAAATGTGATGAAACTGTGGTGAAATATTAAAAGAATTGTGAATGGAATTTGAATGTTTTGTGAAAGGAGAAAATAATTTTCCATTATGCTCAATTTATGCTATAATAGACGAAAAGCTGGTCAGACGCCCACCGGCGCCTGGGGTCTGTGATAAGACCGGACGGGGGCAGAGAGCAGCACTGCATTAGGAGGTGCTTCATTATGAAAATGATTTTTGCGATCGTGCACAAGGAAGATGAAGGATTCGTGGTAGAACGTCTGAATAAGGAACGCATCAGTGTGACAAAACTTGCCAGTACAGGCGGATTTTTGAGAAAAGGAAATGCCACGCTGATGATAGGAACTGAGGACGACAAGGTGGAAATGGTGCTCCAGGTCATCAAGGAAGAGTGTTCTAGAAGAAAAGAGATGCTCATCAATCCAACTTATTCCGCCGGGACAAAAGGTCCGGTGCTGGGATATTCCGCACCGCCGGTCACCATTGATGTGGGCGGCGCTACAGTATTTATTGTGAATGTGGAACAATACCTGAAACTGTAAAGGCGGATACGAGAGATGATAGGAACACTGGTAAACTGCGCTACGATTTTGACAGGGAGCTTTATCGGCAGCAGATTGAAAAAAGGAATACGGGAGGAGCATCAGGAGATCATGATGCAGGCCATGGGGCTGGCAGCCACAGCGCTGGGAATCAATGCCATAGTCAAGTACATGCCCCAGAGTGAATACCCGGTTCTGTTTATTGTGAGTCTGGCACTTGGCGGGCTTCTCGGAGAGAAGATACATCTGGAGGACAAGTTTAAGAAGTTTGTCACCGGGTTTTCCAATGGGAATCTGGCTCAGGGCTTATCCACGGCGATATTGCTGTTCTGCGTGGGAACCCTGTCCATTCTGGGGCCCATGGAGAGCGCATTGAGAGGGGACAATACTTACCTGTTCACCAATGCCATGCTGGATTTTGTCACATCCTCTGTGCTGGCATCCACCTTTGGATTCGGTATCGCACTGGCAGCCATTGTCTTGTTTTTCTGGCAGGGATTTTTCTACTGCCTGGCACTGCTGCTGGCCGGTGTCATGAGTCCGGCGATCATGGCGGAGATTTCCATTATCGGAGGTATCCTGATCTTCAGCTCAGGCCTCAGCATCCTGGGAATCAAGAATTTCAGAACCATGAATATGCTTCCCGCATTTCTGGTTCCCGCAGTGTTCTTTATCGTCAAATCATTTTTATAAACAGAAAATCCAAACCCCGGTCATAAGGGATGGATGCCATACGACAGAAGAAAGGGGATCAACATCGTGGTCAGAAAGACAAATGTAGTGGAACAGCAGAATGTGCGGGGCGGAGAAGGCACCGTGGAATTCCATCATATCCTGAAGGAGGAAGAGCTTTACGGACACGGCAAGTTATATGCCAAAGTAGTGTTAAAGCCGCACAGCTCCATCGGTATGCATCAGCATGTGGGCAACACAGAGCCGTATTTTGTGCTGAAGGGAACAGGAGTTTTCGTGGACAATGACGGCAGCCGTACAGAAGTGCATCCCGGAGATGTATGTGTCATTGAGCCGGGACAGAGCCACAGCATGGAGAATAATACAGACGAAGATTTTGAAATGATGGCTCTCATTTACAACGAAGCAGCAAAATAGACAGGACAGATTTTGCGGAGGAGAAAAGCCTCTGACGAAATCTGACAAAAAGGACGTTTTCGCATGGGCGGGAATGTCCTTTTTTGTAAAATGCACTTGTGAAACATAATATATAATGTTAAAATTGTCACATAAGCATATGCTTGTGTATGCTTCTTGGGCATACGAAAATTTCAGGAAAAAAGCGGAGGAATTCAAGATGAAAAAACTGAAAGTGACAAAAGGCGCAAAGTGTATGGCATGTCTGGAATGTGTAAGAGCCTGTTCAACAAGCTTTTACAAGGAGTTTGACCCGGACAAATCCTGTATCCAGATCATTGACAAAAAGGGCGATGCAAAACCGATGGTCTGCGTACAGTGCGGAAAGTGCGCAGAGGCCTGTCCAGAAGGTGCGATCACACAGAATGCAAAGGGCGTTTACATGATCAACAAGAAAAAATGTACCGGATGCGGCAAATGTGTTGAGGCATGTCCTTTCCATGTAATGGTGAAGGCAGAGGATTCACCGACAAGCAGCAAATGTATCGCTTGCGGTATCTGTGCGAAAGCATGTCCGATGGACGTACTGGAAGTTGTAGAGAGCTAAGCATATGTAACGGGGCTGCCGCGTGAATCATGCGGCGGCCTTTTGTGTTTTTGGATACCGGGAGACATTGGAAGAAAAGGGGGTTTTTGCATGGTACACGGTACAGCGGTACTGAAATCAGAATACGACGGCCTGGGGCTGTCCGTCTTATGGGTCGTGCCAAATGAGGGGACAAAAGGTGTGGTACAGATATCCCACGGCATGAGCGAGAACAAGGAGCGGTATCTGCCGTTTATGGAATACCTGGCCAGACGGGGATACATCTGTGTGATCCATGACCATCGCGGGCATGGCGGCAGTGTACATAACCGGGAGGAGCTGGGATATCTCTACGGCGGTAAAAATAAAGCCATGGTGGAGGATCTTCATCAGATCACCATCTGGATCAAAGAGATATTTCCGGATCTTCCGGTGTATCTTCTGGGGCACAGCATGGGCACACTGGTAGCCAGGAATTACCTGAAATATTTTGACAATGAGCTGGAAAAACTGATCCTTACCGGGCCGCCATGTGAGAATCCGGCAGTGGATCTGGGCCTGCTCATAGCCAGAACACAGAAAAGGCACAGAGGAGGCCGCTATCGCAGCAAACTTTTAGAGACCATGTCCTTTGGTACCTTTGCCAGCCGTTTTGCAGGGGAGAAGAGCCGGTTTGCCTGGATCTGTTCCGATGAGGAAGTGGTGAAGGCGTATGAGGAATCACCCCTGTGCGGTTTCACTTTTACGGCGGATGGGTTTGAGGGGCTTTTGATGCTCCTGAAGGAAACCTACAGGAAAGAGGGCTGGAGGCTGCAGAATCCCCAGCTGCCCATTCTGTTTCTGGGGGGCGAAGAGGACCCCTGTATCGGAAACGGCAGAAAGTTTGTGAAAGAGCTTCAGTACATGAGGCAGGTGGGCTACCGCCACGTGACGGGAAAGCTCTATCCGGGCATGCGCCATGAGATTTTAAATGAAAAAGATAAACTGACAGTATATCGGAATATTTATCAATATCTGGAAAAATAAGGCGATTATTTTGAAATTATCTCCAATATGCCGGTTGAAAAACAAAAAATATAATGTTATAGTTAATTTGTACTCATAAATAAAAAGAAAGTACAGGTGTTATAAAAGGAGGACGAGCATGAAGAAGAAAATTTTAGGTATCGTGTTATCTCTGACAATGGTCGGTGCCATGCTGGCAGGCTGCGGACAGCAGCAGGGAGCTGAGGACAAGAAGGAAGAAACCAAGACAGAAGATACGAGCAAAGAAGATACCAATGCGGACGACGCCGAAAAAGCGGATGATACGGACAAAAAAGAAGATGCTGCTGACGACAGTAAGACAGAAGCCAGCGGTAAATTCGCTCCGGTTGCAAAAGAAGACCTGAAGGTGGGCGTTATCCATATTTCCGATCCGGCAGAGGGTTCCGGATACACTTACACACATGACCAGGGCATCGTTGAGATGCAGAAGGAACTGGGACTGGAAGACAGCCAGATCATCCGTAAGAACAATATCCCGGATACAGACCCAACCATGACAGAACAGGCGATCAGGGAATGTATCGAGGACGGATGCCAGATCATTTTCGCCACCAGCTTTAACTACATGGACACCTGTGAGCAGCTTGCGCAGGAATTCCCGGATGTGATCTTCTCTCACGGCACAGGATATAAGTCCAATGATACAAACTTTAACAACTACTTCGGAAGAATTTACCAGGCAAGATATTTATCCGGTATCGTTGCAGGTATGAAGACAGAGAGTAACAAGATCGGCTATGTGGCAGCCATGGGTTCTGAGAACTCAGAGGTTACCGGCGGTATCGACGCATTTGCCATCGGTGTTGCAGAGGTGAACCCGGACGCGGAGATCCACGTAAAAGTAACGAACAGCTGGTTCTCACCCACAGAGGAGACCAACGCGGCAAAAGCTCTGATCGCAGAGGGCTGTGACGTGATCGGACAGCACTGTGACACACCCAACCCGCAGACTGAGGCAGAATCCGCAGGCGTATGGGGCGTAGGATACAATTCTGATATGAGTAAGGATGCTCCGGATGCTACACTTACCTCTGTTATCTGGAACTGGGGCGTATATTATACACAGGCAGTGCAGAAAGTCATTGACGGAACCTGGACACCGGAGATCTACTTCGGCGGAATGGATGACGGTCTGGTAGATATCACTCCTATCAATGAGGAGCTGTGCGCACCGGGAACAAAAGAGAAAGTGGAAGAAGCCAGAAGAAAGATCATGGAAGAAGGCTTCAATGTATTTGACGGAGTTCTGGAGACAAACGACGGCAAAGCTGTGGGAACAGAAGGCGGCACACTGGATGATGCGACCATTACCGGAGGAATCAACTGGTATTATAAGAATGTAATCGTAGATTGATCCATATTTCTTGTTTAGTGAAAAATACAAAGAGGGAATACAAAATGTGAAAAATCATTTTGTATTCCCTCTTTTCTTATGATACAATTATCCTGTATGTTTGTGTCTAAAATTGTAACGGATGGTGTATGCGTTACCAAAACAGAAAGAAACGAGAGGTGACACAGTTGGCTTTAGACAAGGTAGAGAATGCCATTGAGCTGAGAGGTATCACAAAGACATTTGGCAGTGTTGTGGCGAACGACCATATTGACCTGGATGTGAGAAGGGGAGAGATCTTAGCGCTTCTTGGTGAGAACGGGTCCGGAAAAACCACATTGATGAATATGATTTCAGGCATTTACCACCCCGATGAGGGCAGCATCCATGTAAATGGCAGGGAAGTGGTGATCAATTCCCCCATGGATGCCAAGAAGCTGGGAATCGGCATGATCCATCAGCATTTTAAGCTGGTGGATGTATTTTCAGCCATGGATAATGTGGTGATCGGTGCAGAGGGAAAAAGGATCAAGCCCAGGGAGCTGAAAGAGAAAATCCTGGAGCTGACCAAAAAATTCGGTCTTGAGGTTGACCCGGAGAAGAAGATATACAATATGTCCGTCAGTGAGAAGCAGACCGTGGAAATTCTGAAGGTACTGTACAGAAATGCGGATATTTTAATCTTAGACGAGCCTACAGCAGTGCTCACGCCCCAGGAGACCCAGAAGCTTTTTGCTATTCTGCGCAGAATGAAAGAGCAGGGAAGCGCCATTATCATTATCACCCACAAGCTGAACGAGGTTATGGAGATCAGCGACCGGGTGACGATCCTCAGAAAAGGAAAAAGTATAGACACGGTAAACACAGCCGAGACCAATGAAAAGCAGCTCACCGAGCTGATGGTGGGCCGTCCGGTCACCCTGGAGATAGACCGGCCGAAATGTGAGAATGTGCACACCAGGTTAAAAGTGGTGGATCTGTCTGTGAAGAAAGCGGACGGGACCATGGCCCTTAAGGATCTGTCCTTTGAGATTAAGGCGGGAGAGATCCTGGGCGTAGCAGGGATCGCCGGCAGCGGACAGAAGGAGCTGTGCGAGGCCATTGCGGGTCTTGTGCCTGTGGAGACAGGTGCAGTCCTGCACAATAAAGAAAATATCATCGGCAAGACGCCAAAGCAGATCAACAACCTGGGAATCAGCCTGGGCTTTGTGCCTGAGGACAGGCTGGGCATGGGGCTTGTGGCGTCCATGGGTATGGTGGACAACATGCTGCTGAAATCCTATGACAAGGCAAAGGGCATCTTTGTGGACAGAAAGCCCGCCAAAAAACTGGCTGAGGAGCTGGTAGAACGCCTGGAGATCATGACCCCCAATGTGGAGACGCCTGTGCGCCTGCTCTCGGGCGGTAATGTGCAGAAGGTTCTGCTTGGGCGGGAAATCGAATCAGAGCCGTCAGTGCTGATCACCGCTTATCCGGTCAGAGGTCTGGATATTAACTCTTCCTACACGATCTATGACCTGCTGAATGAGCAGAAGAAAAAGGGTGTTGCCGTTATGTTTATCGGTGAGGATCTGGACGTGCTTCTGGAAATCTCTGACAGGATCATGGTGCTCTGCCATGGAGAGGTGACCGGAATCGTGGATGCTGCCGTTACTACAAAGGAAGAACTGGGACTGATGATGACAGGATCAAAAAGGGAAGGGGTGAAGGCTGATGGATGAGACAAGAAAGAAAGAGCCTCTGATTCGTGTTGAGAAGAGAAAAGAGCGCCCTGCAAAACAGGTTCGGCTGCTGCGTCTGGCCTCAGTGCTGCTTGCCATTGTTGCCGGCGGCCTCTTTATCCTCTGTATCGGATATAATCCGTTTTCTGTGTATGCTACTATTGTATCAGGTGCATTCAGAAGCAGCATGGCATTCCAGGCGACGATCAAACTTATGGTGCCGCTGCTCATACCGGCGCTGGGACTTACCCTGGCATTTAAGATGCGTTTCTGGAATATCGGAGCTGAGGGGCAGATCATCATGGGCGCTGTGTTTGCCACATTTTTTGCCCTGTTCTGCTGGGATTTCCCTCATTGGCTTCTCATGATCTGCATGTTTTTGGCAGGTATGCTGGGAGGCGCTCTGTGGGGAATCATTCCCGCGTTTTTCAAGGCAAAATTCGGTACCAATGAGACACTTTTCACATTGATGCTGAACTATATCGCGCTGTATCTGATTTCCTTCTTAAGGGATGGTCCGTGGCAGGACCCCAACTCTTCGGGATTTCCTAAAATCGCCAGGTTTGGGGAGAATGCGCAGCTTGACAAGCTGTTCGGCGTGCATGTGGGATGGCTGATCGGGCTTGTTCTGGTAGTCATTGTGTATATCTATCTGAAATACACAAAACAGGGCTACGAGATCAGCGTGGTAGGCGAGAGCCGCGCCACAGCCCAGTATGCGGGCATGAATTATAAGAAGATCGTGCTGCGCACCATGGCATTTTCAGGTGCCATCTGTGGTATCGCAGGCATGGTACAGGCCAGCGGTTCGGACCTGACCCTTACCACTTCAGTGGCAGGCGGCGTGGGATTTACAGCTATCATCGTGGCATGGCTGGCCCAGCTTAATCCGGTGGGAATTCTGGTGGTTTCCCTGCTGTTCAGTGTGCTGGAAAAGGGAAGTACGGTTATGCAGTCCTCCTATGGGCTGTCCGCCTACTCGGCAGATGTGCTGCAGGGGATCATCCTCTTTTTCGTGCTGGGATGTGAATTTTTCGTCAGATACCGTTTTGTGACCCGTAAGAAGGGAGGAAAGGCGTAATGAATTTTTTTACTAACTTTTTTGTGGCGGCAGTTCTTGCCGGTACTCCGCTTTTGTTCGGGATCTTAGGTGAGATCATCAATGAAAAGTCAGGACATCTGAATCTGGGCGTGGAGGGCATGATGTCCATCGGTGCATGCGCAGGCTTCATGATGGGATATAAGACAGATAATCTGCTTCTGGCACTGATCGCCGCATTTGCGGCAGGTATGCTGGGCGCACTCATCTACGCTGTGCTCACCGTTACCTTTATGGCAGACCAGAATGTTACCGGATTGACACTTACTATTTTCGGTATCGGCCTGAGCAACTTCTTCGGTGATTTTGTACGGGAGAAGTCAGGGGCCACCTCTCTGAAACTGCCGTCCGGCATTTTAGACAGCCTTGGCAAAGTGGAGATTCCGCTGCTGTCCGATATTCCGGTACTGGGAAAACTGTTCTTTAATTATAATATTTTTGTGTATCTCGGAATCGTGGCTGCCATTCTGTGCGGCATTTATCTGCACAGGACCAAGGCAGGACTGAATATCCGGGCAGTGGGGGAGAATCCGGCGGCTGCGGATGCCGCGGGCCTTCCCGTCACAAGGCTGAAATATATCAATCTGATGCTTGGCGGAGGCATCTGCGGGATTGGCGGTGCGTACTGTTCCATGATCATCTGTAACGGTGTATGGATCAGCAATTGTGTAAACGGTCTTGGATGGATCGCTGTGGCTCTGGTAATATTCGCCACCTGGAATCCCAATAAGGCTATTTTCGCGGCACTGGTTTTCGGTGCGTTCAGCGTGTTGAAATACTATGTACCGAAGTCAGTCATCAGGATACCGGATTCCATTTTTGATATGGTGCCGTTCTTCATGACAATACTTGTGCTGATCATCACTTCCATCCGTTCCTCAAAGGAGAATTCCCAGCCGCAGTCCTGCGGTGTGAACTATTTCCGTGAGGAGAGATAGAATCGTTACAAGATACGAAAGAAAAGCCAGATTCCCGGATGGGAGTCTGGCTTTTCGCCAATGTGCAAAATCAGTGGATAGGAGGCGGGAAAATGTCAACAAAATCAGAGCTTTTGAAGCTGCTTGAGAGTCACAGAGGGGAATACCTTTCAGGGGAGGAACTGGCATCAAGGCTTGGATATTCCAGGACAGCGGTGTGGAAAGCCATGAAAAGCCTGCGCCAGGAGGGATACCGGATTCTGGCTGTGAATAACAGAGGGTATGCCCTGGAGACGGATAATGATATTCTGTCCGTGGAGGCAGTGAAAATGCATCTGGAACATCGGAATGTGTTTATGCAGGTGGAAAAGGAAATCTCTTCCACGAACCAGTATCTGAAAAAGAAGGGGATTGAGGAAAATCTGCCCCATGGCTCCTTTGTGGCAGCGGAGGCTCAGACTGAGGGAAAGGGCAGGCGGGGGCGTACCTTTTACTCACCGGCCGGCAGCGGTCTTTATTTGAGCGTACTCATGCGGCCGAAAAGGACAGCGCAGGAGGGTCTGACCCTGACAGCCGCCGCTGCGGTGGCTGTCTGCCGCGCTGTGGAGGAAGTCTGCGGGGTATCTCTGGGAATCAAGTGGGTCAACGATCTGTATCTGGGGGAGCGGAAGGTATGCGGAATCCTTACGGAGGCTGTGACAGACTTTGAGACAGGAGATATTGAGCTGGTGGTGGTGGGAATAGGACTGAATCTCCGTATGCCGGCCGGCGGTTTTCCCGGGGAGCTTTCAGAGGTTGCCGGAGCCATACTGGGGGATGATGTGTATGTGGACAGGAACCTGCTGACTGCAGGTATTATCAATTATCTCCTCGAAGAGGCGGAGAAGGAGGGAATCCCGGAAGCGTATATTTCCAGGAATATCGTGCCGGGCAGACGTGTGCGGGTGGCATACGGGACCCGGGTCAGAAGTGTGGAGGCAGAAAAAATCCTGCCGGACGGCAGGCTGCTTGTTAAAAATGAGCAGGGAGAGGAGGAAATCCTCCCCTGCGGCGATGTGTCCCTGAATCTGCATTAACGATTTTTCTTTCGGCTTCTGCGCAGGGTATTCCAGCAGACAAACTGGACCAGCAGGATGCCGGCAAAAGCGCCGATGCTGTCTATCATCACATCGCGTTTGGAAGGGCCTCTGCCCGCCACAAAGGACTGGTGGAACTCATCTGTACAGGCAAAACCCACACTGATGAATCCTGCAAAGAGGATCAGCAGAATCCCGCGCAGGCCGTATACGTACAGGGGGAAGGAGACACAGACAGCCAGCACAAAGTATTCACTCATGTGCGCCAGCTTCCTGACAGGTGTGTGGATCTTGTCCGTGTAATAGGCGATCTGTTCTTCGCTCATATTTTTATCCAGTACAGTATCTGCGGTCACTATGATCTTATGGCTTATTTTATAGCTGAGATTTCCCGATTCGGTTCCCGTCTGGCTGGAAAAGGAGAATATCAAATACATCACCAGAAGTGCCGGCAGAAAAGAAAAGGGCTTCAGCAGCAATATGAAAAATTTCTTCATGTTGGGTTCCTCTTTCGTCTTATCAGGTTATAGGTTGCTTCCTGGTGACTATATCACGTTTCAGGAAATGTGTAAAGTGCCGGGGACAGGCGGACCGGGAGAGAAAACCCCCTTGGATTACCTAAAAACCGTTTGACAAGGAAAAAGAACCGCTTTATACTATTATTAAAATATAAAGAAAAAGGCAAAGAAAAGAAGAGTACATTCTGCAGACTGGCAAAGAGAGCTTCGATCGGTGGGAAGAAGTGCAGCAGGCTGGATGGAAGATGGTCTTGGAGCCGCGTACCGACTACAGAAGTATAGGCTACGATGGGAGCGCCCATTACAGCGCCGGAGTATAAGGATATCCATGGAGTGGTTTGGATTTCCCGTACTTGCAAAGGTCTGTGTCGTGAGGCGCGGATGAATCAAGGTGGTACCACGAAGCATAATGCTCTCGTCCTGATTGTATGTCAATTATGGACGGGAGATTTTTTTTGCCGGAAAAGGAGGAGATTATGAGTAAACAGACACAGGAAACAGGAGGAGCGCCCAAATGGTCGGGCAGCTTCGGATTTATTATGGCAGCAGCGGGTTCTGCTGTGGGAATGGGAAACTTATGGCGTTTCCCCATGCTTGTGGGGGAGAGCGGGGGCGGAGCCTTTGTTCTTGTGTACCTCATCTGCATCTTTCTGGTGGGGATTCCGCTGATCATTGCCGAGATCAGTATTGGCCGCGCCGGAGGAAAAGACGCCTTCGGAAGCTATAAGGCCCTGAATTCCAAATGGGGCGGTGTGGGTATTCTGGCGGTGATCACAAGCTTCATCGGCCTTTCTTACTACGCCGTGCTGGGCGGCTGGGTGATCCGGTATATTTTTGTCTCCGTGACAGGGCTGCCAAAGAGCAGTGAAGCCTTTTTTACATCGTTTACAAGCAATACGGGCAGCCAGATCATCTATTATCTGGTGTTTATGGTCATCACAGTGGCTATTGTTGTAATGGGAATCCAGAAGGGGATTGAGAAGTCATGCAAGATCATGATGCCGCTTCTGATCGTCTGCCTGATCGTCATTGTCATTCGTTCCTGTACACTTCCGGGTGCCGGGGAGGGAATCAAATTCTTTCTGAAACCGGATTTCTCAAAATTGACGCCGGGAGCCTTCCTGTCAGCACTTGGACAGGTATTTTTCTCCCTGTCACTGGGTACAGGGGCCACGATCACATACGGGGCCTATCTGGGGAAAAATCAGAATATTCCCAAGAGTGCCGCAAGTATTGCGTTTTTCGATACCATGGTGGCCATGATCGCGGGATTTGCCATTCTTCCTGCTGTGTTCGCATTTGGATTTTCACCGGAGAGCGGACCGAGTCTTATGTTCCAGACGCTGCCTGCAGTGTTTGATGAGATGGCAGGCGGAAAGATTTTCGGAGTGGTGTTCTTTGTGCTGGTGCTGTTTGCCGCGGTTTCCACAAGTATTGCGTTTTTAGAGGTAGTGGTCTCCTTTGCTGTGAACACATTCAAGGTAAGCCGTGCAAAGGCATCCGTCATTTCCGCGGCACTCATCACCTGTCTGGGAATCCCCTGCACGCTCAGCTTCGGTATCTGGAGCGATATTAAGATCGCCGGAAGAACCTTCTTTGACCTGGGAGATTATCTGGTGTCCAATGTATCTCTGCCGATTGGCGGGATTCTGGCCTGTATCTTTATCGGATGGGTATGGAAGAGGAAAAATGCAGAGAAGGAAGTTACGAATGACGGAAAGATCAGCTTTAAGCTGGTTTCCGCCTGGTCAGTGCTGGTGAAGTTTGTACTGCCGGTTGTGATCTTTATTATCTTTGTAACCTCCAACCAATGGATAAAAAAACTGTTTGAAGGTCTGTTTGGCAATCTGTTTAAGTAAAAACGGGACAGGAACCGTCCGGATGCATGGCAGCAGAGCCGCATCCGGGCGGTTTTTCTTCTATTGTCAATTTCAATAATTAATGATATTCTGTATAGGACAAAAGATGATTAGAAACCTATTATAGAAAAGCGAGGACAAGGCATGAGTCTGGCAGATCATATTTTTATGGATATGTGCCGCGATATTCTGGAGAACGGCACGGACACAAAAGGCGAAAAGGTCCGCCCAAAATGGGAGGATACCGGGGAGAGCGCGTACACGATCAAACGTTTCGGAGTTGTGAACCGCTATGATTTGAGAAAAGAGTTTCCCGCGCTGACACTGCGGAAGACAGCTCTTAAAAGCTGCATGGATGAGATCCTCTGGATATACCAGAAAAAGTCCAACAACATCCACGACCTGAATTCCCATATCTGGGATGCCTGGGCGGATGCAGACGGCTCCATCGGAACCTGTTACGGCGATGTGGTGGGGAGGAAGTTCATCTACAAGGGGGAGGAGACAGACCAGATGGATTATGTACTGCGGCAGCTAAAAGAAAACCCGTACAGCCGCAGGATCATGACCAATCTGTACCAGTTTGAATATCTGCACAGCGGTGCGCTGGACCCCTGCTGTTACAGCATGACTTATAATGTGACAAAGGACGCGGCAGAGGACAGGCTGGTACTGAACGGTGTTTTGAACCAGCGCTCCCAGGATGTCCTGGCGGCAAACAACTGGAATGTGTGCCAGTATTCCATCCTTCTTATGATGGTGGCCCAGGTAAATGACATGATCCCCGGGGAACTGGTGCATGTGATCGCGGATGCCCATATCTATGACCGCCACGTGCCGGCTGTCAGGGAACTGATTTCCAGGACACCTTATGCGGCGCCAAAGGTAACCCTGAATCCGGAGATAAAGGATTTTTATGACTTTACCACAAAGGATCTGATCGTGGAGGATTACCAGGCGGGGCCGCAGATCAGGAATATACCCATAGCAGTTTGAGGCGGCAGTCCAAGAATCTGCATGACAAAGGAGAGAGACAAGATGAATATAATCGTAGCTGTAGATAAGAACTGGGGAATCGGCAAAGACAACCGTCTGCTTGTGAGCATTCCGGCTGACATGAAATTTTTCCGCACCACAACCACCGGCAAAGTGGTTGTTATGGGAAGAAAGACTCTGGAGAGCTTTCCGGGCGGACAGCCCTTGAAAAACCGCACGAACATTGTGCTCACAAGGGATGAAAATTACAAGGTAAAAGACGCTGTGATCGTGCACAGTGTGGATGCGCTTATGGAAGAACTGAAACAATATGACAGCGAAGAGATTTATGTCATCGGCGGTGACAGCGTATACAGCGCCCTGCTGGACTACTGTGATACCGCTTATGTAACGAAGATCGACTTCGCCTATGAGGCAGATACCTGGTTCCCCAATCTGGATGAGAGAAAGGACTGGTCAGCAGCTGAGGCCAGCGAGGAGCAGACCTATTTTGACCTGGAATACCAGTTAGTAAAATATAAGAAAAACGGCAAATAATACCTGCGGCTCTGCCGCGGACACAAAACAGGCCTCCGGAGGAAAAATTCCCGCCGGAGGCCTCTGATTTATTCAATAATTATTCAATAACCTGAATCCATCCCTCAGGAGCTTCCAGTCTACCCATCTGGATGCCTGTGAGTGTGTCATACAGTTTCTGGGTTACAGGGCCCATCTGTTCCATGCCTGCCGGCAGTATGATCTCTTTGCCGTGGTCAACGATCTTTCCTACCGGGGAGATAACTGCAGCTGTGCCGCAGAGACCGCACTCGGCAAAATCTTTTACTTCCTCGAAGAGAACCTCCCTCTCCTCAACCTTCAGGCCCAGATAATGTTCCGCAACATAGATCAGGGAACGTCTGGTGATGGACGGCAGAATACTGCTGGATTTTGGTGTTACTACGGTGTTGTCTTTGGTGACAAAAAGGAAGTTGGCGCCGCCTGTCTCCTCCACCTTGGTTCTTGTGCCCGGGTCCAGATACATATTTTCATCAAAGCCCTGGTTGTGGGCATCCACGATGGCGTGAAGGCTCATGGCGTAATTCAGGCCTGCTTTGATATGGCCCGTGCCGTTTGGTGCTGCACGGTCAAAATCGCTGACGCGGATGGTCAGAGGCTTTACGCCGCCTTTGAAGTAAGGGCCAACAGGAGTGGTGAATACACGGAACTGGTATTCATCGGCTGGTTTTACGCCGATAACCGGGTTGCTTCCGAACATATAGGGACGGATATACAGTGTGGCTCCTGAGCCGTAGGGCGGTACATAGGCAGCATTTGCCTTTACAGTTTCCTTCACTGCCTGTATGAAGCGCTCTTTTGAGAACACAGGCATTTCCAGGCGGCGGGCAGAATTCTCCATGCGCTCACCGTTTAAGTCAGGGCGGAAGGTGACGATGCGTCCGTCTTCCGTTGTGTAGGCCTTCAGTCCCTCAAAAACCGTCTGTGCGTACTGCAGGACACCTGCGCACTCGCTGATGGTCACTGTGTCATCTGTGATCATTGCGCCCTCGTCCCAGGCTCCGTCCTTATAATTAGAAACATAGCGGTAGTCGGTTTTCAGGTATGAAAATCCGAGATTAGACCAGTCAATGTTCTTCTTTTCCATAGTAGTTCCTCCATTCTGCCGATAGATACGGTATGTAATCATAATTTTTTATCATTATAAAACTTTAACGTATGAATTGCAAGAGATGCCGCATTGCTTTTTTCTCTTATTTCATATATAATCGTAATCAAACGGACAAGTATGTCTGATAGCTAATAGTTTTATTCAAAACTGGAGAGATAAAAGATGGCAAATAATGATTGGAATAATCTGGGCAGGGATATTAAAGATATCGTACAGGATGCCCTGGATACAGGAAATTTTAACCGGTTGAACCGAGACCTGGGAGCCACGCTGGAGGATGCGCTGGGCAATGTGGCCAACAGTGTGAAAGACGCGGCAAAAAGCGGCATGGACCAGGCAAAAAACAGTATGAACCAGGGTTCGTGCTGCGGCGGGCGGGACAGGATCCGAAGACCAAACAGCGGGGCAGGCTCCCGCAGGACTTACACAGGCAGCTCTTCGTGGAATGACAGGACCTATTCCCCGGATGGGTTTCAGTCAAGACCAAGATACCGGTACCCCGAGACAAAGCGGGTAAAAGAGGCAAGGGAAAAATTTGCCCTCTATATTAATACCAGCGGGCCGAGAGCCATGGGCATACTCTTTACCACCCTGGGTTTTGCGCTGTTCGCCATGTTCGGCGTCACGCTGACGGTGCTGGGAATCTGTTCGCTGTTCATCGGTTCCCTGGCGGATAAGATGGGAATCTTTCTGTCCGTGTTCGGTCCGGCTATCGGCATCAGCGGAATTATGGGAATCTGCGGGAATAAGCTCAGAAAGAAAATAAACCGTTTCCGTTCCTACATACACACCCTGAACGGCAGGACGTATGCGGAGATCTCGGAGCTGGCAAAGGGTGTGAGAAAGCCGGAGAAATTTGTCCGCAGGGATTTGAAGCGGATGATCAAGAAATATATGTTTCTGGAGGGACATCTGGATGAGTCGGGCACCTGCCTGATCACCAGTGATGAGTCTTATAAACAATATCTGGAGACAAAGAGACAGGCGGAGATCCAGCAGAAAGAAAAAGAGCAGGAAATCCGGCAGGAAAAAGAAACAGACAGCGATGAGAATTTGTCCAAGGAGGCCCGTCAGGTCATAGAGGAGGGCAATGCCTACATTGAGCAGATAAGAAAAAGCAATGACGCCATCCCGGGCGTGGAGATATCCAACAAGATGTATCATCTGGAAAATGTGATCAAGCGTATCTTCAAGCGTGTGGAACAGCATCCGGAACTGATCGATGACCTGCACAAATTCATGGATTATTACCTGCCCACCACAGTGAAGCTTCTGCAGGCCTATGAAGAGCTGGACAAACAGGATGTGGAAGGCGACAACATCATAATGGCAAAGAAAGAAATTGAAAATACACTGGACACTATTAATGAAGCATTTGAGAATCTTCTGGACAGCTTTTTCAGGGATACGGCGTGGGATGTAGCCACAGATATTTCGGTCCTGAAGACCATGCTGGCACAGGAAGGCCTCACAGGCGGCAAGGATTTTCAGCAGGATAAGTGAGATCCGGGCTGTGAATGGAAATGAACCGAAGAAGGAGTAAGAGATGAGTGACGAATTCAAAGATTTCACGGTAACACCCACATTGACATTTGACGCGCCCCAGGAGGCGGCGCCGGTTGTGGAAATAAAAAAGGAAGAGCCGGTGGAACCGCAGCTTGACGAGAGTGTGCTCTCCGATGCGGAGCGGAAAATGGTGGATGATTTTTCAAAACAGATTGATATCCGCAATTCCGCAGCCATTCTGCAGTACGGGGCAGGAACCCAGAAAAAGATGGCGGATTTTTCCGAGGAGGCTCTGGAAAAGGTAAAGACAAAGGACCTGGGTGAAGTGGGAGATCTTCTGGGCGATGTGGTGACACAGCTCAAAAGCTTCGATGCAGCCGAGGAGGAAAAGGGACTGCGCGGCCTGTTCAAACGCGGCTCCAATAAAATAGAAGCTATGAAGACAAAATATGCCAAGGCGGAGACAAATATTGCGAAGATCGTACAGACCCTGGAGCAGCACCAGATCCAGCTTATGAAGGACGCTGCCACCATGGACAAGATGTATGCCCTGAACCTGAATTATTTTAAAGAGCTTTCCATGTACATTCTTGCCGGAAAAAAGAAACTCCAGGAAGTGCGCAGCACAGACCTTCCCCAGCTTATGGAGAAAGCCCAGAGAAGCGGTCTTCCGGAGGATGCCCAGGCAGCCAAGGACCTGGATTCCATGTGCCAGAGATTTGAGAAGAAGATCCATGACCTGGAACTGACCCGCATGATCTCCATCCAGACAGCACCCCAGATCCGTCTGGTACAGGGCAATGACACCCTGATGGCAGAGAAGATCCAGTCCACTTTGGTCAATACCATTCCTCTTTGGAAGAGCCAGATGGTTCTGGCACTGGGCGTTGCCCATTCCTCTGAGGCGGCAAGGGCACAGAGACAGGTGACCGATATGACAAACGCTCTTCTCCAGAAAAATGCGGAGACACTTAAGATGGCCACCATCGAGGCCGCGAAGGAATCCGAGCGGGGCATTGTGGATATTGAAACGCTGAAGAAGACAAACGAGTCTCTGATCAGCACTTTTGATGAGATCATGAACATCCAGAAAGAGGGCCATCAGAAGCGTATGGAAGCTGAGGTGGAGATGAACCGTCTGGAAAGTGAACTGAAGAATAAGCTTTTAGAGATTAACCGGTAAATGCAGAACGGGCGTGTTTAGGTCAGAAAAGCCTGAACACGCTTTTTATACAGGAGGCAGTGAAATGTATCGTGACCATACAAAAGTGGTACAGATAGGTGATAAAAAAATAGGCGGGGGCAATCCGATCCTAATCCAGTCCATGACTAACACGAAAACAGAGGATGTGAAAGCCACAGTGGCACAGATCCATGCTCTTGAGGAGGCAGGGTGTGAGATCATTCGCTGTACGGTTCCCACGAAAGAGGCGGCAGAGGCGCTGGGGGAGATCAAGAAACAGATTCATATCCCTCTGGTAGCGGACATTCATTTTGACTACAGAATGGCTGTGGCGGCCATGGAGAACGGGGCAGATAAAATTCGTATCAATCCCGGAAACATCGGTGGTCCTGAGAAGATAAAAGCAGTGGTGGACACAGCGAAGGAGAGGAATATCCCCATCCGTGTGGGCGTCAACTCTGGCTCCCTGGAAAAAGAGCTGGTGGAAAAGTATCACGGCGTGACCGCGGAGGGACTTGTGGAGAGCGCGCTTGACAAGGTGAAAATCATAGAGGACTTTGACTATGACAACCTGGTCATCAGCATAAAATCCTCAGATGTCCTCATGTGCGTCAAAGCCCATGAACTTCTGGCAGAGAAGACAGCATATCCCCTTCATGTGGGCATCACAGAGGCAGGCACCCTGTATTCCGGCAATATCAAATCCGCTGTGGGCCTGGGCATTATCTTATACCAGGGAATCGGCGATACCATCCGTGTATCCCTCACCGGAGACCCGGTGGAGGAGATCAAGTCCGCTAAGAGGATCTTAAAGACACTGAATCTGAGAAAAGGCGGTATCGAGGTGGTTTCCTGTCCGACCTGCGGAAGGACGCAGATCGATCTGATCGGACTGGCAAACCAGGTGGAGACCATGGTGCAGAAGTTCCCGCTGGACATCAAGGTAGCTGTCATGGGCTGTGTGGTCAACGGTCCGGGAGAGGCCAAAGAGGCGGATATCGGCATTGCGGGCGGCAAGGGTGTGGGTCTGCTGATCAAAAAAGGCGAGATCATCAGAAAAGTTCCGGAGGCGGAGCTTTTAGATGTCCTTCGGCTGGAACTGGAAAACTGGGAGAAATAGTGTTTTACGGAAAGGAAGCTTAAAGATGGAAAAGAATTTTCTGGATGTCTTCCCCAATCTGGAAATGGGGCAGGAACTTGCCGCCCTGCTGGAAGAGGTGGTGGTGACAAAAGTTGCCGTCAATCCGGAAAAAGACCATATCAGAATCTATATCCGGAGCAGGCAGTGGATCCATAAGAAATACATCTATTCCCTGGAGGAGACCATACGAAACCAGTTCTTTCCCGGTGTGCCCATGTCGGTGAAGATCATTGAGAAGTTCACTCTGACCGGGCAGTACACTCCAAAACTGTTTTTTGACGCGTACCGCACTTCCATGTCCATGGAACTGAAAAACTACAGCATTCTGGTGTATAACATGTTCCGCACAGCCCAGATAACCTTCCCGGAGGAACAGAAGATGGAGCTTAAGATGCAGTCCTCCGTGCTGGCAAAGAGCCGGGAGGAGGAGCTGGTCTCCTATATCGAGAAGGTATTCTGCGAGCGCTGTCCCTTCTCCCTGATCGTGGAGCCGGAATATGTGGAGGCCAGTGAGAGTAAAGTCCGTAAAAACAGTGAGATCCGTATTATGCAGGAGGCTGCTCACGTGATTGAGCAGTCTTCTTTCGGGCAGCAGGAGGATGGCGGAGAAGTTCCGGAGGAGGAAGCCGCTTCTGCCGGGGAGACTTCAAAGGAAGAGAAAAAGGCAGACGCTCCTGCAGGAAAAACATCCGGGGAGGAGAAGAAAGCCCCCAAAGACCGGAAGGAAGACAAAGGGAAGGACGGAAAGGGCAGGAAGAGTTTCGGAAAAGGAGACCGCGGTTTCGGCGATTATAAGCGCAGCATCAAGCGCTCCGACAACCCGGATGTGATCTACGGCAGAGATTTTGAAGATGAGACCATTCCCCTGGAAAGCATCCAGACGGAGATGGGCGAGGTCTGCATACGCGGTCAGATCATGACACTGGAGACCAGGGAGATCAGAAATGAGAAGACCATCATCATTTTTGCCATCACGGATTTTACGGATTCCATCACAGTGAAGATGTTCGCCAGAAATGACCAGGTGAGTGAGATCCTGGAGGGCGTGAAGGAGAAAGCCTTTCTGAAACTGAAGGGTGTGACCACCATTGACCGGTATGACAGTGAGCTGACCATCGGAAGTGTGGTGGGAATCAAGAAGATTGCCCCCTTTACCAGTTCCAGGGCAGACACCAGCCCGGAGAAGAGGGTGGAGCTTCACTGCCATACCAAGATGAGTGACATGGACGGTGTGTCTGATGCGAAGGCCATCATTAAACGGGCCTATGAGTGGGGACACCGGGCCATTGCTATTACAGACCACGGTGTGGTGCAGGCTTTCCCGGAGGCCAACCACTGCTTTGATTCCTGGGGCGGTGTTGTACCGCCGGATGCGGATTTTAAGGTGATCTACGGTGTGGAAGCTTATCTGGTGGATGACATGAAAGGAATCGTGCAGAACAGCAAAGGGCAGTCCATGCGCGGAACCTTTGTGGTATTTGATATTGAGACAACAGGATTTTCCGCTCTCAGGGATAAGATCATCGAGATCGGAGCGGTCCGGGTGGAGGACGGTAAGATCGTGGGGCGTTTCTCCGAGTTCGTAAACCCCAGGATACCCATTCCCTTCAGGATTGAAAAGCTTACCAGCATCAATGACAGTATGGTGGCAGGCGCTGATAGTATAGATGTGATCCTGCCGCGGTTTGTGGAGTTCTGCAGAGGGGCAGTCATGGTTGCCCACAACGCGGAATTTGATATGAGCTTTATCGAGAAAAACTGCGGGGATCTGGGGATCGAGACAGATTACACATCTGTGGACACTGTGGGAATGGCCCGTTTTCTGCTTCCCCAGCTAAACCGTTTTAAGCTGGATACCGTCGCAAAGGCGGTGGGCGTTTCCCTGGAGCATCACCACAGGGCTGTGGATGACGCGGAGTGTACGGCTCAGATTTTCCAGAAGTTCATTACCATGTGTGAGGAGAGGGAGATCAGTACCCTGGATGAGCTGAATGAGAAGGGTGCTGTCTCTGTAAACGCAGTGCAGAAGATGCCCACTTACCATGCCATTATTCTGGCTAAAAACGATACGGGCAGGGTTAATCTCTATCATCTGGTGTCAGATTCCCATCTGATCTATTATCACAGAAGGCCGAGAATACCAAAGAGCCTGTATCTGAAATATCAGGAGGGTCTTATGATCGGTTCCGCCTGTGAGGCCGGAGAGCTGTACCAGGCTGTTTTAAACGGCAGGCCCGAGCCGGAGATCGCCAGACTGGTGAACTTCTATGACTATCTGGAAATTCAGCCGATCGGCAACAATGCCTTCATGCTGCGGGATGAGGACAGGACGGATATTCAGACAGAGGACGATCTGCGGGAAGTCAACCGGAAGATCGTAAAGCTGGGGGAAATGTTTAATAAGCCGGTGGTTGCCACCTGCGATGTGCATTTTCTGGACCCGTCGGACGAGGTCTACCGAAGGATCATCATGGCGGGAAAAGGCTTTGACGACGCGGATCTGCAGCCGCCCCTGTTTCTCCACACAACGGAGGAAATGCTGGAGGAATTTTCCTATCTGGGCAGCGAGAAGGCCGAGGAGGTGGTCATCACCAACCCCAACAGGATCGCGGATATGGTTGAGAAGATATCTCCCATCCACAAGGGAAAATGTCCCCCGGTCATTGAAAATTCAGATGAGATGCTGAGGGAGATCTGCTACAGCAAGGCCCATGAGATATACGGAGAGAAGCTGCCGAAAGTGGTTGAGGAGCGCCTGGAGAGGGAGCTGAATTCCATTATCTCCAACGGTTATGCGGTTATGTACATGATTGCCCAGAAACTGGTATGGAAGAGCAACAGTGACGGTTACCTGGTAGGGTCACGAGGTTCGGTAGGTTCCTCCTTTGCGGCCACTATGTCGGGTATCACGGAGGTAAACCCTTTAAGTCCCCATTATTACTGTCCCTCCTGCCACTACTGTGATTTTGACTCCGATGAAGTGCGGGCGTACTCCGGCAGGGCAGGCTGTGATATGCCGGATAAGAACTGTCCGGTGTGCGGAAAGCCGTTGACAAAAGAAGGATTTGACATTCCCTTTGAAACCTTCCTGGGATTCAAGGGGGACAAGGAGCCTGATATTGACCTTAACTTTTCCGGTGATTACCAGGGAAAGGCACACCGGTATGTGGAGGTTATATTCGGCGCCGGGCAGACTTTCAAGGCAGGCACGATCGGTACGCTTGCGGAGAAGACGGCGTTCGGATACGTGAAGAATTACTTTGAAGAGCGGGGAAGCCGCAAGCGTTACTGCGAGATAAACAGAATCGTGCAGGGCTGCACAGGCGTCCGCAGAACCACGGGACAGCATCCCGGAGGTATCATCGTTCTTCCCATCGGCTGGGATATCGAGGAATTTACCCCGGTGCAGCATCCGGCCAATGATATGAGCAGCGATATTATCACCACACACTTTGATTACCATTCCATTGACTCCAACCTGTTAAAGCTGGATATTCTGGGACACGATGATCCCACAATGATCCGTATGCTGGAGGATTTGACCGGCATCAATGCCAGGGAGATCCCTCTGGACAGCAAAGAGGTTATGTCCCTTTTCAAAAATACGGATGCATTGGGTGTCACACCGGATGATATCAGGGGCTGTCCGTTAGGCTGCCTGGGGGTACCGGAGTTCGGAACGGATTTTGCCATGCAGATGTTGATTGACGCCAATCCCACATCTTTTTCTGACCTGGTGCGTATTTCCGGCCTGTCCCATGGTACAGACGTGTGGCTTGGAAACGCGCAGGATCTGATCAAATCAGGGACGGCAACTATTACTACATGTATCTGTACCCGTGATGATATTATGATCTACCTGATCAACAAGGGCCTGGAACACGGGCAGGCGTTCACCATCATGGAGAGCGTGCGTAAGGGAAAGGGCCTGAAACCGGAGTGGATTGACGATATGAAGGCACACGATGTGCCGGACTGGTATATTGATTCCTGTAAGAAGATCAAGTACATGTTCCCAAAGGCCCATGCGGCGGCTTATGTAATGATGGGATGGAGAATCGCCTACTGTAAGATTTATTATCCGCTGGCATATTATGCGGCGTTTTTCAGTATCCGCGCAACGGCTTTTTCCTATGAACTGATGTGCCAGGGAAAAGAGAAACTGGAATATTTCATGGATGACTATGAAAAGCGCAAGGATACACTGAGCAAGAAGGAGCAGGATACTTACAGAGACATGAAAATCGTGCAGGAGATGTACGCGAGAGGATTTGAGTTTGTACCCATTGACCTGTATAAAGCCAATGCCCATACCTTCCAGATCATGGAGGATAAGCTGATGCCCGCCCTGGATACCATAGAGGGACTGGGGGACAGGGCAGCCGACGCCGTGGTGCTGGCCGCGGAGGAAGGGGAGTTCCTGTCAAAAGACGATTTCCGAAACAGAACCAAGGTCAGCAAGACAGTGATCGATCTGATGGATGATCTGGGTCTGTTCGGGGATCTGCCGGATTCCAACCAGATGTCACTGTTTGACTTTCAGTAAAAGCAAAGCCGGGAGGGGTATGCCATGAAGAAAAAGATAGCACCTGTGATCATAACAATTGTAGTAAGCCTGCTGATCATTCTGTGGGCCTGTACGGGGCTGCGGGAGACGGCAGGCCTGGATGGATTTTCCTCAGCCGGATTGCTGTTTTTGCTGGCGGGGATCGGGGGCGTGGGCGTCCTGGTGGCAGTGCTCTTTATCAGACTGAAGGAGATTGACCATGAAGATGAGGACGACCTGAAAAAATATTAGCGTGTGTATGAATATGGTTCAGGAGTTTGGAAGTACCGCAGCACTGTTTGGCAAACAGTGAGTGCGGTACTTTTGCATCTGGCATAATATTCCATACAATAGATATATTTCTTGAACACACAGGGGAAAAGTAATATAATGGGAACGATATAGAGACGGACAAAAAAGAGGGCCGCCTCGGATAGGAGAAACATGAATTACAAAGAAGCAAGAGTATATTTGGACGAAGTGTCCAAATACGGAAGTGTACTTGGTCTGGATAACATGAGAGAGCTGCTTGATCGGCTTGGAAATCCCCAGGATGATTTGAAGTTTATCCATATTTCCGGTACCAATGGAAAGGGGTCAGCACTCTCATATATGTCCACAATCCTTTCCGGTGCGGGCTTGCGGACAGGCCGGTACATATCTCCAACCCTATATGCCTACCGGGAACGGATTCAGGTGGACGGGGAAATGATAGACAGGGAATCCCTGGCTGCTCTGGTGACGGTTGTCAAAGAGGCAGTGGACGCCATGGAGGCGGAGAAGAAGGGGAGTCCCACAGTATTTGAAGTGGAGACCGCCCTGTCCTTTTTGTACTTTAAAGAGAAGAAATGCGACATCGTGGTATTAGAGACAGGACTCGGAGGAACATTAGACGCCACCAATGTTGTGAAGACGACAGTGATGGAAATGATATCTTCCATAGGCATGGACCACATGGAGTTTCTGGGCGGTACCCTTCAGGAGATCGCGGAGAATAAAGCAGGTATCATCAAACCCCGCACATGGGTGGTAAGCGCGGAACAGGACCCCCAGGCGGCAGCGGTGATCAGGCGCGTCTGCCGTGAGAAGGAGTGCAGGCTTTCAGTGGTGGACCCGGATGCTTTTCAGGATGTGCACTACGGGTATGACAGGCAGACTTTTTCTTACAAGGACTGGAAGGACGTGGAGATCACCCTGGCAGGCACTTACCAGGTCACCAACGCGGCACTGGCACTGGAGGCTGTGGAGGCCCTGCGAAATCTGGGATATTCCCTGACAGAGGAACAGGTGAGAAAAGGAATGAAGGAGGCTTTCTGGAGAGGGCGTTTTTCTGTTATCCACAAAAATCCTGTGGTAGTCATAGACGGTGCCCATAATCCGGCGGCGGCTAAGGTGCTGAAGGATTCACTTGAGACATATTTTCAGGGCAAAGACCTGCATTTTATTTTCGGTGTGTTTGCGGACAAAGATTATCAGAGCGTGATCAGCATGACAGCGCCTCTGGCAAAACACATCATCACCATACAGACACCGGACAACCAAAGAGCACTTCCGGCAGAACAGTTAAGAGACGCTGTGGCAAAGGTGAATCCCAGCGTAGAGGCAGCGGGAAGCATACGGGAAGCTGTGAGGAAGAGTATGGAAAATGCACAGAAGGATGACGTGATCGTAGCGTTTGGCTCTCTGTCCTTTTTAGGGGAGCTGGACCGGGAAGTACAGGCCATGGAGGGAGAGTAATACATGAACCAGGATAAGATAAAAGAGGGAGTACGCCTGATTCTGGAAGGAATCGGGGAGGATATAAACAGAGAGGGGCTTTTGGAGACACCGGACAGGATTGCCCGTATGTATGAGGAGCTGGCTGCCGGTTATACCGACGATGCGGCAGTACATCTGAAGAAACGTTTTCATGTGGATAATAATGATATGGTGATGGAAAAGGATATTCATTTCTATTCCTTCTGCGAGCATCACATGCTCCCTTTCTACGGAAACGCGGCTATCGCCTACATTCCCAACGGGGAAGTGGTGGGCCTGAGCAAGATTGCCAGGACTGTGGAGGTGTTCGCAAAACGGTTCCAGCTTCAGGAGAGACTGACCGCCCAGATCGCGGATGCCTTTATGGAGGAACTGAAGCCAAAGGGCGTGATGGTGCTGGTCCAGGCAGAGCATATGTGCATGACCATGCGCGGCATTAAAAAACCGGGAACCAGAACCGTATCTGTAGTGACCAGAGGTATCTTTGACGACAATGAGAGCCTGCAGAATTCTTTCTACAGAATGCTGGAGTGCTGACAAGGGTTCCGCCGGGCCTGCGCATTTCCCGTACCGACCATGTATAGGAATTTGCCTGACAAAATTGCCGCGGCGGCTGATAAAAGAGGACAAGAAAAGTGGAAGACAACAGGCAGGATATGACAAGGGTAAACCGGATCCGGAACCATCCGCTTTACCGGGAAAGTTTACATAATATAGAAAAGCTGGAGCAGGAGCGCATCTTCTGCGGCCACAATGCACAGCATCTGCTGGATACCGCCAGACTGGCTTATATTGAGAACCTGGAGCGGAATCTGGGAATTTCCAAAGAAATGATCTATGCGGCAGCTCTTCTGCACGACATCGGCAGGGGCCTGCAGTACACAGAGGGCATTCCCCACCACGAGGGCGGAGTAAAACTTGCCGCTCCCATACTGAAGGACTGCGGCTTTACAGATGCGGAGTCAGAGGAGATCCTGGAAGCCATCGGCGGCCACCGTGACACGTCGGCCAAAGGGAAAAGGAACCTGGCAGGCATCCTTTACCGGGCTGATAAAGGTTCCCGCTGCTGCTTTTCCTGCCCTGCCCAGGCGCAGTGCAGCTGGAGTGCAGAGAAGAAAAATATGTATCTGACCGTATGAACCGGCATACAGACCGCAGCGGCAGACAAAAATACAGGAAAAAGGAGACAACAGGAAATGAAAATCGGAAACAGAATTTTTGACACAGAACATGACTGTTACATAATGGCTATTTTAAATGTAACCCCGGACTCCTTTTCAGACGGCGGAAAATGGAACGACGTGGAGCGTGCAAAACAGCATGCAGCCCAAATGATCGCCGAAGGGGCAGCCATCATTGACGTGGGAGGAGAATCCACCCGCCCGGGACATCAGCAGATCACCGTACAGGAGGAAATCGACCGGGTAGTGCCTGTCATCGAAATGCTGAAACAGAACTTTGATATCCCCGTATCCATAGACAGCTACAAAAGCCAGGTAGTGGAAGCCGCCCTGAAGGCAGGTGCTGACATGGTAAATGATATCTGGGGCTTCAAATACGACAAAAAAACAGCAGAACTCACCGCCCGCTATCAGGTACCCTGCTGTCTTATGCATAACAGAGACAAGGCAGAGTACACAGATTTCATGCAGGAAATGTGTGAGGATTTAAGAGAATGTGCCGCCATCGCAAAAGAAGCAGGCGTTGCAGACGACAAAATTATCCTGGATCCGGGTGTGGGCTTCGGAAAGACCTATGAACAAAACCTGACTGCCATAAACCACCTGGAAATGCTGAAGGAGATCGGATACCCTGTTCTTCTTGCAACTTCCAGGAAATCCGTGATCGGCAATACCCTGGATTTGCCCGCTGACCAGAGAGTGGAGGGAACACTTGTAACCACAGTCATGGGTGTAGAAAAGGGAGCGGCATTTGTGAGAGTCCACGACGTAAAAGAAAACCTTCGTGCCATCCGCATGACACAGGCCATTCTTTGCGAGAGAAAGGGATAATAGCATATGAATCTGGATAAATACGATAAGATAAACATAGAAGATCTGGAAATATTCGCAAACCACGGCGTATTTCCGGAGGAAAACAAACTGGGTCAGAAGTTCATGGTATCAGCCACACTGTACACAGATACCGTACACGCCGGCAGGACCGATGAGCTGGCAGCGTCCATAGACTACGGGGCTGTGAGTCATTTCATAACTTCTTATATGCAGAAGCACACCTTCAAGCTTCTGGAGGCCGCTGCGGAGCATCTGGCAGAGGAAATGCTTTGCAGCATTGCCCATCTGGAAGCAGTCACCCTGGAGATCAAGAAACCCTGGGCGCCGGTAGGCCTCCCGCTGAAAACCGTATCCGTAAAGATAACAAGGGGATGGCATACCGCTTACATCGCTCTCGGCTCCAATCTGGGAGACAAGAAGGCATACCTGGACATGGCAGTGGAGGAGCTTGACAAGACGACAGGCTGCAAGGTCTTAAAAGTCTCAGATTACCTGGTGACAGCGCCCTACGGCGGTGTGGAACAGGATGACTTCCTGAACGCCTGCCTCAGTATGCGGACTCTGTACAATCCTCACGAGCTTCTGGATCGCATGCACGAGATCGAGCAGGCCGCCAAAAGAGAACGCCTGGTACACTGGGGGCCCAGAACGCTGGATCTGGATCTGCTGTTATTTGACGATGAGATCATAGATACAGAGGAACTGATCGTGCCTCATGTGGAAATGCATCTGCGGGATTTTGTGCTGAAGCCGCTGGCGCAGATTGCGCCATGGAAAAGGCATCCGGTGCTTCTGAAAACCATAAAAGAGCTGGAGGCTGAACTCAAATAAGCGAAAGCGGATGGACGGGCCATTCCACCTCTATTTCTCAAAAACGCAGTGGCAGAGAAAACCAGGGTTGTGTGTGGGGGGGGGCGGGAGCACAGCCCCCACAACCCGTTCATTTCTTTATCCCCCTCCCGCCATCTGTCTTTTACCCCAGCAATTCTCCAAACGCCTCTATCAGCGCATCATTTTTCTCAGGACTCATAACACAAAATCTCACATAAGAAGAATCCAAAAACGGAAACGTAGAGCAGTCACGTATCATTAGTCCCTTCCGGATGCAGCAGTCAAACAGCATATCCGATGTCACATCCTCCTTCAATATTTTCATAAGGATAAAGTTCGTACAGGAAGGATACACCTTCACAGTATCCCAGGCAGAAAGTATTTTGAGAAGACGTTCCCGTTCCGTAGTGATGAGGGTGCGGGTCTTTTCAATGTATTCTTTGTCGGAGAACATGATACAGCCCGCGATCTCTGCCAGGCTGTTGATCGTCCAGGGGTTCTTTTTGGTGTTGATATATTTCAAAAGATCAGGGTTTCCCGTGACTGCATAGCCCAGCCTGAGACCGGGAGCGGCAAAAAATTTGGAGATACCGCGCAGGACGATCAGGTTGTTGTAATTGTTGGTAAGGGGAATGGAAGAAATCTTCCTGTCATCAGGGGCAAACTCTGCATAGGTCTCGTCCACCATGACAGCAATGCCGAACTGCAGGGCAGCGTCCAGAATTTTGCGCATGTCTTTTCTGGAGATGGCAGAAGCGGTGGGATTGTTGGGGTTGCAGAGTACCAGCAGGTCCAGGCCGTCTTTCATCTGAGCACACAGGTCGTTTACATCCATCTGAAAGTTATTTTCCTCCTTCAGGGGGTAATAGAGCGTGTGGCCTCCTTCCAGGGCAATCTCGCGCTCATATTCTGAATAGGTGGGGCCCAGGATCAGCGCTTTTTCCGGGTGTGTGGTCTGTATGAACAGGGAAATAAGCTCAGTGGAGCCGTTGCCCACAATGATGTTCTCGAACTGGGCGCCGGTGTATGCACAGATACTTTTGCGCAGCTTTGTGTAGTCTCTGTCCGGGTAGGTGGTGATGGCGTCCACGTGGCTTGCCAGTGTCTCCCGCAGGAGGGGAGAGATGCCGAGGGGGTTTACATTTGCGGAAAAACTGGTGATGTCTTCTTTTTTGATTCCGTAGATTTCTTCGATTTTTTCTAGGTCGCTGCCGTGAAAATGGTCTTTATGTTTCAGCATGAAAATGCCTCCGTTTCCTTTGATTTTCCTATTTATAGAGTTGTTGAAGGGGCGGCAGAGGTTGCACCCCTTGCATTTGTAGTGTATAATTGTACTATTCAGGACTCTGTCCTGAAATAATATATACTAACACATATTATAGCGGGATATAGAAAATAGTTCAACAAGATAAATAATAATCAGTCGGAGATTCTCCGGGCCATATGGTTTAGAGATAACGGGGTAGAATACATTGAAGAGAAGAATAGAACAACTGATAAATGGAAGATTTGAATACGAGGTTCCGGGTCTTTTGCTGTCCAGGGAAGATATCAGGGAGAGCACAAAGGCCGGGGAAAATATCAGGGGAGAGCTGATCATAGCAGCAGAGAATGGGAGCCGGATAAAAGGGATCGCCTATTCCTCCCATCGCCGTTTTCTTCTGGGAAAAGAGCGTTTTACCGGGGAGAAGATAGAGATTCCCTACGGGGCAGATGTAAAGGGCCTGAACCCCGGAGATTCCTTTGAGGGAGAGCTGGTTCTCAGCACCAGCATCGGAGAGTACAGGGTTCCCTTTGCCATACAGGTGGAACCGTGCCGGATCAAGACATCCGCAGGCTCCATCAGGGATTTGGATGCCTTTGCGGAGCTGGCGAAAAAAGATTTTAAGGAGGCGTACCATCTGTTTCTGGATGATTCCTTTCCGGAGCTTCTGAAAGAAGAGCAGGAGGTACTGCCCTATTATTATGCCATGGCGAAAAATCCTGTGACCTGGCAGCATCTGGAGGAATTTCTCATCGGCACGGGAAAAAAGGACCCTGTGAAGCTGCATCTGGAACAGGAGAATCTGGAGATCTATGAGGTGCAGAGTTCCCTTATGGATACCGTCCGGGTGCGCAGAAGCGGCTGGGGCTATCTGAAAGCAAGTGTGACCGTGGAGGGCGATTTCCTGGAAGTGGAGAAAAAATCCATCCGGGACGAGGATTTTATCGGCAGTGTATATGAGCTGCAGTATATTATCCGCAGGGAGAATCTGGGAAAAGGCAGAAATTACGGAAGAATCTGTATCAAAACCGTTTACCAGACCCTTGTTTATGAAGTGATGGCCTCCAAAAGCGGTAAGATCCAGGTAAATGTTGCGGCATACGAGAAGAAAAAGAAACTGGAGCTTTTGAGAGATTACCTGGACTACAGTCTGGAGAAGCTGTCCAAGAGCCAGTGGGAGAGCAGGACACTGGGACTTCTCACAGAACTGCGGGAGACCGGGCATTACACCACGGAGCACCAGTTGTTTGAGGTCTGGTTTTACCATGAATGCGGGGAGGACAGCAGAGCAAAGGACGCCCTGGATAAGTTAAAAGACAACAGCCGGATTCAGGCGGAGGAGGAGCTGGAGGGCGTATATCTCTACCTGGAGGATGTGCTGGGATGCGGTCAGGAGATCCGGGAGAAGATGGTGGTGCGCCTCCATCAGCTTTACCAGCGCAGGGAGGACAGCTTCCTTCTGTTATATATTCTTCTGAAAACAGATTCCGAGCAGGTGCGTACCCAGTCAAAGAAGATCTATCTGCTGGAGGAGCAGTACAGAACCGGCTGCAGAAGCCCGTTTCTGTATCTGGAAGCATGCCGGATAGCAGCAGCGGACGGAGCGCTGCTCAGGAGGATCAGTCCCTTCACCATTCAGGTGCTGCTCTTTGCCATGCGGCATGATATTATGACAGAGGAGATGGCCTTCCGCGCCACAGACCTGGCGGGGCAGATGAAGGATTTCAGCCAGAAGGTATATGAGATACTGGAATACATCTACGAAAAATATCCCTCCACAGCCGTGGTGCGCTCCATCTGTATGCTGATCATGAAGGGCGACCCCAGGAAGAAGGAATATTTCCGGTGGTATGAGCTGGCAGTGGAGAAAGAGCTGAAGATCACAAGGCTGTACGAGTATTATATTGAGACCATGAGCCGCAATTACCAGAAAATGCTGCCACGCATGATACGCATGTATTTCAGTTATAACAATACGCTGAGCGACGCGAAAAAGGCATTTGTGTACAGCAATGTGATACGCAACAAGGAAGTGGATAAAACTACATATTTAAGCTATAAAAGCAGTATGGAACAGTTCGCCTGTGAGAAGCTCAAGGAAGGCAGGATGAATGAGGACTTTGCTGTGGTGTACCAGGAGTTCTGCTTAAGCTCCCATGATCCTGCAGTTAAGAGAGCCCTTGCGAAGGTGCTTTTCACCCACAGGCTTTACTGTGATGATCCCAAGATACGGCGGGTGATCGTCCGCCATGCGGCATTTTGTGAAGAACAGACGTATACCTGTACGGATAAAGTGGCCTATGTGTCCATTTACACACCGGACGCCAGGATTGTCTTTGAGGATGACAGGCAGAGGCGCTATATCCAGACCATAGATTACAATATCCAGCCGCTTTTGGAGAGAAAAGAGCTGGCGAGGCAGCTTCTGGCGGAGGGAATCAGGACACCGGGGCTTCTCCTCTATACCTGCGGGGAACTGAACCATGAGAACCCCATAACAAGAGAAAATATATCCTGTATCCAGGATGTGTCCGGGGAGGACTGCTTTTCTGAGGATTACAGGCAGAGGGTGCGCAGGCGCCTGCTTCTCTACTATGAGGAGCATATGGATAATGACAATCTGAAGGATTACCTTCGGGAGATGGATTTTCACAGTTTTGCAAAAGTCAACAAGAGCCTTCTCATCACCATTTTGATCAAACAGGGCATGTATGTGGGGGCCTATGACCTGCTGTGTGAGTACGGCTATGAGGAGATTGACCCAAGAGACCTGTTAAGGCTGTGCAGCCGCATGATCCTCAATCTGGAGTTTGAATATGAGGAGGAGCTTCTTCTTCTGGCTCACCATATATTTAAGGAGAACACCTATGATGAGGTGGTTCTCGAATATCTGACCAAGTATTTTGAGGGACCTGTGGATGAGATGATCCGGGTGTGGGAGCGCTCCATGGGATTTTCCATAGAGGCCTACGAGCTGGAGGAGGACATCCTGACCTACAGCATGTTCACAAGAATCTACCATCCGGGGGATGCGGCGGTTCTGAAGGACTATGTAAAATTAAGCGGTAAGGAACAGGTGATACTGGCTTACCTGACCTTTGCATCCTTTCAGTATTTTATCGGGGGAAAAGAGGCGGAGACGTTTATTTTCCGCTCGCTGGAGCACGTGAGGAAAAAAGGATGGGAGTATGATATTATCTGTGACCTGGCCCTTCTCAAATATTATGCACAGGAAAAGAAATGGGAGGAAAACAGGCTGGAGACGGCCCGCGCCATCTTATCCGTATGTGCCAGGACAGGGCTTAAATTTGCCTTTTTCCAGGAGCTTCCCAGAACCCTTCTGCAGAGCATGCAGCTTGAGGACAAGGTGTTTGCCCAGTGCCAGGCCAGTCCCAGGGCGGATGTGACCATTCACTACCGCATGCTGCAGCCGGACAGGGAGCCGGGAGAGTTCAAAAGCGAACCGCTGAAAAATCTGTATCAGGGTATTTACAATAAAGAATTTATCCTGTTTTACGGGGAGGTACTGGAGTATTATTTCACTGTGGCAGGCCGCGGGGAGATACAGCAGACGGAAAAGAGCAGGCTCACCGTTCCCGAGGCAAAGCTGGAGGGGACTACAAAATACCAGATGATCAACCGTATGCTGGCGGCGAAACAGCAGGGAAGAGAACAGGAGCTTATGGAACTGCTGGGACAGTACAGACAGCAGGAAGCCTGGGTTTCCTCTCTCTTTGAACTGATAGAATAAGGAGGCAGACAAGGGCATGAATGAGACAAGAAATATTATCGCGGGCCTGGAACTGGGGAAGGAGTTTTCCCAGATCTGCTATTATGACAGAAAAGAAAAAGAACCGGTCTCTCTTTCCGTGAAGACAGGAAGCAATCAGTATACATTTTCCACCAGACTTTCCAAAAGGCCCAGGACAGAAGTGTGGCACTTCGGTATGGAGGCGGATTATTTCTCCATGCACGAGGGGGAAATCCCGGTGGATAACCTGCTGGAGATCTGGGGCCAGGGGGAACCGGTGGAGATTGACGGCGGCTGGTACAGGCCGGAGGAGCTGCTGGAGATCTACTTAAAAGGCTGTCTGTCCGTGCTTGGCGTGGCAGAGCCGGCGAGACAGATCAAGACCCTGATGATCACGGTTCCGGACCTGAACCGAGTGCTGGTGCGCAAGCTGCAGAGAGTGTGCACCCGCCTGAAATTTACTTCCGGGCAGGTGCTTCTGCAGGATTACGAGGAGAGCTTTTACTATTATGTGATGAGCAAGAGACTGGATAACTGGAACCGTATGACAGGACTCTTCACATTTGATAAAGGAAAAGTATCTTTTTCCCGCATGGTGGTAGACAGCCAGAAAAAGCCCATGCTGGTCACAGTGGAACACGGCAAGACCATAACCCTGCCGGAAGACCCGGACCAGAAGGACGTAGACTTTTACCAGTTGATTGCAGATTCCTGCGGAAATGACACATACGCGGGGATTTACCTGGTAGGGGACGGATTTTCCAAGGACTGGGCTGTAAGGAGTGTACCGCTTCTGTGCAAGAACCAGCGCCATGTATACTATGGAAACAACATGTATGTGAAAGGGGCCTGCTATGCGGCAAGGGAGCGGACCGAGGAGAAGCTTCTGGGCACATATCTGTATGTGGGAAATGCCCTGGTCCAGAACCATGTGAGCATGGAAATGCTCATCCAGGGGAAAAAGAAGAACTATACCGTTGCTGAGGCCGGAAGAAACTGGTATGAGACAGAGCACGAATTTGAACTGCTTCTGGACGGCAGGGAGAACCTGGAATTCATGGTGAAGCCCATGGACGGCGGGGAAGTAAGACATTACTGCATGAAGCTGCCGGGGCTTCCGAAAAGGCCTGACAGGACCACGAGGCTTCGTGTGCACATCATGTATGAATCAGCGGATACCTGCATTATTCTGGTACAGGATCTGGGATTCGGGGAGATGTTCCCCTCAAGCGGCCTGATGTGGACCGAGAGAGCAGCGTGGTAGGAGGAAATAGATGAGCGGATACATATTATGTCAGATAAAACGGGCTTCCCTTCCGTTTTATATTGAAAACATCAGCACGAATATCTACAGTATAGAAGAATTATGTTATTATCTCTACCACAACATCTATCTGCTGGACGAGACGATCATCAATGAACATCTCTGTGACTGGATAAAAAACGAGCTGGGACTATTAAAGCTCTACCAGAAGCTGTACCGGATTCTGGAGGAAGAGCGGGGGGCAGGGGATTTCATCCTGGCTGTTTTCAGGGAGATCAATTACCTGACCCATGAGCAGTTTAAAAAATTAAATGAGGAGCTTGTGGTCCTGGAACAGCTTCCCGAAGTGGCCCGCAAGAAGAAAAAGGGCGACTATCTGGTGGACAACCGGATGTATGTGAATGCTATCCGCATTTACGAGGATGCCCTAAGAAGTGTGGATACCGGAGGTCTTGGCGGACAGTATGAGGGGGAGATCTTCCACAATATGGGCTGTGCCTATCTGCACCTCTTCCAGATAGAGGAGGCTAAGGAATGCTTTGAAAAGGCATATGAAAAGCTTCACACCAAGCTGATCCTGAAGCATTACCTGTGTGCCTGCAGGATGCTGATGGAGGAAGCCCAGTGGCAGGGAGAATGTGCCAGAATGGGTGCGGATCTGGATACCTGCAGAGAGATCCAGAAAGAGATGGAAGCCAAAAAGCCGGATGCTTCCCGGGAAAAACAGGAAGACATGGGGGCTCTTTTGGAAAAATACACAAAAGAATATCACAGAAGTACCGGATTTTAGGCTTGTGTTTTGAAAACCGATGTTATATAATTCCTTGTGTATCGTAACGTTTCTCTTTTGAGAGAACTCAATATTATGGAAAAAGGACAGGTGTACGAAGGTGAAGAAGTTAGAGCAGCTTTATGAAGGAAAAGCAAAGAAAGTATTTGCAACAGATGTAGACGGCGTAGTGATCGTAGATTACAAAGATGATGCCACAGCATTCAACGGCGAGAAAAAAGGCACGATCACAGGTAAAGGCGCTATCAACAACCGCATGACAAACTATGTTTTCCAGCAGCTGGAAAAGGAAGGCGTTCCGACTCACTTCGTAGAAGAACTGAGCGACCGCGAGACAGCCGTAAAAAAAGTGAGCATCGTTCCTTTAGAGGTAATTGTTCGTAACGTGGCTGCAGGAAGCTTCTCCAAGAGAATGGGAGTAGAAGAAGGAAAACAGCTTCTCTGCCCGATCTTAGAGTTCAGCTACAAAGATGATGACCTGGGCGACCCCTTCATCAATGATGACTATGCACTTGCATTAGGACTGGCTACACAGGAAGAAATCGACACCATTAAAAATTATACAAGAAAAATCAACGAATTTTTGATCAAATATTTCCTGAACGCAGGAATGAAGTTGATCGACTTCAAAATCGAATTCGGTAAATTAGCAGACGGAACCATCATCCTGGCTGATGAGATATCACCGGATACCTGCCGTCTGTGGGATGTAGAGACAAATGAGAAGCTGGACAAAGACCGTTTCAGAAGAGACATGGGCAACGTAGAAGAGGCATATAACGAAGTGTTCAAACGTCTGGGCCTGGCTTAAATCAGAGGGGTGCCCGGGACACCTTCCGGCTCGGAAGGCGCCTCGCGGCGCCCTTTTTTGTGTTTACTTCAATATAAAATAAAAAGGAGAATTCAAATGAGTACAGACAGATATCAAAGTCCATTATCTGAGCGCTATGCCAGCAAAGAGATGCAGTATATTTTCTCCCCGGACATGAAATTCCGCACATGGAGAAAACTGTGGATCGCCCTGGCAGAGACAGAGAAAGAGCTGGGATTAAATATTACCCAGGAACAGATCGACGAGCTGAAAGCCCACGCAGAAGACATCAATTATGACGTGGCAAAAGAGAGAGAAAAACAGGTGCGCCATGATGTAATGTCCCATGTATACGCATACGGCGTGCAGTGTCCGAAGGCAAAGGGAATCATCCATCTGGGTGCTACCTCCTGTTATGTGGGCGACAATACAGACATTATTGTGATGACAGAGGCCCTGAAGCTTGTGAAGAAAAAACTGGTCAACGTCATTGCAGAGCTTTCCAAATTTGCAGATGAGCATAAAGCGCTTCCAACCCTGGCGTTCACACATTTCCAGCCAGCGCAGCCGACTACAGTGGGAAAAAGAGCAACCCTGTGGATGCAGGAGTTCATGCTGGACCTGGAAGACCTGGATTATGTGATCAGCACTATGAAACTGCTTGGTTCCAAGGGTACAACAGGTACACAGGCCAGCTTCCTGGAACTGTTTGACGGGGACCAGGAGACCATTGACAAGATTGATCCCATGATTGCGGAGAAGATGGGATTTAAGGAGTGCTATCCGGTATCCGGACAGACCTATTCCAGAAAAGTGGACACCAGAGTGCTGAACGTACTGGCAGGCATTGCAGCCAGTGCCCACAAGTTCTCCAATGACATCAGGCTTCTGCAGCACTTAAAAGAAGTGGAAGAGCCGTTTGAGAAGAGCCAGATCGGTTCCTCGGCTATGGCATACAAGAGAAACCCGATGAGAAGTGAGCGTATTGCGTCCCTGTCACGTTTCGTCATGGTGGATGCCCTGAATCCGGCCATCACTTCCGCTACCCAGTGGTTTGAGAGAACACTGGATGACTCTGCGAACAAACGTCTCTCCGTTCCGGAAGGTTTCCTGGCTATTGACGGTATCCTGGACCTGTGCCTGAACGTGGTGGACGGACTTGTTGTGTATCCTAAGGTTATAGAGAAACGTCTGAGAAGCGAGCTTCCGTTCATGGCTACAGAGAATATCATGATGGATGCCGTGAAAGCAGGCGGGGACCGCCAGGAGCTGCATGAGAGAATCCGTGAGCTGTCCATGGAGGCAGGCAGGAACGTAAAGGTGGAAGGAAAAGAGAACAACCTTCTGGAGCTTATTGCCGCTGATCCCGCATTTAACATGAGTCTGGAAGACCTGCAGAAGACCATGGAGCCGTCCCGCTACACAGGACGTGCTCAGGTACAGGTGGAGGCGTTCCTGAAAAATGTGGTACAGCCGGTACTGGATGAAAATAAAGAGATCCTGGGAATGACTGCAGAGATCAACGTATAATAAAAATACAGTTCGGAGGTTTTTACATGAAGGAGCAAAAGAGGGGGAATCCCATAGCGCTTTTGCCGATTGGGGTGTTTCTGATCATTTTTATCGGAGCGGGTATCCTGTTCCATGACTTTTATACCATGCCTGCCATTGTGGGATTTTTGATCGCGCTTACCGTGGCATTTTTTCAGAACCGGAAAGTAGGGTTTCAGGAAAAGGTGGCAATTATCTCAAAGGGCATCGGTGAGGAAAATATTGTAACCATGTGCCTGATCTTTCTGGCAGCCGGAGCCTTTTCCGGTTCCATAAAGGCGGCAGGCGGGGTGGAGAGCACGGTCAATCTGGGGCTTTCCATTATGCCGTCCTCCATTGCAGTGGTGGGGCTGTTTATCATCGGCTGTTTTATTTCTATTTCCATGGGAACCAGTGTGGGCACTATTACCGCTATGGCACCCATCGGCGTGGGAATTGCCGAGAAGACAGGCATTCCTCTCCCGATCTGCATGGGAGCCATTGTGTGCGGCGCCATGTTCGGTGACAACCTGTCCATGATTTCCGATACCACGATTGCGGCGGTGAGGACACAGGGGTGTGAGATGAAGGACAAATTCAGGGAGAACTTTTTTATTGTTCTGCCTGCAGCTATCATCACGGCTGTGATCTTCTTCGTGATCGCCAGGGGAAATGCAGGAGTCATTGATGATGACCTGAAGTTCCAGATCATCAAGGTGATTCCATACCTGGTGGTCCTGATCGGTGCGCTCATCGGCATCAATGTGTTCATTGTTCTTATAACCGGTACTGTACTGTCCCTCATTGTGGGAGTAGGCACAGGGGCGTTTGCTGTCAGTGAGATGTTCCAGAAGATGGGAGACGGTATCACCGGAATGTATGATATCACAGTGATCTCCATTATTGTTGCAGCCATTGTGGCCCTGGTGAAGGAACACGGAGGGATTGAGTATATTTTGAATGTGATCAAGAAGAAGATCAACGGGGAGCGCGGCGGAGAGTTCGGCATCTCCGTTCTGGCCCTGCTCGTGGACTGCTGTACAGCCAACAATACGGTGGCTATCGTTATGGCAGGCCCCATTGCAAAAGAGATCAGCGAGGAATTCCGGGTAAGCCCCAAAAGGAGCGCGTCCCTTTTGGATATCTTCGCATCCGTAGGTCAGGGAATGATTCCCTACGGTGCCCAGCTTCTGGCCGCGGCCAGTCTGTCCGGGCTTACGCCTATAGCGATCATGCCGTATCTGTTCTATCCTATTTTGATGGGGGTATCGGCAATTATATTTATAATTTTCCGCAGGAGAGAAGTGGCGGAATAAAAAATATGGATGAGGCAGCTGTATTCTTTTGGGAATATAGCTGCCTTTTTCTGTTATCTCCGAATATATCTTTGATTTCTGCTTCTTGGTTTTTCCGGTACAGTCATTTCGACCAGATTAAGTTCCATTGCCGGATTTAAGTAATTTTTACGAAAGGTTTCCTTTGATTTTAATCCCAGTTTCTTCATAAGGCAGGTTGCTGTATATGAAGTATCCATTTCCATTGCGGACAAAAGCTTCTTTACATATTCTGTCATCTGTTCTGTATCATCCGATATCTGTTTGGAGATATCATCAAGAACCATATCAATCTGTTTGAGCATAAATTCAATGAAGATATTGGAAGTCCCTTCTGAATGACATTGGGCAATTGCCTGATAGTAACCATCCTGAAATTTTTCAATCTGACTTTCAATCGGGATGTACTCAAAAATCGGTTTCCATTTGGAAAGAATCGCCGTATGCCACAGCCTTGCCATCCTGCCGTTTCCGTCTGAAAAAGGGTGAATGAATACAAATTCATAATGAAAGACTGAGGACAGGATAAGAGGGTGTACGGATGCCTGTTCTCGAGACATCCAGTCGAACAATTCTTCCATAAGCCCCGGTACCAATCTTGCCGGAGGTGCGATGAAAATACATTTATCCCCATTAAACACACCTTCTTCTCCTTTACGGAATACGCCGGACTCATCTACCGTATATTGGGTCATGACTCCATGCAGCTTTTTTAAGTCTTTCAAACTATATGGATTGATCTCAGGCAATTTTTCGTAAGCAGCGTAAGCGTTTTTTACTTCCTGAATTTCCTTTTGCTCACCCAGAACCATGTGCCCGGCAAGCACATCCCTGACCTGTCCAAGTGACAAGGAATTAGCCTCAATTTTCAGGGAAGAATGAATGGACTTGATTCTGTTGTTACGCCTTAGATAGGGGCGGGATTCCATCTTCTGCAGCATACTGATCCTGCCGAGTTTTTCCGATATGGATGAGACATATATCAGCATGGTATTATTAATGGTAAACGGCGGTTGATAACGGTTCATATATTTTCACCTCCAAATTAACTTGCTTATTAACTTGCTTATTATCTTAGCATGTTCCGGCACTGAAGTAAACAGAAAAGTGGATTTTCATATTGCAGCCCTTCCCCCAAACAATTTATAATATTTTTATCAGAACCTTTTTATCACCCCGGGTATCTAATAGATAACAAAAGAGATAAAACAGAAAAAGGAGGAGCCCATGCAGCAGCAGGAATTTATACAGGCCGTCAGGGACGCAGAAGCTACCCTGTACCATGTTGCAATGTCCATTTTAAGGAATGATGCGGACAGTGCGGATGCGGTACAGGAAGCGCTTTTGAAGGCTTTTGAAAAATTAGATACCCTGAAGGAAAAAAAATACTTTAAAACATGGCTGATACGCATTCTTATCCATGAGTGCTACCAAATGAAACGCAGAAGTAAACGTCTGGTTCCCTACGAGGAGTATGTGGAGAACGCACCGGGGAAGGAGGACAAGCTGTATACAGACCTCTATGCAGCCATAGATGATCTGCCGGAGGACCTCCGCATTGCGGTTACCTTATTTTATATAGAAGGTTTCTCCATTGCGGAGATCGCGGAGATGCTGGAGACCAGGGAAAATACAGTGAAAACACGGCTTTACAGGGGAAGAAATCAGCTTAGAAAAAGTCTTGGTGATAAGGAGGAAGCATTATGTTAGAACAGGGAAAATGGAAAGACGGGGCACCGGTACCTTCAAAGGAATTTCATGACAGATTTGAGGAGAGTTTGAAACTGATAGAGAAAAAAGCAGGGGAGAAGGCACCGGCAGGTGCCGAGATCATCCGAATGAACAGGAAGACAAAGCGCAGGGGCAGACATCTGAAGAAAGCAGTTGTGGGTTGTACAGCCGCCGCAGCCGCTATGGCAGTCTTTATCGGAGCCTGCTATCAGAATCCGGTATGGGCTTCCAATCTGCCGCTGATCGGGCACATATTTGAGCGCATGGAAGGACAGCTTTCTTTTGGGGAAGATTACAAGGATTATGCAGAACCACTGGATAAGGAAGCAGCACAAAACCGGGAAAGCGGCGGGCAGGACAGCGGCGATGAGGGAAATACCGGTGCGGGAGCCTTCCGTCAAACGGTTGGCGGCACTACAGTTACCATGTCTGAGAGTTATTGCAGCGGCTCGGCCCTGTACCTTTCCCTTATCATAGAATCAGAAGAGCCATTTCAGGATACCCGTCTGGATGGGAACGGACAGCCATCGATCAGTGTGAAAACGAAGGAAAATTACAGCTTCAATCCTCAGGAACAGAATGATCTTGTCTATCTGGAAGGCGAGTTTCTGGATAAAAATACCTACACAGGGGTTATGCGTATAGACCTGAACATGAAGAATACAGACGACAGCGGGCTGCAGGCAAAGCAGGCAGAGGCTGAGGCAAACGGGGAAGAATTTATAGTTGACGCGGAAGTACTGGATCAGTACAGCACCAAAATAGAGGTACCGGAACAGTTCACCCTGAATCTGGACATCAGCCAGATCATAGGGGATTTGGCTGATCCCGATACCTTCAGTACAGGGTACACGGCGGAGGAACTGGAAGCCATGTCCGATGAAGAGTGGAATCGGGTCATGACAGAAGCGGAAGACGAAGGCGGCTGGGACAGCTTCCCCAACAGCCATGAAAACTGGTGGATGGACGGCTCCTGGCAGTTTGAGCTTGATATCAACGCAGACTACTCCAGAACACAGACTGCCGAAGTGAATGAGATGAATGAGGATGGCGCAGGCATTGCATCTGTTGTCAAAACTCCATTTGAGATCACAGTCAATGAGTCATATGATGATAAAACGAAAAGAGCAGATTATTTCCCGGTGATCCTGGATGCCCAGGGCAAAGTTATGGATGTCACAGGGGGAAGTGTAAATACCGTATCCGTGAAAAACCATGACACATCTACCGTCTATGTTTATTTATGCGATTATGATGAATATATGGATGAGCTGAAGGGGTCCAGAAATGAGGATGGATTCAAGGCATTGATGGATGAAAGGGCAAAATTTGCCGCAGAAGTGCATTTTGACTAACAGTTTTTGATAAAAAACGGCAGAATGAGAATCGGAATTTTTATTCTGCCCGGATGCAGGAGCCGTTTTAAGCCGCCAAAACGCGGGGAAAACGGCTCCTTTCCCATGAAAATCCGCAATTTTTCGTCCGAATTTACAAATTAGAACTTTATTTCTTAAAAGAAATGTAGTATGATACATGGGTACAAAAAGTTCATTAGGAGGAATGAAAAATGGTAAAAGCAGTAGTAGGGGCTAACTGGGGAGATGAAGGTAAGGGCAAAATCACTGACATGCTCGCACAGGAATCCGATATCATCGTAAGATTCCAGGGCGGTGCCAATGCGGGCCACACAATTGTAAACAATTACGGAAAATTTGCGCTCCATACTCTTCCGTCCGGTGTGTTCTACGACCACACAACCAGTGTCATCGGAAACGGTGTTGCGCTTAATATCCCGGTACTGTTTAAAGAGATTCAGTCTATTGTGGACAAGGGTGTACCAGCACCGAAGATCAAAGTCTCTGACCGTGCGCAGATGGTAATGTCCTATCATATCAAATTTGATGAGTATGAAGAAGAGCGCCTGGCAGGAAAATCTTTTGGTTCCACCAAGTCTGGAATCGCACCGTTTTATTCTGATAAATATGCAAAGATCGGTTTCCAGGTCAGCGAGCTTTTCGATGATGACGCGGCACTGAGAGATAAAGTGGAGCGTGTATGCGAGACAAAGAATGTGACTTTGGAGCATTTATACCACAAACCGCTTCTGAACCCGGATGACATCATGAAAGAGCTGGCGGAATATAAAGAGATGATCGCTCCTTATGTGTGTGACGTTTCTCTGTATCTGTGGAACGCTCTGAAAGAAGGTAAGGAAGTGCTTCTGGAAGGACAGTTAGGTTCCCTGAAAGATCCGGATCACGGTATCTATCCCATGGTAACCTCTTCCTCCACACTGGCTGCCTACGGTGCAGTTGGTGCAGGGATTCCGCCATATGAGATCAAAAAGATCATCACAGTCTGCAAGGCATACTCCAGTGCAGTAGGCGCAGGCGCATTTGTATCTGAAATCTTCGGCGATGAGGCAGATGAATTGAGAAGACGCGGCGGAGACGGCGGAGAGTTCGGCGCTACCACAGGACGCCCGAGACGTATGGGATGGTTTGACTGTGTGGCATCTAAATACGGCTGCCGTATGCAGGGAACTACGGATGTAGCTTTCACGGTCCTGGATGTACTTGGATATCTGGAGGAGATTCCGGTGTGCGTGGCATACGATATTGACGGTGAGATTACAACAGAATTCCCCACAACCGGCAGGCTGGAAAAGGCAAAACCGGTTCTGGAGACGCTTCCGGGCTGGAACTGTGACATCCGCGGCATCAAAAACTACGATGACCTTCCCGTAAACTGCCGCAGATATATTGAATTTGTGGAAGAGAAGATCGGCTTCCCCATCACCATGGTTTCCAATGGTCCGAGCCGTGAGGATATTATCTACCGCAATAAATAAAACAATAAGACAACGCTCCATTGGTTTTATAATGGAGCGTTGTCTTATTTTGGGTGCACTTATTTTTACTGCACATCGTATTCTTCCAATAATTTTTGGATTGTCTCTTTCCGACCTTTAAAATGGACAGCATTAATTCCCTGGGAGCGGGCTTCCGCCACATTTTCCAGGACATCGTCAATAAATACAGCTTTTTCAGGTTTAATATGAAAATCTTTCAGCAGTTTCTGATAGAATTCAGGTTCCGGCTTCAGCATTTTTACCTGCCAGGACATGTAGCCGCCGTCCATCAGATCCAGAAAGGCCATTTCCTCCCTGCAGCGTTCATAGAGCGGCTGTGAAAAGTTGGACAGGTAATAAATTTTGTACCCTCTTTTTTTCAGATATTTCAGCCAGTCAACTGTGTAAGAGTAGGTATGTATGACACCGCTCATTTTGGCAAATGTCTCGCGTATTTCTTTTTCGTATTCCGGGTCATTATCAATAAAGGCCTGGAGAATTTCCTCTTCATTCCGCACACCACGGTCAGCATCCACCCAGTCAGGGCTGTCAAACACAGCATCGCCCACAGCCTGAATTGTTTCCCCACTGTACTTCATGCTTTTTAAAAATGATTTCCAGTCATAACGGACCAGCACATTTCCAAGGTCAAAGATAAAGGTATCCACAGAGGAATTGGCATCTATCCTGGGAATACCGTTTTTCTGCCTTGTGTAGCGGTATACGAGCAGGCAGGCATACAAAAACACGGGAACAAGTACCGTGCAGTAGATTGCGGCCAGCAGCATATTACCGGCATTTGGGCTGTGCGAAAGAGAAAAAATAAAAGCCAGGACGTACATGCCAAGCAGCAGTACGGCTCCAACCAGTGCAGCAATTTGTTTCAGCTTCTTCACTTCTTATTCTCCCTCCCATAGAATATCTTTAATTATAATGAGTTTTGAGGTATCCGTCAATGTGCATAAATGCCCGAAATCAAAGAGAAAATCGACAATTTGTCCAATTTTCAGGCTACACTTACCGAGAAATGGAGAATGATTTGCACATATTTTCCAAAATTTTCAAAGGAATTATGGAAGTTCAAACAGTTGGTGATACGGTGGACGGCAGGAAACTATATCACGTGCGTATGGGGGATGAAAACGCGGCTGACAAGGTTCTGATCTTTGCGGGAATCCATGGAAGAGAATATATGACCACTCAGCTTGTCATGGAACAGCTGGGGGAATTTGTGGAGAATCTGCTTCATGAGGACAGAACTTACAAGGGATACTCTTACAGCGAGCTGCTGAGAGACCGAGCTCTGCATATTATCCCCATGGCGAATCCGGACGGTGTGACAGTGAGCCAGTTCGGAGCCGAGGGTATGCGGTCTCCCGGAATCCGGGAACAGGTGTGGGAGATTGCGGACGAGGACGGCGCCAGAATGCCCTGGAAATCTTATTTCCGCCGCTGGAAGTCCAATGCGGAGGGCGTGGATGTGAACCGGAACTTTGATGCCCTGTGGGAAGAGTATGTGGATGGGATCGGCAGGCCTTCCAGAGAAAAATACAAGGGAACTGCGCCGGAGAGCACCAAAGAGGCGCAGGCACTGGTAAATCTTACAAAAAAGGAACTGTTCTGCCGCACAGTCAGCTATCACTCCTCCGGCGGTGTCATATACTGGGCATTTGGACAGCAGGGAGAGCTGGCATCAAGGACCCAGACCTTTGCAAAACGCATTGCCGCTGTCACAGGCTATGAACCGGACGGCAATTATGAAGAACTGGACCCGGCGGGATACAAGGACTGGGCGCTGCTTAAGATGGGGATTCCCAGTCTAACTATAGAGATCGGCAGAGCGGATTCTCCCCTGCCGCAGTCTGCCTACCGGAGAATCCTCCGGGAAAACAGAGGCGTGTGGGAAGAAATCCTGCTGGATATCATAGAAGAGAAAAAAGATTAAAAGAAACCATTGACAAATACGGACTATTGTAATAGTCTATATGTAGACGATTGCAATAGTCCAAAGGAGTTATGCTTATGAAATTATTTGAATCAGAACAGAAAGTAATGGAAGTCCTGTGGGAAGAAGGTGAGATACCGGCAAAAAGAGTCGTTGAAGTGCTGAGTGAGAGAGTCGGCTGGAACAAGAATACAACTTACACAGTTATCAAGAAATGTATAGAAAAAGGAGCCGTTCAGCGGTCAGAGCCGGGATTTCGGTGCAGGCCCCTGATCGACAGGCATGAATTTGAATCCTATGAAGTGAACGAATTGATCTCCAGGACCTTTAAAGGTTCCAAGAAAAATTTTATCTCAGCGTTCTTCGCGGAGCAGGATTTGACGAAGGAAGACCTGGAGGAGATTGAATCGCTGATTCAAAGGAAGCGGAGGTAGCATGGTATTTATAAAGATCAATGTGGTTCTTGCGGTAATGTGCCTTGTCTTCAGCATTTTCCGTCTGGCTTCAAAAAAGTTCGGAAGCAGCGATAAGTACAGGATGGACCGGATCTTCATCTGCATCGGTATCCTGGCACTGCCTTTGATGCTTGCAGTGGAGAGATATCCGGTGCGTGCTGTTTCAACACAGACCATGGGAATCGTTTCCAGGATGTCTCCGCAGAAAGTGGCAGAGAGTTATCACTTTGTAAAGTGGGGAATGGCGGCCGCATTCGCTGTGGGCTGTGCGATATTTTTTATACTGTTTATCCGCTACTGCCGTGAGAGCAGTATTTTAAGAGAGGCTGTTCCGGTGCCGGGAGAGGCCGCACGGGAGCTGAGTTTTGAAGAACTGGGCCTGGACAGAAGAAGGATTCTGCTGAGTGACCGCATAAGTGCGCCGGTGACCTGGGGATTTTTCATGCCCAAAATACTGATTCCCTCTTATCTGAAGGATGAGGAGGAGGAAAAATATACACAGATTGTTTTGCATGAATTCATCCATGCCAAGAGAAGGGACAACCTGTGGAAATTCCTGGCGCTTTTTCTTTTATGTGCCTATTGGCAGCATCCGTATCTGTGGTTTTTTTATTTTACGTTTCTTAGAGAAGTGGAATTATCCTGTGACGAGGAGGTGCTTCGGCGCATAGGAGAGGACGGAAGGGCAGCCTATGCAGGCACACTTGTGGCTTTTGCGGGCCTGTACTGCCGTCTCAGCCGGATGACATCCCAGTTGTCAGCAGGAAGTCTGAAGAGGAGAGTGATCGCTATAATGAATTATAAAAAATCAAACAAAAGAACAGGAATCGCCGGGAAGATATTCATGGGGAGTATTGTATTTTCCTTTGCGCTGCTGCTGGGATTTTCAAACCAGATTTTTGCGGGAATGCGTGACGGTGAAACCATTGTAAAAAGCAGTGAAGAGTCAAAAGAGAGTAGGGAAAAGCCGCAGTTGAATGTGATAGAAGAGGCCAGAGAAATTGAAGAGAATAAGGCCCAATCGAATGCGGAAGAAACACAGGAAATTCCCGAAAATGGTGCAGTGGAAGAGATAACAGAAATTCCGGAAGAAAATGCTTATGGAGAAGCACAGGAAATTCCGGAAGTAAGTGCTTATGGGGAAGCGGAAGATATAATTTTAAGAGAAACAACGGAAGCAGAAGCGTCAGTGAACGGAGAAACACAGAATATGAATGAAAATAACCTTGCAGAGGCAGAGGACTATTCTTCAGGCACAGAGGTACCAAGTGAAGCTGTTGATCAATCACTGCTTCAGGAAGAAAATGCGAGTGTGAGATAAAAGAGGCTGCGGGACCGTTTCATTCGTATGAAAGATGATATAGATAAGGGTTTTCAGGAATATTCCTGAGAACCCTTTTTTTACTCCTGTACCGGTACGCTTTCCGGCTGTCTGTCGGGAGTTTCCCGGCACAGGCGTATGAATTCCCTGACATAGGGCAGAGTGGTTCTGTCTGGCAGTTTTACGGGAAAGCATATATAAAAAAGACAGTTGCAGACATTACAGAAAGTGGTATAATTCAAGTTGTACAATTCTTCCGGCCTTTAAAAAAGGATGGAAGAATCCTTGAATAAAACAGCAGCGCAGGTGCTGCAGCCGATCCGGTTTTATAATAAAAACCCGGAAGGCAATGGAAAGAAATCGGGAGAAATGGGGCGTAAAAGATGAAGATTAGAAAGCATTTTATACTGACCGGTATGGTACAGGGGGTGGGGCTCAGATACCGGGCACAGCATTTGGCGAGGCTGCTGCAGCTGACAGGCTGGGTGAAGAACACCTGGGACGGATGCGTGGAGCTTGAGCTTCAGGGCGGAGAGGAAGAGATATCCAATTTTCTGGACCGCCTGTCCATGGGGAATTTTATAAGGATTGAGGGCGTTGAAGCAAAAGAGGTCCCTGTGGTAGAGGAGAATAGTTTTCAAGTTAAGGGGTAAAACCGGATATTTTCTAAGTGCCTGCAGTAAAATGTTGACAACAGGAAGAAATTGGTCTAAGATATAGAAAAAATAAAAGTTGGAAAAAAGGTTCTCAAAGGCGAAAACCCACCTTTGGGGACCTTTTTGCATGGAGGATGAAGTATGATAAAAACAGAGACAGTAGAAAATATGTGTGGTGGTAAGGGCCATGTGATTATCAAGCACATTTTAGGGGAAAAAGAACTGAATGGAAAATGCGGACTGTACGCGGAAGTGATCATTGAGCCGGGATGTTCACTCGGATACCATGAGCATCACAAGGAGAGTGAGACATATTATATCCTGTCCGGCCAGGGCGATTATGATGACAACGGTGTGGTCCGTCCTGTCAAAGCCGGGGACGTTACGTTTACACCGGATGCTCATGGGCATGGATTGGTGAATACAGGGGATGTGGATCTGGTGTTTATGGCGCTGATTATTTTGGATTGATAAATAACCGCAAGGCAGTATATGCAGATGTTGTGTAATTCGTTGATTTTTATATACTGCCTATATCCTGGTAATCGGGCAGGGCGGCGGCAGAAGCTGTTATATGATTTCAGCAGATTAAGCTCCGGCACCGCCCTTGTTAGAAAAGATTTGTTATAGGTCAATTCAAGTGTTTTACCATTTTTAAATTTGTAAAGTATCTGCATATTTGAATGGAATCACATCTCTGGGAGCAGTTTCAATATATGCCTTTTCCCTGTGCATAAAAGAAATAATTTCTTTTTTTGTCATCTTGCCAAGTTTACAAATAACTGCATCAAGAATATTTTTATCTGCATCCGAAAGAGATGGGAAAGCAACGGCTCCTTTTAAAGAGAAATGATATGCATTCGTCTCTCCCATATCCACTTCCTCACATGGAACATCCTTCAAATCAATAATCGAGTTATGCCCTACCGGTACGGCTCCCATTGGCAGAGCCTGATAAATCAAACCTGTTATTGCAAAACCCCTATTCTTATAAGAGAGAGCATCTGCATACCACATCAGCTTCATAAGCTTAACTTTATAAAGATCGGTTATCTGCGCAGATGCTGCGAAATAGCGGATAACATCAACAACTTTATCTAGAGAAAGTTCTGTATTCCCGTGAAATATCTGATTTCCCTGAAATCCAGCATAAATTGCCTCAATGGCCTTACGCATATAAGAATCCTGAGCTTTCTCATATAAAGCAGTAGCTGTATCAAAATATTTCTGATAAGATTCGGCTGACAGATTACTTTTTGCATTATTTAATAATGATAAGAACCATTCCGGATCCTGATCAATTTTCTTTAATATCGTGTCGTGTGCCTTGTCCTGCACTTGATGACTCTCATACCTTGTAATGGTCTTGCCGCCCCAGCCAAGAAGAGTGCAAAAATCGCTTTGACTGATTCCATACTTTGCACGGATACCGCTGATTTCGGCGGATGTCAAAAGTCCTTCTGCTCTCCTGTAGGCATCCTTAAGGCGCATATCATTTTCCTGCATCTGCTGCCCATCCATATAAAGTTCATCTGCCGCATCACAATACAAATAAGAAGCGTCATAATCAACTTTTAAATTCTTAAAAGTAGCCCTGTCTTTCACAAGAACTGTCTTCACTTCATGTTCTTCCATGCAGCATGTGCACAAACGTTTTTCCTTTTTAATAATCTTCATATCCATGGAAACACCTCCTCTATTTCTTCCTATATGGAAACATCTCCGGTGTAAATGCCTTTTCCGCAAAATGGAAAGACATTACAAATGTTGCGGGGGTGCCATATGTTCCAAGAAGTTCTACCCTTATTTTAATATATACGTCATCTTTACTATTGTAAACCTTACCAAACTCACGCATTTCACTTCTTTTGGGAAAACGAATGTCTTTGACTGTCTGCATATAGTCTTCCACACTTAATGCTAATAACTCCCTCCTTAGCGCGTCTACCGGATTTTCATCCGGGAACAGGGTATTTACAGTATATTGATTTGTATACTTTTCTTCTCTATTATCATCTACACGTCTTTTGGCCTGAAACTGTATTTCGGCTCCATTGTTAAGTGCAAATTTTAAATTCTGTATGTAAGCCTTTATCTCTAATTCACTTTCAATCCGTATCTTTGTTCCATGTGTCAAATTTTTATCCTTCGATAAGGTATCAATTGATACTTATATCTTATGACAGATGTTCCATTTTGTCAATAGATGCTGTGAAATTTTGAATTTGCGGGGATTTCGCCCGCTTGTTCTTACGGTATCAGACTAATGTTACCCGAAAATAAATGACTTTGTTATAGGCTTATGATAGAATAGGACTAACAAATACACAGGAAAACAGATAGTATGTCTCCTACGATTCCCCTATCTGGCAACACACAAAGACGAACCAGAATCAGAATATCAAGAGGTGATATCTATGAAAAATATATTAGTAATCCAGGGCGGCGGGCGTCCGAACGGAAATACCAGCCAACTGGCAGATGCCTTCCTAAAAGGAGCTTTAGAAGCAGGCCATAAAACAGAAAAAATATCCTTGAACAAGTTCGAGGTAAAAGGCTGTATCGGCTGCAATGCATGCCGCTACGGGAAACCCTGTATACAAAAGGATGATTTCAACAAAATAGTCCCCAAAATAAAAGAAGCGGATCTGCTTGTTTTCGCATCACCGCTTTTGTTCTGGACAATATCCTCTAAATTAAAGGCATTTATAGAAAGATTCTACTGCATAGCAGAGGAGGACCCGAATCCTCCCTATGGCCGATATGAAAGATATCCGGTAAAAGATGCTGCTTTACTGATGACATCGGCAGATAATTTTTTCTGGACATATGAGCAGGCTGTGTCATACTATAAGTTTGTCGTCATCAATTACATGGGTTTCAAGGACAAAGGCATGCTGCTTGCAGGCGGATGCGGAGATACAAACGGCAGGCCGCAGATTGACAAAACAGATCATCTGCAGAAGGCATACGATTTTGGAAAAAATATCTACAAGGAGTAATAGAAACGCCATTCCATTACAGTATCCGCTTACCCATAAAATTCCCATATCGTATAATCCCCGTATTTTTCCCTGCAGCTCTCCCGCAGCGTATGCAGAAGCAGCATACTGTCCCCGGCTGTAAAGATATTCTGTGTATTGGAAGCAGCCTGCCTGTCCGCGCGGGCAGGTCCCGGCCGTTTCTGGCGCAGTTCGGAGGCGGGGCAGCCGTAATATTTCTGGCAGAGCTGATTTAAATATCTGACATCAGAAAAACCGCTCTCAATACTCACGGTGAGCACCTTTTTATCTGTATTCTGCAGAAGACGGCAGGCGTATTCAAAACGTTTCAGATTCAGATATTCCTGAAAGGACAGGTTTAATTCATCGCGGAACAGATGTGACAGATAGGTCAGCGACAGATTTTCGTGCTCTGCAATGTCCTTAAGCAGCAGTTTCTGCCGGAAATTTTTTTCTATATAGTCTGTAATGCGGCTCATGCGTTCCTGCCTGTGCCTGCGGGCCGTCATCTCCGCGTCTGTATATATTTTCTCGGGAACATAGGTGTGAAGGCTGTACAGAATCATATTCAGCAGACTCATGCATTTATATTCATAATTGGCAAACTGCCCGAAATAATTGTAGGCCAGCTCAATAAGCAAACCTTTCATAATTTCGTAGCGTGTCTCATGTCGGGAGAAGAAGGGGCGCACACAGTTCTCCAGAAAACATGTATTTTCATCGTGCTGAAAATAGGATGTGACAAGCTGCCGGGACATCTGAATGGCGAGGATCAGGGCGCTGCCATCCAGTCCGCGTATCTCATGGAGGTCCATGGGGTTCAGCAGATACATGTCACCGCTGTGAAGCAGGTTTGTATTTCCGTTTACTGTAAATTCCACATTTCCGTCGAGAACAAGCCCGATTTCCATCTCCCTGTGTGCGTGCGGCGCACGGGAAAAAAGGCGTACCAGTATAGCACTGAACGCGTGGATCTGCGGGTGTGCGATCAATTCAAATTCTTTATCCATTTCCGTCACTGCCTTCTCATAATTTCTTATTTTCTATTCTAATGTCATTTCAGAAAAGAGGCAAGAACTGTCTCAGGATATTCACGAAAACAACAAACTAATCGTTAATAAACAGCAAATAAATCGAGCCTGTGGAACGGATAATTAGCTGAACTTCCCATAAAATAAGCCTTGCAGCCAAGAAATCAACCAGCGCAGGATAATCGCCGTATTTTCACAAACATGGAAATGCCCCGCAGAGAAAAAACGATTAAACTGAAGATAGTTTATAAAGAAATTTTCTGCGCAGAAAATGCAGACTTTTCGTTTTACGGCGAGAGCAAAAGTAAACGTGACAGTTCAGAAAAAGGGTGATCGTATGGGTAAAAAAGTAATTGTAGCAGGACATGCCTGTCTGGATATTACCCCTCTCTTTCCTCAGAATCAGCAGGCAGCGAAATTAGGAAATATCCTGTCGCCGGGAAAGCTGATACAGATGGAGGGTGTTGATATCCATGCAGGAGGTGCGGTATCCAACACGGGTATGGCAATGAAAATGCTGGGGGCAGACGTATGTCTCATGGCAAAGACAGGCAGCGATGAATTCGGAAAGATCATTTCCGATATTTATGCTGCACAGGGCGCAGATTCCGGAATCATTGTGCAGGAAGGGCAGAATACCTCCTATTCGGTGGTCCTTGCACTTCCGGGTATAGACAGGATATTTCTTCATGATCCGGGGTGCAACCACACTTTTTCCTTTGAGGATCTGCCGAAGGAAAAGCTTTTGGGGACAGACCTGTTCCACTTCGGCTATCCCCCGCTGATGAAGAAAATGTATGAAGACACCGGAAGCGAACTGGTGCGGATGATGAAATATATGAAAGCCCAGGGGACGGCAACTTCCCTTGATCTGGCTTTTGTGGACGGGGAGTCAGACGCGGGAAGGGCGGACTGGAAGGAGATTCTAAGCCGGGTGCTGCCGTATGTAGACTTTTTTGTGCCCAGTATCGAAGAACTCTGCTTTATGCTGGACCGGGACAGATATGAGGCTTGGAAGACAAAAGCAGGGGATGAAGACATTTCTTTCTCCCTGGATGTTCAGAGAGATATCAGGCCTCTGGCAGATAAGTGCATGGAATTAGGGGCAAAGGTCCTTCTGCTGAAATGCGGAGCTCCCGGCCTGTATTACAGGACCACAGAAGTAAAACGTCTGGAAGGACTGGAGACAGCCCTTGGGATCTCTGCAGAGGACTGGTCGGACAGAGAGGGATTTGAGGCCAGCTATCAGCCAGAGAGGGTGCTGTCAGGTACAGGTGCGGGCGACACCACCATTGCGGCATTTTTGACAGCTATGCTTGAGGGGTATCCTTTTGAAATGTGTATCCATCTGGCAGCGGCAGAAGGGGCCTCCTGTGTGGAGGCTTATGACGCACTGGGCGGAATCCGGCCGCTTAAGGAACTGGCGTCCAGGATTGAAAAGGGATGGAAAAAACAGAATTTCAGAAGATAAGGAGCATGGAAAATGTTAGCAAATTTAAATGAGGTATTACTTCCGGCCAGGCAGAATGGCTATGGGGTGGGACTGTTCAATACAGTGAATCTGGAACTGGCAAGAGGTGTGCTGAGGGCTGCGGAGGAACTCAGGTCCCCGGTTATCATCGGCACAGCGGAGATTCTGCTTCCCAGCGGGCCGCTGGAGGATCTGGCACCACTGATCGTTTCCATGGCAGATAGAGCATCAGTCCCTGTGGTGATCCATTATGACCACGGACTTACATTTGAGAAATGCATGGAGGCGCTGAAGCTGGGATTCACTTCGGTTATGTATGACTGCTCCACGGACAGCTATGAAGAAAATGTGAGAAAGGTTGCGGAGCTTGCAAAGATTGCCCACTGCTTCGGTGCAACTGTGGAGGCTGAACTGGGACATGTGGGGGATAACCAGGAGGCAGGAGGCCGGGAGGCGGAAATGCCGGAAGCATACTATACAGACCCGGCCCAGGCAAAGGATTTTATAGAGAAAACACAGGCGGATGCCCTTGCCATAGCCGTTGGGACGGCCCATGGAGCTTACAAATTCAAACCAAAGCTGGATTTTGAAAGAATCCGGACAATTGCGGATATGGTGCATGTCCCTCTGGTGCTCCACGGAGGTTCCGGGCTGTCGGAGGAGGACTTTAAAAAATCAATTGGCTGCGGGATCAGCAAAGTAAATATCTTCACGGATATCAATATTGCGGCGGCAAAAGCGGCAGAGCAGGCATGGAAAGAGGGAAAAACCTGCCTGACAGACATCATTCCCTATCAGGTGGAAGCCGTGGCAGCGGCGGCAAAGGTGAAGATGAAGATTTTCGGGTCGGAAAACAGAAGCCGGGAAGTCTGATTCTTACTTGTATTTGCTTTGGAGGCATAGTATATTTACCTTAACACATATAGAAGCGTAAAGGATGACCACTATGCCAAAATTGATGCAAACATACTTTGTAGATGTAAACTACAGCCAGAATCACGCCCATATGCTGCACAAGCATCCCGATGTACTGGAAATTCTGTACATTGACAGCGGGGAAGGGCGGTATATTGTGGGAAAAAGGGAATATGCGGTATCTGCCGGGGATGTAGTGATCTGCAATGCCGGCATGATACACGGGGAGGCCCCTTTTCAAAAACATGAGATCCAGACATACTGCTGTGCGCTTTCGCAGGTGATGATTCCCGGACTTCCGGAAAATTGTCTGATGGATTCCAGATATAAACCGGTACTTGCTATGGGGAACGCTGCAGGGCATATGGGATGTCTCATGCGTACCATGCATGAGCTGTTCACAGAAAATATGTATAAAAAAGACGTTTGTCAGCATCTGGCCCAGGCGGTGTACCTTCTTGTAAAGGAACGCCTGGAGCAGTACAAGGACAGCGGCAGGGAGGTGGAGGACCAGAAAAAGGAATTTTTGGTGCGGCAGATCACAGACTATATTGACAGACATTACACAGAACCGCTGACTTTGAAAGAACTCAGTGACAGATTTTACATCAGCCCCTCCAGCATTTCGCATATATATAAGAGAGAGACAGGAGTGTCACCCATGCAGTACGTGATACACCGCAGGATCGGGGAGGCGCAGACGTTGCTGATGGATACCCACATTCCCATCCATATGATAGAGGAACGGCTTGGGTTTGGCAGCAGCTGTCATTTCAGCGCTATGTTCAAAAAATATGTGGGAATCTCCCCAAAAGAGTTTCGCAGCCATTTTAAATGAAAGCAGTTTATAATAACAGGACATCCATTGTCCGTGTCAGAATCATTTTCATGAATCATGATTCCGGTGCGGGCAATGGATGTCTTTTTTTTAACATATTTGCAAGATTTTATAACAAAATCTCATAGAGGGCGAAAAAAGGCAGGAAATACAGCAAGAAAATAATAACGGATTTTAGCCGGATTTGATATGATTAATATAGTTAAAGTTCATGAACGGGCAACGCAAATATAGCAAAAACAGGGAAATACTGGTCATAATAGACATGGAGGTGATGAAAAAAGAGCTATAATACGGCAAAGTAGCAGAAAGCTTATGACACAGATATCAGAACCTGAAGATAGGTTGGAACAGAAAAAAACAGAAGGCAATTTTATATAATTTTCGGTGAAAAAATGAAAAACAGGAGAGGTGATTATGAACAGAGAAATAACAGGAGAAAGACAGACAGCCGCAGTGAGCGGAGTTGTCAAACTAAATTGGGGAAACAGGATAGCATACGGATGCGGAGATACAGCATGTAATATCGTCTGCGGCATGATCAATGCTCTGCTGACTTTGTTTTACACAGATTATGCGGGAATCCCCATAGCGACAGTGGGGTTGGTCATGCTGATATCAAGAGTATTTGACGGCTCCTCAGACATTATCATGGGAGTCATTGTAGGGAAAACAAAATCAAAATGGGGGAAATCAAGGCCGTGGCTTTTGTGGATGGCGGTTCCCTATGTGCTCTGTGCCATAGCTATGTTTACGGTCCCCCAGACGAACGAGACGATACAGTTCTGGTACATTTTTGTCACATATAATCTGTGCACCACGGTGTGCTACACAGCCATTAATGTGCCATACGGAACACTGTCCACCATGATGACAAGGTCATCTCACGAGAGGGACCTGCTTTCCATTGTGCGTATGTCCATGGCTCCGGTGGGAAGGCTCATTGCAGTAACTTTCACCATGCCGGTGGTGAAATTATTCGGAGATACACAGGCAGCCTGGGTGAAAGCCATGATGCTGTGGTGTGTGATCGCGTTTGTCATGCTGCTTATCTGTTTTGCAAATTGTAAAGAACACGTACATATTGAAGTAAAGAAAGAAACACCGAAGGCATCCTTCGGTAAAAATGTAAAGGCTCTTGTGGGAAATATTTATTTCTGGGCAACGCTGATCCTCTGGACTATCACCTGTGTGCACCAGACACTTGTGGGAGCTGTACTGCCTTATTACTGCAAATATATTTTCGGAAATGACAGTTGGATGTACAGCACACTGTACATGGCAGAGGCCGTCACACTGATCGCAGGGGCACTGATCTGCCCTGTACTTCTGAAGAAATTCAACAAAAGGGATCTGTCCCTGGCCGGATGCGTTCTGGCAGTGGCGGCACAGATGGTATTCTTTATGAACCCTCACAGTTTTGGCCTGGCAATGGGAACTACCATTGTAAGAGCGCTGGGGGAGGCACCCCTTACTGCGGTTGTCTTCGGCATGATGGGAGATGTCATTGAGTATGGACAGTGGAAGAGCCATATCCGCCAGGAAAGCCTTGTCTTTGGCGGCGGATCTCTGGGATTCAAACTGGGAGTAGGCCTGACAAGCGCTATCATCAGCGGCTTATTAAATGCCAGCGGCTACATCAGTTCCTCCACAGGCGGCGCTGTGCAGCCGGAAACGGCAAAGGCCATGATCATGAGTATTTACAAATACGGAACCACATTTATCTGGGTCATTGCAGTGGTTGTCCTTATTTTCTATAAACTGGATAAGATTTATCCCCGAATCATGAAGGAACTGGCAGAGCGGGAGCAGCGGGGAGAAATGTAACAAATTCAATCAATTAAAGATAAAGGAGAATAAAAAAATGGAAGAATTGAGAATTGGATTAGTAGGAACAGGTGCGATCGGACGCTCACACATTGAGCGGATCAACACCAGACTCCAGGGAGCGAAGGTTGTGGCATGTGCAGATGTGAATATGGACTTCTGCAGATCTGTAGCTGAGAAATACGGCATTCAGGCATATGACAGCGGAGAGGAAATGAGCGCATCTGATGCAGTGGACGCGGTGATCGTCACCACGCTTGACCCCTTCCATGAGCAGTATGTGACGGCGGCCATCAAAGCAGGTAAATACGTGTTCTGTGAAAAGCCGCTGGCACCGGAGGCGGATGCCTGCAGACGTATTGTGGAAGCGGAGATGGCAGGTAAAAAACAATTAGTGCAGGTTGGTTTCATGCGCCGCTATGACCCGGGATACCGCCAGTTAAAAGCGCTGATCGACTCCGGAAAATACGGTCTGCCTCTGATGCTGCACTGTGCACACAGGAACTACGACGCACCGGGATTCACCACATCCATGCCGGTGGAGAACTCCATGATCCATGAGATAGACGTGCTTCGCTGGCTGCTGGGAGAGGATTATAAAACAGCAGAGGTAGTATTTCCAAAGACAACCCGCAATGCGGAGGGAGAACTGCGCGACCCGCAGATCATGTATCTGACCACGGAATCAGGGGTTCGCATTGACGTGGAATCTTTTGTAAACTGCCGGTACGGATATGATATCAAGTGTGAGGTTGTCTGCGAGGAGGGGTCCCTGAACCTGCCTGAGCCGGCCAACACTATGGTAAGAAGCAATGATTCCCGCATCACACCTATCTGTCATGACTGGTCAGAGCGTTTTATCGACGCGTACAATATTGAATTCCAGGAATGGATCAATGCATGCCGGGAAGGAAGAGTTGACGGTCCCAGCGCCTGGGATGGTTATGTGGGACAGGTGACAGCGAAGGCAGCTTCCAAAGCCCGCGACACACAGACCGTGGTGAACATTGAATACGACGAAATGCCGGAATTTTATAAAAAGTAATCTAAGACGGAGGAAATGAACATGAAACTTTCTATTTGTACAGATGTATTTGCAGAACTGAGTTACACGGAAATGTTGGATAAGGTAAAATCCCTGGGGATTGATGCGGTGGAAATGACAGCCGGAGGGTGGGGAGCCAGGACACACTGTCCCACAAAAGAACTGCTGGAGGATGACAATAAACTTGCTGCCTATAAAGCGGAATTGGAAAAACGCGGAATGGAGATTGCAGCGCTGAACACCTCCTGCAACCAGCTCTGGCCCTGTGAACTGGGAAGGGAATATTCTGATTCCATGTATGACTGTGTTGTGCTTGCCAGTAAACTGGGCGTAAAGAAAATTGTCTGCATGTCAGGACTTCCTGCAGGCAGCGAACACGATACCACACCGAACTGGATCACCTCCAGCGTCACAATGACAGCTTATATGCAGCCCACGGTGGAGTACCAGTGGAAAACAACCATTGCCTGGTGGAAGGAATTTACCGTACATTGTAAAAAATACGGTATCGAGCAGGTAGCCATAGAGGAATTCCCCTGTCAGATGGTGTACAATCCAGAAACACTCTGGACACTGAGAAATGCAGTGGATCCTATTATCGGAATCAACCTGGACCCATCCCATCTGATCGCCCTGGGGGCAGACCCCATTGCCTCTGCCAGGGCACTGAAGGGGGCAATCTACCATCTGCACGGCAAGGATGCCAGAATTGAGAGAGGACTTGCCGAGATCAACGGACTGCCTGAGTGGAAAGCTGTCACAGAGGTGGCAGACCGTACCTGGAATTATGTGGCAGTGGGATGCGGAAAAGATCTGCAGTGGTGGAAGGAATTCTTCTCTGTATGCCGCATGATGGGATATGACGGATACGTTTCCCTGGAAATGGAAGACCTGACTATGAGCACCGAGGCAGGCGTTCTCACATCCATTGATGCATTGAAACAGACCATCAGTCTGTAAAACACAGAGGATGGGCAGGTAGAAAACAGAATCAGGTTCTTGTGGTTTGCCTGAGAAGAAAAGATTGAGAGAAAAACATTTGACGGATAAGAGAATTTGACGTAAAATAAAAATTGGGTGGACACCTACCGCAAACTAAGGTCATTAGTTTGCGGTTTTTTTATTTGAAAAAGCCTGATATTTACAGTGAAGGTCTGCATATACCGCCTGTTATATACAGTATATTGCCGGCCTTTGGTACGGTACATGATAGTGTTCAGGAATCAGAGAGGAGGAGACAAGTATGTGGAATTACATCTGGCCGATTCTTTTGGTGATCGGCTCCAACACGGTCTATAACATCTGCGCCAAATCAACACCTGCAGAGGCAAATTCATTTGTATCACTTTCTATCACATATCTGGTAGGTGCGCTTTTGTCCATAGGCATGTTTTTTCTGACGTCAGCCGGAAAGGATTATTTTGTTGAGTTAAAAAAACTGAACTGGGCATCTGTTGTCCTGGGGGCATCTGTCGTTGCGCTGGAATTTGGATATATTGCAATATACAGGGCCGGATGGAAAGTCAGCGTCGGTTCTTTGGTCGCCAATATCGGCCTCGCAGTGATTTTGATATTGGTTGGTGTGATTTTTTACAAAGAACTGATAAGTATAAAACAAATCTGCGGAATCATGCTGTGTCTGGGCGGCCTGCTGCTGCTCAATACATAAACGTGCATGCCTTGCAAAAAGGCGTGCACGTGCCGCCTTGCTGTATATTTGGCCTCAATTCGATGAGCACAGCCCGCTGCTCTTCCTGTATTCGGAAGCAAATCTCCTGAAAACTATTATTGTTAAAATTATACAAAAATGAAATGTGATATTAAGTAAAAATGTCAATGGACACAAAAGAAATAAAGTTGTATTATTAACTCATCAAAGAGAGCACGAGCTCGCAAGCGAGCAAAACAAGAGATAATGAGCAATATAACAAAAGAAAATTTACCTGCGGTGAAAGCCGCACTCTTTTTTACAAAAGTACGAGCACGAGCTCTTAACAACAAAAAACAATGTTCTCAGGAATGAAGAAAAGGAGATAAGATTATGGCTGGTAAAGATTTAAGAATTGGTGTTGTAGGAACAGGAGCAATCGGAAGAACACACATTGAGAGAATTAACAACAAACTGCAGGGCGCAAAAGTAGTTGCGTGTGCAGATGTAAATGTGGATTTTGGAAAATCCGTAGCTGAAAAGTATGACTGCAAATTCTATGCAGACGGAGAAGAGATGATTGCATCGGACGATATTGATGCAGTGATCGTCACCACCATTGACCCATATCATGAGCAGTATGTAATGGCAGCGATCAAAGCAGGAAAATATGTATTCTGTGAAAAACCTCTGGCACCTGAGGCAGAAGCCTGCAAGAGAATCGTGGAGGCAGAGGTTGCAGGCGGAAAACAGCTTGTACAGGTCGGCTTCATGAGAAGATACGATACCGGATACCGTCAGTTAAAGGCAGCGATTGAGAACCGCACCTACGGAGAACCCCTGATGCTGCACTGCGCACATAGAAATCCGGCTGTGGATGAGAGTTATGACACACCTATGGCAGTAGAAAACTCCATGATCCATGAAATCGACGTTCTCCGCTGGCTGCTGAACGAAGATTACGCAACCGCAGAGGTGGTATTTGCCAAGAACACCCGCAGAACCCATGCAAACCTTATGGACCCGCAGATCATGATCCTGACAACAAAATCAGGTGTCCGCATCGATGTGGAGGCTTTTGTCAACACAGGTCACTGCTATGATATTAAATGTGAGGTTGTCTGCGAGGATGCCATCCTGAATCTGCCGGAGCCTTCCAATATTGAAGTATGTGCCAATGCCACAAGAGGCCATGCAATCCACAGTGACTGGTCCACCAGATTCGTGGATGCCTACAACACGGAAATCCAGGAATGGATCGATGCCACAAAGGAAGGAAGAGTAGACGGCCCTACAGCTTGGGACGGATATGTAGGACAGGTAACTGCAAAAGCAGCTTCCAAAGCACGTGATGAGAAAAAAGTAGTGGAAATAACCTTCGACGAAATGCCTGAATTCTATAAAAAATAAAAAGTCCGCCAGGGAGAATTTTGGAAGACAATTGCGGAAAAGAAATCTCATTTATTTTTACCTGGAAGAGAGCACGAACTCTTAAATCCATAGGAGGATACAGAATATGAAAATAGCATTTGATGTAGATGTACTGGCAAAGCAGATGGACATCAACCGCATGGTCCATCAGGTAGCTGACTGGGGATACAAATACATTGAGCAGTCCCCACACCCGAGGATCAATCCCTTTTACAAACACCCGTTATTCTCGAAAGAATGCGAGCAGGAATACAGACAGGCATTAAAAGAGACCGGTGTAGAAATTTCATCCTTTATTGTTGTATACCGCTGGTCAGGCCCTACTGAGGAGCAGAGACAGTTCGCGGTTGCCAACTGGAAACGTATGATTGAGATTGCAGTGGACATGGGCGTCCAGGTCATCAACACAGAGTTGTCGGGAGACCCTAATCAGCAGGAAATCTGTAATGGCATGTGGTTCAAGTCCATGGAGGAGCTTCTTCCTATCATAGAGAGAGAAGGCATCCGTGTGGAAATCCAGTCCCACCCTTATGATTTTTGTGAGCTGAATAACGAAACCTGTGATCTGGTAAAATCCTTCCGTTCCAAAAATCTTGGATATGTATATTCTTCCCCTCACGGCTTCTTCTATGACGAGGGCAAAGGGGATGTGCGTTCCATGTTGAGATACGCAGGCGACGAGCTGACTCATGTATTGTTCGCGGATACCTTTAACCAGACCCTGGACTGCCGCTATATTGCCAATCCCCCGTGGCTGAACGGACGTGGAAAAGCGGATGTGACCATTCATCAGCATCTGGCAATGGGTGAGGGAGACGTGGATTTTGACGGTATTTTTGAGACCCTTCGTGACATGGATTTTGCAAATAAACAGCTGCAGGAAAATGCCCCGAAAGTGGGCGGTGACAATATTGCCTGTGTTTCCATGTTTGGTTTCCCGGAGAAAATGGATAAACAGGCACCGGAAGCCAGAGAACGAATCGAAAGAGAACTTTTAGGCAGATAAAAATAGGAAAGAGAGAGGAAAAGATCATGAAATTATCACTTTGTACAGATGTTTTAGGCGATTTGTCTTTTACGGAGATGTTGGATAAGGTAAAATCATTAGGTATAGATGCAGTGGAAATGACAGCAGGAGGCTGGGGCGGCTGCAAACACGTTCCCACACAGGAGCTCCTGGCAGATGAGAACAAATTAAAATCCTATAAGGCTGAGATCGAGAAAAGGGGCATGGAAATCGCGGCTCTCAACTGCTCCGGAAATCCTCTGTGTCCGGGTGAGATGGGAGAACTTCACACTAAGACGATTTACGATACAGCAGTGCTGGCAGGAAAACTGGGTGTGAAGAAACTTGTCATGATGTCAGGACTCCCGGCAGGCGGACCTGAGGACAAAACTCCTAACTGGATCACGTCAACTGTTTCATGGCCGGATTATATGGTGGAAACCGTAAGATACCAGTGGGAGGATGTGGCAATCCCCTGGTGGAAAAAATTCGTGGCTCACTGCAAGGAAAACGGTGTGGAACAGATTGCCATTGAAGAGTTCCCCTGCCAGCTTGTCTATAACCCGGAGACTCTCTGGAAGCTGAGAAATGCAGTAGACCCCATGATCGGAATGAATCTGGACCCGTCCCACCTGATGGTTATGGGAGCAGATCCCATCGCAGCAGCAAGAGCTTTAAAAGGCGCACTGTATCACATTCACGGCAAAGATGCCCGCATTGAGAGAGGTCTGTGCGATGTGAACGGGCTTCCTGAATCAAAACCGGTAACAGACTGTGAGAACAGAACATGGAACTATGTGGCAGTGGGATGCGGAAAAGACCTGCAGTGGTGGAAAGAATTCTTCTCAGTATGTCACATGATGGGATATGATGGATATGTTTCTCTGGAAATGGAAGACCTGACTATGAGTGTGGAAGCAGGCCTGAACACCTCCATCGACGCCCTGAATCAGACAATAAGCAAATAAGGAAAGAGGTGCCCGGATGAATCTCAACGGATTTAACAAACTGGTACAGAAAGACAGGGTAACAGGATTTGAAAAATTTGCATATGGCTGCGGTGAAATCTCCACAAACATCGTATTTACCATAGCGACAAGTCTCCTCGTCATGTTCTATACAGACGTGGCCCATGTATCTGCAGCCGTAATCGGCATGATCATTGCTATTTCCCAGGTATTCAACGGAGTATCGGACATAGCAGCCGGATTTATTATAGACAGGACACGTTCCAAATACGGACGTGCCCGTGTGTGGATGCTGCGCATGTCCGTTCCATATGCCATCGCAGCAGTGCTTCTGATAACCGTGCCTCAAATCGGGGCAATGGCGCAGGCTATCTACATTTTTATTACATACAACCTGATGCTGACAGTTGTTTACACACTGTTCCAGCTGCCCTTTGCCACGACCATGACTTATATGACACGTGACCAGAATGAGAGGGCAAAAATCAATATTATCCGTATGGCAATGAGCCCCATCGGAAATATTCTTGTAACTCTTCTCTTCACAAGAATTCTGGACATGATGCCCGGCGGCGGCATGGATTCTCAGAAGAACTGGATCATCCTGACGGCAATCTATGCAGTCGGCGCTGCAGCCCTGATGCTGTTCTGCTTTGCAACAGTCCGTGAGAGAGTCGTGGTAAAAGATGAGATGGGCGGCGAACAGATTCCTCTGAAAAAGGCCCTGCCTGCTCTGTTTAAGAATAAATACTTCATTATGTTGTTCCTGTTCTTTGTATTCTTTGCCATGTACCAGACCTTTGCGGGAACCATGGCTACCTATTACTGCAAATGGATCGTGGGTGATACAAAGATTATCGGAAATGTAAACACAGCCTGTTTCGGTATCACCATAGTTGCAACTCTGCTTTTAGGCAAGGTTATGCACCTGACAAGCAAGAGAAACTGGTGTATCGTAGGCGCGCTCTTTATCATCGCCGGTTCTCTGGTTCTGCTGGTCAACCCTACCAGCATTGCGGTTGTAACCTTCGGCGGCCTGCTTAGGGGAATCGGAATGACGCCTATTCTGGGCATGATCTTTACCATGATCGCAGATGCCATAGAATACGGACAGTGGAAGACCGGGCTGCGCACAGCCGGTGCCATACAATCAGCAGCCACATCCGGTCAGAAGTTCGGCCAGGGTATCGGCTCCGCGCTGATTGGCTTCATTATGGAAGCAAACCAGTACAATGGTGACCTTGGAACACAGTCCGCGCAGGCCCTGCATACCATTTCCAACCTGTTCATTTACGGTGTGACGATTCTGGGTGTGATCATGATCATCCTGCTGTTGTTCTATCACCTGGATAAGGAATATCCGACGATCATGAAAGAGCTTCTGGAAAGAGAGGCGCAGATTGATTTAAAGAAAAAGGCTGAGAATTAAAGACAGAATCAAAATAAATTTAAAATGGCATGTCTCAGATAACACGTCCGGGGCATGCCATTTTTCTCTTTTCATCTTCCGGATAATGCGCTATACTTAGTCTAAGAGTACGTTCTCTCTCAAAGCGTGTTTGAAAACCCATCACGGCAGTCAGCACGCTTTCGGAACCGGACAGACAGGAAAGAGGTTGATAAATATGGGAGTAACCATTAAACAGATAGCGGAAATGGCGGGCGTGCACCGGTCTACTGTCGACAAAGTGCTTCATAAGAGACCGGGCGTGAGTGATGATGTGCGTAAAAAGGTACAGAAGATCATAGATGAAAATAATTATGAGGCGAATCCGATCGGAAAAGCCCTTAAGATGCAGAACAGAGAGCTGCGTATTGCAGTGCTGCTCCTGAAGGTGGATGCGCTTCCCTATATCAGAGAGGGAATCGAGGAGAAGCTGAAAGAGTACAGTTCCTTTCAGGTGCATCTGGAGTTTCAGATCATTGCCTATTCTGATGTACAGAAGCAGGCGGATCTATTGGACCGGTATCGTGAGGAAAAGGTGGACGGCATCATTTTAAGTCCCATCAACGCACACGAGATTGTCGAAGCGATTGACCGCTGCACAGAGGAAAAGATTCCTGTGGTCACAGTCAATTCAGATATCAAGGGCAGCAGGCGTTTCTGCTTTATCGGACAGGACGGTTATAAAGCGGGAAAAGTGGCAGCCAGATTTATGGGCGAGTTCCTGGGCGGAAAAGGCAGAACCGTGGTCATAACCAGTGACGGGGATGAGCATCAGTCCTTCCCCTTCGGCACACGTGAGGGCGGGTTCCGCACGGTCATCACAGAGGCATATCCCAAGATAGAGATGCTTCCCAGTGTGACCACAAAAGAGGATCCGGCTATCATGCGGCGGGAGATGCAGAGAATCCTGCGGGAGGAAAAGGACATAGACGGCATACTGATCACCTGCGGATGTGTCCAGGCAGCAGGCGAGGAGCTGAAAGCCAGCGGCAGAAATAACGTGCGCCTCATCTGCTACGAGGATTATCCGGAAATTCTGGAGCTTATGAAAGAAGATATTGTGACTATGACACTGGGCAGCGGCCTTAGTGAGCAGGGAAAAAGAAGTATAGAGGTTCTGCTGGACAAACTGATCTACGACAGAAATCCTTACCGGAAACATTTGTATTCGGAGATTCATGTGATGGTGAAGGAGAGTCTGTAAAGTAAAGATGAACTGACAGGAAAATCCGCCAATTACAGTATGTAACTGTGACTGGCGGTTTTTTATGCTCTGCCATGGGGGACGCATTTTCTGTCACTTGAAGAGTATGCTGCAGTATGCGGAATAAATGTCAAAGGAATAATTATTTATTGTGCAAAATCACTGGGATTTATTATTGCATAAAAAAAGAGTGCGAAATAACAAACAAAAATGTTTTAAATTCTCTCTTAAAAACTTCGTAGAATTGATATAAAATTTAGTACATAAACAAGATAAGTGATTCAATCAAAAGATTCATTCAAAAATATAACGGAGGGATTTGAAATGAGAAAAAAACTGGTTTTATTTTTAACAGGTGCTATGTGTCTTACCATGCTTGCCGGATGCGGCCAAAAAGGCGGTTCTGGTTCTGCGGAAAATACTGATAAGGAAGCCGGTAAATCAGAAGACAAGGAAGTCTTAAGCATGATGTTGAACGGCTCCGCATCTGATGCGTATGTGGAAGGCTACCAGAAAATCATTGATGAGTTCAACAAAACAAATGAATTTGGAGTTACCATTGAACCGGAATTTGTGAGCAACTCGGATTACAAGACAAAGCTTACTACCATGATGGCATCTGATTCTGCGCCGGACATTATTTTTACATGGGAACTGGGCTATCTGGAGAATTTTGTGAATGGTGACAAGATTGTGAATCTCCAGGAATATCTGGATGCTGACCAGGAATGGAAGGAGAGTTTCAACAGCGGCACCCTGGAACAGGAAACATATAACGGCGATGTATACGGAATTCCAACTGCCCAGTGTATGGCAGTTATGTATTACAACAAAGCTATTTTTGAGGAAAACGGTCTGGCCGTTCCCACTACATATGATGAATATAGAAAAGTGTGTGATACATTGCTGGAAAAGGGAATCACGCCGGTTGCCCTGGCATCCACGGCAGATGACGCATGGCTGGTATCTCAGTACATACAGCAGCTCTCTGACGGTGTTGCAGGAAACAGATTGTTTGAGGATATCAAGGAGGGCAGCGGCAAATGGAATGATGAAGCCATGGTCCAGGCAGCAGAATTGTTCCAGGAGGAAGTGGAAAAGGGATACTTTGAGGAAGGCTTCACAGGTGTGAGCGGTTCTGAAGCGGAAGCGCTGTTCCAGACCGGACAGGCAGCCATGTATTTTAACGGCACATGGGAAATCTCTAATCTTGACAACGCGGAAGTATGTCAGGTAGCAGAAGATGTGAGCTGTTTTGCAATGCCGGCCGTAAAGGAAGAGAACACGAACGTTTCCGTAGGTTCTCTGGATAATTCCTTTGCAGTGACAACGAATTGTGAGAATGTAGAGGCAGCCGTAGGTCTTTTAAAATACTGGACCAATTCAGAGAATGCAGCAACCCTGCTCTATGATTATGGACGTATGCCTGCCACTAAGTTTGAGCTGGACGAGAGCAAATTATCCGCCCTTTGCAGCGAGGCTATCAAGTGCTTCAATGAACAGAAGGCGCTGACACCGTGGTTTGACCGCATGAACACGGATCTTGGCAATGAATTTAACAATAGTAGTGTAGCTATTGCCAATGGAGACGAACCCCAGTCAATTTTGGATAAGCTTCAGCAGTATGCAGAGGATAACCAGAAATAAGCGAATCTGTAATTCCGGGTGCAGCCGTCGAAACGATGGTCGTACCCGGAATATAACAGGAAAGCGTGAGACAGAAAGGGTGTTTCGATGAAAAGTGTTTTAGGAAATAAAAAAAGCATTGCAGTGTTTGTACTGCCGGCTTTTATCATATATGCAGTGTTTGCCCTGTTCCCCATTGCCTACAATATCTACATGTCTCTTTTCAAGACAGATTTAATGTCAGGCCGTGAATTTGTGGGACTGAAGAACTATATCGGGCTGTTTAAGGATGCCACATTCACCCATGCACTGGGGAATAATATTTTGATGGTTATCGGCTCCCTGATTGCGCATATGCCCCTGGCGATGTTCTTTGCAAACGCTATATTTAAGAAAATCAAAGGTTCCGCATTTTTCCAGACCGTATTCTTCCTGCCCAGTGTCATTTGTGGTGTGGCAGTAGGCCTTACCTGGACCTTTATTTATAATGGTAATTACGGCCTGTTGAATGCGTTTTTAGGACTGATTGGACTTGGTGACCTGCAGCAGGTATGGCTGTCCAATAAAAATCTGGCGCTGATCTGTATCATTATTGTAGTTATGTGGCAGTACGTGGGATATCACATGATTATCCAGCTCGCTGCTATGCGCAATATTGATTCTTCGTATTATGAAGCTGCCGAAATTGACGGAGCTACCTCCTGGCAGCAGTTTAAAAATATCACTTTCCCATTGATAAAGCCAATTTTAAAGATTGATGCAGTATTGATCATAACAGGCTCCCTGAAATATTACGACCTGGTAGCTGTTATGACAGGGGGAGGTCCTAACCATGCTACCGAAGTTATGTCAACTTATATGTATTATCAGGCTTTTAATGTGCTGAAATACGGATATGCCTGTGCAATCGGTGTGATACTTATGCTTTTATGCATGTTGTCGGTGGGGCTGTCCAATAAAGTCTTTAAGACAGAAAGCTATTAAAGGAGGGAAATAAAGTGAAGAGAAAGCCTGTGGAAAAAGTCTGGCTGTTTATCAAGTACTTTTTCCTGATCGTATTTACAATTATGTGTCTGTACCCTCTGGTATGGCTGTTCCTGGCATCTTTTAAAACGAACCAGGAGTTATATTTCAATACATGGGGGCTGCCGGAATCCTGGAGCCTGACCAATTATATGAATGCAGTGGTAAAAGGCGGTGTTATCCGTTATTTCGGAAACTCTGTGATCATAGCAGTGGCGGCTGTTTTGGTGACAGTGATTCTGGCTACAATGGCTTCCTATGCGATTTCCAGAATGGAATGGAAGCTTTCCAAGTTGACTTACGGCATATTTCTGCTGGGTATGATGATCCCCGTATATGCGCTGATCATTCCTCTGTTTTCCGTATTCAAATCCATGGGGCTTTTGAATACCTACCTGTCTGTTATCATTCCGCAGATTGCAGTGGGATTTCCTATGGCTATATTTATCATCTGTGGGTTTATGGACTCCATACCAAAGGATTTGGAGGAGGCCGCAGTCATAGACGGATGTTCTGTTTACCGCTGTTTTTTCAACATTATACTGCCCATTGCAAAATCCTCCATTGTGACTGTGGCGGTCGTACAGTTCATTAATGTGTGGAATGATCTGCTTCTGCCCCGTATCTTCCTGACAGACAGTAACATGATGACACTGCCTGTGGGCCTTACGAATTTCCAGTCCATGTATTCCACCGATTATGTGGGGGAGATCGCGGCGGTTATTATCACCATTATTCCAAGCATTATTGTATACATACTTCTTCATAAAAATATTATGGAAGGTATGGTTGCCGGGGCAGTCAAAGGCTAATATTACAGAGTTTTCTATTTATCTGCCGGGTGCTATACTTTAAGTATTGAAGATAGGGAAAGGGTGGATAAAATGACACTATTGATCGCAGATGATGAACTTCTTATACGCAGCGGGTTATTAAGCCTTGACTGGAAATCCATAGGAATCACGGAGGTGTATTCTGTCAGCAATGGTACAGAAGCCAGGGAACTGTTGCTTTCCACAGATGTTGACATCGTGATTTTTGATATCAGAATGCCCGGAATGACTGGGCTTGAACTGGCGGCAATGATTAAGGAACATTCCATGGATACGGCTGTCGTTCTTCTCACAGGATTTTCAGAGTTTGAATACGCAAGACAGGCCCTGCAGAGTAATGTATATGAGTATCTTCTGAAACCATTCAGTCCGAGGGATATCCTGTCAACAGTGGCGGATGTGAAAGAACGTCTGGAACAGAAAAGATACCAGGTAAAGGTCATCAGAAAATATGAGGATACCAAGGGGGCGTATGATACCGTTTCCCAGGTGAAGAACCATTTTTCAAAGGTATCCAGAATTGTGTCAGATGTTCTGATGGATATGGCAAAAGAGTTTGATCAGCCATTGTCTCTGAGCGGATTTTCGGAAAGATATCATTTTTCTTCCAATTATATATCAAAAAAGATAAAACAGGAGACAGGATATTCATTTGTGGACATTCTAATGGCCATTCGAATCATGAACAGCGCGCAGCTTCTGGCGGAGGGGGAGCGTGTGAATCAGGCATGTACAGTGGCAGGATTTAATGACCAGCGGTATTTTTCCCAGGTGTTTAAGAGGGCTTTCGGATGCAGCCCTACGGATTTTAAAAAACAGGAGCACAGCCCACAGGAAATCCGGCTTCATGTGATCCTGGAAAATCTGGATAAAAAGCAGGCGGAATGAGCCTATGAAAGAGAAAAAAGAAAAAATATTTTTGAGTATCCGCTTTAAGCTTTTTATGGTTTTTACGATTCTGCTGCTGGGAACATGTATCTGTGTGTTTACGTTCTTTACATATCGTTTCAGTAATGTCTACAACAGTCAGGTGAATTCCCACATGGCTGATGTGACATCCCTGTCCACGGCAAATGTGTCCAATATGGTGGACCAGATTGACCAGCTTTCTGTATCCATTTTGGTGGATCAGGTAGTGCAGGACAATCTGGCAGTGATCAACGGAAATGTGGGAGGATATGACAAAGAGACGGGAACGGGAAGTATTGCCTCTTACAAGGCAGCCATTTCCAGCCAGGTCAGGGGCAGTGTATTTAATATAAAGGGAGTGATATCTCTGCGCATTTATTCCAAAAGCGGCGAAGAAATTTTTGTAGGCACTACAAACAGGGAGTTTTTGGAATATGCCCAGAGTCCAGAGGAAATTTATAAGGCAAACGGCAAGGCATTGTGGAGCCTGGCCGGCGATGCAAATTATGCCTGTATGTGCAGAGCTATATTGAGTACAGGGGATATGCAGCCCTTGGGGTACCTGGTCATTATCTGCCAGAATGAATATTTCAGCAGTGAGCTGACTACTGTTTCCAGTTCCTATGCCAGCAAAGTGTATCTGGTGGATAAAGATAACTGTGTGGTAGCTGCCAACAGCAGCGAAACTGTAGGACAGAAATTTTCTTATTCCCTGGAGGCGTTAAAAACAGCAGAACCTATGACAATCAATGATCCAAGCACGGGGGAAAGCAGCTATTACTATACAGGCAAACCACTTCAAAACGGCTGGACACTGGTCACCACTGTGAGTACCAAACAGTTTCGGAAAGGAATCATGGCAAGCGTTCTGCAGATGGGTCTGGTTATTGGACTGGCACTGATTCTGGCTCTTTTTATTACAATGGTAGCAGTCAGAAAGCTGATAGGTCCGGCGAAATTACTACTGAACAGCATGTCGGCTTTTGGTAACGGTAATCTGGATTCCAGGGTGAAATTCAGCGGAAATGATGAGATCGGTCAGATAGGAAGTGCATATAATCAGATGGCTGACAATATACAGAATCTGATGGAAAAGGTGTATTCTCTGGAACTTGCCAAAAAAGAGGCGGAAATTGAGTTCCTGAAGATGCAGATCAATCCCCATTTTTTGTACAACAGCCTGGATACTATAAGCTGGTTGGGGTTTATGGGAGGAAACGAGAAGGTATCGGACCTTGCTGTATTTCTTGCAAAACTTCTGCGGGCCAGCATTAAGAGAAATGCCATGATCACTGTGGAACAGGAGATGGAGATGGTACAAATTTATCTCCATATCCAGGATTACAGGTTTGGGGACAAGATATCTGTGGAATGCGATGTGGATCTGGAAGCGGAACAATGCTATATGCCCAGTTTTCTGCTGCAGCCACTGATTGAGAACAGCATTATCCACGGCCTGGAAAAACAGGTGGATAAGGGAAAACTCTCAGTAACTGTCAGAAGAGAGGATGTATGGCTGTATTTTTGTGTGGAGGATGACGGCAGAGGGATGACAGAGGAGCAGGTGGAATCGCTGCTTGCCCAGTGCAGGGACATCAAATCAGCAGCGTCCATTGGCCTTAAAAATGTATACCGGCGTCTCCAGCTCTTATATGGGGAAAGCTGCAGATTTGAGATGAGAAGTGCGCCGGATGATGGAACCAGGATTTCTTTCCGCATACCGATTATGAACGAGGAGGAAGCAAAAAAATATGAACAGTAAACAAAATTTTCAGTGGTCAGAGATGACCATGGGGACCTGTTATTATCCGGAGCACTGGGATAAAGGCATCTGGGAGGATGATTTGGACAGGATGCAGGCAGCAGGCATAACGGTTATCCGTATCGCTGAATTTGCCTGGAATAAATTTGAGCCGGAAGAGGGCGTCTTTACTTTTTCATTCTTTGATGAGTTTCTGGAGCTCTGCCTGAAAAAGGAGATGAAAGTGATATTCGGCACACCTACCGCCACACCACCTGCGTGGCTGACGGAAAAATATCCGGAGGTATTAAACGGCAGCAGGGAAGGTGTCCTGTACCGCCACGGCGGAAGACGCCACTATAATTATAATTCACCAAAATACCAAGAACTGTGTAAGAGGGTGGTCGCAGCCATTGCGGAGCATTATGGCAGTCATCCGGCGATCGTGGGATGGCAGATTGACAACGAGCTGAACTGTGAGACCTGTGAGTTTTATTCGGAGGCGGATTCCATTGCGTTCAGGCAGTATCTGAGAGAAAAATATAACTCGCTGGAGAATCTGAACAAAGCCTAGGGAACCGTATTCTGGAATCAGACGTATACGGACTGGGAGCAGGTTTATGTGCCGAGGCCTACACTGAGCAGGGGAATCAATCCTCATCTTCATCTGGATTATTACCGTTTTATTTCACACAGCACCATCCGGTTCTGCAGCATGCAGGCTGAGATCATTAAAAAGTACAGAAAGCCTGGAGATTTCATTACCACAAACGGTATGTTCTGGAATGTAGACAATCATAAGATGGAGAAGGAATGTCTGGATGTCTATACATATGACTCTTATCCAAGTTTTGCCTTTGGACTGGACCGGGATCCGAAGACGTCAGAGGATTTGAATGACCGCCGCTGGTCCATGCATCTGAATGAAGTGCGCTCTGTCTGTCCGCATTTCGGAATTATGGAACAGCAGTCAGGGGCAAACGGCTGGACAACACGTATGGAAGGACCGGCTCCCAGGCCGGGACAGCTTATTCTGTGGGCAATGCAGAGTGTGGCGCATGGGGCGGATTACATTTCATTTTTCCGTTGGAGAACTTGCACGCTCGGTACGGAGATATACTGGCATGGTATTTTAGATTATGACAACAGAGATAACAGAAAGCTGGAGGAAGTAAAAGAGTTCTGCCGAAAATTCAAGAAACTGGATGCAGTTTGTCAGAGTGAATACACAGCTTCTTTCGCACTGTTAAAAGATTATGACAATGTCTGGGATACAGAGGTGGACGTGTGGCATGAACGAGTTGCCCCTGTCAGTGAAGATGAGATATTTGCCGCATCTGAGCTGACGCACACTCCCTATGACGTGGTTTATCTGCAAAAAGACAGTGAACTTTCAGATCTGGCGGGATATCCGGTGATATTTTATCCCCATCCTGTTATGATCAACGAGGAGCGGGAGGCTCTTCTTGAGGCATATGTAAAGCAGGGAGGAACTCTGATCATAGGATGCAGGGCCGGTTATAAGGATATGAACGGACAATGTGTTATGCTCCCGCAGCCAGGAATACTGCAAAAACTGACAGGTACGGATGTGAGAGATTTCACTTTTACAAGTCCGGCGGAAGATACGGTATCTGCCCAGTGGGGGGAAGAGAAACTGGAGACTCCGGTTTTTAATGATATTCTGACAGCTCTAAAGGGAACCAGTGTGCTGGCCGTATATCAGAACAGCTATTACGGCGGAACGGCGGCGCTGACAGAGAATAAGGTGGGGAATGGGCGCGTGCTGCATCTGGGAAGTACATTTTCGAGACAAAATGTGCGTAGGCTTCTGGAATATACAGGTGTCTGTGAACCATTTTCTCATATTATTGACGCACCGGAAGAAGTGGAGCTTGTGATGCGTACAAAAGGAGAAAAGAGTTTCCTTTTCGCATTAAATTACCATCCGGCGCCGGTTGCGATTGAACTGAAAGAATGTGTAAAGGATTTATATACTGATACCTCTGCGGAAGGGAAAGTAATACTTCCCGCATACGGGACAGCAGTCTACGAGATAAAAAGATAGGAGAGAAAAAAGTGAATCGTGGTATTTTATGAGCTCTGCAGAAGCATTCTGGAGGGGGTGGTATTTTTATGCTTAAAAATGGAAAAAATTGCCGCTGCAGAGGATTAAAATAATAATCAGAGAAAGGATAACAAATATGATGAAAAAAGCGCATCTGTTAAAATGTCTGTCCGGTGCCCTGGTTCTTACAGCAGCAGTAGCGGCCAGCTGTGTTTCTGTGGCGGCAGAGAGTACTTCGGGGATTATATATGAAACACCGGATGGTTGGACACCCGATACCTATGGAACGAGAAACAGCGCCGTATCTCCAAGGGCCATTCAGCTTCAATATCAGGATAATGAAGAAGATAATGGAAAAATGCTGGTTACCTGGGAGTTTGGTGTAATCGAGAATGCCGATAATGGCAAAGTATTTCCAATCTATGAGAGTCTGGATGCCGGTGAAACCTGGGAATCCGTGGGTAATGTGATAGAGACGCAGAATCAGACACCGGAAAATGCAGATAACCGCTGGGGTATGGAATGCTGTCCTGAGTTATACGAGCTGCCCGGCGATGTGGGAGATATGAAAAAAGGAGGCATTGTTTGTATCGGATGTGTATGTCCGAAAGATTTATCAAAGACACATTTTGATATGTACTATAGTGAGGATCTGGGTAGGACCTGGGAATTCAAGAGTTCTCTTGTCACTGACGGAGGAAGAAATTATATGGGAGATGATCCGGTTTGGGAGCCATTTATTTTATATGATGAACCGACCTCTTCCCTTATCTGTTATTATTCGGATGAGAGATATTCCCAGTGGAATCAGAAACTGGTCTATCAGTCAACTACAGACGGTCTGACATGGGATGAGGCGGTGGATGTAGTTGCCTGGACAGACCCAGGTATGCGTCCGGGAATGCCAATTGTCACACAGCTTGAGAACGGGTATTATGTCATGGTTTATGAGGCAGTAGGCCTTAACAATAATAATCCGATTCCCTGTAATTATAAACTGTCACTCTATCCCAATGACCCATTCCACTGGGATGCTGAGGATGTGGGAATTACTTATGGATACGGAGGAAGTCCGTACTGTCTGAAGCTGGATAACGGATATGTAGCAATGACAGCTTCCAAAGAAAGCGGCGTGTTCATTAATACAAAGAAAGACCTTACTGGAGAGTGGATCGTTTATGATACAGGTGTGCCGACCGGATACAACAGACAGCTGATTCAGCTAAAAGACGGTGAATTGTATATATTAAGCTGTGGCTTTCCAGACAAGGGATATCAGAATACAGTCAGCTGGGGGAAAATGGATGTGAATTCGCGGCTGATTCCCGAAGACGCAGTAAATATTATAAATCAGTATACCGGAAGATATATGTGTGTATGGAGCAGTTCCAAAGATGACAATGCGCGTGTTGTGGGCTGGACTAACTCAGGCAGTCTGGATTTAAACTGGACACTTGAAAAAGTTTCGGCAGACAATCAGGAATACTATAAAATCATAAACGTTAACAGCGGTAAGGTACTAACGCCGTCTTCTGACAATTCCTTAGTGCAGATGCCGTATGATGAACAGAACAAAGCACAGTTCTGGAGTATTCAGGAAACAGAAAATGGAAATAAAATTATAAATGTATCCACTGGATTGCTGCTTTCATCCAACGAAAGAAAAGAGAACAGCGGAACGGCAAGCCAGGTCGCATTATATTTAGAAGAAGATAAAGGAACAGAAACACAATTATGGAATATTGGCAGTGCGGTCGGTGATGCGGTATCCTATAATATCATCAACGGCATAGATAATGAAACAGCAGCATTATATCCAAATGGAGGCAGTGTAAAAGCCGGTGCCGACCAGTATTTTATCATTCAGGCAAAGCAAGGCTATAAAATCAGCGGAGTCCAGGTTAATGGAAATCCTGTAAAAGTTACAGGTACATGGTTTAAAGTCAGTAATGTAAATAGTGATTTAAATATAACTGCAGATTATGAGGCAGTTAGGGAGGATGCCCGTTTTGTTACAAATAAAGAGAGCGGCAAAATGCTGTGTTTGCCAAAATCCTCCACAAAAGAAGGCGAAAAGATTCTGGAATGGACCCGGGAATTGAACAATAATTTTTACTGGATATTAGAACCGGTAACAGGGAACGGGGCATATCAGATCAAAAACCTGAACAGCAATAAAGTATTAAGCGTAGAAGATGCTTCCATGGAAGCAGGGGCAGCAGTAGTCCAGACCGGAAACGATTCAGACGCAGATCTGTGGCTGGTAACGGAGATGGAAAACGGATATTTCAGCATTATTAACAGCAACAGCGGTCTGGCTCTTACAAGAGGAGAAGCCGATAAGATTGGCGACAGGTATGCAGTTCTGCAGCCTTATACAGGTGCAGACAGTCAGTTGTGGAATTTAGAATTTGTGCGCAGCCGTCAGTTGTATACCATTCAGACAGAAGCAGCTGGGAATGGTACTGTAACAGCAAGCCGTATACAGGCCGGTGAGGGAGAAACCGTTTATCTGACAGTAACTCCGGATGAAGGATATGAGCTGACAGAAGCAGGTCTTACGGTCAACGGAACTGCAATACAAGGAACCAGTTTTGTCATGCCGGCTGAAGATGTAAATGTTCAGGCTGTATTTAACGAAACCGTCCAGGAAGCGGTTCTTGAGAGTGTAGAGATAAAGACACTTCCGGACAAGTTATCTTATTTGGTCAATGAAGACATGAATCTGACCGGTATTGTCCTTTCTGCCACTTTCAGTGATGGAAGTACAAAGGAAATTACCGATACAGAGCTGATGCAGGTCAAAGGCTTTGATAGTGCGGCACCGGGGAATATTTTAATTACAGTCACCTATACAGAAAATGGTGTGAGCAAATCTGTTGATTTTCAGATTTCCGTACAAATTCCTGCCGATATGACTGCATTGAATCTGGCTATAGCCATGGGAACAGAACTGGAAAAAGAACAGGTAATAAATCATTCTTTTACTGATGAAAGTTATGCGGCTGTGGAGACAGCTCTTGCAGCTGCAAGAGCTGTTGCAGAGAACAGTATGTCAGCGCAGAAGGATGCAGACCAGGCGCTTCTTGATCTCATAGAAGCATATGCAAATCTGGAAAACGGTACTGTGAACTTTGGGCTTCAGGCAGCTATCAGCGGAACCATGGTGATTATGGAAGATCCCGCTACAGCAGCAATTTATAGTGAAGAAAGTATCCAGAATGTGGAAACGGCTTTGAAGGCCGCTCAGGAAACTGCAGAGAATCCGGATGCATCACAAGAGGAAATCAATTCTTCCACAAGGATGTTGATCACAGCAGTCAATAACCTGCTGAAAAAAGAAGATTCACGTCTGCACAGACTGCTTCTGGTTGCAGACAGAATTCTGGAGAGTGCAGAAAAGTATACGAGTACAAGCATAGCTGTACTGCAGGGGGCAGTGGATATGGCAAAAGAAGCAGCTGGAAATCCAGATGCATCGGAGGACGAGTTGAACCAGGCATATAACAGTCTTGCAGAGGCTCTGGCAAATATACAGATGCGGGGAAACAAAGATGAACTGCAGGATTCGGTAAACAAAGCCTGTGAGATTCTTGCAAATAAGGATAGATATGTCACAGCAAGCCTGGAAGGCCTTGAGGCCGTTAATACAGAGGCAGCCGCAGTGCTGACGGACAAAGATGCTATACAGGAGGAAATCAATGCAGTTCTTGCGAGACTTATCCAGGAAATGCTGGATGTGCGCCTTCTGGGAGATGTAAACAATGACAAGACTGTTGATACAAAAGATGCGTCAATTCTTCTGAAATTCACAGCAGAGATGACAGAACTTTCCAGTGACAGCCTGGATGCTGCTGATGTAAACAGAGACCAGGTACAGGATACAAAAGATGTGACACAAATTTTGAAAATGGCGGCAGAGGAAATTACCTCTTTTTAAGTCTGGGTATGTCTGCAGGCCACAGAAATGGTTCTGCAGACATACATCAGCGAGGAAGAAACAGAAGGCAGGTTGATCCACATGAAGAGATTATTAAAGAGAGCAGTTGTGATACTTATGACAGCACTTTTGACCGGACCGTGCATATCTGCTGCGGCAGAGGAGACCGCTCTGGTGACAGTTAAGGCAAATGAAGTTAAGGAGGGGGATGCTTCAGTCACAGTGACCTGTGACATAGAAGGCGGAAACCGGGTTTCCAGCGGGAAAATCCGCATCCGGTATGACGCGGAAAAAATGCGTCTGAAATCCGCACAGGCAGGAAATGCGCTGACAGGGGCCATGTGTGAGATTAACGACTGCCTGAAGGGCAGCAAGGAGGAGGGAGAATTGGTAGTGGCATTTGCTTCCGCCTCCCGCCTGTCAGGAGATGGAAGTCTGTTGAATTTAGTATTTAATCTGGACAGCAGTGTGAAAGAGGGAACAATTCTTGAAGTTACCGCAGATGTGGAAGAGTTGGCAGGTGATGATGCGGATGTGGCAGCTAACACGATAAATCTTTCGGCTGAAGTCACAAGAAAGGATAGCGGGGGGGAGCAAAATCCTTCAGAAGGAGAGGATGAAATAACGGATGGTACTGTAGATTCTGAAAAAGATACTAATAAGGCACATGATACTAATAAGGATAATACAGTAAATACACAGAAACAGCAGACGGCGGCAAAAGATGCAGACAAAAACAGTACTATGTCTAAGACAAGAAGTGTGAAGACAAAAGATGAAACAAATATCCTGTTTCCAGCTGTGTTGACAGGTGCAGCACTTCTGGGAATCATAGCAGTGGGAATGGGAAAGAAGAGCAAAACGAAGTGATGAAGCGGCATGTTAATAGAATTATAATATTAAAGTAGTGAATCAAATTAGGCTGTGGGTATGTAATTGTTTACGGGTTACAGAATCACGGCCTTTAATTTGTGGGGACATCCGTGGAGCCAGGCCCTTTTATCAGGCCTGGCTCTGATTAATTTATTGATATTTGAAAATTAAGCTCTTTCTATTTCACTGTAGAACAGATAAGTTCCTTTTGTTACCTGCTGTTCTTTTCCATCAATAACCACAACAGCATCCACCGGCGTAGTGATTTCATACCGCCATACATTTCCTGCCTTTTTCCAACCGGAGTAGATTTTTCCATGGCGTGTATCCAGAGTTACGGATAACCAGTCAAGTCTTTCATCAGGGACGGGTGCTATCTTTACCTTCTCATAACCCGGAAATTCAGGAATTCTCCGGATTCCCCCGGCTACACTGTAGATCCAGTCAGCCACGGAACCGTAGGCATAATGATTGAAGGAATTCATATCCGCACTCCAGAAGTTTCCGTCAGGCATGATCCCATCCCAGTGTTCCCAGATTGTTGTTGCGCCTTTTGTGACCGGATACAGCCAGGAGGGGTATTCTTTTCTAAGCAGCAGGCTGTAGGCAAGTTCTGAATAGCCGTAATCACTCAGTACATGCAGGATATAGGGCGTACCGACGAAACCGGTCTGAAGCTTTACACCGCATTCTTTTATCATAGACGCAAGCTGATCAGCGGCAGCCCGGCAGTCTTCTGCAAGGTGGAAATGGGCAGCCAGAATACATTCCGTCTGTGTCTTGTACTCTGGATAGGCTGTCCGGAACGCAGCCACGATCTTAGTATACAGTTCTTCATACTCTGCCACATCTTCACCAAGCACTTTTCCGGCTTCGATCACCAGTGAAGTGGAATAGGCATAGAAAGCGGAAGCGATGAAATCCTCCCGCGTAGAGCCCTTATAGCTTCCGGATGGAGCGTCGAGACCCAGCCAGTCTCCGCAATGCGTTCCCCCTGTCCACAGATATTCTGTCTCTGTGTGAGTGGAAATATAGGAGATCCACTTCTTCATGAGGGTGAACTGAGAGGATAATAATTCCTTATTACCGTATGCAAGGTAGAGTTCCCATGGACAGATCGCTGCCGCGTCACCCCAGGCGGAACTTGCCGATTCCTCAGAGAGCAGGTCGGGAATCACGTGGCCGACTCTTCCGTCCGGGCCCTGGTCTGCCATCATATCTGCAAGCCATTTGGTGTAGAATTTTTCCGCATCATAATTCATGCAGGCTGTGCGGATGAATACCTGTGCATCCCCGGTCCATCCAAGCCGCTCATCTCTCTGCGGGCAGTCTGTGGGCACATCCACAAAATTACCTTTCTGTCCCCAGATGACGTTGTCGAAGAGCTGGTTCAGCAAGGGATTAGAGCAGTTGAAATACCCGGTCCGACGCATAGCGGAGTGTATCACTACTGCTGTGAAATTTTCCGGTTTTGCAGCAGATGTACCGCCCGGGAACTGATCAATCCGTATATAGCGGAAGCCGAAGAAGGTAAGTTTTGGCTTGTAGGACTGTTGTCCGTCACGGCAGATATACAGGTATTGGGCTTTGGCTGTTCTGTAGTTTTCCGTATAAAAACAGCCTTCTTTATCCAGGACCTCGGCATGGGAGAGTTCAACCGTTTCCCCGGCTTTGGCAGTAAGATTGATTTCTACATAACCGGTGATATCCTGGCCGAAGTCAGCCACGATCTCTCCTTTTGGCGTGGTGAAGATACAGATGGGAGCCAGTCTTTCCTGCTCCCGGATCTCTTCGCCCTGCTGGGGAATCAGGGTGTGTGTCGGGCCTTCAAATGCACATACAGGTTTGGCAGAACCGTAATCCCGGCTGCCGCTGCCTGCAGAAGAGCTGCCGCACTCCATTGAGGCGTCATAGATCTCCCCGTCGTAGATTTCCGAAAAGCGGACAGGGCTTTCCGTAAATGTCCAGGTCTCATCCGTTACTGTGTATTCCACAGAACCGTCCTCATAGGTGATCTCCAGTTGGGCGATAAGTCCTGCAGGGCTTTTTTTCAATTCCTCCTGGACGGAGGATTTACTCCAGCCGGGCATAGGACTGCGGTACCAGCCTTTTCCCACGGTCACGGAAATATGATTATCTTTTCCCAGCAGATTTGTAATGTCATAAGCCTGATACTGAAGACGTTTTTCATAAGAAGTCCAGCCAGGGGCCAGGACAAATTCTCCCACGCGGCTTCCGTTCAATACCGCTTCGTATGTACCAAGGGCAGTTATAAAAAGTCTGGCAGTCTTTATCGGTTTTTCCAGAAAAAAATATTTTTGGAAAAGGGGGCAGACATCCCCTGTGTCCGTCTGTGGTTTGATCCATTTTGCATACCATTCCATTGAAGAAGTACCTCCGTTTTTCTTTTCTTGACTTTCATGATATCAGAGAATAAAATGGAAAGAAACACCTGTATTTTACTAAAATAGGGGGTGAATTTGTCTTTATGGATAAGTCGGTTACCATACATATCAGGGAAGTGTCAAAAGAGGAACAGGAGCGGCTGGTCATGATGCCATACCAGCAGATGGATATGGAAAGCCATAACCATGATTTTTTTGAGCTGGTTTATGTGATGAAGGGGACAGCTGTGCATACTCTGAATAAGGAGGAAGGGGTTCTGACAGAGGGCGATTATTTTATCATGGATTACGGCAGTGTACACAGTTACGCGAAAAGTGAAGATTTTACACTGGTCAACTGTATTTTCCTGCCTGAGGTCATAGATGAAACCATGACGGGGTGCCGTTCTCTGGATGAACTTCTTCATGGGTGTCTGATCCGATATTATGCATCCATATCCGGGGAGACTCCGGTAGACCGTATCTTTCATGATGAGGATGGCCGAATCAAACAATTGATCATGGGGATGCTGGAGGAATACCGGGAGAAAAAAGAAGGATATGCGGAGGTGTTCAGATGCAGGCTGATCGAGCTGTTGATCCTGACTCTTAGAAAAGGCATTCATGAGAAACCCAGGCATCCAAAACACAGAGCAGTTTTGGAAGTGATTCAGTACGTTGACAGAAATTATCAAAATTATGTTAACCTGGGAATGTTCTGCCGGCAATATCATTATACATTGTCTTATATCAGCAGAATATTCCGGCAGGATACAGGGCTGTCTTTTCGGGAGTATCTGCAGAAGGTCAGAATAGAGAAGAGCTGTCAATTGCTGGCGGGCAGTGATATGCGGATTGGGGAGATCGCCCGGGCAGTGGGATATGAGGATAAAAAGTTTTTTAACAGCATTTTCAGAAAAATTGTAAAAATGACGCCCAGGGAGTACAGAAGTCTTTCGGCAGTGAAAGGATAACTGCCTGTCTGCCCAATCTGTTTTTAATGTTTTTGCTGAAGAAACCCTTAAAAAGCTTACAAATTTGAAAGCTAACAAAACTGTAAGCATATAAAATTATATAAAATTGCAGCGATTTATGGAAAAGCCGCTGCAATTTTTATTTTGCTAAAAACAGTGATTTTAAGAGAAAAACAGACAATTTATGATACGAAAAATTGTATTTTATTTAGGAAAATTGCAAAAAAATTGAGAAAAGTTGTTTAATGGGGTAATGCATATTGTAATGCAAAATAATGTAGAATCTCAAAACGACCGGATATTATTGAGTGGGAGAGGGAAAATCATGAGAAAATGGAAAATTGCGTTTATTGCATCCTCAGGGGGGCATCTGGAAGAAATATCAAAATTAAAGACAATTGAACAGCAAAATGACTGCTTTTTAATAACGGAAAAAAGTGACTTTGAATTAAAAAACTTTTGCAGCAGAAAATATATGACTTCCCAAACCAACAGAAAACAGCTCACCTTTCTGCCGAAATTTTTCTGGTTGTTTATAAAAGCAATTTATATACTTTTGATGGAAAAGCCGGATTTCATTATAACAACCGGAGCTTTGATCGCATATCCCTTTTGCGTAATAGGGAAACTGATGAGCACTAAAATAATATATGTGGAGTCTTTTGCAAGGGTCCAGACCCCCTCTTTGACAGGGAAACTCTTGTATAGCTTTACGGATTTGTTTATTGTCCAATGGGAAGATATGCTGAAATTATATCCGAAGGCCATGCTCGGAGGTGGGATATTTTGATTTTAGTTACATTGGGCACCCAGCAGTTTCAGATGAACCGGCTTGTAGAGGCGGTTGATAAGATCGCTCCTCAATTAGAGGAAGAAGTATTCATACAGACAGGTTCTTCTGCTTATGTACCGGTAAACTGCCGTTATGCAGATTTTGTTGACAGCGAAAAGTTTAATGGGATGATAGAGGAATGTTCCATTTTGATCACGCATTCAGGAGTAGGCTCCATTATGTCGGGTCTGTTAAAAGGAAAGCCGGTGATTGTTGTCCCACGGTTAGAAAAGTATCATGAACATGTGGATGATCATCAGCAGCAGATTGCAGAAGCATTTGCAGGCAAGGACTGTGTTTTATACTGCAGGGACCTGGACAGACTGCAGGAATATATAGAAGAAGCAAAAAACCATAAGTTTGCCCCTTATATAATTCAGGGTGGAAAAATTGAAGATATTATTCTTGATTACCTTAAAATTTTTGAATAGCGGGCAATTAAAAATAATGTTATAAGAGAGAAACTTGAATGAATAGAAAAAATAGCGGAGCAGAGACAAATGTACTGCAGATTTGTCTTGATATTGCGGTATTGGCAGGGGCCTTTGCAGTGGAATATTTTATTTTTTTTAACAAGATAAGTAAGACGGAGGCGCTATATTGCCTGACAATGGTAGAAGCGTTTGCAGTGATCTACATTCTGTCCAACAAGGAAGCACGTATTTATAATGTTACCTTGTTTTTTTATCTGGACAGGTTTTACCGGATCATAACAAAATCCTGGGGTCTGGCTGCCGTTACAACAGCCATGGTTTTGTTTGTCTTTAATCCGGGAAAGAATATCAGAAGATTCTATTTTGTTTTTCTGATGATTTCTTATTTTCTTCTGAGTATAAATATCATTTTCAGCAGACTGCTGCAGTTTGTAAAATGCAGCGCTCAGGCACCGCGTGCAGCTTTTGTAGGAGTCTTTGATGAATATAAGAAATTCACTTATTTTCTCAATAAGACCAGTATCAGGCTGAACGAAATAGGGTATATTCTGAGGGCCGGAGAAGAAGCAAACGGGATGTATAATGTTCTGGGATATTTAGAATCACTGGAGGAAATTATACGGACCCATGAAATTGACCAGATTTACTTTATTCAAAGGAATCATGAGAGTATATCTGAGATACAGCAGTATATTGATATATGTATGGAGATGGGAGTGACGGTCAAAGTAGTGATCGACTCTTCTGCACGGCGAAGGCTCAGCAGTTATGTCAGCTCGGTAGGCACCTATCCTGTAGTCACCTACCATACCATCACACTTAACAATTATGAACAGTTTTTGAAAAGAGTCATGGATATTGTAGTCAGTATATTGGGGATCATAGCAGCCTGTCCTGTTCTGCTTGTCACTGCGGCAGCCATAAAGCTGGATTCACCGGGGCCTGTTATTTTTAAACAGGTACGCGTCGGGAAAAATGGCCGTCACTTTCATATGTATAAATTCCGCAGTATGTACACCGATGCGGAGGAGAAAAAAAGAGATTTATTGGAACAAAATGAGATGACAGGCGGAGTTATGTTTAAGATCAAGGATGATCCCAGAATAACAAGAGTGGGAAAATTCATCAGAAAAACCAGTATAGACGAACTTCCTCAGTTATTCAATGTTTTACAGGGAAGAATGAGCCTTGTGGGAACAAGACCGCCTACACTTGATGAAGTGGGAAAATACCGAAGGAGCCAGTGGCGGAGAATCAGTATTAAACCGGGGATCACAGGAATGTGGCAGGTAAGCGGGAGAAATGATATAACGGATTTTGAACAGGTAGTAGAACTGGATTTGAAATATATCGACAACTGGTCCCTGTTATTGGATCTTAAAATATTGTTTTGCACTGTGCATGTTTTATTTGAAAGAAAAGGTGCATATTGAACAGGAAAATAATAGGAGACGGCGTGAGATGAAAAATAGAATCATATTGGATTCACCGCTGATAGAGGGAAACCGTATTACATACAGCTATCATGCAGAGGGAGAATGGCAGAAGGTATTTCGGCCGGAACAACCGTTTTTTGTGGAATATTCTGCTGACATTTCAGAGATACCGGAAAGTATAGCAGTGATTCCGTTTTTATGTAACACACTGCCGATTTCCTGGGTCTGGAATGCGGAAATACAGGTCCCTTCCTGTGACTGGGATTTTTATCATTGTATAGAGGCAGTTAAGCAGGGATATAAGGATATGTATCCTTCGGTCAGGTTTGCCGGAACCTTCACTGCATACAACATTATAAAAAATGAAAATCCAAGGAATAAGGGCGCAGCCGCATTCTTCAGCGGAGGAGTGGATGCTTTTCATACACTGGTGGAGCATCTGGAAGAGAAACCGGTTCTGTTGACCGTATGGGGAGCAGACATAAAGTTTGAGGATGAAACAGGATGGCAGAAAGTGTTTCATCACCTGGAGAAAACAGCAGAGGAATTTCAGCTTGATTATGTGACTATTAAATCAAGCTTCAGGCTGTTTATAAATGATGATGAATTAAATAAAAAAGTTGTGGAAAGTGGTGATGGCTGGTGGCATGGGTTTCAGCATGGAATTGGGATCATAGGCCATGCTGCACCTATTACCTGCCTGATGGGAAAATCCACAGTATATTTTGCATCTTCTTTTACAAGTAAGGAAAAAGGAATCATTACCTGTGCTTCGGATCCCACGATTGATAATCATCTGCGTTTTTGCCAAGTTAAGGTTGTTCATGATGGATATGAGTTTGACCGTCAGGATAAAGTACATAATATTACTTCTTTTTCCGGGAAAACAGGGATTGCCATTCCTCTGAGAGTATGCTGGCAGTCAGACGGCGGTAAAAATTGCTGTGAATGTGAGAAGTGCTGGAGAACGATTCTGGAGATTACCGCAGAAGGCGCGGACGCCAAAGAATATGGGTTTCCTTATACTAAAAAGCAGCTGAGAAAATTTCCGAAAATCTATTATGACAAAAGAAATATTCCGCCCTATCGAAGAGACAGCGTTTACAAAAGGGCACAGGATACCATGAGACAAAAGATTGAAGTTACAGTACTGCCAAAAGAGCTGCAGTGGTTTTATAAGATGGATATAAAAAAATTGGGTTACCATCCAATCTATCAATTCCTGTCCGGATGTAAACGAAAAATAAAAACCATCATAAATATTAATAAGTAAAGGATGGATCGCGGAAGGTAAGAATGGGAACAAACAAAAAAACAATGATCAATGTTATCTGCAGCCTTATGGTTTTGGCTGCAAATGTGATAATCAATTTTTGGCTGTCTCCCTATATCGTAAAAAATATAGGAGTGGAGGCTAACGGATTTATAACACTGGCAAATAATTTTGTGACATATGCACAATTAGTGGCAGCGGCTCTGAACAGTATGGCAGCCCGCTTTATCTCTATTTCATATGTGCAGAAAGATTATAAAAAAGCAAATCTCTATTATAATTCAGTCTTTTGGGGGAATTTGATCATTACTGTGCTTTTTTTGATACCCGCAGTGTTTACGATTGCCAGACTGGAAGTCATGATCCGGATTCCTGAAAATATTATATTTGATGTTAAAGTGTTATTCAGCTTTGTGTTTTTTAACTTTTTGCTTACAACAGGGGTTCCGAACTGGGAATGCGGAACTTATATTGCCAACAGGCTGGACCGTTCCTATATTCCGCAGATGGGGACAGCGTTGTTCCGCTGCCTGTTTCTTTTCTTGATATTCACTGTCATGGCCCCAAAGGTTTATTATGTGGGCATGGCTTCTTCCGCGGTGACGGTGCTTCTGCTGCTGTTTAACTGGTATAATACGCACAAATTGACACCGGAGTTAAAAGTTTTTCTGCGTCCGAAGGAGATGATCTGTTCCAAAGATGCAATCCGGAAACTTGTTGGCTCAGGAATCTGGAATACAATTTCTAACGTGGGAAATATACTTTTGAGTGGTTTGGACCTGATTATCTGTAATTTATTTCTAGGAGCAGCAGCTATGGGGATATTGTCTTTATCGAAAATACTGCCGAATTACATGCAGCAGTTATCGGCGGCTATTCGTGGTGCGTTTGCCCCGGAGCTTACCATTAACTATGCAAAGGGCGATAAGACGGCGATCTTTCGTGACATGAACCGGGCCATGAAGCTGACTTCCATTGTCATGACCATACCCATTGCAGTCATAGTTGTTTTAGGGGACAAGTTCTTTCAATTATGGGTTCCTTCTCAGGATGCGGAATTATTGCAGATATTGTCAGTGTTGTCTATTTTAGGATACATGTTCACCAGTGGAATTCAGATACTTTACAATGTTTTTACAACAGTGAACAGAGTAAAAGAGAATGCGGCTGCCATGTTGATAAGCGGATGTATATCCTGTCTGATCACTCTTATATTCGTAAAATTTACGGATTTTGGTATTTATGCAGTGGCAGGGGTGAGTACGGTATGTAATTTGGCCAGAAATATGGTATTTACACTGCCGGCTGCATCAAAATATCTGGATTTTAAGTGGAACAGATTTTATCCTCAGGTGGCTATGACAGTAGGGTCATCAGGAATTTTGATTTTCGTTGGTTTTTTAGTTAAGAGAATCCTTCCTGACGGCTCATGGCCAGGATTGATTTTTTCAGCGGTTGTTTTAGGCGGTATTGGTCTGCTTATAAACATTGCTGTTATTTTGGAAAAAGATGACCGGCAGTATTTGCTTGAATGGATCAGGAGTAAAATCTCCTGAAGCGGATGGCTGCCGGACATAGAGATAAGATCTATGGTGATCAATAAATGAAATCCAGCTCTTTCATTTTTTGAAGAAATTTTATAACAGCAGAAGTGCATTCCTCTTCTGAGACTTCATAATCTTCCATAAGTCTCTTAATAATGTCCCCCACCGTAATTTCCGTCTGTATTAAATTCCAGATATCATTACCGGCACCTTTGATCATAAAATACTTTCCGGAATCAAAGTCTACCATGACTTTTTCACCGGATAAATCTGTTACATTCAATTTTTTCTTTAGTTGTATTATGGTATATTTATCCATTGTTTATCTCCATGTAAATGAATTTATTATAAAATTATTGTACCTTATTTTAAGAAAAGCGGCAAGGAATTAATTAGATAAAATAATAAAAAACAATAAAATTAGTGATAACATTACGAAAAACATTAAATTATCAATTAATTTTTGCGAAGTAATGTTATTTGTTGCTGCCGGAAACGTTTCCAAAAGAGGAGGATCTTATGTCTGCAATATGTGGCGCTGTCAGTCTGAATGGTAAGAAGATCGGAGCAAAAGAGTGCAGTATCCTGAAAAGCGCATTTTCCGACTGTGTGATTGACCGGTGGGAAGAGATAAAAGAAGACGATATCTATATGGGGTGCGGAATACAGTATTTTACCAAAGAAGCTGTAAGTGAGCAGTTACCCATAAAAGCGCAGGAATTTTTTTTCGACGCGGACGTTATCCTGGATAACCGCAAAGCATTATTAAAGCGCCTTCATTTTGAAGAGCAGGATGCTGTGACAGATGGCAGACTGTTATACCTGATGCTTCAAAAATATGGGGAAAGCTGTCAAAATGATCTGCTGGGAGCATATGCTGCTGTCTGGTATGACAGGAGAAAAAAAGAAGTCACGGTTCTGGCAGATGCCGTTGGCTACAGGTATGTGTATTACCTGATCCGCGACGATGTGTTTTATTATTCTTCTCTGATGAGACCTTTGGAGGAGCTGTGCGGTGAGCTGAAAATAAATGACCGGTGGGTGGCAGATTACATAGGGCAGGATAATCTGAACGCATTTACAGAGGCGGAAGAGACACCGGTTTTGGGGATTTACCGTACGGCTCCGGCCGGATTCCTGAAAATTACGCAGAAAGATATTAAGAAACGCTGTTACTGGCAGCCTTATCAGAAAAAGAAAAAAACAGTGTATAAAAGTGATAAGGAGTATAAAAAGCATTTTCTGGATCTGTACAGAGAATGTACAGCCTGTCTTCTGCGTTCTCCGGCGGAAACAGCCGTTTTATTAAGCGGAGGTTATGATTCCACTTCGGTTGCCTGTCTGGCAGCAAAGGAACTGGAAAAGTGCGGAAAAAAGCTTTATTCCTTCACCTCTGTACCTTTTCACGGGTATGAACCGGACTTGGGGAAGGGCTATATCACGGACGAGACAGAACTTGTTCAAAAAACGGCAGATGTGGTGGAGAATCTGGAATGTACCTTTATGAACATGCCGGAAATGAACTGCTGGTATGACAGAAAAAAATATATGAGGATTTCGGAGATACCCTATAAGTCGCCTCAGAATATGCTTTGGATTTATGAGGGGATGAGACAGGCATACGAGAAAAATGCAAGGATTATGCTGGGCGGTATGTTTGGCAACGGAACGGTTTCTTTTGATAATGCGATGGTATATCTGGCCTGGCTTTTCAGGAGGGGAAGATGGATAACCCTGTACAGGGAAGTCTGCGGAATCAATAAAAAACTGCATTTTACGAAAAAAAGCGTTCTGCAGACAGCTGTGAAGGATTCTTTTCACAAAAAAGTGAAAAAGGCAGACAGAGAAGCCCTGTTCGGGAAATCTTTTGTCAGAAGGGACTATCTGAAAAAAAACGGCTCGGACAAAAGGCTGCTGCGGCTGGATAAAAAAATCCAGAAATGCTCCTATTCCCATAAGGCCTATCAGCAGGCATTCCTCACAGCAGATACTCTGCGTCATTACGGAGAGTATATGCAGAAAAATTCTCTGTTTACAGGAGTGATCATGCGGGACCCTACCAGGGATAAGAGGATGATCGAATTTGTGACCTCCCTGCCGTACGGACAGTTTACCCATAATGGTGTCAGGCGCCGTCTGATCGCTGAATATATGAAGGATATTGTGCCGGCTCATATTCTGAAAGAAAAGGGCATGGGAAGGCAGAGCGCAGATTTAAAACAACGCCTGCTTCCCTTCAGCAGTCAGATTGAAGAAGAGTGGAAGGAAAACTACAAAAAATTCTCCGGCAGCACCTGTATTGACTGCAAAAAGGCACTGACAGGATTGGAGGAAAAGGGGATAAAGGATATGACGGATTTTGAGATTGTGCGCCATATTTTTACTAATATATTATTGGAATATCTCGAAGCGAAAAAGTCTTACAATGTTGATAGAAGAGTTGATTAGTGATTTTAAACAGGATAATATAGGTAACACAAAAGGAGGTGACAAGTATGAGAAAAACATGGATAATACCAGATGTAGATGTTCTGGACGTAAAGGAAACAGCCTTTGGCGTAATGAATCCAAACAACCCTGATTCAGAAAAAACTGCAGTGACAGATGATCAGGGAAACATTTTAGGATGGAAACAGGAATTCGGTGAGGCTGCTGCATCTCTTTAATTTCAGTATAATGTATTTTAGTAAAAGAATGACTGCTGGACTACAGGGGGTCATTCTTTTTTAAAAAAGTAAATCTAACAATATTGATAGAAAACTTGAATCATATCTGTAATGAGCATATGATGTAACATATAAAAGGAGGAGGTTATCGCTATGAAAGAATCATGGGTTAGGCCAGATATGGAAGTGTTGGATGTAAAAGAAACAGCTTTTGGTCCCCAAAATCCCAAAATGCCAGATAGTGATAAAACTGCTGTAATAGGACCGAATGGGGAAGTGATTGGGTGGGAGCAGTCATATGGAGAAAATAATACATCAGCTTGAGTGTATGTGAATAAAAATGAAAAAATGACTGGTGAGTGCACATCAGTCATTTTGTATTATACGACAGAAAATCAGAGATAAAGTGAAGAATATACGATGGCAAAATATAAAATATATGGTTTGAATGTTTATTCAGAAATAGAACTGCCTTCCACGTTTCAGCTTTCCGATGACAGTGAGACAGAGGCAGAGATCGTAAGGGCTGACCTGACAGAAGAGTATGGTAAGGCAGAGGCATACAAGGAAACGCAGGTGCAGGTATCTGTGGACAAAGAGGGAAAGCAGGCATGGATGATGCAGAAGCTTGCCAGAGAGTGCAGTCTCTTATATGTCTTTTCGGTGGGCTTGTTCAGAATAACCCGGGGCAGGAAAATTGAATATCATAAGACAGCAGAACTTGATATATATCAGTTGGAACAGTGGATTCTCAATATGTGTATGACCATACTCCTGATACAGAGAGAAAAAATCGTCCTTCACGGAAGCGGGCTGGAATATAAAAACAAACTTCTGATCATCAGCGGGGAGAGCGGAAGTGGAAAATCCACGCTGACAGATGCGCTTTTACAGCATGGCTTTTCATTTGTTTCTGATGATGCAGTTGTTATGGAGGAAGAAAACGGAGTTATATACGGAATCGGCGCGTATCCACTGAGGCGTCTCTGTGAGGACGTGGTTAAGAAGCAGGGTATCAGCAAAGCGCAGCTGATACGGATTCCGGACGGCGGCAGGGAAAAGTATGGATTGTGCATGAAAGACTCCTGTATGGAAGAACGGGTTTTGGCTCATGTTCTGGTGATCCTGCAGGCAGGAACGGTTTCTGAGGTTTGTGCAGAAGAGATCATGGGGGGAGAAAAACTGAATCTGGTAACAGAAAGTCTCTATAAGAAAACTTCTTATAAGAGAATGGGGTTTACGCCTGAAATGATGACGGAATGTCTGCAGGCTGCAAAGCAGCTAAGAATATTCAGAATGGTGAGACCGACAGAAGGAATGACAACAGATCGGCAGAGAGAACTTATCGTCAGGATTATGGAAGATTTGAACGGAAAGCCGGATTGAGACATAAAAAAGAATGATCAAACGATCACACTGAGGAGGGTAAAAGTGTTCAAGATAATACTGACAAATTTCAATTTGGAAAAAATATTCTGGATCATGAAGTCCAGGATTAAATATATGATTCTGGCAGCTTTACTGCTGGCTGCGGGAGGAGGGATTTTGGCAGCATGGAAGCAAAATACCACTTATATGGCGAAAATTTCCTTTTATGTATACAGCAGTCCGGATTATGTAACAGATACTGGAGTGAATATAAGCAGTAATGAGATGACTCAGGCTAAAGGGCTTCTGGACAGTTATATGCAGATCATCGGAAGCAACCGCTTTTTAAAGGCTGTTATGGAAGAGACAGGTCTGAAGGAATATAGTATCGGAAGGCTGAGAGGAGAGATTGGTGCTACCGCTGTAGAGAATACGGCGGTATTTCATGTAAGCGTTTATGACAGCAGCCCTGAGAATGCCATGAATATAGCAAACACCATAGGAAAGCTGGCACCGGATGAAATTATCAGCGTAGTAAAATCAGGAGGAATTGAAGTCCTTGATGAAGCGGAGCTTCCTACTGTCCCATATGCCTCAACCAGTGTGGTAAAATATGCACTTCTGGGCGGAGCGGCAGGATTCTTTCTGGCAGCCGTATGTTTTCTGATAAAAGGGATGCTGAATACTACCATCAGAAGGCTTTATGAAATTGAAAATCTCTTTACAATTCCAATTCTCGGAACGGTTCCTCAGATTTTATCTGAAAAAGAAGGCGAAAAAGCAGATGTATATTTAAACGAAAAGAGCTCTTTTCATTTAAAGGAAGCTTACAGCAATATCCGGGCAAACCTGTTGTTTACAAGGCGGGGTGAAAAATGTCCGGTATATGCAGTCACAAGTGCAGATGTCAATGAAGGGAAAACATTGAACGCATTTAATGTGGCAAAATCCTATTCCAATCTTGGAAAAAAAGTTCTGCTCATAGACGCGGATATGAGAAAAAGTGTTATGGGACAAATTCTAAAGGTAAATACAGAAACCGGATTGAGCCAGTATCTGGCCGGCATTGTGGAACGGCTGGAAATTGTTTCTGTTGATGCCAATATGGATCTGATCCTTGCCGGCAGTATTCCCCCAAACCCCGCAGAATTACTTGCAGGTGATCAATGGTATCAGCTTCTGCAGGAGTGTAAGAAAAAGTATGATGTAATATTTATAGATACACCGCCTATCGGAATTGTATCGGATGCCCTGTCTATGGCGAAAGCAGCTACAGCATTTATACTGATTGTGCGGGAAATGATGACAAAATTCGACCGTGAAGAAAAAGTGGTGCGGAAACTGGAAGCCCTGGATGCCAACATAGGCGGTTTTATTTATAACGGCATTTCGGCCAAATCACCGGATTATGAATACAGGCATTACAACAACGAATATGAAAAAAAGAAATAATGGGGACAGAGAAAAGATTATGGCAAAGGTAAGTGTGATCCTGCCTGTATATAATACGGAAAAATATCTGCCGCGATGCCTGGATGCGTTAGTAAACCAGACTTTGGAGGACTTGGAAATCATAGCGGTAGATGATGGCTCTACAGACCATTCCCCGGCAGTTCTCAAAAAATATGCCGGTATATACGGGGATAAAATCCGTATCATCACAAAAGAAAACGAAGGTCAGGCAGCAGCCAGGAATATGGGCATCAGAGCCAGCAGAGGAAAATATATTGGATTTGCAGATTCGGATGACTGTGTAGATGTATCCATGTTTGAGAAAATGTATCTTCTGGCCGAGGAAAGAAAATGCCATATGGTGGAATGCCATTATCATTATATACAGGAGACAGAAAAGGGAAATAAAGAACTGCACACCCGGGGAAATATCCGTCAGCACGCAAACAGGAGGGATATGTTTATAGATCCTCAGGTATCACCCTGGAACAAGTTATATTTAAGAGAAATACTTCTGCGCCCGGGACTTGATTTCCCGGAAGGACTTATTTACGAAGATACATCTTTTTACATCAAAACGATTCCTTATGTGTTGAAATCTGCCTATTTGGATGAACGTCTGGTCTATTATTTTCTTCGGAATACATCTACCATGAATGTAAATAAAAATAAAAAAGTTGCAGATATTTTTTGTGTATTGCAGGATATCCTGGATTTTTACAGAAGATATGGTTTTTATGAGCAGTTTGAAAAGGAACTGGAGTATTTCTGCACGAAAATATTATTCTGCAGTTCTCTGAGCAGGATCGGCAGGGTGAAGGATGCCGCGCTTGAAAAGGAACTGCTGGACAGAACCTTTTGCTTTGTTTCTGAAAAATTTCCGGAATATAAAAAGAATCCTTATTTCACAGGAAAGACAGGTTGGTATATAAAACATATAAACCGCAGAAACAGCAAATACATAGGAAAAATTTTAGGACATGTGATGAAAGGATAACAAATGAAGGTATCAGTTGCAATGGCAGCCTTTAACGGTGAAAAATTTATAGAAGAACAGCTTGCATCTATTCTGTCTCAGACCAGACCTGTAGATGAAGTCATTATCTGTGATGACCGGTCTTCTGACAGGACAGCAGAACTGGCAGAAGATTTTATTGCCAGAAAGCACCTGCAGGATACCTGGAGGGTGGAGGTGAATACGCAGAATGTGGGATATGCGTCAAATTTTATAGGCGCTGTGCGAAAGACTTCAGGAGATGTGGTTTTCTTTTGCGATCAGGACGACATCTGGCTTCCGGAACGGGTTGCCGAGATGGTGCACATTTTAGAAAAGAACCAGGAGATTCAGCTTCTCTGTTCAGAATTTGAGATCTTTTTGGATTCACCGGATGCCCTTTCTCCACAGAAATGGGAGTTGAAACAGTTTAAAAATGACAAATCCCTGGAGAAGGTTTCTTTTACACCAAAGTCTGTGTTTATTGGCTGCCAGGGATGTACAATGTGTATGCGCAGAACCTTTCTGCAGATCATAGAACCCTACTGGCATAAGGGATGGGCTCATGATGAGTATGTATGGAAGCTGGCTCTTTGCATGGACGGTCTGTATATATATCATGCCAGCACATTAAAAAGACGGATCCACGATGCCAATGTTTCTCTGGGTAAAATGAGAGAAATCACAAAGCGTCTGCAATTTTTAAATGAATATCTAGTCGGCAGTCAGGCGGCACTGAGATTTGCGGAAAATATGGGACTGGAGAAAAAGAAGATCCGTATTCTGAAAAAAAATATCTATGCATCCAGGCTTAGAATTGAACTTCTTCAAAACAGAAAGTACTGGAATATCATACCTTTGACATTGAGATATTCTGCTTGCTACCACAAAAGACGTGCCATACCAGTGGAACTGTATATGGCGCTGAAAGGCTGAAAATGGGTTTGGGTTATGACAGGATCATATGAAACAGGAAGTAAATATATAAAAAACGCAGGAGAAAAAGATATTTTTCGGGCAGTGGCAGGTTTGTTTTTATTCTCTTTATTTGTGATGCCCCAATATTTCGGAATCCCACTGCCTGTGTTTGATCTTACAATTCTGCGTATTCTGACAGTTCTTCTGACGCTGCTGATACTTTGCAGTGACAGCAGAAAACATGATTTTATAACGATGGTAAAAGAGGCAAGGTTCACGCTTATATTACTGCCCTACTTAGTGGTGATTACATACACAATGATCTTGAGGGCAGATATCAATGCTTTTTTAAATCCGTTTATTGAGTTATATTGTTTTTATTTATTAATTTACATATTCAAGTATTCTCTGGGTTTTCACAATTCCTTCCGCTGTATTTTGGCCTTTTGTTATTTGCTGGCAATCCTTGGGATTGTGGAATATGCAATTGGCCGTTCACCTTTTTCTTATCTGGAAACAATCAAAGGTATTTATACCGGCCAGTTCATACGCTCCGGACATTACAGGATTATGAGTTCCTGCGTCCATTCCCTGGGTTATGGACTGCTGATCGTCTCAGTGGTGCCTTTTTCCTGTATAGATCTGCAGAATGATCGGATTGATATTTTTAAACGACCATTTTTGCTGCTTTTGTGGTGCGCAAATGTATTTTTTACAGGATCAAGATCTACTTTGGGGGTATTTTTATTGGAACTTGTAATCCTGTTTTTTGTATCATGTAAAGAGAGTAAAAGAAAAAATACTTTGATGATGGCTGCTGCTTTGATTTTGTTCATAGTATTTTTGATGATTTTTCATAATACAGATTTCGGAAGATATATTATGCTGCAGATCACCACGCTGGCAGATGAAGTGCTGGGAACCTCCTATGCAGCCCATTATGGGGCCAGTAAAGAGGCATTGGGCAGCAGCGCCAATTACAGGGAACAGCTCAAGTATATTTTTACTTTAGACTGGCTGAATCCTTTGTTGGGAATAGGAAGAAAAAGATCTTTTTCTTCTGAGCTCAACGGTTCCTTTATCGTGTCTGTTGACAATTTTTATATTGCGGAATATATCCGGTATGCGTATCCCGGATTAGCAGCATTTGTTCTGTACATCAGTTATTTTATTGCGGGGCTGGTGAAAAAAAGTATCCGGAGACAAGATGCCATTTATAAAGTATTGCTGATAGGATGCCTGTGCTATCTTATTAATTTGTTTTGGGTGGACTCTTTGCAGACACTTAAATACTTATATGTTTTGCTGGCGTTATACTGTAGCCTTGATTTTGAAACAAGAAAAAAAAGAAGTAATGTTAATGTGTCAAAATACATGAAAAGGTGAGAGTGCATATGAAGAAAGTAAGCATTGTTATTCCCATATATAACGCGGAAAAGTATTTGATAAACTGTATAAACAGTATTCTGAATCAAACTTACAAAAATATAGAGATACTGCTGGTGGATGACGGAAGTAATGATGGCTCAAAAAAAATTTGTGAACAGTATCAGGAAAAGGATGAAAGGATCCGGGCCTTTTTTCTGGATAATCATGGAGTAAGTACAGCCAGAAACTTTGGAATGGATATGGCAACAGGTGATTATATTATCTTTGTGGATGCAGATGATACCATTGATCCCGATACGGTGGGAGATAATGTGAAGCTTGCGGAAGAAAACAATGTGGAGCTTGTCCTTTTCTGCTTCCGATATCTGTTAACAGAGGAAAGGCACATAAAAGAAAACGAGCTGAAGGAGAATTTCTGCGGAACTTCCGATGCGTTTTTTAAAAACCATTTTAATCATATCCTTGATATGGAACTGGTAAATCCGCCGTGGAATAAGTTAATAAAAAAATCCTTATTGGACAGGAGCTATATCAGATTTCATCCGTCCTATTCCATTTGTGAGGATATGGCTTTTTCTATAGATGTTTTATCCGCGGTGGACCGTCTGGCTGTAAATAGAAAGGCATATTATAATTACTTTTTAAAAACCTCAGGAAGTCTGGTTTTTACATTTCATGAAAACTATTTTGAAGCAGCGACTCATTTTTATAATAAGGCTCAGAAATACTGCTGTAAATTTCCAAGCCACGAACCGCAGATGAACAAAATAGATACCATATACGCAGGTCTTGTTATTGCATATATACAACAAATCTGTTGTTATGATAAGTGGGATAGAGAAAAGAAATTTAAATATCTCAGCCGGATCACGGAAAGCAGTATATTCTGTAATGCTTTACAAAATGCCAGGCTGCCGGGGAAAAAAAGAATTGCAAGAATGCTGATTCGATGCCAAGCTGAGAAAACCCTTTATTTTTTATACAATATAAAAAGCAGACTGCAGCTCCGTGAGAAATTAGTGAAAATAAAATATAAAGTGGAAGATGGAATGCTGTTAGGTTCTGTTTATGACTATTTTATGAAGAAAACAAAATACAGAGACCGAAAGCTTACTTTCTTGTATAACGTGATAATCGGTCAAAAACACAGAATGCTATATTACAAAAAACTGAAAAAAAAGTATTTGGACCGTGCACTGCAAAATACATATTGGGAAGAGCAAGAGAAAAAGGAAAATTCGGAAACGGTGTGGATCTGCTGGCTGCAGGGAATGGACCAGGCACCTCTGCTTGTAAAAAGGTGTTATGAATCCATCAGAAGATCACTTCCGAATAAAAAGATCATCTTAGTGGACGAAGAAAATATTTATGACTATGTGGTATTACCGGATTATATTGTGGATAAGCGGAAGCAGGGGAAAATCGGAAATGCTCATTTCAGCGATTTGATCAGGCTGGAATTACTCATAAAATATGGGGGGTACTGGATTGACGCAACTGTGTTATGTACAGACGCGAAGCTTTTTTATTATATTGATTCCCTGCCTCTGTTTATGTTCAGTTTTTACTATTTTGGATTTAATCCGGAAATAATGGAAACAAATAACTGGTTTATTAAGAGTACGGCCAACAACAATATTATATGTCTGGTGAGAGAACTTTTGTATGCTTATTGGAAAGAAAACAACAGGCCGGTGCATTATTTTCTGTTTCATATATTTATGACTATGGCATTGGAGTGCTATGAAAAGGAATACAAAGAGATGCCTGTTGTAAGTCAGGCGGATGCTCATATTTTGGCATCCTATATCAGCGAACCATACAACCGGAATAAATATGATATTTTGAAACTCAGCACAGGAATCCATAAATTAAATACCAGGTTTGATGAGAGAGCAGTGAACAGAAAGAATACATTTTATGATGTGATCATAAAACAGGGGAATTATCAGGAGATGCATAATGGATAAAAAACATACAGAAAATAATAATAAGATTCCTAAAATCATACACTATTGCTGGTTTGGAGGAAAGCCCATACCGGAGGAACTGCGGGCATGTATGGATTCATGGAAAAAGTTGAAGGGATATAAAGTGATCCGTTGGGATGAAACAAACTGCAGTTTTAATGAAAATGAATTTGTCCGCAGAACATATGCAGAAAAAAAACTGGGGTTTATCGGTGATTACTACAGATTGAAGGCAGTTTATGAATATGGAGGAATCTATCTGGATACAGATGTAATGATAAACCGTTCTTTTGATGAATTACTGTCACATACGGCATTTTTAAATTTTATTTTTGACTGTTCTGTGGGTTCCGCAGTGATTGGCGCTGAGAAAGGCAATCCGCTGATAGGTAATCTGATGAAAATGTATGATGCCACTGTTTTTACAGAAAATAAAAACGGTAAGACTTTGGAATGGAGGGATGGTAAATGCATGGTGAACGGCTATGTGACCAGCAATTATTATTATACATATTTTATACTGAAGCACTATCCGGAGTTCCGGTTAAATAATAAGATGCAGGATTTAAAAGATTTTGTTATTTATCCCAAGGAGTTTTTTGAAATCGGAACACTGTCAGGAAAACATTATGCAGTCCATCTGTGTGCCGGAGAGTGGAGAAGTGATTCCGGCAGAGCTGATGGCACAAAAAGCAAGATAAAGTCTGTTTTAAAAAGAAATCCAAAGGTTTTTGAAAAAATACAGATACTTGTGCGTAAGCGCCGATACAGGAAAATGAAAAAAGAGATTCCTTTTTATGCATATTATCTGGCACAGAGGAATCATGAAGAACTGCCGGAGTTATAAAAATGAATCATTTAGAAGAATACTGGCGCTGTTTTTTGGTCCTGTTAAAACAGCAGTTAAAAGGAATTTCCGCAGAGACACTGATGCTTACGGTACTGGCGGCAGTCATTGCCATACATCTTATTTGGTTTGTTTTTCACAGGCTGGCAGGTAAGGAAGGCTCCAAAAGAAGAGAGGCAGTTCTCTTTCTGATTGCGGGATATGCATGTTTTATGTATCAGGTCACTTTATATAACAGAGAGCCAAACAGCAGGAAAGGTGTTTATACAGAGCTTGACTTCGGAAACTGGTCCGGAGATTATATGGGCTTTCAGCAGAGGGTATACAGTTTGTTAAATGTGGCTCTTTTTGTTCCCTGGGGATTTTTACTGGCAGCCATAAGAGGAAAAGAGTGTATGTGCAGAAAAATATTTATGGTGTGTTCCGCCAGTTTCCTCACCAGCTTTACCATTGAAACTCTGCAGTTGATAACAGGAAGAGGATATTTTGAACTGACAGATATGATTACAAACGTATCGGGCGGTCTTCTGGGAGTGCTCATATTTTGTGCAGCCTGGGCTGTTTACAGTAAAAAGTACAAAGGCTGTACCGGCCATGAAAACAAAGGAGGTAGAAAGTGAAGAAAAAATTTTCCACGAAAGATATTTTTCTCATTGCTCTGAGCATCCTGGCACTGACTGTATTGATTTTTATTATCATCCATTCAGAAAAAAAACAACAGGAGGAGAGGGAAAAACTTGCCGCGGCAATGCAGCAGGAAGAAAGCGGGGAGGATGACGACAGTCTGTATGCGGGTTCTTCAAAAGCGCTGATGATTAATGAAGTAAACCAGTCAGGCTGGATAGAATTGTATAACTGTGAAAAGGAAGATCTGGATATATCAGGCATTGCTGTTTTGGTTAATGGTGAAAAAAAAGCGGAGCTTACCAAACATACACGATTGGATGCAGGAAAGTTTCTGACACTGGACCTTGATGAAAAATTAGGCGAGGGGAAGGAGAATCTATTGTCGCTGGTAAAGGCGGACGGAACCTGTATCCAGTCATGGATCGTTCCGAAGCTTACTGAAAATGAGAGTTATGGACGAGTGGCAGACGGAGATATATCCATGGGATATCTGAATGCTACAAAGGGAGAAGCTAATGAGCCTGCGGAAAAAAAAGAAAAAGAGCAGTTGGAATTTTCTGTCCCGTCAGGTTTTTATGATTCTGCTTTTCCGTTGACTATTTCCGCTCCTGATCATACAGAAATATATTATACAACAGACGGAACGGTTCCCACGGAAAAGTCAGAGAAATATACAGCACCTGTCACAATTGAAAACAGGAGTGGTTCAGACTATATCTATGCGGATTCCGACGGAATCGGATATGAGCACAACTTTAAGCCTGCCAGCATACAGAAGGGGACCGTGATCCGGGCTGTCTATGTAGATGAGGATGGCAGGAGAAGTGAAGAAAAGATTCGCTCCTATTATGTGGGAGTCGGCGGAAGCAGTGATTTGAACAATATGCCGGTTTTATCTGTTACAGCCGATCCCCTTGATTTGTTTGATTACTTTACCGGTATGTATGTTTCGGGACAAAGCTATGAAGATGCTCTTGCCCGGGGAGAGGGAAAAGATAACAGAAAAGCAAATTATCGGAACGGCTGGGTGAAGAAGGCCCATATAGAGTTTTTTGAATCCGGCAAGGACATGACATATGAAGGGGACGTCAATCTTTCTATGCTGACAGATATGAATATTACATCCCCGCAAAAAGGGTTTTCTGCGCAAATCACCGGAAGCGGCGGATGGGATGGCTCTTCTTTGGAGCGCTTTCTTAATAAAACGGAAAAGACCCTGACAATACAGACGAACAAATACGATAATGCCTACAAAATACGGGAATTGACAGCCAATAAACTGCTTGAAGAGACCAGTGTGGGAACGAATATCCTGATGCCCTGTGTTGTCTTTATAAACGGGGAAAATTGGGGCGGTTATATGCTGCGCGCGCCTTTTACCCGGGAGTTTATAGAAGAACAGTATGGGATAACAGGTGAAGAAGTGGTGACTGTCCGAAACGGTTCTGCTGATCAAAAGGAATTCCAGTCTCTGTATGATGAATTTTATAATTTTGTGACAGGCAGTGATATGAGTGATACATCAAAGTATGAAATAGTAAAGCAGGAGATGGATATCCGGAGTTATCTTGATTATTTCTGCGCCAATATGTATCTTGCCAATGCCCAATACGGACAGGAGGAGGCCTGTATATGGCGGACAGTATCTTCAGAAAATGGAGGATATGCAGATGGCAGGTGGCGCTGGGTATTGGGAAGTATGGATATGACAATGGATAACGGAACCACAGGGCCGGTCAGTACAGCTTCGATCAATACGCTGTTACAGCCGGGCGTCACGGAGGATGCGTTTTTTCAGTCCCTGCTTGGAAGCGGAGAATTCAGACAGCAGTTAAAGGAATCCATGTACCGTATGGCAGATGACATATTTCCGAAAGAAAAAGCAGAAGCGATTGTAAATGAGACCGCACATAAGATTCAGAAAATGGCAGTCAGCAGCTATAAGCGGTTCTTCGGCAATGTAAAAGATGATTTTTATGCGGATGAAGTGGATAAAATACTCCATTTTTTCAATAACAGAAGCAAGTATATGCTGCATTATACAGATGAAATGATCAAGTGAGGCATTGTGATACACAGGGACGGGAGGGGATAAAATGGGAAATGATAATTTATCAGAAAAACCGGTTATCATGGAATATTTGAGTGAGCTGATACATGCTCAAATGGAAGATCGGATTCCGCAGCCTCTGCCAAAGGGTGTGACATTGGAAGAACTGCAGGAGACAGCGAAAAAAGGACAGATTTGTTATTTGATATTCGGATCACTGCTTAAGCTGGATATTCCGGAGGCAGATGCAGAGAAGATGCGTCCGTCTGTGTTGAACAGTACCATAAAAACACTGTCCCAGGTGTGTGCAGTCAGGGAGATCCAGGAGAAATTGGAAGAAAATAAAATCCGGCATCAGGTTTTAAAAGGTGCTGTCATGAAGCATATATATCCAAGACCGGAATTTCGTGAAATGGGTGATATAGACATTATGATATATGAAGATTCCCTTGAACAGGCAGAGAAAGTGGTGGAGGAGCTGGGATTTGTGAAATATCAGACGGTTAAGCATCATGAGATCTTTTTCAAAAAGCCATTTTTAATGCTGGAAATGCATTGGTCTTTATATGATCAGAACGTTGACAGGAACCAGTCCGTCTATTTTAAGAAACAATTCCGCGCAGAGAAAAAAGAAGGATGGCAGTATTCTTATGAATTCAGTAAGGAAGACTTTTATGTTTATCTCATTTCCCATATGGCAAAACATTTCTATGAAACCGGCTGCGGAATCCGCAATCTTTTGGATATATATATCTATCAAAATGCATATAAAGCGACAATGGACAGGCGTTTGGTTGAGGAAGAGCTGCGAAAATGCGGGTTACTGAATTTTGAAAGAGAAATGAAGAATCTCTCTGTCATATGGCTGGATAATCTTGCAGGCGACACATTCTATAACAATCTTTTTGAGTATATGCTGGATTGTGGGATTTATGGAAAAGGGGAAAACGGAGTCTGGGGACAGCTTGCCAAGGAAATTACCTCGGATAAAATAAATAAAAGGTCCGTGCGAATGAAATATTATTTTCCTGCCTTAGGATATATGAAGGAGCATTATGCATGGCTGGATAAATTTCCGTATATGCTGCCCATTGCCTGGACATGCAGGGCATTTCAGGGGATCACACGTAAAGGCAGTATGGAAAGAAAAAAATATCTGGAGCGTGCAGAGCCGGAGAATATCGAAAAAGTCAGAATGATTTATCAGAGACTGCATTTGAATTTTAAAAAATAAAGAACTGGAAGTATATACTTATGAACCTGATAAGAAGAGGGATAAGATTTATAAAATACAATGAACACAAGTCTCTGACTTTGCTGGCATGGATCTATTCCGCTGTTTTCCGGCTCCAGATCCTTTATATGGATACAAAAAGGCTGAAGTGCAGGTGGGGAGCGGAAGGAGAGGAATCGCCCAAAGAGGCGGATGTTCCCCAGTATCTATATGCAAAAAAAGTCTCCTATGCTGTGGATCAGGTCTGTCAAAAAACAAAATGGGAGAGTAAATGTCTGGTGCGGGCACTGACTGCTCAAAAGCTGCTGCGGAGGAAGAAAATTGCAACCACCCTTTATCTTGGCTGTGGGTTGGATGAGAATGGGAAAATGATAGCCCATGCCTGGCTGAGATGTGGAAAAATGTATGTGACAGGGGGGGATGGAAGGGATTATGCAATTGTGGATAAATTCCGTGCAGGAGGATGCGGAAGGGAGTAAACCATGCTGCGGAAGATAAAAAAATTTATAAGTGACTGGGAGAATCAGTCTTCTTACATAAAGTGGATCGTGAATTACACAAAACCATATATACCTCAGCTTTCGCTGGTCATGTTTTTAAATATTATGGTATCTCTGGCATCGATCGGACTGGCTTTGATCGGAAAGCGCATGGTGGATCAGGCAAGTGCAGGCAATACGGTAACAAAGGTCATTCTTCTCTATGTGCTGATCGTTCTGGTGAGTCAGGCCATGATGTGTATTGGAGCACTGTCTGCGGTTGTAATATATGAGAAATTCGCATTTGGAATAAGAAAACAGGTGTACAGAAGGATTTTAGATACAAACTGGCTGGATGTGACAAAATATCACACAGGCGATCTGATGACGCGTCTGACTACGGATGTGGGAATTGTGGCGGATGGTATTTCCGTGACCATTCCCTCAATCCTGCAGCTGGCAGTACAGCTTCTGGCTACTTTTTGTACTCTGGCGGTATTTGACTGGAAACTGGCGGTGTTTGCCCTGGCAATCGCACCGGCCGCAGCACTGAGCAGCATGTGGCTGGGAAGAATACTGAAAAAACTACAGATGAAAGTCCAGGAGACAGAGTCCAGATACCGGTCCTTTATCCAGGAGAGTCTGTCTAATATACTTATTGTGAAATCTTTCCGGACAGAGGACTATTCCGTGGAAAAGCTTACCAGGCTCCGTGATGAAAGGCTGTACTGGGTATTAAAGAAAAACAGAACCGGTCTGGCTGCCTCCACCATATTAAGCCTGGCATTTCAGTTTGGCTATGTGGCTGCATTTGCCTGGGGGGCTGTGAGTATATCAAGAAATACAATAACTTTTGGTACCATGACAGTATTTTTGACACTTGTGAACCGTATACAGTCTCCGATCGTGAATCTGGCCCAGTCCATTCCCAAGCTGGTATCCATGATCGCTTCCGCGGCAAGGATTATTGAGATCCAAAAGCTTCCGGAAGAAACAAGTCTGGAAGAAAATATCAGGGGAGACCAGGTAGGCGTCAGAGTAAACAAGATATCCTTTGGTTATGGGGAGGATTTAGTATTTGACCAGGCATCCATTGATTTTAAGCCGGGAGAATTCACTGCCATTGTAGGGGCCTCCGGGATTGGAAAAACCACCCTGGTAAGGCTGATCATGGCATTCACCAATAAAGCGGCAGGTACCATCGAATTTTATAATGTTCATGGAGACAGGGAGAAAGCCAATGCCAGTGCAAGAGATTTTATTTCCTATGTTCCCCAGGGAAATACATTATTCAGCGGTACCATCCGCGAAAATATCCGTATGGGACGGCTGGATGCAACGGAGGAGGAGATTATGGAGGCTTTAAAGGGGGCTTCCGCAGATGGATTTGTATCGGGGCTTCCCAAGGGGGTTGATACGGTGATCGGAGAAAAGGGGCACGGAATATCAGAAGGGCAGGCACAGCGTATCGCAATAGCCAGAGCGCTTGTGCGCAAGGCACCATTTCTTATTCTGGATGAGGCAACTTCTTCTTTGGATGAAGAGACAGAACTCAGGGTACTGGAAGGAATCAGAAGCTGGAATCCGGCACCCACCTGCCTGCTGATCACACACAGAAGGTCAGTACTGCAGTACTGTGACCGGGAAATCTGTATAGAGAATAAGAAATTGGGAGAAGTAGTCTGAGAACAGAAAGTAAAGGAAGGTTGGAAAAGAGATATGTATCGGATTTTGCTGGTGGATGATGACGCTGAGGTATTAGATGTGAACAGGAGATTTTTTGAAAAGAATAATTTTCAGGTGGAAATCTGTACAGATTCAACATCAGCAATGTTGTCAGTGAGAAGATTTAAGCCTGAATGTATTCTTCTTGATGTGATGATGCCAAAACTAAATGGTTACCAATTGTGCAGGCAGATGCGTAAGGTGACAGATGTACCGATTTTATTTTTATCCGGCAAAATTTCAGAGGAGGACAAGATCAGGGGCTTCCAGTGCGGAGCGGATGATTATATAGAAAAGCCTTATAGTCTGAAAGAAGTATATTTCCGTATTGTGGCAAATATACGAAGGCACCAGCAGCTTCTCAGGAAAAAGGATGAAAATATCATAGAGGTTTTTCCTCTGTCCATTCATCTGGAAAACCATAAAGTGTTTTATTTGCAGGAAGAGATTCCCCTGACAAACAGGGAGTATGATTTACTGCTGTGTCTGGCAAAATGTCCTGATAAACCGCTTACATTTAGGGAAATCGGGATATACACATGGGGAAGTTACAGGGAGGAAGACAAAAAAACAGTTATGGTGAATGTGTCGAGACTGCGGAAAAAGATTGTGGATTATACGGGACGGAAGGATCTGATCGAAACCGTCTGGTCTAAAGGCTACCGGATAAATAGGAAATAGCTTTTGAATTTGGACAGGAAGGGGATTTTACTTATGGCATGTCAGAATGAGCTTATAACCATAGTGGTTCCGGTTTATAACGTAGAAAAATACCTTGACAGGTGTATCCGTTCTATCCAGGCACAGACCTACAAAAATCTGGAGATCATTTTGATAGATGACGGATCAGAGGATCAATGCGGGGAGATCTGTGATCAATATGCGGAATCGGATGAGCGGATAACTGTGATACACAAGGAAAACGGCGGGTTATCAAGCGCAAGAAATGCGGGAATAGACATAGCTGCAGGGCGCTATATTGGATTTGTAGACAGCGATGATTACATTCATCCGGATATGTACGGCATACTTTATGACAGTATGAAAAGGAATGATGCAGATATTGCTGTCTGCGGACACTATACGGAAAAAGAAGAAAAGCTTATACTGGAGGAGCCTATTATAGATGAGGAGGCAGTCTATACATCCGGGGAGGCTCTTGAACTTTTGGTCAGGGATAGGGATATGAAGAGTTATGCATGGGATAAGCTTTACAAAAGGGAATTATTCTCCGGTATCCGCTATCCTGCAGGGCGTAATTATGAAGATGTGGCAGCTACGTATCTGCTCTTTGACAGAGCAGAGAGGATATGCCGGATTCCCGAATATCTTTATTATTACCAGATAAGGGAGGACAGTATTTCTTACCATGTCTCTGAAGCAAAATGGCACAGAAACTGCCGGGACAGCTTGTGGGGACAGATGGAAAGAATTACTTATTTTCATCAGAAAGGGTATGCTGATCTGGAAATGATGTCACAGGCAGAAATGCTCCCCTATATTTTTTCATTTATCAGCGGCGGTTATGTACTGGAGGACCCGGAAGGCGTCAATACTGCAAAAAAATATCTGCTCAGTCATAAGAGGCGGTTGGATGAGAATCCTTATATCGGGAAAAAAGATAAGCAGCTGGTCCGTATTTATGCACTTCCTCATTTTATATTTGAAGGATATAAAGTGATAAAAAAGTGTACGGAAAAAATGCGTCCTGTTTTTGGAAAGGCAGCCGCAGTCTGCAGACGTGTCTGCCGCATGAGCAGACAGTTTGATTTTGAGCTGAAACCAGGTAAAAGCACCAGGATTTTTTCCTTTGAGCTTCCTTGTTTCGACAATCTCGGAGATCATGCCATTGCTTATGCACAGGAGGTCTTTTTGTCAAAATTATCCGAAAAGTATCCTTTTTTGCAGGTTCATGTGATTGACGCATGGGATACTTCAGACGCAGTCTTTCAACTGGGAAGAGAAATACATAAAAACGACCTGATATTTTGTCAGGGGGGAGGCAATCTTGGAAATTTATATCCTTTTGCAGAGGTGTTCCGCAGAAAAGTAATGAAAAAATTTTATAAAAATTCAATCATCCTGTTTCCCCAGACAGTCTATTTTACAGAAGATGAGAAAGGGGAAAATGCCCGTTTGGCAAGCCGCAGGGTATATGACCGGTGCAGGAGACTTCTTCTGTTAGCCAGGGATTCCGTCTCATACGAGCAGATGAGGCAGAATTTTCGGTCTCCTGCTGTTAAAATGATCGATATTGTGGCTTCTCTTGATGCTTCCTTCTGTGTGTCAGAAAAAAGAGAGGGGATTCTTCTTTGTCTCCGTTCTGATGCGGAGAGTGCTTTGAATGCAGATGAAAAAAAGTATCTGCAGGCGTGTTGTGAGAAGGCAGCAGGAAAAATACATATTACTGATACAGTCATGGGAAAAGAGATCACAAGCAAAGAACGGGAAAACCAGCTGGTCAGGAAGTGGAGGCTTTTCGGAAGATCACGGCTGGCAGTTACGGACCGGCTCCATGGAATGATTTTTGCTGTCATCACGAAAACTCCGTGTATTGTCTTAGGCAATAATCATCACAAGGTGAAGGAGACATATAATACGCTGAAATCGTGCGATTATCTGTATTATGCGGAAAATGCCCGCGCAGCAGGTGAAAAGATAAGAGAAGTATTAAAGAAAGAGCTGCCAAAGCATAAGACAGATTACAGCCCGGTATTTGAAAAGCTGGAAGAGATGATCATGCTGTATGTCGGTGAAGCACCTGCAAAAGGAGTACACAGAGTTGATTGGATCAATGATTATGAAATGGCTATAAAGCAAGTTCCAGGAGAGAGAGATGCGAAAAAAGTTTAGCGAGCCGGAGCTCAACGTTATAGAAGAACTTTCAGCAAAACTGTTGGTTGCAAATGAAAAACTGAGAAAATCAGAAGAGAAAAGGACAAAAATGCTGGAAAATATATCACATGATTTGAGAGCACCGCTTACAGCAATACGAAGCGCCGTGGATTATCTTCTGACCGTCAGTACAGAAGAGGAAACAGATAAAGACGAGCTGCGGCAAATCGGCAGCCTTCTTCATGAGCGGACGAAAATCCTGGAAAACTTGATCCAGGATTTATATTATCTTACCTGTCTGGATAATAAAGCGGAATCATTTGATATGTCTGACATTCCATTAGGCCAGTTTTTGGAGGAATATTTTTATATGGCAGAGATGGATGCAAGGTATGAGGATAAAAAACTGAATTTTGATGTCTCCCCATCTCTTACCTGTGTAGTGCGTATGGATAGCGGAAAAATGACAAGGGCGCTGGATAATCTTCTTATTAATGCTGCCAAGTATTCACCTGCCGGGGCATCTATTACATTGGGGGCCTTTATGACAAAAGCGAAGGAGGATGCCGGTCCCTGTGCTGCGATTTATATAAAAGATACCGGAATTGGAATGACAGGGGAAGATTTGGATAAGATTTTTGAACGGCTTTATATGGTGTCTGATGCAAGAACCCCATCCGGTACATCCGGAAGCGGGCTGGGACTTTCCATTGTAAAAAGTATTGTGGAAAAGCATGGAGGGAAAATCACATGTATGAGCGAATTGGAAAGGGGAAGTTGTTTTATGATATATCTTCCTGTGGTGAATGAATCCTGTAATGTCTGATCTCCCGGCGGAAGGATTATGAGGCACAGAAAAGATAAGGAATCATTGACATATGGGAGGCCATAGGTTAATATAACTATTAAAATGAAGTAGGAGGTGTGTGTTTGTCTATTGCGTCAAGTAAATAAATCGGAATGTATAACCAAATAGGCAGAAGGGTTGTTGTATGAATGACTCTTTTGTTGTTGTGCAGATTTATTTTGCTTACACGCAGCAAACCACACCAAAAGGAAAGTGAGGGCACAGCATGTTTTTTTGCTGTGCTTTTTTTCATATACTCATGGTTTTGTTTGCGTACTAATGTAAGCAAAAGGCCATGAGTTTTTTATATAGAAAAGTCGTCTTTATGGCAGAACCTTCGGGACACTGCACAACCGGGAAGAATAAGGGCAAAGGCCTTAAAGATGAGAAAGGAAGATAAATATGAATGTGATAGAAGCAGAGGATTTAACAAAGGTTTACAGAAGGTATATAAAACCGGAGGGAATAAAGGGCAGTCTGAAAGGCCTGTTCCGAAGGGAATATGAAGAAAAGGCAGCAGTCAGCCATGTTGATTTATGTGTGGAAGAGGGCGAATTTGTAGGTATGATAGGCCGGAACGGGGCAGGTAAGACGACCTTAGTAAAAATGCTCACAGGTATTATTGCGCCTACCAACGGTTCCATCCGTGTTTTGGGCTATTATCCAAACAAACTGGAGAAACGTTTCCGGCAGCAGTATGCCCTGGTGATGGGACAGAAGAGCCAGTTGTTTTTCGAGCTGACAGCAGGGGATACCCTTCATCTTTTTAAGGAGATGTACCATTTGTCGGAAAAGGAATATGAAAAGAACAGGGATTATTTTATAGAACTGTTCGGCATCAAAGACCTTATGGATGTGCAGGTAAGAACCCTGTCTTTGGGGGAGAGGATGAAGATGGAACTTCTCGCTGCTCTGCTCCACAATCCTAAAATCTTATTTCTGGATGAGCCTACCATAGGCCTGGATGCGGTGGCAGGCATGCAGATCCGGAAGTATCTGAAGGAAGTGAACCGGGAGAGAAAGACGACGATCCTCTTAACCTCCCATTACATGGAAGATATCAAATCCCTGTGCGGCCGTTCTGTTGTCATCAACCACGGAACAAAGGTATACGATGGCAGCACCGAACAGCTTTTTGAACGTTATCAGAACAATAAAAAGATAACGCTGGTATTTGACAGTCTGACAGAGATTGAGATTCCGGAGGCATTTGCAGGGAAATGCAGGATTCTGGATGACAACGGTTATAAGAAAGTATATGAGATACCAAAAGAGGACTCCGGCGGGATTCTGGAATACTTTATGCGCTATAAGCCCAGAGATATCTCTCTGGATGAGGAGGAAATCGGCAAGGTTGTGGAAAGAATCTATTCAGATGTGAGGGTGAGGGCATGAAAAAATATCTGGAAGTCGCGAAGGTATACTTGAAGGTAAAACTTATGTGGAGGGCGGATCTGATATTCGGCTTTATTTCTATAGTAATGAAAATCATATTTGCTTCGCTGCTTTGGGGTGTGATATTCAGGGACAAGGAAACAGTAGCGGGATTTATGCAGAACAGTATGATGGCTTATTATCTGCTCAGTGCTTTTTTTACACAGATTGATATATCGGAAAAGATAAGCGGGGACATCACATTGGGGATAAGGAATGGGACTTTTACGAAATATATGGCAGTACCTATGGATACCGACAAATATTTTCTGGCTATGGAGGCAGGTTCCATATTGCCCCATATCGTGCTGGATGTGGCGGCAATCTTTCTGATCGGCCTGGTATTTGGGATAAAAATAGACATTACCTCTGATGTTGCTATCATTCTGTGCGCGCTGTTGATTGCTTTTCTGGGATTGCTTTTTATGGCGCAGCTCAGTTATTTTCTGGGGATCCTGACATTTCGGTTTGAGGAAATCTCAACATTTTTAATGATAAAGCAGAATATCATGGCTTTGATCACAGGCTCCATCATACCATTGGCACTCCTGCCGGAAATGGTCGTGAAATGTATGCAGATCCTTCCTTTTTATTATACAGCCTATCTGCCGTCTATGCTGCTGATCGGGAGAAATGGGGAGGAAGCCGTTGGAGGGATGTTTGTTATGCTGGGATGGAATCTCGGTATCTGGCTTCTCTCAAGGAATGTTTATAGTAGATACAGGGTGAAATATGACGGGGCAGGAATATAGGAGGGGCAGTGATGAAAGATAATATAAGATTGGTAAAAGCGTTGGTAAAATTAAGATTTGAGAGAGTCATGATGTTTCGCCTTGGCTTTTTCGGGCCGTTTTTCGTGGATGGGAGTTTATTCGTGATACAGCTTCTGGTGTTTCAGGCCATTTACTCAAAGGTGGACAGAATCGGAAATTGGGGGCAGGGGGACATGATACTTTTTATCGGGACATTTTCCCTTATCAATGCTCTCAACATGAGTATTTACTTCTTCGGAGTCAACTCTATACCGGAAAAAATCAGGACAGGGGAGATTGATCTGTATCTGACAAAACCTGTGAGTCCGCTGCTCAGACTGACCTTTGAACAGGTGAATCCCGGGGCTTTGCCGCTTGTTATTTTCAGCATTGCGATCATTCTTTATGGGATAAATGCAGCGGGAGCGGACGTGACTATCAGCAGTGTATCGGGATATGCGGTGTCTGTGGGAATGATGACGGTTTTGTTTTATGAGCTGGAGGTGATCATACGGTCACTGGCATTTTTTACGGTGTCTTCAGATGGAGTCCTGCAGATAGAAATGAGTGGTCTGGATCTGTGTATGCAGATACCGGGAACCGTGTTTTACGGGGCATATAAATTTGTGTTTTATTATGTGCTGCCCTATGGTATCATCGCTACCTATCCGTCTCTGATTCTGTTGGGGAGGTTTTCGTGGAAGATGGCAGCACATGAGGGGATTGTGCTGGCATGTTTTACGATGGTGACGGTTGTGATGTGGAAAACGGGGTTGAGAAGGTATGACAGTGTGAGTTCCTGAGTCATTGAGCTCCTGTTGCACGTGCAGGAAAAATAAGCACAGACAGGCTTACATGCAGCGGCCAAAACAGGTATAATGTAAATATAAGAAGTATGGTAACTATTCAGCCTGCTGGTTAGTTACGGAGCATGTACATTATATTTCAGAGGGAAGGCGGTAAATTTTTATGAAGAGCAAAATGCAAGAGGCGATCAAACTGCAGAGCCACCCCGTGGCAGTCCTGAAATCCGACGAAATGCCCGACGGCGCCATTCATTTTAAGGAGGGCGTATGGGGCTGTGCCATAGCCATGCTGTCGGCTGCGTCAAAGGGCAGGACTGCGGTGTTCTGCGAGGAAACAACCACCTGCCAGGGCGGTAAGGTCGGATTGGGCTTCAAAAGTTTTGAGCCGGGCACCATTGAATATTTTCTTTCCACCGGAGGTGTGGGACCAAAACCGGGCGAATTCTATAAAAAGAGTCCTGAACTGGCCAGAAAATATATAGAGAGCATTCCGAAAGTAAAAGCAAAAAGATATGTCATTCTAAAACCGCTCAGCGATCTTAAGGAGGACGAAAAGCCGGAGGCAGTTGTCTTCCTGGTAAATGCAGACCAGCTTTCCGCCCTTGCAACACTTGCCAACTATGACCGGCCAACCCAGGATAATGTACAAATCAAGTTCGGTGCAGGGTGTGCACAGGCGGTTCTCTACGCTCTGAGCGGTGAGGAGGAGGGGCATGGAAAATGTACCATTGGCCTCACTGACCCGTCGGCGCGCAAATGTGTCAGCAAGGAGCTGCTGTCCTTCAGCATTCCGTATCACAGGTATCTGGAGATGGAGGAACAGGTGGAGGAGAGTTTCCTGACGAAGGAGACCTGGCTGTGCCTGTCAGAGAGGATATAAAAAATAACCGTTTATATAGAATACAGGAAAGGGAGAAAGTGATTAGTGTAAAAGAGGGGCGTTCGGATGAACGTTCCTTTTTGTCGGATTTTTTCAGCAAACTCTACGGGTTTGTACAAGTATACTGCCCGACGGTCAGTTTTTTTGTATTGGATAAAAATCGAGTATATGATATAATAGATAATATATTATCTAAAAAGACTAAAATAATTAAAAAATGGCTAATATAATATCTATAATAAATTATGTTTCGTAGTATCTGCAATTAAGATATGGTCAGGAGGCCGGAATGGAAAAGTTTGTATGGGAGACTGCAGAGGAAATTAATAAAAATTTAGCAAAACGTATAAGAAATATCAGAAGAAGACGCAGAATATCCCAGGAGCGTCTCAGTGAGATCAGTGGTGTAAGTTTGGGTTCTGTCAAAAGGTTTGAATCTACTGGCAATATATCGCTGCTCTCTCTTACCAGAATTTCTATAGCACTTGATCTGGCTGATGAGATAAGGAATATATTTGCGGAGGTCCCTTATCAAAGTATAGAGGAGGTTATTCATGACAGAAAATAAATGTTTGAAAGTTTGACCGCGGAGCGTCCAGAGTGCATATGTGTACTGCGGCAGCACTTTTAGAACTGGATTTTACGCAGCCCAGCCTGGATTATCACAGTCTGATGAAACTGACAAAAATAATTACCAGAGACAGCCCGGAAGATATAGAGAATATGTATCGCAGAATGTGCTTTAATGTATTTGCTCATAACCGGGATGACCATTCTAAGAATTTCACATATTTGTACGATGAGAATAAGGAAAAATGGTGTCTTAGCCCTGCATATGATCTGACTTACAGCAGTACCTATTATGGGGAACATACAACAACTGTTGATGGAAATGGATCAGATCCGGGCATGAAAGAATTGATAAAGGTAGGGACGAAAGCAGGAATGAGCAGGAATAAATGCAGAGAGCTTGCAGAAGAAATCCAGGAATGTGTGAATCAGATGCTTGGGAAATATAGAATATGATGCAGGGAAACATGGAAGTGCAGAGAGGTGTGGCGGCAAGGCGCCATACCTCTCTTTGTATACTCCTTATGTCAATATTTCCCATAAGTCTTAACCGCATCAAACATAGCAAGCACATTCTCATGCTTCACCCCATAATCAATGGTCGTATTCACATCAAAGATATATCCGCCGTCCGGAGCACAGACATCCAGAAGGCGTTTGACCGCGTCTGTCACCTGTTCCGGTGTTCCTGTCTCCAGGATTCTTCCGTCAAATCCGCCGGAGATACAGCAGTTCTTTCCGACGATCCGTTTTGCCTCCTTCATATCACAGTTTTCAAAGTGCACCAGGCACTTTCCGGCGGGAAGCTCTGACAAGAATTCAAGCCGGGAATCATATTTCCCTTCTGTGTAGACGTAGGGAATCTGTCCGGCAGCAGCCAGATCATTTACCAGAGCCTTTAAAGTCGGCCAGTAAAATTCTCTGTACTGCTCATTTCCCATAAAACCGTCAAGCCCCTTGTGCAGAGGAATGAAGACCACTTTTCCCTTGGAAGTTTCGGCCTGGGAAAGCGCTCCGTATAAGGTGCCGGGGTAGAAGAAGTCAATGGCTTTATGGACATTCTCCGGCTGTTCGTACAGATCGGCCATGGTATCCAGCGTACCTCTGAGACAGTCACTTAACATGTCAAAGGCACAGGTAGTGGTGGCTTTGAAAAAGAGGGGATAGCCGGCCTCCATCATTTCCGCGTCAAAGTTATGGGCCTCCCCGTAATACAGGGAGATCATTTTGGCGGCTTCCCCCAGTTTTATAAACATCTCTGCAATTTCCGGGTCTGCAAACTGCATCATTCCGGGGAGAGCGCCATATCCCAGCATTCCGCCGAAGGACATCTTTGCCATGGGCTCCAGCAGTTTAAAATTCCTGGGAAGGTATTTCTTCATGATCCAGCCGGTCAGGTCTGTCAGAAGCTCCGAATATTCATCATCGCCCAGATATGCCTTTTCCACGAATTGATGGATGGAATTTTCAGTACAGACGCCGCCCTGCTGTCCGGCCCACTGCAGGAACGTGATTCCTGTCAGCTCAAAGCAGCGCCCGAGTCCGCAGAAAAACGGGGAGTAGCCATAGTTGGCATCCGGTTCGTAATCCTTCAGATATTGGCGGAGTGCGTTCTGCATGACCGCCGAATCATACATGGCCTCCGCCATGGTGTGGCCGGAATGAGTAACGGAATAGGTCTGGACAAAGGGTATTACAGGTACACGGTCAGGTTCCTTCACCGCAAGTGCCTCGTCGATTCGTTTCATTCTTTGCTGGTACTGTTCTGTAGTGCTCATATACAATCCTCCTTTGTATAGCACAATAATTGTTCATACTTTTATTGTATCACAAAAGAAAAGGATTGACTGTTTTATTTGTATTAAATAAATATTCAGAAAACATCTGCCGTATCATCACTGCCGATAAAATGATATACCGGTATTTTTCAATATTATACCGGAAGTTTACCAGCCGTTTTCAAGATGTATATCGAAATCTTTCAATTGCCGTTCCTTCCCCGCGTATTTTTCCCTCCATTGTTTTGGGGAGTCCCCCATATATTTCTTGAAATTCCTGTTAAATGTGGATTCCGAGGTGAAGCCGGATTTTGAGATGATCTCATGGATGGAGCGGTCTGTGCTGCGCATGGAGTCAGCGGCATTCAGGATTCTTATCTTATTGATATAGTCAAGAGCAGAGGTATTCATAAATGCCTTGAAAATTTTTCTGAAATACGTCTCACTGATGCTGCAGGCATCGGCCAGATCCTGAATCCTGATCGGGGACTGATAATGGCTGCGGATGTAATCAAGTGCCGGTTTGATCTGGCTTTCGTTCTCCACATCCAGAGGCTTACTGCAGGTTAAAAGCGCGTCATCCATCTCAGAAGATGTCAGCCGGGCAATCCTCATGAGCAGGGAAAATACCATGCCTTTTACGATAGATGTATGGTATTCCTTCTGCACCAGCATTTCGTGGAGAATGATACGAAAGGCAGCGGCAATTTCCGAATATTCTTTGGCATGGATAAAATGCGCTTTCTGTGTGATCAGTTTTTTCATATAATTCAGTTTGGCTTTATCATTTCCATAGACAGGTTCCAGACATTTGTCTATGTCGACGAAGAGGTATTCCCAGGTGATGATACTGCCGGGAATGCTGTCTGTGGAATGGGGATAATTGGGAGGGATTACGGAAATCATATGGGATTCGATTTTGAGGGCCTGATCGCCCAGCAGCAGATTTCCGTTCCCGTTATAACAGTAGCCGATTTCCATCAGATTATGAAAATGAAGGCATGCGGTCCGTGTCCCGACGCAGTTCAGCCAGTTATTCCCGGTCAGAAAATATATGGGAAGCTGAGGCAGAGTGTCATAATATCTGAATTCTACTTTGGGTTTTTGCGTATTGTCCATAATGTGCTTCTTTCTATTGATTTACAGATTCTAATATACATGGCGTTCGTGATTCAAACGGTATTCAAGGGCTGTCATGCCTGTCACCTTCTTAAATTGTTTGGAAAAATAAGCAGGGTCTGAATAGCCCACATTTTCGCCAATGATATTTACATGGAGCTGTGTAGTGCCAAGCAGCTTCTGGGCCTCCTCAATGCGGATCCTTGTGAGAAGCTGAAGCGGAGTCAGCTGGTATTTTTTCTTTATGCAGCGCGTGATGTATGCCGGATGGAAAGAAAACTGCCGTGACAGTTCCGTCAGACTGAAGGGCTGCCGGTAATTGGCACACAGATACTCATAAATCTCTTCTGCCAGTGTTTTCTCTCTTGGCTGGTCATTGCAGCTGCAGATGAGTGCCAGTATATTCATAAAGAGAATCTGGTATTCAATCTGGGATGATACAGAGTCAAAAAATAATTTCTGCTGATTGTATCTGTCAATTTTTACAAGGGAAATCTGGTCCAGATATCCCAGAAGCTTTTCTCTGTATCCCTCCGGAATCAATCCAAACTGCGGGAGAGAGACGTGGAACTGCTCTTTCTGGTAATATTTATTTTTGTTCATTTTGTCACTTAGATTGACAGCCGGGGCATCTGAGTAGGAAAAAGCTCCCTCTGTATAGAAATGCACCCAGGAAAAAACAGTATCTTCCGTGCAGTGACGGTATCCCATATGGGTTCGTTCCGGTACCAGAATCAGGAATTCTCCTTCCTGCACGGTAAACTGCTTCCCCTTCTCTTCCATATATAGAACACCTTCTCTTACATAGATCAAATCAAAGGTATTGTGGATCATTCGCCGTTCATGGCGGTCCCCCTTGCGGTAAATGGACATTCCGCCCACGATCAGATGCGGCAGAGGCGGACAGGTAAAGTGGATATACATAGTGTTCATGACCTTTCGTTAAAATAAGGGTTTCTTCGCCCGTATGACAATATTTATTGTATGATTTTATCATTTGTTCCAGAGAAAAACAAGAAATAATCAATTTTGTTATATAAATCAGGTTTGTATTGTTATATAAAAGGTCATATTCTGCCATTTTCCTGTCGAAAATGTCATACTATAATAAGTCCATCAGCAAAAGCCAAGACGGAAAACAAAAAAGATAATATTTCAGGAGGTCAATTTATTATGGAGAAGTCACAGGCAAAATGGAAAACAATTTTAAAGAACTACAAGTTTTCCATCATTTTATTGATGGGTGTGGTAGTGGGAGCGCTGCTGGGCGTGTTTCTTGGTGAGAAGGCAGGCGTTCTGCAGCCGCTGGCAGATATTTTTCTGAATATGGTATTCTGCCTGATCGTACCAGTAGTATTTGTCTCAATCGCAAATTCTATTGCAAACATGGGGAATCTGAAAAAGCTGGGAAAAGTCCTGGGAGTTTTCTTTGCAGTGGTAGTGGGAGGGGGAATCATCACTTCAGCCCTTGGCATTATCGCGGTTCAGATCTTTGACCCTGCCAAGGGTGTGAGTGTGGTCTTTGATGAGGCTGTGGATGCGGGAAACACTTCGCTGAATCTGGTAAATCTCTTCACTACCTCTGATTTTGTGGATCTGCTGTCTATCAACAACATGATGGCACTGATTGTATTTGCCATTCTTTTCGGTATTTCCGTTGCCTGTATTGGGGAGAAGGGGAAACCGGTGGTCACATTGTTTGAGGCGTTAAGCGAAGCCCTTGGTAAGATGGTTTCTATTGTAATGTTCTATGCTCCGGTGGGCATTGCCTGTTATTTTGCTACACTGATCGGAAAGACAGGCAGTCAGATCATTGGTTCCGTGGCGAGAATGTCAGTGATCTATGTGGGATTCTGTATTCTGTTTTTTGTGGCATTTGGAATCATTATGCCGTTTCTGGGAGGCGGGAAAGAAGGTCTCTGCAGATACTGGAAAGAAATCTGGCTTCCTGCCGCAACCGCAGCCGGTTCCTGCAGCAGTACAGCCTGTATTCCTCTGAATCTGTTGGCATCTAAGAAAATGGGAATCCCGGATGAGGTCAGCAGCCTTGTCATCCCCCTTGGGGCAAGCATGCACAAAAACGGTGTCATTGCAGTACAGATAGTAAAAATAGCGTTTCTTCTGGGTGTCTTCCATATGGAAATGGGACCGCAGGAGATGGTGAAAGCAGTTCTGGTGGCAGTTATCAGCGGCATCATTGTGGGAACCATACCGAGCGGCGGTTTCATCGGTGAAATGTTCATATGTACAGCATTTGGCTTCCCCACAACGGTCATTCCCGTTATTGTCATCATGGGGACCCTGACAGACCCGTTCTGTACCATGGTAAGTGTATCAGGGGACCCGGCCCTTGCCATGCTGGTGGCTAAAATTGTAGAAGGCAGAGACTGGGTGAAGGCAAAAGTGTTCACACCGGCAGAGGTATAAAGTTCAGGAGGAAATATGACAGAGACAGAAATTGTAAAAAAAGATTTGGAAGAGATTTACATAGGGAATCTGAATACCGTGGACGCGGATCTGAAACTGCCTTTAAAGGGGAGAAACGGCTCTTCTTTTCAATGGGAGTCAAAGGAGATTCTCTTTATCAGCCATGACGGAAAAGTGACAAGGCCCACCTTTGGCGTCGGTAACAGAAAAGTGACCCTGCAGGTAGAAGCAAAATACCTGGGAAGCAGAGCAAGCCGGGTTTTTGAAGCCACTGTTCTGGAGGAACCCAGAAAAGTCCGGGTCAAAGAGATAAAAAAAGTGATTGTCCATGCAGAGCCGGGAAAAAGGGCAGAGCTGCCTCCTGTTGTCATTGTACTGGAGGAAAACGGGGATGCCGTCACACTTCCTGTTATGTGGGATGCGTACGAACCGAAAAAGGAAGAAGGAATCCTGTGCGTATGCGGCGCAGCGGAAGATACGGAGAAAAAAGCGCTGGCGGAAATCCACTATGAGAAGAAGAAAAGTATGGAAAATAAAGTCCGGGATAAAGAGGTTCTGGTTTCTTTTCCGGCAGGAAGTGTAACCTTAAAGCCGGGAAGTATGTTTTATGAAGCCCAGGAGAAGATGGCAGAATTCCTGAAGAAAACAGACGATGACCAGATGCTGTATAATTTCCGCGCGGCAGCCGGACTGGATACAAAGGGCGCCCAGCCCATGACCGGCTGGGACGCACCGGAGTGTAATCTGAAAGGGCATACCACAGGACATTATTTATCCGCGCTCGCCCTTTCCTACAGCGCTTCCGGGGATGAAGTGCTGAAAAAGAAAATGGATTACATGGTATCCGGCCTGTTCCACTGTCAGAAGGCGCTGGAAGAAAAGGGATGGCATAAAGGTTTCCTCAGCGCGTACGGGGAGGAGCAGTTCGACCTTCTGGAGGAATATACCACATATCCCACCATCTGGGCGCCGTACTATACTTTGGATAAGATCATGTCGGGTTTGTACGACTGCTGTACCCTTGGAGAAAATCATCAGGCGCTGGAGCTTCTGCAGCGTATGGGGGACTGGGTGTACGAAAGGCTTTCTGTTCTGACAAAGGAACAGCGTGACAGGATGTGGTCCATGTACATTGCAGGTGAATTCGGAGGAATGATCGGAATCCTGGTAAAACTGTATGAGAAAGCCGGGAAGGAACGTTATTACAGGGCAGCGGAATATTTCCGTAATGAGAAATTGTTCTATCCCATGGCGGAAAATGTGGATACGCTGAAGGATATGCATGCCAACCAGCATATTCCCCAGATCATCGGCGCGCTGGAAATGTATAAGGCTAAGGGTGAGACGCGGTATCTGGACATTGCCCGGAACTTCTGGGATATGGTTACAAAAGGCCATGTCTACACCATCGGCGGGACCGGTGAGACAGAGATGTTCCATATGGCCGGTCATCTCACAGACTATCTCACAGACAAGTCAGCGGAGAGCTGTGCCAGCTACAATATGCTGAGACTGACCTCCGGGCTGTTTCGTATGAAGCCTGCGGGCAGCAGGATGGATTACTATGAGAATACTCTCTGCAATCATGTTCTTTCATCCATGAGCCATGCATACGACGGAGGAACCACCTATTTCATGCCCCTTCGTCCGGGCGGACAGAAGGAGTTTAGCACAGAGGAAAATACCTGCTGCCACGGAACAGGGCTGGAGAGCAGATTCCGGTATATGGAAGATATTTATATGGATAGTCAGGAGTCTGTGTATATCAATCTCTATATCCCGTCTGTTTTGAAAACAGATAAAATCCATATAGAACAGACAGAAGAAACCTGCGGAGTTATCCGCTTTACAGTCAGGATATATGGGGATAAAGAGGCAGCATTTCGTGTGCCCGGGTGGACAGATGGTTTTGAGATCCGGATAGGGGAAGAAATCTACAGGGAGGCGGCAGCGGACGGCTATATCCATATCAGAAGAAACTGGAATCAGGAAACGACCGTCATAGTCCGTGAAATCTATACCATGAGAGAAATCGTATCCCCGGACAACCGGAAGTTTAGAAGTCTGGCATACGGACCGTATATACTGGCAGAGGTTTCAGAGGAAGAGGCGTTCCGACCGCTGCCGGATCTGCAGAAAATGAGAAGGACGGAGAATGGAAAGTGTCTGGAGTTTACCGAGGGACAGCGCAGGTTTGTTCCTTTGGCTGAGATAGACCATGAAAAGTATCATGTGTATTTTATGAAATAATGAAACAGGTAAGAGATACAGGCCGCCGGGAGAGATTCCGGCGGTCTGTAATTTGTACACAGAAATGGCAGTACCTTTTTATGCAAAGTGTGTCGGCACAGACGTGATTCCGGAAAAATCATCAGGTGTTTACAGATGGATCATTGGAACAGAAGAGTAAAATTACAAAATAATGGGGTAAATATACGAACAAATATTGCAAATACAAACAAAACTTTCAAAATAAACTTGATAAATCATCCGTAATATGGTATTATAAATCCATAAAATAAGAACAAATGTTCTGTATTGCGAAAGAGGGGGATTTGATGTTACCGGAAGAGTTAAGGGAACTGGCTGCAAAAGTCCGGGCACAGAGGGCAGAGGCGCAGTTTCTGGAAGTGAAAGCTGCAAAAGACGGCTGTCCGAAAAGGCTTTATGATACATTATCCGGCTTTTCCAATCAGGACAGCGGAGGTATCCTGATTTTCGGTCTTGATGAGAGAGCGGCATTCCGGGCGGTGGGCGTATATGATCTGCATGATCTGCAGAAGAAGGTGACAGAGCAGTGCAATCAGATGGAGCCGCCGGTCCGGGCTGTATTTACATTTGCGGAATACGAAGGTGTAAACATATGTTCCGCAGAGATTCCTGCCATTGACCTTGCAGAACGTCCCTGTTACTATAAGGGCGCCGGTAAAGTAAAAGGCGCATATATACGGGTTGGAGATGCGGACCTTCCCATGACGGACTATGAGATCTACAGCTATGAGGCATACCGTAAGCACGTGCATGATGATGAGCGTACTGTGGAGAGAATCCCGGTTTCCATGCTGGAACAGACAAGGCTGGAACGTTTTTTGAACGATAAGAAGGCAGAGCGTCCGCAGTTTTCTCTCCTTCAGGAGCCACAGATGCTGGAGATGCTCAATGTGACCAGAGGAGGCATTCCCACTCTGGCCGGGATTATGAATTTTTGCATCTATCCTCAGGGTATATTTCCTCAGTACAGCATAACCGCGGTCGTGGTACCGGGCTATGAGATTGGGGACGTGGGTGAAGACCTGGAGCGCTTCATGGACAACAGGAGAATCTGCGGAACAATCTCCGAGATGGTGGAGGAGGCTGTGGGTTTCTGTAAGCGCAACATGAAAGTAAAGACCATCATTGACCCGGATACCGGCAGGCGGAGGGATAAGGCCGAATATCCTCTGAACGCAGTCAGGGAAGCTGTTTTAAATGCCCTGATCCACAGAGATTACAGTGAGCATACAGAGGGGACTCCGGTGCAGATCGACTTTTTTAAAGACCGCCTGGAAATCCATAGCCCGGGAAACCTGTACGGCAGGATGACAGTAGAGCAGCTTGGCGTGGCCCGGCCTGACCTGCGCAATCCGGCCCTGGCAGTCATGGCGGAGAGCCTGACCGGAGCGGAGAACCGTTATTCCGGTATCCCCACGATCCGCAAGGAAATGGCAGATGCCGGTCTGCCTGACCCGGTCTTTGAGAACCGGCGCAATGAATTTGTTGTGACCCTCTATAACGGTACTGTCAGCTACCGCAGTGTGTCATCAAAACCTTCGGTAGTCATGGAAAGTGCATTGTATGCTGTGAACGGCCCGGATACGGAAGAGATGCCGGGGGAGAAAAGCGTACAGGATTTACTGAAATTCTGCGCACAGCCAAGGTCAAAGACAGAGATCGCAGAGTTTATGGGCGTGAAAACTTTGTATTATGCCATGAAAAAATATGTGAATCCGCTTTTGAGAAGCGGGAAGCTGGTCATGACTCTGCCGGAGAAGCCACAGAGTAAGCTGCAGAAGTATTATGCGGCGGGGAGGGGATGAACCTCCAGAGCCGCATCTATGCAGATACAAATAATAAATATTATAAATATTCTAAAGCTTTTATGAAACCTATTGACAAAATCCCGTTTCGGACTTATGATTATTAAAATCCGAAACGGGATTTTGAGCTGTAAAGGAGGAAAAAATGAACAACAATGTGAAAGAACAATTGGCAGCTTTAAATCAGCTTGACAGAAAGCAGGGAGAATTGTACCATCGCTTTGCTGTCCGCTTGGGGATTTCTGATACAGCATTTTGGGTTTTGTACAGCCTTTGCGAATCAGATGAGATTTATACACAAAACAGTCTTGCAGAGTTGTGGTGCATTCCGAAACAGACAATCAACTCAGCGATCAATGTCCTTGTAAAAGCCGGCTATGTACAGCTTGCCCCGATACAGAAAGCGCGTAACAGCAAATCTATACATTTAACAGAAAAGGGAAGTGAATTTTGCAGGGAAATGATCCTGCCGTTGTTTATTGCTGAGCAGAAAGCATTTTCAAGGTTGTCAGAGACAGAACGGGATACGGCAGTTGCCCTTTCTGAAAAGCATCACCTATTCCTCAAGGAGGAGCTGGGGCATCTGTTGGAATGCGGAAAAGGGGGATCGGAATGAGAGAGCAGTGGCTTCTATGCCCCTTTTGTAAAAGTAAAACAAGATTAAAGATACAGGAAAATACAGTGCTGCAGAATTTTCCTCTATTTTGTCCGAAGTGTAAGCAGGAAGCCCTGATTACCGTGAAGCAATTTAAAATGTCTATTATCAAAGAGCCAGACGCGAAGACGCAGAGCCGATAACTACGATTTTTATTCGTGGTTATCGGCTCCTTTTTATTTATGACAATAGAAAATTCGCTGGGGCGTGCTTTCTATTGACGAACAGGAGGTTACAATGAAGAAACTATTATATTTTTTGAGGCCGTATAAAAATAAACTCCTGCTTATGATAGGATTGCTGTTTATACAGGTCATGGGAACCCTATATATCCCGACACTCACCGCAGATATTGTAAATAACGGTATTGTGACAGGGAATCTGGATCATGTGTGGAAAACAGGCGGGTTTATGCTCCTGACCGCTGTGGTCACTGCGGTATTTTCCGTTCTCGGGACATATACATCCACATATATATCCACCAGCATGGGGTGTGATATCCGTGGGGCCTTATTCCGGAGAGCACAGGAGTTTTCTATCAATGACTTTAACAGGTTCGGCGCGGCATCCTTGATCACACGGAGCACCAATGATGTGACACAGATACAGGTGGCTTTTTCCATTATTGTTGAAATGCTGCTTCCTGCCCCATTTATGACGATTGCCGGATTGATCCTTGCATTTTCAAAAAACAGGCTGCTGGCATTCACGATTCTTGGCTTTATGATAGCGATCATTGTTTTTGTTGTCATGATGGGTAAAAAAGTCATCCCTATATTTGACAGTCTGCAGGTCCTGCTGGATAAGATCAACCGGACTGTCAGAGAAAGCATTATCGGGGTCAGGGTGATCCGTGCTTTTAACCGCACCGCATATGAAAAAATGCGCACGGATAAAACTTTCCAGGAGTATGCCGCAACAGCTATTAAAGCAAATAAGATATTTGCAGTCATGATACCATTCGTCATGGTGCTTATGAATGTCTGTACACTGGTGATCATCTGGGTCGGCGGCAGTCAGGTGGCGAGAGGCGGTATGGAGATCGGAGATATTATGGCGATCATTGAATATGCTATGCTGACACTTATGTATCTGCTGATGGGAGTTGCCGTATTTATCTTCATTCCCCGCGCCCAGATCTGTGCGAACCGTATCACGGAGGTATTGGAAAACAGACCGGAGCCGGCAGCAAGTATTGTGCAGATTAGCGAGGGAGAAGCAGACGCGGCTGTGGAATTCAGAAATGTGACATTCCGTTACGCGGGAGCAGAGGAAGTGGTACTGCAGGATATAAACTTCACTGTAGAAAAAGGAAAGACAACAGCAGTTATAGGCAGTACCGGTTCGGGAAAATCTACGATCGCCTGCCTTCTGATGCGGTTTTATGATATTGAGAACGGGAATATTTTGATCGACGGAAAAGATGTGCGTGAATATCCGCAGGAGGAGCTGCGTGACAAAATCGGTTACGTGCCGCAGAAAGCCTTTCTTTTCAGCGGGACGATCGCGGATAATCTGCGTCATGGAAAAAAAGACGCAACAGAAAAGGAAATGCACCATGCTGTGAAGACCGCTCAGATCGACGACTTTATCACAAATCTGGAAAAAGGGTTGGAATCTCCGGTCTCTCAGGCTGGGAGTAACTTTTCCGGAGGGCAGAAGCAGCGGCTTTCTATTGCAAGAGCACTCATAAGGAAACCGGAGATTTTTATTTTTGATGACAGTTTTTCAGCGTTGGATTTTAAAACGGATGCCCGTCTGCGTAAGGCACTGAAACAGGATGTGTCAGAAAGTGCGGTCATCATTGTGGCCCAGCGGATCAGTACGATCCTGGATGCCGATCAGATCATTGTGTTGGATGAAGGAAAGATCGTCGGCAAGGGTACACATAAAGAATTACTTGAGAACTGCCCGGTTTATCAGCAGATAGCCAGGTCACAGATGAGTGAGGAGGAATTGGCATGATAGAAGAAAAAGGAGCTATGGACGTACAGAACAATACCGATTCCCTGGGAGAAGGAATGACAGCAGACCGTGCGCAAAATATCAAGGGTACATTAAAACGTTTCTTCAAGGATTTGATGAAGCAGAAGGGAAAGATTATTTTCACATTTATCTGTCTGGCTGTTTCCGCTGTGTGTACGATTTTAACACCGACACTGATCGGCCGGGCGATTAACCGGATTTTTGACGGAGTGCAGAATGCAAGGGCCATTGGCGGGATATTTACAGTAAACCTTATATCCATGGGCAACATTATGTTCGTCATCCTGGTATTGTATCTGCTTGGGGCGCTTTTTAACTACATTCCACAGTATATTTTAGCCGGCGTATCGCAAAAACTGACACTCTCTCTGCGGGAATCCATAAGCGGGAAACTGAACCGGCTTCCGCTTCGGTATTATGACACGCACAAAAAAGGCGATATTCTGAGCCGTGTGACCAGTGACCTTGAAAAAGTGGCGGATACACTGCAGGAAGGGCTGACACAGTTTATCTCTGCGGTGATCACGATCACCGGCGCATTCGTAATGATGCTTTCAATCAGTCCTTCTTTAACACTGGTTGCATTACTCACCATAATTGTGAGCATGACGGCTGCCGTTTTGATCTCCATGAAGACAAACCGCTATTACGCAAAAAATCAGTCTGCACTTGGGGAATTGAATGCCAATATCGAGGAATCTTTTACAGGCAACAGCCTGATCAAGGCATTTAATCTGCAGGAAGAGATGATAAAGAACAATGATGAGCTGAATGAAAAATTGAGGAAGACTTCTTTGAACGCGCAATTTATTACCTATGCCATCAACCCTCTGATCCGCCTGTTGGGACAGATTGGTTATGTGGTCATAGCTGTCCGCGGAGCCATGTCCGTGATCAGCGGCACAATCTCTATTGGTGAAGTACAGGCTATTTTCCAATATATAAACCAGATATCCGAACCGGTCACGGAGATGTCCTATACACTCAACAGCCTGCAGGCAGCAATCGCTTCCGTAGAGCGGGTTTATCAGATCGAAGACGAGCTGGAGGAATTACCGGATGCAACCAACGAGGTCTTGCTTCCGACCCCTCGGGGAAATGTTTCTTTTGAGCAGGTACGGTTTGGATACAGCGATGACAAAATCCTGATGGAAAATATTGATTTCCGGATACAGGCAGGCAGTCAGATCGCTGTTGTGGGACCGACGGGAGCTGGAAAAACAACGCTTGTCAATCTGCTGATGCGGTTCTATGAATTGCAGGGCGGCAGGATCACCATTGATGGTGTCAACATCAGGGACATGAACCGAAAAGAGCTGCGTTCTATTCTTGGAATGGTATTGCAGGATACCTGGCTGTTTAATGGCACGATCGCCGAGAATATAGCCTATGGATATGAGGATGCTTCGATGGAAGAAATCATAGGGGCTGCGAAGGCGGCCAGAATCGATCATTTTATCCGTACTCTGCCCCAGGGATATCAGACCATTTTAGATGATGAACTGACGGGCATCTCTGTGGGCCAGAAACAGCTGATGACAATTGCAAGGGTGATTCTTGCCAACCCGGCCATTTTAATTTTGGATGAAGCAACATCCAGCGTGGATACACGGACAGAGGTTGAGATCCAGAAAGCCATGAATCATCTGATGAAAGGGCGGACCAGCTTTGTCATTGCACACCGCTTGTCCACTATCCGGGATGCGGACCTTATTTTAGTGATGCGGGAAGGAACGATCATCGAGCAGGGCACCCATGAGGAGCTGCTCGCCCGCAATGGCTTTTACGCTGAACTGTATCAAAGTCAGTTTGCCGCACAATCCGTTTAGGAGCTTTGGATAGGTGATGATGCGCATATGCGGAAAATATATCCGAGCATGATGGCTGCCCGTCAGGCGGACAGAGGGTACAAAAAACAGGAAAGGAGGCGTTTTGATGAAGCAGAATACCATGACAAAACCTATTACTTATGAGAATATGTTTTGGCTGTTTATGATCGGCAGTGTCTTAGGCGTGATTCTGGAAGGTATCTGGTGTCTGATCCGGGCGGGACATTGGGAGACCCATGTGGTTTCCATGTGGGGACCGTTTTGTATTATCTATGGTTTTGGAGCAGTCGGGCTTTATCTGGGATCTGTCCGGTTAAAAAATAAAAGCCGGGTAACGCAGTTTCTGGTATTTTCCCTGATTGCCGCTGTGTTTGAGTATGCCTGCAGCTGGGTTCTGGAATATTGGCTCCATATGAAAGCCTGGGATTACAGCAGGCATTTTCTGAATATCGAAGGCCGGGTAAGTCTTAAAATGACTGTTTTGTGGGGGGCACTGGGAATTGTTTTCTCACGATGGTTAGTGCCGGTGATCGATAAGATGTTTGACAGGATGCAGGCGAAATTTTGGAAAGCGGCCTGTATCTTCATGAGTGTATTTATGGCTGTTAATCTTTCCCTGACAGCCATGTGCCTGGTCCGCTGGAGAGACCGCCATGAAGGGATAACGCCAAAAAACCGTGTGGAACGGGTTATTGATGAGACATATGATGACAATAAAATGGAAAAAAGATTTTGCGAATGGAGTTTTATGGACGGAAAGGAGCGTGCTTATTGAAAGAACAGAGGAACGACCGTCAGCAGACGGAACAACAGCGGGGGTTCATAACGAAATTCGTTTATTGGGCAATCATAGCCATAATTACATACGGTATCATAAAATATGCATTACCCGTTTTATCCCCGTTTTTGATCGCGGGAATCATAGCTTGTATTTTAAACCGCCCGATCTGTATGCTGTCAGAAAAAACGCATCTGAAAAGACCCTTTATCTGCATTCCTGTTGTGGTACTGTTTTTCATAATCATAGGGATTTTGTTTGGAGCCGCAGGAGGTAAAATTGTGGAGGGAATGAAAGAAACTGCAGACGCTCTGCCATCGCTGTTTACGGAAGTCGTTTTTCCGTTTTTAGAGGCCGCAGCAGATAAACTGGATGGACTGCTGGCAGTGCCTGGTCCGGATGCAGGAGAGATTTTTTCTGTCCTTATGCAGTCAATGGGAAAAGGGATCACGGCTGCATCGGGTTTTCTTTTTAAAATGATTACGGGAGCTGCATCTGTAATCCCATCCTTATTTTTAAAGACGATCATAACGATCATTGCCACTGTTTTCCTTACGATTGATTTTGAAAGGATAAAAACATTTATCATACGTCAGATTCCGGACAGCAAACGTCAGGTTTTCAAAGAGGCACGTTCTTTTTTTGGCGGAACGATTTTAAAATGCCTGGTCTCTTATATAGCAATCTTTGGCATCACTTTTCTGGAGCTTGCGTTGGGATTTACGTTTCTGAGAATCCCACATGCCATTCTGCTTGCCGCACTGGTTGCCGTTGTGGATATTTTACCGGTTTTAGGAACAGGGACTGTACTGCTGCCGTGGGGAGTTCTTTCATTGGTCATGGGGGATTATGGAATCGGAACAGGTATCCTTCTACTCTATCTCGTTATAGCTATCGTAAGAAATACCATAGAGCCAAAACTTGTGGGAAAACAGATGGGTCTGCATCCTATGGTTACCTTTGCAGGTATGCTGCTCGGTTTAAAATATTTCGGATTTTTAGGTATGCTTGGTGTACCGCTGTTTTTTGCATTTTTATACCGGTTAAATGAAAAAGGGATGATTGCTTTTATTAAATAAACTGATCACAGGAGGAAATAATATGAAAACAATAACAGTGAGCCGTGAGTTTGGAAGCGGCGGCAGGGAACTGGGAAAACGTCTGGCAGATGTTCTCGGTGTCGCTTATTATGACAAAGAGATCATCAGCAAAATTGCGGAAAACCTTAAGCTGGATGAACAGTATATCGAAAACCATCTGGAAAGAGATTTTACTGTGAACTTTCCGTATACCTTTCGGTGTAGTTTCAGCACACCGTTTTATGCCATGAATCAGGTAGTGGATATGCTGGTAGAACAGCACAAAATTATCCGTACCCTTGCAAAAAGGGAAGACTGCGTGATCGTAGGCAGAGGCGCAGACGCTGTACTTCATGATATGGGGCCATACAACATTTTTGTATATGCGGATATGGCTGCAAAAAAGGAACGCTGCCGGAATCGGGCATCTCCGGGCGAAACACTGTCTGAGCGCGAACTTGAACGCAGGATCAGGCAGATAGATAAAGCCCGGGCGGCAAGCTATGACCTTGTTTCCGGGTACCCGTGGGGGGATAAGAGAGCTTATCATCTCTGTGTCAATACCACTGGTCTTGATATCCCCCAAATTGTGCCGCACCTGGCGGCTTTTGTAAAAATCTGGTTTGAAAGGAAAGATCATGGCGATTCAATTATCTGATCATTTTGATTATAAAAAATTATTAAAATTTGTATTTCCATCTATCATTATGATGGTATTTACCTCTATTTACGGTGTGGTGGACGGTCTGTTTGTATCCAATTTTGTCGGAAAGACTGCTTTTGCCGCTATAAATCTGATCATGCCGGTTGATATGATCTTTGGTGGTGTCGGTTTTATGCTGGGGACAGGCGGAAGCGCTCTGGTTGCCAAAACACTGGGAGAACAAAAACGGGAAAAAGCAAACCGTTATTTTACCATGATGGTCTGGATAACAGTCATCTCAGGCGCTGTTCTCTCCATAATCGGAATCGCAGTCATGCGTCCGGTAGCAGTCTGGTTAGGGGCAGACGGAGGCATGCTTCCCAATTGTGTACTCTACGGCAGGATCATGATGGGCTTCAGCATTTCCTTTATGCTCCAGAACGCGCTTCAGGGATTTCTGATCACGGCGGAGAAACCAAATCTCGGTCTGGCGGCGACCGTAGCGGCAGGTGTGACCAATATGGCATTGGATGCCCTGTTTATCGTTGGTTTCAAATGGGGAGTAGCAGGTGCGGCTATTGCCACAGGGCTGAGTCAATGTGTGGGGGGCCTGATCCCACTCATTTATTTCCTGCGGCCCAATACCAGCCTTCTCCGCCTGACAAGAACCAAGTTGGAGGCAGTTCCTATCGTCAAAGCCTGTGCGAACGGCGCATCCGAAATGGTATCGAGTGTTACTTCATCCGTCGTGGGTATCTTCTATAATTTTCAGCTGCTGAAATATGCCGGAGAAAATGGCGTCGCCGCTTACGGTGTTCTCATGTATGTTCAATTTATTTTTGCCGCTGTCTTTATTGGATATTCTATGGGATGCGCGCCGGTCATCAGCTATCACTATGGCGCTGATAACCATGCAGAACTAAAGAATCTGTTCCGAAAAAGCATCATCCTGATGGGGGCGATTGGCGGAGGTATGGTCGTGGCGGCGCAGATTTTTGCCCTTCCGCTTTCCGATATCTTTGTGGGATACGATATGACACTCTTTAAGATGACGGTTCATGCCCTTCGGATTTCCACCATATCATTTCTGATCGTGGGATTTAATATTTTTGCGTCTTCCTTCTTTACTGCCCTCAACAACGGTGGTGTGTCGGCAGCGATTTCTTTCCTGCGGACATTTATCTTCAAGCTTGCCGCGGTATTGTTTCTGCCTGTTTTACTTGGTCTGGACGGCATATGGTGGGCGGATGTCACAGCGGAAATTTTTGCGTTTGTAATCTCACTTTTCTTTTTGATCAGGGAAAGAAAGAAATACCATTATATGTAATAGCAGAAAGGATGTTTATCATGAAAAAGAGTACCAAAATGTTATTGATCGGAGCAGGGATCACCGCTCTTGGATTTGCCGCCTATTCATTTTTTAAAGAGTTGGTTTCAGACACAGTGGAGTCCGAAGATCTTGACTGGGTAAATGCCACAGCAGAAGCAGCCGGACAGTCGAAGGCAGGTCAGGAATATTATTCCTATCACTCCGGGTTAAAGAGAAGCGAATGAGGATGGAGGTAACGTTTAAAGCTTGAAAGCCTATGGATGCAGCAAATGACTATGCAAAGCAGCGGAGGTGTTGTTATGAAGTTTGTTGACAATAAGAAAAAGTACAGTTTGTTAAAGTTGGGTGCTGTAGTAATTGCTGCACTTGTAATATTAGATATAATCGGCAGGAAATATGAAAAAAGATATTTTACAGTGCCGATAAAACTGAGGATCAAATAAAGAAGAGAGGGTGCAGCATCTGTATCGGGATTAAGCCGATCATGCATGGGTTTAAAAGGGATAAAATAAGTTGGAGGTTGAAGATTAGTGAAGACTGTGACGAAGAACGTATTCACAAGAGAGCAGATTCGCAGACTGGTCAATAAGCATTTTCCCGGTGCGGAGATCACTTCAGTCAGGACATTAAAAGGCGGTACATTTAATACCCTTTATCAGATCGAAGGAACCGGCGGCCTTGAAAAAGGAGTGGTCTTAAAAACAAGCCCCATAGAATCTGTTGGGGTTCCGAATCATGAGAAGGATATTTTGCGTGCTGAGATCTATGCCTATCAATTATTGAAACATGTGAAAATCCCGATTCCAAAGATATATGTCTACGACTTTTCCAGGAAAGTTATTCCCTGTGATTATTTTATTATGGAACGGATAAAAGGAAAGTCCTGGTATGAACTCTGGCCCGGGAAAAATCCGGAACTTATGAGGGCACTTGGACGTTACACAGCGAGAATACATAGTGTGGAATATGATTGGTTCGGGGATATAAACCATGCTTTTGCAGGACGCTTCTGGTAAAAACCCCCGTGTTAGTGAATTTCGATATGTGGGCAGGAAACGTGTTTCTGAGTCAAAAGCGGACGTCTTCCATTTCCGCGATCATTGATTTTGAACGAAGCTTTTTTAGTGATCCATTGGCTGCTTTTGTATCTGCTTTGTTTATATACGATGATGTGGAAAAAGAGACGGATTTTATAGCTGGCTACAATGAGGTGAGCAAACGACCGCTCATCCTTACATCCGGGGACCGTGAAAAGATGATCCTGTATGAAATGCTGCTGTATCTTCGCAGTTACTGCGAAACCCGATAAATGTAACTTTAGATTTATTAAGAAGTTTTTTAGGAATGGTTAAGATTTTTTGATGATACTTAAGATAGTAACGAAACACAGTTACATATCAAAAAATCCAATGCGAAAGGAGCAAAACAAATGAATGACAGCAAAAAAGCAAGGAATGGAATCTTAAAGAGAGGACTTGTACTCAGTGTAGTATGTATCATGGCACTTGGTATGGTAGCCTGCGGGGGAAAGGATAAAAATGCAGCACCCCCTCAGCCGGGAGTAAAGAACGAGTCCGCCCAGCCGGAGACAAAGAACAGGTCCAATTCGTCTGCTGACGAAAAGGAACAGGATAGCAAGAAAACACCACAGAAAAAAAACAGTACCGGTGTACAGAAGGACAGGGAGAAAGATACTGAAACAAAGAAAAAAACACAGTCAAAACAAGATAAGGATAAAAAGAATAGCGATACGAAAAAATCGAACATAGCAAATAAAAATGATTCTGTAAAGGACAAAAGTAATAATTAAAAGGAAACATGATGGGCTGTACAGGAGTGTACAGCCCATTTCATCCTTAATACATTAAGAAAGAAATATCCAAAATGGAGGTGATGCACAAAAATGAATATAGATGATTCAAGCGGTAAGAAGAAATGGATAACCGCTTTTCTGCTCCTGATGTGTCTGGCTTTCTGTGCCGCCCTTTTTAAAGCTTATCTGGACGGCAGGTTTCATTCTGTAGAAACGCTGCAGCGGTATATTGCAGGTTTTGGGCTTCTGGGTCCCGTTATATTGACCGGGATCCAGGCGGTACAGGTGGTGCTGCCAGTATTGCCCGGATTCTTGGGGTGTATTGTAGGAGCTGTTCTTTTTGGATGGATGGGAGGGTTCTGGTGTAACTATATCGGAATATCCGCAGGTTCTGTCATCGCTTTCTGGCTGGCCAGAAAATATGGCAAAGATTTGGTTTCCCGGATGTTTCCCGGAAAACGATATGAAAAATGGGCCACTTGGGCAGCGGAGAGCAGATTCTATACAATTGTGCTGTTTCTCGGTATGGTACTGCCATTATTTCCAGATGATTTTTTTTGTTATTTTACCGGTATAACAAGAATGACTGCCCGCAAATTTACTGCGATTATCATATTTGGCAAGCCGTGGTGTATCCTGGCATATAGTCTGATATTCTCAACGGTTGTATCATAAGGAATGAAAGAGGTGGAAAAATGGAGGAAAAGAAACGGTTATGCGGCTATTATAATTATACAGTCGTGTTGACCTATCTGGGAATGCTGATAGGATTTGTAGGTATTACGTATACGATGGAAGGGGCATACAGGCAGGCAGTCCTCTGTCTTATGACCGCGGGGGTATGCGACATGTTTGACGGTACAGTGGCCGCTACAAAGCAAAGGAGTGTCAGAGAGAAAAGGTTCGGAATTCAGATTGATTCCTTGAGCGACCTGATCTGTTTTGGGGTGCTTCCTGCATTATTTACGTATAACATCAGCGGGAAGAGGTATTCCGGCCTGTTGGCAGGGTGCCTTTATTTGTTATGTGCATTGATACGGCTGGCTTATTTTAATGTCCTGGAGGAAGAAAGGCAGCAGGGAGAAACCGAAAAACGTCAGTGGTATCTGGGACTTCCTGTAACCTCCTCTGCATTGATCCTGCCGGCTTTTTATGCCATGGAGAATGGCAGGGGACCGGCTGCAGGAGGAATGGTCATAACAATTTCGATGCTGATGGCAGCTGCATTTGTGCTTCCGATAAAGATTAAAAAACCATATCTTTTTGGTAAAATAGGGCTTGTTACTGCAGGATTGATTGAATTTATTGTATTGCTGATGGGATTGGGAATGGAAGTATAAAATAAAAGAATAAATTCTCATTAAAAATGGGTATCCGCAGTTGGAAAGGAGCAAAGTATGGACAGGGAGCAGGTTTTAATTGTAGAAGATGAGGCCGATATTCGTGAAGGAGTACGTATTCTTTTGGAAAGTGAGAACTATGAAGTGAAGGAGGCGGCGAGCGGAAGACAAGGGCTGGAGATCTTAAATGACAAGACAGATTTGGTCATTTTGGATGTCATGATGCCGGGAATGTCAGGAATATATACATGCAGAGAAATACGAAAGGTTTCCAATGTTCCGATTCTTTTTTTGACAGCAAAGGTTCAGGAATCTGATAAGCTGATCGGGCTGATGGCGGGTGGGGATGATTATCTGCCTAAACCATTTTCCTACGCAGAGCTCCTGGGAAGGATAAAAGCTCTACTGCGCAGATATAAGGTGTACATGGGAAAGAACGCGGGAGGTGATGCCGAAACCTATCTGGAAATGGGCGGTATACGGATACATCAATCATTTAATGAGGTTTATGTAAAGGGAGAAGAAAAGGAGATAACAGATATTGAGTATCACATCCTGCTGCTGATGATGCAGTATCCGGGGAAGATATTCTCGGCGCAGAATCTTTATGAAAGTGTGTGGCAGGAACCATATTTTTACTCTTGTAACAGTACCATCATGGTGCATATTCGGAATCTAAGGGTAAAGATAGAGCCGGATCCTAAAAATCCAAGATATATACGTACTGAATGGGGAAAGGGGTATAAGTTTGACGCAGGCAGTGAATAAAAAAGATTCTATCTATTTCCAGCTTCTGCGGCTTTTGGTTTTTTCAGCAATCGCGGCAGGACTTGTTTTTTGGGTGATGAATTATTCGATGGAATATGTGATTAATTGCTATTATGATCATACCGGATATGAAAGACAGCAGGATGAAAACTATATCAGAAAACTACAGCAGTATATTGAACGGAATCAGCTTACATCAAGAGATGCGGAGTCACTGGATTCATGGGTGAAAAAGCAGAGAATCCTTACCATAAGGATTTATAAGGACGGTATTCAGGTATTTGATTCAGAGTATCCCCAGCAGGAATTATGGGAAGAGGAAATTGCCGCCGGTGATTATGAATGGGAGAACTATTATTCGGTAAAATTTGTTGATGGGGAAGCACAGGTATACATTTGGGGGTTATATGCATATCAGTTTTACAATTATGCATTGATCATAGAGATCATGTTTTCCTTTATCTTGTTTTTAATATTGGTTCTTTTGGGAATCCGCAGGAAAATGAATTATATTTTAAAGTTAAGTGAAGAGATTGAACTACTGGAAGGCGGGAGCCTGGACTATAAGATTACGGTAAAAGGAAAAGACGAGCTTACTGCGCTGGCGGAGGGCCTGGACAATATGCGTTTATCTTTTCGCAGCCTGATTAAACGGGAAGCGGATATCGTGCGGGAAAATCAAAAGGTGATTACGGAGATGTCTCATGACATCAGGACACCGGTCACCTCTATTATGTTATATACTGAAATTATAAAGACAGGAAAATATAAAGATGAAGTGCATTTAAAAGAATATATTGAGAAGATAGACAAGAAAGCACATAGAATGAAACAGCTTACAGAACATCTATATGAATATACGCTGGTAACCGGAACAACGGAAATGGTGTTGGAGGAACCGGAATATTATGAAGTCCTGTTTTATGACTTGTTCTCGGAAACCTGCAGCTATCTTCGACAGAAGGGATTTACTATAGAGTTCAGTATGGAGTGGGTAGATAAGAAACTTAGGATTTGTACGGATTATATATGGCGTATCATAGATAATATATCATCAAATATTATAAAATATGCCGATCCCCAAAAAGCAGTTGAGATATGCTCTGTATGCAATGGGAACAAAATCGGATTCTCTTTCAGAAATGCGGTAAAACAGTTGGAGGAAACAGTGGAAGGCACCCACGTAGGGATACCGAGTGTTAAGAATATGATGGAAAAGATGAATGGAATCTGTGAAGTCAGACAGGACAAGGAATATTTTTATATCGCAATTATTTTCCCTGAAGCTGCTTCATATTCTGAAGAAGATCATAAGCGGAATGTAACAAAAGAATATATGGAAAGTGAATAAACAGGAACAGAATATGAAAGAAAAAATGTTAGGACTGCCAATGGAATTATATCATAATAAAAGGCTTATTTTGTCATTATCCAGAAATGATTTTAAGACAAAGTATGCAGGTTCTTATTTGGGAATTGTATGGGCATTTATTCAGCCGGTTGTCACGATCATGGTGTACTGGTTTGTTTTTACCATTGGACTGAAAGCTGGTGATATGGCGGAATATCCCTTTGTTCTTTATCTGATTTCAGGAATTATTCCCTGGTTCTTTTTCCAGGATGCGCTGAATGGCGGAACGAATGCATTGATGGAGTATAATTATCTGGTTAAGAAAGTGGTTTTCAAAATCAGTATTCTTCCCATTGTGAAGGTATTATCCGCATTGTTTGTACATGCGTTTTTTGTAGTATTTGCACTTATTATCTGCTCATTTAACGGGTATACGCCTACTCTTCATACACTGCAGATCTTTTATTATACTGGCTGTACGTTTGTTTTCGTATTGGCTCTTGTGTATGCCACCAGTGCTATTGTGGCTTTTTTTCGGGATTTGACACAGATCATTAATATCTTTCTTCAGGTAGGGATTTGGATGACCCCTATTATGTGGGATATAAATAGATTGAGCGGACATCCCATGCTGATGAAAATATTTAAGCTTAACCCTATGTATTATATTGTATCTGGATACAGAGATTCTATATTAGGGCAGACATGGCTTACTGCTCATTGGAAGTGGGGAATCTATTTCTGGGTTGTGACGATAATAATATTTATTTTAGGTTCCGGAATATTCAAGCGTCTGAAACTGCATTTTGCAGATGTATTATAGCGAATGTTTTGAATAGAAATCCTGAGCTATTTATTACAGATACTGCTATCCGAAATGCAGTCCTGATGATTGTTGTATTCTGGAAATGACAGAAGCAGAGGAAAAAACGGGAAAATATAAGATGATAATAACGGTTCAGTCAGGTCTGTGCAGTTACTGTACTGACTGTGCATAAGAGTAGTTACAGATTAGGATGGCATTATGTCATCCTATTTTTAATTTCTGAGCCCGCTATAGAATTTAAACAAAATATTTAGAATTTATACAGTAAAATAATAATAAATGTGATATTTTATAGTTAGAAAAGTGAGGAGGGTGTCCCATGATCAAAGTGATTCTTGTGGATGATGAAGTATTGGCATTGGATTATCTGGAAAGCCTGATTGACTGGGAGTCAGAAGGATTCCAGGTGGTTGGGCGTGCAACAGGCGGGAAGAAGGCATGGGCGTTATATGAGAAATATAAGCCGGAGATTGTTATTTCCGACATTCGGATGATCGGAATGGACGGACTGGAGCTGGCCGGAAAGATCAAGGAAAAGAATCCTGCAGCGATTGTCGTCCTTTTATCCGCATATAAAGATTTTGAGTATGCCCAAAAAGGGATACAGTACGGAGTATCCAATTATCTGCTGAAGCATGAGCTGAGTGAAGAGTCATTGCTGGCCGAGCTTACGCATATCAAAGCCGAGCTGGCAAAACAGTCAAAAAAGGAAAAAATATACCAGGAATATTTTATGAAGCAGTTGATCTATCAACAGGATGCCATGCCGGGGCTTGAGGAGATGGATTTAGGGAACCGCCTGTTTATGATCATGCTGCATAGAGAAGATATTTTTCAGAACGGGGTTTTTACCGGACAGAGCCTTTGCATAGAGAACTATGAAACAATCAGGAATGTAATGGAAGCCCCTTTGGAAGAAACCGTATCTTATGTTGCGGATGCTAAGATGAACGAAAGCCATCAGATCATACTGTATCAGATCGAAAAGGAAGTGAGCAAGTATAAGATCAACCATCTGATCGAGGAGAAGAGCAGACAGCTTGCCGAGGTATTGAAAGAAACCGTAGGAAAGGAAATCAATGTACTTTACAGTTACGAGATCAGGAAAAGTGAAATCAGTTTTACGTTCCAGAAAATGTCACGGCAGATTCGGTTTGCGGTATTTTGGGAGGCCGGGGCATGTCTTGCACTGGAACAGATGGCTGAAATAGAAAACCAGGACAGCGTTGTCTGGGGAGATGAAATGATGGACCTGGAAAGTGCTGTCTATAAAGAAAGCCGGGATATTAAGGAGATGCTGGATTACCTCTTTGACCTGGTGACTTATCCTCAGTTTAAGCTGAAATCCTTAAAAGAATTGGTACATTTACTGGAAATGACTTATAGGAAAATAAAAGAAAAAGAAAGCGTCACGGGTCCGGATGAAAAAGAAAATGTGTATAAAATAAAGGACATACGGCAGTATTATACAGAACGCTTTCTCTGTCTGAACGGGAAGATCCACGAGGGTGAGGGGACGAAATATTCCAATATTGTTTTGGAGATGATGCGCTACATTCGTAAAAATTATAAGAAAGAGTTAAGCCTGGATGTGATGGGGGATGTCTTCCATATGAACGGTGTTTATTTGGGGCAGGTCTTTAAAAAGGAAGTGGGCATGACGTTTCTAAAATATCTGACAACGTGCAGGATGGATGCTGCCAAGGCATTATTGGAGAGCGGACAGTACAATGTGTCAGAAGTGGCAGAACTGTCAGGATACAAGACAAGCCAGTATTTTAGCCAGATATTCCAAAAGAATGTGGGCATGAAGCCTCAGGAGTATAAGAAATGGAACGAAAAGAATTGAGAAAAGGCGGATTGAAGTGGAAGATACTGAAAAGTATCACGATTTTTATTGCTGTCTCCATGGCATTCAGTGCCTTGGCAGGCTATCTATATTTTGTCCGTATTGTGAGGGAGCAGAAGATTTCAGATGAGGAGGTCAAGCAGCAGCAGATCGTGAACCAGATGCAGTTTATGACAGAGGATATTGATAATTTTGCCAAAAGCGTTATTATCGACGAAACACTGCAGATGGCCCTGGAGGAAGAGGAACAGTTAAGTGAGTTTGAGCTGTCCAGAAAGAAAGACAGAATCAGCAAAAGGCTGGCATTTTACAACAGCCTTAAAACCTATGTAGCCAGTTCATTTTTAGAGTTGGAAAACGGGGGCAGATACGGCAGCGGTTTTGGGGCAAGTGAGGAGGACTATCTGGAACGGAAATTTGGAATCCGGGAATTTGTGGAATTTAAAAAGGATGATTCCTTACAGTATTCTAAACCGTATATTGGGCTGGAATCCAGGGTCACGTCCCCGGTGGTATGTTATCGTGTGAAAATATGGAGTCAGGAGGATTTCGGAAAGCAGCAGGGAACGCTTTACATAGAGGTCTACCTGAACTATTTTATTGACCAGATGGAAGTTTACGGGCAGGAGTATGAAAATGTATGCCTGGCAGGAAGCAGCGGGGAAGTTTTATTTCAGAATGATAAGGATAAAAAGATTCAGGAATACATAAAAAAACAGGGTACAATAAAAGAAAATTTAAGCCTCAGGACAGAAAACGGCTATCTGATCTGCCATGCCGTAGGGTATACGGGCTGGGAATTGTATACGCTGATCACAGATGGTTATCTCTGGAGGCAGAGCTATTTTGTATTGAACTTCTTTGCAATCTCCTTTGTGCTGTCCCTGGGCCTTGTTCTTGTATTTACCTCAAGGACGCTGGAAAAACGGATCAAACCTATTACATATTTGTCTCAGCAGATGGGGAACACGCAGTATGATTCCATGGATTCAGTGGAAATCGTTCACACCGGGGATGAAATACAAACCTTATATGAGTGCTATCAGGCAATGATAGGGGAAATACAACGGGGAATCGAGGAGCGGATCACCTATGAGAAGCAGAAAAAAGAAATGGAATTCGATATCATGCTGTCACAGGTGAATCCCCATTATCTCTATAATGTGCTGAATACCGTCGTATATCTTGCCGCGGCAGAAAAAAATAAGCGAATCGTTAAAATCGTCAACGCACTGATCTACACACTCCAGGAAACGCTGAATCTGGGGGAAGGCAGGGTGGAGACAACAATCGAAAAAGAACTGGAACTGACAAAATGTTATCTGCAGATTCAGGAATACCGCTACCCGGATATGTTTGAAACAGAGATAAGCTGTCCGGAATCATTGAAAGGGTACCGCATACTGAAGACAAGCATTCAGCCCTTAGTGGAAAATGCTTTGTTACATGGGATTCTGCCAACGGAAAGCAAGGGGAAGATAACTGTCACAATAGAAGAAGCGGAAGGGAATATTATAGTGATGGTAAGAGACAGCGGGCAGGGGATCGCAGATGACCGGCTTCTTAAATTCCGGAACAGAGAGCAGATCGTCTATGAAAAGAATGGCAGAAAACATATCGGCATCAGTAATATCCGGGACAGGATTGAATATCTCTATGGAGAGCCATATGAGATGAAAATCAGGAGACGAAAGGAAGGAGGCACGGAAGTCATGATGCGCCTTCCGGTCTTGCAGGATGGTGAGTAAAGTGAAAAAAGTGTGTTGTTTTTTGGTCGCAATAAGCCTTCTTTCCCTTGTGGGATGCGGGAAGAACCAGCGTGAACCGGAAGTGACAGAGAAGATACCAAAGGCGGACGGGCAAAACCATGAGAATATTGATTGGCAGGAAAATTATGATGAACCACTTCCCGCAGATTATGAAGGCACATTATCCATGTGGGGATGGGATGACGCATATTATAAAACGGTCACAGAGGCTTTCCGGAAAAAATATCCAAATGTGAAGTTTGAGTATACGCCCGTGGAAAATGGAGATTTAATACAAAAATATAAAACAGCACTGATCACAGGCGGGGAATTGCCGGATATTGGCTGGGCGGTCATGGCCTATCGGGCGGAAATTTTTGAACTGGACATGTGGGAACCATTGAATCAGGAGCCATATGGGTTTGACATTTCACAGGTCCACGAATGCGTCCGCCCGCAGATGATGAACAGCAAAAGGGATGTATGCGGTATTGAACAGACTCTTGCAGCGGCAGGTCTTGCATATCGAAGGGATTTGGCAGAGGAATATCTGGGTACAGATGATCCGAAGGAACTGGAAGCAATGTTCCCGGACTGGCAGTCTTTTATAGAAAAGGGAAAAGAAGTCTATGATAACAGCAATGGGACTGTGTATTTGTGGCCGGGACTGGCAGATGCGCAGCAGTTTATCAGAGAACAGCAGGGCATTCCCTGGATTGAGGGGGATACCATTCGTGTCACGGATACGCTCAAGCATTCCCTGGACATAGTCTGCAAGTTCAGGGACAGCCACACTTCTGATACGCTGGAGGCATGGACGCCGAAATGGTATGAAGCGTTGGGGAAGGGCACCCATATCTTTACAGGATGCGCCACGTGGTCAGTGGCATTTGAAATCGAGCAGTATGACCCGGAAGGAAAAGACAAGGGGCACTGGGGCCTTATGAGCGCACCGGAGGGGAATATTCTCTGGGGCGGTACGACCATGGGGATTACCAAGACCTGTAAGGATAAACGGCTGGCATGGGAATTTATCAAGTTTGCCACGCTGTCGACAGAAGGGGCAGAGGCCCTGAACACCTTAGGGCTTCTGACCACTGCCATCAGGCCATATGAAGAGAATCCAGATCTGGGAAGTTATAAGAGCCCATGGTTCGGCAGCCAGGATATAGGGGATTACTTTTTGAACGAGATCGTACCAAATATCCGGGGCAGGAAAATATCTGTAAATGACAGTGTGATCCATGAGGGATTAAATCTGATCAATGCATCCCTGCGCAAAGACCCTGAAATAACATCCCAGGATGCGCTGCAGTATCTGAAGGACTATTTGAAGGAGGAACTGCCGGATTATAAGATAGAGTAGGACGTGACTGTTTTGTCAGGTCTGTGTATTTACTGCGCGGACCATGTATAAGAGCAGCGGCAGCAGGCCGGTATCTGATGAGGATACCGGCTTTTATCTTGCATAGAGGTCACTGTTCGGTACCCTCACAGTTACGCATAGGATTCCGTTTTATCAGTTCTATAAAATGCAAACAAATTCTAAAGTTTGTCATGTATGGGAAATGAGCATGCGATGATAGAATGAAGCCGTAAAGAGATAAAAGCAATAAAAACAAAACAATGACATTATAAAATGAAAGAAAAGGAGAAGATGAACATGAAAAAAAGGATTGTAAGCGTACTACTGTGTTGTGTACTGACAGCGGCAGTGACAGGGGGATGCGGAAGTGACAAAAAAGCGGAGGCAGCAGAGAATCCGGCGGGAGAGGATGGTCTTGCCACAGAGGATGTAACTTTAAAAGTGTGGGAGTCCTCAGGTGTGGCGCAGGAGTTCATAGAGCAGGCAGGAGCCGCATTTACAGAAGAACATCCCAACATAACCATAGAATATGAGAATGTGGAACTTGGTGACGCTAACGGACAGATCGCGCTTGACGGACCGGCAGGAGTCGGCGCTGACTGTTTTGCGATTCCCAATAACGTGATCGGAAATCTGGTTGCAGGCGGGCATATCACAGAGATTACAGACGCAGAGACACTGAAAGCGAATATTCCCCAGTCGGGTATAGATGCTGTGACGTATGACGGAAAATGTTATGGGTATCCGTTCTCAGCAGATACCTATGCGTTGTTCTACAACAAAGACCTGATAGAGGAAGCACCAAAGACCTGGGAGGATGTGGAAAAATTCTGTGCCTCCTATAACGGAAGCGGAAAATATGGGATGATCTTCAACGTGGCATCCGGCTACTATTCCGTCATGTTTAACGGATTAAACGGAAATAAACTGTTTGGACCGGATGGGACCGATGCAACAGATACATATATGAATAATAAAGACGCAGTGGAAGGCATGAAATATTTCCAGTCCTTCCGTAAGTATTTAGATGTACCGGCAGCCGATATTTCAGATGATTCCGTATGCCTTGCAGCATTTACCGAGGGAAAAGCCGCTATGTATGTAACCGGTGCGTGGAATATCTCCAACTGTGAAGATGCAGGACTGAATTTTGGTGTGACTACTTTACCGGCTTTACCGGGAGAGAATCATCCCTGCCCGTCATTTTCCAACGCAAGAACCATGGTAGTGTCAGCGTATACAGAACATCCTGCAGAGGCGGAAGCGTTTGCAAAATTCCTTGTTACTCCCGAAATGCAGAAACTGCGCTATGAGATCACAGGGGAAGTACCTGCAGGAGATATTGAGGTGGACAGTGAATATGTAAATGGCCTGATCGAACAGCTTCAGTACGCTTATCCGGCACCATCCATTCCGGAGGCTCAGGATTGGTACGAAACAATGGACAGTGCGTGTGCAAATATCTGGGACGGTGCAGAGGTACAGAAAGAACTGGATGCAGTCAACGACAGGATTGCAGTGAAAAAATAACACGCAGAATCCAGGAGGAGGAAAACTGTGATGGAATTAAAAACGGATGGCAGTTCTGAAAAAAAGGTAAGAGTAACAGCCATACTTTTTATGGGGCTTGGCCATATCTTGTATTTCAAAGAATATTTGAAGGGCAGTATCTATGCCCTGATAGAACTTGTAACACTTTGTCTCATTCCTTTTTGGGCAAATAAAATTTACGGGCTGATCACTTTGGGAAGCCCTCATCCGGAACTGCCGGTCAAGCAGCGTGACAATTCCATGTTTATGATGATAGACGGAATCCTGGTGATCGCGGTCCTGCTTATTGTGATTGCTGTCTATGTAGTGTCAGTAAAAGGTGCAATGGCGGAATATAAGGAGTTCTGCAGAAATGGCAGTCTGAATAGGAAAAAGGCATTCATATCGGGAAAAGCATTTCCCATTGCAGGACTTGCCCCGGCTTTAATACTGATGCTTGTATTCGTGGTTGTTCCCCTGGTGTTTTCAGCATGTGTGGCTTTTACAAACTATGCTTCACCGGAACATATTCCGCCGAATAATCTGGTAGACTGGGTAGGATTTACGAACTTTACGGATATGTTCGGCGGTAATGCTGCATGGACAGGAGCGTTCGGCCGTGTGGCTGTGTGGACGCTTATCTGGGCAGTGCTTGCCACGGCAACCTGTTTCTTTGGCGGTTTCGTTTTGGCGGCAGTGCTCAATGAGTGCCGGATCAGGATAAAACCGGTGTTCCGTTCCATTTTTATCCTGCCTTATGCAGTTCCGGCTATTGTAAGTATGCTGGTGTGGAAGAATCTGTTGAACGGGTCTTTTGGTATTGTGAACAGGACCCTGATGGAAATAGGACTGATCAATAATCCAATCCCATGGCTGAGTGATGCGGGACTTTGCAGGTTTATATGTGTGCTGGTGAACCTGTGGGCAGGTTTTTCTTACTTCATGCTGCTGACAATGGGCAATATGACTGCGATTTCCAGTGATATATATGAAGCAGCCAAAATTGACGGGGCCTCACCCCTCTATATGTTCAGGAAGATCACATTTCCCTTAGTGCTGTTTCAGACCATGCCGCTTATCATTATGGGATTTACGCACAATATCAATAACTTCGGTGCCATCTATTTCCTTACAAGCGGACTTCCCGAGGCAGCAGACAGTGCCGTGACATCGGCTGGCTCCACGGATATCCTTGTGACATGGATCTATAATCTGACCATGGACCTGCAGAAATATAACTACGCGGCAGTGCTGGCGGTTGTTATCTTTGTGGTTATGGCACCTTTCGCTATACTGAGCTTCAGACAGACAAAGTCATATAAGGAGGGAGAACTGTAATGGGAAAGAGTGGAAAAATATTTACTTCCGTACTTGTATGGGTGTTTCTGATCGGTACCAGCCTGTTTGTGGTGTATCCTCTGGTTTATGTGGCGGCAGCAGCCTTTTCACCGCAGCAGAATATCGCATCCCTGAGTATTATTCCATTTGGGAATGGGGTGACGATAAAAAATTTTATTTACTTATTTCAAAAAACGGATTTTCCGCTTTGGTTTCGCAACACGCTTATTGTAGCGGTGGCAACAACAGTCAGCACAGTATTTATCTGTGCATTAAGCGCCTATGTATTTTCCAGATTCCGTTTTGTGTTTAAGAAATCACTTATGATGTCGCTCTTGATCTTACAGATATTCCCATCCTTTGTGGGGATGGTTGCAATCTATGTGATCCTGTTAAGAATCGGGGGTCTGAATACATTATGGGGGCTGGTGCTGGTTTATCTGGCGGGGAATATTCCCTATAATACCTGGATGGTAAAGAGTTATATGGATACGGTTTCCAAAAGCCTGGATGAGGCGGCGAGAATTGACGGAGCCGGGCATTTCCAGATTTTTGCAAAAGTGATCCTGCCGGTGTCAAGGCCCATCATCGTATTGCTGACGATCACAAGCTTTATTGCGCCCTGGATGGATTTTATTTTTCCGAAATTGGTGCTCCGGTCGTCCAATGTGCAGACCATTGCACAGGGATTATTTGGATTTGTCACAGAAAAGAAAAACATGTTTGCAACATTTTCAGCCGGTTCTCTGATCATTGCAATACCATTTATTATTTATTTTATCGTGACACAGAAAACCCTGATCACCTCTTTGAGCGGAGCGGCTGTGAAGGAATAGAAGGAGAGAAAGAAATGAATCATCACGTATCGATTGCAGAGTTTGACAAAAAAGAATTTTACTCTCTGGGGGAAAATTTCCAGGGAGAAAACCCATCCGGAGAGCAGATCTCATTTACAAATTATTATATGAAAGTGGACGGGAAACCGTTTTTTGGCATAAGCGGTGAGTTTCATTTCAGCAGATGTCATGAGAGCCGCTGGGAAGACGAGATCATTAAAATGAAAATGTGCGGGATCAATGTGATCGCCACTTATGTTTTCTGGATTCACCATGAGGAGGAGGAGGGTATCTTCGACTTTGAAGGGTGCAGAAATCTGAGAAAATTTATTGAACTCTGCGGGAAACACGGAATCTATGTGATCCTGCGTATCGGACCGTTTGACCACGGTGAGGTGAGAAACGGGGGAATCCCGGACTGGATGTACGGTAAACCCTTTGAAGTTCGGAAATTAAGTGAAGGTTTCCTGTTCTATGTAAGACGGTTATACGGAAAAATATCTGAGCAGATTCAGGGACTTCTTTATAAAGATGGAGGACCCATTATTGCGGCACAGATTGATAATGAATATATGCATTCATCCGCACCCTGGGAAATCACCACAGGTATTTCCGAAGAGTGGGTATTCGGGGGAGATGAGGGAGAGACTTATATGCTCACGCTTCAGGAAGAAGCGAAGAAATGCGGGATCATCACTCCCTTTTACACCTGTACAGGATGGGGTGGTGCCATTACGCCATCTGTCATGATGCCTCTGTGGGGCGGGTACGCATACCGTCCATGGCTGTTTTACGGGGACAGGGGAGAACATCCCAGCACAGAAGAGTATGTCTATCAGGATTTCCATCACAATGGTGCAGTGGTCACCAGCGATTTTAAACCGGCTTACGAACCGGAGACCAGACCATATGCATGCTGTGAAATGGGCGGCGGCATGATGTGTACTTACAACTACCGTTTTATACTGCCATATAAGAGTGTGGATGCCATGGCCAATATTAAGATTGCATCCGGCTGTAATTTCCTTGGATATTATGTATTTCAGGGCGGCACAAACCCGCTGGGAAAACACGGTACCTTTATGAATGAATCCCAGGTACCGAAGATGTCTTATGATTATCAGGCGGCACTTGGAGAGTTCGGACAGATCAGGGAATCCTATGAGAGATTAAAGACCATGCATTTTTTCTGCAGAACATTTGGAGAAACGCTGTGTCAGATGGAAACCGTTCTGCCAAAGGGAGCGTCTTTCATAGAAGCGAAGGATTTGGATACACTCAGGTTTGCAGTCCGTACAGATGGGGAAAAAGGGTTCCTGTTTATCAATAATTTCCAGGATCACGAGACTGCAAAGCCAAAACAAAATGAGACAGTCACGATCCAGACAAAAGACGGGGAAATCGTGTTTGACCATCTGGACCTGGCCGGGGAAGAAAATTGTATTCTGCCGTTTTACATGGATATGGATGGCATTTTGCTGGAAAAAGCCACAGCCCAGCCAATAACCAGACTGGAAAGGGGCGGGGATATTACCTATGTATTCCTGAAACCGGAAGGGATGAAGGCTGCCTTTTATTTTGAGGAGGGTGTTCAGATATGCGGCGGGAATCCGGGGGCAGATGGTGTGCTGAGGTGTGAGGAAGATCAGGCAGCGGAACTGTTCCGGATTGCCAAAGGCGACAGAGTCTTAAATATCCTCTGCCTAAACCGGGATATGGCAAATCAGATGTATCTTCTGAAAGACCAGACCCTGCTGTTTGCCCATGGGGCCATTATGGAAACAGAAGATGGAATCCGCCTTGAGTCGAGAATGGCTGCAAACAGAATGTATTCTTATCCGAAGGATGGTTTTTGCGGCAATGAAAACGTGGTGAGGGCAGATGAGACAGATCCTGTTTTTGATATCTGGAAAGCGGATACGCAGGAAAGGGAACTTTCAGCCAAAGTCGTTCAGACAGCAGCCACCAGGTTTACGGTAAAACTTCCGGAGAATTTCATGGACGGTCTTAAAGATTTACTGGTGCAGATTCGCTATCAGGGAGATATCGGCCATTTATTTATCAACGGAACCATGGTGAATGACAATTTCTGCAATGGAGATGTGTGGGAATTTGGAGTGAGGACCTTTGAAGAAGAGCTGAAAGAACATCCGCTTACACTTACCATTACCCCGCTTAGGGTGGGGGCGAATGTCAACGTGGAATCTGCAATGGCAGCCCGCATGGAGAATGCAGAGGCATACATTGGGGAATTGGAGCGTGTGGAATTATGCCCGGTGTATGAATTCGTTCTGAGATAAAGGTGCGGCGGATGATAACGATAAAGTCATAGACAGGAGACCATTCTATGAGAAAAATAAAAGTATTTCTTATAATGAGCCTGATACTCATAGGCTGTATGAGGGGAGTGGCTGTCCACGCGGGGGAAACAGGGGAAATCATAAATCCTTCCTTTGAAATATGGGAGACCGGCGAAGGACTGGACGGCTGGACAAAAAGTGCGGATACCACCGCCGGGGCAGTAAAGCCGGCGTGGAGTGAAAACGATGCGCAGGATGGAAATTACAACCTGGCCTGTTGGGCAGAAAGCGATTATCATGTGGACATTTATCAGGATGTTAAGGGGCTTGAGCCGGGCTATTATTATCTGACCGCCTATGCACAAAATGGCGGCGGCCAGAAGTCCTGCAGTCTTTACGCAGGCGGAAGCGGACAGTCTTATGCCTCTACTATGATACCTGTAAGTGAAGGCGGGGTTACGAAAGGATGGCGGGGTGTCACGGTCCGGGGCATTGAGGTGAAAGAAGACGGTGCACTTAGGATTGGACTTCGCACAGACGCATATGCCGGAAACTGGATGAAGCTGGATAATCTGAATCTGGTCAGAGAAACAAACCAGGAAACGCCTTATGAATTTTTAAAAGGCGGAGATATCTCGGAACTGACCTGGCTGGAAGATTCAGGGGCTGTCTTTTATGATGAGAACGGAAGCCCAAAAGACGCACTTCAGATCTTGGCAGACAGTGGTTTCAATTTTGCAAGGCTGAGGCTTTACAATGCACCGGGAAAAGGTAAGGGAAACGGAACCTACTACTGTAAAGAAGGGTATCAGGATCTGCCGGATATCTTATCTCTGGCCAAAAGAGCTTCGGATAAGGGAATGGAATTGGAACTCTCTTTCCATTACAGCGATTACTGGAGCAATGGTGAGACCCAGAATATACCGAAAGAATGGCAGGAACAGATTGAAGGTATGTCAGAAGAAGATGCGGTTGATAAACTCTGCAGTCTTGTGTATGACTATACCTATGAAGTCATGAAAGAAATGGAAAGCCAGGGAACCGTGCCGGCTTTTGTGTCTCTCGGAAATGAGATACAGAGTGGCATGTTATTCCCTTACGGAAAGGCATCTTCGGAAAACTGGAAGTATCTTGCCCGCTTTTTGACCAGCGGAAGCAATGCCGTGAAAGCGGCATCGCCGGAAACAAAGGTTATTATCCATCTGGATGGTGCAGGTGACAGCTCAAAATATACAGGCTTTTTTGATAATTGTGAATCCTTTGGAGTTCCCTATGATATCATCGGACCTTCTTATTATCCGTTTTGGACAGACTGTGATGTAGATACCATTGTGGCGTTCTGCAATGATATGGTGGAGCGGTATGATAAAGACATCATGATCATGGAAACAGGATATAATTTTAATCCGGTGCTGCCAAACGGCCAGCCGGGGCAGTTATCGGATAACGGATGTTACAGCCAGGAAGGAACCTATGGAAGTACACCGGAGGGACAGAAAAACTTTATGGCAGATCTGTTCAACGGACTGAAAAGTGTAATAGACGGGCGCTGCCTGGGAGACTTGTATTGGGATCCGGTCATGGTAGAACAGAGAGGCGTAGGCTGGGCAATGCTGGAGGCTACGGACGAACCGGATATCAATGTGATCTCCAATACAACGTTGTTTGACTTTGAGCATAAGCTTCTGCCGGTAGGGCAGGTGTACCGGGACAGCCAGGCAGGCTATGCAGAAGGCGGTATTTCCGGAAGGCTTGTAAAAGCGGGACAAAATACAGAAGGTGTGAACAGGATTGAGGGATTGCTCAGACTGAACGGTATTGACCACCATATTCAGACAGATGCCTACGGATACTTTTACCTGGGAAATATACCGGAAGGCTCTTACAACATAGAGCTTTTGGTGGATGGAATGGAATATGCAGGGAATCTGGAAAGCCTGGAAATTGAAAAGGGAAAAAACACGGTATGCAGTCTGGAGTTAAAGGGTGCTGTCCTGTCAGGAAAGGTGCTGGATGATTCCGGAACCGGTGTGGAGAATGCGGCAGTCTATGCGTCTGATGGAACGCATGTCTTTGAAACGGTTACAGATGCAGAAGGCGGCTACACCATGCAGGATATTCCTGCAGGTACATGGGAAATCTGGGCAGAGGCAGCAGGATATGATGCGTCGGAAAAAACAGAGAAAACACTGGCTTTAGGAGAGACTCTTTCCCATGTGGATTTTCAGATAATATTAAATTCAGGAAGTATTACCGGCAAGGTACTGGATCAGGAGGAGAATCCCCTGGCAGATGTCAGAGTGAGCGCCATGGCAGATGATATCACGGTTTTGACATTTACAGACGAGAATGGAGTTTACACCCTCTCTCATCTGAAAACGGAAAAAGATGCGGCCAAAATATATAAACTCAACATATCGAAAGCAGGGTATGTGGAACAGGAGTACGAGGCAGAGGTACTGCTTGGACAGAGTACACAGGCAGAGAATGTTGTACTGAAAAAAGACATGGGATCCGTGCGCGGAAAAGTGATGGATTCCAACGGAATGCCGGCCGAAGGGGTGACTATTGCCATCAGCGGTACAGATACCTATGAGGCTGTAACAGATGAAAACGGATGTTACAGTATTGCGGAAATGACATCCGGGACCTATACCGTGCAGGCGGAAAAAGAAGGATATATGAAAAGTGCTGCCCTGACTATGGAGATTGTGTATGGAGAGCAGACAAAAGCAGATGTATTGGTTCTGCCGGATAAGATAGAGGTACAGAACCCGGGCTTTGAGCTTCCGGCAAACCCGGAAGATGAATGGGATAAAGTACCGGCCGGCTGGGAAATCGAAGCGACATCCAATGAGGCCAGTGGTTCCAGTGTGATCAGGCAGGACAGAAGTACATTTGGAGGTGCTTTTGAGGGACAATACGGACTTTCGTTTTGGCTGGATGAAGCCTTTGCGGGGGATGTCAGCCAGCAGATGAGCGGTCTGGAACCGGGAAATTACCTTCTGCGGGCATATGTGTACTCAGGAATCAGTCAGGATTTCTGTCTGTATGCGAAGGATAGTTCGGGAGAGATCATCGGCAGTACGACAATTCAGCCCAGCGGCGGTTATAGCCCGGTCAGTCTTGTCTTTTCACTGGAGGAAGAGGTGTGCAGTATTGGATTCTACGCAGATACAGCCGGTTCGGACTGGGCTGTTGCGGACCAGGTGGAATTAGGGTATCTGAGACAGTATGAACCCAGCTATGAAGAACCGGATGAGAAGCCGGATTTTACAGCACCGAAAGCAGATGTGAGGGCAATCCCACAGGAGGGCGGAAGCGTGGAGGCTGTCCTGATGGGGGCAGATGAGGAGAAGGGAACCGCAGACTGGCACCTGATTGCAAGTCCGGCAGAAGGATACCGTTTTGTAAAATGGGTGGACGGCAATGAGGAAGAGATTGTGATTTCCACCAATCCGGATTATATGACTGTGCTTAATGAGGACCGGAGTTTTGCGGCGGTGTTTGTAAAAGAGGAAACGCCAAAGCCGGATGATACGCCGGACCCGGATGATAAACCAAAGCCGGACGATACGCCGAACTCGGATGATATGCCGAATCCGGATGATACGCTGAAACCGGACGATACATCGAACCCGGATGATACGCCAAAACCGGATAGTACGCCAAACCAGGATGATAAACCAAAGCCGGATCATACATCAAAGCCGGGTGCTATACAGAAACCGGGCAATACAGCCGGCGTAGGTAATAAAACCAAACCGGGAAACAGCAGTAATCTGCAGAATAAGTCTGCGAAGGCGGCAAAGACGGGGGATGAGACACAGACAGGTATTTATCTTTGTCTGATGACAGCGTCAGGTATTGCAGCGTTGGGCGTTTTCGCAAAGAAAGGCAGAAAGAAAGATAGAAATAAAGGAGAATAAGAGGATGGATACAGTTAGAATATGGGAAGAATCAGTTGTGATTCCTACATATGAGGTGGGAGCACCGGATAAGAACCCAATGTTTTTGGAGAAAAGGGTTTATCAGGGCAGTTCAGGAAAGGTATATCCCTATCCTACCACAGAGATCATCAGCCATGAAAAGAAAGATAAGACATGGCATGCAGTCTATCTGGAGAATGAATACCTGAAGGTTATGATCCTTCCCGAACTGGGTGGCCGTATTCAGAGAGCCTATGACAAGACAAACGACTATGATTTTGTATACTATAATCATGTGATCAAACCGGCTCTTGTAGGTCTTGCCGGCCCATGGATTTCAGGCGGGATTGAATTTAACTGGCCCCAGCATCACAGGCCGACTACTTATATGCCGGTTGACCATGTGATCAGTGAACATGAAGACGGAAGTAAGACACTTATGGTAAATGATGTGGACCAGATGTATGGGACAAAAGGAATCGCATCCTTTACTCTGTATCCGGGAAAAGCATATATTGAAATCCGGGGACAGCTTTATAACCGGACTGCCATGCCGCAGACCTTTTTATGGTGGGCCAATCCGGCAGTTCCGGTCAACGATCATACACAGTCTGTTTTTCCGCCGGATGTTCATACGGTATATGATCACGGCAAGAGGGATGTATCACGTTTCCCCATTGCAAAAGGTGTATATTACAAACATGACTACAGTGAAGGTGTGGATATCTCCAGATATAAGAACATACCGGTACCCACATCCTATATGGCTGAGACATCAAAATATGATTTTGTGGGCGGTTACGATTATCAGAAAGAGGCAGGGCTGCTTCATGTAGCGGACCACCATTTTTCACCGGGTAAGAAACAGTGGACGTGGGGCTGCGGGGAGTTCGGAAAAGCATGGGACAGAAGCCTGACAGACGAAGACGGGCCTTACATTGAATTGATGACAGGCGTTTATACAGAAAACCAGCCGGATTTTACATGGCTGAAACCATTTGAGGAAAAGACCTTTAAACAATATTTCATGCCTTACAAAAAGGTAGGCGCAGTAAAGAATGCTACGATCCATGCCGCACTTGGTGCAGAGATAGACCGTGAGACAATCAGGGTTACCATATATGGGACACAGAGATATGAGGACGCAGAAGTAGTTGTGACAAATGCCGGGCAGGAGATTTATCGTAAAAAAGGTTTTCTGTCTCCAACAGATATCTTTGAGGCAGCTATCCCGGCAGATGTCAAAAAGAAAGAAGATATCTGTGTTTCTGTATATCATGGAAAAAAACTGCTGGTATCTTATCAGCCGGAAAAGGAAGAAATACCGGAACTTGGAAAACCGGCAGAGGCAGCTAAAAATCCGGAAGAGATCATGACCAATGAGGAGCTTCTATTGACAGCCCAGCATATAGAACAGCACCGCCATGCCACCTATCTTCCTGACCCGTATTATCTGGAAGGTCTGAAAAGAGATCCGGGCGACAGCAGGATCAACAATGCTTACGGTATGCTGCTTTTCAGAAGAGGTAATTTTACAGAGGCAGAAAAACATTTCCGCGCGGCGATCAAGAGGCTGACGTTTCGAAGCCCGAATCCTTTTAACAGTGAGGCTTATTACAATCTGGGACTGGTTCTGTTTTATCAGGACCGGAAGGAGGAAGCCTTCGATGCATTTTACAAGGCAACCTGGAGCAATGAACAGCAGGAAATGTCTTTTTATTATCTGGCAGCTATTGAGGCCGGAAGAGCAAATTATGAGGAAGCCTTAGAGCTAATAGAAAAGGGGCTTGTAAAGAACAGCCATAATATAAAGGCAAGAGCTCTAAAAGCAGTCATTTTTCGGAAACTGGGAAGAACAAAGGAGGCAAAAGACTGGATTGCGGAAAACTTAAAGGTTGATGCATTTGATTATATGTCCGGATTTGAACTGGCGTTATCAGAAGAGGATAATACAGAAATACTTTCAGAAATGAATTGTTTAATGCGCAATTTCCAGGAAAATTATCTGATGACTGCAAGAGATTATGCAGATGCCGGGTGTTATGAGGAGGCAATTGCCATTTTGGAACAGTGCACAAAGGCATATCCGCTTTTGTCCTATTACAAAGGTTACTATTACGCAAAACTGGGGAATACGGAAAAATGTATCAGTGAGTACAAAGAAGCGGATGCATGTAACCCTATCTATTGTTTCCCCAATAAATTAGAGGACATTGCCGTATTAAAAGAGGCGATCCGTGTACTGCAAAAAGGTGCAAAAGCTTATTACTATCTCGGCAATCTCTATTATGATAAGCTGCAGTTTGAGCAGGCAATCGGGCTTTGGGAAAAATCCACAGCACTGGATAATAGTTATCCCACAGTACACAGAAATCTGTCAATTGCTTATTATAATAAGCAGGGAAATCTGCAGAAAGCAAAAACAGAGATGGAAAAGGCTTTTGCTTTGGATGAGACAGATTCAAGAGTATTTTTGGAGTTAGACCAGTTATACAAGAAACTGGGAGTGCCGTTCACAGAGCGTTTGGAGAGATATGAAAAACATATGGATATTGTGGCAGAGCGGGATGATGTGATGCTGGAATTTGTTACTCTCTACAATCTTACGGGTATGCATAAAAAAGCATATGAAACCATTATGTCCCATACATTCCGACCGTGGGAAGGCGCAGAAGGGAGAATTTCCGGCCAGTATAAGATCGCACTGCTGGAAATGGCAAAAGAAAAAATTGCTCAGGCTCAGTATGAACAGGCAGAGGAATTACTTCAGAAAGCAATGATCTATCCCCATAATCTGGGAGAAGGAAAACTGGAAGGCACAAAGGATAATCACCTGTACTACTATCTGGGAATTGTGAAAAAGATGCTTGGCAGCCAAGCAGAAGCAGCAGAGTGCTTTGAAAAAGCCCGGATCGGTGAAAATGAACCTGCAGGCGTTTTATACTATTACGACCAGCCCGCAGACATGATTCTTTACAAGGGTCTGGCAAATCTGGAGCTTGGAAATACAAAAGAAGCATATGCGTGCTTTAATAAGCTGATGGATTACGGAGAAAGACATTTAAATGATGAGATGAAGGATGACTTTTTCGCAGTATCATTACCGGATTTCCTTATTTTTGAAGAGGATATGAATGTGAGGAATAAGGCACATTGCTTTTATCTGATGGGCCTTGCAAAGCTTGGTATGGGAGAAAAACAAAAAGCTTCCGAATACTTTGATGAAGCATTACAGCTTGATCATAATCATCAGAATTGTTATATTTATAAAAAAATGGCAGTTTAAACGGAGGTGAATCCTCCGGGTAAAACCGATGAAAAGGGCAAAATAACAGAGCTTTACGGGATGTTGTTTTGCCCTTTATTTTTATGGATATACCGGCCGAATCAATCTTGAAATCACTTTGAAGTGAGTGAAATTTCCAATTGTATTGGTATGCCTATTATGTTTAAAAGCTTTGCTGGAAAAGATGAAAAAGAGGCAGGTAAGCCTGATTCTTCTATGTAAAGAGGCAAACCTCTGCTATAATAGAAGAAGCATGAAATTCGGAGGATACTGTTTATGGAACTAGTTATTAAAAAATACCAGGAGCTCACATCAGATGAGTTATATGAAATATTAAAAGTCCGCGCTGAGGTCTTTGTTGTAGAACAGCATTGTGTATATCAGGACATGGATAATCTTGACCAATGTGCAGTCCATATATATTTACGCGATGATGACGGAATTCAAGCTTATTTACGGGTGATTGAACCGGGTAAAGCAGGGGAAGACGTAGTAATAGGAAGGGTATTGTCAAAAAAGCGGCGCTGCGGCTTGGGAACCGAAATAGTCTCTGCCGGCATCGAAGTGGCAAAGTCTCGGATGCACGCGTCAAAGATCAGAATTGCGGCACAGACATATGTGAGATCTTTGTATGAAAATATCGGTTTCAAACAAAGCAGTGAGGAATTTATGGAAGACGACATTCCGCATATAGAAATGATTCTGAGTATGGATTAGAAGAATTAAGTGTAAGTACGGGGCACCGGATACCGGTCCGATTTACAGTGCCATATTATTTATAAGAAGATTTGAGGAAAGGTGGTCTATCATGCCGAAACAAAAGAAAAAACCTTCAAAGTCGGAACGCCGTGACGCAAGACTTATAAAAGCACGTCAATGGGTTCTAACCTATCAGGGAAGCCATATTGTACGGGCTTACCGCAAAAGATTCAACGTAGATATTTCCTGTGCGCTGAAAGATTTAGGAGAAATCGGTGCCATCCCATCGGAGAAACTGGCTGCCCTGCAGCGGGCAGAGCAGCTCCGTCTGCAGGCTTTGCGCCGGAAACGTGAGGAAAAGAAACTGCAGGCTGTTGAAGACAGTTATCCTGATTCTGATGATACCTTTTTCTTTATTGCCGGTTATACTTCAGGCGGCGCTCCCTACGGTGTTACCTGGGAGGAAATGGGGATGGAACCGTGGGACAGCCCTTCTCCGTGGTAGGGGAAATGGGATGACCGCTGTCGCTACGCTTATGCTCGGTCAGCGCAGTAAATGCGCTGACCTGACTGACAGTTAACTTGTCGTTTCTTTTTCAACCAATGTAGCAGGCACCATACTCTCATATGGGATATAGTTTTCCAGTGACTGGATTGCAATCTGTGCCATGAGAGGGATATTCTGATCGATGGAAGTGATGGAATGTACGGCATAGTTGGACACCGGGGAGTTGTCGTATCCGACCAGTTCAATTGTATTTGGAATAGCAATCCCATTTTTGATGCATTGGCGTTCAAACAGACTCGCAATATCATCGTTGGAACAAAAGACACCTATTTTCTTACCGGCATATTTGGTGATAATATGCTGAACTAACCGGTTCATGGATTCGGCAGCTTTTAGTGTGTAAGTATCTGTGAAATCATGTTCTATCACACGTTCATAACATAAGTCTCTTACCTCATATTCAAATCCCAAAATTCTCTTGAAGGAAGGCCAGTCTTCCCGAAAATCATTATTGATATGAATGAAAACCTCGCAGCCGTTGCGGACCAGAAGATTTGCGGCCAGCTTTCCACCGGTAAAGTTATCGTTGTTGATCTGTTTGAAATTACCGCCGACACGTTCAACGGAGATCACCGGTACGGGCAGCTTTTCAATGTCTTCGGCTGAAAGGAGATGGCTCAGCAGTATCAATCCCTTGATCCGGTAGGAAATCAGGTTTTGGATCAGCTGCAGTTCCTCCTCCCTTGAATCGTTGGAAGTATAGACGATTAAATTATACCCCTTTTCTTTGCCGTACTTAATAAGCTGATTTAGCAGCTCGGTATAGAAACTTAAATGAAGATGGGGAAAAATGACTCCTACCAGATTGGATTCCCCGGTTACTAAAATACGGGCCAGATTGTCCTGCTGGTAATTCAATTCTTTGATCGCAGCTTTGATTTTATCTTGTGTCTCCTGAGACAAAAGTTCAGGATGATTGAAATACCGGGAAACGGTAGTCAGGGAAACGCCGCTTCTCTCTGCGATATCTGTAATCTTTACTTTACTCATAAAAACCTCACTTATATCGTTTTTTACGGTCAGCGCAGCAAAAGCGCAGACATACGGAATAGTTATAAATGCTCACTGTTTAGCAAAAATTATAGCACAGTATTATGAAAAATGAAAGGGAAAATGAAAATAATTTCATGAAAAAAATTTCATATATGTTTTATCATTTGAAGATAAATTCGATGAAAATCGGGTAAGGTATTATGGAATATAGATAAAAATAAGGGAAATATCTTGTGAAAATTGAAAGAAAATGAAAATTAGTAATGAAAACGTTTGACATTATAAGTTTCATGGAATACAATAGAGCCATCAAAGCAAAAGTAACGAAAACAGATGATCAATAGGAAAACAGGAGGATTGAAAAATGAAGAAAAAGATGCTTAGTATCATACTTGCGGCAATGATGGCAGGAACAATGGCAACCGGGTGCGGGGCAGATGGAGGAAAAAAGGAAGAGAATCATAAGAACAGCATTACTGTACTGGTAGAAAGCGGTTCACCCGCAGAGGCGCTTGCAAAAGAAACAGCGGCATCTTTTAAAGAGGAGACAGGATGCGAGGTTATTATTGACGCGGTTGCCTATACAGGAATGTACGATAAGCTTTCTACAGAGATCAAGGCAAAGCAGGCGGCCCATGACGTGGCGTGTATGGATGTGGTATGGCTGGCAGCATTTGCAGACGCAGTGGAAGCCGTCAATGATGCAGATACCAGTGATTTTCTGCCTACATTACAGGAAAGCGGAACGATTGATGGGAATCTTTTGGGGTACCCGATGTGGGTAAATACAAAAGTGCTGATCTACAGAAAAGACCTTATACCGGAAGAAAAAGTGCCAAAGACATGGGAAGAGTATCAGGCAGTTGCGGAAGAAATGAAGACCGATGATATGAGCGGAACAACAGTCTTTGGAAGTGGATCGGATGCAGTGTGTTCTTTTCTTGACTTTGCATGTCAGGCCGGTGCAAAGGGACTTGTATTTGACAAAGACGGCAATGTAAATATAACAGATCAGGCTTACGCAGATGCATTGCATTTTATGGTGGAAAATGCCAACGCTGATTACACTCCGTCAGATTCACTTGCCACAGCCTCTACAGAGTCGCAGGAACTCTTTACGAACGGAAAAACAGCCATGCAGCTGAACTGGAGCCATCAGTATCCGGCGGCAGTAAAGGCTCTCGGTGCCGATAAAGTCGGATGCACACCGATGATCAGCGGAAGTGCGGGTATTGGGGCAACAACCGGTCCCTGGTATGAATGCGTTATGAAAGGCTCTGAAAATAAAGAGATGGCTAAAAAATATGTAGAATATATGTACAGCCACAATGCGGATTATATGGATCTTACCTTAAAGATCGCAGGCAGAACATCTGTATATGAAGAAGCAGGTAAAGAGGCGGGCAATGAGCATACAGCGGCAGTTCTTGATACGTTAAAAGCAAAGCAGTCACAGGCAAGGCCTATGGTGACAACATGGGCTCAGATCGAAGAGGTTTTAATCGGTGTTGTGGAAGCCAGTCTGGGCGGCGCAGATATAAACGAGACATTAGAATCAGCAAAGAATGAGATTGAAGCGATCGCCCGATAACGGAGGCGCGCAGTGAAACAGATAAAGTGAGCAGCAGAGGGGAATCCCGCGAAGCGTGTTGCTGGGCACGGAGTGAACAGCGATTTTTCCCCTCTGTTTATAGAAGGTGGTAAATAGAATGAGATTGATTTCAAGAAAAACATTATTACTATTTTTTCTGCCGGGTGCGGTATTTATGGGGGCATTTCTCATATATCCAATCATTACAATGGTAGCCGACAGTTTCTTTCAAATCGGAATCACAGGTGAGAAGACATTTATCGGTTTGGAAAACTATATACGTGCATTTACCGCCGGCGGATTTTTAAAACAATTAAAGAATACTTTGATATATATTGCAGTGGCTGTAAGTTTTGAGACGGCAATCGGTTTATTATTCGCATTATTCTTTGAATTGAACTATAAAGGAAGTAAAGTGATACGATCCTTCATGATGGCACCCCTCATGATCGCGCCTTTAGTAGCCGGTCTTACATGGAAATTGATGATGAGTTCCAGTTTCGGAATTGTCAATGAACTATTGGCTAAAATTGGGATTTTGTCAAGCAGCAGTGACATTCTGTGGCTTGCGGATGAAAGGTGGTCGTTAGCTGCATGCTGTATCGCTGATATTTGGCTCACTACACCGTTTATGATGCTGATGATATTGGCCGGGCTGCAGGGCCTGGATTCCAGTATGCTGGAGGCCGCGAAAATTGACGGGGCAGGTATGCTGCAGCAGGTCTTTGCCATAAAGCTTCCTGTGATCAAACCGGTTTTACTGACAGCATTGTCCGTAAGGATCATTGACGCGGCCAGAACCTTTGATATTATCTGGGCAATGACGGAGGGAGGTCCGAACAGCTCATCGGAAACACTCAGTATTATTATATACAAGACATTGACGCGCTATAATGATGTGGGGTATGCCAGCGCAATGGCAGTGGTATTTATTGCAGTATTAGTAATATTTACGCTGGTATTTATGCAGAGTCTGTGGAATCCGAAGAAAAAGAACTGTTAGCTGAGTGGATAGGAGGCGAAAAAAGGTGAAATTTAAAGGTGAGGTCGGGAAGAAGCTGGGAATCAGTCTGTCAGTGGTTTTAACTGTATTCTGGCTTTTCCCTTACATATATGTAATTTGTTGTTCTTTCAAGCCGGGATCAGAAGTGATCGCAGTTCCGCCGAGTTTTTTCCCAAAAGTGTTCTCGGTTGAAAATTTTGGGGGACTGTTTGAAAGAATGGATGCACTCGGATTTCTGTTCAACAGTTTGAGTGCTTCCTTGATAAGTACAGTGATCGCGTTGATATTGGGATCTCTTGCAGCGTATGCAATACAGCGCTCAGGTGCCAAATTATCGATCATACTGGTGGTTTTGGTTTTATGCCTGAAGATGATACCTACTTCAAGTATTGTAGTGCCGATTTATGAATTGATCTGTAATCTTGGCCTGTATGATACCAAAATTGCCTTGATCATTGTTTACGCAGCCATCAATATGCCGTTTGTCATGTGGACCATGTTAAGTTTTTATGAGGGAATTCCCACGACACTGGACGAGGCAGCATTCGTAGACGGGGCAGGCAGCTTCCAAACATTTTTGAAGGTTATTCTGCCGATCTGTAAACCCGGTTTGGCAACAGCGTTTATATTTACCCTGTTCCTTGCATGGAATGATTTCCTTGTGGCATTATTGCTGACCAGTACCGGTGCAAAGACATTTACGGTTGGACTGGCCGGATTTTTGTCGGCATACAATTTGGATCTGGGGCCAATGTGTGCAGGAGCTTTTTTGTTTAGTTTTCCGGTGATGATCATTTCCCTTGCGGCTCAAAAATATATTGTGCAGGGAATGACAGCAGGAGCTTTAAAAGGTTAAGGAGTACGGAGGAGGCTTATGAGTAAAGAAATATTGAAGCTGAATATTGAAAAGGCTCAGATGGAGACAGACAGAAAAAAGGAAGATGTTAAGAATGGCGTGATGCGTCAGCGCTATCATTTTATGCCGCAGACAGGGTGGCTGAATGATCCCAATGGATTGATTTATTTCAGGGGAAAATACCATTTCTTTTTTCAGCACAATCCCTATAGTGGTTTCTGGGACAGTATGCATTGGGGGCATGCCATCAGCGAGGATATGCTCCATTGGGAGTATCTGCCGCCGGCACTGGCACCCAGTGAAGTGTATGACGATCATCCAAAAGGCGGATGTTTTTCCGGAAGTGCGATAGAACATGACAATAAACTTTTCCTCATGTACACCGGAACAGCCAATAAGGGAAGAGGTTATGAGCAGACACAGTGTATCGCATACAGTGAGGATGGAATCCATTTTGAGAAATATGAAGGGAACCCGGTGCTGACAGCGCCGGAAGGGATTTTGCCGGATATGTTTCGTGACCCGAAGGTATGGAAGCACGAGGACATGTATTATATGGTATGCGGCGCAAGCCGTGAAAACAGGGGCTTGGCACTTCTCTACCGTTCCGGGGATATGCTCCACTGGAAGTTCTTCCAGGTTCTGGCGGAAAGCCGTGGGGAATGGGGATACATGTGGGAATGCCCGGATTTTTATCCGATAGGCGATAAATATGTTCTGACCTTTTCACCTATGGGGGCAGGCGACCATACTGCCGTGTATCTGGTGGGGGATTTTGATTATAAGACAGGAAGGTTTTATCCTCATGTGAGCGGTGAAATCAACTGGGGATTTGATTATTATGCACCGCAGTCATTTCCGGTACCGGATGGAAGAAGGATCATGGCAGGATGGTCAAATGAATGGGAATGGATGCCATTATGGAAGGACTGGGGGCCAACCTACAGGGAAGGCTGGTGCGGCTTTTTTAACATCCCTCTGGAGGTACGTTTGATGGAAGACAGCACGTTACAGTTTCTGCCAATCGAGGAAATAAAAGCTTTGAGGCAGAACCCGGAATATCTGGACAGTCTTGTGATCACGGAAGAGGAGACAGAACTGAGAGCCGGAGACGGTGTGGCTTTTGAACTGAAGCTGAAGATTGATCTTGAGAATACAGATGCGGATAAACTGGAGCTGCTTTTGCGCTGCGGAGAAGGAAAAAAGACGGTATGTCTGTTTGATCTTGAGAATGCGGAAATGAGTGTAGATCGTGAGAAAGCAGATGGATGGAGCAGAGGTATTTCGAGAAGCGTTATGTATCTGAAGGGAAAAAGGGAGCTGGACGTCCATATTCTGTCAGACCGGAGTTCACTTGAAATTTTCACAGATAATTACCGGAATAACCATTCTAATAATATTTTTGCGGGAGAGACGCAGAATCAGTTGAAAATCCGGGCGATTGGCGGGAGTGCGGTGATCAAAGAGATTGAGACATACGGAATAAAGGATTGTTATTGTTAGAACGGATGGAAGCATTATTGTCAGGCCGGGCGGCGTTAAATATATAGGAGGATTTATGTATGGCAGGTAAAAATTACTATGATGTTACGGAATGGAACGTCGGAGATCCCTATAAAGATATAGGAGAAGTGATCAACAGCATGTTGGCGGATATTAAAAGCAGACAGACAGATTCCAATGTGGAGGAGGGCGGAAAACCGGGGGCTGTCATCTACATTCCGTCAGGGGATTATCATCTTCGTACGCAGGTGGTGATTGATATCAGTTATTTGAAAATCATGGGTGCCGGACATGGTTTTGTATCTTCAAGCATTCGTTATAATCTTCCAAAGAGTGAATGGGAGGATCTGCATGAAGTGTGGCCGGGAGGCAGCCGCATACTAGTTGACCTTTCTCCGAAGGACGCAGATGGTGAGGCGGCAGGAGCCGCCTTTTATGTGGAACGGAGCGGAAATCCCAGGATCAGCTCTGTGGAATTTGAAAATTTCTGTATTGACGGATTACACTTTGCGGACGACGGTTCAGGAAAAAATGATCCGGAAAATACATATGTGAATGGCAAAACAGGCATTTATGTTGCCAGTGCACAGGATTCCTTCCGGATCACAGGCATGGGCTTTGTATATTTAGAGCATGGGGTTATTATTTACCATGCAGACGCATTGTCAGTCCATGATAATTTTATAGCTGAATGCGGAAACTGTATCGAACTGCGCGGCTGGGGACAGGCATCTAAGATAACTGATAACCTGATGGGAGCCGGGTACAGGGGATATTCTGTTTTTGCGCAGAATTTCGGAGGACTTTTGATCACTTCAAATAATATTTTTCCGAGAGGTACAAGCTGTGTCCATTTCGATAAGGTTGCCCGCTCTGTTATCACAGGCAACAGATTTCATTCCTTTTATCCGGGGGCACTGGTATTTGAAGGGAACTGTTCGGAAAACACGGTCTCTTCCAACCACTTTTTACGTGATCATGAACCATGGGCGCCTATGCTTAAAAATGACAATGGCTTAGATGACAGGTATGGCCTTCTGCGCATCAGCGGCAATCATAATTCGGTGATCGCCAACCATATTTCAGAAACGATCCATAGGCAGTCTATCAAGCCGGCCGGCGCAAAACCTGTGATCATACATGTTGTCTCGGGCAAGGGAAATTATATATCTGATAATCATATCGTTGCCACAACGGAGGCAGCAGATGCACAGACCGGGGCATCGGATTCCTGCTTTTCTGCACAGGTGGATGCTCTTACTGCTACGGATAAACTGGCGGTGCTTGATGTGACAACTGTTCTGGTGGCAAAAGAATCCTTTCAAAATACTATACTGGATTCAGGAAGTGAGGAGCAGGTTGTCCTTGACAGGCGTGTGAATGCTTTTAGGGCTACGCCGGTGCCTGGGGGAGTGTGACCGGGGACAGGACAAATGGTCCTTTCTGTGATATCGCCTACAATCTGAAAAAGAATTCGACAGATACCTTTTTTATCGGTATAATTAAAAAAGGGGTGATTTCACATGGATGAAATTCGTTTTGAATTTGACTGCGACACATCCGTTCCGCATTTTCATGGGGAGCTGGAAATACTTTATGTGCTGACCGGCCGGTGTGCTGTGATGACGGCAAAAAACAATTATCTTTTGAGCAGTGAGGACTTTGCTGTATATAACCCGTATGAACACCATGAGATTTATCGCGAAGCGGGTGCGCATACTGTTTCGGCATATATTTCGCTGCCGATTTTACAGCAGGCAAATTTAGGACGTGTTAAATGCTGCAGTAAATTGCAGCCGGATCAAGCCGATTATCTTTCCATGATTCGCATGAACCTGGCGGTGGTGTTCAAAGAGGTTACCGATTCGCCTGATCTGCGCCGGCTGCAGATCTTAAGTCACCTTTTCGGACTGCTGGCTATCCTGAAATCACAGTTTGAGTTACCGGAGTCATACGAACTGCACCCGACACAGGAAATAGAACGAATACAGAAAGTCCTGATCTATATCGGACAGCATTTTTCAGAGGAATTGAGTTTACAGACGGTTTCGGATCTGGTGCATCTCTCCAAAAGCCAGTTGTCCCGTGATTTTCATAAAATACTGCGCATCTCATTTTCAGATTATCTGCGTCAGCTGCGCTTAAATAAAGCAGAGTATCTTTTGCGCACGAAACGGCAGAGCGTGACGGACATTGCATTGGAATGCGGTTTCTCCAATACCAACACCTTTATATTGAACTTTCGGCAGCAATACCACATTACGCCCGGAAACTATCGCCGATGTTATGAAAAACAGGCATCCCCGCAGCCGCAGGAGGGAATCGCCGCTATTTCCGGTACACTGTCTTATATGAATCTTTTAAAATATGCGGCAAAAGAAGAAGCAGTGCTGCCGTTAAACAAACGCAGCACTCTGCCAACCCGTATTGAAATTGATGCCCGGGAAAATCTTGGTAAATTGCAGCTTCATCACAACGATTCCACGTCACTTGGCTGGGCAGAACAGCTCTTGCACGAGGAGGTCCGTGATGCAGTCCGCGATTCTGTGAAAACAATCGGCTTTCAGAGTGTATTGTTTTTCGGGATTTTTGACGATTCTCTGGACTTTTATCATGAGGACAAAAACGGCAGGCCATGGCTGAGTTTTACCTATATTGATTTAATTCTGGATTTTTTGGTGGATCTTAATATTACCCTGCAGATCCAACTGGGTTATACCCCAAAACTTTTGACCAAAGATCGTCAGCATGTTTTTGGGAATTCTTGTATTGGGCTTCCGGATAATCTGGAAAAGTGGAAATTTTTAGTGAGTGGTTTTTTAGAGCATCTTGTTTACCGTTATGGAATAGAGTTGGTTTCGCTGTGGAGTTTCACACCGGAACAGCTCCTGTTTGTACAGTATGGTGTTTTCTCCTTGGAGGACTATCTTTATTATTACGAAACCACCTGGAAGATATTGCAGAAGCAGCTACCGGGGGCCATGTGGAAGGCACGTGTGTTCGATATTGATTTTTTATCTGTGGATGGATTTGACATTCTTTATCGCTTTTTAGACTACTGCAGACAAAAGAGCTGCCTTCCCACCCAGCTGAGTGTACAGAGTTTCTGCATGGATCATGCCAAATATGACCGTGCCGTCACCGAGAATCGTATTCAGGCAAAGATGGACCAACAGCCGGGGGAGCCGGCGCCGATCAGTGCTGATGAAAGTGTACTGCAGCACCGTCTGCAGAAACTCCGTTCTTGTCTGGATGAGTATGGGTATTCGGATCTGCCGATCTCTGTTTTCGGTTGGAATACCACATTGTGGCAGAATGATTTGGGGAATGATACCTGTTTTAAGGCAGCCGCAGTAGTGAAGCACTGCCTGGAGAGCCGCAATCTGGTCACTGCAATGGCAATGGCACATTTGACAGATAACTCGGAACGCCGTGTCATGAACTCTAATCCCTATCATGGCGGTTATGGTATTTTAAACTATTACGGGATACCAAAGGCGGCCTATTATGCCATGATGTTTCTGACGCTTTTAAAGAACAACGGCGATATAATTCTTGCTGAGGGGGACGGATATATAGTTACTCGTTCCGGGGAGGGCAGGAAACTGCAGATTCTGCTGTACCATTACTGCCACTATGATGAACAAAATCATCTGACGGAATGGATTCCGCTGGAGGAACAGCGAACAATCGACCGCTATATGGGATTTGTGCAGAAAGGAACTCGCAGCTTTGCCATTCATCTGCAAAACATGATCCCAGGCAATTATTTGAAACGCAGCTTTTCCGTAAACCGTGAGCATGGGAGCAGTTATGACCAATGGATGACAATGGGCGCGCCGGATTTGCAGAACCGTACACAAAAGCTGTATCTGACGAAGATCAGTACCTATGGCGCTCTTTATGAAAATGTCCTGATCGGAAAAAGCGGGAGCTTCAACCTGTCCACCGTACTGGATGAACATGAAGTGCGGCTGATATTGCTGGAAAAGCGTTAAGGAAAATAGCAAAGTGATTATTTAGTGGGAAATGCTGAAATGTTCGGCATTTCCCTTTTTGCTGTCAAAAATCACGATTTACAGCACAATAAATCACGATTTATTTCATGAAAAAAGATCTGTGAATGTCATTTTTAAAAAAAATGTGGGTGAAAAATGAATAAAACCTGCGGAGGAATCAAGAGAAAGCCGGGCAAAACGTATGATACAATTTGTAAAACAATAACTGAACGAGGTGATCTTATGGAAGTAAAAGAATGGACCTATGAAGAGTTTCCGGAATTTGCAGAAGAGGTGGAAGGAGCGGAAAGGATTCCGACCACCGGCGACGAAATCGGAGTTTTTTATCAACATGATGTGGAGTACGCGGAGATTGACGGTGAAAAACTGCATCTGCAGATTTTACGCCCGCTGACCCGAAACCGGCCGAACATGATCTGTCCATGCGTAGTGTTTGTACAGGGTTCCGCATGGTTTAAGCAGGACGTATATATACAGCTTCCGCGAGTGGCAAAGCTTGCGGAACGTGGTTATGTAGTGGCTGTGGTGGAATATCGTCATTCAGGCATTGCACCTTTCCCGGCACAAATTATGGATACCAGAAATGCCGTACGCTTTATGCGCGTACATGCGGAAGAATACGGGATCGATCCTGAAAAAATCGTTGTTGCAGGCGACTCTTCCGGTGGGCACACTGCCATGTTTGCCGGCATGATCCACGATGATGTGGAAAATAATCTCTTCCCGGGTATTTCTGCGGAGGTTAAGGGCATTCTGAATTTCTACGGAAGCTGCAGTGTCATGAAGGAAGATTCAAATCCAACCCAGCTTCTCCACTGTCAGCCGGACAGTCCGGAAGGTATGGTGATGGGGCATGTGGACCTGCGCGAAAGCGAGGAGCTGCGCCGCAGGCTTTCTGTGGAATGCAACATAGAGAAAGACAGTGTGATCCCGCCGACGATCATATTTCATGGTACAAAAGACCGTGTTGTAAACTGTGAAGGCAGCGTGATTCTTTATCGGCGCATGAAAGAATGCGGAAAGGATGTAAAGCTGTATTTGATAGAAGGAGCGGACCACAGCGGCAACGAATTCTGGATGGAACAGGTTCTGGACATCATGGAGGACTTCATCCAAAAGGCAGTGCGATAGTCAGAATACATCCAGACATTAAGAATCGCTTCACGATGGGCTGGATGTCTGTCTCCGGTACGTTTTCATACGGTCAGCGCAGTAAATGCACAGACCTGTCTGAACTGTTATACTGAGGGACCTATAAAAAGGAAAGAAGGATATTGAAATGGCTACAGAAATGAAAAAAATCAGCTTATTTGAAAAACTGATCTATGGATCCGGTGATGTGGGTCTGAATGCAATGTATACTTTGTTCAGCTCCTATGTTTTAATGTTCTATACGGACGTATTGATGATAAATGCTGCATTGATCGGTACCGTGATCATGATTTCAAAAATTTTCGACGGTATTTCTGATTTGATCGCAGGTCAGTTGATTGACAAACACAAAAATAAATACGGTCACTGTATTCCGGTTTTGATGAAATGGGCAATTCCGATGGTACTTTCCGTTATTCTGGTATTTACCGTGCCGGATGGAAGTGTAGGGCTTCGTGTTGCTTACATTTTTATAACTTACAACCTTTTTAACACGATATTATACACTTATGTCGGTATGGCCCATGGGTCGCTTGCATCGTATGTCACGAATGATTCCAAGGACCGTTCCCAGATGCTCATTTTTAAGATGATGTTTGCAGCCGCTACCCAGACCATCATGGCATCGGTTATGATTCCCATGGTGGAATACTTTGGCGGTCAGCAGATGCAGTCTGCATGGATCAAAGCCATCATGGTATTCGGTGTTATCGGTTTGATTCCGATTGCGCTGAACGTCTTTTTTGTGAAAGAGCGAGTGGAAAATGACGCTCCGGCAGAAAACATTTTGATTGGTGTGAAATGTGCAGTTGTTAATAAATACTGGTGGATGGCGTTTATTGTCAATTTGATGGCAAACTTTATCCTGACTTTCAACCTTTCGGTATCCTTGTACTATTTGAAGGACGTTGTTGGCAATATCGCTTTGATGGGCACGTTTGTTGCCTGTTCCAATCTTCCGGGTGTGATCATTTCAGCAGTTGCCCCGTTTCTGCTCAATAAATTTACGAAACAGCAGATGGTCATTTTTGGCGCAGGATGTATGCTTGCTGCACAAATTGCATTTATCTTCATGCCGTTTACGACGACCATGCTTTTCATCACCGCATTGCTTCGCGGTATCGGTATGGGCTTTGCGATGGGAATGGCAGGTGCTTTGATTGGTGATACCATCGATTACGGTGAATGGAAAACAGGAGTGCGCGTTCAGTCCGTTCTCTTCTCCGCAGCTTCAGTTGGGGCGAAAGTCGGCCAGGGTGCGCTGACCGCGGCATTCGGTTTCGTCCTCTCAGCTATCGCTTATGACGGTTCCCTGGCAGTTCAGACTGCAGGCACCATTTCCGGTATAGATGCATTCTTTAAATACGGTCCGCTGGTTGTTGCCATTATCCTTTTGATTGATATTCTTATGCTGGATGTTGAAAAGAAGAATCCGCAGTTTATCAGGGAAATTACAGAACGTAAAGCAGGTAAAAACGCCTAAACTTGTCTCGTAATGGTATATAGTTACATAATAGGTTGTGGTTTCCACGCGTCTTCTCTCCGTTACATGTTATAAGGTAATTATCACTAAATACTCGCGGCAGTTGCCCAGACAGCCAAGTTATTTAATAAATAATTTTTATGCTTAATTGAATGAGCAAGAAAATTCAAACAGCCTATTGGGATTCAGCTGGTTCTGGAAGAACTTATAATAGTTTGACATTACTAAAAAATGTATGATATTGTAAACATAGCCCGTGTTGTTAAATAGATGGAATGGGTATTAAAAAAGTCAAATAAGAGGTCAGCATGGCAAATATAAGAGATGTGGCGAGAGCTGCAGGCGTGGGGATCGGAACGGTATCCAGGGCGCTGAATGACAGCGGTTATGTGGAAGCCGGTAAAAAAGAGAAAATCAGGAGAATCGCAAAAGAGTTAAATTATAGACCCAGTGAGCTGTCACGTAGTTTTGTTCAGAAAAAGAGCGGACTGGTTGGGATTGTACTGCCGGATGTGTCCTTTCCGTTCTATGGGGCCTTTTTAAAGTATGCAGAACTGGAATTGAATCATATTGGTTATAAAACTTTAGTGTGCAATACGCTGGGAGTTCAGAAGAGAGTTTCGGATACGCTGGATTTGATTGAGGCGGGCAGTCTTGACGGCATGATCATCAATACAGATGTAACGCGAGAGGAAATCGAGAGAATGAAGGGCATGCCGGTAGTCAGTTTTGAGCGGGTGCTGGCAAAAGAAATACCCATGGTTGCCTCTGATCATATAAAGGGTGGTCAGATTGCGGCAAAGCTGCTGAAAGAAAACGGGTGCAAAAATGTTATGATCCTGGGGGCCAGGTTTGCCACAAAAGTACATGCGGAGAACAGGATTAAGGAGTGCAGACGGATACTGGAACAATCGGGAATACAGGTTACAGCTGTGGAGATCAACGGGGCATTTTTGTCCTATCCGTTTATTGAAGAGATGATAAGCCAGTATCTGGATATGTACAGCCGGATTGACGGTATTTTTACAGAGGATGTGGAAGCATACTGCTGTCTGATGCAGGCAAAAAAAAGAGGAATCTATGTGCCAAGGGATTTGAAGATTGTGGGGTATGACGGCAATGAAATGACGCGGATGATCGATCCGCAGGTAACTACCATAGCCCAGGATGTACCTCTTCTGGCACGCACCTGTGTGGAGGTTCTTGCGAAGAAGATCGCAAAAGAAAAAGTAGATGCCCACTATTATATTCCGGTGAAATTATTGCAGGGTGGAACTACTGTGTGATGTTCCATAAAAAATGTTTGCTTTGTCTTGCACTGTGGAACAAAATGTGGTACGCTAAAAATAAAAGGGTGGGAATATATGGCAAGCCTGAGAGAAGTAGCGGATGCTGCCGGAGTAGGACTGGGTACTGCTTCGAGAGCATTGAACGGGACAGGTTATGTGTCTGAAGAAAAAAAGAAAATGATACTGAAAGCGGCTGAAGAACTGCATTACAGGCAGAATATGTCAGTACCGGAGCCGGCAGAGCATCATGCAGGACTTGCAGCCAAAGGAAAAACAGGTATCGTTGGTCTTTCTGTACCGGATATGGAACAGCCGTTTTTTGCAGGTCTTTTAAAATATTTGGAGATAGAACTGCATAAATTGGGATACCATGTGATGATGTTTAATTCCCTGGGGGTATCCAATCGTGTGGAAGAAATTGTAGAAATGCTGGAACAGCATATCATAGACGGTGCCATACTCAATACTACGGAATCCGATATTCCGGGGATCGGGCGTGTGGGCAGCAGAATTGTGGCATATGAATGCAGGCCGGCAGAGGGGATGACCCAGGTATATTCAGACCACAGGCAGGGGGGACGGATGGCCGCGGAAGAGTTTTTAAGGTGCGGATGCAAAAAAGTTCTGCAGATATCTTCTGACAGCACATTTTATACGCCCTCCAGCGAGAGGCACAGGATATTGGAGGAAATCCTGAGTGCGGAAGGAACAGAGGTGATCACTGTGCGGCTTGCATGGACAAACATCCTGTCCTATGATTATTACCGTCGCAGTATAGAGGAATATCTTCGTCTGTATCCGGATGCAGACGGCGTGTTTGTGGAGGATATTTCTGCATATTTTGCACTGAAACATGCAGAGGAATCCGGGATATCCGTTCCCGAAAAACGGAAAATAGTCGGCTACGACGGACTGGATCTGACCAGGATCTGCCAGCCTGTTATAACTACGATCGTTCAGGATATTCCGGCAATCGCCAAAATAGCAGCAGGGGTTCTGGTTAAAAAAATAAACGGAGAATTTGTTGAACAGAATTATGTCATTCCGGTTTATTTTCAGAAAGGTGGAACAACATAAGGTGTTCCATAAACATATAGAAGTTTTAGACAGGCAGATGTGCATGGATTTATGCAAACTGCCTGTTTTTTTGCGCTTTATTTCAAATCAATTGACATTTTTTCCTGTATAGTGTATAAAAAGAGTATGAAAACAGTTCCACATAAAATATGGAACTGATGGAACGAAGGCCTTTGAAAAATCCGGATTCAGAGTATCGCCCATACAAATCAAAAAGGAGAAAATCAGTATGAAAAAAAGAAGTATTGCGTTATTTATGGCTATGATGCTGGGAACAACTGCACTGGGAGGCTGCGGAGATGCAGGAAATGATAAATCCCAGGAGAAGTCAGCCAAACAGTCAGAGGCATCAGGGGAACAGGTAGAGATTACATTTTATTCCACTCAGGCGGGTGTGGACAATGAGACGGTGGCGCTCCTGGATGAATTTACGAAAGAGAACCCGGACATTAAGGTGGAGTTCCTGCCCTGCGGTGATGACCAGCTTCAGGCATGGCTGGGATTATATGCAGCGAAGAAGGCGCCGACAGTGGCTCTTATGGATGTATCTGTGGTGACCCAGTACCATTCTTATTTCTATAATTTCAGTGAAAATGAGGTACCGTGGGTGGATGATATTGTCACAGGCAAAGAGTATTACACTGTGGATGGTTCTCTTTATGCCATACCGGCCAGTGTTCAGGGATTTGGCCTGATGTATAACAACCGTGTGCTGAAGGAGGTCTTCGGGGAAGATTTTGATATCCATTCTGTTGATACAAGGGATGAACTGGAGAAGATGCTTGACGATATCGATGCGTCAGGTAAGGCGGCCTCTACGATCACGCTGAATGCAGACTGGGCGCTGGCAGCTCATCTAGGTGCGCTCCTCTATTCAGGATATCAGGGAGATGAAACAGCCCAGATGGCATTTATTGACAGGCTTAAGAAAGGGGAAGCCTCTCTTGCAGATGATCAGGTCTACAATGATTTGATGGACACTCTGGATATTTTGTCAGAGCACAATATGAACAAAGCAGACCCGCTTCAGATCAATCAGGAAATGAACTGCGAAGCTTTTGCCACTGGAAAAGTTGCTACCTACTTCCAGGGAGACTGGAACTGGATGATGATGAGCGGTGTGGAGGGAAGAGATGAAGAGCTGGGAATGATTCCTTTGCCTATCAGCAACGATTCTGAACAAAATGTGGGACTTCCTATGTCTTCTCCGAAAGGTTACTGTATAGACGCTTCCCAGAATACCGAGGAACAGCAGGCAGCCGGGCTCAAACTGGTGGAATGGCTGTGCAACAGTGAAAAAGGACAGGATTTCATGGGAGTGACTATTGGTTCCACTCTTCCATTCAAAGATGTGAAGGTAGAAAATCCCAATGCCCTGGCAAAGTCCACACAGGAATATATGGAAAAAGGTGAGATCAAAGATATCCGAACCTTTACTGTAAATGTTCCAAGCGATTACTGGTATGTTGTTGGCCCCTATTTCCAGCAGTATGTGGCAGGTGAGCTTGACAGACAAGGACTTGCCAAAGAAATCGAGAGCTACTGGACGAGTTTGGAGTAACGATCATCCGGATAGAGGGAGAGGAAAGGAGAGGTTGGGTATGGTAGGAAATAAACACGGAGAACGAAGATTGATACTGCTTTTCTTTGTGCCGGCAATACTGGTCTGGCTGGGAATCCTGATCGTGCCGTTTTTTTACGGGATTTTCATTTCTTTTACACAGTGGGATGGTCTGGGAAATGATTTTACATTTGTAGGGCTGAGAAATTATCTCACAATATTCGGGGATTCCAAATTTTTGGATTCCCTGCTGAAGACATCTATCTATGCGGTGGCCGTTGTGATCGTCAGCAATGTGATTGCTATAGGCCTGGGGCTGCTTCTCACAAGCGCTCTGAAAGGTAAAACTTTTTTCAGGACAGCCATGTTTACTCCGAATATTATCGGAGGGCTGATCCTGGGATATCTGTGGAAGTTTATCTTTAACTTTGGTCTTACGGCATTTGGAAAAAGCGGTGGGATTGCGTGGCTTGAGAAGTCCTGGCTTACCAGCTCGGCTTACGCCATGGTCGCTATGATCATTGTGGCTTCCTGGCAGCTGAGCAGTTATCTGATGATCATCTATGTGGCGGGACTTGCCAATGTGCCGAAAGAACTGTTGGAGGCCGCCTATATTGATGGGGCCGGAAAATGGTCGGCATTCAAGCATGTGACACTTCCCATGATCAGGTCATCCTTTACGGTATGTGTTTTCCTGTCTATTGTCCGTTGTTTCATGGTATTCGATGTGAACCTGGCGCTTACAGGAGGCGGACCATTCAATTCCACAGAGTTGATTGCCCTTAAGGTGTACAATACAGCATTTACAAGTATGAAATTCGGAGTTGCACAGGCAGAGGCTGTGGTATTGTTTCTGATCGTAACGGTGATCTCTGTGCTGCAGACATATTTTTCAATGAAGAAGGAGGTAAAGGCATGAGAAAAATGAAAGCAAGCCGTGTTTTGCTGTTCGCGGCAGCCTGTATACTGACAGTGATCTATATATTTCCGTTTGTGCTGACTATCTTCAACTCCATGAAAACATCGCAGGAATTTATCATGAACCCTTTTTCCCTGCCATCTGCATTTCATGTGGAGAATTTTACCCAGGCCCTGCAGGAGATGAAGTTTTTCTCAGCCCTGAAAAATACATTTATCCTGACGATCGTGTCCTCTCTTCTGATCACTTTGTTCGGAGCTACGGCAGCCTATGTGGTCAGCAGATTTTCCCATAAGAAATGGGTGAGCGCGTTGTTCCTGATGATGGTGGCATCCATGGTGGCTCCTTTCCAGGTATACATGATACCGATCGTGAAGATATATGGGGGTACCTTTGGACTGAATAACAGCCTTTTGTTTCTGTCCGTTGTGGCCTTGGGGCTGAATCTGCCGTTCTCCATATTTTTGATAAGAGGATTTCTGAACGGTATTCCCATTGAGATAGAACAGGCTGCCATGATAGACGGATGTTCTTACATACAGGTATTCTTCCGGATCGTACTTCCTATGCTGAAACCCATCGTGATCACTCTTCTGGTATTCGTATCCATGGGAATCTGGAATGATTATCTGATGTCCAGCCTTTTCCTCACAGACGAGGTGAAGCGGACTCTGGCGCTGACGATCCGTGTATTTGTAAATGAGTATTCTGTGGACTACGCGCCTATGCTTGCAGGACTCTTCTTGTCAATGATTCCCATGCTCATCTTCTATGTGCTGTGTCAGAAACACATTCTGGAAGGTGTTGTGCAGGGCAGTGTGAAAGGATGATAATATATGGCATATTTACATTTTAATTTCAAATCAGATGCGATTGATCAAAGTATTGAACTGGATGTGATACTTCCAACTCTGACAGGAGGTATGGACTGTAATCCTCCCTTTAAGACCCTGTATTTTCTCACAGGGTACAGCGGGGGAGCGAGAGAGACTTTGACATTTCTGAATATGAAGTTTCATGCAATGCTGCATGGCCTGGCGCTGGTGGTTGTGACCGGGGACCGTTCCTTCTATGTGGACAAGCCGGAGTGGGGTGATAATTACGGGAAATTTATCGGTGAAGAGCTTGTGGAGATCACCAGATCTCTGCTGCCTCTCTCCCGTAAGAAAGAGGACACCTTTATCGGCGGAATCTCTATGGGCGGATTTGGCGCCCTTATAAATGGGCTTCATTACAGCGATACTTTCAGTAAAATTGCCATGCTGTCGCCGGCCCTCAGAGTCAACAAGATTCTGAAAAAGGAAATATCACCCCTTAAACCGGACAGGATGGAGGCTATTTTCGGGACAGAGGATGAGTATCTCCATTCCGATAAAAATCCGGAAAAAGTGCTGCTTGACAGGAAGAAAAGCGGGAAGGCAATTCCGGAATTGTTCCTTCGGTGCGGCTGCCAGGATGAGCTGGTGTATGATGTAAACAAAGAATTTCTGCGGTTTTTGGAAGAACAGAATATCCCGGTGGATTTTGAGGAGACAGAGGGAGTTCATGACCTTGTATATTGGAGCAAAATGTTGGAACCCTGTTTTGCGTTCCTGTCCCCGGCGAAATCGTTTATGGAGGAATAGAAGATGGCGTATATTGAAATGAATTACAAATCAGAAAGTCTTATGAGGAGTGTATCCCTGAATGTGTTTCTGCCCTGCTGTGACGGCTGGGAAAATGCGGAGAAACCCTTCAAAACCCTGTATTTTCTTCCGGGCTTCAGTGCCAGCGGAAAAGAGCTGAGCACTAGCTTGAGTTTTCGCCTGCAGTCCATGATGAAGGGGATTGCAGTGGTGATACCGGACGGGGACAATTCTTTTTATGTGGACAGACCGGACCGGTTTGCCTGGTACAGTAAGTTTGTCGGCAGCGAGATCGTGGAGGTGACCAGGAGTATTTTCCCTCTCTCTGTTAAGCGGGAAGACACCTTCATCGGCGGAATCTCCATGGGCGGATATGGGGCGCTGTTGAACGGCCTGCGTTACAGAGAGACCTTTGGGAAGATTGCGGCTATGTCTCCGGGACTTGATTTCTATGATCTTATGGAGCGGGGTGTGAACGGTTTTACCCGGGAATACCTGGACGGGCTTTTTGGAAGCAGGGAGGAGTTTGAGCGCACAGACCTGGGTCTGGACCCGGCTTATCTGGAAGCGAAGAAGGCAGGAGAAGAGATCCCGGAACTATTTATGTGCTGCGGACGTCAGGATGAGCTGGTGTATGAGAATAATGTCCGCTTTGTAAAATTTCTGCAGGAAAATCAGATTCCGGTTGATTATCGGGAAGATGACGGCGGCCATGATGTAATGTTCTGGGAGAAATTTATGGATCCTGTATTTGCATTTCTGGCACAAAAATAATGAATTTAGGAGAAAAAAATATGGACTACAAAGTTGTACAAATGGATGAACACACCTGGAGAATTGAGGAATTTGATGACACATCCAGTGTATATATGTATCTCCTGGAGGGGAGCGAGAGGGCCATGCTGCTGGATTCAGGCCTGGGTATGATTCCGCTGGATGAGATAACGGCTGAACTGACATCACTGCCTGTGGATGTACTGGCAACACACGCACATCTGGATCATATCGGCGGGAACAGCTTCTTTGAGAAGGTTTATATCAATGAGCTGGACAGAGAGGTATTTAGTCTGCACTGCGATAAGTTCAGAAGTTATTATCCCGATTATCAATTTCGCGGACAGAGGGATAATATTATCTGGTACACAGGGGAGAAAGAATTTCAGCTCGGCGGGCGGACACTCCGCCTGGTTTCTTCACCGGGCCATACCTTAGGAGCTGTGAGCATTCTGGATGTGGAGAGAAAATGGCTGTTTACAGGGGATACCTGCTGCCGGGCTTCTGTGTTGCTGAACCTGGAATATACCACTACAGTGGAGACTTATAAAAGGACTATAGAGGAATTGCTGTCCATAAGAGAGCAGTATGATCTGACCTGGCCGGCGCATCACAAAATTCCTGTTTCTCCTGAGATACTGGAACAGTTCCGTGAAGCCGCTGACCTTTTGCTGGATAAAAAGGCGGAGGGAGAAGATATAGAGATGCCCTTCGGTCCGGCGAAATGCTTCTATTATAAGGATATCTCCATTACCTATACGCCGGACCGCGTATTTGACAGAAACGATGCTTGAAATATCTTGAAATTGAAAGAGACAACCCCTTTTACAAAAGATTTTCGATGCCGGACAGTGGTATAATGAGGACAGGATACAGAGTAGTGAAAGGAGATATACAATGCAGTTAAAAAACGAGATCATGCTGATCACCTACGCGGACAGCCTGGGCAGTAATCTGAAGGAACTGGGGGATATCCTGGAAAATGACATCAAGGACGCAGTGGGTGGAGTACATATCCTTCCCTTTTTCCCGTCCTCCGCGGACAGGGGCTTTGCACCTATGAGGTATGATAGGGTTTCACCTGAGTTCGGAACCTTTGCAGATGTGGAGAGGATTGGGAAGAGTTATTACCTGATGTTTGATTTTATGATCAACCACATTTCCAGAAGCTCGGAATTCTTCAGGGATTTTGAGAAGAAGAAAGACCAGTCTGAATACCGGGATCTGTTTATCCGGTATAAGGATTTCTGGGAGAACGGGGAGCCGACTGCGGAACAGGTGGACAAAATCTATAAGAGAAAGCCCCGTGCGCCGTACACGGACGTGGAATTCGGAGATGGCAGCCGGGAGAAGGTGTGGTGTACGTTCTGTGAAGAACAGATTGACTTAAATGTGGAAAGCGCTGCAACGAAGAAATTTATCCGGGAGAATCTGGTTTCCATGTGCAGCCACGGTGCGTCCATTATCCGGCTGGATGCCTTTGCCTATGCGGTGAAGAAGCCGGACACCAGCTGTTTCTTCGTGAAGCCGGATATCTGGAATCTGCTGCGTGAGACAGAAGCCCTGGTGAAACCTTACGGGGTGGAGATCCTGCCGGAGATACATGAACATTACTCGATCCAGATGGAGATTGCCGGAGAGAAATTCTGGATATATGACTTCGCCCTTCCGGTCCTGACGCTTCATGCCCTGTACAGCGGGAAGGGAAAATATCTGAGGGAATGGCTGCTCATGTCACCCATGAAGCAGTTCACCACACTGGATACTCATGATGGTATCGGAATCGTGGATGTTAAGGATCTGCTGCCGGATGAGGAGATAGAATTTACCAAGGATAAGATGTTTGCCGAGGGGGCAAATGTCAAGAAGATATACAACACAGAGGCCTATAACAATCTGGATATTTATCAGGTCAACACCACCTATTATGCAGCCCTGGGAGAAAATGACAACGCTTATCTTTTGGCAAGGGCCATCCAGTTCTTTGCTCCCGGCATCCCTCAGGTGTATTATGTGGGAATGCTGGCAGGCGCAAATGATATTGCACTCATGGAATCAACGAAGAACGGAAGAGATATCAACAGGCACTGCTATTCGGCGGAGGAGGTAAAAGAGGAATTAAAGCGTCCTGTGATAAAGGATCTGCTGGCACTCATGCGGTTTCGCAATCAACACCCGGCGTTTTCCCTGGAAGGGCAGATAGAGGTGGCGCTGACAGGGGAACACGGTCTGCGCATTACCAGAAAACAGGGGGAACATTTTGCTGTACTGGATGCAGATTTAAAGAGACATACGTTCGAGATCAGGTGTTCCTGACGTAAATACTGCTCCCTGTCTTACGGACAGGGGGCTGTTTTCACAGCAGAGAGGGTTATCTATGAAAAAATCAATTGTCCGCAGAATCATAGCGCTGGTCACGGCCCAGTTATTGTTTTTGATATTCATTTTTTGTGTATTTGTCTATTTCTCCTATGCCGAGACCAGAGAGGAAATCATACAGTCCTCTGATAACTTCCTGCAGGTTTACGGCAAAGAGATCAAAGACCGGCTGGATAAGATGGAAAAGATGCTCAACAGTATTGTATATCAGAATATTAACCTCGCAAAACTGGAGAGCAAAGACGAGAGCGAGAGATTTTACGCTTCATTGGCTCTCAGTAATCAGATCAAAGATCTGACGGCATGGGATGACAGCGCTCAGATGCTGGTGATTGCAGAAGGGGAGTACGATATCTGTCTCAGTGCCGAGGAAGATGGGGTGAGCTTTCAGGAAGGGGAGGCTATCCGGGAATTTGTGCTGGAAATGTCCAGAAAGGGCAGTAAAAAGGCCAGGTGGTACTTTACTTCTATCGAAGGGAAGCATTATATCTACAGGATTTATATGCGCGGAACCAGGGCTGAGGCAGCCTTTCTGTCTATGGAGAGACTGACGCATTTCTGGGACAATACGGATTTTGGAAACCAGGCGTTTACCATAACTGACGGAGATGGCACAGTCTGGACATCGGTTGGATTCTTAAATGATCCGAAGCTGCTTTCGCAGGAAGGGAAGAATTTGGAGGAGCCGCAGTTTGTGAAAAGGCAGATGGAGATCGTGGAGGGGCAGGTGTGCCTGGAATCCTTTGTGAAGGCCTATGATGTGCTGGGCAGTATCCGCTACAGTGCGGTCATTATTATCTTGCTGATCCTGGGAAGCATCGTGTTTGCGCTTCTGGTCATACGCTATATCAGGAGAGAGCTTTTGCATCCCATGCAGCACCTGACCAGCGTGATGGACGAGATTTCTGACGGCAGTTACGAGCTGCGGTTTCAGGGCGGATATGAGAGCCGGGAGTTTATCCGTCTGGCAGAGACATTTAACCGGCTGATGGATGAGATCGTGGGGCTGCGCATCCAGAGCTACGAGAAACAGTTAGAATTAAAAGACACAGAGTTAAAATGTGTCAGGCTGACCCTGCGTCCCCACTTTTTCCTGAATGCCATGACTACGATTTCCAGTCTGAGTATGCAGAATAAAAATGTTGAGATTGATGCCTATGTGAAATCTCTGTCGAAAAATATCCGGTATATGTTCCGCTCCGGGCTGCATACAGTTCCTGTCCGGGAAGAGATCAGCCACGTGGAAAATTATTTTGAGATGCAGGAGCTGAAGTATCCGGGAAGTGTATTTTATTTCGTGGAGATGGCAAAGGAGTGTGAGGAGTGGAGGATTCCCCAGCTTCTGATCCACACCCTGATCGAAAATGAGTACAAATACGCAGTCTCTCCGGGAAAAACACTGAGCATTCTGATCCGGGTGTCCCTGGCTCATTTCCAAAATGAAACCATGCTGTCTGTGGAGATAGAGGATGACGGACAGGGCTATCCGGAAAATGTTCTGAAGGAGATGGGGGAATATCACGACAAGTATCCGGAGGAGGGGACGAGGATCGGTCTGTGGAGCATACGAAAGATATTGTATCTGATGTATGAGAGGACGGATCTGTTCCAGATGTCAAATGTGGAGCCTCACGGATGCCGGAATCTCCTGCTCATTCCGGAAAAAGCGAAGCATGAGATGAAGGAAGAAACCGTACAGAACAAAATTGGGTGAAGAAAATGAATGTGTTGATTATTGATGATGATATCACGATCGTGGATGCCATTGAAAGTTCAGTGGACTGGGACAGGCTTATGGTGGAGCAGGTTTGCAAGGCATACAACATAGAGGATGCAAAGCAGATTTTGGACAGGCAGGAAATAGAACTTATCATCAGTGACATTGAGATGCCCCAGGGAAGCGGCCTGGAACTCCTTAAGTGGTACAGGGAACAGGAACTGGACGGGGAATTTCTGCTTCTGACCTGCCATGAGAATTTTGAATACGCTGCCAATGCACTGAAAATGCAGGCGGCTGAGTATATCCTGAAGCCTTTTGATGCAGAAGTGCTGGAGATGGCCCTTCAGAAATGCATTCAGAACATCAGGAAGAAGGAGGCAAACAGAAAATCCCGGGAGTATGAAGCCTGGTTCCAGCACAACTATAAGAATATCAAGCTGTCCTTTGTGGAACGCCTGCTGAAGGAACCGTTCACTCTAAAAATGTATGGGGACAACAGCAAACTGATATCCGGCGGCCAGAAACTGGAATTGGGAACAGAGTACAGGATACTGGCAGCGAAATTTACAGATGTGGAGAAGGATACTGCCAAATACGGCAGAGAGCTTCTGAAATTTGTCCTGAACAATCTGTTTTCAGAGATCCTGTGCAGTACACCGGAAAATGAGCGGGTCATCTGTCAGGAGAAAGACGACGAGCTGCTACTGGCAGCAGTCTGCGATGTGGATTCGGATGAGACTATGCTTGACCGTGCCAGGATATTGGTGGATTCCGTCAGGCAGTATATAGATTGTGTGATGACGGTTTGCGTAAGCCGGGTCTGTGATGTCAGCCAGCTCTTTGAGACATATCACAGAATCCTGAAGAAAATGTCCTGGAATGTGGGAATTTACGGCAAAGTGGTGCTGGAAAGCCAGATTTCAGAGAAGCAAAGGACCGGAGATGCTTTACTGGATGGCGGTAAGCTGAAGGAATACCTGGACAAAAAGGACAAAAGCGGACTATTAAATTATCTGAAAAGATGTACGGCGCTGATGCATGAACCAGGTAATCTGGACCGGGAAATGCTGATCAAGGTGAAACAGGAGCTATTGCAGGCCGATTATTTCTACCTCACGGAGAGGGGAATCCAGGCATCCAGGCTTCTGGGGGACCAGTTGTCTGTGGATATGGAGAAGAAGGCGGTGCGCTCTGTCCTAGATCTGATGCGCTGGGCGGCATATCTGCTGGAACGTACCTTTGCCTATGAGGAGGAGATCCGGAAATCCAATACCATGATCGGGCAGATCAATGATTATATCCATAAGCATTACGGGGAGGAAATCGGCAGAAATGAGATAGCGGAGCATTTCTTTCTGACCCCGGAATATCTGGCGAAGATGTATAAGAGGAAAACAGGCACAAGCCTGAAGGATTATCTGAACGAATACCGGATCGGACAGGCGAAAAGGCTTCTCGCGCAGACAGATAAGCTGGTGAGCGATGTGGCTATAGAGGTGGGGATGGATAACTTTTCTTATTTCTCTACCCTTTTCAGAAAGTATACGGGTCTTACCCCGAATGAATACAGGAAGCGTGAATCAGGCGTATGAGGCTTGTTTTTGAAAAAGGAAGACTTGTTTTTGCAAGAATCAGGCCATGGATATCACCTATAATGGGAGTATCAAAAGGAGGTAAGGAAAATGAAAAAAAGAATGAAACAAATCATGGCAGTGGTTCTGGGCATGAGCATGGCAGCCGGTCTTTGTGCCTGCGGCGGCTCCGGGGGTTCCGGCAAGAAGGAAGAAGGCGCCAAGGCAGACTCTGACAAGTATGAAAAGGTAGTTTTTGCCTACCAGACCTTTAACAATGTTCCCTCAGAAGAAGGACTTGCTGAGGTACAGGAAGCTGTGAACAAGATCACAAGGGAAAAGATTGGCGTGGAGGTGGAGTTAAAGCCTATCGCCTACGCGGATTACAACAATCAGATCAGTCTGTCCCTGCAGGCGGGCGAGCAGATCGATCTCTTTGAGAGTCTGTTTAATTTCCCGGACTGTGTTGCCGCGGATATGGCTATGGATATCACAGAGCTGGCGCCGGAATTTGCACCCGAGGCACTAGAGCTGGTGGGTGAAGAGTGGATGAATGCATGTACTGCAGACGGTAAGATTTATGGAATACCTGTATATAAACCGCTGGCACTCACGCCTATGATCACTTACCGCAAAGATATTGCCGAAGAACTGGGGATTGACATGAGCCAGGTAAACAGTGTGCAGGATTTAGACGCAGTTTTTAAAAAGGTCCAGGAAGGCCGTCCGGATATCACACCGCTGGCCCCAATTGCACCGGGAGATACAGGACTGAACAGGCTCTACAGTACAAATGTGGATTACCTTGGCGATGATTATACCGCACCAAAGGGTGTTTTATTGGGTGATGACACCAAGGTTGTGAATCTCTTTGAAAGCCAGGAGTTCATGGATGTCTGCAAGATGGCAAGGGATTGGTATAACAAGGGCTATATCATGAAAGATGCGGCTACGACCACGAGTATGTCTCTGGAACTGCTGTCCTCAGGAAATTATTTCTGTGCTATTGCTTCCTACAGTTATCCGGAAGAAGATACAGCAGCCAGCTTACAGACTCAATGGGGTTATCCGACAGGAGCCAGGATTCTGAAAGAGGCTTATATTGATACGTCAACAGTTAATGGAGTGACCTTCATGGTTTCTACTAACTGTGAAGTGCCGGAGGCGGCTCTCAAATTCCTGAATCTGACTTATTCAGATAAGGAGATTGTGAATCTTTTGATTTTTGGAATCGAGGGCAGAGATTATGTGGTAAAGGAAGAAGACATTGTTAATTATCCGGAGGGGGAGGATGCCTCTACAGTTCCTTACACAGCACAGCTTAGCTGCGGTACACTGGGAAATTATTTTATTCAGTATCAGATGGAAGGCAATAATCTGGATTCCCTGAAATGGGAAGAAGAACAGAACAAAGAGGCTGCTTCCTCACCAGTTATGGGATTTGTGTTTGACACAGCACCTGTTAGCACGGAGTATACGGCAATCGCAAATGTTCTGAGTCAGTATCTGCCTGGACTGTTCTGTGGCAACGTGGAACCGGAAACAGAGATTCCGAAGCTGAACAAAGCGCTGGAGAGCGCCGGACTTGGAAATGTCATAGCTGAAAAACAGAAACAGTTGGATGCATGGCTGGCAGCTCAGTGACGCTTAAGGGGAGGGAAAGAATATGAGAAAAAGTTCTAAAACCACGCTTCCCTTTATGCTGATCGCTCTGCCGGGTGTTGTATACCTGATCATCAACAATTACATACCCATGTTCGGGATCTTCCTGGCATTCAAGGACTACAAGTATTCCAAGGGAATCTTTGGCAGTGACTGGTGTGGCCTGAAGAATTTTAAGTTTTTGTTTGCAACAGACGATGCCCTGATCATGACTAGGAACACAATCTTATATAATCTGGTGTTTATCGTCCTGGGAACTGTGGCAGCTATCTTTATTGCAATACTGATGTGCGAGCTGGGTGAGCGGATGCGGGTGAAGATATTTCAGTCCTGCCTGCTTCTGCCGAACCTGCTGTCCTGGGTTGTGATAGGTATCATCGGATTTGCTTTCTTAAGTGCAGATACAGGTTTTATCAACAACACGATTCTGCGCACCATGGGGAAGGAGAGTGTTTCCTGGTACATGCAGCCAAATGTATGGCCCTTGATACTGGTGCTGGTCTTTCTATGGAAAAATGCAGGTTATCAGTCCATTATTTACATGGCAAGTATCTCAGGCTTTGACAAATCTATCTACGAGGCGGCATCTATCGACGGTGCTTCCAAGCTGAAACAGATATTTTCCATCACACTGCCCATGCTGGTCCCGACCATCACGATTCTGACCCTGATGGCGGTGGGAAGGATATTCTTCTCTGATTTCGGTCTGTTTTATCAGGTGCCGCAGGATTCCGGAGCGCTGTATGCAGTTACCCAGACCATTGACACTTATGTATACAGGGGACTGATGCAGTCCAACAATGTAGGTATGGCGGCAGCGGCGGGATTCTACCAGTCTGTTATTGGATTTGTACTGGTGGTGGCAGCCAATGCGGTTGTGAAAAAAATAAACCCGGAAAATGCACTGTTCTAAGGGAGGTGAAAGAAGATGTCTGATTCCAAAAAATTTAATGTCATAGCCACTGTGATCCTGGGGATTCTGGTGGTGGTCACTATGGTACCTATCCTGATGATCGTGATCGCATCCTTTACAGAGGAGAAAACCTTACTGCGCGACGGATATTCTCTTTTGCCTGGGGCATTGAGCGTTGACGCTTACATTTACATGGTAAAGCAGGGGGCGATTATTGTACGGGCCTACGGTGTATCCATACTGGTGACGTTTGTGGGCACCCTTGGCAGTGTCCTGATCACAGCCATGCTGGCATATCCCATGTCGAGAAAGGCTTTTAAGTACAGAGGAATATTAACCTTTTTCGTATTTTTCACTATGCTGTTCAGCGGAGGTATTGTACCTTCCTATATTATGTGGACAAGGGTATTTCAGATCAAGGATACCATATGGGCGTTGATCCTGCCGAATTACCTGGTGACAGCGTTTAATGTCTTTCTTGTGAAGAATTATTACACCAACAGCATTCCCGACTCTCTGATCGAAGCGGCACAGATTGACGGGGCAGGGGAGATGAAGATATTCTGGAAGGTCATGCTTCCGCTGTCCGTGCCTACGATCGCCACAGTCAGCCTCTTTTCAGGTCTGGCCTACTGGAATGACTGGATCAACGGTCTGTATTATATCAATGACGCCAAGCTGTACAGCATCCAGATTCTGCTGCTGAAGATCATGAACAATATCAACGCCTTGAAGCAGAATACGGGAAGCCTGATGGGGACCGGCGCTGTCAGCCTTCCGGGAACATCTATCCGTATGGCAATGGCGGTGATCGGAATTTTGCCCATTTTGCTCATCTATCCCTTTGTGCAGAAATATTTCATCAAGGGTGTAGTAGTGGGGGCAGTGAAAGGATAAATATAAAATGAAAAATGAAGAAGTTATTGACCGTATCTTGCAGTTCCACCCTGATATTCCGGATTATGACGGATGTGACGGGTATAAATCGGGAAATCCGTCGGATGAGTGTACAGGGGTGGTCAGCGCTCTGGTGCCCACAGTGGATGTGATCAGGAAGACGGCGGAGCTTGGCTGTAACCTGCTGGTGACCCATGAGCCGATCTATTATCAGACCCCGGATTACCCTGAATGGAAGGGAGAATTTGAAAATCGGGTTTATGATGAGAAAAAAGCTTTGCTGGAGCGTTATGGGATCACCGTGTGGAGGAATCACGACCATATCCATGCCCACCAGCCGGATCTGATTTTCAAAGGAGTTGTGAAATATCTGGGCTGGGAAGCATATGAGCTGAAAGCCCGGAGAGAGATCCCTCTATATTACGCCTTCGAGATACCGCCTGTTACGGTGCAGGAACTGGCAGAATTATTGATGGACAGGCTGGGAATGAACGGAATCCGGTTTGTGGGAAGACCCGGGGATGTGATCCGCCGCATTGCCATTGTGGCTCATCTGTATCCGCAGCCGGGTGATGAGATCCGGGAGGATGGATATTACCGGGACTACTCGTCACAGATCATGCGCCAGATGGAGGAAGAGGACTGTATTGACGCGGTGATTCCCGGAGAGATCATAGAATGGACATTGTTGTCTTATATCCACGATGCAGTGTCCCTGGGTAAGGCGAAAGCATGTTTTAATATCGGCCATTACAATATGGAAGAGCTGGGAATGCGCTACGCGGCGGACTGGATAAAAGAACTGCTCTGCGAAGAGGTACCTGTACATTATGTACAGACGGAACAGTATTTTACATATATGCAGCGGCGGGAAATGGACAAAATATAAGGAGGAGATAACTTGAGTATTCAGCTTTTGAGCAGGACGGATGATTTCGGCTCCGCCCGGGCGGCCAACAGGGCAATCCTGGAGGCCGCAGACACGGGATATGTAGTGCGGAATGTGTCCTGTATAGCCTGTGCCCCTTATATAGAAGAGGGGGCAGAGCTGCTAAAGAAGTATATCCACATTGATATCGGGCTGCATCTGACCCTGAACTCTGAGTGGAATGGAGTGCGCTGGGGCGCGCTTACAGACAATAGACAGATAACGGATGACAGAGGGTATTTCTTTCAGACACAGTGGGAGCTGGCCGGGAGAAAACCGGATGTGGACGGGATTATAAAGGAGTATGACGCTCAGCTTGACAGACTGACAAAACTGGGACTTTCCGCTGCCTATGCGGACAGCCATATGGGACCTGAACTGTGGGTACCCGGGCTGGCTGAGGCTATAGAGGACTGGACATTGAAAAAAGGTCTGATCAGTGCGAGAAATTATTATTCTGTTGCGAAACAGGGACAGCCCCCTTTTACGGATAAGGATGAAGTTTATCTGAAAGGGGTAAGGCTGTGGCTGGAAGGTCTGCAGCAGGGAAGGCAGTACAGTTATGTGACACACCCCGCGGTGGGGTGTGAAGAAATGCGGTTATTCTACAATGAGGAAATACCGGCACGTGTGATAGAGAAACAGAGAAACCAGGAGTACATGGCAGTGACGGCACATGCGTGGACAAAATGGCGGGAAGAACTGGATATTCGGCCTGTATGTTATACTGAGGCAAAGGAGCAGGGAGATGGACTGCCGATACTGAAGTCTATGTTGAATTTTGGGAAAAAATAAAAGGAGAGATAAATTATGGCACACATGAAATTGGAGTACAAATCAGCAGCATTAACACGGGGCGTGTCCCTGGAGATATTTCTGCCCACTGACGGATGGGGCGCAGAAGTACCGTTTCCGTACAGAACCCTGTATTTCCTTCCTGGTTACAGCGGAGACAGTGATGAAATCTACACATATCTGAGTATGCGGAGACAGTCTGATTTAAAAGGTGTGGCAGTAGTGATTGTAAACGGAGATAATTCCTTTTATGTGGATCATCCCCGGAGAAATATGAATTATTCTACTTTTGTAGGCAAGGAAGTGGTGGAAATGACAAGGAAGCTGCTCCCGCTGTCCCATAAGAGGGAGGATACTTATCTTGCAGGAGTGTCTATGGGAGGATATGGAACACTTCTGAATGGAATGCGTTATGCAGATACCTTCGGCAGGATTGCGGCGATGTCTCCGGCAATTGATACTTATGAGGTACACGAAAACCAACCGGATGCCGGATTCTCCATCGAGTTGTTGGATAATATATTTGGCAGCCGGGAAGAGTTTCTGGCTGGCGATACCAATCTTACCAAGACATATCTGGATGCCTTTGAGAAAAAAGAGTTGATGCCGGAAGTGTATGTGACCTGCGGCAGACAGGACAGGCTTGTATATGAGCAAGATAAGAGATTTGCAGAGGAACTGCAGAAGGCAGGTGTGCCCATCGTTTACCAGGAAAGCGACGGAGACCATGAAACAGACTTTTGGGAAGGAAAAATGGATGCAGTATTTTCCTTTTTGACAGGTATTCCGGAAGGCTCACGTAATAAGATCGTGCTTCCGTAAAAATTTGCAGATAATCGGGAAACAGAATGTTGTCCTGAATACTGCTCAATGTGGCGGTTAGAGGATGCAGCGGGGTATGGATTTGTAGTCGCGGACTGGAGCGATATGGATATATTGTTATCCCAGGCGGATGTAGTATCCTTTAAGTTTCCATGCAGAAGTGTTATATGAAAGATTAGCTAAACGCAGAAAATGTTTTTGATGCCCTATTTTTAGATATTAGAAAATAAATATTGAAAACCATCTGTGGTTCCTTATGGTATTAGCATCCAAACTCTTACCGAAAGGAAATATCCACAGATGGCTTCAGCTAATTCTTTATGCAATGTCAAGAGTGCAAAACTGATGCCCTCACTGCGGTAAAATTTGGTGATTCCACTTCCAAATCGAAAATCAAATAGGGAGCAATCCGCATAACCAGTGGGGCTGTGAGATGTTTTACCCCACAGTTCTCCACGAAGAGCCCTTTCTTATTTTTCTCTGCCGGTATTGTACTGGCAGATTTTTTATTTTATAATTGGCGCATCTTAAATAAAGGAATAGCCCCACAGATGAGGTCTTTGTTTGACGACGCAGTTTCCCATTCCGTAGGGCTTCCACGTGTATGAGTATATCGACTTTTTCGCTTTTTTACAAGTCCATTTCTGTTCCGCCTGTAAAGTTTTTTTGTGACCTTACAAATTAACATATTTTACAGGAGGACTCATTCCATGAATGAACAAAATACAAACTATCTGAAACAGCAAATCGACATCCTTTCTTTTCGTAATCTTGTCCCCGGTACTGTTGTGACTTACTCTTATTTCTGAAGGATAGCTGACATCTTAATCCCCGTACAGTCAATGTTTATATTGCAAAACTCAGGGATTTCTATCAGTATGTTCTGCATCGTGACTGGGACCGCTATCCAAGGAGGCCATAGGTCTTCTTATCAGGCTTCTGATTTTGAATCCCTGACTTAGAGCTTTGCTAATCTATTCTGACAAAAGATTTGACATAAAAAAGCAGGTTTTTTGCGACCTGCGAGTATCTTTTCTAATGTTCGACTGTCAAACTCCCGTGTAAATAAAAATTAATGCCACAAAAACGATTTGTCAGCGGGCTGAGACTAATGAGATATTAGGAGAGACAGGGGAACTTTGAAATGTTTCAATAAAACAATATACATGAAAAAATAACAACAAATATAGTAAAAAAGAATTCCCTGGATGATTATAATATAGATATTGAATCGTTATAAGACGTGAAAGTATAAGGAGGAAATTTAATGAAACATTATTGTAATCCTATGAATCTGGAATATCGCTATCAATTCTTTCGACGTCCGAATCAATCGGGGAAGAATGATCTGTATAAAGTATACCGTGAGGCAGCAGATCCGACACTGATTGCGTTTAAGGGATTGTACTATCTGTTTCCATCCATGACAGCTGGATTTTTTACAAGTGAAGATCTGCATGACTGGAACTATTACAGATTAGGAAATGAGATCCCCGTTTATGATTATGCACCTGATGTTCGTGTTATGGGAGATTATATGTATTTTTCCGCGTCCAGAAATGGGGAGAATGGTTCGTTCTATCGGACAAAAGATCCACGGACAGAGGCCTTTGAGAGAATTCCGGCCACATTCCCGTTCTGGGATCCAAATCTGTTCATTGATGATGATGGGCGTGTGTATTTTTACTGGGGATGTTCCAATATGGAGCCAATCTATGGAGTCGAACTTGATTCCAAAACCATGCAGCCGGTCACGGAAAAGCAGGTAATGATTCGCAGTCATGAGGATGTGCGCGGGTATGAGAGATTTGGGGAAGAACATGTGGCTCCCCATACAGATGCGGATATCGAGGAACAGGTGGAAAACATGATTTCCATGATGAAGGATCAGGCAAAAGAAGAGGGGGCAGAACTGCCGCTTCCGGAGGAACAAGTAAAGGCGCAGCTTCGTGGATATTTCAGCAACCGGCCGTATATCGAGGGAGCCTGGATGACAAAACATGAAGGAAGATATTACCTCCAGTATGCAATACCAGGAACGGAGTATAATGTTTATGGAGATGGAACTTATATAGGAGATTCACCGCTTGGTCCATTTAAACCGGCAAATAACAATCCTTATTCCTATAAGCCCGGAGGGTTTATTACAGGTGCAGGCCATGGCTCAACCTTAGAGGACAGAAAAGGAAAGTATTGGCATATATCATCCATGCGTATCAGCCATAATGAGAATTTTGAGAGAAGACTTGGATTGTGGAAGGCCGGATTTGATGAAGATGGTGAACTTTTTTGTGACCAGCGGTTTGGAGACTGGCCAATTGCCATGGATGCTCCTGCCTTTGCAAAACCAGACTGGATGTTGCTTTCCTACGGAAAAAAAGTGAGGGTATCGTCCGGTGACGGTGCTCAGAACGTTACAGATGAAAATATCCAGACGATTTGGAAGGCAGCAGCGGCTGCTCCGGGAGAATGGGCAGAGATCGATCTGGGAGAAGTATATGATGTGTCAGCCGTGCAGATTAATTTTGCAGATGACGGAATTTTGCGTGAACTTCCAAAAGGACAAGAGCCAAAGGTGCTTCCATACGAAGAACGATGGCTGGATTTAGAAAAACAGGTTACTTGTTGGGTTATGGAAGGATCAACAAACGGGTCAGACTATGAGGTGCTTGAAGATAAATCACAGGCAAGGTCTGATCTGCCCCATGATTTCCTGGAGTGGGAAATCCCGAAGAGAGTCCGTTTTATAAAAGTGACGGTTATGAAGGTTCCATATGGTGCCAATCCATGCATTTCAGGAATCCGTATATTCGGAAAGGGAAATGGAACAATGCCTGCAATGGCCCGGGAAGTCAGCTTTGTACCGGAGAGTGAGATGGATTTAAAGGTGACCTGGGAGGCAGAAGAAGGTGTACATGCCAATCTTTTGTGGGGATATGCACCGGATAAAATGTATCACAGCCGAACAATCATGGGTGCCACGGAAGGCCGAATAGGAGCTCTGGTAGCCGGTCAGCCGGTTTACATCCGCGTAGATACCTTTAACGAAAATGGTATAACAGAAGGTAAAATCATAAAGGTGAGGGGATGAGAAAAGAGGCGGATCATGTACAGTAGAGAGATAAAAGAGAGATTACAGTCTATGACTATAGAAGAAAAGGCCAGATTGTGTGCGGGCAAAGATTTTTGGCAGACATGGGGAGATGAAGAATCCGGTATACCGCCCATGCTGATGACAGATGGGCCGAGTGGTCTGAGAAAGCAGACTGAAGCTACAGACCATCTGGGACTGAATGAGAGCAATACCGCAGTTTGTTTTCCGGCAGGATGTGCACTTGCATCTTCCTTTGATCCGGATCTGGCGGAAGCGGTAGGTACAGAGATTGGAAAACTGGCCAGAGCGGAAAACGTTGGTGTGGTATTAGGACCGTCCATTAATATAAAACGGTCTCCCCTTTGCGGACGCAGTTTTGAGTATTATTCGGAGGATCCCTATGTTTCAGGAAAGATAGCAGTTGGATTCATCAAAGGTATACAGAACCAGGGAGTGGGCGCAAGTCCAAAACATTTTCTGGCAAATAATCAGGAATATTACCGCCAGACAAGTAATTCTGTGGTGGATGAAGTGACAATGCGGGAAATCTATCTTCCTGCATTTGAGATGGCAGTAAAAGATGGAAAACCATGGACAGTGATGTGTTCTTATAACAGGGTAAATGGGACTTATGCATGCGAAAATAGCTTATATCTGACAGATATCTTACGGAGTGAATGGGGATTCGATGGAGTCGTTGTGACCGATTGGGGTGCCTGTAATGATCCGGTAGAAAGTCTGCAGGCAGGGCTGGATCTTGAAATGCCGGGACCAGCCAGGGATAATGTGAGGCGCATAGAAGAGGCAGTGAAAGACGGAAAGGTAAAGATGGAGATTCTGGACCGGGCAGTTGGAAGAGTTCTGGATATTCAGCAGCGGGCAGCAAAGCAGGAATGTATGCCGGCATATGATTTTGAACTGGGGCATGCAGCTGCACAAAAAGCTGCAGAGGAAAGTGCAGTATTATTAAAAAATGAGGAGCAGATTCTTCCTTTGAAAAAAGAAGACAAGATACTTTTCATTGGGGAATATGCGGATAAACCTCGATATCAAGGCGGAGGAAGCTCCCATATCCATCCATATAGAGTTACATCAGCAAAAAGTGCAGTGGCGGATATGGAAAACATTACTTTTGCTCAAGGATACTGTGATCAGGGTAAAAATAATGACAGGTTGCTTAGAGAAGCGGCAGAGCTGGCAAAGTATGCGGACAAGGTGGTAATCTTTGCCGGACTTCCGGAATACTTCGAATCAGAAGGGCTGGACAGAAACAAAATGGATATGCCGGAATATCAGAACCATCTGATTTGTGAAGTGGCAAAAGTTAATCCTAATATGGTTGTGGTGCTGCATAACGGGGCGCCTGTTACTATGCCGTGGGTGAATCAGGTAAAGGGAATCCTGGAACTTTATCTTGCAGGTGAAGCTGCCGGTGAGGCGGCTGTACGGCTTTTATTTGGTGATGTCAATCCTTCCGGGCATCTTGCGGAGACATTTCCACTGAGAGTGGAGGATACACCTGTCTATCCGTATTATGGCAGAGAAAAAGAGGATATTATTTACAGAGAAGGACTGCTGGTGGGATACCGATATTACGGGACGGTGAAAAAGGAGACTTTGTTTGCGTTTGGCCATGGATTGTCTTATTCTGAATTTCGATATTCTAACCTGCAGCTTGACCGCAGGGAAATGACAGATTGTGAAACACTGCATGTATCTGTCGATGTAGAAAATATCAGTGATAGAACAGGAAAAGCACTGGTCCAGATATATGTGGAACCTTTACATGGGGTATCAGTCCGGCCAGTCAGAGAGCTTCGTGCATTTGAAAAAACAGAGTTGAAATCCGGGGAAAAGAAAAAGATACATATCCGGCTTGACAGGAGAGCATTTGCACAGTGGGATAAAGGACTGCATGACTGGTATGTACCGGAGGGAAGTTATGCGATACAGATTGGGGCGTCAGCAGAGCAGATTCTGCACACAGCGGAAGTGAAAGTAAAGCCTAAATATTTAAAAAAAGAAAGATTTACCATCAATTCGCCCATGGGTGATTTCAAAAAAAGTCCAAAAGCCATGAAACTTATGGGGCAGTTCTTTCCTCATATGCAGGAACAGCAGGATGAAGATATAGAAGATGAATTTATGAATAAAAAGGCACTGGAAGCCACGTCCAACGCAATGCCTCTGCGGGCAATGTTATCTTTTGCTCCGGGGCTTACATATGAAATGCTGGAGCAGTTGGTTGAGGCAGTCAACAGAGAAGGAGAATAAAAAATGAAAAAAGAAAAAAAGTATCAACAGGATCCATATAGAATGCGTCCAATTCAGATGGCAGGATGGTCCGGGAGAGCAATTTCCATAGCAGTCAATGTAATTGTTCTTATGCAGATTACCTTTTATTGTACGAATATCCTTGCTATGTCACCGGTTCTTGTAGGTACGCTGTTAATGGCAAGTAAGATTTTTGATGGTGTTACAGATATCTTTGCAGGTGTACTGATTGACAAAACAAAGACACGCTGGGGAAAGGCAAGACCGTATGAATTCAGTATATTGTTTGTATGGGCAGCAACAGTATTACTTTTCAGCTGTCCGGATTTGGGAAATCTCGGTAAGGCAGTGTGGGTTTTTGCAATCTATTCGTTCATCAACTGTATCTGTGTAACACTGCTCAATGCTTCTGAGGCGGTTTATCTTGTCCGTGCCTTTAAGTATGAAGATGACAGAACAAAATTATTGTCTGTAAACGGTCTGCTTGTCATGCTCTTCTGCACGGCGGCTGGTATGGTTTTCCCAATCCTGATGGGAACTCTTGGAACGACAAAAGGCGGATGGACGACAATGACATTGATCATGGCAATCCCGATGATGCTGATTGGTATGGGACGGTTCCTGCTTGTAAAAGAAAAGGTGGATACAACGGCAGGTGCTGCAGTAAAAATAGGATTTAAGGATTTTGTTCCGGCAATGCAGAATAAATACATATGGATTTTTTGTGGAATCACTTTATTTGTAAACTTGATTAGCAATTCCGTTTCCAGTGTTGGAACTTATTATTTCGCATATGTGGTAGGTGATATCAAGCTTCTGAGTATTGTGAATATGCTGGGACTTATCACACCATTCCTTTTGTTGCTGATGCCAAAACTGCTGAGTAAGATATCCCTGAAACAGTTGTTTCTGTATTCATTTTTTATTGGAATCATCGGAAGCGTAATCAGAGGTATTGCAGGGGCCAATATACCACTGCTGGTTCTGGGCAGCTTATTCCAGTCACTTGCAAGTATGGCGCCCTCTTACTATACAGTTCTGCTGCTCCTTGATATTATGGATTACCATGAATGGAAAAAGGGTGTACGAGTGGAGGGTGTACTGAGTGCGATCAACAGCTTTGCCGGGAAACTGTCAGGTGGGATTGCTGCCGGCGGTGTAGGACTTCTGATGGGAATCTGTGGATTCGACGGGACATTGGCTGTCCAGTCTTCAACAGCAATGGGATCTATTGTGGCGCTGTACTGCTGGATACCTGCAGTACTGTATGCATTTCTGATTCTCTTTATCAGACTGTTTGATCTGGATAAGAAGATGCCGAAAATCCGTGAAGAACTGGAAGAAAGGCGAAAGGCTGCAGTACAATAAAAGAATCATATTCAAAGAAGCTCTGCTCGGTTCAGAAGAATTTTGGGCAGGGCTTTTTGTGCTGAATAAAGCCTCAAAATGTGATAGAATGAAATGAGGTGATTGGTATGGATAGAATAGAATTTTTTCTGAACAGACTTTATGTTGGGAGCAGGGTTCCTGTAAGTATATATAAAAGACAGTCAGACGAAACCGTAAAACATATCTGCATTCCAAAAGAAAATACGGATGCGGTGGAGTGGAATAGAGATGATGAGGCGATAGCCCGTTGGATGAAACAACTTGAGGAAATTGGAAAACCGTTTATTTACGGCAGTACAGAGACACATTTCTATGGAATGTTCACAGATGATGCAGGTACAGCCGTCGTGTGGGGACCGGTACAGGAAGACCTGCGGCGTCTGGCCAATGTGACAGCTTCCTCTTATTTCTTTCTGACTGGCAGACAGATGATAGAAGAGGAGGTGGAGATCCATTGGGTGGGAGAATATCATATACTGCAGGATGCAAAAGGATATGAAATGTATCTGCTCGATAAGTCTGAATGGAACAGAATCCATAACAGTATTGAATATGAGACTGTATTCTTAGAGGCAATCGAACGAGGGGATTTGGAGAAGTTATTTGAACTTTCAAAAATGCCGGAGCCGGAAGGTGTCGGACAGGTTGCCTGGGAGGAAAAGAAACGGATGGAATATCTTTGTGTGGCAAGTGTCACGCTGTGCTGCCGTGCAGCGGTACGCGGCGGAGCAAATCCGGAGGAGGCATATGATCTGTCTGATTATTTCCTGCAGAAGCTGCAGCAGACAAAGGACATGAAAGATATGAAAAAATTAACTTTTGACATGGAGCTTACCTATGCGAAATTAGTACGCAAACAGAAGAGCCGACAGAAAAAAAACCTGCATGTGGAAAGATGTAAAGATTATATTGCCAATCATCTGCGGACAAACTTTAAAGTACATGACATAGCGGATGAATTATCGATTAATCGGACATATCTGTCCAAAATCTTTTCACAGAATGAAGGAATGACAATACAGCAGTATATTTTGCGGGAACGCTGCGAACACGCATCCAATATGCTGCGGTATACAAATTATCCGATTTCCATCATTGCGAATTATTTTTGTTTTTCCAGCCAGAGCCATTTTACAAAGAAGTTTCAGGATGTATATGGAGTGACACCAAAAGAATACCGCAAACAGAATAAATATATAGAAAGTTATCAAAGACAGAGACAGTAACAGAAAAACAATATACGTATTAAAAGAACAACATCCGTGATATGAAAAATACGGGTGTTGTTTTATTTTAGAACAAGATAGAATGATTAAGGAGAACAAGAATGAAAACAAGAACAAAATTAATTGATAAAGCATCCGTTAAGAAGGTTATGGGAGAATTGACCATTGATGAAAAGCTGAATCTTGTGGGGGAATATTCTGCGTGCCATACGCTGGCGATTCCGGATATGGACATTCCTTCTTTGTATCTGCTGGATGGGGCAACCGGTGTTAATGGAAATCAGATATTACTCGACTATTTAAGTGCGCCGGAGCGTGCAGATGCTGTAGAGGAGACAAAAAAACTGTTTACCAGATTTACAGAATTGGCGGTATTGAATGAAATAGACCTCGATGAGGCAGAAAAACAGTATAAAGAAGAACCAATGATGCTAAATGTGATTCAGCATATGAAACACTTTCGTCCTCGGGGAAAAGAGTTTCTGTGCTTTCCCTCGGGGATTAATATAGGCGCTGCCTTCGATAAAACTGTAGCAAGAGACATCGGTGAGGCTATAGGACAGGAAATGCGGGCATCAGGGGTGGATAACTGCATGGGGCCGAATGTGGATATTATCAGGGATCCCCTTGGTGGACGTGGTTATGAGATGTACGGCGAAGACCCAAGACTGGTGGCAGATACCGCAGTCGAGGTGATCAAAGGAATACAGTCCGCCGGAACAGCCGCCTGCGCAAAACATTTTCTGGCTAATAACCAGGAAACAAACCGCAATACTGCAGATACACATGTATCGGAACGTGCGCTGCGGGAAATTTACGGCAGAGGATTTCAGGATTCGGTTCAGAGGGCAAACGTTCTGACTATCATGAGCGCGTACAATTCTATTAATGGAAAATTTTCATCTTATAACGGGGAAATTCTAAATGATTGGCTCAGAAAAGAGTGGGGATTTGATGGTACAGTTGTCTGTGACTGGGGAGCGGTAAAAGAGAGAAAAGCAGAGGCGATCATGGCGGGTATGGACATGATTCTCTGTGGTCCGACGGATATGACAGAGGTAAAAAAGCAGCTGGAAAATGGTACTTTTTCTATAAAAGACTTGGACAGATCTGTAGAGCGGATTCTGAATCTGATTCTTAGGATACGAGACAGCAGGGCTGGGAAAGAGTTTACTTATAAGCGGGAGGAAATTTGTGAGAAAATGCGCCGCTGCATTGCTGCCGGCAGTATTCTGTTAAAGAATGAAGGAGGGGGGCTTCCACTGAAGCAGAGCGGTAGGGTTACATTTTACGGAAAACGCAGCAAGAAATTTATGGAATGCGGCACCGGGTCTACTGCAGTGATAACAGGTATACATAGTAATGTATTTGAAGCATGTGAAAAATACAGGGATGTTGTGATTTCATATGAGGATATGGATAATGCCGATGTACTGGTCTATACCGTTACGGCACCGGCGGGGGAGAATGCGGACCGTGCAGACATGGATATAGAAAAGGAAGACAGGCAGAGGCTTCCCCGGGTGTTGAAGCTGGCAAAAGAAAAAGGGCTAAAGACAGTTGTCCTTCTGAACGTGGCAGGTCCGGTGGACATGAGAACATGGGAGAAATATGCTGACAGTATATTGTGTATTTTTATACCGGGATGTATGGGCGGCGTAGCAGCTGCAGATATGCTGTTTGGCGAAGCATATCCGGGAGGAAAGCTGCCGGTGACATTTCCGAAAAGGCTTGAGGATACACCGTGCTATCCGAATTTCCCAGGGGAAGGAAACCATGTGTACTATGGGGAAGGGATCTTTGTGGGATACCGCAGTTATGAAAAACGTAAAGTGGAGGTACAGTATCCTTTTGGTTACGGTTTATCCTACACAAAATTTGAAATAAGCTGCAGGGAAAAGGAAAGGATATTCCGCGTTCTGGAGGAAGACACGCTTGATATTTCTGTTATAGTAAAAAATACAGGTCATTGCAAGGGAAGTGAAGTGGTACAGATTTACGCGTCAGAAGAAAATCCTCATGTACTTCGGCCGGTTAAGGAACTGGTTGGATTTGCAAAAGCAGAGCTGGAGCCCCAGGAGGAACAAGAAATATCTGTGCAGATAACAAAAGATGCATTCCGGTACTTTGATGCTGATAAAAAGAGCTGGATACTGCCGGTTGGAAAGTTTAAACTTTATGTAGCTACATCTTCAGCCAAGGAGGATATCATTGCAGAAATTCCCCTGCGGATCATTGGGGAGAGTGCATACAAACTAAACGGAAACAGCAGAGTTTCTGAAGTGATAAAGAATAAAGACGCAGTACAAATCGTAAATAAATATACAGATGGACTGCTGGAGAAGATGGAAGAAGGGGATCTGGCTATGATGTTGAATGACAAACTTGCGGATTTTCTTGGTATGGTGATGATATCCATGGTACCGGATGCAGTAGAACTGAATGAAATACTGACATCTCTTTCAGATGAACTTGAAGCGTTATAGATACAGATAAATTTGCTGCGGCAGATAAAAATCAGGAGAAAGAAAGGTGCAGATAAATGAATGGGAACAGGAAATGCGGAAAGGTATTAACAAAAGGATCCAGGTTTGAGTATGAGGACGGTACACCGTATATCCCTTTTGGCACAACGGTGTATGCATTGTTATATCAGCCGGAATACAGGATCAGGGAGACTTTGGAGACACTCAGGATTTCACCGTTTAACAAAATCAGGTTTTGTATTTTTCCAAAATATTATGAGTATGTACGTGAAGAACCGGATGTGTTTCCGTTTGAAATGGAAGGGAATAAGATATGTGTAGATCGTCCGGTGGAAATATATTGGAAGCGCCTAGAGACAGTTCTGGATGAACTGGAGGAAATGGGTGTGCAGGCAGACCTCATTTTATTCCATCCATATGATAAATGGGGATTTGCGCATCTGACCATGAGTGAACGAAAAAAATATCTATCCTATATTATTCAGCGAATCTCAGCTCGAAAGAATGTCTGGTGGAGTCTTGCAAATGAATATGATGTAATGTATGATTTTAAGGAGGAGGACTGGAGGGAACTGGAAAGTTTTCTTGCAGATAATGATACTCAGAAACATCTTATAAGCTGTCATAACTGGCAGAAATTTTATGATTCTTCTCACGATACCATAAGTCATGTTTCCATACAATCCTGCTGGTATCAGGAGGCAGGGACTCTAATGAAAAGGTATGGAAAACCGGTAATTTATGACGAGATGGGATATGAAGGGAATCTGCAGCAAAACTGGGGGAATCTTTCTGCTTTTGAAGTAGTGAACCGGTTCTGGTGTGTATACACACAGGGAGCTTATGCCTCCCATGGGGAAACTTATTATGCAGAACATGAGGTACTCTGGTGGGCAAAAGGCGGCCGCTTAAAGGGGGAGAGCCCAAGGCGCATTCAATGGCTGAAGGAAATTCTGGAAAGTTTTCCGGGAGCCTTGTCTCCGATAGTTTCCGGATATGAACAACAGGGATCAGTGGATACACAGGAAGATAACAGTGCATTGCTGCAGAAGCTGATGCAGCTTCCGGAGTCCATTCGAGGTTTTGCTTTTGCAATGACAAAATTAACGGAAAAAGAAAAAGAAAAAATGCTGCTTGCAGATCCTCAGTATTTTGGACATTTTAAAGAGAAAGTATATCTGCGGTATTTTGCCCGTAGCTGTCCTTCTATTTGTTCTATGAAACTTCCGAAAGCCGGCTGCTACAGCGTTGAGGTATTGGATGTCTGGGAAATGACCCGGACACAGATTTATGCGGCAGCAGAGGGAGAGATTGAAGTCCGTCTTCCGGCAAAAGAAGGGATTGCAGTACTCGCATGTCAAAATTAATAAAAGGAGAAAACAGATTATGGCCTTTATCCAAATGAATATATTATCACAAAATTTAATGCGTACAGTTCCGGTGAATGTGATCCTGCCGGTAGACAAGCAGCAGATGCCGGGAATGCCGGCCAGGGAGGAGAAACCATACAAAACGCTTTACCTGCTCCACGGAATCTTCGGAAACTATATGGATTGGGTGACAGGGACTAAGATTATGCGGTATGCGGAAGAGCACGATCTGGCGGTTGTCATGCCTTCAGGAGATAATTCTTTTTATGTGGATCACCCGGAAGCCATGAACAATTACGGGAAGTTTGTGGGAAAAGAGTTAGTGGAGATGACCCGGAAAATGTTTCCTCTTTCACGAAAAAGGGAAGATACCTTTATCGGTGGCCTGTCAATGGGCGGAGCCGGAGCTTTGTTAAACGGGCTGAAGTATCATGAGACATTCGGATATATTGTGTCTCTTTCCGGAGCGTTCCTGATAGAGGAGCTGCCCCACAGGACAAACGATACCGTAAATGTGCTTGAAAGAAGAGATTACGCAGAGAGCATCTGGGGAAATCTTGATCAAGTGGCTGAAAGTGAGAATAACCCCAAATATCTTGTCAGGCGAATAAAAGAAGAGAATGCAGAGTTTCCAGAAGTGTACATAGCATGCGGAGAGCAGGACAGCCTGAGAGATGTTAATCTGGATATGTATCATTTTCTGAAAGAAAACGGGGTGAATGCAGTATATGAAAGCGGAGCAGGGGCTCATGAATGGGATTTCTGGGATACCTATATCAAACGTGCCATGGAATGGCTTCCTACAGAGAATACAGGGTTGGGAAGAAACAGCGGAAATGTGGGAATATAAAATAGGGCTGTGCTCTGTTAAATTACTACGAATGAATTGATACAATCTGCTGCATTTTGTTATGTTATCAAATGTTTTAGCTTTAAAAGAAGTATGTCTGGAACCACCTGAATTTACAGGCGTCTTGGCATACTTCTTTCTCCTCTGCGATTTCCTTTTGTCTATGACCAAATGCTTTTACCATGTCATTTTCGTACGTTTTAAAATCAATCTTGTAATCATTATAACTTGGGATGGTGTTGGCATCCAGGGATTTTCCACGAAAACAGACATATCTCCTGACAAACCCCAGACTCCTGGAAACATAAGGGTTCCTGAAATTCTGACAACACTTTGACAACAGTTTGACAACAGTTTTTAGGCCCACTTTACCACTTCACATTATGTAAAACCCCTGTAACCAGTGGGCTTCTTCTGGTTACAGAGGCTTCAAAGGGGAGGATAAGTATTTCTACTTTTTCTTTTGTAATCCTCGAAGAGCGTCACATCTTTGTGCCTTCCCTCCGTGGACTACTTATAGTATGACCGGTATCAAACAAGCTATACAAAAGAAATGAAAAAAATTATTTTTTTTTATCCAGGGAGCAAAATCATGAAAAAATACTTCCAGGGATGTGCAGTGAACAAGTATGTCAACATCACATCCGTATTCACCATATACGAAAAAATCTTTGAAGATACCTATTATTTTGACGGCGAATCCCACGACTTCTGGGAATTTGTCTGTGTACTGGACGGCTCACTGGGCGTGACGGCCGGGGAAGATGTATGTATTCTGGAAAGAGGCCAGTCCGTTCTGCACCGTCCCATGGAATTCCACCGTCTCTGGTCGGAAAAAAAGACAGAGCCTCATATCTGTGTGATTTCTTTTGCCGCGGATGTTATGCCTCAGATAAAAGAAAAGCAGTTTCAGTTGACCGAAGAAGAATACAACACCATATCCGGCCTTATGGAAAGAGCGGGCAGCATTTTTAACAGAGACCGGGAAATTCTTGTAAAAGGGGTCCATTCCGGAAAAGAGGCGGAGTCCCAGATCTTTTTTAATACCTTTGAGAGTTTTCTTCTGTCCGTTCTCACCGAAAAAACTCCCGGGATGGATGCCTATGTTTCCGTCAGTGCAGACAATTACCGATCCATTGTCCGTACTTTGGAAAAACATATTACAGAGCATCTCACCCAGGCAGACATTGCAGGACTCTGCAATATGAGCCCGGCATCTCTGAAAAAAACATTTTCAAAATACGCCGGGATCGGCATCATGACATATTTTACACAGATGAAGATACGCCGTGCCATGGAGCTGCTGAAAGAAGGATGCGGCATCAATGAAACCGCGGAAGTTCTGGGCTTCTGTGACAGGAACTATTTCAGCACAGTTTTCAAACGCACTACCGGGGAATCTCCCGCAAACTATCTGAGAAAACAGCAGCAATAAAGCTGCGGAAAAATTCAACAGAATATATCTGCACAAAATGTTATCCGATATCAAATATAATATCCCCAAATACCTATAGAAATTTGTATTCGGCTATGTTACAACTAAAACATATTGAAAATTTAAAACACTCTATAGCAAAATACATCACACAGACAGAAAAGGAGCCGGTCAAATGGAGAAACTGAGAGTCGGAATCATAGGATTAGGATGCAGAGGATACAGCCTTATGCGGGATGTCATTCTCAGAATGCAGGATGTGGAGGTGACTGCAGTCTGCGATGAATATAAGGACAGAGTACAGGCAGCGTCAAAACTTGCAGAGGAAGCAGGCGGTAAGCTGCCCCTGGCGGCAGTTGATGTGCAGGAGGTACTGGACAGCCCCCTGGTTGACGCTGTGGTTATAGCTTCTGCCTGGGAAAGCCACATTCCCATTGCGGTGAGAGCCATGCATGCCGGGAAGGCAGTGGGCATGGAGGTAGGCGGTGCCTACAGTGTAAAACAGTGCTGGGATCTGGTGGATGCCTGGGAAGCCACAAAGGTTCCCTTTATGCTTCTGGAAAACTGCTGCTATGGCAGAAGAGAAATGATGGTCATGAACATGGTAAAAAAAGGAATATTCGGGAAGATCATCCACTGCAAAGGCGGCTATCTCCACGACCTGCGGGAAGAGATCGCCGGAGGAAAAGAAAACCGTCATTACCGCCTGAGAAATTACATACACAGAAACGCGGAGAACTATCCGACCCACGAATTAGGTCCCATTGCCCAGATCCTGAATATCAACAGAGGCAATCGGATGCTTACCCTCACTTCAACAGTATCCAAAGCGGAAGGCCTTAGGGAATATTTATCAGACAGCACATCCGCATTTGCTCAGGGAGACGTGGTGAACACCATAATAAAATGTGCCGGAGGCGAAACCATTCTTCTCACACTCAACACCACCCTGCCCAGATTCTACAGCCGCGATTTCACAGTCTGGGGGACAAAGGGCATGTATGAGGAAGCGACCGATTCCGTTTTTCTGGATAAAATAGACGCGGCGTATGATTTTAAATGGAAAGAAAAATGGGGTAATGCCGCTGAATATGAAAGGGATTACGAGCATCCCACATGGAAAAAATTTCTCGCAGAGGGTATAAAGGGCAGTCATGACGGCATGGACTGGCTGGAGTTTGAAGCATTCTTTGACAGTGTGAGAAATCACAGACCATGCCCCATTGATGTGTACGATGCAGCGGCGTGGATGTCCGTCACTGCCCTTGCAGAAGAGTCTATTGCCCTTGGCGGACATCCCGTGGCAATTCCTGACTTTACAAATGGAAAATGGATCCTGGCAGGGGAAAACCGCGAATACGCCTGATAAAAGTAAGGATTGAAAAAATCCGCCATATCGTATATACTATATCTGTCAGGCGTTTCGGGACGCCTCAAAAATACGATAATAAGTAAAAGGTGGTAAAGATACATGGCATTATTACAGGAATGGAGAGATGTTGCTTATTCTCAGGAAGCAGACAAAGCGCAGCTGCAGAAATTCTGGACCAACTATTTTCTGATCGAAAAAGGAATCTATGAGAAACTTCTGACCAATCCGGACGAAGTAGTTCGCGGCACAGTGAAAGACCTGGCTGATAAATTTGAAGTTGACGTTATGACCATGGTCGGATTCCTGGACGGCATCAATGACAGTCTGAAAGTACAGAACCCGATTGAGGAGATGGACGAGAATACCGAGGTAAATCTGGGATTTGATAAGGAAATGCTCTACAAGAATATGGTAGACGCAAAAGCAGACTGGCTGTATGAGCTTCCCCAGTGGGACGAGATCTTCACAGAGGAGCAGAAAAAAGAGCTGTACAAGGAGCAGAAGAAATCCGGTACCGTCGTAAAAGGACCGAAAATCGGACGTAATGATCCATGTCCATGCGGAAGCGGTAAAAAATATAAACACTGCTGCGGCAGAAATAAATAATCAAATAAGATGCAGTATTTTCAGAGGGGCGGTGGAGAACCGCCCCTTTGTGTTTAGAAAGGATACGAATGAAGACTTTATGCATGATCCTGGGGAGCCTTTGTTCCCTCTATTTTATAGGAATCACAGTCTATGCGGGCCTGTCCTCCCTGTTTCCCTGTATCTGGGCAGCAGGCGGTGTTTTCTTCTATGGAATCGCCGTACTTCTCCATCTGAACAGCAGACACGGCGTGCTGGCCGGATTTTCACTTCCGCCGGTTATAAAAAACAGTCTGATTGTTCTGGCAGCCCTCTGCATCCTTGTCTTTTTGACAGTGGAGGCTCTGATATTTACGGGGATGTTCCATCATCCTTCGGAAAATCTGGACTACCTGGTCGTGCTGGGCGCCCAGGTAAACGGTACAAAGCTGAGCAACTCCCTGAGACTCCGGGTGGAGCGTGCCGGGGAGTATCTGGAGGAAAACCCTGAAACAAAAGCAGTCCTCTCCGGGGGAAAGGGAACAGGGGAGGATATCACAGAAGCTGAGGCCATGTACCGCTATCTGGAGAAAAAGGGCATCTCCCCGGAACGCCTTCTGAAAGAGGAGCATTCTACAAACACCAGCGAGAATCTGAAATTTTCTCTGGAGATCATTGATAAAAAGGAAGACAACAGAGGAAAAGAGGCATCCATCGGGGTAGTTACCAACAATTTTCATGTGTACAGAGGTGTCAGCCTTGGGAAAAAGCTGGGATGCAGGCATGTGGAAGGAATCCCGGCAAAAAGCAATGCGTTTTTACAGGTGAATTATCTTGTGAGAGAATTTTTCGGGGTCCTGAAGGACAAAGCAGTGGGAAATATGTAAGAGGCAGTAAAAAAGTTAATTTTCAGCAATCGGAGAAGAAGAAATGTTAAAAATCAGTACGATCAAAGATAATTGTTTTCCTGCCATGTATCAACGTGGGAAAGCACTTTTTGACAAAAAAGCCTATAAGAGTTTTTTGGTTGAGGACTATCTGGAAGACGACAAAGAAGTCAGTGCCCAGGTGAAGGGAAGCGAAGGCAAATGGTATGAGACAACAGTTGTCTTTGATGCAGAGGATGAGATCACGGATTATATCTGCAGCTGTCCGGCAGCCGGAGCGTATTTGGGTATGTGCAAACACTGCGTGGCAGTGGCGCTTGCCTACCGGGAGACCCAGATGCCGGCAGATTCTCTTGGTACCGTTGATTTTCCTTCAAAAACCCCCGCAAACCGCAGGACATCTGATACCCTGAAGGATACCATTGCAAAATACGCGGTGAGGAACAATGCGTATCTGCTGGGGGAGTATTACGGACAGGTACGCCTGGAACCGATCATCACCTCTTCTTATAACCAGTTTCACATTGAATTTAAAATAGGTGCCGGCAAGCTGTATGTCTTAAAAAATATCTGTAAAATGCTGGACTGCGTGGAAAAGGGAAAATATGATTCCTATGGAAAGAACCTGGGCTTTATCCACGACCGCTCTGCCTTTACTCCGGAGGCTCTTTCCTGGATCGACCTGCTGACCGACTGCCTGAAGACGCAGTTTCACAACATGGAGTTCAGCAGCCAGGTATACAGTTCCAATTTCCGTAAAATCGGTCTGAGCAATTACGGCATGGACAGGGTCCTGCAGAAATATACAGGCGGAACCATAGAGATAGACGGAAAGCCTTATCAGGTCATCTGCGGCAATCCGGTGATCAGAATGGAAATCGTAAAGACAGAGGAGGAGGGCGCCAGTATTTACCTGCATTCTCCAAAGTGGATCAGGGGTACGGTCCATGACTATCTGCAGACAGAGGATACGATCTATCAGTGTACGCCGGAGTTTTCCAGGGATATGATGCCCATCATCAAAGCGCTGAATACGGACAGTATACAGTATTACCAATATCAGCACAGGGACCGCACCATTTTTCTCAATCGGGAGGATTATACCGCGTTCTGTGCAGCTCTGCTCCCTATATTGGAACAGTATGCGGATATCCAGATGAATGACATTGATTTTGACGAATACCAGCCCCAGGAGGCAGAGTGCAGCGTCTACCTCAGTGTGGATGAGAAGATCCGGGACGCCATCTGTATGCGTGCACAAGCCGCTTACGGAACCACGGTCTATGATCTTTTTGACGACGTGGACCCCTCCAGCCAGTACCGCGATATGCAGAGGGAGGGGGACCTGAAAAGATGCCTGGAAAAGTATTTTGACATCTGTAAAGGTACAGGGGAACACTGCGGCCTGTGTACCTCAGAAGAGAAAATGTATGAGCTTCTGGACATGGGATTCCATGAAATCCGTGAACTGGCAGCGCTTTTTGTAGATGATAAGATCCGTGGAATGCGCATTCTCCCCTCTCCGAAGGTCAATGTGGGCATTGGTCTGTCCGGAGATCTGCTGAATCTGGATATCCGGGTGGAGGACATGGATCCGGGAGAAATGGAACATATCCTTCGGGGATACCGCAGACGGAAAAAGTATTACCGTCTGAAAAGCGGTGATTTTATCAGCCTGGTAGACAATGGCCTTTCCCTGGTATCCGAACTCTCCCAGGGACTTTCCTTTGACGAGAAAGAGTTTGGGGAAGGCAGTTTCCAGGCTCCAAAATACCGGGCTTCCTATATAGCGGAAACCCTGAAAACACATTCCGGCAAAGTGGATGCCAGACGAAGCACGGAATTCAAACAGCTCATCCGCGATATGAACAGCTATCAGGACAGTGATTTTGAAATCCCCGGAGAATTGAACGCGGAACTGAGAGAATATCAGAAGAACGGATTCCGCTGGCTGGCTATGCTGTCCCAGTGGGGTTTCGGCGGCATTCTGGCGGATGATATGGGGCTTGGCAAGACACTGCAGGTCATCACACTGCTGGAAATGAAGAAGGAGGGCGCGCTGATCGTCTGTCCTGCCTCCCTGGTCTATAACTGGGAAAGCGAAATCCTCCGGTTTGCGCCTGACCTGACAGTAAAAGTGGCGGTTGGAAACAGTCGGCAGAGGGAAGAAATCATAGAACATGCGTCTAAAGAAGATATATTGGTGACCTCCTATGATCTTCTGAAACGTGATCTGGATCTGTACAAAGAGAAGGCCTTTCCATATATGGTCATAGATGAGGCACAGTACATCAAAAATCCGGCCACCCAGGCTGCAAAAGCTGTGAAGGAGATACCGGCGGTACACCGTCTGGCACTGACGGGAACCCCTATTGAGAACCGGCTCAGCGATCTGTGGAGTATTTTTGACTTCATTATGCCGGGGTATCTGTACAGCTACAAAAAATTCAGGGAAGAGCTGGAACAGCCCATTGTCCAGAATGAGGACAGGAACGCCATGGAGCGGCTGAAACGGATGGTGAACCCCTTTATTCTGCGCAGAAAGAAACAGGATGTGTTAAAAGACCTGCCGGACAAGCTGGAGAAGACCATCTATGTGAAGATGGAGGAGGAGCAGAGAAAGCTCTACGACGCCAGGGTTGCCAGAGTGCAGATGGAGCTGTCAGGCCAGAGCGAGGAGGATTACCAGAGCCAGCGCATGAAATATCTGGCAGAGCTGACAGGGCTGCGGCAGATCTGCTGCTCCCCCCTGCTCTGCTACGAGAATTACAGAGGCGGCTCCGCAAAACAGGAAAGCTGTGTGGAGCTGGTACAGGATTTAGTACAGGCGGAACACAAGATTCTGCTGTTTTCCCAGTTTACCACCATGCTGGAACTGCTTGCAGCGGAATTTGACAAGGCGGGAATTTCTTATCTCTATCTTTCAGGGAAGAATACAAAAGAACAGCGCCGGGAGATGGTGAAAAAGTTCCAGAACGGGGATGCCCAGGTCTTCCTTATTTCCCTGAAAGCAGGGGGAACGGGGCTGAATCTCACAAAGGCGGACGTTGTCATCCACTATGACCCGTGGTGGAACGTGGCAGCCCAGAACCAGGCTACAGACAGGACCCACCGCATCGGACAGGAGAATATTGTAACAGTCATGAAAATAGTGGTGAAGAATACCATAGAGGAGAAGATTCTGTCTCTCCAGGAAAAGAAGGCCCGCCTTGCGGAAAACGTTATGGAAGGGCAGGCAGTGGCAGACCACAGGATCAGCAGGGAGGATCTTCTGGAGCTGCTAAAATAGTGCCGGATGCGGGCAGAGTCCCTGTGTTCTCTCAGAGAAAAATGGTTGACAAAAATATTTCTGCCGTTATAATGAAAAGTAGATTCATACAGAAAACGCGATGACGAGACGAGTAAAATGCGGAAGTTCCCAGAGAGGGCTGCATATGCTGGAAGCAGCCTGTTCAGGAAGCATTTGAAAACTACCTCCGAGCGGCCCCGATCCGGCCCGGTGATTCCGTTATCATCAAATGAGTGGTGAACCGGTCTTCTGAGAAGAAGACAGTGTACAACAAGGGTGGAACCGCGAGTAATGACAGTTACCCGTCCCTTGCAGTCAGAAATGGCTGCATGGGACGGGTTTTTTGCTGCCAAGGAGTCCGCCGTCATCGCAGGAACCAGCAAATGCAGAGAGAAAAGGAGAAGCAGAGGAATTATGATTATCACATTAAAAGACGGGTCAAAGAAAGAATATGATCATGCCATGTCTGTGATTGATATCGCTTCTGATATCAGCGAAGGTCTGGCAAGAATGGCTTGTGCCGGAGAAATGGACGGACAGGCAGTGGATTTGAGAACAGTTGTGGACAGCGACTGTGAGCTGAGCATTCTGACCTTTCAGGATGAGGGAGGCAAGGCAGCATTCCGCCACACTGCATCCCATATCATGGCCCAGGCGATCAAGCGCCTGTATCCGGATGCCAAGCTGGCAATCGGACCATCCGTTTCCGACGGCTTCTATTATGATATTGACAGAGAAATCCCCCTGACAGCGGAGGATTTGGAAAAGATTGAAGCGGAAATGAAGAAGATCGTGAAGGAAGGCCTGCCCCTGGAACGCTTTGAACTTCCGAGAGAGGAAGCCATTGCTTTCATGAAAGAAAAGGAGGAGCCTTACAAAGTAGAACTGATCGAAGACCTGCCAAAGGATGCTGTGATCAGCTTCTACAGACAGGGAGAATTTACAGACCTGTGCGCAGGCCCCCATCTCATGACTACAAAACCGGTGAAGGCATTCAAGCTCACAAGCCTTGCAGGTGCCTACTGGAGAGGCAGCGAGAAAAATAAAATGCTCACCAGGATCTACGGCACGGCATTTACTAAGAAGGCAGACTTGGAGGAACATCTGGCAAGGATCGAGGAGGCCAAAAAGCGTGACCACAGAAAGCTGGGAAAAGAGCTGGGCCTGTTCATGATGCGGGATGAGGGACCCGGATTCCCCTTCTTCCTGCCAAAAGGCATGGTGCTGAAAAATACCCTTCTGGATTATTGGAGAGAGATCCACACAAAAGCCGGCTATGTGGAGATTTCCACTCCGATCATGCTGAGCCGCCATCTGTGGGAAACCTCAGGTCACTGGGATCACTATAAAGAGAATATGTACACAACCGTCATTGACGAACAGGATTTTGCCATTAAGCCCATGAACTGCCCGGGCGGCATTCTGGCTTACCAGTCTGAACCGCGTTCCTACCGCGACCTGCCCCTGCGCATGGGAGAACTGGGACTGGTACACCGCCATGAAAAATCAGGTCAGCTTCACGGACTCATGCGTGTGCGCTGTTTTACACAGGACGATGCCCACATTTTCATGACACCGGACCAGATCAGGGATGAGATCAAGGGTGTTGCCAGCCTCATTGACCAGGTTTACAGCCTGTTTGGATTCAAATACCATGTGGAGCTGTCCACACGCCCTGAGGATTCCATGGGAAGCGATGAGGACTGGGAGATGGCAACAGAGGCTCTGCGGGGCGCTCTGGATGACCTGGGACTTGACTATGTGGTAAATGAAGGGGATGGTGCCTTCTACGGACCGAAGATCGACTTCCATCTGGAGGACTCTATCGGCAGAACCTGGCAGTGCGGAACGATTCAGCTTGACTTCCAGCTGCCCCTTCGTTTTGAGCTGGAATACATCGGCGCTGACGGGGAAAAGCACCGTCCGATCATGATCCACAGGGTAGCATTCGGCTCCATTGAGCGTTTCATCGGTATTTTGATCGAGCACTTTGCAGGTGCATTCCCGACCTGGTTATCACCAATCCAGGTGCGTGTTCTGGCAATCTCCGACAAATATATGGATTACGGCAAAAAAGTCCTGGCAGAGCTTCAGGAGGCGGGAATCCGTGCGGATATGGATACAAGGGCTGAGAAGATCGGATACAAGATCCGTGAGGCCAGACTGGAAAAGATTCCGTACATGCTGGTTGTAGGCGCCAAAGAAGAGGAGGAGGGCCTTGTGTCCGTGAGAAGCCGTTTCCTGGGCGATGAGGGTCAAAAAGACCTGGGCGGATTTATCACAGCCATCAAAGAAGAGATCAAAAGCAGGGAAATCCGTGAAGTGAAAGCAGAAGAGCAGAAATAAATTTATAAAAAAATCAATGGTATAAAAAAGTACAGCCGGACGCATACTATTTCCGACGAAATTTAAAGGAGGAAATGACTATGCCATTATTAAGCTGTACTGCAAGAACCTGTATTTATAACAAAGATGAATACTGTTCCAAGGGAGACATTCTGGTAGACGGAAGCGATGCAAAGGTTGCAGACGAGACCTGCTGCCGCAGCTTTGAGGAGAGAGGAGAATCTGCATCCAATTCAGCCGCTGCTGAAAGCTGCGGATGCCGTACCATTGATGTGGACTGCCGCGCATGTACCTGTACCTTCAACAAAGAAGAGAAATGCCATGCAGACAAAATCACCATCACAGGAGGAAGTGCCTGTCGCTGTGACGAGACAAAATGCGGAAGCTTTGAAAAACGATAAGATATGAAAAAGAGCCGTACCTGTGGAGAAATTCACAGGTATGGCTCTCTTTTACTCAGACTTTGATCCAGCCCATTGCCTCAGAAACTGCAAAGATCAGAATCATGATCAGGCAGATAGGTGCGATCCATTTCAGCATTATTGTATAGAATTTTTTCATTTTGAACGGTCCGTTCAGCTCCACTTCATCACACACAGCTTTTGGTTTGATGAAGAAACCGATACTGATACAGGTCAGAATGGCTACGATCGGCATCAGCACACTGTTGCTCAGGAAGTCGAAGAAATCCAGAAGTCCCAGTCCGATGATCTGGACGAAATCCAGCGGTCCGAAACCGAGGGATACCAGCGCGCCCAGAAGCAGTACATATATGGTGACCACAATGGTAGTTTTCCTTCTGCTCCAGCCCAGTTTGTCGCGGATGATAGACACATTGGTCTCCATCAGTGAGATGGAGGAGGTCAGTGCCGCGAACAGCACCAGAAGGAAGAAGACTGCACCGATCAGTCCGCCCAGTGTCATGTTGTCAAATACCTTAGGCAGAGTGATGAACATCAGGGATGGCCCCTTGCTCAGCGCCTCTTCATTGCCGCCGGAGAATGCGAATACGGACGGAATGATCATAAGACCTGCCAAAAAGGCGATTCCGGTATCGAATATTTCAATCTGGCGGACAGATTTTTCCAGGCTGTTGTCCTTCTTCATATAGGAACCGTATGTGATCATAATACCCATAGCCAGTGACATGGAGTAGAATAACTGTCCCATGGCAGCCAGCACTGTGGTAGCTGAGAAACGGCTGAAATCAGGCAGCAGATAGTATTTCACACCTGCACCTGCACCCGGTCTTGTGATACAGAAGACAGAAATGCCCAGTGTCAGTATGATCAGCACAGGCATCAGAATCCTGCTGGCTTTTTCGATTCCTTTTTCCACGCCGGCGATCACGACAATGGAAGTCAGCAGAACGAAAATTGCAAACCACAGCACCGGTGAACCGGCCTGGGTAATAAATCCGGTAAAATAGTCATCCCCGGCAGCAGCAGATACATTGCCGCTGACAAAAGTGATCAGGTATTTGATCACCCATCCGCCGATAACACAGTAGTAAGGTGTGATGATAAACGGAACGATACAGGCCAGATATCCGACGAAACCAAATCGTTTGTCCAGCTTTCTGAAAGCTCCGACTGCGCTCAGACCGGTTTTCCGGCCAATGGCGATCTCTGTAACCATCAGTGTAAACCCTAGTGTTACGGCGAGAATAAGATAGACGAGTAAGAAAATGCCTCCTCCGTATTTTGCTGCAAGGTACGGGAAGCGCCAGAGATTTCCAAGACCGACCGCGGAACCCGCAGCGGCAAGGACAAATCCCATCTTGTTAGAAAATGCTCCTCTTTTTTTCTCCATGATTCTCTCCCTTTTTTCGATGCTTTGCGCATCTTTTGTTGTATGTGAAACATTATGCCATTTTTTCAGACAAAAGACAAGATTTTTCTTATAAAAATAATAAACAAAATTATATTTAACACTTGACGGGGCGAAAATGGTGTGATAAACTTACCTAGTCTGAAGAAAAAGAAAGCAGAGTATCCACTCTCACCTTAGCACAATCGCGTGACTATGGTTAATACGGTAATAAACGAAGCGCCTTCAGCGTTTTCTTTATGCGGATATGTGTGGATAGTCGATTGTCGTCTATCCATTTTTTTCTTGTTTCTTTCAGGATGTTTTATGAGGTGGAAGGCCGGACGGCCGGCCAGGAACAGAGTGTTTTATCAATATTATGGAGGTGCACTACAATTAGCGATTTAATGATTAATGAACAAATCAGAGACAAAGAGGTACGTCTGATCGGCGCGAACGGAGAACAGCTTGGAATCATGTCTGCCAGAGATGCGCAGAAGCATGCAATGGAAGCAGGGCTTGACCTTGTAAAGATTGCCCCGACTGCGAAACCGCCCGTATGCAAAATTATCGATTATGGTAAGTACAGGTACGAATTAGCACAGAAAGAAAAAGAAGCTAAGAGGAAACAGAAAACCATAGAGATTAAGGAAGTGCGTTTGTCCCCTAATATTGAGGAAAACGACCTGAACACCAAGGTCAATAATGCCAGGAAATTCTTAACCAAGGGAAATAAAGTCAAAGTGACCTTACGTTTCCGCGGAAGAGAGATGGCACATATGTATAAGAGTAAACACATCCTTGATGAGTTTGCAGAGTCTGTAGCTGATATCGCGGTGATTGAAAAAGCACCGAAGGTAGAAGGCAGGACTATGACCATGTATTTGACAGAAAAACGTTAAACACGTTCACTAAAAGAGTCTAAGGAGGAATACAAACATGCCAAAAATGAAAACAACGAAAGCTGCTGCTAAGCGCTTCAAAAAAACAGGTACAGGATTATTAAAGAGAAATAAAGCTTACAAGAGCCATATCTTAACAAAGAAATCTCAGAAGAGAAAGAGAAACCTGAGAAAAGCAGCTATCACAGATGCAAGTAACGTAAAAGCAATCAAGAAAATTTTACCGTACATCTAATTACAGGATAGGTTCTAGAACAGGAGGAAATTAAGAATGGCAAGAATTAAAGGCGGATTAAACGCTAAGAAAAAACACAATAGAGTATTAAAACTGGCGAAAGGTTACAGAGGAGCACGTTCCAAACAGTACAGAGTTGCAAAACAGTCTGTTATGAGAGCTCTGACAAGCTCCTATGCAGGAAGAAAGCAGAGAAAACGTCAGTTCAGACAGTTATGGATCGCACGTATCAACGCTGCAGCAAGAATGAATGGTCTGTCCTACAGCAAATTCATGTATGGCTTAAAGCTGGCTAACATTGACCTGAACAGAAAAGTTCTGGCTGATATGGCTATCAACGATGCAGAAGGCTTTGCAACACTGGCAGAGCTGGCTAAATCCAAAATTGCTTAATTCATAAGGAACATACAGCCGCTGCCCCAAGGAGCAATCCCGGGGCAGCGGCTTTTTTTCTGATGCGCGTTACGGACCGCACGCTGCTGTCCCGTCAGGTGCTTTCAGGCCAAAGGCCCCGTAAAAAAGTATTGACGTAATTCTGAAAAAGAAGTAAAATATCCATTAAGATATTATAAAATATTAGATGTGAACAATCAGAATTTGTAAATTCGATGAAGGGAAGCATAAGTTTCAGGATGGATGTTCAGAGAACTGCCGGCAGGTGTGAGGCAGGCGTCCGGGAGGCTTATGTATCATCCCGGAGAAGCAGCGCTGAAAGGCCGTTATGTTTGATTAGGCGCTGACGTAGGTTCCACGTTACAGGAAACACATATGTCAGTATGTTGCAAGTGCCGGCAGGGGCAACCCTGCGCGGAAAAAGGGTGGTATCGCGGATTCAGTTCGTCCCTCATGATTGGGGGGCTTTTTTTATGCTCTGAATGTGCGCCCTGCACGGGCATATGTGTGCGATTTTATATGTCTTACTATAACAAGAGGAGGAAATGTGATGAAAGTCTACAAGAAGATCATGGATGTGCTGGCAGCGGCTGAGAAGCTGATCCTGGCTGCATCCACACTGCTGATCCTGGTTCTCACCGTGGGAAATGTATTTTCCAGGAAAGTAATACACCGCTCCTGGTCATTTACGGAAGAGCTGGTGGTGGCAGTTTTTGTATTGATCACACTTATGGCAGCCGCTCTGGCCTGCCGGGAAGGAGAGCTGGTAAGCCTTACGCTGGTAACGGACAGGCTGCCCGGGAAGACAAAGAAACCCGTTGTCGTTCTTGTGACTGTGCTCTCAGTGATATTTACTGTAATATTGTTTAAATACGGCATGGATAAGGTGCTGACCCAGCTTGCCAATGGAAAGAGGACCTTTGTGCTGAACTGGCCGGAATGGATCTTCTGGTCCTTTGTGCCCATTGGCTCCGTCTGCATGATCCTGCATTTTGTGGAATACTGTATTGATTTCTGTACGGATTTTAAATTTGTCAAGAGAAAGGAGGAGGCGTAAATGGTAAGTGCGGTATTGTTTTTATCCTTTTTTATCTTTCTGATCCTGAATGTTCCCATTGCCATCTGTCTGGGCCTGTCCTCCGTGTGCGCGATACTGTACTCAGGTACATCCCTGACGATCGTGGCTACCAATATGTATTCCGGCATCAGCAAGTTTCTGCTGCTGGCGATTCCGTTTTTCGTGTTGTCCGGAAATATTATGGCAAAGGCGGGAATATCCAAACGTCTCATTAAGTTTGTAAATACCTGTGTGGGACACAGAAGAGGCGGCATTGCCATTGTGTGTGTTATTGTGGCCTGCTTCTTCGGAGCAATTTCCGGCTCCGGTCCGGCTACGGTTGCGGCGCTCGGCGCGGTTCTGATCCCGGCCATGGTGGAGGAGGGAGGCTTCTCGGCACCGTTTTCCACGGCAATGATGGCAACGTCAAGTTCCATTGCCATTGTCATACCCCCCAGTATTGCGTTCGTGGTATATGCATCCATCACAGGTGTATCGATTGCGGATATGTTTGCCGGCGGTATCCTGCCCGGAATCCTTATGGGACTTGCACTGATCCTTGTGATCATGATCGAAGTCCGCAGAAAAGGTATCCAGCCAACAACTAAGAAAGCCGCCTGGGGCGAGAGATTCCGCGCGTTCGGTGACGCGTTCTGGGGATTTCTGATGCCGGTTATCATTCTGGGCGGTATCTATGGCGGTATTTTCACACCGACAGAGGCAGCAGCCGTTTCCGTGGTATACGGACTCTTTGTGGGTATGGTCATCTACAGGGAAGTCAAGTTCAGGGATTTGATCGATATCTTTGTGGATTCAGCCAAGACCACAGGCGGTATCATGCTCATTGTGGCATGTGCGTCCCTGTTTTCCTTTGTCTGCACAAAGTTCGGAATCTCCCAGGCAGCCTCGGAGCTTTTAGGAAGTGTTGCCCACAATCAGTTCATTTTCCTTCTGATCGTGAATGTGATCTTCCTGATCGCGGGATGCTTTATTGATGCCAACTCCGCCATGTACATATTTATTCCCATTATGCTGCCGGTCTGCAAGGCGCTGGGATATGACCTGGTGGCCTTCGGTATTCTGGCAACCGTCAACCTGGCGATCGGGCAGGTAACGCCTCCTGTGGGTGTCAATCTGTTTGTCGCCATCAGTATTAAGATCAAAAAGGGACTGGAAGTCAGCCTGCAGCAGATATCCAGGGCAGTTGTGCCCATGATCGCAGCGTGTGTAGTGGTGCTGCTGATGGTCACCTATATCCCCCAGATATCTGTGTGCCTGCCCAAGGTTTTTGCCGGAAGCTCCTATACGGGAACCTCCAAGCTGACAGATCATGCAGACAGTACAGCCGGGGACAACAGTTCTGAGGATTACAATGAGATTGGTGACTACAGTGATCTGGGCTGGGAAGAGCAGACCTGGAATTTTGCCTGCTCCACCACGGAGACCAGTACCTGGGCAAAGGCCGGGGAACAGTTCGGAAAGCTCATGGAGAAAGCCACAGGCGGCAAAGTACACGTAAAAGTATACGCGGCTGACCAGCTTACCAACGGCAATCAGTCCGAGGGTATCCAGGCCCTGATGAACGGAGACCCGGTACAGATCTCCATGCACTCCAATCTGATCTATTCTGCTTTCGATCCGCGCTTTAACGTGGTATCCCTGCCGTTTATCTTTAACTCTGTGGAGGACGCAGATGCCAAACTGGACGGCGAGGCAGGGGAAAAGATGAATGCGCTTCTGGAGGAATACGGACTGCACTGTATGGGTATGGCAGAGAACGGCTTCCGCCAGCTCACAAACTCCGTCAGAGAAGTGAAGACCGCGGAGGATATGAAAAACCTGAAGATCCGTGTGGCAGGCTCCAATCTGCTGATGGAATGCTACAAGAGATGGGGCGCTGATGCCACCAATATGAACTGGTCTGAAACCTATACCGCCCTGCAGCAGAATACGGTGGAGGGGCAGGAGAATCCCCTTCCGGCCATCGATGCGGCCAGTGTGCAGGAAGTGCAGAAATACTGTTCCATGTGGAATGCCAACTATGACTGTCTGTTCTTCTGCATCAATGAGGAGCTGTACGGCAGCCTTACACCGGAACAGCAGAAGGTAGTGGACGAGGCAGGAAAGAAGGCTGTTGACTATGAGCGCGATATCAACCGCTCCGGTGATGATGAGATCAAAGAGCGCTGGACCAAACAGAACGGCGTGAAGATCACAGCGTATGAGAATCTTGATATTGACTCCTTCAAGAATGCCGTTGCAGACATTCCGCAGTGGTATCAGGAGGAGCTGGTAAAAGAGGGATATGACGAAGCAGAGGTAAAAGAACTGATAGAAGCCTTTACCTCCGGGACATCAGGTAATTATGAAGTGGAAGACAGAAGCGACCTTGCCTGGGAGGAGCAGACCTGGAACTTTGCCTGCTCCACCACAGAGACCAGCACCTGGGCTGAGGCAGGGCGTAAATTCGGTGAAATGATGGAAAAGGCCACAGGCGGCAAAATTCATGTGAATGTCTATGCTGCCGACCAGCTTACCAATGGAAACCAGTCCGAGGGCATCCAGGCCCTGATGAACGGGGATCCGGTGCAGATATCCATGCATTCCAACCTGATCTATTCTGCCTTTGACCCGCGTTTCAATGTGGTATCCCTGCCCTTCCTGTTCGATTCTGTGAAGGACGCGGACGCAAAACTGGACGGGGCAGCCGGTGAGAAGATGAAAGAGATCCTGGAGAGCTACGGCGTGCACTGCATGGGCATGGCTGAGAACGGTTTCCGCCAGCTCACCAACTCTGTCAGGGAAGTAAAATCCGTGGATGACATGAAGAGCCTGAAGATTCGTGTGGCAGGTTCCAATCTGCTGATGGAATGCTACAAGAGATGGGGCGCTGATGCCACCAATATGAACTGGTCAGAGACTTATACCGCTCTGCAGCAGAACACCGTGGAGGGCCAGGAAAATCCCCTTCCGGCTATTGACGCAGCCAGTGTCCAGGAGGTACAGAAGTATTGTTCCCTGTGGAACGCCAACTATGACTGCCTCTTCTTCGGCATAAACCAGGAAGTCTATGACAAACTGACACCGGAGCAGCAGGAGGTTGTGGACGAGATCGGCCAGAAGGCCGTGCAGTATGAGCGTGAGATCAACCGTGCCGGTGATGATGAGATCCTGAACCGCTGGCAGACAGAAAACGGCATGGATGTGACAGCGTATGAAGACCTGGATATTGATTCCTTCAAAAAGGCTGTGGAGGATATTCCTCAGTGGTATGAGGAGGAACTGGTAAAAGAAGGGTATGACAAGGAAGAGGTCAGGGAACTGATCCGCGCGTTTACTTCTGCGGAGGGAAGCACCGCAGAGTATTCCATGGAGGATTCCAGTGATCTTGACTGGAACGCACAGACCTGGAATTTTGCCTGCTCCACCACGGAGACAAGTACCTGGGCAAAAGCCGGTGAAAAATTCGGGGAGCTGATGGAGCAGGCCACAGGGGGCAAAGTAAAGGTAAATGTCTATGCTGCCGACCAGCTCACAAACGGAAACCAGTCCGAGGGCATCCAGGCCCTGATGGACGGTGATCCGGTACAGATCTCCATGCACTCCAACCTGATCTACTCAGCCTTTGATCCGCGTTTCAATGTGGTCTCCATACCGTACTTATTCCAGTCCGTGGAGGACGCGGATAAGAAACTGGATGGGGAAGGCGGAGAGAAGATGAAAGAGATCCTGGGAGAATACGGCCTGCACTGTATGGGCATGGCGGAGAACGGATTCAGGGAACTGACCAACTCCGTACGGGAGATCAAGTCTACAGATGATATGAAAGGGCTGAAGATTCGTGTGGCAGGCTCTAATCTGCTGATGGAATGCTACAAGAGATGGGGCGCTGATGCCACGAATATGAACTGGTCAGAGACTTACACGGCTCTGCAGCAGAACACTGTGGAGGGGCAGGAGAATCCCCTTCCCGCTATCGACGCAGCCAGTGTCCAGGAAGTACAGAAATACTGCTCCATGTGGAATGCCAACTATGACTGCCTGTTTTTCTGCATCAACCAGGAGCTGTATGACAGCCTGACACCTGAACAGCAGAAGGTAGTGGATGAAGCAGGCGCAAAAGCGGTAAAATACGAGCGTGAGATCAACCGCGCCGGAGATGATGAGATCAAGACGCGCTGGGCGAATCAGAACGGCGTGAAGATCACCGAATATAAAGATCTGGACATTGATTCCTTCAAAAAAGCAGTTGACGGGATTGATGACTGGTTTGTCAAAGAACTGAAATCACAGGGATATGATGACGGACAGGATCTGGTGAATGCTTTTAAATAGTATAAAATAAGAACTGCCGCCGGTACTGCATTCCGAGAGGGAAGCCGTACCGGCGGCAGTTTTTGTCTGTCTGTAAGCTGACCGTATGATTTACGGATTTCAGGTTTGACAGCCTACAGGATCAGTTTTACAGAGCAGCGGACAAGCAGCAGTGCAATGATGATATTGAATGCGATATAATACTTATTGTACCATTTCTGAAAGATACTCCCGATCAAAGCCCAGACAAGATTTCCTGTGGCGCCGAAGAATGTCAGGAAAAAGGCAAAGAAGATCAGCGCCGGAACCCCGCTTTCATAGGGCAGGACATAGCTGCTCAGAGCAGAGATGCCGTACAGGATAACTTTTACATTGATAAACTGCAGCAGAAAACCAGAGGCAAAAGAAGGCGCTTTTCCTGTGCCGTCATCTGCCTGCACAGGCTTTCTCTTAAGCACTGTAAAGGCAAGATACAGGATATAAGCCGCGCCTATGTATTTCAGATAGGGTACCACTCCGGGCAGCAGTTTTCCAAGCCCCACACTGAAGACTGCACAGAGAAGCATAATAATCAGAAATCCGGTCCATATACCGGTGATCAGTTTCATGCTCCGTTTCAATCCGAACTGTCCTGTGGTACTCAGAAGCAGTACATTGTTAGGCCCGGGCGACCATCCTGTCACCAGGGCGTATACAGCCAGTGAAGATAATACATCGAATGTCATGTCAAAACTCCCTCCCTCGGCCGGCAGCACGATAGGTTTTGTTCCGGCCTGTTGCTGCAGACATTGTGAAATTATTATTTTGATATTTTATCATATTGACGTGTGAAGAGAAAGTCTTTTCAGAAAAATAAATACATATAAATAGAAGGAACAGTTTGGCCGGAGTTGCAAAATGAGTAAAAATAAAATATGGCTCTGTCTGGCAGTCTTTCTGGTTCTGACAGCAGCGGCAGCACTGAAATACAGTACGGAGTCTGTCGGACAGATGCACATACAGACAGCTGGTGAACTGTCCGATGAGGAGCACCCAAAGATCGCGCTGACCTTTGACGACGGTCCTCATGCGGTCTATACCCCTAAACTTCTGGATGGTCTTAAAAAGCGCGGCATCCATGCCACCTTTTTTCTGATCGGCAAGAATATTGAGGGAAATGAGGAGCTTGTGAAACGGATCCAGGAGGAAGGACACCTGATCGGCAGCCATACCTACAATCATGTGCAGCTCAATAAATTATCTGAGTCAAAAGCCAGGGATGAAGTGTTAAAGGGATGTAACAAGATATATGAGACCACAGGAACCTATTCTTCATTTGTGCGCCCGCCTTACGGCGCCTGGAAAAAGAACCTGGATTTCTGCATTACCATGATCCCTGTGTCCTGGAATGTGGATTCACTGGACTGGAAAACGCAGAATACAGAAAAAATTGTAAAAAGGGTAGTGAAAGATGTGGAGGAAGGTGATATTATTTTAATGCACGATATTTTTGATACCTCCGTGGAAGCTGCCCTGCAGATCGCGGATGCGCTTACGGAGGAAGGGTACCAATTTGTGACAGTGGATGAACTGTTGCTGGAATAGGAGAACATAATGGATCTATTTGATTATATGAAAGAACAGACTCTGGAGAATGAATCGCCCCTGGCCTCCAGGATGCGCCCCACGACACTGGAAGAGGTGGTGGGGCAGGAACATATCATCGGTAAAGGAAAGCTGCTTTACCGTGCCATCAAAGCGGACAAGCTGGGCAGTGTGCTTTTCTACGGGCCTCCGGGCACGGGAAAGACCACGCTGGCCAAAGTCATTGCCAATACCACCAGCGCCCAATTCCAGCAGATGAATGCAACGGTTGCCGGAAAAAAGGACATGGAGGAAGTGGTGAAAAAGGCGCAGGACTATCTGGGCATGTACGGGAAGAAAACGATCCTTTTTATTGATGAGATACACAGGTTCAATAAGGGACAGCAGGACTACCTTCTTCCGTTTGTGGAGGACGGAACCCTGATCCTCATAGGCGCCACCACAGAGAACCCCTACTTTGAGGTAAACAGCGCCCTGATCTCCCGTTCCATTGTCTTCGAGCTGAAGCCTCTGGAGCGTGAGGACATCAGCAGGCTTCTCATTCGGGCCGCCACGGACGTGGAGAAAGGGATGGGAAGCTATGACGTGGATCTGGAGGAGGATGCCAGGGAATTTCTGGCGGATATCGCAGGCGGGGATGCCAGGGCAGCGCTGAATGCCCTGGAACTGGCTGTGCTGACCACAGAAAAAGCGGCGGACGGAAAGATACATGTGACCCTGGACGTGGCCTCTGAATGTATCCAGAAGCGGGTGGTGCGCTATGATAAGACCGGTGACAATCATTATGATACTGTGTCCGCATTTATAAAGAGCATGCGTGGATCTGACCCGGATGCGGCAGTTTATTATCTGGCAAAGATGCTGTACGCAGGTGAGGATATCAAGTTCATTGCCAGAAGGATCATGATCTGCGCCTCAGAGGATGTGGGAAATGCAGACCCGCAGGCGCTGGTGGTGGCAGTGGCAGCAGCGCAGGCAGTGGAGCGCCTGGGCATGCCGGAAGCACAGATCACCCTTTCCCAGGCCGTGACCTATGTAGCAAGCGCCCCCAAGAGCAATGCTGCCTGCATGGCAGTTTTTCATGCATCCGAATCTGTGAAGTCTGTCCGCACAACCGTACCGCCCCATCTCCAGGATTCCCATTACAAAGGGGCAGCCAAGCTGGGACATGGTGTGGGATATAAATATGCCCACGATTATCCGAATCATTATGTGGAGCAGCAGTATCTGCCTGCAGAGATATTGGGGAGTCATTTTTATGAGCCTACGGAGAATGGGTATGAAAAGAATATCAGAGATTATCTGGAACGGATTCGCAGAGGATAGAGGTTAGTATGCCCGGGGGCATTGTGGAACTTATGGCACAGCTAATATGCCATAAGCCACACAATGCTCACAGAAGCATATCCAGCAGGCTTTCATATACCTGTTTGCTTTTGTTCTTCCATGCCGCACATAGCGCTTCTGCTGCTTCTTTTGTGGGCACGGTCAATGTCATATCTATGAGGGGGATATCTCTTTCTTTTGCCTGACAGCGCACGAGATACCCTTCCTTATCACTTTTGTAGTAGTCAGCCATGGCGGAGCGTTCTTCCTTCAGTTCCATGGAGTTCTCACGGAAGAATTCCCCGATATCTTTTTTGATATCCTCGGATACCTCCGTTCCAAAGTATTCCAATGTCTGATTTCCCGATTCCGTTATCTTCAGATAAGAAGCATTGCGCACAGTCTCGGAGCGCACCAGGCCGGACTCGATCAGCTCAGAGATTGCCTGCTGGAGATGAAAGTAATTGGTATATCCTTTGTCCAGTATAAATCCTGATATCTGTGCGTTGCTCAGTGGGAAATCCACCTTCTGCAGCATGTATAGTATGATCAGTTTGTATAAAGTGAGTGGTTCAGCCATAAAGAATCCTCCTTTTTCATGCCCTCTGCGGTACATCGGAATCTGTGCAGAGCCGTCCCTGGTAAGCGCCCCGGACCTTGCACTCATGGTGCAGGGTATTGAGGACTGTCTTCTTGGCACTGCTCCAGAGCGGTGCTAAGAGAAGCTCTTTCGGCCCGTCCCCGGTAAGCCGGTGCACTACGATGCGGGGGGACAGGTGTTCCAGACAGGCAATGACAAGATCTATATATTCCTCCATTGTATAGACAGAGAATCTGCCGTCCTCATAGTCCTTAGCCAGGTCTGTGCCCTTCAGGACATGGAGAAGCTGCAGCTTGATTCCCTGGATATCCTGTGTATTTAAATAGGACATGGTATCCAGAATATCTTCTTTTGTTTCGCCGGGAAGTCCCAGAATTGTATGCACGATAACCTCCAGATTCCGTGCCCTCAGTCTGCGCACGGCATCCTCAAAAACAGAGAGGGGATACCCTCTTCGGATGTATGCAGCAGTGCTGTCATGCATGGTCTGCAGTCCAAGCTCCACCCATACCGGCTTCTGTTCATTTAATTCAGCCAGAAGCTCCAGCACATCCTCCCCCAGACAGTCAGGCCGGGTACCGATGGACAATGCCACAATATCGGGATGTGAAACAGCCTCCGTAAAAATCTTCCGGAGATATTCCACAGGTGCGTAGGTGTTGGTGTATGCCTGAAAGTAGGCGATAAAATGGGCCGCATTTCTTTTGCTGCGTATTTTAGCTGCCTGCTCATCAATCTGCTGTGTGACAGACAGATCCCTGTCACCCGCAAAATCACCGGAACCGCCTGCGCTGCAGAAGATACAGCCTCTATTTCCCAGCGTACCGTCCCGGTTGGGACAGGTCATGCCGCCATTCAAAGCCACCTTATAAACTTTTTCTGAAAACCGCTCCTTCAGCATATGATCAAAAGAGTGATAGGGTTTTCCATTCCATGCATTCATATCCAGAAACCTTTCCGTTGTATGCCGCAGCTGTTCCGTTGAAGTACAGTTACGGTCTGCTTTCTATTATCATACCAAAAGGAAAAATCTTTTACAAGTGAAAATACGAAAGGTTAGCCGGCGGGTATCCTTAATATTTTCACAGTTATTTGACAAAAAGAGCCGGGCATGTTATGTTTTTTCATAGGTATTTGCAAAATGGAAAACAAAGAATGAGGTGGTTATAATTGAAGAAAAATAAAATCCGCCGTATGGTCTGTGCCCTGGCAGCAGCAGTTCTGACGGCGGCGGTGCTGACCGGATGCGGAGCCCCAAAGGACTGTGAAGGGGAGGGGAAGATCACAACGATTGAAAAAGGCGTCCTGAAAGTCGGCATCAATCTGAATGACGGCTCCATGGGTTATGTGGATGAAAGCACAGCAAAACCGGCTGGCTTTGCCCCGGATACAGCCGCCAAAGTGGCAGAAAAACTCGGACTGTCCCTGGAAATCATAGACACTACAGAGGAAAATCTTCTGAATTCCCTGGATGCAGACTTATATGACTGTGTTATCTCTACCGTAGGCATAACCGAGTGGAACAAAGAACACTACTCCGCCACAAAAGCCTACGCAGATGTTTCATCGGTACAGGATAAACTGGGAGAAAAAGCGGAATATACCAAACTTGCCGTATTTGGCAAAAAGGGAAGCTGTCTTATCCCGGCCATACAAAATCAGGCTTTGAGTCCGTTGATAAAGGACGGAACGCTGAGTGAGATTTCCAAGAAGTATCTGGAAAAAGATATCATAATAAAAAAGTAAAGAACAAGGCAGAATGCGGAAACGTCTGGATTCTGCCTTGTTCTTTTATTATTTCGGGCCGGTCGGCCGCCTTACGGACACCATCCTCAAAAAACTTGTTATTTTTTCAAAAAACATCTTGATTTTTCCCTCCGTCAATGGTAGCATGAGTATATAGTTTAATGGATAAACTAATTCATAAGGAGGTCAATTCCCATGAAAATTTTAAATGTCAGGGATGCCGAATTCAAGGCCTATGGTAAGGTCGTGGAAGGTCTTGATGTGAGCAGTCTTCTGAAAGCGCTGGAGGAAACGCCAAAGCCCGACGATGTCATCTATGTTGCATCGGATGAGAAGCTGGAAGCCTGTGATTGTGCTGAGAAAATTGCATACAGCCTGTTCGGCGGAATGCCAATCCAGATAGGCTACTGCAACGGAAGCAACTATCTGCTGAACGCGGTGGAATACCACAGGGACAGCGAGGTGAATGTAGCGCTGACCGATCTGATCCTGATTCTCGGAAAAGAGCAGGATATTGAAGCAGACAGTACATATGACACATCAAAGATGGAAGCGTTTTTAGTGCCGGCAGGAACCGTGATCGAGGTTTACGCTACCACACTGCACTATGCTCCATGCAATGTAAACGGAAACAAATTCTGTACGGCAGTCATCCTTCCGAAAGGAACCAACACAGACGCGCCGGCTGCACAGAATAACACCGGTGAGGACAAACTCCTTTTTGCCAGAAACAAATGGCTGATCGCCCACAAGGACGCCAAAATTGAAGGCGCATTTGAGGGACTGATTGGTGAAAACCTGTCCGTAAAGGATTGTTGAGCAGAAAGCAATTTAAATAAAGATAAAATTCAGGAGGATAAGAATTATGAATTTAACAAACATGCCGGAATTAAAACTTGGTATTGTGGCTGTAAGCCGTGACTGTTTCCCAATGTCTCTGTCAGAGAACAGAAGAAAAGCAGTCGTTGCATCCTACAAAGGAGAGATCTACGAATGTCCGACTGTTGTGGAGAGCGAAACTGACATGCAGAAAGCTTTAAAAGAGCTGCGTGAGGCAGGCTGCAACGCCCTGGTTGTTTACCTTGGCAACTTCGGACCTGAGACAGAGGAAACACTTCTGGTTAAATATTTCCACGGACCGTCCATGGTAGTGGCTGCCGCTGAGGAAAGAGGCGACAACCTGGTTCAGGGCCGCGGCGACGCATACTGCGGTATGCTGAACGCAAGCTACAACCTGAAACTGCGCAACTTAAAAGCATACATTCCGGAATACCCGGTAGGAACACCGGAAGAAGTGGCAGAGATGATTGCAGACTTTGCACCGGTTGCACGTGCGCTGGTAGCAGTGAAGAACCTGAAGATCATCAGCTTTGGACCGCGTCCGCAGAACTTCCTGGCTTGCAACGCACCGATCAAACGTCTCTATGACCTGGGTGTTGAGATCGAGGAAAACTCTGAATTAGACCTGTTTGAGAGCTACAAGAACCATGCAGATGACCCGCGTATCCCGGATGTTGTAAAAGATATGGAGAGCGAGCTTGGTGAAGGCAACATGAAACCGGAAATCCTGCCGAAACTGGCACAGTACGAGATCACACTGCTTGACTGGGTTGAGGCTCACAGAGGATGCAGAAAATATGTGACCCTCACAACAAAATGCTGGCCTGCATTCCAGACCCAGTTCGGATTCGTTCCCTGCTATGTGAACAGCCGTCTGACAGGACGCGGTATTCCGGTATCCTGTGAAGTGGATATCTGGGGAACTCTGAGCGAATACCTGGGAACTGTTATCAGCCAGGATGCCGTTACGCTTCTGGATATCAACAATACCGTGCCGGCTGATATGTACGAAGGTGAGATCAAAGGCAAATACGACTATACACACAAGGATACCTTCATGGGCTTCCACTGCGGCAATACCGCATCCGGAAAACTGTCCTTCTGCTCCATGAAATATCAGATGATCATGGCAAGAACCCTTCCGGAAGAAGTGACACAGGGAACCCTGGAGGGAGATATCGCTCCGGGTGAGATCACATTCTACCGCCTGCAGAGCACAGCAGACTGCAAGCTGCGCGCATACATTGCACAGGGCGAGGTTCTGCCTGTTGCAACACGTTCCTTCGGTGCAATCGGTGTGTTCGCGATTCCGGAGATGGGACGTTTCTATCGCCACGTTCTGGTTGAGAAGAACTATCCGCATCACGGAGCTGTTGCTTTCGGACACTTTGGAAAAGCATTATATGAAGTATTCAAATATTTAGGCGTGGAAGTGGAAGAGATCAACTACAACCAGCCAAAGGGCGTTCTGTATCCCACAGAAAATCCATTTGCATAAACCGCAGAGTGATCTGCTGACAAAATCCAGGAGGCTGCCCGAAAGAGCAGCCTCTATCTGAACATGCTGCCAAAGCGGAGCATGTATTTATATGAAATAAGGAGAATCAAGCATGTTATATATTGGCGTGGATTTAGGAACCTCTGCCGTAAAGCTGCTTCTGATGAACGGCGAAGGCAAAATAGAGAAGATCGTTTCCAGGGAATACCCGCTTTCCTTCCCTCATCCCGGCTGGTCTGAGCAGAAGCCGGAAGACTGGTGGAAAGAGAGCTTGGAAGGTATCTGGGAACTGACTGCAGACTGCGACAAAAGCCAGGTGGCCGGCATCAGCTTCGGCGGACAGATGCACGGACTGGTTATCTTAGATGAGCAGGACAATGTGATCCGTCCGGCTATTCTGTGGAATGACGGAAGAACCGGTAAGGAGACAGACTATCTGAACCAGGTGATCGGAAAAGAGAAGCTGTCCCAGTATACAGCAAACATCGCATTTGCGGGATTTACCGCACCCAAGATCCTTTGGGTGAAAGAAAATGAACCGGAAAACTTTAAAAAGATCAAAAAGATCATGCTTCCCAAAGATTATCTGGCATACAAACTGTCCGGCACACACTGCTGTGACATGTCAGATGCCTCCGGCATGCTGCTTCTGGATGTAAAGAACCGCTGCTGGTCAAAAGAGATGCTGGATATCTGCGGAATCACTGAGGAACAGATGCCGAAACTCTTTGAAAGCTATGAAACGGTGGGCACTCTGAAACCGGAGCTTGCCGCCGAGCTGGGCATTCCGGCCTCCTGTAAAATCGTGGCAGGCGCAGGGGACAACGCAGCCGCAGCAGTAGGTACGGGAACCGTGGGCGACGGCATGTGTAATATCTCCCTCGGAACCAGCGGAACTATCTTTATTTCCAGCAAGGATTTCGGTGTGGACCCCAACAATGCCCTTCACGCGTTTGCCCATGCAGACGGATGCTATCATCTGATGGGCTGCATGTTAAGCGCTGCCTCCTGCAACAAATGGTGGATGGATGAGATCATCGGCACAAAGGACTATGCAGGAGAACAGGAAAAAATTGAGAAGCTGGGCGAGAATAATGTGTATTTTCTGCCTTACCTGATGGGAGAGCGTTCTCCCCACAACAACCCTAACGCCAGAGGAACCTTCATTGGTCTTACCATGGACAGCACAAGAGCTGATATGACACAGGCCGTACTGGAAGGCGTTGCCTTTGCCATCCGCGATTCCTTCGAGGTGGCAAAATCCCTGGGTATCCGGATCGAGCGCACAAAAATCTGCGGCGGCGGTGCAAAAAGTCCGCTGTGGAAGAAGATGATCGCCAATATCCTGAATATCAAGGTGGATGTCATCGAATCCGAGGAAGGCCCGGCCCTGGGCGGCGCTATGCTGGCTGCTGTGGCAAACGGTGAATTTGCTTCTGTGGAAGATGCTGCTGCCAAAATCGTGAAAGTGATCGACACTGTGAAGCCGGAACCGGAACTGGCTGCAAAATATGAGGAAAAATACCGCAAGTTTGCAAAGATTTATCCCACAGTGAAAGACCTTTTCAGTGAGATTATTTAAGAAATGTTAAGATTACTGCTGCTGCAGGCCTATAATAAGCCTGCGGCAGCAGTTTTTTTCCGTATCCTTATCCGGTAAATGTTGCTTTCCCGCGGCAAAGTGTGCTATACTGTCCCAGTGTAATCGAGAGATATATGAGGTGAAAATAATGAAATACGTTCTGGATGTGCATACCCATACTCTTGCAAGTGGGCATGCCTATAATACAATCCGTGAGATGGCCATGGCTGCATCTGAAAAAGGGCTGGAGCTGCTGGGCATCACGGAGCATGGAGTTGCCATGCCCGGTACCTGCAATGCCTTTTACTTTGACAATACAAAAATGCTGAACCGCCGCATGTTCGGCGTGGAAATGCTGTTCGGCGTGGAAGCCAATATTATGGACTATAACGGAAACCTGGATATGGAGGAGCGTCTTATGAAGCGCATGGACGTGGTGATCGCCAGCATGCATATCCCCACCATCAGGCCCGGAACCCGGGAAGAGAATACCCATGCCTATCTGGGAGCCATGAAGAACCCCTATGTGGATATTATCGGGCATCCGGATGACGGGCGTTATCCCGTGGATTTTCTGGCACTTGTGCAGGCCGCTAAGGAGTACCATGTACTGTTAGAGCTGAACAACAATTCCCTGGACCCCCGCTGCAGCAGGGAGAACGGGGAGGAGAATGTGAAGACCATGCTCAAATACTGTATGGAATATCAGGTTCCCATTGTCATGAACAGTGACGCCCATGTGGACGAGCTGATCGGCTGCCGCTGCTATTCGGAAAAAATCATAGAGGCAATGCAGTTTCCCGAGGAGCTGATTGTCAACCGTTCTGTGGAAGAATTGAAGAAATATGTGCATAAAAACAAAAATTAATAAAAATTTAATACTTTAGTACAAAAAAATCGCACAAGACTGCTTTACTTTAAAATTTTAGTGTGCTACTATATATACGGGTGATGTGTTACTACACTTGGGGTGAAAACTAAACAATAAGGAGAATGTATGTATATGAGCAAGAAAATTCATACGGAGGCAGTAGACTCCCTGTTTGATGCTGTCCTCAGTTTAAAGAACAGAGAAGAATGTTATCTTTTTTTCGAGGATGTGTGTACAATAAATGAGATTCTTTCCCTTTCACAGCGCTTTGAAGTTGCCAAGATGTTAAAGGATAAGAGAACATATCTGGATATCTCTGAGAAGACAGGGGCGTCCACTGCTACGATCAGCCGCGTCAACAGAAGCCTGAATTACGGCAATGACGGATATGAGATGGTCTTTGAGAGATTAGCAGACAAAAAAGAAGAAACAGAAGCATAAAAAAGCGAAGCCGGAACTTGGAAAAGTTCCGGCTTTTCTTTTTTTGGCCCATCATATTGCCGGGACAGGGGACATACACTTTAATAGAATAAAAAGGCAGTGTTTTACTTGACACCACTGAACATGTTCAGTATAATATAGACAAGATTCAACTGAACGCGTTCAGTTAGTGGGAAGGCATTGAGATTCCAGCGCTTTTTGGAAGTGCACACCAAAGAAGCGCTGCATATGGGAGGTAAGAAAATGAATAAAAGAAAATGGGAACATCTGATCATATCTCCGGATTATGTACCGCCGGTGATGGATGATGAAAGAGATGACAAAGGAGATATCAAGACAGGGAGAACACTGGGGCAGACCTATAGCTCCTCCGATTTATTTCCGGACTGTAAGGTGAATATGAGCCTGTCCTGGTTCTATGAAATCCCAAACAAGAATCCATATGTGGATGAACATGTACATGATGTGGATGAGCTGGTATTTTTCATGCCCAATTATAACGGTGTGGGTGATGATATCAATGCCGTGTGGGGGGAGGCTGATTTTTATATTGACGGAGAGCCTTATACCATAACGAAAAATACATGCATCTACTGTCCGGCAGGGGTTAAGCACTGTCCCATCGTTTACAAGGAGATCATCCGCCCACACTGCTTCATGACCATTCTGCTCACCAGTGAATATGTGAGAGAGCAGGCCGGCAGGATTGTAAAGAATATAGGCGGAAAGTTCATTGAGGTTGGAGAAAGCAAGTAGACAAAGGGGAAAGCATATGGACGAGAAAGACATTTTGTGGGGCCTTACGGATTCCAATACCATGGAAGAAGTGCGGGAAAAGGCATTTGCTCTTATCGGAAAGATACGCTTCATGCCGGCAGCCACTGTGAATGAGGGACGGCCTGAGAACAGGATTCTGGATTTTAACCGGCTCAGTAACGGAAATCTGTATTTCATGACATCCAGGGGTAAACCCACGTATGAACAGCTCTGCAAACGCCCGCAGCTTGTGATGAATACGCTGATTGACGAGCGATATTCCCTGCGCCTGAGCGCATGGGTCAGCGAGACAACAGACCAGGCGGTATGGGATGAATTTTTCAAACTGAATCCCGGTACAAAAGAGATGTACCGGAAAAATTTTGACATAGTAGCTCTTTACCGGATTGACAGAGGGGAAGGGGAAATCTTCCATCTGTATGCCAATGAAAGGATACGCAGGCTGCGTTTTGCCTTCGGCGGGGAAGAGATACGGCCAATGACCTACCGCATCACAGAGGAATGTGTGGGCTGCGGTATCTGTCAGGAAAACTGTGTGGAGAAAGCGATCCATCAGAAAGATGACGGAAAATATTACATAAAAGAGATGGATTGTGATGACTGCGGCATCTGCTATACGAAATGTCCGCAGGCAGACACGGCACTGATCTGCCGTTTGAAGGAACAAGGGGAAACTTGAGGTTTGGGCTGAGTGTGAGAGGTGAAAATTTATGGCAAAAACAAATGCTGATGGTTCAAAAAGTTTAGGTCGCGGCGATCTGCTTGCGATCGCAATCGGTAACGTGATTGGCGGCGGTGTTATGACAATGACCGGTCTTGCCATTGGAATTACAGGGCGCTCCATTGTCCTGTCCTATATTATCTGCGCGGTCATGGTTACGATCGTTGCGCTGCCGCAGTTCTTTTTATCAGGGACTATCCGTATGAACGGCGGTTTCTATACACAGGCTGCCATGTTCGGCGGCAAGTGGTTTGCTGGGCTGTATTCTGTTGTGTTCGTCAGTTATTTCTTTGGCGCAACTATGTATTCCGCTTCTTTTGCGGATTATGTGCTCTCCGCATTTCCGGAGATCAACGGCAAGCTGGTGGCTTTCGGAATTCTGACCGTATTCGTGGTTTTAAATCTCTGCGGAATCCAGGTGGCAGCAAAAGTACAGTATGCGCTGGTTATTATTCTGGTCATTGCGCTGCTTCTGTTTACCGGGTTTGGAATTATCCATCTGGAACCGGGGTATTTTGATGAGAACCAGTTCTTCACAAGCGGTTTTACAGGAGTTATGTCTGCGGCGGCACTGCTGTCCATGGCTACAAGCGGCGCTACCTTTATCATCAATATGAGCCGTGAAGCCAAGAATCCGAAAAAAGATATTCCGTTCTGTATCGTTGTGGGAACCGTGATTGTTACTATTCTTTACATCGGTGTCGGTGTAGTGGCAGCCGGTGTGTTCCCGGTAGAGCACGTGGCAGGCCAGAACCTGTCCAAGGTGGCAAGGGAGATCCTTCCCGCTCCGCTGTACATTTTCTTCATCGTGGGCGGTGCTATGGTGGCCCTGGTCACATCCCTGAACGCCAACCTGGGATGGCTGCAGGCTCCTATTGCCCAGGCAGCAGAGGACGGCTGGTGGCCGAAGATCTTTGCAAAACGTAATGACAAGTTTGGTACGCCTCATTATATTATCCTGACCATCTATGTGCTCTGCTCAGTTATCATATTAAGCGGCATGAACGTAGGAGATATTGCGAATATCGGAAATACACTGGCAAACTGCGTACAGGTCATTCTGTGTCTGGCGATCATCACCATGCCTAAGAAAATACCGGAGATCTGGAAACGCTCCCAGTTCCATATCAATGACAAATTATATACATTTTTATGTGTCATGGGTGCCATTGTCAGCGCGGCATTTGTTTACTATGAGTGTCTGGAGATCCACATGAATTATGTGATCGGAATTCTGGTCTATCTGGCTGTTGCATGTATTTATCCGCTGATCCGTCAGAAATTCCACAAGGTCGAGATCGAGGTCAGCTACGAGGAAGCATAAGGTTCACTGAAGAAAAAATCAGATTGGGGAGGTATTGTAATGTCAGATTTTAATCCGGCTCCGGCTCTGGGGCTGACGGAGAAAAGTTCCAATGAAGAAATAAAAAACGCGGCGTTTCAGTTTGTCCATGAAGTGGGCTATATGGTGTTCGGCACAACGGCCATAGACGGGAAAATGCCTACAGCCAGAGGTCTGGAGGTACACTATCTGGATGGAGAAGGCAATTTTTATATAGGAATTGCCAAGGGCAAGCCGGTCTATTATGAACTGCAGAAGAATCCGTACCTGGTAGGAACGATCATCCGGGAGACGGTGAAGCGCCTGTCTGCCAGTGTCAGGCTGAATGCCCATGTGACGGAGGTTGATCCAAAAGAGCACCCGGAGATCTATACAAAATACTGGGAACTGAATCCGGGAACCAAGGCACTGTACAGAAAGGATCTGGATATGTTCCGTATCTTTATCCTGGACAGCGGGGAGGGGGAGATTTTCCATCTTCCTGAGGATGACATTGTCTGCCGCCTGCGCTTCTGCTTCGGCGGCGCACAGGTCCGTCCCTGGGCTTATGTGATCGATCCGGAGCGCTGTGTGGGATGCGGCACCTGTGAGGAGGTCTGCATGGAGGATGTGATCCATCCCACGGCTGACGGCAAATATGAGATTAAACATTTTGGCTGCCTGGAGTGCGGACGCTGTGCCATGAATTGTCCGAATGACGCCATTGACTGCAACTGCAGGTAAGGAAATCTAAACAGGAAAATCTCTCTGTATGGGCAGGGAGATTTTCTTTCTTTATGCAGGAACACATATGGCAGGGTGTCTGCAGAGGCAATGGTTCATCTTGACTGAACTATTACCTGCAGAGGGGGAACAAGCCAGAAAGTGGACAATAATCGTTGACTTCTAAAAATAAGACTGCTATTATGGGAGTGCCGGAATATTTATGAAAAGTTGAGGAAGTATTTATGGGAACAAATGCGGGAGAAGGAAAAAAACAGGAAAATAAGAAAGAAGAGATTCTGAAAGTATCCCGGGAATTTTTTATAGAGCAAGGGTATGAGAAGACAAGTATGCGGCAGATTGCGGCTGCCGCTGATGTGAGTCTGGGACTGGTGGCCTATCATTTCAAGACAAAACGTGACATTGCGCTGGAGATCGTGCAGCGGATGTACCACCGGTTTGCCGCATTTGCAAAAATGTATGTGAGCCGGCACAAGAAGCCGATCCTGTACTCAGGACTTCTTGTCAATCTGAATTACATGGTCTTTTCCTCGGAGAAATATGAGGCATTCTACCGGGACATACTGCGCAATGATATACTGCTTGATGTAATCGCAAAGTCAGGTGTGGAGACTTACATGAGTATCCGGGATAATTACAGGCCGGATCTGTCCGACGAGGAGGCAGAGAAAATGGGCTGGTACGGGAACTTTATCTCTGTCAGCATGGAACGGACGCTGGTGCTCTACGATGACAGTCTGGAGATGATAGAGGGAAGTATCCCTGATGTGATCTTCAAGTCCTATATGGGTCTGTGGAGATTCCCGGATGTGGATAAGATCATGGAGGAAGTCTGCGTGGAGAGCCGGGTGCTGGCGGAGAAGATTTTGAGTGAGCATCCGGAGATTTATGGGTGAGATAATTGATTGGGGAGAGGCATGGGTAGGCCGCTGATATATAAAGCGGTATACGCCATGCTTTTTCTTTTTGATTTACAGCTACGCAACTGAAAATAACAGTTTCTGTTAACACAGATTGGTAGAACTATCCCCATTCGGGCGTTATACTTAATGGAAAGGAGTGTGAAAAATATGATTTCTGTGAATTTGAATACACTGAGAAAACAGATGGGCTACTCCCAGGAAGAGGTGGCTGAGAAAATCGGTGTTTCCCGTCAGGCAGTGGCAAAATGGGAGAACGGTGAGACCGTGCCGGATCTGGATAATACCGTTGCTCTTGCCGAACTGTATGGGGTGAGCATAGATAATCTGGTGAATTATCAGGCAAAGAAGGAAGGACTGCAGATTCCGCCGAAGGGAAAGCATGTATTTGGATCTGTGAATGTGGGTGAGAGGGGACAGATTGTCATACCGAAAAAGGCGAGGGATATTTTCAATATTAAACCGGGTGACAGTCTACTGATCCTTGGGGATGAAGAGCAGGGCCTTGCCATGGTGAAGACAGAGATTTTCATGGAGCTTGCCAAGAAAATTCTGGAAAAAGGGGGAAGATTTGATGAGGGCAATCGAGACGAACAATCTGACAAAGAAATATAAGGATGTGACTGCTGTGGATGACCTGTGCCTGTCTGTGGAACAGGGAGAACTGTTTGCGCTTCTGGGTGTGAACGGAGCAGGAAAAACAACCACGATCAAGATGCTTTCCTGTCTGACCGCGCCCACATCCGGAGATGCCAGGCTGCTGGGGGACAGTGTGGTGACAGCACCGATGAAGGTGAAAGAAAAAATCAATCTCTCGCCCCAGGAAACAGCGGTGGCTCCCAACCTGACTGTGCGGGAGAACCTGGAGTTTATCTGCGGGATTTACGGAATCACAAAAGAGGAGGCAGCCGGTAAGACTGAGGATATGATCAAGAGATGCAGCCTGGACGAAATAGCCGGAAAAAAAGCCGGAACACTGTCAGGAGGATGGCAGAGACGTCTCTCTATTGCCATGGCACTGATATCAGAACCGGATATTCTCTTTCTGGATGAACCCACGCTGGGGCTGGATGTGCTGGCAAGAAGAGAACTTTGGGAAATGATCGAGGGATTAAAGGGTAAAGTGACAGTGGTGCTCACCACTCATTATCTGGAGGAGGCGGAGAGCCTTTCCGACAGAATCGGCATTATGGCCGGGGGCAGACTTTCTGCGGTTGGAACTGCAGAGGAGCTGATGAAAAAGGCCGGAAAGGAAAAATTTGAGGAGGCGTTTGTCGTTCTCTGCAGAGGAGGCAGTTTATCATGAAAATAATGGCATTTGCATCACGTAACGCCAAGGAAATATTAAGGGACAAGACGAGCCTGGGATTTGGGATTGGATTTCCCGTGATCCTGCTGCTGCTTTTGTCTCTTATCGGGGCAAATGCACCGGTGGATCTGTTTGATGTGGATAAGCTGACACCTGGGATCGCTGTATTCGGTATGTCCTTTCTCTCACTTTTTTCAGGAATGATCATTGCAAAGGACAGAACAAGTTCCTTCATGATGCGGCTCTTTGCCTCACCTATGGAGTCAGGTGATTTTATAGCCGGATATACACTTCCGCTGATTCCCATGGCAGTGGCACAGATTCTGATCTGTTTTGTCACTGCCCTGTTTCTTGGGCTTTCCGCCAGCCTGAATATTCTGCTGACTGTGCTTGTCTCCATACCGGCAGCACTGCTGTTTATCGGGATTGGCCTGCTGTGCGGCAGTGTGTTCAATGATAAACAGGTGGGAGGCGCCTGCGGCGCGCTGCTCACCAACCTGAGCGCATGGCTGTCCGGGACCTGGTTTGATCCGGCCATGGTTGGCGGTGTATTTGGAAAACTGGCAAAGAGCCTGCCTTTTCTGCACGCAGTGGATGCAGGGAGATATGCCCTTGCAGGGGAATACGGAAAGATCATGCCGGAACTTTGGTGGGTGCTGGTCTATGCAGCAGCGGTGGATGTGATCGCTGTTTTGGTGTTCAGACATAAAATGAAGAGTGAATAGAGAATAAAACATGCTGCTTTCGGGAGTGAAAACCCAAAAGCAGCATTTAAATTGTACTTTTTTATTTTTTCGGTTCCGCCATGTCATCAATGAGTTTTTCAATCACCTGTTTTTTTACATATACGTCAAAGCTCAGCATACAGATAAATGCAAATTTTTTCAGGAAATCCTGGTTTTCTTCCTCTGCATTTTCGTAGGAATCACAGGCCATTTTGTATTTTCGGACAATGTCTTTTGTCAGGGGGTCAATCTGCTTTATCTCCAGATGCATGATTTCATTGTAAATGTCAGTCAGGCTCAGCTCGCCGTCCTTATTGAAATACTTTTCTGTGAGTGGTCCCAGCAGAACCTGGATATCATTGATGGACAGAATGTTTTTAAAATAGTAGATAAAGGTCAGCATCAGCAGATGCTCTTTTGTATATTTCTTCTTCACCGGCGGCGGGAGAAGGTCGTTCTTGGCATAGTTGTTTATCATGGTTTTGGTCAGAATCTTGTCGTCCGTGTGGCGCTTGGAGGCGGACAGGTGATTCTCCATGAAAGTGGTTACCTGATCCATATATAAATCAATTCCCGGAATTTCCTCAGGCTTTATATAGTCAATACGGGAAATACTAGCCAGAATACTGTTCAGCATGTCTTTGGTATCAATTGTCATCTTATCACCTCTACGCTCTATTATATAGTTTTTAAAACTATTTGTAAAGACCAGATTTCTTTTGGTGACTATATGGCGGAAAAACCCAGTAAAATCAAGGGTTTCGAGGGTTTTCGCTTGCTTTTTCGCGGAACGAAGAATACCAAAAAAATCCCCCTTTTTCCCCCTTTTGTCCCCTTTTTGTCCCCTTAAAAATCACCCGACAATATGGATATTTTTAATTTGTTCTTCTTCCTGCTCTTTTAGTTTCTGTGTAACATGTAAATATATCTGTTTTGTTATAACACTATCCTCATGGCCAAGGCGCCGAGAGATAGCATCAAGGGTCATTCCATTGGCAAGCAATAGGGAGGCGTGAGTGTGCCTGAGAACATGAGGCGTAACCTCGAAGCCCAGAACTCTCTCCGCAGTCCGTTTGAGGGCATTATTATAGACGATGTAAGACACATAGTCACCATGCGTATTGCAGACAAACAATTTGGTGCGGTAACCCTTGAACACACTTTCTTGTTTGGTGAAAAGTAGAATATCCCTGCACGCCTTTTCGAGCTCTGGCTGCATATACACATCCCTGTTAGAGGAGATCGTCTTAGGTGCATCTATACTTTTCTTTGCGGGGAAAATTCTCTTATTAATGTGGATAACATGCTTGGCAAAGTCAATGTCTTGTGTATTTAGGGCAATAGCCTCTCCAATTCTCAGACCGGATAGAGACAGGAACTTAGTTAGTAGTTCCCATTTCTTACTCTTAAAACCAGATAGGAGTTTTTGCAGTTCATCCGATTCCAGAAATTTATCCTCCAGCTTTTCGCGGCGCATGGTATCCTTGAAGGGTTTAAATTTCCCCAGGAAAGAAATATCAGCTATGTAATCATTCTCATAACCCCAGCGGAAGATTGCATTTATTCTGCTCCGGATATTGTTCAGATAACTATTTGGCTTGCCTGTCCTGATCAGAGTTTCTTTCAGAAAATTGGCTGTTATCCGGCTCACCATTATATCTCCATCGAAAATATTGAGGATGGAGTTACACAGATAATAGGTAGAGTTGTAAGAGGATTTCTTTACAGACAGCTTTTGGAAGTCCAGGTATTTCTCAATCAGATTACCGAGTGTAAGGTCAGATTCTTTCTGGTGTCCAGTCTGCCGCTCCTCGATCATGTGCGTTAAGGTCTCCAGAGCTGTCTTCCTGGCAGAGGCCGTGTTCTTATTAAGGGTAACAGAGACACGTTTTTGTTTGCCGGTTAAATAGTCTTCGTACTGTTCCACATACTTGAATTTTCCGTTTTTTTGTTTTTCTGTCCACATTCATATCATCCTCTCTTTTTGTAATTGCCGAAAAAGGGCACAAAAATAACAGCCAACAAGAACAATTGTTCCGCTTGCGTGGCTGCTCCGGAGATGATACAATATTATTGCTTATGTAATATGTGTATCTCTTCGGAGATATGAGCCGTCCTGGTGCTGGTAACACTGGGGCGGCTTTTAATTATTGCATGCTACCATTATGGCAATTTAATCGAAATGGTAGCATGATTTTGTTGGAAACTGTTATTCGATAAAGTTTGCATCACAGCCGCTACAACTTGCATGCCGATGTCCGTTGTAGCGGGACTTGACGACATGAGCAGTAGAGCCGCATATAGGACAGGTGAATTTTGCTTTGTGACAATCCTTGACGGCGTCACAAGCTGCGTTCAAAAAAGTTAACATCTCTTCTAATTCTTTATTGTCGATTTCCATTTATAGAACTCCTTTCGATAGTTTGCTGTTATATTATTTTTTCGCGGAGAACGGCACATTATTTACAGACCGAGCTCTTCCTTCAAATTGTCTTGTGTCATAGAAGGCTGATAATCAGAATCTCCGGATTTGAATTTTGCCAGTGCCTGCTGTTCAGAGGAATCAGGCATAGCCTCTTCAGCATTTGCAAGAACGAATGTTCCTTGAATCAGTTCCAAAATTTTCAGAGCATCTTCTTCGCTCATGATTGTAACTGCTCCCATGATTCTTTCTTTAACAGATTTTTTGTAACGTTACACCGTTAATATATTCCTCACCGCATTGGGTACATTTTAATGATAATGTAGCAGTCGTTGTATTCAGTCACGTAAGTGTTAGTAGTTTTTTCAATATTTTCCTTGTATAAAAAACACATCGTATGTTCGGATCCTTTAGCTATTTAATAAGCTTGTCACGGGCCTGATCAATATCAGACTTTTTTTCTATGATTTGCCCAGGGACATGTTCCAAATCTTCTAGAGAACTCGTATCGCCTTCATGAAGAAAGTTCATAATATTTATAGTTGTATCATAGTACAAATCAGTAATTTCCCCAACCATACGGCTGTAAGTTGTTTCTTCGGCCTTGTCAATTTCGCTGGCGGTCATAATAAAAGTTTGGTTTGAATGTCCCATCGAACTCATTAAATCATCAAGAGTGATTTCACCTGAATCATAGCTTTTATAAGTATTTACAACATTATCCCATGTATCGTTTACAGCAGCATTATAGGAATCAATTTCTGCGATATACTCATCAGAAACAGAATCTTTTTCGGAAGGGGATGAACTAAATGCAAAAAATAAAAGTAATAATAAAAGTGCAACTAAAGTCCATGAGAAAAATAGGAATATTTTACGGAGTTTGCTAGACTTTTTTGAAGGCTTTTTGGAGTGAGAATGATTTGCATGAGCAGGAGCAAAACATGATTTTACCAGAGCCTTGTATATATCATCATTAATTTCCAGCAAGCTTTTTTTACCATTTTTGAATTCTATAGCAACTTGGTATATACCTTTGCTTTTTGCAGATAAACCACCGGCAAGCATACCGACGGGGCCGAGCAGAGTTCCTCCAACAATCCCCCTGGCAACACCAGAGGCAGCGCTTTTCCTGTGTTCATCTGTAATGAGTTCATATGCTGAAACATTATGGTAGTCTAATTTTACACATTTGCCTTTAAAGTTAATTATTATTTGTGGTATCCCTGTGGTGATTATTACAGGGTTATTAATATAATCACCTGCGATTACCATATTTTTTGCTTTTGCCAATGTAATCACCTTTTCCTTTTATTTACTTGAAATCAACTTGCTTCATCAAAATTGAGGTCTGCCATTGCATCACGTAGCCCTTCCAGAACTTCATGTTGTTCAATGTATTCTATCCATTTATATGATATAGCAGATTTGACCTCGCGCTTTAAATTATCATATAAAGGTTGCATGGCTTTCTTCCACATTTCATTTGTGGCCTTTTCGACTTTACCGGGATTCCAACGGCTTTTTGATGGCCTTTTTTGATTCTTATTTTGTTGATATTCAGTAGCCTTTTCCATAAAAATCTCATAACCATCAAAATCGTTTTCGAGATATTCTAAAAATTCTTTATAAGTCAAATTCATCCACCCTTCCTAAAACTTTTCCAACAAGCCGAATATCTTCACTGGCTGGTATATCTGGATAATCCTTATTATGAGATATTAAGCGGTCAACTCCCAATTCTTTGATAAAGCAATCATTGCCTTTTATGAAAATGCCAATATTACCGTTAGGCATTTCATCAAGTTTTTTCACAAATACTTTATCTCCATCATGATATGTGGGTTCCATACTATCACCGATTACCTCGATAACAAAATCAGCCATGTGAGCTACTGGCGTGTCGGGAACTTCAATAAGGTCCGTTGGTATATCATCAAATAAAAACATTCCTTTTCCAGCAGAGGCCATACGCTGATAATAAGTTACAACGTATCTAGGCAATGTTGCTTTATTAAGTTCTGCAAGCTGTTCTTCTTTTTCTTTTAATATTTTTGTGCGATTAAATTCCCTGTTAAGTATAAGGTCGATTAATTCCTGCCCATTTGTATCTAGGTAACGATACTTTTCTATATGTTCATATTCTGAAATAGTAACGTCATTATTTTTTTTTGGTATATTGACAACATCTTGAAATAGATAATTTGCATCAACCTGTAAAGCTTCAAACATTTTATACATAACTGGCTCTTTAGGATGGCTCGTTTCATTTTCATAGTTAGCTACAGCACCTTTAGTAACGCCAAGAAGTTTTGCAAGTTCTTCTTGTGTCATATTAAGGGCGTTACGGGCCTCCTTGATTCTTTTTCCTATTCCCACAATTACACCTCCTCTATAATCATAGAATACTCCCAGTTTCTTGAACTGTCAATAAAAAGTATAAGAAAATTGAGAAAGCATATTGACAGTTCAAGAAAAGGATAATATAATACAAATGAAGTACAAGAATCTTATACAAAAAATATGGGAGGTGGTTATTTGGTTAGGTCAATTGTTGCAGAAAATGCAAAGAAAATTATTGAGCAGAAGTGTCTAAAGCAGGGAGCTATAGCAAAGAAGGCAGATTATGACGGAAAAGTGTTCAGCAATATGCTAAATGGCAGAAAAATTATTACAGATTTAGATGTTATAAGAATTGCAAACGCTTTAGAAGTTGAACCAAATGAATTATATGGAATTGAAAAGAAAACGGAAACGGCATAATGAAAGGAAAAATACAATGGATATTGAAAGGGAAATTTCTGAGTTCAAAAAAAATGAGTTAAAAGAAGTAGAAGAATCAAGGAAGAAGGAAAAGAAACAGGTATATATAAACCCAGATTCTTTAATCGGAAAAGAAATCAAGTACCAGACTGCTTTGCTGCATGAGATACTCCATGAATTAAGGAATAGGGGATGACAAGCACCCCCTACCATAAGGTTAATTGTTGTGAGCCGGCAAAAAGGAAGAGAGGTAAGGTATGGAACGTAGAGACAAGGTATTCCTCGCGAAGAAAATTGTAAAAGAACTTTCATCGCAAGGAATAACTGTAAAGGATTTAAATGATATTTGTGACCTTGTCAAAGCAATTGCAAGTAATGAAAAAATAACACTATTTTGTGTTGAGTCTTTCAACGACTGGTTCGATTAAAGCACTTATTTTAGAATAAGCTTTTTCAAAGGCGTCAATGGAATTTTTACATGCTTCGTCCATTGAAGCGGGCTGAATATCTTGCAGACATTGATTGACACATATAAGAGATAAGTCATAAACCAATTTGTTTTTATCCGAGTAAAATTCTCCCTCCATATTTACTCGGCCCTGGCGGGGGCCTGTAAGAACAATATAAGAATTGTGTCAATGGGGGAAAGAAGGAGGTGAGAGAAATGAACAATATTCAAACAGCACTACAGAACAGAAATCACGAAAAAGAGAAGATTATGCAAGAACCTTATGAAATAGTTAAGGCCAACGAAACACCTGTGGATTATGATCTTGAAGGATCAGATATAGCGGAGAAAATATGCGAACTGCTAATAAAAAGCAAAATGAGTTATTTACAGATGAATGAAGTGCTTTATCAAGCAGACAAAGCACTCCGATACAAGGCATTATCAGATTCCTGGAAATTTTGACCCAAAAAAATGTGATAATGCAGATTCCTCTTGGCAAGTAGCTGTATACACTTCTTCTAAGGCCCGACGATATAGACAATATCCATTGCCTCAGGAGTACCAACTTGACAAGCTGATATGAATACCCAGCTTTTTTCGAGAAGAGCATTAACTTGGGACTCACCGCTTTGATCGTCCCGTATTTCTCTTATTCGATAAATTTTATCAGGCATTTATGTACCCTCCTTTCTTCTGTACTCGGCGCTGCAACGCCTGTAAGTACATTATAGACAGGAGAAACTAATAAAACAAGAGGAGGTGGGAAGCAGTATGACCATTATCAAACAGATGTATGGAAATCCAGTAATGAATGTAAAGGGAATCTGTGAACAGTTCCATATCAGCGACCGTACCGCAAGAAAATATATGAAAGAAATCGAAGCAAACAGGGAAAGATACGGAGAATTTGCTGTAATGGGCGAAGGCCCCCTGAAAAGGGTGAATTACATGGCATTTACAGACTACTGGAAATATCGCAAGATGCTGGGCGATAAAAACGCAAGGAAACATGCGCCAGAGTATGATCCCAAGGAGATAGCAAAGGCATTAGGTTTTTATGCTACGGAGGTGATGTGAAATGGAAGAGCCGATTCACGGTATGACGGATGAAGAAATCCTCCGCAAACAGTTGGAGCTGTTAGCAGAGGTGTCACAAACGGCAGTGGAGAGTAGCTTGGCACCATTAACCACTGCAATGGTTGAAATCTATAAATTATTCAATAGACCAACCAAGATGGTGACGTTCTTGGCATGTTTCTCTGTGATATGTCTTTATTTTGTCATAAGCCTTTTGGTAAATGTCAAGAAGTTCTTCAGGAGAAAGTCCTGAAATGTCCTGCTGTTGAACATAAAGCATTGCGAGTGCTTCTATTTCATTAGCAGGGAAAGATAAAAGCGTGTTATTTGACATGCTAATCTTCTTTCTTTCGTACTCGGCCCTGGCGGGGGCCTGTAAGTACATTATAGGTGGGAGCAAAAAGAAAATCAACACAGAAGACCTGACGGAGTAAGGAGAGAATCATGTGGGTTATATTTTTATTATCCGCAGCCGCATTTGGGCTGGTAGCATTATTAATCTTGTTTATAGGCCACAAAATTTACATTCGGATGCAACGGCAAAAGGAAGTATTCGATGTAGAGAAAGAGGCTTATGAAAAAATAAAAAAAGAGATCCAGGAGGAAACAGAATGAAAAAAGTGATTGTAGGAATTATTATCGCGGCGGCACTGATCGGCGGAGGATACACGGTCATGTCCATGACCCACGTAGGTCAGGGCGAAGTGGGGGTTGTTTACTCCATGAAGGGCGGAGTAAAGGACAAGACACTGGGACCAGGTTTCCATTTTGTCGGGCCGACCGATAAAGTGAAAGACTATCCGGTATCACAGCAGCAGTTGGTCCTTAGTAACAATCCGTCAGATTACGGAGAGAAAAAACATGCTGACTGGCACGTGGATGCCCCTGCAGATGGCGGGATGGTCAAACTTAATATAACTATGAATTATAATTTCCTGCCCGACAGGGTGACGGGATTATATGAAAAATTTAATGGCATGGACGGGGACGCCATAGTGGACAGTATGGTACAGAACTCCATCATTGCCTACATAAAAGAGGTCACGCCGCAGTTTTCTGTTATGGATATTTACAGCACAAAGAGGTCGGAAGTGAGCAAAGCGATCACGGAATACCTGAATGAGAAATTGGATCCGGAATATGGAATCAATGTTGCGTCAGCCCTTATCATTGATGTGCAGTTAGATGATGCACTGAAAGAAAAGGTGCAGGCAAAAGAACAGGCAAAGCAGGATGCGGAGAAAGCAGAGCTGGATAAACAGACCGCGATAGCACAGGCCGAGACAGATAAAGTAAAAGCAGAATCAGCCGCAGCGGTTGAAATTGAAAAGGCCAGAGGAGAAGCGGAGGCAAACAGACTCAAATCTGAAAGCATTACGCCAGAACTGATTCAAATGATGGAGATGGAGGCCCGCAAGGAACATGGATGGGTGACTGTCCAGGGTGCTGACACAGTAGTTAAAGAGGAGTAATAAAGAGGGCCTGCTTTTGGGGGCAGGCCCGCATGAAACAAGTACAACCAGTACCGCATATCTTTAACAGGAGGTGTTTAGCATGGCAAAGCAGAAAAAAGAGATCAAGTGCACCGCCGAATATACGGAAGGCTGTGCACAGAGATTAACAGATGCTCTGGTAGACATTTACTACCAGAGAAAGGCTTAGGGAAGACTTGGGGAAATTGAAAAATACAAGGAAGATAAAACCACCTAAGGGCGGGACCATGGGACAAGCAGGAAGGAAGATCAAAATGATACATGCAGTGATAGCTTTTATACTGGTGTGCCTTGTATATAAGCTTCCGCTCTGGTCGATCGTAGTGTTCCTGGTAGGCACTGCGGTCTCCAGGGGAGCAGCAAGGACATTTAAGGAATTGATAGAGGAATAAGATGAGAGTCATGCTTGTAGAAGAGGAAATAGTGGCCGGGATCTGGCACGTTTCGGAAGAGCTTGCAAAGAGCAATGATCCGGAGAATAACATGAAGGCAGTTGCACTGGTCTGGTGCTTGGAGGCACTGGGGCTGGACAAGCCGGAAGAAAATAAAAGGGCCCTGTCAGCGGGGGCGCGAAACAGGACCCAAGACCAAAATAGTCAAATACATAATAACAGGAGAAAGGAGAAAATGCAAGTGTACAGTACGATAGCAGAAGCAATGATTCGGAGATGGGTAGACGGGAATTTCCGGACTGGGAGCGTAAAGATATATATGAACGGGAGAAGTGCAAAAGTGGTAGATAAAAATGGGGACAGCCTTTATCTGGTCTATGATCCAGAGCAAAGAGAGGTGAACGTATATGACCCAGAAGAAATTTAGCACCCTGCAGGCAGACATCGAGCCGATCTTCCGGGAGATCGAGCAGGTAAAAGAGAAACACGGCTTGACCACATTGTCGCTGGAATCTTTCCAGCTTTCGGATCAGTACAGCGGGAGCTGCGCAGGAAAAGACGGGTTTCTGGCCCGCCGGGAATTCAAACATCGGAGGGACAGCACTACGTCGTTCAGGCTGTTGATATAAAAAAGAAAAGGCAGACCGAGGGAGCAGCCGCCTTTTCTCAAGGGTTATGATGCTTAGAAATTAAGATAAGAAGCTCATGACTGTATAGTAACACTGCCATTAAAAAATGTCAAGATATCCTCAAAAAAATTAGGGATCAGAAAATAAAAAATGGCAGAAACTGTGTGCTCTTCTGGATCATACAGTGCAAAGAAAGGCAGGTACCGAAGAAACCTGCCTTTCCTAAAGAAGGCGCCCCGAGCTACAGGGTACGATTCTATATTACTATCATGAAAAAAAGATGTCAATATATGGGGAGAAGATCCCCTTTTTATCACTTGATAAGACTATTAAACTTGAGATAACACAAGGGGAATGAGATATGAAGACGAAGCGGGTAACATATGAGTTCGCGGATGTGATCGAGCGGGAAGAATACCTTGACGGGAGGTATGGGGCCCCAGGAGAGAAAAGGAGCGTGAAGAAGAAGGCGACCCCGGAGCAGGTGGCCCAGGTGAACCAGTGGAACAAAGAGAAGAAGGCCAGGCACCGCCTGCGGAAGTATTTCAAGGTGAACGATTATCTCATCACCCTGACCTATCCAAAGGACAGACGGCCGAAAGATATGAAACAGGCAAAGGCGGATTTTCGGGAGTTTTATCTGGCCGCCGGGAAGGAATACAAGAAAAGGGGCATGGAGCTGCGCTGGATCCGGAACATCGAGTGCACCCCGACCGGGAACTGGCACATCCATGTAGCCCTGAACCGGATCCCGGATACGGACATCATCATAGAGGCGGCCTGGAAGCACGGCAGGGTAAAGGACAAGCAGCTGCTGTACCGGGAAGGGAACTTCAAGAAACTGGCCCAGTATCTGACGAAAGATGCAAAGAGCCAGGAGAAATATGTCGAGAAGGGCGTGCTGGACCATAAGGTCGTAGAAGCAAACTACTCCGTTTCTAGGAACATGCCCCTGCCGGAGCCGGAGAAAGAAAAGCTGGACCGTTGGCCAAAAGAGCCGGAGGCGCCCAGGGGCTGGTACATAGATAAAGAATCATATTTTGAGGGAAGGAACAAGGTGACCGGATTTCCTTACCGGCATTATACCCTATTCCGGATCCAGACAGGAGGAAAGCGTGAATGAGCTGATGTACCCCAAACAGGGGAAGAAGAAAAAGAGAAAGAAGCATGGGAAGAGCATCCTACAGGACCAGTCCTGTAAACAGTGCTTCCTGTGTATGCTGCTGGAAGGGGACTTCCGGGAAAAGCCGGTGCAGGACCATCATGTCTTTTATGGGAGCGGACGCAGGCAGATCAGTGAGGAGCAGGGATTCAAAGTGAACCTGTGCCTGCGCCATCATATCGACGGGGCGGAGGCCGTGCATCAGAACCGGAACTATGACCGGATGCTGAAACGAATGTGCCAGCAGGTCTATGAGCTGGATCACAGCCATGAGGATTTCCTGGGACTTTTCCATGAGGATTTCAGATGAGGAGGATAAAAGATGAAGCTGGGACAGAGGATGAGCCTGGGACAGCTGGAGGAGATGCACCAGCTGGCTCTGGAAGGGAAGAACGCGCTGCAGATCTCCAGGAGCATGGACGTGTCTCCTACGACAGTCAGGGAGTACATGAAGAAATGGGGCCTGGATGACAAAGGAGGGAAAAAACAGGGAAAATACCCGCCGCAGCTGATCGCGGAATGGGACAGATTACATGAAAGGTATGGGAAGAACGTATGAACAGAGTCGTATTGATCGGAAGACTGACCAGGGAACCGGACAGCAGGTATACACAGGGGGAGGAACCCTTTATGATCACGACCTATACCCTGGCCGTGGACCGGGCCCGGAAGAAGGAAGGGGAGGCAGAAGCGGATTTCGTCCGCTGTGTGGCCTTCCGCAGACAGGGGGATTTTGCCGCAAAATATTTCCGCCGGGGGATGAAAGTGGCCGTAAGCGGCCGGATCCAGACGGGGAGCTATGTGAATCGGGAGGGGCGTAAGGTATATACCACGGATGTCATCGTGGATGACCAGGAATTTGCAGAGAGCAGGAAGGCAGAAGAACCGGTGACGCCGGTGCCGGTGGACGAGGATGGTTTTATGCATTACCCGGATGAGGCCATGGATGACCTTCCTTTCTCTTAGGAGGCAGCCATGAAAAAAGTGAAGATAAGTATCCGGATATGTGGAAAGACAGCCACAGCGAACCTGCTCTATGTGGATAAGAGCGGGAAAACGCATAGATCTGTGAAGCAGGTGGAGAAGGGGCCTGGGGACACCCGGGCGGCAGTGGAGATAAAAGCCCTGCTGGCAGGCCTTCAGGCCCTGCGGGAGCCGGTAGAGCTGGAACTGTCCGCCCCGGCACATATAGGATCGGCGGTAAAGAATGGCTGGCTGGACCACTGGGCGGCATCCGGCGGTAAAAAGTATGATGGGAAACCGGTAAAATGCTGGGAACTATGGGAGCAGGTGCATGAGCATCTGCAGAAGCATAAGATAGGAGGAATACATGGATAAGTTAAAAACAGACGGGGATATCATGGTGTATCTCAGGAATATCAGGGACAACCTGGAGAAGATAGCAGAAAAGACTGGGCAGGAGATCCATTTATATGTAAATGGCAAGGATTACGGATCTGTAGAGACCGGAGGATATATCGCCATAAAGGTAAACGGGCGGGAAAGTTACCAATACCGGCTGGATGAGGTAAAGGACTGGAGACATGTGGAGCCGGATCAGATCGCATTTGAAAAGGGGGAAAGAACATGACATTTAGAGAAAAATTGCAACAGGAACTCCCCACGTTTGTAAATGAAAAATGGTGGGGAGGATGCAATGGTTGCCCGGATACATATGGATATGAGATAGAAAGCGATTGTATAGCATTAGATGATGAAACGGACGAAGACAAGAAAAGGCATTGCACAGAGTGCTGGGACCGGGAAGCACCGAAAGAACGGGAAGAACCGAAAGAAATGACCTTTGCGGAGATAGAGCAGGCCCTCGGACACCCGGTAAAAATCGTAGGTGATAGCCATGAGAGCGATCAGTGAGATGTATAAGCGTTCCGGAGGTACCGACTATCGGAACCTATGCGCGGAGTGTGATAACTTCTTCCGAGAGAACAGAAGATTCTGCTGCAGGCTGTACCAAGAAGCTGGAGGAACGAGGCAGTGGCAGCCACAGTGGATTGCCTGCAGGTATTTCAACCTTCCGTACCTCCCGGAACAGAATCGAGGAAAAACGGAACAGAATCGGGGAAAAGCGGAACAGAGACAGGGAGAACCGGAACGGGAAGAGACGGGACAGATCTCAGAGCAGCAGGAAGGGGTACAGATGAGTATCTTTGATTATCCGGAATATCTGTCGGGAAGGGAAAGAACATGACAAAAGGTGATAACATCAGGCGTATGCTCGCGACGGATGAGGGCATAGCTGATTTTTTTATGGAACATGGTATAGATGATGGGATTGATTTCTGCCACAGTGAAAATAAGCCGGAATGTGAGAAACTGGTAAATATCCAAGGCGGAGGGTCAGTACCGGATGAATGGTGCCGGCAGTGTCTGACCGAGTGGTTAAAGGGAGAAAGTTTTAAAGATAGGGGTGTATGAAATACTGTGTGAAAGAACAGAGAGACAATTAGAAGAGGTATATCAGAGCAGAAAGCCTTATTTGAGTAAAAAGGGTGAATGCGAGGAATTACATGATGTTTGGATGAAGAGATCAGGTCAAATATCAATATCAGAATACATGCAGGCCAGAGACAATACACCTATACGACATTGCGGCCAATGTGTCTGCCGGAGCTGCCTGTACTGGTGGTCAAGTCGTTGCCTATACGGTGAGTGCTATGATGATTACCGGGCAAAGGTGGAGCCATACGACAAGGCTCATCCAGATAAGCCGCCACGGACTGCCTGGAGCAACTGGGATAAGCCGGGAGAGCAGGCGCACTGGTGTAGAGGCGGGATATTTTATCCGGTCCATTACTGCCCAGGGTTTACAAAATATAAAGGCTGCCAGGTAAAGGAGTGTCTAAAGTGCAATGTGGCAGTGTATCAGGATGGGTACATAGCATGTAGTCTGGTGGATACTCTGGGCTGTACGGCGTGCTATCAAGAATTTGAGGATAGATTGGAGGAGAGCCATGAGTAATGCGAAGTTAAAGCCATGCCCATTTTGTGGTTGTAAAGAAAAGTTCTCAGCAGAGATACCCACAAAAAGAGGAAAGGTATATCAGATTATATGCTGCCACTGCGGGGCAAAGACAGGGAGAAAGAAAACGGAAGAAGAGGCAATAGCAGCCTGGGAACGTCGATATCATATAGAACAGGAGAAAATAGGATGAAGATAAGAGTGACGACAGAAGGTAAGAGTGTAGCGATAGACTTAGAGAAGAAGCTGGGAGAAAAGGTATTCAAAGCGATCGTGCTGCAGTTACTGCAGGCAGATGGAATGGACCAGGGGCAGCAGTCGGAAACACTGGTGAAGGAGCAGCTGCCAGGAATACCGGTGCAGATCCAACCGAGAGCAAGAGTGAAAGAAAAGCCAGAAGATTCAGAAGAACCATCTAAGAAGCTGGGAGGTGCGTATACATACAAAGGATTCTTGTATTTAAAGTGCCCTTCCTGCGGGCATACAAGAGGATTTTGTACAAAGAAAGAGATAGGAGGATATCATTGTGAACTATGCGGAGCATATCACCCATTTACAGAAGAATTGAAACAGCTGCAGGTGAATTGCCAGTGCGGGAGAAAATTTGAATATATGACCAACAAAGAGGAAAAGATGTTCGATATCAATTGTATAGACTGCGGAGGTCCCGTAGCTGTGAACTATAACGAAAAGAAAGAGATTTATGAGACGATCAGATAAAGAGGAAGGAGAAGAAGTGTGATGGGAGCACCACAGATCATATATGCAGTTTTATTAGGGTTCAGCATAGCGGACAGTTTTGCTAATAACGGGCGGATCAGAGCCGGAAAAGTGAGTTTCGGTCAAACATGTATCAGATGTCTGCTCACTTTGGGGATTTTATGGTGGGGAGGATTTTTCGGATAGACAGCAGGAGGTGAGGCCGTTGGAGAGTAAGATGACCAGGAAGATGTTAGATGATTACATAAAGATAAAAAGAGAGATCCCGGTCCTGAAGATGGAGATTCAGGAGATGCAGACAGGGGAAGGCGGCCTGATAAGCAGCACCGTGTTTGATTATCAGAGAGGATTTCCACGGGCACAATCTGTGGTCGGCATGGACTGGAAACTCTTCGAGAAGAGAAAAAAGATCCTGGAGCAGAAGAGGAAGAGAGCCAGGGCGGTAGAGATGTGGATCGAATCGATAGAGGACGGACAGACCCGGTGCGTGTTCCGAATGTTCTACATGGAGGGAATGACCTGGGAGCGGATCGCGGCCAAAACAGGATATCAAAGCAGTCCGGACTATCCCCGTTTGATGATACGGGATAAATATTTAAAAAAGTGTGGGATAAAATAGATTCTATACATCAGCCACTTATTTGTGCACGTGATAATACGTATAAAAAAGATTGACATACGTAATAATACGTGATATAATAAAAATATGATAAGGAAAGGAGATACGAGGAAATGCCAATGACTTCAAAGGAGATGATAAAACATCTGAAAGACAACGGCTTTGCAGAGGTGAGTCAAAATGGTTCCCATGTAAAAATGAGAAACCAGGCGACTGGAAAGCAAGTGATCGTACCTTATCATTCCAGATCTTTGAAAAAGGGGCTGGAACAGGCTATATTGAAACAGGCAGGGCTGAGATAGTGCCCTGCCTTCGGCAGGAGTATGGAGGTAGGAAGCATGAAAAAAACATTTTATCCGGCTGTTTTTCATAAGGCAGAAGAGGGAGGATACTGGGTATCATTCCCTGACTTTCCGGAATGCCTGACGGAGGGGGATGATATGGCGGAAGCGTATGAGATGGCAGTTGATGCGCTGGGCCTGGAACTCACAGATAGGATAAAGCGGAAAGAAGAGGTACCGGCTGCAAGGGAAGCGGATCAGGTAGATACAGAAGACGGGGTGCTGGTCATCGTAGAATTCGATCAGGAAGCATATAGAAGAAAGCACAGCAGCAGGGCAGTCAAGAAGACATTAAGCATTCCGGAATGGCTGGATGAAGAGGCAACGGCAAGGGATATCAATTTTTCTCAGGTGCTCCGGGAGGCACTGCTGGAGAAGATAAATGCAGGATGAGTAACAGAAGAAAGTGATAGATAGGATAGCAGTTTAGAGCAGACAAGGGCGCATTCCTTTCCGGGAACGTGCCCTTTTGACGTCGGGAAAATATGAGATAAAGTGTAAGTAGTTTGTGTTATATTAACAATAGATACCGTAGGCGACACCAAATGGCTCATTTGGAGGTTGACTATCCTCCTTTTTGTAATTTGGCTACTGGGTGTTGTAATTTTGTTGGTGTATCAAACTCAGGCGGCAACGATTAGTATAATGTAATTCATGATGTTTAGGAGAAATCTTATACATAAAAAACCAAGCACTCAAGGTACTTGGTTACTTGCTGAAAGTGTTACCACAGTTCAGCTGGTTTATAATTCTTTCTCGACAATTGAATTATAACACTGTGGTATACCTTTTTCAAGTGATTCCTTTGACTTATAAGGGCGCCTTCCTTTCAGTGAAGGTGCCTTTTTAGTGTATTATAGAAAAAATATAAGATAAAGTGAAAATAGTTCGTTTTATTCGTTGGATTCGTTTTATACTAACAATAGAGCCACTGGGCGGAACCAAACGGCTCATAATCCCCTTACATTTATGTAGTCCCCTTTGTTTTCCAGCCGTCAGGTGTCACAGCCTGGCGGCTGGTTTTTAATCAGAAAAAAAGAAGATAGAACATCAGAGCGTCCAGCAGAAGTGCTGGGCGCTCTTTCTATGGGCAGGAGGCGGAAGATGGATTACCAGTCAGGGAAATGGAAGAAGAAGCGGGCACACATCCTGCGGCTGGACGGCTACCGGGACCGGGTGGCAGCCATGTACGGCAGGAGCGGGGACGCGGACACAGTGCACCATATCTATCCGGCAGAGGAATACCCGGAGTATGAATGGATGGACTGGAACCTGATCTCTGTGAGCCGCGCCACGCACAACCGGTTAGAGAACCGGAAGACCGGAGAATTGACAAAGGAAGGACGGATGCTGCAGCGTCTCATCCGTCCGATGGAAGATTGGAGGAAAGGACATGGATGAATTATTAAAGGCATTACGGGAGGGCACGGTCAAGTCCGGGGATACCAGGCAGATCGATCTGGTCAATGAACTGGGCAGACAGATCAAAACCCTGCAGCAGCAGGCGGACACGATGCCGGTGAGAGTACTGGAGGAGAGCTGTGAAGCGATGCTGCCATATGGATGCAGCATCCATATCCAGGAGATGCAGGTGCATATCTATCGGGAGAGCCCCCCTGGTCCCGAAAAAGAGGCCTGAGGCTCCTCTACTGGGGGAGTACCTGTTCTTCCATCTCCGATGGAAAAAAGAAAAAGGGGGGAAACCCGTGAAAAAACAGACTATGAGCCGGAAGCGGAATGCGCTGTACCGGGAGACAAAAGCCGGCATGGAGGCGCTTGGGACATATAAAAGTGAGTTCGAGGCGCCTATCAAAAGGTACGTGGAACTGCGCCTGCAGTACGACATATTGAACGAAAAATGGTATGAAAACGACTGCCAGATCACAGAGGTATACACGAACAAGGCGGGGGCAAAGAACCAGAGGAAGACGGCACTCTATCTTGCCCTGGAGACCATGCGCAGGGAGCTGACGGAGATGGAGAATGTTCTGGGGCTGACCCCGAAGGGGCTGAAGCTCTTAAAGACAAAGGGACTGGAAAAGAAGAAAGGCGGCGCACTGGCAGAAGCGCTCCGGAAGGCAGATGGAGAAGTATAAAAACTGGGATGCCGTCATGGGGTATGCAAAGGGTGTGGTGTCGGGGAAGATCCGGGCGAACAAATACCGGATCCTGGGCTGTGCAAGGTTCCTAAAGGACTTAAAGAACCCGGCCTATGACTTTGACCCCAATGACGCGGAGTTCTGCATCCGCATCATCGAGAGCACTCTCTGTCACCAGCAGGGAGAAAAGCGGGACGCTACGCCTCTGCGCGGGACCCCGTTCCTTTTGATGGACTTCCACAAGTTCATCGTTTATAACCTGCTGGGGTTCAAGATAAAAGGGACAAAGGTCAACCGGTTCCATGAAGCACTCATCTTTATCCCTAGAAAGAACGTCAAGACCAGTTTTGCAGCAGGGCTGGCGTATGCCCTGGGCCTTTTGTACCGGATGTCCGGTTCCAAGATCTACGTGGTGGCCGCTGCGCAAAAGCAGACCATGGAGACCTTTGGGTTCTTGAAATACAACATCACCCGCATGGGAGAAGAGGAGACTTTCCGGATCATCGACAACAACAACGAGCATTCCATCAGCGCCGAGATCGGAGGAGGCCTCTTCAGCCTGCAGGCCCTGGCTGCGAACCCGGATGCCCAGGACTCTTTCAACTGTAACGTAGCGATCGCGGATGAGATCCACGCGTTCAAGAGGCCGAAGCAGTACAACCTGTTCAAGGAGGCCATGAAGGCATATTCCAATAAGCTGATGATCGGCATCTCCACGGCGGGAGATGACCCCAATGGATTTTTAGCGAACCGGGTGAAGTATTGCAAGCGCGTCCTGGATGGACAGGTGGAGGATGAACAGTATTTCATCTTCATCTGTGAAGCGGATCCCCAAAAGGGGGAGGACGGGAGCGAATACATCGACTACCTGGATCCTACAGTCCATGAGATGGCCAACCCGGCTTATGGGGCGTCTATCCGTCCGGAAGAGATGATGAACGACGCGATGCAGGCCCAGAACGACCCGCAGCAGAGGAAGGACTTCTTTGCAAAATCCCTGAACGTCTTCACAAGCTCTGTGGATACTTACTTTGACATGGCAGTCGTGCAGGCATCGGATGAGAAGTATGACTGGAGCCTGGAGGAACTGGCAGCGCTGCCGGTGACCTGGTACGGCGGGGCGGACCTCTCCCTGATGCATGACCTGACAGGAACGGCCCTTCACGGCCGGTACAAGGATATCGATATCGCGATCACCCACGCCTTCATGCCAGCTGCGCTGGCAGCCCAGAAAGCCGATGAGGACAGCATCCCATTCTTCTGGTGGGAGGAAAAGGGATGGCTGACCCTGTGCAACGGCACCGTCATCGACTATGAGGAGCCGGTGATGTGGTTTTTGAAAATGAAAAAAATGGGCTTTAAGATCAAGTGGGTTGGTTATGACAGACGGTACAGCCGGGAGTTCGTCCTGAAGATGAAAAAAGCCGGATTCCGGGTACGGGATCAGTCCCAGCGGTACGTGGAGAAGACGGAGGCCTTCCGCGAGATCGAGAACAAGTATAAGGAACAGAGGTTTTATTACTGCCATAACCGCGCCTATGAATACTGCATCCAGAACGTGAAGGCTATTGAGGACAGCGATGACTTTGTACGGTTCGAGAAAGTGGAGAAGCACCTGCGCATCGACTTGTTCGATGCGGACGTCATCGCGGCAAAGCAGATGCTGATCGATATCGAAAAGAAGCAGAAGGCGAGCGAATGGTTTTCATAAGGAGGAGACATGGCAAAGAAGAAAAAGAAACAGACCCGTGCAGAGCCGGTATCTTATCTGTGCAGCATGGAGGCGTATGAGACCTTATGCTGCAGCGGCTATACCAGCCTGGCCGACAATCCGGAGATCATGGCAGGGGTGGGTAAGATCTGCGACCTGATCTCCAGCATGACCATTTATCTGATGGGGAACACAGAGAACGGGGACGTGCGGATCCGGAATGAACTGGCGAAGAAGATCGATATCCATCCGAACCGGTACATGACCCGGAAGACCTTTATCTCCGCCGTCGTGCGCACGCTCCTCTTGGAGGGAGAGGGGAACAGCATGGTGTTCCCGGTGACAAAGGACGGGTACCTGGAAGACCTGGTGCCGGCAAGACCGGGGAGCGTATCTTTTCTGCCGGACGGATACGGGTACCGGATCTTATATGAAGGACAAGAATATGATCCGGACGGGGTACTCCATTTCGTCATCAATCCGGATCCCTCTTATCCATGGAAGGGGACCGGGCACCGGACCGCCTTAAAGACCGTGGCGGACAGCCTGAAACAGGCGGTCAAGACAAAGAAAGGCTTTATGGAGAGCAAGTGGAAGCCATCCATGGTAGTGAAGGTGGATGCTCTAACGGAGGAGTTCGCCGACCGGAAAGGCAGGAAGGAACTGCTGGAGAGCTACCTGGAGACATCCGAGGCAGGAGAGCCATGGATGATCCCGGCGGAACAGTTCGATATCAAGGAGATCCGGCCGCTGTCCTTAAATGACATTGCCCTGCCGGATTCCGTGCGGCTGGATAAACGGACCGTGGCGGCCATCCTGGATATCCCGTCTTTTCTGGTGGGGGAAGGACAGTTCGATGAAAAGGAATGGAACAACTTCATCAATACCCGTATCCGTACGCTGTGCGCCGCACTGGAGCAGGAACTCACCCGGAAGCTCCTGCTGAGTCCGGACTGGTATTTCAAGTTCAACCTGCGATCCCTGTACGCGTATGACATCAACACCCTGTCGAACGTGGGGAGCAACCTTTACACCAGAGGGATCATGGCCGGGAACGAAGTCCGGGACTGGATCGGGCTGTCACCGAAAAAAGGCCTGGATGAGCTGATTATCTTAGAGAACTATATCCCCCAGGGGATGATCGGGGACCAGAAAAAACTGATACAGGGAGGTGAGGAAGATGCGTGAGGAACGCGGAAATGAGATGCGGCAGATGAAAGGAAAGATATCGAAGTTCGAGACACGGGAGGATTCCGAAGACCTCTATATCTCCGGATATTTTGCCGTCTTCGGCTCAGACTATGAGCTTTGGCCAGGGGCCACGGAGAGCGTGGCGGACACAGCCTTTGACGGAGCGCTCTCGGATGACATCCGGTGCTTAGCGGACCATGAGACACGCCTGGTGCTGGGAAGGACCCGGGCCGGCACCCTGACGCTCAAGACAGACAGCCGGGGGCTGTGGGGCGAGGTTCGGATCAACCGGAACGATATGGACGCCATGAACCTTTATGAGAGGGTGAAGCGCGGGGACGTGGATCAGTGTAGCTTTGGGTTCGATATCCTGGATGAGGAGTTCGAGGACCGTGGGAACGAGGTACACTGGACCATCAAAAAAGTGAAACTGTATGAAGTATCCATTGTGACCTTCCCTGCATACACGGAGACTTCCGTGAGTGCCAGGAAGAGCCAGATCGAGACGCTGCGCAGGCGCAGCCTGGAAGCCTGGCGGGAACGGATGTTAGGAAGACTGAAAGGAGAATGAAGATGGCATTACGGGCATTGCTGTTAAGGAGCAGACTGGACAAGAAGAAAAAAGAGCTGGAGGAGCTGCGGGGACAGGACGCGGACTTCGCTAAGAGGGAAGCGGAACTGGAGGCTGCGATCCAGGAGATGACGGAGGAGACCACAGAAGAGGAGCGGAAGGAAGTCGAGGACCAGACAGAAGCCTTCCAGAAGGAAAAAGAAGAACATGAACAGAAGACGGGAGAGCTGGAGCGGGAGATCGAGCGGATCGAGGGCGAGATCAAGGAAGAAGAGGCGCGCAGCGCGGTACCGCCACAGCCGGTAGCACCCGCAGCACCCGCAGGACCTGCAGCCGGTGCGCCGCAGACAGAAAGAAAGGGAGAAAGGACCATGACCATGAGAGGAAAGAGATTTGAGGACATGAGCATCCAGGAGAGAGAGAGCATGTTCAGCCGTTCGGAAGTAAAAGAATTTGTCACAAGAGCCAGGGAGGTCATCTCGAACCGTCGTGCAGTGGGGAACACGGAGCTGATCATCCCGGAGATCATGCTGCCTATGCTGAACCAGATCGTATACGGGACATCGAAATTGTTAAAGTATACAAGCCATGATGTGCTGCCGGGAACGGCCAGGATGGTGATCGCTGGGGAAGACCCGGAGGGTGTGTGGACGGAGCAGTGCGGGACACTGAACGAGCTGACTTTAGGGTTCACGGATGTGGAAATGGACGGCTTTAAAGTAGGCGGATTTTTCAAGGTGTGCAATTATATCTTAGAGGATAATGACGCCGATCTGACCGGGCGCCTCATGAACGCTCTGGGCACGGCTATCGCTAAAGCCTGTGATAAGGCGATCGTATACGGAAAAGGTGCGAAAATGCCTCTGGGCTTTGTGACCCGCCTGGCCCAGGAGACGAAGCCGGATAGTTATTCCGAGACCGAGAGGGAATGGGAGGACCTGCATACCAGCAACCTCATCACTGTGACCGGAAAAAAAGGCGTGGACCTCTTTAAGGAGATCGTAAAGGCTACCAAAGCCATCGCCAATGATTACAGCAAGGAAGGCCTGGTGTGGATCATGAACAAGTCCACCCACGTGGACCTGGTAGTGGAGGCCATGGGCAGCAACATGGCAGCAGCCATCGTGTCCGGGATGTCCGATACCATGCCGGTGATCGGGGGCGCTTTAGAGGAACTGGAGTTCATGGAGGACGGTGATATCGCCTTCGGCTACCTGGGCAGCTATAAGCTGGTCGAGAGAAAAGGGATCACTCTGGGCCAGTCCGAACATGTGAAGTTCTTAGAAGACCAGACCGTGTTCAAGGGCACGGCCAGGTATGACGGAAAGCCGGTCATCGCGGAGGCCTTCGCGATCCTGAACATAGCGGGAAAAGCACCAACGACCGCCGCCACTTTCCCGGAAGACAAAGCGAATACATCCGAAGAGACAAAATGAAGTCCGAATGAGATAGAGAGGAAGGGCAGCTATGAAAAGGGAAGAACAGCTGGACATCCTGAAGATGGATCTGCAGCTGATGACGGATATACAGGACGAATACCTCAGGAAGCTGCTGGAGCTTTCGGAAGGGGAGATCCGGCGGGAAGGGATCAAGCTGGATGACAGCGTGGAGAGCGGCATGGTGCAGGTGCACTATGCGGCCTGGCTCTTCCGAAAGCGTGCTGCGAACGTGAACGAGACGGGGATGCCGCGCTTCCTGCGCTACGAACTCAACAAAAGGCTCATGAGCCAGGTCATGGGAGGGAAGAAAAATGACATTTGATGACGGAAAGCTGGAGATCTATCGGACGGTCAATGCGGCAGATCCTGGGGAAAAGCCCAGGATGGAACTGCGGTACCAGAGCTCCCATGCCTTCGGTTATGAGACCGTGGGGATCAGCCGCTATTATACTGCCCTGCAGGCAAAGGAGAAGATCGAGGAGGTCGTGCACATCTGGAGGGACCGCACGATCCATACGGACGATGTCTGCCGGATCGAGGGCGCATCCTTCCGGTGCGCCATGGTCCAGCATGTCCTGGATGAGAACGGGCTCAAGATCACGCGGCTGTCCCTGGAAAGGCTGGGAGAAAGATGATCGGACAGGCAGTGGACAAGGTAAAGGAGGCACTTCTGGAGGTCACGGAAGAGGTATCCCACTATGAGGCCAGTCAGAAAGGCTGCCACTACATTGTATATGCAGAGGACGGCGAAGGCGCAGGTGTGCATGGGGACAACCAAAAGCTGCTCCAGAGCATAGAGGGGACCATAGACCTGTATACCAAAAAGGACAGAGATCCATGGGTGGAGGGGATACAGAGGGCACTCAAGAGAAAGCGCATCGCTTTCCGGCTGTCAGAGATCTCTTATGAGCAGGAGACCGGGTATCTCCACTACCAATGGATCTTTGAGACCAGTTAGAGGAGGAGACAGTATGGCCGTCATGCAGATCAAGGGTATGGAGGAATATACAAAAAAGATCAAGGACCTGGCAAAGAACGAGGAAAAGGTCATCAAAACGAGTGTATATGTAGGGGCTGGTGTGATCGCAGATGCGGTAAAGGCAGCACTCAAGACATTACCCGTGGAGGAAGGCGGGAACGGACTCCCGCCTTTTGGAACACCGGAACGTCCGATATCAGGGGTATCCAGGCAGCAGAAGGGAGACCTTATAGACGGTATGGGCCTGGCGCCCATCAAGGAGTCAAAGCCGGGGTATATCAGCACAAAGCTGGGATGGGCCGGATACGGCCGAGTGAAGACAAAGAGATATCCAAACGGTGTGCCAAACCAGATGCTGATGCGCGCCGTGGAAGGCGGGACTTCCTTTCGCAGGAAAACCCTGGTGGTGCGTAAGAGCGCCCGGAAGGCGAAACAGCAGGCCGTAGAGGCCATGGGCAGACGGGCAGAAGAAGAGATCAGAAAGGAGATATGACATGGCGATCAAAGGATTATCGATCCCGGTGTGTGGGACCTATAAAAAAGAAGAGGACAGGGTGTCCTATGAAGAGCCGTTTGTGGCGGACCATGCTGTAGAATACGGCGTGTCCTGGGAGATGGGGGACGATGCGCCCTTGTACGGGGACAACAAGACCATCGAGAATGCCAGAGGGACCTTTAAGAGCGGAGAGCTGACCCTGGGCACGGCAGACCTGCCGCAGGAACTCTCTATGAAGATCCTGGGGCTGAAAGTAAAAGAGACAGAGTTCGGGCCGGAAGGGGAAAAGATCCAGGTAAAAGAACTGACCTATGACGATGATATGAAAGCACCGTACCTGGGGTTTGGGATCATCGAGGAGCATCAGATCGATGATGTGGACCAGTACCGGGCAGTTTTCCTGCCGAAGGTATGCTTCAATCTGCCGGAGGAGGCAGCGACCACCCGCGGGGAGAGCGTGGAGTGGCAGACGAAGAGCGTCACAGCTAAGATCCTCCGGTCCGACGCCGTGGATGAGGAGAACAAGCATCCCTGGATGCAGGACGCCTGGTTCACGAAGGAGTCGGAGGCCGTGGAGTACCTGATGTGGAAATGCGGGAAGAAATGGGAGGGCGGTCTATGATCAGTTATCTGGAGATCGCCGGGAAGAGATATCCCATGTCTTTTTCCCTGGGAGCGCAGAAGGCCATCGTGGCCAGGTACGGCGGTATGGAATGTCTGGGAGATCTGAGGAGCAGAGGACTGGATGAGCAGGATATGGACATGCTCATCTGGATGACGGAACTGCTGATCGCGCAGGGATGTGCATATAAAAATTATTTTGAAAAAGATATCCCGGCACCGAAGGACGCGCCGGTGGATGCGGATGGAAAATGGATCCCACTTCCGGCGGAGGCCATCGAGGTGGGGATCACGGAACTGGGAGGCCTGGCGGTCCTGGTAAAGAGCATCCTGCAGTGCATCGGGATCTCCAAGAAACAGGAAGTCGAGGCAGAGCCTGTGGAGGGCACCGTAAAAAACGCAGAGACCACGCAGGGCCGCTGAGCTTTGCGTGGTATGACTTCTGGGGAAGAGAACTAGGAGCGCCGGTCCTGGAATATTCCTGCATGCCTGTGGGAGAGTTCCTGGACTTGATCGCTGTATGCCAGATCCGGAACGGAGCCGCACGGGAAGCAGAAAAGAACACGGGATACATCCCGGATTTGAGGTGAGAAGATGGCATATGACATAGGCCCCCGGATCGGGATCGATGGGGAAGCGGAATTTCGGAAACAGCTGAATAATATCAATACGTCCCTTAGGACCCTGGGGACGGAGATGCAGAAAGTCGTATCGGAATTTGCAGAGAATGCGAATGGCCAGGAGGCACTCATCGCAAAGAACCAGGTGCTCACGAGCAGTATCGAGAAACAGAGGGAACAGCTTGAGGCATCCAAGAAAGCCTTGGCAGAGGCTGCGGAAAAATACGGAGAAAATGCCACGGAGACCTTAAAGTGGCAGCAGGTGGTGAACCGTTCCGAGACTGAACTCAATAAGCTGGAAAATGAGCTGAAGCAGAACAGTACCGCCCTGGAGGAGATGGAACAGGGGCTGCGGGATGTGGAGACCGGTATGGAGGTCAAGGCTGGAGCAGAGTATGAGCGTCAATTGAGTGAGATCGACACGGCATTGCAGACCCTGGGGACGGAGATGCAGAAAGTCACATCCAGGTACGCGGAAAATGCGAATGGCCAGGAAGCACTCCTCGCAAAGAACAAAGTCTTGAACACTTCTATCGAGACTCAGAAGCGGAAGCTGGAGGCCTGCAAGAAGGCCCTGGCGGATGCTTCCCGGGAATTCGGGGAAGGGTCCACGCAGGCCATGAAGATGCAGCAGGCAGTGAACCGTTCCGAGACTGAACTCAATAAGCTGGAAAATGAGCTGAAGCAAAACAATACCGCCCTGGATGAGATGGAACAGGGGCTGCGGGATGTGGAGACGGGGCTGCGGGATGTAGCGGATGCGGCAGAAGATGCCGAAAAGGAGAGCAGTTCCTTTGGAGACAGCTTAAAAGCGAGCATCCTGGGAAATGGGATCGTGGAAGGGGTGAAGGGCATCTATTCCGCTATCTCCGGCCTTATGGAAGAAACAAAGGAATACCGGAAGATCATGTCCAGTCTGGAGGTGTCCAGTAAGAAAGCCGGGTACAGCACGAAAGAGACCACGGAGAGCTATAAGACACTTTACGGGGTACTGGGGGATGACCAGACCGCAGCGACCACCACAGCGAACCTGCAGGCCCTGGGCCTGAGTCAGGATAAGCTGACTCAGCTCATCAACGGTACGGTCGGCGCGTGGGCGAATTATGGGGATTCCATCCCCATCGACGGCCTGGCGGAAGCAATCAACGAGACGGCAAAAGTGGGGACCGTGACTGGTACCTTTGCAGACGTACTGAACTGGGCGGGGACCAGCGAAGACGCGTTCAATGAGCGCCTGGCAGCCTGCGGTTCCGAATCTGAGAGGACAAACCTCATCATGCAGGAGCTGGCCGATCAGGGGCTGATGCAGGCAGGCAAGGCATGGCAGGAACAGAACAAAGATTTGGTGGCTGCGAACCAGGCGGCTGCGGATTTTGACCAGGGTATGGCCCAGATGGCAGAGCGTTTATCACCGGTGACAGTATCGGTACAGGAGGGGATCAATCAGATCCTGCAGAAGGTCTTGGAGTTGACAGAGGGCGCAGACTTTGAAGAGCTGGGAGAGGTCATAGACGGCGCATTTGATTTTCTCGTGGAGGATATCATCCCCTTAGTGGTGGAGTTTGTTGGCTTTCTGATCGATAACAAGGATTCTGTGGCTGGGGCCCTGGAGACCATCGGTGTAGGGTTCGCAGCCTGGAAACTGACCTCGCTTGCATCGGGACTTATCGGTGTCCTCAATGGGACGACTACGTTGTCGACGGTACTGCCGGGGCTCACAGGCGGAGTCACAGCATTGAACAAGGCAATCTCGGCAAACCCGATTGGATTTGTGATCACGCTGATCCTTATGTTGGTAACAGCTGTGGTCCATCTCTGGAATACGAATGAGGATTTCAGGAACAATGCAACGGCGCTCATGGAGGAGTTGAAGGAAAAAGTATCCAATATGGTGGAGAGCGTAAAGAGATTTTTTGGGAACCTTGCGGACAGTGCGAAAGAAATGGGCGGGAACATCAAGGATGCCGTGGTAGATGGATTTGAGAAAGCAGTGGATTACATCAAGTCTTTACCAGGCCGGGCCAAGGAATGGGGGAAGGACTTCATACAGGGTATCGTAGATGGCATAAAAGGAATGATATCAAAATTAAAGAACGCCGTAAAGGATGTGGCCGGTACGATCGCATCCCATCTGCATTTTTCCGTGCCGGATGAGGGACCGCTCACCAGCGCGCCTGAGTGGATGCCGGATATGATCGGCCTCATGACGAAAGGATTAAAGGACAGCCGTCCGGAGCTGATGCGTGCTGTCCGGGAATTGGCCAGTGACATGCAGGGTACTATGGACCTGGGAAAGAACACCATGACCTACAGCGCACAGGTCAGCCAGCCGGTATACATCTATAACACCGTAGATCTGGACGGAGAACCCATCTACCGGAAGACAGAGCAGTATATTGGAAACAAACAGAGGAGCAGGATGGTGGTGAGAGGAAGATGAGATATGGATATGACTTAGAATATGCCGGGGTCCGGGCGGAGAGCCTGGGGATCTATGTGGTGCGGAGGCCGGATATACCGGCCCCGGAGTATGATATGGAGGCCATCGTCATCCCTGGAAGGGACGGCGTGCTCCATAAGGATAACCATAGGTATCATCCCATAGAGATCACGATCGAGTTCAATTACCTGGAAAAGCCGGAAGCCTGGGCAGAAAAATGGAGGCATGTCAAGCGGTGGCTGTCCGCCCGGAATGCACGATTGTGCCTGTCGGATGACGCGGACTATTTTTATCACGTGTATGCGGTACGCCTGGAGACCAATGCCAGGACTGCGCGGGAGCTGGGAACGTTCAGTGCGGTCTTTTCCTGTGATCCGTACCAGTATCTGAAAACAGGAGAGATGGAACAGGAGCAGGATCTGGCGGATGCTGACCTTCTGGCTGCGGACGGAAGTCCGATCCTCGAAACGGGCGGCGAGCAGATCCTGACGACCTGTCGGATGGCGGTACTGCAGAACCCCTTTGACGGATGCTGCCCGCTCTTCCGGATCACCGGGGAGGGGACCTGCAGTTTTTCCGTGAACGGGAACTGGATGGAGGCGGCGGTCGACGGGGAGATCTTTATCGATACCGAGCGGGAAGCTGCCTACACACCAAAAGGAGAGCTGGCCGGCCGGAAGGTGTCGGGGGATTACCGTGCCATGCGCTTCCTGCCGGGACACAATGAACTGACGACCAGCGGAGATTTTACGATATACATCACACCGAGGTGGAGAGAAGTATGATACAGATCTATGAGGCCGCAAACCAGGCCTATGAAAAGAATGGAGACGCTGTCCTGCACCCTTTATCATGTACGGTGTCAGAAGTCCTGAAGGGGACCTGGGAGATGTCCCTGCAGAACCCTTATGATGAGAACGCGGGCCTGATCAGATCCGGAGCTGTCATCAAGGCAGATACCAACATTGGGAAAGGGCAGCTGTTCCGTATATATAAACACGAAAGATCAGAGAATGGCGTGAACGCCTCGGCCTACCCGATCTTCTTTGATGCGGGGAAAAATACAGCCATCCTGGACAAACGCCCCACCAACAAGACCGGGGATGAGGCGCTGCAGATTCTGACCCAGGGGACGCCGTACACAGCCGAGTCTGACATCCGGAGCGCACGCACGGCCTATTACCAGAAAGTGAACCTGATGGAGGCCCTGTGCGGGGAGGATGAGAACAGTTTCATCAACCGATGGGGAGGCGAACCCATCTATGACAACTACCACGTGACGATCAACAGCCGTGCGGGCGGGGATCATGGAGCCAGAGCAGCCTTCGGCTATAACCTGCAGGGGATCACAGAGCGTGTCCGTTTTGATGACGTGGTGACCCGCATCATCCCGGAAGCCTACAATGGCTATATGCTGGAAGGGGAGAGGCCATGGGTGGACAGCCCGAACATAAAGAAATACCCCATTGTCTATACCAAAGTGGTCCAGTACAGTGAGATCAAGCTGCAGGAGGACTGTACCGGAGAGGATGAGACCGGATATCCGGATCTGGAGAGCCTGCGGAAAGCGTTAAAGGAACGGGCGATGCAGGACTTCGAGGTGGGTATCGACAAGCCGGAGGTCTCCTATGATATCGAGTTCTTCCCTCTAGAGGACACGGTGGAATATGAGGACCTGAAAGACCTGGTGCAGATCGGCCTGGGAGACAGTGTGGAGTGCGAGAACAAAGGGCTTGACATCATCACGAAAGGGAGGGCGACCAGCCTGACCTATGACTGCATTCGGGAGAAGGTATCCGCCCTGCATGTGGGGGACATCGAGAGCAGCTATTTTGACGACATGTCCCTGGTTATGCAGGCAGCGGCGGATGCAATCACCAAAGAGGGAGGCCTCAAAGGAGAAAAGATCATAGGGATCATGAACGCAGCCGTCACCCAGCTGCGGGCGCAGCGTACCCAGGCGAAAAAGCTGGACGTGGTGGCCATGCTCTGTGAAGACACGGACCCGAAGAGTAAGAACTATGGGGCTATGTGCATCGGGACGAAAGGGTTCATGATCGCGTCGGAGCGTACCGCAGATGGAAAGGACTGGGACTGGAGGACATTTGGGACAGGCTATGGGTTCATCGCGGACTGTATCGTGGCCGGCCTTTTGGCATCCAGGAACTACAACGAGGAGACTGGGGAAGGGTTCTATATCAACCTGGATACCGGGGAGATCTCCATGAACAATGCGCGGCTGAAGGGAGAGATTGAATCCAAACGTGCGGAATACGGACTGTACGTGAGCATCACGCCGGGGGAAGTAAACCTCTTATCCGATTATAACGGGAAAACGGTGAGCGTATTCCGGCTGAGCGGAGGAGCCGTACTAGACGAGGCGACCGGAGACCTGAGGGGGATAAGCCCCTCGCTGACTCTGGGGCCGAAGAGCGGCTCTTTCGTGATCCAGTTTTCAGACAGCATTCTGAACGCGTGGAAGTTCGGGAAGACAGGAGCGAAAGACAGTGGGACCTACATCCAGGGGACCAAGAGTGGGCGTGCAGAATTTTCGGATGGGACCTACTTGGAATTTGCGAACGGATACTGTATAGGCGGCAACACCAAAAGTGGGAGCTTTTAGGAGGACAAAAGATGACACTTATTATAAGTAATATATACCTGGAGCGGTCGCAGATGACGGACAATGCCCAGTACATCGCGGACTATCTGATCGGAAATGGCTGGACCCAGAATGCGGTGGCGGGGATCCTGGGGAACATGGAGCAGGAATCCACCATGAATCCAGGACTGTGGCAGGACCTCAAATATGAGAACATGTCTGGAGGGTACGGTCTGGTGCAGTGGACGCCGGCAACGGAATATACCTCCTGGGCTGACCGGAACGGCTACCCCTGGGGTGGAGACACCAGCAGTCCGACCGTTTACGTGAACGGCCAGCTGGAACGGATCTTGTGGGAAGTCCGGTATGACCAGCAGTGGATCGCCACGTCAGCCTTTCCTTTTTCATTTACCGCTTTTACCCAGTCCGGGGAAGCTCCGGAATATCTGGCAGAAGCTTTTATGAAGAACTATGAGAGACCCGGGATCCCGGAGCTGGAAAAGAGAAAACAGAATGCCAGGTACTGGTTTGAAAACCTGCAATACGGCGGGAGCCGGCTGGAAGATGTGGTGCAGTTAGTGCTCAGCCGTGTAGGGAAGAACACCTATTCCCAGGACGGCGGCCTGCGGCAGCGCGTCTTCGACGAACCGAATGGATACTCGGACTGCTCTTCCCTGATGTGGAAGGCGTTCGAGCGGGGGGCCGGTATCCAGATCGGCACCTGGACCGGGGACCAGATGGGTCATGGGGAGCTGGTATGGCATAACCCGGCCTATGAAGATGTGTTCTCTCTGGAGATGCAGAAAGAGTCCGGTGCAAAACGCGGGGACCTGGTGTTCTGGGGGCCGAACGATGACCCGGGAAGTTCGTCCCATGTGGAGATGTACCTGGGGGATGATCAGTTCGTGGGCCACGGCTCCGGGATCGGCCCCAGGGTAAAGACAGCCAGTGCTTATACCCACAGCGGAAAGCTTGTGGAGGTGCGCCGGTATTTACAGGGCGGGGCACCACCGAAGCCGCCGGATCCGCCGCCTCCCACAGGGGTATATCTGGTCCGGTGGATCCCGGGAAGAAAGGAGTGAGGAGATGGTAGAACATGTGATGCCGGTGTACTTCCTCCGGGAGGGGATACAGGCAAGGCTTTGTATGGTGCAGGATGACCGCGGACGGGAAGCCTGCTTCCAGGTGCGGGATATGATCCTTGCGGAGGGGCTGGGCGCGAAGATCTATATCGAGAAGCCCAGCGGCCTGTCCTGCTGGAGGGAGGCCGAGATACATGGGAATGAAGTGTACGCCGAGATCACGCCGCAGATGCTGGCGGAGACCGGGACCTGCCTGGGACAGGTCCAGCTGTACCGGGAACAGGAAAGGGTCACGAGCTTTTTGTTCCGCCTGGAGGTGCAGAAGTCCCTGGTGGACAGTTCGGTGGAGAGCAAGGATGAGCTCACCGTCCTGGAAAGACTGATCCAAGAGGCAGAAGCAGTCATCCAGAGAGCAGAGAAGGCCGGGGAGGCTGCCCAGACCGCAGCGGAAAAGGCTGAGACCTCTGCAGAGAGAGCCGACACGGCAGCCGGAAATGCCCAGACAGCGGCAGAAAAGGCTGACACAGCATCCGAAGAGGCCAATACGGCAGCGGAAAGAGCCGATACGGCATCTGAAGGAGCGGGTACGGCAGCAGGAAATGCAGAGACTGCAGCAAAAAGAGCAGAAGCAGTCTACGAAAAGTTAAAAGACTTCAGTGCGGAGGCTGTGGATAACGAGATCCAGGAGATCAAGGCAGCACTGGGAAATACGATCATAGTGGAGGAATAGATATGGCAGTAAAAACAATGCAGGCCATCATAAATGGCCAGACCGTGACGCTGACAAAGAACAGTGAATCTGGAAAATGGGAAGCGACCATCACCGCTCCCAACAGGTCCAGTTATAACCAGTCCGGGCATTATTACCCGGTCACTGTAAAAGCAACGGATGATGCGGGAAACGTGACGACCGTAGATGCGTCCGACACGACCCTGGGGAGCAAACTGAGGCTCACCGTAAAAGAAAAGGTAGCGCCCATCATCACCATCACGGCACCGACCGCAGGGGCATACCTGTCCAACAATACGCCGACGATCTCATTCAAGGTGACGGATGACGATTCCGGCGTCAATCCGGATACCATCAAGGTGACCATCGACAGCGGCACGCCTGTTACAGCCGGCATCATAAAGACACAGGTCACAGGCGGATATGAATGTACCTTCAAGCCGACAACCGCCTTGCCTGACGGCAGCCACACCATCAAGGTGGATGCGATGGATCATGACGGCAACGCAGCCGCACAGAAGAGTGTGACATTCAAGATCGATACCATTCCGCCGACCCTGAGCATCACAAGCCCGGCCGAAGGCTTGAAGACCAATCAGGCAGCCTGCACCGTGGCCGGTAAGACCAATGATGCCACATCCAGCCCGTGCACCGTGACCATCAAGCTCAACAGCGGCAGCGCAGAAGCGGTGACCGTGAACGAGGACGGTACCTTCAGCAAGGCATTGACCTTGGCCGCAGGAACCAATACGATAACGGTCGTGGCTACGGATAAGGCCGGAAAACAGGCGACTGTCACAAGGACTGTCATCCTGGATACTACTGCACCGAGGATCACGGATGTGGTGCTCACGCCGAACCCGGTAGATGCTGGAAAGACCTTCATCATCAGCGTCACCGTAACGGACTGATATGGTCGCGCGCCTCGAGGGAAAGGTCGACGGCAGGGATGTAGCGTTTGTGAGGAAACATGGGGACGTGTGGGAAGCCATCGTCCCCGCTGACCTGGATGGGACCTATATCGTGGAGCTCACGGCATGGGATGATGCGGGAAACTACTGCTTCGTCCTCAAGTGGCTGCTCATGTTTGATCCGTCCAGCCTCTGCGCGCACCTGATCCCTTGCCCTTATCAGGCAGAGGTGGTGCCGCCGCTCTTTTACGCGGAATTGTTACAGCCAGCATGCGGAAGGAGGTAAAAAATGGCCATGAGATATGAGATGGATACCGGCGAGACCAGGATGGTGCAGATTGTGATACACAGTATCCACCACCATCCGTTCCGGATCCTGGCAGCGAGATATGAGCTGTCTGAGAAGTATACGGGAGAGATTCTGGAGAGCGGGGAAGCAGACATCGAGAAGCATGTGCTGCGGGCCATGGTGAAGCCGCCGGGACCGGGGATGTATCTGTTAAAGTATATCTACCAGATCGGCATGGAGACATTTGTCGAATGCGTGGAGGTGAAGGTAAAATCTTGCTGAACATCAAGATCACAGACGTAAAGCTGACCCCGCAGACCGTGACCGTTTCCGGTACCTTCCAGATATCGGTGACAGCAGAGGATATCTTGTTCCCGGTGGAAGAAGCAGCAGGGGACATGCTGCAGGACGCAGCGGGGAACGCCATAGAATATGTGCCGCATTGAGGCGCAGGAAGTCAGGAGGAAAAGAAATGGCAGAAGTAAAAGGAAAGAAGATCAAAGAGCTGGAAGAACAGAAAAGCATCCAGCTTTCGGATGACATCATCATAGAGACGGACCCGGAGACTGGGGACCCCAAGACCGGAAGGACGAAGATCGGGGCCTTGTTCCTGGCCCTCCATCCCATCGGGAGCATCTATCTGTCCACTGCGGCAACGAACCCGGGGAGTATCTTTGGGGGGACCTGGACCGCCTGGGGGGCAGGGAGAGTGCCGGTGGGGATCAGTGCATCTGATGAGGATTTCAAGACGGCAGAAAAGACCGGGGGAGCCAAGGACCATAAGCATACGACTGCGGGCCATAAGCTGACCACGGCAGAAATGCCGTCCCATAAACATGATATCGTGTTCAGTGGGACAAAGCTGGACTGTGCCGTGGCTTATTCCGGTATCAACGGACCGGATTACTGGAGGCTGAGCCCGGCGCTGAGCACAGAGGTGACTGGGGAAAAATCCCTTACTATCGGGAACACAGGAAGCGGCGGAAGCCATGGACACGGAGATACCGGATCCACGAACGCACTGCCGCCGTACATCACCTGTTATATGTGGAAACGGACCGCGTAAAAGGAGGGCCGGGCAGATGACGGAATGGGGAGTCTTCGGCGTGATCACCGCCCTGGCAGCGTTCGGGGTGTCGATCGTGACGCCGATCATCAAGCTCAATACATCGATCGTGCGGCTCATCGACCGTCTGAACCGTCTGGATGAAGGGGTAGATGAGCTGACGGAAAAAAATCAAAAATCCCATGGAAGGATGTGGGACCATATGGAGGAACAGGATGGGAAACTGAACGACCATGAGATGAGGATAACGATCTTAGAAGAGAAGGAGAAATAAAATGGATTTAAATTTTTTAATGGATCATATCAACCCTGTGATCTTAGGTATCTGCCTGCTGGTGGGCTATGTGATCAAGACCGCGATACCGGCGATCAAAAACAGGTATATCCCACTTGCCGCTCTTACGATGGGGACTATTATTGCAATCCTCATAAACATGAGCAGCGGCATTAATGCAGAGGTAATTCTGGGCGGTATGATCTCCGGTCTGGCCAGCACAGGCTTTTATGAGATGCTGCGGAACTTGTTGAAAAAAGACGGGAAGAAAGAAACGGAAGAAGGACCAGAGGGCGAGTGATCGTCCTCTTCTGAGTAGAAAGGAAAAGAAATGGGTGTATTGATCATGGGAAGAGCATCTGCCACGGCAGAGCAGATGCGCAGATATATCAAGAGCAGAAACCCCAGTGTGGAGCCGTCCGTACTGGATATGATACCGCTGTATCTGGAAGAAGGAGAATCGGAGGGAGTAAAAGGTGATATCGCCTTTGCACAATCCTGTCTGGAGACTGGGGATTTTACCTTCGCCGGGTCTGCAGTCAGCCTAAAACAGAACAATTTCTGTGGGATGGGAGTGACCGCCACCGGAATGAAAGGGAACAATTTCCCCAGTCCACGGCTGGGGATCCGTGCGCAGGTCCAGCACCTAAAAGCCTATGCCTGTGACCAGCCATTAAAACAGGGATGCGTAGACCCACGCTTCCACTTCGTAAAACGCGGGATGGCTGAATATGTGGAGTGGCTGGGGATACAGGAGAACCCAAACCATACAGGATGGGCGGCAGGCAAAGGATACGGGGAGAAGATACTGAAGATACATCAGGAAATCTTAAATATAGAAAGTGAGGAAAAAGGAATGAAGATCAATGTACATGCAGGACATAACTTTAAGGTTCCGGGAGCGTCCGGTATATTTTCCGAAACATCAGAGGACCGAAAGGTGAAAGACCTGGTGATCCGTAAACTGCAGGCGGCAGGCCATACAGTCTATGACTGTACGGATGAAAGCTCCGGAACTGTGAACGGCAATCTTGCCGCGATCGTGGCGAACTGTAATGCGCATGCTGTGGATCTGGATGTGTCCATCCATTTCAACTGCTACAATGGACAGGCACATGGAACAGAGGTATTTATCTATAACTGGGGCTCTGCCGCCGAATCCTATGCTCAGAGGATCGCAGACCGGATCGGGGAACTGGGATACACAAAAAGGGGAGGAGGAGTAAAAACAAATCCCAGTCTTTATGTGCTGCGGCATACGGTCAGCCCAGCCCTGTTGATTGAGTGCTGTTTTTGTGATAATACGAATGATGCCGCAAAGTATACAGCAGAGAGGATGGCGAATGCTATTGTTTCCGGTATTACAGGAAGTGCGATGTCCGGCAATACTCCATCCGGCGATACTAAAGATTGGCTGTCCAGGGGCGATACAGGGACAGCGGTAACAGCATGGCAGAAAATTTTGAACACATTCGGCAGCGGTGTAAATGTTGATGGAGATTTCGGGCCAGACACAGAGGCACAGACTATCCGGGTGCAGCGCCTTGTGGGTGTTAATCCGGATGGATGTGTTGGAGAGAAGACAAAATCTGCAGTATCTGCATATCTCAAAAAGAACAACTGGATACAGGTAAGGGATGGCCGCTGGTGGTACCGTCATGCAGACGGCGGATATGTGAAAAATGATTGGGAAAAGATTGGCGGGGTATGGTTCTTCTTTGACGGTAGCGGTTGGATGAAAACCGGCTGGATCGAATGGAAAAAGAACTGGTACTACCTGAAAGCCAATGGAGCAATGGCGGCAGATGAGCTGGTAAGGACCGGGGGCAAAGTCTACTATGTAGACAAGTCCGGAAAGATGTGCTACACGGACAAAACGGGAGCGCTCAGATAAAAAACAGAACATAGATATCTTATCACTACAAAATAAAACGAAAGGATGATTTTATGTTAGTAGAGATCAAGAAAATGAATAAAGATGAAGTGACAGTATGTACAAGCTTGGATGTAGCGGAGACATTTGGAAAAGAACATAAGAATGTCTTGAAAGATATACGGGAAATGGATTGCAGTGAGGAATTTGGACGGCTAAATTTTGAGCTGTCCTCTTATCTCAATTCACAAAACAAAAGGCAGCCCATGTATTATATGACATGCGATGGGTTTACCATGTTAGTTATGGGCTACACTGGGGAAAAAGCTATGAAGTTTAAAGAGGCCTATATCCGTCAGTTTAATGCTATGGAAAAAGTTCTCATTGGTAAAATGAAGGAGCGCGAAAAAGGCATTGCTGTCCGTCAGGCTCTTACCAACGCTTTGCAGCAGTCAGAAGAAAATGAAAGAATGCATGGCCATGCTTATTCCACATATACGAATATCGTATATAAGGCGGTATTCGGAAAAGACGCAAAACGTCTCCGCGAAGAATATGGCATATCCAAAAAGGAGAATCTTCGGGAATGTTTTAGCGAGGAAGAACGGAAGGCTGTACAATCAGTTGAAATGATCGTGAGTGGTTTGGTGAACTACGGGTGGGGATATGAACAGATCAAGGAGTTCGTGATGAACCAGAATCTAAAAATGCTGGCAGCCTGATACGTGGACAAGTCTGGTAAGATGTGCTATACTGATAAAACAGGAGCACTACTGTAAAACGCTGTAAGGTCTCGGTTTCTCCACCGGGGCCTTTTAAGTGCCATAAATGAAGAGACTATACATAAAGTATAGCCTCTAGATAAAGAAGGAAATGGTGGATATATTACCAGTTTTTAATGATAACGCGTGGAGTCTCTGATGTCAAGTATAAAATGACAGACTGTACCCGAATGGCCGACTTTAAATGGTTTTGTCAATATAATTACACACATCAACCCAAAAGGATCCCTCCAGGGTCTTTAATCATACAGATTATCTAGTTTTTTGTGCGCTCGATACAACAAAGTTCCGACAGAGGTTATCGTGGAATGATGTTGTTCTGCAATTTCCTTATATGATTTGCCAGAAATTTTTTCTGACAAAAAGATACGCTCAAGCCTACTCAATACAGATAAGTCGCAATCTGTATATTTGGTATAGTCAATATTTTGCCTACGATGTATATAGAGATTTGGCTGTGGGGTATCAAGCTTTTTACGGGCTTTCAAAAGCAGAGCATTTATATTTTGTCTGCAACAATTCAACTGTTGTGATATTTCAACAGTTGAAAGACCTTGCATTTTCAATATCAAAGTTTCACGTTCCCGAATTGTTAAAATGGATAAGTCTGAATCCGCATATTTAGTATAGTCGACGCGTGCCGGCATGACGTTTGATACCTCCTACTATTCATTGTCATTACCTCTGCCCTATATTGTAAATGGGCCGTCAACAGTTGTCAAGAAGCACAAAAAGGCCGGCACCATTACAGCACCGGCCAACAAGTCGAATCGGAGGTTATCCATACCTCTGGTTACATCGACATTTAATCCTGATCGTTTTCGTTAATGACACGTTTGCAATTGGCTGGAGGCAGTTGTGCTGCAGTACCAGCGTGACCACAGGCTTACCGTGGATGGTATTGCAGGGCACGATACCTTTATGGTCTTAATTGCTAAATAACTGGTCGAAAAGTTTTTATAAGGGATTTCCCCGGACTAAGCCGGGGAAAGTATTTAATCACAAACAGGGTTTTCAATTAAAGTCGCAACGATAAAGTCATGTTTGTGTCCTGCGTCCATAGAGGTACATCCTTTAATAAGATGTACGTGTTTTCCACAACCGACATCAATTGCCGGTGAGGATGTGCCGCAAAATTCATGGGTATGGCCATTACAAGAATCGGTTTGAAATTTTACTTCATGCACGTGGCTACCATCACAGGGAATTGCTTCGCTGGACACTGTAGCAAACCGATGGTTATGAGCATATTCACAGCACCCGGAAATCTTAACGCTTCCGGTCACTTCGTGAACGTGTTGTTTTGGAGGACAAGGCCTTTTCATATCTTCATTCATAATTTTTCCCTCATGATTGATAATTGTAGATGTTACAATGTTATATTATGCTTAATGAAGAAAAACGTACCCCCAATTTTTAAATATTAAGCAGCCGACACCATTATAATGCCGGCCATAAAAAAGAGAAGAGCGAACCATTAAGTTCTATTTATAATATGAGATAAGCCTGCTATAAAATACCGATAAGGTCAATAAATGATAAGAAATTTAATGCGGAGCAGGAAGCAAGCTGATACGCAAAATGACCGGTACCATTATAATGCCGGCCATTCCGCGACTAAGAAACTTATTGATACTTTTGGTTGCAAATAAATATTACAACATAATTGGAATTAGAGCAATAGATAATCGTGGACAGTTTTCGACATTAATCCTCTTTTAGCAGCCCACGTTCGTGTGCTTCTTTTACCATACGTTCGTACAATTCCTCTGACGGCTCAAAATTTTCCAGATCCGGTTCAGTATCTATTTCTTTTGGATTTCCTGCAGCCTCATTCCTGACACGCTGGCATATCCATTCAAGAAATCCTGGGTCCTGTTCAAATTCTGGATTAGCCTCAAAATCTGGGTCATATGTTTTCTTTCTGTTTGACATTTTCATCACCTCCGAAAATAAGTTTAATATCGGAGGTGATAATAATGCTACTGGTAAATAATGGAAGTTATGCGGATGCGTGCGGCCCATATCGGTATCCCCTGGGTCGCTCATCTGGATGCATCTTATAATATAGGTAGAGGGCGTACTATACTTTTGAGCTGTTTTGACCAGTGAAAAAAGTATTATTTTTTTCAAATAATCCCCTTTTTGTCCCCTTTTTCGGCTTTCGGACATTTTGTAACGCTTGAAACCCGCATGGTTGGTGGGTTTTGACTAAAAAATATAGTTTTTAAAACTATTTGTAAATGGATTTTTCCGAAAACAGCAGAAATCCCCGGCAAACGCTTGCCTGCCCCGGGGAGCTGTGTTATATTGTAGGAACAGGTGTTTTGATACATGGAGATAGAAAGTACAAAATGTGCTTTCTATTGTTGATTTATGGAGGTACATTTATGAGTATATATGACACTTTGAATCCGCAGCAGAAGGAAGCAGTCCTTCACACAGAGGGGCCGGTGCTGATCCTGGCCGGAGCGGGCTCAGGAAAGACCAGAGTGCTGACCCACAGGATCGCCTATCTGATTGAGGAAAAGGGTGTGAATCCGTGGAATATCATGGCTATCACATTTACCAATAAGGCGGCAGGTGAGATGCGCGAGCGTGTGGATAAAATCGTGGGATTCGGCTCTGAGAGTATCTGGGTCTCCACCTTCCATTCAAGCTGTGTGCGTATTTTGCGAAGATATATAGACAGGCTGGGATTTGACCACAATTTTACCATTTATGATACAGATGACCAGAAAAGTCTGATGAAGGATATCTGCAAACGTCTGCAGATCGATACGAAGGTACATAAGGAGAGGGCCATACTTTCCGCCATTTCTTCGGCAAAGGATGAACTGGTGACGCCGGAGGAATATGAGCTGAACAATATGTCTGATTTCAGCAAGAAAAAGATTGCCCAGGCATACAAGGAATACCAGAAAGAGCTGAGAAAAAACAACGCACTTGATTTTGACGATCTGATCGTGAAGACAGTGGAGCTGTTCCAGGCATGTCCGGATGTGCTGGACTATTACCAGGAGCGTTTCCGTTATATTATGGTGGATGAGTATCAGGATACCAATACGGCACAGTTTAAATTTGTAAGCCTTCTGGCAAGTAAATATAAGAATCTGTGCGTGGTGGGCGATGATGACCAGTCTATCTATAAATTCAGGGGGGCAAATATCGGAAATATCCTTGGATTTGAGAAGGTATTTTCTGACGCTAAGGTGATCAAACTGGAACAGAATTACCGTTCTACCCAGAATATCCTCAATTCTGCCAATGAGGTGATACATAATAATATAGGAAGAAAAGAGAAATCCCTGTGGACAGACAATGAGGAAGGTTCCCTGGTGCATTACAGGCAGTTTATGAATGCATATGAGGAGGCCGAATTCATTGCGGGAGATATCAGCAGGAAAGTGCGGGAAGCAGACTGCCAGTATAAAGACTGTGCCATTTTGTACAGGACCAATGCCCAGTCACGTCTTTTCGAGGAAAAATTCCTTATGGCAAATATTCCGTACAAACTGGTGGGAGGCGTCAACTTCTATGCCAGAAAGGAGATCAAGGACCTGCTGGCTTACCTGAAGACTGTGGACAACGCCAGAGATGATCTGGCTGTGCGCCGTATCATCAATGTGCCGAAACGCGGAATCGGGGCAACCACACTTGCAAAGGTGCAGGATTACGCCTCTGAGCACGACATGAGCTTTTACGATGCTTTGAAAGAAGCAGAGAATATTCCTACCCTTGGAAGGGCAGCAGCCAAAATCGAACCCTTTGTCACATTTGTCCAGAGCCTCAGAAGTAAGACGGAGTATTTTTCGCCGTCAGAGCTGCTCAATGATATTATTGAGGAGACAGGATATGTGATGGAGTTAAAGGCTGAGGGCACAGAGGAAGCAGACGCAAGGATTGAAAATATCGACGAGTTGATCACAAAAATTGTTTCCTATGAGGAGGAAAATGAAGATCCCACACTCAGCGGATTCTTGGAAGAGGTTGCCCTGATCGCCGATATTGACACAGTGGACGGGGATGGAAACCAGGTGCTTCTTATGACGCTGCACAGTGCGAAGGGTCTGGAATTTCCTTATGTATATCTGGCCGGTATGGAGGATGGTATTTTCCCGAGTTATATGACCATCACGGCAGATGACCCGGCAGAGCTGGAGGAGGAGCGCAGGCTTTGTTATGTGGGTATCACAAGGGCCATGAAGGATCTGACGCTGACCTGTGCGCAGCAGAGAATGATACGCGGTGAGACACAGTACAATAAGCCCTCCCGTTTTATCCGGGAGATACCAAGGGAACTGGTGGACCTGGGAAGAGACTTTAAAGAGCAGAAGATCAAGGAGATTCCGCTTCCCAATACGATGAAGCAGATGAAACAGGCGTTTAAGCAGCCTGCATTCATACCAAAGCAGTTTGAGGTGAAAAAATCAGCGGGACTGTCTTACAATGTGGGTGACACGGTGAAGCATATCAAATTTGGTGTGGGTGTTGTGAAAAATATCGTGGAAGGCGGCCGTGACTATGAAGTGACCGTGGATTTCGACAAGTCAGGGACTAAGAAAATGTTTGCGTCATTTGCAAAACTGAAAAAAGTGGAATAAGATTTGAGAAATCTGCAGAAGCTGAATAGAAATAAAGTTACTGCTCACTCTGTGACCGGTACCGGGATAATTACTGTTCACTGCGTGCCCAGCAACACGCTTCGCAATGCACAGATATGGAGCATTCTGCTCCATATCGCGCGGGCTGTCTCGGGATTTTCATGCCTTCAGCCTGAAAACACCTTGCGGGACAGTGGTGTGTGAATAATAACTCGGGATAAATCAATATGAAAATATTGAATAAAGGATAGTAAAATTTTGCCTATCGTGATATAATATTAAAAACAAGCCGAATGAAAGTTTTTTTACAGGAAACTATAATAAAGGAATTTGCAGTACATTCGGCAAAGACTGACAGACAGCCGGCAGCAACTCCGGAGAGTCGGGGCAGCAGTGCAGGATGTCATAAGTAAGAGAGGATGGTGCAGGCTATGAATCGTATTGAGGATTTAATCACAGCATTACAGAAGAAAGAAGAAGAAAAAAATAAGAATACCGTCTTATGGATTCTGGCTATCATCGGAGCAGTAGCTGCTGTTGCCGGAATAGCATATGCAGTATACCGTTTCTTCACTCCGGATTATCTGGAAGATTTTGAAGAGGACTTCGACGATGACTTCGATGATTATTTTGAAGACGATGACGAGGATGAAGACAAATAAAAAGAGTAATAGGGAGCTTCGGGAAACCGGAGCTTCTTTTTCTGTTAAACAATATCAGGAGGAACAGTTTTGAAAAAAGGAGAAATTTACGAAGGAATCATTGAAAAAGTAGACTTCCCCAACAAGGGACGTATCATCATAGACGGCAGGACCGTTACCGTAAAGAATGGCATTCCGGGCCAGAAGGTGCGGTTTTTGATTAATAAAAAGAGGGGAGACCGTCTGGAAGGACGTCTTCTGGAGGTGCTGGAAAAATCCCCGCTGGAGAAACGCGAACCTGTCTGCAGCATTTTCCCGGCCTGCGGCGGCTGTATGTATCAGACCATGGAGTATGAAGACCAGCTTAATATGAAGGCAGAGCAGGTTAAAAATCTGCTGGACAAGGTGATTGTAAATGCCGGTCAGGTGGATGAGGACGGCAGCCCGGATTATGTGTTTGAAGGGATTAAGGGAAGTCCCATGGAGTTTGCTTACAGAAATAAAATGGAGTTTTCCTTCGGTGATGAATACAAGGACGGCCCTCTGGCGCTGGGACTGCATAAGAAGGGAAGTACCTATGATGTGCTGAATGCTTATGACTGTAAGCTGGTGCACGAGGATATGACGAAGATTCTGCAGTGTGTGGGCGAGTATTTCCGGAGCAGGAATGTGAGTTATTATAAGAAGATGCAGCATGTGGGATATCTGCGCCACCTGCTTTTGAGAAGGGCCAATACAACCGGGGAGATTCTGGTGAATCTGGTAACTACAAGCCAGGAGGAACATGATCTGGAACCGCTGAAGGAAGAACTGCTGGCGCTGCCTTTGGAGGGGGAGATAGTGGGATTTCTTCATATTATCAATGACGCGCTCTCTGATATGGTGCAGAGCGATGAGACCAGGATACTGTATGGGAAGGATTATTTTTATGAGGAGATCCTGGGGCTTAAATTTAAAGTGACGCCGTTTTCTTTCTTCCAGCCGAATTCTTATGGGGCAGAGGTGCTGTATAATACGGCAAGGGAGTATATCGGGGATACGAAAGATATGACCGTGTTTGATCTGTACAGCGGAACAGGGACCATTTCACAGATACTTTCGCCGGTGGCGAAAAAGGTGATCGGGGTTGAAATCGTGGAGGAGGCTGTGCAGGCGGCGAAGGAGAATGCAGAGCTGAATGGGATTGACAACTGCCGGTTCTTTGCTGGGGATGTGCTGAAGGTGATCGATGAGATCGAGGAGAAGCCCGACTTCATCGTGCTGGACCCGCCGAGAGATGGGATTCATCCTAAGGCGCTGCCGAAGATTGTGGAGTATGGGGTGGAGAAGATGGTTTATATATCTTGTAAGCCCAGTAGTTTGAGTAGGGATTTGGAAGTGTTTTTGAGGGATGGGTATCGGGTGGAGAGGGTGTGTTGTGTGGATCAGTTTTGTCAGACGGTTCATGTGGAAACCGCCGTGCTTCTCGTGCGGAAACCTTGATTTTAGGCGGGGGTGTGGGATTGTTTGGAGAAAATGGAGTTGTGTTTTTGCGGAAGGTGAGATGGATAAGTTTCCGCAGATAAGGAGACGGGGTTAACGCCGGATAGTTTGAAAATGAGGGTTTCGTTGGGCAAAAGATACAATCCGGCAAAACCCATACCCTTTAGCAAAACGTGAATATCTTGGCATATCGCCTTATTAAAGCAATTAGATAGGGACAGTAAGGGATAATAATTAGTAAGGTAAAGATACATGAGGATGGCAGTAGAAGGGAAGTGACATATTTGGAAAATCTTCGATATTATCAAAAAGAGGCGGTTGAAAATATATATGAATTTTTCAAATCTGATAAATGTAAAGCCAAAATGTATATATCAACAGGGCTTGGTAAAACGTTAATTATTGCGGTTGCAATACAAACAATATTAAAAAATAATAATGCATCTATACTAATTCTTTCATCGAGGTCTATGCTGTGTAAGCAGATAAAAGCTGCAGTATTTCAAATGATTGAATATGTGAATATAGCAACACATGTACGTGAACTAAAAGAACAAAAAATTCTAATTACGACATATCAAGATGTTATTAAAAACAGATTGAACTTTAGTCGATTTGATTTTATGATTTGTGATGAGGCTCAATTTTTAAAAAAAGAAAGTTGCCTTAAACTGTTGAATATAGAACATATAAAGGCTTTGGGTGTGCTGCAAAATTTAGAATCATCTGAAGATTGGTTTTATGATGCAGAATGTTTATATACATATACGACCAAAGATGCAGTAAAAGATGGTTATAGTGGGTATATAACTGAAAGAGAATTTATAGAGCGCTTTTTAATAAAATTATTAGATTATCAAGGATATAAAAATATATTAAGAGAAGTTAGTATATCCAACGAGCCTAAAAGTAGTATGCGAGCAGATATAGTTGCGGAAAAAGATAAAAAAATAGTTTTAGAAGTGAAGTCTTACAGAAATTTATATAATTCAAAGATTATTCTTAATAATGCTTTAAAGCAAATTTTACAATATAAACAGATTATGCTTTCTAATAATCTAGCTGAAAAAATCTCTTTTGTTATTGTCATGCCATGCGAAATCGATGAAGATTCACAAAGAGAAATTTTTGATAGATTTGATGTAGAAATATGGGATATACGTAATCTGATATATTTATGTGAGGAAAATAAGGAGCTATTGCAATTATTGACAAGTTGCATTCCATACTCCACTTTGGAAGTAGAAGCAAAAAAACCAATAAATATAAAAGTAGAAACAAATGATATTACAATAGATGAAGAGACAATATCTTATGTAGAAGTTTTTCAAGAGAAGCTGGAAAAGTGTAGATTGGGTAGGTTGGATAATGCAGATAAGAAGTATGAAATAATTTGCACAGAAATAATAAAATATCTATTTGACACAGAGTTTTTTAAAATTTCAGAACAGCATAAAACAGATGATGAGATGTTCCGTATGGATCTGTTGTGCTCGTTAAAAGGGACAACGGAGTTTTGGAAATTTCTTATAACATTTTATCATACAAAATTTGTTGTTTTTGAATATAAAAATTATTCGGATTACATTTCGCAAAACTTAATATATATTACAGAAAAATACTTGTTTCCTGTCGCGCTAAGGAATGTGGCTTTTATTATTTCACGAAAAGGTTTTGATTCAAATGCCCAGAAAGCATCTTTAGGGTGTTTAAAAGAAAGTGGAAAATTAATTATTAGCTCGGATGATAATGATTTAATAAAAATGATATATATGAAGGAAAATGGTGAGGAACCATCGGATTACCTTTTAGATAAAGTTGAACAAATATTGATGTCGGTAAGTAAATAACCTATGAAAAATAGTATCATATTTAAATATCACAAAATTTATGTGATAAATTAAAGGGGGAAATTACTTCATAAAGGGGTGATTTTAATTAAAAAGGGGTAAGTGGGGTGAATGGACAGACTAAACTTACCCACCGCACTTTTATAATAAATTCTTTTGCCATGTAGTATAAAAGACAACTTTCACCGCACGTTGAAACCGTCGTGCTTCTCATAAGGAAATCTTGATTTTAGTAGGGATTGCAGAATTACAGAAGATGGAAGACCGATGAGACATATGAATTATCTTTCCAATGCACTGAATACAGAATCACTTGAAAAATCCCCTGATTTCACAGCTGCCTTAAAGGAAAAGAATACACCTCCGGTTTTGGTTGTGCAGCCGGAATACGGTGTTGTGCCATGGCAGATGCATTACCAGTACAGGGAATATTTTGACGATGTCAGATTTGTAATTGCACCCGGCTCCGGGCACAGCGTTTGGGGGACAGAGTCAGGAAAAGATATTTTAGTGCGCAATGGGGATGCTCTGTTTAAAGGGGAAGCAATCCCTGATGCATATACATCAGCGGAGAATCCGTTCCCGCCTGTGCAAAAGGAATCGGAACGATGAAAAAGAATCGGGAAATCAGAATGTAAATTCAAAAAAATATGCCACTGTCGTGGGAAAGCCCTCCGGTCATTTGAGGGGGGGGCAGAAAAAATATTCGCGCAAGGGAGAGATAGGGATGAAATCTGTAATTATTTATTATTCTTATACAGGAAAAACGAGGGAACTGGCTGAAAAAACGGCACGGGATATAGATGCCGATTTGATTGAGGTAAAGGAAAAAAGGAATCGTTCCACTTTCAATGCTTATGTCTGTGGGTCTCTTGCCGCCAGAAGGCAGAAGAAAACAGAAATTAAAGAAGTTACGTTTGATTTATCTGAGTATGAAAAAGTGATTGTAGCGGTTCCGATTTGGGCAGGCTTTCCCTCCACACCTTTTAATAATATTCTGGAACTGCTCCCTGAAGGAAAAGAAATTGAACTTATTCTGACATCGGGAAGCGGAAATTCTAAGGGGAGTAAGGAAAAAACAATTTCACTTGCCAAACAAAAAAATATTAAAGTCATAAAGTATACAGATGTAAAAACAACAAAGTAATCTGGCGGTACTGGCATATATGCGGTAAGCAGTGTTTTAGAGATCATGATTTCAAGTTGAAATTTTTCAGTAGTTGCAAGTTTATATTTTGTGTTTTTTATAAATATTAGATTGTCAGTTCGGAAGAATAGAGATAATGGGGAATACGAGTATGGATTATTCGATGGATGAATTAATGGAAGCGAAAAGACAGATTGATTCAACTCTGCACAAGCTGAGAGAAACGATAAAAACGTTTGAAGCAAAAGAAAATGCTTCCCGGTATAAATCTCAGATTACATTGGCTAAGAGGCGTGTAAAGGCTTTTGAAATTGCCAGTCATCTTATTGAGGATGAGATAGAAAGAAAATAGAAAAATAGTTTGCAGTGAATTACTTTTCAACAAAATAAGATTATTTTAAAGCATCAGTCATGAATGATTGGTGCTTTTTGTGTGTCATAAAAGGAGGTGTCGTTTTTGTATCCGATGAGCAAGGCATTCCGGCAGGCGGTGCAGGAGAACACCGGAAGGTATTACAGGCCCGGGAGGATTAACACGGAGGTCGGGGTGAAAGTAACCCATATCCAGGTGAAGAGGGCGGCCATGCTAAACGGTTTGGAGATGCTGTCTGTGTATATGGGAAATGACATGGAGATGTATCGGGACGTGCTGTTTTATTTGGGGCAGATTCTGGACGGCCTTTTAGGTATGCAAATACCTTTGCAGTCTGCCACATGGGCTTACGGGTAGCGAGAATCATAGTCTTTCGGATTGGCAGTATTTTGCAAAATGCATAAGGTGCTGTTAAGAACAGAGTGTAAGTAACCAACTTGCCTAAGTGGACGCGTGACCATGTTTCTGTATATTGAAGATTTCGGCCATATCATATAGTATTGTGACTATACAAATAGTGCATATTACACAAAAGGAAAAATTAAGTAAATCATGGAAAAAAATGTTACCAGAAAAGATATAGCGAAAGAGGCCGGTGTTTCGGTGTCTGTGGTCTCGAGAGCACTTAACAACAGCGGATACGTTGACAATGAAAAAAAGAGACGAATTCTGGAGATTGCGAACCGCGTAGGGTATATGCCAAATCCTGTTGCAATGGCATTGCAGCAGAGGAAGACATACCAGCTGTTATTTTTCTGCGGAGACCTTACAGGAACATACTATAACCAGATGTATCATGGCATGGCCAGGGAAGCTGAAAAAAAGGGATACCATGTTATGGCTATCATGAATGAACGGGATTTCGAGATGGTGAAAAAGACATTGGCAGACGGTGCGCTTTTTCCTACAGAGACAGTGGCACAGGCATATGCGGAAAGTATCGGAAAAAACTATTATCTGCCGACAGTTACGGCGAGTTTTGATCCATCAGTTGTTTTTGCCAAACCTATGCCGGCAGTTATTATTGATAATAGAAAAGTTATCAATACGGCGATTGACTATCTCCGGAAAAAGGGCCATCGAAAAATTGGTATGGCGCTTCCTTTTAACGAGGGCTACGCAAATCTCCGCTACCGCTACTGGAAAGAGCGGATGATGCAGGAAATAGGGAAAGATTACAGGAAATATATCCTGGATGTACAGGGAGATTTGAATAAAACAGAAAAACCAAAGAACAGCAGCCAGAAGGACTTCAGCTGCGAAGCGGAAGGGTTTGTATACCTGGATTTGTTTTTCATAGGCAGAAGGGCAGCGAGGATGTATAAGGCATCTGCACATAAGCCCACGGCCATCATTTGTTTTAATGATGATATGGCATTTGGAATGATGGAAGAGTTAAAGTCTTTGGGATACAGTGTGCCGGAAGATGTTTCTGTTATAGGAATTGACGGGCTTTTTACAAGAGAAAGATATGAGCCGAAGCTGACAACAATAGCCATCTACCCGGAACGCCAGGGTGCTGAATGCGTAGATGTTTTAATAAATGTATTAGAAGGAAACAAATATAAATACATGAATTACTCTCCGTTTGAAATTCTGGAGGGAGAGACCGTAAAAAATATAGAATCTGTTTAGCAGGTTTTTACATAATCAGGAACATATATCAAAGTACAGCGCGCAGCTTTGATGTATATATAAATTTATTGAAAATGGATGGAGGAAGAATGATGAAATTAAAAAAATTGGCAGCTGTGGGACTGGTTGGAGTCATGCTTGCAGGTTTGACAGCCTGCGGCGGCAATTCAGAAAAGGCAAACGCAAAAACAGCAGACGGCAAGGAAAGGAAAAAACTGGTAATCTGGTCTTGGGGAGCAGATGAGGAGAAGAAATCAAGAGAGACAATGGTGGAGGCATTTCAGAAGGCACATCCGGAAATAGAGGTGGAACATTCTGTGATTCCTACCGCTGACCATGTATGGGATCAGAAGATGACAGCAGCATTGTCGGCAGGTACCGGCCCGGATGTTATCCAGATGTCCCCGGATTATTATGGGTTATATACGGAATATTATGAAGACCTGAATCCTTATGTGGAAAAAGAAGGCGTTGACCTCAAATCTGTAATAACAGAGGGAATGATCGAACCGTATTACCGCCCGGATGGTAAACTTGAGGCTATGCCTTTATTGGAGAATGTTTTTGTCCTGGCTTATAACAAAGATATGTTTGACAAGTTTGGTGTAGAGTATCCTACCAATGACTGGACATGGGACGACCTGGCAGAGAACGCTAAAAAGTTTGCCGGAGGAGAAGGAGCGGATGCTACCTACGGAATAGTAAACCATTGGATTGATGCAGGATTGTCTGTGATCTGTAAAGGCGGAAGTGCATACTCAGATGACTTAAAGACATGTGAAGTTAACAGCCAGGAAGTAAAAGACGGACTGAATTTATTCGGAGATTTGGTTCAGAGCAAGGCAATGCCGGATGACACAGCAGCAAAGAGCCTCCCGAAGGAACAGTTATTTGTATCTGGACACGCGGCCATGTATACGCTGGGCGGATTTGAGACAAAGCTGATCGCAGAGGAAGTGGGAGATAATTTTTCATGGGATGCTGTCTCTATGCCTAAAGTGGAAAATGGAAAGAACAATCTCATGTACGCCACAGGCTATGCCATGCTGAAAACTTCAAAGAACAAAGATGCAGCCTGGACTTTCCTGAAAGAAGCAGCGTATGCAAATGAAGATATGGCGAAAGAAACCAGTAAGATCGGTCTTACATCCTGCAAAAATATTGCAGAGACCTATTACAAAGATTTAGAGTATGGACCGATCAAAAACAGCGCTTTTCTTGACGGTCTGTCCGGTGCGAAACTGAATATATGGGGCGGTGCATTTTCAGCAGCCGGCGATGTGTATACACAGATTTGGCAGTCAGTAACCATAGACGGCAAGACTGCAGAGGAAGCTATGGAAGAATACTATCCGGCTCTGGAAAAGGCATTTAACGAGGCAAACGGCAACTGACAGTCAGGATGACACAGAAGCAGAGGTTATCCGCCGGGTTATTTTGAACCGGGGGGTAACCTCTGACAATTCATGACAATAGCGGGTTCACAGTGTGTACTTTCTATGGTCGATTGGAGGCATGGGAATTTTGAGGAAACCGGGAAAACAAAAAAAATATACAACCATGAAAAAAAGAGAAGCCAGGAATTTTTATATTTATACAGCTCCCTGGCTGATCGGATTCCTTGTACTTACATTGTATCCGATCTTGTATTCTTTTTATTTGATGTTTACAAATATGAATCTTACGGGAATCGGGGAATTTGTGGGGCTGGATAACTGGAAATATGCATTTACGGATGACACTTTATTCAGGAGAGCTTTTTTGAATACCCTGAAATATGTATTTATGTTCGTTCCGTGCAGCATTATACTTGCCTTTTTTGTTGCACTGCTTCTGAGCAAGAAAGTAAAAGGTCTGGGATTTTTCCGTACTGCATTTTATATCCCATACATTACCTCAGGGGTTGCGGTGACAATCCTTTGGGGATGGATTTTCCAGAAGGATTTCGGAATTATCAATTACATACTATCCCTTGTGGGGATTAAGGGGCCAAACTGGCTGGGGGATAAAAATGTAGCCATGATTTCCATAGTGATCCTGTCGCTGTGGACCATAGGAAATAACATTATCATTATGCTGGCAGGTATACAGGATATTCCGCAGTCTTATTATGAAAGCGCACAGATTGACGGGGCCGGCTCCCTGCGGCAGACGTTTTATATTACGCTGCCTTTGTGTACGCCCACCATATATTTTAATCTTATTGTTACAGTGATCGCAGCGTTTCAGGTATTCCAGCAGCCGCTGATTCTCACCAACGGCGGTCCGCTGAACAGTACCTATACGGCGGCTATGCACTTGTATAACAACGGATTTTTATATGGGAAGATGGGATATGCTTCCATGATGGCCTGGAGTATGTTTGCGGTGATCATGCTGATCACAATTGTAGTTGTATCCACATCTAAATTCTGGGTGTTTTATGATGATTAAGGAGAAGGAGAGATAAAATATGCGTACAAGATCACAAAAAAAGACAAAGCAAATGGCAAGGATACTGACATATTTTGTGCTGGTCATTGCTGCTGTTATCTGCCTTTTCCCATTTATATGGATGGTTTCCACATCCTTTAAGCCAATGTCGGATATCTATAGTATGCCTCCCACTCTTATTCCCAAGAATGGTACAATCGAGAATTTTGTGGAAGGATGGAAAGGGGCCAATTTTCAGCTTTATTTTAAAAACACTGCGGTGATTACCTTTCTTGCCACAGTAGGGACCGTACTGTCATCCTCTGTAGTCGCCTATGGGTTTGCACGGTTCCAGTCCAGATTATCAAAGATTCTGTTTATGGTGCTCTTGGGTACCATGATGCTGCCGACGCAGGTCACACTGATTCCACAGTATCTGCTTTATTACAAACTGGGAATGGTGGATACCATATGGCCGCTTATTATCCCAAGCTGGCTTGGGGGAGGCGCGTTCAATATCTTTTTATTTATCCAGTTCTTCAGGACTCTGCCAAAGGAACTGGATGAGGCGGCAAAAATTGATGGTGCAAATTCCCTGCAGGTTTTCACAAGGATTCTGCTTCCGGCAGTAAAACCTGTTATGCTGGCTGTTCTGGTGATGGCTTTGGTGTTTAACTGGAATGATTTTTTCAATCCGTTAATCTATCTTAACTCCAATGATAAGTTTACAATTGCCATCGGACTGCAGTTTTTCAAAGGCTCTCAGGGAAATGTCCAGGTTGGGCAGATGATGTCCATGGCACTGATTTCTCTGCTGCCTGTGCTGGTGATATTTGCCACCTGCCAGAAATATTTTATCCAGGGAATAAAAATGTCCGGTCTGAAAGGCTGAGACATTTCCTGACAATCACAACTATAACAAGACAAAATGGAGGACAACTTAAATGAAATACAGAAACCCGATTATTTCCGGATACAATCCTGACCCGTCAATCTGCCGGGTAGGAGAGGATTACTATATTGTTAATTCATCTTTTGAATTTTATCCGGGAGTTCCCGTTTATCACAGCAGAAACCTTGTGAACTGGGAGCTTGAAGGGTATTGCCTTACAGAAGAATCTCAGCTTGATTTACATGGGTGCAGGCCTTCGGGAGGAATCTATGCACCTACAATCCGTTATCATCAGGGAACTTTTTTTATGACGACAACGAATACATCAGGTAAAGGAAATTTTATTGTACATACCACGGATATGAAAAAAGGATGGTCCAAGCCTGCCTGGGTAGATCAGGGGGGAATTGACCCGTCCCTGCTTTTTGATGATGACGGAACGGTGTATTTTGCGTCCACCAGTATGGACAGTGAAGGAAAAACCGGGATCTTCCTCTGCCAGGTAAATCCTTTTACAGGGGAGCGGCTCACGGAAAGTGTGGTGATCAGCAGAGGATGCGGCGGCAGGTATGCGGAAGGCCCGCATCTTTATAAATGGTTTGGAAAATATTATCTCATGCTGGCTGAAGGCGGCACGGAATACGGACATATGGAAACCATACTGCGGTCAGACAGCCCTTACGGACCATTTGAGGCGTGCCCCCATAATCCGATACTCACTCACAGAGATGACATGAGGGAGGAGATTTACTGTACCGGCCATGCAGATATGATAGAGGACCACAATGGTAACTGGTGGCTGGTCTGTCTGGCAATCCGTCCATGTCAGGAGAAAAAAGACAGGGTACTGCTTCACAATCTGGGGCGTGAGACTTTTTTGACGCCGGTTGTGTGGACAGAAGACGGATGGCCTATTGTAGGGGAAAACGGTTTGATCTCACCGGAGATGGAAGGTCCCCTTCCCGGAGAAAGGCCGGCACCGGTCAATCGTGATTTTGCAGACGATTTTTCACAGGATAGGTTCAGCCTGCATTATAATTTCCTGAGGAATCCATCTATGGAGAATTATGTGAGGGATACTGCAAAGAGAAAGCTGATTCTTAGAGGAACCAGTACAACCATCAATGAAATGGCAAGCCCAACCTGGATCGGTGTGCGGCAGAAAGGGTTTGAGACGGTATCCGTGGCAGATGTTTCATTGCTGGATGCAGTACAGGGAATGCGTGCAGGTCTTACTGCTTATTATAATGATTCCTATCACTATGAGATTTATCTGAGCAGAGAAATGGACAGATGGAAAGTTTGTTTGGCGAAACATATTCATGACATTTTTACAGTTACAGCAAGTGCGGAAATTCCTGCAGCAGAAAATGTTAAGCTGCGGATCGTATCAGATAAAACATATTACAGATTTTCTTATAGTCTGGTCGGTGAAACATTTGTGGAACTGGGAAGCGGGCTGACGGTAGGCCTCTGCACAGAAAGTACGAGAAATATGACATTTACAGGCACTTACATTGGTATGTTTGCGGAAAATGGCTGTGCCGCATTTGAAAATTTTCATGTGAAGGTGCTGGATTATTGAAAAACAGAGATACTGCAGTTTCAGAAGCAGAGGGATGGTAGAATGAATAAATTACGGATTCATCCAAATAAGATAGCAGGAAAGATTAACAGAGAAATTTACGGGCATTTTTCGGAACATCTGGGGCGCTGTATTTACGGCGGGATTTATGTGGGTGAGGATTCAACCATTGAAAATGTAAACGGAATGAGAACAGATGTAATCAATGCTTTGAAAAAAATAAATGTACCTGTATTAAGATGGCCGGGCGGATGCTTCGCGGATGAATATTATTGGATGGACGGCATCGGCCCGAAAGAGAAACGAAAGAAGATGATCAATACACACTGGGGCGGTGTGGTGGAAGACAACAGCTTTGGAACACACGAGTATTTTGAACTTTGCCGCCAGCTTGGGTGCAGTGCATATGTCAACGGAAACCTGGGAAGCGGTACTGTAAGGGAAATGTCGGAGTGGGTAGAGTATATTACATTCAAGGGATTGTCACCTATGGCACAGCTTCGTGAGGCGAATGGTTCCGAGGAAGCCTGGGATGTAAAGTTTTGGGGTGTGGGTAATGAAAACTGGGGATGCGGCGGCAATATGAACCCGGAATATTATGCAAATGAATACAGACGTTATCAGACCTATATCCGGGACTATAGAAATGACGGAGGCATTAAAAAAATCTGCTGCGGTCCAAATGCAGACGATTATACATGGACCAGAACGGTTCTGGACACCTGTTTCCGCAGCTCTGCGCCGGAACATCACGGGTTTATGGATGGTTTATCGCTTCATTATTATACCGTTCCCGGGGATGGGAAGGAAAAGGGAAGTGCTGTCTTTTTCAATGAAAAGGACTGGTACAGAACATTGAGCAAGACTTTGTATATGGAAGAACTGATTGAGCGGCATGGTCAGATTATGGATGAGTATGACCCGGATAAGAAGATTGGACTGATCATAGATGAGTGGGGAACCTGGTATGACTGTGAACCGGGTACAAATCCGGGATTTCTGTATCAGCAGAACACCATGCGCGATGCCCTTGTTGCGGGAATTAACCTTAATTTATTTAATAAACACTGTGACAGAGTGAAAATGGCTAATCTTGCCCAAATGGTAAATGTGCTTCAGGCTGTACTGCTGACAGAAGGGGAACGGATGATAAAAACGCCTACATACCATGTGTTTCAAATGTATAAGTGCCATCAGGGAGCTTCTCTTGTGGAAAGCACCCTGGAGACTTCCAGGATTGGTCTGGAGGAGGCATTTATGGTTCCGAATCTTACGCATTCAGTATCGGTTGATGACATAGGACAGGTGCATATAACTATTACTAATTTATCGGCTGATGAGGCCAGTGAGATTGAGGCTGAAATCATGGAGAGAGAAGTAAAAGAGGTGAAGGGTGAGTTATTGGCTGGAGATATTCATGCAAAGAATACTTTTGAGGAGCCGACAAATGTGCAGCCGGTACCAATTCATAATATTATTTTAGATAATGGTGCTTTTAAGTTTACACTGCCGCCATGCAGTGTGGCGCATCTTGTGGTGAAATAAGAAGACCGCCGGGAGAGATTCCGGCGGTTTAGACTGTGGAAAACTATTATTATCAAGCTTCCGCAGATAGGAGACGGGAATAACGCTGGATAGTTCAAAAATGAGGGTAAGCATAAAATATAACAGCGGATTCCCCCCATCCGCTGTTATATTTTATAACTGTAGTTGTCAGATATCTATGTCCACATAAATCATTCCGCCTGCGCCTGCGCAGCCGGAACCCGAATCAACCGATTCAGCTTCCTCATCTCCATCGAAAGCATGATCGCCGCCATAGCCACCGAGAACACATCCGACACCGGGAAGGACCACATCAGGCCGATGATCCCGAAGAAGTAAGGCAGGATCAGCATACAGGGAATCATGAACAATACCTGGCGTGACAGGGAAAGCACTGTAGCGCCCATTGCCTTTCCGATTGCCTGGAAGTATACGCTGGCCACCATCTGAACACCCATGACAAAGATGAAAATGGTCATATTTTTCAGGCACATCACAGCGAATTCATTATACAGATCGTTTTCCTGACCAAATATGGAAATGATTTGCTGCGGGAAGATCTGCAGACACAGCATACCGAGAAAGCCGATGGTAACACAGACGATCAGACAGGTCTGCGCCAGTTTTTTTACGCGTGTAAAGAGTTTGGCGCCGTAATTATAGCTGAACAGCGGCTGCGAGCCAACGGAGATTCCCATAATCAGAGACATCATCAAACCATTTACCTTATTGACAATCCCAAACACGGTCAGAGGAATGTCAGCACCGTACTGAGACAGCGCGCCGTATTTGATTGTCTGCTGATTCATAATGATCTGCATGACCAGTGCGGCACATTGTGTGAGGAAGGAGGAGAGGCCCAGCACCAGGATACTCTTTACAATGGAGAGACGCAGCCTCATATTTTCCTTTTTCATTGTCAGTGTGCGGAACTTTTTCAGATAAAGAAGACTGAAGACAAGCGTGCCGAACTGTCCGATGATGGTGGCAAAGGCAGCGCCTTTCACGCCCCAGTGGAAGACGAAGATAAACAGCGGGTCCAGCACACAGTTGAGCACAGCGCCGATCAGCATGGATCTCATGGAATAGCCGGGGTTGCCGTCGGCACGGATCTCATCATTGATCATAATGCCCACGCTGGTAAACATGGTGCCAAGAAGATAAATGCGGCCGTAATCAATGGCATAGGGCAGCACTGTGTCAGTGGCACCGAAGAGGCGCAGCAGGGGAACCATGAAGATTTCACCGATGACACAGAGGATGATTCCGCTTGACAGGGCAAGGGTAAAGCCGTTGCCGAGAGTCAGATTGGCACAGTCCTGGTCTTTTCCGCCCAGATTCAGTCCGACATTGGCGGCGGTACCCACGGAGATCATCAGTGAGATCGCCATGGCGATGGTGACAAAAGGAAATACCACGTTGGTGGCAGCATTACCGAGATAACCGACACCCTGGCCGATGAAAATCTGATCCACCAGATTGTAGATGGAGTTTACCAGCATGGAGATGACGGAAGGTATGGCAAATTTCGCAAGGAGTTTTGGTATGGGAGCAATACCCATGATGTTATTTTCTTCCGGCGGGACTGCCGCGGGAGCCAGATTTTTATCAGACATTCGCGTTCCTCTCTTTCATAAAACATATTGGAAACAGTATGCTGCTAAGCAGCAGCGCCCGGAAGACCGTTCTCCTCCGGGCGCTGTGAATAAAAAGCAAAATGATAATAAATTACCGTTTACTGCCTGGATGCACGGTACATACCTTTGCGGAACGCAGGCGTCATCTTCTGTGGGAAATACATATAATTGGGGAAGCAGTATTTGCCGGGCTTGAAGTATTTTTTGACGAATTCTTCGCCGGCTTTTTCCTGTTCTGCTTCGGAAGCGCCTTCGGGCAGATCCGGTTCTACGTGGAGAAGGATCTTATCGCCGTATTCTTCGTACATTTTCTGGGTCGGGTTCATTGGCATGGGGCACCAGGACTGCCAGCCGGCTTTGATAAAGTTGGGAAGCTGCATTTCCAGGCTGCCGCAGCTGTGCAGGTCAGCAATCAGTCCTTTGGACTTGATGTGGTCTGTCAGCTCTCTCATGTAGGGAACGATCATCTCTTCGCCCACTGCAGGGGAGAAGAACGGCGCTCTCTGGGAACCCCAGTCATCGTGTACGGTAAATCCGGAGATACCGTCTCCGTAAGTCTCTGCGCAGCGGTCAACAAGTCTGCAGTACAGTTCTGTTGTCTTAGCAAACAGTTCTTTTAAGGCATCCTTCTGCTCGTCATCGATCAGAGCTACAACCGCACCTTCAAAATCCATGAAGGAAACCAGTCTCTCATACCAGCAGCCATTTAAGAACCAGAGCATGTTTGCTTTGCCGTTGTGGAGAAAGTCGTAGTTTTGTCTGCCGCTGGCATCCCAGTCCCATGCGTCGATGTCAGGGAACTTCAGGATTTGGTTCCAGTCATTGGCATCTTCAAGAAGAGGGGTGCCGGGACGGACCATGGAACCGCCTGCTACAGGAACGTATTCCCATTCGATGCCGAACATATCAGGACCGCCGTAGTTTGCCATATCGAAGGGGACTCCTTCAATGACAAAGCCGCGTGCAATGTTATCCGGGATTACGGAAGGGGCAAAAAGACCAGACTCCAGACCGGAGGGACACCAGGTGGGTGTTCCGGCATACAGCTCTTTTATTGCCTCTTTTTCGGACTGGGGATAAGTCCAGGCGGGACTTTCCGGGATGGTAGGATCAAGCATATTAGGAACGGTATAAGCGATGGTCATTTCTTTTTCATCAAAGGGTATTTTTGACATAATTTTCTCTCCTGTTCTTTCTGAAATATTTTATTTTCTGTTACTTGCTCTGCAGCATTTTCTCAGCATTTGCCTGGGCGTACTTGGCAGCATCCTTGTCGCTGATCTTGTAAAACACCAGCAGGATAATGGCGGATGCCAGATAGATTAACCCGGGGAGCATGAACGTAACACGCATGAAATTGGAGATCCATGCAGTGTTGATCTCAAAGGCGCCTCCGGAAACAAAACCGATGGCAGACAACAGAGCCAGGCCAAGGGTATTGCCCACGGTCATACCGATCTTCATCGGCGGGGAAGCCAGGCCGGCAGCGATCGCACGGGTATCTTTTCCCGTTTTATACAGGAAATATTCACCTGCATCCAGGTAAAGGACTACCATGTAGGGCATCCAGGTATAGGTTCCGGCCATCATCAGAGACATGAGGATAATATAAGCGGTCAGGTTGGGAACACCATTTGGGGCACCGAAAAATGATACCAGGATCAGTGCAATGCTCATAAGGAGAAATCCAAATACACAGGACATTTTTTTGCCCAGTTTTGCTCCGAGCTTTGGCATAACCATGGCGGCTAAGAATCCGACAATGGCATTGATCAGAGTAACAAATGTAAGCTTGGTGAAATCACCGACAACATAAATAAAGTAATAGGTATAGTTAGCCTGATAGGTAAACTGCGCAATGTAAAGAATCGTAAATACCAGGAAAAGAACCAGCATCTGGGGATTCTTAAGCAATGTACCGAACATATCGCCGATGCTGACCTGGTTCACAGAAGCGGTAGCACCGACAGGAACATCCTTGCCGTCCGCGCATTTGGCGATTGCTCCCAGAGCAAAAGGCATAGGGATCATAAATACGAAAGCAACGATAAAATAGTTCCAGTTACCAAAAGGAAGAACAGTAACAAGGGTAGGAATGAAAGAACAAATGATAGTGATAACCGTGCTCTGCCGTGTCATGTTGACGGTCATTGCATTTCGGTTGGACATGTTCGGACCTGCTACGGCGGCCAGAACGCCATAGTAAGCAGTCTGAAGAATGTTCATCAGACAGTTCAGAACTGTATAGGATACAGCAAGGACTGCCACACGGACTACCATGGGAGCGGAACTGGTATTACATACCTCAGCCATGATTGAAACGGCCAGGATCCAGCGGCCAAGATAGAGCCAGGACTGGTTCTTTCCGGTCTTTCCGATTTTGACTTTTTCAATGATAGCACCGGCAAACAGGCTGAAACAGAAATCCAGAAACTTTGCCACGCCCAGTGCCACAGCCAGAGTTCCTGCGGGAATTACAAGAACCTCGGTGGCGAATGTATTCAGGTACATGAATCCGACCATGATTGCCAGGGTCAATAGAGAATAACTGCCCATTGTCCATATTTCTTTTTTACTACTTGTTACTTCCATACTGATTCCTCACTTTCTTATTGTAATGTAGATTTTGTTTTCTGCAGAGAGCCGTCAGGCATTCATGAAAAGATGTCATCTCATAGAAACTTACGGTCAGATGATACGATTTTCAAAGAAAGAAGCTGGCATTCGGCAGAAGGGTCACATTTTGTACAGCGGATACAAACAAAACAGGTTCCGCTGTTGTTTTCATAAATTATCCGACACGCATACAATGCTCCTCCCTTTTTCCCGGACACAGAGGTACTGTGATGGGGTATTTTATAAAATTTCACGAAATATTTTATAAAATGATTATAACTAAATTGGGATTTGATTGATATGTACATGCAATCCAATTTTGTTCCGGCTTTTATCTGGAATTTTGGTTATGGAGTATGTAGTTTTCTGCTTGAAGTTCAGGTAGAATTATGATAATCGGGGAAGTTTCGGCTTATGAGGGAGTCATCGTCTGTAGTGAAGGAAATATAAGCAAATAATGTCTGGCAATCTCATCTGTGTTTTGATAAACTGTATAACAGGTTAGCGTCCCTCTGCAAAGCCATGGGGAAGAGGAATTAGAGAAAGGTAAAAAACAATGACAGACAATTTTAACCAATACCCGCTTTCACAGGAAATCCTGGAAGCATTGGAAGGTTTGGGATATAAGACACCTACAGGCATACAGCAGGAAGTCATTACACCCATGCTTGCGGGAAAAAATGTGGTGGTGAAAGCACCGACGGGCAGCGGGAAGACAGCGGCATTTGCCATACCGATCTGTGAAGGTGTATGGTGGGAGGAGAATGCGCCCCAGGCGCTGGTACTGGAGCCTACCAGGGAACTGGCAGTGCAGGTCAGCGAGGAAATGTTTCATATAGGAAGAAAGAAACGTTTGAAGGTGCCGGCAGTTTTCGGAGGGTTTCCCATTGATAAGCAGATTCAGACCCTGCGGCAGAAATCCCATATTGTCACAGGTACACCGGGACGTATTATGGACCATCTGGGCAGGGAGAGCCTGAAGCTTGACAAAGTAAAATGGCTGGTGATAGATGAGGCGGATCTGATGCTGGATATGGGCTTTATCGACGAAGTGAAAAATATCCTTTCTCTGGTTCCGGAAAACTGCAGAATATCCCTGTTCTCCGCCACATTAGGGCCGGAGATCAGGGAGCTGGCGGATGCGTTTATTCCGGACAGAATACTTGTGCTGCAGGAACCCACGAAGGAGCAGACAGCGGCGATCACGGAAAAGGTCTATTTCACTGATCAGGAGAGAAAATACGGGGACTTTCTCAAGGTTCTTATAAATGAGAATCCAAAGAGCTGTATGATTTTCTGCGGGACAAGGGAGATGACAAATGTTCTGTTTCAGAAGCTGCGCAGAGGGCGTATATTCTGCGGGATGCTGCATGGGGAGATGGAGCAGAGGGAGAGGCTTAAGACTGTGGATGCGTTTCGGAGAGGCTGCTTTCGCTTTCTGATCGCAACGGATGTGGCTGCAAGGGGGATTGATTTTGAACAGATCACCCATGTTGTGAATTATGATTTTCCAACGGGGAAGGAAACGTATGTCCATCGGATCGGCAGAACCGGAAGAAACGGAAAATGCGGTACAGCCATAAGCCTGGTAACAGAAGAGGACAAAAGGATGCTGAAGCAGGTGGAGGCATTTGTGGGGCAGGAGCTGCCCGGCGCGGAAATTCCGGAGACAGAGGAAGAAAAGGAAAAGGCATTCTGGAAAGCCCAGCGCGTAAAAGCAGAAGCGAAACCTGAAAAGGGGGCGGTATTGAACCGGGGAATTACACGTCTGTCCATCGGCGGAGGCCGGAAATCAAAAATGCGGGCTGGGGATATTGTGGGAACCATCTGCAGTATTGACGGCGTGGAGGCCTCAGACATAGGCATTGTGGATATCCGGGACAGTTTAAGCTATGTGGAGGTTTTAAATTTTAAGGGGAATCAGGTTATAGAATGTCTTCAGACGAAGCCGATCAAGGGGAAAGTCCGTAAGGTCAGAAAAACAAAGCGGCCGGGGGATTAGAGGCATCCGCGTGCCTCATATCCCTCTGCCTGCCGCATACGGTAATGGCTGGGGGTACAGCCTTTGTGCTGCTGGAAGATTTCCGCATAGTAACTGGGGCTCTGGAAGCCGCAGGACAGGGCGATCTCTGTGATGCTCATGGCGGTATCTGTCAGCAGGCGCATACTGACCTCCAGGCGGTAGGCGTTCAGAAAATCTATGGGCGTTTTGTTCAGGTATTTTTTGAAGATCCGGCAGCATTTGCTGCGGCATATACTGCCCGCGGCTGCAATATCGTTCAGGGAGAGTTTCTGTGTATAGTTCCGGTATATGAACGAGATCATGTTTCTTTGGGTGGATAAGTCCTCCTCCATGGCAGTGCTGTAGGACAGCAGGTCAGGACTTAAAAGGGAGTAGAGCGCAGCCCAGGCGGCAGTCAGCCTGCTGATCATCATCAGCTCATAACCTTCATAATGCCTTCGGCAGTCCTCACATGCCGCGTCGAAATGCCGGATGACCGCTGCCTCAGCGGGATTGTCTGCGTGAAGATAAATGTAGGGAAGATTCGGATGCCCGGCAATGGGATGGATGTACTTTTCCGTAAGCTCAGGATTGGTACACAGAAGATGGAGACGAAAGACAATGCAGGCAAAATAGCAGTCTGTCTTATCCTCTGAGAAACCGTAATGCATCTGCCGGGCATTTACTATGAGGGCATCGTGTTCCCGGACCGCCAGTTTTTCTCCGTTCACATAGTAGACCATGTGGCCTTTCAGAGCTTTCATGTATTCGATATCCTCGTGCCAGTGGCAGAGAGCTTCCATATTGGCATAGGAGGAGAGCCACCGCTCTTTCAGATACAGGGGAATATTGGGGGTGTTGTAGTGGACGATCTCCGAGGCGTCCTTTAAAATGCTTACTCCGTTCACAAATACCTCCTTCATAAATACGATTGTTATAATATAATGGCATATTTTGATAGAATATACGGAATTAATACACTATTATTATACATGAAAATACTTGTTTGTGAAGGAGAAAAGAGATGGATAATATTACGCGCAGGGATGCAGGACTTCCCTATATATCAGATGATGCGGTATTTGACCAGCAGAAGGTGACCAGAAGACTTTTAAGAGAATTTAATACTACGGACCCCTCGGATTTTGAGACATTGGGCAGGCTGGCGGGAAAAATAGTGAGTGGTGCACAGGAGAATGTGTCCATTATGCCGCCGTTTTACTGTGACTATGGATTTCATATCCAGGTGGGAAAAGGCTTTTTTGCCAATTATAACTGCACCATACTGGATGTAGGCAAGGTTACCATCGGGGAAAATGTTTTGCTTGCGCCAAATGTATCAATCTATACTGCCGGACATCCGGTGCATCCTGCAGCCAGACAGTCAGGATATGAATACGGGATTCCTGTGACGATCGGAAACAATGTGTGGATCGGAGGAAATGTAGTCATCACTCCCGGTGTGCACATTGGAGACAATGTAGTGATCGGGGCAGGCAGTGTGGTGACAAAAGACATTCCCGCCAATGTGGTGGCAGCGGGAAATCCCTGCCGTGTGATTCGCCGGATCACAGATGCGGATAAAAAATACTATTACAAAGACAGGGAATTTGATCCGGAGTCCTGGGCAAAGGTAGAGGCAGTGGAAATCGGTGAGTGATAAGAAAATATTTTATAAAAAGCTGTTTACCCTGGTCCTTCCCATTGCCTTTCAGAATTTTATGACTGCAGCGGTCAGCGCATCCGATGCCATAATGCTGGGTGTGATCAGCCAGGAGGCCCTGTCTGCGGTCTCCCTTGCGGGTCAGATACAGTTTGTTCTGAGCCTGTTTCTGGCAGCACTTACCATCGGGACCACAATCCTGGCAGCCCAATACTGGGGAAAAGGGGATAAGGTGTCGGTGGAGAAAATACTTGCCATTGCGCTGAAGTTTTCCTCTGCCATATCCCTTGTTTTCTTTCTGGGAACCCTGTTGATTCCGGAGACTCTCATGCGGATCTTTACCCCGGATGCAGGTCTGATCGCGCAGGGGGCGCAGTATCTGCGGATCGTGGGAGTGTCTTACCTGCTCATGGGGATTTCCCAGATTTATCTGTGCATCATGAAAAACAGCGGATATACCTTAAAAAGTACGGTGATAGGTTCTGTCTCCATGGTGACAAATATTGTGCTGAACGCAGTCTTTATTTTCGGCGTCTGGAAGGTTCCGGCTATGGGGATCGCCGGGGCAGCGCTGGCGACGGTGCTGTCAAGGGTTCTGGAGCTGGGATGGGCATTTACAGAATCCCTGCGGCATGGCAGGATCAGGCTGCATGTGAAATATCTGGTGCGCGCTGACCGGGAATTGAAAGGCGATTTCTTCCATTATACCCTTCCTGTGCTTGGAAATGAGCTCATATGGGGATGCGGATTTACCATGTATTCCGTTATTATGGGACATTTGGGCAGCGATGCGGTGGCTGCCAATTCCATTGCCAATATTGTGAAGAACCTGATCGCCTGTCTGTGTCTGGGACTGGGAAGCGGCGGCGGAATCATTGTTGGAAATGAACTGGGAAAGAGGAATCTGGACGCTGCCAAAGATTACGGAGACAGGCTGTGCCGCCTCTCCATTTTGATGGGCGCTCTGTCCGGCCTTCTGCTTCTGGGGTTAAGTCCTCTGATTCTCGGTTTTTCCAATCTCAGCCCGGCGGCCCATGGATATCTGAAGGGGATGCTGTTTATGTGTACGTATTACCTCATAGGAAAATCTGTGAATTCCACTGTGATCGCAGGTATCTTCTGCGCAGGGGGAGATTCCAGGTTCGGCCTTTTCTGTGACGCGGTGACTATGTGGGTGGTGACAGTACCTCTTGGACTGCTGACAGCGTTTTATTTTAAAATACCGATATTGGCTGTGTACTTTATCATCAACCTGGATGAGATCATCAAACTTCCGGCTGTATACATACATTACAAAAAGTATAATTGGGTGAGGGATATAACAAGAAGCGGTCAGTGATACTGTTATAATGAGATATTCTGCAGTCTCAAGGGCGCATGACAGATACAGGAAAATGTCTGCAGCTGGCAAAGAGAAAGGAAAGATACCGGAAGGGGCATATTAACAGCCCTGGCGGCATCTTTCCTTTTTTCAGGGAAAAGCGGGGAATGTTTTTTTACCAGAGATTGCCGTCCTCATCAAAGGGGAGGTATTCCGGTTCGCTCTCAATGATCAGATTTGGGTTGTTTTTTGCTTCCTCATAGTAAGATTCTGAGAGCATGATATGTTCTATGTGGAGGCTGTTTGGAATCCTTACAACCCTGGGATTCTTTTTATCGATCTCATTGCAGGTTCTTATGCAGACCTGGATGGCTTCCCTGTCGCTCTCCATGACAATGGGAATCCGCACACCGCCCAGAACTGTACAGGTGATCGCGTTTGGGTACATGGAGGATAAGTCCAGTTGATCGAAGACGCGTTTTGTGGTGGCGCTGGAATAGCCAAGTCCGATCCCGTTTCCATGGGTTTCGGGACTCAGATCCAGGACACAGACGCGCTGTGACCGGATTCCGCCTGTTGCGTATGGGGTACAGAAGGTTCCGGTGATATTGGGATCCATACCATCTCCGCTGAAGTTTTTTCCAATCTGGTCAACGACCAGAACATCACAGGAATCAACCAGAATCCTGGGCATATTGGCAAAGGCTTCCTGCAGGAGAGGCGGTTCTTTTTCAATGATCTCTTCTGCATTTACGGCTATGATCTTACATGTTTCGTCATACGCATTTTCAATGGTTGGGACTGCAAATAAAATAGGGGCGTTTTTGATGATCGCACGGCCGAACATGGGGACGTATTTGGCCATATTCTTGAAGCCCGCTTCATGGCAGACCTCAGCGCCGTGCTGTTTTCCAAGGCCGATAGCCATCATCTTCATGATTCCGCTTTCGTAGGGGCCGCGGAATGCTGTATGGGGTTTGATGCGGCATCCAAGGATGATACCATCGGATTCGGCGGCGTTTTTGTCAATGAATACATCCATGCCTTCCTCATTTACCCCGATTTTTTTGACCTCCATGGAAGAAATAATAGGACAGCCTACATAGTCCTCTGTGATTCCGTAGCCTTCCAGGATCGCCCGCTGACCTTCCGCAGTGGCTCCGCCGTGGCTTCCCATGGCAGGGACAATGAATGGATGAGCACCTCTTGATCTTACAAAGTCAGCAATGCATTTTGTTGTGAGTGCTACGTTTGCGATGCCCCGGGAACCGGCAGTGATGGCGATGCGCATGCCGGGTTTCACTTTGGAGGAGAACTTCTCCTGGGAAAGCAGGGATTCAATGATTCCGGGTATTTCCTCCGGCTCAATTTTGGGCCGGGGAAATACCTGTTTTACTTTAAACATTTTCGGGATGGTCTGGTCACTGACCAGGTCTGCGACAAAGGGTCTTTCTCTCATGAATAAATTCCTCCTGTTATCTTAGAATATTATCATATATCCGCCGGCTGCAAGCAACAGCAAAATAAGGAAAAAGACAGATTCCATCATTTCTGATACGGTATATGTTTTGATGCCTCCCTTGATGGAGAGCCCGCTGATATTGGTTACGATCCAGAAACCACTGTCGTTTACGGTTGCGCCGAAAAGTGTTCCGGACAAACAGGCCATTGCCACAAACACCGGTGGCAGTGTGATGGCGGAAGCCACGCCGGACATAATGGTCATACTGGTAAGCGCAGATACGGTACCTGAGCCGGTCACCTGTTTGATCAGCAGACCGACCAGGTAGGACAGGATCAGAACAACAAACACATTCTGTGCAAATCCGCTCACAATATCAGCAATGGCATCGCTGACGCCTGTGATTGTGATGATGTTGGAGAAAGCACCGCCCGCACCTGTGATCAAGAATACGATACCTGCGGAGGAGAGAGAATCTGTAGCAGCCTTTTCCGCTTTCTCTTTGCCCATACATTTTACGCCGATCAGATAAGCCACAATGGCTCCTGCCAGCAGAGCAACTGTTTTGTCACCTAAAAAGAGGAAAAAACCGGGCTGTGCATCACCCATGGCACTGCCTGTAACTGTGTTTAAAAGAATCAAAATGATCGGCACAAAAATAGGCAGTAAAGCAAAGCCGAAAGACGGCGGTGTGATGGAGCTGTCCTCCTGTGCATCGATATGGACGCCGGCGGAAGACTCATCTGTTTCAGGATTCCAGAAGTCCGTCTTTTTGTCCAAAAACTTTGTATAGATAAAGATAACAAGGAATACGCCGATCAGTCCGAAAACAGTGCCGAATGCGATCATAATGCCTGTGTCAAATCCGAAGATCTCGCCTGCGGCAAGGGGAGCCGGGGTAGGGGGCACCATGGTGTGGGCAGCGGCAGCGCCTATGGTGATGGCGCCTACAATATGGGCAATGGATTTGTTGATCTCTTTCATAAGAGCAATGCCGATCGGGATCAAAATAACAAAGGTCACATCAAAATATACCGGGATGGCGAGAATAAACGCAGCCAGGCCGATGGCGTAAATCGCTTTTGTTTTGGGGAATGCTTTTACAATCTTTGAGGCAATGATCTGGGCGCCGCCGGACCTGCTGACCAGTTCGCCCAGGATAATGCCGAAACCGATGGGAAGCCCCATACCCTTTAACATGTTGCCGAAGCCCACATTGATGCCGTCTATGGTCTCAACCAGGGAAACGCCGGATAATGCGCCCATCAGGATACTTCCCAACACTAAAGAAATGGCAGCATTTAATTTTACTTTCAGAATTAAAAATAAGATAACAACCATGGAAATGATCAAGGACATGAATAACCATGCAGAATGTGACATAACAAATACCTCCGTTCGTTTTTAAAATTCAAATATGACTTTCAGCATAGAGGCTGCGTTTTTATCAAAATCTGCAAAAGCAGCAGCTGCATCGTCAAATTTATATGTATTGGTAACTATTTTATCCAGGTCGACCATTCCCTCTTTTACAAGGTCAATCAACTGCAGGAAATCTTTTTTCAGTGCGTTTCTGGAACCGAAAATGTTAAGTTCTTTTTTCTGGATCAAAGTAAAGTTAAAGTCCAGATTCTGTTTCCCCACACCGATCAGCACAACACGGCCTCCGAAGGCAGCAGCGTCTATGCAGTTCTGGAATGTGGAGGGAAGGCCCACCGCCTCGATCGCCACATCAAATCCGTTTCCGCCTGTGGCTTCCTGCACTTTATCCATAAAAGTTTCCGGATCATCATTTAGTAAAATGTGGTCAATCCCGAAGGTCTCCTGTGCGTAAGCCAGTTTTTTGGGAGCTACATCGCAGATAGTCACATCCGCGCCCAGAGCTTTTGCGGCTACGGCTGCCAGCACACCGATGGTTCCGGCACCGATAATGAGAACCTTGTCATCTTTTGTTACATTTGCCCTTGTGACGCCGTGATAGCTGATGCAGAAGGGTTCGATCAATGCCAGTGTTTTCGGGGAGAGTCCCTTGCCGTCATAGATCCTTTCAATAGGCATTGTGATATATTCCGCAAAGGCACCTTCTCTCTGAACACCCATGGTCTGGTTGGTGGTGCAGCAGTTCACCAAGCCTCTCTGGCAGGAGTAGCATTCCGTACAGTTGAAGTATGGATTGCAGGTTACTATCATGCCCTTTTCAAGGCCCTTGTCATTCGGCTCGATTTCTATGATCTCGGCGGAGAATTCATGGCCCGGTGTTCTGGGATATGAAAAATAGGCAAAAGTTCCGCGGTAGGACCCCAGATCACTGCCGCAGATGCCGCCGTATAATACTTTTAACAGTGCTTCCCCTTTTTTTGGTACCGGCATAGGGAGTTCTTTAATAGAGACTTGACCGGGAGTATCGATAAACATTGCTTTCATAATTGTTGTTCCTCCAAAATGTTATAGGAAATTGCTTGTTGTATACAAGGGATAATAGGGTAAAATAGAAAAGATGTCAATAGAAAAAAGAAATAAATACTGAAATTTTCGATAATTTGTTATCTATATACAAAAAATAACAGATAAAAATGTGCATTATAGCCAAAAGAAAAATGTGGTTAAAAAGTTAGAAAAATAACAATGTATACAACTGTGGTGGAATTGAAAGGAGACAGGCTTTGCAATCCGCAGAAAATGTGGTAATATATGTAACAGATCATAACTATTCATCAGGTCTGCGCATTTACTTTGCTGACCGTAAGAAAACGTTTCGCAGCCAAGTAAAAATCCCATCGCCAAAGGCGGTTTTGCATGGATCTTTGCCTGTAACTATGAGGGAATAGAACAGTTACAACAGAACACAAGTTGCGCAGTGCACTGCAGAAAGGCGGCAGAATGCAGAAAGAGAGTTTGAAACAACAGGCTTACAATGCCATAAAAGCGAAAATATTAAATTGTGAATATGCACCAAATACTTTTATCAATGAAGAACTGCTGCGGGAAGAGGTGTCGGCCAGCAGAACGCCGGTCCGGGATGCCATCAGCAGGCTGGAGCAGGAGGGGCTGGTGAAAATTCTTCCGAAGAAGGGAATCATGGTCTCAGATCTGTCTTTAAGCCAGATCAATATGATATACGAGACCAGGATGATGCTGGAACCATACGCCATCCTTCATTATGGGAACCGGATAGAACAGGACGTGTATATGAAATATTACCAGGATTATCAGGCGTACTTAAAAGGCGCTGATCTGCCATATTCCTACGATGACATGGATGATCTTTTTCATCAGATGTTTATTGACGCCACATCCAATGTATACTTTCTGAAAACCTATGAGCTGATCAACAGCCAGATAAAGCGAATGCGGATCATGAGCGGGGAATGCTCCGAAAAGCGCCGTAAGGAGACCATCCAGGAACATCTGAAGATTACGAAATGTGCACTGAAACAGGACTGGGACGGCGCATCCGAAGCCATGAAAGAGCATCTGCATTTTTCTAAAAATGCCATATTTGAATTATTGTTTAAAGGAAATGACTGGTCTTTATAAATAGGAAGACCGGTCATTTCCTTTTTATGAAATACTCACAAAATGGAAAATTGTTTTTTATGGAAAGACACGAAAGTGTAAAAAATCAAAAACTGTTGTATACAACAGCGGATATATGAGCTATAATAGGGGCAGTCAATAAAGAAATTGCTTGTTGTACAGAAACTAATGAACAGGTCAGTGCACAGACTGTGCAAGCCGCAGTATGAAATAGTACAGAAAGGGCTTCTATTATGAGCATGCAGAGAAAAGAAACAGTAATACAGTTTGGAGAAGGAGGATTTCTCCGGGGATTTGTAGATTATTTCTTTCAGAAATTAAAAGAAAAAGAATTGTTTGACGGTTCTGTTGTGGTGGTACAGCCGATTGAAAAGGGAATGATCGGCGAACTGAATAAGCAAAACTGTGAGTACAATTTATTTTTAAGAGGAATTGACAAGGGGGAAGTTGTGGATGAGCATACTCACATTGATGTCATTTCAAGGTGTATCAACCCCTACACAGAATATGAGGCTTATGAAAAATTAGCAGAAAATCCGGACTTCCGGTTTATCGTATCCAATACAACGGAGGCCGGAATAGAGTTCGTTTCAGATAACAAGCTGGAGGATAAGCCGGCAAAATCTTTCCCGGGCAAACTGACTCAGTTATTGTACAGGCGCTTTTTACTGGGGTTAAAAGGATTTATCATCTTATCCTGTGAGCTGATCGACCATAACGGAGAGGAATTGAAAAAATGCTGTATGAAGTATGCGGATCTGTGGAATCTGGGAGAAGAATTCAAGGCCTGGATGGAGACAGAAAATGACTTCTGTTCTACTTTAGTGGACCGCATCGTGACAGGATTTCCCCGTGAAGAGCATGAAGCGCTGTGTAAAAGAATCGGGGAGCAGGACAACATGATGGATACAGCGGAGATATTCCATCTGTGGGTGATCCAGGGAGATCATGAGGACGAACTGCCTCTGGTGAAGGCCGGTTACAATGTGATCTGGACAGACAATGTGGACCCTTATAAGAAGAGAAAAGTCAGAATTTTAAACGGTGCCCACACTTCCATGGTGCTGGGAGCACATCTGTACGGATTGGAGACGGTGGGGGAATGCCTGAAAGATGAAAAAGTATCGGCACTTCTTAAAAAATGTATATTTGAGGAGATTATTCCGACGATTGGGGATACACAGGACAATAGAAACTTCGGAGAAGCAGTTTTGGAACGTTTTGCAAATCCCTTTATCCGTCATCTGTTGTTATCCATCGCCTTAAACTCCGTGTCCAAGTTCAAGGCAAGAGTGCTGCCCACCATTTTGGAATACAAAGAAAAATACGGTTCCTATCCGCAGGGGCTTACCTTCTCACTGGCTGCCCTGATCGCGTTTTACCGCACAGATGCGGCGAACGATGGGGAAGAAATCATGGCATTTATGAAAGAGGCTTCTGTTGCGGATATTTTAAAGAAAGAAGAATATTGGGGACAGGATTTAAGCCCGATGCTGGATGTGGTGCAGAAATGGTATGACTGCATTGAGGCGGAGGGAATGGAGAAAGCTTACGGCGAGGTTCTGGCGTAAAGGAGAAAATATGCAGGATTTTATCAAAATCAACAGAGAAGATATGGCAGCAGTTGCCTTAAAACCAATGAAAAAAGGAATGACCGTTACCGTGGATGACACACAGATCACACTTCTTGAGGACATTCCCCAGGGCCACAAATTTGCCCTGTGCCATATGAAAAAGGGTGCTCCCGTCATAAAATACGGCGCGACGATCGGTTATGCAAAAGAAGACATCCAAAAAGGAAGCTGGATCCATGTTCACAACCTGAAGACATCTCTGGGCGATGTGCTGGAGTATAAATACGAACCGGTTTCACTGAAAGAACTGACGGGTAAAAAGGCTTCTTTTATGGGATACAGAAGGGCGGACGGTACGGTAGGCGTGCGGAATGAGCTTTGGATCCTTCCCACAGTGGGCTGTGTCTCCTCTGTGGCAAAGGCCATTGAGCAGGAGGCGAAAAGAAGATTTCCGCTGGGAAATGTGGAGGAGATTGTGGCCTTTACCCATCCCTACGGATGTTCCCAGATGGGTGAGGACCAGGAAAACACGAGAAAAGTTCTGGCAGATATGGTCCATCATCCAAATGCCGGGGGAGTTCTTGTGCTGGGTCTTGGATGCGAGAACTGCAATATTCCCGTTCTAAAAGAGTACATCGGTGAGTACGAGGAAGACCGGGTGAAATTCCTGCAGTGCCAGGATACAGAAGACGAGATTGAGGAAGCACTCACTATTCTGGGTAAACTCTATGAAAATGCGAATAAATGTGTCAGAGAAGAGTGTGATGCAGGAGAACTGATCATCGGCATGAAATGCGGCGGTTCTGACGGCCTGTCAGGAATCACGGCGAATCCGGTGGTGGGGGCTTTCTCCGACATTCTCATATCAAAAGGCGGCACAACCATTCTCACGGAAGTGCCGGAGATGTTTGGTGCGGAGACGATTCTTATGAACCGGTGTAAGAACAGAGAGGTATTTGAAAAGACTGTTCATCTGATCAATGATTTTAAAGATTATTTTACCAGGCATAACCAGACAATCTATGAAAACCCATCTCCCGGCAATAAAAAAGGCGGGATTTCCACACTGGAGGACAAGTCTCTGGGGTGTACCCAGAAGTCAGGTTCTGCACCGGTGACAGATGTATTAAGGTATGCTGAGAGGGTAAAAGAAAAGGGATTAAACCTTCTGTCAGCACCCGGAAATGACCTGGTAGCAGCCACCAGTCTGGCCATCTCCGGAGCACAGATCGTCTTATTTACAACCGGAAGAGGTACACCGTTTGCGTCACTCGTACCCACCATTAAAATATCTTCTAATTCAGGCCTGGCGGATTATAAATCCAAGTGGATAGATTTTGACGCCGGAAAAATGGTGGAAGATAAAACAAAAGAGGAATTGGCGGAGGCCCTGTTTGAGTACATTATACGGGTAGCATCAGGTGAGAAGGTGAAGGCAGAAAAAGCGGGCTATCATGATATTGCAATTTTCAAGCAAGGGGTAACATTATAACAATATAGAAGTGAATGGTAAGTTTCACAAAGTTCATCGCTTGGTGGAACTTACCATCCATCTATATCACATCCAGCCACGCAGCCAATTCAGCCACAGATTCCCCTGTTCGGACACGTACAGAGCAATTATCTGCATTCTGCTCCAAGCCAACCTGGTAGAATTAGCAGCTGATCATCATCCAATTCAGCCACAGACTGCCCTATAACCGGACGTGTGCAGAGCAAATATCTGTATTCTGCCCCAGCCAACACGGTACTATCCGCAGCCAGTCCTAGCCAAACCCAGCCGCAGGCTTCCCCGTATGGACGTTTCAGAGCGGTAGAGAATCTTACAAGATCCATACGCTAGCAAGCACTTAGTGAAGAGCCCTAAGGCGATGAACTTAGTGCGGGTTGCGTATTAGCTTGGAAGTTCTCTGCTCTCGGCCATACGGGGAAGCCTGCGGCTGGGTTTGGCGTCCGCTTTCTCCAAAACGATGAACATCCACTACATCAATCCCGGAATAGCTATATACAGAAAAATCACAATAGTGTATACTTTTTAATAAACCACACCCCATCACCGGCATAACCCCATTACCGCACAACCACACATAACAGCACCCCCATGCCGCAAAGAAAAAGAACAGGACAGTAAATAGATATGAGCAAAGTATTGATTATTGAGGATGATGAAATATTAAATGCAGGTCTCTGCTTTCACCTCCAGAGAAAGAATATAGAGGCAGAACCTGCCTATACCCTGGCGGAAGCAGATTCGTATTTAAAATCACAGGAACCGGATCTGATCCTTTTGGATGTGAATCTGCCGGATGGCAGCGGCTTTGATTTTGCCAGAAAAGTGCTTGCCAAACAGTCCGCCGCCTTTGTATTCCTCACAGCCCACAATCTGGATGACGATGTGATACAGGGCCTGCAGCTTGGCGCAGATGATTACATTACAAAACCCTTCAGCATCCGCGTGGTGGTAGAAAAGATTCAGACCATTCTGCGCCGATGCGCCAGGTCAGAGGAGACTTCCGGTGTATATATCTGCAGGGAACTGGAAGTGGATTTTGTGAGGCGAACAGCCAGCAAAAACGGGCAGATACTGACACTGACCCCTACGGAATTTAACCTTCTGGAACTGTTCTGCAGAAATCCAAACAGGATTCTTTCAAAGGAAATCCTGCTGGAAAAGGTATGGGATGACAGAGGAAACTATGTGAATGACCATGCGCTGACCTTAAATATCAGCAGACTGAGAGGAAAACTGGAAGATGGGGAGAACACCTATATAAAAACCGTGTACGGTATGGGCTATGAATGGATGGGAGGCAGCAGATAATATGAAAAAAATCGTGTGGCCCATTCTCACAGCAGTGCATTTCCTGGCCGCGTGCGGGGGGAGCTTTTTTCTCTTTTTGCAGCCTGTTTCATCTGAAATAAAGATACTTTTGTGGGTATCCATGTGGGGACTGTGGGCTGCCGGGATTGGCAGCTATCTGTATTTCAGGAACCAGTATGTGAAATATTCCCGGGGTGTATGCCATTATGCACAGGAAATTATGAATGGGAATCCCTGTGCCGAGGTACAGAATCAGGAGACATTGACCTCCAAGATGGTCATGGAGCTTCAGAAGACAGGGGAGATTCTGGAATATAAGGCCAGGGCGGCAGAAAAGGAAAAGGCGGAGACGCAGCAGATGGTATCTGATATTACACATCAGTTGAAAACACCCATAACGAATATAAAAATGTACGGGGAAACACTCTGTGAGGAAAATCTGTCAAAAAATGAGGAGAGGCAGTTTATCCAAATCATTCTGCAGCAGGTTGATAAGCTGGAATTCCTCATTGAATCTCTGGCTGAAATGTCACGCCTTGAGAGCAAAATGCTGCATATGCATCCGGAAAACGGTAAGCTGATTCAGACCGTTTCCCGGGCACTTGATACGGTCAGGTCCCGGGCAGAGGAGAAAAAGATGGAACTGCAGGTAGATGTCAGGCCCACGATTGAAGTCAGCCATGACAGCAAATGGACCGCGGAGGCTCTGGGAAATATCCTGGACAATGCAGTGAAATATACACAAAGCGGCGGGAAAATAACCGTAAGTGCCAGGAATCTGGAAATGTATGTCGTAATTTCCATCAGCGATAATGGAATAGGAATAGACCCCGGGCATTATAACCGGATTTTCCAGAGATTTTACCGGGAGGCAAAGGCCGCGAAAACAGAGGGACTTGGCATCGGACTGTATCTGGCACGGCAGATCATCACCCTGCAGGGCGGGTACATCAAAGTAAGATCAAAAGAGGGATACGGAACAGAATTTGAAGTATTTCTTCCGAGAAGGGCGGCATGAGGCCGCCTTTTTGCGTTGTGCAAAACATGTATCAATATTGATACCATTCATTCCGAAGACTGATACAGGATTGAGAGAATGGACATCTATAATAAGAGTATCACAGGAAAGGGGAATACATCATGAATATTTTACAGACAAGAAATCTTACAAAGTATTACGGAAAAGAGCCGCTTCTGGTGAAGGCTCTTGATGGTATCAATATGGAGATTGAGCAGGGGAGCTTTACAGCCATTGTAGGCAGATCCGGTTCGGGAAAGAGTACGCTTCTGCATATGCTGGGAGGCCTGGACTGCCCCACAGGGGGAAGCGTGATGGTGGACGGACAGGAGCTCAGCGGGCTTGACAGCAATGAACTGACTATTTTCAGGCGGCGTAAAATCGGGTTTGTCTTTCAGAATTTTAATCTGATGCCGAATCTGAATATCTATGACAACATTGTCCTTCCGGTAGAACTGGACGGGCGCCGTGTGGATGAGGAATATGTGAAGGAGATCGTGACGGTCCTGGGGCTTGAGGATAAGCTGAAGAGAAAGCCGGGAAAGCTGTCAGGAGGACAGCAGCAGAGAGCTGCCATTGCCAGGGCGCTGGTCACAAAGCCGGCTATCATTCTGGCAGATGAACCCACAGGAAACCTGGATTCTCAGACAAGTCAGGAGGTACTGGGGCTGTTCCGGGCAGCCAGCAGAAAATTCCACCAGACCCTTGTGATGATCACCCACAACGAGGAGATCGCCCAGGTGGCTGACAGAACTATCCGGATAGAGGATGGAAAAATTGCGGAGAGCGGGTGGTCTTAATGAGCATGGATAGAAATAATAACAGAGGGGTTGTATGGAGAGTTGCCGGTAGCAATCTGTTGGGGAATAAACTCTACAGTTTTTTCACTGTCCTGACCATCATTCTGGCTGTCAGCCTGATCAGCGGTCTGGCCATGGTGCAGAAATCAACGGAAAGAGAAAAACAGCAGATACTGAACTCCATGCAGCATGTCATGTATATGGACGTCACGGATGAGCAGATGAAAGGGCTTGCAGAGGATGCGCTGACAGAGATCATGGTGCCATATAAGGAGGGAAGAGAGGTCAAGGAGGAAGGGGTAAAGATGTATCCCTTCTATATAGAAAGCCACAGCAGCGGCATCGTTACCTATACTCCGACAGAGGGAAACGTGCCGGAGCAGGAAAATGAAATCGTTGTGGACAGACAGCTTCTTAAGGCTCTGGGAAAAGAAGAAAAAACAGGGACAAAACTGGAAATTTCTTTTGCAGAAGGGGAAAGGGAAACCTTTGTGGTCTGCGGCATACTGGATCGGGACCGTGAGATGAGTACATATCCCGTCTACGTCTCAAAAGCGTTTGCGGAAAAAGGTAAGGCGCTCAGGGATATCCCCTATACAGCCCTGATCAGGATCGCGGATGCAGGTGAAATGCAGATGTCAGAGTTTGCCGGAGTGGTAAATAATCTTGCCGTCAAATATGGGATTGAGAGAAATCAGGTGAATATAAACGGGACCTTTGAAAATTCCCTTCAGAATAACAGTGCCGCACTTGTGCTTGGCATTGTAGGGATTATTATCTTATTCGCCGCTGCGGTTGTCATCTACAGTATATTTTATCTGTCTGTGACGGGCAGGATACAGCAGATCGGGCAGCTCAGAACCATAGGCATGACAAAAAAGCAGATAAACAAGATGATCTTCCGGGAGGGCCTCATGCTCAGCAGCATTGCGGTACCCACAGGAGTTCTCATAGGAAATGTGTGTGCTTATCTGATCAAACCGGAAGGTTTTGCAGTGGCGGACCTTTTTCTGATGGCATTTGGAGCGTCTGTGTTCGGCATTCTCACGGTGCTCTTTTCTGTGAGAAAACCGGCGAAAATGGCAGGAAGCGTTTCCCCTGTGGAAGCAGTGAGATATGTGGGAGAGGATGAGAGCGGAGAGGAAAAAGACAGACCCCACAGGAGGCTGACAGCCCGAACCCTGGCAGGGAGCAGCCGGAACAGAAGCCGGAAAAAGGGAATGCTGACCACAGCTTCGCTGGCAATCGGAGGCGTATTATTTATGACAGGCGCTTCTTATATGTCTGCCTGGGACGAAGACGAATATTCCAGAATGGGTGATTTTGAGAACTGGGAATATATTGTGGATTATGTGTACGATGCACACAGCAATGCCCAGAAATACGGAATCACAGACTTACAGATGGGGGGCACTCTGAACGATGCATTAAAACAGAAGCTGGAGAGTATTCCCAATGTAAAAAAGGTTTACAGGGATATTTTTACTTCCGCGGTCCTCAGGGATGGTGACAAAGAATATATGGGTAATGTTTACCCGGTGACAGATGAAAACAGGGAAGAATTAAATGCTCTGCTGGATAAGGGAAGCGTCGATGATCTGAAAGAAAATACCATTATTGTCATCAATACCAGGCTGGTGGAATCCCTTTTCCAGATCTCTCTGGACATAGGAAAGGAGGCTGTGCTGGAGTGGTATAACGGCAGTACACAGGAATGTACTGTGCAGGTAGTTGGCGTAAAAGAGCATGGGGATGAAGGCAGAAATCTGGAAGACGGCGTTTATATCCCGGAAAAAAGGATGGATGAAATGTGGCCCGGAATGAATAAAACAGCATCCTTTCTCGTGACAGCAGAAGATTATGAAAAAAACGGGAAATCCATCGAAGCAGCCATTCTGAATATATTGGATGACTATAAAGATTTGGACCTGCAGACCCTGAGAGAGAAAAAAATAGATGATGCAGCGCAGACAAAAAAGATCAATACACAGGTTTTCGGCCTGACCATTTTTATCATCATCTTCAGTATTTTTAATATGGTCAACACCAGTATCAGCAGCATGACAGCCAGAAGGAGGGAATTTGCCATGCTGGAATCCATCGGCATGGAGCAGAGACAGATATTGAAAATGCTCTTCTTTGAGAACATTTACCTGGCAGTGCCCAATATGGTCATCACCCTGACAGCAGGCGGCCTGGCCGGATATGGTACTGTGTGGGGACTGCGGAAATTTGCGGGGGCTGCGTATATGCACTTTCAGTTCCCGGCTGCGGAACACGGGATCTATGCGCTCTGCATGCTGCTGATCCCCATGCTGATCACATATGTCTGCCTGAAAATGCAGAACAGGGATTCTCTTGTACTGAGAATCAATTACACAGATTGACATAGAAAAATGATGAGAAAAAGACACATTAGGTTATGAGCCTCATACATTACTCTATTTTATCACCGCTTGGGATTTCCTATAATTTAACAAACAGAGGGTTCCGGAACGCCTGTAAGTTGAATACAGAAAAGGAGATCAGGTATGAGGTTAAAAAGAATAAGTGTCATGTTACTGGCAGCGGCTGCAGCAGCAGCGCTTACGGCCTGCGGACAGGGGAAAGAGAGTCAGGAGAAGGAGACAGGCAGCAAAACAGAAGTAAAAAGCGATGATGTGCTGTCCGTGATGACATGGGATGACAATCAGGCGAAGGGGCTTCAGAAGATTCTGGATGATTTTACAGAGGAGACGGGAATCAAGGCGGAGACAGGCGTAGTCAAATGGGACGAATACTGGACTATGCTGGATGCCGGTGCCAGGGGAGGCACACTGCCGGATGTGTTCTGGATGCACTCCAATGAAGCGGAGCGCTATATGACCAACGGACTGCTTCTGGACTTGACAGATGAGATAGAGAGCAGCGATAAGATTGACCTTGCCAATTACCCGGAGGATATTGTAGAATTATATAACAATGACAACAAGCAGTATGCAGTGCCAAAGGATGTGGATACCATTGCCCTGTGGTACAATAAGAAAATGTTTGACGAGGCAGGGGTTGCGTATCCCACAGCGGAGTGGACCTGGGATGATGTGTTTGAGGCAGCCAAAAAGCTCACAAAAGAGGATGGCAGCCAGTACGGACTCGCCATGCGCAATGACAACAACCAGGCAGGCTATTACAATATGATCTATGACAATAACGGTTACATTATCTCAGAGGACAAGAAAAAGTTAGGCTGGGATGACCGGAAGACAGTCGAGGCCATGGAGATGCTGGAGAGCTGGATCCGGGCAGGGGTTATGCCTTCACTGGAAACCATGTCTGAAAACGGTGAGGATGTGCTGTTCCAGTCCGGGAAGATTGCCATGACCTTCCAGGGCTCCTGGATGCTTGCTTATTTTAAGGAAAATGAATATACTGCAGAGAACTGTGACTGTGTGGAACTGCCCAGGAATGCGGAGACGGGAAAGCGTGTCTCTATCTACAACGGATTGGGATGGGCCGCAGCCGCAAACGGGGAGCACACAGAGGAGGCATGGAAGCTGATCGAGTACCTGGGATCAAAGGAAGCACAGCTGAAACAGGCAGAACTGGGTGTCACCATGTCGGCCTATAAGGGAACTTCAGACGCATGGGCCAACTCCGCTGACTTTAATCTCAAGGCTTATCTGAATATGATGGATGACATGGTGATCCGTCCCTACTCCAAGACCACGGTTGCCTGGGAGAATAAAGCAAATGAGATATTAAAAGAGGTTTACGCCGGCAATAAGACCATGGCAGATGCCTGCGCGGAGATTGCAGAGTTTATGAACCAGTCCCTTGCGGAAGAATAAGAATGGAAAGAGGTAGGATGCATGGCTTTGCTTCAGGTTGATTTTTTTTCAGAGGTGCTGGGAATGTGCACACAGATGTCTGTGATCCTTCCCCAGAGGACCAGAAGACAGATCGGTATGACAGGGGCAGTGCGGGAGGGAAAGTATCCCGCAGTGTTTCTGCTGCACGGTATGACGGATGACCACACCACATGGTGCAGGAGAACTTCCATAGAGCGCTATGTCAGTGAGCTGGGGATTGCGGTGGTCATGCCGGAGGTACATTTGGGATGGTATACGGACACGAAGTACGGCATGCGTTACCAGACTTACATAAGCCGGGAGCTTCCGGGTATCTGCCGGGAATTTTTCCCCAATATCTCTGAGAGAAAAGAGGATATTCTGGCAGCCGGTGTGTCCATGGGCGGCTATGGTGCATGGAAGGCTGCTCTTGACGGCAGTGAAAATTTCGGTGCGGCGGCAGCGCTGTCGGGGGCTTTGGATATTGCGGCAGCCCGGCAAAGACACAGGGAGGAGGAGCCGGATTCGCAGATGCTCTGGGACGGAATCTTCGGAAGCGGGGCGCCTGTGAGAGGCTCGGACAATGATCTGTGGGAACTGGCCCGCAGAAGAAAGGTTTCCAAGAAGGATATGCCCAGGCTTTATGCCTGGTGCGGAAGGCAGGACTTTCTCTATGAGGACAATATACGTACCTGGGAATACATGAAGCGTCTGGGCATCGAAGTGACTGCGAAGGAATCCGAAGGGAACCATAGCTGGGACTGCTGGGACGTGCAGATCCGGGACGTGCTCAGATGGTGGCTGGACAGATAGGAGGAAAAATGGAACATAACCCGGGGATGAATTTGAGATTCAAAGCTTTTTTGGACAATGAAAGCCAGGATTCCGTAGAACTGGCGCTGAACTACTGCGGCATTGAGGAGTGCAGGCCGGGTTATTTCCACAGTCCGCCGAAACGTTCCATTTACCTGATCCATATTATTCTGAGGGGGAAGGGCACTCTGGAGATTGAGGGCCAGACCTTTCATCTGGGGGAAAACGACGCGTTTTTGATCCCGCCCTACAGGAAGGGCAGCTATCAGGCAGACCGGGAGGAGCCATGGGTCTATATGTGGATTGGCTTTTCCGGTCTGAAAGCCTATGAATGTCTCACAAAGGCAGGGTTCGGGCAGCAGCGGCTGGTCAGACAGGTCACTTGCACGGAACGTCTCCATGAGATCATCAGAAGGATGCTGGAGATACCCCAGCTTACCCTGGTGAATGAACTGCGGAGAAACAGCATGATGCAGTGGTTCCTGTCAGAGCTTATTGAGGAGTATCAGACGCTTTATAAAACCCAGGATACATACCCCTATTCCGCAGCAGCCTATGTCAGCTACGCCAAGGAGTTTCTGGTGGAGAATTATAACCGGAAGGTAAGGGTAGATGAACTGGCTGACCGGATCGGCATCAACAGAAGCTATCTGGCAAAGAGCTTTAAGAAATTGATGGGCTGTTCTCCCCAGCAGTTTTTAGTGAATCTGCGAATGGAGAAGGCAGTGGGAATGCTGAAAAATACAGATTTACCTGTGAATCAGATCGCGGCCCAGGTGGGATATGAAAATCCCCTGACATTTTCCAAGATATTCAAACAGCGGTACGGCATCAGCCCGAAAAATTACAGGGAATCTGCCGCCTCCTTTCCGACTGCGCAGAATGACTGTGTAGAATAGAATGTTACGATCCAGTCTTTCGGCTTCTCAGCAGCAAAAGCATGCACACAGACTGCAAAAATCCCCGGTCTGACGTGTGGCTGCTTCGGAAATGTCATTCAAACCTTGATTTGCCCTATATATTGTGGTAATATTAAAATCGTTGACTAAATCTGGATAAGGAGCGATAACATGACAATAGAAGAGTGGCTGGGAGAGGAGAACCAGCTTGGTATGGATATCTGGGCAAAGAAATACTGCTGCGAAAATGAGGATTTCGAGGCCTGGCTTACAAGGATCAGCGGGGGAAATGAGGAGATTGGAGAGTATATCCGGCAGAAGAAATTCCTGTTCGGCGGCAGGATCCTTTCCAACAGAGGACTTCAGAAGCAGAACAGAAAGGTGACGTATTCCAACTGTTATGTCATTACACCACCGGAAGATGAGATCGAAAGTATTTTTGACTGTGCGAGAAAACTGGCGCGGACCTACAGCTACGGCGGAGGGTGCGGCATTGATATATCAAAATTAAGTCCCAGAGGGGCCAAGATCAACAATGCGGCCAAGGAGACAAGCGGTTCCGTATCTTTTATGGAACTGTACTCCCTTGTCACTTCCCTGATCGGACAGAACGGAAGGCGGGGCGCGCTTATGATCTCCATAGACTGCTCCCACCCGGATGTGCAGGAGTTTATTGATCTGAAGACAGACCTGGATAAGGTGACAAAGGCCAATATTTCCATCCGCATCCATGAGGATTTTATGGAAGCTGTCAAGGAGAATAAGGACTATCTTCTGCACTACACACGGGAAGTTACCGGGGAAGTGATCGAGAAGACTGTCAATGCCAGGGAACTGTTCAGAAGGATCGCGGAGACAAACTGGGATTTTGCAGAGCCGGGCGCCCTGTTCTGGGACCGTATCACAGGGTGGAACCTGCTGAGTAATACAGAGGATTTTGCCTACGCGGGCGTAAATCCATGCGCAGAGGAGCCGCTTCCCGCAGGGGGAAGCTGTCTGCTGGGAAGTGTGAACCTGGCGGAGTTTGTGCAGAATGCGTTTACAGATACGGCGTTCTTTGATTTCGACAGCTTTAAGAAGTGTGTGCAGGCATCCGTGAACGCATTGAATGAAGTCCTGGAAGAGGGGCTGCCCCTGCATCCGTTGGACGAGCAGAGGGAGAGCGTGGAAAAATGGCGCCAGATCGGTCTTGGCATCATGGGGCTTGCAGATGCCCTGATCAAACTGGGAATCACCTATGGGGAGACCGAGGCGGTGGAGATGTGCGATAAGATCGGTTTTGCCATGGCAGACGCCGCTATTGCGGCTTCCGCCAGACTTGCCAGGGACAAAGGTGCATTTCCGGCCTGCTGCGTGGAGGAAATCATGGAGACCCCGTATTTTATGGCAAATACCACGGAGAAGACGAGAGATCTTGTGGGAAAATACGGCCTTCGCAATTCACAGCTTCTGACCATTGCGCCAACGGGAACCCTGTCCACCATGCTGGGTATTTCCGGCGGCATTGAGCCTGTCTATGCCAATTACTATGAGCGGAAGACAGAATCCCTGCACGGGACGGATGTGTATTACAAGGTGTACACAAAAATCGTGGAAAATTATATGAAGCAGTTTGAGATAAAGGATGACAAGTCCCTGCCGGAGTATTTTGTCACAGCCATGACACTGGACTACCGACAGAGGATTGACATGCAGTCTGTGTGGCAGAAGCATATTGACGCGTCCATCAGCTCCACTGTGAATGTGCCGAACAGTTTTACCGTGGAGGAGACAGAGAGCCTGTATCTGTATGCCTATGAGAGCGGGCTGAAGGGAATCACTATCTTCCGCGACGGCTGCAGACGGACAGGGATACTGAACACCAAGGAGACGAAAAAGGTGGCAGCAGGAGAGGGACTGAAGAGAGGCGATATCATTCTGGTCACAGACGATGTGGTGGGCAAGAAGCGGAAGCTGATCACCGGCTGCGGAAGCCTTCACTGTATCGCGCTTTTTGATCCCCATACAGGTGCGCTTTTGGAAACTTACCTGAGCAAAGGCTCCACGGGAGGCTGCAACAACTTCATGGTGGGACTTTCCAGAATGATCTCCATCAGTGCCAGAGGCGGGATTGACATTGAGACCATTGTGGACCAGCTCAATTCCAGCGGTTCCTGTCCTTCCTACACGGCGCGCCGGGTGACGAGGAAGGATACCAGCAAAGGAGCCTGCTGTCCTATGGCCGTGGGCAATGCCCTGATGGATATGTATAATGAGATGCAGGCAGAGCTTGCCCAGAAGGAAAAAGACCTGGGAGGACGTTCCCACAAGAAGGCCCCAAAAGCCAAAGCAGTGACCGCACCGGAGACGGACAAGATATACTGCCCGGAGTGCGGGGAGGCTCTTGTCTTTGAAGAGGGGTGCAACATCTGTAAGAGCTGCGGATGGAGCAAATGCCATTAATGAATCACAGAACAGAGGAATAAGGGACCGCCGTACAGTTTGGGAACAGGCTATACGGCGGTCTGTTTAATGAACCCGATTTTCTTTACCAATGTTGAAGTACAGCCGGATATGTCCTATAATAGTCGATAAATATTGACCATTGGAGGATTCGTATGGAAGAAATCACGCTGGAGGAGCGCAGAAAACGGTTTGCGGAAAAATTTGTCCTCTGCCAGCCTGCGCTCTCTGCGGTTGGGGATGAGACGAGGCAGCATATGATCCGGACTCTGATCGAGCACTGCGGGGAGGGAGGACTGCGTGTGGGACAGATTCAGAAGAACACCAACATTTCCCGCACTGCAGTGTCCCACCATCTGAAAATATTGATGGAGGCCGGGATCATTGCGGTGAACAGACGGGGAACCATGAATTTTTATTATCTGGATCCGAAAAGCAGCAGCCTGAAGCTGGTGGCAGAACTGTGGAGGGATGCAGAGGAAATGATGGATGTATGCCCGGAAAAGGTAAAGGAGAGGACAGAGAATGAAAATATATAATATTTATTTCAGCCCCACAGGCGGGACGAAAAAGGTGGCAGATATGCTGGGCAGTGCCTGGAGGGAAGAAAAACAGGAGATTGACCTGTCGGTTTTTGGGAAAGATTATACAGGGTATGTCTTTGAAAAGGAAGATATCTGCATTGTAGGAGTCCCCTCTTTTGGGGGAAGGGTGCCGGAGGCAGCTCTCAACGCACTTGGGCAGATGAAGGGATGCGGGGCGCAGGCGGTCCTTGCAGCAGTATACGGAAACAGGGATTTTGATGACACGCTGCTGGAGCTTAAAGAGGCGCTTACGGATGCTGGGTTTCGCTGTGCGGCGGCATCTGCGGCTGTGGCGGAGCATTCGGTTATGAGGCAGTTCGGTGCAGGAAGGCCGGATGAGAAGGACAGGGCAGAACTGCAGGCATTTTCAAAGAAAATAAAGGAAAAGCTGGATGGACAGGCTGAAGGGAAGAGCGTAAGGGTGCCGGGAAATAAACCATATAGAAGCTACAGCGGCATTCCTTTGAAACCAAAAGCCGGCAAATCCTGCACAAAATGCGGAATCTGTGCTGCAAAATGCCCGGCAGGAGCAATTCCGAAGAGTAATCCCGCGGAGGTGGACAAAGAGAAATGTATTTCCTGTATGCGCTGTATTTCCGTCTGTCCCCGGAAGGCGAGGGACGTAAACCGGATCCTGCGGAAGGCAGCCTCCGTAAAAATGAAAAAGACCTGCAGCGGCAGAAAGGAAAATAAAATATACCTCTGACTGCAGGCGTGAATTTATGAAAGGCAGGAAACAGATAGATGATAAAGGCAGTATTTTTGGATTACACGGGCACTATCATTGAGGAGGGCGGCCCGGACGGCATGGAGATGCTGAAGCGGTGTTACAGAAACAGTGATATGGAAAGTATGGAGGCAATGCTGGCCTACTGGTGGAAGCTGATCAAGAATTTTGAAGCCGTCAGTTATAAGGACAGCTATATCACAGAGGATGAGATTGTGGACCGGGCACTGGAGGAGTGTGCCCGGAAAATACATCTCAAAGAGAATTTTGAGGAGCTGCACAGGCTTTGCCAGCGGTTTTGGATGTATGCGCCGGCATTTCCCGATTCGGCAGAGTTCTTTGAAAAATGCAGGGTGCCCATCTATGTGATCAGCAACAACGGCCTTTCCTATGTGGAGGAAGGCATGCGGGACAAGGACCTGCACCCTGCCGGTATCATCTGCGGGGATATGGTGAGGGCATATAAGCCCCACCGGGAAATCTTCCAAAAAGCTCTGGAGGTGAGCGGCCTTGGCCCGGAGGAGGTCATCCATATCGGGGATTCTGTCACCTCAGACGTTGCGGGAGCGGCAGCGGCGGGGATCACGGCTTTGCTGCTTGACAGAAAGGGTGATAAGACCTGTGAGGGGGTCACTGTGATCCACTCACTTACGGAAGCCATTCCTTTGTTAGAAAACCAAGCGTGAGAAAGTCAAATGTGAGAAGATCAGGACAGCTTCAGGGCCAGATACAGGACCGTGGCATCGCGGAATCTTCTGGGGTTCAGGCCGCATTTTTTGTAAATGCGGTCTAATTTATATTGGAGCGTGTTCTTATGAAGAAACAGTCTGCTGCTGGTGTGCCCCAGAGACATATCCTCCTCAAAATAGGCTGACAGCAGGGAAATATCCTCTGCGTCCAGCGCGTCCAGGGTCTTTCTGAGGTATTCCGCCCGGCAGCCCTCGTCCACGGAGGCCAGGACAAGTTCCAGAGTAAGGTCGTCAAAGACCGCATAATGCCGGATATCGGAGGATGCAATGCTTTTCATCGCGGCAGTTCCCGTATGGCCGGACTCTGAGAGCTGGAAAATGGGACAGCTTTTGCCAACGGCTATTTTCAGCAGCCCTTTCTGGGAGACGGCAAATTCTTCCAGGATGGGGGAGATCACAGGAAACCTGCGGCTGTCCGCCACAGCCAGGTATTCACTGGGAAAGTTGAAGGTGTAAAGCGTGATGTCGGTGCGGGAAAACAGCCGTTGTATTTTCTGCTCCGCCTCCGCGGTATTCATAGGAGACCTGCCGGAGTGGATATGGATCTGCAGCAGTCGGTACCTGCCGTTTCGGCTGATCTTAAAATGTTCCAGGGTATCCAGCAGATAAGCCTGGGACAGGTTCTCCCGGTTGATCAGAGAGTGGATGACATAGTGCATCTTCTCCGCCTGGGTGCGGCTGAAGGTGTTAAGCTCCCTCTCCCGGATCAGAAGAATGGTGATACGTTCCGCCAGATAGGCATACTTGCGCACCTGGTCCGGAGGCCCGCTGATGCCGATGACTGCCACCAGGGAGCCGTTATGAAAGATGGGCAGGTTGACACCCTTCTGGGTTCCGGCAAACTGGTTGTCCGTATCTGCCTCCAGCATTTCTCCTTTTTCAGCGGCCTGTTTTCCGATTTCATGAAAACTTCCGATTCTCTTTTCATCTGTGCTGGCATAGATGATACCTGTATGGTCAATAAAATTTACATTTTGTCCGCACACGTCTTTTACGGTCGCTACGATCTGCTGCGCCAGCTTTTTATCAATAGGATTGTCCATAGGAGATTTCCCCTTTCCGTGTTAAAATGAATCTGGATAAAGTATAACAGGGTATTGGTATAAATACCATAAATTTAAAGAAAATATTAAAAAAATTATTATATATAACATTTTCGGAAACCCGGGTTTTTGGTATATTAGAAAAAAAGAGATACGGGAGGAAGAAAGATATGAGAGTAGTGACAGCCATTGATTCACTGAAGGGAAGTCTGTCGTCTATGGAGGCGGGCAGTGCTGTACGGGAAGGGATTCTCCGGGCGTGTGCGGAGGCTGAAGTGGAAATCCGGCCTCTGGCGGACGGCGGCGAGGGCACCGTGGAGGCGCTGGTGGGCGGTATGAACGGAGAGATTCAGCGCGTTACCGTTACAGGTCCCCTCGGAAAACCGGTAACATGTGAATACGGTATCATTGAGGATACGAAGACAGCCATTATAGAGATGTCAGGGGCAGCGGGCATTACACTGCTTGCACCGAAGGAGAGAAATCCCCTTCACACCACCACTTACGGTGTGGGAGAAGTGATAAGGGATGCCATTGAAAAGGGCTGCAGAAGATTTATTGTGGGCATTGGGGGCAGTGCCACCAACGACGGCGGCATTGGCATGCTGCAGGCTCTGGGCTTCGATTTCCTGAATGCCGCGGGAGAACAGGTGAGATACGGGGCAGAGGGGCTTTCGGAACTGGTCTCTGTAAGTGCGGACCATGTGATTCCGGGACTGGCAGAGTGTGAGTTCAAGGTTGCCTGTGATGTGACAAATGTACTGTGCGGAGAGCAGGGCAGCAGTGCAGTGTACGGGCCGCAGAAGGGGGCCACGCCATCTATGATCATCCAGATGGATGAATGGCTGGGCAGATACGCGTCACTGGCGCAGAAGAGTTTTCCGAAGGCAGACCCCATGTACCCGGGAACCGGAGCAGCAGGAGGGCTTGGATTCGCATTCCTTACCTTTACCAATGCGGTTCTGGAGTCCGGCATCCGCATTGTTCTGGAGGAGACCAGACTGGAGGACTATGTAAAAGAGGCAGACTTGGTCATCACCGGAGAGGGCAGGCTGGACGGACAGACCGCCATGGGAAAAGCTCCTGTGGGCGTGGCGGAGCTTGCAAAGAAATACGGAAAACCTGTTATTGCCTTTGCCGGGAGTGTGACAAAGGATGCACGGGCCTGCAATGAAAAAGGGATAGACGCGTTCTTCCCTATTCTGCGGGGTGTCACCACACTGGATGAGGCCATGGAACCGCAAAATGCCAGGGCAAATATGGCAGATACGGCGGAACAGGTCTTCCGGCTGATACATGCTTTCCGTGCGTAAGAACATGTAATTTCCGCACCTGAAATATCCCGCGGTTGTACGATGGGGCATGACATGGTAGAATGTATAAAGAAAATATGTGTACAGAAGCAGGGAGAATGGAAATGGCACAGAAAAGGCTGTCAGACAGGGTAGCGGATAGCATCCTGTCCATGATTGTGGTGGATAAAAAGTTTAAACCAGGGGATAAGCTTCCCAATGAAAATGAATTTTCAGAGATACTGCAGGTGAGCCGCACCACGCTGCGCGAGGCATTCCGCATACTGGCAGCAGGCCGGGTGGTGGAGATCCGGCGCGGAAGGGGCACGTATGTCAGAGAAGATTTTGCGGACCCCTCCATGGATGCTTTGTCTGATCTGACAGCAGCCAGAGTGGATGCAGGAGATCTGTATGAGATGCGTCTGATCTTCGAGCCGGAGGCTGCCTACTATGCGGCAAGACGGGCTACAGACAGGGAACTGGAACGGATTCTGGAACTGGGGGAGCAGATAGAGGAGCTGATATTGGAGGGCAGGGACAGAAGGGCAGTGGAGCAGGAATTTCACAAGGCCATTGCCAGAGCCACTCATAATGAGTTCATGAACCGTCTTATGCCTATCCTTTTTTCTGCCATTGACAAGGGCGTGTCACTTTCCAGGGAGAAGCGTGAGGCGGAGGAAAATACAGTTTCGGACCACAGGATGCTTATGCAGTTTCTGCAGAGCAGAAATGCAGAGGGCGCCAGGTATGCCATGAAGATCCATATGATGCATGCCATCGAACAGCTTGATATTCCCAAGGACAGGCCTTGATACGTGAAAAAGAAGTCTGCCAATCAGAATCGGATCTGATTGGCAGGCTTTTTTAATTTTCTGAAATTTTTTCCGCGACCGCATCCAGATATTGTTCATCCACGGGGGAATATACATCCCTGAGCATACGGCACGCCTCATGGTAATAATATGCCGCGTCCGCGGGCAGTGCATTTTGTACAGATATGTCGTTATCACAAGCCGAATAGATGCCGGCTTTTATTTGCGCGTAAATACGGTATATGATTCCCATTTCATAAGGATTTTCCAGTTTTTCCGCATAGCCGAGCGCTGTCTTCAGGTGCGCCAGGGCTTCACTGCACGCTCCTTTTTCCAAAAGTATCCGGGAATAATAGGAATAAGGAAGGCTGCGCCCCCACATAAGGTTTCCCTGTTCGTAGCGCGCGATGGACTCTGTCAGATATTTTTCGGCAGAGCAGAGGCTGCCGTTGTCGCATGCTGCCATGCCCGCGTAGGCGTAGAAGACAGATACGCCGCTGACCAGGAAGTTGCTTCCGCTGATTTTCAGGGCTTTTTCATAATACTCCATGGCCTTTTCATACTCCATGGAATGCCGGAATGCCTCCCCAATCCAGGAATAGGCGGCAGCCAGATTGTACAGATGCTCGTCCCTGGCAGGAGAATTGCTGAAGATTGCAATGGCTTCCTGCAGATGGGAAATCCCTTTCTTAAGACTGCCTTTCATAATATCGCCCAGGCCCTGCAGCCGCTTCCAGATAGCCACCTCATCCGTGAAATCTGTGTGTGCCAGAAGCTGCAGGGATTCGGATACGATTTCTTCCATTTTATCGGGCTCATATCGGTTGATGTATACGCAGATCAACTGGCGGTTCGCCTGCAGAAGCTTGGTGAGCTGAAAGGGGGTGGGTGTTTGCCGGTTCAGTTCCTTTAATTTGAAAATGTAGGACAGGCCTTTCTCATAGCTGCATATCCGTATATAATGCCGTCCTATCATGTGCAGATAATCGGACAGGATCTCAAGCTGTTCCTCCCTGGAATTCTCCCCGTCAAACAATTCAAAAGAAGATTCATTTACCTTGTTCTCCACCGTGTACAGCAGATCCTCAATGCTGCTAAGATCCGCTGACAGGCGGTCACTTGTCTCCTCCCTCATATCCAGTGTGAACAGGGTCAGGTTATGACCGATGATCGGAAAGAATTCGTGGGTCACATTCAGGTAATTGTATAGATATTTGACCGCATATTTCAGATATTTCTGCCGGTTGGCCCCTCTCTCAAAGTGAAAGATCAGCTTGGGATACAGTGCCATATCGGCAGGGCCTCCCAGGAGGCGGCCCTCTAAATAATGGCCAGCTTTATTATGGAGGATTCTCTTTTTCGTCCATGACATTTCGTCGTATACATACTCCATGATCTTCTGATGGGAGAAGGAGAAAAAGGTGTTTTCCTGGTCCATATCCTCTTTCAGCAGATCCTTGTTCAGAAGATATTCAAGAATTTCCACCAGCTCATAGTCTTCCTTCCGGGAGAGGACCGAGAGGCAGTCATAGGATACCCCGTCAAAAAATATGGACACAAGATTCAGAATCTGACGGTATTCCGGGGGTACGGGAGCCACACGCTGCTTGATGATATTGCGCATATTTGGGGTGATATCATCAGGGGAGCCGTGATATTTTATGGTGTTGACAGCCTCTGTGATAAAAAGCGCGTTGCCCTCTGTCTCATGAAATAACTGTTCTTTCACACTGTCTGTGAAAGCATATCCGGGCAGCAGACAGGAGGCAAGGGATATGGTGTCCCGGTAGTCAAAGCGGTTCACAGCGATGTATTCCAATTGGCCGATGGAACACATATCCTCGGCAAAACGTTCCGCATCTCCCTCCAGACCGCTGCGGGCAGCGAACAGGAAAAGGAGGTTCTGCCGGCTGTAGTCCTTCAGGCTGGTGATGATATCCCTCATGAGGGAAAGACTCACTTTATCCGCCCACTGTATGTCGTCAAAAAAGAAAACAAGAGGCACGCAGCAGGACAGACGGATCAGGCCATTGACAAAGATACTCTGTATGCTTTTGTAATCCAGGGTGGAGATGTCATCAGCGTCCGGCATGGGATGACACTGCTCCTGAGTGAAGGGGAATAGTGCCTGTATGCTCTGTACAAGAGACATATGCTGCGCCGCATTCCCCGTGTCTGTGAGATACTGCAGGAGCTCCCGCACAGGTTTCTGCCATGGTTTTAATATGTATTTTTCCTCCGCACAGTAGCAGCGGGAGGTGAGCAGAAGGGTATCTGCCGGCAGGTTTTGGGGGGATAGTGCCTGATTTGCCAGCCGCGTTTTTCCGACCCCGGCTTCGCCCAGAAGCAGCATGTGCCGTACCGGATCATCCTGACCGAGAGAGGACAGGTTCTTTTCCATACGCTCCAGTTCTGCTTCCCTTCCACAGAAGACAGAGGAAATATGTCTGGGGGATTTCAGTTCTTTTTTGCCCTCCAGAATCTTGTTCACTTCCTCGTTCCAGGTCTGCTCGATGGCAAGGGCCAGGTCCTGTATTTCTTTTGCGGGAGTTTCAAAAAGCTCTTGTTCCAGCAGGGATTCCAGACAGTTATAGATGTGCAGGGCCTGGGTGTATTCCTTTCTGGACAGATAGATCTGCATCAGGTATTTGTAGGCAGTTTCATCGAATTCGTTTATCTGCATCTGTTTTTGGCAGAGGGACTCACAAAGCTCAAAATTTCCGGAATCATAGTGCCGGGAGATGGCGCGGTGCAGTTTTTTCAGGTAATGGGCCTTGAAGACCTGCCGGGTGTTGGTTACCCACTCATTGAAGGATACATTATTTTTCAGGTAAAAGCCCTCCAGGAAATCACCTCTGTATAGTCCTGTATTGTCTTCATCCTTCAGAAACAGGTCTGTGTCCAGCATCGGAAAAAGGGCCGGATTGATCCTGATGATATCCCCGGATTCTTTTACCAGAAAGTCCTTCCCGAGATTCTTCCGGATGATATAAAAGGCATTTCTCAGATTGGAGTTCGTCTTCTCCTCCGAACATTTATCCTCCCATATAAGGTCAGCAAGGGTATATTTATTCACTGCTTTGTTCAGAAAAAGGTAATACAGAATGGCTTCTGCCTGCCGATAGGGAAAAACAAGGGGAGACCCGTCCAGCAGGATGGAAGGGCTGCCCAGCATGGATACCGCCAGTTGCTGACTCATAAAATACCTCCTGTCAAAAGCTTTACTATCATGTTATTCCTTATTATAAATTAGGCGTCAAAAGATTACAATTAAAATAATTTTTTTTTGACACTTCTTTTTTGATATTTTTTTGATACGGTGCCTGTATGCTTGAAAAAATAAAATCCGAGAGGCAGTAAACGGTGGAAAAAATGGAAAAATACAAGGTAATTGGAAAGGAATTGTCAAATGACCAGGCTTACGGCAAGGTGACCGGGCGGGTCAGATACTGCAGTGACATGCAGTCTTTGGGTATGCTCCATATGCGGCTGAAGGCAGGGACGGTTGCCCACGGGATCATCCGCCGGGTGGATGCAGAAAAAGCGCTGGCACTTCCGGGGGTGGCGGCAGTGTACTCCTGTGAAAACACCCCGGATATCTGTTACGACAGGGGCAGAGTGGAAGCCTGGGAAAATGTACCTAACCAGGAAAAGCTCTTTGACAGGCATGTCCGCTTTCTGGGTGAAAGGGTGGCGGCAGTTGTGGCGGATTCGAAGGAGACGGCAGCAAAAGCATGTGAGCTGATCACAGTGGAATACGAGGAACTTCCGGCAGCCATATCTGTGGAGGAGGCAGCAGCTTTGGAGGCACTGCCCCTGCACGGAGATGGAAATGTCTATGAGGTCCCTTCCTTTGAATACGGGGACTTTGAGACAGCCCGGGGAGAGTTCTTCCATGAGAGCAGATCCCATATCGGAAGAATGACGCATCTGGCTATGGAGACACAGTCCTGCAGGGCTGCGTATGATGCCTCGTCGGATAAGCTCACCATATGGTCGGGCTGCCAGTCCGTGTTTGGCGTCAGAAGCACAGTGGCGCAGTATCTGGGGATGCCCTACGCAAGAGTACGTGTGATCAAGGCGCCCATGGGCGGGTCCTTTGGAGTCAGACAGGAGACACTGCTGGAGCCGCTGACCGCGTATGCTGCCAGAATGCTGGAGGCAGATGTAAAGCTGGTGTATACAAGAGAAGAGCAGATTGTGAATACCATGATGAAGCATAGCCTGGACGGAACCGTGAAGAGCAGGATCAGAAAGGACGGAACCATAGAGGGGCTGTCCATGTCCTGTACCCTGGATGCCGGCGCATACCTTACGGTATCCAGGGGGTATGCGTCCACCATTGGGGAGAAGATAGCAAAGGTGTACCGTATGCCAAACATACATTTTGACGCCCGGGTGGTCTGTACCAATACTCCGATAAACGGAAGTTTCCGAAGCTGGGGATCATGTGAGGAGGCACTGCTCTTAGAGAACCACTGGAATATGGTGTGCAGGGAGATGGGAATGGACCCTGTGGAATTCAGGCTGAAGAACATCCTTTATCCCTATGAGACAGAAGTGGTACATAAGATTCCGGTGGGAAATGTCCATTTCCAGGAGTGTCTGTTAAAAGGGCGGGAGGTCTTTTGCTGGGAAGAAAGGAAAGAAGCCTGTAAAAAAAGAAACAGGGAACAGAGAAGATACCGATACGGAATCGGTATGGCGCTGGCATCCCACACCAGCTCCTTTTATCCTTACAGGGTGGATGTGGCGTCAGCAGTCGCCAGAATCCAGGAGGACGGCAGCCTGATCATCCATGTGGGAATCCATGACCACGGCTGCGGAACTGTGATGGCTATGAAGAAGATCGCGTCCGAAATTATGGAGATCGGTCTGGAGAAGATTGAGCTGAACGAGGCGGATACACAGAACAGCCTTTACGATTACGGCTGTTACGCCAGCAGGACAGTATATTCCCTGGGGCAGTCTGTGAAGCAGTGCTGTGAGCACATTTTGGAAATGGCAAGGGAGACGGCAGCGGCAGCCCTTGGATGCAGCAAAAGCTTTCTTCGCTACCGGGCAGGTGAGTTTTTTAAGGAGATGGAGGAGACCGTGCGGATATCTCTGCCGGAAGTCATCCGGTATTCCATTCAGACCATGGGACAGGATATCTACTATGCCAATACCACCAATGCCGGAGAAAATCCCGGCGTGGCAGCAGCTCATTTTACAGAGGTACAGGTGGACACCTATACGGGCATGACGAAGATTATGCACTGCCTGTCTGTACATGATATTGGCAAAGCCATCAATCCTGACCTCTGCAGAGGGCAGATTGGAAGCGGTATTCAGCAGGGAATGGGAATGGCGCTCTGCGAGGAGATCAAAATACATCCGGTGACAGGGCAGACACTCATAACGAATTTTAAGAATTATGAGGTGGCCAATGCCTGTGACCTGCCTGACTACCAGACTCTGCTGATTGAAGAGCCTGAGAACAGCGGCCCGTTTGGGGCGAAATCCATAGGGGAAGTTGTGGTAGTGCCTGTGGCGCCTGCCATTGTGGCAGCGGTCAACGATGCGCTGGGAACAAATCTGACCAGGCTTCCCCTGACACCTGCGGTCATTCTGGAAGCATTGGAGGGAAAAACAGTATGAGATTGAATTTTGTATTAAATGGAGAGCAGAAGACCATGGAGGTTCCGGGGGAAAAACGGCTTCTGGATTTTATCAGGGAGGATCTGCATCTGACCGGCACCAAGGAAGGGTGCGGGGAGGGGGAGTGCGGTGCCTGCACTGTGGTCTTAAACGGACAGGCCATCCATTCCTGCCTTGCTGTTGCCGGACAGTTGGAGGACAGCGAGCTGCTGACCATTGAAGGACTGGAAAAGAACGGTGAGCTGGATGCCATCCAGAAGGCTTTTATCAAAAAAAGTGCTGTTCAATGCGGATTCTGCACCAGCGGCATGGTAATGTCCGCCAAGGCGCTTCTTCTTCATAACCCCAACCCCACTCAGGAGGAGATAAAACGTGCCATTGCCGGAAATATCTGCAGATGTTCCGGGTACCGGGAAATCCGGGAGGCCATTCATGAGGCGGCCGCCAGCGGGAACGGAGGTGCAGTATGAGCACAGAGTATTTACAGCCGAAAAGCTGGGGTGAGCTGAAAGAGGATCTGCAGAGACTGACGGAAAAGTCTGTGATCCTGGCCGGCGGTACAGACTTGATGCCGAAAATCAGGTCAGGAAAAAAGGAGCCGGATCTGTATTTAAGCCTTTGCAGGATGGAAGAACTGAAAGCCATAGATAGGCAGGGCGAATGGCTGAAAATCGGTGCCATGGCTGCCCATACCCAGGCTTCGGAAGATCCCTTTATCAGGAAATATTTTACTGCGCTTGCCATGGCCTGCAGTCAGGTAGGATCCCAGCAGATACGCAACAAGGGAACGCTGGGCGGCAGTCTGGCAAATGCCTCACCTGCCGGTGACATTATGCCCTGTATCTTCCTGTACGGAGGGAAGATAGAGATCCTGGGAGAAAACGGAATTCGCAGTGTGGATGCGGAATCTTTTCTTTTGGAAAACGGGTGCACGTTACTGGGCAGAAATGAGCTTATAACGTCCATTCTGCTTCCCCTGGAGGAGGAAAGAAAAAGTTGTTTTGTAAAGCTGGGAAGCCGAAGAGAGGTCACGATCGCGCAGATTTCCCTGTGCATTTCCTGGAAAGAGGAGGATAATGAAAAGAAGGACATGAAAGGCTTCATTGGGGCGGTGGATATAAGGCCCGTGGAGTTTGAAAAGGCATATCTTCTCGGAGAAAATTCAGAGGAAAGCAGGGAGGAGGCCGCTGCGTGGCTGGCTGATAAAATAAGAGGCATAAGAAGCAACAGGACCAGGGAATCAAAATTAAAGATAACAGAGGCGGAAAAGCTGTACAAGGAAAGAGCGGTAAAAGGAATCGTTTTTGATGCGGCAGATTGGATAGAGAGAGAAAGCACATTCCATACAGGGAAAAAAGGAGAAGGAAAATTATGAGTGGCGGGAAAAAAGAACGGCAGAAAAATATGACATTTTCTAAATCAGTGTTTGTGTTTGCATTTGTAGTTGCGGCACTTCTGACAGTGACAATCGGTCTTGGGGGACCTGCCCATGTGGCAATGCTCATCGCGGCCATTGTGGCTGGAATCGTGGCTGTGAGTTCAGGATATTCCTGGGATGAACTGCAGGAAGGTATCGGGGATACCATTAAGGCGGCTGTACCGGCGATTCTGATTCTTCTGGCAATTGGTGTTATCATCGGCGTCTGGCTGCTGGGCGGAATCGTGCCCACCATGATCTACTACGGACTGAAAATCTTATCCCCGTCGGTTTTTCTGCTGGCAAGCTGCCTGATCTGTGCGGTGATTGCTACTGCCACAGGAAGCTCCTGGTCCACAGTGGGGACCATCGGTGTGGCGCTGATGGGAATCGGCAGCGGGCTGGGTGTGCCCGCGGGTATGACAGCAGGTGCCATTATATCAGGAGCGTATTTTGGTGACAAGATGTCCCCTCTGTCCGATACTACCAATCTGGCGCCTGCCATGGCAGGGACGGATATCTTTACCCATATCCGCCATATGATTTACACCACAGGGCCGAGCTTTATTATCGCACTTATCCTGTACGGAATCATAGGTATCAAATTCGCGGGGAATAATTTTGATTCCTCCCTGGTGGAGCTGTATACCTCAACGTTGAAAGATATTTTCTATGTCTCTCCAATCATGCTGATACCGCCTGTGCTGGTCATTATCATGGTGATCAAAAAGATACCGGCGCTGCCTGGGCTGATCGCAGTGGCATTTCTGGGATGTGTGTTTGCATTGGTTTTCCAGGGGGCTGACCTGCAGTCCGTGATTTCCTCCGCCTTCTCCGGATTTTCCATTGAGACAGGAGTGGCAGAGGTGGACAAACTGCTGAATCGGGGCGGCATGACCAGTATGATGGAGATCATCTGCCTCATTCTCATTTCACTTTCCTTTGCAGGTATCGTGGAAAAGAGCGGTATGGTGAATACAGTTATTGAGCGGGCGCTGAAGAATGCCAGGAAGGATTCCACAGTCATAACGGCAACCCTTTTATCCACAATTTTCACCAATTTTGCCACTGGCGTGCAGTATGTGGCGCTGATTATTCCGGGGAGGATGTTCAAGGATATTTACAAAGAAAGAGGACTGCATCCAAAGAATCTGTCAAGGGCTTTGGAGGATACAGGAACCCTGTGTGCGCCCTTTGTTCCATGGGGGACAGATGCCGCGTTTCTTTCAGGGGTCCTTGGGGTGACAACGGGGATTTATGCACCGTTCTGTTTCCTGAATCTTATCAATCCCATTGTGTCTCTGATCTGTGCGCAGACGGGTTGGACCATTGAGAAGATGGAGAAAGATACGGCTTCGGCAACAGAAAATGCAGGATGAATGATTCAGGGTACTGGAAAGAAATAAGAATACGGCAGGGAATGTCTTTTGTCAGGACATTCTCTGCCGTTTCATTATTTTGTCAGGTATCAGAGGTCCATATCCAGAAGGACAGTCAGACTGCGGGGGAGATGAATCTTTTCCAGATTCTCAATATTGCTGCCGCGCAGCAGGCCCTCTGTAAACAGGCGTTTGATCTTGGAACGGGAGACAGAAAGCTGCTCGGCCAGAAATTTATCAGTTCTGATTTTCAGGTCATGCGGATTCTGGATATGGATCATCCGGCAGTTTTCGGTCGGATTTTGCCGGGAGACAGAGGGAAATGCCTCTTTTTTGGAGACGGTGTAAGAGACAGAATCCTCCCTCACAACAGCCCGGTTTTTCTCAAATATTTTCTTGTCAGTGCCGATTTTCAGGGCAAGGCTGCTGTTGTTTTCCTGGAATTTCTGATACAGATCCCGGGGCAGTTTTTGAGGGCTGATGCGCTCAAAAACAGTCAGATTGTAGGTGGACCTGCACTTTTCGCACTGGTAGATCAGCCAGATATCCACACATTTTCCATTGGCGTTGATGCGGAAATCCCCGGTACTTTGAAACAGGGATTTTGTGCCGCATTTCGGACAGTTTCTGATGATTTTATAGGAGGAGGCAGGGAGTATGGTCCAGGTCTCCTCTTTTAAATAGCTCATATGCATATTCCTTTCTCGTTTTATCAGGTCAGGATCTGCAAAGGCTATTTCAATATGAAATTGTTAATATGCAATAGCCTCTGCTATGCATTTTTCTTGGGTTCCAGCATGGTAGTTCCTCCTTTTTACGATATGGGGTTATTATAACGGGAGGATGCGGGGGAGTGCTACCTTAAACTTTTTTCCAAAAGAAAATGAGCAGATACCCATTGGGAAATATGGTATCTGCTCAAGAGAAAACTATTTGCAACTGACATTGTCTGCTTAATAGTTACAACTATTTTCTTTTTTCCTGTAATAAGATCCTCTGTACGCTTTTCAGGGACAGACAGTATTTATCTGCCAGCCGGACGGGGTCCGCGCCATTTTGATAATCACGGAACAGCCTGGTATTGCGGGCGGCGATTTCCTGCCGGATTCCTGTAGTGTCCCCCCAGGAACGCCTGTTTTCCGTCTTTCTGGGAATATAAATACTCTCTCCCTCCACGTACTGCTGTATTATTTCAAGCAGTTCTTTGGGAAGAATCTTATCAGCCTTTTTGTAGCTCATCCTGTCCTCCTTGATTTTTAAAATTCCAGGATTCACAAAGGCTATTTTATATTTGATGAGTATCCGCAATAGCCTTTGCTACGCGGACATAACATATCGTTTCATAAAAAATACCTCCTTTTATTGTTCGAAAAAATTATTTTGATTTTCTGGTTTGATCATACTGTATGTGGAGGCATTTGTATAGGAAAAGTTAAAGCAATTCGGTCATAAACTGCATCATTTTGTCCTGAAAACCAGGAAAGGGTTCATGGCCATATTCCGGATATATAATCATTTTTTTGTCGGAAGTAAGGGCATTGTAAGCTGCAAACTGGGTGGAAGGCGGGCATGCCTTATCTTCCAGTCCAATTCCCCATAAAACATCTGCCTTTACCCAGGGAGCCAGGTTTCTGATGTCAATATACTGCAGTTGTCTGAAAAAATCCTGCTCCTGCTCGTGGCAGGGGTCCAGGATACGGAAGTAGTCCCACAGTTCCAAATAAGCACCCTGGCATTCCTGGTGACAGCAGGCACCCTGGTAATCCGATAAAAAGGGGCTGCACGGAGCCGCTTTTTTGATTTCCGGCGTAAGGGCAGCACAGGCAATTGCCAGGCCGCCGCCCTGGGAGGTTCCAAACACGCCCAGTTTCTCGGCGTCTATTTCTTCAAAGCGCATCAGGATTCTGGCAAGCAGTGCAGTGTCCAGAAAAATCTGACGATAAAGAAGTTTCTCTTTGGTATCCGTGATTCCACGGATCACGTGGCCGGTTACAGTTGTTCCGCGGACGCTTCCCAGATCTTCGGACAGTCCGCCCTGGCCGCGGCAGTCCATGGAGGCTATTGCAAATCCCATGTCGGTATACGCCATTTTTTCGCACCAGTCACCGGCATTCCAGCGGTATCCATGGAACTGCAGCAGGGCAGGAATGGGGTGTGAAATGTTTTTTGGCCTTAAATACTGGGCATGGATCCTGCTTCCGTTCACTCCGGTGAAATACAGGTGAAAGCATTCTGTATGTGTGCCCTGAAACTCTGCTTTCTGCAGACTGACATCAGGGTTTATCCGGTCTAATTCTTCCAGGGCATCTTTCCAATAATCTGTGAAATCAGCCGGCTTTTCCCCCATTCCTGTGTAGGTTTCCAGTTCTTTTAATCGATCGTGATAGGTTTTCATATACATTACCGGTATAATGCAGATGCATTATCATCCATCCTTTCCAAGCACAGCGCTCATACGCTTAATTGTTCATGTTAAATGCAACGGTATCCTGTGCCTGCTTCAGCTCGGATTCAAAATCAGCGCCTGTCTGGATAATGTTGGAGACCGCAACACCCACAGCATCCACGGCATCGTAATAATATGTTCCCCTGACACTTACAGGGACTTTTTCTGCAAATCCGACAATGTCTGCATAGACTGCCTGACCACCGTAATACTCCTGTCCCTCGTTGTAGACATCGCTGTCTTTCATTGGGAGCCATGTGGCTAATGCTCCTGATTTCGGAAGAATTGTTTCATACAGTTCTACACTGCCTGCAAATGTTTTGCCAAGGAAATCAACAGCCAGGTCCGGGTTCTTTGAGGTACTGGAAACGGCCCAGCTGGAACCGCCGTTGCTGGAATAATTGGTGGCACCTTTGATATTATCAAGGGCCGGCATATTGGTGATGCCCCATTTCCCTGACTGGTCCTCTGCACCCTGAATACTGCCGGAAATCCAGCATCCATTGATTGCACAGGCTGCGCTGCCGCTGTTGAAAGAGCCCACATACTGATCCCAGTCAGTGACTTCTGTAAGAATCCCCTTTTGAACCAGTTCTATATATACGTTCATAGCAGCGCGCAGGGATTCATTGTCCACCATATTTACACTGCCGTCATCATGGAAGGCGGTAGCACCTGTGGAACGCATCATCATCATGACAAGTTCCGGACTGCCTCCATTGCCTGACAGAAGGGAAATACCGGTTTTTTCTTTCACCTGTTTTCCCAGTTCAATAAATTTACTCCAGGTAATATCAGTAAAATCGTCCAATGAAAGCCCGGCATCAGCCAGAATGTCTGTCCTGTAGGCAGCTACACACGCTCCGTTGTCAAAGGGAACGGCATAGTTTTTTCCATCTTTCATGGATTCCGCCACCTTTGATTCGCTGAACTGGTCAAAGGGGATTCCTGAATCGCTCAGATCAGAAAAAATGTCAGGATAGCTCTCCAGAAACTTTTGATATGTATGATCCTGCAGAAGGAAAATATCAGGAAGTATGCTGGTATCATCAGCCAGAGCCGCGGTCGCGATCTTGGTTTCCACATCGCCTGAAGTCAGTTCCACAATGTCCAGCTTGAAATCAGGGTGATTCTTTTGGTAGATTTTTTCGGCCTCTTTCATGGCGTAAATATTGAAATTCTGGTCCCAGGCCCAGACCATAAGCGTATTCTTGTCATCCTCTGTTTTTTCAGCCTGAGGAGTAGTTTCAGTATCCGCGTTTGTTTCTTTTTTATCCTCATTGGTGTCTTGTGTTTCGCCACATGCACTTAAAGAAAATGCCATAATGCCTGCCAACAGTAAAGTAATCATTTTTTTCTTCATAATAATCCCTCTCGGTTCTTATATTTCACAGAACGGGCCCTTCTCCGAACCTTATAAGTGCGGAAAACTCTGTGATTCACTGTGGTCACATTATAGTATAGGTAATGGTATCCATGTCATCAATTCCGGTTAAAAACTATGCAATTTCACTCATTTTTTCTGTGCATTACCATCCTTCTTCTGTCTGGATATTGTATTCCAGAAGCTTGCGTTCATAATTTTCGGGATGGTTTCTCCATTCCCTGGGAGAAATACCAAGTATTTTTTTGAAATTTCGGTTAAAGGTGGTGAGAGTTTCAAAGCCTGTTTTATAGGCAATATCTGCGATAGGATCATTGCTCATCTGCAGAAGGTCACATGCCATTTGTATTCTCACCAGATTGATATAGCGGGCCGGGGACATTTTCATGTATGCAGTAAAGACCTTGCGAAAATGATTTTCTGTAATAAAACATCTGTCAGCCAGGTCTTTTACGGAAATATTGTCAGGATAGTGGATGCTTATATAGTCCACGACATTTAATAAAAGTGCTGTCAGTTTGTCTGCTTCATGTTCCCCGGATTCCAGCGTGTCACTCTGATTCATCCTGGCAATTTCCATCATAAGTGCTGACAGAAGTCCATCGGCCTCCTCTTTGTAGTAGACCGGATGTTCTTTGGCCAGAGCCAGCAGACGACGGATCAGCTGTCCTGTAAAAGGATAATCTTTCTCTGAGAGAAAGGATGCTTTTTTATTGATCTGCCGAATGATCTTATCCGACAAAATAGGATTTGCCTGGTGGAATTGGCTGATGATTGAGGAAACATCCAGAAACAGATATTCCCAGCTGCTTATGGTATTTAATTTGCTGTTGGTAGTGTGTGGGAAATTTCTGGGTATGATGGAAAACATGCCGCCCTGAAATTCATGTTTTGTATTTTCCAGGGATAATGTACCCTCTCCGTAATAGCAGTATCCTATTTCCATGTGATTGTGAAAATGAAGGTAATCCACCTCCACACCATAGCACTGTTTTAAATTTTCACCTGTCAGCGGAAGCATATGGCTGTCCGCCGGTATTTTGTAATATCTGAACTCCATTTTGGGTTTTCTCTTCTTCATCTGAGCCATTCCTTTTTCTGTGATTTGAGGCATGTTTTTTTATATTATAACAGAAAAAGAGACATGTTTACAAAAATAATGAGACTTGTACAGCGGTTATGATATGATACACGAAACAGGAAAAATCCACGATTTAAGGATTTTTTCACAATTACCGGGTTATAATCCTCTCAGAAAACAGGAAAGGGAAGGATAGTCAGATGCTTTACAGAATATTAAAGAAGGATTTGCTGAGGAGAAAAGGGGTCAATGTGATACTGTTTCTGTTCATCACAATAGCCACGATCTTTCTGGCCAGCAGTGTGAACAATATCCTGGTGGTGAGTTCGGCCATCAGTTATTACATGGAGTTTTCCGGGGTTCCGGATGTGAATTTTATTTTGAAGGGAGATACGGAGAAAGAGAAAACAGAAGAGTGGCTGGACGATGGGGCGAAAGATGTGAAGGAATACGGAGACAGCAGTATGATCGCACTCAATGACCAGAATATGAAAATCATAAAAAACGGAAAGAAAAAGGAATACGCCGCCGCAGGCACCAGCGTTTATTTAGCCGCTGCAGGTATGGAATACTGTAAGGTTTTTGACCTGGATGGAAAGCCGTTTTCTCTGAAAAAAGGTGAAGCTGCCCTGACCAGGGATGCCATGGAGAGAAACCATCTGGAGTCCGGGGATAAGATCTCCATTTCAGTGGGAAAGACAGAAAGGAAACTTACGGTTTCCGAGCAGATAAAGGACGCGGCTTTTGGAAGCGACATGGTTGGAATGAACCGGATCATCGTCAGCGAAGAGGATTATGAAACATTCCTAAAGGATGAGAATGCAGAGAATATCCGTATGTTCTGTGTTATGACCGACAAGGCGGCAGAGTTTGTGAGGAATCTGAACAACCAGGACTTTACCACTGTTTTAAGTACGGTCTCAAAGAGTATGTATAAAATGATCTATTCTTTTGATATGATCATGGCAGCGCTTTTGATCCTGGTCGGTATCTGCCTGATCCTCATTGCCCTTCTGGTACTCCGCTTTACGCTGGTATTTACCATGGAGGAAGAATACCGGGAAATCGGGATCATGAAGGCAGTGGGATTCCGGAATTTCGCCGTGAAAAAGGTATATCTCTTAAAATATCTGGTTCTTGTGACGGCAGGTACTGTGGTGGGATTCGCAGCCAGTATTCCGGTCAGCAGGGCCATGGTGGCAAGTGTCAGCAGAAATATGATCATGGAGGACAGCGGCTCCAACCTGTGGGTGAATTTTATATGTTCCGGTTGCATTATTTTGCTGGTAATGCTTTTCTGTTATACCAGTACCGGTAAGCTGGATAAGATATCAGCCATCTCTGCCATCAGGAGCGGAAAGACAGGGGAGAGATTCAAAAGAAGAGCCGGAATCAGACTGAACAGGAGAGAGAAAATGTCTGTTCCCATGTTTTTGGGACTGAACGATATGCTTACCCATATGAGGCGGTATCTGGTGCTTATGATCACCTTCTGCATCAGTTTCGTGCTGATCACCATACCGCTGAATACCATCAATACCATGAGGAGCCGGGAGATGGTAGTCAAGTTTGCCCTGGACCCTGACAGCGCCGTGTATGTGAGAAGAATCGAGAAGGCAAGTGAGGGAAATTACAGATACAAGGATGACCTTTTGGCAGGAATGCAGCGTGTGGAGCAGGAGATGAAGGCGAAGGGATATGATGCAGAGCTTACGGGCATTCCGTTTTATTTCCTGAAAATCTCTAAGGATGGTGTCGTCTCAGACCAGAAGCTTCTGGTATTACAGAATCTGGGACAGAACAATGATTATCTGCATTATGACAAGGGGGAAGCCCCCAGGCTGGAAAATGAGATCGCTCTCTCCGAGACAGTGCTGAAGCAGAATAAATGGAACATTGGAGACTGGGTAGATGTAAATATCGGCAGCAAAGAGAAGAGATTACTAATAACAGGGACGTATTCTGACTATATGCAGATGGGACAGTCCGGCAGGATGAATCCTGTGATCGATATGAAGGAAGAGATGATGGCGGATTACTGGAATATCCTTGTGGATATGAAGACGGATAAGACACAAAAGGAACTGGCCGCTGACCTTAAGAAGGATTTTCCGCAGTATGAGTGGGATGACGCCCAGTCTCTGGTTGACCAGAATGTGGGCGGGATCCAGGACTCTTTGGCAAAGCTTCTGCTGCCCATGACCGGTCTTCTCTGCGCCATTATCATGCTGATCACTGCCCTTATGGAAAAGCTGTTTATTGTAAGAGAGAAGGGGGAGATCGCCATGATGAAAAGTGTGGGGTTCCGCAACCGGAGTATCCGCAGGTGGCAGATCCTTCGTATGGTCTGGGTGGTTCTGGTATCTATGATAGCGGCAGTTCCCCTGTCTCTTCTGAGCAACCGGTTTATGTTAAGACCTATCTTTGCCATTATGGGGGCTGATGTGGAGATCCAGGTCGTGCCCTGGCAGGTGTACGGTGTCTATCCGGGAATCCTGATGGTGGGAATCATCGCAGCTACCATATTTGCAACCGGAAAAGTGAAACAGATCCATATACGTGAAATGAATAATATAGAATAAAAATCCAGGTGGAGGGAGAAAGAAATGGAGTCTTTGAAAGTTTCAAATTTGTGCAAAACATATATTATAGAGAAGCGTCAGAATAATGTTCTGAGAAATGTTAATCTGGAGATAGAACAAGGGGAGATGGTGGCTGTAATGGGGCCTTCTGGTTCCGGCAAAACGACCCTTCTCTATACAGTCAGCGGCATGGACAATGCCACTGCGGGCAAGGTGGATTTCTTTGGACGGGAGATGACAGGGCTTACTGCAAATGAGATCAGTGATATGCGGCTGGAGCAGATGGGGTTTGTGTTTCAGCAGATGTATATGCTGAAAAATCTTTCTATTTATGATAACATTATTATGCCGGCCTATCAGACACCTGCGGGAAAGACAAAGAAAGGCCGGGCGGCCGTCAATGAGAGGGCAAAGATACTGATGCAGAAGCTGGGAATCAGTGAGGTGGCGGACAATGACATCAACGAGGTGTCCGGCGGGCAGCTTCAGAGGGCCTGTATCTGCCGCAGCCTGATCAATGAGCCAAAGATCATCTTTGCGGATGAACCTACAGGTGCGCTGAATAAACAAAATTCTATAGAGGTTATGGAGGAGTTAAACCGCATCAATCTGGACGGGACCAGTATCCTTCTGGTCACACATGATATGAAAGTGGCGGCGCGCTGTGAGCGGGTGCTTTATATAGAGGACGGTGATATCCGGGAGGACATTACACTTGGAAAATGGCAGAAAGACCAGGATATGAGGGCAAGAGAGCGGACATTGAATGACTGGCTGATCAAGCTGGGCTGGTAAAGAAAGGATTTGTATGAAAGATATTTTGCTGGTGGAAGACAACAGGGAGCTGGCAGAGCTTCTGCAGGCATTTTTGGAAAAAGGCGGGTTTACTGTTCATCCGGTACCTACCGGAGAGGAAGCGGCAGCATATCTGGAAGAGAACAATGTGAAGATCATGCTCCTCGACATTATGCTTCCCGGCATGGATGGTTTTGCCGTCTGCCGGACAGTGCGGGAGAAAGGAGATATCCCCATATTGATCATGAGTGCCAGAGCGGAAAAGGATGATAAGTTAAACGGATTCGGTCTGGGGGCAGATGACTATATGGAAAAGCCTGTGGACCCGGACCTGCTGACTGCCAAGGTGCGGGCACTGCTGCAGAGAACTTACGGGGCCAGAAGTGAGACGGACTATCTGGTATCAGGCGGCCTTACCATAGACAAAAATGCGCGGAAGGTTTACCGGGACGGGCAGGCAGTGGAGCTGAATGTAAAAGAGTATGAACTGCTGTTATTACTGGCTGAAAACCCGGGGAGGACTCTTCACAAGGAATATCTTTTTGACCGGATCTGGGGTATGGACAGCTTCAGTGAGAATCAGACGCTGACGGTGCATATCAGAATGCTGCGAAACAAAATAGAGGAAAATCCCAGGGCGCCCAGGCGCATTCAGACTGTCTGGGGTGTGGGGTATCGGTATGAGGAAATATGACAGGATTCTGGCAGTAACGGTATGTCTCTATCTGCTGCTGGCGCTGGGAACAGGTCAGATCCTTTACCGGATGCAGGAGCACAGAGACAGGGAATTCCGGGTGGAGATAAACCGCCTGTACCATACCATATCAGCGGGAACACGCCCGGAGGAAGTGGAGCTGAGCGGATTTCGGGATGTATACAGGATTGACAGTCTGCCCCTTGCTGATGCGGCTGACAGGGAGAAGTCAGAGGCATTTTACAGTGATGAAAGTAATGGAGGCAGTGTTATAAAACCCTGGTATACGGACAGCAGTCTGAAAGGGTATCTCCGGTTTTCATACAGGGAAGAAAATATGAGCCTGGGCGGTGTGATGGTGACCGTGCAGGCTGGTCTTGCACTTATGGCAGCATTTGTGGTGGGAATTTTACTGTATTTGAAATACCGGGTCATCCGTCCATTCAACCGGGTAAGCGAACTGCCTTATGAGCTGGCAAAAGGCCATCTGAAAGGCGAGGTAAAGCAGGAGAAGAACAGATATTTCGGTGACTTTCTCTGGGGAATCGGGCAGTTAAAAGATACGCTGGAAGTGACGAAAAAGCGGAGGCTTGAGCTGGAAAAGGAAAAGAAAAAAATGCTGCTGTCCTTGTCCCATGACATGAAGACGCCTCTTGGGACCATCAGACTTTACGGAAAAGCCCTGGAGCAGGGACTCTACGATACAGAGGAGAAGAAGTGCCACGCTGCCCGGCAAATCTGTGCGAAAGCAGAAGAGATTGAGGGATATGTGGCGGAGATCATAAGAAGCTCAAAGGAAGATATTTTAGATGTCCGGGTGGAAATGGGAGAATTTTATCTGGAGGAACTGGTAAAGCGGGTGGCAGACACCTATGTGGAAAAGTGCGCAGTGCGAATGATGGAGCTGCAGATCGGCAGATATGAGAACCGGTTAGTGCGTGGGGACATTGACCGCGTACTGGAAGTGTTTGACAATGTGATGGAAAACGCTTTTAAATACGGGGATGGCAGAAGAATTGAGATCAGCTTTTATGAGGAGGATTTCTGCCAGCTCATCCGCATTTTTAATACGGGGGAGGCTGTGTCGGAGAATGATTTCAATCACATTTTCGAGAGCTTTTTCAGAGGGACAAATAGTCTTGGGCAGCAGGGCAGCGGGCTGGGACTTTATATCTGCAGGGAGATTATGCGGAAGATGGACGGGGAAGTGTTTGCAGAGAAGGAGAAGGACGGGATGGGAATTGTGCTGGTATTCCGATAGTGAAAGGAATGTCTGGTCATGAAACCGGACGAAGATAAAACAGCATGATACAGCAGCCATGTTTACGGAACCGGCGGTTTGTCAAAATTTTTGACAGACCGCCGGTTTTGTCTATAGTAAAAGCAGTTCCGGCATAGTATGATGAGAGTATGAAACAGCACGGAAAGGAGGGATGCGGAAATGGAAGCATTCCGTACCATTGAAGTAAAACGAAGCATTTTTGATAATAACGACAGGCAGGCGGAGCAACTTCGCAGAGAACTGAAAGAGAAGAGGGTATTCCTGCTGAATCTCATGTCTTCCCCGGGTTCAGGCAAGACGACAACCCTGCAGCGGACCATTGAGGCATTGAAGGAGGAGCTGAAAATCGGCATTATGGAGGCGGATATTGACTCTGATGTGGATGCCCGCACCATAGAGAATATGGGGGTAAAAGTAATACAGCTCCATACAGGGGGCATGTGCCACCTGGACGCGGATATGACGAGGCAGGGGCTTGACGCCATGGGAACCGGAAGCGTGGACCTGGCTGTGCTGGAAAACGTGGGAAATCTGGTCTGCCCGGCGGAATTTGACACGGGGGCAGTGAAGAACGCCATGATCTTATCGGTTCCGGAGGGAGATGACAAACCTCTGAAATATCCGCTGATGTTCTCCGTATGTGATGTGGTGCTGATCAACAAGATCGACGTGATGCCCTATTTTGATTTTGACCTGGAAAAATGCAGAGAAAACATCAGACTGCGCAATCCCGAGGCGAAAGTGATCCCAATCAGCGCAAAGACAGGGGAAGGTGTGGATGCGTGGGCAGATTGGCTGAGGACAGAAGTAAACACGTGGAGAGAAGCAAGGTAATCCGGAAGCAGGACTGTGAACAGCAGCAGGATAGCTGCAAAAGAGCATCTAAAGAGCTGCAAAAGAGCAGCGAGGCGGCTGCAGAATGGTAGAAAGGGTGGGTTTGTATATGGCAAATTTAAGACCGAAGATCGTGAAACTGGCAAAGATGGTGGGCGGTGTTGCAGGGGCAATGAACCGGATCGATGAGAAGGCTCCGGAATACTATGCGCTGAATGCTGTGGTCACGGATGATATGGCAGATGTAGCCCTGGTCATGGGGCTTCGTCAGCCGCGTACCTTTGAGTATATTGTGGAGAAATGCGGCAGAAGCCGGGAAGAGACAAAAAAGCTTCTGGACCAGCTTACATACACAGGCGTGGTGAAGGTATGGACAGATAAAAAGGATAAGAAGGACCGGTATTTCATCAATATTTTTGCACCTGGCATGCTGGAAATGATGGTAAATAACCGGGAGCAGCTTGCCGCGCATCCTGAGATCGGCAAGGCATTTGAGGAGTATACCAGAAAGAGGATCGCACCTATGGCGCCCCTTTTTCCGGAAGGCATGGCAATGATGCGTGTGACGCCTGTGGAGAGTGCTGTCAAAGACCTTCCGGGAGTACAGCCCTGGGAAAAGCTGTCTTATTATCTGAGAAAATACGATACATTCAGTGTGTCTGACTGTTCCTGCCGTCAGTCCAGAAAGGTGCTTGGCGAGGGCTGCGGACATCTGGAAAAGGATATCTGTATCCAGATGGGAACCGGAGCAGAATATTATATCAGGACAGGAAGAGGCCGTCAGGTGAGCCGGGAGGAAGTGTTGGAAATCCTGAAATTTGCGGAGGACAACGGTCTTATGCATGAGATGCCCGCAACAGACGGGCTGGGTGAATCGGCGGCAATCTGCAACTGCTGCAGCTGTTCCTGTTTTTCCATGCGTATCGCAACGCTGTTCCGCACACCGGATGCCATCCGCTCCAATTTTACAGCGGAGGTGAACCCGGAGGAGTGTGTGGCCTGCGGGCAGTGTGTGGAAAACTGTCCCACAAATGCCCTGAAGCTGGGACAGAGACTCTGTGCCAAAAAGCCGGTTCCAAAGACAGAGGAACCTACGGCCAGGGATCATGTGTGGAGCAAAAAGAACTGGAATATGGACTACAGGGAGAACCGTCAGGATGTGGCGGAGGAGGGAACTTCCCCCTGTAAAACCGCCTGTCCGGCCCATATTGCGGTACAGGGCTATATCAAGCTGGCTGCCAGGGGAAAATACAAAGAGGCCCTGGAACTGATCAAAAAGGAAAATCCATTCCCGGCTGTCTGCGGCCGTATCTGCCCGCATGGCTGTGAGGATGAATGTACCCGCGGGGATATTGACGAGCCCATCGCCATTGATGAGATCAAGAAATTTATCGCGGATAAAGAACTGGACAGTGATGTGCGCTACATTCCGCCGAAACGCTACCATCTGGGCAATAAGATCGCCATTATCGGCGGCGGCCCTGCAGGACTTTCCTGCGCGTATTACCTTGCCATAGATGATTACCGGGTGACTGTTTTTGAAAAACAGGAGAAGCTGGGCGGCATGCTGGCACTTGGAATCCCCTCCTTCCGCCTGGAAAAAGAGGTGCTGAATGCAGAGATTGATGTGCTGAAAGAGATGGGTGTGGAATTTAAGACCGGTGTGGAAGTGGGAAAAGATGTGACGCTGGATGAACTGAGAAAACAGGGCTACGAGGCATTTTACATAGCAGTCGGCGCCCAGGGCGGACGCAGGCTGAACGTGGAAGGAGAGGACGCTTCCGGTGTGGTATCCGGTGTGGAATTCCTGCGCGAAGTAAACCTGGGACGTGGCCGTACCCTCGCCGGAAATGTAGTGGTAGTGGGCGGCGGCAACGTAGCTGTGGATGTGGCCCGCACAGCCACAAGGCAGGGAGCTGCCACGGTAAAAATGTACTGTCTGGAAAGCCGTAAGGAGATGCCTGCCCTGGATGAGGAGATTGAAGAGGCAGAGGCTGACCATGTGGAATTCCAGAACGGATGGGGCCCGAAACGCATTCTGACAGAGGATGGAAAGGTGACAGGCGTGGAATTTATGCGCTGTGTCTCTGTCTTTGATGAGATGCACCGTTTTGCACCGAAATACGATGAGGAGGATACCATTACGGTTCCGGCTGATACGGTTCTTCTCTCCATTGGGCAGTCTATCGAGTGGGGCAGCCTGCTGGAAGGCAGCAAAGTGAAACTGGGCCGCGGAAACACTGCGCAGGCTGACAGCCTTACTTATCAGACCGGAGAAAAAGACGTGTTTGTGGGCGGCGACTGCTGTACCGGTCCGAAATTTGCTATTCACGCCATCGCAGCCGGCAAGGAAGGAGCAATTTCCATCCACAGATATGTGCAGCCGGGACAGACTCTGACCTTGGGCCGCGACAGAAGAGAATACCACGCCTTTGATAAAAATAACGTGGCTGTGGATCTGCAGAGTTTTGACAATACACCGAGACAGCGCCCTGCCCATGCACAGGAGAAGAAGGGCACTTTCCGGGATGACAGGATGACATTTACAGAGGAACAGATGAAAAAAGAGACGGAGAGATGCCTGGGCTGCGGTGCCGTACAGGTGGATTCCTATATGTGTGTGGGCTGCGGTATGTGCACCACAAAATGTAAATTTGATGCCATTCATCTGAAACGTACCGGTCATTCCAAACCGGATCTGTATGAGAAGCTTCCGGTGAAAATCGCGGCAAATGCAGTGAAGAGAAGCGGAAAAATTGCCGCCTCATCTGTGAAAACTACCCGCAGAAAGGACTGATCCTATGCATGAACTTGGAATCCTGGACGCCATGATCCACACCATTGAGGATGTGGTGCGGGAAGAAGGAGCCGAAGAGGTGGAACGAATCGTATTGGATGTGGGAGAGCTCTCCGGTGTCGTACCCAGATATCTGGAGGAGTGCTGGCCGGCAGCCAGATACAAAACCTCCATGGAGGAGACAGAACTGGAAGTATGCGTAGTGCCCGGCATTGTAAAGTGCCGGGACTGCGGCAGAATCTTCAACGCCATGGAGTATGACATGCGCTGTCCGAAGTGTGAGGGACAGCAGATGGAAATTCTTTCAGGAAATGATCTGATGATCAAGGAAATTCTATGTAAATAGGGGGAATGGGTATGTTTGCATTTTACGAGGGCGTTCCCACAGCACTGGCGGAACCCGGTATTTATCTATATGATCCTTCATATAAGAAAGACAAAACGCAATCCCTACAGGACAGAGTTGTATTCAGACTTGGCGTCCTATCAGAAAATAAAGACACTGGCAAAATAGGCAGGATGAACGCAGTCCTTTATTTAGAAGCAACAGAATAACAGGCGTGTCCGGAAATTGGAAGACTGCCCAAAAAGGTTCTTGGGAAAACCTTTTGGGCAGCCTTTTTTTGTGTACTGCAAAATAAGCATATTGTGCTATTTTTGAGCGCGTGTTCCATATCGAAACAGGGAAGGATTTGTTATAATTAGAAAAAATATTAAATCACAGACGGCTGCGAGTGGACAACCGTATCAGCGGTCTGTACAGCGGCAGGGAGGAGGGATGACGCATGATTTCAACAAAGGAGGGATATGCAAGAGCAGAATATTTTTCCAGCATTGCGGCAGCGGACAGCAGAAGAAAGGAATTCGACATTAAGAATCATTCTCTTATTTATACGGAGCAGAAGCCGGATTTTCTGTTTATCGGAGATTCTATTACCCATTACTGGGAGTTAAATGCATATTTTAATCTGCCGGGACAGTTGATCGTGAACCGGGGAATCGGCGGTGACACAACAGAATTCTTAAAAAGGCGGTTTTATGCGGATGCTCTGCAGTTAAAGCCAAGATACTGCATAATGGGCATTGGAATCAATGATTCCATTGAACTGGAGGGGGATTATTGGAAAAGACTGGAGCCGAAGCCTTATGAGGAGGTCCTGACAACAGCTCAGAACAATATCAGCAATATAATATGCCAGGCAGAAAATACAGATACCACTTTAATTCTGACCTCTCTTCTGCCGATACATATTCCCATTCTGTTAAATGAAGCGGTTCGCAAAAGGTATATTAAAGAGATGAATGCATGGCTGGCGCAGACAGCGAGAAAGAATAAGCTGATTTTTGTAAACTATTATAATACCACCACATTTCCGGGAACCGAAAAGCTGCTGGATGGCATTACCTATGACGGTCTGCATCCCAATGCAAAGGGGTATGAAATTATGGCAGCCGTTTTGAAGAATACACTGCACCAGTACAAGATCGATCTGTGATCAATCAGGAGGAAAAATACAATGATCTTTGATTCCATTCAAAACAAAGAAAATTACAGGGAGTACGAAACACTTTATCAGATACTATGCTATTTGGAGGGGCTGAAGCAGGGAGAGCTTCCTCTGCCGGATACGGTGATCTGTGAGAACCGCGCTTTCTGTAATCCTGTTTCTCTGACATCAAAACCGGAAGATGCCTGTATTTATGAAGCACACAAAAAATATATAGATTTACACTACATTGTGTCAGGCAGAGAGGGAATCGCCACAGCGGATGTCAAATCCCTGACTGCGTCAGTCCCATACAATGCGGACAGGGATATTGCCTTTTATAAAGGCAGTGCATTTGGCCGTTATCTGTTGAAACCGGGTGATTTTATGGTGTGTTACCCCAGCGATGCCCACATGGTGGCAATCATGGAAAATAAGCCGGAAAATATAGAAAAAGTAGTAGTTAAAATAAAAGTACAGTAGTCAGTAAGAGCGGGCGGGGCAGCTATAAAGTGTAGATCGACAGGTGTATCTTCACGGATAGCTGCCTTATTTATTGCTGAAAGCTGCATAAAAAATTTATAAGGAGGATTCCTTCATGTCAGTGATTGACAATATACGTTTTACATTTCTCTATATTGATCTGTATTCCATGGGAAGGACATGGGTATATCCGGAATCAGTCATACCATATAACATTTTTCGGTACATAGTGAAGGGAAAGGCAGAGTTCTGTATTGACAGCGAAGAGATTCTGGTGGAGGAGAACCAGATCGTGTACATACCCAGCGGGTGCAGAATGTCCTGCCATGCACTCAGCGATACATTTGAATTTTTCAGTATCCGTTTTACCACCTCTGTTTTTTATGAAGGTGAAGATGTGTTAAGAGAATACTATGGAATACCAAGGGTTACACAGAGTATGGGAGAAGATAATTATTTCAAAGAGATCTACAGGTGGGTGAAGACAGAGCATATCGCGAAGAAATGTTTTGTGCGGGGATACCTGGACCTGCTCATAGGCTCTCTTGCAGTCAGAGGAGAGAAGATAGACAGGGTGAAAGGAGAAATCAAAACAGAAGAGTATGATTTGGAGAGAATCAAAAAAAGAGCCATGAAAACGAAGAAGCAGATCGATCCCAGGGTACAGATCGTGGCGGATTATATCGTTCTCCATCCAAAAGAAAAATATACGCCTGAAAAAATGGCAAATATGGCGGAACTGAGCAAGCAGAGGTTCAGCAGTCTTTTTAAGGAGAATATGGGAAAAACACCCATGGAATACGTGAGGGAGATCCGGCTTACCACTGCGGCAAGGGCTCTTTTGGTGAGCAATGATAATGTCAATGATATTGCCTACGAGGTGGGATATGAGGACGCCAATTATTTTATCAGAGAGTTTAAAGCAGCTTTCGGGTTTACACCGAATCAGTACCGGAGGGTGGCAAGAGAATAAGAATAAGAGTCTAGTGCTATTATTGAGCGTTTGGTTAGTAGATGTACACAAAGAAAATAGGTAAAATAAACTTACAATAAACAAATCGATACGGCCGATATCGGGGAACAGTAAAAAGTGAACAGAGAGGAGAGCTTTATGAGAAGAAAATTAGCAGTTTTGCTGGTGGGTACCATGATAGGTTCCGCCATGCTTGCAGGATGCGGACAGAACGGGAATACAGAAAGCAAACAGACAGCAGCGGAAACAGGAGAATTAAAAGGTGACATTACATTTTGGCATTCCTTTACACAGGGGCCGCGTCTGGAGGTGATACAGGAGACCGCGGACCAGTTTATGAAGGATAACCCGGATGTAAATATAACCATAGAGACGTTTTCCTGGGGGGATTTTTATACGAAATGGACCACCGGTCTTGCATCCGGGAATGTGCCGGATATGAGCACTGCGCTTCCCGGTCATGTGGTAGAGATGATGGACGCAGAGGCCCTGGTTCCCCTGGATGATCTGATCGATGACATAGGTAGAGATAAGTTTTCAAAAACTGCCCTGTCGGAAGGAGAAAAGGACGGCACCTGCTATTCCCTGCCATTGTATTCCCATGCACAGGTCATGTGGTACAGAAAGGATCTGCTGGATGCAGCAGGCCTTGAAGTCCCCAAGACATGGGATGAATTTGCCGATGCGGCAAAAACCCTGACAAAAGACGGGGTTTACGGATGTTCCTTCCCCTGCGGTTCCAATGACCTTATGGGAACACGTTTCTTAAACTTCTATGTAAGAAGCGGCGGCGGGAGCCTTCTTACAGATGATCTGAAAGCAGATCTGACAAGTGATCTGGCACTTGACGGCATTCGTTACTGGCTGGACATTTATGAGAATTGTTCTCCGAAGGATTCTGTAAATTATGCAGTATTAGATCAGGCAACCCTGTTCTATCAGGGAAAGACAGCCTTTGACTTTAACTCCGGTTTCCAGATCGGCGGCGTTGAAACGAACTCCCCTGATTTGGTGGATCAGATTGACTGTGCGCCTCTTCCGAAGATAAATGCGGATGACCCGGAATACGGAGCGGAAACTTCCAATATTCCGATGGTGGTATGGGAGAACTCAGAACACCCGGAAATATGCAAGGAATTTATCAAAAAATTATACGAGAAAGATACCTATATCAAATTCCTGGAAGCAACACCGGTAGGTATGCTGCCTTCCATTACAGGTATTTCGGACACACCGGAATACAAAGAGAACGAAACCGTACAGAAGTTCTCCAATGCGGTAGATGTAATCACAAAAACCATGGATATGGGTACTGCCATAGGATTTGAAAAAGGCCCCAGTGTTCAGGCCGGTCTTCTCACATCTCAGGGAATCATAGAGAGTATGTTCCAGGATATTATCACAAACGGAACGGATGTGGAAAAAGCTGCACAGACAGCAGAAGACAAACTGAATGAGGTATTCAGCACTGTACAGTGATTTTGAATACATAACCTGTTACCAGGGGCTGCCCGAACCACCACGAAGGGCAGTCCCATCCCTCAGAAAGGCGGCATTTTTGTGAAAAGAAAAGTAAAATTTGATTATGCCCGCTGGATTTTCGTACTTCCTGCACTGCTGGTTGTGGGGATACTGTTGGTATATCCTATCTTTTCCAGTTTATATTACAGTATGACGACCAAGCATCTGATCAAGGCTTCCTATGATTTTATAGGATTGGAAAATTATAAAGCGGTTTTATCAGACTCTAATTTTTATAAGGCATTTTTGACCTCCATACTCTGGACCGTGGGTTCATTGTTAGGACAGTTGTTCATCGGATTTACAGCAGCACTGGCCATTAATCGGGTGAAGATCGGAAAGGGAATTTACAGAACCCTGATGATCATCCCCTGGGCATTCCCCTCTATTGTAATCGCACTTTCCTGGAAATGGATACTGAACGGTGTTTCAGGTTTCCTCCCGAATATTCTTGTCCAGTTGGGCATCAGCAGCGAACTTCCGCAGTTTTTAAGTGACAGCAGTCTGGTATTTCTGACATTGATTTTTATTAATGTCTGGTTTGGTGCGCCGATGATCATGGTAAATGTGCTGTCTGCACTGCAGACCATTCCCCAGGACCAGTATGAGGCAGCTCAGATTGACGGTGCTTCCAAATTCCAGCAGTTCTGGCATATAACAGTACCGCATATTAAAGTCGTAGTCGGCCTGCTGGTAGTGCTTCGTACCATCTGGGTATTCAATAACTTTGATATTATTTATCTTCTTACAGGCGGCGGCCCTGCCAACGCCACGACCACAGTTCCTGTCTATGCGTATAATATGGGCTGGGGAACAAAACTTCTGGGCAGGTCATCTGCAGTCACTGTGCTTTTGCTGGCATTCCTGCTGCTGGTTTGTTTGGTTTACTTTACGATCATTGGAAAATGGGAAAAGGAGGACAAGTGATGACAAATCAAAAAGAAAAGATCGGCAATGGACTCTGCCATGTATATTTGATCATTTTGTCCGTGATTGCTTTTTTCCCGCTGGTATGGGTTTTACTGTGTTCCGTAAAATCTTCGGGAGAGCTGACCGCAAATCCAACCCGATTTCTGCCAAAGCACTTTACACTGGAAAACTTTACCCATGTGATTCAGGACCTGGGATTTGCAGGGAATATCAGCAACAGTTTGATCATTGCAATATCAACTACCTGCATCGCCATTGTGGTATCATCCATGGCGGCATATGGAATCGTAAGATTTTTTCCGAAGCTGGGTTCCATTATGTCAAAGGTTCTGGTGGCAACTTACATGTTTCCTCCCATCCTTCTGGCGATTCCCTATTCGATGGTCATGGCAAAGCTGGGATTTGTCAATACCAGGGTCGGACTTGTCATAGTGTATCTCTCCTTCAGCGTACCTTATGCTGTATGGATGCTGGTAGGCTTTTTCAAGACAGTGCCGCTGGGAATCGAGGAAGCGGCAAGAGTGGACGGAGCCAATAAACTCCAGACTTTTGTGAGGATTGTACTGCCCCTGGTCATGCCGGGGATCGTGGCAACAGCCATTTATACATTTATCAATGCGTGGAATGAATTTTTATACTCTTTGATCCTGATCAACAGCACAGATAAGATGACAGTGTCTGTGGCTTTAAAATCTCTTCAGGGTTCGGAAATCCTGAACTGGGGAGATATGATGGCAGCATCTGCCCTGGTGGTGGTACCGTCCGTAATATTCTTTATGTTTATACAGAATAAGATTGCAGGCGGCATGACTGACGGAGCAGTAAAATAACTTTGGATATATTTGGAGGTAATAGAATATGAAGACAATAGGATATGCAATTGTGGGTACCGGTTATTTCGGCGCGGAGCTTGGACGTATTATGAAGGAGCAGGAAGGGGCCAGGATCGTGGCTGTCCTTGACCCGGAAAACGCCCAAACCGTTGCAGAGGAACTGGGATGTGACGTGGAAACAGATTTAGATACCTTGTACAGCCGGGAAGATGTGGAGGCTGTGATTGTGGCAACACCTAATTACCTGCACAAGGAACCGGTCATAAAGGCGGCAGAGCACGGGGTAAATGTTTTTTGCGAAAAGCCTATCGCGCTGAGTTATAAGGACTGCGACGAGATGGTAAAAGCATGTCAGCAGCACGGTGTTACCTTTATGGCAGGCCATGTCATGAATTTCTTCCGGGGTGTGCGTCATGCGAAAAAATTGATCAATGACGGAGTGATCGGAAAAGTTCTGTACTGTCATTCGGCCAGAAACGGATGGGAAGAACCGCAGCCGTCGATCTCCTGGAAAAAGATCAGGGAAAAATCAGGAGGACATCTGTATCATCACATTCATGAACTGGACTGTGTACAGTTCCTCATGGGCGGGATGCCGGAAACAGTGACCATGACAGGGGGAAATGTTGCGCACCAGGGGGATGAGTTCGGTGACGAGGATGACATGCTGTTTGTAAACATGGAATTTTCTGACAACCGTTATGCGGTTTTGGAGTGGGGGTCTGCCTTCCACTGGCCTGAGCACTATGTGCTGATTCAGGGGACAAAGGGTGCCATCCGTATTGATATGTGTGACTGCGGGGGCACGTTAAAGGTGGATGGAAAAGAGGAGCATTTTCTTGTCCATGAGTCCCAGGAGGAGGATGATGACCGTACCAGAATATACCACGGCACCGAGATGGACGGAGCCATTATGTACGGAAAACCGGGGAAAAAACCACCTATGTGGCTTCACAGTATTATGAAAAATGAAATGAAATACTTAAACGGCATTATGCACGGAGCAAAGGCAGATGATGAATTCAGGCCTCTGCTCACAGGAGAGGCAGCAAGGGCAGCCATAGCAACAGCCGATGCATGTACCATGTCCAGGTATGAGAACCGCAAAGTGCAGCTGCGCGAAGTGTTAGGAGAAAAGAGCGAAGAATAGATTCAGGGTAATATACACCGCATTTTTTCTCTGACAGCTTCGGAAGAATCTTGACAAATAAAAAGTCATGTTATATAATGACAGCGTTCATCGGAGGGTGAACCATTCTGACAGAAATGGTAACCGGATAAGATGCTGGCTGAGATGCCTGCTTCTTATCCGGTTTTTTGTGTGGGTTTAGAGCCTTTTATAGTATGAAACCTCCGTGAAATGTACATTACGAGCAAAAGGAGAAAAATGAGAGTATGAGTCAAGGACAGAATTTTACAAAAGGAAAAATCTTGATGCCGCTTGTTAAATTTGCCCTGCCGGTGCTGGCGGCTATTTTTCTGCAGACCATGTATGGAGCAGTGGACATGCTGGTTGTGGGACAGTTTGCCCAGGCGGCAGACGTGTCGGCAGTATCCACGGGGAGCTGGCTGATGCAGCTTGTGACGGCTTTTGTGGTGGGAATCGCCATGGGTACTACGATTCTTCTGGGAAGAAAAATCGGTGAGGGGAGAGCAGAGGAAGGCGGCAGGATCATCGGAGCCAGTATCATGCTGTTCATCATCATAGGTGTCGTGATAACCGTTATCATGGAAGCGTTTGCGGTGCCCATTGCCAGGATCATGCAGACACCGCCGGAAGCATTTGATGCCACGGTCTCTTATGTGAGGATCTGTTCCGCAGGGGCTGTGTTTATTGTGGCGTATAATGTGATCGGAAGTATTTTCAGGGGACTTGGAGATTCCAGGATGCCGCTTCTTACGGTGGCGATCGCCTGTGTGTTTAATATTGTCGGGGATTTACTGCTGGTGGGTGTTTTCGGGCTTGCCACTGCGGGGGCGGCCATTGCCACAGTGCTTGCTCAGGTGCTGAGTGTGGTGATCTCGCTGCAGATCATCCGGAAGAGGAAGTTTCCATTTGTTTTTCACAGAAAGGATATTGCATTTGACAGAAAACGGATGGGGGAAGTGTTCCGGCTGGGATTTCCAATCGCGTTTCAGGATGTGCTGGTAGGTATTTCGTTTCTGGCGATCACTGCCATCGTCAACTCTCTGGGAGTGATTCCCTCCGCGGGAGTAGGGGTTGCGGAAAAGCTGTGTGGGTTTATTATGCTTGTGCCGTCTGCTTTTAATCAGTCCATGGCAGCGTTTGTCTCACAGAATATGGGGGCCGGGGAGGCCGGAAGGGCGAAGAAGGCGCTGCTGTGCGGAATTGGGATGTCGCTGGCTGTGGGTGTTTTGATGGCTTATGGGGCATTTTTCCACGGGGATATCCTGTCGGGGATCTTTGCCAGGGATGGGGAGGTTATTGCGGCTTCGGCGGAGTATTTGAAGGCGTATGCCATTGACTGTCTGCTGGTTTCGGTGATGTTTTGTATGATCGGGTATTTTAATGGGTGTGGGAAGACTTTGTTTGTGATGGTGCAGGGAATCGTCGGTGCTTTCGGAGTGAGGATTCCAGTATCGTTTCTGATGAGCCGGATGGTGCCGGTTTCCTTGTTTGGGGTGGGGCTGGCGACGCCTTGTTCTTCGGGGGTGCAGATTGTTTTGTGTGTGGGGTATTTCTTTTGGGTGAATCGGAAGGGGAGTAGGGCGGTCGTGTGATGGTGGCTCACGGACGTCGGTATGGATAGGAGACCGGTAATGGCCCGCCGGCCCATACGGTCTCCTCTCCATGCCGACTGGTTGTGGAAGCGGGAGGAGCGGAGGTGTATGGGGGGCTGTGGTGGTGAATCCAGGACCGGAGCTTTTTACAGGTTTTGGGAGCAGAGGATGGAGATGTTGGCGGCGGTGTCCTGGGTTGGGGGGAGTTTTTGTTTGTGAAGGTAGTCTCTTAGGTAGATCAGGGGGAGGTAGCCCTGGCGGTGGAGGTCCTGGGAGATGGAAAAGTCTATGGTTCCATCCAGAAGGAGAGATTTCGTGTGTTCTGACATGTCATGGCAGATGATGCGGATCTCTCCTTTTTTTTGTGCCGTCTCCACGGCTTTGGTACAGCCGGCTACGCTGCGGTTGGCCATGTAAATGGCTTTTATGGCCGGGTCTTCCTGAAGGGCGCTGAGGACTTTTTTGTAGGTGAGCTGGTAGTTGTTGTAGGTCTCTATGACCTGGATCTGGTCCCGGGGGAAGCCAATCTCAGACATGCGGGTGCAGAAGCCGTCCAGACGGGCACGGTGGCCGTCGAATTCCAGGTTGCCCGCCGCGGCAAGGATTCTGCCGGTGGAGGGGATGCATTTGCTGATGAGTTCGGCGGCAATGCGGCCGCTTTTATTGTAGTCCTGACCGATGAAGCAGAGTCTGTCGGTGCCGGGCAGATCACTGTTGAAGGTGATGACCGGGATGTCTTTTTGGGTGAGGGAACGGATCTTCTCCTCAATGGATGGGTCGTTCATGGTGCAGACAGCAGCGCCCTGAATGCCCGCCTCTAAAAGCGCGTCCAGTTTTTCGATGCTTTCCTCCGGGATGTCGGTTTCGCATTCTTCTACCAGGATCTTTACATGGAAATCAGTGAGCTCGGCCTGGGCAGCTTCAATGCCGCGCATGATCTCCCAGCGGAAATGGCCGGTCCAGTTGGGCAGAAGCACACCAAGCTTGATCGGCGGAAAGCCCTGACCAAACAAGGTTTTCTGGTAGGTGCTGCGGGGGGTAAGGTAGCCGGTCTCCTGAATGGCTGCCATGACCCTTTCGTAAACGTCCGGGCTTACATGGGAACGGTTGTTGAGAACACGGTCTACCGTTCCACGGGACACGCCCGCTTTGTCAGCGACCATCTGTATGGTTGGTTTTTTGTTTATCATGATTCCTCCTGTTTATGTGCACGTGCTATTGCACGGGGATGGTATTTTTGCTCTGGGCATCTTATGATTAAATTCTATCATATGGAGAAGGGGGTTGTAAATAGGGGGATTGGTTAAGTTTAACAAAAGGAGAAGAAGTGAGGGCTGATAAAATGGTATGTTCAAAAGCACAATATTGTGAAATGTAGCTAAAAATGAAAAAGAAAGGGCAGAGATGTTGACAAAACCGGAAGGCTTTTCTATAATTATAAGTGCAAAAGCACATAAAGTGTAAAAGCACAAAGAAAAACAGTTCACAGCCAGACGCCGGAGGGGGTCAAAAAGGCCGGGCTTCGCAATGCGGGGTGCAATGCCGGGGGGACTGGAGCGGGTGGGCAAAAACAAAATAGCGGAGAGTAAAGGAGCGTATTGAGATGAAAGCAGGAATTATTGGAGCAGGTAGAATCGGAAAGGTGCATGCAAAGAATATTTCTATGTTTGTGCCGGAGGTGGAGATCAAGACGGTTGCAGACCCTTTTATGAATGAAGAGACAGAGAAATTTCTGAGAAAATGCGGTGTGCATAATGTGACAAAGGACGCGGAGGATATTCTGCAGGATGAGGAGATAGACGCGGTTCTGATCTGTTCCTCCACGGACACGCATTCCAAGTATATTATTGAGGCTGCCAGGGCAGGAAAGCATATTTTTTGTGAAAAACCGATAGATTATGATCTGGGCAAGGTGAGGGAAGCCATTCAGACGGCAGAGGACGCCGGTGTGAAGCTGCAGATCGGATTCTGCCGCAGATTTGACCACAATCACAGAGGCGTCTATGATATGGTGCAGTCAGGAAGGATCGGGAAGGTGCAGATGATCAAAATCAGTTCCAGGGATCCGGAGCCGCCGGCTATTGAATATGTGAAGGTTTCCGGTGGTATTTTCTATGATATGATGATCCATGATTTTGACATGGCACGCTTTCTGGCAGGAGGGGCTGAGGTGACTGAGGTTGTGGCTGCCGGCTCTGTGCTGATCGACCCGGCTATCGGGGAGGCGGGGGATGTGGATACCGCTGTTGTGATGCTGAAGTTTGACAATGGCATAATTGCCACCATTGACAACAGCAGGAAGGCCGTCTATGGATATGACCAGAGAGTGGAGGTATTTGGCTCCGAGGGCTGTGTGCGCAATGAAAATGATGTGCCGAATACGGTTGTGCTCTCAGATGCCGAGAGGACCAGCTGTGAAAATACATATAAGGTAATGTGGGATCGTTATACCGGTGCCTTTGTCTCAGAAATCCAGGCATTTGCAGATGCCGTGGAGAACGACAGGGAGACACCTGTAACCGGAATGGACGGGCTGTATCCGGTACTGATGGCAGCCGCTGCCACAAAATCTCTGAAAGAGGGAAGGCCTGTAAAAATTGAGGAGGTAGAAGGAAGATGAGTCTGAGAAAATGCGCATGTATTGACACCCTGTACACAGAGCTGCCCTGGGAGGAAAGATTCCTGGCGGCAAAGAAGGACGGATTTGACGCGGTGGAATTCTGGGACTGGAGAATCCGGGATCTGGAAGCCACAAAGAGGGCGGCTTGCGAGGCCGGCATTGCGATCAGCGGATTTAACGGGGACGCGGATTATTCCCTGGTTGACCCGGAGCACAGAGAAAAGTACGTGAAATATCTGGAGGAATCCATCCGGGCAGCAAAAGCCGTGGGCGCAGGCAGTGTGACCATTCACTCCAATGCCCTGGGTGAGGGAGGAGTTGTGGTGGACCACTATGATAACCTTTCCCATACGGTGAAGCTCTGCTCCATGTACCGTACACTTTTGGACTGTGTGGAGACAGCGGAGAGAGAAGGGATCAACCTGAACCTGGAGGCCCTGAATATTACCACAGACCATGTGGGAAATTTTCTTGAGAATACACAGATGGGAGCGGAGATATGCCGCCTGATCGGGTCACCCAGGCTGAAGCTTCTCTACGATGTGTATCATATGCAGATCAATGAAGGCTGTATCTGTGATACCATTTCCCATTACGCAGACCAGTTTGGACACATCCATGTGGCGGATGCTCCGGGGCGTCATGAGCCGGGGACGGGGGAAATCAATTATAAAAAGGTGCTGCGTCATCTGGAGGCATGCGGGTATACAGGATATGTGGGTTATGAGCTGTTTCCGCTTGCAGATACAGAGAGTGCTGTGAAGGCGATTATGGAAGCGTGCTGAAAAACGAATTGAGAAATTATGTGGCGGGGAGGTCATTATGAAGAAGAAAATAACCTTTGGGACAAGGGTAGCATATGGATGCGGGGATACAGCCTGTAATATCGTGTACGGGATGATATCCACACTGCTGACGCTGTTTTACACGGATTATGTGGGGATTTCACCGGTGACCATCGGTATTGTCATGCTGGTGTCCAGAGTATTTGACGGCAGTTCAGATCTGATCATGGGATTTTTGGTAGACAGAACCAGGTCTAAATGGGGAAAATCAAGACCTTGGATTTTGTGGATGACGATTCCTTATGCCATAGCGGCGATTCTTATGTTCACAGTGCCGCACACCACAGATTTTCTGAAAGGGATATACATATTCGTCACCTATAATCTGACCACAACGGTTATCTACACAGCTATCAATGTACCTTACGGTTCACTGTCCACCATGATGACCAGGGATTCTTACCAGCAGGATCTGCTGTCCATTTTCCGGATGATCCTGTCCCCGGTGGGACGCATTATTTCCGTGACCTTTACCATGCCTCTTGTGAAAATATTCGGAAATGACCAGTCTGCATGGATCAAGACCATGTGCATCTGGGTGGTGATCGCTGTGGTTCTGCTGCTGTTCTGCTTCTTCCGGTGTGAGGAGACTGTGGTAACAGAGACAAAAAAAGAAGAGAAGCGTTCTGTGGGCGTGAACATCAAGGCTCTTGTAACGAACAAGTATTTCTGGTGCGTGCTCGGGCTGTGGTCGATCCAGGTCATCCATATGACAATTGTGGGAACGGATCTGCCCTATTACTGTAAATATATTTTCGGAAATGATACGTGGATGTACAGCACCCTGTATTTTCTGGAAACTGTGTGCATGATCGGCGGCGCAGTGGCCTGCCCGTTTCTGATCAAAAGATGGGGAAAGAGGAATGTTACGCTGGCGGGCTGCCTCATTGCGGTGGGCTCCCAGCTTCTGGTGCTGGTCAACCCTTATAACTTCCAATGGCTGTTTTTTGTGACACTTATCCGTTCTATAGGTGCATCCCAGTTGTCAGCCACCATCTTCGGCATGCTGGGGGATGTGGTGGAATACGGCTGCTGGAAAAACGGGTTCCGCCAGGAAAGCCTCGTATTCGGCGGCGCAAGCCTGGGATTCAAGGTGGGAACGGGTATCACAAGTGCTGTCATGACAGGACTCATGACCGTAAGCGGCTATATCAGCTCAACCGGAGCGCAGGTGGTACAGCCGGAATCCGCTGTCAGAACCATTGGAAATATCTATAAGTTCGGCCCGGTCATTGTCTGGGGTGCGGCGGTGTTGATTTTGCTGGTGTACAAGCTGGATAAGATGTATCCGCAGATTGAACGGGATTTGCTGGAGCGGGAAATGAAGGCAGAGTGAAAAAGAGGATCTGGAGAGAGGAGCAATTTTAAGTAGAATCATTTATGAGGTGGATTTTCCACATGCTGACCTGTACAATAGAAGAAAACAGAAGAAATGTACAGGGGGAATGAAAAATGCCGGTTGTTATAAGAGAAGACAGGGAGCAGTACATGCAGGAGCTGCGGGACTGGCTGGAACAGGAAAGAGATGTGCCGCTTGAGGAGATGGCTGATTTTTTTCACAGGCGTATTGATACATATGAGGAGAAGATGCAGACCTGGAAGGCAGCCTATGAAAAAATCGCCGGCTGGATCGGCGGGGATACGAAAAGGATGCTGGATCTGGGCTGCGGGACGGGGCTGGAACTGGAATCCATTTTCCGGAAATATCCCCATATCCATGTGACAGGGATCGATCTGTGCGGTACTATGCTGGAGAAGCTGAGACGGAAATACCGGGGAAAGGATATCACACTGATATGCGGGGATTATTTTCAGGAGCCTTTTGGGGAGTCCTGTTATGACATGGTGATCTCCTTTGAATCCCTGCATCATTTTCTGCCTGAGAAAAAGAGGAAACTCTTTGCAAAGATCGAAAAAGCTCTGAAGCCGGGAGGACGATTCCTGGAAGGGGATTACATTGCCTGCTGTGAGGAGGAGGAAAATCTCCTGCGGCTGGAATGCCGGAGAAAACGAAAGGCAGGAGGGATCTCAGAGGATCAGTTTGTACACTTTGACATTCCTCTGACCCTGGAGCATGAGACTGAGCTTTTAAAGAGCGTGGGATTTGCAAATGCAGCGGGGTTGGAATGTATTGACGGGGCAACATTTATAGAAGCAGTAAAATAAGCGCGTGCAGCCGGGAACAAAATCCGGCTGCATTTTTTGTGCCGAAAAACCGTATTCCGGCGCGCAGGTCCGGCAGGTTCAATCCTCCCACAGATAATCCAGTTTTCCTTTTTCAATGTGAAAGCTGGTCTCCAGCATATAGGAGAATACATCCAGGGTCTTTCTGGTGTGCTCCCTGCTGTCTCTTGTGAGATGGTTGTCCAGCTTAATGGTCAGGATAATGAGGACAATCTCGGAAACCTCCTCAGGGGATTTGCAGTGCATAGACCCCTCCCGGTTGCCCTGGCGGATAATGTCTGACAAGATCGGGCGCAGGTTTCTCACCATAATGCGGATATACTGCTGATGCAGAAGAGCGCTCTGCTGCAGCTCGAAAAAATTGTTGGACTCCTGGCGGAGAAGCTCCATGGAGGATTCCCGGCAGGTGCGGAATATGATCTCCATCTTGGTCAGGGCATCCATATCAGGGGCTTCCAGCAGATTTTTGGCTTTTTCTATGGCAGCGGAATAGGAGCGTTCGATGACAGCTTCCAGAATTTCTTCCTTGGATTTGAAATAATAGTAGATACTTCCCTTCCCGATGCCCGCTTCTTTGGCAACATCGCTGACAGATATGGACTGGGCGCTGTTTTGGTTCATCAATCTCTGCATGGCATCCAGGATCATATCCTTTTTTCTATTGTTTTGCATAAATACCATTCTCCGTTTTTCTTTGATAGTAACATGATAGCATAAAAATGTAAACTTGACTATCGGTCGAAAAAGTGGTATCTTGTTTACAACCTAAATTCGACCGGTGGTCGAAAAATGGCGAAATATGTTTGGAGGAAAAATAAATGACGTATCAGGAATTAGTGAGTGAGATCAGAGACCTTTTTATGCAGGCGGATGTAAGCGGGATCAAGGAGCACATTGCCTATCAGTTTAATATCAGGGGAGAGGCCGAGGGAGCCTTTTACGCGGAAGTATCAGAGGGGAAGCTGTACATAGAGCCATATGAATATTTCGACAGGGATGTGCTGTTTACAACCACAGCCGAGACACTTCTGGGCATTGCAGGGGGCACCATGGATGCTGTCGCGGCATTCACACAGGGAAAACTGCAGGTGGAAGGCAGCTTTGACAAAGCACTGATGCTTCAGAGTTTCTCCAAGCAGGCCGGAAAAGAAAAAAAGAAACAGGTAAAGACAGAAGATAAGACACCTAAGAGGACAGTCAGAAAAATTCTGAAAAAATAAACACATTCCGGGAACTGAGAGTGATGCACCGCGGATGCGCAGGCAGCCGCGGAGACGGGAGGAGTATCTATGAACGGATGGAGCTTGTTACTGGGAGCAGGGGCGCTGGCTGCTGCGGGGGAATACGGAATTGCGTCTTATTTTTTCAGGCGCACCATGCTCCGGCAGAAGGCGGAGACCAAAAGGACCATGGATATGGCAGGGACAAACTGGGATCTGTATATGCCGAAGATCAAGAAGATGAAAGCGTGGATGATGGAGCAGGAACGGGAGGATGTGTACATCACGTCCGGCGATGGGCTGAAGCTCCACGGGACATATTTTCCGGGGCAGGGAGGCAAAAAGCTGGTGATCTGTTTTCACGGTTATACCAGCAGAGGAATGAGTGATTACATTGGACTATCCAATTATTATCTGCCGAAAGGATTTAAGATGCTTCTGGTGGATGAGCGGGCACACGGGGACAGCGAAGGCACATACATCGGATTTGGCTGCCTGGACAGGGAGGATGCGCTTCTCTGGATCGAGTATGCGGCAAAGCGTTTTGGCAGCGGCTGTGAGATCTGGCTTCACGGCACCTCCATGGGGGCCTCCACGGTTCTCATGGCAAGCGGACTAAAACTTTCGCCGCAGGTGAAGGGAATCGTCTCGGACTGCGCCTTTACCACCGCCTGGGACGTGTTTGCCCATGTGCTGAAGGACCAGTACCATCTGCCCTCCTATCCCATTCTTAAGATATCGGACCGCATGTGCAGGGAAAAGGCGGGATATGGGCTGAAGCAGTGCAGTGCGGCTCTGGAAGTGAAGAAGGCAAAGGTTCCCATCCTTTTTATCCACGGGGATGCGGACACCTTTGTTCCCTGCAGTATGTGCTTTGAGATATATGAAAACTGCGCATCTAAGAAGAACATGCTCATAGTACACGGAGCGGGCCATGTGGAAGCTTTTTACAAAGAGCAGGTGCTGTATGAACAGAAGCTGACGGAATTTCTGGAGACGGCAGGGGAGGCCTGGGCGCCTGCGGGAAAGAGCATTTATGTATCAGATGTAACCGGAGAGGGAAACAGCGGGGAATCCGTTCCCGTTTGAAAATGAGAGGAGTTTAACATATGAAAGAGAAGTTTGGCAAACCACTGTATCCGCTGACCGCAGCACAGAAGCTGCACTTTTTCTATCAGAAATACTGTCCGAAAAAGCAGGTGCTCAATATCGGCACCAGCCTGACCATTCAGCAGAGCCTGGATTTTGGCGCGCTGAAGGAGGCTGTCTATAAGGCATACGCCAGATGTGAGTCCATGCGCCTTCGTTTTACACAGGACGAGGACGGCAGCGTGTATCAGTACATTGCTGACAGGGAGGAGAGGGAGATTGAGTTCTTTGATTTTACCGGATGGCAGGAGTGCCATGCTGTGGATAAGATGAAGGAATGGACCTCCATTCCCTTTGAACGGTTCGATTCCCCCTTAAACCGGGTAGTCATGATCATTACGCCGGATGGTTTTCAGGGCATCTACCTGCTGGTGGACCACATGACCATGGATGCCCAGTCTCTGATCCTGTTTCTCAAGGATGTGATAGAGATCTATGCCAACATGAAATATGAGGGCATGGAATATCCAAAGGAGATGAAATCCTACATAGCGCAGCTTGAAAAGGACCTGGAGTATGAGGCGGATTCCAAGGCAAAGAAACGGGACACAGAGTTCTTTGAGAAGATGATCTCCTCCTCAGAACCTGTCTTCAACAGCATTTTCGGTCCCGGCAAGCTGGAAGCTGAGCGGGAAAAAGAGAAGAATCCCGAGTTAAGGGCAGTCACCAACGTCTCGGACAATGTGGATGCCAATATTATCACCTTCCAGTTAGAGGCAGATCCATCCAGGAGGCTGATGCAGTTCTGCGAGGCACACCATATTTCCATGGTGTGCCTGCTGATGATGGGGCTCCGCACGTATCTGCAGAAGGTGAACGGCAACGATGATGTCTCCATCAACACCACAGTTGCCAGAAGAGCCACTTTGGCTGAAAAGAAATGCGGCGGCACCAGGATTCACTGTTTTCCTTTCCGCACAGTGGTGGAGAAAAAGGATACGTTTATGGAAGGCCTGAAAAAGATCTGGGATGGGCAGAACCAGATTTTCCGCCATGCAAACTATGACCCGACGGCCTATTATGCATACAGGAACAAATATTATAAATTAAAGTCAGGGCAGACGTATGAGCCTCTGAGCCTGACCTACCAGCCTCTGACACTTCAGGGAAAAGGGCTGGAGCGTCTGCAGAACATTCAATATAAATCTGCATGGTACAGTAACGGCGCGGCAGCCCATGCCCTTTATCTGACGGTTATGCACAGAGCAGAGGACAATGGCATGAACTTTAATTTTGAACACCAGACCGGAGTGGTGCATTTTGAGGACCTGCAGTATCTGTATTACTATCTGTGCCGGATCATCTTCAAAGGCGTGGAGAATCCGGACATGACAGTGGGAGAGATTATCGAATCTGTATAATATTTTTGGGAGGAAATGAGAAATGTTAGAAAAATTAAAAGACATGATCTGTGAATATGTGGAAGTGGATAAAAATGCGGTTACGGAGAATTCCAGGTTCGTGGAGGACCTTGGTTTCACCTCCTATGATTTTATGAGTATGGTAGGGGAGTTGGAGGATGAATTTGACATTGAGGTGGAGGAGCGCCAGGTTGCGGAGATCAGAACCGTAGGCGAAGCGGTACACTACATCGAGAGTCTTCAGGACTAGAGCAGGAGGGGAAATATGAGCAGTCAGATCAACACCATGAAGGATATTATCGGCTATGCAGCCAAGACCTACGGGGAAAATCCGGCCATCCGTTATAAAGTGAGAAAAGAAGTGGTAACAAAGACGTATCTGGACTTAAAAAGGGACAGTGAGGCCTTCAGCAGAGCCCTGGAGGGCATGGGAATGCTGGGAAAACACGTGGCGGTCATCGGGCCGACTACATATGAGTGGATCATTTCTTATTTCGGAGCGGCGGACAGCGGATGCGTGATTGTGCCCCTGGATGCTCAGCTTCCGGCAGCGGATGTGTGCGAGCTTTTGAACAGGGCTGATATCAGTGTACTCGTCTATGATGAACTGCGCAGGGATGTGGTGGAACTGGCAGGGGAGAAATGTCCGGAGATCAAGTGCATGGTTTCCATGCAGGCAAAAGAGGATACCGAACAGGCAAAATCCCTGGATGTCCTTCTGAAAAACCATGCAGGGAGCTTTTCCTGTGAACTGGACCCGGACAAACTGTGTGCCATCTTATTTACCTCAGGCACAACAGGCAAAAGCAAGGGGGTAATGCTCACACACCGCAATCTGGCTGACAATGCATCCTGCCTGGATATGAAGATACCTGCAGGTACGGTATCCATGACCCTGCTTCCCATCCATCATGCCTACTGCTTTACCATGGATATCCTGAAAGGAATCTACATCGGCATGGTCATCTGCATCAATGACTCTATCATGCATGTGTCAAAAAATATGAAGCTGTTCAAGCCGGAGATCGTGCTTTTAGTCCCCATGGTCATTGAATCCATATACAAGAAACTGAAGGAATCCACAGGTATCCTGCCGAAAAAAATGGTGGCAAAGGCTGCTTTCGGCGGCAGTTTAAAGACCATCTGCAGCGGCGGGGCCTATCTTCCCCCAGAAATGGTGGGAGCGTTTGCTGAGTACGGCATCACCATTCTTCAGGGGTACGGCATGACAGAATGTTCCCCTGTCATCAGCACCAATCTGGAATGGGATTCCAAAGAGGGGTCTGTGGGAAAACTCCTTCCAAACTGTGAGGCCAAGGTTGTGGATGAGGAAATCTGGGTACGGGGTTCCAGCGTCATGATGGGATATTACAAGATGCCTGAGGAGACAGAAAAAGCTTTGGAGGACGGCTGGCTGAAAACAGGGGATCTGGGCTATGTGGATGAGGATGATTTTGTGTTCATCACAGGGCGGAAGAAGAACCTGATCATCCTGAAAAACGGAGAAAATGTATCCCCGGAGGAATTGGAAAATGAGATCAGCAGATCTCCTCTGGTAAAAGAGGTCATTGTCAGGGAGACAGAATCCGTCATTGAAGCTGAGATATTCCCGGACTATGAATATGCCTCTAAAAAGAGGATCAGGGATGTCAGGGAAAAGCTTCAGGAAGTGATCGACAACTTTAACAAAGGCCTTCCTCCCTATAAAAAGATTCACGGCCTGAAGATCAGGGAGGAAGAATTTGAAAAGACGCCTTCCAAGAAAATAAAGAGATATTAAGCGGACTTTCTGTTACTGTGCACGCAGTGAACAGTTACGACTTTTCCAGGCGCTGCATATACTGTCTGGGTGTCACATTTTTGTATTTTTTAAAGGCCCTGACAAAATAGCTGCTGTCATTGAATCCGCACCGGTAGGCAGCCTCCGTAACAGAAATGTCCTCTGCGGCCATGAGATAACAGGCCCGCTCAATGCGGTAATAATTCAGATAATCAATAGGTGTCCTGTGGATGACTGCACGGAAGAAGCGGCAGAAATATTTGGAGGACATGCCGGCCAGCCTGGACAGGTCCTCCAGGGTTATGGGGCTTTGATAATTCAGCTCTATATATTCCAGCACAGGTTTTAGCTGCTTTAGTTTTCCCTGTGTATGGTCGCCGGAGGCGCAGGGCGTGTAATATTCCCTGTCAAAAATCATACCATATAGTTCAAAAAGTGCTCCGAGGGAAGTCATTTCCCATCCGGGGCTTTTTTTGCGCAGGGAACCATACAGGGTTTCCGCGCGGGTTAGGATCTCCGGCTGCTTTTGGGTAAAGCGCATGAGAATCTGGATCTGGCGGCGCTGAATTCGATAGAGATAGCGGCGGATGGCGTGTGTGTGCATGAGCAGAGGCTTTGGGTCAAAAACGGCGCATTCATAGATGCAGTTTTCCGGCTCTCCGCCGTGGATGACGCCTTCCCCGATATAGATCAGTTCTCCTGCACTCACCACATACTCCCGGTCATCCAGACTGAGCCGGAGCTGTCCCTCCACGACCCGGAGCAGTTCTGTCTCCTTGTGCCAGTGAAAGGGCATGTGGTAACGCGGATGATGCTCATCCACATAATAATAGGCAAGGGGAAAATCCGCCGTGCCGTGGGCCTGTTTTTCGTTGTAATCCAGATAGTGCATAGCTGCCTCCTGACTATTTGTAAAAAGGTGAATATTGTCCTGTTTTTTGCCATTATATCACAGGAAATATGTTTGAAACAAGATTAGGATGGGAATATAAGAAAACTGTTAAAAACTTTAAATGTATGGAGGTACGAAAAATGGCAGAGAGCAGATTGATCGGAACATATCCTGTGATCGGGATCAGACCCACGATTGACGGAAGAAGAGGATACCTGAAGGTAAGGGAATCCCTGGAAGAACAGACCATGAATATGGCAAGATCCGCAGCGCGTCTTTTTGAGGAGAACCTGAAATACTCAAACGGCGAGCCGGTCAAGGTAGTCCTTGCGGACACCACCATAGGACGTGTGGCGGAGGCAGCGGCCTGCGCGGACAAATTCAGAAGAGAGGGCGTGGATATTACCCTGACTGTGACACCGTGCTGGTGCTATGGGGCAGAGACCATGGATATGGACCCCCAGACCATAAAAGCAGTCTGGGGATTTAACGGAACAGAGCGCCCGGGTGCCGTATATCTGGCAAGTGTGCTGGCAACCCATGCACAGAAGGGACTTCCCGCTTTTGGAATCTACGGCCATGATGTACAGGCAGCGGATGCCACGGAAATCCCCAATGATGTCAGGGAAAAACTGCTGCGGTTCGGACGTGCGGCAGTAGCGGCAGCATCCATGAGAGGCAAATCCTATCTGCAGATCGGTTCTGTGACCATGGGAATCGGCGGTTCCATCATTGACCCGGATTTCATTGAATCCTATCTGGGAATGCGGGTGGAATCGGTAGATGAAGTGGAGCTGATCCGCCGCATGACAGAGGGCATCTATGATGAGGAAGAGTTTAAAAAAGCGCTCTCATGGACAAAGGAACATTGCATAGAGGGATTTGACAAGAATCCGGAGGCGGTGCAGAAGACAAGAGAGCAGAAGGACGCAGACTGGGAATTCGTTGTGAAGATGATGTGCATCATTAAAGATCTGATGAACGGAAATGCAAACCTTCCGGAGGGATGCGAGGAAGAAAAAGTGGGACACAATGCCCTGGCAGCAGGTTTCCAGGGACAGAGACAGTGGACAGACTTTTATCCCAATGCAGACTTTGCAGAAGCCATGTTAAATACATCCTTTGACTGGAACGGAGCCAGAGAGCCGTATATCCTGGCCACAGAGAACGATGTGCTCAACGGCCTTGGCATGATGTTCATGAAGCTGCTCACCAACCGGGCGCAGATTTTTGCGGATGTGCGTACATACTGGAGCCCGGAGGCTGTGAAAGAAGCTACCGGCTATACTCTGGAGGGCAAAGCAGCACAGGCCGGCGGTTTCATTCATCTGATCAACTCCGGCGCAGCCTGTCTGGATGCCTGCGGGGAGGCAAAGGATGAAAACGGAAACAGTGTGATCAAACCATGGTTTGACGTGACCGAGGAGGACCAGGATGCCATTATGAAGGCAACTACCTGGAATGCCGCGGATTTCGGATATTTCCGGGGAGGCGGTTATTCATCCAGATTCCTGACAGATGCGGAGATGCCTGTGACTATGATCCGTCTGAATCTGGTCAAGGGGCTGGGACCGGTGCTGCAGATTGCAGAGGGCTGGACCATCAAGCTTCCGGCTGAGGTGTCAGACACGATCTGGAAACGCACGGACTACACCTGGCCGTGTACATGGTTTGCTCCGAGAGTGAGCGGTGAGGGCGCCTTTAAGACCGCGTATGATGTGATGAACAACTGGGGAGCCAACCACGGCGCCATCAGCTATGGCCACATCGGTGCAGATCTGATCACTCTGTGTTCCATGTTGAGAATCCCTGTTGCCATGCACAACGTACCGGAGGAAAAAATCTTCCGTCCCGCTGCATGGAACGCGTTTGGTATGGACAAAGAAGGACAGGACTACAGGGCATGTGCAGCTTACGGTCCGCTATATAAATAGGAAGGAAGATGGAAATGCTGGGAAAACAGATGCTGGCAGCAGATTACGGAGCCTCCGGCGGCAGAGTGATGCTGGGCAGCTTTGACGGTGAAAAAATCTCTCTTGGGGAGATGCACCGTTTTGCCAATGAGCCTGTGATCTTAAACGGAAAAGACAGAAGTACCATGTACTGGGATTTCCTACGATTGTTTCATGAGCTTAAGACCGGAATCACAAGGGCAGGGATCATGCAGGGCAGGTCAGGGGCGGATATCAGCAGCATCGGCGTGGACACCTGGGGTGTGGATTACGGACTGCTTGGCAGAGACGGTATGCTTTTATCAAGCCCGGTCCACTACCGGGATTCCAGAACAGAGGGAATGCTGAAAAAGGCTTTCTCACGCATGGACAGGGAAAGACTCTATGAGATCACAGGCAGCCAGTTCATGGAGATCAATACGGCATTTCAGCTTATGGCAGAGCAGGAATACAGAGAAGAGCTTTTGGAGCAGGCAGAGAGTATGCTTTTAATGCCGGATCTGTTCTCCTATTTTCTGTCAGGGGAAATGGGAAGTGAGTATACCATTGCGTCAACCACCCAGATGCTGGATGCTGTCAAAAAGGACTGGTCCGGGGAGGTGCTGGAAGGTCTGGGACTTCCTTCCCGGATATTAAAACCCGTGCTCATGCCGGGAACACGGCTGGGAAGTCTGAGAGATGAAATATGCCGGGAGCTGGGCATTGGTCCTATGGATGTCATAGCAGTGGCAGGACATGATACGCAGAGTGCCATGGCAGCTGTGCCGGCAGAAACGGATGATTTTCTGTTCTTAAGCTGCGGTACCTGGTCGCTGTTTGGAACAGAGCTTGACGTGCCTCAGATTGACGGGAGATCATTTGCCTGCAATATGACAAATGAAGGCGGATGCGGCGGCAAGACATCTTTCTTGAAAAACATCATCGGTCTCTGGCTGATCCAGGAGAGCAGAAGACAGTGGATGCGCGAGGGCTGCGAGTACAGTTTCGGGCATCTGGAATCCATGGCCCGAGACGCGGCGCCCTTTGTCTCCTTTATAGACCCGGACGCGCCGGAGTTCGTGCCTTCGGGAAATATCCCGCGCCGTATCCGGGAATTCTGCAGACGTACAGGGCAGAAGGTTCCGGAGCGTGTGGGTGAGGTGGTGCGCTGCATTGACGAAAGTCTCGCTCTGAAATACAGGATGGTGCTGGATGAAATCTGCGCGTGTACGGGCAGGTCATATCAGGCGGTCCATCTGGTTGGCGGCGGGGCCCAGAGTGCCCTTCTGTGCCAGATGACCGCAAATGCCTGCGGCATTCCCGTGATCGCAGGGCCTGTGGAGGCAACTGTCTACGGAAACCTGGCCATGCAGCTTGTGGCGGCAGGGGAAGTAAAGGATTTGAAAGAGGTTCGCAGCATCATCCGGAATTCAGAAAATATGAAAGTGTATGAGCCGCAGGATGCAGAGCTGTGGCAGGAAGCTTACGGACAGTACAGAGCATTTGTCCGGTGACACAAATATGGAGGAAATGAAATGGAATTAAGTTATATGGAGCTCAGGGAACAGATTTGCGATGTGTGCCATAAAATGTGGCAGAAGGGCTGGGTGGCAGCAAACGACGGAAATGTTTCCGTGAAACTGGAGGACGGGACATTTCTGGCAACCCCCACGGGAATGAGCAAAAGCTTTATCACCCCGGAAAAGCTGGTGCACATTGACGGAGACGGAAATATTCTGGAAGCAGAGGAAGGGTGCCGCCCTTCTTCAGAGATCAAGATGCATCTGCGCTGCTATCAGGAACGGGAGGATGTGGGGGCTGTCCTCCATGCACATCCGCCGGTGGCCACAGGATTTGCAGTGGCAAATAAGCCTCTGGATGAGTATTCCATGATAGAGACCGTGATTGCTCTTGGCTCTGTGCCGGTGACTCCATATGGGACACCCTCCACTTACGAGGTGCCGGAGGCTATTGCTCCTTATCTGGGAGAGCACGACGCTGTGCTTCTGCAGAACCATGGGGCTTTGACGGTTGGAGCGAATGTGATCACCGCGTATTACCGGATGGAGACCCTGGAGCTTTTCGCGCAGATCAGTCTGAATGCCCACCTGCTCGGCGGGGCAAAGGAAATTTCCCGGGAAAATATCGACAGGCTGATTTCCATGCGGAAGGGATACGGTGTGACGGGAAGGCATCCCGGATATAAGAAGTATTCCGAAGAGGACAGATAGGCCGGTAAACAGCGGTTAGAGGCGCGCCTCATATGGTGCCGGGAATTATGCCGGGAGCAGATGGGGCGTGTTTTGTTTTGGGCAGTGAAAAATATATGTGAAGGATAAAAGGTGAATGAGATGTTAAAAGGAATTCCGAAAATTATATCGCCGGAGCTTTTGAAAGTGCTGGCGGAGATGGGGCACAGTGACAGGATCGTGATCGCAGACGGGAATTTTCCTGCGGAGAGTATGGGAAAGGACTGTATCGTTATAAGAATGGACGGACACGGAGTGCCGGAGGTGCTGGACGCAGTGCTCAGTCTGATCCCGCTTGACGGGTATGTGGAGCATCCAATGAGTCTTATGGAGGTTATGCCCGGAGATGATGCCAAGACGCCTATCTGGGATACTTACAGGGAAATCGTGAGGAAGTATGAAGAACGGGGGGACAAAGTGATCCGGAATGTGGAAAGGTTTGCTTTCTATGAGGAAGCCAGGAAGGCGTATGCGATCGTGGCGACAGGGGAAGGGGCGGTCTACGCCAATGTGATGCTGCAAAAGGGAGTAATCTAGGATTTGGGCCGACAATATGTGATGATTGCTTATTGAGAATGTGCAAAAAGTATGCTATACTTTGAAAATGGAACAACCGTGTTGCAGGGTGGCGTTGGCCTTCATTCTACATAGAATGGAGGTGATGTCTATGAAACATTTCGACTTTAAAGACCTAATGGCCTTTGGAATGTTTATTTTAGCGTTGCTGACATTCATTTATTTGATTTGTCACTAACTTAAAATAGAAAAACCACCCGAAAACTTGACCAGTCACAGGGTGGTTTTTCTATCCATTTTTTACAGGCCAACCCAACTTGTGGGCGGTTGTTCCTTTTCATATCTATATCATAGCAGATTTCATCAATTTATTCAAGAATATTTTCCAAACTACATTATAACTTTTGTTTAAAAATTGAACTGGTCTTCCCAGGGGAAGTCAGCGGATTCCTCCTGGCTTATGGGCCAGTGGCTGCACCAGGCGGGGACGGCTGGGGATTCTATGCGGTCCATGCTGGGGGTGTAGGGCTTGATATCCAGGACAGGGGTGTTGTCGTTGGCATCCATGTAAGCAATATGGATGACACCGTTTTCGTAGTCAATGTATGTGACAGGCGCTGTCGTGAGGGCTATGGGGTTTGGACGGATGGGGGACCTTGTGGCGAAGATGCCCATGACGGCAGGGGCATTTTTGTAGGGCTGTTCTGTTTCCAGTACGGCCCGGGCCTCTTTGGTGTCAAAGTCGCTGAACCACCAGAGTACCTGTAGGTGGCTGAAGCCGTCTAAGGCCTGCAGAGCCGGGATGTATTCCGGGCTGAGGGTTATAAACATGTCCTCTCCGTTGTTGTGGATGGTTCCGATGGGATGTAACTGGTATGTTGTCATAATGTGTTCCTCCATATAATTTATTTGTAAGGTCAATGTAGACCCTGACACGGTGTGAGAGTCAAGCTGCTTTTTATATGGAGGCCGGAATGATTGTTCAGGCACTCTCTAAGGGTATCTGTATCTCTGTCAGATAGTTTTTGGGATCCTCTTCGTTCCATGGGCCGCGGTGGACAATCTGTCTGCTTTGCCCTGCCATTTGGAAGCGGACGTTTTTCTGCAGCCAGTCCGCAAAGGAGAGGTAGGCGCCGGCGATGTTGGAAAACGGGCCGTAAACCATTGTACACGCCATGGAAGGGACTGGTTCTGTAAGGCGGAAAACGAAATCTTCCGTACTTTTGCCGGGCTTTTTTACCGGTGCACATATTTCCACGTCCACGTCGGTCTCTTTGTATTCCCTGTCGTGGTAAATGGAAAAGGTGTCAGAGGAAACCTGTATCCGGTTTTTCTGTGCGAAGCGGGACATTTCCTTCCACAGAAGGCCCTCGGCATAGTAATCCGGCAGAACTCGTCTGAGGGAGAGGACCTGGCAGGCGGGGATGGATTTTATGAAGACCTGATACTGCATTTCATTTTTTCCGTGCAGGATATCTTTTTTGATCAGTTCGATCTTTTGAAGTTTGTCCTGTTCTGACTGAATGGTTTCCCGGATTTCCCTGTATTTCCGATCCAGTTGTTCCAGGAGGGAAGTCTCATTTTCTGCTGCAAGAGCAGCGGCGATCTCCGAGACCTGGAAACCGCTGTCGCGCAGATAAATGATCTTATTCAGGGTGGGAATCTGGTCGGCAGAGTACATACGGTAGCCGGTCCAGGGGTCTGTGCTGGTCGGTTTCAGAAGGCCGGCTTCGTCGTAATAGCGCAGCATCCGGATGGATACCTGCGTCAGTTTTGAAAATTCTCCTATTTTAAACATTTTTTCACCTGTTGTCTACAATTCTATGGTAAGGCCCACGCCGACCTCTTCGATGTCCATATATTTCAGCATTTCGGCTTTAGCCTTAAGGGAAACACAGTGGCAGGGATACAGGATATCCGGGGACAGAGCCTTCAGATATTCAATGGTACGGGCAAGCCGTGTGTCTGTATCAAAGAGATGGAATCCGCCTATGATGCCTGCAACCCTCTGTTCCCGGCAGACACTGCGCGCATAGTCCGTGATATTGCAGATTCCGCTGTGGGAGCAGCCGGTGACGATGAAAAGCCCTTTGTCTGTCCTGCATACCAAGGCGGAATCATCCGGGCAGAGATCCTCTGTTTTCTGACCGTTTGTTGTGGCTGTACCGATGGGGCTGCGTTTTTCAAAGTCATGCAGATCGGGGATCCGGCCGAGAAAAAGGCAGTTTTCGGAGAGAAAAACAGGTGATTCGGCAGGCTCAAATCGGAAGTTTTCAGTGATCTCTTCCAAAGAATAGGGGGAGCCTATGTATTCATTTTCGTAGTATTTTGGTTGGAAACACAGGGGATGTGCGATAAGCCGGATATCCGGCAGATCATAGTGATGCCGCAGATATTTTAATCCTCTGCTGTGGTCATTGTGGCCGTGGGAGAGAACAATATGCGTGAGGGAATCTAAGTCAATGCCCATGGAGCACGCATTTTTAATAAAGATATCCGAATACCCGGTGTCAAAGAGAATTTTTATATCATCGGTTTCGATGTAGTAGCTGACTGCCGGTTCCCCTGCATAATATTGGTCGATATACGTGTTGTTGTCCACTAGAACGGTTAATTTCATATGAAACCTCCTGGTTTACTTTTGTATATCATACGCATTTTATGAAAAGTATGCAAGGGAAAATGCAGCAGTGAGAAGAATGGTCAGTCTAGAGCCTGTTTGAAAATTCATTCCGACAATCTGCACGCCCCACTTTGCGGGATATTTGCCCCCAATTCAGTCAGCGTAGCCCGCTACGCCTCCTTCATCGGGGTCAAATCTCCCACAAACTGTGACGCACAGCTTGCCGAAAGCAATTTTCAAACACGCTCTAGCATGATTTCCTTTAAAGAAATGTTTTTGATCCGCACAGAATAACAAAGCATCATACACTCATATACCACAGCAAAGGAGAGCAGAGTGATAAAAAGCGCCTGCCAGTTAAAGGTGTAATCGGGAACTTCAGGCACATCCTTAAAAATAATGGAAACCATGCCTTTCACCAGCCCGTACTGATACGCGGTGCCGATGGCAAATCCTGTGTAAGCCACAGGTCTGTACCCGTCCAGAATGGCTTTTCTGCAGTCTTTCTGCGAATACCCAAATACCCGCATCATGGCAATGGTCTTGGTATTGGAGTCAACAACGGTTGTGACAGACAGAAGAAGTGTGGTAAAAGAAAGTACAATCCCGATCACAAATATGATCGCCGTGAACATAGGACTTGCCAGTTCATCCATACCGAAAGTCATCTGCATCATAGAAGAATAACAAAAAGAAGCAAATCCAATGAAAAACACAAGTGAGATCCGGCTTCTGGCCGTGCTCTGCCTTAAATCCTGCAGAAAGGAAAGATTCTTTCTGCCGCTTTTTTTCTGTCGTCTTATCTTGAAGATCCCGCCCTGTTTCCCGCTGAGAAGTGTCAGCACAGGGCTTCCCAGCTTTCGGCATCCGTAAAGGACAGCGAGAGCGGAAAAGGATGCAGCAGGAATCAGAACCAGGCAGACAAGCAGTGAGAAATGAAACTGTACGGCAATATCCGGCAGGATATTCTCTTCATTCATCACCCTGTAAAATCTGGGCATCAAGAGAAAAGCTCCCCCGAATCCAACACCGGTTCCAACCAGCACACTGAACCCAAACACCCAGAACCCGCGCGCGATCTTAAAATCAGAATACCCCAGAGCTTTTAAAATCCCCAGTTCTTTTCTGTGACTGTCAATATAATGCTTAATATAAAAGAACAGCATGATCACAGAGGTGAGCAGAAGGCACCCTCCGCTCACGTAGCTTATCATTTTGCCGGAGGAGACCTGAGCCTCATAAAACACAGTGACAGGCCCGGGCGCAATCTCATCCCGTATCCCTGCCATATCCATATTAAAGTTCAAAAACAGGGTACAGACAAACACTGCACAGCAGGATATAATAAAAATTCCGGTAAATTTAGCGGCATCCTTGAGTTCCACTACCATACCATCACCATCCTATCTCATAAGCTGTTTTCTGTGTGTCATTTCTGTACAGATCCCTGATCTTACCGCTGTTCATAAGAATGACCTTGTGGGCCATCTGCGCAATATTCTGATTATGCGTAACCATCACAACCGTAAAATGATACATTTTCTGCAGCCTGCAGATATAGTCAAGCACCAGTCTTCCGGTAGCCTCATCAAGAGCGCCTGTCGGCTCATCCAGAAACAGCACCCTGGGCTTTTTCGCCAGTGCCCTTGCCACGGAGACACGCTGCTGTTCCCCGCCGCTCAGCTCCCCGGGCAGCTTTTCCAGCTTATCCCCAAGCCCCACAGCTTCGATCACCTCCCGGTAATCCTTATTACCGGACAGGTCTGCCCCCATTTTCACATTCTTATCCACATTCATATGAGGCAGCAGGTAATACTGCTGGAAAATAAACCCCACCTGTTCCCTCCGAAACCGTGTCAGTTCACTTTCACTGAGCCCGGTGATCTTTTTCTCCTCATAATAGACATCCCCCTGATCCGGCGTCTCCAATCCCGACAAAACATTCAGCAGCGTAGACTTCCCGGACCCGGAAGCCCCTAAAATAACGGCAAACTCCCCGTCCTCAATATCCAGGGAAATCCCCCGAAGCACCGGAAACGGATTATCGGCACTCCCATAAGACTTAAAAAGATCACAAGCTCTGATCATGCCGTTCACCTGCCTTTATATTTTTCAATACTCCTGTAAAAACCTCAGTCATCATTTCCTCAGTCTCCTTCTCCTCAAAACTGCACACATTGGTAGCGCAGAGAGCAGCGATCCCATGAGTATAGACCCACAAATGCCGGTACAAAGTCCACGCATCCTCATCACTCAGTCCATACTGCTCCCGAACCGACTGCAGAATCTCCTCATGGTTATCATCAATAGCGAAGAGCACATCCTTCACATCAGGCATTTCCTCCCTCTCCGTCATAAACAAAAGCCGAAAAAGCTGAGGTTCCCTTTGTGCAAACCGGATATACTCCATCCCCACACTCCGGAAAGCCATATCCTGCTTAAGCCCCCGCTTCACACTCCTGTTATAAACCTCCCTGGCAGCCTTCACAATCTCCGCCTGCACCTCTTCCATACTTTGAAACACCGTAAACACCGGCCTTGCAGAACTCCCCAGCTCCGCCCCCAATTCCCTGGCCGTAACACCCCCCATCCCCCGTCTCCGAACAATCCTCAACCCCGCATCCACAATCTCTTCCCTCGTAAACTTAGCCCTAGGCGGCATCCCAAACCCCTCCATTCTCATAATATACACATAGATATTCAGCAAAATATAATTTAAATCATCTGATTTAAAACATACGATTTAAAACACTTGTTTCCATAATACCACATCCACCCCAAATGTCAATCCGCAAATCCTCAATTAATCTAAAAACTGCTCTGTTTACTTTTACATCCGCACTTCACCGTCAGGGACCATCAGAGGGCCTCTGCCCTCCCGCCCCCGGCCCTCTGATGGTCCCGTCCGTGAGCCACAATCGAAGCCACAACCCCATTGCATCCCCCAAAAAAAAATGCTAAACTAAGAACAAACGTTCCTATAAACAAAAAATCACCCCAGGAGTCAAAACCATGCAAATAGAAAACCTCATCACCTACCAAAAAACAACCCCTTCCATCCCCCCGCAGTACGCCCCCTACCCCCAGACCCTGTCAGAGGAAATCCGCACCCACCTGTCCACCCACGGCATCCCCAGCCTCTACACCCACCAGGCCGAAATGTTCACCCAGGCCACCCAGGGCAAAAACATCGTCATCACAACCTCCACCGCCAGCGGCAAAACCCTGGGTTTCCTCCTCCCGGTCGTACAGGAAATCCTCTCTAATCCTCAGTCAAGAGCCATTTTCCTCTACCCCACAAAAGCCCTGGCAAGCGACCAGTACCGTGCCATCCGCCCCTGGATCGAGACATTTGGAGAACACAGACTGTCGGCAGGGGTGTACGACGGTGATACGCCGCCCACGGAGCGCAGCCGTATCAGGAAGAATGCCAACATTATCCTGACCAACCCGGAAATGCTCAACAGCGCTTTTCTCCCAAACCACAGCAAAGCCGGCTTTGACTTCATATTCTCCAACTTAAAATACATTGTCATAGATGAACTCCACACCTACCGCGGCGCCTTTGGCTCCCATCTTGCCAATGTGTTCCGCCGTCTTTCCAGAATCTGCAGATACTATCACGCATCACCCAGGTTCCTCTGCAGTTCCGCTACCATAGCAAACCCCGTGGAACTTGCCCGGGCAGTGTGCCAGAGAGAATTCATCCGCATTGACAGGGACGGTTCTCCGGCACCTGAAAAGCGGTATTTCTTTCTCCAGCCGCCAAAGATTTACGGAAAAGACAACCAATACTACGGCCAGGTACAGAGTACCGCTGTGGCAGCAGCCATGACGGCACAGCTTGCCGAGGAAGGACAGAGTTTTCTCACCTTTGCAAAATCCCGCAGAAATGTGGAGGTCATCTTAAAAGAAGCCCGGGACATGCTGGACGGGGAGGATATATCCGGTACAGGGCCTGCTGACCGGATCTCCGGCTACCGGGGAGGCTATACCCCAAAGGAGCGAAAAGAGATTGAGCGCAAAATGACCACAGGAGAGCTTTGCGGCCTGATTTCCACCAACGCTCTGGAGCTGGGCATTGATATCGGCAAGATAGACACAACCGTACTCGCCGGATACCCGGGAACCAAGGCTTCCTTCTGGCAGCAGACCGGCAGGGCCGGAAGGAGCGGCAGGGCATGTTCCAACTATTTGATCCTGGATAACCTGCCCTTTGACCAGTACATTTCCATTAATCCGGACTGGCTGTTCGACGGGGAGAGCGAAAGTGCAGTGGTGGACCGGGACAACCTGCTGATTGAGCTTGCCCACATCCGGGCAGCGGCGGCGGAGCTGCCTCTCACCCTTGATGATATCGCTGTCTTTCCCGATTTGGGTGAGACGATCCCGGTGCTGCTGAGAGTCAAAGAGCTGAGCGCCCAGGACGGCAGATTTTCCTGGTGCGGAGACACCTTTCCGGCAGGAGATTTCAGCCTGAGGAATATCGATAAAGTCAGATATAAACTGGTGGACCAGGAAAATGCCAGAATCATAACAGAGATGGATGAGATGCAGGCGTTCCGTGAAATCCATGAGGGCGCTGTGTACATGCACGGAGGTGCCCAGTATGAAGTGGTCCGCATGGATAAGGAGACAAAGACCTCCTACGCGGTTCCTTTCCGTGGAAATTATTACACTATGCCGGGCAGCAGCACCACCATCCGGGTCATACACGGAAATGCGGAAAAGGAATACAAAAGGACAAAAGTTTTTTTCGGCGATGTAAATGTAAAAGAATCTGTCTACATGTATAAAAAGCTGCAGTTTCACAACCACCAGAACTTGGGTTACGGGCAGCTTACACGTCCTTTGTCAAAAGATTTTGACACGGAGAGTACTTGGATCACCATTCCTAAAAACGTTGTGCAGGTGTACCGGAGTCTTATAAGGGAATCGGGAAACGGACAGATTTTGAGAAATAACCATTTTGACGGTATCTGCTATGCCATCAGAAACGCGGCCCGCATGGCGACCATGACAGAACAGGAGGACATAGGTGTCACTATGTCCGGCAATGCACTGGATCTGGGCGCAGGGCTTCAGGAGGAAGTGTGCCTGTACATTTTTGACGAGTATGTGGGCGGTCTGGGCTACGCGGAGAAAGCCTATGAATTGATGCCGAAGATCATAGAACATGCCATGGAAATGGTGGGAGGCTGCAAATGTAAGGATGGCTGCGCTGCCTGTGTGGGAGATTACCGTCTGGATAAGAAGATTGTCTATTGGGGCCTGGAAAACCTGCTTTTAGAGCTGGATTCCCCTATGGGCATGAAACTGCCGGAACATACACCTTCCACTTATATGCAGAAGCCCTTTTCCTTTGAGGAACTGCCCCGTAAATGGAAGGAGTTCTGCGTCTTTTTAGGCCGGAAAGGGGAAACCATGGCTGCGTTTTTCAATACCGTGGAGCAGGTAAGCATTGAGGGAGACACCCTGTTTCTTCCCACGTCCAGTACTTTTTACCAGGCCTGGATCCTGGAACCGTCTAACAGGTTAAGCCTGAAAAACATCATTTCCTTCTATACGGATGCACCCCCGTCCCTGCGCCTGGAGGTGCGTCTGGCGGAAGGAACAGAAAACAGGAAAGATACAGAAGAAAAAATCAGGCGAAGGTATTCCCATCTAAATGATACCAAATAAAAATTGTTTTGCGATGGGGCGAATACTCCCCAGTCAAAATGCAGTAACAAACAGCAGGACAACAGTTCAGTGATTTGAACCGTACGGCTGCGGGCGAGGATGAAAATATGGAATTATACAATGAAAAAGAGCTGGACAGACTGAATCCCTATCAGAAAGAGGCAGTTCTGGATGAAAGCCCTGCCTGCATAGTAAATGCAAATGTGGGGAGCGGCAAGACCACAGTGCTGATATCCAAAGTGCAGTATCTCCACCATGTGAAAAAGGTGAATTATGAGGAGATGACGGTCCTTACTTTTACAAATAAAGCCGCAGATGAGATAAAGTCCAGGCTTCTGGCCGCAGAACCGGAGCTGCCTGTGGAAAAGCTCAGAGGATTCGGTACTTTTCACAGCACAGCCCTGTATTATCTGCGGGAATATCTTCCGGTGGAAAAGCTGGGATATACCAGAGATTTTCTGGTCATAGACCCTGAGGAAGAGCTGGAGCTGGCACTTGATCTGATCCGGCAGCACAAACTGAAAATAAAATATAAGAACCGCCTGAAGAAAAGACTGGAGTCGGCAATGGCTGTCCGCGGGGAGGAGAAAAAAGTTTCAAAATATCAGGACGATATCTTTGATCTGGTCCGTCTGCTGCGGGAGGAAAAGGCCAGTCAGGACAAAATGACCTTTTTTGACCTGCTGGAAAATGCCAATCTTCTTTTGAGGGAGGAGATTGGAAATTCTCCGTCTCCCAAATGGGTCATTGTAGACGAGGTCCAGGACAGTGACAGCCAGCAGCTTGTTTTCCTTGACCGGCTGGTCAGCAGAGGCGCCAATCTTTTTGCCGTGGGAGATCCCAATCAGGTGATCTATAGCTGGAGGGGCAGTGCGTTTCAAATTTTTTATACCCTGAAACATAAATACCGGGCAAAAGAGTTGACCCTCCCCATCAATTACCGTTCCAGCTCCTCTATCCTGGAGGCTGCCCGGTGCTTTCTGCAGAACGGCAGCCCCCTTACAGGCGTGCGGGAGCCGGGGAATAAAATAATCGTGAAACGGCAGTATGATGCTTTTCAGGATGCCTGCTATCTTGCGGGAAGAATAAAAAAGCTGCATAGGGAGGGCACGCCATACGGGGAGATGGCTGTTTTTTACCGCCTGCAGAGCCAGTCCGGAATGTTTGAGGATGTGTTTTCCAGAGAGGGGATTCCCTTTGAGGTCTCATTAAAAAGAACGGTGGGGGATGTGCCTGTGCTTCGGTGGTGCATCCGCCTGCTGCGCTTTTCACTGAATAAAAAAGATACCCCATCCGGCATCTATGTGCTCGCCAGCCGGGAGTACGGGGAGGGAATCAGTGAGAAGAAGGCAAAAGAGATTGTCTGCAACAGTAAGCCGGGAGCCAGTCTTCTGTTTGATAAGATGTGCGGATTCAGCCGAATCTGTGAGGAACTCGGAGATGAGGAAGCACTGTTTTCCTATTTTGAACTGGAGCGGTATCTGAATCCTGTGTCTGCTTCTTACATGGAGGACAGGGATGCCGTGCACAGGCTGTTTCAGATCATGTTTGACTATGTGAAGGAGCAGCAAGAGAACCAGGAGGCGGGAATGCGGGCGTTTATCAATTCCTCCTCTCTCTACGGGCTGGATGTGCTGAGGGAGGAGATCAGCGAAGAGAAAGACAGTGTGAAGCTTATGACACTGCACGCATCAAAGGGGCTGGAGTTTTCTTGTGTGTTTATCACAGGGGTAAATTATGGCCTGATTCCCCTTAAAACCAGAGACATGGATGGAGAAGAGGAAGAACGCAGGCTGTTTTTCGTTGGAATCACCAGGGCAAAAGACAGACTGGAGCTGTCTTATTATACAAATCCCGGTGAGAGGGCCATGCCGGGGGAGAGCCGATACATCCGCATGATTCCGCCGCGCCTTCTGGAAGGGGAGGAAGAGCGGGGACCCGCTGTCAGCCTGCAGGAGCTGAAACGCCAGGTGCAGGAACAGAGAACGCAGGAACAGGAGCGGAGTCTGCAGGAACAGAAGCGAAGTCTGCAGGAACAGAAGCGAAGTCTGCGGGAACAGGAGCCAGCCCCAACAAAGCGTGTCCGGCATCCCAGATACGGAACAGGTGTGGTTGTGCGGGAGGATGAAACCATGCTGGAGGCAGAATTCGAGGGTTATGGAACGAAAGAATTTATAAAAGCGTTCAGCGAACTGGAATATATATAGAAGAGTGAGGCAGGAATTTTCCGGAAAGGTGGTACCATGATCAAGAGAAATAAAAAATCACCGCTGCGTGCGGAGATGGAGGCTGTCCTGAAAAAGGAGCAGGCATTTCTGAAGAAAAACGCGGAGAAGAAGGCATCTTTTCTGGACCGGACTTTGGAGGAGAAAGTTCCGGCCAGGCTGCAGGAGACGCTGGATAAAGCATTTGAAAAGGCATTCGGCCTTATTTTTGAAAAAGGTACGGATTTTATAGAGAAGACATATTCCAGGGAGAAGATAGAGCACAATTATAAAGTGGACGCCTACGCTGCGGGACTGATGGAGAACAAAAAGACACTGCGCACATTTACGAAAAAAGCGCAGGCTGCAGGGAACAGAAATCTGCTTCTGGCCGGTGTGGAAGGGGTGGGACTCGGTGTCCTGGGAATCGGTCTTCCGGATATCCCGCTTTTTACGGGGATGATACTGAAAAGTATCTATGAGACAGCGCTTCACTACGGATACCCATATGATACGGAGGAGGAAAAGTATTTCATACTTTTGCTTATACAGGGGTCACTGTCCTACGCAGAGGCACTGGAACAGATGAACGCCAAAGCAGACAGATATATTCTGGAACCTGTTGTCCCTAAAGGATATGACAGCAGGGAACAGATAAAGGAGACATCCGCTGTCCTTTCCGGAGAGCTTCTGTATATGAAATTCCTGCAGGGGATCCCCGTGGCCGGAGTGATCGGTGGAGCCTATGACTCCATCTATTTAAGAAGAATACTGGATTATGTGAAAATAAAGTACAGAAAAAGGTTTCTAACAGACAAAGACAAAGCCAATTGACTTGCAGCAGAATACATTCTATACTTAAGAAAAGTGGTTTAGAGATTAACGGAATACTGCCGTCCGGTTGGGAAACTGTGTGGCTGTCTGTGAGAAAGTTTGAGGGCAAATAAATATGCAGAAGAGGATGATGACCATTTTCCTGCTGGTCGTTCTTGTATTGTCGGGACTCCTGTCCCTGTATTCTATGGGGAATCTTCAGGGAAATGCAAGGGTCATCAATTACACCGGAGTTGTTCGCGGAGCAACCCAGAGACTTGTTAAAGAAGAATTGGAGGGACGCCGGGATGATGCCCTGATTTCAAAACTGGACGGCATCATAGAAGAACTGCGCACAGGAGAAGGCGAGAACAGGCTGGTCAGGCTGAAGGACGATGAGTACCAGGAAATGGTGGCGCTCATGCAGGAACGCTGGGAAGAGATGAAGCAGGAAATCCGGAAGGTGCGGGAGGGCGCGGACAGCCAAAGGCTTTATAATCTGAGCGAAGATTTTTTTGAACTGGCAGATGAGAGTGTGGGTACTGCGGAGCAGTACGCGGAGCGCTATGTCCGTATGGCACAGATTTGCTTTGCTGCGCTGACTTTGATATGTACGGCTGCGGCGATTCTGCTGGCTGTCTATATGAGAAAGCAGGAACAGCGGCGCAGAGAAGTGGAAATGATGGAAAACGCCAATCTGGAAAAGAGCCGTAAGCTCTCCAGAATGACGCAGGACCTGCAGGCTCCCATGAACGAAATATCGGAGCTCCTATACGTCTCAGATATGGATACATATGAGCTGTTATTTATCAACGACGCAGGAAAACGAAGCTTTCATTTGGACGATATTGAGGGGAAGATCTGTTACCGTGTCCTTCAGGGAAGAGATAGTCCCTGTCCATTCTGTACCAACAGATTTTTAAAGAGCGGGGAGAACTATACCTGGGAGATTACCAATCCCATTACAGGCCGCCATTATCTTCTGAAAGACCGCCTGATCGAGTGGGAAGGAAGACGGGCACGGCTGGAGCTGGCCTTTGACACCACTGACGCGGAGCAGGAGAAAGAAAAACTGAAATACGCTCTGAGCTCAGAGCAGATGGTGATGGAGTGTGTCAGGACACTGTACTGTAAAAAAGATATGAAAGAGGCAGTGGGAGATGTACTGCGGGAAATCGGAACGTTTTTAAAGGCAGAGAGAACCTATATGTTTAATCTGCGTGAGGGATTTCTGCACAATGACTATGAATGGTGTGCCGAGAACGCGGGTTCCCGGCATGAGGCTCTGAAGGATATATCCGCTGCACAACTGGAGGAGTGGCGCAGGGTTCTGAATCAAAAAGGCTGTATTGTCATGAAAGACGCGGAAGAATTCATGACAATATTTCAGGGAAGTGAAGCGATTGCCAGAGAACGGAATATCCGCAATGTGGCAATCTCCACTCTGGAGATAGATGATGTGCTGATGGGCTGTCTGGGGGTGGACAATCTTCCGGAGGACCGTCTGATGAACATTGGTTCTATCCTTCAGACTATCTGCTACTTTATCCTGCTTGCCTACCGGAGGGCAGAGGATGAGCAGCAGTTAGCCCATCTCAGTTACTACGATACTCTGACCTCCTTTTATAACAGAAACCGTTATATTGAGGACATGCAGAGGATGACCGGCAAAGAGGGAAGCGTGGGCATCGTTTATCTGGATGTCAATGGACTTAAGGACATCAATGACCGGTACGGCCATGCCTTTGGGGATAAAATACTCACAGTATGCGCGGAACGCATGAAACAGGTCTTTCAGGAGGGTAGTTTTTATCGTGTGGGAGGCGATGAGTTTGTGATCATCTGCCATGATGTGCCAAAGGAACGATTCTGCCAAAGGGTCAATGAGCTGAGGGCTGCATTTAAGCGGGATGCACTGTGCAAAGCTGCTATCGGCTCCCAGTGGACAGAGAAATTAGTGGATGTGGGACAGGTCGTGGCAAACGCGGATGCGCAGATGTACGAGGACAAAAAGGAATTCTACAGAAATAACCCGGCTTCCAAGAGGTACCGCCATCACAGCGATGAGCTGCTCTATCTGACTGATCCGGAAATCCTCAGGCAGGAAATCAGCAGAAACCAGTTTGTGGTCTATCTGCAGCCGAAGATTTCCTCAGCGGACCGGACGGCAGTGGGAGCGGAGGCACTGATCCGGTACCAGTCAAGGGATGGCTCCCTGGTCCTTCCGGGAAATTTTCTGCCTCTGCTGGAGGAGTCACGGACAGTCAGCCAGATTGATTTCTTTGTGTTTGAATTTATCTGTTCCAAGATTAAGGCATGGAGCTGGGAAGGGAAAAAGGGCTTCCCTGTATCTGTGAATTTTTCAAGGTATTCCCTGACACAGCCGCATTTTATTGAGCATCTTCTTTCCATCTGCGATAAATACCGGATATCACCGACATGTCTGGAAATTGAGATTACGGAGACTGTGAGAAGTGGCAATGACATAGATATCTGTGTCCTGATAGAAAGCCTCAGAGAGGCGGGATTCATTGTGACGATTGATGATTTCGGCACGGAATATGCCAATCTGGCCCTTTTATCCGCGGTGGAGTTCGACGTTTTGAAGCTGGATAAAAGCATGGTAGACGATGTGGTGAGTAATCCCAAGGCCCAGGCTATTGTCAGCTCCATTGTGGATATGGGGCAAAAGATGGGCATTCAGATCGTGGCGGAGGGAATTGAGACGGAGGAACAGCTTGAGGTTCTCCGGACCTGTGGTGTGGAGCTGGCCCAGGGATTTCTGTTCAGCAAACCCATTTCTGTGGATGAATACGAGAAACGGTATTTAGATAAATAAAAATAGCTCTGCTGCAAAGAAAGACGGGACACCCTGTTATGGGGTGTCCCGTTCTGAGGTTCTGGGTTATCCCCAGACTTTTATTTTATTATATCCTTCTTTCAGTCCTTCTAAAGGTCCAACAGCCGGTGTTTCACAGCGTACGGCACCGTTATAGTCAGTATCCAGAACAATGGATTCACCGTCAGGGCCATCAAAGGGGGCTTCCGGAATGCGGACCATACCCAGTGTTTCTGTGGAGATGATTCCGGCGGGCATATGAAGCATCTCTTTTTCTGCATGGATTTCCAGATAGGTTTCCTCTCCCTCCACGGAGATTTTTACCTGGGGATCAGCAGCACTTGTGTAGTTCTCTTTCTCCGCGTCAAATGCCGGGGCATTTTTCAGATAAGCGTTGTGATTGATGTAGGCAGGCTGTTTTACCTGTTCAAACATTTCCAGGTCCTCATTTCCCATGGAAGCAACGGTTTCCATATATTCCTCCAGGGTTTTGGTGGAGCCGTTGTAGCCTATGGTTCCGCATAAGGACTGCTCCGTATAGGCATCCACGCTGCCCACGAAAATGTTGTTGTACAGACGGTCATCTCCGCCGTATACAGGTGTGGTGCCGGCAACTTCCGTGCTGTGCGGGAAGTGATAGGGAGTGGATCGGTTCAGGACATCCTCTCTTCTCATGGTTCCGCAGCACAGGTTGTGGATATATGCACCGCCCTGGGCGATATTGTCGAAGTTGTAGGCAGAGGCAAAGATGTTGTTGTCTACCATATAAGGCCCGTGAGTCACTTCCACCATCAGGTCACGGTCGTTGTTATAGTACAGGTTTTTGCTGACGCGCGTGCCCTGTGCCTGCCAGTCAAGCCAGGTGCCCAGAGTACAGTCATGGATATTGTTGTCGTGGATCTGTACGTCAATGGCTGCGTGCAGCTTGATGCCTGCGATCTCATAGCCGAAATACTCGTGTTTTACGGCAATATTATAGATATGGTTGTTGTAGATCTGGCTGAACACACAGCCCATATGGCCTACGATACCATTCTGTCCGCAGTCATAGATGACGTTGTTGCGGATAATGTGGGAACCGATCTTTTCCTTGCTCCAGCCAATCTTCAGGGCGCGGAACACTGCCTCCATCTGATACTGGTATCCCGGTTTTCTGTGTCTTCTGGTGCAGAGGTTATGGCCTGTGGAGGCCTCCTTGCCAATGCTGATGCCGCTGCATTTCGCATCATGTATCATATTGTTTTCAATGATCCAGCCCTTGCTCCAGTTAGCACCCAGAAGGCCCGGCTGGTCAGCAGTAGGCGGTGTCCAGGGGCAGGCAGCCTGTGCCATCTCAAAGCCGCGCACGGTGATATAATTCATGCCAGTTTTTTCAGGGTAGAAGCAGCACTTACGCACATTGATCTCGGTCAGCTCTTTGTTGGGATCAGCTCCCTGGAAATTGGCGTAAATATATGTATTTTCATGGTCTGTCTCAGCATACCACTGATAAATGGTCCACTCTTTATCTTTGATGGGTTCCGGGTGTTTGGTCCACGGCGGGTTGTATCCCTCTGTGCGGATCTGGGGATTTCTCACCTCATCCAGGGATTTTGCTTCGTAGAAAGATTTGCCGTTTAAGTAGACATCTCCTGCATGGACGGAATTGTCATCCGGATAGATGAACCAGTCACCCCAGAGCGGCTCTTTGTAGGGATTGTAGTCACCGAAAACAGTGTTTGGAATCACTGCTTTCCAAACGGTCCCCTCTGTATTCTCCCAGTTTTGGATCCGTTCGGAGCCTTTTATCACGACCTTTTCTCCCTCGGCTGCCTCGTATACAATACGGCTGATGTCGCTGTAGCCGCTGTGTTCCGGCTTGACCCATTCCCGGTACTCGCCCTCATGTACAATGACTTTGTCTCCTGTCTCGGCGGCTTTGGCTGCCCTTTGTATGGTTCGGAAGGGATCCTCTTTCGTCCCCTTTGCATAGTCAGAGCCGGTGACGGCTACATGGTATTCTCTGTTCATGATTTTTCCTCCTGTCATAAACCTTTTCATGTCTATAAGTATAGACAATGGGGAGGGAAGGGACAAGACGAATTTTGGGGGATTTTCCTTGAAATTTGTGTCACAGTTGTGTCCGGTGAAAAAAAGGTGTATAATCAGAAAAACGAACATATTTTCGAAAAAGAGGTGGCGTGAATGATATTGAGTGTGAGCCGAAGGACAGATATACCGGCCTATTACCGGGACTGGTTTTTTAAAAGGATTGAGGAGGGATATGCCTGTGTCCGCAATCCTTTTAACTTTCATCAGGTGAGCAGGATATCCCTTAAGCCGGAGGTGGTGGACTGTATTGTGTTCTGGACCAAGAATCCGGTCCCTATGTTTGAGAAGCTGCCGCTTCTTGATCCGTATATGTATTATTTTCAGTTTACTCTGACCGGGTACGGAAGGGATGTGGAGCCCGGGCTGCCGGATAAGAAACAGGTTTTGATTCCCGCGTTCCAAACACTGGCAGAGACTATAGGGGCAGAACGGGTGGTGTGGCGCTATGACCCGGTTTTCTTTAATGCCCGCTATACACCGCAATATCATCTGCGGGCATTTTCCGGAATCGCAGAGGCGCTGGAGGGTTATACAGAGCGGGTGGTGATCAGTTTTCTTGACTACTATCCGAAGATAAAAAAGAACCTGGAAATGCTGGAATGTGAGAATTTGGAGGAGGAAAGCCTGGGCAGATTCGCCGGGGAGCTGGCCCGCACTGCCCATGTTCACGGTATGGAGATCGTGACCTGCGCGGAAAAAGCAGACCTGCAGAAATACGGGATCGCCCACGGAAGCTGTGTGGACGGGGAACTGATCCGGCGTCTGTGCGGCTGCAGCCTGGATGTGAAAAAAGACAAAAACCAGAGAAGCGAATGCGGCTGTGTGGAGAGTATAGATATCGGTGCCTATGATACCTGTCCCCACGGATGCCTGTACTGCTATGCCAACCAAAGCAGCCGGGCCGCCGCAGCCGGGCGAAGGAGATACACGGCAGAATCCCCTATCCTGTGCAGTGAGATACTGCCGGAGGATAAAGTGACAGAGCGGAAGGTCAAGTCCCTGAAGAGGATGCAGGAGAGCTGGATTCTTATTTAGGCTGCGGCCGTGCCACAGATCGGCAGCGAAAAACTGGTGTTTTATCTATCTAAATCTCTTCTAAAAACCCTTTCACATATGCAAGCGCTGCCCCCACCGGCACCGAATCCCTTGCGGCCTCGGACAAAAAGATAAAATCCGCCTCATCCGGAAACGCGGATTTTTCCTTCACTTTTTTATGGAGCGCAGCCAGATCCTCCTCTGTCAGATAAGGCGCCATATGCCCGCCGAGGATCACATCGCAGTCCATCACCATATGCAGGTTATTTACCGCCGTGGAAAGATTCTCCAGATACTCCTCAAAACGTACCTTGTTCTCTTCCTTTCCATTCCTGAGTCCGTCAAAGAATTCTTCCAGGCTCTCATCCTCCAAAAGCAGAGCATTGACAGAACAGTATGTCTCCATGCAGCCGGATTTGCCGCAGTAGCACTGCCTGCCGCCGGGAATCAGGGTCATATGCTCCACCGCGCCGCCGTGGTCCTGTTTTCCCATCACGGTCTGTCCGCCGATGATCACCGCACCGCCCAGATGCTTGCCGATGGAGAGATAAATGGCGTCGGTCAGATCCCTGCGGTTCCACAGCTCTGTGGCAGCGGCACATTTGGCATCGTGCAGGAACATACAGGGATATGGAAGGTATCCGGAAAGGGCAGTGATCTTAAGCCCTGTATAACCCAGGGTCTTGCCAAAGATGATCTCCTGTCCGTCGGCTGTTGTCAGACCCTGTACAGCAAAGCCGATACCCAGAATCTGTTTCTTCGTAAATCCGCTGTCCTCAATAAAGGTGCTGACATATCCGGCGATCTCTTTATAGTAGGCATCATCATTTCTGTACAATAACTCATATTCCATACATCCGCAGATCTGCCCCTTCAAGTCAACGGCCAGAATCCGAATCTGCTTCTTTAAAATCTCCACACCGATTCCGATCCCTGCCTGCAGGCAGAGTGTGTAGGCAACGGCTTTTCTCCCCACCTGGGATGCAAACTGTCCTCCCTTTTCAATCAGGCCGGCATCCTCCAGAGCAACCAGATTCTGTGTGACCGTGGGCAGGCTGAGATGAAGCTGGTTGGCAATCTCCTGCTTGGAGAGCTTTTCCTGCTCATACAGCAGGTTGTAAATTAAAGAATAATTGTTTTTCTTTATATCCGTCAATGTAATATTTCCCATGTTTCTTTTCCTTTCTCTGTGAAAATCTATACCATGATTCCGACCCGGCAGACACATTGGCCCGGAGATTTGTAAAGGATATTTATAAAAAAACTTTATACAATAGAGTATAGCACAAACAGCCGGCAAACACCTTTGGTAGAAATTCATAAAAATCCCCATCCATATTTGGATAGTTATACATATTGACGAATTGATATCCGGGGATTATTATATAAATAGATTTTACAAAATGATTTTACAAAATAGAATCACAAAAACAAATCCACTTTGAAAAGGAGAAAAAAACATGGGAATTATCGAGAAAATGAGACTGGACGGGAAAGTATCTTTCGTAACAGGAGGCGCCAGAGGTATCGGGAAACAGATCGCAATCGCCCTTGCAGAGGCCGGCAGTGATGTGGCAATCGTGGACGTGGATATTGAGGAGGCAGAGAAGACAGCAGGTAGCATTGCTGAGGAAAACGGCGTGAAGACCATTGCCATCAAGACGGATGTCACAAAGCCGGAGGAAGTAAATGCCATGATGGAAGAGATCGTGAACACATTCGGCAAGCTGGACGCAGCGTTCTGCAACGCAGGCATCTGCATGAATATCCCCTGTGAGGAGATGACCTACGAGCAGTGGAAGAAAGTGATTGATATCAATCTGAGCGGCGTATTCTTAACCGCCCAGGCAGCGGCAAAGCAGATGCTGAAACAGGGATACGGCTCCATCATCAACACAGCCTCCATGTCAGCCCACATTGTAAATGTACCGCAGCCCCAGTGCTCCTACAATGCCTCCAAGGCCGGTGTGATCCAGCTTACAAAATCCATGGCCATTGAGTTCGCAAAACGCGGCGTGAGAGTAAACTGCATCAGCCCGGGATACATGGGAACAGAGCTGACCCTCAACTCCCCCAGCCTGAAACCCCTGATTGAACAGTGGAATGCCATGGCTCCTATGGGCCGTATGGGCCGTCCGGAAGAGCTGCAGTCCATCGCCGTCTATCTGGCAGGAGATACCAGCAGCTTTACCACAGGTTCTGATTTTATTGTGGACGGAGCGTTCACCTGTTTCTAAAAAACACCTGAAAAAATGTCTGCTGAAGGAGAACAGGAATGGAATATTTATTAGGTACAGATATCGGCACATCCGGTACAAAGACCATTTTAATGGACACAGAGGGGAATTTAATCGCAAAGCATCTGGTGGAGTACGATGTGCTGACACCGCGCCCTTTATGGGCAGAGCAGTGGCCGGATGTGTGGCTTGAAGCGGCCCGCAGTTCTATCAGGGAAACCGTGCTGAAATCAGGCATCGCGAAAGAGGACATAAGGGGCCTGGCTGTCAGCGGGCTCTACGGCGGTTCCGGAATCCCTCTGGATGAGGAAATGCGGCCGGTGCGCCCCTGTCTGATTTGGATGGACAGGAGGGCACAGGAGGAAAGCGACTGGGTACTTTCCCATATTGGGGAAGAAAAGCTTCTGGAGATCACCCAGAACGGCGCTGACCCATACTACGGCTACACGAAGATGCTCTGGATCAAGAACCATGAGCATGAAAACTGGGAGAGGACAAAGCTTTTTCTTCCGCCCAATGATTATGTGATCTACCATCTGACAGGAGAAATCGTCATTGACTATTCTTCTGCGGGCAATATCGGCGGCATATTCGATATGCGCACCAGAACCTGGTCAGAGGAAATGATGGAGGCCATGGGAATCCCCATGGAGAAAATGCCTGCAAAGCTGGTGGAATCCACGGATATTGCAGGCGGCCTGACAAAGGAGGCGGCAGAGAGCCTGGGACTTATGGAGGGAATGCCGGTCATTGCAGGGGGCATTGACTGCGGCGCTGCCAATATCGGCCTGGGTGTGCTGGAATCCGGCATCTACGCAGCGGCCATCGGGACATCCATGTGCGCGGCTTTGATTTCTGATAAACCCGTAAAAGGGAACGGGCTTATCGTGTGGCCGTATCTGTACGATGCCAAAAAGCTCTCCTATTATTTTGCCGGGGGAGCCACAGCGGGGGCCATTGTAAAATGGTTCCGGAATACGTTTGGCGGGGAAGAGAATAATTCCTATGATGTGCTGAATGCCATGGCGGAGAAAATCCCGGCGGGCAGTGAGGGACTTGTGGTCCTTCCTTATTTCATGGGAGAGAGAAGTCCGGTCTGGGATTCTGACGCCAAGGGCACCATTGTGGGACTTTCCCTGGCACATACGAAAGGGCATCTGTACCGGGCATTTTTAGAGGCGGTTGCCTATTCTCTGAGGGACGCCATGGAAGCCACCGGGGAGGATTTGGGCGAGTATATTCTCCTGGCCGGAGGGGTCACAAAGTCCCGGGTTTGGAGACACATTTTCGCGGATGTGACCGGTTATCCTGTGGTCTGCCCCAAGCAGGATGTGGAGGCGAACATGGGGGATGTGATCCTGGCAGGCATCGGCACCGGCATTCTTTCCTATGAAAAGGTGAAAGAGTGGCAGGTGCTGGATGAAAAGATCATGCCGGATGAGAAGAACCATGAAAAATATAATGAGTATTTTGAGCTGTACCACTCTGTCTACCGGAATTTGAAAACAGACATGAAGAAGCTGACAAAACTGGCAGAATAGAGAAGAAGACGTTCCCTGAACGCCGGCTAGAGCCTGTGGGGGAAATGTATTTCGTGCAGGAAAAGCCTGATATTGTGAGTATGATATTGACATTCTTCCAAAAGAGTCATAAGATGCGGGAAAGAAAAGCAAAAGGAGAATGTGATATGATATTTCTGAATAATAAAAAGGCATGGGTGATTTTTGCCGTGACACTGGTCCTCAGTGTTCCTGCGTTTTTTATGCTGAAGGGAGATACCCAGATCTTTGTGTTTCCTGCTATACAGGCAGCCCTTCTCCTGCTGGGAAGCACAGAGTTTGTGAAGACCTGGTGCATGAATTACAAGCTGAGCGTTATGCGGAGTGAAAACCAGTATTATCTCATGCTGTTTCTGGGAGTTTTACTGATGCTGTTTGTGGGAATCGGATATTTTTATAACCTATATATAGAATTGACGTCTTTACATACATCCTGCAATTAAATGTAGATATTCGTCACTTATTACGGTATAATGTCAGCAGCGGCTGGGAAAGACCGGGAATATATGAAGATGGGAGCGTGAGGGTGACGGATACAGAAGAATCACTGGGAATCATTTTCGGAGCAGATGACATACGGCAGTCCAGCCTGGAACATCTGGCACGCTACAGTGTGCTGCTGCGGATGAAAAAGGGGCAGCACCTGTATCGGGAGAGAGAAGAGATTGTCACAGTATATGCCGTAGTGAGCGGCACTGCCGCGTTATATAAGATGAATGCCATGGGCGAAAAAAAGGTGATTTTCGTTCTGGGAAGGGGAAGCCTGTTAAATGAGGAGATCCTTCAGGACCTGCCGGAGCCTGTGAGCTGCGAGATCATGGAGGAGGCCCTGATACTGGCAGTCCCCAGAAAGCAGCTTCTGGCACTGATGGAGACAGACGCAAGGCTCATGCGCTTTCTGTTTTCCTCCCAGTCCCATAAGGTCCGCAGACTGTACCGCCAGTTAAAGAACACCACCAATGCCACCAGAGGGGAAAAGAAGATGGCAGCCAAGCTGTGGAAACTGGCCCGCGACTATGGGAAGAGGGAGAAGGACGGTGTCCGCATCTGTCTGAAACTGACGGTGACCCAGCTTGCGGATATGCTGGGGACGAAAAGGGAGACAGCCTCCCGCCAGCTCAAAGTTCTGGTGGAACAGGACCTTGTCCGTTATGATAAGAATACCTTTGTGATACCGGAACCGGATGCATTAAACAGTTACTTCAAAGAATAAGCAGAAAACCGTGATTTTTGTCACGGTTTTTTTGTATGTGTGGAGTTATCCTTTTAAATAGAAGAAAACACGGAAGAAATCGTGATATTTCAGGAAAATAGGAGGAAGTCATGAAGAAAATACAATCCACCTGCAATTACTGTGCCATAGACTGTAATCTGGATTTTTATGTGGAGGACAACAGGATTATGAAGGTTGTCCCCACAAAAGGCTATCCGGTCAATGACGGATTCTGCTGTATCAAAGGGCTGTCTCTGGACAAGCAGCTCACAGTGAAAAAGCCGTCTCCTCTGCCGAAGATCAGACAGGCGGACGGGACCATGAAGGAAGTGCCCTGGGAGGAGGGCTTTCAGTATGTAGCTGACAAGCTCAAAGAGCTCCAGGCAAAATACGGAACGGAGAGCGTGGCAGGCATCAGCACCGGACAGCTTACCATGGAGGAATTCGCACTGTTCGGCCATGTGATGCGCAACTATCTGAAGACAAACGTGGACGGCAATACCCGTCTCTGTATGGCCACAGCAGTGGTTGCACATAAACAGAGCTACGGTTTTGACGCTCCCGGATATACGCTGAAGGACCTGGAGCTGTCCGACACCATCATCCTCATAGGAGCCAACCCGGTGGTGACACATCCCATCGTGTGGGGGAAGATCAAGGACAACCACAACAAGAAGCTGATCGTCATTGACCCGAGAAAATCAGAGAGTGCGAGAAACGCGGATTACTGGTACGGCCTGAAGCACAAGAGCGATCTGTACCTGTATTATGCCATTGCCAATCTTCTGATCGAGAAAGATTATATTGATAAGAAATACATAGAAGCGCACACGGAAAAGTTCCGGGAATTCAAGGCATTTGTAAAAGACTATACTTTGAGCGGGGCTGCGGAGAAGACGGGCCTTTCCGAGGGGCAGATCCTGGAGCTTGTGGAGCTGATCCACACAGGAAAGCGTGTTTCATTCTGGTGGACCATGGGCGTGAATCAGGGGTATGAGGCTGTCCGTACAGCCCAGGCTGTCATCAACCTGGCTTTGATGACAGGAAATATCGGGCGTCCCGGAACAGGTGCCAACTCCATTACAGGCCAGTGCAATGCCATGGGTTCCCGTTCCTACAGCAACACCGCTGTACTCTATGCAGGCGGTGACTTCACCAATCCTGCCAGAAGAGCAAGGGTGGCGGAGGCGCTGGGTGTGGAGGAGAGCGTGTTGGCGGAAAAGCCCACGAAGACCTATAACCAGATCATCGAGGGGATCAATGCAGGAGAGATCAAGGGACTGTGGATCCTCTGCACCAACCCAAGACATAGCTGGACCAACAATGAAACTTTTGCCGAAGCTGTGAAGAAGCTGGAGCTCTATGTGGTGCAGGATATCTATGACACCATTGAAAGCGCTGAGGGCGCCACGGTATTCTTCCCTGTGGTATCCGGCATGAAGAAAGAGGGAACCTATATCAATCTGGAACGCAGGCTCTCCGCTATGCGGCAGGTGCTTCCAAGGGAGGAAAATGAAATATCCGACTACGAAGCCATCCTCGGAGTGGGAAAAGCCCTGGGCATGGGAGAACTTTTGAAGGGATGGGAGACGCCAAAGGACTGCTTTGCACTTATGCGGGAATGTTCCAGGGGAATGCCCTGCGACATTACAGGGGTGACATGGGAGGGACTTGAGAATTCCCATGGAATCCAGTGGCCGTTCCGGGAAGGGGAAACCCTGAAAGAGGACCAGAGAAGGCTTTATGAAGACGGCAGATTCTTTACACCGTCCAAAAAAGCGCAGTTTATATTTGAAACACCCATAGAAAACCCTATGCCCACAACAGAGGAATTCCCATATGTGTTCAACACCGGGCGTGGCTCTGTGGGCCAGTGGCATACTCAGAGCAGGACAAAGGAAGTGAAGTTTGTGGAAGATGTCTCTCTGAAAAAGGCATATCTCTACATGCATCCCGCCACTGCAAAGCATCACGGTGTAAAAGAAAATGACAGAATCTGTGTGTATTCCGCCAATGGACAGAACGCTGAGTTCGCTGTGAAGATCACGGACCATGTCAGGGAAGACGAGCTGTACGCGCCCATTCATTATATTGAGTGCAATAAGCTCACGCCATCCATATATGATTCCTATTCCAAAGAACCATCCTACAAATCAGCGGCTGTCCGCTTTGAAAAAAGATAAGGGGGAACGAAGATGTATCGGATTAAAATAGACCGCAGCAAATGTATCGGCTGCCTGACCTGTGTCACCGCCTGCGTGGTCAGCCATGAGACGGACAGCGGGGATTCCAGAAACCGCGTGGTGATTGACAGTGAGACAAAACCGGCTCCCATATTCTGCCGGCACTGCGAACGGCCGGAGTGTGTTTATACCTGCATGACAGGAGCCATGAGCAAGAATCCCGAGACAGGATATGTGGAATACGACAAGGACCGCTGTGCAAGCTGCTATATGTGCATCATGTCATGTCCCTTCGGCATTTTGAAAAGTGACAGCCACAAGCACAAGGAGATCATGAAGTGCAACATGTGTGTGCACAGAAGCAGTGATAAAAAAGGCGCCCCTATGTGTGTGGAGAAATGTCCCATGCAGGCGATTACATTTGAGGAGGTGTAGGCTATGAAATATGTGATTCTGGGTTCCTCCGCAGCCGGTGTCAATGCGGCAAAAGAGATCCGCAGAGTGGACGAGGACGGGGAGATCCTCATGATCTCCAGGGATGAGATCATTTATTCCAGGTGTATCCTCCACCATTATCTGGGAAATATAAGGACAGTACAGCAGCTTGATTTCACAGAGCCTGATTTTACGGAAAAATACAGGGTCCGGTTTATGAAAGGCAGGGAGGCGGTTTCCGTTAACTGTGAAGAGCGCACCGTTTTGCTGGCAGACGGAGAGCGTGTAGGATTTGACAGGCTTCTCATTGCCACAGGCTCCCACACCTTTATCCCCCCTGTAAAGGGTATGAGGGAAGCGGGAAATGTCATCGGCTTCAGGAACCTGTGTGATATTGACAGGATCAAAGAGGCCCTGCCAAGGACAGAGCATGTGGTAGTCATGGGTGCCGGGCTTGTAGGCCTGGATACGGTTTCGGGCCTGCTGGAAAATGACGTAAAGCCCGTGGTCGTGGAACTGGCAGACCATCTGCTGTGCAGACAGCTTGACAAAAAAGCCGCTGCCGTCTACGAGGCTGCCATGAGCGAAAAGGGAGTCAGGCAGTATTACGGCACCGGTGTGCAGGAGCTGTTCTGTGACAGGGAGGGAAATGTTAAGGAGCTGCTTTTGTCAGACGGCAGCAGAATCCCCTGTGATCTCCTCATTGTGACAGCCGGTGTGCGGGCTAATGTGGAGTTTCTGGAGGAATGTCAGGTGGAGACAGACCGGTTCGGCCTTCTCTTTGACGAATCCGGTGAGACGAACGTGCCGGGGATCTACGGGGCCGGGGATGTATCCGGCAGGGCACCTATCTGGCCTGTAGCTGTCAAGGAGGGCATTATTGCCGGCAGCAATATGGCAGGTGGGAAGCGGAAGATGACAGACTTCTTTGCCAGCAAGTCCACCATGAATTTTTTCGGGATACCCACCATGTCTCTGGGACAGGCAGAACCGCAGGATGAGACGGAGCTGGTGGAGACACAGGAGGGAAAAGACGGATATAAGAAGATCATCCACAAGAACGGGCGGATATTGGGAGCTATCATCCAGGGGGATTTATCCTACAGCGGAGTACTCCAGCAGCTCATAGCCAGGAGAATTGATGTGTCCAGGGTGAAAAAACCTATTTTTGAAATTGATTACTCTGACTTTTTCCATGTGGGTGACAACTTTGAATACTATTATCAGGAGGACATAAAAGATGAATAGACTGGAAAAATTACCTGTGCCCATACTGCCCACATTTGTAGGCGCACTGACTCTCAGCAACGTATATGCGGGATTCGGCTATAGCTGGCTGCGGCATTTTATGATGTGGACAGCCCTGATCGTCATGGTCTGTTATATTGTCAAGATCATACGGTTTCCCAAAACATGCCTGGAGGAGTACAAGAACGTAGTGCCGGCAAGCCTCTACGCAGGATTTTCCATGGTCACCATGATACTGGGAAGTTATTTCTATGAACTGGGATTTGCAGGCGGAAAGTTCATCTGGGCCGCAGGCCTTGCCATCCATACGGTACATTTGATCGTGTTTACAGTCCGAAATATGGTCATGAAACGCGACATCAACACCTTTGTGCCAAGCTGGTTTGTTACATACAATGGTATTATGGTGAGCTGTGTGACAGGGGGAGCCATGAATGCCAAAGGGATACTGACCGTGGTCACATATTACGGAATCGCCATCTATGTGATCCTGGTGCCCTTCATGATCTGGAGGCTTATGAAGGTGGAAGTAAAACCGGCAGTCTATCACACCATGGCGGTTCTGCTTGCGCCCTGCAGCCTCTGCGTCGTGAGTGTGCTGAATGTGCTGGATGACCCCAACAGGATTCTGGTAACACTTCTGTACCTCTGCGTGCTTGCGTCCCTGGTTTTCATTGTCATAAAGCTGCCGAAATTCTTTTCCTTTCCCTTTGCACCGGGCTATGCGGGCATGACCTTCCCCATGGCTATCGGAATCGTGGCTTCCGCAAAAATGGGGGCGTTTCTCACCGCGCAGGGACAGGAGGGACTGGGCAGTGCCGTGAACCAGCTTGCAGGCTTTCAGACATTTCTCACAACCATGATCATCGGTTATGTACTGCTCCGTTTCTTTATGATGCTGATAAAGACAGAGGCAAAATAGAAAATAAGTGAAAAACAACGCCGGATACCAGTAGGAAATACATGAGTATCCGGCGTTGTTTTTATGTTTTAAGGATACATACCTCAGACTTCTTTCAGAAATCCCAGTGTACTGTTTGCTGCCGTACCGCTTATGACGTAATGGGCTGTGTTCCCGCAATCCTCCGCGTACACAAAAATCTGATGAGCCTCCCGGTCCGGTCCCTGGGGAACTTCCGCGTAGAAGGTGATACAGGAGCCCTCCGGTATCCCGTGATCCTTCAGGCTGATGGTGGCAGAACTGCCCGCTGCTACCATCATATGTCCCTTCTCACAGATACGGCTGCCTTTGCCGTCCACGTAGACAAAGCCCGGACGGACAATGAAATCTCCCTGGTTTTTCAGTGTGATATGGCTGATTTCCCTCATGTAAATACTCCTTTTCACAGAATATCCTCTATAGATACTCTATGCAAAAGGCCGGGAAAACAGTATTCCTACTTAAACGCCACCTCCAGGCGCACCGGCTGGTGGTCTGTATGTTCAAATCCCACATCAATGACGTTCACATTTCTGACGGCCAGATTGTCTGACACGATAAATCCGTCGATGACATAGACCTGTGAGGTGTCATAGGAACCGGTGTACGGGGCGTTCAGAAGACGGCAGGTGGGATAGGTGTCATCAATGGCAAAGGAAAAGTGATCCGGCAGGTCATCGGTTCCGATCACGCCCGGCGCCCAGTCTTCCTTATTGGTGACAGGATATTTGTCCACACCCTCAAAGGTCTGGTTAAAATCACCGCCGGCGATCACATAGTTCCCTTTTTCGTATTCTGCTTCCAGAATGTCCGCCAGCATTTTGCTCTGAGCGATTTTGCCCTCGCCGCTGTCGTAAGCTTCCAGGTGGAAGTTGATGAGCACCAGTTCTTTTTCCGAATCCTGAAGCGGAAACCGGGTGACAAGAAGACAGCGCTTCAGATTGCAGGTCTTGATAGGCCAGGAGAAGGATTCCGGAAGGGAAATCCTGCTGGCACCGGCCACATAGTTGTCAGTCAGCGTTACAAGCCCGCTCTCCACATGTCCAATGGGAGGGAGGGGATAAGGAACATAATCGCATTTGAAGTTATACGCGAAGAAGCTGTTTTTTTCAAGGGCTTTGCTGTAAGCGCTGCGCTCATCTATATGGTATGAGCGGGTGGAGTCTATATCCACTTCCTGTAAAAAGTATGCGTCAGCCGGATTATCCTGCAGTACCTTTGTGATGCCTTCCATATTTTCTTCCACCAGGGCTTTGGAAGCGGGTTTTACTTTCGTACCGCCGTCCATGAAGAAGTCCTCGTCTTTGCTGAGGCCGGCATATCCCGTATTGTAGCTCATGACTGAGAAGGGGCTGCGCAGAGAAATGAACGCACCGTCCTTATAATTTCCCTCCAGGGATTCCTCCGCCTTCGGACGATATTCCCGCACAGTCAGATAAACCAGCAGAAGCAGTAAAATACCGGCAAGTATAAGCAGCAGGATACCGAAGCCTTTTAAAACAGTTTTTGCCTTACTCATAAAATCCCTCCTCTTTTTAGCTATATTCCCATTATAATCGACAGTGCGGGAGACTGTAAAGGAGTTTCTTTGTTCAATTGACGAGCACACCGGAGTCATATATAATATAAGTAATAATCGGGAAGAAGGAATGTTATGCAGAAGAAAAAAAGATGGATAACAGCCGGCCTCCTTATCCTGACGGTGGGGGTCATTATCGGCGCCTCTTTTTATTACGGTACTTACATTCATGACATTCTGGAAAAAGAGACGAACGCCTATGCGCAGGAGCTTGCCCAGCAGAGCATCAAGCTGATCAATGAGAGGGTCGACAACGACTATCTGTATCTGGAAGGAATCTCAGACTCCATAGGCGGCCAGAAAACATCAATCCATTCTCAGAGGGTCCTGGATATTCTGGAACAGAAGTCAGGCATTACACGCTTTACAAGGCTTGCCGTGGTGGATTTGGACGGCATCATGTATTATAACGGCATGGAACAGCAGATCCTGGTAAAGGACCGTGCGTATTTTCAAAAGGCCCTTCAGGGCCAAAGCTCGGTGGAGAGCTATGTGGCTGAGGACGGAAGCAGCCGTACCATGGTCATCAGTGTGCCCATTTACCGGGACGGGGAGATACAGGGGCTTGTGCTCGGGCAGTATACCATGGATGAGCTGGAGCATCTCATGTCCATTCGCTATTTCAACGGGGAAGGGTACAATTATATCACGGACTCCAAAGGCGAGGTCCTGGTGCACTCAGCCAAAGGGGACGCCAGGCAGAATGTGCTGGAGGATCTGAAGCATGTGATCAGCAGGGATTTTACCGCCCCGGACCTGGAAAAATTTGCGGACAACATGCAGAAGGGAGAGAACGGATACATACGCTATCAGAAAAGCGGTGAGGATTTTATACTGGAATACACTGCCACAGGGATCAATGACTGGTATCTGCTGCTGGTGGTTCCGTGTAATGTGGTGGATGTCAAGACGCGGAACGTCATTGACGGCACAGCCTTTTACTGCGTGTTCATTCTTCTGGTGCTGGGGCTTATGGCATTCGGAATGCTGAACGGCCGGCGCAAGAACCACAGACAGATCAGACGGGCATATGAGAATATCCGCTCCATTTACCGGACAGTGCCCAGTGCAATCGTGCGTTTCCGTCTGGACGATAAGTTGTCTATACTGGATTCCAATGACGGGTTTTATCAGTTTATGGAATACACTATGGAGGATTATGAGGAGAGATACGGCAGATTCCTGCAGCCCGTTTTAGAGGAGGAGGACAGGGAATGGTTTTTGAAGCTGAAAGAGGGACTTATCTCCAGAGAATTTTTGATTCTGTGCAGGGACGGACAGCGCAAATGGGCCTATGGAAATTTTGATGTGCAGATGCAGGAGGGGGCTCTGGTGGTGCAGTGCGCCTTTATTGATATCAGCCGTCAGATGCAGCAGCTCTCGGAGGCTGTGCAGAGTGCCAGCAGGGACCCGCTGACAGGGCTGAAGAATAAAAGAGCTCTGGAACAGGAAGTGGAGAGTGTCATAGCGGAGAGCGGCAGCGCAGGAGCGTTCATGATCATGGATCTGGATAATTTTAAGAATGTGAATGATACCTTCGGTCATCCAAACGGAGATAAAGTGCTGCAGCTTTTCGCAGCCTGTCTGAAAAATACCTTCCGGGGCGATGACTTTATCGGGCGTCTGGGCGGCGATGAGTTTGTGGTGTTTATGAAAAATGTTAATGAACGCCAGAAGATAAGCAGAAAAGCAGAACAGCTCATGGATAATTTCCAAAGCAGCCTGCCAAAAGAATTCAGCGGATGTAAGCTGTCTGTCAGTATAGGCGTGGCCTCTGTTCCGAAGGACGGTATCACACAGCCGGTTCTGTACCGGAAGTCAGATAAGGCTTTATACGAGGCGAAGAAAAGAGGCAAGAACCAGGTCTGTTTTTATGAGGAATAGTGGAAAGGGTATGGAAACCGCGCAGGAATGCGGTTCCCATACCCTTAAATTGTCTGCAGAAACTGATCGATATAAGAAAGTGCTGCGCCGACCGGCGGAGCAAGCTGTCCGTGGGTGCTCAAAAAGATAAAATCATCCGGGAGACTGTACGGGGAGCTGTCCTGTATGCGTTTGGTAAGTTGCACCACATCTTCCCCTGTAATATAAGGAGCCAGGTAGCCGCTGATGATGATGCGGCAGTCAAGTATAACGTTCAGGTTGCAGAGGGCAAAGGCCAGGTGGTCCAGATAGTCCTCCCATATGTCTGCAAACGCGGAATTTCCACGGCGCAGCTCCCGGAAAAAGGAGGGGATATCCGTCTGCGCCGCCCGTTCCAGACTGTCCGCGGAACAGTAGGTTTCCAGACAGCCGTGTTCCCCGCAGTAACAGAGCGGGCCGTCAGCCTGAATGCACATGTGTTCAATGGACCCGCTGTGCATGCCAAGGCCTGTGTGGACCTTTCCGTTTATAATGACCGCGCCGCCCAGGTTTTGGTTCAGAAGAACTACAATGGAATCCCGGAATTTTTCCTGATGCCAGGTCTCCAGATAGGCGGCAGCCTTGGAGTCGTGTTCCAGACGGCAGGGGTATGGGATATAGCGGGAGAAGTCAGAGAGCTTCATGCCCGTATGCTCCAGTATCCTTCCGTAGCTTACAGTGCTTCCGTCCGGGGAGATAAGTCCCTGAATGGCAATGGAGGCCCCTAAGATATGTTCTTTTTCTATGCCGTATTTATCCACAAAGGCGGTGAGCCTTCTGCCGACCTGTTCACAGTAGGCGTCTGAGGCTTCAAAGGGAAGGGCGCAGGATTCCTGATACAGAATATTGCCGTAAAGGTCTATGGCAGCCATGTGCAGGGTCTTTCTGAGCACTTCAATGCCCAGTGCGATTTTGGCGTCCGGAAGGATACGGATCGCATGGGCCTTTCTTCCGCCTGTGGATTCAAAGTATCCTTTCCGTTCGATGAGCCCTTCCTCTTCCAGAAGCTTCAGGTTCTGGGTCACTGTGTTCATGCCCATCTGCAGGGCAGCGGCGATCCCCTGCTTGGATATGGTGCGGCTTTCATAGATAAGGTGGTAGACTTTGCTCTTATTTATTTTTTTGATTTCCATTGTGGTCATGCCTGTTGTGTTCATAAAAGTTCCTCCCGGGGAATATCTGTCTCTATTTTAGTATGGACAGGGGAAAATGACAAGTGGGGATTCAAAACGAAAGGGGCGGAGAAGGGGGAAACGGTATCCGGTAACGGGCGGCTGCAGCATTTTGGATAAAAATCGCAAAAGAATATTGGTATAAATGTCTATTGTATTTTTTTGTACCTTGCTATATAGTGAACTTATGCGTAAGACATAACTATAAGTTTAGAGCGAAAGTATAGAAAACTGAGAAAGTGGAGGAAATAGGGATGAAGAGTGCAGTATTTTACGGAAAACATGATCTGAGAGTGGAGGAGCATCCGATGCCTGAGGTTGGGCCTCATGATGTGCTGATCCAGGTGGAGGCATGCGGTGTGTGCGGAACAGATGTACATATTTATGAAGGGGATAAAGGAGCTGCGGAGGTAACGCCTCCCACTATTTTAGGACACGAATTTTCCGGCGTGATCAGGGAAGTGGGAAGTGAAGTGAAGAAGTATAAGGCCGGGGACAGAGTCTGCATTGACCCGAACTGTTACTGCGGAGCCTGTGATCCCTGCAGAAACGGAGTTGCCCATTTCTGTGAAAATATGATGGGATACGGTACAACGGTAAACGGCGGTTTTGCGGAATACTGTGCAGTGGATGAGAGACAGGTGTATCTTCTGGGAGAGAATACTACCTTTGAGCAGGGAGCCATGGCAGAACCGGTGGCCTGCTGCCTCCACGGAATTGACATGTGTGAGATCCAGCCGGGACAACAGGTGGTCATCATCGGCGGAGGGATGATCGGTCTTCTTATGCTTCAGCTTGCAAAGCTGGCCGGGGCTGCCAAGGTGGCGCTTTTAGAGCCGGTGGAGAATAAGAGGGAAGTGGGAAGAAAGCTGGGGGCTGATGTGTGTATTGACCCTGTAAAGGAAGATGTGAAGGAGCGCCTTGCAGAGAACGGAATGGACTGGGTGAATGTGGTGATCGAGTGTGTAGGCCGCCCATCCACCATTGAGCAGGCGATTGAGATCGCGGGGAATAAGGCGGTTGTCATGATGTTCGGGCTGACGAAGCCGGATGAGGAGATTGCTGTGAAGCCGTTTCAGGTCTTCCAGAAGGAGCTGGTGCTGAAGGCTTCTTATATCAATCCCTATACACAGAAGAGGGCGCTGGACCTGATCAATTCAGGAAGGCTGGATGTGAGCAGTATGGTGTATGAGGTGTGCAGTCTGGATAAATTGGAAGAAATTTTGAGCAGGCCGGAGGTGAGGGCAAAAGGGAAGTATGTGATCTCACCTAAGATGTGAAAAATTTAAAAGAGTGCAGAGCTGAAAGGCTGCCGGGCGGGAATGGCTATAGGGCTGTTTCCTTCCGGCAGTTTTAAATTGAACCGACTACTTATCCGTGAAACAGCAACTGTGACTTTGTTACATTAGAAAAATATATGGGAAAAAGACTTGACATTTGGAACTGTAACTAATATAATTTCAGTATGAACTGTAACAAAGAGAATAACAATATGGAGGTTGGACCATGAGAAGACGGAGACAATATTTAATGGCAATGGCGGTGACAGCTCTGGTAACAGCCGGGGTGCTCGCCGGGTGTGGAAATAAAGAAGACAGTACAACTAAGACCGAGACACAGACAGAAGAGAACGCGGGAAGCCAGAAGGACGGAAGTGTGACCTCAAAAAGCGCCGGCGAGGATGCAGCTGATAAGGCGCAGACTGACGGACAGCAGGAGAATAAGGACAGTGCCAAAGAAGATGGACAGAAAGCTGATTACCAGGATCAGCAGACTGAGAGTCAGGAAAAAAGTCAGGATCAGCAGGCAGATGCGGAGAATGAGACCGATAAAAATGAGATCTTCGGCGAGTTTAAGACCAAGACGCTGGACGGAAAGGATGTGAATCAGGACATATTTGCTGAGGCGGACCTGACTATGGTGAATATCTGGGGAACGTTCTGCGGACCGTGTATCAGAGAGATGCCGGATCTTGGGGAACTGAGCCGGGAATATGCGGATAAGGGCTTCCGGATGGTTGGGATCATCAGTGATGTGAGCCAGCCGGAGGATGAGACAGCACTTGAAATTGTGGATAAAACAGAGGCGGATTATACACATCTTGTCATACCGGATGATGCCAATATGCAGTACAGAATCTTGAGAAATGCCCAGGTTGTGCCCACAACTATTTTCCTGGATAAGAACGGAAACCAGGTAGGGGAGACGTATCCCGGGGCGAAAAGTAAGAAACAGTGGATTGCAGTGATAGACAAAATGCTTGAGAAGGTGCAGAATGAGTAGGAGAAAGGCAGCAGTTTTAAGGAGTCTGCTTCTTGTGGCGGCAGCGGCATTTATTATATTTGGCGCAAGCCGGGGGGAAGTGGATACCGTGTTTACAAAAGCAGTGAATATATGTCTGGAGTGTATAGGAATTGGCTGAATTTTTGCAGAAGATCCGAAACAGAATGCGGCTGATCGTGCAGGTGGGATTTACGGCACTGACCAATGGCTATGTTTTGGGATTTATCAAAGGAAAAATATATAAAGGTCCCACCAAGGCGCTGTGTGTGCCGGGGCTTAACTGCTACTCCTGTCCGGGAGCGCTGGGGGCCTGTCCCATCGGTTCCCTGCAGGCAGTGCTGGGAAGCCGGAATTACCGGTTTTCCTTTTATATTATCGGTTTTCTGATCTTTATCGGTTCTCTGATCGGAAGATTTGTATGCGGGTGGCTGTGTCCTTTTGGACTGATCCAGGATCTGCTTTATAAGATCCCTTTTTTCAGAAACAGAAAGAGGAAGAACCTGCCCGGACATAAGTGGCTGGTATGGCTGAAATATGTGATATTAGTGGTGTTTGTCATTCTGATGCCCATGTTCTATGTGGATATCATCGGGCAGGGAAGCCCATGGTTCTGTCAGTTTATCTGTCCAAGCGGAACCCTGACAGCCGGTATTCCCCTGGTACTTTTAAATGAAGACCTGAGAGGGGCCATCGGTTTTCTGTTTGCCTGGAAGGCAGCGATTCTGGCTGCAGTGGTGCTTCTGTCCATTATGGTATACAGGCCGTTCTGCAAATATCTGTGTCCTCTGGGTGCCATTTACGGGCTGTTTAATCCCATTGCCCTGTACCGGTATCAGGTGGACGAGACAAAATGCAACCGGTGCGGGAGCTGTCAGAGAGCCTGCAAGATGGATATCCGGGTATGGGAAACCCCAAACAGCAGGGAGTGTATCCGCTGCGGTGACTGTATCAAGAGCTGTAAACGCGGTGCTATATGCACAACTATGAAAAAGAATAAGGAAAAAGAACAAGAGTGAGGGTGAGTGAAATGACAAGTGAATTTGCGATCGCGGTACATGCATTGGTTTATCTGAACCACAAACAGGAGACTCTGGCCAGTGAAGAGCTGGCGAAGAATGTCTGTACCAATCCGGCACGCATCCGGAAGGTCATGGCAAAACTGAAAAAGAAGGAGCTTATTGCCACAAAAGAGGGACAGAACGGAGGATACCATACTTCCATGAAGGCAGCGGATGTGAATCTTGCCATGATTTACGACGCGCTGGAGATTGAGGCGGTGTGTGCGTCCTGGAAATCCGGCAATCCGGATATGAACTGTATGGTAGCTTCGGGTATGGCAGATATTATGGATGACATTTACGGACAGCTCAATGAAGTGTGCAGAGAGAAGCTGTGCAGGATCACAATAGCCGATATTGACAATAAAATATTTCACAGAGAAGAAAGGTGAATGAATATGAAAAAATATGATGCGGTAATCATCGGATTTGGCAAGGGCGGCAAGACACTGGCAGGCAAGCTGGCAGGGCAGGGGAAAAAGGTGGCGATGATCGAGAAGGATGCAGGCATGTACGGCGGAACCTGTATCAATGTGGGATGTATCCCGTCAAAATCCCTGGTCAGAAGCTCCGGACTGGCATTTAATAAAAAAGAGGCTTCCCCGGAGGAGAGGGCTGCGGATTATGAGGCAGCCATTGATGAAAAGAGACGGCTCACCGCTATGCTCAGGGAAAAGAATTTCAGGAAACTGGATGACCTGGACAATGTGGATGTATTTAACGGGACCGCATCCTTTGTCTCCAATACGGTTGTGGAGGTGAAGACAGCTCTTGAGACCTTTGAAATCGAAGGGGAGAAAATCTTTATCAACACAGGAGGAACCCCTGTGATTCCGCCGATCAAGGGTCTGGAGGGGAATCCCTATGTACATACCAGTGCCACACTGATGGATCTGAGAGAATATCCGAAACGTCTTGTGATCGTGGGCGGCGGTTATATCGGTCTGGAATTCTCCTCCATGTATTCCGGCTTCGGCACAGAAGTGACGGTTCTGCAGGATGGGGAAGTGCTGATCCCGAGAGAGGACAGGGACGTGGCGGAAGCCATACAGGGCGTGCTGGAAAGCCGCGGCGTAACCTTCAAGCTGGGATCCAGGATTTGGGAGATCGCCCAGGCAGACGGCCATGCGCTGGTGAAGCTCACCTATAAAGGTGAAGAGGAAATCCTGGAAGCAGATGCGGTGCTGATCGCAACAGGAAGAAAACCCAATACGGAGGGGCTGCACCCGGAACGAGCGGGAGTAGAGCTGAATCAGCGGGGCGCAGTGGTGGTGGATGATGAACTGAAGACCACAGCGGATAATATCTGGGCCATGGGTGACGTGCACGGAGGCCTGCAGTTTACCTATACATCCCTGGATGATTTCAGGATCATCTGGTCCCGCATGATCGGCGGCAGCTACGGGCTTTCCAAAAGAAAAGCGGTTCCCTACAGTGTGTTTATCTCTCCGTCCTATTCCCGGGTGGGCATGAGTGAAACAGAAGCCAGAAAAGCGGATATTCCGGTGAAAATAGCCAAACTTCCCGCGGCTGCCATTCCAAAAGCCCAGGTTCTGAAGGAGCCTCAGGGTATGTTAAAGGCAGTGATCCATGAGGAGACAGGCCAGATATTGGGAGCCATGCTTCTGTGCGAGGAGTCCTATGAGATGATTAACACCATAAAACTGGCAATGGATCTCGGCGCTCCGTATCAGGTACTGCGCGACCAGATCTATACACATCCCACCATGAGTGAGGCGTTCAACGATCTGTTTAATATGTGATGAAAAAAGAATTGCTATTTTTCCTGTTTCTGCTATAATAAATTCATTACTTTACATTCATAAAGAGAAACAGGGGAAGCAACATGAGAGATAAGAAAGATTTTGGCTGTAATATTGTCCTGATCGGATTTATGGGAGCAGGGAAATCCACCATTGCCCGCACACTGAGTGAAAGGTACGGCCTGGAAGTGGTGGAGATGGACCAGCTTATCTCCGAGAGGGAGAACATGAGCATACCGATGATTTTTGAGACGCGCGGAGAGGAATACTTCCGCAGTCTGGAGACAGAGCTTTTGATAGAGCTGCAGGACCGGAAAAATGTGGTCATATCCTGCGGCGGCGGCGTACCCATGCGGGAGCGTAATGTTGCGGAGATGAAAAAAAACGGCAGGGTGGCCTTGTTGTCAGCTTCTCCGGAGGTGATTTTGGAGCGGGTGAAGGACAGCCACGACCGTCCGGTCATTGAGGGCAGAAAGACTGTGGAGTACATCCGTTCGCTTATGGAAAAACGCAGAGAAAAATATATGGCAGCAGCCGATTTTATTGTCAATACGGACAAAAAAAGCGCAGAAGAAATCTGCAGGGAACTGGTGGAAAAATTGGAAGAATGTAACAAAAATATTAAATAATGTTACAAGAAAAAACGGCGTTTTGCAGTAAAAAATCCTGCAAAACGCCGTTTTTTCGCCTCCTTAAGGAGTCTTCAGAAAATGTTTTGTTGCCTTTTTGTTAAAATTATAGTATTATTAGTTAGAATTATCGTAGCCGGCTGATACAGTAAAGGATAAGCGGCTGCGAATTATTAAGAAGAGAAGGTGATAAACCTTGATAAAAGAGAACCAGAAGCATTTTAACCGTCTGCAGGTGGTGATCGATGCTTTTGTGATTGCACTCTCTTATTTTCTGGCTTGGGTCATTAAGTTTTATGTACCTTTCCTGAACGACAATGTAGGAAGATTACCTTTCCGGGTCTATATGTCAGCACTGCTGTTCATTGTGCCCGGATATTTGATATTAAATTATGCGTTTAACATGTATACGCCTAAGCGTATGCAGGGGCGGAGACTGGAACTGTCCAATATCATCAAGGCCAATACCATTGGGATGTTCCTGTTTGTGGGAGTTTTATATCTGGTCAAGCAGATAGATTTCTCCCGTCATGTGATTTTTATTTTTTATGTGGTCAATATTTTTCTGGAGACGCTGTCCAGGAACCTCATACGACTGGGGCTTCGCCAGATGCGCTCCAAGGGATATAATCAGAAGCATGTACTTTTAGTTGGATACAGCCGTGCAGCAGAGGAATACATTGACCGCATTCTCGCCAATCCCCAGTGGGGATATAAGGTGCGGGGGATTCTGGATGATCATATTGAAGCCGGTACAGAGTATAAGGGAATCAAGGTGCTGGGACGGATCGCCAACCTTATGGTGATTCTGCCGCAGAATCATCTGGATGAGATTGCCATCACTCTGGGACTGAATGAATATTACCGTCTGGAACAGATTGTGGCTCTCTGTGAAAAATCAGGAGTACACACGAAGTTTATACCGGATTATAACCGCATTATCCCCACAAAGCCTTATACGGAGGACATTCTGGGACTGCCGGTCATCAATATCCGATATGTGCCGCTTTCCAATACGTTCAATGCCCTGATCAAGCGCATTATGGATCTGGGAGGCGCGCTGGCCGCAATTGTATTGTTTTCACCGGTTATGCTTTTCTCGGTGATCATGATAAAACTCACATCTCCCGGGCCGCTTATTTATAAGCAGGAGAGGGTGGGTCTGCACAACAGGAATTTCATGATGTACAAATTCCGCTCCATGGATGTGCAGCCGCCCGAAGAGGAGAAAAAAGCCTGGACCGTTAAGGATGACCCACGGGTCACTAATTTCGGCAAATTTATGAGAAAGACAAGTATCGACGAACTGCCTCAGCTTTTCAATGTACTGCGCGGAGAAATGAGTCTGGTTGGTCCCAGACCGGAGCGCCCCTTCTTTGTGGAGAAGTTCCGGGAAGAGATTCCCAGATACATGATCAAGCATCAGGTACGCCCAGGACTTACAGGATGGGCGCAGGTGAATGGATACAGGGGAAACACCTCCATCCGTAAACGAATTGAGTATGACCTGTACTACATTGAAAACTGGACCATTGGACTTGACATTAAGATACTGTTTCTCACAGTTTTTAAAGGCTTTGTAAACAAAAACGCTTATTAGTAAATAAGGGGAAGTGAAATGGCAAAAAAGAACAAAAGCGTCAGAAGGCGCAGAAAAAGAAGAGTGCTTTTTGGTATTGAACTGTTTGTACTGCTGATCTTGGTGGGCGGACTCTTCATATACGCAAAAGTCAATGAAAAGATGAATAAACTGGATATTGACACCAGCTCAGATGAGGCCAGCAAGGTCGAAGTCAATGAGGCAGTGGTTGGCAGTAAGACGCTGAAGGGATTTACCAATATTGCCTTGTTTGGTGTGGATAACAGGAAAGAAGACGTAAAATCAGGACAGAGTGATACCACGATCATTGCCAGCATTAACAATGACACGAAGGAAGTAAAACTGGTTTCTCTTTACAGGGATACCTATTTAAATATTGGCAATGACAAGTATACCAAATGTAATGCAGCATATAACAACGGCGGGCCGACACAGGCAATGTCCATGATCAACACAAACCTGGATTTGAATATTACCAATTATGTGGCTGTTAATTTCAAGGCTCTGGCTACGGCAATTGATTGTCTGGGCGGTCTGGATGTGGAAATGACATATGTTGAGCTCAAGAATATGAATGACTACTGTGTAGAGACTTCAGAAGTGACAGGTATGGATTATGAGCCGATTGAAATGCCGGAATACCCGGGTGATGATAAACAGGAATCAGAGATTTTAGGTTCTTTTCATCTAAACGGTGTACAGGCTACCTCATATTGCCGTATTCGATATACCAGCGGCTGGGATATGAGGCGTACAGAGCGTCAGAGATATATCATTTCTCTTATTGTGGAAAAAGCGAAAAAAGCCAGCCTGTCTACATTGAATGATATTATGGATCAGGTATTTCCGATGATCGCAACAGACTTCAGCAAGAGCGAACTGATTAAATTGGGAATGGGTATCCTGTCCTATAAACTGGGTGAAACCAGCGGATTCCCCAACAGCAGTTTAATGGGCGATGAGGTTAAGAATGCCATTGGCCTTGACTGTGTGGTACCGACAACACTGGAGACCAATGTTAAGGCACTCCATCAGTTCCTGTTCGGTGATCAGGCTTATGAACCCTCTGACATAGTAAAACAGAGAAGCGATTATATAGCAGGACATACAGGATTCGGAAACTCCTATGTGAGTGATGAACAGAAGGCGCTTATCAGTGACAGGGCTTCTACCTATGACGGCTCTGCCGATACGCAGTCAAGCAGCGGAACAAGCACTTACAGTGATACGGATGACAGTGATTACAGCGATTATTCCGACTACAGTGACAGCGGATCCTCTGATTACAGCAGCGGCGGATCTTCTGATTACAGCGACAGCGGATCCTCTGATTACAATGACAGCGGGTCTTCCGATTATGGTGACAGCGGATCCTCTGATTACAACAGCGGTGATGATTATAATGATTCCGGTGATTCAGGAGAATCCGGCAATAACTATGACAACGGATATGAAGGCAGCGGTGATGACGGCTCCGGCGGCAGCAGTTCCGGAGAATCCGGTGACGGCGGGGGCTATAACAACGAGGATGATGATTACAGCGAATAAAAAATGAGAAAAGCGGCAGGGGATGTTGTGTGGATAACGCAGCATCCCCTTGTGCCATATAGAGGAGAAATTCTATGGATTCCTATACAGTGTCAGTGATAATACCGGTATACAAACCGGATGAAAAATTCAGAAAACTGGTGGAAGGCCTGAAAAGGCAGACCTATCCCATAAAAGAGATCCTGATCATGAACACGGAAAAAGAATACTGGAAAGATACCTGGGTTTTGGGGATGGAGAATGTCCGGGTGGAGCATTTGAAAAAAGAGGACTTTGACCACGGCGGAACAAGAGCCAGGGCAGCAGCCATGACCACAGGCAATATTCTGGTCTTCTTTACACAGGACGCGGTGCCATATGATGAACATGTGGTGGAAGAATTGGTAAAGCCCTTTCAGGATCCGCAGGTGGGGGCAGCCTATGGCAGACAGCTTGCGGACAGGGACTGCAGGATCATAGAAAAGTACACACGTTCCTTCAATTACCCGGCAAAAAGCAGGATAAAGAGCAGGGAAGACCTGCCGGAGCTGGGAATCAAAACCTTTTTCTGTTCCAATGTATGTGCGGCCTACAGAAGAAGTGCATATGAGAAGCTGGGCGGATTTATAACGCATACCATTTTCAATGAGGACATGATCTTTGCCGGACGGCTGATCCTGGACGGAGGCAGTGTGGCTTACCGGGCAGATGCCAGGGTAGTCCATTCCCACAACTATGGATGTATGCAGCAGTTCAGACGCAATTTTGACCTGGCAGTCTCTCAGGCTGACCACCCGGAAGTCTTTGCCGGCATCCGCTCTGAGAGCGAGGGAATCCGTTTGGTAAAACAGACGGCAGGATACCTATGTAAGATACACAAGCCCTGGCTTATAGGGGAGCTGGTGGTGAAAAGCGGATTTAAATTTCTGGGATACCGGATGGGAAAATCCTACCGCCGCCTCCCAAAATCCGTAATAAAATTTTGCACGATGAATGCTTCTTACTGGACATCAACACAATAATCTGCTAAAATAGGCCATGTTTCATGGATAGAAGGACAAATATGCCGGATAATAAGACAAAGAATACATGTTTTGCATCCGGTTACATGGAGGAAATGATTATGTGTGGAATAGTTGGTTATATCGGAGAAGAACAGGCAGCACCTATTTTGCTGGAAGGCCTGGAGAAACTGGAGTACAGAGGATACGATTCCGCGGGAATTGCTGTCTATAACGGAACGACCATTGAGATGATGAAATCCATGGGAAGGCTGAAAATTCTGGATGAGCTCACCCACGGCGGAGCAACCCTGCCGGGAACGGTAGGGATCGGACATACCAGATGGGCTACCCACGGTTCTCCGTCCGATGTCAATGCCCATCCCCATTTCAATAAAGATAAATCCATCGTAGTGGTACATAATGGAATTATCGAGAACTATATGAAACTGAAGAAGAAACTGGAATCCAAAGGCTATGAATTTGTGTCAGAGACTGACACAGAGATCATTGCTCACCTTTTGGATTATTACTATAAAGGGGACCCGTTAGAGACGATCGCAAAAATTATGCACCGCATGGAAGGTTCCTATGCACTGGGCATCATGTTCAGTGATCAGCCGGATAAACTCTATGCAGTGCGGAAAGACAGTCCTCTCATCGTGGGAAGAAGCAGCGTGGGCAATCTGATCGCCTCCGATGTTCCGGCAGTGCTGAAATACACCAGAGATGTATATTTTATTGAAAATGAAGAGATTGTCTGCATGACAAAGGATGACATTACCTTCTACAATATTGATGAGGAGGAGCTGGAGAAAACGCCCACCACAATTGAATGGGATATTGACGCTGCGGAAAAAGGCGGCTATGAGTTCTTTATGCTCAAGGAGATGTATGAACAGCCCCAGGCTGTCGGCGACACTCTTAATCCCCGCATTAAGGATGGAAATGTGGTCATTGAGGAGCTGGGAATGTCTGACGACGAGATCCGCAGCATCCGCAAGATCTACATGATCGCCTGCGGTTCCGCTTACCATACCTGTGTGTCCGCAAAATATGTGTTTGAAGGGCTGGCGAGAATTCCGGTTGAGGTGGATCTGGCAAGTGAGTTCCGCTACCGCCATCCCATCTATGAGCCGGATACCCTGGCGATCATTGTGAGTCAGTCAGGAGAAACTGCGGACTCCCTGGCAGCTCTCCGGGAGGCAAAAGAGCATGGAATCCGGGTACTGGGGATCGTCAATGTGGTGGGAAGCTCCATCGCCAGGGAAGCGGACAATGTGATGTATACCTGGGCCGGCCCGGAGATTGCGGTTGCCACCACCAAGGCATACAGCACACAGCTCATCGCCCATTATCTGCTGGCTCTGAAATTTGCAAAGGCCAGAGGTGAGATTGACGACGCGCAGATGGCAGAGATGGTGGAGGATTTGAAGAAGCTTCCGGGACAGATTGAGATGCTTCTGGAGAATAAGAAGAGAATCCAGAAATTCGCCAACCGTTATCTGGCTACAGAGCATGTATTTTTCATCGGCAGGGGCCTGGATTACGCCATTTCCCTGGAGGGCTCCCTGAAATTAAAAGAGATCTCCTATATCCATTCCGAGGCGTATGCTGCAGGGGAATTAAAGCACGGCACCATTTCCCTGATCGAGGAGGATACGCTTGTGACAGCGGTTGCCACCCAGGAGGAGCTTTACAAGAAAACCCTCAGCAATATCCAGGAGGTCAAGACAAGAGGCGCCTTCGTGCTGGCTGTGACCAATGTAGGCAATACAGAAATTGAAAAAACAGCGGATTATGTGATCTATCTGCCAAAGACAAATAAATATTTCACCAATTCTCTGGCAGTGGTACCTCTTCAGCTTTTTGCGTACTATGTATCTCTCGGAAAAGGGCTGGATGTGGATAAACCGAGAAACCTGGCAAAATCTGTAACTGTAGAATAGAATTTCATTTTTTCTTTGCTGTTTTATCACAATTTGAACACAAATGGCTGGTAGACTATGTTTCAGAAAGATAAATAGTAAGATATTTCAGGATAGATAGCAGTGAAGGGAGAATGTATCATGAGTGAAGAATTCAATGAGGGCATGAATGAGAACCGCGGCATGGCGGAAGAACATAAGGGACCGGAAGAAAATCCTTCCATTACGGAAACTCCGGGCAGCGTAAACTTTACCATGAAAGAAGCCGCAGAAGAAAAAACAACAGAGCAGGAGCAGACAGCACCGGGTTATGGAAACGCAGAAGCGGCTTCAGAAACACCGGTATATGGAAATACAGATACAGCGTCAGGAGCGGCTGAAGCCGGTGCTCCTCAGCAGCCGGCAGGTGGACAGCAGAGAGCAGAAGAACCTGCGCCGGCCCCTACGCCGGAAAATCCTGTATATGCCAGGTCCTACAAAAGCGAGTCCGGAAAAGAAGAATGGTATGAGAAGGAACGGAAGAAAAACTATGATTCCTATAAATTTACCTCCCCCATTCCTCCGGAAAACAATAAAAAAGAAAAGCCCGGAAAATCCCAGGGCGGAATCGGCAAGAAACTGGGAACAGCGGCAGCCTGTGCGGCAGTGTTCGGTCTGGTGGCAGGCATTGTCTTCCAGGCCACCAATTATGTGGGCGATAAAGTAAACCCGAAAGAGAATGTAAAAATAGAAAACACTCAGACAACAGGAGATACTCCCGCAAAGGGAAAGGATGCAATCAGCACCGGCAGCTCCAACACATCCGGTGCGACTGTAGCGCAGGTGGCAAAGAACGCCATGCCCTCCATTGTCTCTATTGTAGGGGTGAGTGTTCAGGAGCTTCCTGACATCTACAAATATTTCTATGGACAGCAGGCACAGGAGGCCACAAGCAACGGTTCGGGAATCATTGTGAGCCAGAATGACACAGAGCTTCTGATCGCCACCAACAATCACGTGGTAAGCGGTGCGGATTCCCTGACGGTATTCTTCACCAATCAGGACGGCAGCGCGGTTACCAGTTCCCAGGTGGAGAAAACCAGCAGCGAACAGGGTGTCGACGGGGAAGAAACGGAAAGTCCGGGCAGTGCAGTGGCAGCTCAGGTAAAAGGTACGGATGCTGATAATGACCTTGCAGTTATCTCTGTAAAGCTTTCCGATATCCCTCAGGATATTCTGGAGGAGATCAAAGTAGCCACCATCGGTGATTCCGACTCTTTGACTATGGGTGACCAAGTAGTGGCTATCGGCAATGCCCTGGGATACGGGCAGTCTGTGACCAGCGGTTATGTAAGTGCCCTGAACCGTCAGGTGAGCTCTGAGAATGCAGACAGCACATTTATCCAGACAGACGCAGCCATCAATCCGGGCAACAGCGGCGGCGCCCTTCTGAATATGAATGGGGAGCTGGTGGGCATCAATTCAGCGAAAATCGCCTCCAATGAAGTGGAGGGTGTGGGCTTCGCGATTCCAATCTCCAAAGCAGAACCGATCCTGGATGACCTGATGAGCAAAGAGACCAGATATAAAGTGGAAGATGAAAATAAAGCATCATATCTCGGCATCACATGTACGGATGTGACATCCGAGGCAGTTCAGGTGTACGGTATGCCTGTAGGTGTCTTTGTATACAGCCTGGAAGAAAACGGTCCGGCAGCACAGGCCGGTATCCAGAAGGGCGATGTCATCCTGAAAATTGACGGAACAAGCCTGAATACCAGAGATGAGCTGATCGAGAGACTGCAGTATTACGAAGCAGGGGAGAGCGTGGATTTTGTTATCTCACGTGCCCAGAACGGTGAGTACAAAGAACAGACCATAACCGTAACACTGGGGGCCAAGAAAGACGCCAAGACAACAACCCAGGAAGAGGAAAAGAGCCGTTAAAGTTAAAAAACAGCAGACAGAGGTGTCTGCCTGTACATGGAAGTGTGCAGGCAGATGCCTTTTTCTTCGCCGGCTTTACAGGCAGTTAATGAAAAGTTTACTTGTTACTCATATGAATTTGTGATAAGATACCCACAAACGATAGAAAAATGTAACGATTCAGTTTACTGAACAGATACAAAAAATCACTAATAATCAAATTTTATATAGAAAAGGCAGGGAGAATAGGAAATGGCAGACGATAAGGACTATTTGGAGAAATCCGAAAAAGACAAGTTAACCGCAGATAATTCCTCAAATGACGAGGAAGACTATGAAAAAATCTGTTTCATGTGCAGAAGGCCGGAGAGCAAAGCAGGGAAAATGATTGACCTGCCAAACGATATCCATATCTGTGTGGAATGCATGCAGAAAAGCTTTGACACCATGAACAACGCACCGATTGACTATAACGATTTAATGAAGAACATGCCCAACGTGAGCATGATCGATCTGAACACGCTGCAGAACCAGATTCCAAAGCGTCAGCGGGTGAAAAAGAAAAAAGAGGAACCAAAGCAGGAAAATACAGCATCCAAGGCATTTGACATCCGAAGTATCCCGGCGCCCCACAAAATAAAAGCCAGCCTGGATGAATACGTGATCGGACAGGAACGGGCCAAGAAGGTCATGTCAGTAGCTGTCTACAACCATTATAAGAGAGTATTTGCGGACAGGGCGGATGATATTGAAATTGAAAAGTCCAATATGCTGATGATCGGGCCGACAGGAAGCGGCAAGACTTACCTGGTCAAGACACTGGCAAGACTTTTAGATGTACCCCTGGCGATCACAGACGCTACCTCATTGACTGAGGCAGGATATATCGGCGATGATATTGAGAGTGTTGTCAGCAAGCTTCTGGCAGCGGCAGGCAATGATGTGGAGCGTGCAGAGCACGGAATCATTTTTATTGATGAGATTGACAAAATCGCAAAGAAAAAGAACACGAACCAGAGAGACGTAAGCGGTGAGGCCGTACAGCAGGGAATGCTGAAGCTGCTGGAGGGCAGTGAGGTGGAGGTTCCGGTGGGAGCCAACAGCAAGAATGCCATGGTGCCTCTGACCACTGTGGATACCAAGAATATTCTCTTTATCTGCGGCGGAGCTTTTCCGGATCTGGAGAATATTATCAAGGAGCGTCTGAATAAGCAGGCATCCATCGGTTTCTTTGCTGACCTGAAAGACAAGTATGACCATGATGCCAATATACTGGATAAGGTGATCGTGGATGACCTGAAAAAGTTTGGCATGATTCCGGAGTTTTTGGGACGTCTTCCCATTATCTTCACACTCAGCGGTCTGACAGAGGAGATGCTGGTGCAGATTCTCAAGGAGCCTAAGAACGCCATTTTAAAACAGTACCAGAAGCTGCTGGCACTGGATGAGGTGAAGCTGGAATTTGACGACGGAGCCCTTGGTGCGATTGCGAAGATGGCCCTGGAGAAACATACAGGCGCCAGAGCCCTGCGCGCGATCCTGGAGGAATATATGCTGGATATCATGTATGAGATTCCAAAGGATGAGAATATCGGGGAAGTCATAATCACAAAGGAATATATTGAACACACCGGAGGCCCCAGAATACTTCTGCGGGGCCAGGAGATTCCGAGGATCAGCATGAACTGACAGTAATGTGAAGGAGCAGTACTTTACAGCTTACCTGTATAAAAAAGGACTGCTGCATCAGAAGCCATCGGCCTGATGCAGCAGCCCTTCGGATACAGGATATCCTGCAGACCTGCGGTGTATTATTTGGCAGGAACAACCTCCAGCCAGTAGCCATCCGGGTCCGAGATGAAATAGATGCCCATATCGTGGTTTTCAAAACAGATGCAGCCCATTTTTTCGTGAAGCGCATGAGCCTCCTCATAGTTATCAGCCTGAAATGCCAGATGGAATTCATTGTCGCCCAGGCTGTATGGTTCTTCTCTGTCACGGAGCCATGTCAGTTCCAGTTCAAAGTCTGTAGTATCATTTCCCACGTACACAATGATAAAGGAACCGTCATCCGCGGTGATGCGTTTTTTTTCCGTAAGCCCCAGTGCCTCCTGGTAAAATGTCAGAGAGCGTGACAAGTCAGCTACATTATAATTCTCATGTATCATTTGAAATTTCATAAAAAACAGCCTCCTTTTCTTTTTTTATATTATAAAATAAGTAAGGGCAGATGACAATAAGGCACCGGAAGAAAAAAATTATAAATTGCATATTATTCTTTTGCTTTTTTCCAGAAAGTATGGTAGGATTATAGAAGAAAGAGAAATATTCATAGATCTATTCATGTCGAATCAGACGATTACCCATTTGTTGCGATTTTTAAAGAAAGGATTAATATAATGAGAGAAAAATATGAGTCCCTGTCTTTGGGGGCATTAAAAGAAATTGCCAAGGCCAGAGGAATGAGAGGAATTTCCACCCTGAAAAAAAGTGAATTGGTGGAGCGCATGGTGCAGGAAGATGACAAGGAGCGCCAGATGAAGGAGAGCAGTGCTCCCCAGGAAAGCGAACAGGAATCCAGAAATGGGTCAAGAGCGGGCAAGGCAGAAGAACGCCAGGAGTCAAGAGCATCCGGTCGCCAGGAAGAGCGCCAGGAGACAAGAGCATCCGGCCGCCAGGAAGAGCGCCAGGAGACAAGAACGTCCGGCCGCCAGGAAGATCGTCAGGAGTCCCGCACCTACGTCAGAAAAGAAGAAAAGCAGGAGAGCCGTACAGAGCGCCCGCCTATGGAGCAGTCAGACTTGGACAGCGGCATGAGTGTGAGCGGCATTCTGGAAGTGCTGCCGGACGGCTATGGGTTTATCCGAAGTGAGAATTATCTGCCGGGTGAGAACGACGTGTATGTGTCTCCCTCACAGATCCGCAGATTTAATCTGAAGACCGGGGATATTCTCCGGGGTAATACAAGAGTGAAGAGCCAGAACGAAAAGTTTTCTGCCCTCCTTTACGTGACATCCATTAACGGAATCAAACCGAATGAGATGCGCAGGCTGAATTTTGAGGACATGACCCCTATATTCCCCAATGAGAGACTGCACCTGGAGCGTCCGGGCGGAAGCCTTGCCATGCGTATTGTGGACTTAGTCAGCCCAATCGGCAAAGGGCAGAGGGGTATGATTGTGTCTCCTCCGAAAGCAGGTAAGACAACCCTCTTAAAAGACGCTGCCAAATCCATTTTGAAAAACAATCCGGAGATGCACCTGATCATCCTGCTGATCGATGAGCGGCCTGAGGAGGTAACAGATATCAGGGAAGCCATTCAGGGACCGAATGTGGAGATTATCTACTCCACTTTTGACGAGCTGCCGGAACACCACAAGCGAGTTTCCGAGATGACCATAGAACGTGCAAAACGTCTGGTGGAGCATAAGAAAGATGTTACCATATTCATAGACAGTATTACAAGGCTGGCAAGAGCCTACAACCTGACTGTTCCGCCAAGCGGCCGTACGCTGTCCGGCGGTCTTGACCCGGCGGCGCTGCACATGCCAAAGCGCTTCTTCGGTGCTGCCAGAAATATGAGAGAGGGCGGAAGCCTGACGATCCTTGCCACAGCCCTTGTGGATACCGGAAGCAAGATGGATGATGTGGTTTACGAGGAGTTCAAGGGTACCGGCAACATGGAGCTGGTTCTGGACAGAAGACTTCAGGAAAAGCGCGTATTCCCGGCTATTGATATTTCCAAATCAGGTACCAGAAGAGAGGATCTTCTGCTCACAAAAGAGGAGCATGAGGCAGTGGATATCATGCGCAAAGCCCTGAACGGAATGAAGGCAGATGATGCCCTTGAGAACATCTTAAATATGTTCGCACACACCCGCAATAACAATGAATTTGTACAGACAGTGAAAAAACAACGATTTCTATAATAATGCTTGCATTTATAAAAATCATATGCTATAATTTAAAAGCTGTTTGAATTTGTAAAACGCAAAATAAAGATAAATAACAAACGATAGAAGAGGTGAAAAAGATGAAAGAAGGAATCCATCCAAACTACCAGGAATGTACAGTAGTATGCAACTGTGGAAATACATTTAAAACAGGCTCTACAAAGAAAGAACTCCACGTAGAAGTTTGCTCTAAATGTCATCCTTTCTATACAGGACAGCAGAAAGCTGCACAGGCTCGTGGACGTATTGATAAGTTCAACAAAAAATACGGCATGGACAAATAAAAAAACGGGAGAGGCTGAGGTTTTAGGACTTCAGCCTCTTATTGTATATCCTGAGCAGTATAGTATCTGCTTTGGCAAATCGCTGCTGCTTTTGGGGATTTGTATGATATGGAGGTATAGATGAAATCATCTAACATCGGCGGACAGGCAGTCATGGAAGGCATCATGATGCGTCATCAGGATCAATACTCCATAGCTGTCAGAAAGCCGGACAAAGAGATTGAAGTTAAGATAGAAGACTACAAGAGTTTTATTAAGAACAAAAAGATACTCTCTCTTCCTATTATCAGAGGCGTGTTCAATTTCATTGATTCGCTGGTAGTGGGCACAAAATGCCTGATGTACTCCGCAACCTTCTTTGAGGAGGAAGAGGAGGAGATTAAAAAGAGAGAAGCCCTGAATCAGGAAGAACGGGAAAAATACGACGCAAAACAGAAGAAACAGGAAAGTATCCTTATGACAGGAACCGTAATCTTTTCTGTGATTCTCTCTGTAGGTCTGTTCATGGTGCTGCCGTATCTGATCGCCAGCCTGCTGCACAGGGTAGGCGCTTCGGAGACGGGGGTGACCCTGGCGGAGGCGCTGGTGAGAATCCTGCTCTTTTTGGGATATCTGCTTTTGATTTCCAAGATGGAGGATATCCAGAGAGTGTTCATGTACCATGGGGCAGAGCACAAGTGTATTAACTGTGTGGAACACGGAAAGGCCCTGACCGTGGAAAACGTTATGGAGAGCTCCAGACTCCACAAACGCTGCGGGACCAGTTTTCTGTTTTTTGTCATTGTTGTGAGTATCATATTTTTCCTGGGATTTTTTGCTGTTGTGCCGGTACATACCATGTGGCTGCGGGTTGTGATCCGTATTCTGCTGGTGCCGGTGATCGCCGGTATTTCCTATGAAATTATCAGGCTGGCGGGAAGAAGTGAGAATCCTGTGGTGTGTGCGCTTTCAAAGCCGGGTATGGCTATGCAGAAGCTGACCACAAAAGAACCCACACCGGATATGGCGGAGGTTGCCATCGCGGCGGTGGAGGCAGTCTTTGACTGGAAGGCATATCTTCTGGAAAATTTCCCGGATGCCCGTGAGAAGATCGCACAGGCGGAAGAAGACCGTATGACCGCTTCACACAGATGTGAAACAGGAGAGGGTTGTTATGCAGACGCATAGAGAACTTCTTCTGGAGGGAAGAAAGACACTGGAAGAAGCCGGAATCGCAGACAGTACAACTGATGCATGGCTTTTGATGGAATATATAACAGGCATGACACGGGCTTCCTATTTTATTAGGGAGAACGAGGAAATGTCTCGGGAGCAGGCAGAGAAATACAGGGAGATGATCAGGAGACGTGCACAGCACATTCCTCTCCAGCACATCACCCACGAGGCCTGGTTCTATGGATTGAAATTTTATGTGGATGAGCATGTGCTGACTCCACGGCAGGATACGGAAGTTCTGGTAGAGGAAGTGCTCCTCGAAGCCGGGAAGATGCAGGCGGGCAGCAGCAGATCCAGGATTCTGGATATGTGCACAGGCAGCGGCTGCATTTTGCTGGCTCTTTTGTCCGTTTTAAAAGAAGCGGAGGGGGTTGGAGCGGACCTGTCCGAAGAAGCCCTTGCTGTGGCAGCAAAAAACAGCAGAGAGCTGGGAATACCGGCTGTATGGAAAAAAAGTGATCTATTTGCAGATATCAGTGGAACATATGACATTATTGTTTCCAATCCGCCATATATAGAGAGCCATGTCGTTGATAGCCTGATGGAGGAAGTAAGAGACCACGAGCCGAGAATGGCCCTTGACGGGACTGCGGACGGCCTGTATTTTTACAGAAGGATATCAGGCGAGGCGGGGGAGTATCTGAAGCCCGGAGGGATTCTGGCTTTTGAGATTGGATATAACCAGGGCGGCTCGGTGCGCCTTATGCTGCAGGACGCCGGATATACAGAGATAAGAGTAGTGAAGGACCTGGCAGGCCTTGACAGGGTGGTGCTGGGAAGAAAGAAACAGGAGGAACACCATGTTTGATAAGTTAGATGATATTTTGATTCGTCTGGAGGAGATTTTAAATGAGTTAAATGAGCCTACAGTTGCGAATGACACGGCGCGCTTCCAGAAGCTGATGAAGGAACAGAGCGATCTGCAGCCCATAGCGGACGCGTATCGTGAATATAAAAATTGTAAACAGACAGTAGAAGACAGCCTTATGATGCTGGATGAAGAGTCAGACCCGGAGATGCGCGAGATGCTCAAAGAAGAACTCTCAGACGCCAAGAAGCGTATTGAGGAGCTGGAGCGCGAGCTGAAGATCTTACTTCTGCCGAAGGACCCCAATGATGAGAAGAACGTTATTGTGGAAATCAGAGCAGGTGCAGGCGGAGACGAGGCAGCGCTTTTCGCGGCGGAGATCTACCGTATGTATGTGAAATTTGCGGAGTCCCAGAACTGGAAGACAGATATGATGAGCCTCAATGAGAACGGCATCGGCGGTTTCAAAGAGGTCACTTTCATGATCAACGGAAAAGGCGCTTATTCCAGGCTGAAGTATGAAAGCGGTGTACACCGCGTCCAGCGTGTGCCTGAGACAGAGAGCGGCGGCCGTATCCATACCTCCACCATAACGGTGGCAATCATGCCGGAGGCAGAGGAGATTGACTTCCATCTTGATATGAATGACTGTAAGTTCGACGTATTCCGTGCTTCCGGAAACGGCGGCCAGTGTGTCAACACCACAGATTCTGCGGTACGTCTGACCCATATCCCCACAGGAATCGTCATCTCCTGCCAGGATGAAAAGTCACAGCTCAAGAACAAAGACAAAGCGCTTAAGGTGCTTCGTTCCAGACTGTATGAGATGGAGCTGGAGAAGCGCCACGACGAGGAGGCAGAAGCCAGAAGAAGCCAGGTGGGTACCGGGGACCGCTCTGAGAAGATCAGGACCTATAATTTCCCCCAGGGACGTGTGACAGATCACAGGATCAAACTGACACTGCATCGTCTAGACGGTGTGCTGAACGGTGATCTGGAAGAGATCATAGACAGTCTTACGGCTGCAGACCAGGCGGCTAAGTTGACGAAAATGAATGATAAATAACATAAGACAGCCGTTGTGCTGTGAAAAATGGGGCTGCTGCACTGGTGAATAATAGGTGTAGCAGCCCCATTTTATAATTGTACGGTGTTTTAAAATGCGAACTTACATTATTTTCCATCTGCCTGTCAACTATTCTTTTTTATTTTTATATCTGTTATAATCAAATTATATATAATGTAGAGGGCGGATGATAAAATGAAAATTAAAATGAAAAACTGGTTTTATAAACTAAAGTTATATCCATCTTTGATGCTGACCTTCAACAGTATCTTTATATTGGCAGTTCTTATAATCTTAGCCACTTCGGCAATCATAACAGGTAAAATAACCGTGAAAAACTATTCAACATATGCTTCGCAGTTCATTCAGGACCTATCAAGGAATGTGGAATATATTACAACTGATGTAGAGAATAAATCACGATTTATTCTTTCAGACTCCAGCATCCAAAATATGCTGACAGCAGAACATCAGAATCCCTCCTATAATAATATTTTGCAGCAGGCTAAGGAGGAAATCACCAGATTGATTATGGAACAGGATTATATTGAATCACTCTCTGTTTTTGATTTAAACGGAAATGGTTTTACAGTTGGGGATAGTCCTTCTTATATCAGCAATCTGTCAGTATGGAAGAAACAGAGCTGGTACCCTGATGTGATTCAGAAAAAAGGGAATTTTATATGGGTAAGTTCTGATTTTAGTGGAATCAGAGAACAGAAAAATAAAATTTTGTTTGCCAGAGTGATTAATAAAAGAGACACTGTAGACGGAATTGGAATTCTCATGGTTGTTCTTGACAATGAATATCTGTCTAAAATGGTAGATAGCCTGAGCAATCCTGCTATAGGGGAATTTTATATATATGGGGGTGAGAGCGAGTTATTGTTTGGACCTGAAACAGAAAATCAGGAAGTACAGGAGTTCATAAGCGAAATAAAAGCTGCAGAAAAAGAAGAAATAGATAGTAAAAGAAATGGAAAATATTTTGTTACAGGATGTTATGACACTCACATGGAATGGAACTATTTGTGTGTAGGCATGGTGAGTGCTGTCCTGAGCAGTCAGTGGATTAATATCCTAATCGTGGCGCTTGTCACATGTTTCGTGATCATCATTGCCTCTTACATATACAGCCGGTTTTCGCATGGCGTTACGCGGGAGCTTCAAAATCTGAATGAGATTATGGGGCGCGCAGAGGACCAGAACTTTAAGGAAGAGATTAAAATCAGAAGGATTGATGAGTTCATTCAACTCGGAGATGCGTACAATAGGTTGATCAACCGCATACATATTCTTGTAAACGAGGTCATGAGGGAAAAGTTAAATGCAAAGCAGGCCCAGCTTGAAAACCTGCAGGCACAGATCAATCCTCATTTTCTCTATAATACGCTGGACTGCATCAGTTGGAAGGCAATGGCAAATGACCAAACAGAAATAGCAGAAATGATTCAGTGCCTTTCCAAAATGTTCAGGTTCAGTTTGGGCAGGGGAGAAAAAGAAATTGAGCTGTCAAAAGAAGTGGAAAACACCAGAAACTATCTCCTGCTGCAGAAAAAAAGATTTGAGGATAAGCTGGTATACCTTATTGATATACCGGAGTCTGTGATGAAATACCGGGTTATCAAATTTTTTCTTCAGCCGTTGGTGGAGAACAGTATCCTGCATGGCATTCAGTCAAAACCTGAAAAAGGATATATTGGTATCTCAGCCGAGGAAGAGGATAGAGAACTGGTGATTTGTGTCTGGGATAACGGAACAGGAATCGATGAGAAACAGGTTGCTGTGCTGCTGGACGGAAATACCTATGATAACAGCGGAAAAAGGCACAGACATGGCATTTATAATGTAAATGAACGATTGAAAATGCGTTACGGGGAAGACAGCGCATTGAGGTTCGAGAACCGGAAAAATGGAGGGACGAAGGTCACTATACGGATTCCTGTAGACAAACTGAGGCAGGACGATTAGGGAAGGAGCAGAGGAAGCAATGTATCAGGTGTTATTGGTGGATGATGAGCCTGTGATTCTGAGAAACATAAGCAAAGTCATTGATTGGGAAAAATTCGGGTTTTCTATCTGTGCAACGGCAGAATGTGGAGAGGAAGCATGCAGATTACTGAAGGAGTACAGGCCGAACCTTGTGATAACCGATGTGATGATGCCGCAGATGAACGGTATTGAGCTGGCAGAATTTATAGGAGAAAATTACCCAAAAACAGAGGTTATCATAATCAGCGGATATGATGAGTTTGATTTTGCCCGTTCTGCCATGCGGGCAGGGGTCATGGAATATATTATGAAACCCACTAAAAAAGAAGAGCTGGAGCAGGCTCTGCAGAAGGTCTATGAAAGGATTCAGAGAAAAGCGGACCTGGAGAGAAATATCAGGGAACTCAGGGAAGAGGCAGAGAAAAATATTCCCATACTGAAAAACCAGTTTTTTAGTGAATTGGCAGATAAAATTATTCCAGAGGGGCAAAACCTGATGGAGAGTCTGAAGTATTATGGTTCAGAACTGAAAGGAGACCCATTCAGACTCTGGTGTTTTGATTTGGACCGGGAAGAAATTTGTGACACTATACCTGAAATGCGTGAACTGTTGTGGGTACAGTTGAGGATGATCATCAGAGAAAATACCAAAGGGCTGTTTGTCAGTGATTCTTTTGTAAAGGGAAAGCATTTGCTATATGTAGTTGAGGATTCTGATACACTGCCGGAGGGAAAATCCATGGAGGAACTGCTTGAAATTATACTGAGTGAGTTCAAAAATCTTACAAGAACTAGTTTGTCCGTGGGAGTCAGCTGTGTATATGAAGATTATCATAAATTATATATGGCGAGAAAGGACTGTGAGGCGGCTCTGGAGGAAAGATGCAATCTGGGAGAGGGAAGCTGTATTTTCTATGATGAGGTCAGAGTATTTTCAAATGAAAGTGTGGAATATGATCATGAACTTATGAACCAGATATGTATGAAACTCAGGGCTTTAAATAAAAAAAGTGCAGTTAAGCTGATTGAAAAAATATATGTGGAGATGAGAGAAAATAAAGCCATATACCAGCAGTTTTACAGCCAGACCATTCTTATCTTAACAGAGCTGTTTAATATCTCTCCGGATGAGGAGAGAAAGAAAAAAATCAGGGAAGTGATCGCTGCGCTTAATGACTATAAAACAGGCGATATGCTGAGAGACCTTGTTCTGGAAATTACAGAGGAGACCGTGGATGAAGCGGCAGCAGATTCGGCGGGAAAAAACAGGGAGATTATGGGGCAGATTGTACATTATGTGGACGAGCATCTTGGAGAAGAAATCTCCCTCGCAGATGTGGCTGACGCTGTTCATCTGAGTAAAAATTATTTGTGCAGTATATTTAAAAGAGAACAGGGTGAGACGTTCTTTTCTTATCTTACCAAAGTCAGGATGGATCGTGCGAAGCAGCTTCTGCGGAGGACGGAACATAAAGTTTATGTAATCGCTGAAATGGTGGGATATACGGATTATCCTTACTTTTCGCAGGTGTTTAAAAAACATACGGGAATTACCGCCGGTGAATACAGAGAAATTTATGCCGGTGAATAAAACCATAGGAAGAATAAAATAGGTTGCAGTTTTACAGAAAATGTAAGGCTGCAGCCTATTAATATATATAAAATAAAATGATGAATATATTTAACGCAGTCGGAATATATTCTATATTTTTCGTTAATCTGTAATGATAGAATCTAAACATAGATAAAACACGAATCAAGGAGGTAAGAAAATGGGAAAGACGAAAAAAATAAGTATGTTGTTGGGAATAACAGCAATGATTGGAACGCTGGCGGGATGCGGAGGCAATGATGAGGTAAATGATGCGGCTGGTAATGAAGGCAGTAAATCGGAAGCCAATGCCGAAATATCTATTTTGGTACATTTTGATCCGGAAACGGACAATCCCGCAAAGTTAGACAGTTTTCAGGAGGCTGCGGATAAGCTTGGTTATAAGATTAATATCGAGCGTGTGGACGATGCAACTTATAAAACAAAAATCAGGGTTATGCTTCAGGCAAATGAGCTGCCGGATTTGTTTTATACATGGGGAGGTTCTTATAGTGAACCTTTTTTAGCGGCGAATGCCCTTTATCCTTTAGAAGATGCGATTGAGGAATCCGGTTATACACTTTATGATACCTATGCACAAAAGGACGAGAATGGTCATAACTATGTTGTGCCCACAGGGGCCCTGGAATCCTACTGTCTCTTTTATAACAAAGCAGTTTTTGAAGATATGGGCAAAGAGGTTCCTGCAGACTGGGAGTCATTATTGGATGTAGTAGATGCGTGCAATGCCAAGGGAATCGGGGCCATGGGACTTGGAGATAAAGATCGATGGGAAGGCGACCTCTTTTATAATATGATGGTGGTGCGGGAAGATGCAGATGCATTTGCAGACGCTATGAAAGACGGAGGTACTTTTACCAGTAAACCATTTGTGGAGGCTGCGGAAAAGGTGGAGACACTGATAGAAAGAAATGCATTTCAGACCGGTTATATGCAGGCAACACCATCAGAATGTGTAGAGCTGCTGAAAGCTGGAAAGATAGCAATGTATCCTACGGGTTCCTGGCAGGTATCCGCACTGCAATCTGATGAGAACTTAGGATGTACGGTATTTCCTAAAACAGGGGCAGAAGATCCATATCTATCCTGCTGTGGAAATGCTGCGGATGCGGGAATTGCAGTCAACGCGAATTCAGAGAACAAGGAAGCAGCAGCCAAACTGGCAGTGGAATACTCCAAGATTTTGAATGACCACCTTGCTGAAAACGGAGAGCAGACCTATTTTGAGACAGACATTGAAGAGGCCGGACAAACAGAAATGATGAAAACATATATCGAGAATTTCAAAAAAATGGAGAAAACACAGTTGTGGTGGTTCACATATCTGGATACTGCAATCGGTGAGCCTATGAGGGATTTATCCCAACAGCAATTTGCTGGCGAAGTGGACGCAGATAACTTTATCAAGCAGCTGGAAAGCATAATCAAAGGCGGATGATATAAAAGAAGTGCAGGGCTGTCCTTAAAATGAGGACAGTCCAGTTTGAAGGGGGAAGAAGAATGAAAAAAATGTTGTCCAACAAACCTGTTATTGCGCTGTTTATGATTCCGGGACTTCTTATATTCGCTTTTATTTTTGTTTATCCCATTTTGTATACCGTAAACCTGAGTTTTACATCATGGAAGGGAATCGGTCCGAAGGATTATGTGGGACTTCACAATTATATAAAACTATTTTCCAGTGACATGGTTTTTAGAAAAGCGCTTCTAAATACGCTGGTCATTCTGATAGTTGCAGTAATTGGGCAGTTAGTGCCAGCACTGTTTTTTGCCATGCTTTTATCAAGTATGAAAAAGAGAACGCGCTTTTTCAGAATCGCGTTCTTCATACCTGTGCTTTTATCTACCACAGCAATTGCGCTTATGTGGCAGAAAATCTACGATGTAAACTATGGACTTTTAAATGAATTTCTAAGAGTTGTAGGCTTGTCAAATTTTCAGCATGAGTGGCTGTCGGAAAAAGGTACCTGCCTGATCGCAGCCATTGTTCCGGTTATATGGCAGTGGATTGGTTACCACATGATTATTCTCTACGCGGGGCTAAAGGCAATCCCGGAACAATATGAGGAGGCAGCAAAACTGGACGGAGCCAATGGTTTTCAGGTAACATTCCGTGTTATTCTTCCAATGCTTCGGGATATATTAAAAGTCTGCCTTGTGCTTGCTGTGGTGGGAAGCATTAAGATTTTCGACAATATTTATGTTATGACTGCAGGTGGTCCTTATAATCTTACAACAACCATAGCGATTCATATGTATAAGGAATCATTTTTGAAATTTAATTATGGTTATGGCAGTGCCATTGCAGTAATGCTCTGTGTGGTATGTATTGGGGTTTATCTGCTGATCAACAAGGTTATGTCAAGGGAACCCATGGAATATTGACAGGAGGAAATGGCAATGAAGAAGAAGAATACAGTCAAAATCATAATTTTAATAATATTTTCAGTGATTCAGATATTTCCGCTTCTATGGCTTATTAATTTTTCTCTGAAAAATAACAGTGAAATTTATACGGCCAGCTCATTAAGGCTGCCGGAAACTCCTGTATTTGGCAATTATGCGGAGGCATGGCTGAAAGGAAATGTGGCGGAATATTTTTTGAACAGTGTGCTGGTTACTTTTGTAAGTGTAGCCATCACAGTTGCGCTGAGCTGTATGATGGGATATGCGATCACGAGAATGAAATGGAGGGGAAGCAATGCCGCATTGGGATTCCTGATGCTGGGGATGATGGTTCCCATACATGCAACCCTGATTCCTCTGTTTTTGATCATGCAGAAAGCAGGACTGCTGAATACACATTGGTGCATCATTATCCCATATATAGCCGCGGGTCTGCCGCTGGCAGTATTTATAATCAGTAATTTTCTCAGAAGTATCCCTCATGAACTGGAGGAGGCCGCATTTATTGACGGATGCGGTGTGATCAAATCGTTTGTACATATTATTATTCCGGTACTGAAACCGGCAGTTGCCACTGTAGCTATCTTCACCTTCATGAGCAACTGGAACGAGTTTATTATGGCATCCACTTATCTGCAGACTTCTGAACTGTATACCCTGCCTATTGGTCTGACTGCTTTTCGAGGCGCCTATTCAACTGCACTGGGCCCCATGGCTGCGGCAATTGTCATAACGTGTATACCGCTGATTCTGTTTTATTGTATCTGCAGCGAGCAGGTGGAGAAAAGTTTTGCAGCAGGAGCTGTGTTAAAGTAAATAAATGTAAAGGAGATTAAAGACAATGCAGACATCAAAAGAATGTGTACTGAATGCCATAGAGGGAAAAGGACCTGACAGAATTCCCATCTGTCTGGATTTTGATTCAGACGCTTTGAATCAGGCAATCACAAAGGATATATTGAAGGAGTACGATGCGGACATTTACATTGTATCCAGCTATGACCCTGAATTTGTACCTGTTGCGGAAGGATACAGCCAGTGGGGATATAAGATGGAGACCTTTGGAGAGACTATGGGGGAGGTAAAGAATCCGCCTCTGGAGTCCTGGGATAATTTCGAGAACTGGAAAAATCATCTGCCGGATTTCACAGCGCCCAGCAGATATACAGAGGCCAAAAGGCTCAGGCAGCTTTATCCGGATAAGTTTCTGGTAGGGGGGCTTGGCATGATGATGGAAGAAATAATCAATCTGCGGGGATATGCCAACTGCATGGTGGATTATTATGAAGAGGAAGAAAATATAAACCGATTGATCGACTGTCTCTATGAAGTGGGAAAACAGATGGTGGACGGTTATGCTGAGGCCGGTATGGATGCTGTTATGGCATGGGAGGACTGGGGGCTGCAGAGAGGGCCTATGATGTCATACGGAATGTGGGAAGAGTATTATTATGACAGGATGAAGAGTTTTGTGGATTACATCCATAAAAAAGGAATGAAATATTTCCTTCACTCCTGCGGGCATATTACATACCTTCTGGACGTTTTTGTTGAATTTGGTGTGGACGTGATTCAGATGGACCAGCAGATGAATATGGGCTTGGAACTGCTGGGCAAATGGAACGGTAAGATATGTTTCCTGTGCCCTGTGGATATCCAGCATAGTGTGCAGATGACAAAGGAGGAGATGGGCAGCTATATCAGGGATATGGTACAGGCTCTGAGTACGGAAAAAGGAGGCTTTATGTACAAAGCTTATCCGCAGCCGGCGGCAATCCATATGACGGAAGCACAACTGAGACAGGAAATTGATTTTATGAAAAACTGCTGATGTAGCAAAGAATTAAAGTGGAACTGCCGGGCAAAAAGTATGGGATGATACTTTTTGCCCGGCATATTTTATTATGAAGAAAAAAGAGATATGCTGTTGCCTGCACGATAATTCCAGGTTGTATATGACAACACATCTATGATACAATAGGAAGCATAATCAGAGTTGCTTCCTGTTACCATAAGGAAAATGACATTGCATTTCCCGGTAAATTGTAATATATTATGGAAGTAAGTATTTTATGGTAAGAGTGGTAATTGGTATTCTGACGCCTGATCTCCAGGCGGACAGACTGGTAACATATAGAATTTATAAACGAGGAACGGGAGAAAAATCATGAAAAAAACAGCACTGGTAATCATGGCAGCCGGAATCGGCAGCCGCTTTGGAAAAGGAATCAAGCAGCTTGCAAAAGTGGGGCCGAGCGGTGAGATCATCATGGATTATTCCATTCACGATGCCCTGGAGGCAGGATTCAACAAAATCGTATTCATCATCAGGAAAGACATAGAGGAAGAATTCCGTGAAGTGATCGGAAACAGGATCGAGAAGGTGGCAGAGGTGGAATATGTATTTCAGGATCTGCAGGACCTGCCCGAAGGATTTACCTGCCCGAAGGAGCGCACAAAGCCATGGGGAACCGGACAGGCCATCCTGGCAGCCAGAGAAGTGCTCAAAGAGCCGTTTATCGTCATCAACGCAGACGATTACTACGGCAAGGAAGCTTATGTAAAGATCCATGACTATCTGGTGGAAGAGCATGAGGATACAGGTAAGCTGGATATCTGCATGGCCGGATTTATTCTGGAGAACACACTGAGCGACAACGGTTCTGTGACCAGGGGCATTTGCTCTCTGGATGAGAATAAGAATCTGGTGGGAATCGCGGAGACCTACAATATTAAGAAGACAGAAGAGGGTCCGGCCGTGGAGACAGAGGACGGCGGCCTTTGTATGCTGGACCCCAAGAACCTGGTATCCATGAATATGTGGGGGTTGACACCTGCATTTTTAAGAACACTGGAAGAGGGTTTTGTGGAATTCTTAAAGGAATGCGGTCCGGAGGATCTGAAGAAGGAATATCTTCTTCCCACTATCGTGGATAAGCTCATCAAAGAGAACAAGGCAGATGTGGCTGTGCTCAAGACACATGACACCTGGTTTGGCGTTACATATCAGGAAGACAAGGAAAAAGTAATGGAAGCTTTCGCAGATCTGGTAGAGCAGGGCGTATACAAAAAGGATTTATACGCATAGACAGGCAGTGCCGCAGGCATCCGGATTCCACAATAACAGTGACAAATCACAAAAAATGTGATATTTTATAATACGGTAACGAAAAGATAAAGAAATTGGACATTTGTATAAGGAGTCAGTTATGGGAAAATATTTTGGAACAGACGGTTTCCGCGGGGAAGCTAACGTAAACCTGACAGTAGAGCATGCATTTAAAGTGGGACGTTTCCTGGGATGGTATTTCGGACAGGAGCATAAGGCGCAGATCGTGATCGGCAAGGACACCAGAAGAAGCAGCTATATGTTTGAATATTCACTGGTTGCAGGTCTGACAGCGTCCGGCGCAGATGTATATCTTCTGCATGTGACCACCACACCCAGCGTTTCCTACGTTGTGCGCACAGAGAACTTTGACTGTGGTATCATGATCTCAGCCAGCCACAATCCATTCTATGACAATGGAATTAAGATCATCAACGGCAACGGACAGAAGATGGAAGCATCCGTTGAGGAGCAGATCGAAGCGTATATTGACGGAAAGGTACCGGAGCTGCCTCTGGCAAAGAGAGAGGATATCGGCCGCACAGTGGACTTCTCCGCAGGAAGAAACCGCTATATCGGATATCTCATCTCCATTCCGACACGTGCCTTTAAGAATAAAAGAGTGGGCCTTGACTGCGCAAACGGCAGCGCATCTGCCATTGCAAAGAGTGTATTTGATGCGCTGGGTGCCAAGACCTATGTGATCCACAATGACCCGGACGGAACCAATATCAATACAAACTGCGGTTCCACACATATTGAGGAACTGAAAAATTTTGTCAGGGAAAATCATCTGGATGTGGGCTTTGCCTATGACGGAGATGCTGACCGCTGTATCGCAGTGGATGAGAACGGCGATGAAGTGAACGGTGACCTGATCATGTATGTATGCGGAAAATACATGCAGGAGCAGGGCAAGTTAAACAACAACACCATTGTCACCACCATCATGTCCAACCTGGGTCTTTACAAAGCCTGCGAGAGAGAAGGCATTGCATACGAGAAGACAGCCGTGGGCGACAAATACGTCTGCGAGAATATGATGGCAAACGGCCACTCCATCGGAGGCGAGCAGTCCGGCCACATTATCTTCTCCAAACACGCCACTACAGGTGACGGCATTCTGACTTCTCTGAAGCTGATGGAAGTCATCATTGAGAAAAAACAGCCTCTCAGCATGCTGACCAAAGAAGTGAAGATTTATCCGCAGGTACTGAAAAATGTGCGGGTATATGATAAGAAGGAAGCCAGAGAGAATCCGGAAGTGGTGAAAGCCATTGCAGAGGTGGAAAAAGCCCTGGGCGATGACGGAAGGATTCTGGTGCGCGAGAGCGGTACAGAGCCTGTGATCCGCGTAATGGTGGAAGCAGCTTCCAATGAGATCTGTGAAGAAAATGTAGATAAAGTGATTGCTGTCATGAGGTCTGAGAATCTGATCGTACAGTAAACGAACGGGGAATTTATTTGTGAAGGGAAAATTTATTGTTCTGACAGGATGCATCCTCTGTCTTATGGCAGGATGCGGAAAAGAGACACCCAGCTATTATGAACTGGGCGCGGAAGATTTAGAGGGGAAAAAATATCAGAGTGCCATCGAAAACTTTGAGCTGGCCATCGCCGAGGAGAAATATGAGGTGGAGGCTCTCAGGGGAGAGGGCATTGCCTATCTGAAAATGGGAAAATACGAAGAGGCACAGCAGGCTCTGGAAAAAGCCAGGGACCTGGCCGCTGATTCGGAGAAGGCCATGAGAGCCGACATTTTGGCATATCTGGCTGTGGTGCAGTACCAAAGAGGTGACTTTGAGGGAAGTGCAGCCACCTGCGACCAGATGCTGGATGTGAAGAACAGTAAAGAGGGATATTTCCTCAGGGGAACGGCCTATCTCCATCTGGATCAGTATGATAAGGCGGCATCCGACTTTGGAAAAGTGGCTGCAGATTCCAAAGAGTATAATGACTATCTGGAAATCTACCGTGTATACGAAGAGTGTGACATGAAGGCTGACGGAGAGTCTTATCTGGAGATGGCCCTGGATATAGAGGCCGGTGATGAGCGGGACCACTATGACAGAGGCCGTGTCTACTACTATCTGGAGGAGTATGATAAGGCAAAAAAAGAGCTGACCACAGCCTACAATGACGGATATAAAGAGGCAGCCATTTATCTGGGCAAGGTATACGCGGAACAGGGCGATACGGCCAATGCCCGGGCAAATTATAAAGAGAGCCTGAGTGAGCAGTCACTACAGGCAAAAGCTTACAACGGTATGGCTTACTGCGATATCCTGGACGGAGACTATGACAGTGCCCTCTCCAATATTCAGAAGGGACTGGACACGGGGGACCAGGACGAGAAACAGGCACTTCTGTTCAATGAAATCGTGGCCTATGAAAAGAAGATGGACTATGCGTCTGCAAAAGAAAAAATCACTGCATATCTGGAGGCTTATCCTACAGATGAGAGAGCAGTGAAAGAAAATTATTTTCTGGAGACAAGGTAAAGAAACGCCGGATTTCCGATATATCAGAACAGAGTATGGCATAATACTCTGTTCTTTTATCTTTTTATACAGATAAAATCTGCTGCTGCATACAGAGGCGCCGGATACAGCGCTGCGGGCACCGGCAGAAAAATGAACACAGGAGGCAGGTTATGAAGAAGGTATGGCAGATATTCATCAGAGACTGCAGAAGGCTGCTGCGCAACCCCGTAGCAGTGATCGTGGCAGTAGGGATCTGCATCATTCCGTCACTGTACGCGTGGTTCAACATTGCAGCCAATTTTGACCCTTATGCAAGTACAGGGGATATCAAGGTGGCAGTGGCAAACAGTGATAAAGGCGCAGAGAATGAGCTGACAGGGAGACTGGATGCAGGCGGTGAGATTGTCAGCAATCTGAAAGAGAACGATGCGCTGGGCTGGGTTTTTACAGATGAGAAGAAGGCAGTGGAGGGCGTAAGATCAGGAGAATATTATGCAGCCATTGTCATTCCGGAAACCTTCAGCCGGGATATGCTGAGCATTGTAAGCGGAGACTTCCACAGGCCGGAATTTACATATTACATCAACGAGAAGAAAAATGCCATTGCCCCTAAAATAACAGATACCGGGGCAGAGACTGTGGAGAAGGAGATCAACAGCACCTTCACTGCCACCGCGTCAAAAGCAGTGGCTGACATAATAGAAAAATCCACAGGCTCCCTGTCGGAGAAACTTTCCGGTTCCCAGGACAGTCTGCTTGAAAAGATCAGCCGCGTATCGGAAAATATCAGGGAATACCAGAATGGACTGGAAAAATTTGGGATCACTGCGGACAGTTCTAATGAGACCATAGAGGACACCCAAGGAACGCTGGACGCGCTGAAAGAGGCAGCCGGGGAGGGCAGCCGTGCCATTGACAAGAGCAGTGAAATCCTGGAACACGCAAGGACAGCAGCGTCTGAATTTTCCGCAGGGATGTCATCCGCTCTCTCGGAGGGGCAGACTGCGCTGGCGGATATAAACGCTGCGTCAAAATCCGCGATCGGTGAGATCAACGGAAAGATCCTGGAAATAAACGGCCAGGTGGACGGGATGATCACCAGAGCGGATCAGGCGGTTTCCCTGGGAGAAAGTGTCCTTGATAACCTTGTATCCTTTCAGGAAGCATACCCAACAGATGCCATGGCGTCTGTGATCGCCTCCCTGGAGGCTGAGCTGGAGGGACAGAGACAGGTCGTTTCAAGTCTCAGACAGGGGAATGACAGTATCGGCAGTTCTGTGGAGACAGCATCCGGTGCCCTGACCCAGGTGGATTCCATCCTTCAGGAGGCAGGGGAGCAGTTCCTTAGTTCCAGGGATACCTTTGACCGGCAGATTCTGCCGGGGATCAGCGGAAACCTGGATGCTTTTTCCGGACTGTCGGGCAGGCTTTCCGGCCTTCTGGACGGGGTGGAGCCGTCTGCGGAACAGGTAAAATCTGTTCTGGACGAGCTTGCCGCAAGCCTGGATGACATACAGGCAGTCCTGGTGAGCACGGGAGACTCCCTTGACAGTGTGCAGAACATACTGGAAAACGCTCAGACAGATTTAAAGGCACTGGAAAATTCCAAATCCATGGAAGTACTTATGGATCTTTCCGGCATTGACGGGGAATCTGTGGCAGATTTCATGTCCTCGCCGGTGGAGGTGGAGACAAAGGAAGTCTATAGTATTGAAAACTATGGCTCTGCTTTAGCGCCCTTTTATACGAACCTGGCAATCTGGGTGGGAGGTATTGTTCTGATCGCCATTTTCAAGCTGGAGGCAGATAAAGAAAAAGTGGGGAAATTTTCGGCTGTACAGGGATATTTCGGGAGATGGCTGCTCTTTGTGGCTTTCGGAGTCGTACAATCCCTGATCATATGCCTGGGAGATTTATATCTGCTTAAAATACAGTGCGCAGACCCGGCAGCATTTTTATTTGCCGGGGTATTTGCTTCTTTTGTGTATGTAAATATTATTTATGCACTGTCCATTACCTTCAAACATATCGGAAAAGCAATCTGTGTGATCTTGGTCATTGTACAGATACCCGGCTCTGCAGGGACATATCCCATAGAGATGACCCCGGGATTTTTCCAGGCGCTTCATCCTCTGCTGCCCTTTACCTACGGCATAAATGCCATGCGGGAAGCAGTGGCAGGTATTTATCGGTACCATTATCTGGAAGATATGCTGTGCCTGACCGTTTACATTCCCATAGCACTTTTGATCGGCGTTGCTGTGCGGCCTCTGCTGCTGAATTTAAATCTGCTTTTTGACAAGAAACTGGCACAGACGGACCTGATGCTCTGTGAAGAAAACGGGATACCAAATGAGAGGATACGCCTGTCTTCTGTGGTGCGTATGCTTGCAGGGCAGGAGGAGTTTAAGGCGCAGCTGTATGAAAAAGCGGCAGAATTTGAGATCGGCTATGAGAAGAGAATCAGACGGGGATTTTTGGCTATCCTTGTGATCCCTCTCATTTTCCTGGTGCTTATGTTCAGCATTGATTCCAAGATGGTCTTCCTGGTACTCTGGATCGCCTCCATCATAGGCATTGCGCTTTATCTCATCTGTCTGGAATATATTCATGAGAGCCTGAACCGGCAGATGCGGCTCAGTAAGATGAGCAGGGAGGAACTGCATCAGGTACTGGAAAGTAAGAAGGAGGGCAGCAGCAAATGAAAAATATATGGAAAATTTTCCGGGCAGATGTAAGCCATATTAAAAACAATGTCATTGCGCTGATCGTCATTCTGGGACTCACGGTTGTGCCTGCCCTCTATGCGTGGTTTAACATAGCTGCAAGCTGGGACCCCTACAGCAATACAGGGGGGATCCGGGTGGCTGTGGCAAACGCGGATGAGGGATATGAGAGCAGCATTGTTCCTGTCAAGATCAATATGGGAGATACAGTCATCTCAAGCCTCAGGGCAAATGAGCAGATGGACTGGGTCTTCACTGACAAAAAGAAAGCAGTGGAAGGTGTGAGGTCCGGAAAATACTATGCGGCGATCGTCATACCGAAAGCATTCAGCAAAGATATGATGACAGTCTTTTCCGATGATGTGACACACTCCAGTCTGATCTATTATTCCAACCAGAAGGAGAATGCCATTGCACCCAAGGTCACGGATAAAGGGGCGGACTCCATACGGGCGCAGATTGACGAAATCTTTACAAAGACGATCAGCCAGATTGGACTGGATGTGATGAATTCCCTGTCCTCCTATTTGAATCAGGACGGCACAAGGACCATGATCGGAAATCTTGCAGGAAATACAAAGAACAGCGCGGATGATCTGAGAGGGCTGGCTTCCACCATGACAGCATTTTCGGATATGATGGATTCCATGCAGGGGATTTTGGATACCACATCTTCCCTGCTGAAGCAGTCCGGAGAGAGTACAGAGGCCGGACTGGATGTACTTAAGGATACCGGGGAGGGCATGGAGGGCCTGAGCAGCAGCCTTTCCGGAACCACAGAGGTAATCAGCCAGGTACTTGAGGACAGTGGTTCCTATTACCAGGCTGTCTCCCAGGTGATCGACGAAACCTTTGCCTCCATGGAGGATAATTCCCAGAATGCAGCATCCAGCCTTTTGGGACTGTCTGATGTGACCCAGAGTGTGATTGACAAATATACGGATTTCAGGGACAGCCTGGCCGCTGTCCGGGATGCCCTTCCCGTGGGAGGAGAGCTTCTGAATCCCCTGATCAGCAATATGGAGGAACTGACCGCAGGACAACAGGCATTAAAAGATAAACTGGATGAGACGGCAGGAAAAATCACAGATACGGCTGCGGATATAGGCACATACCATGGCCAGCTTCAGCAGATGGCGGATGACAGCGTACAGCAGATATCGTCTGTACAGAGTGACTATGAGGAAAACCTGCAGGCAGAGCTCGGGGAACTTTTCGGAACCCTGGGTGATACAGGCACATCTGTGGCAAATGTGATGGAAAAACTGGATGACAGCATTTCCGGTCTTGGCAATATCTCAGACAGTGCCTCCTCGGACCTGGCAGAAGTGAGAAAAGCGCTGGACACCTCAGCTTCCCTTCTGACAGAGGCTGCGGATAAGATTGAGGGCGTGTCAAAAACACTGGGGGACGCTGTGGACAGCCAGGATTCGGATGTGCTGAAAAATCTGATCGGCAGCGACCCGGCATCTTTAAGTTCGGTGTTGGCAGCGCCTGTGAAACTCAACCGCACGGCTGTGTATTCCGTGGAGAATTACGGCTCCTCCATGGCGCCTTTCTATTCCTCCCTGGCAATCTGGGTGGGCGGAATCGTGCTGGTAGCAATGATGAAGGTAAACGTCTCCAAAAAGACCACGGACAGCCTGAAAAATGTGAAGGAATACCAGATGTATCTGGGCAGGTATATTCTGTTTTTCCTCATGGGACTTCTGCAGAGCGGACTGATCTGTCTGGGAGACCTGTATTATCTTGGAATCCAGTGTGAGCATCCGTTTTTGTTCGTGCTGGCCGGATGGATGGCAAGTGTGGCATTTGTGAACCTGATCTATACCCTTACGGTTTCTTTTGGGGATATCGGCAAAGCCATATGTGTGGTGCTCCTCGTCATCCAGGTGGCAGGCTCCGGCGGAACCTTCCCCATAGAGGTGGCGCCTGCGTTCTTTAAGAAAGTATATCTGTTTTTGCCCTTTACGCACAGCATGGCTGCCATGCGGGAATGTATCGGCGGGTTATACGGAAATACCTATTGGACGGAGATGGGCAGACTGGGACTTTTCCTGGCAGCATCCCTGCTTTTGGGGCTGGTACTCAGAAAGCCGGTGATTCGTCTGAACCATGCATTTATGGAAAAACTGGAAAGTACGAAAATTATGTAAGGGTAAAACGAAGGAGGATGGAACGTGGAAAAGATTCTGATCGTGGAGGACGAGGAAGAGATTGCCTGCGGGCTGTCCTCTCTTTTGAAGAACCAGGGATATGTATGCGATGGCTGGGACGGAAGAGGAAATGCAGTGGAGATCATAAGAGAAACAGCTCCTGACCTGATCCTGATGGATATCAATCTGCCGGGGCAGGATGGATTTGCTCTGTGCAGGGAAATCAGAAATGCCTGCTCCCTGCCTGTTATCTTCCTCACAGGCCGCAGCACCTCCATGGACGAGCTGGAAGCACTGCAAAGCGGCGGGGATGACTTCATCACAAAGCCGTATAAGGCACCCATTCTGCTGGCGCGGATTCAGACTGTGCTGCGCAGAGTAAAAGGCCCGTCAAAGCCTGCGGTGCTTCAGTATCGGGGCATCACTCTTGACCTGGGGGCTGCCCGGCTGACTTACGGAGAAAAAAGCCTGGAGCTTGGCAGAAATGAGCAGAAGATATTACACCGGCTCTTTGAGCATGCCGGAAATATTGTGAGCCGGGAGGAACTGGTGGATTATCTCTGGGAAAACCAGATTTATATTGATGACAATACACTCAGCGTAAATGTGCGCAGACTCCGGGAGAAGCTGGCCTCCATAGGTCTGCCCGGCCTGATACAGACAAAAAGGGGGATGGGGTATAAGGTATGAAGTTCAGAGAGTTTTTGGGGGACAGGACAGGCGTAGTGCTTTTGCAGCTTGGTGCAGCCTGGGCTCTTTTTGTGTTTTTAACAGCGCTTGGGGTACAGTCAAGGGAAGCAGCCCTGCTTCTCATTACCTGGTTCGGGATTTTTGCTGCCTGGACCGGGTTTTCTTTTTACAGGGAGAAGAAATATTTTACAGAGCTTATGGATACGGTCAGGGAAATGGAAAAACCATGGCTGGTCACAGAGATCTTAAAAGTACCGGATACCTTTGAGGGAAAGAAATACTGGGAAGCCATGAGAATTTCCATGAAGGCCATGGAGGAGCAGGTGTCTGAGGCAGAGCAGAAGCAGAGGGCATACCGGGAATACGTGGAAAACTGGGTCCATCAGGTCAAGCTGCCTCTCACAGCGGCACAGCTTGTATGTGAAAACGAGAAAAGCAGAGAGAACCGCCGCATCTTAAAAAGCCTGGAAAACATAGACAGGGAGATTGAGCAGGTCCTTTATATGAGCCGCATGGAAAATCCGGAGCAGGATTACATCATACGAAGGATAACAATGGAATCCTGCGTGGCCCGGGCAGTTGCTGCCGACCAGGAGACGTTCAGGCAGAGAGGCGTAAAAATTGAGACGGAAGGTCTGGAGACAGAAGCCTGTACGGACAGCAAGTGGCTGACTTTTATGCTGCGTCAGGTACTGTCCAACAGCCTGAAATACATGGAGGAATCCCCCTGTATAAAAGTCCGGGCACGGCGGAAAGAAAATACCGTGCTCTTAATCGTGGAGGACAACGGATGCGGAATCCGTGAAAGCGAGATGGGAAGAATCTTCAACAAGGGGTTCACGGGCAGCAATGGGAGAAAGAACAGGGAATCCACAGGGATGGGACTGTATATCTGCAGGGAGCTCTGTAAAAAGCTGGGGATGGCTGTCCGGGCGGAATCTGTATGGGGGGAATATACAAGGGTCGTATTTGAGATTCCCATAGCGGAACAGGCATCTGTGATGTCTGTTCACAAGGTATGAGGGCCGGCCAATGCATCCTCTGCCTCATCTTACGAATATGTAAGATAACATTCGGTAAAATCACAGGTAACCTGCCCTCCTGTTTTCTATAATAGAGGAGTAAAAGGAACACTTGTGCAGTTGCCAATGGAAGAAGAAAGGCAGGGAATGGAATATGGCGGAAGTTCTGAGAGCGGAACAGATAGAAAAATATTACGGTACAAAGGATAATCTGAAAAAGGCACTGGATGGTCTGAGTTTCCAGGTGGAGGAAGGGGAGTTCACCAGTATAATGGGGGCTTCCGGCTCAGGCAAGACAACACTGCTCAACTGCATTTCCACTGTGGACTGTGTGAGTGCAGGGCATATTTATCTGAACACAGGGAAGCAGGGGCCTTCCGGGATTATGGATATCACTGCAGTGGAACAGGGAGCACAGGCAAAGTTCCGCAGGGAAAATCTGGGGTTTGTGGTACAGGATTTTAACCTTCTGGATCGTCTGACCATTGAGGAGAACATTGCCCTTCCCCTGGTTTTGCTGGGACTGCCGGCAGAAAAGGTGCACGCCAAAAGTGTGGAGATGATGGAGCGGCTTGGAATCGGGGAAATTGCCTCCAGATTTCCTTACCAGGTATCAGGAGGGCAGAAGCAGAGATGTGCCTGCGCGAGGGCGCTGATCAAAAAGCCGAGAATCCTTCTGGCAGATGAGCCTACCGGGGCGCTGGATTCCCGCAGTTCCCGGCAGCTTATGGGGCTTTTGGGGGAACTGAACCGGGAACTGCAGGTGACGATACTCATGGTGACCCATGATTCTTACTGTGCCAGCTTTGGAAAACGTGTCCTTTTTTTGAAAGACGGAAGAATTTTTAATGAGATTGTCCGCGGCAAAAAGGAACAGCAGGAGTTCTATGAGGAGATCCTGCAGGTACAGTCCTTTCTGGGAGGTGACGTGTCATGCTGAGAAAACTTTCAAGGAGGAATGCGCTGCGCCAGATGCGGGATTATGCGGTGTATCTTCTGACATTGATTCTGTCTGTGACATTGATGTATTCCTTTCACCTGCTGGTGTTTTCAGAGGAGATAAAAGCCATTCTGGGTGAGTGGTCCATGATGCCTTTTATCATTATTTTTATCAGTGTTATCATTGTACTGATCCTGGGCAGGCTGGTGAGCTATATTACGGAGTTTATATTCAGGAAAAGAAGCCGTGAGTTCGGGACTTATATGATGCTGGGCATTGAGAACCGGGAGATTGCCGGAATGTTTGCCCGGGAGAGCATAACCATAGGAGCCGCGGCATGGCTTGCAGGACTGGTGGGAGGTACTTATTTTTACCAGATCTTAAAGGCCATGGTGATGCACTTATTTCTGCGGCCTTTCCACATGGGGCTGGAATTTTCATGGGGAGCGTTTTGTCTGACCAGTGTGTACCTGGTCTGTATCTTTTGGCTGTCAGGCAGAAAGGTAAAAAAGAAAGTAATGGCAGTCAGCATCCGGGAACTGCTCTCTATGGACGCGGAGAATGAGAAGGCGCCTTTAAAGAATAAGAAACAGAAGAGGATACTTTTTCTGCTCTCCCTGCTCGCTTTGCTGCTGGGATGCTGTTCTTTTGGGGCACTTCTGTACTGTGAGATCAGCAACGACGCCGGGGGTGCGGCAGCCTTATTCGGGCTGTCCATGATCGTGCTTTCCGTGTTCGGTCTCTTTATGAGTTTTCCTGTGGTTCTGGAACAGAAGCTTAATAAAGTGAAATGGAAATACAGGGGCAGGAATCTGGTTCTGGGGCGCATATATTCAGGCAAGATTCGGAATCTCAGTCTGACCTTTGCCAGTGTCAGCATTTTGTTTCTCCTGGTATTTCTGGCAGTGAGCCTGGGGTTGTTTTTTAACAGGCGCGTGGATGGCCGGGTGAATGAGACGGCATTTGACTTTGCTGTAGGGTCCCTGTACGGGCAGAAGAATCTGCAGCCTTTTAAAGAGTATGTACAGAAGGAAATACCGGAAGCTGCCACTGCCGATTATCAGGTATACACCTCCGGCAGGCGTGATTTCGGCGCGTATTTTTCCACGGAAAATATGGGAAAATTCATGGCATTTTCCCACATGGACGCCATGGAAAATGACTGTTATATGGCAATGTCCGTGTACAAAGAATTAAGAGATATGCTGGGTATGGAGAAGGTAAATCTGGAGGAAGACAAGTATTATATGCACTGCAGCGGCTTTGCAAAAGAAAAGCTGGAGCGGTATGCCGATACCCGGGCGCTGACAGGAAGCGGCCGGAGCATTCCGGCCGGCACAGACAGGGAAAAGGACGCGGCACTCTCCTTTGGCGGGGCATTCACAGGTGCGTTTTTCCAGCAGGAATTTTTCGGGAATGGGAGCTACTATCTGCTGATCGTGCCGGACCGGGTGGCCAAAAACATGCAGGTGATTGAGGAACTGTATGTGGGAGTGGCGCCAAAAGAGCTCTCCATGGAAGTATATAAGGGAATCGCAGCCATAGCGTGGGAAAATCAGATGCATGTGACCGGCAAGGCGGAAATCCGGGAGAGCGGGGCCTCTATTGTCATGAGTCTTTCCTTCCCTCTGTTTTATCTGGCATTTATCCTGCTGGCTGCGGCGGCAACTATCATGACTGTGCAGATACTGAGTGATCTGGAGCAGGAGCGGCAGCAGTTCCGTATACTTCAGGAATGTGGCATGGATAAGGCAGAACAGAGGAAGATTCTGCAGAGATATTTTGCCGTCTATTACTCCTTCCCCGTACTTCCCGCCGCTGTGGGAGGTGCCGCAGTGTATATGGCGATCACAGGCAGCGTCAACTGGGATGCGTACCAGGGAATGACGCTGGTAGGATTTGGAGAGGGAATAGGTATCCTGGGAGTGACGGCGGGGGTGTTTTTCAGCATCTATCTGGTTTACTGTCTGAGTGCGTATATTTCTTTTAAAAAGGCAGTTTTGTAAAAAAGAGTCCGGCGTTGACGATATGAAACATTGGGCATTGTGATTTTTTTGATTTTATGCTACAATAAAGCATACAAAAATGTAAAATTGTATGCTGAAAGTTGGTGCCTGTTTGAATAAAAAGGAAATTGTACGAAACATAATAAAGGAAAAGGGCGGTATTGTAAGAACTTCTGATTTTCTTGCAGCCGGTATGAAAAATTATGAGGTTGCCGCACTTTGCAGAGAAGGAATAATAGAGCGAATCCGGCATGGATATTATCAACTTCCTGATAATACCATGATAACAGAAGAACAGCTGATTAAAGAACTGCTCCCTCAGGGAATTATTTGTGTCGAATCAGCCCTTTTTCATTATGGATATAGTGACTTTGCCCCGCGCGAGTGGTCGATTGCGGTGCCGCGAACGGCAGTCAGGACAGTTAAGCGTGTGCAGGAGATATCCATGAAAACCTATTACATTCAAAGAGAGTTTTTAAATCTTGGCAAGACGATGGAAAACTTCAGCGGTATTTCTTTGCCTGTCTATGACCGAGAACGTACACTTTGTGATTGCTTTAAATATCGCACAAAGCTTGATAATGAACTCTTTAATAAGGCAGTCAATGCTTATGCGGCAGATGAGAAAAAGAATCTTGCCAATCTTTCCAAATATGCGAAAACAATGCGTCTTTACACAAAAGTAATGAATGTAATGGAGGTGCTGTTGAATGGCTGATGTAGCTGCGTCTGTACTTGCACGCCTTAAAAAGATTGCCAAAGAAAGCGGGAGAAGTTACCAACTTTGTCTGCAGCTCTTTTGCCAAGAGGAGTTTCTGCGCCGTTTAGAGAAATCGAAATACGCGGAAAATCTTGTATTAAAGGGCGGACTTTTCATCTATTCGCTTACCGGTTTTGACAGTCGTGTTACCGTAGATGTAGATTTTCTGCTTCAGAAAATTCCAAATACACCGGAACAGTTGAAAGTGGTGCTGGAAGAAATCATTGCTTCCCCTACTGAGCATGATTTTGTGACTTTTGAAATCAAAGATGTTGCACCAATCGCTCTCGCAAAAAAATATGCGGGTATCGGAGCTTCAGTCGTGGCTTATATTAAAAACACTCGCACGCCATTTGGGATTGATTTCGGTGTGGGAGACATAATCGTACCAAAACAGGAAAAGCGCAAGATACCGACGCAGCTTCCTGACTATAATGCACCTATGATCAATACATATTCACTAGAGACAACTATCGCTGAAAAAATTGATGCAATCCTTAGTTTAATGGAGTTTTCCAGCAGAATGAAAGACTATTACGATATATATTATATTGTAAATAAGTTTGATTTTGAAGGCAGAGTGTTGTCAGAAGCATTGCACAGAACTTTTGTAAACCGTGGACATACGTTCAGTATAAAACAGTTTGAACAGGTTATGGGATTTGGCGATGATGCGGCAATGCAGAAGAAGTGGAAAGCTTTTGTCCGTAAGATCAATACCAATACGGATGATTATGGCACCGTTCTGGAAACAATAAATGTATTTCTTGCCAAACCATTTGCCGCGGCAATAGAAGGTATAGAATATACAGCAGATTGGTCTGCCGCAAAGGGAGAATGGCAAGAAAGTTTGCCGGAGATCTGTAAGTGAAATATAAAGGTATTGCTACATAACAGCAGTCAAAATTCAAATATGATTTCATAAGGGAACAGTGGGAATAATTAGGAATACAGATACAAAAATGTCGGCGGAAGTGTCATCCATCTGCCGGCATTTTGTTTTTCAATTTGGACTATAGATGTCTTCTGCTGGATTCTTTTTTCATACCTTCGGAGATAAGAAAGAGAGAAATAGTACATATAATCCAAAAAAGTTACATGTACTTAAAAACCTGAATGCCTTATGATAGAGCAGAAACAATGAATTTTAGGAAATTTTCAGCTTATCAACAGGAGTGAGACATATGACAAAATTTGAACCGGTTTGGCTGACTATCCCTCTGTTTGACGGCATAAAACCGGAAAAGCCTTATCACAAAGAACACCAAAAGCGCACCATGCAGGTGTTTCCGGTGCAGAATCTCCATGTTCTTGCCCGCTCAGATGTGGAGACAGAGGGGAACGGAGAGAAGTATCTGCTGCGCATATCCGCAGATGATTACTACAAGCTGTGGGTCAACGGCAGATTTGCAGGACAGGGCCCTGCCCCGGCGTGGCCGGAGAAATATTATTACAATGAGATAGATATTACAGAATTTCTGCATCCCGGAAAAAATGTGCTGGCAGTACATCTCTATTATCAGGGACTTATCAACCGTGTGTGGAACAGCGGGGACGGACGCTTTGCCCTTACCGCACAGCTAATCTGCAGAAGTTCGGAGGAATGCCTCCCCCTTTCCTGGAAATACAAAATATCCGAGGCCTATATAGGGGAGACAACAGGCTATGAGACGCAGTTCTTGGAGAACTTTGACAGCCGGCGCTGGGATGCGGACTGGAATCTTGCCGGGTTTGATGACAGCCGGTGGGAGCCTATGATAAAGGCAGAGTGGGCAGACTATACTTGTGTCAGACAGCCCACAAAAATGCTGGCCGTATACGAGAGGGCACCGGAAACAGTAAAAAAAGAGGAAGGCTGCTGGTATGTGGATATAGGCCGTGAGATTACAGGCAGTCTGCGGATCAAAGCCTCAGGTCCGCCCGGAGCGGAAGTGGAGATTCTCTGCGGGGAGGAGCTGCGCAAGGACGGCAGTGTCCGCTGTGACATGCGCTGTGGCTGCACATACCGGGAGATATGGACACTGGACGGCGGAATCTGCGAGCTGGAGCCGTATGACTACAAAGGATTCCGATACGCGGAAATCCGTTTTGGAAGCAGCGTAAAGATTCTGGAAATCCGCGCCCTGATCCGTCATTATCCCATGGAGGATTCCCTGTGTACACTGAGGACCACGGAGGAAAAACTGGCGGGTATATTTTCCCTGTGCAGAAATACGGTAAAATACGGCACTCAGGAGGCATATCTTGACTGCCCCACAAGAGAGAAGGGGCAGTATCTGGGGGACGCGGTGGTCACGTCACGTTCCCAGGTGTGGCTGACGGGAAAGACAGAGATGCTGAGAAAATGTATTGACCAGTTTGCCCTTACAAAAGACATCTGTCCCGGCCTTATGGCAGTGGCTCCGGGGGCATTTATGCAGGAAATCGCTGATTTTTCCCTGCTGTGGTCACAGCTTCTGCTGACAGACTATGCATTCACCGGGGACAAGGGATTTCTGAGAAAATATTATGATACTGCCAGAGGTGTTGTAAATTATTTTTCTGTGTATGAGGACGAAAGCGGGCTTTTAGACCGGGTGTCAGAGAAGTGGAATCTGGTGGACTGGCCTGAAAATCTGCGTGACGGGTATGATTTTACCCTGAGCCGCCCGGTGGTGGCAAAAGGCTGCCACAATGTCATCAATGCTCTGTATGCAGGGGCATTCAGGGCGTTGACAGAGATAGAGCGGATTCTGGGAATACCCGCATCCTGTTCCTTTGAAAAAATACGGGCTGCCTATATAGATGCTTTTTATCGACCGGACAGAAAACTGTTTGCAGACAGTAAGCAGAGCGGACACTGTTCTCTCCACTCCAATCTGTACGCGCTGTATTTCGGGCTGGTACCCGGGGAGGCAGCGGACCGTGTAGCGGATTTTCTGGAGGAAAAAGGGTTCTGCTGCGGTGTCATGCCAAGTTATTTTGTTCTCAAAGCTCTTGCGGATGCAGGACGTTATGAGAGCGTATACAGGCTTCTGGTCAATGAAGGGGAACACGGCTGGGTCAACATGCTGCGGGAGGGGGCTTCCGCCTGTTTTGAGGCATGGGGAAAGGAACAGAAGTGGAATACCAGCTTATGCCATCCCTGGGCCACAGCGCCTGTCAGTATTTTGATCGAGGAACTGGCGGGGATCCATCCGGACCCGGGAGAGCATAATGGATACAGGTTTGAACCACATATTCCGGATTCCATAAAAGAATTCTGCCTTACCGTCCCCTTTGGAGGAAAGCAGTTGAAAGTGATAAAGGAGGATGGGAGAATCGCTTTGTATCAAAAGGGTTACTGTTAACACGCCACTGTCCCGCGAGGTGTTTTCAGGCCGCAGGCATGAAAATCCCGAGGCAGCCAGCGCGATATGGAGCAGAATGCTCCATATCTGTGCATCGCGAAGCGTGTTACTGGGCACGCAGTGAACAGTAACTCAACAGGAATCATGCGGCAGCTTTTTTCATTCAGCTATTGACACAAGAGATATGTAAGTGTATAGTGTGATGTATAGAGATACACACTAAAGGGGTGAGTCATGAAGATAACAATATCAAACACGGCCAACGAACCGCTGTACCAGCAGATCATGGAGCAGATAAAGGAGAATATCCTGAGCGGTGAGCTGCAGGAGGGGGAGCTGCTTCCATCTATCCGCAGTTTTGCCAATGATCTGAAGGTCAGTGTGCTGACCATCCGAAGAGTCTATGAGGAGCTGGAAAAAGAGGGGTTTGTGGTCAGTCAGGTTGGACTGGGAACTTTTGTAAAGGCCGGTAACACAGAACTTTTCAGGGAATCCAAACGCAGAATGATTGAGGAAAAGCTTACGGAAGCCTTGAAACTGGCATCTATGCTGGATATCAGCAAAGAGGAGATCATGGAGATGCTGGACATTTTAAGCGAGGAGATTGGAAATGGATAATGTGCTGGAAGTAAGGAATCTAAGGAAAAACTATAGCAGGTTTGAACTTCAGGATGTCAGCTTTACCGTACCGGAGGGGTGTATTGCGGGATTTGTGGGAAACAACGGTGCCGGCAAGACAACCACCATCCGAGGCATCTTAAATCTGATACATAGAGACGGCGGCCAGGCGAATATTCTTGGAATGGATATGTATGGAGGGAAGGAGAGCGAACAGGAGATCAAGAACCGGATCGGTGTGGTTACGGATAACGGAGGCTTTTACGGAATGTTTACCTTGAAGGAGACGGCATCTCTTTTTGCTTCCCTGTATAAGAACTGGGACGATTCCGTGTATAAGGACTGGATACGTAAATTCTCCCTGAACGAGAAACAGAAGATACAGGAATTGTCAAGAGGAATGAAAGTGAAGTTTTCCCTGGCGCTTGCCATGTCACACCATGCGGAGTTTTTGATCATGGATGAACCCTCCAGCGGCCTTGACCTGCTCACCAGGGCACAGATCCTGGAAAGTCTCAGGGAGTATATGGAGCGGGAGGGCAGAGGTGTATTTTTTTCTACTCATATTGCGACTGATATTGAGAAGGTGGCAGATATTGTTATTCTCATTGACAAGGGCAGGATTGTATTCCAGAAGGAGAAGGATGCCCTGATGGAGGAATACAGGATCGCAAAGGGTGACAGCAGGGATTTGACCGGGGAGGCAGAAGAACTGTGCATCAGTCTTAGGAAAACCCAATACGGATTTACCGCTGTCACCAGCAGGACAGAGGAAATGAAGCGTCTGATTCCGGATGTGGTGTTTGAGAGGCCGGATATGGAGGAGATACTGATGGCATGTATGGGAAAGGGGAGTGAAGAGTATGGTAAGAGCACTGTTTATGAAAGATGTCAGACTCGTTAAAAAGAATCTTTTGATCATGCTTGTGATGATTATCGGTATGCCGGTTTTCCTGAACTGGAGACTTGATGCTCAGATAGATGTGGGGGCTGTGCCGCTTCTGATGATAGTCAACATTTTGGGATTGATATTGTTTGGAAATATTTGTACGGAAGAGGAAAAATATCCCGGAGGTGAAGTTATACTTTTATGTGCGCCCTGTTCAAAGAAAATACTGGTGGCTGTGAGGTATTTGATCATGACCTTGTTTTTTCTGCTCTGCACAGCGGGATATGAGGCAGTCTGTCTTATCATGAATCGAGACGTTTTGCATGTATGGCAGATCATGCAGGCATTGTCTGTTTACATTCTGTTAATGGGAATTTTCATTCCCGTCGTATATAAAGTAGGAGTGGTAAAAGTTCAGTACTTACTTTCAGGAACCGTTGTGGTAGTGGGATTTTTCAGCTCTATGTTTACAAATTCCGCATTTTACAACTCTATGACAGACTTTCTGTATCGGAACCAGAACATGGCAGTGGCAGGATTTGGAGTATTTTGTATTGTATTTCTGCTGGCATCCTATATGATCTCTTCAAAAATATATGAGAGAAAAGAATGTGTATAGATGTCTTTATGGAAATTCAGGCGGATTTGCCGACATGTGTGAAGCTGTATTCACGCTGTTGACAAATCCGCCTGGTTCTGTATTGGGGGAACATTATGTTCGGCAAAGTACGGGAAACATGATTTTATTGTCCTTAAAAATATTTTCTTTACCCTGAAAGACGAATAAATGCGTATCCTCCTCCTCTGACTGCTCCGCTTCAAACAGACAGGAATCCTTCGGCGTAAAACCCAAACAGACTCTGCTGCAGTTTTCCTCTGCGGCGACAGAGAAAATATCCTCCAGATGGCTGCCGTCTTCACAGAAAATGCCGTAGCAGTGCAGAGTATCGTTCTCCTGTTTGGCCACAACAACAGCATCGTATTCCGGCAGAAAGTAAAGATTGTCTTTTTGGAATGTGAGGCAGTGGAACATAACAAATTCTGTGCTGTCAGGCATTTCGATCAAGGTGTAGGGATTGCCGCATGGTATTCTTTTTTCCATAATATTTCTGTCGCCGGGATCATCCACTTGAAGTTTCCGTATGCTTCCTTTCTTGGGAAAAACAGGTCTACTGTACTGGTATTCCCGTTCCTCCGTAAAGCCGAATTTGGGATAAAAGTCGACGACCTGGTCGTTGGCATACAGATAGACCGCATCACAGTTGTCCTTTTGGTCTTTTAATATTTCATTCATCAGAAATCGGACCAATCCCCTGTTTCTGTACTTGGGTGCAGTCATGACCGTGCCAAGCTGAAGATACGTTTTCTTCTCGTTATTCAGAACAACAGGAAAAACAGAGGCCAGGATATTTGCCGCACAGTCATTTCCGTCAAAGAGTGTATACGGCATACACTTCCCGGTCCAGTAACCCTCCCGGTACCATTTTTCAAAGGATAACCCTCCGAAGGTATTTCCGGCCAGTAAATTCAGACGATCTCTCAGAACGTCATTCTGCTGATAATTTTTATAAAAATCGTATGTGCTGCCGTGAATGGAACATTTCATTTGCTTCACCTCTTCTATTCTGAAACTGCCCGTCATTAGGAAATTTCTTCTTATTCTGTTATCTTATCATATTACCGAAAAGAAAACCATCACGGTACTGCAAGATGTTTTTGTGAAAAATGTCCCCTTGTCAGCATATAGAAAAAGCGTTATGATGATAAGACAGTTTTACAGATTATCTCTGCGGACAGCAGGAAGACAAGTTGACAGAGACATATTATAGGAGATTTTTATGCAGTTATACGATTTAAACGAAGCAGAGGAGCGTGTCATCCTGGTAGGCGTTCAGGAGGGAGACGGCGACGATACGGAGGAATCCGTGGAAGAACTTGCGGAGCTTACAAAAACAGCAGGTGCACTGGTGGTGGGAACGGTGATCCAGAAAAGAGAGCGGATCCATCCCGGTACCTATGTGGGAAAGGGCAAGATGGAGGAGCTGAAAATGCTGCTCACGGCGCTGGATGCCACAGGCATTATCTGCGATGATGAGCTGTCGCCGGTGCAGATGAACAACCTGCAGCAGGAGCTGGACTGTAAGGTGATGGACAGGACTCTTCTGATACTTGATATTTTTGCGGATCACGCCTCCACCAGCGAAGGAAAGATCCAGGTGGAGCTGGCACAGCTTCGCTACCGGGCAGTGCGGCTTGTGGGGCTGCGCAATTCCCTTTCCCGTCTGGGCGGCGGTATCGGAACCAGAGGTCCCGGTGAGAAGAAGCTGGAGATGGACAGGCGTCTGATCAAGGAGCGCATTTCCCAGTTAAAGCGGGAGCTTGAGCAGGTGAAGCGCCACAGGGAGCTTTTGCGTGAGGGCCGGAAAAGGGACCGTGTCATGACAGCCGCTATTGTAGGGTATACCAATGCGGGTAAGTCTACCCTTTTGAATACACTGACAGATGCCGGGGTCCTTTCTGAGGACAAACTGTTTGCCACACTGGACCCGACAACCAGAATGCTGGAGCTTTCCGGGGGAACCAGAGTCTATCTGACGGATACCGTTGGCTTTATTCGGAAGCTGCCCCATCACTTGATCGAGGCATTTAAAAGTACCCTGGAGGAAGCAAAATACGCGGATATCATTCTGCATGTGGTGGATGCTTCCAATCCTCAGATGGAAGACCAGATGCGTGTGGTATATGATACCCTCCGGGAACTGGAAGTGACCAATAAAAAGGTGGTGACACTTTTCAACAAGCAGGATAAACTTTCCGGAGAACAGATCCTCAGTGATTTTAATGCTGACCATGTGCTGCGCATTTCTGCCAAAACAGGGGAGGGCCTGGAGCGGCTGAAAGAAGTGCTGGAAAAAATCGTGACGGAAGACCAGATCTATCTGGAGCGCGTGATTCCTTATAAAGATGCAGGGATTCTGCAGCAGATCCGCAAGTACGGACAGCTCATGGAGGAGGAGTATACAGACGGCGGAATCGCAGTAAAAGCAAGGGTTCCAAAGGATATTTTCGGACGTCTGTAAGCCGTTATACCGACCGGTCAAAGGCCGCAGAAGAGTAACGCAGGAATTAATAATTTGATTAATAAAACTACCATATATTGGAAAATTCAAAGAATGTTTACAATATATGGTAGTTTTTACGGTTGACGAAAAGTATAACCTTTGCTACAATAGACCTACAGCGTTTATACAGAGGCTATTCTCTGTGAATGCGAGGCGGGGCGGCAAGATGGTCCTGCTTCTTTACATATAAGGAGGAAAAGGAATGTTTCAGGTAGTAAAACGTGATGGGGAAATCGCAGAATTTAAGCTGGATAAGATTGCCGAAGCAGTCAAGAAGGCATTCGATGCCACGGAGAATGAATACAGCAGTGACATGCTGGATCTGCTGGCACTCCGTGTGACTTCAGATTTCCAGAAGAAAATTGTAAAGGGAAAGGTTTCTGTTGAGGATATTCAGGACAGTGTGGAGAATGTTCTGATTCAGGCAGGTTACTCTGATGTGGCGAAGTCCTATATCCTGTACAGAAAACAGAGAGAAAAAATCCGCAATATGAAGTCCACCATTCTGGACTACAAAGAGATTGTAAACAGCTATGTGAAGGTGGAGGACTGGAGAGTCAAGGAGAACTCCACAGTGACCTACTCCGTGGGGGGACTGATTCTGAGCAATTCCGGTGCCGTAACGGCCAATTACTGGCTGTCTGAGATTTACGATACGGAGATCGCTGAGGCACACAGAAACGCGGATATCCATATCCATGACCTGTCCATGCTGACAGGATACTGCGCAGGCTGGTCCTTAAAACAGCTTATCAAGGAAGGTCTTGGGGGCATTGAAGGAAAAATCACCTCCTCCCCGGCCAAGCATCTGAGTGTGCTCTGCAACCAGATGGTGAATTTCCTGGGAATTATGCAGAATGAATGGGCAGGCGCCCAGGCATTTTCCTCCTTTGACACGTACCTGGCACCTTTTGTCAAGACTGACAACTTAAGCTATCCTGAGGTGAAAAAATGTGTGGAGTCCTTTATCTACGGCGTCAATACACCGAGCCGCTGGGGTACCCAGGCACCCTTCTCCAATATCACTCTGGACTGGACCGTACCGAATGATCTGGCAGAGCTTCCGGCCATTGTAGGCGGGGAAGAGATGCCGTTTAAATACAAAGACTGTAAAAAAGAGATGGATATGGTGAATAAAGCTTTCATTGAGACCATGATCGAGGGAGATGCCAATGGACGCGGTTTCCAGTATCCCATTCCCACTTACTCCATCACCAGGGATTTTGACTGGTCAGATACAGAGAACAATAAGCTGTTGTTTGAGATGACTTCCAAATACGGCACCCCGTATTTTTCAAACTATATCAACAGTGATATGGAGCCGAGTGATGTCCGGAGTATGTGCTGCCGTCTCCGCCTTGATTTGAGAGAGCTGAGAAAGAAAACAGGCGGTTTCTTCGGTTCAGGGGAGAGTACCGGTTCCGTGGGCGTTGTGACCATCAATATGCCGAGGATCGCATATCTGGCAGAGGATGAGGAAGATTTCTTCCGCAGACTGGACCATATGATGGATATTTCAGCCCGTTCCCTGAAAATCAAGAGGGATGTGATCACAAAACTTCTGGACGAGGGACTCTACCCGTATACCAGAAGATATCTGGGAAGCTTTGAGAATCATTTTTCCACCATTGGTCTTCTGGGCATGAATGAGGCCGGCTTAAATGCCAGATGGCTGAAATGCGACATGTCTGATGAGAGAACTCAGGAATTCTCCAAACGTGTGCTGAACCACATGAGAGAGCGCCTGAAAGATTATCAGGAAGAGTACGGTGATTTATACAACCTGGAAGCAACTCCGGCAGAATCCACCTCCTACCGTCTGGCAAAGCACGACAGAAAACGCTGGCCGGATATCAAAACAGCAGGAAACGAAGGGGACACACCGTATTACACCAACAGCTCCCATCTTCCGGTGGACTACACAGCGGATATTTTCGATGCCCTGGATATTCAGGACGAACTGCAGACTCTGTATACCTCCGGTACCGTATTCCATGCGTTCCTGGGAGAAAAGCTGCCTGACTGGAAAGCCGCTGCTGCTCTTGTAAGAAAAATAGCGCAGAATTACCGTCTGCCATACTATACACTGTCACCTACATATTCTGTCTGCAAAGACCACGGTTATCTCTCCGGCGAACATTTTATCTGTCCGAAATGCGGTAAGAAGGCTGAGGTTTACAGCCGTATTACAGGCTATTACCGTCCGGTGCAGAACTGGAATGACGGAAAGAGCCAGGAGTACAAGAACCGTACCGTTTATGATATTGCCCACTCGGACTTTAAGGGCAGCACTAAAACGGTGGCCATGACAGCAGAGGATGTGAGGATAGAGGAGACCAGGAACGGACAGGTAACGGCAAAGTATCTCTTTACCACAGAGACCTGCCCCAACTGTAAGATCGCCAAGCAGATGCTGGAAGGCGAGGACTACGAGCTGGTGGATGCGGAGAAGAACCCGGAGCTGGCACGGAAATTCGGTGTGATGCAGGCACCGACCCTCATTGTCATCAATGGTGAGGAGACAAAGAAATATGTCAATGCGTCCAATATTCAGAGATACGTGGACGAAGATTAATAACAGAGACCCGGTCTGAACGCCGGGTCTTTTTGGTATAAAAAGATGAATTTTTGCTTATCTTGTCGGAGCCTTTGCGTTGACAAGATAAAGAATATTCTTCATAATAGAAAGCAGATAGAGAAAGATTTCTTTTGAAAACCAGAAAAAAACTCCGAAATGGGGGCCTGGTTATGAAAAAACTGCATTTCTAGTATACCATTTCTATAAATTTCTTGGCAGCGTCAGGCGGGGGGGGCCCGTCTGGCAGACTGCATCTATAGATTACCCACCTGACCGGATTTTGCCATACAAAAAGACAGCCGGGATATCTCCCGGCTGCCTTCCGCATAAAAATATAAGTAAAAGAAAATATAGGGTAACTGTTCAGTCAGGTCTGCGCATTTACTGCGCTGACCGTGCAAAAGAGTAATGGCGGCAGGTATTCGCCCCATCGCGAAGCGATTTTTAATGGGCGAATACCCGTAACGATTCAGCTGGCTGAATCGTTACAATACAGGCTTATTTATTCTGGCTCTTTGCAGCCTCTGCCATTTTCATGGCGCGAACCTTCAGCGGCAGACCGAACAGAGTGATAAATCCATCTGCATCGTGGTGGTCATACAGGTCTCCGGTTGTGAAGGATGCCAGTGACTCGCTGTACAGGCTGTACGGAGAAGTGGTACCGGCTTTGATGATATTGCCTTTGTACAGTTTGAATTTCACTTCACCTGTCACATACTGCTGTGTGCTTTCCACAAATGCCTGGATCGCTTCGCGCAGCGGTGTGAACCATTTTCCTTCATATACAATCTGGGCAAACTGGCTGCCCAGTTTTTTCTTTGTCTCCATGGTATCGCGGTCCAGGATCAGTTCTTCCAACTGGTCATGAGCCTCCATCAGGATGGTTCCGCCCGGTGTCTCATATACGCCGCGGGATTTCATGCCTACAACACGGTTTTCCACGATATCAATGATACCGATACCATGCTTTCCGCCCATGGCATTCAGCTCTGTAATGATTTCGGAAACCTTCATGGATTTTCCGTTCAGGCTTGTGGGAATACCTTTTTCAAAGGTCATGGTCACATATTCCCCTTCATCCGGAGCTTTCTCCGGTGTTACGCCGAGAACCAGCAGGTCATCATAGTTGGGCTCCTGTGCCGGGTCTTCCAGTTCCAGTCCCTCATGGCTGATGTGCCATAAGTTACGGTCACGGCTGTAGCTGTGACTTGCGTCAAAAGGAAGGTTGATGCCGTGTGCTTTACAGAACTCTATCTCATCCTCACGTGACTGCATGGTCCATACATCGGTCATACGCCATGGAGCAATGATCTTCAGATCAGGAGCCAGAGCTTTGATCCCAAGCTCAAAACGAATCTGATCATTTCCTTTTCCGGTAGCACCGTGGCAGACAGCAGTGGCGCCTTCTTTCCTTGCGATCTCAACCAGTTTTTTGGCGATTCCGGGACGGGCCATGGAGGTACCAAGCAGATATTTGTGCTCATAGACAGCACCTGCCTGAACGCAGGGAACAATGTAATCGTCACAGAACTCGTCGATGATGTTTTCAATATATAATTTGGATGCGCCTGATAATTTGGCACGTTCGTCCAATCCGTCCAGCTCATTTCCCTGTCCGCAGTCTACACAGCAGCAGATAACTTCATAATCAAAATTTTCTTTCAGCCACGGAATCAGTGCTGTTGTGTCCAGTCCGCCTGAATATGCTAAGATAACCTTTTCTTTCATGATAAATTCCTCCTGTATTTTCCTTTTTCTATGTACCGGAGCATATCCGAATCTGCATTCCCGCAGCCCGTGTGCCCCGTTCTAAAATTTTGTATTTGCTTTCGACATGATTTACTATACAACAACTTTAATATTTATGCAATAGTAAAATGAAAAAAATGTAAAAAAATTTTATGTATCATTTTACCTGATATCAAAGTTTCCTTAATTAATATATGGAATAACAAATGTGTGTGTCAGAAAAAAACTGGAAAATTTCTCAAAAAAAGGCTTGCATATTATACGGAAAAGATGTATGATTATGCAATCGAGGGAAACTTTTATGCATCATGCTGCAGACAGGATAAAGCTTTACTATGCAAAACAACTGGAGTATGATAAAGGTATACACAAGCGGCCAAAGCGCTACGGAAATGAAAGAAGATAAAGATTACTTAAGAAAGGTTGTTGAAGAACATGATAAAAGCAGGAATCATCGGGGCAACCGGCTACGCCGGCGGCGAACTTGTCAGATTACTTTTAAATCATAAAGAAGTGGAAATCAAATGGTACGGTTCCAGAAGCTACATAGATAAAAAATACTACGAGGTCTACCAGAATATGTTCAAGCTGGTGGATGACAAATGTATGGATGACAATATGGAGGCTCTGGCCGACGAAGTGGATGTGATCTTCACAGCAACACCCCAGGGCTTATGCGCGTCTCTGGTGAATGAAGAGATCCTCTCCAAAGTAAAGATTGTGGATCTGAGCGCAGACTTCCGTTTAAAGGATGTGAAAGTATACGAGGAGTGGTACAAAATCCAGCATAAATCCCCGTCCTTTATAGAAGAAGCCGTCTACGGCCTCTGTGAACTCAACCGGGAGGACGTGAAAAAGGCCCGCCTGGTGGCAAACCCGGGCTGTTATACCACATGCAGCATTTTAACCTGTTATCCTCTGGTAAAAGAAGGTCTGATTCGGCCGGAGACACTGATCATTGACGCAAAGTCAGGAACCTCAGGAGCGGGCAGGGGAGCAAAGATTGACAATCTCTACTGTGAAGTCAATGAAAATATCAAGGCATACGGTGTGGCAACCCACCGCCATACACCGGAAATAGAAGAACAGCTTGGGTACGCGGCAGGCAGAGCGTTCTGTCTGAATTTTACCCCCCATCTGGTGCCCATGAACAGGGGAATCCTGGTGACTGCCTATGCGTCCCTGACAAAGGACGCAGACTATGACACCATCCGTGCAGTCTATGAAAAATATTACGGCAGTGAGTATTTCATCCGCATCCTGGATCAGGATGTATGCCCGCAGACGAAATGGGTGGAGGGCAGCAATTTTGTGGATGTGAATTTTAAGATCGACAAGAGAACAAACCGCGTGATCATGATGGGCGCTATTGATAACCTGGTAAAAGGTGCGGCAGGCCAGGCGGTGCAGAATATGAATCTGATGTTTGGATTTGAGGAGACAGAGGGCCTGAAGCTGGTGCCCATGTTCCCGTAAGTGATAGGAGGACGAAGCAGATGAAAGTTATTAACGGCGGCGTGACCGCAGCACAGGGATTTCAGGCAGCGGGAATCGCGGCGGGAATCAAAAAAGGAAATGCCAAGGACATGGCTATGATATACAGTACAGTACCCTGCAAAGCGGCCGGTACTTTCACCACAAATGTTGTAAAAGCAGCCCCTGTCAAATGGGACCAGCAGATTGTCTATCATGCGCCGGCAGCGCAGGCGGTTGTCTGCAACAGTGGGATCGCCAATGCCTGTACAGGGGAAGAGGGCTTTGGATACTGCAAAAAGACAGCTCAGGCGGCGGCCGAGATCCTGGGAATCCCGGAAGATTCTGTGCTGGTGGCTTCCACAGGCGTGATCGGAAAACAGCTTCCCATGGATATTCTGGAAGCAGGCGTGAAGAAAATGGTGCCCCTGCTCTCGGAAACGGCAGCAGCAGGCACCCTGGCCGCGGAATCCATCATGACTACAGACACTGTGAAGAAGGAAATCGCGGTGGAGACGGAGATAGACGGAAAGAAAGTGACCATCGGCGGAATGTGCAAAGGCTCCGGCATGATCCATCCCAATATGTGCACCATGCTGGGATTTGTGACCACGGATGTGAATATCAGCAAAGAACTGCTCCAGGAAGCACTCAGCGACAGTGTAAAGGATACCTACAACATGGTTTCCGTGGATGGCGACACCTCCACCAATGACACGGTTCTCCTTCTGGCAAACGCACAGGCACAGAACGCGGAGATCACAGAAAAAAATGAAGATTATGCCAAATTCACAGAGGCTCTCGGCTATGTAAATACCTGGCTGGCAAAACACATCGCAGCAGACGGAGAGGGAGCCACCGCACTGTTCGAGGTAAAGGTGATCCACGCCGAAAGCAAAGAACAGGCAGTGACCCTGAGCAAATCCATCATCACCTCAAACCTTACGAAAGCCGCTATTTTCGGGCACGACGCCAACTGGGGACGTATCCTGTGCGCCATGGGATATTCCGGAGCGCAGTTTGACCCTGAAAAAGTGGATTTATACTTTGAGAGCGCAGCGGGCAGCCTGAAGATCATAGAGGACGGCGTGGCAACCGGTTACAGCGAGGAGGAGGCCACAAAGATCCTGTCAGAAAAAGAAGTGACTGCCATTGCGGATATCAAGATGGGGGATGCCGAAGCTACCGCATGGGGATGTGACCTGACGTATGACTATGTAAAGATCAATGCGGATTACCGCTCATAATACATAATGTCTCAAAGACGGAACAGTTACACAAATATTTGACGGAGGATATAGAGAAATGGTGAATCAGAAATATCTTGATAAAGCGGAGGTGCTGATCGAGGCGCTCCCGTACATACAGCGTTTTAACAGGAAAGTCATTGTTGTAAAATACGGCGGAAGCGCCATGGTGGATGAACAGCTCAAACGCGACGTGATCAAGGATGTGGTACTTTTAAAGCTGGTTGGCTTTAAACCCATCATTGTCCACGGCGGCGGCAAGGAGATCAGCCGCTGGGTGGGGAAGGTCGGAAAAGAGGCAAAGTTTGTAAACGGCCTTCGCGTGACAGACGATGAGACTATGGAAATCGCGGAGATGGTCCTTGGAAAAGTGAACAAGGAGCTTGTGACCCTAGTGCAGTCCCTGGGTGTAAAGGCAGTGGGAATCAGCGGAAAAGACGGCAGCCTCCTGAATGTCAGCAAAAAACTCTCCGACGGTCAGGATATCGGCTATGTGGGCGATGTAAAAACCGTAAATCCAAAGATTCTCTATGATCTGCTGGAAAAGGATTTCCTTCCCATCGTGTGTCCGATCGGCCTGGGAGATGATTTTGCCACTTACAATATCAATGCGGATGACGCGGCATGTGCCATAGCATGCTCCATGAAAGCGGAGAAGCTGGCATTCCTCACAGATATTGAGGGCGTGTACAGAGATCCGGAGGACCCTTCCAGCCTCATCTCCGAACTTTTTGTAAAAGACGCGAAGAACCTGATCGAAAACGGCAATGTGGGAGGCGGTATGATTCCAAAGCTGCAGAACTGCATTGATGCCATAGAGGAGGGAGTTTCCAGAGTCCATATTCTGGACGGCAGGATTCCGCACTGCCTGCTTTTGGAAATTTTCACAAATAAAGGGATCGGTACAGCGATCCTGAGGAAAGGCGAGGGGAAATATTATCATGATGACCAGGAGTAATGCATATATGGAACGGGCGGAGAATGTAGTTCTCCACACCTACAACCGTTTTCCGGTGGTTCTTGAAAAGGGAGACGGCGTCCGTCTTTACGATGTGGACGGAAAAGAATATCTGGATTTTGCAGCGGGCATTGCTGTTTTTGCTCTGGGCTACAACAACCAGGCATATAACCGGGCACTGAAAGACCAGATCGATAAAGTGATCCACACGTCAAATCTGTTCTACAATGTGCCCATGGTGGAAGCGGCTGAGAAGCTTACAAAAGCCTCCGGCCTTGACAAGGCGTTTTTCACCAACAGCGGCACAGAAGCCATTGAGGGTGCGATCAAGGTGGCCAGGAAATATGCCTGGCTGAAGGACAAGAAAACAGACCACGAGATCATTGCCATGAGGCATTCCTTCCACGGCAGAAGCTTAGGCGCTCTGTCCGTAACGGGAAATACTCACTATCAGGAGCCATTCAAGCCTCTGATCGGCGGTATTAAATTTGCCGACTTCAATGATCTGGAGAGTGTGAAAAGCCAGATCACGGAGAAGACCTGTGCCGTCATTATGGAGACTGTCCAGGGTGAGGGCGGCATCTACCCGGCAGAACCGGAGTTCTTAAAATGTGTGCGTGCCCTGTGTGACGAACATGATATCCTGCTTATCCTGGATGAGATCCAGTGCGGCATGGGCAGGACCGGATGTATGTTTGCCTTCCAGGATTACGGCGTGGAGCCGGATGTGATGACAACCGCAAAAGCTCTGGGCTGTGGTGTTCCTGTCGGGGCCTTTGTGCTGAATAAAAAGACAGCAGAGAATTCCCTGGTACCCGGTGACCACGGAACCACATACGGCGGAAATCCTTTTGCCTGCGCGGCAGTCAGCAAAGTTTTTGACCTGTTTGAGAGTGAAAAAATCACAGAGCATGTAAAAGAAGTGTCTGCATATCTGGAGAAAAAGCTGGATGCCCTGACAGAAAAATATGATTTCCTCACAGCCAGAAGGGGAAAAGGCCTGATGCAGGGTCTTGTTGTCTCCAGCCGCCCGGTGGGAGAGATCGTGACAAAAGCCATAGAGAACGGCCTTCTTGTCATTTCTGCAGGAAGTGATGTTCTTCGTCTTGTACCTCCGCTTGTTATCACAGAGGCGGATGTGGATGAAATGATTGAAAAGCTGGAGAAAAGCTTTTTGCCTGACTGATGATTTTTTACGGTCAGCACAGGAAATGCGCAGACCTGCTGCATTCTTATAAAAGAGTGAGCGGACTGTCCGAAATGGATGGTCCGTTTTGCCATTTCCATAAAGATTCGCATAAAAACAGCCTATCGGGACATTCTAGTTAGAAAAAGGATGTGGAGGGATTTTTTATGTGGGGTCTTTTAGTTGCACTTCTGTCAGGTGCGCTGATGAGCGTACAGGGTGTATTCAATACAGCGCTGACAAAACAGACGAGCTTGTGGGTATCCACAGGATGGGTGCAGATCTCAGCGTTTCTGGTCTGTATTGCAGCCTGGCTCTTTACAGGAAGAGACAAGATAACCGACCTGGCAAGAGTGGATCATAAATACATCTTACTGGGCGGAGTCATAGGCGCTTTTATCACTGTAACCGTTATCCAGAGCATGTCTTCCCTGGGCCCGGCCCGTGCGGCAATGCTCATTGTGATCGCACAGCTTGCCGTGGCGTATCTGATTGAAGTATTCGGTATCTTCGGCGTGGAGAAGGTTGGTTTTGAATGGAGAAAGCTGATCGGCATGGCAGTGGCTATTGCTGGTATCGTCATATTTAAGTGGGAAACATGACAATGGAAGAACAGGAAAGATGTATTTTGGATGGCCGGCAGAAATTTCTGCCGGCCGTCTGCAAAAGCAGAGAACAGAAAATCGCTTTGGGATGGGCTGGATGTCTGTATATACGCAGACCTGCCTGGACTTATTACACAGAAGCTGCAAATCAACAGTTGAAAAAATGAATAGCCTAGATTAAAATAAAAGAAGAAACTCTGGAAAAAAACACCAAGGAATTACGAGAGTCCGTCAGGGAGAAAAATGAGGGAAGAGAATGTCATATAACAAGGCTATGATGGCACAGTTGAACAAGAAGATAGTGCTGGAGATGATTCGGACACAAGGCCCGATCAACAAAGCGGAGATCGCAAGGAAGGCTGAGCTGAGTATTCCTACAGTGATGAAGATCACAGAGGAATTTGAACGGCAGAATCTGGTGAAAACTATCGGAAAAGGTGAGTCTACAGGAGGAAAAAGACCTGATTTACTGGAATTTGTTTCAAACGCTTATTACATAACAGGAATAGATATCGGCCGCCATTACGTGAAGATCGTGATTATCGATATGGCGGCTGTCATTATGTCAAAGGAATGTTTTCCTACCACAGAGGAGGATATCAAAAAGCCGGAACAGTTTCTGGAAAAAATAGCATCCCATGTGGAGGCCCTGATCATAAAAAGCGGTATTTCCAAAGAACGTTTTATGGGAATCGGCATCGGTATGCCGGGCATTCTGGATTATGCAAAAGGGGATGTTATCTTCTCGCCTGATTTTAACTGGGTAAATGTGCCTCTGATGCGCATTTTTCAAAACCGCCTTCCGGATTTCAGGATTCTTTTAGAAAATGCAAACCGTGCTCTGGCAATTGGAGAATACACCTACGGTGCAGCAAAGAACGCAGAATATATATTATGCATCAATCTGGGGTACGGCATAGGAGCTGCTATTATTGAGAACGGAGAGTTACTGTATGGAAAAAGCGGAACCTGCGGTGAATTCGGGCATATGATCATGGAGTCTGACGGACCGCTCTGCGACTGCGGCAATCGAGGATGCCTGGAGGCGCTGGCTTCCGGCAATGCCATTGCGAAACGGATGGAGCAGGAAATAAAAGAGGGAAAGCAGAGTCTGGTCAGCAGAATGGTATCTGAACAGGGAAGAATAGAAGCAGAGATGGTGTTTGAGGCAGCCAGGGCGGGGGATATATTAAGCCGGAAAGTTATAGAGGAGGCAATGGAGTATGTGGGAATAGCCATAGCCAGCAGTATTAACCTGCTGGACCCGGATACGATCATTCTTGCCGGCGGTCTGACAAAATCCCAGGATTTATTTTTTGAGCAGATGCAGAAAACCGTTGAGAAATATAAAATGAAGTATACCGGAAAAAATGTTGTGATAAGAATTGGTACATTGGGAGAATATGCCACAGCCATTGGCGCTGCCACTATGCTGACAAGGCTGTTTATAGAAAAGGGCGGGGCGTTCTGAGAAGTCGGACGCCCCGCGAAGTTTTTCAGGGACTTTTCGGCGCTCGAATCATCTCTCCATAATTAATGTTAAAATGCACAAAAAGGGGTTGACAATGAAAGGACAGTACGTTATAATTCACATATAAAGTTAGTTAAGTTAATTAAGTAACTCCGAAATATGGAAGACATCTGAGCGTACCGGAAAGAAAAAAAAGATAATTTGTCTAAATATAGCGAAATTATTTTTTTTATTCAGTTAGTTAGTTAAATTAAGTAAGTTGGTAAGGAGCAGATAAAAGTGAAATATGATAAATTTGCAATGGCGCAGATGAACCGGAGTATGGTTTTTGATCTGATAAGAAGAAAAGGGCCTATCAGCCGCGCGGAGATTGCGCGGACTATCGGCCTTAGTATTCCAACAGTCATGAAAATAACAGAGGAATTTTCTCATAAACAGTTTGTGCAGGATGTGGGAAAGGGTGAATCCAGCGGGGGAAAGCGCCCGGAGTTATTGGAGCTGGTACCAGACTCGAAATATATTATCGGAGTAGGGGTAGGGCGCAGTAAAACCAATGTGCTGATGATGAATCTTGCCGGGGAGGTATTTATCCGTGAAATCATGGAGACTGGAGGCACAGCTGTGCCTGAGGTATGGATATCCAGGCTGATTCAGGTGATAGAGAATGTGATACGCGAGAGCGGACTGTCCAGGAAGCAGATATTAGGTATGGGAATCGGCATGCCGGGAATTCTGGATGAGAAAAGCGGAAAGGTTCTGTTTTCCCCTGATTTTAAATGGGAGAATGTTGACATGTTAACACCCATCCGTGAACGGTTTAAGATGGACATTACAATTGAGAACGCAAACCGGGCACTGGCTATGGGAGAATATTATTTCGGGGCAGGTGTGGATTCCAGAAATTTTCTGGTGGTAAATCTGGGACACGGAATTGGTTCTGCTATCATGCGGGAAGGGGAGTTTTACAGGGGAAGTTCAGGAAGCAGCGGAGAGATTGGCCATATCATCCTGGAGAAAAACGGGCCAAAATGTAACTGCGGCAACCTTGGCTGTCTGGAGGCTATCGCGTCGGGAAATGCTATCGCCAGAGATGCCAAGATCGCTGTATTGGAAGGCAATGCAACGAAAATAATGGAACTGGTTAATGAAGATATCAATCGTATTGAAGCGAAAACAGTATTTGAAGCGGCGCGTCTGGGGGATCGTCTGGCAATACAGATAACAGAACGGGCCATGCAGTATATTGGAATCGGACTGGCAAATTATATTAATCTGCTGGACCCAGACCTGATCATTTTATTTGGGGGTCTGACCAACGCAGGTGATATTTTTTTAAAGAAAGTAAAGGAAGTGCTTCGCGAGAGGCAGATGAAATTTGCAGGAAGGCAGGTGAAATTGGTTATTTCTCAGATGGGTGAGAACGGCACCGCAGTCGGATCCGCATCCCTGGTGCTGAAGAAGTTTATAAAATATGGGAATTAGATCCGGAAAAAATGTCCTAAGGGTACAGCAAAAATTATGGAGGTATTAATTATGAGTAAAGGAATGAGAAAGAAAATCGCAGTGCTTTTGGCAGCAGTTATGGCATCAGCAGGACTCTCTGCCTGCGGCGGCAATACAGGCGCGGACGGGGGCCAGGATGCTGAAAGTAAGACAGAGACAAAGACAGATGAGGCGAAGACAGATTCTGAAAAAGAGGGAAGCGGGGAGGAGATCACTATCCGTCTTCTTACAAGAATGTCAGGCGCTGACAGCGGAACTAAGCTGAAAGAGGAGGTCCTTCAGGAATTTCAGGAAAAATACCCGGATATCACTATCCAGGATGAGAGTACAAATGACAGCAACAGCTTTACGAACCAGTTCAAAACAGATGTTGCATCCGGCAATGTGGCGGACATTATCCAGTGGCCCGGCATCAGTATCATGAAGGAATATGCAGACACGGGAGTTTTTCTGGACCTGACCGATTTAATTGCAGAGACACCGGATATCAAAGACAATGTGGATTCCACACTTCTTGATATGATGGAACTGTCGTCTGTCGGAACAGAGGGGACATACGCACTGCCCATTAACAATCAGATGGAAGTCTTCTATTACAACAAAGAACTGTTCCAGAAAGCAGGGATTGAAAAAGCACCGGAGACCTGGGATGAATTCTATGATGTATGCGATAAACTTAAAGAGTCAGGGGTCACGCCATGGGTTGTAGGTGCTACCAATGCATGGCGGGTAGTACATATCCAGACAGGACTTCTCTACAAGATGTGCGGAGTGGAAAAGGCAAAGGAACTGGGCGGAAGAAAAGCAAAATGGACAGATGAAGATGTAGTGGAAACGATTGCGTTTATACAGGACCTGGCAGACAGAGGGATCTTCGGGGAAGATTATCTGGGCCTTGATTATGAGACAGAAAAAGCTATGTTTGTCAGCGGACAGACAGCCATGTCATTTGACGGAAGCTGGAGGATCGCAGAACTTAAAGACATGGAGGACAATGTAGGTGTATTCCGCATGCCGTATTTCACTGACAGGGAAGAATTTAAGGACAATGATATTGCATATCCGTCACAGTTGGAATTGGGCGGTCACCTGAAGGATGAACCGGAGAAACTCAAATATGTGTGGGAGCTTGCCAGCATGTTTGCCAGCAAGGAGACCCAGCAGAGATATGCCTATGACTGCGGCAACATTCCAGTCAGAAATGATGTTGAACTGGAAACTGACAAGATGAGTCCTCTTCTTGCTGATCTGCTCACGATAAAGGAAAATGATGTTAAGGTATGGGGCAGTGATGCCTGGGCTTACGACACAGTGGCAGTATTGGAGGATATTGTGGGAGAAGCATTTATCGGCGCACTTACCGGAATGACAGCAGATGAAGCGGCAGAACAGATTCAAAGCCGGTTGGAAGCGGCTGGTTCAGGCCAGTAACCGGAAGTAACATCAGGCCGCTGCAGTTTGGCTCTGCAGCGGCCTTTTCAGAAAAGGAGGTACAGCAATGGAGAGAATAAGAAGGAATAAAAAGGCAGTGTTATGTTTTCTGATGCCGGGATTCCTTTTATATACAGTACTTTTAATGGTTCCTATCGGCGGTTCCCTGGTCATGTCCTTTTTTAAGTGGAATGGAATCAAAAATGTCCCCATGGTATTTGTGGGATTCAGTAATTTTAAGGCGGTTATTACAGATGCCATGTTCTGGCATTCCATCAAAAATATTATGTGGTTCATGGTGCTGACATTGTGTACGCAGCTTCCCATTGGGCTTCTGCTGGCGGTTATGCTCAGTGAGCGGTTTAGGGGATATCGTTTTTTTAAGTTTGCGTATTTTGTACCTCAGGTACTTTCCACAACCGTTATTGGTCTTCTTTGGTACTTTATTCTGATGCCCACAGGAGTTCTGAATACCATGCTTCAGGGAATTGGTCTTGACAGTCTGGTGAAAAGCTGGCTGGTAGATAAGAATACGGCCATGACAACTATTATTCTGGTGAATACATGGTGCGGCATCGGGTTTCATATGACTGTCAGTTACGCTGCTATTTCAGGGATTCCTGACGATGTGGTGGAGGCAGCAAAACTGGACGGAGCGGTGGGATTAAAAAAAGTGTTCCATATTATCATTCCAATGATATGGGAATCGATCATTTCCAGCATCGTTGTGATCGTAACCGCAGTATTGAAAACGTTTGATCTGGTCTATGTTATGACAGAGGGAGGTCCAAACGGTCTGACCGATGTGCCCAGTACACTTTTATACAAAGAGGCTTTCCGGTACAATGACTTCGGAAAGGCATCTGTTATCGGTGTTTATATCTTTATTTTGAGCGTTATATTTACTGTCATAAGTCTCCGCATTACAAAACGGGAACGGCTGGAGTATTAAGGAGGAAGAAAATGAACGATCATACTAGAAAAATAACGAAAAAAATAATATTATACCTGGTTTCTTTTTTCTTTCTTTTTATTTTCATTTATCCGCTGTATTTCGTTATAATTTCATCTATTAAGACAAATACAGAAATTTTTACTTCACCATTCAAATTTCCTTCGGAATTTCATTTTGAAAATTATAAGACAGCCATTGAAATAGGAAATATAGGAAGGCAGTTTTTAAACAGCATGTTTCTGGCGATTGTGACACTGGTACTTACGGCTCTGGCTGCAAGTATGGTTTCTTTTGCAATCTCCCGCCTGCGTTTTAAGGGACAGGGTGCTGTCAGAGTTTATTTTGTCATGGGAATGATGGTGCCAATCCAGAGTATCATTGTACCTTTGGCCTGGGCGATCAATAATTTTGATATCAGAGATAATTATCTGATCTTGATTCTGCTTTTTACAGCGTCCCATATGCCGCTGGCTACCTTTATCATAACAGGCTCCATGAACAGCCTTCCCACATCCCTGGAGGAAGCCGCAATCATTGACGGATGCAGTATATATAAGGTATTTACAAGGATTGTTCTGCCCCTTGTGAAGCCTGCGATCGCAACAGTTGGTATATTTGTATTTATGTACACATGGAATGACCTTCTGGTCTCCATGGTGTTTATAGGTAAGGCGGAACTCAGAACCATCTCGGTGGGTCTGCTTAATTTTGTGGGAGCCAGGAAAAGTGATTACGGCGCATTGATGGCAGCTATCTTCATAGCCATTCTGCCGCCTCTTACCATGTATCTGGTACTGCAGGAAAATGTAGTGAAAGGGCTGACAAGCGGTGCTAACAAATAAAAAGGAGAAGAAAATTATGGGGATAAAAGTAAAGGATTGGAAAGAACTGACGGATTACCGGACACCGGACTGGATGAAAAAAGCAAAATTCGGGATTTACACACACTGGGGTGTTTACAGTGTGCCGGCATTTGGTCCAAATGTTTCCTGGTATCCGTATAAGATGTATCAGGAGGGGACCGACCAGTTTGCCTATCACTGCAAGCATTTCGGACACCCTTCCAAGACGGGATATAAAGATTTGATCCCCATGTTTACCGGGGAAAAATTTGACGCTGCGGAATGGGCAGAATTATTTAAAAAAGCAGGTGCGAGATTTGCAGGTCCTGTGGCGGAACACCACGATGGATTCAGCATGTGGGACAGCCGTGTCAATGAATGGAATGCAGCAGCCATGGGGCCTAAGACGGATGTGGTAGGAGAACTGGAAAAAGCAGTGCGGAAGCAGGGTATGCACTTCATGACAGCTTTCCACCATGCGGAAAATTGGAAATTCTATCCTCACTGGGTAAAGGAATATGACACCTCAGACCCAAGATACGCAGGTCTGTACGGCGAGGCGCATAATATGGACTGGGGATCTGACAAAAGATATCTTCCGGAACCGATCCGCTGGTCCGATACCATGGACGGCGCTATAGACAGGCAGTGGATCGCACAGGACCTTCCGAGCGCGGCGTTTCATGAGAAATGGTTTATTAAGCTGAAAGAAGTCATAGATGCATACAGCCCGGATTACATATGGTTTGATTTCGGTTTGGCTTTTATCAATGATTATTATCAGAGAAAATTTCTCACTTACTACAGGGATATGGCGGAGAAAAATGGTCAGAAGACAGTTGTCTCCTACAAATGGAACCACCTGCCTGTGGGCACGGGTCTGATTGACCTGGAACAGGGAAGGTTCGCGGAAGCTACATACCATGACTGGATCACGGACACTACAGTGGACGCGGGAGAAGCCTGGGGATATATGCAGGATGCAGAATATAAATCAGCCAAATCTCTGATCCATTATCTGCTGGACAATGTAAGCAAAAATGGATATCTGCTTTTGAACGTGGGGCCAAAGCCGGATGGAACCATCCCGGAAGAAGCCAGGAAAATACTGCTGGAAATGGGGGCATGGCTGGAGGAAAACGGAGAGGCAGTCTATGATACCACACCGTGGCGTACAGCAGAGGAGGGTCCTACTAAAATGACCGGTTCCGGTGCCTTTAGTGAGATGGATGAAGTGGAATATACACCGAGGGACATCCGGTATACCATGAGAGATGAGTATATCTATGCATCTGCGCTGGGAAGAATAGGAGACCAGGTGGCGCTGCATCATATACTTCCAATGGTCTATAAGGAGGAGATTGAAAGCATAACCGTTTTAGGTGACGGACAGCCGCTTACATGGAGTGCAGAAGGTGATGTTCTTCTTATCGACACGGCAAAGGCCAGGAAAAACAACATTGCTACTGTCCTGAAAATCAAGAGAAAGAATATTTATATGTGACGGGGGGCGTGCGTATGAAGAAAAAGTTTGAATATGAACAGACAACAAAAATTATTTTCGGAAGCGGCTGTATTAAAGAGCTTCCCGGTCTGGCAGCAGGCCTTGGAAATAAAATCCTTTTGGTTACCGGCAAAAAAAAGTCTTCCAGGGAAAAGTTATATGACAGGATTACAGAAAGCCTGCGAAACAGCGGCCTTACCGTTTTTCATTTTGACAAAGTATCGCAGAATCCCACTACAAAATGTGTGGAGGAGGGAACTGCTATTGCCGAAAAAGAAGGCTGCCAGGTTGTGATCGGTCTTGGGGGTGGTTCTGCCATGGATACGGCAAAAGCCATTGCCGTGGCAGCCGCAAACGAAGGCACGGCGTGGGATTATCTGTTTTTTAAAAATCCGCAGCCGCAGGCAACGCTGCCTGTGATCGCAGTTCCCACAACAGCGGGGACAGGGTCACAGGTCACGCAGGTTGCAGTCATGACGGAGACAAAGACCTGTACTAAGAGTGCTATTTTTAACAACCTGATTTATCCCCGTGTTGCGCTGATCGACCCGGAGCTTGCAGTATCCATGCCTGCCCATATAACTGCATCCACCGGTTTTGACGCTTTTTGTCACTGCTTTGAGAGCTATATCAATGTAAAAGCTTCTCCGTATACGGACATGATCGCACTTGAAGGGATAAAATATGCTGCCCAATATCTGAGAAGGGCGGTAAAGAATGGTGAAGATATGGAAGCCAGGGAAGGGATGGCCTGGGCAGATACCTGCGGAGGCCTGGCTATTGCCAACGCAGGCGTGACACTTCCCCACGGTGTGGGTATGACGATCAGCGGACATTGCCCTCAGATCATGCATGGGGAATCCCTGGCCTTGACATATCCGTCCTTTTTACGGTTCACCTGTCTGGCAGCAGAGAAAAAATTTGCAGAGGTGGGACGCATTTTCAATCCTGCCCTGAAAGATGTCTCTGATTCCAGGGCCGCATCGGAGTGCTGCGAAGAAATAGAAAAACTGATGAAAGATATCGGAATGTGGCTGAATTTCCGCCAATTCGGTGTTGAATATGAGATGCTTAGAAGAATAGCAGACAGGGGACATGAATTGCCTGATTATCAGGCGAACCCCAGAATCGCGGATATTGAAGAAATATACAGAGAGCTGAGTGAAGGATATGACCGTGTCTGAAAAATCAGAAGGTTTAGAAGGCAAATAAGAAAATTTCGACAAAGGAAATGGAGGAGCAGAAACGTTGTCCAGAAGAGAAAATTTTTTAAGAGTGCTGAGGCATGGGGAAGCACAGAAGGAAATACCTCTGTGGGAGTTGCATTTTCATATTTGGGATCAGGTGGGAGGCGAACATTTTGTGTCCGGAAAAGAGTATTTGAGTCTGACGGAGACAGAAAGAAGCCGTGCGCTGCAAAAGGATGCAGAAATCCTGGTGAAGTGTGGTGAAGAACTGGGATTTTCGGCAGTGTCAATCCCTGACAATCCCTGGAATTGTTTTTATACACTTCCGGACTTGGATAGGGTGCAACTTGTTAGGAATATTAGGAGGCTTGCACCTGATTTTGCTGTTGTATGTTCCTGTGCCGGCGTGATTGCAATGCCTTCTGGTGAAGAATTCGAGGAATTCTGTTTTCAGATGTTTGATGAACCGGAAGTAATTGATGAGATGTGCAAAAAGATTTATGACAGCTTTTTGGAAAACTCGAAACGTCTGATTGATGCAGGTGCGGATGCAATTTATACAGGATCTGATGTAGCGGACAATCGGGCACCGTTTTTCAATCGTGAACAGCAGCAGCGATGGTATTTTCCATATTTGCGGAAATTTTCAGATTATTTGCACAGTCAAGGGGTTCCGGCAATTTTACATACGGATGGTAACATTGATCTGCTGCTGGAGGATATTAGGAATTCAGGTGTGGATGGCCTTCAGGCAATTGATCCGCTTGCGGGTATGGATATCAGGAGAGTTCAGGAATTTATGGAAAATCGAGTGACACTCTGTGGTAATCTGGACTGTGGAATAATGCTGACTGCAACGCCGGACCAGGTGTATGAAGAGGCAAAGAGAATTCTTTTGGAGTGCAGGGAGTATCCGGGTTTTATCTTCGGCAACTCCAATGCCGTTGCGATTGAGACACCAATTGAGAATTACAGGGCAATGTTGGAAGCATGGCATAAATACGGAAGTATATAAATCGGTTTCAGGGCTGCATCGGAGTGCTGCGGAGAAATAGAGAAACTAATGAAAGATATGGGAATGTGGCTGAATTTCCGCCAATTCGGTGTTGCATATGATATACTTAGAAAAATAGCAGAAAGGGGACATGAACTGCCTGATTATCAGGCAAACCCCAGAATCGCAGATATTGAAGAAATCTACACAGAACTAAAGGAGGGATATAACCGTGTCTGAAAAATCAGCAAGTTATCTTGACAAACTTTTTGGACTTGAAGGCAGGACCGCTGTTGTAACAGGCGGAAACAGGGGAATCGGACAGGTAGTGGCCAGAGGGCTGGCCAGCGCGGGAGCCGAGGTTGTCGTTATAAGCCGTTCGGGAGGAGCGGAAACGGTGAAACTCATTTTGGAGGACGGCAATAAAGCCTATGACATCAAGGCTGATGTAACCGATGAGAAGAGTGTGGACCGGGCAGTGGAGGAGATTGAAAAGAGAAGCGGCGGTATTCATGTATTGTTTAACAATGCCGGCATCTGCATTCACAAAAGCACCTTTGAGGCCAGCATAGAGGAGTTCAGGCAGGTGGTTGACGTGAATCTGACCGGGGAGTACATTATGGCGCGGAGCGCTGCACGCCTTATGGTACAGAAAAAGATACACGGCAGCATCATCAACATGGCATCCATGTCAGGGACCATTGTAAATATACCTCAGTGGCAGGCTTCCTACAATGCATCGAAGGCGGGAGTTATCCATCTGACAAAGTCCCTGGCCCTGGAATGGATTCCCTATGGCATCCGGGTGAACAGTTTAAGTCCGGGATACATCTCCACGCCTATGTCCGTAGACACCCCCCAGGAGCTGAAGGACGCCTGGAAAGGGATGATGCCATACGGCAGGATGGGGACTCCTGAGGAACTTATCGGGGCGGTTTTATATCTTGCCGGGGATTCTTCCGCGTATACGACCGGAACCGACCTGATTGTGGACGGCGCCTATGTCTGCCAGTGATATTCCGGCAGGTTTTGTCGAACACATTTTCTTGCAATTTTTCCATGCCCTGCTATAATGTTTCTTAAAGAAAGACGCAAAATGGAAGGGGTCAGTATATGAGTGAAACCAGCTATTCGGTTTCTGAGACGGCGAAGCTTTTGGACGTGCAGTCCCATGTCCTGCGCTTTTGGGAAGATGAGCTGCACCTGCCGATTGACAGAAACGAAATGGGACACAGATACTACACCCGATATGATATCCAGGTACTTCTGGCTATTAAAGAACTGAAGAAAAAGGGACTTGCATTAAAAGAGATTGGCAGCCTGATTCCCTTTTTATATAAGGATGAAGAAAACCGGGAAGAGGCAGTACACAGTAAAAAGACACAAGAAAATGCACCTAAACAGCCGCAGCCTGTGAAAAGTCAGGAAAGACCAAACCATAACCAGGACAAGCCATGTGAACCGGTACGGCAGAGGACCGCAGAGCCTGCAGAGCAGAAAAGGGAAATGTCCGCTGCCAGAAAAAACAGAAAGGCATCTGCAAGAAAAGCATCCGGCAAAAAGAACCGGGCAGCTCAGAACAGAGCCGTGACAGGCAGGCCGCCGCAGTCTGTAGGAAAGGCCGAGACAACAGAAGCGGACAACCGGGTACCGGCTGAATTTATGGAAATACTGGACAGGCTGGTAAAGGAACGGATGCGGACCCTTCATTCCGGGGAAGAGCGTTATAAAAGGCTGGATGAGAGAATCAGAATATGTCAGAAATCCCGCAGGGAAGTGGCAGCAGCCATGGAACAGGAGCGGCAGAAGAATAAAAAGTTGTTTAAGAAAAAAAGATAATAAAAAACACAAACCTGCGTGATACAGGTTTGTGTTTTTTTAAAGTTATTAACCCTCTACGATTGCTTCTGTAGGACATGCTTCTGCACAAGTTCCGCAGTCAACACATTTGTCCGGATCGATAACGTATTTGTCATCGCCCTGGGAGATAGCTTCAGATGGGCATTCTCCTTCGCAGGTTCCACAGCTTACACATTCGTCTGTAATTACGTATGCCATACTTAAAATCCTCCTTTTATAATTTCTGAATCATACCTGATCTGGCCCAGGACCTGCCGCAGCAGTACATTGGGAAAATTCGATGGTATAAGATTCAGCTCTTACGCATATTCTAATATATTTGGTATTAGAATACAAGTCTTTATTTCTAAACAATCCGTGAATTTCGAGAAGAAAAAGAAAACCGGAGAAAAACAGTTGAATATAGGAGAAAAAGAGTTTATAATAATACACAGTACGAAAAAAGGAGGAAACTATCATGACAATTTCCAAAGATATGACAATCGGCGAATTACTCCGTGTGGATGAAAATATTGTTCCGATTCTGATGAGAGCCGGTATGCACTGCATCGGCTGTCCTTCCGCTCAGGGTGAAAGCCTGGAAGAAGCTGCCATGGTTCATGGAATTGACGCAGATGTTCTGACTGCTCAGATCAACGATTTCCTGGCAGATAAATAATGAAAAGTGAAAAGCCCCGGCGGTCTCCACAAAGAAGTGGAGGTCCGCCGGGGCTTTTTACTTTTACCAGCATCCGGTTATAGGGCTGCTAATTTCTGTAGTGCTTTATCCGCAATGATGCGTTCGCTGTGCTCCTGGAGATAGGCTTCCCCTGCCTGTGAGAAGGCACTGCCTTTTCCGTACTCGGAGAGCATGTTGCAGACTTTATTGAAATCGGATGGAGTATTTTCGGACTGGTGGATCACCAGCTCATATTCCCCTGTTGCACTGTCTTTGTACAGGGAGTTTACGCCCTGGAAGAAGTTGTTCAGGCCGCGGGCTGCACGGATCACGCCGTCCAGGTCCTGAAAACGGTACTGCCGTATGAGACGGACAGGTACTTCCGGTGTCTCAGATGGTGCCGGGGTTTTTACTCCTTTTTTCTTGGCTGCATTTTTTGCTTTTGCCTCGTAGATTTTCTGGAATACATCGATGATATCATCGGCTCCCTCAAATTCTAAAGGAGGCTGGGCATTGTCTCCTGCAGGTCCGCCGAAAGGTGTGAACTTGGAAAAACGTGTGTCCAGTTCCTCCGGGTCTTCCACCTTGGTGATGATCAGGATAATGCTGTCGGCAGAAACCGGGATTGCCTCGATCATCAGCGGTATATTGTCGGCCTCAAAACCGAATTCATAGTTTGCCTGCTGCATCATATCACGGAACAGGTCTTTGGCCTTTTCCGTACCATAAGCCAGTTCACTTAAACGAATCTGACGGTCTTCCAAATCAGCCTTTGTGAGCGTGCAACGTATCTGGTTGTCGTTGATTTTTTCTATCTTCATTTTATCACATCCTGTCTATCTGTCGGTTCTGCCGTCTGGCAAAACAAAGATGCTGGTATCTCATTTATATTATATACTATGAAACGCCGGTATGTAAAGCGCTTCATACTTTTTTCATATATGTGGAAAAAATAAAAAATATGATAAAAAAGGGAAATAATTACATAAAACAGCTTGCTAAGACAAATTCATGTATGATATAATGATTTTCACAGACAAAGAAGGAGTGCTGTAAAATATTTTACAGAGGGGAGTGATGATATCCCGTAGGCCTTCGTCAATGACAATATTCTAAGTTTTCATTTCAGGCGGCGTCTGACCGCAGGCAGAGAGTACATTCTGTACGATTTGCATGATCCCATGTGACAGAACACTAAGACCATGGATTTATTTTTATTATGGGGATTACAGCGCCTTTCTTTATCTGTAATACTGGAACCGCGTTTCAAGAAGAAAGGAGAGGACAGAGGTATAATATATCACGAACTTTTGTCCACAGCAAACATGAAGAAAGACAAGGAAACCAGAGCGCTCCGATGTGAGCTGGAGACTTACCGGCGTCAGGGGATTCCCCTTTTACTAAACGGAAGCCCCAGCACGCCGGAAGAGATTGAACAGGCATGCAGTATCGCAGAGGAAGGTGTCTATATGCGCGACTATGTGCAGAACGAAAGAGGGGAGGTGGAAAGACTGCAGTTTGATTTCGTGAAAAATGAGTAAGCCATAGATGTAACCCTGTAATATTTGCGTTCCCGGTATGTATAACAGGGGGCCGGAACAGGGAAAAACCCTGGGAGTTTCAGGGCTTTTCCCCAATCCGGCTGTTAAGTTTTCCCGAATTTCCTACTATTAAAAAAATATAAATTGTCGAAGAAAGTAATGACGAACGGAAAAAGTATGTTATAATGGTGGAGAAATGCGAGAAAAAATAAGGAGTTTAATTATGAGTCAAAAGAAGAGAAGGCGGAGGAGAAGAAGGAACAGCAATGCCGTTATGGTGCTGGTAGTCATCCTTCTGATCGTTGTGGTTGCAGCTGTGGGAGTGCTGACTGCCGCGATCAAGAGACATACACCTTCCGATACGAGAATGGATCTGAACACTTACTATGGATTGGAGAAAGAGGATGACGTGGCCCTGGTGCTCCAGAATACAGTGAGTGATACGAAGGGCAAATGGATGGACGGAAGGGTCTATCTGGATTATGAAACAGTGTCAAATGTGCTGGGAGGGCGTTTTTACTGGGAAGCGGACAGCAGCCAGATGCTCTACACCACACCAAAGGAGATTCTTGCCATAGCACCGGAGAGCACGTCTTATACGGTGAATGGTGAAAATAAAGATGAAGGTTATAAAATCATCCGCCAGACAGATGATAAAATTTATCTGGCCCTTGATTTTATTCAGAAATATATGGAGATCACCAGTACGGTGACCGAAAGTCCAAACAAAGCGGTGATCCGCTATCAGTGGGGCAGTGAAAAGATCGTAAAAGCAAAGAACGATACCGTGATCCGTTACCGCGGCGGCATCAAGAGTGATATTCTGACGGATGTGGCAAAGGGAACGGAGCTGACGCTTATAGAAGAGCTGGACAACTGGTCCCAGGTAGCAACTTCTGACGGCTTCAACGGCTATGTGTCCAAGGAGGAACTCACAGCCCCTGAGGAGAAGAAGGCAGAATATGACGGCAGCTATAAAGAGGAGTTTACCAGCCTGACAAGAGACCACAAGATCAATCTGGCATGGCACCAGGTTACATCAGAGGATGCCAATGCAGGACTTGCCCAGACACTGGAGAGCATTAAGGGAATCAATGTGATCTCACCTACCTGGTTTTCCGTTACCGGGGCAGAGGGAACCATCTCCTCCCTTGCCAGTGCGGATTACGTGAACCTGGCCCATGAAAAGGGGCTGGAGGTCTGGGGACTGATCGACAATTTCAATAAAGATGTGAGCACTCTGGACACGCTGTCTAACCGCACATCCAGGGAACATCTCATTCAGAAACTCATAGAAGAGGCAGTAAGGGTAGGGCTGGACGGCATTAATGTGGATTTTGAGGCACTGACGCAGGAGGAGGCGCCCCATTTTATCCAGTTTATACGCGAACTGTCCATATCCTGCCGGAAAAATAACCTGGTGTTGTCTGTAGACAATCCGGTTCCGCAGTTTACCTCCTTTTATAATAGGAAGGAACAGGGAATCGTGGCGGATTATGTCATTATCATGGGATATGATGAACACACAGACGGAACAGAGGAAGCAGGTTCTGTCGCCTCCCTGCCTTTTGTGGAGGAGGGAATCCAGCAGACCTTAAAGGAAGTTCCGAAGAATAAGGTGATCAACGGAGTTCCCTTCTATACAAGGCTTTGGTTTACTGACAATGCCGGCACTGTAACGAGTGAGATCATGGGTATGGACCAGGCAAGTAAAATTGTGACAGAGATGGGCATGGAAATGTACTGGAACAAGGATGTTTCGCAGAACTATGCGGAGCTGTCAACAGACAATGGTTTATATCAGATGTGGCTGGAGGATGAGCAGTCACTGGATGCCAAGATGCAGCTTGTACAGAAGTATGAGCTGGGAGGCGTGGCAGAATGGAAACTGGGATTTGAGAGGGCTGACGTGTGGAATACCATCAGCCAGTACCTGCAGTAAAAACAGCAGGATGTGATGCAGAAAGGAACAGGTGGAGTAATGGGAGAACATGAAATATTTAAAACCACGATCATGGGGGGATTTGATAAGGAGGACGTATTAGAACAGGTGCAGCGAATGAAGGATGAAGCTGCTGCTGAACAGTTGAGACTGAAAAAGCTCATCTCAGAAAAGGATGCCAAGATCGCAGAGCTTATGAAGCGCATTGAGTTAAAGGACGCGCACCAGGAGCGACTGGAGATGGAGATCCACGAGAAATACCAGAAGTATATTGACAATTATGAAAGCATCGGAAAACTGGTCTTTGACGCTCAGTTAAAGTCAGATGCTATGATCAAAGATGCTGAGGAGAAATGCAACACCATGATCTCCGAGGCGGAGGCAGAGGCAAAACAGCGGGTGGAGGCTGTACAGTCTGAGATCGATGACAAGCTTCGGGAAGGCAAGAAAAAATACATAGCTGTCCAGGATGAGATGAATGAGATCGTTCAGCTCATCAACCAGGCGCAGAAGCGTTTCATGGCTTCCTATAAAGAGGTGCACCAGATCATCAGCACAATGCCCACTTCACTCAATGACATTGAGGAAGAACCGGAAGTGGAACTTCCCCAGCCGGTGGAGGATGCGGAGGAGCTGCACCTGGGAGACACCCAGGAGCTGGACCTTTTAGATGCTCTGGATGATATTGCGGAGCTGGAAGAGTTTGAGGAGGAGGAAGACGAAGACTCCAAACTTGCCATGCAGATATCCAGGCTGCTGAGTGAGGAAGACGAAGCCCTTCTTGAGGAAGAACTGGAAAACGAAAAATAAGATTCATTGCCCCGGGAGGATAAAGTCCCGGGGTTTTTTGAATTTATTTCAAATATGTGGTAAAATACACTTGTATCTCTCCCTGCTGCCATTTACAATGATAAGATAGCAGAGGGATAAAGGGTTTCGTGTAGGAGAGGGCGTTATGGAGCACAGGGAATTGTGGCAGCTGGCAGCAATGGATTCTTTGACAGGGGTATCCAGCCGAAGGGAAGGCAAGGACAGGCTGGAACTGATCGTCAAGAGAGCCAAAAAAGAGAAGAAAATGCTGACAGTGGCAATGTTTGATATTGACAGTCTGAACTGGATCAACAATCGTTATGGAGACGGGGAAGGTGACAGGGTGCTTCAGTTTGTCACATCTGCTTCCAGACGCTGTCTGTGTCCGGAGGATGTGATTTTCCGTCTGAGCAGTGATGAGTTCATCGTGGCATTTTACGGGGAAGAGCTGATCTGCGCGGATAAGCGCATACAGAAGATTTTGGAAATACTGGAGAGAGAGCGGGAAGATTACGGACTGGAGTGCCAGCCGTCTTTTTCTTATGGAGCAGTGGAAGTCTATCCTGAGGACTGCTTTACAGTTTCCGATATCATAGCCAAAACGGATGAATTGATGTATATGCAGAAGCGTAATTATCATATTATGCGGGCAAAGAACAGATTAAAATACAATGATTCGGAAGCGGAATCAAAGGATGAATTTCAATATAACCAGGCTCGTCTGTATGACGCGCTGACAGAGAGTACAGATGACTACATATTTATAGGCAATATGAAGACCGGCGTGTTTCGTTATCCTCCGGCCATGGTGCAGGAATTTGGCCTGCCGGGTGAGGTGGTGGAGAACGCGGCAGCCTGCTGGATCGGCCTGATTCACCCCCATGATGAGGCACATTTCCTTGAGAGTAATCAGGAGATCGCGGACGGACGTATAGAGGAACACAACATTGAATACAGAGCTAAGAATACGGAGGGAGAATGGATCTGGCTGAGGTGCAGAGGCAAGCTGATCCGCGACCAGTACGGGAAACCGGATATGTTTGCCGGCATAATCACGAATCTGGGCAAAGAAAAGCAGATTGACCATATGACAGGCCTGTATAACCGGTTTGAATTTGAGGGCAGTATCAAGAAATACCTTATGGACGGCAGCCAGATCACCCGAATCGGGATCATGATCCTGGATATGGATGCCTTTAAGAATGTAAATGACCTGTATGACCGGATGTTCGGGGATGAGATCCTGCGGATAACGGCAGGAAATATAAGTGCTATGCTCCCTGATAATGCCAGGCTTTACCGCCTTGACGGGGATGAGTTCGGAATTATCCTTACCAACGGTACCGAAGAGGACGCGCAGGAGATCTTTTCAAAGATCCAGAATAAGTATACACGCCAGCAGGAGTACAGCGGAAAGAAATATTACTGTACCATATCAGGGGGCTACGCGGTCTGCCCTGAGAATGCGGACAATTACCTGGACCTCTTAAAGTGCGCGAACTATGCATTGGAGCGCTCCAAGGTCAGGGGCAAGAACCGGATGACGATTTATTCTCCGGAGATTCCCCTGGAGAAGGAGAAAAAACTGGAAATGGTGCAGATGCTCAGAGAGAGTATAGAGCGGGGCTTTGCCGGATTCTCTGTCTGCTACCAGCCTCAGGTGGATGCAAAGACAGGCAGGCTTTACGGAGCCGAGGCGCTGGCCCGCTGGCACTGCAGCAAATACGGGGATGTGTCACCCGGTGAGTTCATACCTCTTTTGGAGCAGAACGGTTTGATCGTTCCTATGGGCATGTGGATCCTGCGCAAGGCCGCCGCCCAGTGCAGACAGTGGTGTGAACAGAAACCTGATTTCAACATGAGTGTGAATCTGTCCTATCAGCAGTTCCTGGAAGGGGATCTGACGTCCTTTGTGAGGGACACCCTGGACGAAATAAAACTCAGTCCCGCAAATCTTACACTGGAGCTGACAGAGTCCTATTTTGTCAAGGAGGATGCCATAGTCAGGGAGACACTGGAGAGCTTTCGGGAAATGGGTGTCCGGGTGGCAATGGATGACTTTGGCGTGGGGTATTCTTCCCTCTTTATGCTAAAGTATATACCTGCAGATATTGTGAAGATAGACAGAGGATTTGTCAAGGGAATCACCACGGATCTGTTCAACGCCACATTTATCCGTTCCATCACAGAACTGTGCAATGATGTGGGGAAACAGGTCTGCCTGGAGGGTGTGGAGACAGAAGAGGAATACGGAAGAGTGAGCAGCATGGGCCTGCGGCTCATACAGGGCTTCTATTTCGGACGGCCGGTTCCGGCAGAACAGTTTTTTGAAAAACTGCAGCCGGGCAGAAATTAAAAGATTAGGAAAGTCCCTCAAAGCATATACTTTAACGAATAGGCTTTGAGGGATTTTTTTGTGATGAAGAAAAGACGTGTTGTGGAACTGGGAATGGCTGTTCTTCTGCTTGCCTCTGCATTTCTGCTCTCCAGGGAAGGGGCGCGGCTGGTGAGCAAGGAAGCGGAAGGAAAGAAAGGCGTCATCGTTGTGGATGCCGGACACGGGGGTATGGATCCCGGAGTGGTGGGCATAAAGAAACTGGAGGAAAAGGAGATCAACCTGAAAATATCGAAAAAGCTCCAGAAGCTTCTGGAAAAAGAAGGGTATCAGGTGATCATGACCAGATCTGAGGACGGCGGCCTTTACGACGCGGACAGCAGAAACAAGAAGGTACAGGATATGCAGAAGCGGTGCGAGCTTATCAGGGAAAAGAAGCCCCTGCTCACTGTGAGCATCCATCAGAACAGTTATCCTGACGAGGCGGTCTGCGGCCCCCAGGTTTTTTATTTCACTCACTCAGCAGAGGGCGGGAAACTGGCAAAATGCATTCAGGATGCCATGAACAGCCAGCTTGATGTGAGCAGACCGAGAGTGGAGAAGGCCAATTCCACCTATTATCTGTTGAAACGCAGCGAGGGGATCTTAAATATTGTGGAATGCGGATTTTTAAGCAATACAAAAGAGGCGGGCCTTCTGGAGACAGATGAATACCAGGATAAGGTGGCAGAAGCGGTCCGGGACGGTATTCTTACATATCTGGGAGACGCGGAGTCCTGAATTTCTCACCGGCTGTAAAAAAATTGTGGAAAAACCATAGAGACAATGGTATTATGGTTATGTATGTAAAGAACAGACAGGAAGAAGAGAGAAAACGTGAAGACCATAATATTGGCAGTAGACAGGGAACACCCCGATGAATCTGTGATCAGGCAGGCGGGAGAGATCCTGAAAAACGGCGGCCTGGTTGCGTTTCCCACAGAGACCGTTTACGGGCTGGGCGGAGACGGGCTGAATGCAGAATCTTCTGAGAAAATATATGCGGCAAAAGGCAGGCCCTCAGACAATCCGCTGATCATCCATATTGCGGATATGGAGAGCCTGGACCGGATTGTCAGTGAGATTCCGGAAAAAGCCAGAAAGATGGCTGAAAAGTTCTGGCCCGGCCCTCTGACCATGATTTTCAAAAAAAGCGATGCGGTGCCTTATGAGACTACAGGCGGCCTTGACAGCGTAGCGGTGCGGATGCCCTCCCACCCGGTAGCGCTGTCGCTGATTCGTCTCGGCGGAGGATATATTGCGGCACCCAGTGCCAACACATCCGGGCGTCCAAGCCCCACCAGGGCTGCCCATGTGGCTGAAGATCTGACCGGAAAAGTGGATATGATCCTGGACGGCGGAGATGTGGGAATCGGGCTGGAGTCCACAATTGTGGACTTTACAGAGGAGATACCCGTAATCCTGCGCCCCGGATATATCAGCCAGAAGATGGCTGAGGAGGTGATCGGCCCGGTGCGGATGGACAAGGGTCTTTTGATCACGGATGAAAAGGTAAAGCCAAAGGCCCCGGGAATGAAGTACCGTCACTACGCCCCCAATGCCGGCTTGACCATTGTGGAAGGCAGCACGGAGCAGGTTATTAAAACCATCAATGAAAAAAGCCGTGAACTGCAGGCTCAGGGAAAACGTGTGGGAGTCATCGGCACGGATGAGACTGTGGGCGCCTATGAGGCCCAGGTCATAAAGAGTATCGGAACACGGCAGGATGAGGAGACCATTGCGAGACATCTGTTCGGGCTTTTGAGAGAGTTTGATGAGGAGCAGGTAGATCATATTTTTTCAGAGTCCTTTGATACGCCCAGAATGGGACAGGCCATTATGAACCGGCTTCTCAAGGCGGCAGGGCATCATCTGATACATGTTTAACAGGCCTGCGGGCGGTGGGCAGACATATGCCGGACAAGCCGTTTCCGTGTGCAGGCACATAAACTGCAGAGCGATAAAAAATGAAAATACAGGAGGAAATTTAAATGTTAGCATTAGGCTGTGACCATGGCGGATTTGAGCTGAAACAGGAGATCATCGGATATCTGGAGGAACACAAGATTCCATACAAGGACTTCGGATGTGACAGCAACAAGTCAGTGGACTATCCCGTCTACGCGAGAAAAGTCGGGAAGGCCATTCAGAGCGGAGAGTGTGACAAGGGGATCTTGATCTGCGGCACAGGCATCGGCATTTCCATAGCGGCAAATAAGATGAAAGGAATCCGTGCGGCGCTGTGCACAGACTGCTTCTGCGCTGAGGCCACCAGACAGCACAACAATGCCAATGTACTGGCTCTTGGCGGCCGCGTGGTAGGACCGGGGCTGGCTGTAAAGATTGTGGATACCTTTTTGAATACAGAGTTTTCCGGTGAGGAGAGACATCAGAGAAGAATCGACCTGATCGAAGAATAGAAGACAAAGGAGAAAACAAATGGGTAAAATACAGGTAATGGAGCATCCGCTCATTCAGCACAAAATCGGCATCATCCGCCGTACAGAGACAAGTTCAAAGGAATTTCGGGAGCTGGTAAGTGAGATCGCCATGTTCATGGCATACGAAGCCACCAGAGGCCTGAAGTTAAGAGATATTGAGATAGATACACCGATCACAAAGACAACGGTCAAAGAACTGGCAGGCAAGAAACTGGCAGTAGTTCCCATTCTCCGTGCCGGACTGGGCATGGTGGAAGGTATGCTCACCATGATTCCCGCTGCCAAGGTGGGCCATATTGGTCTGTACCGTGACCCGGAGACCCTGAAACCGGTGGAATACTACTGCAAACTGCCGGCTGACTGTGAAGAGCGTGAAGTTTTCGTCACAGATCCCATGCTTGCCACCGGCGGCTCCGCTGAGGCAGCCATCACTATGCTGAAGGAAAAAGGCGTGAAAAATATCCACTTCATGTGTGTGATCGCAGCGCCGGAAGGTGTGAAGGCTTTAAGCGAAGCACACCCGGATGTGGACATCTATATCGGTGCCCTGGATGAACATTTGAATGACCACGGCTATATTGTGCCGGGTCTTGGTGACGCCGGAGACCGTATTTTCGGGACAAAATAACAGGTGTTTTTCGGGAGGTTTTGAAAATGACAGGTAAGAGAAATGACTATATTTCCTGGGATGAGTATTTTATGGGGGTTGCAAAGCTTTCGGGAATGCGTTCCAAGGACCCGAGTTCCCAGGTGGGAGCCTGTATAGTAAGCCCGGACAACAAGATTCTGTCTATGGGCTATAATGGCTTCCCGAAAGGATGCTCAGACGATGTGTTTCCCTGGGCAAGGGAAGGGGAGGAGCTGGACACAAAATATCTCTATGTGACCCACAGTGAGCTGAACGCCATCCTAAACTACAGGGGCGGTTCACTGGAGGGAGCAAAGCTCTATGTATCTCTGTTTCCCTGCAATGAATGTGCCAAGGCCATTATCCAGGCAGGAATCAAGACCATTGTCTATGACAGTGATAAATACGCGGATACTCCGTCTGTCCAGGCTTCCAAACGAATGCTTGACGCAGCGGGAGTCCGTTATTATAAATATAATCACACAGGCAGAAACATCAGCTTTGACGTGTAGCTGTCTGTACAAAAATAAACAGTAGAAGGAGACAAAACATTACTATGGCAAAAGACAAGAAAATGGTAGAGGCCATTACTTCCATGGAGGAAGATTTTGCGCAGTGGTATACCGATGTAGTAAAAAAAGCAGAGCTGGTTGACTATACCAGTGTAAAAGGATGTATGGTGATCAAACCGGCAGGTTATGCGATCTGGGAGAATATCCAGCACGAGCTGGACAGACGTTTTAAAGAGACAGGTGTGGAGAATGTATATCTTCCCATGTTCATCCCGGAAAGCCTGCTCCAGAAAGAAAAGGACCATGTGGAAGGATTCGCGCCGGAGGTTGCCTGGGTGACACACGGCGGTCTGGAACCGCTCCAGGAGAGACTCTGCGTCCGCCCAACCTCTGAGACACTTTTCTGTGACCTGTACGCAAGAGACATCCAGTCCCACAGGGATCTGCCGAAAGTATACAACCAGTGGTGTTCTGTGGTACGCTGGGAGAAGACAACACGTCCATTCCTCCGTTCCAGGGAGTTCTTATGGCAGGAGGGCCACACCGCCCATGCCACTGCAGAGGAAGCAGAGGAGAGAACCGTTCAGATGCTGAACCTGTATGCGGATTTCTGTGAGCAGGTGCTGGCGATCCCGGTGATCAAAGGCCGCAAGACAGACAAGGAAAAATTCGCAGGCGCGGAGGCTACTTATACCATTGAGTCCCTCATGCACGACGGAAAAGCACTGCAGTCAGGCACCAGCCACAACTTTGGCGATGGATTTGCCAGGGCATTTGACATTCAGTATACAGACAAGGACAACACATTAAAATATGTACACCAGACATCCTGGGGCATGACCACTCGTATGATCGGCGCCATCATTATGGTGCACGGCGACAACAGCGGCCTTGTGCTTCCCCCGAGGATCGCTCCAGTTCAGGCAGTGGTGATCCCCATCCAGCAGAGAAAAGAGGGTGTTCTGGAAAAGGCACGTGAGCTTTCCGACGCACTGAAGGCTGCCGGAATCCGTGTGAAAGTGGATGAGACAGACAAGAGCCCGGGATTCAAATTCGCAGAGCAGGAGATGCGCGGCATTCCGGTCCGCATCGAGTGCGGTCCAAAAGACATTGAGGCCAACCAGGCAGTCATTGTCCGCAGAGACACCAGAGAGAAGACAGTGGTATCCCTTGATGCTCTGGCAGAGAAGACAGCGGAAATTCTGGAAATCATGCAGAGTGATATGCTGGAGCGTGCCAGAACACACCGTGATGCACACACATATGTGGCAACTGATTATGAAGAGTTCAAACAGACTGTCAACGAGAAACCGGGATTTATCAAGGCCATGTGGTGCGGCTGCCAGGAATGTGAGGACAAGATCAAAGAGGACGTCCAGGCAACATCCCGCTGCATACCTTTTGAGCAGGAAAACTTATCAGACAAATGCGTTTGCTGCGGCAAACCGGCTAAGAAGATGGTCTACTGGGGGCGTGCGTACTAGAATGAAAATAGAAGTTCCTAAGAGAGTAAAAGAGATAATAGAAACCTTGCAGGAACATGGATATGATGCTTATGCGGTAGGAGGCTGTGTTCGTGACAGCCTCCTCCATTCATCTCCGGCGGACTGGGACATTACCACATCAGCAAAACCCATGGAGGTCAAATCGCTGTTTCGCCGCACTGTGGACACAGGGCTTGTGCACGGCACTGTGACCGTGATGCTTGGCAGGGAAGGCTTTGAAGTGACCACATACCGTATTGACGGGGAATATGAAGACAGCCGCCATCCAAAAGAGGTGGTCTTCACAGGTGAACTGCGGGAAGACCTCCGCCGCCGGGATTTTACCATCAACGCCATGGCCTATAATGACAGGGAGGGGCTTGTGGATGCCTTCGGGGGTATCCGGGATCTGGAACAGGGGATCATCCGCTGTGTAGGCGACCCATATGAGCGTTTTACAGAGGATGCCCTGCGCATTCTGCGTGCCGTCCGATTTGCGGCGCAGCTTGGATTCTCCATAGAGGAGCGGACAAAAAAGGCCGCACAGGAGCTTGCCCCCACACTGGCAAAGATCAGTGCGGAGCGCATTGCCACGGAGCTGACAAAGCTTCTCGTATCGAAAAATCCACATCTGCTGAAAACAGCCTGGGAAGCAGGTATCACAAAGGTGGTCCTTCCGGAGTTTGATGCCATGATGGAAACACCGCAGAATACGCCGCATCACTGTCTGAGTGTGGGGGAACACACGCTGAAAAGCCTGGAATATGTGGATGCGGATAAGATCCTGCGTTTCATCATGCTCCTTCACGACACCGGAAAACCGGCTTCCAGGACTACGGATGATAACGGCAGGGACCATTTTAAAGGGCATAGTACGGGAAGTGAGAAGACTGCAAGGAATGTTCTGAGAAGGCTGAAGCTGGACAATGATACCATTCAAAAGGTGACAAAGTTGGTTTACTGGCATGATTACCGTCCGGAACCCAATGCAAAAGCTGTCCGCAGGGCACTGAATAAGGTAGGGGAGGATCTGTTTCCTCTGCTGCTGAAGGTGCAGTATGCGGATACTATGGCGCAGAGTGAGTACCGCAGGGAGGAAAAGCTGGAGCGGATACGGAAGGTGGAGGAGATTTACCGGGGAGTGCTGGAGAGAAAGGAATGTGTTTCGGTGAAGACGCTGGCTGTCAATGGAAGGGATCTGATAGAGGCGGGGATGAAGCCGGGGCCGGAAATTGGGGGGATGCTTAATAGGCTGCTGGAAGAGGTGCTGGAGGAGCCGGAGATTAATGAGAAGGGGAGGCTGATGGGGATTGTTGAGAGGGAGTTGGGGAGAGGATAAGCAAGGCAAGGGAGTGGCTTTTGCGGACGCCCGAACAGCCGGTGCGGCGTGAGGGCAGGGGAGGCGGGGATACAGCCTGGCTCCTGGCTCCGTTCCCCTCAGCTAACTTGCTCCCATTTACTAAATTCATCGGCAAGGGCCTCTTCATTAAGTAACTGGGGCAAGTGGATCTTCGGCTCTCTTCGCTGGACACTCGCCAGCCTGTATCCCCGCCTCCCCTGCCCTCACACCACACCGGCTGTTCGGGCTGACAGTGAAGACCGGATAGTTGTGAGGGAAAAGTCCTCACCGTGAGGAGTTTTTAGGTGAGGGAAGGTGTTGGAATCGGGAGATGCGTTGGGATAGCGGAAGTGATTTTTTGGAGCTGTATATTGTTATAGAAACAATTCGTATAGGGGAAAAGTAAAAAACCGTTGATACTGCGAGTAATGATCGTAGTGTCAACGGTTTTTGGTTATGGGTGAGCTTATGGGTGAGCTATTTTCATCCGCAGTCATTAAAAGAGCGGATAAGGAGACCGACAACCGCAGTGCTCATATCAACAGGCAAGCCGAAAGCCAACCGCAGCACTCCTATAATCAGACAGCAGGCGGGGAGGGCGGGCGGGGGGAAGGCAGGGAGGCGAGTGTTTTGCGGAGAGAGCCGAAGATCCACTTGCCCCAGTTGATTAATGAGGAAGCCATTGCTGACGAATTTAGCAACTGGGAGCAAGTTAGCTGAGGGGAACGGAGCCAGGAGCCGCCCTGCCTTCCCCCCGCCCGCCCTCCCCGCCTGCTGTCGTCCGCCTGCATATATTTTCGCCTTCTACGTTTCTAATCTCCTGCATAAAATAGAGAGGACACAAAGTAAAGGGGGACAAGGAAGTGTATGATAGGGGTCTCAGCGTACTGGAGCAATACGGACTGGAAGCAAAATCCACATACCGCGGAAGAGGTGCACTCATCTGCGACACCCAGGCCGGTCTGGTTCAAATCCGTGAATATAACGGCTCACCGAGAAAGCTTGGTTATCAGGCTAAGCTTCTGGAGATTGTAAGCACCCGGAATCAGATCAGCGTGGATTCACTCCTTCCTAACCAGGAAGGCGCATACGTCTCAGCCGACAAAGACAACATACCCTATGTGGTAAAGCGGTGGTACGAAGGAAGAGAATGTGACACCCAGTCTATGAAAGACATTAAACGCAGCGTAACAGCCCTGGCGAGTCTACATAAAACAATGAAAATGCCGGTCCAGACGCACTATGTCAAGGAACCGCTTCTCATGGAATATGAAAGGAAAAACAGGGAGCTGCGGAAGATCCGTAAATTTGTCTGCCAGAAACGGCGGAAAAATGATTTTGAGCTCAGGTATCTGGACAGCATTGCCTGTTATCTGTGGCATGCGGAGGAGGCCCAGAGGAGGCTTAACTGCTCTGACTATGAGGATCTGCGGTGCCGGTCCCTGGAGACAGGGGATGTGTGCCACGGGGAATACAACCAGCACAATGTGCTGATGCTTGCCCAGAATACGGCTGTCATCAACTTTGACCGGTGGCACTATGATGTCCAGATGGAGGATCTCTACCAGTTCATGCGCAAAATATTGGAAAAGCATAACTGGGACCTGGAGATGGGGCGGCAGATGCTTCTGGCCTATCATGAGGAGAAGCCTATGAATGTGCAGGAGTTAGAGAACCTGCGCATCCGTTTTGCCTATCCGGAGAAATTCTGGAAGCTGGCAAACTACTACTATTCCCACAGCAAAGCATGGATTTCCGAGAAAAACCTAGAAAAACTGGAGAAACTCATAGCCCAGCATGATAATTGGATGAACTTTGTCGAAAATATTTCGGTATAAAGTTTCTGAAAACCCCTGTGCAATGTTTGAATTTTCATCGGTGATAGTGTATAATGTATTCCATAGTTACTGTCCGCAGCGCTCAATACGCAGGCTGCGGGCTGTGATGACCCATAAAGGAGCGGTCCGGCAGGCCATAGAGGAGTTGGTGCCGAGGACGTCCGCTATAAATCAACGTTGCACAGGGAGGTAGTAGAATATGGACTACAAAAAGCTTTATGAGGAATGGCTCTCCAACCCGTATTTTGATGAAGATACCAAAAAAGAGTTGAAAGCAATTGAAAATGATGAAAATGAAGTGAAAGAACGCTTTTATAAAGAGCTGGAATTTGGTACCGCAGGTCTTCGAGGTGTGATCGGTGCCGGTGTTAACCGCATGAACATCTACACAGTGAGAAAGACCACACAGGGTCTGGCAAATTACATAGCAGCAGTGAACGGTCAGGCCAAGGGCGTGGCGATTGCCCATGACTCCCGCCGCATGTCCCCGGAATTTGCCAAAGAAGCAGCGCTGTGCCTGGCTGCCAACGGTGTAAAAGCCTATATTTTCGATTCACTGCGCCCCACACCGGAGCTTTCCTTTGCAGTGAGAAAGCTTGGATGTATTGCCGGAATCAATATCACAGCCAGCCATAACCCGCCGGAGTACAACGGATACAAGGTTTACTGGGAGGACGGAGCCCAGATCACACCGCCTCATGATTCAGGAATCATGGACGAGGTAAAAAAAGTCACAGACTTTGCCGCTGTTAAGACCATGGACGAGGAGGCAGCAAAGGCAGCCGGCCTGTACCAGGTGATCGGACAGGAAGTGGATGACGCTTATATGGAAGAGCTGAAAAGCCAGGTAATCCACATGGATGCCATCAAAGCCATGGCAAAAGAACTGAAAATCGTGTACAGCCCTCTGCACGGCACAGGAAATATTCCTGCAAGACGCGTGTTAAAAGAGCTGGGATTTGAAAATGTATATGTAGTAAAAGAGCAGGAGCTGCCGGATGGTGAATTTCCTACAGTCAGCTATCCAAACCCTGAAGCAGATGAGGCCTTTGACCTGGGCTTAAAGCTTGCCAAAGAGGTGGATGCAGATCTGGTGCTTGCCACTGACCCGGATGCTGACCGTCTGGGTGTCCGTGTAAAAGACAGTAAGACAGGGGAATACCATACCCTTACCGGCAATATGTCAGGCTGCCTGCTGGCTGACTATGAGATCGGCCAGAGAAAAGAAATGAACGGAGGACTGCCGGGGGACGGTGCCATGGTATCCACCATTGTTACCACCAATATGGCAGGAGCCATTGCCAGACATTACGGCATCCGCTTCATTGAAGTGCTGACAGGATTCAAATACATAGGCCAGCAGATCCTGGGATTTGAGACATCAGGAAAAGGTACCTATCTGTTCGGATTTGAGGAGAGCTACGGCTGCCTCATCGGTACCCACGCAAGGGATAAAGATGCCATTGTGGCAACTATGGCTCTTTGTGAGGCTGCCGCATATTACAAGACAAAAAATATGACACTGTGGGATGCCATGATCGCCATGTACGACAAATACGGCTACTACAAAGATGATATCCAGTCCATCACCCTGAAGGGAATTGAGGGCCTGGAGAAGATCCAGACCATCCTGGAGAACCTGAGAAAGAACCCGCCGTCCGCCATCGGTGCGTACAAGGTGACCTCCGCAAGAGACTACAAGGCAGACACCGTTGTGGACATGGAGACAAAAGAGGTAAAGGCAACCGGACTTCCAAGCTCCAATGTACTTTACTATGATTTGACTGATGATGCATGGGTATGCGTTCGTCCGTCCGGCACGGAGCCTAAGATCAAATTATACTATGGAATCAAGGGTACATCCCTGGCAGATGCAGACGAGAAATCCGCTGCACTTGGACAGGCTGTAAAGGAATTAATAGATAAAATGATGTAAAAAGGGGTATTTGCCCGAAGATTCAAAAAAATTCCCTGCAAGCGTAATGTATGTGCTTGACAAACACAGGGAAAAAAGGTATAAATAACAGTAGGCTTTCACCGGGTAAGTGGTAAAAAGCCCTATGAGACTATGAAACTTATTGAGAAATAAGGGAGAATTCATTTAGGAGGAAATACTCATGAACAGAACAGAATTAGTTGCAGCTATGGCTGAAGCAACAGAATTATCCAAAAAAGACGCAGAGGCAGCTTTAAAAGCATTTATCGATGTTGTAACTGCTGAGATGAAGAAAGGTGAAAAAGTTCAGTTAGTCGGCTTTGGTACATTTGAAGTATCCGAGAGAGCTGCAAGAGAGGGAAGAAATCCTCAGACTGGCGAGACTATGACAATCGCAGCTTCCAAATCTCCGAAATTCAAAGCAGGCAAAGCTTTAAAAGATGCTGTGAACGAATAAGAGAAAAATGAGACTTGACAAGTATTTAAAGGTATCCCGCCTGATAAAACGCAGAACCGTTGCAAATGAGGCCTGCGATGCAGGGCGTGTCCTGATCAATGACAAGCCCGCCAAGGCATCCGCTCAGGTGAAGGCCGGTGATATCCTGGAGATTCAATTCGGCAGCAAGAATGTGCGTGTGGAAATACTGGACGTACAGGAGACTGTGAAAAAAGAGGCGGCCAGTGAACTGTTCCGCTATCTTTAGGCACGGCCGCATTCTGTGAAATTACCGAATGTGAATGGAAAAGGTATATTGTTTTTGAACCCCCCATATAATCTTTTAAGAGAGATATATGGGGGATTTGTTATTTTGGAAGAGAAGCAGGTGAAGACCGGACATAAGCTCCAGATGACTGACAGGGAGACGGGAAGCATATCCGGAGTAAAAGATGTGGTGGCTTTTGATGACGGGGAGATCAGTCTGATCACAAATGCCGGCATGCTGACTATAAAAGGGTCTGAACTCCATGTGACCCGTCTCGATCTGGATAAACAGGAGGTGGACATAGCAGGCCAGGTGGACAGTCTTGTCTACAGCCAGGGGACGGTTCTGAAGTCCAAGGGCGGAGACGGCATGTTAAAGAGGCTCTTTAAGTAATATGAGCGGATATATGCAGCAGGAGCTGTTGTTTTTCTGCAGGACCTTTCTGGCCGGAGTCCTGCTTGCGGCAGCTTACGATATACTCCGTATTTTCCGGAATGTCATATCCCACAATGATTTATTTGTTAGCCTGGAGGACCTGCTATACTGGTGCGTGGCAGGCGTTTTTCTTTTCTCCGTCATTTATCTGGAAAATGATGGGATCATACGGGTATATGCTCTGGCGGGCATATGTCTTGGCGCGCTGATCTATCATTGGGGCCTGAGCGGTTTTCTGGTGAAGTATCTTTCCGCTTTTTTGTCAAAGATTAAGTGTTTATTAAAAATACCGCTGAAACCACTGTACTATCTGAGAAAAAGGTTGAAATTTTGGCTGTCAGGGGTTAAAATTTCCTTATCCAAACAAAAGTCGATACGAAAAGTCAGGAAGAATCAGAATGAGAAGAAAAAAGAAAAAAAGCCTGCAGAACAAGATCGCCATGGTTAGCGTGACGTTTGTTGTAGGTGTTTTATTTATAGGTTTAATGGCAGAAAGCAGCAGATTAGAAGGAAAAGTAGCACAGTACGAGACGAAAAAGAGCGAAGTGAGCGCTAAAATAAAAGACGAGGAAGCTCGGACGAAAGAGATTGATGAACTGAAAAAGTACATGCAGACAGATGAATACGCCAAGGAAGTGGCCAGGGACAAACTGGGTCTTGTGGAAGGAAATCAGATTATCTTTAAAGAGGAAGAATAAGGAACGGATTTTGTCTAAAAGTTTTTCACTTCTGCAGCGTGTTTTTGACAAAGATTGAAGCCAAAAGCATCTATAATACACCTTTGATAGCGATTGCTTATTCAGGGGAGGTAATACCAGATGCAGGAATGGATCATTGCCATGCTCGTGGTCAGCGCCCTGTTGATACTGCGGGACATGGCAAAAACTATTTTTTCAGACATGAAAAAAAGTGCAGCCACTTTGGTGTACGACCAGCATCCACAGAAAGAGAAAATGCAGCGCTATGCACGTTCTTTCCAGAAACTTGCAGACAGCTTTTACGGCATGCCATACCGTAAAGATTACTTATCAGGCGGGGAACTGGAAGAACTGGTGGAACAACTTAGAGAGAGACAGTGTAAGACATGCCCGGCAAACCATATCTGCTGGAAGCAGCATTCCGTGCAGTCATACCAGAGAGTCTACAGCCTTTTCCGTGTTATGGAGGAAGGGGACGAGGAGAAACTCAGGGTGGCGAAGACGGAGCTCACAGGGGTCTGTATCAACCAGGGCAAGCTTACGCAGGAAATGCAGAGGTTAATGGAGAGAGAACGACAGAATCTGATGTGGAATAATAAACTTTTGGAAAACCGGATTGCGGTTGCAGAACAGTTGGGAGAGATGGCACAGCTTATGAAGGTGCTGTCCAGGGATTTGTTCGACATTGTTCAGACGGACCCTGTGTTCCGGGAGGAATTTGCCAAGAGACTGAAAAAGAAGCATATACTTTTGAGAAATGTCTGGATGCTGGAGCAGCCGGACGGTAAGCTGCAGTATTTCTGCGAGCTGCGGGCAAAGGGACAGGCCTGTATCTCCGCCTCGGAGGCCGGGGCAGTGCTCTCGAAAATGAGCGGCAGCAGAATGACCCCCAAGGTGGAGGGCAAGACCCTGATCACCCGGGAGTTCACGGTCATCCGTTTTGTGGAGGAAGTGAACTTCAAGATGCTGTACGGGGTGGCGAAGGTGACAAAGGAGAGGGAGACTATATCCGGTGACAATTACATGTGCACAACAGAGGACAACGGCCAGTTTTTCATGTGCCTGTCCGACGGCATGGGATCCGGCCTGGAGGCCTGCCGGGAGAGTGAGAACGTGGTGGACATGCTGGAGCAGTTTGTGGATTCCGGGTTTACCGGTGAGACAGCAGCCAGAATGGTCAATTCCGTTCTGAACCTGCAGACCAGGGAAGGAAAATTCTCCACGGTGGATATTTCCATTGTGGATCTGTACTCCGGAATGTGCCATTTCCTGAAAGCCGGCGCAGCCACTACCTTCATCAAGAGAGACCACTGGGTGGAAGCCATTTCCTCCACAAGCCTGGCTCTGGGACTGGTCCAGCAGGTGGATTATGAATCTACCAGCAAGAAGCTCTACGAGGGAGATTTTATCATCATGGTGACAGACGGGGTGCTGGACGCCCTGCCGCCTGAGAATGCGGAGGATACCATGAAAGAGATCATCCTGCAGACCCACGCAGAAGCAGCACAGGACCTGGGAAGAGGGATTCTGGAGCGGGTACTGGCCCAGTGCGAGTATAAAGCCAGTGATGATATGACAGTGCTTGCAGCAGGCCTGTGGAAAAAGTGAGTAAGAAAGGACTGAAATACCCAATGGACCAAGGAAAAAATATGGAAGAAAAGGTATTTTCTTATATAGAACAGTACAGAATGATAGAAGCGGGCGACCGGGTGATCGCCGGGGTATCCGGCGGGGCAGATTCGGTGTGCCTGTTGTTTTTGTTATGGGAGTATCAGAAAAAGGTGCCGTTTTCCGTACAGGCAGTACATGTAAACCATCAGCTTCGCGGCAGTGAGGCAAAGCGGGATGAGGAGTACGTGGTCAGGCTGTGCAGGGAGCTGTCCGTACCCTGCAGAGTGTATTCCTATGATGTGGAGCGGATTGCCGCCGAGAGACATATGACGGTGGAGGAGGCAGGACGGGCTGTGCGCCAGCAGGCGTTTGGCGATGCTTGTAAAAAGACAGGCGCGAAAAGCACGGCACTTGCCCACCACCGGGATGACCTGGCAGAAACGGTCCTTCACAACCTGGCAAGGGGAAGCGGAGCCGCGGGCCTGGCGGGAATCCATCCTGTGCGCCGGATGGGGGACGGAGTCTATATCCGTCCCCTTTTGTGCGTGGGAAGGTGCGGCATCGAAAAATGGCTGACAAAAAGAGGCATTGCGTGGATGGAGGACAGCACCAACCGGGAGCTGTCCTACACCAGAAATAAAATCCGTCAAAAAGTCCTGCCGCAGCTTGAGGAAATTAATCCCCGCGCCGCGCAGCACATTGCCAGGGCCGCGCAAACTTTTCTATCTGTGGAGGAATATCTTGGGCAGCAGGCGGATATGCTTTATAGTAGGTATGCCGGGGAAAAAGAGGGCGGGATCATCCTTTCAAAGGAGATCTCCGGTGAACACCCTGTCATGCAGGCTTACGTGGTAAAGCGCGTGCTGGCATATCTGGCGGGAGGGGAAAAAGACATCACCTCCGTCCATGTGGAGGAGGCCCTTGAGCTGCTGGGGCACAGGACAGGGAGGCAGAAATCCCTGGCACATGGCATCACGGTACAGCAGTCCTACGGCAATCTTCTGTTTTATAAAAACGCAGAACGGGAAATTCCCGAAAAAGAATTGGAATTCCATGTTTTTTCCCGGGAAAACCAGCAAATTCCTGAAAAAAAGTATACGAAATGGTTCGATTATGATAAAATAAAAGGAAACCTCACCGTGAGAAAACGGCAGCCCGGAGATTATCTGACTGTCACCCCGGCGGGAGGAAGAAAAAAATTAAAAGATTATCTTATAGACTGCAAGATTCCCAGGCAGGAGCGGGAGAACCTGACCCTGCTGGCGGACGGTTCCCACATCGTATGGGTAGTGGGGTACCGTATCAGTGAATATTACAAAATTACCGAGCAGACAAAAACAGTAATCGAAGTACAGGTCAAAGGAGAAATGGAAGATGAGTGAGACAATCAGACAGCTGATCAGCGAAGAGGATGTGGACAGAAAGATCCGTGAGATCGGAGAGCAGATAAGCAGGGATTATGAGGGCAGGCAGGTACATTTGATCTGTGTGCTCAAGGGCGGCGTGTTTTTTACCTGTGAGCTGGCAAAGAGGATCAATGTTCCGGTGAGCCTTGATTTTATGTCAGTATCCAGCTATGGGGATGACACCAGCTCCAGCGGTGTGGTCAGGATCGTAAAGGATCTGGATGAGAGTATAGAGGGCAAGGATGTCCTGATCGTGGAGGATATTATTGATTCCGGCAGGACACTGAGCTATCTCATAGAGGTGCTGAAGCAGAGGAAGCCCAGCAGCCTCCGCCTCTGTACACTTCTTGACAAGCCGGAGCGCAGAGTGAAGGACGTGAAAGTGGATTATGTCTGCTTTAATATCCCGGACGAATTTGTAGTGGGATATGGGCTGGATTATGCACAGAAATACAGAAACCTGCCTTATATTGGTGTGGTGGAATTATAGTGATATAAGGTGAAAGGAGAACATGACGTGAACAGACAGGCAAAAAGCTGGCTGCCCAGCGTCCTCTTGATCGTTGTACTGGTCATAGGGGGATACTGGCTCTTCAGCCGGCAGCTTACAGTGAATAACGAGTACAGCGAGGCAGAATTCAAAGTCGCAGTTGAGAATGATCAGGTTGTGGAAGTGTATATCCATCCCGAAAAAGTAAGTCCCTACGGCAAAGTCAGTGTGGAGTTGAAAAGCGGGGACCAGGAACAGTTCAACACAACAGATGTGCAGAAATTAAGTGATTTCCTGGAGGAAAAGGGTGTGAAACCAAAAGTGGGGGACGTACCCGGAGACAATACTTTTATGTCTTCCATCCTGCCTCTTATCTTAGTGGGTATCATGGTCATTTTTGTGTTCAATCTTATGAGCCGGCAGATGTCAGGCGGCAGCAATGCCAAGATGATGAATTTCGGCAAGAGCCGCGCCAAGATGACGGTGGACAGCGAAAAGAGCGTTACATTCAAAGATGTGGCGGGTCTTCAGGAGGAGAAGGAGGAGCTGCAGGAGATCGTGGATTTCCTGAAAAGCCCTCAGAAATATGTAAAAGTAGGCGCCAGGATTCCGAAAGGAGTGCTGCTTGTAGGCCCTCCGGGAACAGGTAAGACTCTTCTTGCAAAAGCCGTGGCAGGAGAGGCGGGCGTTCCGTTCTTCTCCATTTCCGGTTCCGACTTTGTGGAAATGTTCGTAGGTGTGGGTGCCTCCCGTGTGAGGGATCTGTTTGAGGAAGGCAAGAAGAACGCGCCCTGTATTATATTTATCGACGAGATCGATGCGGTTGCCAGAAGAAGGGGAACCGGCATGGGCGGCGGCCATGACGAGAGGGAGCAGACCCTGAACCAGCTTTTGGTGGAGATGGACGGCTTCGGTGTCAATGAGGGCATCATCGTAATGTCAGCTACTAACCGTGTGGATATTCTTGACCCGGCAATTCTGCGCCCCGGCCGTTTTGACCGTAAGGTGGGCGTGGGAAGACCTGATGTGAAGGGAAGAGAAGAGATATTACAGGTTCACGCCAGGAAGAAACCCCTCGGCGAGGACGTGGATCTAAAAGAAATCGCCAGGACTACAGCGGGCTTTACAGGTGCTGACCTGGAGAACCTGATGAATGAGGCAGCGATTATCACTGCCAGGGACGGCAGATATTTTCTGACCCAGAAGGATATCCGCCAGGCATTCATCAAGACGGGAATCGGAGCGGAGAAGAAGAGCCGCGTGATTTCCGAAAAGGAAAAGAAGATTACCGCGTACCACGAAGCAGGCCATGCGATCCTGTTCCATGTGCTGCCGGAGATGGGACCTGTGCATACCATATCCATTATCCCTACCGGAATGGGAGCTGCAGGTTATACCATGCCTCTGCCGGAGCAGGACGAAATGTTCAACAGCAAGAATAAAATGCTGGAGAACATCATTGTGGACCTGGGCGGACGTGTGGCGGAAGAGCTTATATTCGGGGATGTGACAACAGGTGCCTCCCAGGATATCAAGCAGGCGACACAGCTTGCCCGCTCCATGGTCACACAGTTTGGTATGTCGGATAAAGTAGGGCTTATCAATTACGGTTCCGATGAAGATGAAGTGTTTATCGGCCGGGATTTGGCCCACGCCAGAAATTATGGTGAGCAGACAGCGGCTCTGATCGACAGTGAAGTAAAACGGATCATCGACGAGTCTTACGGCAAGGCAAAAGAATTGATCAGTGCACATATGGATGTTCTTCACAAATGTGTGGAGCTGCTGTTGGAAAAGGAAAAAATCGGACGGGAAGAGTTCGAGGCGTTATTTCAGGAAAATGCGGTGGCAGAAAGCTAAAATGTAGGTTTTGCGGCGGGTTTTGTACAGATTTCCGAAAGAATGGGAAATGCCGATTTTTGATGCGTGTAAAATTGGTCAAAAAATCGTTAAAAATTTATTTAAGATTGTGCACACTTTTTCCGTGCTGCATGGTATTATAATAACTGTAAAAACCCCCCAATACATTATATAGTTTTTGCTACACCCCATAAGAAGAAATACCTTCTCCAAAAGAGGCAGTCGTAAGACTGTCTCTTTTACTTTTCTGAGGACACCGGCTGTTTCGGGGCTTTTCTGAAGGATATATTTTGTTCCTGTGGGAATTTATACAAAAGTTGTCATTTTTTGTATAAAAGTGTCTGTTTTCAAAAAATGGTTGTATATGCAGTAAGAGTGGGATAAAATAGATGAAAGATGGGAAAGTAGACCCATGACCGGCAACTTTTTCGACTGAATGATGGAGAGGATGCATTATGAATTACGAATATATGAAGAATGCACAGAAAATTCAGGAGTATGTGACGAACATGCGTCCTGCTTTCAATAAACGTGCGGTGTTCAGTGATGAGACAGAAAATTACAGGACACCTTTTGAACCGGAACCGGGAGACGTTGTAAATGTGAGGATCCGCACAAAGAAAAACAATGTGGATCTGGTCTATCTGGTATACGAGGATAAGAAAAAAGTAATGGACCTGGCTGATTCCAAGGACGGATTTGACTATTATGAAGCCAACATTTCCCTGGGCACTGAGACAGTCAGGTATTATTTTGAGATATATACAGGCAAACTGAACTGTTATTACAACAGGATGGGCGTGGTGCGGGAGATAGACCCGCATTATTCCTTTGGCATTGTGCCGGGCTTTAAGACTCCGGAATGGGCAAAAGGCGCGGTGATGTACCAGATATTTGTGGACCGCTTCTGCAATGGCGATACGGCCAATGATGTGGTGACAGGAGAATACTGCTATATTGACGAGCATGTACAGAGAGTGGAGGACTGGTACCGCTGGCCGCAGTCCATGGATGTGCGGGATTTCTACGGCGGTGATCTGCAGGGGGTCTGGGATAAGCTGGACTATCTGCAGGGGCTGGGGGTAGATGTGATTTATTTTAATCCTATCTTTGTCTCCCCCTCCAACCATAAGTACGACAGCCAGGACTATGACTATATTGATCCCCATTACGGGAAGATCGTCAGTGACGGCGGGGATGCCCTGAACTGGGGCGACAAGGATAATTCCCATGCCTCCAAATACATTAAAAGAGTGACTGATTATGAGAACCTGGAGGCCAGCAATGAATTTTTTGCCAGATTTGTGGAGGAAGTGCACAAAAGAGGTATGAAGGTGATTCTGGACGGCGTGTTCAATCACTGTGGTTCCTTCAACAAATGGCTTGACAGGGAGCGGATATATGAGCACCAAGAGGGATACGAGAAGGGCGCGTACATTACAGGGGATAGTCCCTACCGCACGTTTTTCCGTTTCCACAATGAATTTGACTGGCCGTATAACCAGTTTTATGACGGCTGGTGGGGGCATGATACACTGCCTAAACTGAACTACGAGGATTCCCCCATGCTGTATGAATATATTATGAAGATTGCCAGGAAGTGGGTGTCACCGCCCTATAATGTGGACGGTTGGCGTCTGGATGTGGCAGCGGATCTGGGACACAGCAATGAATATAATCACCAGTTCTGGCGGGATTTCAGAAAGAATGTGAAAGAAGCCAATCCGGAGGCTATTATTCTGGCCGAGCACTATGGTGAGGCAAAATCCTGGCTCCAGGGTGACCAGTGGGATACTGTCATGAACTATGATGCCTTTATGGAGCCGGTCACCTGGTTTTTGACCGGAATGGAAAAGCACAGTGACGAGTACAGTGAGGGGATGTATGGCAACAGCGACTGTTTTATCAGTGCCATGCAGTATCATATGGCAAGCTTTTATGCACCGTCTCTGATGACTGCCATGAATGAACTGTCCAACCATGACCATTCCCGTTTCCTTACAAGGACAAACCACAAGGTGGGCCGTGTGGCGCATCTGGGTTCCGAGGCAGCAGGGCAGGACATCAACAAGGCAGTTTTCAGGGAAGCGGTAGTCATGCAGATGACATGGCCCGGTGCACCCACGATCTATTACGGAGATGAAGCCGGACTGTGCGGATTCACGGACCCGGACAACCGGAGAACATATCCCTGGGGCCGGGAGGACAGGGAACTGATCCAGTTCCACAGGGACATGATCGCCATTCATAAGGGGAACCGGGAGCTGATAGACGGCTCTTTAAAGTTCCTGGCAAATGATTACCAGCTTTTGTGCTACGGCAGATTTACGGACAGGGAAAAAACTGTGGTGGCTGTGAACAACAGTGACCAGACCAAGATGGTGGAGTTGTCTGTCTGGGAGCTGGGGATATCCAGGAGCAGGGAAGCGCGTTTTAAACAGCTCATCGTGACCGGTGACTTCGGCTATAGCCTGATTAAGAAGATTCATGTCTGTAAGGGCGGAGTTGTGCGGATGAGAGTGCCCTCCCACGGAGCCATGGTGATTAAATGTGTTGTGGATAAAGACAGAAGAAATGATTAAAAGCATACAAAAAGACCGGCTGAATGTGCCGGTCTTTTTATCATGCCGCAGACCGGAATCGAACCGGTACGGGTATCACTACCCACGGGATTTTAAGTCCCGGGCGTCTGCCAGTTCCGCCACTGCGGCAAAAGATATCGGATAGGCGAACCTATCCGATAAGATGGACGGTGGTGGATTCGAACCACCGAAGCAATTTGCAGCAGATTTACAGTCTGTCCCCTTTGGCCACTCGGGAAACCGTCCATGTTTTATTTAGATATGTCAGTTCTCTCTGACAAGATATTATTATAACAGATTTTTTCCAGATTGCAAGGGCTTTTTCGGTATTTATTTGAAATGAAGCGGATAGATAATGGATGGGAAATTTTTATCTATAACAAATTGTGATGTATAAAAAGTTGCAATCCATAAATATTCAAGTATAATAAAGACTTAGAGATTGATCATACAGGATATAAGTTGCTATTGCAGCATGAAAAGAGAAACCGGTGCAAGTCCGGTACGGTCCCGCCACTGTGACAGGGAGCGCTCAGATGTTATGCCACTGGACAGAAGTCCGGGAAGGTATCCGGGTGCGCTGAACTGAAGTCAGGAGAACTGCTTATATCTTTAAGATGTTTCGCACGGCTGATGGGAACTCTTGAAATAAGGGCAGGATTCTGCATTTTTAGGTAAATTTTGAGAGTTAGGGACAGTCTGTGTATCGGGCTGTCCTTTTTTGATGCGCAGAAGGAACGCGACTGCATCCGGCAGCGATGCGGACCGCAGATATCTCAGAGCTGTTAATAACAATGGAGGTGAAAAGGTTGAACAAGAAAAACACAGGCAGAAGGCTGGTCCAGATTGTGATCGTACTGATGGGGATCAGTTTTTTTACATTTGGACTCACCTATCTGTCGCCGGGGGATCCGGCGGAGATCATGTTAACAGAGTGCGGCAATGTGCCCACGCCAGAACTTCTGGAAAAGACAAGGGCTGAACTGGGACTCGACAAACCGTTTCTGGTGCAGTACGGAACCTGGCTGAAGGGAGTGATGACCGGAGATATGGGAACTTCTTATTCTATGAAGGTTCCCGTGGTGGACAAACTGGTATCCTGTTTCCGGCCCACGCTGGAACTGGCGCTGGCTTCTCTGGTCATCATGGTGCTGATATCCGTTCCGCTGGGAATCTTATCAGCAGTCTACCGGAATAAATGGGTGGATTATCTGGTGCGGGCGCTGACCTTCCTTGGAGTATCGGTTCCGAATTTCTGGATCGGACTGATCCTTCTGAGTATATTCGGTGTGACGCTGCGGTGGGTAACCGTTTCCGGGGGAAGCACGGATTTCAAATCCCTGATCCTTCCCGCCGTGACTTTGGCTATTGCCATGTCCGCAAAATACACAAGACAGGTGAGGATAGCTGTTCTGGAGGAACTGAACCAGGATTATGTGACGGGTGCCCGCATGCGGGGAATCAGGGAGCGAACAATTCTGTGGAAGCATGTGCTGCCAAATGCCATGCTGCCGCTGGTGACCCTGCTGGGTCTTTCCCTGGGAAGTCTTCTGGGAGGAACCGCAGTGGTGGAGATCATTTACAACTGGCCGGGCATGGGCAGTATGGCGGTAAAAGCCATTTCCTGCAGGGATTATCCCCTGGTACAGGGCTATGTGCTGTGGATCGCACTGCTCTACATGGGAATCAATCTGCTGGTTGACCTTTCCTATACCCGTCTGGATCCCAGATTAAAGGAGGAGCGGTGATTTGAAGGTATTAAGATTTTTGAAGAACAACAAACAGTTTACCGTCTTTCTTCTTCTGGCCCTGGCAATTGCGGCAATAGCTGTCTTTGCACCCTGGATCGCTCCGCGGGACCCCTATGATGCTGTGATGAGTGATTCTCTAAAGGAGCCGGGGAGCACTTATGTCTGGGGAACTGACAAGCTGGGGAGGGACGTGCTCTCCAGAGTTATATACGGAACCAGGTCATCCCTGACCATGACGCTGTGTCTGGTGGCGGTCATCTTTGTGGTGGGGACTGCTCTTGGAATTCTGGCGGGATATTTTGGCGGAGCTGTGGACGCTGTGATCATGCGGATTGCGGATATGATGATCTCCTTTCCCGGTCTGGTGCTGGCAATCGCCATAGCAGGTCTTCTGGGGCCCAATATGGTAAATGCCGTTATTGCCATCTCGGCTGTGAGCTGGACAAAATATGCCAGACTTGCCCGCAGTATGGTCCTGAAGATCAAACAGAACCTGTATATTGAGGCGGCTGTTGTAACAGGAACGAAAAGGGGCAGCATAATTATGAAATATGTGATCCCCAACATGATCACAACCATGGTGGTGACAGCAGCCACAGATATTGGGACCATGATGCTGGAGTTGGCATCCCTGTCCTTTTTGGGATTCGGGGCGCAGGCGCCCACCCCGGAATGGGGGCTGATGCTCAATGAGGGCAGAACCTACATATCCAAAGCCCCCTGGCTGATGATCTATCCCGGCATTGCCATTGTAGTCGTTGTGGTCGTCTTCAATATGCTGGGCGACAGTATCCGGGATATCCTGGACCCAAAACAAGAGTAAAACAGAAGGAGAAAAGAGATATGGATCAATTTTACAGAAAAATCATGTGTGCCCTGCTGGCGGGAAGTCTTGCAGCGGGATTGCTGGCAGGCTGCGGAAAAAGCGCCGGGGAAAAGGCGGATACAGAGGATACGGCAGCTTCCGGGGAGAACTCCGCCTTAGATAAAACAGGCGGAGACGGCGGTGAGATCACCATAGGCGTTACAAGCTTTGCGGATACTCTGGAGCCTACAGAGCAGTATTTCAGCTGGGTGGTGTCCAGATACGGAGTCGGGGAGACGCTGGTGCGTTTTGATGAAAACGGCGAGATCGTGCCCTGCCTGGCAGAGAGTTGGAAGATCAGCGAGGACCAGCTCACCTGGACGTTTAAGATTCGTGAGGGAGTCAAGTTCTCTAATGGGGATGACATGACACCAGAGCTTGTGAAAGCATCCTTGGAACGTACCTTTGAGCTCAGCGACAGGGCAGTCTCCTTCTTTGAGCCTGCATCCATGGAGGTGGACGGACAGAACCTGCTTATCAAGACAAAAGAGCCGGTGGCCATCCTGCCGGGAAGTCTGGCAGACCCGCTGTTCCTCATTGTGGATACCCAGGCGGATACGGACGCCTTTGCCATGGAAGGTCCCATCTGTACCGGACCTTACGCAGTGGAATCTTTCAGCCCCACAGATTCCTGCGTTGTAGTCCGCAACGAATATTACTGGGATGGGGAAGTGCCTCTTGACAAGGTGACGCTTAAGTGCATAGATGACCAGACAACGCGTTCCATGGCCCTGCAGACAGATGAAGTGCAGATCGCGTACAATCTGAAGACGGAGAATCTGGCAGATTTTGAGGACAGCGGGGAATATAATATACAGCAGTTAGAGTCCCTGCGGTCCACCTATGCCTTTATGAACCAGAATGGCGTGCTTGGTGATAAAGCACTGCGCCAGGCGGTCATCAGAGGGCTGGATAAGGAAACTTACTGTGATACCCTGCTGGAAGGCGGAGCCACAGCGGGAAAAGCTCCGGTTCCCCCCACACTTGATTTTGGCTTCGATGAGCTGAAGGATGAAAACGCATATGACCCGGACGGCGCGAAAGCGCTTCTGGAGGAAGCAGGTTACAAGGATACAGACGGGGATGGATTTGTGGAGACACCTTCCGGAGAAAAACTGGAGCTGAATTTTGTCATATATACAAGCCGCGAGGAGCTCAATGTCTACGCGCAGGCAGCACAGGCGAGCCTGAAGGATATGGGAATCAATGTAAAATTGAATACAGTCAGCTATGAGACTCTGCTTGACATGAGAGATTCCGGAGAATTTGACATGCTCATCTGGAATGTCCTGGTGGCAAACACCGGTGACCCGGAAAAATATCTCCGTGAGAACTGGTACAGCACCTCATCCTCCAACCAGATGGGATACAGCAATCCGCAGGTGGATGAGCTTCTGGACCAGCTTGTCACAGAATTTAATGAGGATACAAGAAAGAATCTGATCATGCAGATACAGCAGCTCATCATGGATGACGCGGCAACGGTGTTCTTCGGCTATGAGACCACCTATCTGTTTTCATCAAAAAGTGTGACAGGGGTGAAGATGTATCCCATGGATTATTATTGGCTGACCAAGGACATTTCCCTGGCTGAATAGAGGAGAGGATATGCTTGAGATCAAGGATTTGACAGTCCGTTACGGAAAGCAGGAGCCCACAGTGGAGAGTTTTCAGCTTTCCATGAAAAAAGGCGAGATTGTCAGCATAGTAGGTGAGAGCGGCAGCGGCAAGACAACGGTGATCCGGGCAGTGCTGGGAGCGCTCCCCGGTTCGGGATATATAAGCGCCGGTGAGATATATTTCCAGGGGGAGGCACTCACACAGAAATCCGGGGAGGAGTGGCGAAATCTGAGAGGAACCAGAATGTCCATGATCTTCCAGGACTGCGGCGGAACCCTCAACCCCATTCGGAAGATCGGAAAACAGTATGTGGAGTATATCTGTACCCACAGCAGAGTTACCAGACCGCAGGCCTGGAACAAGGCTGCAGAAATGCTGAAGAAGATGCGTCTGGCCGACGCGGAAAACATTATGAAGAGCTATCCCCACCAGTTGAGCGGCGGTATGCGCCAGAGAGTGGGAATCGCCATGGCCATGACATTTCAGCCTCAGCTTCTGTTGGCTGACGAGCCCACCAGCGCTTTGGATGTGACCACACAGGCGCAGATCGTGCGGCAGATGATGGAGCTGAGAGACAGATACGAGACAGGGATTATTATCGTGACACATAACCTTGGCGTAGCTGCCTATATGGCGGATAAACTGGTTGTCATGCAGAACGGCAAAGTGGTGGATCAGGGTACCCGGGATGAGGTGATGAATCATCCGGTCAGTGATTATACCAAAAGTCTTTTGCAGGCTGTTCCGGAAATGGAGGGTGAACGTTTTGTTTCATGAATCGGATGTTGTGTTAAAGGCAAACCATATTGTAAAGCAGTTTTCCGCGCCGGGAAAAAAGGTACTGACTGCCTGCAGTGACATCAGTCTGAATGTGTACAAAGGAAAGACCCTGGGGATTGTGGGGGAGAGCGGCTGCGGAAAATCCACCCTTGTGCGGATGCTGATCCAGATGGACGCCCCTACCAGCGGTGAGATCCTCTGCCACGGCAGGGACATTGTACATCTGCCGGAAAAGGAAAAACGGCTGAACCGCCAGAACATGCAGATGGTGTTTCAGGACCCGCTGGCTTCTTTTAATCCCAAGATGAAGATCATAGATATCCTGACAGAGCCGCTCATGAATTTTAAACGGCTGAAGAAGAGTGAGAAAGAGGAGAAGGCAAAGGAGCTGCTTGGGATGGTGGAGCTCTCCGAGGACTTTTTATACAGATATCCCCACAGTATGAGCGGGGGGCAGCGGCAGAGGGTGGGGATAGCCAGAGCACTTTCCCTGGAGCCTGAGGTGCTGGTGTGCGACGAGGCCACATCGGCTCTTGACGTATCCATACAGAAGACGATCATCGAACTTCTGGTAAAGCTCCAGAAGGAGAAGGATATCAGTATTGTATTTATCTGTCATGATATTGCGCTGATACAGGCATTTGCCCATCAGATCGCTGTGATGTACCTGGGGCATATTGTGGAAGTGATACCGGGGGAGGCAGTGCGGACCAGGGCAGTGCATCCCTATACGCAGGCGCTGCTGGGCTCGCTGTTTTCCATACATATGGAGCAGAACTGTGAGATCAGGAGCATTGAAGGGGAGGTCCCAAGTCCACTTGACGTTTTGGAGGGATGTCCGTTTCAGAGCAGATGCAGTTTCTGCGGCAGCAGGTGCAGAACAGAGAAGCCAAAGCTTCGGGAAATCAGGCCGGGTCACCAGGCAGCCTGCCACCGCTTTGGATAAAAGAAAGCAGATATTTCTTATCAGACAAGAGAGAAGACGGGGGTTCAGGAATGGAGATGAAACAACTGCAGTATTTTGTGGTGAGCGTGGATACCGGTTCGATCAGCAAGGCGGCGGAGATGCTCTATACAACACAGCCGCATGTGAGCATGACGATCGGCAAGATGGAGAAAAGCCTGGGGGTCCGTCTTCTTAGGCGGAGTAAGAAGGGTGTGGAGATGACCGTGGAGGGGGAACTGGTCTATGAACAGGCGCGCAGGATTTTAAAAGACATGCAGGTGATCCAGCAGGTGCAGACAAGCGTTAAGTCAGAAGTGTTCTGTCTTTCCTCCATGCCAAGCAACCTTCTGGCCGGTCTGTTTGCGGAATTTTACAGGCGGGAACAGAACCTGCAGGCCAGATATCTGGAAGGTACCCTGGAAATGGTGCTGCATCAGGTGACACACCGCCGTGCAGAACTGGGATTCGTCTTTGTCTCGGAATTTCAGAAAAATGCGGTTGACCGTATGCTGGAGCAGAGGCATCTGGAATTCCATATGTTAAAGGAGACAAGGCTTGTATTGTTCGCAGGCCCCGGCAATCCCTATTATGACAGGAAAAGTGTAACAAAAGCGGAACTGCAGAAGATACGCTTTGTCCAGAACCTGGAAGAGGGGATTCCCCTGTTTCAGCATCCCGGCAATCTGAAGGAAAAGCTGGTGGATTCCCAGTTTTTCTACAGAGGGGTGGAGGTGTGCAGTGACCATGCCATGACCCAGCTTCTGCTGAAAACAGATTTGGGGAATATCAGTTGTCTGATGGACTCCAGACTGCACAGAGACAGCAGGATACACAGAATCGAGCTGGAGGACTGCAGGGTGAAAGTGTGCTGCGGATATATTAAACGTGCCGGCAGGGAGCTTGGGGGGTGCAGCAGGAGATATATTGAATATGTGAAAGAAGGGTTGGAATAAAGGTTTCCGGACATCAAAGCCGTTTTGCAGAGAACTCTTTTATGGCATTTTTATTTCATCTGTATATCACTTTTACCGTTTTAATACGGCGGGTGGTAGGATAAATGCCATAGGAGGGACAGTTATGAAATATATCAGGGAGACGATCCGAAGAGCAGAATATCGGTTTGACACAACAGCAGCCCGTTTTGCACGGAGACATCCGTGCATAGCGCTGTTCTGCACTTTTATCGGGGTACCGTTTTTAATTCTGGGAGCGGTCTGTGTTTTGGCCTCCGCTGTGGTGTGCCCTATAGCCTGGGTCAACGGATGGATGTAAAAATAAAGCTTTTCCTCTTTTTGTTCCTTGCATAACTACAGGGCATTTGTTAGAATGATAGAAAATGAACGTGGTTAACTCTGTTTTCCAATCATAGCCGGATACAGAGGATAACAAATAGGAGCCATATGACAATATGAAGAGCGAAGAGCACAAAATGCCGCTGCCGGAAGAAGTCGGCGGCCGTGACCTGCAGATACTGAGCGATAATATTCCGGGGGGAATGTTTTCCTGCCGTTTTGATGAAAGGCTGACGCTTCTGCAGATGAATAAAGGATTTTTGTCCATGCTGGGATATACACGGCAGGAGATAAGTGATAAATTCCGGAACAGTTTCTGGGAAATGATAGATTACAGAGACCGCCTGCGCACTTTGGAGGAAGTGCAGAGGCAGATTTCCCTTGGACCGGACAAGGAGCTGGAATACCGGATGACCCGCGGGGACGGACGTACCATATGGGTTCTGGATAAGGGTCATCTGGTCCGCGACGAAGAGGGCGCGGGTTATTTCTGCTGTGTGCTGGTGGATGTGACACGGAGTAAGGAGCTGGAAGAGAAGCTGCGCATTTCTCTGGAACGGCACCAGATCATCATGGACCAGACCACAGATATTCTTTTTGAGTGGGATATCCAGGCAGACACCATGACCTTTACAGGGAACTGGGAGAAAAAATTCGGCTGTCCTCCGGTCACACAGCATGTCAGCCGCCTTTTCTGGAAGGCACCATACATCCTGAAGGAGGACCAGATTCTTTTTTCCAAGCTGCTGATGCGCATCCGCAGCGGAGAGCATTACGCAGAGGAGGAAATCCGTATCGTAAGCGATAAGCATAAGCCTGTCTGGTGCCGTATCCGGATCACGGGGCTGGCGGACAAGTCAGGGCGCGTGGTGCGGGCTGTGGGCGCCATTCTGGATATTGATGCCGAAAAGAGAAAGGCACAGAATCTTATGGAGCGCGCCCAGCGCGATATGCTGACAAAGCTGTATAATAAGGGGACCAGCCAGGAATATATCCAGGCGGTTCTGGAAGGCAGCGGACCCGAGAGGAAGTCTGCACTTATGATCATTGACCTGGACAACTTCAAGCATATGAATGACACCATGGGACATCTCTTCGGGGATGCCCTTCTGGCGGAGGTTGCGCACACGATCCAGAAGCAGTTCCGCAGTGAGGATATTGTAGGCCGTGTAGGGGGAGATGAATTTTTAGTGTTTCTCGGACAGATACCGGATGTCTCCCTGGCTGAGCAGAAAGCAGCCCAGATCATGAAAGCCATAGGTGAGATGGCAGTACAGGAGCTGACAGATGTGGAGCTGTCCTGCAGCATCGGCATAGCTGTCTTCCCGGACTGCGGCCAGTCCTACAATGAACTTTTTAAACGGGCAGACCAGGCACTGTACCGTGCTAAGAACCGGGGAAAGAATGGATACTGCATAGCGGATGCAAAGCTTTTTTCAGATGAGTTCCCTCAGAAGCCCTGCAGTGCGGCCAATACCAGGATAGATTCGGATGAGGAGACAGAGGGCAATGTGGAGCTCCGCCTGTTTGAGTATGTGTTCCGGATACTTTATAAATCCTCCAATCCGGATACAGCAGTCAATGCCATACTGGAGGTGATCGGGCGCCAGTTTGACGTGAGCCGTGTCTACATCTTTGAGAATGAGGAGGACCCGGACTACTGTAAGAATACATATGAATGGTGCAACGAGGGTGTGTGGCCGGAGATTGGAAATCTTCAGCATGTGCCCTATGCAGATGATCTGGAGGGCGGATACCAGAGCAATTTCAACGAGAGCGGTGTATTTTACTGCCGTGACATAGATGCACTGACACCGCAGCAGCGGGAGATACTGGAGCCCCAGGGAATCAAGTCCATGCTGCAGTGCGCCATTTACGACAAAGGGAAGTTCAAGGGATTTGTGGGCTTTGACGAGTGCCGTGTCAACCGTTACTGGACCCAGGAACAGGTAAATACACTGGTATTCATCGCGCAGATATTGAGTACCTTTCTCCTGAAACTCCGGGCCCAGGACAATGCGGTGCAGAACGCGGCATCCCTGGAAGCAATCCTTGACAATCAGAGTTCCTGGATCTATGTGGTACATCCGGAGACAAAAGAAATGCTGTATATTAACCGGAAGACGAAAATATGGGTGCCTGAGGCAAAGCCGGGGGTTACCTGCCATAAAGCCTTCTTCCGCCGGGATACGCCCTGTGATTTCTGTCCTGCAAAAGCGCTGGACAGCGCGCATCCCCGCTGCGTCCGGCAGGTTTACAATCCCTTTCTTCAGGTGTGGACATCAGCGGACGCATGCTTTATTGAGTGGAAGGGGGAGCAGGCAGTTCTGCTCACCTGCCATGATATTACGGATCTGAAAAAAGAGGCAGGAGAGGACCGGCAGTAGTACCGGTCAATAGAAAAAGCGGAGTCATGCTGTGATGGGCATGGCTCCACTTTTTTCTGTTTTTATTTATCCTGGATGCTGACACCTTTGATGGCAACACTTCCTCCGCGTACCACCTCAATATTCTTAAAGTAGCTGGAGAAATAGGAAATGATCTCATCATTCCGTTTTTCTGTCTGAAGGCTCTCCAGCAGCATCTCTGTTTTGCCGTAGTCTACGACAGCCAGATGGAAAATAGTTGCAATGCGGAAGATCTCCGTCTTCACAGCCTCGTCGCAGTCCTTGATCTTAATGTACAGAACTTCTTTCCTGTGGATGCGGGAATTGGTGAAGTCAATGACCTCGATGACCTCCACACAGCGGTTTAACTGCTTTTTGATCTGTTCAAAGGTGGCATCATCGCTCTCCACGCTGATGGTCATCCGTGACATGGTGGGATCCTCTGTGGTGCCCACGGTGAGGCTTGTGAGGTTGTATGATTTTCCGGAGAACAGGCCTGCGATCTTTGCCAGCACACCTACTTCATTTTCTACATATAAGGAAATCCATCTTTTCTTCATATTCTTCTCCTCCTAGCAGTCCAAAATCATGTTATGCAGCGGTTTTCCGCCCTGTACCATAGGCAGTACCAGCTCATCACTGTCAATGATAAATTCCAGAATCGTGGGGGCATCCGTATTGCCCTTTGCAAACTGGAAGGCCCGGGCCATATCTTCCTCTTTCTCCACGCGCATGCCATACGCGCCATAGCTCTCCGCCAGTTTTACGAAGTTGGGGGTGTATTCCGGGCAGTCCTTTGACGGGCCCTTGCAGTTGGCGCTGCAGGTCTTTCTGCGGCGTGTACAGGTGGAGGAGTAGCGCTTGTCATAGAAGAGCTGCTGCCACTGACGCACCATGCCCAGATAGCTGTTGTTGAAGATACAGATAATGACCGGAAGGCCGTAGGATACGGCAGTAGCCATCTCCTGAATGTTCATCTGCATGCCGCCGTCACCGGAGACACAGACTACAGGCTTGCCCGGATAGGCGAATTTTGCGCCCAGGGAAGCAGGGAACCCGTATCCCATGGTGCCAAGGCCGCCGGAGGTGAGAAGCTGTTTTTTCTCGTTCATTTCCAGATACTGTGTGACCCACATCTGATGCTGACCTACGTCCGTGACAAAGATGCCCTCCTCGAACTGTTCGTTGATGCACTGCACGATCTTCTGTGGAGTGATGCCTTTGTTCTGGTCCATATCAAGAGGATGTTCCTGCTTCCAGCCGTCGATCTGCTCCAGCCATTCTTTATGTTCACAGCATTTTACGTGCTTTAACAGTGCCTCCATAGCGTCCTTTGCGTCTGCCACGATGGGGATATCCACCTGGATATTCCTGGAGATGGAGGCTGTGTCAATGTCTACATGCACGATCTTGGCATTCTTGGCAAACTCCTCGATCTTGCCTGTGATTCGGTCATTAAATCGGGTTCCTATGGAGAAGAGCAGGTCACATTCGCTGATGGCGTGGTTGGCCGCATAGCAGCCGTGCATTCCCACATTGCCCACATAGAGTTCATGGCTGGTGGGGATGGAGCCCTTACCCATAATAGTAGTGATAACAGGGACTCTTGTGGTCTCCACAAGGGCCAGGGCAGTCTCGTTGGCCCTGCCGATGTTTACACCGCCGCCCATGAGAAACAGGGGCTTTTTGGCTTCTTTTAAGAGGTTGACTGCTTTCTTTAACTGTCCCATGTGTACGCCGCTGCTTGGTTTGTAGCCGCGGATGTGAACCTCCTTGGGATAGTGTTCGTCACCCTCCTGCAGCATGATATCTTTTGGAAGATCAATGAGGACAGGACCTTTTTTGCCGGTATTGGCAATATAGAAGGCTTCCTTGATGATACGGCCAAGGTCGTTCCGGTCGCGTACGGTCACGGCGTATTTGCAGATACCGCGTGTGATCCCCACAATGTCTACCTCCTGGAAGGCATCATTTCCGATGAGATTTGTGGGAACCTGGCCGGTGAAGCATACCAGGGGAACACTGTCATAGTTGGCAGTGGCGATTCCGGTGACCAGATTGGTGGCACCGGGGCCGCTTGTGACCAGGCAGACGCCTGTGCGTCCGGTAGCTCTGGCATAGCCGTCTGCGGCGTGGATCAGACCCTGCTCGTGGCGGGGGAGTATCACCTGGATGGAATCCTGTTTATACAGCTCATCAAAAATGTCGATGGCGTAACCGCCCGGGTATGCGAAGAGATAATCAATGCCTTCTTTCTGCAGTGCTTTTACAAATAATTCATTTCCTGTCATGGACAAAATCCTCCTTTAACTCATTGTTAGATGGTTTTTACAGAATGAAAAACGCCCTGAACTGAGAATTCAGTTCAGGGCGGATAAGTCATCCGTGGTACCACCTGATTTCAGGAAAAATCCTGCGCTCTGCCAGTACGGATACTAAGAGAAATATCGATACTGTTTTCCCTGTAACGTGGGAAAGAGACGTTGAGGTCTACTGAGAGATATCACATCTCTGTTGGGCTCACTGCTCAGGGGCTACTTCCATACTTCCTTGCTGAAGATTCGCACCAGACATCTTCTCTCTGAAAGCCGGCTGGGTATGTACTCCTCCCCGTCACCGCATTTAACAAAATGCTTTTTTAATTGTTTTATAGCATAACACACAAATTGAATTCTGTCAATGGGTGAAAAATGAACAATTTGACGGGATAAATGGAATCCTGTATACTGAAACTGTGTTGAAAGAAAGGAGGCATATATGAGAACCAGAGAGGAAGCAGTTTCGTATTGTCTGAAAATGCCGGATGTGTTTGAGGACTATCCGTTTCATGACCCGAACTGGACCGTTATCCGAATGAAAAGCAGCAGAAAAGTATTTGCATGGATTTTTGAGCGGGAGGGCAATATCTGGGTGAATTTAAAGACAGACCCCCAGTGGAGGGATTTCTGGCGGAGCACCTACACCTCAGTGCTTCCGGCCTATCATCTGAATAAAGAGCACTGGAATTCCGTGATTTTGGACGGCTCCATACCTGAGAAAGAGATATACAGAATGATAGAGGAAAGTTATGACCTGGTGAGAGGAAAGAAATCTACCCGCCGTACATAGAATATTGTAAAACAGGAAACAGCGGAGAGAAGATGGAATTAAGAGAGAGCGAAACCTTTAGAAATCTGATAAAAGCTTACCAAGGAGAACTGCAGGCCAGCGGAAAATACCGCATTTATGCAAAACAGGCCAGGGAAGAGGGCTATATGAACATAGCGGACATTTTTGAGGAGACATCAGGCAATGAGGAGCGGCATGCGGAGCTGTGGCAGAATGTGCTGAACGGAGGGCAGATACCGGAAACCAGCAGAAACCTGGAGAAGGCCCATGAGGATGAGAAAAGAGAATGGTCAGACATGTACGCGTCTTTTGCCGAAAAAGCGGAGCAGGAGGGCTTTAAGGGAATTGCCAGGCTTTTTAGAGAGGTGGCGCAGATTGAAAGGCATCATGACTATCGTTTTGAGCAGCTGACCCAGGATATCCTGACCAATCATGTATTCTGCAAGGATATGGACAGAGTATGGATCTGCATGAACTGCGGCCATCTGGCCTACGGGGACTGTGCCCCAATAAGGTGTACGGTGTGCGGTTATCCCCAGGGGTATTTCAGACTGAACTGTGAGGACTACTGACGGCAGATGCACCGCTGGTATTTTGTGTAAAATGTCGTAATTGGGCAAAGTTATAGGTGCAATTTCGGTAAATTTGAGGTATACTGTAGATATATTAAGAAAAACAGGAAGATAAAATTATGTTGGATCAATACAGACGGAATATAGAATATATCCGCATATCCATCACGGACCGCTGTAACCTGCGCTGCATGTACTGCATGCCGGAAGGCGGTATCGAACAGGTGGAACACAGCGATATTCTAACTTATGATGAAATTACCAGACTGTGCCGTATTTTAGCCCTCAAAGGCATCAGCAAGGTAAAGATCACCGGCGGGGAGCCTCTTGTGAGAAAGAATGCGGCAGAGCTGGTGAGAATGATAAAGAGCATACCGGGAATCGACAACGTGACGCTTACCACCAACGGAATCCTGCTGGGGGAACAGATGCGGGATCTGGCGGATGCGGGAATCGACGCAGTGAATATCAGCCTTGACGCGCTGACAGAAGAGATGTTTGAGAAGATCACCAGGAGAAAAGGACTTGACCGGGTATTGGAGGGAATGGATAAGGCCCTTCAGTTCCCTGATGTGCGTGTGAAGGTAAACTGTGTACTTCTGCACGGAGTCAACGAGGACCAGTGGATCCCCATTGCGGGGCTTGCGAAGGACAGACCCATAGACGTGCGGTTTATTGAGATGATGCCCATAGGGTACGGAAGAAAATACTGCGGCGAAGAGACCGAGGACCATGTACGGCATCTGCTGGAGAAAGCTTACGGCAAAGCGGATTCCCTGAGCGGCAGATTCGGAAACGGTCCCAGTACATATATACTGCCGGATGGTTTTAAGGGGAAGATCGGATTTATCAGCGCCATTTCCCACAAGTTCTGCGGGGACTGCAACCGGGTAAGGCTCACGTCCGAGGGATTTTTAAAACCGTGCCTGCAGTTTTCACACGGGGCAGATATGCGCAGCCTGCTCCGAGACGGAAGTTCAGATGAGCAGATCGGAGCCGTGGCTGAAAAAATCATATTTGAGAAGCCCAGAAGCCACCGCTTTGGCGAGGCGCAGGAGGAAGGGCTGGAAAACAAAAAGATGTCAGAAATTGGAGGATGAATGAGATGGGAAAGGTACTTGCTGTGTGTATCAGCGAAAAGAAAGGAACACAGAAAAAGAACATTCAGGAGGCCAGCTTTATAGAAGATTTTGGCATTGAAAAAGACGCGCATGCGGGAAAATGGCACCGTCAGGTAAGTCTTCTGAGTTATGAAAAGATAGAGGATTTCAGAAACCGGGGCGCTGAGGTGGCGGACGGCGCATTCGGTGAGAATCTGGTGGTCAGCGGATTTGATTTTAAGAACCTGCCCATTGGGACAAGATTCCGCTGCAACGACGTGGTGCTGGAGCTGACACAGATCGGAAAGGAATGCCACCACGGCTGTGAGATATTTAAGAAGATGGGTGACTGCATCATGCCGAGAGAGGGCGTGTTTACCAGGGTGATCCACGGAGGGAAGATCCGGGTAGGCGATGAGATGGTGATCGAGGAAGTGTGACACAGACAGGGACTGCATAAAAAGCGGCCCCTGTTTTTTGTATATCCTGAAAGCATCAGGCGCATTCTAGGAAGAAGGATATACAAAATGGAGGTTGCCATGAAAAGTTTATGGATGGATGAAACAGAGATACAGGATTTTCCGATGCTTATGCAGGATATCACCGTGGATGTGGCTGTAGTGGGAGGCGGAATGGCCGGGATACTGACTGCATACTTACTCAAAGAACAGGGAGTTCACGTGGCTGTGCTGGAAGCGGACAGGATTGGCGGAGGACAGACGGGGAAGACAACAGCCAAGATCACTTCCCAGCATGGAGTGATATATCAGAAACTTTTATCAAAACACGGGCGGGAAGCAGCAGAAAAGTACAGCCTGGAAAACCAAAAGGCAATAGACCGGTATGAGAAAATTGTACAGGACAGACAGATCGCGTGCGGTTTTGTCCGATGTCCTGCATATTTATACACACTGGAAGCACCTGAACTTCTTAAGGAGGAGGCTGAGTGTGCTGCCGGGCTTTCCATCGAAGCCTCCTTTACCAAGGAGACAGAACTTCCTTTTCAGGTGGCAGGCGCAGTGCGGTTTGAAAACCAGGCCAGGTTCCATCCCCTTCTTTTTCTGGAAGCAGCGGCCCGTGACCTGGCAGTATATGAACACTCAAGAGTGCTGCAGGCAGAGGGGGACAGGCTGGTCACGGAGAACGGGAGTGTCAGGGCGAAAAAAATAGTTTTTGCCTGCCATTACCCCTTTCTCAATATGCCCGGATATTATTTTATGCGGATGCACCAGGAGCGCAGCTATGTAGTGGGGCTTGAACAGGTGCCGGAGCTGGAGGGAATGTATCTGGGCGTAGACAGGGAACAGGCATGGTCTTTCAGAAGTGCCGGGGAGTATCTGCTCTTCGGCGGCGGAGGCCACCGCACCGGAGAAAATCGTACCGGGGGCAAATACGAACTTCTGAGAAGAAAAGCAGCAGAATTCTATCCGGGCAGCAGAGTGCGGTACCAGTGGTCTGCCCAGGACTGCATGCCCATGGACCAGATTCCTTATATCGGCAGGTTTTCTGCGGAGACTCCGGACTGGTATGCTGCCACGGGATTCGGAAAGTGGGGAATGAGCTCTTCCATGGCAGCGGCCGGTATGATAACGGAGAGTATCCTGGGGGAGGAAGATGACGGGAAAGTGTTCGGCATCTTTTCTCCCCAGCGGTTTACCCCAAGGGCTTCTGCCGGGAATTTCTGTAAGGACAGTGTCCACGCGGTGAAGGATTTAAGCCGGCGTATTTTCACACCGGGAAGAAGTGACCTGGAGGAACTTCCTGTGGGACACGGCGGTATTGTTGAGTATGACGGGGAAAAAGTGGGAGCATACAGGGATGAGGAGGGGGAAATCTATCTGGTGTCCGCAAAATGTCCCCATCTGGGATGCCAGTTAGAATGGAATCCCGATGAAAAATGTTTTGAGTGTCCCTGCCACGGCTCCAGGTTCGACCATATGGGGCATTGTGTGGATGGCCCGGCACAGACGGGAATCGCGCTTACGCAGGAGGAAGATTCCCATTGAAAAAAGTTGTAAAAGTTGCGAAAATTTAGTATAATTAAGATAAGAGTTCAGTCTTTTGTCAGTGAAAAGCCGGAAGACTGAAACCTGCGGATACCGGAAAACGCAGCCGGAGGATTCTGCAAGGGACAGAGCCCTCCGGCGCCATGTGAATAGGGAAGGATGGTATGTTATGGGTAAAGTGATAGCACTTGGCAGGGAATTTGGCAGTAACGGAAGGAAGATCGCTCAGGATCTGGCGGAACATTTGGGTATCAAGTATTATGACAAGGATTTGATCACACTTGCGGCCAAGAAAAAGAACCTTCCGGAGGAGAAGTTAGAGGAAGTGGATGAGAAGCGGGAGAGTCCCTGGAGATACTCTTTTGATGAGAATATGGCCATGGAGCGTCAGTTTCACTATGAACCTCTCAATGATGTGCTGTTCAATGCGCAGTCGGAGATCATTGAGGAGGCTGCAAAGAGGGAAGACTGTGTGATCGTAGGACGGTGCGCAAATTACATTCTCAGGGATAAACCGGACTGCAGAAGTGTCTTTATCTACGCGCCTATGGAGGAAAGGATCAAAACTATCCGGGCGCGGACCGTATGGGATGAAAAAGGGGCAGAGCAGCTCATAAAAAAAGTGGATAAACAGAGAAAATACTATTACAACAACTATACAGATGAGAAATGGGGCAGCATGAAGGGATACGACCTGTGTCTGGACAGCAGCCGTTTTACCAGGGAACAGATCCTGGAAATCCTGGTTGCCCTGTACAATACCATCTGATACGGCTGTAACATTCAGGTATAAAATTGCATCTTCTGGAAAAAATAACATGGAAAATAAATTCCAGGAGGCAATTGTATGTCTGTAGATTTTAGAGAAAGCGTAACAAAAGAGAACCTGATGCGCGCCTTTGCAGGCGAGAGTCAGGCCAGAAACCGCTACACCTTTGCAGCAGCCCAGGCGAAAAAAGAACATCTGCATGTTGTGGAAGCTGTGTTCAACTATACGGCTGACCAGGAGCGCCAGCATGCCTACATTTTTTACCAGCATTTAAAGGAGATGGCAGGGGAGACCATTCAGATTGACGGCGGTTACCCGGTAGATATCTCTTCGGATATGGATAAACTTCTCCGTATGGCACAGCACAATGAATATGAAGAGCATGATGATGTGTATAAGAACTTTGGGGATAAGGCGAAAGAGGAAGGGTTTACACAGATCGCGAATTCTTTTCATATGATCGCTGATATTGAAAAATTCCATGGAGACCGTTTCGGAAAATTCGCACAGTTTCTGGAGGACAAGAATCTCTTTGTATCAGATGTGGAGACCGGATGGATCTGCTTAAAATGCGGTTATATCCACTGGGGCAAGGAAGCGCCTAAGAAATGTCCGGTATGTTCCCATGACCAGGGATATTTTATCCGGCTGGAGCTTTCACCGTTTGCACATTAAAACAGTATGCAGTATTATGAACCAGACCCTTTGGGAGAAATCCTGAAGGGTTTCTTTCATGTACTGCAGACAGCAGACAACATTCTTCCGGTATGGAAGGATGCAGCAGAATGTTTTTCAGACAATAGGAAAGAGTCATTCGAAGTTTACATTCCGAATGACTCTTTTAATCTGATGTGTCCATGGGACTTTACCTTCCTTTTTTTATTATGGGTTAAATCGTTATGTTCTTGGTGGTCCGTACCTTCCTTTCTTTAAAATTATGAATGGTAATTTACGTTTTCGGTGGTATCAGTCCTTTCTGTTTTTTATTTTGTTCTCTCTTTGTTTATGGCTTTATTATAACAGTCATGTTTTCATTTGTCAAGAAGTAAAATGAAAATTTATCAATAAAAATTCATGTAACTGTAAAGAGAATGAAAATTATATTATTATCTGAAAATTGCAAAGGATTCATACAACGGGAACCTCAGATAAATCCTGCAGGCCCGGTGGAAAAACAGAAAAAACCGTGGTATACTGTGCATATCGTGCTTTGGGGGCCATGCGCAGGTGTATACGCATTCTGTGGAACGGCCATTATCCGGTCATGGCAGCCCCGGAGTGTATCACAGGAGAGGATGAGACAGAGATGGATGCAGAGTTTCATATTCGCAGAGCAGAAGAAAAAGATATAGATGAAGTCATGTCCCTGTATGAGCATGCCAGAAAGTACATGGCAGAGAACGGCAATCCCGGACAGTGGGTAAACGGCTACCCGGCGCGGGAAGACATAGAAAAGGATTTAAACCGCAGCGCCTTATATCTCTGTGAGTCATCGGACGGAACAGAGGGTGTTTTTATGTTCGAGACAGGAGAAGAACCCAATTACCGGAGGATAGAGAATGGCTGCTGGCTGAATGAAAAGCCCTATGGATTCCTGCACCGGATAGCCTCTGCAGGGAGAAAGAAGGGCGTGGCTTCTTTTTGTGTACAGTGGTGTCTGGCCCGGTGCGGCAACATGCGGGGAGATACCCACAGGGATAATAAACCTATGCAGCGGGTATTTGAAAAGAATGGTTTCAAACGCTGCGGAACTGTATACATGGAAGATGGAACACCGAGGATCGCATATCAGAAGGAGTTATGATCATGAAAAATGCTGTGCTTACGACGGAGCGTCTTGTGCTCAGGGAAATGTGCAGGGAAGACCAGGCAGCTCTGAACAAAATGCTGCAGGACCCGGAAGTGATGTATGCCTATGCCCATGCTTTTTCCGATGAGGAGGCAGAGGAGTGGCTGGAAAGGCAGCTTGCCCGTTACAGGCAGTATGGTTTTGGCCTGTGGGCAGTTATATCGAAAGAGACAGGAGAATTGATCGGCCAGTGCGGCCTTACCATGCAGGAATGCGGGGAAGAACAGGTGCTGGAGGTTGGATATCTGTTCTGTAAAGAATTTTGGCACCACGGCTACGCTGCGGAAGCTGCCAGGGCCTGCAGGGATTACGCGTTTGAGACATTAAAGGCTGATAAAGTCTATTCTATTATCCGGGATAACAATACGCCGTCCCGGAATGTGGCCAGAAGAAACGGCATGAAGATAACAGGTTCCTTTGTGAAGCATTACTATGGGCTCGACATGCCCCATGATCTGTTTTGCATTACAAGAGAAGAATACGAGGCAATGGAGAAATAAGAGATGAAAAATGTATTATGCTATGGAGATTCCAATACCCACGGATATGACGGCGTGACCGGGGGCCGTTTTCCCTGGGGCGTGCGCTGGACCAGTCTGGTGCAGGAGGCCCTGAAGGAGGAACAGGTTCGAATCATCGAGGAAGGACAGAATGGAAGGACGACCGTCTGGGATGATCCCATTGAAGGGATGAAAAGCGGGCTGAAATACCTGATTCCCTGTCTGGAAAGCCACAGCCCTCTGGATGTGGTGGTGCTGATGCTGGGGACAAATGATATAAAACAGCGGTTTTCCCTGTCTGCGTCCGATGTGGCAGCAGGAGCAGAGACTTTGGTGAAGACCATAAAGATGTATTTCCGGGAGAACCGGGAGCCGGTGCCGGAGATCCTGCTGGTATCTCCTCTTAAGATCCGGGAGGAGATCGTGGACCACAAATTCTCCCCCATGTTCGGCGGAGAGCGGGCAGTGAAGATCTCCGGAGAGCTGGCCGGATATTACAGGGAGACAGCGAAGCGGCAGGGCTGCGCCTTTTTGGATGCGGCGTCTGTGACTATGCCCGGTGCGGAGGATTCTGTCCATCTGGACCCTGAGGGACACAGAGTTTTTGCGGAGGCTGTGACAGAAAAATTAAGGGAGATTTTAAGGGAAAGGAAGGAAATAAATTGAATCGTTTAGGGAGAAATGATGTCTGCTGGTGCGGCAGCGGGAAAAAATATAAAAAATGCCACGGGCCTTTTGATGATAAGCTGATTCATCTGCAGTCCCAGGGGCGAATCGTCCCGAAGCGGGAGATCATTAAAACACCGGAGCAGATCGCCGGGATCAGGAAGAGCGCTGAGATCAATGTTGCCATTCTGGATTATGTTGCAGAGCATATCAAAGAGGGAATATCTACAGCCGAAATTGACCGCTGGGTATATGACATCACCGCAAAGGCAGGGGCAGTGCCGGCCCCTCTCGGCTATGAAGGATTTCAAAAGAGCGTCTGCACCTCCATTGACAATCAGGTGTGTCATGGCATTCCCTCAGAGGAGGTCGTTCTTAAGGAGGGGGATATCATCAATGTGGATGTGTCCACGATTTTGAACGGCTATTACTCTGACTCCTCCAGAATGTTCTGTATCGGTGACGTGGGGGAGGAGAAGGAGCGCCTTGTGCGTGTCACAAAAGAGTGTGTGGAAAAGGGACTGGAGCAGGTAAGGCCCTGGGGTTTTCTGGGGGATATGAGCCAGGCAGTCCATGAGCATGCAGAGAAAAACGGTTACAGCGTAGTGAAGGAAATCGGAGGGCACGGTATTGGCCTGGATTTCCATGAGGACCCATGGGTTGGGTATATCGGCAGGGCCGATACAGGCATGGTGATGGCGCCGGGACTTATGTTCACCATAGAACCTATGGTCAATATGGGCGCCAGTGATATCTTTATTGATGACGAAGACGGCTGGACTGTTTATACAGAGGACGGACTGCCCTCCGCCCAGTGGGAGATCATGGTGCTTGTGACAGAGAACGGACCGGAGGTCCTGGCATGGTAAAGACCTCCGGGAAAAGTGTAAAGATTTATCATCTTACGGAGAACGGACTGGACATCCAGGTCACAAAAAAAGCCATCCGCAATATGTATCTGCGCGTGGGCGCGGACGGGAGCGTTCGTGTATCCGCACCGCTTCGGATGCCGGAACATGATATCAGACGTTTCATCCGGGAGAGAAGTGACTGGATCGAAGCAAAACGGCAGGGAAAAAGAAAGAGTCCGCAGCCCTGGGAATTATATGAAGGCCCGGAGCGGGAGGAAAAGAAGCGGGAGTGCAGAACACGTCTGGAGGAAATACTGCCTCAGGTCATACGGGAGTGTGAAGAGAGAGTGGGTGTCCACGCCGAGGAGTGGCGCCTGCGGGATATGAAAACCAGGTGGGGGACCTGCAATGTGGAGAAAAGGAGGATCTGGCTCAATGTCTGGCTGGGGGAATATCCCAGGGAATGTCTGGAATATGTGGTCACCCATGAGCTGGTCCACCTTTTAGAGCGGGGACACAACCGGATTTTTTATGGATATATGGATGCGTTCTGCCCCCGGTGGAAAAGTGTGAAAACCCGCTTAAACAGCGGGGTGCAACCGTAAGTTTACATGGATTTCCTCAAAAGCAACAGGAAATTGGTAGTGTTTACATGAACGCAATTCTATAATGATTCCAAAATCAAGATTAAGAAATGGAGGAAATCATTATGAGTTTTGGAGAGAATCTGCAGTATTACAGGAAGAGGGAGGAGATCACGCAGGAACAGCTTGCAGAGAAGATGGAGGTGTCCAGACAGACAATTTCCAAATGGGAAGCAGGCACTTCTTATCCTGAGATGGAAAAAATCCTGCAGCTCTGTGATCTGTTTTCCTGCAGTATGGATACCCTTATGCGGGGAGACGCACAGGCGGAGCGTGTAGAAGATTCCTCAAAATATGAAGAGCACATGAACAGCTTTGGAAAAGCAGTTACTTTATGTGTGGGATTACTGATAATAGGAGGTGCCTTCACCACTCTTTTTGAGGGGATGGAAGGTTTTATGAAAAATCTGCAGGATATTGTGATGCTGCCCTTTGTGATCGTAGCTGTACTGACGGTGGTGGTTGCAGGAATCCGGCACAGCGATTTTACAAAAAAGCATCCTTACATCCAGCCCTTCTACACGGAGGAGGAGACAGACCGGTTTAACCGCGTCTTTTCAGTGAGGATCGCAGCAGGTATCGGGATCATTCTGATGAGTATTGTGGCAGATGAACTGCAGAAGTTTCTGCCTGCGCCTTTTGGGGTGGAGGCATCCGCATTTTACAGCTTTGTGATGCTTCTCATGGTCAGTGTGGGTGTTATGCTTCTGGTCCATACAGGCCTTGCAAAAAGCAAATATAATATAGAGGAGTACAATAAAGAGCATGATCCGCTGTACCGTGAGCGTCTGACACCGGAGCAGCTGCGTATGCTGGATGAGGAAAGCCATATGCCGCTGGCTGCCAAATGGTCAGCCTGCATCATGATCGTGACAACGGCAGTTTTCCTGCTCTGGAGTTTTTTACAGAATGCCTGGCAGGTGAGCTGGGTCCTATTCCCGGTAGGCGGCCTGTTCTGCGGAATCGCTTATATTGTGCTGGGACAGAAAAAATAGAGAAAATGGAGGAAGACACACATGAGTCTTGCAATTGCGACACTGAAGAAGGGGGAGGGACGTTCCCTGAAAGCGGGAGGTCCGTGGGTATATGACAATGAGATCGCCAGTATCCTGGGAAGTTTTGAGAATGGGGATATGGTGATCGTTCACGATTTTGACGGCTATCCCCTGGGCAGAGGATTTATCAATACCAACTCCAAAATCAGAATCCGTATGATGACAAGGAAGTCAGAGCAGGAAATAGATGAGGAATTTCTGAGGAAACGGGTGAGGGATGCCTGGGAATATAGGAAAAAAACAGTGGATACAAGTAGCTGCCGTGTGATCTTCGGTGAGGCGGATTTTCTGCCGGGACTTGTTGTGGATAAATTCTCTGATGTGCTGGTGGTACAGTCACTGGCACTTGGGATTGACAGGCTGAAGGGGAAGATACTGGAACTTCTGAAGGAGGAGATGGCCCGGGACGGTGTGGTGATCCGCGGTGTTTACGAGCGGAGTGACGCCAAGGTGCGAAGACAGGAAGGGATGGAACTGGTAAAAGGATTTATCGGGGAACCCTTTGATACAAAGGTGGAGATCTGCGAGAACGGCGTGAAGTATCTGGTGGATGTGGAAGACGGACAGAAGACCGGATTTTTCCTGGACCAGAAGTACAACAGACTGGCGATCCAGAGATTATGCAGGGATGCAGAGGTGCTGGATTGTTTCACGCATACAGGGTCATTTGCACTGAATGCAGGGATTGCAGGGGCAAAGAGCGTGCTGGGCGTGGATGCCTCAGAACTGGCTGTTGAGCAGGCAAGGGAAAATGCTGCGCTGAACGGGTTGTCAGAGACTGTAAAATTTGTGTGTGAGGATGTGTTTGAGCTGCTTCCCAGGCTGGAGGAGCAGGGGAAGAAGTTCGATGTGGTAATACTGGACCCGCCGGCGTTTACCAAATCGCGGAATTCTGTAAAGAACGCTGTGAAGGGGTATCGGGAAATCAATCTGCGGGCTATGAAGCTTGTGAAGGACGGGGGATTTTTGGCTACCTGTTCCTGTTCGCATTTTATGTCCTATGAGATGTTTACACAGACCATCGGGCAGGCGGCAAGAAATGTGCACAAAAGACTGCGGCAGGTGGAGTACCGGACACAGGCAGCAGATCATCCGATTCTTTGGGCCGCGGAGGAGTCTTATTATTTGAAATTCTATATTTTTCAGGTGTGTGAGGGATAAAAAGAAACGGACAGCAGACTATGCAGAGGGCCAGTCAGATATGGCTGGCCTGTTGGTACCGGCGCGGAGGGGCGCAGCGTGTATTAGTGGGGATTTGCTTTTGCGGTAAAGCTGTCATTTTTGATCTTTTGCTCAAAATCCGCTATGGATTCTGCTCTGGCTGCATATATAAGCCAGGTATTTAAAATGGCTGTATTTTTCTGTTCCATAATTACTTTTCGTAATTGTTCAGATACGCTGCCCAGGGAAAGCAGCAGTTCCAAAACGGCATCAGCCTTTCCTTCTGTCCTTTTTGCCTCCATCTCGTCTTTCATCAATTCTTCCAGTGCTTCACACATTGTTTTCACCTCCTTGAATTTTTCCTGATTGGCACGGACAATTAAATTCATTACCGATTTATACAGGATATTTCCTTTATGCTTTCCGTATTGCTCAAGTAAATGCTTTACGGTTTCGATTTCTTCCAGTTCATCAGTCAGGCTTTTCAGCCACAGGTTCTGGGTTTCTGACAGTTCTTTTGTCAAGATGAGCTGCATGGGTATTTTATCGCCCCTTTTCCTTTTTGATGATCAATACATCAATTTCCTTTGGCTTGGTTCCAAGCTGATGTTCATTCTCAAAAAGCAGAGTATTCGCTTCAGTCTCCAGTTCAATTTGTATCCCGGCATAAAAGGCCGGATGCCACTGCAGTACATGTGGTCTCTGTTCTTCCATGTAAAACCTCCTTTTTATTTAATTGTCACTTGCAGGAGGTTTTACACTCTTCCGAAAACCCCTGCTGATAAAGGTGATAAAAGCACGAATTTTCCGAAGGGACAGGCCGGATGGCAGTGGCCTGCTGTTATGAAATGTTCTAAGATATTCTGAATCCTGGGATGGATCCAAAATTAGATATATTTTTAGAAAATATGCTTTTTTCTATTTTAACACACTATCTGTCCTGCCGCAATAAAATTATAGTCCTATAAATCATTCTGTCCGGGGAGAGTTTATTCCCCGGGCTGATCATGGGAAGGAGCGGCTGCAGGATACGGATAACATGGGAGTGAAAGGTTTTTGATAAAAATTGTCAAAAAGCGTTGACAAGGGGAGAATTCCGTGATAATGTTTAAATTGCTTATATGACTGACGGAAGTGGAATGAACCACAGGGAGTATAAGTGTTGGAAGCCGACCGTCTGGGCAAGTATGTTCAGAGTGTGGGCTTTTTTTGTTGTTATGAAAAGTTGTCGGTTGGTCGGCAGCAGTTTATTATGGTCAAAATGAGAAGGAGAAGGAATTCATGAAAATGTTATCACTTGAAAATGAATTGAGAGAAAATGCGTACCCGGGCAGGGGAATTGTTATTGGTAAGTCTGAGGATGGAACAAAGGCAGTTACTGCATATTTTATCATGGGCAGAAGTGAGAACAGCAGAAACCGTGTGTTCGTTGAAGAGGGAGAGGGTATCCGCACCCAGGCATTTGACCCGTCTAAGCTGACTGATCCCAGCCTGATTATATATGCACCGGTACGTGTGATCGGAAATAAGACGATCGTCACCAACGGTGACCAGACAGACACTGTCTATGAAGGTATGGAAAAGGGAATCTCCTTTGAGCAGTCCCTGAGAACTCGTGAATTTGAGCCGGACGGCCCTAATTATACACCGAGAATCTCCGGTATCATGCAGGTGGAGAACGGCACATACCACTATGCCATGTCTATTTTAAAGAGCAATAACGGCAATCCTGAGAGCTGCTGCCGTTATACATTTACCTATGAAAACCCGGTTAACGGAGAGGGACATTTCATTCATACTTATATGCATGACGGCAATCCGCTGCCGAGTTTTGAGGGAGAACCGAAGCTGGTGGGAGTTCCCAATGATATCGATGCATTCACAAAAGATGTGTGGGAGAGTCTGAATGAGGACAATAAGGTATCTCTGTTTGTACGTTATATAGATATCGCAACCGGTGAGTATGAAACCAGGATCGTGAATAAAAATAAATAATAGAAAAGCATAAAGGAGAATCGGAATATGAAAGAATTAGCGTTAAAGTACGGATGTAATCCGAACCAGAAACCTTCCAGAATCTATGTGGCTGACGGCAGCGAACTTCCTATCGAAGTTTTAAGCGGCAAGCCGGGATATATTAATTTCCTGGATGCTTTTAATGGCTGGCAGTTGGTGAAAGAGCTGAAAAAAGCCACAGGGCTTCCGGCAGCGACTTCCTTTAAACATGTGTCTCCGGCAGGCGCGGCAGTGGGACTTCCTATGACAGATGTGCTGAAAAAAATCTACTGGGTAGACGATATGGGCGAGTTATCACCGCTGGCATGTGCCTATGCGAGAGCAAGGGGCGCTGACAGAATGTCCTCCTTCGGAGATTTTATCTCCCTGTCTGATGTGTGTGATAAAGACACAGCAATGCTGATCAAGAGAGAGGTTTCCGACGGTGTTATCGCTCCCGGATATACCGATGAGGCACTGGAAATCCTGAAACAGAAAAAGAACGGCAACTACAATGTGATCAAGATCGACCCGGATTACCAGCCGGCTCCGCTGGAGCATAAAGAGGTATTCGGCATCACATTTGAACAGGGAAGACAGGAGCTTTCCATTGATGATGAGCTGCTTTCCAATGTTGTGACAGAGAATAAAGAGATTCCTGCAAATGCGCTGATGGACCTGAAGATTTCTCTGATCACACTGAAATATACACAGTCAAATTCCGTCTGTTTCGTAAAAGACGGACAGGCGATCGGTATCGGCGCAGGCCAGCAGTCACGTGTACACTGTACCCGTCTGGCAGGCCAGAAGGCTGATAACTGGTGGCTGAGACAGTGCCCGAAGGTACTGGATCTGCCGTTTATCGACGGTATCCGCCGTGCTGACAGAGACAATGCCATTGATGTTTACATCGGTGAGGAATATATGGATGTTCTGGCTGACGGAGCATGGGAAAAGATCTTCAAAGAGAAACCGGAAGTGTTCACACGTGAGGAAAAACGCGCATGGCTGGACAAGCTGACAGATGTTACATTAGGTTCTGATGCCTTCTTCCCGTTCTCAGACAATATCGAGCGCGCTTACAAGAGCGGCGTAAAATACATCGCAGAGCCGGGCGGCTCCGTACGCGATGACGCAGTCATTGAGTGCTGCAATAAGTACAATATGGCGATGGCATTTACAGGCATTCGTCTGTTCCATCACTAATTGATTTCGCCTCCGCTTTGGGGCAGAGATAAGACCGGAATTTCCGGTTTTATCCCTGCCTCTTTTTTTTATTATGGAAGAAATCGGAATAAAAAAATTCAAAGAAATTTGAAGGAAAAAGACATGAATTTCACTTGTGATATATACGTTTCTGACTTATAATGAAGTCACATAATGTACATTCATAAGAGGAGGAAAACAAGAGATGGAAGGCATGATGAAAGTAGCAATAATGACGGATATCCAGAAGATGGATTTTGAAGAAAGACCCATCCCCCAGCCAAAGGACGACGAGGTTTTGGTAAAGCTGGATTATGTGGGAATCTGCGGTTCTGACCTGCACTATTATGAGACAGGGGCAATCGGGGATTACGTGGTAAAACCGCCTTTCGTACTGGGCCATGAGCCGGGCGGAGTTGTAGTGGAAGTCGGTAAGGATGTTAAGCATCTGCAGGTTGGTGACCGTGTGGCACTGGAGCCGGGAAAAACCTGCGGACAGTGTGAATTCTGCAAGGAAGGCAAGTATAATCTCTGCCCGGACGTGGTATTCTTTGCAACTCCGCCGGTTGACGGTGTGTTCCAGGAATACGTTGCCCATGAGGCAAATCTCTGCTTCAAGCTGCCGGACAATGTCAGCACTCTGGAGGGCGCTCTGATCGAGCCTCTGGCAGTCGGATTCCATGCTGCGATCCAGGGAGATGCCCATCTGGGACAGAAGGCTGTTGTCATGGGCGCAGGCTGTATCGGTCTGGTCTCCATGATGGCTTTAAAGGCCAGAGGTGTCAGCGAAGTTTATGTTGTGGACGTGATGGATAAACGTCTGGAAAAAGCCATGGAGCTGGGTGCCACAGGCGTCATCAACGGTGCAAAAGAGGATGTTGTGGCTAAGGTCAAAGAGCTGACCGGCGGCAGAGGAACCGATGTGGTGATCGAGACTGCAGGCGCGGAAGTGACCTCCAGACAGGCGATCCTTATGGCAAGAAAAGGCTCTACCATTGTGTTCGTGGGATACAGCAGGACAGGGGAAGTGACCCTGCCTATGAGCATTGCCCTTGATAAGGAGCTGACCTTTAAGACCGTATTCCGCTATCGTCATATCTATCCTATGGCGATCCAGGCAGTTGCGGACGGCAAGATCAATCTGAAAGGTATTGTGACAGATGAATTCCCGCTGGATGAAGCGGACAAGGCTATGGAGTTCTCTATGAACAACAAGGCGGATATTGTGAAAGCAGTTATTAAGATTCATGAATAATTAATTAGATAGAAGAGGAGAGCCTCACTGGCAGCGAAATGCCGGTGAGGCTTTTTCTGTGCCGGGAGATCAGGGAGGCGGGACAGAAAAAAGAGGGATTTTATCAGTAAATTGAAAGAAATCATATGAAACTCATGAAACAAAAGTGAAACAAATGAAACAATATTGACATTTTACATGGCTGTTTCTATAATAAGTCTCATAAAGTTGGTTGAAAAGCACAAGGGAAGGGTAGAAAATACTGGAAAACATTGTAAAGTGCACAAAAGAGAGGTGATGTAAATGGGGCAACCATAAGAGATGTGGCGAAAAGAGCAGGAGTATCACCGGCCACTGTTTCAAGATATTTTCACGGGAAGAACATTGTGACAACAGAGGCGGCAAAGCGGATTGAGGAGGCTGTCCGGGAGCTTGCATATACACCTGTGTATAAGCAGAAAAACCCCGGTGTCATAGCTGTTCTGATTCCGAACCTGAAGCTGGCGTATTTCAGCGAGGTGCTGAGAGAGCTGCTGGAGGCCGTGCCGAGATACGGATACAGGATGGTATTTATCCCTGTTACGGAACAGGGGGAGGCATACAAACAATTTTTTAAAGAGCTGGATATTACGGGAGTTATCTATCTGGAGGAAAATGCAGACCAAGATATGCTGAATTACATAGCAGCCAAGAATATCAAGACAGTCATGTTCGGTGCGATCAGTGCTGACAAGAGATGTAAGATGATCCATATCAATGATTTGGCAGCCGCCCATGAGGGAGCCAGATATCTGCTTAACCTGCAGCACGAACAGATTTTGATCTTATCCGATTATCCGAAAAGCATCAGTTCCGGATTTCAGCGTATTACAGGATGCAAAAGAGCTTTTGAGGAATTCGGTCTGGAGTTTGATGAGAATAAGGTGAAATATGGTGAGCTGACATATGACAGCGGTTACCGGATGACTGCACAGGCCATCAGAGAAGGGATCACTTTTACGGCTGCCTTTGCTTTCAGCGATGAAGCAGCCCTGGGTGTGATCAGTGCGCTGTCTGAGGTGGGACTGAAAGTTCCGGAGGACGTATCTGTGATGGGATTTGACGGAATCAGCTTATCCAGACAGGTGACACCGAAACTGACTACCATCAGCCAGCCTATTAAAAAAATGATAGAACAGACACTGGATACGTTCCAGAATCAGAAAAAGGAAGAAAATATAGAGATCACACTGCCCTATCGGCTGGAACAGGGAGAAACCTGTGTTGTCAACCAGAAAAGTAAAGCAATATCAAAGGAAACTGTAAACAGGAAATAAAAATACGGAAAGATGAAAGGTATGGAGGTACAAAATGAAAAAAGGAATGTGTATGATGCTGACACTCTTAATGGCAGGTTCTCTGGCAGCCTGCGGAAACTCCCAGGCAGATGCAGGTAAAGACGAGGCAAAAAAGGATAACAGCTCAGAGAAGACAAAAATCTCATTTGCACTCTGGGATGAAGTGCAGAAACCGGTGTTTGATGAGATCGTAGAGAAATTCGAGACAGAAAATCCTGATATTGATGTGGAACTGCAGCTGACGCCGTGGTCACAGTATTGGACAAAGCTGGATGCAGCCATGGGCTCCGACAGTGCAGCAGATGTTTTCTGGATGAATACATATCTTCCCAAATACGCAGAGGCCGGTGTTCTGGAACCCCTGGACGAATACATTGAGAAGGATAAGGTAAATATGGATGACTATGTAAGTGTTGTAAAAGATGCTTACAATTACAATGATGTGCAATACTGTATGCCGAAGGGAATGGACACTGTACAGGTCTTCTACAACAAAGGTATTTTTGAAAAATACGGTGTGGAGGAACCACAGGCAGGGTGGACCTGGGAGGATATGAAGAATCTGGCAGGACAGTTAAAAGCTAAGATTGAAGAAGCAGGCTCCGATGAATACCCGATTTTGATGGAACTGGATCCACAGCCGTCTTTCTTTAATTTTATCAACCAGTCAGGCGGTTATGTTTTGAGTGATGACATGAAGAAAGCAGGTTTTGACCAGGAGGGAACCGTAAAAGCATATACAGATATGGTATCACTGATGGATGAAGGCCTGATGCCGGGAAGTGAAGTGCTCTCCGATACGAAGGGAACAGATCTGTTCCTGTCCCAGAAGGGGGCCATCCTTTTCATGGGCTCCTGGAAAACAGCAGTCATTGACGAAGCAAGCTTTGCAGAGCAGGTGGGAACCATTGCCATGCCCGCAAAGGAAAGCGGAAATCAGAGTGTCATCGGCGGCCTTGGATATGCAGTCAATTCCAGCAGCAAAGATAAAGATGCAGCGTGGAAACTGGTGAAATATCTGGCAGGAGAAGAGTCCAATAAGATGCAGGCAGAGGCGAAGATTGATGTCCCTGCACTGATCAGCGCACAGCAGTATTACAAAGCAGAGCATGTAGATGTAAATGTCATATTCGATGTGGCTGAGACAGGATTCCCCTTCCCGACATCATCCAGCGTGGCAGAATGGCTTCCCACTGTAAATGAAATCTCAGCAAAGATATTTGCAAAGGAACTGACTCCGGAAGAGGGATGTAAACAGATGCAGGAAGCAACACAGAGCGCATTGGACAGTGAATCATAAAACGGGATGGAAGTGCTGCACAGGACGAATCTGCAGCACTTCCGTTTTTAAAACGACAGGAGAGGGTGTTTGATGAAAAGACAGAAAAAGGGTTCCCTGAGGCGCCGGGAGATAATAACAGGATACCTGATGATCGCGCCGCTGATGGCAGGGGTGATCGTGTTTTTTATCGGGGCGTTTTTTCAGAACGTTTATTACAGCTTTACAAACAAGTCCAGTTTCGGAATACCTAAGTTTGTGGGCATGGAGAATTATGTGAAGCTATTCCAGGATGACGCATTTTATCAGGCGTTTATCAATACCATCCTGTATGTGGTCATCTGCGTGCCGCTGGTGGTGATACTGGCTGTGTTATTGGCTGTTCTGCTCAATTCCAAAGTAAAGGGAATCGGAGCCTTCCGGGTCTGTATCTTCCTGCCGGCCGTAACGCTGCCGGCTGCGATCGGACTCTTATGGAAGTGGCTGATGAATTATAAATTCGGTATTTTCAATGAGATATTGGGAAAATTCGGCGTGGAGCCGGTGGCCTGGCTGTCGGATTCCCGGATCGTGTTGTTTTCTATTTCCATAGTATTTATCTGGGCCAGCGTGGCATATCAGGTGATCGTGCTGCTGGCCGGACTGCAGGGGATTCCGGTATGCTACAGGGAAGCCGCTGAAATTGACGGGGCAAATGGAGTGCAGAGGTTTTTTAAGATCACACTGCCGCTGCTGTCCCCATCCATTTTCTTTGTGTGCGTCACAACAGTCATAAACGTTTTTCAGATCTTTGATTTTATCTATCTGATGATCCCCCAGGGAAGCAGCGGAACGGAGGCATCCAGGTCTCTGGTCACTTATTTCTTTGAGCAGTCCTTTGTAAAGTTCCATAAGGGCTATGGGGCGGCGATCAGCCTGATGCTGTTTCTCCTGATTCTGGCAATTACTGCGGTGCAGATGATATGCCAGAAAAAACTGGTATTCTATGATGATTGATGCGCAGCAGGACGCGGAAAGGAGAATGGAATGATGAAAAAAAGAAAATGGCCGGTGTATCTGCTGCTTATTCTGTGTGCGGTTGTGACGGTGGGTCCGTTTCTATGGATGATCTTGACTTCCTTTAAGTCATACGAGGAGAGCATTCAGATACCGCCTACGATTTTTCCGGAAGTTTTTACCGTGGGAAGTTACCGGGAAGTGGTAGATAAATTTCCGTTTTTTGATTTTTATGTGAATACGTTTTTAGTTCTTTTATTTACCATAGGGATAGAGCTGCTGATTTGCTCCATGGCCGCCTATGCGTTTGCCAGGCTGCATTTTCCGGGCAGGGATGTGATCTTTATCGTGCTTTTGGCGCTCTTAATGGTTCCGGGACAGATATTTCTGGTGCCCAATTATGACATTATGGTGAAGCTGCATCTGGCCGATACCGTGACGGCCCTGTGGCTTCCGAAGATATTCAGCGCATTCGGAACATTTATGCTGAGGGAATTCTTTAAAGGGCTTCCCAGGAGCCTGGATGAGGCGGCTATGCTGGACGGCTGCGGATTTTTCCAGATTTATTACAGGATCTTACTGCCGCTTTTAAAACCTGCGCTGTCATCTCTGGCAATACTGACTGCGATCTCCACATTCAAGGATTTGATGTGGCCGCTGATCGTGAATAACTCTATGGATAAGATGACTTTGTCAGCCGGGCTGGCTATGTTGATCGGGGAACATACAACTTATTATCCTCAGGTCATGGCAGGCGGCATTATCGCCATACTGCCCATGATCATAATTTTCTTCCTCTTCCAGAAACAGTTTGTGGAGGGGATTGCCACAACAGGCGTAAAACAGTAAAGGAGGCAATGAAATGATAGATATCTTGGCAGTCTGCGCACATCCGGATGACCTGGAGGTCTGCGCAGCGGGTATCTTTGCAAAGGCAAAGAAAGAGGGACTGAAAACAGGTCTTGTGATTTTTACAAGAGGAGAATCAGGAGGTTATGCACAGAAGTGCGTGAGAGAAGAGGAGGCGGAAAAAGCAGCCGCCATACTGCAGCTTGACTATTTTGCCATGCTGGATTTTCCGGATGCCGGCATGTATTTTTCTAAGGAAGCAGTGGACGCTCTGATACCGCATCTGCGGAAATGCTCACCGCGGTTTGTTCTCACACTTTTAGAGGAGGATTACCATCCCGACCACACAGCCGTGTCAAAAATAACAAAGGCAGCCTGCTTTACAGCGGGATTGAAAAAATATGCGGATGACGATACGGACTGGCATTATGATGCCCTTCTCTTTTTCGGGGCGGACAACAGGACCAACCGGCGCAGGCCTGATATCTATGTGGATATCACGGATGTCATAGAGATAAAGAAACGTGCCTGTACGGCACACAGCTCCCAGGATGTGCTGCCTTATGCTATGAGCCTTGCCAGGGAATACGGGAGAGATGCAAAGACAGAGTATGCGGAGGGCCTGTTTTTAGGGCACAGTATTACAGTGGACAGTCTCTCAAATCTTATGAGAAAAAAATCTGGAGAATAGGCAGACGCTTCGGGGAGGTGTTCAGAGTGAAAATTGATTTTTACCAAAAGGTCCGGGAGGCAGAAGCAGAGATAAAAAGCTATTACATCCATCTCCACAGACATCCGGAACTATCGGGACAGGAATATAAAACACAGGAATGGATTCTCGGACAACTGAAAAAATGGAAGGTAGAGTGCAGGCCCTGTGCAGATACAGGAGTATACGCAGTCATCAAAAGCGGGAGGCCCGGGCATACCATTGCCCTCCGCGCGGATATGGATGCTCTGCCGGTGACGGAACAGACAGGTCTTGCCTGGCAGTCTGAGAATCCTGGGGTCATGCATGCCTGCGGGCACGATGTCCATATGGCTGTACTTCTTGGGTGTATCAGGCTTCTGCAGGAGTGCAGGGAGTGTCTGCACGGCAATGTGGTCTTTTTATTCCAGCCCTCCGAGGAACAGCAGGGAGGTGCCCGGCGTATGATCGAAGAGGGAGTCATGGATGAGCCAAAGCCGGAATTTACAGTTGCGTTTCATGTCTGGCCGCAGAGAGCAGGCAGCATAACCTGTATGCCGGGACCTGTTATGGCACAGCCCGATGCGTTCGGCATTGAGATAAAAGGAAAGGGAGGCCACGGGGCATCTCCCCATCTCTGCAGAAATCCCATTCCCGCCATGGCTGCACTGGTAAATGCCATTGGTAATATTACAGCCGATACGGTATCTGCCCAGGAGGCAGCAGTGGTGAACATCTGCCGGATACAATGCGGAGAGAAATATAATGTTGTAGCAGAGACCGGATATCTGGAAGGCACCATCAGGACCTATGACCCGGATGTGAGGGAGAAAATCATACACCGCCTGGAAAGACTGACAAAATCCATAGCAGAAGCCTGGGAAATGGAAGGGACGTACCATATGAGTTCCGGTTATCCTGCAACGGTCAATGACAAAACAGCAGCACACTGGGCGGCCCGCGTGCTCAGGGAGAAGCTGCAGGAGGCGGAGATCCTCACAGAGGGAGAACCGGCTATGCTGGGAGAGGATTTTTCATATTTCGGCGCTCAGTGCCCGTCCCTGTTTCTGCGGCTGGGCTGCTGGCGAAAAGAAGAGGCAAAGCAGTATCCGCTTCACAGCAGTTGTTTTGAGATTGATGAATCTATATTGGCGGAAGGCACGGCTGCATTCTGTGTTCTGGCATCCGAATTTGCAGAAAAGGGGTTTGAGACAGATGAAAACCATTGAGATGATATACAGAGTTACATGCAGATACTGCAGACAGGCTTTTGGGCTGATGGAGGAACTGCGAAGGAGCAATGAAAAATATGAAAAGATCGAGATACGCTTTCTGGATACAGAGCGGGACAGAGAACTGCCTGCAGGCAGGAAATTCACTTATGTACCCTGCTTTTATATAGATGGCGAAATGGTTATGGAAGGGGTACCGACAAAGGAGAAAATAGAGGCGGTCTTTATACAGGCGCTTCAGGATACAGAAAGCAGAGAAAGAAGGGACAGAACCTGCAATAAACTGCTGAGAGAGGAAATCATGCTGGCTCTTGGATGTACGGAGCCGGGAACCATTGCCTATGCGGCGGCCTGTGCCAAAGAGATTCTGGGTGACATTCCGGAATATATGGAGATATGGGTCAGCGGCAATATATTAAAAAATGTAAAAAGTGTGATCATACCCAACACCGGAAACCTGAAGGGGGTAGCAGAAGCTGCCTTCTGCGGAATCGTGGGGGGAAATCCAAAACGCAAACTGGAGGTACTGAACACACTCACCGCCAATGACGCAGACACAGTGAGAAAGCTGGTGCGGGAGGAGAGTACATACAGTATCCATCTGGCAGAGGTGGAGGAACCTCTGTATGTGCGTATTGACCTGCGAAAAGGGGAACATACCGCTTTGGTGGAGATCCAGAAAAGCCATATCCATATAACAAAAGTACAGAAAGACGGCAGAGATATCACAAAGCAGTATCAGCGCCGGGAGTGCGTTGGCAGCACACAGACAAATGAGGATGATCTGAAATTAAAAGATATATATGAGTTTGCAGGTGAGACCAGTACAGCAGAATTAAAGGATATTCTGGATATGCAGATCGCCTGCAACCGGAAAATAGCGGAAGAAGGAATGAAAAACGATTATGGGGCAAAGGTGGGGAAAAATCTTCTGCGTTTATACAAAGAGGAAGACGCTGCAGTGCTGGCAGCTTATGCGGCAGCCGGAAGTGATGCCAGAATGGGCGGAAGCGTTCTGCCTGTAGTGGCAAACTGCGGAAGCGGAAACCAGGGAATCACCATTGCGGTCCCCATATCTATCTATGCGGAAAAAAAGGATAAGAGCCGGGAGGCATTGCACCGTGCAATGATCTTTGCAAATCTTATTTCTATTTATATAAAACGTGGAATCGGGAAGCTCTCTGCTTACTGCGGGGCAGTCAATGCCGGATGTGCCGCAGTCTGCGGCATCGCATATCTGGATCAGGCGCCGCTTGCTGTGATGGAGGATATTATCACAAATACACTGGCTACCATATCAGGCATGCTCTGTGATGGCGCAAAGCCCTCCTGTGCCGCAAAAATCGCCATGTCTGTGGAAACAGGCCTTCTGGCCTATGAGATGGCGAAAAACCAGTGCCGCTTTATGGAGGGAGAGGGTATTGTGGGTAAAAATGCAGACGAGACCATTGAGGCAGTGGGCAGAATCGGAAAAGACGGCATGAGAGAGACGGACAGCAAGATTTTGGAAATTATGATGGGAAACTGAAGGAGGAAGGCTTATGAAGTTAACAGTCATTGGCGGATGCGGTTCACGCAGTCTGATGCTGGCAAAATGTCTGGCACAACAGGCGGAAAGCCTTGGCATAACAGAGGTTGTTTTTATGGATACGGATCAAGAGCGGGTCAGGGTTTTCGGCTCAATGGTAAAGGAGGTCTTTGCCAGGACAGCGCCTTCCGTACATTATGTGTGCACAACAGATGAAAAGGAGGCTGTGTGGGAGGCGGATTTTATCATCACCACCATCCGCGCGGGAAAAGAGGAAAGCCGTATCATAGATGAGCGGGTAGCGCTGAAGCATGGAGTGATAGGACAGGAGACAACCGGGGTAGGCGGGTTTGCCATGGCCCTTCGCTCCATTCCCACCCTGCTGCACTATTGTGAACTGATCCGCAGATATGCTGCCCCTAATGTGATGGTATTTAACTTTACCAATCCTGCAGGGCTTGTGACACAGGCTTTAAGAGACCAGGGATATTCCTTTGTGTATGGAATCTGCGATGCTCCCTCCGGGTTTATGCGGCAGGTGGCCGGGCTTTACAAGGCCGAGGCTTCGGATTTTCAGGTGCATCTCATAGGTCTGAACCATTTATCTTATTTTACCAGTGTAAAAAAAGAGAACAGGGAGATGCTCCCGGAGATATTAAAGGATCCCAGGCTCTATGAGCAGACGGACATGCGGTATTTTGAACCGAAGCTGGCACAGCACATGGGATGCATGCTCAATGAATATCTCTATTATTTCTATTACAGGGAAAAGGCACTGCAGAATATACAGAAGACCGGCGAGACCAGGGGCGAAAGGATCAAGAGGATCAATGACTGTATGCTGCAGGAGCTGGGCCGGTATGATGCCGGAAAAGATTTTGACAAAATGCTGGAAATATACCGTGATCATACATATATGAGAGAGAGCAATTATATGCAGGGCGAGACATCTGTGGCGAGGGATGATGCCTGTATTCCGAAATTTGATCTGAGTACAAAAGATGAAGGCGGATATGCAGGGGTAGCCTTGGCACTTATGCGGGCTAAAATCACAGGGAAAGAGGGAGAGATGATTCTCTGTATGCCCAACCAGGGAACTGTGGACTGGTTAAAGGATACGGATGTGATTGAAGTATCCTGTCATATTTCAAAAGCAGGGGCAGTGCCGAAACCCGGGCCGTATACTCTACCCCAAAGCGCAAAGCAGCTCATCTGTGCAGTCAAGTATTATGAGAGAACAGCTGCCCAGGCCATAGTGGAACGCAATGCAAAGAAGGCCATAGATGCCCTTATGGTGAACCCTCTGGTGAATTCCTATTCCCTGGCAGAGGAACTGCTCAGGGAGTATCTGGAGATTTATGAGGAGTATACAGGAGGATGGAAGGTATGAACAGTGTAGGGGGATTTGGAATCGCCAATGTGGATATTATTTTCGGAAACGCCCGCAGAATGCCAAAGCTTGGTGAGGAGGTATACAGCGAGAGCTGTTCCAAACAGCTCGGAGGCGGAGCGGTGGCAACTCTTATCCAGTTGTCCAGGCTTGGCGTACCTGTAAAGCTGGCAACCTATATTGGAGAAGGGCCGCTGAGCAGATATCTGGTAAAAGAACTGGAGAAAGATAAGATCGAATACACCAATATGCTCTCCACGGATGAGGAGGACCCGGTTACCCTGAGCTGTGTGGTATCCTGTATGCAGGATCGGGGGATTGTCTCCTATAAGCCGGAGGAAGCGGCGTTTGCAGTGGAGAAAAAGAAAATATATGAGTTTTACGAAGGATGCCGGATCGCATTCCTTTCTCTTGAGCAGAAGGATCTGTGCAGGCCTCTGAAAGAGGCCGGATGTACTATTGTCCTGGATTCCGCGTGGAGTGACATGCTGAGCCTGGAGTGGTATTATGATGCTTTTCCGTATGTGGATTATTTTATACCGAACTCCATGGAAGCCATGAAAATAACCGGGGCGGATACACCGGTACAGGCATTGGAAAGGCTGTCCGAGCATTTGAAAAATCCTATTGTAAAAAACGGAAACGCGGGCTGCCTGTATAAGGAAAACAAAGAACTCCATATCATAGAGCCGCTCCCGGTGAGACATGTGGATTCCACCGGGGCAGGGGATGCTTTTGCAGCCGGCTTCATGTATGGGCTGTATTACGGATATGACCTGGGGGATTGTATCCGTTTTGGAAATATCACGGGAGGAAATGCCGTGACAGAGATGGGGTGTCTGTCCGCGGAGATGGACGAGGAGAAGCTGCTGAAATATTTTTATGAGATATACGGCAGAGAAAAGAAGATCAGCTGAGAAAACTGCGGACAGGTATTTGGCCGGTTCTGTATCATTTATGGTACAGAGCCGGCATTTTTTGCAAACAGGGCGTGGAGGGCTGGAATATGTGGACAGTACATGCGTTGTGTGCTATCCTTTGAAAGGACTTAATTTTACATAAAAGGATGGGATAAAATATGAAAAAGGATTCAGCGGGAACTGTCCAGACCAGGGATGCTTTCCGTTCAAAATTTGGTTTTATTGTGGCATGTGTAGGTTCCGCGGTGGGGATGGGAAATATATGGATGTTTCCCTACCGGACCGGGCAGTACGGCGGTGCGGCTTTCCTGATTCCCTATTTCATTTTCGTGGCGATTCTCGGTTTCTCCGGTGTGGTGGGGGAGATGGCCTTTGGGCGCGCCATGGGGACCGGGCCTTTGGGGGCTTTTGGGAAAGTGATGGAGATGCGCGGATGGAAGGGCGGGAGGCTGATCGGCATGATCCCGGTCCTTGGCTCACTGGCCATCGGCATCGGTTACTCTGTGGTGGTTGGCTGGTTTCTGCGTTTTCTGTGGGGATCACTTTCCGGGAGTATGTTCCATGCCGCGGATGTCTCCGCTTATTTTGGGGAGATAGCAGGTGACTTTGGAAGCGTGGGATGGCATATGGCCGGTCTGGCTGTGACATTCCTTATTATGGCTCTTGGCGTCTCCAAGGGAATCGAGAAAATGAACAAGATCATGATGCCGCTGTTCTTTGTATTCTTTTTGTTTCTCATGGTGCGTGTGCTGACACTGGGAAATGCGGGGGAAGGGTACAGGTATCTCTTTGTGCCGAAATGGGAATACCTGACGCAGCCGAAAACATGGGTGTTTGCCCTTGGGCAGGCATTCTTTTCCTTATCTTTGGCAGGTTCCGGCACTCTGGTATACGGCAGCTACCTGTCAAAGGATGTGGATGTGGTGGGGAGCGCCAGAAATGTGGCGTTTTTTGACACCTGCGCGGCAATCCTTGCAGGACTGGTGGTGATTCCCGCGGTCTTTGCCTTTGGGCTTGATGTATCCGCAGGACCGCCGCTCATGTTTATTACATTGCCGGAGGTGTTCCGGCAGATGCCGTTTGGAAAGGTATTCGCAGTGGTATTTTTTGTGGCTGTGTTGTTTGCGGCTGTGACTTCCCTGATGAATCTGTTTGAAACGCCTATCGAAGCGCTTCAGGCACAGTTTGGGCTTTCCAGGAAGATGGCGGTTGTCATTACTGCGTTTGCAGCGGCAGCCGTGGGTGTTTTTATTGAAAGCGCTGATATGGTCAGTGTCTGGATGGATGTGGTGTCCATCTATATCATTCCTTTGGGAGCGCTTTTGGCGGCGGTGATGTTTTTCTGGGTCGCACCCAGGGGATTTGCCAGGGAGCAGGTGCAGATGGGACGGGCCGGAAAGCTGGGAAAATGGTTTGAGCCTGCCACGAAATATCTCTTTGTGGGACTGACTTTTGTTGTATATATTTTAGGAATTTTTTACGGTGGGATCGGTTGATTTATGAATTTTGCAGGTTGAAGTGAAAAAGGGAATTTGTTATACTTAGTGGGACGAAAAAGGGAAACACTATAAGAAAAATTGACAGGAGAGGTAAAGGATGAGTATAAGAATCGGAATTTTAGGCTATGGTAATCTGGGACGCGGAGTGGAATGCGCAGTGAAGCAGAACCCGGATATGGAACTGGCTGCTGTTTTTACACGCCGTAATCCTGCAGATGTCCATATCATGACAGAGACTGCAAAGGTTTATCATGTGGATGAAGCTGTGAAGATGAAGGACGAGATCGACGTTCTGATTCTGTGCGGCGGAAGCGCGACGGATTTACCGAAGCAGACACCTGAGTTTGCACAGTATTTCAACGTGGTGGACAGCTTTGATACTCATGCAAAAATACCGGAGCATTTTGCGGATGTGGACGCAGCGGCAAAGAAGAGCGGGAAAATCGGCCTGATCTCTGTTGGCTGGGACCCGGGAATGTTCTCTTTGAACCGTCTGTATGCCAATGCCATTCTGCCGGAGGGAACGGATTACACGTTCTGGGGAAAAGGCGTCAGCCAGGGACATTCCGATGCAGTCAGAAGGATTGAGGGCGTTGTGGATGCAAGACAGTATACCATTCCTGTGGAAAAAGCGCTTACAGCAGTCAGAAACGGAGAGAACCCCACACTCACAACAGGTGAAAAGCATACCCGTGAGGTGTTCGTTGTTGCAGAAGAGGGCGCAGATAGAGAGAAGATTGAAAAAAAGATCAAGACCATGCCGAATTACTTTGACGAGTATGAGACAACCGTGCATTTTATCAGCGAAGAGCAGATGAAGGCAGAGCATGCAGGTCTTCCCCACGGTGGATTTGTGATTCGTACAGGAAAGACGGGATGGGAGAAGGAGCACAGTCATGTGATCGAATACAGCCTGAAGCTGGATTCCAACCCGGAGTTCACATCCTCTGTTATTGTGGCTTACGCAAGGGCGGCATACCGTCTGAACAGGGAAGGACAGAGCGGATGCAGGACCGTCTTCGATATTGCACCGGCTTATTTAACTGTAAAATCTCCGGAGGAACTTCGGAAACACATGCTGTAAGGTCAGCAGATGAGGAAAAATGAAAGCGAATATTGATATAAAAAAAGAAGCTAAACGAGTAGTGTTTGGCCTTGCCGGAGCTATCATTATGGCTGTTAATATCAAGACATTTGTCAGAGCGGGAGGATTGTATCCGGGTGGTTTCAACGGGGTGACTTTGTTGATCCAGACTGTTTTTCAACGGTTTCTGGGAATTGCACTGCCGTTTACTCTGGTCAATCTGTTATTGAACGCTGTACCGACAATTGTATGTTTCAAAGCGATCGGTAAGAAATTCACTGTAAGTTCTGCGATGATCATAGTATTGACCAGTATTCTTACCGATATCATCCCCTCCCAGCCGATCACACAGGACATTCTTTTGATCGCTGTATTCGGCGGGCTTATAAATGGTTTTGCTGTGAGCCTTTGTTTAATGGGCGGAACCAGCGGCGGTGGTACTGATTTTATTGCTATTTATTTTGCGGAAAAGAAAAATAAGGATGTCTGGAATTTCATTTTACTCGGTAATGGATGTGTGCTGGTGATCGCGGGTATTCTGTTTGGATGGGATAAGGCACTTTATTCTATTATTTTCCAGTTTACATCCACACAGATCATTCATATGCTGCATACGGCGTATAAGAAGGAGACGCTGTTTATTGTTACGGATTGTCCGGATGCAGTGTACCAGGAGATTTATGAGGTGACAAATCACAGCGCGACGGAGTTTGCGGCTACCGGGTGTTATTCTAATGAAGGCCGGAAGATGCTGTATTCCGTGGTTTCCAGCGCGGAGGCGAAGGTGCTGGTGACCAGGGTGCGGAAGGCGGATCCGAAGGCGTTTATTAATGTGATCAAGACAGATTTTCTGGAAGGGCATTTTTATCAGAAGACGGATTATTGATAGGAAAAGGACTGCTTAGGCGGTCCTTTTTTTGTGAGATTTTTTGAAAAATCAGTGTAGGACTGTAGTCTATAAGGCTTATTCCGGACGCCGGACCTGACCACAGGCTTCCCTGTACGGGCGAGAGCAGAGAACTTCCAAGCTAATGCGTAAGCCGCACTAAGTTCATCGCCTTAGGGCTCTTCACTAAGTGCTTGCTAACGCATGGATCTTGTAAGATTCTCTACCGCTCTTAAACGTCCGTACAGGGAAGCCTGCGGCCAGGTCCGGCTGTTTTTTTAAAGGGGACGGAAAGAGGTAGCTGCGGATGGCGTTTGAGGGTAAAGGAACGGTTTTGGGAGGAAAGTCTGGAAAAGAAAGCCCGGAAAGAATAGGGAGGATAAGGTGGGAAAAATGTTTGGAAAGGGGAGATTTATGATGGGATTTGTGGTATTATGAAGGATAGATTGTGAAAAATGGATTATGAAACTGGGTGGGTGAAATATGATTTATGTGAGTCATTTGCTGGACGATGTGGATATGAGAGATGTGATAGAGAGGACAGGGGCCGGAGTTGAGAGTATTGAGTTTTCAATCTCCGAGAATCTGGACCGTCTGGAGGAGAAGATTGACAGTTATGAAAAGAGGCTGGAGGAAATGGGGTGCGGGAAGCTGGTGCTTCATGGGCCTTTTCTGGATCTGAATCCCATGGCGTTTGATTCGCTGGTCCTGGATGCTACCAGGAAACGGTATGAGCAGGCGTATCAGGCGGCAGAAAGGCTGGGGGCTGAGAAGCTGGTGTTCCATACCTGTTATGTGCCGGATGTGTATCTGCTCATAGGATGGGCTGACAGGGTGGCTGAGTTTTATAAACGGTTTCTGGATGGCCGGGATGGAATTCAGATCGTGATGGAAAATGTGTTTGACAGGGAGGCAGAACCGATTCTGGAAGTGGCCCGTAAGGTGGATCATCCTGATTTTGGGATTTGTCTGGATATAGGGCATGCTCATTGTTATTCGGAGATGCCGGCCGCTGCGTGGGCGGAATTGTTTGGCAGTTATATCAGGCATATGCATGTGCATGATAATCTGGGAGACAGGGATACACACATGGGACTGGGAAGAGGAAATCTGGATTATAGAGAGGTTATCGGAATTGTGAAGAGGAATAATCCGGAGGTGTCTTTTACAGTGGAATGCAGCGGGAAAAAAGATGTGCTGCAGTCTGTTTCGGCGCTTCAGGTTTTGTGAAATTTATGATAAAAAGGGCAGCTCGGTTTGAATGGCCCCAAAAAAGTCTGACTTTTTTGGGGGCGCTTCAAACCTGGCTGCCTTTTATTTTCTTGTGTAATTATTTGCCGTCAAAGCAGTGGGTACACATTTTGCACGGGCTCAGTCCGATGGAAGTTGTCAGATCATCCAGACGGTGATAGTGGAGTGTTGTGAAGTTAAGCTGTCTGCCGATCTCCTCCAGCATTTCTTTATAGTTGGTGGAATCGGGGTTGGCGTAATCAGCAAGCACTTCCTCGGAGACATTGTCTCCCTCCCGGTCCGCAATAATGCGGCGGGTGATCAGATCCATTTCGGATTTGGAACGTGAGAAGTTCAGGTACGGGCAGCCGAACAGAAGCGGTGGGCAGGCCGGACGGATGTGAACTTCTTTGGCTCCGCTGCTGTATAAAAATTCAGTTGTCTCGCGAAGCTGTGTTCCGCGGACGATGGAGTCGTCGATCAGCAGCAGGCTCTTGTTTTTTATCAGCGCTTCCACCGGAATCAGCTTCATGCGCGCGATGAGGTTTCTCTGGCTCTGCTGAGTCGGCATGAAGGAGCGGGGCCAGGTCGGTGTATATTTGATAAACGGGCGGGAGAAAGGAATGCCGGATTCATTGGCGTAGCCGATCGCATGGGCGATACCGGAGTCAGGAACGCCGGCAACCAGGTCTGGCTTCACATTTTCTCTCTGGGCATCGCGCTGTGCCAGCTTTTTGCCGCACTCGTAGCGCATTTCCTCTACATTTATGCCTTCATAGGTAGAGGTGGGATAGCCGTAGTATACCCACAGGAAGGAACAGATTTTCATTTCTTCCCGGGGTTTTACTAAAGTTTCAGCGCTTTCCGGGGTGAGGAATACAACCTCGCCAGGTCCGAGTTCACGATAGGTTTCGTATCCCAGGTTGAAGAAAGCAAAGCTTTCAAAAGACGCGCAGAACGCATCCTCTTTTCTGCCCAGGATGACAGGGGTACGGCCTACACGGTCACGCGCGGCATAGATTCCTTTCGGGGTGAGCAGAAGCAGAGTCATGGAACCGTCCACAAGCTCCTGCACATACTGTATACCTTCCACAATGGTGGATTTCTGGTTGATCAGGGACGCCACCATCTCGGTTGGGTTGATGCTTCCGCCGCTCATTTCCAGGAAATGTGTGCATCCGTTTTTATAGGAAATATCCACAAGTTCATCCATATTGTTGATTTTTCCCACGGTAGTGATGGCGAAGCTGCCCAGATGTGACTGTACTAAAAGCGGCTGCGGCTCATTGTCAGAGATACAGCCAATACCCAGGTTTCCCTCCAGTTCGTTTAAGTCTCCGTCGAATTTGGTACGGAAAGGGGTATTTTCGATATTGTGAATCGAACGGTTGAATCCATTTGGTCCATAGACTGCCAAACCGCCTCTTCTTGTGCCTAGATGAGAATGATAGTCTGTTCCGAAAAACAAATCCAGAGTGCAGCTGGATTTAGAAGCTACTCCAAATATTCCACCCATTGATTTTTCTCCTTTTTCATAAGAATTCTGTTAATGTGACTACAGAAAGCATGCTGTGTGGTAACTGTTCAGTACCTTCACAGTTACGCTGTGTGTAGCTTTCTGCGGTTTTTCCGATGCAGTCTTTATTATATACTCATAGGACAGCGTTCGTAAAGTCGTTTTGCCAACTTTTTTTACTTCGCAGGAGAGAAAAAATAGTGTATAATGGGGACGAAAGAAGTAAAATTCTACAATTTGAGGAGTGGGTCCATGAAAAATCAGACAGAATATGTGAAGCATACATTTGCGCCGGTTTATGACAGCAGTTCCAGGGTTTTGCTGCTGGGGACCATGCCTTCTCCGAAATCCAGAGAGGAAGGATTTTACTACGGGCATCCCAGAAACCGGTTCTGGAAAGTGATGGGAGAGGTGCTGGGTGAGGAGACTCCAGTGACGACAGAGGAGAAGAAGAATATGCTTCTGGCTCATAAGGTTGCCGTGTGGGACGTGCTGGAAAGCTGTGAAATACGCGGGGCGGAGGATGGGAGTATTAAAAATCCCAGGGCCAATGATATGTCTCTTGTGCTGGATGCGGCACCTGTACAGGCTGTCTTTGCCACTGGCCAGAAGGCGGCGGCACTTTACCGGAAGTATTGTGAGCCGTATACAGGGGTGCCGGTTATACAGCTTCCGTCTACCAGCCCGGCAAACTGCGGTATGAAATATGAAGCGATCCTGGAAGCTTACCGGGAGATTTTAAAATATCTGTAAGGGACAGAGAGGAGAAATATATGAAATTTATATCATGGAATGTGAATGGCCTGCGGGCTTGTGTTCAGAAGGGATTTATAGAGTATTTTGAGGCTGTGGACGCGGACTTTTTCTGTCTGCAGGAGACGAAGCTTCAGGAGGGGCAGATTGATTTTGCGCCGGAGGGGTATTATGCATATTGGAATTATGCGGTGAAGAAAGGGTATTCCGGGACGGCGATTTTTGCCAGGAAGAAGCCGGTTTCCGTGGCTTACGGAATCGGGATCTTGGAGCATGACCAGGAGGGCAGGGTGATCACTCTGGAGTATGAGGATTTTTATCTTGTGACCTGTTATACGCCGAATTCACAGAATGAACTGGCAAGGCTTTCTTATAGAATGGAGTGGGAGGATGCGTTTAGGGAGTATCTCTTGAAGCTGGATGAGAAGAAGCCGGTTGTTATGTGCGGGGATCTGAATGTGGCGCATAAGGAGATCGATCTGAAGAATCCTAAGACGAACAGGCATAATGCCGGATTTACGGATGAGGAGAGGGGTAAGTTTACGGAGCTTCTGGAGGCTGGGTTTACGGATAGTTTTCGGTATTTTTATCCGGAGGAGACAGGGATTTATTCCTGGTGGTCTTATCGGTTTAAGGCCAGGGAGAAAAATGCGGGGTGGAGGATTGATTATTTCTGCGTTTCGCGGAGGTTGGAGGAGAAGTTGGTTTCTGGGGGGATTCATACGGAGGTTTTGGGGTCGGATCATTGTCCGGTGGAGGTGGTTATAGATATGTAAAATAAGGGGGGGATAGGGCGGACGGGAAACAGGCGGTGAGCGGAGGGCAGCCGGGGCAGAGGGTATCAGGCAGGCGGAGCACTCCGCTGGGTGGAAGCTAACCTGCTCCCAGTCACTAAGCTCATCGCCTTAGGGCTCTTCGCTAAGTGTCTGGGGCAGGTGGATCTTCCGCCCGCTCCGCGAAACACCGCCTGCCTGATACCCTCTGCCCCGGCTGCCCTCCGCTCACCGCCTGCTTCCCTGGTGGCTGGTATCCCACGGTTTTGTGGGTAAAGTAAACGGTAGCCTTTGTTATGGATATTTTGAATTTTGAGTTAGAAAGAGATAGGGTAGGTTGAGAGAGATGTGTTTGGATAGGAGATTATTATGAGTGTTGGGGTGAAGTTGACGGAGTTTTCTAAGAGTGCGGGGTGTGCGGCTAAGATTGGGCCGGGGATTTTGGCGGAGGTGGTGGGGAGGCTGCCTGCGGCCAAGGATGATAGATTGATGGTTGGGGTTGAGACGGCGGATGATGCGGCGGTGTATCGGGTGTCGGATGAAGTGGCTTTGATACAGACCGTGGATTTTTTTCCGCCTATGGTGGATGATCCGTTTACGTTTGGGCAGATCGCAGCGGCAAATGCGCTCAGTGATGTGTATGCAATGGGCGGGGAGCCGCGGCTTGCTTTGAATGTGGTTGCGTTTCCTAATTGTCTGGGAGCTGAGGTGCTGGGGGAGATTCTGGCAGGCGGGGCTTCTAAGGTGAAGGAGGCAGGGGCTGTGCTGGCAGGCGGGCACTCGATCAATGATGAGGAGCCGAAGTATGGGCTTTGTGTCTCCGGGTTTGTGAAGCCGGACAGGATTTGGAAGAACGGGGGAGCAAGGACGGGGGATGTGCTGCTTTTGACAAAACCTCTGGGTGTGGGACTGATCAATACGGCTGTGAAGGCGGGAATGGCTTCCGAGGAGGCGGAGAGGAAGGCTGTTGAGAGTATGAGCTGCCTGAATAAGATGGCTATGGAAGCGCTCAGGGATGTCGAGGTGCATAGCTGTACGGATGTGACAGGGTTCGGACTGACCGGTCATGCTCTGGAGACTGCAAGAGCAAGCGGGAAATCGCTTGTGATCCAGACAGATAAGCTGGAAGTGCTGCCGGATGCTCTTTTTTATGCCTCTATGGGGCTGGTTCCGGAGGGAACTTACAGAAATAAGGCGTTTAATAAGAAGGATGTAAGGCTGGAGGAACAGGTGGATGAGACGATGGAGGATCTGGTCTTTGATCCCCAGACTTCAGGAGGGCTTCTGGTGAGTCTGAAAAGGGAGGATGCGGAAAACGTGCTTGTAAGGCTTGCAGAGGCAGGGTACCCTTTGAAGGCTGGTATTGTGGGAGCTGTCACGGATCTGCAGGATAAGTATCTGATTGTACGATAGGAAGAGCGGACGGCACTGTGGGAGAAGCAGGGCAGACGGTTAAAGCATTGAGGGAACCGGCAGCAAGTGCAGGAGCTGCCGGTTCCCTTTAAAAACGCAGTGTGTTATTTTGTGTAACTGTTCAGTCAGGTCTGCGCATTTACTGCGCTGACCGTGCAAAAGAGTAGTGGCGGCAGGTATTCGCCCCATCGCGAAGCGATTTTTAATGGGCGAATACCCGTAACGATTCAGCTGGCTGAATCGTTACTATTTTGTGAAATAGACATCAATGATCATGACCTCAGCATCTGTTCCCACACGCATGGCCGGTCCCCAGACACCTACACCGGAGGTTACATAGGAGTACATGTTGTCCTTTTTTAACTCGCCGCAGGAGTTTTCCCACATGAGTTTTGTGGTCAGGTTACCCGGGAACATCTGTCCGTCATGGGTGTGGCCGGAGAGGTCTATGTCGCAGCCGGCATCTGCCAGCTCCTGAAGCTGTTTGGGCTGATGGTCAATGACCAGTATGGGTTTGTCCCGGTCCAGATCCTGCAGCAGGTCTTCCGGGGACAGGCGGTCTTCCTTCATCTTTTTGGAGCGCTGGGGGTCCTTGCGGCCTGCCAGATAGAAAGAATCGTCAATGAGGACTGCCTTGTCATCCAGAATCCGGATGCCGGACTGTTTCAGGAAATCGTCCATCCGGGTGTCTGTGTGCTGGCCGTTTTTGATGGGGACTGTGAATCCGGCCAGGAGTTTTTCCTTGAAGTCGTGATTGCCCCAGCAGGCATATACGCCGTAGGTGCTCTTTATCTCCTTTAAGATGGAAATGGTTTTTTCCGGGTACTGCACAGCGTCGTATTCGTTGTCGAAGAAGTCACCGGCAATGCAGACCAGGTCCACATGTTCAGTGTTTATTTTGTCTACCATGGATTTTACATGGTAGGTGCCGATGCTGTAGCCCAGGTGAAGGTCCGCAGTCAGGGCAATTCTCAGATGATCCAGCTTTCCGCCGGATTTTTCCACTTGGGCCTCATAGTGGTTTACATAGACCTTGTGTTCGTGGATGATTCCGTAGGCACTCAGGCAGATGATGAGGCAGGCAGCCGCACCGCCGCTCAGGATAAAGGTGCGCCTTTTGGAAAGGGTTTCCTGTTTGATCCGGTTTGTATGTCTCAGTATGATCCTTACCAGGTCAAAGATAAGAATGATAAGTACAATATACAAAAATGTGCCCAGCCAGTAGTTAAAAAGACGTTTCAGCCAGCTGTGCCAGGGATTGGCAGAGACCAGATAGGAGGTCAGGGGCGTCAGGCACATGAAAATATAAATGCTGAGAAAAACCACCCGGAATGGCCGGGACTTCAAATGTCTGTGGCAGGTGCCTGTCCAGCGGATGATCCAGCGGACAACATAATAATTGATCAAGAGATAAAATGGTGCGAGTATGATAGCCAGCATAGCAGACTCCTTTTGTGGGTTCAGTTTATTTCTTCCAGAATAGAATAGGTTGGAAGTTTTGTCAAGTATTTACATAGAACATATGTTCTGATATAATGGAGATTAAGAAAGATTAAGGAAGAGCAAGGAAGTGGGATAGAATTGAAGAACGTCATTTTTCATATTGATGTAAACAGTGCATTTCTCTCCTGGGAGGCAGTTTACAGGCTGAAAAACGGAGGGAGTGTGGACCTTCGTGAAATACCAAGCGCAGTGGGCGGGGACAAATCGAAAAGGCGGGGTATCATTCTTGCAAAATCCATTCCGGCCAAGGCATTCGGCGTCAGGACAGGGGAGCCTATTGTGGACGCCATGCGGAAATGCCCGTCCCTGACGATTATTCCTTCACATCACGGGATGTACAGGGAATTTTCCAAACAGTTTATGGATATCCTGAGAGAATATACGCCGGAGGTGGAAAAATTCAGCATTGACGAGGCATTTATGAATATGACAGGTATGGAGCGGCTGCTGGGAGACCCCGTGGCCTTTGCCTATAAACTCAAGGACCGTATTAAAACAGACCTGGGATTTACTGTAAATATAGGAATCTCCAGCAATAAGCTTCTGGCAAAAATGGCATCTGATTTTCAGAAGCCGGACAAGGTACACACCCTGTTTCCGGAGGAAATTCAGGAGAAGATGTGGCCTCTTCCCGTATCTGAGCTGCTGTTTGTGGGAAGGTCCACGGAAAATACGCTGAAGAAGCTGGGAATCTATACCATCGGAGATTTGGCTGCCGCGGATGTGGAAATTCTGAAGCATCATTTGAAAAAACACGGGGAAGCTATCTGGAATTCAGCCAACGGCAGGGACAGTGCAGTGGTGGAGGCAGTGCAGGAGGATAACAAGGGATACGGCAACAGCACAACCATAGCGTTTAACGTGGTGGATGAGGATACCGCCAAGCAGGTGCTGCTTTCCCTGTGCGAGACCGTGGCATCCAGGCTGCGCAGCGACGGCATGAAGGCTGAGGTGGTTTCGGTCACGATCAAGGACTATGAACTGCAGTCGGTCTCTCACCAGACCGTGCTGAGAGCGCCTACCAATATTACCTCGGAGCTTTACCTGCAGGCATGCAGACTGTTTGACGAGCTGTGGGACGGAGCGCCGATCCGTCTTCTGGGCGTGCGGACAAGCCGTGTTTCCAGAGAAGAAAGCGGGCGGCAGTTGTCCTTGTTTGACCATACGGATTATGATAAACTGGAAAAGATGGACCAGGCGGTGGATGAGATCCGCAGGAAATTCGGGACAGGGTCTATTATGCGGGCATCTTTCCTGAAACAGCCCATCGAAAATATGGCCGGAGGCCATCCGGAGGGTAAACTTCCGGCTCCTGAGATAAGTGCCGCCGAGGGCATAACCCAAAACTGGGAGAAGAAAGAGAAGGAAGAGTAAAATGAGCGGGATAGTGGAAGAATTCGTAAACGGATACTGTAAGAACTATGATATGGCCAGGAGCGCCATATGCGAATTTGTACAGGATGAATATGGACTGCATTTTGACAGGATTGACTGTGATTACGGTAAGTGTCCCCACAGCGGAAACTGTGAGATGATGAAAAAAGTTTTTGAAATGGAAACAGAAAAATAGCAGAGAAAGGACAATCGTATTTATGCTGACGATCAGAGATATCAGAGAAGAAGACAGAGAGATATTCTTTAAGATGGAGAAAGAATTTTACGGCGGGGAGGCCTGCATCCGCACAGTGCCCCAGGAGCACTTTGAAGCAACGCTTCAGGAGTGCCTGAGAAGCAGGGAGCATGCCAGAGTGCTGATGCTGGAGGATGAAAGCGGTGTGGTTGGATATCTGCTCCTTGCCTTTACCTTCAGCAACGAGGCCGGCGGCCTTACGGTATGGCTGGAAGAGCTGTATTTTATGGAGAACGCCAGAGGAAAAGGATACGGCAGTGAGGTCTTTGCCTGGCTGGAGCAGGAATATGCCCATGCAAAGAGATTCCGCCTGGAAGCCACATACAGCAATAAAAGAGCGATCGCGCTGTATGAGAGGCTGGGATATGAAGAGCTGCATTATTTTCAGATGATAAAAGATTTATAAGATAAAAAAGATGCGGTTTGGATCGCACTGCGGCTGTCGTCTGGGAACAAAGAGCCGCGGCATCCCGGCCGCATCTTTTATGTGATGTAAAATTTTGTTATTCAGATATCACGCTGAGGCAATCATACGTTTAATGTCAGGTACCGCTGTGAGAAGCGGGTAGAGGATCAGGGAGATGATCAGTCCGCTGGCACCCTGGATCAGATTGGAGGGCACGCTCAGGAAAGCGGCTGTGCCGTACAGGAAGAATTCACAGAGACAGTAGCCGCCTGCCACGAGAACCATATCAATGATTCCGCCTGCAAAGACGCCTGCCCAGGCTGTTTTACTGTCTTTTGCTATTTTTTTATAGGCAAGGGCAGCGAACAGTGCAACCAGACCCTTGATGGCAAAGGTGATGGGAACATAGACAAAGTATCCGCCCAGCAGGTCGGCCAGACAGGAACCGATTCCCGCTGCCAGGAATCCGTAGGCAGGCCCCAGAATGATTCCGGCCAGAATGACAATGGCATCTCCGGGATGAATGTAACCGCTGGTACCCGGTGTGGGAATGCGGATGGACATGGTGGCAACACAGGCCAGTGCCGCGAAAAGTGCGGTCATTACTATCTTTTTCGTTTTGTTTTCCATAAAACCACTCCTTTATATAGACTTTCTTTTACCAAATATAGCGGAAAATTGGCATTCTATAAAGAGCCAGTTTCATAAAAAAAGAGCAGTCCAGTTTTGGACTGCCCCGTAAAACCTAGTCGCGGAAGGTGAGGGAATCATCGCTCATGGAATCCACGATCGCCAGGGATTCCACACGGATGCCTTTTTCTCTCAGCGCGTCTCCTCCGTGCTGGAAGCCTTTCTCAATGACGATGCCGGCCCCTTCCAGGGTTGCGCCCGCTGTCTCCACAATCTCAATGAGGCCCTGGAGCGCGCATCCGTTAGCCAGGAAATCATCAATAATGAGCACATGGTCTTCAGGCTGCAGAAATTTTTTTGATAATATTACATCATATACTTTTTTATGAGTAAAGGACTGGACTTTGGTGGTGTACATCTCACCGTCCAGATTCAGGCTCTGGGCTTTCTTGGCAAATACGACCGGGACGCCGAAATACTGTGCCACGATACAGGCAATACCTATGCCGGAGGCCTCGATGGTCAGAATTTTAGTGATAGGGGAGTCGGCAAATCTGTTCTTGAACTCTTTGCCAATCTCATTGATGAATGGTATATCCATCTGGTGGTTCAGGAAGCTGTCCACCTTCAGTATACTACCCGGCTTTACCGTGCCGTCTTTTAGAATACGCTCTTTTAAAAGCTGCATTTGAATTCCTCCCTGGTTTTACGTGTCGGAAGCTGGCTCTACGCTGCCGTTTACGGCAGATGTCAGAGGCCTTCCGTTTTTTCTGGTAACTATCATAATACGATATTTATCCTGGCTTGGCAATTTGTTTTTAAATTTTTTGTAAAATATGAGGGAAAAATGACACAAAATCTGCACGATTGTGATAAGATATAAGAAATTGGATTAAGACTGTCTGCATGGAACGGCAGGTTCTGTGCAGCACCAGGGAAAGGAAGAAGAAATATGAGAACATATGAAGTGATACATGAGATATTTAACCAGTGTCCCGGAAACCATTCCAGGGATAATTTCATCCGGGAAGTGGATATGGAGAGTCCCGAGGTATGGCTGGAGGCAAAATTCAGGTCTGAGAAAGAACTCCGCATGGAGAAAACGGAGAAGGAAGACGGGAGTGTGGTCTATGATGTGATGACAGCGGATGTACATCAGAGATTTACATTTTCGGAAATTTAGTTTCTTATATTTATTATAAACAGGGAAGGCGTTGCTTTTTTTTCTGGGTTTGATATAATAGAGAAAGCGCGAGGAGGAAACCACAATGGAAGAGATAAAACATGTCCATACACACAGTCTTCCGGACGGTACAGTGATTGAGCATGTGCATGAAAATGCCGGCGCACAGGGGCATGGGCACTCCCATTCCCATACACACACCCACACCCATACCAAGGCGGTGCTGAACCGTTTGTCCAGAGCCATCGGCCATCTGGAATCCATCCGCCGCATGGTGGAGGACGGCAGAGACTGCAGTGAAGTGCTGATACAGCTTTCGGCAGTGAAGGCGGCCATCAACAATACGGGAAAGGTGATCCTGCAGGATCATATTGAGCACTGTATCGTGGATGCAGTGGAGAGCGGGGATAAAGAGGCCCTGGAAGAATTAAATAAAGCCATTGACAGGTTTATGAAATAAAGTATAAACCGCAGTGGGAAAGGAAAGAATCATGAGTGAAGAAAAGAAACAATGCGACAGCAAGAGCTGTGATAAAAAAAGTTGTGAGGGATGCAGCCATGCAAACGGCGGCGGAATCCCAAAAGAAGAGCTGAATGCATATTCCGATATTAAAAAGGTTATCGGGGTTGTCAGTGGAAAAGGCGGCGTGGGCAAATCCTTTGTGACTGCGTCACTGGCCAATGAGATGGCATCCAAAGGTTACCGTGTGGGTATTCTGGATGCGGATATCACAGGGCCTTCCATTCCCAGGATGTACGGCATCAAAGGTTCTGCGACAGCAGATGACAACGGCATTTATCCGATTCTGACAAAGAATGATATTAAAATTATGTCCATCAATCTGCTTCTGCCGCAGGAAGAGGCTCCGGTCATCTGGAGAGGTCCGATCCTTGCCAACATGGTAAAGCAGTTCTGGACAGATGTTATATGGGGCGAGCTGGATTATCTGTTCGTGGATATGCCTCCGGGAACCGGAGATGTTCCGCTGACTGTGTTCCAGTCTCTGCCGGTGGACGGTATTGTCATTGTGTCATCTCCCCAGGATCTGGTGCATATGATTGTGAGAAAAGCTTACAACATGGCCAAGATGATGAATGTGCCGGTGATCGGTCTGGTGGAAAACTACAGCTTTGTAAAATGTCCTGACTGCGGTAAAGAGATTTACGTGTTCGGTGAGAGCAAAGTGGACGCTATCGGCGCGGAACTGGGTGTTCCGGTTATTGCCAAGATGCCTCTGGAGCCTGAACTGGCTGCCATTGTGGACGCCGGCGGTTATGCGGACGTCATCAATGAATATCTGAAAGGCTCCCTACAGTATCTGCCGAAAGCCTGAGAAATGCAGGTGCGCAGCCTGAAAATGTGCGGTAGTAAGCACTTACAGAGGGCAGGAAACGGATACAGTGACAAAATTTGGGTGCCTGATTTAGGAATATTTCTCTGTGTAAAATGAAAACTGGTATATCATGGATAAAGGGAAACGTCAATCTGCACAGTTTAGACAAGTTTCGACAAAAATATTCCTGTTCTTTTTACTAAAAAATGTGGGAAAACAGCGGTTTTTGGTGAAGAAAGGAAAATTATGGCGAAATATTGACAAAATCAGGAAGAACTGTCATAATACGTCCTAACAACAAAGAATCAAGACATAACTAAAATATCAGTTGGCGTGTTGTTTCTTAAAGAAAGGATGGTAAATATGGTACAACGCCAGATTAAGCTGAACGAGACAGGCGACGTGAAAGAGTTTGTCAGCGAAGCGAGCAAATGTGAATTTGATATCGATGTTTTTTACAACAGAGTAATCATTGATGCGAAGTCAATCCTTGGGGTTTTGAGCATGGATTTGACGCGTGTGCTCACAGTAAGATGCAATGGGCATGATGAGAGATTCGATAGGTTTCTGGACAGATATGCGATTGCTTAGAGGGGGATTTCTCAGGAACTGATATGTTAATTTTTGAGCGGAAGAACACCGTTGGTGGGGCTTCCGCTCTTTTTTTGTTTGTGGAGACAACAGGTTGGCGGACGGGTAAGCGCGGCGGAAACGGGAGAGGGGATGTACAGGAACATAGGTTCTGTGTTAGAATGGGGGTATGGATGAGATGAAGGAAGTTATCAGGATATCGGTTAGGAATCTGGTGGAGTTTATACTGCGCAGTGGGAATTTGGATAACCGGAGGACAGTGTCTGCGGACCGGGAGGCTATGAGGAAAGGGAGTAAGGTACACCGGAAAATACAGAAGCAGATGGGGCTGTCTTATCGGGCAGAGGTTCCCCTGGTGTGGGAGGAAGAATTTGATGAATTTGTTGTCCGGCTGGAAGGCAGGGCAGATGGGATCATAGAGGAGAAGGATGGAGTTACCATTGATGAGATCAAGGGTGTTTACAGGGATCTGGAATTCCTGGAGGAGCCGGTGCCGGTTCATAGGGCACAGGCTATGTGTTATGCCTATATTTACGGGACGCAGAAGGAATTAGAAAAGATCGGGGTGCAGATGACGTATTGTCAGCTGGAGACAGAGCAGGTGAAGCGGTTCCGGGAAGAGATGTCTGTGTCTGCGCTGAAAAAGTGGTTCTCGGATCTAATGGGGCAGTATTATAAATGGGCTTATTTTCAGTATAAAAGAAGGATGGAACGCAGGGAGTCCATGCAGGGGCTGGAGTTTCCTTATGTGTATCGGGAGGGACAGAAGAATCTGACAGCCGGGGTCTATCACACATTCAGGAGCGGGAAACAACTGTTTATTCAGGCGCCTACCGGGATTGGGAAGACTATGGCAGCCCTTTTTCCGGCTGTGCGGGCTGTGGGAGAAGGTTATGGTGATAAGATTTTCTATCTGACAGCCAAGACGATCACCAGGACGGTGGCGGAGGAGGCGTTTTCTATTCTCAAAGGGAAAGGACTGTCGTATAAGACACTCACGATCACCTCCAAGGAAAAAATGTGCCTGATGGATGAGGTGGAGTGTAATCCCGAGAAGTGTCCTTATGCCAATGGGCATTTTGACAGAGTGAATGACGCGGTGTATGAGCTTCTGACAGAGCAGGACACGTATCAGCGGGAGGAACTGCTTATGCAGGCACGGAAGTGGCAGGTGTGTCCTTTTGAGATGTGTCTGGATACTTCCACCTGGGTGGACGCGGTGATCTGTGATTATAATTATGTGTTTGATCCGAATGTGTATCTGAAGCGGTTTTTTGGGGATGGCGTGAAGGGGGATTATCTGTTTTTGATCGACGAGGCCCATAACCTGGTAGACCGGGGAAGGAATATGTACAGCGCGGTGCTCTGTAAAGAGGATTTTCTGGAAGTGAAGAAAGCAGTGAAGGAGCACAGCAGAAAGCTGGAGAGGATTCTGGAAAAGTGTAATAAGGTACTGCTGGAATATAAGAGGGAGTGCCAGGATGAGTACAGGGTAATGGAAAATATAGGAGCGCTGGCGCTGCAGCTTATGAATCTTCTGGGAGAGATGGAAAATTTTCTGGAGAGAGAGCAGGAGGAAAAGGTGCGCAGTACTGTGCTGGAGTTTTCCTTTGCAGTGCGGCATTTTTTAAATATGTATGATCTGGTGGATGAGAACTATGTGATCTATACGCATCACGGGGCAGAGGGGAGATTTTATCTGACATTGTTCTGTGTGAATCCCAAGGTGAATCTGCAGGAGTGTTTGAATAAGGGGAGAGGAAGCGTGTTCTTTTCCGCTACGCTGCTGCCTATGGGATATTACAGGTCGCTGTTCAGCACCAGGGAGGATGATTATGCCATCTGCGCAGCGTCCCCGTTTCCGCGGGAGAATCTGAAGCTCCTCATTGCCAGGGATGTGAGCAGTAAGTATACCAGGCGGGGGGAGGAGGAGTATGGTAAGCTGGCGCAGTATATTCTGCAGACCGTAACCGTGAAGAGGGGGAATTATATGGTGTTTTTTCCTTCTTATCGGATGCTGCAGGATGTGTATGAGATCTTTGAGGAGAAGAGTCTGGGGATGGGGCTGGAGTGTGTGCTGCAGTCAGGAAATATGACCGAGGGGGAGAAGGAAGCGTTTCTGGAACGGTTTGAGGGAGAATCGGATGGGACGCTGGTAGGATTTTGTGTGATGGGCGGTATTTTTTCGGAAGGGATAGATCTGACCGGGGAGAAGCTGATCGGGGCAATTCTGGTGGGGACAGGGCTGCCGCAGGTGGGATATGAGAGGGAGATCTTGAAAAATTATTATGATGAGAAGAATAAAGCGGGGTTTGAGTATGCCTACAGATATCCCGGGATGAATAAGGTACTGCAGTCTGCCGGGAGGGTGATACGGACGAAAGAGGACAGAGGGGTTGTGCTGCTTTTGGATGAGAGATTTCTGCAGAGGGCCTATAGGGAGTTGTTTCCGGGGGAATGGGAAGGGTATGAGGTTTGTTCGTTGGGGGATGAGAGGGAGAGGGTGGAAAAATTTTGGGAGGCCGAGACCCGGGACAGGTGATACAGGTTATGCTGACTTACTGACAAAAGGAGGGAAACGATTTGAAGATTTCTGTGTGCGTGGACGCAGTCTATGCAGGAAAAGACATGAGGGATGCCATTGATGATGTGCTGGCAAACGGGCTGGATACCATTGAATTTTGGGGCTGGGAGGATAAGGATATACAGAAGCTCAGGGAATACCAGGAAGAAAAAGGGTTCTGTGTTGCGGCATTCTGTACAAAATTCATCAGCCTTACGGACCCTATGCTTCGCAGTGACTATGTGAAAGGACTGGAGGAGACGCTGGACATTGCAGAGCGTTTAAACTGCAGATGCCTGATAACACAGACCGGGGCGGATACAGGGGCAGGCAGGGAACTGCAGAGAAAGTCACTGGTGGAAGGACTGAAAGCCTGTGCGCCTCTGTTGGAAAAGAAAGGGGTCACCCTGGTGGTGGAGCCGCTGAATCTGAGAGTGGACCATAGGGGATATTTTCTCTCCGGTTCGGATGAGGCGGCAGAGATCATAAAAGAGGTGGGAAGTCCAAATGTAAAAATGCTGTTTGACATCTATCATCAGCAGATCACAGAGGGAGATTTGGTCCGGAGGATCCGGGAGTATCTTCCATATATAGGGCATTTCCACGCGGCAGGTAATCCGGGACGGCATGAGCTTTATCAGTCGGAGATCAATTACCCCTATGTATTTCAGGCAATCGAGGACGGGGCATATGAGGGTTACATGGGACTGGAATATTTCCCGGAGGACGTGCCGGGGACAGGACTTGCCTACGCAAAGAAGTTGGCGGGAGGGCTATATCGGCAGTAAATTCTGGGGGCATACAGAGGAAACAGCGTTACTTTGACTTGACCGTTCCCTTTTGGAAACGTATAATATATACATTCCCCGGGATAAAAGGGGAAGATTTGTAATTCAGAAGGGAGATATTTTTATGAAGGTAGTAAGCACAGATAAGGCTCCGGCAGCGATCGGACCATATTCACAGGCAATGATTTTAAACGGTGTGGTTTTCACATCCGGCCAGATTCCCATTGACCCGGCTACAGGTGAGATCACAGCCAAGACCATCGAGGAGCAGGCAGAACAGGTGATGAAGAACCTGGGCGAAGTGCTGAAAGAGGCGGGAAGCAGCTATGAGAAGACAGTTAAGACAACCTGTTTTCTGTCAGATATGGGCGATTTCGCAGCATTCAATGAAATATATGGAAAATATTTCACAGGCAAACCGGCACGCTCCTGCGTGGCAGTAAAGACTCTGCCTAAGAATGTGCTGTGCGAAGTGGAAGCCATCGCTGAAATTTAACAAAAATGCGGATATTGAAATGCCATAATCCCCCCATGGGGCTTGTGGCATTTTTTTTGTTCTGATAAAGTAAAGTGGTCAGGATATCAAAAGGCTCCGGGGCAGGGGGACTGTCTTGTTCTGCCCCGAAACCTTTTGATATCCTTGAGAGTATATAAAGGACGGAAGAATGAAAATGCTGTTGGAAAAAATAGAAAAATACTGGAGTACCCGCACGGAGGGGTATTCCGAAGTGAATCACAAGGAGCTGGAGGGAATGCAGAAAGAAGCCTGGCTGGATGTGCTGGAGGCAGAATTTCCCAAGATGCCCAAGGAGGAAATCAAAATACTGGATATTGGCACAGGCCCGGGCTTTTTCCCCATGATCCTGGCAGAGGCGGGATACCGTGTCACTGCAGTGGATTATACAAGGGAGATGCTTCATAAGGCTATGGAAAACGCGGGCAGTCTGTGTGAAAGGATTGACTTTTACCGGATGGATGCCCAGAACCTCGGGTTTGAGGACAATACTTTCGATGTGGTGATCTCCAGAAACCTGACCTGGAATCTGGAAAAACCGTGGCAGGCTTACAGGGAATGGTACCGGGTGCTGAAACCCGGCGGCAGGCTTTTGAATTTTGATGCCAACTGGTACGGCTATCTCTACGATGAGGAAAAGCGGAAGGCCTATGAGCAGGACAGGAAAAATGTGGAGCAGCATAGCCTGGATGATCATTACCTGTGTACAGATATTGACGCCATGGAGCAGATCGCCCTTGAGATGCCCCTGTCCGCCAAAACGCGTCCGGGCTGGGATGCAGAGATATTAAAAGAAACAGGATTTGCCGAGATACATACAGATACGAAGGTCTGGGAACGGGTCTGGAGTGAAGAGGAGAAGCTGAACTACGGCTCCACACCCATGTTTATGATCCATGGACGGAAAGGGGACAGCAAAGTTTATGCTTAATACGAAAACATTTACGATTGGCAATATGAAAGCGGGACCGGGGGAATCCTGCAGTGGATTACTGGAACTGGCGGAGGGAAAATTTAAACTGCCGGCAGCTGTTTTAAACGGAGAAAAGCCGGGGAAGACCGTTCTCATCATGGCTGGTGTCCATGCTGGGGAATATGTGGGCATACAGGCAGCCATGGAGCTGGCGGAAAAACTGAAAATAAAGAAGATCAACGGGACGGTGGTGATCGTCAAGGTCATATGCAGGGAGGCATTTGAATGCAGGGGCGGAAGCCTGGGTGTGGAGGATGGAAAGAACCTGAACCGGGAATTTCCCGGAGATCCCGAAGGAAGTGCCACACAGCAGCTTGCCTGGGCAATCACCCGGGAATTGTTTCCGGCGGTTGATTTTTGTATTGACTTACACAGTGGTGACGATTATGAGCAGCTTACCCCTTATGTGTATTATGCGGGTAAGGCCGAAGAACGTGTTGTGGCAATGTCAAGAAAAATGGCAGAGCAGGTGGACGTGCCCTACATGGTGCGCTCCACGGTTGCCACAGGCGGTGCCTACAATTATGCAGCGCATATGGGAATTCCCGGCATTCTCATAGAGAGAGGCGGCATGGGCGGCTGGACCATGGAGGAAGTCCGCTCAACCAGAAGGGATGTGCGGAATGTCCTCTGCTCTCTGGGTATCTACGAGGGACAGAGGGATTACCGCATCTATTATCCTCTCGATGTGGTTGATATCCGATACCAGGCTGCATCCGCCACAGGCTTCTGGTATCCCTATAAGATGCCGGGAGATATGATCCAGGGAGGCGAGGTCCTGGGTACGGTAAAGGACTATGAGGGAAATGTGACGGAAGTCTGCCGCGCGGAATGCGACGGCGTTATCCTCTACCAGACAGGCAGCCTGCAGGTACTGGAAAACGGTCCCATGATCGCATACGGAAGGATCGTCAGGAATTTTGACGACAGAAAAGAGCGGATCACGGAATACTGGGCAAAGCGCAGTGAGAGCTTCATGGAGCAGAGGCGCAGAGAGCTGAAAAGCCCCCTTGCGGACCGCTGGCTCAGGGAGATAGGACGAAAACTTCCGGACAGGAAGAACCTGAAAATCCTGGACGTGGGATGCGGATCCGGCTTCTTTTCTATCCTGCTGGCCAGGCTGGGCCATGAGGTGACAGGGACGGATCTGACCCCTGAGATGATCGTCAATTCCAAACAACTGGCCAGAGAGGAAAATGTGTCCTGCCGTTTCCTGGTCATGGATGCGGAGAAACTGGAATTTGAGGACAACAGCTTTGATGTTGTCATTTCCAGGAACCTGACCTGGACGCTGCCCCATGTGAAGGAAGCCTATGAGGAGTGGGGAAGGGTGTTGAAGGAAGGGGGAATCCTTCTGAATTTTGATGCCAATTACGGTGCCAGCAATTTTGCGGACACCTCGGAACTGCCGGGTAACCATGCCCATCACACCCTGGGAGATGAAATGATGCAGGAGTGTGAGGAGATCAAGCGCCAGCTTCCCATCAGCTCCCTGGTCCGTCCGGCCTGGGATGTGGAGACTCTGGGACAGATGGGATTTGAGGAGTTTTTCATTGATCTGGGGATCAGCAGGCGGATCTATCTGGAAAAAGATGAGTTTTATAACCCTACACCGATTTTCATGATCTGCGGCAAAAAGGAATGAGGAGATGAAAAAGTATATCGTAAAAAGGCTTCTGCAGCTGATTCCCATTCTGATAGGAATCACACTGCTGTCCTTTATTCTGATGCAGGCCTCTGCCATGGACGCAGTGGATGTGATGGAGCAGAACACGGGAGGAGCCATGTCTGAGGCGGAGAAAGCGGCAGCCAGGGAAGAGCTGGGACTGGACAAGCCGCTGCCGGAACAGTATGTTGTATGGCTGAAAGGCGTGCTCACCGGTGACATGGGGAAATCCTTTGTGTCGGGACAGCCGGTGTTTACTACCTTTGTATCCAAGCTTCCGGCTACCATTGCACTGGCAGTTACTTCTCTTTTACTGACTGTGCTGATCTCTATTCCCTGCGGAATCCTGTCGGCTGTAAAACAAAACCGTTTTTGGGATTATCTCATCCGGTTTCTGAGTTTTATCGGGAATTCCCTGCCGAATTTTTTTGTGTCTCTGCTGCTCATATACTTCTTTTCCCTGAAACTCGGCTGGTTTCCTGTTATGGGGAATGCCCGGGGGTGGAAGAGCATCATTCTGCCCACGTTTACCCTGGCGCTTGCAATGGCAGCAAAATACACCAGGCAGGTCCGGGCCACAGTGCTGGAGGAATTGAATAAAGAGTATGTGCAGGGCGCACGGGCACGGGGGGTGCGGGAAAACAGAATCCTCTATTTCAGTGTCCTGAAGGCATCCATGCTGACCATAGTGACGCTTCTGGCCTTGTCCATTGGTTCCCTGCTTGGGGGGACAGCCATTGTGGAGTCCATATTTATGTGGGACGGCGTGGGAAAAATGGCTGTTGACGCCATAACCATGCGTGATTATCCGGTCATTCAGGCGTATGTTATCTGGATGGCTGTCATCTATGTACTTGTGAATCTTGTCACAGATATCATTTACTGCTGTCTGGACCCGAGAATCCGTATGGGACAGGAGGAGGCAGGAGGATGAAGAGAGACTATACAAAGCTGAAATGTATTATTTTGTCCATCCTGGTGGGACTGCTGCTTCTGGCCGCGGTTTTTGCTGATCATATCGTTCCCTATGACCCCTATGCCCAGGACCTGGAGCATGCACTTCTGCCGCCCGGCGGTGCGCACCTGCTGGGAACAGACCGGTATGGAAGAGACATGCTTTCCCGAGTGATCATGGGAGGGCAGACCACCATATTTTCCTCCCTGCTGCTGGTGCTGATCATTATGACAGTGGGAACCATGATCGGGGTGTTCTGCGGTTATAACGGCGGAAAAACAGATACGGTGCTCATGAGGATATCAGATGTCTTCCTGGCATTTCCGGGCATGGTCTTTGCCATTGCCGTCGCCGGTGTCACAGGAGGAGGCATCATCAATGCAGTTGTAGCTCTGGCCTGTATATCCTGGCCGAAGTATGCAAGGATCGCCAGGAGCCAGGTGATGGCCATGAAGGAGGCGCCGTTCATTGCGGCAGCCCGGCTGTCCGGCTCCGGGACATGGAAGATCATCAGAAAACATATGCTGCCCAATATTGCGGGGCCTGTTCTGGTCACCGGTGTCCTGGATATAGGCACTATGATGATGGAGATCGCCGGCCTGTCCTTTTTGGGACTGGGGGCAGTTCCTCCCATCGCAGAGTGGGGATCCATGATGAGCAGCGGAAGAAGCATGCTCCAGACATCCCCGTGGGTGATCCTTGCACCGGGCTTTGCAATATTTTTCACGGTCATGTTATTTAATTTGTTAGGCGATACGGTGCGGGATGTAATGGACCCGCGCAGAAATAAGAGACAGAAGAGAAAAGGAGACTGAAAATGCGTAAAAAGAGACTGTTTCATAAGAAAGCCGGTGCTGTACTTCTGCCGCTCTGTCTGGCGGCAGGGCTTTTATCCGGCTGCGGAGGCGGCAGCACAGATACGAAGACAGAAGACAATGCCTCAGCGGGGGAGAAGGTCTTTTATTACGGGGATACCACATTCAATGCGGAGAATGATGAATCGGATGTCAATCCCCACAACGGCTATTCCGGATGGGCGTGTATCCGCTATGGCATCGGAGAGACTTTATTCAAATATTCCGATAAAATGGAACTGGAACCATGGCTTGCCGCGGAATATGAAATGACAGATGAAAATACCTGGAAGATCACCCTGCGGGACAATGTGACATTTTCCAGCGGACGCAGGCTGGATGCGCAGGCGGCGAAAGAATGCCTGGATGACCTGGTGAGTGTCCATGAAAGAGCAAAGGGAGATCTGAAGATCAAGGAGATTTCCGCAGACGGACAGATCCTGACCATCACCACAGAGGAACCTGTCCCGGCACTGATCAATTATCTGTCAGACCCGTACGGCTGTATTGTGGATATGGAGGCCGGTGTATCAGAGGATGGAAATGTTGCTGGTACCGGTCCTTATATTGCTACAGAGGTCAAAACAGATACAGGGCTTACCTTAGTGAAAAATGAGAACTACTGGGATGGGGAGCCGAAGCTGGATACCATCCATGTGAAGACCATTTCTGACGGGGATACCATGACCATGGCCATGCAGTCAGGCGAACTTGACGCTGCCTACGGCCTTCCCTATGCCAGTCTGCCGCTGTTTGCAGAGAAGCCCTACACCATTTCCTCTGTGGAGACGTCCCGTTCCTTTTTCGGACAGATGAATTATGACACGCCGGCACTTCAGGATGAAAAGGTAAGAAAAGCCATTGCCATGTCCATTGACAAGGAAAATTTCACGAAAACGCTTCTTGACGGAAACGGAACTGCTGCAGAAGGCCCCTTCCCGGCAAACTTTGCCTTTGGCGATGACACCGTGACAGCGCCGAAATACAATCCGGAGGAAGCAAGAAAATTGCTGGAAGAGGCCGGCTGGAAGGACAGCGACGGAGACGGATATGTGGACAAAAACGGGGAGAATCTCACCATCCGCTGGGTGACATACCCAAGCCGTCAGGAACTTCCGCTGCTGGCAGAATCTGTGCAGGCCACCATGAAAGAGGTGGGGATCAAAGTGGACGTAAACTGTTCCGCGGATTTCCAGAGCTTTCTGGACAAAGGGGAGTGGGATATTTATGCGGGAGCGTTCGTCTGCGCGCCCACAGGAGACCCGGAATATTTCTTTACCACACACTGCCTGGATGAATCCTCCAAAAACCGCGGCGGTTACCACAGCGACAAGCTGCAGGCATTGGAAGAGGAAATGAAGTCTGCGTTTGACACAGAGAAACGCGCAGAGCTGGCAACACAGATGACGCAGACCATCCTGGATGACAATGCGTTTATTTTTGCTTCCCATCTGAAAATGTCAATCGTATCCGGCGAAGGTGTCACAGGCCTGGAAGCGCATCCCTGTGATTATTATGAGATCACAGTAGATTTGGATAAAAATTAAACGGCGGCTGTTGGGGCAGCGCAGTAAATGCGCTGACCTGCGGAATGGCTGCCGTGAATAGTACAAAAGAAAGGACTGGAAATATGGGACAGCCGATTTTATCTGTGGAACATCTGCAGGTGTGTTATACGGGGAAACCTGTTCTGGAGGATGTCAGCCTGACCCTGTTGCCGGGGCAGATCCTGGGGATCGTAGGGGAGAGCGGCAGCGGGAAAAGCACGCTGATCAGAGCTGCTATGGGGCTTCTGGGCAGCGACGGGGCAGTGACAGGCGGCAGCATCCGGTATAAGGATAAAAATGTTACGGAGCTTAAAGGGGAAGAACTGCGTAAACTGCGGGGACCTCAGATGGGAATGGTCTTCCAGAACACAGGTGCGTCCCTTTGTCCCATACGCACCATAGGAGACCAGCTTTACGAGGCAGTTCTTCAGCATGAGAAAGTATCCAGGCAGGAGATCAAAGAACGGGCCATGGACTTGTTTGATAAGATGAAGCTTGCTGACGGGGAGAGGATCTTAAACAGCTATCCTTTTGAACTGTCGGGAGGTATGAACCAGAGGGTGGGCATCATGATGGCCATGATCCTGCATCCGGACCTTCTCTTTGCAGATGAGCCCACCAGTGCCCTGGATGTGACCGTCCAGGCACAGGTGGTGCGGGAAATGATGAAGATGAGGGAACTATTCGGTACAACGATTGCTATCGTCACCCATAACATTGGCGTTGTGGAATACATGGCAGATAAAGTGGCTGTCATGTATCAGGGCAGACTGGTGGAGTATGGGGATACAGATGCAGTGATGCACCATCCCCAAAAAGAGTATACCCGCAGATTGATCAATGCGGTACTGCGGATTCACAGAGGTTAAGGCATGGGAAAAATACTGGAAGTAAAAGACCTGAAAAAGACATTTTATAAGGCAAAAAAGGCATATCCGGCTGTGAATGGCGTGAGTTTTTCGGTAAGCGAAGGTTCCTGTGTGGGAATCGTGGGTGAGAGCGGCTGCGGAAAAAGCACAACAGCCAGAATGATCACGCATCTTACAAAACCGGACGCGGGAAGTGTTCTTCTGTATGGACAGGAGATGGTGGGAGCCGGAAGAAAACAACGGAGGGAATTGTATAAAAATGTGCAGATGGTATTCCAGACCCCCCAGGATTCTTTTGACCCCAGGTGCAGTCTGGGTGACGGTATCATGGAAGGCATGATCAATTACGGGATGAAGAGAAAAGATGCCAAAGAGAAGATGAAAGAGCTGCTTTCCATGGTGGAGCTGGAGGAGACATATGCAGCCCGCTTTCCCCATGAGGTCAGCGGCGGCCAATGCCAGAGGGCAGCCATTGCAAGGGCACTGGCAGTAGAACCGGGTCTGCTCATCTGCGATGAGGCAACCAGTGCCCTTGATGTGACGGTGCAGTCCCAGATCATAGGGCTGCTCCAAAAGCTGAAAAAGGAGATGGGGCTTTCCATCCTGCTGATCTGCCATGACCTGGCGCTGGTACAGAATTTCTGTGATTATGTGCTGGTGATGTATCAGGGCATGATCGTGGAGGAAGGGACTCCGGATGAGGTGATCATGCATCCGAAAGAGGAATATACAAAGTTATTGATAGATTCTGTCTTGTGAGACGGAAAAGTCAGGTGCCGTCAAAATATTTCAGAAATTCATTTGCTGCCGCGGAGGTACTCTGCTGTTCGGTGTAAGCCAGAACCAGGTGTCTTTCGGGCAGCTCTTCTTTTATTTCAAGCCGGTACAGGCCCTTTTTCCTCTGTTCCAGGACGAAATCCGGGACAAAGGCAATCCCAAGGCCAATGTATGCCAGGTCCAGAAGCAGGTCATTACTGGACAGCTCCACCTCAGGCGTCAGGTTCAGGCCTTTCTGCAGGAACAGGCTGTGCAGGAATTCACTGGTGGTGCTTTTTTTGCTGAGCATGAGAAGGGGATACCGGTGCAGCTCTGTCAGGGAGAGCTTTTGATCCGTAAAATCAAAGTAATGCTTATTTGCGGCAAAGACATCCCGGAAAGTCAGAATTGTCTTGTAGTGTTCTTTTATCCTGAGTCTTGAATTGGGATAGTTGCAGACAATGAAGTCCACCTGTCTGTTTTCCAGCAGTTCCACGCATCCGATGGAAGTGGCATTGGTGACCTTGATATGGATATCCGGGAATTCCTGGTGGAAACGCCGCAGATACGGCACCAGAAAATATCTGCAGATGGTGTCGCTGGCACCGATCCGCAGAGGCGCCTCTGCGGAAGCTGTGTGCATGAGCTGGTTCTCACCCTGAAGAAGCAGGGAGACTGCCGGCTGTACATGGCGAAAAAGAGTTTCCCCCTCTGGTGTCAGCTCCACTTTTTTTGTGTTTCGGACAAAGAGGGGGTGGCCCAGCTTCTGTTCCAGGGATTTTACAGACTGGCTCACAGCCGATTGTGAGATAAAAAGCTGCCTTGAGGCCTCCGAAAAGCTCAGTGTGGAAGCCACGTGATAAAATACTTTATAGAGTTCAAAGCTGATATCCATAAAAATCCTCCGTTACCGGGTGTATACCCAGCTTCCTGAAAATCCTTCATTACCGGGCCTATTCCTGGCTTTTTGAAGATATCCCGTTGCCGGGGCTATTCCTGGCTTCTTAAGTTTGGAGCGGAAGTATCCGCTGCCTTTTCCTTTGCAGAGTTCTTCTGCAGTCCAAGCATGACAAGGAACAAAACAGCCGGGAATATGAGAGCAGCCAGAATTCCTGTCTTCATGGAACCCACTGCATCTGTGACAAATCCCACAACTGAAGGGCCCGCAGAGCATCCTACATCACCGGCAAGGGCAAACATGGCGTACATCATGGTACCGCCGCCCCGGCACAGCACGGCTCCCAGAGAGAAAATTCCGGGCCACATCAGACCCACAGAGAAACCGCACAGCGCGCATCCTGCCAGAGACAGAAGCGGAAGGGGGGACAAACTGGTAATGAGATACCCCACAATACATAGAGCACTGGTTCCAAGCAGGCCGTGACGGATATTCAGCTTATCGCCCTTGATACCATACAGAAGCCTGGAAAGTCCCATGAAAAATGCAAAGGCGCAGGGGCCGAGAAGGTCACCCACGGTTTTGCTCACACCAAGGCCGTCCTCTGCAAACAGGGAAGACCACTGGCTCACTGCCTGTTCCGATGCACCGGCGCAGATCATCAGCAGAAAAAGAACCCAGAAGATACCGCTTTTGAAGATGCCTCCGGGAATCTTCGTCTCCTCGTCATCTCCCTCGATGCTGTAGATAGGGATTTTGAAAAACATCAGGCAGGTGAACAGCGGAACCAGTGCCCACAGAGCCGGAAGGTACCGCCAGGAATCAATGCCGATCACAACAAAGAACAGGGTGGAGAGAATCACCACACCCATATGCCCCCAGCAGTAGAAGGAGTGTAAAAGGCTCATGGCGGATTCTTTATTCTCACTTGGGCAGGCCTCCACAATAGGACTTACGATAACTTCCAGGATTCCGCCGCCGATGGCATTGAATGCCATACAGATGAGGATACCCACATAGGCATTGGGCAGAACAAAGGGAAGCCAGGTAAATCCTGTAAGTCCCAGGGTGGTGACCAGAAAGGACGTGATCCCCACAGAACGGTATCCCACCTTTTTTATGATTCCCGGTGCCAGAAAATCTATGAGTATCTGGATACAGAAGTTTACGGTGATCAGCAGGCTGATCTTCTCAAGAGAGATGCCGAACTGGTTGTGAAAGGTGAGGAATAAAAGCGGCGGCAGGTTGTTGACGATCGCCTGGGTGATATAGCCCAGGTAGCAGCCGTAGATCGTGTGTTTTGCGGTCAGTTTCATGTTTGAATCTCCTTAGTAAATGTTGGTAACTTACTTGAGTTTAGCAAAGGGGGAGGGGCAAGTCAACTGGTTTTGTGAGAAAACCGGAAGATGGGGGGCATGCGGACGGAAGAGTACGGGAGGGGGTCTGGGGAGCCATATGCCTGCGGGCGAAGCGTTTCGCTGCCACGGAGCTAACCTGCTCCCAGTTACTAAATTCATCGGCAGTGGCCTCTTCATTAAGTAACTGGGGCAGGTGGATCTCCGCGGCGCTCCACTAGACATCGCCCGCAGGCATATGGCTCCCCAGACCCCCTCCCGTACTCTTCCTGTTCTTGGCTGCGGGAACAATTTTCTGGAATTATAAAATGAAAAAAATAAATTAAAAAACGAGTTTACATATTAGTAGTAATTATAAAAAATATAAGATATATTAATTTTATTAATGAAGTGATCCATGTTATGATAAGTAAGAAAGCGGCCGGAGAGGAGTATAATTCCTAGCTGGTGCTGAATAACACAATTCATAAGAAACCGCAATGCAGGTTTTGGTGTGCCGAAGAAAAAGGCAGAAAGGAGCCAACATGAGCAGTGTAAGACGTGTCTATGTAGAGAAGAAGCCGGCATTTGCCGTACAGGCAAAGGAGCTTGCCCATGAGATAAGTACGTATCTGGGTATTAAGGATGTGGCGGGAGTCCGCGTTCTGATTCGCTACGACGTAGAAAATATTTCCGATGAGGCATTTGAGAAAGCATGTAACTGTGTATTTTCCGAACCTCCGGTGGATGTATTATATCAGGAAACCTTTGAGATGAAGGAAGGGGACAGAATATTTTCCGTAGAGTTCCTTCCGGGACAGTTTGACCAGAGAGCAGATTCCGCTGTACAGTGTATACAGTTCTTAAAGGCAGACGAGGAGCCTATTATCCGCTCCGCCACCACCTATGTTATTGAAGGAAATATTACTGACGGGGAGTTTGAGGCTGTTAAAGAACACTGTATCAACCCGGTGGATTCCAGGGAAGCAGAGGCAGCAAAACCGGAAACACTGGTCACAAACTTTGAAGACCCTGCAGATGTAAAGATTTTTGAGGGATTCCGCCAGATGCCTGAGGCAGAGCTGAAAGAGCTGTATGCATCCCTGAATCTTGCCATGACATTCAAGGATTTCCAGCACATCCAGAACTATTTTATAAATGAAGAGGAACGTGATCCGTCCATGACAGAAATCCGTGTACTGGATACCTACTGGTCAGATCACTGCCGCCACACTACCTTCTCCACAGAGCTGAAGAACGTGGAATTCGGTGAGGGCGATTACAAAGAGCCTCTCGTAAAAACTTACGAGAAATACCTGGCTGACCGTCAGGTGATCTACAAAGACAGAGACGATAAGTTCGTATGCCTTATGGACCTGGCTTTGATGGCTATGAAAAAATTAAAAGCAGAAGGCAAGCTGGAGGATCAGGAAGAGTCCGATGAGATCAACGCCTGCAGTATTGTTGTTCCTGTTGATGTGGACGGCAAAGAAGAGGAATGGCTGATCAACTTCAAAAATGAGACTCACAACCATCCGACAGAGATCGAACCCTTCGGTGGTGCGGCTACGTGCCTCGGCGGTGCTATCCGTGATCCGCTGTCAGGACGTACCTATGTATACCAGGCTATGCGTGTGACCGGTGCGGCAGACCCGACAGTATCTGTTAAAGATACCATGAAAGGAAAACTGCCTCAGAAAAAACTGGTCAGAAGTGCAGCACATGGCTATTCATCTTACGGAAACCAGATCGGTCTTGCAACCGGATATGTAAAAGAGGTATATCATCCGAATTATGTTGCAAAACGTATGGAGATTGGTGCCGTACTTGGCGCTGCTCCGAGACGTGCAGTTATCCGTGAGAATTCTGACCCCAATGATATCATCATCCTGCTGGGCGGACGTACCGGACGTGACGGCTGCGGCGGTGCTACAGGCTCATCCAAAGTGCACACAGAAGAATCCATTGAGACCTGCGGAGCTGAGGTGCAGAAAGGAAACGCGCCGACGGAGAGAAAGATCCAGAGGCTGTTCAGAAGAGAAGAAGTAAGTAAGATCATCAAGAAGTGCAACGACTTTGGTGCAGGCGGTGTATCTGTTGCCATCGGTGAGCTGGCAGCGGGACTGCAGATCGACCTGGATAAAGTACCGAAGAAATATGCCGGCCTTGACGGAACAGAGATTGGTATCTCTGAGTCTCAGGAGCGTATGGCAGTAGTGGTTGATCCGAAAGATGCAGAGCAGTTCCTGGCTTATGCAAAAGAAGAGAACCTGGAGGCTGTTCCTGTGGCTGTTGTCACAGAAAGCCCGCGTCTGGTGATGAACTGGAGAGGAAAAACGATCGTTGATCTCTCCAGAGCATTCCTGGATACCAATGGTGCCCATCAGGAAACAGATGTATTCGTTGATGTTCCAAGCAAAGAAGGAAACATTCTGGATCGCGCAGAGGAGTCCGCAGATGTGAAAAAACGCTGGCTGGATACTCTGGCTGACTTAAACACCTGTTCTCAGAAAGGGCTGGTGGAGATGTTTGACGGTTCCATTGGAGCCGGCAGTGTATTCATGCCTTACGGCGGAAAATACCAGCTCACCGAAACACAGACAATGGTTGCAAAAGTTCCGGTATTAAATGGCAGCACAGAAACTGTCACCATGATGAGCTATGGATTTGATCCGTATCTGTCAAGCTGGAGCCCATACCACGGAGCTGTGTATGCAGTGACGGAATCTGTTGCCAGAATTGTGGCTGCAGGCGGTGATTACAGCAAGATCCGTTTCACATTCCAGGAATATTTCCGCAGAATGACAGAAGACCCGCACCGTTGGAGCCAGCCTTTTGCCGCACTGCTGGGTGCTTACGCTGCACAGCTGGGATTCGGACTTCCTTCTATTGGCGGTAAGGATTCCATGTCAGGAACATTTAATGATATTGATGTTCCTCCTACACTGGTATCCTTTGCGGTGGATGTGGCAAAACAACGAGACGTCATCACACCGGAACTGAAATCCCCGGGACATAAGCTGGTGTGGCTGCGTGCGCCGAAAGCAGAGTATGACCTTCCTGATTTTGAGGCACTGAAAGAACAGTACGCAAAACTTCATGAAGATATTCAGGCCGGACGTGTTGTGGCAGCTTATGCCATTGACCGTCAGGGTATCGCTCCTGCTGTGAGCAAAATGGCATTTGGTAACCAGATGGGTGTGAAGATTGAGCACAATGTGGACGAGAGAGACCTGTTCAGCGCAGGCTTCGGCGATATTATCTGCGAAGTAAAAGCAGAGAAAGTGGGCGAGCTGGCTATCACCTACACTCTGATCGGTGAAGTGACAGACAAGGCTGCCATTGAATATAAAGATGTGACGATTTCCATGGCAGAGGCTTTGGAAACATGGAAAACACCACTGGAGAAAGTTTTCAAAACACGCTCCGGTTCCGAGACCGACGATATTACAAAAAATGAGGACAGAGGCCTGTACAATGCCGAAAGTATTCATATCTGCTCTCATAAGATTGCACAGCCCACTGTATTTATACCGGTATTCCCGGGAACCAACTGTGAATATGACAGTACAAAGGCATTTGAGAGGGCCGGTGCAAAAGTTATCACAAAAGTGTTTAAGAACCTGGATGCAGCAGATATCCGTGACTCTGTGGACGCTTTTGAAAAATCCATTGACCAGGCACAGATCATCATGTTCCCGGGCGGATTTTCCGCAGGTGATGAGCCGGACGGTTCCGCAAAATTCTTCGCCACTGCATTTCAGAATGCGAAGATCAGAGATGCGGTTATGAGACTGGTAAATGAGAGAGACGGTCTTGCCCTTGGTATCTGCAACGGTTTCCAGGCCCTTATTAAGCTGGGACTGGTTCCGAACGGTGAGATCACCGGACAGACTGCAGATTCACCGACACTGACATTTAACACCATCGGACGCCACATTTCCAAGATGGTTTATACAAAAGTGGTTTCCAACAAATCTCCATGGCTTCAGAAAGCTGTGCTGGGCAATGTATATACGAACCCGGCATCTCATGGAGAAGGACGTTTCGTGGCAAGTGATGAGTGGCTGCAGAAACTTTTCGCCAACGGCCAGGTAGCTACCCAGTACTGTGATCTGGACGGCAATGTGACCATGGATGAAGAGTGGAATGTAAACGGCTCCTATGCATCCATCGAGGGTATCACAAGCCCTGACGGACGTATCCTGGGCAAGATGGCCCACAGTGAGCGCCGCGGGTGCGGGGTAGCCATGAATATCTATGGCGAGCAGGACATCCGGATCTTTGAATCTGGGGTGGAATACTTCAAATAATCATTTAGCAGTATAACTTATACAACAGGGAAGGCTGAGGGAAATAAAAAGTATACCCCTCAGCCCCTTGCTGATTTTTCCTAAACAAAAACAATTCTTTAATTACGAAACATTCTCATATCTATGGGATGTTTACAGACAAATCATGGTAATGATTTCTATTAGTCAATCGGCTTATTAATAATCCAGGATAAACTAATTCGATATATAAGAGCGTATAATGCAACTAAATTGACAATATGGTATATATGCCATATAATTTAAGTGTGGCAATAGAACGTCAGTATATGTCTGTTCTGTTGGTCAGAGAAAGGATATATTTGCAGAAGTATACAGTAGAATTTTATGAGAAAGTTAATGGAGAATGCCCGGTAGAGGAATTTTTAAATTCTCTTGATAAAAAGATGCTTGCAAAATTGCTGGGCATCATAAAAATACTTGAAGAAAAGGGAAATTATCTAAGAGAACCGTATAGTAAGCATCTGGAAGAAGGCATTTATGAACTTCGGGGAAAGATAGGAAATAATATAACCAGAGTTCTATATTTCTTTTATTTGGATGGAAGAATCATAATGACAAACGGTTTTGTAAAAAAGACAAATAAAACACCAAAAAAGGAAATATTGAAGGCAAAAAGATACCAATATGATTATATGAAACGGATAGGTGAGAAGATATGAGAAAATTTGATGACTTTTTTGATGAAAAAATGCAGGATCCGGAAATAAAAAAAGAGTATGAAGAATTAACGCCGGAATTTGATATTATCAGGGCAATGGTTGAGGCGAGAATGTCCTGCAATCTGACACAGAAAGAACTTGCGGAGAAAACAGGAATAAATCAGGCAGATATCAGTAAACTGGAGAATGGGACCAGGAATCCATCTCTTAAATTATTGAAACGTTTGGCAGATGGCATGGATATGAACCTTAAAATTGAATTTTTGCCAAGAAAAAATCTATAGGTAAGAGTCAAATCTGTAACTGACCCGGGTATGCAATTATGCAGAGAAATGATATACTCAAAATAGCATTTTACTACAAAAAATAAAAAATACATTTGGGGGATAAAACAATGATATTATCAGGAAAAGAAATCAAAAAGCACATGGGCCGGGAGATCATTATCGAGCCGTTTGACGAAAAGCGGATTAACCCAAACAGCTACAACCTCTCTCTTGCAAATGAGCTTTTAGTCTACGACACACCGGTTCTGGATATGAAGAAACCAAACCCGGTCAAAGAGCTCATCATCCCGGAGGAGGGGCTTATTTTGGAACCAAACAAGCTGTACCTTGGCAGAACGAAAGAATATACCAGAACGGACTATTATGTGCCCATGCTGGAAGGACGTTCCTCCACGGGCAGGCTGGGCCTGTTTATCCATGTGAGTGCGGGATTTGGGGATATTGGCTTTGCCGGCCATTGGACGCTGGAGATATTCTGCATCCATCCGGTGAAAATATATCCCAATGTGGAGGTGTGTCAGATCTATTACCACGATATTGACGGGGAATATGACCTTTACAAGAGCGGTAAATATCAGAATAACACAGGGGTAGAGGCCAGTAAAATGTACCAGGATTTTGAAAAATAAAGGGATTTCGGCAGCAGTTCAGTCATCTGGACTGTCATGGACCGGCGGGCAGATCGTTTCATTTTCCGTGCGCCGGCCTGCATGGGGAAAAGGAGAAGGCTATGACACAGGAAGCGATTCGGAATCAGGCAGGGAAATATTTTGAAAAGGTAAAGGCACTGGCGGATTATCTGACAGAACACCCGGAGATCAGCGGGGAGGAAAAGGAATCCTGCGCGTACATAACGAAGTTTCTCAAAGAAGTGGGGTATGAGATAACAACGCCGTATGCAGGGATGCCTCATTCGTTCCTGGCTGTGGACAAAGAGAAGAAGGAGTTTCAGGGGCCAAAGGCGGCATTTCTGTGCGAATATGATGCCCTGCCTGAGGTGGGGCACGCCTGCGGACATTCCTATAGCTGTGCCGTCAGTATACTGGGAGCGCTTGCCCTGCGGGAGGCATATCCTGACCTGCCGGTGAGGATTGATCTGATCGGCACGCCCGGTGAAGAATTTGTAGGCGGAAAATGTTATATGACAGAGAACGGGGGCTTTGACGGCTATCAGTATGCGGCCATGGTGCATCTCAACAATGAGAATGTCACCTATTTTCAGGTACTGGCCTCCAATGACAGATACTTTACCTTCCGCGGAAAAGCAGCCCATGCCTCCGCGTGTCCGGAGGAGGGGCTGAATGCCCTGAACGCGGCCCGTCTCTTTATGGAGGCCATGGATATGTGGCGGCAGCATATCACAAAGGACTGCCAGTTCCACGGCATTGTGGCAAAGGGAGGGGCAGCTCCTAATATTGTCCCGGATGAGGTGTGTCTGGATTATTATTACAGGGCAGCCACTATTGAAAATCTGTGGAAGCTCAACAGAATCTCAGAGACCTGCGCAAAAGGCGCAGCCATGGCTGCAGGAACGACTGTGGAGTGGAGCCAGCGGTATCCGGACTACGGGGAAATCTACTGGAATGCTTATATGGACGAAATCATGCAGGAACTGTTTTCGGATACCGGAAGGGCGACCGTGAGATCAAAAGGTCCCGGAGGTTCCACGGATCTGGGAAATGTAAATCTTAAGATTCCCGTGTTCCATCCCATGATCGACATTACCGGCAGCCGGAAGGACATCGTGATCCACGACAGGGAATTTGAGAGACTTCTCCACACAGAAGCAGCCGCAGAAGTCCTGAGAGACGGCGCGTATATCATAGCCGGACTGGGATATAAGCTGGCATCGGAGCCGGAAGTGATGGAGAGGATAAAAGAGGACCACAGAAAATACAGAAATCTGTAAAAGGCTACCTATTAATTGCCAGAAACCTTCAGAAAATAAGAGAAACACTTACAACATGTAATGATTTCATAGAGGCCGGAATAAATAAATTATGTAAGCTTTATATTTATTCCGGCCCTAAAATCAAGGCTGTCTTGTGTTCGTTTTTAGTGCAAGGCGGAATGATAAGGATTTTTGTAAAATTTTGAAAAAAGGTATTGACAATTGACACAATTTAAGGTTATAATAGCAAAGCAGTCAAGCGATGGCAAACACTGCTAAATAAATGGGATCTTAGCTCAGCTGGGAGAGCATCTGCCTTACAAGCAGAGGGTCATAGGTTCGAGCCCTATAGGTCCCATTCTTTTGCCAAAAGCAGAAGGATAACAGATGGCGAGATAGCTCAGCTGGCTAGAGCATACGGTTCATACCCGTAGTGTCGAGGGTTCAAGTCCCCCTCTCGCTACTTGCTGTACAAGCAGCATACAATCAAATAAAAGTCTTGGGATCTTAGCTCAGCTGGGAGAGCATCTGCCTTACAAGCAGAGGGTCATAGGTTCGAGCCCTATAGGTCCCATTCTTTTGCCAAAAAGCAGAAGGATAACAGATGGCGAGATAGCTCAGCTGGCTAGAGCATACGGTTCATACCCGTAGTGTCGAGGGTTCAAGTCCCCCTCTCGCTACTATAAGAAAGCCCTTGCGGAAGAAATTCCGCAAGGGCTTTTCGTGTTTTTATGCCGGAGGTTCCTTTTTATCCTGATACATATGGGGTGTAAACATAAGTTTTATTGCACTTATCATGACAAACAGCAGGAAAACTGCTGCGGGAAGCCCCCCGATATTGGATATCATTTTCAGTCCGTCGACACCGCTGCCCACATTCATCATAATAAGTGTAATCAGTGCGATTTCCCCCGCCCAGAGTATTTTGATCCAGCTGGGAGATTCATCACCTTCATGATCCAGGCCATGGGTGGACAGGTCGGAGATCGCAATGACAGTGGAGTCGGCTGCAGTTACAAAGGAAAGAAATACAGCGATGAGGAAAATAAAAACCAGCAGGCCGGTAAAGGGCATGTTTTCAAAAAGCTGATAGATCGTGTTTTCAATTCCGGATTCAAACGCTTCAACCATTCCGCCATTTGACCGGTTCAGGGTAAAATGGATGGTGGAACCGGACATAATGGAAAACCACAGGATACTGAATACAGACGTGGAGAACAGATTCATGGCTACTAAATCCTTAATCCTCCGCCCATATGCGATTTTACCAAGAAAGACTGCCGTGATAGGTGCCCAGGACATCCAGCTTGCAAAGTAGAAGATAGGCCACTGGGCTGTCCAGGAATCAGTCGCAAAGGTGCCCGTATAAAGGGATTTGGAAAAAAAGTTATTTAGGTAATCCCCCAGGCATTCCACACCAAAATTACAGATAAACTGTGTTCCGCCAAATATCAGTACAAAGCCAATAATAAAGAAGTAAATGTAGACATTGATATTTGACAGCCGCCGTACACCGCGCATGATACCGGAGAGCGCAGAGACCAGAAAGGTGATAATGACTACAAGCATGATTGCGGACCACAAAAATGGAGTGGATTCCATGCCAAAGAGTTTATGGAGACCTCCGCTGAGGTTGAGAACTCCTACCCCCAGAGAGCCTGTAAGTCCGGCGACCAGCGTGAACAGGCAGATACTGTCAATCACTGCATTCAGATACTTATGTTCCCGTCCGCCAAGCAGAACCGTGACCATGGCGGCCAGCGAAAAGGATTTCTTTTTATTATAATACCCAAAGGCGAACATCACTGCAGGAAGTGTATAGATTGCATAGGGAAGTACAGTCCAGTGAGTATAAATTGCCGACATGGCAAATTTGGCGGCATCCGGTGACATGGCCTCTATATGGAGACTGTCTGGAGGATGCAGCAGGTGCTGTACCGGCTCTGCAGCGGACCAGAATATAATACCGCAGGCAATGGTGGTACAGATATTGATGCTGAACCATGAAAGGAGACTCATTTTTGGCTGTGCATCAGGTCCTCCGATCCTTACTTTGCCGAATCCGGAAAAATAGATGGCAATACATACAAAAAATATGAGGACCGGAAGTAAGATGAGCAGCCAGCCGAATTCATGGACAACGAAGCCATTTACTGTGTTGACGATCTCTGTGAACAGATCACTGTCTGCAATATTTATGATAATACACACAAAAAACAGAAAAAACGGCGGTAAAAATACTTCTGGTTTTATTTTTTTCATGCCATACCCCTCCATTTCACACAGGCCCTGTCACTTTCCCTGCCCGGTTTCGGGATTGGCTTTTATATAGCGTTTATTTATGATGACAGCTATGATTATGGCAGCCAAACCACATGCAGCCATAAAGGCAAAGAGTTTGTTAAAACCTCCGGTGATATCCTTATCCAGCCAGACCCCCACCATGGATGTGATAAAAGCATCCGGTATATACGCGATAAACGCAATGATACCGCTGGCGGCACCTGTCAGTTCCCTGGGAATGACCGCCTCGTCCATGATAGAATAGTAGATGGACTTGATCATATAGTTGATTCCGGAAATGAGGACCGATACAACAATGGCTATCCATAAAAAATTACCCAGGAAAGGCATGAACGCACTGGCTGCTGTGGCGGCGGCAAGCACACAGATCAGGAAACGGGAACGATATTTAAACCTGTCGGCTATAATACCGCCGATCACCCCAAGCCCGATCGCCAGTATATACGTCCTCAGAATCTGCAGCCCGCTGGATACCGCTGTACTTGTGTGAAGAACCTGTGTGGTATAGGTGCCAAAATAATAGGCTCCGCCGCAGTTAAGCGCGTAACAGAAGAAAATGAACAGACCTACCAGCCAGACGCCGGGAAGCTTTAAGGCTGCCAGTATACTGCCCTTTTTTGCCGTTTCTTTCTTTTCCGTCTGGACAGAAGAGGGAAATACGATCAGTGCAAGGACAGCAAAAACGAAGTAAATGACAGCGGCTATGATCAATATCATCCGGTAACCGCCCATCTCATCAGAGAACAGACTGAAGATCCAGATAAACAGAAAGCCGACAGCCGCGGAGACAAGGCTTCTCAGGGATTCACTGATTCCGAACAGTCTGCCCTGTTCTGCATCAGAACCAAAACTCCTCATAAGAGTAATATAAGGAGACCAGAGTGTAGCCGTAGTGAATACGGCATAAAGTGCAAATATGATGATAAGACTGGTATAAGACGGAAAAGTTGCCTGCCACAGCGTTGTGGCGCCGGTACCGGCAAGAGATATTCCGATCAAGATTCTGGGACTGAATTTCTGCGCCAGAATACCGCCCACAGCATAACAGAAGATTGCCAGAGTTCCGTAAATGGACCCCAAAAATCCAAGCTGCGTATTCGTAAGGTTGAGTGCGGCAATGGTCTGATCATAAAATGAGATACGGATAAATGGAATGAAATAAATCATTCCAACCATAAAGCTTAAAAGAGTCACTAAAAGGTTACGTTTTGATTTCGTCAGATTCATCCTAATTCCCTCCCTGTTTTGTATATACTTACGAGTCGACTGCCATATCAATATAGGCTTCGTCAATGCCTTCTTTTAGAAGCAATGCCTTTAAATCTCTGCATATTTCTGTGGATATATCCGGTTTCTGGTACACTTTCAGAAGCTGTTCCATGCGTTTTTCGATGTTTTTTCCAAATTGTCCCACAGGGTCTGCAATGGCACCCCTCACACTTACATGAGGTGCCAGCAATTCACTGCGGCAGTAATCCAGGGTGTGCTCTTCTATAAGGTATTGTCCGGCGTGACCCACTTCATGGATAAGGTCAAGGGGAACCGTGTCAGCATTTACATCAATATCTTTCAGATACCGCTCGGTAAAATCCAGAATTTCAAAATCGGTTATCAGTTTTTCATAAGATACAGCCAGATAGCTGTCTATGATCCCGGCACTTTGAGTCATGATGTTGATTCCGCTCTCCTTACAGGCCATGCAGGTCATCATGGATTCATATCCGGCCTGTACATTAAATGATTTTGCATCGCTTAGCGAGCCTCCTGCCCGGCTTGGGATACCATAAAATTTTGCCATTTCCGCGCAATATTTATAACTGAGGGCCCCTTCCGGTGAGCCGATGGCGATGGCTCCGGTTGCCATGTCGGCATTCGTGGACTGGGAGCCGTAGATGACAGGGGCACCGGGTTCACACATCTGTGCCAGCACAATGGTTGCAAGTACCTCTGCGTTGACAACCGCGATCATGCCCGCCAGTGTGACAGGGGCGGTGGTACCGGCCATAGCGGCAGATGCGATGATCACAGGCTGGCGGTATTTTGCCATAGTAAGGACGGTTTCCGTCATGATTTTGTCGAGATACAGAGGAGTATTTGTATTGGCGATGGTACACAGGCGGGGTTTTTCCTTCAGCTCCTCAACCGTGACGCCAAAGCGGATACAGGCCATTTGGATCAGTGTTTCCATGGATTCGTAATCCCCTGCAGCAGCAAAGATACATTTTTGTGTGTGCAGCATACTGGCCAGGGCCAAGAGCGTTATGTAGGATTCCGTGGGGATGTCATTGGGCTGGCAGGCAAGTCCCCCGTTCAGGCAGTAGGAGGGATTTCCCTCAAACAGCTTGATCAATTTGATGAAATCCGAAAACAGGGCAGGCCTGGTCTGTCCATCCTTGTCCATAATAAAAGTGGCGCCGCCGCACGGTCCGTTATAGCGCCTGTTTCCGCCGATCTGCATATCAAATCTGGAATCAGAAGCGTAAAGGGGGGCAGTGGAAGGTGCTTTTCTGACCCACTCCATAATTTGATCCTCTGTGAAATACGCCACATTTCCATCTACCTTTATGCCGTGGTTTTTCAGTATCTCCAGGGCGTCCGGATGGTAGAATTTCATTCCTGTTTTATTCAGGATCTGCATGCTGGCTTCGTGAATCTTTTTTACATTGTCGTTCATTTGGAAAATAACCTCCTTTTTTGTGGTGAACATGTTAACCAGTAGGGTAAAAAAAATATTTATGGAACAGGACAAGAATTTTCTTATCCTGTTCGGGGCGGATAGATATAGATGAAATCCGCCTTATGTCCTGTCAGGTACAGACACAGACCATTCAGATGAGATACATGCGGATGTTTTTTTCAATCAGAGCATCACAATGGGCAACTGCCTTCTGATAGGCATCAGGGTCTTTTGGACTGTTGATATACTCACTTAAGAGTCCCCTGGCAATCAGGCAGTTGATCTGACTTACATATTCCGCATCATCATAGCTGAGCCGTCCTTCTGCAGCAGCACGGCGAAACCAGATGTAATCTCTATCCTCAATACATCCGCTGAAAATGGAGCAGTAAAACATGGCAGTGTTTGAACCCTCCACAAAAACAGGATACATTTTAAGGTATTCCTGCAGTATGGATTCCAGATCATTGCGTATGTTGCCCCAGAACAAATTCAAAAATATATAGGGATGCATAAACGCATACTTGTCAAAAAGTCTCCAGGCGTTTATCTGTGCTTCGATAATATCATCCTCGTTTTTCAGATTTTCCTCTAATTCCTCTATGTAAGGCTTCAGAAACCTTACAGATGCCAGGGCCAGTAAATAGTCCAGGCTTTCAAAGTGCTTGTACAAGGCGGCTGCCGAACATCCGACTCTTTTTGCCAGATCACGTACGCGGATATTTTCAGCGCCTTTTTCCAGAATCATATTATAAGCTGCTTCAATCAGCATTTGTTTGGTGTTATTTTCCGAGTTCATTTTTTTACCTGCTGTAATCTATATTTGTAAATGGCAGAATGGTCAAACCGATTATGTGGTGAACATGTTTACCATATAGCTGAATCATAATCTATATTTGTAATTTTGTCAACAGGTATTTTATTGTAACAGTGCCGTCAGGTCTGCGCATTTACTGCGCCGACCGTGCATAAGATTAGTGGCACCTTTATCGTGTAAAAATATCTCTTTTCGGGGGAGTTGGAGATACATAGCTGTCCAAAGTCAAATACTGTCTGGCATATTGTTTTGGTGACATGCCGACGGTTTTTGTGAAAGTATGTATAAAATGATTGTTGCTGTTAAAACCGGCACGCTCACCGGCCAGCATAACAGAGAGACCCTGCCTGAGATATGATTTCGCCAGGGTGAGACGTCTCCTGATGATATAATCCGTAATGGTCATCCCTGTCAGATCCTTAAAGCGGTGGCTCAGATAATATTTACTCACATAGAAATTCTGCGCAAGCAGATCCAGGCTTATTTTTTCGGTTATATGTTCATTTATATAGTCAATCACAGGATAATAAGCAGAGATCTGTTCTTCACTTGGAACCTGTGTAAGCAGCGGAGTATCGTAGAGAAAGTTAATATAGACCAGCACTTCTGCCAGCAGTGTCCTGGCAAAGATGTCTTTGCCGAAGGCAGAGCAGTCTGAGGCAAGATAGTATTCAATCTTGTTGATCAGCTTCAGAAGATGGTCTATCTGGTCAATATTCAGCTTGTTCATATGGTTGAACTGGTTATGGTTCCTGAAACATTTCAGCAGGTCAAAATCTTCTGTGGAGATTCCTTCCACCTCTTCCTGATAAAAACGAATAGAATAATACTGATAGATCGAGCGTGGTTTCGGCACACTTCTGTGCAGGTCACTGCTGTTTAAAATAAAGATGCTGCCTCGGGAAATGGGGTATATTTTGTCACGGATATAGAAGCTTTCGCCTTCTGACATTATGAGCAGTATTTCCATCTGGTCATGAAAATGAAACGGACTTTCCTGCCAGATCTCTTTTGTAAAAAAGCGTATTTCCATATCTGTTTTTCCCCCCTTTTTTCCTGTTATGTATATTGTCTGCAGCTGTTTCGTCAGGTCTGTATATCTGCTGCACTGGCCGTGTACGAGTGCTGTCATCATTACTTTTTGAAAAGTATATCCCAGGCCGTTTCTTTTGTCAATAGATGTCGAATCAGGGAAAGATGGCAAATAATACCAATGTAAAATCGCAAAATAACACATATTTTACCGAAAAAAAAGCAAGATTCAGGAATTACAGAAAATCGAAAGAAAGGGACTGTATGAATTTTGGCGCAGAAAAACAAGGTTTTTGGAATAGTACCGACAGAGGCAGAAAAACAGCAAATTTAATGTTCTAACAAAGCAAGTTATAAGAACATTTAAACAAGGCGATTCGGTATAATTGATGATAGTTAATAGAAATTTAAGATAACGAAGGAAGTATTTACTGATTTTTTGGCATGACCAGGAGGTGTGAAGTTGGAAAAACTATTGGAAGTGAATGATCTGAGGACCTATTTTTTTACCCCGGATAAGACGATACCGGCAGTAGACGGGGTGAGTTTTCATATCAACAAAGGTGAGACACTCTGCATTGTGGGGGAATCAGGAAGCGGCAAAAGCGTGACCTCTCTGTCCGTCATGCAGCTTGTGCCCACACCCCCTGGAAAGTATGTAAGCGGCCAGATTCTGTTTGAAGGGGAAGATATTCTGAAAAAGACAGAGAGCGAAATGTGCGGTATAAGAGGCAATATCATCTCCATGATTTATCAGGAACCCATGACTTCTTTGAACCCTGTCTTCTCCATTGGGGATCAATTGATGGAAACACTGAGGATCCATCAGAAGCTGACCAAGAAGGAGGCCCAAAAAAAGGCGGTCCATATGCTGAGCCTGGTGGGTATCTCAGACCCGGAATCGCGTATGAGAGAGTATCCCCATCAACTGTCAGGCGGTATGCGACAGAGGGTCATGATCGCCATGGGGCTGAGCTGTGAGCCGAAGCTGCTCATTGCGGATGAGCCGACTACAGCGCTGGATGTGACAATACAGGCCCAGATACTGGACCTGATGAAAAAGCTGAAGCAGGAGCTGGATATGACGATCCTTTTTATCACCCATGATCTGGGCGTCGTGGCTGAGATGGCACAGCGCGTCATCGTCATGTATGGGGGAAGAGTGGTGGAGGAGGCAGAGGTGAGGGAAATCTTTAAAAACCCACGGCATCCCTATACACTTGGCCTGTTAAAGTGTATTCCCAGAATGGACAGCAGGCAGAAGCTGGAGGTGATCAAAGGTATGGTGCCTTCACCGGACCAGTTTGCCAAGGGCTGCCGCTTCCATCCCAGATGTCCTTATGCAAAGGAATTATGTACCCGTGAAGAGCCTCCCCAGCAGATGATCGGGACAACAAGGGTAACATGTCATTTTCCGCTGCATACAGAGAAGGAGGGAGAACGCAATGGGAGACAGTGATAAGAAAATACCGCTGCTGGAAGTGAAAGATCTCGGGAAAGATTTTGTCAGTAAGGGAAGCAGGGGAAAGAAAACAGTACATGCCCTGAACGGCATCTCCTTTACTGTTTACCAGGGGGAAACCTTTGGACTGGTGGGAGAGAGCGGCTGCGGTAAGACCACAGCGGGAAGAGTGATCAACTGCCTGACAAAACCCACCCGGGGGCAGGTATTGTTTGAGGGAAAAGACTTATTCCAGATGTCCAAAACGGAGATGAAAAAGGCCAGAAGAGAGATTCAGATGATCTTTCAGGACCCCTTTGCATCCCTGGACCCCAGAATGACCATAGGAAAGATCATTGAGGAACCCCTGGTCATACACCGCATAGGTTCCGGGAATGAGCGCAGGGAAAAAGTGAAGAAAATGCTGGAACGTGTAGGATTACAGCCGGATTACTACAATCGTTATCCACACGAATTTTCCGGAGGCCAGAGGCAGAGGATCGGTATTGCCAGAGCCTTGATCTTAAATCCGAAACTGGTCATATGTGATGAACCGGTATCAGCGCTGGACGTGTCTGTGCAGTCTCAGATTCTCAACCTTCTGGATGATCTGCAGAAAGAACTGGGGCTGACATATATCTTTATTGCCCACGGATTAAGCGTTGTAAAACATATATCGGACCGGGTAGGCGTTATGTATCTGGGAAAGATGGCAGAGGTGGTGAATGCGGAGCAGTTATTTGAAAAACCGGCGCATCCCTATACACAGGCTCTTCTGTCAGCGAACCCCATACCGGATCCGGATTTTGTAAAGCAGAGAATCATACTTGAGGGGGACATCCCTTCAGCATCCAACCCTCCGGCAGGATGTTACTTCCATACCAGATGCAGATATTGCAAACAGATCTGCAGGGAAAAAGAACCGCCGTATCGGCAGATAGGAGACAGGATCGTGGCATGTCACTTTCCGCTGGAATAGATGAAAGAGAGAACGGGAATTGAAAGATTGGTAAACTACCTTTTTACACATCAGGAGGCACTGCGGTCTGCCAAAGCAGAACAGGCAGCCAGAATGTGCATTTTAGATGAGATTGGGTGCGGGATTTACGGCAGCCGGACACAGGAGGGGGCCGGTATTATCAAGACTGCGGCAGAACTTGGAAACGGCGGGGACATTCCCGTATGGGGAACAGGTGTCCTGCTCACAGAGGATATGGCGGCCATGGTAAACGGCGCGCTCTGCCATATCAGGGAAATGGATGATGTCCATTACGCCATCCTGCACACAGGTGCTGTATGCGTGCCCTCCGCTTTGGCAGTTGCACAGCGCTGTGGCTCCTCATGGGGACAATTGCTGTGGGCCGTCACTGCAGGTGTGGAGGTGTCTGTCAGAATCGCGGAAGGCATGGATTTTTTAGATCACAGGGAAAGAGGCTGGCACGGAACCGCCACATGCGGTGCATTCGGAGCAGCGGCAGCCGCCGGAGTTCTGCTGGGTCTGGATGAGCAGCAGATGGTAAACGCTCTGGGGATCGCGGGAAGCAGGACAGGGGGAAGCTGGGCTTTTGCCGCGGACGGGGCCATGACAAAACGCATACATCCCGGTCTGGCTGCACGTGACGGTATCGTGAGCGCCTGTCTTGCAAAAAATGGGATCACAGGGCCCCATCAGGTACTGGAAGCTGCAGACGGTGGCATCTACCGCATGATGAGCAGGCAGTATTGTCTGGATGTGCTGGATGCCGTAAAAGAGAGGGCGGCTATAGAGGAGGTGGAGTACAAGTGGTTTGCATCCTGCAAATCCGTACATTCCCCATATACGGCGGCCCATGAGATTTTTAAACGGCACGGATTCACAGATGCGGAGAAAATCCGGGACGTGCGGGCAGAGGTGAACCAGTCCGCCATTGAGATGGCAGGCGGCACCTACCGCCGGGATTCGGTTGTATCCGCCCAGATCAGTATCCCCTACGGTGTGGCACTTGGCCTGATGGGCTTTGAGGGGAAGGCAGCAGACTACTCGGAAGAGCGCCTGAGGGATGAAAAGATCCTTGCTGTTGCGAAAAAAGTCAGGGTAGCGGAAAGCGAGGATATGAATCGTCTGAGAAGAGAGGAAAAACGCAGTGCCGCCAAAGTTACGGTTCAATGGAAGGATGGCAGCACAGATACAGAGACAGTAACAGCACCGAAGGGCTCCATGTTTAATCCTTTGTCAAAAGAAGATATCACGGGAAAGTTCATGGATCTGGCAGGCGGCATTATGGGAGAAGAGACAGCACGGGAAATCGCCTGCATAGCTTTAAAAAGCAATGCTTCGGATAGTGTTATGGAAATCACAGAAATCTTAAAAAGGAAAAAGTAGGAGGAGAAATGGAGAACAAGGAGAAAAAGGGAGGATTTTTTGAACAGATACAGGGGAATATCAATCCGGTAGTTCTGGAATATTACTACGGGCCGAAAATGAAGGAATCCGATACATCCTTTCCCTACCTGGTCCGTGTCATGAAAGCCCATGTCATCATGCTGAAAGAACAGGGCATTATCCCGGAAGAGGCAGCGCGCAGACTGCTTTCAGTCATGGAGGGATGGGGGGAACGGATTCCGACGCTTGACCCGTCCCTGGAGGATTTATATATCAATCTGGAACATCTGATCACGGTGGAGGCCGGGGAAGATATATGCAGTTATCTGCCGGTTGCCAGAAGCCGTAATGACGTGGAGGCTGCCATGTGGCGGATTGAGCTGCGGGAAAAACTGCTGTATTTGGCGGATGCTCTCCTGGAACATGTGGAGGTGCTGCACAGGCGTGCGGAGGAAACCGTGGACTATATTTTCCCGGGCTATACATATGGGCAGCAGGCACAGCCTGTCAACATGGGTTTCTATCTCTCAGGCATCGCGGCTCCTCTTCTGCGGGACGCAGAGAGAATCCTGCAGTGCATTGAACGGTTTAACAAAAACCCTCTGGGAGCGGCTGCCATGTCCGGAACAGAATACAACATAGACAGGGAACGGACAGAAGAGCTGCTGGGATTTGAGGGGGTTTGGGAACACACCGGGGATGCAGTGGCCAGCGCTGATTATATGATGGAGGCTGCCGGCATCGGAATATCTGTTCTGGTCACTCTGGCAAGACTGGCGGAGGATATTATCAACTGGTGTTCAAATGAAGCGGGGTTTGCGGACCTGTCAGATGACCTGATCGATTCAAGCAGTATTATGCCGCAGAAGCGCAATCCTGTCATTTGTGCAACAGTGCGTTCCCAGGCAAGGCTGCTGTCAGGAAGATACGCAGGAATATGCTCTGCATGCTCCGTGGAATTTCAGGCCAGCCGTGACATGACGGCAGCATGGTCTGATGTACTGGAATGTGTGGAAACTGCAAAAGGTATGTGCCGGATCAGCGCAGAATATGTAAAATCCCTGAAATTCAATAAAGAAGTTATGGAAGAAATCCTGTATAAGGGATTCTCCAATGCTACAGAGCTGGCGGACAGCCTGGTGCTGGAAGGAAAACTGTCCTTCAGACAGGCACACAGAGTGGTGGGAGGAGCAGTCAGCGAGCTTTTCCGTGCGGGAAAGGGTCAGGATGACCTGACCTGGGAGCTGCTGGATGGCTGGTGCCGTGAAATATGCAAAAAGGGCCTACCGTTATCAGAAGAACAGGTGGACAAGGCAAAGAATTTCAGGATCGCTGTGGAGAGAAGGGACTGTCAGGGCGCGGCAGCTCCATCTCAGGTATACAGAATGCTCAGGCTGCAAAAGGAACAGAGCGGTTCTGTAAAGAGGGCTGCAGAGAGAAAAAGAAGTGTATGGAACCATGCAGAAGAAATGATGCACAAGTGTGTGCAGGCAGTTATCTCAGATGAAAGGCCGTAAAGGCCGGGGAGGGTTTAGCAGATGAAGAGAAGAATGTGCTCCATGATTTTAACCGGTATTTTAGTATTTGCATTATCAGCCTGCGGAGGCGATTCCGGAAATAAGAAAGAGACGGATCAGGAACAGAAGCAGGAGGAAAAAACAGAACAGTCTGATGACAGCCAGACCGCGCAAGTGGCGGATGAGCTTATTGTACTGACAGGAAGTGACGCGTCTACCTTTGATCCTCACTTCTGCACAGACTCTGCAACAGAAATATTCAATAAGAATATCTTCAATAACCTGGTACGCTTCAATGAAGATATGGAGATAGAGCCGGATCTGGCGAAGGAATGGTCCATATCGGAGGACCAGCTGACCTGGACCTTTAAGCTGGAGGAAGGGGTCAAATTCCACGATGGTACGGATTTCAACGCAGAGGCTGTTAAGACTTCCTTTGAGAGAGTGCTGGATGAGAACCTGGGTTCCCCGAGAAGGTCTGTGCTGGCAGCGATCACCAAGATTGAAGCTGTGGATGAGCATACAGTCAATATTTCAACAGACGTGCCCTGCGGCGCTTTGCTGCAGCAGTTATGCCACCCGGTCGCAGCGATCATCAGTCCGAAATCCCTGGAGGATTACGGGGAGGAGATCTCCACACATCCGGTTGGAACCGGTGCTTTTAAATTCGTGGAATGGAAGACAGGAGAAGAACTTGTTCTGGAGAGAAATCCGGAGTATTTTAAAGGGGCTCCCGCTGTGGAAAAGGTATATTTCAGAGTAGTTCCCGAGGATGCCACAAGAGCGCTGCTGCTCCAGTCAGGACAGGCAGATGTGGCGCTGAGGCTTCCCGTGACAGAGACCGACAGACTGGAAAGCGACCCGAATGTGACGATCCAGAAGGGCGACACAGTCATGACCATGTACGTTGCCCTGAATAACAGCAAAGGCGTACTCCAGGATGAAAAAGTACGCCAGGCAATGAATTACGCGGTGGACAAGGATGTGATCGTAAATGATATCCTGGGAGGCATGGCCACGGTTTCAGACTCCCCCATCTCTCCATATACCTGGGGATACAATTCCAGTATGAAATACGAGTGTGACGTGGAAAAAGCAAAAGAGCTTCTGGCAGAAGCAGGATATCCGGATGGTATAGAGCTTGAGTTGTGGACACCGGTGGGCCGCTATCTGATGGATACACAGGTGAGTGAGAACCTGCAGGCACAGTGGGAGAAAGCCGGAATTCACGTGAATATCCGTCAGTGGGAATTCCAGGCATTGATGTCAGAGGTAAAGAACGGAGGATTTGACATGGTTCTTCTGGGATGGAGTCCATCTACAGGAGATGCTGACCAGGGGTTATATCCGGTATTCCACTCCTCCCAGTTCCCGCCGAACTCCAACAGGGCGTTCTATAATAATCCGGATGTGGATGCGCTTCTGGATTCCGCTAAGACGGAGGTAGACGAAAATGCCCGCAAGGATATGTATGCAGAGGCAGAGAAGACCATCATGGAAGATGCAGCATGGACCTTCCTGTATTATCCGAAACAGGCACTGTCCTACCGCAGCAATGTCTCCGGCATTGAGATGCTGCCGACAGAACATATCATGCTTGAAAAGGTTACAAAGCAGTAATTATACAGAGTAATAGATGAGACCACCGGCCTGCTGTTTTGGCAGGCCATAAGGCCAAGGAGGCGGTTGTTTGCTGAAATATATAATAAAGAAAATCATTTTTACATGCATTGTATTGGTGGGGGCTGCCACGTGCGCCTTTCTGCTCCTCCATGCGATTCCGGGAGATACGGCGGAGGCGCTGGCAGGACCGCAGGCAACCGTGGAGGATGTGGATAATCTGCGCCGTGCCATGGAGCTGGACCAGCCGCTGGGAAAGCAATATATCAGTTATATGGGAAACCTGCTCCACGGTGATCTGGGATACTCATACAGGACCAATAAGCCGGTTATGGATATTTTAAAGTCCGCATGGCCGGCAACCCTGCAGCTTGCGGTATGCAGCATGATCGTGGCAGTGCTTTTGGGGGTTCCCATCGGTATCTTCGCGGCCATTCACAGGGGAAAGGCAGGAGATACCATTGCAATGATAGCTGCCTTTTTAGGAGTGTCCATGCCCTCTTTCTGGCTGGCACTGTTGCTGATCATAGAGTTTTCAGTCAATCATAACTGGTTTCCTTTCTATGGAAGGGAAGGGATCTCCAGCTTTGTTCTGCCTTCCCTGACTCTCGGTCTGGGAGTGGCTGCCAATATAGCCAGGCTTACCAGGACAAGCATGCTGGAGGTTCTGGGACAGGACTACATAAGGACAGCCAAAGGAAAAGGTGTAAAAAGCGGGAAAATCATATGGGTGCACGCGCTGAGGAACGCGGCGGTTCCGGTGGTCACCATCATCGGCCTTCAGTTCGGAGTGCTGCTGGGAGGTCAGGTGGTGACAGAGACTGTATTTTCCTGGCCGGGTATCGGCAGAATGATCGTGGATGCGCTGAATACCAGAGACCTGCAGATCGTGCAAGGTGGTATTTTGATTCTTGCGGCTACGTTTACTATTATTAATCTGATCACGGATTTGGTATATGCACTGCTGGATCCCCGGATCAGGTATTCATAGAAGGGAGGGAAGGATGTGAGTACATTTCGTAAGATCATGAGAAACCCCAGCGCGGTTGTGGGGCTGTGTATTCTTCTGCTCCTGGTGGTTGTGAGTATAGCAGGACCTTTTCTGGTGGAATCGCCTTATGAACAGAATACCGCGGTGAAGCTTATGCCGCCTTCCGCGGAGCACTGGTTTGGTACGGATGATTTTGGCCGTGATGTGTTCAGCAGGATTGTCACAGGGGCGCACTATTCCCTTCTGGCAGGTTTTATTTCCGTGATCCTGGGACTTACAGGGGGGCTTCTTCTGGGGGCTTTTGCCGGATTTTACGGCGGGCTGTTGGATCAGATTCTAATGACTGTCTGTGATATTCTGCTGGCGTTTCCCAGTGTTCTGCTGGCAATGGCCATTGTAATGGTGATGGAACCGGGAATCTATACTCCAATGGTGGCAGTGGGTATCAGCTCCATACCGGTGTTCGCACGCCTTGTGAGGGCACAGTTCATGTCACTTCGGGAGAGCTGTTTTGTGGAAGCCGTTCGCTCTGCGGGGGCAGGGGATCTGCGTATTATTTTCCGGCATCTGCTGCCGAATTCCATTGGTCCCATTATCATTCAGGCCACGCTGAGGATCGGTTCTTCTATTCTGCTGGCAGCTACCCTGAGCTTTCTGGGACTGGGAGCACAGCCGCCCACACCTGAGTGGGGAGCCATGTTAAGCGCTGCCAGAAATTATGTGTGGACCGCATCTTATCTGGCATTGATCCCCGGTATAGCGATCACCATAACCGTAGTCGCGGTGAATTTGATCGGGGACGCGCTCCGTGATTACCTGGACCCCAGAACCAGAAATATGTAGATGTTGTCGGGAGGATAAATATGGCGAAAAAAGTACAGGTCACACTGACAGCAAATGAGGGAAAGCGTCTGATCGCAAAAGCGGCAGGCAGAATGCCTGAGATACAAAATCGTCTGAAAAATCATAAGATTCTTCTGTGCGGCGGAACTACCGTGTCGGCTCTCTCAGAGGAGCTGGGTTTTGGGCCTCTGCGCATTTCCGGCAGAATTGATGCCAGCGGTACCAGGACAGCCCTGAAGAAGGCCAAAGCGCCGCATAATCTGTTGCTGGACCATGGAAAAGGACAGAATGTGGACAGTAGTATCCAGAAGGTGGCAGAGTCCCTGAATGATAAAGACCTGGTAGTTGTGGGGGCCAATGCCATTGACCCTATGGGAAGGGCAGCGCTGGCTTTTGCGGCACTGGGGGGAGGCAGCAGGGGATATGCCCTTCACAGTGCATATATGCAGGGTGTTCCCATGCTGATCCTGGCGGGCATCAACAAACTGATCCCGGATCTGGGGGCAGCCCAGGCTCACAGCGGCAGAGCAGGTATTGATCTGTCCATGGGGGCTGCCATCGGATTATACAATCTGTTCGGCCCTGTCATCACGGAGCTGAAAGCATTTGAGATTCTCTTCGGCGTGGAAGCTGTGGTGATAGCGGGAAGCGGCTTCGGGACCGGCGACGGAACCAGGACATTTGTCCTGCGCGGGGAGGAGGCATCTATCCAGCAGGCATGGGAGCTGTGCCTCGGCCTGAAAGGGGCAGGGGTGTCAGCCTGCGAGGACAGCCTGTTTACCTGTGTGGGAGGATGCAGACACTGCCAGCGTCACGTTGGCTGCTATTATAAAGAACTGGCCCAGGGCGAAGACTGAACCCCGGGATGGGGTTCGCAGATTCAGAATGAGAGTCTGCAGCCGGCAGAAAACCTGCCGTCTGCGGGCTTTTTTTGGTTGAAAAAACCTTGCTCTCAAAACCCCGGGGGCGGCTTGCGGGCCATTTTTCCCTCTGTTATACTCCATTCAAGACAGACCGGAAGCGGGATATCTTCCGGGATGAGAAAAAGTAAATGTGCAGACTACTGAATAGCTGCAGTGCGAAACAGAAAAAGGAGCAGAACACATGAAGAGAAAGATTGCGGCAGTCCTCTGCTGTCTGGCCATGACTATGACCTTGCTGGCAGGATGCGGGAGCGGAGGGGATTCCGGTACGAATTCCGCCAAGGAGACGGAACAGAAGAGCGATGAGACAGAACAGAAAAGTGAGGAGACGTCAGCGAAGGCAGATGCTCCAAAGGAAGAACAGGCAGATGCGTCTGCAAAAGATGAGGTGACCATTGGCTTTTCCAATGACGCGGACAGCTGGGACCCCTGCACCGGGTTCGGCTACACCGGTTCCCCCCTGTATTCCTCGCTTGTGAGAGTAAACGGGGATGACAAGCTGGAAAATGACCTGGCTACAGAGTACAGTGTCAGTGAAGACGCTTTGACCTGGACCTTTAAGATCAGAAACGACGTGGTATTTTCAGACAAAGAGCCATTAAAGGCATCGGATGTGGCGTTTACCTTCAACACCACAAAGGAAAAGGCAACCTACATGGATCTCACCATGCTGGAGAGCTGTACAGCAGCGGATGACACCACAGTGGAGTTCAAACTGAACAAGCCCTGCGTGACCTTCATCTATACAGTTGCCCAGATTGGAATTGTCCCCGAGAAATCCTACAGCGACAAGTTCGGCCTGTCCGCAGAGGAGACCATTGGCTCCGGTCCGTACAAGCTGACACAGTGGGACAAAGGACAGCAGTTCATCCTGGAGGCCAATGAAAATTACTACGGAGAACAGCCTGCCATCAAAAAGGCAGTGTTCCTGGTACAGGAGGAGGACGCCAGATTTGTCTCCGCAAAAGCCGGGGATGTGGATATTGCCCTGACATCCGCCACGATTGCGACCAATGAGATAGAAGGCATGCACGTGGAGGAAGTGGAGTCTGTAGACAACCGCGGGATCACCCTTCCCACCGTGCCGGATGAGGGAAAGACAACCGAGGACGGCTACAAGATCGGAAACAACATCACTTCAGATGTGAATGTGAGAAAAGCCCTGTGCTGCGGTATTGACCGGGAGAGGATCATGGAAGAGGCTCTGAACGGATTTGCGAAACCTGCCTATACAGAGTGTGACGGCATGCCCTGGTGGAATGAGGAAACGGTCATTGAGACAGATGTGGACCACGCAAAACAGCTTCTGGATGAAGCGGGCTGGAAAGACGAGGACGGCGATGGGATCAGGGAGAAAGACGGCACAAAGCTGGCCTTTAACCTGATGTATTTTGCGGGGGATTCCATGCGGCAGGCAGTTGCCATGTCAGTGGCAAACCAGGCAAAGGAAAACATGGGATTTGACATTACGGTGGAGGGCGTCAGCGCGGACGACACCGTAAAGAGGATGTTCTCAGAACCCATGATAATGGGCTGGGGTTCAGACAGTCCCATGACTTCCTATATGCTGTACCACAGCAGCAATGCAGGTAAGACGGACTTCTATAATCCGGAATTCTATACCAGCGAAAAAACAGACGAATATCTTGACAAGGCCATGAATTCCCTCAGCATAGAGGAGTCTTACCAGTGGTGGCAGAAAGCACAGTGGGATGGTGAGACCGGTACTTCCATGAGAGGGGAAGCGCCCTGGGCATTCTATGTGAACATGTCCCATCTCTACTATGTGAAAGACGGATTGGACATCGGAAAACAGAGAATCCATGCGCACGGTGCTGCGTGGCCTCTGGTTGCCAACCTTGCAGAGTGGACCTGGAAATAAATAAAAGCAGGAGAAGCTGCTCCGGACGTAAATCGGCAGGAATGATTTTACGTTCGGGGCTGTTCGTGTCCTGGAGCGTGTTTGAAAATTCATTCCGACAATCTGCACGTTCCGGTATGTTTTTTACAAGAGAAAATGAAATGGAGAGACAGAATGAAAAACAAGTATTATCTGAAATTGACGGGGAAATATCTGCTCCGCATGGTAACACTTCTCATAGCGGTCAGCATCATAAGCTTTCTTCTGGTCAGCATGTCTCCGGTGGACCCGGTGCAGCAGTATGTGGGGGCTGTGCCGAATGTGAGTATGGAACAGAGAGCTAAGATAGCGGAATACTGGGGGCTGAATGATCCGCCGGTAGAACGTTTTTTCGCCTGGGGCAGGTCTGTTCTGCAGGGGGATTTCGGTGTGTCTCTGATCTACAGAAGACCTGTGCTGGATATCATCAAAGAAAAATTCGTCACCTCCCTGGCGCTCATGGCGGCGGCCTGGCTGTTCTCGGGGATCATCGGATTCACGGTGGGATGTGTGATGGGGGCCTTCCACGGGAAAGGGCCGGATAAGGTCCTAAAGAAGGTCTGTCTCATCATGTGCTCTATTCCAACCTTCTGGATCGGAATCGTATTCCTCATGGTATTTTCCGTGAAGCTGGGCTGGTTTCCCATGGGCATGAGCGTGCCGAAAGGCGTTCCCACGGACCAGGTGACCATACTCCAGAGAATCCACCACCTGATCCTGCCCGCCCTTACACTGAGTTTTTTGTCTTTTGCCAATGTGGCGCTCCACACCAGAGAGAAACTGGTGGATGTGCTGGAAAGTGAGTATGTCATGTTCGCAAAGGCCAGGGGCGAATCCAAGTGGAGTATCCTGAAAAGGCATGGGCTGCGCAACATTATGCTGCCGGCCGTGACCATGCAGTTCGGCTCTTTCAGTGAGCTCTTCGGCGGCTCCGTGCTGGCGGAGAATGTGTTTTCCTATCCCGGCCTGGGCGCTGCGGCTTCCGCGGCGGGTATGGGTTCTGACGTGCCGCTGCTCTTGGGGATCACCCTGTTCTCAGCGCTCTTTGTCTTCGTGGGAAATATGCTGGCAAATATCATATACGGGGTCGTGGACCCGCAGATAAGGGAGGGATACAGAAATGAGTGATATGACTGCAGCGGTATCCGGTGCACAGAGACGAAGGATTTTCGTGAACCGGAGAACAAAGACCATACTATTTGCCGCCCTGATCTTTTTCGTGATCCTGGGCGTATATCTGTCGGGGGCCTTATTGAGTGATGACCTGATTCAGGCGGATTTTTCAAAAAAAGCGCTGAAACCTTCCCTGGAGCATCCTTTCGGCACAGACCTTTTGGGAAGGGATATGCTGGTGCGCACGGTAAAAGGGCTTTCGGTCAGCATTTCCGTGGGTATGATCGCCTCAAGCGTAAGTGCCGTGATCGCTCTGTTCGTGGGTGTGGCGGCAGCGACGGGGCGTTCCTGGCTGGACCATTTTATCAACTGGGTCATAGACCTGGTTATGGGAATCCCCCACACTGTGCTTCTGATCCTCATCTCCTTTGCCTGCGGAAAAGGGTTAAAAGGGGTACTGATTGGCGTGGCGGTCACCCACTGGACAGGGCTTGCCCGTATTATAAGAAGTGAGGTGCTCCAGATTGGTTCTCAGCAGTATATAGGCGTTTCAAAGAAGCTGGGACATTCCAGCTGGTGGATCACCGTACATCACATTCTGCCCCATATGGTGCCGCAGTTTATCATCGGTCTGATCCTTCTCTTTCCCCATGCCATTATGCATGAGTCCGGCCTTACCTTCTTGGGATTCGGCCTCTCGCCGGAGCAGCCCGCCATTGGTATCATCCTGTCGGAATCCATGAAATACCTGTCATCCGGCATGTGGTGGCTGGCATTTTTCCCGGGCCTTATGCTTGTGGTCATTGTACTGCTTTTTGACCGTCTGGGTGAAAATATGAAGAAGATCTTAGACCCGTACAGCGCACATGAATAGGAGTAGAACATGAAAAAAGAACGAATGGAAAATGCGCCCCTGCTGAAAGTGGAAGACCTGTCCGTATCCTTCCACATGTATGACAAGGGGCTGGAACAATATGATCTGAAGGTAATATCCAACCTGAGCCTGGATGTAAAACCGGGGGAGATTGTGGCGATCGCAGGCTCCAGCGGCTCCGGGAAAAGCCTTCTGGCCCATGCTGTCGTGGGAATCCTGCCGGAGAATGCCAGGCTCACAGGCAGTATCACATACAAGGGCGAGATCCTTGACCAGAAGAAAAAGGAGGCTTTCAGAGGTACCCGGATCGCCCTGGTGCCCCAGTCCATCGCCTATCTGGACCCCCTTATGAAAGTGGGAAAACAGGTGACGGGAGGCGACCGGGGAAAAGAGGCGGAAATTTCCAAAAAGGAGATTTTTAAGAGATTCCATCTGGATGAAAAAATAGAAAAATATTATCCCTTCCAGCTTTCAGGCGGCATGGCCCGCAGGGTTCTGGTGTCAACGGCTGTCATAAGCGACGCCTCCCTGATCATCGCGGACGAACCCACACCGGGCCTGGATCTGGAAATGGCTCTGGAAGCGCTTAAAGTATTCCGCGAGCTTGCGGACGAGGGAAAGGCAGTGGTGCTCATCACCCATGACATTGACCTGGCCTTTCATATTGCTGACCGGATCGCCGTATTTTATGCCGGAACCACAGTAGAGATGGCAAAGGCGGAAGATTTTCTGGAGGGTGCGGGAAAGCTGCGCCATCCATACTCCAAAGCACTGTGGCAGGCACTTCCCCAGAACGGCTTCAGGCCCATTCCGGGATTTCAGCCATATGCCAGGTATCTGCCAAAGGGATGTCTCTTTTCTCCAAGATGTCCCCATAAGACAAAAGAGTGTGAAAATGATATTCCCATGAGCGAGATCAGGGGAGGATATGTGAGGTGTATACATGCGACTTGAAGCGAGAAATTTAGGGTTTTGTTATGCAGGCGGGCCGTGGATTTTGAAAGATGTGAACTTTTCCATGGAGGAAGGGGAACGGGTGGGCCTGGTGGGGCCAAGCGGCTACGGAAAAAGCACATTGGTAAAACTTTTGGCGGGATATCTGGAACCCTGTGAGGGGGAAATCCTGCTGGATGGAAAACCCATGGAAAAGAAAGGCGTCTGTCCGGTGCAGCTTATCTGCCAGCACCCGGAGAAGGCGATCAATCCCCGCTGGAAGATGAAGAAGGTCCTGGAGGAGTCAGGCATGTACCGGGAGGAAGTGCTGGAGGCCCTGGGGATTGAGGAGGAATGGCTGGAGCGGTATCCGAGGGAGCTTTCCGGGGGAGAACTGCAGCGCTTCTGCGTGGCGCGCTCCCTGTTCGGGGGGACACATTTTCTGCTGGCTGACGAGATGAGCACCATGCTGGATGTGATCACGCAGGCGCAGATCTGGAATCTCATGCTGCGTGAGGTGGAAAAGAGAAAAATAGGTCTGCTGGCAGTCACACACAACATGGCCCTGGCAGACTGTGTGTGTACCAGGACCATCAATCTGGCTCAGGTGAATCACATAAAATGTGCGGAGGAAAGCGGGTGTAAAAATGGATGTGAATATGGTACTGTTTGATGATTTTGAGTGTATGGATATCTTCGGGCCGGCAGAGATACTGGGGAAACTGCAGAAATATTTCCACATCCGTTATCTCTCCGTGTCAGGGGATGTGATAAACAGCGTGCAGGGGGCCAAGATATGGACGGATTTCCTGATCCCGGAGGAGGTGGAAGGTATTCTTCTGATTCCGGGAGGAAAAGGAGCGCGGCGCCTTCTGTGGCAGGATGAGCGCACTCTGAATCTGGTGAAGCAGGCGGCAGAGAATGCAGATACCTGTATGATGGTGGGCAGCGGCTCCGCGATCCTGGCACAGACAGGGCTTCTGTACAGGCGGAAGCTGGCGGACTGTCCCCTTGACAAGAACTGGAACAGGATGTTTACAGCGGGTATTGAGAGAATCGAGGGGGCCAGGGTGGTGGCAGACGGAAAATACTACTCCTGCAGCAGTACAGCTGCAGGGCTGGATATGACACTCTGGATGGTGGCAGACCAGATCGACATTGACGTGGCAGCAGAGGCAGCCCGGCAGATGGGATATCCCTGGGACTCTGCCGGCGGGGAGGAGATCTATTGCTGACAGGGCGCAAAGGGAGTGAGAAAGGAACTGTGCGATGAGAGAAGAGAAAAAAGACACAGGTACGAAGTATGATAAAAGCATGGTAAACCGTCTTGCCAGGGCTACCGGTCATCTGAAGTCCATACGCGGTATGGTGGAGGAGGGGCGCGACTGCAGTGAAGTCCTGATCCAGCTTGCGGCTGTGCGCTCCGCAGTCAACGGTGCGGGGAAGGAAGTGCTGAAACAGTACATGGATGAGTGTATTGAGGAAGCTCTGGAAAAGGGAGACACGGAGAGTCTGAAACGCCTGAACAAGGCTCTGGATTCTTTCCTGAAATAAGATTTTGCAAGGAACCCCGGGATGGGGAAATCAGGCAGGGAAAAAACACTGCGGACACAGCAGAAAGCCCTTATTTGGCGGGGAAAAAAGAGTGAAACTTTTTCTCTTTTATAACCCAGGGGGCGGCTTGCGGGAAGGGGCCGGGTGTTGTATGATGATATCACGGTTAATCTTCCTCCGATCGATGACCGTAAAAATTACAGTATTGGCTGGCGTGCCGTCCCTCCGCTTATAAAACGGTACAGAAAAGCCTGATTTGAATTCACAGACACTCCAAGTTCAAAAAGCCGCATCCTATGCCGGGATGCGGCTTTTTGCGTATCCTTTGTAAACATATGCTTGTAATGTGTGGTCGGAGATGGTAATATTTTAGTAAGGTACAATAATGAACAGGGTTCTTATATACGGAACAAACGGCACCTATATAAAAATCAGGAGGGCGAACCGCTATGAGTGAAGAGAGAGAAATCAAGGTAAAAAGCCTGCAGAAGGCTTTGGAAATTTTGGGATGTTTCGTGGAAAAACAACCTCTGGGTGTGACGGAGATCAGTGAGAAGCTGGGATTATACAAGAGCAACGTGCATAATATTTTAATGACTTTTAAGGCTATGGATTATCTGGAACAGGACCCGGAGACCGGGAAATTCAGTCTGGGGACCGCAGTGTTTACCCTCAGCCGTGCGCTGAAGGAGAGCCTTACTATTTCCAAGGTAGTGCTGCCCTATATGCATCAGATCGCAAAAGAGGCGGGAGAGCTGGTATATCTTGCCATTCCCCATGAAGATGAGGTGGTCTATCTGGAGGCAGTCTATCCGGAAGGCCAGATGCTGCCCGGCAGGTCGGTCACAGGGGAGCGCTCAAAAATGTACTGCACCAGTGTGGGTAAGGTCATCCTTTCCCAGATGACGGATGAGGAAGTGGAGGAGATTCTGAGCCGCGAGAAGAAGGCATTCACAGACTATACCATTACAGACAAGGAGAAGTTGTGGGAGGAAGTCAGGAATGCCAGGAGAGACGGCTATGCTATGGACAACATGGAGAATACCTTCGGTGTCAAATGTGTGGGAGTTCCTCTGCTGAATCACCTGGGCAAAGTAGAGGGCGCCATGAGCATCAGCACCCCTTCCCTTCGCATGGATGATGAGAAGCGGGATATTTTCGTACAGATCCTCAAACGATATGCAAATGATATTCAAAAACGTCTATAGAAAATAAAAGGTCAAATTTGGATAATTTGCACAAAAAGGAAAAAGATTCCCATAAGATATTGAAAAATTAAACAAGGTGTGATATGCTCATAACATCAAAAAAGAACGAAGTTCTTACATACAGAACAGAAAGAAAAAGAATTCAGAATGGTTACTCGGCAAAATGCCGAGTAAAAAAATAAAACCAATGAAGAACAGGGTTCTGTAATAGAGAACAATTTAAAAATGGGAGGATTTTTACAATGGCAAACAAACCGTATTTAGTAGTGGAATGGAACGACACAGAGACAGATGCAAAGGGATGGATGTGTGCATACAACTTCGTAAATCATTACTGCGGAGGCGGAACAAGAATGCACCCCACCGTTACCAAGGAGGAAGTGATCCGCCTTGCAACAACCATGGGATACAAATACAAAGCATGTGAGTCCCTCACAACAGGCGGATGTAAAGCAGGTATCGCCTATGACTACAAAGCTCCGGATGCCCTGGATGTTCTGAGGCGTTTCCTGACAGCCACCGCTCCGGTTATCAACGCAGGTGTTTCCATCGGCGGAGATTTAGGGGTGGACTACTCCGACGTTTTAAGGATTTTAGATGACCTGGGAATCGGTATTCCGCAGACAAAGGCCATGAAGGAAGATCCGGATATCCATCAGGGTATTGTAAACCATGACAGAGCGGAAAAAGAACTGACATATGACGGCTTCAAAATGTATGACATGATCACAGGCTACGGTGTTGCGGCCGCAGCGGATGAAGCGTGGAAGATGAAGGGTGGAAAAGAAGGCGCTACCGTTGTGATCCAGGGCTTCGGATGTGTAGGAGCAAGCTGTGTGAACTCCCTGAACGACATGGGCTACAAGGTGATCGGAATCGCTGACGTAAACGGACTTGTTTACTGCAAGGACGGCCTGGACATTCCTAAACTGGTGGCAACCAGACTTCCGAAGGGCGAATTAAATAAAGAAGCTTTCCAGGACAACTATGAAATTTATCCAAACAGCCAGTGGCTGGAAAAAGAATGTGATATCCTGATTCCCGCAGCCCTGGAAGATGTTATCAATAAAGACAATGCTGACAAGATCAAAGCATCCCTGTTAGTGGAGGCAGCCAATATTCCCACCACACCGGAAGCAGACGAGATCCTCCGCAAAAAGGGTGTAGACGTAGCTGTTGACTTTATTACAAATATGGGAGGCATCCGTATCTACGAAGCAATTATCTTCCGCATTGTAAAGATTGAAGACATGAACGATGAGGATGCGGCAGCAGCAATCGTAAAAGATACCGTAGACTTGATCCGCAAACAGACACGCCGGGTATTTGAGGAGTCCAAAAAGACAGGTGAATTCACCCGTGACGTAGCCAGAAGGCTGTTCACACCGGACAAATCCGACACTCCGGATATGTAATCCGTTATTCTGCTAGATAGGGTGGGGATGCGAAAAAAGCATCCCCATTCTATGCATATGGAGGTTTTTTATGAATTCTAAAGTGAGAAAATATCTTACGGTCATAACCCTTGGCCTGGCAGGAGGTTCCATCTATTTTCTGCCCTACGTGAAATACATTTTTTATGACGCACAGCTTGCAGCCATGCATATGAGCAACACCCAGTCCGGCCTGCTGCTCACCATGTACACCGTGGGAAATATGATCCTCTACATACCGGGCGGCATCATTGCAGATAAAGTGTCACCGAAAAAAGCACTGATCATATCTTTGCTCAGCACATCAGCTCTGGCTTTCCTGTACGCATTTACCATGGACTTTAAGATCGCCATGTTCATCTGGATGGGGCTCTCCTTCAGTACGGCATTTGTATTCTGGTCCGCGCTCATGAAAGCAGTCCGCATCATCGGAACAGAGGAAGAACAAGGATTCATGTACGGTCTTTATTATGCCTGCAACGGAATTACAGCAGCCCTGACCAATACGCTGGCGCTGAACATTTACAAGACAGCAGGCGGAAATATGGAACAGGGATTCTTCCGAGCCGTTCTGGCAGGCGGCTCCGTTGCTATTATCGCAGCCATTCTGCTGTTCTTCCTTATGCAGGGCAGTGACAAAAAGGATGAAAAAGTTGATGACGGGGAACCAAAATTCAACATGGGTGATGTGGGAAAACTGCTGAAAAACCCCGTTGTCTGGATCGTCTCCTTTACTATTTTCTGCGGATATGGTTTTTACACCAGTATATCCTATTTCAATCCGTATCTGACCGAGGTGATAGGTGTATCTCCGGAGAGTTCAGGATTTATCTCCATTGTCCGCAACTACCTGCTTCTGCTGCTGGCTCCTGTGGGCGGCATCATTGCAGATAAAGTATTTAAATCCACCTGTAAATGGCTCTCCACGGCATTTGTCATACTGGCAGTTCTTTTCGGGGCAGTTCTCATTCTGCCTTCCGGTATCAGTCCCATGGCAGCCAGCCTTTACACACTGATTCCGGGGGCGTTCGCCATGATGATGTACGGTGTTGTATTTTCCACGGTCAGTGAGGCGGGAATCCCCAGAGCTATGACGGGAACCGTGATCGGTATTGCATCCATTATCGGCTATCTGCCGGATTCCATCTATTCTGTGCTCTTTGGAAAGTGGCTGGATGCCTTCGGCGGCTCAGGGTACAATTTTATCTTTGGTTTTCTTGCAGTTTCAGGTCTGGTGGGAGCCACACTGGCAATGTTGATTTACAGGCACGGTAAGAAAGCAAAACAGGGAGCAATCTCCTGAAGTATTTATAGAAAGGAAAATGAAATTATGGGAAAAGAAAAAGTTTACACCAATCCCGTCCGCTGCAAAGGCTGCGGGTATTGTATCAACGCATGTCCTCAGGAGGCCATAAAGGAATCCGGCCATGTAAACGCCAAGGGATACAATACGGTTGAAGTGGATGCAGAGAAATGTGTGGTATGCGGTATGTGTTACCGCGTATGCCCGGATTATGTGTTTGAAATACGATGAGGGAGGTTCATTATGGGAAAAGTATTATTTAAAGGAAATGAGGCTCTGGCGGAGGCCGCTCTGGCAGCCGGATGCCGCTTCTACAGCGGATATCCGATTACTCCGCAGACAGAGATTCTGGAATATCTCTCCTGGAGAATGGAAGATGTGGGCGGGGTGTTCATCCAGGCAGAGTCTGAACTGGCAGGCGTCAACATGGTACTGGGAGCATCCGCAGCAGGTGCAAGGGCACTGACCACATCCGCAGGCCCCGGATTTTCACTGAAACAGGAAGGGATCTCCTACCTGGTGGCAGCAGACCTTCCGGCAGTTATCGTGGATGTTATGCGTATTGGCACAGGTCTTGGTGACATTGCTCAGGGTCAGGGGGACTACTGGCAGCTCACAAGAGGCGGCGGCCACGGGGATTACCACACATTGGTACTGGCACCGGCTTCTGTTCAGGAGAACGCGGACCTTATGGTGGAAGCCTTTGATCTGGCTGAAAAATACCGCCATCCGGTTCTCATCGCCTCCGACGCGGCCATCGGCCAGATGATTGAGGCTGTGGAGATTCCGGAATTCAGGGAACACGATATTGATAAATATGACTGGAGCATCAAGGGATGTAAAAAAGGCTGTGAACAGCGCAAGATCCAGAACGTTTATTATACCCATCCGGATTATGAGAATTACCTGAGAGAGAAATACGATGACATGGAGCGCGACGAACAGCGCTATGAGAATATTCAGGTGGAAGATGCAGAACTGGTGCTTGTGGCTTATGGAATCAGTTCCAGAGTATGCCGTGAGACCGTTGAACTTGCAAGAGAAGAGGGCCTGAAGCTGGGACTCATCCGCCCCATCACACTGTGGCCGTTCCCGGTGAAGGCATTTGAGGAGGCAAAGAACGCCAAAGCATTCCTCACTGTGGAGATGAATATCTTAGGCCAGATGACAGACGATGTGCGCCTGGCTACCGGCGGTAAATATCCGGTTGACCATTTTGGTTCTATTTTCGAGATTCCGGAATCTGACGGGATCATCGCGAAAGCAAAAGAAATGCTGAAAAAGGAGGGCGTATGATATGAGACTGGTAGCTCCTGAAACCGTAACATTTACGCAGAGTGGCTTCTGTCCCGGATGCGGACACGGCCTGGCAGTCCGTCTGATTGCCGAAGTAATGGAAGAGATGGGTTTAAGTGAAAAGCTTCTGGCTGTGGTTGACGTGGCCTGCGGTTCTTTAAATATTGATTCCTGGAGATTTGACACAGTTATGGCAGCCCACGGACGCCCCGTGGCTACCGCAGTGGGCATCAAGAAGGTGCGCCCGGAAAATCCGGTGCTGGCTTATATCGGCGACGGCGCCGCATACTCCATCGGTATGGCGGAGACCATGCACACCGCACTGCGCAATGACAACGTGGTGACTGTAGTCATCAACAACAGCTTATACGGCATGACCGGCGGTCAGTGTGCGCCCACATCCCTTCCGGGGCAGATTACCACCTCCACACCGAGAGGAAAAGACCCGGAAAAGATGGGTATGCCATTTCGTGTAGAGCAGGCATTTACCGGCTTCGACATTGCCTATCTGGCAAGAGGCACCATGGCAGATGCCAAGGGTATGATCCAGTGTAAGAAATACATCAAAAAAGCATTTGAAAAACATATGAAGGGCGAGGGATTCTGCCTGGTTGAGCTGCTCTCCCCATGTCCAACAAACCTGAACATGACTCCTGTAAAGAGCATGGAACACCTGAAAAATGAGATGGAGAAATACTTCCCTCTGGGTGAATTTAAAGACAAAAAGGAGGAGGAATAGACATGGCAAAAGAAATCATTTGTGCCGGATTCGGCGGACAGGGAGTGCTGACAGCCGGAATGCTCCTCATCAATGCCGGCATGGAACAGGATAAAAATGTTTTATTTTACCCCTCCTATGGTTCAGAGATGCGCGGCGGAACCGCTAACTGTACCGTGAAGATCAGTGACAAGCTGATCGCCAGCCCGGTTTCCAAGCACCCGGATATTCTGTTCACCATGAACACACCGGCTATCGACAAGTTCGAGGATCGTCTGAAACCCGGCGGGCTTCTGCTGGTAAATTCCTCCATTGTGCCCGAGGACAGGAAATACAGAGAGGATATCAAGGTAGTAAAGATTCCCGCAACGGATATTGCCGCAGAGGTAAAAAATCCAAAGGGTGCCAACCTGGTCATGCTGGGAGCACTGGCGGCCCACAGTGATCTGTTTACTATTGAATATATGGAAACAGCCATTGTCTCCTTTTTTGAGAAAAAGGGAAAGGGCAAATTTAATGAGAAGAATGTAGCCTGCTATCGCCGTGGGGTGGAGGGCAGATAATATAGGGGTTTTGAGTAAGAGGGCGGTTCTGCCGCCCTCTCACAGGAGGTAGAAAACTATGGATTTGACAAAACTGCTGAAACCGAAGTCCGTAGCAGTCATCGGTGCCAGTGAGAAGGAAGGATTCGGCGGCGATGTATGCCGCAATATCCTTACTTATATGGAAGACAGAAGCCATGTATATTTTATACATCCCAAGCGTGACCAGGTCTTTGGGGTTCCCTGTTATAAGAGTGTGACAGAAGTACCGGAATCTGTGGATCTGATGGTCATCTGTACTTCCCAGAAGACAGTGATCCCTCTGTTAAAAGAAGGGGCTGCAAAAGGATGCGGCGGTGCCGTGATATTTGCCAGCGGATACGGTGAAGTGGGAACCGATGAGGGCAGGGCCAATGAAAAGGAACTGATGGAGACCGCCAGGGAGCTGGGCATTGCCGTTATGGGACCGAACTGCGCGGGATTCGTCAATTATGTGGACAATGTGCAGGCCTTTGCGTTTATCTCTGACAAGAGAGACAGAAAAGGCAGTGTGGGTGTAGTCTCCCAGAGCGGACAGCTCTGCCTGTCCCTGATGGACTGCCCGGGCATGCGTTTCTCCTACAGTATATCAGCCGGAAACGGAAAGATCGTCCAGATGGAGGATTACATGGATTTTCTGGTTGAGGATGCGAATACAAAAGTAGTCAGTGTCTATATTGAGGGCGTTAAAAATGCGGATAAATTTGCGGCAGTTCTGAAAAAAGCTGCGGACAAGAGAAAACCCGTCGTTATCCTGAAGGCGGGAAGAAGTGCCAAGGGCGGCGCCATTGCAGCCTCCCATACGGGAAGCCTTTCCGGTTCCGATGCGTCCTTTGACGCTGTGCTGAAAAAGTTCGGCGCTATCCGTGTGGATGATCTGGAAGAGCTGATGGCCATGTCCCTTATGCTCTCCACCTTAAAACAGATGCCAAAGCAGGCCACATTTGCCTCCATGAACCTCTCCGGAGGGGAGACAGGAATCTGTGCCGATGTGGGAAGTTTAAACGGTATCGAATACCCGGATTTCACGAAGGAGACCCTGGCTTCTCTGAAAGAGCAGCTTCCCTCTTACGCCTCACCCAACAATCCGCTGGATATGACGGCGAGCCTCTCCTATGACGCGGATCTGTACGCGGGAGCGCTTCGCACTGTGATGGATGACCCCAATATCGGTATGGTCCTCATTGGCTATACACTGCTTCTGGAGATCGCGGACCCGGCTATCCACTATATGTACCAGGGAATTGAGAAAGTGGTAAAAGAAAAAGGGGAAAACTGCAAACCGATCGCCATGATCCCCTTTGCGGAAAACACCAGGAATGCGGAATACCAGGAAAAGCTGTTCAATATCGGTGTACCGGTGCTTCCGCCTACGGTCTATGCGTTTAAGATCCTGCGCCACCTGGCTGATTTTATTTCCTATACACCGGAGAATAAGAGCCTGAGTCTTGCAGTGGGCCAGAAGAAGAGCGATGAGACCTATGCCCTGTCCGAGCATGACAGCAAGAAAGAGCTGGGAGCCTACGGGGTTCCGGTTCCCAAGGAAGTCATTGTCACATCTGCGGAGGAAGCGGCAGAGTTTGCCAAGAACACAAAGGAAGCTCTGGTCATGAAAGTGGAATCCGCTGATATTCTGCACAAGAGTGATGTGGGCGGTGTGAAACTGAATATCCATGGTCCTGAGGAAGCGGTTCAGGCATATAATGAAATTATGGAGAGTGTATCATCGAAACGTCCTGATGCGAAGATCAACGGGATTTTAACGGTTCCCATGTTAAAATCAGGAGTAGAGATGATCATCGGTGTGAACAATGACCCGCAGTTCGGCCCCATGGTCATGGTGGGAATGGGCGGTGTGTTCGTGGAGCTGTTCAAGGATGTGGCACTGTACCCGGCGCCCATCAGTAAGGCGGAGGCCTTAGACATGCTCAGATCACTGAAATCCTTTAAACTGCTGAACGGTTACCGCGGCGGGGCAAAATGTGATATTGACGCCCTGTGTGATACCATTGTAAGCATTGCTGATTTCGCCAGTGCAAACAGGGATACCCTGAAGGAATTGGATATCAACCCTCTGTTTGTATACCCGGAAGGGGAAGGGGTAGGCGTAGCTGACGCCCTTGTTGTCAAATACAAAGAGTAAAACCGATGACGGAACGGTTGGCATCATAAAGGAGGGACACGATGTGAAGCTGTTTGAGAAGATTGAGAAGAAAGTTTTTATCCCGGCTGTAGTGATCCTGGCAGTCATAATTATTCCACTGTATCTGGCACCGGAGATTTCCAACCAGATAATTTCAAGTGTATTTGAGTTCTGTACAGGAAGGCTGGGGTTTCTGTACCTGCTGGCCTGTCTTGTATCCTTTGGTTTTCTGATCTGGCTGACAGTCAGTAAGCACGGGAACGTGAAGCTGGGCAGCGCTGAGGATAAGCCGCAGTACTCCAATCTCTCCTGGATCGCCATGCTTTTTACTGCAGGTGTGGGAACCAGCATCGTGATTCTGGGCTTTCTGGAACCGATTTACTATGTAAGCGGCCCTCCTTTTGATCTGGAGCCGTTTGGCAAACAGGCATATGAGTATGCCCATATGTACGGACAGTTTCACTGGGGCCTGAGTGCCTGGGCGTTCTATAACCCGGCTATCATCGCCACAGCCTATATGATGTTTGTACGCAAAAAACCGGGAATGCGTCTGAGTATTGCCTGCGAGCCTGTTTTAAAAAAGCATGCAAAAGGTTTTTTGGGAAATGTGATCGACATGCTTGTTATTTTCGGTATTGTGGGTTCCATTTCCACATCTCTCGGTATCGGGGCGCCTGTACTTTCCGTGATCATCCGGGAAGTATTCGGTATCCCGCAGAACTATGATTTTGTTGTGCGTATCATAGTATTGATCATCTGGGTCTGCATATTCGGAACCTCCGTATATCTGGGCCTGGATAAAGGAATCCAAAAACTCAGCAACATAAATGTTGTAATGGCATTTATCTTTATGGCAATTGTGCTTTTTGTGGGGCCGACAACAGATATTTTTAAGATGGAAGTGAATTCGCTGGGGCTGTACGCTTCGGATTTTGTGAAGATGAGTACATACACAGACCCCTTCGGAAGCGGAAAGTTTACGCAGGAATGGACAGTTTTCTACTGGGGTTGGTGGCTGGCCTTTATGCCTATGATGGGAATGTTTGTGGGACGTATTTCCAGAGGGCGAACCATTCGGAATGTCGTGTGGGGACAACTGATATGGGGATCTCTGGGCTGCTGTGTAAGCTTTATGATATTCGGAGGATACTCTTTATTTCTGCAGGAAACAGGCAGAGTGGATCTCGCGTCCATTCTGCAGAGTGAAGGGCAGAGCGCTGCCATTGTAGCGATTCTGCAGACTCTGCCAATGCCTAAGCTTATGATGATATTCCTGTGTCTTGTCTGTTTTGTGTATCTTGCCACAACCATTGATTCCTGTGCCTATGTATTGGCCGGGACAACCATGAAGAGACTGAAAGGAGATGAGGAGCCTGCCAGATGGAACAGAATATTCTGGGCGATTTTGTTCTGTCTTCTGTCAATCGGCCTTATGCTGATCGGCGGACTGGAGGCAGTGAAGACCATTTCCGTACTCACAGGGCTGCCGCTGATCGCGGTGTTGATCTTATTGATCATTTCAGTAAAGAAGATGCTTACCGGGGAAGATAAAAGAAAAAAGGCTGAAAATGCCGAAAATGAGCCCCAGGAGAAAGCAGATTCCCCTGAAATAGAAAAAATATCCCCTGGGGTGGCTTGTAAAACGGAAGAAGATTCGCTATGATATAACCATAGCCGCATCCTCCGCAAACTGCGGCTCCAAATGAATTTGGATTCACGCATGACATACAAAGGAGGCTGTACCCGCTTTGGCGGGGTGCAGCCTCCTTTGTGTATCTGCAAAATGTTTTTCAGGGCAGTATGTCACCAAAGGTATAGCTGTGGTGTGTTATGGATAAAGGAGTTATAAAATATGCAGGTCTGATTTTTCATAACGGTTGTGGCCCGGAAGGCTTTTTTTATATTTCCAGCATTTAATAGCATCCTCCAATGGTTTGCCGGTATTTTCCGCATAAAAGTCTCGGATATAGGTGTTGTATTCAAACTGGCGGTTAATGGCTGTTCTGCCTTTTTTCTTATCCTGCTGTATCTGAAAGTAAGCTTCAATGGCCTGCTGATACGTTTTTCCCGTATTGGTTTTCAGCCATTTCTGAAAGGGGACCAGAAAGGTGAAGCCGCTGCCGATTCTGGATTGGAAAAATGCCCGGTGTACTTCAGAGCAGACAAAATTTGGTTCAATGAGGGTATCTTCCGTTATTTCTGTGTACACGGGTTTTGTTTTTGGCTTTTTGGAAGCAGCAGAAATTTCTCCTGTGTCCAGAAAGTGCGCGATCCGGTCAGTCAGCTCCAGTTTTCCGCCTGACGCTGGTATGCCGTTCTGACGGCAGAACGCGGTTAACTCCTCTTTCAGATAGTAATAACTGCGGAAAGTATCTCCGTCCAGATGCTTGTTTAAAACAGGTCTGTCATTCATTTTTCTTCTCCTGACATATCAATTCTATAGACGCCACCATATCGTTTCATCTCTTTTATACTCTGTGAAACCGCATGTTTTCAATATGTTCTGGGAGGCAGAACCCTCCGGATCCGTTTTTGCGGTCACATGCTGTACCCCGTTCTGACCAAGTGCCCACCGGCACAGAGCTTTCACAGCTTCCGTCATATATCCGTTATGTTCAAAGGCTTTTCCAAGGCCGTAACCAATCTCCACTTCACCCTTTTCATCGGGAATATCTTTGAAGCTTGCAGAGCCTACAATAGTCCGGTCAGATTTTCGGATCAGAAACCAGAAGGTGTACCACATATAATGTGCGGAATCTTTTTTACACGCGAGAAGCTGTGAGGATACAATTTCCTTAAATATGCCCTCCATGGGTTCGGCCTGATAGGAGCAGTCAAGTTCTTTCTCCAACTGCGGGATCTGGTCTGTTCATAATGTAAGCTGGGCGGAGCGCAGATATTATTCTGCCTGATATGGATAAGTCTATCATAGATTGAGGACAGGTGTAAATGGAAACTCTGAGGAGTTTCATTGTCAATAGGCGGGGAATCCTGTATAATCAAAACAAGTGGCAGATTCCTGCTGTTCACAGTGTTGCTTCCGGCGGCTTTAAAAATTACAAAATAGGCAGAGTGAAAGGGGAGAGGGGATAATATGAGAGAAAGACTGGAAATAGACCGCCAGGGGAAAGGGATACACACAGTAAAGGAAAACCGCACAGCAGTGGATTATTTCATCTATCCGGAATGTGAAGTCCATCTGAACAGCCTTCCGGCAGGGGCGGTTCAGGAGTGGCATTACCATTCAGAAATAGAGGAAATCCTGGTAGTGACAAAAGGGATTCTGACCTGCAAGTGGAAGGAAGAGGGGAAAGTCCGCACAGACTGGGCAAAGGAAAAAGAGATTGTGCGGGTGCAAAATTCGATCCATACATTTCAGAATGACACGGAGGAGAACGCGGAGTTTGTTGTCTTTCGTTTTGTTCCGGATGGAGTGGATAAAAGGGAGCAGATAAAAAAAGATAAGAAGCTTGCTGAGGAGGCAGAAGAAGTATGAAGGATGAAGAAAAAAGCCGGACCGGCAATCATGCGAAAGCTGATTCCGGCAGCGGGCCGGAAGAGGAGAAAAATAACGAGACAAAAGGGATGCCCGACAATGAACCGGAAGAGGAACCTGGCAATGAATTGGAGGAGAGCGAAAAGGGCCGGCGTTTGGCTATGGGTATCAGTATGGGGATTATTTTCGGTGTGGTTTTTGGAAAAACCATATTCGGAAACCTGGGCACAGGCATTGCCATAGGACTTGCCCTTGGCGTGGCGCTCGGAAGTATAAAATAAAAACAAAACGGAACGATTCCATTATTTAAATGGAAACAGACAGAACGACGAAAGGAGCAGCAGACGGGCTAAAAGCCTCGGCTTTCCGCAGTATAATAAAAGCGGCCCACCTGCGATCAATACATATGAAAGACGAAAAACAAAACTGGCTGGACTGGGCAGTAGAGCTGCAGAGTCTTGCCCAGAGTGCCTTATATTACTGTAAAGATAAATACGATATAGAGCGTTTTGAACGAATCCGGGAAATTTCGGCGGAGATGATCAGCCAGCAGGCAGATATGCCATTTGAGAAAGCAAAAGACTTGTTCTGCTGTGAGGTGGGTTACCAGACGCCGAAGATGGACTGCAGGGCAGCCATAATTGAGGGGGACAAGATCCTTCTGGTACAGGAAAATGACGGCAGGTGGTCCATGCCCGGCGGATGGGTGGATGTGGATCTGTCTGTGAAGGAGAATACCATCAAAGAGGTAAAGGAGGAGGCCGGTCTGGACGTGACAGCGGATCTGGTCATTGCCATCCAGGACAGGGAAAAACACAACCAGCCCCGGTACGCATATAAAATCTGCAAAGTCATCATACTCTGCACCGTGATCGGCGGACATTTTGAAAAAAATCTGGAAACGGTGGACAGCGGCTACTTTTCCATAGATGAGCTGCCGCCTCTTGCGGAGGATAAAAATACAAAGGAACAGATCGCCATGTGCTTTGAGGCAGCGGGGGCAGAGCACTGGAAGACACAGTTTGACTGATCCCTGAAGAATGCCCATGAAAAAGGAGGACAGATAAATGCTTACATATAAAGAGATTGAGAAAGAGGATCTGGCATCCCTTGCAGCCATGTATGTGGAGACCTTTAATGCGCCGCCCTGGAACGATGCCTGGACCCCGGAGACGGCGGGAACCAGGCTTCGGCAGATGGCAGAAGCGGAAACCTTTTACGGGATCTGCGCGTATGAGGAGGACGCGTTATGTGGTATGGTGCTTGGGTTTGCCGAGCAGTTTTATGACGGGGTGTTGTTTGAGATAAAAGAATTCTGTGTAAGAAATACCAGCCGAGGAAACGGTATCGGCTCTGAAATTTACCGGGAATTTGAGCGGCGGCTCCGCGAAAGAAACATTGAGAATGTTCAGCTCATGACCCTGCGTGGAAATGCGACCGAACATTTTTATGAAAAAAACGGTTTTGAGACAGATAAAGATTTGATCTTTATGAAAAAACAGATTTAATCCAAGTGTTTTTGAGACGTCATTCCGGCAGTCTGCACGCCGCTGTCTGCCGAAAGCGATTTTCCAATTTACTTTGACACAGAAATGAGAGGCTGATATGAAAAGAGCACTTCCGGAGCGTATAAGAGAATATACGGAACACCGGGAATACAGGAAAGACACCATAGGCAGATCCGGTTCGGAAATATTCTGCTTGACTGATATGGTACTAAAAGCAGAGCGGGAGAAAAACGAGTCCCGCAGTGAACACGAAATGCTCAGATGGCTGCAGGGCAGACTCCCTGTTCCGGAAATCATCTGTGCGGAGAAAAGCGGTGATATGAGATACCTTCTGATGACAAGAGCCAGGGGGAAAATGCTCTGTGATGAGGTGTATCTCAGCAGTCCAAGGCTTCTGGTGCATCTTCTGGCAGAAGGGCTGAAAATGCTGTGGACAGTGGACGTAAGCGGCTGCCCGTCTAAGCGGCATCTGGATTACAAACTGGAACAGGCATCCCTGCGTGTGTCGGAAGGCCTGCAGTTTGACCATGAGCCGGACACCTATGGGAGGGAGGAATTTGAAAATCCTGAGGAACTTCTTCTGTGGCTGAAGGAACACAGGCCGGAAGAAGAGACGGTGTTCTCACACGGGGACTACTGTCTGCCGAATATTTTTGCAGAGGATAACAAAATCAGTGGTTTTATAGACCTGGGAAGAGCGGGGACAGCGGATATCTGGCAGGATATTGCCTTGTGCGTGAGAAGCTTAGAGTACAATACAGGAAAAAATGAGGGATATGTAAATCTGCTTTTTGAGGAACTGGGAATGGCCCCGGACTGGGATAAGATCAGATATTATATATTGCTGGACGAGTTGTTTTAACAAGAAAGGAGAGCAGGATATGCAGCACAGAGGAACAGAGGAACTGGAGACAGAAAGGCTGGTGCTGCGCCGTTTTACCATGCACGACGCAGAGGCGATGTTTCATAACTGGGCAAAGGATGAGCAGGTGACAGCCTATCTTATGTGGCCTGCCCACAAGAGCCCGGAGGTATCCGGGGAAGTTCTGGAGGAGTGGATCTTCCACTATGGGGAGAAGGATTTTTACCAGTGGGCGATCACGCTGAAGGAAAACGGAGAGGAACCCATAGGCTCTATCTCTGTCGTATCAAAAGATGATTCCATAGAAATGGTCCACATCGGTTACTGCATCGGCCGGAAATGGTGGCACCGGGGTGTGACCTCAGAAGCCCTGAAAGAAGTGATCCGCTTTTTCATGGAGGATGTGCAGGTAAACCGCGTGGAATCCCGTCATGACCCCCGCAATGCCAACTCCGGTAAAGTGATGAAAAAATGCGGGATGAAATACGAGGGCACCAGGAGACAGGCAGACTGGAATAACCAGGGCCGCTGTGATGCGGCAGGGTATGCCATACTGGCGGAGGATTATTTTTCCGAATCTGCACAGCGAAACTCCTGAGGTGTTTTCCTGTAGTGCCGGCGGAAGGCTTTGATGAAGGATGCGCAGCTTGTATATCCCACAGCCTGTCCGACCTTGCGGACACTCATGGAGGTGGAGGTGAGAAGGGCAGCCGCTTTGGCCATACGGCATTCCTTCAGATACCGGCCGATTGTCATGTGAAAACACATGGAAAAACCGGCCTTTAGTTTCTGCTCATTGAGAAAAACCTGTCTGCTCAACTGTGAAATGGTGGGGGCATTGGCAGGGTCTTCTGTGAGAATTTCTTTTGCCCGCTGGACGGCCAGCAGGTCGAATTCATCAAAGGTGATTTTTCTTTTACCTAAATATACGGTGGGCATCAAATCCGGTGCAGAAAACGTTCCCTGTTTTACTGCATTTGTCAGAATGTCCATACACTGCAGCAGGCAGCCTTCCAGCATAAGCGGGGTGAGGCTGCCGTTTTGCGCCACTTTAAATAAACGGTGCAGCACGGTGACGATTTCCGGGGGCAGTGCATGGTATGTGCGGTTTTTGGAGAGACTGTCCAGTACAGAAGCATGAGGGTCAATGGTTTTTAAGTATCTTACAAAATCAGGAAATACAGCGAACTCGATTCCCCTGCAGTGTTGTCCGGCATTCCAGAACTGCTGTCCTCTCACCTTCTCCTCCCGCACCAGAAAGGATGCCGGGGTGGAGGTGTGGGCCGAGATCCCTTCCATATCAAACCGTGTCCTGCCGTCATAGAAACTGCCGAACCGGAGCTGCGTATCACGGCACGCAAAGGCGAGAGAAAAAGGGGCAGATACCGTATAGTCCGCCACAGTAAAAGCATACAGGCCGGGCCGCTCATATAAAAGGCAGGTTCCGTCTTCCGGCCGATTTTCATTGGCATATCGGGTGCAGTGTTTCTCTTTATGAGAGTCAAATCCCAGGTTCTGCCAAATCCTGTCTTGAAATTCACGATGACTTTGTATACTCATTTTCCATACTCCTTTTCTGAAAATGCGGCAGCCTGCTGTACAAATTCCATGTGCGGAAGGTAGTTTTATGCAGGGCTGCAGTCTTATTATCCCTCAGCTTCAGAGGTTTACCACAAAAAATACCGTTTATTCATACGGTGACAGATATATTCCGATCAGGTGCAATTGCAAAAAAATGTTGCCTTAAATAGTATAGTATGCTAGAATGACTGCTGTCAATTAGCTATAACTAACTAAAGAATAAAATATGCCGTTACGAGAAAGGGAAGACATTATGATGAATAGGACGAGAAGACTGGCGCCGGCCATTGCCGTACTTGCCGCTGTGGGCATGCTGACAGGCTGTTCCGGAAAAGGCGGAGAATCGAGAAATAACAAGGTGAACACAGAAAATGAAAGTACCGCTCAGAAAGCCCAAGGCCCTGAGAAAAACGCCGCCTCCCGGGATGCAGAAGAGGGCATGCGGACAGTGGAGACAGATAAGGGACAGGTGGAGATTCCCATAAACCCGGAGAACATTGTCACGGACTATTATCTGGGTGAGTTTCTGGCTGTGGACGTAAAGCCTGCCATCGCGTCCCCGTATTCCCTGTCGAATCCGTTTCTGGCGGATAAGACAGAGGGAATCCGGGAGATGGACATTACAAGCGTGGAGACTTCCCTGGAAATAATTGCTGCGCAGGAGCCGGACCTGATCGTAACCATCACAGAGGCAGATTATGAGAAATATTCCGAAATTGCCCCTACGGTTTATATTCAGGACGGAAAGCGCAGTGATGAGGAAGTATTCCGGTATATTGCGGACCTGGTGGGAAAAAGCGGGGAAGCGGAGGAATATATTGCTGATTTTAAGGCGCGGGCGCTTGACGTCAAAGAGGAAATCCGGGGAATCGTGGGTGACAGGACAGTATCCATTGTGGAGGTATGGCCTCAGCAGATCTACACCATGGGCAGCCATTTCGCAAGAGGCGGTTCCATTCTATACGATATGTGGGAGCTGAAAGCGCCTGAGGCAGTGCAGGCAGATATGGTGGATGGGGATACCCAGTATCAGGTGGTTTCCCTGGAAGCGCTGCCTGAATACACAGGAGATTTTATCCTGTATGGCGTGCTGGCAGATACGGACAGTGCCTTTGTGGAGGATTCCAAGCTTTGGAACAGCCTGGAGGCCGTGCAGGAGGGAAGAGTGCTCCCTTATGAGCAGGTGTCCTTCATGCACAGGGATCCGATCACCTACAATGCGCAGCTTGATATCTTTATTGATTTCTTCAGAGGATTTGAGGGAAAATAATGGGCAGAGATGCGAAAAGAAAGACAGTATGTTTTTTGACAGCAGGAGCTGCGGCAGTTTTACTTGCCGCAGTCCTTTCCATATTATACGGAAGTACGGGCATTCCTCCCGGGAAGATTCTGGATGCGGTGCTCCGGCCGGATTTTACAGACCGGCAGCATTTGGTCATACGGGAACTCAGGATACCGCGGACAGCGGGCTGTATTTTGGTGGGAGCAGCGTTTTCAGCGGCTGGCGCCATGATGCAGGGGGTGACCAGGAACCCGCTGGCAGACTCCGGACTGTTGGGAATCAACGCGGGAGCCTCCTTTGCGCTGGCACTCTGTCTGGCCTTCCTGCCGGGGCTGGGGTTCTCAGGTGTTGTATTTTTTTCCTTTCTGGGGGCAGCAGGGGCTATGTTTACTGTATATGGGCTTATGAGTCTGAACAGGCGCGGGTTGGATCCGGTGCGGCTTGTGCTTGCGGGAAGCGCTGTGAGTATCTTCCTCTCATCCCTGAGTCAGGCAGTGGCGATTCTGTGTAAGATCGGTTACAATCTCACCTTCTGGACTGCGGGAGGCGTGGCGGGAATACGCGGAAAACAGCTCATCTTCGCCGGTCCGGTGATCCTTCTGGGACTGGCCGCAGCCGCGGCTCTTTCAGGAAGAGTTGCACTGCTGAGTCTGGGGGAGGAGGCGGCAAGAGGGCTGGGACTTTCCGTGGAACGCTCCCGGACGGTCTGCCTTTTTGTGGTCCTGCTGCTTGCGGGCGGTTCCGTGGCGCTTGCCGGTCCGGTGGCTTTTGTGGGCCTGATGGTACCTCACGTTGTGCGGTATTTTACAGGTGCGGATTACAGGTCTGTGATTCCCTGTTCCATGGTGGCAGGAGCTTTCTTCATGCTGGCGGCAGATATTCTTTCCAGAATGATAAATGCCCCCGGTGAAGTGCCCATCGGCCTTGTTTTTGCTGTGGTGGGGGTGCCGTTCTTTATCTGGACAGCCAGGAAGGAGGAGAGGACTTTTGAGTGAGAGAAGACGCAGGATCCGTATGGTTACGGTATTTATGATCCTGATCATCCTGCTGCTTGCAGGCATATGGCTGGAGATAAATGCGGGATACCGGAAAATCAGCCCGGAGGAAATGTGGGAGATCTTAAAGGGCGGAGGCACAAAAAGTGTCCGCTATACACTTCTGAACCTGAGGCTTCCCAGAATCTTCACCAGTCTTTTGGTGGGCATGGGGCTGGCGGTCTCCGGATGTGTGATCCAGGGTGTATCGAGAAATGATATGGCTGAGCCGGGAATCCTGGGAATCAATGCGGGTGCCGGGCTTTTTGTGGCAGCGTTTCTGGTGTTGGTGCCGCAAAGCTCTGTCAGCCTTACTGTGCTGCTTCCTGTACTGGCTTTTGCCGGTTCCATGGCGGTGGCTGTGCTGGATTACCGGCTGGCCCGCACAGGACAGGGGATTTCACCCCGCAGGCTGCTTTTGATGGGGGTGGCGGTTTCCACTGCCGTGTCCAGTGTGACCACCATTTTAATGCTGCGCCTGCCGGACAGCGATTATGCCTTTGTGCAGAACTGGCTGTCCGGCAGCATATGGGGAGCGAACTGGCAGAATGTGCGGCTGCTTTTTGTCAGCCTTCTGCTCCTTGGACTGTTTGTTTTTTATAAAAGCCGCACGCTGAATGTGCTGTCCTTAAGCTATCAGACGGCTGTGGGACTTGGAGCAGCCGTGTCCAGGCAGACCGTGATCCTTCTCGGTGCAGCCATCGCCATGTCCGGCCTCTGTTGTGCGGTGGGCGGAGGACTGAGCTTTGTAGGCCTGGTCTGCCCTCATATGGCGCGCCGTCTGGTGGGACCGAACTACAGAATCCTGGTTCCGGCCACTGTGCTTACCGGGTCTGTGCTGATGACATATGCGGATCTGATATCCCGCACGCTGCTGTCGCCGAGGGAGATTCCCGTCGGAATCGTGGCTGCCGTGATCGGTGCCCCCTATTTTCTGTATCTGCTGATTAAAACGTAAAGGAGATTTTTATATGGATGCTGTACTTACAGGAGAAGGCATTTCCGTTGCATACCATCAAAATATTGTCATCCCGGCCATGGATGTGCAGATCCCCGGGGGGAACATGACGTCGATCATCGGGCCCAACGGCTGCGGGAAATCCACTCTTTTAAAAGCCCTGTCCCGCATGACACCTGTCCGGGAGGGCCATGTGTTTCTGGACGGCAGCCAGATCGCCAAAATGTCCACAGTGGAGGTGGCAAAAAAAATGGCGATCCTGCCCCAGGGGCCTCAGGCGCCGGGGGGCCTGACGGTCAAAGAGCTGGTGTCTTACGGCAGATATCCCCATCAAAGAGGGTTCGGGCGGCTGAAAAAAGAGGATCATGAGGCCGTTGACTGGGCGCTCTCCATTACGGATATGGAGGAGCTTGCCGGCAGGGATATGGACGCGCTCTCGGGAGGACAGCGGCAGAGGGCCTGGATCGCCATGGCCCTTGCCCAGGATACGCCTCTCATCCTTTTGGATGAGCCAACCACCTATCTGGATATGACGCATCAGCTTGAGGTGCTGGAGCTTCTGGAGGATTTGAATAAAAAACAGAAAAAAACCATTGCCATGGTCCTCCATGACCTGAATCTGGCGGCCAGATTTTCAGACTGGATGATTGCCATGCGCTCCGGAAGAGTGCTTTATAAGGGAACCCCGGAGGAAATCATGACGAAAAAGACCCTGGCGGATGTATTTTCCCTGGATGCCAGTATCAGCCGGGACCCGTGGACGGGAAAACCCATATGCCTGTCCTATAAGAGAATGGACCGGTCAGTGTATTGAATAAAAAACTTGCATTTCTCCTGATATTTCATAGAATGAAAGATAGTAACTGACCACAGTTACGCAAGATATGTAAACGATAGATTCTAACCATTTAATGTGCGGATAGATGGTATTAGAGCATGATTGAGAACAGGAGATTTTAAATGAGAAGTGTAGAAACCCCGGTAAAGAAGATCAGGCGTGAAGTATTTACAGAAATCTGCAAGGTTGCTTTTGCATCCACAAAGGATAATTTCAATGATGAGATAGAAGCCATCCCGTATCATATTGTTAAGGAGAGGGCAACTTACAGGGAGAGTATCTACAGGGAGAGAGCGGTGGCCAGCGAGCGTGTCCGCCTTGCCATGGGTATGTCCCTGCGCCCGGAAAATGAAGCAGTCCATATCACTGCAGGAATGGAAAACAGTAACATAGATGAAAAATATTATGAGCCGCCTCTTATGCAGGTCATCCCTTCTGCCTGCGATGCCTGCGAGCCCAACAAATATGAAGTCAGCAACATGTGCAGAGGCTGTGTGGCTCACCCCTGCAAACAGGTATGTCCGAAAAATGCCATATCTATAGTGAATGGAAAATCTGTGATCGATCAGGAAAAATGTATCAAATGCGGCAAATGCAAGGCCATCTGTCCCTATGACGCCATCTCCAAAATGGAACGCCCTTGTGCCAGGGCCTGCGGCGTCAAGGCCATCGGAAGCGACAATCTGGGCAGAGCTGCCATTGACCCGAAAAAATGTGTGTCCTGCGGCATGTGTATGGTGAGCTGTCCCTTCGGGGCAATTTCGGATAAGTCCCAGATCTTCCAGCTTTCCAGGGCACTGCGTGAGGGAAAAGAGATCATTGCCGAAGTGGCGCCTGCATTTGTAGGCCAGTTCGGAAAAGACGTGACTGCGGCAAAGTTCAAGGCCGCGCTTTTAAAACTCGGCTTTAAGGAAGTGTATGAGGTAGCGCTTGGCGCGGACATCGGGGCAATCGCGGAAGCTCATCACTATGCGGAAAAGGTGAGCACCGGAGAACTGCCCTTTCTTCTCACGTCCTGCTGTCCATCCTGGTCCATGCTTGCAAAAAAACAGTTTCCGGATCTGATTGACAGTGTATCCCAGGAGCTGACCCCCATGGTCGCCTCTGCCAGAAGTATCAAACAGAAATACCCCAATGCCGGAGTGGTCTTCATCGGTCCCTGTGCGGCGAAAAAACTGGAGGCATCCAGAACGGACGTCCGCAGTGATGTGGAATTTGTCATTACTTTTGAAGAACTGCAGGGAATGTTTGACGCAAAGGGAATAGATCCGGCAATGATGGAAGAACAGGGCAGCCTGCACAATGCAACCGCAGCGGGAAGAGGTTATGCCATAGCCGGGGGTGTGGCCCAGGCGATTGAGGAATGCCTGCAGGAATACCACCCGGAAGTCCCAGTACATATTGAACATGCAGAGGGTCTGGCAGAGTGTAAGAAAGTGCTGACCCTTGCCAAAGCCGGAAAAATGAATGGCTGCCTCATAGAAGGCATGGGCTGCCCGGGCGGCTGTATGGCGGGAGCCGGAACCAATATTCCGTTAAAGGAAGCCGCGGCAGAGCTTAAGAAATATAAGGCATCCTCCACGAAAAAACTTCCGGCAGCGGAACTCATTGAAATTGAGCTTGATTAAATAGGGAGAGACCGGAAGTCCTTTTCCGGCCAAAAGGTGAGAAGATGAATATAAAGGAGCTGGAGTATTTTAAAACCGTGTGCCAGCACAAAAGTATCACAAAGGCGGCACACGCTCTGTATATGACACCTCAGGGCCTCAGCAAGATCATAAAAAATATTGAGAGTGAGATGGGCGCCTCTCTTTTAAACAGAACAGGTACGGGAATCAGTCTCACAGAAGCAGGCGCTTATCTGTATGCCAAGCTCCCTGAATTTCTGAATTCTTACCACTCCATATGCAGCGAGATCCGCTGCATTGAACAGCGGCAGAACCATGAGATCGACCTGCTGTCCGCCTACGGCATATTGAGGCTTGTGACTCCGGAATGCCTGGTGGATTTTAAGAAAAAGTATCCCCATATTAAATTCAATTACCGGGAATATCCTGACCGCCAGGTGGAAAGGCTGTTCCAGGAGGGAGAGGGAAATGTGGCCTTTACAGTGGGAAACGGCCTGCTGAAAAACACAAGGGCTACATTTATGGAAAAGTACGAGATCAAACTGCTGGTCAACCGGCAGCATCCTCTCAGTGGGAGAGAAACCGTCTCCATAAAGGATATGGAGGGGGAAAAGCTTTACATTGAAAGCTCGGAATTTAATATCCATAACCTGATACTGAGCCAGTGCAGGCTGGCAGGATTTAAGCCGGATATCGTTTTCGAGACCAGCGGATTCAGTCTGTGCCATAAAATGGTTCAGCAGAACAAAGGCATCTCTGTCACTGTGGATTTTATTTTTGATGACATGAAACAGGACGATCTGGTCATGCTTCCCTTTGAGGAGGGGCCTTTCAACTGGGAGACCTATATGCTGACCCGGGAGGGAAAGGCAGAGAACCCGGATATCAGCCTTTTTCACAACCATGTGATGTACTGGCTGGAGGAGATCAGGAAAAATTCCATACAGAGGTGAAACGCCTCAGAGATTCGTTGCATGCTTGAAACGTTTTGTTTATTATCAGCGAAGAAACGGTATGTTACAATAATCACGAATTCACTCATAAAGAAAGACACATCTCAGAACCGCAAATGAGGTGTGTCTTTCTTTTTGCATACCCCATCAATGAAACGTTGAAGACAGTCAATAAAACGTTGATGGGAACCCCTGCCCGGGGTTGTTATAATATAGACAAATACAATATTTCAGGAGGATAAGGATGAGTTCGTTTAGGTTGACAACAGTAGAAGAATTCGAGGCAGCCACAGACAGGCTGCTGGAGACAGGGGCAAAGGTCGGTGCGGATTCCTGGCAGATGCGCGTGAAGAACCAGACACCCCACTGCAAATTCGGCGAGGAGGGCATTTGCTGCCGTATCTGTTCCATGGGACCCTGCCGGATCACAAAAAAGGCGCCGAGAGGTATCTGCGGCTGTGACGCACACGGCATTGCGGGAAGGAATTTTCTGCGTTTTACGGCAGGAGGGGCAGCCACCCATTCAGACCATGGGCGTGAGATCTGCCATACCCTGCACACGGTGGCACCGGATGGCAATTATAAGGTAAAGGACGCGGAGAAACTGATCCGCATCGCAAAAGAATGGGGCGTAGAGACAGAGGGCCGGGATATCTATGAACTGGCACATGAGATGTCAGAGCTGGCCCTTATGGAATACGGAAAACCCTTCGGTGTGCAGAGATGGCTGAAACGTGCGCCGGAGCATACACAGAAGCTCTGGCATGACGCGGAGATCGAGCCGAGAGCCATTGACCGTGAAGTTTCCACTGCCATGCATATGACACATATGGGAAATTCCAGCAAACCGGAGGCACTGGTGCGTCAGGCTCTGCGCTCCGGTATGTCTGACGGATGGGGCGGCTCCATGTGCGGCACGGAATTTTCAGACGTCATGTTCGGCACTCCGAAACCGGTGGATACAGAGGCTAATCTGGGTGTCATGAAAGAGGATCAGGTCAACATCATTGTACACGGACATGATCCCAGTCTTTCCGAGATGATCTGCGAATACGCCGATGATCCGGAGATGGTGGCACTTGCAAAAACCATGGGAGCAAACGGGATCAACGTTGCAGGTGTCTGCTGTACGTCCAACGAGGTTGCCATGCGAAGAGGCGTACCCATGGCGGGAAATTTCCTGCAGCAGGAAAATGTGGTGCTGACCGGAGCTTGTGAAGCCATTGTAGTGGATGTACAGTGCATTTTCCCGGCACTGGGCCCTCTCTCCAAATGCTTCCATACCAAGTTTATCACCACCTCCCCCATTGCGCAGATGCCGGATTCCGATTTCATTCGTTTTAACGCAGAGACAGCAGGGGAGAATGCTAAGAAGATCGTCCGCACAGCGGTTGAGAATTTTGCCAACAGAAAACAGGAGCTGGTACATATTCCGCAGTTAAAGCAAAAGGCCACGGTGGGCTATTCCGTGGAGGCCATAGTCAAGACTCTGGACGGTGTCACAAACTCACAGGTGGACGTGCTGGGCACCACGAAACCGCTGCTGGAATGTATCACATCCGGCGTGCTGCGGGGCGCTGTAGCTATGGTCGGCTGCAACAATCCAAGGGTGCGCCCGGACTACGCGCATATTGAGCTGATGAAAAAGCTCATCAAAAACGATATCATCGTGATTTTGTCAGGATGTTCCGCCCAGGCAGCGGCAAGGGCCGGACTTATGGATAAGAGGGCAAAAGACCTGTGCGGAGCCGGTTTAAAGAGAGTCTGTGAGCTGGCAGATATTCCGCCTGTCCTGCATATGGGATCCTGTGTGGATATCAGCCGTATGATGGTCCTGGCGTCTGAGCTGTCAAAGGATTCCGGGCTGCCCATCTCCAAGCTTCCCGTTGTGGGATGCGCGCCGGAATGGATGTCAGAGAAAGCCGTGTCCATCGGAAACTATGTGGTTGCCACGGGGATTGATACATTCCTGGGTGTAGACCCGCAGGTCAGCGGTTCCTCTGAGGTCACATACTGGCTGACAGAGGGTGTCCGCAAGTGGGTGGAAGCAGCGTACACCGTGGAGAAAGATATTGAAAAACTGGGCGACGCCATGATCGCCAGAATAGAAGAAAAACGTGCGGCTCTGGGGATATAAAAAAGATTCGCTTTTACCAAGAAAATATCATTTGCGGAGGATGAAACAGTGACATTATTTGAAACCGTATTTAGCGGAAATGACGCAGTGTATGGGCTGACAGAAGGCGCTGTCAATGCTGCCATCGAACAGCACGGTGCTGACAAGGCTGTCAGCTTCCCGAACACCGCTTACTGCTTACCATGCTACTATGCAGTGACAGGCGTGAAGGTTAAAACTTTAGGAGAATTAAAAGAAGCTTTAGGTGTAGTGAAAACTCTGATGACAAGAGAGATGAGATTAAATGACGTATTTATGTCAGGTGTAGCGACCGCTCTCTGTGCAGAGTTCATCGAAGTTCTGAAATATATCGACGGCGCAGAGCCGTATACAGAGCCCTGCTACGGACATCTGGCAGATGCTGTGATCCGTGAGCTGGGTGTACCCCTTGTAACCGGTGATATCCCCGGTGTTGCTGTTATCCTGGGAAGCGCTCCTACAAAAGAGGAAGCAGTTGCCCTGGTTAAGAGCTATCAGGCACAGGGTATCCTGGTAACACTGGTCGGCGGTGTGATCGATCAGGTGGCAGAGGCAGGCATGAAGACAGGCGCAAACTTACGTGTTATCCCGCTGGGCAAAGACGTGACAAGCGTGATCCATGTAGTATCCGTTGCTTTAAGGGCAGCGCTTATCTTTGGTAATGTAACACCCGGTGATGCAGCAAACCTGATGAAATACACCTTTGAGCGTGTACCGGCATTCGTTAACGCATTCGCTCCTCTGGACGATGTGATCGTTGCCTGCGGCGCAGGTGCCATCGCACTGGGCTTCCCTGTTATCACAAACCAGGAAGGCGTATCCACAGTACCGAAGAGCCTGATCTTACAGCCGGATGTTTCCAAATTCAACGCTACATCCCTGGAAGCACGCGATATCAAGATCAAGATCACCAATATCGACATTCCGGTTGCATTCGCATCCGCATTCGAGGGTGAGATCATCCGCCGCGGCGACATGCAGGTAGAGTTCGACGGTTCCCGTGTAGACTGTGCAGAGCTTGTTCAGTCAGCAGAGGCTACAGAGATCGAAGACCACAAGATCACTGTGATCGGACCGGAAGCAGATGAGATGGAGCTGGGCAGCAAGAACAGCATTGCTTATGTTGTAAAAGTTGCAGGCAAGAACATGCAGTCTGACTTTGAACCGGTTATCGAGCGTAAGTTCCATAACTACATCAACTGTATCGAAGGTGTATACCACACAGGACAGCGTGATATGCAGCGTATCCGTATCAGCAAGGATGCATTCCATGCAGGATTCCGCCTGAAACATATCGGTGAAGTTCTGTACGCATCTGTTAAGAATGAATTTGACGCTGTTGTTGACAAATGTGAAGTTGTGATCTACACAGATCCTGCAGAGTGTAAGAGGATCCGTCACGAAGTGGCAGTTCCTACCTTCAACAAACGTGATGACCGTCTGAAATCCCTGACCGATGAGTCTGTAGACGTATACTACAGCTGTATCCTGTGCCAGGCATTCTCCCCGTCACACGTATGTGTGGTAACACCGGAACGTCTGGGCCTGTGCGGTGCCGTTTCATGGCTGGATGCAAAGGCGACCAACGAGCTGGATCCAAACGGACCATGCCAGGTTATCACGAAAGAGAAATGTATTGACGAGAGGATTGGTGAGTACGAGGATGTTAACGAAGCCGTACGCAAATTCTCCCAGGGTGCTCTGGAAGAGGTATCTCTGTACTCCATCATGGAAAAACCAATGACATCCTGCGGATGCTTTGAGTGTATCTGCGGTATCGAGCCGTTCTCCAACGGTGTAGTTATCACAAACCGTGAGTATGCGGGTATGACACCGCTTGGAATGACCTTCCCGGAACTGGCATCCATGACAGGCGGCGGTGTACAGACACCTGGCTTCATGGGCCATGGAAAACACTTCATCGGTTCTAAGAAGTTCATGAAGGCAGAGGGCGGTATCGAGAGGATCGTCTGGATGCCGAAAGAGCTGAAAGAATTTGTTGCTGAGAGACTGAACCAGACAGCAAAAGAATTATACGGTATCGACAACTTCACAGACATGGTTGGTGATGAGACCATCGCAACAGATCCGGAAGAATTAGTTGCATTCTTAACAGAAAAAGGACATCCGGCTCTGGGTCTTGATCCGATGATGTGATTTTGTAAAAAGTTTTAACAGAAGAAGAGCGCGTACCTCCTGGAGAATGGGAGGTATGCGCTTTTTAGCGTGCTGCGCTTCCCACAGGTGCAGCTGACCGGGATTTGATTGTAATCATCCATAAAATCCGTTATAATTAGAAAAAGAAAACCGGCAGATATGCCGTCTGCCCCGGAGAAACAGGACAGAAAGGAGAAATAATATGCAGAAGACACAGCAGTCCAATTATGATAAGCTCTGCGAAGACTGGAGAGAAAAATTTCTGCAGATGGACCAGGAGATATTGATGAGAAAGCTGCCGGAAATAAAGGCTGAGGGAGAATATCTGACCATTGTCCATTTCGGAAAAAAGTACGGAATCCACAGAAAAGAAGGATATATCAGAGCAATGGAGGATGACATTCCTCTGCGCAACGGAACGAAAATGAATATTTACAATCTGTTCTGGTATTCCAAAGAGAATGCCAGCCTCCAAGAGCGCTGGGTGCCCTTCAGGGACGTGAGAAACGCGGGACCCTTTGCGCCGGCTTTTGAGAGCAACATACTGAAACCTTTTGCCATGACCTTTGAAGGGAAAACAGAAAAACTCAGGCGTGCAGCCGAAAAGATGGGCGGACAGCCTGTACGGCAGGGCGATGCAGGATATATCGTTCATGCGTTTTCCTGTATCCCCATGCAGTATCTGTTCTGGGATGGCGATGAGGAATTTCCTGCCCAGGGAAATATATTATTTGACTACAGTGTGACGGATTTTATCCATGTGGAGTCCACCGTGACGCTGGCGGAGGAGGGAATCATCCGGCTGGCAGAACTGGCAGGCATTGAGTTAAAGAAGAAAATGTTCGGAATGTAGAGCCTGGGGCGCGCAGATTGTCGGAATGAATTTTCAAATATGCTCTAAGCACAGGATGAAAAAAGGAGAACAGATGCAGATAGAGACAGAACGATTGATCATAAGGCCGTTTCGGGCAGAGGATGAACCAGCATTGTACGAATATCTTTCGGATGCGGAAGTAGTGCGTTATGAGCCGTATCACCCCATGAGTATGGAGGAGGTCAGGGCCGAGGCAGTCAGAAGAGCGGAGGATAAAAGCTTTTGGGCGGTCTGCAAAAAGAATGGAACGCTTATTGGAAATTTGTATTTCGACAAAGGTGACCTTAATACCTGGGAGCTGGGGTATGTGTTTAACCGCAGGTACTGGAAACAGGGATATGCGTATGAGAGTGCGTGGGCACTGCTTGACCTGGCCTTCAGGGAATGGGATGTCAGGCGGGTGACAGCCATGTGTGACCCGGAAAATACGGCATCCTGGCGGCTGATGGAGCGCCTTGGCATGCGCAGGGAAGGGGAATTGAAGCAGAATGTATACTTTTTCTGTGATGAGGAGGGAAATCCAATCTGGAAAGATACTTATGAGTATGGTCTGCTCAGGGAGGAATGGAAACAGAGATGACGAAAAAGACATATGAACAGCTTGAAGCTTATATGAAATCCTGTATGCAGGACAGTGCCCACGATATGGAGCATATTTACCGGGTCCTGTATACCGCGCTGGATATTGCGGATCATGAAAAAGACGTGGATTACGATGTTTTGATATGTGCCTGTCTCCTGCACGATATTGGCAGGAAAGCGCAGTTTGAAAATAAAAAAGTCTGTCATGCTAAGGCCGGGGCGGCAATGGCCGTAAGATATCTGACGGAACAGGGTTTTGACAAAGATTATACTGCGAAGGTGGAACACTGCATACTAGCACATCGGTTCAGAAAAGGAAAGGGGAATCAGCCGGACAGCACAGAGGCAAAAATCCTGTTTGACGCGGATAAAATAGACGTTACCGGCGCGGTGGGCGTTGCCAGAACGCTTCAGTATGGCGGCCATGCATCCGAACCCATATACACGCGTCTGCCTGACGGACGCATCGCCGATGGGGAGGAGGAGTCAGCTGATTCCTTTTTTCATGAATACAGACATAAACTATGTAATATCCATGAAAAACTCTATACGAAAAGAGGCCGTGAAATTGCCGGGGAGCGAAAAGCCGCGGCAGAGGCATTTTATAAAAGTCTGTACAGAGAAGTCACCGGTGCTTTTCAAACCGGACCGGAATTATTGGAGCGCAGCTTAAAAGCAGGAGGACAATAGAAATGGAGCTTAAAATCATTGACCAGGATTTTTCCGTCTGTAAAATAAAGGAATTTTCGCCGGATCTGCTGAAAGACGGCTTTTGTTTTATCGGCAGGACAGACGAAGAGCTTTCACTTGTATGTGCTGCGAAACATGTGCCAAAAGACGCACTGGAACGCGATGACGGCTGGAGGGCGTTTCGGATCCAGGGGGTTCTTGATTTTTCCCTCATAGGCATCCTGTCCGCAATTTCCGCTGTTCTGGCGGAGAATCATATAGGTATCTTTGCAGTCTCCACTTATAATACGGACTATATCCTCACAAAAGAGGAAAATTTCCAAAAGGCCGTAGAGTGCCTGAAACAGGCCGGTTACCGGTTCGCCGCGTCATAGGAGGAGATATGCATAAGGTAAATGCAAAATCCATTTTGTCTGCCCAGAACGGCATGAATCTGTACCGCGGCTGCAGCCATGGCTGTATTTACTGCGATTCCAGGAGCACATGCTATGGAATGAAGCATCCGTTTGAGGATATAGAGGTGAAAATAAATGCTCCGCAGCTTTTGGAAGCAGCCCTGAGAAGCAGACGGAAGAAATGTATGATCGGCACAGGTGCCATGACCGACCCCTATCTGCCGCTGGAAAAGGAACTCTGCCTGACCAGAAAATGCCTGGAATTGATTGAACACTACGGATTCGGCGCAGTGCTGCAGACAAAATCCGATCTGGTGCTGCGGGATTTGGATTTGCTGAAGAAGATCAATGAGAAGACAAAATGCGTGGTGCAGATGACGCTGACCACAGCAGATGAGGAGCTGTGCCGTATTCTGGAACCCAATGTGTGCACCACAAAACGGCGGGCAGAGGTGCTGGATATCCTTCGGGACGAGGGGATTCCCACGGTTGTCTGGCTTTGCCCGATTCTGCCCTTTATCAATGACACAGAAGAAAACATAAAGGGTGTTATGGATTACGCGGTCAGAGCAAAGGTGTACGGTGTCCTGAATTTTGGCATGGGCGTCACCCTGCGGGATGGGGACAGGCAGTATTTTTATGAGAAGCTGGAGCAGCATTTTCCGGGACTTCGCAGGAAATATATAGAAAACTACGGAAATGCCTATGAGGTGGACAGCCCCAGCGGGAAAAAGCTGATGTCCGTCTTTTACCAAATCTGCAGGGAAAATGGGCTGGAGAGCAGCATAAACAGGATCTTTGCATGGCTGCACACATTTGAAGAGAAAAATACAGCCAGTCAGATAGAGCTTTCAGATTTCATGGAGCTGTAGCGATAAGAAGAGACCGGCCGGACGCTGTTTCGGCCGGTTGGCTGTGTGTTATAAAAGCCCGGAAATGACCGGCAGCCGCGGACAGCAACTAACAATTGCAATCCCGGAGCATGTAGGGTATACTGTATTGAAAGAATTCAGCTATGTTTGTAACAGGACAGAAAGTGGATTCGGACAATAACATAACAGAGGAGATACCACAAATGGACAAGTTTCAGTCAGGCAGCATTGTTATCATGCTTGTATTTTATGGCATCTATTTCGGCAAAATGCTGGGTCAGAAAAAGAAAGGGATCAGGACGAACCAGATTGCTAAGGGGGACAAAGCAGAGGAGCTTCTATACATAGAGTTCATCATGAAAATAGCAACCATCGGCGTACCTGTTTATGAATTGGTATCTATCTTTTGGGGAATTAATCAGGCATCTGAAAATGTGCGGATCGCGGGTCTGATTATTGCCACAGCAGGTGTTATGGTATTTGCACTTTCCGTATATACCATGCGCGACAGCTGGCGTGCAGGCATTCCGGAGCACGGCAGAACAAAAATGGTGTCAGAGGGAATCTATTCTGTCAGCAGAAATCCTGCGTTCTGCGGATTTGATCTGACGTATATCGGCATTTTACTTATGTTTTTCAATATTCCGCTGCTGGCATTTACCTGCTTTGCTATTTTTACCCTGCATCTGCAGATCCGGCAGGAAGAAAAATATCTGGAAAAGGTGTTTGGCAGGGAATACAGGGAATACAGAAGAAAAGTTTTCCGCTATGTGGGCAGAAATTTCTGGGCGGACCGATAGGCGGATAAAGTAAGGCGGGGTACACCCTGCAAAGGGAAAAGGAGCAGTGGAAGGATATGGCATTCGTGATCAGGGAGTTTACCCCCAAAGACATACAGGCGTTAATGGAAATCTGGCTGCAGGCCAACTGCCGGGCGCACAGCTTTATCCCTTCTTACTATTGGGAGGAAAATTATGAGTATGTGAGTCGGGAGCTTTTGAAGGCGGAAATCCTCGTGTGTGAGGTTGAGGAGCAGATCGCGGGTTTTATCGGCATGCAGGAGGACTTTATTGCGGGACTTTTTGTCCGTATAGAAATGCAGGGACAGGGAATCGGCACAGCGCTTTTAAAGGAAACCTGCAGGCGCCATGAGGAGCTGTCGCTCAGAGTGTATGAAAAGAATGAAAATGCGGTCCGTTTTTATAAAAAATACGGTTTTCTCCTCCGGGAGTCAGACACCGATGCGGAAACCGGGGAAACGGAATATCTTATGCGATATACAGGAAAGAAAGAACTCCTGTTTGAACAGATAACCTTACAGGATGGCAGGCGGGTGGAGGAATTGTCACAACTGGCGTCCTCTGTGGTAAAGGAAGTGTTCGACCCCATGATCGGGGCAGAACAAAATGATTATATGATACATTTATTCCAGACGGTTCCCGCCATAAAAGGACAGCTTGAAAACGGATACACATATTATATGGTAAAGGACGCATCCGGGGATGTGGGATTTCTGGCCTTTTATCCCAGGGACGGAATGCTTTATCTGAGCAAATTCTATCTGAAAAGCAGTGCAAGAGGCAGAGGATATGCGGGCCGGATGTTTGATTTTGTAAAGGAAAAGGCAGTTGAGGCGGGATATGGAAAAATTTTTCTGAATGTAAATAAAAAGAATCCGGCAGCAGCTGTCTACAGGCATATGGGATTTCAGCTTCTGCGGGAAGAGAAAAATGATATCGGCAATGGATTTTATATGGATGATTATGTATTTCTGTATCAAATCTGATGCTGCAAAGCGGTGCGGTTTAAAAGCCAGGGCGCTGAAGGGGGGAAGCTTTTGTGCTGGAGGTAAAGTTTTACAGTGAGGCCGAGGACCGGCTTTTAAAATTCGCGGTGATCTACGCCGTGGCAGGAGAGAAAATGGTCCTGGTCAAACACAGGGAACGCCGGACTTATGAGATTCCGGGCGGTCACAGGGAGCCGGGAGAGACCATAGAAGAGACTGCGGCAAGGGAGCTTAAGGAGGAGACAGGCGCAGAGACATTTACCTTGAAGCCGGTGTCTGTCTATTCTGTCACAGGCCGAAACCGGGTCAATGACACGGGGGAGGAGACTTACGGAATGCTGTTCTATGCTGAGATCACTTCCTTCGGGAAAATCGAAAGCGAGATTGAGCGGATCGGCTTTTTCGACAGCCTGCCGGAGGCTCTGACTTATCCGGAGATACAGCCGAAACTGGCTGAGAGAGTAAGGAAAGAAAAGGAGGCGTATGTATTATGAGATATAAGCTGGAGGGCAGTGTTATGCCGGCAGTGGAAGTGCTGCTGAACAGAGGAGAGAGTATCTATACACAGACCGGAGGTATGTGCTGGATGAGTGACGGCATCAGCATGAGCACCAATGCCAGAGGCGGCTTTATGCGCGGCCTGGGCCGTATGTTTTCCGGGGAATCCTTTTTCATGACAAGTTACCAGGCGGAGATGGACGGTGCCATGGTTGCGTTTTCTTCAACCGTACCCGGAGAGATCGTCCCGGTGGACTTAAGGGAATACAGAGGATTTTACTGCCAGAAAGGATCTTTTCTCTGTGCGGAAAGCGCAGTGGAGACAAAAGTGGCATTTACAAAGAAGGTATCATCCGGATTCTTTGGCGGTGAGGGGTTTATCCTTCAGGAGATGCAGGGGAACGGCATGGTATTTTTGGAAGTGGACGGTAATAAAGTGGAGAAAGAACTTCTTCCGGGAGAAGTGATCAAGGTGGATACCGGAAATGTGGTGGCCTTTGAGGGCAGTGTGCAGTATGAGATCGAGATGGTAAAAGGCGGCATGAACATTTTTCTGGGCGGTGAAGGACTGTTCCTCACAAAGCTGACCGGACCGGGCAAGGTGATTCTGCAGACCCAGAACTTCGGGGAATTCTGCGGCAGGATACGCCAGTATATACCATCCCACGACTGAGTTCCAGTAAGTAAGACAGAAGGGCCGGGAGGATAAGAGGAGGATCGTGTATGAGAGAAGAGGCATCGCCAAAGCAGTGGGAGAAATTGTATGAGGTAACCTGTAATCTGAAGGCCCTGGAGCCGTGGAAATATTTCTGGGATACCCAGCTTGTGGCTATATTTTTAAAGGACAGTGAGGAGCCTGTTTTCGCAAGTATTATGGGATGCGGCGGAAACTGTTACGGGATCAGTGTCTACGAAGGGCTGGAGGGGCTCAGGGATTTTGATATGATCGCTTCCACGGAAGAGACCGGTCTTCCTCCCGATTATGCAATGCTGGAACAGCATTCTCTTACCTGTTATTTCGGAGACCGGGAAGAGGTTCCCCCGGACCAGAAAAAGATGATCAAAGAACTGGGATTCCGGTTTCGGGGACGCGGGGAATGGCCTTTCTTCCAATCCTGTGTGCCCCGGTTCGTGCCCTGTACGCCGGATGCCAGGGAGGTGGAGGTGCTTACGGATACTTTTCAGAACCTGTTCATGGCTGTGCGGGCCGTGATAGAGGAAAAAATCTTTGTAGACTGGGATAAGGGGGAGATACTCTTTCGGGCCTACAATGAGAAAACCGGGATGTGGAATATGTTTGCAGAGTCCATTCCCATGGTGGAGAGGGAATATCCGGTGGTTCAGCTTCAGGACGAGGTACTGAGAAGGCGCCTGAAAAAAAGGCCCAAGGTTGGGACAGAGATATCGGTTGACTTTGCCTACGTCCATGCAGGCATAGAGATGGAAGAGTATGAGCGCCCCATCAGCCCTCTTCTGTTTGTTACCCTGGACCATGCATCCGGGATGGTTCTGGATATGAAGATGGTGAATCCGGAGGAATCCGAGATTGATGTTGTTCTTGATTTCTTTGTGGATTATCTGCAGAACAAGGGCAGGATGCTGCGCATCAAAGCCAGAAACCCATGGGTATTTGCCGCCATTCAGGACATCTGCAGGGAGTGCGGTATCCAATTGGTAAGAGATGAGATGGAGGAGATGGACCAGATCATCAGTGAGATCAGGGAGCATATGTTTGAACATTTTTGACAGAAATCCGCTGCCCCGGGCAGTTGTGGTTTGAAATTTGAGTCCGGTTTACCGGGCTCTTTTTAGTTTCGGCACCGGCTCCGGTTCACTCTGTGCCAAGCGGCATACTTCGCGCATGTGCAGCAAAAGGTATTTTTATACGGAAACAACTTGTGAAGAGAACCATACAAGTTGTAAAATGAAAACCATAAGGAGGGGCATATGACAAACGAAAACGGAAAGACAAAATATTATGTGCTCATGGAGGAATTAAAGCAGTCCATACTGAGCGGAGAAATCAAGCCGGGGGAGAAGCTGCCCTCGGAAAATGAACTGTCTGCCCGCTATCAGATCAGCCGCCATACGGTGCGCAAGGCCCTGTCGATTCTCATAAACGAAGGCTATATCGAGGCGGAACACGGCCGCGGAACCTTTTGCTCCCAGCGCATGGGGCATATGAAGAATTCAAGGAATATCGCGGTTGTTACAACCTACATATCTGACTATATTTTTCCCCGCCTGATACAGGGCATGGACAAGGTGATGACAGCCAACGGATACAGCATCATCCTGAAGAACACAGCCAACAGCCGGACCAAGGAAGAGCGTGTCCTGGAGGATATTCTGACCAAGGACATTGAGGGACTGATCATTGAACCCAGCAAGAGCCAGATTTTCTGCAGACACATGAACTTGTATGCAATGCTGGACCAGTATGAAATCCCCTATGTATTTATCCAGGGGGTATATCCCCAGATGATGGACAGGCCCCATATCCTCATGGATGACTGCAGGGGCGGTTATCTTGTCACGAAACATCTGCTGGATCTGGGGCACAGTAGGATACTGGGTATCTTCAAGGCAGACGATTTTCAGGGAAAAGAACGGCACAAGGGGTATGTAAAAGCACTCCAGGAGGCCGGGCTGTCCTATGATCCCGATATGGTGGTGTGGTTCCACACAGAGGACCGGAAAATGAAGCCGGCGCAGATGATAGAGATCCTTCTGAAGCAGCAGGTGGAGATGGACGCAGTTGTATGCTATAACGACCAGATCGCGCTGGAGGTCATCCGTTCCCTGCAGAAGAACGGGAAACGGGTGCCGGAAGATATTTCTGTGACAGGGTATGACAACTCCGTCATCGCGGAGGGGACCGTAGGGCTGACAACCATTGCGCATCCCCAGGAAAAGCTGGGCGAGATGGCAGCGGAGCTGCTTCTTGAGAAAATCCGTAAGGTGCCGGAGGAAAAAAGCCGGATTCCCCGTCTGATCCAGCCTGAGCTGATCGTGCGGGGCTCCACCAAAGACAGGAATACGGAGAATGGATAGGAGATAAGGCGGATGAACAGAAAATACGCAATCGGTGTGGATTACGGCACACAGTCCGGCAGGGCAGTGCTGGTGGATGTATCTGACGGAACCGTAATTGCACAGAGCACCAAAGCTTACACCCATAAAGTGATGGAGGAATACCTGCCGGACGGAACCAGACTGCCCCCGGACTGGGCTCTTCAGCATCCCCTGGATTATCTGGAGGTGCTGGATATGACCATACCTGCTGTTCTTAGGGAAAGCAGGGTGAAACCTGAGGATATCATAGGTCTGTCCATAGACTTTACCGCTTGTACTGTCATGCCGGTGGACAGGGAGGGCACCCCTCTCTGTATACAGAAGGAGTGGGAGCATGTTCCCCACGCATGGCCGAAACTGTGGAAACACCACGCGGCGCAGGAGGAGGCCAATATCTGCACCCGTATTGCGAAGGAACGGGGCGAGACATTCCTCTCACGATACGGCGGAAAGGTTTCCTCAGAATGGATGATCCCAAAGCTCATGGAAATCCTGAAAGAGGCACCGGAGGTCTATGAAGAGGCAGACCGGTTCGTGGAGGCTGCGGACTGGGTGGTCTTAAGGCTGACCGGGCAGGAAAAGCGCAGCGGATGCGCAGCCGGGTACAAGGCTTTCTGGAATAAAAAGGAGGGGTATCCTTCCCCCGCATTTTTCAAAGCACTGGATGCGCGCCTGGAGCATGTGGCGCAGGAGAAGCTTGGGGCAGAGGTCTATCCCCAGGGGGCAAAAGCCGGTGAGCTGACAAGAGAGATGGCAGAGCGCCTGGGTCTTAAAGAGGGCATGGCAGTGGGGACAGCCAATGTGGATGCCCATGTGTCTCTGCCGGCTGTGGGAATCACAGAGCCGAATAAGCTTCTGATGATCATGGGCACTTCCACCTGCGGCATTATGTGCAGCAGGGAGGAGAAAATGGTTCCCGGAATCTGCGGCGTTGTGGAGGACGGCGTTCTCCCGGGCCTCTATGGATATGAGGCTGGACAGCCCTGTGTGGGGGACCATTTTGAGTGGTTTGTGAAAAACTGTGTGCCCGCGGGATATGTCAGGGAAGCAGAACAAAGGGACATGAATATCCACGAGCTGCTCACTGAGAAGGCATCCCGGCTGAAGGTCGGAGAGAGCGGCCTGATTGCCCTGGACTGGTGGAACGGCAACCGCTCCGTTCTGGTGGACGCGGACCTGACAGGCATGATCCTGGGCCTGACACTGACCACAAAACCGGAGGAAATCTACAGGGCATTGATCGAGGCCACAGCCTACGGCATGCGCACCATTATTGATAATTTTGAGCAGGCAGGCGTACCGGTGGAGGAACTTTACGCCTGCGGAGGCATTTCCAAGAAAAATGCCATGATGATGCAGATTTATGCGGATGTGACTAACCGGGAGATTTTCATCGGTGCCTCTGACCAGTCTCCGGCCCTTGGCTCAGCTATGTTCGGCGCCGTGGCGGCAGGAAGGGAGAAGGGCGGTTATGATACCATCTTTGAAGCGGCCAAAGCCATGGGACGCGTGGAGGAGAGAACCTACAGGCCGGACCCGGAACATGCGGCAGCTTATGAAAAGCTGTATCATGAATTTAAGATCCTGCACGACTATTTCGGGCGGGGAGGCAACGATGTGATGAAGAGACTGAAAAAAATAAAAGCGGAAGCGAGGAGATAAATTATGTTGGAAGAACTGAAAAAAGCGGTATACGAGGCAAATATGCTGCTGCCAAAATACGGACTGGTAACCTTTACCTGGGGAAATGTAAGCCAGATTGACCGCAGTACCGGTTATTTTGCCATCAAACCAAGCGGTGTGGATTATGATAAACTGACACCGGAAGACATGGTGATCATGGATTTAAATGGCAACAAAATTGAGGGGAAATATAATCCATCCTCCGATACACCCACACATGTTGAGCTGTACAAGGCATTTCCAAACATCGGCGGAATCGTACATACACATTCTTCCTGGGCTACAAGCTGGGCACAGGCGGGAAGAGGCATTCCCTGCTACGGCACCACCCATGCAGATTATATGTATGGGGAGATTCCCTGCGTCAGATGCCTGACAAAAGAGGAGATTGACGGGGCGTATGAGAAGAACACGGGCCTTCTCATTGCGGAATATTTCCAGGACAGGGACTATGAAGCGGTTCCTGCAGTCCTGTGCAAGAACCATGGACCCTTTACCTGGGGCAAAGACGGACACGAAGCAGTCCACAATGCAGTCGTTCTGGAGGAAGTTGCCAAGATGGCAGCCCGCTGCGAGACCATCAACCCGCAGGTACAGCCGGCTCCCCAGGAACTGCAGGACAAGCATTATTACAGAAAACACGGTGCAAATGCCTACTACGGACAGAAATAAAAATATATCGGAGGTAAGATTTCATGGGTTTTGATTTGGAAAAGGCAAAAAGTGTAATTGAAAGCGGCAACGCGGTTCTGGGGATTGAATTTGGTTCTACCCGCATCAAGGCAGTGCTGATCGGCGAAGACAACGCCCCCATCGCATCCGGAAGCCATGACTGGGAAAACCGTCTGGTAAATAATATCTGGACCTACACCCTGGAGGACATCTGGAAAGGACTGCAGGACAGCTATGCCAAAATGGCGGAGGATGTAAAGGAAAAATACGGCGCTGTCATCACAAAACTGGGCGCTGTGGGTTTCAGTGCCATGATGCACGGCTATATGGTATTTGACGAGAAGGATGAACTGCTGGTACCGTTCCGTACATGGAGAAACACCATGACGGAGGAAGCTTCGGATAAGCTGACAGAAGTATTTAATTTTAATATTCCCCAGAGGTGGAGTATTGCCCATCTGTACCAGGCTGTCCTGAACCAGGAGGAGCATGTGGCAAAAATCAAATTCCAGACAACACTGGCCGGATACATCCACTGGAAACTGACCGGACAGAAGGTGCTGGGCGTAGGCGAGGCCTCCGGTATGTTCCCCATTGACATGAACACAGGAGATTTTAATGCCCGCATGATAGAGCAGTTTGACGCCCTTGTCGCTGATAAAAAATATCCCTGGAAACTGAGAGAAATCCTTCCGAAAGTATTAAGTGCAGGCCAGGATGCCGGTGCTTTGACAGAGGAGGGCGCAAAACTTCTGGATGTGAGTGGAAATCTGCAGGCAGGTATTCCGGTTTGTCCTCCGGAGGGAGATGCCGGTACCGGTATGACTGCAACGAACAGCATCGCAAAACGTACAGGTAATGTTTCTGCCGGAACATCTGTATTTGCCATGGTCGTTTTGGAAAAGGAGCTTTCCAGGGTATACAAGGAGATTGATATGGTGACAACACCTACCGGCAATCACGTGGCAATGGTGCACTGCAACAACTGCACCTCTGATCTGAATGCCTGGGTATCCCTGTTCAAGGAATTTGCAGAGGCATTCGGGGTGGAAGTGGACATGGATAAGCTGTTCAAAACCCTGTATAACAAAGCCCTTGAGGGAGATGATGACTGCGGCGGCCTGCTGGCTTACAACTATTTCTCAGGGGAGCACATCACCGGATTTGAGGAGGGACGCCCCCTCTTTGCCCGTATGCCGGAGAGCAGATTCAATCTGGCTAACTTTATGAGAGTACACCTGTTCACAGCCCTTGGCGCTTTGAAGACAGGTCTTGATATTCTGTTAAAAGATGAAGGCGTGAAACTGGACAAGATTCTGGGTCACGGCGGTCTGTTCAAGACGAAGGGCGTGGGACAGAAGATCATGGCAGGAGCCATTGACGTTCCGGTGTCTGTTATGGAGACTGCAGGAGAAGGCGGAGCCTGGGGAATTGCCCTGCTGGCTTCCTATATGGTCCACAAAGAGGAGAATGAAACTCTGGATGAGTATCTGACCAATAAAGTATTTGCAGGAGAGACGGGAAGCGAGATGGCTCCCGACCCGGCAGATGTGGCCGGATTTGATAAATTTATCAAACGGTATCAGAAAGGACTGGCTATTGAGAGGGCGGCTGTTGATACTATGAGATAAGTGATAAGAGGCACACAGAGGCAGTAAGATGCGTTTGTGTGCCTCTTTTATGCGCGTTTTGGCAGGGAAGAAGAAGCTATTTAAAATGTACGGCTCTCCGGAGAAAGAAAACCATAGTGCCTGCAAGATAGAGCATCGATACAGGCAGGAACCACGCCCCTATATCGCGGCAGAATACGGTGCAGTAATTTATATAGAAGAAGATAAAACAGACACCGAACTTTTCGGAGACAAGCATACTTTTTACATTTCCATAGATCCATCCGATGTTCTCAGGCGTCACATGACCGGGCACATTCCAGAGTTCGGGAAATTTTTCCACAAATATCATCAGCAGATAGATCAAAATACTTATGACCGGCAGAAGGATCACAGACCCTTTGGAACCGTAGGCATCCGCCTGTCCATTCAGTCCAAAATGGGTGGGAATCTCATCAGGCAAATGATTCCAGCGCAGAATAAGACATAAGATCTGTCCGGCCAGAAGCAGGAAGGACAATATGCTTAAAATACGCTGGTAAAGTGTAACCGGTAATTTGATTTTCATGAAACAGCCCCCTTCACAGCTACTTTTACTGTTACTATAGAGAAGCGAAATCAAAGAGTCAAGAGAGACATCATAAGAGACAGAAATGAGAGGATAAAAGAAAAAAGCAGAGAAAGAAATTGATTTTCTTCGGAAAACTGTCTATGATATTTAAGGATACATTGTTTTTACAAAGGGAGGTTACATATGAAACTTACAATGCTGGGCACCGGTCATGCTACGGTGACAAAATGCTACAATACCTGTTTTGCCCTTACTGAGGGAAACCGGCACTTTCTGGTAGATGCAGGAGGCGGTAACGGAATTCTGGAAAGACTGAAAGCGGCAGAGATTCCGGTTACAGATATACATGATATTTTTGTAACCCATGAACACGTGGACCATCTTCTGGGAGTTGTGTGGATGATACGCATGATTGGCACAGCCATAGAGCAGGGAAAGTATGAGGGAGAACTGCGGATCTACTGTCATGAGGACTTGAAGCGGATTCTCACCACCATCACGGAAATGACCATACAGAAGAAAGTAACCAGGCATCTGGGGGAACGCATCCGTTTTGTCACAGTGGAACACGGAAGCCGGGCAGAGATTCTGGGATGCGAGACTGTATTTTTTGATATTTTTTCCACCAAGGCAAAACAATTCGGATTCACTCTGAAAACAAAAGAGGGTATCAGACTGACCTGCGCCGGAGATGAACCTTATAACGAAAAAGATGAGGAATTTATAAAAGGCAGCGACTGGCTCATGCATGAGGCGTTTTGCCTCTACGCACAGAGGGATATTTTCAAACCTTATGAAAAACACCACAGCACGGCAAAAGACGCCTGCATAACCGCCCGGGAACTGGAGGTGCCGAATCTCATCCTGTACCACACGGAGGACAGAAACCTGGCTGACAGAAAACGCCTCTATACAGAGGAGGGCAGGGAATACTACAGCGGAAATCTTTTCGTACCGGAAGATCTGGAGACATTTGAAATTTAGGCGGTTATGCACAGGCGGGCAGTGGCGGATACAAGACGGCAATCTTTTTTACAAATCTTCTTGACACACGCTATGAAACTGTGTATAGTATATGACATAAGTTAGCTGTAGCTAACCAAAAGAAACACCACTCCACATAAACATACACAACCCAATCAGCGGATGTACGCAGTTGCATCCGCTCTAATAAAAACTATGAGTTAGATACAACTAACTGAAAAAGGAGAATTTGCCCATGAGTATTGTCATTGTAGGCGGAAATGAGAGAATGGTCTGTCAGTATGAAACTATCTGTAAGTGCCATGGCTGTAAGGCCAAGGTTTTTGCCAAGGAAAAAGGCGCCCTGAAGAAAAAACTGGGCTGTCCGGATTTGATGATCCTGTTCACCAACACGGTTTCCCATAAAATGGTGGTGAGCGCTCTTCAGGAGGCAAAGAAGAATCAGATTCCGGTGGCCAGGGTGCACACGAGCAGTGCCGCGGCCCTGCACAATGTCTTAGAAGAATATGCAGGAAAGGAATAAAACCATATGCTGGAACGTTATCTGGTAGAACATTGTTCACCGACGCTGGCATCCATCAAGACGGCAAATCTTTTTAATATGCCTTATGCTTCCTGGAAGGAGCTGGATGGCCAGCTTGAAAGCCTGAAACAACAGTTTGCCGAGAAAGGAATCTCCCTTTCCGTGGTGAGAAAACGGGAAGGGACGGCACTGATTTACGTCTACAGAAGGCAGAAGCTGAAAGAAGATCTGACAAAACCCGGTGTGGCAGAATTTTTACAAACATACGGATATGAGAATACTGACGTTGACCAGGCAATTGAACGGCTGCACATACGGCTTGAGAAAGGTGGGAACTTCCCTCACGAGATAGGCCTGTTTTTGGGATATCCCTTAGGCGATGTGAAAGGATTTATTGAAAACGCCGGGAAAAACAGCAAATGTGCAGGCTGCTGGAAAGTGTACTGCAACGAGTGTGAGACCATGAAGCTGTTTGAGAGATTCCGGAAATGCAGGGAAATCTATCTCAGGCTGTGGCAGCAGGGAAAACCTGTCTGGAAACTGGCAGTGGCGGCATAAAAAGCTTCTGCCCAAGATGATGCGATATGGAGGATATAATCATGAGTAAAATAGCAGTTGTATACTGGAGCGGAACCGGAAATACCGAGATGATGGCTGAGGCGGTGACAGAAGGTGCAAAAGAAGCAGGGGCGGAGGCCTTTTCTTTCACTCCTGAAACATTCAGCGCAGAGAAAATGGATGAATTTGACGCAGTGGCCTTCGGATGCCCGTCCATGGGAGATGAGGAGCTTGAGGATACAGAATTTGAACCTTTATTTACGGACTGTGAACCAAAGCTGAAAGGCAGGAAAATCGCTTTGTTTGGTTCTTACGGCTGGGGTGATGGAGAATGGATGCGCACCTGGGAGGAAAAATGCAGAAAGGACGGCGCAGAGCTTGTCTGCGACAGCGTGATCTGCAGCGAGGAACCCGGTGATGATGAAAAAGAAGCCTGCAGAAAACTGGGGAAATCATTGGCTTCATAATTTAAAGGTTACATATTTCAAAGGTTACAGACGCAGACCCTGTAAAAGAGAACGGCCGCACAGCTGTTTCTTTACAGGGTCTTTTTCTGTAAAGAATGTTCCGCCTGCCCGGCTGCCCGGGTGTTTTTATGCTTTTGGCCTGAAAGCACCTGACGGGACAGCGGCGTGCGAACCGTTAGGAAAGGAATGGAAGCTAACAGAAAACTTAACAAAATTAGTGCAAATTAGTCTGGATTATGCTACAATAATTTTAACATTTGCCGGTATCCTATAAACCGCAGAACAGAGCTGCGTAAACAGACATCGGCAAATCTACGAATAAAAGAAAAGCAGGTGATAAAATATGAATACATTTCTGGGAATCTTAATTCCCTTTGCCGGAACTACACTGGGAGCTGCCTGTGTGTTCTTCCTGAAAAATGAGATCAAACCCCTGGTGCAGAAAATGCTTCTGGGATTTGCGTCAGGTGTTATGATAGCCGCTTCCGTGTGGTCGCTGCTCATTCCCTCCATGGATATGTCGGAGCATATGGGAAAACTGGCTTTCATACCGGCGGCTGTAGGCTTTGGACTCGGAATTTTGTTTCTGCTTGCCATGGACCGCCTGATTCCCCATCTGCATCTGGGATGCAGCGAGCCGGAGGGAAAAAAATGCAGTCTGAAGAAGAATACCATGCTGGTCCTGGCAGTCACCCTTCATAATATACCGGAAGGTATGGCAGTGGGCGTGGTGTTTGCCGGTATGCTGGCGCAGAATTCAGACATCAGTATGATGGGAGCTTTTGCCCTCTCCATCGGTATAGCCATCCAGAATTTCCCGGAGGGAGCCATCATATCCCTTCCGCTGAAAAGTGAGGGAAATACCAGAGCACGGGCCTTTACCATGGGAACCCTCTCCGGAATCGTGGAGCCTATCGGAGCGCTTTTGACAATACTTCTGGCTTCCTATATCACACCGGTTCTTCCGTATCTGCTGTCTTTTGCAGCAGGTGCCATGGTATACGTGGTGGTGGAGGAGCTGATCCCTGAGGCCAGTGAGGGAGATCATTCCAATATTGCGACCATCGGATTTGCCGTTGGATTTGTAGTCATGATGATTCTGGATGTAGCACTGGGATAAAAGGACTGTGTGAAAGGGGGATTTTGTATGCAGAAAAAACTGGAACCCGGGAATCTGCTGGACGAATACGGAAATCTGGCGCAGGCCGGATATGCCCTGTCACTGGTAAAAAAATACGACAGGGATAAGATTCAGGCCAATCCTTTCCGAATTAAGGAATGGGATTACTATCTGATCCATAATTCTCATTTCGGGGTGGCTCTGACTGTGGATGACAACAGTTATATGGGGCTTATGAGCATTTCTTTTCTGGACTTTGATGCCCGGACAGAACGGACCGTGAGCCCTATGACGGTTTTCCCTATGGGAAAGACCAATCTGCCGCCGGATTCGGGATACGGGGAGACAAAATATCACGACAAAAAGTGTTATTTCTCCTTCCGTGTCGAGAAAGGCAGACGTGTTTTGAGGGCCTGGATGAAGAACTTTGAGGACCATGAGCCGATCAGAATGAAAATCATCCTGGATAAGGAGCCGGAGGACAGCATGGTGATCGCCACTCCTTTTGAGAAGGAGAAGGCGTTCTACTACAACCAGAAGATCATCGGCATGCGGGCCAGAGGCGTAGTGGAATACAAAGGCCGCCGCCATTACCTGAACCCGGAGGACAGTTTCGGACTTCTGGACTGGGGACGCGGTGTCTGGACCTACAGCAACACCTGGTACTGGAGTGCCATGCATGGATGGATCGACGGTAAAGTGTTCGGCTTTAATCTGGGGTATGGTTTTGGTGATACCTCCGCAGCGTCTGAAAACATGCTGTTCTATGACGGTCACGCCCATAAACTGGAACAGGTCAGGTTCCATATTCCGGGGGAGAAGGAGGGCAGGGAGCAGTATCTGAAACCCTGGTACTTTACCTCCTCAGATGACAGGCTGGATCTGACCTTCACGCCGGTCCTGGACCGCAGGGCATATACCTCGGCAGGAATTATCTTAAGTGACCAGCATCAGGTGTTCGGCCATTTCGACGGTACAGCAGTTCTGGATGACGGCACAGAGCTGAAAATCCATCACATGCTGGGATTTGCGGAAAAAGTAAGAAATAAATGGTGACGAGGCAGCAGCGTGGGAACAGTAACATTAAAATAAAATACTGCCGTAGGAAAGAAAATGGAGTAAAAGTGTTGACTTTTGCTCCGTTTTTTGTTATTGTATTTTTGAAAGAGATAACACCCCCCAGGGGTGTAGTGGTAAAATGGAGGTCCACATAGGGAAAGGAGCTGTGCAAATGCAGGCAGATAAAGCGAAGATCAGCCGTCTTCTGAAAACAGCCCGGGGGCAGATAGACGGGATTCTGAAGATGGTGGAGGAAGACAGGTACTGTATTGACATTTCCCAGCAGCTCATGGCAACAGAAGCCATTCTGAACAAAGCGAACAAGGAGATCCTCACAGCCCATCTGAAAAACTGTATTCGAAATGCAGACACTGATGAGGAAAGAGAAGAAAAGGTGGATGAACTGGTGACTATGCTGGGTAAAATATTAAAATAACCCGTATACCGCTGCGGTTTCCGTGCAGGCCATGGTCTGCCGTGTCGGAATCCGTACAGCAGTGTAACGGGAGCACGCGGAAGGGAGCGAAATATTATGAAACAGAAATTTGACGTGACAGGCATGACCTGTTCCGCCTGCTCGTCCCGGGTAGAGAAATGTGTCAGAAAGCTGCCCGGCACGAAGGATGTCAGCGTAAACCTGCTGACAAACAGCATGCAGGTGGATTTCGATGAGTCCGCCCTGTCTGTGCAGGATATAGAAAATGCGGTGGAACACGCGGGTTACGGCGCCGCTGCCGCAGGAGATCACAAGGCAGCAGAAAAGACCCAAAACGTCTCCGAAACAAAGACATCCCGGGCAGATGCCGCTGAGCCGGGAGAGTCACCGGTGGAAAAACATATGCATGAGATGAAGAACCGGATGATTCTTTCCTTCCTGTTCCTGATCCCGCTTATGTATGTCTCCATGGGGCATATGGCAGGGCTGCCGCTGCCGGGATTCTTAAGCGGGCCTGAGAATGCGGTGGGATTTGCCATGACCCAGTTCCTTTTATGTCTTCCGGTGGCATATGTGAACCGGGCTTATTACACAAAGGGCTTTTCCACCTTAATGCACGGGGCGCCCAATATGGATACCCTGATTGCCATCGGCTCAACCGCGTCTTTGGTTTACGGCATCTTTGCCATATACCGCATAGGCTACGGCCTGGGCGTGCAGGATACCGCTTTGGTGAACCAGTACAGGCATGACCTTTATTTTGAGTCTGCCGTGATGATCCTGGCATTTATCAATGTGGGAAAATACCTGGAGGCCCGTTCCAAAGGAAAGACCAGCGAGGCGATCCGGAAACTGATGGATATGGCACCAAAAACGGCTGTTGTGGAACGTGACGGCCGTCAGATAGAGATTCCGGCTGAGGAGGCTGTGGCCGGCGATATCTTTATCGTAAAACCGGGCAGCAGCATTCCCGCTGACGGCATTATAATCGAGGGCAGCACCAGCGTGGATGAGGCCGCCATCACAGGGGAGAGCATTCCCGTGGAGAAGAACGTGGGAGATACCGTGATAGCAGCGACCATGAACAAGGCGGGATTTATCCGTTTCCGGGGAACAAAGGTAGGGGATGACACCACCTTTTCCCAGATCATCCGCCTGGTGGAGGAGGCCAGTTCCAGCAAAGCGCCCATTGCCAAGATTGCGGATAAGATAGCAGGTATTTTTGTGCCGGTGGTCATGGGAATCGCGCTGATCACAGCGGCTGCCTGGATCATTGCGGGGGCCACCTTTGAATTTGCACTCTCCTGCGCCATTGCCGTGCTGGTCATCTCCTGTCCCTGCGCACTGGGACTGGCGACACCGGTTGCCATCATGGTGGGAACGGGAAAAGGCGCGGAAAACGGAATTCTTATCAAATCCGGGGAGGCACTGGAGATCACCCACAATATAAAGAGCGTGGTGCTGGATAAAACAGGCACGATCACCCAGGGCAAACCCCAGGTGACCGATATCCTTCCAAATAAACGGACAGAAGAGGAGCTCCTTCAAGTGGCGGCTGCCCTGGAAGAAAAAAGTGAACATCCCCTGGCAGAGGCGATTCTTGAAAGAGCCGGAGCACAAGGGATAAAAGCTGCCAGAGCGGAGAACTTCCTTGCCATATCAGGCCGGGGCGTGCAGGCAGAGATAAACGGAAAACTGTACTTTGCAGGTAATGAAAAGTTCGCCGGGGAAAAGGGACTTGCCACAGAGACGCAGGCGCGTGACATGGAACGCCTGGCAGAGGAGGGCAAGACACCGCTTCTGTTCTTTGACGAAAAGGAAATCCTGGGCATCATCGCCGCCGCCGATGTGGTGAAGGAGACAAGCGCCCAGGCCATCCGGGAGATGAAGAAGCTGGGCATAGAGGTCATCATGCTCACAGGGGACAATAAAAGGACTGCAGAGGCCATCAAACGGCAGCTGGATATAGATACCGTCATTGCCGAGGTACTGCCTCAGGACAAGGAACGGGAAGTGGCAAGGCTTCAGGAGGGCGGAAGGACAGTGGCCATGGTAGGCGACGGAATCAACGATGCCCCCGCGCTTGCCAGAGCTGATGTGGGAATCGCCATCGGCGCAGGTACGGACGTAGCCATTGAGAGCGCAGATATTGTGCTGATGAAGAGTGATCTTCTGGATGTGGTGACCGCCGTGGGCCTTAGTAAAGCGGTGATCCGCAATATTAAACAGAATCTGTTCTGGGCATTTTTCTATAACGCCTGCGGAATCCCGCTGGCGGCAGGACTTCTCTATCCCATGTTTGGGTTAAAGCTAAGTCCCATGTTCGGCGCGGCGGCTATGAGTCTCAGCAGCTTTTTCGTTGTGACCAATGCCCTGCGGCTCCGCTTCTTCCATGTACTGAAGAAACCCGTCAAAAAAGAACAGACAGAAACCGTCAACACAGCAAATAAAGGCAGAACACTGCCGGAAAATAAGGAGGAAACCAATATGATCACCATGAAAATCGAAGGAATGATGTGCCCGCACTGCCAGGCAGCAGTGACAAAAGCCCTGAACGCAGTGGAGGGTGTGACTAAGACAGAGGTAAGCCTGGAGGACAAAGCTGCGTATGTGGAAGCAGGCGAAGGCGTATCCAGGGACGCACTGAAAAAAGCGGTTGCGGATGCAGGCTATGAAGTGACAGGAATAGAGTAGGCGTTCGGAGCATGCACACAGACTGCAGAGGGCTGAACAGCAAGAAACAGACATTTCATAGAACAGAATGAGGAAAAGAGGCAGAATATCCAAAAAAGCGGTATTCTGCCTCTTTTTGGCCATGTACAGAACGGCCTTGTCATGCAGACAGCTTATCTGTTATACTTTGCGTATGGCCGAAATCTGCGCAGACAAGCGCAGGGCCGGATAGTTACAAATCGAGCATGCGGGCAGTCTGTCCGCAGAACAGATAAAACGACCGCGGGAAAGGAGAACCACTATGATACGTGTAGGTATGGGATATGATGTACACAAACTGGTAGAGGGAAGGGATTTGATACTTGGAGGCGTGAAGATTCCCTGGGAGAAGGGACTTCTGGGGCATTCCGACGCGGATGTGCTGCTGCATGCCGTTATGGACGCACTTTTGGGCGCTGCGGCCCTTCATGATATCGGCAGGCATTTTCCGGACACGGACCCAAAATACAAGGGGGCATCCAGTATGAAACTGCTGGCGCATGTGGGAAAGCTTCTGGAAGAAAACATGTATGTGATCAATAATATTGATGCCACCATCATCGCGCAGAAGCCCAAGATGCTGCCCCATATAGATAAAATGACAGAGAACATCGCGGAGGTCCTGCATCTGGAGACAAACCAGGTCAATATAAAAGCGACCACAGAGGAGGGACTCGGCTTCACGGGAGCCGGCGAGGGGATTTCTGCCCAGGCCATCTGCGCGCTGACTGACGCAAGGGATTTGATGCCGGATGACCGCACAGGCGGCGGCTGCGGCGGATGCTGCCAGCGGCAGTAATAAACAACAGGAGAGGATCAGGAAACATGAGTATTTTAAACGTAGAACATCTGTCCCACGGCTTCGGTGACAGGGCTATTTTTCAGGACGTATCTTTCCGCCTTTTAAAAGGCGAGCATATTGGCCTTGTGGGTGCCAATGGGGAGGGAAAATCCACTTTCATGAATATCATCACCAACAAACTGATGCCCGATGAGGGTAAGATCGAGTGGGCGAAGAATGTCCGGGTTGGCTATCTGGACCAGCACACCGTGCTGGAAAAAGGCATGACCATCCGTGATGTGCTGAAATCCGCATTTGCCTGGCTTTTTGAGATGGAGGAGAATATGAATTCCATCTGCGACCGTATGGGGGACGCCTCTGAGGAGGAGCTGAACCAAATGATGGAGGAGCTGGGCACCATCCAGGATATGCTCACCATGCACGATTTTTATATCATAGACTCCAAGGTGGAGGAAGTGGGAAGGGCACTGGGACTTTCAGACATCGGGCTGGACAAGGATGTGACGGATTTGAGCGGCGGACAGAGGACCAAGGTGCTTCTGGGCAAGCTGCTGCTGGAAAAACCGGACATTCTGCTGTTGGATGAGCCAACCAACTATCTGGACGAGGTGCACATTGAATGGCTGAAACGGTATCTCCAGGAATATGAGAATGCGTTCATCCTCATTTCCCATGACATCCCCTTTTTGAATCAGGTGGTGAACCTTATCTATCATATGGACAATCAGCAGCTTAACCGGTATGTGGGGGATTATGACCACTTCCAGGAGGTCTACGCAGTGAAGAAGGCCCAGCTTGAGGCGGCATACCAAAGGCAGCAGCAGGAAATCAGTGAGCTGAAGGATTTTGTTGCCCGCAATAAAGCCCGTGTGGCTACCAGAAACATGGCCATGTCCAGGCAGAAGAAGCTGGATAAGATGGATGTCATTGAGCTGGCAAAGGAAAAGCCGAAGCCGGAATTTCATTTTCTGACAGCCAGGACACCCAGCCGTTTTGTGGTGGAGACAAAAGAGCTGGTGATCGGCTACGAAGAGCCGCTGTCAAAGCCTTTGACTCTCACGGTGGAGAGGGGAGAGAAGATTGCCCTTGTGGGTGCCAACGGCATCGGCAAGACCACACTTCTTAAGAGTATTCTGGGCCTGATCCCCGCGCTGTCCGGCAAAGTACATCTGGGTGATTATCTGGAGATTGGCTATTTTGAGCAGGAGATGCCCCAGGGAAATAAACGTACCTGCATTGAGGAAATCTGGGAGGAGTTCCCCGCCTATACCCAGTATGAGGTGAGAGCAGCCCTGGCAAAATGCGGTCTGACCACAAAGCATATCGAGAGCCTGGTGCGGGTACTGAGCGGCGGGGAGCAGGCCAAGGTCCGCCTCTGCAAGATTTTGAACAGGGAGACAAACCTGCTGCTTCTGGATGAGCCTACCAACCATCTGGACGCGGATGCCAAGGCAGAATTAAAGCGCGCCCTAAAGGAATATAAAGGGACGATCCTCATGGTATGCCACGAGCCGGAGTTCTATGACGGCCTGGTTTCCAAGGTATGGGACTGCTCAGAGTGGACGACCAGAATCTGACATTTGTTTTGTATTGTCAATACGCTACAAATAAATCACTTTAAATAGAAGAAGTATATGACACTTTCACGAAAGAAAGATTCACTTTTCTTTGGAAAAGTCCGGAAAAAGTAAAATTTATGAAAAAATCTGCAGGAACTAAAAATAAAACTTGCAAAATCTGGCAACAGGTTTTATAATAACCTACATAAGTTTTACACATATCACTATAGGAGGATCGTCATGTCATACGTAGATGAGGTAATTGAATCAGTAGTTAAGAAAAATCCAGGTGAACCGGAATTCCATCAGGCTGTCAGAGAGGTCCTGGAGTCCCTGAAACCTGTTGTTGAAGCAAACGAAGAAAAGTACCGCAGAGAAGCACTGCTGGAGCGTCTGGTTGAGCCGGAGCGCGTGATCATGTTCCGTGTACCGTGGGTAGATGACAACGGCAATGTGCAGGTGAACAAAGGTTACCGCGTACAGTTCAACAGTGCCATCGGACCGTACAAGGGTGGTCTCCGTTTCCATCCGTCCGTATATCTGGGAATCATCAAGTTCCTGGGATTTGAGCAGATTTTCAAAAACTCACTCACCGGACTTCCCATCGGCGGCGGCAAAGGCGGTTCTGATTTTGATCCGAAAGGAAAATCAGACAGAGAGGTTATGGCATTCTGCCAGAGCTTCATGACAGAGCTGTACAGACACATCGGTGCAGACACTGACGTACCTGCAGGTGATATCGGTGTAGGCGCAAGAGAAATCGGCTATATGTTCGGCCAGTATAAGAGAATCCGCAACGCTTACGAAGGCGTTCTCACAGGAAAGGGCCTCACATACGGCGGTTCCCTGGTGAGAACACAGGCTACGGGATACGGTCTGTTATACCTGACAGAAGAGCTGCTGAAATTAAACGGCAAAGAGCTGGCCGGCAAGACCGTTGCTGTATCCGGCGCAGGAAATGTTGCCATTTACGCTATTGAAAAAGCATACCAGTTAGGTGCAAAACCGGTGACCTGCTCCGACTCCGCAGGCTGGATCTATGATCCCGAAGGCATTGACCTGGCAGCGTTAAAAGAGATCAAAGAAGTAAAACGTGCCCGTCTGACGGAGTACAAGAACTACAGACCGAATGCAGAATACCACGAGGGCAGAGGTGTGTGGAGCGTAAAAGTGGATGTTGCCCTTCCTTGCGCGACACAGAACGAGCTGCAGCTTGAGGATGCAAAACAGTTGGCAGCTAACGGATGCTTTGCAGTATGCGAGGGCGCCAACATGCCTACCACACTGGAAGCTACCGAATATCTGCAGGAGAACGGCATTATCTTCGCACCGGGCAAAGCTGCCAATGCAGGCGGTGTTGCCACATCCGCACTTGAGATGTCCCAGAACAGCGAGCGTCTGAGCTGGAGCTTTGAAGAAGTGGATGCAAAATTACAGGGCATCATGGTTAACATCTGCCACAACATGGTAGATGCAGCTAAGAAATACGGCCACGAGGGCAACTATGTAGTCGGTGCCAACGCAGCCGGATTTGAAAAAGTTGCAGAAGCAATGCTCGCTCAGGGCATCTGCTAAGTTTTGTGATTTGAACAGCCTTCCTTGAAAATAAAAATACAAAAATCAGCCTCTTGTAAGAAACGGGTGCAGAATCGCAGGATTTTGTACCCGTTTTTGTCCGGAAAAATCTTGTTTGCAGGCGTACTGTGAGCTATAATAAAAGATAGTGAGGACTGCAGAGAAGATGCAGGATATGATAGAAAGATTCTGCAGGGCACCAAAAGCTTTTGAGAACAGACAGGAGAAAAACGAGGAAGGGTTATAAACAGATGCAGAGAGAAAAGACCATGCTGATTGCAGATGACGTAGAATTGAACAGAGCGCTCCTGGAGAATATCTTTGATGACGAGTACAGCATTCTTCAGGCTGCAGACGGAGTGGAAGCCATGGAGATCCTTCGCAGCCAGCCGGTGGATGTTGTCCTGTTGGATATTGTCATGCCGCGCATGGACGGGTTCGAGGTCCTGAAAACCATGAAGGAGGAGGAGACACTTTCGGGTATTCCGGTCATCATGGCAACTTCAGAGAAGGAAAATTCGGAGGAGCGGGCCCTGTTGCTTGGGGCGGACGATTTTATCAACAAGCCGTACCGGGCCATGGTGGTAAAAAAGCGTGTAGAAAATATTGTGGTTAAGCATATTCTGGAGCGGAAACGGCTGGAAAATGCCCTTTTTGAGACCAGGAATGAATTGAACTCCCTGATCGACTCTGTCCCGGGCGGCATTGGTGTCTGGAAGGTGACGGATAAGGTGCAGGTGGAGTATTTTAATGACGGATTCTGCCGGCAGTTCGGCTATGACAGGGAGGAGTTCCAGGAGAAATTCAGCAGTGATCTGACTGCTCTGTGGGTTGGCGGCGATACAGAATATATTCTTAACCGGCTGCGGGAAAACAAGGACAGTAATGACAGGATCTCCCTGGTCCATCAGGTGAGAAGAAAGGACAAAAGCCTTCGGTGGTTCAGTCTGAATGCCCTGAAATACAAGGTGGAGGACGGGGTACCTGTCTTCCGCATCGTGAATATCGACGTGACGGAGAGCAGGGAGAATGAACTTCTCATTGAGCAGAAGAATGAGGAGCTCAGGTACCTGCTGGATCATGATGCCCTCACAGGCCTTTATAACCGCTCCACTTTCTGTCGGAAGACCGCGGATTTCCTGAGACAGAATCCTGAGGGGACCTACAATATGGTGCAGTTTGATATTGAGCGCTTTAAGGTGATCAACGAGCTTTACGGCAATTTTATGGGAGACAGGATACTGCTTCTGATTGCCGAGGGGCTTCAGAAATGCCTGAAAAGTAAGGGGACCTACGGAAGACTGGAGGCAGACCATTTTGCCGTATGCCTTCCGGCAGGGACAGAGGAGCTGCAGCAGGTGCGGGACCAGATGGAGAAAAGCCTGGCGTCTGTGAAGATAGAGCAGAAGATCAATCTCTATTACGGGGTTTACACCATAGAGGACAGGGGCATGTCCGTGGATCTCATGTGTGACAGGGCAAACCTGGCCCTGCGTACAGTCAAGGGAAATTCAAACCGTGCTTACGCAGTGTACAATGACGAGCTCCATCAGGTCGTTTTAAGTGAGCAGCAGCTTACCAACTCCATGGAGGAGGCGCTCCTCCAGAGGCAGTTCGAGGTTTATTACCAGCCGGTGGTGGACCTGAACACAGGAGATGTGGTGAGCGCTGAGGCGCTGGTGCGGTGGAACCATCCGGAAAAGGGTATGGTATCGCCCGGATTTTTCATTCCGTTTTTTGAGCATAATGGCTTTATCATCAAGCTGGACGCCTACATCAGGGAGGAAGTCTGCAGGAACATGATGGAGCTCAGGCGCCGCGGCTTAAGAAACATTCCGGTGTCTGTAAATGTATCCAGGCTGGAGTTCTATGATCCCAATCTCTGCAGAAGCATCATAGACCTGACAGAAAGGTACCGGCTGGAGCCGCAGATGATGCGGCTGGAGATTACGGAGAGTGCCTATACGGACAATCCCCAGCAGCTTCTGGCAGCCATGAAGGAACTGCAGAACTACGGGTTCCAGGTGCTGATGGATGATTTCGGGAGCGGATATTCCTCTCTGAACATGCTGAAGGATGTGCCTGTGGATATCCTGAAAATGGACATGAAATTCCTGGAAGACCAGGGGATCTCCGGCAGAGGCCCTGAGATCCTTGCCTCCCTGGTACGCATGGCAAAAAAACTGGGCATGCGCACCATTGCAGAGGGTATCGAGACGAAGGAGCAGGGAGATTTTCTGCGCTCTGTGGGATGTGAATACGGACAGGGCTATTACTATGCAAGACCTATGCCGGCAGATTCCTTTACCAGTCTGCTGATGGCAAGAGAAAACGTAAAGTGAAAAAATCCATTGACAAACAGTCCATTTATGCATAAACTAGAGAAAGATATGGAAAAAGCTGTGAACGGAAAGAGTAACCTGGGAATTTTTACAGAGAAGGACAGTCACCGGCTGAGAGCTGTCCGAAAAGGAAAAGGTGAAAGTGCATCCGGGAGCTGACCTGCCTGTCATACGGGAAGGTCCGTGTACCTGCGTTAAAGGTGTGAGCGGGGGACTGATGTCCTCAAATAGAGTGGAACCGCGGAGTGATTTCTTCGTCTCTATATGGCAGTAACAGCCATATAGAGGCGTTTTTTATTCCATATTTACCATAGAAAGGAAATAAACCATGGGATTTGTCAAACATATAAAAGAAGAATTTCAGGTTATCCGGGAAAGGGACCCGGCCATCAAAACGCCGCTGGAAGTCCTTCTGTATCCCAGTTTCCGGGTCATGATCCAGTATAGAAGGGCGCATAAGCTCTATGAAAAAGGCCACTATTTCCTTGCCAGATGGATTTCCCAGAGGGCAGCCAGAAAAACAGGTATTGAAATCCATCCCGGGGCAAAAATAGGAAAGGGACTGTTTATTGACCACGGCACCGGTGTTATCATCGGTGAGACAACAGTCATAGGCAACAATGTGACGCTTTACCAGGGCGTGACCCTGGGCGGTACCGGCAAAGAGACCGGCAAGCGCCATCCCACCCTGAAGGACAATGTGATGGTAAGTGCCGGGGCGAAAATACTGGGCTCCTTCACCATTGGGGAAAATTCCAAAATCGGTGCGGGAAGCGTAGTGCTGGAGGAGATTCCTCCCAACTGTACCGTAGTCGGTGTTCCGGGCCGTATTGTGAAGCGGGAGAACCAGAAAGTGCCAAGAAGTGATATGGACCAGGTTCATCTGCCTGACCCGGTACTGGAGGATATCAGAAAACTGCAGAGTGAGAATGAACACCTGAAGTCAAAGCTGCAGAAGCTGGAATACGAACTTCAGGAATTAATAGAAGAAAAGGAGTAGAGACATGAAGATTTACAATACCCTGACAAAGAGAAAAGAAGACTTCGTTCCCCTGGAGGAAGGAAAAGTAAAAATGTATGTGTGCGGCCCTACCGTATACAATTTTATCCACATCGGAAATGCCAGACCCATGATCGTCTTTGACACAGTGAGGAGATATATGGAGTACAAGGGATATGAAGTAAACTATGTATCCAATTTCACGGATGTGGATGACAAGATCATTGCAAAAGCCATCGAGGAGGGTGTACCTGCGGAAGAGATCTCCGAGCGCTACATCAAAGAGTGCAAAAAGGATATGGCTGATATGAATGTAAAGCCTGCCACCACACATCCCCTGGCAACCCAGGAGATCGACGGCATGATCGACATGATCCAGACGCTCATTGACAAAGGATTTGCCTATGCGGTGAACGGCACTGTCTACTTCCGGGTAAAGAATTTCAGCGAGTATGGAAAACTCTCCCACAAGAATCTGGATGACCTGCAGTCAGGATTCCGTTCTATCCAGGTATCAGGGGAGGACCAGAAGGAAGATCCCCTTGACTTTGTTCTCTGGAAGCCGAAAAAAGAAGGGGAGCCTTACTGGGTATCACCCTGGAGTGAGGGAAGGCCGGGCTGGCACATTGAGTGCTCTGTCATGTCTAAAAAATATCTGGGCGAGGAGATTGATATCCACGCAGGTGGTGAGGACCTGGTATTCCCGCACCACGAGAATGAAATTGCCCAGTCTGAGTGCTGCAACGGCAAAATCTTTGCAAAATACTGGATGCACAATGCATTTCTGAACATTGATAACAGAAAGATGTCAAAATCTCTGGGCAATTTCTTCACGGTCCGTGAGATCGGCGAGAAATATGACCTGCAGGTACTGCGCTTTTTCATGCTGAATGCCCATTACAGAAGTCCTTTAAACTTCAGCGCCGAGCTGATGGAGGCTTCCAAGAATGCGCTGGACCGTATTGTGACCTGCGTGGACCAGTTAAAGCATCTGCTTGAAAATGCCCGGGATGAAGAGCTTACGGAGGCGGAAAAGGCGCAGCTTCCGGAAATCGAAGGCCTTGTGAAGAAATATGAGGAGTCCATGGAAGATGACTTCAATACAGCAGATGCCATTGCGGCTGTTTTTGAGCTTGTAAAATTCACCAACACCCAGGCGGGAAGCGGCAGCACAAAAGCATTTGTAAAACTGCTCTTTGACAAGATCACAGGCCTGTGTGATGTACTTGGCCTGATCGTGAATAAAAAAGAAGAAGTGCTGGACTCTGTAGTGGAAGGCCTGATCGAGGAGCGCCAGGCAGCCAGAAAAGCAAAAGATTTCGCGCGGGCAGATGAGATCCGTGACCAGCTTGCCTCCATGGGCATCATCCTGAAGGATACAAGAGAAGGTGTACAATGGAAGAGAGCTTAAGAAAGTTAAAAGACATGTTCTGTCTGGAGGATACGGATATCAGAACGTATTCTCCCCTGACCCTGGCTTATATCGGGGACGCTATCTACGAGCTGGTGATCCGCACCATACTGGTGGAAAAGGGCAATACACAGGTGAATAAACTGCACAACCGGGCAAGCAGGCTTGTAAAGGCCTCTGCCCAGTCCTCCATGATCGAGAAGCTGAAACCGCATCTCACAGAGGAGGAGGCAGCCGTATTCAAGCGCGGCAGAAATGCGAAATCTTATACCATGGCGAAAAATGCCAGTATGTCAGATTACAGAAGAGCAACCGGTTTTGAGGCACTGATGGGATATCTGTATCTTACGGAGCAGTGGGACAGAATGCTGGAGCTGATAAAAACAGGTTTGGAAGAAGGAGAAGCAGATGGAAGAGAAATTCCAGGAGAGTAAAGTAGAGGGCCGCAATGCAGTGCTGGAGGCATTCCGTTCAGGCCGCGTGGTGGACAAGCTGTTTGTGCTGGAGCGATGTGAGGACGGTCCTGTCCGCACAATTTTGAGAGAGGCGAAAAAGCACGATACCATGGTGCGGTTCGTGAAAAAGGAGCGTCTGGACCAGATGTCAGAGACCGGAAAACACCAGGGAGTCATTGCCATGACAGCGGCCTATGACTACGCGGAAGTGGATGATATTCTGAATAAGGCCAGGGAAAAGGGAGAGGCTCCCTTTGTGGTGCTCCTTGACAACATCGAAGATCCCCACAACCTGGGAGCAATCATCCGTACTGCCAATCTGGCAGGCGCCCACGGAGTGATCATACCGAAAAACAGAGCAGTGGGCCTTACCGCCACCGTTGCCCGCACCTCAGCGGGAGCCCTGAATTACACGCCCGTGGCGAGAGTGACCAACATTGCCAGGACCATAGAGGAGCTGAAAAAAGAAGGACTGTGGTTTGTCTGCGCAGATATGGGCGGCACCAGCATGTACCAGCTTGATTTGAAAGGGCCGATCGGTCTTGTGATTGGAAATGAAGGGGAAGGCGTATCCCGTATGGTTAAGGAGAAATGCGACTTTGTGGCATCCATACCCATGAAAGGTGATATTGATTCCCTGAATGCTTCCGTGGCTGCGGGAGTATTGGCTTATGAAATTGTGAGACAGCGGCTTTTGGGATAAAATATGGATAATTACGAACAGTTTACGGACGAAGAATTGATTGAGCGGCTGAGGGACGGTGAGCAGGAGCTGGAGGACTATCTCATGGAGAAATACAAGGGGATGGTACTGAAAAAGGCCCATGCCATGTTCATTGTGGGCGGCGAGCGGGAGGATCTGATCCAGGAAGGCATGATCGGCCTGTTCAGGGCCCTGAGAGATTACCAGCCGGGGAAAAGCGCCACCTTCGCCACCTTTGCCAACCTGTGTGTGGAGCGGCAGATCTATAAGGCCATAGAAATGTCGGGAAGGCTTAAAAATAAGCCGCTGAACTCCTACATTTCCCTCAGCGAGGAGGAAAGTCCCATTCTGGACAGTCTGGCCTTTGAGCAGCAGGACCCTGAGGCCATTGTCATTGACAGGGAGAACGTAAATGTCATGCAGGAGAAGATCCGGCAGCATCTGAGCCGTTTTGAAACCCGGGTGCTGGACGCTTATCTGGAAGGTATGACCTACACCCAGATCGCGGAGGCTATGGGGAAAAGCCCCAAGTCCATTGACAATGCCCTGCAGAGAATCCGGGGGAAGATCAGGGAATTCTTAGAGTGAACAGTCACAAAAGAACAGCATTGACAGGTGCGCGTTTTAGTGGTATCTTAATACACAATAAGAGGAAAGGATGTGATTGCGCACATGGAGGATAGCGACGATAGTGATAGTGCATTTAGCAGATTAGCTGCCCCATGTCGTATTATGGATAGATAAGGCGTGGTCTGTATACGGAGAGATCCGGATACAGGCTGTGCCTTTTTGTGTTTTTTCATACTTCCCATACAGATGGGGAGAAAGATTCCATAATACGATTTCAGGAGGTATAGGATAATGATAGGAGCTTTACTTTTACAGGTTGTTTTGATATTTTTAAATGCGACTTTTGCCAGTGCGGAGATCGCGGTGATCTCTATGAATGAGACACGGCTGCGCAAGCTGACTGCGGATGGGGATAAGAGGGCTGTGAAGCTGTCTGCCCTGACGGAACAGCCCGCCAGGTTTTTGGCCACCATTCAGGTTGCCATCACGCTGGCAGGACTGCTGGGAAGTGCGTTTGCAGCGGAAAACTTTGCCGGACCCCTGGTGGGGTGGCTGACGGCAGCAGGGGTGGCCATTCCGGAATCCGTGCTGAAATCCATTGCCGTATTTTTGATCACACTGATACTGGCTTATTTTAACCTGGTATTCGGAGAGCTGGTTCCAAAGCGTATTGCCATGAAAAAGGCGGATTCCATGGCGCTGTCCATGTCGGGCATGCTTTATGGAGTGTCCAGGGCATTTGCGCCGCTGGTATTTCTCTTGACAGTATCCACGAACCTGATCCTGAAGCTGATGGGTATTAACCCGGAGGAAGAGGAGGAGAAGGTTTCTGAGGAGGAGATCCGTATGCTTCTCATGGAGGGAAATGCCCAGGGAACCATTGATGCCCGGGAAAATGAGATGATACAGAATATATTTGATTTTGACGATATGGATGCGGAACAGATCTGTACCCACCGTATTGATGTGGATGCGCTGTATCTGGAAGATGATATGGCAGAGTGGGAGGATATGATAAGACGTACCCGCCATTCCTTTTATCCTGTGTGCGGTGAGAGCTGTGACGATATTGTGGGGATTTTGGATACCAGAGATTATTTCCGCATGGAGGACAGATCGCGTGAGGCTGTCATGGCGCAGGCTGTGGATAAGGCCTGGTTTGTGCCGGACGGCATGAAGGCAGATGTGCTTTTTTCCAATATGAAGAAGAACAGGACATATTTTGCCGTGCTGGTGGACGAATACGGCGGTGTCTCCGGCATCATCACGCTTCATGACCTGATGGAGGCCCTGGTAGGGGAGCTGTGCGAGGAGGAGGAAGCGCTGCGCCCCAGGGAAATTGAGAAGATCAGCGACAAGGAGTGGAAGGTACAGGGCTGTGCTCCGCTGGACGATGTGGCGGAGGCGCTGGGTGTTCATCTTCCCACAGACACGTATGACACATTCAACGGATTTATCTGCAGCATCATAGGAAGGGTGCCGAAAAACGGCGAGAGATTTGAATGTGAATTTTCAGGCGTGCGGGTCTTGGTCCACTCTGTGGAAAATCACAGAATCGGCACTACCACACTCCATTTGATTGACGAAAATCCTTTGCCCTGTTAAAATAGTAATAATTAAAACATTAAAGTGTTACAGCAGAAAGAACGGGAGGTAGCAACATGAGGGAAAAAACAATTCTGGTAGTGATACCTGTGAGAGAAGAACATAGAGAGCTTCTGGAGGAGGCGGCACCGGGGAATCATTTTGTATATTCCTCGATCAGGGAAGTGAGCAGGGAGCAGGTGCAGGAGGCGGATATCATTCTGGGAAATGTCCCGGCAGATAAAATCGGAGCTTCCAAAAAACTACAGTGGCTGCAGTTAAATTCTGCCGGAGCTGACGCCTATACAGGCCAGGGCATTCTGGATGAAAATACAGTTGTCACAACAGCAAACGGAGCCTACGGAAAGACTGTTTCCGAGCATATGTTTGCCATGCTGTTAGCCATGCAGAAGAAACTGCATCTCTACCGTGACAGTCAGAATAAGCATATCTGGGACGAACACGGAACCGTGACTTCCATTGCGGACTCTACAGTGCTGATCTTCGGAATGGGGGATATCGGCCGCCACTTTGCCAAGATGGCCCATGCCCTGGGCGCTTATGTCATTGGGGTGAAGAAAAGTCCGGGAAACTGCCCGGAGTACATTGATGAGCCGCATCTGATGAAGGACTGCAGAGAACTGCTGCCTCATGCCGATGTGGTGGTCTCCTTCCTGCCCAGTACACCGGAGACGAGGGGCCTGTTTGACAAGGAACTGTTCCATCTCATGAAGCCGGGTGCCTTCTTTTTGAACGGCGGCCGCGGCGATGCGGTCTGTACAGAGGACCTCTGCGATGTGCTGGATGAGGGCCGTCTGGCAGGCGTGGCCCTGGACGTGACAAAACCCGAGCCGCTTCCGGCTGACCACAGACTGTGGGATTATCCCAATGTATTTATCACGCCCCATGTGTCAGGCTTCTATCACCTTCCGGAAACCCTGGATAAGGTGGTAAATATCTGCACAGAGAACCTGAAACGGTACATGCAGGGACAGAAGCTCAGAAACATCATGGATTTCCAGGCAGGCTACTGCAGCGGAAACAAAAAATAAAGCGCTGCATTGATAAACAGCAGTGACAATATGACCTGTGCGGTGCACAAACCGGGCACCGCACAGGGGGCATATTACACCGTTCTGGCTGCTGCGACAAAAAAATAAAAAAGTTTTCAAAAATATCTTGACATTTGACACAACTTTTGTTAGAATTCTTAATTGTGATGACGAGTTACACAGCACATCACTAGGAATGCTGCCTTGGCTCAGTTGGTAGAGCGTCGCCTTGGTAAGGCGGAGGTCGGCGGTTCAAATCCGCTAGGCAGCTCGATGAAAACCCTTGAATTTTCAAGGGTTTTTTTATTTGATTTCTTCTTTCATTATCTGCCGAATGGCTTCTAAATCTTTTGCTTCCAGCATAAGATACCTCCTAAATTCATTTTTGTTTCCTGAGCATAACATGACTAAAACTTAATCCATTATCTGTCTGCTGCATTGAAACTACAGTGCATTTGCATATTCAGATTAAAATAGAGAAAAAGGATTACATTGCCTGTGTCAAATGACACAAATGGTAAAAATTGGAAAAAATAAAATATGTAGAAAATTTAAGTATAAAATTGTGGAAAATTCATAATTGACCGGCATAATTAATTGTGATAATATGCAGTTATAAACAAAAAAGTTCGTTTTTATAGATGCATCTGAAAAATGAATGGTAACAGAACTAAAGAAAAGTTAGTGTCATATGACACAAAGGAGAAGGAAATGAAGAGAAGCGATTATGACAAGATCAAAAAGGAAGGTTTGGAACTGATGAAAAAAGCCGGTATCTATCTGACACCGGAAGAACAGGAAAGGATGGAGGTTACGGATTTCGGCCTGAATGATCCTTACCACGAAGGCCTTATGCTGCATGTATATGTAAATACAAAAAGATGCTGTGCCAAAGAACTGCCCATGCTTCCCGGACAAATCTGTGCAGAGCACAGGCATCCGCCGCTGGGACCGGAAAATCCGGGAAAAGAAGAGACTTTCCGTTGTCGTTATGGTGAAGTATATGTTCATGTTCCCGGAGAGCCCACCGAGAATCCGAAGGCGAAAATTCCTGATGGGAAAGATGACGTTTATACTGTCTGGCATGAGATTGCTCTGAAACAAGGAGAGCAGTACACCCTGGCACCTAATACAAAACACTGGTTCCAGGCAGGGCCGGAGGGAGCAGTTGTCTCAGAATTTTCATCCTACAGTGATGACGGCACAGATGTCTATACGGATCCTGAGATTTCAAGATTTACTACAATAGAAGACTGAGAAGCGGGGGCTGTATATGATCGTACAAGGGCTGGGAGGTTTGGAGTGGAAGTACAGAGATACACAGGAGAACGAATGGCATCATGGGGAAGTGCCCGGTTCCCTGTTTCTGGATATGATAAAAGAAGGGAGAATTAAAAAGCCATTTTATCGTTTCCAGGACAGAGAGTTTCATGAACTTGCTGAAAGGGATTATGAATATAAACTGCATTTTTCAGTAAGGGAGGATGTGCTTCTCAGGGAAAAACAGTTTGTGGTATTTGAGGGAATTGATACCATAGCTGATATTTATCTCAACGGCGTGAAACTTGCCCGCACGGAAAATATGCACCGCACATATCGTTTTCCGGTAAAAGATATACTGAAGGCCGAGGATAATCTGCTTCAGGTGATTATATATTCATCGGTGCGCTATATAGAAGAACAGCACAGGGAACATCCTCTGCCTGAATTTAATACCGCAAGTCCCCACGGATTTTCCCAGATAAGGAAAACACACAGTTCTTTTGGCTGGGATGCGGAGCCGAATGTACCGGATCTGGGCATTTGGAGAGAGGTATACATAGAAGCGTATGACAAAGCAAGGATTTCCCATATCTATACCAGGCAGAGACATGAAAAGGGAAAGGTTTACTTGAAAACAGAGACTTTGACAGAAGCAGCATACGGAGAAGAAGTCTGTGTGGAGGTGACTGTATACGATCCTCAGGGGGAAGAGATATTCAGGGAAAAGACAAAGTGCAGAGAATCTCTGGCAGAAGTATGGACAGAGATAGAAAGTCCGGAAATATGGTGGCCCAACGGATATGGAGATCACCCTCTCTATGAGATTTGTGTCAAAATGCAGTGCAGAGATGAACAGGAGGAAAAAAGATTCTTTGTTGGACTTCGTACTATGGAGGTGAGAAGGGAAGAAGATGCGGATGGGGAAAGCTTTGCCTTTTATGTAAATAACGTTCCTGTATTTGCAAAAGGCGGAAGTTATACGCCGCCGGACAAATTCCTGACAGCCTGCAGGGGTCAGCGCCACCGGGAACTGATACGTCTTTGTAAGGAGGCAAACTATAACTGTATCCGTATATGGGGCGGGGCAGTATATCCTGATGATGAACTGTATGATCTGTGCGACAGAAACGGACTTTTAGTCTGGCAGGATCTGATGTTTGCCTGTGCCTTATATCCTTCAAACGATGAGTTTTTGGAGAGCATCAGGGAGGAAGTGAAGGACAATGTGATCAGGCTCCGTAATCATGCCTGCCTTGTGCTCTGGTGCGGGAATAACGAAAATGAATGGTTTCATGACTATGAGCATCATGCAGAGGGACTGACCCATGAACTTAGGATGAAAAACCTTCAGCAGTATGAAGTACATTTGGCTGAGATAGTCAGAAAGTATGATCCTGACAGATTATACTGGCCGAGTTCTCCCTCCAGCGGAGGAGGTTATTATGATCCCAATGGATATGAGAAGGGAGATGTGCACTGCTGGTATGTCTGGTATCTGCCGGCAAAACCCTATACATTTTACAGAGACTGCACGGGAAGGTTTATCAGCGAATTCGGTCTGGAATCATTCCAAAATTATAAAACACTGTGCAGTTACCTGGAACCGGAGGATATGAGTCCGAATTCGGAAGTGATGGATTATATGCAGCACTGCAGTGACAATTACTGCAATATGGGAAATGGCAAGATCATGAATTACATATTCCAGGAAGTCCGGGCTCCCAAGAATTTTAAAGAATATATTTTCGCATCCCAGTATGCGCAGGCTGAGGGTATTAAATATGGGACATATCATTTCCGCAGTATGAAACCGAGATGTATGGGAGCACTTTATTGGCAGATTGTGGACTGTTTTCCGGGCACAAGCTGGTCTGGGATTGATTATGAGTATCGGCTGAAGGTTCTTCACTATTATGCCAGACGTTTTTTCAGTCAAGTTGTCCTGTGTGTGAAAGAGGACAGATTTGAACCGCGGAGACTGGAGATATTTGTGGTGAATGATCATCCTGAAGGATTTACAGCAAACCTTATATGGGCATTGAGGGATTCTGCGGGATGTGTAGTGAAAGAAGGGAAAAAGGAAATACAGATACAGGGTTCCTCCTCTTCTGTCTTTCAGGAGATGGACTGGACAGAGGAAATCAGGGAGGAGGACAAGAAGCAGTATTATTTGGAACTTTTGTTATGCAGTCAAGATGGGAAGAGGATTAGTGAGGAGACCTATCTGTTTGTAAAGCCAAAGCATTTCCATTTTTTACATCCTGAGTTTCGTGTGGAAGTACAAAATGATAAGGAAAAGTATATCTTAAATATTCAGACATCTTGCTTTGCAAAATGTATAAAAATGGATTTGGATAATAATGACTGTGAATTTTCGGATAACTGCTTTGACCTATCGCCGGACAGAATAAAAACAGTGGAAATCAGCAAAAACAGTTTCCGCCGGCCGGTTACAATGGAGGAGCTGAAAAAGCAGTTGATTTTTGAAACAGTAAACGATATCGGCAGAATATTATAATGTGAATTTGGGAGGAAAACAATGAGAAAAAGAATTGCTGTATTATTGGCAGGTGTGATGGTCTGTTCTATGCTGACTGCCTGTGGTTCCACAGAAGAACCGAAAGAGGAGCCGGAAGCAAAACAGGAGGAGACAAAAGAAGAAAAGCCGGAAAGTAAAGAAGAGAAAGAGCCGGAAGCGGAAACAGACGCAAAGTCCGACGGAGATTTTACGGAGGAGGTAACTCTTGATGTTGCCATGATGTGGCCTCTTGACAGTACCACAGATGCAAAATCATATGCACTGAACCATGCCATTGAAAGGCTGGAGAAGGATTATCCGAATATTAAGATCAATTATGACGGTTCCGTGCATGATGACTACCAGACGATCATGATGACTTATGCTGCAGCAGATACGCTGCCTGATGTGTTTAATGTAAAAGGAGCATGGATTCCCAATCTGGTGGAGAATGAACAGATTGGAACTGTAGATGAATTTTTTGAAAATGACAAAGACTGGTCAGGAAAATTTGATGATGAAGTTCTGTTTGATATGGAGTATGACGGTCATTACTATGGCGCGCCATTCCAGAACCTCTGCTGCTCTCTTGTAGTATACAATAAGGAGATCTATAAATCTGTGGGATACGAAAAGTTCCCGGAGACCTGGGAAGATATGATGGACTGTTTTGCAAAGCTGAAAGACGCAGGTTATGTGCCTTTGGGTGTGGGAAACAGCGGACAGTGGGTTGCCAATTCCTGTATTTTCGGGGCTATGGGAGACAGAGGAGCCGGTACAAAATGGTATGATGACATCATGGAAGGCACCGGTGACGGATTCTTAGATAAAGATATGTTAAAAGGTGTTGAGAAAATGGCGGAACTGGCTGATAAAGAATATCTCAATACAAATCTCAACAGCATTGACCAGTTTGAGGTTATGCCGCCGTATCTGAACGAAGAATATGCTTCTTATGTAGATGGTTCATGGACATTTGCAACACTGATTGCAACCGCAGGTGATGACCAGAGCGTGATCGAGAAATCAGGCGTGGCTGTTCTGCCGGCCATTGACGGAGGAAAAGGGGATTATCCGGCAACACCGGGCGGCTCCGCATGGGGACAGGCATACAATGCCAAACTTACCGGTGCCAAAAAACAGGCTGCAGAGTTATTTATCAAATATACTACAGATGAAGAATGGTGTAAAGATCTTGCAGAAAAAGGTGACTTCGGCGGTATGAATATTGATTATGACTACAGTGCGATTTCTCCTTTAGTTCAGGAATATGCACAGCTTAAAAGCAGTGTGAAGAAGACTCCGCAGTACGACTGTCACTTTGACACCTCTGTGATAGACGCCATGAATACAAATTTCCAGGAACTGCTCATTGGTGAGATCACTCCCGAGGAATGGGGCGGACGTGTACAGGAAGAATATGAGCTGACTCTTGACTGATAACAGGTAAACAGTATTGTGTACAGGGTTACTGTTCACTTCGTGCCCGGTAACTATACAGGAGACCGACTGATAACGGCCGGTCTCCGCAGATAAATTTAGAAAGGCGGTGGCTGCCAAATGGCAAACAACAAGGTACTGCAGCCTAAGAAGAGAACTCTTTTTCTGTATATGTTTCCAAGTGTAGTGCTGTTTCTGGTATTTACAGCAATACCGATCATTATGGCAATTTATTATTCTTTATTTAACTGGTCCGGAGGAAAGAAGAAGATATTTCTGGGTCTGGGCAATTATTCCAGGTTATTGGGGGATTCCATCTTTGGAAAAGCACTGCTCAATAACTTTATTCTGGCAGCCTGCTGTGTGGTTTTTCAAGTAGGGATCGCTTTTATCATTGCTTCCCTTATCTGTTCCAAAGGTCTCAAATTAAAATCCTTTCACCAGTTTGCAATCTTTATGCCGGTAGTTCTTGCTCCCGTTGTTGTGGGATTTTTGTGGAAGATCATCTATAACCAGGATTACGGACTCCTTAATTTCCTGCTGCATTCGGTTGGACTGGAGAGCTGGATACGGCCATGGATCGACGATGTGGATATTGTTATGAAGTGTATAACTGTCCCCATTGTATGGCAGTGGATCGGATTGTATGTGGTTATTTTCGTCAGTGCGATGAAAAACATACCGGAAGAAATTTTTGAGAGCGCTGCATTGGATGGGGCAGGGGGAATTAAAAAGGCATTTTTCATTACCTGGCCCATGACAATGGATACAGTGAAAATTTCTGTTATTCTGGCTGTATCAGGGTGTATGAAAATCTTTGAGCATATTTACATTATCACAAGCGGTGGTCCGGGTACTGCATCCATGGTGGGGGCCATGTATGCATACAAGACTTCCTTTATAAAACAACGGTTCGGCTACGGCTCCACCATATCTGTTGGAATCATGGCAGTGAGTCTGACACTGGTGTTGATATGTAATGTGATATTTGGGAAGGGAAAGAAGAAATATGAATAAAACTTATGGAGTGACACAAATATCGAAGAAAATACTGATGCTGCTGGTAAATGTGCTCATAGCTCTTCTGTCTCTTTTCTGTCTGTTTCCTGTAGTGTGGATGATTTATTCTTCTTTGAAGGATGAGCCCTCTTTTTTAAGGAATCTGATCGGGCTTCCCACTTCCTTTCATTTCAGCAATTATCTGTCAGCCATTAAAACAGGAAAGATGGATGTGGCGTTTGTCAACAGTGTGTTAGTCAGTGTTACGGCTGTGGCAGCTTTGGTCTTTATTGCTTTTGTAGCAGGAGTGGTATTTGCAAGGTATCAGTTCAGGGGGAAAACAATTCTGTATACCATGTTCCTTTCCGGGATGCTGATACCTGTACACAGCCTCTTAATACCGATTTTTGTGGAGCTAAAGCTATTTACACTGAATAATAATAGGTTTATACTGGCTCTAGTCTATGCCGCTTTCGGGCTGCCAAAGGCCATTTTCCTGGTGACGAGCTTTGCTGCCACCATACCAAGAGAAATTGAAGAGGCTGTAATCATTGATGGGGGAAATACCCATGATATCTTCTTCAAGGTGTTTCTGCCCATATCCAAACCTATACTTTCGACCGTGATTATTTTAAGCTTTTTGGATGCCTGGAATGAATTTCCGTTCTCTTTGGTACTGATGGGAAAACCTGAGCTGAAAACGCTGCCGATTGCGCTGACATATTTTACAGGACAGCACTCCGTCCAGTATACGCCTATGATGGCAGGGCTTACCATAGCTACCTTGCCGGTTGTGATCGTATATTTCCTGTTTCATAAAAAGATTATGGAAGGGATGGTGGCCGGTTCTGTGAAGGGATAAAACTTCAGCAGACAAGGAGAAATTAAATATGGTAAGAGATCATTTAAAACTAGAGGTAGTAAGACTTTATTATCTGGAGAATTTAAGTCAAAATCAAATAGCAAAGCAGATGGAGATTTCACGTTCCTATGTTTCAAAACTGCTTATTGAGGCGAGAAAAGAAAAACTCATAGAGATAAGAAGCAGCAATCCATGGCTGATCGAGACGGAAGAGGAAAAATACCTCAGAAAAAAATACGGGCTGAAAAAAGCCTTTATGGTATCAGCGGGCAGAAAGAAGGACGAAGGAAAAAGAGAGGCTTATTACCAGGAGCTCGGACGGGTTTTAAATGATATTCTGAATGCCATCGTAAAGGATGGAGATACAATCGGCGTTGCATGGGGCCGGACAATTTATGAGTGTTCCAAAAGGCTTTCAACGGAACAGGAGTATAAAGGGATAAAAGTTGTCCAGTTATGCGGCGGGCTGAGCCAGAACCAGAACAGCACATTTTCAGGGGAGATCAGCAATAATTTTGTCTCCGCATTCGGCGGGGATGCATACGCCATGACTGCGCCTGCTATTGTGGAAAACAAGGCATACAAAGAAATTTTTTTAAAAGAGCATGGCATAAGTCAGGTTATGCAGCTCTGGGAGAATATGAATATTGCTGTATTTACGGTAGGTAAATGTGAACAGCAAAGTTCGCTGGTCCGTTCCGGTTATATTCCGGATCATATGATAGAGTATCTGAAGGATACCGGAGCCGTGGGAGAGGTATGTACCCATTTTATTGACAAGGATGGCAGATGTGCCAATCAGGACCTGGAGGACAGGACCATAGCGGTTCCCATGGAACAGTTAAAAAATTGTGAATTCCGAATTGCTGTAATCCTGGGGGAGAAAAGGCTGGAGACACTGCGTGCAGTTCTTAAAGCAGGCTATGCAAATGTCCTGATCATTGATGAAGAAGCAGCAGAGAAATTGATTCAAGAATAAAAGGAGAGGTATGTTAGCTTACATATTCGATAAAAATGGAAAACCGAGATTGACCGAAAAGGAAAAGCCGTCTCTGCAGGCGGGGAACGGGGCAGTTATCAAACTGGAAGCCTGTTCCATCTGCGGTACGGATATCCGTACCTACCGGTTCGGAAGCAATAAAATTCCGGATGGAAGGATTATGGGACATGAGATTGTGGGACAGATCATAGAAGTGCGGGATGAGTTTAAGAAGAAATTTCCCGTAGGAACCCATGTATCCATGGCACCTGCCATAGGGTGCGGAAACTGCAGAAGCTGCAGACAGGGATTCACGAATATGTGTGATGACCTGAAAACCATAGGGTTTGAATATGACGGGGGTTTTGCAGAGTATATGGCAGTTCCGGATTGTGCCTTTGAAATGGGAAATGTCTATACTCTGCCGGAGGAGAACTCCTATACAAGGTATGCCCTTAGCGAACCTCTTGCCTGTGTCATGAATGCCCAGTCTTATCTGAATATTGCACCGGGAGAATGTGTTCTTATCATCGGAAGCGGTATTATCGGGTGTATGCATGCGGAGCTTGCCATGCATGCAAAGGCAGGGAAAGTTGTGATCGCAGAGACATCACAGGAGAGAATCAGCCAGGCAGAGAGATTACTGGAAGGGGTAACCTTTGTAAATTCCTCTAAAGAAAATCTGGAAGAAAAGATCAGAGAGTTAACGGATGGAAATGGTGCGGATGTGGTGATCACTGCCTGTTCAGTCGGAAAAGTACAGGAACAGGGCATGGGACTTTTAGCAAAGAGGGGCAGAATATCCCTGTTCGGAGGGCTTCCCGGAGAGTCTAAGGGATTCATCGACAGCAATCTGATCCATTACAGGGAATTATCAGTTTTTGGTGTCCATGCATCCACACCGAAGCAGAATAAAAGGGCAATGGAATATATCCGGGACGGTGTTATAGATGCTGAAAAATATATCAGTGCCTGTTATCCGCTTAAACGTGTGGAGGATGCTTTTGCGGAGGCCGAAAAAGGAGAAGCCATGAAACTGGTGGTAACGATGTAAAAAGGTGAGTATAGAGTCAAGAAGGAGAGGGAAGACAGCTTATGAAAGCAGTTAGAATGTATGCACCGGGGGATTTGAGAGTGGAAGAGGTTTCCATTCCGGAAATAGAAGAAGATGAAGTATTGGTAAAGGTAATGGCTGTGGGAATCTGCGGTTCGGATATTCCGCGTGCGAATAAGTATGGAGCCCATGTTTCCCCTATTATTCTGGGACATGAATTTGGGGGGATCATTGTAAAAAAAGGTGAGAAAGCCGGAAACTTTGAAGTGGGGGACCATGTGACTGCCACGCCGTTGATCCCCTGTTATTCCTGTCATTGGTGCAGGGAGGGGCAGTATTCCCTGTGTGATCATTATGATTATTACGGCTCCAGAAGAGATGGCGCCATGGCACAGTATATTGCGGTGAAAACAAGCAACCTTCTGAAAGTGGACAGGAAAGTTCCCTTTGAAGATATAGCTACGGTGGATCCCTGTGCGAACGCGCTTCATGCAATGTTCAAGGCCGGGTTTAGGCCCGGTGAGACTGTGTGTATTTTCGGAGCAGGAGCAATTGGACTTTTCGCGGTACAGTATGCAAAAATACAGGGTGCAGGCAAGATCATTACCGTGGATGTGTGGGATAAGAAGCTTATTATGGCAAAAGAAGCAGGGGCAGACTGTGTTATGAATTCCCTGCATACAGATGTCATACAGGAAGTAAAAGATGTAACCGGAGGAATCGGGGCAGACGTGGTGATCGACTTTTCAGGTTCTCCGGCTGCACAGAAGCAGTGCATCCGCTGTGCGAGAAAGCAGGGAAAGGTAGTGCTTCTGGGTATCTCTCATCAGGGCCTTGCATTGTCTGAAGAGGAAGTGGACTATGTTATGAGGAGCGAGATTGAGATTGTAGGTTCCTGGAATTCTTTTACCAAGCCATTTCCGGGAAGAGACTGGACGGAATCTATCAAGCTGTATGAAAATGGTATGTCCGCAAAGGGCATCATCAGTCATAGAATAGGTCTGGAGGATGTACCTGAAGTCTTTAAAAAGATTGATGCAGGCGGTTATTTTTTCAGTAAAATCATGATTTTTCCAAACGGTCAGGAGGCAGCATGAGAGAGAACAGAGAGATATTAAGGCATATTGACCATACCCTTTTAAACGCAGCGGCAAGCTGGGAAGAGATTCAGAGACTTTGTGAGGAAGCTGTTGCATATGGCACCGCGTCTGTCTGTATACCGCCCTGTTATATAGAAAGGGTACGGGAAACTTATGGGGACAGGTTGAATATTTGTACAGTTATCGGATTTCCGCTGGGATACAGTACCAGGGAATCCAAAGTGTTCGAGGCAAAAGATGCAGTGGAAAAAGGCGCCCAAGAAGTGGATATGGTCATCAATATAACGGATCTGAAGAATGGTGATATTCAAAAAGTGACGGCAGAAATACGCGCTGTGAAAGAAGCTGTGGGGGATGCTGTTTTAAAGGTTATTATTGAAACCTGTTATCTGACAGAGCAGGAGAAGACTGCCATGTGCAGAGCAGTTACCAGTGCCGGTGCAGATTATATTAAGACTTCAACAGGATTCGGCACAAAAGGTGCGGATATTGAGGATATCCGCCTGTTCAAAAAATATATTGGGGAAAACGTAAAAATAAAAGCAGCAGGCGGAATCAGGACCAGGGAAGCGTTAGAAGCCTTTCTTTCAGAAGGATGCGACAGAATCGGAACAAGCTCGGCGGTAAAGCTTCTTACGAAAACAACAGGTTGTGAATAGATGGCAGAAAGCAACAGTTCCGTATATCGGAACTGCTGCGGCAGAAAAATGCTGTAAGGGGGATTAGAATTGGACAGGTATTTACTTATGGCGGTGGATTTGGGGACCAGTTTTATTAAGTGCGGTGTATATGATACGCAGAGCCGGTGTGTGGAAGAGGCCATGGAGCCGGTGAAAGATGAAAGGCCGTCACCGGGTGTATTTATTCAGAGAGGTGATGAACTGTATTCATCGGTGCTTAACTGCATGAAAAAGGTTTCACAAAAGCTCGGAGAACGGGCGCAGGATATTGCAGCTATTGCGTTTACCGGACAGATGTCAGGATTTATGGGAGTGGGAAAAGACTGGGAGGATATTACCACATGGTCCTGTTCACTGGATTCCCGGTATATGCCATATGCGAAAAGACAGATGCAGGAGCTGAAAAATGAATTTCTGGAAATCAGCGGGACGAATTTTCCGCAGATGGCTCCCAAATATGAATGGTTCGCTGCAGAATACCCGGAACTCTCTAAAAAAATAGAAAAGTATGTGATGATCAGCGGCTATGTGATTGGCAGACTGGGGAATCTTGGAATGGATGAAGCTGTGATGGACCGCTCCTATGCAGCCTGGACCGGACTTGCAGATATCAGAAACGATGCCTGGTCAAAGGAGATCTGCGGCAGTATTGGGCTGAAGGAATCATATCTGCCTAAAATGGTGAAATCCAATACGATCTGCGGATATCTGAGCGGGCAGGCAGCAGAGATAGTCGGATTAAAGAGTGGAATTCCTCTTGTCTCCGGAGCGGGGGACAAAGTGGCAGGATGTCTGGGAGCGGCTAACGTAAAGGCGGGAGATATTGTATTTGAGGCGTCATCGTACGGGGAAATAAGCTGCTGCGTGGAAGAATACAGACCGGATTTGCAGGAAAAGCGCCTGGATGTACTGGCGGCAGCGGTACCGGGTAAATATTACGCAACGCATTTTATTGCCGGTTCAGGTATTACACTGGATTGGTTTGTAAATCATTTTATCAGAAAAGAGGAGTCATTAAAAGACGCCTTCAGCAGAATTGACAGAGAGGCGAAACTGGTCCCGGCCGGATGTGACGGTATGATGGCCCTGGGACTTCTGGGCGGCAGTTCCATGCCTTTGATCGAAGAGCTGAAAGGGCTTTTTATGGGATTTGACTGGAGTCATGACGCAGGACATTTCTACCGTGCACTTCTGGAGAGTTTTTCTTATGATTTTTCCCTTGCACTGGAACGTGTGGATTGTCTGTATCCGGAATATACGTGGGATACAGTTAAGATGATCGGCGGAGGGGCGAAGTCTGTCCTGTGGCCGGAAATGGCTGCTGACATTACAGGGAAAAATCACTGTACCATGAACAGAGGAGATGTATCCATGTGGGGTGCGTGTATACTCGCAGGTAATGCAGTGGGGCTGTTTGACAGTCTGGAAGAAACTGCGGAGAAATATGCGGCAGTTTCCAAAGTATATGAGCCATCTGCGGCAAATTATAGATTGTATAAGGACAGAAAGCAGCTGTATAAATCATTTATGCAGGAACTGCCGTCGTTTTATAGGAAACTTGAGAAATGTTCGTGATGAATACGGAACAAGTTACACGTGAGGGTAAACTATGGAGAAAATAAATCTGAATCGGGGATGGAAACTGCATGATTCTCCCCTTTGCTGGGAAAAGGAAAAGCTGGCAGAAGTTAAATTATATCAGGATGGGTGGCTTACATGTGATATACCTGCAGATGTCAGAATGCCGCTGATCGAAAAGGGAATCATCAAAGATCCGGTAGTGGCAGACCACTGTCTGGAGTCGGAGTGGGTGGAAAAGCGTGCATGGTGGTTTTTGAAAGAGTTTGATCTGCCTGATTTATCAGGAAAGACGATCGAGCTTGTTATGGAAGCTTTAGACACAAAGAGTGATATTTTTATAAATGGGCAGTATGCAGGCAGCCATAGAAGTGTGCATTATCCATTTGTCTGTCCGGCCGGGCATATGCTGAGAGAAGGGAAAAATGAGATTGCAGTGCGGGTAACCACAGGGCTTGAGGAGGTTACAGATGAACAGCTCTCACAGATTAACTGGGCAGTATGCCGGGAAGATGACAATGGAGGAAAATACAGAAGTGATTACCGCAGGGCTTTTGTGCGCAGACCTCAGTACACAGTAGGATGGGACTGGGGACCGCGGGTTGTCACCTGTGGGATTGTGGGAGATGTATATCTTCAATGCAGTGAAAAAGCGGTGATCAGAAATGTAGAGATAAGGAATCGGCTGCAGGGGGAAAAAGCATTTCTGACAGTGACGGCAGAGGTGGAAAGTCTGCCGATGATCTCCACACAGAGCTGCGATTTACAGGTGAGCGTTTCTTACGAAGAGCAGGTCTGTGCGGTATCTGTATTGAAAAATCAGCTGTTGACCTCCGGTACTAATTATTTTTGTGTGGATTTGGAAATAGATCATCCCATGCTGTGGTGGCCGAATGGATATGGTGAACAGCCATTATACAGGATTGCAGTAGATATGGTGCTGGATCATGATATAAAAGAACACAGGGAGATCACATATGGCATTCGTTCACTGAGACTGGACACATCTCCCCTGGAAGGGGAGAACAGAAAGTTTCAGTTCTATGTAAACGATGTTCCTGTCTTTTGCAGAGGCGGGGACTGGATTCCAAATGATTCTATTTATGCAAGAGTGACGGACCGGAAGATAGAAAAGCTTTTGGAGGAGGCGGTGAATGCTAATTTTAATATGCTGCGTATCTGGGGCGGAGGGTTATATGAGAGAGAATATTTCTATCAGCTCTGTGATCAAAAGGGCATTTTGATATGGCAGGACTTTATGTTCGCCTGTGCCACATATCCGGACCATCTGGAATGGTTCCGCGCAGAAGCCGCAAAGGAGCTGGAATACCAGACCAGACGGCTTGGCAGTCATGCCTGTATGGCATTGTTCTGCGGCAGCAATGAGAATCACTGGCTTTTTAATCCCCAGGATAATCCGCAGTGGCAGGTGGATTTTACCAGGGAAAAGCCATTGGGGTTATATATCGCCAATGTATTGGCAAAAAAGATCATACATGCAAACTGTCCGGATATCCCTTATTGGAACAGCTCACCGTACGGGGGAAAACTGCCAAATGATGATTCCTGCGGGGATGTGCACAGATGGCATAATGGGTTTATGAGTAAGGATATGGAAGAACGGATAGAGCCGGTTTTGTACGATGAAGTACGTTCCAGATTTGTGAGCGAATATGGTTGTGTCGGTCCATGCTGTGTGGAATCCATACAGGAATATATGGGAACGAATGAATATGAAAGAACTGGCAGAGCATGGGAAATGCACTGCAATGTCTTTGAGAAGGACAGTGTATATGCAGGTATCCGGAAGCATTATCTGGATGATCCGGAAAAACTGGAAATGGAGGAATATGTTCTCTATGGAGGAATGTTCCAGGCTCTGGTTCTCGGCTATTCTCTGGAGGCCATACGGGCACGAATGGATTGTTACGGGGCTTTATTCTGGATGTATAACGATACCTGGGGAGAGACTGGATGGACGATAGTTGATTATTATCTGAGAAGAAAAATTTCTTATTATGCAGTGAAGAGGGCGCTTGCTCCGGTTAAATTGATCATGCGCTGCGATAAAGGCGAACTGGTGGTATGGGGACTTAATGACAGCAATACCTGTGCAGAAGCAGAAGGTGAACTGGGATATGTTTCTTTTGACGGAAGCATCAGGAAACTCCGCACGGTTGTCTTTAAGCTTCCGGCAGCCTCCAGGCAGTGTGTACTGCGGGAAAAACTTCCGGTGGAGGATTACAGGAAAGGCAGTATTATGTTTTTGGCATCCAGAGGTGTGGAGGACAGCGTATGTCTGAGAATGGATGATATGCGTAATCTGGAGTTTGAAAAAAGTCAGATCGAAATAGTACAGACAAAACAAATCGGGCGCTGTACGCATGTCACACTAACAAGCAGAGGCTATATACACGGAGCGTATGTAAAGGGAAATTATTCATGTTCAGACAACTACTTTGATATACTTCCGGGTGAAAGCAGGGAAATCCTGGTAGAAAACCCGAATGGACAGGAACTCCGATTTGGGCAGGTAAGGTAAAGGGGGAAAGATGATGAATCAGACAGATAAACTTAAAATGCTGTTTCCAATTGGAACCAAGTATTCCGCTTACCGGGACAGAAGCAGCCGAAACTGGGAGTATGACTTCCGGAATATGAAGGACTGTGGCATGGACACGGTAAGGGTTCATGCTACCTGGGGAACGATTGAGCCATCAGAAGGGGAATTTGATTTTTCATATTATGATGCGATTTTGGAAACTGCGGTGAAACATGGACTACAGGTGATTTTTACCTTATATCTGGTATGTACTCCTGAGTGGGTCTATGAAAAACATCCTGACAGCAGATATGTATCAGCAGCCGGATCTATTTGGACACCCCATCAGCAGGCAGATGCTGCAACAGGCGGATGGCCGGGATTGTGTCTGGACAGTGAACCGCATCGGGAAACCATCGAGAATTTTATCAGGGCATTTACAGAGTATTATAAGGGAAATGAAAATATTGCAGCTTTTGATGTATTCCATGAACCGACAGAAGAGCCTTCCCAGCAGTATTACCAAAATGAATGGAGAGAGCTGGTATACTGCTATTGTGAACATTCAAAAGAAAAGTTCAGGACATGGCTGAAAGATAAGTACAAAACTCTGGAAAAACTGAATGAAACCTGGACGAGACAGTATCAGAACTGGGCACAGGTAGAGCCGCCGCGCTCTGTGGGAATCTATACGGATTGGCTGGACTGGAAATATTTCCGCTCGGATGCTCAGGCGGATGCTATGAAATTTTTAAGTGATACGGTTAAAAAGTATGATGAGAACAGGTGTACCGTGGTACATACAGCCATATATGAGACAGGGCATCCGGTGGTCACATCCAATGACCATTACAAACTTGCGGAGACTACCGACATGCTTGGAAGCTCCATGTATGATTTCATCAATCCGGAAATTACAGCCTTTGTCTGCGATCTGCTGAGAAGTGCCGGGAACAATGGACCATACTGGATCGGAGAGACCGGAACCGGGGCAGGCCCCATGTATGTTTTTATAGGGGAGAGAACAGAGGACAGTTTCTGTTTTTCAATTCCGATCACCGGGCAGGAGATCAAGCGGCAGACCTGGGGACAGATCGCCAGGGGGGCAAAGGGGATTCTCTTTTGGGGATGGAGGCCTGAGCTTTCCACTGTGGAAACTATCTCCCTGGGATTTACGGAGAGAAATGGGGAGCCAACAGAGAGATGCCAGGCGCTGAAAGAGTTTAATCAGGTCTTTTCGCCATATAAAGAGCAGATCGCTGAGGCAATGGCACCAAAAAGTCAGGCTGCCATTCTGTATAATCTGGACAGTATCTTCACAGAGGGCCTTATCTCTCTGGGATTGTCAGGAAGCTGTATGATTCGGAAGCAGAACAGATTTTATAAAGATTCCCTCTCCTTAATGGGAGCGTATAAATTATGTATGCAGAACCAGATACAGCCGGATTTTGTGAGCAGGGAGCAGGTTCTTAAGGGAGAACTTGAAAAATATCAGCTTCTGCTGCTGCCCTACAGTATCAATTTGTCCTCTGAGATGGCAAAGGCTATTGAAGGATATGTGCGCAATGGTGGAAAAGTGATCAGCGACGGCCTGTGCGGATATTTTACAGACAAAGGATGGGGAGCGGAGGTATGTCCTGCAGGAGGTCTTGACCAGGTGTTTGGACTGCATGTAAGGAGTGACTACAGAACCATCAATGAAGAAGATATTATTCTGGATGGCAGACGGTATGAGCATACGGCAAAGGTGATTGCAGAAAAACTGGTTCTCCATGACAATGCAGAGGCAGTGGCAACACTTGATGACGGGCTTCCGGTTATGACAAAGAGTACATACGGCAAAGGAAAGACCGTTTATCTTGGAACACTGTTTTTTGCAAACGCCATGTGGAACTATTCGGCAGATACAAACAGATTGTTTAAGAAAGCGCTCGATATGGCAGAATACCATTCTCAGATACTTCTAAGCGGGCCCAGAGAAGAACAGAATGTGGAAGTTCGTATTTTGGAGCGGGAAAACGATAAGTTTGTCTTTGTGATCAACCATGAAGCAGAGCACATAGGCGTCAGCCTTGGCTTAAACCTGGGATGGGACGCAGAGGTGACCGATATAGTCACAGAACAGAAATGGGGTTCGGAAAATGTGCTGAGTCAGACATTTCATCTGGAACCACAGGAAGTAAAGATCCTCTATTGCAGGAAAAAATAAGAAAAATGAAAAAGAGCCGTCCGCTTTTAAGCCGGATGGCTCTTTTGATCAGGCGTCCTGAAGTTTAAACCAAACCTCCACCGTCCTGTCCACAACTTCATCAATCCTGGTGTGATCCCTTTTCTCAATGACCTCATAAACCGCCATATGGGTATTGTACACATACTCCCCATTCTGATGCTTGTGGGTATTGGTGATAGAAGCCTGCATAAAATCCATGACAAAAGCATAAATCCTGGCAGCAATCTGGTTATGGCAGGCAAGTCCTAAAAGGCGGTGAAAATCCAGATCATTTTCTGTTATTTTAGACTGGGGAGCACCGCTGTCGATCAGCGCTTTTAACTCTTCCAGGTTTTTTGCAAGCTTTTTGCGTTCTGCGGCATTCTCGTCATAGTGCTCCAGAATCAATTCAAGAATATCGGTCTCGAATATTTTCCGGAATTCATAGAGATTGGAGATGTCAGGATTGGACACAAAAAAGCTGAACAGAAGAGAGTCAATCAGCTCATTTCCCGGTGTTTCACAGACATAAGTGCCGTTACCCACCCGGATGTCCACCAGCCCGAAGGCTGACAGGATTTTCATGGCTTCCCTTACGGAACCTCGGCTGACACCTAATCCTTCGGAAATTTCCAGTTCATTGGGGAGTTTATCCCCCGGTTTCAGACGCCTTTCCATCAATAACTGCTTGATACTGTTCACTACAATATCTACAGCAGATTCACGCTTGCTGGCCTCAAACAAATTACTCATAATGTATTCCACCCCGATCGTTGTTAATTATAGTTATTCTATCAAAAAAAACATAATACGTCAAACAAATGGCGGAAATCCTTATTCTCCCCATGGATTCAGGGAAGGCTGGAGTATGGACCAGGTATCTACGGATTTTGTGATGGCTTCATCAATTCTGCCCGCGTCTTTTGATTCGATCAAATCCACAATATCGCGATGAATTTCATAGACAATCTCTCCGCTGCGGCCCTTATGGGTGGCAGCAATGGAGGGTTCCATAAAGTCTATGATAAAATTATAAACCCGTTCAGCCAGGAGATTTTTGGATGCCTGGCCTAAAATTCTGTGGAATTCCAGGTCGTTTTCTGACAGCTTTTTGTCGGATGCGCTGTTGGCCATCAGGCGCTCTAACTGCTCCAGATTATCACGGAGCGCTTTTCTCTCTTTTCCATTGTCATCGTAGTGTTCCAGAATCATAGTAAGAATATCGTTTTCAAAGATATGTCGGAACTCATAGAGGTCATCAATCTGCGGATTGGAGATAAAGAAACTGAACAGAAGGGAATCCATAGTGGTATTTCCCGGTGTTTCACAGACATAAGTACCGTTGCCCACCCGGATATCCACCAGTCCGAAAGCAGAAAGAATCTTCATCGCCTCCCGGACGGACCCGCGGCTCACCCGCAGTTCTTCGGATATCTCCAATTCACTGGGAAGTTTATCGCCTGGTTTTAAGGTCCTTTCCATTAAGAGCTGTTTAATACTGTTTACAACCAGATCGACAGCGGATTCCCGTTTGCTTGCTTCAAATAAATTACTCAAATATTCACCTCCGAATCTATTATTATTCTCAAAAGTCAAAAATGTTTAGTTGTTGTAACTATCTTATCATGGGGAATCATCATACGTCAAATATTAGATATAAGATATTATGCATAAGATTTCCATGGGTAATTTATTTATATTTAACAAAATACACATATAATAGAAAAAAAGTTTGGAAAATTCATTGACAAATCAGTCGATAAATGATATACATAAAACATCAGATGGTTAACGAACGACAAATGAAATGAGAGAAAAGGAGAATGGACATGAAAAACAAGATCTTAGCAGCAATTCTGACTGTAACATTGGCAGGCGTTATGACTGCATGTGGAAATAACGGCGGAGGAGGAAACGCAGATGCCTCTGTGACGCAGTCCTCCAAAAGTACATCCGACAGCGGGACGAAAAGTGAAGACACCATGCTTGGGGCGGACAGCGCCACACTGCGCCTGAAGGTGGGAACCACCACAGCTCCCGAAGGTCATTATGTGAAAGGTCTGCAGGAAATGCAGAAGCTGTTGGAGGAGTACAGCGACGGTGAGATGACACTTGATATCTATCCAAACTCCCAGTTGGGAAATGAAAGAGACATGATGGAAAATGTGGGGATGGGAGTACAGGAGATGTGCCTCATATCCACAGGACCCATACCGAACTTTGTCTCTGACTTTGCGGTGCTGGACCTCCCTTACTTATTTGAAGATGAACAACATGCCTATGAAGTATTGGACGGTGAAATCGGAACTTCCCTTCTGGGGTAGCTGGAGAGCCAGGGAATCAGGGGCGTTGGCTTCTGGGAGAATGGTTTCCGTGAGGTGACCAACGACAAAAAGGAGATCAAAACACCGGAAGACTTAAAAGGAATGAAGATCCGTACCATGGAAAACAGCGTACATATGGCAACCTACCAGACATTGGGTGCCACAGCAACACCAATGGCATGGAGTGAGATCTTCACAGCGCTTCAGCAGGGAACCGTGGACGGACAGGAAAACCCCATTGCCATCATAGAATCCGCCAAGGTGTATGAAGTGCAGAAATACGTTTCCATGATTGATATTTTCTATTCCCCCTGTGTGCTGATGATCGCCCAGAGTACCTACGATGGGTTTACGGATGCACAGAAGGAAGCTTTCGACAAAGCAGCAGAGGAGGCAAAGGATTATCAGAGGGAATACAGCAGCAGCTATAATAAAGAAGCAATTGAAAACATGAAAGAAGCAGGCGTTACGGTGACAGAAGTGGATAAAGAAGTGTGGAAGAGTGCAGCGGATGCGGTTTATGACCAGTTGGACAGCCTGAAGCTGAACAAGGAGCTGGTAGAGAAAATTCAGTCATCTAACTAAACAGAAGGAGTGGACATTTTGGAAAAGCTATTTAACGGACTAAAGAAAGCGGAAGAAATACTTCTGGTAGTGTTAATGGTTATTATGTGCGCAGTTATATTTATTGCCACAGTGGCACGTTTCACCGGTTTGTTTGTGATCCCATGGGCAGAAGAGCTGGCAAGGTACTGTATGATATGGGTGATTTTTCTCGGAATCGGTGTTGCGGCATGCAATGGGGAACATTTCTGCGTGGAGGCCCTGGAGTTGTTCTGCTCCGGGACAGTGCTGAAAATCATTTATGTGCTGGACTCTGTCCTGGTGGTTGCGTTCAGTATCTTCGCTTCCTATTATGGAGTGACCATTCTGCAGAAACAGATGGCAAGCGGGCAGGTGACGCCGAGCCTTCGGTGGCCTATGTGGATCATGTATCTCTCCATTCCTCTGGGATTGATCCTTATGGCTCTCTGCTACGCATGGCATACATTTGAGAAGGTCACGGGAAAAGAAAAACCAGAAGAGATCGGGCAGAAGGAGGAAGAGAAAAAATGATTATAGGAATGTTGTTCGGAGTTTTATTTGTCATGCTGTTTCTGGGAGTCCCCATTGCCATCTGCCTGGGAATAGCCGTGTGCGTGGCGATCGTAGCCAGCGGGAACCTGAATCTGCTCCCTGCAGTTGCCCAGAGAATGTTTACCCAGGCGGATAATTTTACTCTGATGGCTGTTCCCTTCTTTATACTGGCCGGAAACATTATGGAAAAGGGAGGCATTTCCAAACGGCTCATAGATTTTATTGAAATACTGATGAGAAGAATACCCGGGCGTCTGTCCTGTATCACAGTCGTGGCCTCCGCGTTCTTTGGTGCCATCTCCGGTTCCAATCCGGCAACAGTCGCTGCCATCGGCGGTATCACAGTTCCGAGGATGAAGCAGAAGGGGTACCCGGAAGATGTGGCTGCAGCCGTTGCAGCATCCGGCGGAACACTGGGAGTTGTCATTCCGCCCAGTATTCCTATGGTAACCTATGCGGTGACAGCATCCGTATCTGTGGGAACCATGTTCATGGCAGGTGTCATTCCGGGGCTTTTGCTTGCGGCAGTGCTGATCGCAACCAATATTGTGATCTGTAAAAAATACGACGCCGCAGAGAATGGCAAGGTTACTTTAAAAGCCTTTGCTCACTCTTTTAAAGAGGCGCTCCTCGCCATTTTTATGCCTGTGATCATTCTGGGAGGCATTTACGGCGGTTTATTTACACCTACGGAATCCGCGGCGGTTGCCTGTGTGTATGCTTTTATCATCAGTGTATTTGTATATAAAGAACTGACATTAAAGGATATCTACGAGATTTTCCGTAAATCTACCGTGAGTTCAGCGGTGGTATTGTTTGTGGTCAGCATGTCAGCACCCTTTGCCTGGTTTATGACGAACCAGAATATCCCCACTTTTATCGCGTCCAGCGTACTGGGCCTGTTTACCAATAAGGTGGCACTGCTGCTGATGATCAATGTGATCCTGCTGTTTTTGGGATGTTTCCTGGAGACACAGTCCATCATTCTGCTGGTAACCCCGATTCTGCTGCCCATTGCAGCTTCCCTGGGATTATCACCAGTCGCTTTAGGTATCATCATTATTATCAATACCTCCATCGGTATGATCACACCGCCGATGGCAGTGAACCTGTTTGTCGCTTCGGGTATAGCCAATACCAGTATAGGGAAGATCAGTAAACGGATTATTCCCTACCTGTGCATTGAAGTGGCAACACTGCTGGTAATGACCTTCATTCCGGCAATTATCACCTGGCTTCCGGGTATTATGGGAGTTTGATAGTAACTGATAAAATATATAAAAATTCAAGGAGGTTTTCGTATGAACAGCGCAGAATTGAAACAGGTGGCAGATCATCTTCGGATGACAGCCGTGGATATGGTCTATAAAGGAAAGGACGGACATCCGGGCCCGGCACTGTCAATAGCGGACATTATGGCAGTCCTCTTCTTCGATGAGATGAGAATAGATCCTGCCAACCCCGACTGGGAGGACAGAGACCGTTTTATCCTGTCAAAAGGCCATGCATGCCCTATTTACTATGCGGCATTATCTGAGAGAGGTTATTTCGGAGAGAAAATTGAGGACTTTAAGCTGAGAGCACTGGGAAGTAAATTCCAGGGGCATCCGGTCATGAACAAGACAAAAGGTGTGGATATGACATCCGGCTCCCTGGGGAACGGTATTTCCATCGCCGGAGGTATGGCACTGGCGGGAAAATACAGAAGGAAAGACTACAATGTGTATGTGATCGCCGGGGACGGTGAGCTTCAGGAGGGTGTGTGCTGGGAAGGAATCAATTCCGCAGCAGCCCACAAGCTTGATAACCTGATCGTATTCGTGGACAAGAACGGATGGCAGAGCGGTGCTTCTGTACAGGAGACCATTGGCTCCAACAATATAAAAGAGCGTTTTGAGGCGTTCCAGTGGGATGCCCAGGAGATTGACGGCCACGACGCGGACGCGATCAAAGCGGCCATTGCAAAAGCAAAAGAGACAAAGGGAAAACCAAGTGTCATTGTATGCGACTGTGTGAAGGGAAAAGGACTCTCCTTTATGGAAAATGATAACGCATGGCACAAGGGAGTTCCCACAGAGGAACAGTATCAGCAGGCAGTAAAAGAATTAGGAGGTGCAGAATAATGGCAGAATTCAAGGGAACGCGGGAGGCCTTTGCTGCGGCGCTTATAGATCTGGCAGCAAATGACGACAAGATCATGTTTGTTTCACCCGACTCATTAAAAGCGATGCGTGCAACAAAATTTGCAGAGCTGTATCCTGAGCAGTATGTGGAAGTGGGAATATCAGAGCAGAATGCAGTGGACACCGCAGCAGGTCTGGCGGCGGCAGGATTGACCCCTTTTGTAGGTACATATGCAGGGTTTATGACCATGCGTGCCTGTGAGCAGATGCGCACCTTTGTTGCGTATCCGAATCTGAACGTAAAGTTTGTGGGCATCAATTCCGGACTTTTGGGAGGAGAGAGAGAGGGGGTTACCCATCAGTTCTATGAAGACCTGGGGATCCTTTCCAACATTCCCAATTACACGATCCTGACTCCGGCAGACGGTTACCAGACATACAAAGCAGTACAGATGGCAGCTAAGATCAATGGACCTGTATATGTAAGGGCAGGCAGCGGAAGAGAGGCAAATGTGTATGAAAAAGACGCACCCTTCTCTTCGGACGGCATTACTGTCTTAAGAGAATACGGAAATGACACACTTCTGTTATCCAGCGGATTTGTTCTGGACCGTGTCCTGGCAGCAGCGGATCTGTTAAAAGAGCAGGGTGTAAATGTAACGGTTGGGGATATTAACATCTTATATGGAAAGAATCCGGAGAAGATCATTGAGGCTATCAGGAAAGCGGAGAGGATCGTGACAGTGGAGGACCACAATATTAACGGCGGTCTGGGTGCATACATAAGCAGGCTTTCAGCAGAGAACGCGCCGAAATTCGTAAAACGCATAGGTCTAACCACTTTCGGGGAATCCGGCCCTGCAAAAGAGCTGGCTGATGCCTATGGATTCTCTCCCGAGAACATTGCAAAGACAGTAAAAGAAAATCTGTAACAGGCAGGATCGTTCCGGACAGGAATGAAAGACAGAATATAGGAATTGGAAAAGAGGAAAATAAAATGAGTAAAATCGTAGTTAGTGTAATCGGTGCAGGCGGTAAAATGGGAACAAGGACAAGCAACAATTTGGCAAAGAAACCGGAAGAATTTGAGCTGCTTCTGGTGGAAGCCACGGACGCGGGAATTAAGAGCATCAAAGAAAGGGGATTTGAGCCTGTTCCTGTGGAGGAGGCCCTGGCAAAGGCTGATGTGGTGGTATTTGCTGTGCCGGATACTCTGATCGGCAAACTCTCCGCTGTTTATGTGCCACAGTTAAAACCGGGAACCGGATTCATTATCCTGGACCCTGCAGCAGCGGTTGCAAGAGAACTGACCCTGAGAGAAGACTGCACCTTTGGTGTGGCTCATCCCTGCCACCCGTCCTATTTCCTGGATCAGGATACCTTTGAGGCGCGCCAGGACCGCTTTGGCGGAATGGGCGGAAAACAGGACATTGTCATGTCTAAGATCCAGGGCGATGATGACCGTTTTGCCCAGTGTGTGGAGGTGGCAAAACAGATGTATGCCCCTGTGGAGCATGCATATGTCATGTCCTCAGAGCAGATCGCATTTTTGGAGCCAACCCTTGTGGAGCTTTTGGGAGCCACCTGTCTGTATGCCATGGCGGAGACCGTGGAGGAAGCAGTGAAGAGGGGAATACCCAAGGAGGCAGCAGTCTCCTTCCTGACAGGCCATATTTATAATCTGTCCGCAAACTTCCTGGGATATATTCCCGGAAATCCGCCGGTTTCAGATGCCTGCAAAGTGGCGATCGGACTGGGGAACCGTCTGGTCATGAGGGAAAACTGGAAAGATATCTGGAAAGATGAAGTGCTGGATAAGGTCATTGCCACCATGCTGCATCCGGAGAATCCACAGATCTGACACAAAGAAGCTTTTTTGGAAAGGAAGAAATGAGTATGAAAATTGTTGTTTTGGACGGTTATACGGAAAATCCGGGAGATTTATCCTGGAAAGATATGGAGGCACTGGGGGAACTGACGGTTTATGACCGCACATCCCTTACGGATATGCAGGAGGTCATAGACAGGATCGGTGATGCGGAGGCTGTTATAACCAATAAAACACCGCTTCCCAGGGAAGTGTTTGATGCCTGCAGAAATATCAGGTATGTGGGAGTCCTTGCCACAGGATACAATGTGGTAGATGTGGAAACGGCAAAGGAGAGAGGCATTCCGGTGTGCAACATTCCAACCTATGGTACAGCGGCTGTGGGACAGTTTGCCATTGCCCTGCTGCTGGAAATCTGCCATCACATCGGTCATCATGACAAAGCTGTCCATGAGGGCAGATGGGAAAATAATCCTGACTGGTGCTTCTGGGATTATCCGCTGATCGAGCTGGCTGACAAGACCATGGGTATCGTGGGATTCGGAAGAATCGGACAGGCAACAGGGCGTATTGCCAAGGCTCTTGGAATGAAGGTCATTGCCAATGATGAATACCCGAATGACAGCGGGAGAGAGATTGCGGAATATGTGACCAGGGACGAGTTATTTGCCAGGTCGGACGTGATCGCCCTGCACTGCCCTCTGTTTCCCTCCACACAGGGGCTGGTGAACAAGGAGAGTATCGCAAGGATGAAAGACGGCGTGATCATTATCAATAATTCCAGAGGGCCGCTGATCGTGGAAGAGGATCTAAAAGATGCGCTGAACAGCGGTAAAGTTGCCGGTGCCGGTTTGGATGTGGTATCCACTGAACCCATCAGAGGGGACAACCCGCTGCTTAAGGCAAAGAATTGTATCATTACACCGCATATTTCCTGGGCGCCGAGAGAATCCAGACAGAGGCTCATGGATATTGCAGTGGAGGACCTGAAAGCATTTGTGGAGGGTCATCCCATAAATGTGGTAAATAAATAAATTTCAGAAATATCAACCTAATAAAGTGATTCCGATAACATCCCCGGGTACTGCCATGTCCGGGGATGTCTGTAAAAAAACACCCGGCAGGCACAAAGCGGAGAAATGAGCCTTCCGGGTGTTTTTATCTGCAGTCACAGTCTGTCGCAGATGACAGTTCCTGTTCTGCCTTCAATTCCGTCTTTTGCTTTCTGAAGCAGAGTGATCAGAGCTTTTCTCCCCGGCTTCGAGGAAGCGAAGTCAATGGCTGCTTCCACCTTGGGAAGCATGGAGCCGGGGGCAAACTGTCCCTCCCGGGCATATTTCCTGGCCTCAGAGGTGGAGACAGCGGATAGCCAGGTCTCATCCTCTTTGCCGAAATTGATGGCTACTTTTTCCACGGCTGTAAGGATGATGAGATAGTCAGCATCCAGTTCCTTAGCCAGCAGGCAGCTTGCAAAGTCCTTGTCGATCACTGCGCTGGCGCCTTTTAAGTGGTTTCCCTTCAGCGTCACGGGGATCCCGCCGCCGCCGCAGGCTATGACAACTTCACCGGAGTCCACCAGGGAGCGGATCGCGCCGATCTCCACGATCTCCTGAGGTTTCGGGGAGGCGACGAAGCGGCGCCAGCCTCTGCCTGCATCCTCACGCATGATGTGGCCGTATTTTTCGGCAATGACCTTTGCCTCCTCCTCGCCCAAAAACTTTCCGATCGGCTTGGAGGGAGAGGAAAATGCCGAATCATCTTCATTGACACGTACCTGTGTGACCATGGTGGATACGGGAATGTTGTCAATACCCCGGTTCAGCAGTTCTTCCCGGAGCGCATTCTGCAGATCATATCCGATATAAGCCTGGCTCATGGCAACACAGACCGAAAGCGGAGTGTTGGGCTGTGCTGCGTCTTCCCTTGAAAGGGCAGCCATGGCATTGTTGATCATACCCACCTGAGGGCCGTTGCCGTGTGTGATAATGACCTGGTGGCCCTCCTCGATCAGGTCTACAATGGCTTTGGCTGTCACTTTCACAGCCGCCATCTGTTCCGGAAGGGTATTGCCCAGGGCATTGCCGCCCAGAGCGATAACGATTTTTTGTTTCTGCATAGTAAAAACCCCCTGTTCTTACAATTGACATTTTGAAAAGAGAAAGGGACAGGGTAATGGTGTCCTGACCCCGTCCCGGTTTCTTTCAGAGTGACCTGTTTTATTTGAATTTACGCGGCTGGTCGCGTTCTTCCAGTTTCTTTAAAACTTCTGCCGGGTCATCAAATTTGCTGAGCATGATCATGGCTGCAATGATGTATGGCTTGAAGCTGGCTTCCTTGTAAAGCGGTGTGCGGTAGCGGTCAAATACAGAGGCATCCACCTCACCGGATTCACAGCTTAAGCCTGTGATATCAGCAGGCAGGCAGTGCAGATAGAGGGCCTTGCCGTCCTTTGTGGTCTTCATCAGTTCCTCTGTGCATGCCCAGTCTTTGTGCTGTGCATTCTGTGCCAGAAGTTCTTTTTCCAATTTATCAATTCCTTCAAAGTCACCTTTTCCGTATAAGTCGGTTCTCTCTTCCATAGCTGCAAATGGTGCCCAGCTCTTGGGATATACGATGTCTGCGTCTTTGAATGCTTCTTCCATGCTGTTGGTGCGCTTGAAGCTGCCGCCTGTCTTTTCTGCGTTCTTCTTAGCCACTTCCTCAACTTCCGGCATAACCTCGTATCCTTCCGGATGCGCCAGAACCACGTCCATGCCGAAACGTGTCATCAGGCCGATCACACCCTGGGGAACAGACAGGGGTTTGCCGTAGGACGGAGAATAAGCCCATGTCATGGCAAGCTTTTTGCCTTTTAAGTTCTCCACTCCGCCGAACTCGTGGATGATGTGGAGCATATCAGCCATACACTGGGTAGGATGGTCAATATCGCACTGCAGGTTTACAAGTGTGGGGCGCTGCTCCAGAATGCCGTCCTCGTAGCCCTCTTTGACAGAATCAGAAACCTGATGCATGTAAGCATTTCCTTTTCCGATATACATATCATCACGGATACCGATCACATCAGCCATAAAGGAGATCATGTTGGCTGTCTCGCGGACCGTTTCCCCGTGTGCGATCTGGGATTTGCCCTCGTCCAGGTCCTGTACTTCCAGGCCCAGCAGGTTGCAGGCGGAAGCAAAGGAGAAACGTGTACGGGTGGAGTTGTCACGGAACAGGGAGATGCCGAGGCCGCTCTCGAATACTTTTGTGGAGATGTTGTTCTGGCGCATGAAACGAAGGGCATCTGCCAGGGTAAATACAGCTTCCAGCTCATCATCTGTCTTCTCCCAGGTGAGGAAGAAGTCGTTTTCGTACATTTCTTTGAAGTTCAGTTTGTTTAATTTATCAATATAATCCTGTAATGTTTTCATGGTATGGATATCCTTTCTTTATATAAATTCAAATGATTCGGCAGCAGTTATCTGCAGTATTCAGAGGGGAGTGCAGCGTACACGGCAGCACATCTTACAAGGTCTTCTTTCCAGGTCTTCTCATTGGGTGCGTGCGCCTGAGCTTCCTTGCCCGGGCCAAAGCCGATGCATGGGATGCCGAAACGGCCCATAATGGAAACACCGTTGGTGGAGAAGGTCCATTTGTCAATGCGCGGCTCTCCGTACAGCTCTGTGTAAGCGGCTGCCATAGCCTCTGTCACTTTGTGGTCCTGGGGAATGACCCATGTGGGGAAGTAGCACTCGGTAGGATAGGAAAGTCCGGTCCAGGACGGGCGCTCATAGTTGTACATGGATACCTTTGCGCCGTATTTCTTCACGGACGGAAGGGCACGGATCTCATCCAGGCAGCTTTCCCAGGTCTCACCTGCAGTCATGCGGCGGTCAAGAGAGACAGCACAGGAGTCTGCAACTGCACAGCGGCTTGGGGAGGTGAAGAAGATTTCGGATGTGGTCACTGTGCCGCGGCCGAGGAAACGGGCTTCTTTCCACTCTTTGTTGTATTTTTCGTCCAGCATTTTTACAAGACCTTTGATCTCTGTGGAGTCCTCAGCGTCGTTTTCATTGAGGGCGCGCACTTCCTGGAGGATGTCAGCCATTTTGTAGATGGCATTGTCACCGCGCTCCGGAGCGGAACCGTGGCAGGAAACACCGGTCACATCTATGCGGATTTCCATACGGCCCCTCTGGCCTCTGTAGATGCCGCCGTCTGTAGGCTCTGTGGAAACTACGAATTCAGGTCTTACTTTGTCTTCGTTTACAATATACTGCCAGCACAGACCGTCACAGTCCTCCTCCTGAACAGTTCCTGTTACCAGAACGGTATAGCGGTCATCCAACAGTCCCTGATCCTTCATGATCTTGGCGCCGTACACAGCGGAGACAATGCCGCCGAGCTGGTCAGAGGTACCGCGGCCGCCAATCTCCGTATCGGATTCGAAACCTTCATAGGGATCAAAATCCCAGTTGTCACGGTTGCCGATGCCAACGGTATCAATGTGGGCGTCAAAGCCGATGAGTGTTTTGCCGCTTCCCATATATCCTAAAATGTTTCCCATGGGGTCAATGACAACTTTGTCAAATCCCAGGGCGTTCATTTCCTGCTCGATTCGTTTTACATGGCCTTCCTCGCCGACACTTTCGCCGGGAATCCTTACCAGGTCCCTTAAAAATTTTGTCATAGCCTGCTCGTAACCCTGTGCTGCTTCTTTGATTTTACCGTAATCCATAATCATATCCTCCCAATACATTTATTCTTAATTATAAAATGGTTTCTTATATTAATTATACTGTTTTCCGTCCCACACGATTTCTTTATAACGCTGGGGGTCTGTGTCTCCCTCTGTTGAGAAGAGAAGCACCTTTGCGTTCTCATCCAGTTTCAGGAAGTCCCGCAGTTCCCTGTATTCTTCCTGCTCCATGATGGCGCTGAGAAGTCCCATACCCACAGCACCGGATTCCCCGCTTGTCACCTGGGGGTCTCCTTTTACGGGAGCTGCCAGCATGCGCATGCCTCTGGCGGATACCCAGTCAGGACAGGATGTAAATACAGATACATGGTTCTTTAAGATATCCCATGAAATGGTGTTCGGCTCTCCGCATGCAAGACCTGCCATAATGGTTGGCATATCGCCGTCCACAATACGAATCTGGCCGTCAGCAGCCTTGGCGCCTTTGTAGAGGCAGGCGGCTGAATCCGCTTCCATGACTACGACGACAGGCGGATTGTCGGGATAGCGGTTTGCGAAATATCCCTGTACGGCTCCGGCCAGGGAACCCACGCCTGCCTGGATGAAGATGTGGGTGGGGCGGTCACAGCCGTATTCGCCGAGCTGTTCGTCGGCCTCGGAAGCCATGGTTCCGTAACCCTGCATGATCCAGGATGGAATCTCCTCATAGCCGTCCCATGCGGTATCCTGCACCATGACACCGTTTGGCGTCTGTTCTGCCATGGCGTTTGCCCGGCGGACACATTCGTCATAGTTGACATCTGTGATGGTGGCATCTGCGCCTTCTTTTAAGATATTTTCAAGACGTGTCTGGGTGGAGCCTTTTGGCATGAGGACTACAGATTTCTGTCCCAGCCTGTTTGCCGCCCAGGCAACGCCGCGTCCGTGATTGCCGTCCGTTGCGGTGAAGAATGTGGCCTGCCCGAATTCTTTTCTGAGCTCCTCAGAGGTGAGGACTGCGTAGGGCAGTTCGCTTACATCCCTGTGGGTCTGTTTGGCAATGTAGTTTGCCATGGCGAAGGACCCGCCCAGCACCTTGAAGGCATTCAGGCCGAAACGGTAGGATTCATCCTTTACGAAGAGTCCTCCAAGGCCCAGATATTCGGCCATGTGGTCAAGCTTTGCAAGCGGTGTTTTGCTGTACTGCGGAAAGCTCTGGTGGAAAGCTCTGGCTTTTGCTACATTTTCCAGTGACATGATCGGAAGAGAGGTGTCTGCCGTCTTCGGCATACGGTTCTCTGCCCATTGGATTTCTTTCATTTTTTTAGTTCCCCCTTTTCTTTGTTCACATCGGTATAGCTATATAAAGTATATTTGGAAATGCCGAAATAATTTGCCACCTTGTCGCCTGACTTGGTGATGAGGAAGGCGCCGGAGTCATTCAGAAACTGGATGGCTTTTACCTTGTCTTCCTTGGTCATCAGTGCCACCGGTTTGCCTACCAGGTTTACGGACTCCTCAATGAGGTGGTCTAAAAGGTCATTTACATTGTGGGTGATCTCCGGGGCAGCTTCTTTTTCTTTCTCCTCATCCGTGTCCGTCAGGTTGTGGATGGCGGCTTCTAAGGTGAGAAGCTTGGTAATATCATAATTAATACCGAGAATGTAGTGAAGCTCCTCCGCTTCGTCTTTTATGTAGAAAGTGGAAGATTTTAAAACTCTTCCGTCTGCCGTCCGGGTCAGATAACCGGCCCTGTCCGTCAGATTTTCCGGATGTGTTTCCTTTAACGCTTTCAGCACCACATTCGACGGGCCGTCCCCAAGTTGTCTGCCGGAGACATGACCGTTTTCCAGATAGACGATGGAGTGTTCCAGGTCTTTGGTCTTTAAGTCATGTATGACGATTTCGCAGTCCGGTCCGAACTGTCTGGCAAGACCGGCTGCCACCTGTTTCAGTAATTTCAATCTGCCCATAAGAAAGCTCCTTTCTGACAGGGTTCATTTTTTCTTGTTAATTCCATCATAGCATACTTTTTGGAGATTGCAAGAAGTTTTTACAAAAATTTTTAGGTTAACTAAAATATTTTTTAAAAAGTGTCCCGAATCCCTTGTAATAAGGGTCTGCAGGTGTTATAGTTAGACTATCAAAGCCAGCGTATGCAGCGAAAGGAAGGCAGAATTATGAGAGAGAGAACACTGAAGCTGGTGGTCACGTTCGGAACCACAACCAGGGCTATGGCAATGGAGAAAATGTGCAGGGAACAGGGGCTTCCCGGAAGGCTGATCCCTCTGCCGAGAGCAGTGTCAGCCGGATGCGGCCTGTCCTGGTGCACAGAGGTTCAGGAAAGAGAAAGAACGGAGAAAATGATGCAGGAGCAGGGTCTCCTGTATGAGGGTGTTTACGAAGTATTGGTGTAGGAAATGGGAACCATATGGGAGGTTCCGGATGGGAGGTTTTTATGTATACGTTCTATGTAAATGGAAAAGAGTGCAGAACCGAGAAGGAGGGCAGGCTTCTGGATTATCTAAGGGATGAGCTGGGCCTTACCGCGGTCAAGGAAGGATGCAGCGAGGGTGCCTGCGGAACCTGTACCGTGCTGGTGGACGGGAAGAAGATGAAAGCCTGTGTGGTCAAGCTTTCCAAGGCGGACGGCAGGCATGTGACGACTGTGGAGGGAATCCCGGAAGAGGAGATGAAGGTGTATGTGCACTGCTTTGCGGAAGCAGGAGCTGTACAGTGTGGTTTCTGTATACCGGGCATGATCATCTCCGCCAAGTCTCTGCTGGATGTGAACTTAAACCCCTCAAGACAAGATGTGAAAAAGGCCATCCACGGCAATATCTGCCGCTGTACAGGATATAAGAAGATAGAGGATGCCATTCTCATGGCAGCAGACTTTTTCCGGGAAAAACGTGAAGTACCTGGGGCAGAGGAAGATGGCGGCATAACCCGCAGATTCAAGCGTGTGGACGCAGAGGAAAAGGTCCGGGGCACGGGAAAATATGTGGATGACATCGTACTTCCGGATATGGCCTATGCAAAGGCTCTCCGCTCCCCATACCCCAGGTGCAGGATCAACGGCATTCATATAGAAAAAGCACTGGCCCATCCGGACTGTGTGGCTGTCTATACGGCAGAGGATGTGCCGGAAAATATCTGCGGTCATATTAAGAAGGACTGGGATGTGATGATCCCCGTAGGCGGAATCACAAGATACGTGGGGGATGCCCTGGCGCTTGCCGTTGTGAACCATAAGGAAAATCTGGATGAAGTGTTAAGCCTCATAGAACTGGATGCGGAGGAACTGCAGCCGGTGACAGATCCCAGAAAGGCTCTGGAGGAAGATGCACCCAGGGTGCATGAGGAAGGCAATCTGCTGGCAAAGAAACAGTGTATCCGCGGGGATGCGGACACTGCCATCAAAAATTCCAAATATGTTGTGACACGCCACTACAGTCTTCCTTTTACAGACCACGCGTTCATGGAACCGGAATGTGCTATTGCTTTCCCTGAAGGGGAGGACGGTGTGCATCTGTACACCTCAGGACAGTCTGTGTATGATGAACAGAGGGAGATATCCGGGATCCTGCAGATTCCCCAGGAGAAGGTGGTTGTGGAATCCATGCTGGTAGGCGGCGGCTTCGGCGGCAAGGAGGATATGAGCGTGCAGCATCACGCAGCCCTCTGTGCCTGGCTCTTAAAGCGGCCGGTGAAAGTACGTTTTTCAAGGGCGGAGAGCCTGATGTGCCATGTGAAGCGTCATGCCATGGAAATGGACTTCACCACTGCCTGCGATGAAAACGGGTATCTGACCGGTATGAAAGCAGTGCTCTATGCGGATACGGGAGCTTACGCTTCTTTGGGAAGCCCGGTACTGGAGCGCGCCTGTACTCATGCAGCAGGACCTTATAATTATCAGGATGTGGAGATCATCGGATATGGTGTATACACTAACAACATTCCTGCAGGCGCATACCGGGGGTTTGGCGTGACCCAGAGCTGCTTTGCCACAGAGTTCAATCTGGACCTGCTGGCAGAGCAGGTTGGTATTACCCCCTGGGAGATCCGTTACAGAAATGCCATCCGTCCGGGACAGACGCTTCCCAACGGACAGATCGCCACACCGGACTGTGCTCTGGCGCAGACCCTGGAGGCGGTAAAGGAAGTCTATGATTCCCATCCCTATGCGGGAATCGCCTCCTGTATGAAGAACAGCGGAATCGGTGTGGGGAACCCCGATGTGGGCCGCTGTAACCTGAGGATACGGGACGGAAAAGTCCAGGTGCTCACCTCCGCTGCCTGTATGGGCCAAGGTGTCGGCACAGTGGCGATCCAGATCGTCTGTGAGACCACAGGACTGAAAGCAGACCAGGTGACACATAAGAAGGCAAACACCATAGACACGCCGGATTCCGGCACCAGCACAGCATCCCGCCAGACTCTTTTTACCGGGGAGGCCACCCGGAGAGCTGCGCTTCAATTAAAGGATGCCCTGCAGGATAAGGGTTCCCTGGAAGCGCTGGAGGGAGAGGAGTTCTATGCAGAATATACAGGTGAGACGGATGCCATGGGTTCACCGAAAGAGCATCCTGTCAGCCACATAGCGTATGGATATGCGACCCAGGTGGTGATTCTGGATGAGAGCGGAAAAGTGACAGAGGTTGTGGCAGCACACGATGTGGGCACTGTGATCAATGTACAGTCCTGTGAGGGACAGGTGGAAGGCGGCGTAGTCATGGGACTGGGCTATGCCTTCACGGAGGATTTCCCCATGGTGGACGGAAGGCCTGTGCTGAGCTACGGAAAGCTGGGGCTTTTCAGGGCAACCGCCGCGCCGGATATCAAAACCATTCTTGTCACCTCCCCGGAGGTGCTCACAGAGGCATACGGGGCGAAGGGGGTGGGAGAGATCTCCACTGTTCCCACGGCTCCTGCATGTGCCCATGCCTATTACAGACTGGATGGGGTGGAGCGGAGAAAACTGCCCCTGGAGAATACATTTTACAGGAAAGAAAAGAAGAAAGGGTGAGGTCATATGAAGCTGCTTTTACAGAACGGAACGGTTGTAAACGGACAGGAAAGCGGAAAAAAAGATATCCTTCTTGACGGGGAGATTATCTGCAGGGTGGATACGGAGATATCTCCTGAGGAAGCGGATGAAGTGGTGGATCTGGAAGGAAAGCTGGTGTTTCCGGGATTCATTGACGCTCATACCCATTTTGACCTGGAGGTGTCCGGCACCGTAACGGCGGATGATTTTGAAAGCGGAACCCTTGCCGCCATAGCCGGAGGGACCACCACTATCGTTGACTTTGCCACACAGAATAAGGGGGAGACGCTGCGGGAGGCCCTTGCAAACTGGCATAAAAAGGCAGACGGAAGATCTTCCTGTGATTACGGATTCCACATGGCCATTTCTGACTGGAATGAGGAGATATCGGCCCAGATAAAGGATATGATCGAGGCGGGGGTAACGACCTTTAAGCTGTATATGACATATCCTGCCATGAAGCTGAATGACGGTGAGATCTACGAGGTCCTGAAACGGCTGCACGATATGGGCGGAATCGCCGGAGTGCACTGTGAGAATGCGGATATCATTGACGCTCTGATCCGGGAAGCGAGATCACAGGGCAGGCTGGATGCCGACACACATCCCAGGGTGCGCCCTGCCCAGCTTGAAGCTGAGGCTGTGCACCGCCTGCTTGTGACAGCGCGGACTGCGGGAACACCCATTATTGTGGTGCATCTCACCTGTGAGGAGGCGTACCGGGAGATCGAGCAGGCCAGAGCCGGCGGGCAGGAAGTGTACGCGGAGACCTGTCCCCAGTATCTGCTCATGGATGACAGCCTCTATGTGCAGGGCGGCGCGGAGGCGGCAAAATACGTCATCTCTCCGCCCCTCCGAAAGAAAAAGGATCAGGAATGCCTCTGGAAAGCATTAAAGGAGGACCGTATCCAGACCGTATCCACAGACCACTGCAGTTTTACCACCGGGCAGAAGGCCATGGGAAAAGAGGACTTTACAAAGATACCAAACGGCATGCCGGGTGTGGAGACAAGGGGAACTTTACTCTACACATACGGGGTGAGGGAAGGAAGGATATCCCCGGAACAGATGTGCCGCGTTCTGTCTGAAAACCCGGCTAAACTCTATGGCATGTACCCGCAGAAGGGATGCATCGCCGCGGGAAGCACAGCGGATCTGGTCATACTGGACCCGGAAAAGGAAGCTGTGATCTCCGCAGATACCCAGCACTATGCCATGGATTATGCCCCCTTTGAGGGAACAAAAATAAAAGGATGTATTGACAAAGTTTATTTGCATGGTACTCTTGTAGTAGACGAAGGTACCGTACAGGTGAAAAAAGCGGGCAGATATGTGCCCAGACAGAAGTATACGGCGCCTCAGTAAAATAGAAAAAGGCGTAACAGCTCAGGTATCTGAACGGTTACGAAAGGGTGACATATGGAACAGAGAATAGACGCAAAAGGACTTGCCTGCCCGAAGCCGGTGATATTAGCAAAAAAGGCCATGGACGCCTGCGGCCGGAATGATGTAGTCCTCATCACAGTGGACAATGAGATGGCAGTGGAAAATCTGCGAAAACTGGCGGCATCACAAGGTGCGGAATATGCCTCCGAAAAGCTGGGGGAAAAAGAATACAGCGTGAGAATAACCGTGACCGGGGAAAATGAAAATAAGACGCAGACAGAAATCCCGGTGACCTGTTCGATTCCCGCCGCGGACAATACCGTTGTGGTCATCTCCTCGAGAGAGATGGGAAACGGGGATGAGGTTCTGGGGAAAATACTGATGAAAGGATTTATCTATGCCCTGACACAGCTTCCGAAACTTCCGAAAACGGTACTGTTATACAATGGCGGTGCCTATCTGTCCTGTGAGGATTCTGAGTCTCTGGAAGATTTGAAAAAGCTGGACGGGGAAGGCGTGGAGATCCTCACCTGCGGAACCTGTCTGAACCATTACGGAATCACGGAAAAACTGGCAGTGGGCAGAGTGACTAATATGTATGAGATTGTGGAAAAACAGGCAGATGCCGGTAAGATCATACGTCCATAGAGCAGCATAAGACTGGTTAGGAGAACGGATTATGAGACCAATTGTAGTAAGAGGAGGCGGCGATCTGGCAACAGGGACCATTCATCGTCTCAGCAGAAGCGGATATCCTGTCGTCATACTGGAGACTGACAGGCCATCCGCGATCCGCAGGCTGGTGGCTTTTTCCCAGGCTGTTTATGACGGGGAGACAGAAGTGGAGGGTATGGTGTGCAGAAGGGTGGAGAGTGCTGAGGCGGCTCTCGCTTTGGCGGCGCCTCTGGCCCCTGTCCTTTTAGTGGACCCTGCGTGCAGCTCTCTTGATACATTGCGGCCGGAGGTTCTTGTGGATGGGATTCTGGCAAAACGGAATCTGGGTACCACAAGGGATATGGCAGAACTGACCATTGCCCTTGGGCCGGGATTTGAGGCCGGGCGTGATGTGGATTATGTGGTTGAGACAAAGCGGGGGCATTATCTGGGCAGAATACTGAATAAGGGCTTTGCCATACCAAATACAGGGGTTCCGGGAATGATCGGCGGCTGCGGAAAAGAGAGGGTGATCCACTCGGACCGGGCCGGTGTATTTTGGGCAGAGGCATCCATCGGTGACTGGGTGGAGGCAGGAACCCCGGTAGGATATGTGGAGACTTCGGATGGACAGCGTTATCCGCAGAGAACCGTGATCTCCGGTGTGCTCCGGGGTATACTGCCGGACGGCTACCGGGTGACAGAGCATTTCAAGTCCGCGGATGTGGATCCCAGGGAGGAATCCGGGGCGCACTGTACCCTGATCTCAGATAAAGCCAGATGTATTGCGGGCAGTGTACTGGAACTGGTCAGTGCCTTTGAAAAGGGTGTATTGAAATGAAGAAAATGCTGTTGGATATGCTGAAAAGTACAGGGAGATGGCCGGAAAAACCGGTGATCTCCCTTGTGGGCGCAGGGGGGAAGACCACCTGCGCCTATCTGTTGGCGGAGGAACTGGCAGGAGAAGGGAAAAAGGTTCTGGTCACTACCACCACTCATATGGAGCATCCGAACTTTTTGGGGAGAAACGGCGCCATTGACCAATCCCCGGAAGAGATAGCGGCAGCTCTGGAGAGATCCCCCATCGTGACAGCCGGCACGTCCGGCCCGGGAGGCATGAAGATGCGGGCACTGCCGGAGGAGGTTTTTGGCGCAGTGCTGCCTTATTTTGACGCGGCTGTCATAGAGGCGGACGGCTCAAAGCGCCATCCCTTTAAAGTTCCGGCCTCCCATGAACCGGTGATCAGAAAGGAGACAACGCATATTATGATTCTGGCGGGTATGCCTGCGATGGGCAGGCCTCTTTGCCGGGTCTGCTTCCGAATGGAGGAGGCAGAAAAACTGCTCTTGGAGACAGAAAACAGAGGTCCGGCAGAAGACGGCAGGGACGGTTCTTTGGCAGAACGGATACTGACACCGGGACTTGCCGGGCGGCTTTTGGAGGCGGGATATGTACAGCCCCTGAAAAGGCAGTTTCCGGATGCGGCGCAGATGATCCTGCTGAACCAGACAGAGGACGCGGCGGCTGTGGAGGAACTGCAGAAAAGTACCAGTGTACCTGTGTTTGGAAGGCCTTCTGACCCTGTGCGGGCCAATGGGAGAATCCATCTGATTCTTCTGGCCGCAGGCTTTTCCAGGCGGTTTGGGGAGAATAAACTGCTCTTTGAACTGGATGGCAGGCCCATGTATCAGTATCCCATGGAAATCTTCAGGACACTGAAGGCGGTCAGAAGGGATATTGCCTCTGTCTGCGTGGTGAGCCAGTATGCCCGGATTCTGGAGACAGCCGGAAAATACGGATTTTGTCCCGCGGAAAACCGGGAGAGTGCGGAGGGTATTTCCTCCTCTTTGAAGCTGGGCATTAAAAAAAGCAGGGAGGCGGACAAAACTGACGGGACAGAGGAACATTTTTACTGCTTTTTTGTGGCTGACCAGCCCCATCTGAGGGCAGATACCGTGAACCGTTTTCTGGATGGATTTTTAAGGAGCGGAAAGAAGATCGGATGTCTTGCAAGCGGAGACACGACGGGAAATCCGGTTATTTTTCATGAGAGTTATGTACCGGAGCTGATGGGTCTAAAGGGAGATACAGGAGGGAAGAAAGTGCTGAAAAGGCATCCGGAGGAAGTATTTCTCTGTGATGTGGGCGAAGAACTGCAGCTCCATGACTATGACAGCAGACAGTCATTGGAAGACAGAAGAATAAAAGGAAATGCAGAATGAGATTATGGGCAGAAAGTGTGCACAGCATACTTTCTGCTCATTTTTGTGCGAGAAGCTTTGCCAGATTGAGAAGTACCCCTGCCTGTTCTTTGTTTAACTGGCGATAGAGACGAACCAGTTCCGCTTCACAGGGTGAGGGGTAAAGAATATTGGATTTTTCAGATTCCTCATTGAAAAATTCCGAGAGACGCATTCCAAGGGGAGACAGCAGTGCGGTTAGAATTTCTATGCTGGGTACACTCTCGCCCTTTTCCACTCTCCTGATATAGTTAATGGAGACATCGCTTAATTGAGAGAGCTTATAGACACTTATCTGTTTATCTTTGCGCAGCCGGGCCAGATTTTCACCAATGTTCATAAGAAACCTCCCTTTTCTATGAGATACATATACAGCATTGCATAAAATATGGTAAATATGGCACATGCCATTTATGACACTGTTCGGATCATTCATATACCAGTATATGCACTATATTATGCCCCAATGGGTATAAAATTATAAGCCAACAATTGTTGTTTACAATAGTGTTATATTGTTGTATTATAATAGATATTCGGTGATTGTCCGGACAGGCCGGCACAACACATGCGCCGGCCGTGCATAAGAGCAGTTACGAGATATGTTGATTTGAAAGGTGGTGACAGGATTGGTCTATACCGTGATTTTTGAGGTGGACATAAAGAATAACCAGATATTATTTTTTCATACAGGCTCCCTGTCGGTAAAGCTGAAAGCGGGAATCCTGTACGATTACGAGAAATTCCTGGAACAGTTTATTCTGGATAATGTCTATGAAGAGGAGAAGATAGACCTCTACCAGAATTTTAATATCGAGGCGCTCAGAAGCGCTTCCGTAAATAAGAGAGAGAATATCACATGTGATTTCCGCCTCAGGCCGGAAGGAAACCGGGAATACCGCTGGTTTACCATGAGCCTCATGCTGCCACACGGGGCAGGCGGCGCGGTGGGAGCGATTCTGGATATCCACGATAAAAAAATGCATGAACTGGAGATGCAGCATCAGGCGTCCCATGATGCCATGACAAATCTGCTGAACCGCCAGGCGTTTGAGCGGGCAGTGTTTTCCTATTTTATGCAGGGAGGAAAATGCGGCGCGTACTGCCTGATGGATGTGGATGATTTTAAACGGATCAATGACACAAGAGGCCATGCTTATGGGGATATCGCTCTGATGAAGATAGCCAAAATACTCACGGAATCTGTTCCGGAAGGAACCATCACCGCCAGATACGGAGGCGATGAATTCTGCATGTTTCTGCCGGGGATGGACAGGGAAGAACAACTGGAACCCATTCTGAAAGAGATTCTGGCGCATGTAAAGAAGGAAGAGTACGGGGGAATGCAGCTTTCCTTGTCCGTGGGGGTGGCTTTTTATCCAAAGCACCGCACAGGGGATAAGAATTCCATAGGAAAATATGCAGATGTGGCCCTCTATAAGGCTAAGGAATCCGGTAAGGACAGCTACTGCTTTTACTGTGACGAGATGGGGGAGTTTTGAAAACATCGCGAAGCGTGCTGCCGGGTACGCAGTGAAAACAGCAGCCCTTCCGGTCAGGTGAGACACCGTGGCCGGAAGGGTTAGAATGTGGAGTCCGATGCGGACTCTTATTTAATTGGGATATACAAGACGGTCAGGGCCGATATGATCCAGCACCTCATCCAGATATTTTTTCGCCAGATAATTGGCCATACCCAGATTCATATCCAGATAATTGCCGCAGTCTTTTGGGGACGCTCCGGGAACCTCATCTTTAAAATCGCGGATAAATACAAACATTTCTTTTAAAAGCTCCACAATATCAGAAGACTCATAATCTCCTGCCAGCAGCAGATAAAAACCTGTGCGGCAGCCCATAGGACCGAAATAGATGATCTTGCTTCCGAATTCCCCGTGATTTCTCAGGAAGGTGGCGGCCAGGTGTTCGATCGTGTGGACTTCCGCTGTGTTCATGACAGGCTCCTCATTGGGGGAGGTCATGCGGATGTCAAAGGTGGTGATGACTTCCTGTCCCACGTAATCTTTCCGGGAAACATAGATGCCCGGCTGCAGTTTTATATGGTCAATGGTAAAGCTTGCGATTTTTTCCATTTGTTTTCTCCTTTTACTTATCTCATTCTTTTTCCGGTAAAATAATTATAATCCGTATGCCGGCAGGATGCAAGCAGAATCAGGATGGTGCTGTCCTTAAAATAATGGTAAAGGTGGCCCCTCCGCCCGGTGTATCGGACAGGATCAGCCGTCCTCTGTGAATCTTTATGATCTCCCTGGCAATGCTTAAGCCAAGTCCGAAATGTTCTTTGCTGGTGTGGGCCTTATCCTGGCGGAAAAAACGCTGGAACACCTGCTTTTTAAACGAGTCCGGAATACCGGGGCCGTCATCGGCAACAGACAGGGAAACATGATTGGCAGTAAAGGACAGTGTAAGGGTGATATGGCCGGACGCAGGTGTGTAACTGAGGGCATTGTCCATGAGGATGGAGAGTACCTGGGAGATCCGTTCTTCGTCGCAGAGAACAGGCGGGCATTCCTCCTCAGGCAGACGGATACTTAGGCAGAGTCCCTTTTCCCTGGCAAGATACTCATATTTTTCATATGTCTCCAGGAGCAGGGTGTCGGGCGGTACCGGAGCCGGCTCCAGATTCCAGGAGCAGGCATCCGCACCGGCAAGCTGCAGCATGTCATCAATCAGGCGTGACATACGCTTTCCCTCAAGCTGGATAGTCTCTGTAAAGCGGGCGGCCTCCTCAGGTGCAGCTTTCTGGGAGGCAGTCAGGCAGGAGAGCATAACTGCCAGGGGGGAGCGGAGTTCATGGGAGGCAGAGGCTATGAACTGTGCCTGCTGTCTGCGGTTTTCTTCCAGAGGAGCCAGGGTCCTTCCTGTGAAGAACCAGAAAAAGACGGCGAGGAGGAGAAGCGCAGCGCTGTCTGCCCCCAGAAAGACAAGGCGCTGTCCATAAATCTGGGTTTTCTGTGCCTCCAGAGACTGCAGGATGACAGCGCTTAAATGGCCGTTTGTCCTGGGAAGCAGTATGACGGAGGCGTAATACTCCTGCCCGCCCTTTGGTTTTAACCGGAATTCCACATGTTTGGACAAAAGGGAGGAGGCATCCGCGGCATCCAGATCCAGCCCGTAGTCCCGGGAGGCGGTTTCTTTTGCAAGGGATATGACATCCTTTTCCTCCCGGGTTCTGCGCAGCTCCTGGTAAAAGAGGGGCTGGCCGTTGTCGAACAGGGAGAGAATGGTATTGTGGTTCTTCTCGATACCGGCGATCCACTGAAGGGTAATGGTGTTCTGGCTTTCCAACTGGGTGAGCATGGAATTCAGGCTGTTGGTAAAGGAAGTGCTGCCGTTTTTCGCAATGCCTGACTCGGAGAAATAGAGACACAGACAGGTGGCGGCAGCCAGAATAACGCCTGTGACCGCAAGGCAGAGAAGGGTGAGGCGTATCCGCATTTTGCGGAACAGCAGGGGATGGGGGGGACGGTCTTCTTTTTTATTCATGGGTTACCTCCAGGCAGTAGCCGATGCCCCGGACTGTGCGCAGAGTGAGTGCGCTTCCGACTGTCCGGAGACGGCGGCGGATAAAGTGGATATAGTTATCCAGATTGCCCTCCTCCACCTCCGCGTTGGGGCCCCAGACGCGGGACAGGATGGTGAGCCTGGGAAGCGTCTGTCCCGGATTACGGAGCAGAAACTCAAGAAGCGCGCCCTCACGTTTTGACAGTACCAGAACCTTGGAACCGCAGAGGAGCTGTTTTGGAGCAGGGCGGTATGTCACATCCCCAAAGGTGATCTCATCGGACAGCTCCAGGTTGACCGGACGGCGGGCAATACAGCGGATGCGCGCCAGAAGTTCCTGGAAATCATAGGGTTTTACCAGATAATCATCTGCCCCCTGGTTGAGTCCTGTGATCTTATCGGAGAGTTCTCCCAGTGCGGTGACAAGGATGACAGGAGTGGAAATACCCTCCGCGCGTATTTTTTCCAGGACAGTAAGGCCGTCCATAGAGGGGAGCATTCGGTCCAGAAGGACCAGATCATGGGTGCGCTGCCTGATATAATCCAGGCCATCTTCCCCGTCGTAACACAAATCCGTCAGTATCCCCTCCTTTTCCAACTGGAATTTCAGGGAGTCACAGAGCTTGCGGTCGTCTTCTATTATCAATATTCTCATGAAAAAAATATCCTCCGGTCTTTCATTTTATTTAGAAGTATAACACAGGAATCTTTAAGTTATCTCTAAAAATGAAAGAAAAATTAGAGGGAATCTTAGAGAATGTTTAGAGAATGGAATGATAAGATAAACGCAAATGAAAGACAGGAGGAGAAACATGAACCGATATATCAAAAAAGCAGTCTGTCTGACAGCAGCTCTTGCCATTGCCGTGGCAGGGCTTGCAGGGTGCGGAAAACAAACAGAGGATGAGAGCGGGAAAGGCGCCATGGGCCGTTATCTGGAGGAGGAGGTATCCCTTCCGGGAAATACAGGCAGGGTCCTGGCAATGGAGAGACTGAATGACAACAGCCTGTCACTTTTGACAGAGGATAAGGAGACGGGTGAGCGCTGTCTGTGGAAGTCAGCGGATTTGGGCAAAAGCTGGGAGGAGGATACGCTGCCGGGAGGACTGGGACTTGCCGACTGTGCTTACATAGACTGGGCCTGCATCAGTAAAGAGGGAGATATAGCCGTATCTGCCATGCCTGAGGCGTCTGAGGTAATGGTATCCCAGAGCTTTTCCCTTCTGTATGCAAAGAAGGGGGAATCCCTGAAAGCCCTGAACCTTGATGGGGAAAAGACAGATGACATGAAAGTCATCACCGGGATCGCATTTTCTGACAGCGGAAAGCTGATCGCCACATATACATATGGAACGGTGTGCGTGATCGACCCGGAAAGCGGACATGTGGAGCAGAACATCCAGCCGGGTGAGACAATCCAACAGGTTACCAATACAGAAGATACGCTGCTGCTGCTCACAGACAAGGGGCTGAAAGCCTATGATATGAACACCGGGGAATCCGCGGAGGCAGATCGGGCGCTTTCTGATGAGCTTTTAAAAGAGATGGAGACCGAACAGAAAAAGTTGAGAAACAGCGTGGTCTTTGGGTATGGGAAAGAGGAAGATAAGCTGTTCTACTGTGCAGGGAGCGGCATTTACCGGCACATTTTGGGCGGCACGGTGGTAGAGCAGGCAGTGAACGGAAGCCTGACATCCATCGGAAATCCAAAGACCATGCTCATTTCCCTGGCCGTTATGGATGATGACAGCTTCCTTGTGGCCTGCTCCGTGGACGCGGAGTACAAGATTTACCGCTATTCTTACTCCGCTGACACGTCTTCTGTGCCGGAAAAGGAGATCAAGGTGTATTCTCTGGAAGACTGCTCTGTGCTGAGACAGGCAATCTCCGTATACCAGAAGCAGAATCCGGATGTGTATGTGGACCTGGAGATTGGTATGAGCGGCGAGGATTCCGTCACAGCATCCGATGCCCTGCGCACCCTGAATACCGATATCATGGCAGGAAAGGGACCGGATATCCTGATCCTGGACGGCATGCCTGTGGAGAATTATATTCAGAAGGGGCTTCTGGAGGATATTACAGACACTGTGGAAGCAGTCAGCCGGGAAGACGGACTGTTTGAAAATATCATGAGGACCTTTGAGAAGGATGACAAGATCTACGCAGTGCCGCTGGGCTTCTTACTCCCTGTTGTCCAGGGTGACGAAGCCGTTGTAAATGCAGCCGAAAGCATGAATACACTGGCAGAGCAGATCGCAGAGATAAGGGAAGCAAATCCCCATACAGGGCGCATTATGATTCCCACAGATTCCTCTGATTTTCTGGAGATATTCTACAACCTGGAGAACGCGGCTATGAGAAATGAGGACGGCACTCTGAATGAAGAGGCGCTGAAAGCTTTTCTGGAAAACATGAAAAAACTATATGGGGAACCCATCACCCAGGAAGAACAGGAAAATACCATAGGGTACTTCAGTGCAGCAGAAGGGGTCGCGTCAAACTTGGACGGACTGCGCCTGCAGTCTATGGTGCTGCTCTCCCAGCAGTCCAAGGCGGGCGCGGGGTGGATCGGTTCCGTGTCACAGCTTGTGGAGATCCTGGGGGTAAATGAAGCCTGTGGTCTGGACTACACAGAACTGAAATCAGAGGGTAAAAGTGTATTTCTTCCCTACCAGAGTGTGGGAATCAGCAGCAAGAGCAAGGAGAAAGAGCTTGCCTCCGATTTCCTGAAAGCCCTGCTGGGCGTGGAGGTACAGGGCACCTTAAACGCAGCCTTCCCCATCAATCAGAAGGGGTATGAGAAGGTAATGGAATTTGCGAAAACCACCTACGGCGGCGGAGGGGATGACGCAGCAGGAGGTGCGTCCATCACGATGTCTGACAGTTCAGGCAGTATGTCATCCGTAAACTTAGGATGGCCCGGCGAAGAAGAACTGGACGGGCTGAAAGCGCTTCTTGAACAGGCGGAGGTACCGGCTTCCACGGATGATACCATATGGAACGCGGTCAAAGAGCAGGGGGAAAAATACCTGAATGAAGGCCTGGGCCTGGACGAGGCATGCAGCAATATCATACAGAAGGTCAATCTCTATCTGGCTGAGTAAAGGGGAGAAGGCAATGAGGCGTCACGGCAGAAAGAAAGCGGGAATAAGGAAAAAGAACAGGGCGGCAGCAGTCTTTCTGCTGCCAAGCCTCGGCGGTGTGGCGCTGTTTGTCCTGATACCCTTTGCGGATGTGATCAGGCGGTCCTTTCTGGATGCCATGGGGATGGAGTTTAAAGGAATCGGCAATTATCTGGAGCTGTTTCACAATTCAGCCTTTCTGCTGGCAGTGAAGAATACCATGCGGTTTGCGTTTATCTGTATTCCGGTTCTGCTGCTTCTCTCCCTGGGAATCGCGGTGCTGCTCACAGGCGCAGGGAAAAGGGGGAAGCTTTTGAAAAACTTTTATCTGATTCCCATGGCGGTTCCGGTGGCGTCCATAGTACTTTTATGGAAGTTTTTATTTCACAGCCAGGGGTTTTTGAGTGCCTTCTGCAGTATGGTGCACCTGCCGTCACTGGACTGGATGAACAGCAGCGCAGCGTTCTGGGTGCTGGTTGTCAGTTATCTGTGGAAGAATATGGGGTATGACATTATACTGTGGAGCGCAGGTCTGGCTGCTATACCGGACAATCTGTATGAGGCGGCAAGGGTGGATGGTGCCGGCAGTCTGGACTGCTTTTTCAGGATCACACTGCCGAATCTTCTGCCTGTATTCTATACCATCACGGTGCTCTCTTTCCTGAATTCCTTCAAGGTGTTCCGGGAGGCATATCTGGTGGCCGGGGATTATCCCCATGACAGTATGTATCTGCTGCAGCATGTGTTTAACAACTGGTTCAGGGAGCTTTCGCTTGATAAGATGGCAGCCGGGGCAGTGCTTACGTTTCTGGCTGTTCTGATACTTATCCTGCTTCTGCAGAGAGCCTGGGGGAGAGAGGGTTGATGGAGGAATGAAGAAAGTTATTTTGGTTATTCTGGGATTCTTTGCACTGCTGGCAGCGTATCCGGTGTTGTTTCTTGCGGCAGGTTCCCTGATGGGAAAGCAGGAGCTGGCCGTATATCTGGCGCCGGTTCTGGCAAAAGGGGGCGGGTACGCGGCATTTCGTCTCTTTCCCATGTATCCCACCCTGCGGGCATATGTGGAACTTTTGCTGGATTCTCCCGGATATTTTATAATGTTCTGGAATTCCGTTCGTATTACAGCAGGAATCCTTTTGGGGCAGCTCCTGGCAGGTGTGCCTGCGGCATGGGGATTTGCCAGATTTGAATTTCCGTTTAAGAGAGCAGTGTTCACCGTGTATGTGACACTGATGATGATGCCCTTCCAGGTGACCATGCTCTCCAATTATCTGGTGCTGGATCAGATGGGGCTTATGGATACCCTCTGGGCAGTGATTCTTCCGGGGGCGTTCTCCACCTTTCCGGTGTTTATCATGTACCGGTTCTTTACGGGCATACCGGAGGCTGTGGTGGAATCTGCAAGGATAGACGGGGCAGGAGAGTGGAAGATATTCCTGCATCTGGGACTTCCCCTGGGATCCGGGGGGATCTGTTCCGCCATGGTGCTGGGATTTCTGGAGTGCTGGAATCTCATTGAACAGCCCCTTACATTTTTGAAAAATAAGGAATTATGGCCCCTTTCCCTGTATCTGCCGGATATCGGGCTTTTGGAAGCGCCGGCAGCCTTTGCGGCTTCCGTGGTGGTTCTTCTGCCTGCTTTTTTCATTTTTCTGGGCGGACAGGATTATCTGGAACAGGGGATCGTGGCAGCGGCAGTGAAGGAATAGAGGTGGAGAGATGATACGAGGAAAAGGGAGAAAAAGCCTAAGACAGAAAGCATTTTTTATGCTTGCCGTTTTTCTGGTCATGATGATGGTATTTACGGTCATATCAAGAGCTGCCGACAGTGTGACCATAGCGCAGGTGGATGTGGAGAATATGTCCTCAAAGGCGATTGAGCACCCTGTGGTGGGTGAGGGGACGGTAAAAGAGAATCTGGAGAAGGCCATAAGCACAGAGCCAAATATCATGGTGGAGACGCTGTATGCGGCACAGGGCAGCCAGGTGGAAGAAGGGGAGCTTCTCATGCAGCTTAGGATGGCAGATATTGAGGAACAGATTGAGAATCTGAATACGGAGATAAAGAAGCTGGAGCTGAACAACCAGGATCTCGGAAGCAGGAAGCAATCCGAACAGCAGAAAAAATCCGTACAGGCCCAGAGGGCCAGAGAGGATTACGACAGGGCCGAGACGGAAGGCGGAAACCGCGTGGCCCAGGCACAGGCAGCGCTTGCCCGGGCGGAGGCAGAGCTGGAGGAATTTTATCAGGCCGGGCAGGAAGAGAGCGGCGGTGAGGAGCTGACGGTTTCCACTCTGCAGGAGCTGTGTAAGGAGAGGGAGGAAGCACTCTCCGTCCTTGAAGCCAAAGCAGACGCCCTGTGGGAGAAAATTGAGGAAGAGATCTTAAAAGAGATTGGCGCCGCGGAGGAAGAAAACGGCTCTCTGACTGAGGCACAGAAAGAAGAGATCAGGACACGCATAGAAGAGGAGAATGCCCGGGAGCTTGCAGCGGCAAGAGAGGACGCGGAGGCAGCAAAGCAGGCTCTTGAGGAGGCACAAAGTGCCCTTGCAGAGGCCGAAAGTCTGGGGCAGACTGCCGGGGAACAGAGTGCCAAAGCCCGGGAAGAGCAGCTTCTGTCTGATATCGAGGCGAAAAGACAGGCCTGCCAGGAGGCGGAAAAGGCAAAAGAGGACAGCCAGACACAGGCCCAGAGAGCGCTGGAGGATGCGGAGGCTTCGGATGGCAGTGACAGTACGGAGAAGATCAATGCGCTGGATCTGGACGCTAAGAAAAAGAGTCTTGAGAAGCTGGAGAAGCTGAAAGAGGATCAGGGGCAGATTCTGTCACCGGTGAAGGGGGTTGTGACGGAAGTGCAAGTGGGGGCAGGTGACAATACACCGGATACGGCGCTTATGACACTGGCGGATGTAAGCTCCGGATGCAGGTTTGTGGCGCAGATCGACAAGAGTCTGGAAAAATATATAGCCAGAAAAGATCCTGTTAAGCTGTCCGCGGAGGGCAGTAAAAAGGACATAGAAAATCTGGAGGTGGAGAGCATTACACCGGATGCGGAGGACAAGACAAAACTCAATGTGACGGTTCTGCTCCCCGCAGATTCCATGGAGATTGGCACGGCAGCCACCATGACCTGTATGCGCAGAACAAAGGTACAGGATAACTGTATTCCCGTGGAGGCTCTGCATGTGGAAAATTCAAAATATTATGTTCTGGTGGCGGAGGAAAAAAAGACGGTCCTGGGAACAGAGCTGACAGCCGTGAGAAAGGATGTGGCGGTGAAGGACAAAAACAGTTCCTATGCTGCCCTGGAAAGCGGCAGTCTTCTGCCGGATGACCGGGTGATCACAGAATCTGACAGGACCATAGATGCGGGCAGCAGAGTGCGCCTGCGGGAACCATGAGAGGGGGAAGGAAGGCTGTCTGCAGACTTGGGATTTTAGGGCTGCTGCTTTTATGCTGTTTTTTGGCAAAAGCCGCTGCAGCCGGTACAGAAAAATACAGCGAAGGGGTTTCCGTAAGAAAGACGAAGGGTACCTGGTCCCCGGCGGAGGCGGATTCCATCCGGCAGGAGGAGTCAGAGCAGGAGTTCCCCGATTCCTGTATATTTTGGGGAGAGCGGGAAGAGGAGGTTCTGGAAAATGAGAAACTGGACAGAATGGAGCAGGCTTCTGTCATAGAGGTTCTGGGAGATACACAGGGGCTTCTTGCGGCCACGGCACCTCTGTATGAGGAGGATGAGGATGGCTGTCTTTTGTCCGAGGATTTGGCCTGCAGACTTTTCGGAAGTAAATATGTGATGGGGGAAGAGATTTCCTATCGGGGAAGGACCCTGACGGTCCGTGGGATCTTGAGAGGGATGGAGGGGACTGCCGCCGTACAGGCAGAAAAGGAGGGGGACAGCGTTCTGGACACCATAGCGTATGAGGCGAACACGGAGGGAGATTCCCTGGAAAGTCCGGTGCAGGCATTTCTGATGCGCCATGGGATACAGGGAAAAGTCCAGCCGTGGAGGTATTTTGCAGTGTGCGCAGAGCTTCTGGTATTTCTTCTTCCTCTGATCATATTTTTGAGAATGGCCGGCAGGACGGCAGATGCATGCCGGAAAATGCATTCCCGCAGTCTGCGGACACGCGCCGGGAAAGACGGGAGGCAGAGAAACACCAGAATACGGACAGCAGGCATGTATGCAGTGCCCGTTCTTATGGCAGTTCTGTTTTACTGGCTTTTTCGGCCCTCTCTTGGAGTGACCAGGGATATGATGCCTACAAAATGGTCGGATTTTAACTTTTGGAGACAGACCATACAGCAGATACAGAATAATCTGGAACTGCTGCTTCAGACGAAAAAGACAAGTCTGGATCTGCTTGTACTCCGCCCGTTCTTTTCCTGCCTGAAATACTGTGTTATGGCCTGGCTGCTATATGCTGTGGGGTACAGATGGGAAAAAAATGCAGGTACAGCGGAAGTTTTGGCGGGGATATTATTGTCCTGGATCTTACTGCTGGGGGTCATCTGCTTTTTGGGGGACAGCGGCCTTTACCTGGCGGGGGAGAAACGTATCTGGTTCTGGGCATGCTTCTGGCTGACCGGCGGGTACGCGGCGGACAGGATGCATGCCTTTTGAGGGCAGCATCCTTTTGCCGCTGTGAAGCAGAAAGACTGAATTGTAACCCGCTTTTTTACTTCATTGAAATAAACAATTGAAATGAGAAAGTATTTATGCTAAACTTTATCTATAAATTCTGTTTTTCTTATATTCTTAACATTCTTTTGCTATTCATCTTATCTGAATCAATGAAACCCTGAAATTAAGTATGAAATGAATGCATTTGCGTAAAGTCACAGAGAGCCGCACGCGCATAATATTTATTAGAAAAGAGGTGAATGGATGACAAAATTAAAAGAGAAGATCAATGAGGCATTATCCTCTGTACTGCCTATCACCTGCATTGTATTTTTGTTAAGTATCACGATCACGCCCATGCCCATAGGGACCATTCTGCTGTTTGTGCTGGGGGCGGTTCTGCTTGTGGTGGGTATGGGATTTTTTTCACTGGGAGCGGATATGTCCATGATGCCTATGGGGGACGGTATTGGTAATGCTCTTGTGTCATCAAAGAAAAAGCTGGTTATGTTTCTTGTTACCTTTGCAATCGGATTTATAGTTACCATTGCAGAGCCTGACCTGACTGTTCTGGCACATCAGGTTCCCGGCATACCGGATCAGATACTTATCTGGACTGTGGCCTGCGGTGTGGGACTCTTTCTGATGTTTTCATGGATACGTATTACCTTTGGCGTGGATTTGAAGTATATGCTGATCTTCTTTTACATAGTTGTCTTTATCCTGGCATTTTTTTCTATGGACAGCTTTATGGCAGTGGCTTTTGACAGCGGGGGCGTTACCACCGGACCTATTACCGTTCCGTTCATCATGGCGCTGGGGATCGGCATGGCTCATATGAGGAACAGCCACGCAGAGGAGGACAGTTTTGGTCTGGTTGCTCTGGGCAGTATAGGTCCTATTCTTGCTGTTCTGCTTTTGGGAATTCTGTATCACCCTAAAGGGGCTTCCTATACGCCTTTTCAGATGGTGCATGTTGAGACCACAAAGGACGTGGCTAAGACATTCCTGGCAGAGATGCCCCGGTATGTCAGGGAGGTGAGTAAGGCATTGTTTCCCATTCTCTGCTTTTTCTTTTTCTTCCAGATGATAACCAGGTACTTTAAAAAGAAATCGGTCATTAAAATACTGGTGGGAACTCTGTATACTTATATGGGGCTGATCCTGTTTTTGTGCGGTGTCAATGTGGGATTTATGCCGGCGGGATATTTTATCGGTTCCGAGCTGGCGGCCCTGTCCTATAACTGGGTTTTGGTGCCTGTGGGCATGGTTATAGGGTTTTACATTGTAAAGGCAGAGCCTGCGGTACATGTGCTGAACCGCCAGGTGGAGGAGGTGTCATCCGGTGCTATTTCCTCTAAGGGGATGCTCTATTCCCTCTCTGTGGGTGTGGGGATTTCACTGGGAATCGCCATGCTTCGTGTGCTGACGGGAATCAGCATCATGTATTTTCTTATTCCGGGCTATTTCACTGCTCTGCTGCTGAGCTTTTTTGTGCCGAAGGTGTTTACCGGCATCGCCTTTGATTCCGGCGGAGTGGCCAGCGGGCCCATGACGGCAACCTTTCTGCTGCCTCTGGCAATGGGGGCGTGTGAAAGCCTGGGCGGGGATGTGATGATGGATGCCTTTGGAATCGTGGCAATGGTTGCCATGACACCGCTTGTTACCATTCAAATTCTGGGATTGATGATGAGGAGAAAGAAAAGGGCAGTATCTTCAGCTCAGGAAGAGGATGGGATTCTTGCCTTTGAGGAGGTTTCAGATGAGTAAACAAAAAGTAAAATGTTTGGTCACTATTGTTAACCGTGGAAAGGGCAGGCTGGTAGCTGATATCTGCAGAAGCCGTCAGATTTGCTTTACATGCGGGACACTGGCGCTTGGAACTGCGGGAAGTGAGCTTCTGGATTATCTGGGAATCGGGGAGACAGACAAGGAATTGCTGTTCAGCTTCCTGCCGGCCTGTCTGGAACGTGATGTCATGAATGAAATAGCCGCGAAAATCAATATCAAGAAACCTGGGCATGGTATTATGTTCACAATTCCATTGAGCGGTATCAGTACATTATTCCAGCAGAAAGTTTTGTGCCGGGGCGCGGAAAAGGAGGAGTATATGGAGCAGGCGGAAAGAAAATATGAACTGGTGGTTGCAGTGGTGGACCACGGCTTTCAGGATCAGGTGATGGATGCCGCAAAAGCGGCGGATGCCACAGGGGGTACGGTATTTCATGCCCGTTCCCTGCACGATGAGGATGCCTCTTCCTTTCTGGGGATAAGACTGCAGGGAGAGAAGGATGTGGTCATGATTTTGTCCGGTATTGACGCGTATACCAGGATCATGCAGGCTGTCAACACAGCATGCGGTCTGAAGACAGAGGCAAAAGGACTGATATTCTCCCTCCCAGTGGACCATTTTATAGGGATTTGATTATAAAGATTTGACTTTGTACGGGCAGAATGATACAATTTATCGTAGTAAATTTCTGGAGGACATTAAAATGATTAACGATAAAAAAGTATTATTCAGCGGTATGCAGGCAACCGGAAACCTGACACTTGGAAATTATCTGGGAGCGCTGAAAAACTGGGTGACATTGAGTGATGAATATGAGTGCTTTTACAGTGTAGTGGACATGCATTCCATCACAGTACGCCAGGACCCGGCTACTCTTCGCAAGAGAGCCCGTGCGCTTCTGACTTTATATATTGCGGCAGGATTGGACCCGAAGAAAAACTGTATTTATTACCAGTCCCATGTATCAGGACATGCAGAGCTTTCATGGATCTTAAACTGCTTTACCTATATGGGTGAGCTGAGCCGTATGACACAGTTTAAGGACAAATCCGCCAAACATGCGGACAATATCAACGCAGGACTTTTCACCTACCCGGTACTGATGGCGGCTGATATCCTGCTGTATCAGGCAGATGTGGTTCCGGTGGGAATTGACCAGATGCAGCATCTGGAATTGACACGTGACATTGCCATCCGATTTAACAACATTTACGGGGATGTGTTCACAGTTCCGGAGGCATATATCGGCAAAGTGGGGGCCAAGATCATGAGCCTTCAGGAGCCGTCCAAGAAGATGTCCAAGTCAGATGAGAATCCAAACGGAAGCATCTACCTCATGGATGACCCGGACACCATCATGCGCAAATGCAAACGTGCCGTGACAGATTCTGAGGCATGTATCGCCTACAGGGATGAGCAGCCGGGGCTGAAAAACCTGCTGGATATCTACTGCGCATGTACGGAAAAGACCACCGATGAAGCGCTGCGCGAGTTTGAAGGAAAAGGATACGGTGACTTGAAAATGGCTGTGGGTGAGGCCGTGGTAAGTGTTCTGAAACCTCTGCAGGATGAGGTTGCAAGACTGGAAAAAGATAAGTCATACATTGATTCCATTATCAAGGAAAATGCTGAGAAAGCCAGCTACTTTGCCAATAAAACCCTGCGCAAGGTACAGAGAAAAGTGGGATTTCCGGATAGGATCCGTTAAGCCGCGCCGGGGACACACGGCGGCATATAATTGAAAATTGTACAGGAGGGAATGTATATGACAATGGATGAAGTGATCACCGTACTCAGTATGCAGGAGGAGATACTCCAGTTTTCACATTTTACCAACGAGGACGCATGGGAATTGGGGCTGATGCTTGTGGCAGAGAGCAGACGAAGAGGTCTGGACTGTGCTGTATCCATCCGCAGAAATAACGGATACACAGTATTCAAATACGCGGGGAATACAACCAATCTGAACAATGACCGCTGGATGGACAGAACGTTCAACACGGTCCGCACACTGGAGAAGAGCAGTCTTCTGGTGTACACTGAACTGCAGAAAAGCGAGGAGACCATGGTTGACATTGCTCTGGACCCGAAAGAATTTTCCTGCATGGGTGGAGGCTTCCCGGTACGCGTGGAGGAAGTGGGTGTTGTGGGTGCTGTTATGGTGACCAACCAGAACCACTATATCAATCATGATATCATTGTGAAGACTCTGGGAAGATATCTTCATATTGATGAGGTGCCGAGAATCAGAATGCTGTAAAGAGACAGGGGCAACAGGCTGTTATCGTGTAAAAGCCGGGCGGAATATTGTGTTCCGCCCGGCTTTTGTGCGCCATAGGATATCTATGTGCGGTATCCTATTTGGTATCCATTGGCGCCAGGAGATTTCCTTTTATTCGTTGTCCAGGAACTTGATGGAGGCATCTGCCTTCAATGCAAGATTGGCCTCAGCCTCAATGCATTTGGTGATTCCCGCAATGATCGGGCATCCCGAGTGTACCGGAAAGTTTTTGTTGGCATACTCGAAGAAGGGTCCGGATCCTGGTTTTACAAGACAGACTTCGTAGGCATCAAAGGTACTTCCCAGTTCTTCCATCATTTTCTTCACACTGGGACAGCCGCTTGCGACTTTGATGGTGACTTCCGTCTCTTCATCCTCTGATGCAGTGGCAGTGACGAGAGTGGAAAATTTACAGATTCCCGGTTCAATCTTAACTTTAGTCATTTGAATTCCTCCCTTGATAGATGCCGGTGAGACTGTTCAGGCTTTTGACGGAAGAACAGTTTACCGTTATAAATACATGATATAGTTTATAATTCTCATTATAGCACTTCTGGAAGAGAATGAAACAGAAAGTTACATGTCAGGAACGGTTTTTCAGATGCTGCCATATCCGGCTTGATAAAATGCTTCTGCCATGTCCTTGGGCAGCGGTACACGAAACTGCATGGGTTCCCGGGTAATGGGATGGGTAAACGCAAGCGCGGAGGAGTGGAGGGCAACCCTGGATATGCAGGTGAAATCCGGATGATAGAGATAATCCCCAAGCAGCGGGGCGCCCAGATACTGCATGTGCACCCGGATCTGGTGGGTGCGCCCTGTCTCCAGATGAAGCTCGGCCAGTGTCACATGGCGGCGTGTTTCCAGCACTTTGTAGTGTGTGACTGCCCGTTCTCCTCTTTCAAGATCCACACACCGCTCAATGGCCGAACCTTCCTTTCTGGCAATGGGAGCGTCTATGGTCCCCTGAGACGACGGGAGGATACCGTCGCAGAGAGCCAGATAAGTCCTGTGGATCTGCCGCTTTTTCATCTGCGAGGACAATAAGGAGGCGCTCAGAGCATTTTTAGCCACGATCAATAGGCCGGTGGTATCCCGATCCAGGCGGTTGATGCAGCGAAAGATAAATTCTTCTCCGGCCGACCGGTAATAATGCGCTACTGCATTGGCGAGGGTATTGTCATAGTTGTTGACGGAGGGATGTACCGGCATATCGGCGGGCTTATTGATAACCAGAATATCCTCATCCTCCCAGACGATCGTTAAGGGCAGCAAAACCGGACGGATATGTTCTGAGGACTGCATTTCCTCCAGAAAGATCTTCAGCTCATCCCCGGTGCGGAGCATGGTCTTGACATAGGCCCATCTGCCGTTTACCGTTATGCCGTCATCGTTTTTTTTCAATTGAATGATAATCTGCCGGGAATATCCCCTGGCTTTTAAAAAGGATTCCACCGTGCAGGGGGAATCCTTTTCTTCTATCTTGTAGATCAATGTCCGATTCATAAAAACTCCTGTTTGGCTGCGGAAAAGGTTCCACATAAGCCGTACGGCAATGCCTTCCCGGTTACTTGGATTTTACCTTGTTCCACAGTTCATTGTAGTATGAGTCTGCTTCATCGCCCAGGAACTGGAAGGTCTCGCTTCCCTTCAGATCTTCTGCTTCGGGGAAGAGCACTCTGCTGTTTCGGATGCTGTCATCCTCGATCAGATCTCTGGCAGCTTTGTTTGGTGTTGCGTAGGTGATGTACTCAAAGTTCATCAGCGCAATATCCGGGCGGCAGAGGAAATTGATGAATTTTTCCGCGTTTTCCTTATTCTGCGCATTGGATGGGATCACCCAGGAATCAATCCATACGTTAGTCCCCTCTTTGGGAATCACATATTCCAGATTCGGGTTCTCCCTTTGGGTATAGAGGGCTTCGCCGGAATAGATAACGCCCAGCGCAGCCTCATTTCCGATCATCTTATCCCTGACCTGGTCCACCACATAGGCCTGGACCAGAGGTTTCTGCGCGATCAGATCATCCGTGGCCTGGATCAGCTCGTCCACGACTACGGAGTTCAGGGAATATCCCCTGCGCTTCAGGGCAACCGCGAAGGCATCCCGGACGGAATCCTGCATGAGGATACTGTCCCTGTATTTTTCATCCCAGAGAATATCCCAGCTATCCACCTTTTCTTTGACCATGGTCTTGTTGTAGAGAATGCCCACAGTGCCGACACAGTAGGGCACTGAGTATTCGTTTTCCGGGTCAAAGCTCCTGGACTGTTCCATATAGGTGGGGTCAATGTTCTTGATGTTGGGCACATTGTCCCAGTTGATCTTGGCCAGTAGGTCGTTCTCCCGCATACGCTGGATCATATAATCAGAGGGGCAGACCACATCGTAGGCAATGGCCTTTGACATGATTTTCGGATACATGATCTCATTGGTCTCGTACTCCTCATAGGTGACGGTTATACCGGTCTCCTCCTCGAAGATATCTATGACCTCAGGGTCCAGATATTCCCCCCAGTTATACACGATCAGCTTTTCATCGGACACGCTTCCTTTGCTTCCCAGATGGAAAAGAAATCCTGCGCCTGCCACAAGGATGACAAGTGCTGCCGGAATGACCTGGCGCAGAGGGAGCTTCTTCTTTTCATTTTCAAGCTCTAAGCTGAGCTTTTTATCCGGCTCTTTGGGGGCTGAATTTACCAGGATCATAATGACCATGACAGATAAAAAGAGCAGAGTGGAGAGCGCGTACATCTCCGGCCGGATGCCCTTCCGCACCTCGGAATATATCTTGGTGGACAGGGTATCCACCCCGGGTCCCTTGGTAAAATGCGTGATGATAAAATCATCCAGGGACATGGTAAAAGCCATGAGAAATCCTGACAGCACACCGGGAAGGATATCCGGGAACACTACCTTCATAAATGCCTGGAAAGGGCCTGCGCCCAGGTCTCTGGCGGCCTCATAAGTGCTCTTGTTGGTCTGCTTCAGCTTCGGCATAACGCTCAGGATCACATAGGGGATATTGAAGGTTATGTGTGCCATTAAAATGGTGGAAAAGCCCAGGGTAAACCTGCATGCAATAAACAGAAGCATGAGGGAAATACCGGTCACAATGTCAGAATTCAGTATGGGAATATTGGTGACTCCCATAAATACTGTACGCCATCTGCTCTTCATGGAATTAATGCCGATGGAAGCACAGGTTCCGATGAGAGTCGCCAGTATTGCCGATAAAAATGCAATGACAAGGGTGTTGTAAAGGGCACTCATAATGGCATCATCCCGGAACAGGGAGCTATACCACTGCAGGGTAAATCCGCCCCATTTGGAGCGCGATTTGGAGGCATTGAAGGAGAGGATCATAAGTGTCACGATCGGCGCGTACATGAGGATCAGAATAAGCGCCAAATATATATTTCTGGCTGTCTTCTTCATCAGAACATACCTCCTTGTCCATCTTTGTCATACTTGGTGGTGACCACCATGCTGATCAGGATAAAGACCATCAGCACCAGAGAAAGTCCGCTTCCCACATGCCAGTTGCTGCCCTGTTTGAACTTCTGTTCAATGACATTTCCGATGAGCAGGATCTTGCTTCCGCCCAACAGATCGGAGATGACAAATGTGGTGAGAGCAGGCACAAATACCATGATGACACCGCTCACCACGCCGGGAAGGCTGAGAGGGAAGATGATCTTCCGGAAGGTATACAATTCCGTGGCCCCCAAATCTCTGGCTGCGAAGATGACGTCCTTGTCAATCTTGGACAGCACATTGTAGAGGGGCAGCACCATGAAAGGCAGGAAGTTGTACACCATACCCAGGATGATGGCATAGGGCGTGTTGATGAGCTGAATGGAGGGCAGGTGCAGAAAGCCCAGAAGCTGGTTGATGACGCCGTTTTTCTCCAGCAGGGTCTGCCAGGCCATGGTGCGCAGCAGAAAATTCATCCACATGGGCAGAATGAAGATCAACACAATAAAACTGGTCTGATTTACCTTCATGCCGGATAAAATCATGGCAAGAGGGTAGGCTAACAACAGACAGATGGCTGTACTGACAATGGAGAGCAGCAGGGAGAGGCACAGGGCCTTGAAATTCTCCACTGTCCCGATGGCCAGAAGATTTTCATAAGTCAGATGGCCGTCCACATCTGTCAGACCATAATATAAGACCATGGCGAGGGGAATCAGAATAAAGGCCACGGCCCAGAAAAAATAAGGTCCGGTCAGTAATTTTTTTCTATTCATTCACTCCTATGGCCTCCTCGTCCTCCGATACCGGCTTGTGCATGATCTGGATGTCGAAGGGGTCCACATGGATACCGACTTTCTGGCCTACCGGGAACATGTCTGTGCTGTGTACCAGCCATTCAAACCCGTTTGCCTGGACTTCCATTTCATAGTGGACGCCTTTGAAGATCAGATGGGAGACAACGCCCTGGATCGTGCCCTCCTCAGGCTTCACCAGGTCCACATCCTCGGGCCGGATGACAACGTCAACGGGTCTGTTGCGGCCAAAGCCTTCGTCCACACAGGGGAACTTGGCACCCAGGATCTTCACCAGCCTGTCCTCAAGCATAGTACCTTCTATAATATTACTCTCGCCGATAAAGTCGGCTACAAATGCGTTCTGCGGCTCATTGTAGATATCCTCAGGGGACCCCATCTGCTGGATATATCCCTGGTTCATGACCACGATGGTGTCTGACATGGTAAGTGCTTCTTCCTGATCGTGGGTCACGTAGATAAAGGTAATGCCCAGCTCATTTTTCAGGCGGATCAGCTCATACTGCATGTCCTGGCGCAGCTTCAGATCCAGAGCGCCCAGAGGCTCATCCAATAGCAGAAGACGCGGCTCATTTACAATGGCGCGGGCTATGGCTACACGCTGCTGCTGGCCGCCGCTTAAAGAGTCAGGCAGACGGTTTTCAAAGCCCTCAAGATTTACCAGTTTCAGTGCGTATTTGATCTTGTCTTTGATATAAGCGTTGCTCTTTCCGGCAATTTTTAAACCAAAAGCAATATTTTCTTCTATATTCATGTGGGAGAACAGGGCGTATTTCTGGAATACGGTGTTCAGATTTCGCTTATTGGGCGGAAGATTGGTAATATCCTCTCCGTCAAAAATAACCTGTCCGAAATCCGGCGTTTCAAAACCGCCCAGGATACGGAGAGTGGTTGTCTTACCGCAGCCGCTGGGGCCTAAAAGGGTAAGAAATTCATTTTCCCGGATGGAGAGATTCAGCTTGTCCAGAACAATCTGATCGCCAAATCCTTTGGAAATGTCAATTAAATCCACCAGTGTATGGTTCATTCGCGTTCTCCTTTACGTGATATGAAATAAATGCAGAATCTGTCCCGTAAAACCGGCCTGACCGTGGAAAGACTCTGAATTTCATTATACTAAACACACAAACCTTGTCAACATAAATGTTGCGAATTTAGCGGGAATTGCATTGTATAAAGAAAAAGTTTGTGGTAGAATGTCGTTAGACCACGGATAGCGGCTGAAAATTCCGCCAACCGGGGAGAATCAGAATAAAACAGGAGGGTATTGCATAAATGAAAGAGAAGTATGTTGCATATGTTGGAACGTATACCCATGGAAGCAGTATCGGAATCCATTTATATGATGTAAATGTAGAAGAGGGGACACTTACAGAGCGAAAAGTCATTCCTGTAAATAATTCCTCCCACCTGGCCATATCATTAAATGGGAAATATCTCTATTCCATTGCCGACGAAGGAGTTGCCGTATTTTCAATTGATCCGGACGGAGATCTTACCTTTATTAATAAAGTAGACATTGACGGAATGAGAGGCTGCCACCTGTCCACCGACAAGGAAGGAAAATATCTCTATGTGGCAGGTTATCACGACGGTAAGGTTACCGTGGTACATACCCACAGGGACGGACGCCTGGGAAGCGTCATGGACGGGGTATTCCACAGAGGACTGGGAAGCGTGGCGGAGAGAAACTTCCGTCCCCATGTAAGCTGTGTGCGTCCTACACCGGACGGAAAATATCTCTGTGCAGTGGACAACGGAATCGACCAGATGAAGATCTACCGTGTCAATAACAGGACCAGCAAGCTGGAGCTTGTGGATGTACTGCGCTGTGTGAGGGAGTCCGGACCGAGACTGATCAAATTCAGTCCCAACGGCAAATATGCATTCCTGAATTTTGAGCTGAGCAATGAGGTGCAGGTATACCGCTACGACGGAAGCGGCAAGAATCCTGTTTTCGAGCTGATTCAGACAGAGAGCACGCTGGTATCCCACGATGATGAGACGCACGATGCCACATCCGGCATGTGCCTGTCACCGGACGGTGAGTATCTCTTCTGCTCCACAGCAGGTGAAGATACGGTTTCCATGTACAAAGTGGATGAGGAGACCGGCAGTCTGGAAAAACAGTTTATACTGCCCATCAGCGGCGAGTATCCAAAGGATCTGGATGTATTCCCGGACGGGAAACATCTGGCAGTGGTGAACCATGAGTCCAACTCTATCACCACATTTACCATTGATTATGAAAACAAGCTGTTGGTTATGAAGGGGAAACCTTTGAAGGTGGAGACACCAAACAGTATTATCTTCCACAAATGTGAGGAAGAATAGGAGAAAGGAAGTGTTATCATGGAAGGTGGGCCTTGTCCCGGGAATACGAATCAAGAAAGCAAAATAAAGAGTAGAAACCCCATAGGCAGGCGCATCTGATATCTTTGCGCCCGTTTATGGGGCGTGAAGGGAGATAACATGATCAGAATTTTTAAAACGATAGACGGAAAAATGCATCAGGTGGAGGAAGCCAGCGAGGGATGCTGGATCGCTCTCACAGATCCGACAGCAACAGAGATTTTTGAGATTTCCAACAAGTACCAGATAGAGGTGGACGATCTGCGTGCACCTCTGGATGAGGAAGAGCGCTCCCGTATAGAGGTGGAGGACAATTACACACTCATCCTGGTTGACACCCCCATCATTGAGGAGAGGGGCGAAAAGGACTGGTACGGAACCATCCCTCTGTCCATCATTGTGACCAATGAAATGATCTTCACTGTGTGTCTGGAGGATATCTCAGTGCTGGGTAAATTTATGGACGGCCGCGTGCGGAACTTTTATACTTATATGAAGACCAGATTTATCCTGCAGATCTTATATAACAATGCCAGTATGTTCCTGCATTATCTGCGCATCATAGATAAAAAGAGCGAGGAAGTGGAAGGGAAGCTTCACGCTTCTACCAGGAATCAGGAGCTGATCGAGCTTCTGGAGCTGGAAAAGTCCCTGGTGTACTTTACCACATCCCTGCGTTCCAATGAGGTGGTGCTGGAGAAGCTTTTGAAAGTGGAACGGATCAAACAGTATCCCGATGACACGGACCTTTTGGAGGACGTCATTGTGGAGAATAAGCAGGCCATTGAGATGGCCAATATTTACAGCGGTATTCTTTCCGGAATGATGGATGCCTTTGCCTCTGTTATTTCCAACAATCTGAATATTGTCATGAAGTTTCTGGCAACCGTAACCATTGTCATGTCGATTCCGACCATGATATTCAGTGCATACGGTATGAATGTGAACACATCGGGGATGCCTTTTGCGGGGAGCCCTTATGGGTTCGTGATCGTCATTGTGCTGTCCCTGGTTCTGAGCTTACTGGTTGCATTGATCTTCTCCAAGAAAAACCTTTTCTAATTGGAAGAGTTTCCCTGAGGGGGGAATACTGATATCAGAAACGAGGAGAATATATGAATTTTTTGAACAAAATGGAAAGGAAATGCGGTCGTTTTGCTATCAGAAATCTGACAAAGTACATCATCCTGCTTTATGTGATCGGATATGTACTTTCTTTTCTGGGCACAGTTACCGGAATTCCTTTCAGCGCTTATCTGATGCTGAGCCCCGGCCACATTCTGCACGGACAGATATGGAGACTTGTGAGTTGGCTTTTGATTCCGCCCTCCGGGCTTAATATTTTTACCATCATCATGCTTGCACTTTACTATTCCCTGGGAACTTCACTGGAGAAGACATGGGGGGATTTCAGGTACAATGTCTATATCTTAGGAGGTATTTTAAGCACTATCATCGGTGCATTTCTGCTCTATTTTATTCAGGGACCCATGAATTCCCTTTACGGAATGGCAGCGATCTCCACATATTATATCAACCTGTCCATTTTCCTGGCTTTTGCAGCCAGTTACCCGGATATGCAGCTTCTTCTGTACTTTGTGATTCCGGTGAAGATCAAATGGCTGGCGTATCTGGATGTTGCATACCTGGTCTATAATTTTATACAGACACCGATCTGGTCCATCAGGATGATGATCATCGCGTCCCTGCTGAACTTTATCGTGTTCTTTTTTGCCACCAGGAATTACAGCCATATCAATCCGAAAGAAGTACACAGGCGGCAGCAGTTCCAAAAGGCAGTCCATCCCAAAATGGCACCGGGTGTGACAAAGCATAAATGCGCCATATGCGGCAGGACAGAGAAGGACGGGGATAACCTGGAGTTCCGCTTCTGTTCCAAATGCAACGGCAATTACGAATACTGTCAGGATCATCTTTTTACTCATGAACATATAAAATAGGAGGAATTTATGCGCAAGACGAAGATTGTATGTACCATGGGTCCGAATACGGACAAAAAAGCCACAATGAAAGCCCTGGTAAGACACGGCATGGATGTGGCCCGTTTCAACTTTTCACACGGGGATTACGAGGAGCAGAGAAACCGTATGAACCTGCTGAAAAATGTCAGGGAGGAGCTGGATAAACCGGTTGCTATTCTTCTGGATACCAAAGGCCCGGAAATTCGTACCGGGGTTCTGGAGGACGGAAAGAAAGTCACTCTGACAGAGGGCGCAGATTTTACTCTCTATATGGAAGAGACGGTGGGTAATGAAAAAGGATGTTCCATCACTTATCCCGGGCTGGCAAGAGAAGTCAAACCGGGCAACAAGATCCTCATTGATGACGGCCTTATCGAGCTGGATGTAAAGACCGTAAAAAAAGATCACATTGTCTGCACCGTTGCAAACGGCGGTGAGCTGGGCGAGAAAAAGGGCGTCAATGTACCGAATGTAAGAGTGAAGCTTCCGGCTATCACAGAGAAAGACAAGGCAGATATTATCTTTGGCATTCAGCAGGATATTGACTTTATTGCAGCCTCTTTCATCCGGAATGCAGCGGGCATCAAGGAAATCCGCAAGATCCTCCACGAGCACCATGCGGAGCAGATTGCCATCATCGCCAAGATTGAGAATGCAGAAGGTGTTGAGAATATTGACGAGATCATCGGGGCAGCCGACGGCATTATGGTAGCCAGAGGTGACCTGGGCGTGGAGATCCCGGCACAGGAAGTTCCCTATATCCAGAAGATGATCATCAAGAAATGCAATGAAAATTATATTCCGGTTATCACAGCAACACAGATGCTGGATTCCATGATCCGTAACCCGCGTCCCACACGTGCAGAGGTGGCGGACGTGGCAAACGCCATCTACGACGGCACCGACGCAGTCATGCTCTCCGGGGAGACTGCAGCGGGAAAATATCCTGTGGAAGCGCTGACCATGATGGGCGAGATCGCAGAGGATACAGAGAAGCATGTGGATTATGACAAATACATTCAGCACAGGACCATGTACAAACAGACTCTGGTTTCCAGTGCCATCGGTATTGCGTCTGTCCGCACGGCCAGAAACATTGATGCAGACTGCATCATCACCCCCACCATGTCAGGCAAGACCGCAAGACTGGTATCCAGTTTCCGTCCGACCATGCCCATCTATGCCATCACGCCAAACGAGTTTGTGCAGCATAAGATGCAGCTCTACTGGGGCGTAAGACCGCTGAAAGGCAACACAAAAGACACCACAGAAAATATCCTGACAAGTGCCATGGAGACTGTAAAACGCAAACGCCTTGTAAAAAAAGGCCAGCTTGCCGTCTTCACCGCAGGCGACCCGGCTACCAACAGCCGCAGGGATGAGCAGAATGTGACCAACATGCTGCATGTGATCGAAGTGAAATAAATAAAAAGCTGTTCCGCCATGGTCATGGACCGCCGGCGGGATGGCTTTTTTCATTTGTCCAACAGGCTCATCCACAGACAGGATATATTTTTTTTGTTGCAAAACAGAGAAAAAACCGTTATGATAGTATCCGTACAAAAAGGAGCAGAAATATGGAGAAAAGAGATATCCACGGCGTCGTCTTCGATATGGACGGCCTTATGTTTGACAGTGAGAGGATCGTGAAATATTCCTGGGACGTGGCGGGAGAACGGATGGGGTACGGTAAGCTGGGAGATAATATTTTTTATACCCTTGGTTTTAACGTAGATAAAAGAAAACGCCATTTCCAGGATACCTACGGGGAAGATTTCCCCTTTGAACAGTTCCGGGAGGAGTACAGAAAGGCATTCTGGGAATACGAGGAGAAGTACGGCCTGCCTGCAAAGAAAGGTCTGCATGAGCTGCTGGATGTGCTGGCAAAAAAGAATATCCCTATGGCAGTGGCGACATCCTCCAGCCATGAGTATGCGAAGAACAATCTGCAGCGGGAGGGGATAGAGGCTTGCTTTTCCGCTGTGATCACAGGGAGCATGGTTTCCGAGGCAAAGCCCTCTCCTGAGATCTATAAAAAGGCGTGCCAAGCGCTGAAGGTCAGTCCCGCCCACGCCCTTGCACTGGAGGACTCCTACAACGGCATACGCTCTGCGCACGGGGCGGGTATGATAACTGTCATGATACCTGACCTGCTCACAGATTCCTCACCGGTGGACGAACTGCTGGACGGCAAAATGGAATCCCTGCTTGCTGTTGCCAGGTGGATAGAATCCTGCTGATATAAAAAATTTACCAAAGGAGAAAATTTCAATGGAGAAAAAGACATTTGTCACCAAAGAACAACTGGACGAGATCATAAAAAAGTATCCAACCCCTTTTCATTTATATGATGAGAAGGGAATCCGGGATAATGTCAGGGCAGTGAACGAGGCATTTTCCTGGAACAAAGGCTTCAGGGAGTATTTTGCAGTGAAAGCCAATCCCAATCCGTTTCTGATCGACATTTTAAGGGAATATGGCTGCGGCTGCGACTGTTCCTCCTACACAGAGCTGATGCTCTCCGAGGCTATGGGCTGCAGAGGTGATGACATTATGTTTTCCTCCAATGACACCCCGGCGGAGGATTACGTGTACGCGGAGAAACTGGGGGCTACCATTAACCTGGACGATTTTACGCATATTGAATTTCTGGAGAAGACCATAGGATATATTCCAAAACGCATCAGCTGCCGTTATAACCCGGGCGGTGTGTTTGAGATGGGCAACGGCATCATGGACAATCCCGGAGACGCCAAGTACGGAATGACCACAGAGCAGATGTTTGAGGCCTTCCGCGTGCTGAAGGAAAAAGGTGCGCAGGAGTTCGGTATCCATGCGTTTCTTGCAAGCAATACGGTGACGAATGACTACTATCCGGTTCTGGCTAAAGAACTCTTTGAGCTGGCAGTTAAACTGGAAAAAGAGACCGGGGCTGATATTACGTTTATCAACCTGTCAGGCGGTGTGGGAATCCCATATACCCCGGACATGGAGGCAAATGATATCCGTGCCATCGGAGCCGGTGTAAAGAAGGTTTATGAGGAAGTGCTGGTACCGGCAGGCATGTCAGATGTGGCGATCTATTGTGAAATGGGGCGCTATATGATGGGACCTTACGGCTGCCTTGTCACCAAAGCGATCCATGAGAAACATACCCACAAAGAGTATGTTGGCGTGGACGCCTGCGCAGTAGATCTCATGCGCCCTGCCATGTACGGCGCATACCATCATATCACTGTGATGGGAAAAGAGAACAGCCCCTGTGACCACAAATACGATATCGCAGGTTCCCTGTGCGAAAATAACGATAAATTCGCAGTTGACCGCATGCTTCCCGAAATCGAAAAAGGAGACCTTCTGGTCATCCATGACACCGGTGCACACGGTTATGCCATGGGATACAATTACAATGGCAAATTAAAATCCGCTGAGATACTCCTGAAGGAGGACGGCAGTACAGCGCTCATCCGCCGCGCGGAAACGCCTAAGGATTATTTTGCCACACTGGACTGCTTTGCTGTTTATAACAAATTGAATCTGTAAACAGGAGATACCGCCCCGGACTGGGAAAGATACAGTCCCCGGGCGGTATTTTTCTTTTATCCAAATATATTTCAAAAAATGCTAAAGATTGCCTATTGTTCCTGCTTTTTTCAAAAGATATACTAAGTATATGTATATGAGAAAATACGCATATTCTGCGGAAAAATAAGGAGAACGATATGGCAGATACACTTCACTTGCTCATAAAGCCGGCATCCGGGAACTGCAATATGAGATGCGCCTACTGCTTCTATGCGGATGAAGCAGCGAACAGGGAAACGCCGTCCTTTGGTGTGATGGACAGAGAGACCGCGCGCATTCTGATTGAAAAGTCCATGGACTATGCCAAAAAGCAATGTATCTTTACTTTCCAGGGCGGGGAGCCGACACTTGCCGGGCTTGATTATTTTAAATATTTTACGGAGACTGTCCGAAAATCCAACAAAAGAAATATCCCGGTCAGCTATAATATCCAGACCAACGGATACCATCTTCAGGAGGACTGGTTTCCTTTTTTGAAGGAAAATAAATTCCTGGCAGGCGTGTCACTGGACGGAGATGCTGCCTGCCATGACTATCTGCGCCGTGATGCAAAAGGAAAGGGTACCTATAAACAGGTGATGAAAACCATTGCATTATTTAAAAAGTATGGGATTGACTTTAATGTTCTGACTGTAGTGACCGGTTACTCAGCAGGCCATGCCCGGCAGCTTTACAATTTTTTCAAAAAGCAGGGCCTGTATTATCAGCAGTACATCGAATGTCTGGATCCCATAAGAGAAGCACAGGGTACAAGCCCTTACTCCCTGACACCGGAGAAATACGGAAGATTCCTGAAAAATCTGTTCGACTGCTGGTATCAGGATATGACCGGACCGTCTGCGAAAGGCACAAAAAGCCATGTGATCTACAACCGCTATTTTGAAAACCTGGCAGCCATACTCACAGGACGGGAGCCGGAGCTGTGCAGTATGCGTGGAATCTGCGGGCTTCAGTGGGTGGTGGAGGCGGACGGCAGTCTGTATCCCTGTGACTTCTATGCGCTGGACGAATGGAGACTGGGAAATATAAAAGACGATTCCTTTGAGCAGATAGATCAAAAAAGAGAAGAGCTGGGATTTATCAGCCGTTCCCGCACTCTTCCAAAGGAATGCCGGATATGTCCATACCTGGCTCTCTGCCGGAATGGATGCTGCCGCCTGTGCAGTATGGAAAAACAGGAGGATGGCACGTACATAAGAGGAAAGAACTACTACTGCGGGGCATACAGGGAATTTTTCGCATATGCCCTTCCGAGGCTTGAGGAGTTGGTGCGCTTATGGGGAAAATAAAGAAAAAATTTCATAATCTGCGTCTTGGACAGAAAATCCTCCTATCCAATCTGGTTCTGTTTGTGTTACCCTGTATGGTCCTCATGCTGCTCCTTTTTCATCTTGTGCAGACAGGAGCCAATGAGCGCCTGAACAGTTCCAAGCTGGTCATTTTAAATCAGATAGACAGAAATATGGAGGATATGTTTCAGGACATTGTATCCTACACTAATTATTTTTACTGCAACAGGGAGCTGAATCGTCTCATATCCCTGCGTGAATTCCGGAGCCCTTATGAGGAGCTTGTGGCGAAGAAAAATATATGCAGTTATTTTAAAGAGAGCAGGGCAATCTACAGTAATATGGACTATAATCTGCGTCTTCTCTGTGACAGCGGAAGGAATTACTCCGTGGAGGATGATGGAAGTGAGTACGTTGACTATCCTGTGCTCAAAGAACTTGAGCAGGAGCCATGGTATCAAAAACTGGGGGAGAACACCAGCAGTATCAAATACATTCCTGCATATGTAAGCAGTGAATTTCAGAAGACAGAGGATAACAGCGCTATGCGGGCTGTCCGTCTTCTTAAAAATCTGAACAGCGGCAGAGTACTGGGAATCATGGAGGTCAATATTCCACGGAAGCAGGTAGAAGACATTTTCCGGGGCGGTGTGGAAAAAGAGAGCCAGCAGGTGTTTCTGATGGACAAAACAGGGAAAATACTGTGCAGTACAGAGGAAAGCCTTGTAGAGCAGAGTGTGGAGAACGAGGAATATCTGAAGAAATTGACAGGATTTGACCACGGCTATTTTAAAGCGAAGATGAATGGCAGGCCGGCACAGATATCCTTTGTCACAAATGAGACCACCGGCTGGAAACTGGTCATGTATGAAGAGGAAAAAGAAGCTGTGTGGGCCGGCAACCGTATCTTTGTCATGATTCTTTTGGTGGCGTCAGTCTATGTACTGCTTGCTGTGATCATGTCTGTGTACAATTCCAGGTATATCAGCAGGCCGGTGCAGAAATTAAAGGCTGACATGAAAAATGTATACAGAGGTGACCTGACTGTGCGCACACCTGTGGAGACAAACGATGAGTTCGGACAGCTCAGCCTGCAGTTTAACCAGATGATTGGCAGGATAGAGGAGCTGATCGTAAGACTGGAACAGGAGGAAGAGGAGAAGCGGGGGCTGGAGATGCAGGCTCTGCAGGCTCAGATCAATCCCCACTTTTTGTATAATACCCTTGCTTCCATACGTTTTCTGGTGGAGATGGATATGGCAGAACAGGCGGACCAGTGTCTGCTGGCACTGGCAAAACTGCTGAGAAGGACCTATTCCGATAAAAGGGAATGCATACCTGTGACAGAAGAGATGGAATCCCTGAAAAACTATCTTGTTCTTATGGAAAACAGATATCAGGATACCTTTGTGTGGAACATAGAAGTGTCCGGGAAAGTGAAAGACTGGCTCATACCGAAGATTTCCGTCCAGCCCCTTGTGGAAAATGCCATCGCCCACGGCTTCTGCCAGAAGGAGGACACCGGACATATCCTGATCAGGGCTGAAGCGGAGGGGGAGAATCTGCTGCTTCGTGTGGAGGATGATGGGAGCGGCGGAGATCTGGAATATATCCGCAGAGTACTGGACGGCAGGGAGGAAGCCCGGTCTAACGAGCAGTTCAGTGGAATCGGAATCCGGAATGTACAGAAACGCCTGCAGATCATTTACGGAGAGGAATATGGAATCTCTGCGGAGCATACCCACAAAGGCGGCATGCGTTTTGATATCAGGATCCCATGCAGAACAGAGAAGGAGATGTGAAAATGCGGATTATAATCGTGGAAGACGAGGCAGTAACCCGTAGATGGGTGAGAAAAAAAATAGAAGAGCTGGATATCAACTACCATGTGACAGGGGAGTTTGTAAACGGAAAACAGGCATTGGAATACTGCAGGGAACATGAGGTGGAGGTTGTGTTTACTGATATCCGGATGGCTGTCATGGACGGTCTGGAATTTCTGGACAGGCTGAAAAATGAAAGGATTGCCCAGCCTTACAAGGTGATCCTCAGCGCTTACGATGAATTTCATTATGCCAGACAGGCCATAAAAGCCGGGGCCAATGAGTTTATCTTAAAGCCTGAGATCACAAAGGAGGGGATGAAGACTACACTGGAGGAAGCAAAGCGTTTTCTGGAGAAAAGCAGGACAAAGGACAGCAAAGCGGCGTGTGGTTCCGAACCGGAGAGGCGGAGGATCACCATGGAAAAACTGCTGGAAACCGGGACCACAGAGCAGCAGAGGGAAGAAGTTCTCCGTGGATTGGAGAACCGGGGCATTGCTTTGAAAGAGGAAGGTATAGTTCTTCTGTCCATATCCCTGTCCGGAGAAGAAAAGGGGGATGCAGCTTTGGAGGTGGCGGAGCTTTTTATGCAGGAGGAACATATATCCGGCATCTGTGCATCCATAGAAGAGGGGGAGTATCTTCTCCTCTATAATCCCAGCCTTCATATGGACCGGGAGGTGTTTTCCGGAAAGCTGGAGGCACTTTTGCGGCATAATCTGGGGACGGAGGTATATATCGGAATAAGTGTGAAAAAGGATGGCTTCCATCATTTGAGGGACATGCTGCGGCAGGCCAGAATGGCCAGGGAAAACCGTACTTTTTTCAGGCTTCCGGGGATTTGGAGATATGATGCCATGACGGTAAATTCTGATTCGGGACATGGAGATTTATATTACGCAGTGGAGATGAGAGAGATTCTGGCTGCGGTGGAAAAGAATGATTTTGAAAGTGCAGAGGAGAAGATGAAGGGGATTCTGGCGGACATAGAAGGAAGAATTGTGCTGCCTCCTGCCTATGTGAAGGCCCTGTGTATTGAGATTCTTTCTTCCTGTATCCGGAAGGCCAGAACGTATGCCCTGACAGCCGCGGAGGTGGAGGAAGTCAGAAGGACAGAGATGATGTTCTGCGAGAGATTTAGGACGCTTCAGGATTTGAAAAACTGGACGTATGCAGGGATGGCAGAGCTTCGCAGAATCTGTGAGATAAAGAGCAGTCTGAATCAGTATTCCGGCCCGGTACGGGACATTATAGGCTATGTGAAGCAGAATTATACACAGAAGATATCCCTGGAGCAGGTGTCCTCTCTGGTTCATCTGAATAAAAGCTATGTCTCTGTACTTTTTAAAAAAGAGACAGGAGAAAAATTCAGCGACTTTCTTCTCCGCGTTCGTCTGGAGGAGTCCCGCAGACTGCTGGGAGCCACCAGAAAAAGTATCCAGGAGATAGCCGGAATGGCAGGCTTTCCGGACGCGGCGTATTTCAGCAGAGCTTTTAAGGAGCGGTATGGAAAGTCACCTATGGAATATCGGAAAGGAATCTAAAACCAGTCAAATAAATCAAAAGATAATCCATATTTTCCGCAGACAGCGCAGCAAGAAAAAAAAGAAGAAAAAAATCATAAAAACCGCAAAATATAGTACAAAAACAAGTAGACAGGGTACATGGATGTGCGGGCCCGTTTTTCTTATACTGGATATATAATAAAAAATAGGAGGACTTGGATATGAAAAGAAAAGTGGCACTGCTTCTGGCAGGAATCATGGGGACATCTGCGGTACTCGGAATGGGCGGATGCGGAAATAAGGGTACAGAAGAGCTGGTGAAAAAAAAGGAACAGACATCAGCCGATACCGAAAACACATCAGGAGAAAAGACAAAACTGGTATTTTTAAGAAGCGGAACAGAGCCTGAGCGTAAGGCTTACTGGGAAAAAATGATTGCCGGTTTTGAAAAGGAAAATCCGAATATTGAGATAGAATTTCAGGAATGCCCTTACGGTGATGATTTCGAGACAAAGCTGAACACGGGGTTTGCTTCCGGCACGGCCCCGGACATTATTAATTTTACCATGGCTTCTCTGGGAACCAGAGTACCTCTTGGCCAGTATGCTGCATTGGATGAGTATGTGGACAAATGGGATGGAAAAGACGATTTTATGGAGAATGCCCTGAATCTTGGAAAAGTCAACGGTAAGATATATGGAATCGCTGTTTTTCCGGATCCCAGAATGCTGGCATATAACAAGGAGCTTTTTAAGGAGGCCGGCCTTGACCCGGATACCCCTCCTGCAACCTGGCAGGAAATGCTGGAGGACCATAAAAAGCTGATAAAAAAAGACGACAGCGGCACTGTAGTACAGACAGGATTTGCCATGCCCACCTCAGGAACATCCATGCAGCATTATATGTCTATTTTCATAGAGGAGAATGGTGTTAAGAATCTGGTAGATGAGGATAATAATGAGATACTCTGCAATTCTGACAAGGCGGTTGAGGCAGTGGCATTTATGAAAGAGGTTGCAGATGCCGGTGTGATTCCCTTTGACTGTTCTAACTCCGAGCAGGATCCCTTCGGTATGGGAACTGCAGGCATGGGAATTGTAACTGACCAGACATATAAACAATTAAATGAAGGCGCGCTGAAAGGCAAGATCGCACTTGCAAGCCCACTTAAAAATACACAGCAGGCGACTTTCTGCGGCATGAGCTTTATGTTTATGAGCGGAGAAACCAAGCATAAGGATGAAGTGTGGAAATTTATTGAATATGTATCCAGTCCCGAGAGTATGTGGACAAGGTACGAAGATCTGGGCACCACACCGATCCGGGAATCTCTGAAAGAGAAATTTATTGAACAGGACCCTGAGACAAACCAGGTGATCTATGATTCTATCAACTGCGGAACTGGTTCACCAAAAGTGCCATACGCCAATTCCGTCTATAATATTATCAATGAGGCCATGGAAAAAGTGATGTATGATGTGGAGACACCAAAAGATGCCATGGATACGGCAGCAGAAAAGATACAGGAAGAAATCAACAATCAGTAAATTCTAAAAGATTTTATCGGTATAGGGGATGTCTCCTGAGGCATCCCCTGAAATATGACTGTAAGTATCTGATAACATTAAAAAAACTGATAAAAAGGAGAAATTTACATGGCTAAAACAAGCAATACAGTGCCAAAAGTGAGGAAAAATGATAATTGCGCGTATATCATGATTTTACCTGCTTACCTTGTATTCACCATATTTATTCTGGTCCCCATTGGAATCGTCATCTATTACAGTGTGACGAATTTTAACCTTTATTCCGCTCCTGAATTTGTGGGGATGAAGAATTATCTTACGATGTTCAGGGATGCAGATTTCCTGATCTCTGTCAAAAACACACTGCTTTATACCTTGTGTACCCTGTTCCCTCAATTGTTTCTGGGACTTATGCTGGCAGTGATGCTGTACAGAAAATCAAAGCTGATTCCCATATTCAGGACAGCTTTTTATCTACCTAATGTAATGTCTATGGTGTGCATGTCCATGGTGTGGCTGTGGATCTATGACCCAACCTTTGGCCTTTTGAACAGTGTATTGAAATATTTTGGCTTTTCCGTCAAACAGTGGCTGCAGGACCCTAAAATGGCTATGTTTTGTGTGGTGTTCATGAGCATCTGGAAGAGCTGTGGATACAGTATGGTCATCTTTTTGTCAGGTCTTACTTCCATACCGGACTCCCTGTACGAAGCCGCCAGTCTGGACGGAGCAGGGGGCTTGAAAAAGTTTCTTTACATTACCTGGCCCATGCTCAGGCCAACCACATTTTTCCTTCTTGTAACGGGAATCGTAAATAGTTTTTCCGTGTTTGAACAGATCAATATTATGACTGCAGGCGGACCGCTGAACAAGACAACCACCATTGTACACCAGATTTACCGCAGAGGTTTTCTGGAATTCAAGATGGGCTATGCCAGTGCGCTTTCGGTTATGCTGCTGTTGTTTTCCATACTCATCACTGTACTGGTATTCCGGTTCGGAAGCCGCGGACAGGATGTGGATGTATCATAAGGAGGATAAATATGAAAAAGAAGAAAGTAAACCACATTTTATGGATCATCTTTATGAGTGCACTGACTGTTTTCATGCTGATACCGATTATCATGATGATCACAACGGCAGTCAAGCCCATAGAGGAAATACGTTCCGCGGTGTTTCACCTTTTGCCTCAGAACTTTACCTTGAATAATTTTACTGACGCCATGCGTGCAGGTACCTGGAATATATTTTTCAGGAACTCCCTGTTTATCACCCTGGCTGCCGTTGTGTTTTCTCTTCTGTTTAATTCCATAGCAGGATATGCCTTTGCCAGACTGACGTTCAGGGGATCTAAGGTACTTTTTATGTTTCTTTTGATTGGCCTGATGATGCCGCCCCAGGTGACAATGCTCCCCACGTTTCTCATCATGGCAAAATTCCCCATGATGGGAGGCAACAGTCTGTTCGGAGCCGGCGGAACGGGCATGATCAATACATATGCAGGTCTGGTGATTCCTCTTGTGGCAGGGTCCTTCGGTGTGTTTTTGTGTAAACAGTTTTATGAGAATTTCCCCCGGTCTTTGGATGAGGCGGCGGAAATTGACGGGACGAACAAGTGGCAGACGTATTTCATAATATACCTGCCAAATTCCAAGGCCATACTGGCTACACTGGGACTGTTAAAGGGTGTCTCTGTATGGAATGATTACCTTTGGCCTCTGGTCATGACAAACTCAGAGGATATGAAAACCGTGCAGCTTGCACTCACCATGTTCAAAACAGACGGCTATATCCAGTGGGGGCAGATGATGGCAGCCTCTGTTCTGGTAGTGATGCCTATGATCTTGTTATTCCTCTGTGCACAGAAATATTTTGTACAGGGAATTGTCACTTCAGGACTGAAGTAGGAGGAGAAAAGGATGGGAAAACCAAATATTATATTTTATTTTACAGACCAGCAGAGACACGACACGCTGGGATGCTATGGTCAGAAGCTGGATATCAGCCCTAACCTGGATGCGCTGGCAAAGGAGGGCATTCTTTTTGAGGAGGCCTATACAGCCCAGCCGGTGTGCGGGCCATGCAGGGCGCTTTTTCAGACAGGACAGTATCCCACAGCAATCAACTGTTTTCGCAATGCGCAGCCTCTTCCCCTGCATGTGAAAACATTGGCAGATTACCTGAATGAGGCGGGATATGAGACTGCCTATGTGGGCAAATGGCATCTGGCAAGCGAGAGGAAGGATTACAGCACACCGCCAATTGTGGACTATGAGATAAAGGCGATTCCTCCCGAGAGAAGGGGCGGCTATCGTGGATACTGGAGGGCAGCAGACCTCCTGGAATTTACCTCCCACGGGTATGGCGGGTATGTCTTTGATGAAAATATGCAGAAGTGTGAGTTTGACGGATACAGGGCAGACTGTATCACAGATTTTGCACTGGATTTTTTGGAACAGTATAAGGGAGAAAAGCCGTTTTTTATGACCATTTCCCACATAGAACCCCATCACCAGAATGACAGAGGATGCTATGAAGGCCCTGAGGGTTCAAAGGAGAGGTTCAAAGATTTTGAACTGCCGGGAGATCTGGCGGCACTGCATGGCGATGCCAGAGAGATGTATCCGGATTATCTGGGATGCTGCAGAAGCCTGGACGACAATCTGGGCAGACTTATAGAAAAATTGAAGGAAAAAGGAATTTATAAGGACACTATCATAATTTACAGCTCTGACCATGGTTCCCATTTCCGTACGAGAAACAGAGATGAACATCTGTGCGGAGGGGATGACTACAAAAGGTCATGCCATTCTGCCTGCCTGCATGTGCCCCTGGTAATCGCCGGGCCGGGATTTAAGGGAGGAAAAAGAGTCCGGGAGCTGGTGAGCACTGCGGGTCTTCCAAAGACGATTCTGGCTGCTGCCGGTGTGGATGTGGGGCATGCCATGGCAGGTGAAAATCTGAAGGAGATCGCGGACGGAAATCTCCGGAATCATACAGACAGGGTATTTGCTCAGATCAGTGAAAGCAGGGTGGGCCGCTGCATCCACACAAGGGATTGGCTCTACAGCATACATGCTCCGGGACTTGACGGCAACTTGTACCCTTCCAGCGACTATTATGAGGAAGATTTCCTCTATGATTTAAAAAATGACCCATTTGAGTTGACGAATCTGGCAAAAGATGATAAGTATAGAGATATCAGAGCGCAGCTTGCCAAAGAGCTTCAGGAGGAGATGAAAAAAGCCGGAGAAAAGGTTCCGGTCATTGCCCCTTCAAAGTAAAGCTGCCATGAATATCAACCAGAAAGGACAGCAGAAAAATATATGGAAGAATTACTCTATGGGGTAGCATATTACGACGAATATATGCCTTATGACAGACTGGAAAAAGACGTGGAGATGATGAAAAAGGCAGGGATTAATCTGGTAAGGATCGCAGAATCCACCTGGAGTACCTTGGAACCCCAGGACGGTGTATTTGACTTTTACCACATTGACAGAGTTCTGGATGCCATGGAGGAAGCGGGGGTTCATGTGATCGTGGGTACGCCGACCTATGCCATTCCGGCATGGATGGAGAAAAAGCATCCGGATGTGATGGCAGTGACCAGACAGGGCCGGGGCATCTACGGGGCCAGACAAATCATGGACATCACAAACCGCCATTACCGGTTCTACAGCGAGCGTGTCATAAGAAAACTGATGGAGCATGTGAAGGACAGAAAATGTATCATAGGCTATCAGATCGACAATGAGACAAAACATTACGGCACCTCAGGAGAGCGGGTACAGGAGGAATTTGTCGAATACTTAAAGGAAAAATTCCAGGGCGATGTGGAGGCCATGAACCGGGAGTTCGGAATGAATTACTGGAGCAATGCCCTTCATTCCTGGGAGGATTTCCCGGATGTGAGGGGGACTATCAACGGCAGCCTGGGCTGTGAGTTTGAGAAATTCCAACGCAGCCTTGTGACAGAATTTCTGTCCTGGCAGGCAGAGATTGTGCGGGAATATAAGAAGGAAGACCAGTTCATCACTCAGAATTTTGATTTTGAATGGAGAAATTATTCCTTTGGCGTACAGCCGGATGTGGACCATTTCCGGGCTGCCAAATGTCTGGATATTGCAGGCTGCGACATCTACCATCCCACCCAGTCAAAGCTGACGGGAAAGGAGATCGCCTTTGGCGGAGATATGACCCGCTCCCTGAAACAGGATAATTACTATGTGCTGGAGACAGAGGCGCAGGGGTTTGCCCAGTGGGTGCCCTATGACGGCCAGCTCAGGCTGCAGGCCTTTTCCCATCTGGCAGGAGGAGCGGAATGCGTGGAATACTGGCACTGGCATTCCATCCATAACTCTTTTGAGACGTATTGGCGGGGGCTGTTAAGCCATGATTTTGCAGAGAATAAGACATATAAAGAAGCGGTTGTCATCGGCAGTGAGATGAAACGTCTGGGAAGCCATCTCATTCATCTGAAGAAGCAGAACAAGGCTGCCATTATGGTGAGCAATGAGGCACTGACAGGGCTGAAATGGTTCCCCATCGGAGGAGGCACAGAGATATCCTACAACGATGTGGTACGCTGGATCTATGACGCTCTGTATGAGATGAATGTGGAGTGTGATTTTGTATCACCTGAGGCGGAAAACCTGGATGATTATAAGATGCTGATCCTTCCGGCGCTCTACTGTGTGCCCGAAGAGACACTGCTTAGAATCCGCTCCTTTACGGAAAAGGGCGGCTGCCTGGTAGGTACCTTCAAGACGGGATATACCAATGAAAATGTGAAAGTATATCACGATTCACAGCCTCATATTCTGTCAGAATGCTTTGGAATTATGTATAACCAGTTCACATATCCGGAGAAGACTGCCGAGACGTATCTGGAAGGCAGGCTCTGCGGCAGAGAGGATAAAGAGAAAGTAAAAGTATTTCTGGAATGCATTCAGCCAAAAGGAGCAGAGACGATTCTTGGGTATGTGCATGATAACTGGGGACAGTATGCAGCAGTGACTGAGAATACTTTTGGCAAAGGAAAAGCGGTGTACTTGGGATGTATGTTCAGTTCAGAACTGTTGAAAAAACTCATGGGAGAGCTCCTGAAGGAATGTGAGATCCGCCCGAACCCCGGTTCCTGCGGATTCCCGGTGATTGTCAGAGGCGGACGAAACCAGATGGGAAAACAGATATATTATTTCCTCAATTATTCCGGCGAAGAACAGAAGGCTGTGTGCCCGGAAGGTACATGGACAGAACTGTTTTCCGGTGAAACAAAGAAGGCAGGAGATCAGTTGATGCTGCAGAAATGGAATCTGCTGATTCTGGAAGAGCAGTAAAAAGCCTTTCGGACGGGATGGTCAGAGGACTGCTGCGCTGTTATGGTTCAGCGCGGCAGCCCTTTTTTGTTGTACCGGTGGAAAAACGGCCGGAACAGGCATCCAGGCTCATTTTCCGACCTGGTATCGGCAGTATTTTCTGCACCCCAGTACACAGCCTGAGACCAGGATACATCCCGAAAAGAGATACCCGAACAAGCGGTAGAGAACGGGTGTGGATGTGAGCTCGTGGAGAGGCAGGAAAAAGGGCAGGCTGTTAAACAGCAGACGAAGCAGCATGATCACTTTCGAAACTCTCATACCTAGAAGAAAGACAGAGTAAATGGCTGCAGGGAGCAGGTAAGCAGCGGCTGACCACAGCAGGGCAGAAAAGGTGCTTTTCTTTACAGAGGAGATAAACAGGGTGATAGCCGCGGTCACAAGAACAGATAAAAGCCCTGCCATCAGATAGAGAAGCAGTACGATCCCTGTCGGTTTATGAGAATCGGTATTCCACAAGACGCTTCCTGTTATCAGGTCAGGAAAAGAAAGGCCGGCACTGACAAAAAGTCCATCCGTGCCATAAAAACACAGGAAAGCACCGACAAGAAAAAGCGTTAAAAGCACATATATCCCGGCAGCCCATGTAAAGGCGGCCAGTATCTTGGCGGCTGCGGTCTTACCTTTTCCATTCTGTGTAGTCAGCAGGATTCCTGCAGTCTGCCCGGCATATTCCTCAGAGAAAACAGGAGCACAGGCAATGATCACAAGGGCAGCGACGATCCAGAGCAGCATCATGTGCATTTCACGGAATGTGTCATCCCATCCGCCCATGTATCCGTACTCATATTCTCCGTTCATCATCTCTTCGGTGTACTTGTTTTCTGATGCGGCAAGGGCAGTGGGAGTGCCTTCGTTGGATCTGATATTGGAAAGATTGTAGGTTACAAAGCGGCTGGTGGAATTATCATAATAGCCCGGTGTGGTATCCCCTGTTTCCGACATTTCCAGTTCATCTTCATTGATGTGCCAGCCGAATTCATCTACGATAGCCTGAGCTTTTTCACGGGTCATGGGACCTGCGAAGCGGCGGGCAGTTTCCCTGTTATATTGAATGGCGTCGGTTCTTCTCAGACAGGTCCCGTCCACATAAGCGCTTTCTGAGCCAAGTACGGACATCTGAAAATAAGCGGCCAGGAATAAAAAGCCCAGCAGCACTCCTGTGAAAAGTATTTTTCTTGAACATATTTTATAGAATTCATTTCGGAACAGCATTTCAAAGTACCTCCCTGTTTTCTGTTGCATAGAGATAGGCGTCCTCCAGATCCGGCGCAGCTGCCAGGGCGCCGGCAAATGGGCGTTCCCCTGAGAGTACGCGCATTCTAAGCTCATTTCCCTCAGTCTTTACATTGCATACAGTGAACTGTTTTTGGCAGATGTCTGCTTTTGCAGGCGTGGTAACAAACTCCCATACATGGCCGGAAGCTGCCTGTATCAGGGCGTCCGGCGTGTTGTTTTCCATGATTTTTCCCCGGCGCATGATCAGTATCCGGTCAGCGGCATTTGCCACGTCAGATACGATATGGGTGGACAGAAGCACAATTCGGTCATGCCCCAGAGAACTGATGATATTGCGGAATCGGATGCGCTCTTTTGGGTCAAGGCCGGCGGTAGGTTCATCCAGAAGCAGGATTTTGGGATCATTTAACAGGGCCTGTGCAATGCCGAGTCTTCGTATCATACCACCGGAGAGATGTTTGATCTTCTGTTTTTCCTCTCCCAGCAGGCCGGTAAGCTCCAGCATTTCTTTGTATTTTACAAGGGCCTTGTCCCTGGGAAGCGCTTTTAGGGAGGCGAGATAGAGAAGGTAGCGCTTCACTGTGAAGTCGGGATAATAGCCGAAATCCTGCGGCAGGTAGCCAAGCAGGGTACGGTATCCGGCACCCATTTTCCGTATGGATATGCCATCCAGCGTCACATCTCCCCGGTCGGGCATGAGAATGCCGCAGAGTATGCGCAGCAGTGTGGTTTTGCCTGCACCGTTTTCGCCCAGAAGTCCGTACACTCCGTTTTTCAGTGTAAAGGTGATGTCATCGGCAGCGGTTTTTTCTTTGTAATGTTTTGATATATTTTGTATTTTTAGTTCCAGCAAAGTTCTTTACCTCCTGTGTTTAAGCTGTGGAACAGTCTGTGAAGTTCAAAGTCCAGAAGCAGGATCCCCGCTGCCAGTACTATGGCCCATACAGGCAGATAAACCTCCAGATAGGCTCTGGGAAAGGCAGTGGGGAACAGGGAAAACAGGCACAGCAGCAGAAATGTCCCCGACAAAATGGCTTTCTGTGAGGCGAACCGCCTTGTGGTCAGCAGAAAAAAATAACAGATATTGGACAAAACAAAAGGGACGAGCAGGTACAGACAGAGAGCAAAAATCCCGTATTTTGTTTTTCCCTGTACACCAAAAAAGAGCAGTGTCAGGATGCACAGGTTAAGTCCTGCAGATAAAAACAGCTTTACCGACCAAATCTGTCCAAGATTGAAGCAGCAGCTTTGTTCCAGCTCTGCCATATGCCGGGAGCGGCTTTTGGAAAGCTCCAGAACAGCGGCCAGCCCCAGGCCGGAAGCGATGGCACAGGCGGAGGGTAGTATACTCTCGCTGTCTTTGATAAGGGTACCGAAACAGGTTGTAAAGAGTATGACGGCAAGCAGGAAAAAAGCCTGTATCACCCAGTATTCCAATGAGATATAATGCATCTGGTCCAGCAGCAGCTCCGGAAATGAGACTGGTACGGGCAGGCTTTTATGAGAAATTTCTCTGTGAATCTTTTGCAGAGATGCCTCTTTTCTGGCTTCGTCTATGGGTGGAAATGGTATCTTTATCTTGTTATCAGCCATAGAAATCCTCCTTTCTCAAAGTGCGTTTTAGTTTGTCCATACCCTGTTTCATACGGGATTTCACAGTCGACGAATTGGTGCCGGTGATCAGGGCGATTTCCCGGTGTTTCAGACCGTAGAGACTGTGAAGAACAATGACTTCCCGTTGGATTTTGGGAAGTTTCATAAGTGCGTGAACCAACTGCCGGGAGTTTTCTTCCCGGATCACTTCCTCCAGAAGATCGGTTCGGGACCGGAATGTGTCCGCTGTACCGGCAGTCTGCGTTTCCGGGCAGGCCTCCTCCCAAGGAAGATAGGAGAGACGACTGTGCGCCGCAGTCTCTCTGCCGAAGTAGTCATAACAGACATTTCTGGCTATGGTCAGCAGGTAGCCTTTCAGGTTTTTGCAGCGGCAGATGTCCACATATCGGATAAAACGAAGAAACGTCTCCTGCGCCAGATCATAAGAGCTGTCGGGATCGCCGGTCTGGTAACAGCAGAAGCGGTAAATGTCATCATAATACTTTTCTGCCAGCAGATTCAGGTATTCTTTATTGCCTTTTTTTATTTCTTTTATGGCTTTTCTGTCATCCATAGGCGCCTCCCTTTCTGTCTTCCATTATATATAACCGTAGGAGGAAGAAAAAGGTTTTATTTTTTTAAAGAAAATTCTCAGTTTACAGGGAGTTGGGTTTCTGACACACTGTACCGGAAGGAAACAGGGGGAAATGGCAGTGATAAAAGAAGATTTATTGTAACCGCTCAGTCAGGTCTGCGCATTTACTGCGCTGACCATGCATAAGAGTAGTGGCAGCAGGCATTCGTGCCATCGAAAAGCGATTTTTAATAAATATTTTGCTAATCGTATTTCTGATGTATACCTAAAAATAATGTATGGATAGCATTACATAATCCATCCCTTACTTTATCGGGATTTGAAAATGCGTATCTTAGCTGTAAAGTTGTGTATCCATGAAGCGTACCCATCAGCATATTCAAAATATCTGTTGTGTTTTCTTCTTTAAATGGGCAGGAGCGAATAAGGGTTGATAAAAGTAAGATATAATTATGAAAGATGGAGCTTGTTTCTTCTGTACCGTGCCATGAAATCCATTGAATCGTTTCATAAACTCCGGGATGCTCAATCATATAATCGAGATATGCAGCAGCAACCTTTTGAATTGCTGTCTCTCCAATGCTGCCAATGGCTGCCTGAGTCATCCTATCATTCATACACCTCATGCCCTGATGAGCTACTTCTAAAAGGAGATGATCCAGACTTTCTATGTGATTATACAAAGACGGGGTACGAATATTCAATTTTTCCGCAACTGATTTTAGAGAAACATTATTTAATCCTTTTTCATCTGCCAGGTCAGATGCAGCTCTTATTACTGCTTCCTTGGTTGTTTTCATGTTATGCACCTCATTCAAAATAAGTATAGACATAATTTTAACTAATTAAATTAGTATCGTCAATAATTCTATTAGAAAAATGTGTATATATATTGACATTTCTACAAATTCAATATAATATACTAATATAATTAGTTAAAATACTATTTTAATTAGTGAAACAAGAGGTGAAGATATGTGTACGAGATTTGTTTTTAATGGTGTAGACACAATTACAGGTTTCAATTTCGATATTGACCTTTCTGTGTGGACGCATACTGTAGTGACTGAAAAAAATAGATTTTATATTGGCATAAAAATGCCGGATAACAAATACCATTCTTTTCACGGAGTGAATAAAAACGGGAATGTCGGGACGCTGCTTTACGTTCATGGAAACGAAAATGCAGCATACAGAAAGGATGAAAACTGCTATACAATATCTGCGTTGACAGAAAATTTCATCAAAGGAGAGGTTTCTTTTGAGGAAGCCCTGAACATAGTACAAGAGCGGGAAATTATTTATGCTCCGGATGCTTCTATGCAGGCTATGCTCTCCGATAAAAACGGACGTGTACTGATCATTGAACCAGGTATCGGTTATAAATACGAACAGAAGGATTTTTCGCTGATTACAAATTATTCCGTACTGAGTCCGGAAACTACAAAGCCATATATTGTTTCGGGCGATACAAGATATGAAGCTGCTAAAGAATTACTGGAAGCATATGATAAAAAATTTTCGGTTTCTGACGCATACAAAGTATTAAAATCGGTATGTCAAAAGGGGCTTTGGGCAACAAGGGTTTCATTTGTATATTCTGCGCTTCAAAATAAAGTTTATTATGTATTGAATAATGATTTTGATAACATATCGGAGTTTCAATTGTAGTACAGATTTTGCCGTTTACATACAGAGCCATGTATTCCTTGTTTATGATCAGGCTGTGTGATATGATTATATTTGTTACAGCTATCTGAATATATGAAATATAAGGTAATTATAATGAAAAAACGAACAATAAAAAAAATCTATTTACTCTGTTTATGCATTTTTTGTGTGACTGCATTTTCTGCTTGTGCAGGAGAAAAGGATGCATTAATATCTGCGGGCGGGGAAGGCCAGAAAAAGATACATGATGATATTGCAGTCGGAAACATTCGCTGTGTTAATATAAGCGGCAATGCCAGATCCATTGTTATAAAACAGAGTGACAGTAACTGCTTTGAATTTATTAACGCGGATTTAGATACCGATAATAAGTATGAAATCAGTTGTGAAGAAAAGGATAACAGCCTTAATGTTTGTGTGATGATGGATAACGCGGATTCGAGTAACAACATCCTGGGTTCTATTGTTATTTGTATACCCTCAAAAGAATTAGAAAAAATTGAAACTACCGGTGAATTTAATCAGATTCATCTCAATACCTTGAATTCAGACGTATGGATTCAGGCAAACAGGGATTCCGCAGTAGTGCTTGATTTAATGGCTGATCAACTGGATCACAATATTATGCTGGATGGTTTGGAGTCAAATACATTTCGGAATGTTTCTGTTTATTTCGACAAATTACCTGATAATATCAAGATGGAGTTTAACACGATTCCAAACAGCGCGGTTAATGTTCCGGAGGATCTGTTCAAAGAGAAGAAACTGGAACGCGGTTCGGGAGAACCTATGATAAGTATTAATAACGCAGATGTAATAGATTTTTATATCGAGTAAAGTCATATTTATCCCGGCTGTCTCACTGCTGTCATTTATATACAACCAATTTACAACCAATCTTCCGGAAATTCTCTTGCATTTCCCGGATAAAGTGCTATAATATTCCATATGGAAGCATAGCTCAGCTGGGATGAGCGTTCGCCTCACACGCGAAAGGTCAGGAGTTCGAGCCTCCTTGCTTCCATTCTTTTTTTGGGGATATAGCTCAGCTGGGAGAGCGATACGTTCGCAACGTATAGGTCACGGGTTCGAATCCCGCTATCTCCATGTATTTCATTTATCACATCCCATAAAAGAGCAGGAAACGGCTGCTTTTCATAAAAACTTTAGTATTTTCATACAAATATCACCAACCCTTCACATTTTTTCCAAATAATGGTCATAATTACCATGTATACTCTTATTATAAAAAGAGTAAAGGAGGCTTCATACATGATAGGAACTTTAATGAATCATGGCTGCACCTGTGTTCTCAAAGAGAAAGGCGGCAGTAAAAAGATACCCGTTCATCCGGAACAATATGTGTATGTGCAGGTCTCCAATGCGTGGATACCTGCCATACTGAAATATTCCGGTGAACGGCAGAACTGGTATTTTGAATACCTGCCCAAGCTGCCGGTAAACGGCTGCAGGGTTATGACAAAATAAAACAAAATACATGAGGATAACCGGGAGGCTGACAAGGCATCCCTCAATAAAGAAGTATTGTTCCGGCAGGCGGCATAGTCAATTTCGGCTATGCCGTTTTGCCGTTTGTTTTGCTGACAGCTTGACTTTGTACGGTAAATGCAGGAGGATTTTCGGAGGATTGATTTGTATGTTGCAGTTTTTTATAGTATAATTTTAGTTATAGAACTGAACAGCAGCATATTTGTAAAATCGGAAGCGGGGTTATTGGCAATGAATGATAAGGAATTGGAATTTTCTGTATTCTGCATCGAGAGTGTAGCTGAAAGGCTTGGATGCAAAGGAGAAAGAGTATATGAGCTTCTGACAGAAAAAAGCAGTATTTTAAAAGAATATATTATTCCTAATTATGAAGTTCTGCATACGCTGGGTAAAGAATATATAGTGGATGATATTATCGCTTATATGCAGCAGGAAGGGGTGGTGGGATGATTTTATATCATGGTTCTTTTACAGAGGTGAGAAAACCGGATATCTCCTATTCAAGAGACACACTTGATTTCGGAAAAGGATTTTATGTTACACCCATATATGAACAGGCGAAAAAATGGTCTCTGCGTTTTAAACGGAAAAAAGGGAAAAGTGTGATCTCTTGGTATGAATTGGATGAAAAGAAACTGCGTCATGAGGCCAGGATAAAAGAATTTTCCAGCTATTCAGAGGAATGGCTGGATTATATTATTACTTGCAGAGGAGGCATGAACACAGGGCAGTATGATATTATTATCGGAGGAGTTGCAAATGATAAGGTATTTGATACAATTGAGCTGTTTTTTGACGGGTTAATAGATAAAAATATGGCAATCCAGCGGTTAAAGTATGAGAAACCTAATTTGCAATATTGCATCTGTTCACAGGAAATATTGGATAAATACTTGATTTATCAGAAAAGTGAGGTGTTATGATGCAGGCAAACCGTATATTACTCCAGCGTAAATATTCCAGAATCATTGAAATGTTTGCCCGGTCTGCCAACATCCCATTGGAACAGGCACTGGATTTTTTTTATCATTCGGAATTGTATCAGGAGATGAGTGAAGGGATATCTGATATGCACTGCCGCAGTGATCATTATCTTGTGGAAGAGATGGAAACTGAATGGAAGGAACAATAAGCAGATACAAAAAAGCTGGTGCACACCTTGAAAAAGTGCGCCGTTTTTTTCGTTCTGTTTTAAAATAATCGAGGCCCTGTCTTAAAAACAGGTGGCCCATAGAGCCTGAAAGGAAAGATATATGTATAAACTGTTGTTTGTGGATGATGATAAAGCTCTCCTGAAAATGCTGGAGAATTATTTCCGCTTAAGGGGATACCGCATTTTGCTGGCTGAGGACGGTCTGGAGGCATTGAAGAGGATTGAAGATACCCCGGACCTGATTTTGCTGGACATCAATATGCCCCGCATGGATGGAATGGAGCTGTGTGTGAAAATCAGGGAATTTGTCTCATGTCCCATTCTGTTTCTCACAGCCAGAGTGGAGGAGCAGGACCGGGTGAACGGCCTGCTTTCGGGGGGTGATGATTATATTGTCAAGCCATTCAGCCTGAAAGAACTGGAAGCCAGGATCGGGGCGCATATAAAGAGAGAAGAGCGAAACAGGAAAAGGCCGCAGCTTCGATACCGGGAGGGCCTGCTTTTAGACTACAGCGCCAGAAAAGTCCTCTATGATGAACATGAACTGGAGCTTACAAAGCTGGAGTACGACATTGTGGAATTCCTTTCCAAGAATCCGGGCCAGGTGTTTGACAAGGAGAGGATTTACGAAAAAGTCTGCGGTTATGATGCGGAGGGCGACAGCAGGGTGATCACAGAGCTGATTCGGAGAATACGCAGAAAAATAGGGGAGTACACCGGTACAGAATATATTGAGACCGTGTGGGGAAGTGGATACCGATGGAAAAAATAAGAAATCTTTCGCTCAGAAAAACTATCGTGCTCTATATGTCCGCTGCAATTGTCATCTCCTTTTTCTTGTCTGCGGGAATCGTCAGGATGGCGGAACAGACGCAGAAGCAGATCTGGGCCGGCTATATGGACGGGGACAAAGTATCGGATTATGAGGAGAAGACAGGATACATCGCTGAGATCACAAGGCCTGCGCAGAATGATATGCTGCACAGGGACCATGTCATAACGGAAATCTGCGATGCAGTGGAGACCTGGACCATGCTTGTCATTCCCATGATCGGCAGTGTGATCGCGGTATTCTGCTTCTATCGTGACAAGATAAAAGAACCGCTTCAGATACTGACAGAAGGCTCCAGGAAAATACAGGAGAATAACCTGGATTTTCCTGTGGATTACAGGAAGAAGGATGAGATGGGCAGCCTGTGCCGGGAATTTGACCGTATGCGCGCCCAGCTTAGGGAAAACAACCAAAAACTCTGGTCCGCAGTGGAACAGGAGCGGACGCTGAAGGCAGTCATTGCCCATGATATCCGTTCCCCTCTTGCGGTGCTGCGGGGATACCAGGAAACACTTATAGAGTTTCTGCCCACAGAGCAGTTAAGCCGGCAGGATATGGAGGAAATGCTGACGGAAGGAATGCAGCAGATCGACAGAATGAATGCCTTTGTGGAACAGATGAGACAGCTCTCCGGTATTGAGGAGAGGGAGATGCATGCAGAGAAAATAGAGACTGCTGTTCTGCTTCGGTATATGGAACAGGCAGCAAAGGCCTTGGCAGACCGGGAACCGTGCCATACGGTCATAAAAGCGGAGGGGATGCCGGACCACTTTTGGGGGGATTCTTCTATCATCTGCGAGGTGTTCGACAATCTGCTGGGGAATGCCGTGCGGTATGCCCGCCATATAGTTGTGATCACCATGGAAGTGAAGGACCATATGCTGTTTATCTCCATGGGGGATGACGGGGAAGGGTTCCACGCCGAAGCGGAAGCAATCACGAAACCCTTCTATCACGATAATCTGGCAGATGACCTGAAACACTTTGGCCTTGGCATGTATCTGAGCAAATTATACTGCGAGAAGCATGGAGGAAAACTGCTTCTGGGCAGCGCCGATCTGGGCGGGGCCTATGTAAAAGCAGGATTTTGCATAGAAGAATCCCGGACGGATACAGCCCTATAACTGCAGCCGTTCAGACAGGCTGAGTGCTTATTCATAACCGGAAGCTATGGAAAAACATACGTTATAAGTATTTGCGTCATGTGCAGCAATGATATAAAATAGATACAATAAGCAGAAGAAGGGAGCGTACAAAATGATTTATAAAAATTTTCAGGATATGGAATTATCTGCGCTTGGAATGGGAGCCATGCGTCTTCCGGTCATTGACGGAGAGGATTCCAGGATTGATGAACCGGCAGCCGCTGAGATGGTGGCATACGCCATGGAACACGGCATCAATTATTATGACACCGCCTGGGGGTATCATGAGGGAAATTCAGAAACCGTTATGGGCAGGATTTTAAATCAATACCCACGCAGTACCTATTATCTGGCTACAAAATTCCCGGGGTATGACCTTTCCAATATGGATAAAGCGGAAGAGATATTTGAAAAACAGTTGGAAAAATGCCAGGTGGACTACTTTGATTTTTACCTGTTCCACAACGTGTGCGAGATGAACATTGACGCGTATCTGGATGAGAAATACGGTATTTTCGACTATCTGATGAAGCAGAAGGAAAAGGGAAGAATCCGTCACCTGGGCTTTTCCGCTCATGGAAGTTATGACGTTATGAAGCGTTTTTTAGATGCATACGGAGAGCATATGGAGTTCTGCCAGATTCAGTTAAATTATCTTGACTGGTCTTTTCAGAATGCAAAAGACAAAGTGGAGCTGTTAAATGCCCATCATATTCCGGTATGGGTAATGGAGCCTCTGCGCGGAGGACGCCTTGCCTCCCTGTCCGCCGAAGACAGTGACAGGTTAAAGGCGCTGCGTCCGGATGAGGATGTTCCGGCATGGGCTTTCCGGTTCCTGCAGGGAATCCCGGAAGTGAAGATGATCCTGTCCGGCATGTCTGATTTTGCGCAGATGCAGGATAATATACATACCTTTGAGACGGATAAGCCTCTGGATGAACAGGAGAAAAAAGTTCTGTTTGAGATCGCTGACAGCATGGTAAAGCACATTGCTCTGCCCTGCACGGCATGCCGTTACTGCACCAGCCATTGTCCTCAGGAGCTGGACATTCCCATGCTTCTGGAGCTGTATAATGAGCACTGCTTTACAGGCGGCGGCTTTCTGGCGCCTATGGCTCTGCAGGCGGTACCAAAGGAGAAGCAGCCCGGTGCGTGTATCGGATGTAAAAGCTGTGAGGCAGTCTGTCCGCAGCAGATCAAGATTTCAGAGGCCATGGCTGATTTTGCAGAGAAGCTGAACGGCTGATCATCGGAGGCTGAATCAATGAGTTATCTGCTGTTTCCTCTGGTGGTTTATATCCCGGTGGGGACATACCTCTATTTCTTTTTCAGGCGTTTCCTTGGGCTTTTTGGACTGGGAAAGCAGAAAAAGGCGGTGCGGATTTTGTCTCTGCTCATAACACTTGCCTGTGTGGCCCAGGGGTGGATGTTGTATGGGCTGGGAGCTGTGATCATCCTACATTTTTTTGTGCTCAGTATTTTGATGGATGGCATTTACTTTATCTGCAGAGGAAAGTTCCGAAAGGAAAAAGCCCGTAAGATATGGGGGTTCCTCCACGCAAGCGGTGCGATTCCTCTTTTGGTGATCTGTTTGATCGCAGGATACGGTTATTTTAATATAAATGATATCAGAAGGACCGAATACCGGATTGAGACAGAAAAACAACTGAGCCAGGATTTGAAAATTCTCCAGATTTCGGATCTTCACATGGGTACCACCATGGATATAGGGAAATTAAAGGACTGCTGTGATAAGATGCAGAGGGAAAAGCCGGATCTGATCGCCCTGACCGGGGATATATTTGATGAAAATACATCCAGGCAGGAGATGGAAGCCGCGGCAAAAGTCCTGGGTGCTGTAAAAGCTGAATATGGCACGTATTATGTGTTCGGAAACCATGACTATAATGCGTATACCGGCACCCCGGCCTATTCACCGGAGGAGCTTTGCAGTACACTGGAAAGCAGCGGCATCGTTGTACTAAAGGACCGGGTTTATACCGTAAACGATGAGCTGACTGTCATCGGAAGAACAGACGCCTCTGTCGGGAGCATGGTCTCTCCAAAGGGAAGAACCGGGATAGAGGAGCTGTGCAGGGAGGCAGACGGAAATACTTTTGTACTTCTTCTGGACCATCAGCCTACAGAACTTCCGGAAAATGCAGAGGCGGGTGTGGACCTTCAGCTTTCCGGTCATACCCACGCGGGGCAGATCTGGCCTACCGGGCAGGTGGGAGAGCTGACCGGGTTTACAGAGCTGAATTATGGGTGGAAAGAAATCGGCGGACTTCAGGTGATCGTGAGTTCCGGTATAGGCGGCTGGGGATATCCCATACGCACAGGAGGACATTCAGAATATGTGGTGGTGACCGTGTCAGCAGAAAAAAATGCTCACACGGCCCGTGTGTTTGCTCCGTAAAAGAGCTGTCATGTTTGGCAGTTCTTTTTTTGTTGTCTTTTTGTTGTGATTTCTGTTTTACAATAAGATCAAGACAGGAGGAAAACAATATGAAGGTAATAATTAAAAGAGAGCTTAAAAATTATTTCAAAAATCCCATCTATTATGTGGGTATTCTGCTGATATTCTTTGAGGTTTTTCAGATCATGCAGCCTTATCTGAAGCTGCATTACTGGGAAAGTGATGCACAGGTGGAGGCGGCAAAATTAGAGCATATCCATGACGCGGATGTGATGGATGGATATTTTCCTTCCACAGAAAAAGAACAGATTGAGATCGCCATGCCGGATATCTGCAGAGATCTCAATGAGGATTCGGGAATCAGCAAAGAGGAAACGGATCAGATGACAAAAATGTTTCTGGAAGAGGGGTACAGCCAGGACGAAATCCTGAATTACCTGATTGAACATTATGATTATCCCAATGCCGATTATTATTTCCAGGAGGCAGAGCTCAGACAGGGGACTGCAGAGGAAGTCAACGCGTATATGGATGAAAAATTCAGCCAGATGCGGTATTCAGAATATTTTGCCAGGAAATACACTGATTTTGCGGGGCTTTTCTTCGTGTTTTTTTCATCCATACTGATGGCATTTTTATTCCTTCAGGATACCAGGAAGAATACTTATGAATTGCTTCACACAAAGCCTGTTTCCGCATGGCAGTATGTGACCGGGAAAATAGCGGGCGGTTTTACAGCACTTTTGCTGCCGCTTGCGGTTATGACCGCGGTATTTACTTTTCTGTGTATGCACAGAGGAAGGGAACAGGGGTTTCCCGTGGCTGTATGGGATGTATTCGCGGCGGCTGTGGTGTATGTCCTGCCAAATCTTCTTATGGTTATCTGTGTGTATGCCCTGACAGCCTTCCTTTTTAAGAATCCGCTGCCGGCAACACCGCTTCTGATCCTGTATATGGTTTATTCCAATATGGGAAGTATCGGGCCGGATGGAAATTACGGCTATTACGGAAGGCCTCTGGCTATTATAGTCCGCTTTCCGGGACTGTTTTTGGATACCACACCGCCTCCGCTGGCTCTAATGAATCAGACTGCGCTTCTCATTGCAGCAGCGGTGATCATATGGGTCTGCGTGAGAACATGGAAGAAGAGGAGGGTATTTGGATGAAGGAAATAAAAATAAGCCTGCCGCCGTATAAAATGATCTGTGCCCTGTTTTTTATCCTCATTCTGGCGATTGTGAGGGGGATTTCAAGCATAAAAGAAATCGGGCCGACCATTGATTCTTATATTACACTGCTGACGCTTGTCCTGTGTGCGGATACCTGCTATCAGGAGATTCCGGGAGGCGGATGGGAAATACTTGCCATAAAGCCGGGAAAACAGCAGAGGCTGACCATTCTCAAACGCTTTGCTGTTCAGTATGTTTTTTTGATCTGTACGGCAGCAGCAGGATACGGATTATTTTATCTTATACAGCAGCCATATATGCGGGAGAATGAACTTTATCATTTTGCAACAGCAATGGCGGCAACAGCGGCGAGTATCGTCTTGTTCGGAGCACTTCCGGTGCTTATTTCCAAAATAACCGGGAGCCTTTGGGGGGGCATTGGCGCAGCAGCAGCACTCTGGTTTTTTCTTATATCGAGCGGAGCTTTAAAACTGCCCCTTTTTCTTCAGATCTTTGCATTTGGAGGGATGGAAATGGGGGATGGGGACTTACGGTGGATTTACGGGAAGGTTACCGCACTGGTCCTGGGAGCTATCTGCATTGGAGCAGTCGGAAATTTCGGCAGACATTTGGGTAAGAAGAGAATGAAAGGAAAAAGGTGAAGATATGTCAGTTAGATTAGAAAATGTAACCGTTGCGTTTCAAAAGAATGTGAAGGCACTGGATGATGTTTCGTTTACAATTCCCTCCGGCGTATACGGGCTTCTGGGTGAAAACGGAGCGGGAAAAACAACACTCATGCGGGTGCTGGCAACACTGTTAAAACCCTCATCCGGGGATGTATTAATGAATCATTTGGTGTATCGGGAGAACAATTATCCTTCCATACAGAAGAAAATCGGGTATCTGCCCCAGGAGCTTTCCCTGTATCCGAATCTAACGGTACGGGAATGCCTGGAATATCTGGGAGGACTGTCCGGTATACCAAAAGATGAGTGTAAAAAAAGGCTTGATTATTATCTGGAAAAGACAAGTCTGGAGGAGCACCAGAAGAAGAAAATGAAACAGTTGTCCGGCGGAATGAAGCGGAGAGTCGGCCTGATCCAGGCGCTTTTAAATGAACCGGAGTTTCTCATTGTGGATGAGCCTACGACCGGTCTTGACCCGGAGGAGAGAATCCGTATCAGAAATCTTCTGGTGGAGTTTGCCGTGGGGAGAACCGTCTTGTTTTCCACTCATGTGGTGGAGGATCTGGCGGCCACCTGCAGCCAGCTGACTGTGCTCAAAAAAGGAAAAATGCTTTACAGCGGTTCCGTGAAAGAGCTGTTAAAAAGGGCAGAGGGACATACCTGGATCTGCAGAATGGAGGAGGAGGCGCAGGTGCGCTCTCTGGAACAGAAATACCGTGTTTCATCCAAACAGATTCAGGAGGACGGGATGACGGTCCGGGTGATCAGTCCGGAAAAGCCGGATGTTCCCTGCAGCCCGGCAAAGGTGACGCTGGAGGATGCGTATATCTATGTGTCAAATTTTCAGTAACTGATAAAAGAGGCTCCGGCCGCGGTTCTGTAAATACCGCGGCCGGAGCATTTTGTATGATATGAGACATTTGTATCAGCGAAAGTTATTCCCTGCAGGAGAGGGAGCATTGCTTTCCTGGCTGTTCTGTGTATCTGTGCTGCTTCCGAGTGTGATGGAGACCGTCTTTTCTTCATAGCTGTTGTTCTGGCCGGGAACCTGCAGAGTTACCTCCACGGTCTCGCCTGCCTTATAATACTGGAGCAGATTCTGAAGCTGGCTGATCGCAGTGACGGATTCGCCGTCAAATTTAGTCAGGACGCTGCCCGGGGTGATGCCTGCTTTCTCTGCTGCGCTGCCTTGGGTGACGTCTGAGATATATACGCCTTTGGGAAGGCCGTAGATTTCTTCTGCCTCACTTGTGACATCGGCACCTTTGATTCCGAGACTGCCCTGTTCGCCTTCCGCAACTTTTTCGCGTGTTGTTTTGTTCATAAGGTTTTCAATGATATCTGATGCCCTTGACATTGGAATGGCATATCCCATGCCTTCCACCTCTGTGGAAGCCAGTTTGGCGGAGTTGATGCCAATGACCTCGCCGTTCATATTGAGAAGCGCGCCGCCGCTGTTTCCCGGGTTGATGGCAGCGTCTGTCTGGATGTAAGTGGCAGCGTTAGAATCATCGGTACCTGCTTCTGAGGAAGAGCCGGAGAGTGTACGGTTCACAGCGCTTGCAATGCCTGTTGTGACGGACTGTCCGTAGCCAAGGGCATTGCCGATGGCAACAACCTGCTCGCCCACCTTCAGGGAGTCGGAATCGCCGATATTGGCAACCGCGATGGCGGACATGGTTTCGTCGGAAATGCTGTCCAGCGGAACGGCAATAACGGCCAGATCGTTGTCCGCATCAGTGCCTTTCACTTTTGCTTCCAGTACATTGTTGTCAATAAAACATGCGGAGAGGGTGTCTGCATTTTCCACAACGTGATTGTTGGTTACAATCAGAAGTTCCGTGTCATTTTTCCCAATGATGATACCGGAACCCTGGCTTTCCGTCTCCTGAGTCTGGGGATAACCGCCGTATCCGAACTGGCTGAAATAATTCTGCACCTCCTGTACGGATTTATTGGTTATAGATACAATGGAGGGCATGGCTGCCGCTGCAATATCGGAAACATCCAGGCTTCCCGTATTGCTGCCGGAACCGCCGGAAACTGCTGTGGTCTTCAGAAGGCCGGCCTTTGTATCACTTGTGCTGCCAGCAGATGTATTTGCGGCTGCGGCAGGTGAATTGGCAGCGTAAATATGATTGACTGCCTGGAAAGAACCGGCTGCCACAGAACCGAACAGAACGGCACTCAGAGTCAGGGAGCCAATGCGTTTTGCCAGAGTTTTCTTTTTGTTCCGGTTTCGTTTGGACGGCTTTTTATCCGGATTCGGAGAAGATGCCGGGCCTTCGGAAAAGATTGGGTAATGGGACAGTTCGCTGTTGTTATCTGAATTAAAATCGTAGTAGTTTGACATAAGAATTCCTCCTCAACTTTTTATTTATTTTTTATTTTTTGTGTTTGTTATTGTATTTGGTATCTCTTTGTTTATGTCTATAGCATATCGGATAATTGTGGCGAAATTGTCGTGATTCTGTGATAAAATTGAGGAGGAAGTGTGTAAATTTGGTGAACTGTTCTTTGGGGATGGAATCAATAGGCATTAAAGTAACCGTTTTGTTTTGTTCTTTGCAGCATGAATTTGAAAAAGATACATCCTGCGAATCCCCAGGTTATATTTATAAGGATGTACAAAATGTTGAGTCGGAAGGAAAAACTTCTGCTTACCACATATAATTTAGATATGTCTATCCCTAAGGTATAGGGTATTAAAATTTTCACCAACAGGCTTTCACCGGAATACAGGGCATTTATACAGAATAAAACCAGAGTGAACAGTGTGCTGACAGAGCCCAGAGTTTTAAATTTTAATATCAGTCCGCAGAATAACAGACTGAAACCGAACATACCCCATAATCCCGGAAGGTAAATACATAATATAACAAGATAGTCTATAATAAATGAGAGGGAAATGATACCAAGCAGCCCGGATACAGCAAAGACAATCAGTTGAGAACCGATACACAGCACCAGGCCGGACAGCATCCTGGCAAAGAGCAGCCATATAATGTCCAGTTTTGAGAGCAGTTTACTCTCAAAAATACCGGACATAAGATCTCCGCTGATATTACTCATATTAGATGAAATCAAAGAAGAGCCAAAATTCCAGAAAAGGTATGTGATCATAGAAAAAGTTATGGCATATGCGGCATCAGAGCCATTTACAGGTTGATTCGATTTTGCGGCTGTCATACCGGCAAAAAGGATCAGATTAGAGACCAGTGTGGTAAAAAAGCTGAGTTTGTAGCGGTATTGTCTTAGTAAATTGAATTTTATCTCATACCAGAATGCTGTCATTATTTTCACCTGCCTTTTTATAGAAAGAGATTAATTCATCAGCGTTTAAAGGATGTGTAACCGTGCCGGAGCAAGCGCCGTTTTTGAGGAAAACATATTCAGAAGCCAGTTTTGAGAGAAAAAGAGTATCATGGGAGGAGATAAAAATGCCCAGTTCTGTTTCGTCCTTAATAATCTCAAAGGTCTCCTGAAGCGCCAGTACAGTATCGATATCAAGCCCCCATGTGGGTTCATCCACCAGCATGATTTTAGAGCGTACGGATAAGCCCATCAGCAGGCCCGCTTTCTTTCGCTCTCCGGATGACAGTCCTTCCACCCAGCGGTTCAGAATCGTGTCACAATCTAATAATTTAGAATATCTGTGTACGTTTTCCTTAATCTCATCAGGATGAAGCCCCTTCAGAACACCATAATAAACGGCATTTTCCATAACGGTGTTCCGCTGATACAGATTTCTGTCTCCGGATATCAGGAGGCTGATATTATTTTTTATCCACGATGTTTTCAGCTTTTGGCTGTCCAGTTTGATTTCTCCTTCAGCGGGCAGAAGCAGGCCGCAGAGAATTTTGAAAAGAGTGGTTTTGCCGGAACCGTTTGGTCCGACAAATGCATAAATTCCGTGTGTCAGATTCAGTGAGAGATTGAAATCTTGAAGAGCATAAATGGTCTGGCGATTAGCATGAAACTTGCGGGTTATGTGTTCCAGTTGGAGATTCATTGTTTATATTTTCCTCCGTTTCTTAGAGCTTGTAATAATTGTATCAGGCGGCTCTGTTTCTGTCTAGAAGCAGTATCCGTCTATTTTGCAAATCGCTGTTTGACGGAGGATTTTTCATAAGGGGATGCTGTTCGGGACAAAGGGCAGTATAAAGATTTAATACAGAGGAATACTGACTGAGAGGTGGAAAATACATGAGTGATATAACAAAAAGCATGCAGAATCTCTATGCTGATATAGAGAGCCATTTGATGAGGGATAGACAGCCATCGATTTATTTAAATGAAATCTATGAGAATCCGGATTTTCAGCAGTATCCGTTTGATATGCTGCATAAGCTGAAAAATACTGTCCAGTCTCCCATACACCATCCCGAAGGTAATGTATGGAATCATACGATGCTCGTTGTAGATGAAGCGGCAAAAGTAAAAAACAGGAGCAAAAATCCGCTGGTCTTCATGTGGGCAGCCATTCTTCATGACATAGGAAAAGCGGTAACGACCAGACGAAGAAAAGGGAAAATCACAGCATATGACCATGATAAAGCCGGTGCGGTTATGGCACGTAAGTTTCTGTCACAGTTTGTGCAGGATCAGGAGTTTGTGGAGGAAGTTTCACAGCTGATTCGATATCATATGCAGATTCTGTACGTTGTGAAAGGACTTCGCTTTGCAGATATTGAGGGAATGAAGTATCATACCGATGCAGATGAGATTGCGCTTCTGGGGCTGTGCGACAGACTGGGAAGAACAGGCAGTAAAAGAAAAGAGGAAGAAGAGAATATCAGGCTGTTTTTACAGGCCTGCGATATTTATCCAGTCTCCCAAAAACCGCACCGGAAGGATTAATGTTCTGGTGCGGTTTTTTGTATACCATAAGTCTTATTCTGTTTTTCCATTCTTTTTTTGGATTTCATCATGTGCTTCAAGAATACCATTTTTAACAGCTCGTTTTATCACAAGATATAAGACAAAACAAAATATAAGAATCAAACTAAGGCTAAATAGTGAGTTAAACAATGAAGAGGTTACTTCCATTTGGCGTTATCTCCTTTCCGAGTTTTAAGGGTGATAGAATGGTCATTCTGTGTATGGGCTAAAACAGTTAATGTGGTCTATATTATATCATCCGCTGTTCCGGTAAACGCTGTTCATGCACTAACGTTTATTATATTTACATGAACGTTGCGTGAAAGATGGATGAGTTCCGGGATGACAGAGAGTCTAAGTGCACTGGCATGTGCGCTGCCTAAAGCAGAAAAAAGGGCTGCACACCGGCAATCATATGCAGTCCTTTTTATAATGCGGTATCTCAGAAGCGGTATTCCATTATGAATTCTTCTTCTTTGTCAATGACGGGTTTAAAGCCGCATTTTTGATACATACGCAGCGCGTAATTTTCTTTTTGCACGGACAGGGAAGCTCTTTTATACCCCTTTTTTCTTAATAACTCCAGCATCTGTCTTATAAGTTCTGTCCCGATGCCGTATCCACGGTATTCTTTATAGAGAGAAATCGCAAATTCAGGTGTCTCATCATCAAGGTCCCCATATCCGTGAATATTTCTGACCCAGACTGCGCCAACCACCTTATTGTCAACCACTGCGCACAGGCAGGCATCATCTTTCCCGGTCCCGAAATCTTTGATGTAGACTTGCAGTTCAGGCTGATGGATGATTGTTTTCGGAAACGGATCGTCCCCTTCCCGCTGGAAAATAGATTCATACAAAAAATCTGCCAGAAGCGGATACTCCTGCGGATACATTTCCCTAATTGTATATTTCATAATTACCTCCGATTTTTATAAGTTAACTTAGAAACCGGTCTTCTTTCCACACATACGGATCCCTCCTTCTCATATATTCCCATTGTATCAGGCTGCTCTGTCCTTGTCCAGAAGCAGATGATGAAAGGCGAAATATCGGCAACCGTTCAGTCTTCCACTGTCTCAAAGGAATACCATACTGTATATCCCTGTTGTTTTGTGTTAAGATATAGGTAAATATTAGTCTGGTGAATGGAAAATGGGGAAAAATGAAGCGACGCTGTTATCATGGATGATCTGGATATTCCCATGATAAAGGGGGAGTGCTGGACTGTTTCCTTGACCTGGAAAAAGATGCAGGGAAAAGGGAACTTCTGGAGGCGATGAAGGGCCACATGATACGGCAAGGAAGCATTACAGGAAAGTACAGGCGCTGATGCAGGCTTATGGGTTTGGGGTAAGATATGCTGCAGGGTAAAGAGTGAGGGGGAAAATTATGGAACGAGATCAGGAAATTCGTTACACAGAAATAGAGAAAACAGATGCTTACATCTATGATAAAGTTGAAATGAAGGTAAGGGTTGAAGAAATCTATGAGGTGGTAATAAAAGATCTGGACGGTATCAGTTTTATAAAAAGAGCCGTAGCCCCATATATAAAAGATTTTTCCGGCCATGCGAATTATAAAAGGTGGAATCAGCAGTTTGATCTGTCAAACTGGCATTTTTTCATGGCTTTTGACGGAGAAAAGCCGGTGGGCGGAGCTGTTCTGTGCTGCAACAGCGCGGAGCTTCATATGCTGGAGGGCAGAGAGGATTTGGGGATTCTCTGGGATATCCGTGTGGATTCCGCATATAAACGCAGAGGTGTCGGAGGAAAACTGTTTGATATGGTAATGACAAAAGCAATGGGGATGGGGCTCTGCCAGCTTAAAATCGAATGCCAGAATAATAATGTCCCGGCAGCTGCGTTTTATTTTAAACAGGGGGCCCATTTGGGCGCTGTCAACCGGTATGCGTATTATGGAGATGCGGATGAGGAGGTACAGTTTCTGTTGTATTTGGATATAGAGGCCGCAGGGGTGTGATATCAGGTATCAATCCGGGTCATTTCTATCAGTGTTTTGTTCCGGTATAATAAGTCATCTCTCACAGTGAATCCTTGTTTTCCCCAGAAATGGTTTCCCTCTTCATTCCTGGAAAATGTGACAAGTGCCGCTTTGATAATACCAAGGTTTTTTAGTGCGTCAAGCGCCGCACGGACCAGCTGGCTTCCGATTCCCTTCCGGCGTGCCGATGGGCTGACTGCTGTGTGATAGATATATCCCCTTCTTCCGTCATTTCCCGCCAAGATGATACCTGCAATCCGGCCGTTTTCTTCTGCCACAAAGCAGGTGTCTGGATTTCTTTTCAAAAACCTTTCAATGCCTTCTTCTGCATCATCAATATTGTTTAAACCCATGCCTTGACAGGACATCCAGAGGGAGTAAACAGAGTCATAATCGCTGATTTCCATTTTTCTGATTTTCATAAATACCTCCATAGAATAAAATATTTGTTCCTTTTGAAAAGGCAGCTCCTGGTAAATGATATACTACTATTCATATTTTTCTAAATGAAATGTTCTTAATTTATCGCTCATCTGGAACCTCTTTTATAATCTGCCTTTTATAAATCCCACTGCAAAGACAATGAGGGCCAGTATGATCCAAACTGCTGCTATAGTGGAGTTCACATGTATAAATTTATTAGCAACGATTAAAAGCAGCAGCATTACTATAGAAATAGCATGTAATGTACTTCGTTTCATAATAACATACTCCTTTCCTATATGTCCTGACAACCGGTATGTGCTTATTTTACCACATTGGGATTAAGTCCGTCAATTTTATAAAAAGGCAGGAAATACTAATAATATCAGACCGTCGAAGGGGTACAAAAATTATACTTCTGTAACGGAAGATATTTTTCTGCTATAATGCCTTTGCGGTGAATTATTTCAGTTACGAAATATAAAAGAAATCGAAAATAAAAAATGTAACGTTTCTGCGGCACGGAAGTTAATAGAATAGGAGGGGGGTGAAAGATATGGACTTTGAGCAGATATATAAATCCTATTTCAAAGATGTTTTTTTATATTTACGCAGTTTATCCGCCAGTGAGGATATGGCAGAAGAAATCACACAGGAGACATTTGTCAAAGCCCTGAAAGCAATAGATACCTTTGATGGCTCTAAGAATATACGGGCATGGCTTTTTACCATTGCGAAGAATACATATTACACATATTGCAAACGCAAAAAAATGTATGCATATGAGGAACTGCCTGATAATGCAGGAAATCCGGGGGCATCCTTTGAAGAAAATTTTGTGGATGAAGAAAGGGCTTTTCTGATTCATCGGTTTCTTCACAATATGAAAGAGCCTTATAAGGAAGTATTTAACCTTAGGGTTTTTGGGGAACTGCCGTTTGAGAAAATAGGGTTACTTTTCGGGAAAAGTCCTGGCTGGGCCCGGGTCACTTTTTATCGGGCAAAAAAACAAATATATGAATATATGGAGGCAAAGGAATATGAAAAAAATCAGCTGTAATATTATTAAAGATGTGCTTCCTCTGTATCTGGATGATGTAGTGAGTGAGGATACAAAGAATATGGTAGAGGAGCATTTAAAATCCTGTGAATCCTGCAGAAAGGAGGCGGTACTCCTTAATGAAGATTTGATCCTGCCGTTAGGGTCCGGGGCACAGGATGCAGAAATAAAGACATTAAAATATTTAAAGAAACAGTTTCGGAATAAAAAAGCAGTGGTTTCTGCGGTATCTGTTTTTCTTGCATTTATCATAATGCTGGGCACATATGCTTTACTGGTAACGCCAAAACTCTTCATTCCTTATGACAGCACATGTATAAAAGTTGAAAAAATTGATGAAAAACTTTATGCACGATATATCGGCAGTAATTTAGATGGAAGTGTTGCCAGAAACTCTTTTCCATTAGAAAAGGACGGAGAGAAAAAAGATGTGACATTTTTTTATATCTATAAATCACCCTGGTCTGAATTAAGAGCTTTGTTACAGAAGGATACAGAGGATCATTTGATTTTTCTTGGGAATGCAGATGAGATAGATGAGGTGTATTACGGTAAGTTTAGGATTGAACGTCCTGAAGAACTTTCGGCAGACTTAGAAGAATCAGAACTAATCTGGAAAAAATAACGGGAAAAGGTATCTGTTTTATATTTACAGGCGGTTTTATTGGGCTTACATTCCTGTTATGTGTATGTGGGCATCGCACGGATGGTGCTGCGGGAAATGCGGCAGAAGGATGGGATTCAAGAAAGTATTTGCGAATCAGTGTCCTTATTGCCGCAGTTCCGGGGCGGATGGATTTAACAATCTGTTTTGTTGAGCTGGGGGATATTTCGATTGCAACAGAGCGTTATTTCTGTTATACTCAATTAAAAGATATTCTGAAAATTTATTTTCTATATTAATCCAATCGGCAATCTCTGCCGGAATTCACTATGTAAAAGTAACTGAATAAAAAACAGAGGAAGCGGCAAGTTGTGGAGCAGGTATAATTCTGTTATAATGTTTACAGGTTCCTGAGGCTTATGGCTGCTTCGGAAAGACGAGGAAATATGAACAGAAACAGAAGGAGAAAGATAAGCAGAGCCATCAGAAGGAAACAAGTAAACAGAAATTACAAGGATAGCCTGTTCCGCATGATCTTCGGGAACAGAAAGGCTGCACTGAAGCTTTATAATGCCATCAATCATTCCAATTATCAAAATCCGGAGGATTTGGAGATCACTACAATTGAGGGTGCCATTTATATGGGTGTAAAGAATGACCTGTCCTTTTTGATCGACAGTGTGATGAATCTGTATGAAGCCCAATCCACCAGAAATCCCAATATGCCTCTGCGGGGATTGATCTATTTTGCGAGAGTATATCAGGGATATGTGGAAAAGAGAGAGCTTGATCTGTATTCCGGCAGCCGTATCAAAATCCCGCTTCCGCGGTATATTGTATTTTATAACGGATCGGAGGAAGAACCAGACCGCCGGGAGTACCGTCTGAGTGACGCATTTGAAAAGAAGCAGGACAGTTATTGCCTGGAATGTGTTGCCACGGTTCTGAATATTAATGCAGGACATAACAGACAGTTGATGGAAGACTGCAGCTTGTTGTGGCAGTATGCTTCTTTTGTATCAAAGGTGCGGCGGTATCTGGAAATGTACCCCGAAGATTTAGAGGGTGCAGTGGACAGAGCGGTGGAGGAATGTATTGCGGAAGGTATTCTTGCAGATTTCCTGAAGAAAGAGCGAGGAGAGGTGAAAGACGTGATACTGACAGAGTATAATGCGGAACGCCATATTAAAAATGAGAAAAAGCGCAGTTATGAAGAAGGGGTAGAAAAAGGAATAAAAGAAGGAATCGAGAAGGGAATCGAGAAGGGGATAGAAAAAGGCTTGGAACAGGGGATAAGGGCGTTTATAGCTGAAAAAGAGGAGGAGCGGACAGAGAGAACAATTATAATAGAAAAATTACAAAGACACTTTATGCTGGATAGAGAAAAGGCAGAGTATTATTATAAGCAATTCTCAAAAGAACAGAAAAAGTAAGTCTTTAAAAAAGAGATATGACAATTTAGAGACTATGAAGAAAAGTCTGTAAATAAGATTCTTCTATGATAATGAGTGGTGAAAAGTCTTAAGAATAGGCTTTTCACCCTTACTTTATATATAACAGTTACAAAAAGGCATGTCAACAGCAGGCGGTAAATCCGCCTGTTATTTGCTCATGTTCGATCACTCCGGAAGCCGTCCTTCGTACATGATACTTAATTCTCCATACACCTGAGCCCAGTTCCGGATGGTTGTGGTCCATTTCTTTGTAGCCTCAAAGGTTGCTAAATATAACGCTTTGAGCAACGCTGTGTCGCTTGGAAATACGCTTCTCTGGCGGTTCAGCTTTCGATAAGTGGAATTCAGCGATTCAATGGCATTTGTCGTATATATGACCTTCCTGACCATTGCTGAAAACTTGAAAATTGGGGATATGGCATCCCAGTTATCCTTCCAGCGCTTCATGGAATTCGGATATTTGGGCGTCCATTTTTCTGTTACCCGGTCAAGTGCTGCCAGCGCCTTTTTTTCATCAGCTGCCTGGTAGATGGTCTTTAGATCTGCAGCAAATGCCTTCCTGTCTTTATCTGGAACATATTTTAATGTGTTTCTTACCTGATGGACAATGCATCTCTGATATTCTGTTTTGGGGAATGCGGCAGCAATGGCTTCCTTTATTCCCGTAAGGCCGTCCGCACAGATGATGAGGATGTCTTTTACCCCCCGGTTCTTCAGTTCATTTAAAACAGACAGCCAGTATTTTGAACTTTCATTCTCTCCCACATGGATTGTCAGTACCTCTTTCTTTCCTTCTGTATTGATCCCAAGGATGACATAGGCGGCAAGCTTGCGGATCACACCATTGTCACGGACAGAATAGTGGATGGCGTCAATGTAAAGGATGGGATAGACATTATCCAGAGGACGGTTCTGCCAGTCTTCGATCTGAGGAAGGATCTTGTCTGTAACATCAGAAATAAATCCTTCCGAGGTCTCAAATCCGTAGATATCTTCAATAGCTTCAGATATCTGCCGGGTAGTCATTCCCTTCGCATACATGGAGATGATCTTCTGGTCAATATCAGAAATGTCTTTCTGGCGTTTTTTGACCACCTGTGGTTCAAAGGTAGATTTTCGGTCTTGCGGCACATCGATTTCCATGGAACCGAAACTACTGTTGACCCGTTTTCGTTTGTAACCGTTCCGGTAATCATCATTGTCTGAGCGTTCCGATTTTTGATATCCCAGGTGATCATCCAGCTCAGCCTCCATCATTTCCTTGATGGTTCCGCCAAGAAGATCTTTCAGGGCATCCTGAATGTCTTCAGCTGTCTGAATATCGTATTCTTCCAAAAGCTGATGGATAATGCTGCGCTTTCCTTCCGTCATTTGTACTCTGTGTACTGGTTTCTTTTGTCTTGCCATAATAAAAGGCCCTCCTATGATTTTTATTTTATCATAGAAGAACCTTATAAATCCTATTTTACAGAAAAAGTTTCACACTCTCACAATTTATGCCATGTCTCTTTTCGTATATGTCTGTTTTGCCTGGCATATGTAATCCTGCCGTAATCTGTCTATGACAAAATATATATCAGTTCTCAGTGCCTGACGGCAAAGTCTGCATAAGAGCAAAAAAATATTCAGGCTTACCGGTATTAAAATATTCATACCAGGCTTCCAGTGTGTCTGCTTGAAAAACACCTAAATACGCAATGATTTGTCTGGCCCACAATAAAGTTCCGGTGGAACTTGCGGTAATGAGGTTGTTATCCCATACGGAGGGCTTGTCGATATAAAAACTTTGCCCATTATAACCGGGAGAGATCATTTCAAGAAATCCCGGTCCATTGCTGGTATGCGGGCGCTGATTCAATACCCCAATGCCGGCAAGTGCAGTGGTAGCCCCGCAGATTGCACATACCGCAGCGCCAAAAGATAAAAATTCGCTTGCTTTTTTCATGATAGCACCGCGGCTGGGGGCGTTCCATGTATTTGCACCGGGTAACAGCAGTACGCTTGTCTTGCTCACCACAATATCCTCGACCAGGCAGTCCGGTACAATTGTTAGGCCGCCCATTGTGTGGACAGGCTCTTTTGAATCACTGACCGTCTTGAGCGAAACAGACGGTGCATCCTCTTTGAAAAATCGGCCGGATTTCAGCTCCGCGGTGACATATCCAATCTCCCAGTCGGCTAAGGTATCAAGAACATAAACATAGATTGTAAACATAAATTTCCTCCGTTTTCATTTTAGTATTGATGTTACTGTTCAGTCAGGTCTGCGCATTGACTGTACTTACATTTGCCCCATCGCAAAGCGATTTTTAATGAACGTATACACGTAACAATTCAACTGGATGAATCATTACTTATTGATTTGTTTTCAGGCTTATTGTACCATGTGATTGTTGACAACAATATGGCAGTAATCCAAATCGAAAGGCGGCTATCAGATGAAAGTAGACAGACTGGTTAGTATTATTATGATACTCCTTGATAAAAAACGTATCGGTGCACAGGAGCTGGCAGATATGTTTGAAGTCTCACTCCGCACAATCTACCGCGATATAGATGCAATCAACATGGCGGGGATTCCTGTTCGCGGGGCACCGGGAGTGGGCGGTGGTTTTGAGATCATGGAGGGATACAAGATCGATAAAAAAGTTTTTTCTGCTGCGGACCTTTCCGCTCTCCTGATGGGGCTTGCAAGCCTTTCAAACATGGTACGGGGAGATGAGCTGGTACACGCACTTGCGAAAGTCAAGAGCTTTATACCCGCTGACAGAGCAAAAGAAATTGAATTGAAAGTAAATCAAATATGTATAGATTTAAGTCCCTGGATGGGAAAAAGCGACATACAGCCATATTTAGAAATGATCAAAGCAGCAATGCAGGAGAGTAAACTGCTTTCATTTGAATATATAGCCCACCACGGGAATAAAACCATACGGAGCGTTGAGCCTTATCAGCTTGTACTGAAAAGCAGTCATTGGTATTTACAGGGGTATTGCCATGCAAGAAATGATTTTCGTTTATTCAGATTATCCCGTATGTCGAACCTGCAGATGCAGGAGGAAATTTTCACACCACGGGATTATGAAAAACCCTTTATAGGCTTTGCGGAAATCCTGGAAACCATGCAGACAGAAATTAAGATCCGCATCCACAAATCTGTCATGGACAGGGTACTTGATTTTTGCACGTATGAACATTTTTCGCCGGACGGTGATGCGTATTACATTGTCAGCTTTCCTTTCATAGAGAATGAGTATTATTATAATATTCTCATGAGTTTCGGAGATAAATGCGAGTGTTTAGAGCCGTTACATATCCGTGAGGAGATGAAACGCAGAGTGCATGATATAGCAGCCCTATACGAAAACTAAAGTGTGGTATACGTCCGGGCAAACATTGCTGTACCAATTCCGGTGCAACAGCAATTCCGACACAGCGCCAATCCCGGCGTAGCAGTGACTTCTGTCTCTGCCAAAACCGCACCTGCCGAACAATTCTTATATCAAAGCCACAGCACAACTCTGTCATAAATTCTAAAAATTCCCAACAGCGATTAAAGACTACCAAAACCCCATTTTCCGCGGTATAATAAATTCATTATACAATGCACATTCCTCTTAGCAGGAAGAAAAACTTACCATGAAATACGAAAAGATGCGGGGCGGAAAAATGGAGAAGATCAAGATTTTTTTGGTGGATGATGAGGCAATCATTTTAAAAGGGTTGGAGACTACCTATTCCTGGGATAAAATGGGGGCAGTGGTGGCAGGCACATCACGAAATCCCAGGAAGGCCGTGGATGAAATTTTGGAAAAACGGCCGGACATTGTCATAACAGACATCCGTATGAAACAGATGTCAGGCCTGGACCTGATCCAGGAGGTGGACAGGCGGGCGGAGAAGAAATGTTTATGGATCGTCATCAGCGCATACCGGGATTTTGAATATGCGCAGAGGGCATGTGAACTGGGGGCGTTTACATATCTTCTGAAACCCATTGAGGACAGTAAACTGGAGGAAGCTGTTTTGAGTGCTGCGAACGCCATACGGCAGAGAAGAAAGAGCAGGAAGATCCTACAGGACTATGAACATTTCATAGAGAATAACAGAAAAGTCTTTGAAAATTATATGGTGGGAAAGTTCAGCGGGGATCAGATAGATGAGGAGGAACTGCAGGAGGCATTGGCGCGTTTTGGGGGAAAGGATTGGGATGCCCTATTTTATCGGGCTGTCTGTATTGATTTTGTCAGAACACAGGACGGGAAATATATGCAGGCGGCAACACAGGAGGAGATTGCCGGTTTTTTGGAAAGTGACCTGGGGGATGCCTATCAGTATTTTTATTTTCAGAATGAAAGCGGGTACAGGATCATCATATTTGCAGCTTCCGGGGAAGAATACCTGGTACTTCCAGTCCTGGAGAGAGAACTGGAGATGCTGAGACAAAAATTCTCGGTGGATTTTCGGTATGGCATATCCGGACTGAGCAGAGCTATAAAAGGATTAAAAGAAGTATATGTACAGGCAGTTGAAAACCTGGAGCAGACGAATGAGAAGAAGAGGAATCTAAGAGAACTGGATCAGATTCGCAGCCATGCCAGGACTTATATCAGCCAGGCCGTCTGCTACGTGCAGGAACATCTGAATGATGAGTTTTTGAGTGTAGGCATGGCGGCAAGGGAGGTGCATCTAAATCCCGTATATTTCGGCCGGCTTTTCGGGCAGGGAATGCAGAGGTCTTTTAAACAGTATCTGCTGGAAGAGAGGATGAAGCTGGCGAAAAGTCTGTTAAAAACTACAGACGATACAATAACGGAAATTTGTGAGAAGGTGGGGATACCCAACCCATCATATTTTACACAGCAGTTCAAGAAGCATGTAGGGTGTCTGCCGACAGAGTACAGGAAAGAAAAGTATGAAGAACAGTAAACAATTTTACGGTATACGCAAAAAGCTGGTGGTCTTTACCATTCTGGCTGCAATCCTTCCCCTGGGTATTATGGGGGTTGTCCTGGCAGGCTCCATAAACAGAAACGTGACAGAATTGAATCTGGAGAACTATTCCCACAGCAACAGCAAGATGATTGGCAATTACCAGATGATGGAGCAGGGATTTGATGAGCTGACCAGAAGCTATATTACAAATTCCTATATCCAGAAATCCCTGGAGAGGAAAGAACTGCTGCCCCAGGATAAGGCATACGTCAACAGAAGCCTCTGGTATCCCAATAATCAGTATACGGAATATGGGATATTTATTGACAATAAAGGGAATGAATACTTCTCCAATAAAGTGATAGAAAATGTAAATTCGGAGGATATCCTGTCAGAGGAATTAAGTGAAGCGCTTAAGGATAACTATTCCCTGACAAAGATAATGTACAGTACGATTAACCGGAACGGACAGGAAGATTCAGGCATTTTTCTGGTCCGGAATATACGGCACATGGAGCAGAATGTAAGCCCCGGAGTTCTGATCGTCAAGCTGAACCAGGATTTTTACGACAATATTTTCTTTGATGTGAATCAGCATACACCTGCAGTCTATGCCATGGTCACCATGGAAGGTGAGATTTGCTGCCGGACGGGAGGGGAAGAGCAGGAAGAAGAGATCAGCCGGGAAATTTTGAGGAAAGCCGGGGAAGAACTGCCGGATGAAGCCGGTGAGGTGGTTCATTTTGCGGCAGACAGCAGGATTTGTTTTGCCAATACAGATAAGGATGGAGAATTTATCTTTCTTTCCGTTGTACCGGAATCTGTGGTGCAGGCTCCGGCGAGAAATTTTTTGAAAAGTCTTGGCCTGACCATGCTGATTTCTGTTATTGTCTGTGTCATTATGTCTGCCTTTGTATCACATCCCTTCCGAAAAGCGATTTCGGGCATCAGCCGGATCATGAGCCATTTTGACGGGGAGAGCCTGAATCAGGAAATACAGATCAGTACCAATACAGAGCTGGACCATGTGGCGGTTTCCTATAACAAAATGCTCAAGCACATAGGCAGTTTGATGGAAGAAGTGAAAAAGGAACAGGAGGAAATCCGCATCAACGAATATAATTCACTGGTCTATCAGATCAATCCTCATTTTCTGTATAACACACTGGATAATGTACATATGCTTGCCAGGATGGATGGCGACGAGACGATGGTGAAACTGATCCAGTCGCTGTCCCGGATGCTGAGGATCAGTATCAGCAAGGGTGAAAATGATGTTTCCCTTAAAGATGAGCTGGAGCATGTGAAATGTTATCTGAATATAGAACAGATAAGAAATGAGAATCTGTTTCAGTATGAGATAGAAGTGGAGGAGTCCATTCTGCAGGTGAAGATTCCCAAGATCATCCTGCAGCCGGTGGTAGAAAACTGTATCAAATACGGATTCGCTGACATGGACAAAGGCGGAAGAATCAAAGTGGATGTAAAGGCCGCGGATGGTTTTATGGTTCTGCAGGTCAGCAATAACGGCAGCGTCATGGAGCCGGATATCCTGGAGAAGCTTAACCATATGCAGTACCAGGGCATGGAGGATATAAAACAGGCATTTCCTCAGAAGAAAGGGGGATACGGCATATCCAATGTGGTGTGCAGGCTTTGTCTGCGGTATGGAAGTTGTTTTCAGATCCATTATGAAAGTTTTGAAGAGACAGGGACAGTCTGTACCATCAGGATTCCTATGGCAGCAGATGCCGATGCGGGATAATATGCGGGGTACCGCAGATAAATCAGGTAAAAAAGGCGTAGGACAAAATGCCGATTGTCCCGCGCCTTTTTTGGTATAAACGGACGAACTGTCGGAGGGGGTTGCTGTAGATGTCCGCTGCTGTCTTTCATATGTATAAAAAACAACAATACAGCTATAATTTTTTGTATATGTTGAAACACAGAGCCTGTTATAATACAGTCATCAAAAGAAAAGGGGGTTCCTGTTAATGAAAAGGAAAAATATTATGAGGATTTTAAGTCTGGCAACTGCATTTATGCTGGCCGGATGCGGAGGAGGAAACGGGAAAGACACTGCCGAAAAGACCGGGGATAGTAAAGGGGCAGCCTCTGAAAGCCAGGCAGCAGGCGAGAGTGAAGGGGAGGTGAAAATCCCCATAATTATCACAACGGGTGCAAATGACGCTATGGATATTCAGATGAAAGAGGTGGTAGAAGATTTTAACCGGGAATACAAAGGAAAATATCAGATGGAGGTGGAATATTTGGCTGGTGCTTCAGATGATTACCGCTCAAAACTGAAAATGCTGAATGCCTCTAACTCACTTCCGGCGCTGATCCAGGTCGGTCCGGAACCTGCCTTTTATGATTTGCTTGTGGAAAATGACAGGCTGGTGGATGTGGCACCTTATCTGGAAGCAGACCCGGAATGGAAGGGCCAGCTGATGCCTCAGGGGATTGAAGCGTTTACCAGAGAAGACGGTAAAATGTATCTGATTCCCAGTGCCGGCCTTCAGCTTTCAGGTTTTTACTATAATAAGGAGTTATTTGAGCAGGCGGGTATTGAGACATTCCCTGAGACCTGGGATGATTTCTGGAAGGCATGCGATAAGTTAAAAGAGGCGGGCATACCGGCACTGTCCCTCCACACAACGGAGACAGCCTGGTGTCCGATGCTTCTTGCCACTGCTTATCTGGGAGGAACAGAGGAAGGACAGAAGTTTATGGCACAGCAGTTCCCAGATGATTTTGACACCCCGGAATTTAAAGAGGCAGTGGAAGTTCTGAAAAAGCAGTTTGATTACACCACATCCGACGCAGTAGGCGGAACCTATGCCCTGGCTGCCAATAATTTCTTCAGCGGTAATACAGCTATGATAGCCAATGGTCCCTGGATGATGTCAAGCCTTACGGACCCGGATTATGCCTCCGAGGGATTCGCAGATAAAGTAGGCTATGCAAAGTACCCCGGGGATGTGATGATCGGTTCTATGGAGCAGTCAAGCTGGTGTATTACTACAGATCACGGACAGGATGTCATTGACGGTGCTGTTGAATTTATGAAATTTTATACAAAACCTGTATACAGTACCAAGAGAGCGGTTGAGGCAGGGGAACTGTCTTCTGTAGTGGATTTCCCACAGGACGAATATGACAAGATGATTCCCCCTATGAAAAATTGTGTGGATGCCTCCTCAGATGTGAGTATTGTGCTGCCGAGTTACCAGACAAAGTGGGATCCTGTTTCTCAGAACGATGTATTCGGAAGGGAAATTCCCAATCTGGTGTCAGGAAGTATCACGGTGGATGAGTTTATCCAGATGATGAATGAAGGAGCCGCACAGTATAAACAAGATATAGAATAGGCAGAGGGTGATTGGGATGAAACAGAAAAACAAAGTCTGGATTGTTATTTTTTTGGCTCCTACACTGGTGATGTTTGCTTTGGTTTATCTTGGGCCAATGGTTCTGGCTCTGGTGTCCAGCTTTACCAAATGGGACGGGATGCAGAGTATGCGTTTCATCGGTCTGGAGAACTATATCAAGATTTTCAGGGATTCTGTATTTCATGCGGCCCTTTGGCATACCCTGTTCTGGGCATTGCTGGCTGTGGCGGTGCATGTTCCTTTCGGTGTGTTAGTGGCGCTGGTGCTGAAAAGAAAGAGGAGAGGCTGGAGATTTACCAGATCCGTATTCATGCTTCCCAACATAATCTCCAGGTCCGCACTGGCGCTGATGTTTGTATTTATCTATAAGCCGGATATGGGAATCCTGAATATGCTGTTAAAAAGTGTAGGACTGGAACATCTGACCAGAAACTGGCTGGTGGATTCCCAAACAGCATTTTTAAGTGTTACCAATATCTGGCTCTGGTATGCGGCAGTTATCACCCTGATCGTCCTGGCGGAACTCAGCTCTATTTCTTCGGAAATAGAGGACGCCGCCAGGATTGACGGGGCAACGGCAAGGCAGGTAGACTGTTTTATATATCTACCGCTGCTCAGAAGAGCAATTGGAACAGGAGCTATTGTGGCGGTCACATCGGTGTTCAAGGAATTTGAGTCCATCTATATGACTACAAACGGAGGTCCCGGAGATTCCAGTATGACCATATCTGTCATGATGGTGAACAAGATTATTCAGAGTAATCAGTACGGCTATGCCAATACACTTGGAATACTCCTTCTGGTCCTGGGTATCCTTGTTATGTTGTTCTGCAACAAACTGTTTCGTATGGACAGTGTAGATTGAGAGGTGGAGAGGTATGAAAGTAAAAAAACAGACAGGACAGCGGGTATTTGATTACTTTATTATGGGGATCGTGATCATCATTTCCCTGTTTCCTTTTTTATGGGTGCTGCTGTCTTCCTTTAAGACAAACAGTCAGATCCTTTCCTCCAGCTTTTCTCTGCCGACTTCATTTTATACAGACGGATACAGGATCGCATTGGAGAAGGTGGACATTATCTCACGGTTTTTCACCTCCCTGTTTGTGGCCGGGATCAGTACGGTGCTGGCAGTGGTGCTTTACTCCATGGCAGGATATGTGCTGGCGAGAACCGATTTTAAAGGGAAGAAGATAATCTTTATGCTGCTGATCTCTTCCATGCTGATTCCCTCCAATGCCATGGTGCAGCCGGTTTATTTTGTTATCAATAAGCTTGGGCTGTACGATACGAAGGCAGGACTTATCCTTATTTATACCGGATTCGGCATGGCGCTCAGCCTGTTCCTGATGAAGAACTTTTTCATGTCAGTTCCCAAGGAACTGGAGGAGGCGGCTTATATGGATGGGGCGGGATTCTTAAAAACATTTACCAAGATTATGCTGCCCCTTAGTAAATCTGCCATGGCAAGCTCCGCGATCCTTACCTTTATTTTTTCATGGAATGAATTTATGTATGCCATGCTGCTTACTTCCAGTGAAAAGAACAGGACACTTCCGCTGACGATCAAGTATTTTACATCTACGTTCAGCTTCAATTATTCCTCAATGTTTGCGGCGCTCGTGATGTGTATCCTGCCCACAGTGATTGTCTATGTGATTCTGCAGGAGCAGATTGCAGAGAGTATGGTGGCAGGTTCCGTCAAGGGATGAGAGCATGTCGAAGCGTACAGCCGGGGACGGAGTGAACGGTAACTGTTATTGTGAAAGAGAGGGAAATTCTTATGGATTATGAGATCATAGACGCGCCGGAGTATCTGGAACGGCTTATTATCTATGAAATTGCAACAAAAAGCTTTACTTCACCGAATGGTCCGGAGTCGGGCACCTTTGCTTCCATGGAAGAGAAGCTGCCGTATCTGGAGGAGCTGGGGATTAATGCTGTCTGGCTTACCGGCCATCAGCTCTGCGACAAAAGCCATTTTTATAATATCTGGACAGAATATGCGTGTATCCGTCCGGACTGCATCGACCCGAGTCTGGGGACAGAGGCGGAGTTCAGGCATTTCGTAGAGAGTGCCCATAGCCGCGGAATCAAAATTTTTCTGGATGTAATAACCCATGGCGTCATGGAGGACAGCCCGCTTGTAAAAGAACGCCCTGACTGGTTTCTGGGAGGTTCCTGGGGGATGCGTGATTTTGACTGGTACGGCGGACACGCAGATTTGGATGCATGGTGGGTGGATACATGGCTGTGGTACATAAAGGAATTCGGGATTGACGGATACCGGCTGGATGTTGCCCATTATCGGAATGATCTCTGGGCTTTGATCCGCAGAAAAGCGGCTGATATGGGAAAGAAAATAGTGATCATTGCAGAGACAGGGCCTGCGATTCCCGGTGTGACAGATATCCTGCAACACGGGGAAGCTGTAAGCCACAATCATGGCCTGAACCATTCTTTCAGAATGCTGCACGACGCAGCAGGCTACTGCAGGGACAGGCAGATAAGGGCCAATGAGCGCTGGGAAGTGAAGATTTTTTATGAAGACGGAACCATACAGGACAGCAGGGACAGCTCCTGGTTCGGAAAGAGCAAAGTGCCGGAAGTGATCTTTGAGGGGGATGTCACAGAGAAAATTGTGTGCGCAGACGGCTGTGCATCCTATCGTATCCAGAAGGGCAGGCTGCGTGTGGAGAACATCCACGATGAAAAGCGTATTCAAAACATTCAGGTGATAAATAAGGCCGGTCAGGTCTGGAACAGCAGTCGGGAAGGTGTTCTGGAAGTGGACTACACAGTGGAGTATACAAAAGCCAAAAATAAACTGACGGTATATTTTCCATACAGGATTCAGGACGGACAATTTTTATCTGTTCAGCTTAGCTGTCACGATGACGGATGGGTCGGTTTTCCGGAGGAGGAGAGCCCGTATGCGGCAAAGGGAAGCCGCTATCTGGCCGGATACACAACACTTCTGGCCCCGGCGATTCCGGTGTTCATGTCCGGGGAGGAGTTTAATGCAGACTACCGTCCCCTGCCGCAGCTCGCTCCCGGCTTATATGGTGAGGGAGAACCGGGAAAAGGCCGCTGGCTGTACGGAAGCTGGATAGACTGGGAACAGTTGAAGAATCCGGAAAAAGCAGCAATGCTGGAAGATATGAAGCGTATCATACAGATCCGCAGAGCACATCCCCATCTCATACGGCCCGGGAAAATGGGGGAGAAAACAGACCGTTTCTGCCCTGTGGATTACGACGCGGAGGAGATACTGCCCATTCCTTATTGTTACAGGGAGGAAAATGAAGTGCTTTTGATCGCCGCCAACCCTGACGAGGAGAAAGATGTATGGATCAGGCTGGATCTGTCACAGATACTGCAGCCGGAAAGCCGCTGCCGGGTATCGATTCTGTTCGGAGAAGCGCAGGGGGATGAGGCAGAATTTGTGGAAAACGGGATAAATCTGTCTGAACATAAATGGCTCATCAGGAGAGACAAAACCAGTAGGGGCGGACTTCTGGTGCTGAAAATAGAAGAGATACGGAAAGGACAGGAATAATCCATATGAAAGAATATATGAATTCATATGAAAGGTGTCTGGCTGCCATTCAGTTTCAGGACGTGGATAGAATGCCCACAGACCTGCATAATTTTCTGATGTGCGCAGAAGAGTCAGGCATGGATTTTGGAGAGTTTGTGCTGGATGACAGTATAATGGCCCGAATGCAGATAAGTATGTGGGAAGAGTTCGGACACGATATGCTTCTGGTTGAAAATGGGACAGCAGCGCTTGCGCAGGCCCTTGGCTGCGGCGTGATTTACAGGAAAAAAGGGGCACCGGTGGCGCATACCACAGCAATAAAGCGTTTGGAAGATGTGAGGAATCTGGAGATGCCGGATAATTTCTGGGAAAGTCCGCTTCTGAAAGCTCAGCTTCTGACTGTGGAGCGGCTGGTGCAGCATTTCGGCAGGGAGGTGTTTCTGATCGGGCGCGGGGACCAGGGCCCCTTCAGCCTGGCTTCCCAGCTCTACGGCATGGACCGGCTGCTGGAGGATCTGATGGATGAGGACGCGGAGGAGGACATCCGCAGACTGCTGGATTTTTGTACCCGGGCGTGTATTGCCTACCATGAGAGACTGCTCCTGCTGGGGGTTCCCATGACTTCCATGGGTGACAGCACCGCAGGGCCGGATGTGATCTCACCCGCCATGTATGAAACTTTTGCCATGCCTTATGAAAAACAGGTGATAGAAGCGGTCCACAGAAAAGGCGGCCTGATTTCCCTTCACATCTGCGGCAACGCCACAAAGATCATAGATAAGATGTGCAGTCTGGGGGCGGATGTGCTGGAGATAGACCAGAAAACAGACCTGGAGGCAGCAGTCAGAGAGGCAGAAGGAAAGTGTGCACTGCTTGGTCAGATAAATCCCGTACTGCTTTCAGGCGGTACGCAGCAGGAAGTGAAAGCAGCGGCGGAGAGGATTCTTGGGATCACCGGAGGAAAGAACGCCACCGGGTTTATACTGGGGCCGGGATGCGCGCTGGGAGGGGATACGCCGAAAGAGAATATACATGCAATGCTTGGCAGTGTAAAATAAAAACAGTTTTTTACGGACATCTGACAAAAGAAAAAGCAGGTTTCCGGCATCCGGACTTCTAAATCTGCCGGGGATGAAGTGGGTGTATATATGTGCAGAATCTGCGGATAGAGGCATAGTCCTGACGGATAACGACGATTGGGAGAACCGAATACGGATGAGAAAGTTTATGGAGCCGGGCGGCTATATCGCCCGGCTCCCTATTTTCGTATTTAGCTCTTGACAAAATGTAATGAATACGTTACAGTAAAAATGTAATCAACAGGTTACATTTTGTAAGGAGGTAATACCTTGATAAAGAATCGGATCAAGGTTTTGAGAGCAGAGCGCGACTGGACCCAGGCTGATTTGGCTGACAGAGTGGGAATCTCGCGGCAGGCGGTCATATCCATAGAGAAGTATAAATATACGCCGTCCCTGGAACTGGCTTTCAAAATCGCAGAGGTTTTTCAGGTTTCCATCAATGAAGTTTTTGAGTATAAGGGGGAGTGATACAATGAATGACCAGATAATTATCCTGCTTTTTCTTTTGATCGGCACAGCGGCGACACTGTTTCTCTATATCTGGAAGGCGAAGAAACATATGGAGTACAGAGGCGATGAGCGCTGGGAGGCAGTACAGAACAAAGCGAACCGCACTGCCAATTGTTCCCACTATATTCTGCTCTTATTATTGGCGGTCGTGGATATGGTGACGCTCCATTCCCATGTGCAGATGACCTTTACGCTGAACCGGGTCATGACTATCGCTGTACTGTATGTGGCTTTCCGTAATATTCTGGAATTGTCTGCACTTTTATATTACGACAGGCAGCTGTGATGGCAGGGGCAGAAGCCGGATGTGATGGCCCGGGCTGCTTTGCCGAAGACGTATGAACCGTAATGTGTGCGATTTTTTGCAATATTTATCTACATGCTGTCGCAAATACGCATGTTTAGGATAGCAAGCGGGAATCCTCAGCTATTCAATTGCCGAGATGAAAGCGTCAAAATGTGCATTTCTGCACGAAACAATAGTGGCTGTATCCAGCCTATAAAAAAAGAACAGACATTCGACAATATATTGCTTTGCTTATTGAAATAGTGTATACTATATGCATGAAAGAAAATCTGATACATGCAAGAACCTGCGTATATAATATCAACTACCATGTGATGCGGTTGGTAAAGCCTCGCAGGAAGATTATCACAGAAGACATGGAGCAGACGATGAAAAAAGGGCTGTGGAGATCGCTGATGAGAAGGGCTTCACAGTCCATTTATTCCCGCGAGCAACGAGCCAAGTAGCCATGCTTGCATGGATATTTGGCGACTGCCGCGAGGGTCAAATACCCCGTTGCTTGCAGCGGGGTATTTGATTTGAAGCTGGAGAAAGAGACCATATCCATTGTTTGTTTCTGCACCACCTAAGATCTCGATCTCATATATTGTAAAGATGCTGAAGGGTATTATTGGAAGATATACTTTCCAATAATATCCGGAACTCCGTAAATATTTATGGAAGGGAGAATTGTGGGATCATTCCTATTATGTGGAAACAATAGGAAACGTTTCGGAGGAAAACATCCGCAGATATATTGAAAAACAAACGAAGTCTTACTGACAGGAAAGGGGAATGCATATGCTCTTGTCGAGAAGAGAAGTATTTTTACCAACAGAAGAACAGAAGATCATTTTGGGACATATGGGATATGCAGCATTTAAACTCTGGAATGTGGCAAATTATGAAAAAAGGAATTACAAAGAGATTGGAATGACCAGATATCCGAACTGGTATGACCAGAAGAAACGGTTAAAAGAAAATTTCTTTTATAAAAATCTTCCATCACAGACGGCACAGGATGTGCTCCAACAATTGGAAGAGGCGTGGAAAAGCTTTTTTGTATTGCTGAGGAGCAAAGGGGTGGAGAATCCGAGACCGCCGCGTTTCCGAAAAGAGAAGATGGATATTACTTTTTTGAAAGATGCGATCCGGCAGGAAGAAGGAAAGATCCGGCTGACCATTCCAAAACAGTTAAAAACTTATCTGAAGAGCCAGGGTGTGGATGCTGATCATCTTTATCTGAAAACAAAGCGGTTTTCAGACATTCAGATCAAAGAAATTCAGATCAAGTTTGATGAAAAAAGATATACAGCAATAGCAGTATATGAAGAGACAGATGTTCCGATGCAGGAAGATAATGGACATTATTTGGGGATTGACATGGGACTGAAAAATACGCTGGCCTGCTATGACAGTGCAGGGAAGACATTTCTGTTAAACGGATTATTGAATACTACACATTATTTTGATAAAGAGATTGCCAGATATCAGGGGATCAGTGACCGTCAGCAGTCATGCTGTGGGATTAAGTACCCGAAAAAAACGAAAAAGGTACGTTCCCTATATCGAAAGAAGAAAAATAAAGTTTCTGATCTTATCCATAAAACAACCAGATATGTCGCTGAGTATTGTCAGGCAGAGCATATCACAACGGTTGTGATTGGAGATATGAAGGGGATACGTAAGGGAAAGGATCTTGGAAGGATCAATCAGCAGCTTCATTCCTTTCCGTATGAAAAGATCCTCCAGAAACTGGAGTATAAGCTGAAACGGTACGGAATAAGGATGATCCGGCAGAAAGAAAATTACAGCAGTCAGTGCAGTCCGAAAAGTGATAAAGTGGGAAAAGCGTTTGCACAAAGTCAGAATCGAAAATATCGGGGATTATATATAGACGAGCCGGATATTTATAATGCAGACTGCGTGGGGGCATATAATATCCTGCGTCTGTATCTGCAAAAAAATAAACTTCCATTTCCGGAAGCGGCCGGACTGAACTGTCCGCAGAAAGTATTTGTGTAAGTCCGAAAGGACTAGCAATATTGGGCACATGGACTGCCCATTATGGTAGCACCGAAGGTGCGGCATATAGATGCTCGGTAATTCAATTGCTGAGTAGTTCACTGATATAATAATACATGGTTTTCGTCCGGCGGATGGGGAAGTGTCCGTCCGGCGTTATTTAAAGTACGGAAGGAATAGGAGAACAGCATGCTTGTAGTAATGAAATTCGGCGGCAGCTCAGTGGCGGATCTGGATAAAATCAGAAATGTGGCAGAGCGCTGTATAAAGAAATGGAAAGAGGGAAACCAGGTGGTAGTGGTCCTCTCTGCAATGGGAAAGACCACGGACCGCCTGCTTGCCCAGGCAGGAGAGATCAGCAGTATGCCCTCCAGACGGGAGATGGATATGCTTCTTGCCACAGGGGAGCAGGTGTCTGTATCTCTCATGGCTATGACAATGATTCAGATGGGAGTGACAGCCATTTCCCTGAACGCGTGGCAGGTACCCATGCATACCACCTCTGCGTATCAGAACGCGAAGCTGAAAAGAATCGACTCCGAGAGGATCACAAAAGAGCTGGATTCAAACAAGATCGTTGTGGTGACCGGGTTCCAGGGCATCAACAAATACGACGATGTGACCACCCTGGGAAGAGGCGGTTCGGATACCACAGCCGTGGCTCTTGCGGCAGCGCTGAATGCGGATTTGTGTGAGATCTATACGGACGTGGACGGCGTATATACGGCTGACCCACGCATTGTGCCAAAGGCCAGAAAGATGCCGGAGGTGACGTATGAGGAAATGCTGGAATTTGCGTCTCTGGGAGCCAAAGTGCTGCACAGCCGCTGTGTGGAGATGGCAAGGCGGTACGATGTAAACCTGGTGGTGAGATCCAGTATGAGCGAAGAGGAAGGAACAGTTGTAAAGGAGACCACAAAGATGGAGAAAATGCTGATAAGCGGCGTAGCCGTCGACAAGAATATAGCGAAGATTGCAGTTTCAGGTATGAAGGACAACCCGGAGAGCACATTTAAGCTTCTGAACCTGATGGCAAAAAACGGGGTGAACATTGATGTCATGATCCAGTCCCTGGAAAAGGACGGCACCAAGACCCTGACCTTTACCGTGGCAAGGCCGGATATGATGATGACTCTGGACCTTCTCAAGAAATACAGCGACGTGATCGGAAATGCCAATGTGAGCTGTGAGGAGGATGTGGCAAAGGTCTCCGTGGTAGGCGCAGGCGTCAGCTCCAACCCCGGAGTGGCCGCAAAAATGTTCGAGGCACTTTCAAACGCGGGGATCAATACCGATATGGTGACCACTTCTGAGATCCGTATAACAGCGGTGATAAAGGAATCCGAGGCGGAGACGGCAATGAGAGCCGTGCATGACAGGTTCGCATCTGAATGGGATTGATAAGAAGAATTGTCCTTTGTTTTGGGTATTGTGCAATTGTGCATCTATGTGCTATACTGTACTAAAATGAAATTTAGTATGGAAAGGCGGAATTTACGTGGCAAAAAAAGTGACGATCAGCATGGTGGCTGAACGGGCAGGTGTCTCCAGGGGAACTGTGGACCGTGTACTCAACGGCCGGCCCCATGTAAAACCTGATGTATATGAGAGAGTGGTTCTGGCTATGAGGGCGCTTAACTATATTCCGCCCAGTGAAGAACAGGCAGCGGTTCTGGGACTGACACCGCCGTCTCCGGGCCCCTGCAGGCTTGGCGTTGTGCTTCCCAACTGGCAGGGATATTTTAAGAGGGAGATCATGCGGGGCATACAGGATGCACAGGCGCTGTTGGATGCGTATTCTGTGGAGGTTATCGTGGAGGAATGTGAAACCGATATACCGGATGAGAGCATTGAGCGTATGGACAGCCTGTTGAGGCAGCAGGTGCAGGGAATCGCCATGTGTGCCAAAGACCACATTTCCATAGTGGAGAAAATAGATGAGCTGTACCGGCAGGGCATTCCTGTGGTCACTTTTAATTCTGATATATCGAACAGCAGGCGGCTCTGTTTCATCGGTCAGGACCTGCTGCAGGGAGGCCGTGTTGCAGGGGAATTGATGGTAAAATATCTGCGGCCGGAAGACTATCTGCTGATCTGCGTGGGAAATTCAGAGTTTAATGCGCACCGTATGAGAATGCAGGGCTTTTGTCAGCGCATACATGAGAGTCGTTTTGCCAGCAGCCACATTGAAATTATAGAGACCTATAATGACTATGCACTGACTTACCAGAAGGTAAAGGCTGTACTGGAAAGGATTCCAAAAATCAAAGGGATATATATGGCGAACCACAGTGTTTCAGGTTGTGTGGAGGCGATTCGTGCCGTTGGGCGCCAGGGAGAAATTCGGGTCATCAGCCATGATCTGACAGACGAGACTAAACGGCTGCTGCAAAAAGGAGAAATCGACTTTACAATAGCACAGGATATATACCGTCAGGGGTATCGGCCCCTTTTTGTACTGCGTGAATATATACAGCAGAACATGGAACCGAGACCAGATAAAGACCAGCCGGCTATTGAGATTATCTGTGCGGAAAATTTGAAGGGTAGACCATAATCATATACGCAGAAATATTGCGTCTGAGAAATATTGTGCTTCATAATAAAGGAAAATGGGAGCAGGCTGACAGCCTGTTCCTTTTTTTGTTATGCAATCGGCAGAATGGGCTGCGCACAAAGGAGATATGTACACTAGTGTTGTGCGATTTTTGTGAAATGTGCATTTTTGCATCAAAAACAGTCTGCTTTTTGGAACTATTATATGATTATGCAGTATGGAAAATATGAAAACTGCCGTTTTGTACAGAGATACAGCAAAAACTGTTGACTCTGACGGCAGAAAATGGTATAAATAAATTGTGCACAGCGGCACAATAACAAAATTGGCACAATAAAAGCACAAAAATAACAGCGCAACAAATACAGAGCAGGAGGAAGGATATGTTTAACAATGTGAAACTGGGCATTGCCCCTATAGGCTGGACAAATGATGATATGCCGCAGCTTGGAGGAGAACTGACGTTTGAACAGATGATTTCAGAAGCTGCACTTGCCGGTTTTCAGGGCACAGAGGTGGGGGGAAAGTTTCCGACTGATCCCACAGAACTGAACAGAGCCCTTGATCTGCGGGGGATAAAAACAGCGTCCCAGTGGTTTTCAAGTTTTCTCTGTTCGACACCTTATGAAGAAAACGAAGCAGCATTCATCAAACAGCTTGATTTTTTGGAAGCTGCAGGGGCGGCCCGCATCAATGTCTGTGAACTGACACGCTGTCTGTTTGCAGAGAATTGTTCCATGTTTGGCAGCAGTAAACCGTCGGCGGATGAGAAAGAGTGGGAGAAGCTATGTACCGGCCTGAACAGACTCGGAAAAATTGCAACAGAGCGTGGATTTAAACTCTGCTACCATCATCACATGGCAACAGTGGTGCAGACCTTTGAGGAGACAAAACGTCTTATGGAAGATACAGATCCGCGTTATGTTTACCTATGTTTTGATACGGGCCACTTTACCTTTTCAAAAGAGGACCCGGTCAGAGCAGCAAGGGAATTCGGGCCGCGGATCGGTCATGTACATTTAAAGGACATAAGACCTGATAAAATGGCGCAGGCATACAAGGAAGGTTTTCCGTTCCGAAAGGCAGTGCTGGAAGGGTGTTTCACCATACCGGGTGATGGATGCGTAGACTTTCCCGGCGTATTCGGAGAACTGCAGAAGGCTCATTACGAGGGCTGGTTTATTGTGGAGGCGGAGCAGGACCCGGCAAAAGCAAATCCCTTTGCCTGTGCGAAAAGCGCAAGGGAATACATACGAATCCATGCGGGAATTTAAGTAAATCTAAAAAAATACGGCTGATTGCCGATTGGGGTGGTAAGAGATGAATAAGACAAAAGTCCAGGACGGACGTTTAAGTTTGGGAGAGAAGCTTTCTTACAGCATGGGTGAGGTCGCAACATGTGCAATGTTCGCGCTGTTCACCACACTGCTGGTGTTTTTCTACACAGATGTGGTTGGGGTATCTCCGGCGACAGTGGGAATGATCATTGCAATATCGCAGGTATTTAATGGCGCATCCGATATGGCGGCAGGGTTTCTTGTGGACAGGACAAGATCAAAATACGGACGGGTCCGTGTTTGGCTGCTGCGAATGGCAGTTCCTTATACTATTGCCTCTGTGCTGCTGATGACAGTGCCGCAGATTGGAGCATTTGCCCAGGCGGTTTACATATTCTTTACCTATAATTTAATGCTGACTGTTGTGTATACCATGACTCAGCTTCCCTATGCCACGCTGGTGACTTACCTTACACGTAACCAGGATGAAAGAGCGCGGACCAATATTATCCGTATGACAATTTCTCCCATGGCTAACATGGCTATGACCTTGGGGTTTCTTCCCCTGGTTGACCTGCTGGGTGGCGGACAGGCAGCCTGGGTCAAGGCTACTTCCATCTATGGAATTGCATGCAGCCTGCTGCTTCTGTGGTGTTTCTTTTTTACAAAAGAGAGAGTACAGGTAGTGGATGACTCCAACGGGGAAAAAGTGCCGCTGAAGACAGCGGTGACGGTGCTGTTCAAAAATAAGTATTTTATATTGGCATTCCTTTTCTTCTTTGCCCTTGCGTTTTACCAGACAGTTTCCGGTACCATGCTGACCTATTACTGTAAGAATTTTCTGGGAACAGAGAATCTGATGGGTGTCATTAACTTCGCGTGTCAGATCATGATGATCGCTGTGACACCTCTTGTGGGACTGCTGATTCACAAGATGACAAAGCGCAACTGGTGTATTTTCGGTGCTGTGTGTATTATCGCAGGTGCGCTGGTAGTGCCTCTCGGCCCCACGAGCGTACCGGTGGTCTTTGCGGGAACTCTGCTTCGCGGTGCAGGTTTGGCCTGTGAATACGCCATGATGTACACTATGGTTGCGGATGTGGTGGAATACGGACAGTGGAAAACGGGAATACGAACCCCTTCAGCCATTCAAAGTGCAGTGACATCAGGGCAGAAGTTTGGCCAGGGTATCTGCTCGGCTGCCATTGGGGCTGTCATGAGCTGGTCAGGATATAATGGTGTCGCCGCGGCCGGACAGCAGTCCCAGAAGGCCCTGGACACGGTATATAACCTTTTCGTCTACGGTATGATAGGCACAGCGGTATTTGTCATTGTGATCCTGCTGTTTTACCATTTGGATAAAGAATATCCTGTCATAATGAAAGAGCTTCTGGAGCGGGAAATGGAAAATGAGAGAATGGAAGCTGACAGGGAATCATCAGAATCTGTGGAACGGGAACTGGGTCAGGCGGTAAGCACTGTCTGATCAAAGATTATAGATACATAAAAAGAAGGGAGATATTTATAGTATGAGTTTAGCAAAATGTGCATGTATTGACACGCTGTATACCGAACTGCCTTGGCTGGAACGTTTCCAGGCGGCAAAGAATGACGGATTTGAGGCTGTGGAGTTCTGGGACTGGCGTATCAGGAATCTTGAGGAAACACGGGAAGCAGCCCAAAAGGCCGGAATTGTGATCTCGGGCTTCAATGGAGATGCGGATTATTCTCTGATAGACCCCACACATAAGACTGCTTATCTGGATTACCTCAGACAGTCCATCGAGGCTGCAAAAAAAGTGGGGGCCGTAAGTGTGACGATCCACTCCAACGCACTGGGGGAAGGGGGCGTCGTTGTAAACCACTATGAGAATCTGTCTCACACGGTCAAACTGTGTTCCATGTATGATACGCTTCTGGAATGCGCAGCGATCGCGGAGGAGGAAGAAATAAATCTCAACCTGGAAGCACTCAATATAACAACAGATCATGTGGGAAATTTTCTTACGACCACACAGATGGGGGCGGAGATATGCAGGCTGATCGGTTCACCGCGTTTGAAAATACTTTATGACGTATATCACATGCAGTTAAACGAAGGAAGTCTCTGCGACAACATCAGCAGATACTATGACCAGTTCGGGCATATCCATATCGCCGATGCACCGGGGCGCCACGAACCCGGCACAGGGGAGATCCAATATAAAAAGGTCATCCGTCATTTGGAAGACTGCGGCTATACCGGAAGGATAGGATATGAACTGTTCCCGGCAAACGGTACACAGGATGCAGTGAAAGCGATTATGGAAAATGTATAACAACGGGTTATTAAAACCCGATTATAAAATTTATATAAATTCAGGAGGAATTTTATTATGCTTAGAGTAGGAATTATTGGTGTAGGAGCTATGGGAACCCAGCATTTTCTTCGTCTGATGACAAGAATCAACAACGCTACGGTGACAGCAGTATCGGATGTCAATGAGGCACGTGCAAGGGAAGTGACTGCCCCTTATGAGAGCGTTCGTTTTATGGCCGACCCCATCGCCTTGATCCGGGACCCGGAAGTGGATGCTATTGTGATCGTCAGCGCTGACAAGACACATGAGGAGTTCTGTCTGGAGGCACTGCGGCTTAAAAAATTTATTTTCTGTGAAAAACCGCTGTCAGCATCCTCAGAGGGGGCAAGGAAAGTGGTGGATGCGGAGATGGCCGGCGGCAAACGCCTGATCCAGCTTGGCTTTAACCGCCGGTTTGACGAGGCGTACCAGGAGCTGAAAGAACTGGTGGTATCCGGCAGACTGGGTGAGCCCCTGGTTGCGCACTGCGCTCACAGAAATGCGGATTACCCGGAAGCATTTGATGATGTTGTCGCTGTGACAGGCACTGCGATACACGAGATTGATACCATGAGCTGGCTGGTTGGGGATTATTTCACAAAAGCCCAGGTAATTTTTCCGAAGACTACAAAATATTCTAAGAACCCTAATCTGCATGATCCGCAGATCGTACTGCTTACCACATCTTCCGGTATGGTGATCACGGCAGAAATCTGGGTGAACTGCCAGTATGCTTATGATATCCGCTGCGAGGTTCTGTGTGAGGACGGCACTGCGACCCTGCCGCGCCATGCCCGCGTTAATGTCTGTACTAAGAACAGTTCCTCAGTGGGCATGACCTCTGACGGTCTTGGCTTTTTTGAAGAATCCTATAACAGGGAATTCCAGGCATGGGTAGATGCCTGCAATGAAGATACTTACTGTGCGGCAGCAGCGTCAGCGTGGGATGGTTACTGTGCAGCAGTTACCACAGATGCCTGCCTGAAATCCCAGATAAGCGGAGGAATTGAGGACGTTCCGCTGACTGACCGCCCGGATTTTTATAAAGGCTGATAGAAAACAGGGCAGGAGGCAGTGATATGAAGATAGCATTTGATGTGGATGTTCTGGCAAAACAGATGGATATTAACCGTATGGTCCATCAGGTGGCGGACTGGGGATACCGGTATATTGAACAGTCACCCCATCCGAGGATAAATCCCTTTTATAAGCACCCTCTTTTTTCAAGAGAGTGCGAACAGGAGTACAGAAAAGCACTCAGAGAAACAGGTGTGGAAATCTCATCCTTTATTGTGGTATACCGCTGGTCAGGTCCCACAGAGGAGGAGCGCAGGTTTGCGGTATCGAACTGGAAACGAATGATAGAGATTGCAGCTGACATGGGGGTACAGGTCATCAACACGGAGCTCTCAGGAGATCCCAACCATCAGGAAATCTGCAATGGCATGTGGTTTAGATCCATGGAGGAACTGCTTCCCATCATAGAGCGGGAGGGTATCCGGGTGGAAATCCAGTCTCATCCTTATGATTTTTGTGAGCGGAACAATGAGACCTGTGACATGGTGAAGTCCTTCCGCTCCAGGAATCTGGGATATGTATACTCTGCGCCTCATGGGTTCTTTTACGATGAGGGAAAGGGAGATGTGTGCTCCATGCTTAAGTATGCCGGAGATGAACTGACGCATGTGTTGTTTGCAGATACGTTCAACCAGACTCTTGACTGCCGTTATATTGCCAATCCACCGTGGCTGAATGGAAGGGGAAAGGCGGATGTGACCATCCATCAGCACCTTGCTATGGGCGAGGGCGATGTAGACTTTGACGGAATCTTCCGGACACTTCGGGAGATGAATTTCGCAGAAAAACAGCTTCTCCCGGATGCCCCGAAAGCAGGCGGAGATAATATAGCCTGTGTCTCCATGTTCGGATTTCCGGAAAAAATGGAGAGGCAGGCACCGGAAGCCAGGGAACGATTGGAGAGAGAGCTTTGATCAGACACCCCGCGGGAAACTGTATCTGACAGATATAGAGTCCCGTGGGGTATTTTCTGTTTGTTTTTTCATCCGTATATGTCAATGGTTTTCTCAAAACGATTGCACATTTATCCTCCCTGTGTTAAAATTAAAAGAAATAAGTAGAAAAAAATATAATATTCTGACCAATTCAAAAATATTGTTAAAAAGTAAGAAGTTTGAACATCAAAGGATCAAACCATTTCTGTAAAGCAGTGCGGCTGTTACGGGGCGCACAACGCGTGAACAACAGGTGTGGAAAATAGCTGCTGTTAATCCGAAAGGCTGTACAGCGGGCTGCTCTCGGGGCAGTACATTATGAAGCGCAGGGTCGGCCCTGGCAGAGGATCAGTCAAAAAACACCCGATGTTTTTTGCTGGTCCGCATTTATTTTCCTGCTTTTGTCGACATATCTTGTTTTAAATCTCTAATGTTGTTTTTCCCTTACACCTTAATCAAAATTACGGAAAGTGTTTCTATGGAGAATTGTGTAAGGGAGGGTAAGTCATGATACGGGAAGTTTCTCTTTTGGCGGATCAGGTGAAAGCACTGATGGACAATGCACCGATAGCGGTCTGTGTCAGTTCAGCGGATACATACGAGATACTGTACGCCAACCGGCTGGCATGGGAGACGTTTATGCCGGGTGCGGATCCGGAGGAAAAGTATTGTTATCAGGTGGCCGGTTTTGACAGGCCGTGCGCGTTTTGCCGCAGGGAGGAGATCAGCGGACCTGAACTGCTGTTCCGCGAATACCGCCATCCTGCCAATGGCAGAATCTATCAGCTCAGCGGCAAGATTATAGACTGGAACGGGAATGCCGCGCATATTGAATATATACAGGACATCACGGACAGAAAACGGGAAGAAGAGCAGTCAGCTATCCTGAAAAAAGAGCTTCAGGACACATTCAGCAGTATCCCCTGCGGGCTTTGTGTATACCGCTATGACGGAACCGGGATTCGGCCTGTCTTCCACAACCCTGCTTTCTATGAGATCATGGGGTATTCGGAAGAACACATCAGAAATGTGGAGGAAAAGACGGAATACATGGGCGTGCACCCTGACGACTGCGGTGCCCTCCGGGAAAAGATCCAGAAAACGATCAAGGCCAGCGGTACCATGGAGCACACTTACCGGGTCTGGAACGACAGGAAGGCGGAATACGGCTGGATCCATCTGCAGGCATCTGTAAAATCCCAGACGGACAGGACAAAGCTGCTCTATGCAGTCTACAGAGATGTGAGCGGACAGGTGCAGATGGAAAAGGAGCTGATAGCGGAAAAGGATAAGGTACAGGATATTGTCAATGCCATTTCCGGCGGCGTAGCTATTTACAGAATATCGGATATCTTCGAGACAATCTATTTTTCAGACGGTGTTCCGGAGCTTTCCGGGTATACGGTAGAGGAATACCGCGAGCTTGTTAAGCGGGACGCTGTGGAGATGACATACTGGGAAGATACAGAGATGGTCATCGAGAAGGTACAGGAGGTCATTCGCACCCATAAAGTGCTGGTATTTGAGTTCCGCAAGCAGCACAGAGACGGACATATTGTCTGGGTGCGTGCTCATGTAAAATGGATCGGGGAAGATAAGGGCTGTCCGCTCCTCCACTGTGTGTTCCACAACATATCTGATCTGAAGGAGACACAGCTTGAGATGGACCATCTGGTGAACTCCATTCCGGGAGGAATCGCCAGCTATCGTATCGAGGGGGAACGTATCACTCCGATTTTTATATCAGACGGTGTTATGACACTCTCAGGCCATACCAGAGGGGAGCTGGAACAGTATGACGCGTTCCGGCTGATCCATGAGCCGGACAGGGATCGTGTGCTGTCAGCCATGCGGGTTTCCCTGGAAACCGGCAAGGTGCTGGATGTGTCTTACCGGATCAGGCACAGAGACGGGGGCCTTGTCTGGGTCCATTTAAGAGGCAGGAGAATGGACGCCTGCTCAGAATCTATGCGGTTCTACGCCGTGTTCACCGGCATGTCTGCGGAGGCGAGACTGTTCCAGAGCATTGCCAATGATACGGCAGACGGAATCTATGTGATTGGAAAGGACAATTATGACTTGCTCTATGCCAATGAGTCCAAGCTTCTGTTTCAGAAAGGAAAAAAATGTCTGGGACAGAAATGCTACAAAGCCATGTACGGAAAAGACAGGCCCTGTGAGTTCTGTACCCAGAAAGAGCATCGGCCGGACGGGGAAGAACACCGCATGATGGACCCGGAGAATGACCGCTGTTACAGTATCCGTTTCCGGGAGACAGACTGGAACGGCATCCCGGCGTATATCAAGTACGTGAGAGATGTTACAGAGGAAATGAGGACCCAGAGTGAGAAAGAGAGGCTGGAGCAGTATTTCCAGAATGTGCTGAAATACCTGCCCGGAGGCGTAGCAGTGGTAAGGTATGAGCCGGACGGCAGAATGATACCGGAATTTCTGTCGGAAGGCTTTGCTGAGATGACAAAGATGACCAAGGAGGAGGCCTGGGCGATCTACAAAAAGGATGCCATGGCCGGTGTGCACCCTGATGACAGGGCATTTGTGAATCGGCGGATGGAGGAGTATATGGCTGCAGGGGATGGTCCCTGTGAGATTGTGTACCGTTTAAAAACAGGCGGCGGGAATTATGTATGGGTGAAGAATACCCTGTCCCTGGTCAAGAGCGCCAACGGAGAAAAACGCATCTATGCCGGATTTCATGATATGACAAAAGAGCGGGAGGAGAAGGCACAGATACGGAAGCAGTATAATGACCTGATCCTGCAGCATTACCGTACACCGGGGCCAAACGCTCTGATCGTGGGACACTGCAATATAACACAGAACAGGATATTGGAGATTCTCGATTATACGGATTCAGACCTTTTAAAAACATTCGGAAGTGTGCGGGAGGAGTTCTTTGCCGGAATTGCGGAACTGGTGACAGACCCGGATGAAAAGCAGCTCTTTCTGGATACCTATCTCAATGCACCCACACTTGCCGCGTTCAAAAAGGGAGATACAGAGCAGATCCGGGAGTGCTATGTGAAACTGCCGAAAGAAAAGAACGGGCGGTATGTGCAGTTCAAGGTGAACCTGGTGGAAACACCGGATACAGGCGGCGTAACAGGAATCCTGACCGTGACGGATATTACGGAGCAGGCTATATCCGAACGGATACTGAGGCAGTTGTCTGTTACCAGCTATGACCTGGTCGTTGATGTGGATGTGCTGAAGGACAGCTATACTGTCCTGACCGGCAGCGGGACCGCGGGAGAGGATGTAAACCACCGGGGATGTTATTCCCAGTGGATCATGGAGAAGTATTGTATGGGCATAGTGCCCAGGGATAAAGAACATGTCACCAAAATGCTTGCCGGCGCATATATGATGGAGCATCTGAAAAGGGAGAACAGCTATTCCTTCCATTATTCCATCACAGACGAGAAGGGGGATGTGCTCACAAAAAACATGACGGTATCGGCTGTTGATCTGAGACTTGGGCGTGTGTGTCTGGCAAGAACAGACATCACGGATTCTGTGCGGGAGCAGCAGAGTATGCTGAATGTGGTGGCTTATACCTTTGAGCTTATGGCTTTTATTGACGTAAACGACGGCCGTGTGACCATGTACACCCGGCAGACCGTGCTGGAGAACCTGTCACCCTATATTTTGGAGGGATACAGGGAGCTGGTGAAGAATATTACGGACTTTTATATCACCAGTCATATTGAGGAGGAGAATGAACAGTACTTTGATCTGGGCAATATGATGAAGCGGCTGGAAGAAAAACCTTCGGGGTATGATTTTGTACTTCCGTACCAGTCAGAGAACGGGCTGCGGTACAAGCAGGTGAATGTGCTGTGGGGAGACAGGGGACACCGGAGGGTCTGCATGGTGCGCGCGGATGTGACAGATATGCTGGCTGCGGAGCGTGAGGCAAAGGATGCTCTGCAGGAAGCACTGGCCCTTGCGGAGAAGGCGAACCGGGCAAAAAGCGAATTTCTTTCCTCCATGAGCCATGATATCAGGACACCTATGAACGCTGTGATCGGCATGACCTCCCTGGCCATGGCCAATCTGGATGAAAAAGAACGGGTGAAGGACTGCCTGCAGAAGATTTCCTCCTCCTCCAAATACCTGCTCAGTCTCATCAATGATATACTGGATATGAGCAAAATAGAGCGCTCCAAGATCATGCTCAACCGGATGCAGATCTCTATGCCGGAAATGCTGAAGGAATTGTCGGCTATGATGGAACCTCAGGCGGAGGTAAACGGCCTTGCCTTTTCCATGGAAGCCAGGGAAATCCGCCACCAGAATTTCTATGGGGATAAGCTGCGCATAAACCAGATTCTGATCAATATTCTGAGCAATGCTATTAAGTTTACGCCTAAGGGAGGCAGAGTGGAATTCCTGGCGGAGGAGACGGACCGGGGCTGTAAGGATGGTCAGGTTTGCTACCGGTTTACCATCAGCGATACCGGCATCGGCATGACGGAGGAGTTTGTGGAGCATATCTTTGAGCCATTTTCCAGAAATACCAATACAGTGGGGATTGAGGGCACCGGGCTGGGTCTTAGTATCACGAAAGGTCTTGTGGATCTCATGGACGGTAAGATATGGGTAAAGAGCAGACAAAATGAGGGCAGTGTATTCTGTGTGGAGATCATCTGTGAGACCATGCAGGGCGAGGCGGCAGTAAAACAGGATGGGGACGGGGAGCCTGAGAGACAGGATGACGCTCAGATATTAACAGGCCGCTGTTTCCTGGTGGCGGAGGACAACGCCATCAATTCAGAAATTCTGTGTGAGCTGCTGAAAATGTACGGGGCAAGATCCGTGGTGATGACAGACGGCATACAGGCAGTCGAAGAATTTCAGCGGGCAGAGCCGGGGACCTATGACGCTGTCCTGATGGATATCCGTATGCCGCGGATGAATGGATACGACGCGGCCCGTGCCATCCGCAGAATGGCGAAAGAGGACGCGGGAACCATTCCGATCATAGCTATGACAGCCAATGCCTTTGCGGAGGATGTGCAGGAGGCTTTGGAAGCGGGAATGAATGCCCATGTGGCAAAGCCTATTGATGTGAAGATACTGCGGGATACGCTGACAGGACTGCTGGCAGGGCAGACTGCCGGGGAATAAATAAAGATTACGGGGTTTGATTTATGCAGAAGATTTCGGAACAAGCAAAGGAAAATATCAACGGAACTTGCTTCCGGCATCCACGAGATCTCACAGCAGATCATATCCAACGCGGATAATTCTGACCATGCCAACAAAAAGGCATCCAATTTGGTTTTTCCCGTTTCTGATGAGTGGAATATAGGAGATGATAGTGTGAAATTAGAAAGGTATCAAAAGTGTTCTGATATTGCCCGCGGACTGAAAAAAGCAGATTTTGTCCTGAAGAATGCAAAGATTGTCAATGTTTTTACAGAGGAGATCCTTGAGGGGGATATCGCTGTGGCGGACGGTATGATCGCCGGGATCGGCACATACGAAGGAATCCGTGAGACGGATCTGGAGGGAAAATATGTATGCCCAGGGTTCATTGACAGCCACCTGCATCTGGAATCTACGCTGGTGACGCCGAAGGAACTGATCTCCCAGGCCGCCCTGTGCGGAACGACTTCCTTTATTGTGGACCCTCATGAGTCTGCCAATGTGGCCGGTCTGGCCGGAATCGACTATATATTAAGGGAGACAGAGGAGGTATCCGCCAATGTCTTTGTCATGATGCCGTCCTGCGTACCGGCTACGGGGATTGATGACAATGCGTGTACGATCACAGCGGAAATGATGAAGCCCTATCTCAAGAACAAACGGATCCTGGGACTGGGGGAGGTCATGGACTACATCTCCGTGGTGGAGGGAAGCCCCCATATGCACGAAAAACTGTGTCTGTTTGACGGGAAAGTGCGGGACGGACATGCGCCGTTTCTTGAAGAGCCGGACCTGCAGGCATACGTTATGGCGGGCATTTCCACAGATCACGAGTGCTCCGCATACGCCTATGCGGTGAGAGAGCAAAGAAACGGAATGACGGTTCACATCCGTGAGGGCAGTGCTGCCAGAAATCTGCAGGATATCGTTCAGGGGATTGTGGAGAACCATATGAGCACAGAAGGCTTCTGTTTCTGTACGGATGATAAGCATATAGAGGATATCAGGAGGGAAGGACATATCAATTACAATGTGAGAAAGGCCATTGCCCTCGGCATCTCTCCTATCCGCGCCATCCGGATGGCCACGATCCAGCCAGCCAGGTGCTACGGACTGCAGCGTCTGGGAGCAGTGGCCCCGGGCTTTCAGGCAGACCTTCTGGTGCTGGAGGACCTTAAGGGGGTCAATGTCCTGGAAGTCTATTTTAAAGGACAAAAGGTGGAAGCAGAAAATGCCTGTCCGGTCCACTCCTGCCCAAAAGAGCTGAAAAACACTGTGCATGTAAAAGGCTTTACAAAAGAAAAACTGAAATACATCGGTTCCTTCCCCTGCCATGTCATCCGGATGGAGGAAGGGCAGATCACCACAAGAGACGTCACAGTAACAGATATCTGCCAGGATGATCTGGAGGGAAACGGCATCCTGCAGAAAATCGCTGTGGTTGAAAGACACAGAGGAACGGGAATGACAGGTGTGGGCTTTGTAAAGGGCTTCGGGCTCAGATGCGGAGCCGCAGCATCCAGTGTCTCCCACGATTCCCATAACATCATCGTGATCGGGGATAACGATGAAGATATGGAGCTGGCTGTCAGGGAACTGATCCGGACGCAGGGCGGGTATACCCTTATAGAGAAGCATCAGGTCTATGAGACACTGGAGCTTCCCATCATGGGGCTGATGACGGACATGGGATTTGAAAAGGCCAATGAAAAGCTGGAGAGGATGATCCGGAAAGCCCATGAAATGGGTGTGCCGGGGGGAATGGATCCCTTTATTGCCCTGTCCTTTATGGCGCTTCCGGTCATTCCGGAGATCCGGATCACGCCCAGAGGGATATATTCCGTGACAGACAGTACCTTTTACCGCTGACGTAAATTGCGGGCAGATACAGCAGGGCCTGTGAGTTCTGCACAAAAAAAATGCCTGATCACAAGAGAAATGAGTTGAACTGACGAAGGCAATCTTTTATAATAGAACTATCCTGAAAGAGAACTATGCTGACAGATAAACCAGAACAAGGAGGTAAGAAATGGGCGAAGTGAAAAGAATGAAATACCTGGCAGGGGGACAGTGGCTGGATACGAAATCAGGCAAATACACGCCAGTGTATAATCCAAGTACCGGTGAGGTGCAGGCAGAAATACCAAGCTGTACCACAGAGGAAGTGGCATATGCCATAGAATGCTCGAAAAAGGCATTTCCGGCCTGGCGTGATACCCCGGTGATGAAAAGAGTACAGGTACTCTACAAATTCCGGGATCTGCTGGATCAGCATTGGGATGAGCTGACAGAGTGCTGTGCGAGAGAGCACGGAAAGAACTGGAAGGAGTCTGCCGGTGATATTGCCAAGGTGAAGGAACCTGTGGAACTGGCCTGCGGAACGCCGACGCTCATGATGGGAGAATCCATGATGGATACCTCCAAGGGATATGACACCGTCAGCTACCGGGAGCCTCTGGGCGTATTTGCGGGAATCGCTCCCTTTAATTTCCCGGGTATGATTCCCATGGGCTGGATGACGCCGATCTGTATCGCTACCGGCAATACCATTGTCATCAAAGCGGCTTCCAAAACACCGCTGACCGCGCTGCGCTGCGCAGAGCTTTGGCAGGAGGCAGGACTTCCGGATGGTGTGCTTAATATTGTCACCTGTACCAGACAGGAATCCGAGCAGTTTTTGACCCATCCTGATGTGAAGGGAATCTGCTTTGTAGGAACCACAGGTGTGGGAAAACATATCTACGGCATTGCGGCTGCCAATGGCAAACGCGTCCAGGCCCAGACAGAGGCAAAGAACCATGCCCTGGTGCTGGAAGACGCGGCTCTTGAGCGCACCGCAAGAGGAATCATCAATTCCGCTTTTGGCTGTGCCGGAGAGCGCTGTATGGCCCTTCCCGTGGTGGTTGCCCAGGAAAGCATAGCGGACAAGCTGGTAGAGCTGCTTATAAAATTCGCAGGTGAACTGAAAGTAGGCCCTGCCTATGATAAGACAACGGATTTGGGTCCGGTGGTGGACGCTGCCCATAAAGCAAAGGTAGAGAAATGGATTGAAAAAGGTGTGGAAGAGGGTGCAGAACTGGTCCTGGACGGACGCGGCATCAAAGTGCCCGGCTATGAGAACGGATTCTACTTAGGCCCCACCATATTTGACCATGTGACAGAGGATATGGCGATTGGCCGGCAGGAAATCTTCGGACCGGTTCTGGCTGTGAAGCGCTGCAAAGATTTTGAAGAGGGCCTGGAAATGATGAACCGCAATCCGTTTGCCAACGGAAGTGTTATTTATACCCAGAGCGGTTATTACAGCAGGGAGTTTGCGCGCCGCACAGACGGCGGAATGGTGGGAATCAATGTGGGAATCCCGGTTCCGGCGGGCATCTTCTCCTTCAGCGGCCATAAGGACAGCTTTTTCGGCGACCTGCACTGTCTGGGCAAGGACGGTGTTCGCTTCTTTACCGAGATAAAAGCAGTCACCACCCACTGGTTCGACGAGGAAGAGAAAAAGGCAAAAGAGGTGGATACCTGGGAGGGATCCGTAGGCGGCAGCATGTAAGGCTGAATTACAGCACCCAAATGGTAAATAAATCAGTGACACGGTTCGCAGGAAGATTCCTGCGGACCGTTTTGCGAACGAGGAGGTGATGCAGAGGTGAAGGATATAACGAACATAGAATTTCGTTCAGGGAGCAAGGAAGAGAGACTTCCGGGGTTTGCTCCTGATTTTCCATACATTGCCTCCCGGGCGGAGCTGGACAAATACATAGGACGTTTTGTGCCCTGGCATTGGCACAAGACCGTGGAATTGTTTTACGTGGAAAGCGGTGTGCTGGAATACAATACACCCAAAGGGAAGACCGTGTTTCCTGCCGGTTCCGGAGGAATGGTGAACTCCAATGTGCTGCACATGACGAGAGCCGGGTCAGAAGGAGAGCGGAATGTACAGCTCATCCATATTTTCGACCCTTCTTTCATCGCCGGGGAACCGGGGAGCAGGATAGAGAAGAAATTTGTCCTTCCTGTTGTGGCGGCCTCCCAGTTGGAGATCATGGCATTCTATCCCGGAGACCCGGCGCAGGAAGAGGTTCTCGCGCTGCTTCGCCGCTCGTTTTCCCTCTCGGAACAGGAGTGGGCATATGAGATCAAACTGCGCGAAGTGCTCTCAGACATATGGGTCAGGCTCCTGTCAGTATCTGCCCCGCTTCTGCAGGAAGAAAGAGAGGCCGGAAGCTCGGATGACAAGATTAAAATGATGATGATCTATATCCATGAGCACTACCCGGAAAAGATTACGGTGGCAGAGCTGGCGGCGGCTGCCTTTTCCAGTGAACGGGAGTGCTACCGTGTCTTCCGGGACTGCCTTCATATGTCGCCTGTGGAGTATCTGCAGAACTTTCGTCTGCAGATGGCCTGTAAGATGCTGGCAAAAGGCAGGGATACCATCACAGCAGTCAGCCATGCCTGCGGCCTGGGAAGCAGCAGCTATTTCGGAAAAGTCTTCCGCGGTTATACCGGATGTACCCCCACGGAGTATCGCCGCAGATGGCAGGATATTGCTAAATTAAGGCAGGAATCGGATAGTTTTTTATGAAAAACTGTACTAAAATGATACTTGTGAAGAACAAAAACTTCATCATAACGGGGCCTGGCTGGCTGACAGCCGGGTCCCTTCCTCTATATAAATATATATTATATCTATGCCTTTACAGAGCGCTGTACACCTGTTATGGTAATAATTAGGAATAAAATCAACGGAATCGACTGAAATGGTTGAAATATTTGATACGGACAGAGAGGTGCAGAGATCATGTGGATAGTATATGCAGTAGGGTCTTCATTTTTTGCGGGAATCACATCGATTCTGGCAAAATGCGGTATCCGGGAGACGGATTCTAATGTGGCGACAGCTATAAGAACCGTTGTGGTACTGATATTCTCCTGGCTTATGGTATTTTTGACAGACGCATGGGCGGGAATCGGACAGATCACCGGGAAGACCATGCTGTTTCTTATACTGTCCGGGCTTGCTACAGGGGCATCCTGGCTCTGCTATTTCCGCGCCCTGCAGACAGGGGATATCAATAAAGTGGTCCCCATTGATAAGTCCAGCACAGTCCTTACCATACTGCTGGCATTCATTTTCCTTCATGAGGGGGTGACGCCTGCAAAAATAGCTGCTGTTTTTTTGATAGGCGCAGGGACCATGCTGATGATCTCAAAAAAAGAGGCAGCGGACGGCAGCGGACGGGGTGGCGGAAGCTGGATCGTATTTGCTTCTCTGTCGGCTGTGTTTGCAAGTCTGACAGCCATTCTGGGAAAAATAGGGATCACAGGCGTGGATTCCAACCTGGGAACGGCAATCAGGACAACAGTTGTCCTTTTCATGGCCTGGATCATGGTCTTTGTCACAGGAAGACAGCATGAGATTAGGAAGATACGGAGGAATGAACTTTTCTTTATTGTGTTGTCCGGGCTCGCTACAGGGGCGTCCTGGCTGTGCTATTACCGGGCTTTGCAGGATGGGGCGGCAAGTGTGGTGGTTCCCATTGACAAGCTGAGTATCCTTGTGACGATCGCTTTTTCCCGGATCGTGTTCCATGAAAAACTTTCAAAAAAGGCAGGGGCAGGTGTGGTGCTGATCACTGCGGGGACGGTTATGCTGGCGGTCCTGTAAGGCTTTTGGACTTAAGACAATCCTCGTTTACGAGTGGTTGTCTTTTTTTCTGTAATTATGAATTTTAACGAAGAAATGTATGCAATTTATTGCGTGGCAATGTAAATAGTGTTACAATCAGGGTATTACCTAACATGAACAGGGTTAATGTTTACAGGGAGGACAGGAATGAAAAAAAACAGCGGACTTAACGAACTGATCTATGAATATTATGAATCCCGTATCCTCTTTGGCGTATACAGATATGGGGAACAGTTGTTGTCAGTGCCGAAAATCTGTGCCTCTTTTCGGCTGGGGCGTAATACGATTCAGATGGCACTGGATAAACTGGAAAAAAACGGTTATATAGAAACCGAAGAGCGGAAAGTGGCAAGGGTGGTATATCAGGGAACCGAAGAAACCTTCAGGGAGAATGCCGCAAAATATTTTGTGCCCCGCAAAGAGGGAATCCTGGATTTTGAATATGCAGGTGAACTTTTGTTTTTCCCGATGTGGAAGATTGGGGTGCATAATCTGGAAACGGATATCCGGGGAAATTTAAATGAGAACCATGATACAGTTACGGACCAAACAGTTCCCATACCTGTAAAGCTGTATTTTGAGGTTCTGCGCACTTTTCACAATGATCTGCTTTTAAATCTTTACTGGCAGTGCCTGCGCTATCTCAATTTTCTATATCCGAAAAGAGATACGGATATACCGGTTTTAGCCGCAGGCGAAACTTTGCCGGAGACAAATATGCAGGGGCTGAAGTCAGAGTTTGATGACTATTTTGACAGTATACAGAATGAAGTGCTGGAATTCATCGCACATGCCGGTGAAGCATATCATTTGGAAAACGTCAGGCAGATCCCATTTTCGTGGACGATTTACCGTCGGCGGCCCCAGGTGCGGTATACGCTGGCGTCTGTGATCATCCGTGAGATTTTATGGGAGCGTTATCCAGTCGGCAGCTATCTGCCCTCCCTGCCCAAAATGGCGGAGCAGTACCAGGTATCTTTAAGCACAGTCCGGCGAACACTGGATGTACTCCATTCTCTGGGTGTGACCAGAACCTATATGGGAATCGGGACAAAGGTCTGCCTGGAACCCGTGGGTATGGAGGTTATGAAGATATCGGAGATCCGTGAAAATATGCGGCTTCACGGAGAAGGTATGCAGATTTTGGCTATGACAGTCCGCAGCGTGACACTCTTTACCATGGAATCCGTCACGAAAAGAAAGAGGGAGGAATTCCTGCGGTCAATCACAAAACTGCGCGGAAAAACCAGCAGTATTCTTTTCATTGATGTGCTTCTGAGCTTTATCTCCGCGGAATGTCCCTCTGCGATCATCCGGGAATGCTATGATAAACTCAGGGAGCTGAACACATGGGGCTATATTTTATCTGCGGTACTGATGGGAACCGGACAGCTTGACGCGGATTATACCGGGTTTATCGACCGCCAGGAAAAAGATCTGCGGACGGATGACTTTGATGCGTTTGCGGAACAGTGGCAGATATTTATAGAGAACAGAATGAAATTCTTTTATTCTAAATTTCCTTTCCGGGAGGAATGAAAGTGGTTTTTATATCCCTGCAGCTTTGCATTCAGAATTGTCTGGCACAGGACCGGAATCGAAACAGATACGGGATATAAGGGGGAGTTCTATGCAAAAGAAAATATTTCCTATCATTTTAACAATAGCGCTGCTGATATCCAGTTTGGTTTCTTTCTTTTACATTTACAATCTTCAGGGAAATGCGAAAGTGATCAACTATGCAGGTGTTGTGCGGGGGGCTACCCAGCGCCTGGTTAAGCAGGAACTGAACGGTCAGCAAAATGATTCCCTGGTGGAAAAAATTGATGGTATCTTAAAAGAACTGCAGACAGGGGAAGGGGATGTGGGACTCACACGCCTGAACAGTGATGCATTTCAGGAGCTGATCGTTGAAATGCAGAGAGAGTGGAAAGACCTGAAAGAAGAGATTTACCTTGTCCGGGCCGGAGAGGGTGCTGAAATTCTCTTTGATGACAGCGAGACATTCTTTGCACTGGCGGACAGGACTGTGGCGGCGGCTGAACAGTATTCCGAAAAAAGAGTCCGATCCGCTGCAGTGAGCCTGCTGATCCTGAACTTTGCATTTATCATTCTTGTCATTTTGATCTATATATATAACGCAAGGCAGGCAGAGCGCCAGAGGGAGCTTGAGAAAGCAGAGGATGAAAACCGGAAAAAGAAAGAACAGCTCTCCAGGCAGGAGGAGAATCTGCAGGCACCCATGAATGACATTTCTGAGCTCATGTACATTACAGACATTGAAAATTATGATCTGTTGTTTTTAAACCAGGCCGGCATGGAAATCTTTCATGTGGATTCCCTGGAAGGGAAGAAATGTTACCGTGTCCTCCAGGGAAAGGACGCACCCTGTGAATTCTGCACCACACCGATCCTGAGGGAAGGTGAAAATTATACATGGGAGCATGACAACCCCATAACCGGGCGCCACTATATTCTGAAGGACCGTCTGCTGGAATGGAACGGGCGGCCTGCCAGAATGGAGATCGCTTTTGATACCACCAAGGCGGAACAGGAAAAGCTGTTTTTGAAATTTACTCTGGAGGCGGAGAAACTGGTGACAGACTGCGTGAGCATGCTGTATCAGCAGAAGGATATCATTAAAACCTCAGCACAGGTCCTGGAGAAGTTCGGAAGTTTTCTGCATGCGGACCGTGTCTATATTATAGATATCAAAGAGGATAGGATGTATGCCCGTTTGGAATGGTGTGCGGATGGAATCATTTCCCATAGGGAGCGGCTGCAGGGGATTCCGGTTTCCCTGATTGAACGCTGGATCCCTTATTTTAACAGGAAGGAATGTGTCATTATCCAAAACGTGAATCAGCTTGGGGATACGAATACGGCAGAATACAGGCTTTTGCGGGAACATGCGATCACCAGTTTGGTGGCAGCGCCCCTTGAAAAGGGCGGGACACTGCTTGGCTGTCTGGTCGTTGACAATCCGCCGGCAGGGCAGATTGTCAGTATTGCGTCACAGCTGCAGACCCTGTGCTATTTTCTGCTGCTTGCGCGCAGTAATGCGCAGAGCCAGAAGGAGCTTTCGCGGCTGAGTTATTTTGATACGCTCACTTCTTTTTACAACAGAAACCGTTACATTGAGGATACCAATGCCATGACACACACGGACAGCCCGGCAGGGATCGTGTACCTGGATGTGAACGGATTAAAGGACATCAATGACCAGTACGGGCATGAGTTTGGGGATACGGTACTGGTCGAGTGTGCCAGACGGATGAAGCAGGTATTTGAAGGCGCTGATTTTTACCGCATCGGCGGTGATGAGTTTGTGATCATCTGCCCGGGGATAGAGAAGGATGTCTTCCACAGCAAGCTTCGTGAACTGAGGGCACAGTTCCAGAAAGAACCGCATTACCGGGCGGCCATTGGTTCCCGGTGGACAGAAACGGTCAGCAGCTTAAAAGAGATCATTGCGGAAGCGGATGCCAGAATGTATGAGGATAAGAAGGAATTTTACCGGCAGAATCCTGTCTCACAGCGTTACCGGCATCACAGCGATGAAGTCCTTCATCTTGCAGATCCCGGTATTCTGATGGAGGAGATACAGCAAAACCGGTTCGAGGTATATCTCCAGCCAAAGGTTTCCTCATCAGACCGTATGGCCGTGGGCGCGGAGGCTTTGATCCGATACCGCTCCAAATCCGATACCCTGATGCTTCCCGGGAATTTTCTGCCGCTGCTGGAGGAAAATGAGTCTATCAGCCTGATCGATTTCTATGTGTTTGAATTTGTCTGTGTAAAACTGAAAGACTGGATCAATCAGGGAAAACAGGCATTCCCTGTGTCTGTAAACTTTTCCATCTCATCCCTGATACAGTCTTCCTTTGTGGAGCATCTGACAGGCATCTGTACAAAATATGACATCTCACCGGAGTATCTGGAGATAGAAGTTACCGAGAAGATACATGATGTGGAGGGGCTTGATATTAAGTCTCTGATCATAAATCTGCACAATGCGGGATTTGCGGTTGCCATTGATGATTTCGGCACAGAGTATGCCAACCTTGCCCTTTTGTCTGAGATTGACTTTGACGTGCTCAAGCTGGATAAGAGTATGATCGACAATATAGCCGTCAATCCGAAAACCAAAACCATTGTGGGCCTCATTTCCGGTGTCTGCCATGACCTTGGTGTCCATATGGTTGCGGAGGGCATTGAGACAGAGGAACAGTTTATGACACTGCGCTCCTGCGGCGTGGATTCGGTCCAGGGATTCCTGTTCAGTAAACCTGTGCCTATGAAGGAATATGAGGAACGTTTTTTGAAAACAACAGATAGTGAAAAATAAAAATAGGTCTGTAAAGCGAACTGCTTTGCAGGCTTTTTTTTGCAGCGGTCGGTTCCGGCAATGCTGAGGGAAGTACGATTCTCAAAAATATCTCTTCTTGTCTAATGGGCGCATATTAAGTATAATATGTTAGAATCTCAATCTCAGCAAAAAGGAAGAGGTAACTAAAAGTAATCATGAAACGTAGAAATGGATTTCTAAAATGGTTCAAAAACCAAAAATTAGGCCGGAAGATTTTATATACCTTCATACTTGCATCCGTCATACCACTTCTGGTGGCACAGATTTTAATGCTCTATGTCATTGTAAACAACATAAAAGAAAAGGTAGATACCCTTATGGTGAACCAGCTTGCCCAGATATCAGAGAGGACGAATTTAACCCTGGATATTTACACAAATCTTGTCTACCAGATCTATGCGGATAACCAGATCATTGATGGAATCAAGGTTTATGAGGCAGAAGATTCAGAGGTTAAGGCGCGTATCTACCGGGAAATCTGTGATAAACTGCAGCAGTACGGAACTTCCGTCAATGGGATTGAGTGTATCAGTATTATCCTGCCGGACGGACAGGATATTACATATGATTTCGGTATGGCATCCGCTGTGGATAATCTCTGGGAAAGTTATGAGGATATGACATCCATAGAGCCATACCGTCAGGCACAGGATGCCACAAATATGATCATATCACCTACCCAGCGTTTTGTTCGGGGAAATCAGGAGGAACGGATCTTCCACATAGCAAAGCAGATGTATGACTTTAAAGATATCCAGAAGGGTCCCATTGCCTCAGTGGTGACCAGTGTCAATGAATCTGTCTTAAATGCAGTGTGCAGCACGGGGCAGACAGAAAAAGAATCGGAGATTTATGCGGTTAATTTTATCACAGACCGCAAGGGTAATGTGCTCACTTATCCCAACTCCTTTTACTCCGGCATAGCCATCAGCACCAATAAGACCATCAAGGATTTTGTGAAGAACACAGGGGAGCTGAAAGGAAAAAATATTGCTGTGAACCGTTACGAGGACAAGCAGCTGGGATGGATCTTTTATAATGCATATGACAGGGATTATATGCTGCGTGATGTGACAAGGATCCAGTTTCTGACCATTTTTATCGGTGCGCTGTTGTTTGCCGCCTCTATTTTGCTCATACGTTATACGGTAAGTCTTATAGAGCGGTCCACAAGGAGTATTGTAGGGGGAATCCAGCAGGTGCAGAGCGGTAATCTGGATGTTCAGGTGCATGTGGATACTGAGGATGAGATGGGACAGATCGCGGACAATTTCAATACCATGACAGGAAAAGTCAAGAATCTGATCACAGAAGTAACTGAGATCACACAGAAGCAGAAAGACGCGGAGATACGGGCGCTGGAGGCTCAGATCAATCCGCATTTTCTGTACAATACGCTGGATTCCATCAACTGGATGGCGATTGAAAAGCAAGAATATGAGATTAGCAAAATGCTGCGCAACCTGGGGATCATTCTCCGGTACAGCATAAATAAAAGCAACCAGATGGTGACCATCTCGGAGATGGCAGACTGGCTGGAAAAATATGTCAGCCTTCAGAAAATGCGGTTCAACAATGCTTTTATCTGTGAGATATATGTAAGTGAAGAGGCAAAAAATATCAGGATTCACAAGCTTCTCATCCAGCCTTTTGTGGAAAATGCGATCCTGCACGGGTTCAAGGGCATTGAGGGCGGAGGAATCCTGCGGGTTGATATTATCGTGTCAGAGGACAAGAAAGAGCTGGATATCATCATAGAAGATAACGGAAAGGGAATGCCGCCCGGTATGGCAGATACCTTTAATGATCCTGAGAAGGCAGTCCGGGATGACGGCAGGAGCATCGGCCTGAACAATGCATTTGCCCGAATGCGTATGTATTACGGTGAAGATGTTTCATGGGATGTAAAGAGTATACAGGATATAGGAACTATTATTACACTGAAAATACCGGTACGGGATAAGGAGTGGAGACAATGAGGATCATAATCGTGGAGGATGAGATAAAAATTCGGGAAGGTATGGGAAAACTGATAGAATCACTGACAGACCATATTGTTCTGGGGGAGGCTTCCGATGGGGAGGAAGGACTTGACCTGGTTCTCCGTTTTAAACCGGATCTTGTGATCACAGATATCCGTATGCCGAAAATGGACGGCCTGGAGATGATCCGACGTCTTTATGAACAGAAAATACCGGTACATGCAGTTATCCTGAGCGGATATTCCGAGTTTGAGTACGCTAAAAAAGCTATACAGTATGGGGTGGATGATTATCTGCTGAAACCCCTGGCAGTGGATGACGTGCAGGATATGCTGGAAAAAATTGAAGAGAAAATAAAAAAGGAACAGCTTACCAAGGGCAGTCCTGAGGTGCATCTGAGAAATCTGATCTTCGGGGAAGAGCAGGAGGAGGAAAAACAGTATGACATATTGGAGAAGGTATGTGGTCTGGCAGAACAGGCCCAATACATTCTCTTTGCCGGGTACATAGGTTCCGCACCGGCTTCCTACAGAGAACAGGCAGAGAAAGCCCTGGAAGAGCTGAAAGAGAAGTACCGGGAGATAAAATGGTACGCTTTTTATATGGAAAACCTGCAGGAGTTCTATATTCTGGCCTGCGCAGAATGGGGATTTGAAAGGATTTCGGACCTGGAAAAATCTTTTTATAACAGACTGATCTTCCACTGGCAGGATAAGGAGGAGCGGCCAATCTGGACCAGACAGGCGTTCCAAAGTCTGAGAGATTTGAAGAAAACAGCACAGAACCTGAATGATCTTATTTCTTTCTCCCTCATTTGGAACCAAAAGGGATGGCTTACCAGGGAAGATGTGAATGCATACCACCCCGCTCCCTTTCTGCCCCCCGCTGAGATTTATACACGCATTCGCAATGCTGTCTGTCAGGGAAATCCGGAAAAAGAAAAAGAAGGGGCAGAGGAATTTCTGCGCTATATGAAGGATGGGCATTTTGATGCGGATGATATCCGCAGGGCTTTTGTAAAGAATTACTATATGATCGGAGATACCCTGGAGGATATAGACAGAGCACTTTTTGAGCATCTGAAAAGTGCGAATCTGCTCCGGAATATAGAGGCAGCGGTCACCTGGCATGAATTGGAGAATGCGTACAGGGATGTCATCCAGCTCATCACCAGCACCAGGGTAAAGCGGGAGGATATCAGCAATTACGTGATCAAAAAAGCTATCAATTATATAAGGGAGCACTATCAGGAGGGCCTTACGCAGGAGGAAGTTTCCCGGGTCCTGGAGATCACACCCGAATATCTGAGTACCCTTTTTAACAGGGAGATGGGAATCACATTCTCCAGTTTTCTGAAGCAGTTCCGCATGAGCCATGCCAAGCGTCTGTTAAAAGGAACGGATATGAAAATTTATGAGATCGCAAAAGCCACCGGGTACAATGATCCTAAATATTTCCAGAGGGTATTTAAAGAAGAGACAGGCGTATCCCCCGGTGAATACAGGCAGATGAATTAGGAGGTAAGATGCATGAAAGGTATACGAAGTATGGTTCTTGTCTTTTGTGCCCTCTGCCTGGCAGGATGTTCCGCGGAGGGCATCAGGGTGGAAGACGGTGAGAAAAAAGAGCGGGAAGAACTGGTACTCTGGAGTTATTACGAGACTGAGAAACAGAGGACATCCATGGATGAACTGGCAGATGGATTTAATGCCTCTCAGGAGCAGTATCACCTCACATGGGAATATCACGGGCCAGTGACGGAATTCAGCAAAAGACTGGCAATCGGAATCACCCAGAACCAGCTTCCTGATATGGTGATCATCGACAATCCTGATATGCCCTCCTATGTCAGTATGGATAAGCTGGAGGATATTACAGAGGCAGTAAAGGAGATAGAGGATTTAGATCAGTATTTTCCAAATGCCATGGAATCTGTGGAGTATGAGGGACGCTATTACGGACTTCCTTTTTGCTGCAACAATGTGGCTTTGATCTATAACAAAGACATTCTGGAACAGAAGAAGATTGCTGTTCCCGAGAATTGGGAACAGCTTGAGACGGCTGCCGGAAGTCTTACAGAGGAGGGCAGGTACGGGTTTGCCATGTCTGCTGTCAGCGGGGAGCAGAGTGCTTTCCAGTTTGCTTCTTTTATGCTGTCAGCCGGTGATGAGCTGGACCAGGCAGGCGGGGAAGGGACAAAAAGGGCATTTCAGTTCATACAGAATATGGTGGAACAGGGCATGATGTCCAGGGAATGTGTAAACTGGTCACAGAATGACGTGGCAAGGACCTTTATTGCAGGAGAATGTGCCATGATGGAAAACGGGCCATGGGTATTTCCTGCTCTGGATGATGCTGGCATCAACTACGGCGTTGCAGCATTTCCCGGGGACCAACGATATATGGGTGTCCGTGGAGGAGAGAACATAGCAGTGCTGAAAGGGAAAAACAAAGAGGGAAGCGTTGCGTTTTTAAAATATTACAGCCAGATTGACACAATGCTGAATGCAAATCTGAGAGCGAACTCTCTGCCTCCCAGAAAAGATGTGGCAAAATTGTTTTTAAAAGCTAAGCCGGAATACGGGATCATACTGGAGCAGATGGAAAACTGCATCTCAAGGACCAGTTTTGAAAACTGGTCAGTTCTGTCAGAGCAGTTATCAGAAGGACAGTATGAGATCATTACGGGAGTGAGCACACCGGAGGATGTGTGCAGCAGAATACAGGAAGCGCTGAAACAATAAAGAAATAGATGCAGAACATGGACAGGGTGGAAATTCAGTTGAAGAATTTCCACCCTGTTTAATCTTTTATACTGTAAGACAGAAAGGTTTTTAGTTATATTTTAGATAACAAATAAAGTTGCAGATACAAAAGAATGAAAAAACAGGAACAGAAAACATGCAGATAGTTAAAGGAGAAAATACAAATGATTTTAGAGGTTATGTTAAACTCAGAAAAAGATGCAGTTGACTTTGTTTCAAAAATAACTACATTTCCGGAACATGTAGACTTAAGCTATGGTCATTATTCAGTTGACGCAAAATCTATACTTGGCGTTCTGGGAATAGGCGTTGGAAAGAAGGTAAGGTTATCTGTTTATTCAGATGATACAAAGACATTGGAAGAAAGTATTAGGGGATATATCGCATCGTGACAGAAGATCAATTATGAGACCTCTCGGGGGAAAGGATTCCTCAGAGAGGTTTTATGCGTAGTGATCCGTGTGAAATTTCTTAAGTTTTGGCTGGATATCCATATTGTTTATGGAAAAAGAAGGTGATAAATTTACATTAAGAAAAGGAGGCGTTCCATGAAACATGATATAAAAATAGAAAATAAAAGTTTGGAAATGATGATATCAGAAAAGGGATACATTTCAAAATTATCCATGAAAGATGACCCGTATAAAATGAACTGGGTCATTGAAGAAGCATATTTATCGCAGGCCGGATATCAGGATGCAGATAAGTTATTTGGATATTTTGATATTACGGCAGATGGTAAACAGCGTAACAGCCGTGAGTTCTCTCCTGTGATTGAAAAGGAAGGTGCAGAGATCACAGTTACATATGATTTTGGAAATATGAAGATCATAATGATTTACGACATGGGAAAGAATGACGGGGAGCTTCACTGGACCATCCATTTAGTAAACCAGGAGAAAAAAGATATCTGGATCTCAGATTTTGGGGTGTGGATCTCATTTGCCTATGTGATGTTCAGGGACAAAGAGGTACTCAGGAATATACATAATTCCGCAGCGGTATTCTCCTCCATATCTGACAATTATACGAAATTAAATGCAGTGCGCCGGGACAACCGGGGAGGAAATCTGGGATTCTATCAGGTTGAAGGCGAAGCCTTATCCATCGGTACTTACTGTGATTATGAAAATTTGTTTTTTGAAAACGTTTCCCCTTCTCTGGATGGAATGTTGTTCCATAAACTATATTTCGCAGGCGGATATCCGGAAGGTTTTCAAAACAAGGATTGGATATATAAAAAAGATGGCTTTATGCTGAAAGCAGAAGAAGACAGGACGTGGAAATATGTCGTAAGTATCAACAGAAATCAGGAAGAGTTTCTGGAAAAGGGCTTGAAACTGAATCATCCTAAAGTGGATTATACGCCGCTTAATATAATCGGTGAGACTGCAAGATTGACCGTTGAAGTTTCGGAATCTCTGAAAATCCTCTCAGCCGAGGCACTTTTTAAAGAAAATGACACAGTAAAGAGTTTGTCCATTGAAGTAAAGTATGAAGGAGAAATGTATCATCTCTCATACAAACCAACAGCATTGGGAGAGCATAAAGCAGTCATTAAGTTTTCAGATGGCACAAAAGATTTTGTGGTAATGAATGTCATGGATAAGCTGGATCGGGTCATAGACGAACGCGTGGCATATATTTGTGATGAACTTTATGAGGGAAAAGAGGGGAATCCGCCCTTTGCTTTTAAGCCGGTATCCAACCAAGGGGAATCTCTTGGAAAACTGAATCTCGTACTGAAGAAAAATCTTTTAGGTTCCCTGGATGTGGATCAAGTCAGGAAGGTAGAAAAAAGCGCAGTGGAATATGTGCGGCCAAAATGGTTTAAGGACGGAGATTTTAAAAAACCCCGTAAATTATACGGAGACTTCTATCGGTGCATGGATTTTGAATACATAGGACATTTGTTCTATCTGCTGTCAGAATTTGATGATCAGATCCTGGAGCTGTATACAGCAGACACGTATCTGGAGTGGGCAGCGGATGTCTTTGAGTTAAGGGTGAATCCGGATTTGCATGAAGATGAACGGGGAAAAGAGGAATCACAGATGCTGGGTGTCTATTTCCTGTATTTTGAGGATCTGCTCATAAAACTCAAAGAAAAAGAGCTGACAGAAAAACTGCAGACAATACAATCCCTGTGGGATAAGATGATGGACAGGGTCCACCGGGGGGCAGATTCTTATGCAGCGGCAATTACAGAGCATTTTTATGATAACGCGGGATTCGGACCTGCTGCCGGCGCTCTGAGCGTAAGTAAAAAGCGGGAGAGTGCGGAAAAATACGGTGAGCTTCTGCTGGCAAATATAGGATACTCCAATGATTTTCGGGCACAGAATCCGGATCGCTGGTGGGAAGCCCTGTCTTATATGACCCACTCCCTGTGGGGTGGCCTGACGGCAGCCGCAGCATATAAAGTCTTCTCCTATTTACAAAATACAGAATTCCTGGAAGGAAGCTACCGGGCCACTGCAGGTGTACTATACTGTTATGATACGCATGCAACGGCTGTAACCCCCTTAAAAAAGGGGATGGCTGTTTCCACCTATGCTGTTGCCGGGCCGCACATCAATCGTCCGGACTTATCCAGAGACCGTTTTGGACAGGCTGCTTTCTATAGGGACGGCGGTATTTTTGCCAGGTTATTCGACAGTGATGACCAGACACCTGACTGGGATATGGGCGAAGAGATGACAGCATATCTTGACAGCTTTGGACAGAAGACATATATCATAAATAACAAAGGAACCTTACGTGTGATAAATGGCAGTTATGAAGAGACAGAGACAGGATATAAAATTACCAGCTTCGCACCATATAGCAGGGACTTTTATTATATATCAGAAGATGGTATGACTTTGTTAGAGCGCCAGGGAGACGGGAGAAGTGTTGTATTACAGATAAGAAGGTAACTATATGTCAGATGATATTATCTCTATTTCGGTTCCGCCATTTCCCGATTTTATAGAGGGAAACTATCGGATGATGAAAAAAGGCCAGAATCATATAAACAGAAGGAATCTAGGATACTTTGACCTGATTGCGGTGAAGAAGGGGAAGTTATTTCTCTCTGAAGATGACTCTCAATATGTGGTAAAGGAAAATGAACTGTTTATCTTATTACCTGACAGACATCATTTTTCATGGAGACCGTGTCAGGAGGATACGGAATTCTATTGGCTGCATTTTTATACAACGGCGCAGTGGAGGCAGAGCAGAAGAGCGAGCCGGTTTATTTCCAATCTGCCTATACCGGAATTACACTACCATCAATGTTCTTACACGCTTCATCTGCCGAAGCATGCGTTGATCAAAGAGCCGGCCATGCTGTTTGGACTGTTTCATAACCTGCTGGACAGTACAACTTCCGGTAAAGAATATATATGGAAGACGGAAGAGCTGTTTTTGAGATTTTTGAAATTCATTGAAAGTCTGGGTATGTATAAGGATAGAAGTACGGTGCTGGCAGAACAGATCTATATGTATTTAGAGAATAATTTAGGACAGCCTGTATCAAATCAACTTTTATCAGAGGTCTTCCATCTGCACAGTAATTACCTGGCAAAAGTGATGAAGGCGGCTTATGGAAAAACACCAATGGAGGTTTTGATGGAAATGCGGATGGAATATGCGAAACAATATCTGCTTCGTTCCGAATATGGGATAGGGACAATCGCCAAGATGGTTGGTTTCAATTCAGAGATATATTTTTCCAACTGTTTCAAGAAACGTATGGGTATTTCTCCGCAGAATTACAGAAAAAAGTATGAGGAGCACATTTAAAATGAGTAATACAAAAACAAACAGCAACGGCCTGTCTTTAAAAAACAGAATCGCGTACGCGGGTACAGATGCGGCAGGAAACCTATTGTACTGTACTCTGACCAGCTTTATTAATTTTTACCACACAGATGTATTCGGACTTTCTATCGGAACAGCGGCTATAATCGCTCTGTTTGTCCGGATACTCAATACCGCCACTGTTCCACTGTGGGGGCTGGCAATTGATAAAACAAGATCAGTATACGGCAAGAGCCGTCCATGGTTTGCAAGGCTGGCAATACCTTTTGGGGTGTTTATGTGTCTTACTTTCTTTACACCGCATTTGTCGGGAAACTCCAGAGTTGCTTACGCGGCATTCACTTATCTGACCGCAAGCATCCTCTATACCGGTATTTCTACACCTATAACGGCCATTCTGCCCAATTTAAGTAATGAGTCCTATGAGAGGACAAAGCTGAATTCTTTTAGAATGATTGGAGGAAACATAGGATATTTTGTAACGGCGACATTTACCCTGACACTGGTATCCGTGCTGGGCAGAGGCAACAGACAGCAGGGATTCTCACTGACCGTGCTGCTATACACAGCTATTTCAGTATGTATGTTTTTCTATGCATTCAGGAATACGAGAGAAGTAAATGCAAAGACTGCTAAAAGTCTTCCGATCAGAGACAGCTTCAAGGCGCTCAGGTCAAACTGGCCGTGGGTTATCGTGGTGTTGGGAAGTGCTTTTTATTGGCTGGGCAATTCAACCAGAACCTCTTCCCTGATCTATTATTCCCGTTATTATCTGGAAAATGAGAATTATGTTTCTATTCTGAACGCATTGGTGTTGACACAGATGATCGGAGTTGCGGCCATTCCATTTCTGGCACGAAGATTATCAAAAACCTGTATTATGATTCTTGGATTCTTTATCGCTGCTGTAGGTCAGATATCCTTAGGTATTGCAGGAAGAAATTTTACAGTGATCGTGATTGCCTGGGTGATCACAAGTATCGGAACCGGGATCGCGGTGTCCATGCCCTTTGCCATGCTGTCTGACACCGTGGATTACGGTGAATATAAAAACGGAGTGAGAGCCAGCGGCTTTTTGACCGCAGTGGGAAGTGCAGTGGGACTTCAGGTAGGTACCGGATTGGGAGATTTTGTACCGCTGAAGCTGATGCAGCATTTTGGGTATGTTGCAAATCAGAAGCAGTCGGCGACTGCACTGGCAGCGATGAAGACCGGTTTCTCTTACCTGCCGGCTGCATTTTTCATCATAGGTGCGGTCATTATGATATTTTATTACAGATTCGAGAAAAACGAGAGCGTTGTTTTGGAAGAATTGGTTAACAGGAGAGAAAAAATCACAGATACGGATAACAGGCACCGTAATACAGTTCATAAAAATAGACTTGTGCAAGAAGTATGATTTGGTATGAACAGATGTTCCGAAGGTATTGATGCGGATAGAAATTAAACAGGGTGGAAATTCAGTTGAAGAATTTCCACCCTGTTTAATTTTTTAGACTATAAGACAGGTCGGTATTCTCTTATACTTTAGATATCAAATAAATCACCAGAAACGAACGAAAGGGAGGAAACAAAATGAGGAAAAAAGTAGTGAGCGCTATGCTCTGTATGGCTATGGCAGCTACAATGTTGGCAGGATGCGGAGGAAACGCAGGAACAGCTTCCGCGGGAACGGACAGCAGCAAGAAGACTGCCGGAGGAAAGGAAGAGGTGGTCATCTGGGATTACTTCGAGACGGATGCTCAGAAGAATATGATGCAGGACATCATTGACGGCTTCAATGAATCACAGGAGGAATACGAGGCATCCCATGTGTATGTACCCTTTGCAGACTATGAAAAACAGCTGACACTGGGCATGGCATCCGGGGAACTCCCGGACCTGGTCATCCTGGACGGCTGCAGCATGGCATCCTTCATTCAGATGGACCTGTTCGGGGATGTATCAGATGCGGATATCAAATGGGATGAATACCTGGAAGGCCCTATGGAATCCACTATGGCGGACGGAAAACATTACGGTATTCCCTTTGCCACCAACTGTACGGCATTGTTCTACAACAAGGATATCTTCGATGCGGCAGGTATGGAGTATCCCAATGAAAACACCACATGGGAAGATTTCCATGAGATGGCAAAAGCGCTGACGAAAGACGGTGTGGTTGGCTTCGGCAATGCTGCTACAGGAACAGATGAGGGAACCTTCCAGTGTCTGCAGTGGTTATACACAGCAGGCGGGGACTACCAGAATGTGAAAGGCGGTACGGATGCCTACAACCTTATGCAGGAGATGGTAGCTGACGGTTCCTGGTCAAAGGACTGCGTGAACTGGACACAGTCAGACGTAAATAACAACTTCGTGGCAGGTAACCTGGCTATGCAGCAGAACGGACCATGGCAGATCCCGGGAATCGAGAAGGACGCTCCTGATCTGAACTACGGTGTGACGGTACTCCCCAAAAAAGACGCGGATTCTGACCAGGCAACCTCCATTCTGGGTGGTGAGAATATGGGAGCTGTAAAACAGGATGACATGGGCGGAGCCACTGCATTCATGGAATACTATGACAAGACAGAGGTGATGGTAGACGCTATGAAACAGTACGGTTCCTTCCCGCCGAAAACAGAGGCGGCTCAGGACTCCTACTGGACAGATGACCCGATCCAGAAAGAATTTATCACACAGCTTCAGACATCCATCCCAAGAGGCCCAAGTGCTTCCTGGCCGGAATATTCCGATGCACTGCAGACAGGATTCCAGGAGGTTATGACCTCAGCAAAGACTCCTGAAAAAGCAGCAGAAGATACACAGGCAGCCGTGGATAAGGTGAAGGCATCAGAAAAATAAACAGCCGGAAAGGGACAGGACCCTCCTGTCCCTTTTTAACCCCATAACTGCTCATAGGAAAGGATGAAAGATAATGAAAAAAGGGAAAACTCTCGGACCAAAGGTTGGTTTTTTGTTTGCACTTCCAGCCGCCATCTACATGCTGATATTTGTGGGATACCCCATGATACAGAACTTTATCCTCAGTTTCAAGAATGTGGATGTATATTCCTTTGCAGATGCATCCAAGCAGGCGTTTGTAGGATTTGAGAACTATAAGGAACTGTTTTCAGGCGGTGAGGCGATACTGACCACAGCTATTAAAAATACACTGATCTTTACGGTGGCATCAATTTTCTTCCAGTTTTTTATCGGATTCGGCCTTGCGCTTCTGTTCAGCAAAAAATTCAAGGGAAGCTCCTTCTTCCGAGGTGTGACCATGATCTCCTGGCTGCTTCCGGTCACGGTTGCGGGTCTGCTGTTCAAATTCATGTTTGCCAGCAAAGGCGGTATCATCAACCAGCTTTTCATGTCCCTGCATCTGATCAACGCACCGCTGGAATGGCTGCTGGACCCCAAACTGGCTATGATAGCCATTGTAGTGGCAAATATCTGGATTGGTATCCCCTTTAACATGATGCTTCTGATCACAGGACTCACCACCATTCCGGAGGAGATCTATGAAAGCTCACGTCTGGACGGGGCAAATAAATTCCAGACACTGTTCCAGATCACGATCCCCATGATAAAGCCGGCTATCATGTCTGTGCTGACGCTGGGATTTGTATATACATTCAAAGTGTTCGACCTGGTATGGGTCATGACAAAGGGCGGGCCGGTCAATGCCACAGAGCTGGTTTCAACTTATGCTTACAAGCTGTCCTTTGACCAGTTCCAGTTCAGTAAGGGCGCGGCGGCAGCCAATATTCTGTTCCTGATACTGTTCGTGGTAGGTATTTTCTATATTAAACTGATCAATGATGAAGACGAGGTGATGTGAGATGAAGAACGAGAAAGGAAACCTGAAATTTTTTATCATCGGAGCCATAGTATTTGTGATCTTCATTTTCCCGTTATACTGGATGGTGGTCACAGCGCTGAAAACACAGGTAGAGATTTTTCAGATTCCCACGCCTCTCTGGCCGAAGAATCTGACTCTGGACGCATTCGCGGATCAGCTCTCTGCATCCAGTGATACTTTGAGGGGCTTTAAAAACAGTATGATCATTGCAGCGGGCGCCACAGTGATCTCCACTATCTTGTCCATTCCCGCCGCATACGGGCTGGCCAGGTTTAAATTCAGCGGCAGAAAAGTCCTGATCTTATATTTCCTTATGACACAGATGCTTCCGTCAACCCTGATCCTGACATCCCTGTATATTATGTTCTCCAAGATGGGCCTGCTGAATTCTTATCTGGCTCCCATCCTGGCAGACGCTACCCTTGGAATCCCGTTCAGTATTATTATTCTGAGGACCTATTTCCTCTCCATACCGAAGGAACTGGATGAGGCGGCAAAAATCGACGGCTGCAACAGCATCACATCCTTTACGAAGATCATGCTCCCCATAGCAAAACCGGGCGTTATTGTAGCTGCCGTATTCTCTTTTGTATATGCATGGGGCGATCTGATCTATGGAATCACTTTTATGACAGACCCTATGAGAAGGCCCATTACCTCCAGCATTTACAACTATGTGCAGCAGTATCAGACATTGTGGAACGCCACCATGGCCTTTGGTATTATCGCGATCCTGCCGGTGGTTCTTATCTTCATTTTCATGCAGAAATATATTGTCAGCGGTCTGACCAACGGTGCAGTCAAGGCATAGGCCGGATATAAGGCAAATCAGGAGGAATAAAATGAGATTACAACCTATTGATCTTCAAAAAATAAAAATACAGGATCCTTTTTGGACAAAGCACGTGAAGCTGGTGGGAGAAGCAATCATCCCCTACCAGTGGGATGCCATGAATGACCGTATCCCGGATGCGGAGCCGTCCCACTGCCTGGAGAATTTCGCTGTTGCGGCAGGAAGAAAAAAAGGAGAATTTTACGGCGCGGTATTCCAGGATACCGATATAGCCAAATGGCTGGAGGCAGTGGGATTCTCTCTGGCAGCAGAGAAAAATCCTGAGCTGGAGAAGACCGCAGATGAGGTCATAGATCTCATTGCGGAGGCGCAGCAGGAGGATGGGTATCTGGATACCTATTTTATTATAAAAGAGCCGGATAAAAGGTGGAAGAACCTGCGGGAAGGCCATGAACTATATACTGCAGGGCATATGATGGAGGCAGCCACAGCCTATTACCAGGGAACTGGAAAGAAAAAATTCCTGGGCGTGGTGGAGAAACTGGCGGATCTGCTCTGTGATACATTCGGCAGTGAGGATGGGAAAATCCATGGGTATCCGGGACATCAGGAAGTGGAAATCGGCTTGATCAAACTATTCCAGGTGACAGGAAAACGGAAATATCTGGATCTGGCAAAGTATTTTATTGATGCGCGTGGAACAGGAGAGAACTATTTTCTTCAGGAGATCAGCAGAGGCGACAGCGGAAATATCTTTCCGGAGCTTTCCGATTACCGTCCCGAGTATTCCCAGTCTGACAGACCGGTACGGGAGCAGGAAGCAGCAGAGGGGCACGCTGTAAGGGCAGTCTATATGTACAGCGCTATGGCGGACCTGGCATATGAATATCAGGACGAGGAGCTGATGGCAGCCTGTAAAAGACTCTGGAATAACATAGTACAGAGACAGATGTATATCACGGGAGGTATTGGCGCATCCGGAATTCTGGAGCGTTTCACAGTGGATTATGATCTGCCCAATGACTGTAACTATGCGGAGTCCTGCGCCTCCATCGGACTGGCTATGTTCGGCATCAGGATGGCGAATATAACAAAAGACGCTTCCTACATAGATACTGTGGAGCGGGCTCTGTATAATACGGTTCTGGCGGGGATCGCTCTGGACGGAAAAAGCTTCTTCTATGTAAATCCTCTGGAGGTGTGGCCTGATAATTGTATGGAACGCACCTCAAAAGAACATGTAAAGCCCACCCGTCAGAAATGGTTCGGTGTTGCCTGCTGTCCACCTAATATAGCCAGAATCCTGGCTTCCATGGGGCAGTACATATATTCTGTTGGTGAGACCGCTCTGTATGTCCATCTCTTTATTTCAAATGAGGTATGCATAGAAATGGAGACAGGGGAAGTCAAGGTTTCCCTGGAGACGAAATTTCCTTTTGAGAATCTGGTGAGGATAAAAGTCAGCCATGTGCCGGACGGAGGAATGACACTGGCAGTAAGGATTCCGGAATACGCCGGAATGTACCAAATGACCGCAAAAGGACAGCTTCTGGAATATAAAGAAGAAAAAGGATATGCATATCTTGCACTTGCGCAAGATGCAGATATCAGTATTTCTTTTGAAGCGCCGGCAAAATTTGTCCGTGCCAATCCCAAGGTACGTGCTGACTGCGGCAAAACGGCAGTGGTAAAAGGCCCCCTTGTATATTGTCTGGAGGAAATTGACAACGGGAAAAATCTGGCAGAGCTGTATGTGGATACAGAGAAGGAAATACAGGAGGTACCGTCTGAGCTGTTCGGGGGTATCACGGAGCTGGTGCTGCAGGGTAAAAGGATGGAAGAAAGTGCCTGGGATGAAAAAGTGCTGTATGGAGAACATCCGGTGAAGTTATCAGATGTAACATTGAAAGCGATCCCCTACGCCTATTGGAACAACAGAGGTATGGGAGAGATGGCTGTGTGGGTGAAGGAACTGATCTCAGGGTGAAAGAATGAACGGGAAAGGAAAAGGTTAAAGACTATATGAAGAAAAGAGGATGGAAGTTATGTTCTTTGGTGCTGAGTACAGCAATGGCTGCCACCTGTCTGCCGGCAGGAACCGTCAAGGTAAGAGCCGCTGAAGAGGAGGGGGCCGCAGCCGGTGAGGAGAACGGAATCGTGAAGACAACAGAGGCTGTGATCCAGGATGATTTTACAGGGGATCTTGATCCTGCCTGGTTTGATATGGCAGGAAACGTGGAGTATACGGAGGGGGCACTGACCCTGAATAACGACGGCGGACCTGTGTCTTCTATAAAAAGAAATGTGGGAAACGGCGATTTTACCGTTGAGACTAAATGGAGCAGCTATTCTGCCGATACCCAGGGAAACAATTCCGTAGTCATCTTCCGTGTCTCCGATGGAACAGAGAATAATCTGGTGGAGATCCAGCGTTTCAGCAACGGGGAGCTGAAGCTGCTTTTGATCAACGATAAGGTGCAGACCTCTTATACCACGAAAACGGATTTCGCAGACACAGAAGGCTGGTTCCAGATTGGATATAACAGTGATGACGGGACAGTGATCGCTGTGTACAGGACAGGGGATGAGGATGAGTACATTCCCCTGGAGGGAAATGGTGAGGCCATGTCCAATTTCGGAGGAAAGCATGTAGCTGAACTCAGAGCACAGAAATGGGGCGGTTCAGCTCCTGTATCTGTTGATTTCTTACAGTTCAACAGCACTTTTGTGAAGGAGGCCCAGTATAGCACAGCAGAAAACACAGATTTTACCGGGCCTGTTCTGACAGATGACTGGTATGGGCAGGACGGTGATGTGAGATATGAAGACGGACATCTGGCTCTTGTAAATGCAGGGGACGGAATCAGTACGGTAAAGAGGAATGCAGGCGACCAGGATTATTCCATAGAAGCCAAATGGAGCGGTTTTTCATCAGATGAGACAGGAGGGGCCATACTGCGGACATCTCTGGATTCATCTGAGGAGAATTTTGCCCAGATGATGCGCATGGGAGACGGGACACTCCGTTTTACTGTGGTAAATCAGGGGGAGACAACGGAGAAGATCATCCCCTATGAAGAGTCACAGGGCTGGTTCCGTATTGACTATGACAGCCAGGCACAGACCATAGATGCCTACTATAAAGTAAATGATGAGGACATGTATGTGCTGGCACCGGGCAGCGGTATACCGGTGAGTGATTTTACGGGTATCCACACAGCAGAACTGATCGCGGATGACTGGGATGCCCAGGGAGAGACCAGTATCGTTTTTGACGAAGTGGATTTTGCGTATAATGAAGAGGTGAATCTGAAGCTGCAGTCAGATTACTTTACCGTAGATATTGACGAGAAGACCGGCGGTATTTTTAAGCTTTCAAATCCGGGGGATGAGTACGGGACCAATTATGTGATGAACCCCACCATAAAGCCGGAGTTTGACGTGGATGATTCCCGCTGGACAGGCGATGTGAAATTAACTGTAAAAAAAGGTGATTCTGATTATTATCCGGCGCTTACCTCTTGGTCTGATGATACCAGAAAGGTGTCCAGAAGAGATGACGCGGTCACAGTTTCCTATGAATCGCCATCTGCCGGGAAATACGGCATCAAGGATTTTGCGCTGCGTGAGACTTACCGGTTAAATGAGGAGGGGAACCAGCTCAACTGGTCCATCAATATACAGAATACAGCAGATGAAACGATTGAGATTGCGGATCTGGGCCTGCCTCTTCTTATGAATTCCTGGTGGAATACCAGCCAGGAGGGAATCTATGAACAGAATGTGGCCCGTCATTCTTATGTGGCAGAGGACGGTTCTTACATTTACTGGCAGCGGCCAAACGGGGATGGTTCCTTTTTAGTTATGGTGCCTGATGACGGGACTTCGCTGGAGTTTAAAGATAAGGCCAGATTTAAGGAAGGGCCGTTTGCGGAAAAGGATCCGAGCTGGGAAGGTCTGGTTGAGTATTATATCCATTCCAAAGAGATATCCAAAGACCGTCCGGGAGGCTATCTGCCGGCAACATCCCTGAGCCTTGAGCCGGAAGCGGAACAGACGTATGGATTTACATTTTACTGGGCATCAGATTATTCGGACCTCCGGGACATCCTCTATGAAGCCGGGATCGTGGATGCGGTCTCCCTTCCGGGAATGGTGATCCCCCAGGATATGAAGGCAACGCTGGCAGTGAGATGCAAGGAACAGATCAACAGTGTGACTGCTGATTCAGACAGCACAGAGATAACAAAAAAGGAAGACAGAAATGGCTATGAGATCTATGAGATCGCTTTCTCTGACCTGGGAGAGAACTATGTGACAGTAAATTATGGGGAAGATAAGAAAAGTGTGCTGCAGTATTATGCTACGGAACCCATAGAGACTTTGATCCAGAGCAACACGGATTTTCTTGTGGACAAGCAGCAGGCAAAGACGGAAAAAGGGTACAACGGAGCATACCTGCAGTGGGATATGTCCACCGGAAAACAGATATCCTGGGATGATTATCCGGGAGGAGGATGGAAAGAATGGATGGCAGGGGGTTCTGATGACCTTGGATTATCCCCGGCAGTCTATCTTTCTGAAAAGAATATCACTGCCCCCCAGCAGGACCAGATCGATTCCCTGGAGTATTATATGGAAAACTTTATCTGGGGATATATGCAGCAGCATGATACCTATAAGGTCTACCGCTGGTATGACGGCAAGGATGGCACGCCAAAGGACCAGGGCACCTGGAGATCCTATAATTATGTGCATGTGGCCAATACCTATTACAATATGTACCAGATCGCACAGCGCTACCCTGATATGACTCATTATCTCAGTGCAGATGATTATCTGCTGAGATGCTATAACACACTGAAGGCATACTTTACATATGGAATGTTTGACGGACATAATTACGAAAACGGAGGAAGAGGCGCCTATATTTTCGGAAATATGGGAGAGATGAACCTGCCTAACATACTGAATGCCCTGGAACAGAACGGACATAGTGAGGAGCAGGCGTGGCTGGCCGGCAAAGTGGAGGAAAAAGCAGATATCTTATTTGCTGAGGCATATCCCTTTGCTTCGGAGATGAGCATTGACACCACAGGATTCGAGGCATGCTATACGCTTGCGAAGATGTACGGCAATGGGGCGCTGACAGACAAAGTCACACTTGCCTCTCTGGCATGCCGCGGCATGCAGCCGCTCTGGTATTATTACGGATCCGACAACAGGCATATGGGGGAATCCTGGTGGAATCTGGGATATGAGACCCAGCTTGGGGCATGGCAGCAGCAGGACTATCTGTATACCTATGCGGATACATCGGATCAGGAATTTGACGATATTATGAGGGGCACCTATGGCGCTTATCTGGCAGGGTGGGCCAACATCAACTCGGGTCAGATCAGTGACAGTGATGTAAACTATGGTGCAGCGTCCTGGCAGTATCAGAGTGAAAAAGGAACTAACGGATACAATTATATCCCGAGTCTTGACGGCTGGTGGGCATGGTCAGGCGAGGCATCCCTGGGATTCTGGGGCGGTTTGAAGACAGCATCTGCCAATATTGTGGATGATGACATTGTAGGACTGTACGGATATGGCTGTGACCTGGATTACGCGGACGGAATATATTCCATTGTTCCAAAAGACGGTGTGCGCACGCGTCTGACTCTGTATAACAAAGACAAGTTCGCTGTACAGCTTGATAAGACAAGATATACAAAAGCCGGTATTGCAGATGATCTGAGCAGTATTGCACTCACACTTGAGAATGTAACAGAGAAGGAATATGCCCCTGAGATAACCATCAGCAGGCTGCCGGCCGGAGAGTATGAGGTTGTGGCAGATAAAAAAGTGATACAGAGTTTTTCCAGTGATGGCACAGAAGCCGTATTTACACTGGAGCTGTCAGCGGATAAAGAGCAGGATATCCTCATTCAGACAAAACAGTCCGCAGAACCTGCCGATAAGACAAACCTGGAGACAGCAGTGAATCTTGCAAAAGAGACAGCTGCCCAGACAGAAAAGTATACAGAGAAGAGTCTGGCTGATCTTAACAACGCGATCCGGGAGGCAGAGGCTGTACTCAGTGCAGACAGTGCCGATCAAAAGGAAGTGGACCAGGCAGCCCAGAAACTGGCAGCAGCCATGGATGCCCTGGTAAATGTTGAGATTCTGAGAAATTGTGTAACCAGGATGGAGAATCTGTCAGAGGAGGATTACACCAAAGAGAGCTTTAAAACATTCTCCGAAGCAAGAAAAGCGGCAGCGGATGTCCTGGAAAAAGCCGACGCTTCCCAGGAGGAAGTGGATCAGTCCTACGAAGCGCTTGTAAAAGCGTGGGGAAAACTGGAGCATGGTGTGAATACGGCTGCTGCGAAGGTAGCTGCCAGAGAAGCACAGGCTATTTTGGACCAGGATGTATCTGTCTACCGCCCGGCAGGGATAAAGAAACTGAAAGAAGCACTCAGGCTTTTAAATGGGGTGCTGTCTGATGAGACATCCACCCAGGAGGATGTGAACCGGGCCACAGAGACCCTGATCACAGCCCTCACAGAACTGAAAGACATGGTGGATGCCTCAAGGCTTCAGAATATAACGGACCTTGCCAGGGAACTGATGCAGGAGGCAGACAAATATACAGAAGCTTCACAGACAGCACTTCAGACAGCTATTGACACAGCAGCGGCAGTGCTGGAAAATGAAGACCGTACCAAGGCTCAGGTCTCCCAGGCTTATGAGGCTGTGGCAGAGGCTATCGGAAACATGCAGGTGCGCGGAAACAAAGCAGCACTGGAATCGGCTGTCCAGATGGCAGAAGATATCCTGAAAAACGCAGGCAGCTATACAGATACTTCCCTTGCAGGCCTGCAGGAAGCACTGGACAGCGCAAGGCAGGTGCTTGATAATGGGGATGCACTGCAGCAGGAGATCAATGACGCTGCGGCTATGCTCACGGAAAGTCTGACAAAGGTGCGGCTGTTGGGTGATGTGAACCATGATGGCAAGATCAATACCAGTGATGCAGCCTCTGTACTGAGAGCAAGTGCGGAACTGACAGAGATAGCAGAGGAAGACTTAAAAGCAGCAGATGTCAATAAAGACCAGGCCGTTAATACGGCAGATGCCGCACTGATCGAAAAATATGCGGCAGAACTGATCACGTCATTTTAAAGAATGCAGGGAGGGGCTTCAGGTCCCTCCCTGAGAAAGGATACAGAAGCCTATGAAGAGAATAATGAAATGGAGTCTTTTGTCATTGATGCTATCCATGTTTCTGTGTGTGTCAGTTAGGGCCGCATCCAAAGGGATCGTAGACATTGAGGTGCCGGAAATAGAGACAGAGGATAAAGAGATAACAGCAGAATGTAAAATAAGCGGTGCAGGTGAAGTGACCAACGGAAAAATCCGTATTACTTATGACCGGGAAAAACTGAAATTAAAGGAATCCGGCCAGGGGGACAGTCTGGCAGATACCATGGTGGAGATCAATGACCCGATTACGGGAAATAAAAATGAGGGTGAGATCGTATTTGTCTTCGCTTCTGCCCGCCCGGTGTCTATAGACGGGACTCTTCTGCAGATGAAATTCGACAATGCGGGACTGAAGTCAGGAGAAAAAACAGAGATCAAAGTTGCAGTTGAGGAACTTGCCGCAGAATCAGAGGAGCTGACAGAGACGGCAGAGTGTAAAAACGGCACGGTCTTTATAGGTAAAGCGGCTGATAACACTGACGATACACCAAAAAAGACCGGCAAAACCACAGCCGGGAAGAATTCCGCGGCCGGCAGCACGTCAAAATCGGGAAAAGTCAAGACAGGTGACACACTGAAGATGGAAGAAGCACTGGCAGCAGCAGGGATTTCTCTGGCGGTTGTCATATCAGGAGCCGTGTCATTGAGGAAAAAGAAAAGGAAACAGTGATGAGACATGACAACAATTCGTGAGATCGCAGCAGCCTGTAATGTATCCATAGCCACAGTCTCCAATATTTTAAATGGAAACGGAAAGCGGAAAGCCAGTGAGAGGACACAGAAGCTGGTTCTGGAAAAGGCCAGGGAATTAAACTACACTCCCAATCTGGTTGCCAAGAATTTAAGACTCCAACGGACCAAAACATTGGGGATCCTGATAGAGGATATGACTGTTTTTCATGTGCCGTATGTGGTCGACGGAATAACAGAATACTGTGAAAATACAGGATACGGCCAGACGCATGTGGATTTGAGGCTGTGCAGTAAACTGGGAAACGATTATTTCCGCAAGAAGGAGTTTGCACAGTCCGTACAGAATGCGATTTCAGAACTTGCCGCTAAACAGGTGGACGGCCTGCTCTATATCACTTCCCATGAGCGGGTTCTGAAATGCATTCCGGAGGATTTGGGGATTCCGGCGGTGATGGTTTACGGCTACACGCATTCCAGCAGATATCCCTCCTTTGTGATCAATGACAGAAAAGGGGCCTGTGATGCAGTGACGGCTGCCATCAAAAAAGGGCACAGGAAGATTGGTGTTATCACAGGAGAGAAGGACAGCATCCACACCAGGCTCCGCCTGGAAGGATACCGTGAAGCGCTGGAGGATGCGGCAATTTCTGTCCGTGAGGAATATATTGTTTACGGCAGCTGGTCCAGAGAGGCAGGGTGCCGTTGTGCGGAAATCCTTTGCGGACAGGGCGTGACAGCGATCTTCTGCATGAGTGATGTCATTGCAGGGGGTGTCTATGATTATTTCCACAGCCATGATATCTGTCCGGGAAAAGATATTTCCATAGTGGGATACGATGACAGAGAATTTGCCTCTTATCTTTATCCTGCTCTGACAAGCATCAGAATGCCTCTGCGGGAGCTGGGAATGAAAGCCTGTCAGATTCTCATAAATGAAATCCGGGAGCGAAAGGAAGAAAAAATGGTCAGGGTTTATGAAGCAAACCCTCTTTTGATTGAGAGAGATTCCGTGGAAACTGTGTCGGAATAAGTGAATAAAGCTGCATGGAACGTTGGATACTATACCTTAAAGTAAAAATGAGGTGCAGTATGAAAAACAACGGGAAAAATCCACGCAGGCCAACCAAAACAGAAGCCCTTTCCTGTCTTGCCGTGATGATTGCAGTGATGCTCACCGGCACAGTGAAGGGCTTTGATATATCTATCTCTCTTTTTATCACAGCTGCGTATGTGGGAGTGATCGGGCTTCGCTGCGGGTTTACGCTCCATGAGCTTCTGGAGGCAATGTATCAGAAGGCGGGAGAGCTTACAGATTTGTTTTTCCTGCTGTGCGGGATCGGTTTTTTGACCGCCTCATTCATATTTGCAGGCACTATACCTGCGCTGATCACGTATCTGCTTGCATTTGTGACGCCGGGTCTGTGTATATTGTTTGGATTTCTGTTTACGGCGGTGACTGCCTTTTTCATCGGAACCAGCTTCGGTACCTGCGGTACCATTGGGGTTGCCATGATGGGCCTTGCCATTGTCATGGATGTGAATCTTGCGGCAATGGCCGGTGCTGTGGTGTCCGGGTCCCATGTGGGTCTGTTTTTTTCTCCCATGGCAGATAATTTTAATCTGGTGGTATCAGTTACAAAAACAGATTCTTTAACTGTAATGAAACGGGCGGCTTATATTGGCATTCCCACTTTTGCTGCCTGTATTATTTTTTATAGTGTTCTGGGGGTTCTCTCCGGGTCAGCTAATTCTGCCTTTGATCACAGTATGCTTTCAGAGGGGCTGGCTTCCGTTTTTCATATCAGTCCTATTGCCCTGATCCCCATAATCGTGGTGGTTGCAGGCAGTTTCTTACACCTGCCCTCTGTGGTCTCTTTATTCGGAGGAGGTTTGATCGGAATCCTGATCGGCACACTGCTGAATGGATTTTCCATCTGGAAAGGGCTGGCTGCCGGGTATCATGGGTTTGACCTTACTGCAGTGACAGGAATCTCTGCAGATGCAGTTCTGCCGGAGATTGTCACTCTGTGCAACCGGGGCGGAATGCTCTCCATGTCTTCTCTTTTTGTGATCCTTTTTGCAGCGGTGGGGGCTGCCGGTATTATGATCAGGATAAAAGCTGTTGAAGTCATTGTGGAGACACTGTTTGGGAGAATACGCTCTGTCTTCGGCCTGGCTGTCAGCAGTTGGTGTATCGGCACCATAACAGGGGGAATCACCAACAGCTCCGCGCTTTCCATTCTTATGCCTGTGGAAATGCTGGAAGAGAAATACAGGGAATTCGGATACTCCTCCCTGGACTGCGCAGTGGTAGCGAACACTGCGGCAAGTCCCATGCTCAGTATCATCCCCTGGACAGATGTGGCTCTTTACATGTCCGGTGTGGTGGGCGTCCAGGCCGCGGTCTATGCGCCTTACAGTATGTGGAGCTGGGGGCTGGGGGTGATGAGTATCATCTGCAGTATTTTGAAAGCCGGTTATCACAAGGACAGGGCGCATGAGGTTTGACATTTCTGCAGGCAGACCTTAGAATAAAAGAAAAACCATTTGCACACCCTGCAAACGGGACGGCGGAGGCTGTGCGAAAAAGAAAGTGGAAAACAGACTATGATAACGAAAGATGAGATACTGTTATACCACGGGTCAGGCCGCATTCTGCTTTCCGGTGAGGATTTTATTTATCTTCTGCCTCATCCGGCGCTGCGTGCGTGGATCTCCAATTATACGATCACGTTTCCGTGTGAGAATGCAATGCCGGATCATTATACTGTGATACCTCACGGGAGTGCCACCCTTACCTTTTGTGCGGATGAAAAGGGCATCTGCAGTAATCTGTTCGGCCCGGCATCCCTGTCCTGTAGGGTGGGAGAGCAGGCAAACCGGTTTGGTATGCTGTTCATTATTGAATTTCAGCCGGCCGGTTTGTCTGCGCTTACAGGGGGAGGACAGAAGGAGCTTTTGGATAAGACCTTTTCCTTTGCACTGATGGATCAGGGGTTAAACAAATCCATGACGGAAATATTGGAAAGTTCTGTCAGCATACAGGAATTGGCTGACCGCGCTGACAGACTGTTTTTGTCAAAGCTGATTCATGTGTGTCCGCCCCAGATCCACGCGGCTGTGCGGTCCATTATTGAAAATGCGGGGAATATTACTTTAAAGGAACTGTCTGCTTCTGTATTTTACAGTGAACGGCATTTGAACCGGGTGTTTGACCGGTATCTGGGCATGGGCGTTAAAACATTTTCCCGCCTGGTCCGTATCAACAGAGCGGTTCGGCTGCTGCAGAACCCCGGAAATCATGTGATTGATGTCTGTACTTTATCGGGCTTTTACGATCTTCCCCATTTCATACATGATTTCAAATCCGTGTGCGGACTTACGCCCGGGGAGTACCGGATGAGGATGTCCGATTTTTACAATGAAATTGCGAAATTTTAAGATACAATAGAGAAAATCATACCAATAAGGAGACTGTAAATATGAAATATGGCGGTACTTTGATTTCTGTATCTGATATGGAACGGGCGAAGGATTTTTATGAAAGGGTAATGGAGCAGAAGGTGGAAATGGACCTGGGCACGCATGTGTCTTTTGAAGGCGGCATTTCCCTGCAGTCCGATTATGAGGCGCTTGTGGGCGTAAAACTGGAGGCACGGGAGAGGCCGAATAATTTCCAGCTTTATTTTGAGGTGGAGGATTTGGAACACTGGGAGAAGAAGCTGAAATCCACGGAGGGGATAGAATTTATCCATGGAAGCAAGGAATATCCCTGGGGACAGCGTGTCATGCGTTTTTATGATCCCGATAAGTATATTGTAGAAGTTTCGGAGAGTATGGAGAGTGTGGCAAAACGTTTTCTGGCACAGGGACTTTCCGTGGAGGAGACCGCGGAACGGATCATGTATCCCGTAGAATTTGTAAAACAGCTATAAGAATCAATCCTGTCATTGCAGGCCGCTCATGTGTTGGGCGGCCTGTAGTCGTATAATGGCTGTGAAGCGGCAGGCCCGATTCATTTCCTGCCGGTATTGCGGTTGAAATCTGTAAAATCTTTCAGTTTCCATATCTTTATTACCGGTTTTATGCTATAATTTCCAATAAGTCAACACTGCTCATGTATATTTTAGGGCAAAAGGAAAAGAATGTAGCGGAGGCAGCAGAAAATGAAAAATTTAAAGTTATCACGAAAACTATTTATCTCCTACGCTTTGATACTCACAATGCTCATTTTGGGATGCGCCGTGAGTGTGGTGGATTTACTAAATATGGGAGAACAGACAGAGACTTTCTATGAAGGTCCGTTTATGGTCAATGGAAGTGCCAATATTATCAATTCCAATTTTGAGAGGATGCAGAAGGCTGTTTACAGGTCCATATCCAATTCTGATCCGGTGATCATAAAGGATGCTATTGCCGATGCGGGGGAATCCGCCGCGATTATCCAGGAACAGCTTCCTGTGATTCGGGAACATTTTCTGGGAGACCCGCAGATCATTGAACGATTGGAGGATGCACTTACCAGGCTGGCACCCATGAGAGAAAAGGTCCTCCAGCTTGCCGGAGAAAATAAGAATGCCGAAGCTGCTGCGTATATGGAGAACAACAATATATTTGTGATTCAGGAAGCACAGGAAGAACTGGAGAGTCTTGTGGAGAACGGAAACAGGAAAGGCGAAGAACTGGTTGCGGGGCTGAAAGAGAAACAGGAGAAGGCAATCGTGACTCTGCTGATGCTGGGCAGTATCAGTGTGGTCATCAGCATTGTTTTTGGGGTCTATATCACCCGCGGGATCACCAGGCCGGTAGACGAGCTGGAGAAGGCAGCCCGCAGCATGGCAAAAGGAGAACTCTCGGATGTGAAGATCCGCTATAAGTCCAGGGATGAGATGGGGAATCTTGCAGAAAATATACGCACAATGACTGCAAATTTAGTCTGTGTCATTCAGGATGAAACAAAGCTTTTAAACCAGATGGCAGAGGGTAACTTTAATGTGCAGTGTGAGAATGAGGAGTGCTATGTAGGGGAATTTCGGCAGCTTCTGGAGTCCATGAAGGATATCAATACCAGTCTGAGTGATACCCTGCTTCAGATCAGTCAGTCGGCAGACGAAGTTGCCTCCGGTTCGGAACAGGTATCCTCCGGTGCACAGGTTCTGGCACGGGGAGCCACAGAGCAGGCATCCTCCATAGAGGAACTGACAGGCACGATCGGTGAGATATCTGATCAGGTCAGCCAAAATGCGGAAAGTGCACAGGAGGCCAGTGCCAGAGCTGAAAAAGTCATGGGCCAGGCAAAGAAAAGCAGCCGTTGTATGCAGGAGATGCTGGGGGCAATGTCAGAGATCAGCAAGGGTTCCCATGAGATCAGCACGATCATGAAAACCATTGAGGATATTGCCTTTCAGACCAATATTCTTGCTCTGAATGCGGCCGTGGAAGCAGCGCGCGCAGGGGAACATGGAAAAGGCTTTTCCGTGGTGGCCAAAGAGGTGCGCAACCTGGCAAATAAATCGGCATCCGCGTCCAAAAGTACAGCCGCATTGATAGAAAAGTCCCTCCGCACCGTTGAACATGGAAAAAGGACAGCCAATGAGACTGACCAGGTGCTCAGGGAAGTGGTAGAGGGGGTTGACAGTGTGGCGGAGGCTCTGAACTATATTACGGAAGCATCCGTAAAACAGTCCGATGCGATCCGCCATATCACAGACAGCCTTACCATGATATCCAGCGTAGTGCAGACAAATTCAGCCACAGCGGAAGAAAGCGCTGCGGCCAGTGAAGAACTGTCTTCCCAGGCCCAGCTATTAAGCCGTTTGGTAGAGAATTTTATATTGAAAGATTTTGGTGAAAGTTATACGAAATGCTGAATGTGCATTGATGCAGGAGAGGGGGCCGAAGGGATTTCGGAAGGATGGCCGCAGGTTATGTGCCTGCGGCCATTATTTTGTCGGATTAAGTGGGCATATATTTCCTCAAGTCCCAGATTGGCCAGCCCTATATATTGATAGCCGCATTTTTATTTCCTCATATGTCGGTTTTTCATAGCACTACTTTTCAACAGATGGTTTTGTACTGTCGGTCACCATTTGGGCACCACAAGCCTTTCTTTCCAGCTGGTAAAAGGACACATATGCGGAATGTTAGAAACCTGTTTTTTGAGGGTACAGGTACGTTACTTGCACATCTTATATCAAGAAGGCGCATTTAATCAGCCCGACAAACCGGAAGTTGTCAAATTGCTTTGATTAAAAACATCTCCATTGGCTGCTCATATTTTGGAATATCTACAACAAAGCCACCACAATCTTTATAGCCCAATTTTCTATAAAAATGTTGTGCTTCTTCATCAACCTGTGTAGAAGTCAATAGCATACCATATCCTTGAGATTTCATATCAGACTCCCAATATTCCATAAGTTTTTTTCCATAACCTTTTCCTTGATAATTCCAATCAACGAATAACATTGTGCAAAATGGTGTGTTATCCCAAAAAAGATTAAATCTTAATAGTCCTATTGGCTTGTTATCTTCCAATAAAATATATCCTTGCTTGTCACGCACTTTTTTTTCAAATTCTTTATTTGATAAATGCTTATCAAGTCCATACCAAAATTCTTTGTCCTCTAATTGTACATATCTAATTTCAGTCATTTTATCTCATCACCTAATTATTATTTGTTAAGTACGCCTTATCCGCCTAATGCTTACAAACCCATAACAACCTTTTTTTAATATGACCGCATGGAAATGTCAAACAGCTCATATTTACTATTTTTTATATAACCGGGCAGCCGGAAGATTTTCCTCATAGGTGTCCAGACGGATCGCCTGAATGCTCTGTTTTTTTATCAGTCACTTTTTCTTCTTAAGAACTCAACAAACGCGAAAATGATAGAAATAACAGTAAGAACAGATACGATCAATTCTGCCATATTGTTGGCGTAATCGGTCTGCTCCGGGATCATTGCGCCCAGAACCAGGAAATACACACACCAGACAAGTCCAATGATAAGAAGCAAAAATGTAAAATATTTTAATACGGCGGAAAACCTGTTGATCATCCTCCGGGCATGAGCTTTTTCTTCTTCTGTATAATTTTTTCTGAATATCTGTTTCAATCCGGCACATACAAAGCCTGCGATAAGGCCGGTTGTCAATCCGATACAAATTTCAAAGAACAGTTTCATAATGATTCATCTTTCACAAAAATCAGGTCCATTTTTCTAATGCAGCCGTTTGCACTGATTTCTGTTGGTATCATGCCGACATAGGTATATCCCTGATTGGCGTAGCGGTCAATGATTTCCCGGTGTTCGGAAACAGATGCCATTACCATATCTTTCATTTTGTATTCTACATTTACATATTCGTATTTTTTCATTTGCCTGCTCCTTTTTCAATTGATGATGATATTATACCGTTATTTTCGGGCATTAGCAATGAAATAACGGTAATTCTTCTGCGGCGGTTCGGCGGAGTATTACGGTGCAAATATCATCTGAAGTGTTTGTTTCATCGACAGTGAAACGTTATGGGGAAGTGCCGGGGATGAGCAGAAACGAAGGACGGATGATGGACATTGAGGTGCAGATTGCGGACATTTTGTGTACTATGCATATTTCTGCGGTAAACTTCTGTTATCAGAAAGAAACGGAGGAATGGATTATGACAGACGCTTTGCATGTGGAAGGGCTGACCAAAAGATTTCCGGATTTTACTTTAGAGAATATCAGCTTTTCCGTTCCGACAGGTTCCATAATGGGGCTGATCGGGCCGAATGGTTCCGGAAAAACAACTACGATCAAGCTGATACTGAATCTGCTGAAGAAGCAGTCCGGTTCGATCACGGTATTGGGATTTGACCATATAAAGGAAGAGCAGATATTTAAAGAAAGAATCGGGGTAGTGTTTGACTCACATTTTTTTGTGGATGAATGGAAAATGCCGGACGTGGAGAAGGCTATGGGCATGTTTTATGAAAATTGGGACACAGAAGTTTATTACAGATATCTGGAGAAGTTTCGGATAAACAGAGAGAAACGTGTCAAGGAGCTTTCAAAGGGCATGCAGATGAAGCTGATGCTGGCCTGTTCTTTTTCACACAGAGCAGAACTGTTGATTCTTGATGAGCCTACCAGCGGATTGGACCCTGTATCCAGGGATGAGCTGCTGGATATTCTTTTAGAATATACGAAGGACAAGAGGCATAGTGTCCTTTTTTCTACACATATTACACCGGATCTGAATAAAATTGCCGACAGCATCACCTTTATCAATCGCGGAAAGCTGCTTTATTCCGGGGAAAAGGAGAAGCTTACAGAGAGTTATTGTATCGTTTCCGGAAGCAGCAGACAATTGACACCGGAACGTAAGGCGGCAATGCCTAATATTAAGATATATCCGGATTCTTTTGAGGCGCTGGTCAGCAGGGAAGAGCTGTCTGGTCTTGCCGGTCTGCAGACCAGGCCGGCGGTTATGGATGATATTATTGTATTTGTCAGTAAAGGAGATGTTTTGTTATGAAAATATGGAAGGCTGCCAAGCTGGATTTTAATCTTTTGAAGTATTATTATAAGTCCATTTGTTTTACGCTTCTTATTCCCCTGGCTTTTATTCTGCTTTACCGTACGCTTGCAGTGGGAATTTCCTTTGCAATGTTTATGATGGCAATGTCGTCTATCTATACATTTTCAGTGGCAGATAAAAATGATATGCAGAGGCTTTACCGCATTCTGCCTGTTTCAGTGAAGGCACTGGTCTGCGGGAAATATCTGCATGCGTTTTTGATGGGAATTTTGGCTGTGTCAGTGTCTGGTATTTTGCAGCCCATGATTCTGGGGATGCTTGGGGTCAATGTTTCAGGTAAGGAAGTTATGACGGCAGTATTGGCTGGTATGGTACTTTATATTACATATGTCTGCTTTCAGATTCCGGCGTATTATAAATTTGGGCCGATCAAAGGGAGAGTTTTTATGTATGTGCCGGTGGTGGGGATCTTGCTGACCATGTTTGTGGTGGAAAAAGCGGATATCCGTACCGGTGTTCTGTTCCGGATGCTCAGTGAAAACAGATATCTGGGGCCGTGTCTGCTTGTGCTTTATCTTACGGCTGTTGTATGTATTTCGATTGGTATATCTGTACGGATTTCAAAGAATAAAGAATGGTAGGCTGATAGGATAGGAACCTTCATTTTGATTGGGGCATTTATCCTATTTGCGGCAATTTCCAGTCGGAGGAGGTACAGGAAAAGAAGAGAGGACAGAGATAAATATATAGATAAACAGAATATATAGCTGCAGGGGCTGACATGTTGTTTTGCATGTGTCAGCCCCGTCTTTTTATAGGTACAGTGAAATGGTTGGATCGTTTCGAGGAAAGAGGCTGTTGTTAGTCGTACAGATCCAGTGAGTTGATGGTGATATGGGCATTTACCGCACTTTCGGTCGTATTGGTAAACAATGTGACCGGATTGGAGCTGCTGATTCCCAGAAAAATGGTATCTCCGGCTGAATAAGTGCTCATGAACGTGCCGTTTACTTCCCGGTTGCCGGTCAGCAGAGGGCGTATGGAGGCAGCGGCAGCAGGAGCCGGTGTACCGTGTTTGGATTCATATATGCCTATTGAGGCATCAGGTCCTGCAGCGGATGTGGCGATAATACCGTAGCTGATGTGGTATAAACCGGTGCGCAGAAATGTGATGGTGATTCCGTCTTCCTCGAGGCGTATATCGTTTAAAATGTCGGAGGTTATGGAAACGGGGGCGGCGTTAGGCGCGGCCGCAGGAATCGTTTGGGACTGGGTGCTGTGAAAGGCAGCATAAGCCGGTCTGGGGGCAGGTTTTCCGGCAGGACCAGCGGGACCGGCAGGGCCGTTTAAACCGGTTGGTCCGGTAGGGCCGGTTAAGCCGGTTGGTCCAGTGGGTCCGGCAGGGCCGATTAAGCCAGTTGGTCCAGTGGGTCCGGCAGGGCCAGTTAAGCCGGTTGGTCCAGTGGGTCCGGCAGGACCGGTTAAGCCGGTTGGTCCAGTGGGGCCGATAGGACCGATTAAGCCGGTTGGTCCAGTGGGTCCGGTAGGACCGATTAAGCCGGTTGGTCCAGTGGGTCCGGCAGGGCCGGTTAAGCCGGTTGGTCCAGTGGGTCCGGCAGGACCGGTTAAGCCGGTTGGTCCAGTGGGTCCGGCAGGGCCGGTTAAGCCGGCCGGTCTGGTTGAGTCGGCTATACTGCAATAATTCTTATTGGCCTTCGTAGACGTTTCCTGTAAATTTTGATCGTATTCCATACAGTCATCGTGACTGCGTTTACTACGAAAATTAGAAAAAATCATAATATCTCCTTTAACTCGTTGAGGGTTTAAAGACCCTGATTTTAAATGAATACAGAAAATGCATGATGAGTGTGAAAATCCGATATAGTGATGCGAAACGGTATTATAAGTGAAATGATATAACGGACAACGGGGATTTGAAGTTGTTTTTTAAATTGAAAAAAAAATGAAAGTATGAATCTGCATTCAGGAATTCCGCCTTAATTTTACAATAGTCAGGGATATTTCTCCTTCAATGACAGATACAGGGCTGTTAAAAGTGAAATTTAATCTTGTCTGCGCAGGGGCGTAAAGAATGAAATAAGTTGAACCTGTAGCGCTTGAAGAGTCAGAACCAGTTTTGAAATAAATTCCTTGATCAAGGTGCGCAGCGCTGTTGTAAAAAGGTGTAATCTGCATATATCCTTCGGTCCGCAGGATTGCTGAAACACCGTAAGATATTAAGTAATAACCTGGTCCTAGGATAACAGTGGCCGGGCTTTCATAGGAAATTTGACCGGTGGAATCGGAAATCTGAGGGAGGAGGGGAATCAGCGTGCTGTCAATAAGCTGCAGTGCATAGTTGGAAAAGGAGGCAAACGTATCATCCGGGATTATACCGGTGGGTCCGGTAGGTCCGGTGGCACCTGTGCTTCCGGTGGGTCCGTCGGGCCCCGTAGGTCCGATGGCACCTGTGTTTCCAATGGGTCCGTCGGGCCCCGTAGGTCCGGTGGCACCTGTACTTCCGGTGGGCCCGGTGGGGCCAATAGATCCAGCTAAACCGGTAGGTCCGATTGGACCAATAGAACCAGTAGGTCCAATGGAACCCGTTGGGCCAGTAGGACCAGTGGAACCGGTTAAGCCCGTAGGCCCGATGGGGCCGATTAAGCCAGTAGGCCCGGCAGGTCCAGTGGAACCGGTTAAGCCAGTTGGCCCGGTAGGACCAGTGGAACCTGTTAAGCCCGTAGGCCCGGTAGGACCAGTGGAACCCGTTAAGCCAGTAGGCCCGATGGGGCCAGATAAACCAGTAGGCCCGGCAGGTCCAGTGGAACCGGTTAAGCCAGTTGGCCCGGTAGGACCAGTGGAACCCGTTAAGCCCGTAGGCCCGATGGGGCCAGATAAACCAGTAGGTCCAGTGGTTCCAGTAGAACCGGTTAAGCCAGTAGGACCGGTAGGTCCAATGGAGCCAGTTATACCAGCAGGTCCGGTGGGGCCCATAGGTCCAGTCATACCGGTGGGGCCGGTAGGCCCGATTGAGCCAGTTATACCGGTGGGGCCCATAGGTCCAGTCATACCGGTGGGACCGGTAGGTCCAATGGAGCCAGCCATGCCAGTAGGCCCGGTAGAGCCAGTTATGCCGGTCATACCAGTGGGACCGGTAGCACCAGTAGAGCCAGTCATACCGGTGGGCCCGGTCGGTCCAGTAGAGCCGGTTATGCCAGTGGGACCGGTCGGTCCAATCGAGCCGGTCATGCCGGCAGGACCATCAGGTCCCATTGGCCCCGTGGGTCCCGGAGGACCGGCAGGCCCGGTAGGACCGCGTTTGCAGCAGCAATTCGGACAGCAGCAGGTGTTTTTTCTGCAGCAGGGAGGTATGTATTCCATGGATTCTTTCTGTATATCATGTTCTGACTCAGATGAATTCCTTTGAACTGAGTCATCATGGCAGTTTGAATGCATACGATTATCGCCTCTTTTCCGGCACAAAAGTCAGTCTTTACTATTATATGTAAGTTATAGTGGGATTGTGAGAAATGAGTTATGAACTATGGATACCAGCGCCAGAAGCCGTACACGGGAAGACGCCTTATAAGTCGGATGGGGAAAGGAGCCCGCAAGGATTCCGTGAGGCTCCGGACAGTACGGGAGGGCATCACAGCCCTCCGGAAATTCAGGATTCGGGAGAGTCCATTTCTATGCCTTCAAAGCACATAGTAATGGTAGTCTGAAAGATATGGTCAGCATAGGCAGTCTGGAGAATACCATCATATTTTTGTACGGCTGCTTCAATATTTTTCATACCCCAGCCGTGCAGCATCGGTTCATTTTCCTTTTTTACGGTGACGAGTTCTCCGTCAGATGTATACTTCGGTTCCGGGCTGCTGTTTTCCAGTTTGATGACAAGAATATTCTGAATGCGCCGAATCGTAAGGTTTATGCTGCATGTGTCAGGGGAGGTTTTCCTGCTTTGTATAGCAGCGGCTTCCAGCGCATTGTCCAGAAGGTTTGAGAGAATCGTACACAGATCATTGGATTTAATATTGGTATTATAAGGATATTCTATGTTCATTTCCATACGGATACCGGCATTTTTTGCTTTTTCGTATCTGCTGTTGATGATATAATCAACTGTCTGGCTGCCGGTCCATACCATGGAAGAAATGTTCTGTACAGGACTTATAATGGAATCAATATATTGAGAGAGCTTCGGAGCATGATATCTGTCTGCCATTTGGTGTATGACCTCTAAATGCCGATGGAAGTCATGAAACAGTTTGGCATTTTGAGAGTAGGCCTTGTTGACTGCAGCGTAATTCTGTTCCAGCAGCTCTTTTTGCATTTCAATCGTGTCCAGCAGTTCTTTCTCACGCTGGTATTTTATGTGGCTGTATGCAAGAACGATTCGGAGAAAAAGAGCAGAGAGCATAACTATAGTGACTATGGTCAATGTGTTTAAAGGCCGTCCGGCAAAAGCCATATGCAGCAAAATGGATATTCCGCAAAATGCCACTGCAGGAGTTCCGTATATGGATGTATAGTAATTACTGAAATTACTGATGCATTCCTGAAAGCGATGTGATGCGAACAGAGCGAAATAAAATGGTACCCGGCAGAGAAGCAAAAATACAAGCCAATAAACCAAAGGTACGGAAAAATATCTGCATAGTATCAGATAAGAAAGAACATCCGTTAACAGGAGTACGCTCAGATAAGAACAGCCACAGCATAAAAGCAGTTTCCAGTCCAAATGATACAGAAACTTAGAAATCACAAGGATCACAGCCAGAAGAGCAGCCGCAGTGACAGCCGCACTTTTGACGCTGTTGTTAAAAAAGCAGAGCAGTCCTGCAAACCCGGCAGCAGCAGCCCAGGCCACACATTTTTCACTGCTTTCATCCTGCAGTCTGCCGATACTGAGAACGCCGCAGCATATCCCGGAAAATAAAAGCAAAAACTCAAGTACATAAATCATCATATATGTTTCCCCCAATAAGTATTGACTGCCATTTTTACACTCTGGAGATGGGAGCGGCTGATTGGCAGGACCGTGCCGTCTTTTAAGCAGACACTGCTGTTTTTTATTTGGGTGATCTGTATCAGGTTGATGATGCATCCCCGTTCAATGAATATAAATTCTTCTGCCCCCAATTCTTCGTAAACCGTCAGCAGGCTTTTCCTGACTTTGATGATCCCGTGACAGGTATGGAGCGCGGCGTTCTTACCGTCGCGAAGAATATAAAGGATATCACGGAAGCGCACCTTTTCCATCCGGTTTGCCGTCAGCACAGTATAATTTTTGTCATCTTCCAGCATGATGAGCTTTAACGCATCTGTAACCGCATAGGTCAGTCTCTTTTCCAGATCATTCTTGGGCACATACCGGAATATGGCTAATTCAAAACTGTCAATAGCATATTTTACATGGGATGTAATGAAAATGACTTTTACGTTGGGCAGCTCCGGTTTTATGGCCTGAACAATTTCCATACCGCTGATACCGGGCATTTCAATATCCAGAAGGAGAAGGTCAAAATAGCTGTGATCTTCCAAAATGTCACTTAACAGCATCCGGCCATTATTATAGGTCTGTATTTCAGCTACCGCTTTTTGCAGGCTGAGGCAGTTTTTTAATATCGTCTGGTTATTGATAATTGAATCTGTGTCATCGTCGCACACAGCAATACGGATCATGATTACCTCCAAATTGAATTATTATCGTAAAAACAGCAGGGTCGTTTCATGGGGCAGCACTATATGGGACAATAGCTGTAAAAGATTATTTAACTATAACATATTGGATATTAAGGATACAACATGAAATAAACGTATTATAGTTTATATTCTATTAACGGAAAATGTATGGATTGGCATACTGGTTTGAAATAGGAGGGGGAGTATTTCAGTACAGCAACATTTTATATTAAAAAAAGACAAAAACACTTGCGTGATTTGAAAATATATGGTAAGATTATTTTCGGTTCGTGAGAACGAGCCGCTGTGGCGGAATTGGCAGACGCACTTGACTCAAAATCAAGCGGGTAACACCGTGCCGGTTCGAGTCCGGCCAGCGGCAGTGGCAGAAAACTCTTTGGCAGAAGCCAGAGAGTTTTTTTAATGGCCGGCATTCCAGAGGAGTTGGAATGCCGGCCATTTTCAAATAACGGAATATTAAAAGACTTCTTTGCTGTAAGCATCAATCTCTTCGCTCAGTGTCTCATACACCCCCGGGAAGGTACTGATATCAAGTCCCTGGGAAGCACACGGAATGAAATAGAGTTTGCCGTTCTCGTCACAGGCGCGGCGCACTTCTTTTTTGATCACATCTCTGGTCCAGCCCGGATAATCCACTTTGGCGCTGTCGATGCCGCCCATGAAGGAAATCTGTCCGCCGTATTTTTTGATCAGTTCCGGTACGTTGTTTGTGGTCATGACACCCTGCCAGATATCCACACCCATCTCTATCATATAGGGCACCAGTGTGGCTGCGTAGGAATCCGAGTGATGCACAATGAGCTCCACGCCGTTGTCACGGTATCTCTTGTAGATCTTCTTGTATGCGGGAAGGAAGAATTCCTCAAACATAGCGGGAGAGATGAAGGTGGAGGTCTGGGTACCCCAGTCGTCGTGATGGAAAAGGGCATCAGGCTTTAAGTATCTGCAGACCTTATCCGCATATTCCAGCTCCCAGTCAGTGAGATAGTCAATCAGCTCATGCATGGCCTCCGGTTCCTCAATAAAGTTCATCATAGTCTCAGGAATATCCATCAGATGATGGCACTGTTCAAAAAGTCCCGGGAACATGACAGAAGTTACGAAATATTCATTTCTGTCCACGGATTCCGCCTCTTTGATGTAAGGTTCCCATTCAGAATCCGGGTAATCCAGACTTGGCGCATGAACGTATTTCCGCCATTCCGTAACATCCTTGAGTACCAGATGCTCCTCATCGTGGACCGGGAAGTCGCCGGGGGTTCCTTTTGGCCATGAGAATGTGATGCCCCAGCCATTGACTGCATTTAAGACACCTTCCTCCAGAATGGGGCCGTTGTGCAGGTCAAAGAACGGGCTGCCGTAAATAATGTGCATAAATTCATATTGGTTTACAAAGCGGTCGGGATGTCCGCCTCTGATGGTTTCCAGTAAATTCTGTCTTTTTGTCAGCATATCAAAAATCTCCTTTCATGAGTTCCGTTTTTACATATTACATATTTTCATTTTCCCGGACTTCCTGCATGGACAGGTCGCTGGGATTTTTCTTATCCATTACAGTGCAGATAATAGACAGTACAGCACCGATTCCGGAAGCGGCAATGGCTACGGGAAGCAGTTTTAAAATGCCTGTGGTGCCCAGAAGCTTCTGCAGCATGGTGCAGGCATAGGTGGAGAGGAACATTCCAAAACCTCCGATGGCTGTTGTCATGGAGATAGAGGAGGATACCCGCTCCTTGGGTACGACGACCGTGCATCTCAGGAAGAAGTAAGAGAAACCGTATCCATAGGAAGCACCGCACAGCGTACATGCAATTCCGGCCATGACCGGTCCGGATGCCAGGTAAAGCAGTAGATAGGAGAGACAGAGTCCCACATATCCGAAAATGATGGTTGCCCTTTTCAGCTTGGAGTACAGGGCTCCGAACAGGATACAGAGGATGCAGCTTCCCACGGTACCCAGTGTGGAGAGCAGTGCGGCAACGCTTTCATTTCCATACCCCTGTTCTGCCACCAGGACAGATACCTGATAATAGATGACCGCGTAGATCAGATTATAGGCAAAGCAGGAGACCATCAGCATAAACTGCCTCGACAGATATGGATTTCTTCCCTGTACTTTCGCCTGGTTTTCCTCTGAGGGACTGCCCTCCGCCGGCGTTGTGGGAAGGAAGAAAATCATCATGACGATCACCGGCACGGCTATCCAGTAGACCTTAAAAACTTCGTTCCAGGAACGTACTGCAAATACACCTGCGATCAGACTGATGACAGCACCGGTACCTGCCATAGTGGCATTGAAGATACCCATGATGGTTCCGCGCTTGTCTTCATCCACATAGACCTCAGCGATCAGAGCCATGGCAGCGGCATTTACAAAGCCCATGGAAATGCCCACCAGTATACGCATAACCAGTACATAATACACATTTGCCACAGCTCCGCCTAAAATGGCAGATACGGCAAACAGGATCATAGCCCCAATTAAAATTTTCTTTTTGCTCAGATACTGCATGAGTTTTCCGCACAGCATGGCTGAGAAAAGCATGATAAAGGATGGTCCCGACAGGATAAAATTCACGGCGGCGTCATTTTGGAAGGTCTCATACAGCCCGTTTCCGGCCGGAATGATAACCATATCTGCCATAACTGCCACGTTTGTCAGAAAAAGAGAGATTAAAAACAGAAGAGCACGCCCTCTGGTCATTTCTTTGTCCATCTTACACCTCCATAAAATATTTGCGATCCGGATCTTATGTACCCATTATATCTTATTTAAATTCTCTTACCATCCTTTGAAATTCCTGTATTTTCGTGACCTTACCGTCTAAAACTTTTGAAAAAACGCAGAGGCATCCTGTTTTTCGTCCGTTTTTGTGAATTTGGAGATGAAAAAACGTCAAAACGGAGGAAAGGATAATCTGGTAAAACAAAGAGAAGGGATTTATAATGGAACTATAGAAGCCGAAACAGGAAACGGAAGGTATAGGGAGGTACAGAATGGAATTAAATATACATATTCTGATGAATGAACTGGAGCATGTGTCCGGGTACCGGGGAGAACAGGATTATCTGGATAGAAAGCTGTCCTTCTACACCTTGTATCAGCCGGGCTGTGTGCTGCGCAGGGACACACTGTATCTGATGGAATCTGCAGACCAGGCACTGGATATTCCGGAGCTGGAATCAGGAACCGCACTGCTGTTTTTAGGGGGGACAGAACCACTGGCGGGAGATTTCCCGTATGGCTGCTCCTGGATCTGTATGGACGGCAGTCTGACAGCGGACGCGCTGCTGTCCCGGCTGGAAGAAATTTTTGAGAAATACAACAGATGGGAGCAGGGGCTTTCCGCTGTCCTCTCCGGGGAGCGGAGCATTGAGGCACTCTGCCGCCTCAGCCTGCCCATTTTCAACAGCCCTGTCATGGTGCACAACAGGGAATATGAGCTTATGGGGTATGCGGAGGCGGGAAATGCCAGTTTTTCCTACAGCCTTTTACAGGAGGGGACCAATTATCTGGACCGGAATATTACGGATGAGCTGTTTTTTCGCTCGGATTACCTGACCACCCTGGAATTTGTAACACCCCAGTATTGGAGCAACGAGGGGGAAAAGTTCATAAGTATATACAGCAACATATTCGACGAGAACGGGGAATACTGGGGAAGGATTGTCATAGACGGGGTGAATATCACTCTGACAGACGGACATCTGGCACTGCTCTCTGTGTTCACCGAGACGGTGCGGGCGCTTGCTGTGCGTCATTCCGGTTCCAGATTCAATGCTCTGGAGGCATTTAAGAATTATGCCCTGGAGTATCTGCGAAGCCCGTCGGAATTTGATGTGGATAAGCTTCTCATGGCAATGCGGCTGGCAGGATGGAAGCGGAGCGGCCCTTTTTTCTGTGTCTGCATGGAACTGACGGAGACCGGGCAGGAGCTGCATTCAGCCGCCTATGAGAGCGTGCTTTTTGACCACCAGCTTCACGGTTACCTCTCCCTGGAATATGAGGACAGGCTGCTGCTTCTGTGCAATCTGGGCCTTGGGCTGGAGGGCAGGGATGAGGAATGCAGGCGCCTGGCCTATATTGTAAGGGATAATCTGTTCAAGTCAGGAATCAGCACAGAGTTCTCTGACTTCTTCCAGTTTCCTGACTACTACCGGCAGGCAGAGGCAGCCCTTTATTCAGGAAAGGAGTGCAGCAGCACCCAGTGGCTGTTCAAATTCGAGGACTATGCCCTGCACTATGTGCTGAACTGCGGTGCCGACACCCTGCCGGTGCGGACGCTGATACCGGCGTCCATCCTGGAACTCATCCGCTATGACAGGACCCACGATACCAGCTATTACAAGACCTTACTGAATTACATAGAATTTGACTCCCACACAGCAAAGGCCATTGATGATCTGTACATACACAGGAATACCTTTAAGTCCCGGATGAAAAAGATCAGGGAGCTTCTGGATATGGATCTGGATTCCCCTCAGGAGAGGCTTTATCTGATGCTCATCTTCCGAATCTTAAAACGGTATCCTGAGCTTGCAGGGGAGCAGGAGGTGGTATTATGAAGCTGAATGGATGGATACTGGCGGAAGACTTAAAGGGGGTGGAGGGAAGTTCCCTGAAATCAGACCCTGCGGAGCTTTGTCTGACCGGCGCCCTGATCTGGCAGGAGGGGATATTGCCGAGAGCCTATCACGTATATGTCATGTACGCCGGGGACCTGGAGCGGATACCGAAAAAACATCCTGCCCTTACTTTAGTGAGCATCGGAAAGCCCTCCAAAGAGTGCCTGGAAAGAGAGGGCATGGATATTCTCTGGGTCAGACCCTATCTGACACCTCAGATGATCTTGTCGCTGCTTATGAAACTGTTTGAAAAATACAGGATGTTTGAGGAAGAGCTGGACCGGCTGTGCAGGGACGGAAAACCGTTCTCTGCCCTTGCCCCTGTGCTTCTGTCTGTGTTCTCCAATCCCATTATCCTGGTGGGAGAACATATGGAGATCCTGGCCCTGTCCCAGAATGAAGATGCCTGCAGGATTCCCTGTGAGTGCAGGGACGGGGATACCGATTTTCTGCGGCCGTCTTTTGCCCGTTCTTTTTGCAGGGCATGTAAGGGGGAGGGCGGGGTTTCCGAAACAGAGGAGGGGATTCCCTTTCTGGCAGTGCCGGTCCGTAAGGAGGATAAGTTTTTGTTCGGGATCTTTCTTCTCTCTGTCACAATGCCGCTGACGGAACGGGACAGGATACTGCTCTGTCATACAGGGCAGTATTTAAGGAGCCTGCTCCGTGTGAATTTTATAAACAGTTATCAGGGTATGGAACGGATGCAGAAAACCCTGGCGATACAGGCGGAAAAGGGCAGCAGCTTTCTGCAGATGCCCAGATGCCTGGAGCTTGCCCTCTCCACCCTCGGCTGGGAAATAAAGGGCAGTTATGTGTGCATTGTGCTGAAATCAGCCTTTTTCAGCAAAGTCAGCCAGAGAGAGATACCCGATGATGAGCTGTTTGAGCGAAGCAGTCTCATGGTAAAGACAGGGACTGAGATTTTCTTCCTCTGCAACCTGCTTCTGATATCCGGCGGTGTGGATGAGATCGCAAAACGGCTGGAAAAGATACTGAAAGATTCCCCGCTGATCGCAGGTGTCAGCACGCCTTTCCGCAGTTTTTTAGATTACCCGGATTACTGTACCCAGGCATTGGCTGCCATACGCATCGGAAACAAACTGGATTACACGAAAAAGGCATGTCTATTCAGGGATTTTGCGCTGGATTACATCATCTATGAGGGGTGGAAATCCCTGCCGGTCAATGTCCTTTTATTCGGAGGGCTGAAGGACCTGCTCCTCCATGACTATATCCACCACACCAGCTATTATCAGACCCTGGAGGCTCTCTTTGACAACTTTATGGTCATGAGCCGCACCGCTTCCCATCTGGGAATCCATATCAGTACGCTGAAATACAGGGTAAGACGTATCCACGAAATGCTGGGTCTTGACTTAAACGACAGCTACAATAAAATGTATCTCCAGAGCATTCTGTTCCTGCTGAAACAGGATACCGCGTCCCTTAAGGCATACCTGGAACAGGAGGCTAAGAAGCCCGCGCGGTCGATTCGGGTTGCCAGTTCAGAAAAAATGAAGTAAAATAATACCATTGAGGAGGTATTATCATGAAGAAACGTAATATTCAGAAAATTATAGAACCCATCGTCCGCCGCCCCGGCTGTACGTCATTTGCAGTGATTGGAGACCCGGGATGCGAAGGGCTGGGCACTGTTATGATGAAGACGTACGCAGGCGCGCTGGAGAAGGCAGCGAAGGAGGATATGATTCTCATTGCGGGCGATATGGTTCCTGTTGGGGATGAACGGCACTATAAAAATGTATGTACCCTCACGGAATCCGTAGCCGAAAAAGATGTATTTGTGCTCCGGGGAAACCACGATACAGGAGACTATGAAGCTTTCTTCGGCCTGCACGATTACGCGGTCCTTGCAGAGACCTTCACCATTGTGGTGGTGGATAATGCCTTCCGGAAATTCTCCGATGCAGGGCTTGCACTTCTGGGACAGGTACTTGCCATGGAGGAATGCAAAAATGTGGTGATCGCGTTCCACATACCTATTCCAAACCATTTTACGGGAAATTCAGTCTCCCAGGAGGAGTTTGAACGCCTGCGGGCAGTGTATTTACCCTATAAAGAGAAGATCAAATATTTTGTGTGCGGCCATGTCCACTCCTGCTTTGAGGACGAAGTGGATAACATCCCCTTTGTCTGTACAGGGGGAGGCGGTGCCATTATTGAGGACGTATCCGAGAATATCAAGGCAGCGGATGTGGAGCATCACATTGTCCGCTTTGCCCGGGAGAACGGCAGGCTCTGCCACAGGTTTGAAAATCTGGGGGATGCCCCTTACCAGAGGGAGCGGGAGGATAAGATCACCAGGAGTCAGCTTGAGGAGACGGTAAAGGGAGAACTGTATGCGTTTCTCAGATATCAGACCTTTGCGGAACGCGCGGATAAGAGAGGATACGGCAGGATCGCCAATCTGTTCCGCGCCCTGGCAGAGTCGGAATACCGGCATGCCAAGAGCTTTTACGCCATTTTAGACAAGCCGAAGGCCTTTCATGAATCCGTGGACACCTATGTGCCGGGAGAGGAATTCGAGTACGAACGGCTGTACCCCATGGTTGCGGACTACGCCCAAGAGCATGATCTCCTGCTGACCAGGCAGGCTTACCGGGATGCCGCTTCCGCGGAGAAAGCCCATGCAAGGCTTCTTCGGGAGGCTGCAGACGGTGACGAATTTGAAAAAACCGTATTTTATGTGTGCCCGGTCTGCGGATGCCTGATGGAGAGCCGCCCGGAGCGCTGTCCGGTCTGCGGGGCGCCGGCCGGGGAATTTTTAGTATATGAAAGTAAAGAAGAGACGGAAGAGGGATGACAGAATTATGACACAGAGCATTACAAAAACAGGTCTTGTTTTGGAGGGAGGCGGCATGCGCGGTGTGTTTACCGCAGGCGTGCTGGATTATTTTCTGGAACAGGACATACAGTTTGACACCTGTATTGGCGTTTCCGCAGGTTCCTGCCTGGCCTGTAGCTATCTTTCCAAGCAGCACAGAAGGGGATACCGGACGATCACCGGATATCTGGATGACCCCAGATACTGCGGAATAGGCAGTTTTATCAAAACAGGCGATTATTTTGGAGCCGAGATGCTGTATAAAACCATTCCGGAAGAGCTGGACCCCTATGATTATGAGACTTTTGACGCCAACCCTGCCGGGTTTTACGCTGTGGTGACAAACTGTGAGACCGGGCAGGCAGAGTATAAGCAGATCAGGGATCTGCGCCGTGAGATTTGTTATATCCGCGCGTCCAGCTCCCTTCCTCTTATGTCCAGAACCCTGTGGATCCGGAAGAAACCCTACCTGGACGGAGGCATCACAGATTCCATTCCCATCCGAAAATCCGAGAGCCTGGGAAATGAGAAAAATGTGGTGATTCTCACCCGCGGCAGGGAATACCGGAAAAAGAAGAACCAGATGATGCCTCTTCTGCGCATCCGCTACGGCAGACAGTTTCCAAAGCTTGTAGAGCGTATGGAAAACAGACATCTGGATTACAACGAGACCCTGGATTATCTGTACCGGGAAGAAAAAGAGGGCAGGGTTTTCCTGATCCAGCCTCCCAGGCCTGTGGAAATCGGGCGTATAGAAAAGGACGGGGAAAAACTGGAGGCACTTTACCGCCAGGGATACGAGACAGCCGCACAGAGAGCAGAGGCGCTGAAAAAATACCTGGAAGGCTAGAGCCTGTTTGACGCTCTTAAGGAAGCTGCCGGACAGGTTTATGTAACAAGAAAAAACAAATATTAACATCCTGAACTATGTTACTGAAACGGAAAGTTTTCTATAATAGAGCCAGGAAGACGAAAAGGGGTCTGCCGGTGCGGGCCCCTTTCGTTTGGGAGGGCGCAGAGCCATTACAGCGGGTATCTGCAGCAAAGTTCTTAATAGGAGATTCAGGAGGGTTTCGTAACATGAAATACGGACATTTTGACAATGAGAAAAGAGAGTATGTGATTGACAGGGTAGATCTGCCTACATCCTGGACCAATTACCTGGGAGTAAAAGACATGTGTGCGGTTTTGAACCATACCGCAGGCGGATATATTTTCTATAAATCACCGGAGTACCACCGCATAACCCGCTTTCGGGCCAACGCAGTTCCCATGGACCGCCCGGGCCATTATGTGTATATCCGGGATGATGAGGACGGAGATTACTGGAGCGTATCCTGGCAGCCGGTGGGAAAACCGCTGGATCAGGCAAAATACACCTGCCGCCACGGTATGTCCTATACGGTCTATGAATGCGATTACAGCGGCATCAAAGCGTCTCAGAAAATGTGCATCCCCAAAGAGGACCCGGTGGAGCTGTGGGATGTGAAGATCAAAAACGACAGCGGACGCACCAGAAGCCTCAGCGTGTATTCCTATCTGGAATTTTCCTTCCATCAGATCGAGATGGACAATAAGAACTTTCAGATGAGTATGTACGCGGCTGCCTCCTCCTGCGAGGACGGCATCATTGAACACGACCTTTTCTATGAAGAGTTTGGATTCCAGTGGTTTACAGCCAGTTTCCGGCCGGACGGATTTGAGTGTCTGCGGGATGAGTTCATCGGCTCTTACCGCACGGAGACCAATCCCATCGGGGTGGAAAAGGGTGTTCTTGGCGGCGGTTTTGAGAAGGGCAACAACCATTGCGGAGCCCTGCAGAAAAAGCTTACACTGGCTCCCGGTGAGGAAGTGCGCCTGGTGTTCATGCTGGGCGAGGGAAACAGAAAAGCCGCTTATCCCTACAGAGAAAAATACAGCAGTTTTGCCAATGTGGACGCAGCCTATGAGGAACTGAAAAACTACTGGGAGAGCAAGTTCGACAAACTGCAGATCCGGACTCCAAATGAAGGCATGAACACGCTTATCAATACCTGGACTCTCTATCAGGCGGAGATCAATGTGATGTTCTCCAGGTTTGCCTCCTTCATCGAAGTGGGCGGACGGACAGGACTGGGCTATCGGGACACTGCCCAGGATGCCATGACGGTACCGCATTCCAATCCGGCAAAATGCCGCCAGAGGATCATAGAGCTTTTAAGGGGCCAGGTGTCGGAGGGATACGGCCTGCATCTGTTCCAGCCGGAATGGTTTGACCCGGATACGGAAGTGAAGCCCTTTAAGTCCCCCACAGTCGTGCCCACACCCAGTAAGGACCAGATGATCCACGGTCTGGAGGACACCTGCTCAGACGATGCCCTGTGGCTGGTCAGCTCCATTGTGGAGTATGTAAAAGAGACAGGGGAATTTGAACTGCTGAAACAGGTGGTGCCTTATGCGGACAAAGGCGAGGGCACAGTCTATGACCATATGAAACGAATTCTGGACTTTTCCGCCAGACAGGTGGGAGCTGACGGCGTGTGCAAGGGTCTGCGCGCGGACTGGAACGACTGCCTGAACTTAGGCGGCGGCGAGAGTGCCATGGTATCCTTCCTGCACTACTGGGCGATACAGAGCTTTCTCGAGATGGCTTCTTATCTGGGCGAGAAAGAGGATGTGGAGAAATACAGGTCAATGGCTGAAAATGTGAAAAAAGTTTGTGACCGGGAGCTGTGGGACGGAGAGTGGTATATCCGCGGCATCACGAAAAACGGCCGGAAGATCGGAACACAGAAGGACAAAGAGGGAAGAGTACATCTGGAATCCAATGCCTGGGCAGTGCTCTCCGGCGCGGCGCCCAAAGAAAAGGGAACAAAGGCCATGGATGCTGTCTATGAGAACCTCTTCACTCCTTACGGCATCATGCTCAACGGCCCCTCCTATACGGTGCCGGATGATGATATCGGTTTTGTGACCAGGGTGTACCCGGGCCTGAAAGAAAACGGTTCTGTGTTCAGTCATCCCAACCCATGGGCATGGGCAGCGGAATGTATGCTGGGCAGAGGCAGCCGTGCCATGGAGTTCTACAACGCTCTGTGTCCGTACTATCAGAATGACATGATAGAGGTGCGCCAGGCAGAGCCTTATTCCTACTGCCAGTTCATCATGGGCAGGGACCACACAGCCTACGGCAGGGCACGCCATCCCTTCATGACAGGCAGCGGCGGCTGGGCTTACTTTGCAGCCACCAGATATATGCTGGGCATCCGTCCGCTGATGGACGGACTGGAGATCGATCCCTGTATTCCGGGTGACTGGGACGGATTTTCCGCGCACAGGGTATTTCGCGGTGCGTCCTTTGATATCACAGTGGAAAACCCGGACCATGTGGAAAAAGGCGTGAAGGAAATCTGGCTCAACAAGGAAAAAGTAGATAAGATACCGGTCTGCGAAGCAGGCAGTGAAAATACAGTAAAAATTGTTATGGGATAACTTGTGGGTTCGTACAGGAAGGAGAGAACAGCAATGATCAAATTTGGAACAGGCGGTTGGAGAGCAATTATAGGTGACGGCTTCACGAAGGAGAATATCCAGAAGCTGACAAAGGCCCTTGCCATGAAAATGAAGGCAGAGGGCGTGGAGAAGGAGGACATCTGCATCGGATATGACAGGCGTTTCCTGGCAAAAGAGGCAGTTATGTGGTCCTGTGAGGTGCTGGCAGCGGAGGGAATCCGCGCCTGGTTCATCAACAGGTCCTCACCCACACCACTTATCATGTATTATGTGATGGCACACAACCTGCCATACGGCATGATGGTGACAGCCAGCCATAACCCGGCGATCTATAACGGCATCAAGGTCTTCACAAGAGGCGGAAGGGATGCCAATGAAGTGCAGACCGCAGAGATTGAGGAATATATCGCAAAAGTGGAGGAGGAGATCGCCGCTGGAACTCCCATCGCCGCCATTCCCTATGAGCAGGCAGTGGCTGAGGGGAAAGTGGTGGAATTTAACCCTCTCAATGAATATCTGGACAATATCATTGCCGCTGTGGATGTGGAGGCCATCAAGAACAAAGGACTCCGTGTGGCTCTTGACCCCATGTACGGTGTGAGCCAGACATCCCTGAAGACTCTGCTCTCCATCACCCGCTGCGAGCTGGAGATCATCCATGAGCGCCACGACACGCTGTTCGGCGGCAAGCTGCCGGCACCCAATGCCCAGACCCTGCGCTCCCTGCAGAACTATGTGCTGGACAGAGGCTGTGACATCGGTGTGGCCACCGACGGGGATGCGGACCGTATCGGTGTCATTGATGATACGGGAAAATTCCTGCACCCCAATGATATCTTAGTGCTGCTGTATTATTATCTGGTAAAATATAAAGGCTGGAGCGGCCCGGTCGTCCGCAACGTGGCAACCACCCACATGCTGGACCGTGTGGCAGAGAGCTTCGGGCAGAAATGCTATGAGGTTCCCGTTGGCTTTAAGTATATCTCTTCCAAGATGGAGGAGACAGACGCCATTATCGGCGGGGAGTCTTCAGGCGGCCTGACCGTAAAAGGACACATCAACGGCAAGGACGGCGTATATGCTGCCATGCTGCTGGTGGAAATGATCGCAGTGACAGGAAAGAAGATATCCCAGATCGCCAGGGACATTGAGGAGGAGTACGGAAGTATCTATATGGAGGAGAGGGACTACAAGTTCACGCCTGAAAGAAAAGAGGAGATCCAGAGGACCCTCATGGTGGATAAGGCCCTTCCCGATATTGACGAACCGGTGGAAAAGGTTTCCTACATGGACGGCTGTAAGATCTACTTTAAAAACGGAGGCTGGATCATTGCCAGATTCTCCGGCACAGAGCCTCTTCTGCGCATTTTCTGTGAGATGCCTGAGGCTTACCAGGCTGTCCGCATGTGCGAGATTTTCGAGGAATTCCTGGAACTGAAAAATTGATCGGATAAAGGATGAGGGTATGCTGCAGGATGTTAAAATTTTGCAGCATACCCTCTAATTTTTTCTGCGCAAAAGGATAGTACATGGTATGATAGAGAAAGAGCGGTGCCGGGACGGGAACCGCAGAATGCAGGAGAGGGGAAACGAGATGAAAGAAAAGAAGAAATTTTCCATCCAGTGGAGAGTGATCGCCATTGCTCTTGGCTGCTGGATGATACCATTTGTGCTCATGGTGGGGATGATGGTCCATTATATCCTGTCCAATCAGTTAGGTGACCGGGTGGATAATATGACGGACCAGGTGAACTTTAATATGCAGACAAGCGTGGAGCGGCTGAACCAGGCCATAGAGGACTCCAGAGACGCCTCCTATGAGGGGGAACTGCGCTCCGTATACGAGGCTTTTATGAACAATCATTATAAAGATTACTGGCTCAGCGGCAGGGTGCGCGGATATCTGAACACCAAGTATACCAAGGATAAAAGCTTTTCCAGCACCGTATTCTGGTATCTGGATGATCCGGAAAAGCTGAACGGCGAGGTGTACAATGCAAGCGCCGGCGGGTCCTATCATCAGATTGACACCTATTGGAAGGAAGATCACGAGACAGTGAAAAAATATGCCGAGACCCTTGATACAAACATCGGTTTTCTGGAGTGTGACGGCAGGGTCTACATGATCCGTAACCTGGTAAACCGTTCTTTTGAGCCTGTGGGTGTACTTGTCATGCGTATGAATATTGCCTACTGCTTTGAGGGCATGCGGCATTTCCTGGAAGACTTTGATATGAGTATCTATTTAAATGAATTGAATCTGGAGTTCAGCCAGGGGAAAGAACAGACGAAGACAGAAGGACTTCACCCTGAGGAATATCCTAAGGGAAGCACCTGGGACGGGGGCTATCTGTATATCAGGAATCTGGTGAAGGAGAACAGCTACAGTCTGGATACCCTTGTGCGGATACCTAAGATGGTGGTCATGGATTCCATGTACGCGTACCTTCGTATTCTGGGCGTGATGATCGTGCTGCTGGTGCCTTTGGTGGTGTTCCTGATCCTCATGGTACGGCGGCATATCCTGCAGCCCACAGAACAGCTTATGGAGGGGGCGAGGGAGATCCAGGAGGGCAATCTGGGCTATCAGATCACCTTCGAGGCGGGAAGCAGGGAGTTCGTCTACCTGACAGAGTCCTTTAACCAGATGTCAAGCCGGCTGAAATACCAGTTTGACCATATTTACCAGGAGGAGATGGCGCTCAAGGATGCCAGGATCATGGCCCTGCAGTCCCACATCAACCCCCACTTTATGAACAACACACTGGAGATCATCAACTGGGAGGCCCGTCTCTCCGGTAATATGAAGATATCCAAGATGATAGAATCCCTGTCTGTGCTCATGAACGCTGCCATGGACAGGAAACGCCGCCATGTGGTGCCTCTGAAGGAGGAGCTGCAATATGTGGAGGCCTATCTTCATATAATGAAAGAGAGGCTGGGAAGCAAGCTCACTGTGGAGGTGGAGATTGCGGAGGACACCCTGAATGAGAAGGTGCCGAGGCTGATCCTGCAGCCCGTGATCGAGAACGCCATAGAACACGGCGTTATCCGAAGCGGCAGCGGCACAGTGGTACTGAGAAGCTACAAAAAGGGGGACTACCTCTATCTGGAGACCGAGAACAACGGTGTGATGAACGAGCAGGAGAGGGCAAAGGTGGACAGGCTGCTTGCGCCTGACTACGACACCAGCAAGGAATCCTCCGGCAATCTGGGCATAGCAAATGTGAACCAGAGACTGGGTATTTTGTACGGGGAACCCTGCGGACTGGCCATTTTCCAGGAAAAAGATGACCGGATTTGTGCCCGCTTGACCATTTTTGTTGGTCTAAGAGCACAATAAAAAGCAAAAAATCACAGCCTCAGTTATTCGCTTTTTACAATATTTGCGGTATTATAATGTCATCAAGAAAAACAAAGCAAAACAAAGCAAACAGGGAGGTAAGTTAGTTATGAAGAAGAAAGTTGTAGCAGTTTTACTCGTTGGAGCAATGGCAGGAACCATGCTGGCAGGCTGCGGCGGCGACAGTAAAGCAGCGGACGCTGGTGACGATACCAAGAAAGAAGATACCGCGGATACATCGGATGACAGTGACGAAGGCAGTGCGGAAGGCAAAGTTACATTGAATGTGACCACAACTTTTGCAGGAACCGAGAGCAATGTGGATAAATATCAGGAAACCATTGAGAACTGGCAGAAAGAGACAGGAAACAAGATCAATGATTCCTCCGCATCTGCAGATGAAGCCATGAAAGCCCGTGTGATCACAGACTTTGAGACAGGTGCAGAACCGGATGTTATGTTCTACTTCAACGGCAATGATTCCAACCCCTTCGTAGAGGCTGACAAGGTAGTTTCCATTGATGAGATTCGTGAAAAATACCCGGACTATGCGTCAAATATGAATGATGACCTGATCCCGGCATCCCCGGTAGACGGTGTAAAATATGCGGTTCCTTTCTACGGATACTGGGAAGGCATGTACGTGAACAAGAAAGTCTGTGAGGACGCAGGTGTTGAGATTCCGGGACCGGATACCACATGGGAACAGTTCATGGAGACCTGCCAGAAGATCAAGGACGCAGGTTATACACCGATCGCCGCTTCTCTGATCAAAGAGCCGCACTACTGGTTTGAGTATTCTATCTTCAACCATGACACACCGGCAACACACGTGGCAGTACCGGAAAAAGTAGATGACAAAGTGGGCAAAGCCTGGGCAGAAGGCATCGCTGACATCAAAGATGTTTATGAAAAAGGCTTCTTCACAGAAAATACCAATACCTGCGAAGCTGACGAGGCATTCCAGGGATTCTTACAGGACAAAGCAGCATTTTATGTAGACGGTTCCTGGAAGATGGGCGGTATCAGAGATAACGCTGAAAACATTGATAACTTCACCGTTACCTTTGTACCGGGACAGAATGAGAGAAAGACAACAGATATCATCAGCGGTCTGTCATCAGGATGGTACATCTCCAAAAAAGCCTGGGATGATCCGGAAAAACAGAAAGCAGCTGTAGATTTAGTGGAATATTTCATCAACACAGAAACCGTTTCCGATTTTGCAGGAACAGCCACAACATCCTTAAAAGACGGCGCCCAGATTGACGAGAGCAAACTGAACTCTCTGGAAAAAGACGCCCTCACCATGCTGAAATCCGTAACCGCTACATCAGGCGCATGCCAGGATCTGTGCACCGAAGATCAGAGAGCTCCTATCTTCACAAATATGCCGCAGATCGTAGAAGGTCAGATGGAAATCAATGACGCGATCCAGCAGGTTATTGATGCAATGGAAGAATAATCATATCTGTATCCGCAGATAAAGTATTTGTAACGTAAAAACTGTATTTTTTCAAGGACCGGAGAGGAAAAAATCCTCCGGTCCTTCTTAAAGAAAAGCAAGTGAAGTAACTTTCAAATGGACGCAGGTGTTCGCTTGAAAGTCTGGGAGGCGAAATCTATGAATAACACATCAAATATTTATAAGAATAAGAAGCCGGCCATTTTTTTCCTGCTGCCTGCATTCCTGTTCCTGATTCTGTATCTGTACTACCCATTTATCCAGAACATCTTCAACAGTTTCATGAAAATCAAAGGACTGGCAACTCCGGCCAAAGGGTTCAATGACCCGGTTTACAAAAACTACACACGTCTGTTCACAGACCCGAACATGAGAATTGCCCTGAAAAACACGCTTATCATGATTATCGTAACCATCGTAGGGCAGGTGGGAATCGCAATTATCATAGCACTTCTGGTAGATAATATTAAAAGAGGAGCGAAGTTCTTCCGAATCGTTTACTTCTTCCCGATCGTTATCTCCGCAACCGCATTAGGACTTCTGTTCAACCTGATCTTCCTGTATGACAAAGGTATGATCAACCAGCTTCTGGAGTTCCTGGGCATGACGAACCTGACAGACTGGAAGGACGAGGCCCACGCCATAATGACCATGATGATACCGGTCACCTGGCAGTATGTGGGATTCTATTTCATCATACTGCTGACCGGACTTAACAATATATCGGATGAACTGTATGAATCAGCATCCATTGACGGAGCCACAAGGTTCCAGAGAGTACGTTTCATCTCCATCCCGCTTCTCCACAATGTCATCTGCACCTGCTGTGTGCTGGCTGTGACAGGAGCACTGAAGGTCTTCGACCTGCCATGGATGATGTTCCCCAACGGCATGCCCTACGGCAAGACATGGCTTACCGGCACGTATATGTATTACTACGCGTTCGTGGCAAGTGACGCGGACTACAGTTCCACCATTGCGATCGTAATTGTTGTTCTCGGCATCATACTATCCAAGGTTGTAAATGTCATTTTCAAAGAGAAAGATTATTAGAAGGGAGATATAAAAAATGAAAAAGCGTAAATTTTCACCAGGAATGTGCGTCGTATATCTCATCCTGATATTCTGGGCACTTACAACAATTTATCCGATTTTGTGGGTTATCTTAAACTCATTCAAGGACAAAAAGAAAATAATAGCAAATTCCTTTGCACTTCCCATCGGGGATCTGTTCAGTATGGATAACTACAAGACAGCATTTGACAGGCTGAACATCTTCACCGCATATAAAAACAGTATCATCGTTTCCTGCTGTGTGGCCCTTGTGGTTATCCTCCTGGCAGGAATGGCCTCCTACGCACTGGTCCGCTATAACCTGAAAACCAAGAAACTGCTGAACACACTGGTTGTGGCAGCTATGATGTTCCCGGTATTCGCAACCATCATCCCGGTATTCCGTATGGAGTTTTCCTGGGGAATCGTAAATACCGATAAGGTTTCCCTCTCGCTCATATCGCTGATACTGCCGCAGATAGCCGGAAACCTGGCCTTTGCCATGGTGGTGCTCACAGGGTATATCAGGAGTCTTCCCATTGAGCTGGAAGAGTCGGCGTACCTGGAAGGCTGCAATCCCATGCAGATCTTCTTCAAGATCGTGGTACCGCTTACGAAACCATCGTTTGCAACCGTCGGTATCTTCAGTTTCCTGTGGAGCTACAATGACCTGTTCTCCCAGACCTTCTTCCTTCGTTTCAAAGACCAGTGGGCGATCACACGACTGCTCATGGAGATCTCTTCCAGAGAAGGAACAGACTATGGCCTTATGGCAGCAGTAGTGACACTGATCATCGTACCGCTTCTGGTTGTGTATGTATGTCTGCAGAAGTACATCATCAAGGGTATGACAGCGGGAGCTGTAAAAGGATGATGCCTGAATCATAAAAGCTATAAGGAAAGTATTTGGTGGAAAACCGGCCAAATACTTTCCTTTTTTTCGTTAATGTTTTATAATAATAAAAAGTGAATATATTTTACATAAATTTAAGGCAAATTTGAAAGAAGAACAGAAAATTTGTGATAAACTAAAACAGGAGCCGGGGGTACATATGTATAAAGTAGTGATCGTAGATGACGAACCAATTATTGCAGAGGGCCTTTCCAAAGTGGTACCGTGGGAAAAATACGGCTGTAAGATCGCAGCCACAGCAGGCAACGGACAGGAAGGCCTGGAAGTCATAAGGAAAGAGCAGCCCAATATTGTAATATCCGACATTTCCATGCCGGGCATGGACGGGCTGAAAATGATTGCGGCTCTCAGGGTGGAATTTCCGGAGATGCAGATTTCCATTCTGACAGGGTACCGGGATTTTGACTATGCGCAGCAGGCAATCCGTCTGGGTGTGACGCGGTTTCTGTTAAAGCCCTCCAACATGGATGAGATAGAGGAAGCTGTGCAGGTCATGGCGGAAAACCTGAAAAAGTGTAATATCACCGGCGAGGAGGATGAATCTGAAAATACTGCCGGAAGTTTTATTGTGAAGAATGCCCTGGCTTATATACAGGAAAACTATAATAAAAAGATTTCTTTAAGTGAAGTGGCGGAGAATACTTTTGTGAGCCAGTGGCATCTGAGCAAGCTTTTGAACAAGCATCTGGAAAAGAGCTTTTCGGAGATCCTCAATTCCATCCGGATCGACAAGGCCAAGGAGCTTTTAAAGGACCCGTCCCTGCGTATCGGGGATGTGGCGGAGGAAGTGGGATTTCTGGATATGGCGCATTTCTCCAGGGTCTTTAAGAAGATAGAGGGGATTTCAGCCAACGAGTACAGAAATAAGATATAGTCCGTTTACGGAAGAGGTGAGAAAATGGCAATTACAAGATTTGCAGCAATCGACGTAGGGTCTTATCATGTATCCATGGATATCTATGAAATATCACCCAAGGCGGGAATCCGCCAGATCGATGAGGTCAGAAGCCGTCTGGAAATCGGACGGGATACCTACGGCACCGGAAAGATCGGGTACGATTCCACCCAGGAGCTGTGTGCTGTGCTCCACGATTTTGCAGGCATCATGAAGGAATACCAGGTGGATGCATACCGCGCCTGTGCCACCAGCACGCTGCAGGAGGCAAAGAATGTCTGGATCGTGCTGGACCAGGTATACCAGAAGACAGGCATCAATGTGGAGATTCTCAGCAATTCAGAGCAGAGGTTTTACGGTTATAAATCACTGGCAGCCAAGGACGCGGCTTTTACGAAGATCATCCAGAAGGGAACCGCCATCATTGAGATCGGCGGCGGTAATGTACAGATCTCCCTGTTTGACAAGGACGCGCTGGTGACTACCCAGAACTTCAAGATGGGCAGCCTGCGTATCCGGGAGCGCCTGATTCCTGTGGAAAAGGAGACCGTATACTATGAGCACCTGGTGGAGGAGCTGATACACAACGATATCCTGAGCTTTAAAAAGCTGCATTTGAAAGAGCGGAAGATTGACAATATCATTCTTCTGGGGGATGTGTTTATTGAAACACTCCTGAAGAAAAAGAGCAGCATGGAGGAAAACAGGACGGTCAGCCGGGAGGCCTTTATGCAGGTGTATGAGGGCATTGTCCATAAATCGCCGGAGCAGGCGGCTGTGGAGCTGGGAATCTCCCTGGAGTTTGCCACGATTTTGGTGCCAACCCTGATCATCTGCAGGGTATTTATTGATGAGATGGGGGCAGACACCTTATGGCTGCCGGGAACCCAGTTAAATGACGGTGTTTCCTATGACTACGCCCAGAAACAAAAGCTCATCAAGAGCACTCACAATTTTGAAAATGACATACTGGTATCCGCCAGAAATATAGCGAAGCGTTATATGAGCAACAAGAGCCACACACAGGCCGTGGCGGAGGTGGCTACCATCATCTTTGACAGCATGAAAAAAGTGCACGGCATGGGAAGCAGGGAGAAGCTGCTTCTGCAGATCGCGGTCATCCTTCACGACTGCGGAAAATATATCAGCATGAGCAATGCGGCGGAGTGTTCCTACGCGATCATCATGTCCACAGAGATCATCGGCCTGTCCCATATGGAGCGGGAAGTGATCGCCAGCGTGGTGCGGTTTAACTCAGAGCCTTTCAAATATTACGGGGAGGCGGACTCCAAAAGTGCCATTGACCGTGATACTTACATGCTCATCGGCAAGCTGACAGCCATATTGCGGGTGGCTAATGCCCTGGACCGCAGCCATAAGCAGAAGGTGGAGGAGATCAAAGCGGCAGTCAGGGAGAAGGAACTGGTACTGACCATTGACACGCAGGAGGATCTGACACTGGAGGAAGGGCTTCTGACGGAAAAGGCGGATTTCTTTGAAGAGGTGTTCAGCATCCGACCGAGGCTGCGCCGGAAAAAGAGAAGATAGGGGGCATGAGGATGGATTTAAAAGATTATATAAAACCGGAATATTACTGGAACAGGGAACTGAGCTGGATCAAATTTAACGAGAGAGTCCTCTCAGAGGCCAGGGACAAAAGCCTTCCCCTGTTTGAAAGACTGAAATTTTTGAGTATAACGGCATCCAATCTGGACGAATTTTTCATGATCCGTGTGGCATCCCTGAAGGATATGGTACATGCTAAATACACAAAGCCGGACATTGCCGGCATGACGCCCAAGGAGCAGTTAAAAGAGCTGTCTGTTGTGACAAAGGAGCTGGTGGAGACACAGTATAACACCTACAACCGCTCCCTTCTGCCTGCGCTTAACAAAGTGGGGCTTCACGTGGTGGAAAAGCATGAGGATCTGACAAAGGAACAGAAGGAATATGTGGACCGCTATTTTGAGGAAAGCGTATACCCGGTTCTGACACCCATGGCAATGGATTCCGCCAGGCCTTTTCCGCTTATCAGGAATAAGACGTTGAATATCGGTGCCCTGATCTCAAAAAAGGACAAAAAGGGCAGGGAGGAGCTGGAATTTGCCACGGTCCAGGTGCCATCTGTGCTGCCGAGGATCGTTATGCTGCCTGAGGACAAAAAGGGCAACACCGTGGTGATCCTGCTGGAGCAGGTGATCGAGCGGAATATCGGCAAACTGTTTTTGAGCAATGAGGTGGCCTGCACCTGTCCGTACCGGATCATGCGGAATGCGGATCTGACCATAGATGAGGACGAGGCGGCAGACCTCTTAAAGGAGATTCAGAAGCAGTTGAAAAAGCGCCAGTGGGGCGAGGTGATCCGTCTGGAAGTGGAAGACAAGATGGACGAAAGGCTTCTGAACATTCTGAAAATGGAATTTGAGATCAAGGAGGAGGATATCTTCCAGATAAACGGCCCCTTAGATCTGACCTTCCTGATGAAAATGTATGGAATGGACGGCTTTGAGGAGTACAGAAACAAGCCATACACACCGGCTTTGGTGCCGGCTATGATGACAGATGAGGATATTTTCACCCAGATCAGAAGGGGAGACATTCTGCTGCACCATCCGTTCATGACATTTCAGCCTGTGGTGGATTTTGTGCGGCAGGCAGCCAAGGACCCGGATGTGCTGGCGATCAAGCAGACCCTGTACCGTGTGAGCGGCAATTCACCCATTATCGCGGCTCTGGCCCAGGCAGCGGAGAACGGCAAGCAGGTCACCGTACTGGTGGAGCTGAAGGCCCGTTTTGACGAGGAGAACAATATTGTCTGGGCAAAAATGCTTGAGAAGGCCGGATGTCATGTGATCTATGGCCTTCTGGGGCTTAAGACCCACAGCAAGATCACTTTGGTGGTGCGCAGGGAGGAGAACGGCATCCGCAGATATGTGCACCTGGGTACAGGCAATTACAACGATTCCACAGCCAAACTGTACACAGACTGCGGAATTCTCACATGTTCTGCCAGGATCGGGGAGGACGCCACAGCGGTGTTCAATATGTTATCAGGCTATTCGGAACCGAGGACGTGGAATAAATTGGTAGTGGCGCCTATCTGGATGCGTGACCGTTTCCTGCATCAGATTGAGATGGAGCGGGAATACGCGCTGAAAGGACGGAAGGCCCGGATCGTGGCGAAAATGAATTCTCTCTGCGACAGGGATATTATTGCGGCTCTGTATGCTGCAAGCGCCGCCGGGGTGAAGATCGATCTGATCGTGCGGGGTATCTGCTGTCTGAAGGTGGGGATTCCGGGAATCAGTGATAATATCACGGTGCGCTCCATTGTGGGAAATTTCCTGGAGCACAGCAGGATTTTCTATTTTTACAGTGACGGGCGTGAGGAGGTCTTCATGGGAAGCGCTGACTGGATGCCGAGAAACCTGGATAAGAGGGTGGAGATTGTATTCCCTGTGGAGGATGAACGGCTGAAAGAGGAAGTGAAGCAAATTCTGGAGATACAGCTTGCGGATAATGTCAAAGCCCATGTGCTGCAGCCGGACGGCAGGTATGAGAAGATTGACAAGAGGGGCAAAGTGCTTCTTAATTCCCAGGATTACTTCTGCGAGGAGGCATGGGAGAATGCCAGACTGCCGGAGAGTTCTGTGGATAAGCGCGTGTTCATTCCTGCGGAGGCACCGGAGGATTAAAGAAGAATGTAAAAGGACCGGTATCCGGGGAAGGACATGCCTTCGGATATCGGCCTTTTTTTGGCGAGGGAAATGGCATGGCAGAAAAGTATTCCGGAAGGGAAAGAGTTCTGCCATGCTATTTTTACATAACAAAAAAGATTCCAGCATAAACACTGAAATCTTCTTAGCAGTTCGTAGGGGAATCGAACCCCTGTTTCCGCCGTGAGAGGGCGGCGTCTTAACCGCTTGACCAACGAACCATGTTGCGCTTTTCAATTGTAGCATACTGTATGAGCAGTTCGTAGGGGAATCGAACCCCTGTTTCCGCCGTGAGAGGGCGGCGTCTTAACCGCTTGACCAACGAACCGTGTTGCGCTTTTCTGTTGTAGCATACTGTATGAGCAGTTCGTAGGGGAATCGAACCCCTGTTTCCGCCGTGAGAGGGCGGCGTCTTAACCGCTTGACCAACGAACCATTCTGCGTTTTGCTTTGTCGTTTCGCATGACGCTTGATTATGATACTACATATTATTCCAAAATGCAAGAGTTTTTTTGAAAAAAGTTATTTTTTTGAATCATTTTTTCGGATATCATGTCTTTATATAAGCACACCGGCATAGAAATGCAGGTATTCCCCTATGAAAAATTGCTTCACAATCGGGCGGATACCTGCTTTCTTTATTTTCAGCCACAGGCAGAGCGGTAATCCTGCTGTTACTCAGCCTTCCTGATTTTCTGTTCAAATGCTTCAACTGTATCTGCCCTGGCGGCGTATTTTACCCATTGTTTCAAAATTTCAGGATTCTTCTGCTTCATGATTTCAGACTGCAGTAGCTCAGGTACACTGCCCAGTTCAAAAAGCAGATCTAAAATAGTTTCTGTTATTCCTTCTACTTTTTTGGCTTCCAATTCATCTTTCATTAATTCTTCCAATGCTTCACACATGGCCTTTACCTCCTTGAATTTTTCCTGGTTAGCGCGGACAATTAGATTCATTACTGATTTATACAGGCTATTTTCTTTATGTTTTGCATACTGTTCGATTAAACGATTTACCATTTCTGGGTCTTCCAGATTATCGGTCAGATTTTTCAGCCATAAATTGTGATTTTCTGACAATTCCTTTGTCAGGATCAACTGTATGGGGATTTTATCTCCGATAATATAATAAATACCATCCTCAACTCTGGTGATCTGATACCCTATTTCATCCGTTAAATACCGTATCAAACTGCGGGGATAACGGTGGCATACGAAGGTTATGGTGATATCATGAATCTTAATACTGTCGGCCCTTGCCGTATCTGCCTTGTAAAAACAGGCATAGCCATAAACCTTATAGAAATCATCTATACTTAAATAATCGGTTGGACTCTTGTATTCTACGATATTATGCTTCCGAAAAATCCTTCCGATATTTTTTCGTATAGGAACTTCTACCTCCTTTTTAACAATCAGTACGTCAATCTCCTTTGGCTTTGTCCCAAGCTGATGTTCATTTTCAAAAACCAGAAGTCCTGCTTCTTCTTCCAGCTCAATCTGAATATCAGCATAAAAGGCAGGATGCCATTGCAGTGCATGTGTTCTTGGTTTGTCCATGTAAATCCTCCTCCTTATTTAATTCATGTGTGCAGGAGGTTTTAAAGTTTCCGAAAAACCCCTGCTATAGTGTGAGAAAAGCATGAATTTTCCGAAAAGACAGGTCAAAGAATACAAACCTGCTGTAATGAAATGCTTACAGATATTTTGAATCCTGATCGGATACAAAACCAGATAAATGACTTAGAAAATTTGCTTTTCATTATTCTAACACATCGTTTAGCGGACCGCAACAGGATTTTGCCTTGTTTGTTCCTTATCTGCCGTCAGCAGGAAACGTTGTATCTTTCCTGCCTCTCTGTTATACTGATATTGTAAAAAATTAAGATGTTTATTTCTGATACAGGAGAATCCATATGAGAGATTTGATAGATCTGCACACACACTCAAACGCTTCTGACGGCACTTATACGCCGAAAGAGCTGATTGCGTATGCTCTGGAAAAGGAGCTGCGGGCCATTGCACTGACTGACCACGATACCATGGACGGGATAGAGGAGGCCATGGAGGCGGCAGAGGGAACTTTGCTGGAAGTGATTCCCGGGATTGAGCTGTCCACGACCTGGTGGGGGAAGGATGTGCACATTGTGGGGCTGGGGATTGACTGGAAGGACACACATTTCAGGAAAGAGCTGACTTACTTCCAGCAGTCAAGAGATGCCAGAAATATTAAAATGATAGAGCGGCTGAACGAACACGGTATGGATATCACATACGAGGCGATGAAGGAAGCATTTCCGGATAGTGTGTGGACCAGGGCACATTTTGCGAGATTTTTGTTTGAGCACGGATATGTGGGTTCTGTCAGTGAGGCTTTTGACAGATACCTGGGGGACCGAGCCTGCTGTTATGTGCCCAGGGAGAAGGTGACGCCGGCCCAGGCCATACGGCTCATACATGAAGGGGGCGGCAAGGCAGTCTTTGCCCATCCTGTGCTGTGCCGTTTTATAGACGACAGACTGATCCGAGCTGTGAAGGAGCTGAAAAAGGCCGGACTTGACGGGCTGGAAGCCATGTATTCCACGTACAAGCCTTTTGAGGAGAGAAACATGATAAGGCTTGCAAAAGAACTGTCTCTTTGCATTTCGGGAGGCAGTGATTTTCATGGTACGAACAAACCGCATATTGATCTGGGAAGCGGAATGGGGAATTTAAAAATCCCTTATTCCGTGTGGGAGAAAATAAAAGAAAGCTGACAGGTAACTGTTCAGTCAGGTCTGCGCATTTGCTGCGCTGACCGTGCAAAAGAGTAGTGGCGGCAGGTATTCGCCCCATCGCGAAGCGATTTTTAATGGGCGAATACCCGTAACGATTCAGCTGGCTGAATCGTTACGCTGACAGAACCGTACAGTCCCGTGACACTTCTACACTCTGTTGCAGAAAAGCTTTCAGAAAAAGACAGAATAATGGATTGACAATATTTTTTAATTCCTTTAAACTAGAGACGGTAGGAAAGATAGATGAGTCTGCTTCGGCAGACTCTTATTTCATGATATAGGAAACTTTGTCTCCTATATTCTGCCGGGGGAAATACATAAAGGAAAGGAAGTCTTATATGACAGAAACAAATGTACAAGAGAATAAAATGGGAGTCGTGCCGGTGCCGAAGCTTCTGTTTCAGATGTCTCTGCCCATGATATTGTCCATGCTGGTGCAGGCTTTATACAACGTGGTGGACAGTGTTTTCGTGGCACAGATCAATGAGAACGCGCTGACTGCCGTCTCTCTGGTCTTTCCGGTGCAGAGCCTTATGATCGCTATCGCAGTGGGTACCGGTGTGGGTGTCAATGCCGTGTTATCCAGAAGTCTGGGAGAAAAAGATTTCAGAACAGCGGATGAATCGGCGAAAAACGGTATCTTTCTGGCATTCATAAGCTGCGTGGTCTTCGCAGTGCTGGGAGTTGCTCTGGCAAAGCCATTTTTCCACATGCAGACCTCGGATGTGCAGATCCGGGAATACGGAATCCAGTATATGACCATTATTTCAGGCCTCTGCCTTGCTGTCTATATGCAGGTTATGTTTGAGCGTCTTCTGCAGTCCACAGGACGTACTTTTTACACTATGATATCCCAGGGACTGGGCGCTGTCATCAATATTATCTTTGACCCGATCTTAATCTTCGGCCTTCTCGGTTTTCCGAAGATGGGGGTTGCGGGAGCCGCGGCAGCTACAGTTTTAGGACAGTTCTGCGGTATGTTCCTGGCAATGTTCTTCAATGTGAAGTTCAACAAGGACATTCATATCGGTATGCGGCATTTCAGACCGTCAGGAAGAATTATCAAAGTGATTTATTCTGTAGGCGTGCCCTCCATTATCATGCAGGCGATCGGCTCTGTCATGACCTTTGGAATGAACAAGATCCTGATTCAGTTCACCACAACGGCAACTGCCGTATTCGGAGTATATTTCAAGCTGAACAGCTTTATCTTCATGCCTGTGTTCGGTCTGAACAACGGTATGGTTCCCATTGTTGCCTATAATTACGGGGCTGGGGACAAGAAGCGTATCACCCAGACAATCCATCTGAGCATTGCGTCAGCGGTGATCATCATGCTTTTGGGACTGGCGCTGTTCATGATCTTCCCGGCACAGCTGCTGGGTATGTTCAATGCCTCCAAGGATATGCTGGCGATTGGTGTGCCGGCTCTTCGGATCATCTGCTTAAGCTTCCTGTTCGCGGGATTCTGTATCATTGTGGGCTCCGTGTTCCAGGCTCTGGGAAATGGTGTCTACAGTCTGATCATATCCGTGACCAGACAGCTTCTGATCATTCTGCCGGCAGCCGCGATTCTGGCAAAGGTAGGAGGATTATCCGCTGTGTGGTGGTCCATACCCATTGCGGAGATCGCATCTGTATTGCTGAGTGCGTATTTCTATAAGAAGATTTACAGGGAGAAGATTGCTCCGCTTAGAGGAAGATAATAAAAAGGAACAGAGAACGGTTAAGGCTGCCGTTTTCTGTTCCTTTTTTTGAGTGAATATTTGGGAAAATCAGGTTTCCAGCTTCTGTTCCAGGATATAGAAGGACAGCCGGAGGGTAAGCCGTTCCCTGCTGTCCTCGAAATCTATGCCGGCGATTTTCCGGATGCGCTCCAGACGGTAGAAGAGGGTGCTGCGGTGAATGTACAGCTCCTTTGCGGTCTGCAGAACATTGCGTTCCAGCTCCAGATAGACCTTGGCGGTATGGTACAGGTCTGTTTTGTTGTTATCGTCGTATTTTTTCAGGAGAAGCAGTTTTTCAGAGCAGAGAAGCTGGGGCGGGATTTCCTCCCTGCCTTTTTTCAGGAGATATTCCAGCAGGTAGTCGTCAAAACGGTAGCACCAGGTCATGCTGTCGCTTTTCCGGCCGAGATCCAGGGCTGCGCTGGCCTGGATGTATCCCTGAGGGACCAGCATGAAATCGCTGATCTCTGAGCTGGCACCCATTTTCAGGAGGCCTTCCCGCATGAGGATCGCAAGGCTGCTGATGACCTCAGAGGAGGTATTATGGGCGTAAGACAGGTTGACCACCACAGCTATGCTGTTTTGGTAGAGGAACGCGTGTCCCGTGGGAATCTGCGTCTCAATATGCCCCAGAGTGGCGGCAGCGGACAGCATATTGATATCCCTCTGCTCTGTCTCCAGGCGCAGGCAGAGATAGCGGTCATTCTGCTTCCAGTGCAGGAAATAGAGGTAATTGAGGATGCGCTGCGGGTCCGTGATGGTGCCGTCCAGGTATTCATTGAAAAAGCGGTCCATATCATTGCCCATGCTCAGATAAAAGAGACTTTTGTGCTTGATCGCCAGCTCTATGGACTGCCCCAGGTATTCAAGGGCAAGATAGTTGCCTTCCTGAATCTCACTCTGTATTTCATCCACGCAGATGCGGCCCTCATAGCGGCTTCCGTTCCAGAGATTCACATAGAGTATCCGGTAGCCCCGCTGTTCCGCGGAGAAAAGGTCGGGTGATTTTTTGCTGAGGGTATCCAGATATTCGGTGTCTGCCTTGAAGTCATGGATCAGGCTGAGAGGGACCATGCTGCGCCCCGTCCGTGAATCCCGCTCCCAGACGGTCATGCCCTGTACATATCTGGGACAGGAGAGAATATAAAAATCAGTGTCGTGGATGAACATGGGATTGCCGAAGAGCCCCAGGCTCGCCAGCAGCATTTCATCCAGGGGATGTTCACTGGCAAGGGCATACTGCAGGCGTCTGTCCCACTGTCTGTATTTGGCGAAAATTTCCTGTACCAGCTCAAAGGCATCCAGAAAGTCGGTGCCGCTTTTCAGCTCTATGACAGGACAGCTTGGATGGATACAGGAGATATCAATACGTCCCACAGCGATAAAATCAACATCCCGGTAATCGAGGAACGTCTGATCCACATCCGCACTTTGAAGCAGGTAAACATACCGGGAATACAGTTTTTTTCCCTTTTTGTAGAGGCGTATACCTTCCAGGCAGGGACGGTCATTCTGGGAATAGAAGGTGACATTCTGGTCATGCTCCGAGAAGGCGTCCGCCAGTATCTGCATGTTCAGCCGGAATAGGCGGTTTTTCTCCTCTGGATTGAAAGATAATTCTGTCAAAGCCGGATTCTCCTTTTACTTTTTGTATGGCAACAGTATAACATTTCCTGAAAAAGGGTGCAAAGTTTCCAATGATATATGGAAAAATAAGCGGAAGCGGGAAATGCTGTTTTCCCGTTTCCGCATTCTTGACTGCTTCGTCAGATATGATAGGTTTCCCTGTTGTAAGCTTCAATCTCGTCGGCGATGATCTCGTCTGTCTTGGGATAAATGGTACCGGCAAGGCCGTAGGTCATGCAGGGGATGAAGTGTCCGCCCGGTCCGTAAGTGCTGCAGGCCCTCCGGACATCTGCGCGTATTTCTTCCTCCGTGGCGTCCTCACGGTCTATGGTGGCGTCAATGCCTCCCATGAGAGTCATGCGGCCGTCAAGCTGCTTCTGCAGTTTTAAAATGTCATTTTCCGGCAGCACGCCCTGCCATACATCCACACCAATCTCTGCCATGTCCTCAACAATAGGTTCCAGGAAGGAATCTGCATGGTGCATGACCAGAACACCGTGGTCGTGCATATATCCGTAAATGCGTCGGTAGTGCTCTTTGAAGAACTGCCTCCAGATGTCAGGCTGCATGAACAGGCTGGTCTTGGAACCCCAGTCATCGTGTGACAGGATGATATCCGGGTGCAGATTGTCAACCAGCAGTTTGGCATACCGGAAACGGTATTCCGCAATGGCGTCCACCAGCTCCTGCATGGATTCCGGCTCCAGAAGAAGATTCATCAGGGCATCCTCAAAGCCCATGAGAAAATGGCTCTGCTCAAAGATTCCGGTACCCATAAAGCCGAGAACCAGTTTTTCGCTGCGGTCCACCTGGGATGCGGCGCTGAGGGCGTCTTCCCATCCGTCGCTGCAGTTGGCGATAAGGTCCGGGACTTTTACGGATTCCTGCCACCGGGTCACATCCGGACACACTTTATTGGCTTCCGTGACATGGGGCATGGGGCCGGGAGCGTCTTCGGGGAAGAGAATCTCCGTTCCCCAGCGGTCCACGGAAGTTTTTCCACGTACACGGTTTCCTCTGGTGAATTTCTGCAGGGGATCATTCATGATCGGGACAAAGGGCTGATATTGATTGACCAGGCGGTCCGGTTTTCCGTCCTTTTTCAGGGTTTCCAGGAAATTTTCTTTTGGTGTCAGCATTTTGATTCCTCCAATTCTGCATATTTGATTCTGCTGTAGCGGTACAGTTCATCGGCAAGATTCACTGCACGGTCAGGCTTCTCATCCTTCAGACGGCAGGCAAAACGGCCGGTCATAGCCAGTTCATCTACTTTTCTGTGGATATCCGCGACAGCGTCCTCATCGCTCATATCCGCGGGTATGATATACAGTGTACACTGTGCCAGGTCTTTTCCGTATTCCTCCATGATGGCTGCCTTATCATTGGCGCTGTCCTGGCCCTCCCAGGCATCAAATCCAGCCTCAATAATGAGGGGCATCAGTGTTTTGATGCAGCCGCAGGAGTGCAGACAGATATACATGCCCATATCGTGGGCGGCTTTGGTGATCTTCTTATACTGGGGAACAAACAGCTCTTCATAGGTAGACGGTGAGAAGAAGGTGCTGATCTGGGTTCCCATATCGTCGTGGAAGAGGATCATATCTGTGTGGTAGACATCATGGGCAATCTTGATCAGTTCAATGTGCCATTCAGCCAGCTTGTCATAGAAGGCAGTCAGCTCCTCCGGCTCTTCGATGAGGGCACAGAAGGCATCCTCAAAACTGATCAGGTCAGCAGTTCTTTCAAAAAATCCGTTTACGATGACAAAGTAGGAAAAGCGGTCACAGGCAATCCGTCCTTTATAATTCTCTTCGTAGTCTTTCTTCCAGTCTATGGCGGTCAAGTCAGGAAATTCCAGTTCTTCCCGCCATTTTGTAATGTCAGACAGCCTCCGGGTACCTGGTTTTACCATGGCTGCCTTTGTGTTCGGCTCGTATTCCCACTCAATGCCGAACCAGTCCGTGCCGCCGAAATTGCGGGCTTTTGCATCCGGCATAACAAGGGGCTGTATGGCATTGTTGTCAAGGGTCTGGTTTGGCACCCACAGAGGCATCCTGCCTTCCAGCATGCGGAGCATGTTTTCCTTTGGGGTGATGGGACGGTTGTATTTGGGAACTATGCTGTCCGGCGCGCCGTAAATGCCGGGCATGTTGTATTCACCGATGATCTCCAGTTCTTTTTCGTCAAATTTCATATTCTGATACCTCCTGTTATTTTCTGTTTCTTGCGGCAATCTCAGCGGAATACTGCTCCACTTTCTCTTTTGTCAGGCGGAAGCCGAAGAGAAGTAGGACAGCGGCCACAATCAGGGCCAGTGCAGGGATGACCATAAATGCCATGCAGATGCCTTTTTTCAGCTCCACGGATGCCATAGCAGCGTCGATGCTCGGGTCAAAGGCAGCGAAGGCAAGGCAGGCGGAGATGATGATACCCCTTGTCATAACACCGACTTTTAAGGGGACATTCTGAAGTCCGCTGATCCACCCGGTAGCATTTTTTCCTGTTTTCCACTCAGAGTAGATAATGGTATCGGCATAGAGAGCCGGAGTACACGCGTAGGCAACTCCATATCCGAACTGTGCCGCTGACATAAGAACAATGACCAGGGTCACGTTGGAATAGATGAAATTGGCGGCGATCAGTATGACAGCCATGGCGAAAAAGGTGACGATGGTGGTGGATCTGGTCGAGATTTTCTTTGCCATATTTTTGGCAAAATAAGAACCGATCACGCACAAAATGTTGGAGATCAGGATATATCTTGCCAGAAGGTCCGCATTCTGTGCCACATAGGTGAAGTAATAGATGGCTACGCCGGAGCACACGAAATTGAACATCCATTTTGCCAGATCAGCCAGCAAAAGGGAGAGGAGGGGCGGATTCTGCAGAAGGGCCTTGATCAGGTCCATACCGCCTGTCTTGGTGGTATCTTTTTTAGCTGCTGCGCTGTTTGCCGCTGCTTCTGCCTCCTCGTATCCGTCAAACATTTTAAAATGTGCGAAATAAAGCACTGCCATAATACATCCCAGTACAAAAGCGGTTGCGCCGTACTGGCTTTTTTCTCCGATCATGCCTGCAAAGAGAGCAGCCAGGGGAGGCCCCACATAGGAGAAGATCACCTTGGAAAAGTTAGCCCACGCAGCTCTTGTGGAGGCCAGATGCGCCCTGTCATCCGGTGTTTTTCCGGCTACCGCGATCATGGATACATTGGCCACATAGGGGAAGTTCCATACAACATGGCTGACAACAGCAGCCGCGATAATGATCGCTATGGAAAGAGGCCCGTCTCCGATTTTCAGAAACTGGAATGCATAGAGAAACGGTACCAGCCATGGCAGAAGAATCAGCCAGGAACGGTAGCGGCCCCATTTTTTCGGTTTGATACTGTTTAAGATGGCTCCATATATCCAGGACAGGCAGGCGTCTATGACGCTTGCGGTGGTGGTGATAAAGGAGACGGTTGCCAGTCCGAACTGTGCCAGATTTGTGAGGAAAAAGTTAAAGTAATAACTCTCCACATTGGTCATCAGGGTAAAGCCGCAGTCGCCGATGCCGTAGAACAGCTTCAGCGCCTTACTCAGTCCTTTCTTTTCGTTACTCATCTGAATTTCTCCCTTCCTTTTGGACAAAATGCGCACTTGCCCGTTCATACTTTTTGCTCACATACCGGTATGCAGTAATAAATTCATAACATCAGTATATAACAGGATTTCCGGTGCGTAAATCCGCACAGGGTTTCATTTGCCGAAAAAAGATTCCTACTTTTTGTAGCATAGGGTATGATCAATATGACGAAAGTTTTTTTCCGCTTTACAAACAAAAATGCACCTGTATATAATGAAGATATCATATGGTGTGCTGCAAAAGGAGGAAGGATTATGTATGAAGCACTGTATGCGTCTGTTCCCGATGCAGACGCCTATCTGAAACGGATTCAGCGAAAGCGCAGGGATGTGCTCACAAAGGAATACCTGGATGACCTGATCTACGGGCATCAGCTCCATGTTCCATTTGAAAATCTGGATGTCTGGATGTTTCAAAAGGACATTCCGCTAGACATTGAAGCAATCTATGAAAAGGTGGTGACAAAGCACAGAGGCGGCTACTGTTTTGAACTGAATGCCCTGTTTACCGCTCTGTTAAAGGACCTGGGGTTCCATGCCAGCTCCTGTATGTGCCGGATCACCAGGAATAAGAATTATGTGCCGCTTGTGCTTCACAGGGGAATTATTGTGGAGCTGGATGGCATGAAGTATTTCTGCGACGTGGGCTACGGCGGTCCCATGCCCCCGGGAGCAGTACCGGTGCAGGACGGAGCAGTGGCGGATATGAGGGGAGAGCGGTACTATATGTATAAGGATGAAGTCCCCTGGTGGACCATGAAGAGAAGGACCGGCAGCGGGGAGATTGAGTCCATGCTGCAGTTCTATACCATGCCCCAGGAAGCTGTGGATTATATCCCCATGAATGAATACTGCTCCAAGAACGAAAATTCCGTGTTCCGTCAGAGGCTTTATCTGAATAAGAGGACAGAGCGTGGGAGTGTGTCGGTGATGGGGAATCGGTTTACGGAAGTGGAGAATGGGGTAGTGGTGCAGGAGATGGAGATTGGGGAGGAGGAGATGAAAGGGGTTTTGGAGAGGTATTTTGAGATTGTGCTGTAGTATTTATAGGGCGGATGCCGGGAAGAGGTAGAAAAGCAGGAAAGTAACGGAAAATTTTAGGGGGATTGTGTATTTTTATATAAAGGAAAAAGATCGGACTTGAAAATACAGGTTGAAGCTGGGGGTGTTCCATTAAAAAACTTACTTGTCAGAGTTGGGTATATTTTTGTGAAAATATTGTGTATTATTGTTATTTATGTTAAGATTAGATATAAAATTTGTTAGAGATGTTAGAGAAATAGTATTAAAGTACGGAGCAATTATGTATAAGAAAATTGCAAATTGGTTATTGAGTCATTCGGATAGAAAAAATTATAATGTTGATATATTGATATATGGATTGGAGGTGATAGGAGCTACTTGGGGTAAGACTTTATTTTTTTTATTGCTGGGATTGTGTAGTGGATACTTGACGGAGACAGTTGTGGTCTTACTTGTGTTTAGTGGGCTTCGTAGCCAAGCAGGAGGTCGGCATTGTAAAACAAGTTGGGGATGCAGTCTAACTATGATTTCAATTATTTACGGTTCTATCTTATTTGGAAAGCTGGTAAAGTTTCCGGATTTTTTGATGGTAATTTGTTTTGTGTTTTATGTTTTTTTATTATATGAATATGCGCCATATTGTACTGAAAAACACCCGATTTCGGATAAGTCGGAAATAAGACGGAGAAAAAGAAATTCAATAATCATTTTATTTTTTATAATGTTGACAGAACTAATAATACAAGACAGACAGGTGAAAGATATTATATTCTTGGCTTGTTCTATAGAAGTATTTAGTACATTATCATTAAAAGATGTTAATAGAATGATTATAAGAACAAGAGACTAATAACGATATTATAGACATGGGTTAAGAGCACACATAATTTTGCTATATGACTAGTAAGGTTAAATTACATAATGTATATACGCTATTTCAAGACAAAATCTTATATAATTATATCATTATCTTATAAAAAGGAGTGAAAATATTATGATAAATAAAAAAATGGATATTTTAGTTGAAAAAATTATTAAAACTGCACTGACATCTACAAAAAGTTCATCGATTATTCATGTTTACGAACCAGATGTGCCTGATTGTATGAAAGAATACTGTAAAAATTTGGAAACTCAAAATACAAATCAAAAAGAAGATTAGTTTATAAACAAGATATAAGTTTTCTATCGGAAATGAGCGTATGTATATGATTTTTACCACCATATAGTATTAAATTCCAATTTTTGATTTATGAGATTTTTTTAAATGATTCGTTTAAAAAAGAACGAAAAATGATAAGTGATCACTGTAGATTGTATATAATTAGACCTATTTTAGCTATTATGGTAAATTTTCCAGGCTATTGAGATTGTGTCACAACTGTCTTCATTCTATCTGTTTACTCACTAAGTACAAGCAAGTTTTTATATGCTCAAACGCGTATAAGGTTTCAGTATTAACGTAAGGCACATTCCTTATTCAGCCTGCGGTAGAGTTTTTACAAAGAATGGAAACCTTTCAATATTTATCTGAGTCAGGTACTAAAAGGTTTTAAAATGCTATAAGGATAACTTTAACCGGGCAGGCCGTACCTGCCCGGTCATCATCTTAAAGAAGAAGGCTTCATCCCAAACGTACTTTCAAAGGCAGCATAAAATTGTGATCTGCTGGAATAATTTATTGCATCTGCGATTTCGCTTATGGTCAACTGAGAATTACATAATAAGTTATATGCTTCTTCCATACAGACAGCCTGGTTATATTTTTTGATTGTCTGATTCATTTTTGCCTGAAACACTTTTGATAAATAATCTTTGTGAAAGTGAAAAACAGCAGACAGCTCAGAACCGCTTATCTTATATCGGTGGGTATCCAGATACTGTTTTATGTTTTTTGTTAAATCTTCCATGGATTGCGGAACGATTTGGTGTTGTTCCGCTTTATAGGATGAATCCGTAATAGAAAAAAGAAGACGGCAGAAAAGTCCGTATACGATAGATTCGTATCCGGGCTTTTTTTTCCGCAATTCCTCATTGATCTGATGAAAATGATCGGAGACTTCAGGGGTTTCCCCTGATTCACCCTGATTTGAAAAAATAAAATAGTCTGAATTTTTATATTCACTGTTTCTATAACACGAAAGAAAAAAGTCCTGAAATATTTTCGGAAGCATGGTAAACCGGTGGTTTTGATTATAAAAGTAAGTTAAGAACTCAGAGGTAACCGTTAAAATTATGATGATTGAATCAGAGGAGGATATCATACCGCTTTTACAATTGGGGTTCATGATCATAATATCATTTTTTTGTAACTGATAATTCGTATGATTGATTTGATTTAAGGATGTACCTTTTACAACGTAAATCATTTCAAATCCACCATGTTTTTGAATGGCTGTTTCGTATATTTTTCCCATATCTATGGAGCCGTTTATGATGCCTGATGTTTGAAAATCCGCGTAATTCACAATAAATTCATTCTGAAATGTTTGGTTTATGGTTTTGGAGCCGAGAATATTGACGTTTGTGTCAATATACTCAGCGGTGGTAGAGAAGTGTTTAAGTTTGTGAGAGAGAAGGGTGTTATTTGTCTGCAGTTTAATATAGGTGTCATTTATATTCTTCAATTATATACCTCCATATACATAAATCCTCTACTCTATAATATATCTAAAAAACATACATTACAATAAAAATATACAATTAAACGAACACAAAAAAGAAATTTCTTTTGCTATAATCCAGGTATCAGTCCTATCCGGGCAGAAAGAGTGATTAGGAAAACATGCAGGAGGAAAAAATTATGAGGAAAAAAGTGGAAGAAATGTTGAATATGCTGACGTTAGATGAGAAAATCGCACTTTGTTCCGGTGCTGATTTCTGGCACACGGAAAAAGTAGAGAGACTCGGGATCCCATCCGTGATGATGTGCGACGGCCCTCATGGTCTTCGCAAACAGGAGGGCGAAAGTGACCATATGGGAATTCACGAAAGTATTAAGACGGTTTGTTATCCGAGTGCATCGGCATTGGCCTCCGGTTTTGATGAAAATGTTCTGGAACAGCTTGGAGAGGCATTGGGAAGAGAATGTCAGGCAGAGGATGTGGGTATGCTTCTCGGACCGGGACTGAATATGAAGAGAAGTCCCCTGTGCGGAAGAAACTTTGAATATTTCAGTGAGGATCCTTATCTGGCGGGAAAACTGGCGGGTGCTTATATCAGGAGCCTGCAGAAGCAGGGCGTCGCAGCCTGTGTAAAGCATTTTGCGGCTAATAACCAGGAAACCATGCGTATGAATGGTTCTTCCAATATGGACGAACGAACCCTGCATGAGATCTATCTTCCGGCTTTTGAGATGGCTGTAAAAGAAGGAAAAACACGCAGTGTAATGTGTGCTTACAATGCGGTCAACGGAGAATTCTGTTCAGAAAACAAAATGCTGTTGACAGATATTCTTCGTAAAAAGTGGGGATTTGATGGTTTTGTTGTCACAGACTGGGGCGCTGCAAAGGATGTGGTAAAGGGCATCCGGGCAGGGTTGAATCTGGTTATGCCGGGAGGATATGGTACCCATGAGGCAGCATTAAAAGCCGCTTTGGAGAGCGGTAAGGTGACGAAATCGGAAGTGGATGCTATTGTCGCTGATGTCTTGCAGTTCATTTTCGACTATCAGGAACAGAAACAGGAAAATACCGGTATTGATAGAGAGGAATTAGCAAAATTAAGCGAAGAACTGGCTGTTCAGTGTGCGGTACTGCTGAAAAATGATTCGTGTGACGAAAAAGTATTGCCGATCAGTACTGAAAAAAAGGCTGTATTTATCGGCGCGTTTGCGGAGAAACCACGTTATCAGGGAAGCGGCAGCAGCCATATTAATGCGAACCGTGTGACAAGTGCATTAGAGGCAGCGAAAAAATATTGCGTTGCCTATGCAAAAGGATATCACGCAGAAACGGAATCAGCAGATGAGGAATTGGTACAGGAGGCTGTAAAGGCAGCAAAACAGGCAGATGTTGCAGTTGTATTTGCCGGATTGCCGGATTCCTTTGAATCGGAAGGCTTTGACAGGGAACATGATCAGCTCCCTGACAATCAGAACAGACTGATCGAAGAAATTTCAGAAGTACAGAAGAATCTGGTTGTTGTACTGCATGGCGGTTCCCCTATGCATCTGCCGTGGCTTAAAAAAGTGAAAGCGGTGTTGTGTATGCATCTGGGAGGACAGCAGGTTGGAGCCGCAGCGGTCCGTTTGCTATATGGACAGGACAATCCGAGCGGAAAGCTGGCAGAGACATGGGCAAAAAAATTGCCGGATACCCCGGCTTATCTGAATTTCCCGGGACCGGACGGTATCGCTGATTACTGTGAGCGGATTTATATGGGATATCGTTATTATGACAAAAAAGAAATGGATGTGCAGTTCCCGTTTGGACACGGATGTTCTTATACAGATTTTGCGTACAGCGACTTAAAGGTCGAAAAATCGACTTTGTCAGATACAGAAACTGTGCGGGTTACATGTAAAATAAAAAATACCGGTTCTGTTTACGGAAAGGAAGTCGTACAGCTTTATGTCAGAGATTTGGAAAGCAGTGTGGACAGACCGGTGAGAGAATTAAAAGGTTTTGTAAAGACTGACTTGAATCCGAATCAGGAAAAACAGGTAGAGTTTCTTTTGGATAAGAGAAGTTTTGCTTACTATGAAACAAAAATTCATGACTGGTATGTGGAAAGCGGCGATTTTGCCATTGAGATCGGTGCCTCAAGCAGAGATATCCGATTAAGAGAAATTGTTCATGTGGACAGCAGTGCAGAGCTGCCATACCATTACACCTTGGAGTCAAATGTCGGCAGCCTGTTAAAAACAGCAAAGGGACGTGCTGTATTGGAGCAGCTGATGCTTCCCATGTCGAAGGGAGAGGAAGAAAGCACCTTTGACGTGTTGGGAGAAGGTGCGGCGAAAATGCAGCAGAGAATGTTTCTGGAAATGCCCCTGGGGATACTGGAAAGTTTCGGCGGAATGACAAGGGAGCAGCTGATGCAGATAGTGCAGGATTTAAATAAATAAAAATTATGTGGCCGTGGACAGGCAGAGATCAGGAGGAAATAACCATGTTACAGGATAAAACATATCTCAATCCGGAGCTTTCAATAGAAGAACGAACGGAAAACTTGTTGGCACAGATGAATTTGATGGATAAGATTGGACAGATGAACCAGGTATGGGGATTGGAGCAGATGAAAGAATTCGGAGGACCGGACCCCGAAGATATGGCGCGTAAGGGGCTTGCAGGTTCTATGTTATACCTGCTAAATAAAGAAAAAAGAAATGCCATTCAGAAAATCGCAGTAGAAGAAAGCCCATGTGGGATTCCCATTTTATATGGTTCGGATGTAGTCCACGGATATAGAACGGGATTCCCCATTCCGTTGGCAATGGCTGCTTCATGGGACCCCAAAGTGCTTCGGGAAAGCCAGCGTGCTGCAGCAGAGGAAGCCAGAAGAGATGGAATCCACTGGACCTTTTTCCCGAACGCTGACATTGCAAGAGACACCAGATGGGGAAGAGTGGGGGAAACCATGGGGGAAGATCCCTGCCTTGCATCAAAGCTTGTAGAGGCACAAATTCAGGGTTTTCACGGTGAATCATTAAACGCACAAGATTCCCTGATGACATGTGTCAAGCATTTTGCCGGGTATGGTGCCTGCATGGGAGGAAGAGACTACGACCAGGTCATTTTATCGGAAGCAGAGCTTCGCAATGTGTATTTCCCTACATTTGAAGCAGGATTAAAAGCAGGCGCAGAGACGGTAATGACCGCCTATATGGATTTGAACAATGTTCCCGCAACGATCAATCACTTTCTTTTAAATGAGGTATTAAGAGAGGAATGGGGGTTTAATGGGTTCGTGGTGACAGACGCAGGAACCATCGGAAGCCTTATCACTCAGGGACTGACAAAAGACGGAGAAGACGCTGTTTTGCGCTCAATGGATGCGCATGTAGACATGGATATGGGGAGCTTTCAATATGTCCAGTTTCTGGCCAAACTTGTCCGTGAAGGAAAAATAAAAGAGGAGCAGATTGATGATGCGGTAAGGCGTATTCTGAAAACTAAGTTTGAACTTGGATTATTTGAACATCCGTACACTGACATAGAATCAGAGGAAGATGAAAGGGAACATAGAAAAAAAGCTCTATGGAGTGCAGAACAGAGTATTGTACTGCTTAAAAACAGAGAATCCATTCTTCCTTTATCAAAAGATATTAAGAAACTGGCTGTGATCGGACCAATTGCGGATGCAAAAGATGACACAGAAGGAATTCTCGGAATGTCTAATGTGCCGCAGGCAGTAACCGTATTAGAGGGAATCCGTAATAAGATTCCTGATGCAGAGATTATTTACAGACCGGGAGCATGGTTAAAAAGAGATATTCCGAGTATGGTCTCTCAGATTCTTCCTGATTTTTGCGGCAAAAAGGAAAAAGAAAAGCAGACGGATGAGGAAGCGGAACTTGCAATTGTAGAAGCAGTTGAGGCGGCAAAACAGGTGGATACGGTTGTCATGGTGCTGGGAGAAGCAGTCAATATGTCAGGGGAAGCTGCATCGAGAACAACCCTTGATTTACCCGGCAGACAGCAGGAACTTCTTGAGAAAGTATACGAAACAGGAAAGCAGATTGTACTTGTGCTCCTGGGCGGACGACCGCTTTCACTTACATGGGCCGATGAGCATATAGATGCCATTGTAGAAGCTTTTCAGCCGGGATGGGAAGGCGGCAATGCAGTTGCTAATATTCTCTTCGGAGACGTAAATCCAAGTGCAAAATTACCGATCACAGTTCCGAGAAGTGCCGGACAGTGTCCGAAATTCTATGCAGAAAATCTCACACATCAGCCAGCGGAAGATCAGCCAAAACCTTATTCCAGGTATTGGAATGAAGAGGGAACTCCCTTATATCCGTTTGGATATGGACTGAGTTATACAACATTTGAATACAGCGATCTTGTATTGGAAAAAGAGAAGATCCAGTTAGGGGAAGAGGCTGTTGTGCGATTCAATCTTTCCAATACAGGAAGCCGGGCAGGGGCTGAAATTGCGCAGCTCTATATCCACCAGAGATATGGAAGTGACACCAGACCAAAGAGACTGTTGAAGGGATTTACGAAGATAGATTTGATGCCGGGTGAAACCAGAACAATTGCATTGAAATTGACAGCAGATGATTTGCGTTATTACAGCAGCAGCAAAAAAGCCTATGTTCAGGATGAAACAGTCATCGACATATGGGTTGGAGGGAATGTGAATGCAGAATTACATACGACTCTTTATGTGGGAAAGAAGGAAAACAAATGATTACAATCAGGAATAAAAAGGGTAAACGTTCAAAATTATTCTATTTTGTTTGGTCAGCGCCTCTGATCGGATCAGCATGTGTACTGATTCTTCTTGGATATATTACATATTTTTCAACAGATGTTTTAGGACTGCCATCCGGACTTGTGGGCCTTCTGCTGCTTTTATCAAAGATTTTTGATGGAGTGACCGATATTTTGGCTGGGTATTTGATTGATAGGACAAATACAAGATGGGGAAAGGCAAGACCATATGATATCACCTTTGCGTTCTATGCGATCGCAACGCTTATATTGTTTTCCATTCCGAATATCGGAACAGTTGGAACGGCAATTCTTGTGTTTATTTTATATACAATGGTTTTTTCGATTTTTCAGACATTGTATTCCTGTGCAGGAACCGTATATCTTGCAAGGGCAGTGACAGATAAAGAGGACCAGGTGTCTGTCGGAGCATTGACAGGAATGATCTCAGCATTTTCATCTGTGGTGTTAAGCGTTTTACTTCCTTTATTAATCGATAAAATCGGAAAAACGGCATCCGGCTGGAGAACGATCGCTGCTATGATCTGTATTCCTGCAATTGTTTTATCCTTTATCCGAATTTTTCTTATTCCGGAAGTGGATGGTACTGCTGAAACTGTAATGAAAGATAAATCAAAGAAACTTACAATTGTACAGAGTGCAAAACTGTTATTTAGCAATCGTTATCTGATGTTTTTTGGATTGGCACTTTTGATGACAAATATTGCATCTAATATCGTCGCGAATTCACAAACTTACTATTTTAAGTATGTTGTGGGGGATATTTCCATGATGTCACTTGTTTCGGTGACATCCATTGCGGGTCCATTGACGATCGCTTTTTATCCTATGCTGTCAAAGAAGATAGGAATGAAGAATTTGATGGCGGCTGCATTACTGATTGGTGCCGTTGGAAAACTGCTGCCGTTATTAGGGGTGACAAGTATGCCGCTGTTATTGGTTTCGGCATTATTCTTTTCTATATCTTTTATGCCCATTTTTATTCTTACCTCAAATGTAATTATCAATTGTATGGATTATGGTGAGTATAAAAACGGGGTTAGAGGAGAAGGGATTTATACTTGTGTATCGGGTTTTTGCAGTAAAGTCGGAACCGGTTTGGCAAGCGGCATGTTAGGACTTGTCACAGCACTGGGCGGTTATGACGGCACTGCGGTGGTACAAAGCAGTTCGGCAGTAAATTCCGTGATCCTTTTGTTTACCGTGGTACCGGCGGCTTTGTATTTTCTGGCTGTATTGGCATTACAATTTTATAAATTGGATAAAGAATTGCCATATATTCAGGAAGAATTAAAAAAGAGAAGCACACCTTCTGCAGGGTGAAAAAATAGTATGTTGTATCCTACAGCGGCCTTTTGCTGCAGCGAACAACATTCCGATGATAAGAACCTCTGCTCCCATCCCGGGAGCCGGAGGTTTTTTGCCGTCACCCCACATATTTACCGAATTACAGAATAGATTTGAAAAAATCCCCAAAATAAGTTATGATATAGGACGAATCCGAAACAGAAAGGAAAAAGATATGGGTTGGGAATTTACGATATTGGATGCTTTGCAGCAGATACATACCCCTCTGCTGGACAAAATTTTAGTATTTATCACATCCCTTGGAAACGCAGGATGGTTCTGGATCGTACTTGGTCTGGTGCTGCTCTGTGTGAAGAAATACAGAAAGTATGGCGTTCTTGTGCTGGGGGCGCTGATATTATCCGCTTTGTTTGGAAATATTATATTAAAGCCGCTGGTGGCCAGGCAGCGTCCCTGCTGGATCAACGACACCGTGGAGCTGCTGATCCGGGTGCCGAAGGACTATTCCTTTCCGTCAGGTCACACGCAGGCCTCCTTTGCCGCGGCCACAGCGCTGTTTACGGGCAATAAAAAGGCCGGCATCTGCGCCTATGTGCTGGCTGCCCTGATCGCCTTTTCACGCCTGTACCTGTATGTGCATTTCCCTACAGATGTAATGGCGGGCATTGTCATCGGCATCTGCTGCGGGCTGCTGTCTGCGTATGTATTTGGCTGTGTGAAAAGCCGCCGAATGAATCCGAACAAATAACAGGAGAACCAAGATGAGAAAAGATTTAAAAATGATAGCCATTGACCTGGACGGTACGCTTCTTCGGGACGACTGCACCATCTCAGAGAGGACCAGGGAAGCTGTGGAGGAAGCGGGAAGAAAAGGATACCTGATCGTGCCCACAACGGGCCGCTCCTATCGCAATGCCCGGTTTGTTTTAAAAGATTTCAGGGAGATTTCCTATTTCATAAACGGTAACGGCTCCGTTATCACCGACGGCAGGACAGGAGATGTCCTGTATTTTCATGAAATGGATATGGACAATGTCAGGAAGATCTACGAGCTTGCGGCACAGTATGATACATATGTGGAAATCTATGCGGGACAGGATGCCTATATGGATGTAAAGGGGCAGGAAGTTATAAGAAGGTGCGGCCTTCCGGTTGAATACTGCGACCAGCTTCTTGCCACCAACAAAATGACAGCAGACTACAGGCAGCTTCTTGCAGAGGATGGAATCCGTGTGGGAAAGGTACATATTTTAGTATCCAAAATGGAAGAAAAGGATAAGCTGATAAGGGAAATAGATATGCTCCCCGGTGTACATCCCATTTCCGTCATCCCCAATAATATAGAAGTGGTGCACGGAAGATGGAGCAAATGGAATGCCATTGTAAAGCTGGCCGACATGATCGGGGTCAGACAGGAAGAAATCATGGCAGTCGGTGACAGCAATAATGATTATGAAATGCTTTTAAATGCCGGATACTCTGTGGCTATGGGCAATGCCTGCAGCAGAGTGAAGGAGATCAGCAGCGCAGTGACAGACACCAATGAGAATGACGGTGCTGCAAAAGCGATTGAGAGTATACTGAAATAGAAAGGACGAACAGGAATGGCAAAAAAAACAACCTATGATGCCAGCAGCATCACAGTTCTGGAGGGACTGGAGGCTGTAAGGAAACGGCCCGGTATGTATATCGGCAGTGTTTCCCGGAAGGGTTTGAACCATTTGATTTATGAGATTGTAGACAACGCGGTGGATGAGCATCTGGCCGGATTCTGTACGGATATCCGCGTGACGCTGGAGCGGGACGGCTCTGCCACTGTGGAGGATAACGGACGTGGAATCCCTGTGGGCATGCATGAAAAGGGGATGTCAGCCGAGAGGCTTGTATTCACCACACTGCATGCAGGCGGAAAGTTTGATGACTCCGCGTATAAGACAAGCGGAGGCCTTCATGGTGTCGGCTCCTCTGTGGTCAACGCTCTGTCCACATATCTGGATATCAAGATCAGCCGGGAGGGGTATATCCATCACGACCACTATGAGCGGGGAATCCCCACCATTGAGCTGGAGGAGGGCCTGCTTCCGAAGCTCGGAAGGACAAAAGCCACAGGTACGCTGGTGAATTTCCTGCCGGATGCGGAGATTTTCGAGAAGACACGATTCTCTGCCACGGAGGTGAAGAGCCGTCTTCACGAGACTGCCTATCTGAATCCTGAGCTGACCATTGTATTTGAGGATAAGAGAGGGGACGAACCGGAGAGCATCACCTTCCATGAGCCGGAAGGTATCGTGGGCTTTATCAAGGATCTGAACAAAAAATGTGAGATCCTCCATGAGCCTGTCTATTTTAAGGGAGAATCCGAGGGCATCACCGTGGAGGTTGCCTTCCAGTATATCAATGAATTTCGGGAAAATGTGCTGGGCTTCTGCAACAACATCTACAATGCAGAGGGCGGCACCCATCTGACCGGTTTTAAGACCACATTCACTTCGGTGATGAACAACTATGCCAGGGAACTCGGTGTCTTGAAGGAAAAAGACCCCAACTTCACAGGGGCGGACATCCGAAATGGAATGACGGCGGTGGTGTCCATCAAGCATCCCTCTCCCCGGTTTGAGGGACAGACCAAGACTAAGCTGGACAACCAGGACGCGGCCAAAGCCACAGGAAAAGTGACAGGGGAAGAAGTTGTCTTATTTATGGACAGAAATCTGGACACCCTGAAGAACATTCTGTCCTGCGCGGAGAAGTCCGCAAAGATCAGAAAGACGGAGGAGAAGGCCAAGACCAATCTGCTGACCAGGCAGAAATACTCCTTTGACTCCAACGGCAAGCTGGCAAACTGTGAAAAAAGAGACCCTTCTCTGTGTGAAATCTTCATTGTGGAGGGAGATTCCGCCGGGGGAAGTGCCAAGACAGCCAGGGACAGAAGCTTCCAGGCCATCCTTCCCATCCGCGGTAAGATCCTCAACGTGGAGAAAGCCACCATTGACAAGGTGCTGGCAAATGCGGAGATCAAAACCATGATCAATGCCTTCGGCTGCGGATTTTCCGAGGGATACGGCAATGACTTTGACATCAGCAAGCTGCGCTATGATAAGATCATCATCATGGCCGATGCCGACGTGGACGGTGCCCACATTTCCACCCTGCTTCTGACTTTGTTCTACCGGTTCATGCCGGAACTGATCTATGAGGGACACGTGTACATTGCCATGCCGCCCCTCTATAAAGCCATGCCCGCAAAAGGGAAAGAGGAATACCTCTATGACGACAAGGCTCTGGAACGTTACAGAAAAAGGCACAAAGGCCCCTTCACCCTGCAGCGGTACAAAGGTCTCGGTGAGATGGACGCGCAGCAGCTCTGGGAGACAACCCTGAACCCGGAGACCAGGCTTTTGAAGCTGGTGGAGATCGAGGATGCGCGTATGGCATCCGACGTGACAGAGGTACTGATGGGAACGGAAGTGCCTCCCCGGAAAGCATTCATCTACGAGCACGCCCAGGATGCGGAATTAGACATATAGGAGGAGCAAAATGGCGAACGTACAGGATAATATTATCAGAACAGAATATTCGGAGATCATGCAGAAGTCTTATATTGACTATGCCATGAGTGTTATCGTCGCCCGCGCCCTTCCGGATGTGCGGGACGGCTTAAAGCCGGTGCAGAGGAGAACCCTTTACGATATGTATGAGCTGGGGATCCGCTATGACAGGCCATACAGGAAATGTGCCCGTATCGTAGGCGATACCATGGGTAAATACCATCCCCACGGAGACAGTTCAATCTATGAATCCCTGGTGGTCATGGCCCAGGAGTTTAAAAAAGGCCAGACCCTGGTGGACGGCCACGGCAACTTCGGCTCCATAGAAGGGGACGGGGCGGCTGCCATGAGGTACACAGAGGCCCGTCTGGAGAAAATAACCCAGGAGGTATATCTGGCAGACCTTGACAAGAATGTGGTGGATTTTGTTCCCAACTTTGATGAGACGGAAAAAGAGCCTGCAGTGCTTCCCGTGAAGGTCCCGAACCTGTTGTTAAACGGAGCGGACGGCATCGCCGTAGGTATGGCGACCAGTATTCCTCCCCACAACTTAAACGAAGTCATTGACGGTGTCATCGCCTATATGAAGGATAACACCATCACCACGCAGGGGCTGATGAAATACATCAAAGGCCCTGATTTCCCCACAGGCGGAATCGTGGTCAACAAGGATGACCTTCCCGCCATCTATGAGAGCGGGAGCGGCAAGATCAAGCTCCGCGGCAAGGTGGAGGTGGAGAAGGGAAAAGCAGGAAGAACCCTTCTGGTCATCACAGAGATCCCATACACCATGATCGGCGCCAACATCGGCAAATTCCTGAACGATGTGGCAACCCTTGTGGAGACAAAAAAGACCACGGATATTGTGGATATCTCCAACCAGTCTTCAAAAGAGGGAATCCGCATTGTGCTGGAACTGAAAAAGGGCGCGGATGTGGAGAACCTGACCAACATGCTGTACAAGAAGACAAGGCTGGAGGACACTTTCGGCGTAAATATGCTTGCCGTTGCGGACGGAAGGCCTGAGATCTTAAGTCTGAAACAGGTCATTGAGTACCATGTGGATTTCCAGTTCGAGGTGGCTACCAGAAAGTATCAGACACTCCTTGCAAAAGAGCGGGAAAAACAGGAGATACAGGAAGGTCTCATAAAGGCCTGTGATGTCATAGACCTGATCATTGAGATCCTCAGGGGAAGCAAGAACAGAGAACAGGTGAAAAACTGCCTGGTCAGCGGTATCACAGAGGGGATACGCTTTAAGACAAAGACAAGCGAGCGGCAGGCAGGAAAGCTGCGGTTTACGGAAAGACAGGCGGCTGCTATTCTGGATATGCGTCTCTATAAGCTTATCGGCCTGGAAGTGGAGGCACTTATGGCAGAGCATGAGACCACGCTGAAAAATATTGCCCGCTACGAGGATATCTTAAACAACTATGACTCCATGGCAGCTGTTATCATCGACGAGCTCAGAGCCGTGAAAAAAGAATTCGGAAAGAAGCGTCTCACTGCCATTGAAAACGCAGCAGAAGCTGTGTACGAGGAAAAGAAAATAGAAGAGATGGAAGTTGTCTTTCTCATGGATCGTTTCGGGTATGCCAGGACCATCGACAAGGCAGCCTATGAACGGAATAAGGAGACTGCGGACAGTGAGAATAAATATATTTTCTCCTGTATGAACACGGACAAGATCTGTGTGTTTACAGATTCCGGCAGAATGCATACCATCAAGGTGCTGGACCTGCCCTACGGAAAATTCAGAGATAAAGGCACACCCATTGACAATGTGAGCAACTATGACAGCTCTGCGGAGCAGATGGTATTTGTATCCAGCCTCTCCGGAATTAAAGATTCCATGCTGTTCTTTGCCACGAAGACAGGTATGCTGAAACAGGTGACAGGAACAGAATTTGATGTGTCCAAGCGGACCATAGCAGCCACAAAGCTGGCGGAAGGCGACCAGTTGGTACTGGTACAGATCGCCGACCCCATGGAATATGTGGTGCTGCAGACAAAGAACGGCATTTTTCTGCGCTTTCTGAAGGAAGAGGTTCCGGATAAGAAGAAAACAGCCATCGGCGTGCGCGGTATTCGCCTTGCCGGGGACGATGAGGTGGAGCACGCTTACCTGCTGGAAGGCCGCACAGAGTATACCGTTACCTACAAGGAGAAGAGTGTGGCACTGAACCGGCTGAAGCTGGCAAAACGTGATACAAAAGGTACAAAGGTAAGGCTGTAGCAGGCCGGTTTGGCCGCAGGGAACAGCGCCGATACGGGAGGGCCTAATGAGATATCGTTTGAATAAGAAAATGTCAGGCCTCGGGGAAAAGGAAATTCTGGCTCCCGGAGACTGCCTTATTGAGATACTGACAGTGGAATCCTACAAAAGAAAATACGGGGACAGCAGTCCGGGGCGCCTGCTTTTAAGAAGCCTGGAGCACGTGCATTTCTGCAAGGCGGAGCTGCAGAAGGACTGCGTAGTGGGAACTTTTTCCGTGCCCCAGAAAGAAAAACTTCTGGAAAAACCCATCTCCTTCGGGTATTATATGGATAGGGAGAAGCTGTTGTTTGTGGACGAATCCGGATTTGTGGCCCATATAGTAAAAGAGATGGAGGAAATCCGGTTCCAGGAGCAGAGTTATGTGGCGCATTTTCTCTTTGAATTTATGGAGCGCCTGTTAGAAGATGATGTCCGTTTTCTCCAGGCGTATGAACTCAGGATGACAGACTTGGAGGACGGGCTGTTCCGTCGGGAGATCAAGGACTGTCCGGCAAGGATGCTGACTGTGCGCAGGGAGCTTCTGCGCATGAACACCTACTATGACCAGCTTGCGGACTTCTGTGAAATGCTGGAGGAAAATTATACGGGATTTCTCGGGGAGGAGGACTGCCGCCTTTTCCGAGTAATGGCAAAAAGAATAGAGCGCCTTGCGGACAACACCAGAAACCTGCGGGAATATACCCTTCAGATCCGGGAAATGTATCAGGCCAGAACTGCGGAGCGGCAGAACAAGATCATGCAGTTCCTCACCGTCGTCACCACTATTTTCATGCCCCTGACGCTGATCACCGGCTGGTATGGCATGAACTTTGTGAATATGCCGGAGCTTTACTATAAAGGCAGCTATTTTATCATTATCGGTGTGGTGCTTCTGATCGTTATCATAGAGATTTTGTATTTTAAACATAAGAATTGGTTTGACTAGGAGAAGATGCCTATGAGAAAAAGAGTATACAGCCTGCTTCTGTGCGGGACGCTCCTGGTCTCCTTTCTGTTTTCCGGCTGCGGCAGGGGGATAGAGACGGAGGCGGAGACAAAAGAAAGTGTGACCGAATCCGTACAAAAGAAGATCTATCAGGTCTTTGAGCCGGAGAAGGAGAAAATTGCGGAGGCGGATGCCCTTCAGTATATAAACGGCGAATACATACCCTATGGTTATGAGAGCCTGACAGAGGACCAGCAGAAGTTATACCGACAGCTTTTGAACGGGATTCTGGAATATAAGGATATCGTCACTGTGGATGCCTGTACGGAGGCAGATATCAACCGGGTCAACAATATGGTGTTCGTGGACCATCCGGAATTTTTCTGGCTGGACCAGCAGTCCTACACCTTCCAGGGAGACGGCAGCGCGGAGGCGGCCGGCAGTGTGGATCTGCAGCTTGTGTACAATATAGATAAGGCAGAGATAGAATCCACAAAAGCCGGCATTGAGGCGGCAGCAGACCAGTGGATCGCACAGGTACCGGCAGATGCGGATACATATGGGAAAATCAAGTATATTTACGAATTTTTGAGCCAGAATACAGCATATGACCAGTCCTGCCCAAACAACCAGAATATTCAGAGCGTCTTCTTAAACCAGGTCACGGTATGTGCCGGATTTTCCAAAGCGACCCAGTACCTTTTGGGAAAGATGGGAATTTTCTGTACGCTGGTCACCGGAAAAGCAGCGCCAAATGATGAGGAACATGCATGGAATCTGGTGAAGATAGGAGAGAATTATTACTATGTGGATACCACCTGGGCAAATCCGGGATTTTCGGAGAAACAGGAAGGGGCCGTGCAGGAGATCTCCTACACTTATCTGTGCTGTGATGCCGCCACACTCCTTGCTACACATACACCGGACGACCTTCTGCCGCTGCCGGAATGCACAGATGACAGCTATAACTATTACAAAATGAACGGCACCTGGTACTCATACTATGAGGAGAATGAATTCTACAATATACTCACTGCATCCATATCGGAAGGAAGGGAGCGGGAAGATTTCAAGTTTGCCGATCCGGACAGTTACCGGCAGGCTGTAGCCGCCATGGTGGACGGTGATCTGATCGAGCGGGCTGTGCGGGATGCCTATCCGTTCCAGGAGGGGGAAACCTATCAGTGGAACATCGGATACAGCGATGAGGACATGCTCCTCACGGTCTATTGGTAAAAAACACGTAACTATTCACAGCCCTGCAAAAAGCGCAGTTCTGTGAACAGTAACACGCTTCGCGATGCACACAAAATGCAATAAATTGCATTTTGGCGCTGGCCAACTCGGGATTTTGCTTCGCAAAACACCTCGCGGAATAGTGGTTGTGGGAGGAATAGTTATAAAAACACTTGCAACTTTACTGCTTTAGTGGTATTCTGGTATAGAACTTGATAATCACGATAACATAAGAGTGGGCCTTCGGTCCACTCTTATTATGTAGTGGGAAACTAAGTACCCATAAAGTTGCCACGAATATAAATGTTCCGTTATAACTTTATCGAATAGCGGACAGAAAATGCGGAAGAAGGTGAAAGAATGAGTCAGAGAGAAAAATACGAGCAGAAAGCAGAAGCCCTGATAACACCCATACTGGAGAGCAATGGGTTTGAGCTTGTGGATATGGAATATGTGAAGGAAGGCAGTAACTGGTATCTGCGTGCCTACATTGACAAAGAAGGCGGCATTACTGTAGATGACTGTGAGGTTGTCAGCAGAGCATTTTCTGAAAAGCTGGATGAAGAAGACTTTATCGACACTGCTTATATTATGGAAGTGAGTTCCCCGGGTCTTGGAAGACCACTGAAAAAAGAAAAGGACTACTTAAGAAACATGGGCAAAGAGCTGGAGATCAGAACTTACCGTGCCATTGACCGGGAGAAGGAATTCTACGGTATACTGAAAGCCTACGATGCGGACAGCGTGACCATTGAGAATGAAGATGGGGAGCGCACCTTTTTGAAGGCTGACATTGCACTGATCAGGCAGGCATTTGACTTTTAACAGCAGTGGATATTATATAGAAGAAATTCAGGAGGATGTAAAAAAATGAATACAGAGTTATTAGAGGCGCTGGATATTCTGGAAAAAGAGAAATCCATCAGCAAAGATACGCTTTTGGAAGCCATTGAGCAGTCCCTGATCCAGGCGTGCAAGAACCATTTCGGCAAGGCTGACAATGTGCACGTGAATATCAACCCCGAGACCTGTGATTTCGGCGTGTACGCGGAGAAGACTGTGGTGGAGGAAGTGATGGACCCGGTCATGGAGATCAGCCTGGCAAATGCCAAGATGATGAATTCCCAGTATGAGCTGGGAGATGTGGTGAATGTGGAGATCAAGTCCAAGGAGTTCGGAAGGATCGCCACCCAGAATGCCAAGAACGTAATTCTGCAGAAAATCCGTGAAGAAGAGAGAAAAGTGATCTTCAACCAGTATTACGGAAAGGAAAAAGATGTTGTGACAGGTATCGTACAGAGAAGCCTGGGCAGAAACTACAGCATCAACCTGGGCAAGGCAGATGCCATCCTGACAGAGAACGAACAGGTGAAGACAGAGGTGTTCCGCCCCACAGAGAGGATCAAACTGTATATCCTGGAGGTAAAAGATACCCCCAAGGGACCGAAGATCCTTGTGTCCAGGACACATCCGGAACTGGTGAAACGTCTTTTTGAGGCGGAGGTCACAGAGGTGAAGGACGGCACGGTGGAGATCAAGAGCATTGCCAGAGAAGCGGGCTCCCGTACGAAGATCGCTGTGTGGAGCAATGACCCGGATGTAGATCCCGTGGGTGCCTGTGTTGGTATGAACGGCGCCAGAGTCAATGCTATTGTGGAAGAGTTAAGGGGCGAGAAGATTGATATTATCAACTGGAGCGACAACCCGGCACTTCTCATTGAGAATGCGTTAAGTCCCGCAAAAGTCATCTCTGTTATGGCTGACCCGGATGAGAAGACTGCTATGGTCATTGTTCCGGATTACCAGCTCTCCCTGGCGATTGGCAAAGAGGGACAGAATGCCAGACTTGCAGCCAGGCTGACAGGATTCAAAATCGATATCAAGAGCGAGACACAGGCCAGAGAGTCCGGTGATTTCGATTTCTATGAGGAAGAGTTTGAAGAGGAAGAGTTTACAGAAGAAGGCTACGACGAGGAAGCATACGGGGAAGAGGACATAATAGAGAACTATGAAGAACCTTCCGATCTGCCGCTTCCCGGTGAAGAAGAGTAGGTGAGAGTATGGGTACGGTCAGGAAAGTCCCTATGCGGAAATGTACCGGCTGCGGTGAGATGAAGAGCAAGAAGGAAATGCTCCGTGTTCTAAAGACACCGGAGGATGAGATCATTCTGGATGCCACAGGCAGAAAGAACGGCAGAGGGGCATATCTGTGTTTTGACAAGGAATGCCTGCAGAAGGCCATCAAAAACAGAGGACTGGAGCGCTCTTTAAAGACAGCGATTCCGGTATCTGTATATGAGAGCCTGGAAAAGGAGTTTGATAAGCTTGAGCATCAGTAAAGAACTGTCCCTTCTGGGACTGGCGGCTAAAGCCGGAAGAGTGGTAAGCGGCGAGTTTGCCACGGAAAAAGCAGTGAAGGCAGGAAAAGCGCGCCTTGTCCTTGTGGCAGGCGATGCATCAGATAATTCAAAAAAAAAGTTTTCCGACATGTGTACTTACTATAAGGTGCCGCTGTATGTTGTCGGAACAAAGGAGGAGTTGGGAGGTGCCATTGGAAAGGATTACCGCGCGTCTCTGGGTGTGACGGATGATAATTTCGCAGTGGCGATGAAGAAAAAGCTGGAACAGATGGGAAAATAAAAAGGAGGGCAATATATGTCAAAACTGAGAGTGCATGAAATTGCAAGGGAATTAGATAAAACCAACAAGGAGGTCATGGATTTTTTGAAATCCAAAAATATAGATGTAAAAAGCCACATGAGCAGCCTTGAGGATGACCACGTGAGCATGATACGAGCAAACTTGAGAAAGGGAAATATGGCAGCAGCCAGCACAGATTCTGCAAAGCCGGCGGCGTCAGCAGAAGAGAAACCAAAGAAAAAGCTGATCCAGGTCTTCAGACCGCAGAACGCCAGTCATATGCCTGAGAGAAAACAAAAACCACAGAATCGTCCTGCAGAAGCAGGCAGTGTGCACAGCAGCAGCCAGCCGGGGAATAATCGTCCGGCACAGGGAGGAATGAAAACGGAAAGTACAGCAAATACTCAGAACAGGACGGATAATCGTCCGAACAGCGACAACAGAAACGGAGACCGTCCGAATCGTTACAATAACGATAACAGAAACAGTGATAACCGCCCAAGAACCAGCAGCGGAGACGGCCAGAACCGTTATAATAATGACAACAGAAACGGTGACAGCCGCCCGAGAACAAACACAGGCGACCGTCCGCGCTACAACAGCGACAACAGAAACGGTGACAGCCGCCCGAGAACAGGCACAGGCGACCGTCCGCGCTATAACAGCGACAACAGAAACGGTGACAGCCGCCCGAGAACAGGCACAGGCGATCGTCCGCGCTATAACAGCGACAACAGAAACGGTGACAGCCGTCCGAGAACAGGTACAGGCGACCGTCCGCGTTACAGCAGCGACAACAGAAACGGTGACAACCGTCCGAGAACAAACACAGGTGATCGTCCGCGCTACAACAGCGACAACAGAAACGGTGACAACCGTCCGAGAACAGGTACGGGCGACCGTCCGCGCTACAGCAGCGACAACAGAAACGGTGACAACCGTCCGAGAACAGGTACAGGCGACCGCCCGCGCTACAGCAGCGACAACAGAGGCGGTGATAATCGTCCGAGAACAGGCACCGGTCCGAACCGCTTCGGTGATAACCGTCAGAGAGGTACGGATAACCGTCAGGGCGGCGGATTTAACAGAGACAAAGGCGGCAAAGCAGATGCTCCCAAACTGGAATTTGTGGAGAAGGACAGCCGCAAATTAAACCGTGAGAATAAGAAGAAGGATGTCAAGAAAGACGATTTCAAGGCAGCCGGAAAACGCCCGAACCAGGGAGGCGGAAGACGTCCGAACCAGAGACTGCCGAAAGCGCTGCAGAGACCGAGCACCCAGCCTAAGGTGGAGGAGAAGAAGGAAGTTGTAAAAGAGATCACGCTTCCGGAGAAAATGACCATCCGCGAGCTGGCTGAGAAGATGAAAATGCAGCCCTCAGTTATCGTCAAGAAGCTTTTCATGGACGGTATCATGGTCACTGTGAACCATGAGATCGATTTTGAGAAGGCACAGGAGATCGCTCTGGAGTACGATATCATCGCAGAACCGGAAGAGAAGGTAGATGTGATCGCGGAACTTCTGAAAGAAGATGAAGAAGATGCCTCCTTACTGGTTCCGAGACCTCCGGTAGTCTGCGTTATGGGCCACGTTGACCATGGTAAAACATCTCTTCTGGACTGTATCAGAAACACCCATGTGACAGACAGAGAGGCAGGCGGTATCACACAGCACATCGGTGCCTACGTGGTTACCATCAATGATCAGAAGATCACCTTCCTTGACACACCGGGCCATGAGGCGTTTACTGCCATGCGTATGCGCGGTGCCAATGCTACAGATATTGCGATCCTGGTAGTTGCCGCTGATGACGGTGTGATGCCTCAGACAGTGGAAGCGATCAACCATGCCAAGGCTGCAGGCGTTGAGATCATTGTTGCCATCAACAAGATTGATAAGCCGAGTGCCAATATTGAGAGAGTAAAACAGGAATTATCCGAGTATGAGCTGATTCCGGAAGACTGGGGCGGAAGCACCATCTTTGTACCGGTATCCGCACATTCCGGGGAGGGTATCGAGACCCTTCTGGAGATGATCCTTCTGACTGCGGAAGTTTCAGAGCTGAAAGCCAATCCGAAGAGAATGGCAAGAGGTCTCGTGATCGAGGCAGAGCTTGACAAAGGAAAAGGCCCTGTTGCCACGATCCTGGTACAGAAAGGAACCCTGCGTGTAGGTGACTTCATTGCCGCCGGCGCATGCTCCGGTAAAGTCCGTGCCATGATGGATGACAAGGGAAGAAGAGTAAAAGAGGCAGGTCCGTCCACTCCGGTAGAGATCCTGGGTCTTAGTGACGTGCCAAACGCAGGAGAGATCCTGGTTGCAACAGAAAATGACAAAGAGGCAAAACACTTTGCTGCTACCTTTGTTTCCGAAAATAAAAACCGTCTTCTGGAAGAGACAAAAGCCAAGATGTCCCTGGATGATCTGTTCACACAGATTCAGGCAGGTAATCTGAAAGAACTTCCTCTGATCGTAAAAGCCGACGTACAGGGTTCTGTGGAAGCAGTGAAACAGAGTCTTGTGAAGCTTTCAAACGAGGAGGTTGTGGTGAAAGTCATCCACGGCGGTGTGGGTGCCATCAACGAATCTGATGTTACCCTTGCAAGCGCATCCAATGCCATTATCATCGGCTTCAATGTACGCCCGGATGTTACGGCTAAGGCCATTGCAGAGCAGGAGGGTGTTGACTTAAGACTGTACCGTGTCATCTATCAGGCCATCGAGGATGTGGAAGCTGCCATGAAGGGTATGCTGGACCCGGTATTCGAGGAGAAAGTCATCGGCCATGCGGAAGTACGTCAGACATTCAAGGCATCCGGAGTGGGTACCATTGCCGGCGGCTATGTTCTGGACGGTATGTTCCAGAGAAACTGCAAGGTCCGCATCACCAGGGGCGAAGAACAGATTTACGAAGGTGTTCTGGCATCTCTGAAACGCTTCAAAGATGATGTAAAAGAAGTAAAAGCAGGTTATGAATGCGGTCTCGTATTCGAGGACTTCAACGACGTTTTGGAAGAAGACAGGGTAGAAGCTTACATTATGGTGGAAGTGCCGAGATAGGAGAGCTTTTATGAGAAAAAACAGTATTAAAAATACACGGGTGAATGCTGAGGTTCACAAAGAACTGGCAGAGATCATCCGCAACGGTATCAAGGACCCGCGCATCCAGCCGATGACAAGCGTCACGGCAGTGGAAGTTGCGCCGGACCTTAAAACCTGCAAGGCATATATCAGTGTGCTTGGCGATGCAGAAGCGAAAAAGGACACCTTAGCAGGGCTTCGCAGTGCGGAAAGCTATATCCGCAGGCAGCTTGCCAAGACGGTGAACCTGAGAAATACGCCTGAGATCCGGTTTATTCTGGACGAATCCATTGAATATGGCGTAACCATGTCTAAGCTGATTGATGAGGTCAGCAGAAAGGACACAGCATCGGAGGTGCATGAGGATGGAGAAGATAGCGAGTGAACTGAAGGGAATCAAGAGGGCAGCCATCGCCGGACACGTTCGTCCGGACGGTGACTGTGTAGGCTCCTGCATGGGGCTTTACCTCTATCTGCGCGAAAATTATCCGGAGATTGAGACAGATGTCTATCTGGAACAGCCCAGGGATGCCTTTTCCCTGATCTCACATCTGGATGAGATCAGGACCGTGTGCGGCGGGGATGAGGTGTATGATGTGTTCTTTCTCATTGACACCAGCACGTCGGACCGCATCGGTGTGGCATCTGAAGCGTATCAGAAAGCGCGGAAACGAATCTGCATTGACCATCATGTGAGCAATAAGGGCTTTGGTGATATCAATGTGGTGAAGCCGGATGTAAGCTCCGCGTCAGAGGTGCTGTTTGGCCTTCTGGATGAGGAAAAAGTGTCAAAGCAGGCGGCAGAGGCCATCTATATGGGGATGGCCCATGACACCGGTGTGTTCAAATTTTCCTCTGCCACTCCGGAGACCATGCGCATTGCCGCAAAGCTCATGGAAAAAGGGATTGATTTTACAAGGATCATTGATGAGACCTTTTACCGGAAAAGCTATGTGCAGAACCAGATCCTGGGCAGATGCCTGATGGAGAGCATTATGCTGCTGAACGGAAAATGCATCATCGGGTGTATCAGAAAGCGCGATATGGAATTCTACGGTGTGGAACCAAAGGATTTAGACGGTATTGTTGACCAGCTCCGCATTACAAAAGGTGTGGAAGTTGCAGTCTTTTTGTATGAAGTAAAGACACAGGAATTTAAAGTGAGCATGCGCTCCAACGGTCCTGTGGATGTCAATATGGTAGCCAGCTATTTTTCAGGCGGCGGCCATGTGAAGGCAGCGGGCTGCACCATGCAGGGCTCTGTCTATGACGTGATCAACAATCTGACCGGACATATAGAAAAACAGATAAAGGAAAAATGCTGTGATTAACGGAGTTATTAACATATACAAGGAAAAGGGGTATACATCCCACGACGTTGTGGCAAAGCTTCGGGGCATTTTAAGACAAAAGAAGATTGGCCATACAGGTACGCTGGACCCGGACGCGGAGGGTGTTCTCCCGGTATGTCTGGGAAAGGCCACAAAGCTGTGTGACCTTCTGACAGATAAGCAGAAGACATATGAGGCGGTGCTGCATCTGGGGATCACCACAGATACCCAGGACATGACAGGCACTGTGCTGGAGGAAAAAGAGGTCTGTGCCGACCCTTCGGGCGTGCGCGCCTGTATCGAGAGCTTTCTCGGAGAGCAGCAGCAGATCCCTCCCATGTATTCTGCTTTAAAGGTAAACGGCAGGAAGCTTTACGAGCTTGCCCGTGAGGGAAAAGAAGTGGAGAGAAAGCCGCGCCGCGTGGTATTTTACGGGATTGATATTCTCGAGATGAATCTTCCGCTTGTGCGGTTTTCGGTTACCTGCTCCAAGGGTACTTATATCAGGACCCTGTGTCATGACATCGGTCAGAAGCTGGGCTGCGGCGGCTGTATGGAAAGTTTGCTGCGCACCCGTGTGGAGCGCTTTGACGTGAAGGATGCCCTGAAGCTTTCAGAGGTGGAGAAGGCGGCAGAAGCGGGCACGGTCCTGTCCCATGTTGTCACAATTGAGCAGATGTTTTCCCAATACGGAGAGATACAGGCACCGGCGTGTTTTGACAAAATGCTCCGCAACGGAAATGCGGTTCCCGCCAAATGCGTCATGGAGGACGGCACCAGAGTCCGCATGTACGACAGCAGCCGGCGTTTTATCGGCCTGTATGAATTTGAAGAGAAGAAAAAACAGTTTCGGCTGATTACCATGTTCTGCACCCCGGAGGATTTTGCGGAGAGCAGAAAGGAGACACCATGATATATACAACAGATGTGCCACGGCTTGGCGAGGGGGAGACAAGTGCAGTCACCCTCGGAAAATTCGACGGGCTGCACAGAGGACATCAGAAGCTTATGAACTGCATACGGGAGAAAAAAGAAGATAACTGTAAGGCGGTTATCTTTACTTTTGACGTGTCGCCTGTGGTGAGGCTTCTACATACCCCTGCAAAGGGACTTCTGACCAACGAGGAACGGGAGGAGCTGGCCTGTGAGCGGGGAATGGATATTCTGGTGGAGTGTCCTTTTACCGATACGCTCATGCACATGGAAGCAGAGGAATTTGTAAAAGAGTTCCTGGTGAACCGCATGCATGTGAGGTATCTGGCTGTGGGCCCTGATTTCAGATTCGGGCACGACAGGGCAGGTTCCCCCGAACTTTTGCGAAAAATGGGAGAAACTTACGGATTTACCGTTGACGTAGTAGAAAAATTAAAAGACGGCAGCCGGGAGATCAGCAGCACCTATGTGCGGGAAGAACTGGAAAAGGGAAATATGGAAAAGGTCAATGAGCTTCTGGGATATGTGTATTTTACCAGAGGTGAGATCGTGCACGGGCGGCAGCTTGGGCGTACCATAGGCGTCCCCACTGCCAACCTGATCCCTCCGGTCTGTAAGAAACTGCCGCCCAACGGTGTCTATATCACCCGTTCCCGCATTAGTGACAAAATATACCAGGGAATTACCAACGTAGGGTATAAGCCCACAGTTGCGGAACATTTTCTGGGTGTGGAGACATACCTTTTTGACTGTGACGAGGACTTGTACGGACAGGACGCAGAGGTGCGTTTTTACCGCTATTTGAGGCCGGAGAGAAAATTCGCCTCCCTTCAGGAATTAAAGGGACAATTGGATGTGGATGTCCAAAAAGGTCGAGATTTTTTCAAAGCGTTTGACAAATAATGATGGACAAACCTCAGATTTTCTATTATAGTTTATAACGAAATCTTTTTTACCAAGGAGATAAGAATGAACGTAGGAAACATTTTGACGCTGATAGGCGGTTTAGGGTTGTTCCTGTACGGCATGCGGGTGATGAGTGACAGCATTGAGAAGGCCGCGGGAGCAAAGATGCGTAGTTTTCTGGCTTTCTTTACAAAAAACAAGGTTGTGGGAATGCTGTTCGGTATGATTTTCTGTGCCATCATCCAGTCATCCAGCGCAACCACAGTAATGGTAGTCAGCTTTGTAAATGCAGGGCTTATGAATCTCTACCAGGCGGCAGGCGTGATCATGGGTGCCAATATCGGTACCACCATCACATCACAGCTTGTAGCTTTTAACCTTTCCCAGATTGCCCCGGTATTTTTGATGCTGGGCGTGATCATTGTCATGTTCTGCAAGAAGGAGAAGGTGAAAAAGGTAGGTGAGGTCATTCTGGGCTTTGGCGTGCTGTTCATGGGACTTTCACTCATGTCGGGAAGCATGGCGGGCCTGAAGGAATCACCATTTATCATCAGCCTGCTCTCCAATCTGAAAAATCCGTTTTTGGGTATTTTCATCGGATTTCTCATCACTGCCATTATCCAGAGCTCATCGGTAACGGTCAGCATACTGCTTTTGATGGCGCAGCAGGGTCTGCTTCCGCTGGGAATCTGCTTCTACATCATTTTGGGATGTAATATCGGTGCGTGTACTTCCGCACTGCTGGCAAGCCTCAATGGAAACAAAGACGCAAAACGCGCGGCGCTGATCCACTTTCTGTTCAACGTGATCGGTACAGTGATCATGGCGGTAATGCTTCTGCTGGGAGAGAGCTGGGTAGAGAATATGATCACCACACTTTCCGGAGGCAACATAGGACGGAGCGTGGCAAATGCCCACACCCTGTTCAAAGTTTTCCAGGTGTTGATTTTACTGCCGTTCTCCGGTGCCATTGTAAAGATGACCTATCTCTTCGTTCCCGGAAAGGACGAAGAGGCCACAGACGGCGGCTTCAAGCTGGAATACATAGGTCCCACCAATGTATTCTCACCCAGTACGGCTGTAGTGGAAGCTACAAAAGAGCTGGAGAGAATGGGTAATATGGCTATCACCAATTTAAACAGAGCGATGAATGCGCTGATCACAATGGATGAGGAGGAGATCGCAGAGGTCTACCGGGTGGAAAAACATATTGATTATATGAACCACGCCATCACGGATTATCTGATCGCCATCAACCAGAGCACGCTGCCCATTGATGATATCAAGAGCATCGGCGGCCTTTTCCATGTGGTGAACGATATTGAGAGAATCGGAGACCATGCGGAGAATGTGGCAGACGCAGCCATTGAGCGCAGGGAGAAAAATATCGAGTTCAGTCCGGCGGCCCAGAAGGAGCTGGCTGAAATGATGGACAAGGTTATAAGGATCATGACTTACTCCATGGACATGTTCTCCCATAACAGCCAGAAGCATCTCCAGGAGATCCTGGAGCTGGAGGACAGCATTGATGAGATGGAGAGACATCTCCAGGAGACCCATATACAGCGTCTTACCAGAAATGAATGTACACCCGACGCCAGCATGATCTATTCAGACCTGATTTCCGGTCTGGAGCGTGTGGCTGACCATGCAACAAACATTGCATTCTCCATTCTGGACGAAGAACCGGAAGAAGATAAGAGAATTGTAATGAAATCGTAATAAAATCGTAAAATACAGGCAATACTCTATAATACAATAAAAGATATGCTTTTATTGTCCTGAATACCAAAGAAAAAGCCTGCGGCAGAAGCGCCGCGGGCTTTTTGCGTCCGGCCCGGCAAAGTACGGCCGGAAGGAATGATGGTTTCTTTGAAAAGGAGTATTTTATGCAGAATTTTATGAAAAAAATCAGTTATACACTGGCAGGTACCGGTATGCTTCTGGCAGCAGTGCCAGTTATGGCAGAACCGGCAGAGAACGTTCCCACAGAGCAGTGTTGTGCCGTGGCAGATGTGGATAGCTGCCTGAATATCAGGGAGGGGGCAGGTACGGATGCTGCCATCATCGGCAAACTCCCCAAGGACGGGCTCTGTTATGTGGAGAGCACAGAGGGAGAATGGTCTTATATCAGCTCCGGGGAGATGACAGGGTATGTGTGCAACCTGTATCTGGACATGCTGGGCACCAATGAGGCGGATTATCTGGAGATGACAGGGCTTACAGAGCCGGTGCTGGCATATCCGGTGGATGACCCGGAGCCGGTGCCTGTTATCAACCCCTCGGACGTGCGCACGTCTTTGGTCAATTATGCCCTTCAGTTTGTGGGGAATCCCTATGTCTGGGGTGGGACAAGCCTGACAAACGGCGCGGACTGCTCCGGTTTTGTACAGACCCTTTACAATGATTTTGGCGTGGATATCCCCAGGGTGGCAGCAGACCAGGCAAACGCGGGACAGAGAATATCCGTGGAGGAAGCACTTCCCGGGGACCTGATCTTTTACTCGGAAAACGGGTATATTTATCATGTGGTCATGTACATCGGCGATGGACAGGTGGTCCATGCCAGCAGTTCCGCCACAGGCATAAAAGTGTCTGATCTGTACAGGGAACAGGCTGTCTGGGGCGTGCGTTTTTTCTGAAAATGCATCTTTACAACTACGGACTGTTATGCTATACTAAACCAGTATGAGCACAGCCCTGATTCAGGAATTGGAAACTCCGACCGTTTCTTAATCAGAGGCGATTATAAAAAAGAATATGGAGGAACATACAATGATTTCTAAAGAAAAGAAACAGGCTATCATGGCAGAATATGCAAGAACACCGGGCGACACAGGTTCACCGGAAGTGCAGGTTGCAGTTTTAACAGCAAGGATTGAGGAACTGACAGAGCACTTAAAGACAAACCACAAAGATCATCACTCCAGAAGAGGTCTTCTGAAAATGGTAGGTCAGAGACGTGGTTTACTTGCTTATCTGAAGAAAACTGATATTGAGAGATACCGTACTTTGATCGAGAAGTTAGGTCTTAGAAAATAATCAGTCAAACCTAGGGGCGGAGTATTCCGCCCCATTTTATCACGGCGAAGATACTGGAACCGAGACCACTGAAAAGGGTATTTCCTTACAGGGAAATGCATTTTTCAGTTGTTTCGGACAGCGCATCGCCGAAGAATGTAAAGGAGAAATAATATGTACAAGAGTTTTACCATGGAACTTGCAGGCAGAACCCTGACGGTTGACATTGACCGTGTGGCTAAGCAGGCAAACGGCGCAGCATTCATGCATTACGGAGACACCACCGTATTATCTACGGCGACAGCTTCTGACAAACCGAGAGAGGGAATTGATTTCTTCCCGCTGAGCGTTGAGTACGAAGAGAAATTATATGCAGTCGGAAAAATCCCGGGAGGATTTAACAAGAGAGAAGGAAAGGCCAGTGAGCATGCCATCCTGACTTCACGTGTCATTGACCGTCCTATGCGTCCTCTGTTCCCAAAGGATTACAGAAATGACGTTACCCTGAACAACATGGTAATGTCCGTAGACCCTGAGTGCAACCCTGAGGTCGTTGCTATGCTGGGTTCTTCTATCGCTACCTGTATTTCCGATATTCCTTTTGATGGTCCCTGTGCGGCAACCATGATCGGAATGATCGGCGGGGAACTGATCGTGAACCCCACACTGGCACAGAAAGATATCTCAGACCTGCAGCTTACCGTTGCATCCACAAGAGAAAAAGTGATCATGATCGAAGCCGGAGCCAACGAGATTCCGGAAGACAAGATGATCGAGGCAATTTTCCTGGCTCATGAAGTGAACCGTGAGATCATTGCATTTATAGATAAGATCGTGGCAGAATGCGGAAAAGAAAAACACACGTATGAGAGCTGTGCAGTTCCGGAAGAACTGTTTGCGGCGATCAAAGAGGTGGTGACACCGGAAGCCATGGAAGAAGCTGTGTTTACAGATGACAAGCAGACAAGAGAAGGCAACATCCGCGCGATCACAGAAAAGCTGGAAGAGGCTTTTGCTGAGAACGAAGAGTGGCTGGCACTGATTCCGGACGCTGTTTACCAGTACCAGAAAAAGACAGTCCGCAAGATGATCCTCAGAGACCATAAGCGTCCGGACGGCCGTGAGATCAGACAGATTCGTCCTCTGGCAGCAGAGACAGACCTGATTCCGCGCGTTCACGGTTCCGCTATGTTCACCCGCGGACAGACGCAGATCTGTACCATCACCACTCTGGCTCCTCTTTCCGAGGCACAGAGACTGGACGGACTGGATGAGTTTGAGACAAGCAAACGCTATATGCACCACTATAATTTCCCGTCCTATTCTGTAGGTGAGACAAAACCATCCAGAGGTCCGGGACGCCGTGAGATCGGTCATGGTGCTCTTGCTGAACGTGCGCTGGTACCGGTGCTTCCTGCAACAGAGGAGTTCCCGTATGCGATCCGTACCGTATCTGAGACTTTTGAGTCCAACGGTTCCACATCACAGGCAAGTATCTGTGCATCCACCATGTCCCTGATGGCAGCAGGTGTTCCCATTAAGAAACCGGTAGCCGGTATCTCCTGCGGTCTGGTGACAGGCGACACAGATGATGATTATATTGTTCTGACAGATATCCAGGGTCTTGAAGATTTCTTCGGAGATATGGACTTTAAGGTAGCCGGTACACATGACGGCATCACAGCGATCCAGATGGATATTAAGATCCACGGACTGACAAGACCGATCATTGAGGAGGCCATTGCCAGAACAAAAGAAGCCAGAGAGTACATCCTGACAGAAGTTATGGAAAAATGTATTCCGGCTCCGAGAGACCACGTGAATGAGTACGCACCGAAGATCATCCAGATCCAGATCGATCCGGAGAAGATTGGTGACGTGGTAGGCCAGAGAGGAAAAACAATCAACGCGATCATCGACGAGACAGGCGTTAAAATTGACATTGATGATACAGGTGCAGTTTCTGTCTGCGGCACAGACCAGAAGATGATGGATAAAGCACTTCACTATGTGAAGGTCATCACCACAGACTTCGTGGAAGGCCAGATCTATTCAGGCAAGGTGGTAAGCATCAAAGATTTTGGTGCATTCCTGGAATTTGCTCCGGGCAAAGAGGGTATGGTTCACATTTCCAAAATTGCCAAAGAGAGAATCAACCGCGTAGAGGATGTCCTGACACTTGGAGACAAGGTAAAGGTAATCTGCATGGGCAAGGACAAGATGGGAAGAATCAGCTTCAGCATCAAGGACGTGCCGAAGGACGCACAGTAATTCGTAAAAATATTGAGGGGAGAGCCAGGCAGCCTGTATCCGGACTGCCGGTCCTCTCCTTTTTTCATGAGAATAGAAACGGTTACGGCAGGAGGGAAGTTTCATGAGATATCATAACATCACAAAAGATGACATGCTGAACGGGGATGGCCTGCGGGTAGTCTTATGGGTATCCGGCTGTTCCCACTGCTGCAAGGACTGCCAGAATCCCATCACCTGGGACCCGGAAAGCGGTCTTGCATTTGATGAGGCAGCGAAAGAAGAGATTTTCGAGCAATTGGGTAAAAGTTACATATCCGGAATCACATTTTCCGGCGGGGACCCGCTGTATTTTCAGAACGAGCCGGAAGTGACGGCATTTGCAAAAGAGATCAGGGAAAAATATCCGGCCAAGACTATATGGCTTTACACCGGATACCTGTGGGAAGAACTACAGGGAAAAGAGATTCTGAGATACCTGGACGTGCTGGTGGACGGCAGGTTTGTGGCGGAGAAGAAGGATATTGCCCTGAAATGGAAAGGCAGTTCCAACCAGAGGGTGATTGATGTGCAGAGATCCCTGGAAGAGGGAAATGTGGTACTGCATGCAGATTAAAATAAAAAACATACAGGAGATGACTATGAGAAGAATTGCAAAATTTCATAAAGTGAGCAGAGAACAGTTTGCAGAGGGATGGAAAGACACCTTTGGTGAGGTGACAGAAGAGGAGATCAATACCGTATACGACAGCATAAAACTCCCAAAAAGAGCAACCGCAGGAAGTGCGGGCTATGATTTTTACAGCCCCCTCTCCTTTGAGCTGAAACCCGGTGAGACGGTGAAGATCCCTACCGGTGTGCGCGCGGAGATGGATGAGGGATGGGTCCTTAAATTGTATCCGAGAAGCGGACTGGGATTTAAATATCGTCTGCAGCTAAACAATACAGTTGGTATCATAGACAGCGATTATTTTCATTCAGACAATGAGGGTCATATTTTTGTGAAAATAACAAATGATTCCAATGAGGGAAAAACCGTATGCGTGGAAGCAGGTACCGGATTTGCGCAGGGAATCTTTGTGGAATACGGGATTACCGTGGATGACGACGTGTGTGAGATTCGAAACGGAGGATTTGGTAGTACAACCAAATAAATAGACTGAGTAGTTTACTCTATACCCCCTTAAGCAGACAAGATAAAGAACCAAAATCTGTTTAAGGGGGAGTTTTTATATATTGTATTATCAGAAAAATGTGATTTGGTTTTTGCCGTTTTGCTTTGCGCGGTACAGGGCATCGTCTGCATTTTTATAGATTTCCTCAATACTCCTCTTATCGTCACAGAACGTCACGCCGATACTGCAGGTCACATTTGACGGAGCCTTATTGCACTGTTTTACGCTTTTGACCTGTTCCAGTACCTGTTCCAGCCTTGCGGTAAGTGCATCCTGTGTATGAGTACCCGGAAGGAAAACCGCGAACTCGTCGCCTCCCAGACGTCCAACAATACCATCAGCGGCAAAAATATCCTTCAAAATACCGGCAATAGCCATCAGCACCAGGTCCCCTGCCGGATGGCCTTTGGTGTCATTGATGGATTTAAAATTGTCGATGTCCAGCATGACAAAAGCAGGAGTTCCTGTACTTAAGAGAAGAGAATCTGTGACAGAACGGATAAATGCGGCCTTGTTGAGAACGCCTGTCATCTCATCCCTGTCTGCTTTTTCAATCATCTCCAGCTCTCTTCGTTTACCGGCGTCAATGTCCTTTACGTACATGATGCCTTTTTTGTCGCCGGTCACTACATCTGTGATAAGCCGTACAGTGGTGACCATCCAGAGCACAGAGCTGTCAGGACACAGAAAGCGGTATTCGCAGCTCAGTTCTTTTTTTTCGGCTTCAAAAGCAGCCTTTATACTTGCCAGCGACAGGGTTTCCAGAAAATATGCCCGGTCTTCCGAGGCCACATACTGCGGCAGTTTATCACATATAAACTGCTCATAGGGAGTCTGCGGCTCCACAAAAGCGCATAAATCACCATTTAATTGGCATTTTTCAAAGACGTCCTTGGAAAAATTGATGATGTAGAAAGCTACAGTATCAGCCAGCACAGCCTGCCGGTACTGCTCCTCAGCCAGATATGCCTCCTCACCGATTTTTTCTTTCAGGCTCTGCAGGGTTTTTTCGGCAAATTTCAAGGGATATGCCTCTACACTCTCCTCTGTTACGATGGGAGAGGAGGCATGGAGGGCACAGATTTTCCAGTCTTTTCCTCTGCGGACTAAAGTCAGTGACTGCAGGAACTGACTGATGGACACGTTATTTTCCTTTTCAGCCCTGACAATGACCTTTGCACAGAGGTTGGCAAAACCCTCCTCGTGTATCAGAACATGAATCTGTTCAAAGGACAGAGAATGCTTTGTATCGGTATTATTTTTCAGGCCGGTGGTAAAGACCTGACGAACATCCTCTTTGGAAGTGACAAATCCCTGTTCTCCGATTCCGATGCCTATCAGAGTTTCATCCAGGCAGTTCAAGATTTTGTTCAGATCCAGGGAAACAAGACCTCCATCCTCATAATCATAGAACACCTGTATTATCTTTTCTCTATCCGTCATTGCATTCCCTTTCTTTTCAGGCCGGATAGGTAAGAATCCTGTGCAGCCTGCCCGGTTTTTATCGGGTCATACATAACATTTTCTTTTATTCTAATAGTTAAGATGGCATATGTCAAATAGGAAAGGGAAAGATTTAGTACAGCAGCGGCAGGAAACGGATTGCTGCTGTACATTCATGCGGTCATCCCCATGGATGTGCCGAATTTTTTAGACGGCTGCGGCATCAGAACAGATATCCGTTCATTACATAGCCAGTCCGCATGCAAAGGCAAGGGTCATGTATGTTTCTGCGCCTGAAAGCCCCCAGTCGGTCAGGTCCCGGGGCTGCCATGTGGGATTATCCAGGCTGTCTGCTCCATAGAAGAACTGGATGAGCGGCAGATTCCGGTATGCTGCGGCTGCCAGCAGGGCGGAATACTCCATCTCCACACCGATGCACCCGGCTTCTTTCCAGGCGGCTATCTCCTGGGGCGTCTCCCGGTATATAGCATCTGTTGTCCAGATTTTGCCGCAGGCGTAGGGAAATCCGTATTTTTCCATGCAGCTTTTTAAGACTTCCGTGGAATGGCTGTCAGGCTGCAGTTCCTCTGTGGGAGGAAGGTAGTGGTAGCTGGTCCCCTCATCGCGTATGACTCCTGTTGGTATGATAAGCCTGTTTTTTACGGCCTCATCATTCAGAATGCCGCAGCATCCGAAGAAAACAAATTTTTCAGCACCCATGGCTGCTGCCTCCTCAAAGCAGCTCACACATGCAGGTGCGCCTACCGGCGACATATAAAATGCGATTTCACTGCCGCCGTAAGGGATTTTATAGATGGGTATGGCTCCATTGGCTGTATACAGATGCGAAATGACTTCCACACCTTCCAGGGCAGCAAATTTTTCAATGATTATCCGGGAGTATGTGGATACGCAGATGTTCGGAAAACCGGATACGGGGGCAACGGTATCTGTCGGGTTGATAAATGCCCGGCCGGGGCGTTCTTTTCTGTAAAAGACTGTTTTCATTTCTTTTCCCTTTCTTTTAATAACAGAGATTTGATCTGGCTGGTAATGTTCTTCGGTATGGTCTCCTCTATTTCCATGAGCCTGCTGTACATGCGGACACCCTGGTAAGAAAAAACGATCAGGTCATAGACTGCTTCCGGGCTGACCGGAGAGAACTCACCTGTCTGTATCCCGTAACGGATGAGGGCAGTCCACATCTCCTTAGAGGCCTCATACTGCTGCTGTATGGAATTGCTGCTTTTCGATACAGAAGGGCCGCTGAAAAACTCGTAGATCGCAATGCTGAGAGAATGTTCCCGGTCAAGCATTTCCGTTTCATAGCGGTCCAGCACATGGAGCAGGATTTCCCGCGCAGGGACCTTTGCTTTTATTTTCTCTTCAAATTCGTTCTGCTGGTCTGCCATCAGTGTGTGGATGAGTTCCAGAAATATCTGGCTGGTGCTGTCATAGTGGCGGTACAGGCCCCCGCGGCTGAGCCCGGTTTTCTCGCAGATATCTTTCATAGTTACATCTTTGAAACCCTTTTCCGCAAAAAGCCGGAATGCGGCTTCACAGATAAAATGTTTTGTTTTTTCACCTTTTGTTCCCATTGGATATTACCTCATTTGCGACACGTGTGTTGCTTTTATTATGCGACATGCATGTCGCTTTGTCAATAAGGAAACAGAATATAATTACCGGGTTGCATTTCATGTGTATTTATGATAATATACTTTGGTAATCAAACTATTAGAAGATAAAAGTAAGCAGAAAGAAATTTCAGCTTTCAGATAATAAAAAGTCGGAGGATAGGATAATGATCGTTGAACCTAAGGTAAGGGAATTTATCTGTACAACAGCACATCCGGAAGGATGCCGGGAAAATGTGAAAAGGCAGATTGCATATGTGAAGGAAAAGGGCCAGGTATGCGGACCGAAAAAGGTACTGGTAATCGGTGCTTCCACAGGATATGGACTGGCAAGCAGAATTACGGCGGCTTTTGCATGTCAGGCAGCCACCATTGGAATCATGTTTGAAAAGCCGTCCAACGGCAAACGGACAGCAACGCCGGGCTGGTACAACACGGCAGCCTTTGAGGAGCTTGCACAGGAGGAAGGACTCTATGCAAAATCCATCAATGGAGACGCCTTCTCAGCGGAAGTAAAACAGCAGGCAATCGACATGATCCGGGCGGACCTGGGACAGGTGGACATGGTGATCTACAGCTTGGCGGCACCGAGAAGGACGACTGCGGACAACAAAACATGGTCCTCCACTCTGAAGACGACAACAGGTGCTTTCACGGAGAAGAGCCTGGATCTGAGAAACAATACAATTGTGACCAAGACAGTAGAGCCTGCAAATGAGGAGGAGCTGGAGGGCACCATCAAAGTTATGGGCGGTGAGGACTGGATGGACTGGATGGATGCCCTGACAGATGCCGGCGTGCTGGCTGACCATGCTGTGACAGTGGCGTACTCCTACATCGGACCGGAACTTACTTATCCCATCTATACAGAGGGAACCATCGGACAGGCCAAAAAGCATCTGACAGAGACAGCAGGCAGGATACACGAGAAACATCCGGGTATTCAGGCATATATTTCTGTGAACAAAGCCCTTGTGACACAGGCCAGTGCAGCTATTCCTATCGTGCCTCTTTATTTTGCCATTCTGTATAAGGTGATGAAGGAACAGGGCACACATGAGGGATGTATTGAACAGATTTCACGCCTGTTCCATGACAAACTTTTTGCTGCGGAGATTCCCACAGACCCACAGGGCCGTATCCGCATGGATGACTGGGAGCTGGCACCTCAGGTACAGGGCGCTGTCATGGACTGCTGGAAAGAAGTGAATACGGAGAATGTGGAGAAACTTTCTGATATCGAAGGATACTGGGAAGACTTCTACCATATGTTCGGTTTCCATTTGGACAATGTGGATTACAGCAGAGATGTGGAGATACAGGTGGAAATTCCGAGCTTGGTATAGGCTGGGCGTTCCCTTGGCACCCGGCAGCACGTTTCGTGCTGCACAGATATGGAGCAAGCTGCTCCATATCGCGCTGGCTGCCGCGGGAGTTACATGCCTATGGCCTGAAAAGGCCTTGTGGAAAATAACACTTGCTTTTTTCCGGATGATTTCATATACTTTATAACTAACAGCACCTGCAGTATGCAGCTCATGGACAACTCCTTTTCTATGGTGATTCAGCATTTGGGGACAGTGGTACTCTTTGTAAAGAGGATCCGCTTTGACCTGTTTTTTATTTCCTTATCTTATAAAAAAGTCTTATATGTCCTATTCAGGACGAAATTTCCCAAAATATAAAAAAATCATGGTAAAACCATTGCCTGCAAAATGATAATTTGCTATAGTATAAAAAAGAGATGCAGTCTGTCTGTGTATATTTACAAATGCAGCGAATGCAGTGCTATATAAGCGGATGTTTTTTCAGAGTGCCTGTAAGGAGGTACAGTGAAAAAATCCAGGCCGCCTGCTGTGCGTGAGAAGTTCCCGGCACATTCGGAACATGAGGACAAGGCCCTGAAGACCGCCGTGTCCTTCTTCGCCAGGGAACTGCTGCCCATGGCGGGTGTGAGACAGAAGGTCAGAAGGATAGCTCCTACAGAGAGTATCCATCTGGAACTGAAAAAATTTTATGAGGATTTAAACCTCATTATGGAGGATGATACCTGCGGTCATCTGGAGTTTCAGAGCAGGGATGGGGGAATCGAGGATATGAGACGGTTCCGGCTATATGAGAGTATTATCAGCTATCAGTATGGGATTGACGTTGTGACCTATGTTATATACAGCGGCAGTGTAAAACATCCTGTTACCAGCATGAAATGCGGTAAAAATACTTACAAAGTGGTTCCTGTGATGCTGTCTGACAGAGACGGAGACAAACTTTTGAAAAAGTTGGAGAAGAAACAGGGAGAGGGCAGGAAACTCTCAAGAAAAGATCTGGCAAAGCTTTCCCTGCTTCCGTTACTGGGAGGCGAGATATCCCAGAAAGACAGGATGGAACGGGCCTTTCGCCTAACGGCCAGCCAGGAGGTCACGCAGGAGGTTAAGAAGACAGAATCTATTTTGTACACACTGGCGGAAAAATTTCTGGAAAAAGAGGAATTGGAAGAAATTAAGGAGGTGTTGAGTATGACGTGGCTGTACAGTATGCTGACGGAAGATGCAGAAAGGGAAGGAGAACGAAAAGGTGAGAAAAGAGGTGAAAAAAGAGGTGAAAGGCGAGGAAAACAGATGGGACTGGAAAAAGCGGCGGTCAGTTTTCTTGATGTTCTGCCCCCGGAGGTAATAGCAGAAAAGCTGGATATCCCACTGGAGAGGATCAAAGAACTGAAATAGAAATCCATGCTGCGAATACCTGCCGCCACTACTCTTTTGCACGGTCAGCGCAGTAAATGCGCAGATCTGACTGAACAGTTACCAAAAACAACATAAAAAAGCCAGCCGGATTCTTCATGCGCTTTGCCGCAGTTATCTTTATCCAACTGCGCAAATTTCATGAAGTCCCGACTGGCTATACCATATCCCTGCTTCCGTACAATGAAAGCCTCATTTCTTTAAAAATCAGATTTATGCAAGGAACCCACAGGATTCATCACATCATTAACCCATCCTATCATTGACCATCCGCATCATTCCAGAAAACGAATCAGATTACCGCCCATCACATCATGCCACTCTTCCTCCGTAAGCCCGGCGTTTGACCGGATATCCTCCACAAACATGGAAAAATCCATCTCCCTGCATTTGGAGGGATAGAGCAGCAGCGGAAAATCACTTCCAAACAGCAGCCTTTTACTGCCGATCATGGAGATGACGGAGCGAAAACTGCGGATGTGGTACAACAGGGGATTGGCGGCTGTGTCATAGCAGACATTTTGGAATTTGCCCTGATATTTTGGGTTCATTTCATAGAAGGGAAGTCCGCCGCCCATGTGGGCCAGGATGAGCTTCAAATCAGGATATTTCTTCACCAGTCCGGGTATAGGGGCCAGACTGGTAAAGTCCCTGCCCGGATAGGCATGTCCCACCGGTTCCCCGCAGTGGATGCATACGGCAAGACCATAGTGCTGTGCGCATTCCAGAACATCTATAAAATCAGAATCCTCAAAATCATATCCATTTCCCCCGGGGCCAAGTTCGCCTATGCCGGTAAAGCCCAGCTTGGCACACCGTTCAATTTCGGCGATGGCTTTTTCCCGGAATTTGGGATTAATGGAAAGAAAGCCTTTCAGCCTCTTGGGATGGCGTTTCATCATATCAGCCATATAATCATTGTGCAGGGTCATGAGTCCCTCATCATTCCAATACCATCCCTGCATGACAAGGCCGTAAATACCGGCTTTGTCTGCGCATTCCAGAGCTTCCTCGGCGTTGGCCCAGGCCTCCTCGGTCCCCTTGCCGTTTTCCGGCTTCTTTGTGAGAAGGGCAAACCAGTTGTCCCTGGCAGCGTATTTCTCCCAGTTCTCATAGACCTCAGGGGGAAAGAGATGGACATGGCTGTCCCAGATCTTAAAATCATGCATGGCAGATCCTCCCCATGAAAAATATTTAATTACAGAACCCTGATCATTTTTCTTCCATATCCTGCTCGCTTGGAAGATTGGCGATAAATTCATGGAAGCTCTCAGCAGCAGCCATGTATTCATCCTCCCGCTCGATATTGGTCACCACAGGGTTGCCTTCCTCGTCCTCCGCATAGCGGAACAGATAAGTCTCTCCGGATGTACTTTTGCCATCCTTGTCAAGGGGAACAAGAGCAATGAACTCACCGAAGTCCTCCACCGGGAAAGTGGTGAGAACGGCACACTCCAGGACTGTGTTATCCTCCAGAGTCAGTTTGATGGTTGGGTTCGGAACCCTGGGAATAGAACCTTTGCCGGCGCTGGAGCAGTTGGAGCTGCAGGTAGCGCAGTCGCTGGGGTCGCAGCCGCCGATATTTGCTGTGAATGTTTCTTCACTCATATGTGTTACCTCTCTTCTTTTCTATCAGTATTCAAAATACGGCCAAGAACCGCATTTTGACTGCTTTCATACTATCAGATTAGGGAAAAGATTGCAACAGTTACGAATTGGCGATTGCAATTTTATGGGGTCACACGTATAATGAGAGTAGTCTTCAGAAGAAGACCAGTGTAACAGTAAGGTACCAAAGAGGGAGGAATCATTGTGAAGCGGGACACTTCCTATGTGATCAAGAGAGCAGAGCATTTTAAGTCCATTCTGACAGCAGAGGGATTCCTGGTGGGAATCGTAGCCGGACTTGTGGTCCTTTTATACCGGGTACTTCTGGAGTACGCGGGCAGGGGCATGAACGTTGTCCTTGCATATGGAAGAAAATATCCACTGGCTGCGGGAGGCTGGTTTGTTGTTTTATTCATTCTCGCCTGTGTTGTAGGGCGTCTTGTAAAATATGAGTCATTTATCTCCGGGAGCGGTATTCCCCAGGTGGAAGGAGAGATGGCAGGTAAATTAAATCAGGTCTGGTGGAGAGTGCTGCCTGCAAAATTTCTGGGCGGCTTTTTGTCACTCTTTGCGGGGCTGTCTCTGGGAAGAGAGGGTCCGTCCATCCAGATTGGGGCCATGGCAGGAAAGGCAGTATCAAAGGTACTGGACAGGAGCAAGACAGAAGAAAAATTCCTGCTCACCTGTGGCGCAAGTGCCGGACTTTCGGCTGCGTTCCATGCACCTCTGGCAGGTGTGATGTTTTCACTGGAGGAGATTCACAAGAACTTTTCTGTATCTGTGCTGGTGTCTGTCATGACAGCATCCATCACGGCAGATTACATATCCTCCAGATTTCTGGGATTCCGTTCTGTATTTCAGTTTGAGATAACAGGTTCTATTCCGGCAAAGTATTACGGACATATTATTGTGCTGGGGATCATTCTGGGACTGATGGGCGCCTTTTATAATAAGCTGACCCTGTTTGTGCAGTCCCTGTTTGGGAAAATCCGGGGGAAGAGGGCTGAGACGACCAGGCTTCTTATTCCCTTTCTGCTGGCCGGGGCGCTGGGCCTTATCATGCCTGAAATCCTGGGCAGCGGGCATAATATTATTGATATTATCACAGAGGGCAATGTGATGCTGAAGACCATCCTTCTGCTTTTTGTGATGAAGCTTTTATTTTCTGTCATTTCCTTTGGTTCCGGCGCGCCGGGAGGAATTTTCTTTCCGCTGCTGGTACTGGGGGCTTTGATCGGCGGGGCATACGGAACCTTTGCCGTGCAGTTTCTGGGACTTGATGCCCATTATCTGAACAATCTGATCATGCTGGCTATGGCCGGGTATTTTACTGCGATCGTGCGGGCGCCCATTACAGGTATTATCCTGATCTTTGAGATGACAGGCAGTGTCAGCCAGATGCTGTCCCTGTCCCTGGTGTCCATCGTGGCCTTTCTGGTGGCAACTGCGGTGAAATCGCAGCCTATTTATGAGAGCCTTCTGGAAAATCTGCTGAGAAAGCGGGGCGAGCCGGTGCCGGAGAAAACAGGTGAGAAGATTTTACAGGAATTTGTGGTCCGCCATAACTGTGAGCTGCAGAATAAAATGGTGCAGCAGATCGAATGGCCGAAAAACTGCCTTCTGGTGGCAGTGCAGAGAAACGGTGCAGAGCTGATTCCAAAGGGGCGCACCATATTGATGGCAAGTGATACCATTATCACCATGACAGATGAACAGGACGCGCCGGGAGTACATGACAGGATGGAGGCACTGTGTTCGGAACAAGAGAGATTGAAATGAGGTGAACAGCTTGACGAAGAGAATGGACGAGGCATCAAAGGAGATACAAGCTTTGCCAGTATATCCGGGCAAACCGGGAGTCATAAGGATGGAAAAGGGATATCAGTTTACTGTTTCTGTCCCGGATGGGGATGAGGCATTTCTTCTTCTGTACCATGCAGGGGAGAAAAAGCCGGTAAAGGAAATCCCTTTGTCAGAAGAAAAGAAGACAGGGAATTTGGTTTCTGTCTGCGTGACAGGCATTTCCCCTGATAGGTATGAGTATAATTACCGTATCGGAAATGAAGTGATACAGGATCCCTACGCGGTCTATCTTTCCGGTGCAGAAAAATTCGGACAGCCGCAGACAGAAGATACGGACATCATCCGGTGCGGGTTCCGGAATGAAAAGTACAGATGGCAGGATGATTCCTTTCAGCCCTGTTCCCTGTCGGATTCTATTATCTATAAGCTGCAGGTACGGGAATATACCATGCAGAAAAATTCCGGGGTCCGTTTAAAAGGAACCTTTAAGGGGCTGGAGCAGAAGATCGCATATCTGAAAGATATGGGTGTCACGGCAGTGCTTTTGATGCCGGCCTATGATTACAGGGAGATTGAGAGGAAGCGCAGCGCCGGAAGGCGGCCGGAACCTGCCTATGCTTATAAGGAAAGTGCGCCCGGTAAGATAAACTGCTGGGGGTATACAGGCGAGGCCTGCTATTTCGCTCCAAAGGCATCCTTCTGTGCCACAGACCGTCCGGTGCGGGAATTTTCACATCTGGTGGATACTTTGCACCAGGCAGGGATGGAGTGTCTGATGGAATTCTATTTTGACGGTTCTGTAAGTCCTTCGGTTATGCTGGATATTCTGCGTTACTGGAAGCTTAAGTACCATGTGGATGGATTTCATCTGATGGGGAGCGGCATCTGCCAGGAAGTCCTGGTAAGGGATGCGCTGCTTTCCAGAACAAAGCTCTTCTTTCACGATGTGGACGGCGGATATCTCTATCAGGGAAAAATACCGGCATTTAAAAATGTGGCGGAGTACAACGAAGGGTTTCTCTACTGTATGCGCCATCTGTTGAAAAGCGATGAGAACATGCTGGAGGATTTCATTTACCGGAACCGGAGAAATCCCAAAGAGACGGGAATCATCAATTACCTGGCGGACCAGGACGGCTTTACCATGATGGATATGGTGTCCTATGATGAGAAACATAATGAGGACAACGGTGAGGACAACAGGGACGGCATGGAGTACAACTGCAGCTGGAACTGTGGGGCAGAAGGTCCCACCAGGAAAAGAACAGTGCGGGAACTGCGGCTGCAGCAGCTTAAAAATGCGTTTTTGCTGCTTCTGCTGAGCCAGGGCACGCCTCTGATCTTTCAGGGGGATGAGTTCGGCAATTCCCAGAAGGGCAACAATAATGCCTGGTGCCAGGACAATGACATCGGATGGGTGGACTGGAGTGCGTTCAAATCCAACCGGGCACTCTATGAATTTGTTAAAGAAGCCATTGCCTTCAGAAAAAAATACTACATTCTGCATATGCAGGAAGAGTTAAAAGGAGTGGACTACAGGGCACTTGGCTATCCGGATCTGTCTTACCACGGAGCGCAGGCCTGGTATGCGCCCTGTGAGAGAAATCTGCGGCATCTGGGAATGATGTACTGCGGAGATTATGGGAAGCAGGAAAAAGAGTTTTTATTTGTAGCATATAACCTGCACTGGATGCCTCATGAATTTGCACTGCCCAATCTGCCGAAAGGGTCTGTATGGAAATTCGTGGCGAGCACCAGCAGGCAGGAAGGAAAGGTTTTTACAGAAGAAGAGGTAAAGACGGCAAAGCAGAAGGGGAAGGGTAAAAAAGCTGTGGAGGTGCCGTCGAGAACTATAGCAATATTAATCGGAAAGCAGGAAACAGCGTAATGCATATATGGGCACATTTCAAGACAATTACCAGCCATAAGCTGCTGGTCATGCGCTACTGTTTTAAAATAGGTCTGTACCGGCAGGGGCTGCTGCATGACCTGTCAAAATATTCCTGGACGGAATTTTCCGTTGGATGCAGGTATTATCAGGGAAACAGAAGTCCCAACAATGCGGAGCGGGAAGACACCGGGCTGTCCACATCCTGGATTCACCACTATGGAAGGAATAAGCATCATTTTGAGCACTGGGTGGACTACGGTGTGGACTGTGACACAGTCATTCAGGGTGTTCCCATGCCCAGGAAATACATTGCGGAGATGGTCATGGACCGGATCAGCGCTTCCAGGGTCTATAATCCGGGGACTTATACGGATCAGGCGCCTCTGGCCTATTTTCTGAAGAGCAGAGACAGACTTTGGTTTGTGCATGAGAAGACCAATGAGGACCTGGAATTTCTGCTGCGCATGCTGGCGGAAAAAGGGGAAAAGGAAACCCTCAGGTATATCAAAAAAGTATATTTGAAAACCACTTTCAGGGGAGAGAGTGTGTGATGCTGCAGTTCCCTTTCTGTAAAGGGCAGAGAAGGGACTGCAGGTGAAGAACAGTTACATAAACAGATAAGGGGTAAGGTGATCAAAATGAATCCGGCAGATATTTTAAACATTGTGACTTCCCAGTACGGGAATGTTGTGGAAAAGTATACGACGGGAATTATGCTGGCAGGGCTTATATTTGCACTGCTGAACTGTTTTATGGGCTATAAGCTCAGGAAAGTCTGGGGCAGTATCCTCGGGCTTGTGATCGGTGCCGCAGCGGGCGGTATTGCAGGGTATTATTTTCTGCACGAGGCAAAATATGTGGTGATCGCGGGACTTGCCGGAGCGGTGGTGCTGGGTGCGCTTGCATGGGTATTTTATAAACTTGGAATTTTCGTGCTGTGCGCAGGCCTTGTATATGCGCTGGCAAACTCTTTTTTCAGTGCGCCTACGGACACGGGCAGGATCATCTGTATTGCCATAGGAATCTTTGCGGCCACCATGGCTATCGGATATGAGGAGTATGTGATCATCGGCATCACGGGTATCTGCGGCGGTCTTGGCGCTATCAGGATCCTGTTTTCCATGACAGGCAAAGACGGCGGCGCGGGTACATGGCTGCTGGGTCTGATCCTGGCTTTTCTCGGAATCGCGGTGCAGGCAGCGCCTCTTCTTCGAAACAGGGAAAAAAAGCAGGGCAGCAAAGGCAGCAGCCGGGAACCGCTTTTCAACCGGAAGAAACGGAAGTTCAGCCTTCCCACGCTGCCGGGCAGGAAAAAGAAGACCAGGAAGAAAACGGTATATAAGACCACAGAGAAGAGCAGAAATAATACGGCCCAGAGCCGGACATCTTCCGGAACAGGAAGAAGCGGGGGCGGCAGCCGCAGCCAGACGCCGCGCAGCCAGACACCGCGCAGGCCGGCAGAGGAGCCGGGAGAGAAGACAAGAGAGATCCCCGATATGGCAAAGCTGCGGGAACAGGACTATAACCGCAGACCGGAGCCGGATAATGCCCCATACCGGGGTGTGGGAACGGGAATTGACCTGGATGATCTGAGCCGGGAGCTTTCCCAGGAAATACAGAAAATTTATAAAGAGGATGAATAGATACCGGGAGGCCGTTTGTGTAGTTGACAAACGGTCTCTTTCTTAGTATACTTTGAAAGAAAAGATTTGATAATCAAACTATTTGAAAGTTTAAATGAATTCCCGGATGTGATTCTGTGAAGTAATGATTCAGCAGGTCTGCGCATTTACTGCGCTGAACAGTTATCCGGTGAAAATATGATGGAATAAGAGGTAGGAAGAATATGGTAGCGAGGATAGTCGGAACAGGCAGTGCAGTTCCCGAAAATATTGTGACAAATGATGATCTGTCCAGGATCGTGGATACAAATGATGAGTGGATTTCCACACGGACCGGAATCCGGGAGAGAAGGATTGCAAAAGAGGAAAATACAACCATTCTGGCATGCCGCGCCGCCAAAAAGGCTTTGGAGAATGCGGGAATGGATGCCGCGGATGTGGAGCTGATCCTAGTGGCTACCTGTACACCGGATTCATTTTTCCCAAATACTGCCTGCCGGGTACAGAAGGAAATCGGTGCCTGGAACGCCGTTGGATTCGATTTAAGTGCAGCGTGTTCGGGGTTTGTATTTGCCTTAAGCACGGTTCAGGCGTATATAAAAAGCGGAGTTTACAAAAATGCGCTGATCATCGGAGCGGAAACTCTGTCAAAGCTCCTCAACTGGGAAGACAGAGGTACATGTGTGCTGTTTGGGGACGGGGCAGGGGCCGTCGTGGTAAAGGCTCATGAGACAGGATTCATGGATATGGTCCAGTGGTCAGACGGCAGAGGGGACAGTGTTCTTACTTGTGGTGCCCGCCAGATGAAGAACGTTCTGGTACCCGGTGCCCAGGAGGCGGATTATGTTGCCATGGAAGGACAGCCTGTTTTCAAATTTGCCGTAAAAAAGGTGCCGGAGTGTATTACACAGGTACTGGAAAAGACCGGGACAGAGAAAGAGGAGATCAGGTATTATGTTCTGCACCAGGCCAACAGCAGAATCATCCAGTCAGTTGCCAAAAGACTAAAGGAGGCGGAGGAAAAATTTCCCATAAATCTGGAACGTCACGGCAATACATCCGCCGCCAGTATTCCCATTTTGCTGGATGAGATGAACCGTGAAGGAAGGCTGCAAAAGGGGGACAAGATCATCCTGTCAGGATTCGGAGCTGGTCTGACCTGGGGAGCCGCGCTGCTTGAATGGTAAGCACTGTCCCGCGAAGCGTGCTGCCGGGCAAGCAGTGAGAGTAACGATTTCTGTTCCATAAAGTACAGGTATTGTGGTAAGATATAAGCATACAGGCAAAGGAAAAGGAAAAACGGAGGAGGATTTATGAAATTACTGATAAAACAGAGGGTATTTTCCTGGACAGACACCTATGATGTGTACGATGAATACGGTAACCCGAAGTATTTTGTCAAAGGAGAGTTTCTGTCTATTGGCCATAAGATACACATTTACCGTCACGATACCGGTGAGGAAGTAGGCATGGTGAAAGAAAAACTGATGACTGTCATGCCCCGGTTTGAGCTGATTGCAGGGGGCAGGGCTCTGGGGAGTATCCAAAAACGCTTTGCATTGTTTAAGCCCAAATATGAGATCGACTATAATGACTGGAGAGTGGAAGGCGATTTTCTGGAATGGGATTACGATGTCTATCAGGAATGCTGCCCGATCATGCATATCAGGAAAGAGCCCTTTCACTGGGGGGACACGTATGTGATCGACTATGCCTGCCAGGACGATGAGCTGATCGGCCTGCTGACGGTGATCGCCATTGACGCGGCAAACTGCAGTGATGGAAACCGGTAGACACGGCAGAAACAGGACAGGGAGAAAATATTTGGAAAATAACAGCAGCAGGAAACTGATTGAGTATATAAAACAAAAACCGCAGATATATGAAGCCAGCTCCTCCGCTTTCTGGGATGATGAGAATATTTCCGGATATATGCTGGAGGCGCACTTGGACCCGGATGCGGAAGGCGCAACCAGGAAGCATGAATTTATACAAAGATCCGCGGACTGGATTGCAGAGCGCTGCGGGGGAGGAGCGGGAAAGAAGCTTCTGGACCTGGGATGCGGACCGGGACTCTATGCAGAGCTGTTTGATGACAGGGGATTTCAGGTGACAGGTCTTGATTTTTCCAGACGGTCCGTCCAATACGCCAGAGAACATGCTGCCGGGACAAAGAGGGACATCCGGTATGAATATAAGAATTATCTGGATATGGATGAGGAGAATGCATTTGATGTCATAACTTTGATCTATTGTGATTTCGGTGTACTGCCTCCAAAGGACAGGAGGATTCTGCTGGGGAAAATAAAAAAGGCACTGAAACAGGGTGGAATCCTTATTCTTGACGGATTTACCCGTGCTCTGCCTTTTGAAGAACTGGAGACGGTTCAGTATCAGGATAAGGGATTCTGGTCAGCCGGACCTCATGTGGTCATTCAGCGCAATTACAGATATCCCGAGACAGATAACACTCTGGAGCAGTATCTGGTAATCACAGAGGAGGACTGCCACTGTTATAATCTTTGGAACCAGCGGTACACCAGGGAAACCTTAAAAAAGGAAATAGAGCGTGCAGGGCTGTGCTGCACGGAATTTTATGATAATGTGGCAGGAAAGGCGTTTACAGGCCGGGATACGACAATCTGTGCTGTCGCAGAGAAACAGGCGGAGGGATAAGCGGCGGACATGTATTTTATGCGGCGGTGTCCTCCGGATTCAGAATACAGCGGGTGAGAAATGCGGAACAAAATAAAAGTGCCTCATATGGAAAACCGGAAATTTACAGGCTTCCATATGGGGCACTTTTATTTTTTAAAGAATCAGCAGACGGATTTCATCATTTCATATGCGCCGTCGCGCTGGATCTTGTTCAGCATATCTGTGACAGCGGCTTCAAATCCGGGTATAGAGCACAGATCCATATCCCAGAGTGCTTCATTGCCACAGACCGCGTGCACGTATTCCTCTGTGGTATCATCCTTATGTGCTGCAAAAAAGGAGAGAACATTTCTGTCGTCCGACACAGTATAAGCACCACCGTCCGGACGTACGGCAGCAAGACCCGCGTCTGTCAGTTCCTTCCCCCGGTAAAACGCCAGATAGAAGGCAAAGGAGGCTGTGAGACAGAGCGGCAGTTTTCCTGTCCTGTCCATATACGCCTTCAGGGACGGCAGGACCCTGGCTTTCCATTTGGAGGTGGAATTCAGGCAGATGGACAGCAGTGCATGGTCGATAAACGGGTTTTTAAAACGCTCTGTGACGGCGGAGGCGAAACTCTCCAGCTCCTCTTTGGGAAGAGACAGGGTGGGGATGATCTCCTCATGGACTGCTTTATTCATAAAGCCGCAGACTACATCATCCTCCATACAGTCCCGCACGATATCGAACCCGGCCAGATATGCCCCCATGACCATGGAGGTATGAGCGCCGTTTAAGATTCGGACCTTGCGCTCCTTGTATGGTTTGTGGTCATCTGTGATGAGGACCGGAAGTCCGGCCTTCTCAAATGGAAGTTCCTGTTTTAAAGCAGCAGGTCCCTCAATGACCCAGAAGGCAAAGACTTCACCGGTATCCATGGCGGCGTCCAGATAGCCGTTTTCCTCATTCAGCGCATCCGCTTCCCCTTTGGGAAAGCCGGTGACAATGCGGTCCACAAGCGTGGAGCAGAACATGTTCTCCTCCTCCAGCCATGTAAGGAAGCCTTCCTCCAGATCCCACTGTGCGGCATACGAAAGCACACATTTTTTCAGCTCTTTTCCGTTTTCCGCAATAAGCTCACAGGGAAGAATAACGAATCCCTTTCCTTTTTCGCTGCCGAAGACTTCATAACGGCGGTAGAGAAACTGGGTCAGCTTGCCCGGAAAGCTGGAGGCCGGTCTGTCCTGAAACCTGCAGGCAGGGTCGTATACGATTCCGGCCTCGGTGGTGTTGCAGGTGATAAAGCGCAGATCAGGATTTTCGGCGCAGGCCATGACCGCGTCGTAATCTTCATAGGCATTCAGGCAGCGGCTGACACAGGAGATGACACGCTTGTCACTGACCTTTCTTCCGTTTTCAAAGCCGCGCAGATATAAGGTGTAAAGCCCTTCCTGGGTGTTCAGGTCATCAGCCAGGCTGTGGCCGGGGCGTTTTGGCCGGGGCTGGACAAGAACTGCCTTGCCGTTGAAACCTGTCTTTTCATTCAACATATCAATAAAATGGTCTGTAAAGGCACGCATAAAATTTCCTTCCCCAAATTGGAGGACACGTTCGGGAGCCTCCCGGAGAAGATAGCCTTTGTAATTCTGTTCTTTTAATATCTGATAACTGAGTTTTTCCATGATTTTTATTCCCCTGTTGTTATATTTACATTACCATCCACAGGCGCTGTCACGCGAAATGTGTTAAAGCGTAACACCCTGTTTGAAAATAGCCATGTCATGAAAACCGGCTTTCTCTGCTTTGACTTTCTCACCGGAAGCGACCTGCAGCACATACTCAAAAAGCTGACTGCTCAGCTCCTCTAAGGGCACACCCTCTGTCATGGGACCGCAGTTGAAGTCGATCCAGTTTTTTTTCTTCTCATAGAGGGCAGTATTGCTGGAGATTTTCACGGTGGGCACAGGGGAGGCGAAAGGGGTGCCTCTTCCTGTGGTGAACAGGACAATATGGGCGCCTGATGCAGCCAGGGCTGTGGAGGCCACCAGATCATTGCCCGGGGCGCTGAGCAGGTTCAGACCCTTTTCCTTTACCGGTTCCCCGTAGGCGAGAACACCTTTTACAGGCGCGCTGCCTGATTTTTGTGTGCATCCCATGGATTTGTCTTCCAGCGTGGAGATCCCTCCCTTTTTATTGCCGGGGGACGGGTTTTCATAGATGGTCTGGTTGTGGCTTTTGAAATAATTTTTAAAGTCATTGATTAGTTCAACGGTCCTGTCAAACAGCGCTTCATTGGCGCAGCGATTCATAAGCAGTGTCTCCGCGCCGAACATTTCCGGTACCTCGGTGAGGATCGTAGTGCCTCCTTTGGAGATGAGCAGGTCTGAGAAACCGCCCACGGTCGGGTTGGCTGTGATGCCGGACAGACCGTCGCTGCCGCCGCATTTCATGCCGATGACAAGTTCCCTGCAGCTTATGGGTTCTCTTGAAAAACTGCCTGCATATTCTGCAAGTTCCCGGATGACGGCAAGCCCGTCGCGGATCTCATCCTCAGATTCCTGTGCCACCAGGAAACGAACTCTTTTGGGATCGTAGGAACCGATATATCGCTTCAGTTCCTCTATATTGCTGTTCTCACACCCCAGGCCCAATACAAGGACGCCCCCTGCATTGGGGTGGTTGATCAAGTCTGCCAGTATCCTGCGTGTGTGTTCCTGATCCTCCCCCATCTGGGAACATCCGTAGGGATGAGGAAAGGCTGCGATGTCATCAATGGTGCCGGTCTTATAGATCTGTGCCTGTTTTTCAATGGCTTCTGCCACGTTGTTGACGCAGCCGACGGTTGGAATGATCCAGATTTCATTGCGGACACCGGCCTGGCCATTGCTTCTTCTGTACCCGTGAAAGAAGCGCTCCTCAGTGGGGGCAAGCTCTGCCGCATCCTTATGATAAGTATAGGTAAGAAGATCTCCCAGGCCTGTTTTCATATTATGGGTATGAATCCAGGAGCCTTGGGCGATGTCCTCCCTGGCCTGTCCGATGGGAGAGCCGTACTTTATAACTGCCTCCCCTGCCCGGATGTCCTTCAGGGCAAACTTGTGACCCTGGGGGATATCTTCTGATAACAGGATTTCCTTGTGATCCAAATGGACAGAGGTGCCTGCTGCAAGCGGAGCAAGCGCTACGGCAACACTGTCATCCGGATGAATCTTCAGATAAGTCTGCATGGGAATATTCATCCTCCTTTATAAAATGCGATTCCATATAATAGCTAAGTATGAAATGTAAGGGCTTACACTAAATCTACAACTTGGTGGGGAGTTCGTCAACATGAATTTTAAAAATTGGACAAAAAACAAGAATTTTATTAATGTTTCACAAAAATAAAAGAGAAAACTTGTGAAAAATATCGCGGCAAAAAGAATTGCTTTTTTGTTTTCCTGTCTGTATAATGAAAAATAAAGTGTAAGGGCTTACACTTCCACAGCGAAAGGAACGTGGGATTATGAACATATACGATATCGCGAAGCTTGCAGGGGTTTCCATTGCCACCGTATCACGAGTGGTCAATGACAGCCCAAAGGTGAGTGAAAAGACAAAAGAAAAGGTACGGGCAGTCATGGCAGCAAATGACTATATACCCAATGTATTTGCCAGGGGCATGAGCCTGAACTCCATGAAGACAGTGGGAATCATCTGTCCAAGTGTTTCAGACCATTATATGGCATCTGCTGTGGCATATCTGGAGAAGAACCTGAGAAATTACGGTTATGACTGCATTTTATACTGCAGCGGATATGAGCAGGAGGATAAGGAGATCTCTGTGCAGATGATTCTGCAGAAACGCATTGACGCGCTGCTTTTAGTGGGCTCCTGCTACGCGGGGGACAAGGAGTACGGGGAAGACATTACTTATATTAAGAAGGCTTCCGAAGAGATCCCCGTGTTTATTATGAACGGTTTCATTGACGGGGAGAATATCTACTGTATGCTCACAGATGACTACCAGTCCGTGTTTGATGCCGTTTCCGCTATGATCGCCTCAGGCAGAAAGCAGATCCTGTTTCTCAGTGATTCTTATTCATACAGTGCCATGCATAAGCTGCAGGGGTATGAGGATGCCCTGAAGGCTGCAGGCATTCCGGTGTTCGGGGAGCGCAAGGTCTACATCAAAAATGAGATCCATCTGGTGCGGGATATTCTGCTGGCCAGAAGAGATCTGGTGTTTGACGGTGTCATTGCCACAGATGACGGTCTGGCAGTGGGCGCAGTAAAATACGCCAAGGCAAAGAAGCTGTCCGTACCGCAGGATATCAGTATTATAGGTTACAATAATTCAGAACTTTCCATTGGATGTGAGCCGGAGCTGACATCCATAGACGGCAGGGGTGACTTGCTGTGCAAGATGACAATTGACTCCCTGATGGAGGTCTTAAAAGGAGAAAGCGTGGAGCACAGAAAATATGTGCGGTGCCGTCTGGAAAAACGGTGCACCACAGATTTTTGATAAAAAGCCCATCGCCAAAGGCGGTTTTAAAATTTCCGCATAAACGTAGCGGAAAAAGAGTGAAAGGAAAAGAATCATGAGAGGATTAAAGAAAGCCTTTATACTTGCTTTATGTGTCACTGCAGTTCTGGGACTTGGCGGCTGTTCTTCCATTAAAAGTGAGAAGAGAATCGTTCGGATTTCCCATGCCCAGTCTGAGACACATCCGGAGCATCTGGGACTTTTAAAATTTAAGGAATATGTGGAGGAGAATCTGGGAGACAAATATGAGGTTCAGATTTTTCCAAATGAGATACTGGGTTCCGCACAGAAGGCCATAGAGCTGACGCAGACAGGAGCCATTGACTTTGTTGTGGCGGGCACAGCCAACCTGGAGACTTTTGCAGATATATATGAGGTGTTCAGCATGCCGTATCTGTTTACTTCCGAGGAAGCCTATCATGAGGTGATGGGCGATACGGACTATATGAATCAGGTATATGCGTCCACGGACGAGGCAGGTTTCCGGGTACTGACCTGGTACAATGCGGGAACCAGAAGCTTTTACGCAAAAAAACCGATTCATACACCGGAGGATCTAAAGGGCCTGAAAATCCGTGTACAGCAGAGTCCGGCCAGTGTAAACATGGTAAAAGCTTTCGGCGCGGCTGCCTCCCCTATGAGTTTCGGCGAGGTTTACACCGCCATACAGCAGGGTGTCATTGACGGTGCGGAGAACAATGAGCTTGCCCTTACCAATAACAAACACGGGGAAGTGGCAAAATACTACTCTTACAACAAGCACCAGATGGTGCCGGATATGCTGATCGGAAACCTGAAATTTTTAAACGGACTGAGCAGTGAAGAACGTGAAGTATTTGAACAGGCTGCCCTTCTGTCCACAGAGGTGGAGATGGAAGAGTGGGACAAGCAGGTGGAAGAGGCAAAAGATATTGCGCAGAACCAGATGGGTGTGGAGTTCATTGACGTGGATGTGCAGGCATTTAAGGACAAGGTGTCCAATGTGCAGCAGGATATGCTGGATGATAACCCGGACATTCAGGAATTGTATGACCATATCCAGAAAATCAATGAGAAATACGCAAAGGAGGAAGAGTAAATGAAAGCCTTACACTCAATCCGAAAAGTTATCAATACGATCTTAAGCTCTGCCTGTGCTGTTATTTTTGCGTTTATGGTATGCATCGGAACCTATCAAATCGTGATCCGTTACTTCTTCAACAGTCCCAGCACCGTTTCCGAGGAGCTTCTAACCTACAGCTTTACCTGGATGGCGCTGCTTGCCTCCGCTTATGTGTTTGGTAAAAGAGACCATATGCGTATGGGATTTTTAGCAGATAAGATCACAGGGACAAAAAGAAAAGTCCTGGAGATCGTAATCGAAATCCTGATTATGATCCTGGCCGGAAGTGTTATGATTTACGGCGGAGCTACGATCATGAACCTTACCATGACCCAGAAGACGGCTTCCCTGGGAATCCCCATGGGTATCATCTACACGGTCGTACCGCTTTCCGGCGTGCTCATTGTTCTGTACTCCATTTTCAATATTGTGGATCTGTGCAGTGGATATGAGCAGGAGCACCGGGAAGTGAAAGAATAATCTGAGGAAAAGGAGTTTCGATTATGAATACAGCATTAGTTTCAGGATTGATCATATTGGTTCTGCTGGTCATCATGCTGCTGGCAGGTGTGCCCATTGCAGTAGCGCTGGGAATCTCTTCCGTATGCGCCATTCTGCCGGTTATGGATACAAGTGTTGCGGTTCTCACCGGCGCGCAGAGGATTTTTTCCGGTATTTCCGTGTTCAGTCTTCTTGCCATACCGTTTTTCATTCTGGCCGGAAATATCATGAATAAGGGCGGCATCGCGGTCCGTCTGATCAATCTGGCAAAGCTCATCACAGGACGTGCACCCGGTGCGCTGGCCCAGACAAATGTCATTGCAAACATGCTTTTCGGAGCCATCTCCGGTTCCGGTACAGCGGCAGCCTCAGCCATGGGGTCCATCATCGGCCCGATTGAGAAGGATGAGGGATATGACCCTAACTTCTCCGCGGCTGCCAATATTGCCACTGCCCCAACCGGGCTTTTGATTCCGCCAAGCAATGTTATGATCACCTTCTCCCTGGTCAGCGGCGGGACTTCTGTGGCAGCGCTCTTTATGGCGGGCTACATACCCGGGATTTTGTGGGGACTGGCATGTATGCTGGTGATCTATTTCATTGCAAAGAAAAAAGGATACCGGGCAAAAACAAAATTTACATTTAAAGAAGCTATGAAAATTGTTTTACAGGCTCTGCCGTGTCTGCTGCTTATCATTATTGTGATCGGCGGTATCATCGGCGGTATCTTCACAGCCACAGAGGGGTCTGTGGTGGCGGTTGTATATAGTCTTGTTTTATCTCTGTTCTTTTACCGTTCCATCAGCTTGAAGGACTTGCCCAAGATTTTCAAGGAAAGCGCTGAGATGACAGGTATTATTATTTTCCTGATCGGTGTTTCCAGTATTATGTCATGGGTTATGGCATTTACCAATATCCCCACAGCCGTTTCCAATGGTTTGCTGGCCATCAGCAGCAACAAGATCGTTATCTTCCTGCTGATCAATGTGATTCTGCTGATTGTAGGAACTTTCATGGATATGACACCTGCCTGCCTGATCTTCACACCGATTTTCCTTCCGGTGTGTACGGCGCTTGGCATGAATCCTATCCATTTTGGTATCATGCTGATCTTCAACCTCTGTATCGGAACCATCACACCGCCTGTGGGCACCACACTGTTTGTGGGCGTCAAGGTGGGAAAGGTGAAGATAGAGACGGTGTTCAGACAGCTTTTGATCTATTTTGCAGCGATCTTCGTTGTACTTATGCTGGTAACTTATATCCCGCAGCTCAGTCTCTGGCTGCCAAGTCTGATGGGATATGTGTAAAATAAAAGGAGGTAATGTTTTATGAAACAGTTTATGGACAAAGATTTTCTATTGAGCACCCCCACCGCACAGGAATTATATCATGACTTTGCGGCAAAGGTGCCGGTTCTTGACTACCACTGCCACATCAATCCGCAGGAGATCGCAGAGGACAGAAAGTTTGAGAACATCACACAGGTATGGCTGGGCGGAGACCATTACAAATGGCGCCAGATGCGTTCCAATGGTGTGGAGGAGCGTTATATCACCGGAGACGCACCGGACAGAGAAAAATTCCAGAAATGGGCGGAGACACTGGAGAAAGCCATCGGCAATCCTCTGTTTCACTGGAGTCATCTGGAGCTGCAGCGGTATTTCGGATATACAGGTGTGTTAAACGGGGATACTGCGGAGGAAGTATGGAATTTGTGTAATGCAAAGCTTCAGGAGGCTTCCATGAGTGCAAGAAATCTGATCCTCCAGTCAAATGTTACGCTGATCTGCACCACCGACGATCCGGCAGATGACCTGAAATGGCACAAAATGCTGGCAGAAGATGAGAGTTTCCCGGTACAGGTACTTCCTGCATGGAGACCGGATAAGGCCATGAATCTGGAAAAACCGGATTACGGTCAGTATCTGGAGACACTGGCAGAGGCGGCTAATATGGATATCCAGTCTTTTGAGGACTTGAAAGCAGCGCTGAAGTCCAGAATGGCATTTTTCAATGAGATGGGCTGCCGGGCGTCAGATCATGGGCTGGAGTATGTCATGTATGTTCCGGCTTCTGATGAGGAGGTTGAGGCTGTCTTCCAGAAGCGGTTGAATGAGGAGACGGTTACCAGGGAGGAAGAGCTGAAGTTTAAGACAGCGTTCATGCTTTTTGTTGCCGGGGAATATGCGAAGATGGGCTGGGCTATGCAGCTCCACTATGGATGTAAGCGTGATAATAATACGGATATGTTTGAAAAACTGGGGCCGGATACAGGGTATGACTGTATCAATAATTATGCGCCGTCAGGTCAGATCGCAGATTATTTAAATGCGCTGAATGCAGAGGGAAATCTTCCGAAAACGGTGATTTACAGTTTGAATCCCAATGATGATGAGGCAATTGGAACAATCATCGGGTGTTTCCAGAATTCAGATGCTGTGGGAAAGATTCAGCAGGGGTCTGCATGGTGGTTCAATGACCATAAGACAGGGATGACAAAGCAGATGACATCTCTTGCAAACTTAGGTCTGCTGGGGAACTTTATCGGAATGCTGACGGATTCCAGAAGTTTTCTTTCTTATCCGAGGCATGAGTATTTTAGAAGGATACTTTGTGAGATGATCGGTAATTGGGTGGAAAATGGAGAGTATCCTAAGGATATGAAGATGCTGGAGAGGATTGTGAAGGGGATTTCTTATAATAATGCGGTGCGTTATTTTGGGTTTGAACTGGAAATGAAATAGAGATAGGGGAAAAGAGTCTGTGTGGAAGTTGCATGCGGGCTCTTTTTTTTGTGGCAAAGGGGACGGGATGAGGCGGTGTGCAGCCGGGGACGGCGGGCGGGGGTCTGTTTGTGTCCGCTCGACGTTCCAGGACTGTGAACTAACCTCCAACTGCAACTAAGACGCTCGCCGGAGGGCTCGCGCCGAAGTTTCCGTAGGAGGTGGATTTCACAGACCCTTCCACTTAACCTCGCTGACACAAACAGACCCCCGCCCGCCGTCCCCGGCTGCACACCGCCTCATCCCTGGTTTTCTCAGGGCAGACTTATGGATTAGATATTATTTGGGTAATAATGAGGTCTGTTAGTTTGAAAATTTTGGATTTACGTATGGATTCTAAAGATTTTTCTTGAATTATATGTAAAAATAGGTGAGTTAGCGGTGAAAATTTCTTGGATTACATACGAAAGGTAAGAGGGGATTTCAAATTATCCGTAAAGAGAAGAAAAACCACGGCGAAACACCTTAAAATTACCTACAAAAGCCAAATGATGCTTTCAAATTATCTGTAAAGAGAGGAAAAACCACGGCGAAACACCTTAAAATTACCTACAAAAGCCAAATGCTACTTTCAAATTATCTGTAAAGAGAGGAAAAACCACGGCGAAACATCTTAAAATTACCTACAAAAGTCAAATGCTACTTTCAAATTATCCGTAAAGAGAGGAAAAACCATGACGAGGCATCTAAAAACTACCAACGAAAGCTAAACATCTTTTTCCAATTATCTGTAAAGCAGGAAAAATCTGTGTTCATCCTTTGTTACCAACTGTAAAATAAAGAAAATCTGCAGTCATAATATGTGCCGGTTCTGTATATCACCAGGTGTTTTCATTCTGCAGACATGAAAAAGCAAGGCAGCCAGCCATGGTATGAAGCAGAATGTACCATATCGGTACTGCGTAAATCATATTACTTGGCACGGAATGTTCTGGGGACAGGGGAGGATGAAAGAAAGGAAAAACGGCGATTTTTGTATGGAAGATTGTAGCTTATTGTGTTAAAATAAACCGAAAAGGAATTTAGAGAGGAGAAATATTGTGGAAAATCGAAGAATTATCCAGGTGGAAGAGAAAGTTCCGCCAAAGCTTCTGATACCGCTCAGTATTCAGCATATGTTTGCCATGTTCGGGGCGTCTGTGTTGGTTCCGTTTTTGTTTGGAATCAATCCGGCGGTGGTTCTGTTTATGAACGGTGTGGGGACGCTGTTGTTTATACTGATCACTAAGGGGAAGGCGCCGGCCTATCTGGGGTCCAGTTTTGCTTTTATTGCGCCGGCCAGTATTGTGATCAGTAAGTTTGGATATGCCTATGCGCTTGGCGGGTTCGTGGCAGTGGGATTTTTGGGGTGCATCCTGTCTTTCATTATTTATAAGTTTGGGTCGGATTGGATCGATATTGTGCTTCCTCCGGCAGCTATGGGGCCGGTTGTGGCGCTTATCGGTCTGGAGCTTTCTTCTACGGCGGCCAGTAATGCGGGGATGCTGGATGAGGTGGTCAATCCGAAGAATGCCATTGTGTTTTTGGTGACGCTTGGTGTCGCTGTGATCGGGTCGGTGGTGTTTCGGAAATTTTTGTCCGTGATTCCTATTCTGATCGCTATTCTGGCAGGATATGCGGCAGCACTTCTCTGCGGGATCGTGGATTTTACGGAGGTGGCGAATGCCTCAATTTTTGCACTGCCGAATTTCTCTGCGCCGAAATTTAATCTGCAGGCAATCCTGATCATTCTGCCGGTTATTCTGGTCATCGCCTCAGAGCATATTGGACATCAGATCGTAACAGGGAAGATTGTAGGAAGGGACCTGATCAAGGATCCGGGTCTGCACCGTTCTCTTTTTGCGGATAATTTTTCTACTATGATCTCCGGGTTTATCGGTTCTGTGCCGACTACCACTTACGGAGAGAATATTGGGGTTATGGCTGTGACAAGGGTTTACAGTGTGTATGTGATCGGCGGGGCAGCGGTGCTTTCGATTATCTGCTCTTTTGTAGGTAAATTGTCAGCCCTTATCAGTACCATTCCGGGACCGGTCATCGGGGGAATCTCCTTCCTTCTGTATGGTATGATCGGTACTTCCGGTATCCGTATTCTGGTGGACGGACGCGTGGATTACGGACGTTCCAGGAACCTGGCACTGACCTCGGTTATTTTTGTGACCGGGTTGTCGGGAATTTCGGTGAAATTTGGACAGATTGAATTGAAGGGTATGGTTTTGGCCTGTGTAGTGGGTATGCTTTTAAGCCTGCTGTTTTATGTACTGGACAGATTTAAACTGACCAATGATTTGGAAGAAGAGTAAGAGAAGAGATGAAAGAAGGGGGCTGTCGGAAAGCAGTCCCCTTTTTTCGTCCGCCAAAGAAAATCAGGGTTGTATGCTGCGTTCAAAGAAAGAGATAGCAATACCTCCGGACATATATTCTTTTGTTATTTTGAAATTGAATTTTTTATAAAAATAGTGATTCTGTGTTTTATCGGAAGGTGTCTCCAACGCCCAGTGTCTGGCGTTGGGATATTTTTTATCAAGAAAACGCATGGCTGTCTGTCCAATGCCTTTGTTGGCGTATTTGGGTATGACACAGAGAGCGCCAAGATAGTAGGACTCATCCCCATCCGGCCTGACAGAGACTGCGCCAACAATGGCGCCATCAGCGATTATCTTATATACATCACGTTTTTGTAAGTTATCCAGAATGTCATTTTCTGTTTTGTTATATCCCGGGCATTCCCCGTACTTTAAATAGTCGCTGTAAAAACTCATATTATAAACTTCGGCAAGCCTTTTAGCGTCGCTGCGGCATGCTTTTTCTATTTTAATTATCATGGGATAACTCCTTTTGGCTGTAATGGATTATGGATTGATTACTCTATTTTAAACATTTGGTACATAAGTGTCAATTATTTTGAAGCAGCAGGGCAGCAATCAGAAGACAGGTGGCAATTACGGCCGCATTTATCCTGACAGGTGCAGCATGAAAATGGATGTAAGAACAGGAATATACGGCCTTGACTCTCACATAATGTCATCGTTTATACTTATTAAAAAGAGAAACTGAAGTAAAAAGGGGAGGGACATGTTTACAATGTGCAAAGAATGTTATATTGACAACAGCCGAATCACACCGCTGCTGAATCCCGTAGACTGCCTGAGTCATCATACCCAATATATCTGCGGAACATGCGGGCGCTGTATTTGTATAGAACGGGATTTGAGAAGAGGGCTGCAGAGATGGAATTTTCCCTTTCAGTCTCTGGAACAGGCAAAGCTTTATCTGCGCACAGCGGATGTGGCCATGAAAAAGTCTTGCGGCATCTATGAGATAAAGAGCAGCCGGGGAAGAATTTCGTATAAAATTTTCCCCGGTGAAGAAGAACTGCAGAGTTACCTGAAAAAGAACAGAAACAAAATATGTGAAGCCATGTCACCTGTCTTTTCCGTGAAAGAATACCGGGAGTACCCATTTACCCAGGTGCGGAGGCTGACGCATGAAGAAATAGAGAGGTACATGCAGGAGAAAAATAGGCAGAAATAATCACAGATCTGTTTCCCTGTTCAGTCTGACGGCAGCAAAGCAAAATCCCAGTCCGCCCATGAGCAGAAGCAGACATATGGTGAGGACTAACTCACGGCCTGACACCGCCTTGCCCAGCAAAATGGAGCGGATGCTGTTGATCACATGGGTAAAGGGATTGCCGCTTACCAGGATTTTCAGTATACCGGTGATTCTATCCACAGGAAACAGCGCAGAGCTTAAAAAGAACACGGGCAGCACAATGGCGTTCATCACAGACTCGTACACCATTTCATTGGGAAGGATCAGGCTGATGCCGTAACAGATTCCGGACATGAAAAAGGCAATCAGAAAGATCAGAAGCAAAATGATGCAGAAGCCTGATATGCCGGTACGAAATCTCACGGAAAAGAAAAGGCTGATGAGCCCCATAAGGCCGACTTCCAAAAAAGTGCAGAGAACACCTTCCAATATCTGCCCCAGTATGACGGAGGTTCTTTGGACCGGAGCGATGAGAATCCGGTAGAAGCTTCCCTCTGCCTTCAGCATATAATTCATGATTCCGCTGCTGCTGCACACAGAGAAGGAGACCAGCACCATGAGGCCGGGCAGGATAAATGCCGTGTAATTTCCTATCTCTGTCCCCTGCAAGGTCTGTCCTGCCACGGTGCTGTATAATACCAGCCAGAGAACTGGCTGCGTCAGGGTGATGATAATGGTGAGCTTGTTGTGAAAGCGCCATTTTATATTTTTCCATAAGATTGTAAAGACTGTCATATGCATGCCTCCTGTTTGCTGTCCTCTGTGAGTTTCAGAAAAATATCATCCAGGGACGGCTGTTTTATCTCAATGCCCAGAAAGGGAATCTGATTCTTTAACAGAAACACATTGGCAGTTTCCATATCGCGGCGGATATCTTCCGTAAAGAGCAGACAGCAGTTGTCCTGTATTCTGATCCTGTCCGGCAGAAAGAGACCGGACATCCGTTTTACAGAATCCCCGGCGGCAGATTTGGAAGAAAAGGTGATCCGGATCATATCCTGTCTGATATACTGCCTCAGGGCAAAGGGGGTTCCCTGGGCCACTTCTTTTCCCTCCTTCATGATACAGACCGTATCACTCAGACTGTCAGCCTCCTCCAGATAATGTGTTGTGAGAAAGACAGTGGTGCCGAATTCTTCCCGGATCTTCTCCATCATCTTCCACATAGCCATGCGGGACTGGATATCCATGCCCACAGTAGGTTCATCCAGAAACAGGACTTCCGGTTCTGACATAAGGTTCAGAGCAATGTCCAGCCGCCTTTTTATGCCGCCTGAATAGGAGGAGACGGGATATTTCAGATATTGTGTCAGGTCAAATGCATCAATCAGCATGTCCATGCGTTTTTTTGCCGCGGCTTTCGGAATTCGGTATAGACGGCTCTGAAACATCATATTTTCTCTGAGAGACAAATGCATATCAATAGAGGTCTGCTGGGAGACACAGGCAATTTTTGCCCGTATGCGGTCCGCGTCACGGTTAAGGTCCAGGCCCAGAACAGATACCTTTCCGGAACCGGGTTTCAAAAAGGTGGTCAAAATTCGTATGAGTGTTGACTTGCCGGCGCCGTTCTGCCCAAGAAGGGTAAAGATCTCGCCCCTTTTTACTGTCAGGCTGAGGCCGGACAGGGCCTGCACGCCGTTTTTATATTGCTTGTACACCTGTTCGGCACAGATGGCGTAAGGTGATGTCTGCTGCATGGCCTATCAATCCTCCTCAATGGGAAACTGGATTTCCGTAATGTATTTATCCGGGTTTCCTTTTATGATCATGCCCGGTCCTTTGAGGAAAATCTCCCGGAAGGGAGGTCTTAGAACCAGGTGGTGCTCTGCGGCAAAGTGATCGATTGCGGCATATGCCTGAAAAAGTGTATCATAGGAACCGGTATGTGTGACGCAGAGCGCCCGTATGCGGGGGAAAACTTTCACATTTACACTGCTGCCGGCCGGTGTTTCCTGCGTGGGGACACACAGTTCCATATTCCCCATTTTCGTTTCCGGGTCCATGCTGAGATAGGAGAAGAAAGGAGACCCGTTTGTCTTTCCGCGTACGGATTGAAACACTTTGGGGAACATGCGGTTTGCTTTTGCGGCGTCTCCCCGATATTTCATGTATGCAGCCCGTATGGGCTCGATTTCTCTGATTTCTACTTTGTGATCCATGATCATTCCTCCTTATTCTTTGTGATTGCGATCCATACCTGAAAATGTCCGTTCTCCGGCTGTTTTTCATATATGGGATAGACTTCCACATCCGGCAGATAGGCGTACTCGTAACCGGAGAATGGAAGCCATTCTGTCATAAAGCGGCGGAAAATGCTCTGCACCTGTTCTTTCAGGCTGCCGTCACTTTCAAACACCACCCATGTGGCAGCGGGGATTGTGTAGTCCAGCATATCTTCCGGCACCGGCCCTTCTGTCTGGGCAGCAATATAATAGAAGATATTCTGTGGGTCCCGGTAAGTGCTGACGCCCAGTATATTCCGTGGTTCCTGGTCAGCAAGTGCGCAGATTTCCCAGAATTTCGGGCCTTCCATGGTTTGTTTCCAGAAGGCGGGAATGCGTTCCATATTTTTCTCCATGTTTTCTGTCAGGGGTATGCGGATACCTGCAATGCGCATAGGACCCTTCTGTTCAATCCGGTAGGCCATGGGCGTTTCTCCTGCCACGGTCACGGAAAACGTGACGGCAGGATAGGCATGTAACACACATCCCTCATTTCTGGCAGCGGTGGGGGGAATGCCATGGACACTTTGAAAGGCGCGGTTAAAGGAAGTTGGGGAAGTATAGCCGTATTTTAAGGCGATATCCAGAACCTTATGGTCTGTGCGCTGCAGTTCAAAGGCAGCCTGGGTCATTCTTCTCTTCCTGATATAGTCAGACAGGGGAATACCTGCCACATAGGAAAACATTCGCTGAAAATAATAGGTGGAGCAGCAGGCAATTTCCGCTGCTTTGTCATAGGAAATTTCCTTGTCCAGATTTTCCTCAATATATGCGATGGCACTGCTCAGTTTTTTTAACCATTCCATTTTTCTGCCTCCTTGCTTACAGCATAGCTTATGAAAAAAGTATAATCCTCTCTTTTTATGTCCTGTTTTGTAAAGGGATATACAGGAGTTTGGGATGACAGCAGAAAACGTTTGTGCATATACGATTTACGTTGGTGCTGTTATCGCGCAAAACCTATTATAGTCTGATAATATAGAACCGGAACCTATGGTGCAGCAGAATGTTACACATCTATAACGCGTTTTGTCATAGATTACATCCGGAATCAGGCTTAAACAGTGGATTGAAAGAGGAAATTTTACATAGTTGCTACGGGACATGTTAAGAATTTATTTTTTATTGTACATAGAAACGCAAAAATAGTCACAAACTTTGTCAGTTCATTAAAAAAATAGTCATGAGTTTGTTCTATTAAAGTCGTGTAAACGTAAAACAAGATTGCTTATATTAGTAACATCTTTTCTATATAATACCAAACATGGACAGCAAATCCAGTTTTTTGCTGCAAAAGAGGGATTATTATGGATAAAAAGATAAGAAGGAACCGAATCAGGCGGGCACGCAAGGTCAGACGCATGAAGAAAATGCTGACATCAGGAGTTCTTCTGCTGGCAGCCCTGCTTTTTCTCTCCCTGGTGTTTGTACCAAAGGTATCTGCAGAGAGGGAATTAAAGGCCAGATCAGCCCGGGAGGCGGAGCTGGAAGCCAAGATGACAAAGGTGACAATAGGAGCGATCGGTACCTGTATCTTTGGCGATGAGCGGGGAACAGGTATAAAAGGCAGTTTCCTGGAGACATACGAGAAGAAAGAAAACCCTGCCTATTTTTTTCAGAATGTGAAAACAGAGCTTGAAAAGGCGGATGTAAATGTCACGAATTTTATCGGTGATATGTCAGAGGAAACGGCGGCAGGCAGGAAGCATCCTATCAAAGGACAGAAAGAATACGCGGAAATCCTCAAAGAAGGTTCCATCGATCTGGTGAACCTGGCGAATGACAGAACAAAGGACTATGGACAGGACGGATATTATGACACGGCTATCGCGTTAAATGAAGCGGGAGTCGGAGCTTTCGGACATGACCGTGTCTCTTTCAAAAATATAAACGGGATTCAAATTGGCTTCATCGGCATTGATGTGCTTGACAGATCCATGGATATGCAGGCACTGCTGGTTAAAAATATACGGCTTGCTGAGGGTGCAGGCGCACACATGATCGTCGTGTGCATGAACTGGGGCAAAGAAGGGGCCCAAAAGCCCGGCAAAAGTCAGGAGGAGTGGGCACACAGAGCCGTTGAAGCGGGGGCAGATCTGGTGCTGGGGTATCACCCATCCCATGTACAGCAGGTAGAGAGATATGAGGGGAGTTATATCATATACAGCCTGGGAGTATTTTGTAATGGGGCAGATAAGAACCCTGAGGTTTGGGACAGCGTGATATACCGCCAGACATTCGGGTTTTTGGATGGAAAGCTTGTGAAGGCCTGGGAACCGGAGCAGATTCCATGCAGGATATCATCCGATTCCGGAGAAAATAATTTTCAGCCGGAATTGGATGTATAAACCCACCCCTGAAAGAAATAAACAAAGGAGAAAAATAATGAGAACAGGAAAAATTATGGTTTTGGCGGCAGCGGCAATCTTATCGGCAAGTCTTCTGGCAGGTTGCGGCAGCAGCAATGAGGACAAAGAAACAAAGACAAAGACAGAAGACACAGCAAAGAAGGATAAGACTGCAGAAAATGACAAGAACAAAAAGAAAGAAGAAGCAAAGGTCATAGAACCAAAAAAGAAGACAGAAGACGTAAAGGTATCGGACAAAAGTGATAATTCCGGCAGCCAGGAAACTGCCGGTGGAGAGGAGAACAGCAATCAGGATAAGACAGCCGGCCAGGAGCAGACAGACAGCCAGGAGCAGTCAGAGGAGAGTAATGAATCCGGCACCCAGGAGAATACAGACGAAAGCAGTGAAAATCAGGATGCGTACACAGATGAAGAAGGACATTACGATCCTTCAGGCGGCAGAGAGACATACGAAACTGCAGGATATGTGCTTGATGTGAATGGCAATACCATGCGGATTGATGAAGAGAACATAGGCGGACGTACTTATGGAGGTGAAGGAGAAGACAGAGCAGTCGAATATAATATAGGCATGGCGATTGTGGATTGTCCTGTTATTATAAAATCGGGCCTCAGCGTGGAAGTGGAGTATTATGTGGAAGATGGCGTGAATTATGCAGTACATATTTACAGTGACGGCGATGAGAAGGAACCCATTGGATAAAAAAATATATAGTTCCCGGAGCTGCAGAAGATCATCTGCGGCCCGGGGATTTTTTTAGCTTCTTTTAAGGTTTTTATGATAAGATAAAAGGTAACAAACAATCTTATCACAAAAACGGAGGGGAAAACATGCGTTTACTGCTTGCAGAGGATGAAAAGGAACTGGCGAATGCGCTGGCAGCGGTGCTGAAACACAACAAGTATTCCATAGATGTGGTTTACAACGGGGCAGATGCCTATGACTGGGCCCAGGCGGCTGAGTATGACGGTATTATCCTGGATATCATGATGCCGAAGATGAGCGGGCTTGAAGTGCTTGAAGCGCTCAGAAAGCAGGGAAGTACCGTACCGATCCTGCTTCTCACCGCAAAAGGAGAGATTGAAGACCGTGTGACAGGCCTTGACATGGGAGCAGATGATTACCTGCCAAAGCCCTTTGCCATGAAAGAACTGCTTGCCAGGATCAGAGCCATGACCAGAAGAAAATCAGAATTTTCCGCAAATATACTGGATTTTGAAGGTCTGACCCTAAACAGGGAGAATTTCGAGCTGGCTTATAAAAGCCAGTCTCTCCGCCTTGGAAATAAGGAATTCCAGATGATGGAAATGCTCATGAGAAATTCCGGCCAGTTCATCTCAGCAGAACAGTTTATGGAAAAGATATGGGGCTTTGAGGCGGAGGCAGAGGTGAGTGTGGTGTGGGTCTATCTCTCCTATCTGAGAAAAAAGCTGCAGAATCTGGAGGCGCCCATAGAGATCAGGGCAGCCAGGGGAATCGGCTATAAGCTGGAGAAAAAAGTCTGAGCCGGAAAGGTATGCATATGATTAAAAAACTGCAGAGAAAATTTGTCATGATCACCATGATCTCCCTGCTGGCTGTTCTGCTGCTGGTGGTAGGGGGAATCAATGGCTTGAATATTTTTCAGGTCACGGGGAAATCCGATATTCTTCTGGAAATGCTGGCTGAAAATGGAGGGAGATTTCCGAAACAATGGGACAAGGGAAACCATCCGCCCGGGATGACGGAGGAGACAGTGCCAAAAGACGCGGAGGAGACAGTACCGAAGGATGCGGAGGAGACAATGCCGAAGGACGCGGAGGAGACAATGCCGAAGGACGCGGAGGAGACAGTGCCAAAGGACCCCGAGGGGCAGACCGGGGAAGGACGGAAGCAGGAAGAGGCCTTTGCGGAACCGCAGGATAAGGGGATACGCGGAAGAGGTGGTCTGTTTGGCTATCGGATGTCAGAGGAGACACCATTTGAGACACGATATTTTTCCGTAACGATCCCGGCAGCAAAAGCGGGGTCTGAAAATGCCGCAGATGTCTCACAGATGCAGATAGATCTGACCCATGTGGCAGCAGTCACAGAGGAGGAGGCTGCTTCGTTTGCCGGTGAGGTGCTTAAGAAGGACAGGGAAAAGGGCTACTGCGGACAGTATAAATACCAGAAGACCGTTAAGGAGGACGGGCAGACCCTATTAGTGTTTGTGGACTGCGGCAATGATCTGCAGTCCATCCGGAATTTTGCCGTTATCTCCCTGATTGTGGCTTTTTTCTGTCTGGTGCTGGTATTGTTTTTGGTAAGCGTACTGTCCGGGCGGGCAATCCGGCCTGTGATCGAGAGCATGGAGAAGCAGAGGCAGTTTATCACAGACGCGGGGCATGAGATCAAGACACCCATTGCCATAATCCTGGCCAACGCGGAGGTGATTGAAATGTGTGAGGGGGAGAGCGAGTGGACCAGAAGTATCCGAAACCAGGTGGAGCGCCTGGGAGAGCTGGTCAGGAACCTGCTCACACTCTCCAGACTGGATGAGATGCAGGACAGGCTTCAGACTGCAGATTTCTCCTGTTCCGAGACTGTGAGGGAGTCTGTGGATGCCTTTGCTCCCATGGCGCAGGCAAAAGGTCTGAAGATGGAAAAAAACATACCGGAAGGCCTTTATATGAACGGATGCGAAGCCAATATCCGCCAGCTTGTCACCATCCTTATGGACAATGCAGTCAAATACAGCCCGGAAGAGGGCAGTGTAAGGGTATCTCTGGAGAAAAAAGAGCGGTATCTGGAGCTTTCCGTCTGCAACGACTGCCAGGAGATTCCGGAGGGGGATCTGAACAGGCTGTTTGACCGTTTTTACCGGGCCGACAGTTCCCGGTCCCGGGAGACAGGAGGCTATGGAATCGGTCTGTCCGTGGCCCAGGCCATTGTTAAGGCTCATAAAGGAAAGATTACAGCCAGGGCAGAAGACAGAGGCATCTGTTTTACGGCAAAGCTTCCGGTGAATGAAAAAAAGAATATGACCCTGAAATAGCGGATACTGTGCAGAAGCAGTACACGTGATACAGGGAAGGCAGACAGCAGAAATAAAATTTGCTGTCTGTCTTTTTAAGTTCATTTAAGGTTTGGGCGTTATACTGAGGTGGTAAGAAAGAACAGAATATCAAGGAGGAACATGATGGGCAGTAATCAGATGACATTTGAACGCTACGAGAAGAAATACCTGCTGGACGAAATCCAGTATAAAGAGTTTATAAAAAGGACCGGGGGAAGGATTGTCCCGGACGAATACGGGACAACCACCATATGCAATATCTATTTTGACACACCGGACGCCCGGCTTATCCGCACATCTCTTGAAAAGCCGGTCTATAAAGAAAAGCTGCGGCTCCGCAGTTACGGGACACCCGGAAAGGATGGGCCTGTATTTCTGGAACTGAAGAAAAAATATAAGGGAATTGTATACAAACGCCGGGAGAGTATGGTGCTGTCCGAGGCGGAGGGGTATCTTCTGCGCCATGAGGCGCCCGGAGTGGAGACACAGGTGCTGCGGGAGATTGACTGGTTTTTAAAGTATTACAGAGACATCAGGCCAGCCATGTACATAGCCTATGACAGAATCGCGGCTTATGATACGCAAAAGCCGGAACTGAGAGTGACCTTTGACTGGAATATCCGCTTCCGGAATCAGGAACTGGATCTGAAAAAGGGGACCTGGGGACAGCAGATCCTGGAGGAGGGGCAGCAGCTTATGGAAATTAAGATTCCCGGTGCCATGCCGGTATGGCTCTGCGAACTTCTGGACCAGCTTTGCATTTACCCTGTATCCTTCTCAAAATACGGCAAAGCCTACCGGATGCAGCAGGCAGAGGAAAGAAAAGACGAAGGAGGAAAATACTGTGCTTAATTCATGGTTTCAATCCATTCTTGTAAATGAAACAACCGCCGCATTTTCTCTTGGCACATTTCTGGCATGTACAGCAGCTTCTCTGGTGCTGGGAATCGTGATCGCGGTAATCTATATGTACCGCAATACCTATACAAAAGGGTTTGTGGTGACCCTGGCGCTGATGCCGGCCATTGTACAGATGGTGATCATGCTGGTCAACGGCAATCTGGGCACCGGCGTGGCGGTGATGGGCGCCTTTTCCCTGGTCAGGTTCAGGTCTGTGCCGGGAACAGCCAGGGAGATCAGCAGTATTTTCCTGGCTATGGCAGTGGGACTTGCCACCGGAATGGGGTATATCGGTATTGCGGCACTTTTTGTAGTGGTGATCGGCGCGGCAGATACCATATTTACAGTCAGCCGTTTTGGAGAGAAGCAGACCCGGGAACGGGCGCTGCGCATTACCATTCCGGAGTCACTGGATTATACAGAGGTATTTGAGGAAATATTCGAGCAATATCTGAAACGCTGGGAGTTGGTCCAGGTGAAGACCACCAACATGGGCAGCCTGTTCCGCCTGGATTATCAGGTTGTGCTGAAAAATCGGAAAGAGGAGAAAAAAATGATCGATGACCTGCGCTGCCGAAACGGGAACCTGGAAATCTTATGCAGCAGGACTGCAATTGTAAGAGAGGAGCTGTAAAACAGATGGATAATAAGAAAATGGCAGCAGTGCTTCTGGGTATTTTTCTGGCGGCAGGCACCCTTGAAGGATGCGGCAGCGGACAGGCAGCCGGTGAAAATACGGCTGAGACATCATCCGAAAGCAGCGGCAGAGGCGGCATGATGGCGGGGACCGGCAGTACAGAGGGTGTGGACCAGAACCTGGAACTGACGGAATCGGAGGTGGATACGGAATTTGCGGATCGGGATAAAGAGGGGATTTATGACGCGGAGGAGGTGGTTATGATAACCCTTGACGGGGATTCCATCCGGGCAGAGAGCGGCAGCGCGGAGATTACGGAAAGTACACTGACAATAACCGGGGAGGGCGTTTACCATATTACGGGAACGCTCAGCAGCGGACAGATCGTGGTGGATGCCGGGGACAGTGACAAGGTACAGATCGTCCTTGACAATGCGGCGGTCCACTGTGAGACAAGCGCTGCCGTCTATGTGAAAAATGCGGATAAGGTGTTTCTCACGCTGGCAGAAAACAGCGAAAACAGTCTGAGCGGGGGCAGTACCTATACCCAGACAGATGATAACACGGTGGACGGGGTGATTTTTTCAAAGGATGACCTTACCGTCAACGGAAGCGGTGCCCTGGATGTGACAGCCGCTTACAAACACGGCATTGTCTCGAAGAATGATCTGGTCATTACGGGAGGTGAGATCACGGTCAGCGCAGTGGAGCACTGCATGACAGGAAAGGACTGTATTAAGATACTGGACGGAACCTTTCATCTGACTGCCCAGGGCAAAGGGATGAAGTCAGAGAATACGGAGGAATCCGAAAAGGGGAACATCTACGTGGCAGGCGGCACCTTTGTCATTGACACAGAGGATGATGCCCTTCACACCGGAGGCAGTATTGTTCTGGACGGAGGCAGCTTTACTGTGGATGCAGGAGACGATGCCTTTCATGCGGACCTGGATATGGTTGTAAATGATGGGGCAATTGCCGTAAATGCCTGCTATGAAGGGCTGGAAGGCCGCAGAGTTGTGGTAAACGGCGGTGAAATCAGTCTGACAGCCAGCGATGACGCGGTAAACGCGGCAAAGGCTAAGACAGAAGAGGAGGAGGCGGATGTACCCGGAGGAAGAGGAGACGGCAGTATGGAGAATGACACGGAAGCCTACATCAAGATCACAGGGGGAACTCTGGAAGTGGACGCAGAGGGTGACGGCCTTGACTCCAACGGCAGCATCTTCCTGTCAGGCGGAACGGTGTATGTGAACGGGCCGGTGTCTGACGGGGATGGTGCCCTTGATTATAACGGAGGCGCGGATATCACAGGTGGCACCATCATCGCTGTGGGAAGTTCCGGCATGGCCCAGGGATTCAGCGATTCCTCCGCCCAGTGTTCCATCCTGCACAATCTCACCAATACCCAGGAAGCACAGACTGCTGTGACACTGCAGGACGAAGACGGAAAGGAGCTGCTTAGCTTTACACCAAAGAAAAAGTATTCTTCTGTACTGGTCAGCTGTCCGGAAATGCAGGAGGGAGAAACATATACCCTCACAGCGGGAAGTGAAAGCAGTACGCTCACCTTGGAATCTGTGGTCACCTCCAATGGCTCGGCGGGAGGCATGGGAAGAATGGGCGGCGGTATGAAAGGAGATATGCAGAAAGGCCGGAAACCCGGAGATGGCAGCCAGGAAATGCCGGAAGGAATGGAACCGCCGGACGGGGAAGTGCCGGAAGGAATGGAGCCGCCGGATGGAGAGATGCCAGAAGGAGAGGCCCCACAAGCCCTTTAAGGCTGACAGCACATACAGCAAAATCCCATATTGCATCCGAAAAAAATCGGGCAATATGGGATTTTTTTCTTGACATTAGAATCAAACACAGTTATAATTCCTATTAATTCGATAGGAAATATATGAAAGGAGAAAATGATGAGCAGAAATCATATTTATAGAAGTGCATCAGAACTGGTAGGCAGCACTCCCCTCATGGAGATGCGGAACATGGAAAGGGAGGAGGGGCTGCAGGCAGTAGTTCTCGCAAAGCTGGAGTATCTGAATCCCGCCGGCAGTGTAAAGGACAGAATTGCCAAAAACATGCTGGATACCGCGGAAGCGGCAGGGCTTATAGGCCCGGACACGGTTCTCATAGAACCTACCTCCGGCAATACAGGCATAGGTCTTGCCTCTATGGCAGCAGCCAGAGGTTACCGCCTCATACTCACAATGCCCGAGACCATGAGCGTGGAGCGCAGAAATATTCTGAAAGCATACGGTGCAGAGCTGGTACTGACAGAGGGCAGCAAGGGGATGAACGGAGCCATTGCCAAAGCGGAGGCGCTCAGCCGGGAAATTCCGGGCAGCTTCATTCCGGGGCAGTTTGAAAATACCGCCAATCCGGAAATGCACAGAAAGACAACAGGCCCGGAAATCTGGAAGGATACAGAGGGTAGAGTGGATGTCTTTGTGGCAGGGGTAGGTACAGGCGGAACTATCACGGGAACGGGAGAGTATTTAAAATTCCAAAATCCCAATGTGAAGATTGTGGCGGTTGAACCCACAGATTCCGCGGTTCTCTCAGGAGGCAGACCGGGCCCGCATAAGATTCAGGGCATAGGCGCAGGCTTCATTCCGGCTGTGCTGAACACAGACATATATGATGAGATCATGCAGGTGGAAAATGACGCAGCCATTGAGACTGCAAAAAAGATCGCGAAAAAAGAGGGCATACTGGTGGGAATCTCCTCCGGTGCAGCCATGTACGCAGCCATGGAACTGGCTAAAAGAAAAGAGTACGCGGGAAAAACCATTGTAGTGCTTCTGCCGGACAGCGGAGACAGGTATTATTCCACACAATTATTCCAGAACTAAAATATCAGAAAAGGCGAGGGTGACAAGTATGAAGAAAACAGAGAGAAAAGACAGGAACTTTAAATTCGAGACGTTACAGCTGCATGTGGGCCAGGAGGCTCCGGACCCGGCGACAGGTGCAAGGGCAGTACCCATCTACGCTTCCTCCTCCTATGTATTTGATGACTGCGCACATGCGGCGGCACGTTTTGATCTGTCAAATGCAGGCAATATTTACGGCAGGCTGACCAATCCCACCCAGGATATCTTTGAACAGAGGATCGCGGCGCTGGAGGGCGGTGCTGCGGCACTTGCCGTTGCCTCGGGTGCAGCCGCCATCGCCTATACATTCCAGAACCTGGCAAAACAGGGCGACCACATAGTCTCCGCAAAAAACATTTACGGCGGCTCCTATAATCTGCTGGAGCATACACTGCCGGACTATGGAATTGAAACTACATTTGTGGATATATTTAATAAGGAAGAAGTGGAGGGCGCAATCCGGGAGAATACAAAGGCTGTTTTTATTGAGACTCTCGGAAATCCACGCTCTGAGGTGGTGGATGTGGAAGCCATAGCGAAGATTGCCCACGCCCATAAAATCCCTCTGGTCGTAGACAACACATTTGCCACACCTTTCCTGGTGCAGCCCATCGCGTTCGGCGCCGATATCGTGGTGCATTCCGCTACAAAATTCATCGGCGGCCACGGCACGGCTCTCGGCGGCGTGATCGTGGACAGCGGCAGATTTGACTGGGAGGCATCCGGGAAATTTCCCTCTCTTGTGGAGCCCAACCCCAGCTATCACGGGGTCAGCTTTACGAAAGCGGTGGGTCCGGCAGCCTTTGTCACGAAGATCAGAGCCATTCTATTGCGGGATACAGGAGCCACCCTGTCACCCTTCCATGCCTTTTTATTCCTTCAGGGATTGGAAACCCTGTCCCTGCGGGTAGAACGCCATGTACAGAATGCGCTGAAAGTGGTAGAATATTTGCAGAAGCATCCGCTGGTGGAGGAGGTTCATCACCCATCTGTCAGCACGGATCCCGAACAGCAGAGGCTGTATAAAAAGTATTTCCCCAACGGGGGTGGTTCTATATTCACATTTGAGGTGAAGGGAGATGCCGGAAAAACCAAAGCGTTTATCGACAATCTGGAACTTTTCTCTCTGCTTGCAAATGTGGCTGATGTGAAGTCACTTGTCATCCATCCGGCTTCCACCACCCATGCCCAGCTCACCGAAACAGAACTTGCAGAGCAGGGAATCCGCCCCAACACGGTCCGCCTGTCCATAGGGACGGAGAATATTGATGACATCCTTCAGGATCTGGAAGAGGCGTTTAACGCTGTTTCCTGACGGATCCGGGAGGGCACAGGGGACAGTATCTGCCTTCGGACAGTAAGAAAAATCTGGAGGTAACCATGAAAATATCAACAAAAGGACGTTACGCACTGCGTATGATGCTGGACATAGCCATACACGATGAGGGCGGCCCGGTGAGGGTAAAAGAAATAGCATCAAGGCAGGAAATCTCCACAAAATATCTGGAGCAGATCGTGTCCATCCTGGCCAGAGCCGGCTATGTGAAAAGCATCCGGGGTCCCCAGGGCGGCTACCGTCTTGTGAAAAAGCCGGAGGAATATACCGTGGGTTCTATTCTCCGCCTGACAGAAGGCAGCCTGGCCCCTGTGGAGTGTCTGGAAGGAGATACGAACCAGTGCCCCAGGGCAGAAGCCTGCCCCACCCTGGTCCTATGGCAGGAGCTTGACAATGCCATCAAAAGTGTAGTGGACAAATACACCCTGGCGGATCTGGTGGAATGGCAGAAACAATGTTCCCTGAATTACGTGATTTAAAAGATACCATGAGACAACCAAGACCCGCAGCTGCCTGCAGATGTCCTGACAATTCGGCCGGCAGTGCAGGCAGGCGGCAATGTAAATGCGGGAATCCTCACACAGGATTCCCTTTTATATTTGGCAAAAATAGTCGAGAACAGTCCGGGGAAAATCTGATAGGATGGCAGTAGACAGGAGGTGACAGAAATGACAGAGCAGATACTTGCTGTTCAGCGCATGCAGGATTACATTGAACAGCATTTGAGTGAAAATATTACGCTGGCAAAGCTTTCGGAAGTATCTCTTTACTCCCCGTGGTATTCCTACCGGCTGTTTAAGGAGCACACCAATCTCACCCCGGCAGATTACATCCGCCGCATGCGTCTGTCCAGATCCGCCCTGCGCCTGCGGGATGAGAAATGCAGGATCCTGGATGTGGCGCTGGACATGGGGTTTGGAAGTGTGGATGGTTATCAGCGGGCTTTTTTCCGGGAATTCGGCTGCAATCCCAGAGAGTACGCGGCAAGCCCCGGGCCTCTGCTTCTGTTCATCCCCTATGGTGTAAAATACAGAAATCTGCGGAAGGAGCCAGAGGAAATGGAAAACGTAAAAAGTGTGTTTGTTCAGATGACGGAGAGACCGTCCAGAAAAGTTATTATAAAGAGAGGTGTGGACGCGGAGGAGTATTTTCAGTATTGCAGTGAAGTGGGATGCGATGTCTGGGGGATTCTCTCCAGCATAAAATCCATTAGCGGTGAGCCGGTATGCCTCTGGCTTCCGGATTCCCTCCGCACGCCGGGCACATCCAAATATGTGCAGGGCGTGGAGGTGGCGGCAGACTATCAGGAACCGGTGCCGGAGGGCTTTGCGTGTATTGAACTTCCCGCGGCAAAATACCTGATGTTTCGCGGGGAACCCTTTGCGGAGGAAAATTACTGCCAGGCGATCACAGAAGTGCAGCAGGCGATCGAAAAATATGATCCCGCTGTCATCGGCTGCTGCTGGGATACGGAGAATCCGCGCATACAGTTGGAACCTGTGGGCCGCAGAGGGTATATTGAGCTGCTGCCGGTGAAGGAAATCTAGAGCACCGACACGTTCATTCCGGCAGATTTCGGGAAGTATGTGTTTGGCTGTTCAGCATTTCATACTGGCGCCTCACTCTCTGCTTCACCTGGGAGAGAAAAGAGGCGGGACCAAGCACCTTTATGACAGGCCCGAAGGACAGCACATCTATGAGCAGTTCCGTCTCATCGGCCAGGTCATAATAAATGCTGCAGTAATAGACATCACGCTCCTCATCATATTTCGTGTGCTTTTCATAGTTGGCAAAATGAAGCATACAGCGCTCCAGAGAATTTCGTTCTTTGCTGATTTCCAGAAGAACGGGTTCTCTGGATTTTTGTATGGGAGAAAAGCGCAGCGCCAAAGCCTTTTTGGGTACTTTAACGGATGTGAGGCTGCAGCCGGCTATTTTGTTCATGTTTAATGTTGTATTGAGGGAAAAGCGTCCCCCTGTCTTTTTCAGACAGCAGAGGCGGAATTTATCATCTTTTTCCGAGTATTGAAGCTGATAGGGCGCAGCTTCAAACCGGGAGACCGCGCCCTGTCTGCCGCAGTAAGAGATCCGCAGGACCAGACCCTGTTCCAAAGCTTCCAAAACTGTGCGGAAATGCTTTTGGTAGGCTTTCGAGCTGTAAGTATCCCCGTCCAGACAGCGGTCAAAATAGTGGAAATCCGCCTGCCCAAAAAGCGGCTCCACGTCCCGCAGGGAATGTGCTGCTTCTTTTTGCTCCTCCGGGGTGAGAAAACAGGATATTCTTCTGTCAGCGAGAAGGGCTTTCAGCCAGGAGCGCTGCAAAAGGGTAAGGGGAAGCCTGCCGGGAACGGTTTTCGGGGCAAAGGTTTTTCCATCCTCGGTGCGCAGCAGGTCCCATTCTCTGTTTAACAGCTTCGGGACAATGGTGAGGGCGCTCTCCCCGTATCCGTAGGCAGCAGCGATCGTCTCCATATCCTTTCTGGTGATAGGATGGCTTTTGGCCTCCTCCAGAATCTTTTGGACAACTCTGTAATAACAACTGTAAACTTTATCAAAGATATCAAAACGTATTTCACCCATTATAAACTCCTGTCATACTTCGCTTTCTTTGGGAGCGCAATACATTTCATACATGCGCGCCCAGTCATCGGTGACTTTGCGGACGGAGGCGGGGGCGCTGCCCCGGATGTCCAGCACCCTGCCGGTAAAGGTCTTTACCCATGACAGCATCTCATTGGTATCATAAAAATATCCGCTGTACAGATATTTGTTTCTTCCGATTTTCTTAATCTGGCCGCCCCGCCCTTCCCTGGACAGCCGGTCCAGCACATAAGACTCTTTTGGCTCATGGATATACAATTCCATATGGAGCTCCTCCATGCGGCTGCGGCCTCCGAAAGAGACGCCGAAACAGCGGGGCATGTTTTTCTCCAGTTTTTTCTGCAGGTCCCTATATTGCGGAAAAGGCTCCAGAAGCTTTATATCTGTCAGGCTGTCAAGGCGGACATTTTGAAAACGGTGCCTTGCTGTGAGATACAGGCACAGGTAACGTCGTCCGGTGCGTGTACTTACAAATATTTTCAGGGGAATGCCCCAAAAAGTGACGGAGGATCCATTTCGGTGGCTGTTGTTTTGAAAGGACACAGCTCTTTTTTCATGCATGGCAAGGAGCAGGTCCAGAAGGACTTCATCCTCCAGCGTATGTACGAGAAACTGGTGCTTATACTGGAAAAAGCAGTTTCGTTTTTCTTCCCTGTCAAGCAGAGTACTTCCCACAATGCCGAAAGGGGATACGCCCTGGTAAAAAGCAGCGGCCCGGATCATATGATTCCAAAGTCCTTTGTGGGAAGGGGACTCCATGGGCAGCGGCGGGGCGATAAAATAGCGCAGCTCCCTGCCTTCCTTCCGGGATGTGAAGATACCCAGTCTTTCATATTCTTTCAGCTTCAGACGGACGGTCTGGCTGTCAAAGACAACCTGAAAGACAAGGGAAATCTGTTCCGCGGCTTCACTGCTGGTAAGTCCATTTGGGCTGTCCTTTATAAGAGCAGGCAGGAAAAAGTGCAGCATAATATCATTGTCTGTAAAGCTTTTGGACTTCCAGGCAGCGTACAGGGGATTTTCCGGTATGGTTTTGCTGTCCACATTGATATATATTTTCTTGCCCTTGGCGGTATATTCCGATCTGGTGTAACCGGTCAGAAAACTTTCTATGCGCCTTCTCTCGTTGTCATACGTGCGGGCGCTTTTTCCTTTATAATCCCCGCGGACCTTAAAACCATACACGAAAAACTGCCGCATATAGTCCCGGATTCTCTCAAAATTCTTTATAAGCTCCTGATATTCCGACATGGCACACCTCCTGTGTATCTCTCTATTCTACTATCTGCAGTCTGCAAAATCAACTTCGCATCTTTTTTTAAATGATTCTTCCAGAAATTCCCGGTATGATAACGGTGTATCAGAGATACAAAAACTTCCTGCTTTCCATCAGCACAAGGTTTTCCGAAAAAAGGAGCCTTTGCGGTGCCGCCGCCGTAGCGGAAGAGGTATGCCGGATACCGGGAAGAACGGATTTGCCGCGGGTTCGACTCCCGCCATGATGATACATGTAGCTAAGCTGGTATAGCAATCACACGAAAAAACCATGAAATGAGAAAAGAAAAAGTCCCGGCTTTGGCCGTCCGCGGCAGTCCAAAAGCGGCCTGAACTTTTCCGGATACCGTTTTTCGGAACCTGCAGCCAGACGCAGGGGTCTTGTGCGGCCTGCCTGTACGGGAAGAAAAACTGAAGGAAGAGTCCGCTGCCATAGGATGAAGCGGGACATTTTCTTTTCGGAATCCAAAAAAGAAAAGAGGCAGAAGAGATGAAATATTTGATCAAAGAACAGCAATGCGGATATCTGATGAAAAACGGAAAGTTTATAAAACTGCTCACAGCGGGAAAATACCGCTATCCGAGGGCTTTGGGATATGAGGTACTGACTGTGGACATGACAGGGGAAGTAGATTGCTGCGGCATTCCCTGTGAGGTCTTGATGCAGCATGAAGCATTTTCAAGCCGCGTGGTGAAAATACAGCTTCCGGACACCAGCATAGCCCTTCACTTTGTGAACCAGGCATATCAGGATGTGGTGGTGAGACCGGAAACTTACTACTGGAATGTTTTCCAGGAGAACACTTTTCGGATCTTTGATATCACCAATCCCTACATGCAGGAAAGCCTGCCGAGAATGTACATAGACCTGCTTCCGGTAAAATATTACAGGAAGATAGTGATAAGAGATGGGGAGGCCGGACTTCTCTACTTTGACAACCGGTTTGAAAGGAAGCTGGAACAGGGCACATACTTTTTCTGGAATTACGGAAAAGAAGTGACCTGCAGGGTATACGATCTCAAGATTCAGCAGTTGGAAATCAGCGGTCAGGAAATCCTCACGGCAGACAAGGTGTCCGTGCGCCTGAATGTGACAGTCAATTACCAGATCACAGACCCGGAACGGCTGGTGAATCGGATGGATGAGGTGGGAAAGCTTCTGTATACATTTGCCCAGCTTACCATAAGAGATTACATAGGACATTTCCGGCTCGATGAACTGCTGGCTCAGAAGGAAGAAATCGGGGAGTTTATCTTCAGAAAGCTTCAGGAGGCGCAGGAGCAGTATTGCGTGGAAGTGCTGAGTGCGGGAATCAAGGATATCATTCTTCCCGGTGAGATACGCGACATTATGAATACGGTTCTGGTGGCGGAGAAGAAGGCCCAGGCCAATGTCATCATGAGAAGAGAGGAAGTGGCATCCACCAGAAGCCTTTTGAACACAGCACGGCTGATGGAGGAGAATACGACACTGTATAAGTTAAAGGAGATGGAGTATCTGGAGAAAATATGCGACAAGGTGGGAAATATCACCCTGGGCGGCGGGCGGAGCGTTCTGGAACAACTGGCGGAGCTGGTACATTAAAGTACCGGCTCCGTTTTTTGTATAAGACAGAATGCAAAAAGAGGAGTGTAAGTTGATATTATGAAAGAATCAGTTTGAAGAAATTAATATATTGAATATAGATATTAAAATAATTAAGTATATAATTGAAAATATCAATATTTATATTGACATATACGAAAAAGAGGTTTATGATATAAAACATAAGGAGGAAAACAAATGTATAAAGTAATCAGCCAATGTCCTGTCTGCGGCGGCCGGCTCAAGGTGATCAAATTAAAATGTGACAAATGTGATACGGTCATCGAAAATGATTTCCGCCTGAACAAATTTGATTACCTGTCCGAGCAGGAACTTTTCTTCATTGAGACCTTCATCCGCTGCCGCGGCAACATCAAAGAAGTGGAAAAAGAACTGAAAATCTCTTACCCCACCGTCCGTTCCCGTCTGGATGAGGTCATAGAGAAACTGGGCTACAAACCGGCGCCGGCGCCTGACAACAAAAAGAAGGAAATCCTGGACGCCCTGGAGCGGGGAGAAATCACACCGGAGGAAGCTCTGGAACAAATGAAATAAAAATTGAAATAAAATGAGAGAATAAAAGGAGAACGTTATGGAAGAACAGTTGAGAATCTTAAAAATGCTGGAAGAAGGAAAAATTACGGCAGAACAGGCGTCAGAATTTCTCACGGCCCTGACACCGCAGAAGGAGACGGAAGCCGCGTCCTATGAAGTGGCAGAGACGGAGCGGGTCAATCTGGAGTATGACAAGCGCATGGTGCGTATTGTAGTGGACAGCAGTGAAGGGGATAAAGTGAACGTGCAGCTCCCGGTAACAGCCATCCGCCAGATCTTAAAAGTGACAGGAAAGCTTCCTGCTGTCAGTGAGAGCCTGCAGGGGATCGAGCTTACGGAGATTCTGGATACCGTTGTGGACTGCTTAGATGCTGAGGCCATCGGCGATATCGTGAACGTGGAATCGAAAAACGGTGATATCGTAAAGGTTTACGTGGGATAAGCAAAGGGGAGAGAAGATGAGAATCATTATACGCTCTAAGGATGTACGCCTTTTTATACCGGTACCGTTAAGGTTTGGAGGAATCGCCATAGCCTGCATCCCGGAGCGTACAATCCGGGAAATGCAGAGTGCACTGCCTGCTCTCTGCGGAAAAGAGGTGGACAAGAAATTCCTCCGCCGGGCGTACCGGGAATGCTATCATGCACTGCGGCAGTTCAAGGGCCTGGAAATCGTAAATGTCACAGGTAAGGACGGAACCTATGTTTCTGTCAGGCTGTGAAAAAAGGGACATCCTGGGATGTCCCTCAAAGCATTTCCTGTTTACATATCCCTGTAGACAGCTTCCAGCATATCCAGAATGTGTTTCTCGGAGAACTTGCTGCTGTCAATACAGAGGTCATAGTGAGTCATATCCAGCCACTTTGCGTCTGTAAAATATTCGTAGTAAGAACGTCTCCTTTTATCCATTTTCTTTACCAGGGAGCGGGCGCTGCGCTCCTCCCTGCCTATCCGTTCCATGATATTTTTTACCCTGCGCTCAAAGGGGGCGAAAATGAAAACGCTTTTGCATCTGCCCTCTAGGATCTGGTCCGCACAGCGTCCCGCGATGATACAGTCTCCTTTTTCTGCCAGGTCATGGATGATTTTAGATTGGGATTCAAAAAGCACGTCGTTCATCGGCTGAAAGTGGTACTGCGGTTCCATCTGCATAGCGTCTTTGATGGGCAGATGCCATTGGTTTGCTTTCTTCTCATCCACTTTTTTCAGTTCTTCCAGGGGAATATCATTTTCCTGGCTTGCCAGGGTAATGAGTTCTTTGTCGTAAAACGGAATATCGAGCCTCTCAGCCAGCGCTTTTCCGATAAGCCGTCCATTGCTTCCGTACATCCGGTTAATCGTTATAATACGGTTCGCCATATCCATCCCTCCTATATGAAACTTTGATGCTGTCGGGTGTCATTAATTCTTTATTCTTACAGTCATTATAACATGTTTTCTGAAAGCATTCTATATATATGGGAAATTAATCGCAATAGTTCAGAATCCGTCAGCCCGGCAGAGGCAGCCGGTGTGATATGGAGCAGAATGCAACATATCTGTGTATCACGAAGCGTTTTGCTGGGCACGCAGTGATTTGATTTACATATAGATTCCAAGAGCTTTTTATGAATTATCTGTAGAAAGAGGAGAATCAGCAAGCAAATTCCATAAGATTACATACGAAAGCTCCAGATTTTTTCAGTATTATCTGTAAAACAAGAGGATAATATGATGGGGCCTTTTAAAATTACATAATAAAATGAAAGGTCCCTTTTAAATTATATGTAAAGCGGGAAGAAACCGTAGTCAGACTCCTTAAAATTACATACAAAACCCCAAATATTCCTTTAAATTATCTGTAAAGCAGGGAAAAGCTGCGGCCACCCTATGTGCCTGTCTCGTGGGAGTCAGACGTAAAGGATCACCATTGGGAGTGAACTGTACCAATCCGGGGGAATGAAGAAGAAAAATGTCAAAAAATACTTGGATTTCTGAGAGAATAATGTTATGATAAAAAAGATATAAAAACGGTTTCTGACGAAGTGTCAGGAACGGCAGAATGATAGAGGTGCAGGTTTCAAGAGTATTTCCGCGAAAAAGGGCCGGGCGGCCGCCGGAGAGAAAGGGGAAACTGCCGAAGGGATGGATACCCGCCCGGGTGTCTGTTTCTGGGACGCCGCATAAGATGCGTCGTACTGTCACTGGAAGTGGAGCGCTATCATCTTGGACAGGAAAAGAGATTTTACTGCCATGAACGCGTTCCCGTAAGGGATTGCCGTTCATGGCTTTTTGTTATCCTAAATAATGGAAAGCACTGCAGTACAGGGCAGAAACCGGGAAAAGAAAGAGAGGATGTTTTCTAATGCGAAACAAGAGAAGAAGATGGGCCATGTGGGTGTCCGCGGCGCTTGTGGTGCTGCTGTGCGCAGTCACGGTATTTGCCGGGGAAGGCGAGACAGAGTATGTGCCGAAGATGTACGCCACCTTCTGGGCTTTGGTGCCGCCCATTGTGGCAATTGCGCTGGCACTGATCACCAAGGAGGTATACAGTTCCCTGTTTATCGGTATTTTAGTGGGTGCTGTATTTTACTCCAACTTTTCCTTTGAGGGAACTGTGACACAGATTTTCCAGGGAGGCATTATCAGCGTGCTTTCCGACAGTTACAATGTGGGTATCCTGGTATTCCTTGTGATACTGGGCGTTATGGTATGTCTCATGAACAACGCGGGAGGTTCTGCGGCCTTCGGACGCTGGGCAGGCGAACATATCAAAAGCCGTGTGGGCGCGCAGCTTGCCACGATTCTGCTGGGTGTGCTGATCTTTATTGATGACTATTTTAACTGCCTTACCGTGGGCAGCGTTATGCGTCCGGTCACGGACAAGCAGCAGGTTTCCAGGGCAAAGCTGGCTTACCTCATTGACGCCACAGCCGCTCCAGTCTGCATCATCGCTCCTATTTCCTCATGGGCTGCTGCAGTCAGCGGATTTGTGGAGGGAGAGGATGGTCTTTCCCTTTTTGTGCGGGCTATTCCCTATAACTTCTACGCCCTTCTTACCATTGTCATGATGGTGGGAATGGTACTAATGAAAGTGGAATTCGGCTCCATGGCAGTGCATGAGAAAAATGCAAAGAACGGTGATTTGTATACCACACCGGGCCGCCCTTATGCCAGCGCGGAGACAGAGAAGGAAAACACGAGAGGAAAAGTCATGGACCTTGTCATTCCTATCTTATGTCTTGTAATATGCTGTGTGATCGGTATGATCTATACGGGCGGTTTCTTTGAGGGAGCCGGCTTTGTGGAGGCATTTTCACAGAGCGATGCATCTGTAGGCCTTGCGCTGGGCAGTTTCTTCGGTCTGGTGATCACGGTGATCCTTTACATTGCGCGCCGGGTGCTCTCCTTCAGGGAGTGTATGGCATGTATCCCGGATGGTTTTAAAGCCATGGTTCCTGCTATCCTGATCCTGACCTTTGCGTGGACGCTGAAAGCCATGACAGACAGCTTAGGTGCGGCAGAGTATGTGGGGAATCTGGTGCAGTCCAGTGCCAACGGGTTTATGAACCTGCTTCCGGCCATCATCTTTTTAGTCGGATGCGGCCTGGCGTTTGCCACAGGAACCTCCTGGGGAACCTTTGGTATCCTGATCCCCATCGTGGTTTCCGTGTTCGCCAATTCCAATCCGCAGCTTATGATCATTTCCATTTCCGCCTGTATGGCAGGTGCTGTGTGCGGTGACCACTGTTCTCCCATATCCGACACCACCATCATGGCGTCCGCCGGAGCCCAGTGTGACCATGTGAACCATGTTTCCACACAGCTTCCCTACGCCATAACAGCGGCAGCAGTCAGCTTTGTATCCTACATCATCGCGGGATTTGTACAGACAGCATGGATTGCCCTTCCCATTGCGATTCTTCTCATGCTGATTGTACTGGTTGTAATAAAAGCCATAAACAGGCCGGTCTCCTAAAGAGCAGGCAGAGACGAACAGACGTACAGGATTTTAATATCCGTACGTCTGTTTTTTTAGAAAAATGCTGTATTTACCCCATCTTTATTGTTTGAATGAAACATAAAAAAGCAATATATATAATATTATGAGCAAGAAGGCGATAGACTTATGACGAAATTTTGCGTATGCTATAGATAGTGAAACGAGAGTTCCCGGAGCGCGCGGCAGTGTTCTTACGGGGAGGAAAAAGTTGAAATTTTTTACCGGATGAAAGGAGATTCTTATGAGTGAAAAAGCAGAAATGAAGGGGCGTGTTACGATTCCCACAGATGTGGATGTGGTTCCGGAGACACTGGAGCTTGTAAAGCGGTGGGGCGCAGATGCCATCCGTGACTGTGACGGAACAGATTATCCGGCCCAGCTTCGGGATGTGGATGCAAAGGTTTACTCGACTTATTACACCACCAGGAAAGACAACACATGGGCAAAAGCCAACCCGGATGAGATTCAGCAGATGTACATTATGACACCTTTCTACAACGCGGCGGGAAATGAGCTCAGCATCCATCTGATGAATCATCTGTATCCGGATATGCTGAAAGTCAATTCCAGAGATGATATCACCCGCTGGTGGGAAGTGATTGACCGTACCACCGGTGAAGTGGTTCCCCCTGCACAGTGGGAGTACAGTGAGGAGACAGGGGACGTGACCATCCATGAGACGATCGCATTCCATGATTACACTGTGAGTTTTCTTGCCTATATCATGTGGGACCCGGTACATATGTATAACGCGGTGACCAATGACTGGAAGGACGTGGAAAAGCAGATCACCTTTGACGTACGTCAGCCGAAAACCCATAAATTCTCCATGGAGAGGCTGCGCAGATATATTGAGGACAATCCTCACATTGATGTGATCCGCTACACCACCTTTTTCCATCAGTTCACCCTGATCTTTGATGAGCTGGCAAGGGAAAAATATGTGGACTGGTACGGTTATTCCGCGTCTGTAAGCCCATATATCCTGGAGCAGTTTGAGGCTGAGGCAGGCTATAAGTTCCGCCCGGAATACATCATTGACCAGGGCTATATGAACAATACATACCGCATTCCGTCAAAAGAATTCCGGGATTTCCAGAGATTCCAGAGGCGTGAGGTTGCCAAGCTTGCAAAAGAAATGGTGGATATCACACACGAGTGCGGCAAGGAAGCTATGATGTTTTTGGGCGACCACTGGATCGGTACCGAACCGTTTATGGAGGAGTTCAAATCCATCGGCCTGGATGCGGTAGTGGGAAGTGTGGGAAATGGTTCTACTCTGCGACTGATCAGCGATATTGAGGGCGTAAACTATACAGAGGGACGTTTTCTTCCCTACTTCTTCCCGGATACCTTCCACGAGGGCGGTGACCCGGTGAAGGAGGCAAAGGTAAACTGGGTGACAGCCAGAAGAGCTATCCTTAGAAAGCCCATCGACCGGATCGGTTACGGCGGATACCTGAAGCTGGCTATGCAGTTCCCGGATTTCATCGACTATGTGGAGAGCGTCTGCCAGGAGTTCAGGACCCTGTACAACAACATAAAAGGAACCACACCTTACTGTGTAAAACGTGTGGCTGTACTGAACAGCTGGGGCAAAATGCGCGCCTGGGGCAACCATATGGTACACCATGCGATCTATTACAAACAGAATTATTCCTATGCAGGCATCATCGAGGCATTGAGCGGTGCCCCCTTTGATGTGAAATTTATCAGCTTTGATGATATCAGAGAGAATCCGGATATCCTGAAAGATATTGATGTTATTCTCAATGTGGGAGGCGCCTACACGGCATATTCCGGCGGGGAGAACTGGGCTGATGAGAAGATCCTGACAGCCGTGAAACGCTTTGTATACGAAGGCGGCGGATTCATCGGCGTGGGTGAACCTACAGCCTGCCAGCGGGAGGGACGTTACTTCCAGCTCTCCGGTGTCATGGGAGTGGAGAAAGAAAACGGATTCACCCTCAATGTGGACAAATACAACTGGGAAGAGCATGAGCACTTTATCACAGAGGACTGCAGAGGGGAAGTGGACTTCGGTGAGGGACAGAAGAGCATCTTCGCACTCCCGGAAACCACCATCATCAGGCAGGTGGATAAGGAAGTACAGCTTGCGGCCAATGATTTCGGAGAGGGCAGAAGTGTGTATATCAGCGGACTGCCTTACAGCTTTGAGAACAGCAGGCTTCTCTACAGGGCGATCCTCTGGTCATCCCACGATGAGGAGAATCTGCACAGATGGTTCTCTGAGAACTACAATGTGGAAGTACACGCCTATGTAAAGAACGGAAAATACTGTGTAGTCAACAATACCTATGAACCGCAGGATACTGTGGTATATAAAGGGGACGGAAGCAGCTTTGCGCTGCATCTGGATGCCAATGAGATCATCTGGTACGAGATCTGATGAAAAGATAATGCGAAAAAGCGGCTGGGCTGTCAGTGAAGATGCTGACAGCACAGCCGCTTTTTACAGCAAGAAGTTCAAAGGATTTATATCACCTTTTACATGTGTCAGATATAAAATGTGATATAATGATATAATATCAGATTAAAAACGATATTGCAAGATGTTACGGGAAATTATCAGAATTACTTTGCAGCCGTCTCGGCATAATCCGTGATGACCAGATCCGAATAGGCAACTCTGGCTTTCAATTCCCCGGCGCTGTCCAGAATGTCCTGCAGAAGTTCAAAGCTATCCTTTTCAAAGATCAGGTTATCCTTCCAGGTATCCTGGTCCTTGTAACGTTTTACAATGGTGGTGATGGTATCCAGGTCATTTTCCTTGAACTGAGGTTTGATGATCTTGGCGATTTCTTCCGCGGTGTGGGTATTCACATAGTCCATACCTTTTTGCAGGGCATTGACGAATCCCTGTACGATCTCCGGGTTCTTTTCCATAAAGCTTTTTTTGGCACTGTAAGCCGTATAGGGGACATAACCGGAATCCACGCCGCAGGAGGCTACCACATAACCGGCTCCTTCTTTTTCCAGGGCAGTGGCGCTTGGTTCAAATTCCACGGTGAAGTCACCCTGTCCTCCGGAAAAAGCGGCAGCAGTGGAGCCGAAATCAATACTCTGGTCAATGTTCATATCCTTCTGTGGGTCAAGACCGTTCTGTTTCAGGATATATTCAAATACCATTTCCGGCATGCCGCCAGTCTGCCCTACCACGATGAACATTTTTTCCACATCACGCAGTTGCTGTCGAGAAGCCACGATTCTATAAGGATAATGGTAGATTCCTGTTTTCTCAACCAGCCCCAAGTCAAGTAGGTGCTCCATGTAAGTCACAAATTTCTTCTTGTGCATAGGATAGCCCATCTCTTTCAGGCTGTCGGCAAGGAATTTTACCGAGGTAAAGCCCGTTTCGTCCTTTTCCAAAAGCCGGATAGATTCAATCAGCATAGTCAGTTTCAGGTTTTCTTTGTCTGCCTTAAAATCATAGGCGGCAAGATTGCCAAGGCCGTGTTTTAGGTAAATATCTACGTTGCCGTCCTTATCCACTATGATTTTCTCAACCAGAACCTCAATATCTTTTCTGCTTAGTTCTTTCTTTTCAAGAACCTCGTTCAGAATATCCAGCGCCGTCTGTAAGCTGGGTTTGATTGTGGTGGAGGGGATATGCGGCTCCTTTGTTAAATCCTGCAACGTTTTTTCAATAGCGGAGATACGCTCCATTTTATCACTTTGAAGGGCCGCATAGGTTTCAGTGATAATTTCATTCATGGAAGGATTGGCGGTAATCTCCTTTACCTTTTGTGTTATGAGAACCTTTAGTTCTTCCTTGACTTTTTCAAGTTCGGCCTCTAAGCGCTGTTTGCTGTCAGTGGGAGTGTAGGTTTCTACCTTTAACTTTGACAAGTCAAAATTCTGGATAATATCTGCCAGACTGTCACGGCAGAGAACCAGATATTTTACAAGAGCGTCCATCAGGGTTTCTTCTGTTACAAGATGGGCGTGTTGGCAAAACTGCTTTCCCTTCTTATTGTATGTGCCGCATACATAGTATTTCCCACGGTTAGGTCGGTTAATAGCTGTTAGTTTCCAGCCACAATCTTTACAGTACAGACAGCCGGAAAAAAGGTTTACATGGGCTCTCTGTCCTCTGTATTGGCTGTGATGGCGGCTGTCCTTGACTTCATTTAACAGCTTCATGGTATTATCATCAAAAATTTTGGGGTGATGATTCGGAAAAATATATTGATTTTCTTTAGGAACTTTTTTATCTTTACCGTTTATTGTAACACGTTCCCGTTTGTGTGTTCTAAGGACACCATTGTTATAGTCGTTGAATAATGTGTCCTTTACCATTCCGTAACTCCACTGATAGGCTACCTGTTTATTATATACAAGCCCTAACGATTCATGGCGTTCTTTATCTATCATACTGGGAGTGGGAACACCACGTTCTGAAAGTATTTCAGCCGTTTTTCGGATTCCGTTGCCGTCCAGATAAATTTCCTTTTCCAGATTAAGAATAGCGGCGGCTTCTTCATCAATCAAAATCATCTGTTTATTGAGAGGGTGTCTGGTATAGCCAAATGGTGTCTGGCTGACAAGCGTTCCGCTTTCCTGCTCCATGCGCTTGATTCGCTTTACCTTCCGGCTTGTATTTTTTACATGACGTTCATTATCCCATGTTTTGATACCGATTATATCATCATCAGAGTAAAAAGAATCGTAGTTATCGTCAATCAGGATAACACGTTTTCCCATTTCCTCCATTTCTTCAAGAAAGAGCAGTACCTTTGCATTGTGTCTGCCAATTCGGGATAAGTCTTTAGCAACAATTATGTTAATGGTATCAAGACTAGCCATCATTTTCTGAAAATCGGGTCGGTTGAATGAGTAGCCGGAAATTCCGTCATCTTCATAAATGTGGCGGATTATCATGTTATTTTCTTCTGCATATTGTTGGATAATCTTTTTCTGGTTTTCAATAGACGAGTAGTTCCGCTTATTATCGTCTCTGGAAAGCCGAACATAGCCATCTATAATTTCAGGGGTATCTGTTAATTTTGAGATCATAATATCGTCCTCCTTATCGTTATACCTATATTGTACTATATAGGTGGAATAACACAATGTTGCGAATGATTAGTGGAAATGGTTCTTCACAACCTCCCGCAAACCTTTCTCCATGTGTTCCGCACCCTCGATAATGGTGACAACAAGATACCCCTGCTTTATCAGACGTTCTTTTTTTTCAGCAATTTCATTACTGTCAGTGTCAGCTTTTTGAAGTAAGTAACAGATTTCTTTTCCTCTTTTTATAACAATCACCTCTATGTATGCTTGCTACATCATATGCGGTTTGAGGCTTATCCTATAGATGAAATTTGAAATGGGCAAAATTAAAACTTCGGGTCAAGCTGTCCCGAAGTTAAAAAGAACTTTCATAATAATGTTTGGCCGCTTCTTCAATGGTCTTGTAGTCAAATACCGTGTACAACTCGGCCACAACCTGCTTTATTTCCTTTGGCTTAAATCCGCAGCTTTCCATAGCCCAGATAACATAGCCTCGGCAGGCGTCATTACTCCATGGGTCTGCCGCCATAGCCTGAATTTCCTCAAATGTTCTTCCCATTGAAAAACTCCTTCTTGAAAAATAGGGGAGCCGCACCGGAATATTTGGCCTGTCACAAGACAGTAAGGCCGGGTGGCTCCCCATGATATGATGTTGCTTATCAGATTCCCGGACGGGTGTAGGCATGTCCACCCCATAGTATTTCAACTCTCCCCATTCTTATGGCAAGGCGTTCTCATGGCCTGCGACGGCTCACGGCTTGCAAGGCCGCTTCACGCTCGGACGGTGACTAAACGCAAGTAACAAAGTCTTTGTGTTTTATCCGGCAGACCAGCCACGGCCTGCCTGCGGCATGAGCCTTTTCGCTCTCCCCATTCTCTGACAATGGAGGTCATGGCGGGCCTGTCACTGGACACATCAACCCTTCGTATCCGGGTATCTTTTTATTCAGCTTTCAAATTGCAGTCAAGGCGTATTTTTCTTCGGGCCATGTTGGCCCGAGGCTGTTGGCCTCTCATAAGCCATTTCAAAAATCGCTTCTCTGTAAAGTCAATCCAGAGCATTTTTTAAAAATTTTTCCATGGACTTTAAAGCGCGTTCAATGGAATAGCTTACCGCCATTTTACTGACACCTTCGGCTTTGGCAATCTCTGTCTGGCTCATGCCAAGAATGAAATGGGCATAGACACGCTTCGCCTGTTTTTCCGGCAGACTGGATATGGCGGCATGAAGATCCTGCATGGAAACTTTGCGCTCATACAGTTCATGGGGAGAGAGGGAAACGAAAAGCGCCTCATGCTCAATTCCGTCATTCCGGTCAAGAGAGTAGTAGGCTTTATGGCGATATGTACGCAGACGATAGGCGGCCTCCTTGCGGTCAAATTCCTTGAACAGTTCCGCCACTTCGTCAGGTACGTCAATAAAACAGTCGTGGGTATAAAACGGGTAATAGTCCCGGAGATTTATAGTAGTCATAATTTCCTCCATTTCGGTGTTGGGTGAATGAGCAGCCGAAATAGAGGTGGTGGAGAGCGGCACCGGGGTGGTGCTTCGGGCCATGTTGGCCCGAGGTTTGTCTGTAAGAACGCAAAAACGCCTGCACAGCAAAAAGCTATACAGGCGCATGAAATTACATTATCGGTTATGGCATAAAATGTTTCATATAAGCCACCGGACTGTCCCTGCGGAGGATACGGACTTTTTTTAACAGAAAGATTCCTGTCGTAATTTGTCGGCGCTTATTTTGTGTCATGGCGGCTACCTCCATAAGCCGCCATTATTACAGGGAATTAGTCGTCATTCCTCTCCATTGAGGTATAAGAAACGGCGGCTTTGATTTTTCAAAACCGCCGTTTGCTGATAACAATTATATTTTTTACATGACAATACAACTACCAAACTGCGATTTTTTTTATTTTCCGCAGGGTAGATGTTATTTTTAAAAAAATTTACTTAATAGATTTAAAAGTATTTTATACCCTTCAATGTTAAGGTGTGTTCCATCAAGTGTAAAAGAGATATCTAGTTGTCCATTTTTATCTTGTAAAGATGAAAATGCGTTAATATAGCTATAATTTCTTTCACCGCATAGCTTGCTTAAATGCAAATTAACTCGTTGAACCTTTTCATTAGTTTTTCCAATAAGCCAATCTCTATAAATAATTGGCTCGTTAGATAAATTCACTGGGAAAAGTGAAATAACATAAATAGTACAATCGCCAAGCGTATTTTTTAATGTGTCGCATATCTTGATAATACGTTTACTTATTGAAAGTTCATCATTATCTGGAATATGCGGCATAAAATCATTCGTCCCGGCAAGAAGGAATATTTTGCTGGGCTGTAGTGGAATAATAGTAGTTTCAAGACGTTCTAAAATATCGTAGGTACTGTTTCCAGCAATCCCGCGATTATATATTATTTTATCGCCGTGATATAATTCTGGTATCATAAAATTCTCAATAAGTGAATCGCCTGCAAGCACAATCTGGCCTTTAACTGCGTCTGAATTTAGTTGAGTATATAGTTGGCATTTATCAGTACCAAGTTTTTTGATTAGCTGTGCTACCGCATTTTGTGAATTTTCCATGCTGTTAATCTCCTCTATTTAAAGCGTTAAAAGCCTTGTAATATTATCTCCCAAAGCCATGTTTGTAACCTCAGCAGATGGGCTTACAAATTCGATAAGCTCTCTGGACAATCTGGGTTCGCCAAATGGTGCGTCTGAACTGAATAAACATCTTTCTGGTAGTTCTGTTAAGGCCGTTTTTACTGACAAAGGTGTAAATGCTGCCGATAAGTCCAGATAAACATTTTCATTGTCTTTTGCAAAAGTAATTACGTCCATCCAGTTTGAACCGCCCATGTGTCCGAAGATAACGGGAACCGCAGGGTATTTTTTGCATAGATTCATTAGTATTTTGATTCCATTTAATGTTACCGGATTAAACGTATGTACCCACAATGGAAAATTAACATAGCTTGATACTGCCTGAAAAACTGTGTCTAACTGCTCAATTTGAGCTTCGGAACCGGGCGTAAATTCTCCAATTCCTTTAAAAGAATTTCCAATGACGTATGTTTCAACCCAGCTTGATGTATCATCTTCCGAAAGCCCGAGCGGAACAGCGCCAAAACCATAAAACCTTTCAGGCGCTACAGAGATTGCCTGTTGCAATTCTGCAATCGTATCTTTCATCTTTTCCATTCTCTCTTGTGGTGTATAGCCCCCGCTCAAAAGCCGGTATAAGGCTTGCATTTCGCTGTTTATATCTTTCAATGTAGAAGATTTTGCTTTTTCTACATGCGGGGTAGTTGTAAATAGTATCGCTTTATCTACACCTGCTTCGTTTAATTTTTCAATCTGCATAGTGGTGGGGAGCATAACATGCTCATGGCTATCAATAATCATTTGATGTATTTCCTTTCTTTTTATTTTAGTGCTATAATCAGGTTAGCACTTATGACGTGTCCCAACAAGAACGCACTTTTTTGATATGTGGTATCTTTTTTGACACTTTATAGATTGGAGGTTTCAATATGGCAAAAACAATGGCAATAACAGATCAGTGTCCAATGGAGGTTGGATTGAATATATTAAGCGGTAAGTGGAAACTGCGTATTTTATGGCATGTATCTAAGGGGCCTGTCCGTTTCAATGAATTACAAAGGCTGTTAGGAGCCATAACAACCAAAACCTTAACGTCACAGCTTCGTGAGTTAGAAGAACAGGGCATAGTGAGGCGAACCGTATATCCTGAAACTCCGCCAAAAGTGGAGTATACACTGACGGAATTAGGCGAGACGATTCAGCCCGTCTTAAAAGCCCTTTGTGATTGGGGCACCAACTATCAAAAGGCATTATAGTGGTGCCGCTTGCTGTTCCTGATTAAGAGGGAAGGTAAGAATAACTTCGCCGCCTTTTGTTTCCGCTGAATTTTGTATCTGCATGTTTCCGTGATGTTGCTCCACGATATGATTGGTAATATATAGTCCCATGCCGAAATGGAGTTTTGAGCTCCGGCTCTGATCGTCCATGAAAAACAGTTCTTTTGCGTGTTTTAATGCTTTCTGTGAAAAGCCTGTGCCGCTGTCCGTTATATAGAGTTTCAGTGTTTTATCGTCACCCCCGGCCTTTACTTTCAAAATGCTCTGTTCAGGTGAAAATTCTAAGGCATTACTGATTATGTTCATGACAGCGCGTTCAATCAATATTCTATCTCCCTGAAAGTATTCAGGCGGGGTATCTGTGCCAGTTTGTAGGTTTATATGCCGTATGCTACAAAGAGCCCGTATTTGTTCACATAGATTCTCCCAGAAAGACGAAAAGGGAATCTGTTGAATCAAAAGCCCATATTCCATGGAAGCTCTGGACAGTTCAATCAAAGTTTTAATATAGGATTCCATCTGTTCAGAGCTGAATGAAGCATATTTTATAAATTCCTGCTGTTCGCTGTTCAAGGGCGTTTCTTCCAGCAAATCAATATTTCCCCGTATGACGGTTAAAGGTGTTTTCAAATCATGTGCTAAAGCGGCAATTTGCTCTTTTCTGGTCTGTTCAGCCGCCCACTGTTGCTCTAAAGAGTTTTTCAGATTATCCCGCATTTTAGAGAAAGAAAGCAGAACATCTTCAAATTCTTTAATGTTAGATTTTCCTATTTCAAAATCAAGATTTTGTGACGAAATTTCTTCTGTAGCATGAAACAAAGGCAATAGCTGTTTCCTCAAACGCCCGGAAAAGTGAAGGGTCAAAAGCACACATACAAGTATGCCATTCAGGGAAATAAAGCAAAGGAGCAATATTTCCGGGGAAGGCAAGTGTCTGTTTAGCCATGGATTTAAGAAACGTGAGCCTATGTAATATTGCAACACAATCAACTCATTATCCCTTGTAACCAATGTGAATTGCTTATCGTTATCAGGGGGTAAAGAACCTTTTGTTGCATATTCTAATGCAGGTTTTAGTTCACTATCCGTTAAGGTTGTTTCAAGTATGTTGTAGGACTTATCCAGCAAAAGGTAATCACAGCCGTCTGGTATGGTTTCAGTCATTGTGGTCAAGTCCGGCATTGAAGCCAGAACAGGAGCAACCGCTTTTACTATCTGTTCATTTCTATTTGCGTAGTTGATAACCCCGAAATTAACACACAGCCATAGAATAATAAAAGGTATTACTACGGATAAACCAAGCCCTCCAACCAGCATGACAAGGTATTTGATAAAAGCTGTTTTTAGTGTTGTTATTTTTGTTCCCATTTATATCCTATCCCCCAGACTGTAATGATAGGCTGTACCCCCATCTTATTAAATTTTGCCCGTACATTTTTTATGTGTGTAGAAATTGTTGAATTATCGCTGTCTCCGTCAATGCTGAATACAGCCTCATAAATTTGTTCTTTTGAAAAAACCTGCCCCCTGTTATTAGCGAGATATTCACAGATTAAATATTCACTTTTTGTAAAGGCTACCGGGCAGTCATCAACCCGGATTTCTTTGGCAGACAAATCTACCTTTATATGTTCAAAAACGATTGTGCTGTGTTTTTCTCTGGTTTCCCTCCGTAGGTGGGCGTTTACACGGGCCCGCAATTCAGCAATTCGGAATGGTTTTGTCAAATAATCATCAGCTCCGATTCCCAAACCGAAGGTTATATCATTCTCCAATGTTTTAGCCGTAAGAAACAGAATCGGACAATCCACAAGGGAACGGATTTTTTTACAGAACGTAAAGCCGTCTGTGTCAGGCATCATAACGTCAAGCATTATCAAATCATATCGGTTTAAGTGCTCTAAGGGAATCTGTGAAACAGATGGATATGCGGAAACGGTGTGTCCGTCTTTCTGCAATCCATTTTTTATCAATTCCAAAATAGGAATTTCATCATCTATAGCAAGGATATTTGCCATAAAATGCACCTCCTTTCAGTCCGGTACTATTGTAGCACCATCATTTTATTTTGCAAAGTTTACTGACACTTTGCTACCCGGTATTGAGAATTTATTTTCACCGCCACAGAATCAGATATATCCTTGCCCAGAATTTCACGTATATCACCTATTGTCCACTGTTCACGTTTTTGTGAGCTCTGTTCTTTTCCGCTCCAATCAATATGATTTAATTCTTCTTTGGGAATTTGTAATTTTGTTTCACTGTCAAATGTATAGGATTCAGCAATTATATCAATATATTCCCCTATATTTTCATAGGGAACGGTTTCGTCTGTTATCTGGTAGACCTTATCTCCGCATAATAACTGTGTATAATCCTGCGTATTTATTGTAAATTCCCCTTCCGATTTTTCCTCTGTTTGCTGATCGTAGCGAAAAATAATATCTTTATCTGTAATAAAGCTATTAAGAACCGCTTTATGATAACCTCCATTTGCGTCAACAATAAGTTCCTGTGTATTTCCACCTTTGACTGTATAAACATTTAAGAATGGAATGATATAGGCGGCGTCTGGTTCCGAATCAGCAATATCAGCTAAAGTTTTAAAAGTGGCCTTTTCCGTGTCCTGTTGAAGCAGGATTTTCCCGTTTGAATCTGTGACTGCAAGTTTTCTGATATAGCCGACCCATTCTCCAAGTTCTGAATTGGACAGCGTATCATCAAGAATAGTATAGCTGTCCCCTTTGTAGGTAAACTGTGTTACATTATCCGTGTTCAGTACACATTCCTCTTTGTCTTTGGAATATTCATCAATTCCTTTTTCCAAAATAGAACAGCCAGTCATACTTGCACCAACCAGCAAAATAGCAGATACCAGTAAAATCATTTTCTTAATCATTGTTTTTTCTTCCTTCCCATAGTGAAATCCAAAAAGTTACTGCAATAAAAGCAATTACCGTAATAAGCCCCATTATAAAAACCTCATTTTTGTGAAGGGACAGTTTATCGTCTAAGACATAATGACTTAAATCTACAGCCCAGGCAAAGGGGATATACTTCCATACTCCGGCCAAAACAATATTGCTATACATGATTACTTGCAAACTCTCAAACACGCCTAAAAACAATGATGGCCCAAGTCCGAATTTAAAGCCGATAAACAAGTGAAAAATGTATAGAATGATATTTCCAAATGCAAGAACTGTTATAGTTTCTAACAGCATGGGGTACGGCGTATATGAAACCAGTCCTTGTATTGCCACCAGTGCTGAAAACAGGAGAACCATACTAGCCAGAGAAATAACGCCACCGCCCAAGAGGACGAGAAACTTTCCACAAAAAACAGTTTTCCTTTTCGGTACAGAAAGAATCGGCTGTGCATGTGCTGTGTGATCTTCCATAAGGGTATTCAGACCGGTAATAATGCTGATAAGGAGTGGAAAAAAAGTAGCTGTTATCTCAAACATCAGCTTATATTTTTTGTAATCTGGCTGGGAACGGTACAGGCCAAAGTAACTTGTGAAAAGTATTGCCCCGGCTATTGGAACAATTATATGAATAGGCAACAACGGTGTGTGCCGAAGTTTTACTAATTCGGAGCGTACTGCCCTATATAGTGACATTTTATTTTGCCTCCTGTCTGCCGAAATTCTCTGCTCCTAAAATTGTGAAAACTATAAAGAGCAGTAATGATAAAATCAAAGTTAATCCTATAGTTAATTCAGGAATCCCGTTATAATCAATAAGTGTTCCATTGACACCGATACCCATTAACGGTTCTGCCATTTTAGGGGCCCAGCAGTATGGAAAGAGCCACCAAAAAGGCGAATTTCCAAAATAGCTGGGAAGAAAAATACCAAAGGCTGTATTTGCTACAACAGGTACGAACATTCCCACTTTAAAAGTCAAAAACAGGCATAAAGGAACTTGCCAGATAGAGCCAATCATAATGACAATACTGCCGATAATGGATTTACCCGGTAAAAATATAGCGGTTGCCGGAGATATGATATTGCTGGCACACATCAACAACGCTAAAGCAAAAGCGGCAAGTAACAGTTTTTTAATTAAGACCAGATTCTTACTTATCCAAAATTGTTTCAGATTGATTGGCATGGAATATACGGAATAGTATTTATCTGCCCGTAGTTCTTTTTGATTGGACAAATGACAGAGAATCGCAATCGTTCCGGGAAGTACAAAGGAGTACCACCAGAATAGAGACATATATTGATACCCGGTAAATCCTCCCATAAGCCACGCAAAAATCGCTGTAATAATCGGGGCTATCACCAGTAACTTATTAGAAAAGGTTCTTCTGAATTTTAAATATTCTGATTTAAGATATTTCATACTCTTACATTTCCTTTCTGTTCTTTTTCACAATATCCATGAATAATTTTTCGAGGTTTTCTTCGGCATGTAAAACACCTTCATACCCCAAGACACCCTCCGAGATAATGCCAATATGGTCGGCAATCTGCTGTACCTCTGTAAGAATGTGGCTGGAAAGAATTACCGTAATTCCTTTAGAGGGGAAGGAACGAATCAATTCACGGAGTTCTTCTATACCAACAGGATCGAGGCCGTTTGTAGGTTCGTCTAAAATCAGCAGGCGGGGATTGTTTAAAATTGCAATCGCAATTCCCAACCGCTGTTTCATGCCAAGAGAAAATTGTCCTGCCCGTTTCTTTCCGGTATTCGTAAGGCCGACAATATCAAGCGCTTCATGGCAGCGTTTATCTGGTAATCCGAGAAGCTCCGTCCTCACTTTTAAGTTTTCAAATGCAGTCAGGTTCTCATAAAGAGGCGGGGTTTCGATTAAGGTTCCTATGTCATTCAAATCTTTTCGGCTCCAAGCGTGGCCGTCAAACTCAATGCTCCCAGATGTAGGCCGGAGAATCCCGGTAATCATTTTTAATGTGGTAGATTTTCCAGCTCCATTGGGGCCAAGTAAGCCATAGACAGAGTTTTTCTGGATATTTAAAGATACCTCATTGACAGCCACCTGCCCCTTGAACTTTTTGCATAGACTGTTTGTTTTCAAAATCATTTCCATAATTTTTTTGTCCTTTCATTGTTTAGTCTGAAATTAGTGTATATGGTAAATTTGAAGATTTCATAAAGATAAAAAAACTTTTTCAGGCGTTTATTATCACCTTCCTATATGTGTGTCATGAAATAAAATACCACCTTGCATAAAATCCTATTACATTCCAATACTATCACCTGAAATGTACAATGACATAGGGTGATAAAATATGTACCAAGACGAGAGGAAGTTTGACTTTCATGGCTTAGGGCTGGCTCTCAAAAAGGCCCGTGAGGAACGGGGCTGGACGCAAGCCTATGTTGCGGAATTAGTTGGAAAAACTGACCGCACGATTATGAATATTGAGAACAAGGGGCAACACCCCAGTTTTAATCTGTTCTTTAAGCTCGTTACCATGTTTGATATTTCCGTAGACCAGTTTTTCTACAAGGAAAATCAGCGGGGCGGGGAAAGTTGCCGTAAGCACATTGATGTTATGCTCAATGCGATGAATGAGAAGGAGCTTGTTGTCATGGAGGCCACAGCCGAAGGGCTGAAAAAAGCAAGGGAAACGGAGGTTCAGGAATAAGAGCCTCTGTTTTTTTGCGCCATTTTCCGGGGTGTCACTAAATGGCAAGCAATTCCTCCGTGGCCACAGATGGCACGGAGGACGCTTGTTGGGGCCCGCCCCAAACCCGGAACCTCGGGCCATACTGGCCCGAAGTGGCAGCGTCGCTTTGCTCCTTATTTTCACCGTCTCTATCGCTCCTGTTCTTTCTTTTTGTCCTGCCCGGCGTAGCCCAGCAGATAATCAATGTTTGCTTTCGCCGTGTTGACTTCCTGCATATCCCGCCGTACTCTCTGATACTCTGCATAGAGCTTCCGTTTCTGCTCCGCCAGTTTCCGGCCTTCCTCCTTTAATACGTCCATCTTCGGGAGCTTCGCCCCGTCAAGCAGACGCTTCAAGTCGGCCTGTGCCGCCCGGTAAAGCTCAATGTCCGCCTCATGCTCCGCAAGGAATTTCCGGCTGTATTTTGCCGCTTTGTATTTCTCAAAGACAGGCCGTGTGCGGGCGTACTGTACCGTGGCCGTTTTCAGTTCCCGGTTGGTATTCATGGCGTTCTCCGTCTGCTTTATCCGGTCAGAGAGGACGTGAAAACAGTCTGTTGTCTCGGCGGCCTTTTTCTCCAATTCCCCGTATTCCGTCAGGCCGTTATCCTGCAAATAGGCGAGTGCGGCGGCCATCTGTTTTAAGTTGAATACTTTAGCCCAGCGCTCATATCCCGCCCCTTTTCCCTCGGCCAGCTTTGCCTGAATATCCACCAGCAGATTGACCTTGCGGGGGCTTTGGCCGGAGTGTTTTCGGCTCCCGTCTATGACAGCCAGTATGTCTTTTAAGTCATACCCTTCCCCCAGCGTGGAGGCCCGCAGACGGGTAAACCGTTCCTGCCCCTGTCCGGCCAGCCGGAAAGACAGGCCGCCGCCTCTGACCTTCTTGATTTCATAGCCGGCCTGTTCCATGAGGGAGAGGAAGGCCGCCAGATCGCCGGGGCGCTTTGCCAGTGCCGTGTCGATTGCCAGCCGCAGTTTATCCTGAAAGTTAAGCGGCCTCTCCCTGTTTTGGAGCCATTCGCCGTAGTTCTTATAATCTCCTTTGCTCCGGGGCTTTGGATTCTCCACAATGGACAGCCCATTTTCCAGGCACAACCGGTCGGAGAGCCTGCGCAGGGCGAATGACGAGCCCCAGAAATTACGGAATTTCCGGGTGCAGTCGAGGGTCGTTGAATTGTAATAAATGTGACAGTGAATGTGTTTCTTGTCCGTATGGGTGGTGACGATAAAGGCATGGCGGCCTTTTGTCCAGCGCATAGCCAACTCATACCCGATACGGTTTGCCTCCTTTGGCGTAATCTCCCCGGGGAGGAAGGACTGGCGTATCTGATAGCACAGGATATCGTCCTCCTTTTTCTGCTCCCGGCCTGTGATAGCCTTATAGCTGGCCTTTGCCAAAAGGAACTCGGCGGCCACCGTAGCCGGGTCACACTCGTATGAGGAAACGTATTTTCCGTTCTCCGTCTTTTCAGGATTTTTCCCATAGTCGAGACAGTCACGGATTGCCTCGGCTATGGTTTCTCCCTCATTGGCGTGACGCTTCAAAAGAGTGGTGGTAGCCAGATGAATCCCTCCTTCCCAAACAGAACAGCGGCCCTTGCGAGCCGCCGTCATTGGCCTCGGGCCAGTGTGGCCCGAAGCAGTATCAGCTTACGAGGAACTGGCGGAGGGAACTGCCCAGCCCGTCCACCGCCTCAATCAGAAGTCCGGCAACCGCCTGCAATCCATAAGGGGAAAGCAGGAAGGCCAGAAACAGGAAGATGAACCCGCCGTGCGGAGTGGGTGTAAAGAAAAGCCCGATACCCAAAAGTGCTGTTATGACAGAAGCCACTGTCAGGAGATACGAACAGATATCAAACAGGAACATCAACATGGCCGCAAGGATTGTCAGCGCCAGCATGACGGGAACGGCAAACAGCTTTAGCAGTAATCTCATTTATAACGCCTTTTATTCTTTCTACCTATATTTTACCATGGCGGCCCCGGGACAGGAATGTTGCGAATGATTAGCGAATCCTGTCCCGGGACTTCGGGCCAGTGTGGCCCGAAGAATAGAAAAGAGAGAGCATAAGTAGCTCTCCCTAAAAATCCGTTTATTTCTGTGTATATTTCCTTTGACGTAAATTAAATGCAGGCATAGTACCTTCCAAAACATCAACGACATGACCTTTTACTATTGAATTTTCTATAGCACCAGCTTCATAGGTAATTGTATGTGTATTTTTATCCATATGGCAATATACAATTTGCTCTGCATCGCATGCTATTGCTATATTTGGATTGTGAGAAACTATAATAACTTGTCGTTTTTTCTTAGCTTCACATATACAAGGAACTAATTTACTATAAACAGACTGGTTATCTAAGTTATCCTCTGGCTGGTCAATTATTATTGGAATATTATTTTGACTTAATGCCAGATAAAAGACAAGTAAGACAATGCCCCTTTCGCCAGGAGATAATTCCTCCAAATCTCTTTCTCCCATTTTTAATTTAAAGGAAACTCCGATATAATCCAAGCAACATAACAAATTATATAATGCTTTTTTATCAGGAACTTTTTTTGTTGAATTATCTAAATCTTCATCCACTACAACCAGAACATCGTGAATAAAATCTATAACACTATCCACGTTATCAAATTCAGTCCTTCTAAGCAACTGATTCATTTTATTATATGCTTCACTTTTTCCTTTAAAAAGGCCGGCATATTTTTGATTTATTAAGGATAAAGCGGTTTCAGCAAAATCACTTTGCTCCAGTTGAATTTCTGCGGCAAATTCTATGCTTTCTTCTAATTCTCCTAACAGCTTTTTAATTTCAATTTCTACTGGCGCATATATTTCGTGATACACTGAAACAAGATTACTTTTTTGTAGATATAATTCTCTGATTTTTTCATCTCGTCTACTTTTTGTGCCTTCATAAATTGTATCTAACTCGTTTTCAATATAGTCGGCTTCATTTTGAAAATATGTTAATGTATCTTCTGTAGTTTTGGTGCCAATAATTAATTTGCGCTGTTTTTCCCACTCATCAAGATCAGATAAATATTTTTGATATTGCTTTTCTTCGCTATCCGTTGTGGATATAAGCGAACTTTTCTTTTCTTTTTCTTTTTCGAGTTTATCTAAAAGACCATCTTCTGTATCAGAACCATTAAGTGATTTTTGAAATACAATCTTATCATTACTTAATTTAAGAATATACTGTTGTATAGTTTCCTTAGGCGTAACCAACGTAATGCCGCTTTCGTCAACATCTAATGAATACTTTTTTATAAAATCTTTCAATAATAACTCTGTTTCTTTTACATTAGATTCTAATAAATCCAGTTTGGCAATAAGTTGGTTTGCTTCATCTATTACAATGTTTATTTGCGTTAAATTATTACGATACTCTTCAATTTTTGTTTCTAAACTCTCAATAGAACTATTTAAAGTTTTTAATTTATCTTGATAATCTGATTTACCTTCCTTAGGTTCGGGCTTTTTTATTTCTTGTGGTTTAGTATTCTCATGTCGTTCTAAAGTATCTTTTAATTTTTTTAGGCTGTCACTTATATGTATCCTATATTGGGTAGTTTTCTTCTCTTCAAGTTTAATCAAGGTATCATTGATATCATTAATTTCAATGTTTAATTTTTGCATGGACAAAGAAATAGCTTTTGACTTATTAAAAACTAATTCTTCTAAATTGGTTGCTGTGCCACGCTCAGTACGGTCTACGTAAGAAAAAATCACTCGATCAATTTCTCGTTGGAATTCATTACCTATATCATTACAGACTTCCTCAATATATTTTTGAGGGAGATATTGGGCATCTTCAATGGTTGTATTGTAGTTACTTTCTGATAAAGATATAGATTCAACGTGAGAATCTCCCCACTGTATAGTAGCAATGTAATCTTCTGCAAAATTCTTCGGTGGTTTACGAAAACGGGTTTCATTTAAAAACGAAGCATTTTCCATAGTATTACATTTACATAAATGGCCAATTATATCTGATAATGCACTTTTACCACTTCCCTTGTTTCCGATTATTGCTACAAGACCTGAATTTAGTGGCAATTCAAAATCAAACCAATCTATATCTACATTTTTAGGATTCTCATTTTTATGGACAGAAATTCGTTGTATATTAGACTTTCCATTTTTGTTCGCTCTATCTAATGCTGGTGGAATACTACCAATATAAACGCGTTCCGTAGGTTGATAGCGGCATTGCTTTAAACCTTCAAATGTAAGATTAGCTTTAATCCATAAGTTCTCTTTAGATGTATATTTTCTCGGGTCATGGCAATCCGAGCACATAATTAAAGGTTTTTCTTCTACTTCCTTAAATACCCATTTATAATAATCATTAATATCTGTTTTCTTACCGATTTCAAAGAAATCAATATTTTCTGCAATATCTGCCTTTATTGCCTCTTTTACTGGAAGAGCATTAGAAATTTCCTTGTCAATACCATTTGTCTTTTTTCCCGCATGAATTGTAATAAGTCCGTCATGTGATTTCGCAAAACTTACTATATCTTCAAATGTCCAATAGATTGTTTCTGGTGAACTATTTGATTTTGCATTAGTCCTTAACATAATTGCTTCAAAATCCATTGATAATGTTGATAAATCTATTTCATTAGAGAACACAATTATTAGGTGAAGATTGTCTGCGCCCTTATCTGTTCTTAGTTCTACTCCTGGAAAAAATACGATATCGGGAGCCAAAGACCTTAAATGGGAAATTCTATCAGCATCAATTTTAAAGTGATCTGTAATAGCTACAGCACTAATATTGTTATCATGCAATGTAGCACAAAGTAATTCATCAGCATCATCTCCCCGATAAGGACTATCATATGATGAAGCTGTATGAATATGTAAATCCCACTTATGCCATTCCGAGCCTCTTAAATTATTCACTTTTGTATCCTCCTGCATACGATATTTATACAAACAATCTCTGATAATTTGGTTCTCAATTTTAACGAACACGATTCTACATAATATTTGTATTTTATCATATATACGTGATTTTGACTATATCTTCGGGACATATTGGCCCGAAGCTCAAAAAAAGAAAGGGCGGCAGGCCATAACTGTCAGTCCATGGCCGCCGCCCCGTCTGTTACTTTGCCACCAGCTCGGAAAGCTCTTTCAGCACATCGGAAACCTGCCCCCACAGCGTTTCATAATCACGCTGGAGCCCTGCGATTTCCTCCGGGTATACGCCGTACATGTTGGCATGGACGGCCACCTGATTGAGATTGTTGGCGCACCGCCGCTGAAGGGAAACCAGCTCCTTTACGGGGGAGAGGTCAACATGGAGGATATAGCCGTTTAAGGCCATCTTGCGCACATAGGCCCCGGCGTTGGTGATACCGGCCTCGTCCATGCGTTCTCTTATTCTTGCCAGTTCCTCTGCCGTCACCATCACATGAAGGTGGATATCGCGCCTGCGGCCTTTCATCTGTCCTCACGTTCCCGGCTCCGTTTGCGGGAGGGTGGCTCCTTTACTTTATCCAGCGGCTTTCTGTCCGGTTCCGGGGGAGCCGGAGGGAGCGGCGTATTATTGGGAATCCCGTCAATCATGTTGCAGTTCTGCTCTGTGGAAAGCTCTGCATTTTTTAAATAATTGTCTTTTTCGTGCATGGTTCGTCCTCCTATCTGTCCTCGTGGGAGTGGCCGCCCTTTTTCGCGGGCGGTTCCCTGTTTTCCTTTTCCTGATTCGTCTCTTTGCGGAGCTGGGCGGTGATTGACCGTTTTTCTTTCCGCTCTGCCTCCAATTCCTCCATGGCCTCAATCCGTTCGGAAAGCTGTTCTGGGGAAAGGGGCTGTTTCAGGATATACGTCCCAAAATCCGGATGGAACCATGTCAGCCGCCGCTTATCACCGAAATGGCGGCTGTCCTCCCATTTGCCAAGCGCCTGCGTCTGCTCCTCCATTTTCCTTCTTACGTCAGGATTCAGGCGGGAGGGTTTGAGCTCATAATCAGCCACCAGCTTTTCCGGCAGCGGCTTAGTATAAATCAGTTCTCCCCACGTCCGTATGGAATTGCCTTCCACCATCGTCCGGTTATCGTAAGGGGCAATCTCCAACAGCCCCAGCTCCTTTGATTTTGGGAAGGCATTCGCGTCAAGGGGATAGCGGGTGTAATACCGGTAATAATCCGTTCCCCTCGGCCTTTTGCCCTCCGGCAGTTGCGGAACCTTGTAAACATAGTCGTAGGCGAACAGGAACCTCTCAAATTCTTTTTCCGGCGGCAGGATACCACGGCAGGCCGTATAGCCATAATAATTGCGTTCCCCTTCCGGCATAACCGTGAAATGCCAGATTACAAAGGGGGACTGCGCCTCCGGGTTATGGGCCAGCGCGAAGCCCCGGCCATTCTCAAAGACGGCCTCCTTCTGGATTTGATACCCTTTTAAATCTTCCATGCAGATTCTCCTTTCCGACCTCGGGCCAGCATGGCCTGAAGTCTGATGATGTTACGAAATAAACAGCAAAACCGGGGACAAAGGTATCAGATTATCACGGCCCCGGTTCTGCCTCTTAGAAATCCTGCAAAATCAGGCTTTCCCGGAGGGCAAAACGTAACAGGGGCCCTCCGTTTTCCTTCTCATTTTCCGCATACGTTCCCGGCTCTTTTTGCGGTTCCCCTCGGCCTTGCAGGCTTCGGAGCAGTAGGCTTGCCGCCCCATTGGCAAAAAGAGCCTGCCGCAGACCGTGCAGGGTCGGAGCCCGGGGGCGGGCCCTTTCTCCAATAAGGTGGTTTCCAATGCCGGATTGAGGGGCAGGACGGAGCGACGGAAGTAGCGGCAGTAAGCGCCTGTCCACCATTTATTCAGCATATAGCAGGGGCAGTCCAGCGGGAGGCACAGGCCGGTTTCGCTGTCATAGTTGGCGCACATGCCCGTGACAAGCCCCCGGATTTTCTTCCTCTCGTCACGGGTCAGCTCCCGGGCCATCAGGACTTCGGGCCACGTTGGCCCGAAGCCTGCGGCTCCACAAGCAGGGCGCGGAACTTCTTCCGGCAGCGTCCTTTCTGGTTTTTGCACTCTTTAGCATAACGGCACCCGGCGCAGGGACCGGAACTGCCCCTGCCCGGACGGGGAACCTCCTTCATCATCTGTTCAAAAGGGCTGTCTGTGAAATTCATTTCCTGTCCTCCTTGTCCTCCCCGCCTGCTTCCGGTTCTTCTTCGTTCCACGGTGGGGTATCATCTTCTTCGGATTCTTCCGGTTCCTCGGCTTCTTCCTCATACTCGCAATAATCGTCCTCCAAGTCCGGGGCCTGATGTTTGGGCTTATAGATTTTGAAGTAATATCCGGCCCCGCCGCCAATCAGGACTACCGCCGCAACCAGAAGGAGGGAGAACAGGCCGTTGTCTGCCTTATCCTCTTTGGGCGCTGGCTCCGGCTGTTCTGGTTCCTCCGTGGGCGTTTCCGTTTCCGGTTCCGTTTTCGGTGCGGGTGTGGTTTCCGGCTCCACAGCCGTTCCTTCACCGTCTTTTTCCGCAAGGGGAAGGAGGTCTGTTTCCGTGACGGCGTTCAGGAAATAGACATTTTCGCTGGACTTCTGGTTATCAATCACCAGAAAGAAGATATTCTCGTCCGGGGTGGTGATGGTGTAAAATTCCTTCCCGTCCTTGTCGGTGGCCTTATCCACCACGGTTCCGGTTCCGTCCGGGGTGAAGGGATTGGGCTCCGCCGGTTCCTCCGGGGTCACGGTTTCAACTGGGATAGTTTCAGCCGATGTGGTTTCGGCCTGCGGTTCACTGCTCTGGGCGTAGGCGGGGATTGTAAAATAAGTACCGCACAGCAGGCAGGCGGCCAGCGCCGACAATCGGTGAAGGTTAGGCTTCTTCATGGGCTTCGTCCTCCTTTTCTTTTCCGTCAGCGGACTTCGGGCCAGTCTGGCCCGAAGCGGCAGGGGTGTCCTTCGGGTTGTTTAGGAAAGCCAGGAGCTCGGCAGGGGTCAGCTTCATGGAGCGCACCGCCTGCACGATCTGGCTGTTTTCCTCCTCCTGTTTCTGTTTTTCCAGTTCCCGGACTTTGGCCTGGCACTCGGCGGCCTTCTCCCGGGCTTTCTCCAAATCCTTCTCGATTTTTTCAAGTCTGTTCATGCGAATCTCCTTTCTGTTTATGACGGTCAATTTCCTGATAAACGGCCAAATGCGTAGAAATGCTGCGTCCAGTAGGACGTGCTGATACTGGCGTATTGAATTGGGTTCCCACAGTGGATCATCATATTGTTGCCTACATAAATTCCTACGTGGGAGACTGGCACGCCGCTGTCATAGGTGCCAGTAAAAAAGATGATATCGCCGGGCTTTGCGTCAGCGGGGGAGACACGGGCGCACTGGTTGTAAATGCCCTGCGCCGTGGTGCGGGGCAGGTTATGGACGCCGCTGTTGGAAAATACCCAGCAGACGAAGCCGGAGCAGTCAAAGGAGGTGGACGGGCTGGAACCGCCCCATACATAGGGATAGCCCAAGTATTTCTCCGCCTCCCCAATCAGGGCCGCGAAGGACGGGTCGGACAGGGCCTCCCCGGGTATCTGGTAGCCGGGGTCCGTCCCTGTGCCGCCTCCCGTGTAAATGCCTTCCCACAGGTGGGGCTTGTTGCCCTTTAATTCCTGCATGACGGAATAAATCTCCTTCTGCTCCATGGTAAGCCGGGTATTCACCACGGCGGGGAGAGTGCGGTTTTTTAAGGTCACATGGAGGATATAGTATTCATAAGGGACTTCCTCGCTCGTCTCGTTGCCGTCCGCGTCTGTGCTGGTTTCTGTGCGGTAGCGGATTTCCACTTCCTCGGTCAGCGTCAGCTCGTACTGTGCTTCAAAGACCTCCCCAAGTTCGCCCTGTATCCCTGACCGGGTATAGCTGTGGTATTTGGCCGACAGGTAGGAGGCAAGCTCATAGGGGTTGTGGCCGATTTCATCTACGTTGTAGCGGTATTCGTCATAGCCGCTGTGGGTGTGCTCGATATTGGCAATCTTCTGTTTCAGGTCATTTTCCAGAGCGGTATAGTCCTCGTCCGCCCCTAAAAGGTCGCTGTCAGCGGAGGCGTAGGAGGTGCCGGATATGGCGTTTGCAAGGCCGCTCCCCAGCATGGGGATAAGGGAGGAAAACGCTGACAGGATATAAAACAGCAGGAACAGTACCACGATAATCAGGATAAATACCGGGTGGCGGGCCGCCGCCTGAACCGCCCGTTTCGTAATGGTTCCGGCTGTGGCGGCTGTTTTCTTCGCCGCCCGTGCCCCCTGCTTTGCGGCCTGTCTTGCCTGTCTGGCATACTGGCGTTTCAGTTTCCATTTCTGTGCCATGCGGGAGAGCGGGTTGCTGGCAAGCTCCGGGTGTTCCTTTGCCATCTTCTGAAAATCCAGATTGGCCCGTGCCGCTAGCTCCTTTCGTTCCCATTTCGCCACCCGGCGGGCCGGGTGCTCACGGTAGCGGCGTCTGGCAAACCGGGCGAGCTTACGGGTTCCTGCCTCTGCCACAAGCTCGGATTTATGGGCTCCTTCCACGCCTACGTTCTCATGCTCAATCTCGTGTATTTTGTTGTGGGTGTAAAACCATACCTCCGCCCGCACACCCCGGACAGCCTTCTTTGCCAGTCCCGGCTGTTTGGGCGGCTTCTGTGAGGCCAGCTTTTCCCGGGCCGATTCCAGTTTCCGTCCGGCCTTATCCGCTTTTTCCTGTGCCTTCTCCGTCTTGTCCGGTTTCCTGCCGTCAGAGCGTTCCTTGCCGTCAGCCCGTTTCTCCCCATCGGCATATTTCTCACCATCAGTACGTTTCTTACCGGCCCGGTCAGGCCCGGCCTCTTTGTCATGGGGTTCCTGCCCTCCGTCTCCGTCCGCATTTTCCTCCCGCCGCATATGGTCGGAGGGGCGGGCCCGCTCCGTATCCTGCCGGAACTTCCCGGAGGGCTTCGGGCCATGCTGGCCCGAGGTGGCCCCGTCCTGCGGCGGCGTGTCCCCTTCCTCAAAACGCAGGCGGCCGGAAGGGGCGGAATCCGGCGGCGGGCTGGTTTCCTGCTTCGGGCCATGTTGGCCCGAGGTGAAGGTATCCGGCGGCGGCTGTTTTGGCCTGACTTTCTTTGGTTCCTTTCCCATAGGTCATTCCTCCTTTCCCGGAACAAAAAAAGCCAGCTCAACATTTCTGTGTGTTGAATTGGCATACATCACGGTTAAATAACGGCGGCGGGATTGGGGCGTATACGCCCGGGGCGGTTCGCATGGTGAATTTCAAATCCTTATCCTTCGGGTTTGGGAGCCCCCGGTACTCCGGGTAGGCGTTCAGGATTTTTTTTGCCTGCCTGTTCAGCGGGTAGAGATAACGGAACATGAGGCCGTTGATTTTTTCAATCCCCTTGTATTCACAGTAGCCATGGGTCAGCCAGAACCGTCTTTCCACCCCGTCAAGGGCGGCGTTTTCTTCCAGTAAGAGCCTTGCGCTCCGTGGGTGGATTTTCTCCCCGGTGGCCGTACAGCGGTAGACGCTGGTGGGAAAGCTCCCGATGTACCGGAAGTTCGCGGCCTGATACACATAGCCGCATTTCCCCATAATGCCGTCCGCCAGCGTGTAGAGGAACAGGCAGTCTGTATTATTTTTCAGCCATTTTACAAGCTGGGAGAGCACCCGGCTCCCAAAACACTGGTTCCCGTTCATTTCAGGGAGAAAACACATCTTCCCGATTTCCAGATAGTCGCCGGATTGGAGCCTGTGGCGGGGGAACATCTTCCGTATGCTTTGGAGCGGCTGGGTTCCCCAGCCCAGCGCCACCACGCCCGCAAGTCGGTTTCCAGTGTAAAAGCCCAGATAGTGCTTATTCAGCCGGGGCATGATTTTGGAATAATGGTAGCGGCGGATAAAGCCGATGGCCTGCTCTTTGGGGATTTCCCGTACCGTGAGCTTCGGGCCACGTTGGCCCGAAGTGGTGTCATTCCTGTTTTGGCTCATTCTTCTTATCCTCCGGGCGGGTTGTCATGATTGCATAGAGCTCCGTATTCTGCGGGAAGTGGTCTACGAAGGGGATTGTGACGTTCCCGAAAAACAAAAGGCCCTCACCGGAATTGGTGTGGGTCACATAGGAAAGCTGGTGCGGACTGATACCAAGCTGTTTTGCGATGATCTGCCGGTCGCCCTGTGCCTGTGCGAGCAGTACGAGGAAATCCGAGTTCTCGAAAATATTCTCAATCTCGGGGCTTGCCAGAAAATCGTAGGGTAGGGTAAAGGCGTCTTGCCGCCGTTGGCGGCAGGTTTCCTACACCCTCCCTCGGAACCGGACTTACTCCTCTCGAAGTATCCGGCTCCCCATTAGTAATTGACGTATTGATTAGTGTTTGTGTATTCTTTCATGGCACTTGCTACAAACAACAAGTGTTTTCCGCCGCTTCTTTTTCATCACGGTTTCCCAATCAGAATTCCCCAACTCGTTTAGGTTCCGTATAACGTGAACCTCGTACAAGTCGGCTTCTTTACACCCACATAGTTCACAAACTCTGGCATTAAGCCGTTGTCTGATAGTGGTTTTCCAGCTAAATTTCTTTCTCTGATAGATGATGTCACTCGCTTCGCCACGCTTACAATCTGCGATTTTAACAGGGCGTACACGTTTTGTCCCAGCTTTGGTTTCATAAGGAACAGACCACGTTTTCCCGTCTTTGTGCTGGCGGATGATTTTGCGGATACTGGTTTTATGCTTGTTGGCAATCGTCTTTAAGCAGCTATACTCCATGAGATAGCAGAAGTAGTCCAGCGTGTGATAGTCACAGGCCAGATTGTAATAGTTGCATAGTCCTCTTGCTTCGGCATTGTACTGCTCCACAATCTCATAATCCGCAAGGTTGAGAAGTCCGGCTCTGTGTATCGGCTGGAACTCCCCATTCTCCTTTTGGCGAATGACTTTCTTTGCAAACATAAATTTCTCAATCTTTTCCGTATGGGGAATAGTAAGGGCAACTTTCATGTGCAGGGTACGGGATTTTCTCCACGTCCCGTTTTTCATTCTGTGACCTTTGACCTCCTGATTTCTGCGGACGCAAATATCATAGCCAATGAAACGGACTTTTTCGGAGCTGTGCGTTATCAGCGTCTTTTCTTCACTCAAGGTCAATTTCAACTCTGTGCTTAGAAATTCAGCGATTTCGGTTTTTAATTCTTCACATTCCGCTTTTGTGCCGCACACACCTGCCAGCCAGTCGTCCGCATAGCGGACAAAAGTAAATTTCTTATTGTCGGCGGGTTTGCAGGGCAGATTTCTCATAGCTTTCTTCTGCGCTTTATGCTGGTCAATCAGTTCTTGTCTTTCCGCTTCATTATCGGTATGGTCAATCCAGTAGGACAGCCTTTTTAATTCTTTGCTTGCCGTATGATATTCCGGTGTCTGATATGCGGACCTCGGTTTATCAAAGCGTTCTGCGATTTCCCGAAACTTCTTGTCCAGCTCATTCAGATAGATATTTGCAAGTATCGGTGAACAGATACCACCCTGCGGAGAACCGCTGTAAGTGGCGTTATACTTCCAATTCTCGATATACCCAGCTTTCAAAAACTGGCGAATGATGTTCAGAAAACGACTGTCTTTGATTTTCCTGCTCAAAATCTCAATCAGTTTTTCGTGATTGATGTTATCAAAACAACCCTGAATATCACCCTCGATAAACCAAACCACGCCTGTGAAGTCAGAAGAAATCTGACGGAGTGCGGTATGACAGCTTTTGCCCGGTCTGAAACCGTGGGAGTGACTGTCAAAGACAGGTTCATAGATAGCTTCCAAAATCATTCTGACAACTTCTTGCAGGAGCTTGTCACGGAAAGACGGGATACCCAGCGGACGGAGTTTTCCGTTTTTCTTTGGAATATACCCACGTCTTACAGGGTTAGCCTTGTAGGTTCCGTCCTTTAGTGACTGGATTAACTCTTTTACATAGAAGTCACTGAAACCGTCTGCGGTATCGTCGTCGATACCCTGTGTTGTTGCGCCTTTGTTTGCATAAAGTTTCTGATAGGCGGCGTAGTAAATATCTTCACGGAGTAAATATCTGTATAGCCTTGTGAATACGCCGTCTTTGTGTTCGCTGGAACACCTTTCAATACGCTCTAAAATTTCAGATGTTGGTTTCATTGAGGTTTCTCCTCCCTTTCATTCTTACATTTTAGATGTTACTAACTGGCTCCCTTCGCCATGTAAGGGTCATTACCCCTCTCGGACTACTATGGAGCCTCCGTTACCATATCCGGCGAATGAGCCGGACTTAGGCAATCCCCAGTTAGCGTTGTGCTTAGGTGAATGAAGATTGTCGGATATGCTTTCGGTTCGTTATGACGTGTTCTCACGCCTGTTTCATAACGTGTAGCAGTTGTCCCGCCGTGAAAGATGACGTGACAGCGTTATGACATGGGTTACAGGACTTTTCCCACACCTGCAAAAAACAGGAACTGGAACCTTACATTCGATAAACCCAATCTTATCCTCATATCTTCTTAACATTAGGAAACAGTCGCACCTAAGTCCTTTGGTGACTATTCCTTTTTCTGCCATGCGCTGTTCCCGTAAAGGATTTCTCCTTAGTCGGTAAGGCAGATTGTTTCGCACACTGCCGTGTGCGGCAGTACCTTAAACTGCTTTGCACAACGCCCTATCTGGGCGCACCTTCACGTTCTGGGTCAAAGCTGACGGGACGCAGCCTTTCTTCCGCAGCATTTTCCAGATGGCAACGCAGTAGCTGGCCGTCAGGGCGTCCCGGAGCAGTACGTGAAATTCGTCAAAGTAGCACCATGTGGAAAGCCCGTTCATGAAGTTCAGGGAAACCTGTGAGTTCACTAAATCCTGCATGATGAGCATGGCAATCGTGCGCAGTCCCGCCCCCAGCTTCTTTAAATCGAGGCACACAAGGCGGCGGTTCAAGTCCACGTTGGTTTCATGGTTGAATACGTTTAAGGAACCGGACACGTAGATTTCAAGGGAGGTTGCCAGACGGGAAGCCTCCGCCTCCGGCTGTTTGCAGAGCAGTTCGTATAAATCCTGCAACGTCGGCATCTGTTTCTTTTCCGGGTGCTGGATATGCTCCCGGTACATGAAGCGCACACAGCGGTCAATCACCGTCCGGTCAATGGGCTGTAGGCCGTCCTTGCCGCCAACAATGAGCTCCATCAGCGACAGGATAAAGTCGGCCTTTAAGGCCATGGGATTTTCCTCGTCAAAACTCAAATCTATGTCCATGGGGTTGATGTGGTGCGGGCTGTCCGGCGCAATCTCAATCACCTGACCGCCCAGCCGCCGGATTAGCGGGGAATATTCGCCCATGGGGTCTACTACGATAATCCGGTCGCGGGTGGCGAGGAACACGTTCACAAGCTCCCGTTTTGCGGCAAAGGATTTCCCGGAACCGGGTACGCCAAGGAACAGGCCGTTGGGGTTTTTCAGTTTCTTCCGGTTCGCCATGATGACGTTGTGGGAAAGGGCGTTCAGGCCGTAATAGACCGCCTCCCCGTCCATGCGGAGCTCCTGCGTTATGAAGGGGACGAAAATGGCGGTGCTGCTGGTAGTCAGGCCCCTCTGTATCTCAATGGCGTTGTGGCCGAGGGGAAGGCTGGAAAGGAACGCCTGCTCCTGCTGGAAGTCCAGCCGTTTCAGGGCGCAGTTGTATTTCTGCACGATTCCTGACACGGTGAACAGGTCGTTGTCCAGCTCCCGCCGGGTGGGCGCCATGTTGACCACAAGGAAGGTCAGGAGGAACATTCTTTCATTCCGGCTCTGCAAATCTTCCAGAAGGGTCTTAGCGTCCTGGCTGTAGGTCACAAGGTCGGGAGGCAGAATGTCCATGTCGTAGCCGGAGCGCACCGCCTTTTTCTGTTCCTCCACCTTCATCTTGTCGATATCGGAGACTTTGGCCTTGATAGCTTTCACGGCGGCGGCCTGATCGACTGTCTGCACATGGAGGGTGATGGTCATTTCCGCGTCCAGCTCCAACAGCTCCGCCAGCAGTTTATCGGAAAGCTCCGAGGCAAGAATCTGCAAGTAGGAGGAGGCTCCCCATGTGGTGCCCACCCGGAACAGACGGCTGAACCGGAAGTCAAAGCTGGTGGGCGCGATAAAGTCCTTTGTGGAAAGCCCGGTTTTTGGTATCATATCCCATGAAAAACGGAAGGGGTCATTCCCGCCCGGGTGGAGCTGGCCGTGGAGCAGTTCCAGGCGTTCCAGCCCGGAGAGGGCGGCTGATTTTACGCCCAGCTTCTTAAAATTGTTCATGATATCGGCCTCCACCCGTTCCAGCCTCGCCCGGGCCGTGGATAAATCGTCCACGTTCACGCCGAAGGTCAACAGTTTCGTCCGCACGATTCCGTTGTTGCTTTTGGCTATCTGGTTTTCCAGCATTTCCACGTATTCCTGCCGCACCCCGTTATATTCGTCCTCCTGCATGGAGATGTTGACGCTGTAGCGGCTTTCCGGGCGGCTCCGGTGGTTGATGAATGAGAGCTGGAAGGGGAGGGTGCTGTCAAAGTAATTTAAGCAGGCGCTCCACCCGTCAAAAATGGCGGCCTGATCCTCGGCCTGTGCGAGCTGGTAGTTGATGTCCTCGTATTCTATGGTTTTCGTGTAATAATGGTCGGCCACCCGGCACACGCCGTCCCGGTACATTTCCCGGTAGGGAAGGGTCTGCTGGGCGGTGGCGGGAACCTTCCGCTTTCCGCCGGGAAACAGGCCGCCTTTCCGGTCAGGCTTTTTTCCTGCGGGGCTTTTTCTTTTTTTCTGGTTCTGCAATCGGCTTCGCCTCCTTCTTGAAACCGCTCAATAGAGCATAAAAATTTTCTGTCTGATAGGGCCGCACCCTCGGATATAGGAACCGGGTGCGCAGGATATTCCTCAGCACCTTTTCAAGTGGCAGGCCGTCACGCTCATACATGGCGAAAAAGAAAAACGGGAGCATGAGGCCAATCATCAGGAAAAGGGCCGGGCTGTTTCCGATGGTTCCACGGCTGGACAGGTAGGACGGAATCCCCACCGCCGCCGCAAGGGAGAAACAGATAAGCTGGCGCTTCGTCAAGTTTAAGGCCAGCTTCGTCTTGATTTTGTTTAGGTCTTTTGGTACGGGTACATATGCCATGGGCTGTTCACCTCCTTTGGCACTTCGGGCCATGGTGGCCCGAAGCTATCTGGCCGTCTCCTTTGCGGGCAGGGGCCGTTTCCCTTCCACGGCGGCCTCTCGTCCGGCCTGCCTTGCCCGCCAGTAGTCGGGGTTATACTGTCTGATGGACTGGTTGATGTTTTCCTCAAATTTTTCCTTATCCTTGATACGGTCAGGGATTTTCCACAGCTTTTTATCTAAGAGCTCCCGCAGTACCACGCTTTCCTGTGCGTCCTCCTCAAAACAGATGTAACCGTTCCTCTGGAAACCGCATTTTTTAGCCGCAGTAGACAGGACGGCGGCCACTTCCTTTGCTACCATTGTCCCGCCGTGGCTGGCCGTGCTCACAAGGAACACCCCGGGGCAGAGCGTGTCGCAGGTCTGAACCTTGCCCCACGGGGAGCTTTCCGGCTCATGGAACATGCCGCCTGTCCTCTGGCGGTCGGCCTGCATGAGCGCCGCTTTTTCCAGAATGGCTTTCAGCTCCGGGGACAGGTAGGGATATTCCCGCAGGACACGGACGGCCTCGCCGCCGCACTCCTTCATCAGAAGGGAATAGGCTTCACTGTCAGCCACGGTACAGCGGCCCAACAGCTTTCCATCGTAGTAGCAGGCGGCGTCATAGGCTTGTTTTATGTGTGTCATGGGCATACGCCTCCTTCCTTCACTTCGGGCCACCATGGCCCGAAGTTATCTGTCCTGCCCGCGGCTGGCCTTTGCCTTTGCGGGTTTCTCCGCCTGCGCCTGTTCCGCCTGTTTTGCCCCGGCGGTGAGCTGTTCCTTGATGGAGGGCCGTTCCTGGCCTCCCCGTGCGGCTGCTAATCTTGCCTGCAAATGGTCGAGCTCCGTCGTATAGGCTTCCACAACCGCTTCGTTAAGCTGACTGCGGAACTCCTTCGTGATGGGTTTTGCTACGTCACGGTAGCCCCCGTTTCTGTCCGGCTGGCTGGGCATACCTGCATAAATCCCTTTTTCGCCTTGCAGTATCTTGAAATTCTCCACCACAAAACAGTCGTTGAATTTCACACTGGCAAAGCCAATCAGGTTTTTTACGGGGTCAATGAGCCTCACGCTCACGTCCAGCTTCATGGGTTCCTGTGTAGCGGCGGGTGCGCCGCCTGTCTGTTCCTGCATAACTGTCTCCTTTTCTGAAATGGGGATAAGGCCCCCGTTTTTATACTCGTAGCCTTCTGCCCGGAGTGCGGCATGAGTGTCCGCCGACAGAAGCCTGTATAACTGGATATCCGTGTCTGCGAGGAAACGCAGGGTATCCTCTTTTGTAAATTCCTCGGGGAGCTTTCCAAAGTAGGCCGGGTGGGCCTGCCCGTCCGCCCCCAGCTTGTAGCGTCTCGGCATATGTCCTCCTTCCCGCCTCGGGCCAGGGTGGCCCGAAGTCCTTCTGCCGGTTTAACCGGTGCCGAAGATGGATTTTGACAGGCTCCCGGTCTTAAAGAGAGAAAAGCACAGGAGCACCGTATAGCCGACACAGCGCCAGATGGCTCCCATGGGGTCGCCGTCCGTTGCAATACTCTGAATCAGCACGGCGTAGATTGCCACGCATACCATAATCAGGAGCCCCTGAAAGCCGACCGCGCACAGTGACCGGAAATAGTTCTGCCCCATGTGCCCGGTTTCCCGGTTCGCCACGGTGGAGAAGGGGATAGGGGCAAGGCTGGTCAGCAGGTATATCTCAATCATGCGGCCATAGACAATGACAAATATCACGATATTCAGGGCGGTCATGGTGAACTGGACGAGGAATGACTGGAGGAACAGCCCGAACAGCGGGCCCAGCTCCATCGCCTCCAAGTCCGTGCGCAGGCTGTCCATAATGTCCGGCGTGATTTCCGTGCCGCTCTGGATAAGCCCCGCCGACTGTTGTATCACATGCTGGCTCACGTCAAAGACAGCCAGCACGATATTGAAGGTGTTCGTCAGGATCGTCACGGCCACGAAGGTTTTAAATATCCACTTGAAGAACATCCATGTGTCTATGTCATGGAGGTTGTTCCGGTCTATGAGCATCTGAATGAGCTCATAGGTCATGACGAACGTGAGGATAATCCCGGCGATTGGCAGAACGACCGTTTCCGATATCTGCCGTATCATGGAAAAGACCCCGGCGTTAAAATCCGCCGGGGTCGTCCCAACCTGCGAGGCAATCCCTCCGACCTGCTCATTCACGTTGTTGAAAAGGCCGTCCAGATTTCCCATGATACCATCTACAAGCACACCCTTGAGCCATTCCACGATTGCATTGATGATAGTATCCATATATCACTCCTTTAAATGGGAACGCTTTAGAACAGGCCGGATAAGAGGGGGATAAGCTGTGTGCCAATCAGGACAACACCGCCTCCGGCCATGAGCTGTTTAATTCCCTGTGATTTTGCCGCCGGGTTGTCCGAGCCGTATCCTTCTAACAGGTTGATGACTCCCCACACCGCAAGCCCGGCCCCCAGGGCGATAACGAGAACCTTTAATATGTCGATAGCAGAGTTGAAAAATTCCATGTGGTTTCCTCCATTTTCTTAGATTGAATCGGTTTTCGGGTAACAAAATAGCCGCCCATAACGGCGGCGCTTCGGGCCAATGTGGCCCGAGGTCACGCAAAGTCGTCACTGTCCATGTCGTCAAAGTTGAGAATGTCAGCTTCTTCCTCTGCGTCTGTTTCCTCTATCTCGTAGACCGTGTATTCGTCCTCCGGTTTTAGTCTCAATGGCCGGTGGCGGAACAGGGTTTCCGAGCGGAAGGCGTTTTTCTTTTTGTCGTACTCGGCTGTCTGATTATAGCTGGGGTGCTTTTTCAAGTCATACTTCGGGCTGTAAAAAGGCGGGAGGCCCCGGAGCTGGCAGATACACATATTTCCGGGCATGGTGGTGATTTCGCTTGTGGTGAGAAGCTCCCGGCCCAGACGTTGCATATTCTGCCCGTAGCTTTCGGACTGTCCCCGGGTGCGGCTTTCTGTCTGCATGGAGATGGTGGCCTTGCCCAGCCAATTTTCAGAAATTTCCTTGATTGTGGAGCTTTCCCGGCCTCCGAGGAAGACGATGGAATCCATATTCCCCATGATTGTCTCGGCGTTGTCCTTATAGAGCGCCTTGCACTGGCTCATGGCCTGATAGAACAGCGTCAGGCTGATTTCGCGGGAACGAATGACGGCCACGATTTTTTCCAGTCCCGGCACCTGTCCCGTGTTGGCTGCCTCGTCCCACAGCACCCGCACATGATGGGGGAGCCTCCCGCCGTACTTGTTGTCGGCCCGCTCACAGAGCATGTTGAACATAGTGGAGAAGGCAAGGGCAACGAGGAAGTTGTAGGTGGTATTTGTGTCGGATATCAGGAAAAACAGGGCTGTTTTTTCATCTCCCAGCATATCAAGCCCCAGCTCGTCATAGGTCATAATTTCCCGGAGCTCCCCAATATCGAAGGGCGCGAGACGTGCTCCACAGCTAATCAATATACTTTTTGCGGTCTTGCCGCTGGCTAATTTATACTTTTTATACTGCCTCACGGCAAAGTGGTTGGGGTTCCTCCGTTCCAACCCGTCAAACATATAGTCAACGGCATTTTTGAAGCTCTCATCATCTTCCCGGACTTCCATGCTGTTAATCATTTCCACAAGGGTATTCATGTTCCGTTCTTCCTCCGGCCCCTCAAAGACGATATAGGCAATCAACGCACAGTAAAGAAGGGTTTCCGCTTTTGTCCAGAACTCGTCCCCGTCTTTGCCGTCCCCTTTGGTGTTGGCAATCAGGGCGGTCACAAATTTCAGCACGTCACTTTCCGTCTTGATGTAGGCCAGTGGATTGTAATGCATGGATTTGGTAAAGTCGATAGTGTTGAACACCCGGAGCCGGTAGCCCTGTCGTTGCAGGAAACGCCCGCATTGTTCGAGGGTGCCGCCTTTTGGATCTACGACCACATAGGACGAATGGGCCTGAAGGAGCTGCGGGGTCAGCCAGAATCTTGTTTTTCCGGAGCCGGACGAGCCGATCACACAGGCGTTTAGGTTCCGGGCGTTGGCCGGGATTTTGGGCCGGGTGTTCAGTGTCAGGAACTCCGTACCCGTGAGAATGACGTTGTTTTTAAATACCGGGTCTACAAAGGGCTTGATATCCTTTGCCGTACCCCAGCGGGCCGAGCCATATTCTTCCTCACGGCGGAACTTTTTTCCCTTCCTGATTTTGGACTGCACAAGCAGGTACATTCCCACGGCCCCGGTAAGCCCCACCAGAAGGTCTAGCCCGCCAAGGCCCGGAAGGTAGTTTTCAAAGGCCGTAGGGAAAGTTTTCATCATGCCTACGAGCTTCGTGCCGAAATCGGCTCCGGCGGCCATGCGGTAAGCCGTCCCCACCTTTGAGAAGAACCAGAATACAAAGAGGTAGGGGAGGTTGGGAAGCACATATTTTCGGATTTTGTCACTCACCGTTCTTCCTTCACCGCCTCTCTGGTTTTCTGGCGCTCCTTCGGCCGGGACTTGATATGCTCTGAAAGGTTCCGTAGCTGGCCGAGGATAGAAGCCTTGTCTTTCCCCTTATTCAGCACCTTGTCACTGTATTTCTGGAACGCCGCCGTCATGGCGTCCGCCTGTCCCGCTTTGAAAAACAGCAGGTAGTGGCCGGGGCTGACCTTATGGAACGCATAGTCTACATGAAATTCCTTTGCTATGCGGTCAAACTGCCGGGGCGCTCCCACGAGGGGCATGGAGTTTTTGGCCCCGTAATGGTTCATCAGCTTTTTCACGCTTTGGCGGCCTTGCGGGGTCAGCGCTTTCTGGTGACGCTTTTTCCCTTCCTCTAAAATCTTCCATATTGCGGAGGCCAGCACCCGGCCTGTGAGCTTTGTTGCCCGGATTGAGAGGGCAACCGTTTTTTGGTTTACTTCGTCCTGCATAATACCTCCTTCCTGTCAGGCTCCCATAAACTCCGGGGGGCCTCTTATCTTTACGGGAGACGGAAAATCTCGGGCCAATGTGGCCCGAGGTCTACCGCTCGGCATATTTGGAGGGCGGGGCCTCTTTTGCCGGTTCCGCCCGTATCTTTTCATTCTGCGTCCGCATGGTGTCTAAGATGGACGGCTTTTTTTCTGCCGCCTGTTCCAGCCGTTCTATCCGGGCGAGGGCTTTTTCCACGCTTTTCTGCATGGAGAGCAGGCTGGAGCGTTCAGCCCGGTAAGGTGCCGCAACTGTTTTTGCCAGCTTGCCCGGGCCTTTTGCCTTTGATACGGCCTCCTTCCCCATCAGGGCCCGGCCTACATTTTTCAAATGCCTGCCCGCCTCGTGGTATTCGGCTGAAACGGCTTCGATTTTCGCAAGGGCCTTTTCGTCTGTGGCAATCCCCGCCTGAATGGTTTCCTTTACCCCTTCCAGACCTTCCCGCAGATGGAAGAAGCGGGCCACGCCGTCTAAGGCCGCCGTTCCTCGCTGCTTAAAATCGGCAAGGGCCTGTTTACAGCCCTCTATGATGATTTCTTTCAGCGCGTCAATCTGCACCCTCAACTGGGAAACTTTCGCCTCCAAGGTCTGAACCGACCTTTGCAGGGCGGCCTTTAACGGCGATTGCTTCATTTCCTGCAATTCCTGCCGCATGGCGGTAAGCTCCTGAACCGCACTGGAAAGCTGTTCCTCCAAGTCTGACACATGGCCGATGGCGGCCATGAGATCCTTTGCGCTGGAAAAATTGTTTTCCTTCAGCACGGCCAGCAGTTCCTTTACTTCCTTCTGCTCCGCCAGCCGCTTTTGTCTGGTCTTACTGATAATCAATCACTCCCTTCATAACCTCGGGCCAGCATGGCCCGAAGCCTACCGTTCGGCCTCCTTCTTAGGCGTAAGCGGTTTTTCCTGTCCCGGCTCCTTTGGATATTCCTGCATGGTTTTCAGGATAGACGGCTTTTCCTGCGCCTTCTTTTGAAGCTGGGAAGGACGTTCACCGGAAAGCGGCTGGATACAATCCAGACGGTCGGCGGCCCAGATTGCGTTATCGGTAAGCTGTCGCTGCCATGCGCCCACGCTGGGGGCCCACCGGAATCCGTTCCCTTTGAGTTCCGTCCGGGTATCGGCGTCCGGTTTCCCGTCAAAGAAGATTTGCAGGCGGTTGTCCTGCCGGTTCATATCCACATGGCCGCCCTGAAACTCCCAGCCGGAAAATTCCGTTTCGGCCCGTTTGCTTAAATCTTCGATTCGTTCCTTTACCCTGCGGATTTCCGCGCTGGTATTCGTAAGGTCAAAGGGCTTTCTCAGCCAACTGTACCGGGCCATATCCGCCTTTAGCTTTTCTATCTGGTCAGGGGAGAGAAGCACACAGCCGTCAAGTGTCCCGTGTTTGCGGTAATAAATGTTGACTTCCTTCATAATCAGTTGGGAGCGTTCCAGTCCTTCCAGTTTCTCTTTCAGCTTCGTGATGGCCTCCGGGTCATCTGCGCTGATTCCGCCCATGCCGGTACTGCGGATTTTATCAAGGAGGCCCTGAATATGCCGCCATTCCTCCATGTTGCTGTCGCGGGCCCGGTTCTGGTTTTCCTTCTGCCTGATGGGGAAGTTGGCAGGCCCGGCTATCATGACGGACGGAACCCGCGCGTCAATCGCAAACTGCTGGTTCATGTTTTCTGCCAGCTTGCGGGCATAGGTATCAAGCAGATGGTCGATTTTTTCATGAAACATGGGGTCAACCCTTGTTTTCTGTTTCTCTGCCACAGCGGCGGCCTTATCTACGAGGCTATGGTATTCGGCGGTTGCACTCCCTTCCTGATAATCATAAAAGCTGTTCATCTCTTTGGCACGGCGGGCCGCTGTCTCGTTGATTGGATAGTAGTTAATGTTACCTGCACCTCCTTTGCGGCCTCGGGCCATGCTGGCCCGAAGTCTTACCGTTCCTCATGGGAAGGCCCCGTCTTTTCCTTTTTCGGAGCAAGCGGGGCTTCTTTTAACTGTTTCAAGGTTTCCAGAATGGAATGTGGCGTTTCGTTGGGATAGGCAAATACACGGTGTTCTGCGGGGATATCCCCTATTCCGTGATAATACTCGGTAAATACAAGGGGAGCGGCGGACACATAACCACCCGGCGCAAAACAGCCGCCTTCGTTGATGGCGATATCGCGTCCGTATGCCTCATAGTCAAAATAGGCCCGTATATCGGAAGGGATATTGATTGCCATGAGCTCGTCCGCATAATAACAGCCTAAAGCCTCCCAAGTTTCTATACCCGGCTGAAAGTTGTAAATATCAAGATTTTGAGCGAGATTGATTAAATCTTTTACGCTTGCCGTATGTTTTCCCAAAACAAGGGCGGCTTCATACTTTGCCAGTTCGCCCTTATCCCGTACTTCCTCCAGAACATGCGCCAGATGGTTCAGCTCGTCAATATCCTCATATTCATCAAGATAGTCGGACAGCCCCAGCACGTCACTTTCAAAGTTCGTGATGAAGATTTCTGAATATTTCTTCCCGTCTATTTCTATCCGGGAAAGAAGCGCCTGTATTTCCTCCGTGGTGGCTGGGAATTTTAAATACTCCCCGACCTCAACGCCTCTGGTAGCATATAAGGCCACATTTGTCAGATAGGCTTCAAACATCATCTGCGTTCCGGCCCTGCTGGTTGACCGTCACAATCCCGTCCAGGGTGGTTGCCGTGATGTTCAGCCGCTGGGCCACGGCAATATCATTTTTTACATCTTCGTCCACAGCACCGCCGCAGACAACAAGCACCCGGGCCCGCCGGAGCATATCCCGGCGCATGTCAATCCCGTCCTTATGTTCCTCGGGGATAGCGTCATTGATAAACAGCGGCAGATACAACAGCGGGCAGATCGGTGAGAATCCCGCTTCGTAAGTAATCCGGCAGTATTGGACGGCAAGGGCGGCGTCAATATCCGGCTCCCCGTTCCATGCCGCAGTAATATAAGCTAAAGGTCGTTTCACTGTTTTTACCTCCGTTTCTTCTATAAAAGAGTAGTAGCAGGATAGAGCCCAACCCCTCCGCCCCTTCCCGTGGGAAGGGGAACGGCTCAAAGGAATTTATATCCCCGTCGCTTGACCGCCTTAAAGCATAACCGGGAGAAATCTGTCAAGGGTGCGAAGCACCGCCTACGGCGGCAGGCCCTTGACAGATTTTCCCGGCTATGCTATCCAACAAACGGCGACGGGGAATTATATATCCTTCGAGCTTCGGGGTGTGGGGCTGCGCCCCACGGTCTTAGTCTCGGGTCACACTGGCCCGAAGCCCCGCTTATTTCTCCTTGTCAGCCTTTTTCTCCGGCTTGACCTGTTCCTTCTGCTGTCCCTTCCAATCGTCCAGCAGTTTGATGATCTGGTCTTTCATTTCCCTCGGGGTGGCCTCCGCGCCAAAATATTTCCCAAGCTCTGCACCTGTTAAAATCACTTTGTCTACCTCCTTCTTATCCTCCATCATGATTCCGTCAATCACGTCACCGTTGAGCAGTTTCTTTTCGTCAAGCTCCCTCATGCGTTTGGCCTGTGCCTGTGTGGGGGAAGCCTGCTGGCTGTCAATGGAGACAGCGATATAGTTCTGGTTTTTCTTATTGATATAGGAGAGCTCCACGGCAGTTGTGAAGCCGATTTTCTTATCGTCCACCAGCTTCATTAAGTCGGGAACCAGCTCATTGAGCCGGATAAACCGCTGAACCTGTTTGACCGCCATCTTGTTGCGCTCTGCCACAATCTCATTGGAGCGTTTCCCGGCCTCCTTCGGGTCAACATGGCCCGAAGTCCGGGCTCCCTGATGTTTGATGGCCTCCAACTGCATTTTCAGGGCCTTCGCCTTTTCACTGGGGAGGATTTCCTCACGCTGGTTTAAGTTGTCCTCCACCATCTGCGTGATGGCTTCATCATCGGTCAGGTTGCGGACGATACAGGGCATGTCCGTGTAGCCTGCCAGTTCGCTGGCCTTCTGACGGCGGTGGCCGGATACAATCTCATAGCCGCCGCCCTCCAAGGGCCGGACGATAGCGGGCTGGGTCACACCCTTGTCCTTGACGCTGGAAACCATGGCCCGCATTTCTTCATCGTCACGCACGCCGAAGGGGTGGTTTTTGAAGGCGTGGAGCTCATTCAGCTTCAGATAGACAATCTGTTCCTCTCCCCGGCGTGGTGCCTCCTTTGGTGGCTCCGGGGGCGTGGGTGCTGATTGTGCCGGGACACTGGCTCCGGGAGCTCCTTTAGAAGCTGAAGCCGTACTTTTGGGCTTTCCCGGTTTCGCTGTCTGTGCGGGCTTTTTCTTTGTCTCTTTTTTCGCAGCGGCAGTCTTTTGTGTGGGCTCCGGTTTCTCAACTTTCTTCTGTCCGGTCTTTGGCAAATCAGATAACTTAGTTATAGAAGCGGACTGTTTTTTGTCGGGAGCGGCAAGACTGGCCTCGGTCTGCTTCTGCTGGGCATCTTTGACTTGCTTTACAATATCGTCCAGCTTTTTAGAACCAGCGGATTCTGTTTCCTTCGTTTCAAACGATTTTGTATCAGCCGCCTTGTCCCTTTCCTCACCCGGTTGAGCTACAGCCGGAGCAGTGTCCTTGACCTCCTGACTGACAGGCGGGTCGGTGGGAGAGGACTGTTCCTGTGAAATTTTAGGCTTATCATCAGCCATGTGTGCATTACCTCCTTTTCGTGACATGAAAAAAGGCCCAACCATTACGGTCAGGCCCGGTTAAGGGGTTATTTCCTTGCGACAATTTTCGCCTCCTTCCTTTGAGGATAGTAAAAAGGACAGTGCGGGCCTGTCCTCTTTAAGCAAACTCTATATATTCAATCAATGCTATGAAGCAGATATAATCTTTTCCTCATACTTGAAAACCGGCAATTCCAGGGATTTTCGGCTTGTCCATTCGTAAATTTCCCTAATGTGCTCAAATGTTACATCGTGGTTAGGTCGGCCGCCGGCGCGCCCGCCCAGAATATCCTTATCCTTTAAATCACTCCACTTGAAATCCGGCATCTCTTTTCTGGCTACCAGGAAATTTCCGGCACGCTGTGTAAGCTGCGCAAAGTTGACGACTGCGTCATTGGCACCTTCCTGGTAGGCATACACGGATGCCTCTGCGCCCATAAAGCCGATGTCTGCGTCACCGGAGAGGACAGCAGTCATGGTTTTGTCAGCGCCGAAACCTGTCACGCACTCTAACCGGATGCCTTCCTTTGTAAAGTATCCCTCCTCAATGGCCACATACTGCGGCGCATAGAAGATGGAATGGGCAACTTCATTCAGTTTCACATCCACCAGTTCTTTTTCCGTGCCGGAATCTTTGGAATCTTTCCCACTCTTTGCTGACTTCTGGCAGCCTGTAAGACACATGGAAGCGCAGAGAGTGACTGCGAGTAAAACGGATAAAATCTTTTTCATAGTTCCCTCCTGTTATTTGGTGCAATAAAATATTCCCAAAGGCCGCAGGGTGCTCCGGGACATATAATAAGGTATGAAAAAGGCTTGCCAGAAGTTCCGGGACCGGTGTTAAAAAACAGGCTTGTTCCCAAAGCAGAAAAATTTTATAATGGAGTTACAAAGAGAAAACGGGAGGAACCCTATATGAGCAACCAGCGATATTCCATGGAGCCGCCTCCTCTGTCACTGCCTGTTCAGCTTTTGTATGTGACCTGCGCCAGGTCTGACAAGGACTGGCACAGTATGGAGCATTCCCATTATTTTGCAGAGCTTTTCTTCATCACAAAGGGGGAGGGGAGCTTTATCATAGACAATAAGAGAGTACCCGTGCGGGAAAATGATCTGGTTTTAGTAAACCCGGGTGTCTCCCACACGGAACTGGGAAATAAAAAAAGCCCCTGGGAATACATTGCCCTGGGCATAGAGGGGCTGCAGTTCCATTCCGGGGAGGAGAGCGGACCCTATGACTACAGTGTCCATTACCTGGGACAGCGCCACAGGCAGATTTCAGACTGCCTGGCGCAGATGGTTGCGGAGGCGCGTCTGGAAGAACCGGACAGTGGGGTGATCTGCCAGAAGCTTCTGGAGCTGCTCCTTCTGTATATTACCAGGCATACCCGCCAGAACCTTCTGGCAGCGCCGCCCAAGAAAGCCACCAGAGAATGCCGTTTTGTGGAGCAGTATATCAATGAACACTACTTTGAGGAGATCACCCTGGAATCCCTGAGCCTTCTGGCCCATATCAATAAATACTATCTGGTCCATGCGTTTAAGGCCTATAAGGGAATCTCTCCCATCAGCTATCTGACACAGAAACGGCTGTCAGAGGCCATGCATCTTCTGGAGACCACCAACTATCCGGTCACGAAAATATCAGGTATGGTCGGATACTCCTCCCAGTCTTACTTTTCCCAGGCATTCCGGAGAATGACTTCCATGTCGCCGAATCAGTACAGAAAGAGTAATGAAAAAAAAATGCTGGAAAGCAAACAGGAAACCGGCCGGCAGAATTAAAAAAGCCGTGGGCTGCAGCGTATCTTACTGCAGCCCACGGCTTTTCTGCGTCTTATTTTTGCAGACGTTTTGTCAATGTCCACAAGAGCTGGAGATCATCACGGTCCAGTTCCTGCATATCCTGGTACAGATTCTTGAATTGTTCAGGACAGACAATGCTCTCGTCAAAAAATTCTTTTGGTGTAACATTCAGATAATCACAGATATAGAAAAATACCGTCATGGAGGGAAGTCCTTTTTTATTTTCCAATCCGTTGATGTATCCCGGGTTCTGTCCAATGGAAAGACTCATGTCTCTTGCAGAGACCTTCTTCGCTGACCGAAGCTGCGTAAGACGGTCATAAAACAATTCTTCGTAGCTGTTTTCTTCAAAAGTATTCTCGCTGTACATATTTTTCACCACCTAATATATAACATTGTACATGATACTATGCCCCAAAATGTCGTTTTTAATGCGTAATCTGTCTTGAAATATCGTATTGTATCTGATATTATAAAAAGAAATATTAGATTCATTAAGATATTATTAAATTTACAGGGAGCGGGAGTGAAGATGACAAGAAATGAAAGAATACATGGACTGGGATACTGCAGGTCGTGCCTGAATGAGACATACGGACTGAAGCTGAAGCGGGAGGATGTGCTGGTATATGATTTTATGGGACAGTGTATGAAATGCGGAAAAACCCGCCATATTGTGCATAGAGTTAAGAAATATAAGACCTGGAAACTCATAGGTTCCCGTAAACTGGGAAAAGAGTGCTGAACAGCAAAAAAAGAGGGGATCGCACGCATGACAGCATCACGCGTGTGGTCCCCTCTTTCGGATCAGGGCCAGGGCTTAGAGCCTGGGAGTTTTTATTTCCCTGTTTTTCAGATATTCTTTTACGCCCTCCACATCACTGTAGGCAAAGTGGCGCAGTTCCTTTTCTGTCATCTGTCCCAGCTCTTCTAAGTCCGAGCTGCCGGTGACCGGACAGATGGGAAGAAGTTCCTCGGCGGTCAGGCCGAATTCCTCCATCTGCTGTGGAGATATGTACTGTGTCACTTCTATTTTATTGCAGGATTTGCAGTGGTACACAGAAAATACTTCATTGCTCATATCTTTTTCTCCTTTGTCAGAATAACAATATCATAATACAAGACAGGGAAAAAGTACAGGGGAGTTTTTACGGTACGGGAAAGTTCTCTGTGCCGTATTTTATTTTATCATAAAGAAGACGGAGACAGCCGTAAAGACAGCCAGTAAAAGATAGAGGACAGCATAAAGGATGCGGCACAGGGAATCCGATAGCTTCGTTTTTCTGAGGGCATAGGCCAGCAGATAGGTGGTCAGGACGCTGAGAATAAATACCGTGATATCAGCCCACAGGTAATTCTTTTTTGTGAACAGCGTATACCCGTAAAAGAGCGCGGGCATGGCGGCCAGCCCGGCATACAGACCTGCCAGGTTTTTGCAGAACAGGTCAGGACAGCGGTAGGAGAGCAGGCGCCGTTCTGTAAGCATAAAGAGAAGTGCAGGGAAGAACAGCAGTTTGAGATGTTCCCACACACTCTCGTTTACCGGGCTGAACAGTCCGACCAGGAAAAAATCACCGGACCATCCGTAAAAAAAGTGGGACAGGGAACCAAGGATCATGGTGAACAGGATACCGATCACGGTAAAGACTTTAAAAGATTGCTGCATAGGGAGACCTCCGGGGATTAACATGCATTATGTTTAAAATTATGCTGGGAATTGAAAAAATATATGTATGACACTTGAAAAAATAGAGGCAACGGAGGATAATGGGGAGGAAAAGTAAATACAAGGTAATGGTTCCGGCTGAGCTGTTACGAAACGAGGAGGATTACAGATGAAACTTGGATTTATCGGATGCGGCAATATGGCTTCTGCTATTATCGGCGGCATTTTGGAAAAAAAGATCGTAGACAGGGAAGATATCACAGCGTCCACAAAGTCAGAGGAATCTGCTGCAAAGATAAAAGAAAAACTGGGCATCGCCTGCAGTACGGACAACAGGGAGACAGCGAAGCATTCCGACATGGTGTTCCTGGCAGTAAAGCCGCAGTTTCTGGAGGACGTGATTGCGGAGATAAAAGATGTGCTTGGCAGTGACCAGGTGATCATCTCCATCGCTGCCGGCAAGACCATGAGCTGGCTGGAGGAACGCATAGGCGGGGACAGGAAGATCATCCGCACCATGCCAAATACACCGGCTCTGGTAGGCGAAGGAATCACAGGTGTCTGCAGGAATGCACTGGTGGAAGAAAAAGAGCTGGAGGAGGCCCTGGTGCTGCTCCGCTCCTTCGGAAGGGCAGAGGTAGTGACAGAACCCATGCTGGATGTGGTGGGAGCTGTCAGCGGAAGTTCCCCGGCCTTTGTTTTCATGTTCATTGAGGCCATGGCTGACGGCGCTGTTGCTGAGGGCATGCCGAGGAAAAAAGCCTATGAATTTGCGGCACAGGCCGTTCTGGGCAGTGCAAAAATGGTCCTTGAGACAGGGATGCATCCGGGCGAGCTCAAGGATATGGTGTGCTCACCGGCAGGTACCACTATTGAAGGGGTGGGCATTCTGGAGCAAAAGGGCATGCGCAGTGCTGTGATGGACTGCATCCGCGCCTGTGTAAAGAAGACCAGAGAACTGTAGAAACGGGCAATGTCTTGACGGGAATTAGCAATATTTCTCATTGCAATAAATGCGAACTGCTGGTAGAATATAAGAAAAGGCAAAAAGCACCTGTGTGCTGCTTGGCCGAGACAGAAGGGGTTGCTTATGGACCATATTTTTGAAATCAGTGTATGGCTGCTGGACAGTGGCAATGCGTTTCTGCGTTTTTTGGGAAAACTGCTTTACAAGATTCCCAGGGCATATACTAAGAGTCTGGAGAAAACAAGAAAAGGGGAAGAGGCACTGGAGGAAGAGATTGAGAAACGCCGGGAAGATACCTGGCACAGAATCATGAAGAGCCTCGGTGAGGAGTGAATCAAAAGCGGACAGGCCGGCATCACTGCGGCCTGTCCGTTCCTGTTGAGAGGGTGCTGTTATGGTATTGTGATGAGAATGTGACATCTTCCCCAAACCAGTCCGGTGGTGTGAAGGAATTGGCTGACTCCACGTCCGGGAATTCCACCTCTGCCAGAAAAAGACCCTCATAAGGTGCCTGAAAGACATCCAGCTCAATGGTGAGTTCTCCCTCAAGGGGCAGCAGATATCTGATCTTGGACAGAACGATGCCGTCCGCCTTTTCCTTCAGATGATAATAGGACGTCTCATTCAGCGGCAGGTTATACTCCTCCCGCACCATATGGCCCTCTCCCTTATAGGTGAGGATATAGGTGGCGTCCTGTCTGCGTATGCGGACAACCGGGTTGGTGTTCAGATATGCCTGCTCGATCACGTGACAGGGATAGTTCTTCAAATCAGCGGGCAGCTCTTTAATAAGGAATTTTCTTTCGATTTCCATTTCTGTGAGGACCTCCTTTTTTCTATATAAACAGGTATATCATATTTTTTATAAAAAAGAAACGGAAGTTTTAGAATTAACATGTGATCCTATGGTATAATAAACGGGTAGGCAGGATTTTATACGTGTTTTGAATTTATAATAGGGAGGTACTCATATGGCAAAAGTTTGTGTATTTACCGCAGATGGTTTTGAGGAAGTGGAAGGTCTGACTGTGGTGGACCTTTTAAGGAGAGCCGGCGAGGAAGTGCTCATGGTATCCATCTCCGACAATCTGAGTGTGACCGGTTCCCATGGAATTGAGATAAAAGCAGATGTTTTTTTTGAGGATGTGGACTACAGCACAGTGGACCTGCTGGTGCTGCCCGGAGGCATGCCGGGAACCAAACATCTGGGAGCGCATCAGGGACTTGCGGACCTGCTGAAAGAATTTGCCGCATCAGACCGGAAAGTGGCGGCAATCTGCGCAGCACCCAGTGTCCTGGGCGGTCTCGGGATTTTAAGGGAGAAGAAGGCGGCCTGCTATCCGGGATTTGAGGAGAAGCTGGAAGGCGCGCTGGTCTTTACCGATCCGGTGGTAAAAGACGGAAATATCACCACCAGCAGAGGCCTGGGAACAGCTATCCCCTTTGCGCTGGAGCTGATTTCACAGCTTGAGGGAGAAGTGAAGGCCCGCCAGATCAAAAAATCCATTGTTTCATAAAAAAATGCTGGTATTTTTAAATTCCTTGTGCTATACTGTGATAATGACTGTAAGTATGATAAAGTGTCCGTTTTGGGCAGGAATGCATGAATACTCAAAATGCATGAATACATATAGAATTCAAGGAGGAATCATTTAAAATGAGCGTACAGGTAGAAAACTTAGAGAAGAACATGGCGAAGCTTACTATTGAGGCTTCCGCTGAAGATTTTGAAAAAGCAGTACAGGCTGCTTACCAGAAAAACAAAAATAAAATCACTATCCCGGGATTCCGTAAAGGAAAAGCTCCGCGTGTAATGATTGAAAAAATGTATGGAGCAGGTATCTTCTATGAAGATGCAGCAAATGCCCTGATCCAGTCTGAGTACCCTAAAGCAGCAGATGAGTGCGGTCTGGAGATCGTTTCCCAGCCGGAGATCGATGTGGTACAGATCGAAAAAGGCAAACCGTTTATCTTCACAGCAGAAGTAGCTGTAAAACCGGAAGTGACTCTGGGTGATTACAAAGGAGTAGAGGTTGAGGTTACAAAAGCGGAAGTGACAGAAGAAGAGATCGCAGGCGAGCTGAAGAAAGAGCAGGAGAACAACTCCAGAACCATCGACGTGGACGACAGAGCAGTGGAAAACGGCGATATGATCACGCTTGACTTCGAGGGATTCGTAGACGGAGAGGCATTTGAAGGCGGAAAAGGCACAGATTATCCTCTGACCATTGGTTCCAACTCTTTCATCCCCGGATTTGAAGAGCAGCTGGTAGGCGCTGTGATCGGCGAAGAAAAAGATGTCAATGTGACATTCCCGGAAGATTATCACGCAAATGACCTGGCCGGAAAAGCAGCAGTATTCAAATGCAATGTAAAAGCCATCAAAGTGAAAGAACTTCCTGAACTGGATGATGAATTTGCAAAAGATGTCTCTGAGTTTGATACTCTGGAAGAATACAAGAAAGACATTGCGCAGAAACTGAAAGAGCGCAAAGAAGACGTTGCAAAACGTGAAAAAGAAGATAAAGTAGTTGACGCGATCATTGAGAACGCGCAGATGGATATTCCGGAAGCAATGATCCAGAACCAGATCCGCCAGTTAGTGGATGACTTCGTAAGAAGACTGCAGTCCCAGGGCTTATCCATTGACCAGTATTATCAGTTCACAGGTCTTGACAATGCCAAGATCCAGGAGCAGATGAGACCGCAGGCCCTGAAGAGAATCCAGAGCCGTCTGGTACTGGAGAAGGTTGCAGAGGTTGAGAACATCCAGGTTACTGATGAAAAAGTAGATGAAGAAATCGCAAAAATGGCTGAAATGTACAAGATGGAAGCCGACAAATTAAAAGAATTAATGGGCGACTACGAGAAAGAGCAGATGAAGAAAGACATCGCTGTTCAGGAAGCTGTTACCTTAGTAGCTGACGCTGCAAAAGTGACAGAGGTAGTGGAGAAGACAGAGGAATAACGAACAGAAAGTTCGTTTCTTACGCCCGCGTGACAGAATAGGAGGAGTTTCATGAGTTTAGTACCATACGTCATCGAACAGAACAGCAGAGGAGAGAGGAGTTATGACATCTACTCCAGGCTGTTAAAAGATAGAATCATATTTCTGGGAGAAGAAGTGAATGACACAACAGCAAGCCTGACTGTGGCACAGCTTTTGTTCCTGGAATCAGAGGACCCGGGAAAGGACATTCATCTGTATATCAACAGTCCGGGCGGTTCTGTGACAGCAGGATGGGCTATCTATGATACCATGCATTACATTAAATGTGATGTGTCCACAATCTGCATTGGTATGGCTGCGAGCATGGGTGCATTCCTGCTGGCAGGCGGTACAAAAGGAAAGAGATTCGCGCTTCCAAACGCGGAGATCATGATTCACCAGCCGTCCGGCGGCGCGAAGGGACAGGCTACGGAAATTCAGATTGTTGCCGACATGATTTTGAAGACCAAGAAGAAACTGAATGAGACTCTGGCCGCCAACACAGGTCAGCCTTTTGAAGTCATTGCCAGAGATACGGAAAGAGATTATTATATGTCCGCAGAAGAGGCAAAGGCTTATGGTCTGATTGACAGTGTGATCGAGCACAGGTAAGAACGAATGATAAGACTCCTGCGGTGTTAGCTGCGGGGGTCTTTCGGCATTAATACGGAAATCAAGAAAGGAATAGAAGAATGGCGATAAAAGGAAACGAGCCAAAAATCCGCTGCTCTTTCTGCGGAAAGACAGAAGAACAGGTACGGAAACTGATTGCAGGCCCCAGCGGTACTTACATCTGTGATGAATGCGTGGAAATCTGTGCGGAGATCATAGATGAGGACAGTACAGGGTACACGGAAGATGGCGGCGGGGAGATCAATCTGCTGAAACCACAGGAGATCAAGACATTTTTGGATGATTATGTGATCGGGCAGGATGAGGCGAAAAAGGTGCTGTCTGTAGCCGTTTACAATCACTATAAGCGCGTTATGGCGGGAAAAGATTCCGACATTGAACTTCAGAAGAGTAATATCCTTATGCTGGGACCTACCGGTTCCGGTAAGACACTGCTGGCACAGACACTTGCCAGACTTTTGAATGTACCTTTTGCCATTGCAGACGCCACAACCCTCACGGAGGCCGGATATGTAGGCGAGGATGTGGAGAATATTCTGCTGAAGATCATTCAGGCGGCTGATTATGATATTGACCGTGCGCAGTACGGCATTATTTACATTGATGAGATTGACAAGATAACAAGAAAGTCGGAGAATGCGTCCATCACAAGAGATGTATCCGGTGAGGGTGTCCAGCAGGCGCTTCTTAAGATCCTGGAGGGCACAGTTGCCAGCGTTCCGCCTCAGGGAGGAAGAAAGCATCCGCACCAGGAATTTCTGCAGATCGATACCACCAATATTCTCTTTATCTGCGGCGGTGCGTTTGAGGGACTCAATAAGATCATTGAAAACAGAAAAGATACAAAAGCCATCGGTTTCAATGCTGTTGTGACAGATAAAAAAGACAGAAATGTGGGAGAGATCCTGAAAGAGGTAATGCCTCAGGACCTGGTAAAATTCGGCATGATACCCGAGTTTGTGGGCCGTGTTCCTGTAGTGGTATCCCTGGATGCCCTGGATGAGGAGGCACTGGTGAAGATCCTGAAGGAGCCAAGAAACTCTCTGATCAGACAGTACAAGAGGCTTTTTGAGCTTGACGGCGTGGATCTGGACTTTGACGATGATGCCCTGGTGGCCATTGCCAAGAAGTCCATGGACAGAAAGACAGGAGCCAGGGGACTGCGCGCCATTATGGAAAATACCATGATGGACCTTATGTATACAGCGCCCTCTGATGAGACCATACGCTCCTGCAAGATAACAAAAGATTTGGTAGAAGGTAAGGGCCAGGCCTTAATTGAACATGGGGAAATGCAGCCGCCCACAAGGAGAAACAAGGGCGGACGCAAGAGGGGAACACCAGAAACTGCATAATTATGCATAACGATTAAGGAGGCGCGGGAATGAGTGACATAATCTATAATCTGCCAGCCATCGCCCTTAGAGGTACAACGATCCTTCCTGACATGATCGTCCACTTTGACGTGAGCAGGGAAAAATCCATCCAGGCCATTGAGAAGGCCATGATGCAGGACCAGAGGGTGCTTCTGATCACTCAGAAAGACCCTGCAGTGGAGGACCCGGGACAGGAGGATTTATATAAAATAGGAACCGTTGCGGAGATCAAGCAGCTTGTAAAGCTGCCGAAGAATATTGTCCGTGTCCTGGTAGAGGGAATGGAGCGGGCAGAGCTGATCCGTTTTACGGAAAGTGAATACTATCTGAACGCCGAGGCAGCCACATTCGATGAGGAGGAGCTGAGGCAGGTGGATGAGAGTGTGGAGGAAGCCATGCTCCGGGGGATTAAGGAGATCTTTGTAAAATACTGCAGTGTAAATCCCAAGATGAGCAAAGAACTGGCAGGACAGATCCTGGAGCTTGACGATGTGAGCAAAGTCATTGACCAGATATCCATCCATCTCCCCATGAAGTATGAGGACAGGCAGAGTGTTCTGGAAGCGGTATCCCTGGAGGCGCGCTATGAGGAGCTGGGCATTATTCTCACCAATGAGATAGAAGTCCTGGAAATCAGCGCGGAGCTGCAGAGCAAAGTAAAAGAACGGGTGGATAAAAACCAGAGGGAATACATCTTAAGGGAACAGCTCAAACTGATACGGGAAGAGCTGGGGGAAGATGATACCCGCTCCGAGGCGGACCAGTTCCGCGAGGATGTAAAAAAACTGAAGGCTTCCCGGGAAGTAAAAGAGAAGATATTAAAAGAGGTGGAGCGTTTTAAAAACACTGCCGGCAGCCAGGCAGAGTCCAGTGTAATGCGCAGTTATATCGAGACGCTTCTCTCCCTGCCCTGGGACAAGCTGACCAGGGACAATAAAAACCTGAAGGAGGCCAACAAGGTTCTGGAAACAGATCACTACGGCCTGCACAAGGTGAAAGAGCGCATCATGGAATTTCTGGCAGTGCGCACACTCACTAAAAAAGGTGAGAGCCCCATTCTCTGTCTGGTCGGCCCTCCCGGAACAGGAAAGACATCCATTGCCAAATCCGTGGCACGGGCGCTTCACAAGGAGTATGTTCGCATCTGCCTGGGCGGTGTCCGGGATGAAGCGGAGATCCGGGGCCACAGAAGAACTTATATCGGCGCCATGCCGGGCAGAATTGCCAATGGACTGATACAGGCAGGTGTCAAGAATCCCCTGATGCTTTTGGATGAGATTGACAAAGTGAGCAGTGACTATAAAGGTGACACCTCCTCCGCACTTCTGGAAGTGCTGGATTCTGAGCAGAACAACAAGTTCAGGGACCACTATGTGGAGATTCCCCTGGATCTGTCTGAGGTACTGTTCATTGCCACGGCCAACGACCTGCAGACCATACCAAGGCCCCTTCTGGACCGTATGGAGATCATTGAGGTGAGCAGCTATACGGAAAATGAAAAATGGCACATCGGCAGGGAACATCTGGTTCCCAAGCAGATGAAGATCCATGGACTGAAAGAGGGACAGCTCATCCTGGATGATGAGGCTCTGCGGGAAATGATCACCGGCTACACAAAGGAAGCCGGAGTCAGGGAGCTGGAGCGGAAGATCGGTGAGATCTGCCGGAAGACGGCGCGAAAGATCCTGGAGGATAAGCAGGAATCCGTGACGGTGAATCCGGAGAATCTGGAGGAGTTCTTAGGCAGGGCGAAATACACCTACCAGAAAAAGAACAGCTTTGATGAGATCGGAATCGTCCGAGGGCTGGCCTGGACCAGTGTGGGAGGTGATACCCTGCAGATCGAGGTAAACCTCATGCCCGGAAAAGGCGAGTTCATGCTGACAGGGCAGCTCGGAGATGTGATGAAAGAGTCGGCCCAGACCGGTGTAAGCTACATCCGTTCCATTGCTGATAAGTATAATATAAAACCTGAATTTTTCCAGGAACACGATTTACATATCCACATTCCTGAAGGTGCTGTTCCGAAGGACGGCCCCTCTGCGGGAATCACCATGGCCACAGCCATGCTCTCCGCAGTGACGGGAACTCCGGTGAAGGCCAATCTTGCCATGACCGGTGAGATTACCCTCCGGGGCAGGGTCCTGCCCATCGGCGGCCTGAAGGAAAAACTTCTGGCAGCCAAGAGCGCAGGCATTGAGACCGTACTGGTCCCGGCGGAGAACAGACCGGATATTGAAGAAATGGAACAAGAGATCACAGACGGCCTTTTAATCCTATTCGTCAGCACAATGGAAGAGGTGCTGGCGCAGGCTTTTGTCTGAAACCATATTCGGAGGATGAAAGATGGTAATTAAGAATGTATCACTGGATATTGTCTGCGGTGTCACCAGCACGCTTCCAAAAACGGAGCTGCCGCACATCGCATTTGCGGGGAAATCCAACGTGGGGAAATCATCCCTGATCAATGCGCTTATGAACAGGAAATCCCTGGCAAGGACCAGCGCATCCCCCGGAAAGACACAGACTATAAATTTTTATAATGTGAACGATGCGCTGTACCTGGTGGACCTGCCGGGTTACGGATATGCAAAGGTGGCCCAGGCAGTAAAGGAACAATGGGGAAAGCTGATCGAGAGATATCTGCAGAATACCAAAGAGTTACGAGCAGTGTTTCTTCTCATTGATATCCGCCATGACCCATCTGCAAATGATAAAACCATGTATGACTGGATTGTGCACAACGGATATGAGCCGATTATCATAGCAACAAAAGTGGACAAATTAAAGAGAAGCCAGGTGCCCAAGCATGTGAAAGCCCTGAAAGAAGGGCTTGCGCTGCGTCCGGGTACTGCCGTGATCCCTTTTTCTGCCGAGACAAAACAGGGCAGGGAGGAGATCTGGGAGCTGGCGGAAAGTTTGCTGTTTGAGCCGGCGTAGAACCGTGTAGAGATACGAGGGAGTGTCGCTTTGACAGCGGCACTCCCTGTTTTTCGTTACAGCGCTTTGCCGCAGAGATTCTGAATACAGGGTAAAGTTCCGTTAAAAGGGAGATAGTATGTTAAAAGGAATTATTTTCGATATGGACGGCGTGCTTATAAACAGTGAGCCGGTCCACTACAGAGTCTGGAAACAGACGCTTGCAGCGCGGGGGATTGAACTGGATTACGAAATTTACAAACCATGTATCGGTTCCACCAATGGTTTTTTAATGGATATACTGCACGACAACTACGGGATTTCCAGGGATGACGAGGAACTGGTAAAGACCATGAAACAGATAAAGGAACAGGTCATAAAAGAGGAAGGATTCCCCATGATCGAGGGGGTACCCCAGCTTCTGAAGCGCTTAAAAGACGGTGGATACTGCCTGGCGATCGCGTCCTCCTCTCCCCTTTCCTACATCCGGCAGGTGGTGACAACCCTGGGAATCGACAGCTATTTTGACATTCTGGTGAGCGGGGAGCAGGTGAAGAACCCAAAACCGGCGCCGGATGTATTTCTGGAGACGGCAAAGCAGATGGGACTGGATCCGGAGGAGTGTCTCATACTGGAGGATTCCGCCAACGGATGCAGGGCTGCAAAGGCAGCGGGCATCGTCTGTATTGCCTACTTCAATCCTGATTCCGGAAAACAGGATCTCAGTTCTGCAGATATGGTCATAGAGGGATATGAAGAGATTGACACAGCTTTTTTGGAGAAAGTGTACTGTCATGGCAGACATCTTCCCGCAGTGGTCTGTGAGACAGAAAGACTGCGCATCCGGGAAATGTCTGAGCGGGATATCCCCAAAATGATGGAGATCACAAGCCAGGGCACACCCGACACTGCGGAGGGCGTGGAAAAGAGCCTGGAGGAGGAACTGGAGGCATTTCCTTCATACCGCAAGTACATGTACGAAATGTGTGATATGGGATACTGGGTTCTGGAGGAGAAGGAGAGCGGCACCATCGTGGGCCGCGCCGGTGTAGAGCCGAAAATCTGGAACCACAACAGCTCTGTGGTAGAGCTGGGATATCTGATCGATGAAAAACACAGAAGAAAAGGTTTTGCCTATGAAGCCTGCCGCGGCATCCTGGAGGAGGCAAAGAAAAGAGGGGCTGTGTATCTGTACTGCAGAATACGCAGTGCCAATCTGGCTTCCAAAAAGCTGGCGCGCAAGCTGGGCTTTTCCAAGATTGATTACCGTCTGGAGGATGACTGCGAGGATATGGAGGTTTACAGATATACCTGCAGTGACTAGCTGCGGGCAGGAGTAACGATTCAGTTGACTGGATAGTTACAATCAGGTACAATGGAAAGGATATAAAATGGGAATTGTAAAAGCCATTAAACTGGTGCATGACTATTATAAATACGATGAAAGCGGCCATGTGGAGGGCACGTACAGAGCCCTTGACAATGTGGAGCTGGATATCGAGGCAGGACAGTTTATTGCTGTCCTGGGACACAACGGCTCCGGAAAATCCACGCTGGCGAAGCATATCAATGCCCTTTTGTTTCCTACGGAGGGTGCGCTGTGGCTGGACGGCATGAACACCACGGAGGAGGAGGATATCTGGAAGATCCGCCAGAAGGCAGGAATGGTCTTCCAAAATCCCGACAATCAGATCATCGGTACCGTGGTGGAGGAGGACGTGGGCTTCGGCCCTGAAAATATGGGAATCCCCACGGATGATATCTGGCAGAGAGTGAATGAAAGTCTGGAGGCAGTGGGTATGACTGCCTACCGCCACCATTCACCAAATAAGCTGTCAGGCGGACAGAAGCAGAGGGTTGCCATAGCAGGTGTCATGGCCATGCATCCCAAATGCATTATTCTGGACGAACCCACAGCCATGCTGGACCCAAACGGCAGAAAAGAAGTGCTCCGGGCAGTAAAGGAGCTCAATGAAAAGGAAGGCATCACAGTGGTTCTGATCACGCATTATATGGAGGAAGTGGTGAACGCGGACAAGGTGTTCGTCATGGACCAGGGAAAAGTAGTGATGCAGGGAACACCCAGAGAGGTCTTTTCCAGGGTGGAGGAGCTGAAATCCTACCGCCTGGATGTGCCCCAGGTCACACTTCTGGCCTATGAGCTGAAGCAGGCAGGGGTGAAGATACCTGCGGGAATTCTGACGACAGAGGAATTGGTGAACGCATTATGTCAATAAAATTAGAGCATATCACATACACATACAGTCCGGGAACAGTCTATGAGATGCACGCCTTAAAGGATGTGGATATGGAGATTCCGGACGGCCAGTTCATGGGCATCATAGGACACACGGGAAGCGGAAAATCCACACTGATACAGCATTTCAACGGCCTTATGAAACCCACATCAGGCAAAGTCCTCTACAACGGCCAGGATATATGGGCGGAAAAATATGACAGGCAGAAACTGAGAAGCAAAGTGGGACTGGTGTTCCAGTATCCGGAGCATCAGCTCTTTGAGGCGGAGGTTCTTGAGGATGTCTGCTTCGGGCCGAAGAATCTGGGTCTTTCCAAAGAGGAAGCCGAGGAGAGAGCTGTCAGGGCGCTGACCCAGGCAGGGCTTTCCGAAAAGTTTTATAAAAGCTCCCCCTTTGAGCTGTCGGGAGGGCAGAAGCGGCGGGCAGCCATTGCGGGTGTGCTGGCCATGGAGCCGGAGGTGCTGATCCTGGATGAACCCACGGCAGGCCTGGACCCCCAGGGGCGGGATGAGATACTGGACCAGATCGCATCCCTGCACAGTCTGCGGGGAATCACTGTGATCCTGGTATCCCACAGTATGGAGGACATTGCCAAATACGTGGAGCGCATGATCGTAATGAATAAAGGGGAAAAGGCATTTGACGGTGTGCCGAGAGAAGTCTTTTCCCACTATAAGGAGCTGGAGGCCATGGGGCTTGCGGCGCCTCAGATCACTTACATCATGCACGCTTTGGGGGAACGCGGGCTGCATGTGGATACCTCAGCCACCACGGTGGAGGAGGCAAAGGCAAGTATATTACAGGCACTGGAGAGATTGGACAAATGATAAGAGATATAACCATCGGACAATATTACCCTGCGGATTCCATTCTCCACAGGCTGGACCCCCGCGTGAAGTTTGTGGGAACCATCATGTTTCTGGTGTCACTTTTTGTGGCAAATTCCTTCTGGGGATATCTGCTGGCAACGGTTTTTCTGGCAGCAGTCATCATCATGTCAAAGGTCCCCGTTAAGTTTATGCTGAAAGGGCTGAAACCGCTGTTCTTTATTCTGCTGATCACTGTTGCCTTCAATCTGTTTTTAATACCGGGCAAGGTGCTGTGGCAGTTCTGGATCTTCAAGATCACACAGGAGGGTATCCTGCAGGCTGTGAAGATCGGTATCCGGCTGATCTATCTGGTTATCGGTTCCTCAGTCATGACACTGACCACTACGCCGAACCAGCTCACAGACGGTCTGGAGAGACTTATGAGGCCGCTGAATAAGATCAGGGTGCCGGTACATGATATCGCCATGATGATGTCCATTGCCCTCAGATTCATTCCCATCCTTATGGAGGAGACAGATAAGATCATGAAGGCACAGATCGCCAGAGGCGCTGATTTTGAGAACGGGAATCTGATCCAGAAGGCTAAGAACCTGCTGCCGCTTCTGGTTCCCCTTTTCATCTCCGCGTTCAGAAGGGCAGATGATCTTGCTATGGCCATGGAGGCACGCTGTTATCACGGCGGTGAGAACAGGACATCTATGAAGCCTCTCAAATACCACAGCAGGGACACCTCAGCTTACCTGTGCATCTTTTTGTACCTGGCCGCGGACATCGCGATCCGCGTGCTGATCTAGGAGGCGCCGTATGAAACGTGTAATGCTGGAAGTGGCCTATGACGGCACAAATTACTGCGGCTGGCAGGTACAGCCAAACGGGATCACCGTACAGGAGGTGCTGAACCGCCATCTGGCGGAGCTGTTAAAGGAGCCTGTGGAGACCATAGGCGCCAGCAGAACCGACGCAGGCGTCCATGCCCTGGGCAATGTGGCTGTGTTCGACACCAACGCCAGAATGCCGGGGGAGAAGATTTCCTACGCCCTGAACCAGCGGCTTCCTGAAGATATCCGGATCCAGCGGTCAAGGGAGGTCAGCAGGGATTTTCATCCCAGGTACCGGGTCAGTGAGAAGACATATGAATACCGGATACTGAACAGAAGATTTCCGGTGCCAACAGAGCGCTTTTACTCCCATTTTACTTATATCCCCATGGATATTGAGAAGATGAGACAGGCAGGGGCGTACCTGCTGGGCGAACATGATTTTAAAAGTTTCTGCGGTGCGGGAGCGCAGGTGAAGACAACCGTCAGGACCATCCACAGCTTTTCGGTGGAACGTGAGAATGACCTGATCACCATACGCATCACGGGCAGCGGATTTTTGTATAATATGGTGCGGATTCTGGCCGGCACGCTGATGGAGATCGGCGGTGGAGCCTATCCGCCGGAAAAGATGCAGGATATACTGGCTGCCAGAGACAGGAAGGCAGCCGGCCCCACCGCCCCGGCGCGGGGGCTGACCCTGATAAAAATTGACTATAAAAACGGCAAGGAAGAGGAATTGTGATATGAGAAGAAGTGGAATGCTGCTGCCAATAGCCAGTCTGCCGTCTCCATACGGCATTGGAGCATTTTCTAAGGAGGCATATGAGTTTATTGATCTTTTAAGAGATACGGGTCAGAAACTCTGGCAGATACTGCCGCTGGGACCTACCAGCTACGGGGATTCCCCCTATCAATCCTTTTCCACCTTTGCAGGCAATCCCTATTTCATCGATCTGAACGTCCTGATCGGGAAAGGATGGCTGACAAAGGAAGAGTGCGACGCCTGTGACTGGGGAGATCATCCCTCCTATATTGATTACGGAAAAATATATGAGAGCCGTTTTCCTCTTCTTCGGAAGGCCTTTGAAAGGAGCAAAATCCTGTCTGACGGGAATTTTCTTACCTTCTGTGTGGAGAACAACCACTGGCTGGATGACTATGCCCTGTATATGGCTGTGAAAAACAAATTCGGCGGCAAAAGCTGGATCGAGTGGGACGAGGAAGTGCGTCTGAGAGAGCCGGCTGCCCTGAAGAGATATCAGGACGAGCTGCGGGAGGACATTATCTTTTACCAGTATCTGCAGTTCGAGTTTTTTGAGCAGTGGAAGAATGTAAAGAACTATGCCCATGAAAAAGGGATTCAGATTGTTGGGGACATTCCCATATATGTGGCCTTTGACAGTGCGGATACCTGGGCGAATCCGGAGCTGTTCCAGTTGGATGAGAACAATCTGCCGGTGGCTGTGGCAGGCTGTCCGCCGGACGGGTTCTCCGCCACAGGCCAGCTCTGGGGCAATCCCCTGTACCGCTGGGATTACCACAAGAGAATGCACTACGGCTGGTGGATGCGCAGGATTGCCCACTGTTTCAAGCTTTTTGACATTGTGCGGATTGACCATTTCAGGGGATTTGATGAGTATTATTCCATTCCCTACGGAGATGAGACCGCACAGAACGGCCACTGGGAAAAGGGACCGGGCATGGACCTGTTCCATACCATGAAAGAGGAGCTTGGGGAGCGGAACATCATTGCTGAGGATCTGGGATTTCTAACGGAGACCGTTTACAAGCTTCTGCGGGACAGCGGGTATCCGGGCATGAAGGTGCTGCAGTTTGCCTTTGACACCAGTGAGAACAGCGACTATCTCACCTACAAGTATGACAGAAACTGTGTGGTCTACACAGGAACCCATGACAATGACACCACTGTGGGCTGGTATGAGCACATGACTAACTGGGACAGGGATGTGGCCCTTAGATATATGAACAGCTTCCATACACCGAAAGAGGAGCAGCACTGGGATCTGATCAGCCTTGCCATGCGCAGTGTGGCTGATACCTGCATCATACCCGTGCAGGATTATCTGGGGCTCGGCAGCGAGGCCAGGATCAATACGCCATCCACATTAGGGGACAACTGGAAGTGGAGAATGAGCAAAAATGCATTTTCGGATGAATTAAAAGGCAGGATCTGGCATATGACAAAATTATACGGCAGATTATAGTGTCCGTTCAGACGTCTGAACGGCTGCTGAATACAGGCCGGGAGAAAGGAAGGAATTATTATGGCATTTAAAGAGGTAAAAGCAGAGGAATTACAGTTCAATCCATTTACAAAGATAGGAAAAGAGTGGATGCTGATCACAGCAGGTACAGAGGAAAAATATAATACCATGACTGCAAGCTGGGGCGGCGTTGGTGTGATCTGGGGCAAAGATGTGGTGACAGCCTATATCCGTCCCCAGCGCTACACAAAGGAATTTGTGGACGCAAATGACACCTTTACCATCTCCTTCTTCCCTGAAGGGTACAAAAAAGCATTAAGCTTATGCGGCAGCGTGTCAGGCCGTGACAGAGACAAGATCAGTGAGGCCGGACTTACTGCCTGCTTTGTGGACGGCGCTCCCGCGTTTGAGGAGGCCAGCCTGGTGTTTGTCTGCAAAAAGATGTATCACGGAGACCTCTTCCCGGAAAACTTTGATGCTCCGGAGAATGATGAAAAATGGTACCCTGAGAAAGATTATCACACCATGTACATCGGTGAGATCCTGAAGGTACTGGTGAAGGAAGGCTGAGCTCATTGGAGAATCTTATATTCAGCCTGAATGCCACACTGCCCATTTTCCTCACCATGCTTCTGGGCCTTCTGTTCAGGTATCTGGGGCTGATGAATGCTGACTTTGTGGCAAAGCTCAACCGTTTTGTCTTCGTGGCAGCCATACCGGCCCTGGTGTTCCAGGATATATCCTCTGTGGATGTGCGGAAAAGCTGGGACGGCGGTTTTGTTCTGTTCTGCTTTCTCGCCACGCTGGTGAGTATCACCGTGATCGCCCTCCTTGCCAGGCTGCTGGTGGAGGAGGAGATCCGCGGGGAGTTTGTGCAGGCTTCCTACCGAAGCAGTGCAGCGATCCTGGGGATTGCCTTTATACAGAATATCTACGGCAGTTCCGGTATGGCCCCCCTTATGATCGTGGGGACAGTTCCCCTCTACAACGCGGCAGCGGTGGTGATCCTCTCCCTTATGAAGCCCGGGAGAAAAAAGCTTGACCGGAAACTGCTGCTGAAAACAGCAAAGGGCATTGTCACAAATCCCATCATACTGGGAATCCTGGCAGGGATTCTCTGGTCTGTCCTTAGGATTCCGCAGCCGGAGATCATGCAGAAGACAGTGAAGAATGTGGCAGTTCTGGCAACCCCTCTCGGTCTTATGGCTATGGGTGCATCCTTTGAGGGAAAGAAGGCACTGGCAAAGCTGCGCCCCTCCGTGCTGGCAAGTCTGATCAAACTGGTGGTGCTGGCTGCTGTATTCCTCCCCCTGGCTGTTCGGCTGGGCTATACGAAGGAGCGGCTGATCGCCATACTGGTCATGCTGGGGTCAGCTACAACGGTGAGTTGTTTTGTCATGGCGAAAAATATGGGCCATGAGGGAGTGCTGACTTCCAGTACGGTAATGCTGACTACCTTTTTTTCCGCATTTACATTGACCGGCTGGCTGTTCTTATTAAAAACCCTGGGACTGGTATAAGAGAAAGGATCGTGGTTCTGTGTTTGGCAGGAAAAAGAAAAAAGAGGTCATTCCCTTTGACCGCATAGCCGTGAAGCCTGTGCTCAAATCCAGCATCTGCACCGGAGAGCAGGTGGCAGGATTCAAGGATCTGAAGACAGGAAAATTCCAGGAAGTGTGCCTGATCAAAAGCAGGGCAGACCTTCAGGAATTTATGGAGCAGTACGGAATCAGGGAAGAAGAAGTCTCAAAAGAGTGGTAAAATAAAGAAAGATATGCTATAATTAAAAATCAAGGAATATTCATAACTTTACATAAGGAGAAGCATCATGAGTCAGGAAAAAGTCGATAAGTATAAAAATTATAAAAATAACCGCGACAAGATCCAGAAAAAAGAAGCACGTGAACTTTTGCTTGAGAAGATCATTGTTTCTGCGGTTTGTCTGCTGATCGTTGGATGGATTGGCTATTCTGCCTACGGTCTTGCTACAAAAGACGACGCAGAGGGAGAGGCCACAACTACAGAAATGAACGTGACAGCCATGACAGATTATCTCCAGGAGCTTACTGCAGGAGAGACAGCCGAATAGGCATACAGGGAAGGCAGAATGGGAAATGCTAAGATGCATTTCCTTTTTTCTTGTTAAGCGGGAAGGCACGGACAGCGAAAGGCGCGCAGCGCGCGGAGGATACTTCACAGCAGTATGTTTTAAATGGAGGAATTGCGGTTGAGAGAAAAGAGGATCGGGAAGATCCGGCACTGGATTTTATTTTTTACAGTTGTGATCATGGCTGTGCTGGGCGTGTTTACGGCATTGCAGGCAGAACCGGAACCCCGGAATGTGCGGGAGAAAGGCAGCAGTGTTAATCAGTGGGATACCGGCTGGCACTATCAGGCGGATGACGGCACAGAGAAGACGTGTGAGGTCCCATCCCAAATAAAGATCCGGGGAGGGAAGATCATTCTTAGGCAGACCATCCCTGAATTTTCCGAGGAGGAAAAATATCTGGGATTTCTGAACCATTACCAGCAGGTTGAAATATACGTTGACGGTGTGTCAAGATACCGGTATATGGAACAGCAGACAGGGACATTTCACGGTATGCTGGGAAACAACTTTTGTATGACAAGGCTTGGCAGGGAAGATGCCGGAAAAGAGATAACCGTCATATTCAGCGGCTTTTATAGAGAAGGGCTGGTTCAGGTTCCCGTGATCTGTCTGGACAGCAGGGAAAGCATGCTTTTGGATATCCGAGTGCGGGAATGTCCCAGGATCATATTCTGTGTGGTGCTCCTGGTGCTGAGCGCGGGTATGTTTCTCCTCTGGCTTCTTTTGAGAGTCAGGGAGGCTGTGCATGTATCCAGCGTGTTTTATGCCTGGATCTTTATCCTGGTATCAGCAGTCTGGATCCTCACAGATTCCAAATTCATGGTATTCTTATCGCCATGGCCCAGACTGATCTGCCTGATATCCTTTTATGCGTTTTATATGATCCCCATCCCCATGCTTTCCTTTATCAGAGAAGTCTGCCAGAGGAGATCAGCCATGCTGGACTGGATGAAGACAATACTGGCCGGCAATGTACTGGTGCAGAGTCTTGTGTACCTGATGGGCGGACGTAAACTGATGCAGATGCTTCCGATCACCCATATCCTCTATGTGGCTGCCATGATCTGTTCTGTGATTTATATGGTAAAAGAGCTGAGAAGCAGTAAGGCCCAGTACGCCAGGATTTTCCTTGGCGGTGTCTTTTTCCTCATAGTCATGGCAGTGGTATCCCTGGTCTCCTTTTATACCGGGGTGGGCAGCAGGTATGCCATGTATTATCAGCTTGGACTTTTGGGCTTTGTGTGCGCACTGCTCAGGATGACGGTACGTCAGGTAAATGAAATCCTGGAGGATAGGACCGGGGACAGGATTCTTGAGGAGCTGGCCTATATGGATATTATGACAAAGCTTGGAAACCGCTCCGCATATGAGATGCGCCTGCAGGAACTGCAGGAGACGATGACCCGGGGACAGGAACTGTCAGCGGTCATGGTAGATTTAAACGGCCTTAAGAAAGTAAATGACACTTTTGGACACAGAGCCGGGGATGAGATGATCAAGGGATGTGCCCGGTGTCTGAGGGAGGCATTCTGTGGATTTGGCGAGATTTACAGAATCGGCGGCGATGAGTTCCTGATATTTTTAAAGCGTCTGCAGAGCATCCGGTCATGGGAGAAGAATCTGGAGGAAGCCCAGGAGAAGTATAATCAGGAACACGAGGTGAAGATTTCCATAGCGGCAGGGATTGCCACAGGCAGAAAAACGGGGGAATCAGATGAGTGGCTTCATGAACTGATCGGCCGGGCGGACAGGAATATGTATGAGAATAAGAAAAGCAGCAGGAAATAGAATAAAAAACGGCTGGGCAGAAGATTCTGCCCAGCCGCATTTTTCGTACAGTTTATCCGGAAATTATAATTTTTCTACGTTAGCTGCCTGCATTCCACGAGCGCCTTCAGTTAAATCATAAGATACAGCCTGTCCTTCTTCCAGGGATTTAAAACCATCTCCATTGATAGCGGAGAAGTGTACGAATACATCCTGTCCGTCTTCACCTGTGATGAATCCGTAGCCTTTTTCTGCATTAAACCATTTTACAGTTCCCTTGTTCATAGTGTTACCTCCATAAAATAAAAAATAAAAATTAGGATTGGATAAAGAAAACAGGAAGCACGCTTCGTGGAAAGTTCCCATTATTTATGAAAAATAAGCGGTCTTTAGAGAGGGTATTATAAATAAGAAATAATACAATCTCTAAAAACCGCTTAACATCACGATAACCGGAAGCTTATTAAATGCACTTTCAATTATTTATATCCAATATTCCTTTAACAAATTCAGTATATTCGCAAATCGAAAAAAAGTCAAGTAAAAATGTATAATTGACGAAAGAAATTGTGTATGTTACTATTAAAATCAAAAGATGTAAAGTCCCGGAGGAAGAATTTATGAATATTTTAATCAGGAACGGACGTATCATCGATCCGGCAACAAAGACAGACGAAATAAGCGACCTCTATATAGAGGGCGGCAAAGTGAAAAAGACAGGCAAGGGCCTTAAGCCAAAGGATAAGACAGATAAAGTCATCGACGCTTCAGGCTGCTATGTAATGCCCGGGCTCATTGACCTGCATGTGCATCTGCGGGACCCGGGGCTGACTTATAAAGAAGATATTGTGTCAGGCTCCAAGGCAGCAGCCAGAGGCGGATTCACCACAATTCTTGCCATGCCCAATACCAAGCCGGTCATCGACAGCGCGGACCGTGTGAAATACGTTCAGAATAAAGCAAAAGAATTGTCTCCTATCCATGTAATGCAGATCGGTGCCATTACAAAAGGACAGTCCGGTGAGGAACTGGCGGATATTGAGGAGATGATCGAGCAGGGCGTACCTGCCATCAGCGAGGACGGCAAATCCGTCATGAATGCCAGATTATATAAAAATGCCATGGGAATCGCGGCAAAATACGATATTCCCGTATTTGCCCACTGTGAAGACCGGAATATTGTGGGCAAGGGCTGCGTCAATGAGGACGAGCATTCCAGAGAGATGGGACTGCCGGGAATCAGCAACGCAGTGGAGGACATCATTGCGGCAAGGGATATTATCCTGGCAAAAGAGACAGGAGCCAAGCTTCATCTGTGCCACTGCTCCACCAAGGAGAGTGTCCGCATGGTAGAACTGGCGAAAAAAGAGGGGATCAAGGTGACAGGCGAAGTATGCCCCCACCACTTCACACTGACTTCTGACGATGTGGACCCCAATGACGCCAACTATAAGATGAATCCGCCTCTGCGCACAAAAGAGGACAGGGACGCACTGATCCGCGGCCTGAAGGATGATATTATGGATGTCATCAGTACAGATCATGCGCCTCACAGCCGTGAGGAGAAGACCATGCCCATCACCAGAGCGCCCTTCGGCATTGTGGGGCTGGAGACATCCGTTGCCCTCACCATCACGGAGCTGGTGGACAAGGGGATTCTGACACCCATGCAGATGGCGGAAAAAATGAGCTATAACCCTGCTAAGATCATCGGTCTTGACAGAGGCTCCCTGGAAGAGGGAAAAGCCGCTGATGTGACCATCATCGACCCGGATGCAGAATATGTTATTGATTCCATGACTTTCCTTTCAAAAGGAAAGAACACGCCATTCAACGGCCGCAGGGTAAAAGGTCTGGTAAAAGCCACAATCTGCGACGGTAAGATCGCCTATATCCAGGACGGCATGATCAGACAATAAAATAATTTCACTCACGGAGGAAAAATCATGATTAATAAACTTACAGAGAAGATCAGGAAGACCCACGCACCTATCGTGGTGGGTCTGGACCCTATGCTCAATTATATTCCGAAACACATCCAGGATGCTGCATTCAAAGAGTGCGGCGAGACCCTGGAAGGGGCGGCAGAAGCTGTCTGGCAGTTCAATAAAGCAATTGTGGACGCCACCCATGACCTGATTCCGGCAGTAAAACCGCAGATCGCCATGTATGAGCAGTTTGGTATCCCGGGTCTTATGGCTTTTAAGAAGACAGTGGATTACTGTAAAGAAAAGGACCTGGTTGTCATCGGTGATATCAAGCGCGGTGATATCGGTTCCACATCTGCCGCTTACGCAGCCGGCCACATCGGCAGGGTTCAGGTGGGCAGCAAGGAGTACGCCGGATTTGATGAGGATTTTGTGACTGTGAATCCGTATCTGGGATCAGACGGTGTGAACCCGTTTATTGATGTGTGTAAAAAGGAGAAAAAAGGTCTTTTCATCCTTGTAAAGACCTCCAATCCGTCCAGCGGGGAGTTCCAGGACCAGTTAGTAAACGGAAGACCGCTCTATGAACTGGTGGGAGAAAAAGTTGCCGAGTGGGGTCAGGAATGCATGGGCGATTCATACAGCTATATCGGTGCCGTGGTAGGTGCCACTTATCCCGAGATGGGTAAGATCCTTCGCCGGATCATGCCGAAAGCCTACATCTTGGTTCCGGGATACGGTGCCCAGGGCGGACAGGGAAAAGACCTGGTGCATTTCTTTAATGAAGACGGCCTGGGAGCCATTGTAAATTCCTCCCGCGGTATTATTGCTGCCTACAAGCAGGAAAAATACGCCGAAATCGGCGAAGCGAATTTCGCGGATGCATCCCGCAGAGCAGTGGAAGATATGATCGCAGACATTGACGGCGCTCTTAAGGCTGTAAAATAAGGAGAGGACCATGGCAAAAGCAAAGATAACAAGTACAGTGATCCGGCAGGAGAAGCTGGCTGAGGGTGTGTACAGCATGTGGCTGGCAGCAGAAGAGATTGCGGCAGTCGCCAAACCGGGACAGTTTATCTCTGTCTACAGCAGGGACCAGAGCAGAATGCTGCCCCGCCCCATCAGCCTGTGTGAGATAGACAGAGAAGCGGGAAGCCTGCGGATCGTATACAGAACAGTTGGCAAAGGAACAGAGGAATTTTCAAAAGCCTGTGCAGGTGACACTCTGGATATACTGGGACCTCTGGGCAATGGGTTCCCGATGGAGGAGATCAGGGGAAAACGCGTGCTCATGATGAGCGGCGGCATCGGCGTGCCCCCTATGCTGCAGACTGCCAAAGAGGCGGATGCGGATGTGACCATCATATCCGGTTACCGAAGCGCAGACCTCTTCCTCGTAAAAGAGCTGGAGGCAGCGGGAAGGCTTTTTATCACAACAGAGGATGGAAGTGTTGGTACGAAAGGCAATGTTATGGATGCCATCCGTGAGAACCATATAGAGCCGGAAGTCATCCTTGCCTGCGGCCCGACCCCCATGCTGCGGGCTGTGAAGGCCTATGCAGAGGAAAAGAAAATAACATGCTATATCTCCCTGGAGGAGAAGATGGCATGCGGAATCGGTGCCTGTCTGGCCTGTGTCTGTCAGTCAAAGGAAGTGGACGGACACTCCCATGTGCATAACAAGAGAATCTGCAAGGACGGCCCGGTATTTTTGAGCACGGAGGTAGAGCTTTGATGAATACAAAAGTGAATCTGGCAGGTGTGGAACTGAAGAATCCTGTTATGACAGCCTCAGGAACCTTTGGCTCCGGGGCAGAATACAGCGAATTTGTGGATTTGAGCTGCCTTGGTGCTGTTGTCACAAAGGGTGTGGCAAGTGTACCCTGGCCGGGCAATCCCACACCGCGTATCGCGGAGACTTCCTGCGGCATGTTGAACGCCATCGGCCTGCAGAATCCCGGTATTGACGTGTTCTGCGAGAGAGACATCCCTTTCCTGAAAAAATATGATACAAAGATCATTGTCAATGTATGCGGAAAGAGTACAGAGGAATACTGTGAAGTAGTGGAGCGTCTGGCCGGGGAAGATGTGGATATGCTGGAGATCAATATCTCCTGCCCTAACGTGAAGGAAGGCGGCATTGCATTCGGACAGGATCCCAAAGCAGTGGAAGCCATCACCAGGGAAGTAAAGAAGCATGCAAAACAGCCGGTTATCATGAAACTCAGCCCAAATGTGACAGATATTACAGAGATGGCCAAGGCCGCAGAGGCAGGCGGCGCGGATGTGCTTTCCCTGATCAACACACTGACCGGCATGAAGATAGATATCAATAAGAGAACGTTTGCACTGGCAAACAAGACAGGCGGTATGTCAGGTCCCTGTTTAAAACCTGTGGCTGTCCGCATGGTCTACCAGACAGCACGTGCGGTAAAACTGCCCATCATAGGCATGGGCGGCATCTGCAGTGCTGAGGATGCTCTGGAATTTATCCTGGCCGGCGCCACAGCCGTGTCCATAGGAACAGCTAATTTCACCAACCCCTATGCAACAGTGGAGACAGTCCGGGGGATTGAAGATTATATGAAGAAAAATAAAATTCAGGATATTCAATCCCTGATTGGTGTGGTAGAATAAACGGGAAGAGAAAACTAGGAGGAAATTCGATGGAAGCGTACAAACAGGAATTTATTGAATTTATGGTGGACTGCCAGGTGCTGAAATTCGGAGACTTCGTCACAAAGAGCGGACGGAACACCCCGTTTTTCGTAAACACCGGATTTTATAGAACAGGAGCACAGCTTCGCAAGCTGGGAGAATATTATGCCAGAGCCATTGCGGACAAGTTCGGATTTGACTTTGACGTATTGTTCGGACCTGCCTACAAGGGAATACCGCTGACAGTAGCAGCAACCATGGCGATCAGTGAGTTTTACGGAAAAGATATCCGCTACTGCTCCAACAGGAAAGAAGTAAAGGACCATGGGGATAAGGGAATCCTTCTGGGAAGCCCTATTGAGGACGGCGATAAGGTGGTCATCATCGAGGACGTGACAACAGCAGGCACCTCTATCGCAGAGACACTACCCATTATCAGGGCGCAGGGCAATGTAAGCCCCATCGGCCTTGTGGTATCTGTGGACCGCATGGAGCGGGGACAGGGCGAGAAGAGCGCACTTAAAGAGATTGAAGAGAAGTACGGACTTGCCACAACAGCCATTGTAACCATGGAGGAGGTTGTGGAGCATCTGTACAACAAAGAGTACAAAGGAAAAGTTATCATTGATGATAAGATGAAAGCAGCCATTGATGCATATTATGAGAAATATGGCGCAAACGAGTAAACAATAATCATCTGACTTTGTCGGGACGGAAGGAAGTGTGCTGGATGAACGAAAAGATCTATAAGACTATGTCACGTGCCGGAGTTACCTCTCTGGTACTGGGAATTGTCGCTGCAGTTACAGGAATTGTCAGCGGTGTTATGCTTATTATCAACGGAACAAAACTTTTAAGAAAAAGAAGTGAGATCACATTCTAGCCGGACAGAACAACACAAGAATAGGGAAGAGGGCGTTTTAGGCGGCCCTCTTCTTCATACATAGGAGAGACTATGCAATAGGAGTTTAGAACATTGAAAAATAAAACAAAAAGGAAAATCAAAGCGGCAGGAACCGTGTTGTTCCTGATTTATATACTTGCGCTTATTTATTTCCTGTTTTTCGCGGAGCGGTTCAGCGGGGTGGAGTTTGCCCAGAGGGAATACCACTACAACCTGACGCCTTTACAGGAAATCAGAAGATTCTGGATTTACAAAGAGCAGCTTGGAGTCTTAGCAGTGGTATCCAATCTGTTTGGAAATGTAATAGGTTTTGTTCCTTTTGGCCTGATTCTTCCCATCATTTGCAGAAATGCAAGGGGATTCTTTTTTATCACTTTTTCCGGTTTTGCATTGAGCCTTTGCGTGGAAACCATACAGCTTATCACGAAGCTGGGATGTTTTGATGTGGACGATATGATTTTGAATACAACTGGTGCGGCACTTGGATATATCCTTTTTGCCGTGAGCCATTATATATATAGAAAAAACAGGAGGAGACAGCATGGCAAAAAAACGCTATAAATATTCATTTACAAAAAAAAGACATACCAGAGGCGGAGTGGAATCCTCTATTCTGGCGCTGATGTCCGGCCTGCTGTTTTTTGGAGCAGCAATCTGTTCCCTGGTCATGAGTGGACAGGGCGGCATGTATCTGGGAGCTATGGGAATCCTGGCTCTTGGCTTGTCCGTATACGGGTTTATTCTGGGGCTGAAAAGCTTTTCGGAACAGAACCGTGCATTTCTTTACAGCAAGATCGGTTCCGTGGCCAACGGCGTGCTGATGGTCATCTGGATTGCGCTTTTTTTGGTGGGAATCTCATAAGGAGGAAATATGGACGATAGATTAAAAAAACAGATGGAATTTATGCTGGAGGTTGACAAGAGTAAATTTGTCCGCCGCCAGACTTACCTGTCAGACGGAATCCGCAGGGAGAATGACGCAGAGCACTCCTGGCATCTGGCGCTGATGGCAGCACTTCTGTCAGAGCACGCCAATGAGAAGATTGATATTGCCAGGACCATGCTCATGGTTCTCATACACGATATTGTAGAGATTGACGCAGGGGATACCTATGCCTATGACGATGCCGGCCATCTGGATAAGCGGGAGCGTGAGGTGAAGGCGGCAAAACGCATTTTCGGGCTGCTGCCGGAGGACCAAGCGGAGAAGATGATGGATCTGTGGGAGGAGTTTGAGGCTTCCGAGACACCGGAGGCAAAATTCGCCCACTCCCTTGACTGTGTGCAGCCTCTGATGCTCAATGACGCCACAGACGGCAAGTCCTGGAGAGAGCATGAGATCAAGAGATCACAGGTCATGAAAAGGAATGCGGGAACCGCACAGGGCTCTGCGCTGCTGATGGAGTATGTGAACGGCATTCTTGACAAAAATGTGGAAAAAGGAAATCTGAGAGATGAGTAGAGATACATTTTTGGAGGAACGTTTTGAACTGGTGAAGGGAAGAATCCGGGAAATGCAGCAGGAGATGGATGTGCCGGAGAGATTTTGCGGATTTTTTCATGAGATGACATCCTACTTGAATTATGTGCTCACCCTTCATGAGAAGATCAGGGAAGGATGGCTGGAACATGCTGCCCTTTCAGAACTTCAGAAGAACAATGAGGAGCTTTACGGCAGGATACTGCCCGGAGCTTATGAGACATCTTACGCAAATCCGGCTTATGCGGTGCGCATGCTCCAGGAGGAGTACGGAAGGCTTCTTTCCTTTCTGGCAGCAGAGGTGCGGGGGATCGTTGTCTATGCCTATGAGGACCGCCTCTTTGATATGACGGTGCTCATGGAACTTTATGTGCAGATCTACAATTTGCTGGAGGAGCCGACAGTGCCTGCGCAGGAGATAAGAGATACCCTGTACTGGTATGTGAGTGATTACAGTGAGGAGATGGTTGGGAGAAGAATCCGGGAAGCGGTGGACCCTTCTCTTGATTTTGCTGTGCGCATTGTCTGTGACAGTGACCTTACAGATTCCAGATATTTGTATAAGTACGGGGAATATGTGACAGAGAATGAAATCGCCATGGCAGAATATCTGAACCGTTTTTCTGAGGAGGAGACAGAGGCCATGGCCCGTACCTTTACAGAAGGTTACAGGATCGGGTTTGTCAACGGGAGAAAAGACATTTCCAAAAAGAACAGTGTGAATATCCGTTATCAGCTTGGTTTTGAGCGCATGGTAAGGGCGGCTGTCCGCCAGTTTGAGGACATGGGATTAAAGCCTGTGATTTACCGGAGCGCCGTCCATGCGGTGAATAAAAAGCAGCACCACAGGATTGGCTATTACGGGGCAATTCCAAATAAACAGTATGATTATGACCACAAGGATGACGCGGCGCTGTTTTTGAACCAGGAGTTTGTACAGCGTAAGCTCCGTGTTATGCAGGTGGCTTATGAGCAGGTAAAAGACCTTGCCAATACCCACGGAGGCCCGGCTGTTATAGAGACCTTCGGGGAAACACCTTTTACTCCCGTGAGTAAAAAGGAGGCCTTTTCCCTGTCATCCCACCAGCAGAAACTGCAGGTGGTCTATGACAATGAGGCGGGACAGATCGTGAACCGCTATATCAAGGGGGAAGAGCGCAGCTTTACCATCATTGCCTATCCGGTCTGTGAGATAGGTGAGAAATTCGGGGATATTTTCCGGGAAACCGTGCGCCTGAACACCCTTGACTATCGTCTGTATCAGGGAATCCAGCAGAAGCTTATTGATGCCCTGGATGAAGGGTGCGAGGTCAGGATCAAGGGCAGGGGCGGCAACCGGACGGATATGACGGTGCGCCTCCATGACCTTACAGATCCGGAAAAACAGACGAATTTTGAAAACTGTTTGGCAGATGTGAACATCCCTGTGGGGGAAGTCTTCACAAGCCCGGTTCTTCATGGAACGAACGGTGTGCTGCACGTGTCAGGCGTGTATCTGGACGGCTTGTATTACAGGAATCTGGAGATAACTTTCCGGGATGGGAAAGTTTCAGATTATATCTGCGCCAATTTTGAGACAGAGGAGGAGAACAGGGATTATATTAAGGAAAATATCCTGTTCCACCACGATATGCTGCCCTTGGGGGAATTTGCCATCGGCACCAACACCACGGCCTATGTGATGGCTAAGAAATACCGGATTGAGGACATTCTGCCTATTCTCATTGCGGAGAAGATGGGACCGCACTTTGCAGTGGGTGATACTTGCTACAGCTGGTCTGAGGATACCGCAGTGTATAATCCCGACGGGAAAGAGATCATTGCCAGGGACAATGAAGTGTCTGTTTTAAGAAGGATCGATGCGGGCAAAGCCTACTTCGGATGCCATACGGATATTACCATTCCTTATGAGGAGCTGGGAGAGATCACAGCGGTGAAAAGGGACGGCAGCCGGATACCGATCATAAAAGACAGCCGTTTTGTACTGCCGGGGACTGAGGAACTGAACCGGGTGCTGGATGAGTGATGTTTCTTTTTCATACGCCGGGCCGCAGATGTCGGACCCGGCCCTCCTTTTGTAAAAAAACATGTATTTCTGTACGATTATGTCAAAAATCACGACGATTATGTACATTTTGCTTTCTGCTTTTGTTTGTGCAGTATAATGAGGAAGAAGATGTTGTGAGACAAATATTTACATGGGAAAAAGGGGAGTAATATTTATGAAGAAACGTATAGCGGCAATTGTGCTTGCAGGGCTGCTCGCAGTATCCGTACTTGGGGCAGGATGTGGAAAAAACGAAGCGGAGGATAAAGATACACAAAAAAAGACAGAGGCTGGGGTGGATGGGACAGAGAAAACGAAGGACAGAAAAGAGCAGACGGTGGTAAAGCCAGTGAAAAAGCCGGATACTTCCGGGGACGGGGAGCAAGAAGATGCATCGCCGAAGAAGGAAGAGGGGACAGATGCCCAATCCGGCGCGGGAATATCCGGGCAGCAGGAATACAATACCGGGGAGGAAGCGTCTGGACAGGTAGAAAATGTTGACAGTGAGGATAACACTGCCGGCACTGATGATACGGATGATAGTACAGAAGAACCCGGAGGCCCGCAGACCGTGACCGGTATCATTCAGGATATCAGTGGTTCCACCCTGGGAATTATGGAAGCGGACGGCGGTGTCTACGGATTTGACACAGGCATACTCTCCGGTTTTGATGATTCTTACCAGATTGGGGATACGGTTACCGTTACATACGAGGGAGATACCATGAACCCCGACAGCGCAGAGATTTCACACTGACAGGACAGAGAAAGACTTGTACTTTTGGCTGCAGCCTGTACATTTTTGGGAAGCCGGAGAAAAACGGCTTCCTTTTTATGTGAAAATCCGCCTTTTTCCCCTATAAGCTGCCATCAAAAATGAGATATGAGGTTGACAATATTTAGAACTCTATGTAAAATTGTTCTGTAAAGATGAAAGTAAGCGTTGTGGTCCGCAAATCTTCGGGGCACAGCTTGTTATCACGGGACTGCTTCTGGCATTCCCGTAATCCAGCAACAACAAAATTCAAAAATAAAGGAGATAAAGTCATGGCAAAAGTTGGAATTGTTATGGGAAGTGACTCCGATATGCCTGTTATGAAAAAAGCAGCAGACATGTTGGAAAAATTTGGAATCGAGTATGAGATGAAGATCATTTCAGCTCACAGAGAACCGGATGTGTTCTTTGAGTACGCAAAGACAGCGGAGGAGAAAGATTTCAAAGTCATCATTGCAGGTGCAGGAATGGCAGCTCACCTTCCAGGCATGTGTGCAGCGATTTTCCCCATGCCGGTAATCGGTATCCCCATGCACACCACATCTTTAGGAGGAAGAGACTCCCTGTATTCCATCGTACAGATGCCGTCCGGAATTCCGGTTGCAACAGTTGCAATCAACGGAGGAGCCAATGCCGGTATTCTGGCAGCCAAGATTTTAGCAACTTCCGACCCGGAACTGCTGCAGAAGTTAAAAGACTATAAAGAAGAGCTGAAAGACCAGGTCGTTGCAAAAGATGCAAGACTGCAGGAAGTTGGATATAAAGAATATTAGTAACTGTTTAGTCAGGTCTGCGCATTTACTGCGCTGACCGTGCAAAAGAGTAGTGGCGGCAGGTATTCGCCCCATCGCGAAGCGATTTTTAATGGGCGAATACCCGTAACGATTCAGCTGGCTGAATAGTTACGAATATTAATACAGAACCTTTGGAGGATGAAAATGGATTACAAGAATGCCGGTGTAGATATTGAAGCAGGCTACAAATCAGTAGAGTTGATGAAGGAACACATTAAAAAGACCATGAGACCGGAAGTGCTCACCAATATCGGTGGATTTTCCGGTGCCTTTTCCATGGATGCATTTAAGAACATGGAGAAACCGACTCTGGTATCAGGAACAGACGGTGTGGGTACCAAGCTGAAACTGGCTTTCATAATGGATAAGCATGACACAGTGGGAATTGACTGTGTGGCTATGTGCGTAAATGATATCGCGTGCGCAGGCGGAGAACCGCTGTTTTTCCTGGATTATATTGCCTGCGGCAAGAACTACCCGGAAAAGATCGCTGAGATCGTCAAAGGTGTGGCGGCAGGCTGTGAGCAGTCAAATGCAGCCCTCATCGGCGGTGAGACAGCAGAGATGCCCGGATTCTATCCGGAAGATGAATATGACCTGGCAGGATTTGCTGTGGGCGTTGTAGATGAAAAAGACCTGATCACAGGCAAGGAGTTAAAAGACGGCGATGTACTTGTGGGCATGGCGTCCTCCGGTGTGCACAGCAATGGATTTTCCCTTGTGAGAAAAGTGTTCGACATGACAAAAGAGTCTCTGGACACTTACTATGACGAGCTGGGCAAAACCCTGGGTGAGGCACTGATCGCACCGACTAAGATCTATGTTAAGGCATTGAGAAGCGTAAAGGAAGCCGGCGTCCGCATCAAGGGCTGCAGCCATATCACAGGCGGCGGATTCTATGAGAACGTGCCCAGAATGCTGAAAGACGGCGTATGCGCAGTGATCGAAAAGGACAGCTACCCAATCCCTCCGATCTTCACTTTGATGGCGAAAAAAGGTGAGATTGACGAGAAAATGATGTACAACACCTACAACATGGGTATCGGTATGGTGATGGCTGTGGACGCGGCAGATGTGGAGAAGACCATGGAAGCTGTAAAGGCAGCAGGCGAGACGCCCTATGTCATCGGACGCATCGAGGCAGGAGACAAAGACGTTAAATTAGTGTAGTATGATAAGTTCCCGCAGATTCCTGCATAGACAGGCAGTCTGCGGGCTTTCAACTCATGGAGAAAGGCTGGTAAGACAATGCTGAGACTGGCAGTTCTGGTATCCGGCGGCGGTACAAACCTGCAGGCCATAATAGATGCCATTGACAAGAAAACAATTACGAATGCGGAGATTTCCGTGGTTATCAGCAACAATCCCGGCGCCTATGCGCTGGAGCGCGCCAAAACACATGGAATTGACGCGCTGTGCGTATCCCCGAAAAACTATGAGAACAGAGCAGCCTTCAATCAGGCGCTTCTTGAGACCCTGCAGTCCTACAAGCCGGATCTGGTCGTTCTTGCAGGCTGCCTTGTGGTGATCCCCGAGATCATGGTAAAAGCTTTTCCGAATAAGATCATCAACATCCATCCTGCACTGATTCCTGCTTTTTGCGGAACCGGCTATTACGGGCTCAAAGTCCATGAAGCTGTCTTAAAAAGAGGTGCGAAAGTGACGGGTGCCACGGTACATTTTGTGGACGAGGGTACAGACACAGGCCCGATCATTCTGCAGAAAGCAGTGGAAGTAAAAGAAGGGGATACCCCGGAAATCCTGCAGAGAAGAGTCATGGAGGAGGCAGAGTGGGTCATTATGCCAAAAGCCATTGATCTGATCGCAAACGGCAGGATAATTGTGGAAGACGGTATTGTGAAAACAAAAGAGTGAACGGAAGGAAGAGGCGCAATATGAAAGTATTAATTATCGGAAGCGGCGGAAGAGAGCATGCCATTGCATGGAAAGTGGCACAGAGCCCCAAAGTGGACAAGATTTACTGTGCACCGGGCAATGCGGGAATTGCGGAGTATGCCCAGTGTGTAGATATAAAAGCCATGGAATTTGAAAAGCTGGCTGCATTTGCTAAGGAAAACGCTATTGACCTTACAGTTGTGGGAATGGATGACCCGCTGGTAGGCGGTGTTGTAGATGTATTTGAGAGAGAGGGTCTGCGTGTATTCGGCCCGAGAAAAAATGCCGCCATTCTGGAAGGCTCCAAGGCATTTTCAAAAGACCTGATGAAAAAATACAATATCCCTACAGCGGGCTATGAGAATTTTGAGGATGCAGAGGACTCCTTAAAGTATCTGCGTGAAAAGGCTGAGTTCCCCATTGTTCTGAAGGCGGACGGCCTTGCGCTTGGAAAAGGCGTGCTGATCTGCAACACCCTGGAGGAGGCAGAGGAAGGCGTCAAAACCATTATGCTGGATAAAAAATTCGGCTCCGCAGGCAACACACTGGTTGTGGAGGAGTTCATGACAGGCCGTGAAGTGTCTGTGCTCTCCTTTGTGGATGGCAAGACGATCAAGACCATGACTTCCGCTCAGGACCACAAGCGCGCAAAAGACGGAGACCAGGGCCTGAATACAGGCGGCATGGGAACCTTCTCCCCAAGTCCTTTCTATACAAAGGAAGTGGATGATTTCTGTGAAAAATACATCTATCAGGCCACTGTGGACGCAATGGCTTCTGAGGGAAGAGAGTTCAAGGGAATTATTTTCTTCGGACTCATGCTCACAGAGAAGGGGCCAAAAGTTCTGGAATACAATGCGCGTTTTGGAGATCCGGAAGCACAGGTTGTCATTCCGAGACTGAAAAATGACATTGTGGAAGTGTTCGAGGCATGTGTGGACGGCAGGCTGGATGAGATCGACCTGCAGTTTGAGGATAATGCAGCAGTCTGCGTGGTTCTGGCTTCTGACGGATATCCGGTATCTTATGAGAAGGGATATCCCATCAAGGGGCTGGATACCTTCAAAGACAAGGACGGTTACTATGTGTTCCACGCCGGAACTGCCTTCAAAGACGGTGAGATCGTTACAAACGGAGGCCGTGTGCTGGGAGTGACCGCAAAGGGAGCAGACCTGAAGGAAGCCCGTGCCAATGCGTACAAGGCAGTACAGTGGATCGATTTTGACAACAAATACATGCGCAGTGACATCGGCAAAGCAATCGACGAGGCATAAAAGGAAAGCAATTGATACAAAGGAAAAGGAAACGCCGCATACGCCGGGCGTTTCCTTTTTTTGCCCATCCACTTGAACAACGTCTTTATTTGTGCTATCCTATATATAACAAATTCCAAAAGAGAAAGCAGGTGGAAGGATGTTGATAGAGATCGATTTCAACAGTGAGGAAGCAATCTACGTTCAGCTGTGTAATCAGATTATTTTGGGAATTGCCACCTCCAAGCTTCAGGAGGGTGAAAATCTTCCTTCTGTCAGACAACTGGCTGACACCATAGGCATTAACATGCATACGGTAAATAAAGCCTACTCGGTTTTAAAGCAGGAGGGGTTTGTCACGATCGACAGGAGAAGAGGCGCTGTCATTTCCATAGATGCGGATAAGATACGTGCCCTGGAGGAGATGAAGGAAGAACTGAGGGTTCTTTTGGCAAAAGGAAGCTGCCGGAATATTTCCAGGGCAGAGGTCCATGAGCTGATAGATGAAATCTATGAAGAATATGAGTAAAATAAGGAGACTTGCATGAAAGAACGTTATTCAAAGCAGGCAGTAAATGCGCTGAAAGCCGCTGAGAAAACTGCCGAGGGACGCAGCCACAACTATGTGGGCACCGAGCACCTGCTTGCAGGACTGCTGAAGGAGACGGCGGGAACAGCCGGACTTGTCCTTGCGGAAGCCGGCGTGGAGGAGATGAAGCTGCTGGCGCTGATCGATAAACTGATCGCCCCCCAGGGGGATGTGGCACTTGAAAATCCACAGGGATATACACCGAGGGCACAGAAGGTGCTTGATAACGCCAGAGAGGAAGCCGGCAATTTCGGCGGCGGCGTCATAGGCACGGAGCATATTCTGATCGCCATGCTGAAGGAATATGACTGTGTGGGGACCAGACTTCTCCACACACTGGGAATCAATATACAGCAGCTCTATCTGGATGTGCTGAAGGCCATGGGCAAGGATAAAATGATTCCAAAGGAGGATCTGCAGAGCGGCAATCTGATGAAGGCATCCACCGGAAGCCAGACACCCACCCTGGACCAATACAGCCGCGATCTTACCAAAATGGCTGCAGACGGGAAACTGGACCCTGTCATCGGCAGGGAAAAGGAAATTTCAAGGATCATCCAGATCCTGAGCCGGAGAAGCAAGAACAACCCCTGCCTGATCGGTGAGCCCGGCGTGGGCAAGACTGCCATCACAGAGGGACTTGCACAGCGGATCGTGTGGGGACTTGTGCCTGAGAACATGCTGGATAAGCGTGTGGTAGTGCTGGATTTGTCCGGTATGGTGGCAGGCAGCAAATACAGAGGAGAATTTGAAGAGAGAATCAAAAAAGTAGTACAGGAAGTCATGAACAATAAGGGAATCCTTCTGTTCATCGACGAGCTGCACACTATTATCGGCGCAGGCGGCGCGGAGGGGGCACTGGATGCGTCCAATATTTTGAAACCATCCCTTTCCAGAGGAGAGATTCAGCTCATCGGCGCCACGACCATAGATGAATACAGAAAATATATTGAAAAGGACGCTGCACTGGAGCGGAGATTCCAGCCGGTCATGGTGGAGGAGCCATCCAAGGAGGAGGCCGTGGAAATCTTAAAAGGCCTTGCGCCTTATTATGAAAAGCATCATGGGGCAGTCATTGAGGAGTCAGCCATAGAGGCAGCCGTGACCATGAGCATTCGGTATATCAATGACAGGTTCCTTCCGGATAAGGCCATAGACCTGCTTGACGAGGCGGCATCCAAGGTTCAGCTTGCCGGTTATAAGACGCCGGAGGGTATTGTGCAGACAGAGAACCATCTCCGCCACATCTACGCAGCCAAGGAGGAGGCCGTGAAAGCCCAGGATTTTGATTTGGCGAAGGAACTCCAGGCGGAGCAGGAAAAAGCCGAGGAAGAGCTGAATAAGGCCCGTGAGCGGTATGAAAAGCAGTGCAGGAATAAGAAGCTGGTGGTAAAGGAAGAGGACATCGCCGAGGTGGTGTCGGACTGGACAAAGATACCGGTCAAAAAGCTGGCGGAAGGTGAGTCAAAACGCCTTGCCCGTCTGGAGCATATCCTTCACAGGCGTGTCATCGGCCAGGATGAAGCAGTATCCGCAGTGGCAAAAGCGGTGAAGAGAGGACGCGTGGGACTCAAAGACCCCAAGCGCCCCATTGGTTCTTTTCTGCTGTTGGGCCCCACCGGCGTAGGAAAGACAGAGCTTTCAAAAGCGCTGGCAGAGGCGGTATTCGGAAGCGAGCAGTCCATGATCCGTGTGGATATGTCCGAGTATATGGAGAAGCACAGCGTCTCCAAGCTGATCGGTTCACCGCCGGGATATGTGGGCTATGAGGAGGGTGGCCAGTTCAGTGAGAAGGTCCGCAGGAATCCTTACAGCGTCATCCTTTTCGATGAAATCGAGAAGGCACATCCGGATGTGTTCAATATTCTGCTCCAGGTGCTGGACGACGGCCATATTACAGATGCCCAGGGAAGGAAAGTGGATTTCAAGGAGACCATCATCATCATGACCTCCAACGCAGGTGCCCAGGCCATCGTAGCGCCGAAAAAGCTGGGATTCGGAGCCGTGGAAGATGAAAAGCAGGATTACAGAAGGATGAAGGAAGGGGTAATGGAAGAGGTAAAACGCATGTTCAAGCCTGAATTCCTGAACCGTATCGATGAGATCATCGTCTTCCACACCCTCAACAAAGAAGAGATCAAGAAGATCGTGGGAATCCTCATGAAGGATCTGATCAAACGCTGCAGGGACCAGATGAACATCACCTTAAAGGTGCGGGACAGCGTAAAAGAGCTCATCGCGAAAGAAGGTTTTGATCCAAAGTACGGCGCAAGACCGCTGAAACGGGCTATCCAGAACAAGATTGAGGATGTCATGGCAGAGGAGATCCTGGAAGGGAAGATTAAAGAGGGCGATGAGGTGACTCTGGGCATTTCTAAACAGGGAATAAAATTTGTGGTAAATCCGTCGAATGACTAGAAAAAGATTACGAATTATGGTAACATGCATATAAGGTTTCCATTGAGAAATATAACCAAAGACACCGGAAGGCACGAGGGTATCAAGGCCCCGGTGAAAGACATAAGTGGGAGGACATTGAGATGTCAGTAGTAAAAGAGTTAATACGAACAGAGGAAAACGGTAAAATCAGCTTTGGAAATTATGAATTGGCAGCAAAATCCAAACTTTCCGACTTTGAGCATGACGGAGATATGTATAAAGTAAAGACATATAATGAAATTACAAAGCTGGAGCGCAACGGCATGTTCGTGTATGAATCTGTTCCGGGAACTGCAGTTCTGGATCTTGATGTAGTGGAGGATGGCATGAGCTTTCTGGTAGAGGGCCCTAAGGATGCGCAGATCACCGTGGAACTGGAAGAAGATACAGAGTATGCAATTACCATAGATGGAGTAAATGCAGGTCAGATGAAGACAAATCTGGGCGGCAAGCTGTCCTTCAGCGTTGAGCTTGAGCAGTCCGAGCAGGTATCTGTAAGTATCAGGAAACTGTAAAAAGGATTTTGTCCGAACGGGCAGCAGTTTAAAAATCAGCGGGTCGGAGTGTGGTGCTCCGGCCCTTTTTCAATTTTACGGGAAAATTTGACGGAAGGAAAACAGAAAGGATTAAAATATGGCAAAGGCTAAGAAAACCGTTTTTTTCTGCCAGAACTGCGGATATGAATCTGCGAAATGGATGGGGCAGTGCCCGGGATGCCGGGAGTGGAATTCCTTTGTGGAGGAGACTGTTTCACAGGGGGCGAAAAAAAGCTCCGGGCAGGCAACAGCAGGCAGTCCGGGAGGACGGGCAGGCAAGCCGGTGAAGCTCTCCGAGATTGACATCCGTGAGGACAACCGGGTAAAGACCGGAATGGATGAATTAGACCGGGTTCTGGGCGGCGGCGTGGTCCAGGGCTCCATGGTTCTGGTGGGCGGAGATCCGGGTATCGGAAAATCAACCCTTCTTCTGCAGGTGTGCAAGCTTCTTTCAGATCTGGGGCATAAGATTCTCTACATATCAGGGGAGGAATCCCTGCAGCAGATTAAAATGCGGGCACGGCGTATCGGGGAATTTAATGAGAACCTGCGCCTTCTCTGTGAGACGAACCTGGAGACCATCAGTACGACCATAGAAAATGAGAAGCCTGAGGCAGTAATCATTGACTCTATCCAAACCATGTATAATGAGGAGGTATCATCCGCGCCGGGCAGTGTCTCACAGGTCCGGGAATCCACAGGCATACTTATGAAGATCGCAAAGGGCAGCGGTATCTCCGTATTTATTGTAGGTCATGTGACGAAGGACGGAAGTGTTGCCGGTCCCCGAGTTCTGGAACACATGGTGGATACCGTGCTCTATTTTGAAGGGGACAGGCATGCCTCTTACCGGATTTTGAGAAGTGTAAAGAACCGTTTCGGCTCCACCAATGAAATCGGTGTG
>NZ_CP084061.1:0-1825000 GCF_020215665.1 Blautia parvula | reverse complement strand
GGCAATCTGAAGGCGTGATGCGGACCGAACTAAAGTAGGGAAGTGTGTGAGCCATGCGTCAAGAAAAGCCGCTATTGTTCATATCGTACCCGTACCGTAAACCGACACAGGTGGATGAGGAGAGAATCCTAAGGCCGACGGAAGAAGCATTGCCAAGGAACTCGGCAAAATGACCCCGTAACTTCGGGAGAAGGGGTGCCATCGAGAGATGGCCGCAGAGAATAGGCTCAAGCAACTGTTTAGCAAAAACACAGGTCTATGCGAAACCGAAAGGTGAGGTATATGGGCTGACGCCTGCCCGGTGCTGGAAGGTTAAGAGGAGATGTCAGGAAACGAAGCATTGAATTTAAGCCCCAGTAAACGGCGGCCGTAACTATAACGGTCCTAAGGTAGCGAAATTCCTTGTCGGGTAAGTTCCGACCCGCACGAAAGGCGTAATGATTTGAGCGCTGTCTCGGCAATGCATCCGGTGAAATTGAAGTACCAGTGAAGATGCTGGTTACCTGCGCCAGGACGGAAAGACCCCATGGAGCTTTACTCCAGTTTGGTACTGGGGTCCGGTATTGCATGTACAGGATAGGTGGGAGGCTAAGAAGTGGTGACGCCAGTTGCCATGGAGCCGATGTTGGGATACCACCCTTGCAGTATTGGGCTTCTAACCAGCCGCCGTTAGCCGGCGGTGGGACAATGCCAGGCGGGGAGTTTGACTGGGGCGGTCGCCTCCGAAAGAGTATCGGAGGCGCCCAAAGGTTCCCTCAGAATGGTTGGAAACCATTCGCAGAGTGCAAAGGCAGAAGGGAGCTTGACTGCGACACCGACGGGTGGAGCAGGTACGAAAGTAGGGCTTAGTGATCCGGTGGTATTAAGTGGGAATGCCATCGCTCAACGGATAAAAGCTACCCTGGGGATAACAGGCTTATCACTCCCAAGAGTTCACATCGACGGAGTGGTTTGGCACCTCGATGTCGGCTCATCGCATCCTGGGGCTGTAGTAGGTCCCAAGGGTTGGGCTGTTCGCCCATTAAAGCGGTACGCGAGCTGGGTTCAGAACGTCGTGAGACAGTTCGGTCCCTATCCGGCGTGGGCGTAGGATATTTGAGAGGAGCTGTCCTTAGTACGAGAGGACCGGGATGGACGGGCCGCTGGTGTACCTGTTGCAGTGCCAACTGCATGGCAGGGTAGCCAAGCCTGGAAGGGATAAACGCTGAAGGCATCTAAGCGTGAAGCCCCCCTCAAGATGAGATATCCCATTCTTTAAAGAAGTAAGACCCCTTGAAGACGACGAGGTAGATAGGGCAGAGGTGGAAGTACAGCAATGTATGCAGCTGACTGCTACTAATCGGTCGAGGGCTTGACCTGAGCACGGAAGTGCGAACGGCGGAGTTGAAAAAAAGGTTTTTGAGTTTTGTATATGCGGTTTTGAAGGTACATTTCAGAAAATTGTTTTTTTTGAAAAAAAGTCTTGAAAGAAAATCTATTTTATGTATAATAATAGATAGGATATAGGGGATTAGTTCAATGGTAGAGCACCGGTCTCCAAAACCGTCGATGGGGGTTCGAATCCCTCATCCCCTGTTAAGAAAACTTTATAATTAAAGGAGAAAATGGCTGTATGTTGATATGAGTCAATATGACCGTTTGAATCCTTTGGTAAGCAGTGATATAAGAGTAAGATATATCTTATTTTTATATTACTGCTTATTTTTTATTGCATAGCACATTTGTGTGATGGACCAGTGTTCGAGACACCCAGAGCTTCATATCCGGTTTCTAATAATTCTGTATGCGTCATAGCCACGTTTAACTGCCGAGGTGAAATAAAAACCCTTGCGTGTTAGATTAAGGCTTGCCGAAGGACACATAGACGTGTATATAGATAGGATCGTTTCGATAGAACATTATAATGGCTATAAATATACGTAGGTGAAGAGTGCTGGTTTCTGCAAGGCTATTGCATTCCTGTACAGGGTATAATAGAAACCGTGCAAGGTAAATTTTGCGTCTTAAAGTATGGAGCTGGAAAAGAGGGTATCAGGTTAAGAACAACAAGGCTGTATAAGAGCGAATCTGAAACTAGGGTGGCGATTCCAAACTATGGTAGACGTTGGCGTAATCCATATGATTATGAATATTAAAAAAAGACTGCATAATTACAGTCCTTAATGCAGAAGTTATTTGACCGGTGTTTCTGATGGTTAATTGTTTGATGAAAGTGTTCAAAATACCTAATTAATATTAGTTTTAACTAGATAATATTGTTGTTTTTAATATAAATAAAAACTACTATTGACATTTACGACTATTCATTTTAACATAGTATATAGAAAGAGGTGAAAATGTGAGATATTGTGATGGATTTAAAAAGGGAATAATGGATTTTTTGTATTTAAGAATTCTTGTTGAAGGAGATTGTTATGGGTATCAAATCTCACAGATTTTAAAAAAGGTAACAAATGGTGTAATTGAGGTAACAAATGGTTCTATGTATACATCACTTGATAGATTAGTGAGTAAAGGGTACATAACAGATTATAAGCGGGCCGTTGGCGATACGCCTCCTCGTATATATTATCACATAGAAGATGCCGGAAGAGAAGTGTTAGGATATATGCTTGAAGGTTATGATGAATTTGAAAAAGCTGTCCATATGGTATTGGATTACGTTCCCCATGAGGTATCGCAGGAGGATGTTGTATAGTATGGAATTGGTCTATATGAGAAATAATTGTGCGAAAAAGTATTATAAGATATTGAGAGAATTATTCTTAAACGTAAATTATATGAATGGGAGGTTTTTAACAAATCTAAAATTCAATTTAACAGAATATGTAAAAGAAAATCCGGGATGTACATACGAAGAATTGGTTGAAGTGTTTGGACGACCAGAGGAAGTTTTTTGTGAATATATTGCCGGACAAACCCCAGATTATTTAATATCAAGCATAAATAAAAAACATTTAAGAAAATGGGTGGTGTTAGGTTTAAGTGTAGTAGTTCTTTGCTGTTGTTTTGTCTGGGGATTATTTTATTATAGGTTATATATTGAGTGTAAAAATACTATTATTGATAAAGAAGTAATTATTATTGAGGAGGGGGATAGTTATAAAAAAAATTAAAAAATTAGTTGGGATCTTATCGGTTATAATGATGTTATGTTTACAAGTGGTGGTGGTTTCAGCAGCTCCAACAGATACACAAGAAAACATTATTAGTGTTGAACGAGAATATCTTGAAAATGGTGATTATATAGAGACTATTTTAGCAGAATCACCAATTGCTCTGTATGGTAACGGAACTAAATCAGGTTTAAAAACGTCAACATATTACAGTAATAGAACGGCTTTATGGTATGTGAAAGTTACAGGAAGTTTTGCATACACAGGTAATAGTGTGAGGTGTACAAGTGCTTATGTGGATGCTGACTCATATACCAGTTTTTGGAAGATCACAGATCGTTCTTCCAGCCGCAGTGGAAATATAGCAACAGCAAGAGCTACAGGTACACATTTTTATGGAAACACTATTTTAGAAACAATTGATAAGTCTGTTAGTTTGTCTTGCAGCGTGGATGGTTCACTATACTAATACCATAGTTAAAAAGGCCGACTTGGTTATTTGAGAGTGTGAAACTTTTTCTGTAAAATAGGATTTATAAGGTTCTTCTATGATAAAATAAAAATCATAGGAGGGCCTTTTATTATGGCAAGACAAAAGAAACCAGTACACAGAGTACAAATGACGGAAGGAAAGCGCAGCATTATCCATCAGCTTTTGGAAGAATACGATATTCAGACAGCTGAAGACATTCAGGATGCCCTGAAAGATCTTCTTGGCGGAACCATCAAGGAAATGATGGAGGCTGAGCTGGATGATCACCTGGGATATCAAAAATCGGAACGCTCAGACAATGATGATTACCGGAACGGTTACAAACGAAAACGGGTCAACAGTAGTTTCGGTTCCATGGAAATCGATGTGCCGCAAGACCGAAAATCTACCTTTGAACCACAGGTGGTCAAAAAACGCCAGAAAGACATTTCTGATATTGACCAGAAGATCATCTCCATGTATGCGAAGGGAATGACTACCCGGCAGATATCTGAAGCTATTGAAGATATCTACGGATTTGAGACCTCGGAAGGATTTATTTCTGATGTTACAGACAAGATCCTTCCTCAGATCGAAGACTGGCAGAACCGTCCTCTGGATAATGTCTATCCCATCCTTTACATTGACGCCATCCACTATTCTGTCCGTGACAATGGTGTGATCCGCAAGCTTGCCGCCTATGTCATCCTTGGGATCAATACAGAAGGAAAGAAAGAGGTACTGACAATCCATGTGGGAGAGAATGAAAGTTCAAAATACTGGCTGTCTGTTTTAAATGAACTGAAGAACCGGGGGGTAAAAGACATCCTCATCATCTGTGCGGACGGCCTTACGGGAATAAAGGAAGCCATTGCTGCCGCATTCCCCAAAACAGAATATCAGAGATGCATTGTCCATCAGGTAAGAAACACATTAAAATATGTTCCAGATAAAGACAGGAAGGCATTTGCTGCAGATCTAAAGACCATCTACCAGGCAGCTGATGAAAAAAAGGCGCTGGCAGCACTTGACCGGGTAACAGAAAAATGGACGCCCAAATATCCGAATTCCATGAAGCGCTGGAAGGATAACTGGGATGCCATATCCCCAATTTTCAAGTTTTCAGCAATGGTCAGGAAGGTCATATATACGACAAATGCCATTGAATCGCTGAATTCCACTTATCGAAAGCTGAACCGCCAGAGAAGCGTATTTCCAAGCGACACAGCGTTGCTCAAAGCGTTATATTTAGCAACCTTTGAGGCTACAAAGAAATGGACCACAACCATCCGGAACTGGGCTCAGGTGTATGGAGAATTAAGTATCATGTACGAAGGACGGCTTCCGGAGTGATTGAACATGAGCAAATAACAGGCGGATTTACCGCCTGCTGTTGACATGCCTTTTTGTAACTGTTATATATAAAGTAAGGGTGAAAAGCCTATTCTTAAGACTTTTCACCACTCATTATCATAGAAGAATCTTATTTACAGACTTTTCTTCATAGTCTCGGTTATTTTACCAGTCGGTCTTTTTTTTGTATTTGAAACTATTCCTTTTATTTATACACACAATAAAAAGAAAAAGAATGTGTATAAAATGGCAGTAGCAAAGGTGTTTCTGCATCAAGATGCAGATCTTCCACTTTCAGACTTATCAGTTCTCCAACTCGCGTGGCGGCATCATATCCTAGGATGAGCATCATCTTGTTTCGGCGTTCTAACCGCTTTTCCTTGCCTGGTGCCTGAAGAAGCGCCGCCATCTATTGGTCCTCAAAGTATTCAATCTTACAGATGGATATTGTTTTGCTTGACACGAACCCCGGGGTAATATCCGCTGATTACTGTTGGCCGGAGATTGCAGGTCTTTGGGCTCCATTCTCTGATCTGTCCCATCCATACAAGATAATTTTTCAGGTTTTCCTTATTCAAGTCCCGGAAACATATGCGCTCACGTCGGAGGCCTTTCATGTCCTCAAGATAATCAATACAGATGTTAAGCGAAGTCCGGTAGGAAGCAACCGTATTCTGACTTTTCTTCCTAATTGCTGGCAGTTCGTGTTCTAAAAAACGCAGGGGGGACCAGAAAAATGCACTGTCTTGTGCTTTTGATTTCTTATGTCTCCTCATTATCCACCTCCGGTATCAACTCCTCCGAGTGGCTTGATTTGTCAATGAGAGTGCCGTAAACATCTGCTATCAGATGAAAGTAGTACAGGGTATTCTTGACATCGGAATACCCTATATACCGCATCAGGTGTGGGAACATGACATCTACATCTTTACCCTACCGCAACCAGCGGTTCATATTTGCATAGACAAAATGGTGCCGGAAGTCATATGCGCGGATGCTTACGCCCGAATACTTCTTTTCAGGAAAAGCCGCATACCAGAAACGCAGGAAATTTTTCTCCGGCATGGCTGGACTGTAGGGACAGTCAGCTTTGTTGGGAAAGAAACTCTTACGCTTCGGAAACAGACTCTCAATACGGTTATCATAACCCATCTGATATTCTGCAAGTTCTCTGGAGATATAAACCCTGCGGCTTTTGGGCCCTTTGGACTGAAGAATGTCAAGATATCTTTCATCCAGATAGGTGTTCTCCCGTGCATTATAAATTCAAATAAATGAAGGGATTAATAAAGCGATGTAGTTAAAAGAATAGCTGCATCGGCTCTTGATTACAGGATATATATAATATTCACAGAAACATTTGTAAATACATAGAATATATGGTAATATATACATATAAAAATAATAATAGTATTAAAAGAGAGTAGTACTAAAAGAGATTAATGTGTTTTGATATGTATCATAAAATTGAAAGCAGGTGATTCCAATGGAGAGATGTGGTACAGATTAGTGAGTGGTGGTTATTAACTGTTTTGAGAGGAGAAGTATATGAAAAAATGAATAATTTCTTTGATAATTGTAGGGCTATTATGTGTTTCATCTGTTATGCCTGTGGGTGCAGCAAGCGATACAGAAGTCGCTCAAGCCGCAAGCGAATTTGTTTTTCGACAACAGTGTATGTCTTTGGTAAATACACTGGATGACACTGTTGAACTTGGAAGAGCAGAGGTTGGAATCTCAGATGTGCCTATTACACAAGAGATACTAGATAACTGCATTGCGACGTCGACAGATGAAAATGGAAAAGAAACTGTCTTGGAGGTAAAGGCGACAATAAGGGATTTAGGAACAGTCACGCGTTCTGCCAATGAAGATAGTAGTCATCTATACGCATTAACTGCAGTAGCATCTGAGTAAGTGCATAATGAGGATAATGTAACGTAAGATGGAATTACTGCCTACGGAACTTTGATATGGATAGATAATTTTGGTCCGCTAAATGAATTGTACGGGGTTAGTGGACAATGGGTTAGTAGGAGAAGTGATTTCCCTAATTGGAGACAAGTAGATTATGGTTCTACCAGTGGGAATTACAGGATTACATATCCTACCATTAATGCGTTTACTTATTACGGAGCCGGATATGGATCTTTTGTAGGATTGATTTTGTATTTGGATATGCAATGTAATACTGGGTACGGAAAGGATGTTCACTTACGAATATTAAGCCACTAAATCAAAAGCATTCAGGCTAATTGGAGATGAATTAAATGAGAAATATTCTTTACCAGATACTAAAAACACTGGGTATATACTTATTTGTATTTGTTTTTATGTATTTCTGTAATATGGTAATAGCATGTATAACCAATAATAGCATGGTATGGTTTGTGTTAATATGTGTACTGATGGTGGTTGGAGGAATTTTGCTTTCATTATTCATCATAAACAGCCATATAACAAAAAAAGAAAATTTGAAAAATATTGCGATTCAAATTGTGACTATTTGCGTGTTATTGATTTTGATTGATTTGAAATCATATAATCAAATTTATTATCCAATTAGTCTGTTGCGTGATAATTTGGGAAAAGTGATTAATGAAGATGCTGCTTCATTCTTCTCTAGGACGATACCTGTGCTTAATACAGCTTATTTTTTAATTGCATCTATCTTCTGGGGGTTTTATACATTGACTCGTACTTTAATAATCTATAAAACAAAAGGTCAAAAATAAGAACAAAATATTAACATGATACTGAAGTAAGAAAGAGTGATTCCAATGGGGAGGAAATCGAACTCTGAGACTCAGCTTGGTGAAATGAATATGTTGATATTAGGAATATTACATGACATTGAATGGCAGACAGAAGTTTTTAAATTAGCAAATTCTGATAACCCCGAAGATGATGCTTTTAAATTTATATGTAAATTCAAAACATTATACTATGTTGCTAAAGAAGCTGGTTATTTGGCTTCTGACAAGGAGTTGGATAAAGCAATAGCCTTCAATATTGAAACTTACGAGCAGATGAAGAAAGATGGAGAAGTTGATGCACTCTATGAATCTTATGGCGGTGCACAGAATTATGAAGATGCTATGAGAGAAGTAACATGAAAGAGTATGACTATTGAAAAATATATGGAAAGTTTAAAACAAGAATACATCAAAGAATTTACAGAAAATCAAATTTATTTGGGAGAATTGGAGGAAAAGTGGGCGGATAAAAGAATGGAAATAGAGCAATCCTTAGTTGAACAAGAAAATATTCAAAAACAATAATGTGAATAATTGGATTACCTGTATATATAGTTTCCAAATGAAGGAAAGAGGTGATTCCGATGGGGAGGTAAGTCTAAAAATTTGATTTAATAGGGAGGAGTGAAAGTTTGCCTAAATTAATAAAAAATAAACGAATACTAGTTTTTTTGTTGATTATTTTTATTCTTATTATAGTAGTAATATATTGCTATCGAACAACTAATAATGAATTGATAGTACCGACTGAAGAGGAGGTTGTGCTTAATGGATATCCAGAGAATGAAAACGGTGAGACTTATGGACCAGCAATAGAAAATATGTTTCCACCAGATTTAATGTTAGCAATAGGTGAAGATAATATTCAAGGATATGTGAAATTAAGCGAATCAGCTGGCAAAGTAGCCGAATCACCAGAAGAGGCAGAAGCATTAAATAAATCTACAAAAGCATATTCAGTGCCTCTTTACTTACAGGATGGTAAAACAGTAATTGGAAAGTTTATACTGGTTCCCAATGCAAAAAGATAGTCTGGAAGGAGAATTAAATGAAAAAAAATAAGAAAAAATTATTCGCTGTTTTATTATGTGTACTCATCTTAAGTTCATCTGTAGTAGTACAAGCGTATACGGAATCAAGCTGGCTTATATTCCCAAGTGTTGAAGGAGTTACCTATAAAGGAAAAACATCTACGCATGGAAATGGTAGTGCTATGTGGGCGAATGCTACAACAATGGCAAGTAAAGGTGTAGCTGGCGGCCGTATGGGATCATTAGCGAGATTATATTTAAATGGTAGTTTGGTTAAATCCACTGGTGTAATCTACAATGGTGGTGGCGCACAAAGTATTATTGCATCTACACCAACAAATAGTACAAGAGGTAATTACAAAGCTGGAGGAACATCCTACATATATAATCCTTCAACTGGTAGTTATAGCGCACATACTTTGATAAATAGCCCAGCGCAGACTTTTTCGGATTCCGAGGTTGAAATTATCAGAAATGAAAATGGTGAAATATATGGTTCAGAATATGAATTGCTTTTATACGGGATACAGCCAGATTTAGTGAGTGCAATAGGTGTGGATGGAACAGAGGGATATGTAAAAGAAGCTGATATCAATGCAGTCCCACAGACATTAGAAGAAGCGTTGGAATATACGCCGACTGCATATGAAGTTCCTCTTTATGAAGAGGATGGAGAAACTGTAATTGGAACATTTATAGTAGATGTTCCAACTGAAGCAGAATAGAAAAATAACGATTAAAATAGGTTAATCCTGTAAGCTGTTTTTCTGGTTGTGTTATGAAATCCAGTAGGTCAGCGCAGAAATGCGCTGACCGTAAGAATCCGCTTAGCAGCCAGGCAAAAATCCTATCGCCAAAGGTGGATTTGCGTGAATGTTTTTCTTTAACTTTGAGGGCACTGATTTAAATGAGCAGGAACATATATTTAATACTTTTTCATTAAGTGATTAAATATCACAATACCAATCACAATCTGAAAGACTAAATATCCGCCCAGGACTAAAACGATAATATTACCTGTTTGTACGATTTCCAGAGAATTTAAGACTGCAAAGAGCATCATGGAGAGCGCGATCACAAAAAGCCCTGCCGTATATGCATATCTTCCGGACTTGTCTCTCAACTTTTCTTTTAATTCATCGTGTAATTCGATTTTTTCTTTTTCCAGTTTTTCAGCATAACGCTCTTTATTTTTCGGAGAGGACCAATAGCAATATTTAAATATCATCATGATTCCGGGGATGATACCGGCGCCTGCAAAACCGAAAAATAAACCATCTAATTTTGTATCAGTCAATAATGCGGTGCCCAGAAAAACGATTCCTGCCAATAAATACACGATTCCTGTGATTAAATTACTTTTTTTCATTTTGACAACCCCTTTCATGAATAAAAATTTTTTCTATGCTTGTGTCAAAGAAATCTGCAATCGTAAAGGCCAGTTCCAATGAAGGATTATACTTCCCTGTTTCGATTGAACTGATCGTTTGTCTTGAAACTCTAATTGCTTTTGCGAAATCATCCTGGTTCATGCCAGCTTTTTTTCTTAATTCTTCAACTCTGTTTTCCACATAATACCTCCTCTCTTCAAGGTTTTCTTATATCCTTCGTGTGATCCAATCTGATGTTATGACAAGTTTCCTTTACAATTTTAGTATATTCTACTCTATGGGTTTTGTCAAGGTTCCTTTACATAAAAATGCAGCTTACGGCACGTTCTTATTGAAAGTATGCCGAGTATGGCAGCAGCTGCTGTAAAAAAGGATGGAAATATTATGAATGATGCATTAGCGGCAGAACAGGTCGTCGCTTATTTAAAAGATTTGGCGGAGAATGTATGTGATAGATGGGAAAAGTTTGATAAAAGAGGCAAGATGGACCAGAGTGCAGATAAGTTTCTTCGGAAGCCGAAAGGCACAGATGCTCAAAATCGAATTCTGTCCTTGTCGGTTGGAATACCGTTGGTTATTGTTTCCCATTCGCCGTTTTTAAATACTTCGTAATTGGCAAACGCGCAGGGAATCCCCTTGGCAGAACACATATCATCACTGTCCATGAGCTGAAAATGCAGATGAGGAAAAAAGGAATTGCCGGAATGTCCTATGCAGCCTAAAAGGTCTCCCTTTTTTACCTTCTGTCCTATTCGGACCTTGACAGAGCCGTATTTTAGATGTGCAAACGCGGCATAGATGTGGTCATCATATTTTATAATAATATAGTTGCCTGTGACAGACTGTATGCTGTCTCTCCGGAGGCGAAAAAAATGTGCACTTTTTAAAGCAATAAAAATATCAGAAAGAAAAAATGCACGTCTTCTTTCTTTATAAAAATCTTTTGCATCAACTACAGTACCGCTGCAGGGGGCATAGATGTCTTTTCCCCAGCAATAGCATTTGCTCAGGGAGACGCCGAAGAGCAGGTAGGAAAGCCAGTGCACCCGATAATTCGGATGGCCTCTGCGTGTCCAGTCCACCTGTAAAAAATCATAGGCATATCGCGTGCCGAAACGGTTTGTGCCGTGGCTGGGGACCCGAGTTCCGGGGGTATTGGGAGCATCACTCATTTTGCACCTCACATTAGATTGCAGAGTTTTAGGCAGCATACTAAACAGTTTCCGATGTATAAAATATCTTGCGCAGTTCTGCAAAGTAATGATTCAGTCTGCGTATGAAAGCGTCACTGTCTATATGAGCCACTTCCATGCTTCGGATCTCTTTCAGTATCTCATTCGTAAAGCCGACATTGGACCAGAAGATAAACTGCTTGCAGGTTTCAATATCTAATCCTTTTCTGAATTTGGTTTCATCTATATTGTCAAATAATTTCGGATAGCAGTCGGCCGGCCTGGCAGTGTCGGAATTCTCTGTGTGTGAGAGCTTGCTAAACTCTAAAATCCAGGGATACTTTTCGGATAATTTAAGCTGCAGGAGATAGGACTGCTGCAGTCTGGCAAAGATATCCTTTTCATCAAAATTCATCTGTTCCCAATACTCTTTTTTTATCAGATTGGAAAAATAATCATGTACAATAAGATAGAGTTCCTGTTTGCTGTTCACATAGTGAAACATGAGTGCTTTGGATATACCGGCTTCTTTTGCAATGATATTTGTGGATGCCTTGTCATAGCCCTGCGATGAAAATTCTTTTAGCGCGGCATTTAACACAGCATCTCTTCTTTGAGGCTCCATGTTTAATAGTTTTGCGGGCATGATAAACTCCTTCCTGTTGTTTACCTATCAGATCAATATCTATTATAAATTTATTTACCTAAAAGATCAACGAATTCTTCTGTTATTTTTTTGATCTTACATATGGTATTTGCAAGCAGGACAGTCACAGCTAAGTTCGGCATGATCAGGAGGGTTTCTATCCCCGGTTCGGCATCATATGGCAGTTTGGGTACGGCAGCATCTGTGTATTGCGGAATTGTTAATGGATACGGGGCGTAATGGCATGCTTGTGTTTTGGAGATCTTGTTTTACCGATTGTTTCCGAGGGATAAAAAAGGTATAATAGTTTTGAGATTACATGTGCGAATCGCAGACAGAACCTATAAGGTAGGAAAGAAGGTCAATGTGAGATACATAAAAACAGAGAAAGGATATTGCGGGTATATCCTGTGCTGACAAAATAAGGAGACAGTTTATGAAAAAGTATGAATACAAATTTATTGAGATTCCCCTTGTGCCGGTTAAGAAGGAAAAGGCAAAAACCGTACGCGGTGAGATGCCGCCGGTTCCCTTTGAAGCCTGCAGGGAGGCGATCGTCCGGGAAGCAGCCGATGGCTGGCGCTTAAAACAGATATTGGAACCAAAAGTGAGCGTTTACGGCGGCAATTGCTATCAGATAATTTTTGAAAGAGAAACAGAAGAATAAGAATCACAGATATAAGTGAGCCCTCCGGCCGTTTGAGAGAAACGGGCCGGAGGGCTCACTTATGTTTTTACTCGTTTGTTAAACTAGCGAGAACTTCATCAAGTGATTTACCTGATTCCATTACTGCTTTATATAAAGCCTCTTTTTTGTCTTCCGTGATTTTCTGTTCGATTTCTTTTTTCCTGCGGCGCAATTCTTTTAATTTTTCTTCATATGTGGCGATTTCCCCGATAACTGCCTGCAGTTGTTCGTCCAGTGTCCTTGTCTCTTTTTTGCGTCCTCTCGCCATTCTGTAATCCTCCTCATACATAAAATAAATTCATTTAACAGTATAACATTTAAAATAGGGAATTTCCACTATTTTATCCTTAATATTCTGAAATGTTTTGTCATAGGGGGTATAGGTAATCGCCATAAACGAAACACTTTTTTGTGTATTATTTCCGAAAATCAGTAAATTTTATCTGCAATTACTGCCAATTGACTTTATCCGGATAGAGTGGTATCCTACTATAAAAGAACGGTTCTGTAAGCGTGCTTAAAATAACTGGTAGTTTACAGTGCGAAAGTGAAAACGAGGAGGATTTTTATGAAAAAAGAGAGGAAATTCAAATTTTCTATGCCGCATGCCTATGTGATCATGATGACCATGGTTCTCATCAGTGCCATTTTAACCTGGGTACTGCCTGCAGGGCAGTTTGACCGGGCTGTGGATCCGGCACTTGGAAGAGAACTGGTGGTGCCGGGGAGTTATCACGGGGTGGATGCTAACCCAATCGGCCCTTGGGCTTTCTGCATGAGTATTTTTCAGGGGTTTGTAAATGCAGCGGATATTATATTTTTCCTGCTTTTCGCATGCGGCTATGTAACGCTTCTGATGAGCACAGGGACCCTGAATGCCCTGGTGGGGTCCATACTTAGAAAAATTAAAGGCAAGGATTATTTTCTGATTCCCATATTTTTCACACTTTTTGCCCTGGGAGGCACCACATTCGGAATGAATGAGGAGGCATGGGGGCTGATTCCTGCCTTTGTGGCCATTGCAATTACACTGGGATATGACAGGATCGTGGGTTCCTCCATTGTCATTCTGGGTACAGGTGTCGGGTTTGCTGCTGCAATCTTAAATCCCTTTACGGTTGGCCTGGGCAGCAGTATTGCAGGCATACCCAGTGTTGGGACGAAGATCACCACATTCCGCATCGTGGCATTTGTCTGTTTCGTGGCTGTGACGATCCTCTACATAATGCAATATGCAAAGAAAATAAAAAAAGACCCAACAAAGAGTTATCTCTATGGTGTACCGGAACCTACCGTCACGGCAAGCCGTGATGAGGTTATGCAGATGCCCTTTACAGGAAGACAGAAGATCACTTTGCTGGGATTCGGAATCATTATCATGACCATTGCCATAGGCGTGGCAAAGTTTGGGTTTTATCTGCAGCAGCTTGCAGCCGTATTCTTTATCGGTATGATCATAACCGGCTTGATCAACGGTATGGGGCCCAGCAAAATCGCGGATTCCTTTGTGGAGTCTTCCAAGTCCATGGTATTTACAGTTCTTATGATCGGATTTGCACGCTCCATTGAAGTTGTGATGAGTTCCGGTAACATTATCGATACGGCTGTTTTATATCTGTCAAATATCGTGAAAGGATTTCCATCAGGGTTTTCAGCATTTGCCATGCTGCTGGCACAGAATCTGATCAATTTCTTCATACCGTCAGGAAGCGGGCAGGCGGTTGTGACTGTGCCGATCATGGCGCCTCTGGCTGATGTTGTGGGGCTGAATCGTGAGATCGCCATCATAGCTTACCAGTTCGGCGACGGCTTTTCAAAAATGTTCTGGCCTACCGGATGCGCGATGATGTGCGGTGTCATGGGAATTGGGATGAATAAATGGTATAAATTTATCTGGAAGCTGTTTCTCATGTGGTTTGCACTGGAGGTTATCCTGATCATGGGAGCTGTAATGGCAGGTATATAAAAAGGAGAAGAATTGGATATGATACAGGAAAAAGAAAGATTATGCAGAAATATTGAAAAGAGAGAAGAAATTTACTCCCGGATCAGCCAAAAAATATGGGAATACGCGGAACTGGGATTTAAGGAACACCGGTCGGCAAAGCTGCTTCAGGAGACATTGGAGAGAGAAGGATTTCAGGTGGAAACTGGGCTTGCGGGAATCCCAACTGCTTTTAAGGGCACTTTTGGCAGCGGAGGACCTGTAATTGCCATTTTGGGAGAGTTTGATGCACTTCCGGGGCTGAGTCAGAAGCCGGGAACAGATGTGCAGGAAAAAAGAGAAGATACGGACTGCGGCCACGGATGCGGGCATAATCTGCTGGGAACCGGCTCTCTTGCAGCGGCTGTGGCTGTCAGGGAATATCTGGACCGGAGCGGGAAACCGGGCACTATCATTTATTTTGGCTGTCCCGGGGAGGAAAAAGGCTCCGGCAAGACATTCATGGCACGGGAGGGATGTTTTAAAGGGCTTGATGCTGTGTTCTGCTGGCATCCCTGGGATGTGAACGGGCTTTTCGCATCCAGTTCCCTGGCAGATATCTGCGCCACTTTTATTTTCCACGGCAAGGCATCTCATGCCTCCGCCTCTCCTCATCTTGGCAGAAGTGCTCTGGATGCGGTGGAGCTTATGAATGTAGGGTGTAATTTCTTAAGAGAGCATGTGATCCCCGAGGCCAGAATCCACTATGCGATCACAAACGCAGGGGGAAATGCAGCGAATGTTGTACAGGAAACGGCAGCTGTCTACTATGAGGCAAGGGCACCGCGGCTGAACCAGGCGTTTGAAATATTTGAGAGAATCTGTGAAGTAGCGCGGGGAGCAGCAATCATGACAGGTACTTCCTATGAAATGGTGCGGGGAGATGGATTCAGCGATTACATACCCAACAAGGTACTGGGAAAAGTTCTGATGGAGAACTTTCAGGAAGCCGGTGCTCCGGCATTTGACCATGCGGATCATGAGCTGGCCGAAAAAATACGGGATACTTTTTCAGAACAGATGATACAGGAGGCCGCAGCAGCGGTGGAGAATCAGCATGGAGAAAATGCGGCAGCGGCAATGGAAGGCAAGGTGTTGGCAGATATAGTACTGCCTGTAAATCCGCTGAAAAGTACAATGCCCGGGAGCACAGATGTAGGGGATGTGAGTTATCAGGCACCCACAGGTCAGATTCTGACTGCCTGTAAAGCCTTTGGAACACCGGGGCATTCCTGGCAGGAGGTCAGCCAGTCAGGTTCCTCCATAGGAAAAAAAGGAATGTTGACAGCAGCAAAGGTCATGGGAATGGCTGCTATAGATGTCTTCCGAAATCCGAAAATCGCTGAGGATGCGAAAAAAGAATTTGACGCAGCAGTAAGAGGAGGATATCATTGTCCGATCCCGGAGGAGATAAAACCGGATTTATAAAAAATACAGGAAAATATGAGAGCAGCCATACGGGGATACCGGAATGGCTGCTCTCATGTTTCCTGAAAGGAATGTACTGTCAGGTCAGTATTTCAGATTGATCTGGTAAATGTTGATGGGCCGCCCCTTATTGCCGGAGCGCCTCATACCCACAACCTCCGCATATCCGTCCTTCTGCAGCGCAGCCAGGAATTTGTTGGCAGCTCTGGAAGAGATATTCAGATGGTGCATCAGTTCCTGGGAGGTAAGTTTGTTGGTACCCTCTTGTTTCATGACGCGGATGATACGCACAATAGTTTCTGAGGAGAGACTTACCTTATCTGCGATATCATTGATATAATCGCCGGAAACCTTCATTCCAGCAGGAACCAGACCAATCTGCAGGACCGTGAGCTGATCATTTTCATCTATCAGATAACTGCCGTCTTCCCGGAGACTGCCGTTTCTGGAATAATGACTGGCATCAACGGCATTTATCCTGGCTTGATAAAAGGTGTGGCCAATGCCATATCCTACAGAACCCTTAAAAGAGAGCAGGCTGTGAAGCTGTTCCAGTATCTGGCATTTCTTAAAATCCCCTGTGATCTCTTTTATGATGCTGTAATCTCCATACAGTTCAAAATCCCGGTATGTGTTTTTTATCACAAGGCGGTTCAGGTATTTTTGGTTCAGCTCCATGATCATCTTATTGATCTCCAGCCGTGTCTTTTCGTATGACACCTCATCCTGAACCGGCATATTTTCCATATTAATATGTATGACAGCAGGCAGATGGCTCTTCATATTTTTTATGGATATGCTTTTTTTCATGCTTTTTACAATATCACTGATCATGTTTTCATCAGGATAGACATAAATACAGGGAATGGATGTATCCCGCATATTTTCAATCACGCTGTAGAAATAAGTGATGATCATATCCAGTTTGTTCTGGGCTGCCAGCTCCCTGTACTTTACGGAGAGCGCAGCCTCCCGTTCATCCAGATCCACAGAGGAAGAGAAGTCTCTCCACTCCTCCTCGAACTCACGGATGCGCTGGGCGAACCGGTTGCTGACAAGAAGCTCTTTCAGGGTATGGCCGTCCTGAATAAAATCCATACCGATTCTGGAGAGTTTCAGGTGTTCATCCAGCACAATCTGCTGGAGCAGAATGTGGTAGGTGTTCTCCACACTGATGTGGAAATAATCCACCACAGCGTCGGCTGCCTGCTCGCCAAGGGAATATATGGCTTTCATGGGGGCAATACCGCTGACAAGAAATCCTTCAAAATCATCTTTGATTTTCAGATAAATATTTTTAAGCTCGTCCAGAGTATCATAAGTGAAGTATTCTACGGAGACATCTTCGCTGATTCCAGGGAGATGATCATTATAATGCTGGTAATAGTGCTGTTTCAGCAGCAGTGCAATTCGGTATCCCATAAGTTTTCCCCTTTAATATATAACAATAGTAAATCAGCCGGGCATATTTCTATTGTTTTGTTACAAAGCGATCATAAATATACCGGTTGGCCTCAATCTCCTGGCTGTCGTCGAGAGGGGCAAGTTCTGCCTTTCCGTATTTGCGCTCCAGAGCGTTTGCAATGAGGTAATCGCAGATATGCGGGTTTTTGGGAAGGAGGGGGCCGTGGAGATAGGTGCCCACTACATTTTTATAGAGCACGCCCTCGGCTTTGTCTTCCCCGTTATTGCCGTTTCCGTAGAGGACTTTTCCGAAAGGCTCATTGTCTCCGATATAGGTGCGGCCTCCGTGATTTTCAAAGCCGACGATGGGAAGGCTGAATTTATGGTTTTCCAGGACGATATTGTCAATCAGACGGGGGCTGCCCTGCTCTGTATACAGGTCAACAAGGGAAAGACCCTCAATGCGCCCGTCATCCGTGTCGTAATAATGGCCCAGAAGCTGATAGCCGCCGCAGACAGCGATCACTACGCCGTTGTCCTCCACATAGTCTTTGAAATCTTTTTGTATGCTGCGGAGTCTGTCGCAGACCAGCATCTGCTCCCTGTCGGAGCCGCCGCCCAGAAGCACAATATCAAGGGCGGAAAAATCAATGTTGTCCTCAAGCTGGAATTCCACAGTTTCTGCCTCGATGCCTCTCCACTGGCAGCGTTTCTTCATGCACTGGATATTTCCCCTGTCCCCGTACAGATTCAGGAGGTCCGGATATAAATGTCCGATTGTGATTTTCATGATTTTCTGCCCTCCATTTTCTTCAGTATGTTGTGAGTGGTATAAAGGCCGGTATAGTTTACAAGCAGGTACAGGTTTTTAGTTCCGCTTTTGAGTTTTGAGAGGATGGCCTTTTCAATATCCGGTTCCAGAGTGGACGGGATGTCCACGTATTTCAGACGCAGGCGCATATCCTGGCAGCGGATGCCGCTTACGGTAATAGAGGCGGCATTGGCGTCCTTCAGCCTGTCAAAATCCACATCCCAGAGCCAGGATACATCTGTGCCGTCCTGACTATTGTCATTGATCAGGATGATGATATCTTTTGGAGCCGTGTCTGTCATGACCGCGCCGATATTCTGGTTAAATCCTGCCGGGTTTTTAGCCAGGTTGAGCATGACCCTGGTGCCATCAATCTCAAAGAGTTCGTTTCTTCCGAACTGGGGCGTGTAGTCCCCCAGAATCCGGTTGAAGCTGTCAAGAGGGATACCCGCCAGGGAGGCGGCTCCGTAAACGGCCAATATATTATAAATATTGTAGAAACCGCGGTAATTTGCTTTTACATGAAAATCACCCACATCAAAGGACAGACCGTCTGACATATCAATATGGCTGCCGTCAAACTGGGGCACAGGGCGGGCAAATCCGCATTTGGAGCAGTGATAATCTCCAAGCTGGCTGTAGTGATAGAAGTTGTATTCCATCTTTTCTCCGCAGCGTTTGCAGAAACGGCCTTCCCGGATCTCCCTGGAGTCCTGTTCCTGATATACCTGCTCACTGATGCCGTAGGTGGTGTACGCATTGTCATTGTCCATGGCAAGGAAGGTGGATAAGGAGTCATCCGCATTGACCAGAAGTTTCATGTCCGGCGCCATCTTCATGGCCCGGGACAGGAGATTCATGGTAGTGTCAATCTCCCCGTACCGGTCAAGCTGGTCACGGAACAGATTGGTGAGTACCATATAGTCAGGTTTGAAATGAGGAAATACACGGACTGTGGATGCCTCGTCAATCTCAATACAGGCGTAATCCGCCCGCAGATGTCCGTTTGCCCGGGCATTCAGGACAAAGGCGGAGACGACTCCGTTCAGCATGTTGGAGCCGGTGCGGTTGCAGACAACGCTGCAGTTATTTGCTTCCAGAACAGAGGCTAAAAGGTTGTTGGTGGTAGTTTTGCCGTTGGTGCCGCAGACAACGAAAATGTCTTTTTTGACCTCAGACGCCAGTTCTTTTAAAATCGGGGGATAGATGGACAGCGCTATCTTACCGGCCAGTGTCACACCCTGCCTGCCGGTGATCTGGCAGGCTGTCTTTATGAGCTTGGCGCTCCATACAGCGAAAAGTCTTCTTATATTCATATACAAAAGTTCCTTTGTTTTTATTTGCGGTTTATCGAGCCGCATTCAGGGTTTCCAGATTCCCCATTTATTATACATAAAGTGAGGAAAGAGTACAAGCGGCATTCTGAATTGAGAAAAAAATCCCCGGCCCTTTTCGGCCGGGGCAGGGCTAATCGTCGAAAAGCCCCATCTCTTTTGCTTTTTTAATGATGTTTTCCAGTATCTTATCTTCGTACCTGTCACAGATTTCGATAAATTGTTTTTTGTCGTATTCTGATGAATACTTTGGCTCCTCATGATTTGTCATAAAATATTCCCCCATTCCATTCTTTTGTTTTAAATATACTCAATATTTTGAGTATAGTCAAGAGATTGAGTATGATACTATTCAATAAATGCACTGGATAGGAGAAGGGATTATGATAAGCTACAAACCATTTTATGAGACACTGTTCAGAAGAAACTTCACAGAGTATCAACTAATCCATCACCATGGTGTATCAGCGAATACCTTACACAGAATTAAAAAAGGTGAGGCCATAACCACAAAGACGATTGATACACTGTGTGACATCCTCAATTGTGAGGTACAGGATATTATACTTCATATATGAGGAGAGGCAGCAAAATGGGGGGAGAGAAAAAAGAGAAACACAGCTTTTACAGTGTGTTTCTCTTTTTTGCTATCTTACCAGCATATAAGCGGCGGCAGCCAGTATTACCTGGATGATCAGGAAGCGGACCACTACTTGTGTATCTGACCAGCCGCATTTTTTCCTTACGTGGTCATGAATGGGAGTTCTTGTATTTTTCAGGATAGAGATTTTCAGAAATCTCTTCAGAAATACTTTTACAAGACCCAGGCCGCCGTCAATGATCAGTACGCCTGCCAGCAGAAGGTAAATAACCGGGTGCTGGGATTTGATGGCGATCACTGCAATATAAAAACCAAGGGCCCTGGAACCGGCATCTCCCATGAGCATGCTGCTGGGCGAGGAATTAAAGTACAGGTATGCCAGCAGAACTGCGGCAAAAAGGAAGTTGGCGATCACATAAGTACCCAGAGTTTCTTTGAAAATCAGGCCAAAGGACAGCATGACAATAACACAGAGGCTGGCGCACAGCCCGTCCACACCATCGGTACAGTTTGTCACATTGATGGAAACCCAGAAGAGGATAATGCCCAGTATGGCATAGACAGCTTTGGGGATTTCCAGCTCGGTGAAGCCAAGGGAGATGGTGGTGCTGTTGAAATTCAGGAAAGTGAAGACCGCTACGGCTGATATGATGAGGTCAATCAGCCCCTTTTTGTATTCGTTCCATGGTGTCTCGGCGGCATCATCCAGATAACCGCTGAGCATAATGCAAAAAAGCAGTATGGCATAGACAATGTACTCTTTGCCAAGAGGCATAAAAAGTACGGTGCCGATAATAAAGCAGATGACAAATGTCAGTCCAACGCCTCTCGTTTTTCCTTTTGAGAGTGCGCCGTTTAGGGCAAAATCACGCCCCTGGTCACTGGGGAGAAAGGAAAACGGGTGCTTCAGTGCAAAAAATGTGATGAGAAAGGTAAGGATGATCCCCAGCATCACAATCTGTTTGGTGTCTAAATATTGATTCAGTAAATGGTACATAAGATTTCTTTTGCTTTACAGCAATCCTCCTTCTTTGTTTTAAAACACTTTTAGTATACCACATCCGGAAATGAGGGGAAACAAAAAATTTATCAGATATGTAGACCCGGAAAAGGCCAAAAAACCGGCTGTGCGCTGCAGGTAATTCTGCGCGTCACAGCCGGCTTGGAGAGCAGCGCATCTCAGGGGCGGAACATGGATTCCACATATTCCCGCATCTCGTGGCGGGAATTTACCTGTCTTGCCTTGTCTACCAGAGGCTTCTGTTCCGACTTGGAAAGTCTGGCAAAATGGTTCAGGATATCTGAGTGCATGGCCAGTTCCATGGTGAAGCCGATGGGAAGTTCTTCGTTGTCAATCATTTCAGGTCACCTCGCTTCCTGTCAGCCTTCTCCGCCGGGGCCGTCTTTGCGCGGCACTTCGTCGGGGATCACGTCAGTGGCGTCGGACTCCCTGGGAAGGTCGATTTCAGGAATGTTTCCGTCATCATAGTCATTTCTGTAAGGTTTTTCTTTTAACATGGCAGTTTCCTCACTTTTTTTACTTGTGTTGGGAGGCAGCAATGTTGACCGCGCTGCAGAATTAGTATGCGGAAAAAAATTTTTTCTATGCAGAGTGTCACCTTTTGTCGTTTTCGTGCGTCTAATATATGGTTGGTTCATTCCCAGCAGAATTCTGTGACAGGATAGAATATGAAGAAAAATTTTCACATACAATAAAAAAATAGAAAGTATGACAAAAGCTTTAAATTTTTTTAAGGATTGATTTATATTTATCCGGTTGTAGAATTTTGTGTTATAATAGACAAGTATTCGCGCTTATGTCGAATACTGGCGGCTGCGGCATGGAAAATCAGGTAAAAATAGCTGCAGGCCGGACAGAAATGTAATATCGGGGAGCAAATTAAATGAAGAAAAAAACACAGCAAAAGAAGATGCAGCAGGCAGAGAAAAAGGCAGAAGCTGCTGTCCGTCAAGGGGAGAAAAAGCAGACACAGCCTAAGTCAGAGATGGAAGCGAAAATCGACTCTGCCATGGAGAAGATCATCCAGGATACCATAGGAAGCCAGGAGGAAGCGGCTGCTTACCGGGAACCGGATAAAAAAGCTGAGAAAAAGCAGAAAAAGGCAGCTAAGAAAGAGATAAGGGCTGAGAAAAAGAAGGGTAAAAAGACCGGAATAAAAATTGCACTGGGCATCACAGGAGCTGTCATCATACTGGCAGCAGCCGGCTATGGCGCAGGTGCTTACTATTATAAAGATAAATTCTTCAAGGGAACGACCATCAACCATATAGCCTGCGAAAATATGACCGTGGAGCAGGCAGAAGACCTGATCCGGAAAAAAGTGGAGGATTATTCCATCCGGGTGCAGTTCAGGAATGACCAGACAAGAGAGATCAAAGGCCAGGATATCAGCTATGCCTATATCAGTGACGGAAGTGTGCAGAAGCTTTTGGATGACCAGAACCCATTTACCTGGATCAAGGGATATTTCAGAGGAACGGACTATGAGACCGCGGAAAACATACAGTATGACAAGGAGGCCTTAAGGGCGCAGCTTCAGTCCTTTGACTGTATGCAGGCGGCCGGTATGGAGGCTCCCACGGATGCGTACATTGATTTCCGGGAAAATCAATTCGTCATTGTGGATGAGACGGCAGGGACCACTGTGCAGGAGGATGTTATGTTCTCTGCCCTGGAAACAGCAGTGGCAGGCAGTCAGGAATCCGTCTCCGCTGAGGAGGCAGGCGCCTATGCGGCTCCGGCTGTCACAAAGGAGGACCCCACGCTGCTCCATCAGAGGGATGTGTGGAATTCCTGTGCGGCGGTGACAATTACTTACACCTTCGGAGACAAAACGGAAGTGTTGGATGGCATGACCGTGAAAGACTGGATGACGTACGATGAGAACGGAAATTATGTGGAGGACCCGGCAACCCTGGAGGCCAGAGTGACGGAATTTGTGGCCTGGCTGGCTGAGAATTATGACACAGTGGGCAGAGACAGGACTATCACGAGCACTGCCACAGGGGAACCGATCACGGTCTCCGGCGGCAATTACGGTTTCCAGATCAACCAGTTAAAGGAAAAGGCACAGCTTTTGGAGGATATAGCAAACCATGTGGTGACGGTCCGTGAGCCTGTATACTCCAAGGCAGGCGTGACCTACGGGGATAATGATATCGGAGGCACCTATGTGGAGATTGACCTGACAAGCCAGCACCTGTGGTTCTACAGGGACGGCGCGCTTTTGATGGATACTGACTTTGTGTCCGGTACTTATGTCATGAGGGACAGAAGAACACCGGGAGGTGTGTATTCTCTCATGTATAAACAGACAAACCAGGTGCTTAGGGGACGTAAACTGGAGGACGGCACCTATGAGTATGAGCAGCCCGTAAAATACTGGATGCCCTTTAACGGCGGTATCGGCCTGCATGACGCCAACTGGAGATACAGCTTTGGCGGTTCCATCTACCGGACCAGCGGTTCCCATGGCTGTATCAATCTGCCGACCTCGGCGGCGGCAACCATATATGAAAATATAGAAGCCGGCTGTCCTGTGGTATGTTTTTACAGGGAATAGGGAAGAAATTAAGTCTTGCAGGGCACAGAGGATTGTGCTAAGATATAAGAAGAGACAGGAGACAAGAGGATAAAGCCGTATCACGGCTTTATTGTCTTGTCTTTTTAGAATCAAATGGTTTACTAGTTTACAGTACAGAAATGGAGCGTCTCATGAAACAACAGGAAATTCTGGAACAATTTGAAGACTGCCCTGTGGTGGCAGCCATTAAGGATGAACAGGGACTGAAGCAGTGCCTGGAGTCAGAGATTGGAATCGTCTTTGTGCTCTATGGGGATATCTGTAATATCGGAGATATTGTAGAGCGTCTGAAAAAGGGCGGCAAGACGGTTCTGGTACATATTGACCTCATCGGAGGTCTGAGCAGCCGGGAGGTTGCCGTGGATTTTTTGAAGAATACCACAGAGGCCGACGGTGTGATCTCCACCAAGCCGGGAATCATCAAACAGGCAAGGGAACTGGGGCTGTTCGCAGTCATGCGTTTTTTTGTCATTGATTCCATTGCTTTTGAGAGTATCAGAAGACAGACGGAGAGTGTGCACCCGGATATGATCGAGGTGCTGCCGGGGGTTATGCCGAAGATCATTGCAAAAATCTGCACGCACAGCAGAACACCTGTCATAGCAGGGGGACTGATCGCAGATAAGGAGGATATCGTGGCAGCGCTCAGTGCAGGAGCCGTATCCATATCCACCACCAACCAGAAGGTCTGGTTTATGTAAAAACATAGATATAACGCTGGAGAACAGAGACAAAGCGGAGGACACATGTAAGAAGCATGTGTATTCGTTTTGTCTCTTTTTATTTTTTATGGAAAACAGGAGGAATGAAGAGATGAAGTATGATGTGGTGATTATCGGCGCAGGTGTTGTGGGAAGCGCTGTGGCAAGGGAACTGTCCAGATATGATTTAAAGACAGCCGTCCTGGAACGGGAGGAGGATGTGTGCTGCGGAACCTCCAAAGCCAACAGTGCCATTGTGCATGCCGGTTTTGACGCTGAGCCCGGTTCCATGAAGGCCAGGATGAATGTAAGGGGAAGTAAAATGATGGAGGCTCTGTCAAAGGAACTGGATTTTCCATATAAGAAAAACGGTTCTCTGGTCCTGTGTTTCCATGAAACGGACATTCCGAAGCTGGAGGCGTTAAAGACGCGGGGAGAAGAAAACGGCGTGGAGGGTCTCAGGATCGTGACGGGAGAGGAGATCCATAAATTGGAGCCGAACATTTCCCATGATGTGAAAGCCCTGTTATATGCGCCCACCGGCGGTATTGTATGTCCGTTCAAGCTGACCATTGCCCTGGCGGAGAATGCCAGTGTGAACGGTGTGGATTTCTTTTTGAACACAGAGGTTAAGGCAGTCAGAAAGCTTGAAAAGGGCGGTTATGAGATCGAGACTGACCGGGAATGTTATGAGACAGCCTGTGTCGTCAACGCGGCAGGCGTGTACGCGGATGTTTTCAACAATATGGTAAGCAAGAGGAAGCTTTCCATCACCCCAAGAAAGGGAGAATACTGCCTGCTGGATAAAAAGGCCGGAAATTTTGTGTCACATACCGTATTCCAGCTCCCCACCAAGATGGGAAAAGGTGTCCTTATCACCCCGACAGTTCACGGCAACCTTCTCGTAGGTCCTACTGCGGATGACATTGAGGACAAAGAGGGAATCCAGACAACAGCCCGGGGACTGGGAAAAGTGGCATCCCTGGCACGTGTCAGTGCCGCGGATGTGCCCCTGCATATGGTGATCACCTCCTTTGCAGGACTACGGGCCACGGAAAAAGACGAGGATTTCGTACTGGGTGAGGCAGAGGACGCGGAGGGATTTTTCAATGCAGCGGGCATTGAGTCACCGGGTCTGTCAAGTGCCCCGGCCATAGGGGAATATCTGGCGGAGCTTGCGGCAGAGCGTCTGCAGGCCAAAAAGAAAGAGAATTTCATCAGCACCAGAGAGGATATCCCCAATGTGGCACAGGCATCCCCGGAGGAGATTGCAGAGCTGATCAAAAAAGACCCGGCTTACGGCAATGTGATCTGCCGCTGTGAGACTGTGACAGAGGGCGAGATCATAAATGCCATCAGGCGGCCTCTGGGCGCCAGGTCCTTAGACGGTGTAAAGCGAAGGACAAGAGCGGGAATGGGCAGATGCCAGTCCGGCTTCTGTGCGCCCAGAACCATGGAGATCCTGGCAAGAGAGCTGCACATGGACCCACTGGAGCTGACCAAGGCGGGAAAAGGCTCAAAGCTTCTGACCGGCGTGATCAAAGAGGACGAAACGGGAATTACAGAGACATTCTAAACGGGGAAAGAGAGGAAGAATCATGCAGTATGATCTGATTATAATAGGCGGAGGCCCTGCAGGCCTTGCAGCCGCTGTATCTGCCAAAAAAGAAGGGGTGGAGAACATCCTGATATTAGAGCGTGACAGAGAACTGGGAGGCATATTGAACCAGTGTATCCACAATGGTTTCGGTCTTCATACCTTTAAGGAGGAGCTGACAGGGCCGGAATACGCCTGGCGTTTCATTCAGCAGGTGGAGGAGCTTCAAATTCCCTATAAGCTGCACACCATGGTGCTGGATATCCGGGATGGGGAAAACGGCAAAACAGTCATGGCGATGAACCGGGAGGATGGTCTTATGATGCTTACGGCCCGCGCTGTTATCTTAGCTATGGGCTGCAGGGAGAGGCCGAGAGGTGCCCTGAACATTCCGGGATACCGGCCGGCGGGTATATACACCGCAGGAACCGCGCAGAGACTGGTAAACATGGAGGGATATATGCCGGGCAGGGAAGTTGTGATCCTGGGTTCCGGTGATATCGGTCTGATTATGGCCAGAAGAATGACTCTGGAGGGAGCCAAAGTAAAAGTGGTGGCAGAGCTGATGCCCTTCTCCGGCGGTCTTCAGAGAAATATCGTACAGTGTCTGGATGACTTTGACATCCCCTTAAAACTCAGCCATACGGTGATTGATATTCAGGGAAAAGAAAGGGTGACGGGAATCACATTGGCAGAAGTGGATGAGAACAGAAAGCCGATTCCGGGAACAGAGGAATTTTACGCCTGCGACACCCTGCTTTTGTCCTGCGGCCTGATTCCGGAAAATGAACTGTCAGGAAAAATCGGTGTGGAGCTGTCCCGCATCACCTCAGGTCCAGTGGTGAATGAAAGTCTGGAGACAAATGTGCCCGGTGTATTCGCCTGCGGCAATGTACTCCATGTACATGACCTGGTGGACTATGTGTCCGAGGAGGCGGCAAGGGCAGGCGCCTGCGCGGCAGCGTATATCCGGGGTGAGAAGGAGAAAGAGGATACAAAAGAGATTCCCGTCTTCGCTGTGGACGGTGTACGCTATACCGTGCCCCAGACAATACGTCCTGCCTGTATGGAGGATACCCTCACACTGCGTTTCCGTGTGGGCGCTGTTTACCGGGACTGTTATGTGAGTGTGTATCTGGGAGACCGGCGGATCTGGCATAAAAAGAAGAGAAAACTGGCACCCGGCGAGATGGAACAGGTTGTCCTAAAAAAATCGGATTTGACAGACCGGGAAAGTTTCGATAAGATTACTGTGAAAGTGGAGGAGGCATAGAGATGGAAACAAGAGAATTGATCTGTATTAACTGTCCTCTGGGATGCAGCCTCACTGTGACCATGGAGAACGGAGCTGTGAAAAAGGTGGAGGGAAACACCTGCAAAAAAGGCGAGGCATATGGAACGAAAGAAGTGACCAATCCCACAAGGATCGTAACCTCCTCTGTCCGTGTGACAGGAGGCACACTTCCCGTAGTGTCTGTCAAGACAGCTTCCGATATTCCAAAAGGAAAGATTTATGACTGCGCGAAAGCTTTAAAAACCGTGGCAGTGAATGCCCCGGTACATATCGGTGACGTGGTACTTAAAAATGTGTGCGGTACCGGTGTGGATATGATCGCCACAAAGAACATTCCGGCGGTATCAAAATAAACAGGTGTTACAAGGAGAAAAAAATGCTGACAGATAAGAACGGTAAAAATGCAGAGAGCTTAAGAGACAAGAAACTGTATCTTCTGGATATGGACGGAACCATCTATAATGAAGATGAGATTTTTGAGGGGACACTGGATTTCCTGGATGAGATTGAGCGAAGGGGCGGACAGTACATATTTATCACCAACAATTCCTCCAAGTCAGTGAACGACTATGTGGATAAGGTGGCAAAGATGGGTATACGGGCCGGATACGAGAACTTCTACACATCCAGCCAGGCGACTGCCATGTACATCCATGAAAATTATCCGGGCCAGGTGGTCTACTGTATGGGAACCCGTTCTCTAGTCAAGGAGCTGCGCGAGGCAGGTATTCAGGTGGTTACAGAGGTGGATGACAGAGCATCCATTGTCCTCATCGGATTTGACACGGAAAATACTTCGGAGAAGATCAGGAATACCTGTATCATGCTTGGTAAGGACGTGGTGTATCTGGCTACGAATCCGGACTTCGTATGTCCGGTGAGCTTTGGATATATCCCTGACTGCGGCTCTATGAGCATAATGCTGAAAAATGCCACAGGAAAAGAACCATTTTTTATTGGTAAACCTGAGCCGATTATGGTAAACTGTGTATTAAAGAAGCTGGGAATGAAGGCAGAGGATGCTGTCATCATTGGAGACCGGCTTTACACAGATATCAAAACCGGAGCAAATGCCGGGGTGGATACCATCTGTGTGCTTTCCGGTGAAGCGACTACACAGGACATAGAAGAAGGAGATGTAAAGCCAACCTATGTCTTTGACAGCGTTAAAGAGATTTATGAGGGACTGACAGAAGCATGAGATATAAGAATATCAGGGAAGGGCGCTTTGTAAGCCGCCCCAACCGTTTTATTGCCCGTGTGGAGATCGACGGGCAGGAAGAAATCTGTCACGTAAAAAACACTGGAAGGTGCCGGGAATTGTTAGTTCCCGGTGCCTCTGTTTTTTTGGAGAAAAGTGACAAAAAAGAACGGAAAACAGCGTATGACCTGATCGCTGTGAGAAAAGGGGACCGCCTGATCAACATGGATTCCCAGATTCCCAACCGGGTAGTGGAAGAGTGGCTGCGAAATGGCGGCCTTTTTGGTGAAGGCGCATACATCCGGCCTGAGACAAAATACGGAACTTCCCGTTTTGACCTGTACATAGAACAGGGAGAGCGGAAAATTTTTATGGAAGTAAAAGGCGTGACCCTGGAGGAAGAGGGAATCGTCCGCTTCCCGGACGCGCCTACGGAGCGCGGCATCAAGCATATAAAGGAGCTGTGCCAGTGTATAAAAGACGGCTATGAGGCGTATATTATGTTTGTTATCCAAATGAAGGACGTGAGATATTTCGAGCCGAACAAAAAGACACAGGAGGCGTTTGCCCGGGCACTTTTGGAGGCAGAACAGGCCGGTGTGCATATACTGGCCTATGATTGTTTTGTGGAACCGGATTCCATCTTTCTGGGGGAACCGGTGGAGGTACAGCTTATATGAAACTGGAAGAGATAATAAAGCCCCTGCTCTCCTGGTATGAGGAGAATAAGCGGGACCTGCCCTGGCGCAGGGAACCGACGCCCTACCATGTGTGGGTTTCTGAGATCATGCTGCAGCAGACCAGGGTGGAGGCTGTAAAGGGATACTATGAGCGTTTCCTTACAGCTCTTCCGCAGATTGAAGACCTGGCTGCCTGCCCGGAAAATAAACTCTTGAAATTGTGGGAGGGTTTGGGCTATTATAATCGTGTGAAAAATATGCAGAAGGCAGCTAAAGAGATTGTTTTGAAGTACGGAGGAGAGCTTCCCGCTGATTACGAGGAGATTCTGGAGCTTCCCGGCATCGGCAGCTACACGGCAGGTGCCATTTCTTCCATTGCCTACGGCCTGAAAAAGCCGGCCGTGGACGGCAATGTACTGCGGGTCCTTTCCCGGATCACAGAAAACGGGGAGGATATCCTGAAGCAGTCCGTAAAGCGCCGGGTGGAGCAGGAGCTGGAGGCAGTCATGCCCGCAGACAGGCCGGGGGCTTTTAACCAGAGCCTGATGGAGCTGGGAGCTGTGGTGTGTATACCGAACGGTATGGCAAAGTGCCAGGTCTGTCCGGTACAGCATCTGTGCAGTGCCAGAGCTCACGGCACGGTTTTGGAGTATCCGAAAAAGGCAGCGAAAAAGCAGCGCAGGATTGAGGAAAAGACAGTCCTTCTCATACAGAACGGACAGGAATACGCTGTCTGCAGGCGTCCGGACAAAGGGCTTCTGGCAGGTCTGTATGAATTTCCGAATATGGATGGCTGGCTGACCGAGGAGGAAGTGATCAGGGCGGTTGAGGCGTTAAAGCTCATGCCTCTTCACATAAAAAATGCCGGAGAGGCGAAACATATCTTTTCTCATGTGGAGTGGCATATGAAAGGATATGTGGTCAGAGTAGCCTCCACAGAGAAGAGGGCAGGAAATCTGCTCTTTATTGACAAAAAAGAGTCGAAGGGAAAATACCCGATTCCCTCCGCTTTTTCCGCATATAGAAAATATATTGAGGAGGACGAATAAAATGAAATTATTGTCCGTAACAGTTCCCTGTTATAATTCACAGGCATACATGGAGAAATGCGTGGATTCCCTGCTGGAGGGCGGGGATCAGGTGGAGATTCTGATCGTCGATGACGGGTCCGTGGATGACACGGCGAAGATCGCAGATGATTATGCAGCCAGATTTCCCGGCATTGTAAAGGCCATACACCAGGAGAACGGCGGCCACGGGGAGGCCGTGAACACAGGTCTTAAAAACGCCACAGGAATCTTTTTCAAAGTGGTGGACAGCGACGACTGGGTGAACAAGGAGGCTTATGACGCGATTCTGACAAAGCTTTCAGAGATCGTGGGAGGGCCCCAGACCCTGGATATGATGATCAGCAATTTTGTCTATGAAAAGCAGGGTGCCAGACGGAAGAAAGTCATGCGCTATAAGAAATACCTTCCCCAGGGAAAAATTTTCACCTGGGAGGAGATCAGTAAGATGCCGGTGGGCAAATATATCCTGATGCATTCTGTGATTTACAGGACCGGACTGCTGAGGGAATGCGGCCTGGAGCTGCCGAAACACACCTTTTATGTAGACAACCTGTTTGTCTACCAGCCCCTGCCCTCTGTGAAGACCATGTATTATATGGACGTGAACTTCTACCGGTATTTTATCGGCAGGGAGGACCAGTCAGTACATGAGGATGTGATGATACGCAGGATTGACCAGCAGCTTCTGGTGAACCGTCTCATGATCGATTCCGTGGCCGGCAAGAGGATCAGCGACAAACATCTGCGCCAGTATCTGCTCCGGTATCTGGACATTATCACAGCCGTATCCTCCATCATGCTGATACGCTCCGGCACGGAGGAAAATCTGGAGAAGAAAAAGGATCTGTGGAAATACCTGAGAAACGAAGACATCCATATCTACAGAAAACTTCGCCTGGGTATTCTGGGCAGAAGTGTAAATCTGCCGGGATGGAGCGGAAGGAATATTTCTGTGGCAATCTATAAAGTGGTGCAGAAGTTCTATGGGTTTAACTAAAGGATAAAGGGCAGCGGCATTTGCCGGTGAAGCCATATAAAAAGGACGTTCCAAAAGCGGAACGTCCTTTTTATATGCAGAATTGTGAATTGTTATTTTACAAAAGCAGGCTGTTTCTGTCGTGCCGGATGTTCTTTGTAGAACATCTGGTAGCAGAAGACATTCAGCGCAAATGCCGCCACCACATCCACAAGTGTATGCTGCTTCAGGAATACGGTAGCCATGATGATAAGTATGGTCAGAAGCAGGGTACCGCCCAGAAGGACGGGATGCTTTCTTGCTTTTGCGTTTTTAAACACTGCGGTACAGCAGGCCACGGAATTAAACACATGAATGCTGGGCAGTATATTGGTTGGAGTGTCGATCCGGTATAAATGCCTCACCAGCTCTATGAAGATGCTGTCACCCGTAAGCTTGGGACGCAGGTCCTGTCCGTTGGGGTAAATGTAGGAGATGACGAGAAACAGTGTCATGCCCACTCCAAGGGTAAATATAAGCTGGTAAAATTCCCGCTTGCTGTCATTAAATAATGAGAAGTACAAAACGGTCACTGCGATGTAGGCAAACCACAGCAGATACGGGACGATGAAATATTCACAGAAAGGGATATAGTCATCAATCTTCATATGGATGATATGAGGCCGGACATCGCGCTGTTCCAGATACTGGAAAGCTGTAAGATAAAAGATGCCGTATACCGGGATAATCCAGGTGTGTTTGTATTTTTTCAGCAGATTCACATAATCACCTTCTTTTCGATGCCGGAGCCTTTCTTTGTCCTGCCCATTATAGCACAGGAAAATCAAGATAACAATGGGATTTACAGTAAATTCAGAAAAGCTTCACATCCCATTCACACTCTGAAAAAAACGTCTGTTCATGCCTGTTTTGGCGGAAGAAAGCTGTCAAAAATGACGGAATCAAAACGCTTTTTACAGGTTTCATAGGCTTCCGGCGTGCGCAGTGTCCAGGCAAATACAGGTGTTTTGTACAGATGGCGGTTCAGACAGAAGCTCAGGTTTCGGCTGTCCTTATAGCAGTAGGCAATGAAGTCAGGGCGTCCGATGCAGTTGGTGAGCAGATGCTTGACCAGAAAGCTTAAGACATATCCGCCCTCAGCTACCGGACTTGTCAGGTTGGAGGAGAGCTGTCCTCTCACAACATCCGGCCGGTTGCGGCGGTACCAGAAAAGTGCCAGGGAATTAAAGGATTCGATACAGTAGCTTCCCTGATACCCTTGTAACAGTTTATCCACCAACGCACATGGATATGTATGGTGAGAGTGAAGTTTTATCTCGATCAGCAGGGGAACCCGTCCGTCCACAAGCTTCAGTACGTCCGAGAACAGCGGGATCTTCTCACCGGTATTCTGCAGGGAGAGCTTCTGCAGCTCCTCATACGTCTTTGTTTCCAGCGGGAGGTCAATGCCCACATACGGCCCAGTGTGTAGTCATGGAAAACTACGATCTTGTTGTCCTTAGTCACCTGGACATCCAGCTCAATGGGATATCCGCACAGAACTGCCCGTTCAAATGCCGGCATGGAATTTTCCGGGATGCCCTCCCCGGGGTGGAACAGGCCCCGATGGGCAAAAAGCCTGTGCATAAAGGCGCGCGTCTGCGATTTTCTTGTAAAACGCGGCATGATACAGTAAAAGTAAAGTAAAAAACCGAGCAGTACGATGGCAGCGGTTATCAGCAGTAATTTCATAAGTTAAACCTTCTTTCAACTATCCGGTGATGACTGAGATCTGTTCCCGGGCTGTCGTTAGGGAAAGAGAGTCCCTGAATCCAAAGGATTCCCCGTCACAGTGTACAGGGAGAGGACGCCGGCTGATGATCTCCACCACATGCCCCTTTTGTATTTCTATGCCGCGGAACCATATATGTTTCCCGATAAAGGCAGTGGGCAGCATGGTGATGATCTTTAACTTGGAGAGTTTCCCGGCTACACAGATATGTATATTTCCGTCTGCGTGATCCGCGTCCGGACAGAATTTGCATCCTCCGCCCTCATATTTCAGATTCATGCCCGCCACGAAAAAGCAGCGGGGAAAACGGCAGATCCTCTGCCTGTCCAGCCGGATATCCACACGGCAGGGGCGGTAGAGAAATAATTGTTTCAGGGCAATGGCAGCGTAGGTGAGCTTGCCCAGATGGTATTTGTTCAGAAAATCCTTGAGGCCGGAATTCAGCGCCTCGTGGCAGATGGAGGCATCAAAGCCAATGCCTGCACTGATGAGGAAATACCGCTTCTCCCCGTTCGACTGCGCGATTCCAATGTCCATCTTCTCTATGTCTGCCGGGGCCAGGATCTGTTCCACGGCTTTTTCGGTGTCTTTGGTAAGCCCAAGGCCTCTGGCAAAGTCATTGCCGGAGCCGGTGGGGATATAGCCCAGGGTAATGTGGGTGTACACGGTTTTCACAAGCCCGTTCACCACCTCGTTCACGGTGCCGTCACCGCCCACAACAACCAGGGTGCAGGGTATGGAAAGGGCAGCAATCTGGTGTGCCAGCTCAGCAGCATGTCCCTGCTTCTGGGTAAAATAGGCCTCATATTCCAGATTTTCCTCATCCAGACGTTTTTTTACACGGTCCCAGATCTCCTGTCCTTTGCCGGAACGGGAGCGGGGATTGATGATAAAATAGTACATATGCTTCTCCTTCTTTGCCATTATTGTAGCAGTTTCCCGTTGTGAGGACAAGTAAAATATGTTATGATAAAAAAACAGTGAGCTGAAAGGAGTTAAGATACATGGACAATGAATTTGTAACCTTTACAATAGGTAAGAAAAAACATATTGCGCTGATCGCCCATGACAATGAAAAACCGAAACTCATCGAATGGTGCAAAGAGAATTATGATATACTGAAAAACCACAGCCTTTACGGAACCGGCACCACAGCCAGACTGATCGCGGACAAAGCAGGGCTTCGTATCAAGGGATACAACAGCGGCCCTCTGGGCGGTGACCAGCAGATTGGCGCCAAAATCGTGGAAGGTGTCATTGATTTTGTGGTGTTTTTCTCGGACCCTCTGACGGCGCAGCCCCATGATCCGGATGTGAAAGCCCTTATGCGTATCGCACAGGTATATGATATTCCCATGGCTATCAACAAGGCTACAGCGGATTTCATGATACATTCCCAGTTTATGGACGCAGAATATGACCATGAAGTGATCAACTTTAAAAAGAATGTGGAGAGACGTGCGGATTCCATGTAGGGATACGTGTTCACTCTATAAAACCAGAAAAGATGTCTTCCTGCCGTAAAGCAGAAGACATCTTTTTCTTTGTTATCTCAGGTAGTGATCCAGGTGCTGTATCCTGCCCGCCGCAGGGTCTGCTCCATCCTGACGGCATTTGCCAGATACTGATAAGCGCCAACCTGCACTTTATAAAAGCCGTCCTCACTTAAAATGTATGCCGGAAATCCCTGGTCCTGCAGTTCATAGAGCAGGTTATCGGCGTATTGTTTTTCCCGGAACATGCCCACCTGTACCCGGTAAAGCACGGGCTCCCCTGCAGGCGGCTTCTCCACTTCTTCCTCCTCCAGTGTTCCCAGGATCGCGTAGGCGATGCTCTGGGCGATCTCATCAAATTTCTCGTCAAACAAAGCGTTGTCCGCGTCGTTGTTGATAAAGCCAACTTCAACCAGTACCGCGGGCATCTGTGTGCGGCGAAGGACTACCAGACCGGGCCTTGCCCTTACGCCCAGGTTCTTAAAGCCAAGTTCCCCCAAGGCTCCATTGATATTTTCCGCCATGTCAACCTTTCGTCCCGACAGGTCATAGACCAGGGATTCCACGCCGGAATACTGGTTGGGCTGAGGACTGGAGTTCCGGTGGAAGGAAATGAACCAGTCTGCCCCGGTCTGATTTGCGATGCGGGCTTTCTCAAATGGTGTCTGATATACATCGGTGGTGCGGGTGTACACCACATCCACCCCGTTCTGGGAGAGAATCCGGCCTACTGCCAGGGCCAGGCGGAGATTGTCATCTTTCTCCTGTCTGCCCTTATAGACAGCGCCGGGATCCGTTCCCCCGTGCCCGGCGTCTATTACAACTTTATATGCCAAATGGTGACTCCTTGAATCGCTTTATGATTATTATATGCGCTGCCTCTGATTTTGTGCCCTGCACAGACGGCGGAATTTGAAAATCAGGGGCAGGATCATCAGGCACCAGATGATTGGCTCTGCAATGATGATCCCCATATACTGCAGAATGGGGGTCAGAAACAGGGCAATGAGCACCTTGCCTGCAAGCTCAATGAAGCTGGATATGACAGGGGTGATATGGTCCCCGATGGCCTGCAGGGCGTTTCTTAAGATATTGATCCCGCAGGCTACAAAGTACAGCAGAGAATTTATACGCAGATATTTGGATGCGTTCTCTATGACCGCCGGACTGCTGCTTCCTGTGACCAGATGGATCAGGAAGGGGGCGGCTGTGTAGCTTAAGAGGATGATAATAAAGGTCCATCCCCATGTGATGAACAGTGCCTGCCGAATACCGATCTTCACCCGGTCAAACTTCCCGGCGCCGAAGTTCTGTCCGCAGAAGGTAGCCATGGTCACGCCCATGACGGAGATGGGCAGGAAATAAAACTCGCAGATTTTTCTGGCAGCGGTATGGGCCACAATGATCTCCGTGCCGAAGGTGTTGATGGCACACTGAAGAGCCAGGGTACCGAAAAATACCAGGGACATCATAAGAGCCATGGACATGCCGGAGGAGTAAAGGACTTTAACCATGGTTCGGCTCAGCCTGAAGTCCCCGGGCTTCAGCCGGAAAATGGGATAGCGCCTCCACATGTACACAAAACTCAGCACAACGGATACGCTCTGGGCCAGGACCGTTGCCAGGGCAGCGCCTCTCACCCCCATATGAAACTGCAGGATAAATAAAAGGTCAAGCCCCACATTCAGAAGGGCAGCACAGACCAGGAACAGAAGCGGCGCTACGGTATCCCCCACTGCCCGCATGATCCCGGCCAGGGCGTTGTAGAGCATGGTGATGAGCATACCCATCAAAATGATTTTTATGTACCCGGATGCCTCTGAGAGGAGCTGGTCCGGGACCTGCAGCAGGGACAAGAAGCCATTGAGCCCCAAAAGGGACACCACAGTCAGTACCACTGTGGTCAGAAATCCCAGTAGAAAGGTTCCCGCAGCCGCTTTTCTCAGCCGCTCTTTCTTGTCAGCCCCGAAGCTCTGGGAGACAATGATGGAAAAGCCGTTGGTCAGGCCCTGCAGAAAGCCGATGAGCAGTGTGCTGATGGCTGTTGTGGCACCGACAGCGGCCAGGGAGGATTCCCCCAGTGTGCTTCCCACGATTCTGGTGTCAGCCAGACTGTAAAAAAGCTGGAACAGATTGCCCAGGCACACAGGCAGGGCAAAGGAGAGCATAAGCTTGGTTGGGTTCCCCTGAGTCAGATTCTTCATATTTTTAATCTCCAGTGATCGTATTTCTAAAAATCCTTTACCATAATATCACAAGTTGTGAAAATAGCAATAACAATTCTAAAATCTCCATAAAGTCTCGAAAAACCTCTTCCTTTCTCAATTTAGAAGTGATAAAATCTAAATCAGCATAAAAAAAGGACGGATGAGTGAATCAATGAAGAAACCACAGATGAAAGACGAAACAAGAAAAAAAGTTGACAATTTCTGGTACTATTATAAGTTCCACGTACTGATCGGAGCATTTCTGCTCTTTATGGTCATTGTGTTTATCAAGGATATGCTTGGGAAAGTGGATTATGATTACAATATTGCCTTTGTCACGGACTACATGATCGCGGATGAGGACAGCCAGGCGCTGCAGGGGTATTTTGAAGCCAATGCAGAGGATTTGAACGGAGACGGGGAAGTCCACGTACAGATCCAGAACTATGTGCTCCCTCCGGATGATGCCCAGGGATATGATCCCCAGATGCTGGCGGCAGGCCAGACGAAAATGACAGTGGATATGCAGGAAGGAACCAGCATGATATTCTTTATCAGCCAGCAGAATTTTGAAAAGTTCAAGGACGCCGGTGTTTTCCCGGAAAAACTGGAGGACTTTGCCAAGGTGGAAGACTGTGCCGCCTATGAAGAGATTGGCAGGCCTGCCTCTGTCAAGGATCTGTATGTCGCCATGCGCAGCCTGGAAGGGACTAAAATGGAGAAGGACGAAGAGATGACAACCTATTATGATGCCTGCGAGACACTCCTTGATCAGTTTGTCTCCGGCCAAAAATAAGAAAAAGATGATTGAGGAACCTGTCAGTTCAGTTCCCCAATCATCTTTTTAATATTCTGCATCTGGTTGTCCACAGCCGTGATGGTGTGGGCGCATTCCAGAAGCTCCATACTGATGAGTTCGTGGTCTTTGTTGCTTCCCAGTTCTTTTTTGTAGCGGAGCTGGTGTTCCAGGCTTGCCCAGAAATCCATACCTATGGTTCGGATCTGCACCTCAGCCCGCATGGGTGTCTTTCCCTCAGCGAAGAAAACGGGAATCTCCACGATCATGTGATAGCTTCTGTAGCCGTTGGACTTGGGATTCAGGATGTAATCCTTGATGCGGAGGATTTTGATATCGTCCTGTTCCGCCAGAAGATTGGCAACTGTGTAGATATCGTCTATAAAGGAGCAGATAACGCGGATTCCGGCCACATCGTTTAACTGTTCCCGGATATTGGTCTCCGTAAATTCGTACCCCAGTTTCTGCAGCTTGCTGTAGATGCTCATGGGCTTTTTGATCCTGGTCTTGATGGAGGAGATGGGATTTCGGTTGTATTTTACGGAGAATTCATCATCCAGCACTTCCAGTTTGGTCTGGATCTCCCGTATGGCACAGCGGTACATCATCATGAGAGAGTTGTAGTAATCTGTATTTTTTATAAAGCGCTCAGGAAAGCGCACGTCAAAGTCCTGTGGAGCTATGTTCATATCCTCTGTTTTTTTCTGCAAAAATATGCCTTCTTTCATGTTTTTTTTCAGTATATCGGAAAAATAAGGTTACGTCAATGTGGGGATGGTATTTTGCAGAAACTTATAGTATAATAATATAGACTATGTCAAGAAGTAAGAACCTGCAGCAGGCAAGATGCTGCTGTTCAGAGAACTGCGTTTTTTGCAGGGCTGTGAATAGTAACGGCAGGAGAAAGGCAGCTAAATCATATGTTTGGATATGTGACGGTGGATAAACCGGAGCTGAAAGTAAAAGAATTTTATCAGTACAAGGCATATTACTGCGGTCTTTGCCGGACCCTCAATGAAGAATACGGATTTCGGGGGAGAATGACACTCACCTATGATATGACATTTCTGGTGGTACTCCTTACTTCTCTTTATGAGAGCGAGACCAGGGAAATCAGCTCCAGGTGCCCGGTGCACCCTGTGAAGAAAATTCCCATGCTCCAAAATGAGATCACACAGTATGGTGCCGGGATGAATATTCTGCTCTCTTTTTATCATTTTGCCGATGACTGGCAGGATGACAAGAGCATGAAAGGACTGACAGGCATTCATTTGTTTAAGAAACAGGCCAGAAAAATCAGTCAGGAGTACCCAAGACAGAGCAGGGCGATTAGGATGAAGCTTCGTAAGCTCTCGGAATATGAGAAGAAGCAGGAGACAGACCTGGATCTGGTGGCTGGCTGTTTCGGGGAACTGATGGCTGAGATCTTTGTGATTCGGGAGGATGTCTGGGAAGAGTATTTGAGAAAATTCGGTTTTTATCTGGGAAAATTCATTTATATTATGGATGCCTATGATGACCTGGAAAAGGATATGGAGAAGGGCAGCTACAATCCGCTGAAACCCCTCTATGAATCTTATCGGGAGGACAGGGAAGGCTACGAGAAGGAAGTATACAATATTCTTCTCATGATGATGGCTGAGGCCAGCGGTGCCTTTGAGAAGCTTCCCTGTATTAAGGAGTCTGAACTGCTTCGGAATATCATCTATTCAGGAGTATGGTCAAAATATAATAAATTAAAAAAAGAAAGACAGGAGATAAAAGAGAACCATGATCAACAATCCTTATGAAGTGCTGGGCGTATCACAAAACGCCAGCAATGACGAAATCAAGAGAGCATACAGGGACCTGAGCAGAAAATACCATCCCGATTCTTATGTGGACAATCCGCTGGCAGGTCTGGCAGAGGAAAAATTCAAGGAAGTACAGGAGGCTTATGACCAGATCATGCGCGAGAGGGACGGCGGCTACCAGAGCGGCTACGGCAGCAATGCAGGGAACAGCTACAGTTCAGGTTACAGCCAGCAGAATTACGCGTCCTCCGAGGACAATGTACAGCTTCAGGCAGCAGCCAATTACCTGAACGCCCGCCAGTACCAGCAGGCGCTTAATGTGCTGTCCCGTATACAGAACAGAAGTGCACAGTGGTATTATCTCAGTGCAGTAGCCAATATGGGAATGGGTAACAATGTAAATGCCCTGAATCTGGCAAGGCAGGCATCCAGCATGGAACCGGGCAATCCGGAGTATTCCAACCTGGTGAACCGTCTGCAGTGGAACAGCCAGCGCTACCAGGGCGGCGGCAGTCCTTACGCCAACAACGGCGGTTCCTCCTGTGGTACAGGAAACTTCTGCTGTGATCTGTGGTGCGCCGACAGTTTGTGTGAGTGTATGGGAGGAGATCTTTGTCCATGCCTGTAAATGGAAAGAAAATGGCCGTATCCGGCCTTCTGATGGCTTTGTCAGTGGTTATGATCGTACTCAGCGGTATTCTGGACTTTAATACTTTGTTTTTTCTGGCGGCAGCCGCCTTCTGTGTGGGTATCATTGTGAGAGAATATGAGCTGAAGACAGGAATCATCTTTTTCGGGGGAACCCTGCTTCTGGGATTTCTTCTGGCGCCTCAGAAGCTCTACTGTATTACCTTTGCCATGATGGGGGTCTATGTGCTTTTGATAGAGGGCCTGTGGCGTTTTCTGGGAAAACACCAGAATATGAAAAATCCTAAGCTGATTTTTGCGGCAGGAAAGGTTGTGATCTTCAATATCATGTACCTGCCTGCGCTTTTTCTGTTTCCGAAGCTTCTCTTTGCAGGTGAGGTTTCCGGAAAGCTGATGCTTGTCTTTGTACTGGGAGGCCAGATTGCCCTGTATCTGTTTGACAAGGCATATGATTACTTTTTGATCCGCATGTGGGGGAATTTACGCGGAAAATTATTTGGGAGAGGTTAAAAAAATGCTGACAAATGAAATAATAGAAGATTATATTAAAATCCTGGAATCCGAGCTGGTTCCGGCCATGGGGTGTACAGAGCCCATCGCGCTTGCCTACGGCGGCGCCAGGGCAAGAGAAGTTCTGGGCCAAATGCCCGAAAAAGTTATTGCAAAGTGCAGCGGCAATATCATCAAAAATGTGCGCTGTGTCACCATACCGAATTCAAAGGGGCTGGTAGGTATTGAGGCCGGCGTGCTTCTGGGTATTGCGGGAGGTAATGCACAGAAACAGATGGAAGTCCTGGAGGATGTTGCGGACGAGGATATTGAGAAGGCAAAGGATATGCTGAAAAAAGGTGTCTGTAAGGTGGAATTCCTGGACAGTTCCAGTGTACTCCATATAATTCTGGAGCTTTACACCGAAGAACACAGCGCCGTGGTGGAGATCCGTGACGGACATACCAACATCACCAGCATCCGGAAAGACGGGAAAGAGCTGCTCGAGGGTGCCGCTTTAGTTGAGCACGATGACACAGACGAGAGAAAAGTCATCCTGAATATGGAAAACATCAAAGAATTTGCCGACACGGTGGAGCTTTCCAAAGTGCAGCATTTGATAGAGAGACAGATCACCTGCAATATGGCGATCGCCAATGAGGGAATGAAAGGCGGATACGGCCTGGGTCTTGGAAAGCTTTTGGTGGAGTCTTATCCTGACACTACCTTAAATCAAATGAAGGCATATGCCGCGGCAGGCTCTGAGGCCAGAATGGGAGGATGCGATCTTCCGGTCATCATCAATTCCGGCTCCGGCAACCAGGGAATCGCCTCCTCTGTTCCTGTGGTGGTCTATGCCAGGATCAAGCAGGTGGACCAGGAGACACTTTACCGTTCCTTAGTATTTTCCAACCTTCTGACCATATACCAGAAGACATATATCGGCAAGCTGTCCGCCTTCTGCGGCGCAGTCTCCGCCTCCTGTGCCAGTGGTGCGGCTCTCACCTATATGGTGGGCGGGACCCTGGACCAGATCAAAATGACCGTGGAGAACACGCTGGCAAATATACCGGGGATTATCTGCGACGGAGCGAAAATCTCCTGCGCAGCTAAGATCGCCACCAGCCTGGATGCAGCCATTATGGCACATAACCTGGCAATGAAGAACAAAGTCTATGCCCCCTATACGGGTATTCTGCAGGAGGATACGCCTGAGACCATCAGTTGTGTGGGATACATAGGCAAGGAAGGCATGAAGCAGACAGACAAAGAGATACTGAAAATTATGATAGAACATAACGAATAGAAGGGATACAAATGAACTTTTTACGTTTACTTGCCGGGCCGCTCATCGGGGCGGTCATCGGCTACTGTACAAACTATATTGCAGTGAAAATGTTGTTTCGTCCCCTGTATCCGGTGAAGATCGGAAACTGGACCCTGCCCTTTACGCCGGGCATCATTCCGAGAGGAAAAAGCAGGCTGGCAAAGGCTTTGGGAAGCGCGGTGGGCGACCATCTGATCACAAAGCAGGATCTGGAGGACATGCTGCTGTCCGATGGTGTGAAGAATACCATTGTGGGCCGTATCAGCGAGGGTATCCAGAAGGTGCAGAAAAGCGATGACACAGTAGAGGGGTTCCTGCAGCACTATGTGGAGCAGGACGACTATGAGGCCATGCGGGAGAAGCTGGAAAATTTTATCACAGAACGCATCACAGAGGGGCTTAATAAGCTGGATGTGGGCTCCATCATTGCGGAGGAGGGTGCCAAAGAAGTGAAGCAGAAATTCCAGGGCTCCATGGTGTCCATGTTCCTTACAGATGATCTGATCAACTCCATTGCAGAACCCATCGGCAGAAAGGTGGGGGATTACATCCGTGAGAACGGCCATGACAAGATCCATCCGGTTGTGGTAGGAGAGATCGCGGCTGTGGAAAGCCGTAAAGTCAGTGAGATTGTGGAATCCATCCCTCTGGGCGAGGAGAGAATCCGTGGCCTGGTGGAGAGCATCTATGTAAAATTTGTAGGTGACAAAGCAGGAGAGCTGGCGGAACAGTTCCAGATCGCCAAAGTAGTAGAGGAGAAGGTAAACGGTATGGATGTGCTGGAAGTGGAGAACATCCTCATGTCTATTATGAAGAAAGAGCTGAATGCTGTCATCAATCTGGGAGCATTGATCGGGTTTGTCATTGGACTGCTGAATCTGCTTCTGTAGGGAGGGCGGCCTGAGAATAGTGTGCCGGACAGAGATCGTTTCTGTCCGGCGCTTTTTAATTGCTGTTTTCTTTTTCCAGATTCCGCAGATGAAGGTAGACGGTGTTTTTAGAGATGCCAAGGCTTTCCGCCGCCTTAATGACTGCGTCCTTCATATTAAAGATACCTTTTTCGTACAGGAGATGAATGATCTCCTTATTTTTATTGGTGGTGGAGATCAGAGGATTGGCGTATACTTTGTTTTTGGCCTCGTCCAGTGCAGAGGTGATCAGGTCGTCCACATTGTCGCTGAAGGTCTCTGTCACACCGGGGACAATGCTGTTTGCAGGGGTGAAGCTTGCCAGGATGCTGGCGAAGGACACCTCTGTGTGAAAATTGATGCAGAGAAGGCCGATGATGCGCTTCTTTTCCCCCAGGATAGGGATGGTAGCGGATTTTAATGTGTTTCCGTTTTTCTTATTAAAATAACACAGGGCCGCGGGCTCCTTTTTCTGACGGATATTATCCAGCATTTTTAAAGCAAGGTCCGTGATGGGGGCGCCCTCCACGCGTCCGGTATAGTGGCCGTTGATGATCTTGATGACGGAGTGCTCCAGATTCTCCAGACTGTGAAGAATCAGTTCATATCCATCGCCTAAATATTCTGCAAGTCCGTCCAGGACTGTCTTATATGATTCCAAAATAGCTTTGTCTGTTTCTGTCAGGGTAAGGTAATTCATGGTAAAATCCTCCTTTTACCCATTATAACTTTTTTACGGGGGAAACGCAACCTGGACTGAAAAATATTTCAGTCAAAATGATGAAAGAATGAAAAAATAACTATTGACTAAAAAATAGTTTAGTGATATACTCTTTAATATGATAAAACGACAGAGGAATGGGGGACTGAAATTATGGAAATCATCAGTACAGAAAAAGCACCGGCCGCAATCGGCCCATACTCACAGGGAATGAAGACAAATGAACTTTTGTTCACTTCAGGTCAGATACCCATTGACCCGGCTACCGGCCAGGTAGTGGAGGCGGAGATCACCGCTCAGGCAAAGCAGTCTATTGAAAATGTAGGTGCCGTGCTTGCAGCAGGCGGAAGCAGTTTTGAAAAAGTGATCAAGACGACTTGTTTTCTTGCGGACATGAAGGATTTTGCGGCATTTAATGAAGTTTACGCAAAATACTTTACCACCAATCCGGCGCGCTCCTGTGTTGCGGTTAAGACGCTGCCAAAGGGTGTGCTCTGTGAAGTCGAGGTGATCGCCGAGCGTTAGAAAAGGGGGAATGGAAGCATGCATTTGCTGGAGACTTTTTTGGAGAAGACAGAACGCGTACCGCTGATGCCCGCTCCCACGCCGCTTCACCGTCTGCACAGGCTGGAAGAGCAGTGGGGCTGTCCAAAGATCTATATCAAACGTGATGATATGACAGGCATAGGCCCCGGCGGCAACAAGATCAGAAGCCTGGAATACATACTGGGAGAGGCAGTAAAAGAGGGCAGTAAAGTGATTCTGGCTGCAGGACCTGCCCAGTCAAACCTGTGTACCCTGACAGCTGCAGCCTGCGCGAAAGTGGGACTGGACTGTGAACTGGTTCACAATGGCACCGAGCCGGAGAAGAAGCAAGGAAATCTGCTGCTGAATCAGATTCTCGGGGTGAAATCCCATTTTCTCGGGGACGTGGATTCTGACGCACGCAATGCCTTTGTGGAGGAGCTTTTTGAAAAATACCGCAGAGAGGGGAGAAATCCCTATGTAGTGAGAAACGGGGCTACCACGGGAAGAGGCGCTCTGGGCTATACGGCAGCCGTACCGGAGCTTATGAAACAGTGCCAGGCACAGGGAATCACCGGCATGACAATCTTCGCACCGGGTGGTAACGGCGGTGTGGCAGCAGGGCTGGTGTATGGAAATGCAGTTATGGGAAATCCCTTCCGGATCGTGATCGTGAGTGTGGAGGACGACAGGGAAAACCTGAAGAAACACATTGCGGACACTGTGCGGGAAGTGGAGGCTATAACCGGAATCCCTGCAGGGAAATCCGTGGAAGAACTCTGCAGTATTGAGGACGGTTTCCGGGGCCGGGGCTGGGGCGTAAATACCAGCGAAAGTGCCCGGGAGATTTTTGAATTTGCCAGGGCAGAGGGTATTTTCATTGAAAATATCTACAACAGTAAAGTCCTGGTCGGCATGAGGGACTGGTTGGGAAAGGGGAAAGCAAAGGGGCCTGTCTGTTACCTGCATACAGGAGGGTTTGGCTCTTTGTTTGCCCAGTATTGACACAAAAGAGGAGGGAATACTATGGATTATGGATTTTTGACATTAATTCCGCCGATCATTGCCATTGCATTTGCCATTGCGTTTCGTAAGGTGGCGCTTGCTCTTTTGATCGGTATTTTTTCCGGAGAACTGATTCTGTGCGGGTGGAATCCCATCACCGCTGTAAATGAGCTGGTGAACCAGATTCTAAATGTATGTGCAGATACCGGAAATCTGAAAACGTTTTTGTTTACCACGCTGATGGGCGCATTTGTAATACTGGTGCGTGTGTCAGGCGGCGTCAATGGCTTTGTGACGTATCTGACTGAGCAGGGGAATAAAGTGAGAAGTAAAAAGATGGCTATGATGATCGCCTATATTATCGGTGTCATTATTTTCATTGACGGCCTTTTAAGTATCATGTTCACCGGCGTTGTGACAAGACCGCTGATCGACAAATATAAAGTTTCCAGAGAAAAGCTGGCTTATATCTGTGACTCCACGTCAGCGCCCATCAATGCCATTATTCCGCTGAACTCCTGGGGTGCCATGCTCATGGGACTGATCGGGGCGGAGATCACTGCCGGCGTTATCGCCGGAGACCCTATGAATCTTCTGATCCGGAGTCTTCCGTTCCAGTTCTACAGTATTGTGTCTCTCGTTATGGTATTGTTCTACATACTGAGCGGAAAAGACTGGGGCCCTATGAAGAAAGCTGAGGAGCGTGTGCAGAAGACAGGCAAGCTGTACGATGACGGAGTGGTTCCTCTGTTAAACGACAGTGAAGGATTTGATGAGCTGGTAGAGCCGGGCAAGGAGAACAAGTGGAACATGATGCTTCCGCTTATCGTGCTGATCGGCGGTACCTTCATCGGCCTGCTGGTCACAGGAAAAGGAAATATCACAGAGGGTGACGGAACCACATCCATCCTCTATGCAGTTACCATTACACTGCTTGTTATGGGTATGCTCTACACAAGACAGAAGATCATGACCGGAAAACAGTTTGGGGATTATGTGCTGAAAGGTGTCAGCAATATGCTCACACTTGTCATCCTGCTGGTTCTGGCATTTGCCATCGGCGGTGTGATCAAGACACTGGGTACCGGTACCTTCCTTGCCAGCCTGATCGGAGGAAAAGTCAGCGGAGCCTTCGGACCTGCTATCATTTTCCTGTTGGGTGCAGTTATGGCATTCAGTACAGGTACAAGCTGGGGAACGTTCTCCATTATGATGCCTATTGCCATTCCAATGGCGGTTGCCATGGATTCCAATATTCTGCTGGCAATCGGAGCGGTTGTTTCAGGAGGTATTTTCGGAGACCACTGTTCTCCTATATCAGATACCACCATTCTGTCCTCCATGTCGGTGGGCACGGACTTGTTCTCGCATGTGAAGACACAGCTTCCCTACGCACTGGTGACGGCGGCGATTGCTACGGTGCTGTATGTGGTATGCGGCTTGGTAATGTGATATTGCATGAAATAATGCGGCGTCTGCCTTCCCGAAGATGGGGGGCAGGCGCTTTTTCTTTTGTTATACTTAGAAAAATCCGTGAACTTTTTAGCCGCAGGCGGCTGCGCTCAGGAGCGGGAGTCCGAAAACCGGACTCTTTCTTCTTTTTGTTTGATGCAGGAAAGGGTTTTCGGTTTGACAAGAAAGAGGGTACAGGGTAGACTGGTAGAAAAGGAAAAATGGAGGCAGTTATGGCGAAAGCAAATATGAAGATCCAACTGTCCGCCAGCGCGGAACAGGTCTGGAAGGTGATCACGGATAATAAGAATTACGGCTGGCGCAGCGATTTGGACAGGATAGAAGAGATGGGGGATGGGAAGACCTTTGTGGAGTACACAAAGAGCGGGTTTCCCACTACATTTACAATCACAAAAAAGGTACCGTTTTGCCGGTATGAATTTGACATGGAGAATGAAAACATGAAGGGCCACTGGACAGGCCTGCTCCGTGAAAGCAGAAATGGCACGGAGATAGATTTTACTGAGGATGTGGAGCTGAAGAAACCGTTTATGAAGTTTGCAGCGGGGATGTATCTGAAGAGGCAGCAGAAAAAGTATGCGGAAGATTTGAAAAAAGAGCTGGGAGTATAGAGGTGACAGAAGTGTCCCCTGCTTTACGGGCAGTCCATCTATTACATACCGGATGCAAAACATAGCAACAGAATAGAGTTTCTGCCGGGGTACACTTACAGGGGGCTGGAAGGGGAGAAACTTGGGGAGCTTCAGGGAACAGAGGGATTTGACAATTCCTTGTTGTTTGATGAGAAGGGAAGAACAAATACATATATAGTGTTTTATGCGGAAATACATGGAGAGATTGCAGGGCTTGCCGGGGCCTCCATAGAATCCGGAAGGGTTTGGGAGATCGGCGTGGATGTAAAGGAAAGGTATCGTAAGGGTGGACTGGCATCAGTGCTGGTGAATCATTTGATGCATGATATTCTGGAGAGGGATATTCTGCCTATTTACTGCGTCGCTTCCTCAAATGCAGCATCCCAGGCAACAGCATTCCGGGCGGGATTGAAGCCTTGTTGGATCAGTACATATAAAAATATACTGGATGGGAGTTCGGGGTATGATGAGTTGGTGCGGAGGCTGTACCTAAAATAGGGTATTTTTCCTGACCTGGGATGTAGGGCATTCCCATGTGGATTCCAAAGAGTTTGAGAGCTTTATTTTGGAGCATGAGAAGAAATTGGTACATTTTCATATGCATGATGCGGCCGGAAATAAGAATCATCTGGCTTTGGGGACAGGAGAAATTGACCTGAAAGAGAAATTTGAGATTGCCGGCAAAAGAAACTGCAGATGTGTGCTGGAGACAAAGACTGTTCAGGCACTCAGAGAGTCTGTGGTATGGCTGCAGGAAAATGGTATGATGGAGAGGTAAATGAGCGGAAGGGGAATCGCCAGCAATGGTTCAGGAAAAATATTCAGATATTATCAAAGAACAGACAAACAGGGCATTGTGGGAAGTGGAAAATGTAGTTACCTGCATTCCGGATGCGATGTGGGAAAAGGAATACTGCGGAATGCCTTTGTGGAAACATGTGTACCATATGCTGCACTCCCTGGATTTGTGGTTTATAAATCCAGATGACCCGGGGTATGCAAACCCCTGGTTTCATGAGAAAGATTTGAATAATCTGGATGTGGTTACGAATAAATTGCTTTCCCGTGAGACTTTGGAGGCGTATTTTCTGGAGATTGAGAAGAAAATTAAGAATTATACGGAAAATCTGGAGGATGATATGCTGCTTTTGAAACCGGAAGGGTGTAAGTATAAAAGATTTACACTTATACTGGCGCAGCACAGGCATCTGCATACGCATATGGGAATGATTATGGGCGTTATAACAGCAGAGACAGGTCTTTGGCCCAGAGTCCTGGGACTGGAAGGTAAATTCCCGGATGGGGAATATGAGAAATATTTTTGAGGCGAAGATGCTTTTCTGGAATATTTGGATTAGGTGTGTTATAATGATATAGTGCTTTGGTGGTGCGAAACGTAAGTGGACATTAATTTCTTAGGGGATTCGCACTGGAAAAAGCGCATTGTGATAGGGGGATTGGTGGAGGAATGGGGTGGAGAATATAAAACATTAGTTGATTTGTATAAGGAAATGTGTAGAATATAGATGGAAATTGGTAATAATTGCCGTCTCCGGCTTCGCGCTGGAGTGGATTGAAATAACCTGGACTGGTATGCAAAAGGCGGATTCCCAGTCTCCGGCTTCGCGCTGGAGTGGATTGAAATCAGCTATCTACCACAACCTTATTATCATACAGGTGTCTCCGGCTTCGCGCTGGAGTGGATTGAAATTCTCTATTATACAAAAAAATGCTCCTTTCTAACGTCTCCGGCTTCGCGCTGGAGTGGATTGAAATGATTAAATTCATGGTTTCTCCTCCACTTTTTCCAGTCTCCGGCTTCGCGCTGGAGTGGATTGAAATATTCCACTGGCTCCCTTGCGGACGCAACCTGTGAGTCTCCGGCTTCGCGCTGGAGTGGATTGAAATAACAATGATAAGGGGACCGAGGAGGTCTACGGATGTCTCCGGCTTCGCGCTGGAGTGGATTGAAATAAATACTGTGTTAGAGTGATACATTACTCACTCAGTCTCCGGCTTCGCGCTGGAGTGGATTGAAATAATAAGTTCAGGCGGTAAATCTGTTTCTATGGGGGGTCTCCGGCTTCGCGCTGGAGTGGATTGAAATTATATAGATGACAGGAGAAAAGCGATGAACGAAGTCTCCGGCATCGCGCTGGAGTGGATTGAAATACAACGTATGAGACAGGTTTTATATTTCAGTCTGGTCTCCGGCATCGCGCTGGAGTGGATTGAAATCTGATAAATCCGGTTCAGTTTAAATGCAATATTTGTCTCCGGCATCGCGCTGGAGTGGATTGAAATAAAGCTGTTGTCCCCTCTGCTTGTGCATGTATAGTCTCCGGCTTCGCGCTGGAGTGAATTGAAATATGCAACATCTGCTTCTACTCTTGGACAATTAAGTCTCCGGCTTCGAGCCGAAGCAGATAGAAATGCTTGTAGGAATACAACCACAGTTTTGGGTATTGTCTTTAGCTTCACACCGAAGACAGTCACAATAGTATTAACACTAAATACACCGGACAAAATTCGTACCTTGAAATTAACGTCCACTTAAATTAGAATCAAAACAAGATCACCTACCATTTATTCAACATTTTATATTTACGTTTAATAAAGACATAAAGATAATAATCAGCACTGCAAATTCAAATTTTTATCGCATTTATGCATAAAAATCATCTTGCAAATGATTCCCCAACAATAATACATCCCAGGAGATTTACATGAGAAAGCGTTATAACGTGACCGGAATCTGTATACCAGAGAAACATTATATGGTAGACATATCACAAAAAGTAAAACAAATTGTAGAAGAATACATTGAACCAGGGTATTATTTTGCAATTAACAGAGGCAGGCAATACGGGAAAACCACAACGCTGTATCAGTTAGAAAAATATTTGCAGGATCAGTACATGATTATCAGTATCAGTTTTGAAGGCGCAGATGATTTATTTGATTCCAGAGAAAATTTTGTAAGAGGATTTGTGCAGCTGGTCACCAAAGAATTGGAAAATGAAAGTTTAGATGCTAATGTAATTGAACAATGGAATCATTATGAAGAAGATGAGCTGACTTTTCAGAACCTCGGCGATAAGATAAGCCGGTTATGTACGGATTCAGATAAGGAAATCATCCTTTTGATTGACGAAGTTGACAAAAGCTCAAGCAATCAGATATTTCTTTCTTTTCTCAGTTTACTTCGAGACAAATACCTGGACAGAGAAAAGGGAAAAGAGAATTTTTTTCATAACGTGATTCTTACGGGTGTTTACGACATAAAAAATTTAAAATTGAAGATCAGGCCGGATGCAGAGCATAGATATAACAGTCCATGGAATATTGCAGAAAGTTTTGATGTAGATATGTCCTTTTCGCCGAAAGAAATAGCTACAATGCTGGAAGAGTATGAGGCAGATTATAAATATGGAATGGATATAGACAAATTAAGTAATGAAATATATGCCTATACGTCCGGATATCCATACCTTGTATCACAAATCTGCAAATTGCTGGATGAATCAGTCTGGAAAAATAAAGATTTTGGTGACAGAGCCTCTGTGTGGTGCCCGGAAGGAGTAAGAGCTGCTGTTAAATATATGCTGATGAGCCGGAGTATACTATTTGATGATATTAACAAAAATCTTGACTTGTATCCTGACTTAAATGAGATGCTCCATCATATACTTTTGGGCGGAAAATCGTACCCGTTTTCGCTTGCGGATAATACAATTCAAATAGGCACAATGTTTGGATATTTGAAAGAAGAAGACTATAAAGTAGCCATAACAAACCGTATTTTTGAAACGTATCTGTATGATTTATTTTATCTCAATGAAACAAAGAACAGCAGGCTGGCAGATGCTGCGGTAGTTGAAAGAAACCAGTTTATTTCAGGACACTATTTGGATATGGATAAAGTTTTGGAACGATTTCAGGCTCATTATACTTCTTATTATGGAGAAAAAGATTGGGAATTCCTGGAGGAAGATGGCAGATTTCTGTTTCTTACATTTTTAAAACCAATCATTAACGGTACAGGACATTATTATGTGGATGCCGGAACACGCGACCAGCGGCGGACAGATATCATTGTAGATTACCATGGAAAACAATATATCATTGAACTGAAAATATGGCATGGTGAAGAATACCAGGTAAAAGGTCGAAAGCAGCTCTGTGATTATCTGGACAGCTATGAGCAAAATAAAGGATGGCTGGTCAGTTTCTGTTTTAATAAAGCAAAGGAAAAGAAGACCGGAATTAAAAAAATCAACGAAGCCGGAAAGATAATCACCGAAGTGGTCATATAGGAGGAACATGCATTGATATACTTAGAAACAGAACGCCTTATTTTACGGGATTATACAAAGGATGATGCAGAAGAGTACAGCAGACTTATGGCAGACGATGAGGTGATGTATTATCTTCAGGATATCCAGCACCATTCCAGGGAGGAATCGGAGAAGTATTTTGCGGATATTCTGCAGGATATCCGGGGGAAAGACAGGTGCAGATATTTTCTGCACATGCAGAAAAAGGATACAAAAGAACAAATCGGCAGTATCGGATATACGGTCATGGATACAACACCTGTGGGAAAGCTGGTGCACCTGGGGTATTTTACATATCCGAAATTCTGGGGCTGCGATTATGTGACAGAAGCGCTGGAAAAGGTGATGGACTTTGCTTTTTCAAAGGGCGGCGTATACCGCATCACCACCGGATGCCTCAAGGAAAACAGAGGCTCCGAGCGTGTTATGCAGAAATGCGGCATGATCAGGGAGGCAGAGCATGTGGACTACGAATGGCATGACGGTAAAATGAAAACACGTATGGAATACCGCATGCTGAAAAGCGATTGGGAGAGTATCCCTTGCCGCGCAAAGCGTGCCTGCCGCAGGCATGAATGACGGAATGTGCTTTGGGGTATGCCTTAAGATTCCACAGGGGTCAGCCCCAGCAGGTCTACAAATGTATAGGACATCATAATAAACAGCCTGACATTGGCATTATCCAGATTAGTATGGATGATGCCGTTTATTTTTTTCAGTCTCTGGTACAGGGTGTTCCTGTGGATATAGAGTTTCTGCGCGGTCAGAACCGCATTTCCTCCGCAGTCCAGATAAGCCCTCAATGTTTCCAGAAGATTTGTGTTATTCTTAGAATCATATATATAAAGCTGCACTACACCGGGATGGCACAGATGTCTTCCGTCGATCCGGCTAGTGCCGTAGTGCATAAAATAGTGCAGCACATAGTCCTCAAAATCATAGCACCACTCATGAGGACTATATTTTTCTCCCATCTCAAGAGCTCCTAGAGCCTGTTTATAATAGCTGGAAAAAGTGCTGAAATCAAAGAAAATATAACTGATGCCGGCGTGAAATAATCCTTCCCTCAGGAAAATAGAGAGCATATGGACAGCATCCGTCTTGGTCAGGCGGGCCTGGTCCAGATTGATAACAGTGAGAAGATTGTCTTCAAAATAAAAGGCAAAACTCTCAGGTATCTGTTTTTCGATGTTTCCGCAGATGTTATTGTATATAGAATTAATCTTGTCGAAACGATTAGTCTGAAAGGTAACCAGCAGGTAATTGTCCCCATTTTTCCAATTCATAGCCAGCAGATAGCGGTCTATCACGGCCTGTTCAATCTGCGTGTCGTACAGAAGCTCTTTCAGAAAATCCTCAAACCGCAGAGAATGTCCGGAGCTTAAATGATTTCTTCCCAGGGCAAGCCGCAGAATACCGGAAAAGTACAGGGCAAGCTGCCGGTGTACCCGGGTGAGAGGGCAGTTTGTCTCCATAACAGCCAGGGTCAAAGGGGAGCCGCTTCCCTCCACAGGGGCAAAAAGCGTATTGTATGCAAAATATTCCTCCGATACAAAACAAATATCAGAGGATTCAGAAGCCCTGCGGTATTCCGGTGAAGTCTTGATGGCATTGACTGTATCAATGGAGAGCATTTTGGAATCCGACCATTTGTCACACACCAGCTCCAGTTTCTCCAGGCGGGAATCCGCTTCCCCTAAAATGCAGTAATTTTTATCGAAAAGAATGAGAGGGTTTCCGAAGAGGGCCTCACCGATTTTCAGTATTTCCTGCAGAGGGGCGTTTTTCATGACAGCAGAACTGAGCCGCGTGTCAATCGCCTGGTATTTTAGGAAAACGGAATTAAGCGCATTGAACATGTCGCTGAATGTGCACTGTGCATCCCCTCGATCCAGTATCAGAATATCCGCGTCCGCTGTATCCGGCAAAAGCCCGGCTGTATTTCCCATGACAGTCAGTGTGATGCCAAAAGGGCAGATAAAAGAATCCGAAATACTGTCTGCATCCACGGCATAACAGATTTCCGGCGACAGGGAGGATTGGGAATGGTACAGGCCGACACCCTGCAGGTTTGGCGCTGTAGTATCTGATTTTTTCCTGCCTGCCCGTCTGGGGGAGAAGGCAGATAATTCTTCTGCGATGATATCCAGATTGATTTTCATAAGAATATACTCCTTTGTCAAAATACTATAATTTATGCCTCTATTTGTCAAGAAAAAGTATGGGCAGAGTGCCTATAAGGAGTGGAAAAACAGATACAGTCTGTACATTTTCTGAAAACATAGATTGTTATACAATAGAACTATAAAAGTAACTGTTCAGTCAGGTCTGCGCATTTACTGCGCTGACCGTGCATAAGAGTAGTGGCAGCAGGTATTCGCCCCATCGCGAAGCGATTTTTAATGGGCGAATACCCGTAACGATTCAGCTGGCTGAATAGTTACCTATAAAAAGTTTTCGGAAGACAAAGGAGGAAACGATCATATGAATCTGCGGGAAAATGCTATGGCGATTTATAACAGGGAACAACCTGATTTTTACGGGGATTTGATGGATGCCATCGTACTTGTGCCGGACCCTGTGCTCATGGGAGACATGTGCCCTCAGGATGGACTGGAGCACAAGGATTCCTGGGGAACGGTCTATGTTTATAAGCCGGGTGCCCCCGGCCCTCATCCAAGGGTGAACAGTGAAAATGCTGTCATCAAGGATATTGAAAAATGGGAGGAACAGCTCACCGTACCGGATCTGGATCATCTGGACTGGACGCTGGTGAAAGAGGAAGCGGCGAAAGTGGACCGCAGGGAAAAATTTGTGGGATTCATGTGTGCCGGAGGCCTTTTTGAGCGCTCTCATCATCTGATGGGAATGGAGGAAGCCCTGGTAAATTATCTGGAGTATCCGGATGAGATGGCAGCACTGCTCCGGGTAATCGCTGATTATAAAATAAAGTATATCAAGATGGTGGCAGAACAGATCCACCCTGACATAATCTTTTATCACGATGACTGGGGTTCAAAACAAAATGTTTTTCTTCCGCCAAGGGTATGGCGCCAAATCATTAAACCTCTGCAGAAAGAGATCGCGGATACCATACATGCCTGCGGTATGATTTATATGCACCATGCGGACTGTATCTGCCAGCCCATTGTCACAGATATGGTGGAAATCGGCGTGGATATCTGGCAGGGTACGATTGCGCAGAATGATATTGTGGAAATCCAGAGAGTGACAGAGGGAAAGCTTGCTATGGTCGGCGGCATTGACGGCCCGAAAGTAGATATTGAAAATATCACGGAGGAGGAGATCAGGGCAGAGGTCAGAAGAGCGATTGATACCTATTGCCCGGGCGGAAGATTTTATCCATCCATACCAAACGGCATCTGTTTCAGGGAGTGGAATAACAGCATTGTCATGGATGAACTGCACTCCTACGGAAGAAAATATGCGCAGGAGCATCCGGTTGGAAAATAAAATAATGTAGTGGTCCGATTTCTGTAAAATGATACGGCGGTTTTGATGAAAATTCAAAATCACCGTATCATTTTTTTGAGACAAATAGGAAAAGAGTGCGTATATATAGATGAGTTTCCATAAGCTTGAGAGGAATGACCGGGGTGACGGACCGTTTAATGGTAGGACAGTGTTTTACGGGGCAGTTATCAGTAGCTTCTGGGGTATCTGGGAATGTATTTTTTTCCTCATAGATTGATAGGAAAAAAGAGCCTGTGTCACTGGGAAGAACAGGCTCTAAAAGAAATTTTTTAATTGATTATTTCAGTATGTGTGATTTTAAAACCATTTTTTATATACATTTTAAGGGCTCCCTGATTCCAGTCAGCGACGTAAAGGCGGATAGGGGAGATCTTATTTTTTTGTAAATATGAAACTGCGAATTTTAATAATCTTTCGCCATACCCTCTTCTTTGGTGACTCTTTGCTACGATTAGGTCGTCAATTTCATTTCCATATACAGCGACAGAACCAATAATTTTTTTGTTATCCTCAAGAATAAAAATTTTCTGGCGCTTTTTTAGTAAGTTTTCCTCTTTGTCACAACAATTGATAGGATTTATACTTAAACAAGATCTCATTTCAGAGAAACATTCATTATAGATAATTTGATACCGGCTAAAATCGCTGCTTTCATAATTTCTCAACGTAAGTGGGGAATCTGCTTTTTCTCCGGTATATTCCATTGTATGTACAATTATTTTCATTATAATCTTTCTGCTTTTAAAAGCTCTTTTCTCCCGGGTGGGCACATCAGTATTCATGATCAACTACATAACGGCATGACAATGGTAAATACAACACTGTTATCCTGATTCCCAATTTGAAACCGGAATCCATGATATTCCAGAAACGACTTTACAATATACAGCCCTAAGCCTGTGCCGTTCCCTTGGCGTGATTTATCAACTTTGTAGAAAGGTTCAAACACATGTTGGATTTCATCGTCCGGTATGGAACTGTTCATGTTTTTAACAGTCAAAACACATGCGCGCCCCGATCGTTCGGCTGTGATATAAACAGAAGAATCCTCCGCGGAATGGACAATGGCATTATTGATCACATTTGCAAGTGCCTTGCTGAACAACGCCTGTTCAAGGTTGACAAATAACCCTTGTTCCAATGTCATATGGATACTGATATTTTTGGATTCTGCCAGCTCATTTTGATTTTGAATGATACCGGCAGTGATTTCTCCAATGTCAGCAGGGCGCATTCCCCCATTATTCTGCAGCATCTGTGTTCTCGCCGCTGCTAAAATATCTTTGATCATTTTTTCCATAGTCTCGATGACCTGCATGGAGTGTAAAAGATATTTATCCCTGTTGTCAAAAGGGGTTAAGTTCTGGAGCATTCCTTCTGTTTCGCCTTTCAGAATGGTAAGGGGCGTTTTCAGTTCATGTGAAATCGACATGAAAAAGTCAGATCGCTGCTTTGCCTGGGTCCTTTCTTTTTCCATATCTAATTTCAATTTTTCATTGGCGTCCTCCAATTCTTTCAGTGTTTTGTCTAGTTGAAATGCCATATGATTCAGGCTGTTCGCCAGCAAGCCGATTTCATCCATTCTGTTAATCCTGCACTTCCATGTCATATCAAGCTTTTCCATTCGCCTGGCTATATTGCTTATTTCAACGATTGGCCCGGCAATATGTTTTGAATAGATAACCGCAATCACAGCAGACAGGATTAAGATCACAAGCAGGAGCAAGGGGTACATTTCCTTTATGACTTCCGTAACCTCTGAGCCTTTATTATGGGAAATCAATAAGTCCAGAGTGTAACTTTTATTGTCCGTTGTAAAGGAGGCATTCAAATCTCTGACATACACCGGATTTTCCGCCAGTATGTTTTGGGACAGATCTATTTTGTATATGCGGTTTTCGTTTTGATCGAACAATTCCGCTGCTGTTCCGTTCTGCAGACAAAACGCCAGAATATGATTCTTCATTTCAGCCTCTGTCAACGGCCTGCTTTCAAACATATCTACTAATTCCATTGCCCGTGAATCCAATTCATATGCAATTTTTTCCGTATATCGGATGGGCAGGTAAAACTTCAGGAATAATACGATCCCGGTGCACGTCAAAAACAGTATGGTGAATAGCTGCAGGAATAGTTTCAGACCCAGGTTACTTTGGATTTTCGCTGCTGATTTTGTAACCCATGCCCCAAACCGTTTGAATAAGTTCACAATCCAGTTTTTTTCTGATGTTTTTGATGTGGTTGTCGATGATTTTTTCATTCCCGTAATATTCCTCTCCCCATAGGGTGTCCAGCAAATGGTTCCGTGTGAACACATGGTCCTGATTCTCAAGCATGAATTTGATCAATTCATATTCTTTTGGGGTAAAGTCGATCAATGCATCACGGTATCGTATTTCACAGCTGTTTCTGCGTAATTCTACTTCGCCATGCCTGATAATATCGTCAGGCGGATTGTCCGGCTTATTTCGCCTTAACACCGCCTCTATCCGTTTGACCAAAATCGTATGCGAGAAGGGTTTCACAATATAGTCATCTGCCAGTAAGTCGAAGCCGCGGGCCTGTTCCTGCTCTTTACCTAAAGCAGTCAGCAGGATAACAGGCGTGTCTGAGATCTCTCTTATTTTTGTCAGCAATTCATATCCGTTCATGCGTGGCATCATGATGTCGAGAATCACCAAATGGGGAGCCTCCCGGACAAAGAGATTGTATCCGGCGATACCATCGGCAGCAGTGATGACAAAATATCCATTTTGCTGTATGAACGCCTGCAATATGTCACGGATGCTTTCCTCATCCTCGACGATCAATATTTTGGTCTTCTTATCCAATGCACCTGCCCCCTTGCCGTTTAAATGAATCTGTTTCTAACATTATACAAGAATGCGGATGATATAGCAAACTTGTTGACTTTGGACTGTTGTTGACTTTGGACTGTTGTTAATTTTGGATGCCATTCTTTCAAATGTCATATGTTTGTTTATAGGCTGTTCTCTTTACGAAGGACACCGTCCTCCAGCTTCAACACAACATCAGCTTTCCGGGCAAGTACAGGAGAATGCGTAACGGCGATCACGCAGCCTTGCAGCGGACCATGCGCATATTGTATGAGTAAATCAAAAACTGCGCGGGCGTTTTCTTCGTCAAGACTGCCTGTCGGCTCGTCGGCCAGTAATAAGGAGGAATCGGAAATCAGCGCGCGGGCTATGGCAGCCCTTTGCTGCTGTCCGCCCGACAGTTTCATGACATTGCGTTTGGCAAGCTCCCTGTTTAATCCGACCTTTTCCAGAACAGGAAGCGCAAGAAGCGGGGATACCAGCTTTAGGTTTTCTTCCACTGTCAGATAGTCGATCAGGTTGTAGCTTTGAAAAATAAATGAAACGTACTTTTTTCGATATTCTGGCAAATCTTTTTTGGTCAGAGGTTTTCCATTGTACAGGACGCTGCCTGAAACAGGCATATCCAGCCCTCCCATAATGGAAAGCAATGTTGACTTTCCACAGCCCGAACTGCCCACTATGGCATAGACACAGCCTGGGCGGAAGGCGGCGTTTATGTTATTTAATACGGATTTTCCCGGTTGATATGAATAACTGATGTTCTGTAATTCCAGCATTTTATGATCCTCCTGACTTATATTTATTGGATTGCTTATGTTTTATAGGGGATACTCATCCGGGTATGTCGTAACACATGCCCAGACAGGGGGGGCGGAACACTGCGGATCAAGATACGGATCTTAAGTTTTCGTCCGGCTCTTTTTGTAAAACAGGATACTCCGCTGCTATAACGGAGACAGGAATCAGTAAAAATCCAAGTATCAACATGATTCCGGCCGCGTCCGAAGAAACAGAAGTTGGACTGCCATCGGCTTGTTCCGGCTGGGCCTGCTCTGTCCCGTCACTTTGCTTAACGGCGGCTGCGATCATATGCTCTCTGGCCACGTGTACGATGCCTCTGCTCAAAGCGAAGGCAATGACCATCGCAGTTGCGGCGGCAAGCAAAACCTCGGCAATATGCTGCATCAGGATACGGCTTCTTGACAGTCCAAGACTCATCAGAATCCCGATTTCCCGCTTTCGCTGTTTTACCCCATGAGACAGCAGGAAATATATCAGGGTGATACACACAAGTATAATGACGATCCATAGGATCCTAAGCAGGTTTGACAGAGAACTCAGGGAACCGATCATATCAGCGTAATGATCCAGGTCAGAAACAATACTGTTTGGCTGCCCGGCGGGCCAATCCAGATTTTTGACAGCATTTACGGCGGCGGCAAAATCCGAAGAGGAAGCAGCGCTGAAAGCCGCCTGAAAGAAAAAGGGTGGTGCTTTCGGATTGAATACCGAAGAATAGGTCTCCAAATCAAGGTAGCAGTAATTTTCGTATAGCTGATGTGAGAGGTGCATCCCTGCAGTATGTCCGTTATCCTGCGATTCAAAAATGCCTATGATTTCTGCCTGAATCGTATGGGTGTTCATATGGCTTGTGTCATATCCCATGCTTTCCAGGTCCCGGGTGATTGCCCGGGGAAATTTTAACTGTATGGTATCGCCTAGGTGCAGGGAATTTTTATCTGTCAGTTCTTTGTGGACTAAAATTTTGTGTGCATCATTTTCCTTCACATGCCTGCCTGAAATGATCTTGAGTGTTCCCTCTGAAAACAGCTCGTCGGAATCTGACGTCACATTGCTGACAAGTGTACCGGCGTGTTCAAAGCCGGGGCTGATAAAACAATTGTCACCATCCGTTTTTACGGACAGAGATGTTCCGTTATTGTCCGCAAATTCTACAGGGACGGCGTTTGAGATCAGGCGATATGCGGTGATATCTTCCCGGGCTGAAATCTCATGTATTCTTTCCAGTGTCAGTGAACCCGGTGCATTCTGCGCGTCTACAACGAATTCCCTGTTAAAGTTATGTTCCATTTTCTCGAGGACAGTCTTTGCGTGACCGGCAACAGACACAACAGTCAGTAACAATAGAAACACTGTGGTCAGCAGCAGAATCAGAAAAATACTCCTGCTTTTTTTCCTTATAAAACAGCGGCCTGCGCATTGGATAAAGTTCATAGATATTTACCTCAGTTGTTTTTTTCAAAAACCGTATTTGGCGGAGCGTTTAAAATTCGGGCACCGGATATCCATATAGATGCGGTCAGAAGACTTAAGTTGAGCACAAGGATCTCTGCGAGTGTCACCATGGGGATATCCTCTGCAGGTATGTTGAATGCATGAAACAGTACACCGGATAACAGGCATCGGCCTATGAAGTATGCGGCGGCTATGGAGATTCCCGCCGGTATCATGGCCTCGATCATGTGCTGCAATCGGATACTGTTTTTAGTAAAGCCCAGTGAAAGTAAGACTGCCATTTCGTTTGTACGCATTTTTGTTTGAAGCATCAGGACAAGGGTGACAACGAGGAATCCTGTCACAATGATCACTGCAGTCAAAACGGAAAATTGTTTGGATACGGCCTTAACGGAATCCGTGTCTATCACATATGCATCCGTTTCCTTGTACAGTTCATATTTGTTCCAGTCAATGTCCAGCTTTTGAACCTGCGCGAAGATGGATGCAAGCTGATCCGGCTGTTCCACAAAAAATGCTGCGCTGATGATTCCTTTCGTCCCATTGTCCAGGGCAAGCGCCGTGTCGGGATCGACATAGATAACATTTGCGCTTATTTCTGATGGTGATAAATCTGTTTCATCTGTTTTATCCGTAAATTCATATATGCCGGATAGGGCAACCCTTATACCGGATGGATTGCCCGGTGTTGTAATGAGCAGATGATCGCCCGGATTCAGATGGTTTAGCTCTGCGAATGGAAGAGTTACCATTGCTTCGCGCTTAGAATCGGGTGTAATGTGTTTTCCTGCCTTTAAATTTATTCTTGAACTCAAATATAAACCGGAATCAGAAATCCCCCTGACGGAAGACACGTCATCAGCGCTCACCGGTATATTATAATGAACCAATTCCAGTGGACTGCCGTTTTTATCAGTTATGATTCCGGATGAAGTGGCATAATGGACGGCATATATTTTTATTCCGTCAATATTCATTATTTTTTCGATTACATCATGGGTTATTAAATGAGGCACAGACATATAGCTGATCGCACTTCCTTCGGTCACAACGGTTTTCGGGTCCGCCTCATATTGCGACTCAAGATAAAAATGATCCGGCGGCTTTTGTTCCAGATTTGTTAAAGCGTCGTTGGCGGCCTGCCGTATGGAGAGAATTGTAAATGCCATTATATTTATTGTGAGAAATACGATCAGAATCAAAAGCGTACGTGATTTTCTGCGCATCAAGTATTTTACTGCTAACGATATTCGGTTCATGTGCCCTTCCTCCTTTTCCCTGTACGAATTTTTATTATGAGATAACAATAACAGGAAAAAGTATGGAAAAAATATGGAAGTGGTATGAATTTGGTATTTTCTTTACCTTCCGCGGGGATGTGGATGCTCTGCCGGCCTGTTCCTTTCCCGGCTGATCAGTCCGGCGGTGTCCCGGAAGATAATGCGCATCAATATGGCGGAAGCGTGAAAGGCAAAAGAATAGAATACAGAAACGAAAAAAGGAAGCAGATTTTTATTTTCTGCTTCCTCTTGCATTATTATATTACCACAAAACAGGGTTTTTTTCAAGGCTTGTAATGGTCTTTCTGCGACTGTATAATGAGCGTTACCATTCATATCCACTGTCCTGCCAAGTGTTTTCTGCCCGAAGCATGCAGAGACCACGGCGGCCGGTGAGGTATAGAACAGAATGTTCTGTGTCTGTGCATCGGGAAGCACGCTGCCGGGTACAGAATGAACAGTAACGAATCAGCAGCTATAGAAACCGGCCGGTAACTGTCTGGCCGGCTGAATAGTTCCGCCGGTTAAATGTTTTCAGGAAAGGACAGGTAGATAAGTCATGGAAAAACAGATTTTTGAACTGCTTACGGAAAAGAGGCAGAAGGACGAATTGGCTCTGCTGGACGCGTACAATCAGAAGACGGAAAAATTCGGGCTTACACTTACGGAGCAGGAGGCAAAAGAATTGATCGTAAGGCGGAATGAAAGTCTGAAAAAGTACGGCAGAGTTGAGTTTGGCAGGGGGATTTTAGATAAGATTGTCTATAATTTCTGCGATTCCCAATATGTCAGCCAGGAAAATTATCTCGCTGTTCTCACCAGACTGCAGGACATTTTTTATCATTTTAAGAACGAGTCTCAGGATAAAATGACAGATGATGAGCTTTTGACTTTTATGAGGCAGCAGTTTGAATCTGTGTGCTTCGGGGACCTGGATTATCTGGAAGATACGTGCCTGGAACGTTTTGCAAAGGCTGTCAGAGGAGGCTATCAGGGGTTTACGGAAAGCGGTGGACTCGATGAATATGAAGCGCTCAGTGAGGAAAAAAGATGGGATGACGAACTCTATCAGTCTGTCCTGAGGGAGCTTTTCTGGGAGTAAAAAGTGGGTGTTATCTGTGATTGGGAAAGGGGAAAAAGCAAATGGAATACCAATTGGAAGAATTACTGCCGCTGACAGCATGGCTTGCAGAGAAATACACCTCCAAGGAGAGCAGTTCTGTGACGTATGAGACAGCGCAGATGCTGATGGAGGCAGTGCTCTATTGTGTGAGGGAATGCCGGGATACCTCAGAATATACATTAGTGTCCGAACATACAGTGAAAGCGGAAGATGCATATAGAATCGGCTATGACAGGGTAGTAGAAAAGACCCGCAAGGCAAAAGAAATCTACGATAAACTGATCCAAGATTTCTGTGATTACGGCTGCAGCAACTACAGGGAGACGATACTCAAAGGAATGCCTGCATTTCTTATTGCCTATGATGCCAGATTCAGGCCGCAGGACCATTTGCTCACACTGGACTATCCGACAGTGAATATTCACAGGGAAATGTGCGGAATCGATATCATCTATCAGTATTTATGTGATATAGTAGTGGAGAAGGATTTTCTGGAATGCTTTCCGCAGCAGGCTGTGAGGCAGCTTCTGGAGCGTGTTCAGAGCGGGAATAGTACTGGATATATGGGGAATCTCAGTGAATTGGTGCTCGTCACAGCATTTGGCTGCATGATAACGGACAGGCAGCTTTCACAGCTTCGGCTCTGCAGTCAGGATATAGAGGCAGCAGAACAATATTTCCGGGGGGATAATCTGCAGAGGACAGAAGGAAAGCTGAGAATGCTGCTTCGGATTCTTGCTGAAAAATCCGGCAGACAGATATGGACTTCTTATTTTGACAGCCTGTGCCATGAATATGCTGTCAGGATTCAAAACGGTATAGAATACGGAAACCTTGAAACTGTATTTTTCGGATAGGAGACAATATGGAACGTAAGATAAAATATGCGCTTCCCTGGATCATTTATCTGGGGAGCCTGTTGGGATTCGTACTTGCCAGGTTTATCCTGCGGGGGATTGGGGTTGAGTTCAGATTGTGGGTGCAGGCCCTGTTCTGGGCTCTGGTTTTCCTTTTTCCGGCCCTGCTTATCGGATATTACCTGACCAGAATAAAGTATAAGGTGCTGGCTGTTGTACTGACAGTTATTTATGCTGTTTTGGCAGTGATCGTGTTTATAGGAGGCTTTGTTTATTTCCTGTTGACATCGCCCTCGGAGCATGATATCGGCCTGGGTATGATCTGCGTGGCAGAGCAGTCAGGTGGTTATACAACAGGCTATACCTATTGGGATAAAATATCTTTCTTCGGAAGAAGGCAGTTTGAGTGGGACGAGGAGAGAGATATCAGGCTTCTGGAGGACAAATACGGAATGGAATTTGCGGAGAATTCCGGCGCGTATGTGACGGAAAAATATCCGCAGATCGCGGTCCATATTTTAGGCTATCCTACCGTTTCCGGCAGCGGGCTTTCTGATGATTTTATTGAAAATATTGCGTGTGATCATTTTAAAAAGACTTATGAAGCGGAGGCGTTTCAGACAGAGTGGAGTGAAACAAAGGAGAACGGAACCGAAGGATACCATCTTATTGTGAAAAAGGAATCGGAGATAAAGCAGGCGTCAAAAGAAGCTGCCGCTATGATTTCCGATGCCATGGAAGATTCCATATTTAAGAAATTTACCGGCGTTCTGCAGGTACAGATTGAGGTAAAAGAGAATAAAAGAATATGCAGTCTGTACTTCGGAGGTGAATCGGAATCTTCAGATCTGGAAAAGCGCGGTGATTATTATGCGGATGCCGAAAATACAGAGAAAACGCTGGCACAGACATACAATGAACTGCTGCAGTCCATGGAAGAGAGTGAAAGGATAGAGCAGATCACAGAAGACACGGAGGATGAAAATAAAAAATATTTTGACCGTATGGAGCGTTCCTATGACCTTCTGTATGAGAAAAAACTGTCAGAGCAGTATACAACATCAGAAAAAACGTACAATGCAAAAGGAAACTTTTACGCTATTTTGGGAGGCGATACTGCTGAGTACGAAAATGAGGCGGACAGGCCATACGAAGTGACGGTAGTGTATGACAGAGTTTCAGATGACGGGAAGTCTCTTCTGTTTGTGATGTATAAAAAGTATCATGAAAAATCGGATACAGCTACAGGGTATTCTGTTGATTTGGATGCGGAGAAGGTGGAAGAGTATGATGTTCCGTGGTTTTGACAATGAAATTGTATTAAAAAAAGCCGGAGCCGCAGATGCGGAGACTGCAGCTTATACGCATGCCGTGGCCTGGCAACAGTCCTACAGAGGGACATTTGATGAGGCATATCTGTTATCAAAATCTGTAGAGGTAAGAAAACAGGAATTTATAAGCAGAATAAGTGCGGATAGCTATTTTGACTATTTGATTTATAAGAAACAGATACCAATTGGAATTCTGATATTAGAGGCTGACAGTAAAAATGTTTTGGAGATTGAAAGTCTCTATATCCTGGAAGCTTTTAGAAACGTGGGGGCAGGTTCGGCTGCTTTGGCGTTTGTGGTTAAAACAGCAGAGGCATTAGGAAAGCGTAAAATTTCTTTATGGACTTTGGAGTGTAATAAAAGGGCCAGGAGATTTTATGAACAAAATAATTTTGTCGTAACCGGTGAAAAGAGGACAATTTACAGGGGAGATTCCTTTACCCAAATAAAATATAGCAGACTGCTGTCCGGACGGGTTGAGGAGAAATAATAAAAAAGGGGGACAAGGAATGAAACTGGAAATGCACACCCACACAGCAGAAGGAAGCCCCTGCGCCCGGATTTTGGCAAGGGAAGTGGTAAAGGCGTACAGCCAGACGGATTATGACGGTATAGTTATAACGAATCATTTTGACAATGACCTTTTAAAAGATTTTGGAAATACGGACCGTGAGCGTATGGAGCGTTACCTTCTGGGATATGACACAGCATATGAAGCAGGCAGAGAGTGCGGACTAACGGTAATACTGGGAATTGAAATCCGGCTGGAGCCTTATGCAGAGGATTTCCTTATCTATGGGGCGGACAGAGAATTTTTGTTTGCCCATCCCAATCTGTGCTTTCTCACCCAGCAGGAATTGTATGAATTATGCCATGAAAATGGAGCACTTTTGTATCAGGCACACCCGTTCCGTCCACCATGCAGACCGCAAAATCCTGCGTATCTGGACGGAGTGGAATTTAACCAACGACCGAATGGAAGTAATCATAATGAACTACTGGAGAAATGGATCTGTGACTATCCTGATTTGAAATGGGTGTCCGGCAGTGATTTCCATGCTATGGACAATCTGGGATTTGGGGGCATTATACTGGAACAGCAGGTGAAGGATTCCGGAGAACTGGCAGATTATATGAAACACCACAAACCACATTTGATCATAGAAGGGAAAGAAAGTCCATGAATAGAAAGAATCTTCGCATAAGAATGGCAGTACCGGAGGATGCCGGAACACTGCTTAAAATTTACGAGCCATATGTAAAAAATACCTGCATCACATTTGAATATCAGGTACCTTCTGTGGAGGAATTTACACAGAGAATCCGGGAAACCCTGAAAAAATATCCATACCTTATAGCAGAGCAGAATGGCGAAATCCTGGGCTATGCCTATGCATCACCTTTTAAGGGAAGGCCAGCTTATGACTGGGCTGTGGAGACAACGGTATATCTCAAGGTAAATGTAAGAGGAAATGGAATAGGCCGGCAGCTCTATACTGCTCTGGAGGATATTCTCAGAAGACAGAATATAACAAATGCCAACGCCTGCATCACATATCCGAATCCCGAGAGTATAGGATTCCATGAAAAAATGGGGTATCGGACAGTGGGACATTTTACGAAATGCGGATATAAGGGCGGACACTGGCTTGATGTGGTGTGGATGGAAAAATTCCTGCAGGAGCATTCGGATAAACCGGAGGCGGTGATCCCGGTGGGGGAACTGCACCTGCAAGATATGCCGTGATTCGCAATTATGGGTGAATACAGTGCAGAAGAAACCAGGTATTCGGAGGAAAGAAATACTATGGATCATTCGTCAAAATTTATTTGGGCCTTAGAAAATAATGATATAGAGACTATCAGACAAATACCAAAGTCTGACTTGCATAACCATTTTGTTTTAGGCGGCAGCAGAGCGTATATTAAAAGCAGAACAGGGTTTGACATATGGCCCATAACCAAGCCATTATTTACCATGGATCAAATGCACAACTGGTCAGACAAGAATATGGGAGCCCGATTTGACACTGAACAGATGCGCAGACTGTTAATAGAAGCTGCATTTGTTCAGGCAAAGCAGGATGGAGTCACTGTTTTGGAGATAGGGGAGGATGTGTGGGCTCTTGCCACCTATTTTCATAATGATATTGATGAGTTGATTGACGCATTTAAAAGTGTCAATGACCGTATTGCGCCGCATATTGAACTTAGGCTGCAGATTGGTCTTTCGAGACATTGCAGCATTGAGTATCTTCAGTCCTGTTTAGAGCCGTTTTGGGGCAGAGAGGAATTCTATTCCATAGATTTATATGGGGATGAATCTGCTCAGCCCATAGAGAATTTTATCCCTATTTATCGTAAAGCCAGGGAAAATGGCCTGCGGCTGAAAGCGCACATAGGTGAATGGGGAACAGCAGAGGATGTGATACAGGGAATAAAACTGCTTTCACTTGATGAGGTTCAGCATGGAATCGCAGCAGCGGAATCGGATGCTGCAGTGGAATATTTGGTGAAACATAAGATCAGATTAAATATTACACCGACAAGTAATGTTTTGTTGAGCAGGACAGCCAGCATAAAGACTCATCCAATCGCAAAATTATATGGTGCGGGTGTAGATGTAACGGTCAATTCGGATGATATTTTAATATTCGACAGTGATGTGTCAAAAGAATATCTGTTACTGTATAATAACGGTGTTCTGGGTGCTGAGGAACTCAACCGCATCCGTTTAAATGGTTTGCGGCATCTGTGAAAATCTCAGACAAAAACCTGTCGAAAAACTACATATCAAAGGGGGAACAAAAGCATGACAAGTGATGAAATCCTGTCAGAATTAAGAACAATGAGTTCAGAAAAATACAAAGCAAATGTGGTGAAACTGGGCATACCGGAGGCGTGCAGCATAGGCGTATCCACTGCGGATGTGAGAAAACTTGCAAAAAAGGCGGGCAAGGACAATGCTCTGGCTCATGAATTGTGGAACACAGGTTACCATGAGGCGAGGCTGCTTGCCGTATTGGTAATTGACAAAAAGAAGTTTACACTGCAGGAGGGAGAGGCATTCATGCATGATGTCATCTCCTGGGATCTGTGCGACCATCTGTGCAAGAATCTGCTGGTCAAGCTGAAAGGATACGAGGATCTCATTGAAAAATGGTGTGACGCGGAGGCAGTATACGTCAAACGCGCTGCCTATACCCTTATGGCATCCGCTGCCATCCATGAAAAGAATCCGGAAAGCGAGACACTGGACCATTACCTTTCCCTCATCCGCACATATTCGGATGATGAGAGAGAGCATGTGAAAAATTCCGTATCCTGGGCATTGAGAGAGATTGGAAAAAGAGATTTTGATTACCAGGAAAAAGCAGTGCTGCTGGCCCATGAGCTGATAGAAAACGGAGACAAGGCCCAGAAATGGATAGGAAAAGATGCCCTGAAAGAATTGGAAAAGCTGGTCAAAGTGGAGGGGCGCGGCCGTCTGATCGCTTCCGATTCAAAGATGGGGAAGGAAAACGCAGCGCCTCTTCCGGCACAGCAGCTTTAGTCGTCTGCTTTAGACTGATAAGCGATAAGTACAATATCCTTATCCGTCTCTTTATTTAATCTGTTCTGAAGCTCATTGATTTCAGAGACACAGTCCTCTGAAATAGAAGCTACCTGATAATCATTTTCCATTTGTGATCACCTCCATGCATATAGTTTGCGGAGAATGTGATAAATTATAACAAATGCGGAATGAAATTTACAATATTTTTTGAAGCACATGCCTTGGCAGGCCGCCGTATAGACGGGTGGTCTTTACAATCTCATAGCCACTATTCAGCATATTGTTCAGACTGAAACGATTGTCAGGATGTACGGTTGCCAGAAGCCGGTTCCTCAAAACAGGGGAGCCGGCAAGAACCTCCTCTGCTTTATGAAGCATACGGGACTGAAGGCGGTTTCCCTGATATGCGGGATGCACCACCGCCATATCCATATGAACGGTTTTCTCCAGTTCTTCTTTCGTATAGCCAAGTAAATGACCGAGGTTTTCCTCTGCAAGTCCCGGGAATTTTATAAGAAAGAATCCTGCCAGGGAAGACTGGGAGATAGGTTCTGCGACAATGGTAAAGCCGCATGTCTCAATGTGTTTTTTCATATATTCTTCACAGTCGGAGCAGAACCACTCCGGGTGTTCCATGGCCTTCTGAGCCTCAGCCATCACCTGCATAATGGCAGGAATATCACGGTAATCTGCTTTTCTTATTTGAAACTCCATTTCATTTTCCTTTCTGCGCAGCCTCTCAATCCCATCTGCAGGGCAAAATGCCTGTAAAATATAAAAAATATGTGAGGGCCAGCATATCCGCGCTTCCGCCCGGACTGATATGATTTCGTACAAAATGATCATCCAGCCGGGGAAGAACGGCAAGCTGTTCTTCGTAAGAGGCATATTCTAAGAATCGTTTTAATTCTCTCCGGATTTTCGCCGCTGTTTCATAGCCGGAGCGGGTGATCAGATTGGAATCTTCTGTCTCTGCCATATAGTGCAGAAGTGTGATGCATCCCGCCTCATTCAGGGAACCGCCATGGGCCAGTACCCGGAGAAAGAGGGGATATCCCATGTGAAAGAGGGATGGGAAACCAAGATGAGCCTCCCCGCGGATTCCGGTGATGCCATACTGTCTGTACAGCCACTCTCCGTGGCTTGCGGCATGGGAGGTGTCAAGCCTCTGAAAGTCATCCGGAAGATGAACCAGCATCTGCCGCACTGTGGTTTCCAGATGGGGAAAGGCCTCCCCGGGATTGGCGTATTTCAGGCGGAAAGAGCCGCCCGCGTCTCTGGAAACCATATCATAGCCAAGCGCACAGCAGAGAATGCCCCCGGAAAAGATCATGCCTTTATGGGTGTTGACCCCGCCCGTAGCCTGTTTCATAGCCGTCTCCGCAGCTATGCCCAGCGGACGGATGGATGCGAACAGCTCCGGCAGGTCCTCCTCCTTTCCCTCCTTAAGGGCGAATTCCATCCCCTGCCTGGTCACCTCAATAAAATAAGAAGTAAGAGCATAGGCACTGTCACGGAAGGTATACCGGTCCATATCTGTGTGCGCACCGTTGTGCATAAGGTCCACAAGGCCGGGCTTTAAAGTGGTATTGACCTCATAAAAAAGCGCTTTCTGCATCAGCAGTCCGATATGGACGGAAAAACGTTCCACAAAAAAATCTCTCATAAGAGAAATCTCCCGCTCCACCAGCTCCTGAGCTGTATGTGTCCGGGAGCGTCCGCACAGAAAGGCAGGTCTGTCACAGAGCAGACAGGTGCGCCCGGCATATCCGAGGGATTCCCTGGATACTTTAGTGCCGTCGGGCATCAGCACGTCAATGTCAAAGAGACGTCCGAGAGGATGGGTTTCCTCCAGTTCTGTGAGATGTATTTTACATATACGGGCAAGACCGGACTCCTTTTTAACAGAAAAGAATGCCTCATATCCTGTAACTTCCCGAACCTCCCGAAAAGCGGTGATATCCGCTTCCAGCCAGAGAAGGCATTCCCGGATGGCTTCCAGACCTGCTTCAAAGGCCAGAATGGTATAGGGGAAGACCTTGATTGGCCCTACGATATTCAATGTAAAGCTGATCAGGGCAGTGTTATCACGCTGTATATCTTTCAGCATTTCTCTTTGAATGGCTGCCCGCCGTTCTCTGGCATCCAGCACCTGATCCAGGGTAATGGGAGTGCCGGAGCATAAATCTGTATGGTTCATGACTGTCTCTCCAATAGTTGTTTTCTGAGGGCAATCCCCTCCTGTGATACCAGATAGTGGTAAGTATTGTCCGGCACCAGCGGACGAAGGGATTCCATATGGCCTGCCAGGAATTTCTCCCGGACAAGGGTTGCACTGATAATTGTATCTCCGCATGTCTTCCGTGGAATTTCCACAACCTCGATCCCACAGGCCGGAAGGGTCTGCTTCATCTGTTCATTATACGCTCTTGTGACCGGGGAAAAGGGTTCCTCCCCAACAAAACGCTTTTTAATATGAAAGGCATCCCTGAAATAGTCTGCAAAAATTTTCAAATCCAGTTCCGCGGCTTTGTCCGAAGCCCCTGCCTTATCCTTCAGGAAATAGTCGGGAAAGGTGGCATGGGAGATGAGATATTCGGAACTGCCGTGGACCATGACATTTTCAAGATCCCTGCATCCCTCCCTGACAAGACGAAGCCTGACATCAGCGGGAAACTCCGAAGCGTCAGCGGAGAGCACAAAGACATGGAGCACGTCACACGCCTGTGCCGCGGTTTCGATCAGATAACGGTGCCCCCTGGTGAAGGGATTGGCATTCATGACAATGGCACCCGCGTCTTTGCAGGGAGGGAGAGGAAATTTGGCAAGCTCCTCCTTCAGATAATGGGAGATACCATCCTTTCTGTTCTCCAGCAGCAGCATGGTATCTGTTTCCGTTATGGGGTAGAAGCCCATATCCTCAAAAACAACCCGGTATTTTGGTTTGGTAAATAAAAACAGATGCGGAATGCCGCAGGTATAAGCCTGTTTGATAAGCTGTGTGACGATTCGCTGCAGAAGCCCTTCCCCCTGGTAAGTTTCATCCACAGCAATGCATTTCAAAATATTTTCATGTCTGGAACCGCAGCCTATGATCTCCCCGTCCCCCCTGCACAGCAGGACAGAGTAGATGATCTGCGCGTCATAGGTCAGGCCGCTTTTTTCCAGAAACTGTTCCATTTTTTTTCTCTTTCGGCCCCGGAAGGGAAAGCCCTCCTCCAGGTAGCTGTTTGCCAGTTCCATAGTAAAACCTCCTGTCTGTTACTCATTATTTAAGAAAAAACCATTTCCGTCAAGAGTTTCTTGGAAAATAGACAAAAAACCAGAGGGATTTCAACGGTTTTTCAACGGAAGTGATATACAATAGACTCATCAGACAATGGACAGACTGAAAAACGCACAAAGAGGCGTAAAAGATATAAGAAAAAAGCAGGAGAGGGTGAATAGAATGCTGCTCAGATGTATGATCAACGGAGAACAGATAGAGAAAGAGACAGAGCCGACAAAACGTCTGCTCGATTTTCTGCGTGAGGACTGCGGACTGACCGGTGTGAAGGAGGGCTGTAGCGAGGGAGAATGCGGTGCCTGTACGGTACTGCTGGACAGAAAAGCTGTGACAAGCTGTACGGTCTTTGCAGGCCAGGTCATGGACCGGGAGATCACCACCATTGAGGGACTGGAACAAAACGGTGAGCTGGACGCGCTGCAGAAGGCGTTTATCCGGATGGGAGCTGTCCAGTGCGGTTTCTGCACACCGGGTATGATATTGTCCTGTAAGGCACTGCTCTATGAGAATCCCCACCCCACAGTGGAGGAAATCAAGAGAGCCATCGAGGGAAATCTGTGCCGCTGTACAGGGTATGAGAAAATCGTGAAGGCTGTGAATGCCGTGGGAGAGGGGGAAATCAAGTGAGTTTCCGAATACCGCAAAATCTGGATGAACTGGCTGCTGCCCTCAGGGAAAAAGATGAGAATACTTATCTCTGCGCAGGGGGAACAGACCTTGTCATCCACTTGAGAAAAGAAAAAAAATTTCATTATTCATTGATTGACCTGACACATCTGCCGGAGCTGTCACAGATCACAGAGACAGAGGATTCCGTGATCATCGGCGCAGGTGTCACCATGACAGAGCTGGAACAGAGTCCCCTTGTCAGGACATGGATACCGGCTCTTTCTAAGGCCGCATCCATGGTAGGCTCCACCCAGATCAGGAACCGGGCCACCCTGGGAGGAAATGTGGCAAACGCATCCCAGAGTTCAGATACTACCCCGGTGCTGCTTGCCTATGGCGCAGAGGCAGAGATTCTGGACGGGACAGGTGCAGTGACAAAACGTCTGGTGGATGATTTTGTGGAAGGCCTGGAGAAGACCACCCTGGGAGAAAGAGAAGTCATCCTTAAGTTTATTGTGAAGAAACAGCATGTGCTTTCAGCATTTGCAAAAGTAGGTGCCAGAAAAGCAGTTACCATTTCAAAGATAAACGGCTGTATCTGTACAGAGATAAAAGAGGGATGTATGATGCACCCTGTAGTATATCTGGGGGCCGTGGGCGCAAAAGCGGGCCGTGCCCGTCTGATTGAAGCGTGTCTGGAGGGACAGACACTTTCCGGCTGTGACGAGGAAAAGATTCGGGATGCTGTGTACGCCCAGATAGAGGAGAATATTCCGAACCGGCCGTCAAAGCATTATAAAAAATCAGCCGCTTTCGGGGTCATTGACCAGATACTGGATGACCTTCGCAGGGCAGAAGAGGAGGCGGGCAGATAATGGATACAAATAAAAGCGATTTGAAATATGTGGGAAAGAGCTATATCCGTGAGGATGTGTATGACAAGGCCAGGGGAAAGACAAAGTACACCTGTGACAGGCAGATCGCCGGCATGCTCTATGCCAAGCTGGTTCTGAGTGAAAAAGCCAATGCGGATATTACAATCCGTACGGAGAAGGCAAAACAGGTACCGGGCGTCCGGGCAGTGTTTACCCATGCGAATGTGCCGAAAATACCTTACAACCCGCACAACTGGTCTGCCTGTCTGGATGCTCCCATGGACCAGTATATTTTAAGCGAAAAGGCCCGTTATGTGGGAGACCATCTGGCCCTTGTCGTAGGGGAAACCAAGGCAGCCGTGGAGGAGGCAGTCAGTCTGGTGGAGATCGATTATGATGAAGCTGCCCCCGTCATCGGCCTTAATGCTGCCAGGAAAACAGAGGGTATGCTTGCATTTGAAAAAGAGGTTAGCTGCGGGGATTATGAGGCGCTTACCGGAGATGGGGAAGCAAAAGATGGGCTGATCGTGGTGAGCACAGAGGGAAGTACCCAGAAAATCCACCACAGCGCCATTGAACCCCATATTGCACTGAGTGAGATTGACGAGAACGGCAATCTGGTACTCTGGACCCCGTGCCAGACGGTTTACCAGGTCAGATACCATATCAGCCATCTGCTGGGCATCCCTTATACAAAGGTCCGTGTTATAAAAGCTGTGATGGGCGGTTCTTTTGGAGGAAAGGGGCAGACCGTGGTGGAGCCGGCCTGTGCATTTGCCACATGGATACTGAGATGTCCGGTCATGCTGTATATGGACAGGCAGGATGCAGTCATGGGAACCAGAAGCAGAAATGCCACGGAAACCCGTGTAAAAACAGCGGTTACCAGAGATGGCGTCATTAGAGGACGCAGAATAGATGCGGATATTGACGGAGGTGCCTATTATACCAATGCTTCGGCAATTGCCATGGCGTACTGTAAAAAACTGTTCCGCATGTATCATGTTGAGAACCAGACCTGCCATGTGCGGACCTTCTATACAAATACCATTTCCGGGGGCGCCTGCAGAGGCTACGGTTCTCCCCAGGCTCATGCTGTCACGGAGGTAAATCTGGACCAGGCAGCAAATGCCATCGGTATGGACCCTTGTGAACTCAGGCTGAAAAACATTGTACATCCTATGGATGATGACCCCACAGGGGGAACGAATCTGGGAAATGCCAGGATAGAGGAATGTATCCGGAAAGGCATGGAGGTCTTTTCCTGGAAAGAAAAAAGAGAACATATTCATGAGAAGGATACCAGACGGTACGCGTATGGAGTAGGCATGGCCTGCGGTGCCCATGGAAATGGCTATAAGGGCGCGTATCCGGAGTTTACAAATGTGACCATATCCCTGCATCCGGACGGAACTGTGGAGGTGCAGATCGGAATCCATGACCAGGGCTGCGGAACGGTTATGACCATGCAGCAGATAGCAGCAGAAGCGCTGCATATGGATGTATATCGGATCAAGATCCACGAGGCCGACACTTTTATCACCCCATATGACGCGGCGGGAACACAGGCCAGCCGTGTCACCTATGTGTGCGGACGGGCAGTGCAGAAGGCAGGAGAACAGCTTCTGGACAAGATGAAACAGGCATGTGTGGAGATGTATCAATGGGATCAGGACAAGATAGAGGCCGATGACGGAATCCTTCGCTGCGAAAAGGAGGAGAAGTCTTATAAACAAATAGCGCTTGACTATGAACTTAAGTGCTGCCGTTACATGCACACGGAGCTGGAATACGAGCCGCCGTCCAACCCGGGAACTTACTGCTGTGCCTTTGCTGAGGTGCGGGTGGATAAGTATACGGGGCAGACAGAGGTGCTGGACCTGTTCTGCGTACATGATGTGGGACAGGTCATGAACCGGACGCTGTCTGAAGGCCAGGTGGAGGGTGGTGCCCAGATGAGTCTGGGGCAGGCTCTCTTTGAAGAGATTTCCTATGATGCAAAGGGAAGGGTCAAGACCAAAAACTTCTCCAAGTATCATATTATCAATGCACCGGATATGCCAAAGGTGCGCTCCATCTTTGTGGAGGACGGGGAGCCGGATGGCCCATACGGAGGAAAGAGTTTGGGAGAGATCGCAGCCGTGGCACCGGCGCCGGCAGTGGCCAATGCCATAAACTACGCGCTGGGGAGCTGTTTTGCAAGTTATCCCATCACACCGGAGAAGGTAGTGGCATATCTGGAAGAGAAACGTAAGGAGGGCAATTAACATGCAGGAGAAGGTAATTCGGCTGACCGGAAGTGAGCTGACGATTTCCCAGATCAAGGAAATCGCATTTGAAAATGCAAAAGTGGAAGTGGATGCAGAAGCCATGGACAAGGTCAGGAAAGCCAGAGAGCTGATTTTTGAGCTGGACAAACGCGGTGTTGCAGTTTACGGGCTGAATACAGGTGTGGGCTGGAACAAGGACAAGGTGGTGTATGCAGACCGATACGACGCCTACAACAAGAATCTTTTGAGAAGCCATATGATCGGTGTGGGGCCGGAGTGCAGCATTCCGGAGACAAGAACCATCATGGCTGTCCGTTTGAACGGTTTTCTCTGCGGTCACACAGGTGTGGCCCCGGAGATTGTGCAGTATTATGTGGAATTTTTAAACAGAGGCGTCCATCCGGTCATGAAGAGCCGGGGCAGCGTGGGGGAAGCAGATATCGCAACCCTTCCCGCCATTGGACTGACAGCCATCGGGGAAGGCGAAGCTTATTACCAGAACCAGCGCATGGAAAGTGCGAAAGCGCTGGAGCTGGCAGGTTTGGAGCCGCTGAAGCTGGGACCAAAGGACGGCCTGGGCATTGTCTCCTCCAATGCCCAGGGAGCCGCTTTCGCAGCCATGGGAGTCATTGAGGCGGAACAGTTTATTGAGCGTTACAGAAGGGTATTCTGCCTGGCGCTTGAGGGGCTGAACGGCGTGCTTGACCCCATGGACGAGAGCGTGAACCGGGAGAGGGGCTATCAGGGCCAGATAGAATCAGCCAGAAAATGTAAGGAGCTCTTAAAGGGCAGTTATCTGGAAAAACCCTGGGAGGGCAGAGCCCTTCAGGACCCATTGAGCTTCCGGTGCCAGAGCGCCATCACAGGTTCTGTGATGGATGCCCTGGGCTACCTGAAACAGCAGCTTAGTGTGGAGTTAAATGCCACAGATGACAATCCATGCCTGCTTCCTGAGGAGGACAGAATGTGCGGAAGCCCTAACTTTGAACCGCTTACCTGGGTACTGGCTGTGGAGATGGCGAGCACGGGACTGGCACATATGTCAAAGATGATCTCCCAGCAGATTTTAAGGATCGGTGACCCGGGCTTTACAAAGCTGAATCGTTTCCTGACACCTGTGGAGGGCGCGGTCATTGCCTACGGAACCATTCAGAAGACCGTGTCTTATCTGGATACGGAGAACCGCATGTATGCCAATCCATGTTCCCTTGATTTCCTGAGCATGGCAGGCCATATAGAGGATACCGCAAGCAATTCCACCATGGCAGCGGCAAATATGCGCAGGATCATTGACAACCTGTACTACATGGCAGCCATTGAGCTGATGCATGCAGCCCAGGCCGTGGATTTAAGAGAGAATCCCATGCTTGGGGAGGGGACAAAGCCATTGTTTGAGTCCTACAGGAAAGTGGTCCCCTATCTGGACAATGACAGGAACATGTCAGTGGACATCCAGAAGACTTATGAGTTCCTGAAATCTTATAAGACAGAGTAAATAAGACTGCAGTAAAGCGGAAAGACCAATCCGCATTACATAAGCGGCTGTCCGGTCATATACCGGGGAGCCGCGGGAAAAAATTATATCACCAGGAGGGTATTCTATGAGTGGAGAAAAGAAACAACAAAAAGCTGTTCGATGGAGTGTGTTTATTCCTGCGTTCATTATCATCGGCGGCGGAGCACTTCTGGGAATCCTGAAAAATGAGTGGCTGACGGAAGTCTGCTCAGCTATTTTCGGATGGTCCCTGAAGAGCTTTGGATGGCTGTATCAGCTGGTAGCTATTTTCTGTCTGGTTGTGGTAATGATACTTACATTTTCCAAACTGGGCAAGGTCAGGTTCGGAGGCCGCAATGCCAAGGCAAAGCACTCCTTTGGTTCATGGTTCGCCATGACGCTGACAGGCGGTATCGCTACAGGATGTATCGTGTACGGTGCCAATGAGGTAATGATTTATTACGGCAGTATTTACGGGGAACTGGGAGGCTACGGCATTGAGCCGCTGACCCAGGAGGCTGCCATGTTCGGTATGGGCCGTGTGTTCTACAACTGGACATTTATCCCTTACGCAATGTACTCCATCGTTGGATGTGCAATGGCTTACATTTATTTCAACAAGAAGGAAGAACTGTCTGTGGCAGCTTCCCTGACTCCTCTCTTTGGACAGAGAGTCAAATACGGTGTACTGAGAAGCATCATCGACGTAATTTCCATCGTGGCTCTGGCACTGGGACTTTCCAGTAACCTGGGTATGGGACTGGCTCTGATCGGCTCCGGTCTGGAGGCAGCTTACGGTATCAAGCAGGGACCGGTTGTGTGGATCACCTTGTTCGTGATCATTACGGCCACCTTTACCATTGCCTCTGTGGCTGGCCTTGATAAAGGTATCAAGTGGCTGGCGAACGGAACTTCCAAGATCTTCTATGTGCTTCTTGTATTCCTGTTGATCGCAGGACCGACGGTGTACATACTGAACATGATGAATACAGGTATCGGATACTGGGGCGACCACTTCCTCTCATGGGGACTTGACCCCGGAAATGTAGGCGGTGAGGCACTGGTTACCTGGTGGACCATGTTTGACTGGGCGTGCTGGATCGCTTATGCGCCGCTGATGGCTATCTTCTTTGCTATGATTTCCTACGGAAGAACCATTCGCCAGTTCATGATCGTAAACTGGATTATGCCGTCTACCTTTGGCCTTATCTGGTTCTCCGTATGGAGCGGAACTGCACTCAACTGGCAGGATATCGGAAAGGCGGATCTGATTGGGGCGATCCAGAACGGCATTGCGGTGTCCGGTCTGTGGGAGCTGCTTAAGAAGATGCCGATCAGTTTTATCCTCATTCCTCTTATCATGATCACCATGATAGCGGCGTTCTCAACTACGGCGGATACCATGTCCACCACCATCTCCCAGATTTGTACGGAGGGTTCCAGCTACGATGAGGAGCCTGCAAACTGGCAGAAGATCGTATGGGGCGTTTCTATCGGTATCATTTCCGTGATCATGGTAATCTTCGGCGGAGGACAGCAGGGCGTGGAAGGCGTGAAATATCTGTCGGGTGTAGGCGGATTCTGCGTACTGCCTATCTTCATCCTGCAGCTTGCGTCCACCTTTAAGATTTTCTTTATTGATAAGATCATTGAGGATGTGGATGATGTGGTCGATGTGGAGCCTCAGGTGCTTGAGGAACATGCAAAAGCCTGAACTTGAGTTTTTGTCTGCTGCTTTACAGATAAGATTTTTTGCGGTATAGTTTAAAGGATAGGAGTAGTGAGCGTATGAAAAAAGAACCGGAAAGAGTGGAGATGGATCTCCAGAAGATATTTTTGACACCGCCTAACACCATGAAAGAAAAGATAACGCTGGTGATCATGATGGTTGTCGTATTTGTGATGTTTTTCGGGCCGGTTACATTTACGGAAATATCTCCCGTAAAAGGGATTATTTTATCAGCATTTCCCGCCCTTACAATTTCCTGGGGCTGGATGGTGCTTTTAAGAAGCCTGTTTCGGAAGAGGGAATTCTGTAAGAACCCTGAGCCGAAGGCAAAGAAAGGGGAAAAACGTCATGAATGCCAGTATCACTGTAAGAAACGCTGAGCAGTATCAGACTTCTGTCTGGTCAGGAGGAACCACAACACAGCTCTTTATCTATCCTGAGGATGGGGATTACAAGGAGGGCACCTTTCAGGCACGCATCAGCAGTGCCACAGTGGAACTGCAGAAATCCAGTTTCACAAGCCTTCCCGGAGTAAAACGCTATCTGATGACTCTGAAGGGACATCTGGATATGATTCACGGTGTCAACACCAAAGCAGAGCTGGAGCCATATGAGGTAGACTGCTTTGACGGAGGTGTGCCCACAGTCAGCTACGGGAAAGTGACAGATTTTAACCTGATGCTGAAAAACGGCGCGGACGGCAGGATGGAGGCCGCTATACTGGAGGCCGGACAGTCCTGTATGCTGGAGCCGGAAGGCATGTTTGACCTGCTGGCTGTCTACGTGGGTGAGGGATGTATCTGTGTTTCGGATCATACGGTGAAAGAGGGCGAACTGCTTCTGTGCCAAAACTGGGAAGAAGCGCTTGCCGTACAGAGTACGGGTGATACCGCCGCAAAACTCGGTATCTGTAAAGTAAAAAAAGCAGAATAAAGATGATCGGCAGCAGGGCCGCCGCTTTGGTGAATTTCCGAAGCGGCGGCCTTTTTGCTTTACTTTATGTCGGATTTTGTATAAAATGGAGTGCAGAAGCAACAGGTTTTTCGGAAAGGAGAAAATTGTGTCAACAGTTCAGATATATGTGTTACAGACACCGCAGATTTTACTGGATGGGGAACAGGTCATACTGCCTTATAAGAAGGCAGAGGCGCTTCTGTTCTATATGGCCATTGAGAAAAAGGCCACAAGGGACCAGATTGCGGCCCTTCTCTGGGATTCCTGTGATGAGGCCACCGCAAAGAAGAATCTGAGGCATGCACTGTACACCATTCGTAAAATATTTCATACAGATCTTGTCTCCTCACCGACAAGGCAGACCCTGGAGCTGAATCCGGAACTTATGTTTCTTGTGGATTACGATGCATTCATGGAAAAAAGAGATCCGTCTCTCTACCGGGAGGAGCTTCTGGGCGGATTTTATATAAAAAATGCGTACCCTTACGAAGAATGGCTGACCATGAAAAGAGGGCTGGCAAAAGAGGCATTTTTGAGAGCCATTTATGAGAAGATGCAGAGCGAAGCAGATCTGTCCGTGGCGGAAGGGGAAACCCTGTTTGAGCGCTATGTACAGGAGGACCCTTTAGACGAGCGGGTATATCTGCGCATGATGGAGATATATGAGAGTGCGCATCTTTACTACAAGGGCATCCGCCTGTACCAGCAGCTTGTGAATCTGCTGAACACAGAGCTCAGGGTGGCGCCCCGCAGGGAAATACGGGAACTTTACAGGAAGCTTCTCCACGTCTGGTCAGAGGAGGGGGAGAAGGAGGAGGAACATTCAGGGGAAGTATGTACAGGCCGCGAGCGCGAACTGCAGCTTCTCCAGGCCTCATACCGTCAGTTCTTGTCCGGTTCACCCACCTCTGTTCTGCTTTCCGGCAAAAGCGGTGTGGGCAAAACTTATCTGGCAGAGAGATTCCTGGAAGAGATCACAGGGGAAAACACAGTCATTTTACGGGCCGTCTGTCTGGAAAATGAACAGAATATCGTGCTTCAGCCATGGAATACCATTATGATGCAGGTAAATTCCCTTCTGAAAAAGCAGGATTTTGCTCTGGACAAAAAATATCTGCAGGCAGCAGAGCTTTTGTTTCCGCTTTTCGATACCCAGGATGTGAAAGAACCGGTATTGGGTGATACCACGATTTCCTACAGCTACCGGGCAACCAGGAATCTGCTCATAAAATTATTTGAGGAGATCGGGGAACAGGTGCTGGTGGTACTTTTTTTCGACAATATACAGTTTATGGATGAGACGAGCCTGGAATTTCTCTCCCTGCTCATACGGGCCAAGAATCCCAATATTATGGTACTGGCCACCAGTCCCTGTATCTTTACCCAGCCTTTGCGGACAGCCCTGAAGCCTCTTTTGAAGGAGGAATGTCTTCAGGAGATCACGCTGTTTCCCTTTACCAGGGAGGCAGTCAGAAAAATTCTGGCAGGGAGACTGGGGGAGGAGCGGGTCAGCGAAGAGTTTTTAGACACTATTTACGGCGAGACATCCGGAAATGCCCTGTATCTGAAGACGCTGCTGGACTGCTGCGGGGACGGAAGGCTGGAGGCCGGTGATATCACGCCTCTGAACCAGGTGTGGGAGCAGAAGATGGCAGCGCTGCAGAAAAAGACAAGACAGGTGCTGGAACTCATATCCTCCTGCCAGGCCTGGGCGGATATGGATGCCTGCATGCAGATTCTTAAATGTGATGAGATGGAGATCCTGGATGCTGTGGATGAACTGAAGGAGCAGGGATTTATAAAAGAACAGCAGGACAGTGAGAAAGTGCGGTTCTTTTTCTGCCATGACAGCATACAGAAGTTTGTACATACAAAAATGTCCCCCTCCAAACGCCGTGTATTCCACAGAAAACTGGCAGAATATATTGAGGGGCTGCCGCTCTATGAAGCCAACAGATATGAGCGTCTGATTTACCACTATACTCTCTGCGGGGACAGGGAGAAGGCGCTGGAGTACAGGATTCGGGCACTGACAGAATATTCTTACAGGTATTATGAGCTGTATCCTCTCTTCCCTGCCGGAGGGAAAAAGGAAGTGCAGATGGATTCCGTGCTGGATTACTGCAGGCAGCTTGAGGAAGAACTTCTGGAGCTGAGCCAGAGAAATCCCCAGAAGGAGTCATATCTGAAGCTGCATGTGAGCCTTATGCAGGCTACAGCTCAATACTGCATTCCTCAGGGATATTACGAGGAGGGGGCACAGTATATTGAAAAGGCCCTGAAGTCCAATGTCCTTGCAGGAGATGACCCGGCAGAAAAGATTAGATGTCTGCGTTTTCTCATATATCAGCAGACCAATCTGTGGAAGGTAGAGCACACGGAAGAGTATCTGGAGGAAAGCCTTGTGCTGGCAAAAAAGAACGGACTGCAGGAGGATTATGCCATAACCTGCCGTCTCTATGGACTCTATCTGTCTATGAAGGGCAGGTTTGAGGAGGGGATGGAGTATCTGGTAAAATCCCTGGAATTTTTTAAGAATGCTCCGCTTAAGTCCAGAATTTATGCGCTGAATATTGCTGCGTGCTATAATTACATGGGCGAAATACGGAGAAAACAGAGGGATTTTGAGGAGGCAAACAGATATTACAGACAGGCGGTTGCCACCTGCGACAGCAACCACTGTCCCTGCAACGCCACGTTCTATTCCAATATGGGGCGCTCCTATCTGGCAATGGGGAAGACGAGACAGAGCGAGGAAGCTCTTTATCAGGCAGACCGTGTGTACGAGGAGTCCTTTACCCTTATCGGGCGTTCCATTACCAAAGGGTATCTGGCGGTTTTGGAGGCAGAAAAGGGAAATAAGGCGGAAGCGGTCCGGTATCTGGAGGAAGCCATGAAGAGCGCGCACCAGTTTGCCTCACCCTATGCGAAAGGGCTTCTGGCACTGACTGAGGCAGAACTGCTGGTACGTTTTCCGGAGGATTTCAGGGATATCCTGACAGAGTCTGTGGAGGTGTACAAAGAGAGGGCAAGACGGTGTCTGGAGGAAATACCGGGGGCCTATGAAATCCGCTGGCTGGAGGATATTTGAAAAATTCGACGAAATTAAGGCAAAAATAGTTGATAATTCACAAAATTTTAATAGTTTCGGCGTCTTCTTCGACGCTTTCTTGACTAACTGTATGGTAAAGTCTATATAAAGATTCGATGTAATAAACAGGAAAAGGAGAAGATGAGAGATGAACAATGCGGAAATCGGAAAAGCAATGGTAATCAAACTGGATCCCGTTCTGCCGGAGTACCCGACCTTTAAAGAAGGTGTCAGAAGAGCCCCGAAAAGAGAGCTGACCCTGAACAAAAGAGAGATCAAACTGGCGGTAGCAAACGCCCTCAGATATGTGCCGGAAGAGCTGCACGAACAGCTCGCACCGGAATTTTTAGACGAACTTCTGACAAGAGGACGTATCTACGGATACCGTTTCATGCCGAAGGAAAGGATCTACGGAAGACCGATCGATGAATATAAAGGAAAATGTGTGGAAGGAAAGGCATTCCAGGTCATGATCGACAACAACCTGGACCATGATGTTGCCCTTTACCCCTACGAGCTTGTTACATACGGAGAGACCGGCCAGGTATGCCAGAACTGGATGCAGTACCAGCTCATCAAGAGATACCTGGAGGAGCTCACAGACGAGCACACCCTTGTGATGATGAGCGGCCATCCCATGGGCCTGTTCAAATCCCACAAGACCAGCCCCCGTGTCATCGTGACCAACGGCCTGATGGTGGGAATGTTCGACAACCCGGAGGACTGGGCAAAGGCCACAGCCATGGGCGTATCCTCCTATGGACAGATGACAGCCGGCGGCTGGATGTACATCGGCCCGCAGGGCATCGTGCACGGAACCTTTAATACTATCCTGAATGCAGGACGTAAGTTCTTAGGCGTACCGCAGGACGGGGACCTGGCAGGCCATCTGTTCGTTACGAGCGGCCTGGGCGGCATGAGCGGTGCACAGCCAAAAGCCATAGAGATCGCAAGAGGAGTGGGTATCGTAGCAGAGGTGGATGCCTCCCGTATCGAGACCCGCCACAGCCAGGGCTGGGTGAGCCTGGTGATCGAGGATGCCGCTGAGGCGTTCCGTGTGGCAGAGGAATATATGGAGAAGAAAGAGACCGTATCCATTGCGTACCACGGAAACATCGTTGACCTGCTGCAGTACGCAGTGGACAACAACATCAAGATAGAGCTGTTATCTGACCAGACAAGCTGCCATGTGCCGTACGACGGAGGCTACTGCCCGCAGGGCCTGACCTTTGAGGAGCGCACGGAGATGCTGGCAAACGATAAAGAGAGATTCTGCGAGCTGGTGGACCAGACCCTGGTAAAACACTACCACCTGATCAAGACCCTGGTGGAGAGAGGCTCCTACTTCTTCGATTACGGAAACTCCTTCATGCGTGCCGTGTTCGATGCGGGAGCAAAGGACATCGCCAAGAACGGCGTGGACACAAGCGAAGGATTCATCTTCCCATCCTATGTGGAGGATATCCTGGGACCGGAGCTGTTTGACTACGGATACGGCCCGTTCCGCTGGTGCTGTCTGTCCGGCAAGCCGGAGGACCTGCGTGCCACAGACCATGCAGCCATGGAAGTGATCGACCCGAACAGAAGGAGCCAGGACAGGGATAACTACATCTGGATCCGTGACGCGGAGAAGAACAAACTGGTAGTGGGCACCCAGTGCCGTATCCTGTACCAGGATGCCCTGGGAAGAAGGGACATCGCGCTGAAGTTCAACGAGATGGTAAGGAAGGGAGAGATCGGACCGGTGATGCTGGGCCGTGACCACCACGACACAGGCGGAACAGACTCTCCGTACAGAGAGACCTCCAACATCTATGACGGATCCAACATCACAGCGGACATGGCAGTACACTGCTATGCAGGAAACGCAGCCAGGGGAATGAGCCTGGTAGCCCTGCACAACGGAGGCGGAGTCGGCATCAGCAAATCCATCAACGGAGGATTCGGAATGGTGCTGGACGGAAGCGAGAGAGTGGACGAGATCTTACGGGCAGCGATCCCGTGGGATACCATGATCGGTGTATCGAGAAGGAGCTGGGGAAGATGCGAGCACTCCATCGAGACCGTAGCAGAGTACAACAAGACAAGGGAAGGGCAGGATTACATCACCATGCCGTACCTTGCAGATGAAGATATGATCGAGAGAGTATGCAAAGACGTTGCAGTGGAAGAGCATCACGCACACCACTGATTTGAAAAATAAAGGCCACAATATTCATTCCTAAATAAACAAAAGAGGCTGCCGGCTTGCCGGCGGTCTCTTTTGTTTATGGTCAGCACTACATCAACAAAAACCGCACCGGATACGAGGCGTAGGAGCCAACGGAGAATCAGGCTGTCATAGCTTATTCTGCTTCCGCCACGTACTCGGTGATATACCCATCTGTTTCTTAAACGCTCTTAAGAAGTTCAATTCATTTTCATATCCCACATGATAAGCAATCTGGTAGACCGGAAGATTGGTACTCGCCAGGAGATCCAGAGATTTGTTGATCCGAAACTGGATCAGATATTCCTGCAGGGACATATGCAGGTTGGCGCGGAATAATTTGGTCAGGTGGCTTCTGCTCACATTACAGTAGTTGGATATTTCGTCCAGGGAGCGGATGCCGGCGTACTCTGCGCCTATGTAGCGGACCGCCTCGGATATGTATAGGTCGGCGATGCGGATATTGGCGTGCCCGGATTTGATGGAGCCTGCCGCGTTTTTGATCAGGGTGTCAAAAAACAGGTGCAGATGCCCTATGATAAATGCCTTGGAGGCGTGGGGATGCTGCAGGATGGCGGACAGATGCTCTTTTATGCTTGTGGTGGTCTGTGCGCTGTAATCCTTGGGATGATAGACGGGCGAACCGTGGTTCAGTCCGCAGGCACGCAGGTACTGGGGAACGCATAACCCCTTGAAGAGAATCCAGATGTAATGCCACGGTTCCTTCTCATCCGCATGATATATGTGTTTGCTGTGTGGCTCAAAAAGAAATCCCTCCCCTGCATTGATCTCGATACTGCCGGATATGTCTGCCAGGATCTTGTTGTCAGAGCAGGTGGACGGCGCGTAAGAGATATAGCCTTTTCCGGAAAGCACATAATGGAAAATATATTCATTCCTGATGTACGGACCAAAAGAATAAAGCGGGGTACATTGCTGGTCGCCGATTTCCAGTAAATTTAAGTCCTGGTATTCATTAAAGTTAAAGATGTAGCTTTCCATATGTATGCCTCCTGAGTAAAAATGAATTTTCGCAAAAGCGGAGATTGCATTGTTATTTTATAGACTGAAAAGAAAACTGTAAAGTAGAAAAAAATAATGAAAAAATGCGAAAAATAGAGGCTGTAATTTAAATATACTATCAAAATCGCGCATGTATATACAAAATACTACTTTGTACATCCAAATTGTACACATATTGCCAGCTTATGATGTTTTGTGGAAAATGACGAAATGTTATAATGATAAACATCATATATGAGACATATTTCCTTAATGCAAAAAGAAATGTGTAAAAAATAATGACATATGGGAGGAAAAGTTATGAGAAACAAAAAACGTTATTGGGCATTAGGTTTAACAGCATGTATGCTGGCGTCCGTCATGGCCGGATGCGGCTCCGGGGGAGGTACGGATTCCAAGGGAAGTTCCGGCGGCAGCAAGGACAGCGGTACTGAGGCATCGGGAACCTCTTCCGACAAAGAAGTGAAGCTCACCATGCTGGGCTGGGAGATCTACCAGCAGGCAGGTATGGAGGCACTGGCAAAGGCTTATCACGAGCAGCATCCCAATGTGACCATTGACGTACAGATCTCCACATGGAGTGAATACTGGACAAAACTGGAGGCAATGGCAAACAGCAACTCTCTCCCCGACATTTTCTGGATGCACACAAATGAATTCAGCAAATATGCGGAGGCAGGCATTCTGGCAGATCTGACAGACCTGTACGATGAGGGAAAAGATTATTACACCAAGAACTTTGCAGAGAATCTGGTCCAGAACTTTACCTATGAGGACAAGGTTTACGGTGTTCCGAAAGATGTAGATACTGTGGCGCTTGTCTACAATAAGGACATTTTCGATGAGGCAGGTGTCTCCTATCCGGATGATACCTGGACATGGGATACGTTGGTGGAAGCATCTCAGACCATTCACGACAAGACAGGAAAATACGGTATTATGGCTGATCACAACGAGCAGGAGGGATGGCTGAATACCATTTACCAGGCAGGCGGTTTCTATGTAAATGAGGACAAGACAAAAGCGGGCTTTGAAGACCCGGGTACCCAAAAAGGCTTAAAAGAGTACATGGACTGGCAGCTTGCCTATGATTTCTCACCGAATCAGTCAGAGCTTTCCGACCTGGGAAAGGCAGAGCGTTTCTTCGCAGGCGAGGGTGCCATGATGTATTTCGGAAGCTGGGGCATCAACAACCTGTATATCAATTATCCTGACCTGAACTGGGATGTGGCAGTGCTGCCAAAATGCCCGGATCCGGTCAAAGGCGACGGACGTGCCAGCATTTCCAACGGACTTGCATACGCCACAGCAGCAGATAACCCGAACCTGGATGTGGTAAAAGATGTCCTGAAATTCCTGGGAACCGAGGAGGCAGCCATTATCCACGGAGAAAACGGAGCAGCGATCCCGGCCTTCAACGGAACAGGCGAATCCTGGTCCAAAAACTATGAGGGTAAGAATGTACAGGCATATGTAGACCAGCTTGCGTACAGCGTACAGTATCCCTATTCCAAGACAAAATCCACCTGGTTCCCGGAGGTTGAGGCAACACTTCTGGAGGTATACAGCGGAAATATGAGTTTTGAGGATGCATGTAAACAGTGTCAGCAGCAAGTGGATGAGAGCCTGGCTACAGAACACTGAGAATGAGAGGTGGACGAGGTGGCAAGACAGCAGAAAACAAAGACAAAATACAGCAAAGGTGCGGCAACGGGATTCTTTATGGTGATGCCAACCGTCATCGGATTGATCATCCTGAACATTTATCCGCTGCTTCGGACGGTTTATATGAGCTTTTTCAAATCAGGAGCCTTCGGAAAGTGGACATTTGTGGGACTGGACAATTATATTAAAATGTTCCAGAGCGCCGGCTTCTGGACCATCACGAAAAATACACTGGTATTTATGGTCCTTACGGTTCCGGTGACCGTGATCTTCGGCCTTATCATCGCGGTTCTGCTGGACCAGAAGATCAAGGGAAAAACAGTATTCAGAGCCATTTACTTTCTCCCCATGGTAGTTGCTCCGGCGGCGGTAGCCATGGTGTGGAAGTGGCTGTTTAACTCTGAGTACGGAATCATCAATACCGTACTTGGGGCGCTGCATCTTCCCTCGGATATCAACTGGATCGCAGACCCTAAGACAGCGCTTCTGACCTGCGCCATCGTGACGATCTGGAGCAGCGTGGGATATGATGCCATCCTGCTTCTTTCAGGGCTGCAGAGTATATCCAGAACCTATTATGAGGCGGCAAGGATAGACGGCGCCACGGGATTCCAGCAGTTTCGGAAGATCACGGTTCCCCTGGTTTCACCAACCCTGTTTTTTGTCCTGATGATGCGTGTGATGGCATCCCTGAAAGTATTCGATATTGTCTATATGATGATTGAGAAGACAAACCCTGCGATCCGCAGTGCGGAGACGATCCTTTATAATTTCTATCAGGAAACATTTGTGAAAAATAATAAGGGATACGGTTCTGCGCTGGTTGTCTGGTGTGTGATATTGATCGCCGTTATAACGATCATTCAGTTTATCGGACAGAAAAAATGGGTTACTTACGATGTGTGATGCAGGAGGAGGTTACAGGTGATGGCTGGAGCAAGCAGAAATGGCAGAAAGATCAGCAAAGCCAATATTTTTATATATCTTGTGCTGATACTCGGCAGTGTAATAATGATTTTTCCATTTTTATGGATGATTTTGACAAGTTTTAAGAGTGTACCGGAGACGACATTGGTGCCGCCTACATTTTTCCCGGAGTCGTTTCAGAATACAGCGGCATATATACAGGTGACGAACAGTCTCCCGTTTTTGAAGCTGTATTATAATACGCTGATGATGATCTTCATCCGCGTGGTCTGTGCAGTCGTATTTTCGTCCATGGCGGCATACGCCTTTGCAAAGGTACATTTTCCCATGAAGAATCTGTGCTTTGCGCTGGTGGTATCACAGCTTATGTTCCCGGCGCAGGTGTTTATTCTACCCCAGTATGAAATGATCTCTGCCATAGGCAGGACGGATTCCATCTTCGCGCTGGTGTTCCCGGGACTTGTGAGTGCCTTTGGTACCTTTTTCCTCAGGCAGACGTATATGGGAATCCCGGATGATCTGATCGAGGCAGCCAGAATAGACGGATGCGGGCAGTTCAGAACCTTTGTGAGCATTGCATTTCCGCTTACGAAGACGGCGATCGCGGCACTCGCAGTGTTCACGGCATTGTTTGCCTATGCGGACCTGATGTGGCCGCTGATCGTAAATACCAAGCTGGATATGCTGACGCTTTCCTCAGGATTGTCGACGCTTCGCGGACAGTTTTCCGTGAATTACCCCAACCTGATGGCAGGGTCTGTGCTGGCTATGGTGCCTATGATCGTGATCTATCTGATTTTCCAGAAACAGTTCATTGAGGGCATTGCGCTGACAGGTACAAAAGCATAAAAATATCTGCGCACAGCAGAACAGAAAAAGAAGGCTGGTCCCGCGAAGATCAGCCTTCTTCTTATGATTAAATGCTGTGCCAGAAGGTCACACATGCGCCGCCGGCTTTGGTGTTTCCGATTTCAACAGATCCGCCAAGCTGCCCGGCCAGCTGCGCGGCAATGTACAGGCCCAGGCCGGAGTGGCCTCCTTTACTCTGCCGGGATTCGTCACCGCGGTAAAATTTATCCAGTGCCTTTTTCAAATCTTTCGGGCCAAAGCCGCTTCCTGTATCGCAGACAATATAGCGCAGCCGGTTTTTTTCCGCCTTTACGGAAATGTCTATTCTGCCGCCCTGCGGGGTATACTGCAGGCTGTTGGAGATGACGTTGTCAAGGATACGTGCCAGTTTATCCGCGTCAGTGCAGACAGAACGTGGTATCCGCTCAGGAAGGTGAAGGGAGAGGGTGATTCCCTTTTGCCGGGCCGGCAGTTGATAGTCCTGAACTTTTTGTGTGAGAAATACAGCGATATCAAGTGGGGACGGCTCCAGTCGGAGGCCGGATCTTTCAAGATCGGAGGCATACTGCATCTGCTGGACCAGAGCAGTGCTTTTCTTTGTATTGTCCCTGATGACAGTCAGGTATCTGCGGAGCTTTTCCGTGTCGTCCGGTGTGTTTTCAAGCAGGGAGTCTGTATACCCCAGTATGATTGAAAGGGGGGATTTTAAATCGTGCGCCAGGGATTCCGCCATCCAGACACGTTCCTGTTCCATTTCCCACTGGGCGGACAGGGATTTTTTCAGTTCCTCCTTCATCTCTGAAAAGGCACTGCACAGCCTGCCAAGTTCATTGTCTGAAGAATAGTTGATTTCAAAATCCAGATTTTTTTCTTTGATCTTTTTAGAGGCTTCCGTCAAAAGCTGCAGAGGCGCATTTACATTTTTAGCAAAGATTCTTGAAAACAGCAGGGTAAAACCAATCATGTAGAAAAACGGAGAGAGCAGAGCCAGAAGAAGAACGGCAGAGACCACCCATCCTTTATGATTGGCAAATGTGGGGCTTATATGGTAGAAGAGAAGTACAGCACCTGCGTGTTCCCCGCTTTCCTCTGTGATGGGGACTGTATAAATGTAATACCCCTGACGGATGACGGTTTCATCCGCGAAGCTGTCAAAAAGTTCCTCAGCTGAGGCAAAGGGTTTTTGAGCATTGGTGCCGTACAGGAGATTACCCCGGGAATCCACCACCTGATAGAGCATGCCGTTCCCCTGAAAAGAATGTTTTAATCCATTTTCCTCTGATGGGGACAGCAGTGCCCTGTTTTTTTCACGGACATATGCGGCCACATCGGAAACCTGCTGCTGATAATAATTTGCCGGTAAAATATACCTGTCAAGAGCATAGGCAAACAGGGCGGCAGCCAGCACATAGGTCAGCACGGTGGCTGTCAGGCAGGCTGCCAGGGTCATAAGAAATGTATGCCTGAACTGGGCGGCAAGTGATTTGTTCTTCATTTTATTTTCCCGCCTTTTCACATTTTGTTCCATTTATATCCGATCCCCCAGACTGTGGAAATGTATTCTCTGCCGGGGGTCACTGCGGCAAATTTTGCGCGTATATTTTTGATCCGCTCCACAACCGTTGCGGAATCCCCCTCGGAATCATAGCCCCAGACTTTTTCATAGATCTGTTCTCTTGAGAAGACCTGGCCTGCGTGGAGGGCAAGGAGCTCCACAATGTCGTATTCCCGTCTGGTCAGATCGATCCTGCTGCCCTCAATTTTGACAGCGCGTTCTTTCAGGTACAGGCAGAGCGTTCCGAAATAGAGTTTGGAGCGTTTATGCTCTGCATTGATATATTGTGAGCGCTTTTCCCTTCGCAGATTGGCGTCAATCCGTGCCATCAGTTCCCGAAGACCAAAGGGTTTTGTCACGTAATCGTCACCGCCAAGGGTCAGTCCCCTGACTTTATCCGTCTCGGATTGCCTGGCACTCAAAAAAATAATGGGGCACAGGACCTCGTCCCGGATTGCCCGGCAGACTTCAAATCCATCAGTTCCGGGCATCATAATGTCCAGTATAATAAGATCAGGCTGTTTTTTGGAGAGCTCTATGCCGGTCTGTCCGTCATAGGCAGTGAGTACGTCATGGCCTTTTGCGCGCAGCTCGTCCTCCAGCAGCATGACCAGGTCTGTCTCATCGTCAATGATCAGTATTCTGCTCAAGATAGTTTTCCTTTCTTTTTTTGGTTACTCGCAGTTTTTCCTTCCTTCCCATAAATGAAACCACATCATTCCGCCTGCCAGGAAGAGAAGCAGGCCGGCTGCGGCTGCACTGAATCCCACGGCGGCTGTGTGCATGATACCGGAAAAAATCTCTGTGGATCGGATGGCAGCGCTTTCTTCCAGAATCAGAGCACCCGGCAGCATACCTAATTTTACCGGCCATGTCCAGGGAATCAGGGGCCAGATCCGGGATCCTATGCCGGTGAGTCCCAGAATGGCTGCCATGAGCAGACCGCCCATGCTGATGCCGATGGAAGCGCCCATGCCCCATGCAAAACTTATCCACAGGTGGAGGGCAAGGAGGGGAAGTGTTCCCACCACCATAAGGGCAGCAGCCGGAAGAAACAGCCGGAATGAGACAACTTCCGGCATTATCGGCTTTACGCAGACGCAAAGTGTCAGCACCGCTGTAAAGGTACAGGCGGTCAGGCAGAACAGCAGAAGCGAGAACTTTCCCATATAAAGTTTGATTCTGGAAATACCGGTTCCTAAAAATCCGTTAAAACTGCCGGCAAGCTCTTCCTCATGTACAAGAAATCCTGCGAAGACACCTGCCCCTATGGGAATGAAAAATACGGTCCATATGGTAAAAAATCCTTCAAAGGCAAATGCCTGTGTACTGCCGGGATGTGATATGAGGTAGGCGGCTGCACAAAGGGAAAAAAGGACCGGCATACAGAATGTGAGAAAACGGATCGCCGTCCGTTTTGTCCTGAGCCATTCTGACCATAAAAAGCGCATCATTTCGCCTCCCTTCTTGCGAACCAGGCTGCAGTGAGCAGTGTAAATGCAGAAAACGCAGCCAGAGAAACAGCAAGTCCCACAGGAATCACAGAAAAATCCAGAAGGGGATCACCTGCATGTAAAAGGATGCCGTTTGGATGTACACCGATCAGGGGACACATCATTCTTGTGGCCCAGCTCCAGGGAACTGCCATCCAAAAAGACATTGGCGCTGCCAGGACTCCTGTGATCATACCCAGGAATCCGATTCCCATACTGAGAAATAATCCCTTCCACACAGCAGCCCATAGCTGGATGGGAATCAGTGTGAGGGAAGAGAGCCAACAGACCATGCCGGCTGTAAAAATCTTCCCGAAGGGCAGGGCTCCCGCATTTGTAAGCAGGCCGGCCGTGACAGCCGCAGCCATGAGGACAAGAGTGGAAAGCAGGCCAAAGAAAGCCATAGCTGTGATCTTATTGATCCAGAGTGCCATAGGATGGATATTGCGGGCACGCAGAGCACGGTAATCACCGGATTTTTTTTCCTGGGCAGCAGCCAGGGCGGCGAAGAGCGCATAGCCCAGGGGCAGGAACACAAAGGGCCACCAGTTAAAAATAAGGGCTAAAAGACTCTCCCATTTCCAGGAACTGCTCTCAGACATGGGATTTTCCATAAGGGATGTCTGGGTGACCAGGGCGTATACGGCGAAAAATACAGGAATGAATATAATCAGTTTCCCCATAAATGTTCTTTTATATTTTAAAAGCTCAGATTTCAGTCCACTCACAGTTTTTCCCTCCTTTCAGTATAACCTCTGTGAAGAAGTTCTCCAGATTTTCATCGGAATCCGGCATTCCCTGAAATAAAAGCTTTCCGCCGCTGATGATGCCGATGGTGTCCGCAACCTGGGAAACCTCGGATAAAATATGGCTGGAGAGGATTACGGTCATGCCTTTTTCGGAAAAAGAGACGATCAGCTCTCTCAGCTCCTGAATGCCGAAAGGGTCAAGCCCGTTGGTGGGCTCATCCAGGATCAGAAGTTCCGGGTCATTGAGAAGGGCGGCTGCAATGCCAAGCCGCTGCTTCATACCCATGGAAAACTGCGAGACACGCTTTTTGCCGGTGTTTTTTAAATTGACGGTTTCCAGAACCTCTGTGATCTTAGTTTTGGGGATCTTCAAAAGTCTGGTATGCACCAGAAGGTTTTCTTCCGCTGTCAGGTTGCCGTACAGGGCAGGGGACTCAATGAGAGAACCGATTTTGGAAAGGGATTCCCTTTGCCACGGCCTGCCGTCCAGGATAATCCGGCCGCCTGTGGGGCGGAGAAGGCCAACCAGCATTTTCAGCGTTGTGGATTTTCCGGCGCCGTTCGGTCCGAGGAGACCGTAAATACTGCCTCGTTCAATTTGCAGGGAAACATTGCGGACAGCCATTTGTTCTCCATATTGTTTGGATAAGTTTTCAGTTTCAAGAATTAAATTTTTCATGTGTATTTATCCTTTCTTGTAATGGGGCTGTTTCTTTTACAGGAAGAATCGTAGCATGAAAAGATAACGTTTCTATAACGCTTTGGCATTATTTTTTACGCATGATTTTTTCAATGTCAATGGTTCTGTGGACCAGGCCCCCATAGAAGGATTCTTCGTGGGAGACAAGAAGAATACTGCCCGGGAAGTCGAGAAGGGCAGTTCGCAGGGATTCTTTGGCCTGGATATCCAGATGATTTGTGGGCTCGTCCAGGATCAAAAAATTGCAGGGGGTGAGGGTGAGCAGGCATAGTTTGACCTTAGCCTGTTCGCCGCCGCTCAGTGTCCCGATGGCCTGGGATGCGTGTTTGCTTGTAATGCCGCAGAGGGAAAGGTGTTTTCGGATCTCTTTTACGTTCATGGCGGGAAACGCGTCAGATACGATCTGGACCGGAGTGAGAGTGCTGTTTGGCCAGAGCAGGTCCTGTTCAAAATATCCGGTCTTTACCTGTTCGGAAAAGGTATAGCTGCCCTTTTTTGCGGGGATTTGTCCCAGCAGTGTTTTGAGCAGTGTGGATTTACCGATACCGTTGAATCCTGTAATTACGGTTTTCTGTCCGCCTGTAATGGAAAAATCCAGATCAGATAAAAGGGGATAATGGTATCCCACGGACAGGCGATGTACAGACAGATGCTCCGCTGCAGTGAGCGGAAGGCCGGAAAAACGGAAATATGGTTTCAGTTCTTTTAAATCAAGCGCTTCCATTTTATCCATACGGTCCAATTGTTTTTGTCTGCCCCGGGCCATCCGGGATTTGCGGCCGGCTATATTTTTCCGGATAAATTCCTCGGTCTTTTTGATCTCTTTTTGCTGTGCGGAATACTGACGGATATAATCCTCACGGAGCAGAATCTTTTTCTTCAAAAACTCAGAATAGGTGCCATAGTATTTGGATATTCTGCTGTTGTCAATATCACAGATCCGGTTTGCTGTCTTTTCCAGAAAATCATAGTCGTGTGATACGATCAGGAAGGCATTATCAAGGGCTGAGAGATAGTCTGCCAGCCAGGCAACATGTTCTTTGTCAAGAAAATTGGTGGGTTCATCCAGAAGGAGGACGTCCGGTTTTTGGAGCAGCAGTTTTGCCAGAATGACCTTTGCACGCTGACCGCCGCTCATCTGTGACACCGGTCGGGAAAGGCCCAGGGATAAAAGGCCGAGGCCGGAGGCTACCTGTTCGATGCGGGTATCTATGGTATAGAATCCGCTTATTTCAAGTTCTTCCTGGCAGCCTGCTGCTGCCTTTAACGCGTCCATGTCCCCGGCAGCCTGCTCATAGAGGCTGTTCATTTTATCTTCCAAAACATAAAGGGAGTGAAACGCGGAGCGGAGAAAATCCTCCATGGTCATGCAGGGGTCGATCTGTGCATACTGGTCCAGATAGCCCACGGTTGTCTTCGGGTGCCAGGTGATCCGGCCTGCGTCTGGGATGAGCTGTTCTGTGCAGATTTTGATCAGGGTACTTTTCCCGGCACCGTTTTGGCCGACGATTCCTATGTGCTCTCCTTTGTTGAGTGTCATTTCGGCATCTTTAAACAGCCGGCCTTCGCCGAAGGTGTGTGTCAGGCCGGTGATTTCCAGTAAACTCATGGTTATATGTTTCCTTTCTTTTTTTACAGTCTGAAATTCTAAGTTGTGTGATCCGGTCTGTCTGCAGCCGTGTTTGGGTGACAAAAAAAGCAGAGGGCAGTGATACATTCTCATGTATCCGCCTTCTGCTGATGACACAGATTGTGGGAAGCAGAAATGATCTGCTTGCGTCTGCACGCATATCTCTGTAAAACAGCAAAAGGCTACAGACAAAACATTGTCCATAGCCTTTTACGCAGTATATAACGGGAAATAAAGCAATAAAACAAGAGAGCGCTGACCCGGCAGGGCAGTCCCTTCTTCTGAAATTTTATTCTTTTATTTCCCGATGAAATCTATAGCGTATATGATATGCCATACTCTGTACAATGTTTCATCGGTGCGGATGGTACAGAGATGGTCTTGGCAACTGGTTTTGGTTGGTTTGATAAATGATAACCCATTTTGAATCTCCTTACTGTTGATGCGGACAACTATAGCATATGCGTGCAGCTTTGTCAAATGAAATTTGGACGGTGTGCATGGTGGCGCTGTGTCATAATGGGGCGGCATGGGTGTAACTTGAGTGTTTGGGTGCAGCCGGATATTCATGAGCCTAATCGGAGAATTTTTTGTTGTATTGGAAGATGGGAACGAAGTCCTGAGTCCGGTTGGAAAACCTATCATTGTAATCCATGAGAGGAACGAAGTCCTGTACCTGACCGGAGAACGTATTGTTGTAATCCGTGAGAGGAACGAAGTTCTGTATCTGGCCGGAGAACGTATCATTGTATTCTGCAATAGGAACGAAACTGTGCTCCAGGGATGAAAATTGTCTATTATAGTTATTGATGGGGATTAAAATCTGTTCCTGGCCGGCAAACTGTTCATTATATTCCGATAAAGGTACAAATTTTTCCGTCGTTCCGGAGCTGACGGAAGAAAATCCTGCTGCAAGCAACAGAAAAGCACTGGCAGCCAAAGCAAATTTCTTTGATTTATTCATATATACGCACCTCCTATATTTCCCTGTGTTTCTATCTATATTGTACGATGTTTGTGTTTGTCTGTCAATAAATCGTGGACTCTGCACACTGTTTCTGCCAAGTCTGAAAATTCCGAACACGCAACACGATATGCAATAAAATAAACACACAAAAGGTTTACATTGCAAAAAATATCCCATATACTTGTAGTAACAACAGATTTATACGCCTGACAGAAAATACCCCTTCCATAATCACAGAAGGGTTCTGCAGTGCTGACAACTTAGGAGGGTAAAGTATGGAAGCAGTATTTGAAGGAATCAACAGTGTCTTCGGTTTTATCGGGCCGCTGTCTGATTTTTTGTGGGACTTTCCCACGAACTTTGCGTGGTATGCCAACATCCCTGTTCTGGGAAGTTTTTCGTTTGCGATCATCCTGCTTTTAGGGTCCGGTATCTTTTTCAGTTTTAAACTTGGATTTATGCAGGTCACGCATTTTAAAAAGGCAATTAAAATTCTCACAGAGAAGCGTTCCGTGGAGACTGGGATTTCTCCGCTTGCAGCGTTCTTCCTGAGTTCAGCCATGCGTGTAGGACCCGGCAATATCATCGGTGTGACAGGAGCCATCGCCGTTGGCGGACCCGGAGCCTTGTTCTGGATGTGGGTATCTGCTTTTTTCGGAATGGCAGTTGCTTATATGGAGGGTGTGCTGGCACAGATATTCAAGGAGAAAAAAGAAGAAGAGTTCGTAGGCGGTCTGCCTTTCTATGGAAGAAGACTATTGGGCAATAAGGTCTGGGTCGGTATATTTCTCTCTGTATTGTATATACTCTACGCTCTGTGCTGTCTTCCGGCCCAGGGATTTAATGTGGTATCATCTGTGGGGCGGATGGCAGAAATCGTGACGAATACCACCATTTCAACAGATTCCCTGTTCTATTATCTGGTGGGGGCAGGCATTATTCTCCTGACAGCAGCGATTGCTTTCGGAGGCATCAGGAAGGTGACCAAGTGGACAGACAAGATGGTGCCTGTCATGGCAGTTTTATATATTGTGGTGGTGCTGGTTTTAGTTGTGATGAATGTTAAAACCATTCCCTATTTCTTCCGGGCAGTGTTTGCCGGCGCCTTTAAGCCGGATGCCTTTTTCGGCGGTGTCTTCGGAACTGTTCTGGCGCAGGGGGTAAAGAGAGGACTGATGTCCAATGAGGCCGGACAGGGTACCATCACCATGTCAGCAGCAGCCGCAGATGCAAAGCATCCCTGCGAGCAGGGTATGATCGCCTCCATGGGTGTGTTCCTGGATACCATGGTCATCTGTACACTGACAGGCTTTGTAGTGGTCATGGCTCACTGCTGGAGCGGTGCAGGGGCGGAGTCATGGGCAGCGCTTGATAAGCTTCCGAAATTCACGGAATCCATTGCCGTGCTGACACCGGGGACAGCCATGAATGCTGTCATGACATTTCTGGTGACGCTGTGCTTCTGTCTGTTTGCCTTTACCTGTCTGCTGGGGATGATCAGCTTCTCCGAGATAGCGGCAAACAGGATCAGGAAAGATAAAATCTGTATGAATACCGTGCGGTGTATCGCGCTTTTTGTGGCAGCTTTCGGAATCCTCTGCAACATTGCAGGGCTGGAGCTGGGAAACCTGTGGGCATTCTCAGATCTGGGGAATATTTTGATCGTGTATTTCAACGTTCCCATTGTATATGTGGGGGCAAAGTATGTATTCCGGGCAACCAGGCATTATAAGAAACGTGACGGGACACCCTTTACTTCAAAGGTGATCGGAAGGGATGACTGTGAGTTCTGGGATAAGAAAGCAGAGGCAGAAGAATAAAAAGAACCGTGCAGGGCCGGGGAGACATCAATAGGAGGTTTCCCCGGCTTTTTCTGCCCATGGGCTATGCTGTAGACACAGGTGCTGATATCAGGTAGAATAGAGTAGATTTCCAACCGACGCCAGCCGACATTTTTCCGACAATCGGGCGGTACGCTTTTGTTAACTTTTTCTAACTATTTGTAACTATTCAGTCGGCTGAATAGTTACAACTGTATTTACGGATGAAAAACAGGAATTGGGGGATGAAGCATGAAAGATAATTACAAAAAAGCAATGGAAGTCTGGGAAGTCCCGGAAGAGTTTTATGAGGCAGCGGTTCCCATGTACCGCGGTTATGAAGCGGAGCTTGCCGCCATGTTCGGAAGAAATCCCGTATCCGGACAGGAAATCTGCCGACTGCTGAAGGAATGGGGGAAAGCGGAGCCGGAGAGGCTGCTTTTCGAGAGTTATCAGAGAAATGTACTGGAAAAATGCGAGGGGAACGAAAGCGGCAGCACATTTTACAAAATGACGGATTTTTATACCCGGTATCCGTATTTTGCCCAGTATGAACCGGAAGCTTACGGGGAATTCTCCCAGGAGACAGTGGACCGGTTAAATGCCTGGGATCTGAAGGTATACATGGATCGCACCTCACAGGCGGCCCTTGACATAGCGGCAGGAAAGGATGTGCCCATGCACCAGACACAGTACCTGACTCTGCAGGAGTCCTATGACATGATGGATACCCTGGGGGAGGAAATTTTGATCCTTCCGTGTAACTGCAAAGCCATGGGCAGATGTACGGAAAAGCCTGTGAATGTGTGTATCAATAAGCTGGAAAAGGGACCGAACACTCCCTATGACAGAAAACTGGGCAAAATCCTGACCCTGGAGGAGACCAAGGAACTCATCCGCCAGATCAACAAAAAAGGACTGATGCAGTCAGGGGAAAATAACGTGCTGTGCAACTGTGACGGCGTGTACTGTTATCCCACGAAAATGGCCAGGATACTGGGAACAAGGCTTCACTATCCCACATCCCACTATGAGACCCTGTGGGATGAAAGCATTTGTATTCAATGTGGGAAATGTACGAAGATCTGTAATTTCGGAGCGTTTTATAAAGACAAAGAAGGGAAAGTGAAGTTTGACCCTGAAAAATGCTGGGGCTGCACCATCTGTTCCGCAAACTGTCCCAAAGGCGCAATTACATTGAAGAAGAGAAGCGGGAAGTAATCTTACGGAAAATAGGTAAAGGTGAAAACATGGATAGAAGATATTCTCATGACATAGAAGTTCAGCTTTTAGGACGGCCGGGTGTACTACTTTTGGGGGAAAAGGTCTCTTTTCCTTATCAAAAGGTGGAGGGCCTGTTTTATTATTTATGTGTGAATAACCAGATATCCAGAAGCCAGGCAATCAGTGTTTTGTGGGCAGGGAGCAGTGAGGCAACAGCCAGGAAAAACCTGCGGGATGCTGTCTATAATATAAGAAAAGTGCTGGGGCAGGACATTCTGACTATGGAAGGCAACACCTTGATTGTCCTGAACCGCCAGATGGATATTGATATCGACATTGAACATGTCACAAGGGAAAACCTGCTGGAAAGCTGGAAGGGAGAATTCCTCCAGTTTTTCTTTGTGAAGAACTGCTATGAGTTTGAGGCGTGGGCGGAGGGAGAGCGTTTTGAACGGAAACGTACTTATCTAAAAGCGCTGCAGCTTAAGATCATGGGGCAGAAGACGGGACAGGGCCTTGATTTTCTGGAGGAGAGCGGCAGGATCCTCATACAGTCTGAAGTCCTGGATGAAGAACTGTACCGCAGCATCATGAAAAAACTGGCGGAGGCGGGAAGATATGTTCAGGCAATGGAGATTTTCCAGTCTTTGAAAGTATTTCTGGAAAGGGAAGTGGAGGAACTGCCGGAGGAGGAGACACAGGAGCTTTATGAGAAAATATCTGATATGAAAAACAGGCTGAAACGCCTGCCGGAAGAGAGAGGAGAGTATTTTTTCGGAAGAGCGGATATTCTCTATGATATTTACTCCAGAATCAACACAAAAGACGGGGATTCGGAGAGGCGCTGCCGTTCTTTTTTGATCACAGGGGAACCAGGCGTGGGGAAGAGCATGCTCCTGGAACAGATCCAGCGGATGGTGGAAGACTCAGACTATCTGGTGTTTACCTGGGTCTGCTGTGAGACGGAGAAGGACCTGTATCTGATGCCCTGGCATGGAATCATGGCGAAGGTGGATGAATACTGTAAGCGAAACGGGCTGGATGTAGAGTCCCCGACCGATATTCTGCTTCGGCAGAATGCCTCAGACGTGCAGTTTTTTATGACGCGATTTGAGATCCTGACAGAGTCTGTGTTCCGGTACCTGACAAAATATTTCCGGGACAGAAAAATCCTCTTATTTATTGATGATATCCAGTGGATGGATTCCATGAGCATGCGGCTTATGAGTAATCTCCTGTTCCGGATGGGGCAGGGGCAGATACTTGTGGTGGCTGCCAGCCGGGAGGATGACGGTGATGATATCAAGAGTTTTAAGATTCCGCTTATCGGAAGGGGAATCTTAAAGGAGATCGAGTTAAAGCCATTTACCCTGGAAGAGTCCAGGCAGATCATAGAGGAGACAGATGCGGGTCTTTTAAACAATCCGCAGCTTGTGGAGCAGATATACAGGAAGACTCAGGGGAATCCTTTGTTTTTTATGGAGTCCCTGCGGCTGTTTGCACGGCAGGAGGACGGCGCTGCATTTACAGACAGGATGACAAATGTGATCCAGAGCCGTCTGTTGAGCCTTTCAAGGCGGGAGCGGGTCATGCTGGATATTATCTCTATCTTTTCCATGCCCGTGACAAAAGAGGAGATCAATCAGATTCTGGGGATGGAGGAGCAGCAGCTTTTGCAGATACTGGAACCGCTGCTGGATAAAAAGCTTCTCTATGAAAAATTGGCGGGCGGAGAGGTGCATTATGGCTTCCGCCATCAGATCATCCGGGAGTATGTATACAGCAGCCTGTCAAAAGAGAAGAAGGACATATACCACAATTACATAGCCAGATATTACGAACAGGAGTATGGGAAGGACAAAAATCTGGGAACCTGTTCCCTGGTCATCCATCACTATGAGTGCTGTCATGACCGGTATAAAATGTACTGGTATAAGGTGGAATATCTGGAGGCGTTCTACCGGATCTCCTACGATTTCTATCCCATGCTGGCCAGAAAAGCCGTGTTCAGCGGCAATATCGACGGTTTTTCGGCTAAGGAAGATGAACTTGTGGAGCTGGCAGAGGAGATTCGGGCACTGCAGGAGACGGATTCCGGGATGACACCCATACGCATGCGGGTGGAATACCTGCTGGGGCGTTATGAGATGTTCGTCAGGGACTCTCAGAGAGGACGAAGCTGCATTGAGAAAAGCCTTGAACTGGCAAAGGAGATTCCGGACAGGGACTACATTTTCTATAATTACCTGCAGCTTATTCTGTATGGGGACCTGACAGGGCAGAACGCGTATATGCGTCAGGTGATCGAGACCTGTATGGAGTTTATGAAAGACTGCACCCGCCACCATCTGGAGGAGGAGTGTATGCTCATACGGTATCTGGGCATCTGTATGATGAAAGATGGTGAGTATGAGAAGGCGGAGAAGCTTTTTATGGAGGCTGTAAAACGTTTGGACCATACGGATGGCAGTACGGAACGCTACAGAAGGGAGCTGTCGGCCTGCCACCACGATATGGGCATCTGCTATATCCGTCAGAAAAAGTGGGAAAAGGCCTGTGTGTGCCTGAAACGAGCCGTGGAAATCGGGGAAAAATACATGATTTCCGGTGAGGCGGGGGTGTTCTACTCGGATATGAGCCTTGCGCTGTGCCGCATGGGAGACTGCAGCGGGGCAGAGCGATTTGCCGAAAAAGCCCGTACCTGTTTTGTCCGGGCAGGATCCCTGTGGGGAGAGGCAAAAACGGAGCTTTGCTATGCGCTGATCAAGGAGGCCCAGGGGGAACCGGAGGAGGGAAAACGCCGCCGGGAACTTGCGGACAGGATAGCAAAAAAACTGGACAGCAGATTTTTGTGGGAAGAACTGAAGAGCATGGAAAGTTAAGAAAGGCACGGGGAGAAGATCCTCGTGTCTTTTGTTAGATAAACTTAAGATTATGAAAAAAATATTGGACAGCAGACGGTTTTCCGACGAATTGCTGGTACAAATAGTTTATCAGTCAGATGACGAAAAACGGAAAGGAGTAACAGCAGAAATGAAGAAAGAAGTATTCACCCCAAAAGGAATGAAAGTGTTCGGGGGACCTGTGGCTGAGGCAGCCATTGCAGGAGGATTTGCATTTGTTTCGGGACAGATCGCCCTGAATCCTGAGACCGGTGAGATCATTCACGGAACCATCCAGGAGGAGACGAGAGCAGCCCTCAGTAACCTGAAACTGTTGGTGGAGGAGATGGGAGCTACGCTGGAGGATGTGGTGAAATGTGATGTGTTTTTATCTACAATGAAAGACTTTGATGCCATGAATGAAATATATACAGAATTTTTCGGCACCGAATGCCCCCCTGCCAGATGCGGCGTTGCCCTTGAACTGTGGGGCGGTATGAAGATTGAAGTGGGAGCCATTGTAAAATTGTAAACGGAGGATGGCATATGTTAATAAACCAGATAAAACAAACAGACCTGGAAACGATTCATGAAAAGACCCTGTATCTGCTGGAACATATGGGTGTGGATTTTGAACATCCCGAGCTTTTGGAGCTGTACAGAAAACAGGGCATCCGCACAGAGGGAAACCGTGTGTATTTCGACAGAAAGACAGTGGAGCGGGCACTGTCCACAGTACCGCCCAGTTTTGTGCTGAAGACACCTTTTGAGGAACTGAAGATCGGGGAAGGCGGACAGGCTATCAGTTCCGCGTCAGGGGCCAGGAAGATTCTTAGGGACAATCAGGTATACGACCCGACTCCTGAGGATTATGTGAATATCCGCAAACTGGATGCGTCAAGCAGCATGATCAATCTGTCAAGCTCACCGCTTACCTATATCCCTGCATTTCCAAAGGAGAGGGCAGAGGTGATCAAGGGAGCGCTTACGCTTAAATATTCCACGCATCCTGTCATCATGTCCTGTTTCGGAAAGACAGACGCGGAGGAGACCATACAGCTCGCCCGAGATTTTTACGACACGGACGAGGGGTACTATACCATCGGTGTGGGAAATGTGATCTCACCCATGCGCTATGCAAAGGATGACATAGAAGGACAGCTTGCCTATACAAAGAGAAATCTCCCTGTGGTGATTGCCTGCTGCGCGATTCCCGGCATGACAAGTCCTGTGACTCTGGGCGGCACCATTGTCCAGAATAATGCAGAGGTACTTGCAGGTGTCATCATGACCCAGCTTGTCAACCCCGGCGCCCCGGTTATCTACGGAAATACCACCTATGTCTCCAACATGAGAAAGGCCATGCCGGTTTCTTGGGGTTGTGAGGAGGCACTGTTTATCCAGTACGCAAAGGCAATGGCGGATTACTATCACGTGCCCTGCCGTACCGGCGGCTCCCTGTCCATGGGAAAAGAACTGGATTACCAGAACGGCGCGGAGACAGCCATGTCCCTTATGACCAGCCTGGATGTAAAGGCAGATTTTATTTTCCACTCCTTCGGCGAGATGGACGGTCTGAATGTGTTCAGCTTCGAGAAATATGTGCTGGATGAGCAGATCATGGAAGCCAGAAAGTCCGTGGAGCGTATCGACATTTTCTCAGAGGAAGATATGGACCTGGAAACCATTCAGGAAGTAGGACCGGGAGGAAATTACCTGGCAGAGGAGGAGACTATTCTGCGCTACCGCACGGAAATTTACTATCCGGAGCTTTACAGCATGGAAAACTATGCGGAGTGGGAGCGCAGCGGAAGAGTGTCCGTGGAGCAGAAAGCAAAGGAACGGGTGGAAAAACGCCTGAAAGAATACACGGCGCCGGAGTATACAGAAAAACAGAAGGCTGTGCTTAAAAAAGCTCTTGAGGGATTTGACCTGTAACAGAATGAGAGCATACAGCCTGTCGCTGTGTGCTGAAAAGGAAAAGCAAAAGAAGAGGGAGGTTGTTCTATGACCATTATTGATAATGTAGTAGTTGTTGTATGCTTCATCGGCATTCTGCTGGTAGGGTATTATTTTTCCAAAACATCCCAGGATATGGACAGTTTCTATAAAGCGAACCGGGCCCTGCCCTGGTCACTGGTAGTCGGCACGCTGATGGCATCCTGGTACGGCGGCGCAGGTGTTGTGGGTACAGTTGGATATTCCACTACAATGGGCTTTGCGGGATTCTTTATCTGGTCCATCGGTGCCCATGCGGTGCGTTTTCCGCTGGCTCTGTGGGTGGCGCCCAGAATCTCCGTAAAGGCAAAGGGGACCATTCCGGACCTTCTGCGGGTTAATTACGGTAAATTTGCTGCTGTTTTAGGTGCTGTTGTTATTGTTATCAGTTGTCTTTCTATAGGCGAGATCGCAGCAGTCGGGTATGTAGGAGAGGGTGCATGGCACGCAAATAAGATTCTGGTTGCAGCTATCGTGGTAGCCCTTTCCATTGGGGTTACCTGTCTGGGTGGTCTGATGGGGGTAGCTGTAACGGATATGATTTTCTTCTTCCTGATGGTTACCTGTGTATCGGCTGCATTTCCAAAACTGTTTTTCAGTGTCGGAGGACTGGATGGCATCAAGGCAGCACTGAGCGGTCCGGCTCCCGAGATGCTCACTGCATTCGGCGGAATTCCGATTCCGCAGGCGGCAATCCTGATCATTCTCTGTATCAACCTGTATAAAGACCCAACATTTTATCAGAGGTTTGCAGCAGCCAACTCTCCGAAAACAGGTAAAAGAGCCATGCTTTTATGCTTCTCTATCTGGCTCTCTTTTGATGTTGTAACTATTATGACAGGAACCATTATCCGCGTGCGTGATACTGCACTGGCTGTTCAGCCGGAGGTTACCTATGTGGCAACTGTTGTGGAATACCTGCCTGTAGTGGCAAAAGGATTGTTCATTGTAGGTATTCTGGGAGCCATTATCTCAACTCTGGACAGTTACTATCTGATTGGCGGTGAAATCATCTCCAATGATATTATTTATATGCTCAGAGGAGACAGAAAGCTGAAAGATAAGGTCAGTATTACAATAACGAGAATAGCAGCAGTGATCTTTGGTATTATCGGTCTTTTCACTGCATTCAGATTTGACCGGGTGTATGATGCATATCTGTTTTTAAGCAGTATCAGTATGACACTATTATTTGTGCCTATTATTGCAGCTCTTATGTATGACGGCAAAAAGACTACGGTGGCAGGTGTTGCCAGTATGGTCGTGGGCGGTGTCATCTGGATTTTGTTCCAGTATGTATGCCCTGTGTCTATATCAGGAGTAGCGATCGATCCCGTTCTCATCGGTCTGCCTCTTTCCTTTGTGGCTTTCCTGATCGGAAACCGTTTTGGAAAGGATCTGAACGCAGAACGCAGGCTGAAAGGGTTGTAAGGAGGAAAAAATATGAAAGATTCTAAAAAAGATATGAGTGAATTGACTGAGCAGGAAAAATCAGAACTGAAAGTGGAATGGCTGGGAGTAGACGGTGCCCTGGTATTGCTCTATATTGCGCTGGCATGTATCTACGGATACGGAATGCTGAACAGCATTGATTTTATCATTGGAATTATGGCCCCGGGAATTGCAATCCTCATCACAGTGGGGGTTTTCCTGAAATATTGTACAGAGGTATTTTCTTTTGCCACAGGCAAAAAGGGCGGCGATAAGTCAAAGAAAGAATAGAGAAAACACAAAACAAAGATGCTTCGTGCAGGGCTGCAGTGCAAAGAAGGCGCAGCCCTGTACAGGATAAAGAACGTAACAGAGGAACGGCGGCTCATGGCGGGCCGGAAGATAAGGATTTGCACGGAGGTATGGCTTTATGAAAATAGAATGTTTTCCTGTAAAAATGAAAGAGGAAGAGGCTCTCAGAATCGCAAAAGGAGGAAAGAACCCTATTGTACGGGCGCTGTTTGGCAGAAAGAAGATCAACCTCCGTGTTATGTATCTGGAGAGCCGTTATATCACTTATGAAATGACATACAAAGATAATATTATTGTAAAGGCGATCAAGAAGAAAAAAGAAGAGGACAGACAGAAGATCCGTGTTATGGTGGAAGCTACCACCTGCAGTGCATCTTATGTAGAAGATGACATTGAAACTGAAGTAAAAGAAATAGAAGAAAATGATATCCAGCCCACGTATTACGAAGACAAGAGACTCACCGACTGCGGCGCCATTATGGCAACCCGGATGGTGAGGCGTCATATGGGCAGGAATTTATCTATAAAGCCCGTTGAGGAGCGCAAGGTCTACCGCCCGTTTTACATTGCTATCTATGGAGATATGGTGGAAGGGACAAAGGCAAGATATATGCCCATAGCGGCAGACGGAAATATAGTGTGCAGAAATTTTTAAAGGGGAAAGCAGATGAAAGCAGAAGAGATAAAAAAAGTAGTATTAGGCGAAAAAATGACCATAGAAGAGTTCATGGCAGTGGCACGTTTTCACGCGGAGGTGGAATTTTCGGAAGCGTACAGAGAGCGTGTGGAAAAATCCAGGAAGATCGTTGAGACATGTGTGAATGAGGCGCGGGTAGTATACGGCACCACCACAGGCTTCGGTGCTCTGGTCACAAAGACCATAGGAAAAGAGGACGCGGAAAAATTACAGAGAAATATTATTCTGACACACTCTACCAGTGTCGGAGAACCTTTTAAGGAGGAGGAGGTAAGGGCCATTATCCTGATGGTCCTGCAGAGTCTCGGCATGGGAGTCAGCGGTGTGCGGATAGAGCTTTTGGAGCATTATCGGGATTTCCTGAACAGGAATCTGATTCCCTACACGCCCAGGGAAGGCTCTGTGGGATATCTGTGTGCGGAGGGCCACATTGCGGCGGTATTACTGGGAGAGGGAAGGGCCTATTACAAAGGAGAACTCTCAGACAGTAAAACAGCGCTTTGCAAAGCGGGAATGGCGCCTTTTGCCCCCAGTTATAAGGAGGGCCTGGCACTTCTTAACGGGACTTCTTCCCCCACTGCCCTTGCTGCCATCGGTATATATGACCTGTTAAAAGCCGTGGAATCCGCTGACGTGGTGGCTGCCATGTCCTTTGAGATGCTGAACGGACTTCTGCGCGCCTATGACGAGAGAGTATTGAACTGCCGTCCCCAGAAGGAGCTTCTGGAGACTGCGGATATCATCAAGCGTATGCTGCGCGGTTCCCAGGTGACGAAAAAGGCAGAGGGGACTCATGTACAGGACCCCTTATCCCTCAGATGTATTCCGCAGCTTCACGGCGCGGTGAAGAAAACCCTCAGGGATGCCTGGGCAGCCATTGAGGTGGAGATCAACGGATGCGCGGACAATCCGATCGTATGCGGAGAGCCGGACGATCCCCAGGTGTTCTCCAATGGGAATCCGGATGCCTCCTATGTGGGAATCGAGATGGATTCCGCCTGTATCGCAGCCACAGCGGCAGCGAAAATGTCAGAGCGCAGAAATGTCCGTTTCCTGGACGAAAAACTGTCTGCGCACCCTTATTTCCTGATCAAAAAGCCGGGCCTGAATTCCGGCCTTATGATACCCCAGTATACGCAGGCAGGTCTGCTGAATGATATGAAGATCTTATCCGCCCCTGCATCTGTGGACAGTGTGACCACAAGCGCCAACCAGGAGGACTATGTATCCATGGGATACAATGCCTGCAAAAAGGCGCTTAGCATAGCGGAAAAATTTGAGTATATCCTGGCCATCGAACTGCTCTCCGCTTATCAGGCGCAGCAGTTTGTGGATGATTCCCTGGCAAGGGGTGAGGGAACAGCAGCCGTACTGGAAGTGATGAAAGATCTGGTTCCTGTCATGGAGGAGGATATCTATATTTATCCTTACCTGGAAAAATTAAAAGACTGGATTCACGACGGCGGACTTTTAAACAGCGCCCGCGTTGTACTGGAAAAGTAAAATAAACGGAGGTTTTTAAATGCAGTTAACACAGCACCAGCAGGATATGCTGGATGGAAAATACGGAAAAGGGACAGCGTACGCCATGAAAATACAGGCGGCCATCGGTGAGTCCTTCGGAGCAGAGAGGATGGTTCCCATCACCAGGGCACATGTGGCCCTGTCAAATCAGGAGGCAGACCTGTGGTTTGCGGAGAAAATGCTGGCAGGAGGCGCAAAATGCCGCGTGACACCTACCGTCAATCCGGGTTTCTGTCTGGAATTTTTCAAAAACAGGGATATGGTAGCACCGGAGTATGCGGATCTGATGCAGAGAACGCACAACGCCTACAAAGCACTGGGCGCACAGCTTTCCTACAACTGTACCCCTTATATTGACACCAATGTACCGAATTACAGGGAAGTGATCGCCTTTTCTGAGTCCAGCGCCACACCTTATGCCAATGCCGTGTGGGGTGCCAGGACAAACCGGGAGGGCGCAAACAGCGCGCTCTGTGCAGCCATCACAGGCTATGTGCCGGAGTACGGCCTTTTGCTTGATGAGAACAGAAAGGGCGATATTCTGGTAGAGATCCGGGCAGATGTGAAGAATGATTTTGACTATCATATCATCGGCATGCTGGGCAAGAAGATCGGGGAGGGGATTCCCGTATTCACCGGCTTTCCGAAAGAGACTATCACCAAGGAAGCACTGAGAAATCTGGGCGCCCAGCTCAATACTTCAGGTGCCTACGGCATGTATCATATTGTGGGATTTACACCGGAAGCGCCTGATCTGGAAACTGCGTTTGGAGGCAGGACACCAAAGAGGACCGTTGTGATTACCAATGAAGATAAGGAAGCGATCTTAAAAGAAATCTCTCTGGACGGCAGCAGAAAAATTGATTTTGCCATGTTCGGATGCCCCCACTTCACCCTGGAGGAAGTAAAATATATTGCGGAGAAGCTGGCAGGAAAAAAACTGGAAAAGGAAATGTGGATCCTCACATCCAGCCATGTAAAGGAAATGGCAGTCCGTATGGGATTTGATGAGATTATCACGAAAGCAGGGGGCTTTATCGTCCCGGACAGCTGTCCGGACCAGCCCTGCTGGCGTCACCTGACGGGCAAGGTGGGCATCACGGAGTCACCGAAATGTGCTTACTATCCCCAGCGAAGAGGCATTCATTTTGTCATCCGCGACCTGGATACATGTATCGAAGCAGCACTTACAGGGGAGGTAAAATAACATGGGAAAAAGATTTACATGCCATAAAATTTCTGAGGGCCGCGCAGAGGCACAGGCCGTTGTGTCAAAAGACCATATTATGTTCTATCTGATAGACCCTGCCACAGGCACCGTCATAGAGAAGGCCCATGATCTGGAGGGAAGATCCGTTGCCCATAAGGTGCTTATCTTCCCGGGCGGTAAGGGCAGCTCCGTGGTACAGGCAGACGGCCTCTACCAGTTAAACCTGAAGGAAAACGCACCGGCTGCTATGATCATTGAGCACCCCGAAACCGTTCTGGTATCCAGTGCCATCATCATGGAGGTGCCCATGGTGGACAGAGTAGAGCCTGCATTTTATGAAACTGTGAAGGACGGAGACAGGATCGTGGTAGATGCAGACCGGGGGTTCATTGAGATCCTGGAGGAAACGGAGGAGAGCAAGTGATTCAATTGACGAAGGAAGAGCAGGATATCCTGGACGGCAGAGAGGGAAGGCTCCGTCAGACAGCACTGGAGAATATTGTGCGCTATGCTCAGGTGCTCGGCGCCGAAAAGCTCTGTAAAGTGACGAAAGCCACTGTATTCTGCGGTAATCACAATTACCTGAATGTCTGTGAGTGCGGGGATTTCCATGATGTATTTACCAGGATGAATCTGGCACGCGATGAGAGAATCGTCTTTGACAGCGTGGATAAGGACTGTTATGTGCAGTCCTGCGTGGCTGCCAGCGATCAGTTTGACTATGAGATCTTTGACCAGCCGAAGGAGGAGTTTGACAAGAACAGCTATTATCTGGAGGAATCCAGAAAAGCGGGGGTCACCATAGCCGGCTCCTGTTCCCCTTATCTGATGGGGTGGCTGCCTGTTCGCGGAGAGCATTTTGTGACGACAGAGTCAGGGGTTACCATTATAGGCAACTCCATCTGGGGCGCATGCTGCAACGCGGATGGGATAGAGGCGGCTTTCTGGTCAGCGATCTGCGGCAGGACACCATACTGGGGATACCATGTGAAGGAAAACCGTTACGGCACCCATCTCATACATGTGGATGCAGCGCTTGACTCTCCACTTGAATGGGAAGTGCTCGGCAAGGCCATGGGAAAACGCCTGCCTCTGACCGGATGTACACCGGTGCTCACCGGCAATTTTGAGGGCGTGGATTTTGTGAAGCTGAAAAGCTTTTTTACGGCCCTTGCCATTACCACCAACTGCCGGATGTGCCATATTGTGGGAATCACGCCGGAAGCCAATACACTGGAGGAGGCTTTCATGGGACATGAGGTGCAGGAGGAATTTACTTTGACAGAAAAGGATATCCGCACAGCCTATGAGGCGCTCTGTGAGACGGAAGAAGGTTCTGTGGATCTGGTCAGCCTGGGCTGTCCCCACTATGATATCCATCAGATCAAGGAAGTCGCTGATTATATTTGTGGAAAAAAAATACACGATGGTGTAAGATTTATGGTATGGACCGTGTATCCGATCAAGGCCATGGCGGATTTAAACGGATATACGAAGATCATCGAAGATGCCGGGGGAACCATACAGACAAGTACCTGTCCGGTCACCATCGGAGACTGTTTCCTGAAGCACTACAAAGGGCAGGCTTACGACAGCCTGAAGCAGTCCGGAAGCGTGCGTTCAGACGGCTGTGCCGAGCGTGTTTATTATACGGATAAATACCGCTGCATGGATGCGGCAGTTTCCGGTGTGTGGAAGGAGGAATACCGGTGGAAAAAATAGTTCTGCAGGGCAGAGGCGTCATACCGGGCATTGTGGAAGGGGAAGCACTGGTGTGTGCCGACAGTATTACGGGATGGGGCGGCATTGACCCTAAAACCGGTGTGATAAAAGATTATGAGAACATCAACAAAGGGAAGAGCATAAAAGACACGATTCTGATCATGCCGGGCAGCAAGGGGTCCAACGGATGGTCCTGTTATTTCGGGGCTGCCAGGGCTGCCGGTTCTGCGCCAAAGGGCTGGGCATTTTCCAGAATAGACAGCAGCGCAGGGGTGGCAAGCGCTGTTATGCAGATTCCCACCGTGGTGGATTTTTCCAAGGAGGATGACCCCTGCGTGCGGGTGAAGACAGGAGACTATGTGAGGCTTGACGGAACAAAAGGCACGCTGGAGATCCTGAAGACATCTTCGCAGTGAAGAAAAAGTGATAGATTGAAGGCCGGGACCATGGCAGAGCCGGCACAGGAAGAGAGGAATAACCTGCTATGCTCGTGAAGAAGATTAAAGATTCAGAAGTGCAGATGATTCATGAGAAGTCTCTGGAAATTCTGGAGAGTGTGGGCGTGAATTTTGAACACCGGGAAATTCTGGAGGTATTCAAAAAAAGAGGAATCCGGGTGGATGGACAGAGGGTGTATTTTGAACGCTCTCTGGCAGAGGAGATATTGAGAGGACTGAAACCCAGCTTTACCATAGAGACACCTTTTGCCAGCCTGAAAATAGGGGATGGAGGAAAGGCCATCTCCACTGCCTCAGGTGCCATGACCATATTGAGAGACGGGGAGATCTGTACCCCGACAGTAAAAGATTATATTGATGCCACGAAGATGGATGAGACCAGCCGTTTTGTCAATCTGTGCTGTGTGCCGGGTATCTATGCCTCGGGCCTTCCGGACGGCAAGGTGGAACTGTTAAAGACGGTCCTGAGCCTGAAATACTCCAAAAAGCCACTGATCGCGTCCTGCGAAACAGGAAAAAGCGCTGCGGAGTCCATTGCATTCATCCGGGACTTTTACGGTGAGACGGGAGAATATTTTACGATCGGTGTGGAGAATGTCATCTCCCCGCTTCGATACAGCAGGGAGGACGTGGCAGCGACCCTGGCCTATGTCAAGCAAAACCAGCCGGTTGTCATCACCTGCTGTTCCGCACCCGGCATGACCAGCCCCATCACGGTGGGCGGGACTGTAGTGCAGAACAATGCGGAAGTACTGGCAGGCATTATTATGACCCAGGTGGTAAATCCTGGTGTTCCGGTGGTCTACGGCAATGTGACTTACAGCGCGGACATGCGCAAGGCAGTTCCCATTTCCTGGGGGCCGGAGGTTGCGGTGTTTATGCAGTACGCTAAGGCCATGGCTGATTTTTACGGTATTCCCTCCCGGGTGGGAGGCTCCCTGTCAGGCGCAAAGCAGCTTGACTGGCAGGACGGCGCGGAGACTGCCGTGTCACTCATGACCACCTTTGACTGTGATACGGATTTTATTTTCCATGCGTTTGGTGAGATGGACTGTTTAAATGTATTCAGCCTGGAAAAATACGTGCTGGACGAGGAGCTGCTGGAAGCCAGATTCTCCGTGGAGAACTGCGATTATATAACAGAGGAAGCCATTCATATGGACATGATCAAACGAGTGGGACCGGGGGGGACCTACATGCTGGAGGATGAGACACTGGAGCTGTATCAGAAAGAGCTGTTTCACCCCAGGCTGTTCAACAGTGAGATCTACCACAACTGGAAGCAGCTCGGCATGCCCTCTGTCATCTTAAAAGCCCAGGATATGGTGAGAGAGCGTCTGGATGCCTACTGTCTGCCTGTCTATGATAAACGGCAGACACAGATGCTGGATGAGCTTCTGGCAATTCTGTGAGAAGAGTAACTGTGAGGGTACGATACAGTTACAGAGAGGATAAATGTTATGGGTGTTACAGTAAAAATAGAAGAGATAAAAGAGCTGATGAGAAAGGCTCTGGCTTTAAGGGGAATTACGGGGGAATACGCGGAATTCATGATCTCCGATTATCTGGAATCAGAGCTGGAGGGGCACAGGACCCATGGCCTGTCAAAATTCCTGACGGTGGATGCAGGCCTTTCCAGGAGAAGCGGAGAGATGAAGCTGTTAAAACAGAAGGGCTGTTATGCCCAGGTAGATGGTAACGGAGAACTGGGCCATATCGCGGCACTGTATTCCACCAATCTGGCCATCGCCGCGGCAAAGGAACACGGCGTGGGAATCACGGCGCTGAAAAATGTGGGCCGCTATTCAAGGATCACCCCTTATGCCAGAAAGATATCGGGGGAGGGTCTTGTGGGTATGATCACCAACAACGGAGGCCCGGCCTGTGTGGCTCCCTTTGGAGGGGCAAAAGCCATGTTCGGTACAAATCCCCTTTGTTTTTCTTTCCCAAGCGGCAGGGGAAAGCCCTATGTATTTGACTTTGCCACCTCCCAGAAGGTCTGGGGAGAAGTGCGTCAGGCGATTGTGGAGAACCGCCCTCTGCCGGACAACTGTTTTATAGACGGGGAGGGAAATTTTACCACAGACCCGGAGAAAGCGGAGGCAGGCGTGCCCTTCGGCGGACCGAAAGGCTATGCCCTCTGTTATGCGCTGGAGGTGATGACCGGTGCTTTTGTGGGGGCGAAAATGGGTTACAACGCCAGGGATGAATATGATCTGGGTTACCTGTTTGTGGCATTTTCCCCGGAGATGTTCACAACTCTGGATACCTTTACAGAGGAGGTGGATGCCCTGGCCGGCGATGTGCGCGGCTGCCCGCCTATGAAACCGGGCGGTCAGGTGTTTGTACCGGGTGAAATATTCGGGAGCAGGCCGATAAGCCAGATTCCGTCGGATGAGGCGGAAGTGGAGGAAGATGTCTACCGGAGGCTGAAAATCATGAGCGTGTCCCTGGAAGGCGGATACGAGAACAATAAAAAACTGAACTGAAATGCGCACGCAGCGGCTTGTCCCTGCGTGCGTCATTTAGCAGCGGAGGTATATATGGAACTTGTTACATTAGGAGGAAAAAATTCCCTGGAGCAGGTAGTGGCAGTAGCCAGATACGGGGCAAAGGTGGAATTTTCCGCAGAATACAGAGCGAGAGTCAATGCGTGCAGAGCACATGTGGAGCGTTTCAGCAGGGAAGGAAAAGCAATCTACGGTATCACTACGGGCCTGGGGGACAACTGCAGGAAATTCATTCCCGAGGAGGACAGAGTCAAGATCCAGAGAAACCATATTCTGGCCCATACGGTTTCCGTGGGGGAGCCGCTCTGTGAGGAGGGGGTCAGGGCCATGATGTTTGTCATGCTCCTTCACTTTGGAAGCGGCCACACCGGTTTTCGTCTGGAAACCCTGGAACTGATAAAGGAACTGCTGAACAGGAACATCACGCCCAGGGTGCCGAAGCACGGTTCTGTGGGCTACCTCGGCCTGGAATCACACATCGGCATGGTACTGATCGGGGAGGGAAGAGCCTGGTATGAAGGAGAACTTCTTTCCGGCGCGGAAGCCTTAGAACGCGCAGGCTTACAGCCCGCCGTCCTTGGCTCAAAAGAAGGCCTTACCCTTGTATCGGGAACCACATCCGTGACAGCCCTTGCCTGCCTGGCCTATTACGACGGCACGGTTCTTGCCAGGACAGCGGATGTGTCGGGTGCGTTCTCCCTGGAAATGCTCAAGGGAACGTTAAAGGCAATGGATGAAAGGCTCATGCGCGCCAGACCCCATCCGGGCCAGATGCAGACAGCCGAGAATATCAGACATATCTTGTCCGGCAGCCGGATCGCGGAAAAATACAGAGATTACCGCGTCCAGGACGCCCTGTCCCTGCGCTGCATGCCCCAGCTTCACGGCGCAGTGAAAAAGACATTGAAGGACGGCCTGGAGTCCATTGATATTGAATTGAATTCCTCTGTGGACAATCCTCTTATTTTTGAGGAGAACGGGGAGGCAGAGGCCCTTATGGGATGCAACGCGGACGGCACATACCTGGGCATGGCTTCAGATTTCCTCTGCATTGCCCTCACAGATCTGACCAAAATGGCAGAGCGCCGTACAGACCGGCTGGTCAACCGGCATCTGAGCGAACTGCCGCCTTTTTTAAATGCCAGTGCAGACTTCAATGACGGCCTTATGATGATCCAGTACACGGCAGCCGGCCTTGCAGGGGAGATGCGTCTTCTTTCCCATCCGGCTGTGGTAGACAATGTGCCTACCTGCGCCAACCAGGAGGACTATGTGAACATGGGATACAATGCCGCCAGAAAAGCCTGTGACGCGGTGGAGACTGCCCGGTATATCCTTGCCATTGAGCTGATCTGCGCTGCCCAGGCCAAAGAATTTTACCCGGCTGACCAGTCTTCCCCGGCTATCGAGGCGGTCTACGCGAAGATCAGGGAGGTCATGCCGCCGCTGAATGAAGATGCCGCACTGGAGCCTTATATCGAGGCTGTGCAGAACCTGATTTTAGAAGGTGAGATCCTGAAGGCAGTGCAGAATGCAGGTGTGGACGTAAAATTGTAAAACTGCAAAACGCGAATAGAGAAACAGACAGGCAAATCGGCTGGTTTGCCTGTCTGTTTTCGTATGCCATGGTTCTGCCCTGACAGGAGAACAGACAAATTACCACAGCATTCAAAAAAATGTATGCTGCCTATTGACAAATTTAACTGTAACTGATATAGTGACAGTAAAGGAACTGTAAACAATATCAATACAGATAAAACAATCTCCGGTACTCCCGGAAATCAAATACGAAAGGATGATAGAGCATGTCAGTAAACGCAATCGAAAAAACAAAATTCCAAACAGAGGTATTAGAATCCGAAAAACCGGTAGTCGTGGACTTCTGGGCTCCATGGTGCGGCTACTGCCGCAGGCTTGCCCCTGCGGTGGAAAGGCTGGAAGCTGAAATCGGCAGCAAAGTCACAGTGGCAAAAGCGGACATCGACGAACTGCCTGAAATTGCCCGGCAGTACGAGATAGACACCATCCCTACCCTGATCCTCTTTCAAGACGGAAAGGAAGCAGACCGCGTGGTCAATCCTCCCTCCCAGGACGCGGTAGAAGAGTGGTTAAAAACAAATCAGGTCATCTGACAAACAGGGAGGAATACAAATGAAACGGGATATATACGACGTGGCAGTTATCGGCGGAGGGCCCGGCGGATACACCGCTGCCCTCTACTGTGCCAGAAGCGGACTTTCTGTTCTGGTTCTGGAAAAAATGTCACCGGGTGGACAGATGGCAACCACCAGTGTTGTGGATAACTACCCCGGATTTGAAGAAGGAATCGACGGATTCGAGCTTGGGGAAAAAATGCAGCGTCAGGCCGAGCGGTTCGGCGCTGAGACATCTTTTGTAAATGTGACAGCAGTTGATCTGAAACAGGATATCAAGACCATTGAGACATCCAAAGGCCAGGTAAAAGCCAGAGCGGTTGTCCTCGCCACAGGCGCATCCCCAAGAGAGATCGGACTGCCTGAGGAACCATCCCTGCGCGGACGTGGTGTTGCCTACTGTGCCACCTGTGATGGGATGATGTACCGCGATAAGACGGTAGTTGTGGTGGGCGGAGGCAACAGTGCGGCAGCAGATGCCCTGTACCTGTCAAAAATATGTAAGAAGGTCTATCTGGTCCACAGAAGAGACACGCTGCGGGCCTCCAAAGTTTACCTGGAACCGCTGAAAAACAGCAGCGTGGAGTTTATCTGGAACAGCCAGGTAAAAGAAATCCTCCACGAGAAAAAAGTGACAGGTGTTGTGGTTGAGGACAAAAAAGGGCACCGGAAAGAAATCCTCTGTGACGGTGTCTTTGCAGCCATAGGCAGGATTCCCGACACCAAACTGTTTATCGGCCAGACAGAGCTTGACAGCCAGGGGTATATCCTGGCGGATGAGACGACCAGAACGAATCTGCCGGGTGTGTTTGCAGTAGGGGATGTGAGAACAAAACCTCTGCGCCAGGTTGTGACAGCAGCATCAGACGGAGCTGTGGCCTCCCATTTCATAGAGGAATATCTGGCATAGATCATTTTATGAAAAGCCTTCTGCAGGTATGGAAATCATATCTGCAGAGGGCTTTTTTCAAACATGCTCTAAAAGAGACTGCAGTCAAGCTTATCAGCCAGATATTCCAGGATTTTAATTCCCCCGATACTGTTTCCCTTCTCATCCAGCGCCGGTCCGTACACTCCGATACCCATCCGGTCCACAACCACAGCCGCGATTCCGCCGCCCACGCCGCTTTTGGCGGGAAATCCCACCTTCATGGCAAACCTTCCGGAACCGTCATACATGCCGCAGGTGAGCATCAGCGCACGGAGCGCTTTGGCGCAGGAAGGTTCAATGAGATTCTCCCCTGTAAAAGGATTCGTCCCATGGTTTGCCAGCACAGCGCTGAGATTGGCAATGTCAAGGGCCGTCACATCTACAGAGCACATCCGGAAATAAAAATCCAGACATTCCTCTACATCTCCCTCCAAAATTCCCGATGCCTTCAGGTAGTAAGCCAGGGCACGGTTCCGGTCCCCGGTGCTTTTTTCGGACAGATAGACATTTTCGTTGAGGCAGATCTCGTCATTGTTGCACAGATGCCGGATGTAGGTGAGGAAACGTTCAAACCGCTCCTCTGTATCCTTACCGTCAATACAGCTGGCCACGGTGATGGCACCTGCGTTGATGAAAGGATTGAAGGGGCGTGTCTTTGTTTCCAGCTTTATGATCGAATTAAACGGATCACCGGTAGGCTCCACACCGACCTTGTCCTGAAAGAGGTATTCCCCGCCCCTGTCGTGCAGGGCAAGGATCAGAGAGACCAGTTTGGAAATGCTCTGAATGGTGAAGGGCCTGTCATAATCCCCCTCTTTTAAAATCTCCTGATCCAGATTTACAATGCAGACACCGAGCTGGTGTTTGTTTACCCGGGCAAGTTCCGGGATGTAATCTGCCGGCTGTCCGAGTCCTGTAAAGCATTTTCCGTAGGACAGGGCATCGTGCAGACAAGCCTGTGATATCATGTGTTTTGTCTCCTTTATCAAATCGTTCTTTATTTCCATTGTACATCAAAAAAGATTTCTGGCTACCCCGCAAATGCCACGAAAAAACCACCCGAAAATTGTATATTATTCACGAAACAGAAGAAAAATATAAAAACATATTGACTAAAATGCCGGAATGATTTATTGTACAATTAACGTACGTTCTTTAAATGTTCTTTTAATAAAAAAGAGAACCCAATACAACAGGAGGAAAAATAATGAATTATTTTGACGTGGCGAACAGCAGACTGCTCTACGTGCTGGTGGGCATAGGGCTGCTGTACATTTCCGGACTTGTGGTGGTGTTTATGCGCAAAGCCTGGAGGCGGGCACTGGAACTTGGAATCCCCAAAAAAACGATCCTGGAGGTTGTCAAATCCTCTGCCGTGTTTACCGTGATCCCATCCATCTCTGTAATTATCGGACTCTTCTCCCTCTCCGCAGTGCTGGGAGTTCCCTGGTCCTGGTTCCGGCTCTCCGTGGTGGGAGCTGTGAGCTATGAACTGACAGCAGCGGAAATGGTGTCGGACGCGCTGGGATTCCAGTCAGCGGGAGCCATGGCTGCAGCCAATAATTACCAGGTGTTCGGAGCAATTATGTTCGTAACCAGTATATGCATTTTGGCGGGAATGATAACAAATATTTTCTGCGCGAAAAGAATTCAGGTGAGCATGACGAGATACAGAAAAAGCAAGGGCGCCTGGGGAGCTGTTTTCAATTTTTCATTTGCCGCGGCCCTGGTCGCTGCTTTTATCCCCTACATCATTCTGGGAGGTTCCGTGGGGATCGTAGTGCTGATCGTAAGCGCCTGCGTGTCGGCTGTCATGTTCTATATTGTGGGAAAATACAAAATACAGTGGCTTGGCAGTTTTATCATGTCAGCGGCTCTCATCATGGGTATGATCGCTGCGGTCATGGCCACCAATATTCTGGGATAAAGGAGAATTGAGAATGAACAAAAACGGATTAAGCGAATACACCAATTCGGTCCATCGGATCGGCAGGATCGGAACCGTGATCGCCATTGCGGTCATGCTGGGAATTCCGGTTACCATGTGTACAGATTTTGACATGTGGCCAAAAGCAGCAGATCTGCTCATGTTCTGCGGCGGCCTTCTGGCTCTGTATGTTCCCACGGGGATTGTGGAGTCTGTCACTTACACTCCCATTTTAGGCTCCTCCATTTACATGAGCCTGATCACCGGAAATGTGTCAAATATTAAGCTGCCTTGCGCACTCAATGCCCTTGATATCGCCAAAGCAGAGCAGAATACCGACGAGGGGGATGCGGTCTGTACCATAGCCATTGCCGTCTCCTCTCTGATCACCATTGCTGTTGTCATTGTGGGCGTGCTGATGCTGGTTCCGCTGCAGCCGCTTTTAAGCTCCCCCACAGTTCAGGTGGCAACCTCTTATATGCTGCCGGCACTCTTCGGATGTATGTTCATCCGCCTTATGGTGACGAACCCGGCAGGCGGCAGGATCACGGGAAAGTGGAAGATGATGATACCGCCCATTCTGTTTTTGCTGGCTATTCTGGTGTTTGTGACAAAGTTAAACAGGGGAATCGGTGTGCTGATCACCATTCCGGTCATGATCCTCTCCTCCTGGCTGCTCTTTAAGTCAGGACAGGTCAAGGTCATACAGGAAGGACAGCCATCTGCAGAGGAAAAGCAGCCAAATACCGTAAAAAATGAAACGATCACAGAGAAATAAAGGAGAAAAAAATGAACGATTTAGAGAGAGCAAAAGCAATACTTCCGGAGATGACCGCAAACAGAAGATTTCTGCATCAGAATCCGGAGCTTGGTATGAACCTGAAGGTTACCACAGAATTTGTCATGGAGAAGCTGCGTGAAATGGGCATTGAGCCGAAGCTCTGCGGAGGATGCGGCGTCACTGCCCTTATCGGCAAAAAAGAGGATGGCCCGGTGTTCCTTTTAAGGGCAGATATGGATGCCCTGCCCATGAAGGAGGAGAGCGGCCTTCCCTTTGCGGCTAAAGGCGATACTGCTCACTGCTGCGGCCATGACATGCACACGGCCATGCTTCTGGGTGCTGCGAAGATATTAAAAGAGCAGGAGGAAGAACTTCCCGGACGTGTTAAGCTCATGTTCCAGCCGGGCGAAGAGACCCTGGAAGGGGCAAAAGCCATGATCGCAGACGGAATCCTGGAAAAGCCCCATGTGGATGCTGCCATGGGAGTACATATGGCGCCTCTGGCTCCTGCCGGATTTGTGGGATACAATGCGGGAGTCGTGTGTAATTCCAGTGACCTGCTGGAAATTTCCATTGAGGGAAAAAGCGGGCACGGAGCAAGCCCTCATCACTCGGTGGATCCCATCAATGTGGGCCTGCATATCCATCTGGCCCTTCAGGAGCTGATCGCCAGGGAGGTAGACCCCCAGGATCAGGCGGCCCTGACTTTCGGAGAGTTCCACAGCGGGGATGCCAAGAACATTATCCCGAAGACGGCATACATGGGCGGCACTTTAAGAACCGTGAGACAGGAGACAAGGGAATATCTGCTGGCAAGGATCAAAAACTGTGTGGAGATGACCGCCGAAATGTTCCGGGCAAAGGCAGAACTGAAAATACCCGCCTCAGTCAGCGCGCTGACAGTGGATGAGACATGCGCGGATATTGTTGGAAAAGGATTTGCCGAAACACTGGGAAAGGCAGCCGTCCGTGTCAATCAGACGACTTCCGGCTCAGAGGATTTTGCTGAGGTGAGCCGTCTGGTACCCTCCATGTTCTTTGCAGTGGGCGGCGGGGACCGGAAACACGGCTATGAATTCTCAGCACACCATCCGAAAGTCCGCTATGATGAGACGAGCCTTGTAAGCGGCGCTGCGGCCTTTGCCTGCGGTGCGAAAGCATATCTTGCGGCGAAGGTGAAGTAGTAGTAAACTGAATATAACGATAGCAGGTCTGTGCGGTTGCTGCGCAGGCCGCAGGAAAATATTCTTTGGAAAGGTGGCAGACGATGAAATACAGAACAGCAATTATCAGTACAGAATTTATGGATACCAGGGTGAAGGAGGCAGTCCTTCCCTTTGAGGAGCACTGTACGTTTACCACCTATTATTATAAAAAATCATCGGAGATTCCGGAAATCTATAAAAGCATTGAAGACAAGTATGACGGATTCATTGTAAACGGCATTATTTCAAGAGCCATGCTGCGCGCAGCCTGCCCGGATACAAAGAAGCCCATTGAGACCTTTCATGTGGATATGCTGGCTTATTATCAGGAGCTGTTTCGCCTCATGACGCTGAAGCCGGATCTGAAGGCAGAGCGCCTCTATGCGGATTTCATGATGGGGAAAAATATCAGGGAAGCTGTGGAGAACGGCACGCTGGATGCGGAGGGAGAGAACTTCTGCAGTCTGGTGGCACATATGAGCCTGGAGGAGTTAAAAGAACTCCGCTTTAAGATGGTGGAGGATGTGCGCGGAAAATGGGAGGCAGGCCGGATCGACCAGGTCATCACAAGGCTCAGTACAGCAGCAAAGGATTTTGAGGAGATGGGGATTCCCTGCCACTTTGTATATCCGGGCATTCCTTACATGCGGGATGTGATAAAGCAGCTCCTCATGACCCTTGAGATGGACAGGATGAAGGAGAGCATGCCTGCAGTTATCAATATCACTGCGGACAGAGGCGGACAGGAGCGGGATGAGCTGGGAGAGCTTGCCATGCAGACCGCGATCCTGCAGTTCTCAAAGGAATATGACTGCGATTTTATGCTCCAGAGACATGCCTCTGTGTATGAGGTCTATACCAGTGCCGGTGTGGTAGACAGGATCACGGAAACATATTCTGTCTGCATGCTGAAAATATATCTTGAGAAAAAAACAGGAGCCCGGGTATGCATCGGATACGGACTGGGAAGAGATACCACGCGCGCCAGACTGGAGGCCATGAACGCCAACCAGGAGTCCATGATGCATCCTCAGGGCGCCAGCTATGCCATCGATGAAAACGAAAACCTGATCGGCCCTCTGGTCTCAGGAAACTGTATGGTACTGTCCACAACCCCTTCTGAGAAGTATGCCGAAATGGCAGAAAAGACAGGGGTATCGGCACTGACCCTGCAGAAGATCTGCACAGTGGCCCGGAAGCAGGAGGAAGGAAGCGTAACCGCCCAGCTTCTTGCGGACAGCCTGGGTGTCACAGTGCGCGCAGCCAGCAAATACCTTCAGAAGATGGTGACTGCAGGCGCCGCGCAGGTGGTGGGCACCAAACAGCGGAAGACAAGAGGAAGGCCGGAACAGATCATCCGGATCTCCGATTAACGGAGATGGATTATGGGAAATGTAAGAGATTATCTGACAGCATCAAAATGCAGCTGCCCTGTATGGGGAGAGGAGGATACCATTTATTACCTGGATACCAGGGATGGTGCACCTCAGATCTGGGAAAAGGACCTGCGTACGGGAAACAGCAGAAAAAGAACACATAACAGCGATAAGATCAGCCGGATGCAGTTTGGCAGAGGGCAGATATTCTTCGCCATGGATATGGACGGGGATGAAAATGAACAGATATACAGCATCGGCGCAGACAGCGAAGAGGTCACGCCTGTTGTATATCATCCGAGAAACGTGCGCAGCCATCTGGGGGATGTGGGCAGTGAATGGGTGTACTATGCCTCCAACAAAAGGCTGCGCTGTATTTTTGACATCTGCAGAAAGAATCTGGAGAACGGAAAAACGGATATATTAATAGAAGGAAAAGACGCAGTCTGTCTTCCTCTTTGTGTAAGCCCGGATGAAGAACTCCTTTTATATAGTAAAAGAACTTCATTTGCTGACATGCAGATATACTGCAGGAACCTTTTGACCAATCAGGAGACAAAGGTGAGCCCCAAACGTCAGTGCGCCATGGAGGACAGCCCGGTGTGGCTGGGGGACGGAAGCGGCTTTTATTTTATCAGCGACAGGGAGCGGGAGTTCAAACGAGTTCTGTTCTGGGACAGGGAAACAGGCCGGACGGAGGAGGTATATGAGGTAAACTGGGATGTCACGCATATAGCCGTGTCGGGAAAGGACCGGTATCTGGCTGTTGTGGTCAATGAGGACGGAGATTCCGGAATCCATATTCTGGAGACAGAGACAGGAAAAGAGATAGAGATTCCCCGTATCCCCAGGGGAACCATTGGGGATGAGGAGCCTGTCACATGGTCAGAGGAAGGATACAGGCTGCTTTTTTCCTTTGAAAGCGGCAGCAGGATCCAGAATATCTGGCTGCTGGACATAGAAAAGGGAATCTTGGAACAGGTGACGGAAAATGAACATATGACTGTAAGGCAGGAGGATTTGACAGAGCCTGTGCTGTGCCGTTACAAGAGCTTTGACGGCCTGGAGATTCCATACTGGCTCTATATCCCCAAGGGGATACCCGCCGGGAATCTGCCGGTGGCTGTCTATATCCACGGAGGACCGGAATCTCAGATCCGACGCTTCTACGAGGAGACCATCCAGTACCTGGTCAGCGAAGGCATTGCAGTGGCAGCCCCCAATGTGCGGGGAAGCACAGGATACGGCAAGACCTATCAGGATCTTGACAATAAGGAAAAGCGTCTGGACGCAGTGAGAGACATCGAGGCGCTGGTGAAGCATCTGACAGAGAACGGGACTGCGGATCCAAAGCGGATGGCAGTCTTCGGAAGAAGCTACGGGGGTTATATGACCCTTTCCTGCGCGGCCAGGATGCCGAAGCTCTGGGCCTGTGCAGTGGAGGTTGTGGGTATGTTTAATCTGGTAAGCTTCCTGAAGCATACGGCAGGATACCGAAGAGCTGCCAGGGAGGCTGAGTACGGAAGCCTGGAACAGGACAGACAGTTACTGGAAGACATCTCCCCGGAGGCAGTCATTGAGAATCTGGAATGTCCGCTTCTCATCGTGCACGGAGCCAATGACACCAGGGTGCCTGTGAGCGAGGCGGAGCACGCGGCAAAACGTCTGAAAGCCCTTGGAAGAGAGGTGGAATACCTCTGCTTTGAGGACGAAGGACACATGATAATTAAGCAAAAAAACAGAATAAAGTATATTTTGACCGCAGCAGAATTCCTGAAATCGCATTTGTTGCAAAAATAGCCAAAATACTTTCTGGTGTATTAGTACATTTTCCCTTTATCAGACTAAAATGGAGAAGGGATTTCGGTTAAATTATCTAAAAAAAATTCAAAGCATCGTAGAACTTTATCAGAAATAGACGTTTTTTAGACTGTCCCAATGATAAAATCATAAAAAAAGTAAAGGAGACGATGTGAAATGAACAATGCGGAAATCGGAAAAGCAATGGTAATCAAACTGGATCCCGTTCTGCCGGAGTACCCGACCTTTAAAGAAGGTGTCAGAAGAGCCCCGAAAAGAGAGCTGACCCTGAACAAAAGAGAGATCAAGCTGGCGGTAGCAAACGCCCTCAGATATGTGCCGGAAGAGCTGCACGAACAGCTCGCACCGGAATTTTTAGACGAACTTCTGACAAGAGGACGTATCTACGGATACCGTTTCATGCCGAAGGAAAGGATCTACGGAAGACCGATCGATGAATATAAAGGAAAATGTGTGGAAGGAAAGGCATTCCAGGTCATGATCGACAACAACCTGGACCATGATGTTGCCCTTTACCCCTACGAGCTTGTTACATACGGAGAGACCGGCCAGGTATGCCAGAACTGGATGCAGTACCAGCTCATCAAGAGATACCTGGAGGAGCTCACAGACGAGCACACCCTTGTGATGATGAGCGGCCATCCCATGGGCCTGTTCAAATCCCACAAGACCAGCCCCCGTGTCATCGTGACCAACGGCCTGATGGTGGGAATGTTCGACAACCCGGAGGACTGGGCAAAGGCCACAGCCATGGGCGTATCCTCCTATGGACAGATGACAGCCGGCGGCTGGATGTACATCGGCCCGCAGGGCATCGTGCACGGAACCTTTAATACTATCCTGAATGCAGGACGTAAGTTCTTAGGCGTACCGCAGGACGGGGACCTGGCAGGCCATCTGTTCGTTACGAGCGGCCTGGGCGGAATGAGCGGTGCACAGCCAAAAGCTATAGAGATCGCAAGAGGAGTGGGTATCGTAGCAGAGGTGGATGCCTCCCGTATCGAGACCCGCCACAGCCAGGGCTGGGTGAGCCTGGTGATCGAGGATGCCGCTGAGGCGTTCCGTGTGGCAGAGGAATATATGGAGAAGAAAGAGACCGTATCCATTGCGTACCACGGAAACATCGTTGACCTGCTGCAGTACGCAGTGGACAACAACATCAAGATAGAGCTGTTATCTGACCAGACAAGCTGCCATGTGCCGTACGACGGAGGCTACTGCCCGCAGGGCCTGACCTTTGAGGAGCGCACGGAGATGCTGGCAAACGATAAAGAGAGATTCTGCGAGCTGGTGGACCAGACCCTGGTAAAACACTACCACCTGATCAAGACCCTGGTGGAGAGAGGCTCCTACTTCTTCGATTACGGAAACTCCTTCATGCGTGCCGTGTTCGATGCGGGAGCAAAGGACATCGCCAAGAACGGCGTGGACACAAGCGAAGGATTCATCTTCCCGTCCTATGTGGAGGATATCCTGGGACCGGAGCTGTTTGACTACGGATACGGCCCGTTCCGCTGGTGCTGTCTGTCCGGCAAGCCGGAGGACCTGCGTGCCACAGACCATGCAGCCATGGAAGTGATCGACCCGAACAGAAGGAGCCAGGACAGGGATAACTACATCTGGATCCGTGACGCGGAGAAGAACAAACTGGTAGTGGGCACCCAGTGCCGTATCCTGTACCAGGATGCCCTGGGAAGAAGGGACATCGCGCTGAAGTTCAACGAGATGGTAAGGAAGGGAGAGATCGGACCGGTGATGCTGGGCCGTGACCACCACGACACAGGCGGAACAGACTCTCCGTACAGAGAGACCTCCAATATCTATGACGGATCCAACATCACAGCGGACATGGCAGTACACTGCTATGCAGGAAACGCAGCCAGGGGAATGAGCCTGGTAGCCCTGCACAACGGAGGCGGAGTCGGCATCAGCAAATCCATCAACGGAGGATTCGGAATGGTGCTGGACGGAAGCGAGAGAGTGGACGAGATCTTACGGGCAGCGATCCCGTGGGATACCATGATCGGTGTATCGAGAAGGAGCTGGGGAAGATGCGAGCACTCCATCGAGACCGTAGCAGAGTACAACAAGACAAGGGAAGGGCAGGATTACATCACCATGCCGTACCTTGCAGATGAAGATATGATCGAGAGAGTATGCAAAGACGTTGTAGTGGAAGAGCATCACGCACATCACTGAGAAGCAGGAAAAGGAGATAAGACATGAAGAAACGTTACATCCGCCATGCCTCCGAGCTTGTGACCTGTAAGGGCAAAGCGCCGAAGCATGGAAAAGAAATGTCAGATATCGGCCTGATCTATGACGGCGCAGTGATCATCCATGACGATAAGATCATCGCTGTGGGCACCACAGAGGAACTGGATAAACAGGTAAATTCGGAAGAATACGAAGTGATCGACGCAGCGGGCAAAACCGTTATGCCGGGATTCGTGGATTCCCATACACATTTCATTTTCGGCGGATACCGTGCAGATGAATTCTCCTGGAGACTGAAAGGTGACAGCTACATGTCAATCATGGAACGCGGCGGCGGCATCAACGCCACCGTGGTTCCCACCAGAGAAGCTTCAGAGGAAGAACTGATGGAAGCCGGCAAAGAGCGCCTGAACCGCATGCTGGAATTCGGCGTGACAACCGTGGAAGGCAAGAGCGGCTACGGCATGGACTGTGAGACAGAGCTGAAAATGCTCCGTGCCATGAAGAAGTTAAATGAGACCCATCCGGTGGACATTGTATCCACATTTTTGGGCCCTCACAGCGTACTTCCCCAGTGGAAGGGAAAAGAAAGAGAATTCCTGGACGAACAGTTAAACCATGTAATGCCAAAGGTAAAAGAAGAGAATCTGGCAGAATTTGCGGATATCTTCACAGAGAAGAATGTGTTTACCGTGGAGGACTCCGAGTATTATATGACAAAAGCAAAGGAGATGGGCTTTAAGCTGAAGATCCATGCAGATGAGATCTACCAGCTTGGAGGCTCTGAGCTGGCGGCGAGAGTGGGAGCGGTTTCCGCAGACCATCTGCTGAAGGCATCCGATGAGGGCATCCGCCAGATGCGGGATGCCGGTGTGATCAGCACCATCCTGCCCCTGACTGCTTTTGGCTTGAAGGAGGAGTATGCCCCCGCAAGGAAGATGATCGACGAGGGCTGCGCAGTTGCACTGGCTTCTGATCTGAATCCGGGAAGCTGCTTTTCCAACTCCATCCCCCTGATGGTTGCCCTTGGATGCATTTACATGAATATGTCCATAGAGGAAGTCATCACAGCTCTGACCATCAACGGCGCAGCCGCTGTTGACCGCGCTGACAAAGTGGGAAGCATAGAGCCGGGGAAAGCTGCGGACATTATTTTCCTGAAATTCCCGTCCATTCATTTCATGCCGTATCATACCGCCATCAACCTGGTGGAGACGGTCATCAAGAATGGCGATACTGTTTATCATAAAGAGTGGTAACCCTAAATTCATTAAAACATAAAGGAGAAAATATCATGGATAGAATTATCGAATGCGTACCTAATTTCAGTGAAGGAAGAGACAAAGAGAAAGTCGAAAAGATCGTTGACTGCTTCCGTAACAGAGAGGGCGTTAAACTTTTGGACTACACTTCCGATGAAGACCACAACAGAAGCGTTGTAACCGTTATCGGTGAGCCGGAGCCATTAAAAGACGTAATGGTTGCAGCAATCGGTAAAGCAGTGGAACTGATCGACATGACAAAACATCAGGGCCAGCATCCCCGCATGGGCTGTGTGGACGTTGTTCCGTTCATCCCCATCCGCGGCGTGACAGTGGAAGACGCTGACGCAGTGGCAAAAGCAGTGGCAAAAGAGGCATCTGAGAAATTCGGACAGCCGTTCTTCTTATATGAAAAATCAGCGACAGCTCCTCACAGAGAGAATCTGGCAAAGGTTCGCCAGGGACAGTTTGAGGGTATGGCTGAGAAAATGAAAGACCAGGAAAAATGGAAACCGGACTTTGGCCCGAACACCATCCATCCTACCGGCGGTGTGACAGCGATCGGCGCAAGAATGCCTCTGATCGCCTACAACATCAACCTGGATACTCCAAATGTGGAGATCGCACAGAAAATCGCAGATAAGATCCGTCACGTAAAAGGCGGCTTCCGTTTCTGCAAAGCTATGGGCGTTATGCTGGAAGACAGAAATATCGCACAGGTATCCATGAACCTGACAGACTATACAAAGACTTCTGTTTACACTGTATTTGAAACCGTACGCATGGAAGCCAGACGCTACGGTGTCAATGTACTGGGCAGCGAGGTAGTAGGACTGATCCCGCTGCAGGCTATCGTTGACTGCGCAGAATACTACTTAGGCTTTGAAGGCTTTGATTCCAAACAGGTTCTGGAGACACGTCTGTAAGAAAACGGCAGGACACTGCACGTAATATAGAGTGGAATAAAGAGAGGTTATACGACATGAAAAATATGACAGTAGAACAGTTTGCCATGCAGACAGCCTCCAATGAACCAGTACCGGGGGGCGGAAGTATTTCCGCCCTTGCTGGTGCCCTGGCGGCAGCGCTGACAGAGATGGTGGCAGGACTCACCATCGGCAAGAAAAAATACGCGGAAGTGGAGGAGGAGATGAAGAAGGCAGTTGCTCCCATGCATGAGATCTGTGAGCATCTTCTGGATGACATCAAGCGCGACAGCGAATCCTTTGACCTCTACATGCAGGCACTGACCCTTCCAAAGGAGACAGAGGAGGAGAAAGCAGCCCGTACGAAAGCCATGCAGGACGGCTTAAAGGCAGCCGTTGCGGTTCCTTTATCTGTGGCAAAACGCGCCTATGAGGTTATGCCCTACGCGGAAGTTATGGTGACAAAAGGCAACAAGACAGCAGTGACCGACGCACTGGTAGCCACTATGATGGCCAGAACTGCAGTACTTGGAGCCCTTTTCAATGTAAAGATCAATCTGGAATCCATCAAAGACGAGGCTTTTGTGGAAGAGACCGCCAAAGAAGTCGCAGTCATAGAAAAAAATGCTCTGGCATACGAGAAAAAGATTCTGGCACAGGCCGGTGTCTCCAAGAGCACAGTGGAGGAATGAGAAAAAGCCGATTGACTTCGGCTTTTCCAGAAGGTTCCGTGTACGCGGAGGTTTCTGCAAAAGCCGGAGTCGACGGATTTTTGCGCGGAGGAAAGAAAGAAAAGAATATGTAATGCAGAAAGGAGAAAACCTGTGAAGATTCTCAAGAATGCAGTAGCAGGAACCCTGGAATCCAGTGATTTGTTCATTCAGATCGAACCGGATGACAAAGAGCTGATCCTGGAAATTGACTCTGTAGTAGCCAACCAGTATATGGATTCCATTCGGGCCGCTGTACTGGACACACTGAAAGAATTTGAAGTGTCTACAGGGAAAGTTTTTATCAAGGACAAAGGCGCATTGGACTGTGTGATCCGTGCGCGTATGGAGACCGCATTAAAAAGAGGGGGAGTTGAACAGCCATGAGACGAACCATGTTGTTTTTGCCGGGAAATACGCCGAACATGCTGATTAACGGTGACACCCTGGGAGCTGATACCATCATCTTTGATCTGGAGGATGCGGTATCTCCGGATGAAAAGGACGCAGCCAGAATACTGGTGAGAAACGCCCTTCGCTACCAGTCCTATCCGGGCTGTGAGACTGTGGTGCGGATCAATCCCACAGACACCGCGTTCTGGAAAGAGGATTTGAGAGCTGTCATTCCCCTGAAACCGGATGTGATCATGCCCACAAAAGTAAACGGCGGTGCCATGATCCGGGAAGTATCTGCCTGTATGGCAGAGGTGGAACGGGCAGCAGGAATAGAGGAGGGAACTGTTAAGATCCTTCCGCTCATTGAAACTGCTATGGGTGTGGAGAAGGCTTTTGAGATCGCGACTGCGGATGCCAGAGTGATCGGCCTGTTTTTAGGCGGTGAGGATTTTACCGCTGACCTGCACTGTAAACGGACAAAAGAGGGAAATGAGATTTTCTATGCCAGAACCAGGCTGGTGTGTGCAGCCAGGGCCTGCGGCATCGAAGCATACGATACACCGTTCACGGATGTGGAGGATATGGAGGGCCTTGAAAAAGACACAGAGTTTGCCAAGAGCCTGGGATTTGCCGGCAAGGCAGTCATCTCACCGCGCCATGTGGACATAGTCAATGCCGTATTTTCACCCACAGAGGCGGAGATCGCCTATGCCCACGATGTGATGGATGCCATTGAAGAGGGCAAGCGTCAGGGCAAGGGCGTGATCTCCCTCCGCGGCAAAATGATAGATGCCCCCATAGTAAAACGCGCCTCCCAGGTGCTGGAAATGGAGAAAGCCATTTATGGAGGTGCGCAGTATGAGTAAATTACTCGGTTCATTAAAAGAAGCCATTGAAAAGACAGGTTTGAAGGATGGAATGACGATTTCCTTCCATCATCATATGAGAAACGGGGACTATGTGCTGAACATGGTGCTCGCCCAGGCTGCCGAGATGGGAATCAAGAATCTGACCGTGAACGCAAGTTCCATATTTGATATCCATGAACCCATTATCGGACACATCGAAAGCGGTGTTGTCACTGGCCTGGAGTGCAACTACATGGGCGGCAAGGTGGGAAAAGCCATCTCCCGGGGAATCCTGGAAAAGCCCGTGATCTTCAGAAGCCACGGCGGAAGGGCCGGGGACATGGAGAACGGTTCCTCCAAGATTGACATTGCGTTCATCGCCGCACCCTGTGCGGACAATATGGGAAACTGCAGCGGCAAGTACGGACCGTCTGCCTGCGGTTCCCTGGGCTATGCCTTCTCTGATGCCATGCATGCGGACAAGGTGGTGGTTCTGACTGACAATCTGGTGCCCTACCCACTGAAAGATACCTCTATTGCGGAAGGATATATCGACTATGTGGTGGAAGTGGAGCAGATCGGCGACCCCACAAAGATTGTCTCCGGAACAACTAAGATCACCCGTGACCCGGTGGGACTGCGCATCGCAGGACTGGCCGCGCAGGTGGTAAAGAACTCCGGATACTTAAAAGACGGATTCTCCTTCCAGACAGGAGCCGGCGGTGCATCCCTGGCTGTTGCCAAATACGTGGAGGAGATGATGGAAAAAGACCATATCAAAGGCAGCTTCTGCATGGGCGGGATCACCGGATATCTGGTCGATATGGCGAACAAAGGGTATTTTGAAACCATTCTGGATGTGCAGTGCTTTGATTTAAAAGCTATCGAATCCATCCGTGAGAATCCAAAGCATCAGGAGATATCCGCTATGCGCTATGCTTCTCCGGCAGCGAAAAGTGCCGCGGTAGACAGCCTGGATGTGGTGATCCTGGGAGCTACCCAGGTGGACACGGACTTTAATGTAAATGTACATACAGACTCCAATGGTTACATTATGGGCGGCTCCGGCGGACACTGCGATACAGCGGCAGGCGCCAAGCTGGCGATCGTGGTGGCTCCCCTGATAAGGGCAAGACTTCCCCTTATCGTGGACCAGGTGCTCTGTAAATCCACACCGGGCAGCACCGTGGATGTGATCGTAACGCAGAGGGGCATTGCAGTCAATCCGGCCCAGAAGGAACTGAGGGAGAAATTAGAAAAAGCCGGACTTCCGGTAAAAGATATCAAAGAATTAAAGAAGATCGCAGAAGAGATTGCGGGCGTACCGAAGGCCGTAGAACGGGGAGACAGGGTCGTTGCGAAAGTCCTGTACCGCGACGGCACACTTTTGGATACCATTAAAAATACTATATAACTGGAAGGGAGCGGTTTACAGTGGATAAGAAAAAATTAGTCATCGGTGTTATCGGAGCCGATGTGCATGCGGTAGGCATCAGTATTCTGGAACATGCATTTACGGGTGCAGGGTTTGAGGTGATCAATCTGGGGGTTATGGTTTCCCAGGAAGAGTATATTTCAGCAGCCATCGAGACCAATGCTGACGGCATTATGGTTTCCTCTCTCTACGGACACGGAGAGCTGGACTGCAGAGGTCTTCGCGACAAATGTGATGAGGCCGGATTAAAAGGCATCCTTCTCTATGTGGGCGGCAATATCGTAGTGGGAAAACAGCCCTTTGACGAGGTGGAGAGACGCTTCAAAGCCATGGGCTTTGACCGTGTATTCGGGCCGGGCACTGCACCGGAGACAACCATTGCAGCGCTTTATGAGGACCTGGGAATCCCGGAAGAAGACCAGCAGGCAGCAGAATAAAAGGGGCGATGGAAAATGAAACCAGTTCTTTTGGTGGACTTTGGAAGTACCAACACCAAAGCGACAGCTGTTGACGTGGAGAATTGCGAGATTCTGGGAACGGCGGCGGCATATACAACAGTAGAGACAGATATCAACAATGGTCTTCATGATGCCATACAGATTCTGGAGAAGACCACAGGCCATCTGGAATTCGGTGAGACGTACGCCTGTTCCAGCGCAGCCGGCGGACTGAAAATGATTTCCTGCGGACTGGTTCCCGAGCTCACAGCCCAGGCTTCCAGGGAGGCATCTCTGGGTGCAGGCGCAAAGGTATGGAAGACCTACTCCTTCCAGCTCACAAAAGGCGACATGAAGGAGATTGAGGAATACCATCCGGATATTATCCTGCTTACAGGGGGAACGGACGGCGGAAATACAGACTGCATCCTGTACAATGCAAAGATGCTGGCAGGACTCAGCTATGACTGTCCTGTGGTCATTGCAGGCAACCGCTGCTGTGCGGATGACTGCCAGGAGATCCTGGCCGGTAGGACCACTTACATCTGTGAGAACGTGATGCCGAGGCTGGGCGAGCTGAACATTGAACCCACGCAGAAGCAGATACGGGAGATCTTCCTGAACCGCATTGTGCAGGGAAAGGGACTGACCCAGGCCATGGATCTGATGTCCGGCATTATCATGCCCACACCGTCAGCCATGCTGACAGCCATGGAACTTCTCTCAGACGGCTGGGACGAGATTCCCGGGATCGGAGAACTGGTGGGCGTGGATCTGGGCGGGGCCACCACGGACGTATATTCTGTGGCAGAAGGAAGCCCGGCCAACACTATGACCGTTATCAAGGGACTGCAGGAGCCTTACACCAAGCGGACCGTGGAGGGTGACATAGGGATGCGGTACAGCGTCAGGGGCATCATGGAAGCAGCAGGAGACAGAAAGCTTGCCAAGATCGCGGGACTTGCCCGGAACAAGGTAAACGAGCTTGTGGACTATCTGGAACACCACACAGATTACATTCCTGACAGCGAAGAGATGGAAAAGATGGATTATGCACTGGCATGTGCAGCCGTTGAAACCGCGGTTGCCCGCCATGCCGGTTCTCTGGAACAGGTCTATACCCCCAGCGGGCTGACCTTTGTACAGAGCGGAAAGGATCTGCGCCGCGTAAAATACGTGGTAGTTACGGGGGGCGCATTGATCCATGCAAAACACACAGAAGAAATTGCAAAGTATGCACTATTTGATGAAAGCAGTCCTGCCTCATTAAGGCCGGAAAAAGCGGAAATCTTAGTGGATAGAAAGTATATCCTGGCTGCCATGGGACTGCTATCAAAACAGTACCCCCAGGCTGCCCTGGAAATCATGAAGAAGGAGATTGCTTATTATGGACATAAGGAATAAGAAATTATCTGATGATGAGTTCTATGGAATACGGAAAGAGGTTATGGAACAGTGGCCTACCGGAAAAGAAGTAAACTTCGAGGAGGCCATAGATTACCATAAAGCGATGCCGGAGAGCAAGAGCTTTTCACGGAAACTGGCAAATGCCAAAAAAGAGAGAAAAACGCTGATCCAGCCAAGAGCCGGTGTGGCACTGATTGACGAGCATATCAAACTGCTGCAGTATCTGCAGGACAAGGGCGAGGCAGATTTACTGCCCACCACCATTGATTCCTATACCCGTCAGAACCGCTACGAAGAGGCTGAGGTGGGGATCAAAGAATCTATCCACACACAGAAATCCATGCTGAACGGTTTTCCGGCTGTAAACCATGGCGTATTCGGCTGCCGTTCTATTATCGAGAATCTGGATACCCCGGTACAGGTACGCCACGGCACACCGGATGCCAGACTGCTGACAGAGATCTGTTATGCAGGCGGCTTCACAAGCTATGAGGGAGGCGGTATTTCTTATAATATTCCCTATGCCAAAGATGTGCCCCTGGAGAGAACGATTTATGACTGGATGTATGTTGACCGTCTGACAGGCATCTACGAGGAAGCAGGTGTTTCCATCAACCGTGAGCCATACGGCCCTCTGACCGGAACACTGGTTCCGCCCTCCATGTCCAACGCAGTGGCTATCATTGAGGCCATGCTGGCGGCAGAACAGGGTGTAAAGAACGTGACAGTAGGCTATGGCCAGTGCGGTAACCTGGTTCAGGACGTTGCAGCCCTCAGAGTTTTAGAGGAGCTGACAGAGGAATATCTGGAAAAATACGGCTATGAGGACGTGACCGTTACCTCCGTGCTCCATCAGTGGATGGGCGGTTTCCCGCAGGATGAGTCCAAAGCATTTGCGGTTATCTCCTGGGGAAGCTCTGTGGCGGCCCTGGCAAAAGCTACAAAGGTGATCGTAAAGACACCTCATGAAGCTATGGGCGTTCCTACCATGGAAGCCAATGCACAGGGACTGCGCTGTACCAAACAGGCTATCTCCCTTTTGGCAGACCAGGAACTGAAAAGCTCTGCCTTAGAGCTTGAAAAAGCCATCATCAAAGGTGAGACCTGTGCGATCGTGGACAAATGCTTTGAGCTTGGCATGGGAGATCTGGCACTGGGCGCCATCCGCGCAGTGAAGGCAGGTGTCCTGGATATTCCGTTTGCACCCAGCAAATACAATGCAGGCAAGATGCTTCCGGCCCGTGACTTTGAAGGCGCTGTGCGTTACCTGAACGTAGCCAACGTGCCGTTGCCAAGAGAGCTTAAAGACTTTAACCAGGGCAAGATTGAGCACAGAGCGAAAATGGAGAAGAGAAAAGCATCCTTCCAGATGGTCATTGATGACGTATATGCCATCAGCAAAGGCAGACTGGTTGGTAAACCAAAATAAAATCACAGCATAACCCGGAATATAGAAAATCAGAACTGCCCGGACATTCCGGGCGGTTACAGAAAATCACAATAATAGGAGAAGTGTATCATGAAAATTGTAGACGTTGTTTGTTCCAAAGCAAGAACAGGTTTTTTCTTTGATGACCAGAGAGCGATCAAAAAAGGTGCTGTAGCAGACGGTTCCGCGTACTTTGGCGAGACTGTGACACCGGGGTTCAAATCCGTAAGACAGGCAGGAGAAGCCATCTCCGTTATGCTGATCCTGGAAGACGGACAGATCGCATGGGGAGACTGCGCGGCTGTTCAGTATTCCGGCGCAGGCGGAAGAGACCCGCTGTTCTTAGCAGAGGACTTTATTCCGATCATTGAAAAATATATCAAACCGGAACTGGTAGGCAGAGAGGCAGACAGCTTTAAAGACCTGTGTGCAATGCTGGAAAACCTGCAGGTTGACGGTAAGAGACTGCACACAGCCATTCGCTACGGTGTAAGCCAGGCAATTCTGGATGCTGTTGCAAAATCCTCCAAGAGACTGATGTGTGAGGTAGTGGCAGATGAGTACGGCACAACCGTTTCCGAGGAGCCGATTCCCATCTTTACCCAGTCCGGTGACAACAGATATGACAACTCTGACAAGATGATCTTAAAGGGAGCGGCAGTTATGCCTCATGCCCTCATCAATAACGTAAAGACAAAACTGGGCGAGCACGGTGAGCTTTTGAAAGAGTATGTAAAATGGTTAAGTGACCGTGTGCTGAAACTGCGCAATGACGAGAATTACATGCCTGTATTCCACATTGACGTATACGGCACCATCGGCGCTATCTTCGGCGTGGACAACTACACCGCAATGGCAGATTATCTGGCAGAGCTTGAGGAGGCCGCAAAACCTTTCCACTTGAGGATCGAAGGACCTATGGACGCAGAGGAGAGAGAAAAACAGATGCTCTGCTTAAAGGGATTAAGAGAAGAAGTAGACAGAAGAGGCATTGACGTGGAGCTGGTTGCCGACGAATGGTGCAACACTCTGGAAGATGTAAAATACTTTGCAGACAACAAAGCAGGCCATATGGCTCAGATCAAAACACCTGACCTGGGCGGCATCAACAACATTGTGGAAGCTGTTCTTTACTGCAAGGAAAAAGGCTTCGGCGCTTATCAGGGAGGTACCTGCAACGAGACAGACCGTTCCGCACAGGTCTGCGTAAACTGCGCAATGGCTACCAAACCGGACCAGATCCTGGCAAAACCGGGTATGGGTGTTGACGAAGGATACATGATCGTCTACAATGAAATGCAGAGGATCATTGCCCTTAGAAATGCGAAAAAAGCAAATTAAATGAAAATGAATGACTATGCCAGACGGTTCTGCGGGCTTCTGCCTGCAGGATTGTCCGGCTATTTCAGCATTTTGGGAAGGAACAGTCTATGGCATATTCAAAACAGATGCAGGAAGGAAACCTGTACAGCTTTTATTTTGCGCCCAGAGGAAACCGTCGTATGGCGGATCTGGGGATGCAGCTCAGTCAGATGTATTTGAGCCCTTTTGACCATATTATAGGAATCATAGGAGATGCCGGAGCGGGAAAGAGCCTGCTCATAAAAGGTATGTTTCCCGGTATTGACCTGACCAATGACGATGAGGGCGTGAATATCAGGCCCCTGCCCCTGCTGCATGAGGACCTGACGGACCCGTTCTCCCCGCATACTTATCATCTGGATATCCGCTTTGAATCCGCATTTACCCAGATGCATGTGCTGGCGGACACCATTCTGGATGCCGCCAATCACGGGAAACAGGTCATTGTGGAACACTTTGATCTGATCTACCCCATGCTGCACAGAAATGCGGATCTGCTTGTAGGCATTGGCGAGGAGATCATCATCACCAGACCGAACATGTTCGGCCCTCTGCCGGAGAATATAGCGAATATTGTGCACAAATCCGTAAAATACAGGAAGATGGCCCATACCCTGGAGGATCTGTGCGTGTACTATATGGGAGACGGCTTTGCCCAGGACGGCCCGCGCTCGGATGTGCGCCACGGATTCGTGCTGGAGTTTGAGGAAAAGCCGGATGTGGATTTATATGAGCTGGAGAAAAAGGTGAAGGATGCAGTGAAGCAGGATTTATCTGTATCCTACTATGATGAGAACCACGTGCAGATCGGCGAGATGGTCCTGGAGTGTCTGGGGCCGCGTATGCATGTATCCAGCACAGGAAAAATAGAGGATTTCACCCTGGTAAAAGACTATCCCATTGATCCCAGAACCGGCTATTATATGCTGGTGGGACTGATCGGTAAGCACAGGTCTGAGGATTTGTCAGACTTTAACCGCATTGACGTGAAGCGGCAGTTAAGCTGAGCAGGGAAGAAATAAGATTTGGAGGAAAAAGGCATGGTTCGTAGTGTAAACGTTGAACTTTTAACAGATAACATCAAAGAGATGTGCATTCAGGCCAACCACTATCTTGCCCCGGATATGGACAGGGCAATGAAGAATGCCTGTGAGCGGGAGACAAAACCGCTGGCAAAACAGATTCTGGGACAGCTTCTGGAGAATCTGGATATTGCGGGAAAAGATATGATCCCCATCTGTCAGGATACAGGCATGGCGGTGGTTTTTCTGAAGATCGGACAGGATGTGCATTTTGAGGGCGGCAGTGTGGAAGAGGCTGTAAATGAAGGTGTGCGCAGAGGGTATGAGGAAGGATATCTTCGGAAATCCGTTGTGGGGGATCCTCTCATCCGTGTGAACACAAAGGACAACACCCCTGCTATCATCCATTATGAGCTGGTCCCCGGTGATCAGGTGGAGATCACGGTGGCACCTAAGGGCTTCGGAAGCGAGAACATGAGCAAGATCTATATGCTGAAACCGGCGGACGGCGTGGAGGGTGTAAAGGACGCCATTATAAACGCTGTGCGGGAAGCCGGGCCAAACGCATGTCCGCCTGTAGTTGTGGGTGTGGGCATTGGCGGCACCTTTGAAAAAGCGGCCATTCTGGCAAAGAAAGCCCTCACAAGAGAGGTGGGAACCCATTCAGAGCTGGAGCATATCAAAGCGCTGGAGGAGGAACTGCTGGCAAAGATCAATGGTATCGGTCTGGGACCTGCAGGTCTGGGCGGAGACACCACTGCCCTTGCCGTGAATATCAATACATATGCCACCCATATTGCGGGCCTGCCTGTGGCAGTGAACATCTGCTGTCATGTAAATCGGCATATTGTGAGGACAATCTGATCAGAATCTGATGAGAGTAAGGAGGTTACGCTATGGATAGATATTTGAAAGCGCCGCTTGACAGGGAAGAAGTGAAGACACTCCAGGCAGGCGATTATGTGTATATTACGGGAACTATTTATACAGCAAGGGATGCGGCCCATCTCCGCATGGACCAGACACTGGACAGAGGGGAAAAGCTTCCCATTGAGATGGAAGGCAATGTGATCTATTACATGGGCCCCACACCTGCCAGGGAGGGACGTCCCATCGGTTCCGCGGGACCGACCACGGCCAGCCGTATGGACAAATACGCGCCCAGGCTTCTCGACCTGGGCCTTACCGGAATGATCGGCAAGGGAAAGAGGAAAAAAGAGGTGACAGATGCCATTGTCAGAAACGGAGCTGTGTTCTTCGCAGCCGTGGGCGGGGCAGGAGCTCTGCTCTCCAAATGTATCAAGAAAGCAGAGGTCATCGCTTATGACAATCTGGGAACAGAGGCTATCCGCCGGCTTGAGGTGGAGAATTTCCCTGTGATCGTAGTCATTGATTCCCAGGGCAGGAATCTCTATGAGGAAGTAATGAAATAGTATAGGAACCGGTACAGCGGAAGGAAAATACACCTTCCGCTGTTTTTGTATATATCTCACAGTTACATGACAAAAATATACAAAAAAGAACAGAACGGGACAACGCTTCACCTTTACCTCTTCCTTTGTTATATGATATAATTACATAAAATGCAGGAAAAGTAAAAAGGATATAAAGGTGTAATGGAAGACTACATACCTGGGGGGAATACGTTTATGCAGCGGAAAAAACTGGAGGGCCGGAAAAAGACGGCGGTTATGGCAGCCGTCTTTCTTGCGGTCAACATACTGGCAGTCTGTCTGATCGGCAGAGGGGAGATAAGAGCAATTGACGGAAATCTGGCAGAACATGCAGGTGACACGGGAACGGCTTTCCATGAGATCATGGAGAATTACAAGCACTCCTTCCGGCTGTTTGCAGAGATGATGACCCAGGAGATCGGAAACCATCCCGAGCCTGACTCCATCTGGGATTATTTAAAAAGCATGGATTCTAAAATGCTGGAGATTGAGGGAGACACTTTTGACGGACTTTATATGTATTACAAAGGCCGCTATCTCTATAGCTGGGACACGCCATATTCCCAGTACGAGGAAACCGGGTATGTTGCAACTGAGCGTCCATGGTACAAAGCTGCTGTGGAGGGAAAAGGAGAGATTGTATTCACACCCCCTTATATGAGCTACGCAAACCATTACATTCTGACTACGATCTCACAGCTTCAGCCTGACGGGGAGACTGTCTTTGCCTATGATATCAAAATGGGGGATATCCAGAATCTGGTATCCGGACTCGACCGCTATGAGAAGGAACAGGTAATGATATTCGACGGCAGCGGAACCGTTATAGGAAGCACGGAAGAAAAGTATCTGGGAGGCAGCCTGTACGCGTCTTTGGATGAAACAGCAGACAGTGTGGAGGCTGCCAAAAAAGAGATGGAGGATGCCGCATCCGGTGCCCCGGAGGAACTGGCAAAGGCCAAAGATAAGAAGGAAGCAGCAGAGGCATTCTATGCTTTCAGGCAGGATTTGGGGAACGGGATGGAGAAGCTTCTTGATAAAAAAGAAGAGACGGTCCGTCTGAACCTGAACGGCAGGTCACAGTTCGGATACCTGCACAGGGAGCAGGATTTTAACTTTCTTGTATTGGTGCCTGCCATGTCCATTGTGAAGGCCACCATGACGGTATGGCTGATTCCTCTGCTTTTGACGGAGCTTCTGCTCATCTACGTCATAGGACGTGTCAGCAAGGGAATAAAGAACCGGGAGCTGAGAGATGCCTATGTGGAGCTTGGACAGACACAGAGAAGACTTGAAATCGCCCTGAGCGCGGCCCAGAAGGCTGCGGCAGTGGATGACCTGACCGGAATGATGAATTTCAAGTCCTTCCGCAAAGAAATCACCTCAGCCCTGGATGATATGGAGGAAGAGGAGAGAGGTATTCTGGTCATGATAGACGGAGACCATTTTAAAAGCATCAATGATAACTACGGACACAGTGTGGGGGATGAGGTGATCAAACTGACCGCACAGATGATCATCGGACGAATCAGGACCGTGGATCTGGCTTCCCGTCTTCACGGCGATGAGTTCGCAATCTTTATTGCCAACACCTCCGATTATTCGGTTGCCAGACGGATCATGGAGGATATCAACAACACCATCGGCAAAGAGGCAAAACGCCGCAATATGCCGTCCATCACCCTGTCAGCAGGCGCTGTGATCGCCGGACACGGGGATACCTATCTTTCCCTGGCAAAGGCGGCAGATGAAGCGCTCTATGAAGCAAAGGTCACCCACAACGGCGGATTTGCTTATCAATAAAAGAATATCTGACTTGTGAAAAGAAAAGCACAAAGGCTGCAGGCTCCGGCAGAGAAGGAGCGGCAGCTTTTGTGTTTTTATTGTTTTATGGTTATATCTGTCATTGGAATAAACGGAAACTTAGGGTATAATATGGAATAGAAACAGGAAAGGAAATCGCCATGAAAAAAAAGACATTGATTATAATTGCAGTAACAGGTGTGCTGGCCGCTGCTGCGGCTGTTTCGGTTTTCTGGTTTGGAAAGGAAAAAAGGGACAGGGAGGCAGAAGCTGCGGCTTTGGAAGCCCTGTTTTTGCGGGACGGGACCGGTGAGACGGTGGGAAACTATCTGTTCGTAGATACCAGAAACGGAACCCCTTTTACAGGCCCTCTTCCGGAGGGTGCTGTTCTGGATGAACGGGGAGATGAGCTGGAATCGTGGGAGCTTGAAAACGGCGACGTGGTAAAAATCTACGGCAACGGCGCTATGACCATGTCCTATCCGGGTCAGTATCCGGGTATCACCAAAATCATAAGGATGGAAAAAGAGAACCGGGAGCTGCTGGAACAATACGGTGAACTTCTGAAGCAGTTCAGTTTCCAGGAAGAAGCCTCCTCCCTGCCTTTTTTGAATCTGGAGTACAGCCAGCCTCAGGCAAATGTCACAGCAGCAGTAAACACTGTCGGCGGCTACCGCTGGGAATATGAAAATGAGGACGGTGAGACGGTCAGTGAAACCACAGACGCACCTTCCATTCTGCAGTGGAGCCAGTATGAGGAGATAAAGATACAGGAGCATACGGAAGTAAAACTTGTGTTTTCAAAAGAACCGGAAGAGATCACGGTGACCCGGTACGACTCTTCCATGCAGGGACAGGCAGGGGAGTCAGGGACAGAACCTGAGGGGGAATCCGTGGCGGTCTCTGCGGGGGAAGAGGGCAGTGTCCTGCAGGCAGAACCGGGATTTATCTACAGTGTAAAAGTGAAATGGGACAACGGGGAAGCGGAATACGGATTTCAGACCTTCCCCATGCCTTCCCTGCAGTAGAGGAAGCAGCAGATGAAGATAACGATATTGAATGAAAATACAGTTTACAGACAGGGGCTTTTTGCAGAACACGGGCTGTCTGTTCTGATCGAGGAGAATGACAGAAGGTTTCTGATGGATACAGGGCAGAGCGATGTGTTTTTAAAAAATGCGGAGACCCTGGGTGTGGACCTGACAAAACTGAACGGTATCATACTGAGCCACGGCCATTATGACCACTGCGGAGGCATGGAATATCTGGATGGCAGCCGCGGGATGCCTCCTGTGTACATACAAAAAAGCGCCTTTGAAAAGAAATACAGCGGTATGGAAGAAGACAAGCGCTTCATCGGCATTCCGGACAGCCACGCTGACTGGATGGCCCATGTCCGCTATACCAAAGACCTGGAAGAGATTGCCCCAGGCTTCTGGCTGATCGGGAAGATCCCGTACCGCACGGATTTTGAAAAGCGGCCTGCCGGCTTCTGGATCCGGGACAAAAAAGACGGAGGGCTTTGCTGGCGGGCAGATGAGATGGAAGATGAACAGATACTGGCCGTGAGCACAAAAAAAGGACTGTGCCTGTTCATGGGCTGCAGCCACAGAGGTGTGGTCAACTGCATTCTGCGGGCAGAGGAAGCCTTGCCGGATATACCTGTTTACAGTGTATTTGCAGGTATGCATCTTGGCAGGGCAGGGGAAAAACAGATCACAGGGACGATTGAGAGCCTGCAGAAGATGAACATCCCGGTGCTCATGCCGGTCCACTGTACGGGAAAAAGGGCAGCAGGCATGATGGCAGCGGCATTTGGAGATTCCTGTATCCTGCCGGAGACCGGACAGGTGCTGGAGTTTTGAGGTTACTGTTCCCTGCGTGCCCAGCAACCCGCTTCGCGATGCACAGATATGGAGCATTCTGCTCCATATCGCGCTGGCTGTCTCGGGATTTTCATGCCTTCGGCCTGAAAACACCTCGCGGGACAGTGGCGTGTGAACAGTAATTTGTAAATTTCCTGCCATAGCACAGAATGCAAATTTTTGAGGACAAGAACGGGATTTGGGTGTATACTAAAAGAAGAAAAAGCTGGCAGATCTCTGCCGTTAAAAAAAATATACAACAGGAGAACATAGAACAATGGACAAAGTAAGAATGGAGACAATTAAGAAAATTCAGCAGATGGAAGCCTTTTACGTGCTTTTTTCCAGAGGAACCAACAATCCTTTTATCATCTGCGATCCGGAGACATATAATGATCAGGTGTGGGTCTTTGAGGAAAGCAAGGATTTGGAGGAAAAGGCAAAACCGTATATGGAGCAGAAAAATCCTGTGGCCTCCATCAAGGTGGAGAACAAAAGTTTCCTGAATTTTTATTCCACACTTTTTACACTGGGTGTCAATGAGGTGGTTTTTGTGGAAAAGGATAAGACCACGGAATTTGACCTGGAGGAGATCGTGCGCAGACCGGATTTTTCCCAGCTCCCGGAGAACCAGAGACCGCTGTTTAATCCCCAGCTCCAGCTCACAGGCATTTATTTCATGCAGGAATTCAGAAGGGGCGTGGAAATGTCTGAGAAGGCGAACATCAATGAGCTGGAAGAAGAGATGGCAGCCAATCTGGTAAAGAGCAAATTTCTGGTGGCAGTGGAGAAGCAGGAGGAAGGCCAGGAAAATGTCCAGGTCCCCTATATCAAGAACAAGAACGGCGATGTATTCCAGCCTATTTTTACAGACCCGGGCGAATTCGCAAAGTTCAACAAAGATAAGAAGTTTAAGGCTGTCGTGGTAGAATTTAAAAATCTGGACAAAATATTAATTCCGCTGGCAAAAGGCGTTGTGGTCAATCCCCAGGGCTTTAATCTTATTGTCATGAGTGAACAGTTTGAAAACCTGCTGAAGCGTTTCGGAATCCAGAAAGAAAGCAAATAGGCGGGGCATCCAAAATGATCATAGATTTCCATACACATATATTCCCGGATAAAATAGCCGGGGCGACCATAGAAAAGCTTTCAAAAGCATCCGATTCTCCGGCATATACTGACGGAACCAAGGACGGACTTAAAAGATCCATGGAAGAGTCCGGGGTGGATATATCCGTAGTCCTGCCGGTGGTGACAAAGCCGCAGCAGTTTTCGTCCATTAACCGCTACGCAAGGGAGATCACTCCGGAAGAGTTCTGCGGCGGCGGTGAGTTTCTCTCCTTTGGCGGCATCCATCCGGACACGGAGAATTATAAGGCAGAGGTGGACCAGATCGCGGATATGGGTCTGAAGGGGATCAAGCTGCATCCGGACTATCAGAGAGTATTTATTGACGATATCAGGTACATGCGTATTATGGACCGGGCGGCAGAGCGGGGACTCATTGTCGTTGCCCATGCAGGGGTGGACGTGGGACTTCCTGAAGTGGTACACTGTACACCAAAACGTGTGGAACATGTGCTTCGCCAGATAGACGGGGGAATCCTGGTAATGGCACACATGGGCGGCTGGAACTGCTGGGAGGATGTGGAGAAGTATCTGGCAGGCAGCAGGCTTTATTTTGATACCGCTTACAGCCTGGGACATATGGAGGATGAACAGTTCATACGTCTGTCCCAAAAACACGGCGTGGATAAAATTTTGTTTGCCACGGACAGTCCATGGGATGGTCAGAAGGAATTTTTATCCCGTTTACGGGAAATGAATATGAAAGAGGATGAAAAAGAAGCCATTTTGGGGGAGAATGCGAGACGAATTTTAAAGCTGTAGATTTGTTTTGAGATCTGCAGCCTGTTGGGAAGGAGATGTTTTGTCGTGAAAATTGACATGCACTGCCATACAAAAGAAGGATCTATAGACGGCAAAGTGAGCATCGAAGAATATATCCGTATGCTGAGAAACCAGGGATTCGGCGGAATGCTCGTGACGGATCATGATTCTTATGGGGGATTCCGCCATTGGAAAAAGAATATCAAGGGTCAGAAATACTCGGATTTTGTGGTGCTCAAAGGAATCGAGTATGACACGCTGGATGCAGGACATATTATTGTCATTATGCCGGAAAGCATCAAGCTTCGTCTGCTGGAGCTGCGGGGGATTCCCATTCAGATGCTGATTCCCATAGTACACAACTATGGCGGAATCCTGGGACCGGCTCATCCCTGCGGGGAAAAATATATGAGCTTTATGAATGCCAAGGCCTATAAGAGGAATCCTGATATTTTAAAAGAATTTGATTTTATTGAGACCTTTAATGCCTGTGAATCCTTAGAGGTCAATGAAAGGGCAGCCAGGCTGGCAGAGAAGTACAATCTGACAGGCACGGGCGGAAGTGACGCCCACAGGGCTGACTGCGTGGGAAAAGCATACACAGAGGTGCCGGACACTATTACCTGTGAATCGGATCTGATCACGGAGATTATCAAAGGCACCAAGTTTGAGTGCGGCGGCGAGATCTATAATAAGACCACCAAGGACAAGATAGGTAAGGCCAATGCGGTTCTGGTCCATTCCTTTTGGGTCTACAACAAGATTGGTGGATGGAGCAAGGCCTTTAAACGGAATAACAAGATGAAAAAAGGGTTTATCGAGAGGGTGGAGCAGGTTGTGAAACCCAAAAAGGAGGAGCCGGAGGACGGAGAAGAATAGTTATGAGTGAAAAAGTGATAAAAGCTGCCCTGCTGGGGCTTGGAACCGTTGGAAACGGTGTATATAAAGTTCTGAAAAACCAGAGAGAAGAGATGGAGAAAAAAATCGGAGCCGTGGTGCAGGTGGAGAAGATCCTGGTCCGCAATCTGAAGAAAGCGGCTGCCAAGGTGGAAGATCCTTCCATACTGACCAATGACTGGAAGGCCATTCTGGAGGATCCGTCCATTGAGATCGTGATCGAGGTCATGGGTGGATTTGAGCCTGCAAGGACTTATATTCTGGAAGCGCTGCGGGCAGGCAAGCATGTGGTGACGGCAAACAAGGATCTGGTGGCCTCCAATGGCGGGGAGCTGTTAGACTGTGCGGCTGAGCACCAGTGTGATTTCCTTTTTGAAGCAGCAGTGGCCGGGGGCATACCCATTATCCGGCCGCTGAAGCAGTGTCTGGCCGGCAATCATATTGAGGAAGTCATTGGCATTGTAAACGGCACTACCAACTTTATCCTGACCAAAATGACCCAGGAGGGGATGGAGTTCTCCGAGGCGCTGGCTCTTGCCACAGAGCTTGGCTATGCGGAGGCGGACCCGACTGCGGACATCAGGGGATATGACGCAGGGCGCAAGATGGCGATTATGGCATCTATTGCTTTTAACTCACGGGTGACTTTTGAGGATGTGACCACTGAGGGCATCACTCATATCACAGCAAAGGATATCCGCTATGCAAAAGAGCTGGGCTGTCTGATCAAGCTGCTGGGACTTGCAAGGAACACAGAGACGGGAATCGAAGTGCGGGTACAGCCCATGCTGATCTCCGAGAGCCATCCCCTGGCTTCTGTGAATGACTCCTTCAATGCGGTCTTCGTAAGAGGAGACGCTGTGGGAGATACCATGTTCTACGGCCGAGGTGCCGGAGAAATGCCCACAGCCAGTGCCATTGTTGGGGATGTATTTGATATTGTAAGGAATATCCGGTTCGGCTGTACCGGAAGGATAAGCTGTACCTGTTACAAAGAGCTGCCTGTGAAGAAGGCAGATGACATGGACAGCCGCTTCTTCCTGCGCCTGCAGGTGGATGACAGACCTGGTGTGCTGGCCAGCATCGCCAGTGTGTTAGGCAATAACGACGTGAGTATTGCGCAGATGATACAGAAAAATAAAGACGGGGATCTGGCTGAGATCGTGGTCGTGACATCAAAGGTGCGGGAAGGCAATTTCAATGATGCCATGATGATAATCGAGGGCATGAGTGTGGTACATAAGGTTTCGGCCCTGATCCGCGTGTATGGAGACTGAACATGACTGAAAAATTATTTTACAGAGACAGCATGATAAAAGAATTTCAGGCGAAGGTGGTTTCCTGCAGCCCGCTGTCTGAGGAAGAATATACAAATAGAGGAATAAACTATGAGGTGGTTCTTGACAGAACCGCCTTTTTCCCGGTGGGGGGAGGCCAGTATGCGGATACCGGTGTTCTGCGCCTGGCGGATTCGCAGATCCGCGTTCTGGATGTGAGAGAGCAGGATGGCATTGTCCTTCATTGTACGGACAGACCGGCAGAGCCCGGGACTGCTGTTACGGGGGTACTGGATTTTGAGGAGCGTTTTTCCAAAATGCAGCAGCATACGGGAGAGCACATTGTATCCGGGATCGTAAACCGGCATTTCGGTTACCGGAATGTGGGATTTCATCTGGGAGATGAAGCTGTGACCATGGATTATGACGGCCCTCTTACCGAGGAGGAGCTGCGCAGGATCGAGTGGGAAGCCAATCGGGCAGTGGCAGAGGATATCCCCATAGAAGTCCTGTATCCCACTGAGGAGGAGCTGGATACCATGGCCTACCGCAGTAAGATCGAGATCGAGGGTCAGGTCCGCATTGTCCGTATTCCGGGATATGATACCTGTGCCTGCTGTGCGCCCCATGTAAAGACAACCGGAGCGGTGGGAATGATCAAGATCACCGGTGCTATTCATTATAAAGGCGGCATGCGGGTGAATATGCTCTGTGGTTTCCGGGCGCTTGAAGATTATAACAGAAAAGAGGAGAGCGTGGCAGCCATATCGGTCAGACTTTCAGCCAGACAGGAGGAGGTCGTGCAGGCAGTTTCCCGCCTGGAGGAAGAGATTGCCGGACAGAAAGAGAAGATCAAACGTCTGCAGGAACACTATCTGAAACGCCGTTTGTCAGAGGTCACACCTGATACACCGGCAGTGCTTCTGTTTGAGGAGGAGCTGGACCCGGCCGCCATGCGTCGTTTTGTCAATGATGCCATGGAGATCACTGAGGGTATCTGCGGAGTATTTGTAGGCAGTGACAAGGCGGGCTACCGCTATGTTTTGGGCAGTTCAGGAAGAGATATCACTGCTCTTGCAAAAGAGATGAATCAGGCCTGCAGCGGAAAAGGCGGCGGCAGACCACCCATGGTACAGGGGTCTTTGACAGGGAAACGGAAAGACGTAGAGAAGGTGCTTTTGGGCCGGAAAATCTCCAGCAAAGTGTGACGTACAGGCTGCTGAAAGCAATTTTCAGACACGCTCCGGCGTATATTTATGGATTGGAGGGTTTTACATTTATGAAACGAGTAACAACCGTGTGCGGGGATATTGCTCCGGAAGAATTGGGATTTACGGATATGCATGAACACATTATGTTCAACGGCGCAGATATGGGGGCAATCTGCAGACCGGCCATGCCCACGGACCTGCCGGTCAAATACGAGGATAAGGTCTCCCTGGAGAATATCGGATTTTTGAAGAGAAACTTTCCGCTGGTGCAGGATGCCATGGATCTGAACGATGAGGCCGCCATGACCCGGGAAGTGCAGGAATATAAAGATTCCGGCGGAGATTCCATGGTGGAGCTGAGTGTCCCCGGAATCCGTCTGGATGTGGAAGCAGTCAGACGGATCTCAGAGAAGACAGGCGTCCATGTCATTACCGCTGCCGGTTATTATGTGGAGACTTCCTGGAATGGAAAATATGACGGATGGAGTATCCGGCAGTTTTATGACCATCTGATGGATGAGATTGAAAACGGAATCGAGGATACGCAGATCCGGCCGGGCTGTGTAAAGATTGCACTAAACGATTTTACAGAGGCAGAGGAAAAAGCGCTGAGAGCCGGCGGCCAGGCGGCAAAAGACACGGGGATGTCCATTACCGTACATCCGGATTATGCCTTCGGCGGCACGCCGGGTGAGATCGTGGAGATTCTCATGGAAGAAGGCGTGAATCCTGAGAAGATTGTTATCGCCCACATGGAGACAACCGTGAAAAGACCCATGAAGGAAATGGTCCTCTATCCGGAAAAATGGGGACTGGATCTTGACGTGGCAAAACGTGTGCTGGATAAAGGTGCAAATTTTTCAGTGGAATTTTTATCAGGTGACATCGGCCTGGAGGCCCTCGGAACTGCGCCGATTCCGGACTGGATGAAAATGGCAGGCATTGTGCGTCTTATCCAGCAGGGATACAGCCGCCAGATCGTACTCGGCACAGACATGTGTGTAAAGACCATGTGCAGACAGTTTGGCGGAGAGGGATACTGCAGGCTGACAAAGTTCGGTGTGCCTGCTCTGAAGAAATACGGTGAGGTCTCTGACCTGGCTGTCCGCAATATGACTGTAAACAATCCGGCCAGGATTCTTGCATACTAAATCAGGGCACTGTGTTTTTTTGTTAAGGGTATAAAGAAATTACATAATGCATAGGAAACAGGGGTATCGTTCCGTCTTTGGGAATCGGATACTCCTGTTTTTTTGCTTCAAAGTGTGCTGTTGTCTATAGGAGTACCGGTATATAGTTGTTCTTGAGCAATATTAAAAACAGATATTGCAATGTAATAATATGCATTATATAATAGGAGTATAAGCAGAAGAAATAATGTTTATTTGTTCTTATTAAATTTTATAGAAAGTTCATTTGCTCTTTTTTTCTCCGCATGATATTCTGGAAACATCAAATCGCTGCATCCAGCAGCATATGTATCCATTCCGGCCGTTCGGCCAGACGATTTCCAGAAATTAAAAATGATATAAGGAGGAAAAATGGGAGTAAAAGATAATATCATTACGCCGTATTTTGAGGACTCTACTGTGTTCTGTGATTTTATAAACGGTGCTGTTTTTAAAGGAAAACAGGTATTGCGGCCGGAAAACATAGAACAGTTACCAAGAGAATTGATCATGCAGCTTCCCTGGGAAACGGATGGCAGATCAAATCAAAAGACCTTGATAAGAGATACAGTGAAACAGGCATATTTTCATACAATGTACGTGATCTTTATTTGTGAAAATCAAAGTGAGGTGCATTATGGAATGCCGGTGCGTATGCTTCTATACGATTCTGTCCAATATGGGGAACAGATGAAAAAGAGGCAGAGAGAAAATAAGAAAACCGGAGACTTGAAAACATCAGCGGAGTTTCTGTCTGGTCTTCATAAAGGAGAGAAACTTATGCCGGTAGTAAGCGTTGTTTTTTATTATGGAGACAGTCCCTGGGACGGACCGCTCAGCATGGAGGAAATGATTCTGCTGCCGGATGATACGGCAGAATTAAAGGAGTATCTGCCGGGGTATAAAGTGCATTTGATCGATGCCAGGAACACAGACCCGGATAAATTTTCGGGTGATTGGAAAGTGATCCTGGAAACATTGAGATGCGGAAACTGTAAGGATGATCTGATAAGATATGTAGAAAGTCATGAAAAAGAACTGGAAGAATTATCGGCGAAAGCAAGCAGAGCTCTGCTTACCATGCTGGGCCGGGATATAAAAGCAGAAAAGGATAAGGAGGAATTTACTATGTGCAGAGCATTGGAAGAATTAAAAGAAGAAGCAAAAATGGAAGAAGAGATTCATGTGATCCGCAAATTGCTGAAAAATGAACTCACACCGGCAGCCATCAGTCATTGGCTTGATATGGACAAGGCATATATTGAGAGGATTGTGGAACTGCAGAATCAATACCCTGACTACAGCAATGCACAAATCCTGGCTGAATATGAGGTATCAAATGCAAAATAATTTTACAAATGATGCAAAACCTTTCTATCCTGAACCCATATGAGGGCACAGCAGCCTGAAGTCTTCAACATCCTGACAGGAAATCCACCATGCATCCGGCGGACCTGGTGTATGCCATAGATAAGGGAAGGTTACTGTTCACGGCCAATGTCCCGGGAGGTGTTTTCCCCAAGGGGATGCTGCGCGATGCGAATCAAAATCCCGAGTTAGCCAGCGCCAAAATGCAATTTATTGCATTTTGTGTGCATCGCGAAGCGTGTTACTGATCACAGAACTGTGCTTTTGCAGGGCCGTGAACAGTAACAAGGGAAGGCTGTCCGGATAGAAGTTGACGTTCTGTTAAAAATCATTTATGATGAATATGGTCAGAATGAGAATAAGAGGAGCGTCACAAATGAACATATTAAATATAGAACATATCAGTAAAATATACGGAGAAAAGACAATCTTCGAGGATGCATCTTTCGGTATCCACGAAGGTGATAAGATAGGCATCATCGGGATCAACGGCACAGGAAAGACCACACTTCTCAGAATGGTTGCGGGAATCGAGGAGCCGGATGCAGGACAGATCGTCAGACAGAACGGACTGCGTATTGCATATCTGCCTCAGAACCCGGAATTTCCCCAAGATGCAACGGTCTCTTCCTATGCCCTAGGAAAGTCGGCGGAGACAGACTGGAAGGTGCAGAGCAATCTGACGAAGCTTGGAATCGCGGAGTATGACACACCGCTTGCACAGTTGTCAGGAGGGCAGAGAAGGAAGGTGGCTATGGCTAAAGTGCTGGCCTCTGATTTTGACGTTCTGCTGCTTGACGAGCCTACCAATCATCTGGATGAGGAGATGATCGTCTGGCTGGAAGAGTACCTGCGGGAGTACAGGGGCGTGGTACTCATGGTGACCCATGACCGCTACTTCCTGGACAAGGTCTCCAACCGGATCCTGGAGATCAGCCGGGGAAATATGTACAGCTATGATGCCAATTATTCCAGATTCCTGGAGCTGAAGGCCGAGCGGGAGGAGATGGAACTGGCATCTGAGCGCAAACGGCAAAGTGTCCTTCGGATGGAGCTGGAGTGGGCGAAGCGCGGCTGCAGAGCAAGGAGTACAAAGCAGAGGGCAAGGCTGGAACGTCTGGAAGCTTTGAAAAACGGTAAGGCTCCGGTACAGGACCAGGCGGTGGAGATGGATTCCGTGGAGACAAGGATGGGGAAAAAGACCATCGAACTGCACCATGTGAGCAAAAGCTATGGTGAAACCAAATTGGTGGATGATTTTGACTACATTGTGCTGAGAAACCAGAGACTGGGCATTATCGGTCCCAATGGCTGCGGAAAATCCACCCTGATCAGAATGATCGCAGGTCTGATACAGCCGGACGCGGGAGAGATTGAAATCGGGGAGACCATAAAGATCGGCTATCTGGCACAGGAAGAACCGGATCTGGATACGAACCAGCGGGTGATCGACTATATCAAGGATATTGCGGAGTATGTGCAGACAAGAGACGGAAAGATCAGTGCCTCCCAGCTCCTGGAACGCTTTTTATTTACACCGGATATGCAGTACACGCCTGTGTGTAAACTCTCCGGCGGAGAGAAGAGAAGACTGTACCTGCTCTCCGTGCTCATAAGCGGAGCCAATGTGTATATTCTGGATGAGCCATCCAACAATGTGGATATCCCTACGCTCACCATTCTGGAGGATTATCTGAATTCTTTTTCCGGGATCGTGATCACAGTGTCCCATGACAGGTATTTTCTGGACAATGTGGTGGACCGGATCTTTGAATTTGACGGCAATGGCCATCTGCAGCAGTATGAGGGCGGATACACGGATTATCTGGAAGCCAGGAAAAACAGGTCTGCAGGTACGGACAGCGGTGTTTCCCTGAAAAAGGAGATACCGGAGAAAAAAGAAGGGTCCAAAGAGTGGAAGCAGAGCCGTCCGGCCAAACTGAAATTTACGTTCAAGGAACAGAGAGAATATGATACCATCGACGATGACATTGCGGCTCTGGAGGAGAAGATAGAAAAACTGGACAGAGATATGATGGCAAATGCCACCAATTCATTAAAGCTGTCTGAGATTACTGCCGAGAAGGAAAAGGCGGAGGCAGAACTGGAAGAGAAGATGGAGCGCTGGGTCTATCTGAATGACCTGGCGGAAAAAATAGAAGAACAGAAAAACGCCTGAACAAACAGCGTATAGCGTTTAGAAATGCCGTACATCCTAACTATGTCAATAAAACAGACGCAGTCATATGGGCACAGCCGGTAAAACACCGGTGCCCATGTGCAGAGGAACTGAGACATAGAGGTGAAGAACATGAAAGAAACATGTATTCATAAGGGATGTGCGGCATTTTTGTTCCCTTATTTTGAAGGCTGGTATCTGAAACACCAGAACCGGGACGATACCATTGCATTTATTCCCGCAGTCCATGCGGATCAGAACGGACAGTGGACCGTATCCCTGCAGATCGTGACTGAGGAGGGTTCCTGGTATTTTACTTATCCCAAGGAGGCCTGCCGCATCAGCAGAAAGCCCTTTGCTGTAAGGATTGGAAGAAATATTTTCACGGAAAAGGGAATACAACTGGATATAAAAAGCAGAGATTTGACGGTAAAGGGAAGTATTGCGTATGGGCCTTTTGACAGGTTGAGGTATGATATTATGGGATTTTTTAAATATATTCCCTTCCTGCAGTGCAGCCACGGCGTACTGAGCATGCATCACAGTCTCAGAGGCGGACTGACGGTAAACGGCAGGAAAATCTCTATGACAGGCGGAAGAGGGTATATAGAGACAGACAAAGGCCGTTCCTTTCCGAAGTCCTATCTCTGGACGCAGTGCGGATACGGGGAACGCAGCAGTGTTATGCTGTCTGTTGCGGATATTCCCTTTTTGGGCTTTCATTTTCAGGGGTGTATCTGTGTGGTACACTGCAGGGGCAGGGAATACAGAATGGCAACTTATCTGGGCGTCCGCATAGAGGAATACGGGGAGGGCAGAGTGACTGTCAGGCAGGGGAAGATGCGGCTCTGTGTACACAGGCTGGAGGAGGCATCCCATGACCTGAAAGCCCCCGTGCGCGGGGAGATGACCCGCACGATCCGGGAAAGCCCTTCCTGCCGCGTCAGATATGAATTCTGGCTGGGGGATGGGCTGGTATTTGATATTATTTCAGAACAGGCATCCTTTGAGCAGGCAGATGAAAGTGCGGGCAGCACCTATTTTACCTCCCTGCATTCTCCGCAGTAGGGGGATTGTGTCCGGAGTTTATCCATATGGAGTTTCCCCCATTTGGACAGGCTTTCAAGCGGCTCCAGAATGCTGCGCCCTTCTTTTGTGAGGGAATATTCCACCCGGGGCGGTATCTCATTATACTGCTCCCGGTGGACAATTCCGTTTTCTTCCAGTTCTTTTAGAGACTGGGAGAGCATCATATTAGTGATACCTACAAGCTTTCGTTTCAGGCTGTTGTACCGCACGGATTCTTCCCGTGCCAGGATACAGATAATGGGGAGCTTCCATTTTCCTCCCACCATATTCAGGGCGTACTTCAGCGGACAGACCGTGTTGTTTTCCTCTTTTTCCATGGATGATGCGTACATAAATCCTTTCCTGCAGCCATTCAGTCAGTTGAACAGCTGCCTTTTCCTTTCTATAGGATCTGAGTAGGTATGAAAAAGCATACCAGGTATGAAAATACTGCGTACTTGTAAAATAATTATTGAATGGTAAAATTATATCACAATACTTGGCGGATTCCAACGGATTCGCTATATATTTTAACTTGATGCTAGCACTCGATTGGGTTGAGTGCTGATAAAGTGAGGAGGATGCATATGATTACAATACCTATTTTTGATATGATGATACTGCCGGGCGTTACCTTTTTTTTCAAAAAAGATATTTTTACAGACCAGGAGATAACAGCAGAGCATGTGGGCGAGGATGTTCTGTTCCTGATGATGAAGCAGGATAAGAAACGGGAGGACATGACACCGGAGGATATCTGTCCCATAGGGGTTTCCGGTAAGATCGAAAGCATAGACGAGGAAGGAAATATTCGTGTCCGTACAAAGGAACGGGTCACAATCTCCGATGTGGAGGTGACCATGCAGTCCATATCCGCTTCAGCAGCCATCTGCGGTGAAGTGGAGGATATTTCCGATGAAGAGATGCAGAAGCGTTTTGAGACACTGAAAAGAGATTTACTGAGATTTGTGCAGATGTTTCAGTGGGGCGTGTGGGCAAGGAGCTTTATCCTGCACTGGAAAAATATGAATGAGATCCTCTGCGCCCTCTCCGGTTACCTGAATCTGTCCTGGCCGGAAAAATATGCTGTTTTGGAGGCGGATACCAGAGGACAGAGATGTGAACGGATCGAGAAGGCCATTTACGAGTTTATCGAGCTGTTCAAAGTCAGCGAGGAGGCCCAGAGTGCCCAGAAGGAGACGCATGAACAGGCGTACAGAGAGTCAGCCATTAAAAAACAGATTGATTTTCTGCAGAATCAGTTGGATGAGATGCATCCTGAAAACATTTCCGATGTGCGCAGATTTGAGAACAAACTAAAAGAGTCGGGTATGAACGAGGAGGCACGAAAAGAGGCTGAAAAGGTATTAAACCGTATGAAGCAGGAGGGCAAGGACAGTCACGAGTACGGTCTTCTCTACGATTATCTGGATTTTGTGACAAGCCTGTCCTGGAAAACGGGTGAGAACCCTGACATCGATCTGGGAGAAGCGGAAAAAATCCTGGATGAGGAACATTACGGACTGAAAAAAGTAAAGGACAGGATCATCCAGCAGATTGCTGTCATGGCATTGAATAAAAAACAGTCAGGCTCCATTCTTCTCTTTGTAGGCGCTCCCGGTACCGGAAAGACAAGTATCGGGCAGAGTATTGCAAAAGCCCTCCACAGGGAATATGTAAGGATCAGCCTTGGCGGTATCCGGGATGAGGCGGAGATAAGGGGACACAGAAGGACGTATGTAGGCGCCATGCCCGGTCGGATCATGGAGGGCATGAAGCGAAGCGGAGCCATGAACCCGGTCATGGTATTGGATGAAGTGGATAAGCTGGCAAAGGATTACGGCGGTGATCCGGCAAGTGCACTTCTGGAGGTGCTGGACCCGGAACAGAACAACAGCTTTACAGACCACTATATGAATGTGCCCTATGACCTGTCAAACGTATTCTTCGTCTGCACGGCCAACAGCACAGACACCATACCGGAGCCGCTTTTAAACCGCATGGAAGTGATCCAGTTCCCGGGATATACACCCATTGAAAAGTCCCATATTGCAAGAAAGCATCTGCTTCCCAAGGCTATGAAGAGTATGGGCATCAAGGCCCAGAACCTGAAGGTGACGGATGAGGCCATTATGAAGATCATCAGCGATTATACGGCAGAGGCCGGTGTCCGCGGTCTGAAAAAACAGATGGATATCCTGTGCCGCTTTGCTGCGGTGAAGCTGGTCAGGGGAGAACAGAAGAGCATCACAGTCAGTGAAAAACGTGTCCCTGAATTTTTAGGAAGGAACGCCATGCATCACGAGGGGATTCTTCAGGAAGCCGTACCCGGTGTGGTGACAGGTCTGGCCTGGACCCGGGCGGGAGGAGAAATTCTGTTCGTGGAGACAACGCTGACCAGGGGAAGCGGAAAGGTGAGGATCACCGGACAATTGGGAGATGTAATGAAAGAATCCGCTGAGATAGCCCTGACACTGGTAAAGGCCATGTACCCGGAGGAGACGAAGCAGCTTGACGAGAAGGACCTTCATATCCATGTCCCCTCAGGAGCGGTTCCAAAGGACGGTCCATCTGCGGGAATCACCCTGGTGACTGCCCTGTCCTCCCTTGTGACAGGAAATGCGGTCAGCCCGGAATATGCCATGACAGGTGAGGTTTCACTCCGCGGCGGCGTTATGCCTATCGGCGGCCTTCCCGAGAAACTGATGGCAGCCCAGAGAGCGGGTGTGAAGAAAGTATTTATCCCTTATGAAAATGTGGAAGACCTGGAGGAAGTGGCAGAGGAGGTGAAGGAAAAGCTGGAGATCATACCGGTGAAAAAAGCAGCGGAGGTCCTGAAATGCGTTTTTTCATAAAAATGTGCGGAAAAGGCAGCGTCAGCAGGCATCCAGCCCATAGCAAAGGGATTTTTAAAGGCTGGATGCGTAACAGTCAAGTATCAGCGTCAGCAGACGGGAAAGAAGGCAGATAAATGAAAGTTCTTTTGATCAACGGAAGTCCAAACGAACACGGCTGTACCTACACAGCCCTCTCAGAGACAGCGGAAACGCTGCAGAAACACGGGATTGATACAGAGATCCTGTATCTGGGCAAAAAGCCGGTGGCGGGCTGCATTGCCTGCGGCAAATGCAGAGAGACAGGAAAATGTGTCTTTGACGACAAGGTAAATGAGGTGATAGATAAACTGGACAGCATTGACGCTATTGTAGTCGGCTCTCCGGTCTACTATGCAGGCCCCAGCGGGCAGCTCACCGCATTTCTGGACCGTTTGTTCTACAGCGGCGGCGGCAGAATGGCCGGAAAGCTGGGAGCCAGCGTGGTATCCTGCAGAAGAGGCGGTGCCAGCGCGGCATTTGACCGGCTGAACAAATATTTCACCATCAGCAGCATGCCGGTTGTCTCATCCCAGTATTGGAATCAGGTACACGGATTTACGCCGGAAGATGTGAGAAAAGACGGGGAAGGACTGCAGACCATGCGTACTTTGGGAGAGAATATGGCATGGCTGCTGAAATGCATTGAGGCGGGCCGTGAAAAGGGTATTTCGTTACCGGAATATGAGGAGCGCATAGCAACACATTTCATTATGCAGAAATAAAAGAAACGAGTGCAGGATACCGGCGGTAAGCGGCGGCAGCCTGCACTCGTTTTATGATAATCCGTTTATCCCGTGCTCTTTTAGACGGAGATATAGATTGCGGCATTTTTCGATTGCCATGGTGAGGTATCTGAGCACCGGTTCTGTGGCAATGGCAAATACCACGAAGAGCATAATACATTTGGTGGACATGCCGGTGAGGGCAAACAGGTTGTTTAAAAACAGACTGCAGAAGATAAGCCCGGCAATGGTTCCCAGCAAAATCCCCACACGGATCTTGTTCATGGGCGCGCTGATCTTGTAGAGGATCATAAATCCCACGATTGCCAGCAGCATGGTGGCCGCGGTTGAGATATCCGTGGAGTTTACTCCAAAGGTCCGCCCGAACACCACCAGCGCTCCTACTGCCAGAACGTCCGTCAGTGCCGCCGGCATGGCTTTCAGGCATACATTGGTGAGAAAATGCCCCTTGATGATATTTTTATTCGGCTCCAGCGCCAGGAAAAAGGCCGGGATGCCGATGGTGAACATGCTGATCAGGGATACCTGTGAGGGTTCCAGCGGATAGGTCAGCATAAATACAACTGAGAACAGGGAGAGCAGGAAGGAAAAAATATTCTTAACCAGGAACAAACTGGCGGAACGCTGGATATTATTTACCACCCGCCGTCCTTCCAGAACCACCTGCGGCATACAGGAAAAATCAGATTCCAGCAGTACAAGCTGGGAAGCCTGGGCTGCCGCGTCACTTCCTGAGGCCATGGCAATGCTGCAGTCCGCATCCTTCAGGGCCAGCACATCGTTGACACCGTCTCCTGTCATGGCAACTGTTTTGCCGGCTTCCTTTAAGATCTGTACAAACTGTCTCTTCTGGTTGGGAGTGACACGCCCGAAGACGGTGCTGTTCAGGACAGCCTCCCGCATTTCCGCGTCTGTCTCCAGTTCCGAGGCATCCACATAATTCTCAGCCCCGGCGATACCTGCCTGCTTTGCCACTTCAGATACCGTAGTGGGATTATCCCCGGAAATCACCTTCACCTCCACACCCTGCTCGGCAAAGTAGGTAAAAGTCTCCTTTGCCTGCCTGCGGATGGGATTTGCAAGGAGAATGTAACCTAAGGGGATGATGGGGCATTGGAGCGCTTTGCCGTCAATCTTTTCCTCGTAAGTTCCGAATACCAGGACGCGGGAACCTTTGGAGGCGTATTCTAATATTTCATCTCTGTAATCCTCATAATCCTCTTTCAGCACAAACTCCGGGGCGCCCAATACACAGGTCACATCCTCAAAGGTCACACTGCTGTATTTGGTGGCAGAGGAGAAGCCTGTTTTGCTCACGGCCTTTTTGCCGGAGGTAGTTTTGAAATGTTTTTTGATGGCAGCCATGGTGATGTTGTCACTGCTCATGGCCGCTGCAAAATCCCCGATCATCACAGACAGTGGTTCCATCTCTTCGGAATCGTAATCTTCCGTTGCAATGACCTCCTGGACTTCCATGGAGTTTTCCGTGATGGTTCCCGTCTTATCTACACAGAGCACGTTGACCCTTGCCAGCGTTTCAATGCATTTCATATCGTGCAGCAGGACTTTTTTCTGGGCCAGGCGGATGGAGCTTACGGCCAGAGCTACGCTTGCGAGAAGGTACAGCCCTTCGGGGATCATGCCGATGACAGCAGCCACCATGGAGGTGACGCTGGAGCGAAACGCCTCATGCTGGAAGAAAAATGCCTGTATGAACAGCACAAGGCCAATGGGGATAATGGCGATGCCCACGAATTTTACCAGCTTATCCAGGGAGCGTATCATCTCTGACTGTTCCCCGCTCTGCATTTCCTTGGCCTCCAGAGTCAGGCGGGAGATATAGGAATCCTTCCCCACTTTGTCAAGTCTTGCATGACACTGGCCGGATACGATGAAGCTGCCTGACATGAGCCGGTCCCCTTTTTTCTTGGTGATCTCATCCGATTCACCGGTGAGCAGGGATTCATTTACCTGCACTTCCCCGGCGCTGACCTCTGCGTCTGCGCAGACCTGGTTGCCGGCTTTGAAGATGACCATATCATCCAGCACCAGTTCCTCGGCATTAACCACTGAAGTTTTGCCGTTACGCACCACTGAGGCATTGGGGGCATTTAACATGGTCAGATTATCCAGGACCTGTTTGGCACGCACCTCCTGAATAATACCGATCAGAGTGTTGGCAATGATGACTGGGAGAAAGGTCAAATCCCGGAAAGATCCCACGATACAGAGCAGGACTGCCAGCACTACGAAGATTAAGTTAAAATATGTGAAGACATTGTCATGTATGATTTCCTTTGTGGTCTTGGACGGCGGGTCCACCGCTTTGTTGGTCCAGCCGTGAAGTCTGTGCTCCTGCACCTGCTGGCTGGTAAGCCCGGTTTTGTAATCCGGATGATACCGGGTGGTTGGAATCCTGCGGTCCTTTTTTTCCTCTTGACTGTCAGATAGCTGGGGTTTTGTTTGTTTTTTCAGTTTTATCTGTTTTTTCACGAGTATACTCTCATTCCTTCCTGACGAAGACATTTTGTCTTTCGTATTTTCTGTATCTGATGCATATATTCTAACACAGAAGAGAGAAAAATACCAATTTATACACACAATTTTTGGACCTTTCATCCATTTTTTATACAGGTGTGGCAAAGGGGATGGTCCGTGATCAGATGCCTTATGCATGGAGGATGTATCATCAGGTGGTTCATGTTGAGCTTGAAAAAATGGCTGAGTGGTATATTGCGGCGGAGCATGTTTTTTCCGTTTCCACAGGGATGTCGGAGAAAAGGATTATGATGTTACATAAATAACGGTTGGACTGTGCGGGAATAAAAGGTATAATTACAATAGAAAACAAAAAATATGTTTCATATTGTGTTTCTGGGTAATGTTTATTTATCTGTAAATGAGTGATACGGGGGAATTGGGTATGAAGAATTTTTTAAAAGGTGTTATAATACTGTTGTTTGTTTTACTTATCTTTTGGGCAGGATATACGGTAGGAACGAACCGTATGGATCAGGAGGATTTTGGTGATTCCGCTGCTTTTTATGCTGAGATACTGGAAATAGACGGCAGATCCATGCTGGTATCAGGGCTGAAGGAAAATGATGTGAATTACAGAGGCGAGTTTAGTTTTCAGGTTACCGCTGACACAAAGATAGAATGGCATCATACGGATATAGCCTTGACCGAACTGATGCCCGGACAGCATGTATCCATTACCTTTTCAGGAGGAGTTCAGGAAAGTTATCCTGCGCAGATACAGGATGTGAGCAGGATCATTCTGCTGGATGATGCAAATCCTTTGAGGGATAAGGCGGAGATCTCATCCGTAAAGAATTATTACATGAATGCAGAGGAGCTGGGAAAAACGGAGCAGAGTCTTCCCTGTCTGACACTTCTGGATAAGGAGAATTTTGTCTTTTCGTATGATGTCCTCAGTTCCTATATTCCTATGGGAACGTATGAGATCACGGATGGGGAACTGATCGCGACGGATAAAGAAAAAGGGAGCCGGTATGTCTTTGAGGTAGTAGATGAAAATACATTGAAATTTATACAGGAGAAGTCCGCGGATGTATCTCTCACAGAGGAGAATGCGGGAGCCGTAATTACAGACGGGGCATTATTTGAACGGAAGCAAGTATGAGTATTTCTTCTGTTGGCCGGCAGGCTATATTTTAGGAAATCAGGAGGGAATGAGGCATGAATACAAGAATATATGAATTTGAGGCGGTTATAAAAAAGGTGCCGGATATAGATGGCGCATATATTGAATTTCCTTTTGATGTACGGGAAGAGTTCGGAAAAGGAAGAGTGAAAGTCCATGCAACCTTTGATGGTGAGCCGTATGACGGAAGCCTGGTGCGGATGAAAACACCAGGCCATATTATAGGAGTAAGGAAAGATATCAGGCAGAAAACAGGGAAGCAGCCGGGGGACAGGATTAAGGTTACCATACAGGAGAGATAAATGGGGAAGAACCATATGATCAGCAGGCCCGGTGTTTGGAAAATAGGACTGAAATTCATAAGCGATATGCGATGAATTAATTTGCAAAAACAAAATAAATATGGAAATTTTAATTGTATTATGATATAATAAAAAAAGAATTCCTCTGCCTGCGCGGAGGTTGCTTATGAACCAAAACAGAAAACTGGCACAGCTGATGTTTAAAGATAATTTTATGTTCGGCGCGGTCATGGTAAATGAAGAAATCTGTCAGGATTTCCTTGAACTGGCAGTAGGCTTTCCAATTGAGAGAGTGGAGATCAGTAAAGAGAAAAGTATGATTTATCACCCGGAATACCATGGTATTCGGCTTGACATTATTGCCAGGGATGAAAAAAGGACCCATTACAATGTTGAAATGCAGGTGGCAAAAAGACCTCATCTGGGAAAAAGAGCCAGATATTATCACAGCCAGATGGATATGGAGCTGCTTCTTACAGGAGAAGATTACGCAGCACTTCCTGCATCTTATGTGATTTTTATCTGTGATTTCGACCCATTTAGCAGTAAAAAATACCGCTATACCTTTCAAAATATCTGCGCGGAAACAGGCAGGCCGATGAATGACGGGAGCACGGTTATTTTTTTGAGCACCTGTGGCGAAAATGAAGCAGAAGTACCTGAGGGACTTGTTCATTTCCTGAAATTTGTCAAAGCTGATTTAGCAGACAGTATCCAGGACTATCAGGATAGCTTTGTCAGAAAAATCCAGGAGTCCATGGCAAGAATAAAGAGCAGCCGGGAAATGGAGGAGAGGTTTATGTTGCTGGAAGAGTTATTGAGGGAGGAACGCGCTGAAGGAGAAGCAAAAGGACTGGTACGCGGCAAAGCTGAGGGTATCCTGCTTTTGCTGGAAGATTTGGGTTCTGTACCGGATGGACTCAGAGAAAAAATATTGGAAGAACAGGATATGGATATTCTCTCAAAATATTTAAAACTGGCGGCACATGCAGAGTCTGTACAGGAGTTTGCGGACAAGGCAAAGAATATAATAAATCGATAATCTAAAAGTGGATGCAGCAATCATCGAAATGCTGCATCCATGTCATACAAATCTATGTCGAATCAGGCATATAATAAATCCAACTATGAACACGATCAAAAATGACAGACAGAGGAATTCCGATATAATTATAGTAATCTTGAGCATTTGTTTATCTGCAGGAAACTTTTGCATATTTTAAGCGTTGCCTGCAATATACTAACAAGATATGCAAGTGTTTGGCAAAAGGTTCTCTTGCATGTCTGTTAAGGAGAGACATTTTATCCAAAAAACTCGAAAATATTCATGATTCATACAAAAATGTCTTCCATAAAAAGACAAATGTACACTCGCACATCATGCATATAAAAATCTATACAGAAAAATTTGCAGGAAAAACAAAGCCAACTTGCAAATGATGAATATAAATATACATTCATCCTGAATAAAATATCATTTCTATACTTATATACAAATCAAAGCCAGATAAAACCGGTCTGCATAACCATAACAGCCCAGACCGGTCTGCGTATTTACTGCGTTCACCGCACGAAAAGGCAGTGCCGGCAGGCATACGGCCCACGTCAAAGTGACTGTAACGGTTACGCATAATCATACAATAAATGCAGGATAAGAAATTAAAACTTGTAATTTTTCTCTATCTATAGTAAAATGGTTAGCACAGAGTTCTTTGTGTTTACCACGTCAAAGTGATGTCAAAATGACAGGACACAGGGAGCGCTGCGTGAATCAAAGGAGGGATTTTCTATGAAGAGAAAAGTAATTGCGGCTTTGCTCTGCACATCTATGGCAATCACCCTGATGGCAGGATGCGGAAGCAACAAGAAGACTGGCGCAGACAATGCCAGTGACACAACAAAAACAGAAACTGCCGGTGATGAAGGAAATGCGGATGCGGATGCAGAGACGGAAACCGGAACAACCGAGAAAAAAGCAAGCGGCGAGATGCTGACAAAATTTGCTGATGTTCCGGAAGATGTGGACAAGGAGCAGACACTGAGATATGCGCAGGGCGCCGACCCACGTGGTCTTGACCCGGCTATGATCGATGACGGTGAGTCCTCCAAACCAATCTGCCAGATGTATGAAGGCCTTCTGAAATACGGCGACAGCGATACAGAGGTAGAACCCTGCCTGGCTGAGTCATGGGAGATCAGTGAGGACGGCCTTACCTATACCTTCAAGTTAAGAGAAGGCGTAAAATTCCACGACGGAACAGATTTCAACGCGGAAGCAGTAAAATATAATGTTGACAGACAGACAGTCAATAAAACAGAGGACATGCTCTACGCTGACTTCGTATACGGTGATGTTGCAGAGTGCAACGTAGTGGATGAATATACCGTAGAGTTCAAACTCACCAAAAAATCCACACCGTTCTTAAACAACCTGGCTATGTCTCTGGGTGCACCGATGGTTAGCCCAACCGCATGTGACGCGGCAAACGGAAACTTAAATGAAGCTCCGTGCGGAACAGGCCCTTACAAATTCGTAAGATGGGATAAGAACGAAGCAGTTGTTATGGAAAGAAACGAAGACTACTGGGGTGACAAGGGAGTTGCAAAAGAGATCATCTTCTCAACCATTCCCGATAACTCCGCACGTGTAGTTGCCCTGACAAACGGGGAAGTAGATATCATCGACGGTATCGACGCTACTGTAGTTGACCAGATCACATCTGCAGGCTGTCTGTTATACCAGGCAGAAGGTATGAATATCAACTATATGGCATATAACACACAGAAAGTGACAGACCCTGATGTGAGAAAAGCATTATCTGAGGCAGTAAATATTCCGGAACTGGTTGATAGCCTTTACAAGGGATACGCTTCCCAGGCTACCAGCATTCTTCCCACCTTTATGCCGGGCTACAGCGCAGATGTAAAACAGACAGCGTACAACCCGGATGATGCTAAGAAGATTCTGGAAGAAAAGGGCATCACGGAACTGAAGATGATGGCTTATACAAACCCGAGACCTTACAATACTGCAACAGGCCAGACATTGGCAGAGGCTCTGCAGGGATACTTTGACAAGGTAGGCGTAAAAGTTTCCATTGATTCCTATGACTGGACAACATACAAAGAGAAGCTGGGCGCAGGCGATTATGACATGTGCCTGTACGGCTGGATCGGTGACAATGGTGACCCGGATAACTTTATGTATCTGTTAGCTCATGAGGACCCGGAGATGAACGTTGCCCTGTACCGCAATGAGGAGTACAATACCATGCTTTCCGAAGCAGCCTCCATGGAAAACGGTGACGACAGAAATGCAGCATATGCCAAGATGGAACAGAAGATCGCAGACGAGAATATCTGGCTGCCGATTTCCCATCAGCAGAACCTGTCAGGCTATGTATCTAATGTACAGAACTTCATCGCACATCCGACAGGAAATGTTTTCTTGAGCAAGACATATAAGAACTAATCAGGTAAAACGGGATTGCATAAGGGCAGAGAAATCTGCCCTTATATGCGGTCTAAAAGCTTGTTTTACCGGGGAACAGTTCATCTCTGAAAGGGCTCTGCAGGATAAACCCCTTGAGAAATGAATTGTTCCGGAGGAATTCAGCAAAACAGCGGCGGGCGGAGACAAATTACCGAGCGCAGATTGAAACAAAAGAAAAAGAGAGGTCAAGACATGTTTAAGTACATAATTAAACGGCTTTTACAGCTCATACCCGTTCTCTTCGGTGTATCCCTGATTGTGTTCTTTCTTATGCGTGTATGCGCACCGGACCCGGCGCCTATCGTTCTGGGTCAGCACGCAACCAGGGAGAGCATGGAGGAATGGCGTGAAGCCAATGGGCTGAATGAACCTGTGGTCACACAGTATGTTGATTTTATCAAAGGAGCAGTCACCGGTGATCTGGGAACTTCCTATTATACAAAAGCACCTGTGACAAAAGAGATTGCCAGCCGTTTTCCGGCAACAGTGGAGCTGGCTATTATAGCGATCATCCTGGCAGCTATTTTCGGTATTATTATCGGCGTGGTGTCTTCTGTGAAGAAGAACTCCATATTTGATAACGGAGGTATGCTGCTGTCCCTGGTCGGTGTATCGGTGCCTATTTTCTGGCTCGGAATCATGCTGATCATCCTGTTTTCCGGCATCCTTCACTGGCTGCCTTCCAGCGGACGTATTGACCCGTCTCTGCGCCCGGACACAGTGACAGGTTTTATGATCATTGACAGTATCATCCAGGGAGATACGGTAGCTTTGAAGGACGCTGTCGTACATATGGTACTTCCGGCAGTGACCCTGAGTCTGTATTCCATGGCTATCATTGCCCGTATGACACGTTCCAGTATGCTGGAGACCCTGAACCAGGATTATATCCGTACAGCCAGGGCAAAAGGTATCAGCGAAGGCAAGGTGACAAGAAAACATGCGCTGAGAAATGCAATGCTTCCCGTCACCACCGTTATCGGTCTGCAGCTCGGCTCTCTTTTGGGAGGTGCTGTGCTGACAGAATCTGTGTACGCATGGCCGGGTATCGGCAACTACACAGTACAGTGTATTATGAAATCGGATTTCCCGGTGGTGCAGGGCGTGGTTCTGCTCATTGCAGTGATATTCGTGCTGATGAATCTTATTGTGGATGTGATCTATGCGTTTCTGGATCCGCGTATTAAGTTTGAGAAGAAGGAGGTGTAACCGTCATGCGGAAAAAACAACAGGTACAGACAACAGGGGAGGCACTGGAAAAACCGGAATCCCAAATCCGCGTGATGTGGGACACCCTGAAAAAGAACAAAGCAGCAGTGGCAGGCCTTGTAGTGATTCTGTTTTTCCTATTTTTAGCTGTTATGGGAGACTGGCTGGCTCCCTATGACCCGGAATACTCTGATATGGGGCACACATTTGTGGCACCCTGCAGGGATTACTATTTCGGAACAGACCAGCTTGGACGTGATATCTTTTCACGTGTGCTTTCGGGTACGAAGATTTCTCTTTTTGTAGGTGTGGCTGCTGTGGCTTATTCCCTGCTGATCGGGACCGTGCTTGGCTCAGTGGCAGGCTATTTCGGAGGGAAGGTGGACTCCTTTATCATGAGATGTATGGACATCATGCTCTCAATTCCATCCATTCTTCTGGCCATCACCTTGATGGCAGCGCTGGGCAAAGGACTTGACAAGGCCATCATCGCCATCGGTACGGTATCCATTCCGGAGTACGCGCGTATTGTGCGAAGCTCCATTTTGTCTGTCAAGGAAAATGATTATGTGGCGGCAGCCAAGGTTGTGGGAAACTCTGACAGGAGGATCATTTTCCACCACATCCTTCCTAACGTGGTCAGCTCCATTGTGGTAAGGGCAACCCTGGGTATCTCCACTGCCATTCTGGATACGGCAGCTCTTGGATTTTTAGGTATGGGCGTGCAGCCTCCCATGGCAGAGTGGGGAGATATGCTGGGGCGTGCGAGAACTTATATATTCTCCGCTCCCTACACACTGATTTTCCCGGGTCTTGCCATTACCCTGGCAGTGCTGGCATTCAACCTGTTTGGTGACGGCCTGCGGGACGCGCTGGACCCGAAAGAACGAGTATAAGGAGGACCGTATCATGTTGTTGGAAGTAAAAGATCTGGAGACAGAATTTAAAGTAAAAAGAGGTACGGTCAAGGCGGTAAACGGTGTCAGCTTTGAAGTGGACAAGGGAGAGATCCTGGCAGTTGTGGGAGAGTCCGGTTCCGGAAAAAGTGTTACCTCCCTCTCCGTTATGGGCCTGATCCGTGATCCGGGCCGTGTGGCAGGGGGAGAGATCCTGTTTAACGGTGAGAACCTGTTAAAGAAGAGCACAAAGGAGATGCAGGCTGTCCGCGGGGACAAGATCTCCATGATCTTCCAGGAGCCAATGACCTCCTTAAACCCGGTGTACAGAGTCAAAGACCAGATCATGGAGACAATTCTGACCCACACCACCATGAACAAAAAGGAGGCCCTTAAAAGAGCCATTGAAATGCTGGATCTGGTAGGGATTCCTGCGCCGGAACAGCGCGTGAACGACTATCCCCATCAGATGTCAGGAGGTATGCGCCAGCGTGTCATGATCGCCATGGCACTGGCCTGTGACCCGGAGCTGCTGATCGCGGATGAGCCTACAACAGCCCTTGACGTGACCATCCAGGCACAGATCCTGGATCTGATCAACCGGCTGAGGGAAAAGCTGGGTATGGCAGTGCTGCTGATCACCCATGATCTGGGTGTTGTGGCTGAGACTGCAGACAAAGTAGTGGTTATGTACTGCGGCCGTGTAGTGGAGCAGGCAACTGTGGAGCAGCTTTTCACGAAACCTCTGCACCCCTATACACAGGGGCTTCTGGATTCCATCCCGAAAATGGATGAGGACAGAGAGCGGCTTTATATGATCAAAGGTATCGTACCGGACCCCATCCATCTGCCAAAGGGATGTTCCTTTGCAGACCGCTGTGACAAATGCATGGAAAAGTGTAGAGAGCATATGCCGAAGCTGTCCGTCACAGAGGATGGAAGAAAAGTAAGATGCTTCCTGGTAAGCGACGAAGTGGAGGGTGAGTAAGATGAGTGAAGAGAAGAAAGAAGTCCTTTTGGAGGTAAAACACCTGAAAAAGTATTTCGATGTGGAGACAAATTTCTTCGGAAAACCCACCGCTGTTTTAAAAGCTGTGGACGATGTATCATTTAAAATATATAAAGGCGAGGCCCTGGGCCTGGTAGGAGAGTCCGGCTGCGGCAAATCCACCATCGGCAAAATGCTGGTGGATCTGTACAAACCAACTGCCGGTGAGATCCTGTACGACGGAAAGGATATCTCCAAGCTCTCCACAAAGGAGAGGCGGAAATACTGTAAGGATATTCAGCTCATTTTCCAGGACCCCTATGCATCCTTAAATCCCCGTATGACAGTGGGGGATATTATCGGAGAGCCGATCCGCATCAACAAACTGATGCCGGATGACCAGGTGGAGGACAGGGTTACATATCTCATGAACTGTGTAGGCCTTGCAAACCACCAGAGAAACCGTTATCCCCATGAGTTCTCAGGCGGACAGAGGCAGAGGGTGGGCATTGCCCGTGCGCTGGCTGTACAGCCCAAGCTGATCGTCTGTGATGAGCCGGTATCCGCGCTGGACGTATCCATTCAGGCACAGGTACTGAACCTGCTGGATGACTTAAAGGAGGAGTTCGGCCTTACCTATCTGTTCATCGCCCACGGACTGAATGTGGTGAAACATATCAGCGACCGGGTTGGCGTTATGTACCTGGGCAAGCTGATGGAGGTGGCAGATAAGCGTGAGATCTATGATAACCCGCTGAACCCTTACACACAGGCACTGCTGTCAGCCATCCCCTCCACGGATATTACAAAGAAAAAAGAGAGGATCATCCTGACAGGAGATGTTCCCACACCCATAAATCCTCCGGCAGGCTGCCGCTTCTGTTCCCGCTGCTTTAAGAAGACAGAAGGGTGCGATACGGTGATCCCGGAATTAAAGGATAATGGAAACGGACATATGGTCGCCTGCCATCTCTATGACAAATAATAAAATCCTTCCTATAAATACAGAGACAGCCCCGGCGGATTCGCTGCCGGGGCTGTCTCTGTATTTTATAAGAAGGATTTTGTCAATCAGGCTTTTTTACCCTTTTTGGAAACTGCGGTCATTACGCCAAGTGCTGCTGCAGAGAGGAGCATGATCATGGTGTAGTCCTCGTTTCCTGTCTTCGGGGATTTTTTGGCAGCAGTGGTTGTCTTCTTTGTTTTGGCTGCTGTTGTTTTGGCCGGAGTTTTTTCTGCTTTTGCAACCTGTACCACAATACCGATTGGAGAAAGGCTTGTGAAGGTGGCTGTCACGGTTCCGTTGCCCACACTGTCCGGCTTAATATATTCAATCTCTCCGGTCAGGTTTCCGTCCGCATCTGTGAGATAATGAACCACGGTCACGGTATCACCTGGTTTAACACCGTCAACTTTAAAGGTCAGAGTAACTTTGCCGCTGTATTCTTCGCCGGCTGCAGTTGCAACGCCTACTTCATATAAGCCGACCAGCTTTCCGGGAGCTTTGCTTGTGTCGATCTGTTTCGATAACTCTTTTACCACATCTTCATCCACTTTGTTGTAATCCAGGGCGATGGTGACAAGAGAAGTGCCGTTTTCCCCCACAGCAGATACTTTGTCAGTTGCAGCCTTTTTGAGGAACTCTTCTTCCTCCGGTGTCAGGCCGTCATCATCAGGGTCTTCTTTTGATACATCCCCTCCGCTGGCAACAGGCGCGGCGTAAGCGGTCATGGCGGTTGCCATGGTCAGCACTGCTGCAGTCACTACAGCCAATAACTTTTTCATCTTCATCTTTTTAAATCTCCTTTCAAAGTAGAAATATTATATAAAGCCGTGCTGCTTTATATTCCCCCTGACGGCTGTGTCTCAGTAATCCTCGCTGGAAGTGAGCACTGCCTGTACAATAAAACGCCTGTCATTTTGTCCTCCGTTTTCGCATGTAGACAGGGTAATGATCTTATCCGCAGAAGTTACCTGTACATCTTTTCGCAGATGTTGTTTTGGCATGGTACCGCTCTTTATATTGTCCAGATAGGACTGGAATAAAGCGGTATCCCCGTTCATGCTGGGTTCCCCCAGAATATGGCTGTCATCAATCTGTCCGCAGTTAAAGACAGTATATGTAAGCAGTTTATAATCTTTTGTATAGATAAGAATCGTGGGATGCGTATCAAAATAAGCCTGATCTTCATACTGATGGAGAGAGCCGAACATGGACTGATCTCGCTGGTTATGTCCATAGAGAATGGTGTTGGAATCACGCATGTCCAGGCTGTTGATGCTCTCAATGAAAATGGCGCCGGGCTGTACCTGATTACCTGCCGGGTCGTGGTTGAGATAGTAGGTATCGTCTGACGGATGGCATAGGAGCGGATAGTCTATGACGGTATCGGGAATGGTGATCCAGGCAAAGATATCTTCATTCTGTTCTCTCAGCCCTTCAAAATCAATGGGGAAGGATTTCCTTTTCTTTTCTTTTTCAAGAGCTGCCTGCCTTGCGGCTTCCTCCTCCGCAGCTTTTTTAGCCCGCTGTGCTTCCTCCTCTTCCTGCCGTTTCATTTCCTCTTCTGCTTTTTTGTCCTCTTCCTCCTGCTGCTTTCGTGCCAGTTCCTGCAGCCGTTCATATTCCTTCTGCGCTTTTGCGTCCTGAACCTTTGTGTTCACAAAAGCACAGGTGCTGATCACAAATATAGCTGCGATCACCAGAAATAAAATACGGAACCATTTGCTGTTTCTGTTCATGCTTTCTGTGCCCCCATATATTTGTTGGTATTGCACTTATAAATATCATTATACCATGATATGAAAATAAGTAAAGGAAGAAATGGTTAAAATGACGAATAATCTTTCTTGTTTTCACTTTTTTTGATATAATATATCTAAATGTTGTGGGAGGAAGACTATGAGCGAACTTTGCGAAAAAGGAAGAAAGGTTTACATCTGTCTGGTGGCGGGCGTGTTTCCGCTGTTCTTTACAGATTATTATTATAATATACAGAAGTCAAAAAGCTGTTTTTTTATTGCGGTTACCATTGCCGCGGCCGTTTTTTGGTGTGTGACAGCGTTTATGGGGCAAAGAGGAAACCGGAAGGCGGAGACGGCGGATATCTGCTTCTTGTCTCTGGGGGCAGCGGTGCTGGTATCCTCGGTCCTGTCCCCTTACGGGATGGCATCCTTTACGGGAAGCGGAGGGAGATGGGCGGGAGCCCTGCTGTATGTGTGTATGTGCCTGTGTTATCTGCTGGTATCAAGGAACTGCTGCGACCTATCCTTCTTTTCCCTTATATTCTATACCATCGGGGCAGTGACCGCAGCGGTAGGGATTCTGCACTTTGCGGGCGTGGATTTCTGGGGGTTTCTGGAACACGTTCCTGAGGGGCTTACAGGAGCCTATCTTTCCACCATTGGGTACAGCAACATTTTTTCCGGGTTCTGCGCACTGCTGGCGGTTTCCGCTATGGCGGGATTCTGCCTGGGCGGGGAGCGGGAGGTTCTGGCTGTCTGTTTTATAGGATTTCTGGGATTGTTCGCAGGAAACAGTGACGGGGGCTTTCTGGGAGTTTTCGCCGGATTCCTTTTCCTGCCCGCAGCCTTTTACAAAAGTAAGATATATCTGTACAGGATCACACAGACAGGGGCTGCCTTTTCTGCGGCCTGCTTTGCAGCCTGGCTTCTGGGGAAAAAGGCAGTCTGCAGCTATACGGCACTGCCCGGATACCTGGCATCCTGGCAGACAGCGGCAGCGGGACTGGTGTTATCTGCCTGTCTGTACGCGGCAGTGAGATGGGGCCTGAAAGAGGATTGGTGGAAACAGGCGGCAGCCGGAGTGCACCGTTATTATATGCTTTGCCTGGGCGGGGTGGCGGCGATAGGGATACTTGCTTTCGGGCTGGTGAACGCAGGGGTGCTGCGGGGACCGGGTTTTCTTCGGGTCACGGACTTTTGGGGCAGTAATCGGGGATATATCTGGAAACGGACCTGGGAGCTTTTTTTGGAGGCGCCGCCTGTGCGGAAGCTGTTCGGATATGGACCTGATACACTGAAACTTCTCATGATGCAGACAAGCAGCGGGGAGATGGTAGAAAAGACGGGACAGATTTACGACAGTGCCCACAATGATCTCCTGCATCTGCTCCTTACCACCGGAATCTTCGGGGCAGCCGCCTGGGCGGGGTGTTTTGCCGGTGTATGCCGCGCGGTGTGGAAAAACAGAAGAGAGGAGATATATCCCTGGCTGATTCCCTTTCTCTGTATGTTTCTTCAGGGGTTCATCGGAATCCTTCAGCCGGTGACCACACCTTTTTATTTTCTGCTGGCAGGCCTCTGCGTGGGCCTGTCCCGGAAAGATGTCTGAATATTCAGGCTGCCGGGCATGCCGTGAACCGTAATATATTTGGAAGTTTATGCAACTTTAATAAATAGATTTGTTGACACACCTACTGGAAAGACATATAATTTTTACATTAGACTGACCGGTCAGTCGGTCGGTCGGCCGATCAAAAATACAGGAGGACTTCAAATGTTATCGCGTTTTAGTGTGAAAAAGCCCTATACCGTCATTGTGGCGGTGGTGCTGGTGATTCTTTTGGGCGTGGTGTCTGTGACGAAGATGAACACGGATCTGCTGCCCAGCATGAATCTGCCCTATGCAATTGTAATGACCACCTATGTGGGAGCCAGCCCCGAATCGGTGGAGGAGACTGTTACAAAGCCTATTGAACAGAGTATGGCAACAGTCAGCAATATCAAGAATGTAAGCTCTGTTTCCAGGGAAAATGTATCCATGGTGATCCTGGAGTTTGAGGAGACCACCAATATGGATTCCGTGTCACTGGAGATGCGGGAGAATCTGGATCAGATCAAAGGGTACTGGGATGACTCGGTGAGCAATCCTATTATTATGAAGCTGAACCCGGATATGCTTCCGGTCCTGGTGGCAGCCGTGGATGTGGATGGCCTTACGGCTGCGGAGCTTACCGATTACATAGAAGATAATGTACAGCCCAATATCGAGAGCATAGATGGGGTTGCCAGGGTTTCCCAAAGCGGCGGCGTCACCGAGAGTGTTGAGGTGCGGATCAATCAGGAGAAGCTGGATGCCATGAACCGTAAGGTTCAGGATGCCATAAACGGCAAGTTCGCCGAGGAGGAGCAGAAGCTCAATGATGCCCAGGCAGAGCTGGATTCCGGAAAAAGTGAGCTGGAAAGCGGTCAGAGTGAACTGGAAAACGGCCAGAATGAAGCGGCCTCCCAGATTGGGGAGGGAAGCGGACAGCTCTCCCAGGCCCAGAGTGAACTGACGAAAAGTGCGGCTGAGGTGGATATGCAGCTTCAGAACCTGGAGAGCAAACAGACAGAGCTTGACAGTCAGTCCAAGCTGCTGCAGGCCACAGAGGAAGGCCTGAACCTGACTGTGGAAAAGCTGACAGAGGCAAAGAATAAACTCCTGGAGGCCCAGGAGGGGAGCCAGAAGCTGGAGGAAGGGATTGCGGCGATTCAGGGGCAGATAGAAGAGCTGGAAGAACAGCTGAGTGCCCTGACACCTGAAAAACCTGACAGTATGACAGATGAGGAATGGCAGCAGGCTATTGCCCAGCTCACAGCAGCCAAAGAGGAGATGGAGAACAAAAAGGCGGAGATGGAGCAGCAGCTTGCCGCTCTGAATGAGCAGCTTTCCAAGCTTGACCCTGTTGAGGTAGTGGATAAAGGGCTGGATGCCGCTAACAAAGGACTGCAGGAAATCGCAGGGGCAAAAGCCCAGCTTGCAGAGGGCCAGGCCCAGTTAAGCGCAGGGATACAAAAGCTGCAGGAGGCAAAGGCCCAGATCGAGGCAGGACAGTCCCAGATGAGCGCAGCTCAGATCCAGCTTGAGACCCAGAAGATCATGGCCTCCATTCAGCTCAGTTCCGCTTCTTCCAAGATTGCCATGGGAACGGCCCAGTTGGAGGCAGCCCAGTCCCAGCTTGACTCAGGCAGGGAACAGTTAGATGAGGCGAAGGAACAGGCGCAGGACAAAGCGGACTTAAATACGATCCTGACATCTGATATGGTTAAGGGTATCCTCACGGCAGAGAACTTTGCCATGCCTGCAGGCTACGTGACGGAGGACAACAAGGAGTATCTGATCAGAGTAGGAGATAAGGTGCAGGATGTGGACAGTCTGGGGGATCTGGTCCTTCTGGATCTGAAGCTGGACGGACTTGCATCCATCCGTCTGTCTGATGTGGCTGATATCAGCGTTACCGATAACTCCGCAGACGTGTATGCCAAGATCAACGGCAACCCCGGCGTGATGCTCTCCATAGAGAAGCAGACCGGATATTCCACGGGGGATGTGGCAGATAAGATTCTGGAGCGTATGGATGAACTGGAAAAGGAAAACAACGGTCTGCATTTTACAACGCTGATGAATCAGGGTATTTATATTGATATGGTTGTTAATTCCGTTCTGCAGAATATGCTGTACGGCGGTATTCTGGCAATCTTGGTGCTGTTTTTATTCCTGCGGGATATTAAGCCTACTTTTGTCATTGCCTGCTCCATCCCCATCAGTGTGGTGGCAGCTCTGGTGCTCATGTATTTCTCAGGAGTTACGCTTAATATTATTTCCCTCTCAGGACTTGCCCTTGGTGTCGGTATGCTGGTGGATAACTCCATTGTTGTTATAGAGAATATATACCGCATGCGAAGCCTGGGAATACCTGCCAGAAAAGCTGCTGTGGAGGGTGCGAAGCAGGTGGCGGGAGCCATCGTCTCCTCAACTTTGACAACGGTGTGCGTATTTGCGCCTATTGTATTTACAGAGGGAATTACCCGTCAGCTCTTTGTGGATATGGGTCTGACCATTTTCTATTCCCTGGTGGCCAGCCTTGTCGTGGCGCTGACACTGGTGCCCATGATGTCCGCCGGACTTTTAAAGCGGGCGGAGGCAAAGCCGTCAAAGTTTCTGGATAAGGTACAGAACTTTTACGGTCGTATGATCCATAAGACACTGACGCACAAAGCCTGGGTGCTTTTGGGAGCCCTGGTTTTGTTTCTGGGAAGCATGTACCTGTCCGTGCGCAAGGGTACAGAATTTTTCCCGTCCATGGAGAGCACACAGGCAAGCATGACTGTGACCACGGATAAGGGAACGCCGCTGAAGGAGACTGCGGCGAAAGCAGATGAGGTCATTGAAAAAATTTCCGATATAGATGATATTGAGACCATCGGAGCCATGGCCGGAGGCTCCGCCATGTCTATGGGCGGAAGCTCCACCAATGAAGTTACCATGTACCTGGTGCTGAAGGAAGATAAGAAGCTGGACAACGGACAGCTTGAGAAAGAAATACTGAAAAGAACCAAGGATGTAGAGGGCTGTGAGGTGGTGGTTTCCACTTCCAATATGGATATGAGCGCCCTGGGCGGCAGCGGCATACAGATAGAGATCAAGGGAAAAGACCTGGAACAGCTCCAGGAGATTGCCACAGACCTGGCCGGCAAGATTGAAAAAGTGGAGGGCACCCAGAATGTCAGTGACGGCATGGAGGAGACAGACGCCCAGTACAAGGTGGTTGTGGATAAATCAAAAGCCATGCGGCACGGCCTGACTGTGGCGCAGGTGTTCCAGGAGATAAACAAGAAGATTGCTGAGGCCACAAGTGCCACCACTATCTCCACAGCAACCAAGGATTACGACGTATATGTCAGAAGCGAGAAGGATGAATCCCTCACAAGGGAACAGATTGCGGACATAACCATCCAGACTACCAATGCGGAAGGGGAGACAGAGGAGATAAAAGTGGGGGATATCGCCGACTTTGAGGATTCCGTAAGCCCCCAGGCGATCAACAGGGACGGACAGTCACGCTATATGTCCGTGACAGCGGAGATCGCGTCCGGTTATAACATCGGGCTTGTAAGCCAGGATGTACAGAAGATCCTTGACAAATACACCATACCGGAGGGGTACACAGTTGAAATGAAAGGTGAGGACGAGAGCATCAATGAGGCCATGGGGCAGCTCCTTCAGATGCTGGCGCTGGCGCTTGTGTTCATGTACCTGATCATGGTGGCACAGTTCCAGTCCCTGCTCTCTCCGTTCATTATCATGTTCACCATTCCACTGGCATTTACAGGCGGTTTCCTGGGCCTTCTTGTCAGCAACAAGCCGGTCAGCATTGTGGCAATGGTTGGATTTGTCATGCTGTCGGGCATCATTGTAAACAATGGTATCGTGCTTGTGGATTACATCAATCAGCTCCGCAAGGACGGCATGGAAAAGAGGGCGGCGATCGAGGAAGCCGGCCGTGCCCGTCTGCGCCCCATTGTAATGACAGCGCTCACCACCATCCTCGGCCTTGTCACTATGGCTATGGGCATGGGTATGGGTGCGGATATGGTGCAGCCCATGGCAATCGTCACGATCGGAGGTTTGATCTACGGTACACTGCTGACCCTGTTTGTGGTGCCGTGTATCTATGATATACTGAACCGCCGTCATTATAAAAAGGATGAGGAGAGATTAGTGGATGAAGGAGAAGCTCAGTGAGAAGGAACTGGCTCTTTTTCAGGCGGTCATTGACCTGATAGAGGAAGATGCGGACATTCACTCCATTAAAGTATCTGATATTACCAACCGGGCCGGGATCGGAAAAGGCACGGCGTATGAATACTTTTCCAGTAAGGAGGAGATGGTGGCAAAAGCCATCATCTGGTCCGGGGAGAAAATGTTTCAGAAAATTATGGAGATACTCCGAACGACCGGAAGCCTGAAGGGACAGATTATGGCAGTGCTGGATTTCATCGAGACAGAGATGAGTGAGAGCAGATGCAGCACACAGCTTATGCGTCTGCAGGGGCAGGAGTGCAGAATGAAGGAGAATCTGTACAGGGAATTTACAAAATTCGGCGGCCCCCAGTGCCAGGTGGAGAATGTGCTCCGCATTCTCATGGAACAGGGAAAGCAGGAAGGGACCATCCCTGTAAAGATGCCGGAAACATTTGTGACCATGGTATTGATGGCCGGATTTATGAGTTATTTTGTATACCTGCTTGAGGGACTGGAGACAGAGGAGGTTCCGAGAGAGCAGACGAAAGAATTTTTACAGAGAAATATTCTGCTGGCTTTCAGCAGCAGCGAAGAACAGAAATAAGAGAGAGGGAATCCGGCGGTAAGCGGGATTCCCTCTCTCTTGGTATGAAAGATTTTATTTTCTATATACAAATGCGGGCAGGCCGTCTGTACCTGTGGGTACCTCAACCGTTCCCTGAATGAGGGGAAGGGCATAAATGATGAAATCATCGCTTACGTCTGAACCATCCCCGGTGATCCATGCAAGGGGAACGGTTTTTTCCTTGTTGCAGATTTCATTTACATCCTCAAGTCCCAAGGTGATAGCGTAAGGCAGGTTGCATGTCCTTTTGTATGCCACCATTTTCCCTGTATATCCTTTGAGTGCAGCGCGGACGCCGAATTCACCGGCCATGACGGCCTCTTTTTGGTCTGCCTGGGACATCATGGAGGAGGAACAGCGCTGGCTTACATTCAGCTCTACGGAGCGAGCCTTGACACCCAGGCGGTTTCTCACCAGGTTCTCCAGGTATTTGCCGCATCCGGCCAGCATTTTATGGCCAAAGGTGTCGGTGCCTACATGGTTGTCGTATTCACAGATAAAGGTTCCCTTGTCATCATGGATGCCCTCAGAAACGCATACAATGACATTGGGCGTCTTTTCAAAGCATTCTTCCACTTTTTTGAGGAAGGCTTCCTGGTCAAAGGCTGTCTCCGGCAGGTAGATGAGCAGTGGATTGTCCCCTTTATATTTTCTTGCCAGGGCGGAAGCGGCTGTGAGCCAGCCGGCGTGGCGTCCCATGATCTCTATGATGGTCACTGATTTTTTCTCATAAACATTGGCGTCAATGACGATTTCCCGCACAGTGGAGGCCACATATCTGGCAGCGCTTCCAAACCCGGGGGTGTGGTCTGTGAGGACCAGGTCATTGTCCACAGTCTTCGGCTCTCCGATAAAACGGATCTCGCTGCCTGCGGAGGCGGCATAGCGGGAGAGCTTGCTCACAGTATCCATGGAGTCATTGCCTCCGATGTAGAAGACATAGCCTATCTGCAGCTCCTCAAACTTGGCAAACAGCTCAGGATAGACCGGGTCGGACAAATCTTCCGGCAGTTTATAACGGCAGGATCCCAGGTAAGCACCGGGGGTGGTTTTCAGCCCTTCCAGTGTGCCGCCGGGAAGTGCGTCCTCAAAGTCCAGGATATGGCCCTCCAAAAACCCCTCAATTCCGTTTACCATTCCATAGACACGTCCGATAAATTCTTTCTGGCGAAGTCCCTCCGATACCACACCGTACAGGCTGCTGTTAATGGCAGCAGTAGGGCCGCCGGACTGGCCGACGATCATATTTTTCATTTCCATAATTCTGTATTCTCTGTATAACTGCAGTATTTGTCACTGTCCAGCAGGTCTGAACAGTCATCAATATTCCGGCAATTATACCCTCCTTTCCTTACGAATCAGAAATTTTGCTACAAATATATCATACCACAGATATCCGGGGGTGAAAACAGAAATTTGCAGGCGTTGTCTAAATTTTTTCTTGCTATTTTGATAAAGCTGTGGTAAAGTATGGCATGTATGGAAGACAGATAAAGGTGAAGATTTCCATGCAAATATTTCCGGCAATTTAATTGCCTTATTGATTGAGTTAGAAGCTCAAATTTTATAAGTTGGTTACTTTATAACTAGTGCGTATACAAAACGTCAAACTTGTGAAACGGTCAATAAGAGTATTAAAAGTATAAATATTTGCTATATAGACTCTAAACCATATCTGTTTTTGTGAAAAAGAATAACAGCCATGTTCACCCGGGTAGGGGCTTATTTGAGACCCGGTGCAGACGGGGGGACGGTGGAGTTCTATAATAATGATGAACAGAAGCAAGCAAAGGACAATGTATACGGTCCTGCTTGCTTTTTTTGTGTATATACATACAGCACACCCGTGTGCAGGCAGGAATCGGAAAAGGAGGTCGAACATGTCAGAATTAAAGCAGGAACGGGCGCCTATCTATGAGGCGCTGGAACGTTTCAGAAAAATGCGGGTCGTGCCCTTTGATGTTCCGGGACATAAGCACGGAAAAGGAAACCCGGAACTTGTGGAGCTTCTGGGAGAAAAATGTGTGGGGATTGATGTTAATTCCATGAAGCCTCTTGATAATCTCTGCCATCCTGTCTCTGTGATCCGTGAGGCGGAGGAGCTGGCGGCGGAGGCTTTCGGCGCGGCCCACGCGTTTCTCATGGTAGGAGGTACCACCTCCTCTGTGCAGAGCATGGTTCTGTCCTGCTGCAAGCGGGGAGATAAGATCATCATGCCCAGAAATGTACACAGAAGCGCCATCAATGCCCTGGTCCTCTGCGGCGCGCAGCCGATATACGTGAATCCCGATGTGGACTGCAGGCTGGGAATCTCTCTGGGGATGCGCCTGGAGCAGGTGGAGGCGGCGATTCGGAACAATCCGGATGCAGTGGCAGTGTTTGTAAATAACCCCACGTATTACGGTGTCTGTTCCGACCTGCGTTCCATCGTAAAGCTGGCACATGAGCACGGTATGCTTGTGCTGGCAGATGAAGCCCACGGGACACACTTTTACTTCGGGGAGGGGCTTCCCGTGTCCGCCATGGCTGCCGGGGCTGATATTGCAGCAGTGAGTATGCACAAGTCAGGGGGGAGCCTGACGCAGAGCTCTTTTCTTTTGACAGGGCCGGGAGTCAGTGTGGGGCATGTACGGCAGATCATCAATCTGACCCAGACCACAAGCGGCTCCTACCTGCTGCTCTCAAGCCTGGACATTTCCAGGAGAAATCTGGCTCTTCGCGGGCGCCGGGAGTTTGAAAAGGTTATCGGTCTGGCGGAATACGCCCGGGAGGAGATCAACAATATCGGCGGCTATTATGCTTTTTCCGAAGAACTGGTAAACGGAAACAGTATCTTTGCCTTTGACCGCACCAAGCTCTCTGTGCATACGCTGGAGATTGGACTGGCCGGGATTGAGGTCTATGACATTCTGCGGGATGAATATGACATCCAGATCGAGTTTGGCGACATCGGCAATATTCTGGCTTACCTGTCTATCGGGGACCGCAGACAGGAGGTGGAACGTTTGGTGAGCGCTCTTGCAGAGGTAAAGCGGCGGTATAAAAAGGACCGCGCAGGCATGCTGACCCAGGAGTATATAGACCCCAAAGTAGTGGCAACACCCCAGGAGGCCTTCTATGCGCCGAAAGAATCCCTGCCTTTGGAAGAGACGGCCGGAAGGATATGCAGTGAGTTTGTCATGTGTTACCCGCCGGGAATCCCGATCCTGGCCCCCGGGGAAGAGATCACAGAGGATATTTTAGACTATATCGTCTATGCAAAGGAAAAAGGTTGTTCCATGACAGGGCCTGAGGATGCGGGCATCCGGCGTCTCAATGTGCTGAAAGGAGGGGCTGTATGATGGAAATGTGGTTTTCGGATGTACATACACCCAATGTAAAATTATCCATCCGGGTGGATGAACAGCTCTTTTCCGCCAACAGTGAGCTTCAGCGTCTGGACGTGTTAAGCTCCAGGGAATTCGGGAAGATACTGGTGGTGGACGGGGATCTGGCTCTGACGGAAAAGGATGAATTCATATACCATGAAATGATAAGCCATGTACCCATGGCGGTCCATCCCGATGTGAAGCAGATCCTTGTCATCGGCGGCGGTGACGGCGGCGTTGTCCGGGAGCTGGTCAAATATGAGGAGGTAGAGCAGATTGACGTGGTGGAGGCAGACCCGCTTCTGGTGGAAGTCTGCAGAAGGTATTTTCCGCAGATGGCCTGCAGCTTAAATGACAGGAGAGTGAATATCTATCATGAGGACGGACTGAAATTCATCCGCAGCCGTTCAGATGCCTATGATCTGATCATTATTGACTCCCCCAATCCTTTCGGGGCGGCAGAGGGGCTGTTCACAAAAGAGTTTTACGGGAACTGTTTTAACGCGCTTCATGAGGATGGGATCATGATCAACCAGCATGAGAGCCCCTTTTACGATGAGGAGGCTTTCTGGTGTCTCAGAATGCACAAGCGGATCGTGGAGTCCTTTCCGGTGAGCAGGGTTTACCAGGCCCATATTCCCTCCTACCCCTCGGGACACTGGCTGTTTGGTTTTGCTTCAAAGAAATATCATCCGGTGGACGACCTGGATGGGGTCAGATGGAAGCTTCTGGGGATACACACCAGATATTATCTGCCCAGGCTTCATGCGGGAGTCTTTGCCCTGCCGGCTTATGTGGAGGAGATGCTGAAAGATGTTGAGTAAAAATATTGTGAATTTTATCGGATGCGGCGGGGAATATGAGGAGTCGCGTATTGTCATATTCGGAGCGCCTTTTGACTCCACCACATCCTTCAGGCCGGGAACCCGGTTTGGAAGCCAGGCCATCCGGAATGAATCCTATGGCCTTGAGACATACAGTCCTTATCAGAAAAAAGACCTGACAGATTTTAAAATATTTGACAGCGGGGATCTGGAGCTTCCCATCGGGGATACCGCCCGGGTGCTTTACCAGATTGAGGACCGGGCAGGGGAGATTTTGAGAGACGGCAAGCTGCCCTTTATGATCGGCGGGGAACATTTGGTGACCCTGGGAAGTGTGCGGGCAGCAGCAAAGAAGTATCCTGACCTCTGTATCGTGCATTTTGACGCTCATGCGGATCTGCGGCAGGATTATCTGGGGGTAGAGCTCTCCCATGCCTGTGTGCTGAGGCGCTGCTGGGAATTGGTGGGGGATGACCGCATTTTTCAGTTCGGCATTCGTTCCGGTGACCGGGAAGAATTTCTGTGGGCAGAAAAAGGGCATGTAAACATGCATCCCTTTGATCTGAAGGGGCTCTCCCGGGCAGTTGACAGAATTTCGGGAAAGCCGGTGTATTTTACGCTGGACCTGGATGTGCTGGACCCCTCCGTATTTCCGGGAACGGGTACTCCGGAGGCAGGAGGCGTAACCTTTTTGGAACTTCTGCAGGCAGTGCTTTTGGTGTGCGGAAAATGCCGGGTTATAGCATGTGACGTGAATGAGCTGTGTCCGCCTTTTGACCAGAGCGGTGTATCCACAGCTACGGCAGGAAAAATCGTGAGAGAGATGCTGCTTGCTCTGTAAATGCGCAGACATGATTGAACAGCTATCTCACGTTTACAAAAAAATAAATGACAGGAGGAAAAGAATATGGGAAAAGTAATGGTGATCGGCTGCGGCGGTGTGGCAGGCGTTGCGATCCGCAAATGCTGTGCAAACAGCCGGGTATTCGACGAGGTCTGTATTGCAAGCAGGACGCTGTCAAAATGCGATGCCCTGAAGGCGGAACTGGAGGGAAAGACAAAGACTAGGATCACAACCGCGCAGGTGGATGCAGGCAATGTGGCGGAGCTGACAGCTCTGATCGAGAGGGAAAAACCGCAGGTGGTTTTGAATCTGGCGCTTCCCTATCAGGACCTGACGATCATGGAGGCCTGTCTGGCCACCGGGACTCACTATGTGGATACTGCCAATTATGAACCGGAAGATACGGCGAAATTTGAATACAAATGGCAGTGGGCCTACCGGGAAAAGTTTGAGAAGGCCGGCATCACCGCACTGCTGGGGAGCGGATTTGACCCGGGTGTCACGGGAGTATTCTCCGCTTATGCACTGAAACATTATTTTGATGAGATCAACTATATTGATATTCTGGACTGTAACGGCGGGGACCATGGGTATCCTTTTGCCACCAATTTCAATCCGGAGATCAACATCCGCGAGGTTTCCGCCAAAGGCTCCTATTGGGAGGACGGGCACTGGGTGGAGACAGAACCCATGGAGATCAAGCGGGTATATAATTTCGCGGAAGTGGGGGAAAAGGATATGTATCTGCTCCACCATGAGGAACTGGAATCTCTTGCGCTGAATATTCCGGGGATCAAAAGGATACGTTTCTTTATGACTTTCGGGGAGAGTTATCTTACACATCTGAAATGTCTGGAAAATGTGGGAATGACATCCATTGAACCCATACTGTATGAGGGAAAGGAGATTGTGCCGCTGCAGTTTTTAAAAGCTGTGCTTCCTGACCCGGCTGCCCTGGGGCCCAGGACAAAGGGAAAGACTAATATCGGCTGTATATTTACAGGCAAAAAGAATGGGAAGGAACAGCATCTGTATATTTATAATGTGTGTGACCATCAGGAGTGTTATAAGGAGACCGGTTCCCAGGCAGTGTCCTACACCACCGGAGTGCCGGCCATGATCGGTGCCATGATGCTTATGACCGGTACCTGGAACAAGCCAGGTGTGCACAATATCGAGGAGTTTGATCCGGACCCGTTTATGGAGGCACTGAAGGAGTGGGGGCTGCCGTATCAGATAAATGAGACCCCCTGCCTGGTGGAGTAGGCCTATGAGACGGGAGGAACTGCCCACGCCGTGCTATTTGGTCTCCTTACCGGATCTGGAGAAAAACCTGCGCCTTTTAAAAGGAATCATGGACCGGACCGGGTGCAGGATACTGCTGGCACAGAAGGCGTTTTCCATGTACAGCCTCTATCCGCTGATCGGCAGTTATTTGAGCGGTACGGCTGCCAGCGGACTTTTCGAGGCAAGACTGGGGGCGAAGGAGATGGGAAAGGAAAACCACATCTATTCCCCAGCCTATAAGGAGGAGGAGTTTGAGGAGATCCTTTCTTACTGCGGGCATATTGTATTCAATTCTTTTGCGCAGATAGAAAAATACGGGAAACGGGTGCTGGACGCGGGAAAAAGTATGGGGATACGGATCAATCCCCAGTGTTCCACGCAGGAGGGACATGCCGTCTATGACCCCTGTGCACCCGGTTCCCGACTGGGTGTGACGAGGGAACGGTTTCGGCCGGAGCTTCTGGAAGGTGTGGAGGGAATACATTTCCACACACTCTGCGAGCAGGACGCAGATGATTTGAAAACAACACTGGATGCTGTGGAGGAGAAGTTCGGTGAGTATCTGTACCGGATGAAATGGGTAAATTTCGGCGGCGGACACCATATTACCAGACCGGGTTATAACATCGGGCTTTTGGAGGAATGTATCCGGCACATTCGGGAAAAATACCGGGTCACCGTCTATCTGGAACCCGGTGAGGCGGTGGCATTAAACGCGGGGGTGCTTCTTACAAAGGTGCTGGATACCTTTTCCCAGGACGGCGGCATCGCCATTTTAGATGCCTCTGCTGCCTGCCATATGCCCGATGTACTGGAGATGCCCTACAGACCGCCTCTGGCCGGAAGCAGGGAGGCGGGGGAATACCCATACACGTATCGTCTGGCCGGGCCGACGTGTCTGGCCGGCGATGTGATAGGAACCTATTCCTTTGACCATCCCCTGTCAGTGGGGGAACGCCTGGAATTCGGCGATATGGCCATATATACCATGGTGAAGAATAATACCTTTAACGGTATGTGTCTGCCCGCAATTGCTGTGGAGCGGGAACATGGGGAGTGCGAGGTGGTGAAGGCGTTTGGGTATGAGGATTTTAAGATGCGGTTGTAAATAATAGAGTAAATTATGATATAAAAGCCCTTTGCTGTGTGCTGAGAATGCATATGGCAAAGGGCTTTTTTGTTGTCAGGTTGTCATTCATATAAAAGCTTTGCTTTGATGGATTGATTGTGATTTCCAAAACCTGCACCGAAAATAGTAAATCCTCCGGGATTTCGGGTGTCCTCCGGATTAGAAAAACGCAGGGTGATGGGATGGCTGTAATCAATATGCAGGTCATCAATGGTGGTATCTGAGATTTTAGTACTTCCATCGATGAAGGTTCCGTTTTTATTGACAATGAGCATTTTGAGCAGCCCGTATTGATTGTTGCCGTCCGGATACCAGGAGGGATTAAAACGGCCGCGTTTTGAGCCATAATCTCCAGGACTTACCCAGTAACCAAGTGGGACATCATTGACTGAAAAATAAATATCTGAGGGATAGACATCCTGAAAGCCCGGTGCCTCAGACGAAATTTCAAAAGACAGCTGCAGTTCAACCAGACGTTCCCCCGCTTTTAAATCATTGGGAATATTGTATTCGATATATCCTGAGGAGAACCATAAAACAGAAGCCTCAAATCTCTGAGCAAAATAAAAATATCTGGGATCATCAAATTCACCAATCAGGCCGTTTACAGTGGCCAGACCGCAAGTTGGTTTTACCTGACAGGCAGTATAATGACCAATACGGATGTCCTGATGATAACAGTTCTCCTGGGTGATGGATGGCTGCAATTCAACGATCAGATTATTATGTTTGGGTTTGCAGATTTTCATGGAACCTCTTGTACCGGATACAGAATGGATTTCAATTAAATCTGCTTCCAGCAATTTGTTGATATGGGTTGAGATTGCACTGTTGGTAAGACTAAGCATCTGAGCAATTTCATTCAGATTTTTTCCTTCGTTTTCTGAAATGATATTCAGGATTTTCAGCCTGACTTCTGATGACAATGCTTTAAAGACAGGCAGAGCCTGTTCTGGGTTTTTAAAATACAGCATAAGGATTTCCTTTCATAGATACGCTTTCTATTACCAGATTATAACATTTAAAAAAAAACATGGCAACGTACAAAAAGACTAAATATTTGTTTGAAAATATATTTAATAATAAGAAATATATTTAATATAAATGTTAAATACATTAAAAAATGTTGAATAATGACTAATAAAAGCGTTGATATGTCAATAAAATAGTGATACTATACAATTAATCAATCAAAACATTAAATATTAAATTAAAAAGTTAAATTAAGGGAGGAAAGTCCATGAGCAGACTGGTCATCAATGGTTATCATCGGAAAAACCGCATTAATAAAAATATATACGGGCATTTTACAGAACATCTGGGGCGCTGCATTTATGAAGGGATTTATGTCGGTGAGAACTCCGGTATACCAAATGAAAAAGGAATGAGAAAAGACGTAGTGTCAGCTCTCAGAGAAATACGCGTTCCTGTTTTGCGCTGGCCGGGAGGGAATTTTGCAGACGAATATCACTGGATGGACGGAATTGGCACACGCAGTGAAAGGCGTAGGACCATAAATACACATTGGGGAGGTGATGTGGAAGATAATAGTTTTGGAACACACGAGTTTTTTGAGCTCTGCAGACAGATTGGCTGTGAACCCTATATAAACGTGAATTTGGGAAGCGGAAGAGTGGAAGAGATGCAGAAATGGATTGAATATATGACATTTGCAGGAGATTCTTCCCTTACTCGTCTCAGAAAAAAAAATGGGCAGGAGAAGCCCTGGAAACTGAAATACCTGGGAATAGGAAATGAAAACTGGCTTTGCGGAGGAAACATGACTGCAGGTTATTATGCGGATGTTTATAATCAGTTTCAAACTTACGTCAGAAGCTATGGTGAGGAATCTGTTTACAAAATTGCCTGCGGACCGCTGGATGATGATTACGAATGGACAGATGTCCTGATGAAAAAGGCAGCGAATAATCTGGATGCGATTTCTCTGCATTACTATACATATCCGGGTGTAAACATAGAAGGACAGAAGGGAGAGTCCATAAAATTCGGAGAGAGTGAATGGTATCACACAATCTCACAGTCTTTGAAAATGGAAAATCTGATTCGTATACATACAGGAATTATGCGCAGGTATGACCCGAAGGGAAGAGTCGATTTCATCATAGACGAGTGGGGAAACTGGTATAATCCGGAACCCGGCACGAATCCGGGACATCTGTTTCAGCAGAATACAGTCCGTGATGCGGTGACTGCAGCTGCGAACCTTAATATTTTTAATCAGTACAGTGACAGAATCTCCATGGCTAATATAGCACAAGCTGTTAATGTTCTGCAGTCTGTTCTTATCACGGAGAAAGATAAAGTTGTTAAAACACCTACTTATTATGTATATGATATGTTCAAATATCATCAAAACGCTATACTTTTGGATAGCTATCTGGAAACAGAGGAGATTGGTCCGGAAGCTGACAGAATAGTGAATATGAATCATTCCGTATCTATCGGGGATGATGGGAAGTTAAATATTACAATTGTGAATTTTTCTGCAGATACTTCTTATGATATAGAATGTGAAATTTTAGGTGGTAAGGCAGACGAGGCAGAAGCGTTTATTCTTCACGGGGCGATGAATGCGCACAATACTGTGCAGGCGTCTGACTGTGTGAAAAAAGTACAATTTTATGACTATAAAATGACGGAACGGGGAATAGATTTCGAAATTCCACCGAGAAGTGTTTTATTGATAAGGCTGTAGAAGGAGGGCAGCGGGAAGAAAACAGTAAATTCTAAGTATACGCTAAAGGAGGTATTTATTTATGAAGAGAAAAACAATTGCTTATGCCATTGGGGTAGTTTTGGCGTTTGGTCTGCTTGCAGGATGTGGGAATAACAGCAGCCAGAGTACAGAAAATGAAAAAAAGAGTGACACAAATACAGAGGAGGAGACCGCAGGAAATAAAGCCGCGACAGATTTTGAAATATGGCTGACCACGGAACTTCACTGTGATTTTTACGATGAAATGCAGGCACTCTGGAATGAAGAAAATCCGGATAAACAGATAAAACTGACATATTCTGTACTGCCGTATGAGGATATGCACAATAAACTTCTCATTGCCCTGCAGGCAGGGACAGGCGCTCCTGATATGGCTGATATCGAACTCGGAAAATTTGCCAATTTTCTAAAGGGTGAACCGCAGCTGGTATCTTTAAATGATGCCATTGCACAGTATAAAGATAATGTGGTGCAGTCCAGGCTTGATATTTATACCAAAGATGACAACTGTTACGGTTTGGATTTTCATGTAGGTGCATCTATGACATACTACAATGCGGAAATTCTTGAGGAAGCCGGTGTGGATTATACACAGATTAAGACATGGGATGATTTCCATGAAGCCGGCAGGACAGTGCTTGAGAAAACAGGGAAACCTATGTGCACAGTAGATACCGGAAATGATCCGTTTTTTCTCATGCCTTTTCTTGCTCAGCAGGGCGGCGGGCTTTTAAAAGAAGACGGTACCAATAATGTAAATTCTCCTGAGATGATAAAGACACTTACGTTCCTTCAGGAAATGCTGGATGACGGAACTGCTGTTGTCTCTCCGGGCGGCAGCCATCAATGTGAGGAGTATTGGGGCTTTATGAATGAGGGGGGCGCAGCTTCGGCTATGATGCCTATGTGGTATATGGGGCGTTTTACAGATTATATGCCTGATTTGAGCGGGAAAATTATAATCGCGCCTAATCCAGTATGGGAAGAGGGACAGGACCGGTCGGTTGGCCTTGGCGGTACCGGAACGGCAGTCACTGTACAATGTGAAAATCAGGAGCTCGCAGCAGAATTTCTTGCCTTTGCAAAACTTTCTGAGGAAGGGGCTGTAAGAGAATATACAATTTTAGGATTTGATCCCATGCGCAGTGATGTCTGGGATATGGATGAAGTGAAAAAAGCTGATACAAAATACACAAAGTATTTTAAGAATAATCCTTTTGAAGCATTACTGGAAGTAAAAGACGAAATTCCGGCCATAACAGTAGGGGAGAACTTCCCTGATGTAGTGAGTGCCATGAATACAAAAGTGATGTACAGGGCATTTGAAGAGAAAGAGGATCCGGCAGCTGTCTGCAGTGAAGAGGCTGCTTCATTAAAGTAAAAGGTTAACCGGAATAAACGGAATATATTCTGTCAAGGGTATATTCCGTGCCGGATTTCTGATAAAGGAAAAGGGGTTAATATGGTGAAAAGAATCAAACAGTTTGGTTATTCAAAAAAAGCAGCGCCATACTTGTTTATTCTGCCTTTTATGTTGTCTTTTCTGATATTTTTTCTGTACCCTGTTATTTCCATTGTACAGATGAGTTTCCAGTCGGTACTGCCTGGAATGGTGGAATATATCGGTATGGAGAATTATAAAAATCTGTTAAACCCAACATTTTTTAAGGCAGTAAAAAACAGTCTGGCGTATACACTGATTACACTTGCAATTTTAATACCTGTGCCAATGATTTTGGCTTGTATGATCAACAGCAGAAAAATGGTGGGAAAGACATTTTTTAAGTCTGCATTATTTGTGCCCACATTGACATCTGTTGTAGTGGCGGGCATTATTTTTCGGCTTCTGTTTGCCGAATCTGACGGCGCGCTGATGAATCAGATTATTGGTGTCTTCGGGAAAAGTCCGGTAAAATGGTTAAGAAATGGTACCACTGGTTTTATGGTTCTGATCTTTCTGGCATTCTGGAGATGGGTAGGGATAAATCTGCTGTATTTTCTTTCCGGTCTTCAGAGCATTCCAGAAGAAATTTATGAGTCTGCAGATCTGGATGGTGTAAATACATGGCAGAAGTTTAGATATATCACGGTGCCTATGTTGAGGCCAATAACAACGTATGTCCTGACCATTTCTATCTACGGCGGTCTTGCTATGTTCACAGAGAGTTATATGCTGTGGGCAGGGAACAGTTCACCGAATGATATGGGACTTACAATTGTGGGATATCTGTACAGAGCAGGATGGGAACAGAATAATATGGGATTCGGATCTTCCATTGGTGTATTTCTGCTGATCGTGACTTTGGCATTTAATGCAGTGCAGATGTATATTTCAAATAAAAAGGAGAGGGCATAAATGACTAAAAAGAAGATAAACGCAGGTATTATGCTGATTTTTTTGATTCTTTCCGTGATTGTGTTATTTCCCATACTTTGCCTGGTAATTGGAGCACTAAAGCCTTCATCAGAGATTATACGTTCCGGGTTGAATGCCAGGATAGATTTGGATATTATGGGCTTTTTTAATTTTAAGAGCCTGTTTACATCCGGAACAGAGTACTTTATCTGGTTTAAAAATAGTTTTCTGCTGACAATTGTGCAGACACTGTTGTCCTTATTTGTAAGTGCATCTGTGGCCTATGGATTTGCTATGTATGAATTTAAAATGAAAAAATTGTGGTTTTCCTGTATGCTTTTGATAATGATGATACCAATGGAGATTATTATGCTGCCTCTTTATAAAGAGATGATTACTTTTCAGCTCATTGATAGATTTACCGGTGTTCTTCTTCCTTTTATTGCAGCACCTATCCCCATTTTCTTTTTTTACCAGTTCTTAAAAGGTATATCAACAGCCTTTTTGGATGCGGCTCGGGTAGATGGCTGTACAGAGATTGGTATTTTTGTGAAGATCATTCTTCCGCTGATGGCTCCGGCATTTGCTTCCATGGGAATATACCAGGGTATGATCAGCTGGAATAATTTTCTGTGGCCTTTGATCGTATTGAAGAGTAACAGCAAAATGACTCTGCCTATCGGACTTTCAACATTGATGACTCCTTATGGAAATAATTATGATATTCTGCTTGCAGGGTCAGTTATGGCAATCATTCCCGTGTTGATACTTTTCCTGGCTTTTCAGAAATATTTTATAGCGGGTATGACTGCCGGAGGCGTTAAGGGATAACAGCAGGTGCTCAGTATTGGTAAATTTGCGTAAGAAAAGCTTGCCAGAAGGGGGAAATGTGTTATAATAATAACAAATCGTTCTTTCCTTATGAACAGGCCATTCGTCTGAGCAGGGATGGGAAAAGCGAGAATTTTCAATTAGTGGAGGTTATATTTATGTTAGTATCAGCAGCTGAAATGCTTAAAAAAGCAAAAGCAGGACACTATGCAGTAGGACAGTTCAATATCAACAACCTGGAGTGGACAAAAGCAGCTCTGTTAACAGCAGAAGAGTGCAAATCCCCGATCATCCTGGGTGTATCCGAGGGAGCCGGAAAATACATGACCGGTTTCAAGACCGTTGCGGAAATGACAAAGGCTATGATTGAAGAGCTGAACATCACTGTTCCGGTGGCTCTGCATTTGGATCACGGTACTTATGAAGGATGCTACAAATGTATCAAAGCCGGATTCTCATCCATCATGTTTGATGGTTCTCATTACCCCATCGAAGAGAACGTTGAGAAGACAAAAGAGTTAGCAGGTGTCTGCAAAGGCCTCGGCTTATCTCTGGAAGCTGAAGTTGGTTCCATCGGCGGCGAGGAAGACGGCGTTGTGGGAATGGGCGAGTGCGCAGACCCGAAGGAATGCAAGATGATCGCTGACCTGGGTGTGGACATGCTGGCAGCAGGTATTGGAAATATCCATGGAAAATACCCGGAAAACTGGGCTGGCCTTCGTTTTGACGTTCTGGATGACATCCAGAAACTGACAGGAGAGATGCCGTTAGTTCTGCACGGCGGTACAGGTATCCCGGCTGATATGATCAAAAAAGCCATCGACCTTGGCGTATCCAAGATCAACGTAAACACAGAGTGCCAGCTTACTTTCGCTGCTGCTACACGTGAGTACATCGAAGCAGGAAAAGATAATCAGGGCAAAGGCTATGACCCGCGTAAATTATTAAAACCGGGCTTTGACGCTATCTGTGCTACTATCAAAGAGAAAATGGAACTGTTTGGTTCTGTAGGAAAAGCTTTCGAGTAATTCCGCTGTAAAACATATGTATTTAAGGCTGTTTCGGGATGACCGGAGCAGCCTTTTTCTCTTCCCGCTCTTTCCGGCTGTTCATAGTTCGGACAGCACTCTCATATACTGCTATGAATATCTTTTTGGGCAGGTCCTGCATGTCAAACTTTCTGCACACGCTTCACGAATTTGTCTGGAGTCCGGGGATGCTGTTTTTCTTTCTGGCAACAGGCATACGATTTACCATAAAATCAAGATTTTTCCAGATCACCCATGCAAAGGAATGGTTTAGCACCACACTGGGTTCCCTGCTGAAAAAAGAAGAGGTGAGAAAAACAAAAGAGGAGCATTCCATCTCCCAGTTTCAGTCTTTCTGCACTGCGCTGGCGGCAACTTTGGGAACCGGAAATATCACGGGGGTGGCAACTGCGCTCATGGCCGGCGGACCCGGCGCTATATTTTGGATGTGGGTTTCCGCATTCTTTGGAATGATGACCAATTACGCGGAGAACTATCTGGGAATCCGTTACCGCTACAGGGATGAAAACGGCGGCTGGGTGGGGGGAGCCATGGTTTATATGGACAAAGGGCTTCACTGCAGATGGATGGCCGTTATTTTTTCACTCTGCTGCCTGGGCGCTTCTTTTGGCATGGGAAACATGGTACAGGGGAATTCCATGGCAAAAGGCCTGGAGGAGGCCTTTCATATACCGGCCTTTTTCACAGGTGTTGTGACTATGCTGGCAACCGCTTATGTGCTGAACGGAGGATTGAAGCGCGTGGCAGCACTCACAGAGAAACTGGTCCCGGTTATGGCGGCTGCTTACCTTTTGGGGGCGCTGGTGGTTTTGTGGGCCCATAAGGAGATGATACCGGATGCATTCGGTATCATATTCCGGGAGGCGTTCCGTGTGAAGGCAGCAGTGGGCGGTGCAGCGGGATACGGAATCAGCAGGGCGCTGCAGATGGGCGTTGCCCGCGGTATCTTTTCCAATGAGGCAGGTCTTGGTTCCTCGGTGATCGCCCATGCGCAGTCCGATGTCAAAGACCCGGAAACCCAGGGAATGTGGGGAATCGCGGAAATTTTCATAGACACGATTTTAGTCTGCACGGTCACAGCCCTTGTTATTTTGGTCAGCGGCGTCTATCAGCCGGAAATCTGTCTGCAGAACCTGGCCGCAGGCATTGAGAATATTGACGGCACCACACTTACGGGAATGGCATTTTCCACGGCCATACCTTTCGGAAAACAGTTTCTGGCCGCTGCCACCGTACTGTTTGCCTTTGCCACCATTGTGGGATGGTCCTGCTTCGGAGAACGGACCGCTGCTTATCTCTGTAAGGAAAAGGGCGCCGCAGCGTACCGGTTCTGTTATATTCTGCTGACCCTGCCGGGCTGCATGCTTTCCCCGGGTGTTATATGGGAACTGTCCGATACATTGAACGGTATGATGGCAATTCCGAATCTGCTGGCGCTGTTCTTTTTGGGACGGGAAGTGAAATACATAGCCGATAAAAAGAAAAAAGGTAAGAGAATACAGCCATAAACTTTCTTGCTGCTGCCAGGAGAAGATGATATACTAAAACAAAATCTATGGAGATACCGCATATGGCTGTATCAGAAAAAGAAACGGGTTGGTGAATTATGGCAAAAATAAGAGAGCTGGATATGGAGAATGTGGAGACGCTCTGTGACGTGGGAAAGGCTTTATCTTCCCCTGTGCGTGTGGAAATCCTGAAGCTTCTCTATTCTGACAATATGATCATAGGAGAGATCGCAAAGGCGCTGGACATTCCCCAGTCCAGTGCTGCCTTTCATCTGAAGCTTTTAGAGAAGGCGGATTTGATCCGTATGGAGGAACAGCCGGGCAGCAGGGGAACCATGAAGGTGTGCAGCAGAAAATTTGATTTTGTAAATATGTGTCTGCTCAGGCGGAACCTGGACGTCAATGAGATCGTCAGTGTGGAAATGCCCATCGGCAGTTATACGGGCTGCAAGGTCCATCCCACCTGCGGCCTGTACTCCCCGGAAGGCGTCATCGGTATGGAGGATACCGAGTACAGCTTTTATGATCCGGAGAAAATAAGAGCCGGACTTTTCTGGACATCTGCCGGCTATGTGGAATACAAATTCGCAAACGCAGTGCCAAAGAACCGTCATGCCAAGAGCCTGAGCCTGTCCATGGAAATCTGTTCCGAGGCTCCGGGATACAGGGAGGACTGGAAATCAGATATCACGGTATGGATAAACGGTGTGGACTGCGGAACCTGGACATGCCCAGGCGATTTCGGAAGCAGAAGAGGCAGACTGAATCCCGCCGTATGGCCGGACGGCTCTACCCAGTACGGAATGCTCATGACCTGGGAGATACTTGGAGACGGCTGTTTTATCAATGGAAACAAGGCAGCGGAAGCCACACTGGAGGACCTCTTCCTCATGGAGAAGCCATACATTGATGTACGGATAGGAAATAAGGAGGACGCCAGGTATATAGGCGGATTTAATCTGTTTGGAAAGTCTTTTGGAAACTATGAGCAGGATATTGTAATGAGTGTGGAGTATTAAATCAAATCTGTTGTACAGGCTGTCGGTGCCATATGGAGCAGAATCTTCCCGATCTGTGCAGCGCCAAGCGTATTGGCCGGCACGGAGGAAACAGTACCTCCTGCCTTATGGGCGTCAGGCTTGCCTGCTTACTGTTTGGGAAGAGCAGTGACTCAAAAGGAAAATTCGAATATATAAAATTAAATATGGCAATTGCAAACCTGATGTGATATAATCAGAACAGAATTCCTCTGCTTATGCGGAGGTTGTTTATGAATCAAAACAGAAAACTGGCACAACTGATGTTCAAAGACAATTTTATGTTTGGTGCAGTTATGGTAAATGAAGAAATCTGCCGTGATTTTCTGGAGATGGCTGTGGGTTTTCCTATTGAAAAGGTAGAAATCAGCAGAGAGAAAAGCATGATTTATCATCCGGAATACCGGGGGATACGACTTGACATCATAGCCAAAGATGAGAACCGAACACATTACAATGTAGAAATGCAGGTGGCAAAAAAGTCTTTTCTGGAGAAAAGGGCCAGATACTATCACAGCCAGATGGACATAGAGCTGCTGCTTACAGGGGAGGATTATGAACGGCCTCCCGCAGCTTATGTGATCTTTATCTGTGATTTTGACCCCTTTGGCCTGAAGAAATACCGCTATACGCTTCAGAATGTCTGTGCAGAGACAAAGAGAACCGTTTCGGACGGGAGAGTTACCATATTTTTAAGCACCTGTGGGGAAAATGAGAAAGAAGTACCTGAAAATCTAGTTAAGTTTCTGAAATTTGTTAAGGCTGATCTGCCTGAGAGCACTCAGGATTACCGGGATGATTTTATAAAAAAAATCCAGGAGTCTATGATAAAAATCAAGAGCAGCCGGGAAATGGAGGAGAAATTCATGCTGCTGGAAGAGTTATTGAGAGATGAGCGCGCGGAAGGTAAAACGGAAGGCAAGTCTGAGTCAGTCCTGTTCTTACTGCAGGATCTGGGGCCTGTTTCCGATGAACTCAGAGATAAAATCCTGGGGGAGAGGAATCGGGACGTCCTTTTAAAGTATTTGAAGCTGGCGGCACATGTCGGCTCCGTTGCCGAATTTATGGATATAATGGATAAAATTTGATCCGCTGCTTCTGAGACCTGATAACATAACCGAAATTCTGAGAGCGGATGCTGCTTAATCTGACAGCGGCATCCCTGTCTTACAAATCTATACCAGATCTGGTATATGAAAAATCCTATTGTAAATTATATTTTTAAATTATAAGCAGAGGAATTCTGTCTTTGGACCTTTTGGCTTACTGCGGGAGCCTGCAGTTTTGACATCACATGCCAAATAATTATGAGAACAAGAAGCACACCCACTCAGTTATGACAGAAATACTGAAAACAAACAGTAAAAAGATACTTAATAGAACAGTAATACTGTTGTATATAAATAGAAATACTGTTATAAATGGTCAAAAACACAAAAATTAGCAAAATAAAACTTGACATACTGACGGAATGACGGTATTATAGATGCATAAAGAACAATAAAACTGTTTTAAATGAGGCTCTTACAAAGAAATAACCAACAGTAATATTGTTTTTATGACCGGTCACAAAAGGATAAGAAACCAAATTTCAAGGAGGAAGAGAAAGTATGAAACGTAAAGCAATCGCATCGATCCTGGCACTTACATTAACTGCAGCAGCAGTCCTTTCCGGCTGTGGAAGCGAAAATTCAGAAAAAAGCGAGGGGGGGGGTAAAATCCTCTCAGGAAGAAGGAACCGAAGAGCAGGGTGAAGAGGCCTCAGCGGATGTAAACGACGATGGAACAGTCAACAATCCGGAAGCAGTTGCTGTAGACAAAAATAAATTGGTATTCTGGTCTCTGTTCAGCGGCGGCGACGGGGAATTCATGGATAAGATGATAAGCGAATACAATGAGGGTGGCCCGGAAAAGCAGGTACAGTCCATTATGCTGGTATGGGCAGATTACTATACAAAGCTGCAGACAGCAGTGGCAGCAGGCAAAGGCCCTGATATTGGTGTTTCCCATGCATCATCCCTTCCGGAACTGGTAGAACAGGGTGTGGTTGCCCCTCTGGACGATTATCTGGATGAACTGGGCGTGGACCTGAGCACCATGTATTCCGAGACATCCCTGGAATCTGTAACCTTTGACGGCTCTATTTACGCGGTTCCGCTGGATACCCATGCAGAGATCATGTATTTCAACAAAGATATCCTGGACCAGGCAGGCGTCGCGCTGAATGACAAGGGCCAGCTTGCTATTGCCAGTGAAGACGATTTCTACGCAGTTTGTGATAAGATCAAAGCGGTTATCCCGGAGGGAGGCTCAGTTATCTCTCTGACAAATAATGGTGATGACCCATATCGTGTATGGTGGGCGACTTACTTCCAGATGGGAGGAACCCCTCTTGTGAATGAAGACGGCAGTGAAGTCACCATGGATAAAGACATTGCGGTAAAGGCGGCGGAATTTGTAAAGAGCCTCTATGACAAGGGCTATGTGGCAGAAGGAATTGATGACCACCAGCAGTTTTTCCAGAGCGGAAAAGCCGGCATCTATATTGGTGGTACATGGGGAACCGGAGCCCTGGAGAAAACAGAAAACCTGAATTTCGGTGCCATGCCTTATCCGCAGATGTTTGACAAGAATGCATGCTGGGCAGACTCCCATACACTGATTCTTCCGACTAAGAAAGACAGAAGCGAGGAGGACAGCAAGGCAGCAGTGGAATTTATGGTAAGTGCTTCCGAAAAAGGCGGCCTTACATGGGCAGGCTCAGGTCAGATCCCTGCCAGCAATGCAGTCAGGGAAAGCCAGGAATATCTGGATATGCCCTACAGAAGCAGCTACATGGAAGCTCTGGAGACAGCAGTTCTTCCCTCAAAGGTTTCTACATTTAATGCTATGAAGTCAGGTATGATTGACAGTCTGAATACTCTGTGGTCAGGTGATACTGACGCAGAAGAGGCAGTCGGTATGCTTTACGACGAACTTGATACGAATCTTCCGTAAATAAGCAGGGCAGAGAAGGGGGAGCATAAGGCTCTCCTTTCCCTTGCAGACAGCAAAACTATCGTGAGCGGGAAGCTGTAAGGAGGAAATCAAGTGAGTAAAAAAAGAAAGCGAAAAAACCTGCTGGCAGGACTGGGATTCATACTGCCCTTTTTTATCCTGTATACAGTATTTACCATTTGGCCGGTGATTCAGGGTGTCTATGTCAGCCTTCATAAATGGTCTCTGATGGGAAAAGTAAAGTTCGTGGGACTTGACAATTACATAAAATTCCTGGGGGATAAAAAGTTTCTGGACGCCCTATGGCACACTACGTATTTCGTACTGATCACCACACCCCTTCTGGTGATTATGGCACTGATTCTAGCCTTGTTTGCCAACCGGCCGAACAAATTAAAGAAGGGCCTGCGTATCTGTTATTATCTTCCCAGTGTACTGTCTGTGTCTGTTGCGGCATTTATAGCAAAATATATGTTCACGCCGTACCGGGGATTTATCAACGGATTTCTGCATTTTATTAAGGTCCTTCCCCCGGACAGGGAGCTGCAGTGGCTCAACGAGAGCGGTCTTGCCTGGTCAGCCATCACAGCCATGACGATCTGGTGGACGGTTGGATTTTCCATGCTTCTGTATCTGTCTGCGCTTCAGGATATATCGCCCCAGATATATGAGGCCGCATCCATAGACGGCGCAACCAAGAGACAGCAGCTTTTCTCCATCGTACTGCCGCTTTTGAAGCCGACTACTTATCTGGTGGTTCTTCTGCAGGTCATTGCTTGTTTCAAAGTATTTGGACAGATTTATATGATCACAGTAGGCGGGCCGGCAGGATCTACAAGGCCGCTGATCCAGTACGTATATGAGACAGCCTTCAAGAAAAACAACATGGGGTATGCGGCAGCCATGTCCTATGTACTGTTTCTGATACTTGTAGTATTGACTATTGTGCAGAAGACGATTGAGAGAAAGGGGGCAGAGGCTGATGAATTCTAAGGCAAAGAAAAAACCGGGCAGTATTGTATTATCCATCATATCCGTGATCCTGGCGGCGATCTTTATGACGCCGATTCTGTGGTCTCTGGCAGTTTCCTTCCAGAAAGAGGGAAAGCAGATCAATAGTATACTGGACTGGTTCACACCACCGTATACATTCCAGAATTACCCGGATCTTATTCTGGGTTCGGATGTTACAAAATGGCTGTTCAACAGTGTATTTATCGCTGTGTTGACTACAGTTCTGACCGTGATCCTTTCTGCCATGGCTGCGTATGCTCTGGCAAAGATCAAATTTAAGGGGAGCAATGCGCTATATTTCTATTTTCTTCTGGGATTGATGGTGCCGGGGGAAGCAACCATTGTACCTCTTTTTATCACGGCAAACGGCCTGAATCTCATTGATTCCTACGCAGGCCTTGTATTGCCCACAATTGCGGGTTCCATGAATCTGATCATAATGGTGACCTTTTTTAAAGGACTGCCAAACGAGCTTCTGGAGGCAGTGCAGATTGACGGGGGAGGAGAGCTGACCGCATTCTTCAAAGTGGTGCTGCCCTTGTCAAAGGCGGTTATCTCAACTGTGTGTATTTTCGCCTTTATCGGAAGCTGGAACAATTATCTCTGGCCCCTGCTCTGTTCCATGAGCAGCAGTAAGTTCACCCTTCCCATAGGTATTCCGACCTTTGCGGGAACTTATACGGTGGACTATGTAAAACCAATGACAGCAAATATGATAGCAGCGGTGCCTGTTATTCTTATTTATATCCTGTTTGAGCGTCAGATCGTGGAAGGCATCACCATGTCCGGCGTCAAGGGATGACAGGAAAAGTAATTGACATTTACCTATAAGGAGGACAAACAGAAATGAAATGCTACAAAAAAGACTATCCGAGACCCCAGTTTGTGCGTGACAACTGGATGAATTTAAACGGGACATGGGATTTTGGATTCGATGACGAAAACCGCGGAGAAAAAGAGGCATGGTATGAGAAGTTTAAAGGAGAGAGACAGATTCAGGTTCCCTTTACCTACGAGACCAACTTGAGCGGTATCGGCGAGGAGGAGATCCATGGAAATGTCTGGTACAGACGCAGCTTTGCGGTAAATGGCGAAATGCTTTGCGGCAAAAGGCTTCTCCTGCATTTTGAAGGCAGTGATTTCCTGACAAAAGTGTGGGTAAACGGCAGTTTTGCGGGCAGTCACAGAGGCGGATATTCCCGCTTTTCCTTTGACGTGACAGACCTTGTGCGTGACGGGGAAAATGAGCTTGTAGTGAAGGTGGAGGATTCCACTGACATCCGCCAGCCAAGAGGAAAACAGCGCTGGATTAAAGAAAATTTTGCCTGCTGGTATGTGCAGACAACAGGCATCTGGAAAACCGTATGGATGGAATACGTGCCGGAGATCAGACTGGACCACGTAAAGATAACACCTGTACTCACAGACAATGCGGTGGAGCTGGAGTATGAAATAGCCGCCGCCGCGGAATGCTTCGGCGATGAGCTTTCGGTGGAAGCGGTAGTCAGTTTTGACGGAATGTTTGTGGCAAAAGGAACGGTTTTCATGGCTGCTTCCCACGCAAAAACCGTGCTGGAAGTCTCCGGTTCAGGGGAGAATGCCTTTGTCTGGGGCGTAAGAACCTGGTCACCGGAGGAGCCTGATCTGTATGACATTACTTTCCGCGTTCGGTATAAAGGAGAGGTTTGTGATGAGGTGGGTTCTTATTTTGGCATGCGGGAAATCCGCATTGATGGACCAAACATTCTGCTGAACGGCAAACCACTGTATCAGAGACTCATTCTTGACCAGGGATACTGGAAGGATTCCCATCTGACCCCGCCAAGTGAGGAGGCGCTGATCGAAGATATCGACAAGATTCATGCGCTTGGTTACAACGGCCTGCGCAAACATCAGAAGATCGAGGATGAGCGTTTCCTGTACTGGTGTGATGTTAAAGGCATGTTGGTGTGGAGTGAGGCTGCCGCTGCCTATGGATTTTCAGATTATGCCGTGGAGCTGTTCACAAAGGAATGGATCGACATTGTGCGTCAGAATTACAACCATCCGTCTATCATCACCTGGACTCCGTTTAACGAATCCTGGGGAATCCAGAGGGTGGAAGTGGATAGAAAACAACAGCATTTTACAGAGGCAGTTTACCATCTCACAAAGAGCATGGACGGATACCGCCCGGTGGTAGTCAATGACGGTTGGGAGCATACAGTTTCCGATATCATTACGCTTCATGATTATGAAGAATGCGGCGATATTTTCTATGACCGGTATGCGGGACATAAAGAAGAGATTCTGAGTACAGAGATGTATCACAGCAGCAGCAAATCCGCAATGGCAAACGGATACGAATACAAAGGCCAGCCGGTCCTGATCAGTGAATACGGCGGAATTGCCTTCAACAATGACGACAGCGGCTGGGGATACGGCAATAAAGTGAACAGCAGGGAGGAGTTCATCCGGCGTTTTGATGAGATCACGACTGCTGTGAAGAAGGTACCTTATATCTGCGGCTTCTGCTACACACAGGTGACAGATGTACAGCAGGAGATCAACGGTCTTATGGATATGGAAAGAAACTTCAAGATAGAACCGGAAATTATCAGGGAAATCAATGAAAGACATGTAGGATACTGGAGATCTTATATGTAAAAAAGAGCAGCTCTGCGGAAAATAAAACCGCGGAGCTGCTTTTGCCTTATCCGGCAGGTAATTCTTTTACGGGCAGGTTTTTCCGGTATTCCGGTACGGAATAGATCACAAGCAGGTCATTTTCCATAATGACTGTGTCCCCGTTCGGAACAACCGTTTCCTCCCCGCGCAGAATCATAATGACCAGTTCGCCGGGATAGGGAGAGAAGTCGGAAATCTTAATACCGATCCAGGGACTTTTTGCGGTTATCCGCATTTCCGTCAGCTCCAGATCTTCCTGTTCCTGATATCCGCGGGCGCTTAATACAGCCGTATCCCCGGGGAGAAAAATGGTTTCTCCGCTTGGGATCACGGTCTTGTCCCCCCGCAGAAGCATGAGAAAAAGAGTGTCCGGGGGAAGGGGAATGTCCTTCACAGCCGTATGGCTCCAGGAGTGTGTCTCTGTTATGCGGATGCGGATAAACTGCAGGTCAACTTCCTCAGAGTAATCACTGAAGGTCTTCATGACATCCGCCTCTGTGTCACTCATATTCAGTTTCTTCGCTGCCTGGGAGAGAAAACTTCCCTGGAATAAGATGGAGAGCAGTACAATACAAAATACAATATGATAGACATCAAAGCCGGTATAAGCCTCATCCACAGTGGCCATAATGGCAAAAACAATGGACGCTGCACCTCTGAGCCCTGCAAAGGAGACAAGGGCCTGCTGATTGAGACGGCATTTGAATGGCATCAGTATGGCCAGGACCGCCAGAGGCCGTGCCGCCAGGGTCAAAAACAGGGCGATTGCCAGTGCCGGAAGGAAAATATGGGGAAGCTTTGAGGGCGTTGCCAGCAGACCAAGGAGAAAGAAGATGAGCATCTGCATAAGTCCTGTGATACCGTCGAAGAAGTTTACCAGTGATTTTTTGTTCCTGATCTTGGTATTGCCGAGAATGATTCCTACCATATAGGCACTTAAGTATCCGTTGCCGCCCGCCATGGAAGGCAGTGCATAGGAGAGCAGCGCTGCCGCGATGACAAAAGCCATATCAAATCCCGCAATATCAAAACGGATATGCCGCAGGATAAAACGGGCTGCAAAAGCAATGAGGCATCCAAAGAGAATACCGAAGAAGAGCTGCGCAAAAATCATATAAAAGACAGAGCCTGCGCTTGCCGTACCGCTCATGGCAGAGAGAACCACTGCTGTCAGCATATAGGAACAGGGGTCATTGCTGCCGCTTTCCAGCTCCAGCATGGAGGCTGTGCCGTATTTGAGGCCCATATTTTTAGAACGGAGTATGGAGAAGACAGAGGCCGCGTCCGTGGAGCTGATGACAGAGCCTATGAGCATGCTGTCCAGAAAGCTGAATTTCAGGACAAAATAACAGAAGAAACCTGTGAGGGCGGCGGTGATCACAACTCCCAGAGTGGAGAGGAACACAGATTTGACGGCAACAGGTCTGGCCTCATTCCAGTTGGTGCCGAAACCGCCGTAGAACATAATGAAGATCAGTGCTGTGGAGCAGATATTTTCCGCCAGCGGATAATTGTCGAAAGAGATTTTTACGATACCGTCTGTTCCGAAAGCCATACCGAGAAGGATAAAGGCCAGCAGCATGGGTACACCGATCTTATCGGAAATCCGATGCAGTACAATACAGAGCAGAATTACAGATGAAATTAATAATAAGTTCCATGTCATTTTTTTACCTCCTGGTGAGTGTCCGCAGTGGAAGCAGAGTTTTCAGAGTGGGCAGGCGTCAGGGAAGTGAAACCTGAGGTTATTGTAACATGAAAACAGGTTTTTGTAAAAAAGAGACACATGACCTTTTTTATTTCCTGTGATTTGTTATAATAAATCTATGAACCACGTAAATTACAGGAAAGGGATGAATATATGATAAATTATTCAGAAGTAGAGGGAAAACAATATCACACACAGGTTGGCAGAGGGGATGTGGGGCGTTATGTCATCATGCCGGGTGACCCAAAGCGCTGTGAAAAGATCGCGAAATATTTTGACCATCCCAGGCTGATCGCGGACAGCAGGGAGTATGTGACCTACACGGGTACCCTGGAGGGGGAAATGGTCAGTGTGACATCCACCGGCATCGGCGGCCCTTCTGCGTCCATCGCCATGGAGGAACTGGTCATGTCAGGCGCTGATACATTTATCCGGATAGGAACCTGCGGAGGCATGGATCTGGATGTAAAAAGCGGCGATATCGTCATTGCCAACGGAGCCATCCGCATGGAGGGGACCAGCAAGGAATACGCGCCCATTGAGTTCCCGGCAGTACCGGATTTTGGTGTGACCAATGCCCTTGTAAATGCAGCAGAAACGCTGAAGAAGCCTTACCATGTGGGAGTGGTGCAGTGTAAGGATTCCTTTTTCGGACAGCATTCCCCGGAGACGAAACCGGTGGGCTATGAACTGCTGAACAAATGGGATGCATGGCTGAAACTGGGCTGTAAAGCATCGGAGATGGAATCCGCAGCTATTTTCATTGTAGCCAGTTATCTGAAAGTCCGGGCAGGCAGCGTTTTTCTGGTGGTGGCTAACCAGGAGCGGGCGAAAAAGGATCTGCCGAATCCTGTCGTACACGATACGGAGGGCGCCATACAGGTGGCAGTGGAAGCAGTCCGGGAACTGATCCGAAAGGAAAAAAAGTGATCCGGAGCGGAAAATATGGCATAACAGAAAAGAGGTAGCAGATGGAAAGTAAAGAAAGATTCAGAAGAGTGTTTGTGATCGTTATAGATTCCCTGGGGGTGGGCGGTGCCGTGGATGCGGAGCAGTTTGGTGATGCAGGGGCAGATACTCTTGGGCACATTGCCTCGCATGTGAAGGGATTTTCTGTTCCCAATATGCAGAAGCTGGGAATTGCCAATCTTCACCCGCTGGAGGGAATAGAACCTGTAAAACATCCTCTGGCATATTACACAAAACTCAATGAGACCAGCAGGGGAAAGGACACCATGACAGGCCACTGGGAGATGATGGGCCTAAAGACAGAAAAGCCTTTTATCACGTTCACTGAGACAGGATTTCCACCTGAACTGATCGCGGAGCTGGAAAGACGAACCGGGCATAAGGTGATCGGCAATAAGAGCGCCAGCGGCACAGAGATTTTGGATGAACTTGGTGAGGAGGAAATTGCCACCGGACATATGATCGTCTACACCTCCGCGGATTCTGTACTGCAGATCTGCGGCAATGAGGAGACTTTCGGCCTGGAGGAGCTGTACCGGTGCTGTGAGATCGCAAGGGAGCTTACCATGAAAGATGAGTGGAAGGTGGGAAGAGTCATTGCGAGACCTTATGTGGGCAGAAAGAAGGGAGAGTTCAGACGGACCAGCAACCGCCATGACTACGCGGTCAAACCCTTTGGGAAAACCGTGCTGAATGCCCTGAAGGATGCGGGGCTGGATGTGATCTCCATTGGCAAGATCAATGATATCTTCGCCGGAGAAGGAATCACAAAAGCGCTGAAATCAAAGAGCTCTGTCCACGGCATGGAACAGACCATCCGGGAGGCAGAGGAGGATGATTTTCACGGGCTGTGTTTTGTGAATCTGGTAGATTTTGATGCCCTTTGGGGGCACAGAAGGGATCCGGAAGGATATGCCGGGGAGCTGGAACGTTTTGATGAAAAGCTGGGAGTTTTTCTGGACGCCATGAGGGAAGACGATATGCTCATCATCACGGCGGACCATGGAAATGACCCTACTTACCAGGGGACAGACCACACAAGAGAGCAGGTGCCGTTTTTGCTGTATTCGCCGTCCATACAGGAAGGAAAAGCGCTGCCCCAGGCGGATTCCTTTGCGGCAGTCGGCGCCTGTGTGGCGGAGAATTTCGGTATACCCATGCCAGAAGGAACGATTCGGATATCCCGGAATTATATGGAGGAATGCAGATGAATGCCATTGAGGAACTGAAAAAATATGACCTGCACTGCCACCTGGACGGCTCCCTATCGGAGGCAGTCATAAGAAAACTGGCATCCGGTGCCGGGGTGGACATTCCTGCAGGGGAAAAGCTTATGGATCTTCTTCAGGTACAGCCGGACTGCAAAAGCCTGAAAGAATATCTGGAAAAGTTCGACCTGCCCCTGTCCTGTCTGGCGGACCGGGATAGTTTCCGCATGGCTGTGTCCCAGCTTTTAGGAGATGGGGCAAAGGAGAATGTGGTATACATGGAGATTCGTTTTGCGCCGCTTCTGTCCGTGCGGGAGGGACTTACATGCAGGGAGATCATTGAAGGAGCTCTGGATGGTCTGCGGGAAGGCCGGGAAAAGTATGGTGTAGGCGGAAATCTGATCCTCTGCGGTATGCGTCATATGCCGGCGGAAAAAAACGTGGAGCTGGTAGAAACAGCAAGAGAGTATCTGGGCCGGGGCGTGGCTGCCGTTGATCTGGCCGGGGATGAAGCTGCATTTCCGGTAAAGACCCAGGCGGAAATGTTCCGGAAAGCAAAGAGACTGGGTATGCCCTTTACGATCCATGCAGGCGAGTGTGGCAGCGCGCAGAGCGTGTGGGACGCCATTGAACTGGGAGCTGACAGGATAGGCCATGGAATCGCGGTCAGGAAGAATAAGAATCTGAAGGCACTGTGTGCACAGCGGAGGATTCCTCTTGAAATGTGTCCCACCAGCAATCTGCAGACAAAAGCTGTGGACAGCCTGAAGGATTACCCGATCCTGGAGTTTATGGAAGCCGGGATTCCCGTTACGGTGAACACGGATAACAGGACCGTGAGCGGCACGACGATAACGAAGGAGCTGGAACTTTTAAAAGAGTATTTTCATATTACCTACAGCGATATGGAACAATTGATGAAAAATGCGGCAGAGGCAGCCTTTGACTAAGTATATTTGACAAAACTAACACCGTTCGTATATAATATAGATTATACGAACGGTGTTAGTTTTTTGCCGCAATGGAAAATACCGCACGCGGCATATCAATTTTGTCCGGAAAAAGGAGACCGTCATGGGAAGAAGAGGATTGAATGCGGAAGTGATCATGGAGGCAGCCATAGAACTGGTGGAAGAGAAGGGATACCGGAATTTTTCCATGCGTGAGCTGGCAGCTCGTCTGGGCGTGCAGCCGGCCTCTCTCTATAATCATGTAAATGGCATTGAGGAGGTCAACACGGCAGTTGGCATGCACGGTATAACAGAATTGGAAAAAGCCCTGAAACAGGCATATACATATTCTGATTTTACAGAGGCGCTGGGTATCATGGCGGATGCTTACCGTAAATTCGCCATGGAAAGCCCGGAACTCTACCAGGCCATCATAGAGATGCGCACCTCCGAAAATGAGGAGCTGAAACATGCCATCCAGCGGATCATCCATCCTTTCCTGGTGCTCATCGGCAGGGAGGTAAAAGACCACGAAAAGACAGTGAACCTTCAGCGAACCATACGGAGTGCCCTTCACGGCTTTGTCTCTTTGGAACAGGAAGGGTATCTTACCTATGAAAATCCGGACAGCAGTACCAGTTTTCGGTATATGGTGGAAAGTCTGGCGGTACTTGTAATGAGAGAGGGGGAGAAAGAAAGATTATGACAGCATCGGAAATCACAGCGGAGGAGCGGGAACGAAAACAATATGAGAAGATGACGCAGACGCCGGTATCCAACCTGATCGTGCGTCTGGGCATTCCTACTATTATAAGTATGCTGATCACCAATATCTATAACACGGCAGACACATATTTTGTCAGCCGTTTAGGAACCAGCGCCAGCGGGGCGGTGGGAGTGGTGTTCAGCCTGATGGCCATTCTGCAGGCTTTTGGGTTTATGTTCGGACACGGGGCAGGCAGTATCATATCCAGAAAGCTTGGAAAAAGAGACCGGGAGAGCGCAAGCAGATTTGCATCCACCAGCTTTTTTCTGTCTATTCTGACGGGAACACTGATCGGCGCGGTGGGGATTACGTTTTTAACTCCGTTTATGCGGGCACTGGGAAGTACCCCGACAATCCTGCCGTTTGCCAAACAGTATGGACTTTTTATTCTGCTGGCAGGTCCTTTTATGACGGGGAGCTGTGTGCTGAACAATATTCTGCGATACGAGGGCATGGCTGCTTATGCCATGATAGGACTGACAACAGGCGGCATTCTGAATATGATAGGTGACCCGATCCTTATGTTCGGCCTGAATATGGGGGTATTGGGCGCCGGGCTTGCCACAGCCCTATCCCAGATGATCAGCTTTTTTATCCTTCTCTATATGTTTGTGGCGAAGAAGACCCAGAGCAGATTGTCCATACGGCTTATGACAAGGGATATCCACGAGGTGGGGCTGATCGTTGCGACAGGATTTCCAAGTCTGATCCGGCAGGGGCTGGGCAGTGTGTCCACCATGCTCCTCAATCATCAGGCAGCAGTGTATGGAGACGCGGCAGTGGCGGCTATGAGTATTGTGAACAGGATCTGCATGCTGGTATTCTCAGTAGGGCTGGGTCTGGGTCAGGGATTTCAGCCGGTGGCGGCATTTAATTACGGCGCCGGGAAATATTCCCGTGTAAAGAAGGGGTTCTGGTTTACGGCAGGCTCAGGGGAGGTCATGCTTGGAAGCTTTGCGATTATCTGCCTTTTCGTATCCTCCGGCATCATCGGGGTGTTCCGGGATGACCCGCAGGTAATCGCCATCGGTGTCTTTGCCCTTCGATGTCAGTGCATTGCTTTCTTCTTCCAGCCTCTTTCTGTCTGTACCAACATGATGCTGCAGAGTGTGGGCGAGAGTAAAAAAGCATCCCTTCTCTCTGCGCTCAGGAGCGGGATCTGCTTTATTCCCCTCATTCTCATACTGCCGGCAGTGATGGGGCTGAGAGGAGTCCAGATCGCGCAGGCAGTGGCGGATGTCCTGACCTTTGCTATCTCTCTTCCTCTGGTAGCGTCATTTCTGAAAAAACTGCCTGTGGATGAAGGTATGCCTGCTGTGCGGTTGGAAGAGTCAGATGTGAGTGCCTGACAGGAATACAATCCATAGTAAAAGCCCGCTTTTTCAGACTGAAAATCTGAAAAACGGGCTTTTGTATTTGCTCTTATTCCTGGATTCCAGGTATTTTAGGCAGTCTTGCAAAACTCTTTTCCAGCTCCGCATCCGTAGGAATATAATCTTTCATTGTTCCGTCCATATAGGACTGATACGCATACATATCGAAATATCCGGTTCCTGTCAGGCCGAAGAGAATCGTTTTGGCTTCCCCGGATTCTTTGCATTTCAGAGCCTCCTGTACGGCACCATAGATGGCATGTGCGGACTCAGGTGCAGGCAGGATGGTCTCCTGTTTCGCAAACATGGTGGCTGCCTCAAATACTTTTGTCTGTTCTACGGAAATGGCCTCCATATAGCCGTCATGATACAGCTTGGAGAGGATAGGGGACATGCCGTGGTAACGCAGACCGCCTGCATGGTTTGCGGATGGGATGAAGTCACAGCCCAGAGTGTACATTCTGGCAAGCGGCGTCACCTTTCCGGTATCACAGAAATCGTAGGCGTATTTTCCGCGGGTAAGGGACGGACAGGAAGCCGGTTCCACTGCCACGATGCGCGGGTCAGCCTTTCCTGTGAGTTTATCCTGCATAAATGGTGAGATCAGGCCGCCCAGATTGGAGCCGCCGCCTGCGCATCCCACCACAACGTCCGGGTACTCATCCAGCAGTTCCATGGCTGTCTTGGACTCCAGGCCGATGATGGACTGGTGGAGCAGCACTTGGTTCAGCACAGAACCCAGCACGTATTTATAGCCGTCCGTGGAAACCGCTTTTTCCACAGCTTCGGAGATGGCACAGCCCAGGCTGCCTGAAGTGCCGGGATTTTCAGCCAGGATTTTACGGCCGATCTCTGTGGTCTCGCTGGGGCTTGGAACGATCTCCGCATCAAAGGTGTGGATCACGGACTTGCGGAATGGTTTCTGCTCGTAGGAGCATTTTACCATATAGACGATCAGAGGCAGATGGTAGAAGGAGCACGCTTCTGCCAGGGCGGTTCCCCACTGACCGGCGCCTGTCTCTGTTGTCAGGCCCTTTAATCCCTGTTCTTTTGCGTAATATGCCTGAGCTACAGCGGAGTTTAACTTGTGGCTTCCGGAGGTGTTATTGCCCTCGAATTTATAATAAATCTTAGCTGGTGTGTCCAGATATTTCTCCAGATTGTAGGCGCGGATGAGAGGGGAGGGGCGGTACATTTTATAAAAGTCCTGGACCTCTTCCGGGATGTCAATGTAACGTGTCGTATTGTCCAGTTCCTGATGTGCCAGTTTTTCACAGAATACGGGATAGAGTTCCTCCTCGGTGATCGGTCTGCCTGTGCCCGGGTTTAAAAGAGGGTCGGGAAGGTCCTTCATGTCTGCCCTCAGGTTATACCACTGCTTAGGCATCTGCTCCTCGGTTAAATATACTCTGTGCGGAATTTTTTTCATAATTGTGTTCTCCTTTCTTATGGCGCGAATCCCGGAGATGAAGTTTGGGGTACAGCGGCAATAAAAAAAGCCCCTGTCTCTGCAATTTCTGCAGGGACAGAAGCTTGTTATACAGTCTTCTGCGGTACCACCCGGCTTGATGAATCAATCATCCACTCTGTTCATGTACTTTCATACACGGTTCCTTGATAACGGGTGAACATCCCGTCGGGCATTACTCAGAAAATTCCTTTCTTCCCGACCTCATAAGTCCATTCAACATCCGTTTTATTATCTTAATCCCACCACTTTAAGACTCTCTGCCGGCAGCATGACCTGCCGTTATCAATAAAACCTGGATATCTACTACTCTTATTCTACGGTTTCGCTGTTACATGATTTATTTTATGTTTATCACTATAGTTGGTGAAAGCGGATTTGTCAATAGGCAAAATCGAAAAATATCTCTTTTCGCCGGATGGGATGTCTGATAGAATAGACAGATACGAAAGGAAACTTTATTCGGAAAGAGGGATGGAAAATGAATTACAGACTGGATATACAGTATGACGGAACGCGCTATGAGGGCTGGCAGAGGCAGAAGACAACGGGCAATACCATTCAGGGGAAAATCGAAGAAGTCTTGTCCAGGATGCTGGATGCACCTGTTCAGATCGACGGCGCGGGAAGAACAGATGCAGGCGTACACGCAAAAGGCCAGGTGGCTAATGTGCACATGGATACAGAGAAAAACTGTGAGGAGATCTGCGCATACCTGAACCGCTATCTTCCGGAGGATATTGAAATTTATAAAGTCACCCAGGTGCAGGAGCGCTTCCACAGCCGCCTTCTGGCAAAGAAAAAAGTCTATCAGTACAGAATAGCAACAGGCCATCACAAAAATGTATTTGAGAGAAAATACCAGTGCCCCCTGCATGAGGAATTTGATGTGGATGCCATAAAAGCAGCGGCAGAGCTGCTGACAGGCACCCATGACTTTAAAAGCTTCTGCTCCAATAAGAAAATGAAAAAGTCCACAGTACGGACTATATACAGTATACGAGTGGAATCTTTGCCGAATGAACTGAGGATCACATACACCGGAGACGGATTTCTCTACAACATGGTGCGGATTCTTACAGGTACCCTGATCGAGGCAGGAAGAGGAACCAGAAAGCCGGAGGAAATGAAAGGGATTTTGTCAGCCTGTGACAGAGGTGCGGCCGGATTTACAGCGCCCGCCCAGGGGCTGACGCTTCTTGAGGTAGAGTATTGATGGTCACAAGGCGGCTTCTGGTATATTTTGGAAAAGGGAAAGTAAGGAAAACAAAGAGATTTTAGATTGCAAAAGACGAGTAAGGCATGTAAAATAAAATGTATGGCAATATTGTTTCGTCCCCGGTTTTATACGGGGTAACAGAGGGGGCCGGTTATGTATGGAAAAGTATTGAGGATAATCTACAGAATAGAGATTAACAGCATCATCTCCTCCGTCCGGAAGGGGTTTACGCTTCTGATTCCCGCCCTGCTGGTGGGGGCTTTTGCCCTGCTTTTCAGAAGTTTTCCGGTGCCTGCGTTTCAGACGTTTATTGAGAAATGGGCAGGGGGTGTCCTGCATCAGATACTGAGTTTTCTCTTTGATGCCACCGTTGGTTTTATGTCCATTTACCTTGTGATGAGTATCAGTTATTATTATGCAGCGACCATGAAAGACAGGGACCAGTTCCTTCAGGTCATGGCAATGGTGGTCTCTGCCATCTGCTTTGCCGTGTCCTTTGGCGCTGCCAGCGGCTCCATGGAATTAAGCGATCTGGGGCCGGTTGGAGTTTTTACGGCCATGTTTGCCGCCATTGCGGCGACCAGGATCTTTTATTTTTTCTGTGAAAAGCTGTCCCCGGCATTCCGGTTTCGTTCTGCCGGGTCAGATGTGGATTACCGCAATTCCCTTTCCGCTATTTATCCGCTTTTGTTCTGCACACTCCTTTTTGTGGCGCTGAACCTGCTGATCAAAACAGTGTTTAAGGCGGATAATCTGAATGACCTGATCACAAATTTTATTGTAAATCTGTTTCACAATGTAAATGACGGTCTGGGGGCGGGTGTACTTTATGTGCTGGTGCTGGACCTGCTGTGGGCCTTTGGGATTCACGGTGGCAATGCCCTGGAACAGGTATCCCAGACATATCTGGTGCCAAATGATACGGTCTCAGGAGCTGTCATATCAAAATCTTTTTTGGACAATTTCGCGCTGATGGGCGGATGTGGTACTTCCATCTGCCTTGTGATAGCGCTGCTGTTGTTTGCCGGAAGCAGGGATAACCGGCAGCTTGCCCGTTCCGCAGCCCCGGCAGTCTTTTTTAACATCAATGAAATTCTCGTGTACGGACTCCCGATCGTATTGAATCCGATCATGGTCATTCCGTTTATATTGACACCCCTGTGTTCCCTGCTGATCGCTTACGGGGCTGCAGTGAGCGGTTTCCTGCCTCTTTTGGGAGAGACTGTGACCTGGACCACACCGGTATTCTTCAGCGGATATCTGTCCTCCGGTTCCTGGCGGGGTGCGGCGGTGCAGGCGGTGATCGTGTTTGTCGGAACAGCCATCTATACGCCTTTTGTAAAAGTCTCCGAACAGGTGCGGAAGCTTCAGGCAGAAATGCTGCAGCAAGAGTTAACGGAGTATCTGAAGGAGCATCAGGAAGCCGGTGCGGCTGTAAGCCTTCTGGAACGCCGGGACAGTATGGGAATCCTGGCAAGAAATATGGCATCCCAGCTCCGCATTGATGTGGAGGAGAAGAATCTGACCATGGGATACCAGCCCCAGTATGACTGCCGAAACAGGATGGCAGGGGCAGAAGCGCTTCTGCGCTGGCGCTATATGGATGAGGCGGTTTACCCTCCTCTGGCTGTGGCGCTTGCACAGGAGGACGGTTTTTTTGACCGGCTGACGGAGTGTGTCATAGAGACTTCCATGAAGGCATGCAGCAGACTTCTGAATCTTGGCGAACCTGTCACCATTTCAGCCAATATAACGGCAGAACAGCTTAACTCACCGCGGTTTGTGGAGAAGGTCATACGAATGGCAGAGACATACGGCGTGGCGGGACATTACTGTCTGGAGATCACAGAGGAATCTGCTGTGGATAAAATGGAGGAGATTCCCTATCACATCAGCAGGCTGAAGGCAGCAGGTATCCTGGCTGCTGTGGATGACTTCAGCATGGGCCGGACCAGCCTGAAATACCTGCAGCACAACAGTTTTTATGCCATCAAGCTGGACGGCGGTCTGGTCAGAGGCATAGTGGAGAACAAAAGAAATCAGGAAATCGTATCTTCCATCATCTCTCTCGGCAGGAACCTGGATTTTGTGGTGATGGCCGAATATGTGGAGACAGAGGAGATTCGCAGCCTTTTGGAAAGCATGGGGTGCTGTCTGTACCAGGGATATCTGTACAGCCCGGCAGTTCCTCTTGTCAGGCTGGAAGAACTGCTGCTGGAAAAGAAAGGATAAACAGTAATATGACAACAGAAGAAAAGCAGAAGAAAATGGAGACAGAAATTCAGCACGATATAGAAAAAATGTACCCAAAGAATCCGGAACATCTATACTGCCGGATGGGTCTGGAGTTTCATTCCTGCAGTGCGGCCGAGCGTTCCCTGACTCTGCGCTATCCGGTGCAGGAGTGGGAGCTGAACCACATGTCCACCATGCACGGAGGGCTCATAGCTGCGGCTGTGGATACCACCAGCGGTGCGCTTACACGCAATTTGACCGGATGTGCAGTGACACCCACCATCAATCTGAATATCAATTACCTGCTTCCCGGAACCAGGGAAGACGCACTTCTGGTGACGGCAAAAGCAGACAGGATCGGAAAACATCTGGCCAATATACATACAGAATGCCGCTCTGAGAAGACAGGAAAACTTCTGGCATCAGCCATGGTAAATTTTATGCTCCAGAGAGACTGATAAAAAGCCATCACGGATATCCGTAAGAGGAGATCCGGGGTGGCTTTTCTGCGGAAAAAATAAGGATTTACAAAGAAATACAAAAAAATTTGTGATACCTCAAAAATTTTTAGAAAAACACTTGCTATTACTTCACGGTGATGATAAACTAGAGTTAATGAATATGGGAAATGCAGAATACTTATCAAGTATGGAATGCGCAAGGAGGTAAAACTATGTTAATGATTGGGAACGGAAGACTTGTGACAAGAGATGACCAGGCGCCTTTTTTTGAACACGGGGCAGTAGTTCTGGACGGCAATGTGGTGAAAAAGGCAGGGGAAGAAGCTGAGCTTAAAAAGGAATTTCCCGATGCTGAATATGTGGATGCAAAGGGCGGTGTGATCATGCCGGCATTTATCAATGCTCATGAGCATATTTACAGCGCGTTTGCCAGGGGCCTGTCCATTGACGGTTATGATCCCCACGGTTTTCTGGATATCCTGGACGGCATGTGGTGGACCATTGACCGCCATCTGACCTTGGAGGGGACAAAATACAGTGCTTATGCCACATATCTGGATAGTATTAAAAATGGTGTGACCACCGTATTTGACCATCATGCCAGTTTCTGTCGGATACCTGACAGTCTGTTTACCATCAGTGAGGCGGCAAAAGACCTGGGAATCCGCACCTGCCTCTGTTATGAGATCTCAGACAGGGACGGGATGGAAAAGGCCCGTGAATCCGTACTGGAAAATGAGAGGTTTGCACGCTATGCTCTGGCAGATGACAGCGATATGATCGCAGGCATGATGGGTATGCACGCATCCTTCACCATCTCCAATGAGACCATGGAGATGGCAGCAGCTCATAAGCCGGACGGGGTCGGTTATCACATCCATGTGGCAGAGGGAATCGAGGACCTGCATCACTGCCTGAAACACTACGGAAAGAGAATCGTGGACCGTCTGATGGACTGCGGCATTCTGGGAGAGAAGACACTTCTCGGGCACTGCATTTATATCAATGAGCATGAGATGGATCTCTTAAAAGAGACGGACACCATGGTCGTACATAACCCGGAATCCAACATGGGAAATGCCTGCGGATGCCCGCCAACTATGAAAATCGTGGAGAAGGGAATCCTGACCGGCCTTGGCACAGACGGCTATACCCATGATATGCTGGAGTCCTACAAGGTGGCAAATGTCCTTCACAAACATCACCTCTGCGACCCCAACGCAGCATGGGGAGAGGTTCCCAAAATGCTCTTTGAAGGCAATGCGCAAATCGCGGGACGCTATTTTAAGAAAGACCTGGGCGTGCTGAAAGAGGGCGCAGCAGCAGATGTGATCGTTATGGATTACGATCCGCTCACCCCTATGCACGCAGGAAATATCAACAGCCATGTACTGTTCGGCATGAGCGGAAGACAGGTAAATACCACAGTCTGCAACGGAAAGATCCTTATGAAAGACAGGGAAGTCTTAGTGGCGGATGAAGCGGAAGTAATGGCAAAATGCAGGGAAGAAGCGAAGAAATTAGCAGATTCTATTAATGGAAGATAAGGGATTTATGGGAGGTTTTTATTATGGGCGATAAGATGACATGTATGCCGTTTTCCCAGATCATGAACTGGGTTCTGGAAGAGAAAAAGGCGGGTAAAACAGTATTCGGAACACATAAAAAGTACGTGGCAGGAGAGGAAAAAGCGGAGATCTTCGGCAGGAATCTGGAGACTCCCATCGGTCCGGCAGCCGGCCCCCACACGCAGCTTGCGCAGAATATCATTGCAGCGTATTATACGGGAAGCCGTTTCTTTGAGCTGAAGACTGTGCAGATCATGGACGGGGCAGAGCTTTCCGCCTGTGTGAACAAACCCTGTATTCTGGCTGAGGATGAAGGCTATAACTGCGAATGGTCCACAGAGCTCACCGTACCGGATGCCATGAGCGACTATATTAAGGCCTGGTTTGCCCTGCATGTAATGGCAAAAGAGTTCGGCCTGGGTGCCCAGGACGGTTTCCAGTTCAACATCAGTGTGGGTTATGACCTGGCAGGCATCAAATCCGAAAAGATCAACCATTTCATTGATACCATGATGCATGCAGGACAGGATGCCACATTTGCGGAGTGCAGGAACTGGCTGCTGGAAAACATAGAAAAATTTGAACATTACACGAAAGAGGACGTGGAGTCCATACCGGAGGATATCTGCAATTCCGCCACCATTTCCACCCTTCACGGATGTCCGCCTCATGAGATCGAGAGCATAGCCAACTATCTGCTCACGGAAAAACATATCAATACCTTTGTAAAATGTAATCCAACCCTTCTGGGATACGAATTTGCCAGAAAGACTATGGATGAGATGGGATATGACTATATGATGTTCGGGGACTTCCACTTTAAGGATGACCTGCAGTACGCGGATGCTGTGCCCATGTTCACAAGGCTTATGAAGCTGTCCGAAGATCTGGGACTGTCCTTTGGCGTGAAGATAACCAACACCTTCCCGGTGGATGTGACAAGAGAGGAGCTGCCAAGCGAGGAGATGTATATGTCCGGCAAGGCACTGTTCCCCCTGTCTATTTCCCTGGCTGCAAAGCTTGCGAAGGAATTTGACGGACGTCTGCGGATCGCTTATTCCGGCGGCGCGGATTACTACAATATATCCAGGATCGTAGGAGCCGGCATCTGGCCTGTGACAGTGGCTACCACCCTCTTAAAACCGGGCGGATACAACCGCAGTGCGCAGATGGCAAAACTGCTGGCAGAAGAAGGCCTGAAGCCGTTTGCGGGAATTGATGTGGAGGCAGTCACAAAGCTTGCCGAGGATGCAAAACGTGATGTGCACCATGTAAAACCCATTAAGCCCCTTCCAAACCGCAAGGTAAAAGACAGTGTTCCCCTTATGGACTGCTTTATGGCACCCTGCGAGGCGGGATGTCCCATCCATCAGGATGTGAGCAATTATATGGAACTGGCTTCTGCAGGTAAGTATGAGGAGGCTCTGGAGGTGATCCTCGACAAGAATCCGCTTCCTTTCATCACAGGAACTATCTGTGCCCACAACTGCATGAGCAAATGTACCAGGAACTTCTATGAGGAGCCGGTTCATATCAGAAATGTGAAGCTGGAGGCAGCCGAAAAAGCATACGATGCAGTGATGGAGAAGCTGGCTGTGCCCGAGAAGACAGACGGCAGAAAAGCGGCAGTCATCGGCGGCGGCCCCTCCGGTATGGCGGCAGCGTATTTCCTGGCAAGAGGCGGCGCGGATGTGACCATATTTGAAAAAGAAAAGGCTCTGGGCGGCGTGGTTGCACACGTGATTCCTGATTTCAGGATCACAAAAGAGGCCATAGAAAAAGACGCTGCCATCATCCGCAAAATGGGTGTGAAGGTGGAGCTTGGAAAAGAGATAACTTCTGTCAAAGAGTTGAAAGACCAGGGCTTTGACGCTGTATTTTTCGCAGCAGGAGCAGGAAAACCCGGAGTATTAGAACTGGAGAACAAAACACCGTTGGATGCCGCTGAATTCCTGAAAGAATTCAAGGCAAAAGACGGCAATGTGGACCTTGGAAAGCATGTGGTGGTCATCGGCGGAGGCAACACAGCCATGGACACAGCCAGAGCCGCAAAGCGCACCAAAGGCGTGGAGCATGTATATCTGGTATACAGAAGAACAAGACGCTATATGCCTGCAGACGCGGAGGAACTGACACTTGTGCAGGAGGAAGGCATTGAATTTCGTGAACTGCTGTCCCCTGTATCCGTGGAGGATGGAAAACTGCTGTGCAGGAAGATGAAGCTTGGCGCTATGGACGCTTCCGGAAGGGCCTCTGTGGAGGAGACCGGTGAGACGGAAACAGTACCTGCGGATACCGTCATAGCAGCCGTAGGAGAGCGTGTGGACACGGAGCTCTATCAGGCAAACGGACTTCCTCTTGACAACAGGGGAAAGGTTGTGGCTGACAGCAGGACACTGGAAGCCTCAAGCGGTGTCTACGTGATCGGCGACGGACTTGGCGGTCCTGCAACCGTAGTGGAGGGAATCCGGGATGCCCAGAAGGCAGCAGCGGCATTCCTTCAAAAAGCAGTTGTCTCTGAGCTTAAAAAGGACGGCTGTGAGGAATCCTGTTACAGCAAAAAGGGTATACTGGACAGTGAGAGGGAACCGGCAGAAGAAAGCGGCAGATGCCTGAACTGCGCGGCAGTCTGCGAAAACTGTACAGATGTATGTCCAAACAGGGCCAATGTGGCGGTGAAAGTGCCGGGAATGGCTATGCGCCAGATCGTCCATGTGGATTACATGTGTAACGAGTGCGGCAACTGTAAGACATTCTGTCCGTACGCAAGCGCTCCATATAAGGATAAATTTACCCTGTTTGCCAATGAAGCGGATATGGAAGACAGTGAGAATAATGGTTTTACAGTTCTGGACAGGGAAGAGAAACGTGTAAAAGTACGCCTCTTCGGCGGACCGGTAGAAATCCTTCTGGATGATGAGAATCCCGCGGTTCCGGCTGGGCTTAGAAAAATCATGGATGCAGTCATAACCGATTACGGGTACATGATTCCGTAATACGGAAAATAAAGGTCCGGTTTCAGGCCGGTGCTGCGGTTTAGGCCGGGCACCGGCCTGAAAACACCTCGCGGGACAGTGACGTGTGAACAGTATCCCAACACTTGCCTTTCTAAATTTTTTAATAGAAAGCCTTTGAAAAATGCCATTTTTATGGTAGTATATTTCTTAGACAAAAAATTACCATAAATGATAGATGATGGAGGAACTGTAAGTGGAAAAGGAAACAGCAAAAGAAACCGTTTCTAAAAACTTTATTGAACAGATTATTGACAAGGATCTGGAGGAAGGAAAATACGAGGAGATCTGTACCCGTTTCCCGCCGGAACCCAACGGTTATCTGCATATCGGCCATGCAAAATCAATCCTGCTCAACTACGGCCTGGCACAGAAATACCATGGAAAGTTCAACATGCGTTTTGACGATACCAACCCCACAAAAGAAAAGGTGGAGTTTGTGGAATCCATCAAGGCGGATATCAAATGGCTGGGCGCAGACTGGGAGGACCGTCTGTATTTTGCCTCCGATTATTTTGAACAGATGTATGAGGCAGCGGTAAAGCTGATCAAAAAAGGAAAAGCGTTTGTCTGTGATCTGACTGCAGAGCAGATCCGTGAATACCGCGGAACCCTCACAGAGCCGGGAAAGGAAAGCCCATACAGAGACAGAAGTGTGGAGGAGAACCTGGACCTGTTTGAGCGCATGAAAAACGGGGAGTTTGAGGACGGAAGCAAAGTGCTCCGGGCTAAGATTGATATGGCTTCCCCGAACATCAATATGAGAGACCCGGTCATCTACCGTGTGGCCCACATGACACATCACAATACAGGCGACAAATGGTGCATTTATCCCATGTATGACTTTGCTCATCCCATTGAGGATGCCATTGAGGGCGTGACACATTCCATCTGTACCCTGGAATTTGAGGACCACCGCCCCCTGTATGACTGGGTGGTAAGGGAGCTTGAATATCCCCATCCGCCGAAACAGATTGAATTTGCAAAGCTGTACCTGACCAATGTGGTGACAGGCAAGCGTTATATTAAAAAACTGGTTGAGGACGGCATTGTGGACGGATGGGATGACCCCCGTCTGGTGTCCATTGCGGCGTTGAGAAGACGCGGATTTACCCCGGAATCCATCAAAATGTTTGTGGATCTCTGCGGAGTGTCAAAGGCAAACAGCTCTGTAGATTACGCGATGCTGGAGTACTGCATCCGCGAGGATTTGAAGATGAAAAAGCCCCGTATGATGGCAGTGTTGGACCCGCTGAAGCTGGTCATTGACAATTATCCGGAAGACCAGATCGAGTATCTGGACGTTGCCAACAACATGGAAAATCCTGAGCTTGGCAGCAGAAAAGTGCCTTTCGGAAGAGAACTGTATATTGAGCGTGAGGACTTCATGGAAGTGCCGCCGAAGAAATACAAACGTCTCTATCCGGACAATGAAGTGCGCCTGATGAACGCTTATTTTGTAAAATGCACCGGTTTTGAAAAAGACGAGAACGGCAATATCACAGTGGTACACTGTACCTATGACCCTGAGTCTAAGGGCGGAAATTCCCCGGACGGAAGAAAAGTTAAGGGAACCATTCACTGGGTAGCGCAGAAAACTGCAGTGAATGTGGAGTGCCGTCTCTATGAGAACATTGTGGATGAGGAGAAAGGTGTGTACAACAAAGAGGACGGAAGCCTGAATCTGAACCCCAATTCCCTGGTTGTGCTGAAAGACTGCTATGTGGAACCGGCACTTGCCCAGGCGGAGGCATATGACAGCTTCCAGTTTGTGAGAAACGGTTTCTTCTGCGCAGACTGCCACGATTCCAAACCGGGAGAACCGGTATTTAACAGGATCGTGTCTTTGAAGAGCTCCTTTAAATTATAGAAATTATGTCCGTCATATTTTCTATGGGCCATGAGTGTGAGAGAAAAGAATGAACGATTTGATCATTTCACTGGATACAAAGGCTGATGCGCCTTTGTACGAACAGATATGTGAATATTTTAAACAGGAAATCCAGGAAGGACGGCTGGCCGCAGGTGTGCGGCTGCCGTCCTCCCGTGCACTTGCGGGAAATTTGGCAGTGAGCAGGAGTACAGTGGATCTGGCCTATGACCAGCTTGTGTCGGAAGGATATATTGAAGCGGTTCCGTGCAAGGGGTACTATGTATGCGACATTGAAGGGCTTTATTACGGCACTGGCAGAAGACAGGAGCAGACGGACGCGGGAAGCGGTGCATCACAGGAAGGTGCGTTAAAAGGCAGACCGCACGAAACGAAAAGGCAGGCGGACCGGGAATCTTTCAAAGACAGGGATGGGTTTGTATATGATTTTGCTCTGAACGGAATCGCCCCCGGCAGCTTTCCTCACAATGCCTGGCGCAGATTGTCACGGCAGGTACTGACAGATGCGCAGGATTCACTCTTTGCGCTGGGCGATCCCTGCGGGGAACTGTCCCTTCGGGAAGCCATCGCAGAGTATCTTTACCGGGCGAGAGGTGTGCACTGCGAACCGGAGCAGATCCTTGTGGGGGCGGGGAACGATTATCTGCTGATGCTTCTGTGCACGATCCTTGGACGTGACAGAAGGATCGCCATGGAGAATCCTACATACAGAAGTGCCTGGCATGATTTTGGGCATATGGGATTTGAACGGTGTGTCGTAAATCAGGATGAACAGGGAATTGATGTGAAAGATCTGGAGCAAACCGGGGCGGACATGGTATATGTCATGCCCTCCCATCAGTTCCCCATGGGCACGGTCATGCCCCTGAAACGCCGCCTCTCTCTGCTCAAATGGGCAGGGAGGGGGGAGCGCTATATCATAGAGGATGACTATGACAGTGAGTTCCGTTATAAGGGAAAACCCATACCTGCTTTACAGGGATTTGACAAGGAGGAGCGTGTCATTTATCTTGGAACCTTCTCAAAATCCATAGCTCCCTCCATCCGAATCAGTTATATGGTACTTCCAAAAAAGCTTATGAGGCGGTATCTGAGCGGAGAAAATCCTTTCTCTGTCACCGTATCCAGGGCGGACCAGAAAATACTGGAGCGTTTTCTCAGAGAAGGCCATTATGAGCGGCATTTGAACAGAATGCGCAGCCTTTACAAAGGAAAACATGACCTGCTTCTGCGCTGGCTGAAGGACAGCATGGGAAATGTGTGCACGTATTTCGGCGAACACGCTGGCGTACATCTTCTGGTACAGTTAAAAAACGGCTTGTCTGAACAGGAGGCCGTGGAAAAAGCGGCCCGTTTGGGTGTCAGGGTCTACGGCCTGTCTGAATTTCTGGTCAGCGGGCAGACGCCGCCCATGCAGTCCACTGTCCTTCTGGGGTATGCCACCATGCCGGAGGAAGACCTGGAGGAGGGGATAAAAAGGCTTACAGCCGCTTGGAGCGGCACGGAAATTTGAATAGGGCAGTCATTCGGCGGGCAGCAGCCGGATGGCTGCCCTATTTTTGCCGGTGAACTTAACAGATAAATAATTCGTATATCTGTGTCCATGCAGATACATAAAGCTTCTTGTCTGACATTGCATAATAATGTCAGTTATGGTAAGATTATGATATTGACCAACATGAACAGGGTTGTTTTCGCCGAATCTGAGATGATTTCTTTTAGGAGAAAAATATGAAAAAAGACAAAGGGCTTTACGAGTTGATTTATGAGTATTATGAATCCCGTATTCTGTTCGGATATTATAAATACGGAGATTCCCTATCATCGGTTTCCGTGATTTGTTCTACATTTCAGGTGGGGCGGAATACAGTCCGGGCGGCGCTTGCCAAGCTGGAGGAAAAAGGTTATATCGTAACCGAGGAGCGCAGGGCCGCAGAGGTGGTATACAGAGGAACGAGTGAGGAGTTTGAAAAAAATGCCGCGGATTATTTTGTGCCCCGCAGGGATGGAATCCGGGATATTGCCCGGGCGGGAAAGATTTTATTTCTGCCTCTTTGGGAGGCCGGTCTGCGCAGACTGGACAGGAAAGCGGCAGAGGAGGAAAACAGCAGACATAACGCTGTCGTGTCCGGCGCCATACCCATACCGGTAAAGCTCTGTATTGATACCCTTCGTGTTTTTGACAATGCCCTCATGCTGAATCTTTACTGGCAGTGTCTGCGCTATGTGAATTTTCTTTACCCGCAGAACCGGTCAAATCCCAGAAACTGTGCGGAGGAAATATTAGCGGAACAAACAGCAGGCAGTCAGGATTCCCAATCCGGGTACCGGTATGTCAATGCTGAAGAAGAAGTACTGGATTTTATTGAACGTGCGCGTGAAAAGTATCATCTGGAAAATATCGGTCAGATTCCGTTTCATTGGGATATCTACCGCCAGCGCCCTCAGGTGAGGTATACGCTGGCTTCTGTTATTATCCGTGAGATTTTTTCCGGGCGTTATTCCATGGGCAGTTATCTGCCTTCACAGCCTAAGATGGCAGAACTGTATCATGTGTCACTGAGCACAGTGCGCCGCACATTGGTTTTGCTGGAATCCCTGGGAGTGACAAAGTCACATATGGGGATCGGCACAGAGGTATGCCTTGGAAATACGGATTTTAACTGGAATGCAGCGGAGATCCGGGAAAGTCTGCGTCTGCATGGCGAGAGCCTTCAGATCCTGGCCCTGACGGTCAGGGGTATCTTGCTGTTTACCCTGGAGTCATCGCCGCAGCAAAGAGGTGAAGAATTTCTGCGGGAACTGGGTAAGGTCAGGGGGACAAAGAGCAGCATTCTCTGTATGGATGTGTTACTGAGCTTTATCATCCGGGAGTGCCCGTCACCCATGATCCGGGAATGCTGCAGAAAATTAAGGGAACTGATCACATGGGGATATATTCTGTCTGCAGTGATGATGAAATCAGGTCAGCTTCCCCCAAGTCCTGAGGCAGTGCTGGAACTGTCGGAAAAATATCTGCGCGCCGGCCGTCTGTATGACTTTGCAGATGCATGGCAGATTTTTATAGAAAGCAGAATGGAATTTTTCAACGCACATTTTGGAATTCCGGCCTGCCATAATTTGAGGTGAGGGTATGAAGAAATATAAGAAACGGTCTGTTGCGATCCTGATCAGTGTCATCCTTCTGCTTGCGTTTACTGTTGTCTTTATGCTCTCCTTTCTGGACCGTATCAATGCCAAGATGAACCAGGGATCCAATGAGACGCTGATGAATTCCACACGTATGATCCAAAGCAGTATCAACAGTGAATTGGACAATGATGAGCAGCAGGTCATATCCAATGCCAATCTGTTTGCTTTAAGCGGTGGGGATGCGGCGTCTTTTGAGACACTTGCCAACTACGCGGAGTCTTCGGATTTCTACCGGTTTTATTATGTGGGGCTGGATGGAACCGGTATTGACAGCAGCGCGGAACCGGTGGATACTGCGTCTTTTCCCTTTGAGGAAACAGCGCTGTCCCGGGGAAAATCCGGGTATTCGGATGCCTACGTGGGGAGCAGCGGACGGCCTCAGATCACCTTCCAGGCCCCTGTCTGTGCGGGTGGCAGACAGGTGGGAGCTCTTTACGCTGACAAGACACTTTCCAAATACAATGACCCTGCCCTTTTTACTTTCAGCGGGGGATCCGGGTACGCTTATGTGGTGGATGGCGACAGCGGTTCCTGGGTGATTGAAAGCACAGGTTCAAAGACAGATGACATCTACGGTTTTCTGGCGCAGCACAACAACGGGGAAAAGATGCTGAGTACCCTGCAGGACCTTATGAGGAAGAAAGAGGCGGGAACCATCAGCCTGGAATTTCAGGGGGAGAGCGGCATTTTATGCTTTCTGCCCATGAGGGATTCTTATAACTGGTATCTCATTTCCATCCTGCCCAAACGCGTTCTGCAGCAAGAGTCATCTGAGATCATCAAGATGGTGGCCGTCACATTTACAGAGCTGGCAGTGGCGCTGATCCTGATCACAGGACTGCTGCTCAGCCGCGAATCCATGAAGGGGCGTGAACAGGGAAGGATTTACCGGGAACGGCTTTTCCAGAACATTTCTTCCAACATAGATTTTGCTTTCCTTGTCTACAACCCTGCGGACAGAAGCGTGGAAATGGTTTCCGACAATGTCAGGATGCTGTTTGATGTGGAACCGGGGCAGGTCATGTCCAGGCCGGAAATCCTCTTTGACCACTGTGGGATGCCGGGGGATGACAGGGACCGCATTTCCTTCTTTAACGGCAGTCTGGTGAAGAAGATGCGAAAGGAGTATAAGACAGGCACAGACAATGAACTGCAGCGCTGGACAGAGGTGCATCTTCTTCCCGCGGATAACGGGCAGTACCTGGCTGTCCTGCATGATACCACAGGCGAGCACCATATGCGGGATGACCTTGCGGATGCCCTGCGGCAGGCACAGGAGAACAACCGGGCCAGAAACGCCTTTTTTTCCTCCATGTCACATGATATCCGTACGCCAATGAACGGCATCATCGGCATGACAGCCATTGCGCGGGCCAATCTGAATAACCCGGATAAGGTTAAGGACAGCCTGGAAAAAATATCCACGGCATCTGATCATCTGCTTGCCCTCATCAATGAGGTGCTGGATATGTCGCGTATCGAGAGCGGTAAATTCAGCCTGAAAAAGGAGCCTGTGAACCTGCCGGAGCTGATCTCCAATGTTCTGCTCCTCATTAAGCCGGAAATGACAAAAAAAGGCCACACCATGCATGTAAAATCGTCTGTCCTGGATTATGATATCGTGATCGGGGATGCTTTGCATATTCAGAAGATCCTTCTGAACCTCTTATCAAACGCTGTGAAATACACGCCGCAGGGCGGAGAGATCACGATCCGGCTCCAGGAAAAAAAGCGGGATGACCGGATGATCGATATTGTATTCCAGGTGGAAGACAACGGCATCGGAATGGAACCTGACTTTGTAAAACGTATCTTCAATCCTTTTGAGCGGGCAGAGGATAACCGTCTGAGCAAGGTGACAGGCACCGGCCTGGGAATGGCCATCACAAAAAACATTGTGGATGTGATGAGCGGTACGATCCATGTGGAAAGTACGCTCGGTGCAGGGTCAAAGTTTACGGTGGTTCTGCCCATGGTGCTTATGGAACCTGACAAACAGGAGACCGGCGTGCTGGCGGGACATACGGTGCTTGTGGTGGATGACAGCCCGGATACCTGCGAGGGCATTCAGCTCATGCTTGAGGAAGCCGGGGTGCATGTGGATTGGGCACTGAGCGGCGGGGAGGCTGTCAAAGCCGCCAACAGGGCCCGCCGGATGGGCCGGGATTACTTTGCGGTGATTTTGGACTGGAAGATGCCGGAGATGGACGGGGTGGAGACTGCCCGCCGTATCCGGGCGGATCTCGGCAGTGATATCCCGATCATTCTGTTGTCAGCCTACAATTGGGAGGAAGTGGAGCAGGAAGCTCTGGAAGCGGGAATCAATGGATTTTTGACAAAGCCTGTTTTCCGCTCTGAACTGGTGCAGAAGCTGCGTTATTATATCATGGGGTCTTCCGCAAAAGTACAGGAGATCATGGACAGTGAAAATCGCGGACGGTTTGAAGGCCTGCATGTTCTGATGGCTGAGGATAATGAACTGAACCGGGAAATTGTGGAGGAACTGCTGCGGGACAGCGATATTTTGGTGGACAGCGTGGAGGACGGTCTGCAGGCTGTCAGGAAAGTGGAGCAGACCGGGCCGGGATATTATGATATGATCTTTATGGATATCCATATGCCTGTGATGGACGGCTTTACAGCCACGGGAGAGATCCGGGCGCTCCAGAAGAACAGTGCGGAACATATTCCCATTATAGCCATGACTGCCGATGCCTTTGAGGAGGATGTTTTAAAATGTAAAAATGCCGGAATGGATGCCCATATATCCAAACCGATCGATATAGCAAGGCTTTTTGAAGTCATCCGGATATATGCGGATAAGGAAAGCGGGGATGGAAAAAATGAAGAGAAGATATAGAAGGTTAACGGCAGCGGCACTTGCATGTATGCTTTTATGCAGCGGCTGTTCCGGAGAGAAGGAAGAGCCGGAAGTATACATTGATAAAAATGAGCCGGATGTTGTGATCACCCTCTTTACCCAGGGGGAAAACATATCAGAGATCATAAATAAGTGCTGTTCTGATGTGATCAATCCAAAAACAAAGGGCAATATTATCCTGTACAGTGATTTCGCGGATTTCTATGCGGAGGAAGGGCTTTCTTACCGGGAACTTCTGCTGAAGCGCATGGAAAGCGGACAGGCGGATGACCTGTATATCATACCGGCGGAGGATGTGCTGGAGTTTGACCAGAAAGGTTTTATCTATGATTTATCCGGTCTTGACTGTATCAGCAGCCTTTCTGAGGATGCCCTCCGGCAGAGTACATATAAGGGGAAGGTGTTTTCGGTCCCTCTGTCCTATACCGGTTTTGGCCTGATCTGGAATGTGGATATGCTCCATCAGTATCAGCTGGAGATTCCGGAGACACTGGACGAGTTCTGGAACGTCTGTGATGTATTAAAGCAGAACGGCATCCTTCCCTACGGGGCCAATAAGGATTTTGGACTGAGTGTTCCTGCCATGTGTGCGGGACTGGGGCCGCTGTATCAGAATCCTGAGAGTGAGGCGCTTACTGCCGCTCTTGCAAAGGGGGAAACGCCTGTCAGTACCTATATGCGGGACGGCTTTGCTTTTCTGCAGACCATGATCGACAGGGAATATCTGGATGTGGAACGCTCCTTGGAGACACTGCCGGGCAGTGACGAGGAGGCCGCCTTTTTCGCTGAGGGAAAATGCGCGTTTATCAGTTCTCTCTGCCGCGCGGCAGCGTTTGCCAGGGACTACCCGTTTGCAGCCGAGATGACCGCGCTGCCGGTGCTGAAGGAAGGTCCCGTCTGTGTTGTGGGTGCGGACCAGAGGCTGGCTGTCAATCCCAATACAGAGCATCTTGGCGAGGCGCTTGCCATCCTGGAAAACCTGTGTACCACAGATACGCTCAATGCATTTGCAGGGGAGCTGGGGAAGGTATCCTCAGCACGCGGAAATGAGGCCACCACGCTGCCCCAGGCTGAGAAGTTTGTATCCTGTCTGGCATCCGGAGGCCAGATTCCCAATCAGGATTTCACGCTCCCGTTTAATACCTGGAATACCATCAAGGAACTCTGCGTAGAGCTCTGTGAGGGGGCGGACGTAGAGACCGTGTGCAGGGAGTATGATGAGAGACAGAAAGAGGAAATTGCGCTGTACGGCGATAAAGATATATGAGATTGACTTGACAATCAATTTACAATGAAGTAAACTTGAGAAGACAACAGGGGAGCTGGAGAGAAGTCCGGCTGAGAGTAAAACCGTAATCGTTTTTCACCCTTAACCTGATCCGGGTAATGCCGGCGTAGGGAGCATAAGAGAGGCACCATAGACCGGTGCGCATTTGTTCTGAAAAACAGCTCCTGTTCGGGTAAAACCTGTCGGGGGCTTTTTCTTTTGCACAGATTCCCCGGCAGAAAACGATGATAAATTTCTAAGGAGGAAAAGAAAATGAACGCAAGCGTAGCAATCCAGACACTGCCGGAGGCAGCAAATGACGAGGAACTGATCCGTATAGTCGATGAGGTCATTGACTATATTAAGAGTACGGGGCTGAACTATTATGTAGGGCCTTTTGAGACAGCCATTGAGGGTGACTATGATGAACTTATGGATATTGTAAAAGAATGCCAGCACATCGCTGTCCGTGCAGGCGCACCTTCTGTTGCGGCCTATATTAAAGTGTCCTATAAGCCAGAAGGAGATGTGCTGACCATTGAGAAAAAAGTTACAAAGCACCACCAGTAAGCTGTGGGCATCTGCAGCCCTGGCCGCCATTCTGGTCATCTGGCAGGCTGTCTCCATGGCAGGCCTGGTCCCGGGATATATGCTGCCCTCGCCGGTACAGGTGGTGAGGGCGTTTATCAGTGAATTTCCCCTGCTCATGGAGAATTCCAGGGTGACGCTTTTGGAGGCGGCTGCAGGGCTTTTCTGCGGTGTGGTTTTCGGGTTTGTCATGGCAGTTCTTATGGACCGCTTTGACAAGCTTTACAAGGCGTTTTATCCGCTGATCGTTATTACACAGACCGTGCCTACCGTAGCCATCGCGCCTCTTTTGGTGCTGTGGTTCGGATATGAGATGCTGCCAAAGGTCATTCTGATCGTGATCGTGACCTTTTTCCCTATCACCATTGGGCTTTTGGAAGGATTCCGCTCCGCAGACAAGGATATGATGAACCTTTTACGAAGCATGGGGGCCGGCAGGCTTCAGATCTTCCGATATATCAAGATGCCGGGGGCCATGGGCCGGTTTTATGCTAGCCTGCGCATATCTGCCTCCTACTCCGTGGTGGGAGCGGTTATCTCTGAGTGGCTGGGCGGTTTTTCCGGCCTCGGTGTGTATATGACACGTGTGAAAAAGGCGTTTGCCTTTGACAAAATGTTTGCAGTTATTTTTCTCATATCCATTATCAGCCTTCTTCTCATGAAGCTGGTGGATATTCTGCAGAAAAAAAGCATGCCCTGGGAACGGGCAAAATAAGACAGAACAGAGAGGACAATGGAGGATGAAAAAGAAGATTCTGGCGGCTGTCCTGACAGCCTGTATGCTCACATCTGTGGCGGCGTGCGGCAGCAGCGAAGACAGCGGGAAGAAGGACAGCGGTTCCGAAGATTTGGAGAAGATCACTTTCGTGCTGGACTGGACCCCCAATACAAACCATACAGGTCTTTACGTGGCGAAAGAGAAGGGATATTTTGAGAAGGAGGGACTGGATGTAGAGATCGTACAGCCACCGGAGGACGGCGCGGACGCTCTTGTGGCATCGGGAAAAGCCCAGTTTGGTGTCTCTTTCCAGGACAGCATGGCACCGGGTGTGGCAGGTGACAACGCACTGCCAAATACAGCGGTAGCAGCCCTGATCCAGCACAATACATCCGGCATTATCTCCAGAAAAGGGGAGGGGATGGAGCGCCCCAAAGGTCTGGAAGGAAAGAAATACGCCACCTGGGATGCCCCCATTGAGAAAGCCATGATGCAGAATGTGGTGGAAAAAGACGGCGGGGATTTCTCTAAAGTGGAACTGATCCCAAGTACGGTCACAGACGAGGTCTCCGCGCTGAAATCAAAATCCGTGGATGCCATCTGGATTTTCTATGCGTGGGCAGGAGTTGCCACAGAGGTGGCAAATCTGGAGACGGATTACTTTGCCTTTAAGGATATCAATCCTGTATTTGATTACTATACACCGGTTGTGATAGCAAACAATGATTTTCTGGAAGAGAAGCCGGATACGGCAAAGGCTTTTCTCCGGGCTTTGAAGCAGGGTTATGAGGATGCCATTGTAGATCCGGACGAAGCAGCATCTATTCTTCTGGAAGCTTCCCCGGAGCTGGATGAGGAACTGGTAAAAGCCAGTCAGGAGTATTTAAAGGACCAGTATAAAGCGGATGTAAAGCAGTGGGGATATATTGACCCTGCCAGATGGAATGCCTTTTACGGCTGGCTGAATGAAAACGGTTTGTCAGAGGCAGAGCTTCCGGAAAATGCCGGATTTTCCAATGACTATCTGCCGGAATAAAGGCAGTTTTCGGAGGAGGAGATATGGCGGAATTAAAGGTTTCAAATGTGAGCAAATCCTTTGACGGAGTGAAGATCCTGGAGGATATCAGCATAGAACTCCATGACCAGGAGCTGGTCAGCCTTTTAGGTGTCAGCGGCGGCGGCAAGACAACACTTTTCAATGTGATATCCGGTCTGGAAAAGCCGGAGACCGGGCATGTATATCTGGATGGCCGGGAGATCACAGGTTGTCCCGGAAATGTCAGCTATATGCTGCAGAAGGACATGCTTCTCCCGTACCGCACTATAGAGGACAATGTGGCTCTTCCCCTTCTCATAAAAGGGGAGAAGAAAAAGGCTGCCAGGGAAAAAGTACAGCCTTATTTTCAGGAATTCGGACTGGAAGGGACCCAGAAAAAGTATCCGGCCCAGCTCTCAGGGGGGATGCGCCAGAGGGCTGCCCTTTTAAGGACGTACCTGTTTTCCCGGAAACTGGCCCTTTTGGATGAGCCCTTTTCAGCTCTTGATACATTGACCAAGAGTGCCATGCACAGGTGGTATCTGCAGGTGATGGAGCAGATCCATCTGTCCACGATCTTTATCACCCATGACATGGATGAGGCTATTTTATTGTCGGACAGGATTTATCTGCTCACAGGAAGACCGGGACGGATCACAGAGGAGATATGCATACAGGAACCGCGCCCAAGGCGCAGTGATTTCAATCTGACAGATGAATTTCTGAGTTATAAAAGGCAGATACTGGAGAAGCTGAATGGCAGCCAGGAGTCATAAAGGATATAAAAAAAGACCCGGGATACGGCTTGTACAGCCGCCCCGGGTTCTGTATATTATTCTGTTTTGTCTGAAGATTCAGCGGTGGTGTTCTCCATGGCTTTTTTTGCGTTTTCCATTCTTGCCTTCAGGTCCTCAGATACCTGTTCCACACTTTTTTCCACGGCTTCCTTCACGTTTTCGGCTGTTTCCGCAGCGCATTCCTTGGCAGTTCCGGCAGCGTCTTCTAAATCTTCCTTAACATCCTTGGCCGCCTCTTTGACATCCTCTTTGATATCATCCAGATCCATGTCGTCATCCTCGAAGATGTCCTCATCATCCAGATCATCCAGAATATCATCTGTGTGTTCTTTTACTTTATTTACCGTTTCCTCAACCGTTTTTTCCACTTTTTCTTTGAGCTTGCTTGCCACATTTTTGGCAGATGCAGCCGTTTCTTTTACATTGTCCTGAAAGTCGGCGAAATCTTCTTCCAGATCAGGATCTTCTTCTTTTTGTTTTTTCAAATAATAAAAAGCTGCACCGGCAGCCGCACCGATTACACTGAACCCCAATAATTTTTTTCCAAAGCTACCCATATTAATCCCTTTCCTTTCAAATGACTATTTTTAGTATTACCATTATAATACTTTTTAACAGAATATTGGAAGACCTAATTCATAAATTTTACATGAAATTTGCTAAAAAGTGTTGTTTTACATGAATTTTTCAATGATTTCCGCCACACCGCCCTGGTTGTTGTCACGCCGGGTAATATAATCCGCGTGTTTTTTTGCCTCCGGGGTGCCGTTTTTCATGCACACGGCAAAGCCTGCGGCATCCAGCATGGACAGGTCGTTTTCCGCGTCCCCTGCGCCTATGGTCTGCTCTATGGGCACATGCAGATACCGGCAGAGCCAGCGGATGGCAGCGCCTTTTGAAACACCCTCCATCACATGTTCCAGATAATATTCACTGGAGAAAAAGATGGAAACCTTTCCTTTGGCCCACGGAAGCATAGCGTCACGGTATGCCTCATGCTTTTTTCTGTCGTCCAGACAGGAGGTCAGCACCTTCACAGGCTCCTCCTTCAGATGCTCCAGAAGGTCCGGATCCACCCGCACCTCCATCTGGGAAGACCAGTGGTACTGAGCCGCTTCCGGCCGGTCCTCAGGGGTGACCACATAATCCCCCTCATAGGTCTGGCAGTAGAGGCCAAAGCGGGCGGCCTGGTCAAAAATGTATTTTACATAGGACAGAGGCATGGTGTTCTGATAGAGAATCTCCCCGCTGCAGCAGTCGTAAATCATGCCTCCGTTGTAGAGAATGGCATAGCATCCTTCCCGGTTCAGTCCAAGTCTGTCCACAAACTTTTTGGCGGAAAAATAGGAGCGGCCCGTGCAGAGTACCACAGCATTTCCGTTCTGAAGAGTCTGCTTTACAGCAATGGAATTTTCTTCCGGAATCTGTTTTTCGTCGTTGAGCAGTGTGCCGTCCAGATCAGTAAAAAGTATTTTCATAGAGCACTCCTTTATTCTTTGTTGAGGGGTTACCTGGTGTTTATTATATCCCATATTTTCTGTTTTTCCAAGGGAACATAAGTTCCTGCGCGGGACGGGAAATATCCGGCTGAATATTTCAACGGGATTCTGGTAAAATAATATCAGATTTTGTAAAACACAGATGAAAAATTTGGCAAAAAATTATATTGCATGGAAGAGTGAGAGACGCTATACTTAAAAAAGCATGAATAGGAGGCAGGGAGCATAAATGAGAAAAATAATATTAGCCAGTGCTTCTCCCAGACGCAGGGAACTGCTGGAGCAGATTGGGGCTGTCTTTGAAGTCTGCCCGAGCAATGCGGAGGAAATTATGACGTCCAGTGTTCCCCGGGAAGTAGTACAGGAACTGTCCCGCTGTAAGGGAAATGAAGTTTTTGAGAGGACATCCGGGGATGTGCTGGTGATCGGAGCAGACACTGTGGTGGCATTTCAGGATTCCATTCTGGGAAAACCGGCGGACGCAGCCATGGCCCGGGATATGCTTTTACGTCTCCAGGGCAATACCCATCAGGTATACACAGGCGTGACCCTTCTGTTACGGCAGGGCGGCACGGTAACGCAGAAGAGCTTTTATGAGAAGACAGAGGTCGTCTTTTATCCCATGACCGGGGAGGAGATTGACGCCTATGTGAGGACCGGGGAGCCTATGGACAAGGCGGGCGCCTATGGGATTCAGGGAAAATCCGCAGTCTTTGTGGAGAAGATAGATGGTGATTACAGCAATGTGGTCGGACTTCCCCTGGCAAGGCTCTATCAGGAATTAAAACAGATGGGAATAGACATAAAGGAGTGGCATTCATGATTCGGGCATGTATATTTGATTTGGACGGAACGATCGCGGACACAGTGGAATCCATCGGTGTTGTGGGAAACAGGCTTCTTCGCCATTATGGGCTTCCCGAACAGCCGATTCAGGAGTATAATTATTATGCAGGGGACGGAGCCGATGAACTGGTAAAACGGATCTTAAAAGCCTCCAAAGGCACTGACAAGGTGGATTATGAGGAGGCGAGAGTGCTTTACAGGAAATGGTTCGAGGAGGACCCCTTTTACCATGTAAAGCCCTTTGAGGGTATTCTGGAACTGCTTCGGGGACTGAAGGAGGAGGGAATACGGATCGCTGTATTTTCCAATAAGCCTCATCACGCAGCAGTGGATGTTGTGAAGAAGATTTTCGGAGAGGGCCTGTTCGATGAAGTGCAGGGCCAGACCGCCCAAGTGCCGAGAAAGCCTTCGCCTGTGGGGGCGCTGGCCATTGCAGACAGGCTTGGCGTCACTCCGGAGGAATGTCTGTATCTGGGGGATACCAACACGGATATGGATACCGGAAAGGCAGCGGGTATGTTTACCGTAGGCGTTACATGGGGATTTCGCCCGAGAAGAGAGCTTGAGGAGCATGAGGCGAAAAAAATAGTGGACAGACCGGACGAGGTACTGGCATTTGCAAAGGAGAGAAACCATGCTGAAACTCATTGCCAGTGATTTGGACGGGACGCTTCTGCAGGGAACAAGGGAAATCTCCCGGGAAGCGGTTGCAATGATCAAAAAATTATCCGAAATGGGCATTTTATTTGCGGCAGCCAGCGGCAGGCAGTATCCCAATCTGCGAAGACTGTTTGAGCCTGTGAAGGATGATATTGCATATATTTGTGAAAATGGCGCACTTGTGGTCTATCAGGGCAGAGTCCTACATAAAGATGTGTTTGACAGGACATTAGGAGATGAGATACTGGAAAGCATACTGGAGAAGGAAAGCGCGGAGGCACTGGTCTCCGGTGAGAGTACATGCTACATCCAGCCAAAGAAGCCCTCTTTTTATGACCATATTGCCAATTTTGTAAAAAATGATGTGACTCTGATGGATGATATTTTTCATATAGAGGAGCCATACCTGAAGATATCGGTGTATGAGGAGGCGGGCGTGGAGAATATCTACCCCTACTGGAAAGAAAAATTCGGGGAGCGGGCCACAGTTGTCACCTCCGGATTCGCCTGGCTGGATATGATGCCGAAAGGCGCGGATAAAGGAAACGCCATGCAGATTCTGCAGCAGAGCCTGCAGATAAAGCCGGAGGAGTGCGCAGCCTTTGGCGACAACTATAACGACCTGGAGATGCTGTCAAAGGTAAAGTACAGTTATGCGGCAGGCGACGCGAAGGATGCAGTGAAAAAGGCGTGCAGAGCAGAAACAAAACGGGTGGAAACCGTTTTAAATAAAATAATTATTAAAGGAGGATATGCAGAATGAACGAATTCAGCGATGAATGCTTACTCACATTTTTACAGAATCAGGGGCAGCTTTTTGCCGAGCCGGTGGCGGAGACTGTGGAGGAGGCGGAAGCCTTCCTGGAGGACTGCATGGCAGTTGTAGTGGACTCTATTGAGGAAGTCCGGGATTATTTTGAGGAAAACGGGATGGATGTGGATGGAATGTCACTGGACGAGATTGAGGAGGCAAGTGAGGTTTTTGTGCTTCCGAACGGTCAGTATTTGATCGTGGAAGGCTGATAGAATCGGGGCAGAAAATTGAGGACTGCGTGCCGGCGAAAGTGTTTAAATGAATGCCGGCTGAAGTGGCATAGAAATGTAATGCAGATGGGTGTGGCCGAAAAAAGGTATGATGGGATATTGTGCCTTTTTTCGGCCTCTTCTGCTGCAAAAGAAAAAATCCTATTCAACTGGCCGGTAAAATATAAGAAAAACCACCTTCTTTTCCTACACGATTTTTCCGTGCCATTTGAGAAAGTGCAAAAAATCCAGAAAGTCCCGACATTTCCAGTGAGCCTGGCTTGGCCTATGAAAGATTACCTGCTATTCCGTTCCAATATCTTAGAATTATAGGTATTTCTGGAGATTCTGATCAGATTCTTTTCCTGCTTTACCTACTATACAACTCTAACCTTTTAGAATTATAGGTATTTCTTAAGTTTCTGACCAATTTTTCTTCCTGCTTTACCTATATTTTAATCCAAGATTTTAAAATTATAGGTATTTCTTAAGTTCCTGACCAATTTTTCTTCCTGCTTTACCTATATTTCAATCTGAGATTTTAAAATTATAGGTATTTCTTAAGTTCCTGACCAATTTTTCTTCCTGCTTTACCTATATTTCAATCCGAGATTTTAAAATTATAGGTATCTCTTAAGTTCCTGACCAATTTTTCTTCCTGCTTTACCTATATTTCAATCCAAGATTTTAAAATTATAGGTATCTCTTAAGTTCCTGGCTAAATTTTCTTTCTGCTTTACCTATTATTTCAATTTAACATCTTAAAATTATAGGCATTCCTTAATGTTCCGTAACAGTAAAGGCAAGCCGAACCGTTGCTTTTGCTGCTATGAAACCGAAAGGCTGTAACGCCGGCATACCTTGTTCTTTTCGAAAAAATGTATTACAATAAGGAAAAAGTGCAGAAAAGAGGAATGAATATGGAAATAGATAAACTGGTGCAGTGTCAGAGAAAATTTTTCGATAAGGGATGTACCCTGACTTTGGCTTTCAGACTCCGGGCACTTGAACGGCTGGAGAAGAGTATAAAGAAGCATGAAGGAGAAATCCGGCATGCGCTGTATCAGGATCTGCATAAGTCTTCTTTTGAGTCTTATATGACAGAGGTGGGGATGGTTTTAAGTGAGCTGTCTTTTGTGAAGCGACACCTGAGATCGTGGATGAAGGATAAGACTGTCCACACACCACTGGCACAGTTTCCGGCAAGGAGTTTTGTGACGCATGAGCCTTATGGTGTGGTACTGGTCATGGCACCGTGGAATTATCCTTTTATGCTCTGTCTGGATCCTCTGATCGGGGCCATTGCTGCCGGGAACTGCTGCATTTTGAAACCTTCTGCTTACTCGGGGCATGTATCGGCTGTGATCGCGAAGATGATCCGCCAGGCATTTCCGCCGGAGTTTGTGTGTGTGGTGGAAGGCGGACGGGCGGAGAACCAGGAGCTTTTGGAGCAGCGGTTTGATTATATTTTCTTCACCGGAGGCGTGACAGTGGGCAGGCTGGTGATGGAAAAGGCGGCCCGTTATCTGACACCGGTGACCTTGGAACTGGGCGGCAAAAGCCCCTGTATTGTGGACAGGACAGCTAATCTGAAGATGGCGGCGAAAAGACTGGTCTTCGGTAAATATTTGAACAGCGGACAGACCTGTGTGGCACCGGATTATCTGCTCGTGCAGGAAGGGGCCAAAGAAGAATTTCTGGTATATGTCAGACATTATATCAGGGAGATGTTCGGTGAGGCGCCTTTGAAAAACCCGGATTATCCCCGTATGATCAATGAGAAACATTACCATAGGGTCATGGGGCTTCTGAGAGATGAAAAGGCTGAGATCGGCGGTTATGGGGACGAAAAACGACTGCAGATTGCGCCTACGGTACTGACAGGCATCACGGAAAAATCGCCGGTCATGCAGGAAGAAATCTTCGGTCCTGTGCTTCCTGTGCTGACGTTTAAAGAGATACAGGAAGCGCTTCAGTTTGTAAAAGAGAGGGAAAAGCCTTTGGCCCTCTACCTTTTTACCAGAGATAAGAAGACCGAACGGAAGGTTCTTGGGAATCTCTCCTTTGGCGGAGGCTGTATCAATGACACCATCATTCATCTGGCTACTCCGCATATGGGCTTCGGCGGTGTGGGCGGCAGCGGCATGGGAAGCTATCACGGAAGAGAAAGCTTTGATACTTTCAGCCATAAAAAAAGCGTGGTGAAGAAGTCAGACCGTATCGATCTGCCCATCCGTTATCAGCCTTACACGGAGGGGAAAGAGTGGCTGCTCCGCAGATTTTTATAAGGTTTCATACAGCGGCAGCAGTCCGCAGTAATTTCAGAAAGGGGAAACATAAGATGTCAAAAAGACCATCAGACAATGAATATTTCTGGAACAGGAGGTCCAGAGTTTACGATGACCAGGTATGGAAGGTCTATAAAAAAGCATATAAAAAGACAGTGAAACGTACACTGCCGTATCTGAACGAGGAGGCAAAGGTCCTGGATTTCGGATGCGGCACGGGCAACACCACCATTCCCATCTCGCAGAAGGTGAAGGAGATCGTGGCGATTGATACCTCAGAGGAGATGATGGAAAAAGCAGTGCAGAAGGCAGCACAGGAAGAGTGCCGGAATATTACCTTTTGTCATACGGACCTGATGAATTTCAGCGGTGAACCGGAAAGCTTTGATGTGGTCACCGCGTTCAATGTGCTGTTATACCTCTCAGACAGGGATGAAGTCCTGGAAAAAATATGGTCTCTTCTCAAGCCGGGCGGCGTGTTTATCTCTGCCACAGACTGCCTGGGCAGGAATTTTTCAAAGGATTCCGTGAAAAAGTTTTTGAAAAGCAAGCTACATCTGATGCCCTATGTGGCTTTTGACACACCAATCGGTCTTATGAGAAAAATACAGAAAAAGGGATTTCTTGTGCTGGAAATCGTAAACCTGCACAGAAATCCGCCGAATATATTTATTGTGGCACAGAAAATAGACAACAGGGATTAAAGAATCTGAATTTATAATTTGTTTATAATCTTAATAAAAATTTGTTAGCACTCAATTAGATTGAGTGCTAATTTTCTCTTGACTTTTCCTCCCCCTGGTATTAATATTATTTTTAGCAGCAGAAAACTGGAGTAAGGTTTTTTGCAATAAAAAATAAAATCACACAGAAAAGGCAAAGGAGATGCATATCATGGCTAACAAGCGTGGTACCTTATCAATTAATAGCGACAATATTTTTCCGATCATCAAGAAATGGTTGTATTCTGACCATGACATTTTTTTCCGTGAGATGATTTCCAACGGATGTGATGCCATCACCAAACTGAAAAAACTGGAAGTTATGGGTGAGTATACATTCCCGGAAGGACATAAGAACAAGATTGAAGTGATCGTGAATCCGGAAGAGAAGACACTGAAGTTCATTGATACCGGTCTTGGTATGACTGCTGATGAGGTGGAAGAATACATCACTCAGATTGCATTTTCCGGTGCAACAGAGTTCCTGGAGAAATATAAGGACAAGACAAACGAAGACCAGATCATCGGACATTTCGGTCTGGGATTCTACTCCGCTTTCATGGTAGCGGACGAGGTTCATATCGATACACTTTCCTACAAGGAAGATGCCGTACCGGTACACTGGGAATGTGACGGCGGCACGGAATATGAGATCGGTGAGGGAAATCGTACCAAAGTCGGTACAGAGATCACCCTGTTCCTCAATGAGGACGCTCTGGAGTTTGCCAATGAATACCGTGCAAGGGAAATCATTGAAAAATACTGTTCCTTCATGCCTGTTGAAATTTTCCTGTCAAAAGCTAACGCAGAGCAGGAATATGAGACCATCGACGAGGCTGATTTAAGAGATGACGACGTGGTGGTTGAGCATATCCACGAGGAGGCCAAGACAGAGGAGAAGGAAAACGAGAACGGCGAGAAAGAGATCGTTGAGGTATCTCCTGCCCGGGATAAAGTTAAGATCAATAAGCGCCCGGTATCTCTCAGTGATACCCATCCGCTTTGGACAAAACATCCCAATGAGTGCACCGATGAGGAGTATAAGGACTTCTACAGGAAAGTATTCATGGATTACAAGGAGCCGCTGTTCTGGATCCACCTGAATATGGATTACCCCTTCAATCTGAAAGGTATCCTGTACTTCCCGAAAATCAATATGGAGTACGAATCCATTGAGGGAACCATCAAACTGTACAACAATCAGGTATTCATTGCGGATAATATCAAAGAAGTCATTCCTGAGTTTCTGATGCTGTTAAAGGGTGTCATCGACTGCCCGGATCTGCCTCTGAACGTATCCAGAAGTGCGCTGCAGAATGACGGATTTGTAAAGAAAATCTCTGATTATATCAGCAAGAAGGTGGCTGATAAACTGTCCGGCATGTGCAAGACAGACAGAGAAAACTATGAAAAATACTGGGATGATATCAGCCCGTTCATCAAATTCGGCTGCTTAAAAGACACCAAGTTCTCTGAGAGAATGATGGACTACATCCTGTACAAGAATATTGACGGCAAATATTTGACTCTGGAAGACTGCATCAAAGAGAATGAAAAACCGGAAGATGCAAAAGAGGCAGAAGAGACCACGGTTGAGGAGACAAAAGAAGAAGGCGCTGAGGGAGACAAGAAAGACGAAGAGGAAAAAGAGCCTGAGAAGACCAATGTTTACTATGTGACCGACGAGGTACAGCAGAGCCAGTACATTAATATGTTCAGGGAACAGGGTCAGGATGCTGTTATCATGAAGCACAATATTGACTCTCCGTTTATCTCCCATGTAGAGCAGCTTAAGGAGAATGTAAGATTCCTGCGCATTGATGCGGATATAAATGAATCCGTAAAAGAGGAGGACGCGGCAGCACTTGAGGAGGAGACAAAGACACTCTCCGAGCTGTTCAAGAAAGTGTTGAATAAAGAGAACCTGACAGTCAAGGTGGAGAAACTGAAAAATGAGAACGTTTCTTCCATGATGACCGTTTCAGAGGAAAGCCGCCGTATGCAGGAAATGATGAAGATGTATAACATGTACGGCATGGACCCGTCCATGTTCGGCGGACAGGAGACACTGATACTGAATGCCAACAACAAGCTGGTACAGTATGTTCTGGAGAACGGGGACACAGACAATACAAAAGTCATCTGCGAGCAGCTCTATGACTTGGCTGTGCTGAGCCACAGACAGCTCACTCCGGAAGAGATGACAAAATTTGTGGCACGCAGCAATGAGATTATGATGATGCTTGCCAAATAAAAGAATCGCAGCAATTTAACAGACAGTGCAGACGGAAGAGAGAGTATTCTTTTCCGTCTGTATTTTTTTGCACTGGAAAAGGGCCGCAAACGGCCGCGCTTCGGCGCGAGAGTCCGGCAAGCCGGACTCTTTGTTCCATTGGAAGAGGGCCGCAGATGACTGCACTTTTATGCGGGAATCAGGAACTCTCGGCAGGCAGCCTCGCGATCCCTGAAAGGATGCAAAGAAAACTTGGCAAAAGGTATTGACAAGAAAACTTGGCATGATATACTGAGAGTGACAAGAAAACTTGGCAGAGAGAGGAAGGTATCATAATGGAGAAAGAAGAAGTTCTGGAGAGAGTACAGAAGAGCAGAAAAGGGTCTATGGATGAGTGGGAGCTGCAGGTCTCCCAGAAAGGGTTTACTTTGGCACTCATGGTCATTCTTCTGGCATCACTGGCGCTGATGATCACAAAGATTGTGGCAGGACAGCCATGGAGTGACGTGTACTGCATCTTTTTTGCGGGTATGGGGATCTCCCGTCTGTATAATGGGGTGAAGCTGCATAAAAAAGGAGAGTTGTTTTTAGGTATTCTTTCCCTGCTCACCGGGGCGGCACTGTTTATCGGCTATATCAGTGAAATTATATAGAAAACAGGTGTGCGGATGGAAGAGAATCTGATTTTAAGAAACCGTTTAAAGGAAGCCAGGACAGAGAAAAAGCTGTCCCAGAACCAACTGGCAGAGATGGTGGGGGTATCCAGAAACACCATCAGCTCCATTGAGACGGGACAGTTTAACCCAACAGCAAAGCTGGCGCTGATATTATGTATTGCTCTTGATAAGAAATTCGAGGATTTGTTTTATTTTTGATAAAGGAGAAAAACCATGCCCCATATATTACTGCTTGAGGATGATGAGACCATTGCCTTCGGAATCCGGTGCGCAATGGAGAAGGAGGGAAGCACCACGGTCTGGTGCAGGACATTAAAGGAGGCAGAAGCCTGTCTGGACGGAAGAGTGGAGTTAGTGCTTCTGGACCTGAACCTGCCGGATGGCAGCGGATTTGCTTTCTGCAGTCAGGTTAAGGCCTTTGATGAAACCCTTCCTGTGATCTTCCTGACTGTGCGCGATGACGAGAAGGATATTGTGAAAGGGCTGGATATGGGAGCGGATGACTATATTGTGAAGCCGTTTCTGCTGTCTGTTCTCTTATCCAGAGTTCGGGCTGTCTTAAGAAGGAGCACCAGGGCAGCGGAGAAGGGAAAACTTACCTGTGGTGACATTTCCATGGATACGGAGAAGATGAAAGCTTATCTGGGGACAGAGGAAGTGGTTCTCACAGCCGGTGAGCTGCGCCTGCTGCGTGTGCTTATGGAAAATAAAAACCAGGCGATAACCAGGAACCGTCTGCTGGAACTTCTGTGGGATGCGGATGGAAATTTTGTCAATGACAATACCCTTACGGTCACCATGAAACGCCTTCGGGAGAAAATGAATAACCCAAAACAGATTCAGACCCTTCGGGGGATTGGCTATCGGATGGAGGAGACAGGGGAGAATGGATAGAAGAGAAAAAAAGAGAACCGTACCGGCAGTGCTGGCCGCGGCAGTCTGCCTGGGACTGCTTCTTGGAACGGTCTTCGCGGCGGTTTCCTCCGGTATGCAGAGAAAGACTGTGGAACAGATTATGTCCTGCACTATAAAGGAGGAGCCGGAGCTTGCCGGCAAAGTGACGGCTATATTAAAGGAAAGCAGTACCGCCTCCGTATCCCGGGAGGGCAGGGAGTGGCTGGACAGATACGGATACACGGCTGCTTATTACAGAAGAGGTCTGCTTCCGGTGTATCTGGGGATTTCTTGTCTGTGCTTTCTGGGGATCTTCGCAGTCTGGTTATGCTGGTATAAAAGGTCGGAGAAGGGGAAAGGGCAGCGTATTGAGGAGCTCACCGCATATCTGGAGGATGTAAACCAGGGCCGTGAGACCGTGTTGTCCCGCAGGGAAGATGAATTTTCCATACTGGAGGATGAGATATATAAGACTGTCCGGGAACTTCGCAGGACCAAGGAAGAGGCCTGTCAGGAGCGGCAGAACCTGGCGGATAATCTGGCGGATATTGCCCACCAGTTAAAGACACCCATTACCTCCATGTCCTTGATGGTACAGCTTCTGCAGCAGGAAGGGGAGATACAGGGGACAAAGGTGTATCTGGACCGGCTGGAGGATCAGATTTTTCGGATGGAGTATCTGGTTGCCAGCCTTCTCACCCTGTCCAGACTGGATGCGGGAACACTGGAACTGGAGCAGGAAAACCTGGATGCTGCGTCCGTCATCATTGAAGCCTGTGAGCCGCTGGAGCCGCAGATCAGAGCGCGGGAACAGACGCTCAGCATTCCACAGCAGATACAGGCCTGTTTTAAGGGGGACAGACACTGGACAGCCGAAGCTCTGTCCAATCTGATTAAGAACTGCAGTGAGCACGCAGAAGAGGGCGGGAGCATCACAATAAAATACCACCAGAACCCCCTCTATACGGAGATTCTGGTGGCAGATAACGGCCCGGGATTTGATGAGGAGGATATCCCCCATCTTTTCCAGCGGTTCTACCGGGGGAAAAACGCCGGCAGGGACAGCATCGGCATTGGCCTTGCGCTGTCAAAATCCCTGATCGAGCGCCAGAACGGAACTTTGCGGGCGGACAACGGGCAGGACGGAGGCGCCTGTTTTACCGTGCGGTTCTATACAGATTCCCGTTAGAACGTCTCATCCTTCAGCGCGTCGATGATATTTTCCTTCAGTAATTTTCTGCTGCCCAGAGCGTATGTGCCCAGCATGACAACCAGCAGCAGGACCGTGTAAGCAAGAATCTTTAAAAACGGCGCGTGCGCCAGATAGATGCTGACAGGAAGCCCGGATACGTTCAGGAAGAAGGCTACAAAGAGCACCTGCACGGGAAGGCTTACAAGAATCGGTGTCAGACCGAAAAGCAAAGCCTCCAGTGACAGGATACGGGACAGGGCCCGCGGGGAAAGCCCTACGGAGCGCAGGGTGGAAAGCTCCCTTCTGCGGCTTTTTAAGGTCCCGGATACCGTTGCCCACACATTGGACAGGCCAATGACAGCCATCAGGCCGGAAATGAAGAAGATAACAGCACTGTACATCTTATTGGCATCCCGGTCAAGTTTCTCTTCCTCCAGAATGTCGGAGATATAATAGTCACCGGAACCATAATACTTGTCACTGAACGCTTCCATATTCTTACGGATTCCCTCAATATGCTTTCTGCTGTCAGCGTAGAAAAGGCCAATGGCGTGATAGGAACCAAGCCGCCGTTTTTCCCTGCAGTTTTCAGCCAGGGCATCCATGGAGCTCATGGGCACAAACTGGATCAGGGTATATCCCGGAAATTCTACGCCGGGAAGGGGCGTTTTGTCTGTAATATGTCCGGCTTTTATACGGAAAGTGGATTCGCCCTCCTCCTCATCCAGGATCTTATCGGATAAGGTCAGGGTATCTCCCTCCTGAAGTTTCAGAAAATCTATGTCCTCTGTGTGGGAGGGCTTTCCGTTTATCTTGTCAGCAGTCCGGTTGTACACAATAGCACGTGGGTCCGCAGTGTCAAAATAAGGTGCCGGGTCAATGCCAAGCAGAGAGCAGTATGCACGGAAAGACGCATCATCCAGTCCCATAATGTAACTTTGGATCCGGTACTGCCCGTCTCTTTTGATGGGATAATATTTTCCTGCATCTGTTACAGCTTCCATGCCTCCTGCGCGCTTCAGTTCCTCGGACTCCATGTCTGCGGTCATCCACAGGGCGGATTTTAAGGAAGAATAAAAGACAGCGTCCTTTACATGGGGAAGCTTTTTTAAGTCATAGAGTATCTCCTGTTCCGGAGCCTGCCCGTTATCCAGGTAATATTCAATATGGGCTTTTGAAGCCTCATCCTTTTGGACGGCTGCGTCCGTTTGGGCGCTCCTTAAGGCATTCAGATGCCAGAAGCAGGCCAGCAGAAGAAAAGACAGAGTCAGGGAAATCGTGGCTGTCCGGTAGGATCTCTTCCGGGCGGAAAGTGCACTGGATGCCATCTCCCCCTCAATACCGAAGAACCGGGACAGAAGATGCCTGGAACGTGTCTTTTTTATATTTCCCATACCACCCTGCCGTATGGCTTCTATAGGCGTGAGGCGTGCGATCCGTTTGGCGGGTATTCCGGCTGAAAACCAGACCGTCAGGAAGGTGAGGAGCACAGCGGGCAGTATGCTCAAAAGCCCGTAGGAGAAAATTACCTTCATCCCCTCCTGGCGTGCGGAGTTGTTAATGGAGTTAATATACCGGATGAGCCGGCTGTCCAGAAACCATCCGGTAGCAAGGCCGGCCGGCAGAGGCAGAAGCATGAGGAGCAGGCCCTCCCAGATGACGGACCGCCGAATCTGACGGGGCGAGGCGCCGATGCTTGCCAGAACGCCCAACTGGGTGATCCGGGAATTGGCGGACAGGGAAAAGGCGTTGTGTATGATGAGGATAAAAAGGCCCACAACCAGTGCTGCCAGAAACAGATACATCAGGGGATAGGCCAGCATCTGCATGGTACTGTCAAAACTAAGCTGTCCTTTGGGAAACACAAAGTGCTGTGACAGATAGTCGGCATTGTATTTCAGGTTATAATTTCCGTATTCATCTGTTTCCCATCCGATCAGTTCCGCTATCTTGGGAAGGTCCCTGTAGGTGTCGTGTATGGAATGAAAGCGCAGATAGACTGTGACGGACTCCTCCGGTTTTATCTCTTCCTCCTCCATATAACCCATAGCATAATACATAGGGACCGTGGATGCTGTTGTGACATCCAGTATGCCCACGATCGTAAAGGTGCGTTCCCCTTTTTGGGAAAAACTCTCCCCGCTGCGAAGCGGCTCTGTGGCTTCCAGAACTGTACCGTCCTTTACCCGATCCCCGATGGGAAGCGTTATTCTATCCCCGACTTTGAGCTGGGGATTGTTCTCAAAATACTGTTTTGAGATGACAATCTCATCGGACGCTCTGGGAATGCGGCCTTCGGTCAGCTCATTTTTATCAGACATATGCTCCCAGTATGGGGCATTGGCACAGCGGAAGGACAGATATTCTCTTCTGGGGTCCTCGATCTTCGCCGTGATAAATTCGCCTTTTATCAACAGGGATTCCACCGTGGAGTAATCCCTGATCAGAGGCAGATCCCGGCCGAAGGTCTCCCCGAACAGTTCCCCGTGCCAGTCACCGGATTTGTACACGGTGAGGGTGATGGTGTCCTTCCACATGGTCTCCAAAAAGCCGCAGAGGGAGGCCAGGAAGGTGCTGGTCAGATAAAGGGCAATCATAATGGCACAGCTTGTGCGCTTGTTCTGACGGATAAAATCCAGGGTATATTCTCTCAGAATCTTCATGATGGGTTCACCTGGTCTTTGATTACCCTGCCGTCCTCCATGGTCAGGATTCGGTCAGCCTCCAGTGCCAGCTTTTCATCGTGTGTGATCAGAAGAACGGTCTGTCCGAACCTGCGGTGTGACAGCTTCAGAAGATCCATGGTTTCCCGGGAATTTTTCCGGTCTAAGTTGCCGGTGGGTTCATCTGCCAGCAAAATGGCAGGGCGGCAGATCAGGCTTCTGGCAATGGCAGCCCGCTGCTGCTGTCCCCCGGAGAGTTCCCCGGGAAGGTGTTCCAGCCGGTCGGTAAGACCCAGAGTCGTGACGATCTGGTCAAATCTTTCCCGGTCAGGCCTGCGTCCGTCCAGAAGAACAGGCAGAAGTATATTTTTCCGGATGGTGAGAGTGGGAATCAGATTATAAAACTGATAGATCAGACCGACTTTCCGGCGCCTGAAGGCGGCGAGTGCCTCCTCATTCAGGGTGGAAATGTCTGTGTCCTCAATACGGATCTCGCCTTCTGTAGGGCGGTCCACGCCTCCCAGAAGATGCAGAAGCGTGGATTTTCCGGAACCGGAAGCGCCTACAATGGCTACGAATTCTCCGCTTTCCACGGAGAGAGTGACATGATCCAGGGCAGTGACCGCGTTTGGCCCTGCGCCGTAAATTTTCGTAAGATTTTTACAAGATAGTATTTCCATAGTTGTGTATCCTCCTTATGGAAACACAGTATAGCAGGGGAAAATGACATTACAGTGACAATTTGTCATCAAGTCCGTTTTTAAACAGCGTCATCATCTCCCTGGTGAGACTGATTTCATATGCGTCATCAGGTATCTGGGAACGCTCGTGCCATTCTGCCAGGGCCAGCTCCTCCTCGTCCAGCCGGATGGTGTCGTCACCGTCTAGATCACAGAAGAAGCCGAAGAGCAGAGTATCACTGAAAGACCATGGCTGGCTTTTGTAAAAGCGGATATTTTTGACCTTTAAGCCTACCTCCTCCATGACTTCTCGTCTCACCGTGTCTTCTATAGGCTCTCCGATCTCCGCAAATCCGGCAATAAGGGCATAGTTGGTAAATTCACGTCCTGCGTATTTGGAGAGCAGCAGCTTATCCCCGTTTCTCACGGCAACAATGACCGCGGGGGAGAGCTTTGGATACTCCATAGTTTGGCAGTGGGGGCAGTACATCATACGTTCTTTTTTATCCGGCTTCATCTTACGGCCGCAGGATCCGCAGAAGCGGCGCCCTTTATACCATTTGTAGAGCTGGTGTCCGGTAATACCTGCAAAGATAAGATGACGGGGGCTTAAGGTGCGCAGGCTGTAGGTCTTTTCAAAGGCATAGTCCGGCATCTCCTCAAAGGGGAGCCGGGATATAAGGTAATATGCAGTCTCATCTATGGTGAAAAGATATGTCCACATGTCTCTGACAGCCGGATATACGGCTTCCGCCTCTGCATAAGTGGGGAATGTGATTTCTCCGTCTGTGACATTCATGAATATCCGATCTTTATCGTAACAGAGCAGCACACTGTCCTTTTGAGGATGGTGGGGCAGATATTCGTTGTGGTAAATATGCGGTGCAATATCCTGTATCATAATTCTTCTCCTGTCACTCTTTTATCATATATAAAAACGCCGAATCCCATTCCGGCCATGTGTCCTTCCATTAACCAGGAGCGGTAAGCTCTCTGGAGTCCTGTGTTACCAGGAAGCTTGTCAGCCGGTTTTTCGTAGTCCTCATAAAAGATTCTCCACAGATCCCCGTTGTTATACTCCTCTCTGAAAATGTCATAATCCTGCATAAATCCCAGAATATTGGAAGTCTTCGGAAGGAACAGCCTGTGTTCCGGAAAGAGCATCCAGGATTCGCACAGGAACACAATGGGCCTGTCCTTGAAGGAATCACGGAAGAAGTCTGCGGCCATGGCGTAGGACTTCATGTATTCCTCCCTTTTTAAGGGGCCGCAGGACGGGATGTGCACGTTGATGACAAGGTCACCGGGATGCAGGGATACGCCGTCTTTTTCGTAGGTTTCCCGAAAGGGCACCAGCTCATACTGGAAACGCCCAAGCGCAAAACGTCTGACCTCAAACCACCAGATCTGCCACTGCGCTACGCTGGTGCCCCATATGCCGAACATTTTTCTGCATTCCAGAAGCTTCCAGTGCAGGTCCATCATGGAGGCACGGAAGATTTCCGGCGCAATGCCGCGTTCTTCGTAGATTTTCCTGGTTTTGCGTGACAGGATAATATAGAAGAGCATGTGGAGGGTATATGTGTGGATGCCGCAGCGCGGGGAGACATCCTTTAATTCTTCCAGGATTTTTTCGTAGTCCATATGGATGTTTTCACTGTATGTCCGGTCAGCAGCAGTGAGTATATGGAGAACTTCTCTATTTTTAAAGACCTGCTCCAGAGACTGCGCAAGAGAGGCGGCAACTTCCCGGGGGTAATCCATCTCGCGGGCAAACAGGGACAGATTTTCCATCCATTCCTGTTTGAAGTCATTTTTTTCATAATTTTGCATACTTTTCCTTCTTTCACATAAACTATTATCAATATAAAATCAGACAAGCAGCACAGGAATCTGCTGCTGCTTGAAAAATTTGGTCACCATTTCATCCCACACCCGGTCCAGGGACTTGTCCATGGTAAAGGTTCTCAGGGATGTACCTGTTGTGCAGGTCACATGACTGCCGTCGTACTGCAGGTTCAGATACAGGCCGAAGACATCTGCCGGTGTCTGGGAAAGTCCGCTTCCCACAAGCAGTTTTTCCACATTCTGCCGGGAGAGCTGAAATACAATTTTAAAGTGCAGCGGGGTATGTTTTCCTTTCATGATGGAGAAGCAGAAGGGTTTTATTTCCTTCCACGTTGAGAAGGTGCGCTCTGTCCGGGCGAGCATTTCCGCCTGTTCTGAATCAAAGAACTCCTTGTGGAGGGAACCGTCAATATGGTAAGTGACAAAGGTGGTCACATTGGCCTCACACAGCCAGAAGGCATCGAAGTCGGTTCCGATAAGCAGACGGGACATAAAGTCTTTTACATCCTGTACCTGTAAAGCTATCATGATATTATTTCCTCTTCCTGTCATTAGTCTAATGAATAGTATATACGAAAAACGGGAAAAATCAAAGTACTTTCATGAAAAAAGCCCTTTTCAACAGCATGGTTTTGTGTTATCATAAAACATAGTATTAAAAACTACATATAAGAGGTTGCAAGATGAGATATAAAATAGTAATAGACAGCTGCGGAGAATTAATAGAACGTTGGAAAGAAGACCCGGCCATTGAACGGGCATCCCTGACCCTTACTGTCGACGAAGAAGATATTGTGGATGATGAGAGCTTTGATCAGGCATATTTCTTAAAAAGAGTGGCAGAATCACCGAACTGTCCCAAATCCTCATGTCCCTCCCCGGAGAGATATATGGAAGCCTATGACTGTGAGGCAGACCATGTGTATGCAGTGACGCTTTCCTCAGAACTGAGCGGCTCCTATAACAGTGCCGTACTCGGCAGAAATCTGCTTTTGGAGAGCAGTCCTGAGAAAAAGATCCATGTATTCAATTCCCGCTCAGCTTCTGTGGGCGAGACCCTGATCGCTCTGAAGATTGAAGAGTGTGAGAGTAAAAATATGGAATTTGAGGATATTGTCCGGGAGGTAGAGGCTTATATTGAGAGCCAGAACACCTATTTTGTGCTGGAGAGCCTTGAAACTCTGCGAAAGAACGGACGATTAAGTAATCTGAAGGCATTTGTGGCCACGGCCCTGAAGATCAAGCCTGTCATGGGAGCGACCCCGGAGGGCACGATCATACAGCTTGACCAAGCGAGAGGCATCAACAAGGCCCTTATGAAAATGGTGGATTATATTGTGGAGCGCTCAGAGAACAGTGCGGACAGAATACTGGGCATCTCACACTGCAACTGCTGGGAGCGGGCGGAGATCGTGAAGGACGCCATTGTAAAACGGATTCCGGTAAAGGATGTAGTTCTTTTAGATACCGCAGGCGTCAGCAGTATGTATGCCAATGACGGCGGAATCATTGTGGTGATTTAACCCCAAGGGGATAGGCGGAAACGGAAGGAGATGAGCCGTTTCCGCCTTTCTATTTGCTCTTTTTGCCGCAGCACCTGCGGACAGCGGAAAAAAACACCCGGTCAAAGAAAAATACATTTTGACCGGGCTGTCTTTTTATAGTAGGATAAGTATATATCATATTCAGCGGAGCTGAATATGTATGAGAAAAATGTGACAGAAGAAGGTAAACGTATTATGGGAGGACAACTGAAGAAATTATTCGCCCCTGTGGATATGACAGAGGGTAGACCGTGGGAGAAGATCGTGGCTTTTACTGTGCCGCTTGTTATCGGTAATATCGCGCAGCAGCTCTACAACACGGTGGACAGTATTATTGTGGGACGGTATGTGGGAGACAATGCCCTGGCAGCGGTGGGCAGTGCCGGACCGATCTTAAACCTGCTGCTTGTTTTATTTATCGGTATTTCCGTGGGAAGCAGTGTTATGGTTTCCCAGTATTTCGGGGCAAAGGAGAGGGAGGAACTCTCCGGCACCATAGGAAGCTGTATCACCCTGACCGCCATTGCCTCAGTCATTATCATGGCGCTGGCACCCTTTGTGATCATGCCTATGCTGGAGCTTCTGCATACGCCGGATACGATCATTGACTGGTGTAATTCCTATCTGAGAATTTTGTTCATCGGCATTGCAGGTGTGGCTTACTACAATATTCTGAGCGGAATCCTCAGGGGTCTGGGAGATTCCGTATCGGCCCTTATATATCTGCTTGTGGCGACGGTGCTGAATATTATCCTGGATCTGTGGTTTGTAGCCGGCCTGGGCCTGGGCGTGCCGGGGGTTGCCCTTGCCACAGCCATTGCGCAGGCAGTATCGGCAGTCCTCTGCATGTGGAAACTGACCCGCATGAAGGATGTCTTTGATTTCAGACTCCACTATCTGAAGATGAAAAAGAACCATGCCGTGAATATTATCCGTCTGGGACTTCCCTCCGGGCTTACCCAGGCTATTTTTTCCATGGCCATGGTCATTGTGCAGTCCCTTACCAACAGCTTCGGGGAAATGCTCATAGCAGCCAATGTGATCGTTATGCGTGTGGACGGCTTTGCCATGATGCCGAACTTTTCCTTCGGCACCACCATGACCACTTATGCGGGTCAGAATGTGGGGGCAAACAGCTACGACCGGGTGGAACAGGGAGCCAGACAGGGCACCATGATCGCGGCAGGCACATCCGCTGTGATCACGGTCCTCATCCTGCTGTTCGGCAGGAATCTGATGGGTATCTTTACCGGCACCTCTGAGCTTGTGGATCTGAGTATGCGCATGATGTGCATACTGGCAGTGGGATACATAGCCATGGCTGTGACCCAGAGTCTTTCCGGAGTCATGAGGGGAGCAGGTGATACCATGACGCCTATGTGGATCTCCATCATTACCACAGTCCTGATTCGTGTGCCTCTGGCTTACGGGATATCCTGGGCCACCAGAACACCGGAACTTCCCAACGGCCGCAGTGAGTGTATCTTTATCTCTCTCTTGGTATCCTGGGTACTGGGTGCCATTGTCACCTGGTTTTTCTACAGGAGAGGAAAGTGGAAAACAAAAGCGCTTGCAGCAGCAGAAAAGTAGGAATATAAAAGCCGGTTAAGCCGGCTTTTATGAAATAAAAAAGTGAAGAGGAGAATGATTATGGAATTTACGAAGGAAAAATCAAAAATCGCCTATTACAATGAAGAGGGGAAAATACTGGCAGAAGTCACATTTCCCGCTGTAAACAAAAACACGGTGAATATCAACCATACCTTTGTAGATGAATCTCTGCGCGGACAGGGGATTGCGGGAAAGCTTATGCAGGCAGCGGCACAGTATCTGGATGAGAGCGGAAAAAAAGTGCTTCCAACATGTTCTTATGCTGTGGACTGGTTTGCAAAACATCCGGAATATAGTCATCTTCTGCTTGACGGCAGTGAAGAATAAGAAGTCTGAAAAGGGGAAAGCAGCAAAATGATAAAACAGAATCTTCATGAAAACTGGGAAATGCATACCGCGGGGTGGGACGACTGGCAGCCGGCACAGGTACCCGGAACCGTATACACGGATCTTTTGAGAAACGGCAATATGGAGGATCCATTTTGGAAGGACAATGAGAATAAAGCTCTGGCACTGATGGAAAACGACTATGAATATGAGACCATATTCGCCTGTGGGACGGACCTTCTCTCCTGTGACAGCGTTTTGCTGCGCTTTGAGGGGCTGGATACCATTGCGGACATCTATGTGAATCATGAATATATAGGCAGAACAGACAATATGCACCGGACCTGGGAATTTTCCGTGCGGCATCTTCTCCATGAAAAGGGAAACTCCCTGCGGATACTTTTCCACTCACCGCTTGCGTACATCAGGGAAAAATTTGCGGAGGCGCCCACAAGAGGGTCTGAGGACGCCATGGACGGTTTTGTGCACATTCGGAAAGCGCACTGTATGTTCGGCTGGGACTGGGGTGCTCACTTGCCGGATGCAGGTATCTTCCGCCCGGTATCCCTTCTGGGGATACAGAAAGCCTGCCTTGACAGTGTGTATCTGCGCCAGGAGCACCGGGCAGGATATGTCAGACTGAAGCCTCAGGTGCATGTAAGGATCGTGAAGGACCGGGTGGCAGGAGACCCCGTGGAACTCCACGGACAGGATTCCTGCTGTTCCTACCGGATCACCATAGAGGACCCCGATAAGTCAAAACGTGTCTTTGACGGCTCCCCGGAGGAGATCGTTATTGAAGATCCCAGACTCTGGTGGCCCAACGGCCTTGGGGAACAGCCCTTGTATACCGTCAAGACAGAGCTTATGTGCGGGGATACGGCAGTGGATGAAAAGATACAGCGCATCGGTCTTCGCACAATGACCATGCATGTGGAGAAGGACGCATATGGGGAGAGCTTTGCCCATGAGGTTAACGGGGTACAGGTATTTGCCATGGGCGCTGACTATATCCCCGAGGATCACCTGCTGGGCAGGACTACCTCGGCAAAGACCAGAAAACTGCTTAAGGACTGCAGGGCAGCCAATTTCAACGCCGTTCGTGTGTGGGGTGGCGGGTATTATCCTGAGGACTGGTTCTACGATATCTGCGATGAACTGGGTCTTATGGTATGGCAGGACTTTATGTTCGCCTGTGCGGTCTATGATCTGACGCCTGCCTTTGAGGAGAATATGAGAAAAGAGCTGGCTGACAACATAAAACGTATCCGCCGTCACCCTTCCTTAGGTCTGTGGTGCGGCAACAATGAGATGGAGATGTTTGTAAAGGAGGGCAACTGGGTATCAAAGCACTCTGAGGTGAGGGATTATCTGCTCATGTATGAGAGAGTGATCCCGGAGGTGCTGAGGGAGTATGACCCTGTGACCTTTTACTGGCCGGCAAGCCCTTCCTCAGGCGGTTCCTTTGACGAACCAAATGACCCGAACAGAGGTGATGTGCATTACTGGGATGTGTGGCACGGAAACAAGCCTTTCTCGGATTACAGAAATTATTTCTTCCGCTATGCGTCAGAATTCGGATTCCAGTCTTTCCCCTGTCTGAGCACGGTCAAGACATTTACGGATGATCCGGATGACTTTAATATTTTTTCCTATGTGATGGAAAAGCACCAGAGAAATGCAGGTGCCAACGGAAAGATCATGAATTACATGCAGCAGACATTCCGCTATCCCTCCTCTTTTGAAACCGTGCTCTATGCTTCACAGCTTCTCCAGGCGGAGGCCATCCGCTACGGCGTGGAACATTTCAGGAGAAACAGGGGAAGATGCATGGGAGCCATCTACTGGCAGCTAAATGACTGCTGGCCTGTGGCTTCCTGGTCTTCCATTGACTACACCGGACGGTGGAAGGCGCTGCATTATTACGCAAAACGTTTCTTCGCGCCCATTATGGTGTCCTGCCAGGAGGAGGGCTGGCTTACACAGAAGCCGGATATGAACCGGGAGCATTTTGAGTTTGAAAAGTCTATCCGTCTGAATGTGACCAATGAGACCAGAAAAGAACAGCAGGTCCTGGTCAGATGGGCGGTGCGGAACCAGAAGGCGGAGATTTTTTCCTCCCATGAGGAACTTGTCTGCGTTCCGGCTATGTCCAGTGTCTGGCTGGATAAAGTGGAATTCCCGCATATCCAGATTTTTGACAGGTATGTAAGTTATGAGATTCTGCAGAACGGTGAAATTCTGTCCGAGGGGACCGTCATCTTCTCCCTTCCCAAGTATTTTGCCTATGCAGACCCCGGGCTTTCCTGCAGAGTGGAAGGGGATGAGATCGTCGTTCGGGCACAGGCTTATGCAAAGAGCGTGGAGATACAAAATAAAGCGGAAGACCTGCTCCTGTCAGATAATTACTTTGACATGAACGCAGGGGAGAAGCGTGTCAGGATCCTGAGCGGAGAACCAAAAGGCCTGCGCTTGAGAAGTGTATATGATATTCGGTAAATGGAGGACAAAGGATGGAGCTCTGGGATATATGCGACAGCAAAGGGATTCCTACAGGGAGAGTCATGGAAAAGGGAAAAGACCTGGGTGATGGTGAATATCACGTGGCGGTGGAGGCCTGGATCATGAACACAAAGGGAGAATTTCTGATCCAGAAGAGAAGCAGCAGATGTGTCCACTATCCCAATGTCTGGTCCCTGACTGCCGGCAGGATACAGGCCGGCGAGGACGCCAAAGAAGGGTGTATCAGAGAAGTGCAGGAGGAGATAGGGCTTGCCCTGGAGAGGGAAGAACTGATTCATCTGGCACATATTAACCGGGAAGACGGAAGTCATATGATCTGGGAGGTTTTCCTTGTCCGCCGGGATATCCCTGTCTCAAAGCTTATCCTGGACCCGGAGGAAGTGGCAGAAGTCAGGTGGGTGACCGGGGAGGAGCTGGAGCGCATGATACGGACAGAGGAGATTTTTACCTACCCGGAGATTCTGGACTTCCTTCACCTGATCACCGAAAAGTACCTGTAAGAAACGAAGAGAGGACAGGAATCATGTGGAACAAAAGATTTTTAGACCAGATGACAGAATTTATTTTTGTGGAACAGGAGCCAAAGCCGGCGGATATTATCTTTGTCCCCGGCAGCGGATTTCCCCAGATCGCGGAGAAGGCAGCCAGTCTCTACAGAGAAGGATTTTCTGAGCTTGTGCTGCCGTCTGGAAAATACAGTATACTGCGCGGCAGATTCGGAGGTGTTCAGGCAAAGGAAGAGGAATACAGGGGAACGTACAGGACAGAGTGGGAATTTTTAAAGGCTGTCCTTGTAAAGCATGGTGTGAAGGAATGCCACATATGGAGGGAGGAAAAGGCCACCTACACATATGAGAACGCCATCCGTTCCAGGGAGGTGACAGACGCGGCAGGACTGCAGGTGAAGCGGGGAATCATCTGCTGTAAACCGGCACATGCCAGGCGGGCGCTTCTGTATTACCAGCTTCTGTATCCGGAAGCGGAACTTCTGGTCTGCCCTGCAGATGATTGTGAGATCACCAGGGACAATTGGTATCTGAGTGAAAAAGGCTGTGATACCGTTCTCGGTGAGATCGCCCGCTGCGGGGAGCAGTTCCATGAGATCATGAAAGATATGAGAGAAAACCAAAAGAAGCCGGACGCGTAATGCGTAACGGCTTCTTTTGGTTTAAAACGTGCCGGAAAGTTCATTCCGGCACGCTTTGGAGGATTTTATTTCTTTTCTTCTATCTCTTCTATAACATCCTGTTTGTCAGGGGTTATTTCTTCCGGTACGGTATAATCGTCAGGATTTCCCTGCTCTTCCTCCTCCTGAGGCTCATACTTTGCAAAGACCTTGCGGAATATGTAGGAGTTGCAGAAGGCGATAAAGGAAAGTCCGATCAGGAACCAGAACAGGCTTCCGTAAACCAGTGTGGTGGAGTTGAACATGGTGATGAACACGATTCCCACCGGAATACAGACAACCAGAACCGTATGGGGCAGGTTCAGAATACTGATCAGCAGCGCGTTCTTGAGCGTGTTTTTTACGTTGTTCTCAAATCTTGCCACATAGGGGAAAACGTAGGTCATCAGCAGCAGGTAGAAAGTTATCACAACGCCTACCAGGATGCGGAATATGTTCTTCATATTGTCGGGCAGAAACTGTGTTGCCTTGTAATCTGCGAAGATCAGCAGGCCAAGTACCGCCAGAAGCAGCCAGATAATCGTGGATATTTTGAAGTTCTCCTTGAAAGCCTTTAAGAAGCCTTTGAAGATATAAGATTCTTCCCCCCTTACCATTTTCAGGGTAACAGAGTACAGCGCAGTGACAGATGCTCCTATGGTTACAATAGGAATGCAGCATATCAGGCACATAAAATTTAAGATCATCAGGTCACATACGCGGGACAGAAACCGCATAACCGGGCTGTCCATGTTAAAAAAACCGCTCATAATTCTTTGTTGTCCTTTCCATTTGTTGTTCTTATGGCAGATGTCCGGGATTTCCTCCCGCTGCCGGTCATTCTTCTTCGGGCTGTTCCTGTATCTCAGGCAGGAAAATGTGTACAGCCTCGATTCTGTTTTTTTCTACCTTGTCCACAACCAGGCGCACATGGTCCGGGGTTGTGATACTTTCCCCGGGCTCCGGGAAGCGGTCAAGCTGTTCGATGATATACCCGCCGATGGAATCATAGTCCTCAGATTCGATCTGCACGGGAAGCACTTCATTTAAATCATCCAGTCTCGCGGCCCCAAGTGCCACGTATTCCCTTCCGGGAATGATCTCCGTTAAGTCATCCTCCTCGGTGTCATCGTATTCATCGTGGATATCCCCCACAATCTCCTCCAACAGGTCCTCCAGGGTGATGATTCCGGCAGTGGCGCCGTACTCGTCCAGAACGACAGCGAAAGAAACGCTCTCTTCCTTCATTTCCACCAGCAGTTCAGAGGTCTTCTTGTACTCAAAAGTAAAGTAAGGCTCCCGCATGATCTCTTTTAAAGAGAAATTATCCCTGGACCCCATAAGCAGCAGGTCTTTGACATTGACGATGCCTACCACATTGTCGGTGGTATCTTCGTAGACCGGGAACCGTGTATGCTTTTCCTCCCGGAACATGGAAATCAGGTCATCATAGGAACTTCCGATATCCGCGAAAGCCACATCAATGCGGGGAACCATAACATCCTTGGCCTGGGAATCCCCAAAGTCGAACACATTATATATCATCTGGCGTTCCTCGCTCTCAATGACGCCCTCCTCGTGGCTGACATTGACGATGGTACGCAGCTCGTGCTCTGTGATCCGGTTGCCCTTTCCGCTTTGGTCCACGCGCAGCAGAGACAGCACGCCGTCGGAAAGCTTATTTACAATATAGATGACCGGTGTGAGAAGCACCATCAGTCCGTGGATGGGGCCGGCGTAGGAAAGTGCAAGCCGTTCCGCGTTGAGGGTTGCCATGGTCTTCGGCGTGATCTCACCGAAGATCAGGATCAGCAGTGTCAGTACACCGGTGCATATACCCACTGCGGCATTGCCGAACATGCGGATAGCCATGGATGTGGCAAGGGAAGAAGCCCCGATATTGACCAGGTTGTTGCCGATCAGAATCGTGCTGAGCATCTTTCCGGAATTGCCTGTTACCTTCAGAAGGGTTTTTGCCTTCTTATTTCCCTGTTCGGCCAGGGTCTGGATACGAATTTTGTTTGCGGTTGTCATAGAAGTTTCTGCGGATGAAAAGAATGCCGAGAGGCATATAAGTACAATCAAGACGAGAAACTGTATGGCGTCACTGGAATCCAATTAAATTTCAACTCCTTTGTAATATAAAATTATATTAAGAAATGATACATGATTTTGGGAAGGATTGCAAGTATCGCAGAAAAAATAAAAAAATTGAATTTTAGGGGTGTCGAAACAAACAGAAATATGCTATAATGTCTCCGATAGAGGCATGATGATTATGCCTAAAGAAAGAGTACCGAAATTGTCTAATTTGCACAATGTGCAGAAACACAATTTTTACATATAAAAGATACATAGCAGACCACGACGAGATAGATTTTAAAAAGGGGCAGATTATGAAGAAAAATTACAGCGGAAATAACAGCAGATCATATAAGAACAGAATCCTGAAGACAACTCTCGGCATTACACTGGCAGCCATGCTGGTGGTACAGGGAGCGGGCACCGGCATGCACATGGGATTATCCCAGGTGGCAGCAGCGGAGCAGACGGACAATGCGGCAAAGCTAAAAACTGTCTATGTAAGCGGCAGCGGTAAGAAGAGCGGGGACGGCACCTCCAAGGATACGGCGGTTTCCAGCTTTGAGAAAGCCAAATCCCTGGCAGCCGACAGCGCGACCATCCTGGTATGCGGAACCATCACCATTTCCGGTGAGACAAAGCTCACCATGCCCTCCGGGATCACAGTCAAGCGTGCGGACGGTTTCAGCGGACCGATCATAAAGGTGGAGGGAAGCGGTAAGCTTACCTTGTCTTACGGTTGGCTGAGCGCCTCCGATGTGGATACCAAGAGCGCCAATCTGGGCGCCGATGCCTTTGTAGTGGGTGAAAAGGCAAAAGAGGAGAACAAAGAAAATCAGGAACAAAAAAAAGAGGATAACACCTCAGAGGATAACAGCGCAGATAAAGATGCGGTAAAAGAGGATACAAAAGAAGAGTCTAAAGAAGAGGCAAAAGAGGAACAAAAGGAAGAACCCAAGGAAGAACCCAAGGAGGAGGCACCGGTTAAAAAGCAGGAAGCACCTGCGGTGACGGTACCGGACAGCATGACCATGAAGGAGCCGGCCACACTGGAGTCCATGTTCATGGGAGACGGTTTCAACGGTGACGGTACCTTCCGTTTCGCGGAGCCTGAGAAAGTGCCGGATACCTATGAGAGCACCCATCAGATCATCTTTACGCCCAATGACACGGAGACATATGACTATTCCGGAGTCCCGGGCTGGAGCGCGGAGGGGCAGCAGGTGGTTCGAAGTGTGACCGTATATGTGGAGTCTCTGAAAGCGCCGGAGTCTTCTGCGGAAGAAAAAGAGGAGCCGAAGAAGGAAGAGGCCGAAACAGAGGAACCCAAGCAGGATACGGACAGCGGCAAGACTGACCAGGCTGAGAAGCCTGCAGATGACAAGGATACGGATGCCGATAAGAAAGACACAGACAAGACGGAAAAGCCCGTAGAAGATAAAAAGGATGCAAAGGACAAGAAAGAGGACGCATCCAAGAAGGAAGAGACCAAAAAAGAAGAGTCAGCCAAAAAGGATGACGCATCCAAAAAAGAAGAATCCTCCAAAAAGGAAAACACAGATAAAAAAGAGAATATATCATCGAAAAAGGAGTCTTCCGAAAAGGCAGAAAAAGAACCGGTGGGCAGCCTTTGGGACAAGGCCACAGATGTGAAAGTATCCGGTGATTTTATTCCCTCTTATGTAGAAGTCAGGGTATCCCTGAATACAGATGTGGACAGTCTGCCGGCAGCGGATATTGAGCAGATTCTCCAGGCATATGAGATTGAACTCTGGGATCTGAAAGCAGATAAAGAGTACAAGATTCCGGATGGCAAAAAGGTGACGGTATCCATTCCGGTGCCAAAGGACGCAGATCTCTACAAAAAGCTGGTGATCGGACATTATATGGAAGAGACCGGCAGTTATGAATATTTCACACTGGGAAGCAATATGAATGTTTCAGGCGGATACCTGGTATTTGAAACCGGCTCCCTGAGTCCTTTCAATGTAGGCGGCAGCCAGCTTGTGGGAATCGGAACACAGAGCCCCAACCATAAGCCTACAGTACCGTCAGCCGGCACAACAGGGAACGGCGGCAGTTCTTCCATCAACAAGAACGGCGGAAACAATGGTTCCTCCACAGTGAAAAAGCCAACCAACACCTCCATTAAGAAAAACAACGGAGCAGTGGTGGTAAACCCCAGAACAGGCGATGAGTCACCGATTCTTACCTATGTGCTGGTGGCAGCTGCGGCAGTCATTGTTGTGGTGGTCCTTTTAGTCTTGGGTAAAAGAAAAAAGAAATGATTACATAGTAATACATCAGAATGCCCTCCCATATATATACATATGGGAGGGTTTCTTTATGGAGCAGACAGTTGCAAAACAATCAAAACCTCTACTGATGATGAAGGCGCTGCTGGCAGCTTACCTGGCAACCGGCCTTATGCTGCTTCTTCTGGCGCTTCTTCTGTACAAGATGGGACTGGGAGAAAACCAGGTGAACCTGGGTATCCTGATTATTTACATAGTGTCCTGTTTTCTGGGAGGCTTCTATCTTGGAAAAAAAGTAGGAAACCAGAGATACCTGTGGGGAATGGCGCTGGGGATTGGCTATGCAGTGCTTCTGACCGCAGTCACATTTTTGACGGAGCATCAGATATCCGCTGATTTTAAGGAGATGGCAGTCACCTATTTTCTCTGTTTTCTGGGAGGCGCCCTGGGCGGTATGTTGTCGTGAGAGTTCCGCTTGCAGGAACCGGGATAGGTTCACTTGAATTACGAAAGAAATACTTGCCTTGCCGGTTATAGATATGCTATAATAGCCACAAGCGTGCAGACGCATAGAATTACATTTAAGCACAGGGAGGAATATGTCATGGAACATATCAAAACATTAAATACAAAAAACTTACAGAATACAGTAAAAAAAGGCGGTTGCGGTGAGTGCCAGACATCCTGCCAGTCAGCCTGTAAAACATCCTGCACAGTAGGAAATCAGAGCTGCGAGAATAAATAACAGGAACTGCGCTTCACGAACTTCCTGTTATCAAGAATAATTTGCTGTCATAGGAAGACATCAGAAGCAGCGGTATAAAAGCCGCTGCTTATTCATTGTACGGCATACTAAGAGAAGAAAGGAAAAATACTGTGATTCATCGTTATAAAAATAATGGATACAACATTGTACTCGATGTAAACAGCGGTTCCGTGCATGTGGTGGATGAGATTGTCTACGACATGGTCGGTCTGCTGGATGAGGGAAAAAGTGAGGAGGAGATACTCACTGCCCTGAAAGACAGGTATCAGGAGGAAGATATTAAAACTGCTCTTGAGGAATGCGCGGTGCTCAAAAAAGAGCAGATGCTGTTTACAGAGGATGTGTACGAAAAAGCAATCGACAGTTTTAAGGACAGGCCCACAGTGGTGAAGGCTCTCTGCCTGCATATTGCCCACGACTGCAACCTGGCCTGCCGTTACTGTTTTGCGGAGGAAGGGGAGTATCATGGACGCAGGGCCATGATGTCCTATGAAGTGGGAAAACAGGCGCTGGATTTTCTGATCGCCAATTCCGGCAACAGGAAGAACCTGGAGGTGGATTTCTTCGGCGGGGAGCCGCTTATGAACTGGAAGGTGGTCAAAGACCTTGTGGCCTACGGCCGTTCCCAGGAAAAGATCCACAACAAGCATTTTCGCTTTACACTCACAACAAACGGCGTCCTGCTCAATGATGAGATTATGGAATTTGCCAACAAAGAGATGGACAACGTAGTGCTCAGTATTGACGGCCGCAGGGAAGTCCATGATTTTATGCGTCCCTTCCGAAAAGGAGCGGGCAGCTATGACCTGGTGGTACCGAAATTCCAGAAATTTGCCGACAGCAGAGGGCAGAAGAAATATTATGCCAGAGGTACCTTTACCCGTCATAACCTGGATTTTTCCAAAGATGTGCTCCATCTGGCGGACCTGGGATTTGAACAGATTTCCGTGGAGCCTGTGGTGGCGGATGAAAAAGAAGAATATGCGCTTCAGTGGGAGGATGTCCCGAAAATCTGTGAGGAGTATGACAAGCTGGCAAAAGAGATCATCAAGAGGGAAAAAGAGGGAAGAGGCTTTAACTTTTTCCACTTTATGATAGACCTGACGGGAGGTCCCTGTGTGTATAAGCGGCTTTCCGGCTGCGGTTCCGGAACCGAATATCTGGCTGTGACACCATGGGGTGACCTGTATCCCTGCCATCAGTTTGTCGGTGAGGAAAAATTCCTCATGGGCAATGTGTGGGACGGTGTACAGAAACCGGAGATCCGCGATGCGTTCAAAGAGTGTAATGTATATGCAAAGGAAAAATGCCGGGAGTGCTTCGCCAGATTTTACTGCAGCGGCGGATGTGCGGCAAATTCCTATAATTTCCACGGCTCCATCAACGATGTCTATGACCTTGGCTGTGAACTGCAGCGCAAGAGAGTGGAATGTGCCATTATGATAAAAGCCGCTTTGGCAGAACAATAGCATACATCATGACACACATAAAGACTAAAAGTAAAGAAGGGAAAGAACAATGAAGAAAAGCAGAGGTATTCTCGTACTTGTGCTGACGGTTCTGATTACCGGTTTCCTGGTATTCACCTCCGCAGTCGGACTGGGTCCCACCGGAACAGGTGCCGCAAAACACATTAAGACCGGCCTTGATCTGGCAGGCGGTGTCAGCATTACATACGAGGCGTCAAAGAAAAACCCCACAGACGATGAGATGGCGGACACCATCTACAAATTACAAAAACGAGTGGAGCAGTACAGCTCCGAGGCCCAGGTTTACAAAGAGGGTACAAACAGGATCAACGTGGAAATCCCGGGTGTTACGGATGCCAACCAGATTCTGGAAGAGCTGGGAAAACCGGGCTCCCTGTATTTTATTGCCCACAAGGGTTCTGACGGTTCTGAGAACTACACCTTTAACGGCACAGAGTATGTTCTGAACAAGACTATTGAGGAACTGCAGAAGGATGGTTCCATTGTCCTGACAGGTACAGAGGTTAAGACAGCAAAAGCTGCCATCATTGAAAACGATTTAAAGAACAAAGAAAATGTGGTGGACCTGACTCTGACAGAGGAGGGAACCACAAAATTCGCGGAGGCCACAAAAGCTGCCTTTGAGGACAGCCATGACAGCATTGGTATCTACTATGACGGCAAATTCGTCAGTGTACCCAATGTAAACGCGGAGATCAAAGACGGCAATGCCCAGATTTCCGGTATGAAGGATTCTGCTGAGGCTGAAAACCTGGCTTCCACCATCCGTATCGGTGGTCTGAAGCTGGAGCTGAGCGAGCTTCGTTCCAACGTGGTTGCCGCACAGTTAGGTGAGGAAGCCATTGCCAGCAGTGTGAAGGCTGCAGGGATCGGACTTGCACTTGTTATCCTGTTCATGATCTTCGTATACAGGATTCCCGGTCTTGTATCCGGCATTGCGCTGATTATCTACACATGCCTGGATCTCATATGCCTGAACGCGTTTGACCTGACACTGACTCTGCCGGGTATTGCAGGTATTATCCTGTCCATCGGTATGGCGGTGGATGCAAACGTCATCATATACGCCCGTATCCAGGAGGAGATCGCCCTTGGAAGAAACGTGCGGACTGCCATCCAGAACGGATTTCAGAAAGCGTTCTCTGCGATCTTTGACGGCAATATCACTACGCTGATCGCGGCGTTTGTGCTGAACTGGCTTGGCTCCGGTACAGTAAAAGGTTTTGCACAGACACTGGCACTCGGTATTGTTCTGTCCATGTTCACCGCGCTGGTAGTTTCCCGTTTCATTGCCTATGCCATGTTCGCTGTGGGAATCCGCGACGAAAAGTTCTACGGCAGAAAGAAAGAGAGACAGCCGGTCCGCTTTTTACAGAAGAGAAAAATCTTCTTTGCGGTTTCTATCATTCTGGTTCTCTGCGCTCCCATTGCCATGGGCGTGTTCAAAGCCAGCACAGGGGATGCGCTGAAATACAGCCTGGAGTTCAAAGGCGGTACATCCACCAATGTGACATTTCATGACAATATGGACATCAAAGAGATTGACGCAAAGGTAGTTCCCATTGTGGAAGAGGTTACCGGTGACAACAATGTGCAGGCCACAAAGGTGGTGGGCACCAACCAGGTTATCATCAAGACCATCACACTGGATGTTAAGACAAGAGAAGCTCTTAATAAGGCCCTGGTGGACGAGTTTGATGTGGAAGAAGATCTGATCGCAACCGAGAGCATTTCCTCCACTGTCAGCAATGAGATGCGTGCTGACGCGGTGAAGGCAGTGGTGATCGCCACGATCCTTATGCTGCTGTACATCTGGCTGCGTTTCAAGGATATCCGGTTCGCCAGCAGTGCGGTTGTAGCTCTGCTTCACGATGTGCTGGTAGTTCTGGCTTTCTATGCAGTGGCCAGAGTATCTGTGGGCAACACCTTTATCGCATGTATGCTGACCATTGTGGGTTACTCCATCAATGCCACGATCGTTATCTTTGACCGTATCCGTGAGAACATGGCAGTGTCCAGAAAGAAAGCGGATCTGGAGGAACTGGTCAACAACAGTATCACACAGACTCTGACAAGAAGTATCTATACTTCACTGACAACCTTTATCATGGTGTTCCTGCTGTTCGTGCTGGGTGTTTCCTCTGTAAGAGAGTTTGCCCTGCCGCTGATGGTCGGTATTGTGTGCGGCGGATATTCCTCCGTGTGCATCACAGGCGCTCTGTGGTATGTCATGAAGACAAAAATCAAAAAGAAAATGGCTTAAAATGGGGAAGGGGTGCTGCAGCGGCAGCGCTCCTTTCTTTTAAAATAGAAGAAGACGGAGAGTACAGCAGATGGAAAAATGGGTGATTTCCGCCAAGAAAGCGGATTTTTATGAGATAAGCCGGAAGTTCGGCGTGGACCCGGTCATAGCAAGACTGATACGGAACAGGGAACAGATAACAGATGAGGAGATCGACAGATATCTGCATGGAAAGCTTACGGGCCTTCACTCCTGGAAGCTGTTAAAGGGAATGGACACAGCTCTTGACATTCTGATACATAAGATCAGGGAAGGAAAAAAGATCAGGATCATCGGGGATTACGATATTGACGGCATCTGTTCCACCTATATTCTGCTCATTGGCCTTCGCCGCGCAGGGGCCTGTGTGGATGTGGATATTCCGGACAGGATGAAAGACGGATACGGCATCAGCAAAGAACTGATCGACCTGGCTTTGGCGGCAAATACAGACACCATTGTGACCTGCGACAACGGCATCAGCGCCCTGGAGCAGATCGCTTACGCCAAAAGCCTCGGCATGACCGTGGTGGTGACAGACCATCATGAGATTCCCTATGAGGAGCAGGAGGACGGCAGTGTGAGGACCTTTGTCCCGGACGCGGATGCCATTGTAAATCCAAAACAGCAGGACTGCCCTTATCCTTACAAGGGGATCTGCGGGGCCATGGTAGCCTACAAGGTCATCTGCGGCCTTTATGAGCGGATGGAAATTCCTGCTTCAGAGACGGAGGAACTCATTGAATTTGCAGCCATCGCCACCGTGGGGGATGTGATGGACCTGCAGGATGAGAACAGGATCATGGTAAAAGAAGGGCTGAAAAGAATCATGCACACGCAGAATCTGGGATTAAAAGCTTTGATTCATGTCAATAATCTGGATGACAGGCCTCTTACCGCTTACCATATCGGCTTTGTTATCGGTCCCTGTATGAATGCCAGCGGGCGCCTGAGCACAGCCAAAAGAGCGCTGAACCTGCTTCTGTGCCGTGACCGGGAGGAAGCGGCAGCTCTGGCGGCGGATTTGAAAGCACTCAACGACAGCAGAAAGGATATGACAGCAAAAGGTGTGGAGGAAGCGGCAGAGATGGTGGAGAACACATCTCTTCATGAGGACAGGGTACTTGTCATCTACCTTCCCAAGTGTCATGAGAGTCTGGCAGGCATTATCGCCGGCCGTATCCGGGAGCGATACAGCAAACCGGTATTTGTCCTTACAAAAGCGGAGGAGGGGGTCAAGGGCTCCGGCCGCTCCATAGAGACCTACCACATGTTCAGGGAACTTACAAAATGCAGGGAGCTGCTGTCAAAGTTCGGCGGACATCCCATGGCAGCGGGGCTTTCCCTTCCTGAGGAAAATGTGGAGCCTTTCCGGCAGATGCTCAATGAAAATTGTACTCTTACAGAGGAGGACATGGCACAGAAGGTGCTGATTGACGTGCCCATGCCCATTTCTTATGTGAACATGCCTCTGATACGCCAGCTTTCCCTGCTGGAGCCGTTCGGCAAGGGAAACACCAAGCCTCTGTTTGCACAGAAAAACGTCCGCATTGAGAACTGCCGCGTCTTCGGAAAGAACAGGAATGTGGTGAAGATGAAGCTCTTTGACGAGAACGGATGTGAGGCACAGGGCGTGTGGTTCGGAGAGGGGGATGCCTTTGTGGAGCGGATAAAAGAGAAGCCCAGATGGTCTGTTGCATACTATCCATCCATAAATGCCTATAATGGCAGGGAAAGTATTGAAATTATCGTTCAAAATTACATTTGATTATGTTAAAAAAAGATGATATACTAAAGACTACACCCAAAATCTGAGTATAGTTGACATATAGTGAGATAATTTGATGAAACTAAAGGCAGGAGAGAGTTATGAAGAAGATTGAGGAATATGTGCGCAGTATCCCGGATTTTCCTGAGCCGGGAATCATTTTCAGAGATGTGACCAGCATATTGCAGGATGCGGATGGATTTGCACTGGCGGTGGATTCCATGCAGGCCCTTTTGGACGGCGTGGAGGTGGATGTGATTGCCGGCGCGGAGTCCAGGGGCTTTATATTCGGGGCACCTATTGCCTACAATTTACATAAGCCCTTTGTACTGATACGAAAGAAGGGGAAACTGCCCTGCGAGACCATTGAGAGCAGTTATGAGCTGGAATACGGAAGTGCAACCATAGAGATGCATAAGGATTCCATCACACCGGGACAGAACGTGGTGCTGGTGGATGATCTGATTGCCACAGGCGGTACCATTGAAGCGACAGCCAGAATGGTGGAGGAGCTTGGAGGGAAAGTGGTGAAGATCATAACCCTCATGGAACTGGCCGGACTCAATGGCAGAGAGCGTTTAAAAGATTACGATGTGGCTTCCGTTATATGTTATGAAGGTAAATAGAAATCAGGTGATGGCAGATGGAGAAAAGTAAAGAGGCAACACTTCTGGATGATGAATTAGCGAAAATTAAAAAGGCAGATGCAAGTGTGAAGACAATGGAAGATTTTACAAGCCCTTCTGTTTTGTATGAAGAGCTTATTTCCAGTGTGCAGAAGTACCATCCCTCCACCGATATATCTATGATTGAGAAGGCTTACCGGATTGCAAGAGATGCCCATGAAGGGCAGGTGCGCAAGTCCGGCGAGCCTTATATCATTCATCCCCTCTGTGTGGGGATCATCCTGGCGGATTTGGAGCTTGATAAGGAGACGATCGTGGCCGGCCTGCTCCATGATGTGGTGGAAGATACGGTCATGACCACGGAGGAGATCACCCAGGAGTTCGGCGCAGAGGTGGCCCTTTTGGTGGACGGCGTCACCAAGCTGGGCCAGTTGAACTACTCCGCCGACAAGGTGGAGGTCCAGGCAGAGAACTTAAGAAAAATGTTCCTTGCCATGGCGAAAGATATCCGAGTCATCCTGATAAAGCTGGCCGACAGGCTGCACAATATGAGGACACTGAAATACATGCCTCCCCACAAGCAGAAGGAGAAGGCAAGGGAGACCATGGACATCTATGCTCCCATAGCCCAGAGACTCGGTATTTCCAAGGTGAAGATCGAGCTGGACGATCTGTCCTTAAAATATCTGGAGCCGGAAGTCTACTACGACCTGGTGGAAAAGATCAACCTGCGCAGAAGTGAGCGGGAAGCCTTTGTAAGCGAAATCGTGAACGGCGTCCGGGATCAGATCGAGAATGCAGGCATTCACGCCCAGATTGACGGGCGTGTAAAGCATTTTTTCAGTATATATAAGAAGATGGTCAACCAGGATAAGACCTTGGACCAGATTTATGATTTATTTGCGGTCCGCATCATTGTGGATACGGTGAAGGACTGCTACGCATCTCTGGGAATCATCCATGAGATGTACAAGCCAATTCCTGGCCGGTTTAAGGACTACATTGCTATGCCAAAGCCCAATATGTACCAGTCACTGCACACCACATTGATCGGACCAAACGGACAGCCTTTTGAGATCCAGATCCGTACCTTTGAGATGCACCGCACCGCGGAATACGGTATTGCGGCCCACTGGAAATACAAGGAGGCATCAAACAGCAGCAAGGCAAATGTGACCCAGCAGGAAGAGGAGAAGATGAGCTGGCTGCGCCAGATCCTGGAGTGGCAGCGGGATATGTCCGACAACAAGGAATTTTTAAGCCTCTTAAAAAGCGATCTGGACCTGTTTTCCGAGAGTGTGTACTGCTTTACTCCGGCAGGAGATGTGAAGACACTGCCGAACGGCTCCACTCCCATTGACTTTGCCTATAATGTACATAGTGCGGTGGGCAACAAGATGGTGGGTGCCAGAGTGAACGGAAAGCTGGTTCCCATTGACTATGTGATCAAGAACGGAGACCGGATCGAGATCATCACCTCTCAGAACTCCAAAGGACCAAGCCGCGACTGGCTCAAGGTGGTGAAGAGCACCCAGGCCAAGAACAAGATCAACCAGTGGTTCAAACAGGAGTTAAAAGAGGACAACATTTTAAAGGGCAAGGATATGCTCACCCAATATGCCAAGCTAAAAGGCATCGGACTGGGAAATCTGACAAAGCCCAAATACCTGGAATCCGTTATGAAAAAATACGGTTTCCGTGACTGGGATTCCGTACTGGCGGCTGTAGGACACGGCGGTCTGAAGGAAGGCCAGGTCATCAACAAGCTCCTGGAGATTTACACGAAGGACCACAAGAGCGAACTGACAGACGAGAAGGTGCTGGAAGCCGCGGAGGAGAGTAAAGATAAACTGCACATCCGCAAAAGCAAGAGCGGCATTGTGGTGAAGGGGATCCATGATGTCTCCGTCCGGTTTTCCAGATGCTGCAACCCTATTCCCGGCGACGAGATCGTAGGCTATGTGACAAGGGGACGCGGCGTTACCATCCACCGCACAGACTGTATCAATATCATCAATATGTCCCTGGAGGACAGGGAGCGCCTGATCGATGCTGAATGGCAGGCAGAGAGCGTAGGCGACGGGGAGCAGTACACGGCGGAGATCAATGTGTATGCCAATAACCGCACCGGTCTTCTGGTTGACATTTCCAAGATCTTTACAGAGAGGAAAATTGATATCACGTCCATGAATACCAGAACCAGCAAGCAGGGACGTGCCACCATTAACATTGCCTTTGACATTAAGAGCAAGGAAGAACTGGGCAGCCTGGTGGAAAAAATCAGACAGGTAGAGAGCGTCCTGGATATCGGGCGTACTACCGGCTAAGGAGTCGAGATATGAAGAATCTGAACCTGAGAGGAATTGTGGTTGGTCCGGTCATGACCAACTGCTATTTCCTGAAAAATACACAGAGCGGGGAGATCCTTGTGGTTGACCCCGCAGCTGAGGCGGAGCGTATCTGCCGTACGATTGACCGGATCGGGGGAAAACCGGCAGGGATACTCCTGACCCACGGACACTATGACCATATTATGGCAGTAAGTGAGCTGCAGAAAAAGTGGCAGGTGCCTGTCTATGCGGCGAGAGCGGAGGAAGAAATGCTCACAGACCCCCGGTTAAATCTGTCCGCATCCTGGGAGGGCACCAATTGCACTGTGAAGGCGGACTGCTTTCTGGAGGATGGGGATGTTTTTGAACTTGCGGGTTTTCAGATAAAAATGTACCTGACTCCCGGACACACGGAGGGGTCCTGCTGTTATTATATCGAAGACGAAGGTGTGCTCATGAGCGGGGACACCATTTTCTGTGAAAACTGCGGCAGATGTGATCTGCCCGGCGGCAATTTTGCGAAGATGCAGGAGAGTTTGAATAAGATCATCAACCATTTACCTGAGGATGTGAAGATTTACCCCGGACACGGGGAGGAGACCAGCATCCATCATGAGCGATCATATAATCCCTATCTATAAAATACGAAAGAAAGAGGCAACTGTTCAGGAAAGAGGAACCTATATGATTGGCATTTCATTTAATAAAAGAGATTTTGAATATGATGCCTATACCCTGGTCAAGGCCTTCTATCCCCAGGAGGAAGTGGAGAACTTCTATACAGAAGAGGGGCAGGAGGACAAAGCCTGGGACCTGCTGGTGAGAATCACCTACGGGGAGGAGGAGACGCACCTCTCCCTGGAGAGGGATGGAGAAATTATATTCGGAGAAGCGGCCCGCTTTGAAAAAGGGCAGGACAGAAAAGAGAGAAAGAACATACTGAAACAGATTTTATACAGAGGTCTTGTACAGGAGACGGGAATCACCCTTCCCTGGGGCAACCTGACGGGTATCCGTCCCACCAAGATCGCCATGGGGCTGATCGAGTCGGGGATGAGCAATGCGGAGACTGCGGACTATATGCGCCGCACGTATTTCACCAGTAATGCCAAGACCGCGCTGGCAGTTACCATAGCCAACCGGGAACGGGACCTGTTAAAAGATATTGACTACCGGAACGGGTACAGCCTCTATGTGGGAATTCCCTTCTGTCCGAGTATCTGCCTGTACTGTTCTTTCAGCTCATCTCCTTTAGCGAGATGGAGAGATAAAGTGGATGAATATCTGGATGCGCTCTGCAGGGAACTGACTTACATTGGAGAGACGATGAAGGTGCGCACCCTTGACACCATATATATCGGCGGCGGGACTCCCACCACCTTGGAACCGGAACAACTGGAGCGGCTGCTTGGCCATATTGAGGCATGTTTTCCGGTGGAACAGGTGAAGGAATATACCGTGGAGGCAGGAAGGCCGGACAGTATCACCAGAGAGAAGCTTATGGCGATCAAAAGGCATCCGGTCACAAGGATTTCCGTGAATCCCCAGACCATGAACCAGAAGACACTGGATCTCATAGGACGGAAGCACACGGTGGAGGACACGCGACACGCCTTCGCTCTGGCGAGGGAATGCGGATTTGATAATATCAATATGGATTTGATCGTAGGCCTGCCCGGAGAATGTGCAGAGGATGTAAGGCACACACTGGAGGAGGTAAGGGCCCTGGACCCGGACAGCCTGACCGTACATTCACTGGCAGTCAAGAGGGCCACCAGGCTTCATCTGTTCAGGGAGCAGTACGAAGAGATGACCTTTGAAAACAACCAGGAGATCATGGATATGTGTATGGATTATGCCCGGGAGAGCGGCATGGGTCCTTACTATCTGTACAGACAGAAGAATATGTCAGGCAACCTGGAGAATGTGGGATATGCAAAACCGGGAAAAGCCGGCATCTACAATATCCTGATCATGGAAGAGAAGCAGTCCATTCTGGCGGCAGGGGCGGGAGCCTCCACCAAGTTTGTGTTCCAAAACGGGGAGCGCATAGAACGGGCTGAGAATGTAAAAGACGTGACAAATTATATCACCAGAATTGATGAAATGATGGACAGAAAACGGATTGGGCTGGAAACGTATCTGAATATAAAGAGCGGGGATGGCGGAAATGGCAAATACACAGAAGCATCTGATTAGTTTCAATCTGGAAAAAGAAATCGAGCATGGCATTCAGGTGAGTAACCTGGCTTTCCGTGTGGGAAAGCAGATGGGCCTTTCCGAGGAAACCTGTCATGAACTGGCAGTGGCCGGAGTGCTTCACGATATCGGGAAGCTGCGGCTTTACAACTACATTGCCGGGGAGGAGAATCCCATGGTAGTGGAGGAGATGAAATATGTCAGGCGCCATCCGGAGCTGGGATATGAGAGTCTGAAGGACAGGGGCTATTCCCGGTTTGTTCTGGACAGCATTTACTATCATCATGAGAATTATGACGGAAGCGGATACCCGGAAAATCTGGCGGGGGAAAAGATACCCATGGGAGCCAGAATCCTGAGAATCTGTGACGTATACGCAGCGCTCACCTCAAAACGGACGTACCGTGATGCCTTTTCCAGCGAGACGGCCATGAAGATGGTGATTGATGAAGTTAAGAATTTTGACATGCAGGTCTTTCTTGCATTTCAGAGAGCAATACATGAAAATGAATGAGAAGAGGAGAGAACATTATGCAGTTAAAGAAAAAACCAGTTACAGGAATGAAAGATATTCTGCCGAGAGAAATGGAAATCCGTGATTATGTGATCGGACTGATCAAGGAAACCTACAAAGAGTTTGGATTCACATCCATGGAAACACCATGTGTGGAGCACATTGAAAACCTGACCAGCAAACAGGGCGGCGACAATGAGAAACTGATCTTCCGTATTCTGAAAAGAGGAGAGAAACTGAGAATCGACGAGGCAAAAGAGGAGAATGACTTGGTTGACAGCGGTCTGCGCTATGACCTGACAGTTCCGCTCAGCCGTTTTTATTCCAACAACGCCAATGAGCTTCCGTCCCCCTTCAAAGCTCTGCAGATGGGAAATGTATTCCGTGCGGACAGGCCCCAGAGAGGACGTTTCCGTCAGTTTATGCAGTGTGATATTGACATTTTGGGTGATCCCACCAATCTGGCTGAGATCGATGTTATCCTGGCAACTTCCACACTGGTGGGCAGGCTGGAATTCGAGAGCTTTGCCATCCGTATCAATGACCGCCGTTTCTTAAAAGCCATGGCTGCCTACAGCGGATTCCCGGAGGAGTCTTATGACCAGGTGTTCATCATTCTGGATAAAATGGATAAGATCGGCAAGGAAGGCGTTGCAGCAGAGCTGGAAGAGGCCGGATTCCCAAAAGAGGGCATTGAAAAATACATCGCTCTGTTCGATGCTATCGGAGAGGGCATTGACGGTGTAAACTACTGCAAAGAAAAACTGGAAGGCTTCCTGGACCCGGATGTGGCTGACAATATGTCCACGATCATTGAGAGTGTGACAGAGGCAAAGACTGCCAACTTCAGGATTGTCTTTGACCCCACACTGGTGCGCGGTATGTCTTACTATACAGGACCCATCTTTGAGATCTGCATCGACGGTTTCGCAGGCAGCGTGGGCGGCGGCGGACGCTACGATGAGATGATCGGCAAATTTACGGGAACCCCCACACCGGCAACCGGATTTTCTATTGGATTTGAGCGTATTGTAATGCTGCTCATGGAGAGAGGATTCCAGGTACCGGGCAGCATGGATAAGAAAGCATACCTGCTGGATAAGAAGCTGAGTTCCGAAAAACTGGTGGAGATAGTGAAAAAGGCCGGGGAAGAGAGAAAATCCGGCAAAAATGTGAATATTGTATACATGAAGAAGAACAAAAAATTCCAGAAAGAACAACTTATGGCAGAGGGATACGAAACCATCGAAGAGGTATACAACGACTGACAGGTTTTGGGTACCGGGCTTACATTGTAATAACATAAATGAGGAATTAAGGAGAACTGACACAATGGCAGAATCAATGAACGGGTTAAAAAGAACCCATAGATGTACGGAAGTGACAAAAGCAGAGATCGGAAGCACAGTAACCCTTATGGGCTGGGTGCAGAAGAGCCGCAACAAAGGCGGAATCGTCTTCGTGGATTTGCGTGACCGTTCCGGTATCATGCAGATCATCTTTGAAAACGGCGATATTGATGAGGAAGGCTTTGAAAAAGCAGGAAGACTGAGAAGCGAATTTGTGATCGCTGTGACAGGACGCGTGGAGGCGCGATCCGGCGCTGTGAATGAAAATCTGAAGACAGGCGAGATAGAAGTGCGGGCAGGTGCCCTGCGTATCCTGTCCGAGTCTGAGACACCTCCGTTCCCCATTGAGGAGAACAGCAAGACAAGAGAGGAAGTGCGCTTAAAATACCGTTATCTTGATCTTAGAAGACCGGACCTGCAGAGAAACCTGATCATGCGGTCCCGGGTAGCTGTGCTGGTACGCCAGTTCCTGGCAAATGAAGGTTTTCTGGAGATTGAGACACCAATCCTGAATAAGAGCACTCCGGAGGGGGCAAGGGATTACCTGGTTCCCAGCCGTGTGCATCCGGGCAGTTTTTATGCACTGCCCCAGTCTCCCCAGATTTTCAAACAGCTTCTGATGTGCTCCGGGTATGACAGGTATTTCCAGATTGCCAAGTGCTTCCGCGATGAGGACCTTCGCGCTGACCGTCAGCCGGAATTTACACAGATTGATATGGAGCTCTCCTTTGTGGATGTGGATGATGTCATTGATGTCAATGAGCGTATGCTGGCATTCCTCTTTAAAGAGGTTCTGGGCGTGGAAGTGCAGCTTCCCATTCAGAGAATGACCTGGACAGAGGCTATGAACCGCTTTGGCTCCGACAAACCGGACCTGCGTTTCGGCATGGAGCTTACGGATGTGTCTGAGGTGGTAAAAGGCTGTGAATTTGCTGTGTTCAAGAATGCCCTTGAGGCAGGCGGCAGTGTCCGCGGCATCAATGCCAAGGGACAGGGCAGCATGCCGAGAAAGAAGATCGACAAGCTGGTGGAATTTGCCAAAGGATACGGCGCCAAAGGTTTGGCTTATATTGCCATCCAGGAGGACGGCAGTGTAAAATCCTCCTTCGCCAAATTCATGAAAGAGGAGGAGATGAAGGCCCTCATAGAAGCCATGCTGGGTGAGGCAGGCGACCTGCTTCTCTTTGCCGCTGACAAGACGAAGCTTGTATGGGATGTATTGGGTGCCCTGCGTCTTGAACTGGCGCGTCAGATGGAGTTGTTTGATAAAGAGGAATACCGTTTTGTGTGGATCACAGAGTTCCCTCTTCTGGAGTGGTCAGAGGAAGAGAACCGTTTTACAGCCATGCATCATCCGTTCACCATGCCTTTTGAGGAGGATATTCCGCTTCTGGATACGGATCCGGGTGCAGTGCGTGCAAAAGCCTATGATATTGTACTCAACGGCAATGAGATTGGCGGAGGCAGCGTGCGTATCCATCAGAACGATGTGCAGGAAAAAATGTTTGAAGCGCTGGGATTTGAAAAAGAGCAGGCTTATAAACAGTTCGGTTTCCTTTTAGATGCCTTCAAATACGGAGTTCCGCCGCACGCAGGACTGGCTTACGGCCTTGACCGTATGGTCATGCTCATGGCTAAGGAGGAATCCATCCGTGAAGTTATCGCATTCCCGAAGGTGAAGGATGCCTCCTGCCTGATGTCCGAGGCACCGAACACGGTAGATGAAAAACAGCTTGATGAACTGGGGATCGCGCTGAAAGTTCAGGAGGATGAGCAGTAATGGAGCCAGGTGCTGTCTCCTTTCTGATTGTATGTCCGCTGGTGTTTTTAGCCAGTTTTGTAGATGCCATAGCAGGCGGGGGAGGATTGATCTCCCTGCCTGCTTATCTTTTGGCAGGAGTTCCCATTCATAATGCCATTGCCACCAATAAGCTGTCCTCAGCCTCCGGTACGGTCATCTCCACGGCCCGCTACTGTAAAAACGGATATGCGGACATACCGCTGGCGGTACCGTCTGTTCTGGCAGCGCTTTTGGGCTCCTTTACGGGAGCAAATCTGGCGCTGACTGCCAGTGACAGGGTGCTGAAGCTCATGCTGATCGTGGTGCTCCCTGTAGTGGCATTTTATGTGCTGAAAAATAAAAGCATGGAGCCAAAACAGAAGAGGCAGCTTGCAAAAGGACAGAAATATGCCATTGTTATCACTGCCTCTTTGGTCATAGGGACATATGACGGCTTCTACGGGCCGGGGACAGGTACTTTTCTGCTGCTTGTCTACACGGGTCTTGCGGGCATGGATATCCGCACAGCCTCAGGCAATACGAAGCTTGTCAATCTGGCTTCCAATCTGGCAGCCCTTGCTGCCTTTTTCTCCAGCGGCAAGATCGTGATCTCTCTGGGACTTGCGGCAGCCGTGTTCAGCATCGCAGGGCACTACATCGGTTCCGGTATGGTGATAAAAAACGGGACGAAGATTGTTCGCCCCATTGTGGTCACGGTTCTTATTTTGCTGCTTATAAAAATTATATCTGGATTTTTTGTATAAAAAAATGCCCGGCTTTGGATATGCTAAAGCCCGGGCATTTATCGTGTTCTGTTTTTCGTCTGTACAAGTGCGTCTATTCCACATCCTCCGACACATCTGCCAGGGCGCTGTCCACGCCTCCGAGAATGGCCTGTGCCACATTTTCATCCATCTGCATCTTCCAGCTTGTTCCGTCATTGACCAGAGTAATGTCCACGTCCCGTGTGGTGGAGGCATTGTTCTTCTCTATACTTTCCAGAAGAAGCTGTCTTTCCTTCTCACGGCGCCCCTCGGCTCCTCCTGCCATGGCCTGGGAAGTCTGCAGCCATCCGGAAAGCTGTTCCTGGTAAGAAGCCACAATACTTTTGAAATCACTGCTGGTGATCTGAACTTTCACCTGGGCGTTGCGCTCATCCTTTTTTGCGTCCAGGATCTTAAAATCAAAACAGGCACGGATCTGTTCCGCCATGGCATGCGCAATGGAGCTGCTGTATGTGTCATCCGTATCCAGAAGGCTGTCCAGGGACAGATAGATGTTAAGCTGTTCCGTGTCAAAATCTTTGATGGTGCCAAAGTGTATTTTGACTACTTCCTCAGGGGGCAGAAGATTGGAATCAGCCATGTAGGAGAGAAAACCGCCGGTGATCTGATTGTCCAGGTTCTCGTCATAAACAACATGCCACGTCTCTTCTTTTTGCCTGAGGGTCAGGTCAAAGGTGGTATCCACCAGTTTATAATCGTTCTTTTTCAGCGTCTCTCCGAGCAGCAGGTAAGAATCCTTCAGTGAAAATTCCACCTGACTGGGATTGGCGTCGCAGGTAATCCGTTTTTTCAACGCAGCGGCAGTGTAATCCTCTGCCAGTGCATGGGCATCCAGGTTGGTGATGGTGACAGTGGCGCCCGCCTTTTTATTTTTGAGCTTGACATTGTCTATGGTGTAAGAGAAATCTTTAAAATACCGTGAAAAGATTTTGACAATGTCAGGGTCCATATTTTCCTCCCCGTTGTCTGTGTCAGGGAAAAGCTCATGGACGGAGAGATATTTTTCAATGGTCTTTTTATCCGGGCTTTTCAGCTGGTCAAGTTCCGCGGAAACTGCCTCCTTGACCGCGCGCTCCTCCTTGCCCTCGCATCCTGCAAGCAGCAGGGCAGAAGTCAGGAAAACCGCGGCATACAGCCATTTCTTATGTCGAATCTTCATGTGTCATCTCCTGTTTGCGGAAGTTACCGTATTCGTTTAGTTTACCAGAAATGACGAAAAAGTCAACTTTTTAAGAAAAGTGCCTGTATTTTCTATTTGAGAAGTTCCGGTTCCAGTTTTTTGATATGGGTTTCCAGGGTGTTGTGGTCCACAAGGGCGGGAACAACGCCCTGCCTGGATACACAACACCCTGCAGCATACGTGGCGATCCGGATGGACTTTTCCAGAGAATACCCCTCGATCAGGAAAGAGGCCAGAGCTGAGATAAAAGCATCCGCACCGCCGGTGGTATCAATGGAAATGAAATCCGCAGCCGGAAAATACTTTGCGTTATCCTCGGTTTTCAGATAACAGCCTTCATGTCCAAGCGTAATGATCACTGTCTTGATCCCTTTCTGGTAAAAGTATTCGGCCTGTTCCTCCACTGTATTGTACTTGGGACACAGGGCGGCCGCTTCCTTACGGTTGGGGATAAAGATATCTGTATTCTGCAGAAGCTGTTCCGGTATGGATTTCAGGGCAGCGGGCTTTACAATATTTTTTGCCCCGTATTTCCTGGCAGTTTTCGCTGCCTCCAGAACGGTCTGAATGGGAATCTCAGTGGAGAGCAGGCAGAAGCCGGCATTTTCAAAGAGATGCTGCCGTTTCTGTATGTCTGCCGGGCTCAGATTGCCGTTTGCTCCGGACATGATCGTGATGGTTCCCTCGCCGTCCCGTTCAATATAGATATATGCCTTCCCGGTCTGCGCCTTCATATCCCTGTGTACGCCCTGAGTTGCCACCTGTTCTTTCTCCAGGATATCGAAAATAAAGGTGGAATCCGTGTCATTGCCGATTTCCCCTATGAGAGAAACTTCCCGTCCAAGCTTGGCAGCGCCAACAGACTGGTTGGCTCCTTTGCCTCCCAGTGTGGTGGTGGAACTCAAGATCGTGGTGGTCTTTCCCGCCTGGGGAAGCCAGTCAACATTGAAGGTGATATCCGTGTTGATACTGCCAACCACTACGATCTTCTTCCCGCGGAAGAAGGAAGGAATGTCAAGGCTGTCCTCGTTGTCGAAATCGCACTGTGAGACAAAAGTATATTCCGGTTCTGCCGCCTCTTTTTTCTCACATTTCTGGATCAGATTCCTGCACACATAGTAACCGAACTCCCGGTAAGGGATTTTGATACTGGATATATGAGGGAAAGAGATTGCTTCCCGCACATCATCCTTTAAGCTCACCAGGGACAGGTCCGAGGGCACGTAATAGTGCAGTTTATCCATCTGCTCGTACAGGATCAGGGAGGAGGCAAAATGCGAGCTGACTATGCCTGAAAAACCATGGCTCAGTATCCTGGAGCAGCAGGCAGGGTCAGAGATGTAAAGCTTCATCTTTTTATGATAGGGGATCTGATTGTCAAAGAGACATTTCTTGAATCCCTCAAACACCATGCCGGAACGCCTGCTTTTTTCCTTCACAAGACATGCAATCTTGCTGTGTTTATACTCCAGCAGTTTCTGCGTCAGGACGTATCCCATTTTTTCAAAATCTATATTGTAGGCAGGCAGGGTATAAGGAGCATTGATATAGCTGACAGAGATATTCTGTTCCGCAAAGTAATGCTCATGCTGGGGACTGTTCTCATCCACCGGCTCCCAGATCACACCGTCCACATTGTTTTTGCACAGAGATGTGATGTGCTTTAACTCCGTATCTGCGCTGTTCAGACTGTCCAGAAGCAGTACATTATATCCCTGTTCCTGGGCGGCCTGCAGGATGCCGTTCAGCATCAGGTTGGTCTGTGAGGCAGTGCGCAGCAGGACGCCCAGCAGAAAGCGCTTCGCATTGGATATATTTTTTACCATGCCGTAAGGTGTGTAGTTGTATTCTTTTACGATTTTCAGTACCCGGCTGCGGGTCTCAGGATTGATATTCTGGTCTTTGTTGTTAACGATTTTGGAAACCGTTGAAATAGAGACACCGGCCAGGCTGGCGATTTCTTTGATTGTCATATGAGATCCCTCTTTTACCATTATTTTCTCTAATTATGAAGGATAGAGAGGGATTTGTCAATGGAAAATGCATCACATATATGTGCAATATGCATAAGAAAACTTTTTCTTAAATAGTTTTATTTCACAAAAAATAGAAAAACTATTGACAGTGCACAGAGAGGGCTGTACAATACATGCATAGGAAAACAATTTAAGAAATGGTTTTCTTAATAAATTTGATGGAGGTAATAGCTTGGATAAACGGATTCTGATTATCGGAAGTTTGAATATGGACATCGTTATAGAAATGAAACGTATGCCGTTGATAGGGGAGACCGTTCTTGGAAAAAACCTTACATATGTACCCGGAGGAAAAGGAGCGAATCAAGCATATGCAGCAGGTAAACTTGGCGGAAAAGTAACCATGCTCGGATGCGTCGGAGATGACAGCCTGGGACAGAAACTAAAAGACAATCTTGCGAATAGCGGAACGGATGCATCATATATCAGAAATATAGAAGGCAAGCCAACGGGTACGGCAATTATCTATGTAAATGACGATGGTGATAACAGCATAGTGGTTATCTCCGGTGCAAATGAAGCCTGTGATGTTGAGTATTTAAAACAAAATGAAGCTTTATTTGCAGAATGTGACTATGTCATGTTTCAGATGGAAATTCCCTATGAAACCATTTTTTATGGTATCAGAAGGGCAAAAGAGCTGGGAAAGACCGTGGTCTTAAATCCGGCACCGGCACCGGATGGCCTGCCCGAAGATATTTGGGGGAAAATTGATTACCTGACCCCCAATGAGACAGAATTGTTAAAACTGACAGGACAGCAGGAAATGACCATGGACAACATCAGAAACGGTGCACATGCTCTGCTTGAAAAAGGTGTGAAAAATATCCTGGTTACCCTGGGAGACAAAGGCGTATTATTTGTCAATGACAGGAAAGAAAAATTATTTCCGGCCAGAAAAGTGACCGCTGTGGATACAACAGCGGCGGGGGACTGCTTTAATGGCGCATTTGTCACCGGTCTGGCAGAGGAAATGAGCTTTGATGAGGCGATCGTATTCGCAAATATGGCGTCCTCTCTGGCAGTTACCAGAAAGGGGGCACAGAGTTCCATTCCGGGCAGGGAAGAACTGGAGGAACTCAGTAAAAGGAAGAGTAACGCGGGTCTCTGATTTTGCGGGAAGCAAAATTAAAATAGAGAAAATATAATGTATTCTAAGGAGGAAAGTTATGAAAAACATGAAGAAATTTTTAGCGTTATGTTTGACGGGGGCAATGGCAGTATCCATGGCAGCGTGCGGTTCGTCGGGGGATGACAAAGCAGCCGGAGAGGATGATAAACAGACAGAGAGCACAGCAAAGACCGATGATGACAAGGACGCCAAGGACAGCAAAGACAAAGAAAAGCTGGTGATATCCTGTTATCTGGCAGATGACAACCAGGTTGCAGTACGTGAGAAATACATTGATGAACCTTTAAAAGAAGCATTTCCTGACGTGGATATCGAGATAAAAATGTACAGCGACAGGCAGAGCCTTCAGGTAGAGGTTGCCGGCGGCGGCGGACCGGATATCCTGGATTTGGACGGTCCTACCGATGTTGCGGAATTTGCAAAGGCTGACAGAGTGCTTGATTTAGGCAAATATGCAGATCAATACGGCTGGAAGGATATGTTTTATGACTGGGCTTACAACAGCTGTTTCTATAATGAAAAGCTGTATTCACTTCCTACTTTTTTTGAAGGTATGGTAATGTACTATAACATGGATGTTATGAAAGAGAATGGCTGGGAAGTACCGAAGACACAGGACGAACTGGTAGAGCTGATGAAGAAAATACAGGAAAAAGGTATTATTCCCATCGCCTTTGGCAACTCCAACTATCAGGGTGCTGTAGACTGGCTGTATTCAACATTCACAAGCTGTTACGGTGGTCCGAAAGCTGTGAAAGCTGCTATGGAAGGAACCGGAAAATATACAGACGAACCGATCAAAGAATCTATCCAGACTATGGTTGACTGGTGGCAGGAAGGATGGCTCGGTGATAAAGCATCTCAGTCTATCACAAATGAAGATATGGTCGCTTTCTTTGCAGAAGGACGCGCAGCTATGATGATTGACGGAACATGGGCTTCTAACCAGCTTATAGCTACATATCCGGATTGTAACTGGGATTCCGAAATGATGCCTCAGAAAGAAGACATTGGCGAGATTCTTCCATTTGCTACAGGCGGTGGTTATTCCATCAATGCAAACTCCAAAAACCCGGATCTGGCTGCAGAAGTGTTGAATTATCTGTTTACCTCCCTTGACAGACATTATCAGTCCATCAATGAGGCAGGATATCAGCCATACCCGCTGAAAGAGTTTGATATTGCCAAACTGGAAGGAATGGATGAGAAACTGTTAGATCAGTATAAACTACTTATGGATGCACAGAAAAACAACCAGATCGGTTATTGTTCCTGGACGTTCTACCCATCTGAGATGAGGGTTTATATGAATGAGAATACGGATGCATTATTCCTTGGTTCACTTACCGTGGATGATTATCTGGCCCAGGCGCAGACGTATATAGATACCGCAATTGCTGACAATACGATTCCGGTATTACCGTAATAGCAGTGGAACAGTAACCATAAAAGTGATTAAGTAACTTGGAAATACCGTGCAGCCAATCTTCATGTAAGGAGGTACGCACTGCATGGAGGTGTTGGCTGTACGGTATTTTTTATGAAAGAAGACTTTACAGGTGGTGGAGAGATGAATACAGTTAAAAAAAGACATATGGTACCATACCTATTTATACTTCCCGCATTTATTATCCATGCATGCATTGTTACAGGACCAGCTTTAAGTACACTGGTGATGTCTTTGTTTGACTGGAATGGAATGGGAAACGCAAAATTCATAGGATTTAAAAACTTTTCGGAAATTTTTAAAGATCCGTTAGTAAAACTATCCGTAGTACATAACATTCAGTGGCTGCTTATTTTCATTACAGTTCCCTTGATCCTGGGATTTATCGTTGCAATCATAGTGAGTCAGCTCCGCAGATCCCAGATGTTTTTCAGAACGATTTACTTTATTCCTTATGTTATATCCGCTGCAGTGGCAGGTAAAATCTGGACTGCTTATATGAATCCATATTATGGATTTAATCAGGTGTTTGCCAAAGCCGGCTGGACAGAGCTGTCAAAGGTACTTTGGCTTGGAAATCCTAAAATTGCATTGTTTGCTGTGGCATTTGTGGACAACTGGCATTGGTGGGGATTCATAATGGTTCTCTTCTTAGGCGCATTACAGCAGGTAGACCCTACTTTATATGAGGCAGCCAGAGTTGACGGAGCAAACCGTTTCCAGGAATTGATTCATGTTTCGATTCCGGGAATCAAACAGACAATAGCATTTGTATTGATTATGACAATAATGTGGTCATTCTTGACCTTTGATTACGTATATATTATGACAAACGGCGGACCTGCTAATGCCACAGAAATCATGTCCACCTATATTTACAAAAACGCCTTTGTGAAATACAGGGCAGGTTATGCCAATGCTCTTTGTGTAATACAGAGTGGTATATGTGTGATTTTGTACTTCCTTCAGAAATACATCAGTAAAAAAGGAGGGATGGAAGATGAATAGTGGAGTGAAAATCGGGGCAAAATATAAGATTTCATCTTTTATCAAATATGTATTTTTAATTATCATGGCATTGTTTGCAGCAGTTCCGCTATTTCAGGTTTTCATAAATGCATTCCGTACAGACCGGGAATGTAAATCAATGCCGCTGGGTCTGCCGAAAGAATGGGTTTTTAACAACTTTCAGGAGACGTGGCAGATAGGCGGATATGCCACTGCTTATTTCAACAGTCTGCTCACAGCCTTTGTAGTAATTGTTGTGGTGCTTGTTGTGGTTGGTCTGGGAGCGTATTCGATCAGTAAACTGGAGTTTAAGATGAGAGGCTTTTTTACAGCATACTTTTTCGTGGCAATCTCTCTTCCTGGATTTTTGTATATTGTCCCGGATTACTTTGTTATGAATAAACTGGGCCTGGTAGATACCAGATGGAGTTTGATGATCGTGTATACTGCAATGCAGATTCCGTTTAATATGCTGCTGCTGAGGACCTTTCTTGCCGGTATTCCCCGTGAACTGGAGGAGGCAGCCAAGATTGACGGATGTAATGAGTTGAACAGCTTTTTGAGAGTGACACTGCCCATTGCTAAGCCCATGTTTCTCACAATTGCGATTTTAGTTTTTGTTAATGTGTGGAATGAATTTTTGTGGTCTAACACATTTATCACATCAGAAGAGCTGAAACTTGTAGCAACACGTTTTGTTAAATTTACGGGAGAATATGGTTCCAATATGGCACGAATTTATACAGCCAGCGTTATAACCATTGCACCGGTTATTATTCTGTATCTGTTCTTCAGCCGTAAATTTATAGAAGGTATGACCAGCGGAAGTGTAAAAGGTTAATATTAACAGACTGCTCGATGGGAGGTTGAGTATGAAAACAGAGTTTATTGAAGGTATTTATGCAGGATGGCTTGCCAAGATCATCGGTATCCGCCTGGGTGCCCCGGTAGAGGGATGGACCTATGAAAAGATTAAAAACATCTACGGTGAATTAGACCATTATCCTGTAGACTACCACGAATTTGCTGCGGATGATGACAGCAACGGCCCGCTGTTTTTCCTGAGGGCACTGGAAGACGGACATCATGATTACGAACTGCAGGCACAGGATGTGGCAGAGGCCCTTCTGAATTATGCGCCGTTTGAACACGGATTTTTCTGGTGGGGCGGTTATGGGATATCTACTGAGCATACAGCGTATCTGAATCTGAGAAACGGGATTCCGGCTCCGCGAAGCGGAAGTATCGAACAAAACGGAAGTACAACGGCAGAACAGATAGGCGGACAGATTTTCATTGATACCTGGGGACTTGTGACACCGGGAAATCCGGATCTGGCAGCAAAATATGCGAAAGAGGCCGCCAGTGTGACACATGACGGAAATGGTATTTACGGCGGTATTTTTGTTGCTGTATGTATAAGCTATGCTTTTGTGGAGAAGGACATCAGGAAAATCATTGAAAAAGGTCTCTCTTATATTCCGAGAGAATGCGAGTATGCAAAAGTAGTGCGGGCAGTCATGGTATACTATGATGAAAACCCCGGCGACTGGAGGGCCTGCTTCCGGTACATATTTGACAATTACGGCTATGATAAATATCCCGGAAACTGCCATATCATCCCCAATATCGCAGTGATGATTCTGGCACTGTTATACGGGGAAGGTGATTTTACAGATACACTGAATATCTGCAATATGTGCGGCTGGGATACAGACTGCAACGTTGGCAACGTAGCGACGATCATGGGCGTGAGAAACGGACTGGACGGTATTAACTACGAAAAATGGAGAAAACCGATCAATGATTTCCTGGCCTGCTCAAGTGTTATGGGTTCCATGAATATTATGGATATCCCATATGGTGCCTCTTATATAGCGAAACTGGCATATGCTGTGGCGGGAGAAAAGATGCCGGAACCCTGGAATACGATTACGCAGAAGAGAATTGACAGCTGCCACTTTGAATATCCGGGATCTACCCACGCAATGCGTGTCCGGGTGGATGGACTGGATAAACGGGCAAGAAAAGACAGGGAATGTACGGTGATCAATACGGATGAATCTGCATATACAGGATCACGTTCCCTGAAATTTGTGGCAAAACACGTTGAGCCGGGAGAAAACGTATTTGTTTATAAAAAGACACACTACAGACCTGCAGATTTTCATGACAGCAGATACGATCCGTGTTTCTCTCCGCTTGTATATCCGGGACAGATCATCCATGGAAGTGCAATGATCCCCGAATATGGTGAGGATGCACTGGTGAGTCTCTACGCAAGAGACAGCAGGGCAGATAAAATCTATGAGGGAAACAGAGAAAATCTCTGCAGAGGCCAGTGGAAAGAACTGGAGTTTACCATTCCAAGCCTGGAAGGCGCCCTGATCGATGAGATTGGCTTATGTTTCCATGTGCAGGGTACCCATACACAGGTGTTTGATTTTGTGGGGCTTATAGATGACCTGTACGCGGATGGAAAAGCTGACTATTCCATTGATTTTGCCAATGAAACGGAAGAGCAGTGGACCGTTCTGCATAAAGAGATCAGCCAGTTTACAAAATTAAAAGGCCTGATGTATCTGAATGACGGGGAAATGCATTTGTCCTGTTCAGATTTTGCAGAAGCATATACCGGCAGACATGACTGGGGAGATTACAGGGCAAAATTCTTCTTTACACCGCTGACAGGAAAGCATCATATGGTAAATGTGAGAGTGCAGGGAGCCATTCGTTCTTATGCGGTGGGACTTCTTCCTGACGGCAAAGCGGCAATCCTGAAAAATGATAACGGATACCGTATTCTGGCAGAAACTCCATTTGACTGGGGCTGCGGGAAAGAATACTGCATCGATGTTCAGGTCATCGGCAACAAGATAAGCGCAGAAATAGAGGGCTGCTGTCTGGAGGCTGTAGACGAAGAGAAACCTTATCTTTTTGGAGCAGTAGGTGTATCCATGCAGAACGGAACACATGATAAATATAGAAAAATTGTAATATCAGATTGTTAACAGGGGGCAGATCAGGCAGAACATTTTGTTCTGCCTGATTTTTAAAGAAGATAACGGTTCTGTTGGCGAAATAGTTACAAAAGGAGAAGGCGTATGGATGTATATGGTTTAGGTACATTGGCTATGGATGTTTTGATGAAGGTTGATAATCTTCCTTCAGAGGATGGATTCTGTATTGTGAAAAGTAATGACAGACAGCCCGGAGGAAGCGGCACAAACGTGATCGTACAGCTTGCGAGGCTCTCAGCAAAATGTGGCTATATGGGGGCTGTGGGAGATGATGCTCTGGGAAAAGATGTTCTGAAAAGTCTCCGGGATGAGAACGTAGATACCAAGAGTATGATCGTAAAACCGGGAAAGATAACCCTGCATACAGATATTGTCATTGATGATGAGGGCAGAAAATTTATTATGCTCAATATGGGGGATGCCTTTGAAAGCCTGACAAGTGATGAACTGGATTATTCGGCCGTCTCATCAGCTAAGGTTTTCTACACAGATTTACTGCCCAAAGAGCCTGCCATTACAGGACTTAAAAAAGCAAGGAAAGCCGGGGTGAAGACCGTCTTTAACATGCAGGTAGGCCTTGGCACCATGCAGGGACTGCATGTATCGAAAGAGGAGATATTATCAGCACTTAAGTTCACTAATATTTTTGCACCGTGCCGCGGCGGCCTGTACGAGCTGACAGGAACGACGGATTTAGATGCGTGCGTGAGATACCTCCGTGATTACTGTAAGGGTACTTTACTGTTCACCCTCGGAAAAGAAGGATCTGTTGCATATGATGAGCAGGACAGGAAGTATACGGTCAAGAGCTGTGATCTGGAAGTTGTGGATTCCACCGGGGCCGGGGATTCGTATATGGGTTCGTTTATCTATCAGTATTGTCTGAATGGCATGTCCATAGAGGAATCCATGAAATTTGCGACCATGTGCGCAGGGCATACGTGTACCGGAATAGGGGCCCGTTTTTCACCGGATCTTAAAACCGCTGAAACGTTTGTCTGGAAATGAGGTGCTGTGGATGAGGGAAAAATTTGACCAGGTAAAGGGAGGCTTCATCGGGATTGCTTACGGAGATGCTTTCGGAATGCCGGCAGAAATGTGGAGCCGGGAATTGATACAGAAAAAGCTCGGGTATATCAAAACCTTTCTTCCCGGACATCCGGATAACAGGATATCCGCCGGATTTGCAAAAGGTGAGGTGACGGATGACACGATCAACAGTATTTTGGTCACAGAGATGCTCAGTGAGAACGGGGGCAGGGTCGACGCGCAGGTTTTTATTAAAAAATTGAGGTATTGGATGAAACACTCGGATAAAAGTTCGGCAGTTGTAGGCCCCAGTACCGCTAAGGCTCTGGAACTGATTGAGGCCGGAACGCCGATGGAGGAAGCGGGAAGTACAGGGACCACCAACGGCGCAGCCATGAAAATCGTACCAATAGGTCTTCTTGCCGGGTATAACTGCAAAGAAGAGGTGGATTCCTGCCACTTGCTCCACCAGGTCATTGAATTGTGCAGACCCACACATTTTACTTCCTGCGCCATAAGCGCAGCATGTGCCATCGCAGCAGGAGCAGCGGCGGCTGTCCACGGAGAAAAAGATTTATCAAAAATTTATGAATATATGACGGAAATGGCAGAAAAGGGCAGTGCATATGGAAATTCCATTGGTTCACCGTCTGTAGCCTGCCGCATGAAAATGGCAAGACATTTTACAGAGCAGGAACCCCAAAAGGCACTTAAAGATATTTATGACTATGTGGGGACGGGAATTTCATCTGCCGAGAGTATACCGGCAGCAGCAGCTTTATTTTACTTGTCTGAAGGTGACCCTGCAGTGTGTGCCGAATACGCGGCCAATATAGGCGGTGATACAGATACCATTGCTGCTATGGCGTGTGGTATCTGCGGTGCCTATAAGGGAGCAGAAAGCTTTAAAACGGAGGATATTGAACTTTTAGAAAGAACGAATGCAATTTCGTTTACAGAACTGACTGAAAAACTGCTGGGAAATACCCCCTGCTGACAGGATACGGAAAGGGCACCTACATATACGTTGTAGATGCCCTTTCAGCGTAAAGAGAAATGATTACTCCTCGTCTTTATGGTTTCTCACATAATAAGCAAGCATAGAAATAAATTCTCCCGTGGTAGGCTTTCGCTGCAGCTCATACCCTGCGATATGATTCAGCAGCGCTCGGTTTCCTTCGTTCCAGCATGTGGTGATGACCGTACGAAGTGACCGTTCGATTCTTGTGCTGGTGGAATGGAAATGTTTCGCCACATCCGGATACAATTCTTTTGTTATGTAGAGCAGATATTCTTCATTTCTGACTGACAGTTCAACTGCGTAGATAAGGAAAGAATAGCCCCGATATATGGAGCAGATACCAAGACGGTGAACAAGACTTTCCACGTTCATAAAATACCCCCTTCGTTATATATTATTTTATTAATAATAAGAATAACTTAAAAAGTCATAAAAATATCTGATTAGATAAAAATAGACATAATCCGTTAAATAAAGCAATAATTCGACGAATTACGACAAAAAGACGACTGTTATATTATATACGAAATCAGAACACAAAAGATTACATAAAGATTTCAAAAGGTTATAAAAAGTTAAAAGACAGAATCTTTAAAATCTGTTATACTTTGTGTAAAGTTGTTTTCTTCAAAGTGCCTTCTTAAACAAATAGTATGTGAATTTTAAATTTAAAAACAGGGGGAAATATATGAATAAAAGAAATAAGATTTTAATCGGAGCAGGCATTGTGCTGCTGGCAGGCGTGATCGGTACGGGAATTTATATGCAGCAGCGGGGAAAAGGTGAGGACAAGAGCACAGAGCTGGCTTATGTGACCAGTGTCTCCTCCATGGATCCATCTTCCCAGGTTCAGAGACTGGCCGGTGTTGTGGAACCACAGAAGACATGGGAGATTCAGAAAAATGCAGAGCGGGAAGTAAAAGAGATCCTGGTGGAAGTGGGAAGCGAAGTGGAGGTGGGAACCGCCCTTTTTGTCTATGACACGGAGACACTGGAAGCAGATCTGCAGCAGGCCCAGCTGGATCTGGAGCGGGCAGACACCGATATGGAGAACCTGCGCAGTCAGATCGCACAGTTGGAAAAAGAAAAGAAATCCGCCTCAGAGGATGACCAGTTTTCCTACACGACCCAGATCCAGACAGCACAGATGGACCTGAAGAAAAGCGAATATGAACGGAAAAGCAAAGAAGTGGAAATATCACAGATACATGAAAAGATTGCCAATTCTTCTGTCACCAGTGAGATGCAGGGAGTTGTAAAAAGCATTAATGAGGGCAATGAGACAGATCCTTACAGCGGCAGTTCACAGGCATTTATGACTATTCTTGCAACCGGTGTTTACAGGGTAAAAGGAAAAGTAAATGAACAGAATATCGGCGCTGTTCAGGAAGGTCAAAAGGCAATCATCCGCTCCAGAGTTGATGAAAGCAAGACATGGACAGGTACGTTCACAGCGGTGGATACGGAAAACAGAGAGGGAAACAACAATAATATGATGTACGGAGGCGGCAGCGACAGCGGTGAAATGATGTCCTCCTCCTATCCTTTTTATATTAACCTGGACACCTCTGACGGCCTGATGCTGGGTCAGCATGTGTATATTGAAAATGACACGGGAATGGAAGAAAAAGAGGGTATATGGCTGGACGAAGGCTTTATCATGGACGCGGACAAGCAGCCCTGTGTATGGGTGGAAAACAAGGATGGAAAGCTTGAAAAACGTGATGTGACCCTCGGTGAACACGATGAAAATCTCTTCCAGTATCAGATAAAAAGCGGCCTGAAGGTAAGTGATTACATTGCTTTTCCGCAGGAGTTCTTAAAAGAGGGAATGAAGACAACACATGAAGAGATTCCCATGAGTGATCCGGAATCAATGCCTGCGGACGGTGAAATGCCGGAAGGTATGGATGGCCTGCCTGCAGACGGAGCAGATACACTTCCTGTTGAAGGGGAAGAAGGTGCTGCCGAAATGGAAGGCAATGCTTCGGAAGGTGAAGCCGGCAGTGCGGAAATGGAAGGAAATGCCCCGGAAGGTGAAGCCGGTGCGGAAGGCGCAGACGGGGCAGCAGTCCCAAGTCCGGAAGGTGAGGCGCAGTAGAGGGGAGGATGCAAATGAAGGCGAGAAATAAAAAAATCATCATTGCCGTCATCTGTGTCGGAGCTGCAGCGTTGGCCGGCACAGGAATCTGGTATGGTGTGAAGAAGATGGACCAGACGAAAGTAGATGTCTATCCCGTAGCTGATCTGAAGCAGCAGATCTGGGGTATGAGCACCAGTATAGACGGAACCATAACCTCCAGTGTGACACAGGAGGTTCATCTGATGGAAAAGCAGATGGTGGACCAGATTTATGTACAGGAAGGACAGGAAGTGGTTGAAGGAACGCCGCTTCTCTCGTATGACATGACACTGGTCAACATTGACCTGGAGATGGAAAAAATCAATAAAGAGCAGCTTCTGGTCAAGAAAAAGGGCCTGGAAAAAGAACTGGAAAAACTGAAAAATGCCGATATCATTCCTGACAGCCAGAAATCAGAGGATGACGATGAAGAAGGTTCCACCGGAAACATCATGGGAGCAGGCAGCAAAGCAGGCATCCTGCCTCTGGGAATGAGAGATGCAGGCTCAGGTATGGGCGGACGATGGGATGCAGCATTCAGTAAAATGGCAGTTTCCCAAAATACAAGAGCTGCCGCCGAATCCGGTGACCCGGATAACGCAGGTAATCCGGACAACCCGGATAACCCAGATAACCCGGACAACCCAGACAACCCGGACAACCCAGATAATCCAGACAACCCGGACAACCCAGATAACCCGGATAACCCAGATAACCCGGACAACCCGGATAATCCAGACAACCCGGACAACCCAGATAACCCGGACAACCCGGAGAATCCAGATAACCCGGAGAATCCAGATAACCCGGATAAACCGGATGATCCAGATAATCCGGACAACCCGGACAACCCGGACAACCCGGATAAACCGGAGAAACCGGTACCGTCCATGGTTTATGATAAACTTTACGGAGACATTACCCTTGAGACTATACCGGGCCAGAAAATAGAAAACGCCATTCCTTACAAGGGAACGGGCACAAAGGAAGACCCATACTACTATCTCTGCAAAAAAGATGTGAAGATCCAGGGTGCCTTTCTAAACCAAATCGCAGGATACGGAAATGCAGACACCAAAGAAAAAGAACCGGTATACTGTGTCCTGGAAGTCAGAGACAAGGGCGAACAAGACGGATTTCTCATCGCGGCCCTGTACCTTGACGGAAGTAAAATAACAGAGAAAGTGGAACCGCAGAAATGGTACCTCACCCACCTTGGAACGTATACGGAGGAGGAACCGAAAACACCGGATGAAGAGATGCCGGACGGTGATCCGGATGGGGAAGAGTTCCCGGATGACTGGGATTTTATGGAAGAGGTTCCCCAGGATGATATCATAAACGGCTATACAAAAGATGAACTGGACAAAGCGATCACAGAGAAGAAAAAAGAGATAAAAACCGCAGAACTGGACATTCGCGGCAGCAACCTGAAAATTCAGAATGTTGAGAAAAAGCTGGAGAACCAGACCGTAGAATCCATTCTGAACGGCGTTGTGAAGAAGGTTGGAGATCCAAGCAAAGGGGAAGTGGACGGCGAGGCATTTCTTGTTGTGGAAAGCGCAGAGGGCAGCTATGTGAAAGGTCTGGCAGATGAGTATCAGCTTCAGCAGCTTCAGCCGGGTTCTGTCCTGACAGGATTCACATACGAATCAGGACTTCCCGTGGAGGCGGAAGTAAAAGAGATATCCAATTTTCCGTCCTCCAACAATATGTACGGTTACGGCAGAGAGGTATCTTATTACCCCTTTACTGCCTATATCAAAAACAGCGACGGCCTTAAAAATATGGAGGGTGTCAGCCTGGAACTTCCCGCAGAGTCGGAGAATCCCGCAGGTCTTTACATCAGCAAGCAATTTGTGCGGAATAAAGACGGCAAGGATTTTGTCTACGTGGAGAACAAGGATCATCAGCTTGAAAAGCGGACGGTGCAGGTGGGAAAAAATTTCTACGGCAGTATGCTGGAAATTAAAAGCGGTCTCACAGAGGAGGACAACATTGCTTTCCCATATGGCAAGAAGGTAAAAGAAGGCGTCAAAGTAAGACATGCAACCATAGAAGAACTATATGGCATGTACTAGAGGAGGGAGGATAAAACATGGTAGAAAATATTAGATTGTCCTTCCAGGGACTCTGGGCACACAAGATGCGTTCTTTTCTCACAATGCTGGGCATAATCATCGGAATCGCATCCCTGATTTCCATTGTCTCTACGATCAAGGGAACCAGTGAGCAGATAAAAAAGAACCTGATCGGTGAGGGCGACAATGTTGTTGACATCACCTTAAACGAGGGCAGCAACATATATCAAATGGAGTATCAGGGGATTCCCCAGGGAGTGCCGGTTGCCACAGAGGAGCAGAAACAGCAGATCCTGGATCTGGACAATGTGGAGAATGCGTCACTCTACAGGCTGCGCCAGTATGCAGACAGCGTTTACTATCAGAATCAAAGCATGGAAGGCGGCAAAGTGCTGGGAGTGGATAAAGATTATCTGGACACCTGCGGATATCAGATCGTCCGGGGGCGCGGATTTTCCAAAAAGGATTTTGACAATTTCCGTAAAGTGATCCTGCTGGATGAAACTGCCTCCAACAACTTCTTTGAAAAGGGAAAGGAGATTGGCAAAACCGTCGAGATAAAAGGAGAGCCTTTTACGGTTGTGGGAATCATTAAAAAATCAGATGAGTACGAACCGGTCATTAACAGTATGGAGGATTACTATACATATTACAGCGATGACAGCGGCATGATCCTTATGCCGGATTCCACCTGGCCCATTGTCTATCAGTATGACGAGCCGCAGCAGGCGGTCATTCGGGCTGCCAGTCCGGAGGCCATGAGCAAAGCAGGCAAGAAGACAGCGGAAATACTCAACGCGTCCATAACATCCACCTCCGATTCCATCAAATACAAGGCAGAGGATATTATGGAGAAGGCAAAGGGCCTTCAGCAGATCAGTGAGAACACGAACCGGCAGCTTATCTGGATCGCCAGCATCTCACTTCTGGTAGGCGGTATCGGCGTTATGAATATTATGCTGGTGTCTGTCACGGAACGAACCGGTGAGATCGGCCTGAAAAAAGCCATAGGCGCCAACAAGCGCAGAATCCTGGGCCAGTTTTTGACCGAAGCGGCAGTGCTTACCAGTGTAGGCGGTGTCCTGGGTGTGGCGGCAGGCTTTATACTGTCAAAGGTTATCTCGAAGATTTCCCAGACGCCTATGGTCATCAGCATTCCCGCTGCAGCGGCGGCAGTAGTATTTTCTATGATCATCGGTCTGGTATTCGGACTGCTGCCATCTATAAAGGCAGCGAATCTGAGTCCGATCGAAGCTCTGCGGAGAATGTAAAAAGAATGTATAAAATAAAAAAACGGCAGCTTTTGATATGCCCCCTGTCAAGTAGACAGGTTAAATATCTAAAATGAAATGCAGATGAACGATCACACAGATTTGTGTGGTCGTTTTTCTATGCACACCATTTCTCTTTATATTTCTCAATTCTCTTATTCGTAGGAATTGGATATTCCTGAATTATCTCAGACTGTAGCGCTTCATTTCTTACTTCCAAAGGTGTTTTACAATGATATCTATCTTGTGGTCGTTTTGTTGAATAAAATCGTATGTAATCATTTATTGCATGCCTTAAAGAAGCTTCCTCTGTGATCTCATACATTTGATACATTTCAGCTTTTATAATGCCCCAAAACCCCTCTGTAGGTCCGTTATCAATACAATGTCCAACTCTTGACATAGATTGTTCCATTTCCTGTTCTATAAGTTTTCTTTTAAACACTTTACTGGTATATTGAAACCCTCTGTCTGAGTGAAAAAGTGGCTTAGCATCTGGATTGGCTTCGATTGCTTTTTCAAATGTTTTAAATACCAGATGATTATCATTTCTGCAACTTATGACATGTGAAACTGGATATCTGTCGTACAAATCCAGAATGGCACTTAAATAGAGTTTCTTCTGTGTACCTGGTACTTTGAATTCTGTTACATCTGTTGTCCATTTCTTATTAGGTGCATTTGCATAAAAATCTCTTCCAAGTTTATTTTCAGCCGTTTCATCAGGTGTAGAAGATCTATATGTTTTCTTTTTCTTTCGGATTACTGCATGGATATCAAGTTTTTGCATGATTCTATGCACACGTTTTTTGCTGTAGTTCGTATGATTAAAGTGATTAATCCACGAAGTCATTCTACGATATCCCAAGATGTGATTAAATCGTTCATCATACTCTTTAATAGCTCCGCAAGTTCTATGTTTTTGAGTTCGTGCTCAGGAATTTCACGATGAAGCCATTTGTAATACGCAGCTCGTGATATTTCCAGTTGTTTACACATCCAGTTAAGGCTCCAATGCTTGTTTTCATAAAAGAACTTTATTGCCATAAATCTGGAATCATATCTTAGTTTTCCCAGCCTCACATCCTTTCGAATTCTTTCACTTTTTTTAACAGTTCTGTCAGCATATCCTTTTCTTTCAGTTGACTCTTTAATCTAAGATTTTCACGCCGCAAGCGTTCTAATTCATCAACCTCATCATCCGTTTTATGATGACCTCGTTTATCTATTAATGCATCATTTCCATTAGCATCATATTTCTTTACCCAAGAATAAACCTGGTTGTAAGATACATCATACAAGGATGCAGTATCTTTGTAATTACGTTCGTGATTTATACAGTATTCAACAATTTCTCTGCGTTCCTCAATAGTTGTTTTTCTTCTTGCTTCTGCCATATAGACCTCCCTTTTAGGATTATGATCCTTAAGTTCTCTATTGGCATTATAACGCATAATCCAGCCTCTGAGTACCGCCCTTGAAGAGATATTATATCTGGCAACAATATCGTCTACGCTCCCTTGTCCTGACAGGACAGCCTCTGCGCACATCTTTTTAAAATCTGACGAATAAGAGGAGTTTCCGGAAACCTTGAAAAATGCGGAGATTCCATAAAGCCTGTATTTGGCTACCCATTGCTGCAGCGTTGTTTTCCCAATGTTATATTTTTCTGACAGAAAAGGATAGGAACTCCCATCAAGGTACTCCTGTGAAACCTTTGCACGGAATTCTACTGTATGTGGTGATTTGGACATAAAAATACCTCCTAAGTAGCTTTTGGTTATTTCCATTGTCTACTTAAGAGGTATCATATCAGGGAGCTGCCGTTTTTTTCTCAGAAACCGTAAGATTCACCGATTAGGATCACTGTGATCCTGTCTTTTACACGTGAGCGTCTTGTGATCACCGTCTGACAGCAGATGCAGTCAGGACTCTGGCAGTCTTTGCAGACGCCTGTTTTGGAGCAGGGGGTATTGGCCCCGACGCGGATACTGTTGGGGGGAGCTGCTATGTTGCGGACCCTGCGGATACCGTCCTCCTCTGTGACAGACACTTTGTTCATGCCGGCCACCACCAGTACATGCTGCGGACCTGTGATCAGACAGGCAACACGGTTTCCCATGCCGTCCACATTGATCAGTTCCCCGTCCAGGGTAATGGCATTGGTGCCGGTGAGAAAATAATCTGCAGTGACGATCCTGCCATAGAGAGTCCTGGATTCCTCAGGTGTTTTGGCTTCCTTTCGGTCAAGCAGTATGTAGTCACCCTGCTTTAAGGTGTCCATAATTCCTGTCTCCACCAGTGTTTCCGAGCCACCCCAGGTCACTGTGGCATGGGCAGGGATCAGGCTTTGAATGAGCTTTCTTGCTTCTTCGGCATTTTCACAGTAATATCCCTTCATGTTCCTTTTTTCCAGATTTGACAGGATAGTTTTGGCTGTGTTTGCATAAGATTCTGTTTGAAATGACATGATTTTCCTCCTTATCAGTATTTTTTCTGAAATCTATTATAGCATGCAGTGATTTTTTCGTCAAAATTTTCCCGGGGGAGACATTGTATTTAACTCCGGTCTATGATATTATTAAAAATAGTAACCCAAAATGGGGAAAAGGAGTCAAAGAAGCAATGGAAAAAAAGAAGATTGCAGTTGTGACGGACAGTAACAGCGGCATTACCCAGCAGTGTGCCGGGGAGCTGGGGATTACGGTTCTTCCAATGCCTTTTTATATTAATGAACAGCTTTTCCTGGAGGGAATCACACTCACCCAGGAGGATTTTTATGAACGCCTGGCCCAGGATGCGGATATTTCCACATCTCAGCCATCCCCTGCCGATGTGCTGGAGACCTGGGAGCGGCTGCTTGCAGACCACGATGAGATTGTGCATATTCCCATGTCAAGCGGTCTCAGCAACTCCTGTCAGACAGCATTTGTACTGGCCAGAGAATATAAGGGGCGTGTACAGGTGGTGGACAACCAGAGGATTTCCGTCACGCAGAGACAATCGGTACTGGATGCAGTTGAGCTGGCAAAAGCCGGTAAAAACGCGGTGGAGATCAAAGAAATCCTGGAAGCCGAAAAAGGGGAATCCAGTATCTATATCACTCTGGAGACACTGAAATACCTGAAAAAAGGCGGCAGGATCACACCTGCGGCGGCTGCACTCGGCACTGTGCTGAATCTGAAACCGGTCCTGCAGATTCAGGGAGAGAAGCTGGATGCCTTTTCAAAAGCCAGAGGAAAGAAACAGGCAAAGCGTGTGATGGTCAAAGCCATGGAGGAGGACCTGAAGAACCGTTTTAAAGATAACAGGAAAAAGGGCCTCATGTGCCTGGAGGCGGCTTACACCGGCAATGAGGAGGAGGCACTGGAGTGGAAGGCAGAGCTTGAGAAGCATTTCGATATGGAAGTGCATATGGACCCTCTGTCCCTGAGTGTTGCCTGTCACATTGGACAGGGTGCCCTTGCGGTGGCAGTTTCTAAAAAAGTAGAAGTGGAGTAGTGAACAGTTATGAAGAAAATCATCGAATGCATGGAAGCAGTCATCAAAGACGCATTCACAGCTTCTGGATATGACGAAAAATTTGCCCGGGTAAATGTATCCAACCGCCCGGATCTGTGCGAGTATCAGTGCAACGGAGCGATGGCGGCAGCCAAGACATACAAAAAAGCACCTATCATGATTGCAAACGATGTGGTTGAAAAAATAAAAGAGAGTGATATGTTCAGCCAGGCAGACGCTGTGAATCCGGGGTTTATCAATCTGAAGCTGAATCCTGAATTTCTGGCATCCTATCTGAACGATATGCAGGCAGATGCTGATCTCTCCGTTGAGAAAGCAGAGTCACCAAAGACAATCATCATCGACTACGGCGGACCAAATGTGGCAAAACCGCTTCATGTGGGACATCTCCGTTCCGCCATTATCGGTGAGAGCTTAAAACGAATGGGACGTTTCCTTGGGCACAAAGTAATAGGCGATGTGCATCTGGGCGACTGGGGCCTGCAGATGGGTCTGATCATCACAGAGCTTAAAAAACGTTCTCCGGAACTGGTATATTTTGATGCATCCTATGAAGGGGAGTATCCGGCGGAAGCGCCGTTTACCGTCAGCGAGCTGGAGGAGATATACCCCACAGCCAGCGGAAAATCAAAGGAAGATGAGGACTACAGAAATGAAGCTCTGGAGGCTACTCTGGAACTTCAGCAGGGCAGAAGAGGATACCGCGCACTCTGGAGACACATCATGGAAGTGTCTGTAGCGGACCTGAAAAAGAACTATGAGAAGCTGCATGTGGATTTTGACCTCTGGAAGGGTGAAGCGGATGCAGATCCCTATATTCCGGATATGGTGGCATATTTAAAGGACAATGGGTATGCATATCTGGACCAGGGCGCTCTTGTTGTGGATGTAAAAGAGGAAAGTGATGCCAAGGAGATTCCTCCCTGTATGATCCTCAAATCCGACGGAGCTTCCCTTTACAATACCACAGACCTGGCTACCATTGTACAGCGTATGGAGGATTACCATCCGGATGAGATGATCTATGTGGTGGACAAGCGCCAGGAACTGCATTTTATCCAGGTGTTCCGCTGTGCCAAGAAGGCAAAACTCACGGAGGAGAACACCGGACTTGCATTTGTCGGCTTCGGAACCATGAACGGTAAGGACGGTAAGCCCTTTAAGACAAGAGAAGGCGGCGTTATGCGTCTGGAACGCCTCATCAATGAGATCAATGAGGAAATGTACAAGAAAATCGTTGAGAACCGCAGTGTAAAAGGCGATGATGCGAAAAAGACCGCTGAGATGGTGGGACTTTCCGCAATCAAATACGGGGATCTGTCCAATCAGGCTTCCAAAGATTACGTGTTTGACGTAGAGCGTTTCACATCCTTTGAGGGCAATACAGGGCCTTATATCCTGTATACAATTGTGCGTATCAAATCCATTCTGGAGCGCTATCGCGAAGAGGGCGGTAATCCGGAAAAGGGCACAATACTGCAGGCGGCAAATGCCAGCGAGAAGGCATTGATGCTGGAACTCTCCAGATTCAATTCCGTGATCGCCCCTGCCTTTGAGGAAAAAGCTCCGCATAAGATCTGTTCTTATATCTATGATCTGGCAAATGCGTTCAACAGTTTTTATCATGAAACTAAGATTCTCAGTGAGGAGAACGAAGCACAGAAGACTTCCTGGATTCGTCTGCTGGTTCTGGCAAGAGATGTACTGGAGACATGCATCGATCTGCTGGGATTTGAAGCACCTGAGAGAATGTGATCTAATATAAAAAGACGGGCTGCCGTATGCGGCAGTCCGTCTGAAAATATCTGAAATTTCGGCATTTCTGCCTGACATTCCATTTTCATTCTACAATATATAAGAACTACATAAAGAGGTGATGCTGTTCGTGTATGGAGAAAAGCGTCTTCTTGGAGAACGCTACCGTCTGGATAAAATCCTGGGAAAAGGCGGACAGGGGAAGGTGTATCTGGCCTTTGACATAAAGCTGGAAAAATACTGGGCTGTCAAAAGGATTCCCGCTGGCAGCAGCAGAGAAGCTGAGATCATGCGGTACCTGGAACATCCGGCGCTGCCCAGAATCGTTGATACACTAAGGACAGATGGATACTGTTATCTTGTCATGGACTATCTGGAAGGATTCACTTTGGAGGAGATAAAGAAAAGCGGAAAAAAGATACCCTGGAGCAAACGGATCCGATGGGCCATACAGCTCTGCAGTCTGCTGGAATACCTCCATGGTCCGGCAAAAGGGATTATCTACCAGGATATGAAACCTTCCAATCTGCTGGTACACATTTCAGGGGATATACGGATTCTTGATTTCGGCATTGCGTCCCTGGCCAATAAGAGCGGCAGCGGGTACGGAACACCCGGTTTTGCCGCACCGGAACAGTTTTCCGGTAGTGCAGAGGAACGAACGGACATCTATGGATTGGGAGCTGTCCTGCGTTACATGGAACAGACGGATGAACACAGATCCAAGATATATAAAAAGTGGAGACACATTGCAGACAAATGTATGGAAACCTCTCCGGGAAAACGCTACAGGAACATCCGTGCGGTCAAGAGAGAACTGCAGAATCTGGAAGAGTGGATGCACACCAGGCAGCGTGTTTACGCAGGTTCCGTTTTTCTGGCAGTGGGTTTTCTGCTCCTTTTAGGCGCGCAGGTCAGGCGGCAGGAGCTGCTGCTTGATGCGGGAAGGCTGCTGGGCTTTCGCAAAGACATCGGTCTTGCGGATACAGCGGATTACAGGGAGGCACGCCGGTATTTCCTGAAAGAACAAGAAGGGACAGAAAAAGGAGAGCTGTACCGAAAAATCCTGGATGCCATAGAAGAGGCGCCGTCAAAAAGAAACTGGGTAGAAGCCGGAGCTGCCATAGAAACATTGGAAAAAAGCGCAGGCACCTCCTGGGAGAAGGCGGGCGAACAAATATTTCTGGCAAATATTGTACAGGCATATGAAAGCGAGCTGGGATTCTCCAATCAGGAAAGCGCGGAAAAAGCACAGGGTCTTCTTTTGCAGGCGGAAAAGAATGTAAAGGAAAACAGCCGGGAGACATATGCACCGGTATACCGTGTAGAAATTTACTATCAGCTCGCCGTGATTTACGGAAAACTGGATAATCCGGTAAAAAGCATCCGGTATTATGAATTGCTTCTGGAAGAAAAAATCCCTGTAAACCTGGAACAGGAAGCACGTCTGTCAATTGCAGCCATGTACCGACAGATGCAGGAGTATATGGAAGCGGAAAAATGCTATGAACGTTATCTGAGCGATTTTCCCCAGGATGCAGAAGCCTACTGCGCCTATGCACTTATGGAAGCAGCAGAACGGGAAAACCAGAAAAAGGCAGAGAGTCTGCTTTCTCTCATGGAAAAAAGAGGAGCAAAAAAGGATGGGTTTAACAGCAAAAAAATCAAAAATAAAATCAAGGCTTTGGAAACGGAGGAAACAGAATGAATCGTAAAAGGATGTTCTTTATAGTGACAGTGATATTTTTATGTTTAGGCAGTGCGGTTCCGGTATTTGCTTCAGCCGAGGAAGATTTTGGAAATACGGACAATACTCTGCCGGAAATGACACAGATTGTAGAACTGCAGAAGGGAGAAGCGCTTTTTTTGCCCGGCAATGGCATGGTACAGATAGCAGATGAGCGCATTGCCTGCGCGGGAAGAAACGGAAATATAGAGGCCCTTGAAGAAGGGGAAACAGAAGTGGTGGTTCGGTATAAGATCAGGGTGAAAAAGACTGATTCAAAAGAAAATACGGACGAAATGAAATCTGATAAAAACGGAAAGGATACTGCAGATTTAGAGAAAACACAGACAGGTGATACATACACAGATAAAGATGCAGAAGAAATTCAAGGAGGTACAGCAGATGAGAATCAGAACACAGAAGACGGTATAAAAGATATGGAGGAAACCGAAAATGGTAACGGACATGAGGAGGCAGGGAGAACCGAAACCGCCCGGCAGCCTTCAGAGGAGGCAGAAAAAAACGAATCTGCCCGACAGCCTTCAAAAGAGAAAGAGGACGATACTCCTACGGCTATGACAGAAATCGAAATCCCCGACCGCGTGTATCCTGTTATCGCCCTTGTGAATCTGAAAAATCTTTCATCCAGCAACACGCAGGTATCGCCATGTATCACAGTACAGGATGAGAATCTGGACAAGGACAGTGTAAAAATCCGTCTTACTGGGAAACGTACAGGTGAGAGAACGATTTCCTTCCGGAAAGAGGAGAACCGGAATTGTCTGACCCTGACTCTGGACCCGGTGACAGAGGATGATGAGTATGTGCTTATCTGCGAGGCATGTGACCTGTACGGCAACCGGACAAAACAGCACTTTCTCTTTTCCGTCAATCAATCTGGCACAAGCTTTGTATACGACAGGGAGGAAATTGCCCACAGCGGCGGCTTTACACCGGAAATAACCCTGGACAATGTGGACGCCGTCCGGATTGTTTCCTGTTCGGTGAACGGGGAACCGGTTCTCTATGAGTGGAAGGAAGGAAAACTAAGAATCCCAAGTAAATACCTGAAAAACGGTAAAAACAGAATAACCCTGTCTGTTAAGGATACAGCAGGAAACATAAGTGATATGGAACCCTGGGATTTTACCATGCCTGCCAATGAAAATGCCGAAACGGACACAGAGCCCGTACCGGAGGCTGTAAAAATGCAGAAAGAAAATCCGGCCGGAATTATTTTTTTACTGATTGGCAGTGTTCTTGTTTTCTGGGAGAGGAAAATGTGTTACAATGGCAACATAAATTAATCTATAAATATTGGGGGAGACCAAATGGAAAAACTGGAACAAAAGTATCTGGAACGCCTTTCCGAACTATATCCGACGATCGCCAAGGCATCCACGGAGATCATCAACCTGCAGTCAATTCTCAACCTTCCCAAGGGAACAGAACATTTCCTGACAGATATCCACGGGGAATATGAGGCATTTTCCCATGTGCTGAAAAATGGTTCCGGTTCTGTGAGACGAAAGATCAACGAAGTATTCGGCCATACACTCAATGAACAGGACAAGCGTTTTCTGGCAACACTGATCTATTATCCGAAGGAAAAGATGGAGCTGATCAAAAAGACGGAGGAAAACATGGAGGACTGGTACAAGATCACCTTATACCGTCTGATCGAGGTGTGTAAACGTGTTGCATCCAAATACACCCGATCCAAAGTCCGTAAAGCCCTGCCGCCTGATTTTGCATATGTTATCGAGGAGCTTATCACCGAGAAACCGGAGCTCAATGACAAAGAGGCTTACTATGAGCAGATTATTGAGACCATTATAGCCATAGGCAGGGCGGAAGTGTTTATCATCGCTCTTTCGGAGCTGATCCAGCGTCTGGTTGTGGACCATCTGCATATTCTGGGAGATATTTATGACAGGGGGCCGGGGCCGCACCATATCATGGAGAAGCTGGAGGAATATCACTCTCTGGATATCCAGTGGGGCAACCATGACATTGTCTGGATGGGTGCGGCAGCAGGCCAGCGTTCCTGTATTGCCAATGTGATCCGCATCTGTGCCCGCTATGCGAATCTGGACCTTCTGGAAGACGGATATGGCATTAATCTGCTGCCATTGGCTACCTTTGCCCTGACGTATTATCAGGATGACCCCTGTGAGTGCTTTAAAATAAAAGGGGGAAATACCCTCAATCCGGCAGAGACTGTGCTGAACATGAAGATGCACAAGGCCATTTCCGTTATCCAGTTCAAACTGGAAGGGCAGCTTTTGATCAGGAGAAAAGAATTTCATATGGCAGACCGGGCGCTTCTGGATGATATTAACTATGAGGAGGGGACCATCCGTTTATACGGAAAAGAATACAACCTTCTGGATCATGTCTTCCCGACCGTGGACCCGGAAAATCCCTATGAGCTTTCAAAAGAGGAGGAGGAGGTTATGGAACGCCTCGTCTCCGCCTTTGCCAACTGTGAGAAGCTCCAGCGCCATATGCAGCTTCTTTTGAAGAAGGGAAGTTTGTACAAGGTATATAACAACAACCTGCTTTATCACGGCTGTGTCCCTCTGAATGAGGACGGCAGCTTTAAAGAGGTTGAAGTGTACGGCAGGACTTATAAAGGAAGAGAGCTCTATGACGTGCTGGAAGCCTATGTGCGGAAAGCTTTCTTTGCTCTGGACAAGGAAGAAAAACAGCGCGGCAGGGATATTCTGTGGTTTATCTGGAGCAGTCCCTCGTCTCCGCTGTTCGGCAAGGATAAGATGGCTACCTTTGAGCGGTATTTCCTTGCCGAGAAGGAAACCCATGTGGAGAATAAGAATCCTTACTACAGACTTTTAGAGGATGAAAGCGTAGTGGATAATATTTTCCGGGAGTTCGGAATCGAAGGGGACTGCTGCCATATTATAAACGGTCATGTCCCGGTACACCATACCTCAGGGGAAAGTCCCATCAAATGCGGCGGCAAAGTGCTGGTCATTGACGGTGGATTTTCAAAAGCATATCAGAAGGAGACCGGGATTGCGGGATATACGTTGATTTATAATTCCTGGGGAATGATCCTGGCAGCCCATGAACCATTTACCTCTGCAGAGGATGCCATCACAAGGGAGAGCGATATTCTCTCTGACAGTATTTTAGTAAAACGCACCTCTCTTAGGAAAACAGTGGGGGATACGGATAACGGACATCACCTGCAGGAGAGCATTGATGAGCTGAGACAACTTCTGAAGGCCTACAGAAACGGCCAGATTATTGAGAAGGAATAAAAGGAGAGCAGAAACATGATACATGAAAATATTCCGATTCAAATGTCAGGGTCTTCCAAAGAGACACATTTGACAACTTATATTTTGGCTGCGTATGAGGAGCTGCCGGAAGATTTAATGCGGCCTCTGATACTGATCTGTCCCGGAGGCGCATACCGATTTACGGCTGACAGAGAGGCGGAGATGGTGGCTCTGCAGTTTAACAGCATGGGATATCACGCGGCAGTTCTGCGCTATTCCTGTGCTCCCAGTGTATTTCCCGCAGCCCTGACCGAGGTGGCCCGCTCTGTGCAGATGATACATGAGAAGGCGGAGGCGTGGCATGTGGATACGGAAAATATCTTTGTTATGGGATTTTCAGCGGGAGGCCATCTGGCAGCCAGCTACGGTGTTTTCTGGAACAGGGATTTTCTTTCTGAGGCTGTGGGATGCAGCAGGGAGATTTTAAAAGTAAAAGGTCTGATTCTCTGCTATCCGGTGATCACATCCAGGGAGGATTACGGGCATCTGGAAAGCATCCATAATCTGCTGGGCAGTGATTATGAAGAGAAAAAAGCGGAGATGGCACTGGAAACCCAGGTAGATGTCCATGTGCCCCAGGCTTTTCTCTGGCATACCTTTGAGGACCAGAGCGTGCCGTTTCAGAACTCCCTGTTATTTGTGGAGGCAATGGGAAAAGCGGGCGTTCCGGCTGAATACCATCTCTATCCCAAGGGCAGTCATGGCCTCTCCCTGGCAAATGAGACACTGATGCGTGCAGACGGCACCGGTGTACAGAAAGAGTGCCAGAGCTGGATGCCGCTGCTTAACATTTGGCTTAAGAATGCCTGCAAAAGAAAATAAGTAGTATAAACCTTGTAAAAACAGGAAAAAATCTTAAAAACAGCTTGCAACATACACCTCAGCTATGCTATAATACCAACGTTGCAAAATAACCACGTCTATGAATACCAAAGGACGGTGCCTGCGGACAAGCGTCCGACAGTGTCCCTGCGGAGAGGAAATAGACGGAAGAAAACAACCAAAAAGGAGAAAAAACATGAGCGTTATTTCAATGAAACAGTTACTGGAAGCAGGTGTTCATTTCGGACATCAGACCAGAAGATGGAACCCTAAAATGGCTCCCTACATCTACACAGAGAGAAACGGCATCTACATCATCGACCTGCAGAAATCTGTAGGAATGGTTGACGATGCTTACAAAGCAGTTGCAGACATCGCAGCTGACGGCGGCACAATCCTGTTCGTAGGAACTAAAAAACAGGCTCAGGATGCTATCAAAGTGGAAGCAGAGCGCTGCGGAATGTTCTATGTAAACGAAAGATGGTTAGGCGGAATGCTGACAAACTTCAAGACCATCCAGAGCAGAATCGCAAGACTGAAAGAAATCGAAGCTATGGAAGCTGACGGAACTTTCGACGTACTGCCGAAAAAAGAAGTTATCGAGCTGAAAAAAGAGCAGGCCAAATTAGAGAAGAACCTGGGCGGTATCAAAGAAATGAAGAAACTCCCGGATGCCATCTTCATTGTAGACCCGAAAAAAGAAAGAATCTGCGTTCAGGAAGCACATACATTAGGTATTCCGTTAATCGGTATCTGTGATACAAACTGTGATCCGGAAGAACTGGATTATGTTATCCCGGGCAATGATGATGCCATCAGAGCCGTAAAATTAATCGTTTCCAAAATGGCAGATGCTGTCATTGAAGCTAACCAGGGTGTTGCTGAAGACAGCGAAATCTTCGAGGAAGCAGCAGAAGAGGAAGCAACAGAGGAATAATTCAAAGCGCCTTGGCTGTACTGCCAAGGCGGTTCTTTAGAAAAAACCAATAGAATTCAGGAGGAATATCACGATGGCTATTACAGCAGGAATGGTAAAAGAATTAAGAGAGATGACCGGCGCCGGCATGATGGACTGTAAGAAAGCTCTTGCAGCAACAGAAGGCGATATGGATAAAGCAGTTGAATTCCTGAGAGAAAAAGGACTTGCTACTGCACAGAAAAAAGCAAGCCGTGTTGCAGCAGAAGGTCTGTGCAAAACTCTGGTATCTGCTGACGAGAAGAAAGCAGTTGTTGTAGAGGTTAACGCAGAGACAGACTTCGTTGCTAAAAACGAAAAATTCCAGGGCTATGTTGCACAGGTTGCAGAGCAGGCTATGGATACAGAAGCAGCCGATGTGGAAGCTTTCTTAGCTGAAGCATGGAAATTCGATACAACAAAAACCGTTCAGGAAGCTCTGGCAGGCCAGATTGCTGTTATCGGTGAGAACATGAACATCAGAAGATTTACAAAGGTATCCGAAGAAAACGGATTTGTTGCATCCTACACACACATGGGTGGCAAAATCGGTGTTCTGGTTGATGTTGAGACAGATGTCATCAACGATGCTGTAAAAGAAATGGCTAAAAACATTGCCATGCAGGCAGCAGCTCTGAAACCTGTATACACAAACAGAAGTGAAGTGTCTCAGGAATACATTGAGCATGAGAAAGAAATCCTGACAGCAGCAGCTAAGAACGAGAAACCGGACGCTAACGACAAGATCATCAGCGGTATGGTTATGGGCCGTATCAACAAAGAGCTGAAAGAAATCTGTCTGTTAGACCAGGTTTATGTAAAAGCAGAAGACGGAAAACAGACCGTTGCCAAATACGTTGAGGAAGTTGCGAAAGCTAACAATGCTAAGATTACAGTAAAAGGCTTCGTTCGTTTCGAGACCGGAGAAGGTATTGAGAAGAAAGAAGAGAATTTTGCTGAGGAAGTTGCTAAGCAGATGGGCAACTAAGCGAATTTTTCAATTAAATTAAGGTTAAAATTATAGAGGCTTCGAAAGCCTTATAAACACAAGCATTTTCCAGTGGTTATAAGGTTTTCGGGGTCTTTTTCTTGTGAAAGTCTGCTATGGCAACAACCTCATAATCAGGAAAGCTTGCTACGAAACTTTCTTCTCACTACCTACAACACCGGGAACCTCTGATTTGACGGACTTTTGCAAAAGAAAAATGCCGCAGTTTGCGACGTTTCCAATAGTTGCACAGACAAAAAACGGAGGATTTTATTCCACCGTTTCCTTGCTGTTGGCTTCCTGTATTCCCTTTGCAGTTGTCGTCATAATTGTTAAGTCCCGGCTGTTCTCAATGGACGCGATATAGCGCGGCGTAATATTCAGCCTGTCTGCTAACTGGTTGCGCGAGATACCCTTTGCCTTTCTTGCTTCTTTTATGGCTTGCCCGAAAGCCTTAAAATTATACTTCACTTTGTCCTGCTTCATATTTTTCACCCTACTACATTTTGCCGTTCACCTTTCTGCTTTGGATATGATTACACATAGCATAGCTTTAATAGTAATAGAGCATGATATGTATGGTTTTTATGAACTACCAACCGGAGGAATTGACAAAAATCTTTTTACAACGTATAATAACAATGATATATAACTTAGTTATCAAAAGGAGGACGTTATGCCACCAAAAGTTAAGATACCCAGAGAAGCTATTATTGAAAAAGCATTTGAGTTGACAAAAGTATATGGTTTTGAAAAAGTAACCGCACGTTTGCTTGCCAGTGAATTAAAATGCTCTACTCAACCAGTGTTTTATGCTTTTCATAATATGGAAGAACTAAAGGAAGAAGTTTACAAAAAAACGCAAAAACTATTTGAAGAAACTATGCTACAACAGCCTTTTGATACAGAAACTCCCTATTTTTTAAGCATGGGATTAAAGTATGTGGAGCTGGCTCAAAATGAAAAAAATCTGTTCCATCTTCTATGTATGTCAGATAGCGGAACAAGACTTGAAAGCCTTTATGATTTGGCTAAGCACGTTCCTATTCCGATTGAACCGGAAGTGTTTGTGAAAACATGGATATTTACGCATGGTATAGCAACGATTGTTTCTACGAACACAACGAACATTGCGCCCGAAGAAATAAGGCAGTTACTTATTGAAGCATGTACCAGTTTCAAATTATATCACAATGAAAACAAGGGAGGTTCGGCAAATGAAACATAAGAATATGAACTATAATAACCGCTATAAATATAAACTGAATATGCTTGAACTGGGGCTTACTATGATGAAACTCATCGGCGTATTATTTGTAACCAGTATTTTATTTTGGGCGGCAGGGTGGCATTGGCTTTCTTCAATAACTTTGTTTTTGGCAGGAGCCGTAATTGCTGTTTTGTTAATCTTGTTAGCCATTGAAGCACATCAGGACAAGGTGTTGAATGATATTGCTATGCGGGAAAATAATAAATTGGAGAAAAAATATGAAATCGATTAAAAATTATGTGTATACAGAACGTGCGCATTTTATGTGTCCTAATATGCACTTTGGGATTATGGCAAAAATAGAAAGCAATTATGATGAAGGGCAGCTAAAACAAAGCATAGACACTCTTCAAAAAGCGCACCCGTTTCTGCAAAGTTTAATTGCAGAGGAAACGGACACTGGCAGATTTTATTATCAAATACAAGATTATTTGAATATTCCTGTAATGGTAAAAGAAGAAGCCGCTTTGTGGCAACAAGATTATGAGGAAATATCTGTCCGTGGGTGGAATGTCATGAATGAATGTCTGCTAAAAGTAGTAGTTTATCCAAAGGAAAATGAATTTCAAATACTTTTTATCGCCCACCATCTTTTGTGTGATGGTAGAGGGCTTCTACAACTGGCAGAAGAATTTGCAGAGCATTATGCTAACGGAGTAATACCGCAATTTGCCCCGGAACGTTTAATTCAATGCCTAAACGATCTTCCCTCAAACAGCGATTTACCTCTTATCAGTAAATTGATAATAGGCGACGCAAACAGAAGATGGAAAAAAGAGGGGCAGCAAGTTATGTATGAGGAATATAGCACATTTGAAAGAGCCTATATTCAAAAACACAAAATGAAACGGGAAATTTTCACCATTTGTAATCAGGAGTTAGAAGAAATATTGACTTTATGCAAACAACATAGTGTTACTGTAAACGACTGGCTGATTGCAAAGATGATGTTGGAAGAGAATACAAATAAGGTGGTTATCGCAGCCGATATTCGTAATCAGGCAAAATGTTACAGACAGGGAGCAATGGGGAATTATTCGACTGCTTTTGGTGTTTCCGTGAAAAAGAACGGGGAAAATGTTATTATCCTTGCAAAGCGCGTAGCGTCACAAGTCATAAACATATGTCAACACCCACGGAAAGAAATGCTTGTGCTTGCCTGTTATATACATATGCAGCCGGAGCTGATTGACGCTGTTACAATATCTACATTGGGAGATTTCGGAAGTAAAGCAGGAACATTTATAGGAAGAAATATGTTTGGATATGGTTCTCAAAATGGTTATAGCATTACCAACTTAGGGAAAATCGAAAGTAATATAATTGCAGAAGCTGTTTTTATACCACCCGCTTCACCTGCCAACAAAAAAACTTGGGGTGTTCTAACGGTGAATAGCCATATGAAAATATGCGTGTCAAATTTAATTGCAGAAAGGTAATATTCTAAAGCAGGAAATAAAATGGGTACGTTGTCCTGTTTGTGGCAATAAAACAAGGTTACAGATACGGGAAGATACAGAACTAAAAAACTTTCCTCTTTATTGCCCGAAGTGCAGACAAGAAAGTTTGATTGACGTAAAGGATTTACAGGTAACAGTGATTAAGCGTGAAGTTGATTAGCAAAGCGACAAATTAGAATGGTTAAATCCCTTGAAAATGTTGAATTTACAGCGTTTCAAGGGTTTTTTGCGGTTTTAGTGAGCGTATAATACATTTTCGGTAAAATAGAGTTTATAAGATCTTCTATAATACAATAAAATTATAGAAAAGCTCCTTAATTATAGTCGGACAAAAGAAACCGGTACATGAATTGCAAATGATGGAAAGAAACCGGAACATAATTCTTTAATTTTGGGAAAAATATGATATTCAGACGGATAAAGGCATTCAAGATGCACTTGAATAGGTAATAGAAAAAGGACAGCAAAAGATCCGAATTCTATGCAGTGCTGAAAATTACGCCTTATCAAAAGCTAAACCCCGGAGAACCATATTCCTCCTAAGCGATAAACACGGCTGAAAGTGTTATATTTAGCAATCTTAGGGACCGGGAAAAAGGATTACAACAATCCAGAACCGGGTCCAGGCGCAAAAGGGCTTGTATTATATGTCCCTTAGCAGTCTGCGGATATCTTCCCTTGCTTCTCGAAACTGTACATCTTCCGGCGAAATCTGCAGAATAAACTGAATTTTCCCCAGCAGATGCCGCAGATAACGGACCGTATCCGACTCCCCCTCGGTCATCCATTCTTTCTTGTTACAACGCCGTAAATGCTCCATTACCCCGTATTTTTTACAGTAATATACCTCTGCCCGTACCTCTCTTTTATACGCACGCCCAACATCTGCCTTCTCGTTCACAACGATTCCCGTCACGGTTTGTCTGGTATGTTTTCCAAGCAGCTTAGTTTTCTTTTCATTCAGCACAAATCCCATGGTTAAAAGGTAGTTTTTGACCTTATTTTTCAGTTCGACTTCATCGAATACACCGGAAAATGTCATATCGTCACTGTAACGTGTATAATGAATCCCCCTTTCCTCGCACCATGCTCCCATATAGTTGTCAAACGACTTCATGACCAGATTGGAAACTGTCGGAGAAGTAGGTGCGCCCTGCGGAAGATAATCTTCATAACAGCAAAGTTCTGCCAGTATCCGTCTTACTGCAGGCGGAAAGTAGATGGCCGGAAAGGCTGATTGGTAAACCAGAGGAAATGTTATGTTTTCAAAGAAGTTTTCTATATCCAATTTCATGACCTGTTCCTGTCCTACATGGGAAAGTGCATTGTCCAGCACTGTGGTTTTCTTTTTGTAGGCAGTGGCATAGACGGAAACGGAAAGTCCGTCCAGAACATGATGAAGCAGATTTTTCTGTATGGTATTCAGTAACGCGTCCGGTACCAGCAGACGGCGCACACTGCCGTTTCGCTTTGGAATCTGGGCAGTATGGTAGTGTTTCTTTATATGATTACTGACAGCATAGAGACATGCAAGTTCTTTTTCCTCTCGTACAGGTGCTCCCTGTAGAAGCCGGAAGGACAGCAGCATGTCTTTGATCTGTTCTTTTGTACAATATTTCCATAAATCATTGTCATAGTTTGATAAAGTAGTTGTCATATGATTCTTTTTCACCTCGTATACAGGGACAATACAAGAAGGTGATTCTGTAAGATGCGCAGACGTACACAGGCGTAAGCCGCCTGCACACGGCAGTGTGCTGAAGTACCTCGGAGCATCTGGAAGTCTTTTGGTCTCTTTTTCTATACCGGACGGCGACTCGCCATCCGGCTGGATATGCTGTCCTATTTCAGACAGATCCAGATATGCTATTGTCCCTGTACCACTATCATATCATCTGTGTAGTAAACTTACAATTTATTTTTACTGAAAGGGAACTTTCATGGAAGTGTGATTCTGTTACGGAGAACCCGCAATGTTTAAGCGGGTTCTCTATTGCAGTTAAATTCCAAGAATTCCGTCCATAAATGCGATAATTCCCTCCTCGACATCATTCTTGATCTCACTGTAGTTATGTATTTCATGACGATATCCGGAATATACGCGGGTTTTCACGTCATGTCCGGTATCACAAAGCCAGTTCGAGACCTCATAGATACCTTTTCCGTATTCGCCAACAGGGTCCTGGTCACCGCCGATATTATAAAACGGCAGGTCCTTTGGAACTCTCTCGGCCCACTGTGTTCCTTCAATTGCCAGCATCATCTGGGTAAAGTCATAGAGTGACCGGTTGCTGGTTGGTTTGGTAAAGGCATCAAAAGGATCTTCCGCGTGGTCACGCTGTACATAAGGGTCTGAACAGATCCATTCATTTCCGATGGTAACATCATCACACCGTTCGCACATCCATCCCATCAAGGCACCTGTAAATTCCGGATTGGAATCCATTCCCAGTCCGTCGTCAATGGCTTTTTTGAGAAGCTCTGCGGCTTTATCCGCTCCCCGGAAGACTCCCGTTGTACCGCAGATCGTGACACCTGCCAGGTCTTCTCCATATTTTGCCGCATAATCTCTGGCTATAAAGGATCCCATGCTGTGACCGAAAATAAAATACGGCAGATTCGGATATTTTTCACAGACCAGTTTTTTCAGGCTGTGTTCATCCTCCATCATGGTGTGGAATCCCGCATCGCCCCAATCACCCCATACACCGCTGACCATGGCTGTTTTTCCGTGCCCCACATGGTCATCAGCCGCTACAATATAACCGGCGTCCATGAATTTTACGATCATATGCAGATACCTTCTGGAATGCTCACCGAATCCGTGGATAATCTGTACGATTCCTTTCGGCCTGGCAGCCGGAACGTATATCCATCCCTGCACCTGGTCACGTTTGTTGTAAGACAGAAAATTTACTTCATGCAGCATAAAAACACCTCCATTGTGATAAAATTTGTAACTACTTTTATTGTAAGGGGCAGAGAGGAGCGTGTCAAACGGAAATGAAATTATATGAGAATATTGCAGCCTGAACAGCCAGGGAGAGTATGATTTTGAACAGAGCTCCATTTTTTAGAGCCTCGTGAAACCTGGAATACTGGTTATTATAATTACTCCAGTATGAAATGATTGAAATAGTAATAACGGAATTTTTATTATGACAGACATATGTCACATTTAAAATGTTATAATATTTATAATCTAAATCTTAATATAGATTCAAAGTTTCAAAAGAATAACCGTTCGCATCTATAGTCATAAGTTTGGGTGGAATTATATCTGATATACTAAAGTATTTTAGTAATTATTTCTTGTTTCAAAATCATGAAAAGTTCGAGGTGGTTCTATTCCAATATAGACTTTGGAGCGGTAAGAAAATTAACGTAAGGAGAGGCTATTTATGTTTGATATCGAAAAGGATTACAATTTAAAGATTGATGAATTACGAAAGCTGCTGAAATCGTCCAGGCGTTTTGACCAGGCAATTGAATTAGCATTGGAAATTCATGCAGTGACGCACACAGGTAAGGTTTCATTAAGTGACAGTCCTACATTTTGTGATGATTTATTGGAGGGATTGGAGAATGAGGATTACAGCATAATGCCGACTGAGAAAGACGAAACAATAGCCTGGCATTTATGGCATATAGCGAGAATAGAAGATTTGGTGGGAAATCTTCTTATAGCAGAACAGCCCCAAATTTTCAATGAAGAATGGATGGAAAAAATGAGTGTGTCCGTAAGAGATACCGGTAACGTAATGACGGACATGCAGATTATTGATTTTAGTGAGCAGGTAAATAAACAGGAGCTGATAAATTACAGAAACGCGGTAGGCTGTCAGACCCGCAAAATATTAAAATCCTTGTCACCACTTGATTTGAAACGGAAACCCGGAGAAGAATATTTAGCGCGGCTGGTCAGCGAAGGTGGTTTGCTGGAAGTAAAAGGGTCCATTTGGCTTAAAAATTTTTGGGGCCGGCACACTTTTGCAGGGCTTATTTTGCTGCCGATAACTCGTCATCATATGATGCATCTGTCCGATAGTGTGGTCATTAAAGAGTTTTTGTTAAATAATCGGTAAAATAGGTTAGATGAACGGAGCTGCCTATGGGAGATAGTCAAGGCTTCCATGGGCGGGCTTTTTCTGCCCATCCTTTTTCCTTCCAGTATTTTACATCCGCTTCATTCCATCCTCTCCGCTGTAACAATCGCATAATATTAAAAAATGCTCTGGTTTTTATGGAAGGAGATACGTGCCCTATATTCTCATTAATTTTATCAGCTATTACAGTGATTTTTTTATCTATACGTTTTTTTAGATCAGGATTCACGGCATCCCATGAAACTGCGGCAACGCCTACGCCATATTTATAAGTTCTGGCAACACCCCAGAAGAATGTGCTGTCAGCCATATCTTTATTTGTACTTTTCATGCCTCCGCCAGCGGCTGTGGATATGCAGACAGCCTGTTTGCGGAACATTTTTTCTTCCGGTCGATGCACCATCCACCGGTATCCATAATGGTCTAAAAAAGCTTTCATTGCTCCTGTTGTATGATAAACGTATACAGGACTTGCCAGAATGATTACGTCGGCACGGTCGATAGCTTCTGTGATAGGCTTTAAGTCCTTAAAGTGAGGACATAGTGTTTCTGATTTTTCAAAACAATTTGTACATCCGATACAAAAAGAATGAAAATCCTTTGGCAGAAAAAATTCTGTGACTTCGCCATTTAATTTTTCTGTTAGCATTTTAGCGATATGATAGGTTGAACCTTTATGGCTTTGACCATGTATAACAGCTATTTTCATTTTCTGTTTCCTTTCCTGTTTTCAGGTAAATTATAGCATAATAATGGTTTGAGAGGTACTTTTTATTTTATGTTTTGGGAAAGATACTTAGTATTATAAAGAGATTGTTTTTGCAGCCGGGTATAGGGACGATTAAGGGAGGGCTTTTGGTATATCTAAGCCAATGGAGGGCAGCGCTACAGATTATGGTGATTTATTTTATTTTTATGATTGAAGTGGCTAATATATTATGACTTGATGAAATGAAAAGAGGTTTTTATTTGGAAAAATATAGGATATAATGTAATAAAATAAATCATAGTCAGGTCAGGGAGGATATATGTTCGAGTTCATAAAAATATTAACATTGCGTGCAACATATGAATGTCAGGAAGAAGGAAGGCTGCCTTCATATTTGGGATCTACAATAAGAGGAATTTTAGGCCATTGCATCCGGGATTTTTGCTGTGATTTTCCTGATAAAAGATGTTTTCAGTGTGAGAAAAAGGATAATTGTCTCTATGTGCAATGTTTTAGCAATACGGGTGGAGAAGCAGGTGCAGTGAATCCATATGTGTTATATGTACATGGAGAAGGCAGAGAAAGATGGAAGAAAGGAGATTTATGTGTATTTGACCTTACTCTGCTTGGCAGTGGAACAGAAAGAGCAGGCATATATTTGGATGCACTGCAGGCAGCAGAGAAAAGGGGATGGGGGGCGGCAAGGCTGTCCTTTCGTTTGATGCAGGTTATCGACTCAGATTCGGGCAATGTGATCTATGCAGGGGGAAAATGCTGGTTTCGCAATCTTTCTCCAAAGCCGCTTCAGACGACAGGACGAAATGCCTCTTATGCAAGCCTTTTTTTTGATACACCGCTTAGAATCGTATCAGGGGATAAACTATTTGATAAACTTCCCTTTGATACGTTTATACAGTTTCTTATCCGCAGAATATCGCTGTTGACAAAGGCTTACACCGATTTTCAATTAGAATGGAAAGAGGAGGAACTTCTGAACCAGGCCAGGAAAATCAAGACTTTAGATGAGTATTGGAGAGAAGTTCCGTTCATCAGGTATTCTATGAATCAGAAAGATGGAAAGTTAAAACTTTCATCCAGGACTGGCTGGATTTTATATGAAGGGGATCTATCTGGTTTTGTGCCAATTTTGGAAGCGGGTAAGTATCTGCGGGTAGGAAAAGGTGCTACCATTGGATTTGGACATTATGATATTTCTTATGATAAATAATGGGGAAATAAAAGGCTGGAAACAGTGGGATTGAGAGGGATTGTGATAAAAATCGGCCTTGAATTTTTTGTAGAAAATGCAGATGATATAATATTTGTTCAGAAGATGATTACTAAGCTTATTTTATAAAGTGCGAATGTGGAGTGAACATAGTTTGCCGGGGAGATTCGCACTTGAAAAAATGGTTAAAAATTGATGATGGAGTGATTTTTTTAAGATATATTTGTAGGAAAGGTTGCATTATTAATCAAAAAGGGTTAAAATTTGGTAGAAAGAAACAATATTTATTGGGAATATTGTGCATGTTTGCTGTCACTTCCTTCGCGGAAGTGTGGATTGAAATCAAGGTTAATGAGCTCAGTGAGCAAAACAGCAACAAGTCACTTCCTTCGCGGAAGTGTGGATTGAAATATGATGATTTCTGCTGCCAAACAGAGGAAGAGGGTCACTTCCTTCGCGGAAGTGTGGATTGAAATCGTTATCTGTCTTAACAGTATTGCTTACTGACATGTCACTTCCTTCGCGGAAGTGTGGATTGAAATCTTTTGCTGGAGGAGGCAGAGGCTTTTGTGTTGTGTCACTTCCTTCGCGGAAGTGTGGATTGAAATCGGTATTGTACTCTGTGGTGCTTCCCACCAGGGCGTCACTTCCTTCGCGGAAGTGTGGATTGAAATGCTCCCAAATCAACAAACGGGATGTTACCGTAAGAGTCACTTCCTTCGCGGAAGTGTGGATTGAAATCCTCATGTGGGTGATTGTCCCGTTACCACCTAGGGTCACTTCCTTCGCGGAAGTGTGGATTGAAATTCAAGTGCTGTCTCCGCCCTTTCCGTTACCTGTGTCACTTCCTTCGCGGAAGTGTGGATTGAAATTGCTCATATACGATTACTCTACCGGGTCAACCGGGTCACTTCCTTCGCGGAAGTGTGGATTGAAATTCTATGATGTGGTTTCTGCCAGCAACCTGGAAATCGTCACTTCCTTCGCGGAAGTGTGGATTGAAATACACTGCATTGTTTATATCCTGGATCTCGGATCGGCGTCACTTCCTTCGCGGAAGTGTGGATTGAAATATTACAAGGAGTAACAAGGCCTTACCAAGGCTGTGTCACTTCCTTCGCGGAAGTGTGGATTGAAATATCCTTTCGACCTCTATTAAGGTGTACCCCGTATGTCACTTCCTTCGCGGAAGTGTGGATTGAAATGTATAATTAATACATAAATGCAAACATTTGTTCGTCACTTCCTTCGCGGAAGTGTGGATTGAAATTCTGTAACAGGAGCATAAGCGCCATCGGCAGAACAGTCACTTCCTTCGCGGAAGTGTGGATTGAAATCTTCAATTATTCCCTCCTTTATGCAACTATTCCAAAGTCACTTCCTTCGCGGAAGTGTGGATTGAAATTCCGTATACATCTTCTGATCTATAGGCATATACTTCGGTCACTTCCTTCGCGGAAGTGTGGATTGAAATTTGGTACATTTGCGTATGGGTTGGATGGTTTTAAGTCACTTCCTTCGCGGAAGTGTGGATTGAAATTTGTATATCTCGAAGATTTGAGCAAAGGAAAGAGTCACTTCCTTCGCGGAAGTGTGGATTGAAATATGCGCAGGAAAAACCGCCGGAACAGCTACTGTGTCACTTCCTTCGCGGAAGTGTGGATTGAAATCAGGTCAGGAAGTGAGAATGCGCTTGCCATACAGTCACTTCCTTCGCGGAAGTGTGGATTGAAATTCCCGAATAATCTAATCCGTTTTGTGCTCCTGCGTCACTTCCTTCGCGGAAGTGTGGATTGAAATTTCATGCCGTATTCTCTATCGGCAAAATCAAATAGTCACTTCCTTCGCGGAAGTGTGGATTGAAATACCGTCAGTAAGAGAGATATGTAAGGCGGTTGGTGTCACTTCCTTCGCGGAAGTGTGGATTGAAATTCCTGAAAAATCAAGTCCATTCTGGGCACCGGCGTCACTTCCTTCGCGGAAGTGTGGATTGAAATATTCCGGAGGCGCTCTCGCTCTGGCGAACAGTCGTCACTTCCTTCGCGGAAGTGTGGATTGAAATTTTCCAACCCGGTTTATTGTGCAAATGAGCTGGAGGTCACTTCCTTCGCGGAAGTGTGGATTGAAATATCATATTACAGTGCCTTCTTGCCGATGTCGGTGGTCACTTCCTTCGCGGAAGTGTGGATTGAAATTATCAATGGAAGCAGGGAAAAGCTACAACAAAGGGTCACTTCCTTCGCGGAAGTGTGGATTGAAATTCCTACATTCAATTCAAGCTGATGCTTGTTCAAGTCACTTCCTTCGCGGAAGTGTGGATTGAAATTATCAATGGAAGCAGGGAAAAGCTACAACAAAGGGTCACTTCCTTCGCGGAAGTGTGGATTGAAATTCCTACATTCAATTCAAGCTGATGCTTGTTCAAGTCACTTCCTTCGCGGAAGTGTGGATTGGAATTTTTGCTTCCTGCTGCCGCTCCTCCTTTCCTTGCGTCACTTCCTTCGCGGAAGTGTGGATTGAAATCCCAATGACATGCCGGTCCGTGATTATCCGCCCGGTCATTTCCTTCGCGAAAGTGTGGATTGAAATCATGCTCACCCATTACTATTTGATGGAGCATTCCCGTCACTTCCTTCGCAGAAGTGTGGATTGAAATTTTTCTTACATCTTCCCAGTTACATAACCGTTTTGTCACTTCCTTCGCGGAAGTGTCAATTGATATCAGACAAACGTCTTTCCATATAACAGTGAGAGCATATCCCATATTTTCAAAGTATATCTGGATGTAGATATCCCTGTGGAAGTGAGAAAATTCGGATTTCTTGAACAGGTGCCAGAATACAATCTGGCTCCGGGATACTTGGGGATATAAAGACGGTTTTTTCAGGTCTGACACAAATCTTGGTACTGAAAAAAGCGAGGAGGAGGATAGAAGAGAAAAATTGGAGTTTCTAATGGAAACCGTAACCATTTTGTTCAACGGAGGGAAGAAAATTTATGTTTCGGACTATGCAGGGGGAGAAAATGTTGTAAAAGAATTGACAATAGATGCATGCCTCTTTGATATCGGACGGCCGTTTTGGGGACGACCGCGGGACAGAAAACCTGGACATTTGTCTCCAGTTCGGTCCGCCCGGGGAGGGGAAGATAAAGCCGGTCAGCCTGGCTGATAAAGAGGTGTTTACAGAGAACCTGTATGGCTTCTTATGAGAGATGGCAGGTAAGGGGGATGCCATCACATGACCCCTTTCCTGCACTGCACCGGCGTTACGCCTGTATAGACTTTGAACATTTTGGAAAACTGGCGGTAATCGTCATAGCCAACCGCTATGGCGATGGAACTTACGGAATCGTCTGTTGTGAGAAGAAGCTTTTTTGCCTGCTGCATGCGCAGCATGGTCAGATAATGTTTCATACTTGCGCCTGTTTCTTTTTTAAAACACTGGCTCAGATAAGAAGGGCTTACATTAAAGTCTCTGGCAATATCGCTTACAGACAGGGGATCTGCATAGTGCTCTTCCATATAACGGAGCACCTGGCGGACGACACGGTTGCTGATATTGTGTGTCTTTACCTGCTGTTTTGCCAGAGTATGGATGCAGTCCAGGACACGGGTACAGCTTTCCTCTATGGTGCCTAACTGCGTGGTCAGAACAAGCCAGGGGCTGTCTATAGTCTCCATCAGCAGTTTGACGGACAGTTCACTTTTCAGAGATTTCAGAATGGATTCACTTACCAGGTAATACAGCTTATAGCTCATACTGGGCTTTACAATCTTGAGATACAGACGCCGGATCAACTCCGGAAGCTCCTTGCTGCTGATATCAAAGCTGAGATAATGTTCAATGGCATCAATGGTGTTCTGAATCTCATCTCTGCTAAACCAACGCTGATGGGATTTGATATAATCATTGGAAATTGCCACTGCTTCCCGGCAGAAAAAGCGGTATGCGCAGGTCCGTTTAAAATCCTGATGTCCGCGGCTGATATCTTCCGGTCCCAGTAAAAGGTCACTGATAAAACAGTGGGAGGAAATCTGTCCGGCAGCTTTGGAAAATTCCAGGGCAAAATGGTCTGCCTGCTGCCTTCTTGTACGGATGCAGGAAGGATGGGAAGCATTTACAAGGATATAGGCAAAGGAAATATCAGAAAATACGATTTCCCCTCCCTGGTTTTCTTCCAGTATCATACTGAAATCCTCCAGGCGCAGAGCGTGCAGAAAATAATGGATGGATTTGTTTACCGGATAGTCAACCAACACGGTTTTGTCAAGCTCCCACATAAAAAGATAAAAATCCGAAGTGTTTATGTGGAGACGGTACTGCCTCCTGTATTTTTCAAATTCTTCCTGGGTGACACCGTACAGCATCGTCTTCATGGCTTCTCTGCGCTGCAGGTTTTCAAAGGCATCCGGAAAGCGGAGCTGCCAGCTCTGTGCCGGATACTGCAGCGGTATGGTGTGTTTCCATCCGGCTGCTTCGCGGAAGAAATCGTGCAGGGAATCATCCTGCTGCGTGGTTTCTGCAAAAAAGCAATTTCCGTTCGGATGCGGTTCAAACAGCAGAAAACGGCGCGCAGAGCAGGATTCATAGAGCACAGCCAGGCAGTCCTGTATGCGGGATGCCGGCCTCTGGACCATCAGGATCACTGCATCCGGGGAGAAAGATATGGCATCTTCCGCAGACGGAAGACGGTCGGTGAACAGAACCTGGTGACCGCACTGGCTTTGTGCCTTCATAAAGCCTGCTTTAAATTCTCTACTGCCGTAAACTAATATTTTCATATGCCTGTTTTTCCATCTCCTTTTTTCATTTGGTTTTCAGCATAACTAAACGGCCGGAACTCCGGGAAATCTTCCCGGTTCCGGCCTGTTTATGCTGCCTGTTATTTTATGAGACGTCCGCGTACATAACATTTATGTTTGGAAAGAATATTCTCAGCTTCAGATTCTGCCTTTTCCGGGTCGGCTGCATACAGGGAATACAGTTCCTCGATGGCACGAAGACCGAAGCCTTCACAGTTATAGTCAAAAAGTACGGCGCCGTCGGGTGCTGTGATCTCGCCTGAGAGGTGGGTAGGAATGTGCAGCACGTCACGTTCTTTTGCTGTAAACTTCTCCATGCCGTCAATGCGGACCTCCACAGATCCCTCCTGCACAATAAACAGACTGTAGAAAGGATTCTGGGCACTCCAGCTCAACTGGAAACCGGGCTCCATGCAGAGCTGCCAGATCTCCTTGTGTCCCTTTGTCTCCCAGCGGGCTACCTTCTGCCTCAGCTCGCAGCCCTCGAATCTGTAGATACACAGGCCGCTGTTGTACGGGCGGATCTGGTAAATCTGTTCCTTTGGAACCTCCTCTGTGACAGGGGTATAGGTATAGTAGAGGCTGTCTGTGCTCTGTCCGTCCTTTGCCATGTCGAATTCAGTTTTATTATATTCTTTAAAACGCAGATTGGCAATACAGTCTTCCCCCATCTGGGTTTCCTGGAACAGCTCCCTCCATATGGTTCCCGCATCGATCCAGGTAAATTTATGTGGGGTATAGGCTGAGATATGTACGATATCACCTTTGGTGCACACTGCTTTTTTGCCGCAGATTTCCGTCAGCACAGAGCCGCCGTCCACCAGAAAGGTTTCCACACCGCGGGTATGTTCGTGGTAGCACATTTCATGGTTGGGGTCCACGTAAACAGTGTCCAGCAGTTCATTGTGCTGGTATGGCCCATAAGGTTCAATCAGGTATTTGGAGTAGGTTTTCTTCCCTCCGTAGTATTCATCAAAGTCCATAAGCCAGGTCTTTTCCGGATCAATGTGGATGTCGTGCAGGGTATACTTTGTCATAATGTGTCCTCCTAATTTTTTCTTTTTGTCGGTTACGGTCATGCGGATGATACTGTCCGCTGATAAATTGTGGTTATATTATAACAGAGATTCTTTTCTTTCCGGTGTCTTTATTTTGGTAAAATGTGTGCTTTTTATCGTAAGATGACTCCATGTGGTAAAAAGGGACATAAAGCTTATAAACCATGTGTTTTTAGTATATCAGAATGGAAGATGAGAAGATGTTTTTGGTATAAAGTGTGGTTTTTTCGACGAAGCGGTCTTCAGTCCCTTTTTCATAGGTGGTCAGCGTTTTCCCGAATATCTGATAGTAAGGCTTTTCCTCCCTGTGTTTGAGGATGAAATATCAAATTCAGTCATCCGGCAGAATACACATGGCAGACAGGCCCGGTCCCTCCACAATATTCCATCGGCAGATGAAAATGCGTTCACAGAGCAGGACAATCAGCATTCCCACAATACACTGCAGAAGAAAGTCGGTTTCGTAGGTAAAAAGGTTATTTATCCCGCTGATACACAGGCCGATAAATCCACTGAGCAGAAACATACGCCAGTCCGTCCGGTCATGTTTCCAAAAGGATTTCAGGAAAAAATAGATTCCGCCGGGAATTCTTTGGGCGTTTGGATTGCCTGACACAGAGGGGGTGTGGTATATTTAAAATAGATGTTTAACAATATTTGGCAATCGTAACGCGGAGGAATACCATGGGAGAGATAAGTGACTTCCGGAAAGATGTGGAAGTGGTAGTACAGGCTCTGGAGAGACAGAAGAGAGATGACCCTTGGGAGGAAGGAGAAAAGCTGTACCGGAAATACAGGGAGACGAAAAAGAATGCCGTACGTCTGGCCGTGGCTCTTCGCGGCTTCTTTCTGAAAGGCGGCGTTTCAAAGGAGCAGAGAGATGATTTTGGACGCTGTATACAAGATTGGATCGTGCCCGCAGTGCAGGAGCTGATCGAGGAGGATGCGGTGGAAAAAATGGCGTATCTGGAAAGCCTGGGCTGGTTTCGGGAGGAGCAGTTGGAAATCTTCATCCGGACAGCACGAGAGCGTCAGAAGACCACCTCTCTTGTGTGGCTGATGCATTTGAAAGATAAGAAGTACGGATATACGGAAAAGAGCTTTCTTATATAATTATAATGACAATAGAAAACATCCGGCCGTAGATATTCCGGGAACCCCGGAGATATCATTACCGGAAAAATACAAATATGTCATAGGGTAAAGAAAATGAGATCAAACGAAGAAAAAGCAGCTCTGGGAGTGGAGATCCTGAAAAACTGCAGAAATGAGCTTTACAGTTATTTCCCATATCTGGACGGCGCCTTTGCCAGCGTCTCATATGAGGCAGGCAAAGGGGTAAAGGGAATCGGTACGGAGGGAAATGTATTTTATTTTGACCCTGTATTTCTGCTGGTAGGCTACGGGAATAATCCGGAGGTAATCCGCAGGGGATATCTGCACATGATGCTGCACTGTTTGTACCTGCATCTGTTTTCCAACAAGGAGCAGAGGCAGGATATCTGGAATCTGGCCTGTGATATTTCCGTGGAACAAGTGATTGAGAGGGAGGCGCTGCCGGGGCTTCGCCTGCCGGACCATCCGGTCAGAAAGAGATGTTTGGAAAAACTGGGAGGGCGCAGCCTTTCCGCGGAGAGAATCTGCCGGATGCTGGTGCAGGGCGTATTTTCGGACAGTCTGGAGGAGATGCAGACTGCCTTTTGTTTTGATGACCACAGTCTCTGGACGGCGCAGCAGGATGCAGAGAGGACAGCCAGGACAAAAAGCAAGTGGGAGAAGATTCTGGCCTACACAGGACAAAACAGGCATCAGAAGAAACAGAAAACAGGAACCCGGGAAGGTGACGGTGAGGAGGAGACAGTGACCGTCGGGAAAAGCCGTTATGATTACAGGAAATTCCTGAAAAAATTTGCTGTCCCCAGGGAAGAAGTGGAGCTTGATACCGAGAGTTTTGATTATATTATGTATCATTTCGGGATGGAGCATTACGGAGATATGCCGCTTATAGAACCCTTGGAATACAAAGAGGTAAATCGTCTGGAGGAGCTGGTGATCGCTGTGGATACATCGGGGTCATGTTCCAGGGAGACGGTGCAGCAGTTTCTGGCAGAGACCTACAGTATACTCAGTGAGCGGGAGAATTTTTTCAAAAAGATGAAAGTGCACCTTGTTCAGTGTGACTGCAGGATACAGGAAGCGGTGGTCATCCATTCGGAGGAGGAGTGGAAAGCATACAGCAGGGAGATAAAAATTCAGGGACGGGGCGGGACGGATTTTCGGCCTGTATTTCAGTATGTGGCAGAGCAGAAGGAGAAGAGAGTGATCAGGCAGTTAAAAGCACTGGTTTATTTTACAGACGGCGATGGGATTTATCCGAAGTGCAGGCCTGCGTATGAGACAGCATTCGTCTTTTTGGAGGAAGGTGCCGGTATGGACAGAGTGCCGCCATGGGCCATGAAGCTGGTGGTATCTCATGAAAAGAAGAGAGCCGGGGATTCCCGGATATGAATTTATACCCTACAAGGAGGAAGAAATGAACATCAAAGAGGCAAAGATGGAGATCAGCAGTACACTGAAGGCCTATCATGAGAAGGACGAACAGGGCAATTATGTATTTCCTATGGTCAGGCAGAGGCCCATACTGCTCATGGGACCGCCGGGCATCGGCAAGACCGCTGTCATGGAGCAGGTGGCAGAGGAGTGCGGTGTGGGTCTGGTCTCTTATACCATTACACATCATACGAGGCAGAGTGCTGTGGGGCTGCCGAGTATCAAAAACAGAATATACCAGGGCCGGTCTGTGAGTGTAACAGAGTATACCCTCAGTGAGATCATAGCTTCTGTCTATGAGTGCATGGAGCGCACGGGAAAAAAAGAGGGGATTCTGTTTATTGATGAAATCAACTGCGTATCCGAAACCCTGGCACCCACCATGCTGCAGTTCCTGCAGAACAAGACATTTGGAAGTCATAAAGTGCCGGAAGGCTGGCTGATCGCGGCAGCGGGAAATCCTCCGGAATACAATAAATCGGTCCGAGAATTTGACATTGTCACGCTTGACCGGGTCAGGAAAATTGATATTGAAGTGGACTGTGATGTCTGGATGGAATACGCCTGGTCACAGCAGATACACGGGGCTGTGCTTTCCTATCTGAATATCAGGAAAGAAAATTTTTATCTTGTGGAAAATACGGTGGACGGTAAATTTTTTGTGACTGCAAGAGGATGGGAGGATCTATCTGAAATATTGAAAAGCTATGAGAGATTTCAGATACCTGTCACGGAGAAACTGGTGATCCAGTATCTGCAGAAAGAGGAAATCGCCAGGGACTTTGCCGTGTATTACCGGTTGTACCAAAAATACGGGACTGATTATGCCATTCCGGAAATAGCGGCAGGTACTTTGTCAAAGGAGGACTATGATAAGCGGAGGGATATGGCCCGCCAGGCTGCTTTTGAGGAGAGATTTACAGTGGCCGGCCTTCTGCTTGCCTATTTGGATCAGTCCTTTGCTACATATATCAGGGCAGACGGGAATGTCTGTGCTCTCTACGAGGCGCTGGATGATTTTAAGAAGATTTTGCATGACAGTGCAGATATGCAGGTGCTTCAGACTTTTGCGGAGAACAGAAGAAGAGAACTGGAACAGCGGATACTGGAGGAGAAGATTACCGGAAAAGAGGCAGCAGTACAGGCGTGGGCAGTGGGACGGCTGGAGTCCTTTGCTGTATATCTGAAGGAGAGACATATTGCGGATAAAGAAGAGGGTATGGCCTGTGTACGGGAGCTTTTCGGGCAGGAAGTGAAAAAGAGGCAAAAAATCGTAAAACAGGCGGGAGAAAATCTGGAACATGCATTTCAGTTTCTGGCGGATGCTTTTGGTGAGGAGCAGGAGATGGTGCTCTTTGTAACCGGACTATCCAAAAGCGAAAGAGCCATGGAATTTATAAACAGCAATGGAAGTGATGCGTATTTTCAATATAGTGAAGCTCTGCTTTATCGGAAAAAGGAGGAGGAGTTAAGAAAAATCTGTATGGAAGAGATATGAACATTTTATTTCCTGTTTTTGTTTACATATGGAAGACTATGGTATATAATCAGATACAACAGATGATGTTTACTGCATTTCTGATTTCAAAAAATGAATATTGAAGTCTTTGTGGCAGGGTGTAAGTCCCTACCGATGGTATAGTCCATGACCCGCTTTTGGCGGCTGAGCTGGTGACTCCTTAATAGAAGAGGGGAATTCCAGCACCGACGGTATAGTCCGGATGAGAAAAGACATTTTCTGTGAAACTACGCCCGGAGCATATTTTTTGTTCCGGGCTCATTTTTTTGAAGGAGGATACAAACTATGAACCAGACAAACGAAACAACCAATGCAGCTTTTGACAAGGGTATGAGGGCCGGGACCGGCGCTAAAATGCGGGTGAAAAAGATTGCTTTCATCGGCCTTATGGGGGCAGTGAGCGCTGTTCTTATGCTTCTCAGGTTTCCGCTTCCTTTTATGCCGCCATTTATGTCCTTTGATCTGTCGGGGCTGATGGAGATGCTGGGGGGATTTATGTTCGGCCCCGGGGCAGCACTTATGATCATTGTGGTCAAAATACTGCTGCAGCTTGTCATGCAGGGCAGCTTTTCTCTGGGAACCGGTGAGTTACAGAATTTTATTTTAAGCTGCTGCTATGTCATGCCTGCGCTGCTGATCTATCACAGACATAAGACGAAGAAGACCGCATTGGTAGGTATGGGCGTCAGCACAGTGCTGGTTGGAGTTGTGGCGATCTTTACGAACCTGTATCTGATCATTCCGTTTTATGTGCGGTTGTTCGGCATGACCATGGAGGAGATCATTTCCATGTGCAGTGCAGTAAATCCGGCCATGAAAAATGCTTTTTCCATGGCAGTCTTAGGAATCCTGCCGTTCAATCTGATAAAGTACGGAGTGACATCAGTCCTGACATTTCTGTTATATAAAAGGTTAAGCAGAGTGATCAAAAGTGTTGTAGAAAAATAAAGGGGGATAAAAAAATGAAATTCACACTGGACAAATCCATCAGTTATGAGGAGGCTGTAGGGCGCATGTTTGAGATGCTGGGGAACAGCAAGATTATGGCACTGGCCTCAAGCCTTAACGACTATGTCATGGTAAGGAATGTAAGCTGCCTTTTTTACGATGACAAGATTTATTTTAAAACGGACAAAAATTTCAGAAAGACAAAACAGCTTCTGGAAAACCCCAGGGTGGCCATGTGCTGGAGCGGCGTTCAGGTAGAGGGAACTGCGAGAAATAAAGGCCTGGTGGTGGAGGAACCGGGAAGGAGATTTGAGGAGGGATACAAAAAATATCTGTGGGAGAGCTATAATAAATACAGCCATGAGGATACAGAAATCCTAATAGAAGTATCGCCGGGATATGTGGAGATCTGGGATACCAGTGAGGATGGATACGCGTACCAGCTTTTTATTGATTTTGATAAAAAGTCTGTGGAGGTAAAACCGTACGATAAGAAGTAGGCAACGATTCAGCTAAAGGAATCGTTACAGAAATAGTTCTATGGGTATCACAAAGTGCTGCGCTTTGTGATACCCATAAGTAGTTTTATCTAAAATAGACCTGGAGGCGTAACCGGAAAAACTTACAGCAGACTATGGGCGGACAGCAGTGCCGTCCGGCAGGCGTGAGAAAAGCCAGCCGAAATCCATATCCGTATATGGGTATTTTGCGGCTTCCTTTTCATCAAAATCAATTCCGATTCCCGGGCGGTCACTGATATAGGCATATCCGTTTCTAATCTCCGGACATCCCGGAAAAATTGCCTTTTCCGCTTCGCAGAATCCGCAGAACTCCTGAATGCCAAAGTTTGCGCAGGACAGATCCAGGTGCATCTGTGCCGCCATTCCCACAGGCGACAGGTCGTTGGGGCCGTGAAAGGCCGTGCGCACACCAAAGGCCTCGCAGAAATGCGCCAGCTTTCTGGCAGGGGTAAGCCCTCCGATATCGCTTACATGAACGCGTATAAAATCAATCCACTGGTTCTGTACAATAGTTTTCCACTCGACAGGGCTGGTGAAAAGTTCTCCCATTGCCAGTGGTACAGAGGTCTGTTCCCTGATTATTTTAAAGTAACCGGCCTGTTCCGGCGGAAGGGCATCTTCAAGGAAGAACAGTTTATAAGGCTCCAATTCTTTGGCAAAGTTCAGGGTATCTGCCGGGGAAAGCCGTTCGTGCACATCATGCATGATTTCCAGGTCCCATCCGAAATCCCTTCGGATCTGCTCAAACATCTTTACCACACTCTGCATATAGGTTTTCGGATGATAGTAAGCGCCTGCAGGTGCGTTTTCTGGACGGATCATGGTCTGCATACTGCCCCCTGCGTTTCCGCCGTACAGGCCCAGGTGGCAGCGGATGTAGCGGTAGCCCTGTTCCATGTATTCGTTTATTTTATCCTCAACCTGATCCATGGTGGTTCCGTCCGCGTGGCGGTATACCGCGATTCCCTCCCGGCATTTGCCTCCGAACAGGCTGTAGAGGGGCATGCCCGCCAGCTTGCCCTTTATGTCCCAGAGTGCTTCATCCACGCCGGACAGCGCATTGTTGAGCACCGGGCCGCCGCGCCAGTAGGAGCTGCCCATCATGGACTGCCAGATATCTTCAATATTGTGGACAGACTTTCCCACCAGCATGGGTTTTAAATATTCCTCCACGGCAGTGACAACTGCTTTGCATCGCCAGGTAAAAGTGGCGCAGCCGATACCGTATAATTCAGGCTCTGAAGTTTCCACCTTCACGACTACGAGATTGACCTTTTGCGGTGCGGTGATAAAGGTTCTGATATTTCGGATTGTGATGTCTTTCATAATTACCTCCATATTTTTGCTTACTCTGCCGGATGAAAAAAAGGACTCTATGGCAGTTTCTAAAATCCGGCAGATGCGCTTTGTTATTTATTGCTGAAAGCATAACATTTTTCTGCAGGAGATTGTTGATATTATTTGGTATAAAATCACCATTTTTTAGCCAGGTGTTTTCAAGATTTAGAATAAAGGGTATAATGTATTATCGGTAAAGTGAAAAACGAAAGCAAAATAGAGGTGAAAAGATGCAGATTCGGGTAAATGATTATGAGGAGCTTGAACATTTCCGGGCTATCTGTGAGGACTGTTATAATGTCTCAAGAACCTGCGGCTATGACAGGCTCAGAATGTCCCATATACATAATACATGTGAAATCCTTTTGGTGGAGACAGGAGAAGCGGATTATTATATTTCAGGGAAAAAATATCATGTGGCGCCTTATGATATTCTGGTCATAGGCGCCATGGAATACCACAGGAGCGTGATTACGAATCCTCCTTATCAGAGATATGGGCTGACAGTAAAACCAGCTTATCTAAAAGGTATGATTCCGGATAAAGATATGCAGAAAATATTTTCCACACCGTCACCGGAATCATTCGTTCGGAATTATAAACGTGTCGATCCAAAGACATTTGAAAAACTTGTGTGCCTGCTCCAGGATTTGGCGGAGGAAGAACGGGGGACAAAGGAGTTCCGCACACAGATGCAGAGGGGAATCCTGACCCAGACAGCCGTTCTTCTATTCAGAACCTTCCGGATGGAGAGGAACCCGGAAGCATCGACAGCCGCGGATAAGGCTATGCGGGAAATAAAAGAGTATATTGATACTCATTTTCAGGAGCGGCTCACGCTTAAGACACTGAGCAGCCGCTTTTATCTTCATCCGACTACGATCAGCAAAGAATTCAGACGCTGCTGCGGGCATAACCTGAATAAATACATCAACACGGTCCGCATCTGCCGGGCAGCCTCCCTGCTGGAAACAGGTACAGACAGCGTGGCGGAGATTGCTGTAAAATGCGGGTATGAAAGCGAAAATACGTTCCTGAGACAGTTCCGGTCTATTATGGAGATGTCGCCTCTTCAGTACAGGAAATCAGTGAGTGTGTGGATGGGGAAAATGAGAGAGGAAAGAGAGAAGTCTGGTAAATTATGGTAATTCCTCCGCAGCGATTGCGTTATTCTCCTCAAAAGCTATAATAGTGGAAGAAAACCATACCCACAGGAGGCCTGCCAATGCAGAAAGAAATCACCTTTACCATGAAGACAGAATTGATCGAAGAATTTTCTTATCACTTATACAGCCAGGAAAAGACAGCGGCAACCATCAGAAAATATTCCACGGATTTAAAGACGTTTTTGGAATACCTGGGAACGGACAGACAGGTCCACAGAATCCGTCTTCTGGAATATAAAGAGTGGCTGAGACAGCAGTACGCAGTAAGCAGCGCCAATTCTATGCTGGCAGCAGTCAACTCCTTTTTGGATTACCTGTGTTTTCCTGAGCTGAAAGTAAAAAGTTATAAAGTGCAGAAGCGCATGTTTCTGGATTCAGAAAAAGAAATGACAAAGACGGAATACCGGAAACTGGTAGAGACAGCAAGAAAGAAGGAGAAGAGCCAGCTTGCCCTGATACTGGAGGCCATCTGTGCCACAGGGGTCAGGGTCAGCGAGCTGAAATATCTGACAGTGAAAAATCTTCAGGACGGCCGTCTGGAAGTCTGTAACAAGGGAAAGACAAGGATTGTCCTAATTCCGGAGAGCCTGCGGAAGAAGCTTTTGTGCTACGCCGGAAAACAGGGAATCAAGTCAGGTCCTGTCTTCATTACCAGAAGCGGAAAGCCAAAGGACAGGAGCAACATATGGACAGAGATGAAAGTATTAGCGGAACAGGCAGGGATCAAGCCAAAGAAAGTATTCCCACACAATCTGCGCCATCTCTTTGCGCGCTCTTTTTATAAGGTCACAAATAACCTTGCCGCATTAGCGGATGTTCTGGGACACAGCAGTCTTGAAGTGACGAGGATTTATACCGCGGATACACTGAAGAAATTTCAGGGAATGATAGAACAGTTGGATTTGATCGTTCCATAAGGGAAAGCATTAACACAACATAATAAGAATTATGTAGTTGAGATAAATGTTAATGCATCTGGTTTATAGAAATTTTAATACATATGGTAAAAAATGTCAACAAAATATACTCGGTTTGTCTTTTTTGGACAGCGGAGTATAGAAATTATCTGTAATTACCAAGTCTTAAACATATCAAAAAGAAGCCTGCAGGCAGATAAAAGCAGGCTTAAAAGAAAAGACGGCATATTCTGCTGCACCTCTCATAAGATTCCTTTAGAAGATAATCTTTTTTTACCACATAATTCTTATTATGTAGTAAGTAAGCAGCCGCAGGAAGGACAGAAAACCGGAGGGAGCAGGGTATGATTGAAACAGGTCGGAGTAAATTCCTCAAAAAGAGTAAAGAAACCAAAAGCAGAATGCCGAACCATGTAGAAGAGATGGGGCTTGGCAGAAAGCTGACAGATAAACTGAAAAACCACAGGATTGAGTATGTTACGGACATCCTGTCATGTACCGAAAATGAACTGCGGGAAACTGCAGTGCTGAATGACAGAGAAATGTCTCTGCTGCGGGAAAAGATGAGAGAATTCCAGCTTGATTTTTGGGATGAGTTGTTTTAGGAGGGGCAGATTCTGCGCCCCCAGTCGCACATAGACTCCAACACAGGAAGAAGCGTTTTGCCGAATTCCGTCAGTGCGTACTCTGTTTTTGGAGGCACAACCGGGTAAACCGTACGGCTGATCAGGCCGTCGCTTTCCAGTTCCCTGAGCTGCTGTGTCAGCATCTTGGTTGTAGCTTTTGGGATAAGCCGGTGCAGTTCGCTGAACCTGAGCACCTGATCCCTCAGATGCCAGAGGATGACTGCCTTATATTTTCCGCCGATCAGATGAATGGTTGCCTCCACAGGGCAGGTGTAAGTGTCGCTGCATACTTTCATTTTGATGTTCCTTTCTTTTTCGTATTTTCCACAGCAGAGATCATGCGTGGGGGGATGGTTACTTTTTGGGTACTATATACCAGAAAAGTGCGTTCTTGCTAAAAATAAAATCAGTGGTAAGATTATAGCATAGACAATAAAAAATCGAAAGAGAAAGGAAGAAATTATATGGAATTTTCAGAACTGGCAAAAAAGAGATACTCTGTACGCTCCTATAATGGAAAGAAGGTGGAGCAGGAAAAATTAGAAAAGATATTGGAGGCTGCCCATGCGGCACCCACAGCAGCCAATCTGCAGCCTGTCCGGCTGCTGGTGATACAGGAGGAAGAAGGTCTTGAAAAATTGTCAAAGGCTGCAAATGTTTACCATGCACCGCTTGTCATTGTGGTCTGTGCAGACCACGACAAAGCATGGGTTCGTCCTTTTGATCAGAAACAGACCTGTGATATTGACGCTTCCATCCTGACAGACCACATGATGCTGCAGGCAGCGGATTTAGGGCTTGGAAGTGTCTGGATCTGTTATTTTAAGCCGGATGTCCTGCGAAAAGAATTTGGTATCCCTGAGAATCTGGAACCTGTTAATATACTTGCAGTGGGTTATAGTGACGAGACGCCCCAGCCCTCTGACAGGCATGGAAAAACACGTATACCGATTAAAAATCTGGCCTCATTGGAACATTTTTAAGAACAGGGGAGGATTTATCATATGACGGAAGGCTGTGTTTTTAATGAGAAAGTACATGCGTTTTTGATCGGTTCGTTTTATAGGGAGATGAAAGCGGCCAAAGGCCCGGCAGGGGTGGAATGTTTTATAAAAGCTGTCCAGAAAACAGCGGAACAGCGGGGACACCGTATGGCTCTCAGGGCTATGCGGGATAAAATGCCTCTGGATTATAATACATACATGGCATATGGGGAGATATATGCCACCATTCCGGGCAAAACGGAGATGGTCGGGGAGTATCCTGACGCGGAGACACGGGTTTACAGCTGTGCATGGCATGATACCTTTTGGGAGATGGATCTTGCGGAATGCGGCCTTGTATACTGTAAAGAGATAGACAGGGGGATTGTCAGAGGCTTTAATCCTGAGCTGTTGTTTGAACAGAAAAGTGTGCTCCACAATGCACCGTGCTGCCGCCTTGTGTTTAAAAATGCCGCTCTTGACAACAGCGTGCCGGTCTCCGGAGATGCGAAGAAGGACTGGGACTACCACTGTGGTCATTATTACAAAACATTTGGGGAATATGTGCGTACAGTTTTTACAGATGGGGAAGAGATTATAAAAAATGTGGATGAAAAATTTGCGGAGAGATATGGAGAGAACTATCTGGATGTTCTGCATGGATATCTGGAAACAGATTTTAACCTCATCGAGCGGTAACGCTTAAAACATCTGTCCGAACTACAGAACAAGAACAGCAGTGATTTTTGCATAACATAGGGCTACATAAGATACGGGTATGTGGAGCACTACACTCCATATACCCGTATAAATATTTATAAAAAGAATGGCACTCAAGCATCATAGACCGCCCAGTTCTGTTCTCCATCCTCCCGGATATGGATTTCCGGAAAACTCTGTATATACTGTTTGAACTGGGAGAAACCGTAATCCCGCACTTTGAAATCTCCGAATCGGTTGCGGATCTTATTGCTGAGGGTACCAAGAGGGACACCCTGGCGGCCCGCATTTTTAACAAGCTGGACCGCGTATTCCTCCAGCATCTCTTTTTTGCTCTTGTCTTCATAGAGGGTGACTGATACTTGAGTTCCTTCCTGCTGCAGCTTTAATTTGGGAAAGGACTCCAGGAATTTGGAAAGAAGGCTGTATCCGTAGCGTCTCACATCAAAATCGGGATATAATTTCACCAGGCGGCTGCCTACCTCACCAAGACCTGTTATCTTGTCGTTGTTCTGATTCTCTGTTATGATCTTGACAACAGCTTCCTCAATCTGTGTTTTGGAGACTACATCCGCACTGATCTGTTTTGCACCTTTTTCCATTGCGTGGATTGTGGGTTTTTCCTCTTTTTCTATGGCGTTATCCTCAAGGAGAAGTTCCAGTACCGTAAAAATATCACAGGCTTTTCTAAAAGAGGATGGTGTCTTGTCCTCACCCATACCGATGACATTTTTACCGCTTTCCCTCAGGCGGCTTGCCAGTTTTGTAAAATCGCTGTCGCTGGAAACCAGGCAGAAGCCCTCCAATTCGCTGGTGTACAGCATGTCCATGGCATCAATGATCATGGCGGAGTCTGTGGCATTTTTTCCGTGGGTATAGCTGAACTGCTGAATCGGTGTGATGGAATTTTCCAGCAGGACTTCTTTCCAGCTTGAATTATAAGTGCTTGTCCAGTCACCGTAGATTCTCTTGTATGTTACATTTCCGTATTTGGAGAGTTCATCCAGAATTGGCTTGATGTATTTGGCTGAGACGTTATCTGCGTCAATCAGCAGTGCGTATTTATCTTCCATATTTCCCTAACCTCTTATTCCGATGTTTTTTCACACATCATATCAAAAAGTATACCATACAAAATCGGATTTTGGTACAGGAAAAAAGCGCGTAAAATGACAGAATGCAACGATACATTATGGTTCATGCGCTGCTGTCCCATGTAATATTTTCAGACCGAAAGCAAGAAAATCTCCGGGCAGCCAGCATGATACGGAAAAATGCTCCCTGTCTGCGCATCGAGAAAGCGTGTTGCTGGGCAGGGAGAAGCCCGGGTGTTTTTATTTGTGAAATTTTACGGGATTGACAGTGCGGAGGGAGGAAGGTATAATCGGTTTATCTGGAGAGCATTTCATTTAATCTGCGGCAGGTCTGCCGAAAAATCCAGAAAGTATAAAATTGTATATTGTCGGACGAAAGAGAAAAACGGCAGAAACTGCAGTATGATGCAAAGTAAAAGTTGATATAAACTGTGTTTTGGTTTATATTGTTGGTATGGGATACAGATATCCTGTGGTCTGGTGGTCTGCCTTTTACTTTTTGTCCGGGGAGGAGGTCTATGAAAGGAATTGTACTGACAGCCATGGATGACGAGATCTATGAGGTACTGTCAGATAACGAAATCTTTGCAGATTTATTTAATGGTGCCTTGTTTGGGGGAAATCAGATTATCAGGCCGGATATGCTGGAGCAGGAAAACGAAAAGAAAGTTATGCGTGTAGGAAAGGAAGGCGGAAGGCGGGTAATACTCAGAAGAATCCGGGATGTGCAGAAACTGTCTGGGCTTCGGGAGAGCTGCCTGGCAGTTGTATTGGCCGCAGAAGGGCAGAGGAATGTACATTATGCCATGCCGGTCCGGTGTATGCTCTATGATGCAATGGATTATACAAGGCAGGTAGAGCGTATGGTAAAAAAGAGAAGAGAGGAGGGAAAGCTGGAAAAGGGAGCAGAGTATCTATCCGGAATGAAGAGGGAAGACAGGCTGCTGCCGGTGATCACGATTGTATTTTATTATGGGGAGGAACAGAGCTGGGATGGGCCGCTGTATCTTCATGATATGCTGGATATTCCGCCGGAGCTGGAACCGTGGGCAGCGTGTATCCAGGATTACCGGGTCAACCTGGTATGCAGCGGTACGGTGGAGAGCAGTCATTTCAGGACCGGACTTCGGGAGGTCTTTGAACTGCTTCCGCTTCTGAAGGATAAAGAAGGGATGAAAGAATTTCTGAAGACCAGAAGGGAGGAGTTCATGCATCTGGATGCCAAAAGGGGCTGGCTGGTATCAAAGTTTCTGAATGTTCCTGCTTTGAAAGATTTAAAAGAAAATGAGAAGGGAGAGGTGAATATGTGTACTGCAATTGAGGAAATGCTGGTGGAAAGAGAAGAACAGGGTATTGAACAGGGAGAAATGCGGGTGAATCAGTTAATTGAAGTATTATTGCGGCAGCCGGGTCAAAAGGAGATTTATGAAGAAATCAGGAGAGCTGTAACAGACCGGGAATATCAGAAGAAGCTTTTTGATGAATTCGGAATATAAAGGCTTCGTCATGGGCCGAATGGTCATCACGGTAAATGTGCAGACCTGTCTGAACTGTTGCAGACATATAATTGGGCATATAGCCGGGATATTTAGTGACTGACAAACTATAATGCTTTTTCTTCCGGATTATGGTATGATGATACAAATGAGAATTTGGCAAAAAAACAGGATTTATAGTATGAGGATATCAGTATAGTATTCAACAATGATCGTGAGGACCTTTAGGAGTCTTTTGGGTTTTACAGAGATGTACTTGGCTTCAGCAAAGGCCATCTTGGCGGGATGCTGTAAACAGGCCCTTAATTTCCAGTCTGTCGAAAGGAATCAGGGTTTCTGTATTTAATAATGGGGGTGAGAGGCAGCTATGAATATAAAATATCGCAGATTAGATATATCGGAATGTTTAAAAATAAGAGAAATAGATGCTTCTCAATATATTGGCCAGGCATGGCGCGAAGTTGATGGTAAAAGACAGCTTGTAAAAATAGACTATTACGAACCGGACCTTCCCAATGGGTTTGATGCTCACTTAAGTAAATTAATAGAAACGGTCAATTCCGGAGGGGTGGTGCTGGGGGCATTCCATGATATGCGTCTTGTGGGATATTGTAGTGCAAACAGTCTTGTTTTCGGTGAAAAATATAAATATGTCCTGCTTGATCAACTTTATATATCAAAGAATTTTCGAAATAAGGGTATCGGGAAAAGGTTATTTTTTATGGCGGCTGATAAGTCTAAAGAAAATGGGGCAGAAAAGTTTTATATATGTGCCGGTTCATCAGAAGAAACAATAGCTTTTTATTATGCTATTGGGTGTAAAGAAGCTATGGAAATAAATGAGGAATTATTCCAAAGCGATACGCGGGATATGCAATTGGAATATGATTTTAGAAAGCTATAGGAAACTGGAGCCTGTTTGAATGATAGTAATATGATTTGAATGATCCATTAAGTGAGGTGAAGGAATATGTTGGGATTAAGACCATATAAAAAATGTGATGCAGAGTATATTGTTAAATGGATAAAAGATGAAGTGGCTTTTAGGAAGTGGTGTGCAGACAGATTAAAAACATACCCTATTACCGCAGAAGATTTGAATGATTATTATGAGCAATATGCATTTTCCGATTCCTTTTTTGAGATGACTGCTTTTGATGAGACAGGTATAACAGGACATTTGATTATGCGGTATACGGATGGCGATAAAAAAGAACTTCGCTTCGGATTTGTAATTGTAGATGACAGTAAAAGGGGAAAAGGATACGGAAAAGAAATGCTGAAAGCAGCCTTGCAGTACGCCTTTGATATTTTAAAAGCAGAAAAGGTAACACTTGGAGTATTTGAGAATAATGAACCGGCTTATTATTGTTACAAAGCGGCTGGATTTCAGGATGTATTTCTTTTAAAACCTGAGATTTATCATATTCTTGACGAGGATTGGAATTGTCTGGAGTTAGAGTTTATTCGCCGGACATAATTTGTAGACAGCAGATTTCAATCTGTCGAGTGAAATACTTGGATTAGATTATAAAGATTTTACAGGATAAAGGCTGTATATTCATCTGAATTTCAGCCTGCAGAGGTGCATATGATAAACGCATATTTTAATTGGAGCAGTGGAAAAGATTCAGCAATGGCTCTGTATTATGCAGAGAAATATGGAAAATATGATATTCGGTCATTGTTTACCATCATCAAAAAGGAAGAATCCAAAATAGCAATGCATGAGATAAGCATTGATTTACTGAGAAGGCAGGCGGATGCCATTGGGATCCCGTTGTCGGTATTGGAGTATGATTTGGCAGCTCCGGAGGAAGAATTTCGATTTGCTATGAACAGGCAGATGGAGCGATTCAAAGATCAAAATATTGCAGCAGCTCTGTTTGGCGACCTGTATTTGGAGGAATTGAGAAAGCGCAGAGAGGATAACTGCAGATTACAAGGTATTCGGGCAGAGTTTCCGCTATGGGGAATGGACACGAGAGAACTGCTTTATGAATTTATAAAGCAGGGATTTAAAAGCATTGTCACATGTGTTGACGGCTCGGTGTTAGATGAAACTTTTGTCGGGAGGATCATTGATGAAAGTTTTATACATGATCTGCCGCCCAATGCAGATATCTGTGGTGAAAACGGGGAGTATCATTCTTTTGTATTTGACGGACCAATATTCAGTAAACCTGTTGACTTTGAAATAGGCCGAAAGTATTACAGGGATTATCCGAAGGATGATGATATCTCTAAACAAAATAGGTACTGGTATCTTGAATTAAAGTGAACGGTCATCCAGTGCCCTGTGGGTATAACCGCCGGCAGACCCGCATAAAAAATCCGCAAATGCCCATACTAAAAGGAAAAAAGAAAGAAGGGCATGAAACGTGGAGACACATACCAAGAAGCTTTTAGAGGAATGTAACTCAGGATGCAAGATGGGAATCAACAGTATGAAGCAGATCAGCGATTATATCAAAGATGAGAAGCTGAAGAATCTGGTAAATGAATATATCCGCAAACATCAGGATTTGGAGAAAGAAACCTCCAGGCTGCTGGAACAATCAGGCGAGGAGGAAAAAGAGCCGGGTCCTGTGGCTGCCGCATTTTCCTGGGTTACGACGGAGATGAAGCTTATGATAAAGGATGACAGCGGACAAATAGCAAAGATTTTAATGGATGGCAGCAACATGGGAATCCAGAGCATCAGCAAGGCTGTCAACCAATACAGCCATGCGTCCACAGACAGCGTGGCACTGGCAAAGCGACTTGTCAAATCAGAAGAGAATTTTATGAGAGATTTAAAACCTTTTCTTTAAAGGATTGGGGCTGCCGGACGGAGAAATCCGTGAGGGGCCCTTTTTTGTATCGTATTTCCATGCAGCAGGTATTCGCTTCATCGCAAAGCGATTTTTAACGGGCCAATACCCGTAGGGATTCAGTTGGCTGAAAGCTGTGATATTTATGAAAACAGGAGTTTGGAGGTTTTTGTATGCTGAAAATGAAAGCCGGAAAATATTTGGCAGTGGCTCTGAAAACAGCCATAGGAAGCTGTATTGCCATACTTGCGGCAGAGCAGTTTCACCTGGAATTTGCCAGTTCCGCAGGGATCATTGCCCTGCTGACTTTGATCAATACGAGATGGGACACACTCAGGCTGTCTGGGGTGCGGCTTGTCTCTTTCTTTGCCACCGTGCTTCTGGCCTGGATGATCTTCAGCCATATGAGCCGGGAATGGACCACATATGGTGTGTTTGTATTTTTACTGGTGGGGATCAGTCTTTTTGTGGGGTGGCAGAATACCATGTCTGTCAATGCAGTCATAGGGACACATTTCTGGACCACCCATGATTTCGGGGCAGCTACTATCTGGAATGAATTCTGTCTTGTCTTTATCGGCATTACGGTTGCTGTCCTGCTGAACCTGTTCCAGCGCAACCAGAGCAGAAGAAAGCAGATTATGCTGGATATGCGGTATGTGGAGGCCAGACTGCAGGATATCCTTAAGATGCTGGCAGACTACCTTATGCAGAGAGAAAATGAGGCGGATGTATGGGAGGAGATCGCCCATCTGGAAGAACATCTGTCCCATTCCATGGAACGGGCCTATGAGTACGACAGAAATACGTTTCTTCCGCACACGGAATATTACAACCACTACATTGAAATGCGGACCCGGCAGTGCAGTATGCTGCAGAGTCTTCACTTGGAAATACAGAAGATTCGTACCATGCCAAGCCAGGCGGAGACCATCGCAGAGTATATTACCTACATGAAGAATTATGTGGAGGAGAAAAATATACCGAAAAAGCAGATAGAGCGGCTCCGCCAGGTGGAGGATGCTTTTCACAGGGCACCTCTTCCCGTGACGAGAGAGGAGTTTGAGGGAAGGGCAGTCTTATATCATATCATGATGGATTTAGAGGAATTTCTCCTCTACAAAAAACGATTTATCGAATCCCTCAGTGAAAAGCAGAAGCGGATTTACTGGGAAACGGAAAAAAAGGAATGAATTGGGGTCTTGCGCTGGAGTTAGGTCCACCATTTATGATAGAATAGGGATATGCATAAATATACGCAGAAAGGATGGACAAATATGAAAAAAATCATACCTGTGACCATATGTTTCCTGATCGTTTCCCTGTCCCTGTCCTCCTGCGGTAAGGAAAAAGCAGAAGATACAGCAAGGCAGCAGGCAGAAGGGGATACCGGAAAGGTTCTGGTTGCCTTTTTCTCATACGGCGGAAACACAAGAAAATTGGCAGAAAATGCTGCCCGGTACACGGGTGGTGATCTGTTCCGGATAGAAACGGAAAAATCCTATGCGGAAGACTATGATACATGTCTGGAAGAGACAGCCCGGGAGATGGAACAGAATGCCCGTCCGGCACTCACCACCCATGTGGAAAATATGGAAGAGTACGACGTGGTGCTGCTCGGTTTCCCAATCTGGTGGGGAAGTATGCCCATGGCCGTAAATACATTTCTGGAGGAATATGATTTTGAAGGAAAAATCATTGCGCCCTTCTGTACCCACGGAGGCAGCGGGCTTGGCAGCAGTGTAACGGATATAGAAAAATTATGTCCGGATGCGGAGACCGCAGATGGACTGGCAGTCTATGGCTCAAGAGCTGACCAGGCAGGGGAGCAGGTGGCAGAATGGCTGGAAAAGCTGGGCCTGTACGGGGAGAATCAGGACAGGGAAGAAGAAATACAGGAATAGGGGGATATCATCTTATGAAATCAAACAGAGAAGCTGTGTGGGAGGTGCTCGCACAGATCAATCAGGTAATATTGGGAAAAGAGACGTTGACGGCAGAGGTTCTGGCGGCGATGCTGGCGGGAGGCCACGTCCTTTTGGAGGACCTGCCGGGATCGGGGAAGACGACTTTAGCGCTGGCGCTGTCCAGGCTTCTGGGATTGGACTGGAAACGTGTACAGTTTACGCCGGATGTGCTGCCGTCGGATCTGACGGGGTTTTCCATATACAGAAAGGACCTGCAGAGATTCGTCTATCAGCCGGGCGCTGTGTTCTGTAATCTGCTCCTTGCAGATGAGATCAACCGCACATCGCCGAAGACGCAGTCTGCCCTTTTGGAAGTCATGGAGGAGGAGCAGGTGACCGTGGAGGGAGTGACCAGAAAGGTGCCCGCTCCATTTTTTGTTATAGCCACTCAGAATCCTGCCGGAACTGCCGGCACACAGATGCTGCCGCCGGCGCAGATGGACCGGTTTATGATATGCACCAGCATGGGGTATCCTGATTTTGCCAGTGAGGTGGAGATGGCAAAGGGAACGGGGATTGAGAGAAGGACAGACCATCTGAAATCCATGCTGAATGCCCAGGTGCTCCAGAATATCAGACAGGAAGTGGAGCAGGTATTTGTCCATGATTCTGTCTACCACTATATCGTGAAACTCATTACCGCGACCAGGCGGAATCCCCATTTTGAAGCCGGTGCCAGCCCGAGGGGGACGATTTCTCTTGTTCGCATGGCAAAAGTCACTGCCTGGATCGCGGGAAATGATTTTGTTTCCCCTGCGGATGTGTCCGCCCAGTTTATTCCTGTGACCGGCCACAGAGTCAGGCTGAGCACCAGGGCGCGTATGGATGGTGTGGAAAAAGAAAGCGTGCTGGCTGAGATATTGGAACGTGAGGAGAGGCCGTTTTTTAAGGGGAGATGACAGATGAGGAAATTCCTGATAACATTGGTACTTGTTTTGTTTTTTTATCTGGCAGGTCTTTACCGTTCTTCTTCGGTGATGATTTTTATCTCAGCTTTTCTTGTGTTTCTGACAATTCTGGGGATTTTATCCAAATATTTGGCCCGCAGGCTTGAGATCAGTGTGGAGCCGGAGAGAAATAAGGTGTCTAAGGGCAGCACTCTGACAGTGGCTCTGACTGCAGCTAACCGCTCCCGGGTGCCTGTCATGCGGTTTGAGGTCCGTCTTAAAATATGGAACCGGGGAACATCCAAAGCTGAAGTGAAAAAGATACAGGGATATGTTCCGGGAAGGGGGACTGCAAGGATAGAGGCGGAAATTTCCCCAAAGCACTGTGGAGTATTGGAAATCTGCACAGAAAAAGCGAAAGTATGGGAGCCGCTGTGCCTTTTCTTCGGACAGAGAAAGACACAGGCTTCCTGTAAAGCGGTGGTATTTCCGAAGGGGTATGAGATGCAGTTTTTCATGGATAGCCTGCCTTTCGGCATGGAGGCGGAAGCAGGGAAAAACAGGCCCGGAGTGCAGCCGCCTGAAATCTATCAGATACAGGCTTACCGCCCCGGAGACGGACTTCGGGATATTCACTGGAAGCTGACGGCCAGAAGCGGGGAGCTGCTCAGCAAGCAGTATTGCACAGAGGTTCAGGCGCCGGTCTTTGTATTCTGGGATACCAGGGTGGAGAAGCCCTTAAGTCCCGGGCAGATGGATGCGTTCTGGGAACTCTGCTATGCGGTGAGCGCAGGCCTTTTGAAGGAAAAGATCAGCCATCAGGTGGGATGCTGGGACAGAATGACCGGGCAAATACAGGTGTATCCCACAGCGTGTTGTGAAGATATTATGGACAATGTATGTGAAATGATCCGCAGGGATGCGCTGACTGTGGAGAATGGATATACAGAGGAAGTATATTTAAGGGAAATGTATCGGAGGCAGGAGGAGGGAGAGATTGTTCTTTGTATGGACACATCCCTCAGACTGCATTTGTATCATAAACTGCTGATTCAGTTTTCAGAGGATGATTATGCGGAAGAAATCAAAAAAGAAAGATTTTTACTTAGCTGATAAAGGAAAAGCAGCGGGAAGAACCGGCGGACCGGTCAGTGGCCTGCTTTTTTTCGTCTGCTATTTTTGCGGTGTTTGCGGATATCTAAGGCTGTGTTCATTGATCTTCAGGCTGAATTACAGTTGGGAGCCGGTGGCTCTTGTCCTGGCTGCAGCCTGTGTGGGATGCTGGTTTCTGCAGGATATCGTGAAATGGAAGCCTGTCTTTGTAATGGGGGTGGGCATCGCAGCGGCCGGAGGCATGTTTCTGGCAAAGCAGGGCATGTATCTTACGAATATGAAAATGCTGTATGCGGCCGGAATGTGGAATATGAAGGCGATTCCTGTTATCAAAGTGACCGGACTTCTGTGTATCTGTATGATTCTGGGGACTCTTTTTGTTTACCTGACAGCGAATCTGGCCAGGCAGGGATGGATTTTTTATTTTATCACCTTCCCGCTTGTGTTTGCCGCAATGATGGAGCAGGCGGATTTAGATATATGGACACTCTGCCTTCTGGCTGTTTTTCATCTGGGAAACCGGATGGCAGCCGTTGCGGGGAAAACGGGTCGGAAGTCAGGGCAGCCCAGACGAAGCATCTATAAAAATGCGGGAAGGGCAGTTCCGGTACTCGTTGTCCTTCTTCTTCTGGCTATGGGCATTGCAGGCAAAGGGCTGTCAAAACATATGGAAAACCTGTACCAGGTCCCCCTGAAGGCAGGTGACAGAGCCTGGCGGATGGCAGCAGGCCTGTGGCTCCCGGAATCCGTCAAAGGCCAGGTGAACAGGGGCGGTCTCTATCCAAGCGGCAGGGAACAGATGGAAGTGATCCTCCGGGAAAAGCCGGAAGAGGATCTGTATCTTAAAAGCTTTGTGGGGGATATTTATGAAAACGGTGCCTGGAAGGCAGCGGACCAGAACGCGTTTTATGAGGGGCTGGACGGGCAGTACGCGGCCAGGGAGGGAGCAGATGCCAGAACATATTTTGAAAACAGGCAGTTTTATATGATCCGCTACATTCTTTCCGGTCTTGGAGGGACAGACGGTGATATGAATGTGCCCGGAGAAAAGAACGTGGAGCTGCGGTCTCTGGCGCCGGAGAACAGGATAGTATCGGTACCTTATATTTACGGAGAAGAGTATGGAGACGATAAGGTACACAGGGGAACTATGTATACAGAACAGGATTTTAAAACCGTGCTTGCCATGGCAGACGCAGACACCAGACTTCGGTTTGAGGAGGAGGAGCGCGCCTACAAAACTTTCGTGGAACAATCCTGTCTCGTGGTTCCCTGGGAGGAGGTACCGCAGTTTGTGAATATCTGCAGGTCCAATGATAAATCCGGGACAGAGGAGGTCACCGGATTTATCCGGGCCTGGCTGCAGTCAAAGGCAGCGTATTCTCTGAATCCGGGTGTGGCACCTATCGGAAGAGACCCGGCGGAATATTTTATATGTGAACAGGGAAAAGGATACTGTCAGCATTTTGCAACCGCGGCGGCGCTTATGTACAGAATTTATGGGATTCCATCCCGTTATGCCGTTGGATTCCGGGTGACACCGGATTTGTTTGAGGAGCAGGAGGACGGCAGATATAAGGCGGTTCTCACAGATGAGCAGGCGCATGCCTGGGCGGAGATCTATTTTGACGGTGAAGGGTGGCTTCCTGTGGAGACAACTCCTGCAGCCGGGACACAGTCTGCTGGGATGGATGGGGAAAACGGAGACTATATGCCGGATACAGAGGCAGCAGCCGGAGCTTCCGGGGCGGAAAATGGGACTGGCAGGGAGGACGAGTCAAATCAGGGAAACCAGGATGTTCCGGATCAGGCAGAATATGGGGAGGAACCGGGGAAGGAAGAATCTGCCGACGAGACAGAAAACCGTAAGAAAGATGGGGATGACGGACAGAAGGAGCAGCCGGGAGGCAGTACAAATGAGAACCGTAAACATAATGTGCCGGAGCGTATTCGCATCTTTTTTATCAGGATGGCACCTGTATTTGCCGTTGCGGCAGGGATTATTTTTGTATGGCTTATGATTTCTCTGCGGCGGTATATCATTCTGCGCAGACAGGAAAAATACGGAGCCGGTCAGATCATGGTAAGAATGCTGGAGGTTCTTGGAATGACAGGAGAGATAAAGGACTGTGATCCCATTGATCCCATGGGAGCGGATTTTCCGGAAAGACTGTCTGGTATGGTTCCCGCCATTACAAAAATGGAAGCCGGGCAGATACAGCGGGCTGCCCTGCAGGAAAGCTTTGGAAATGAGGCGCTTTCCGGAATGCAGGGAAGAGAGGCACGCCGTGTTTATAAGAAAGCGTGTTCCTACGTCTATGGAGGACTGCCGTGGTATAAAAAAATTTATTTCCGGTATGGAAAGGTTTATAGATAAAGGAATCCGCAGAACAAATTGACGATGTCGTGTAAATGCGTCATATGTTAAATATAGTTGACGTATCTTTGGGAAAGGAATATAATGAAAGTATCAAAGGAGGTGTGCCGTGAAGAACATGAAGTTAAAAATTGCCAGAATGGAAAAGAATCTCTCACAGATTCAGCTGGCAAAGATGACGGGCGTTACCAGGCAGACCATTGGTATGATCGAGGCCGGCGATTTCAATCCGTCGTTGAAACTGTGTATTGCTATATGCAGAGCACTGGACAAGACATTGGATCAGTTGTTCTGGGAGGAGGATGACCTATGAACAAAAAATTTTATGATGAAAGACAACAGCAGGATGCAGACCGGAATGGAAGGAAAGCGTTTGAAGGTACCTTTTTTGTGCTTGCTGCGGTAATCATTGCGCAGATGATCCTGGCGCAGGGCGATGTGCGGCAGGTACTGGGAGAGACCATAGCGATTCTGGCCGGCGGAGGCATCTATTTGGGGCTGACAGTAAAAGACGGGAATCTGAACAGGCATACGCCGAGAGTGATGGAAAATCTTATCATCAGTCTTAGCTGCGGTGTGTTTTTTGCACTGTTGTTTATAGTGACAATGTATCTGAAGACAGCGGGCAGAACGTCTTTGCAGGTGCTTGGTATATGGGGTGCAGGCTGTATGGTTCTGTTCTTTGTTCTGGGGATGGCAGTGCTGACAATTCTGGCAAAGAGTGCCGAAAGACGGCAGAAGAAAATGGAAGAGAAGTATGACGAATAGTAAAAAGGATAAAAAAGAGGCTGCGCATGGGAATGCGCGGCCTCTTTTTTGCAATCAGGAATTATGCTGCACAAACATTAACTGCTTTCAGTTTTCTGCTGTCTTTCGGATCCTGCTCTGTATCAAATGTTACTCTCTGTCCTTCGTCAAGGCTTTTGAAACCATTGGAAACAATAGCGGAAAAATGTACGAATACATCCTCTCCTGTATTGGAATCAGTAATAAATCCGTATCCCTTCTGAGCGTTAAACCATTTCACTGTACCGTTATTCATAATCAGTACCTCCATATATAATATTTGGTCGTAATAAAATAGAAAAAAGCCAACACAACAATGAATTAAATGGAATCATTGTCTGGTCGGCTCTAAATTCAAATTAATCACTTTCTGTATCATATCATGGAGAATAGGGAATGTCAAGAAAAACTTTTGAGATGTGAAAAATAAGAAAAACACCGGATGCAGTATGCAACAGAAGAGACTTAAACGGACACATATTTAAAAGGATATGCAGGAAGGCGCAGTGTGTTGCGTTAGACAGGGAATGAAGTTATAATGATAGCAGATGGATTTTTCGGGTAAACGGCGGAAAAATAAGAAATGAAAATATAAAATGAGAAACGGAGGAAGAAATATGCTGGAAATCGGCAGTAAGGCACCGGAATTTTGTTTGTTAAATCAGGATGGGGAAGAAACAGCTCTGAGTGATTTCAGGGGAAAGAAAGTGGTGCTGTATTTTTACAGTAAGGATAATACGGCCGGGTGTACGAAGCAGGCCTGTAACTTTGGAGAGCTATATCCGCAGTTTATGGAAAAAGGTGCAGTGGTGCTGGGAGTTAGTAAGGATACGGTGGCTTCCCATAAGAAATTTGCGGAGAAATATCACCTGCCTTTTACTTTGCTCTCGGATACGGAGCTGAAGGTGATCCGGGCATATGATGTCTGGAAAGAAAAAAATATGTATGGGAAAAAGGTCATGGGGGTGGTGCGGACCACGTACCTGATCGATGAAAACGGAGTGATAGAAAAGGCATTCGGTAAGGTTAAGGCAGCGGATAACCCGGCGCAGATGCTGGGAGAACTCTGAGAGGGATCATGAGAAGGGAAAGGGCTGTTTTAGGGGTGTTTTCGTGTATGCATTTTCTCGTGGACGCAGCCTGCGCCTTTGCCATGTACGGGGTGTTTCGGGGGAGGGATGCCTGGTACTGGCATATATTTTTGTATAATTTCTGTGCGTTTGCGCTGCAGATGCCGCTGGGGGTTGTGCTGGACGGGATATGCAGAGGGAAGAGTGCGGTTGAAAAGTACAGATGCTCTGCGGGGATTGCAGTTTTGGGAGCTGTGCTTACGCTGGCCGGCGGATTTACCCATGTGATAGTTCTGGGAATCGGAAATGCGCTGTTCCACGTGGGAGGCGGCGCAGGCACGATCTGGTCCAGTGAAGAGGAGCGCAGTGTGTGTACACGACTGGGTGTTTTTGTGGCACCCGGAGCACTGGGGTTATTTTTAGGAAATGTGTGGAGTCAGTCTGCTGTCAGGGGATGGATCGCTTTAGCGGGAGCGTTGGCACTGCTGTGTTTTGGGGGGATGCTCCTGTGGCTGGGACGAGGAGAAGGTTTTGGAAGCTGTTTTGGCAGATTTGGAGAGAACAGGTCTGCATCAAAAGGCGGAATGGTGGTTGTCTGTTGTTTCCTGGTGGTGGTACTGAGGTCCTATGTGGGGATGGCAGTTGCTTTTCCTTGGAAGAATACTGTTTTCCTAGGCGTTGTGTGTACCGCGGCTGTGGCGGGAGGAAAAGCGGCGGGAGGATTTCTGTCTGACCGGATTGGAATATACAGGGCAGTGACGGTTTCTCTTGTTTTTGCAGCTTTGATGTATGGATTGGGAAGTTTTTGGGGAGCCGGTATACTGGCGCTTTTATTTTTTAATATGACCATGCCGCTGACGTTATTTCTTATGTGGAAGGAGATGCGGGAACAGCCGGGACTGGCATTTGGTGTGCTGACGTTTGCTTTGTTTTTGGGCTTTTTGCCTGTCTATTTCCAGAATGTACTGCCCATGGATTACCGGCTGACCGGAAGCCTGGGAAGTTTGTTTTCCCTTGTGATGCTTATGGGGGTGATAAGGCGGAAAGGAGCGGCGGATGGTTCTGTATCTGATTAAAATGTTTGGTGTTTCGCTGGGACTTACCCTTATGATAGAGGAAGCTGCTGCGTGGATTTATGGGATAAGGCGTGGAAAAGATTTTCTGCTGGTCTGCCTGGTGAACATACTGACCAATCCCGCGGCTGTGTTTCTTGCCTGGGTTTGGAGAATGTATATGCCAGATGGGGGGAAGTTTCTGTTTTATCTTGTGGCAGAGACAGCAGTAGTCGTAACGGAAGGAAAGATTTATAAGGCTTATCTGCTGGAGGGGAGACATCCTGTATGGTTTTCACTGGCGGCTAACGGATGTTCCTTTCTTCTGGGGCTTATGATCGGCTAACGGAGGGGTATGTATGAAAAAGGGAGTGGGGCTGTTTTTGCTGTTGATCTGTTTTGGTATTCAGGTTATGGAGGTTTCTGCAGATGTTATATTTGAACCGCAGGATATTTTTTACAAGCATCATGCAAATGAATGTGAATACGTGAACCATTTTTTTATAGTCAATGGCTATGAAGGAAAAACAGAACTTTATAAAAGTCCTCTGTCTGATAAAGTGAAAGCAGTTATGAAAAATAACGAAGAACACTATATTTCATACGTTTATACAGACATTAAGGGGAACGAGTGGGGATTGGTTGAGGATGTAGAGGACACAGAGGGATGGGTTCCCATGGTTTATATGTTTTCTCATTATGTAAGAGATTCTTTTCTGGAGGAATATAAATCACAGATCAAAAAAGAGGAAGGCATTGTTGCGGTTGACAGCAATGAGAAGATGTATTATTGGACGTATCCCGGTTCAGGTGATCCTTATAATGTGAAAACAGAAGGACATCCTCTTAATTACGACCGCGTTTTTATAGATGAGGAGGGGCTTAAATGGGCGTATGTAAATTACTATTATATGGGATGGCATTCATTTTGGATTTGCGTGGATGACCCGTCTAATCTGAATCTTCCTGTCCGGGAGGTTGACGACGAGATGCCGGAACCACCGGAATCCATTGACCGTGTCTATGGAGATGTTACGGTTTTTGTCTGGTTTGCGGCCGGACTTGCTGCAGTGCTTGTGATTGTGATCGGGTGTCTTATTTGGGGAATATATGGGAAAAGAGGAAAGGTATGAAAAAAAGATTACATATATTTTTGTTGGTATTACTGTGCATTGTTTTTCAGACTGCAGCAGTACATGCAGATCTGATTTTTGAGCCCGAAGACAGTTTTTATGAAAAACACGCAGATGCATGTGAATATGTGAACCGTTCATACATTGTCAACGGTTATGATGGGGAAACGGATGTCTATGAAAGTCCGGAATCCGCAGAAAAAGTGATGACTGTTAAAAACAGGGAGAAATACTATATTTCGTTTGTCTATACAGACAGGAATCATGTGAAATGGGGATTTATAGAAGATGGTCAGGAGAACAGCGGCTGGGTGCCCATGGACTATATGTATCCTGTGTATAACAGCCAGTCATTTTATGAAGAGTATAAGGATAAGATCACACCGGATGAAGGCATTATACCAAATGTGACAAAAGGAGATGTCATATATGGATGGACATATCCCGGGTCTGAGACAAAATATAAGATAGAAGTTATGGAGGATACGTTTGATTACGGTTCTACATTTACGGATGAGGAAGGGCATCAGTGGGGAAATGTAGGGTATTATATGGGAAACAGGGATTTCTGGGTGTGCGTTGATGAGCCCCAAAATCCCAATCTGCCGGTCAGGGAAATTAATGAGGAGGTGAAGGAAGCGCCTGAGAAAATTGACGGTGTTCCGGGGACTTCCGCAGAGGTAGATAACGGTACGGATAAGAATATAAGAAATGAAAAGGCAGATAAACAAACTGCAGAAAATGAAAATGCGGCCGGGACCGGTACAGAAAATATATGGACAGCGGCTTTGCTGGTTGTCCTGACAGCGGCGGTTACAGGGATTATCATCAAGAAGTTTTTCGGGAAAAAGAAGTGACGGCGGATTATGAAAACTCAAGGTCGAAGGAATCATTCGATATAATTGTCACTGTTAGTTACAATGTGATAAATGTATTATTTTGTAAATACAAGGACATTTCCAGCGAAATAATCATAGATACTTTGCGAGGAGAAAATATATGGATAAAATCGGATTTGCATTGTCTTTTATTCTGTTTGAAATAGGATGTATATGTCTTTTTATTACTGCGCTTTTTGATAAAACGATTCCGGTCATTGGGAAAATGGCAAGTCAATTATCAGAAACTCAAAGCTATAGCGATACTATGTATTTGACAAATTACATGGGAATTTACATATATTGTGCAGTAATAATGATAATTGGTGTGTACTTATGTGTGTTTTTTTACAGAAAGAAAAATCGAAATTGAAAAGCTTCTCATAACCATAAGCTTTATATAAAATCCAATTAAGGAGACTGTCATAAAAAACGGCAGTCTCTTTTTGTTATACACATACAAAAGCATACCGTTCAGGAAGAGATGTATACCGTTTAGGAATTATGCACTCAGCAGAGGTATGCAATATGCTAAGGTTAGTGCATGGAATAAATGAAAAAATACCGCAGCCTTGTTTAGCAAACACTAAAAAATTTGGAGGTAACACACATGAACAGAAAATCAATCGCACAGGAATATTATATTTTAGCCACAAATGAAAATGGATATATGCCGGTAATGCATCAAGACGAATCTATCGCCGGAATCGTGGCGGCGGGTATTATGGACTTAAAGCTTAACGGCGTAATTACAATGGAAAATAAAAAAATCACAGTAATCAAAGACATTCCGAATGAACTCAGTCATATAGAATCTCTCTATACATATTTGAAGCAGAAATCACGCACGATGAATCAGTTAATGAATTATTATATGCTGTCAATTGGCAGCAGTATGAAGAAACTAACAGCAGAGCTGGGGGAGTCTTTGCTCCATGATGAAATGGCGACGAAAGGGAAAGGTGGTTTATTCGGCCATAAAACCATATATATTCCGGAAAAAAACCATAAGGAGGAAATGATCAGTATCTTAAAATCAGCGGCAGCTAAGGAGGAAAATTCTCCTCATGATATGGCGCTCATTTATTTATTGATGGAAACAAAGAATCTGTATCGATATTTTACAAATGAGGAATTCTATGAATTAAAATCTAAACGGAAAGAAATGAAGAAAAATCCTCAATATAAACAATTAGATGATATGTTAAATTATGCGGGGGATTTGATGTTTCTTGTTTTTATAGTGGTTGTTATATTTTTTGTTGTCTTTTAGGTTATGCAATCTTGTATTCTGGTTTGCTGACATTTGATTTATTGTTAAGGAGGGACGTAAATTAACACTTAGATAGATAAACTCCAGTGATAATAGGCTTTCGACGTAAGACTGACAGAAAATTGGAATTGGAACATATAGAAAAGTAAAGTGGAAGGTTTATGACGTTTGTGCTATTATTATATTACAAATGTATGGGAGGAATATCTTGAAAAGTAAAAAAGTGAGAAAAAAGAAGGTTGTGTTAAATTCAGCTTTGGCCGTTATTATTGGCGGGGTATTAATGGGATGCTCTGCGAATTCAGAATCCCCTGAGAAGCTGACAAAAGAAAAAGAAGTTAAAAAAGAAAAAGAAGTCAAAAAAGAAACCACGAAGCTGGAAGACTTGGAATTGTCAGACCGGCAATTAATTTTTAAAACAGATGTGGAAGCACTGACAGAATTAAATATTCCGGAATATGCTTTGAAGAAAACCGTCAAACAATATGAAGTTAATGAAGAAGTCGGAGGTGGAATTTTTACTGAAAGCGGAGGGATGACCAGTATATCATATGGAGAGATTAGAGATGAAACGGTCAGTATGGATAAGGAGCAGGCTATTGCGAAGGCAAATGCGTGGATCCATACAGCATTTAATGAGTTTGATGCAGAACTTCTGGAAAAGAAAGAGCCTGTTGTAGCAGAGATGCTTAAAACAGAATTGGGAGATGAGGTTGAGGAATCTGTTATCGGATATAGGATAGAATACCCAAACGAATATGATGGTATAAAAATACAGTATGAGGGTATTAGTGTAATGTTGGATGATTATGGTGTTATCTATGGTAATATAACATGGAATGAATACGAAAAAATAGATTCACCACACGATTACGGAGCAGCTCAAAAAGTTGATTTTAAACGATCGGAAGAATTAATAGCAGACGTAATAACGAAAGAAAATAAGGAATTAGGATTAGATGAAAATAGCGAGGATGCAAAAGTGGTTAGTAATGTAGAATTAATATTTGCAGAAATCGGTGAGGAATCTTATACACCTGTCTGGTACTATGAAATGGAGGATGGGAGAACATATTACGTAAATTGTATGGATGGTCAAGCCAACAGCCTATGATTTATATATCAACAGAAGTGGTCAATTTTGTATCCCCCTAATTCCGGAAGGGAGACCGAAAGCCCGTCCTTCCGGAATTGGGGACAAATGTTGCAGTCCCGGCTGAGGGTATGCAGAGAGACTATGAAGAAAAGTCTGTAAATAAGATTCTTCTATGATAATGAGTGGTGAAAAGTCTTAAGAATAGGCTTTTCACCCTTACTTTATATATAACAGTTACAAAAAGGCATGTCAACAGCAGGCGGTAAATCCGCCTGTTATTTGCTCATGTTCGATCACTCCGGAAGCCGTCCTTCGTACATGATACTTAATTCTCCATACACCTGAGCCCAGTTCCGGATGGTTGTGGTCCATTTCTTTGTAGCCTCAAAGGTTGCTAAATATAACGCTTTGAGCAACGCTGTGTCGCTTGGAAATACGCTTCTCTGGCGGTTCAGCTTTCGATAAGTGGAATTCAGCGATTCAATGGCATTTGTCGTATATATGACCTTCCTGACCATTGCTGAAAACTTGAAAATTGGGGATATGGCATCCCAGTTATCCTTCCAGCGCTTCATGGAATTCGGATATTTGGGCGTCCATTTTTCTGTTACCCGGTCAAGTGCTGCCAGCGCCTTTTTTTCATCAGCTGCCTGGTAGATGGTCTTTAGATTTGCAGCAAATGCCTTCCTGTCTTTATCTGGAACATATTTTAATGTGTTTCTTACCTGATGGACAATGCATCTCTGATATTCTGTTTTGGGGAATGCGGCAGCAATGGCTTCCTTTATTCCCGTAAGGCCGTCCGCACAGATGATGAGGATGTCTTTTACCCCCCGGTTCTTCAGTTCATTTAAAACAGACAGCCAGTATTTTGAACTTTCATTCTCTCCCACATGGATTGTCAGTACCTCTTTCTTTCCTTCTGTATTGATCCCAAGGATGACATAGGCGGCAAGCTTGCGGATCACACCATTGTCACGGACAGAATAGTGGATGGCGTCAATGTAAAGGATGGGATAGACATTATCCAGAGGACGGTTCTGCCAGTCTTCGATCTGAGGAAGGATCTTGTCTGTAACATCAGAAATAAATCCTTCCGAGGTCTCAAATCCGTAGATATCTTCAATAGCTTCAGATATCTGCCGGGTAGTCATTCCCTTCGCATACATGGAGATGATCTTCTGGTCAATATCAGAAATGTCTTTCTGGCGTTTTTTGACCACCTGTGGTTCAAAGGTAGATTTTCGGTCTTGCGGCACATCGATTTCCATGGAACCGAAACTACTGTTGACCCGTTTTCGTTTGTAACCGTTCCGGTAATCATCATTGTCTGAGCGTTCCGATTTTTGATATCCCAGGTGATCATCCAGCTCAGCCTCCATCATTTCCTTGATGGTTCCGCCAAGAAGATCTTTCAGGGCATCCTGAATGTCTTCAGCTGTCTGAATATCGTATTCTTCCAAAAGCTGATGGATAATGCTGCGCTTTCCTTCCGTCATTTGTACTCTGTGTACTGGTTTCTTTTGTCTTGCCATAATAAAAGGCCCTCCTATGATTTTTATTTTATCATAGAAGAACCTTATAAATCCTATTTTACAGAAAAAGTTTCACACTCTCTATGCAGAAGACAGCCTTTTTATCCGGTAATTCCAAACCAAATAAGCAGGGCTGTTCCAATGATACCCAGTACGATTCCAATGATGAAATATGTTTTTTCTTTGTGTTCATCATACTTATATACAAGTGCGGCAGCGCCTCCGAAGAATAGGAGAGAAAGACTTCCCTTCCACGCAGGATTACCCTTTACAATACACATAATCGTCAAAATCTGTGCAGCGGCTGCTACAAAATCAAGCGCATGGCTTCTTGAACGGGTTTCAATCTGTTTATCGCATTCATTCTTTACAGGGCGCTGTATCTTTGTTTTCATTTCTGTCGTTCTCCTTTTCCTGAATTTTTTGTAATGGTACTAAGCGTTATCTGTTTGACAGGCAAACATGGGAGAGGAGACAGGTTTGTCTGAAATACAAAAAACGGACTCCCAAGAGCCCATTTTCTGCTTACCAGTCTTTCATGACCTGAAAGATTTCCTCTTCATAGTCACCGGTGATATCTTCATTGTATCCGCCGTGTTTTACATTCGTCTCCACGCCCCAGCCGTCTTCCTGGTACTCCCAGATATGATAAGGGACACCTCTGTAGTCAAAGTCCAGGCTGCCGCAGCCGTCCACTTCATTATATTGGAATTCCAGGGATTTCTCTTTCAGAAGAGTTTGTATTTTTTCCAGACGCATATGTATTTCCTTCCTTTCCGGTTATCTTCAGATAATATTGTAACAAAGAGAAAGAAAAATAGCCAGCCCTCATGGTAAAAATACTGGCGGAAATTTTGTATGCCGGATGATATGCAGTAATAAACATCCAACCGATAGGAAAGTATGTATCCTGACAGAAGCCACGTATCCCGGAAGATTCGCGGCTTCTTTTTCCGACATATGGATATGTGGGGATAAGTCGGAAACACTTAGCTGAAATATAATATTTCCATATTCGGCAGTTTTCTGGCAAGCTCTTTGCGGAAAAACAATTCGCCCTCCTGTCTGGACGGTTGATTATAGCCGTATTTGCCGCGGCCTCTGACCTGCATTTTATCTTTGTCGTAAAGGTCAGGGGCATCCGGGAATGCCTCCTCATTGATCTTGCGGTGGACAAAGCTGTAGCTCATGAAAATGATTTCTATAAATGCTGTTTTCTTGATCTTTTCCGAAAGCTTTTCCGATAGGACCGTGATCAATCCGCTGTACATATCCTGCCATCCGGACAGGAAAATAACAGGGGCAATGAGGATTCCGCAGGGGTATCCTGCTTCACACATCTGGTTCAGGGCTTCGATGCGTTTGTTTAAAGGGGAGGTGCCGAGTTCAATCTGCCGGATGATTTTTTCCGGATTTACGCTCATGCGGAATATGACCCTGCCACTGTGATGCAGGGAGAGAAGAGGCGCTACATTTGCAAATTTGGTCGGAAAGGTCAGGCGGCCTTTTTCATTTTCGGCAAAGCGTTCTATGGTCCATTCCAGATTGTGTGTGATGGTATTTTCCAGGACCAGATCGCTGTTGCTGCCGATTTCAAAGGTCAGATCTTCTGAAGCGCGGTTTGCTGTTTTCATGATTTTATCAAGCATTTCTTCCCGGTTTACGAAGAGACGCAGATAAGAGCATTTGTTATAGTTGCAGACCAGATAACAGTACAGACAGGCGGCAATGCAGCCGGATGAGGTGTAAGGTACCAGAAAATCAGAGACTTTGGCATTGGGTACATGCCGGTGTGTTTTGCGGATGCCGATAATGAGATACTGCTTCATTTCCCGGAAATCAGAGTTTGGGCGCGTGCGCAGTTCATCTATTTTATTGTGGCTGTCAATGGGAATCCAAGTTTTGTCCTGATATTTCTGCTTCAGGTATTTTCCCAGTTCATAGCCCATGGCTGCTTCTTCATAGTAGATTTTGTCTGGAAACATAATACGGACCTCCAAGTTAGTATAAACTTAGGATGGCAGTTCCGGTGAAAAATATTCCCTGATCTCGCTTCGTATCTTCTGCGGTGTATCGCCGTACAATTTTTTAAAGGTGCGCATAAAAACTTTGTAGTTACTGATGCCGTTTTTTTCCATGAGTACAGTGATGCTGTCGTCCGTATTTTTTAAATCTTCATATAAATGCATGGTGCGGACAGAGTTCAGGTATTCCAGAAAGGTCTGTCCCGTATACCGTTTAAAGAGACGGCAAAAGTATTCCCGGCTCACTGCCAGACTTGCGGCTGCATCGTCCAGAGTCAGCGGTTTTTGAAAATGGTTCCGTACCCAGTCCATGACCTGTGTGACACGTTCCAGGTCCCGGTTGGCCCCCGTTTCCGGTGCGGAAGGGGAGAGCGTGCAGAAGTTCCTATACAGATGGTACAGAAATTCATAGAGTTTGGCAGCAAAAAAGAACTGATAACCATTATCCTGACGGGTATAGGCATCCAGCATATGCTCCAGGCTCTGTCTGAGGCCGGAAAAGACCTCCCCGTTATCCGCAGGAGCAATCATAGTCTGAAAATGCAGTTCGGTGCCGGAAGGCAGAAAATTATGCAGATGCTCAGCGGAAATCTGCAGCAGAATATAACAGACAGAGCCATTGGCACGGGTCATATGGAGTTCTTTGCTGTTGATGATCATCAGATTGCCCGGGGTGAGCAGATAGGAACCCGCCTGTACTACTGCGGTCAGTTCTCCCTCCATCATATACAGAACTTCCAGATAATCATGCCAGTGGGCCGGAATGGTCAGGTCTGTACACTGGGAGAGCATGAATTTTGCAGGCAGACCGTTGTTTTCACTGATTTTCTCATAATAGTATGACATGGGCTTTTCTCCTTCCGGTCATGTGGTCTTGTCATGGTGTGTAATTTGAATTTATCAATACTGACAGAGAACCTTCTGGGAACATTCTAGCAAACCAGGTGAAAAATATCAATATCAGCCTATAAATAGTTAAAAAGAACCGTAGAAATTTCCTGTTTTATTCGTCATAATATAAGACAGGATAGCAGCTGGGAGTTACGGAACAGCTGCGGTTAATAAAGACAAGCAGTCTGGGAGGAATACCATGCAGTTAAAAAAGAAAACATTTACAGGAACAACTTCAAATGAAGTGACAGCCAGAGAGACAGAAAACAGAAAAATTGCCCGTCAGGCAGCAGCAGAGGGGTTTGTACTTTTAAAAAATGAGGACCATATTCTGCCCATCAAAAATGGTGCAAAGCTTGGACTTTACGGTGCCGGTGCAGTAAAGACCATCAAAGGCGGCACAGGCTCCGGCGATGTCAATGAAAGAGAATGCATCAATATCTGCCAGGGATTGAAAAACGCGGGATACGAGATCACAAGTGACGCCTGGCTGGAGGCTTATGCATCTCTCTATGAGGAGACACGGCTTAAATGGCGGGATGAGATATTGGGAAAACTGCCGGTATATAACAACAATTTTTTTGAGGCATATTCTACAACCCCGTTTTTCATGCCCTGCGGAAATCCCGTTGATGTGGAAAAGGCTGCTCTGGATGGTGCAGATACAGCCATTTATGTACTGAGCCGTATAGCGGGAGAAAATGCGGACCGTCATGACACGGAAGGTGATTATTATATTTCCGCGGAGGAAAAAGCGCTGATCGGTCAGTTATCAAAGGCTTATGATTCCCTTGTTCTGATGATCAATACAGGAGGTCTTGTAGACCTGGCGTTTGCAGAGGAGTTTGACAATATTAAAGCTGTGCTGCAGTTTGTGCAGGCAGGGCAGGAGGGCGGCAATGCCTTTGCGGACGTGATATCCGGCAAAGTGACACCAAGCGGCAAACTGGCGGATACCTGGGCCCTTGATTATAAAGACTATCCGAGCAGTGATACGTTTAGCTTTAAAAACGGGGATGTGAATACAGAAAAATACCAGGAAGGCATTTATGTGGGATATCGGTATTTTGATACCTTTGACGTGCCTGTGCGTTATCCGTTCGGTTATGGTCTGTCTTATACGGATTTCTCAGTCAACACAAAAGGGGTTGAGGCTGTGAATACAGAGAGCGGAAAACCGGAAATCGCGGTAACGGTGGAGGTGACCAACACAGGTGATACATACTGCGGCAAAGAAGTAGTGCAGATCTATGTCTCCTGCCCTCAGGGAAAACTGGCTAAAGAATACCGCCGTCTTGCCGGATTTGCCAAAACAGAGGAATTAAAGCCGCAGGAGTCCTGCAGTATGACCATTACATTCCCGGTATACCAGCTTGCCTCTTTCGATGAGGAGAAGGCAGCCTGGATTCTGGAGGGAGGCACTTATGGTATCTGGGTGGGCAGCTCCATTCAGGATGCAGAGCCTGCAGGAAGTCTGTGTCTGAACAAAGATGCCGTTCTGGTACAGTGTGAACATATCTGCCCGCTGAAAGAGGAGCTGAAGGAGCTGACACCGGACCATGGCAGGATGATGGAGAAAGAAGCTGCCTGGCTGGAAAAAACAGCAGGGCTTCCCTGTGTACATATGAGCGCAGAGAATATAGGAAAAGAAATCGTGGTTTACTCAGAACTGCCGGAACATTTTACCGGCAGGGCGGGTGAGATTGTGGAGTCCCTGTCCCGGGAGCAGCTTGTGCTGATGGCGACCGGAGACCCGGGAAAAGGCCAGGATGCTGTACTCGGTTCAGCAGGGATCACTGTGCCGGGAGCTGCGGCTGAGACCTCCTCCGCTGCGTCCGGGGAACCCTGGAATCTGCCGTCCATGGCTCTGGCAGACGGCCCTGCAGGGCTGCGCCTGAACCAGAAATATCAGGTGGTTGACGGAGAAATCGTACCTGAGAATTTCATGAACTCTATAGAAAAAGGATTTTTCGCAGAGTCGGTAAAAGAGGAAGGAACCTCCTATTATCAGTTCTGTACTGCGATTCCGGTGGGAACACTCTTAGCCCAGACTTGGAATGCCGAACTTGTAAAAGAAGTGGGAGAGATGATAGGAAAGGAGATGGAACTTTTCCAGGTGACTTTATGGCTTGCACCGGGCATGAATATTCACAGGAACCCTCTCTGCGGAAGAAACTTTGAGTATTATTCCGAGGACCCTCTGCTGTCAGGTATCATGGCTTCTGCCATGACTCTGGGTGTACAGAAGGTACCGGGATGCGGAACCACCATCAAACATTTTGCTTGCAATAATCAGGAGGATAACCGTATGGGTTCCGACTCCGTACTCTCCGAGCGCGCGCTGCGCGAAATCTATCTGAAAGGATTTGAGATCGCAGTGAAAAATTCCCAGCCCATGTCCATTATGACCTCTTATAATATGATCAATGGCGTGCATGCTGCCAACTGCTACGACATTTGCACCAGGGCAGCCAGAGATGAATGGGGATTTGCAGGCGCCATCATGACAGACTGGACGACGACCTTTGCGTCCCCCAGAGGCGAGTGTACAGCGGCAGGCTGTATGCGTGCGGGCAATGATATGGTAATGCCCGGCATTCCCCAGGATCATGAGAACATCCGTCAGGAGCTGTCAGAGGGAACGCTTAACATACAGGAGCTGAGACGCTGCATCTGTAATACCGTAAATCTGATTCTGCAGTCCAACCGTTATGAGGATGCAGTCAGCTATCTGGAGCAGTTTACAGGGCTGGATTCATATCTGAAGGTGGAAAAGTAAAAAAATAAAATAAATTTCATATTTTTGAAAGGATTCCTCCGGTCCAATCGTTTTATTAGTATAAAGAGGAGTTTCCGGGCGTTCTGCCGGGAAGAAACCGCTGAAAATAAAAGGATGAAGAATCGGAGGAATAAAAAGATGAAGTTTGATAAAAGAAAAGTTTTAGCTGCCGCGGCAGCAGGTGTGCTCCTGGTTGGGACAATGAGTACCGTTGTGATGGCAGGAGGAAAAGGGGATCACAGCCGTCTGTGGTGCCGGGATAGTGTGTGCAGGGAACATGGAGCAGACTGCTCATATACGGAAACCTGTGCAGGAACAGATTGTCAGAAGAGGGAAGACTGTGAACATGGAGCAGGTTGTCAGAACCCGGGCAACTGCGTCTATGGTACTTCCGGACAGAGCCGGGATACTGTCATAAACGGAACAGGCAGCCGTGACTGTACAGGTGTTGTAAATGAAGCGGACAGCCAGAATCGTGCAGACACTGGGAATAAAGCAGGCAATCAGAGTGGTAAAGGCACTGCAAATGAAGCGGACAGCCAGAAACGTACAGGTACTGCGAATGAAACTGACAGCCAAAACCAGTTCGTCACTGTGAACTATGAGGACAGTGTGAAACAGACATCTGTCGGGAATAATCCAGACAGTCAGGCAGATGCCGCAGACAGTCAAAACCAGACAGATTCTGCGTATCATGCAGACGGTCAAAACCAGGCTAATACTGTCATCACCGACAGCATAAATAGAACCGACTGTCAGAATCCGGAAATCTGCATGAATGGAACCGACTGCCGGAACCAGGGAGTCTGCATGAACAATGAAGACTGTCAAATCCAGGAGAAGTGTGAGTACGGCGCCAACTGCCAGATTCATGAAGCCTGCAGGAACAGCGCAGCCTGTCAGAATTCGGAAGAGTGTGAGTACGGCGCCAACTGCCAGATCCATGAAGCCTGCAGGAACAGCGCGGCCTGTCAGAATCCGGAAGATTCTGTGAACGGCACAGACACTTTCGGGGGCCATGGGAAACATCACGGCAGCAGTCATGGAAATCATCACGGAAAATAAGACAGCATCAAGGAAAAGAAGACAGATAGTATCATATAAAGCCGAAAGGATTTCATTCACATGATGACAAAATGGGACATCAATGTAATAGTGGAAGAATACGCAGATACCATAACCCGTATCTGCTATTCTTATGGAAAGAATTATGATGACACCCAGGACATTATGCAGAACGTCTTTTTGAAGCTGATGCGCGCCAATCCGGAATTTGACTCTAAGGAACATGAAAAAGCCTGGATCATCCGGGTGACGATCAATGAGTGCAAGGATTTCCTGAAGAATATTTTCCGCAGGCATACTTCCCTGGAGGAAGCACAGGAAATTCCCATAGAGGAGAAGGAGGATTTATCTTACATACGGGAGGCAGTCCTGAAACTGCCGGACAAATACAAATCCGTTATTTATCTCTTCTATTACGAGGGATACACAGCAGTGGAAATAGCGGGAATCCTGCATAAAAAAGAGAATACCGTTTATACCTGGATGAACCGTGCCAGACAGATGCTGAAGGATATGGTAGGAGGTGACGTGGAGTGAGCAGAAAAATCAGAGACGCATTTGATTCTGTAAAAGCAGATGAGCAGATGAAGGAAAAAACAAAGGAAACCCTGATCGCCCAACTGGATTCCTGTTCAAAACGCCGCTTTTACCAAAGACCGGTATTTTACCGGACACTGGCAGGGGCTTTGCTGCTGGTACTGGTGTTTGCGGGGAGTATGAGGGCTTATGAGATAAAAGCCGAGGCAGCATATATCACTATGGAAGGCCCGGTTGAGATCGGTCTGTCCGTAAACGGCAAAGAAACGGTGATTTCAGCGGAGGGTCTGAACGAAGACGGAGAGAGCATAATCTCCCAGGTGGATGTGACGGGAATGCATTACCAGGAAGCGCTGCAGGCCATTATGGAGACAGATTCCTATCAGGAGTGCCAGGGGGATAAGGCAAAGGTGAAGGTTTCCTGCCATGATGACGAGCAGGAGGCAGATATGCAGCAGAGCGCCAATGAGGCCTGCCACTCATACGGTCAGCAGTACCGTGAACATCACAGCCGGGAACATGACACGGAGACAGAAGGCCACAGAGAAAAACACAGCGGCCAGGGCAATGGAAAACACGATGAGAAATCCAGGGGTGACCAGTCGGAAGAGAGTCAGGAAAATCAGCAGAGCAGTCATTCTTCCGGCGACTCAGACTATGAAAATACAGAACACGGGCATAGAAACGGGCATCACGGAGAATAAACACAGCATGACAGGACATAAAAACATCACCACAAAAAACGGCATCAGCCATTACGGCTATGCCGTTTTTTCGTCCATTTCCTTCTGCCTTCTGGCATCGGCAGCAAGTTTCTCATGTTCACACCCCTGTAATTGTGGTAAAATAGAGAAAAACCAAAGGAATGGAGGCATAATTATATGCTTATAGAAAATGGCGGTCAGACATTACGGGACTTTACAGAAAAAAATTACAAAGAAACCGTTTCTGAAGTGACAAAAGGGGTGTGGTTCGTATCAGGCTTCGGGCACAGCAACGCTGTCTTTGTTGAGGGGGCTGCCGGCGTTATTTTAATTGACACTCTGGACACCCTGGAGCGCGGGCAAAGATTGTCAGAAATCATTGAAAAGAATACTGGCAAAAAAGTAAAAACCATTCTTTATACACACGGACATCCCGATCACCGGGGCGGCGCAGGGGCATTTCAGGAAAGCGCGGAGGAAATCATAGCCTTTGAACCTGTAACTGCTGTATTGGAAAAAACGGAACTTCTGCAGGATATTCAGAATCTGCGGGGAAAACGGCAGTTTGGATATTCTCTCACAGACGAGGAAGCCATCTCTCAGGGAATCGGACCGCGGGAGGGCGTGGTCTACGGGGAACACAGGGCTTTTGTCCCACCGACCAGGGTTTGTCAGCAGGAGCGCATTGTCAGAGAAATTGACGGGGTACAGGTCGAGATGGTTCGTCTTCCGGGTGAGGCGGAAGAACAGCTCATGATATGGTTCCCTGAAAAGGAAGTGCTGTGCTGCGGCGACAATTATTTTGGCTGTTTTCCCAATTTATACGCGATTCGCGGCGGACAGTACCGCAATCTCGCAACGTGGATCCACAGTCTTGATGTGCTCATGTCTTACCCTGCAGAATATCTTCTGCCGGGCCATACAGCGCTGATATCCGGCAATGAAAAAATCCGGGAAGTGCTGGGGAATTTTAAAAATTCTATTGACTATATTCTCACCAAAACATTAGAGGGAATGAATGCAGGCAAAAGCCCGGAAGAATTGGCTTCTGAAATCCGACTGCCCGGGGAATATGCAAATCTTCCGTATTTGGCGGAGCATTATGGATGTGTGGAGTGGACGGTACGAGAGATTTATTCGGCATATTTAGGATGGTTTGACGGAAATCCGACGAATCTCCATCCCCTTGCTCCGAAAGCGCATTCCGAAAAAATGCTGGATCTGATAGGCGGCAAAACGAAAACTTTTGAGGCGGCCAAAAAGGCACTAAAGGAAAAAGAGTACCAGTGGTGCCTGGAGCTCTGTGATCTGCTGCTGGCTGCGGAACCTGACAGCAAAGTGCTGCAGTTAAAAGCCGCAGCTCTGGAAAAAACGGCAGAATACGAAACAAGCGCAAATGGGCGCCATTATTATATGGAATGCGCAAAAGAACTGCTCCGTGCAAACGGAGATATCCAAGGATAAAAATTATATTTCCCCCTTTTAAATTTATTGAAAAACATTATTGACTCTCACGTTCCGTGATAGTGTAAGATGAAATTATCATAGAAAAGAAATATGATACAGAGCTGCAAAAAACACATGGACAGAAGGGAGTGGAATCATATTAAGACAGTAAAACAGGTTTCTGAGCTAACAGGGATCAGCGTAAGGACATTACAGTATTACGACGAGATAGGGCTTCTGGCACCAACGAAGCTGACGGATTCCGGCTACCGCTTATACGATGACGCTGCACTTGGAACCTTGCAGCAGATACTGTTTTTCAAGGAGCTGGATTTCTCTTTAAAAGAGATCAAAGCAATTATCGAAAATCCGGCCTTTGACAAAACAGAGGCGTATAAGCAGCAGAAACAACTATTGGAGACAAAGAGAAAACGGCTGGACAAAATGATTCGTCTGTTGGGAAAATTAGAAAAGGGGGAAACGTGTATGAGTTTTGAAGAATTTGATACAAAAGAATATTTTGACATGCTGTCCGAATTCCGGAAGGAGCATGAGGATGCTGTCATAAAAAGCTTTGGAAGCATGGAAGCATTTGATGACTGGGTGAGTAAGTGGAAAGGAAAAGAGTCCTTCCTGGTTGACGCTGCCAAGAAAAATTATGACAGCATGGAAGATTTTATATCTGCCATGAGAAAGAACCTGGAACATATGCCCGAATTGATGGAAAAAGGACAGAAACTCAAAGAGGACGGCGGACTGCAGCGGAACAAGGAGCTTACAGAGGCTCTGGTATCCGATCTGACAAGAGACCCGGGCTCGGAGGAAGTGCAGGCGACCATAAAGGAATGTGTGGAGATCACGGAAAAACTGTACGAAGGAATGGAAATGGGCAAAAACTTCTGGGAAAACATGATTGACGGCTATCTGCATGAAAAACTTTTGATTGATACTATGGATAAAAACTATGGCAAAGGGGCCTCTGAATTTATAGGAAGAGCCTACCAGTATTTTATTCAGAACAGAAAAGCATAGGGGACAGTATCAGGGGGAAGTCCGGTAAACCGGGCTTCCCCTTAAATGTTATTCCACATCAGGCACTTTCTGCGCGGACATGATATTCCGTTTGAATTCAATGTAAGTTGCGATAAAGTAAATTATATACACACCGCCGAACAGCAGCAGTGCAAGCCCGAAGTAAGGCCAGGACGGTGCCTGCACACCGGAGTATTTGACGAAATTATGGCTGATAAAGCCCACAATGCCTCCGCTGAGCAGTACCGCTCCTGCAAAGGGGCAGATATAGTAAATGACAAGCTGCCGGAAAATTATCTGGTTCAGTTCCTTTGTCCGCATGCCCAGTTTGCCGAGAAGCTGATAGCGGTATTTGTATTTTCCGGAATCTGAGAGCTGCTGGACTGCCAGCACTGTGAGCGCCACACAGAGGAACACAAGCCCTACATAGATCAGCGGAAAGATCAGGGTGGAGAGCAGAAATTTCATTTCCCTTGCATCGTTTTCTTTCAGAAATACCAGCTTATCAGACACATAGATGGCATCTGATCCGGTTCCCCGGTCCAGGCTGTCCATATAGTTATCCAGCTCTTCATAGGAATCATTTTTCATATTGATGCCCCACATGGACAGCACCTGGTCGTAGAAATCATCCGGAAGGCTGCCTTTTATACTGGCTGCCATGAGGGAGTAGTAAGGCGTCATGGAGGCCGCCGTTTCATCCGGGACGACCAGTATATAATCAGCACCGTTGTGTCCGCTTTGCTCAAAGGTATCGGTATAGATTCCGGCACAGACATAGTCCTGCCCCTGAATGTGCAAAGGGGTTTCGGAGAACGGCAGCAGTGTTTTTTTCAGCCTCTTTTTTGTCTGTATCAGATACTGGTCCTGCTGAAGGCTGACCGGATCCAGATGCAGCATCTGCCGCAGGCGGTTGTAATCGCTTAAACGCATATAGGTGTCGTATTTAAAACAGGAGTAATAGTAAGTGTCGTTCTCAGAAAGCGCTTCCGTAAGATAACGATTGCAGGAATTGGTATGATCCTGATAAATCTCATAGGCCAGAAAATCTGTGATTTTCGCGTACTTTTCCGTCAGCGCTTTCTCTTCGGCAAAATCATAATCGGTATGTTCGTTGTATATGCAAACATCAAAGGGATATTTTTCCTGCACCTGTGTGTTTTGAAACTGGTTCAGCATCAGGGCATCCGATACCCCCACCAGGGCCACCATAAAAAGAATCGTGAGTGTGCCCAGCGTAAACTGCATGGTTTTTACTTTGGAGGCAAGCTGCCTGAGAAGGAATATATTGGCTCCGTTATATACGCCGGCTCTTCCTTTCCGGATGTAGCTGATAAGAAAAGCGGAGAGCCCCATGTACAGAAAATAGACGGAGACAATGAGTGCCGCGATCATGGGATATACATTCCATTGATTAAAATGCCCAAAGTACAGCATCCAGCCAAACAATAGAATCGTGAATAGGGAGACAAAAAACATCCACTGTTTTCCCGATTTATTTCCGTTTTTCAATTCCTCATTCTGGCGGTCCAGGTACATCATCTCACGGATATTCATTTTCTTAAAACGCCGGTTGCTCCGGAACATTGCCAGCACATAGGAGCCGAAGAAAATCCCTGCAGTCATAAAAAAAGTCGCTATGTTCCATTGGATATGGATCGTGTAGTCAGCCTGCACAATGGCATAGATCAGGGTTGTGATAACCTGCTGCAGAAAGAGGCCGGGAAGCAGGCCGATGAAGAAAGCAGCCAGGCCCAGAAGCAGCATTTCTTTTAAAAACAGCCTTGCGATCTGCTTTTTGTGAAATCCGAGAAGCAGATAGGTGGCAAATTCCCTGCTTCGTTTTTCCGCCATGAATTTCATCATATAGTGCACCAGCCATATCATGATGAGCACGATAAAGAAGGTGGCCAGACCCAGCATGGCGCCCATCATTCCCGCCTCGGCGCATAGCTTTTTTACATCCTCTGAGAAGATCATGGAGTCAAAGGAGAACATCAGGGCAGCAGTGAATACCATGGTCAGAAGATAGATGAGATAGTCTCGGAAGGAGCGTTTGGCATTGCGAAGAGCCAGCTTATTCAGCATCCCCATCACCTCCTGTCAGGGAGAGCACATCCAGGATCTCATCCAGGAATTCCTTCCTGCTTCTGGAGCCCTTCTGCAGTTCATGAAAGATTTTTCCATCCTTTAAAAATAAGATGCGCTTGCAGTAACTGGCAGAAAAAGCGTCGTGGGTGACCATTAAAATGGTGGCATTCATCTGCTCATTCATATGGGTAAAAGTCTCCAGCAGCATCCGGGCAGATTTGGAATCCAGAGCGCCTGTAGGCTCATCCGCGAAAACAATTTTCGGATGGTTGATCAGTGCCCTGGCACAGGCACAGCGCTGCTTTTGTCCGCCGGATACCTGGTAGGGGAATTTGTCGCAAAGGGGCAGGATATCCAGGCGCTCCATGATTTTTTTCGTCCGTTCCTGGATCTCCTTTTTGCTTTTCTTTGTCAGTGACATGGCAAGGGAAATATTCTCCTGAATGGTCAGCGTGTCGAGCAGGTTGAAGTCCTGGAAGACAAATCCCAGATTGTTTTTCCTGAAATCAGCCATTTTATCCTCGCTGAGCCTTGTGATGTCCTCGGGACCGTAATAGATATGGCCTGAGGTAACCATATCCACAGTTGCCAGCAGATTTAAAAGTGTTGTTTTGCCGCTTCCACTGGCTCCCATGATACCGGTGAACTCGCCCTTGCTGACAGTAAAAGAGATGCGGTCCACAGCTTTTGTGAGATTGTTTTTACTTCCGTAATATTTTTCTATATCCTCCACACGGATTAATTCTTCCATCTTGTTATCCTTCCTTTCCGGCTGTTGTACAGGGGAGTTCCCTGTTCTTGGTTCTATGATACCGGAAAGCGTCTGTGTTTCATATCAATGTAGTCTGCAGTAACCTTACAATTTTGAAAGATTGGCGTTACTGTTCACGGCCAATGTTCCGCGAGGGGTTTTCCCCAAGGGGATGCTGCGCGATGCGAAGCAAAATCCCGAGTTGGCCAGCGCCAAAATGCAATTTATTGCATTTTGTACCCTAAAGGGCAGAACTGTGCATCGCGAAGCGTGTTACTGGGCACGCTGTGAACAGTAACAGATTGGCTCAGGCTTCTGCATTTTGTCCGTCTCTGGAGAAATGACTGCTGCCGTCAGGAAAATGCAGCAGTATTTTTGTGTATTTTCCTTCCTCAGAACGGGCTTCTATGGAGATTCCCAGTTTTCTGCAGAGCTTTCGGCACAGATACAGTCCGATCCCTGTGGACTGCCGGTTATGTCTGCCGTTGGTTCCGGTAAATCCCTTGTCAAAAATGCGCCCGATCTCACTGTCCTGAATGCCGATACCGTTATCTGAAACGATAAGTGCAGTGCTGTTATTTTCCCGGAGAGTATCAATGGTTATGCGCAGGCTTTCCTCTTTTTTATACTTGACGGCATTGAGAAATATCTGGTTTAAAATAAATTCCAGCCATTTATCATCGCAGTATACCATTTCCTCACAGCCGTGAAGCTCTACCTGCGCCTGATTCTGTATCAAATAAGGGCGGATGCGCTGGATGGCAGTCAGAACCGCGTCTTTCAGCACGATCCGGTGTATGAAGTAGTCCTGATACACCGTGTCAGATCTGGCATAGAAAAGTGCCTTTTCCACATCATTTTCCAGCTCTGAGAGCTGGGCTTTGATCTTTCTCGTCTCTGCTGTTTTGTTGTTGTCACAGATGAGGTTCATGGAGGTGATGGGAAGTTTTACTTCGTGTATCCAGTTCTCTATAAAGTCTTTATACTCTGTGCGCTCGGATTCCAGATGATGGACTGTGTCGATGACGGATTTGTTGGAGCTTCTGAGGATCCTTTTATAGAGCCGGTCCTCCAGGCGGAAGGAATCCGGCATGACCTCTGATATGAGATAGGGCTTGTCCAGCGAGTCTGATATGTGGAACAGCTCTTTAAAGTACCGGCTTCTTCTGTACCAGTCAACGGTGAACCAGACAGCCAGAAGAAAGAGCCAGGCCAGATAAAAAAGCAGAAGCTGGTTCTTTTTCATACCGCAGGTGTACAGGTAGATAAAACTGCCTGTCATGCACAGTATCTGCATCAGTATGGTCAGTATTTTGTCTTTGATATATTCCGGAAAATTCATATGCGGTACCCCTGTCCTCTCCTTGTCTCAATCAGATTTTCCACGCCGATCCTGCGCAGCTTGCCGCGGATACGGGTGATGTTCACACTCAGTGTATTGTCATCAATGAATATCTGATTATCCCACAGATCGTCTATAATGTCTTCCCTGGGTACGATTTCACCGCACCTGGAAAAGAGATTCCAGCAGATGCGCAGCTCGTTTCTGGTAAGCTCCACTGTCTTATCCCCGCAGGCCAGAGTGCTGTTCAGAAGATTGAGCCGGCATCCGCGGCAGGTCAGGATACAGGCATCCGTGGCTGTGTTTTCCCTTCCCGAGCGTTTCAGCACCGCGGCTATTCTGGCAAGCAGAATGGGGGCCACGTAGGGCTTTGTGATGTAGTCATCGCCACCCATCATGATGCCGTTCAATTCATCCATGGAGGAGCCCCGGCTGGTCACAAAGATGACAGGCGTGTCTTTTGTTTTGCGGATCTCCCTGCACAGAGACAGGCCGTCAACTCCCGGAAGCTGGATGTCCAGCAGGATCAGATCAGGGGAGAGCGCGTCCACCTGAGCGGGAATATGGGTAAAATCCTCTATGACATCTGTCTGATACAATGCGTTTTCCAGCATCAGCTTCAGTTCACTGCGGATATCCGTATCATCTTCAATAATTAATATATGGTACAAATTCAGGCCTCCTGCTGTTTTTCTTATATTATAGTATTCCCGGCGGCGGTTTGCAATGAAAAGGAAAATTCATTGCGTTAATTGACAAAAACGAGTATAATTTTAAATTAAGAGAAAAAATGGAAAAAGGAGAGCATTATCATGGACTTACTGCTGGTCAGACACGGGGAACCGGATTATTCTGACGTTGATAAGAGAGGTTATGCAGGGCACGGCCGTGATCTGGCAAAACTGACAGAGAAGGGTGTGCAGCAGGCAGAACAGGCGGCTGGGGACAAAAGACTTCCGGGTGCGGATCTGATTCTCTCTTCCCCCTATACCAGAGCGCTTCAAACCGCGTCTGTCATATCCCGGGTTACCGGTATTCCCCTGACCGTGGAAACAGACCTGCACGAATGGATGCCTGATTTGACCTTTACATACACGGGGCCGGAGGAAATCCCGGCTATTCTTAAGGAGATGGAACGGTATGAAGGAGAGTGGTGCAGCGAATGTAAATACCACTGGGAAAGTCTTTCAAAGGTTGGAGAAAGGGCCTTTTTGGCAGTGAAAAAATACATGCACTGTAAAAAGATAATTGTGGTTTCCCATGAGACGGTCATACAGCGGTTTATAGAGAGGAAATCTGTAGCCAGCGGCTCTGTGATACAGATGGACTTTCAGCAGGAAAGCAGGTGGCTGGGATTTTACCGTTAAAGCGTGTAAAAGAAAACAACAGCCCAAAAATTGAGGAGAATATGGTTCACTATGAAGTGTAATGACACACACGGATGCATGGACAGAAGAGGGATGGAGACAGTGAAATGACAGGAATACGCAGGACAGAAAACACGAACTTACATATCAAGGTAAATAAAACATTTTATTACAGCTTTTTTTCTATATACGCGGCACTGGTGCTGCAGAACGTTATCACGCTCAGCGTAAATCTGGCGGATAATATGATGCTGGGAGCTTACAGTGAAACATCACTGGCAGGCGTGGCAGCGGTCAATCAGATCCAGTTTGTATTTCAGCAGATCCTTATGGCACTGGGAGACGGGCTTGTGATCTTCTGCAGCCAGTATTGGGGAAAAAAGCAGACGGAACCCATGAAAAAGATTGCAGCCACAGCTATGCATGCAGGGCTTGTGGTGGCGCTCCTTTTGTTTGTGCTGGTCAGTCTGTTTCCCTTCCAGGCAGTGGGTGTTTTTACCACTGACAGACACATCATCGAGGAGGGTGTGCAGTATCTGAATATCATACGGTTCACGTATCTGTTTTTTGCGGTTACCCAGCTTTTGCTGGCAGCGCTGAGAAGTGTGGAGGTGGTAAAGATTGCGTTTGGCCTCTCCATTATGACATTTTTTATCAACTGCGGAATCAATTATGTCCTCATATACGGACACTTCGGCGCACCGGAAATGGGAACCGCAGGCGCAGCGGTGGGAACGCTGACAGCCAGAATCGCAGAGTGCGCTGTGCTGATCCTATACATAGCAAAAAAGGAAAAGAACCTGAATCTCAGATTAAAAGATTATCTGTCATTCGACAAAGTTCTGTGCAGGGACTACTTTAAGATCACAGCACCCATGGTGGTGGTACAGAGCCTCTGGGGTGTCAATACTGCTCTGCAGACAGTGATCCTGGGGCATATGACATCCGCGGCGATTGCCGCCAACAGCGCGGCGTCCACACTGTTTTTGATGGTGAAATCCACAGCAGTGGGAGCAGCCTCCACGGCATCGATCATCATAGGAAAGACCATCGGAACAGGAGACATAGCGCTGACGAAGGTGTACGCAAAGGTGATGCAGAGAATGTTCCTGGTGATTGGAATCTTATCGGGAATCCTTTTATTCTTTATCCGCATTCCAATTCTGAATCTTTATGATCTGTCGTCTGCAACTAAAGATATGGCCAACACATTCCTGATCATATTGAGTGTAGTCTGTGTGGGCATGTCCTACCAGATGCCCACCAACAACGGGATCATCCGGGGCGGCGGCAATGCTATGTTTGTAGTGAAAATGGACCTGATCAGTATCTGGGGCATTGTCATACCTCTGTCATTTTTTATGGCGTTTGTGATGAAAGCATCACCGGCAGTTGTGGTTTGCTGCCTGAACGCGGACCAGATATTCAAATGTGTACCGGCGTTTCTGGAATCCCATTATGGGAACTGGATACGGAAGCTGACAAGGGAGGAGAACACATGAAATTTCAACCAAACAGTACCTTTTTGTTTACCCTGGCAGGACTGGTGATCCTGTTCGTTATTGCCCAGTCCATATTTTTCCTGGTGCGGGCTTACAGGCGGGGAAAAAGCTTGGGAATCGAGACAGCGCAGATGAAAAAGACCATTCTGTCCACCGCAGTATTTACCTTGGCTCCGGCTGTGTCCATACTGCTGGGCGTCATCACACTGTCTAAGTTTTTGGGGCTGCCTCTGCCGTGGCTGAGGCTCAGTGTCATCGGAGCCATTACATATGAACTTCCGGCAGCCACGTCCACAGCCAATGCCCTGCATATCTCCCTGTCGGAGACCGTGACAGACCCGAAAGTCTATACAGCCATCTGCTGGGTCATGACACTCGGCATCTTTCCGGGGCTTATCTGGGTGCCCCTCTTTATCAAAAAGATTCAGGGAGGCCTGCTGAAGATCAAGAATAAGGACAGCAAATGGGGCGATATTTTTATGACAGCCATGTTTTTGGGCATGATATCCGCATTTCTGGGAATGGTGTTCTCTGATATCCGCAATGGACTGAAGGGCTGGATCCCAATCTTTGTCCTGCTGTTTTCCGCTCTTCTTATGGGTATCTGCGGGATTCTCATAAAAAGTGCGGCTGGAAATGGCTGGAGAATTATGCGCTTCCTGTCAGTATGCTGGGAGCTATGATCTTTGCGGCGGTTATCACACCCATGATAGGAGGTTGACAGGATGAAGAAAAACGGCAGAACATATGAAGACATGACACACATTTACGGGCGCATCTGGATTCTCTGCGCGCTGGGCATGATTTTCGCCTATCCCATTGTCACCTGTATCTATTATCAGGCGTGGCCGGGCTGGAAACCGGTACTCAAAGGACTTCTGGGTGTGGCGCCTATTTTTTGGACGGTTGGCCTGATCGAGGTGGTGACCTTTGTTCCAATGCTGGGGACAGCCGGGTCTTATCTGGCCTTTGTCACCGGTAATCTGACCAACCTGAAAGTTCCGGCAGCCCTCACCGCCATGGAGAATGCAAAGGTAAAACCGGGAACAGAGAAGGGAGAGGTGATTTCCACCATAGCGGTTGCCACCTCCTCCATTGTCACCACCATAGTCATTGCCCTGGGCGTGGCGCTTCTTGTACCGCTGACCCCAATACTGAATAATCCGGCAGTAAAGCCTGCCTTTGACAATATACTTCCGTCCTTATTCGGCGGTCTGGCGGTGGTGTATGTGAGTAAAAACTGGAAGATTTCCGTGGCGCCGCTGCTTTTTATGGTCATACTGTTTCTTCTGGTACCGTCCCTTTCCGGGTCTGTGGGCGTGCTGGTACCTGTTGGGGCGCTGATCGCCATTGGCTCGGCAAGATTTTTATATAAGAATGGAAAGTTATAGGAGGGATTTGAAATGCTGCAGATGATATTGTGGATTCTATTGGCGGCAGTCATTGTATTTTTGGCTGTTATCTTAGTGCGGGCGGCGATGTTCAAGCCGAAGCCGGGGCCAAAGCCCTCCGGGGAGCAGGTCACAGTAGATGAAGAAAAGACGGTACAGGACATGGCAGAAATGATACGCTGCAAAACCGTATCGTATAATGACGAAAGTCTCATAGACAAGGCTGAATTTAAAAAATTCCAGGAACTGCTTCCGAAGATCTATCCTGAGATCCACAGCCGTCTGACCCGCCAGTTTATCGGGGTTAACGGCATGCTGTATCACTGGAAAGGAAAAGAGGAGGGGCGCCCGGTTGTCCTTATGTCCCATTATGATGTGGTGCCTGTGGAGGAATCACAGTGGGAGAAGCCGGCGTTTGCAGGCATTGTGGAGGATGGTGTGCTCTGGGGCAGGGGAACACTGGATACCAAAGGAACTCTCTGCGGAATCATGGAGGCTGCGGAGCAGCTTCTGAAAGAGGGATTTGTGCCGGAACATGACATTTACTTTGCCTTTTCCGGACAGGAAGAGATCAATGGGCCGAGCTGTCCGTCCATTGTGGACTGGTTTGAACAAAACGGCATTTCCCCGGCTATGGTAGTAGACGAGGGCGGCGCCGTGGTGGAAAATGTATTTCCCGGCGTTTCACGGGAATGTGCCCTCATCGGTATCGCTGAGAAGGGTCTTACAAACATTGAATTCCACGCAAAAAGTAACGGCGGCCATGCCTCCATGCCTCCGGTCCATACCATTGTGGGAGAGCTTGCCAAGGCTGTGACAGAGGTGGAAAACCATCCCTTCCCCCGCCAGCTCACCAAACCCGTGAGGGAAATGCTGGACATACTGGGGCGCCACTCCGGTTTTCTGTATAGAGTGATCTTTGCAAATCTCTGGTGCTTTGAGGGGCTGTTTGACAAGGTGTGCAAAAAGTCCGGCGGTGAGCTGAATGCCATGATGCGGACCACCTGTGCCATGACAAAAATGGAGGGCGGAAAAGCCTACAATGTGATTCCGCCCATGGCCTCTGTGGGTATGAACCTGAGGCTGATTGGCAGAGATACCGTGGAGTCTGCCAGGGATTATCTGTCCCGCACCATACAGAATCCGGATATAGAAGTGCGTGTGGTGGAGGGAAGAAATCCTTCCGCAGAGTCGGATACTTCCTGCAGGGAATGGGAACTTTTATCCCAGGCAGTATGCGACACCTGGACAGAGGCACTGGTTTCCCCGTATCTCATGATGGCATGCAGCGATTCCTGGCATTACTGCAGGATCACGGACAGGGTGTACAAATTCTCTGCGATGAAGCTGTCTAAAGAGGAGCGAGGTATGATTCATGGAAACAATGAAAGAGTTCCCGTGAAAACCCTGGCAAAGACCGTTGAGTTTTATATTCGCCTTATGAAGCGCTGTTAGAAGAACGGCGGAGTATGGGCACTATTGGTGAAAGAAAAAGCTGCCGTGAATGGATGGAATCTTCCATTTGCAGCAGCTTTTTTATCCCCGTTTTCGATCATGAACCGGGAAATAAATATCAATCTCAGCATTTTCATCTTCCGGTCCTGTAAACCGTTCTGTATAACATTCAAAATCATCCCGGGCGGCAAGCTCAAACCCGCTTTTGGGAAACCAGACACCCCAGATATAATGATAGGTTCTAAGCAGAGTATCCACAGTTCCTTTATGCGTGAACTTTGCGTATGTGCCCCCGCAGAGCTTTTTCTTTTTCATATGGTCCGGCACAGGATACGCATCCGGAATTTCAACCCCCACAAAGGCGGAAGTTTTGCTGTCTATGTGAAATCCGTCAGAAGAGCAGGTTTCCCCTGCCTCGTATACGCCAAACTGTCTGTTTGAGAGAAGCGAGGCGGGAATCTGTCGGTTAAACTGCTCCCACATGGCAATTGATTCATTGCCGCTGACCGTTGTATTGAACCGAAATCCCATAATATTTATGGCAGGCATGGAGACAAATTCCGGGGTTAATCCGGCATGGGTGACAATGGTCTCATCAGGGAGCCGCGCTGACTGGCGGTTTCCGATCAGAACATCAATTCCATGTTTTCTGTATTCGGAGGGTGTCATGGAATACCTGTCTTTAAACGCCCGGGTAAAGCTCTCTGCTGATTCAAAATAAAGAGAAAGTCCGATGTCAATAATCTTTTTATCGCTGTGGGTCAAGTCCCACGCAGCCTGCGTCAGGCGTCTGCTTCGTATGTAACTTCCGATGGTTTCCCCCATGACAGCGCTGAAATAGCGGTGGAAGTGATAATAAGAGTAGGAGACCGCTTCTGCGGCGTCACGTGCCGTAATCGTTTCATACAAATGATTCTCAATGAATACAATAGCCTGTCCGATGATTTGATGGTCGTTCACAGTCTCCTCCCTCCTTGTATGGTTCGGTCAAAGTATATTATAGAATACCGGCCCTGCTTTTTCCTGAGGCAGCAGTGCCGGTATTTCCCCGGCATCCAGCATGCCGACGGAAAATGTCTGCCATGTATTTACCTGCGGTGAGCCGAATGTCATCTCTATGGTCTTATCTGTCACATCAAATACCATGGAGCGCAGTGTTCCGAAAAATTCTTTATAGTAGTGGCAGCAGAGGCCTTCAGGATAGGGAGCGGACAACAGATGTTTCATGTCTTCCTTGGAAATACGCCTGTCCTGTTCAAAGAGTTTTTCTATATTGCGGTTACGGATCAGGGAATTTTCGATAACCATTTTTTCGTAGGGCTTGATTTCCTCAAACAGGGTGTGGTTTGTGGACGTGAGATATGTTTTTTCACTGCTGCTGTCCAGGATTTCATATGCCTTGTGGCCATCTATGCATTGTAATAATGCTATTCTATCATAGCTGTCAGCCAACATCAAATTGATATTAAAACCAATAGGGGCATCCATGGTCCACCGGATTGCTTCCTCCACGGTTCTGCAGTTTTCCAGAATACTGCGCACAACGATCCAGAGCTGGAATCCCGTTACCCCCGGCTTTTGTGCACCCTCAAAATTGCCGACGGGAAGTCCGTTCCCCGCCTGGCACACTGCGAGGCCATGCTCATTTATTCCGTCACCTCTGCCGAACAGATGCAGGGTGGAGCCGATATAGCAGTATTTTCCCTTGATATCAGTATAGGCAAAGCACATCTCCTCCATTTCATCGTGGAAGTCATAATTTCTGGCCATCATGGTGTGGCGGTTTTCTGTTTTGGATGGAAGGGCTGCCATCAGGCTGCATCCGCGTTCCAGATAGGTCATTGCGTAGAAGAGGATCTGTTCCGCATGAACGCCGACGGTGTCTGAAAAGCCCAGAATCTCCTCGTTGATACCGGGACAGTATTCATCCAGCAGAGCGGTGATCTGCGCAAATTTATCATGGGGATAGGTATCGGGCGGCAGCAAGGCCCTCTGCAGCAGAACCGGCGCAGATAATATCCAGTTCCCAATCTGTATTCCCACTTCATAGCTTGTGCCTGTAAAATTTTTCAGATATACGTTTGTTCTTTCCATATTTCACATCATTCCTTTCTGTTATAAAAAGATTATAATTTGAAAGAAAGAGAGAAACTTGATATTTTTTGCTGTCCGGCAGATCAGTCTGTTTGGCGTGCGTGGTAACTTGGTACCCGAATAGGGCAACTGGGGCCCCATGCTATTGCGCATTTAAACAGAGTCTGTTAAGGTTTAGGCAGAAGGGAAAGGAGATGGCTGCGTGAAGATAACCGTGCACACGGACACAGATGAAAAAGAGACTCACATCCACGTAACATGCCCGGAAATGACACCGGAGATCGAAAGAATACTCTCCATGCTGCATATGCTGAACAAACAGCTTGCCGGGTATAAAGCAGGGGAGATGTATCTCATCGAGGCAGTGGATGTGCTGTATATTGATACCGCGGATAAAAAAACATTTCTCTATACAAAAAGTGAGGTGTATGAGACGGATCTGAAGCTTTATGAGCTGGAGGAACAACTGGAGGACGCTGATTTTTTCAGGGCAAACAAGTCCTGCATCATTAATTTCCGGCACATTGCTTCTCTGAAGTCAGAGCTGAACCGGCGTCTTCTTGTGACTATGACAAACGGGGAAAAACTGATTGTATCCAGACAATATGCAGAGTATATGAAAGAAAAACTGGGGGTTCGGTAGAGTATGGAAAGAGAGAAAACGATATTTGATTTTTTGGGAAATGTGTTTTGTATTTACGGGATCACTGCCACTATACTGATTCTGATCGCCTTTTTTTTCGGCGAAACGGCAAAGGAAATTTCCGGCATATTCAGGCTTGGAAGGCAGGGGATTCCTCTGGAGGTCATGGCGGAGTTTTTGCTGACTTCTTTTCTGGTGACCTGTATGCAGTACCTGTTCTTCTCGGAAAAGTTGTTCAAACGCTTGTCAGGGACCGGGCGGACCGTATGTATGCTGCAGTCCATTCTGACGATCACCTGTATGGCAATCTGGGGATTCGGCTGGTTTCCCGTAAATATGTGGGAACCGTGGGTATGTTTCATTGTCTGCTTTGCCATCAGTGTTGCTGTGAGCATAGGTGTTATGCGCCTGAAAATGAAGGCTGAGGACCGGAAACTGGAAGAGGGTCTGAACCGCATGAAGAAAAAATGGGAAGGGGAAGAGAAATAAAATGGATTGTGAAAACAGTATAAAAATAATGGAAATCACCCAAAGGTTCGGAGACAAAACAGTTCTGGAGGACATCAGCCTGACACTGAAAAAAGGTGAAATCTTCGGCCTGCTTGGCCCGTCCGGAGCCGGGAAAACAACACTGATCAAGATACTTACGGGACAGCTTGTACAGACAGGAGGAAGGGCGGAAGTATTGGGGACGGATACCAGAAAACTTACCAGCAGTATTTACACAAAGATGGGCATGGTGCTGGATAACACCGGACTGTATGAACGTCTGAGCTGCCGTGATAATCTGGCATTATTCGCGGAAATCTACAGGATACCAAAGGCAAAAATACGGGAAATCCTAAGCGCTGTGGGACTTTTGGAGGCAGAGAAGCGTCCGGTCAGCAAGCTTTCCAAGGGAATGCGGCAGCGCCTGGTCATGGCAAGAGCCCTGATGCACAGCCCGGAAATCCTTTTTCTGGATGAACCCGGCAGTGCGCTGGACCCCTCCACAGTAAGCGAGATCCATAACCTGATCCGTCAGGAGCAGGCAAAAGGAGCCACAGTCTTTCTCACCACCCACAATATGGAGGAGGCAGAAAAATTATGTGACCATGTTGCGCTCTTAAACCAGGGGAAAATCGTGGAATACGGAAAACCGGAGGAAATCTGCAGGAAATATAATGAGCAGAACCGGGTCAGGATTCTGCTGAAGGATGGCCGGGAGATCGATCTTCGAAACAGCAGGGAATCTGCCGGAAAGATTCAGGAGCTTTTTGCATCGGAACAGGTGGAGAGTATCCACTCTACAGAGCCAAATCTGGAAACGGTATTTCTGGAATTGACCGGAAGGAGGTTTGAGTAGCATGGATGGAAGAAAGATATATGCAGTATGGAAAAAACAGGTAAAAGATACCCTGAAAAATAAAGTGATACTGATTCAGTTTGTTATGTTCCCGCTGCTGACGGCTGTGATGCAGAATACCATAGATATGCAGGGAATGCAGGATAATTTCTTTGTGATTTTATTTGCCACCATGTATATCGGTATGGCTCCTCTCACCTCCATGGCGGCAATTATATCAGAGGAAAAAGAATGCAACACTTTGCGCGTACTGCTTATGTCTAATGTAAAGGCAGGGGAATATCTGCTCGGAACAGGCGGTTATGTGTTCATGATATGCACCATTGGCGCACTGTTTTTCGGGATCATGGGAAATTTCAGGGGAGAGGAACTGGCCGGTTTTGTGCTTGCCATGTGTGTGGGAATCGTGCTCTCCCTGCTTCTGGGAGCAGCGATCGGGGTGAGGAGCAGAGGGCAGATGGCTGCCACTTCCATAGCAGTTCCTGTCATGATGGTGCTCTCGTTTCTACCCATGCTGGCGGCCTTCAATGAGAAAATTGCAAAGGTGTCAAAGTACATCTTTTCCCAGCAGGTCAGCAAAATCATGGAGGGGATCGGAACCCATGGAGCAGGTACTGAGAGTATGGTGATCATAGGAATCAATTTCTTTGCTGTTGTTTTGTTTTTTACGTTTTGTTACAGGAGATATGGTTTGGAATAAGTGTTGTGATCACAGAAGAGACTCTCCGGGCAGGATGTGCACTTCACACAGCCGGAAGAGGGCTGCATGCAGTTCCGCGTCAGTAAAATGAGGAAGGCCGGGATGGGTTTTGTTTGAGGAGGAGAAGGTATGAAGCTGAATATGACTATAATTTCCGATTATCTGGACAGTCAGGACATAAAAAGAAAGCAGACGAACCGCCCCTTTTCTTTTTACCTGGAAAGCGTGGAGGTCTGCACAGGAGAAAGGTTCCGGGAATCCTGTCTTTACATTGCAGATGCAGAAGATCTTCCGGATGTTCCGGAGGCGGAAAACAGTATATCACTGATCTGTATAGGAAAACTGCCGGAAATTTACAGGCAGATACCCTGCGAATACCTCTGTGTGGAAGAGGGGACAGATATCACCGGACTGTTCCAGAAAGCAGCAGAAATCTTCCGGTGGTTTCAGGACATTGAGGTGAGGATTCTAAGATGTCTTGTGGACCATGCACCCATGAATGAGATAGGGAGGATTCTCTTTGAGGTATTGGAAAATCCCGTCTCTTTCGCGACCCCTGTATTCCGGATCATGATGTACGTGCCGGGAAAGAAAAACCATGATAAGAACTTTTCCCTGGCTGAGAATGCTTATCTTCCGGAAGATGAATACATGGTTGTTGTCTCTGACCCGGAGTACAAGGAGACGTTAAAGACAAAAATTCCCGGTATCTTTTCAGAGAAAATGTACGGGTTTCGGAAAATCTACTATAACATTTTTCACCGTCAGGAATATCTGGGAAGGCTTGTGGCAGATGAAGTTTACCGCCCCTGCAGGGAAAGTGATCTGTCATTTCTGATGCTCATATCCGATTATGTGAAGATGGCGTATCTGGACATCTGTCCCGTCAATCTGGGAGAGACAAAGGAGTTTGACCACATGGTGAAGGCGCTTACCGTTTCGGAACGGCCTTATCTGGACGTCTATGATTCCATACTCCGGTCTTACGGATGGGAAAAGTCAGATACATATCTCTATGTCTATCTGTCCAGTTTTTCAGAGAATAACCGGCATTCCAGGCTGGCGGAACACATGTTGTATCTGCACCGGATCCTGGACAGTAATTATACGTTTGTCCATGGAAATCATATTCATCTCATTCTGCGCTATCCATCCGGGAAAAATAAGAAAATATATGAAATACTGGAGAGCTTTGCCGGCCGTCATGACTTTTATATAGGATGCAGCGGCTGGTTTTCTGATTTTGAAAAAGTAGGCATGTATTACCATCAGGCAGTTATCGCTTTTGAAACAGGCAATCAGACGGACAGCACTGAAAGAGTGTATCTGTTTGAAAAATATATTCTGGAATATATGGTAAGGACAGCCTGCCTGAAACACAACAAAGAGTTTTATATTGCCCCGCCCCTGGCTGCACTGATGGATTACGACAAAAAGCATGGGACAGAGCTGCTGTATACCCTGAAAATATGTCTGGAGAACAGCGGCAGGGCAGTCATTGCCCAGGAAATCCTTCACGTGCACCGGACCACCTATCTGTACAGGATAAAAAGGATTGAGGAGATCACCGGCTGGCAGTTAAGCGATTATCGGACAAGACTGTATCTCATGCTTGTCTTTGAGATGATAGATACATGAGGGCCTGCCGGTTCCTACAAAATAGAGTAAAGAACCGGAAAAGCTTTCGGTGTTATGAGCATATTTTTTTACACTTGCCGGTGCTATGATGAAAGCATAAAAGAAGATCTTCTTTCAGGCCAAGAGATTAGAGCGTGTTTAAAAATGGAGAAAGGGAGGATTCACATGGTAAGTGTAATAGGAATCGTGGCAGCCATTGCTCTGCTGGTATTCCTGGCTTTTAAACAGTGGAATATGCTTCTTGTCAGCCTGATCTGTGCTGTTATTGTGGGGCTGACAAGCGGTATCGGACTGTGGGCGGTTTTCAGTGATTACTACATGCCCGGTCTGGTGGGATTTTTCGGTTCGTGGTTTTTGATCTTTACCATCGGTGCCGTGTATTCAGAGTTCATGTCACGTTCCGGTTCGGTCTCAGCCATTGCGTATAAGCTGGTGGATGTATTTGGAAAAGAAAAGATACTGCTGGTCATGTTCATTGTGTGCTGTCTGCTGAATCTGGGCGGGGTAAATCCTTATGTACAGATATTTATTGTATGGCCAATGGCAGTGGTTCTGTCAAAGGAATTTAATATAAACAGAGGAATCTGGCTCTCTGTATTTTATCTGGGATTGTTCACAGCACAGCTCTTTCCGGGAAATCCCAGTATGGTGAATACCGTGGTATCCCAGATGCTGCAGGTGTCTGCCGGGACGGTGCCGGTGATCTGTCTGGCAATGTTTGTCCTCTATGCAGCAGCGGGATATTTCATCATCAGAAGGACGGAAAAAAGATGGGAAGAAAAAGGACGCAGATACGTGGAGACGGAGTCTGACAGGCAGATGGTGAAGCCTGACAGGGAAAATCTGCCGGGTCTGGCAGCAGCGCTTGCTCCCATGGTACTGGTGATTCTTTTGTATACAGGACTGACATCGGGCTGGTTTTCTTTTATGGGAATCGGGAGACTGGAAGCGTCCAACAGTATACTGGCCTCCATGGGAATCGCGTGTATTGTATGTTATCTTCTGAACCTGAAGACGCTTCGGGGCAGTGAAAAGGATATTCTGTTCAAAGGAATGGCCGGAGGATTAAATCCCACCTTTGCCGCTGCTGTTATTGCGGGTTTCCTGGGTGTTATTACAGGTTCCCACGGTTATCAGCTATTCACCGAAGCGGTTCAGAATGTAGGAGGAAACCCGTATATGCAGTGCCTTATAGCGGGAAGTGTAACGGGATTTATAACCGGGGGCGGAGCTGTGACCGCGCAGACGGTCCTTGGAACTTTTGGGGCAGGATGGCTGGCGAATCCGTCAGTAAATACGGGGCTGCTGCGGCAGATAACCGTTGCGAATACAGCAGGCGGCATCACCTTATCTCCACATTCGGGCGGACTTCACGGGGTAATGGGATTTGCGGGAACGGATTTGAAGGAATCATATCCGGTGTGTATCACCAGCGTGATCCTTCCATCTATTGTGATCAATATTATTTTTTCTGCTATTGCAGTATTGATGTAACGGTTCAGACAGGTGTGCGCATTCACTGCGCTGACCGCATGAATGCGTGGCGGCAGTGAGTATCCGGCCCATGGCAAAGCGATTTTAAATGGCCGGATGCATGTAACTGTTCAGTTATCTGAAGGATTACGTTTTTGTAGAAGGAGGAATGGATTATGGCAGATAATATGGTACTGGACTGGATGAAATTCAGCAGCTCAGTAGGCGGCGAGGCAGACGAGAAGGAAAATTATCTGAAGGTTATCCGGGGAGAGGAACCGGACTGGGTGCCCCTGTATTTTGACGCCTGCGACTGGGTATTTACGGGTTTTATGCTGGACTATGTAAATAAAGAGAGAAAGTTTGATATTTTCAACGTGGAGTGGGAAATTAACGATGCGGGCAAGATGCCAAAACCGGACAGAAAGCTGTTGGAAGACGTGACAAAATGGAGGGAGTTTGTGAATTTCCCGGATACCTCCAAAATTGACTGGGAGCAGATGGCAGCAGAGGCTCTGCGCATGCATAACCCCAATAAGGCCATGGGATACCGGACAGACGGCTGCGGGGGTAACTTTTTCATTCCTCTGATGAACATGATGGGATTTGAGGAGGGTTTATGCGCGCTTCTGGAGGAACCGGAGGCGGTGGATGAGCTGTTTGATGCAGTCACTGTGCTGACCGAGGAGGCTATGCGGCATCTGATCCCCATCTATAAACCGGATGTGGTGATCATTGATGATGATATGGCTGCTGCCACGAATCTTTTTATTTCCACAGAAACCTTCCGGAACAGGTTCCGTCCTTTTTATCAGAGGCTTATTGATGTGGCAAAGGAATTTGGGCTGCCGGTTGAACTCCATATGTGCGGGTGCTGTGAAAAGATCATACCTGATTTTGTGGAAATGGGTGTCAATATCTGGCAGCCGGCCCAGGTCATGAATGATCTTAAGGGAATCAAGGCCAGATATGGAAACCGTCTTGTATTAAACGGCGGCTGGGATTCCCAGGGAAAGGCCGGAATGCCCGGAGCGTCCGAGGAGGTAGTGCGGCAGTCTGCGAGAACTGCCATAGATAACTTCGCAGCGGGCGGCGGCTATGTATTCTGGGATCTGAGCCCTGTAGGCAATTCGGATGATATGCTGAGAAAAATAGCCTGGGTGGAGGATGAGGCCAGAAAGTACGGCAGGCAGTATTACCGCAGGAAAGATCAGGAGTGAGCCTGTCTTTGTCATTGCCCCGTGGGGATACCGGAACCTGCGATTTTTAAAAACTCCTCCATGGCTCTTGTCACATACCGGGAGCGTTTGTGGTAGAAATAAATATTCCGCTGGGAGATGTCCGGCGGCAGCTTATAAAAAACAATCCTGGAGTCATCAGGCACATGCCGGATCAGGGTGTCTGTTACAAAGGCGATCCCCATGCCGTAACAGGCAAGATGATAGGCCGTGACCTGCTGGTCCAGCTTCAGAGGCACATGGGGCGCAAGACCTGCGCTTTTTAAAAGCAGGTCAGAGCGCTCACGTGTGTCATTTCCTGCTCTGAGAAGCAGGAAAGGGTCATGGGCAAAATGCTGCAGGATATCAGGGCAGACACAGCACTCTTCATAAGAACCGTTTTTTATGGAGGCAGCGTCCAGACAGCAGGTATCCGGTCCTTTTTCGCGGGCCAGTCCTGCGGGGACTGCAAGAAGAAGCTGTTCCTTGCAGAAAAAATGGCGGTCATAAATGGTATCTGAGAAAGGATAGTTGTCAATCACCAGGTCCAGACTGCCGGAAAAGAGTTGTTTTTCCAGATCGCCTGTGGTGGACTCCGTCATTTTCACCTCTATGGAGGGATATTTTCCCATAAAGCCGGAGAGCAGGGGCGGCAGGACGTAGGAGGCAAAGAGATTGCTTCCCCCTACAGAAAGATGTCCGGTCCTGAGGGCCTCAAAGTCATTCAGATAATTTTCAAATTCATTTTCCATATCCATGAGATGTTCCACGTAATGTATGTATTTTTCCCCGCACTCTGTAAGCATGATAGGGCTGGTGCTTCTGTCAAAAATGGGGGTTCCGAGACGGGCCTCAATCTTTTTTATGGTAGCGCTTAAGGACGGCTGGGAGATATAGAGGTTAGCGGCAGCTTTTGAAAAGCTCCTTGTTTTATAAACTTCATAAACGTATTTTTTTCCTTCAAACATGAAATCCACCTGCATTTCTGGTAAGTGTTCAGCCGGGTGAATACTTACCGCTTCTTTTTTTATCTTATCATGAATTCCCCTGTATATAAACAATTATTTATAATAAATATATACATATATGTATTAGCTTCTAATAGCAGGCGAACTTATAATATAGATAGCAAAAGACTGTGGTATACAGAACTGCTTTATGCGGCAGTATATTAGCAGTAAAAAGAAGAGGCAGGCAGTGGCGAAAAACGCTGTAAAATACATGTAAGGCGGCAAGAACGGCCTGCAGGAAAAAGAGGTAAGGAAAAGATATGGATACAAAAGAAAAAATGGTAAAGACAAGACTGGAACATGATTCTATCGGCACAAAAGAAGTACCGGCGGAAGCCTACTACGGAGTACAGACCCTTCGCGCTGCAGAGAATTTTTACATAACAGGCATGAATATGCACCCGGAACTGATCAACAGCGTGGCGCAGATAAAAAAGGCGGCAGCCATCACGAATTTTGAGGTGGGACGGCTGGATAAAAAAAGAACGGACGCCATCGTGCGGGCCTGTGACGAGATCATATCCGGCAGGCTTCACGACCAGTTTATTGTGGACCCGATCCAGGGCGGTGCAGGGACATCCCTGAACATGAACGCCAACGAGGTGATCGCCAACAGGGCCGTCGAGATTTTAGGAGGCAGAAAGGGAGATTATTCTATTGTCAATCCCAATGACCATGTAAACTACGGGCAGTCCACCAATGATGTCTTTCCCTCCTGTGGAAGGCTCACAGCCCTGAAGCTTCTGAACCGGGCAAAGGAACAGTTAGAGCGGCTGTATCAGGCGCTTATGGAAAAAGCGGAGGAGTTTGACGATGTGATCAAAATGGGCAGGACACAGCTTCAGGACGCGGTGCCCATCCGTCTCGGTCAGGAATTCAGGGCCTATGCAACGGCGATCCGCCGGGATATTACCAGATTTGAACACGCAAAGGAGGAGATGAGTTCCTTAAATCTGGGCGGGACAGCCATCGGCACCGGCCTGAACGCAGATGTGCAGTATCTCCAGAAAGTAGTGAAGAATATCGCTCTGGTATCCGGCCTGGATCTGGTGCAGTCCTATGACCTGATCGATGCTACACAGAATCTGGATGGATATACTTCGGTATCCGGCGCTGTGAAGACCTGCGCAGTCAATCTCTCCAAAATGTCCAATGACCTGCGCCTCATATCATCCGGACCGAGAGCCGGCCTTGGGGAGATCAATCTTCCGGCCAGACAGAATGGCTCCTCCATCATGCCGGGAAAAGTCAATCCGGTCATCCCGGAGGTAGTGAATCAGGTTGCCTTTAACATCATCGGCAATGATATGACCATTGCCATGGCAACAGAGGCGGGACAGCTTGAACTGAATGCTTTTGAGCCGATCATCTTCTACAATCTTTTCCAGTCCATTGAGACCCTGACCTTTGCCGTGCATACGCTGGTGGACAACTGTATCAAAGGGATCACAGCCAACCGGGAGCACTGCAGGAATATGGTGGAGAACAGTGTGGGCATCATCACTGCCATCTGTCCTCATGTGGGATATGAAAAGGCAGCCGTTCTTGCAAAGGAGGCTATTTCAACGGGGGCTTCCGTGCGGAGTCTGATCCTGAGGGATAAACTGCTTGGGGAGGAGGAGTTAAATGTTATTTTAAATCCCTACTCCATGACGGAACCGGGAATTTCCGGTGAACAGTTACTGGATAACATTTGACAAAATGGACAAAAAGTGGTATGTTTTTCTTATGGATTTAGTGAAAATCACTATAATCCGGGTATTGCAGACAACATGACAAGAATGGCGGCAGCAGCGCTGCTGTCAGAATCAAAAGACCGCGCAGCCAGCCGGTTTGCCTGCGTATGAGGAGAGGCAGATTTCACCGTATGCGGACAGAGCATGGATACTGACAAACGGCGAAAGGAGGAAGCATGAACACGGAACAGTTGAATCGAATGCGTTCGGGAAAAGGTTTTATAGCAGCTCTTGACCAGAGCGGCGGCAGTACGCCGAAAGCGCTGAGACTCTATGGTATTGCTGAGGACAGCTACCACGGGGAGGAAGAGATGTTTGACCTGGTCCACTCTATGCGTACAAGGATCATGACCAGCCCGGCATTTACTTCGGAGCATATTCTGGCAGCCATTCTCTTTGAAAAGACTATGGAGCGGGAAGTGGAAGGAAAACTGACGGCAGATTATCTGTGGGAAGAGAAACACATCCTTCCGATTCTGAAAGTGGACAAAGGACTTGCACCGGTGGAGAATGGTGTACAGTGCATGAAACCCATTCCGGGACTGGATGAACTGCTTGTACGGGCAAAAGAGCGTCATATCTTCGGAACCAAGATGCGCTCCGTCATTAAAGAAGCCAATGAGGCAGGCATCCGTGCTGTTGTGGAACAACAGTTTGAACTGGGGATTCAGATTGCAGAAGCCGGACTGGTTCCCATTTTGGAACCGGAGATTGACATTTTCAGTACAGATAAAGCGGAGTCTGAAAGAATCATGAAAGGATATCTGCAGGAGCATCTGGCAAAACTGGATGACAGTATACAGATTATGTTCAAGCTTTCGATTCCGGATGTGGATGGTTTTTATTCTGACATTATGGAAGACACTCATGTGGTTCGTGTGGTGGCTCTTTCCGGGGGGTACAGCAGGGATGAGGCAGACGAAAAATTAGCCCGGAATCCGGGCCTGATCGCCAGCTTCTCCAGGGCACTGACCCAGGGGCTGAATGTTAATCAGACGGAGGAAGAGTTCAATAATTTGCTGAGGGAGTCCATAGACGCGATCTATAAGGCTTCTATTACCTGAGGGTAGTGATATAATGACAGTATTTCCTGCAATTGCAGGGTATATTCTATGATGAGGTGCTGCGTAGTTTGCAGCACCTTTTATAGTTTTAGAGGAAAACGTTTCTTTTTATCAGCAGATACAGGCGAATTGTCTGCTGTTCTTCCATCAATTCCCATGGTAGAAATTACCATTCAGTAAATATACGCAAATATATATTATTATCTGCTATTTTTCATTATAATACTTCCAAAAGACTTTAGATTTCATAAGAAACAGGTTTTAAATTGTTATGAAACCTTTTGTTTTGGTTGCGAATAAAGGAAAGGAGAGGCCGGAAAGCAGAGAAAATGGACTCAGAATGTTATATTTTACTCGTCTGAAATATAACGAAAGTTACGAATGGTTTCAAGTGATATTGAAAACGAAAGAGAAAAATGGGAAAACGAAACTGAAAATTGTAAGATATACATCAAAATGAAAGATAAGAATGAATATTATGCTGATTATGTATGAATTGTTTATGAATAGATTGACAATTTGTGGCGGCTTTTGTAAAATTAACTTATAAAAACAACAGGAAATCACATCATATTTAGCAGAGCTAAATAAGCACAGATTCCATTTTCAGACGAACCAGCCGGCATCCGGAAAAGATGGATAGAACGAAAGAAAAAAGAGAGGAAGCAATGTTACAGGAAGAGAGAAAGCAGTACATATTAAATTTGCTGAGTGCAAAATCATCGGTAACAGTTGCAGAATTGAGCAAAGCGTTTCAACTGTCCGAGGTCAGCGTCCGCAAGATGCTCGTGAAGATGGAAGAACAGGGGGAAATAAAAAGGACATGGGGAGGAGCCGTCAGTGTGGAAGGTTCCCTGCAGGAATATTCACATTCTGAGAAAGTTCCCAAATATTTGAAAGAAAAGCTTTCAATTGCAAAAGCCGCATATGAATGCATCAATGACGGGGATGCCATCATGCTGGATTCCGGGACAACCACTTTGCAGATAGCAAGACTGATCAAGAAGGGGCCAAAGAGAAAAATCATGGTGACCACCAATGCAATCAATATTGCCATGGAGCTTGCAGAAGCAGAAGACATCCCGGTGGTATTGATTGGAGGAGAGGTAAGGCACAGAATTCTCTGCTGTACAGGGAACTTCGCAGATGAGATGGTGCGGAGGCTGTTTTTTGATAAAGGCTTTGTGAGCGGAAACCACCTTTCCCTGGAACATGGATTTACAACGCCGAACATAGGGGAAGCGAATTTTAAAAGAGCAGTTATGAACTCATCCAAGGAGTCATTTATAGTTTTGGATCACTCAAAATTCGGTGACGACTCCTTATCCCTGATCTGTCCCATTAAGGAAATGGATACAGTGATCACAGACTGGGGCGCCCCTATCCAGTTTGTGGAGCAGCTCAGGCTGAAAGGGGTGCGGGTCATCTGCGGCAATGAACCAGTCAATTATTGGAAGGACACGGTAGTGTGAATTGTATGGCTGAAAAGGACAGATTCAAAGTGCGCACGGTCTGTTCGGACAGTTTATATAAGAGTTTAAAAAGCAAAAGAACGGGAGGATAAAACCGTATGAAAAACAAAAAGGTGTGGAAGTTTCTGGGTGTGATTTTGTCTGTAAGTATGATGTTTACGCTGAACGGCTGCGGTTCCGATAAGAAAGAGAAATCACAGGGCGGGAGCAACACGGATCATGCAGAGTTTTCCTGGGATATGTGCTCCGGGGATACTATAACGGTGCTGTTCAACGAACATCAGTATGTAACGCCGATCATAGAGAAAATGGAGGATTTTGAGAAACTCACCGGCATAAAAGTGGAGCATTCGACTATACCGGAATCGAATTATTTTGACAAGATAGGAACTCTTTTAAACGCAAAATCAGATAAACTGGACATTTTCATGACAGGACCTTATCAAATCTGGGAATACGGAAGCGCCGGCTATATGGAAGACCTGCAGCCCTATATTGACAATGATAAGAAGACAAATCCTGATTTTGACTCGGATGATTTCTTCCAGTCGATTCTGGACTCTGCGCGCTGGGATGGCGTTGAGGGCCATGAAATGGGAACAGGTCCCCTTTTAGGCCTGCCAATGGGATTTGAATCAAATGTCATGATCTACAACAAGAGAATCCTGGATGAGAAGGGCCTGCAGGTTCCCAAAACCACCTCAGAGCTTTTAGAGACCGCCAGGGCACTTCAAAAACACAATGGGGAAAACTCCTACGGTGTCGCACTCCGCGGGGAATTAGGCTGGGGAACCATCATCACTGCTTATCAGAGTCTGTATAAGATGTGGGGGGCCACTGACTTTGAAGTGGAGGGTGACAAGCTTGTCTCAAAAGTAAACAGCCCGGAAGCTGTGGAAATGACCGATTGGTATGTAAAACTGATCCAGGAGGGCGGAAGTCCTACATGGGCAAGTGCGACCTGGTCTTCCTGCGGTGGGGAATTAGGTGCAGGAACAGCAGCCATTATGCTGGATGCCACCAACAACGCGTTTTCCCAGACAATCCCAGAAAATGCGGCAGAAGCAGAGAATTTGGTAATTGCTCCCATTCCTCTGCCGGACGGCAAGACAGATGCAGATACAAAATCACAGCTCTGGACCTGGTCCCTGGCAATGAACAGCGCATCTGCCCACAAGGATGCCGCATGGCTGTTCTTACAGTATTTTTCAGGCAAAGAATATCAGAATGAATCTTCTGTAAGCGCGAAGATTGTAAATACCCCCAGGCAGTCAAGCTATGACCAAGATGCATACCAGGAACTGCTTAAAAATTCTGAGGGATTTGTGGAGACTTTTGATGCCACAGTGGATTACACAAGGATGTATTACACACCCGAGACATATTTCTTTGAGGTGTCACAGACCTGGTGCCAGACACTACAGGAGCTGGTGGAAGGTAAATACGCGTCCACACAGGAGGGAATGGACAAGTTAAAAGAAAAGCTGGATGAGATTGTATCACATATAGAGATTACGGAATAAGAACTGGGCCCGCCTTGATATTGGTGTCTGGGCGGGCTTTTTTTGACTTTTTTTACGAAAATGAGGAGGTTGGGTCATGCGGGGAAATATGGCAAAAACGAAACAAACAGGGCAGAAGCTGAATAAAAAGCCCATGAATCTGCGCCTGCGGCCATGGCTTATCATACTGCCCACTTTGGTAGTGACGCTTGGTATCTTGTATCCATTTTATCAGGCTGTGTTTTATTCCTTGACGGATTATTCATTGAAAAAGCCGGTATGGCATTTTGTGGGACTGAAAAACTGGCTGGAAATGTTCAAGGGAGTGAATTTCTGGCACTCTCTGTGGGTTACCGTGAAATATACCATAGCCGCACTGGTGGTAGAGATGGGACTGGGGCTGGTAATCGCCTTATCTCTGAATCGGAAAGACAATTTGTTCACCAGGATCTTGAAGGTGGTCTTGATCTTTCCTCTGATGGTATCTCCGGTCATTGCTACACTGCTTTTTAAATTGATGACCAATTCCTCTGTGGGTGTGGTGGAAAGATTCCTGAATCTGTTCGGCGTGTATGGATTTCCGTGGACGGCTGATTCCTCCACCGCATTGTTTTCCGTCATTTTGATTGACACCTGGGTATATACGCCTTTTGTGCTGCTTCTCATCCTGGCAGGCCTTCAGGGACTTCCAAAGTCACCCTATGAGTCAGCCATGATCGACGGGGGAAGCGCATGGTTTACCTTTAAGACTTTGACACTGCCGCTTTTAAAACCGGTGATCCTGATCACATTGATCTTCAGGCTGTGCGCTGCGATACAGGAGTTTTCTATCATATATTCTACGACAAAAGGCGGCCCCGGGGATACCCTGATGAATCTTTCACTCAGTGCATACCGGGATGCATTCACCTATTCCAGTATCGGAAAAGCGGTTCCTCAGATCTTGGTCTTATGGGTGATCATAAACTTTATCAGCAGTAAACTGGTCAAAGCGTGGCTGAAAGCAAAGTCAGCGAACAACGGATAGAGAGGAGGGTGTGCTATGTATCAGAACAAATCGAGATTTGCAAAAGTGCTGGGGATCGCCAGTACGGTTTTTCTTGTGATCTATACGATCTTTTCCGTTTTCCCGCTCATTTGGATGGTTATCATTTCTTTCAAGAGCGATGTGGATATGTTCAAGACATTGTTCATATTTAAACCCACACTGGATAACTTCAGAAATGTCCTGACTACGGGAAACTATGTAAAAGCGTTTGGAGATAACTTTATTATCTGTTCCGGGGCGGTGCTGGTGTCCGTGATCGTGGGCGTACCCGCGGCCTATGCCCTGGCAAGATATAATTTTAAGCGGAAAGAGACTGTGGCGTTTACGATACTTTCGTTTAAGTTCGCGCCTGAGATTCTTATCATAATTCCGTTATTTGCCATATTCCAAAAACTGCATCTGTATGACACCTATTTCGGAATGATATGGATCTATCAGTTTATTGGTCTTCCGCTGCTGATCTGGGTCTTGCGGGGGTACTTTGAAGATATTCCCGTGGAAATGGAAAGAGCGGCAGAACTTGACGGATACAGCTGGTTTGAGGTGTTCTTTAAAATGCTGATACCGCTCATACGGCCGGGTCTTGTGGCAGCAGCGCTTCTGACCTTCATTTTCTGCTGGAATAACTTTACGTTTGGATTGATGCTCTGTGGGTTTAATATCCAGACAATTACAGTTTCCGCACTGACGTATATCGCTACGGACACGATACATTACGGGCAGATGGCTGTGGCATCCCTGATCGCCATAGCACCTGAGATCGTGTTGTGTCTGTGCATCCAGAAACATCTGGTCCGGGGACTGAGCTTTGGTGCCGTGAAAGGATAGGTGAATAAAATGGCGAGAATCAGACTGGATCATGTGACAAAAAAATATGGCAGCATCACAGCGCTGAAGGATGTATCCATTGATGTAAAAGACAATGAATTCTATGTGATCTTCGGTCCTGCAGGCGCCGGAAAAACCTCTGTTTTGAATCTGATAGCCGGCATCTCAGACCCGGAGGAAGGGGATATCCTGTTTGACGATGCATATATGAATTATGTGGAGCCAAGGGAGCGGGATGTGGCCATGGTGTTTGAAAATTATGCCCTGTATCCTCACAAAACGGTATACGAAAACATCGCTTCCAGCATGAGAACGAAAAAGTACCGGCAGCCGGAGGAAGTGGTGGACCGCGAGGTGAAAAGAGTTGCAGCGATGATGAATATATCCGAGCTTCTGGAACGGAAACCCACTCAGGCCAGCAATGGGCAGCGGCAGAGGATTGCACTGGGACGTGCCCTGGTAAGAAATCCGAATGTATTTCTTATGGATGAACCGCTGGCCCATCTGGATGCAAAGCTCAGGAATTCCATGCGCAAGGAATTGAAATCCATGCAGGAAGCATTTCACACCACGACAATCTATGTGACACATGACTATACGGAGGCAATGAGCCTTGGAGACAGGATAGCGGTTATCCATGAGGGCAGTATCTGCCAGGTAGGGACAGGGAATGAGGTCTATTACCTGCCTGAGACGGAATTTGTGGCAAAGCTTTTCGGAGACTGTGAGATCAATATCCTAAAGGGGTGTGTGACGGAGGAAAAAGGAAGAACCGGTATCCGTCTCCCCTATGGAGAGGAAGTCTATCCGGTGCCGGATGACGTGGGGGAGAGACTGCAGTGTGCGGGGGTAAAAGATGTGGATATCGGCTTCAGGGGCTGGGCGATTGACTACAGCAGAGAGCCGCGAAAAGGATATGTCCGGGGGAAGATCTATACCCATGAACCGCTTGGAAATAAAGTGGAGCTTACAGTAAGCCTTGGTGATGATATGATACGTTTTATTGTACATGTGGATGAGAGATTTGAGATCGATGAGGCGATTTATCTTCATTTTAACATGGATAAAGGTATTTTCTTTCACAGTGAGACAAAGGAATACCTGGTGCGCCACAATGAGGAAGTCATGAGAGGCGGTGGAAAGAATGGCTAATTTAAAACTGCAGAATCTGTACAAGATGTATGACCAGGGCAATGGAAAAAAGGACGGCGTCTATGCAGTAAACAACCTGAATCTGGAGATTGAAGACGGTACGTTTCTCGGCATTCTGGGCCCTTCCGGATGCGGGAAATCCACGACGCTCCGCATGATCGCAGGACTTGAGGAGATCACAAAAGGTGAGATTGCCATTGGTGATATGGTCATCAATGACATCCATCCGAAAGAGCGGAAAATAGGACTGGCATTTGAAGATTATGCTTTATATCCACCCCTGTCAGTGTACAATAACATCGCCTTTTGTCTGAAGGCGAACAAAGTAGACAAGAAAGAAATTGACCAGAGAGTCAGGAAGATTGCTAAGACCATGAAGGTGGAAGAACTGCTGGATGCAAAAGTGGAGGGTCTGAGCGGAGGACAGAAGCAGAGGGTCAATATAGCCAGGGCCTTGGTAAGGAATCCGAGAATCCTGTTGCTGGATGAACCATTGTCTCACCTGGATGGGAAGATGAGACAGATTTTAAGGGGAGAGATCAAAAGACTGCACAAAGAGATTAAATGTACCACGATTCTGGTGACCCATGACCAGATGGAGGCGTTATCCCTGGCTGATCATATTGCAATCATGAAACTGGGAGTGCTGCAGCAGTATGGGACGCCGGATGAGATATACAATGACCCGGTCAATATATTTGTAGCAGATTTCATCGGCGAACCTCCGATGAATCTGCTGCCAGTGACTGTGCAGAAAGCGGACGGCGGCTTTTGTTTTCTCCTGCTGGATGGCACCAGGATAAAGGCACCGGCTAAGTTTCATTCCATTCTGGAAGACGGACAGCAGTATACCATGGGAATCCGGCCTACCAGCATTGTGATCGCCGATGAGAAAGACTATGATGCACAGTTTACCGTGGATGTATTTGAAAATCTGGGGGATGAGAGAATCATCAGTATTCGTATCCTGGAGGATTTTCTTACAATTGTGATAGAAGATATGCTGGTTTTCCAAAAAGGGAGCAGGATATATGTGAAAATGAAGGAAGATTTGCTGTACCTCTTTGACAGGGAAACAGGAGAGCGTGTGAGGGAACAGGGACAAAGAAATGGAGGATGATTATGGGAAAAGTATATACCAGAAGAGAACGTGTCGAGACTGCACTGAACCACCGGGAGCCGGACCGGGTTCCCTGTGATATGACCATTGCGCCGCCGGCGTACATAGAGCTGTGCGAATATCTGCATGTGCCCTTTGAGCCGTATTGGTGGGATGACTGTAATCACGCATTTGCCTCTGCGGAGGTATTGGAAAAGCTGGATATTGACATCATGCATTTTTCTGCAAATGCATTTGTGCCGAAGAATTTTTCCATCGAACAGGATGAATTCCGGGACCAGTGGGGCGTTCTCAGAAAGAAAATCTGGGATACAGAGACGGATTTTATGTACATCAATGGAGATGCGCCTCTGGCCGGAATCGAGGATGTAGCGGACGTCTATGCCTATCACTGGCCAGAACCGGAGGAACTCTATGACCCGGATTTGGCGGTGCCGCTGGTGAGGAGTCTTTATAAGGAGACAGACTTTGCCCTTACCTGCCAGGTGGGTGGACATCTTTTTGAGATGGGACAGTTCCTGTTAGGCTTTGAAGATTATCTGGCATACCTCTATACAGAACCGGAAATCGTGGAAGCCATCATGGATAAAACAAGGGAAATCCAGATGAAAGTAGAGACTATGGTGATGGATACCATAGGAGAGTATCTCTCTTATGTCCGACTGAACGGGGAAGATGTGGGGACTCAGAACGGTCCTCTGATCAATCCTGCATATTACGAACAGGTGGTAAAACCCCGCCATGAAATAGAATGGAACCATGTGAAACGGGAATTTCGGAAACACAATCCCCAGGGGAAACTCTCAATCCATACCTGCGGAGGTGTCTATCCTTTTATTCAGCATTTTATAGATGCAGGAGCAGATGTCTTAAATCCGATCCAGCCGTCGGCAGCGGGGATGGATACAGCTCTGATCGGACGGGAATTCGGCAGCCGCCTTTGCTTACATGGTGGAATAGACAGCGTAAACGTACTGGCTTTAGGAAATGAGGAGGATGTCAGGAAAGAAGTAAAAAAGAGAATCCGTGATCTGGGACAGGGCGGAGGATATCTGTGCGCTCCATCCCATAACATACAGGGCGGCGTGCCCATGAAAAATGTGATCGCCATGTATGAAGCGATTCATGAATATGGAAAATATCCGCTTAGTTAAGCGGCAGAAAGGGCGGTGTAAATGGACGATAAGATTCTTATGGGGTTTGACTTCGGCACAAACGGTGTGAAGGCCCTGGCATACAGTGTCAGGATGGAAAAAGTGATGATAACGGCTTATAAGAGTTATCCTGTGATAACCCCTTATAAAAATCAGGCGGAACATGATCCGAAAGAGTGGTGGAGTGCATTTGTATGGTGTGTCGGCAAGCTTTTGGCAGAGGGCGCTTTTCAAAAGGAACAGGTTTCGGCTCTTTGTGTCAGCAGCCACACGCCGACTCTTACACCTGTAAAAGAGGACGGAGAGCCTTTGATGAACGGCATGATATGGGCCGACGGAAGGGCTGTGGAGGAGAGTCTGGAACTTCAGAGAGATTACGGAAAAGAGATCGCTTCTGTGAATCCGGCCTCGATTCGTCCCTATCATATTGTCTCAAAACTATTCTGGTTTAAAAAATATAAGAGAGAATTGTATGACAGGACAGCCATGTTTCTGGACTGCAGTAACTACATTACATACAGGCTTACTTCCCGCTTTACCATTGACCGATCTATGGCTACGAACTATCATTTCTATAACATTTTTGAAAAAAAATGGGATGAAAGGCTGGCAGAAAAACTGCAGATCGATCTGAGGCGTTTCCCGAAAGTCTGCGACTGTCATGAGGTGATTGGACATTTAACAAAAGAAGCCGCTGAAGAACTGGGACTGCCAAAACAGACTATGGTGGCAGCAGGAGCTTCGGATACGGCAGTGGCAACACTGAACGCAGGAATCTTCAGCAGAAATCAAATGGCCTATTCCTGCGGGACAGGGAGCAGCGTGGTCATGCTCCAGGAATGTGGGGAAAGAGAGCAGTATAAGACAGATGACAGGCTCATCACGATCGGATATGCGGATAAGGATTATATGATGAATATAGGAGTTATGTCCAATACGGGCGGAGCTTTTAAATGGATGAAAGAGGCTGTCTGTGATATGGAGACTTTGTGTGCAGTGACCCTTCATAAGGATGTCTTTACAGTCATGAGCGATTATGTGACGGAGGCCCCGATCGGGGCGAATGGAATCGTTTTTCTGCCGTATCTGGCAGGTGAATTATCTCCAATCTATAACCCCAATGCAAGGGGGGTATTCTTCGGATTGTCAGGGACTTCCACGAAAAAAGAAATGCTCAGGGCCGTGATGGAGGGGACCTGCTATGCGGTTAGGCAGAACGTGGATATTGTCCTTGATGCCCAGGGGATGAGGCCGGATGAGGTTCGGGAAATCGTCGCCACAGGCGGTCCGTGCAAGAGCAGTGCCTGGATGCAGATGCTGAGTGACATCCTGGGGATTCCTGTGACCATACAGGAAAACACAGAGGGGGCAGCTATGGGAGATGTGGTGGTGGCAGGCTGCGCGGCAGGTGTGTTTTCGAGCCTGAAAGAAGGGGCAGAGAAGATGAAGACCATCGGACGGACGTATCTGCCTGATGCTCATAAACAAAGACAGTATGAGATAAATTATCAGACATTCTGTGAGCTGCAGAAATGCCTGCTTCCCTGCTTTGATTCACATATGCAGAGGCAGGAAAGCAGAGAGATGAGAACCGAAGGAGGAAATGTATGAAAATCGTATGCATTGGTGACCTGCTGCTTCCACCGGAAATGATGGAAAAAGGAATAGAAGGCTTTGTCCGTTATGATGAGAAAAAATTCTTTTATTTCGGGCCAAAGTCTCATGAAGAGATGCGGGTCTATATCAAGAACATGGAGACGACAGGGTCCCGCTGCGTGCCTGTACCGGATAAGATCATGAGAGAGATCAGAGATGCGGATGTGATACAGACGCATCAATGCCCCATACCCTCCCAGGTCTTTGAGGAGGCTGAATGTCTGAAGCTGCTGCTGACAAACAGAGGCGGAATTGAGAATATCGACCTGGAGGCAGCTACAAAGGCAGGAATCCCTGTCATTGCCAATCCGGCGCACAATGCCAATGCCGTGGCAGAGATGACGATTGGACTGATGATCGCAGAGACCAGAAATATCGGCCGCTGTCATGCCTCCATGCAGGCACACCACCGTTGGTTGGAAAACTTCCCCAACTTCGGAAGAATCCATGAGATGAAAGGCAGGACAGTAGGAATTATCGGATTCGGCACCATTGGCCGGACGGTCGCAAGGCTTCTGGCAGCGTTCCAAGTAAAGCTGCTGGTATATGATCCTTATGTGAAGGAAGCTGAAGTGCAGGAGGCGGGGGGAGAAGCAGTCAGTCTGGAAGAACTGTTAAAACGCAGTGATATCGTCTCCATGCATGCAAGAGTTTCTGAGACATCAAGGGGTATGATGGGAAGAGAGCAGTTCAGGATGATGAAAGAAACAGCAGTTTTTATCAATACAGCCAGGTCTCCTCTGGTTGATATGGATGCCCTTTATGAGGCACTGAAGGAACGGTGGATCACAGGGGCAGCCATTGACAATTATGAGGTGGAGCCGGTACCTGTGGACAGCCCACTTTTTGAATTGGATAATCTGACATTCAGTTGTCATAAAAGCGGAGATACAGTGGAGGCTTTTGCTGACAGTCCTGCCATGGTTCTCGGACAGGCAGAACGGTATTTTGCGGGGGAGATGCCAAGATTTCTTATGAACCCGGAAGTCCTGAAAGGATCAAGGTGATGGGATGCTTTTTTTAGGGATTGATGTGGGTACCCAGGGAGCCAGAGGTATTATATGTGATGAACAGGGCCAAGTCTTTGCACAGGGGACATGCAACTTTTGGGAGCTGAATACAAGCAGGAGAGAGGGCTGGTATGAACAGGCCCCTGCTATGTGGTGGGATGCGGCCGGAACGGTTATAAAAAAGTGTGTGGATGCACTTAAGAGGACGGGCAGAAAGCCGACGGAAATACGCGCCGTCACGGTAGACGGTACTTCTGGTACAATCGTGCTTTTAGACGAAGAGAAGCATCCTCTCAGGAATGCGTTGATGTATAATGATATGCGCGCGGCTGTCCAGGCGGAGAAGATACACGAACATGCCGGTGAGCTGGAAAAGAAAATGGGTTATGTATTCAACGCATCCTTTGCCCTGCCGAAGATCCTGTGGATAAAAGAGCAGGATCCATATGTGTATGAGAAGGCAGAATACATGGTGCATCAGTCAGACTATATCGTAGGCAGGCTTACAGGTGAATATGGAATCACGGATTACTCCAATGCGCTGAAAAGCGGGTTTGACCTGAAAGAAGAAGTCTGGCCGGAACTGCTTGAGGTGCTGGGGCTTGACCGGCGCATATTTCCATCGGTGATTCCCCCGGGGCAGGTCATAGGAAATATCACAAAAGAGGCTGCGGAGGAATTTGGGTTTTCACCGGATACCGTGGTTGCTGCCGGAGCGACAGATGGTTATGTGTCCGCAGTCTCTACAGGAGCAGTCAAAAGAGGAGATTGGGCTTCCATCATCGGAACGACCATGGTCTTAAAAGGAGTCACAAAAGAACTGTTCGTCGATGCGGGGGGAAGCAGTTATTCACACAAACTGCCCTCCGGGGACTGGATGTTTGGAGGCGCCTCCAATATTGGGGGAAGGTGTCTGAATGATTTTTTTGAAAAAGAAGAGTTTGAGATGTGGAACCGGGGAGTTATGGACGTGATTCCCACGAAGGTCATCAGTTATCCTCTGCATGGCAGAGGGGAACGTTTTCCATTTCTGGACCCGGAGGCCCGGGCATTTGTCCTAGGAGATATTTCCGATCCGCAGATTCATTATGCTGCGCTCATGGAAGGTGTGGCCTACGCTGAACGGCTGGCCTTTGAACATATGCAGGAGTGCGGCGCCTGTGTGGGACAGGAGATCTTTACAACAGGCGGGGCCTGCAGATCATCGGAGTGGCTGCGTATACGGGCAAGTGTACTGGACAGGATGCTGAAAGTGCCGGAGAATACGGGGGCGGCTATGGGATGTGCGATTTTAGCGGCATCGGCTTCCTGCTACCATGATTTACCGGAGGCAGCAGGGCACATGATTTCTTACCGGGACATCATTGAGCCGGTGTACGGGCTTACCTCTCTATATGATGAGCTTTATCAGTGTGCATTTGAGGCGTATCAAGAGAGATATCAGCTTGGAAAAGGATGAACAGCGAAGGAGTGTTACATGAGTATTTATAAAGACTGCGATATACGGGGGATATACGGAGAGGAATTTGATGAAAAGGATGCTTACCTCATCGGCAAAGCAGTCGGGACCCTGCAGAGGGGAAAGCGGCTGGCGGTGGGAGGGGATATCCGCCTGTCAACACCGGTTTTGAAGGCCTCTCTTATGCGGGGACTGATGGAAACGGGCATCCATGTGATAGATGTAGGCTGTGTGACCACACCTATGTTTTATTACGCTCTGGACGCAGCGGAATTTGGAACCGAAGCGCCGCAGGGAGGAATCATGGTCACAGCATCCCATAACCCGGCACGGTATAATGGATTTAAAATGATGTTCGGGAATTTCCCGGTGACGTCGGAAGAAATCAAAAAGGTGGAGAATCTGGTGCACCTGAGAGACTTCTTAACAGGGAACGGCTCATATGAAACAAGAAATGTGGAGAAAAACTACGCGGCTTTCATAGAAAGAAACTGCAGAAAGGGAAGTCTGAAGATAGTCCTGGACTGCTGTGATGGCGCCACCAGTAAAATTGTACCACAGATCATGGAAACAATGGGGTATGAGGTGAGCCGGCTTTACTGCGGATACGACGGAAATTTTCCGAACAGGAACCCCAATCCTGCAGAGTATAACTGCCTTGCAGATGTCTGTAAGAAAGTTCTGGAAACAGGGGCAGATTTGGGAGCCGCTTATGACGGAGACGGGGACAGAGTTGTCTTTATTGACAACAGGGGGCATTATCTGACCAGTGAGAAAAGCTTTGCCGTTTTTATCCGTCAGTATTTGAAAGGAGGCCCGGGTTCATTTGTATATGATCAGAAAAGCGCCTCCCTGGTGAAGAATACCATATTGGCTTACGGTGGGATGCCTGTTATGGAGCGGAGCGGATACGGATTCATCAAGCAGCGTTTTTTAAAGGAACGGGCACTGGCAGCAGGGGAGATCAGCGGACATTTTTTCTTCCGGGAAATCGGCAGAGATGACGGCCTTTACGCAACACTGAAAATGTGCGAAATCCTGGAGGAGGAAGGCAGGAGCCTGGCAGAGATGGCAGAAGAGTTTCCGGATTCCATCATCACACCGGATCTGAGGGTCTTCTGCCCCTATGAGGAACAGGAAAAATGGCTGGATAAGGCGGCAGAGATGGGAGAATGCTATCCTGTGAGCAGAATGGACGGTGTGCGTATTGAATTTGCAGACGGCTGGTTCCTGCTCAGAAAATCTGTAACGGAACAGGCCATGACGTACCGGATTGAGGCGGCAGATGCGGAGGCTTTTGAGCGGATAAGAGGAATTGTGAAGGCGGCAGTGCCGGAGTTAAAGGAATCTCTGCTGAATCTGGCAAAGGGATAAGGAAAACGGAAAAAGGAGACTATGCTGCCGGGGAATATGGATATATTCCCCGGCAATGCAGTCTCCGTTTTTTGTGTCCTTATATTTTGGAAAGTATTTCAGCCCCCATCACAATCTCCGGACTAACGCATTCCCCGTCCTCCTGCACACATAAGAATATACTCTTCCGCCCAAGAAATGGCTGCAGATTCTTTTTTGTCCTCTCCTCATCCAGCACCACCGCGCCTGCGGCAGATCCTGTACCGAGCAGGCAGATTACCAGCTTAGACCTGGCGTGGAAGCGTTTCAGGGTATCTGTAAGGGTGTCCAGGGATTTATTTCCGGGCAGGGATTCATAGTTTTCCAACCCTCTCCCAAGCTGCAGCATGGAAATTGGCACCACCTGGTTTACAAGCACCTCGTTCTCCTTCCAGTGCAGAAGGTTGAGCCGGACATTCTGGAAGACCTGGCTGTGAGAGCGGAGCACAGCGGCAATCTCTTTTGTCATGGATACGGCACATTCTTTGGAAAGCGCATAATCCAACACAAAGGTCATTTCCAGAATACCGCCTGTATAGTTATGGGGAACATGAAGCACACGTTCCACTGCATTTTTAAAATTTTTCCGGAATATCAGATTCATTTTCACAAGACCTCCCGTGCAGTTTTATGATACAGTCCGGCATGGAGATCATCCGGACAGCCAGACACTATTATACTACATTTCCTGCAGCCTGCAAGCTATATATAGATTCCATACGCCATACCGGGTCATTGCTGTCTCACTTTATAAATACCCTTGTTGTATTTATATATTACCCATCGCACATCATCTGTTAGATATCAGAGTTCTGAATTACCTGGAAAGTAAGGACACATGTCGAATTTCCGGATTTACCTATAGATTATATGGCTGTCTTTCAAATTATCTGTAAAACAAGCAGAAGACATGGTCTGGTTCTTGAAGATTACCTATAAAAACTAAAGTTTTTTAATGAATTATCTGCAGAACAAGAAGAAATCATTGTCGGGCGCCCTAAGATTACCCACGAAAGCTAAAGACATCCTTCGAATTATCTGTAAAACAGGCGGAAACCATTGCCAGGAGTCCTAAGATTACCTATAAAAACTAAAGCTTTTTAATGAATTATCTGCAGAACAAGAAGAAATCATTGTCGGGCGCCCTAAGATTACCTACGAAAGCTAAAGATATCCTTCAAATTATTTGTAAAACAGACAGAAACCATTGCCAGGAGTCCTAAGATTACCTATAAAAACTAAAGCTTTTTAATGAATTATCTGCAAAATAAGAAGAAATCATTGTCGGGCGCCCTAAGATTACCTACGAAAGCTAAAGATATCCTTCAAATTATCTGTAAAACAGGCGGAAACTATTGCCAGGAGTCCTAAGATTACCTATAAAAATAAATTATCTGTAAAACAAGAAGAAAGTATTGTCAGATGCCCTAAAATCACCTACGAAAACCAGAGATTTCTCTAAAATTAGCCGTAAAGTGGGGAGAACTTGCTGCCAGGCGCTTAAGACTATCTACGAAAATAAGAGATTTAGATTTCTTTCAATTTGTCTATAGAGCAAGGAAGATCAGAGTCATCCCTCGCAGCTGCCCCTCCCATGTCATGCTATCATGCAGCCCCGCCTACGGCCATTTTCCCGTCCCCATTTTCCCGTCCCTGCGAATAAAAACATTGCGGTTTTCTACCCCGTCCCTTATAATAAAAAAGAAGAAAATAAATTGCTAACCGTTCAGCCGTATCTGTACATTTACCGTGCTGAACTTGTATAAATCAGCGGCAACACCAGTAAAAATACTGACTGCACACAGAAAGGTCTTATTGCTGCCATGAAAAGTTTTAAAGAAGAGAAATGTGAAATCTACCTTTGGGGAGAGGAGATAAAAGAACCGGTTCCTGTTATCTGGTGCCACATTTTTTCCCGGGAGGAAGGGGAGAAGATATGGCAGCAGATCACGAGGCCGTGTGTCCTTGCGGGCGTTTCGGGAAGAGACTGGAACGGTGATTTTTCTCCCTGGAAGGCAGAGAAGGCTTTTGCAAAGAGCACGGATTTTACAGGCGGAGCCGGGGAATATCTGCGGTATTTTGAGCAGGAGCTTCTTCCCCGGGCGGAACAGAATCTTTCATTTGAAGTGAAGGACAGGGGAATCGTGGGATATTCCATGGCCGGATTATTCGCCGTGTATGCCATGTACCATTCGGACAAGTTCAACAGAATCGGCACCATGTCCGGTTCCCTCTGGTTTGACGGCTGGGCAGATTATGCCATGTCCCACAGTATGAAAGCCGAAAATCCATTGATCTATATATCTCTTGGCAGCAGGGAGCATAAAGTCCGCAATGTGAGAATGGCTTCCGTAAAAGTGTGCACAGAACGTCTGGCTGCCCACTGGGGGAAATTTTGTCCGGTTATCTGTGAGAGTAATCCGGGCGGTCATTTTGATGATCCGGAGGGACGCGTGGTAAGAGGGATTTCCCGACTTTTGGCTTATGGGGGAAAATCTCCCACAGAGTGTGACGTACAGCCGGCCAAAGAAATTTTCAAACACATTCTGTAAAGTCCATAAACAGAAATACATAAGACAGAGAGGTTTTATACATGGAGAGAGAAGTTCTTGCAGAGGACTTAAAGAAATTATATAAAGCGGGAGATATGGTGAAGGCTGACTGCGGAGGCTGCCAGGGATGTTCCGAGTGCTGCCGGGGCATGGGGGACTCCATTAAACTGGACCCCCTTGATGTCTACAGGCTGGAGACAAACCTGGGCCTCACTTTTGAAGACCTGATGAACAGCCACATAGAACTGCATGTGGCAGAGGGCAGTATTCTGCCGAATCTGCGGATGACAGGAGCAAAAGAAAAGTGTACCTTCTTAGATGAAAATGGAAGATGTAAGGTCCATGCCTTCCGCCCGGGGCTCTGCCGGTTATTTCCCCTGGGGAGATATTATGAGGAAAAAGGTTTTTTCTATTACCTGCAGAATCAGGAATGCCCGAAGAAAAATAAGACTAAAATAAAAGTGAGCAAATGGCTGGATGTGCCGGATTTGAAAAACTATGAAGATTTTGCTGCCAAATGGCATTTTCTTTTAAAAGACATCCGGAATCTTCTGGAAGAAAAAGAGGAAGAGCAGCTCACGAAAGATCTGAACATGTATGTCCTGAATCTTTTTTATACACAGCCGTTTGAAAGCGGAAGAGACTTCTATGTACAGTTTGAGGAGCGCCTGGGACAGATGAGGAAGCTGCTGTCAGTGCTCAGGCAGGACTGATGCCTCCCGGAAGAAATGCTGTGTACCGTATGGGAGCTCCCGGAGCCTGGCTGCTGCCGGGCTTTTTCCGACTCTCCCGCAAAGTAAGAGAACCGAAAACCGTGATCGCATAAAATTCAGGGAGGGATGTCAGCATGAATGATGAGCTTCAAAAATGGATACCAACAGACGAGGTGGCAGGTTTTCAGGTATGCCCGGGGCTGTACGGCAACTACGGTGCCACAGTTTTACAGACTGCCGTTAATTTTACCGTGCATTCAAAGGGTGCGGCGTTCTGTGAGCTGCTGCTTTTTCACAGGACAGAGGAGGAACCGTATGCAGTTCTCAGGTTTCCGGAGCATTTTAAGATCGGTGACGTGTACTCCATGATGGTGTTCGGTCTGGACATCGGAGAATTTGAGTATGCTTACCGGCTGGGCGGTGTCTGGGACAGGGAACAGGGCCTTCTCTTTGATGAGAACCACATACTCCTTGACCCCTATGCAAAGGCAGTGACAGGCCAGAGTGTATGGGGCAAAAAAGTGAATGAAAAAGGATATCGGGCCAGAGTTGTGAGAAATGATTTTTTCTGGGGAAAAGAGCGGCAGCCAAAGGTTCCCATGGATGAGCTGATCATTTATGAGATGCACGTCCGCGGATTTACGAAGATGGCAGAAGATGTTGAGCACCCGGGGACATTTGCAGGCATTAAGGAGAAAATCCCCTATCTGAAGGATTTGGGAGTTAATGCAGTGGAGCTTATGCCCATCTTTGAGTTTGATGAGCTGCGGGAGCGGAGAATGGTGAATGACCGGCAGGTCATCAATTACTGGGGCTATAATACCGTGGCATTTTTTGCCCCCAACACCAGTTATGCGGCCTCAAAAGAGTACAACCGGGAGGGAATGGAGTTAAAGGACCTGGTGCTGGCGCTCCATGAAAACGGAATAGAGGTCATTCTGGATGTGGTGTTTAACCACACGGCTGAAGGAAACGAGGAGGGGCCTTTTATATCGTTTAAAGGATTTGACAACAACATTTACTATCTTTTGACGCCGGACGGCCATTATTATAATTTCAGCGGCTGCGGCAATACACTGAACTGCAATCACCCGGTGGTGAGGAGAATGATTCAGGAATGCCTCAGATACTGGGTTTCCGATTACCATATTGACGGTTTCCGGTTTGACCTGGCATCGATTCTGGGGCGGAACGAAGACGGTTCACCCATGGAACGGCCGCCTCTTGTGGAGTCTCTGGCCTATGATTCTCTGTTAAGCGGCACCAGGCTGATTGCGGAGGCATGGGATGCAGGGGGACTATACCAGGTGGGGCAGTTTCCGGCCTTCTGCCGCTGGTCAGAGTGGAACGGAAAGTACAGGGATGACCTGCGGGAGTATCTGAAGGGCGGACTCTGGTCAGCCCAGGCGGCTGCCATGCGCATCGCAGGTTCTACGGACATTTACAAGCCCAAGATACGGGGGAAAAATGCTTCCGTTAATTTCCTGACTTGTCATGACGGCTTTACACTCTATGACCTGTATTCCTATAACTGGAAACACAATGAGGCCAACGGATGGGAAAACCGGGACGGTTCCGATGACAACAGGAGCTGGAACTGCGGGGAAGAGGGAGAGACAGATGACCCTCAGGTCAATGCGCTGAGAATGCGTCTGATCAAGAATGCCTGCGCAGTCCTCATGTGCAGCAGAGGGACGCCTATGTTCTATGCAGGGGATGAATTCTGCAACACCCAGTATGGGAATAACAATGCCTACTGCCAGGACAACGAGATATCCTGGATTGACTGGAGCAGGCTTGAGACACACAGAGATGTGTATGAATTCTTCCGGTTCATGATACATTTCAGGAAGAGCCATAAGAGCATCAGCGGCAATCTGGGCAGCAACCGCTTCGGCCTTCCGGAGATCAGCTTCCACGGGGAAAATCCCTGGGTGGAGAATTTCGGGCAGGAGGCAAAGGTTACGGCAGTGATGTTCACAGGCTATGATGAGAATAACGGCAGGGATGACATTGTCTATCTCCTGGTGAATGCCTTCTGGGAACCTGTTTCAGTCAGACTGCCTGAGCTTCCGCGGCCCCTGCTGTGGCATGTATCCGTGAATACCGGAGAGATCGGTTCGGAGTGGAAAAAACAGCCTGTCCGTCTGGACAATGACAGTATACTTGCCGGCCCCAGGAGTGTCATAGTCCTGACCGGGTGTGAGTTCTGTTCGGTTTACGAAAGAAATCAATAAGGAGACGCAATATGAGATATATAAAACCCGGCTATTATGATGATTTTGTCTGTATTGCCGGAGCTTGTCCGGCTACCTGCTGCGCCGGATGGCAGATCGTCATTGATGAGGAGTCACTGCAGACCTATGGAAATGTGCAGGGAGAGTTTGGCAGAAGGCTCAGAAATTCCATTGACTGGATGGAGGGATGCTTTTATCAGTATGACAGGCGCTGTGCGTTTTTAAACGAGGAAAACCTCTGTGACCTTTACAGGGAACTGGGCCCGAAGGGGCTATGTGCCACCTGCAGCATGTATCCCAGGCATGTGGAGGAATTTGAGGATCTGCGGGAACTTTCCCTTACGCTGTCCTGTCCCGAAGCTGCCAGAATGATTCTTTCCTGCAGGGAGAAGGCGGAATTTATCACCTGGGAGACAGAGGAGGAAGATGAGTTTGAGGACTTTGATTTTTTCCTTTTTACCCTGCTTTCGGATGCCAGGGATGTGATATTTCAAATCCTTACAGACAGGGAAAAGGACCTGCGGATCCGGATGCGGGAGGTGCTTTTTCTTGCGGAGGATTTTCAGGCATGCATAGACCGGGAAGAATTTTTCGCCATAGATCAGGTGATTGAAAAATACCGCCATCCCACCGGTGCAGAGATAGAAAAGGAAGGGCGGTACGCCAGAAGAAAGCAGGAATTTTCCGTGTTCCGGAAATTGGAGCGGCTTAGGAGCGAGTGGGGCACCCTGCTTTCGGATGCCTGGAAGAATCTCTATGAAAACGGGGAGGAGCATTATCTGGAACTGTGCGGGGAATTTGAACGCAGCTTTGGGTATGAGAGCAGCGTACGCGGGGAGTGGGAACGGATGGGAGAACAGCTTATGGTGTTCTTTGTATATACCTATTTCTGCGGTGCGGTGTACGATGATGCTGTCTATTCCAAGATGGCTCTGGCTGTATTTTCCACGGAATGGATTCAGGAATTTGTTATGCTGGTATGGCTGAAAAAGGGGAAAAAGCTGGAATTTCAGGATGTGGTGGAGACTGCGTACCGATATGCCAGGGAGGTGGAACACTCTGACATGAATCTGGAAGTGCTGGAGAGATGGCTGGAGGAACATAAGACTTGAATAAGACCGGGAGGAAGACAGAAAATACTATGAGATTTTATCTTGCGCCAATGGAAGGAATTACAGGATATATCTACCGCAATGCCCTGTATTCATGTTATAATAACATAGATAAATATTTTACCCCGTTTATCATGCCGAACCGGAACCGCTGTTTTAATTCCAGGGAGTTAAAGGATGTCCTGCCGGAAAATAACCGGGGAATGTACACAGTGCCCCAGATTCTTTCAAACAACGCAGAGGATTTTGTGAAGACAGCTCTGGAACTGCAGAGTATGGGATACGAGGAGGTCAATCTGAATCTGGGATGTCCTTCCCGGACCGTTGTGACGAAAATGAGAGGCGCGGGATTCCTGGGAGAGCAGAAGCTGCTGGAAAAATTTCTTGATGAGATTTTTGATACACTGGATCTGAAGCTTTCCGTTAAGACGAGAATCGGTATGGAGGATGCAGAAGAGTTTTACGAGCTGATAGAGATTTACAACAAATATCCCATGGAGGAGCTGATCATTCACCCGAGACTGCAGACAGATTATTATAAAAACAAACCGAATCTGGATGTTTTTGCAGATGCCCTGTCCCTGAGCAGGAACAGGGTCTGCTATAACGGGGATATTTTTACGAAGAAAGACTATGAGGCATTTACAGCACGGTTTCCCCAGGTGGAGACAGTGATGCTTGGCAGGGGAATGCTCACAGACCCGGACCTTGCGGGACATATTACGAAGGGCACACTGCCGGATAAAGAGAAATTTCGGGAATTTCACGACATCCTCTGTACTGAATATGAGAAAGTCATGTCAGGAGACAGAAATGTGCTGTTTAAGATGAAAGAACTCTGGTTCTACATGATACATATGTTTCCCGACAGCGCGAAATACGCAAAGAAAATAAAAAAGGCCCAGCATCTGAATGAATACAGGGCAGCAGTGGATGCCCTCTTTTGCGACAGAGAACTGCGGATGCCGGGCGGAAATGAGGGATGACTATGAAATTGAGACTGCAGCAGGCGATACAGGAAAATGAGTATTATTTCAGAGGGTTTGTCCGCATGGCAGACCTGGCAGAGCTTTTCAGGGAATATCCTTTTGAGGAGGAGACACTGGAGAAGGCTGCCATACACAGACGCAGTATGGAGCATGGCATATCTTCCTTTACCGTTACGCTTCGCGCCATGCCGGATACGGGCCGGACGACAGAGGGGGAAGACCTGTTTTTTGAAGATGCCATGTGGGAGATTCGGGATGGAAAAAGCAGAGTGGCCGCTTTGAGCAGAATGACAGAGGAGGAACTGGACGGTCACGAGGCAGAGGTTAAGATTTTTCTTCTCACAAAGGAAAAAATGGAAAACATGGAGCAGAACCGTTTCTGACAGAATAAACAAAAGAAAAATGTGAAATACGCCTAGTTGTACAAGGAAATATGAGCGGAGGAAAGAGTATGGTACATGTATGACGAAAAAAAGGAAACATACACGGGCAGAGCAGACACTGTGGGTGTTTGCGGTATTGGCAGTTTTTCTTGCAGTGGCAGTGCTGAATTATAATCAGAAGACAAGCCGCAGGGTGAACGAAGAGATTCACGCGACCCTGGAAAGTTATGCGCAGCAGCAGGCGGATCATGTGAGAACTGTACTTTCCGGCCAGTTTGATTCCCTGGGCGCCTTTGCCAGTTATCTGGGGCAGGCAGGGATGGAGGATACAGAGACCTTCCTGAACGCAGCCGATGCCATCCGGCAGACCCAGGAGTTTTATCGCATTACCATGGCGGATTTGAATGGAAACGGAATGACCAATGAGGGAATACAGAGGAACATCAAAAATCTGAAAGAGTTCCAGGCGGCTGTGAAAGGGGAACAGACGATCTCAGAGCCGTTTATCTCCAGTATCGAAGACGGATACCTCTGTGTTCTGCTGGCTGTTCCCATCAAAAATCCTCAGGGGGAGATCACAGGCGTGCTCTGCGGCTCTTATACGGCAGAACAGTTCGGGACCCTGTTCCTGCATGACAATTTCGAGCGAAATGATGCCAGTGTTCTCATCAACGGACAGGGAGACGTCATAGTGGCCTCCAAAGATGAGGAGATGGTGGTAGGGGATAAGAGCCTGGAAAACATATATGAAAAGACAAAGAACGAAGCCTTTCTGGACGGTCATTCCGTGGAGGATATGCAGCAGGCAGCCAAGAACCAAGAGAAACTGGTATCCCTTATACAGGAAGGGGAACAGGAGTATTATGTGACACAGACACCCTTCGGATATAACGGATGGACACTTTTATCTGCCATGAAGCGGGGGGAGGTGGATTCCTCCTATGCCTTTGTCAGGACTTATGCAGCGAGGCTCAATATTGCCTTCGCAGTCTCTTTTCTGCTTGGTTTTCTGCTGATCTTTTATCTCTTCAGAACAGAGCGGAAGGCTTTGCGGGCACAGACACAGAAGCTTCTGGAGGAGAAGGAAAAGCTGGAAGTCTCGGAGGAGAGATTCCGGCTTTTGGCCAGGGATTCCGATGTGCTGGTATTTGAACTCAACAATTTGGACCATACACTGGAGTTCAACGAAAATTTTGAAAAGATACTCGGCATAAAGCCGGATTACCAGTCATTTCTGGACGGGAAATGGGTGTATCCGGATGATGTCACCGCCTTTTCCAGGATACTGCCTCAGTTCAGCAGCAAAAAAGGGGTTATGACGCGGAACATTCGTTTCTGTAACTTTGCAGGCGTCTATATCTGGTTTTCAGTGCTCACCAGTATCTTTGCGGATGACAGGGGAAGAGTTGTGCGCATTCTGGGCAAAATGATGAACATAGATGAAAATATGAGGGAAAAAGAGGCACTCAGGCTGCGTGCCGAGACAGATTCCATGACAGGACTTTATAACAAAATGGCCACAGAGGAACTTGTCACCCATGCCCTCAGAAAATACAAAGGCAGTGTCTGTGCGCTCCTTATTGTGGATATGGACAATTTAAAACGTATCAATGACACGCTGGGGCATACCCAGGGGGACAGGGCGATCGTCCGCTTTGCGGATGCTCTGCAGAGGACATTCCGTTCCACGGATATTGTGGGCAGAATCGGCGGAGATGAATTTATGGTCTTTCTCATCAATGTGCAGAGCAGCCATCAGCTCATCCTCATCCTGGATGCCATTGTAAAGAAGTGGGATTCCCTCTATACAGGGGAAAAGGATGACTATCCGGTACACGGCAGCATCGGAGCTGTCATGACTAATGGCAGCGAGAATTTCCACGAGCTGTACCGCAGGGCGGATACGGCTCTCTACAAAGCAAAACGGAGCGGAAAGGGCGGATATGCCCTCTATGCCCCTGAAACAGAAGAGAAAGAATAATACAGGCGCCGCAGATTCACATCCTATCTGCGGCGCCTGTGTTTTAACTTTCCTGCTTTTTCCTGCTGTCAAAATAGATAAAATGGTCGACAGCATCCAGGATATCCCTGAAGTCCTCCCTGGGAGCCAGATCTATATAGCGTTTCAGAAGTTCCTGTTCCTTCTCTTTGTAAGGTCCGTAGAAGATGTCAAAGAGATTATGGCCCCGCATATAGATCTTAAATTCCTCCATATGGTTTTTCAGGTCTTCTTCTGTCTGTATCTCAAATCCGAGCTCCTCTGTCAGATGGCGCCCGCTCTTTATTTTATAGAGATAGGCTTTCCATTTTTCCAGGAGGATTCTGTAAAAATCTTCTTCCTTTTCCAGCACGCCGATCTGAACCATGACAGCGGGGTTGAGAAAATAGTTCTCAAAAGAATAGTATTTGAGGATCAGCACATTTTTCGGGGTGACTCTCGGGAGATGGTCCACATCCTCCAGATTCCTGGCCTCATAGTAGCGGCAGAGCTGTGCAGCCAGCTCTGTCCTGTTTTTGCCGTCTCCGTCGCGTATCATGAGGAACTGGTCACGGAGATAGATCTGGTTCATATATTTCAGGTTGGCATATGTCTTGATGTTGGTGCAGCTATTGGTGGTGATGATGGCGATTCTGGACAGTCTGCCGTCCGGGGTGGTGATCTCCGAGTAATATTTCCGGAGAAGCAGGGGGAGTCGGCTTTTATCCTGTTTGCCTTCCACAATGAAGACAAAGCTGACATTCATAAGGTCGCTGGCATTGAAACCCAGATTATCCAGTATCCGGTTCATATCAGTCCGCTCCCGTAAAATGGTATAATACTGTTCGTCCAGCACAACCTGCCGTATCTGGTGGCTGCTGAAGTTAAAGATCATGTCCGGCGAGTGGGTGGAGAACAGGATCTGATTCTTTTTGGACAGACGGTACAAAATTTCCCCGGCTTTTTTCTGCAGTTCCGGGTGAAGGAACGTCTCAGGGTCCTTGACCAGGATCACACTGGGAATCCTGTTGTTGTCCTGGGTGTAAGCCTCCAGAAGAGAGAGCATATAGATGCTGCGCATACCTTCTCCCATATGTTCCACCGGGGTGTATGTGCTGCGCTTGGTGTTGTAGGCTTCTGCCGTAACGGAGCACATTTCGTCGATGTTGCAGCGCATGGTGTAGCGGATCTCATCAAATCCGCCGTTTCTGTGGAAACTGGTATTGACACGCCTTGCAAAGTCCGTCAGATTCATCTGACAGAGTTTGTATTCCAGAAGCTTTGCGGTCTCAAAGGCGGTCAGATCCTCCGGGCGTTTCTGGTTGATCAGGCCGATGCACTGGAAACAGCGGCTGCAGTGCTTGCTGCTCTCGAACAGGCAGACATCAAGGCGCATTCTCTTTAACTGTTCATCCTCCTCAAAGGCCAGCAGATCTTTCTGAAGCTGCTCCAGCCGTCTGTCGGTTCCGATGTAGTAAATCTGGGGCAGTACCTGACGGATATATTTGTTGTGCTTTTCGCGGCCGTCGCTCAGGCGTTCCTGTCCCAGCACATTGACTGTGTAGGTAAAGGTCAGACTTCCGTTTTGGTAGGAGGGGAGCTTTTTGCAGAAATCCTCATACCAGGCAGTATATCTGCGGTACACGCTCACGCGTCCGTGGTGGTGCAGCATCTGCAGGTCTTCCCTGGAGATGGACAGAGTCATGGTAATCTCTATCCTCTGCTTTTTTTCATTAAAGTCACATTCACGTATCCGGTAAGAGCCGCTCACCGCCCGGACAGCATCCAGAACGGAGGTTTTTCCCGTATTGTTCTTCCCCACCAGAATCAGGGCGTTTTCAATGTTCCGAATCTCCATATCCCGTATGTATTTAAAATTCCTGATGTGAAGGCTGCTGATCTGCATAATAAAGTCTCCTTTTGGTTACTGTTCACGGCCAATGTCACGGGAGGTGTTTTCCCCAAGGGGATGCTGCGCGATGCGAAGCAAAATCCCGAGTTAGCCAGCGCCAAAATGCAATTTATTGCATTTTGTGTGCATCTGCCCGTCTCTCTATTGCTATAAATCCATTCTATCACGGGAGGAGGGGTTCTGAAAGAGGTTTTCTTTTATTTCCTTTACGCATTTGCCGGACTCTGCTAGAATAAAAAAAGACAGATAGAGGAAAGCACGAGCATGCACAGGGATGAGCAAATGGAAAAGATATGGAGTAAAACGGCAGAGAGGGACTGCAGTCTGTCAGACTTTCTGCTTCATGATATGGAACTTACAAAGCGGCAGATAAAACAGGCAAAGTTCAGGAAGGACGGAATCCGGGTAAATAGTAACAGGGCGAGAGTTACCCATGAACTGAAAGCCGGGGATAAAGTGGAAGTAAAGCTGGAGGAGGCGCACACAGGCTCCTCCCAACTGGTGCCGGGAAAGGGAATACCGGATATTTTGTATGAGGATGAGGATCTGCTCTGTGTGAACAAACCGGCAGGTCTTGTGGTGCACCCCTCCCATGGGCATTACGCGGATTCCCTTTCCAATATGCTGGCCTTTTATTTCCGGGAAAAAGGAGTGCAGGCCAGGGTCAGAAGCGTGGGGCGGCTTGACAAGGACACCTCAGGCATTGTGGTGTTTGCCTTAAACCAGGCGGCAGCAGGGAGACTGGCAAAGCAGAAACAGCAGGGGGCATTTGAAAAAGAGTATCTGGCCCTTGTGGAGGGCGTTCCCAAAATGGATGAGGGGATCATTACGGAGAAGATAGACAAAGCGGAGGGAGAACTGATGCGCATGTGTGTCTCCCCTCAGGGAAAGACCGCGGTGACCAGATACCGCGTTGTGGAAAAAATGAGGGACTGTGCTCTGGTACATCTCTGCCTTGCAACAGGGCGCACGCACCAGATCCGGGTGCATATGGCCTGGATGGGGCATCCCCTTTTGGGGGACCGTCTGTACGGAGGAAATACGGAGCACATGAAGCGGGCTGCCCTGCATGCCTTCCGGGTGACACTTATCCAGCCCTTTACCGAAGAGGAGATACGGATACAGGCTGCCTTTCCCGACGATATGCAGAAGTGCCTTGAGGCAAAGAGGAGTGAGATAAAATGAGTGTTACGGTGGAAGACCTGTTAAAGCTGCCCTCCCTTGGAGGTGCCAGGGTGGCAGCGGGGAAGTCAGGACTTAAAAAAGTGGTCACATCCATTTCTGTCCTGGAATACGCCAATCCCCAGATGCTGAATGATGACCTGTTCCCCGGCGATTTTTACGGCGGTGAGATTGCCATTACGGGATTTATCAACGCAAGGGAGGATGTCCCGCTGCAGCTTGCCACCATACGGAGGCTATATGAGGGCGGGGAAGTGGGGCTGATCTTATACTATGTGGGAATTTTCTTAAAGGACATTGCTCCTGAGGTTGCGGCACTTGCGGACGAACTGGGCTTTGTCCTTATCTGTATGCCGAAAAACCGCATGGACCTGCGCTACAGTGAGGTGATCACAGAGGTTATGCACGCCATCATCAGTGAGCAGAAGCGGGATACCTATCTTGTGGGGGAGATGTTAGAGCGGTTCGGTTATCTTCCCGAGAGCCAGAGAACCGTGGAATCTGTGGTCAGGATGCTGAGTGACAGGCTGCGCTGTTCCCTCTTTTTAGTTGACAGCCGCTTCCGCCCTGTGAATCTGGCTGTGTGGCCTCAGGCGGGAGAATCCTCTATGGAGGAGCTGGAGCAGTTTTACGGCGGGGAGGCACCGGGCGCGTCAAAGGAGATGGAGCGGCTTCCCTCCGGGCGCTGGGTGTTCTGCGCGCCGGTGAAAGACGCTGACAATGCGGGGCTTACTCTTTTCCTTGTCCGTGAGGACAAAAAACTGCATGCCCAGCTCTGCCTGCAGGCCGCTGAGGCGGTAAGGCTGTTCATCGGTGTCTGGAGCAGAGGTTACGGCAATGTGGGAACTGGAGAACTTTTGAAAGCTATTTTAAATGACGAACCGGTGAAGATGCGCAGGCTGGCGGAAATCTTCCGGATTGATGTGAAATCCATTCACCACATGCTTCTCCTCCTGCCCAGGAAAAAGAAGGCGGAGCGGAATCTGGAAAAGGAAGTGAGGCACGCAAGCACATTTCTGGAACAGTATTATGATATCTGCATAGCGGGCATCCATCAGGGAAGGGGAGTTGTCTTTACGGGACAGGAGCGCACCAAAATGGAGCAGGAACAGATTCTGGAGGCTTTCTATGAGGAGGGGGACAAAGAGATACGCCTCATAAGCTGCCCCGGGCTTGAAAATACGGCACAGGTGCGCAGCGCTTTTCTTCTGTGCACAGAATACGCGGAGGAGGCGGGCTGCATCTTTCCCTGCCGCCATATTCTGACGGGGAGTGAGCTGGAGTTTGCAGGCGCCTGCAGGCAGATTCTGGACGCAGGGGAGAAAGCAATACTGGAGAAGACCGCCTGTCTGAAAGGGCTGGAAGAGCAGGACGAGGAGCTTTATAAGACACTGGAAACTTTTCTTCTGGATGCAGACAGCAATATTGCCCGCACGGCTGACCTGTTATATGTACATAAAAATACCATCAAATACCGGGTGGGAAAGCTCCACGAGTTCTTCCGCTTCCGAATACAGAAAATGCCGGAAGCGGGGCGTCTCTATGAGGCAGCGGCAGTTCTGCGCCTGTTTCGTGACGCTTCTTTGTCCAAAAGGACAAAAGAGAGCGGGGAAGTTTAACCCAATCCATAATTACAACGGCGGAAAAAGCGTTTATAATAGAAAAAAACAAAACGCGCGGCAGGAGATACCTGTGCCGCTGGATTGGAGATGGGATTTTGAGAAAAATAGGATTGGAAGAGATTGAGGATATCGCCATGGGTGCTGCCCTTTTAGGCGCGGGCGGCGGCGGAGACCCCTATATAGGCAAGCTGGTGGCTATGGGTGCGGTGAGGGAATGCGGCCCGGTCACACTGTTAGACCCCGGGGAGGTGCCGGATGACGCGCTGGTCGTGCCCATTGCCATGATGGGAGCCCCCACCATTCTGGGGGAAAAGGGAATCGGCGGCAAAGAGTACCGGGTGCTCTATGATATGGTTTCCAAGTTCTTCGGAAAAGAAGTCTATGCCTTTATGCCTATCGAGGCAGGCGGTGTGAACAGTATGCTTCCCATCGCGGCCTCCGCCAGAATGGGGCTTCCCATGGTGGATGCGGACGGTATGGGACGGGCTTTTCCGGAACTGCAGATGGTGACATTTACCATGGGCGGTATGAGCGCCAGCCCTATGGCTCTCACAGATGAGAAAGGAAATTCCGCCATTTTCAATACGATCACCAACAAATGGACAGAAGAACTGGCCCGGTCAGTGACCATGAGCTGCGGCGGTTCTGTTTCTGTGGCCCTGTACTGTATGAGCGGCGCGGAGCTTAAAAAATATGCTGTGAAGCATATCGTCACCAGAAGCCAGAGGCTGGGGGAGGCGATCCGCTGCGTAAAAGATATGGAGCAGGGGACTCCGGAGGAAAATTTCCTGCGGTTTTCAGAGGGCTTCAAACTTTTTAAAGGAAAGATCGGCGATGTGCTCCGGGAGACCAGGGGGGCATTCAACTTCGGAAAGGTGTGCCTGGAAGGGATTGGGGAATACAGAGGCAGACAGGCCTATGTGGAATTCCAGAATGAGAACCTGACAGCAGTGGTGGACGGGGAAATCCTGGCTACCGTGCCGGACCTTATCTGCCTTGTGGACACGGAAACTTTTGCTCCGGTCACCACAGATGCGCTGAAATACGGCAAGAGAGTCATGCTGGTGGGGCTGAAATGCTTTGAAATGTGGAGAAGCCAGGCCGGACTGGAGCTGGTGGGACCGCGGTATTTCGGCTGCGATACGGATTATATTCCACTGGAAGAACGCTGCAAAGGAGGATGCACAGATGTATAAGCTGGGAATAGATGTGGGCGGAACCAATACGGATGCGGTTCTGATCAATGAGGATTTACAGGTAAAGGCAGAGATCAAGCATCCCACTTCGGAGGATATCTACGACGGCATTGTGTGTGCCGTGCGTGAAATTTTACAGGTCTCCGGTGTGAATAAAGAAGAGATTACCATGGCTATGCTGGGAACTACCCAGTGTACCAATGCCATTGTGGAGAGAAAGCATCTGGCGCCTATCGGCATTCTGCGAATCGGAGCGCCGGCCACACTGGGGATTCCCCCTATGGTGGACTGGGCAGAGGATATCAGGGCCATTGCTAAGTCCGTGGCAGTTATAGGCGGCGGATTTGAGTATGACGGAAAGGAACTGGCTCCTTTTGATGAGGAGGCAGCAGCAGAATTTTTCCGAAAGATAAAGGGAAAAGTGGAGTCTGTAGCCATTTCCTGCGTATTTTCCACTGTGCGCAATGACCATGAACTGCGGGCGGCGCAGATCTGCAGGGAGATCATGGGGCCTGATGTCCGCATTTCCATATCCAGCGAGATCGGTTCCATGGGCCTTATTGAGAGGGAAAATGCCACGATCTTAAACGCGGCGCTCTGCAGGGTGGCGGAGCGGTTTACCGATGGGTTTGCCAGAAGTCTGAAGGAGGAGGGCGTGACAGGCGCGGCACTCTATCTGTCCCAGAACGACGGTACCCTGATGACCATGGAATATGCCAAAAAGTATCCGATCCTCACAGTGGCCTGCGGACCCACCAACTCCATCCGGGGCGCCAGTTATTTGAGCCGGATCCAGAATGCGGTGGTGATCGATGTGGGCGGTACGACCACGGATTTAGGCGTTATCCAGAACGGATTTCCGCGGGAATCCAGTGTTGCCGTGACTATCGGAGGCGTGCGGACCAACTTCCGTATGCCGGATGTATTTTCCATCGGCCTTGGCGGCGGTTCTGTCGTACATGAGAAAGAGGACGGCACGGTGACGGTAGGGCCTGACAGTGTGGGGTACCGCATTACGGAAAAGGCCCTTGTGTTCGGCGGTGATGTGATGACAGCCACGGATATTGCCGTGCGGCTTGGAATGGCCGAGATCGGAGACAGGGAGAAGGTATCCCATATTGACCCGGATTTTGCGAAAAAAGCTATGGATGTCATCAAAGAAATGGTGGAGGAAGGCATTGATGCCATGAAGGTATCCAGTCAGGATGTGGAGGTCATCATGGTTGGCGGCGGCTCCATCATTCTTCCAAAGGAGCTGGAGGGAACCAGCCGCAGTGTAAACCCGGAACATGCCCAGACAGCCAATGCCATCGGCTCTGCCATCTCTAAAGTGAGCGGAACCTATGAAAAGCTTCTGGACTTTGATGTGGTTCCCAGAGAGGAGGCGCTTGCACAGGCCAGGAAAGAGGCCATAGCCATGGCTGTGGATGCGGGCGCTGTGGAGGAGACTGTGGAGATCATTGATGTGGAGGATGTCCCTCTTGCCTACTATCCGGGAAATACCAACCGGGTGAAAATAAAGGCGGCAGGAGATCTGGGTTAAAGCTTCTGTACCTGTGAGCATTCTTTCATAATGCGTATAAAACTGCGCAGCACCGGATTATTCTGGAGGGTTTTGTAATAAAGCCCAAAGGAAGCCGGTGCTGCATTTTTTACGGGAATATAGCAGAGATCATCACTTCGCATGAGAGGCATATCCGGCAGAATGGTAAAGCCCAGGCCGGCCTTTACAAAAGCCAGGGCACACTCTATATTTTCACAGAAAAACATCTGGGAGGGAGGCCGTGTGCTGATGAGGCTTCCCTGCATTTCCGTGATCACGGGGGAGGATTTGTGAGGATCGCAGAGAACCAGGCGGCCTTCGTGCAGTTCGTCCAGGGTGACCGCGTCTTTTTTTGCCAGGGCGTGGTCACCTGCTGTCACGCACACCACAGGCGCTTTGATCAGTTCCACATAAGTGCCTGTTTTTTTCTTTTCTTTATCCTCCCCGAAGCCCAGCATCACATCCAGGGTTTCCTCCTGCAGAAGGTTTCGCAGGGCCTGAGAGGGGACCATCTTAATGTCAGGATGCACCTGGGGATATGCCTTGGTCAGCCGCCGCAGCGCCTCCGGGAGCATAGTCAGTTCAAAAGAGCTGTGGCATCCTATGATAAAAGGCTGTATCTGATCTTCAAAATGTCCGGCAAGTCTGTTTTTGGCCTGGGCTGTCTTTGCCAGGATATCCCTGGCGTATCCGAGAAAAACCCATCCCGGGGACGTGAGCTCCACTGTCCTGGTGGTCCGCTTGAACAGTTTGACATCCAGTTCGGTTTCCAAAGAATTGATCTGATGGGTTACGGCGGGCTGTGTTATATGAAGCTGTTCGGCGGCTCTGGCAAAGTTCAGGTTCTCCGCCACTGCCATATAGCATTCTAATTGTACGGTATTCATAAAAATTCCTTTCTCTGCAGATATTTCCCGTGTTACAGACCGGACAGATGTGTCTGCGTGTACCGGTCCGGCGGGCTGTGCTTCTTATAATAAAAAGAACCCAGATATATTAATTAATATACTTTATTAATGATAACATTTTTCTAATTCACATACAAGGAAAAATGGTGTAAAACTAGTTTGTAAGGAAACAGTCAGCAAGCGAACTTGTTTCAGATAAGGAGACAAAATATGCAGAAGGTAAAGGACGAAAATGTGATGCGTCTGCTGAAAAAGCTGAATCTGACGATGGAGTCCATAGGTAATTCCATGATGGTCAGGCACGGGATGTCGGCGGCTCAGTGCAATGTGCTGTGCTACCTGACAGACCATGCGGACCAGGATATCTGCGCCAGGGATCTTCATATCTCCCTGGGGCTGTCAAAAGCCAGCGTGTCATCTCTCCTGAAAAAGCTGAAAAATGCCGGATACATAGGTTTTGTGCCGGACCCTGCGGATGAGAGACTGAAACATATCCGTCTTACAGAGAGGGCAGATGAACTGAAAGGAGAGATCGATCAGGGGTTTCGTGACCTGGAGGAATGTATGTACCGGGGTTTTACAGAGGGAGAAAAACAGCTTTTGACGGAACTGCTGGAACGAATGCTGAGTAATTTAAAGCAATAAGGAGGCTTACAACATGATCAAGACATTACTTGCGCAGGTGAAGCAGTATAAGAAGGCTTCCCTGCTGACACCGCTTTATGCCGCCCTGGAAGTGGTGATGGAGGTTCTGATACCATTTATCACAGCGGCAATCATTGATAAGGGGATTGAGGCCGGCAGCATTGCCAAGGTGTATCAGTACGGTGCACTCATGCTGGTGTTTGCCATGCTCAGTCTGCTCTTCGGAGTTCTGGCAGGCCGCTATGCGGCAAGCGCTTCCTCAGGTCTGGCCTGTAATCTGAGAGAAGCCATGTATGACAATATACAGACCTTTTCTTTTTCCAATATTGACAAATACAGTACAGCAGGTCTGGTCACCCGTATGACAACAGACGTGACTAATGTGCAGAACGCGTACCAGATGATCCTGAGAATCGCGGTGCGCGCTCCCTTTACCCTGATCTGCAGTATGTTCATGTGTTTTTTCATTAATGTAAGGCTGAGCCTGATCTTTGTGGTGGCTATTGTGATTCTGGCTGCAGTCCTTATCTTTGTCATGAGCAGGACAACAAAGATATTTGATGTGGTATTTAAAAAATACGATGCATTAAATGCCAGTGTACAGGAAAATGTCTCTGCGATCCGTGTGGTGAAAGCCTATGTGCGGGAAGAATATGAGAATGAAAAATTTACAAAAGCTGCAGACAATCTGTACCGTCTCTTTGTAAAAGCTGAGAAATTCCTTTCTCTGAACGGTCCGGTGATGATGTTTGTCATCTATTTCTGTATCATTGCGCTTTCCTGGTTCGGAGCAAAATTCATTGTTGTGGGGGATCTGACAACAGGTGAGCTGACTTCCATGTTCAGTTATATTATGGGAATCCTCATGTCCCTTATGATGCTCTCCATGATATTCGTCATGGTGACTATGAGTGCGGCAAGCGGCAGACGTATCGCCGAAGTCCTGAATGATCAGGCGGATCTGGTCAATCCGGAGAATCCTGATCCTGTGATACCGGACGGCAGAATTGATTTTGACCATGTGAATTTTTCCTACAAACACGGCAGCGGCAAAGAGACACTGACAGACATTGACCTGCATATCAAAGCAGGGGAGACCGTGGGAATCATCGGCGGAACCGGATGCGGAAAATCAAGTCTTGTGAATCTCATAAGCCGTCTCTACGACGTGACGGGAGGGACTGTATCCGTAGGCGGCAAGGATGTGAGGAGCTATGACATGGAGGAGCTGAGAAATCAGGTGGCTGTGGTGCTTCAGAAGAATGTCCTCTTCTCAGGCACCATACTGGATAACCTGAGATGGGGAAATGAACAGGCCACTGAGGAGGAATGCGTGGAAGCATGCCGCCAGGCCTGTGCAGATGAATTTATTGAGCAGTTCCCTGACAAATACGAGACCTACATCGAACAAGGAGGGACCAACGTGTCCGGCGGCCAGAAACAGAGGCTCTGTATTGCCAGGGCGCTGCTGAAAAAACCAAAGGTACTGATCCTGGATGATTCCACCAGCGCCGTGGACACTGCCACAGACGCGAAGATCAGAGATGCTTTTGCCAAGGCAATTCCGGGAACCACCAAGCTGATCATTGCCCAGAGGATTTCCAGTGTGCAGGACGCGGACAGAATCCTGGTCCTGGATGACGGAAGGGTAAACGGATTCGATACACACGAGAATCTGCTGGCCAATAACAATATTTATAAGGAGATTTATGAGACACAGATCAAAGGCGGCGGAGACTTTGACCAGGCCGGAAAGAAGACAGGAGGTGCAGCATAATGGCAGAAAATGTAAAGGCAGTAAAAGGCCCGGGCATGAACGTCCGCGGTCCCAGACCCAAGGTGGACAATGCGGGAAAGATCCTGAAGCGGACGCTGGGATATATGATGAAAAATTATAAATGGCTTTTCGCTGTGGTAGTGGTCTGTATTGTAGCTACAGCGCTGGCTACCCTGAGCGGAACCCTGTTTATGCAGAAATTGATCGATGAATATATCATTCCCATGACCAAAGCATCGAATCCTGATTTCGGGCCGCTGAAAAAGGCGCTTCTTACGCTGATCGGGATCTACGCGGTGGGGGTGCTGTGTGCATTTGCCTACAACCGGATCATGGTATACATCAGCCAGGGAACTTTGAGACACCTGCGTGTGGATCTGTTTACACATATGGAGTCTCTGCCCATCAAGTTTTTTGATACCCATGCCCACGGGGATATTATGTCTGTCTATACCAATGACGTGGATACCCTCCGCCAGCTGATCAGCCAGAGTATTCCCCAGGTGGTCAACTCAGCGGTGACGATCGTGATCACATTTACCAGCATGATCGTGTTGGATATCCCCATGACCCTCTTGACACTGGTGATGGTCGGGATCATGATGGTCACCACGAAAAAGTTAAGCGGCAAATCCGGCAAATATTTCGGTGAGCAGCAGAGGAACCTGGGCCGGGTAAATGGTTATATTGAGGAAATGATGGAGGGCCAGAAGGTAGTAAAAGTGTTCTGCCATGAGGAGAAGAGTGTAAAGGACTTCAGAAAGCTGAACGAGGAGCTTCGTGACAGTGCAGATAAGGCCAACACATTTGCCAATATCATGATGCCGGTGAACAGCAACCTGGGCAACATCAGCTATGTGCTCTGTGCCGTACTGGGCGCGGTCCTGGCCCTGAAGGGATTTACCGGGCTGACGCTTGGAACCCTGGTATCCTTCCTGTCACTGAATAAGAACTTTACACAGCCTGTCACACAGATCAGCCAGCAGATGAACAGTATCGTTATGGCCATGGCAGGCGCGGACCGTGTCTTCAGGCTTTTAGACGCAGAGCCGGAGGTGGATAACGGTTATGTGGAGCTGGTCAACGCAGAAGAACAGCCGGACGGCAGCCTTACAGAGAGCGAAAAGCGGACCGGTATATGGGCATGGAGGCATCCGCACAAGGCGGAGGGGACCGTGACCTATCAGAGGCTTGAGGGGGATGTCACCTTCAATGATGTGGATTTCGGATATAATGACGATAAGATCGTGCTGCACAATATCAAACTTTTTGCCACACCGGGACAGAAGATTGCATTTGTGGGAAGCACCGGTGCAGGTAAGACGACGATCACCAACCTGATCAACCGTTTCTATGATATACAGGATGGAAAGATAAGATATGACAATATCAACATCAATAAGATCAGAAAATCCGACCTGCGGCGTTCTCTCGGCATGGTGCTTCAGGATACCCACCTGTTCACAGGAACCGTAATGGAAAATATCCGCTATGGCCGCCTGAAGGCTTCGGATGAGGAGTGCAGGGCAGCGGCAAAACTGGCAAACGCAGATGGTTTCATCCGACGTCTGCCGGATGGATATGACACCATGCTCACCGGGGACGGCTCCAATTTAAGCCAGGGCCAGAGGCAGCTTCTGGCGATCGCGCGGGCCGCTGTGGCTGACCCGCCTGTGCTTATACTGGATGAGGCAACTTCCTCCATTGATACCAGGACGGAGACACTGGTGCAGCAGGGTATGGACCGGCTGATGAAAGGCAGAACTACCTTTGTCATCGCCCACAGGCTGTCAACGGTGCGGAATTCTGACTGTATTATGGTCCTGGAACAGGGAAGGATCATCGAGAGAGGAACCCATGACCAGCTCATGGAGGAGAAAGGGAAGTATTATCAGTTGTACACAGGGAATTTTGCGGAGGAGACGGCATAAAGAATAGATAGAAGGGGCAGCATTTGACGTATCTGTCTTTGCTAACAGACGGATAGGGGATGTGCGGTGCACATCCCCTTTTGTAAGAAAGTCAGATAAGATGACTGCGGACTTCATCGAGCATTGTTGTCATCCGGCGAATATCATCCTCCTGTAACTGCAGTTCCAGGGCTTTGGCATTATCAAGAATCTGTTCCGGTTTCCGGGCGCCGCACAGGATGTTCAGGTTATTTATAGCAGAAGCGGTATAACGAATGACCAGGTTTGCCGGGGAACAGCCGTATTTTTCCGTAAGGGGCGTCCATTTCTCCATCATATCAAGAATGAGCTTTCTGTTTTCAGGTTTCCAGAAACGGTTTTTATTTCTCACATCCGTGGAAGAGAGCACTGTATCCATAGTCACCTTACCGGTCAGCAGTCCCTGTTCCAGAGGAGAGTAGGCCTGGATGGACACCTGGTTTTCTTCACATACAGGGACCAGTTCCGAGGCAATGCGGGTATCCACAATGCTGTATTTTTCCTGAATCACATCAAGCTGCCCAAAACGGCAGTATTGGCGGACGATATCCGCGTTTACATTGGAAGCTCCGATGGCACGGATTTTCCCTTCTTTTTTCAAATCCATCAGTACGCCTACGGTCTCTTCCAGAGGATAGAGGGCGAAGTCCGGAGACTGCCAGTGGGTGTAGTAGATATCAATATAATCTGTCTGCAGGCGGCGCAGGCTGTCCTCCAGATTTTTGCGGATGCCTTTGGGGGACAGGTCCCGGTATACCTTACGGCCTTCCATGACTTTGTGGAAACAGGGTGTTTCATAATCCCATTCCAGTCCGCATTTGGTAGAGAGCAGAACTTTGTCACGTTTTCCCTTCAGGGCTTTTCCCACAACCTCCTCGCTGTGGCCGATGCCGTAGACCGGAGCTGTATCAAACCAGAGAATCCCATGCTCCATGGCCTCCGAAATGGTACGGATGGAGAGGGCATCATCGTTTTCACCCCACCAGGTACCGCCGCCGATGGCCCAGGTTCCCATGGCGATGTATGGAGAGCATATATCTGATTTTCCAATAGAGAGTGTCTTCATATTTTCCTTCTTTCCCGCTGTGTGAAGCAGCGTATTGTTATATCTGTGCATCGGGGAGCGTATTGCCGGGCACAGTGTAAACAGTAACGTTATTATAAAAATTTCCTGAAGTCCTGTCAATGGGTATGGCTTTTCCGGTGAAAGAAAAGTATAATGGAGATAGTCAGCTGCAGGGCTGTTTTACGGAAATCCTGTTTACAACTGATAAAAAGTTTCAGTGATGATTGGGAGGAAAAAACATGTATAAAGCATTTAAAATGAAACTATATCCCGGCTTTGAGGAGGAATATGAGAGACGCCATAATGAACTCTGGCCTGAAATGAGAGAGATGATCCACACCCATGGAGGTAAGAATTACTCTATTTTTCTGGACCGTGAGACCCTTACCTTATTTGGGTACATAGAAATTGATAATGAAGAACTATGGGCAAAAGGGGCAGACACTGTGATCAATCGGAAATGGTGGGATTTTATGGCGGATATTATGGAGACAAATCCTGACAACAGCCCGGTTTCCGTGGACTTAAAACCTCTGTTCCATCTGGACTGATACAGCCTGCCGAAAGCGATTTTTTAAACACGCTCCGGAAGAAGCAGAAAATCCTGAAATCAGGGAATCATAAATGCGGAGGACACGCCAATGAATAACGATAAAGTATATCAGATGAGTTTTTCAAAGATTTATTCGCTTCTGGTCAATAAAGCACTGAAAAAAGGACGGCAGAAAGAAGAAGTGGATGAAATCATCTGCTGGCTCACAGGATACAGTCATGACGAAATCGATGCGATGACTGAGAATCCCATAACTTATGCCGCCTTTTTTGAAAATGCGCCGAATATGAATCCGAACAGAAAATTGATCAAAGGAACCGTATGCGGTATCAGAGTGGAGGAGATTGAGGAACCCCTTATGCAGGAAATCAGATACCTTGATAAACTGATCGATGAACTTGCAAGAGGAAAGGCAATGGATAAAATATTAAGAACATGAGGGGTTCTGCTGATCCCAAATGCCATACGGGAACTTTTGAGGTACAATTAGATATAATTTAAGGAGTTCCAGTACCCGCACATCAAATTTAACAAAAGGAGAAAACAGATCATGGCTTTTATCCAAATGAATTTATTATCACAAAATTTAATGCGTACAGTTCCGGTGAATGTGATCCTGCCGGCAGACAAGCAGCAGATGCCGGGAATGCCGGCCAGAGAGGAGAAACCATACAAAACGCTTTACCTGCTCCACGGAATCTTCGGAAACTATATGGATTGGGTGACAGGGACTAAGATCATGCGGTATGCGGAAGAGCACGATCTGGCGGTGGTCATGCCTTCAGGAGATAATTCTTTTTATGTGGATCACCCGGAAGCCATGAACAATTACGGGAAGTTTGTGGGAAAAGAGTTAGTGGAGTTGACCCGGAAAATGTTTCCTCTTTCAAGAAAAAAGGAAGATACCTTTATCGGCGGCCTGTCAATGGGCGGAGCCGGAGCTTTGCTAAACGGGCTGAAGTATCATGAGACATTCGGATATATTGTGTCTCTTTCCGGAGCGTTCCTGATAGAGGAGCTGCCCCACAGGACAAACGATACCGTAAATGTGCTTGAAAGAAGAGATTACGCAGAGAGCATCTGGGGAAATCTTGATCAAGTGGCTGAAAGTGAGAATAACCCCAAATATCTCGTCAGACGAATAAAAGAAGAGCACGCAGAATTTCCTGAAGTGTACATAGCATGCGGAGAACAGGACGGCCTGAGAGACGTTAATCTGGATATGTATCATTTTCTGAAAGAAAACGGGGTGAATGCAGTATATGAAAGCGGTGCAGGAGCTCATGAATGGGATTTCTGGGATACTTATATCAAACGTGCCATGGAATGGCTTCCCACAGAGAATACAGGGTTGGGAAGAAACAGCGGGAATGTCGGTATATAGCTGGCAGGACAGTATGGTGGTTCCTGCAAGAGCAACACCGGAACATTATGGTCTCAGGGATGTTGCCCATGATGAGTCGGAAGCAAGAGATTTGCTGCAGGGATAAGAAGATTTTTCTATTAAGAAGAAGCATGCCGGGAAATACCTGATGATACAGGAATCCTGACATGCTTCTGTTTTCGTCTGCGGACAGCCGTTCCTACTTATCTGTGAAATCCACATGCGTGCTGTAAAGGGCATGTTCCTCTAAATATTCCGCAAAAGTTTTCGTTTTCCGTTTTGTTTCGTAGTCCTCAGCCCAATAATACTGCACCAGCCCTGACCAGAATTGTTCGTTTTCAAAGAGAAAAATCGAGACCGTATCCGTATTCCGCTCATAAGTCTGGTATGTATTTCTTGTATTTTCTCCCTGGAAATCCAGGAAATCGCCGTTGGCGTCACAGATGACAAGAGCATAGTCGTATGCTTTCGTACCTTCCGGATGAACGTAAGTGGCAGTTATCTCGAAGGGCGTTTTAACAACCTCCTTAATGCCGACTCCTTTGTCATTCACGTCATTTAAAGTGACTGTCTGTATCTGTGCCGGGTCGATTTTAAGATCAAATTTGAAGTTCCAGTTACCCTTGTAAACTTTGGATTCCTGTCCGTCTAAGTGTCTGCAGATCCCTTCCTCCCCTGTCACGGGATCGATGTAGGTATCCTCGACCCAGCCACTGTAAATATAGCCAGATAAACTGCTGATATTCAGTTCATACTGGAAGGTTTCAGGCACCTCAGTATCCTGTTCCAGGCGGAAATTGGCAGCTCCGGTCTCTGCACGTATGATTCCTATAAAGGTATGCGCATCCTTATAATTCCCCTGTATCTGAAACGGTTCATAAGAACTTTTGGGACTGTCGAAACTGAAGGTGTCAATGCTGTCCATACGAAGTACATCATATCCGTCAATATAGTTTTCATCATATTTTGTAGCCATAAAGTCATCGGGAAATGCTTCTTCATTATAAATCTCCACAGCCAGGTAGACGGCCAGATTATTGCAGTATGTCTCAGTGACGGAGATGGTGATTCCATTAGATTCCTGTATATAAGGGGAGTCTGTCCGGCTGCCTTTATCCTCCGGCAGCAGAATATTGGCCTTGGAGCTGAAATTTCCTTTGTAGCTGACGTCCTTTTCGATTTGGGAGAACAAATGTCCGATGGCAGGCAGCTTACTGGCCATTACAGGATTTTTGAACCCCCATACAAGCAGAAGCGTAATGGCAGCGGCACAGGCACCGGCGGTGAGACAGACTTTGCAGAATACCTTTCGCCTGTGAATTTTCTTGACTTTCCGGAGACTGTTTTCAACAACCTGCCCCAGTTCTTCCGGTATTTTTATTCTGTTATCTTCATACATACAGGTAGTCCTCCTTCAGATATTGTCTGAGCTTTTCCTTAGCCCTGTGGGAATAAGCTTTTACGGAGCCTTCCGGGATGTCCAGGGCAAAGGCAATCTCACTTATTTTCAGGTTCTCAAAATACTGCAGGATAATGATCGTTTTGTAACGCGGCGGAAGAGCGTCCACTGCCTGGTATAAATCTATTTTTTCCTCCGGTGATATGCCCGCATTCGGGCTTTCTGTTATTGCCAGACAGGCGTCTTCATATACGGCGCATACTGGGTTTTTCCTGTAATAGTCGTTTATGGCATTTAACAGGATTCTTGTCATCCAGGTTCGGAAGTATTTCGGTTCCCGCAGACGGCCTATGTTTTCGTAGCCTTTTATGATACATTCGGAAACCATGTCCAGTGCAGTCTGTTCATTTTTTACATGCAGAAAGGCGACACTGTATAAATATTCCTGATATAGATGAATCAGCTCTCCATAGGCTTTTGTATCTCCGCGCATGGCTTTTTTCGCCATTTTTTCTTTGTCCACACATTTTCCTCCCACGTCAGTTTTCATTCATGCATGATGATTATACTGATTAGACTTTAATATAACATAAATGGTTACAATAAAAAAAGAAATATTGCTGTACGAACGAATGTTTGGTAAGATAGTAATGATGAGTTAAGACGGTTCGTTTACGGAGGTACAGGTGATATGGAACAGATGACATTATTTGACGACAGAGGGCAGACGGCTCCCCTTGCAAGCCGCCTGAGGCCGGAGCGTCTGGAGGATTTTGTAGGGCAGGAGCATCTGCTCGGAAGAGGGAAGATGTTGCGTCAGCTCATAGAGCGGGACCAGATCTCTTCCATGATCTTCTGGGGGCCGCCCGGAGTGGGGAAAACCACGCTGGCCAGTATCATTGCGGGAAGGACAAAAGCTGATTTTATTAATTTCAGCGCGGTGACCAGCGGCATCAAAGAGATCAAAGATGTGATGAGCCATGCGGAGACCAGCCGGAGAATGGGAATCCGCACGGTTCTTTTTGTGGACGAGATCCACCGCTTTAACAAAGCCCAGCAGGATGCTTTTCTCCCGTATGTGGAGAAGGGCAGCATTACGCTCATCGGGGCCACCACGGAGAATCCTTCCTTTGAGATCAACGCGGCTCTTTTGTCACGGTGTAAGGTATTTGTGCTGAAGGCACTGGAGGAAAAGGATCTGGTGAAGCTTTTGGAACATGCCCTGGTAAACCCGGCAGGGTTTGGCGGGCAGAATGTCCGTATCACAGAGGAACAGCTTACGGCCATAGCTGTTTTTGCAAACGGAGATGCCAGAACTGCCCTCAACACCTTGGAGATGGCGGTCTTAAACGGAGAAATCACGGCAGAGGGCATTACCGTGACCCGGGAAGGGATGGAGCAGTGCATCAGCAGGAAATCCCTGCTGTATGACAAGACCGGGGAGGAGCATTATAACCTGATATCCGCCCTGCATAAATCCATGCGGAACAGTGACCCGGACGCGGCTATCTATTGGATGTGCCGGATGCTGGAGGGCGGGGAAAATCCTCTCTATATTGCCAGGAGGCTGATACGCTTTGCCAGTGAGGATGTGGGGATGGCGGACAGCAATGCCCTGCAGGTGGCAGTGGCAGCATACCAGGCCTGTCATTTTCTGGGAATGCCGGAGTGCGATGTGCATCTGACACATGCAGTTACATATCTTGCCATGGCGCCGAAATCCAATGCCCTGTATGCTGCCTGCGAGCACTGCAAGGAGGATGTGAAGAATAAAAGAGCAGAACCGGTTCCCCTCCAGCTGCGCAACGCGCCCACAAAGCTTATGAAGGAGCTGGACTACGGACAGGGATATGTCTATGCCCATGATACACAGGAGAAACTGAGCACCATGCAGTGTATGCCGGATTCTCTAAAGGACAGACGCTATTACCACCCCACAGAACAGGGGGAGGAAAAAATCGTCAAAGCGCGTTTGGAGTCTGTTCTGCAGTGGAAGAGAGAACATTCCGAAGAATAGAAGAAAAAACTGAAAAATCAAAAAGAAGCTTTGTAAAAATCAGGAAATTCGTTTATAATAGAAGTATAAAGTAACTGTCCCGTCAGATCTGCGCATTGACTGCGCTGACCGTGTATAAGAGCAGTTATGTATAGAAACCATGAATACAAGGAGGTAATTGTGTATGAAACATTATGAACTGATTCATGAGATTTATAATCTGTGTGACGGACATCCGGATTCCCAGATCAAAGAAGTGGATACTGATGATCTGGACACTTACATGAAGGGTTTGACCAGCAAAGTTTCCACCTGTGAGAAGACAGAGCGTGAGGACGGTTCCGTTGTGTACGAAGTTGTGACCAACGGCGTAAAAGAGAGGTATACCTTTACAGAGGCGTGAGAACAGGGGAGATGCGATTTTTCGCATCTCCTTTTCACACGGAGAATAAAGAGAAATACAGATGCGCATCCTTACAGATAGGAAAGAAAAAAGGAGGGCTTATGTGCGGCAGATATTATATTGATGATGATACCATCAGGGAAATGGAAAAATTGGTACGCCAGATTGATAAAAAACTGCTGGAAGAAAAGAGCCGGGATGTATTTCCCTCCCAGAGTGCACCTGTGGTCACGGGAAGAGAGGGAGAGCTGTGCGGGGAGGAGCTTATGTGGGGATTTCCCGGATTTGAAAAAAGCCGGGTGATCTTTAACGCAAGGCAGGAGACAGCACTGGAAAAGAGAACATTTCGTGACAGCCTTCTTCTTCGGAGATGCGTGATTCCGGCCAAAAATTTCTATGAGTGGGATAAAAAGAAAGAAAAGTACACATTTACAAGACCTGACGGCAGAATTTTATTTTTTGCCGGCATTTATAACCGGTATGGAGAGGAAGAACGGTTTGTGATCCTGACCACGCAGGCCAATGACTCCATGCGCCGGATTCATGACAGGATGCCCCTGATCCTGGAGGAACGGCAGGTTAAGGACTGGATCTTCAGCAGACAGAAGGCGGAAGACCTGCTTGGGCAGACACCGGTCATGCTTTATAATAGTACAGAATATGAGCAACAGACACTGGACCTGCAGTAGCGGGTCCTTTTTCCATGAATCACCTATTTAAAACAGAACATATGTTCTGATATAATTCTTACATGAATAGAATGTAATGAGGTGATGAAAATGGAGAAGGTCATTTTTCATGTGGATGTCAACAGCGCCTATCTGTCCTGGGAGGCGGTATACAGAAGGAAATACAGGGGAGAAGTTCTGGATCTGCGGGATATTCCTTCCGCGGTGGGAGGGGATGTAAACCAGAGGCATGGAATCATTCTGGCGAAATCCATGCCGGCAAAAGCATATGGAATCCGTACCGGTGACTCGATCTGGGAGGCCAGGCAGAAGTACGGCCCCCTTACCATTGTACCTCCCGATTACAGCCTCTATGACAGGAGTTCCCATGCCCTGCTGACTCTTTTGAGGGAATATTCCCCGGATGTGGAGCAGTATTCTATTGACGAGGCATACGTGGATATGAGCGGCACGCAAAAACTTTTCGGATCCCCGGAACAGGCGGCTGACCGTATCCGTGAAAGAATCCGGGAAGAGCTGGGATTTACCGTCAATATCGGTATCTCTGAGAACAAGCTGCTGGCAAAGATGGCTTCTGATTTCAGGAAGCCTGACAGGACGCACACCCTTTTTGCGCAGGAGATTCCGCTGAAGCTGTGGCCCCTTCCTGTAAGTGAGCTGTTTTTTGTGGGGAGGGCTTCGGCAAAAAAGCTCTGTAATCTGGGTATCTATACCATAGGGGATCTGGCGCGGACTGATGTGGAGATACTGAAACGGCACATGAAGAAGCAGGGGGAACTTATCTGGAATTTTGCCAACGGAAGAGACTTTTCCCTGGTGGAGGCTGTGCCGCCGCCCAACAAGGGATATGGAAATTCCACCACCATTCCGGTGGATGTGACATCTGCGTCTCAGGCATCCCTGGTGCTTCTGGCTCTGGCGGAAACGGTGGGAGCCAGGCTTAGAAAGGACGGAAAGAAGGCAGAAGTGCTGTCTGTGAGTATCAAGGATTATCTTTTTCAGACTGCCTCTCATCAGTGCCGGCTTCCGGCTCCCACGAACATTACAGAGGAGCTGCACCGCCATGCCTGCAGTCTCTTTCTGAAACTCTGGGACGGGCTTCCCATCCGGCATCTGGGCATACACACAGGCAGGATACAGGATGAAAATGCCATGCGGCAGATGGAACTTTTTGACACAAGGGATTACGGGAAACTGGAGCGGCTGGACCGGGCCGTGGACACCATACGGAGGCGGTATGGTATGGATGCGGTAAAGCGGGCCGTGTTCCTGGAATCCCCCATTGACCATATGAGCGGCGGGATGTCCAGGGAGAAACGTTACCGCTGTGAACACTGAGAGGAGAGAGAATTATGGCATTCGGCACAGATATCCATATGGAGAAAGCGGATGCAGGCAGTATCCGGGGAGAACAAAAGAGCATTGCCGTGGGCTGCTGGTTTACCAGCAAAGGGGATACCAGCCTGCAGCTTTTAAAATACCAGGATGAGGAAGGACAGATCCACACGGTCCGCAGCATCCGGGTCCTTTGCAGGGAGGAAAAACACTACAATGGCATTCCCACACTGGAATATGTCTGTAAAATAGAAGAAGAGGGATATGAGACAGAGATAAAACTCATCTTTTTTCTGGAGGAACACCGCTGGGCAATGATAAAGAATGCCCCGTCTGCTCAGCCGGCAGACGGGGTGATTTGTACCGAAGATCAGGAGATATGCAGATGAAAATACTGTTCCAGCACAGGGAGGAATTCCTCCTCCGTTATCTGCCGGACGGTCTTTTCACCGTTTTCCGAACAGGTGAAAATGTCTCCCATCAGGGACACACTTCCTCCCGGCGTCCGCAGATTCACCATGCGCAGACGCGGAAAGACAGAATGTTCGTGGGTGGAGGCAAAGGCGTTCAAAGCCACAAAATCCACCGGTTCACAGGGAACAGGGGAAAAGCTCATGACAGTGGAAAACGTATCTTTGGAGCAGTAGGAAAGCTTCCACCAGAAAGCATCTGTCTGGTCAAGACGGAAGGTCTGGCCTTTGATGCATTCCTCTAAGCCGTCCACAAGGGGCATGGAGGCAGCGGGCATGGGACCGCCGTATCCCACGTCACAGAAATGCTGCTGCCCGTCTATCCGCACAAGGTTGATCCGGTGGGAAATCGGGGGGATGAACTCGTCATCGCAGTCCCGGATGATTCTGGCCATACAGGGTGTGACTTCATACCCACAGGCAGTGAGCAGGGAGGCAAAAAGTGCATTCAGTTCATAACAGTATCCGCCCCGTTTTTTCAACACGATCTTTTCATACAGAGAGGAGATGGACAGGGATGCGGTTCTCTTGAATTCACACACATCCAGATCCTCGAAGGGGACATGGAGCTGGTGGGCGTAGATGAGCCGGTCCAGATTCTCCTTGTCAGCCGCCGGCACAGCGGTAAGTCCCAGACGTTTCAGATAGGGTTTTGTCTGGGGAATGGGTTCATACAATTCTTCGTACATAGTAATAAATCCTTTTCTCTTTTTGTATTTACGTACCGCTGCCGCAGGCTTTTGACAGCGGAAAATCCATAAAACAAGTATAGCATATACAGGGGAATTATGATACTATTTTGGTGACAGTAAAATGAAAAAAATGCCTGTTTTCCAGAGAAAAGAGGCGATAAAGGAGCCGGCAGAGAAATGGAAAAAAACGAAATTCTGATGATACACGGAAAAGACTACAAAGAGATGACAAAGCGCCTTTTAAGAGAGGCAGAACTGGACACACGGATACCTGACAGAAGATGCCGCATCGGCATTAAGCCCAATCTGGTATCCCCCACAGAGGCTTCCTACGGGGCTACCACACACCCGGAGATCATTGCCGGGATTCTGGAATATCTGCAGGAGAGAAACTATGAAAACCTGGTGATCCTGGAGGGCTCCTGGGTGGGAGACCGGACTGCGGAGGCTTTTCAGGTGTGCGGATATGACAGTCTGGCAAAGCAATACGGGGTAGAACTTGTGGATACCCAGAAGGACAGCACCACATCCTGTGACTGTGCGGGAATGCAGCTGCAGATCTGTGACAGTGCCCTGGCCCTTGATTTTCTGATCAATGTGCCTGTGCTGAAGGGACACTGCCAGACAAAGGTCACCTGTGCCCTGAAAAACATGAAGGGGCTGATACCCAATAAAGAGAAGAGACATTTTCACGCCATGGGGCTGCACAAGCCGATTGCTCATCTGAACACAGTATTGCGCCAGGATTTCATTGTGGTGGACAACATCTGCGGGGACCTGGACTTTGAGGACGGGGGCAATCCGGTGGTGATGGACAGGATTTTAGCGGCAGCCGACCCGGTGCTCTGTGACACCTATGTATGCCATCTTCTGAATTATGAAACAGAGGAGGTGCCATATATAAAAATAGCGGAGAAGCTGGGAGTGGGAAGCGCTGATTTTTCAAAAGCCGTGCTTCGCGCCTGCAATGAACAGGAGCATTCCGTTCATGTGCCTGTCAAGAGAAAAATCGTGGAGCTTCAGGACGCTGTGGAGGAGGTGGAATCCTGCAGTGCCTGTTATGGATATCTGATCCCTGCTCTGGACCAACTGAAGGAGGAAGGGCTTTTCAAAGAGCTGAAGACAAAGATCTGCATCGGACAGGGATTTCAGAAAAAATCCGGGGAGCTTGGAATCGGTAATTGTACCAGATGCTTCCGGCACTCCCTGAAGGGATGTCCGCCAACGGAGAATCAGATCTATGAATTTTTAAAAGATTATATTGAAAAACAGGAATAAAAGGAAGGGCGCCTTTGCAGCGGGAACTGCAGGGCGCCCTTTTAAAGGGTATTAACCAAAAACCACTTTGCTGTATTTATCTATTTCCTCGGTCACTGTCTCATAGACACCGGGGAAGGTACTCATGGGAAGTCCCTGAGAAGTGTTGGGGATGAAATACAATCTGCCGTTTTCCTCGCAGGCACGCCGTACTTCTTTTGCGATCACTTCTCTTGTCCAGCCTTCATAATCCACTTTTGCACTGTCTATGCCGCCCATAAAAGAAAGTTTCCCGCCGTATTTTGCGATCAGATCCGGGATATTGTTGGAGCACATGACTCCCTGCCATACATCAATACCCATCTCAACCATGTAGGGAACCAGGGTTGCCGCATAGGAATCAGAGTGATGTATGATCACTTCCACACCCATGGATTTGTACATCCCGTAAATCTTCTTATAGGACGGAAGGTAGAATTCCTCAAACATTTCCGGTGAGATGAAGGTGGAAGTCTGGCTTCCCCAGTCGTCGTGGTGGAACAGGGCATCCGGTTTTAAATGCGTACAGATTTCCTCCGCAAGGGACAGCTCGTATTCCGTCAGATAGTCGATCAGCTCGTGCATGTATTCAGGCTCCTCATAGAAGTTGATGAGGGTGTTCTGAATCTCACCCAGGTGGTGGCACTGTTCAAAAAGCCCCGGCGCCACGAAGGGGGTAGCAAAATATTCTTTCCGGTCCACCTCTTCCGCCTGTTTGATAAACGGCTCCCACTCCGCCTCCGAATATTTGGTGGCGGGGGCATGGACATAATCTCTCCAGTGGGTAATATCCTTGATGACAATGGTTTCCGGCTTGTGTACCGGGAAAGGTCCCGGTGTTCCGGCCGGCCATGAATTTACGATTCCCCAGTCATTCACCACATATAGATCCCCGGGGCCGGGCATTGGGCTGTGCATCATAACGGGATTGTAAAGTATCCGGAAAGCTTCATATTGGTTGACAAAACGGTCAGGTCTGCCGCCCCGGATGGTTTCCAGGAAATTTTCTCTTTTCGTCAGCATATAGTTTCCTCCTGTAAAGGGGTGCTTTTACTGCTCAGCCTGTTTTGGGAAAGGGTTGTAGATCAAAAATACAACGCCCAGTACCGCAATGATCACAGTTTCCACCAGCAGCGGAGAGTAAATATTTTCACCGCAGATCGCTTTCAGCAGAGACAGCCAGAAGCTGCTGAGGAAGCCGCCCAGGTTCATAAGTGCCATGACAATGGAAGTTCCGATCGCCACTGTGGAAGGCGGGGTACGCATACCAACCAGTGTGAAGGCTGCAGGCATGATCACGGAGAATGCGAATCCGATCAAAATAGTACCTGCTGACATGACCACCATGGTTTTGCCTATGTAAATGCAGTAAGCGCCGATTGCCCAGAGGAAGAAGGCAATGGGAAGACAGAAACGTTTCATTATCTTGAAGATCGTACCGAACAGGAAACCTGCCACACATCCGGCAACTGTGTAAAGGGACAGAGCTGTTGCAGCCATGGTCGCACCGCCGGCACCCTTCATTTCAAACATCAGGGACATGTTCAGCATAACAGGGTAGTTCAATACATTAAACAGCAGAAACAAAATGGCAATGGTGTATACAAAAGGTGATATTTTGTCTTTTGCTGCCGGTTTGCCGCCGGTTTCCTGCTGTACAGGAGCTTTTTCCGGTTCCGGCAGGAAGATCAGACATACGATGGAGATGACGCCCAGAAGATGTCCGAAGAAGGTGGTCTTCCAGCCGATATCAGCCAGAGCGCCGCCAAGCATCTGGAGAATAATACCGCCGCCGTTCATAAGCAGTGTGCCGTATCCCAGGTAAGCTGCCTGTTTCTGGCCTTCATACAGACCGATGATCAGTGCGTTTCCAAGAGGAGCCATGAGGCCCAGGCCGATACCTACCAGTGCGCGTGTCACCAGGATAAAGGCAAAGGAACCGCCCACGATGGCGGGAAGTGTGCCGGATACAGTGAAAATAATACAGCCGGTCAGGGCCAGGGTGCGGTATTTTACCTTTTTCCCTGCCACAGTACCTGCCCATAGAGTGGCAAATACCACGAAGAGGGTGGGAAGGGTGGATATCAGGGAAAAGTTGTTGTCAGGAAAAGCTGCTGCCAGTTTCGCCATAGCAGGCGTCACAACAGTAAATCCCATGGATACAAAATATAGAGATAGTATGGCTATGGTCTCTTTCAGACCAACCTTATTTTTCGTAGTGCTCATACGAAAGCCTCCTTTTTCTTTTCATTCTCTCTTTTTGTGCTGCGGTCAGTTGGTTTCGCATTTTCCGGAAATAACAGCAAAATCAGTGTTCTGCATATATTGTTTGAATGTTCTGCAGAATTACCGAACAACTACTATACTTAGATTATAAGAAAAAGGAGATATAAAAACTACAGTTGGGAAATACGAAATTTTATGGAAAAACAGGTGATTATTCGTACTGCATAAGAAAAATGGCAGAGATGTGCAGAAAACTAAAAAAATTGCAGAAGTCTGTACACGTCTAGGGAACAGACTCCTGCGATGACAGCCGGCAGATGTGCGGCATTAAATACAGCCGAAAAGTTTCAGGATACGGATGGAGAGCTTCATATAATCACGGGTATAACCTTCCTCCAGATTGCAGCTAAGCTCCTCCGTTATTTTTTTGATTCGGTACACCAGTGTATTCCTGTGGACAAACAGTTCTTCGGAAGTGTGAAGAAGAGAGCGCTCATTGTTCAGATAAGCCGCCATGGTGCGCACCCGTTCTGTGGGCTGATTCAAATCCAGTCGGTGAAACCGGATGATGTCCGGATGGCAGGCCGCCAGAAGGACATCAGGGGCACTGTTTTTGATTATGTAGTCAATGGCCCTGGGATAAAAATCATAGTAATGTTTGTCCGGCAGCTTTTCCTCCAGGGCAAAAAGTGCCTGTTTGTAGTGATATTGAATGTCTTTTAGGAAACAGGACGGAAGGCTGATGCCGGCTCGCATATGGTTATGGCGCACAAGGCGGCTCAGGCGGTGTTTTAAAGTGTCAGAGGTCTCCCGTTTTTCATTATAGAGAAGCACCACGCTGCCATCCAGGCAGAAGATCTCACAGTGGGGCAGCTGCTGGGATATCATGTGGGCAGCCAGAAGAAGCACCTGTTCCTCCAGAACCCCGTTTTCCCCGTGAAACACCCAGAGGCCGTAGGTATCCTCTGTGGACCAGTCATTGACTTCCAACTGCCGTCCAAGCTCTCTGTCACTGACGGAAACCCCCTTGATCAAATCTCGGAATACACTGTAATGGTCACCATCCGGAGGCGCGGCAGGCCCTGCTTTTCCCATGGAAACAGCAAGAAGCCGTGTGATATGGTCCAGAAGCTGGCAGTCCCCGGTATTGAGCTTTCGGTTTCGTTCCACCAGGGTGATCCGTCCGCACTGGGCACGGTCATAATAGATAAATGATGAGAGGCAGTCAGAGAGTGCTTTCCTGTCAAAATGATATTTGGTGGCTCCCACATTAAAAAAGTTCTGGTCTGTGCAGTCACGTCTCATAAAACGGATGCTGTCAATGGAGCTGCAGCCGTATTCCATCAGGTGTGCCCACTCCTCGTCCACATAAACCTCTTTATACTGCTGGCTGTATGCAAGAACATTGCAGTTGGCGTCCAGCAGGACCATGGGATTGTGGAAACAGTGCCAGCTTTCATCCAGGATCTTCTGGTAATCCCCCTGTTCCGCGGCTGAGACGATGGCGGCATCCCAGTCCTCATAAAAATCAAAGATGCCCTGAATGATTTCAAAGGCTTCGTCAAATTGTATATCTTTCAGTCTGATGGTGTCGTTTTCCCATTGGCAGATAACGTCGTTTCCGCTGGGAAACACATAAACGCAGTTGGTGGCATAGGCACGCCGGGCACTCTTTAAAACAGCAGGCGAACCATCGCTGATCTGGAACTCAGGATTCAGCGGTTTGAGCCTGTTGGCTATCATCCACATACTCAGTTTCATAATAAAAATCCCCCTGTTCTGCATAAGCAGGTTATGCTGATATGCAGCTTTATATCAAAGTATAATACAATCTGCAGAAAAAGTCGAGAGGTGTCGGCAGAGAAAGCGGCAAAAAACCCGCCGGAGAAGGAAAATCCGGCGGGTCAAAGTGTCAGGTGAAATGGGAGACGAACCTGGTATGGGTCACGCTCTCCATTCCGTCCAGAATGATTTCGTATGCTTTTTTGGCATCCTCTTTTGTTGCCTCTTCTGTATCGCCCATAGGATATTTAAGTCCCAGATTCTCGTACTTGATTTTCCCCATGGAGTGATAAGGAAGAACCTCCACGGCCTTCAGATTCTTAAGGGTACCGAGAAATTTTCCAAGGGAACGGAGGGATTCCCGGTCACAGGTAATGCCGGGAACCGCCACATGGCGGACCCAGAGGGGAATCCGGTGCGCGTCCAGATATCCGGCGAACTGAAGGATATCTTTGTTGGAATGCCCAGTCAGGTTTTTGTGGGTTTCATCGTGGATATGTTTAATGTCCAGCATGACCAGATCCGTGGACTTTAGGAGCCGGTCTAACTTCCCAAGGTACTTTGAACTGCCGCCCCGGAAGGTAACATCGGAGGTGTCCAGGCAGGTGTGGATACCCTGTGCCTTTGCCTTTTCAAACAGCTCTGTCAGGAAGGAAAGCTGCAGAAGCGGCTCTCCCCCTGTGGCGGTAAGACCGCCCGTGGAATAGAAGGCACGGTTCCGGTTCACGGAGGCTATGATCTCCTCTGTGTCCATGAGCCGGCCCTCCCCGGGGTTCCAGGTATCAGGATTGTGGCAGTACAGACAGCGCATGGGACAGCCCTGGAAAAATACCACATAGCGGACTCCCGGGCCGTCCACGGTTCCGAAGCTTTCCAGAGAGTGGATATATCCTTTCATGTGGACACCTGCCTTTCCTTTATATATTCTGATGGAAGGTTCTGGAGATCACTTCATCCTGCTGTTCTTTGGTCAGCTTGATAAAGTTTACAGCATAACCGGATACACGGATGGTGAGCTGCGGATACTTTTCCGGGTGTTTCTGTGCGTCCAGAAGTGTGTCCCTGTTGAATACATTTACGTTCAGGTGATGCCCGCCTTTTGCCGCATATCCATCCAAAAGTGCCACCAGATTTTTCTCTGCATTTCCGTTTTTGCCCAGGGCATCCGGTACGATGGAGAAGGTATTGGAGATACCGTCCTGGGCATCCATGAACGGCATTTTGGCAACCGTGGCCATGGATGCGACCGCGCCGTTGGTATCACGTCCGTGCATGGGATTGGCACCCGGGGCGAAGGCTTCTCCGGCTTTTCTGCCGTCCGGGGTGGAGCCGGTGTTTTTGCCGTAGGACACATTGGAGGTGATCGTCAGGATGGATGTGGTGGGGACACCTCCGCGGTACGTATGGTTGCCTTTGATATACTGCATAAAGGTATGAAGCACCTCCTGGGCGATCTCATCTGCCCGGTCATCATCGTTTCCGTATTTGGGGAAATCTCCTTCGATCTCAAAATCAACAGCGATTCCCTGTTCGTTGCGGACCGGCTTTACTCTGGCATACTTAATGGCGGAGAGAGAGTCCGCCACAACGGAAAATCCGGCGATTCCGGTGGCGAACCAGCGGCGTACTTCCTTGTCATGGAGCGCCATCTGCAGGCGTTCATAGCTGTATTTGTCATGCATGTAATGGATGATGTTCAGAGCGTTCACATAGACACCTGCCAGCCATTTCATCATGTCTCTGTATTTTTCCATCACCTCGTCATAATCCAGATATTCAGATGTGACAGGGCGGAATTTTGGGCCTACCTGCTGTCCGGAAACCTCATCTACACCGCCGTTGATGGCATAGAGCAGACATTTTGCCAGGTTGGCACGGGCACCGAAGAACTGCATCTCTTTGCCGATGCGCATGGAGGATACACAGCAGGCAATGCCGTAGTCATCCCCGTGTACCGGGCGCATGATATCATCATTTTCATACTGGATGGCAGAGTGGCGGATGGAGATTTCGGCGCAGTATTCCTTGAAGCTTTCCGGAAGCCCGGAGGACCACAAAACAGTCAGGTTCGGTTCCGGAGCAGCACCCAGGTTGTCCAGGGTATGAAGGTAACGGAAGGACATTTTTGTCACCAGAGGACGGCCGTCCAGTCCCATGCCGCCGATGGATTCTGTCACCCAGGTAGGGTCTCCCGCGAAGATCTGGTTATAGTCAGGGGTGCGGGCAAAGCAGACAAGGCGGAGCTTCATGATAAACTGGTCAATGATCTCCTGAATCTGGGATTCCGTGAAGGTCCCTTCTCTTAAATCCCTCTCTGCGTAGATATCCAGGAACGTGGAAGTGCGGCCAAGGCTCATGGCTGCCCCGTTCTGTTCCTTCACGGCTGCCAGGTAGGCAAAGTAAAGTGCCTGTGTGGCCTCCAGAATATTCTCAGCGGGTTTGGAGATGTCGCAGCCGTAAATGCGGGCCAGTTCCTTTAACATTTTCAGCGCGCGGATCTGTTCGGAGAGTTCTTCGCGCTCACGGATAACATCGGAATACATAATGCTGCGTGTGGTGGCTTTTTCTTCCTCTTTCTCCTCGATCAGGCGGTCCACACCGTAGAGGGCAGCCCTTCTGTAGTCGCCGATGATACGCCCTCTGCCGTAGGCATCCGGTAGTCCGGTGATAATATGATTGGAACGGCAGGCGCGCATTTCAGGGGTGTAGGCGTCAAACACACCGGCATTGTGCGTCTTTCTGTGAGTGGTGAAATACTCCACAACCTCAGGGTCCACATGGTAGCCATTGTCCTCGCAGGCTTTGACTGCCATACGGATACCGCCGTATGGCTGCATGGAGCGTTTCAGCGGCTTGTCTGTCTGCAGGCCCACGATCTTTTCCTTGTCTTTATCCAGGTATCCGGGGCCATGGGAAGTGATAGTGGAGACGGTTTTGGTGTCCATATCCAGAACCCCGCCCTTTTCCCGCTCCTCTTTCATAAGGGCAAGAACCTGCTGCCACAGGTCTTTGGTGTCCTCTGTGGCCTCTTTAAGGAACTTTCCGTCTCCCTTATATGGTGTATAATTCTGCTGGATAAAATCCCGCACATTGATCTCTTTTTCCCAGGCACCGCCTGTAAAGCTTTTCCATTCTGTTCTCATAAAGTATTTACCTCCTGCTGTAATCATGAATCAAAGCTGACAAAATTATGTGCAGCAGCCTCGAAGAAAAAGGTTACCAGATATTTCCAAATTGTATATTGTATACAAAATGTAACCTATGCTATATAAATAGCACAGCCAATAGTCTGTTGTCAATCTGGATTAAAAAAGTATTGAATAAAATACAAAGAGAGAAGGCAAAGAAGGTTTTTTGTAGTTGAAAGCGTGAAAGTATAATGATAAACTAGAACCATAAAAAGGAGGCATTACACATATGTTATTTATAGAGTATCCAAAATGCAGCACCTGCCAGAAGGCAAAGAAATGGCTTATAGAGAAGGGGATAGAGTTTGAGGACCGCCATATTATAGAAGAGAATCCCACCAGGGAGGAGCTGGAGACCTGGTATCACGCAAGCGGTCTGCCCCTGAAACGTTTTTTTAATACCAGCGGTATGAAATACAAGGAGCTGAAACTGAAAGATAAGCTGCCGGAAATGAGCGAAGAGCAGCAGCTTGACCTGCTTGCCACGGATGGTATGCTGGTGAAGCGTCCGGTGCTGGTGGGAGAATCTTTTGTTGTCACGGGGTTTAAGGAAAAAGAGTGGATGGAAAAGCTCGGTCTGTAAAAAAGAGGTGCGGAAATGGCAATTGAAAAAGTAAAGGAGTATTTCAGAGGTTTTGGCATGGAGGAGCGGATCATGGAATTTTCCCAGTCCTCAGCTACCGTGGAGCTGGCGGCAAAGGCTGCCGGATGCGAACCGGAACGCATTGCCAAAACCCTGTCCTTTTTGGTTGACGGCAGGACGGTCCTTGTGGTGATGGCAGGGGACGCCAGGGTGGACAACAAAAAGTTCAAGGATTATTTTCATACAAAGGCCAAAATGCTTTCTCCCGATGAGGTGGAAACAAGGACAGGACATGCAGTGGGCGGAGTATGCCCCTTCGGGATTCCGGCTGATGTACAGGTGTTTTTAGATATTTCCCTGAAGAGATTTAAGACAGTATTTCCGGCCTGCGGAAGTGCCAGCAGCGCCATAGAGCTGACACCGGGCGAGTTGGAAAAATACGCCGGCAGCCGGGAATGGATCGATGTATGCCGGGGATGGCAGCCGGAAAAGCCGTTTGTGCCGGAAAAGCCGTTTGTGCCGGAAAAGCCGTCTGAGTCAGAAACGCCGTCAGTGCCGGAAATGCCATCTGTGCCAGATACGCCGTCAGTGCCGGAACCGTCAAAAAAGTATCTGTCCCGTATGCCGGGGGGCTTTTTTATCTATGAGGCTGATGGCGACGAGAAGATCACCTATGTCAATGAGAACGTATTAAAACTTTTCCGGTGCAGGGATATGGAGGCTTTCCAGGCGCTTACAGGCGGTTCCTTCCGGGGAATGGTGCATCCCGGGGATCTGGAACGGGTGGAGAGCGAGATCATGGCGCAGATCGCGTCAGACACATACGATTATGTGGAATACAGAATCTGCTGCCAGGACGGAACGGTTTTGTGGGTGGAGGACTACGGACGCCTGGTGGAGGAAGAGAACGGAAAGTATTACTTTTACGTCTTTCTCGTGGACGCTACAGAAAAAATCAGGCTGCGGAAGCTGGTGAACCGCAGGGATCATCTGCAGAGGGTACTCACCACGCTGGCAAATGATGTGGATTTTGACATACACTGCAAAGACTGTACCATTGATGTCTATGGCTGCTTTGAGCAGCGCTTCGGAAGACCGCCCAGGAAGAAGGATTTCATTCCTTTTATGTGTGAAAACTGTGAGAAAAAGGGAGAGGTGAAGCTCTTTGTGCACAGTTATCCCATGGAGGAACAGAGCTTTGACAAGGAAGAGCAGGATGTGGTCATGGTGGACGGGGAAGGCAATAACCTGTGGACCAGATGCCAGATCGCACATTTTAAGGGGAAGGACGGCGGCTTTGACAGAAAAATCGGCAGAATGCTGGACACCCATGAGCAGACCATGCGGGAGATCTACTACCGACAGGGAGCGGAAAAGGACTGTCTGACCGGTATTTACAACCGCAGGTCAGGGGAGCGGCTTATCAAACGGCGGCTGAAAAGTATGGAACAGACCACCTCCTGTATGATGATCATGCTGGATGTGGACGGATTTAAAATGCTTAATGACACCTACGGGCATCCCTTTGGCGACAACATTCTTCTGCAGGTAGCCTGTGCCCTGCAGTCCACTTTCCGGAAAAATGATATCTGTGCCCGTATCGGCGGAGATGAATTTATGGTATTTTTGGAGGATGTCAGGGATAAGGGCGTCTGTCTGAAACGGCTGCAGCAGCTTGTCACATACACGCTGCAGGACGAGAGCGTGGAGCAGTACAATGTGACTCTGTCCGCAGGTGTATCTTACCAGACCGGCAGTAAGCTTTCCTATGAGGAGATGTACCGGCGTGCCGATGAGGCCTTGTATGAGGCAAAGCGGGCAGGAAAACGCTCCTTCAGGGTATACAGTGAAAATGACACTTGACAGGGCGTACTGCATAATATAGAATGAAATCTGCAGAGTATTCTGCTTAAAGAATGAAAAAGAAAAGAGGGATAGGATGATTCAGTAGTTTATGATTCGGAGCATGGAAGACAGAGCATTACCTGCACAGCAGGTCTGTTTTCGTTGCCGGAGAGTAGACTGACTGGAGAATGGTATCCCTATGATGATATCTTCAGCGAACCCGATATGGGTGCGCGTATTTAAGAGTCTGTTTTTCCGGTGGAGAAGCAGGCTCTTTTTATATCAGGAAAGAAGGTATGCATAATGCTGCAGATTAAGAATCTGACTGTTACACATAAAAAAGATATGAGAACCCTGGTGGAGGATTTTTCTTTTGTACTGAACAAGGGGGACAGGGCAGTCATGATCGGTGAGGAGGGAAACGGAAAATCCACCCTTTTAAAGCTTATTTATGACCCGGCTCTGGTGGACTCCTACGCAGAGTATACAGGGGAGATTGTCAAAAACCACATAAAGGCAGGGTATCTGCCCCAGGAGCTGGAAGAGCGGAACCGGGAGAAAAGCATCTGGGAGTTTTTCACGGAAGAATCAGACTTTTATAATATGTCCCCCAAAGAGCTGTCAAAGATAAGCAGGGAGCTTGGAATACCGGCGGATATTTACTATTCCCAGCAGAAGATGGGAGAGCTCTCCGGCGGAGAGAAAATCAAGCTGCAGATGGCGGGAATCCTCATGGGAAATCCCCATATCCTTCTGCTGGATGAGCCGTCCAATGACATTGATATCAGGACTTTGGAGTGGATGGAACAGTTTATGAACAGCAGTCATATTCCCATCCTCTATATCTCCCATGATGAGACATTGATCGAGCGCACAGCCAATGTCATCATTCATCTGGAGCAGATCAACAGAAAGACAAAGCCCAGGTACACGGTGGCAAAGATGGACTACAAAACGTATATGGAAAACAGGGCAAGAGGGCTCACCAATCAGGAACGCATCGCAAGAAAAGAGCGGGAGGAAGCTGAAAAACAGGAGGAACGGTTCCGCAGGATCCAGCAGAAAGTGGAGAGTGACCAGAGAAATATCAGCCGGCAGAATCCTCACGGAGGCAAGCTTTTGAAAAAGAAAATGCGTGCGGTAAAAGCCATGGAACGCCGGTATCAGAGGGAGGCGGAGGATAGGACGGAGATACCCGAGACAGAGGATGCTATTTTTATCCGTTTTCAAAAGGGCACCTCCATTCCAAACGGTAAGACAGTGCTGGAGTATTCTCTCGACAGACTCGCGGTTGGAGACAGGCTGCTCTCAACACAGATTCATCTGACTGTAAAAGGACCGGAAAAAATCTGCATTACCGGGGCAAACGGTACGGGAAAGACAACACTTCTTAAAAAAATTGCTGCAACCATGGAGGGGCGTACCGATATCCGGGCCGCTTATATGCCGCAGAACTATGAGGAAAAAATGGACGAAAGCAGGACTCCGCCGGAATTTCTTGAGAAGACGGGTGACAAAGAAGAAATCAGCAGGATACGCACCTATCTGGGCAGTATGAAATACACGGCGGATGAGATGGACCACTGCATCTCCCAGCTTTCCGGCGGACAGAAGGCAAAGCTGTTCTTTCTGAAAATGAGTCTGGACGGCAGCAATGTGCTCCTTCTGGATGAGCCGACCAGAAACTTTTCACCGCTCTCCGGGCCGGTCATCCGAAAACTGCTGGCTGATTTTGAGGGGGCAGTCATCAGTATCTCCCATGACAGGAAATATATGGAGGAGGTGTGCGATACCATCTATGAACTCACAGACAGAGGGCTGGAGAAGAAATGAGGATAGACAGGGAGTATTTGACAGATACAGGCAGGTGTGGTATTCTTATAGTCAGTTAATTCATCAGGGGAGCCTGTAGCGGCAGGCTGAGAGGAAGTAATCAACTTCGACCCTTTAACCTGATATGGGTAATGCCAGCGTAGGGAGAGAAGGACGATTCCGGGAGACGTGTTGGCGTCTCCCTTTTTGTGTTCGGCGGCCCTGTCAGGATGCAGAGAGGAGAACAGAAATGCTGGGAGAAATACTGGAAAATGTCAGAGAAAGATCGCCTCTGATTCAGAACATCACCAATTATGTAACTGCAAATGACTGCGCCAATATTACATTGGCCTGCGGCGCTTCCCCGACGATGTCGGACGGGGAGGAGGAAGCAGAGGAGATGGGGCGTCTCTGCGACGGCTTAAATATCAATATGGGAACTCTCCATCCGCGCTCTGTAAAAGCCATGCTTCTGGCCGGAAAAAGTGCTGCGGGTTTTGGCCGCCCCATTGTGCTTGACCCTGTGGGAGCCGGCGCATCCACATACCGCCGGGAGACAGCAGAAGAGCTGCTCAGAGAGATTCCATTTACTGCCATCCGGGGAAATATATCTGAGATCAAGACCATTTCCGGAGGCAGAAACAGCTCCAAAGGTGTGGATGCCGACGCAGCGGATGCTGTGACAGAGGAGAATCTGGAAAAGACCATAGCGCTGGCCAGAGACTTTTCAGGAAGGACAGGAGCTGTGATCGCCATAAGCGGCGCAGTGGATATTGTGACAGATACAAAAAACACATACATAATCAGAAACGGGCATCCCGTCATGGCAAAGATCACTGGCTGCGGATGTATGTTAAGCTCCCTCACCGCAGCCTATCTGGCTGCTAATCCTGACAGAAAGCTGGAGGCCGTGGCTGCTGCTGTCATCACCATGGGCCTGTGCGGGGAGAAGGCATATGAGAAAATGGCAGAGGAGAACAGCGGCAACGCAGGCTGCAGGAATCACCTGATCGATGAAGTATATAAACTGACCGGCCGGGAGCTGGAGAGAGGAGCAAAATATGAATTGCGTTGAGAAGAGAGAGTTGGTGAGGCGTGCCCTGCTTTTGTATGCCATTACGGACCGGTCCTGGGTGGGGGAAATGACACTTTACGAACAGGTTAAGGCGTCCCTGGACGGAGGTATCACGCTTCTGCAGCTCAGGGAAAAGGATATGCCGGATGATGAGTTCCTGCGCGAGGCAAAGGACATGAAGGCGCTGGCGGCCAGCTACCGCGTGCCCTTTATTATCAATGACAATGTGGGTATTGCGCTGGCTGTGGACGCGGACGGGGTACATGTGGGACAAAGCGATATGGAGGCGGGAAGCGCCAGGAAAAAACTGGGCCCTGACAAGATCATAGGCGTCTCTGCAAGAACCGTGGAGCAGGCTTTGCAGGCTGAAAAAATGGGCGCGGATTATCTGGGAGTCGGCGCGGTATTTTCTACCTCTACAAAAGAGGATGCAGATGTGATATCCCGGGAAACACTGCAGGAAATCTGCCGGGCTGTATCCATTCCCGTTGTGGCTATCGGAGGGATCAAGAAAGAGAATCTGATGCAGCTTGCCGGAAGCGGTGCCGCCGGAGTGTCTGTCATATCCGGTATCTACGGACAGCCGGATATCAGAAAAGCCTGTGAGGAGCTGCTGGCTCTGGCGAAGGAGATGACAGAAAAATGAGAGAAATAAAAGGGGCTGTCTTCGATGCGGACGGTACGCTGTTCGACTCTATGGGGCTGTGGGACCGGGCAGGGGAAATCTATCTGAGGCGGAAAGGAATCAGACCCGGGGAGGATACGAAGGAGCAGCTGGAGACCATGACCATGGAGGAATCCGCAGAGTATTTCCGCAGCAGTTACGGGATCCGCCTGGAACGCGATGAGATCATTGACGAATTCAACAGGATGATATATGACTGTTATGAAAAAGTGATTCGGATAAAACCGGGCGTTCTGCAGGTACTGGAGGATTTAAAGAGCCGTAATGTCAGAATGTGCATTGCCACATCTACGGACAGACCTCTGATCGAGGCAGCTCTTAAAAATAATGGGATTGATGGATATTTTACCGGCCTTCTCACCTGTACAGAGGCCGGAGCAGGCAAAAGAAATCCGCGCATTTATGAGCTGGCGATGGGGATTTTAGGTACAAAAAAAGAAGAAACTCTGGTGTTTGAAGATGCATATTTTGCCGCAGAGACAGCAAAAAAATCCGGGTTTACAGTGGCAGTTATACGCGATTTTTATTCGGAAAAGGACAGAGAAAAACTGTTGAAACTGGCAGATATTTATCTTGAAAGCTGGGAAGAATGGGGAAAAAACAGATGAAAAAGGTATTGACGATCGCCGGTTCGGACTGCAGCGGAGGAGCCGGGATACAGGCGGATATTAAGACAATAACCGTTCACAAAATGTACGCCATGAGTGTGATCACAGCTCTCACGGCACAGAATACAACAGGCGTATACGGCATCCGGGAAACAGATGCGGAGTTTGTGGCAAAACAGATGGACTGTGTTTTTACGGATATTCGTCCGGATGCAGTAAAAATCGGTATGATACCCAATGAAAAGATTATCCGTGTGATTGCAGAAAAGCTGAGAACATACCAGGTACAGGATGTAGTTTTAGACCCGGTCATGATTTCCACAAGCGGCAGCAGACTCATGTCCAAAGATGCGCAGGAAGCTCTGAAAGAAGAGCTTTTTCCTCTGGCAGCAGTGGTGACACCAAATCTTATGGAGGCGGAGGCACTCTGCGGATTTTCTGTCAGTACACCGTGTGAGATGGAGCGGGCAGCAGAAAAAATAGCGTGTTACGGTTCCGGCGCTGTCCTTTTAAAAGGCGGACATCTGGCAGATGGAGCTGATGACCTGCTGTATGAGAAAGGAAAATACATCTGGTTCTCTTCAAAGAGGATAGAAAATCCAAATACACACGGAACAGGATGTACACTTTCCTCGGCTATTGCCTGCAATCTTGCCGCTGGATACGCCCTGGAAAGAGCAATTAAGAACGCAAAAAATTATCTGACCGGTGCGCTGCAGGATGGACTTGATCTGGGTGCGGGCAGCGGTCCTTTGAACCACATGTACAGATTACCGCCTTTTGCAAATGGCTATCCATTCCGGTAATAAGTAATCTTTTCTGCAGCAATGTATACTAAAAAGAACATAAAAGTTCTATTCCTTTTATTGACAATTCTTAAAAAAATGCTTTATACTACAAGTGTTATATGACTGGCGGAAGTGGAATGAACCACAGGGAGTATAACGTTGATTTAGCCGACCGTCTGGGCAGAAGCTGTCTGGATAGGACCGGCTTTTTTTAATGAGTCCGGTCACATTACAGTACAGTTTCCGACACAATTATTGTCTTAGAAGGAGGACTTGCAAAGATGAATAACTTCAAACAATGGGATGGATTTAAAGGTAGAATCTGGAAGGAAGAAGTCAACACACGTGACTTTATCCAGCACAACTACGCGCCGTATGAAGGAAACCAGGACTTCCTGGAAGGACCCACAGAAGCTACGGAAAAACTCTGGTCTGCACTTTCAAAACTGCAGAAAGAGGAGCGTGCAAAAGGCGGCGTTCTGGATATGGATACGGAAATCGTATCCTCACTGACTTCCCATGGGCCGGGCTATATCAGTGAAGAATTAAAAGACCTGGAAAAGGTAGTGGGGCTGCAGACCGACAAACCGCTGAAAAGGGCATTTATGCCTTACGGTGGTATCAAAATGGCGGAAGATTCCTGCACATCCAATGGCTACACACCGGCTCCGGAACTTCATAAAATCTTTACAGAATATCACAAAACGCATAATCAGGGTGTTTTCGATGCGTACACACCGGAGATGAAAAAAGCCCGTCATAACAAGATTATCACAGGACTTCCGGATACCTACGGCCGTGGCCGTATTGTAGGTGACTACAGAAGAGTGGCACTTTACGGTATTGATTTCCTGATGGAAAAGAAAAAAGAAGATTACGATAACTGCGGCTGCGGTATCATGACAGATGAGATCATCCGTCAGAGAGAGGAAATCACCATGCAGTACCGCGCTCTGGCCGATATGAAGAAAATGGCTCAAAGCTATGGATACGATATCTCCAAACCGGCCGAGAATGCCAAAGAAGCAGTCCAGTGGCTGTATTTCGGCTATCTGGCAGCCATCAAGACACAGAACGGCGCTGCCATGAGCGTGGGCCGTGTGGGAACCTTCCTGGATATCTATATTCAGAGGGATCTGGAAAATGGAATGCTGACAGAGAAAGAGGCACAGGAACTGGTTGACCATTTTATCATGAAACTGAGAATGGTTAAATTTGCCCGCGTTCCTTCTTACAACCAGCTCTTCTCCGGCGACCCGGTCTGGGCTACCGTGGAGGTGGCAGGTATGGGACAGGACGGCCGTTCCATGGTGACAAAGACGGACTACAGAATCCTTCACACACTGGAGAATATGGGACCTGCGCCGGAACCGAACCTGACGGTCCTCTACTCATCCAGGCTGCCTGAAAACTTCAAGAAATATGCTGCTTATATCTCTGTGGAGACCAGTTCCATCCAGTATGAGAATGATGATGTGATGCGCCCTGTATGGGGAGATGATTACTCCATCTGCTGCTGTGTATCAGCTACACAGACAGGAAAAGAGATGCAGTTCTTCGGTGCCCGGGCAAACCTGGCAAAATGCCTCTTATACGCTGTCAACGGCGGTTTGGATGAGAAGTCAAGAGTGCAGGTTGGACCGGAATACAAACCGATCACCTCCGAATATCTGGAATATGATGAGCTGATCCGTAAATATGAGATCATGATGGACTGGCTGGCAGGACTCTATGTAAATACTCTGAACCTGATCCAGTACATGCATGACAAGTATTACTATGAAGCAGCGGAGATGGCACTGATCGATACCGATGTCCGCAGAACCTTTGCAACAGGAATCGCAGGATTTTCCCATGTGGTGGATTCCCTTTCTGCTGTAAAGTATGCCAAGGTGAAGGTGATACGCGATGAGGAAGGCGTGGCTGTGGATTTCGAGACAGAAGGAGACTTTCCGCGCTACGGAAATGATGATGACCGGGCGGATGATATTGCAGTCTGGCTGCTTCACACATTCCTTGAGAAGCTGAAAAAATACCCCACCTACCGCAATTCCGAGCCTACAACCTCAATCCTGACCATCACATCCAATGTGGTTTACGGCAAGGCCACAGGCGCTCTTCCGGACGGCAGAAAAGCAGGAGAATCCCTTTCACCGGGAGCTAATCCAAGCTACGGTGCTGAGAAAAACGGTCTTCTGGCTTCCTTAAACTCCGTTGCCAAGCTCCCGTATGAGTGGGCACTTGACGGAATTTCCAACACACAGACCATCAATCCGGGTGCCATCGGACATTCCGAGGAGGAGAGGATCAACAACCTGGTCCACATACTGGACGGATACTTTGACCAGGGCGCACACCACTTAAATGTAAATGTGTTTGGCATAGAGAAGCTGGTGGATGCCATGGAACATCCGGAAAAAGAGGAATACGCCAACTTTACCATCCGTGTATCCGGCTATGCGGTGAAATTCATTGACCTGACACGCGAGCAGCAGCTTGATGTGATTGCCCGCTCCGCACATGAGCGCATTTAGTTTGAGAAAAGGCTCCATCCATTCCATAGAAAGCTTCGGTTCCGTGGATGGACCGGGTGTCCGGTTTGTGATCTTTTTGCAGGGGTGCAAAATGCGCTGCCAGTTCTGCCACAATCCGGATACCTGGAGCACCAGTTCCATGGATATGATGTCAGCCGATGAGCTTTTAGGGCAGGCACTGCGCTATAAAGCATACTGGGGAGACAAGGGCGGAATCACTGTCAGCGGCGGGGAACCGCTGCTGCAGATGGATTTCCTGCTGGAGCTTTTTACCAAGGCAAAGGAGAATGGCGTGCATACGGTTCTGGATACATCCGGGAATCCGTTTTCCAGGCACGAGCCGTTTTTCCATAAATTCAACCGCCTTATGGAAGTCACGGATTTACTGCTTCTTGACATAAAAGAGATCGACAGCAAAAAGCATAAGATCCTGACAGGATGCAGCAATGAAAATATCCTGGATATGGCCGGATATCTGGCAGAAATCCGGAAGCCTGTATGGATTCGCCATGTTCTTGTGCCGGAGCGGAACGATTATGACGAAGACCTGATACGGCTGGACGCGTTTGTTAAAAGCCTGGGCAATGTACAGCGTTTTGAGGTACTGCCGTATCACACACTGGGGATTTTCAAATGGCAGGATATGCGTATTCCCTACCCCCTGCAGGGAATCGAACCGCCCACAAAAGAGCGGGTGGAGAATGCAAACAGACTGCTTCATACAAGTGAATATACAGGTTATCAAAACGCATAAAAAGAGCGGCAGCGGAAAGACACGGGATTTCTGCTGCCGCTGCCTGTTTTTAGGTATATCTGTAAAATATAGTAATCCGGCGTTGAGTTTGTCCCGGTTTTATGCTATGATTAGAAACTGGCACAGTGATGAACTCTGATGCGGAAGGGAGCTGTATGAATGGTACTTGACGTGATCTTGGATGCTTTGCTGGATACGGCGAAGCTGATTCCTTTCCTTTTCCTGACTTATCTGGTCATGGAATACCTGGAACATAAGACAAAAAATAAATCGAAACAGATTATGCGAAAGTCGGGACATTTTGGTCCCCTTATAGGCGGCATTGTGGGGGCGTTTCCCCAGTGCGGATTTTCCGCTGCCGCTGCCAGTCTTTACTCCGGCGGGGTTATATCCGCAGGAACACTGCTGGCTATCTTTCTCTCCACTTCAGATGAGATGCTGCCCATCTTTATCTCCGAATCCGTGGCTGCAGGCACAATCCTGCGTATTCTGGGACTGAAGATCGTACTGGGAGCTGTCTCGGGATTTGCCATTGACATATTATGGCGGTTCGGCGGCAGGAAGAGAAGAGAGCGGGAAGAATACAGACATATACACAGGGACCACCATGAAAAAGAGATCCATGATCTGTGTGAATCCGAACACTGCCACTGTGAGAACGGCAGCATCATCAAATCTGCTTTTCTCCACACCCTGCAGATCACGGTTTTCATATTCCTGGTTTCCCTGGGGATCAGTTTCTGCGTGGAGCTGGTGGGCAGCCATAATATCGGTTACTTTATCAGCAGCAAACCCCTGATCGGTGTGTTACTGGCTGCACTGGTGGGCCTTATTCCCAACTGCGCCTCCTCTGTGGTCATCACACAGCTCTACCTGACAGGAATCCTGGGAGCAGGACAGATGATGGCAGGACTTCTGGTGGGAGCCGGAGTGGGCGTTCTGGTGCTTTGCAGAACGAACAAAGGAATGAAAGAGAATCTGGGACTCATTGGAATCCTTTATGGGACAGGTGTGTTCTGGGGGATTCTCATAGAGATGCTGGGAATTGTATTATAATGAAAAAGGCGAGCAGTAAAAAGCTGACATTTCTGTATGAGATGCCAGCTTTTTTTGTGTCCATAAGATTTCCTATATCACCTGTATCCGGAAGGCAGTGGTCTGAGGCGGAATACTGGCCGTCTGGAAATTGGCATGGTTGATCCTGACCATCTGCCCGGGGCGGAGCGCCCGAAGGCTGATGGGATTTCCAAACCGGTTCAGAATAACAGTATCGTCCGTGACTGTGAACCGGATCTGGCTGTTGATATCATTGGGATTTCCCGTAAAGAGGAACCTGTTTCTCAGGTCAATGGAAGCAATCCGTCCATCCGTGGTATTGGTCTGCGGGCGGGGATTTCTCCTGACAAGAAGGAGAAACGCATTGGCCTGGGGCGGGATACTTCGCGTCATCCGTGAGGAAAATACGGCATTTATCCACATACCCTGCCGAAGCTGACAGGCGTCAACACGCTGTCCGAACATATTCAGAATCACAGTGTTTCTGCCTATATTCAGACGTAAGGTCTGTATGGAAGTGGTCTGATTTGCCTCGGGAACGGCATAGGAGATAAGGATATGACCGATCGAATTATTAAAACAGAATACCTCTTCAATCAATGCATTATCTATGCGCATAATATTGCCCTGCTGAATGATTGTACCGCGGGGGTCATTGTTCATAATATGTGTACCTGAACATTATTTGTTGGTTTATTATATGCAGATCGTTTGATATTGTTATTGCATAAAAGTTTGGATAGGGGATGGAAAATACGGATGGGGGAGTTTTGGAAAATAAGAATTTTGTCAGCAGAAAATTTATATATAAATGAATCGTGAAATTCAGTTAATTTAGGTTGAGCCAGCAAGGAATACAAAATAAACCCCGCCGACTTAGCTGTAACATCAATCATAGCTCTGACTAATTGATATACAGATTACGAATACCTGCTGTTGTGGATCACAGCCAGGTATTCATAAGACAGTGCAGTGATATTCTGGTTTAAGCAGCACACACATTAACGGCCTGCATGCCGCGGTTTCCTCTGGTCAAATCATAAGTCACGGCCTGGCCGTCCTCAAGAGATTTGTAACCGTCACAATTAATTCCTGAGAAATGTACGAACACATCAGATCCGTCTTCCCCTGTAATAAATCCGAAACCTTTTTCTGAGTTAAACCATTTTACTGTACCTTTATTCATGAAAGATACCTCCTAATTTTTATATGCATTTTACAAAACAAAAAACGCATATAACAGTAAATCATGAATAAAAGAATGACTTACGGATATATGCGAAATCAAGGCTTTATCAAAACACTTGTTACAGATTAACATAGAAAATGGGGAATGTCAAGCAGAAAATGAAATGTCTTTACCAATATTTTCGTCATGTATTTATACCATGTGGTTTCAGGTGCCGCTGTTCACAATGCTGTGTATCGCAGCTTGTGAACAGTTATGCCGCTGCGATACACAGCGGAGAAGACTCTTTATGTGAAAGTCTGGATGTGATAATCCAGAAATCTTTCCGCCATAGTATAATCTCTTTTTTTTATGGCATTTAGAATCATTTCATGTTCCTGATAAATAGAATCTACCTTTGCACTGTCTTTTCCGTTAGACGTAAGCCTCTGTATGATGGTTTCCAGATGATTGACGGCAAGAGCAGAGATGGCATTAAAAATGGAAATAAAAAAAGGATTTCCGGATAAACAAACGATAGCCTTATGAAAATCAATATCTTTTAAAGTCCTTTCATGGACAGAGGATGAATCGGCATAGGCAGATAATTTTTCATCCAGAGAAAGGATTTCCTCTTCGGAAGAGGAAGCGATCACGCTTTTGACTGCCCCAAGTTCTATCCATTTACGAAATTCCATGAATTCATCAAGAGCTCCATCATTCAATATGAGCATAATAGAAAGTACATCTGTCAGGGAACTTTCCGCGTTATTTACAATATAATTTCCCTCCCCATGGCGTTTCTCTACAATCCCGATCATTTCCATTGCCCGAAGGGCTTCACGGACAGATGTTCTGCTCAGATGAAAGAGAGTGGTCATATTTCGTTCAGAGGGAAGTTTATCCCCGCATTTTAATTCACCGTTTGCAAGCATTTTCTGTAATTCACTGATAATTATCTGATAACCTTTCGGTTCTGATTCTTTTTCCATTTGTTTTCCTCCGACCATTTAACGTAAGATGGCATGAAATACCATTTACCTAATAAAATATCATTTTATAAGAAAAAAATCAATGGTGTTGTGGGAGGGATTGTAAATAATATACAAAAAATACGTGCCAAAAATCTGCATATTTTACAAATAGAGAAAATGATATCTGAAAATTATTGACAACTGGTCGTACCAGTGTATAATGTACTTAATAACTGGTATGACCAGTTCGCGCGCGGGGCTGGTGAACGGAAGGAGGTATTCCTTTGAGTGGTTTGGATATCGGTATTATTGTTTTTTATATGGCAGGTATGCTCTTTATAGGTATATATTCCGGTAAAAAACAGCAGGATTCAGATGATTATTTTGTGGCAGGCAGAAAAGCAGGTGTGTTTTCCATTACATGTCTGTGGCTTTCTTCCTGGATAGGAGGTGCTTCTATTGTGGGGACTGCCGAGAGAGCGTATTCCATGGGGATAACGGCAGTCTGGTATGTGGTTGTCATTGCAGTCAGTCTTGTGATTTTTGCGTTTACGTTTACAGGAACCATAAAAAGGCTGAGTACAAAATTGAACTTACTGACATATCCGGATTTTATTGAAAGCAGATACGATTCCAAAACGAGAATGGTGGCAACCATCTGTACAATTCTGGGTATGATCGGGTTTGTGGCGAGTCAGTTTCTGGCAGGAGGGAGTACATTAAGTGCGCTGACAGGATGGGACACAAAGGTTTCATTGATCGTAGTTGCAGCAGTGATCACATTTTATACTGCTTTCGGGGGTCTCCTTGCGGTCACCTACACGGATTGGGTACAGACCGTAATCTTACTTCTGGGTATTGTGATCCTCGGGGTTCCGCTCAGCATTATGCATATGGACGGCGGTATATCAGCGATTCAGTCATTGCCGGATTCCTATATGAATCTCGGAGCATGGGGGTGGCCAAGTATCATCGCACTGGGATTAACGACCTTGTTTTCCTTCTATACAAATATGGATGGATATACCCGGTGTATAGCGGCAAAAGATGTGAAGACATCCAGAAGAGGCTCTCTGCTGGCTGCTGCGGGAATTTTCATCATTGCGGTGTCAGCCACCTTTTTAGGACTGAGTACAAAGGTTATTATGCCTGATCTGCCGGATAGCAGAAATGCGCTGTCTTATTTGATCATCCATATATTTCCCCAGGGACTGCGGGGAATTGTAGTGGTAGGAATTATAGCTGCCATAATGTCTTCAGCAGATATTTTAATGCTGACAGCATCTACAAATCTAACGAAGGATATCTATCAAAGATATATCAACCGGGATGTGACGGATAAAAAAATAAGACATTTAAGTACGTGCTGTTCCTTTGGAATAGGATTTGTGGCATTACTTTTTGCAATGTACCGGCAGGATATTATTGATGTTTTGTTTATTGCACTGACGATTAATTCTGCCGGATTATTTCTTCCAACCGTTCTCGGAGTGTGCTGGAAGAAAGCGAACAGCAGCGCAGCTTTTTATTCGGCGGCCTGTTCTTTGGCAGTCGTACTATTTTGGTTTTTGGGCAATGCCCTTAAGTGGGGGAAAATTTTTGAGACAGACAGTTTCTGGCCCGGGCTTGCGGTGTCAGCGCTGCTCTTTTTCCCGATCAGTATTTGGGGCAGACAGACACCGGAAGAGAAAGCAAAACTGAAAGTATTTCAATCAGCAGGAAAACAAGGAGGTAAAGAAGAATGAAAGTTGTATTTACAGTATTTCCAGAAACAAAAGACAGAGATTTACAGACAGAGATCAACTGCCTGCCCCCGGATGCGGAAATATTGAGGGCAGTGTATGAACCGGAACATTTAGATGCTTATTATGAGATTTTAAGCCAGGCAGATGCAGTGATTTCAGACTTCGCGCCTATCAGAAAAGAAGCAATTGACAGAATGCAGAAATGTAAAATTATTGCACTGGAAACGACAGGCTTTAACTTTGTGGACGTAGAATATGCAAAAAGCAGGGGAATCGCTGTGACAAATGTATCAGGCTACTGTACACAGGAAGTGGCTGACCACACTTTGGCTCTGATTCTTTCTCTGGAGCGTCGTTTCCCTTATCTGAGAAGGAGAATTGAGGAAGACTACGCATGGGAAATGGAAACTATTCAGAAAATGGGAGTGCACAGAATCGAGGGGCAAACACTGGGAATCATCGGATTTGGCAAAATCGGTAAAGCGGTTGCGCAAAGAGCCCGGAGTTTCGGAATGAAGATCGTGGCCTATGATCCATATGTGCCAAAAGAGGTTATGGACAATATGAATGTGAACCGGGCAGAGCTGGATGAACTGCTGGAAATTTCGGATATCATCAGTGTACATATGAACCTGACAGAAGATAATGAGGGGCTTTTGAACATGGATATGTTCCGTAAGATGAAAAAACAGCCGTTTCTCATCAATGTAGCCAGGGGCGGAGCTGTCGTAGAGGCAGATTTGGTACAGGCCCTGGATTTGGGGCTGGTAAAAGGTGCAGCGCTTGATGTTCTGGAAAGTGAAACCCCGGATTTAACTAAGAATCCGCTTCTGCACAGGGACAATGTAATTTTAACACCGCATACAGCCTTTTATTCGGATGAGGCATACCGGATATCACTGGAAATCGGAGCGTACAATGCGAGATATTACTGTGAAGGGAAAATGGGCCAGGTGCAGAATTTATTGTAGACAGAGGAGGAAATTATGGAGAAAGTAATACTTCATCTTCACCGCTGCAAAGCCTGCGGAAGATGCATAGAGGAATGTCCCAAAGGGGCAGTCAGCAGATCTGGAAAAACAAATAAAAAAGGGTATGAAGTCGTGGAAGTCAATCAGGAACTGTGTGTAGCCTGTGCCACATGTTACACGGTATGTCCGGACTATGTATTTGAAATCTGTTCCGGGAAAGTACAGTGAGAAGAGGAGGGACAAAAGTCTATGGAAAAGGTATTGATGAAGGGAAATGAAGCGCTGGCTGAAGCTATGATCCGCAGCGGGTGCCGTTTTTACAGCGGCTATCCCATTACGCCCCAGAATGAGATACTGGAATATTTAAGCCAGCGGATGCCGGAGGCAGGAGGAACCTTTATACAGTCCGAATCAGAACTGGCAGCCATTAATATGGTATTAGGAGCAGCAGCGGCAGGCGCCAGAGCCATGACTTCTTCTTCCGGCCCCGGTTTTTCACTGATGCAGGAAGGGCTTTCCTATCTGATCGCAGGAGATATTCCGGCTGTGATCGTGGATGTAGCCAGATTTGGAAGCGGTATCGGAGAAATCAGCCAGGGACAGTGCGATTATAAGCTGGTAACAAGAGGAAACGGACACGGAGATTCCCATCTTCTGGTATTAGCCCCGGCATCTGTTCAGGAGAGTGTGGATCTGATGATGCAGGCATTTCCTCTGGCTGAGAAATACAGACACCCTGTTATCATCCTTTCAGACGCGGCAATCGGGCAGATGGTAGAACCTGTGTGTCTGCCGCCGCAGGAAGAGGTAGATATTGACAGAGATGACTGGACTGTAAAAGGATGCAAAGGCCGGCAGGAATCAAAGAAAATCACAAATGTTTTCTATTATATGGATGATTACAATACATTTCTGAGAGAGAAATATGAGGAAATGAAAAAGAATGAGCAGAGATGGGAGAGTATTCTCACTGAGGACGCAGAGCTGATTCTAGTAGCATACGGAATCAGTGCCAGAGTCTGTAAGGAAGCTGTCTCAAAAGCAAGAAAACAGGGAATCCGTCTGGGTCTCATCCGCCCTATTTCTATTTTTCCGTACCCTGTGGACGCATTTGCTGATTTGGGAGAAAACTGCAGAGCGTTTATGACAGTGGAGATGAGTATTACCGGTCAGATGGCAGAGGATGTAAAGCTGTCTGTGCAGTGCCGATACCCTGTATATACATACGGGACAGGAATAAAAGTGCCGAGAAGTATGGACATTGTTGAAAAAGCGGTACAGATATTAGAAGGAAAGATGGAGAGGGAGGTGTTTTAAATGATGGTAAAGGCGCCGGAAAGAATAACATATACGGACGGACATTCTTTTTGCCCGGGATGCGGCCATGGAATTGCCATCCGTTTGATCGGAGAAGTGCTCCAGGAGTTAGGGCGGGAGGAAGAAGCAATCGCCGTACTGGATGTAGCCTGCGGAGGGATGCCCATTGATATCTGGAGATATGACACAATAGAGGCAGCACATGGAAGACCGGTTCCCACAGCAGTGGGAGTCAAGTTTGCCAGGCCCCAAAATCCCGTCATTGCCTATCTGGGAGACGGTGCTGCTTATTCTATTGGAATTGCCGAGACAATCCATTCTGCAAGAAGAAATGACAATATTACTGTAATTGTCCTAAATAACTGTGTGTTTGGAATGACCGGAGGCCAGATGTCTCCCACCTCACTTCAGGGACAGGTAACCAGTTCTTCCATACATGGAAAAAGTATGGAAGAAGGAGGAGGCACACTGGATGTGGTTTCACTTCTCAATAAAATGGATATCGCCTATCTGGCCAGGGCTTCCTTTTGTGATGCGGCGAATATCAGAAAGGCAAAGAAGTATATAAAAAGGGCTTTGGAAAAGCAAATGCAGGGAGCAGGATACAGCCTTGTGGAACTGCTTTCTCCCTGTCCCACAAACTGGGCAATGGAACCGGTGAAAGCAGCGAAATATATCAAAGATACGATTATGCCCGTATTTCCTGTTGGAGAATTTATTGGGAAGGAGGATGCCAGCTTATGAATAAGGAAATAATTTGTGCCGGATTTGGAGGACAGGGTGTATTGACCGCTGGGTTGATCCTCGCAGAAGCGGGCTTCCGGAAGGGGCAGAATCTTACGTGGTATCCCTCCTATGGTTCTGAGATGCGTGGCGGGACAGCCAATTGCAATGTGAAGCTGTCGGATGAAGAGATTGGAAGTCCTTACTGCAATGAACTGGACATTCTGCTTGCCATGAATGCCCCTTCCGTGGAACGGTTTGAGCATATGATAAAGCCTGGAGGAATTTTGCTGTATAACAGAGATATGGTGGAGGCAGACAAAATTACACGGCAGGATATCACGGCCCTTTCCGTACCGGCAAATGAATTATCTGCCGGTGCAGAGAATTCCAAAGGTGCCAATCTGGTTATGCTGGGAGTTCTGGAAAAGGCCACAGGGATGTTCGGAAAAGAGGAGCTTGCCGCTGCGATTGCCGCCTATTTCGACAAAAAGGGCAAAGGAAAATATCTGTCGGCCAATATAGCGGCTTTTGATGCAGGATACAGACTGTATTCATAGAAAGCGGGGGAAGAAATGGAACTGAATAAGCTGCTGCGCCCACAGAAAATAGTGATTGTGGGAGCCACGGAGAGAGAAACGATGGCGGGTTTCGCGTCGAGAATGTTTCTGGAACAATGCAGGGAACGGATGGAAGATCTGTATCTTGTGAGCTTGAAAAATGACAGGGTATTCGGCGTTCCCTGCTACCGGAAGATATCGGATATTCCGGGGAAAATAGACCTTGCTGTCATCTGTACACCGAAAACTACAGTACCGGCATTATTGGAAGAAGCCGCTGAACAAGGAGCAAAAGGCGCAGTTGTTTTTGCGAGCGGCTACGGTGAGACAAAGCTGCCGGAAGATGTCAGGATGGAGGAGGAATTGACAGCAAAGGCAAAAGATTTGGATATTGCTGTTATGGGACCAAACTGCGCGGGATTTTTAAATTTCGTGGACCGGGTTTTTGCCTTTGGTTTTCTGTTCCAGGCCAGGGAGAGTGCAGGAAAAATCGGCCTGGTATCTCAGAGCGGTCAAGTCTGCATGGGGCTGATGGAGAGTGCCAAGGGGAGCTTTTCCTATGTGATATCCGCAGGAAACAGTAAAATTGTGACTATGGAGGACTATCTGGAGTTCCTGGTGGAGGATGAGAATACAGAAGTTGTAGCTGCTTATATGGAAGGAATAAAAAAGCCGGAAAAGTTCGCGCAGGTACTGCACAGAGCAGTGGAAAAGAGAAAACCGGTTGTTATCCTAAAAGCGGGACGCTCCCAGAAAGGCAGCAGAGCTGCCGCCTCACACACCGGAAATCTCAGTGGATGTGATAAGCATACGGATGCGCTGTTTAAGAAGTTTGGAGTTATCCGGGTGGAGGATTTGGAGGAACTTCTTTCTGTCTGTGCTGCAATTGTAACGCTCCCAAAACTGCCGGAAAAAAACAGTCTGGCATTTGTAAATATATCAGGAGGGGAGACAACAATCTCAGCGGACGCAGGTTCCCTGTACGGTCTGGAACTTCCTGATTTTTCCGAGGAGACCACAGAACGGCTGAAAAAGGTTCTGCCGCCCTTTGCCACAGCGCAGAATCCCATGGATTTAACCGGTGGAAGTGATGGGAATACCTTTGAACAGGTGGCAGAAATCGTGATGGAAGATCCCCAGGTAGAGATGCTGGTAACCTCTCTGCAGATAACAGAGAAAATTAGTGATATCACAATTTACGATTACCTGGAAGGTCTGATCCGTTACTGCATTCGACATCCGGAAAAGCCGGCCGCTGTAGTTCCGCTCATTGAATCCGGAAGAGAGAAAGAGGTTCTTGAAAAACTCAAAGCTGCCGGTGTTCCCATACTGCCGCCGCCGCATTACGGATACCGGGTCATACGGCATTTGATGGATTACACTGCATTTTTAAAAACTGCTGAAAACCGTACCGGTACAATTGCCGCACTGCAGAACAAACAGGAGGAAGACAGAATCGCACTGTCCGAGCATCAGTCAAAGCAGATTTTTATAGATTATGGGATTCCATGTCCGAAAGAAAAACTGACGGTTACCTGGAAAGAAGCGGCGGCCTGCGCGGCAGAAATGGGCAAAAAGGTGGTCTTGAAAATCGAATCCAATGATATCCTGCACAAGTCAGAAATAGGCGGAGTACGTGTTGGGATTCAGGGAGAACAAGAGATAAAAAATGCCTTTCAAGGTATCATGGAACGTGCAGAACAAGAGCGCCCGGATGCAAAAATCAATGGCATACTGGTTCAGGAGATGCTGGAAGAAGGTCTGGAAATGATAATCGGTGTTACCTGTGACCCCAATCTGGGACCAATGATCCTTCTGGGAATGGGTGGTATCTTTACAGAGATCTTCCAGGATGCAGTCCTGTATCCTGCCCCCATAAATCACTGGGAAGCAGAAGAGATGATAAGTTCCCTGAAGAGCAGCAGGCTGCTTGCGGGATACCGGGGACAGTCGCCTCTTGACATAAAAGCTTTGGCAGACTGCCTGGTATCTGTGAGCCGTCTGGCAGAAGATTACAGGGATAAACTGGTGGAGATGGATATCAATCCAGTTTTTGTATATCCGGAGGGAAAAGGAGTAAAAGCTGCGGATGGATTAATGGTGTTATGCCGGAAACCCTAAAAGGGAGGTTTATGTATGAAGAAAAAAGGTCTTGGGGGATGGGTAACTGGGGCATTGATGATTGCAGGCATCTGCTATGCGGCGTCTTATTCGCTGCCTTATATCAAAGGGATTTTTTATGATCCCATGATGGAGGCAACCGGTGCTACAAACACACAGCTTGGACTGATCATGTCAGTGTATGGATTTGGAAATGTGATATTTAACCTCATAGGAGGCTTTGTCACAGATAAACTGGATTATAAAAAATGTATTATTGTATCACTGCTTGGAACCACGGCTCTTAGTGTATGGCTGGCATTGGCACCGTCAGTGATCAATATGTATATTATATGGGGATTGTTTGGTGTTACTACATTTTTTGTGTTTAACCCATCTATTTTTAAACTGCCTCGTATGATAGTGCCGGAGCATCTGGTTGGTGAATCGGTTGGCATGTTTTCTTTTGCACAGTCAATCGGCTATATGGTTATCAACTTTACTTCTTTATATGTATATAATCTCGCAGAAAAATCTGTGGGACAGGTCCCTGCATTTTCAACAGTTGTGTGGGTTTATGCGGGATTTACATTTGTATCCGCCCTGGGATGTATTTTCATATTCAGGAAGGTAGAGGATGTGAATACGGAAGGAGATGAGAATGAGAAGTTTACGTTCTCCCAGCTGGCATTGGTTATGAAGGAACCTGGGCTTTGGATGATGATCATATGCGGGTTCTGTATGTTTTCAACCATGGCTACCACGTCTTATTTTGTACCGTATTTTAATGATGTGTTTGGCGTTGCGGTGACATTTTCCGGAGTGCTGGGAGTGCTGAATCTATACGGAGGAAGGTTGTTCAGCCCTATTCTGGGCAAGATTGCAACGAAGACGAAATATGTCTCCAGAATGGTAATATTCGGAACTTCCGCGCTGATTGTATTTCTTATATGTATTCTTCTTTTTTCTGCAAAAGTTCCGTTGGGGGTTCTGGTGGCAGTGTCTCTTATTACCGGAATCGTGTGTACCTTATTTACCAATATTTGTCTGGCACTGCCTCCGGAAACAAATGTTGCCAGACAGGCCAGCGGTACGGCAATGGGTTTATACGCGGCTCTTGCTTACTCACCGGATTTGTTCCAGCATTCCCTGTTTGGGTTCTGGCTAGATCACTATGGAAACAGAGGATATGTGTTTATGTTTATATATACAATCATTCTGCTGGCTGTCGGAGGAACAAGTGCGGCTGTACTTTACAGAAGGAGTAAGAAGGCACGGTTATTTGAGGAAAACTGAATAAAATATTGTTGAGGAGTCAGGATTGGAACACAGAGCGTCATTTGGAAAGAGAAAATGGCGCTCTTTTTTTGTTGACTCAGTATAAAGGAGCTTGTAAATAGATGGAAAAATAGGTATACTACATACGGGCAGAGCCGTCTCTGCCACATATCGCGCCATATACGTGTTTTAGTTTTAAAATAAAAGGAGTGTGCCAATATGCCAGTATTTGATTTCAGCAACAGTTCAGACGACAAAAAGAGTAATGAGTTCCATTGTACATACACGGTATTTCGTTCCAATGAGAACGCTGCTTCACCCCAAAAGCCCATCCTGCTTCTGGACAATCATAAACGGGAATGGAAACATCATTCCTGTGGTGTCTTTGCAGATCAGGATAAGCAGACGGTATTTGAGTTCAAAGAGGAGGACGGTACGGTACCGGCAGATATTCTCAAAGTAGACGCCCGCTTTGTCAGCCTCCTTCACTGGCTGGGTGAGAACCGCATTAATGTGCGTCTGTCCGGCAAGAACATGGAAGACGGGTATGCAGTCTACAAGATTCGGGAAATTGCTTTCGGAGGAGGGACAAAGCTCTCCGCAGAGGATGGATTTCTTCAGTTCATGATTGAAAGATTACTGGCAGGCAGTGCACCTGCAGAGGAGATTGAGGACGAGGACCAGGAGGAGACCGGTGACAGCATGAAGCTCACCAGCCTGCAGAGCATAACGGATTTTATGACCTGTGCGGGTAAGACTCTGCCTGATAATATACGCCTCTGGGCCAGAAGAAACCTTGCTGTCGCACGCTCCCATGAAGTCTCCCCGGAGGAGCGCAGACATGCGCAGCGTGCACTTTCCATTATGATGAATATTCAATGGAAAAACAATTATTTTGAAGCCATTGACCCTCAGGAAGCGCGCAGAATTCTGGATGAAGAGCTCTACGGCATGGAAAGGGTGAAGCAGCGGATCATGGAAACGATCATACAGATCAACCGCACACATACCCTCCCTGCATACGGCATTCTGCTGGTGGGCCCTGCGGGCACGGGAAAATCCCAGATCGCCTATGCGGTTGCCCGCATTTTAAAACTGCCGTGGACCACCTTGGATATGAGTTCCATCAACGACCCGGAACAGCTCACCGGAAGCTCCCGTATCTATGCAAATGCAAAACCGGGAATCATTATGGAGGCATTTTCTATGGCGGGAGAATCCAACCTTGTCTTCATTATCAACGAGCTGGATAAAGCGTCTTCCGGAAAGGGGAATGGAAATCCGGCGGATGTGCTTCTGACCCTTCTCGACAATCTGGGCTTTACAGATAACTATATTGAGTGTATGGTCCCAACAGTCGGCGTGTATCCCATAGCTACAGCCAATGATAAGGAGCAGATCAGCGCACCGCTCATGTCAAGGTTTGCTGTCATTGATATTCCGGATTACACAGCGGAGGAAAAGAAAATCATATTTTCAAAATTTGCCCTGCCAAAAGTCCTGAAACGTATGGGCCTGCAGGAAAAGGAATGCGTTGTGACTGCAGAGGCTGTTGACGCAGTCATAGAAAAATATGCAGATACGACAGGTATCCGTGACCTGGAACAGGCGGCAGAGCACATGGCGGCCAATGCGCTGTATCAGATAGAAGTGGACCGTGTGGCAAAAGTAGTTTTTGATGGGGAGATGGTGAGACATCTGCTGGCATAATAAAGTTTTGCTTAAGAGCGAACAGAAGGGTACCATGTATTTCATATCTTATGCCGGTGATATCTGTTATGAATTAATACGCTTTAAAAGCGCTTGCTGGAATGGTGAACACCCGTAAGGAAGTAATTTAATCATGTTGCAAGACGGCATAGCTTAGGCTATGCCGTCTTGCCTTTTCTCTGCCGTTCAATCGTCTGCTTATCCTCGTCCTGTTTCAGTTCCCCGATGAAGTTCCAAACAATCTCCACCTTTTGGCGGCGGTGCCCACTGGATTTATCGGGAGCATGGACGATGATTTTCTTCACAAACTCGTTGACGATGGTGAGCGTCAATTCTCGTATTCCCACATACTTGCGTATAACGGCGGCGAAGTTGTCAAAGTCGGCTTTGTCCTGTTCGTAGCTGTTGACCGCCGCTTGCTCGGACTTTACAAACTCTGTCAGTTCTTTCTGCTCCGCCTCATACTCGAAGGATAGTTTCAAAAACCGTTCGTGAGTGATTGGCTATGGAGTTACTCTCTCCGTCCAAAGCGTTCTCTTGGCTTAAATGGGCATATAAAGCTGTAATATTGTCGGGATAATTTGTCGTTGTCATGTGTTCATTCCTCCTGTAATGAACGCCCGACAACCAGGTTGCTACCGTTATTATATCGGACTTTCTTTTCCCTGTCAGTAGGCGATGTGACGGTTTCCGATTTTATGAGCCGTTCCATTTTGTCATAGAGCAGTTCATCGCCGCCGCAAACCGTAGATATTTCATAGAACGTACCGCCAATTTTGTGTGTAACCGTTTCATTCAGCGGATTGCCCCGTTTTGGTAATAAATCGCTGTTCTTATCTTTCATATTCCGTTCCATTTCTTTCCCGTCCTTTGTAGTTTGGTAAGGGTGAGAAGTATCGCAGCAAGCATAGGAAAAGGGTACCCTTTTCCGAAAAATGCTCCGCATTTTGCTTGTTGGGATATTCCCCAACCCCTTCAATACCCTCTCCACCGTAAAATGAAAAATGCCAAAGTTTTTGAGGATATTGAGAAATATTTTTCTCTTTCTCTCTACCACGATTGAACATCTGCTTTACCAAAGATTTGAGAAAGATTATTTCTTTCCTTACTACCTACAACACCACACTTTGTGTTTTTGCCAAAGCTTGAGGCGAAAAAAGCAAAAAAATATTCGCCTGCTCAAGATGAGTAGGCGAACAGGGCGGTTGTGGTGGAAATGTTCATAGAGGTATGGTAAAATATATCATAAACAGAGCGACAAACGGGAATTTGCGGAAGTACGATGATGGATGGAAAATGATGAGAATACAAGGTGTTCTTGATTTTTCTCTCATAGGTATATTGTCAAAAATTTCAGCTGTATTGGCAGATAATAAGATTGGTATTTTTGCTGTTTCTACTTTTAATACGGATTATATTCTCGTTAAAGAAGAAAACTATGATAAATCATTGAAGGTACTTGGAGATGCAGGCGATACCATTGTATAATGATGCAAATTCCGAGTTGTCGGGATGAAAAAATATGAATTTAGCAAGGAGGTTTCTTTATGAAAGTTATAGTTATAGGAGCATCAGGGCATATTGGAACTTATTTGATTCCAATGCTGGTGAATGCTGGGTACGATACGGTTGCCATCACACGAAAAATGACACCACCATATGAGGATGCACCTGCGTGGCATACGGTTAAGCGTGAACAGATGGATAGAGAAAATGATGTTGATTTTATTCAGAATCTGAAGTCAATGGAACCAGACATCATTGTTGACTTGGTGAACTTTAACATTAAGGAGACAAGAAAAATTGTCGAAGGATTTAAGAATACAAAGCTGTCTCACTATCTATATTGTTCGTCTTGCTGGGCGCATGGAATGGCTGAGACGATACCTTTTGACCCTGATGATTTGCGAAAGGAACCATTGGATGATTATGGGAAAGATAAGTTTGCCAGTGAGATGTACCTAAAAGAACAATATCGGCAGAATGGTTTCCCGTCAACAGTTATCATGCCAGGACAAATATCGGGACCTGGCTGGGCAATTATCAATCCATGGGGAAATACCTCAATTAAGGTGTTTCAGGACATTGCAGACGGTAAGGAAATTGCACTCCCCAATTTCGGGCAAGAAATCCTTCATCATGTACATGGTTACGATGTTGCTCAAGTATTCTATAAAGCAATAACGCACAGAAATCAAGCACTTGGAGAATCCTTCGATGCAGATGCAGCAACTCATATCACGCTTTATGGCTTTGCAAAGCATCTATACGAATACTTTGGGCATGAAGCGAAAATCAAGTTTCTTCCGTGGTCAGAGTGGTGTCAGTATGAGGGTAGTCCAGAAGAGTGCGACCACACATACTATCACATTGTAAGAAGCGGTGTGTTCAGCATTGAAAAGGCGAGAACTCTTTTGGAGTATCAGCCTAAATACACTTGTATTGAAACAATTGATTTGGCAGTCAAGAGCTACATTGACAGAGGACTTATAAAAGTCGATTAAATTCCGATTTGGCGAGATGCAATTGAAACAAGGAAAGGGGCAAGACTTTATGAAAATGTCAACAGAAAAAATTGATACGATAATGTTTGCCCCTTGCGGTATGAACTGTAAGGTATGTTATAAGCATTGCTATCATAAAAAACCATGTGCTGGATGTTTGAAAAGCGACCAAGGAAAACCAGAGCATTGTCGTAAATGCAAGATAAAAGAATGTATTAAGGATAAAAGATTGACCTATTGCTTTGAATGTTCTGATTATCCATGCAAACTGATAAAAAATCTCGAAAAAAGCTATAACCAAAGGTATCAGGCAAGCCTTATGGAGAACAGTGAATATGTACAACAAAAGGGATTAGAAGCATTTATGGAACAGCAGAAAGAGAAATATACCTGTTTAAAATGTGGGGGAATTATATCAATCCACGATAGAGAATGTAGCGAGTGCCAAGAAAAAATGAAATAGCAGATTTCCGATTTGTCGGAGAGATAGCAGAGCCATTCAGCATTGTCAACGATAAAATAAACGGCTGTCGCCGTCGTTGGCAATACTGCCTGTCCCTGCTTTACAGGTAATCAAGAGGGCGAAAGCAACAAGTGCTTTCGCCCTCAAAATATCATGGGTTTATGTTACGAAGTAGACGCAAAAAAGCCTTGCTTTATGCGGCTTTGCTGGCGCAGAAATGAGGCGGTAAGGGTTTTTATACTCCCACCCCCGAAAACGACGTTCTATTGCGTAACATTCGCCCTTTTAGCACAAGCATATAAAGACAGAAAGAACGGGCAAGAAGCTGTTGACTCCTTGCCCGTTCCTCGTTGCAACTCTGTTTGTCAGCCGTTAAGTTGGTTTTGTGTGGTACTTCCTTATCAGCTTTATCCTAAAGTGCAGGCGCTTTTTTAAAAAAGAGAGCTGACACAAATCCGTCAGATGTTAATTTTGTTTTACTCGTCAATTCTTTACCTAAACTCTTTTTAAAAACCTCCTCGTAAAAAAGACGACCCACAAAAAGCAGGTCAGCAGACCAAACAAAAAGGAAAAGAGACTTGCCCCGTCCATCAGCAATTTTCCAATCCAGAAAGACGGAAGAAATGCCATTATGAAATGATATGGAGCAGGTATGAACCATATTAAAATAAGCCCTGCAAAGCTAATCCCCATCAGTTTTGAAAGCGCAAGACCTTCAACGCGGTTTCCGGCAATGGAGACCACCATCATGGCTAAAAAGATACCGGTAAAACTGCTGATAACCGAACTCGACAGAAGGATTTTAAAAGAAAAGGATGAAAGTTTGAACACTGCAGCAACTGTCATGGTAATAAAAAACGCCCATATCATGGGAAGTCCGATACGTGCAAATAAATAGGAACGGCCCTCTGCAGGCGTGATCTGATAAAAGGCACTTAACCCCTCATCTCTCTCTTCTAAAAGCAAAAATGCAGATATCATTGCGACAAACATAGGTGTCAGACAAATCAGCATACCGTCCATCAGACCATACCAGGGCGTGATGGAAAAGGCGAATTTTTTAATCAGTATGGTATTGATATATGGAATAGCAAACTTAAAAAATATTCCGGCTAAAAACGGTGCCGGAATCAGAACGAGCAGCATGCCGTCTTTTGCTATCTGTCTTAATCCGATTTTAAAAAGTTTTCCTGTATGTTTCATGTGCCTCCGCCTCCTTCTGATTCCAAAGCAGCTCCAATCCGTTTGTCAGCCAAAAACAATGCGATGCCAAGCCAGATAAGAAGATTCATCCACATCCGGCCATGGATACTCCGGGAGCCGTGGACAGAAAGGTTGATCAAATGCCACAGTGCCGTTCCCGGAAAAATCTCTAAGAGCGGATGCGTGATTCCAAACGCTGTGAGGACCGGCGGCATTGACAGCAAAACAGCAGGAAGCAAAACGATGATCATATAATGATTGACTGAACGGGCAAAGGATGCCGCCATCAATCCCATGAGATTAAAGACAACTGCGCCAAGGAACACACTGAAGGATAAGAGCACAAGATTCACCCCGGTTCTCATGGCAGACAGAACGATCAGGTCAGCCGATACCGTTGACAGAACTGCCAGAGATACGGATTTGGACCACACATATTCCACAGGCCGAAGAGGGGAAACACTCCAGAAACCATGCAGGCCTTCCCCTTTTTCAAGCAGCCAGATCCCGCCCATAAAGAAAAGGCCGAGCATTGCGGGGTCTGTTAAAATGATGAGGGATGCGGTTATACTTTTATATTCCCGGGGGGTGATCAAAAGCACAGCTATGTACACGGCGCTGAAAAAGGCATATAGAAAATAAAAACCATATTTCATCTGAAAACGAATATCGTTTTTTAAGGCATTTAAGAGTCTCATTGCAGCCCCCTTCCGGTCAACGCAATAAATATATCCTCAAGTGTTTGTTCTTTTGAATGGATACTTGTCAGGCAGCCTTTTTTCAGCGCTGATTGGAAATCCTGTGAATGGACAAGTTCGGAAAGCGTGCAGACCTTTCTTATCTCTTTTCCGTTTTCCGAAAAACTGTATTCCACTTCGGTATCGGCTCCGCTTTTTCGCAGAGCATGGGGAGAGTCAATTGTTTTAATGGTTCCGTCAACAATAAAGGCGACACGATCACACAGCTCCTCTGCATCGTGCATGTTATGGGTGGTGAGAATGATAGTTTTTCCCATTCTTTTCTGCTCTAAGATCATGTCTTTCAGTATTCTGGCGTTTGCCGGGTCAAGACCGCTGGTAGGCTCATCCAGGAAAAGGAGTTTCGGCTCATGAAGCAGGGAGCGCACAAAACCAAGCCGCATTTTCATGCCTTTAGAATAATCCGCTACCTTTTTATCCGCGTCATGGCGAAGACCCACCTTTTCTAAAAGCTCCATCGGGTCCAGGGGCTTGCGGGAATAGAGGGACGCGAAATATTTTAAATTTTCGGCAGCAGTGAATTTACTGTAAAAATTGGGGAACTCAAAATCCACACCGATATTTTCATAATAATCACTTGTTCTGTTCTTCATCTCTGTATCAAAAACACGAACATTTCCGCGATAATTTCTAAGAGTCCCCGTTAAGATTTTCTGCATGGTACTTTTTCCTGCGCCGGACGGACCGAGAAAGCCAAATATCTCGCCTTGCTGAACAGCAAAACTGATTCCGCGAATGGTATCTGATTTGGCAGATGGATATTTTAGAAAGACATTTTGAACATCAATCACCTTCATCACTTATCATCTCCTTTAACACACCGTCCAGAATAAGTTCCATGATCGTCTGTTGATCAGCAGCGTTTTCCTGCTGCAGATTCAGGAAACTGATGGCAAGTGTCTGCAGTGTTTTTGTCGCTATCTCAATGCCGCATTTGAAATGAACACCATATTCCTGAAGCTTGATAAGTTCATGTCCGTCATCCTTTGTATGTGCTTCGATCACTTCAGGGGGCAGTTTGCGGTATAAATAATCAGCCGTTTCACTGTTGGCTTGTTTCAGCATGGGATACCGCTGTAATTCTTTGAACATCCAAAGAAAACACTGTTTGCAGAGCTCCTTTGGCGGTAATGAACGGTTTTCATTTAAAAACGCATCCATTTCCCGCCACATTTTAAACTGCAGATTTCCGGCAATGTCCATGTAAAGGTGCTCTTTATTGGAATAAAAAGAGTAAAAGGAACCTTTGGCAATACCGGCAGCCTGTACGATCTCGTCAATGGTCACCTTTTTTATTCCATATGAAGTAAACAGCCGTTCTCCTTCCTGCATCAATTTCTGCTTTATGATTTCTTTTTCCGCGTCACTGAACTTTGGCATAGATTTATCCTCCAATCTATATGACTAAATAATATGTTTTAGTCATATAGATTATATTCCTTGTATTTGGCTTTGTCAATGGAAGAGTTGGAAAATCCCGAGGCAGCCAGTACGACATGGAATCGAGTGTCCCATGTCTGTACATTGCGAAGCCTGTTGCCGGACAAGGGACAGTAACCCAGGGGTGTGGAATTACGCCTGAATCGGCAGAAAAGAAATGACTTTCCTATATGTCTGTGATAAGATATGGCTGATAGATATGGAATTTGTATAAAAAACGCAGGGATAAGCTGATTTATATTTTAGGGGGGATGCTGCACATGGTATTACTGGTGATTGATACGCAGAAGCTTATTACAAACACGGATTTATATCACTATGATATATTTGTATCTAATGTAAAAAAACTGATAAAAACGGCAAGAGAGACACATACGGAAATCATATATGTCCGCCATGACGATGGGGCCGGCCGGGCATTGACAAGGGGAACGGAGGGTTTTGAAATATATGAAGAATTTAAGCCGTGTAAGAATGAGAAGATTTTTGACAAAACCGTAAACAGCCCTTTTAAAGAGACCGGGCTTCTGAAATATCTAAACGAAAAGCAGGTTGGGCAAATGATCGTGGTGGGGCTGCAGACGGAATATTGCATAGACGCTGCTGTCAAATGCGGTTTTGAACACGGATTTGAAATTATCGTACCAAAAGAGTCCAATTCTACGTTTGACAATGCCTATATGTCTGCAGAAGAGACGTATAAATATTACAATGATTTTATTTGGAACAAAAGATACGCAAGCTGCATTACGGTACAGGAAACCATGGAAAGAATGTGCCGATAAAATGCAGGCCCTGATAATGGTTAGAAATAGAAAGTGAACAGGTATATGTCAAAGCGGCATATGCCTTTTTTTCTGTAAAAAATGTGAGTAAATGCCCGTTTCCTTATAAAATCCTTAAAATTGCCTGCTATCATAACATCAGTAAAGAAAAAGGAGGCAAATTATATGAAACAGAGTATAGAAAAATCGGCGGCTAAATGTCAAAGGGAGGAGCGTATGACATCCGAGTATATCATAAAAACCCAAAATGTTTCTAAAAAGTTCAAAAAGACATATGCAGTAAAAGATTTGTCACTGTCTGTGAGGAGAAATACAGTCTACGGCTTATTAGGGCCTAATGGTGCCGGCAAATCCACCCTGCTGAAGATGATCACAGGGATTATAAGACCGACTTCGGGTGAAATACAATTCTGCGGTCACCCCTGGAAACGGAAGGATTTATCGGTTATCGGTTCCCTGATCGAATCCCCTCCGCTGTATGAGAATCTAACGGCATTTGAGAATTTAAAAGTGCGGGCTGCCCTGATGGGAATCGGGAAAAACAGATGTTATGAGGTACTGCAGAAAATGGATTTGGCAGATACTGAGAATAAGAAGACATCGGAGTTTTCACTGGGAATGAAACAGAGATTAGGGATAGCCCTGGCACTTCTGAATAATCCTCAGCTACTGATCCTGGATGAGCCAACCAACGGGCTGGATCCTTTTGGCATTGAGGAACTGAGAAAGATGATCCGGACATTCACGGAGTCGGGGATATCTGTCATTGTATCCAGCCATATTTTAAGCGAAGTACAGCAGGTTGCTGATGACATAGGGATCATATACAATGGCTCCCTTCTGTATGAGGATAAGATTGACGCGAATGAGGATCTGGAACAGTTATTTATGGATATTATCAGAAAGGAGCGTGCGTCCTGATGTTACAAATTTATTTAAAAGCAGAAAACATGAAATATAAACATTCCCTGTTTCAGAAACTTGCGATTGTGATTCCGGTGGTCCTGATTTTGACCTCCATGGTATTTATGTATATCGGTATGGGGTTGGGAGGTTTTTCAAGTGTCATGGTCTGCAATTGGTCCATGCCGATTGCGGCATTGTCCGTTGTGTTTATGTGCCATTTGGTAAACAATAAGGAAAAGAAGCACCAATACCGTACTTTATACAGCCTGCCCATTGACCTGAAGAAGACATTTGTGTCTAAAACAATCTTGATTGCAGGAAATCTTTTGGTCATATCATTGGTGCTGGCGATTGTCACGATTATCTGCGAATGCATTTTGTCCGGTTTTGCAGACGCGGTTCGTCTTGCAGGGTGTCATATCCTGGGTTACTGCCTATTATGGGTATCTCTCTTATGGCAGATTCCGTTCTGTTTATTTTTGGAACAAAAAACGGGATTTGTCGCTTCGATGATCATCAATCTGTTTGCCAGTGCAGCAAGCGGGCTGTTTCTCTACCTGACACCTTTGTTTTGGATCTTTCCATACAGTTGGCCGGCCAGATTTATGGTTACGGTCTTTGGCGTATTGACAAACGGATTGTTGGCTGAACCGGGATCAAGATTGATTTTAAATAGGGGAGAAAGTTTATTGCTGGTGCTGCTGAGCCTGTTTGCTGCCTTCGCTCTTACGGCTTTCTATTCCCGCTGGTATGAAAGGCAGGTGTATCGGAAATGACGGTCACAAGGGAGTTCCTTTCCAATTTTACAAAGATCAAACGGACTCCAATGCTGTTGCTGCATTTGCTGACACCCATTGTGATCACAGCCTTATTTTTGCTTTACTACGGTTCTGCCGGATACCGCATCATTCCCGATGTGCGTTCGTTCTTCCTTTTGCTGCAGATAGGGTATCCCATTTTTGCAAGCATGGCTGTGTCGATTTTCATTCATTTAGACAGGAATATAAACGGGCTTCAAAATGCGCTGGGACTGGTGGAGTCCCGAAAATGTGTGTATCTGGGGAAATTGTTCTTTCTGCTGTTCCTTTCGGCTGTAAATGTGATACTATATGAGGTGTGTTTTTATATTGGAGTCAATTGGTTTTTAAATAGCAGCATAATACATTTTGATTTTTATCTTGCGGTTTTTTGTATATTTTTATTCTGCAATCTGTTTTTATATCTGCTGCACATGGCAGTTGCTTTTCGGTTTGGGTCCAGCGTTTCTGTTTTATTGGGAGTATCCGGAACCATTTTAGCAGGTATCTTTGAGAATCCCATGGGTGATAAAATCTGGACCGCTATTCCGTGGGAATGGGGAGTTCGATTTTTAAAAGAATGTATGAATGTATCAGGCATACCCGTTTTTTTCGAGGTGGTTTTGCCTATCATTATAACTTTAGCGATTCTGGTTCTAACCACCCTCTGGTTTGACAGATGGGAAGGGAAAGTGACTCAGGAGTAAAGTAATGAGGAAAAATGAATGAAACTTATTATATGAGGAGAGTAATTATGCCGAAATTGTTAGTGGTCGATGATGACCCCGATATGCTGGATCTGGTGCGTGCTGCCCTGGAAAGGGATGGACATCAGGTTGACACGGAGACAGATGCCGCTACTGTACAGCCTGCCAGATGCCGGATGTACGACCTTTTGCTGCTCGATGTAATGATGCCCGGGGAGGATGGCTTTTCCCTTTGCAACCGTATCCGGGCAGAGGTGGACTGCCCCATACTGTTTCTGACGGCAAGAGCCGAAGACGCTGCCCTGATACAGGGCTTTGGACTTGGCGCGGATGATTATATTAAAAAGCCTTTCCGCATAGCAGAGCTGTGTGCGCGGGTAAATGCCCATCTGAGACGGGAACTGCGCCAGCCAACCCACACCCTGAGACGAGGCGGTGTGCGTTTTGATATGCAGGCGAAAGCAGCCATGGCAGGTGAGCACGTACTGCCTTTTACCAAGAGTGAATATGCCATCTGTGAGCATCTGGCACTGCATGCCGGACAGGTGTTTACCAAAGAACAATTATATGAAGCAGTTTTCGGTTTTGATGCGGAGGGGGATGCGTCGGCTGTTGCAGAGCATATCAAAAATATCCGTGCCAAGCTGAAAACGGCCGGCCTTAGTCCGATTGAAACTGTTTGGGGGGTGGGGTATAAATGGCGAAAAGACAGCGTTCTGTAAGCCTTTCCTTTGTGCTTTTACGTTTTGCCATAGTTATGCTTGGCTGTACACTGTTGTGCGGTATGATATGGTCTTCCGGTTTGTCGCGGTTTCAAAATACCGGTATTGTTTATCGGGGAATCGTTCCCAGCCAGCAGGTGGAAAAAATGCTTGCCGGTAAGCCGGAGACCTTTCATTCTCCCGGTGAAGATTTTCTGGCAGAGTACGCTTTATTTGGAAAAAACGGTGAAGTGCTGGAATGTAATGTAAAAGGAAAAATGCTGAAAGCTTTAAAAGATCTTCTGCAGGAGGAATCTCAAGAGGCCGATACTTTGCGGTATACCTATGCGGATGGGAGTACGGTGATTTTTCACTGGTATTACAGAGCAGAGTTTGCTGACCCTGTGCTGCGTAACCGGCTGCCGCCCTTTGAATACCTGTGGATTGCTACATTTTTTGCGGCAGTGGCGTTCTGCGTACTGGGTAATACCCTGTGGCTTCGCCGGCGCCTGGCTGCCAGGTTAAAGCTGTTCAGTGAGGTGAGTGAGAAGGTAGGAGCCCAGGAACTGGATTTTGTGATTCCACATGCCGGAATCCGTGAGTATGACCAGGCGCTTGATGCTATGGAGCATATGCGGGAGGCACTGTACAGTTCCCTGTCCTCCCAGTGGGCGGCACAGCAGGAACGGGAGACCGAGATCGCAGCGCTGGCCCATGATCTGAAAACCCCGCTCACTCTTGTGGGAGGCAATGCGGAACTTCTGCTGGAGGAAGAGCTTTCTGAGAACAGCCGCAAAATGGTGAAAAAGATCCTGTCCGGCAATGAACGGGCAAAACAGTATGTGGCCAGCCTGCTGGAAACCGCAGCCGGCACGGAAGAGACATTTGCATATACCAGCCTGCCTGCTGTGTTCGAGGAACTCTGCCGGAATACAACAGGGATTGCGGAAACAAAGGGAGTCCGCCTGCAAGCCCAAAACGGCCTGGAGGGTGGTGCGGAGATTCAGAAAGAGCATTTGCTGCGTGCCCTTGGCAATGTGGTACAAAATGCCATAGAACATACACCGGCTGGAAAGAATGTATATTTGGAAGGCAGTATGACGGACAACGGATGGCAGATTGTTGTGCGTGATGAGGGAGAGGGGTTCAGCAAGGCTGCGCTGCGTCATGCAACCGAGCGCTTATGGCGCGGAGATGCGGCACGCGGGGCGGATGGACACAATGGCCTTGGACTTTGGTTTGCGGCAGAAGTGGCAAAAACGCATGCAGCACAGTTGGAACTGCGCAACTGCAAGACAGGCGGGATGGTTATATTCAGCTTCAGATAAGCCGGCAGGAAATTATTTTAAATGCAGATCACCCCACTGTTTTATCACTTCCAGAACCGACATGAAGCTTTCGCCTAAGTCCGTCAGCGTATACTCTACGTGGGGAGGAACCTCTTTAAAATCGTACCTGTTGATAAAGCCGTCAGACTCTAATTCCCTGAGCTGTTTGGTCAGTGACGATTCTGTTATTCCACCTATATGACGACGTAACGCACCAAATCTGCGGACATTCTGCAGGCCGATATAATAAAGGATTTCGATTTTCCATTTGCCGCCCAGTATTTTTTGAACGGTTGATATGGTTAGGCATCTCTGTATAGATTGTTCTGTTTTTTTCATATTTGTTCTGCTCCTTTTCTGTATTATATAAGATGGATATGTAAAAATCAATGTACAGTATTTAGACAGGGTACTACAAAAAAGTACAGTACTTTTAATCCTCGTGTACAATGATATAATCTGTGTAGAATATAGGAAAGGAGACAAGAGATGCATTATACAGGAACAGTATGGAGGCCGCCATATGAGGCATCTTCATTACTTATAGAGGCCACAGCCGGATGTACGCATCACAAATGTAAATTCTGCACGTTATATGACGATTTACCCTTCAAATTCAGAATGACGCCGCCGGAGGTTGTGGAAGCCGATCTAAAAGAAGCAAGGGAGCAGTCTCGCTTATGGAATTATAATAGGGCAGCACGTGTTTTCCTTGTGGGAGCCAATCCGTTTGTCTTAAGTGCGGCCCGGTTATTGGAAACGGCGGCTCTTATCTGCAAATATTTTCCGGACAATAAAAGTATTGGCTGTTTTTCAAGAATTACGGATATTACTTTGAAAACAGACGGGGAGCTGGCGGAATTACAGAGAGCAGGTTATGATGGGCTGACCATAGGTATTGAAACAGGGGATAATGAGGCGCTGAGGTTCATGAATAAAGGTTATGAAGCGCAGGATATTCTCACACAGTGCAGGCGTTTGGATAAGGCGGGTATCAGCTACAATTTCTTTTATCTCACCGGTATTTCGGGTGCAGGAAAAGGAGAAAAAGGAGCATATGATACTGCAGCTATATGTAATCAGTTACAGCCAAAGGTCATAGGGGCGAACATGCTTACGATTTATAAAAACGCAGAGCTTTATCAGGAGATTCAAAACGGGAATTGGCAGGAAGAAACAGAAATTGAAAAATATAAGGAACTGAGAACGCTTGTGGAGCATTTAAATATTCCTGTATGGTTTGCTGCGGGCGGGGCGTCAAATGCAATCCCAATTCAGGGGTATCTGCCGCGGGACAGGAAAAAGGTATTGTCTGTTCTCGAGGAAATCATACAAAATGTGAAGGAAGAAGAATTAAGGGATTACCGAAAAAATCTCCGCCATTTATGACAGCAATAAAAGTAATTTAAGGAAGTGATTTTATGCATTTTACAGGCAGAACGTGGCGGCCGCCATATGAAGCCGATTCATTTATTATACAGGCAGCTTCCGGCTGTACATATCATAAATGCCGGTTCTGCAGTCTTTATAAGGAGGAATGTTTTCGTATGGCACCTTTGCGTGAGTGGGAGGAAGATTTAAAAGAATTGAGTTCTTATCAGCCCACTGCCAGAAGAATTTTCTGGACAGGTGCCAATCCGTTTGTTATGAGTTTTGACAATCTGAAGACAAGAGCGCTGCTGGTACATGAGTATTTAAAAGAATGTCAGACGATGGCCATGTTTGCAAATATAAGGGACATAAAGGATAAGAAAGTGAAGCAGTTAAGGGCACTGAGAAGGCTGGGAATCAATGGTCTTAGTATCGGAACAGAATCAGGTGATAATGCTACACTGCGGTTAGCCAATAAGGGGTATACGGCAAAAGATATTATTGACCAGTGCCGCAAATTAGATGAAGCCGGAATAGAATACTATTTTGTTTACATGACCGGACTGGCCGGTAAAGGAAATGGCCATCGAAATGCGGTAAACAGCGCAAAAGTTTTCAGCAAGGTAAATCCCCGCTTCATTTCTGTAGATTCCCTGACGCTCTTTGAGGGAACCGAGTTATATGAAATGGCCGAGAGGGGAGAATTTGTGCCTGCCGGTGAAAAGGAACGCTTGGAAGAACTGCAGATCTTTATTCGGAATTTGCAGATCAGAGTGCATTTGTTCGCCAATAGTGTATCAAATTTTTATCCGACTGCTGCTTATCTGCCCAGGGACAGAGAACAGGTGATTGGGGAACTGCAGTATGTTCTTGATACTGTGGGGGAAGAGGAAATGCAGAGGTATAGAAAGAATTTAAAGTCATTGGGATAGGAAAGAAAGCGTATCTGTGATAAAATACGGACAGCAGATAAACGGTATTTATGCAGGAGCAGGAGAAGATATGGTAGAAAATGTTTTGCGGGAAGTTGTTTCCGAATTAAGCGGACTGCCTTTTGTGGAAGGGATTGTTTTGGGCGGTTCAAGGGCGACGGGTATGGCGATAGAAAGTTCGGATATTGATGTGGGGATATATTATGACAGTCATTTGATCGATTTTAGACAGCTCAATCTGATTGCTAAGAAGTTGGATGATGAAAGGCGGGAAAACCTTATCTGCAGCGAAGGAGAGTGGGGAAACTGGGTTAACTGCGGAGGGTGGCTGACCGTACAGGGATATGATGTGGATCTGATTCTGCGTGATATAAAACGTGTAGAGGCGTGTGTTGAACAGACAGATGCAGGGGATATATCCATGCATTATCAGACAGGACATCCGCATGCGTATTTTAATGTGATGTACCGCGGGGAACTGGCATCATCAAAGGTATTGTATGGAAATGAAAAATTAAAACGATTGAAAGAAAGAGCGGAATGTTATCCGGAAAAATTGAAGTCAGCACTCCTGTCCTTTTTTATGTTTGAAGCAAAATTCTCGTGTACACTGGCAAAGAATTATATGAATAAAGAGGATATATATTACGGGATTGGTCATATGTTCCGTTCCGTTTCTGCTCTGAATCAGGTGATCTTCGCGTTGAATGAGATTTATTGTTTGAATGAAAAGAAAGCTCTGAAGCGTATCACAAATTTTCCGGTTTCTCCATATAATTACAGTGAGCGAGCAAATCAGGCTTTGATGCTGAATGAAGAAAATATGATGGAACATATTGAGATGATAGAGCAATTGTGCTGTGAGGCGGAAGATTTGCTTAATCAGCAGATTCGGGCTTATTGATAAATGAAAAAAGGTATTGAAAAAGTAATCTGATTAAAATTTTTTGGAGAAATGACATGGGATATCAAACGTTCCATGTCATTTCTGCGTTTATGACGGGGATATGTGAAAATGGCATGTGCCTGAGTCGGACAGTTCCTTTTGGCCCTTTCTTATATCGCGTTTTATGATTTGCATAGAGCGCACAGGTTCCTCCCACAGAGGACTGTGGGCAGAGTTCTTAAATGTATAAAAAGCCTTTAGCGGGGCTTTCATTGTTTCGTAATAGTTTTTCTGTAAAGAGTAACAACAGGTATAATCGTATATGCCACCAAAGAAATAAATGGGAATTTCAAGATAGGGAACTTCAGCATAGGCATTAAACTCCATACGGTCAGATCCAACCGGAGAAGCTGCTGTAAACTTCTTTCCGCGCCAGATATTGAGTCTTTCAAGAGGCGTATAAACTTTGCACCGAAGGCTGGGTAAGAAAATGCCTGTGATAACAGATTTCATAGTGTGCATGGTCCCCACACCAAGATTGTGCATGGCATGATCCCGCAGTGGTGACAGGCAATACTCTTTATATGCCATTTCAGAGAATGCGATTTGATATTTTTCAAAGGCTTTTACCATTCTGCCATGGTTCATCTGACGGTATTGTTCAAGCATAAATTGATATGCAGTAATCTCAGATTCCGATTGATTAACTATTTGGGACATGGCAATATAAGCATGATAAAATTCAGGATGCCTAAATGCTGCCTGAATCCCGATGCAGGTGCCAAAGGAGTGGCCCATGAGATAAATCTTCTCTTGAGAAAACCTGTTTCTTAGATATTTGGTTACAGCGGCAGCGTCAGACAGATAGCATTCGGTTGTCAGGGAATCAACATTGATATGAGAATTATAAGAAATGGATGTACCACGATATTCCAGGTAACACACAGTAAATATATCAGCCAGTTTTGAGGGATTTTGGTATTCCAGAAGATATTCCGGTATACCGGGGCCACCTCCGAGAAAGAGTAAAACGGGATTTGACCTGCTTTTTCCGGTTATGAGCAGTCCGATTTTTGCTCCGTCTACATCAATATAAGTTTTTTCTGATATGCTGTCAGGGAGAATCTTACCGTTATTATCATAGAATAACGGCATTTTTCCCGGACCGGGCGGAAATATAGCCCAGACTGCTATGACAATGCATATGATCATAATCCATATTGCCATTTTTCGCCCTCCTTTTTGCTGTTTTTTATGAAATAAATATTGTTTATTCTAAAATACTGAACTATAGTTCAGGTTAATTATATCTTGTTTGTAAGCAGATGTCAATATATTCTGAATTTTGGTTCACTTTTTCTTTCTTACTGGTATACTAATGATATTCTATATTTTCGACGGGAGGGAAGAAAATGGGCACAGAGCGTAAGAAACAGCAGCGGGCTATTGAGAGCAGGAAAAAACTTTTGGATTCTGCTTATGCGCTTTTTGCGGAAAAGGGGTATTACAATACCAATACGAAAGAAATCGTCCATTTTGCCGGTATTTCTATTGGTAATTTCTATAATTATTATCGGGATAAAGGTGATATTTACTGCGCTTTATTAGAGGATTACTGCAGCAACTCATGTAAGGCGATGAAGGAATTGCTGGACCAACTGGCAACATTTGAAGACAGAGCTGCTTGTAAGGAATTTCTGCTGAAGGATTTAAATTCGTTGCTGGAACGTTTTGATGGTACCAATAGGTTTTTTGAAGATTCTGTTATTATCGCGAAAGAGAACACAAGGGTACAGGAGATTATATCCAGGGCAGAGGAAGATTTCATTGCCATGGTGGAAATGTTTTTGAAGAGGCGTTATCCGGAAGTGCGGGAAGATTTCTATATCAGAGCCAGGATGATATATATCATTACAGACAGAATAGCGAATGATATTTCATGTATCGGAAATGTACAGCAAAAGAGAAAATATATGGATTTGTTTGCAGAGGAAATTCTTCGTTATACTTTTGATCTGCAGGTGTCAAACCAGGAATTTCAGGAGCAGACGGATATAGGAAAAGCATGATAATTGAAAATTGCAATTTACAATTCTTTGATTGTGTTTATCTGTGCAAGATGTTAAAATACGAATAATGACTTATGGATCATACAAAAATGGGGGTAGATCAATGCCTGTAAGTTACAATAAATTATGGAAAATCCTTGAAGAACGTAAAATGCTGAAAACAGATTTGATCAAAGCTGCAGGAATCAGTACCAATGCAATGGCGAAACTTGGGAAAGATGAAGATGTTCGTGTGGGCGTATTGATCAAGATATGCAAGACCCTGGATTGTAAATTAGATGATATTATGGACATTATTTGAAGGAAGATGAGTATGTTTAAAATTACGGAAGGCGACTTTAAAAACCAGATATACGGAGAGGAAAGTTATCTGTCAAATTGGCCGATGCTCTATATACTGGATAATGGAAAGCAAGCTTATATTGGAGAATCTAATCATGTAAAAAACCGTATGTCTCAGCATCATAATTCTTTAGATAAGAAGATTTTTGATAAGGTGCATTTTATTTATTCTTCAAAATTTAATCAGTCGGTTACATTTGATTATGAGTCAAAACTCATTCAGTATATTGCGGCAGATGAGCTTTACGAGGTTCGCAACAAAAATGCCGGAATGGCTGAAAAAGAATATTATGGCAAAAAAGAGTATGATGAAAAGTTTCAGGTCCTTTGGAGAAGATTACAGCGTGAAAAAATAGTAAAGCATTCTCTGGAAGAACTGGAGAATTCTGATTTATTTAAATATTCACCATATAAGGAACTGAACGGTGATCAAAGAACCGCTGTAGAAGAGATAATCGGTTCCTTAAAGCAAGATGGGAAGCAGACAATTGTAGTAAACGGCTGGCCGGGAAGCGGAAAGACGATCGTTGCTATCTTTTTACTCAAGTATTTACGGGACAGTGAAGAGTTTAAGGATAAAAAGATTGGCTTTGTTGTTCCGCAGACATCTCTCAGAAAGACACTGAAAGGTATTTTCAAGAGCATTTACGGTCTTAGATCATCAGATGTATTATCGCCATCAGATGTGACTAAACAGTTTTATGATATTTTGCTTGTAGATGAAGCGCACCGACTGCATCAGTATAAAAATATTTCATATATGGGCGCTTTTAAGAAAAACTGTGAAAAAATCGGATTGACAATTGAAAGTGATGAATTAGATTGGATCTTACATCAATGCAAATGCCCGGTACTTTTCTATGATGAAATGCAGGTAGTCGGCCCATCCGGAATCGATGTGAGAAGATTTCATAAGAAGATGGAAATCGAACAGACGAAGCGTATGATATCCTACTATAATTTGTTGACACAGATGCGGGTAAATGGCGGCAATGATTATATTGCATATGTAAAAAATATTTTATCAGGCAATGTCAGAGAAAAGAAAACATTTGATAAGTATGAATTTAAACTGATGACGGATTTTAAGGCATTTAATCAACTGATGTACCAAAAGGAAGAAGAAGTACAGCTTGTAAGAATGGCAGCCGGATATGCCTGGGAATGGATCAGCAAGAATGACAAAACAGTTTATGATATTGAAATTCAGGGTATAAAGAAACAATGGAATCATTGTACAGAGGGATGGGTTCATTCAAGCGAAGCGATTAACGAGGTGGGATGTATTCACTCAACACAAGGTTATGATCTGAATTATGCCTTTATCATTCTTGGCGAAGAAATCGGCTATGATCCGGTTAGCAAAAGTATTATAATCCGGCCACAAAACTATTATGATCAAAATGGTAAAAAGACTGTAGAATATGAGGAGCTTAAGGAATACATACAGCACATATATTATGTCCTTATGACCAGAGGAATCCGAGGCTCTTATTTATATGTATGTGATCAGGAATTACGAAAATATATTTCACAGTATGTTGATACAGTATAATTTGAAAAGAGGTATGGCAAAATGACTCAGGATACGATAAACGAAGTGTTAAAATTCCGAGATGACAGAGATTGGAAACAATTCCATAACCCTAAGGATCTGGCAATTTCAATCAGTCTGGAAGCTGCTGAACTATTGGAGGTGTTCCAGTGGAGTGCCGAAGATGTGGTGTGCACAGATAAGATTGATAAGATCAGAGAAGAACTTGCTGATGTAGTGAATTACTGCATCCTCATGGCAGATGCCTGCGGATTGGATTTGGATGAGATTGTTCGTGAAAAAGTGAAATTGAATAATGAGAAATATCCGGTGGAAAAGGCGTTTGGAAGTAAGGAAAAGTATACGGAATTAAAAGATAAATGATATTGTACTTTATAATAGGAGTTGATTTTTAGTGGGAACCAAAAAACCTACTGAACCTAGATTTTATGGAGAAGTGACAGAAAAAAGTCATAAAACCATGAGCCATATTCGTGGCAAGGATACAGCGATTGAAACAAAATTAAGAAAGGCATTGTGGAAAAAGGGATACCGATATAGAAAGAACTATAAAAATTTACCGGGAAGACCAGATATAGTTTTAACTAAGTATCGTATTGCAATTTTTTGTGACAGTGAGTTTTTCCACGGGAAAGATTGGGAAGTTCTACGGCCCCGCTTGGAAAAAGGAAGAAATCCGGATTACTGGGTGAAAAAAATCCAGCGTAATATGGAAAGGGATATTGAAAAAGATCAAGCATTACTGTATCTGGGATGGTCGGTTATTCATTTTTGGGGGAAAGATATACTAGAAAAACCAGAGGAATGTGTTCAAGTGATAGAGGAAGTGATCTTTGATCAACAAATGGAGAAGATAGATTTCGATGAGGAGATTTAAAATGGATTTTATATTAGAGTATGATGAGACGGATCCCATATCAATTGAAGAATATGGAAAAAAATTGGTTGGAAAAACATTTGCAGAGGTATGTGAAGACGATGATATCACAAAAGCCATGGTGGTTCGAGAAATTAATAACTACGAAGCAAAACATGAAAATAAAAAGAGAAAAGGTGGACTTGGTGAATTAATAGAAGAAAGATATTTTCACTATCAGGCAAATAATGATGCTAAACCAGATTTTGACAAAGCAGGGGTAGAATTAAAAGTAACACCATATAAGGTGAATAAAAATGGAACTATATCTGCAAAGGAGAGGCTTATTCTTACTATGATTGATTACTATTCAGTTGTTAACGAGACCTTTGTAGAAAGCCATATGTGGCAAAAGGCAAGATTGATTTTATTGATTTATTATTTGTATCGAAAAGAGATTGAAAATAGATTGGATTATAAAATTGGTTATGTGAAATTGTTTTCACCGGCAGAACAGGATATCAAGATAATTGAGCATGATTTTTATGTCATAAAAGAAAAGATAAAGGCTGGAAAGGCACATGAATTGTCTGAGAGTGATACGCTTTATTTAGGTGCAGCTCCAAAGGCGTCTAGCTCAAGAGATAGACGAAAACAACCTTTTAGTAGCGAGTTAGCAAAACCTAGGGCATTTGCATTTAAGAATTCTTATATGACCTATGTATTGAATAATTACGTCATTCCAGGCAAGATTACTTATGAACCAATTATCAAAGGAATGGCGGAAGCCTCTTTTGAGGATTATGTCGTAGAGAAGATAAATAAATATTGTGGGTATACCGTCAGAGACTTATGTGAGGAATTTCAGGTTGATTTCCAGAAAAAAACAAAAAATTTGGAAGCAATGCTAGCGTATAGAATCCTGGGAATTAAAGGAAATCATGCAGAAGAATTTGAAAAAGCTAATATTGTTGTAAAGACGATTAGGATAGAAAAGAATAATAAAATCAGAGAAAATATGTCATTTCCTACGTTTAAATTTAAAGAATTAGTAGAAGAGGAATGGGATGAATCTACTTTTGGAAACTATCTTCGCGAGACTCGTTTTTTGTTCGTTGTCTATAAATATAATGGAGAAAATGAATTAAGGTTGAAGGGATGTCAATTTTGGAATATTCCATACAAGGATTTGGAAGGTGATGTCAAATCAGTATGGGAAGCTACAAAGCAAGTAGTGCTGGACGGATTGGAGATAAAAGTCAGAAATGGGAAACATTATAATAATTTTCCTAAAGCATCTGATAATCCAGTATGTCATGTCAGACCACACGCAAGAAATGCTAAAGATACCTATGAATTACCAGACGGTAGAGAGTTTCCAAAACAATGCTTTTGGCTAAATAATTCGTACATATTGAGTCAATTAGAAAAAAGATTTTTGGAAAAATAGAAAAAGATCTTTACAAAGTCCCATATTTATCATACAATTAATCGGAATAGTTACATGTAAAATAATAGATTGAGGTGTTTTGAATGAAAAAAACTGTTTGTGAATTATTTGCAGGGGTAGGTGGATTCCGTTGTGGGTTAAACCATATAAAAACATTGGAGGATGTAAATAAAAAAGAAAAATGGGATACTGTCTGGTTTAATCAGTGGGAGCCAGCAGAGAAGAAGACACAGTATGCACATGATTGTTATGTATATCGATTTGGCAATAGATACGATATTAATGGAAATGATACTACAAATGTCGATATAGAAGAGGTTGATAAGTCTTCTATTCCTGATTTTAATCTTCTGGTTGGTGGATTTCCTTGCCAAGATTATTCGGTGGCTTCATCATTGGCTACATCAAAGGGTCTAGAAGGAAAAAAAGGTATCTTATGGTGGTCCATACGAGACACTATAGAAGCAAAGCAGCCGCCATTTATATTACTTGAAAATGTTGATAGATTATTAAAATCCCCAGCGAAACAGAGGGGAAGAGACTTTGGGATTATTTTGGCTTGCCTTAGAGATCAGGGATATACGGTCGAATGGCGTGTGATCAATGCGGCAGATTATGGATATCAACAGCGTAGAAGACGTACCTTTATTTTTGCCTATAGGGATGATATGAAATACTGTACTACCATTCAAGAAAAAGTTGGATATAAGTATAGTGATAGTTTAGAAGCACAGAGAATAAGCATGGGTAAACTTTTGCTGAAGGATGGATTCTTTGCTGAAACATTTCCTGTCAACGATGTCGATAATAAAAAAATTTTGATAACGAAACTCCCGGATGGGATAGGAGAGTTATCTGAGCATTTTAGTTTTGGATTTGAAAATACAGGGATTATGAAAGATGGAGTTGTATATAGTGTTAAGACAACTCCAAAATTTGATGGTACACAGATAACGTTAGGAGATATTATGGAAACAGGAGATGTAGATGAATCCTATTTTATCTCAGAAGAAAAGCTTTATTATACGGATCCATTGGTTACGAGAAGTGACGAAACAAAGGGAAAGCTACCTAAAGAAGACCGTCAAACATGGCAGTATTTGAAAGGGGGGAAAAAACTATCTAGAAAATCATCGAATGGTCATGAGTATATTTTTTCTGAGGGAGCCATTGCGATGTTGGATAGTTATGATAAACCTGCCCGTACCATGCTGACATCAGAAGGGAGTTTTAGTAGGACAACGCATATTGTAAAAGATAAACAGACAGGAAGAATCCGATTGTTAACAGCTACGGAGACAGAACGTATACAAGGATTTCCAACAGATCATACAAAATTTTGTTTGGTCAATGAAGAAGTTGTAGAAATGCCAGTTAAGAAAAGACGTTTTATGATGGGGAATGCATTGGTAGTAAATTTGATTGAGGATATGGAAAGAACCCTTGATGCTATTTTCGACCAGGAGTAACAACTTAAGCAGAGGATTTTTATGGGTTGAAAACTAAGTAATATGAGAAAGTGAATAGAATATGGGTATTCGTGAAATAAATCTGCAGGAAGAGATTCCACATTATACTAAAGAACAGGTATATGGAATCCTAATTCCTACCATAGGTAAAACACTTGAAGAGCTGGATATCAATCGAGTTTTTGATAAGACAGTTATGAATCCAAAGGTGACAGGTATTGCCGGAGATGTAATTGAACAGTCTGTGTTTGGCTATAAGGCAAATAATAAACAGATACCGGATTTGAATGTGGACAATGAAGATGTAGAGTTAAAGACTATCGGTATTCAGGAAAAATCGCGCGGTTTATGGTATGCGAAAGAGCCTTGCAGTATTACCGCCGTATCTATACCTACGATAGAACAAGAGACTTTTGAAACATCTAAATTTTGGCATAAATCACAGAGGATTTTATTTGTTTATTATCATTATCTATCGAAGATGACGGTAAAAGCAGCAGGGTATAAGGATTTTCAAGTAAAGAATTTCTATTTCTATAATTGTACTGATGATGATAAAGTGATTATAGCAAGTGATTGGCAAAAAGTACATGATTTTATTGCTGATATTCATAAAAGATATCCAGATAAAGAAAGCAGAAAAAAAGAATATCCTAATCTTTCTACAGTTGTGAATAAGAATTTGGAGTATTTGGATACATCTCCGAAATATCCTAATGCACCTAGGTTTCGTTTTAGAGCAAGGTTTGTTACGGTTATCGTACAGAGTTCAATCAATAATACATATGAAAGATCTGACCGTCATTATTTTGGTATAAATGATGTCGAAAAGGAGTGTATAGAATATACAAGACGATATAAAGGTATGACATTAAATGAGTTATGTCGTGAGTTTGGTGTGGATAATAACATTAGTTGTAAACAAGCCGGTGAGAAAATTATTGCAAAAATGTTTGGAGGAACTAAAAAGATTTCTCAGATTGAGCAGCTTGCGAAGTTTGGATTAAATGGGCAGATCGTTGTTTTAAATAAAAATGGAGGAAGGACAGAAGACTTGAAATTGTCTGCATGTCCTTTGGATTTTTCTGATTTTCAAATTATAGATGGAGAACAAAAAAAATTTGAAGATACAGATGTTTATAGCTTTTTTAATGATTACAGATTGTTGTGTCCAGTATTCCAAGAACATCCGAGAATGATAGTAGGCCCCGATGGAAAGAAAATGATCACTCAGGTTATTTATGGTGAGAATACCTTTGAGGGGTTCAAAATCTTGGAATTGGGGACAGATGAAATTATGTCATCGGTAAGAGCATCCTGGGAAGAAGCAAAACGTTTAGTACAAACGGGTGAATTAACAGTAACAGTTATGAGGAGAAAAGATGGATCTGTTCGTTATACAGCTAAAACAGGAATTGAGATGTTACAAACAAATCTTCCAAAAGCATTGGATAATGTGATTTTTTTTCGTGGAACAGGAAAAGATGCGACTGATAAAGTGATCGTTAATGGCTTAAAAATGCTCCGACAAAATTATTGGGTTAAAGGAACTTATGTTGTAGAACTACTGAATAAGATGAAATATTTAGGAGAACACCAAAAAGGCTGAATAAGCTATGAAGCATCCAAATTATAATGACACGGATGAGGCATCTTCTTGCAAAGAAATTATGGCAAGCTGTGCAGACTATTGAAGATTTAAACTGGCGTGTATCTTGGATGTTCATCAGGATGATATCGTATCAATAGAAACAGAAGATTATTTAAATGAGGTGTGATAAATGGGCAAGCGTATTGTGAAAAATTATCCTTCTCCACGTTTGATGGAAACAATTGGTGCAACAAATCAAACGACTCCTGAGGCCATTGGAGAATTGGTTGCAAATTGCTTTGACGCCCGTTATCAGGATGAAAAACTTGCAATAACCATCGACGTGCGAAATGGAAGGATCACTGTCATTGATAACGGAAAAGGTATGGAATTTTCCATTCTGGAAAAAGCGGTATGTATTGCCGAAGATATGTCTAGATATATTGAAAGAGGAGAAGGTGCAAAAGGCCATTTCGGAATGGGTTTTAAGACATCCTGTTCAACCCTTGGTAATTATTATGAAATCTATACCAGACCAGTAGATGGGAATGTCGAATATTATACGTCGTTTGATATTAATGATTACGGAACACGACCAGCCGGGTCAGATGCATGGGACGTGGAAATTGAAGATTTCCTGCCTTCTGAAAATTCCCCTTTAGGCGCAGCTGGACATGGAACTGCTTTTGTTATAAGCAGATTAAAAAATAAAAACCCTATGGTAAGTGCAATACTAGCTTACATGGGAGAAGCTTTTAAGGCTCATCTAGATCATGGCGATAGAATCACCATTATTGATGAATCTGGTACTAATGATGCGGAGCCAATCAAATATAATTTCATTAAAGGAACAAAAGTCGAAATTGATGAGATTTTTGGGCCGGAAGACAAATATCATATTACTGGCTGGATGGCATTGGATTCTCAGACTCATAACAACGGTTTTTATGGATTTAATATTTATAGACATAATCAGCTAGTAGAAAAATACGACAAGACTTGGTTTAGAGCACATCTGATGACAAGCCGAATTATTGGTGAAGTTAATATGGACTTTTTGGATGCAACTTTCTATAAGCAGGGTATTCAGCAATCAGAAGACTGGATGTTCGTTGCCGCTCATATGAAAGAATACTTGAAAGGTATTGTTACGGCATCAAATAATGTGAGCAAAAAAGGAAATATTAATAATCCGAGCGAGCTTAAGAAAATAGTTAATACGCTGCGTGACGATTATGAGGTTGATGGTGAAGTGAGTGAGGAGGATTTTGGTGAAAAAAAACCTTCTACAAAGAAAGGTGAAAGAGACGAGAAGCCAAGTATCAATGATACCATCAAGAATATCGTTACTGAAGAGGCTCTGACTTTGGAAGATGAAGGAGAAATTATCATTACTTATCTTGAAAAAGAGAGTGGAAGCAGTATACATGCACCATTTGACTATATTTTTGCTGAAAGTGATGATGACGATACTGCAGAATTGCAGGTGCTACTGTTTAAGAATCACCCTTTATGGAAGAAGAAGGTTGATGACGATGTAAAGAAAGTACTTGCAACATCTGATGCTATTTATAGATTACTTGTGGAAAAACTTAGTTATGATGCGTCCAAGGCCCTGAAAATTCGAAATGAATGGGTAGTTAAACGCACGGAAGGGATGAAATAAGCTGTGGATAAATATCAAGCTCTTGAGAAAATCAAAGACCTTTGGAATTCCGTAGATGTAGATTTAGGACAGAAAATCATCGAAATCTCAGAAGCGTTTTATGCTGTGGGTTTGGATCTTTCTACTGCAGCTGCGTTTGTTAAAGCAACACCTTCTGAATTGGACGCGCTATTATCTTTGGGTGCTTTAGATGAAGAACTTATTGAATTGATTTCTAAGGCTGAGCCGCCAAAAACTACATGGGCACTGATAGCGAACGCTAGTTATGAAGAGGCGAGACAGGCATTAAATGCATTATTGAATAGTAAGGATTCACATTCAAATAATGGTACATCGCATAGTGAGTTTGTTTATCAGCAAATGATGGAAATTGCAGGACTTACTAAAGAACAAATGGTGGGAATGTTGACTGGAGCTGATTTGGCACATGCACTTAAAAAGGGACAGGATTTCAATGCACTTTCTGAGTGGGAGAATAAATTTTTTAAAAGTGTTGTGACTCAGAAAAAACGCGGAAAAACTCTTTCTGGAAAGCAGATAGATATCGTATTAAAAATTTTGGAGAACCTGTCTTCAAAGGGCGCTATTAAGCGCAACAGTATAGACGGTGATGAAGAGATATGCGACAGAATCTTGGACGCAATTGGGAAATAAGTTATGGGATTAAAAGAAATCAATATCCAACTGAGCTATGCCGGTAGAGGTGAACTGATTTTAAAAGATTTTTTATTACCTGCCATTGGCGAATCAGTACATTATGACAGGGTAACAAGTTTTTATACAGTTGAGTCTCTGCTGGCAATTTCTCAGGGAATCGAAGCGTTATATCAGAAACAAGGAAGAATGCGTCTCATTATAGGGATTCATAGCGTACCTGCAGAATTTGTTGAAGCATCCTTGCGACGAGAATATTTGACAAAGCAGATTGCTTCAGTACGTGAAGAAGTTAAAAAAGGAATAAATTCCATTTCGGATTCTTTGAAGAAAAAGCGATTAGCTACTATCGCTTGGATGGTTGAAGATCAGTTGCTCGAAATTAAGGCTGCTGCTGTTAATGGTGATGGTATTTTTCACCCGAAAACGCTAATTCTTTCAGATGATAAAGATACACTGGTCGCTGTTGGAAGTCCGAATGAGACCGGTAGTGGGCTTGGGGGAAATTTTGAGCAGCTAATGGTCGCTACTTCTTGGCTAGCACGGGATGCAGTGAAAACGCAGCAGGATTTTTTTGAAACGCTTTGGAACAATAAACATGAAGAAGCGGACGTATTAGATATTACAGAAGATACTGCAGAAATGATTAAAGAGGCGTTGGGTAAGGACTATGCTTCACTTAAGTCTGGTGTTGAAGTTTGCCATGGTTCTGCTGAAATTCTTTCTGCGGCTTCTAAAATGCTCGCTAATTACTTTGTTTCAGGAGATATTCCAGCACTATATATGCATCAGGAAAGAGCTGTGATTGACGCTCTTTCAAGGTGGCCTGTGCGTGTATTATTTTCTGATGAAGTGGGACTCGGCAAAACGTTTGAAGTCGCTGCAACGATGAACTTTCTTGTAAAATATTGCGGCATCAAGAGAGTAGTCATTTTAACGCCTAAATCAGTTTTGAAACAGTGGCAAGACGAACTCTTTGAACACTTTCACATAAATGCATATTTGTATAATTCTAGCTCTAAGGCATACTATGACTGCTTTGGTAAGAGCATCGGTATTGGTACTGACAATCCATTAGGGAAGAGGGCTCCAGGTATTGTACTTATGTCAGCACAGTTTGCTCGCGGTAGTGGAAAAAATAAGGACCTATTTTCACAACCTGGATGCGTTTTGCCTGATTTATTGATTCTTGATGAAGCTCATTCTGCGCGTATAAGCAAATCTATTGCAGGAACTTCACAGAAGACTCGCATGTATTCTATGTTAGAAAGCGTGGTTCGAAAGATTCCACATCTTATACTTGCCACAGCTACACCTATGCAAAAAGAAGCAAGTGAATATCATGCCATATTAAAATTACTGGGGTTGCCTAAAATTTGGCAAAAACCACGTAATTATACAACTTCATTAAAAGTTATCGCGATTGCTGAGACACCAGATATTTCAGATGCGGCCAGTGTTGCAAAGCTACTTCTCAGTACAATTTCGTCGATGAAACCAGATATGAGCCGTCTTACAAAAGAAGAAACGATTGCAGTTGAGAAGATAGTTGATATCAAGGATACTGCGGATCAATACGAACTGGGTAAAATGGTGCAAAACAACTGGAATATACTCAGGCCTGCATTCATCAAACTTCATCCGGCTCATTTGCTGACAGTCAGAAATACTCGTAGAGCATTATCAAATGTTGGATACAAGTTTCCAACCAGAAATCTTATTGAAGAATCTGTTACTGATTCCGAGCGAGTTCAGTTGTTTTACATAAAACTAGATCAGTATTTAACGAATGATTGTTTTCAGGTTGAGCAAGTCTTATACCCGGACCAATTTAGGTCAATAGGATTTGTACGAGTTAGTTATCAACAGAGAATGGCTTCTTCTCTCTTATCCTGTAAAAAGAGTTTAGAACGTAGATACGAAAAAATCACCAAGCTAAAGGATAAATTAGATGAGCATCTGAAAAAGTTCTCTACACTTGGCCAGTCATTCGGTATCCTTTCAAGTTCAGACGATATTGAATTGGATGATTTGCTGAATATTGATTTTGAAGGTACAGATGAAATTGATTGTGGAGATTTAGATGTGGTGGCTCTACGTAGGAGTGTTGGCATCGAAACAACAGCGCTATCATCGTTGCTAAAAGAAGTGGATACCCTTTTGAAGGCTTCTGGCGATTTGAAGATCGTGCGTTCAATTCAAATCGCGCTCAGGTGTTTGGAGAAGGATGATAAAGTTCTTTTATTTTCAAGATATACAGACACTGTCGATGCGTTATTACACGAATTTGCTCGTATTGGAGCTAACAGCAAGTATGCTTACGGCATCTATACCGGTGACAAATCTATAATTGTTGAAAACGGTACAGAAACACTATGCAGTAAAACTGAAATAAAAAAATTTTTGTTCTCCGGACGAATGAAGGTCGTATTTTGCTCGGATGCAGCATCTGAAGGCTTAAATCTGCAAGCAGCCCGTGTGTTGATCAATGTCGATGTGCCTTGGACTCCGGCTAGATTAGAGCAGAGAATTGGTCGTATTGCAAGACTTGGTCAAGTGTCTGAGAAAGTTGATGTTTATAATGTTTGGTATCCTAATAGTATAGAGGCACGGATGTACCATCGAATACAGCGACGTCTCGAAGAGACAAATTTGGCTATAGGAGAATTTCCAGAAATCGTTGCAACTGAGATTCGCGATGCCGTTATAGAAGATAAGGATGAGGATGCTACGGGAATAGCAGAGTTAAAAGAGATTCGTAACTCTGTTCAAAGACGTGCGCTGGAAGAATTATGGTCACAAACATCGGCTGTAACTGTGACAAGAAGAATGCGAGAAAATCTGATTTCACTGTGCAATAACATATTTCCTGTTCGCGGAAAATTACTAGATGGAATTATTGTTCAATATGAGATGCCAGATGGTACGATAGTTGACCTGACGGCTAAAGACGGTATGCAAGAGAGTATTTCTCTCACATCAATACCATGGAAATTCATAGATTTTACTGATTCTAGAATAGAAATCCTTCAGGATGAGCATGGAAAAGATATCGCTTTTGCGATTAAAGATGGCGGAAATCAGATTCTGATCAAGCATGAATCAATAACAGAGTTTCTTTTGGATAAAGAGCTTAGTACAAGTGATGAACTTCAGGGGAGGCCTATTATGTTGCCTAATAGTAAAAACTTGGATTTAAGCTATAGCGTGGATACTGAACTAGAAAAATGCCCGGAATTTTGGGCTTTGAGAAGGATGTGATTTTATGAAAACTCGATTACTTGCTCCTCCATGGACAAAACCAACACTAACAGATGAAACATCTGAAGCATTAGAAATAATCAGTAGCAATGTATGGAAAGATGCTTCTGTTCGTTTTTCAGCTGAGCGAGATGCAAAAATCAAAGCTGGAAAGAGTGCTCCTAAAGGAATGCAGCGTTATTTGAATGAGATTTTGGTTGAACGTTTTAACTATCATGGATGGGATGGCGATTCGGGTTATTTCATAAAAGAAAAAACATGGATTAGGGTTACTTTCAGACATCAGATGAGTCTAGGGTCTGATATTTTGGACGCTTTGAAAGTTTGTAAGAAGGAAGGCATTGAACAAGCTGTGATTCTTGCCGCTAATAGAAAGACACTGAATATTATCTCACCTAATGATGCAGCAGCAATCGTTTCGTTTGAAAAATTGGAGAAGGAGATTCTGTCTCTTTATGGGGCATTGGATATTCCTTTGTTGATTGGAGAGCTTACACCGCTTACTAGTGCGTCGAAAGATGTTGAGGCTGAATTGAAAAAAGAACGGTATCGAGATTTGACCATACCAACTAGACAATGATTGACTATATAATTTAAAATTAGAACTTGAGGTACCGCAAAATGGTTGATAACTATCTGAAAATCTTGTCATTTTTAAAAAAATATGGAGGAAATCAATATAAGAAGCTTGATAAATGCTCTTCAAATGAAGAGCGTGACTATATGGTTTCTGGAAGTGAGGCTGGAAAATTTGCAAGAGCGCAATTTACAGAGCTAGTGGAAATCATTGAGAAATCATGTTCGTTTGAACATGACAAGGTTACGCAATGGCAAAATAGCGGCACTTATGTAAGCTATTTATGGTGTCAAATGAAGCGCAAAGAGCATAAAGATAGCCAAATCAGCATGTCGTTATTTGCTGAAAAAGGAAACGATTTTCTCCGGTTTCGTCTGAGCATTGAATTAGCAATGGCAGCTGCTTCTACAAGCGATATTACAACTTATGCAGGCTTACTTAATGTCCCGCTTGATCCAATGCTCGTATATGTGTCTGGAGGCAATAACGAATCTGAATTTCGTATATTGGATGAACGCGATAACACTGTAGTAAAGGCTATGAAGCTAAAAAAGGTTCAGATTTCCTACATTATTACTGAAGATGATTACACTAACGATGCCGCTCTGTGTAAGTCTCTGCTAGGTGCAGCAGAAAAGTTGGTTAGTTATTATGATGAACTTTTCGAGTTACATCAACCTTCAAAACCAAAGTCAAAGGAAGGAGAGAAGCCTATGCCTGGTCTGAAGTCTATTGTTAGCTCGAAGGAGGCAGTTACTGAAATTAAAAATTATATTTTTAATCGAGGATTCGATTACCCTGATGGCATGGTTGAAAACTTCTACCTCAGTTTGAAGAGCAAGCCTTTTGTTATTCTTGCCGGTACTTCCGGTACTGGAAAGACTCGTTTGGTAAAACTCTTTGCGGAAGCCATCGGAGCTGACTATAGGCTTGTATCTGTGCGGCCGGACTGGAGCGATGGCAGTGACCTTTTCGGACATACAGACCTTAACGGTCACTTTATTCAGGGTCCTGTCTGCAGTGCTTTTGATGCAGCTGTTGAAAATCCAGACAAGCCCGTATTTCTTTGTTTCGATGAGATGAACTTGGCACGTGTGGAGTATTATCTGAGTGATTTTTTGTCAGTTATCGAGTCTCGTTATAAGAGTGAGGGTAGAATCAAAACAGAAGGCATAGCACAGTATGAAGGTGGAATTCCGGATAACCTTTATGTTGTCGGTACCGTCAATATGGATGAAACGACCTTCCCATTCAGCAAGAAAGTCCTGGATCGTGCCAATACCATAGAATTCAACTATGTGGATCTGATTCCACAAAAACGTACAGTTGGTACAGTTGAACCACAGGCATTATCTAACAGCTTCCTGTGCACAGAGTATCTGATTCTGGCTATTGATTGTGCAGAGGAAGAAGATTTTGTACAGAAGGTTTGCGTGGAACTTCAGGAAATGAACAAGTTTCTTGCCAAGGCAAATGCTAATGTAGGCTTCCGTGTACGTGATGAGATTGTTTTCTATATGCTGAATAATAAGAAGGCAGGAGAACTGCTTACATATAATCAGGCAATGGATAACCAGATCATGCAGAAAATCCTGCCGAGGATTCAGGGCAGTTCTTTTACAGTTAAAACTTTATTGATCGATCTCTTTAAGTTCTGTAGTGGTTCTGCTTCCGGAATTGATGCAGATACAGGTAATGTTGGCGAGCAGATGCGAGTTATGGCATATACTGCAAAATATCCGGAAAGCGCAAAGAAGATTGGATATATGATGACGAGGTTTGAAGACGATGGTTTCACTTCCTACTGGCTCTGATAAGTTATTAGAGGTCCGAACAGCGTATGTTGATATAGTAATAAAAACGAAAGGGAAGCAGAATGCAGGTGCTGTGGTAAACGGTGATGCGTCTTCTTCCCTGAAAGTCGTTGCTTCAGATATAAAACGAATCAGTGTTCCTGTACAGGAAATGTCAGAGGAATATTTTGACCATGAAGGAATGGCGGTGCATGAATTCAAAGTAAAACCGTTATTCTTTGAGCAGACCGATTATGTTGTCACCATAAAAGCTCGAAATGGAGAAGCGCTTGAATTCTTTAGTAACAGCAATCTAATTGAAGAACGAATTTGCCGGGTGCTTGACGATGATGCATCATTATTGTCCGGAGTTATTAATTTCGGAAACAATGTCGGTTTTTGCGATTTCAATGTAGCTGCAAATAATAAGACAGTAATTTCCATTCGGATAGAAGTCTATCCCACTAAGGTCAATTATAAAGAGGATTATCAAGAAATGATGGCGGACATTAATGACCTGATCAGTGAAAGTGTCCTCGACTTTATGAAGAAGACTTATCAAGTGTTCGTTCCGAACCATAAAAAGAACGAGGTGTCGGCCGTATTTTTTACTGTTTTAGAAACAATATGCAGCAAATATCTTCAGTCGGTAAATCGAATCGTTGCTGTTCCCCATCACAAACTGGTAACGATCCACGAAGTCGTTCCGCATTATAAAGCACGGAGAACAGATTCAAACTCTGAAAAGTGGCTACAGAAGCATCCTGAATACATAAGAAAGGGGGGGACAAGAATTCTGGCGGAGCGTGTGCTTTCTGTGCGCAAGCAGATTACCTATGATACACAGGAAAACCGTTTGGTCAAGTTCATGTTGCGTTCCACCATACGACACATTGATGATTTCCTGAAAAGATATATCAAGAGCACCCAAAAACCTGAGCGGTCGATTTTGGATAAGGCATACAGAATAAAGCGAGAACTGCAGCGTATTCTTGCCTCTTCGTTTCTGGCGGATGTATCTGAGTACAGTGCAGCACAAAGTATGTCACTTGTATTCGGTATGGCTCCCGGTTATCGTGAACTGTACAAGTATTATCTGATGCTACAGAATGGCATTTCTGTTGGTGGCGACATCTTCCGAATGTCTGTAAGAGAAACTGCGCAGCTCTATGAATATTGGTGTTTCATTAAGCTTTATGCCATTCTGAAAGAGCGATATGAATTGAAATCACCGGATATTATCAAGGTTGATCGGAAGGGGGTCACAGTAGATTTGGTCAAGGGAAAGCCTTCGAAGATAACATTCGTAAATACCCAAATCGATGAAAGGTTCTATCTTACCTACAATCCTTCTGAGGCAAAGACTCAGACAGTGCATCAGCGTCCGGATAATGTTCTTGAACTTGAAAAACGAGGATCGAAGAATGCCTATAAATATGTTTTTGATGCGAAGTACCGCATTGAAATGAATCCAGACAGCTCATTTTATCCGGATACCAAACCAGGTCCCAAAGTGGATGATATCAATACGATGCATCGTTATCGTGATTCTATTGTTTATGAGAATCCGGATTCCAGATTTACTTTTGAGAAAACTATGTTCGGCGCTTATATTTTGTTTCCATATGCAGAGGAGGAAGTATATAAGAATCATAGGTTTTACCGAAGCATAGAAAGTGTCAACATTGGCGGTTTGCCGTTTCTTCCAAGTGCAACTTCACTTGTTACAAAGTTGCTGGACGATCTGATTACGGATTCACCCGAGTCAGCGTTTGAAAGAGCGACTCTTCCTGCAGGTATGGAGGAGCGTATTCGTACTGTAGATTGGAATAAGAGAGATGTGCTGATTGGTCTTGTTACAGATTCGGACCACCTGCAGCTGTTCCTGAAATCTAAGTTGTACTGGACTCGTCGATTTGATAAAGTGAACCTGCCAATACGGTATGTAGCGCTATATGAAAAAGGCTCCGGTATTCGGTACTACGGAGAACTCATATCTTACAGTCAGAGAAAACGGTCACAGTTGCCCGGAGCCAGCAAACATAGTTCTAAGGATTATCATGTGTTTGAAGTCTTACAATGGCATGAACTTCCGGAAATCATTACCATGGAAGAGAGCGGACCTAATCCGGTTGCTTATACAAACTATTTTCTGCTGAGTACCGCAAAGACATACTCAGAACTGCGTTTGCGCAATGAGGCGGATTATCGTTTCTTTATAGAATTAAAGAGACGAACAGATCCCCGAATTTTGGATGAAGAGGGATCCACTGCATTTGAGTTTGGGGAGACGAAAGTTTTGATTGAGAGTGACATGATTCATATCATTCGTGATGGAAGCATCGTGAAGAGTGAAAATGTTGCAGAATTTAACAAGCATCCGAATGCAACATTTAGGATGCTGCAAAGCTGCATGAGCAAATTGAGCTAGCTTTATGATATGGATTAAAAAGCACGAGAAAAATTTCTTATCTTAGCAGAATGCCGTAATTGAAAATAGCCCAGATAAAGTCATTCAAACTGAGGAACAACTCAGAAAAATAATGGATATTCTGGTAGCGAATGATGTCTGTATTATACAGGAAAATATGGATATTATTCGCTCAAGTAAAAGTCAGGAGACAAAAGCATCCAGAAGGAACCTTCTCAGAGAGATGGGTATACCGATGCGGTGAAACCGCTGTTCCGGAAAAATGGGGTCAAAGTTTTAAATCACTAAGGACAGAATTCTGCGTAAGAGTCTTAAAATACCGTGCAAATGGTGCAGTGTTATCGAAATATACAGAAAGGATGGCCGAAATTATGAAGAAAGATAAATGGGCATTGAAAGTCTGTGAGCAGTCCGGATATAATTATAAGCCGACACCAGCGATTATGTTAAAAGGAGCATGGCTGGAGGACGGGGTATTTACAAAGGATACTCCGGTGACAGTTCTGGTTGAAGAGGGAAATGATATGGTTAAATAAAGGGAGCCGTCCAAGGGCGGGCATCCGGAAAGGAATTGGAAATGATATACATAACAGGTGATACCCACGGACAATTTGGACGAATAGAAGAATTTTGTGAGCGGCTAAAGACCAGTCGTGAAGATATATTGATTATACTTGGAGATGCTGGGATAAATTTCAGCGGACAGAAACAGGATAGTTTAAAGAAAAGATTTCTGGAATCTCTGTCGATTACGCTTTTCTGCATTCATGGGAATCATGAGCAGAGACCGTATACGATAGACAGTTATAAAGAAAAAAGCTGGCACGGCGGTACGGTTTACTATGAAGAAAAATATCCACATCTGTTGTTTGCAAAAGACGGGGAAGTGTTTGATTTGGATGGGAAGCAGGTGATTGTCATGGGTGGAGCGTACAGCATTGATAAAATGTTCCGGCTGATTTACGGTTACGGCTGGTGGGAAGATGAACAGCCATCAGAGGAAATAAAGAAGTATGTGGAAGCTCAGTTAGATAAACTAGGGTGGAAGGTGGATGTGGTGCTGAGTCATACCACACCATTGAAATATGAGCCGGTGGAAGTGTTCCTGCCAGGCGTTGACCAGAGCAAAGTAGATAAGTCTACGGAAGAATGGCTAGATGGGATAGAGGACAAGCTGGAATATCAGAAGTGGTATTGTGGGCATTATCATACGGAGAAGAAGATTGATAGGCTGGAGATAATGTTTCAGAATGTGGAAGAATTTTGCGGAAATATTAATACTATAAATTAAGCGAATGATAGAAAGGAAAGTGCTATGGAAAATCAGTTTAAGTGAAATGGATATATATTCAAAGGAATTAAATAAAACAATCTTTATAGACCATATAGGGTAAATATTATTTATGTGGTGATTAAGGATTATAAAGAAAGAATACAACAGTTGTCATAATTTGATTCTTTGTAGAGGACAAGAGAGATAACGCAAAAATGTATATCTTCTTTTAATATGCAAGTGTCCCTTAAATGGGGGAATTCGGTACCCCCCGTAAAATCAAGGAAAAACTAATATATAAGGAGAAATGCAAACATGATAAAAATACTATTCGTCTGCCATGGCAGGAATTGCCATTTTTATTAAATTTCCTTATTTTATGTAGGTTTTTGGATGGTAGAAGGGATTTTACAACTTTTGAAAGGCGTTCTGGTATGACGATTATTTGTTAATTATTTTCAGTACTTCCAGTGCAAAATAATTGTATTGAGAATGATTACTATTCGTGATAAAATTTGATTATATAAACGTGTGGTTAGATTATGGACTTGTGTTTCGCAAGTGTTGACGAAAATGGTAGGAAGATATGCTCTCTATCAATCTGTATTATGCTTATGTATATTTTATTATATATTATGCATCGCATATCTTAATGGAAGAGAAAGAGCGTATAGTCAATTTATATTTTATAAATACTTCTTTGCTAATCCGAAACCATTAATTGTAACAGAAGGGCGGTTTCTGTGATACTGTATACGGCTACGCTGGCCTCTGACCCACGGATACTCTTTGAAAACAGCCAGTTGCGGCGGCCCACTGCAAAGTTTTTGATAGCACGTTCGGCTGCATTTATTATAGGATAAGGGAGACAATTGTATATGGAACTTGATAAAAATTCACAACAACCATTATATATGCAGCTAATGAAGAAAATAAAAGAACAGATACAGAGCGGATGTTATAAGCCAGGAGATCAGATTCCTACGGAAATTCAACTTTCAGAACTTTATCAAGTGAGTAGGATTACTGTTCGAAGAACAATTGAAGAACTCTGTGTTCAAGGAGTTTTAGTAAAACGTCAAGGCAAGGGTACATTTGTAGAAGCACCACGGATTTATAGGAAGATTGAAAATGATAACAATATGAGTTTTTCCGCGGCCTGTATAGCAAATGGAAGACGGCCGTCCTCTCATATCATTTCCTGCACGGTCATGGATGCGGAGAACTGGCAGAAGGAATTTCTAAAGATTCAGGATGATTCCCGCCTGTACCATATCGAACGTGTCCTGTCGGCGGATGATCTGCCGATTATATATGAACATATCTACATACCGGTAAGTCGAGTGCCGGATCTGCAGGCGGAACGTCTTGAAGGCGGATCGTTCACCCGCATGCTCAGCGAGGAATACAATGTACAGGAATCCGAGAAAGGGCGCAGTACGGTGGAGGTGCGTATGATCCCTCAGTCGATTGCGGGATATCTGAAGATGAGCACTGGTGAACCGGTTATGATTCTGACCAGTTATATCAATGATAAAGAGGAAAATCCGCTGTATATCAGCTATGAGATCATAGCGGGCGGACGATACCGGATTTCAATCTGAACCGGTAGTTTATAAAGGTTATATCTGAAAGTGAGAAGAGCTTATAAGCGAGACATTTCAAAATGAGAAATGCTGTTTTTAAGCTCTTTTTTTGTCTATTTACTACAAAAAATTGATTTTAAAAATATTTATTACTAACAAAGTTCTAATGCACCGGAAAGGTCATATTGTATTATAACGTTATAAGATGATATAATCAAAAGCAAGAGAGGAGGGAACGAGAAATGGAGAAAAAATTCTCAAAGGTGATAGCTGCAAAGCACCTGTTTGACAGCGTCCGAGACGATTCATACGAAGGTTATATATGTCTGAAAGACAATGTGATCGTCAAAGCCGGAACCGGGGCTCCAACGCAGGAGATCACAGATCAAGCAGACGAATTCCTACAGTTTGATGAGGAACTTGTTATGCCGGGGATTACAGACACACACACGTTTTTCACCGGATATGCAGTATTTCATGTCGGCGCGGATATGTCTGATGTGACGGACAATGGGCAGGGGCTGAAGACACTGCAGAACTATGAGGGCGGGAAGGGGTCAGAGGGCGCAATTTTGGGTCATGGCTGGATTCCGGAGAAATGGAATCAGGCAGAAGGTGAAAAGATGCTGGAAGCAGAGTATCCGGACAGACCGGTTATCCTTTTTGCGGCTGACAGATCAACCTGTATTATGAACCGGAAGGCAAGAGAGACTTACGGATTTACGCCGGAGAGTTGTTATCCTGAAAGCTATTACCGCATTATGAGGGAATATCTGAATGACCGTGGGTTTATTGAAAAGGAATTTTCAGACTACATGAAAATGATGAATTCCCGGGGCGTAACAACGGTAAAGGAGATGGGGTTCGATGATTTCTATGGATTTACGGATTACCTGAAGGAAATGGAAGATTCCGAAGACCTGCATCTCAGATTCTTCTTCATGTCCCAGCCGGTAGGACAAAGAATGAATCTTCCTTATGCAAGAAAGATGAGAGAAAAGTTTACAGGAGACAAGGTAAGATTCAGTGGATTTAACAGGATGACGGACGGGACCATTGCGGCAAATAAGGGAGATCTCAAAAAGCCATATGAGGGACAGACGTTTACCTGTACGCTGGATATTCTTTATGATGAGATTGAGGCGGACGTACTTGCTGCGGATGCGGAAGATTTCAGATGGTCTCTTCATGCACAGGGAGACGGTGCAGTAGGAAAGATCACACAGATCTATGATAAGTGTAAAAAGGAAGACGGGCAGTTGAAGAACCGCCATGCCATTACGGACATGGAATTTACCGATCCCGTTGATCTGGAAAGACTTGGAGCTTTGGGGGTGACAGCAGAACTCTATTTCCAAATCATGTCACTGGATCCTGCGGAGGTGTTGCTTGATAATATCAGCAGAACAATCGGATTTGAGAGAAGAAAGAATTACTGGAACCGCAGGAAGATGCAGGATTCTGGTATGATATTAAGCGGGGCGACGGATCTGCCTCTTCTGATCACAAGTCTGCCGGAGTCAATCTATTACTCGTGCGGCGGATATCTGGATGGTCTGGATACTCCGTTCCAGCCGGAAAATACCATTACAGTATCGGAAATGCTGAAAGCATGGACCATCGGTGGAGCCAGAAACCTTTCTATGGAAGATAAGCTCGGAACGCTTGAAGAAGGGAAGCTTGCAGACATTACAGTATTTGACAGAGATTTTCTTCACGCAGATTCTGCAAATGTAAAAAGCGCAGGCGTAGTTATGACAATCATGGACGGAAAGACGGTATATAAAAAATAAAAGGAGAAGAGAGTAATGGCAGAGAAGAAAAAATTCAAGATACATATGCCTCATGTAATCACTCTGATCTTCTTCCTGATAATCGTTGTGGCAATCCTCACCTGGATCCTGCCAAGCGGTGAATTTGAGAGGACGATCATGGAGACTTCTACAGGCGAAAGAGAAGTCGCAGTTGCAGGAACCTATCATACTGTTGCAAAAATCACAGAAGATGGTACGAGTCTCCGACAGGGAATCACTGAGGTGCTGATGGCTCCAGGAAAAGGCATTCAGTCAATGGTAGAGGTACTTGCTTTTGTTTTTATCATTGGCGGAGTGTTCCAGATCATGGCAAAGACAAACGCGCTGAATATGGGAATTCAGAAAGTTGTTAAAAAACTCGGTTCAAAGGATGTGCTGATCATACCGATCCTGATGGCCCTGTTCGGTCTGGGAGGAAGTACATTCGGTATGTCGGACGAACTTGTTCCATTTTATCTGCTGATTATGCCGATAATGTTTGCAATGGGGTATGATTCCATGACTACATTTATGACAGTCTGTCTGTCGGCGACAGTCGGATATGCGGCATCAACAGTGAATCCGTTTTGCGTGCTAGTGGCACAGGGAATTGCCGGGATTCAGGGAAATCCGCAGCTGGTTTTCCGTATGATCCAGTGGGTAATTATGATGGCAGTTATCATTGCATTTGTTACATGGCGTGCTATCAAAATTAAGAAAAATCCTGAAAATTCAATTACATTTCAGGATGATCTGCACAAGAGAAAGGAAATGGGCGGAGAAGATGTTGATTTTAATCAGAATATGACACTTCGCCAGAAACTGGTGCTTGCAACATTCGTGATCGGTATGGTCATCGTTGTGTTTGGGCTGGTTAATTTTGGATGGTATATGAATGAACTTTCTATGTGTTTCCTTGGAATGGGGATTCTGATGGGAATCTTCGGTGGACTTACTGAGACAGAGATTGCGGAAGAGTTTATTACAGGTGTTAAGGATATCGCATTTGCCGCTATGGTAATTGGTTTCTGCAGCGGTATTATGGTAGTGGCTCAGGACGGAAAAATTATTGATACGATTCTGAATGCTTTGAGTAATCTGGTGGCAAATTCGAATAACGTTGTATTTGCAGCTGTACTCTATGTGGTTCAGTCTCTGCTGACACTGCTTGTTCCGTCCTCTTCAGGACTGGCTGCACTTTCTATTCCGATTCTGGCACCGCTTTGCGATCTTCACGGCGTAAATCCGGAGGCGGCAGTTACAGCACTGCAGTACGGAAATCAGCTTACGAATCTGCTGAGCCCTGTAGCGGGAACAACAGTGGCAGGACTTGCGGTGTGCCGGGTTTCCTTTGCACAGTGGTGGAAAACAATCTGGAAAGTATGGATTATTCTTGCAGTACTTGCAATTGCATTCTGTACAATATCAGCAGGCCTTTAAATTATGATATATCGCGGAGGAACGCGAGAAGATATAGAAGGTGCACAATTCTTGTGCAATTTAAAAAAATATTTTATAAAAGTAGAAAAGGAGAATTGAATTATGAGCAATAGACCGGAAGAACTTATCAAAAAAATCTATGAGGAACAGGGAAAGATCAACGATGTATTCCTTACAGCCTGCGGGGGCTCTCTTGTAGATCTGTATCCGGGGTACTATTTTATAAATTCTGAGTCAGAGACAATGCATTCACACTGGCTGACAGCAAGAGAAATGACCGTATCACCATCAAAATTTCTGAAAAGAGGAGCACTCGTTATCCTGTGTTCACATGGAGGAAATACAAAAGAGACCGTTGAAGCTGCCAGACTTGCAAAAGAAAGAGGCGCCGCAATCATCACTATGACACACAATCCGGAATCAATCTGCGCACAGGAGGATATGAATTCGGTCGTATACAGCTGGGAAGATGATACAAATGAAAGAGAAAGGCCGCAGGGCATCGTTATCAGAGTATTAAATGAGCTGATGAAGATGCAGGAGCCTGGATATACAAAATATGAAGCAGTCCTGGACGGACTGGAGAAGGCTGACGGTATCGTACGCGCAGCTGTGAAGAAAGTACAGAACCGTACATGGGTATTCGCAGAGAAATATTTCGATGAACCGTTCCTCTACATCATAGGATCCGGCGCTTCCTACTCACAGGCATATGGATTTTCCATCTGTTCTCTTCAGGAGATGCAGTGGATGGATTGTTGCTACCTGCACTCAGGCGAATATTTCCACGGCCCGTTCGAGTGTACAGATGAAGATCATCTTTATATCCTGCTTATGGGAACCGGCAAGGCAAGAGTTATGGATGAAAGGGCACTCACATTCCTTAAGAAATATGCGAAGAAATATGAAGTTATTGATGCAGTCGAACTTGGCATTGATGCGATCGACGAGAGCGTAAACGAATATTTCTGTCCGATGGTATTCTATGCAATGACTGTTGCATACCGTACAGGACTTCAGGATAAGAGAAGACATCCGCTTGATATGAGAAGATATATGGGTGTTGTAGAGTATTAAGGAGAATAGCGATGGCAAAATATAATACAAATGTTTTAGGATTTGGCGATAACGTAGTAGATATTTATGAGCATTCGCACATGATGTATCCGGGAGGAAACTGTGTAAACCTCTGTGCTTATTCCAGAATGTTCGGAGCAAACCGTATTGCATATATGGGATATTTTGGAAGTGACGATATTGCTGAGTTTGTTATTTCCGTGCTGCAGGAGCTTGAGATTGAAACAGTTAAATGCAAACAGCTGGTCGGAGAGAACGGATGGTCCAAATGTACTCTGAATGAGGGTGACCGCATTTTCGGTGATTACAATGAGGGCGGAGTCAGAGGTAAGACACCGTATATTCTGGATCGGTTTGATCTGGAGTATATGAAACAGTTTGACTTTGTCCACACCGGAAATTATTGCTATACAGAATCACAGTTAAAGCCGATGAAAGAGGCGGGAATCAGGATTTCCTTTGATTTCTCGGACGATTCTTCAAAAGAATATTACGAAAAATATGCGCCCTATGTGACATATGCATTCTGTTCCTTTGACGGCGATGAAGACGCGGCGAAAGAACATCTGAAATTTATGTATTCTCTGGGACCGGAACTGGTATCTCTTACAAGAGGATCAAAGGGATGCATCATGTATGACGGAGAGCAGTTTTATGTACAGCCGGCGACAATGATCGATGAGGTTGTGGATACCATGGGGGCAGGGGATTCGTTCCTTACTTCTTTCATGGACTGCTATATCGATCAGTTAAAGAAAGGTGCAGAGAAACCGGATGCAATCCGGACGTCTCTAGCAGAAGCATCCAAATTTGCCGCGCATGTATGCACATTGGACGGTGCTTTCGGATACGGAAAGACAATTACAAGAGAAATATAAAACAAAAAAGAGGAGAGGACTGATGATCTATCATGGAGACGCACTGGAGTATATCGGTGAAACACCGGATATTCTGAGCAGAATTATTGAGGGTCAGGCGTCTGTCTTGCAGGACTGCGGGAAAATATTCGACAGGGAGGGAATCCGCGGAGAGATCAGTGAGGTCATTCTGACAGGATCCGGCTCATCCTACAATGCAGCTGTCGGAGCCTCTGTCTTTGCACAGAAACTGCTGGGTATACGGGTGACTCCCGTATACCCAGTAACAGTTATGGAAGAGATGGATGTTGTCTCAGACAAAGCACTGGTGATCGGAATTTCGCAGCAGGGCACGAGCACAGCAGTCATCCGAGCGCTTGATGCGGCGGGGAAAAAGGGATTTTGCACGGTTGCAGTGACAGGAGAGTACGAGGCGGAGATTACACGGCACGGAGAGGCTGTTCTTTATGTGGAATGCGGGTATGAAGATGCCGGAGCCACGACCAAAGGATATACAGCTACCGTTCTGACACTGTTCCTTTTTTTTATTATGGCTGCTGAGAAAACGGGCAGGATTACCGGCATGCAGAAAGCGGAATATATCAGCCGGCTCCGCAGGGTAACCGACAATATGCCGGGGATTCTTGAAGAAAGCTTCGGATGGTGTAAAAGAACAGCGGATAAACTTGTGAATAGCAGGGACCTGATGCTGATCACCGGAAGCAGCATGCGGGCATCACTTCTGGAGGGGTGTCTGAAATTTTCCGAGACCTGCCGATTTCCTGTCAGGGGGTATGAAGCAGAGGAATTTATGCATGGAATATACAATGCAGTGACAGAGGATACGGATTTTCTGTACCTGTTTCCGGCAGACGGATATGAAAAAATGAGAATGGAGAAATTGTACGGCTATTACAGGGAGAAAGGATACCGGCATTATGCGGTAAATCTTCCGGAGACTGCCTGTTCGGAAGGCCAGTGCGCGAATGTTCTGTGCTGCCATTTTATCAATGATTCTGATTTTTCTGTGCTGGAGTATATGCTGCCACAGCAAATGCTTTTTGTGCTCGCATCAAGAGCAAGAGGGATAGACTTGAACCTGCCGAAAGATCCGGAATTTCACAAATATATGGGAAGCAAGATTGAGTAATAAAAACAAAGGATCCGGGAAGGATCCAAAGGAGAACGACTTTGGAAAAAATGATCAAAAGAGAACAGATTGCAGGAATGAATATCCATTACCTGTTTTATTCACTGGAGTACTTTCTGGATGCACAGGCAGCGGCGGGAATCCGGACGATTGAATTCTGGCCCGGAACACCGCATTTTTTCCTGAGCTATCTGGAATATTCAGATTGTAAAAGAGTGAGAAAACTTCTGAATGACCGGAATCTGACACTCCGTGTCATCACACCGGAAAACTGTACATATCAGTATCAATTTGCCGCACAGGAGAAAGAGCAGTTTGAAAAGAGCCTTGGGTACTTTAAGAAGGCGATGGATGCAGGCGAAGAACTGGGCGCGGAGATCATGGCCATCAATTCCGGATGGGGATACTGGAATGAAGAACGTGAGGAAGCGTGGAAACGTTCAAGAGAGATGCTGTCCATGCTTGCAGAATACGCGAAAGAGCGCGGCATACGTCTGGCAATGGAATCTTTGCGGCCGCAGGAATCCAATCTGGCTACAACAGTGCAGGATGTAAAACGGATGCTGGATGAAGTAAACCATCCAAATCTCAAAGCAATGATCGACACGACGGCTATGGGAGTCGCAGGAGAGACTATCGACCAGTGGTTTGACGTTCTGGGCGAAGATATTATCCATATGCACTTTATTGATGGCAATCCGTACGGACATCTTATCTGGGGCGACGGGACCCACGACCTCGAAGAGTTCTTGAGAGCGCTGAAACGTCATAACTACATGGGGTATCTCGGACAGGAGATCACGGAGTTTGATTATTTCAATAATCCGGCAGCAGCGGATCTGCGGAATATAAAAGCGTACGAGCCATATATTATCTGAAACTGAGAAACAGAATCCGCCCTGTGATCCGGCAGGGCAGCAAAGAGAAAAGGAAGCAAATATGAGATTGATTATAAAGAAAAAGAGAGGAATCCTGTTCCTGCTTCTGACAGCTCTGACAATTGCCGGCTCCGCAGTTTTACTGCCCGCAGACGGGATGTTTACTCTGAATGCGGCGGAGCAGACGAAAGAAATCGTGGTGGGAACAAATGCCGAGTATTCACCTTTTGAATACCGGGACAGTGACGGAGAACTGACAGGATTTGATTATGACCTGCTTGAAGCCATTGCTGAGGTACAGGGGATTGAACTGGTCTGGAACGACCTGCCATTTGATTCGCTGATGGGATCAATGGAAGCAGGAGATATACAGATTATCGCAGCTGCGGTGGGACCGACGGAGGAACGGGAGAGAAGTGTAAATTTTTCAGATGTTTACTATACCGGTTCCCAGAGTATCATCTGCAATGAAGGTGCAGACATTACCGAATTCGCTGATCTGACAGGAAAGACAGTGGCAGTTCTGGAAGGTTCTATGAGTGATCTGATCGTATCTGGTGAAAATACAGATTACGGTATGGTGGAAGATGCTGATGTGAAACGTTTTAAGACGGCGTCCAGCGCAGTTATGGAACTGATGAACCAGGGAGCGGACGCAGTCGTGATAGATACAATCATGGCCGAGATTTACTGCGACCAGACGACCGGCATTATATATACGGAGGTGCCGGGGACAGAAGAAGATACGGTATTCTGCATCCAGAAAGGGAATACCGTACTTACTGAACTGATTAACGAAGGGCTGGCTAAGGTAAGAGAAAACGGCACATATGATGAACTGTATGAAAAATATTTCTCCGGTGAGGGAGAAGATACGGCTGCCGCAGATGAAGAGCAGGGTTTCCTGGGAAAACTGAAATTTATTTTCCTAGATGAAAACCGCTGGCAGTATTATGTGAGTGGTGTGGAGATTACGATTCTGATCTCAATACTTTCCACATTGGTTGGGACTTTGATCGGTCTGTTTGTAGCGATTGTGAGACTTCGAGCCGACCGGATGAAACGAAAGAGTATCGTGGCAGGCATTGCGGCGTTGTATGTGGACATTATCCGCGGAACTCCGTCTGTGCTGCAGCTGATGATTATTTATTTTGCAGTGTTCCACAGCCGACTGGGATATTTGGCGGCCGTGGTCAGCTTCGGGATTAACAGCGGAGCTTATGTTTCCGAGGTGATCCGCGGCGGTATTCTTGCTGTGGATAAAGGACAGACGGAGGCAGGCAGATCGCTTGGAATGTCATATACGGATACTATGTCATTTGTAATCCTGCCCCAGGCAGTGAAAAATATCCTCCCGGCACTCGGAAATGAATTTGTCCAGCTGATCAAAGAGACGTCTATTCTTGGCTATGTGGGTATTCTGGATCTTACGAAAGCTGCTAGCTATGTGTCCTCCAGAACATATCAGATGTTTATTCCGCTTGTCGCCGCAGGAGTGATTTATTATGTTATTGTAAAACTTCTGACAATCCTGCTCGGGAAGTTTGAAAGGAGGCTGAGGGACAGTGATTAAGATCAGACATCTGCAGAAAAGTTTCGGGCAGGTACGGGTACTGAAAGATATCAGTACGGAAATCAGAAAAGGCGAGTGTGTCTGCGTGATTGGACCGTCCGGATCAGGAAAATCCACCTTCCTGAGATGCATCAATCTCCTAGAACAGCCTGACGGCGGAGGTATAGAAGTGGACGGCAGGGATATCCTGGATCCGGGACTGAAGATTGATGATTACCGCAAGGAAGTGGGAATGGTATTCCAGCATTTTAACCTCTTTCCTAATATGACAGTAAAACGTAATATTATGCTGGCTCCGATGCGAGTACTGGGACTGCCCGAGGAGGAATGCTCCGGGAAAGCATTGAAACTGCTGAGGCAGGTCGGTTTAGAGTCCAAGGCGGACACCTATCCGAATAAGCTGTCCGGCGGACAGAAACAGCGCGTGGCCATTGCACGTGCGCTGGCAATGAATCCAAAAGTCCTGCTCTTTGACGAGCCGACTTCTGCTCTCGATCCGGAGATGGTCGGGGAGGTACTTCACGTTATGAAAGAACTGGCAGAAGGCGGAATGACGATGATTGTTGTAACACATGAAATGGGATTTGCCAGAGAAGTAAGTGATAGGGTGTTATTCATTGATCACGGCGTGATTCTGGAGGACCGGCCGCCAAGAGAACTATTTGGGCGGCCAGAGAATGAACGGACGAAGGAATTTCTTGCGAAAATACTGACATAAAATGAAAAAAATTATGCAGATATTCCAGTTTGGTGTAGATATACGCTGACCATTGAAGAAGCTGCCGGATATTATCATATTGGAGAAGGCAAGCTGAGAATGCTCATTGACGAACATCCCAATGAAGATTTCTATGTGAGGAACGGAAACAGAGCATTGATAAAAAGACAGAAATTTGAACGGTATCTGGATCAGGCAACTGCAGTATAAAAAGTTTCTGAAAAAAGAGAATGGCAGATTGCCGATATCCTATGATAAAACTATACGGAGAGTCAAACTTGTGGTACAATAATCTTGCAAGTCTGGCTCTCCTTTTTTTGAAAGGAGAGATTCGATGAGTGAGAAAAGACGAGATAACCGCAATCGGATTTTGCGTGAGGGTGAGTACCAGCGTACAGACGGGAGGTATCGGTTCCGTTATATTGATGAGGACGGAAAAGAGAAAAATGTTTATAGTTGGCGTTTAGACAGGAATGACCCAACCCCCAAAGGTAAAAAGCGGGAACTTTCGCTGAGAGAGAAAGAAAAACATGAAGCAATTTGAGAAAATACTCTGAAAAACGAGGACTTCGGATTAGACCAGAAATCCTGTAAAATCAAGCGTTTGAGAAGAAATACAGACCCTATAAGGAGTTATAGAAAAATGATAAAAGTACTATTCATCTGCCACGGCAACATCTGCCGTTCCCCCATGGCCGAATTTGTCCTAAAAGACATAACCCAAAAAGAAAACCTATCCAACAATTTCTACATCGCATCCGCTGCCACCAGCACAGAAGAAATCGGCAATCCCGTACACCACGGAACCAGGAACAAACTTCGTGAAGTAGGCATTTCCACAGCGGGCAAATACGCGGTGCAGATGAAAAAATCAGATTACGCAAAATATGATTACCTCATAGGCATGGATGCGTGGAACATCCGTAACATGAACCGCATTGCAGGCCACGATCCGGAACATAAGATCTGCCGCCTGCTGGATTTTTCCGAGCATCCCAGAGACATCGCAGACCCATGGTATACAGGGGATTTTGAAACAACATATTCCGATATTGTAGAAGGATGCCGGGCCTTTCTGGAGACTTTGCGGCGTCAGAAAAAAATCTGATCCGGCTGCAGGCAGCAGAAAAAGCCATCAGCCAAAAAACAGCAAAGAAGGTTTGAAACAATGCAGAAAAGCCAAACGCCACAATCCCGATACCTGTTAACGAACCTGTCAGAGCTGCAGGGCATTGGTATATTTTCTTTAAAAGATAACAACATCATTTCATATCAGAAAAATTCTGCTCACAATCCTTTACACCATTGCGCAGAACTGCAGTGTTTCCTGGCAGAAAATGCAGAAAAACAAACAGTTCCATACATCTGTAAAGACGATTACCAGGCCTATTTTGTTTGTATCAAGGCACCAGATGCGTACTATCTGGCTGGCCCAATGTGCACGGTTTTCTTTAATAAAATTGAAAGACACAAGTTCTATCGCGCATATGGTATCCCGGAAGATGCAGAGAAGAACCTTCGCCAGTTTACGGTTACTGAAATACTTCAGACAGTCTGCATACTTGCAAAAATTGTGTGCGATGCAGAATACACGGATCAGCAGCTGTTGGATGCCAATCATCTGGTTCCGGTCACGAAAGAACAGGAAACGGAAGAGCAGATTTTGTTTACCTTAAAGTCTGAGGAAGAAGACTTTTACCGCCATTCCTATCAGGAAGAGAGGAAACTTCTGGATATGGTGCGTGAGGGGAATGTGGAAGAGGCAGTCCGTTTGTCAAAAGATATGGATGCGGAAGTCGGAAAACTGGGAGCCAGTGAGCTGACCCATTGGCGGAATATGCTGGTTGTAGGTGTGACTTTGTGTGCTCGCGCGGCGATTGAGGGCGGATTAATGCCATATGCGGCTTATCGCATGAGCGGGTATTACATTAATAAAGGGTCAGAATGTAAAGATATTATGCAGATTCTTGCCTATCGGAATCATGCCATAGAGGAACTTACAAAACGTGTCTGTGAGCTGAAGACTAAGCGCCATACTTCCAGTTATACAGAGCAGTGTAAGGATTATGTAAAGAAGCATTTCAAAGAAAAAGTATATCTGGATGATATTGCAGGTAAGCTGGGAATCAGCAGCAGTTATTTATCACGAATTTTCAAAAGAGAGACAGGCATATGTATCCAGGACTATGTGAACGATATAAGAATTGAACGTGCTGCAAACCTTTTGATTTATTCAGAGGAATCGATTCCGAGAATAGCAGAGTACGTCAATTTTCCGTCACAAAGTTACTTTGGAAAAATTTTCAAAGCGAAAAAGAACATGACACCAAGACAGTACCGGGAATCCTATAAACCAACGGAATTTCTGGAAGAAAAATAGAAAAAACAAAAATGTATAAAATATGAGGAATGACAAAAGAACGTAGGAATAGCAAAAAGTAACAAAAGAAAGACAGCACTAATAAAATAAGAACAAAATAAAATCAAAAAGATCAAAATACAGATATATCCATTTGTAGATTCCTGTTAAGATATCTTCAACAAAATAACTGAAGATTCTCTGTCACTATAAGTGGAATGACAACCACAAGTGGAGCGACGAATCTTCAAAAAACGGAACAGAAGCGGTGGGAACGGCAATCCATACATACCTATATTCCCCAATATTACAGACCAATTCCCATCAACAAAACAGGAAAAATCACAGGCAGAACGACATTGATCAAACTGCCAACGATCACACTGTCTAAAGGAGTTTGCCATGGAATATCTGAAAGATTCAAACTGGATCTGGAGCCCGTCTTGGAATTCGGAAGACAAGGAAAAGCCGCGAATCGTGTTTTTTCGCAAATCAATAGACATAGACGGAAAAATAAAGGAAGCAGCCCTGCACATATCCGCAGACACCCGCTATAAACTATATATCAATGGAAAATTCATAGAAGCAGGACCTTCCAGAGGCGATCTGCAGATATGGTTTTATGATACCATTGACATAATGCCATATCTGAAAGATGGTATAAATGTAATCGCAGTCTCTGTTCTCCGCTATCCCCAGGACCCGGAAAAAGGAAATCACGGAATGTTCCGTACACCGGTACCGGGCCTGTACGTGAAGGGGGAAATACGGACTGTCAGCGGAAAACAATATGTGTTGTCCGCCGACGCATCCTGGAAATGCAAAAAAGACGATTCCGTCTTATTTATTCGGGAAGAGGAACGTTTTGCTCCCCTGATCATACATGAAAATGTCATAGGAAATCCGGAACTCTTCGGCTGGAAGACAGATACCTATGATGACAGCCTATGGGATGCGGCAAGACCGTATATCAATAAACAGATTTCAAAAGCCATCAGCCCGGGTAATTTATATCCCCGGACTATCCCTTTTATGTACCGGAAAGAGCGTCAGTTTTCCGGTGTTATGGATGTTAAAAAATCCGGATATACTGGTCAGGATTGGGCAGATTTTATAAATGGGAAAAAAACTTTAAAATTCCCTGCAGAAACCGAAGAAATTATAGAACTTGACGCAGGAGAAGAAATGACAGGATATCTGAAAACAGAATTTTGTCACGGAAAAGGATCCAAAGTGCAATTCCTCTATTCGGAAGCTTACGTCCAAAATGGTTTTACAGGGCCGGAAAAAATCCCGGTAAAAAGAGACCGAGCAGATAACATGAACGGCCATCTGCAGGGCTATGAAGACACATATTCTGTGGGGGGATTTGGCAGTCCGGATATGCCGGAAACCTATGAACCTTATTGGTTCCGTACCTTCCGTTTTATACGGCTGCACATCATTACAGGACAGGAACCGCTTACACTCTGCAGCATGCATTACGAAGAAACAGGATACCCTCTGCAGGTGCAGACAGAGGTTACAACCTCCGATAACACTTTAGCAGACATTTGGGATATCAGCGAAAGAACTCTGAGACGGTGTATGCATGAAAGCTACGAGGATTGTCCTTTTTATGAGCAGCTCCAGTATATAATGGATGCAAGGCAGCAGATTCTTTACACATATGCAGTCAGCGCGGATGACAGACTGGCCAGGAAATGTCTGGACGATTTAAAACGATCCCAGCGGTATGACGGTTTGCTGAACTGCTGCTATCCGAACTGCAATCCCAATGTGATTCCGGGATTTTCCGTTTATTATATATTGATGGTCTATGACCACATGATGTATTTCGGTAACAAAAAGCTGATAGAGGAATACATGCCGGCAATTCATCAGATTTTAAACTTTTTTGATAGAAATCTGACCCCGCAGGGATATGTGGGGAAAATCGGCGGAATGAATATGGAGACTCCCTTCTGGTCTTTTATTGATTGGGCAGAGGAGTGGAACGACACCACAGGAATGCCTCCGGCCGGGGTGAATGGACCAATCACAATGGAAAGTCTATTATATATTTACGGCCTTCAGCACGCTGCAAAACTGGCGTTATTTTTGGACCGAAGGGAAGAAGCGCATAGATTTTCGGAAAAGGCGGAAAAAGTCAGGAATGCTGTCAGAACCTATTGTACAGGGAAAAATAGTATGCTTCAGGACGGCCCCGGAGTCGAGGAATACAGTCAGCACTGCCAGGTGTTTGCGGTTTTGACAGATACAGTAGATACAATTACCGGGACCGGGAATCTGTTGGAAACCATAAAAAATAAGAAGTATACCCAGTGTACCGTTGCCATGTGTTTCTATCTCTTTCGGGCTCTGGAAAAGACAGGACTGTATCAATATACAAACCAGTATTGGGAGATATGGAGAAACATGGTCAGAAATCATTGCACGACCTGTGTGGAAGCAGAGGCATATGCCAGGAGTGAATGCCACGGATGGGGTGCTCTTATTTTATATGAACTGCCCTGCGTCACGCTTGGGGTACGCCCCGCAAAACCCGGATTCCGAAAAGTCCGCATTGCTCCCACAGCGGGATATCTGACACATGCGTCAGGGAAAGTAAAAACACCGGTGGGTGATATACAGGTGTCATGGAAATTGGAACATGGGAACTGTAAAGTGGAGTATACGGTACCGGAAGATATAGAGGTGCTGCCTGCGCCTGTGTGAAAATTTCCTCACCTTTATAGGCGGAGGCATAAATCGCCAAAACAAACTCAGCGGCAGTGACGGACGGGGAGAAACCGTATCCTCCACGGACATGAGAGCAAGCCTCGCATCCATATATGACGTAATCATACTCTATGAAATTACCGAATGTGGATTGAAACAAAAAGTAACATTATTACACAACCCTTTTTACATACAGGCTGTAACACCAGAGCAGCAGTCTGTATGCAAAAGGGGTTTTATTATTTTACCAGATAATGATATATTTTCCGCCCATCCCCAAACGCTCCCTCCCTCCTTTCCCCATCCCCACACAACATCATTATTACAACAAAATAATTACAAAAACAACAAAATAACAGTATATCAATTTCCCGTCCACTGCTATTATAAATACATCAAAACACAAGACAATCAAAGGAGAAAGCACATGATTTCAGAACGTTTTTACGGAATCGGGGAACCGCTGATCCAGCGGGAGCGGGATACCCATGTACCGGCAGCAGAATATCTGGATTTGGTAAAGGCATTGGGATGTACGGCATACCGTTCCTGGATGCATCTGACAGAGATTCTGAAGGACCCTCTTACACCTGATGAGGAGGCCGTTTCCGCTCATACAGAGCTTTTGGACAGGGCAGTAGAGCTGGATCTGGAAGTGACGGGCATGAGCCACGAGTGGTTTCTGCCGGAGGGATGTATTCAGCATACAGGGCATGCAGTTCCAAGGAGAGATTTGACAAAAGGCAGTCTTTACCGTCAGACACTTGAGATGCTGGAGCAGTCCTGGTTTACCATGGTATCCCTGTTTCCCCAGGTGTCCCAGTGGGAGGTGGGAAATGAGTGGAACATCAATGCGTTTCTGCAGCCTGACGGATTTCTTGACAGCGATATGTCAGAGCCGTTTAGCCCGGAGGAGAAGCTGGACATAGCGGTTGACCTCATGTATTTTGCCGCAAAGGGCATCAGAAGAGCGAACCCCAATGCAAAAGTTGTTTCCTTTTCCCCGGCGCTGAGCACGCCCTGGCTGGGAGGAAATCTGCCGGACTTCCTGCCGCCCATGTATGGAATCGCGTGGACTCTGGACAAGATTTACAGCCGCATCCGGTCAGGAAAATTCTGGTCCACAGACCCGGATGATTACTTTGACCTGGTGGCATGGCACCCCTATCAGATGAGTACCTGCCAGGATAAAAGAGAGGCGGATCTGTTCCTGCACATTGAGGAACCGGACTATCTGTGGAAGGATTATAACGACGCAGCATATCGTGTCATGTGCAAATACGGTGATGCAGAGAAACAGGTCATCCTAACGGAAACAGGTTTTACAGACTGCGGAGATCCCAAGCTTGAAAAAATGCAGGCTGAATATACACGTAAATTGCTGCAGCTTGCGGGAGAACTCCCTTATGTCCGGACTATCTATAATTTCCGGCTGCTGACCGAGACAGGAATGCTGGAAAAGCAGGGCATAGAGAAAAACCAGATCGGCGGCCGGGCAGAAGTGTACTTCGGATTTTTCGAGGAACCCCATAAGAACTGCAGACCAAGATTAAAGGCATATGTCTTACAGGAGGCAGCGGGCGGTAACGAAGACCTAGCTGCAGCAGGGAAAAAAGTGGCACTTTTAAGGAAGAAATCATGAGGAAACCGCAATGAAAGAATACGTGGTAAATACAACATCCGGGAAAGTAAAAGGCTATCTGAGAAACAATCTGGTGGAATATCTGGGCATCCCATTTGCACAGCCTCCCGTTGGCAGCCTGCGCTTTAAAAGAGCACAGCCTGTGGCTCCATGGCAAGGGATTTATGACGCCGGAGACTATGGAAAAGAAGCCGTCCAACTGGACGAAGGACAGTTAAAAGGCAGCGAAGACTGCCTTACCCTGAACATAAGACGCCCCATGGAGGGAAAGGATCTGCCGGTTCTTGTGTGGATACACGGCGGTGGATACAATACGGGATCAGCGTCCGTTCCCCTTTACAGCGGTGTCTCATTTGCGGAAAAAGGTATTGTCTTTGTCTCCGTTCAGTATCGTTTAAATGTACTGGGATTTTATGACTTTACAACATACCCCGGCTGTGAAGATTTTGAGAGTAACTGCGGTGTATCTGACCAGATTCTTGCCATAACCTGGATCCATGAAAATATAAAAGCTTTCGGCGGCGACCCCGGCCGCATCACCATAGCCGGAGAATCAGCCGGCGGAGCCTCTGTGATCAATATGCTGGCAGCTCCCGCCGTAAAAGGTATGTTCAGCCAGGCAATCGCACAAAGCCCCCTGCCGAACTGTATTGCCACCCACAGGACAGCCGGAGAGAATATAGATCTGTTTCTGGAAGGCATGGGGTGGAACGTGGGGGATCTGCAGAAGCTCAGAACGATAAATCCCTTTGAATTGCAGAAAGGCAATACTTATGTGGCAGAAAAGCACCAGTACAAAAACCCGGGAATCTTTCTTCCCGGCCCCATACAGGACGATCTGCTTCCCGTACGCCCCATTGATGCCATCCGCAGCGGCAGCGCAGAGGGCGTAAAGCTTCTCATCGGTACCAACAAGCATGAGGGGACCCTGTTCGTCCATCCGAAAAAGACGGGGTTTCCAAACAACTGGGCCATGACTGCTGCTATGTTTGAAAAGAACGGACATGCCGCCGCGCTTCCGGAAATGATCCGTTATTACCAGTCTTCCCCGGAAGAACAGAAGCTGAAAGAAGTATCAGACAGACAAAGAGAAGTCCCGGCGGAACAGTTAAAACCGTTTATAAATTTTGCCACAGACTACGCTTTTCGTATGCCTTCCCTGAAGGCAGCGCAAGCCCAGAAAGCATACGGGGATGTGTGGCTGTATAGCTTTGAATTTGTTTCAAGATCCGGGAAAAGTACAGGGATGGGAGCCTCCCACGCTTATGAACTTCCCTGTATGTTCGCCGACAAAGAATTTGCTTTCAGCAGATTTATCTTTGACGGGGAAACGGAGGAAACCGCAGACACGCTGATAGAAGCTATGCACAGTTCCTGGGTCCGGTTTATAAAAACAGGGGAACCCGATAAAGAGAACTGGCCAAAATACACGGGATATCACACCCCGGTCCGTGTCTTTGACAGAGTGAGCAGGACAGAAATACGGGATTTCAGTAAGCTTATGGAACTCTGGAAGGACATGCGGTTTTATGAAAACTGAGGGTAACGTGGCTGAAGCGTTACAACTGAGGCAGTAAAGACCAAACACTGCCCTGAAAAGGAGAGAAGAAAATGTTTAGTTATGCATCAAAACATAATGACCCCAAAGCAAAATTAGGCTGGAGCGAACGCATCGGCTACGGTATCGGCAACTATGGTATGGCGTGGGTAAACGGCATCATGTCAGCTTTCTTTATGATCTATCTGACCAATGTATCCTTCGTGGATGCAGGTGTGGCAGGCACGATCATTGCTCTGTCAAAAGTATTTGACGGTATCAGCGATCTGATCATGGGCGGAATCGTGGACCACACCAAATCCAAACACGGCAAGGCCAGGATCTGGCTGGTGCGCATGTGTATTCCGCTGGCAGTTTCCACACTGCTGCTGTTCTGTATCCCGGCATCCATGACCGGATTTATAAAATACGTCTACATATTTATCATGTATAACCTGGTAAACGCCGTATTCTACACAGCTATGTATGTACCGTATACTTCCATGAATTACCTTATGACCCAGAATGACTTTGACCGTGGTCTGCTGGGCAACATGAACATGATTTTCCAGACACTGGCGAACATCACCATGAACACCTTCTTCCTCACTTGGCTGAACAAATTCGGAGACGGTGATATCTACACACAGAAAGCATGGACAAAAGCCTTTATGATTGTAGGCATAATTGTCATTGCTGCCAGTATCCTCTGTTTCTTCGGAACAAAGGAACGCGTAAAAAACATGGAAAAACAGTCAGGAGGAGAAAAAGAAGAAAAATCCGTACCTGCAAGGAAAGCCGTAAAATCCCTGTTCCAAAATAAATACTGGGTTCTGATGACAGTCTGTATGTTCCTGATTTTCTTTGTCATTGTCATGTACGCAGTGGCGGCAGCCTACTATGCGCAGTATGTTCTCGGGGATATAGGCTTCTACACCCCGATCAACAACGCGCTGTCCATCGCACAGTTTGGCATCATGTTCCTCACACCGGCATTCATGAAGAAATTCGGAAAACACAGAACCTATCAGGTCGGTCTTATTGCTATGATGGCGGGATTCGCAGGCACAGGCCTGTGCGGTACAAACCTTCCGTTACTTATTTTCTTTAACGCAGTAAAAGGCGTGGGGTTAGGGGCTGCCGGCGGTATGGCCTTTGGAATGGTGTCAGATACGATTGAATACGGAGAGTGGAAGACCGGTGTTGTGGCTGTGGGAATGGGCAATGCAGGCGTCAGCACAGCCCAGAAGCTGGGACTCGGTCTTGGACAGGCAGTTATGGGTTGGATTCTTGCGGCAGGCGGATTCGATGCGGCAAAAGCCGTGCAGTCAGCAGGTGCACAGAGCGCGATCAGCTTTTGCTACAACTGGATTCCCGTTATCTGTGTGGCCCTGTGCTCTGTACTTATGTTGTTTTACCGCCTGGACAAAGAATTGCCGGTGATCCGCACAGAGATGGCAAAGCGTAACAGTTCAGACAGGTCTGCGTATTGACTGCGCTGACCGTATGAAAAAGTAGTGCCGGCAGACCGGTTAAAATATTCTGTACTGGAATAACTTCCTGATATGTGGTATATTGATGAAAAGAGAGGGAAAGCTTAGTACCCCCAATCCTTCAGGGCCTCATAGACAGTCCGGGCAATGGCTTTGGCTCCCAGTTCGTTGGGATGGACACCGTCCTGGAGGAAAAATTCGGGGTGGCTGGCAGTCACCTCATGAATATCGATAAAAGGCAGTCCCAGTTCCTTGGCGAGCTCACGGACTGCTTTTGCTGCTTCGCCGGCTACGCCGGCCCGTATCTTATAGGGCTTTGCAGGATTGAAATTCTCCGGGAATACAGAGGCAGGCGTCATGAGAATGACATCCGGTCTGGATGGCAGCTCCTGGTAGGAGAGGATCAACTGCCGGTAATCATCCTGGAATGCCTCTGTGCTGATCCAGTTATAGGGCTTTGTATCGTTGGTCCCCAGCATGATCAGCACCACATCCGGTTTGAAGTCCAGGCTTTTTTTGTACCGCTTGTGGCTCGTATAAGGTCTGTCACAGCTTTCCTGAAGTGTGTATCCGCTGGCACCGAAATTTTTTACGGAATATTTCCGGCCGAGCATAGTTCCAAGCTGTGCGGGATAACTGTCGTGGCTTTTGTCCCGGATCGTGGCGCCGTAGGTTATGCTGTCCCCCACACAGGCGATCCGCGTTTGGGAAGGGCAGGTCAGCCGGAGGACGAGGAGTATGACGGCCAGAAGAACGGCAAAGCGCAGCAGGTAATCAGAAAGTTTCTTTTGTCTCATAAAGGAATTTTCTCCTTTTTTCATATTTCACATGCATATCTTATTGTAAGGGCTAAAAAATGGAATTGCAAGGGAAGGATACAAAAATGGAAGATAGAATAAAAGAAGTTCTGGTGCAGACACCTTTCTGGGAACATTTGACAAAAGAGCAGCAGGAGAGGGTGTGCCGGGATTCCAGAGAAGTGCACTATCCGGCGGGAAGCCTGATCTATTCACCCACCAGGGAATGCCTGGGAACCGTATTTATTTTAAAGGGCGTTATCCGTGCGTATCTCCTGTCTGACGAGGGCAAAGAGGTGACCATATACCGGATCAGGGAAGGGGATACCTGTGTGCTCACAGCTTCCTGTGCCCTGTCAGCCATCACCTTTGATGTGGAGATAGAGGCAGAGGCGGACTGTGATGTTCTGCTGATACCGGCACCTGTATTTTCCGCTCTTGCGGTGGACAATATCTATGTGGAGAATTATGCCTACAAGATTGCCACAGAGCGTTTTTCAAGCGTTGTGGAGGCTCTGCAGCAGATGCTGTTTTTAAGTCTGACTCAGAGGATCGCCGCTTTTCTCATCGACGAATCCGCACAGAGGAAGGATGACAGCATCCGTATGACCCATGAGGAAATCGCAAAAGCCATCGGCAGTGCCAGGGAAGCGGTGAGCAGAACCCTGAAACAGATGGTAAAAAAGGGGGATATATCCCTGTTCCGCGGCGGAATCAAGATTGAAAATAAAAGCAGCCTTTATGAGCTGCTGCCGTAAGGCAGGCATGACGAAAAAGGGTGCGGCAGGAAGCCGCACCCTTTTATCCATCCATCTCTGTTTTTATTTCAGAAGATTCAAAAGCTGCCCTTTTGGAACAACTCCCACAGATTTTTCCACAACCTTTCCATTCTTGAACACCAGAACCGTGGGAATGTTCATAACGCCGTAGGAGGAAGCCAGACCCGGATTCTCATCCACATTTACTTTGCCTACTTTATACGCGCCTTTGGATTCCTCGGCGATCTCCTCAATAACCGGCCCCAGCATGCGGCAGGGCATACACCAGGTTGCCCAGAAATCTACCATTACAGGAACAACAGAATCCAATACCTCACTTTTAAAGTTTTTCTCATCAAATACCATTGCCATAATTATACACTCCTTATTTTTATCATAAATTTTTGGTTTCTCATCTTTATGAGCCTATTCTATCAGATGCAGGCCCACTTTTCTGTGACTGTGTCACACTGCTTCCGGAAGCTTTTTTAAATACTTCACAGCTTTTGTTCCCGCAAGGGCTCCTTCATAGACGGCTTTTGATACCTGAAGAAGGCCGCCTGTGCAGTCTCCTGCTGCAAAAAGTCCGGGAAGGGCAGTGCTGGTGTCTGTCTCTATCATGATATGATTGTTTTCTATCATCAAGCCCAGTTTTCTTGCAATATCTGTGCTTCCTGCGGTTCCGAGCGCCACGAAAAGTCCGTCCAGCGGAAATTTTTCGTGATTCTCCAGTTCCAGCCATTTTAAGGTGGGCTCTCCTCCGGCGGAAATGATCTTCCTTGTCTCAACCTGGATGGTTCCCAGCGCTTCTTTTTCAAAAGTGGGTTCCATGCCGTTGGTGAGGATCGTGACTTTGGCAGCCATGGGTTCCAGCACCTTTGCTTCATGCAGGGCGTATTCTCCGTTGCCGATCACTGCCACATCCTTCTGGCGGTAGAAAAAACCGTCGCAGATGGCACAGTAACTGATACCGCTGCCTTCATATCTGCGGGCTTCCTTAAGGGCAAGCGTGTTCCTTTTGGTTCCCGTTGCCAGGATCAATGACTTGGTCTGATAGGTGGACGTGATGGTGTGAATCGTGTAATCGCCGTCGTATTCCACAGACAGCATTTCATCCTCCACGACAGGGACTCCCAGGGCTTTGATCTGCTTCAGACCGTTCTCATACAGCTCCTGTCCGGAAACAGGGTCAGGCAGTCCGTAATAATTTTCAATCTTCGCTGCCTTTTCCAGAGCACCGATACCTTTGTGTATGATAAGCGGCGTGATGCCGGAGCGGACTGCGTACAGAGCAGCGGAGATTCCGGCAGGTCCTGCGCCGGCGATAATCAGTTTTTCCATATATTCAGGCACTTCCTTTCTTTCTACTCTTATCTTATCATAAATTTTACCAAAAGACACAGGTTTTGTTGGTGACCTGGTTACATAAGAAAAAAGCCTTTATAAAAACAGAGAAAAATGGTAAAATATAAACATAAGAAATGGCCGGGAGGAGGAAAGATTTATGGAAGAGGAAAAAAAGATTGAAAGGCTGAGGGCAATCCTTGATGCCAGCGCCTATACAGTCATTTTAAGCGGTTCCGGCATGATGGCAGAGTGCGGATACATGGGAATGAAGACACCGGAGAAAGCGTATGAGATCGAGAAGACATACGGTGTGTCACCGGAGGATATATTTACCAGTGTGTACTACAACAACAGGCCGGCGGAGTTTTTCAAATTTTACCGCGACGAAGTTCTCCAGGGGGATGTGGACACCAGCGACACGTTCCGTGTGGCAGCCAGGATGGAGCAGAAGGGAAAGCTGAAGTGTATCATTACCGGGAATATTTACGGATATCCCCAGAAGGCAGGCTGCCGCAATGTGATTAACCTGCACGGAAGCATCCATGAGAATATCTGCCCCCACTGCGGAAGGAAATATCCGCTGGAATATATAAGAGCGTCCAAAAAAGTACCGCTGTGTGAGGACTGCAGCCGTGTCATCCGTCCGCAGGTGGCTCTCTTTGGCGAAATGATGGACAGCCAGCTCATGACAAGGGCAACCTGGGAGATTGAGAACGCGGATACCCTGATCCTTCTTGGAACGACACTGGATTCCGAGGTGTTTTCCAAGTATATCAAATACTTTGAGGGAACGAATCTGGTCATCATTCATAAAGAGCATCATCACTCAGACAGCAGAGCATACCTTGTCATCTGGGATGAGCCGAGAAATATTTTTACGAAACTAGGTTATTAATGTGAAAACCTAACAAAAAAGCGCCCCGTTTTTCGTGAATGAGGCGCTTTTTATATGAGGGATTTAGAAAAACACTAACACATTTCACAAAAATTAATCAAAAAAACAACTTGTATTTATGAAAAAAATCAGTTGTATTTTTCCATATACCAATTGGTACACGAAAACCCTCCAAAAACAGGGAGAAAACCATAAAAGAAATTGAAAAAATGTCTGAAAAATTGTCCGTAAAATCACAGGAAAGCCACATCGAAAAAAATATAAAGAAAGATTGACAAATGAAAAAATTAGCTGTAATGTTTTCTGGAATCATAAATAAATAAGAAAGGAGAAGTTAAAAAATCATAAAATAGAAAGGGAGGATGTCCTACGGGAACTATAGCGGATAGGATTACGGAAGAGCTGAACTGCGAGACCGTATTTACCATCCCAATTTTTGGCGGGATACCAGTCACGGAGTCCGTGGTGGTCACCTGGATCATTATGGCAGCATTGACGATATTATCCATCGTTCTTGTCAGAAATCTGAAGGTGGAAAATCCCGGTAAGAAACAGTTGGCTCTGGAATCATCTATTGGATTTCTGCATGACTTTTTCGCGGATATTCTGGGCGAGAGAGGAAAGCAGTATATTCCTTACTTGATTACCGCTGCCATCTATATTGGCGTGGCTAACTTAATTGGTCTTCTGGGCTTTAAGCCGCCCACAAAGGACTTAAACGTGACAGCAGGGCTGGCAATCATAAGCATCTTCCTGATTGAATATTCAGGATGGAAGCAGAAAGGGTTTAAGCGGTTCATGCACAGTTTTGCAGAACCCATGGCCATTGTTACGCCGATTAACATTATGGAGATATTTATCCGCCCGGTATCGCTTTGTATGCGGTTGTTCGGCAATGTTATCGGATCATTTGTTGTAATGGAACTGATCAAAATGATCTTACCGGTTGTTTTACCCATTCCATTCAGCTTTTATTTTGACATTTTTGATGGTCTGATTCAGGCCTATGTATTTGTTTTTTTAACTTCGCTCTTTATCAAGGAGCAGATAGAAGAGTAATCATTAAAAATAAATTTGGAAAAGGAGAACAGAGATATGTTAACAGCAATTGGTGCAGGTATGGCAGTTTTAACAGGTTTAGGAGCAGGTTTAGGTATCGGTCTTGCAACATCTAAAGCAACAGAAGCGATCGCAAGACAGCCGGAGGCAGAGGGAAAGATCAGTAAAGCGCTGTTACTCGGATGTGCACTTGCAGAGGCAACTGCTATTTACGGTTTCGTTATCGCTTTATTACTGTTATTCGTAAAATAAGGAAGGCAGGTGAAGACAGGTGCTGAGTTTAGGCTGGGGCCTTATCTGGACCATAATTAACCTGATAGTTCTTTATCTCTTACTGAAAAAATTCCTGATCGGACCGATACTGGGAATCATGGAAAAAAGAAAGACACTCATCGCACAGCAGCTTGAAAATGCCAGGACAACAGAAGGAAAGGCGAATGAGCTGAAAGGCCAGTATGAAATGGCAATAAGCGGTGCAAAAGCCGAGTCCTTACAGATTATCGAGGAAGCGAAAGCGGATGCGAGGACCCTGACAGAGCGTACCGTTCGGGAAGCGAATGAGCAGGCTGCCAGAATCCTGGAAAGTGCCAGAAAAACGGCAGAACAGGAAAAGGAAAATGCCCTGGCAGGAGCAAAATCCGAAATCGCGGGCCTTGCCGTGGAAGCAGCCAGAAAAATGCTTGCAGGCGGAAGCCAGGCGGGAAACAGCATGCTCTACGACACATTTTTAGCAGAAGCGGGTGATGCAGATGACAGAGAGTCTGAATAATTACGGGAAAGTGCTGTATGAGCTGAACATTTCACCGGAATCTGCAGCCGGCGCAAGAGAACTTTTAGAGAAAGTTCCCCAGGTGTCGGAAGTGCTTTCAAGCCCTGTTGTATCCCTGGCGGCGAAGCAGAGAGTTGTAGACCGGATTTTTCCGAAAGAGATACATAATTTTATGAAAATACTGTGCAGATACCACAAAGCAGGCGAGGCACAGGAAATTTTTAAGGCATATCAGGAGTATTACAACGAGCAAAATAATATTTTAAATGCCACTCTGTCTTATGTGGTACTTCCTACAGAGGAGCAGCTTGAAGGAATCAGAAGATTTCTCTGCAGGCAATACCACGTAAAGGATGTAGCATTTCAGTTACAGGAAGAAAAAGACCTGGTCGGCGGATTTACCCTCCGCGTAGGAGACCGGGAGATTGATTACAGCCTGAAGGGCAGAATCAATGCACTACAACAAAAATTGACCTGGAGGTGAACGCTTTGAGTTCAATCAATTCAGAGGAGATTATCTCCATTCTGAAAGAAGAAATAGAAAATTTCGATATGACAACGGGTGTCCGTGAAGTGGGAAACGTAATCTGGGTCGGTGACGGAATTGCGACTGTTTATGGAATAGACCATGCGATGTACGGAGAGATCGTGACCTTTGAGAACGGTGTCAAGGGTATGGTGCAGGATATCAAGAGAAATGAGATCGGTGTCATCATATTCGGCAAGGACATGGGAATCAAAGAGGGCACAAAAGTTGTCCGCACAAAGAAAAGAGCAGGTATCCCGGTTGGTGAAGGCTATATCGGAAGAATCGTGGATGCCCTTGGCGCACCCATTGACGGAAAAGGAGAGATCAAGGCAGAGGATTACCGTCCCATCGAGCAGGAAGCACCTGGTATCATTGACCGTAAATCCGTATCTGTTCCCATGGAAACAGGTATTCTGGCCATTGACTCCATGTTCCCCATCGGCCGCGGACAGCGTGAGCTGATCATCGGCGACCGTCAGACAGGTAAGACCTCCATTGCCATTGACGCTATCCTGAACCAGAAAGGCAAGGACGTCATGTGTATCTACGTGGCAATCGGACAGAAGGCCTCCACAGTTGCAAAACTGACCGGAACTCTGGAAAAATACGGCGCCATGGATTACACCACAGTCTTTGCAGCGACAGCAAGCGACTGTGCGCCCCTTCAGTATATTGTTCCCTATTCGGGAACCGCTCTGGCAGAGTACTTTATGTACCAGGGCAAGGATGTGCTGATCGTCTATGATGACCTGTCAAAGCATGCGGTGGCTTACCGTGCCCTTTCCCTGCTTCTGGAGCGTTCTCCGGGACGTGAGGCTTACCCGGGTGACGTATTCTACCTGCATTCCAGACTGCTGGAGCGTTCCAGCCGTTTGAGCGACGCGGCGGGCGGCGGTTCCATCACGGCACTGCCTATCATTGAGACACAGGCAGGCGACGTTTCCGCTTATATTCCGACCAATGTTATTTCCATCACAGACGGACAGATTTTCCTGGAAAGTGACCTGTTTTTCGCCGGCAACCGTCCGGCTGTCAATGTGGGTCTTTCCGTATCCCGTGTGGGCGGCGCGGCCCAGACAAAGGCCATGAAAAAGGCATCAGGCAGCATGAGGATTGACCTGGCACAGTACAGGGAGATGGAAGTGTTTACACAGTTCGCGTCTGACCTGGATGATGCCACAAAAGAACAGCTTTCCTACGGAAAGACGCTGATGGAGCTTTTGAAACAGCCTCTGTGCCATCCCTTGTCCAACCATGAGCAGGTTATCACCCTCTGGACAGCAACACATAAGGTATTTTCCGGTGTGGAGATTAAGGATGTGAAGCCGTTCCAGACAGATATGCTGGCTTACTTTGAGAAAAACTATCCGGAGATCGGACAGGAGATTGAGACGAAAAAAGTCATCTCCGATGAACTGGGCGAGAAGATTTTAAAGGTGGCAGAGGAATTTAAGAATAAGAGCAGGTGATGAGATGGCAAGTGCAAAAGAGATACAAAGCCGTATAAACAGTATCCAGGATACGATGAAGATCACCAACGCCATGTACATGATTTCCTCCTCCAAGTTAAAGAGAGCAAGGAAAGTGCTGGCGGATACGGAGCCGTATTTTTATTCCCTGCAGTCTGCGATCGGCCGTGTTCTCCGTCATATGCCTCCGGATACGGAAGGAAACCGTTTCTTTGACGAGCGGGCTGATGTTCCGGAAGACAAACGCAGAACGGGCTACATCGTCGTTTCCGCAGACAAGGGTCTTGCCGGTGCTTACAATCACAATGTGTTTAAGATAGCAGAAGAATGTATGGAAAATGACGCGCATCCCCAGCTCTTTGTGCTGGGAGAGGTGGGAAGACAGTATTTCTACAAGAAGAACGTGGATATTGACACGAACTTCCGGTTCACAGTACAGAAGCCGACCATGCACCGGGCCAGGGTGATCTCAGAGAAGATGATCGCCAATTACCTGACCGGGGAGCTGGATGAAGTGTATATCATTTACACGAGAATGGCCAATGCCGCCAATATGGTGGCAGAGATGGAACAGCTTCTTCCCCTTAAAAAAGCAAGTTTCCGTACACCGGCACAGGTGATGGTAGATATTCATCAGGAGGAGATCGAGATGGTTCCCTCCGCAGAAGAAGTCCTGAACAGCATTGTTCCCAATTACCTGCACGGTATCATTTACGGCTGTCTTGTGGAATCCTATGCCAGTGAGCATAATTCCCGTATGATGGCCATGGATGCAGCTACCAGCAGTGCAAAAGACATGCTGAAAGATTTATCAATAAAATATAACCGTGTGCGTCAGGCTGCGATCACCCAGGAAATCACTGAGGTCATCAGCGGAGCCAAGGCACAGAAGAATAAAAACTAGCGAGCAGGAAGGAGGTTTCCTCACGACTGTGAGATGCAATCGTTATGGAAAAAGGAAAAATCGTACAGGTCATGGGACCTGTTGTAGACGTAGAATTTGAAGACCAGAACCTTCCGTATATCAAAGATGCCCTTACCGTGGAGAACAATGGAAAGAAGCTTGTGATGGAAGTGGCACAGCACATCGGAAACAATACGGTGCGCTGTATCATGCTGGCTTCCAGCGACGGCCTCTGTAAAGATATGGAGGTCACGGCAACAGGAGCAGGTATTTCCGTACCGGTGGGAAAAGAGACACTGGGACGTCTGTTCAACGTGCTGGGCGAAACCATTGACAACGGAGAACAGCTTGAAAATGCGGAGCACTGGGTCATCCACAGAGATCCACCAAGCTTCGAGGAGCAGAGCCCAGTAGTCGAGATTCTGGAGACTGGTATAAAGGTAATCGACCTGTTGGCGCCTTACGCAAAAGGCGGTAAGATCGGTCTGTTCGGCGGTGCCGGGGTTGGTAAGACCGTTCTGATCCAGGAGTTGATCAGCAATATTGCCACAGAGCACGGCGGATACTCCATTTTCACCGGTGTTGGTGAGCGTTCCCGTGAGGGAAATGACCTTTGGACAGAGATGAAGGAATCCGGCGTACTGGAGAAGACAGCCCTGGTATTCGGGCAGATGAATGAGCCGCCGGGAGCGCGTATGCGTGTGGCGGAGACCGGACTTACCATGGCAGAGTATTTCCGTGACCAGGAGCACCAGAACGTGCTGCTGTTCATTGACAATATCTTCCGTTTTACCCAGGCAGGTTCTGAGGTTTCAGCGCTTCTGGGACGTATGCCGTCAGCCGTTGGCTACCAGCCCACCCTGGCTACTGAGATGGGTGAGCTGCAGGAGAGGATCGCCTCCACAAAGAACGGTTCCGTTACGAGTGTGCAGGCTGTCTATGTGCCTGCCGATGACTTGACGGACCCGGCTCCGGCCACCACATTTGCCCATCTGGATGCCACTACGGTTCTGTCCAGAAAGATCGTGGAGCAGGGTATCTATCCCGCGGTTGACCCGCTGGAATCCACCTCCCGTATTCTGGAGGCTGATGTGGTCGGGGAAGAGCACTATGATGTGGCCAGAAGGGTGCAGGAGTATCTGCAGAAGTACAAAGAGCTGCAGGACATCATTGCTATCCTTGGTATGGAAGAGCTTTCCGAGGAAGACAAAAAAGTAGTTGCCCGTGCCAGAAAGATCCAAAAATTCCTGTCCCAGCCCTTCCATGTGGCTGAGGTGTTCACCGGAATTGCCGGTAAATATGTACCTCTCAAAGAGACAATCCGCGGCTTTAAGATGATCGTGGACGGCGAGATGGACGAATATCCGGAGAATGCATTCTTTAATGTGGGAACCATTGACGAGGTGGTGGAGAAAGCAAAAGCTGAGCAGTAATGCAGGGCGGAAAAGGAGTGCATGTATATGAATACATTCGGACTGAATATCGTTGCCAGTGATAAAGATTTTTATCACGGCAGAGGAACCAGTATCATGCTTCCTGCAAAGGACGGCCAGATTTCCATTCTGGCCCACCATGCGGATATGATGGTTGCCATTGTACCCGGTGAGATGCGTTTTAAGCCTGCTGACAGTGAAGAGTGGAAGACAGCGATTGTGGGAAACGGGTTTGCGCAGATCATCAATAACCGTGTGACTGTTCTGGTAGACAGCTGTGAGTACCCCGAGAATATTGACCTGAAGCGTGCAAAAGATGCCCTGGAGCGCGCGGAAGAACAGCTCAGGCAGCAGCAGAGTCTGCAGGAATATTATATATCCAAGGCATCCCTTGCAAGAGCCATGGCCCGTATGAAAGCAGCAAAGAAGCATGACGTATAAGACGTTTATACAGGAGATGAGGAGAACATTCCTCGTCTCTTTTTTTCTGGATGATCCGGTGGTCTCATAAAAGCTTTTTATTAAAAATCAGTATGGAAAGAAGCAGATTCACCACCGATAAAACGCCGGTGATCACCACAGCACACATGAAATCAGACACATCTGCTGCCTGGGGAAGCAGGCTGTAAGAGGACATCAGTTGTGTGGGAATATACTTTTTCATATCAGGTATCCATGCCAGCAGGTAGAATACGAAAAACACACCTCCGGTTCCGGCCAGTACCATATAATTGGTGCTGCACAGGGAGGACATAAGCATAATAAGCGTGATCAGCCACAGCCCTGTCATATAGAGGCAGAAGGCTCCGAAAAATATATGGGATGCCATGCTGTTATCCCAGAAATACATATTATAGGCATAGGTGATCCCGAAAGAGATCCAGTAACACACAGTCCAGAGAAGAAGGGCGGAAAAGGCTTTGGACAGGATCAGTTTCCACCGGTTCATGCCTTTTGTCAGGATAATGATCAGGGTGCCTTTCTGATATTCCGTGGTCAGAATACCGCTTGCAATGACAATAAAAACAATCAGATATATGGGGGTATTCTTATAAAACTGCGTCCAGGATGTAAATACGTCCACCTTGATCTCTGTCAGGACCATACCGCTTTCCTCCAGGGAACCGGCAAAGTTCTCCATCATCCAAGGCGTCAGCTTGGCAACAAGGGGATTCATGATCCCGAATAAAACAGAGAGAATCACAAGCAGGGGCATTCTGCCGGTGCGCAGAGATTCCCGCAGTTCTTTTTTAGTAAAAGCTGTGAGCTGTCTCATATCCCAATCACCTCCATAAACAGGTTTTCCAGTGTGGCTTCCCGCATCTCTACCTTCTGGACACAGAGCGCATTGTCTGCCAGAATCTTCATGGCATGTGTCATGTCTTTTTCATCTTTTCCCGGGAAGAACAGGCGGACTGCGCTTATTCTCTCGCTGCCGGACATGGATGCTGCGAAGGCGTCGGCGTCCTGCGGCGTGTAAAATTCTATGTCAAATCCGTTGCCTTTTCGTCTGCTCTTTATTTCCTCCAGGGTCCCCTTAAGCGCGGTGCGGCCGTTGTGGAGAAGAGCGATTTCATCACAGATGCGTTCCACATCCGAGAGGATATGTGTGGAGAAGACAACCGTGGTATGGTCTTTGACGGACAGAAGAATATCCAGGATCTCTTTTCTGCCAAGGGGGTCCAGGGCAGAAGTGGGTTCGTCGCAGATCAGCAGTTTTGGTTCGTTCAGAAGAGCCTGGGCGATTCCTAAGCGCTGCTTCATTCCTCTGGAAAACCCGTGAATGCGTTTATTTTCCTTATCCAGTCCCACCAGGTGCAGCAGTTCGTCTGATTTTTTGCGGATTCCGGCGGATGACATTCCTGTGATCTCTCCGCACAGTCTGAGATATTCCGAGGGTGTCATGTATCCGTAAAATTCCGGGACATCCGGCAGGTAGCCCATATAGCGGTTGGTACGATTCTGCCCGTAGCGGACCGTTTCCCCGTTTACTTTGATCGTGCCGCTGTCTGTCTGCAGAAGTCCCAGGATCATTTTCATGGTGGTGGTCTTACCTGCTCCGTTCTGTCCGATAAATCCGTAGACACAGTGTTCCGGTACGGTAAAGCTCAGGTCGTCAATGATTTTTTTACTCCCGAAAGATTTTGATACATGGGAAAGGGTCAGCATATCCATTTAATTGTCCTCCTTTCCGAGCAGAAGGTACAGGACCGGCCCGATAAATTCCAGCCCCACGATTGTGACAACCAGCCACAGGGCACGTGAACCCCTTTTATAATTCTTATGGGTGAGAATATGGCGCAGGGTGATGAAAAGCAGAAGCAGTTCCGCAATGGCTAAAGGAATGAGAAATGGTAAAAGTTCTGAAACTGTCATAGGGATTCTCCTCTCACTAAAAATATTTGTTTGATCTTCCGGTAATCTTCACTGCTCTCAAGCGGCTGAAACACAGGGTTTTCCAGTGCCTGCACCACGCTGTCCGCAATGACTTTTTTAGCACGGACCAGGTTCCCTCCCAGATCCGACTGTTCAAAATAAGGATCAATGGCATCGAAATACTGATCTCCGTGCAGGAAAACCTTGTCACATTCCAGCAGGGAATCGGTTATGGATGCAAACTTTTTCAAGCGGTCCAGAGCCTCCTCAAGTCTTCCGTGTATGCAGCAGATGACAGCAGTCTGGTAATGGAACTGGGCGGCTGTGTTGTGGTGCAGATTCTCCAGATTGTAGAGCTTCATGAGACAGTCCATGCGGTGAATGGTTTCCTCACAGGCATCCATATCCTCCGCGTGGAGGGAAAGATACTGCACAGCTCCCGACACAAGGGAAAGGAGATGGGTATACATGCCGAACTGGCTGTACCGGTTGGCCTTTTCCTTCTGACCGGCAATAGCATAGGCCTGAACCAGGATCGTTTCCCCCTGAAAGGAGTAGTGATACGGATTCAGTATCTCTTCCAGTGTGTCGATCACCTCCTGGGTCCTGCCGCAGAGCAGATCAATACTGGCTTTTAACAGGAGGGCGTCGTTGCACAGCGGGATTTCCCTGCAGTCATTGATAATGTGGGAACACAGTCTGGCTGCTTCCTCCAGAATCTCTGTCTGCATTTGCGGGTTTGGGGCAAGGGTGGCATGGTTCATCCAAAGAACACAGACCTGGAAAAGGAAGGGGGAACAGGAGTAGTATTTTTTGACCAATTGCCGGCTCTTCTCCATCACCTCCTCAAAGGGCTGTTCTGCGAATTCTTTCGTGAAATCAAAATATATTTTCTGAATCTGTTCCCTGCTGAGATTAGGCTCATATCCCAGAAGTTCGTCTACTGTGACATCAAAATAGGCGGCCAGGCGGGGAAGCAGCATAATATCCGGCAGGCTCTGCTTTGTCTCCCATTTTGAGACAGAGGCTTTGGTGACACCCACGAAATCAGCCAGCTCTTCCTGGGTGATTCCTTTTTTGTGGCGTAATTTAATGATGTTTTCGGAAAAATTAAGTATATTCATCCTTTCATCCTCCTTATATGGTTGATTATAAGCAGGTAACTGAAAATTATCAATGGATTGCAGCGATACTTTGAGATACAAAATCAACTGTTGGGAAACCGACACAGCATACTGTCCTTCAGACCTGAAAAGATGTATCCTGTGCAAATGAATATCAATCTTTTTTGAACCTGCTATAATGTGTGTAAGAAAACTTATGAAAAACTGGAATCATTGTAAGGAGGAATTTATATGAAATGGATATTATGGGGATTAACAGCACTGACGGGAATCATAGCAGTGATTCTGCTGATGGGAAAAGGGAGCTTTCTCATTGCCGGGTACAATACGTCCCGGAATAAAGAAAAATACAATGAGAAAAGGCTGTGCCGGGTCGTAGGCGGAGGATTGGGTGTGATCACCCTTGTTATGGCTGCCTGGAGTATAATGGGAGACCGGTTCCCTGTGGCAGCCTTTGTGATCAGCATTGCTGCTGTGGTGGCTGCCATACAGATTCTGAGCAATACGGTGTGCGTAGTAAAAGGGGAAGCCGTTCAGGAAAAAGACAGGGCCAGGGATAAGATTTACAGAAACGCGTCCTTTCTTTTCACCGCAGTCATTTTGGCAGTGGTTTCCTTTGTGCTTTTTACAGGAAACGTAACCCCGGTTATGCATGAGGCATCCCTGGAGATACAGGTATCCTTCTGGCCGGATCATGAGGTGCCGTATGCTTCTGTTAAATCTGTTTCTTACACGGATGATCTGCAGCGCGGCAGCCGGAAAAATGGGATTGGAGGTCCCACACTGCAGGCAGGATATTTTAAGAACGCAGAGTTCGGTGATTATAAACTGTATTCCTATACATCCTGTGACAGCTTTGTGGTCCTGGACACAGAGCAGGGAACCGTGGTGCTGAACGGTAAAGACGAGGCAGCTACCAGGAAGCTTTACGAGGAAATAAAGGAAAAGGTACAGAAGAACTGACACAGACTGCAGTTGACAGAGTGTTTTCTCTCCCTATACAATAGGGGTATCACGAGAGAAAAGGCAGGCAAACACATGAACACAAAAGATTTGAAATGTTTTGAGGCCGTCTATCAGGAAAAAAGCATCAGCAGGGCTGCCAGACGCCTTTATATCACACCCCAGGGACTGGGAAAAAATATAAGGACCCTGGAGGCAGAACTGGAAACCGTTCTTTTTGAGCGCACCAAACAGGGTATGCGCCCAACACAGAGCGCGGATTTTCTCTACGGAAGGACGAAGAAGATCATACAGGAGCTGGAGGAGCTGGAAAACGGCGTAAGACAGCTTGAGAACAGAAAGATAGTCCTTCGCATCGGATGCGCCTGCGGTGTCTTTAATGTCCTTCCTTTTGAGCTGATCCTGAATTTTATGAGGGAGAATCCCCATATCCGGGTGGAGTGGAATGAGTATTCCAACGAGGAAGTGAAGTCCATGCTGGAGGACTCCAGACTGGAATACGGTTTCATTGTGGGAAAACACGAAGGGGACGACATGATACAGCGGAAACTGGACGGAAGGGAGATCCTGCTGCTTGTCTTTGAAGGGCATCCCCTGTATGAAAAGGAGAGTGTGAACGTGGAGATGCTGAGGGAGGAGAACATGATCCTCATGAATGAACATTTCCACATGTACCACGATTTTGCCTCCATCTGCTGTGCGAAGGGATTTACTCCCAACATCATAGCAAAGACATCGGACGGTGCTGTCCTGTACAAACTCTGCCGCCAGAAGATCGGTCTTGCAGTCATTCCGGAATTTATGCTGGAGGATTTCCGTATGGAACATATGCGCGCCATACCCTTTGAGGAACATATGACCTGGGAGGTGTTCGGCGTTTACAAGGAAGATACGAAAAATTATGAGACCATACAGCAGTTTGACTGCTTTCTAAAACAAAAAGTTTCCACCTGACAAGCAAAGGTTGCTGGCGGAAAGGCGTTGTTCTTTTGTATTATATTGTTAAAAGAAATACGAAGGAGGACGCAATGAAATATAAAAATTTATTTACCCCTGTGCAGATCGGCAGGGTTACCCTAAAGAACCGTTTTGCACTGGCCCCCATGGGCCCTCTGGGACTGGCGGACGCCCAGGGCGGATTCAACCAGAGAGGTATTGATTATTACACAGAGCGGGCAAAGGGCGGCACCGGCCTGATCATCACCGGTGTCACGTTCTCAGACTGCCGGGTGGAGACTCAGAGTATGCCCAACTGTCCAAATTCCACTTACAATCCGGTACATTTTATCCGGACCAGCAGGGAGATGACAGAGCGTGTTCACGCGTACGGCAGCAAGATTTTTCTCATGATGTCAGGGGGCTTTGGCCGTGTCACCATACCCACCAACCTGGGAGAGTTCCCGCCGGTTGCGCCATCCGCCATTCCTCACAGATGGCTGGATAAGACATGCCGTCCTCTGACGAAAGAGGAAATACACAGCATCGTAAAGTCTTTCGGCGACGGCGCATACAATGCCAAGCGCGGCGGTTTTGACGGTATTGAAGTCCATGCGGTCCATGAGGGATACCTGCTGGACCAGTTTGCCATTTCCATGTTCAACCAGAGAACGGACGAATACGGCGGTTCCCTGGAAAACAGGCTCCGCTTCGCAAGGGAAGTGGTGGAGGAGATCAAGTCCCGCTGCGGAGAGGATTTCCCGGTTGTCCTGCGTTTCAGCGTAAAAAGCATGATCAAGGACTGGAGAGAGGGTGCCCTTCCGGGCGAAGAGTTTGAGGAAAAGGGCCGCGATATCCCGGAGGGCCTGGAAGCTGCAAAACTGCTTGTCAGCTATGGATACGATGCGCTGGATACAGATGTGGGTACCTATGATGCCTGGTGGTGGAATCATCCCCCCATGTATCAGGAAAAAGGGTTGTTCCGCCCGTACTGTAAAATGGTGAAGGAAGTGGTGGATGTACCTGTGCTCTGCGCCGGACGTATGGATGATCCGGCTATGGCTTCTGAGGCTGTGGAGGATGGAACCTGTGATATTGTAAGTCTTGGCCGTCCTCTTCTGGCTGACCCGGACTATGTGAACAAACTGCGGGCAGGGCGCACAGAGGATATCCGTCCCTGCATCTCCTGCCAGGAGGGCTGTATGGGGCGTGTACAGGAATATTCCATGATCAACTGTGCCGTGAATCCCCAGGCGGCCCGGGAACGGGTGACCGCCTATGAACCTATACGGAAGAGCAAAAAAGTAATGGTGGTGGGCGGCGGTGTGGCCGGCTGTGAGGCAGCCAGAGTGCTGGCAATCCGCGGACACAGGCCGGAAGTGTTTGAGAAGACCGGGTGTCTGGGAGGCAATCTGATCCCGGGCGGTGCTCCTGACTTTAAGGAAGATGATCTGGAACTGGCAAAGTGGTATGAGACCACTCTGAAAAAACTGGATGTTCCGGTACACCTTCATACTGAAGTCAGAAAAGAAGATGTGGAAAAAGCAGAATATGACGCTGTGATCATCGCCACAGGCTCAGTCCCGAAGGTGTTCCCTCTGGGTGACGATGCCCATGTATACACTGCGGCACAGGTCCTCACAAAGGAAAAAGACTGCGGCGGCAGTACCGTTGTGGTAGGCGGCGGTCTGGTGGGCTGTGAGACAGCGTTGTGGCTTGCGCAGCAGGGCAAGAAAGTGACGATTGTGGAAGCCCTCGATAAGCTGATGGCAGTCAACGGCCCTCTCTGCCATGCCAACAAAGATATGCTGGAGCGCCTGATCCCCTACAACGGCATTGAGGTGGTGACCGGCGCCAAAGTGACCGGATTCCGGGATGGAATGTTATCCTGTGTTGTTCAGGAGGAGAAGAAGGAGATTTCCTGTGACAGCGTCATTTTATCTGTTGGATACAGGGAGGAGAATTCCCTCTACAATGACCTGCAGTTTGATGTGCCGGAAATCTATCTGCTGGGTGACGCGAAGAAAGTTTCCAATATTATGTACGCGATCTGGGATGCATTTGAAGTGGCAAACCATATGCGATAGGTGTATCAACAAGCGTGCTGCCAAAGCGTACGGCAGCCATAACAAAAAATATATATTTATATCCCCCCACGTGGCTTGTGGGGGGATTTTTTGTCTGCTATACTATGGATAGTCAAAAAAATAACAGATGCGGCGTTACTTTTTTGCTGACAATTTACCGGAATGAATGAAGAGGAAAATACATTGAATACACCACAGAAGTTTGAATTTTTGCTGAAGAAACTGGTACAGATCCTGCTGTCCATGCTGGTGCTGTCCATACTGGTATTTTTTATTGCCCGCCTTTCTCCCGGGGACCCTTTAAAATCCTATTACGGGGAGAGCGTGGAGCGGATGAATGAGAGCCAGAAGGAGAAGGCCAGGGAGCGTCTGGGCCTCAATGAGCCTATGACCGTGCAGTACGTGCGCTGGGTGGAAAATGCCCTGCACGGGGATTTCGGGATTTCATATAAATATAAGCAGGATGTGGGAGCAGTCATAGAGAAGGTATATGCCAATACCCTGATACTGGGAGGCTTATCCTATGTGCTCACCTTCCTTTTCGCTGTTTTGCTGGGTATTTTCTGTGCGATGCGTGAGAATACCCTGATCGACAGGTGCATCTGTAAGATCGGGACTGTGACCAACTGTATCCCCTCCTTTTTCGTTGCGCTTGTGCTGATCCTTATCTTCGGCGTGAATCTGGCTGTACTGCCCACAAGCGGCGCCTATGCCCTGGGAGGGGAACATTCCCTGGGTGACAGGCTGATACATCTGATCCTGCCGGTCACGGTTATGGTGTTATCCCATCTGTGGTATTACACATATATGGTAAGAAACAAGCTTCTGGAGGAAATCCGCGAGGACTATGTACTTCTGTGCAAGGTAAAGGGCATGGGGAAATGCCGCATCATGTTCACCCACTGCCTGAGGAAAATCCTGCCTTCCCTGATCAGTATCATGGCTATTTCCGTGCCCCATATCATCGGCGGAACCTACATCGCGGAGAGTGTCTTTTCCTATCCCGGTCTGGGGACGCTCAGTATGGAGAGCGCCCAGTACCATGACTACAATATGCTGATGGTATTAAGCCTTATCACAGGCTTTGCGGTCATTGTGGCAAATGTGGCAGGCCAGATCATCAGCGAATGGATTGACCCCAGAATGAAACAGGAAAGAGGGGAAAAAGCAGCATGAAAAAGAAAAATTTCCCCGTTTTCTCCCTGTTGGTACTGGGAGTTATTATCCTAGGATGCCTGTTTGGAAAAGTTTTAGCGACAGGAGATCCTTTTTACATGAACCTGACAGAAGTCAGTCTGCCGCCCGGCAGTGCCCATTATTTCGGCACGGATACCATGGGGAGGGATATATACTCCATGATATGGGAGGGCGGAAGAGTATCCCTGTATATCGGGATACTGGCGACTGCTATATCCTCTGTGACTGCCATTGTATACGGCTGTGTCAGCGGCCTTGTGCCGGATTGGCTGGACGATTTGCTGATGCGCTTCACAGAGATCATTTTGAGTATTCCCTCCATCCTGCTTGTGATCTTTCTGCAGGCACTTTTGGGGGAAGCTACAGCTACCAGTATTGCTGTGGTGATTGGACTTACAAGCTGGATGAACATTTCCAAAGTGGTCAGAAGTGAAGTGCGCCAGATACGGAACAGTGATTTTGTTCTGGCGTCCAGACTGGCCGGCGGAAAGTTTTTCTACATACTGCGGAAACATCTGTTTCCCAATTTTATATCCTCCACCATGTTCATGATCGTCACAAATGTAAGCGCGGCGATCGGCACGGAGGCCACCTTAAGTTTTCTGGGAATCGGCCTTCCCATGGAGATCATTTCCTGGGGCAGCATGATGTCCCTTTCACAGAAAGCCCTGTTGTCCAACTCCTGGTGGATCATTCTGATTCCCGGGCTGTTCCTGGTAACCACTCTGGTGTGTATCACCAATGTGGGAGAGTACATCCGCCTGAGAAACAACAGAGAACACAGCAACCTATAAAACGGCAACCGATTACAGCCGCTGCCGGGCATTCCGGCAAACCGGCAATAAACGCAAAAGGAGAACAGACATGAAGAAGAAAATACTGACATTACTGCTGGCAGCATCCATGGCAGCCTCACTGCTTGCAGGCTGCGGGAGCAAAGACGATAAGGCAAAAGGAGATACAGACACAAAAACAGAGGCTGCGGATAAGAGCGGGGAGGAAAAGACGCTGGTTTACGGAAGCGGTGATTACACCAATATTAACCCTGCGCTCTATGAGCATGGGGAGATCAATTCCCTTATATTTGCAGGTATGACAGCCCATGATGCAGAGGACAAAGTGGTACCTGCTCTTGCAGAGAGCTGGGAGTGGGATGAGGCGTCCAAAACCTATACCTTTCATTTGAGAAAAGACGTGACATTCCATGACGGCGAGACCTTTACCTCCGCGGATGTGAAGTTTACGCTGGATACTATAATGAACCCGGACAATGCCTCTGAGATTGCTTCCAACTATGAGGATATCACAGGGATTGAGACTCCGGATGACAGTACGGTGAAGATTACTCTGAAAGCACCAAATGTTGCCATGCTGGATTACCTGACTATCGGAATCCTGCCCAAGCATCTGCTGGAGGGAAAAGACATCGTGACCGATGATTTCAACAGAAATCCTGTGGGCTGCGGCCCATACAAGCTGGTTTCCTGGGACGAGGGACAGAGCATTACCCTTGAAAAGTTTGATGACTTCTATCTGGGAGCACCTAAGATTGACAAGGTAGTCTTTAAGATTGTGGAGGATACCCAGGCAAGGGCCCTTCAGTTAAAATCAGGGGAACTGGATCTGGCGCAGGTGACACCGAAAGATGCCAAGCAGTTTGAGGGGGAAGACGGATTTGTTGTGGATGTTATGAAAACAGCAGATTACAGAGGAATCCTTTATAACTTCGGAAGTGAGTTCTTTGGCAGACACAGGGAACTGCCAAATATCTTAAGCTATGCCATTGACCGCCAGTCTATTGTGGACAGCGTGCTGTTAGGCCACGGGGAGGCAGCGTACTCTCCTCTGCAGATGGGACCTTATAACAACCCGGACATTGAAAAATATGAGTTTGATCCGGAGAAAGCGAAACAGCTTCTGGAAGAAAACGGCTGGAAAATGGGCGATGACGGGTATTATGAAAAAGACGGAGAACAGCTTGCCTTCACCATTTCCAACGGTCAGGCAGACCAGGTGCGTATTGATATGTCAAATATCTGCGCGCAGAACCTGCAGGATATCGGCGTGAACTGTAAAGTGGAAGTGACAGCAGAGACAGACTGGGCAAACCAGGATGCATACCTGATCGGGTGGGGAAGTCCTTTTGACCCGGATGACCATACCTACAAAGTATTCGGCACAGACAAAGGAGCCAACTACAGCAGCTACTCCAATGCAAAAGTAGACGAACTTCTTCAGCAGGCAAGAGAACTGGAGACACAGGAGGAGAGACTTCCGCTGTATAAGGAATTCCAGGCAGAGCTGTCAAAAGACCTTCCTTATACCTTTATCGCATATATTGACGCCATGTATGTATCAAAAGACAACATCACCGGACTGACGAAGGACACGGTTCTCGGTCATCACGGTGTGGGTATCTTCTGGAATATTTACGACTGGGATATGTAACACTTCATTATAGAAAAGAGAGAACACTTATGGAGACATTATTGGAGATTCGCGATCTGTCCGTGACCTTTCAGGATGAGGAGCAGACCCGCGCCGCAAGACACGTAAGTCTGGAGCTTAAAAGAGGGGAGCTGGCTGCCCTTGTGGGGGAATCCGGCTCCGGAAAAACCGTGCTGTGCAAAACCATATTACAGCTTCTCGGAAATAAGACCCGGGTGGAAAGCGGCGAGATTCTGTATCAGGGCAGCAACATATTGGAATATACGGAAAAGCAGATGCAGAAATTCCGCGGCAGGGAGATTTCCATGGTGTTTCAGGACCCTTATCTGTCATTGAACCCAACGATTTCCATCGGAAAGCAGATTATGGAGACCATCCTTCTCCATGAGAAAATATCAAAAAAAGAGGCAAAGGCCAGAACACTGGAACTATTGGAACTCACCGGATTTGAGCAATGTGAAAAGCGGTTTTCCCAGTATCCCCACCAGTTTTCCGGGGGCATGCGGCAGAGGGCGGCAATCGCCATAGCCCTTGCCTGCAGCCCGGGCCTTTTGCTGGCAGATGAGCCGACTACTGCGCTGGATGTGGACACCCAGCAGCAGATCATGGAGCTTTTGGCAAAGATAAGAAAAGAGACCGGGGTTGCCATTCTCTTCATCACCCATGACCTGGGTCTGGTGGAAGATGTGGCGGACAGCGTATATGTCATGTACCGGGGAGAGATTGTGGAGAGCGGCAGTGTCCATGATATTTTTGATCACGCGCAGAATCCCTATACCATAAAAATGCTGGGATACCGGAATTACGGAAAAGGCATCGGGCATACACACGGTAAGATACATTTCCACAACGGCATGCCCCATACCCACGGCGGCACGCACAACCATATGCACCCCCATGTGGAGGGGGATGTCTCTCATCCGGCTGTACAGGTAGAGGAAAAGATAACACCCGGTGATCAGGTGGTTCTTCTTAAAGAGCCGGAACCGGAAAAGCTCATCGAGATTCGCCATCTGTCTAAAAATTTCCGTCTGGACAGGCATACGGTTTCCCGTGTCCTGGAGGATTTTTCTCTGGATGTCTACAGAGGGGAAATCCTGGGAGTGGCCGGTCCCTCCGGCTGCGGGAAATCCACCCTTGCCAGGTGTATCGTAGGGCTTTACGAACCGGATGGCGGAAAGATTCTCTATCACGGGGACACTGCCCGCATTTACAGAAGACAGATGATCTTCCAGGACAGCTCCTCAGCATTCAATCCTCACATGACCCTGGAGGAGATCATAGGGGAACCGCTCAGGATCCAGAAGCTGTGCAGAGGCAGGCGGGAACTGCGGGAGCGGGTGCGCTCCTTAATGGAGCAGGTGGAACTTGATCCGGCCCTTGCCCTCCGCCATCCCTATGACGTGTCAGGAGGACAGCGGCAGAGGGCAGCCATTGCCAGGGCGCTGTCCGTGGAACCGGAGTTTATTGTGGCGGATGAGCCCATTTCCTCGTTGGATATCTCCATTCAGGCACAGATCATGCATCTGTTTAAAAAGCTGCAGGAGGAGCATCATCTGACTATTATGCTCATTGCCCATGACCTGCCCATGGTCATGCACGTCAGTGACAGAATCATCATGATGGGGCAGGAAAAATAAATCATTGTGAAGCTGTTACAAAAATCAGGCGATTTTGTAACAGCTTTTTTAAATATATAAAAGTTGGAATATTCACCTTGAACTTTCAGTTTTTAACGTCTATAATTTATTAAACGACAGGAATCGGGGAATCTGTCGAATAGGGGAAAAGGACATAGGAATTGAAGGGAAAAATGGAAAAAATCAAAGCGTACATATCTAAAACCCGTTTTTGGGTTCTTGTGGCAGTGGTGCTGATGGTCATCATTGCTGTTGTTGTTATCTTTAAAAAGGCGGAAAACGCCGAAGAAACTCCTTATGAAAAAAACAGAAAGACCGTAGCCGCCCTGGAAAAGGCGGATATTTCCCATACGGAAAATGCTCTGAAAGACCTGGAAAGCCGGGACGGTTCCGAGGGCAGTCAAGGGGAAGAGCGGGATACGGTGGAATTAAAAAGGGCATTCCAGAATGCTGTGATACTGGGGGATTCTTTTTCAGAATCCATCGTGGAGTACGGCTTTTTGGACACGGATGTGGTGCTCTATAAAAGAGGGCTCAGCGTAAGCCAGGCAGATGACCTGGTGGACAATGCCATCTCACTGCGTCCCTCGGCAGTGTTTTTTGTTTTCGGAACAAACGACATGGAAATCTGTGAAGGGGACAGCAAAAAGTTTATTGAGGCATACAGGCGCCAGATCGGGCGGCTGAAAGAAGGGCTTCCGGATGCTGCAGTTTATATCAACAGCATTCTGCCCGCAACCAAAGAGGCTGTGAAGGAGACGCCGAGTTATGCGTACTGTGAAGCGTTTAACGAGGCACTTCAGGCCATGTGTGAAGAAGATGGATATACCTTTGTGGACTGTACTTTTTTAATAGAAGGAAAAGATGGAATTTATGAGCCGGACGGCATCCATGTGATCAAGAGTTATTATCCGGCATGGCTGTCCTATCTGGCGGATACGGCGGGATTATAAGATGAAAATAAAATGGGTAAAAGCGGGAACCCTTATGTTTTTGGCAGCCTACCTTGGTTTTTTATGCACAAGAGGCTGGGCAAAGGATGTTCCCATAGAGGAAATAGCTTCCAAAATGGAGCAGGATAAGACAATAACTTCCCTGGAAAAATGCGGTGCAAGACAGCTTCGCAGGTTCTACGGGCTGGAAGCAGGGAATCTTGAAGGATATGTTTTTTATAAAGCAGAGTCCCCCATGTCTGTGGATGAGTTTCTGGTCGTAAAGGCGGAAAGTCCGAAGGAGGCAGAGAATGTGCTGGACAGTGCGGAAAAGCATCTGGAGGAGCAGAAGAAAAGTTTTGAGGGATACGGCGTGTCCCAGACGGCGCTTCTTACAGAGGCAGCGGTGGAATCGAGGGGAAGTTATGTGCTGTACGCATCCGGAAGTCATGCGCAGCAGTGGAGGAAAGAATTTCTGGAATTGATCAAATAGCAGGGAGGATGATTTCCGGACTGCGTCCGGATTCAGGGGAGAATATATATGTTGCTGAACAGTTTGTTTTTTATCTTTGCATTTTTACCGGCAGTGCTGCTGATATACTACCTGCTGCCTGCCGCGGGGAGGAATTGGTTCCTTCTGGCAGCCAGCCTTGTGTTTTATGCCTGGGGAGACCCGGTCTATCTTATTCTGCTGATATTTTCTGCGGTATTTCATTATATTATGGGTCTGCAGATCGGAGGAGAGGAGAATGACGGAAGACGGAAGAAACAGGATCTGATCTTTGCCGTGGGAGTGGATGTATTTCTGCTCTGTTTCTTTAAATATTTCGGGCCGGCAGCGAATCTGATCGGCAGCTTTTTTCATACACAGATTGCAGTCAGGGAGCTGGCGCTTCCCATAGGACTGTCCTTTTATACTTTTAAGAATCTGTCCTATCTCTTCGATATCTATTACGGCAGAACAGAGGCGGAGAAGAAATTTACGGATTTTGCCGCCTACGCGGTATTTTTTCCTGCCATGACCGCAGGGCCTATTGTGCGGTACAAGGACATGAAGGAGCAGATGAAGAAGCGCAGGGTGAATGCACTGCAGCTTGGCTACGGAGCCAGAAGGTTTATTCTGGGTCTTGCAAAAAAGGTGCTGCTGGCCGACACACTGGCCTCCCTTTACGGGGAGATCAGCGCAGGGGCAGGGAATATATCTGTGCTCACTGCCTGGATTGGTATGTTTGCCTTTACCATGGAAATCTATTTTGATTTTTCGGGATATTCCGATATGGCCATTGGAATCAGCAGAATGCTGGGATTTACGGTAAAAGAAAACTTTGACTATCCGTATATGTCAAAAAGCGTCACTGAGTTCTGGCGGAGATGGCACATCTCCCTCGGAAGCTGGTTCAGGGATTATATCTACATACCTCTGGGCGGCAACCGCGTGGGAACAGGAAAGCATATCCGCAATATCCTGATCGTGTGGTGCCTTACCGGAATGTGGCATGGGGCAGCGCTGAATTTTCCTGTGTGGGGGGTATACTACGGAGTACTTCTGATAGCAGAAAAATATATTCTTGGCAGCAGGCTGAAAAAACTGCCGGGCTGGGTATCAGGGACTTATACGATGCTGCTGGTAATGGCAGGCTGGATGCTGTTTTCCCACAATTCCCTGGGGGAGGCAGTAGGATATCTGGGGCATTTGGTGGGAATCGGGGCCGTGGGTCTTGCGGATACGGCGGCGCTGTATTATCTGAAGACAAACCTCGTGGTCTTCCTGCTGTGCATACTTGCCTGCAGACCGGGCTTTTACAGATGGGTGGAGAGCCGGTTCCACGATTCTATAATTGGCTCCGCGGTGCTGTACGGCGTGCTGTTTCTTCTGGGGACAGCCTGCCTGGTCTACAGCTCTTACCATCCTTTTTTATACCTGCGTTTTTAATAAAACAGGCGGGGATTCCCCACCGGAACGGAGAGGTTCATGAATGAAAAAAATAAAAACCTGCACAGGAGGGCAGCGATCATTACAGGCTGGGTATTTATCGCAGTCACAGCCTTTTTCTTTCTTGGCAGCCTGATCGCCAGAGACAGGACTTTTTCTGACAAGGAGAACAGAATGCTGGAACAGGCACCCGGTATCAATGGGGGACAGATCATATCCGGCAGATATGAGGAGAAGTTCGAGACGTATTTCACTGATCAGTTCCTGCTGCGGGATATGTGGATTGAGATGAAGGCCGGATTCGACCGGCTGATCGGCAGAGTGGAGTCAAACGGCGTCTATCTGGGAAAAGACGGATACCTGATAGAGAAGTTCACAGAACCCGACGGGAAAAACCTGAAGGAGACCTGCAGCGCCATGGGAGACTTCGCTAAGAGATATGGGGAAGTGAAGCAGTACGCCATGATAGTGCCTAATGCAGTGGAAATCCTCTCTGACAAGCTGCCTGCCTTCGCACCGGCAGCAGATCAGGGAAGGTATCTTGACACCCTCGGAAAAGAGCTGGAGGAGCAGGGAATTACGGTTCTGGATATGCGCGGCGTCCTGAAAAAGAACCGGGACAAGAAACTGTATTATAAGACAGACCATCACTGGACCACAGAGGCGGCGTATCTGGCGTTTCTGGAGGCAGGGAAGACCATGGGATACAATGGATCAGAGATCACATTTGACGCGCTGCCTGTCACAGGCGGATTCCAGGGTACACTGTCTGCAAAGAGCGGTTTTCGTTCAGGGGAGAAGGAGGAGCTGGAAGTCTTTCTGCCAAAGGACGGTTCCCCTTCTTCGGTGGTCAATTATGTGGATGAGCAGAAAAAGACAGCCAGCTTTTACGATACGGGAAAACTGGATACCAGAGACGGATACGCCTGTTTTCTGGGCGGCAACCATCCGCTTATCCGTATCGAGACACCTGTGCAGTCAGATAAGACACTTTTGGTGCTGAAGGATTCCTATGCCAACTGTTACCTGCCGTTTCTGGCGACCCAGTACCGGAAGATTGTGGCAGTGGACCCCAGATATTATTACGGGGATTTGGAAGAGCTGATGCAGGTGGAGGAGATACAGGAGGTTTTATATCTGTACAATGCCAATACTTTCTTTTCAGACACATCCCTGCAGATGGTTCTGAGGGAAAGCTGAGAGGGAGAGGGGCAAAAATACAGGGCTTTCGCCGGTATAGCTTTCAGTTATGATTTACATACTAATTAGTTATAACGCTTTAAATGCATTGACAAAATTTTGAATAGTTGATAGAATTACAAGAAAAGTTAAGCTGTTCCGTGAAAACGGGAGAGCATGGGAGAAGGTGCTGTATGAACAAAAGAATTTTATCTATTCTGGTTGAAAATACGGCCGGTGTTCTGAGCCGGGTCTCCGGTTTGTTCAGCCGACGCGGTTATAATATCGACAGTCTTTCCGTGGGTATCACAACGGATCCGAATTATTCCCGTATGACAGTTGTCTGCAGAGGGGATGAACTGATTCTGGAACAGATCACCAAGCAGGTGGAAAAGCTTGAAGACGTACTTACCGTGAAGGTGCTGAAGGACGGGCAGAGTGTCAACAGAGAATTGATTCTGGTGAAGGTCCGTGTGGAGCCTGAGCAGCGACCGAGTATCTCTTCAATCGTGGATATTTTCCGTGCCAATATTATTGATGTGGGCAAGGAATCCATGATCATTGAGCTTACCGGTACCAAGTCAAAGCTGGAAGCGTTTATTGACCTGCTGGAAGGCTATGAGATTCTGGAACTGGCAAGAACGGGTATCACCGGACTTTCCAGAGGTGTTGATGATGTCTTCTATTTAGAGGAAGACGAGGAGTAATTTTACATACGTTAGCTAGAGAATGATTTTTTATTCCCTAAGATAAAACAATATGCTAGGAGGAAATTAAAATGGCAGTAAAAATTTATTATCAGGAAGATTGCAACATGGCACTTTTAGAGGGCAAGAAAGTTGCGATCATCGGTTACGGCAGCCAGGGACATGCACATGCTCTGAACTTAAAAGAATCAGGTGTGGATGTTGTTGTCGGACTTTATGAAGGCAGCAAATCCTGGGCAAAAGCAGAGGCACAGGGATTAAAAGTTTATACAGCAGCAGAAGCTGCAAAACAGGCTGATGTCATCATGATTCTGATCAACGATGAGAAACAGGCAGCTATGTACAAAAAAGATGTTGAGCCGAACCTGGAAGAAGGTAATATGCTCATGTTCGCACACGGCTTTGCTATCCATTTCGGACAGATCAAACCGCCGGCTAACATTGACGTTACCATGATCGCTCCTAAGGGACCGGGTCATACAGTAAGAAGCGAGTATCAGGTAGGAAAAGGTGTTCCGTGTCTGGTAGCTGTACAGCAGGATTACACAGGAAAAGCAAAAGACAGAGCACTGGCTTACGCTGCAGCACTGGGCGGAGCAAGAGCAGGTGTTCTGGAGACTACTTTCAAAGTTGAGACTGAGACCGACCTGTTCGGTGAGCAGGCAGTTCTCTGCGGCGGTGTATGCGCACTGATGAAAGCCGGCTTCGAGACATTGGTAGAAGCAGGATATGCACCGGAGAACGCTTACTTTGAGTGTATCCATGAGATGAAACTGATCGTTGACCTGATCTACGAAAGCGGATTCCAGGGCATGCGTTATTCTATCTCCAATACTGCTGAGTATGGTGATTACATCACCGGACCTAAGATCATCACAGATGATACCAAGAAAGCTATGAAGAAGATCCTGTCCGATATCCAGGACGGTACTTTTGCAAAAGACTGGATTTCCGAGAACCAGACAGGCTGCATGCACTTCGGCGCTATGAGAAGAAGAGAAGCAGAGCATCAGTTAGAGGAAGTCGGAGCAGAGCTGCGTAAATTATACAGCTGGAACGACACAGGCAAACTGATCGAGAACTAAATGTTAATGTATAAATAAAAACAGCCGCCGGGTGAAGGAAGTATCCTTTTCCCGGCGGCTTTGCCGTGGGGCCGCTGCCCCGCAGTTATTCCTGTAATTATGGCCGTTTACTGTTATAAAAATCAATGAAATCCTTTACCGCTGTGGTCTGCTGCAGGTTATCCAGGAAAGCGAAGCCGATATTCCGCTTGTGGATCGGGAAGGGGAGGGGAATCTCCACCAGAGTCTTATCCCTCAGTTCTTTTTCTACGAACTGGCGGATGACACAGGCCACGCCCAGGCCGATCTTGGCAAATTCAATGAGCAGGTCCATGGTGGACACTTCCAGCAGGTTGTTTGTCTCAATGTGGTGCATGGAGAGGTAGTCATCTATATACTGGCGGGTCATATTTTCCTTGTCCAGCAGCATCAGAGTGGCTGTGTGGAAGATATCGTCCTTGTGGTTGGTGCGCAGGGACAGATTGTCCAGATAGGAACTGGTGCTGACGAAAATGTCCTCAATTTCCCCGAGAGAATCAAAATGTATGTGGTGAAGCCGTTCCGGTTCCCCGATAAGCCCCAGATCAATTTTGTTTTCCTTCAGAAGCTGCAGGGTATGGTTGGTGGACTGGCATTCAATGGTGATCTTCACATGTGGGTGCAGCTTGATGAATTCCTGCAGATAAGGAAGCAGCATATATTTGCAGAGGGTAGTGCTGACCCCGATATGTAAATGCCCGATTCCCAGGTCATTGATCTTCTTAATACGGGATTCTCCCATTTGTAGGGAATAGAAGGCTTTCTGCACATAGTCGTAGAGGATCTCCCCCTCCTCGGTGAGCTGGACGCCTCTGGAATTTCTGGAGAACAAAGTCACATCCAGACTCTGCTCCAGTTTGCGGATGGATTTGCTGATCGCCGGCTGGCTGATATAGAGCTGCTCTGCGGCTTTGGAAATATTACCCGCGTTGGCTACAGTGTAGAAGACGCGGTACAGGGATAAATTCTGCTCCATTTATAAAACCTCACTTCTGTATTTTATTTTACACCATATAAATAGGAGTTATGGCAGATATATTTAATATGTATTTCTATTATAACAAAAGATATGCTATGATAGCAATAGATGAAATCGATAGAACAAGGAGGAATACCCATGGGAATGACAATGACACAGAAAATTCTGGCTGCAGCAGCCGGCCTTGACAAAGTGGAAGCCGGACAGTTGATCGAGGCAGACCTGGATTTGGTACTGGGTAATGATATTACATCTCCTGTAGCAATTCACGAGATGGATAAAATGACCGTTAAGAATGTATTTGATAAAGACAAAATCGCGTTGGTTATGGACCACTTTATTCCGAACAAGGATATCAAATCAGCGGAACACTGCAAATGCGTGCGTGAATTCGCATGTAAGAATGAAATTACCAATTACTTCGATGTGGGAGAGATGGGCATTGAGCATGCGCTGCTTCCGGAAAAAGGCCTTACCGTGGCAGGTGACGTGGTGATCGGAGCGGACTCTCATACCTGTACCTACGGCGCGCTGGGCGCTTTCTCCACAGGCGTGGGAAGTACAGATATGGCAGCAGGCATGGCTACGGGAAAAGCCTGGTTCAAAGTACCGTCTGCCATCAGATTCAATATTGTAGGCAAACCGGCCAAATGGGTAAGCGGAAAAGACGTGATCTTACATATCATCGGCATGATCGGCGTGGACGGTGCTCTTTACAAATCCATGGAATTTGTAGGTGAAGGCATCAAAAACCTGAGCATGGATGACCGCTTCACTATTGCCAACATGGCAATTGAGGCAGGCGGAAAGAATGGAATCTTCCCGGTTGACGAGCAGACGGAAGCATATATGAAAGAACATTCCAAACGCCCGTATAAAGTTTACGAGGCAGATGCGGATGCGGTTTACGACGAAGAATATACCATTGATCTGAGCCAGCTGAAACCGACCATCGCATTCCCGCATTTGCCGGAAAATACAAAGACAATGGATGAGATCACAGAGGATGTGGTGATCGACCAGTCCGTGATCGGTTCCTGTACCAACGGCAGAATTGAAGACCTTCGCTGTGCAGCAGAGATATTAAAAGGCCGTAAAGTGAAAAAGGGCGTGCGCTGTATTATCATTCCTGCAACACAGAACATCTATCTGCAGGCAATGGATGAAGGACTTTTGAAGATCTTTATAGAAGCCGGCGCAGTTGTCAGCACTCCGACCTGCGGACCGTGCCTGGGCGGATATATGGGTATCCTGGCAGAGGGTGAGCGCTGCATTTCCACCACAAACAGAAACTTTGTGGGACGTATGGGACACGTGGACTCTGAAGTATATCTGGCAAGCCCGGCTGTGGCTGCGGCAAGCGCAGTAACCGGCAAAATTTCCGTTCCGGAAGAACTTGGATTATAGGAGGGTGAAGACATGAAAGCAAACGGAACAGTTTTTAAATATGGCGACAATGTGGATACGGATGTCATCATCCCGGCAAGATATCTGAATTCTTCCGATCCGGCAGAGCTGGCACAGCACTGTATGGAGGACATTGACAAGGAATTCGTGAAGAAGGTACAGAAGGGTGATATCATTGTGGCAAATAAGAACTTCGGCTGCGGTTCTTCCCGTGAGCATGCACCCATTGCCATCAAGGCAGCAGGGGTAAGCTGCGTCATTGCCGAGACCTTTGCCCGTATTTTCTACCGCAACTCTATCAATATCGGCCTGCCTATCATTGAGTGTCCGGAAGCGGCACAGAACATCGAAGCGGGAGATGAGGTGGAAGTGGATTTCGACAGCGGGATCATCACCAACAAGACAAAAGGAACCAGCTTCAAAGGCCAGGCATTCCCTGAGTTCATGCAGAAAATCATTAAGGCTGAAGGCCTGATCAATTACATTAACAGTCAGCAGTAAAACAGCAGGATATAAAACGGTCCATTTCGCCGGGAAAAGCGGGATGGGCCGTTTTTTATGTGCGTGGGGGGAGGTGATGGCTGCGATTCATTGGCTTCGGGATGGGCGGAATCAGGTTGTAAGAGGAATGAAAATATGATATTATTTTTGTACAGAGTTAGCAGAGGAAAGTGTATGATAAAAAACATGAAAAAGCAGACAAAATTCTATAACACACCAGATGCTCCAAAACCCAACCGTCCGATTCACATGGGTGCAGTTGGCATTATAAGAAATAACGGAAGGGTATTACTGGAACGCAGGACAGACGCAGATCGCTGGGCATTTATCGGCGGTGGCCTGAAAATGGAAGAATCGCTGGAGGAATGTGTGCAGAGGGAGGTAAGGGAAGAGACAGGACTTTGGGCAGACAGTCTAAAATTACTTAATGTATTTTCCTATCCTTACAGGATAGCTGCTTACCCGGATGGAAATATCGTGCGCATTATAACTGCGGTCTATGAGGTCTTTATAAAAGATTTTCAGGGACTTTGCTGCAGTGAGGAATCCAGAGAACTGCGTTTTTTTGAGACAGATGAATTATCGGGGCTTACAATTGCAGAGACGCATAAGGATATTCTTGAATATTATATGTTACATTTTGCATAAGAAAAGGAGGGAGAATGTGATAAAACGGAAAATGGCGGCCGCTTCTGTGCTGTCTGTATTATGCATTTCTATGGTGGTTGGGGTAGGAGTACATGTAAATAACAGCATAAAACCGGATTTGATCATACCAAAACGGGAAGAGATTATAAAAGAAGGGTATCCAAAGAACGAAGAAGGGCAAACCTATGGTATTGGAGGCGTTATATATGGAGATCCTGAACTGCTGCTGGCTATAGGGGAAGATGATGTACAGGGATATGTGAAAAGCACAGACCTGGTTGGAGACCTGCCGGAAAGTCCTGAGGAGGCTTTGGAATTAAATAAAATAAAATCTTTCCGTATACCTATGTATCTGCAGGACGGTAAAACAGTGATTGGGGAATTTGTTGTTGGGTCACCGGCAGATGAGGAGGAAAATTGACAGGAGGGCTGCATCAGCCCTCCTGTCAGTGTTTGGCCTCAAATATTAATTGGAAAATAAAATTCCGGCAGTCCGGTAGAATATGGCGCTATGTCATACTGCTGAAAATAAATAACCAGTTTTCCCGGCTCTAAATAAAAATTGTTGATACGAAATGTGTTATGCAAAAGCGTTTTATAGTCATCAAAATAAGTACCGGGATTCTCTTTTAATCTTCTGGCAATCTGGCTTTCCATGGATACCTGCAGCTGATGCAGGGAAGAAGGCGTAAGAGGATAAAAAGCTGTGAGCCGCAGCTTTTCTCCGCTGCTGAAATCCCATGTATCAGAAGTGCGTATTGTTTGCCCGTGGGCTCCGCCTGTATAAGTATATGTATCCGTATATAGGCTGGTGATGCATCCAGAATTATAGGTAATCTGGAAAATAACGTCCAGAGTATAAGCATTAAACGGGCGCGTGCCCTGTATGTATTCAAGGTCCTGTGCTGCCTGCGCAAATATCACATTCCTGCAGTAGTCCCGGGTGTTCTGGGCAAGTCGGAGATAGTAAGCATTTATGGCCTCGGCGGCTTTCACATTGCATGTGGTAGTAAAGGAAGGGTAGTTGATTTTATATGTTACGATCGGTATGTTTTTATATGATATGGTATCTGTTAAGGTATTTGTCGTGACTGTCTGCATATATACCACCTCACCGATTCATAATATAGATCATAAAATTAAGATACGCCGCGAATATACACCAGATGAGATAAGGAATTTGTAAATAAGCGGCAGCGGGGCTGATCTTATAAAACTGACAGATCATGACGATAATAACAAGAATCAACGCCAGCAGCCATATAAATGCAAGAAAATACTGGGAGAAACCAAAGAAAATAATGCTCCAGAAGAAATTGAAAAGCAATTGAACAGCGTATGTCCTAAGCGCCCTGCGCCTGCCCGGATTATTGGATTCATAGATGAGGTAGGAAGAAATTCCCATTAAAATGTAAAGTATTGTCCACACAACCGGAAATATAAAAGCCGGCGGACTGAGGGCTGGCTTGTTTATCATGTCATACATAGAACGGTTTCCGCTGATCAGGGTAGACAGAGAACCAATGGCCAGCGGAAGCAGGATGGAGATAACAAAAGAGCTTCTGTTTTCTTTACTCATATCTGTAATGTACTCCCTGTACGGGTATTTACTAAAACATATGCGTTTTTTTGATTACTTATGAGAAGTGTTTGAAAGCTAATCCGTTTTCTTTATTTTATCACCGCCGCAGATTTCTTTGTGTACAAGGATGGTGTTCAAGGTGTCGCCAAGCTGGGAAAAACCGCAGCCAAGATCTCTAATTTGTCCTCTGTGCAGTTTTGAGAAAGAGCACAGGCCGCTGTAGATATAAAAGTAACAAGTTCACAGGAATTCATTATTATCATCTCTGCTTTATTATTATGCAGAAACAGCGGTAAAGTGATATATTCGGGAAAATTCCGCTTTATTCAAACCGGCAGGCTGGTAAAATATAATGTATAGAGAAAGAATTCGTGGTGGAGCGGCATAGGAAAACAATTGTTATGAGTAAAAAATTGGATAACAGTTATAAAGTGCAGAAGTAACGGAAACCGATAAAAAGCAGATTTATCAAAGGAATGTATATGGAATTTTATTTTAAATTGAAAGGCGGGAAAATGCACCTATACAGGGAAAACGGCATTTTTGATGATGATTTAGGGGAACTGGAAGAAACGTTTACCGGGAAGTTGAGAACGCATAATATATTTGGTGAAAACTTTGAACTGGAAGATATATCCGGTTTCTTTTCAAAAGGAAAACGTTTTTCAATCAAGAGTACCAAAGGGTTAAAGGGGGTTATCGAGAAGAAGGGATTTGGCGATAAATATGTTCTGAAAGAATAGATATATGGAATTTTAGTGGATGCTGCAAAATATGCTGTGCAATATTCAGTGTGTAATTTGCAGTATAAAGAGGAGGTCTGATATGGGTAAAAAAGGTTATAGTGAAAAGGGATTCTTTGAAAGTTGGAAGCACTATGATGACTGAATATTGAAAAAATAAAGAGATCATGTTGAGACTATGAAGAAAAGTCTGTAAATAAGATTCTTCTATGATAATGAGTGGTGAAAAGTCTTAAGAATAGGCTTTTCACCCTTACTTTATATATAACAGTTACAAAAAGGCATGTCAACAGCAGGCGGTAAATCCGCCTGTTATTTGCTCATGTTCAATCACTCCGGAAGCCGTCCTTCGTACATGATACTTAATTCTCCATACACCTGAGCCCAGTTCCGGATGGTTGTGGTCCATTTCTTTGTAGCCTCAAAGGTTGCTAAATATAACGCTTTGAGCAACGCTGTGTCGCTTGGAAATACGCTTCTCTGGCGGTTCAGCTTTCGATAAGTGGAATTCAGCGATTCAATGGCATTTGTCGTATATATGACCTTCCTGACCATTGCTGAAAACTTGAAAATTGGGGATATGGCATCCCAGTTATCCTTCCAGCGCTTCATGGAATTCGGATATTTGGGCGTCCATTTTTCTGTTACCCGGTCAAGTGCTGCCAGCGCCTTTTTTTCATCAGCTGCCTGGTAGATGGTCTTTAGATCTGCAGCAAATGCCTTCCTGTCTTTATCTGGAACATATTTTAATGTGTTTCTTACCTGATGGACAATGCATCTCTGATATTCTGTTTTGGGGAATGCGGCAGCAATGGCTTCCTTTATTCCCGTAAGGCCGTCCGCACAGATGATGAGGATGTCTTTTACCCCCCGGTTCTTCAGTTCATTTAAAACAGACAGCCAGTATTTTGAACTTTCATTCTCTCCCACATGGATTGTCAGTACCTCTTTCTTTCCTTCTGTATTGATCCCAAGGATGACATAGGCGGCAAGCTTGCGGATCACACCATTGTCACGGACAGAATAGTGGATGGCGTCAATGTAAAGGATGGGATAGACATTATCCAGAGGACGGTTCTGCCAGTCTTCGATCTGAGGAAGGATCTTGTCTGTAACATCAGAAATAAATCCTTCCGAGGTCTCAAATCCGTAGATATCTTCAATAGCTTCAGATATCTGCCGGGTAGTCATTCCCTTCGCATACATGGAGATGATCTTCTGGTCAATATCAGAAATGTCTTTCTGGCGTTTTTTGACCACCTGTGGTTCAAAGGTAGATTTTCGGTCTTGCGGCACATCGATTTCCATGGAACCGAAACTACTGTTGACCCGTTTTCGTTTGTAACCGTTCCGGTAATCATCATTGTCTGAGCGTTCCGATTTTTGATATCCCAGGTGATCATCCAGCTCAGCCTCCATCATTTCCTTGATGGTTCCGCCAAGAAGATCTTTCAGGGCATCCTGAATGTCTTCAGCTGTCTGAATATCGTATTCTTCCAAAAGCTGATGGATAATGCTGCGCTTTCCTTCCGTCATTTGTACTCTGTGTACTGGTTTCTTTTGTCTTGCCATAATAAAAGGCCCTCCTATGATTTTTATTTTATCATAGAAGAACCTTATAAATCCTATTTTACAGAAAAAGTTTCACACTCTCATCATGTTCGATTACTCTGGAAGCCGTCCTTCGTACATGATACTTAATTCTCCATACACCTGAGCCCAGTTCCGGATGGTTGTGGTCCATTTCTTTGTGGCCTCAAATTGGGGATATGGCATCCCAGTTATCCTTCCAGGGCTTCATGGGATTCGGATATTTGGGCGTCCATTTTTCTGTTACCCGGTCAAGTGCTGCCAGCGCCTTTTTTTCATCAGCTGCCTGGTAGATGAGTCTTTGCAATCAGTTCATCAAGAGCTTGTGCGCCAGTAGGATTCACTTCAGGAGTAATCTGTACCCGCATCCCTTTGAGTTCATCGACGCGCCATGACAATTTTTCAGCAGACATTGTACTAATGTCAGCGTCGAAATCAAAGTTAGGGTTGATCTCCTTATTTTCTTGTAGATGTTTAAGAAGTTCAATTCCTTCTTTAGCTGAATTAGATAAATTGTCTAATCCATTTGTATCCACTTCAGGAGCAATGTCAATCAGGCCGAGGTCAGACAGGACATTATTGAATTGTTCTGCTTGGTCAGCACTGACACCAAGTACATCCATGGTGTTTTCCAATGCTTGTTCCATTTCTTTACCTTGCGCATACTGCCCATCGGATAAATCTATGGATTTTAATTGTTCAGATGTGTATCCTGATAATGAAGTGGTTGCTGATTTTAATGCAACATCTTGACCTTCATATGCAGACTGTACTTTTTCAGATATTTCGGCATATTGAGCTTCAGCCTCTTCGTTTCCGTTAAAATTTCTGTTTGTAGGAGTTTCTAGTGCCTTTTGATATGAATCTGCAACCTTATCGACAGCATCGTCTTTAACAGACAGGTCAGCTTTGAGTTCAATATTATATTCACCTGCAGTTTCTTTGATTTGTTCTGCAAGTTTGTCGGCAACAAGAGTAGTATTCTTGCCATAGGTATTCTCTTTGAGGATTTGTTTACGTTCAATTGCAAGAGTATTTACTGTACTTCTTGCACCTTCTATTTCGTTATTATAGGTGTCAGCTTCTCTTTCGGCCAATAACTGTATAACATCCGCAGTTTCTTGTATATCTTGTTTGAGTCCGGCAATCTTATCTTTTTGTGCGTCAATAGCGGTCTGATTCCCAAAAGTCATTCCTTCAGAAGTCTCGTATTGACCAGCTTTGGTCGGTTCCGCATAATGTGCTCCAGCCTCGGCTAACTCTCCAGCCAAATCTTTGATATGCTCTTTTACTTGGTCAACCGTAGCAACAAAGTTATTGGAAAAACCATAATCCTCCAAACGACCAAACATAGCCATAAATGGTTCAAAACCAATACCCATCCGTTGCGCAGCATCTTCAAGGTCGGCTATATTGTACTGCCATTTTTCAAATGATTGACCGCTTGCATCAACTGCAGGAACTTATTCAGAAAATCCTTTCGTTCGGAGATCTTCCAAGAAGTTTTTACATCCAGATGCATCATCTGTTAAATAGCGAACTGCTTTTTCATAATTTTCTATGAAGTTGACAGGATTGTCTGCTCCAGAAGAAGAAAGCCATTTTGCTATGGATTTGAAATCATCAGTGCCGACAAGTCCTTTGGCGTAAAGTTCCTGAGCTGTTTTTATTTGAGAAACCATTTTCTCATAATTGCTACCTGCATTCGGTGTTTCAGCGGCTTTTGTTGCTTCGTCTAACAGAGGAGTAGCATTTAAATCAACAGCAGCTTGTTTGGCTTCATAGAGAGCCATTTTCAATTCCTGCGCATTGTGGATATCTTTTTCAGACACCAGTTGACCAGCTAAATTTAAATCATCTACAGATAAACCTTTTACAGCGTCTTCACCAAATTTGGCAACAAAATTGGCATAATTGGTTCCCAATTCATCAAGAACATCATTGAAGTCCATACCTTCTTTGATTTGTTTTTGGCTGATACCTTTTATTTTGGAACCGATTGTCTTTGTCAAAGAATTTACTTGTGTAGCATATTCGCAGAAGGACATTTGCGATTTTTGGTGTCAAGTTCAAAGAGCTGACCGATAGCATCCTGTACATCAGAGTTTTTTAAACTTTTGACAACATTCTTCGTCCAATTTTTGATTTTTTCTTCTGAATCGAGATATTTACTTATAGTCTCAGTGCTAAAAGAGCCGATGGTGGATTACATTAATGTATCTATATTAGCAGCCTTCTTATCAGTGGTATTGATGATCATTTTATAATAATCATCATTAGCATTTAGAAAATCAGCAGTACCTGACTGACAGTATTCGCCATTTCTGTTTATTTGGCTTCTGATTCGTCTGTTTTAGCAATAATTAAATTAATATTCTTGACAACAGATTTTGAGTCGTATTTTTTCAGACCTGCCTGTTTTAAAGTGTACTTCCAGTTCAGATTTGTTAACCCTTCATCAATTGCAACAGTATCCAAGTAATCATGGATATTTTTTTTCTTTATCCCCATTCTTTTCGTAAGCATCACGTATGCCTTTGATTTGATTTTGTTGCTTTGTTCCAGATTCTCGCCAAAGGTATTTTCTAGATTGGTCAGTCTGAGCTTTGAAAACTCGCAGTAAAATACCTGTCTTTTTGATGTTCCTTTGATATTCCTGTAATTCGGCAGATCGAAATGCGTCATTTAAAGAAGCGGTATTTGACGCAACTGTCAGAATAGGCTGACCAAGATCATTATATCCTTTTACAAGAGACGGAAGAGTAGAAGCTAAACTGGGTGCAAGTGATTGGTATTCGGCAAATTCCTGAGCAGACAAGGAAAGATTGTGTCCCGTAGAATCTACGCCTTCTTGTAATGTAGCCTTACCATGCTCTACTGTAGTAAAATAGCGCTTGGAAGCAGAATCCATGTCTTTATTAGTTCGTGCCCATGTATGTCCACCTTCATTAAGCAGCAGTATCCTTTCAGGTATATACCTTAACGTCAGATATAGTATTGCGCACTATATGGAGCAGATATTTCTATCCGGCGATTTACGGTATGTTAAAAAAACACTTTAAAGTATCAAGTTCCAAAAATATTCCCACAAAATCTTTAGAAGAAGCAAAAAGATTAGTCTATAACTGGAGACCTTCTGATTGTTTTATTCTGGCAAAAACAAATGAAATGATTGAAGAATATGACAAAGGTATTCTGTGTGAGAAGAAATCCAGGGTGTTTACGGAATGGCTTGACATGTCTGACGATGGACGAAATAACATTTTTGCGGGTAGATAGTATTATAAATTCAAATAAATAAAGGGACTAATGAATCCGATGTGGTTGAAAGAATAGCTACGTCGGCTTTTACTTGCAAAATATGTACAATATTTACAAAAATAACTTGTAAAAATATGGGATTAATGGTAATATATACATATAAAAATAATAATAGTATTAAAAAATAATAATATTAAAAGAGAATAGTGTTAAAAGAGATTAATGTGTTTTGAGATGTACTATAAAATTGAAAGCAGGTGATTCCAATGGAGAGGTAAGTAATAAAAAATATTGCGAATAGATAAAAAGAGAAAAGAGTGGATTTATATTATTTACATGAATCTTGTAACTTGAAAATACGTTTTCTAAAAAGGAGAATGAATATATGAAGTTAAAAATGAAAATAATAAGCACCTTAGCCATATTCTCAATGCTTTGCACACCCATGTCTGTCGCTGCAGATGCATCCTCACCAGAAAATAATGAGGATATTAATATTCGTATAATAAGCGAAGAAAAAATGTCTGATGAAGAGATTCAGGAATACAATGCGAAAGAACACGTAAATATTGGATTAACAGAACAAAGCTCAACGGGTATTGTTCCTTATGGGATAGGCATACCAACTACGAAGTATAACATATCCACTACAACTGCCTACAATTTTGCTGGTAGCTCAACAAGCGGCAACTTATATACAAACTACTATTTTTCTGGATATGAGAAGTATTATGTTCAAATTAAAAACTATTCAGACACAACATTAACAGCAAAAGTAAAAACATTTTTTAGCACAAAGAAGACATTGACTGTAAAACCAGGAAATACAATTTATGCAGAAGTGAGTGGATTTTCTACAAGTAGCAATGTATATATTTTATTTGAAGCTCCTTCAGATTTCTCAGGGTGGATTAAAGCATTAGATTAAAGGCTTATTGCTCATATATCACTCTATGCGGCCCGTTACAATGAAAATCTAATCCCTAGCATGTCTGGGGATTAGTACCGTTAGAAATATATATTTTTTGGAAAGGCCATTAATCAGATCATTTTCACTCTATACTCTTAAGCAATATTAGGAAGGTGTTATATGGGAAAAAAGAATCTTTCAAGGCGTGGAGGTATTTTATGTCAGCGACTCTTTTGAAATTCTTCGCATTATTTTTTATGACATTAGACCATATATATGATTATTTTCCTGGCTCTCCTCTTTTTTTTAAGTGGATAGGAAGGATATCAGCACCTATTTTTTTGTTTTTATCATGTGAAAGTTATCGCCACACTAGTAAAAAAATAAAATACATGATTAGGCTTTACATATCAAGTTTATTAATGGGGATTATTAACTTTTGGAGCCTTTCTAAATATAAAGATATACCTAATAATATTTTTAGAACATTATTAATAGCTGTTTTATCATATTATATCTATGATAAGATAAAAGAAAAAAAGTACAAATATTTTTATGTCTATACCATTTGGCAGCTATTTGCATACATATTTATGGTTTGCATATTACAAATTTCCAAGTTTAACGAAGAATTTATCGTACGTGTTGTAGCACCATTACTGGGAAGTGTATTTTATGTCGAAGGTGGATTGTTATTTATAATTCTGTCTTTATTATTTTATATTTTTCATAATCGTAAACTACTATTATCTTTATCATTCACTGGATTTGCAGTAACATATACAGCATTGTTTCAATTTAACATATTAGAAAGAACAAGAAATTATTTGGACCGCATATCAGGGCATATTCTTGGTGAAATATTTTTTTTTATATCTGTTACCATATTAAATATTGCACCAATGAATATTTATGAACATTCTCTATTATATGATAATTATGTCTGGATGATGTTATTGTCTATTCCATTCATTCTTTCATATAATGGAAAAAGGGGTATTGGGATGAGGTATTTTTTTTATCTCTATTATCCACTTCATTTAATTATATTAAGTATTATTTCATTTGAGTTTTCTGTATCATAATGAAAAAGTTTTGTACATAAAAAAGCAAATACTTATAGTTTGGGTAAAATTGAAGTCTTATAATGTATTCATACGTCTTTGACGTAAATACATTTAAAGGAGGTCATCTTTTATGACTAATTATCGAGTTATCGAGAGATTATCAGGCTTGCCAGCCTGAATCTCAGCCAAACCAATATCGCACTCAGTTGCGGTGTCTCCAAGAAAACGGACAATAAGGTTCTGAAGGCGGCACGGGAGCAAAATATCTCATGGCCGCTTGATGCAAACCAGATTGATTCGGTAATCGAGCAGCTGTTGTTCCCCAAACAGAATGGTAAGCAGGCTCATACCAACAAACGGATGCCGGATTCCGGATTACGCTCACATCCGCAAGGAACTGCTACGAAACGGCGTGAACAAAAAGCTCCTATGGACAGAATACCTTGAGGAATGTGCTTCTATCCAGTGATTGGATTTCATATCCGGAAAAGCCTCTGCGCATCCGTACATACTGCATGGAAGAACGGCAGCAAATATATATGCCGGTATATCCCTGCCACTGGCGGCATCATAAACCTTGAGGAGAAGTGAGAGAATGAGAGCATCAGCAGAAATGATATTTTATGCAGATGAAATAGAAGAACTTTTTGAAGTATTAGAAAAGGGATATCAATCAAATGGTAATATCGTTAATTTGGGATTAATATGCAACTTTGATTTGGGATTAAGGGGAGGTGAGCTATGTGCCTTAAAATGGCTAGATATTAATTGGATAAATGAGACGCTTTTTGTTCAAAGGCAAGAATGTACTACTGGTGAAGTGGTTGATTATGTGAAATCTGATAGCTCGGCTGGCTATAGTGAGCTGTATTTGACGGATGGCGTTATGCAGATCTTTAAAAGGATAAAAAATGAATAAAAAGTTTTATCTGAGTATTTATTTTCAAATCCAGATAGTAGTAGAGCGGTTAAAGATCAATTTGAACATAGGTTAACAAAAGCTGAACTGGCATTAGGATGGAAAACAGGAAAGTTAAAATATTCTCATTGTATACGGCGTACTGTGGCATCGCGAATGAATGTAGATGGATGGTCACTAGAAGAGATCAGAAGATGGCTAGGACATACAAGTAAAGAAACAACATTAAAATATATTTTTAATCCCTATCGACAAGACGAGATGAAGGAGAAGCGAAAAAAAACATCCATATTACAAAATAATAAAAACTGTCTTCAAAATAATGATTCATTTTAAAAATAAAAAAATACTGGAGAACCACATAAACAGCAGCCTCCAGTATCTTAATTATTAATCGGGGCAACAGGATTTGAACCTGCGACCTCACGGCCCCCAGCCGTGCGCGCTACCAAGCTACGCCATACCCCGTAACGATTATTTATTATAACAGAATTTTTGGAAAATGCAAGAAAAAATCGAAAAAAAGTTTAATTTTTTTTATTAAAATATTTTTAAGGAAAAAAACGCGCATTTTGACCGGACTGCCGCATGATAAAAGTACAGATATAATGGCTGTTTTCTGTACGGAGGACCGCAGTTGTTTCCATCGGCAGTCCCCCATTTGAATGATCAAAAACGCTGGGATTCCTATTAGAAATGAATCACCCTTGGTTCATCCGTAAATGATGCAAAGGTAGCCGTGGCATCTTTCAGGTAAAATACTTGTGTATTGCCATCGCCGGGCTGATACATGGCCTGCAGGTTCGGGTAGCCGTCCAGCATGTGCTTCTGTGCCTCTACCCTGTCATCCAGCACGGCAGTGGCCTCGATCCGCAGCCAGTGACCGCCGTCGAATGCGCAGATCTCTATTTGGGGATTAGCCAGAATCTGTCGGGAAACATTTTTTACTTTACCGGTCTGGATATAGAGTTTGTCTTCAAAGATGTCCACGGTTCCAAAGGGACGGACTCTTGGTTGACTGCCCTCTGTGGTTGCCAGATAATAAGTCCCGCATTTCTTTAGAAAATCATAGATTTCCTGCATAAAACAGACCTCCTTTGTAAATTTGACATTTTTACGCGCCTATACTAATATTATAGCAAATACATGAGAAAAAGAAAGCGCTATTTAAAAGAATAAGCGAAAATAAGCGAGGATACCCCACGATATGACCGCACTCTTCAAAAATGTCTGTCGTGGGATGAAATAACAGACAGAGCAGGAGGATGAACCTTTGAAGATAGAAGACCTGGACAGTAATTTTAAACAGGAAGCAAACAGTACACGCTTAAATTACAGGAAGGTAAAGGAAACAGAGGTAGAGATTGAGGGATTATGCCCCCATACCTGGCAGCGCCTTCCCGATGGTGTTCTGGAAGAAATAGACAGACCGGAGCTTACTGCGCTTGCCCGGCATACCAGCGGAGGTGTGCTGCGATTTCAGACAGATACCTGTATTCTGGGTTTGTGTATGGAACTGCTGGAGCCGGATTTTATGATGTCCCATATGCCCCTGACCGGAAGCGCGGGCATGGATGTATTTGTAAACGGCAGCTATGCCGCTACATTCAGGGCAGAACTGGGAGAAGATGCGGTAAAGGGAGAAATTCTTCTTTCAGGGGAAAAGTCGGAAATAACCGTATATCTGCCCCTCTACAACGGTGTGAAGGAATTATACCTGGGTATCTCAGAGAAGGCATGTATATGGAAGCCGCTTGAACATAAAGTAAGGAGGCCTATAATCTTTTATGGCTCCTCCATCACACAGGGCGGATGTGCCTCCAGAACCTCCAATGCCTATCCGGCGCTGGTGACAAGATGGCTGGATGCAGGCATGTATTGTCTTGGGTTCTCAGGCAATGCCAGAGGGGATCTGCCGATTGCCCGTTATATTGCCGGACTGCCTGCAGAATATCTGGTCTATGATTACGACTACAATGCTCCCGATGCCGCGTTTTTGAGGGAAACACATGAACCGTTTCTGGAATATATTCTTTCACATAACCCGGCGCTTCCTGTGCTTGTCATGTCACGGCCAAACCCGGAATTTAAGACAGAAGAGCTGCAGAGCAGGGAGCGCAGACAGATTATATGGGAGACGGTTTTCAAATGCAGGAAAAGAGGATATCAGGTGGATTTTCTGGACGGTGCGGAGCTGTTTGGGGAGGAAGCAAGAGAGTGCTGCACTGTGGATGGCATTCATCCCAATGATTTGGGATTTTACCGGATCGCGCAGAGGGTTTTTGGAAAAATACATGCGTTTCTCTCTTGACATTTTCGGCAGGGAATGGTATCTTAACTTTAACACAACAGCAACGAGCTGTTGCAATATGACAAATGCGAAGATAAGGATTAGTACAGATTCATATCGGATTTCAGAGAGCCGCTGGCTGGTGTGAAGCGGCAGACGCAGAATCTGGAACTGCCCTTGGAGCAGCTGCCCGAACTTTCTTTGAGAAACAGTAGGCGCAGACGGAACCCTGCCGTTATCAGAAGGGAAAGATATAAGGTGTACATATCTGTATCTTATTAAGCGTATGAAGTATATTCATAAAGTAGAGTGGTACCGCGCAGGACAGTAGTCTTTCGTCTCTATTACAAGCATATTGTAATAAAGATGGAGGGCTTTTTTTTATACCATTTGGGAAGCCAGAGAAATCCCTGGAAGTCCGGGCAGGCCGCCTGTTATTAAAGCTTAGATATAGGTATCCAAAAAAGTCAGGAGGAAAAGAGAATGAAAAATTGCAGTAAGTACAAGAGACAGTATTTCATGCCGCCGGTAAAATGTATGAAGTGGGCAGAAAAAGAGTATGTGGACAAAGCTCCCGTTTGGTGCAGTGTTGACCTGCGTGACGGCAACCAGGCACTTGTCATCCCCATGAATCTGGAACAGAAAGTGGAGTTTTTCAAACTTCTGGTGGAGATTGGATTTAAAGAGATAGAAGTGGGATTCCCGGCTGCTTCTGAAACAGAATATACATTCCTCAGAAAGCTGATCGAGGAAAACCTGATTCCGGATGATGTGACCATTCAGGTTCTGACTCAGGCCAGGGAACATATTATCAAGAAGACATTTGAGGCAGTAAAAGGAGCCAAAAATGTAATTGTTCATGTATACAATTCCACATCCCTTGCACAGCGTGAACAGGTGTTCAGAAAATCAAAGGAAGAAGTTCTGAAGATTGCAGTAGAAGGCGCTAAACTTTTAAAACAGCTCACAGAGGAAGCAGGAGAGAATTACCGCTTCGAGTACAGTCCGGAGAGCTTTACAGGAACTGAACCGGAATATGCGCTTGAGGTATGCAACGCAGTGCTTGACATCTGGCAGCCCACAGCCGACAGAAAGCCAATCATCAACCTGCCTGTAACAGTGGAGCATTCCATGCCCCATGTATACGCAAGTCAGATAGAATATATGTGTGAGAACCTGAAATACAGAGAAAACGTGATCGTATCCCTTCATCCGCACAACGACAGAGGATGTGGTGTGGCTGATTCTGAGATGGGACTTTTAGCAGGAGCTGACCGTATTGAGGGAACACTTTTCGGAAACGGCGAGAGAACCGGTAATGTGGACATCATTACCCTGGCCTTGAATATGTATTCCCAGGGTGTTGAACCGAATCTTGACTTTACCAATATGAGTGCAATCTGTGAAAAATACGAAGAGTTCACAGGAATGAAAATAAGCGAGAGAAGCCCATACTGCGGCGCGCTGGTTTTCGCAGCTTTCTCCGGTTCCCATCAGGATGCCATTGCAAAAGGCATGCACTGGCTGGATGAAAAGAAACCGGAACACTGGACTGTTCCCTATCTGCCCATTGATCCGAAAGATGTGGGAAGAAACTATGACGCAGACGTTATCCGTATTAACAGCCAGTCCGGCAAAGGCGGTGTAGGTTATATTCTGGAAACAAAATACGGCCTGAACCTGCCGGCTAAGATGCGGGAGGCCATGGGATATACAGCCAAGGCTGTCTCAGATCATACACAGAAGGAACTGCTGCCTGAGCAGATTTTCGAGCTGTTCAAAAAGACATTTGAGAACGTTACCTCTCCTCTGAAAATCCACAGTGTTCATTTCCAGCAGAAGGACGGCGGCATCACCACACAGGTGACATCCAGTTTTAACGGACGTGAGGTGACGATAGAGGCAGCCGGAAACGGACGTCTCAACGCAGTCAGCAACGCATTGAAAAAGGAATACGGGTTCCAGTATGATCTGATAACATATCAGGAACATGCATTGGAGCAGAGTTCCAGTTCCAAGGCCATTGCCTATGTGGGAATCCGCAAACCGGACGGCAGTCTTGCCTGGGGCGCAGGAGTGGATCCTGATATCATCAGGGCATCCATCGACGCGCTGGTGACAGCTATTAATAACAGATAAATATCAACAGGGCTGAATGAATATCGAAGGGTATTTGTTCAGTCCTGTTTCTTTATAAATACAGTGAAATCAGGCGGGTACAGAGGGGGAATAAATATAATAAAAGGATTATTGCTGCTGATACTATGCTCCATATGCCTTACAGCATGCAGCGGGGAAAGAAAATTAGAGATAAACACAGAAGAGATAACAAAGGACACCATTGTATCCTGTGAGGATGGAATGTTTTACGAATATATGCATTCTTATCCAGACATTCCGTCACTGGCCAGAGAAAGTGATGTGGTCGTTTATGCTGAGACAGCAGGTATAAGCTATTATATTGCCGGGGATGGTGTGTGCCGCACAAAAGCGGATATTAAAATTCTGCAGTCTTTTAAGGAAAATTATAAAAAAGGAACAAAAATTAAAATGATAAAAGATCAGGGGTATGCATCCGTAAAGGATTATATTGATTCTTTCGGAACAAAGGATGAGAGGAGAAGCTGCCGTCAAAAATATGAACAATACAGTGATGAAGCACTAAAACACATTTATGTGCTGCAGATAGAGCAAGATGATATAATGCTGGAAACAGGTCAGAAAAGTATTTATTTTCTTCAGAAGTCTGCATATTACAATACGGATGGGACGTATGCCAGAATAAACGGGCCGGAAGGAGAGTATATGGAAACAGAGGAGGGGTATTTTGCAGAAGTAAAAACATTCTGTGATTACCGCAAAAGTATAGAGACAAGGGGAGATACCGGCTCAGAGGAAGAGGAATACCAAGTTTTTACTTTGGATGAAATGGCATCTCAGATAAATGAATCAAAATAAGCATTTTCAAAATTGAGAGATCAATTTTTATGCCATCATTTTTAACATCATTTTCGCACATATGCAACAAAACAGGACTCAGCGGACACTTATAAAAAGAAGGGTAACGATTGCTGTGTATTTCAGAAAATGAGGTGAAATGATATGAAAAAAATAAAGGAAAAGAAGAGAGGCGGTATTTTTCTTTACACATTGGCATTATGTCTGGTACTGCTTACAGGGTGTTCCTCCATACAGAGACAAAGTGGCGGTGATAAAATGACCGAACCGAGGGGAAATGTGTCTTCAGAGGTGGGAAATACATCCCGGGAGGACAACGAACCGGCTGCCCGGGAGTTTGAGATTACCGGAAAAGTGATAACAGCAGATGAGAACACCATACTGTTTTTACAGGATGGGGAAGAAAATGGTGGACTGGCCGACTTTGGCACAAGTGATGTCCTGTTTTATGACCAAGAAGGAACGGAATTAGAAGCAAAGGCACTCCGGCCGGGAATGCGCATCGCGCTTTCCACAGCCGCTGACAGCACTTCTGTGGAGCGTTATCCGCTGGGAATCACAGGCGTTCACAAAGTCCGCGTTCTGGAACAGCAAAATGATGTGGTCGGCCTGTATCTTGACATCCTGAAGGCAGTCTACGGCGCAGACACGGCACTGAATGATAAGATCACCATAGCGGCTCTTGATCTGACAAAGGAAGAGAACCTTTCCAAACAGGAGAAGGAGGCCCTTCGATATCTTTTTTGGTCCTATTTGACAAATGCACAGGAAAGCCTGCCTGACGGCGGAAGTGGACATATAGATGTAATGCTGTCCACTTGGGAGGAACTGACGGAGGAAGGTTTGATCGATAAAGAAAACCTGGATTTTCCGGAAGGAATTCTGATAACCATAAAAGCAGGACAGATAAAAAATGACAGTTTCCGGTTTGATGTGGAAAAATGGCGTTCCGGTCTTGGTGCTATCGGGTATGACTCCTGCGAAGGGACATTTGAGGACGGCGCCGGAACTTACCGTCTGGGTGCGGCCTGGATATCATAAGCAGATAGAATAAAAGAAGATACAGATATTTCCACATTTTAGTGAAATAGAGGAAAAAAGCACGAAAAAGTGTATAAAATAACCATCAATAAATAAGATAATATTGTGAAGATTAGCTAAAAGACGCCCCGGCTTATTGACTTCCATTGCCCAATTATTTTATAATCCATATAATTCATGACATCAGAAACGGAACTGAGAGGTATCACTGGTGTCTATTCGAGATAAGAAAACAGGCAAAGGAAAAAGGTATGGACATTATTCGTACGATTGCGGCCGGATTTTTATTTTTGATCCGGAAGATATCTAAAAAGAGCCGGAGAACCTGTGCGCTGGTTATGACAGGGGCAGTGGTGATCGCTGCCGTGGCATTCACCTTCCATGGGCTTCATGCAGGCGGGAAAAATAATGTATATGCATCTGTGAGTGACGACAAAGATCCGCCTAACGATAAGGATGAGCCAGAGGAAGAACAGCTGTACGGTCTGGACGCAATTATTTCAGGCGTACTGATAAGTCAGGATACCCAGAGCGAAGTACATCGGCTCGGCACCTCCTGTGAGGCTGTGCTGGTAGGGCAGAGAACAGGAAAAAAGGTGCAGGAATCACATTTTGATTTCAGTGAAGAGACAGCCAGCAGTGTGGCTGAACTGGAGAATCATTCCATCGGCGCTTCTGAGAGTCTCCTCAGGATGACGGACCAGGATTATGAGACGCTTCTTAAAATTGTGGAGGCGGAAGCCGGCGGAGAGGATATCAAAGGCCGTATTTTGGTGGCAAATGTGATCTTCAACCGGGTGAAAAGCCCTGATTTTCCCAACAGTATTCACGATGTGGTGTGGGAGAATTCGGACGGAAGTCCCCAGTTTTCTCCTACGGTTGACGGCAGAATCGATACGGTCACCGTTTCAGAGGGGACCAGAGAAGCGGTCAACCGGGCGATAGACGGGGAGGATTACTCCCAGGGTGCACTGTTCTTCATGGAAGAGGCTTATGCGGAACAGCACAATATTAAATGGTTTAAAGAGGATTTAAAATTTTTATTCCAATATGGGGTACATGATTTTTTCACGTATCCGTAAAGAAGAAAGGACTTAAAAAAGATGGAGATTTTGTACAAGAGCACAAGAGGAACAGGGGAATGCGTAAAGGCATCCGAGGCAATTTTAAAAGGACTCTCAAAGGACGGCGGACTGTTCGTACCCACAAGTATTCCCAGGCTGGATATTCCCATGGAAAAATTGGCGGAGATGACTTATCAGGAGATTGCTTATGAGGTTATGAGCCGTTTTCTGACCGATTTTACAGAGGAAGAGTTAAAGGCATGTATTGCCAGAGCCTATGATTCCAAATTCGATACAGAGGAGATCGCCCCTCTGGTAAAGGCAGGCGGCGCATATTATCTGGAGCTGTTTCACGGAGCGACCATAGCGTTCAAGGATATGGCACTTTCCATCCTGCCCCATCTTTTGACCACCTCCGCAAAGAAAAATCATGTAAAAAATGAGATCGTTATCCTCACTGCCACATCAGGCGATACAGGCAAAGCAGCTATGGCCGGTTTCGCAGATGTGCCCGGTACAAGGATCATTGTCTTTTATCCCAAGAATGGTGTCAGCCCCATCCAGGAAAAACAGATGGTGACACAGAAGGGAAATAATACATATGTGGTAGGAATCACAGGCAATTTTGATGATGCCCAGACCGCAGTGAAAAAAATGTTCAATGACAAGGCCATGGAGGAGGAGCTTGACAAGGCAGGCTTCCAGTTCTCTTCTGCCAACTCCATCAATATCGGCCGTCTGGTGCCTCAGGTGGTGTACTATGTTTACGCTTACGTGAACCTTTTCAAGAACGGTGAGATAAAAGATGGTGAAAAAATTAACGTAACAGTGCCCACCGGAAACTTCGGAAACATTCTGGCAGCTTATTATGCCAAGAATATGGGCCTGCCGATCGATAAATTGATCTGTGCCTCCAATGAGAACAAAGTTCTCTTTGACTTTTTCTCTACCGGAAGCTATGACAGGAACCGTGACTTCATTCTGACCTCCTCTCCATCCATGGATATCCTTATATCCAGCAACCTGGAAAGGCTTATTTACCGCATTGCAGGGGAAAATGCGGACAAAAACCGGGAGATGATGGAGCAGCTTACCAAGGGCGGAACCTATCAGATCACAGAGGAAATGCGTGGCCAGCTTGCTGATTTCTATGGCAATTTTGCTACAGAGGAGGAGACTGCCCAGGCTATAAAGGCTCTTTATGAGGATACAGGCTACGTGATTGACACCCATACAGCGGTTGCTGCCTGTGTTTACGGAAAATACACAGATGAGACCGGGGACAGCACCAAGACGGTCATCGCCTCCACAGCCAGTCCGTTTAAATTCACAAGAAGCGTCATGAACGCCATTGACAGCAAATATGATGCCATGGGTGATTTCGAGCTGGTGGATGAATTGTCCAAAATTGCAAATGTGAAGGTTCCCAATGCCATTGAGGAGATCCGTACAGCCCCTGTTCTGCACGATACCGTGGTGGACGTTCCTGATATGCCTGCCGCAGTAAAAAATGTGCTCGGAATTTAAAAAATAAAAATTCTATAAAATGTAAAAAAATCGTCAAGAAAATACATTGTTAAAGTATTGACTTTTAAAAACTAACATGAGATAATAAATTGACTTTGAGATAAGATTAAGGAGGAAACCATATGTCAACAAAAGCATATTACCCAATCAACGAGATTGGAGCAGGCAAAACTGGCTTCAGCAAAACTCGTTCCATTATTGAAGCAGCATTCTATGGCAACAATGTTGTTAAGGTTAACACATTAAAAGAGGCATATGAATTAGCGAAGAACTCACCTGGAACAGTCGTTACAGATATGCCTGTTTATAGAGGCGAAGAGTTTGGTCTTGAGAGAGATGCTAAAGTTTTATTATTCAACGATGGTGCTATCACAGGACGTTATGCAGCAGCACGCCGTATTGCCGGAGAACCAGGTGTTGACTGCGCGGCTCTTGACAAAGTGGCTATGGATGCTATTTATGAAGCCCGCTGGAAAACCATGTATCATGCAGAGGTATATGTAGGTCTGGACCCAGAATTCATGGTAAAAGCTCACCTGCTGATTCCGGAAGGCGAAGAGAACATCATGTACTCCTGGATGCTGAACTTCCAGTATATGTCTGATGACTATGTAAAAATGTATAAAAATTCCCAGCCTGTAGGCGGCGGAAAAGAAGCAGATATTTTTATCTTCTCAGATCCTCAGTGGGCACCTGCAAGCCGTCCGGGCGTTGACTTCAGCTGCTTAAGCGATCCGCAGACTCTGTGCTACTTCAACACAGACCAGAACTGTGCTTGTATCCTTGGTATGAGATACTTCGGTGAGCACAAAAAAGGTACTCTGACCATGGCTTGGGCAATTGCCAACAGAAATGGTTATGCAGCATGCCACGGCGGACAGAAAGAGTACACACTGGCTGACGGCTCCAAATACGTTGCTTCTGTATACGGTCTGTCAGGATCAGGTAAATCTACCATCACACATGCAAAACACAATGGCAAATACGAGATCAAGGTTCTGCATGATGATGCATTCATCATCAACACAGATACTTGTGCTTCCGTAGCGTTAGAGCCTACATACTTCGATAAAACTCAGGATTATCCTGCAGGATGCGATGACAACAAGTTCCTTCTGACATCTATGAATAACTCTGCTACATTAGACGAGGATGGAAACATCCAGCTTGTAACAGAAGATATCAGAAATGGTAACGGACGTGCGATCAAATCCAAACTGTGGGCACCGAACCGCGTTGACAAGATCGACGAGCCGGTTAACGCAATCTTCTGGATCATGAAAGACCCGACCATTCCGCCGGTAGTGAAATTAAAAGGTGCTTCTTTAGCATCTGTAATGGGCGCTACTCTGGCTACAAAACGTTCTTCAGCAGAGCGTCTTGCACCGGGCGTTGACCCGAATAAGCTGGTTGTTGTTCCTTACGCTAACCCGTTCAGAACATATCCGTTAGCTGATGACTACGAGAAATTCAAAAAACTGGTTGAAGAGAAAAATGTAGACTGCTACATCATCAACACAGGCGATTTCATGGGCAAGAAAGTACAGCCGAAAGATACTTTAGGTATCCTGGAAGCAATCGTAGAGAAGAAAGCAGACTTCAAACCTTGGGGACCGTTCTCCGATATCGAAATCTTCGATTGGGAAGGATTCGTTCCGGATATGAATGATGCAAGCTACGTTGATCAGCTCAGAGCTCGTATGAATGACCGTGTCAATGAGATCAAAGCTTTTGAGACAAAGAAAGATGGATATGACAAACTTCCTGCTGACGCTTTAGAGGCAATCCAGAAAGTTGTTGAAGAGCTGAAATAATTCAGTCTTGTAATAGAAATCTTGCGGACCGTCAGTGATGGCGGTCCGTTTTCCTGTTTCATACCCGGAGATATTCAAAGGTCCTCGGGCAGCGGAGAAAATATATGATGGATTTGGAATATGCAAAAGAAAGTTTCCGGCAATATCTCAATCATTACGACAGAAGCGACGATAAGATCATGCTGAAGGAAGTCCATACCTTCTGCGTCCTGGATGCAGCGGACTATATCTGCAGGGAAGAGAAGATTTCCAAGGAAGACCACGAACTGGCTCTTCTCATAGCTCTGCTTCACGATATCGGACGGTTTGAACAGTTGAAGACCTTCCACAGCTATGACGACAATTTGTTTGACCATGCCGAGTTCGGCGTAAAGGTCCTCTTTGAGGACGGCATGATCAGGCAGTTTATCCGCGATGACAGTTATGACCCCATCATCAGGACAGCGATTGCCTGTCATTCCCTCTATGAAATACCAAAGGAAGTAGAGGGAAGGGAACTCCTGCACTGCAGGATCATCAGGGATGCGGATAAACTGGATAATTTCAGGGTAAAGAATACGGAGAAGGCTGAGGCCATCTTTGGCATTTCTGCAGAACAGGTAGGGCTTGAACCTGTCTCAGAAAACATCTTGAACGCCATAAGAGAACACCGCTGTATCCGGCGGGGGGAGAGAACCACGCATATGGATATGTGGATATCCTATCTGGCTTTTATCTTTGACTTAAACTTCCCTTCCAGTTTCCTTTACATTAAGAATCAGGACTACATGAACCGGAATATAGACCGCATTCCTTATGGGAATCCGAAGACAAAGGCGGATATGGAAGAAGTGCGTTCTATCTGTAATATTTATATTGAAGAAAAAATTTATTAAGTGTGTGCATTTTTGTTGAAAAAGTTCATATACTAGAGTATAATAAAGATACGAAGTAATCCTGGGGTGTGCGATGCTCCTACAGTTTTTGAACCTACATTTCTTTAAACGGGATTCCTATATTTCTGTTCAGATGTCAGGCCGTCATTGCGCAGCGGAAGGCAGAAGAACAGTTGCGGTTGCCCACCTGGCTTAGGCTAGGAGTCAGAAAGTAGGAAACGGCATCCTGGGATTATTAATATAACAGCAGGTTTGCTGATATATATGAATAGTGGACATTTGCAGCAGGAACGCCGCATTTGATGCGAGAGTCTGAAGAATCAGACTCTTTTTGTTTATAACAATAGGAACATGGACCCTCAGGGGAATGCGCAGTTGGCGCAGCAGGCAGATGACCGCACGCTTCGGCGCAGGAGTCCGGCAGGCAGGACTCATTGATATTAAATCATGAAAAACAGGAGATGAAGACATGGGAGTGACAAAAAAGAGCTTTGGAAAAAGTCCTGAAGGAAAAGATGTATTTCTCTATGAACTGAAAAATGAAAATGGTGTGGCAGCTTCTGTTACAGATTTCGGTGCCATACTGGTCAGCGTGATGGTTCCGGATAAAAATAAAAAGCTGACCGATGTGGTTCTTGGCTATGATACCGTGGAAGGGTATTATGAGAATAAACCTCATTTCGGTTCCCCCATCGGCAGGAACGGAAACCGTATCGGCGGAGCAAAATTCATCATTAACGGAAAAGAATATGTGCTGGCTCAGAATGACAACAAAAATAATTTACATAGCGGCCCGGATTTCTACCGTACCCGCGTATGGGATGTGGAAGAAGTAAAGGAGCAGGAGAACAGCATAACCTTCCGTATCTTCAGCCCGGACGGTGACCAGGGATTCCCCGGAAACTTTACCGGATATGTAACCTATAAGCTCACAGATGACAATGAGCTGGTTATGCATTATACGGGAAGTGCAGACGCGGATACTGTGGTGAACATGACAAACCATTCCTACTTTAACCTGGCAGGACATAATGCCGGAGCGGAGAGCATGCTGAATCATGTGGTTCAGATCCATGCACCGGAATTCACCCCGGTATCTGATTCCGAAGCTATTCCCACAGGGGTGATCCTGAAGGTGGAGGGCACACCCATGGACTTTACTTCTCCAAAGAAGATCGGACAGGATGTGGAGGCTGACTATGAACAGCTCATCTTCGGAGGCGGCTATGACCATAACTATGCACTTTGCAGGGAGAAGGGCGAGGTGAAAGAAGCAGCCGCTGCTCACAGTGATGAGACAGGCATTACCATGAAGGTGTTCACAGATCTTCCCGGCATGCAGTTCTACATCGGTAATTTCATCAACAACGAGAACGGAAAGGGAGGCAGTGTCTATACAAAGCGTGCCGGCTTCTGTATGGAGACGCAGTATTATCCCAATGCCTGCAATGAGGCTAATTTCCAGTCCTCTGTTCTGAAAGCCGGAGAGAAATACGATACTACCACAATTTATCAGTTTGTAACTGAAGCGTAGGCATAAAAAAGAAGACGGGCTGCCGCAGGCAGGCACGCCGGCGCCGGATTTCGGTGCGGACGGCCTTGGGGCAGCCCGTTTTCTGTCCCGTAAGAAGGCGGGGAAAATAAAAGAGACAACAGGAGGCAAAACATGGAGTCCAGATTATTGAGAAACAAATATTTCTTGTATGTAACAGAGTTTTTTTCCGGCATGTCTGTGATGGCTGTGGAACTGGGGGCAAGCAGGCTTATGGCGCCCTATTTCAGTTCTTCCCAGATCGTGTGGACCGTTATCATCGGAGTGATCATGATCGCAATGGCGATTGGAAATGTGTGGGGCGGACGCTCTGCGGACAAACGTCATGATCCGGACAGGCTGTATCGGAGGCTTTTGATCGCTGCCATATGGATCGCGTTGATACCGTTTGCCGGCAGATATCTGATCGCGGGGATATCTCTGCTTTTGGCAGTTTTTATAAAGTCTAATTTTCTGGTCTGGGCAGCGCTTTTTACCTGTCTGGCAATCTTCGCGTTTCCCTGTGTACTGCTGGGAACCGTGACACCGTCTCTGGTGAAGTTTTCCGTGAGTAATCTGGATGACAACGGAAAGACAGTGGGAGAGCTGGGCGCTTTGAACACCATCGGCAGTATTATCGGTACTTTTCTCCCTACATTTGTCACCATTCCGGCAGTGGGGACTGCAGCCACATTCCTGATATTTTCAGCGGTTCTGGCAGCTATCGCGGTGGTGTACTTTGTGACAGTCAAAAGAAAAAGAGGACTTTGTATCGGAACCGCTGTCGTGCTTCTCGTTTTGGCAGCGCTGACACCGGGATTCAGTTTCGCTTTCTGGGAGAAGGATGTGACACTGGAGGATGAGTCCATCTATAATTATCTGCAGGTAAAAGACAGTGAAGACCAGACGATTCTGTCCACCAATGTGCTTTTCGGCGTGCAGTCCATCAAGGCGAAGAACCGGGAACTGACAGGCATGTATTATGACTATGCGCTGGCAGCCCCGGTGATGGCAGGCATTCACACAAAAAAAGATAACAACGTGATGATACTGGGGCTTGGGAGCGGTACCTTTGCCGATTACTGTGACCGGTATTTTCCGGGAACCAAAATCCAGGGGGCAGAGATTGATGAGAAGATAGCGGATATCGCAACGGACTATTTCGGGCTGCCTGACAGTGTGGAAGTGGCAGTGGAGGATGGCAGAGCCTATCTGACAGCCTCTGAGGAAGCCTATGATGTGATCATGGTGGACGCCTACCAGGATATCACCATCCCTTTTCAGATGTCCTCTGTTGAATTTTTCAGCCAGGTGGAAAGCCATCTGAAGAAGAACGGGGTGATGGTGGTCAATATGAATATGAAATCCAGCTCCGAGGATTCCATCAATGACTATCTCTGTGATACCATAGCCTCTGTGTTCAAATATGTGTACACCGTGCCTGTGGACGGCGGAACCAATATGGAGGTCTTTGCCTCCAACGAGGCGGGTCTTCCGGAAATGCTTAAGAAAAACACGGAAAAACTTCCAGATGGAGAGCTAAAGGGCATGATGGAAACCGTATCGGCTGAACTTACCGGATATGAGGGAAAAGACAGGATACTGACCGATGACAAGGCACCTGTAGAGCTTCTGGGAATGAAAGTCTTAGATGAGATCATAGGGGAAGAACTGGATTATTACAGGGAACTGTATCTGGGATAAGCCGGAAAATTTCTCAAAGGGTATGAAATCTTTTCTTCTTTCATATATTAATATATGGACTGGAAGCAGAAATTAAAATGGAAAATGCTGATCATACTGCTTGCCGTAATCGGAATCGTGATTGTATGGCAGGCAAACAGAGCGGGAGTGAGAAGACAGGAAAGTTACCGGACGCAGAGCCTGCAGGAAAATATGATAAAAGAAAATGAGCGGGCCAGCGCCGGTCTGACTCTGCCGGCATCCTCCCAGAACCATGCAGAAGCAGAGGAAAACGGACAGGAGAGTGCTGCAGAAACTGCAGACACAGATTCTCAGGCTGATGATACAGAGCAGGATGACAGTCAGCCTGCCGAAACACCAAAGAGTGAATCGGCAGCGGCGGCTGTACAGGAACCCAGGATTTCCGTACTGCTTATGACAGACGGATATAAGGGATATACACACCAGAGTGTAAGTCTGCAGTTTCATGGCAGTTATCATCTTCAGGGAAGCCAGGAAATGGATTATGCAGACGGTGAGACCTTGGAGCTGACCGCGGACAGTTCTCTTTTTAAGGATGGAAAGCTGGAGCTTCGGGCAGACGGAGAGGAAAACAGGGCAACCCTGCTGTCAGTGGAAAGACAGCAGGGTAATCCTGCCTACAGGGGCGATTTTACGGTCTATCAGGAGCAGGGAGGTCTGCGCCTTGTGAATACTCTGCCTTTGGAGGAATATCTGTACGGTGTGGTACCCAGTGAAATGCCGGCGTCCTACGACAAGGAAGCCCTGAAAGCCCAGGCAGTCTGCGCCAGAACGTACGCCTGTGTGCAGATGCAGAAAAGCGCGCTGTCGGATCTGGGGGCCCAGGTGGATGACAGTGTAGCCTATCAGGTCTATCAAAACGGCGGGGAGGCTGCCGAGGCCAATGCTGCTGTGGATGAGACAAAAGGAGAGATCCTGGAAAGCAATGGTCAGCCAATCACCGCCTATTATTTCTCCACATCCAGCGGAAAAACCAGCACGGATGAGGTGTGGGAGGTTTCCGCTCCTGCCTCCTACCTAAAAAGCGTGGACTGCAGTTATGACGCACAGGAGCCGTGGCATCAGTGGAGCATCTCCTTTTCCCGGGAACGCCTGCTGGAAGCCGTACAGACAAAATACGCGGGGGTAAAGGAAATATATGGGATTGATGTGGAGAAGACAGGAGACAGCGGTGTTGTCATGAGCCTGGCATTGGACACAGATCAGGGAGTCTACAATATCAGCAATGAGTACGATATACGTGCCCTGCTGTCCCCGGACGGACTGTCCATAACAAGGCAGGACGGCTCTGTGGTGAAGGGCTCCAATCTTCTTCCAAGCGCGTATTTTACACTGGAGGAACAGAGGGATGAAAATAATGTGCTCACAGGTTATGTGATAAAGGGCGGCGGTTACGGTCACGGCGTAGGCCTGAGTCAGAACGGTGCAAAAGGAATGGCAGAAGCGGGAATGGGTTACCAGGAGATACTTGCATACTTTTACCAGGATGTTGAGCTGGCTGACATCAGCAGCATTCTGTGAAACTTGTCATCCGAAGGGGCACATGCTATAATGGGAAAATAATGCAGAATTTACATGCGGGTGCAGATAAAATGAAGATACTAAAAAGTGTGGTGCGCACAGTCACCGGATTTATGGAAAATATGAATAAGAACCATGTGTCAGCCTACTCTGCACAGGCTGCTTATTTTATCATACTTTCCTTTATCCCATTTATGCTCCTTCTCATGACTTCTGTGCGGTATACGCCCCTTAACAGACAGGAAGTGATCAATGCGGTAATGCAGATCTGCCCCGAGAGCTTTGAGACCTTTATCCAGGGCATAGTCAATGAAGTGTATGAGAAATCCCTGACTGTTGTCCCTCTCTCCGGTGTCATTGCCCTGTGGTCCGCAGGCAAAGGAATCCAGTCGCTTACCAATGGATTCAACTGTATTTATCAGGTAAAAGAGACCAGGAATTATATTGTGACAAGAATACGGTCTGTATTTTACACCCTTGTCTTTGTCATTGCCATTATACTGACGCTGATCCTTCAGGTCTTCGGCAACAGTCTGCAGAGGGAGCTGAGCAAGCACCTGCCGTTTCTCGACAAGCTGGTGTCCATGATCATCAGCATGCGAGTGACCATCACCCTGCTGGCCCTGTGTGTGGTGTTCCTTTTTCTGTATAAATTTGTGCCAAACAGGAAGGCTACCTTCCGAAGCCAGATGCCCGGGGCGGTGTTTACGGCAGTGAGCTGGTCTGCATTTTCCTTCGGATTTTCCCTTTATTTTGATTATTATGAGGGAACGTCGAACATGTACGGAAGCATGACAACCATCATACTGATCCTTTTGTGGATGTACTTCTGTATGAATATCATGATGATCGGCGCACAGATCAACTGCTATTTTGAGGAAAAATTCAAATGGGTGCATCAGGTGGCAACGGAAACCCTTAAAAGGGAATATCAGCAGTTAATAGGAAGGGATGACGAGGAAGAAGAGGGAGAAACAGAGGATTCTATAAAGAAATCGGAAGAAAAAGACAGAAAAGCTGACAAACCTTCTTGACAGATTGCAGATTAATGGCTAAAATGGTTTACAGACAATACATGAAAAAGGCTGTGAAGGTGTCAGTAGATGTTTATCTTCTGTCAGAGATGAGGAGTCACCGGCTGCAAGCTCCTCTCAGTTCAGATAACCATTGAGATTCCCACCGGAGCCGCATTTCTGAAGCAGCAGTAGGAAATGCCGTCACTGTGCGTTAAACAGATATGAGTGCCCACTGTAATTTTGACAGATGGGAACAAGGGTGGTACCACGGACTTTACAGGCTTCGTCCCTTTCGGGCGGGGTCTTTTTTTATTGTCAGAAATAAAATCATAAGGAGATAACTATGAAAGAAAAATTACAGCGGATTCAGGAAGAAGCTGCAAAGCGCATCCAGGAGTCGGATTCCCTGGACAAATTAAACGATGTACGTGTTGCTTTCCTTGGAAAAAAAGGAGAGCTGACAGCAGTTTTAAAGGGTATGAAAGAGGTAGCTGCTGAGGACAGGCCAAAGGTCGGACAGTGGGTAAATGAGACACGTGCCCAGATTGAAAAGCATCTGGAAGACACAAAAGTAAAGCTGGAAGCAGCCGTTATGGAAGAAAAACTGAAAGCAGAAGTGATCGATGTTACTCTTCCGGCTAAGAAAATGGAAATCGGCCACAGACATCCCAACACCATAGCGCTGGAGGAAGTGGAGCGTATCTTCATCGGTATGGGCTATGAAGTGGTGGAAGGCCCGGAAGTGGAGTACATGGACTACAATTTCACAAAACTGAACATTCCGGAGGGACATCCTGCAAGAGATGAACAGGATACCTTCTTCATTGATGATAAGATCTGCCTGCGTTCCCAGACTTCCCCGGTACAGGCGCGTACCATGGAAAAGGGAAAACTGCCCATCCGTATGATCGCACCGGGACGCGTGTTCCGTTCCGACGAGGTGGATGCAACCCATTCTCCTTCCTTCCACCAGATTGAAGGACTTGTCATTGACAAACACATTACCTTTGCAGACTTAAAAGGAACGCTGGAAGAATTTGCAAAAGAGCTGTTCGGACCGGAGACAAAGACAAAATTCCGTCCCCATCATTTCCCGTTCACAGAGCCAAGCGCAGAGGTGGATGTCTCCTGCTTCAAATGCGGAGGCAAAGGCTGCCGTTTCTGTAAAGGCTCCGGCTGGATCGAGATTCTGGGCTGCGGCATGGTACATCCTCATGTTCTTGAAATGTGCGGCATTGACCCGGAAGAATACACAGGCTTCGCCTTTGGTGTGGGACTGGAGCGTATTGCACTGCTGAAATATGAGATTGATGATATGAGACTTCTGTACGAAAACGACACCAGATTCCTGAAACAGTTCTGATCGCGGAGAAGAAAATGATCAGGAGATCCTGAGGCAGAATAATAATTATAGAGGAGAACAACAATGAATACATCTTTATCATGGATTAAAATGTATGTGCCGGATCTGGACGTTACGGCACAGGAATATACAGATGCAATGACCTTATCCGGAACCAAAGTGGAAGGCTTTGAGAAGCTGGATGCGGATTTGGATAAAATCGTCATCGGACAGATTGAGAAGATCGAACGCCATCCGGACGCGGACAAGCTGATCATCTGCCAGGTCAATGTGGGAACAGAGACGGTTCAGATCGTGACCGGTGCGCCGAATGTAAAAGAGGGTGACAAGGTTCCTGTCGTTCTGGACGGAGGCCGTGTCGCAGGCGGTCACGACGGCAAAAAGACACCGGGCGGTGTTTTGATCAAAAAAGGGAAACTGCGCGGCATTGAGTCCTGCGGCATGATGTGCTCCATTGAGGAGCTGGGTTCCACCAGGGAATTTTATCCGGAAGCTCCGGAATACGGTATTTACATTTTCCCGGAGGACGCTGTGGTCGGTGAGAGCGCTATTCACGCGCTGGGTCTGGATGACGTGGTATTTGAATATGAGATCACTTCAAACCGTGTGGACTGTTACAGTGTGATCGGTATTGCAAGGGAGGCAGCAGCAACTTTCAATAAGAAATTCATTCCTCCGGCAGTGGAAGTAAAAGGAAATCAGGAGGACGCCCATGATTACATCAAGGTGACCGTGGAAGATAAGGATCTGTGCCCGCGTTACTGCGCAAGGGTGGTAAAGAATGTTAAGATCGGCCCTTCACCAAAATGGATGCAGCGCTGCCTGGCGGCAAACGGTATCCGTCCGATCAACAATCTGGTGGATATCACCAACTATGTGATGGAAGAATACGGACAGCCCATGCACGCCTACGATATGGATACGATTGAGGGACAGGAGATCATTGTGCGCCGCGCTTCTAAGGATGAGAAGTTTGTGACACTGGACGGACAGGAACGTGTTCTGGATGATTCCGTGCTGATGATCTGCGACGGCAGAAAGCCGGTGGGAATTGCAGGTATCATGGGAGGAGAGAACTCCATGATCACAGACAGCGTAAGTACGGTATTATTTGAGGCTGCCTGCTTTGACGGTGTAAATATCCGCCTTTCCAGCAAGAAAGTGGGACTCAGGACAGATGCCTCCGGCAAATTCGAGAAGGGCCTTGATCCCAACAATGCGCAGGCAGCCATTGACAGAGCCTGCCAGTTGATTGAAGAGTTTGGCTGCGGTGAAGTTGTGGGCGGAATGGTTGATGTGTATGCAAAAGTGAAAGAGCCGGTCCGTGTTGCATTTGAGCCGGAGAAAATAAACGATCTGCTGGGTACAGAACTTTCCAGGGAGGAAATGCTCTCCTATCTTGCAAAAGTGGAGCTGGCATATGACGAGAAGACAAATGAGATCGTAGCGCCTACTTTCCGCGCGGATATTTTCCGTACCGCGGACATTGCGGAGGAAGTGGCACGTTTCTACGGATACGACAATATTCCTACCACACTTCCTAAGGGAGAAGCTACCACGGGCAAACTGCCGTTTAAGCTGCGTATTGAGCAGGTTGCGAGAGATATGGCAGAGTGCAACGGATTTTCACAGGGATACTGCTATTCCTTTGAAAGCCCCAAGGTATTTGACAAGCTGCTGATCCCGGCAGAGGATGAGCTTCGCAAAGTGATCACCATTTCCAATCCTTTAGGCGAAGATTTCAGCATTATGAGAACCACACCGCTGAACGGTATGCTCCAGTCCCTGGGAACAAACTATAAGAGAAGAAATAAAGATGTGCGTCTCTATGAGCTGGGCAATGTATATCTGCCGAAGGAACTGCCCCTTAAGGATCTGCCGGAGGAGAGAATGATGTTCACTCTCGGCATGTACGGTGCCGGTGACTTCTTTGCCATGAAAGGTGTTGTGGAGGAATTCCTGGATAAGATCGGAATGCATGAGAAAGAGGAATATGACCCGAAATCAGGCAAACCGTTCCTGCATCCCGGACGCCAGGCTGACATCATCTACAAGGGAACCGTGATCGGCTATCTGGGTGAGGTACACCCGGCTGTAGCGGACACCTACGGCATTGGCGAGAGAGCTTATGTTGCAGTGCTGGAGATTCCGGCTATTCTGGAGTTCGCAACTTTTGACAGGAAATACGAAGGAATCGCCAAATTCCCTGCAGTGAGCCGCGATATCAGTATGGTAGTGCCGAAACACGTACTGGCAGGAGAGATTGAGCATGTACTTGTACAGCGCGGCGGCAAGATTCTGGAGAGTTACAAACTCTTCGATATCTATGAGGGAAGCCAGATCAAAGACGGATTCAAGTCACTGGCATACTCTGTAACCTTCCGTGCAAAAGATAAGACACTGGAGGAGGCTGAGATCACAGCAGCCATGAAGAAAATCTTAAACGGGCTTGAGGGCCTTGGAATAGAACTGCGTAAATAAGACAAAGCGCGGTTTGCAGAAATTTTAGGAGAGCAGGTAATATGAAGCTTTATATTATCCGTCACGGGGAAACCTCCTGGAATGTCCAGAGAAGGCTTCAGGGGGCCTCTGACACGGATTTGAATGAAAACGGCATTACTCTGGCAAAGCGGACAGGGGAGGCTTTAAAAGAAATTCCCTTTGACCTCTGCTTTACCAGCCCGTTAAAACGGGCTAAAATGACTGCAGAACTGATACTGGCCGGAAGGAATATCCCCATATACGACGATGAACGTCTCCGGGAAATCTCCTTCGGCGAATGGGAAGGGCGGGATTCCGCCCTTTTGCCTGCCCATATGCTGGATAATTTTTTCCACCATACAGAGGTGTATGAGCCTCCGAAGGGTGGGGAGAGTATCAGGGAAATCTGCACAAGGACAAAGGACTTTTTCCAGGAGCTTATATGCAGGGAAAAACTGCAGGATAAAACACTGCTCATTGCGTCCCACGGATGCGCCGTGCGGGCACTTTTACAGAATGTCTATCCGGATGCGGAGATCAGAAATTTCTGGCATGGCTGTGTTCCGCCAAACTGCGGCGTAAATATTGTGGAGGTCGCAGACGGAAGGGCAGAGCTTTTGGAAGAGGATGTTGTATTTGGCTGACAGGGATAAAGGAGAAAAAATGAAGACATCAGATTTTTATTATGATCTGCCGGAGGAACTGATCGCGCAGGACCCTCTTGCCGACCGTTCCGCTTCCAGGCTGCTGCATCTGGACCGGGAAACAGGAGAGATCGAGCATACGGATTTTAAACATATCACCAGGTACCTGAACCCGGGAGACTGCCTTGTCATCAATGACACGAAGGTCATTCCCGCCCGTCTGTACGGAAGCAAGGTGGGAACCGATGCAGGGATTGAGATACTGCTTCTGAAAAGAAAAGGCGACAATGTGTGGGAGACACTGGTAAAGCCCGGAAAAAAGGCAAAACCGGGCACGGTCATCCGTTTCGGTGACGGACTTCTCACAGGGGAAGTCATTGATGTGGTGGAGGAGGGAAACCGTCTGATCAAATTCAGTTATGAAGGGATTTTTGAGGAAATCCTGGATAAGCTGGGTGAGATGCCTCTTCCCCCGTATATCACCCACAAGCTGGAGGATAAAAACAGATACCAGACCGTTTACGCGAAGAAGGAAGGGAGTGCCGCAGCGCCTACCGCAGGCCTTCATTTTACGGAGGAGCTGCTTGAGGAGATACGGCAGATGGGCGTCAATATTGCCCATGTCACACTGCATGTAGGGCTTGGGACTTTCCGCCCGGTAAAAGTAGATGATGTGGAGAAGCATCATATGCATTCGGAATTCTATGTGGTGGAGGAAGACCAGGCAGAACTGATCAATGAAACCAGGAAAAACGGCGGCAGGATCATTTCCGTGGGAACTACAAGCTGCAGAACCCTGGAATCCGCTGCGGATGAGAACGGAAACCTTCAGGCAAAAAGCGGATGGACAGAGATCTTTATCTATCCGGGGTATCAGTTTAAGATCATTGACGGACTGATCACCAATTTCCATCTGCCGGAATCTACACTGCTGATGCTCGTCTCGGCTTTGGCTGGGAAAGAGAATATTATGAGGGCTTATGAGGAAGCGGTGGAGGAGAGGTATCGGTTCTTTTCGTTTGGGGATGCTATGTTTATCGGGTGAGTAAGTTTTTAGGAGAAAATAGGACCCGCAAAAGTGCAGGATTACTGTGCATTTGCGGGTCCTTATATATTCTGCACAGCGTTGATTTCAATTTGAATTCAGGCTATAATATACTTAAAGAGCTTGGAGGAGCAGTCTTTTTATGAAACCCGGCGGCTGTTATTAAAAACGACAGATGATGTCTGAAACGGGCAGCGCAGGGGGCTTTCATGTCGGGAAGCCTGGGTATCGGAACGGTCGGGCGGAAATCATGAGGTATCCTTTAATGAGGATAATAATTAACAACCATAAACGTCACCTGCATTTCCTGCTGATTGATATACGTGTGGCTGATGGAAGAGTCAAAGACAAAGGCCTCCCCCTCATGCAGCGTATAATCCATAATTTCTGTATGAATCACCAGTTCACCTGAAATGATATAGATATATTCCTGGGCCTTGTCCGTATGTCCGATGGAAGTGTTGGCGCAGCCTCCATCCAGTTCAACATAGAACAGCTCAAAATTTCTCACCGGTGTACTTCTGAAATAGCAGTATACCCGGTAGCCGTCTGTTTCGCCGGTCTGCATAGTGGCCTCTGAACGGCGGACAACCGTGGTTTCCTTTTCGATTCCGTCGATCAGTTTCGTATACGGCACGTTGAGTCCGCCTGCAATTTTCCATATGGTGTTAATGGTTGGATTGCTGTCCCCTTTTTCAATATCTGAAAGCATTGCTTTGCTGATGCCGGACATTTTGGACAACTGTCCCAGTGTCAGGTTGCGTTCTCTTCTGAGTTCTTTCAAATTTACAGCAATTATTTTACCTAATTCCATAAATATTCCTTTCCTGCTTGACAGATATATCGAACGATCGTAAGATATATATAACGAAATGTTCGGTAAATCTGACGAATGTCAATTATTCTCTTATCCATTATATGAAATAAGAGCAATAAAATCAAGTTGAAAAGGAGCGGCTGTGTTATGAAAAAAAAGGCGTTTCGTGCTGCGCTGCCATACACACTTCCCATCTGTGTTGCATTTCTCTTTCTGGGAATGTCCTATGGATTTCTCATGCGGAGCAAGGGTTTTTCTTTTGTCTATCCAATGTGTATGAGCCTGTTTATCTATGCGGGGTCTATGGAGTTTGTGACAGTGGATCTGCTGCTGTCGGCGTTTCATCCGTTCTCTGCGTTTTTGCTTGCGCTTATGGTGAATGCCCGCTATCTCTTCTACGGGATACCTATGCTGAAAAGGTATAAAAACTGCGGATGGAAGAAAGTGTTTCTGATCTTCGGAATGTGTGATGAAGTGTTTTCCATCAATTGTACGGTCAACCCCCCTGAGGATGTGGACAAAGGCTGGTTTATGCTGTTTGTCACCTGGCTGGGGCAGCTTTACTGGGTTTCAGGGGCAACGCTGGGAGCGCTTCTGGGATATGTGATACACTTTGACACAAAAGGGATTGAGTTTATTATGACCGCGCTTTTCTGGGTCATGTTCCTGAATCAGTGGGAGGATAAGAAGGGACATCTGCCGGCGCTTGTGGGGCTTGGCGGTTCTTTTCTCTGCCTGTTTATCTTTGGCAGCCAGAACTTTATGCTGCCGGCTATGGTACTGATCGTATTGTGTTTTACTGCTCTGAGAGGCAGTATGATTCCGGAGGTGGAGCAATGACAGTTATGCAGAGTATTATCACGATCTTAGCGGTTGCATTGGGGACGATGCTGACCAGGTTTCTGCCCTTTGTGGTATTTCCCGACAGCAAAAACCCACCGCAGTTTATTACATATCTGGGAACGGTTTTTCCCTATGCCGTTATCGGTCTTCTGGTTGCCTACAGCCTGAAAGACTTTGTGGGTACAGGCAGCCACGGGATTCCGGAAATCCTGGCCATCCTGTTTATCACCGCAGTACACAGGTGGAAGAAAAATATGCTTCTGAGTATCAGCGCGGGAACTGTGTTGTACATGTTTTTCGTGCAGGCGGTGTTTTAACGCACACCCCTCTTAAAAAAGAGAGAGAACCGAAAGATGATTTCTTTGGTTCTCTCTCTTTTTTGGGTATAGCGGCTACATAAGCTGTATGGAAGGCAGCAGGCGAAAGGCTTCAAAATCAAATCCGCATCTGCAAAGCGCGTCATCCGCAGCGGAAAATTTCCACACAGCCAGTTGTCCAATCGCATCCGCACATGAGAGAAAATCATTTGTCTTCAGCGTGTGGATGATCATTTCTGCGTATTCCACACATTTTCTTTGTGAATCACTCTCTTTTAACCCGGTCATTATGGGATATCCCCAGAGCATCAGTTCAAATAGTTTAAAATAAATTTCTCTTATCCCCGCGCATGGATGGTATTCTGCAATATATTTAACGATATGCAGAAGAGTAAGCTCACTGCGGTCAAAAGTAAGGTCATGCTCCAAAACCTGGAGAAGTGCATTTTTACTCTGCCTGGTAAGTTTTTTCAGAAACGTCTGTGATACATCCCGGCAGGTATACTTAACCAGCTCAAGGGCCTGGATGAAAAAGGCAAGGCTGCGGCGGATGGAAGGGATGCCGCAGTCCATGGGAAGCCAGCTCTCCTCCATGGAAAAAATGCGGGTGCCTTTTCCGTTGATAGACTGCGCGGCGCCTAACTGGCAGAGCAGTCGGATCGTCCGGCGGGCAGTGCTGACAGATACACCGTAAAGTTCTGCCATTTTTTCATAAGAAGGCAGAAAGTGTGTCTCGTGGTAATGACCGAGATAGATCTGGTGCAGGATATGTGACGCCAGACTGTAGCAGATTTCCGGGCGTTCCCGGTATATGTGCCAGATGAAAGGCGTCTGTTCTTCTTTTGGTACCGGGACTGTCTGTTCGGCATAAAATTCAACCAGATGTTTCCTGTTCGTTCTCTGAAAATGCAGGAAACCGCTGTGAACGGCTTGAAAATCCTTTTCTTTACCGGAGCGGATGAGGTTCTTCAGGCTTCTGCGTATTTTATTTAAATCATATAGTTCAGAAGATCTTTTTGCCTTCAGAAAAGGCAGGCCCTGGTAAAGGGAGGACTCCCATAAAAGGTTCATGACCAGGGAATTGTTCAGCTTTTGAAGGGCGAATGAATAGAATCTCATTAAATCATCCGCTGCCAGCCGATCTGCCAATTCCAGAAGACAGGTAAAATCCTTCTCTTCCATAAGCCGAAAGCTTTCCGTGAGCAGAGAAGAGAAAATCATTTCATTTGCCGGATAAAAGTCAGCAAAACGGTCCATACGTGCGGAGAGAAACCGGACGGCAGAAGCAGGGTCTGCATGCGACGTATTTACTTTTGTGGCTTTTCCTCCGCAGGTTATGATATATCCCTCATCCCGAAGCTGTTTCAGCGCTGTCTTGACGGTTAAGGTTGAGACACGGAAATCCCGGCTGAGTGTTTCAATGGGAGGCAGAGTGTCACCCTCTGTATAATACCCGAATTGTATGCGCATGGAATAGAATTGATAGATCAAATCAGAAAAACTCTGCCCATTGTACAAGTTTCATTCCCCTCTTTTCTTTGGCTTTTTCTCTATTCTACCATCACCACAGACGAAATTCCATAAAATGTTGCGTATTTTATTCCTGTGAATTATAATAAGGTTAACATGAACAAGGTATATGTGAACATGGATGACAGGAAACAGGTGTCACATGTAAAGAGATTTTAAGGTGTGAAGGGATAAGGTATATGTCGGAAAATATGGAAAAAGACTATAAGCAGATAGAACGTCAGACAGCAGCGGATTATGAATACAGTACACTGATGCAGCTATTGGAGGTGAGTGTGAGCAAGCATCTGCTGGATGAACATTTTACGCTCATCTGGGCAAATGATTTTTATTACCAGATGATCGGATGGCCAAAGGAAGAATATGAGAAGGTATTCCACAACAGGCCGGATCTGTATTATGAAACAGACCGGGAAGAGTGGGACCGGATCACAGGAGTAGTCATGGAGACTTTAAGACGCGGAGAAAAGGGATATAAACTGGCAACCAGGATGAGGAGAAAGAGCGGGGAGCATATCTGGGTACAGTTCTCTGTCCGGTTCGCGGATGAATATGTGGACGGATATCAGGTGGGATACACAGTGATAACCAATATTGATGACATGATCCAGATGCAGAAGGAGCAGTCCGTCACATACGATAACCTTCCCGGTTTTGTGGCGAAATACAGGATCGATCAGGAACTCAACATGATCCTTCTGGAATCTAATTCCCGCTTTGCAGAATATTTCGGCAGTGAAGCGGAACGCGGGGAAAACAGTGTATATCAGAGGAATATAAGGGACAATAAGGAAGCTATCTGGGGGCAGAGAGAAAACATTCTGGCCGGAAAGCCTCTGCATTTTACCATGTATGTAAAAAACAGGGAGGGGCAGAAGCTCTGGCTGCAGGTAAATGCTGCCTGTGTGGGCTGGCAGAAGGGCTGTCCTGTCTATCTGGTCATCTTTATAGATGTGACGGACATTACGGAGCTGAGGGAAATGCAGAAAAAACTGACGGAACAGACCGTGGCCCTTCAAAACGCTTTAGAGGAGGCTGAGAAGGCAAATATGGCAAAGTCTGACTTCCTTTCAAGAATGAGCCACGATATCCGTACGCCTATGAATGCCATTCTTGGCATGACAACCATCGCCGGATCCCATATCCATGACCCGGAGCGGATTCGGGACTGCCTTGGGAAGATCACAGTCTCCTCTAAGCTGCTGTTAAGCCTCATCAACGAAGTGCTCGATATGTCCAAAATCGAGAGCGGACGCATTGTGCTTGCGGAGGAGGAAGTCAATCTGGCTGAGCTGGTGCACGGTGTGGTGACTATGGTGCAGCCGCAGATCCACAGCAAAGACCTTATCTTCAAAACATATGTCAATAACCTTACCCATGAGATCGTGGTCAGTGATATGCAGCGCCTGCAGCAGCTCGTTCTGAATCTTCTGTCCAATGCGGTCAAATACACGCCGCCCCGTGGCAGCGTATATATGGAGATCAGAGAAACGCCTTCGGATAAGAAGAATATGGCTTTCTATGAATTTGTGGTGTCAGACACGGGAATTGGGATGAAGCCTGAATTTTTATATCGGATCTTCGAGCCCTTTGAGCGGGCGGATGATGAAAAAATCCAGTCCATCCAGGGGACCGGTCTGGGGCTGTCCATCTGTAAGAGCATCGCGGAACTCATGGGAGGTACCATCCATGTGGAAAGTACATATGGGAAAGGCAGCAGATTTGCAGTATCTGTCTGTCTGCAGATCCAGGAAGAGCAGACGGATGAGCGTGTGCTGGAAGGACTGCCCGTGCTGATCGTGGACGATGATGAGTTTATCTGCAGAAATACCTGCGAGTGTCTGGCAGAGTTCGGGCTGAAGACAGACTGGGCTTTAAAGGGCGGGGAGGCGCTTGAGAAGATAGAACAGGCAGGGAAGTCAGGAGAAGACTACTTTGCCGTAATCATAGATTACAAAATGCCTGACATGGACGGCATAGAGACTACCCGGAAAATCCGCAGGCAGGCCGGCCGGCAGCTTCCAATCATCATGATCTCTGCCTACGACCTGTCAGAACAGATGGATGAGGCAAAAGAGGCGGGGGCCAATGGCTTCATCACAAAACCCCTGTTCTGTTCCAGGCTGATCTACAAGCTCAAGCAGTTTGCGGACGGGAACTGTCAGGAGGCGGATTCCGGGCCGGTGATCCGCGGTTCCTATAAAGGGAAAAATGTGCTTCTTGCGGAGGATAATGAACTGAACCGGGAGATCGTAGCAGAGATCCTCACAGACGCAGGCGCTTTCGTGGATACCGCAGAAAACGGAAGAGCTGCTGTTGAGAAGGTGCGTCAGTCAGAGGAAGGCTTCTATGACCTGATCTTCATGGATATGCAGATGCCGGTCATGGATGGATGTACGGCGGCTGTGAAGATCCGTGGGCTTCCGCGGCAGGATGTGGGGGCAATGCCGATCATCGCCATGACTGCCAATGCCTTTGCCGATGACCGTCAGAAAACCAGGGAAGCCGGAATGAACGGGCATCTGGCAAAGCCCCTGGATATGGAACAACTGCAGTTGGTACTGGAAAAATGGCTTTCCTGAAAAAAGCGCTTTCCATTATGAAAGAACAAAGATATAATGGAACGTAGATACAGAAAACGGCCAAGGGGATATCTATATGAAGAAAAATGTACTGCTGCGGACTAATTTTCTTGTTTGTATTGTTATTGTCATAGGTTTTGTGGTGACATCAGCTATCAGCTACAAATCCAATCAGGGAATTTTCCGAAAGGATATTGAAAGTGTATCGAGACTGACATCTGAAGGTATCTACCATCAGATAGACACCATTTTTACAAAGCCTATCAATATTTCACTGACCATGGCTAATGACAGCCTGCTGAAGGATTTTCTGGAAGGGGAAGAAGAGCATTTGGGAGACCGGGATTTCATTGACACCATGCGGGATTATCTGAACACTTACAGGGATAAGTATGGATATGACTCTGTGTTCCTGGCTTCCGTGAAAACAAAAAATTACTATTATTATAACGGGCTGGACCGGGTCCTCCAGGAAGGAGATCCAGAAAATGTATGGTTCTACAGTTTCCTGGAACAGGACACCGATTATGGGATACAGATCGATAATGACCAGGTAGAGGGAGCCGGTAATGAGGTTACGGTCTTCATCAACTGCCGCATCACAGACGGGGACGGAGACGTAATGGGAGTGGTAGGCGTGGGCTTCCGCGTGGATTCGCTCCAGGCTCTGCTTCAGGGGTATGAGAATGATTTTGGTGTCAATGCCTATCTGGTGGATGAGGAGGGGAATGTTGAGATTTCCGGTACTTATACCAGGTTTCAGGGGGACAGCAATCTGTTCGAGGGATGTGCCTTTGCCAAGCTTAAGGACACCATTCTGGGCAGCCGTGAAGGAACCCAGAATCTGTGGTATTCATCAAAGAAAAGCAGCGGGTATGTTGTCAGCCGTTTTATTGAAAATCTGGGCTGGTACCTGATCATAGACCATGATACAACGAAGCTTAATGAGAGACTGTCGCTGCAGCTTTTAAGGGAAATGACGATCGTGGTAATAACCATCTTACTTGTCCTTATAACGATCACCTCCGTTATACGCAGGTATAATAAGAAAATCATAGAGCTGACTGTGAAAGCGGAGAAGGTGCACCAGGCAGTGTTTAAGGAGGCTACGGAACAGCTTTACGAGAATATCTATGAGTTTGACATTACCCATAACCAGGCAGCCAGTGAAGCTACCTCCGCATATTTTGAAAGTCTGGGGGCACCGCCGGACATACCCTTTGACAAGGCCCTGGGCATCATTGCCCAAAAGCAGATCAAGGAGGAATACCGGGAGGGATATATCCGTACCTTCCATCCGGACAACGTGCTGGAAGCCTTTGAGAACGGAAGAGACAATCTGCAGTATGACTTCATGATCACCACAGACGGAGAGACGTATTACTGGATGCGCATCACTGCCCACATTTTCCGCTGGCAGGAAGATAACTCTGTGCGGATGCTGGTGTACCGCCAGAATATTGATGAGCAGAAGCGGCATGAGCTGTACATGATGGAACAGATGCAGAAGGATTCCCTGACGGGCCTGTACAACAAAGTGGCTACGCAGGAGCATGTGCGCAGGATGCTGGAACAGGGGCCGGATCAATTGTTTGCCTTTTTTATCCTGGATATTGACTATTTCAAAGAGGTCAATGACCGACTGGGGCATGCGGCGGGAGATAAAGTGCTTGTGGAATTTTCCGGGACTCTTGCAGGACAGTTCGGGAAGGATGCTGTCGTGGGCCGCATCGGAGGAGATGAATTTATTGCGTTTTTGTCAATCACCGGTGCAGAGATGGCAAAAGAGCATGCCGGGGAACTGATACGGGCACTCAGAAACAGGACAGAGGGAGGTGTCAGCATCACTGCCAGCATCGGCGTGGTCCTGGCAGTGGGTAAGGAAACGGATTTTGAGACACTTTACAAGAAAGCGGACTTTGCGTTATATAAGGCAAAAAGACAGGGCAGAAACAGATATGTGATAGCAGCGGCAGACGATGAGAACAAGTAAAAGGAACAGACAGGGTATGGAAACAAAAAAGAATATATTGATCGTGGAAGATGATCTGAAACTGAATAACGGCATCCGCCTGGCGCTGAAAGGACAGGAGTACCATTGCCTGCAGTGTGATTCTGTCCAGGCGGGAAGAACTGCAGTTGATAAAGAGAAGATAGATTTGATTCTGCTGGATATTAACCTGCCTGACGGTAACGGGCTGGATTGGCTGGTGGAGATCCGGCAAAAAAGCCAGGTGCCGGTCATCCTGATCTCAGCAAATAATATGGAGATGGATATTGTCACAGGCCTGAAGCTGGGCGCCAATGACTATATCACAAAACCGTTCAGCCTGATGGTGCTCCGCGCAAGGATAGAAGTCCAGTTGAGGGAGACAGAGACGGAAAACCCGGAGACCTATCAGACAGAGCATTATGCCTTTGACTTCCGAAAGATGGATTTCCGTGTGGACGGCACCTCTGTGGAGCTGAGCCGAACGGAACAGAGGCTTTTAAGAAAACTGGTGGAAAATCCCGGTGTGGTACTGTCCAGGGAGACACTGACAGATGAAATATGGTCCGGTGATTCAGAGTATGTGGAGGAACACGCCCTCACGGTGGTGATCAAACGGCTGCGGGGAAAACTGCGGGAAGCAGAGCATGAAAACGCTTATATCAGGACAGTCTATGGTATCGGCTATGTGTGGGAGCGGCAGGAAAAGGGTAAAAGAGCATGAATACAACTATGATCACAGGAATCTGTGTGTGCATCATCCTCTGTCTTCTGGCAGCGCTTGCTCTCGTCCTTGCAGCGTGCAGGGCACGGGAGAAAAAACTGCTGAAACGTCTGCAGGAAATGTTGGAGGATGCGGCAGCAGGAACCTTTTCGGAGGGAAAGCTGGAGGATACGAAAATGTCAGAGCTGGAGAGCGCCATGTGGCGTTTTCTAAATGACAGCCGGTTATCCTCCGTTTCTCTTGCCGCACAGAAAGAGCGGATACAGTCCCTGATCTCTGACATATCCCATCAGACCGTCACACCTATTGCAAATATAAAAATTTATGGGGAGCTGTTAAAAGAACAGCAGGAAAAGTGGAAAGCCGGAGACCTCTCCGTTCATGAAGATTTTGCAGAGGAGATCGACGCAGTCATAGAGCAGGTGGACAAGCTGGATTTTCTGATCGAGTCCCTGGTGAAATTATCGCGCCTGGAAAACGGTATCCTGGAACTGGAACCACGAAAATGCTGTATCCGGAAGGTCTTGTCTGCTGCAGACAGACAGTTTTCCAAAAAGGCACGGCAAAAAGGAGTCACCCTTACGATTGAGGATTCCACGGAAGAGGCAGTGTTTGACCTGAAGTGGACCATAGAGGCTGTGGGAAATATCATAGACAATGCGGTAAAGTATACGCCAAAGGGCGGCAGTGTATCGGTGCGCGTTCTCCAATATCCCATGTTTCTTCGGCTGGATGTGGCGGATACGGGAATCGGGATCGCGGAGCAGGAACAGGCATCCGTCTTTACACGTTTTTACCGTTCCAGAGCAGTGTCCGGACAGCCGGGCGTGGGGATTGGGCTTTATTTTGCCAGAGAAGTGATCAAAAGAGAAAAGGGATATATCAAAGTTTCCTCAGAACCCGGCAAAGGTTCTACATTTTCTGTGTTTCTGCACAGGGGATAATGTGTCAGAACTGATATATTTCTGACACCGGCTGGAAATATTCTTATGGTATAGTCTGTATTGTAATGATACAGGCTATTTTTCGTTGTACGGGAAAACCATCGGAGGGAGAACAATATGGTGATTTTACAGGCAAAAAATTTAAGAAAAGTATACGGCAGCGGGGAGTCGGAGGTGGCAGCACTGGACGGTGTGAACCTGTCAGTTGAAAAAGGAGAATTTCTGGCTATCGTCGGGACCTCCGGCAGCGGAAAATCCACACTTCTGAATCTGCTGGGCGGTCTGGATGTGCCCACAAGCGGAAGCGTGGTCATGGACGGAAAACAACTGGAGTTGCTCAGTGACGATGAGCTGACCATTTTCCGCAGAAGAAAGATAGGATTTGTCTTCCAGCAGTTTAATCTGATCCCCATGCTGAATGTGTGGGAGAATATCATTCTGCCTCTGAAGCTGGATAACAAGAGAGTGGATAAAAGGTATATCCGGGATATCATTGATATTCTGGGGCTGGAGAAAAAGTGTGACAGCCTGCCGGGACAGCTCTCCGGCGGGCAGCAGCAGCGGGTCTCCATTGCAAGGGCCATGGCGATCAAGCCCTCCGTGATCCTGGCAGATGAACCCACCGGAAACCTTGACTCCAGGACCAGCCAGGATGTGCTTGGCATTCTGAAGGTGACAAGCGAACAGTACCGCCAGACCATTGTTATGATCACTCACAATGCAGAGATCGCGCAGATGGCTGACCGTATTGTCCGCATTGAGGACGGAAAAATCGTGATGTGATGGGAGGGATACCAATGGAAATAAGAGAAGAGACGGACAGCAGAATGTGTCTGCGGCACCGGTTTATGAAGAGTTATAAGAAGAACACGCTGGCATTATTCTTCTGTTTTGTACTGAGCATAATACTTATCACATCCCTTTTGATCCTGGTCCATACGAATCATAAGATGGAAAATATACAGGGGAAAATGCTTTTTACAGATGCAGACTGCAGTATATCTGAGATTGACAGCAGCCAGGTGGAAATGCTGGCATCCGACCCGGAGCTGGAGTGGTATGCGCTGAGACAGCTGCAGTATCAGGAATATCAGAAGGATTCCCCGGATAATCATCTGGACAGAGGGGATGACCGGTACATCACACTGACAGCAGTTGTGGAAAAAGGGCGTCTGCCGGAGGCGGAAAATGAGATTGTAGCAGAGCGGTGGGCGCTGTTAAATATGGGAATCGAGCCTGTATGCGGGGAAAAAATAGAGATATATGATGAGAAGGCCGGCCGCACGGAGGTATGTGACCTGGTGGGGATACTGTCCGATGTGCCGAGTAATAAAAAATACGGGGTCAAAATGCTCTACGCGCCCATAAAGTCTGAAGGGGAAGACAATTATTCCGTATTTGTCCGCTTCAGGGATGGGATAACTTATGAGAAAAAGGTGGACGCTGTCTGCCGGGAACTGGGTATCGAGAAAAAGCAGGTAAAGAAATGTCCGGGGAGGGAAGATCTGCCGGGATTATGGCTGACGGATCTGAAGTTTATCAGTGTTCTGCTGGTGATCACCATGATTATTTTTTACGGTATCTTTCAGATTACCATGATGTCCAGGAGAAACCCCTACGGCATACTCAGGGCCATAGGGATGCAGTCCGGACAGCTCAGAAGGCTTATTTTATCAGAATTGTATGAGATATTCCTCTTCAGTATTCCGGTGGGAGGCATTCTGGGAGCCGTCATAGCGCTGCTCATTTCCCAATTGTCAGGAGACAGCAGCCAGGAAATTTATCTGAATAATGAAAAGGTATCTTTTGCTCCGGTGATCCCTTTTCTGCAGATCGGAATCTGTCTGGTCGCCATAGCGCTGCTCATCGGTATTGTGGGGTATTTTACAGGAAAGAAGATCGTGCGGGAACCGGTGCCGGATCTGATCGCCAATTATGGCAACAAGGAGAAAGACAGTGTCTTTTCCATGAGGCATTTTCATTGGCAAAAGGACGGGGACAGACACGGAAGGACCTATACGCTGTATTCTCTTGGAAATAAATATATATTGAAAGAGAAGAAGACCTCCGTATTTGTAGTGCTGACTATATGTGCCGGTGTGACATTGTTTACGGGCCTGGCCTACCAGAAGAATATAGCACAGCACTACCGGGAAGATACCGCGGAAATGTATTATTTAAACGGGCAGTATGAGATGGGAACACTCAGCATAGGAAGTGCATATGATGGGGTTTCCAGGGAGACTGCCGGGGAAATCGCGTCCCTGGATGGAATACGCAGTGTAAAAACACAGTCAGGGATTCCGGTCCGGGTGGTTGATGATAAAGAGGTGAAACGGAACGACACATATTATGATGAGATGAACGAGGCGGTTCTTGAAAATCGGCATTATCCCCTAGCCGGAAATGACGGTACGGACCAGATCTATAAATCAGTCCTGTATGGGTATAATAAAAACGCGCTGGCAGAGCTTAAGAAGTATGTCATAGACGGAGAATTTGACGAGAACGGGCTGAAAGACAATGAGGTCATCCTTTCCGTTCTGCATATGGATGACACAAAAAAGAAAAATAAGTACCCCGGCAATTATAAGGAGGGGACTCCGCTTATGCAGTACCGGGCAGGGGATGAGATCCGGATAAAATATCGTCAGGATTTTGATACGAATCATATGGCCTATGAACAGCTGACAGATACGGATGGCAGTTATAGCTATAAGACGTATAAGGTGGCAGCAATCGTTTCTTTTGCGTACATGTATGACTGTAATATCACGGTGTATCCGCTTTTGATCACCAGTGATGACCAGGTGGAAAAACTCTGTCCGGACAGTCATATACAGCGCATGTACATGGACGGGGAAGAGAATCTGACAGAGGATGACCGGGAACAACTGGAGAGACGGCTGATCCGGCTTGGCAGCCGGTTTCAGGGAATCTCCACCCGGAGTATGATGTCAGATATCCGTAAAAACGAGATGCTTTTCAGAAAACAGATGGTATATGTGGTGGGCATTGCGGTGATCTCTTTTATCCTGGTACTGATCAATGTGACCAACAACCTAAACTACCGGATGAAAATCAGAACCCAGGAAATCTGTATGCTCCGCGCCATAGGCATGAGTGTGAAAATGATCCGCCGTATGATGATATTCGAAAATATCATGCTTGGGTTTTTCGGTGTGGCTCTGGCGTATCTGGCTTCTGTTCCGGTACTGAGATACCTCTATGGACAGTCGAATATGAGGGCTTTCGGGCACGGGTACCGCTTTGATTATACGGCATTTTTTGGTATTTCCTTCATGGCAGTTCTGCTTTGTATTCTGCTGGCCGGCCGTTTATCAAAGGATTGGAAGACGAAAAAAATCATGGAACAGATGAACAAGGTGGAATAGAAGGAGTCAGGAATGGTTATCTGCAGAATGGGAATGATAACATAGAATATTATTCTCTGGAGGTAGATTATGAATAAAATCAGTACAAACAGCCTTATGTCATTTGAACGGTATCTGACAAAAGAAGAAAAAAGCCGGGCCACGGTTGAAAAGTATCTGCGGGATGTCCGTTCCTTTTTCAGATTTTCAAATACAGGCAGCATCAGCAAAGAACAGATGATTGCCTATAAAGAATATCTGACTGACAGGTATGCACCGGCCAGTGTAAATTCCATGCTGATCTCACTTCATAGTTTTCTGCGCTATATTGGACAGCAGGATTGTTGTGTGAAATTATTGAAAATACAGAGACAGATTTTTGCCAAGGAAGAAAAAGAACTGAGCTGTCAGGAATATCAGCGTCTTGTAAAAGCTGCTGGAAATACACGGCTGTCTTTTGTTCTGCGGACCATATGCGGTACCGGAATCCGTGTCAGTGAACTGGAGTATATTACAGTGGAGGCAGTTCGGGAGGGAAAAGCTGTAGTAAGCTGTAAAAATAAAACGCGTGTTATTTTTATCCCTGCCACAGTACAGAAGATACTGTCAAAGTATATTAAAAAATCCTGTCTCAAGACAGGCAGTGTATTTATTGGAAAAAATGGAAAACCTCTAAATCGTAAAAATATCTGGAGAGATATGAAAGGATTGTGTTCAAGGGCAGGTGTAGCCAGATGTAAGGTGTTTCCGCATAATCTCCGCCATCTATTTGCCCGGACTTTTTATCGGGTTGAAAAGGACATCGTGCGGCTGGCTGATCTGCTTGGACACAGCAGTATCAATACCACCCGGATCTACACGATAGAAAACGGCAGGCTCCACAGGGATTGCCTGGAACGCGTACAGATATGTCTCATGACATAATGTCAATTATGTCTCCGATAATAAAACACCTACATAGATTTTTACGGTATTTATTATAACACAGGTAAAATAACAGCTCAACAAAATACAACAAAAACCTGAATCATTCGTCTCAAAAATAAAAAAGAGCACAAAAATAAAGCCGCAGGGATCAAAAAAACACGGCGTTGTTTCTGTGTCCTTTTTTATAAAGTTCGTGGCTATAGGTTACGAAAAAAGTTTCTGATAGGAACCGCTTGATGACATAATTGACATTATGTATCCAGGTATAAAATGCCATAAATTTTTTGAAAACCGGACTGCAGATTGTGTACAGCCCGGGCAGTCAGGAGAATTATATGGCGTCTGGTAATTATAAGAAACAAACATGGGATGAGTGGTATGGATGCGCAAAGGCTTATTATGAAGAAAAGGGGAATCTGCTTGTGCCTGGCAGATATAAGACAATGGATGGCTACAGTCTGGGACGTTGGATTGAAAGGCAGCGTGCCCGCTATAACGGACTTCATGACAATATGATCCATACTGATGAGGTGATTGCTTTAGAGAAGATTGGCATGGTATGGAAACTGGAGAACAGACTTTCATGGGAGCAATGGATATATATGGCAGAGAATTATTACCTGCAATATGGAAATCTGGAAGTGCATACTGCCTTTACTGTGGATGGGTATAGGCTGGGTTACTGGGTGAGAGAGCAGAGAAAAAAGCGCAAGGCCGGAAAGCTCACAAAAAAACAGGTACAGGACCTGGAACACTGCGGCATGGTCTGGAGCTGTTATAAAAGAAATGACTGGTTTTACTGGTATACACTGGCAGCGGAATATTACCGGGTACATGGCAGTCTATTGGTTCCATTAAAGTATACGACAGAAAACGGGGATAAACTTGGCAAATGGATATCTGTTCAGAGAGAACGGCGAGCCGGTGTGAAGGGAAGGAAATCTTTGGATATAGGACAGATTCAGGCATTAGACAGGATCTCTATGGTTTGGAGACTATAGTTTCCGGGCATCTGCTTTGCGGCAGAATGCCCGGTTGCTTTTTCTTTATTCGGAGACTGACTGCAGGGAGGCAAGAATGCTCTCTTTCAGTTCCTCCAGTTTTTCCATGGAATCCCCCTTAAGAGCGGATTTGATGGTAACTGCAGGTTCCAGCAGCTTCATCTGTTTCATTTCTTCCAGCAGTGCTCTCATCTGTTTGGTGCTGGTCGGTGCCCAGGTACCGTTTTCTATCAGTCCGATGGTGCGGTTCTGCAGATTCAGTGCCTTCATATCATGGAGCAGATTCAGTGCTGCCGGATAGATGCCGCCGTTGTAAGTAGGCGACGCGATCACCAGATGGCTGCAGCGGAAGGCCTCCGCGATCAATGTGGAGACATGGGTGTTGGAGATGTCATAAACGGCAAGATTTCTGACACCTGCCTCCGCCAGTCCGGCGGCCAGGATATCGGCTGCATTTTCCGTATCTCCGTACATGGAAGCGTAGAATACGGCAACCGCCTTTTCCTCCGGCTGATAGCTGCTCCAGTGTGCGTATTTATCCAGAAGATATTCCAGGTTTTCTCTCCAGACAGGACCGTGGAGCGGGCAGATCATACGGATATCAAGACCTGACAGCTTCTTCAGCGCGGATGTGACCTGAACCCCGTATTTTCCCACAATATTACTGTAATACCTGCGCGCGTCAGGCAGCCAGTCTTTGTCAAAGTCTACCTCATCGCTGAACAGATGGCCGTTCAGGGCACCGAAGCTTCCGAAAGCGTCTGCGGAGAAAAGAATCTTCTCGCTCTCCTCGTAAGTTACCATGACTTCAGGCCAGTGAACCATGGGTGCAAAATAAAAACGAAGTGTGTGTGCGCCGAGAGAGATGGAATCGTTTTCCTTCACCGTTATGGTCTTTCCCTCCATATCCATATCGTAAAACTGCTTTGCAAATGCCAGAGTTTTTGCATTTCCCACAATTTTCAGGTCAGGGAAACGCAGCAGCAGCTCTTCAATGTTGGCGCAGTGGTCCGGCTCCATATGGTTGATCACCAGATAATCCAGAGGACGTCCGTCCAGAACATAATAAATATTTTCCAGGAACTGATGGGAGATGGAGGCATCCACAGTGTCAATCAAAGCCGTCTTTTCATCTGTGATCAGGTAGGAGTTGTAAGAAACACCCCGCGGTATGGGAAACAGATTTTCAAAAAGTGCCAGCCTGCGGTCATTGCCGCCAACCCAGCTTATTGTGTCGTTCAGTTTTCGCGTGCAGTGCATAAGTGATTGCTCCTTTCGTAGAGAAACAGCCCGCCGCCATAGGTGTGACGGCGGCAGATAAAATATGTATTTTTTTATGTTGGAATTTTCTAACCTATAAAAGGATATAACATTTTTAAGTAAAAATCAATAGAATCAGAGATACAACTTTATTTGAACATTCATATCTCGGACAGAAGTAAAATGTGGTATACTGAGAATAGAAAATAGAGGTTTTACAGACTGAGAGTATGGGAACAGAAAGGAAGGGCAGCAAAATGGAGATAATACAGAGAAACATCCTGATCATTGCAGTTATTATTTTGATCGCAGCCCTTCTATGGGCAGCTTACCAGTATATTAAATTTTACAGAACAGAACATCTGATATGCCCAAAGTGCGGGTATTGCTGGAAGCCTCCTGTGCTAAAGATGATTTTATCCGTCAATGCAGTGGAGGGAAAGATCATCCGGTGTCCGAAATGCGGCTCCAAAGAATATATGGAGCCTGAAAAAGACGTGAAGTAAAAAGAAGGGAGATTCTCTATGGGAATGATTAGCTATGATTCGTATCTGAAACAGATATTCCTGGGAAATATACTGCTCATCGTCTGCTGTGCATTTTATCTGGCGTGGTGGATGCTGGCGTTTCGGCCGGAAAATGCCGTTAAGGGGATGAAATCAGGATGGCTGCTGATACCCGCAGCGGTGCCCGGTATCCTCTCTGTTGTCGTGATATTAAGAGGGATGGGGGTTGAAAACCGCAGCAGGGAACTGTTCTCAGACAGTATTGTGCTGTGGGGCGGAATCGCGGTTTATTTCCTGCTGACGGCAGTTACTTTATTTTTCTTTAAAAGACCGTTGACTACAGAACTGATACTGATCGTAGGCTGGGTTATGCTCACGCTGGCTGAGATCAATGCTCTGTACGCTTACCAGAGCTTCACATGGGGAATTGCGGCTGTTTTTATAGCGGTGACCGGTATCGCGGCAGTCATCAGCCTGATTTGTTATGTGCGCTATTATCACCTGGACAGCAGGGCCGGCTTTTATGACGGGATGGTACCTCTTTTGATGGCAGCACTGGTCATGCTGGGGCTGACAGTTGTCATGGCTGTCCGCAGATAGGAGGATTTCCTGATATATCCATTTGCTTTCTGAAAAGAAGTCTGTTATACTGGTATTTAGTTAGCGACGACTAACTATACGTGGTATTTCCCGCATATATTTTTTACACAAAGAGATAAAAGCAGCGGGAATGATTTGACACCATGCAGACCATAATAAAACCAGAAAACCACAATATAAAGGAGGCAATATATGTCATTGATCAACAAAGAAATCGGAGATTTTACAGTCCAGGCCTATGTGGACGGAGATTTTAAAACAGTATCCAAGGCGGATGTGCTTGGAAAGTGGAGCGTATTTTTCTTCTATCCTGCGGATTTCACTTTTGTGTGCCCCACAGAGCTGGAAGACCTGGCAAATAAATATGAGGAATTTAAAGGAATCGGATGCGAGATCTACAGTGTGTCCTGTGATTCGCATTTTGTGCATAAGGCATGGCATGACGCGTCCAAGACCATCAAGAAAATCAAGTATCCCATGCTGGCAGACCCCACAGGCGCTCTGACAAGAGATTTTGAAGTAATGATCGAAGCGGACGGTATGGCGGAGAGAGGAAGCTTCATTGTGAACCCGGAAGGCAGGATCGTGGCATATGAAGTGATCGTCGGAAATGTGGGAAGAAACGCAGATGAACTGTTCCGCCGTGTCCAGGCGTCCCAGTTTGTAGCCGAACACGGCGACCAGGTTTGCCCGGCGAAATGGCAGCCCGGAGCAGAAACCCTGAAACCGAGCCTTGACCTGGTCGGACTACTCTGATGAATGCTGTAAAAGCAGAGGAGAATCTATATGATCTGGCGGTTGTGGGCGGCGGTCCTGCCGGCCTTACTGCCGCTCTGTATATGGCACGGGCAAAGTACAGGGTTTTAGTTCTGGAAAAAGCGGAGATCGGAGGCCAGATCACCATAACCGCGGAGATTGTAAATTATCCGGGTGTTGTAAAAACAAGCGGAAAAGAGCTGACAGAGAATATGCGCCGCCAGGCTGAGAATTTCGGCGCAGAGTTCGCCGCTGCTGAAGTGCTTGCCATGGAGCTTACGGGTGATATCAAGATTCTCCGCACCACAAAAGGGGAATACAGAGCCCTTGGTGTGATCCTGGCAACCGGCGCGAATCCGCGCAAGCTGGGATTCAAAGGAGAGCGGGAGTTTCAGGGCAGAGGCGTTGCTTACTGCGCTACCTGTGACGGGGAATTTTTCTCCGGCCTTCATGTCTTTGTGATCGGCGGCGGATTTGCCGCTGTGGAGGAAGGGATTTTTCTGACAAAATATGCGAAAAAAGTTACCATAGTTGTGCGGAAAAATGAATTTTCCTGTGCCAAAATGGTTTCTGACCAGTTGGAAAGCTATGAGAATATAGAAGTGCTCTTTGAGACAGAGCTTTTGGAGGTGGGCGGCCAAGATATAGTCACCTACGCCAGATTCAGAAATAACCGGACACAAAAAGAGTGGGTCCATGAAGCGGGGGACGACCCGGGCTTCGGTGTCTTTGTATTTGCCGGGTATGTGCCGAATACAGATTGGATCGGACCGGAAGTAAAAAAGGATGCCCATGGGTATCTGCTCACAGATCATGACCAGAAGACAAATCTGGACGGTGTCTACGCAGCGGGAGACGTGTGCGTTAAGAACCTGCGCCAGGTCGTGACCGCTGTGTCCGATGGGGCAGCCGCCGCTGCCTCCCTGGAAAAAGTGGTATCTGAGCTTCATGCAAAGCTGGGCATCCCGGAATTGGTTTCCGAAAGAAAAGTGCAGCAGCCGGAAAAGGCAGAGCTGTCTGGGAAGGCAGAATCATCTGTAAAGGCAGAGCTGTCTGGGAAGGCAGAATCATCTGTAAAGACAGAGCTGTCTGGGAAAGCAGAAACCGCTGCAAAGACAGAACTGCCTGGGAAAGCAGAAACCGCTGCGAAGACAGAGCTGTTCGGAAAGACAGGATCACCTGCAGCGGCAGAGAATAGCGGCGATGGATTTTTAAGCAGCCAGGTCAGAGAGCAGCTGCAGGGTGTCTTTGCAAAGTTCAGTCAGCCTGTACTTCTAAAAGCCTGGCTGAACGAGGAACCTCTGTCAGGAGAGATCACAGGATTTCTCCGGGAGCTGGAAGGAATGAGCGATAAGCTGACCTGGAAAAAGGCGGAAGCCGGGGAATCGGCAGAAGGCCGAATCCTGCCCTCCATAGAGCTGTGTTATCCGGACGGCAGAAGCAGCGGTATCCAGTTTCACGGTGTGCCGGGGGGCCATGAATTTAATTCCTTTGTCATTGCCCTTTACAATGTTGCCGGACCGGGCCAGGAGATTCAGCAGGAGATCAAAGAGCAGATTGAAAAGCTGGACCGCCCGGTCAATCTAAAGGTGCTGGTCTCCCTCTCCTGTACCATGTGCCCGGATACAGTCATGGCCGCCCAGAAAGCGGCGGCTGTATCCGAATATGTGGAAGCGGAGATGTTCGACCTGGCCCATTTCCCGAAACTCAAAGAAAAGTATAAGGTGATGAGTGTGCCCTGTATGATCCTCAATGATGAGAAGGTTTTCTTTGGAAAAAAAGGAATCGGAGATCTTGCGGCGATTCTCAGTGAGAATGGGAACTGAACCGTATGACGGAGAGCAGAAAATGCCGAGAGGACGTTTTCTGCTCTTGTTTTGGTGCACAAAAGACCATAATATTACAGAAAACCACCTGGTAATGCCTTTTAAATTAAGTTATAATATATTTATTAAGGTACACAGGAGGTTGGTATGCCTAATTTGATCAAACAAGAAAAATTTTCAGCCGGTGTTTTTCTGGACCTGCTGTCCGAGACAACGGATGACTACCTGTATATGTGGGATATTCAGCACGGGACCTTTTACATATCGGAAAATGCATATGAAGATTTTCAGATTGACCGCAGTATAGAGGAAGATGTGGTCTCTGTATGGGGGAGCGTCATGGTGGCTGAGGATCTGAAGCTCTGGCTTGAGGACCTTAAGCTTATACAGGACGGTGCCAAGGAATATCACGATATGGAGTACAGGGTCTACAAGAAAACAGGACAGATTATATGGGTGTCGTGCAGGGGCAAGGTGAAGACCGATGAACAGAACAGGCCCCTTTTTATGATGGGCAGGATTTCCAATATCGGAAAACAGAACAAATTCGACAATGTGACAGGCCTTATGAACAGGAATCAGTTCGAACATGATATCTGTCAGATTTTAAAGTGCGGAAAGCATATGCAGGGCGTTATTGTGGTGCTGGATATTGATAACTTTAAAAATATCAATGAGAAGTACAGCTATGCTTTTGGTGACAGGGCGCTGAACCTGATCGCCACCCGTATTTCCGAACTTCTGCCTCCGGGCTGTCAGATGTACCGCCTGGACGGGGATGAGTTCGCTTTTCTGATGGAGGGCGGGACGAGGGAGGGCATCCGGGAGATTTACGAGAATATCCAGATGTTTGTGGCAAACCATTTCACAGTGGACGGGCAGACGCTGCTCATATCTATCTCTGCGGGAGCCTGTATGATTCCGGGAGACGGAAGAACCTACCAGAAATTGTTCCGGCACGCGGAAAACGCAGTGGAGATTGCGAAAATGAACGGAAAGAACCAGCTTGTGTTCTTCTCCCGGGAAATGTATGACAGGAAGCGTAAGATCATGGAGCTGCAGGAGAGCCTGCACGCCTGTGTCAATCATGGATGCAATGAATTTGAGCTGTATTACCAGCCTCAGGTTGACACAGAAGACCAGAGGGTTGTGGGGGCGGAAGCCCTGCTGCGCTGGCACTCCCCGAAGCATGGGGAGGTTTCACCTATGGAATTCATCCCTCTTCTGGAGGAAAATCATCTGATCATCCAGGTAGGAAAATGGGTCCTGGAGGAGGGCGCAAAGCAGTGCCGGGAGTGGCAGAAATATGACCCGGATTTCACCATGAGCATCAATGTGTCTTATATCCAGCTCAAAGAAAATGCGCTGCTGGAATATCTGAAAAATGAGCATGTTCCCAAAGTATCCGCAAAGAATCTGATCCTGGAGCTGACAGAGAGCTGCTGGGTGCCCAATCTGCATTTTCTGAATCAGGAGTTTAAGGATATGCATGACATGGGGTACGGAATCGCCATAGATGATTTTGGGACCGGATACTCTTCCCTGAGCCATTTGAAAGAGCTTCCGGCAAATGTCATCAAGATAGACCGCAGCTTTATCAGAGGACTGAATAAGGGCAGCTATGAATACATATTTCTGGAATACATTGTAAAACTGGCACATATCATCCACCTGAAAGTCTGTGTGGAGGGTGTGGAGACGAAGGAAGAATATGATACGGTCATGCAGGCTTCACCTGACTATATACAGGGATATCTGTTCGGAAGGCCTGTATGTGCCCGTGAATTTGAAAGCCTCTATTTTGCCGGGCCTCAGGAGGGGAGGAGGCTTTTGTGAACGAAAGCACACTGCGTTTCAGACAGGCTGCGGAGGATCTGGAAGTTCTCACCAATAACGTGCCGGGAGGTATCTTCCGGTGCCTTTATGATGAGAAGCTTACACTTCTGCAGGTAAGTGACGGATTTGTATCCATGTTCGGATATACCAGGGAGGAGATAAAGGAGTGGTTCCATGACCATTTCTGGGAGATGGTTGACGAGAGAGACCGGGTTCCCACTGCCCTTGAGGTAAAGCGCCAGATGGCTCTGGGAAAGACAAAAAATATAGAGTACCGTGTACGGCACAAAAACGGTAATATCATATGGGTACTGGACAAGGGACAGCTCATCGAGGATCCATGCGGCGGATGTCCTTCCTTTTACTGTATCATCATTGATATCACCCAGGAGAGGGAGGCCCAGGAGGAGCTGCGCCTGACTCTGGAGCGCTATGATATTATCATGAACCAGACGAATGACATTATCTTTGAGTGGGATATTGTGAAGGACCAGTTAAAATATTCCAGGGACATGGAAAAGCTTTTTAACTGGAATATTCCCAGGAATGGGGTCATGGCGCTGTTCAGGGAAAAGACACGGAGTATTCTCTGTGAGGAAGATTTGGATAAGCTGAAGAGGATTTATTTAAGTATTCTGAAGGGAGAATCCTATGTGGAGGAGGAACTGCGTATCCTGAACAGGGAACACCGGTACCAATGGTGGAAACTGCGTCTCACGGTGCAGTTTGACCAGAACAGAAGCCCCATCCGCGTAATCGGGATCATCCTGGATATCGACCAGGAGAAACAGCAGTCCCAGTCCCTTCTAAACCGGGCGGAGCGGGATGCGCTGACCGGCCTGTATAACAAAATGACGGTCCAGTCCCAGATCAGGAGATATCTGGATACGATGCCTTCGGATGAGCTGTGTGCTGTGATGATTCTGGATATCGACAATTTTAAGGAGATCAATGACGGTATGGGTCATCTGTTCGGGGATGCCATACTCAGCGATGCAGCCAGAAGAATGAAGCATGTATTCCGTCATACGGATATTCTGGGGCGTATCGGCGGGGATGAATTCATTGTATTCCTGAAAGATATGCATGATCTCACCAATGTGGAAAAAGGTGCCTGGAAGATGATCCGGGAGATGTATGAGATCCAGGCCGGTCATGACGGGAAGGCGGCAGTCTCCTGCAGCATCGGTATCTCTCTGGCGCCCCAGGACGGCAGGGATTTCACCACTCTGTTCCAGAAAGCTGACCGGGCATTATATCAGGCGAAAAATGAGGGAAAGAACAGGTACTTCATATATGATGAGAATACAGCAGGAGAGTATCCAAGAAATGCAAGACCGCGCTCCGTCGTCAGCGAAACCATCGATTCCAACACCGGCGGTACCACGCAGAACACTCGTCTGGCTGAATATGTATTCCACATTCTCTACGACTCCGGCGAAATCAAAAATGCCGTGTCCTCCATATTGGAAATTGTGGGACAGCAGTATGATGTGAGCCGTGTCTATATATTTGAAAATACGGAAAATGACAGATGCTGTGCCAACACCTATGAGTGGTGCAATGAGGGAGTCGAACCACAGAAGGATAAACTGAGCTGCGTGTCCTATGAGGATAAACTGAGCGGGAATTATCTGGATAATTTCAATGAGGAGGGGATATTCTATTGTCCCGATATCCGTACACTGCCAAAATACTATTATGATATCCTGGCGTCACAGGGGATAAAATCTCTGCTTCAGTGTGCCATCCGTGACAATGGTGTAATAAAAGGATATGTGGGATTTGACGAATGCCGGCAGAATCGTTACTGGACCAGGGAGCAGATAGACGCCCTAGTGTTCATCTCTGAGATCCTGAGTATTTTTTTGATGAAGGACCGGGTAAAAGATGCGCTGAAGCAGGAATCGGAGGGACTTTTAAACCTCCTGAACAACCAGAGTGCCTGGATCTATGTCATAGACCCGGGGACACACAGACTGCTGTTCATCAACAAAAGGACAAAGGAATTTTGTGAGAATGCAGATATCGGCCTGCCGTGCTATGAGGTTTTCATGCGCCGGGACAGACCCTGTCCATCCTGTCCCATGCGGGAACTCAGTAAAACCTGTGTCAATAAGAAGCTGGAGATTTACAACCCCCGGTTTCAGATCTGGACTGCTGCGGAGGCCTGCCTGGTTGCCTGGAAGGGGGAGGAGGCCGTAATGGTGAGCTGCCATGACATCACTGCTTACAAAAATGCGGAACAGGATTAAGATTGCACAATACGCACTCTTGTGCTAAAATGAAATACATGTGAACAGAGTTACACCGTATAGGAAGCAAAGGAGTGCAGAATAAAATGAAGAGAAGAATGCAGGCACGGTTCCCGGCAGCAGCTTTGGCCGGAGTTTTTCTGCTTGGCGGATGCGGCGAAAAGAACATGCTTACAAATTATGAGGATCTGCCCGAAAATATGACGTCCATAACCTTTTTCGGGAACAAATATGAGCCTGAAAACGTTACGGTGATTGAAGAGATCATATCCGGGTTCATGGATGAGAATCCGGATATCCGTGTGTCATATGAGAGTCTGAAGGGAAGTGAATATTTTGAGGCTCTGAAAAAGAGAATGGATGCCGGCAAAGGGGATGATGTGTTTATGGTGAACCATGATGCCGTGCTGGAGCTGAAGAAGGAAGGGAAACTGGCGGATCTGTCCGCTCTGGATGCTGTGTCCGGCTATACGGATATCATGCGGAGCCAGATGGAAGATGAAGAGGGTATTTTCTGGCTGCCCACCACGGTTTCTGCCTTTGGGCTGTACTGTAATCTGACTCTTTTAAAGGACCATGAGCAGGAAGTCCCTGAAAATCTTGAGGAGTGGGAACAGGTCTGTGATGCATTTGTCAAAGAGGGTATCACACCTGTGATCGCCAACAATGACATCTCTTTAAAGACACTGGCCATCGGAGAAGTATTTTATTCTGCATACCGGGACGGCAGCCAGGCGGAGGTGTTTGGTGAACTCAATCAGGGAAAGGCAATGCTCAGCGAATATCTTTCATCCGGTTTTTCCCTGGCAGAGACGTTTCTCAAAAAAGGGTATATTGACGGGGCAAGTGCTCTGGAGACAAACAAGACCTCAGACGATCTGACGGAGTTTGTCAGAGGAGAAGCCCCGTTTATGCTGACCGGAGCCTGGGCTGCCACAAGGGTGAAGAACAGAAAGCCGGAATTTGACTTTGAAGTGCATCCCTATCCGGTGCTTGAGGATGGTTCCCTTCTGGTCATCAATGCGGATACCAGGCTGAGTGTGAACGCGGACAGTGAGCATATGGAGGCCGCATTAAAATTCGTGGATTATTTTACAAGGCCGGACAATATCCAGAAATTCGCGGACCAGCAATCCTCCTTCAGTCCTCTGAAAGAGGGAAGCCCCTCATCTGTCCAGGAAATCCAGCCCCTGATCCCCTGTTACCAGTCAGGAAGGACGGTATTGGGAACAGACGGTATGCTGGAACTTCCCATATGGGAGTGGACGAAAGAGGTTTCAGTCAAACTGCTTTCAGGGGAGACGCTTTCTGAGACCATGGAGTGGCTGGATGAACAGAACAGAGAGGAAAGGGGATTGCAGTGAAGCAGAAGAATGAAACTTCCGGCATCAGAAAAAAGACAGCACTGGCTGCATTCGTTGTGGGCGCGGCCCTTTTGCTCCTTACCTTTCTCTTTGTGCAGGGGGTCAAAAAGCAGCTCTGGGAACAGTCCATCAACACGATCATGGAGAGTACACAGCAGGGATGCGGCACACTGAAAGTTCAGCTGGAGAAAAATTATGAGTCCATGGACACCATAGCCGGTTACCTGAAAGAATACAAAAGGGAGCAGACAAAAGAACTGGCTGAAGTTATAGGGAATTACAGTGAGATAGAAGACGGGGTACAACTGTATCTGTCTGACGGCACCTGCCTCCCTGAAGGGTCGGGGAAGGATGAGAGCGTGGAGACAGAGCTTAAGGACACGGATATGGCTTCCGGAATTCTGGACCCTCATATCAGCAGTGTTACCGGTGTCAATGTCTTTGAACTGTTTGTCCGGGTAAGCCTTCAGGATGGCACCACGGGATATCTTGTAAAGCAGTATGAGGTGGAGAGTATCATAGACAGCTTCAGTCTGTCCTTCTACAACAACGCCGGTTTTTCTTATATTGTCAATACACAGGGGGATGTGCTCATACGATCTCCTCACCCGAACAGCAACAAGACCGTGCAGAATCTGTTTGACATGCTCCCCGTGTCCAAAAATGAGGAGGACAGTATTGCCAAGTTCAGGCAGTCTCTGGGGGAACGCCGCACCGGATGGGCGGTATTTTACTATCAGGGGGAGGACACGGTTTTCAGCTATACACCTCTGAAACTGAATACAGACTGGTATCTGATCTCCATTATACCAAAGCATGTGGTGGACGCCCAGACCAATGTTATCCTGATGCGCTCCATGGTGCTGATCATAAACATACTGGCCGGGATTTTCCTTTTGGTGGCATTTTATCTGCGGCATCTGAACAAGGCAAACAAAAGGCTGAGAAGCCAGGCCAATTACATCGGACATCTGTACAATGCCATTCCCGAGGGTGTTGCGCTTATGACCGTGGAGAAGCCCTATCACCTGATGTCCCTTAACCGGGAAGGGCTGCGGCTTTTGGCTTACCCTGACAATGCGCCCAATAATGCACCGAAAGGTATCAGCCTTCGGGAGATCATCCATCCGGATGAGTATGAGCAGGTCATCATGCCCGCAGAAGAATCCGAGGGCAGAGACAACAAGCATATCTTTGAAAACAGAGTGCTGAAAAAGGACGGCAGCTACTTCTGGGCCGGTGGAATCGTGGAGAGAACCCTGGATGAAAATGAAAATCCCATTCTGATCGCAACGTTTCACGATGTAACGGATGAAAAGCTGAGGGCAGAGGCGGAGGAGAGGGAAAAACTTCAGGAACGCCTGACTCTTGTGGGTGCAATCTCCAATGCCTATCCTGTGATCATCCGGATCAATCTTACCCGGGACACGCTTGGTTTTGTGTATATAGACCCGGCGCTGAAGCTAAATATCGGAAAACAGAAAACATACAGTGAGCTTTTTGAAGATATGCTGTCCACCATACATGAGGAGAGTCTGAACGATTATATCAAGCGGTTTGCCCTTAAGAACTTAAGAGGGATACTGGAGGAGAAAAAGGAGATATTCTTAGAAGCCAGGCAGAGGCTTACGGATGAGGTCTACCACTGGACATCCACACAGATCATCCATGTGGATAATCCCTATTCGGAGGATAAGCTGGCAATCCTCATCTCCCGCCGGATCGACGAGCAGCGTCATGAGGAGGAACAGCAGCGCCAGGCACTGCAGAGCGCCCTTGACAATGCCATGGCTGCCAGCAGGGCAAAAAGTCAGTTTCTGTCCAATATGAGCCATGATATCCGGACACCTATGAACGCCATTGTTGGTATGGCCGCTATCGCTGCAGCCCATCTAAATGACAGGGACCGGGTTGCGGAGTGTCTGAAAAAAATAGGATTGTCCAGCAAGCATCTGCTCAGTCTGATCAATGACGTGTTGGATATGTCAAAGATAGAGAGCGGAAAGCTTTCTCTGAGATATGAGCCTTTTGACTTTGCTGAGCTTTTATCAGAACTGACAGAGCTTTTAAAACCCCAGGCGGATGCCGGCCGGCTGACCATGGAAGTAAGCCTTACGAAGCTGAAAAATGAGAAGGTCATCGGGGATCCCCTGCGGGTCCAGCAGGTATGTATCAATATTCTCTCCAATGCCATAAAATATACGCCTGCAGGGGGAAGTATCCATGTAACCGTGACACAGAAGGCCGGGGCCCGCAAGGGGTATCTGAATTATGTGTTCTGCTGTTCCGATACAGGAATCGGCATGAAGGAGGAGTTCATAGAACGACTTTTCCAGCCTTTTGAGCGTGCCCAGGATTCCACAAGCAGCAAGGTTACGGGAACCGGGCTTGGAATGGCGATCACAAAGAACGTGGTGGATCTCATGAATGGCAGCATCCGGGTTGAGAGTACACCGGGGAAAGGCTCCGTATTTACGGTGACACTTCCCTTAAAACTCCAGGAGGACGGGGAGGAGGAAGTACCCCGGGAATGGATCGGCGTGCGCTGCCTTATGGTGGATGACGACAGGATGATCTGTGAAAACGCGGCGGAACTTCTGGATGACATGGGACTTCGTGCTGAATTTGTCACGGACGGGCACACTGCGGTGCACTATGTGCTGCAGGCGGAGAAGTCGGCAGATCCCTATGGCCTGGTGATCGTGGACTGGAAGATGCCGGATATGGACGGCGTTGAGGTTACCCGCCGTATCCGGAAAGTCATAGGGGCAGACACACCGGTGATCGTGCTCACCGCCTATGACTGGTCTGAGATAGAGCGCGAGGCCAGAGAGGCCGGTGTCACGGCATTCCTGGCAAAACCCTTTTACCATGCAAAGCTGTGTGGCCTTCTCGGAGAACTGAGCGGGGAAAAACCGCAGCAGGAGATCAGGCGTCCCGTGCTTTCCGTGGATTACGCAGATAAGAGGATTCTGCTTGTGGAGGATAATGAGATCAACAGGGAGATTGCCCGCGAACTGATCGGGGAATCAGGAGCTGTCATAGAGGAGGCGTGTGACGGTGAGGAAGCGGTGCAGATGGTGGCTGATTCCAAGGAAGGGTATTATGACATGATACTGATGGATATCCAGATGCCGCGGATGGACGGCTATGAGGCCACAAAGGCCATACGCAGGATGAACCGTGCGGATGCCATAAAGATACCCATCATAGCCATGACAGCCAATGCCTTTGCTGAAGACGCACAGGCTGCTGCCCAGGCAGGTATGAATGCCCATTTTGCAAAGCCCATAGATATTGAGGCACTGGATAAGCTGCTGTATCAGTATCTGGGGGAGGAAGACTGAAAACCGGATGTACAGTCTGCAGGGGAGCATGCCTGTTTACGCACTGTATGAAAAAAGGAGAGCCTGCTGTCCGTGGTACGGAAAGAAGGACTCTCCTTTTTTGGGCAGTGCAGGCGCAGCGCTTGAAATGCAGAGTTTACAATGATTTGGATAAGTGTTAAGATAAAGCCAACAGGCAAAAGAGACAAACAGCAGGAGGACTGCTGTAATGAGAGGATTGGATAAATGGGAAAGAAAATAGATGCAGCTCAGACAGTAAAAGAATTCTGTAATGCCTGGTTTGCGCTGGGGGAGCCTTTAAGGGCGGCGGAATTTTTGGACAGTGACGTGCGCTTTGTGGGAGCCGGTGACAGAGAATATGCTCACGGAAAACAGGAAATGCTGGATTATATCCGCAGAGATACCGGGAAAGCAGAGCATGCTTTTTATCCGGCAGTTACTGTCATATATGAGCAGCCCTTGAGTGATGTGCTCTTAAGCCTTTTCTGCAGGCTGGAGCTGAAAAGTGAAGTATATGCCTGGCAGATGGGAGGATATTTTACACTGGAACGTAAGGAGGAACAGTGGAAGATTCGGAATATCTGCCTCTCAGATACAGGAGGAAGCCATGAGGAACTTCTGCACATCTATAATAATATTCCGGGTGCGGTGTTCCGCTGCAGGTTTGACGAATTCTTTTCCGTCATTGAAGCGAATGACGGTCTTTTTGAGTTCCTGGGCTATACCAGGCAGGAATTTGCCGCTATGGGCAACAGGATGTCTTCTGTTATTTATCCCGATGATCTGGAAATTATGGCCGGAAAGCTGAGAGAACAGTTGAAGTACGGCAGTACCATACATAATGAAAACCGTCTGATCTGTAAGGACGGTTCTGTCAAATGGATTTCCATTAAGGCCCAGCTCATCACTGAAAAGTCAGGGGAGCAGTATTTTTACTGTGTATTTGTGGACATCACAGAGGAAAAGCAGAACCAGGAAAGGTCCAGGGAATTGTTTGAAAAGGAGATGGCTTATTTTGCAGAGCTGTCATCCTCCGAGAAAAATTTCCGCGGCCGGATGAATGTGACAAAAAACTGTGTGGAGAGTTATGTGTCGGCCCTGGATGACGCCATCACCCATGTGGGAGCCACCTTTGAGGAGACCGTGCAGAATATGGCCCAGTCTGCCGTGGACTGGCAGTACGGCGAAAAGATCAGCAGTGCCCTTGATAGAGAGAAAGTGCTGGCTGACTACAGTGCGGGAAAGGTGGATTACAAATTTGAATTTCTGAGGAGAAGAAAAGACGGAAGCGTGTTTTGGAGCAATACCAGCTTCCGCTCCTACCTGAATCCCCAGTCCGGTGATATCATTGTCTTTTTTTATACGTTTGACGTGACAGAGCAGAAGATGCAGGAACAGCTTCTGAAAAAGATAACAGATCTCGGTTTTGAACTCATCGCGGACATTGATCTGCGCCGTGACCGGTATCATCTGATCTCCTTTGATGAACGGGCATACGGAATACTTCCCAGGAACGGGTATTTTCAGGCGGAAGTAAAGGAAATGGCAGAGCAGGTGATGGAGGAGGAAGTCAGCAGATATTATCTGGAGCATTTGGAATACAGCTATATGGAGGAGCAGCTTGAGGAGAACGAATCCTACTCCTTTATTGTGGAGATGAAAAATGAAGCCGGGGAACAGCGGGTCAAGCGCTGTGAGGTCTTCTATATAGACAGGGAACTGGGGCGGGCGTGTCTGGCCAGAACAGATGTGACAGACGTGGTGCGCCAGGAGCAGCGGCAGAAGGAGGAGATGGCGGCAGCCCTGGTTGCCGCGGAGCAGGCAAATGCGGCCAAGTCGGATTTCCTCTCCCGTATGAGCCACGAGATCCGCACACCCATGAATGCCATCATCGGCATGAGCACCATTGCGGCCCAGTCCATAGGGGATGATGAGCAGGTGGCAGACTGCATTGCCAAGATTGGCATATCGTCCCGGTTCCTTCTGTCCCTGATCAATGATATTCTGGATATGAGCCGGATCGAGAGCGGCAAGATGCTGCTGAAAAATGAGAAGATACCCACAGAGGAATTTCTAAACGGGATCAACTCCATCTGCCATGCCCAGGCAGCCGCCAAGGGCGTGGATTACGAGTGTATTGTGGACCCGGTGCTGGACGACTATTACATGGGAGATGCCATGAAGCTGCAGCAGGTGCTTATCAATATCCTTTCCAATGCCATTAAATTTACCGGAGAGGGCGGAAAAGTGACCTTTTCGGCGGCCCAGATGCGCAGGACGAAAAACGATGCGGTCCTCCGCTTTGTCATCAATGACACCGGAGTGGGGATGAATGAGGAATTTATTCCCCATATATTTGAACCATTTTCCCAGGAGAGTACAGGCACGACTGCCCTTTACGGAGGGACAGGGCTTGGGCTTGCCATATCCAAAAACATTGTGGATATGATGGACGGGCGTATCATAATCCGTTCCATCAAAGGAATCGGCTCTGAATTTACAGTGGATGTGAAACTCGGAATCACAGAGGAGGAGAAACTGCATCACAACCAGAGGAAGCAGAACTACAATTTCTCCCACCTCAAAACTCTGGTTGTGGATGACGACGTGGCAGTCTGTGAGAGCGCCATGGTCACCCTGAAGGAAATGGGAATATCTGCGGAGTGGGCGGACAGCGGCTTAAAGGCAGTGAACCGGGTAAAGAACCTGTGGAATGACGGAAAATATTTTGACATGATACTCATAGACTGGAAAATGCCGGAGATGGACGGGATTGAGACAGCCCGGCGTATCCGCAGCATTGTAGGGCCTGAGGTGACAATCATCATTATGACGGCATATGACTGGAGTTCCATTGAACATGAGGCAAAGATGGCCGGCGTGAATCTGCTCATCAGCAAGCCCATGTTCAAATCCTCCCTGATCTCTGCGTTCTCCAGGGCACTGGGGAAAAAGGATGAGGAGAAGGAAGAGAAAAAAGAAGCGGACATGGACTATGATTTCACAGGGAAGCGTGTACTTCTGGCAGAGGACCATCCTCTGAACACAGAGATTGCGGTTATGCTGCTGGAGGGGAAGGGATTTACTGTGGACACTGCGGAGAATGGGCTGCGTGCTCTGGAGTTGTTCAGCAAATCCGAAAAAGGGTATTATGATGCCATTTTGATGGATATCCGGATGCCCCTCATGGACGGCCTGACGACAGCTACCAATATCCGCCATCTCAGCAATACGGATGCCAGGACCATTCCGATCATTGCCATGACAGCCAATGCCTTTGACGATGATATTGAGAAGAGCAAGGCTGCCGGCATGAATGCCCATCTGGCAAAACCCATAGACCCGGCAAGGCTTTTTCAGACCTTGTATGACTTTATCTTCAGAAAGGAAGAATAGGGGGCACATGTTCACACACCACTGTCCCGCGAGGTGTTTTTAAGTCTGTCCCGCCTGTTTGCAGACGGCAGGGATTTATGGTAGAATAGTCCATTGAGGTGAAGAATTATGTTGCTTGAAAGTGGAATTTACAGACTGGTTTATGAATATTATGAAGCCAGGATCCTTTTTGGATATTATAGATACGGGGAGAGCCTGCCGTCCATCAACAGAATCTGTGATGTTTTCCAGATGGCTCCCGCGACGGTGAGAAACGCGCTCACTTTGCTTGAGAAGAAGGGATTGATCCGGGTAGACGCCAGAAAAACGGCGAAAGTCATTTACAGGACCACCCCGGAGGAGCTTAGGAAAAATGCGGTGAAGTATTTCGCTCCAAGGGAGGCAGGTATCCAGGAGCTGTGTGAATCAGGGAAACTCCTGTTAGAGCCTCTCTGGCAGGAGGGTGTCCGTAAATGCGGCGAAAAGGAGTGGCAGTGGTTTATGGATGCGCTTTCATCCCCCTTAAGCGGCGCGGTGTCCATGCCGGTGAAATTTTATTATCTGGTGCTTCACGGCATGGGCAATGGGATGGCCCTGAATTTCTACTGGGAGATCATTGGCTATGTACGATTCCCCTATCTGGTGAACCGGGAAGAAAAAGAAGCGGCGCGCTATACCGGTACGGAGAATAACAGGGAACAGGTGGTGACCTGGCTGCATGAACAGTACGCTGCGTTTTATTTTGACGCGGTGAAGGATATCAAGGCGTTTCTGCGGCAGCATGAAAAGGCGGTATTTCCGGAAGGGGCAGAGCAGGTCCCCTTTTATTGCAGTATCTACAGACAGCGGCCGCAGCTCTGCTATACCATGGTGTCTCTGGTGATCAGGGATATCAACCGGGGTGTGTATACTGCGGGGGATTATCTGCCGTCTCTGCCTAAGATGGCGGAGATATACGACGTATCTGTCAGCACGGTGCGCCGTACTTTAAGCCTTCTGAACAGTCTGGGACTGACAAAATCCTATCAGGGAAAAGGAACACAGATCTGCAAAATCGTACGGTCCATGGACTTTTCCAGACCGGAGATCAGGGAAAGTATGCGTCTGTATCTGGAAAGCCTGCAGATACTGGCTCTCACCATACGCCGAATCTCTTATTATACGCTGCAGCATACCAGCGAGGAGGACAGACGCTGGCTGGAGGAGGCGTTTGTCAAGATGCAGAGGAAGGGAAAGAGCTTTTATTCCTTTGAAACATGCCTGTTTTTCATTGAGGAAAAGTGTCCTCTCTCCATTGTGCGGGAGTGTTACGGGAAAATGAGAGAGATGCTTGCCTGGGGATATCCCTTCACCATGCTGAGGCTGCAGGAGCGTTCCCTGCATGAGGAATATGAAGAACGGATCCAGAGGGCTGCCGAAGAACTGGTCAGAAAGGATTATGAAGCGTTTTCCCTGGAATGGGAATCCCTTTTAAAGCATGAGGAGGAAATTATGCGTTTCAGGCTGGAAAGACACCTGACGGCAGAAAAAGAGGAATGATCCGGAATGGAAAGCAGAGGGCAGATGAAAGTTTTCATCTGCCCTCTGCTTTTGTATACAAAGATTCGGGAGCTTATGGTTCCGGCTGACAGATCAAAGTCTTAAGCAAAGTGCGGATATTCTGAAAGGAATCTTTTTTTACTTTTACGGAGATGGTGGCTTCTTTGATCAGTCTTGCCCTGGCAAGCAGTTCTTTTACTGCCGTATCCGCTGTCTGGTCAAGGCCGGCATTTTGATTGGCTTTGATAAAAGCCTCCGTGTCACTGAGTTCTACGGGAGATTCAGCCACGGCGCCTGCAAACAGCCGTGTATCCCTTGTCTCCGGATGAAAGGCGCCTGCAAAATGGACAGTAGGAAAATCAACAGAGCCTCTTATGCTTATCTTTTCAAAGCTGCTTCGGTATCCCTTCCGGGGGAAGGGGAGAAAGAAACCTTCAAGAAGAAAATCCGGCCTTTCCGTGGTTCCGTTTCTGCCGGTATGGTCATGAATGAAAGTCTCTATGGGAACCTGCTGTTTTTCCCCATTTTTAATCATCCGGGCCTGAGCCTCATAGAGGAGCAGAACAGGAGCCAGGTCCGAGTAATAAAGGGCGCGGCACACAGGCGAGTTGGGAATCTGGTGGCACAGGGTTCCCCCTGTCTTAAAGCATTTTTCTATGCTGCTTCTCCAGCAGGCAGACTGGTTAAAATAAAGGCAGCGCCTGTCCTGAAGGATATTTCCCCCTATGGTCCCCATATTCCTTATCTGCGGGGATGCCGTGACGCTGAGAGCCCGGGCAAGAGCGGGATAGGTACCGCAGAGGGCAGCGTTTTCCAAAAGCCCGCTTATGGTGACGGCAGCACCCAGAAACCAGCCCTCGGATGTCTTCTGCACGGCACAGAGGTCCGGAATGTGGGTGATATCCATATAGTTTCCGGAGGGCTTTAAGTCATTTTTTACAAGCGGCATAAGATCGGTTCCGCCGGCAAGGATGACAGGGGATTCTGAAGAGAGGCAGGACAGCGCATCTTTCAATGTCTTCGGTTTATAATACATGGTCATCGCTCCTTACTTTTTGTTTGGTTTTATGAAAAAAAATTCAGACAGTGGTATTTTATTGATCTCTCTGCCGGATGCCTGGGATACGGCATCTGCGATGGCAGGTGCTACGGGTACGGTGGTCAGCTCGCCTACACTTTTGGCGCCTAGAGGGCCGGTGGGTTCAAAATTTTCTATATATTCTCCGTGGATTTCAGGCATATCGCATATGAGGGGGACCCGGTATGTCAATAGGTCTGAAGAGATCACCTTGCCTGCATGGCGGCTGTGTTCCAAAGCCTCTGTCAGAGCGTAGCCCACACCCTGTGCTACACCGCCCTCAATCTGGCCGATGACTGTGAGGGGATTAATGGGGGTGCCCACATCCACCACCTCGATCACGTGCCGCAGGATAATGCTGTTGGTCTTCTTTTCGTATTCCGCTTTTACCATACAGACAGCAAAGGGATTGGGACTTTCTTTTGCTTTATAGCTGGAGTTTCCGATGATCACGGCTCCTTTTATACCGAATACTACCTGATGGGCAGCCTCCTCTAAGGTCAGACACAGATTTTCGGAAGGAATATGGAATTTTTTATCCTCCCCGAACGTAATATCTGCGCTGTCATAACAGTCTGATAAAGCATCCGTCAGTTTTAGGATCACGTCCTGACAGGCCAGCACTACAGCATTTCCGCTTACATACGTCTGGGAACTGCCGAAGGTTCCTGTATCGTAAGGGGTAATGCCTGTATCAGCCGCTGTGATCTTAACATGGGAAAGGGGAATGCCCAGACACTCCGCGGCAATCTGGGAGAGCATGGTTTCACTGCCCTGTCCGATATCGGCAGAACCGGTTATCAGGCGGATGCCGCCGTCATCGCTTACCAGTATGACGGCAGAGCTCATACCCTCCTTGGAGGAGGGGCCGGAGCCATGGCAGGCAAAGGATACGCCCCATGCCTGCCGGATATCCTCATTATCTGCCAGACCTTCTTTTTCGTCGATCTCCCGCCGGATCTCCTGGCAGCGGCGGGCACATTTTTCAATACCGCAGCTTGTGACAGCGGAGGCAGCGGCGGGGAACTTCTCACCGGTCTTGACGTGGTTGCGCAGCCGGAAATCCACAGGATCCAGGTGCAGCCTTCTGGCGATCCGGCTCATCATCAGCTCCCGCCCGAAGGTGAGCTGTGAATTGCCATACCCCCTAAAGGCGCCTGCAGTGGGGCCGTTGGTAGCTACAGTGTACCCGTTAAAGAGGTAGTTGGGAATCCTGTACTGGAATTTTCTGCTGGCTGCAGCCACAATAGTGGGAGTGTGGGTGGTGTAAGGGCCTGCGTTCAGATAAAACTCTGTCTGGAAAGCAGTCAAAATCCCTTGTTTTGTCACACCGAATTTTAAATGTGTCTGCATCTCGTGGCGGACAACAGAGGCGTACATCTCTTCCTCCCTGGTGTTAATGAGTTTTACCGGCCTTCGTATCTTTTTTGACAGCAGGGCAGCGGCTGGCTGGTTATGGAGCTGCTGCCTGGCGCCGAAGCCTCCGCCCATAACAGGCTTCACAATACGGATGTCATTTTCTTCCATCTGAAACAGTTCTGCCAGGATCCTGCGTTCCTGGTAAGGGGTCTGGGAGTTGCTCCAGATATTTAATGTCCTGCCGTCGGAAAAATCACAGATACAGGAGGTAGGTTCCATAGCCACATGCTGTGTGGCCGGAGTGTGGAAGTCATCCTCAAAAATATAGTCAGCCTCTTCAAAGCCTTTTTGGGTATCGCCCATACAGGCTTCTCTTACGGCCAGGATATTGTTTTTGGAGATATGAGGCTGGATGGGGGCAGCATCCTTCCTTAAAGCGTCCTTTATGGTATGTACGGAAGGCAGAATGGTGTAGCTGATCTGCACAGCTTTCGCTGCTTTTAAAAGCGCTTGGGGCGTACGGGCTGCAATTGCCAGGATACGGTCTCCTACACAGAGGGGATGCGTGGTGAGTACCTTCTCATCCTTCATAAGCAGCGGGGACGGAGGAGTTCCGGAGCAGTTATAAAAGGTATCGGGAACCTCCCACGGAAGAAGGGCCCCTATGTATCCTTCGGTTTTTTCCGCTTCCGTCAGATCAATGTGTGTTACCTGTGCGTGGGCGTGAGGGCTTCGGATGATCATGCCGTAAACCATTTTGGGCAGGGAAAGATCATCGGTATAAAGAGCTTTTCCGGTAACTTTTGCGGCAGATTCGTGTCTTGGGATTTTGTGTGCTGCGATTTTATATGGATTCATGGGATACCTCCTCTAATTTCCGGGCTGCATTTTTTACGGCTGCCTCAATTTTGGTATAGCCGGTGCATCTGCATATATTTCCGGAGAGCGCACTCCGAATCTGGGAAGTATCAGGGTTTGGAACCTGATCCAAAAGCGCTTTTGTGGACATGATCATGCCCGGTGTGCAGAATCCGCACTGTACAGCACCTTCTTCTATGTAAGCCTGCTGAATGGGATGAAGTTTTTCCGGTGATTCCAGGCCCTCAATGGTTTCAATTACCCCATTGTCTGCCTGCAGCGCCAGTATACAGCAGGAATTTACAGCCTTGTGGTTTAAAAGCACGGTACAGGCTCCGCACTGTTCGCAGCCGCATCCCTGTTTGGTGCCCGTAAGCCCTGCTTTTTCACGGATGACATCGAGAAGCGTGTCTTCCTCCGTGACGGAAAAAACCATGGTTTCCCGGTTGATGGTGAGAGTAATAGTAAAATAATTCATAGAACGGATACCTCCTGCTTTTTTATTTCTATTATGGAATATATTTGTTGAAGTTTTGTTAAAAAAGTGTTGTTGACTAATCGCCTCTGTCTGCCTATGATAAATAAAAGAAGTGTGCAAAACAAAAAGGGAGAGGATGGCATGGAGAAAGTAGAAGTTTTTCTTTTAGGACCCCCCAGAGTTTATATAAATAAGAAAAGATATTTGTTTCCTTATGGAAGAGCTGAGGGCATGTTTTATTATCTGGTCACCAAAGGGTATGAAAATAAGCAGATTTTGGAAGACATCTTTTGGGGAGACAAATATGACGAAGAAAAGGCCAACAGAAACTACAGAAATGCCCTTTATCATATCAGAAAAGCCTTTGGGAAGGATTTTCTGATCACAGACGGAAGGCAGCAGCTTAAGATCAACCCGGAGGCGGATCTGTGGATCGATCTGGAAGAGATGAAAGGAAATCTTGAAATCCTTTCCGGTAAGGAAAATTTCTGGTATTTGGATCATTTTGAAGTAAAAGAGAGCAGCCAGTTTGAAAGTTTTATACGTCAGAAAAGAGTTGAGACTGCAGAGAAAATTTATTCCCTGGCAGAAGAGGAATTGGGCGGAGAGAAATGCAGATTGGATTTGTGTGAGGAGATATGCAAAAATCTCATTTCCATGGATGAGTTCTGCGAAAAATACTATCAGCTTCTCATGAGATTATACGAAAAAGAAGGCCAGGAAAACCGTGCGGAAATGGTTTACCGGGAGCTTAAGTATATATTGGAACAGGAGCTGGATGAGGTGCCCGGAGAGGAGATAACAAGGCTGTGGCAGAAAATCAGCAGCGCAAAAGAGAGGAAAAGTGTACCCGAGGGAGAAAAGCCGAGGTTATACAAGCAGGAAATCCAGTCAGAAATATGTGAAACCCTGCTAAAATGGATATCCATGTTCTGTGACAGGGCGGAATACAGAAAATTAAAATATTTTTCCGATATTGAGGAAGACCTGTTTGTGGAGGGAATCGAATCTCTTGTCCGCCGGGGTATCATTCAGGAGGAGGAGGAGTCCGGCAGAATTTATTATTCCTTTCCGCTTGAGGAGGAGAGGAAAAGGGTATATGAAAGCCTCAGCCTGACAAAGAGAAAGAGTCTCCACAGACTCATGGCGAAGAGGTTTGAAAAGCAGTTTTTTCTGGGGAAAAATGAGGATATTCTGCCTAAGATCAGCTACCACTATTTTAAGAGCCAGGACAGAGAAAAATCAGATTTTTACCTGAAAGAATATCTGAGCAGATATCTGACGATCGCCCACCAGTATTTTCCGGTGCTGCACAATTATGATGTGATGTATAATACGGAAACCTACCTCAATAATAAAAAGCAGATTGCATTCATCTATGAACAGATGGAAAAATATGTGGAAGCATATAAAGAGTCTGTCAACCCGGAGAGCTTTGAAAAGGACCGGCTGGAGCTTTATCTGACCATGTTGGTGCAGTCTTATGTGAAGATACCGGACTACGAAAGATCCTGGGAATACATCAGGCTGCTGGAGGAGCTGCAGGGCATAACAGAAGAGATTCTGAAGCAGAAGGCATTTATCTGTATGGACACTTACCAGGCAGACGAACTGCTTTGTCTGAGCCGTGAGGGTGTGAATCGGGCGGCTGATACATCTGCGGAACAGGGATTCTGGAAGCGGCTTTTGGGAATTGGCTATATCCTTAAAGGGGAAATGGAAAAAGGCCGTCAGGAGCTGCTTCAGGCAGCAGAGATATTCCTGAGTAAAGAGTGGGCAGAGGAATGGGGGGCCAATGCTGCGGTGGCATACAGCTGGCTTGGGGAGATTGGCAGGCTGACAAAGGATTATGACAGTGCCATGGAATACTATAGAAAATCTCTGGATATCAACGCCAATGTCCATAATATCAGCGGCAAGACCCTGCTCTACCTTCATATGGGGAAAGGACTGTTTGATACAGGAAATGACAAGATGGCGGAGCGGTATATAAAAGCCGCTGTGCAGAGCTTTGAACATCTCCACGTAATGTTTAAAAGAAGCAGTGCCTATTCCTATGAAGCGGTTCTGTTATTCAGAAAGGGAGACTTTGAGGGCGGGGCAGTGTACCTGGAAAAAGCCGGGCAGTCTGCTGTATACAGCAGGGACCCCTTTGAACGATGTCTCTACATCAGGATCATCAGTCTGATTACCAAGAGCAGCGCCTGTCCCTGCAGGTGCAGGAAGAGGCTGGAAGAAAACAGACAGGCATTTAGTGAAAAAGAAGAACAGGCAAAAATCCCATCCCTATGGGAAAGAAAATATCTTGACCAATTCTGCATTTTTTAAACAAAATTTAGATGAAAATATCTTATATTTTCAGAAAAACAGCACGGCAGTGCTGGCAGAATGGGAGAGAACACGATGGAGAAAATTATTTTGGATGGAAACAGCCTTACCTTGGACCAGATTTATGAGGTGGTATATGACGGGGCCTGTGTGGAAATCTCAGAGGAGGCTTTGAAACGGGCGGAAAAGGCAAAGCATGTCCTATACCGGATGGTGGACTCGGAAACGCCTGTTTACGGGACAAACAGAGGGGTAGGATGGAACAAGGACAGGAAAGTCTACAATGAGTATTTTGACCAGTATAATAAAAACCTTCTGCGTTCCCATTCTCTTTGCGTACCTCCGTATTGTACGGAGGAGGAAATACGGGCTGTCATGCTGATCCGCCTGAACACAGCTCTGTATGGCTGTGCAGGGCTTTCCACGGAGGTGCTGAAGCGCTACAGGGATTTCCTGAATAAGAGGATACATCCCCTGGTTCCCAGAAGGAGTTCTGTGGGGGAAGCTGACCTGGCGGTCAATGCCATGATCGGCATGTCCATGATCGGAGAAAATGATGTGCTCTATAAAGGCCGGCCCACAGACAGCCTGAAAGCCATGGAAACGGAGGGACTGAAGCCGCTGGTCCTCGGCCCGAAGGACGGTCTCGGAATCGTGTCCTCCAACTCTCAGGCGGCGGCCATGACAGCCCTTCTTCTGAAGGAGGTAAAAGAGCTGACAGCCAACTCCAATCTTATTTACTGTATTGGCCTGGAGGGATTGAACGGACAGATTCAGCAGCTTGACAAAAGTGTGACAGAGGCAAAGGGATTTCCGGAACAGACGGAATGCGCCCGGGAATGTCTGGCTATGCTGGAGGGCAGCTATCTCTTTGACGGCACAGAGGGCAAGGCTCTCCAGGACCCCTTAAGCTTCAGGGATTCCGCTTTTATAAACGGGTCCATACTGGAATGCATCAGACTGCTGGAGATGAGCCTTGAGCAGCATCTGAACCACTCGGATGACAATCCCTGTGTCCTTCCTGATGAGGGGCGGGTATCCGTGAGCTGTAATTTTGAGCCTCTGAATCTGGTGCTGAAGGCAGAGATGCTGAATATAGCCCTGAACCATATGTCAAAGGGTGCGTGCCACAGGATATTGAAGCTGGCTGACCCTGATTTTACAGGGCTTCCCCGGTTTTTATCTCCTGACGGGGGCAAGACGGTCATCGGATATTCCACGATCCAGAAGACGTTTACCTCTCTGGACACAGAGAACCGGTCTCTGGCAAATCCTTCTTCCATGGATTTCCTGGCATTGTCCGGGTATATTGAGGACCATGCTTCCAACGCGGTTCTGGCATTGGAAAAGTCCTTTCAGATCGTGGATAATCTGAGATATATTCTGGGAATGGAGCTGATGCACGCTGCCCAGGCGGTAGATCTCAGGAGAAATTATAAGCTGGGGAAATGTTCCGGAAAGGCATTCAGGGAGTACCGGAAGATCGTTCCGTTTCTGGATCGGGACAGGAAGCTGTCCGTGGATATTCAGAATTCTTACGAGGCGGTAAAAAATAATACACTGCTGAAGGCAGGAGGATGGCTATAGTCCTGTGAAGCGGCAGGGAAAACAGGAGGCAGGTGATGGATTCACCTGCCTCCTGCCTGTCTTAGATAACGTTGTATTCTTTCAGCAGATCTTCGATCACAGTGCCGGAGATCTTCCGCAGGGCTTTCTTTTCCACCAGCTTCATGATCCAGGGCACTTTCATCTCGATAGCTTTCTTACCGTCCAGCATTTTTGAAGTGGCATCCAGAAGCGCGCGGATGTCATAGCAGGAGGCGTAGACTTCCGGAACACCCCGGTCCACATCCAGAAGAGTGTAGACCGCCTCCATGGCTGTCCGCACAGAGTATTCTGTGGTGAATACCGTATCTCTTACTGTATCCGCGAACTGGCCGATAAATGCGAAGTTCACACATCCTTCCGGTACTACCTTGGGTCTGTCACCTGCTGTTCTGGGCATGAAGAAGGCTGTGATATAGGGCATCATGCAGGGAATGCAGCGGGCGGAGTTAGCTGCCATATCCGGTATCTCTTCCACGGGAACGCCCAGATGGTACAGCCATTCCTCCGTGATCTCTCTTCCGGTACATTCCCGCATGGGCTTTTTCACATAATCCCCGGGAACATCCGTGAACAGGCCGTAGACCCAGACTACAAGCTGGTCTTTTGGCTGTTCTTTAAAATGGGGCTGGCGGTTCAGGGTATAGCTCATGAGCCAGGAGGAGTCCTTACAGGTCACAATGCCTCCGGTCACCACTTTGCCGCTGAAGGGGTCACGTTTGCAGACTTTTTGGATATAGGGCGGGATCCTGTCATCCAGTGTGGTGACTGTGGCGGATTCCCAGGTGGTTTTGTCTGTCTCGCTGCAGAACTTGTCGGGATTGCCGAAGGAGAGGTCCTGGGCCGCTATGTTCTTCCACAGTTCCCAGCATCCGCCGGGAGTGTCGTTTAACACAGGGGCATGGTCATCATCTCCCAGGCTGGAGTTCTCCGTGCAGCTTCCGTTGGTGACGAATACCAGGTCGTCGTCCAGCAGGTCAATGCACTCCTCCTGCCCATTATGGATCATCAGAATTTTCCGGGCAGCCTTTTTCTCAGGAGTGATGTCAAAGATCACATTGGTCACTCTGGTGTCATACTGGAAGTGGACCCCGTGGGCTTCCAGATATTTTACCATGGGGAGGATCAGGGATTCATACTGGTTATACTTGGTAAACTTCAGGGCGGACAGGTCGGGAAGGCCGCCGATGTGATGGATGAAACGCTGGATATACAGCTTCATCTCCAGGGCGCTGTGCCAGTCCTCAAAGGCAAACATGGTTCTCCAGTAGAGCCAGAAGTTGGACTTGAAGAACTCCTCTGTAAAGACATCATTTATCTTTTTGTCGTACAGGTCTTCATCCTTTGTGAAGAAGAGCTGCATGATCTCCATGGCGGCTTTGTCACTGAGGGCGAATTTATTGTCTGTGTGGGCATCCTCACCTCTGTTCTCGGTGACACGCATGAGAGAGTAGTTTGGATCCTTTTTATTCAGCCAGTAGAATTCATCCAGAACGGACGCATCCTCTGTTTCCAGGGAAGGGATGGAGCGGAACAGGTCCCAGAGGCACTCAAAATGGTTTTCCATCTCACGGCCGCCCCGGATGATAAAACCTTTCTGGGCATCATGAATGCCGTCACAGGCGCCGCCAGGCAGGGACAACTCCTCCAGAATGTGGATGTGTTCCCCTTTCATCTGCCCGTCCCTCACCAGAAAGCAGGCGGCTGCCAGGGAAGCCAGTCCGGAACCGACCAGATATGCGGATTTGCGGTCAACGCCCTCAGGCTTTACCGGGTGTGCGAATGCTTCATAATTTCCATTGCTGTAATACATATGAATACCTCCTTGTTTGATAGGAATCATTATTTGTTTTTTTATCTGTCTTTACTATAAACGGAGAGAGAAAAGAATGCTATAAACAGAAAATGCGCAGTGTCAAAAGTTTTGACACTGCGCATAAAGTGTATAAAAGATTAATGTTTTTTATCTGTCCGGAACCGTTCCAACGCCCCGGTGATGGTGCCGTGGACTAAGAGGCTTAAGCGGTCAGTCATGGCCTCCGGTTTTTCCTTCATGCCGTTCTCGATCCATTCACAGACCAGACCCACAAAGGCGTATTTGTAAAAGTCCGCAATGAACTGTTTGTCCGCGTCCCGGACAGCCATATCCTCTGCTTTTTCCTCGATAACGCCCAGCAGGAGGCGGTACATTTGCTGAAAGAGAAAATGTTCCAGGTATTCCCGGCTGACAGAATGATATGTGTTCCTGACAAAATTCCGGTTGTTCAGTATATAGGAGAGGATTTGAAGAAAGCCTTCCTGCCAGGTGTCATATGTGGTCTTTTCCCCCAGCCGTTTTTCTGCCTCATTGATGTAGATCCATTCGATCAGGTCATAGATATCCTGAAAATGGTAGTAAAAGGTCTGGCGGTTCACACCGCAGTCTTCCGAAATGTCCACCACGGTTATCTTTTCCAGGGGTTTTTGTTCCATCAGATGTTTCAGGGACTGGGCAAGGGCCCGCTTGGTAGTCTGCGACATATTCCGCTCCTTTCCTGCGTGTGTTTATCTTTCCAGAAGATCTCTGTAAAATCCCGGGTAGGAGATATCCACACAGTCTGCCTGCAGGATCTCTGTCTCGCCCTTTGCCGCTATGCCGGCCACGGCAAAGGACATGGCGATCCGGTGGTCCAGATGGCTTTCAAGCACAGCTCCGTGAAGCGGCCGTCCTCCCCGGATGATCATTCCGTCCTCTGTTCCTGTGACGTCAGCGCCCATTGCGCTTAGATGGTGTACCAGAATATCCAGACGGTTGGATTCCTTGACTTTCAGTTCCTGCGCGTCCCGGATGACGGTGCGGCCTTCCGCGAAGGCGGCCAGCACGGCAAGGACGGGAAGTTCATCGATAAGTGTGGGAATCTCAGCCCCCTCAATGACAGTTCCTTTTAACGCGCTGTGTCTGACCAGCAGATCTGCCACCGGCTCCCTGCCGTGTTCCCTCTTGTTCAGGATGGCAATGTCAGCGCCCATACGGCGGCATACGCCGAGGATGCCGTCTCTTGTGGGATTGATGCCCACATTTTTGATCAGCAGCTCGGAACCCGGCACCAAAAGGGCGGCAGCGATGAAATAAGCGGCGGAGGAGATGTCTCCCGGCACGGCAACGTCCTGTCCTGTAAGCTTCGGCTCCGGCTGTATGGTCACGGTGCAGTTCTCTGTTTTTATGTCCGCGCCGAAGCTTGCCAGCATACGTTCGGAATGGTCTCTGGAGATATAGGGTTCCGTGACGCTTGTCTCCTTATCCGCATACAGCCCTGCCAGAAGAACACAGGATTTTACCTGAGCGGAGGCCACAGGGGATTCGTAATGGATGCCCTGCAGCCGGCTGCCACGGATCGCAAGGGGAGCACAGCCGTTTTCCCGAAGACTTTTAACATCCGCGCCCATCATGGAGAGGGGAGTGATGATCCGTTTCATGGGGCGCCTGCAGATGGAGGCGTCTCCGGTCAGTGTGCTCTCAAAGGACTGTCCGGCCAGTATGCCGGAGATGAGTCTTGCCGTGGTTCCGCTGTTGCCCACGTCCAGAATATCTGTCGGCGCATGGAGGCCGTGGAGACCGTTTCCGTGCACCAGGATCTCTTCCGGGAATTCTTCAATGGAGATGCCCATTTTCCGGAAGCAGGCAATGGTGGAGAGGCAGTCCGCCCCTCTTAAAAAATTGGTGATCCTTGTGGTTCCCCGGGAGATGGCTCCCAGCATAACTGCGCGGTGGGAGATGGATTTATCTCCGGGTATGGTAACTTCGCCTTTTAAGGCTTCTGTCTTTCTGAATTTCATGGATGACTCCTAACGTTCATATATGATGTAGTTCCGTTTTCCAAGCTGTTCTGCAGCTTCTTTCTGGGCGTCCTGATCATAGAAGTCGATCTTTAATACACCCTCGTCGAATTCACGGTTATGGATAATGCCGATATTTTTTATACTGATATTATTCATGGACAGGATGGTAGCGATGGTGGCAATGGCACCTGTCTCATCAATGATATCGCAGTAGAGGGCATACTCTTTCTTGATCGGGCCGCTGGAGGTGTCGCTTATGGAATCCCTGTACTCCCTGGAATCCTGAAACATCTGATACAGGCCTTCCCCGTCCCGCTGGTCCACCAGATATTTTGCCTGTACGATCAGGCGGATGAACTCATCCAGGACCTGGGAAATGTTATCCGGGTTTTCCATGCAGATCTGCTGCCACATATGGGGGGAGGAGGAAGCAATCCTGGTAATGTCCTTAAATCCCCCCGCGGCAATGGACTTCATATGTTCGGATGGGGAATCCAGTTTATTCACCAGATTCACAAGGGCAGCTGCCACCACATGAGGGAGATGGCTGACCGCGGCGGTAATGTAGTCATGCTCCTCCCAGGTCAGTATCATAGGCAGGGCGCCGATGGAAGTCACAAGCTCTGTGTAGACCCCTATCTTATCAAGCCCTACCTCCTCGGAAGGAGTAAGGATATAGTAAGCATTTTCAATCAGATGGTCTGTGGAGTGCTCATAGCCGGTCTTCTCGCTTCCCGCCATGGGGTGTCCGCCGATAAAATTGGGGGCCATGGAGAGCGCGGTGATCTCCTTATGTATCTCACCTTTCACACTTCCCACATCAGTCAGAATGCAGCCCGGCCTTATGATCTGCTTCAGCCAGGGGAGACATTCTATATTATAGTCCACGGTGGCGCATAGGAAAATGATATCACAGAGGGCGAATTTGGAATCATGCTCATCACAGGCAATATCCACAATACCATCAAAGACGGCGTCCTCCAAAGTGTCCCTGGTCCGGTTGTAGGCCAGAATCTGGTATTCCGGATGAAATTTCCGGATGGCTTTGGCTATGGAACCGCCGATTAAACCGAGACCAATAAAGCCAATCGTAGTTGTTTCCATTGAAATATGCTCCTTCTTCTTATTGTGACAACAGAAAACCTGCAGCGAAGCTTCTGTCGTTAATAAACAGCGGGTTTTTGTGTCCGCCAAACAGTATTATTTTATGACAAGGAGCGCCAATTGTCAACGATTTTGCGCTTTAAAGCGTTGCACTGTAATTTTGACCAATAAAAGAGAAAAATTTCTTGTCTAATTTGAATAAAATACTTGAATTGTTGCTATCTTTTTAGTAAAATATATACATATCAAAAATTGGGAGGTATTACATATGGACGTTTTCAGAAGCGACAGAATAAGAAATGTGGTCCTGCTCGGTCATGGCGGTGCCGGAAAGACAAGTCTGGTGGAGGCAATGGCTTACTTGTCAGGTATTACGAACCGCTTGGGAAAGGTAACAGATGGTAACACGGTAAGTGATTATGATAAAGAGGAGATTAAAAGAAAATTCTCAATTTCGACATCTGTGGTTCCGATTCAATGGGGGAAAGTAAAGATCAATGTACTGGACACCCCGGGCTATTTCGACTTTGTAGGGGAAGTGGAGGAAGCAGTTGCAGCAGCCGATGCAGCGATCATTGTGGTTTCAGGTAAAGCAGGCGTACAGGTAGGGACACAGAAAGCCTGGGAGATGTGTGAAAAATACAATCTTCCCCGCATGTTCTTTGTAACAGAGATGGATGTGGACAATGTAAGCTACAGAAAAGTAGTGGAAAGCCTGACAGAACTGTACGGAAAGAAAATCGCGCCGATCCATATGCCGATCCGTGAGAATGAAGAATTCGTAGGCTATGTAAACATCGTGAAACAGGCCGGAAGAAGATACATCGACAGAGGTCAGAAAAAAGAATGTCCGGTTCCTGAGTATCTGCAGGATTATCTGGAGCAGTATCATGACACATTGATGGAATCCGTAGCGGAGATCAGTGAGGAATTCATGGACCGCTACTTTGCAGGGGAAGAATTCTCCGTGGCAGAGGTTTCCGCCGCCCTGAAGATGAATATTTCAGACGGCAGCATCATCCCGGTATGTATGGGCTCCACGGTGAACGTGCAGGGCGTTGCCAACCTGCTGGATGATATCTGCGGCTATTTCCCAAGTCCGGATCAGAAGACATGCGCAGGCATGAATGCCAAGACAAATGAGATTTACCAGGCGAACTATGATTTTGCAAAAGCAAAATCTGCATACGTGTTCAAGACCATTGTGGATCCGTTCCTGGGTAAATATTCCCTGGTCAAGGTCTGCTCCGGTGTTATCAAAGGCGATGACACCTTATACAATGCGACCAAGGATTCCGAAGAGAAATTAAATAAACTGTACGTGCTGGAAGGCTCCAAACCCATTGAGGTGCCGGAACTCCACGCAGGCGATATCGGTGCCATTGCCAAACTGAACACCGTAGCTACAGGAGATACCCTTTCCACAAAGAGCACACCCATCGTATTCGGCAAGACCGAGATTTCCGTTCCGTATACATACAAACGCTATAATACGGTGAACAAGGGCGATGATGACAAGGTTTCCCAGGCCCTCTCCAAGATGATGCAGGAAGATCTGACTCTGCGTGTGGAGAATGATTCCGCCAACCGCCAGACACTGATCTACGGGATCGGTGAGCAGCACCTTGACATTGTGGTGAGCAAACTGAAAGAGCGTTATAAAGTGGACATTGAACTTTCCAAACCGAGAGTTCCGTTCCGCGAGACAATCCGCAAAAAAGCCGATGTGGAAGCAAAATATAAGAAACAGTCCGGCGGACATGGTCAGTACGGTCACGTTAAGATGACATTCGAGCCTTCCGGTGATCTGGAGAAGCCTTATGTATTTGAGCAGATCGTAGTGGGCGGCGCAGTTCCCAAGAACTACTTCCCGGCAGTGGAGAAGGGTGTTCAGGACTCTGTGATAAAAGGACCTCTGGCTGCCTATCCGGTAGTGGGTGTGAAGGCTGTGCTCTATGATGGTTCCTATCATCCGGTAGACTCCTCTGAGATGGCGTTCAAGACAGCCGCTGTCCAGGCATTTAAGAAGGGCTTCATGGAAGCCTCACCGGTTCTGCTGGAGCCGATCGTATCCATGAAGGTAACCGTTCCGGATAAATACACCGGTGATGTTATGGGAGATCTGAACAAACGCCGCGGCCGTGTGCTGGGCATGAATCCTGATCCGGACCATAAGGGATGCACCGTGGTGGAGGCAGATGTGCCTATGCTGTCCATCTATGGATACTCCACAGACCTGCGTTCCATGACAGGCGGAAGCGGTAACTTCGCTTTTGAATTCTCACGCTATGAGCAGGCTCCTTCTGATATCCAGGAGAAAGAGATTGCAGCCCGCGCAAGTGCGGAAGAGAACGAATAATCAGATATTTTTGCCCCGGAAACTGAAAGATTCGGTTTTCCGGGGCTTTTTCATGAAAAAAACTTGTAACCCGCCTTTTCTCATGGTAAACTGTTCCCTAAGCTAAAGAAAGGATTTGATAAAAGTATGAAGAAAAAAATTGCGGCGGGTCTTGCTGTGGTAGTTCTGGCATTTCTCTATTACTATTTTACTCTGCCGGCCATCAACATTCATGAAAGTGGATTCTGGTTCTTCCTGGTCGCCATTGTAGTGGTGATACTGGCAGTATACGGAATCAGGAAACGCTTCCACAGTGTGGGGGACGTAAAAAAGAACAAAGTGATGAAGGGTGGACTGCTGGTGATCGGGGCGATCATTGTTGTGTACGCCATCGGAAGCCTGCTGTCATCCCCTATTATCAATGCCAACAAGTATCAGAAGATTGTTATCCCCGAAGAAAGAGATTTTACAGAAGATATTGAGGAAATCAGCTACAACCAGATTCCTCTTCTCGATAAAGATTCCGCAGGACTTCTGGGAAACAGAAAGATGGGAAGCATGGTGGATATGGTCTCTCAGTTTGAGGTCAGTGATATCTACTCACAGATCAATTACCAGGGACAGCCTTACCGAGTGACCCCTCTTGTCTACGCCAGCCCCATCAAATGGCTGACGAACCAGAAAGAGGGCATTCCGGCCTATATCCGAATCGATATGGCAACCCAGAATACAGAGCTTGTGAAACTGGATGAGGGGATCAAATATTCCGAGTCCGAATATTTCAACAGAAATATTTACAGGCATCTGCGGTTCAATTATCCCACATATATGTTTGACCAGCTCAGCTTTGAGATCAACGATGAGGGAGTTCCTTATTGGATCTGTCCGGTAAAGAAATTCAACATTGGCCTTTTCGGCGGACAGACCATCGGCAAGGTGGTCCTCTGTAATGCCATCACCGGAGAGACAACAGAATATAACATAAAAGACTGTCCCCAGTGGGTGGACCGTGCCTATCCGGCAGATCTTCTGATCCAGCTCTATAACTATCACGGAATGCTGAAAAACGGATTTTTTAACAGCGTTCTGGGACAGAAAGGCTGTCTCAAAACAACAGACGGCTATAATTATCTGGCGCTGGAGGACGACGTGTGGGTATACACAGGCATTACCTCTGTCAGCGGCGACCGCTCCAATGTGGGATTTGTGCTGATGAACCAGCGTACCATGGAGACCAGGTACTATTCCTGTGCCGGCGCGGAGGAGTATTCCGCTATGGAGTCCGCGGAAGGTCAGGTACAGAACTTAAAATATACGGCAGCCTTCCCGCTGCTTCTGAATATTTCCGGGGAGCCCACATATTTTATGGCTCTGAAAGACGGCGGAGGTCTGGTTAAGAAGTACGCAATGGTCAATATCCAGAAATACCAGAATGTAGCCATAGGAGATACTGTGGCAGAATGTGAGAAAGCCTATGTGAAGCTGCTGGCTGCCAACGGGATTTCCTCCGGCACCGAGACGCTCACTTCCCAGACCGTATCCGGTAAGATCAAGCGGGTGGCCCAGGCCGTCATGGATGGAAATTCCCACTTCTATGTGGTGCTGGAGAACAAGGATCTGGTGTTTGATTTTCCGGTTACAGAATATCCTGAAATTATAAAATATGACGTGGGAGATACCCTTACCATTGAATACACGGAAGGGGAGCCGGCCTGTACGGTGCTCTCACTGGAAGAATAGGATTTTTTTGGGAAGAAACAGCATAGAGTCTTGACAAAATCTGGCGATATCGGTAGAATAACAGATAGTCTATGACAAATAGCCAATATGAGAGAGACTTTGATGAGGAGTAGTAGAGAGTGTCCTTTATCCCAGAGAGCTGCCGGCTGGTGTGAGGCAGTATAGAGAAGCTTTTGAACTGGCCTCGGAGTTCCCGTGCTGAAAGTCGTCATGCAGGTAAGTGCGGGCGGGAGTTCCCGTTACAGAATCAAAATGAGTGCATCCGGCATTGCGGATGAATTAGAGTGGTACCACGGAAAAATAAGCCCTTTCGTCTCTAAAGTATAGTGACTAAAGGGCTTTTTCTATGCTTTGGCATAAAGCTTTAAGATGCCCGGGCGGGCATGAAAATGAAAACCAGGAGGAATGAAATTATGGCAGTACCTTATAATCATAAGGCGATTGAACAGAAATGGAGAAAAAACTGGGAAGAAAAACCAGTGAACGTAGATGACGGCCAGAAGCCAAAATACTACTGTCTGGACATGTTCCCGTATCCGTCTGGAAACGGTCTTCACGTAGGACACTGGAGAGGATATGTGATCTCTGATGTGTGGAGCCGCTACAAGATGATGCAGGGCTATTATCTGATTCATCCCATGGGATGGGACGCTTTCGGCCTTCCGGCTGAGAACTATGCCATCAAGATGGGAGTTCACCCGGCAAAATCTACAGCACAGAATGTGGCAAACATTAAAAAACAGATCAACGATATTGCAGCCATCTATGACTGGGACAGAGAAGTCAACACCACAGATCCGGGCTTCTACAAATGGACGCAGTGGATCTTTGTGAAAATGTTCAAAGAGGGTCTGGCATACGAGAAGGAGTTCCCCATCAACTGGTGTCCGTCCTGTAAGACAGGCCTTGCCAATGAGGAAGTTGTGAACGGCTGCTGCGAGCGCTGTGGTTCCACTGTGACCAAGAAGAACCTGCGCCAGTGGATGCTCCGCATCACAAAATATGCGGACCGTCTGTTAAGCGACCTGGATAAACTGGACTGGCCGGAAAAGGTGAAAAAGATGCAGTCTGACTGGATCGGAAAATCCTACGGAGCCGAGGTGGATTTCCCGGTGGACGGAAGAGACGAAAAGATCACTGTCTACACCACAAGACCGGATACCCTTCACGGTGCAACCTTCATGGTTCTGGCACCGGAGCACAAGCTGGCTGCTTCCCTGGCAACACCGGAGACAAAAGAGGCTGTGGAGAAATATATCTACGATGCTTCCATGAAATCCAACGTGGACCGTCTCCAGGACAAGGAGAAGACAGGTGTGTTCACAGGAACTTATGCAGTCAATCCGTTAAACGGCGCAAAGGTTCCCATCTGGCTGTCTGACTACGTACTGGCTGATTACGGAACAGGTGCCATCATGTGTGTACCCGCCCATGATGACCGTGACTTTGAGTTTGCCACAAAATTCAATATTCCGATCATCCAGGTTATCGCCAAGGACGGAAAAGAGATTGAAAATATGACAGAGACCTACACAGAGGCCAGCGGCACCATGATCAATTCCGGCGAGTGGAACGGCATGGAGTCTTCTGTCCTTAAAAAAGAAGCGCCTGTCATGATAGAAAAAATGGGCATTGGCAAGAAAACCGTAAACTATAAGCTGCGTGACTGGGTATTCTCCCGCCAGCGCTATTGGGGTGAGCCGATTCCGATCATTCACTGCCCGCACTGCGGAAATGTTCCGGTACCGGAAGACCAGCTTCCGCTGACCCTGCCTGAGGTGGAATCCTATGAGCCTACAGGCACCGGCGAGTCACCGCTTGCAGCCATTGATGAATGGGTGAACACCACCTGTCCTGTCTGCGGAGCTGCCGCAAAACGCGAGACCAACACCATGCCACAGTGGGCAGGTTCCTCTTGGTATTTCCTGCGCTATGTGGACAACAAAAATGACGAGGCACTGGTTTCAAAAGAAAAAGCAGACAAATACCTGCCGGTAGATATGTATATCGGCGGAGTGGAGCATGCGGTTCTCCACCTTCTGTATTCCCGTTTCTATACCAAGTTCCTGTATGATATCGGAGCTATTGACTTTGACGAACCGTTCCAGAAACTGTTCAATCAGGGTATGATCACGGGTAAGAACGGCATTAAGATGAGTAAATCCAAAGGCAATGTGGTTTCCCCGGATGACCTGGTAAGAGACTATGGCTGTGATTCCCTGCGCCTCTACGAGCTGTTCGTAGGTCCGCCGGAACTGGATGCGGAGTGGGATGACAGAGGAATCGACGGCGTGTACCGTTTCCTGAACCGTTTCTGGAAGCTGGCTATGGACAGTCTGGAAGCAGGCGTATCCGAGACAAAAGATATGGTGAAGCTGCGCCACAAACTTGTCTTTGAGATCACACAGCGTCTGGAGAGCTTCAGCCTGAACACAGTAATCTCCGGTTTTATGGAATACAACAATAAACTCATTGAGCTTGCCAAGAAGACAGGCGGCATTGACAGAGAGACCATTGAGACCTTTGTAAAGCTTCTGGCTCCTTTCGCACCCCATCTGACAGAGGAAATCTGGGAGGCATACGGACATGAAGATTCTGTATTCCACGCAGAGTGGCCTAAGGCAGATGAGGAGGCTATGAAGGACGACGAGATCGAAGTGCCGGTACAGATCAACGGCAAGACAAGAGCTGTTATCAGCATCAGCGCGGAGGCATCTAAGGAGGAGGCCATCGCTGCCGGAAAAGAGGCTGTTGCCGATAAGCTGACGGGAACTATTGTAAAAGAGATCTATGTTCCGAAAAAAATAATCAACATTGTACAGAAATAAGACGTTTTGTAATTTGGGACGGCCGGAAGTGATTTCGGTCCGTCCCCCTTTTATGTTTCAGTGTCCATGAAAAGGGGCTTACACCGAAACGTGACTGTGACAGATTTGACAGATAATAGCGCGGGCGGTAAGAAAAAAATCTGAGCCTGCGCTGTTTTTATATTTATATTGTGTTTTTTGCGACAATAAAGTATTATAGAAGTAGTAGAAATTCATTTGGAAAGGCGGAATCGTAATGGGAGACCAGCAGCTGGAATATCTGGAATTTCAGGCAGATGAAGTGCATTATCTCATACCCCTGTCCTGGGTGGACAGAATCAGTGATAGAACGAAAAAAAAGGGAAGAACCGTCCTGATCGACTTTGGCGGGCTCACCAGTCCCGGCCGTGGGGGGACGCAGCAGGAATACCTGATTCTTGCAGATGAGGAGAAGGCAGGATTTCTGGCGGACAGAGTGCTGGGAATGCGGACCCTGGACAGAAGAGCATTCATCTCTCTGAGAGAACCTGCATTAAATGAGACCAACCGGTATCTGGAGGCAGCCGTTCTGCTTCCGGAAGAGCAGGAGGGTGAGGTGCTGGCCTATGTGCTGAAGCCGGAGATCCTGAAGGAGAGACAATGGAAATTATAGAGGTGAAAACCAGGGACAGGGTTCTGTATATAGAGAAAGAAAAGACAGAAACCCTGTTTATGAATCCGAAAATATGGAAGATCCCAGGCGCTGCCGAGGAAATACTGGGTGTTTCTGTCTATAAAGGCCGCCTTGCCGTATACTACCGTCTGGGAAGTGAAAGAGATGCAAAATGCGGAATCCTTATGAAGACACAGAGTGATATGGCTGTGGGGATCGCCGCGGAGCAGGTGGCAGGAGAAGGGGAGATTAACCGGGAAGAATTGACAGAAGTGATACCCGGAATATGGGAGAGAAAAAGTGATTAGGCTGAAAGAAGAAGAATTTGCGGAAATAGTGGAATATATGCGTCAGAATTACGGTATTAATCTGGAAAAGAAAAAGACATTGATCGAATGCCGTATGTCAAAAGAACTGGAAAAGCAGGGTGTGGAAACCTTCGGCAGATATATGGAGCTTTTGAAAAAAGATACATCCGGGACGATTGCCTCCAATATGGTAAGCCGTCTGACTACCAACTATACATATTTTATGAGAGAGCAGGCCCATTTTAACATTCTGCGTGACCATATCCTGCCGGAGCTTTTCAAAAACCACAGCAGAGGGTTTTTAAACGTCTGGTGCGCAGGATGCTCCACAGGAGAAGAGTGCTATACCATTGCCATGATCCTGCAGGATTACAGGGAACGGACAGGGAACCTGATGAATTACAGAATCCTGGCAACGGATATTTCCAACCAGGTGCTGGATAAGGCACGGAAGGGAATTTATACGGCAAAGGAAGCAGAGGCACTGCCGGCTGAGTGGAAGAATAAATATTTCCGGGCAGAAGGCACAAAATCTTACTGTGTGGATGAACGGCTGAAACAGAACATCCGTTTTCAGAACCAGAATCTGCTCTCCCCCGGTATCGGGACAGAACAGTTTGATCTGATCTTCTGCAGGAATGTCATGATATATTTTGACAAGAAAGCCAAAGAGACACTGGTGAAAAAACTGGAGGCCGGTCTGAAACCGGAGGGATATCTGGTGATCGGGCACGCGGAACTTTTAAATCGCGGAGAAATCCAGCTGGAGCCGGTATTTCCTGCTGTATATAAAAAATATAAAGAGAAGCAAAGGTGAGTTTATGGAAAAGAAAATCTTGATCGTGGATGACGCAATGTTTATGAGGAAATCCATCCGGAAAATTTTGGCCGAAGGGGGATATACCAACGTGGAGGAAGCCAGGGACGGCGAGGAAGCACTTGCACTGTTCGGCGAATACAACCCGGACCTTGTACTTTTGGATATCACCATGCCCGGAAAATCCGGTCTGGAGGTTCTGGAAGAGATACTGACACAGGATGCCGATGCATCTGTTGTCATGTGTTCTGCCATGGGCCAGGAAGCTGTGATCCAGAAGGCTGTGGTGATGGGGGCAAGAGACTTTATTGTGAAGCCGTTCAGGAAGGATGAATTTTTAAGGATCGTGGACAGCTGTTTTCCAATAGAGAAATGAAAGGACAGGGCGCAATGAAAAAGTATTTCTCGAATCTGAAGATAGGAACAAAGCTGATTGCTGCCTTTGCCTCTATCCTTGTATTATATATCCTGACAGTTTTGGTGTCTGTGCACACCATACAGAGTATGTCAGAGAAGATGGATGATCTGTATAACCAGCCTTTTGCCAAAGTGGAGGCGTCCATGAATATGGCATCCAACCTTCATCTGGTAGGAAAGAATCTGACCATCATGGCAGCAACGGAAGATATTGTGGATGAAGATGCCCTTATGGCTGAGACGAAAGCGGCGATCCAGGAGGAAGCAAAGGACCTGGAGTTTCTCCAGACAGGATACGGCAGTGATACAGCCCAGGTCAGAACACTGGGCGAACAGTTCAGGGAGCTGGGCATTCCGAGAGACCAGATCATAACTCTGCTGGAACAAGGAAAGTCTGAGCAGGCGCTTGCTCTGTATGTAAGTGAGTATATGCCGAAGATGGACAAGGTAAACGATACGCTCAACAAATTGACAGGTGAGTGTGTGAACGATGCGGAAGATACACTGAACACTTCCCTTACCTCCAACACCAATGTCAGGTTTATGATCCTGGGACTGGCACTTATCTGTATTCTGATCACCTGCGTTCTGTGGCTTACCATAACGAGAAGCATTTTAGGACCGGTCAATGAGATAAAAAAGGCAGCGCAGGCTGTGGCAGACGGGAAGCTCAAGGCAGATTTGTCCTATACCTCCGATAACGAGCTGGGACAGCTGGCAGAAAATATCAGGGAGACCACGAAGGCCCTCAATATCTATGTATCGGAAATTAAGACAGGTATGACTGCCCTTGGCAACGGAAAACTGAACTACCGGACCAAGATAAAGTTCAAAGGTGACTTTGTAGCTCTGGGGGACGCTCTGGATGAGATCGGAGGTCTTCTGCGCAATGCCATACAGCAGATCAGCGGCAGTGCGGAACAGGTGGCCGGAGGCGCGGAGCAGGTATCCAATGCTGCCCAGGCCCTGGCGCAGGGAACATCCCAGCAGGCCAGCTCCATTGAAGAACTGGCTGTCAGCATCAATGAGATCACAGAGAGCATCAACGGCAACGCGGACAAGGCGGTCAAATCAAGCAGACTGGCAGATAATGTGGGATGCAGTCTGGAGAGCAATGACCAGCAGATGCGAAGTCTGCTGGATGCCATAAAAGAGATCAAGAACAATTCCCGGGAGATCACCGGAATTGTTAAGGAGATTGAGGATATTGCCTTCCAGACCAATATCCTGGCTCTGAATGCGTCTGTGGAGGCCGCAAGAGCAGGAGAGGCCGGAAGAGGATTTTCCGTGGTTGCCGGGGAGGTGCGCCGTCTGGCATCCAAGACAGCGGAGGCATCCAAGCTTACAGCCGGTCTGGTGGAGAAGAATACAGAGGCGGTCAATGTGGGAATGAATACGGTCCACTCAACAGCGGAGTCTTTGAAGACATCGGTTGAGAAGGCACAGGAAGTGAACCGGATGATGGATGAAATCTCTGAGCTATCCGTACAGCAGGCGGAGGCGATCATGCAGGTGCGCAGAAGTATGGATCTGATCTCTGATATTGTGCAGGGCAATTCCGCCTCCTCTGAGGAGAGTGCGGCTGCCAGTGAGGAGCTGTCTGCCCAGGCTCAGATGCTGAAGGAACTGGTGGAACAATTTGAGATATGATGGATAAAGGGGAACAGAATGGATTGTGAAGTGGAATTGGAGGAACTGTCTGAGGATTTTATAAAGGAGCTGGGAAACATCGGAACCGGAAACGCGGTCAGTGCCCTTTCACAGCTTCTGAACTGTCCGTTGGAGATTGATACGCCCAATCTGCGTATACTGCCTTTCCAACAGATAACGGAAATTATTACGGAAGCGGAAGTACCGCTTGCCGGGATCATGGTGGAGGTCTTCGGGGAAGTGAACGGTATGTTTCTCTTCCTTCTGGATGAGACCTTTACCGGTCAGGTGATACGCCTTGTGCTGGGAGACACGGTATCTGACTTTATGAACCTGACGGAGATGGAGGAGTCCCTGCTCCTGGAACTGGGGAATATCATGTGCGGCTCTTATATCAGAGCCCTTTCACAGCTCATGAATGTAGAGATAGATGTATCGGTTCCCCAGATAAGCATAGATATGGGCGGCGCCATACTCACAGCCGCCACGTCACGTTTTTTAAGAACAAGCGATGAACTTTTAATGATAGACAATTTGTTCTGTATGGATACCGATACTTTTTCGGGGCGTATTCTGTTCCTTCCGGAAATGGAATCTCTGCATGTTCTGCTTCGGAAACTTGAGGAGTTATGAAATGGATAAAATTACAGTAGGTATTGCCGAGGGCAGAATCGCCTTCAGAGGGCAGACGCTGGTCACCTATGCACTGGGGTCCTGTGTGGGCATCTGCCTGTACGACAGCAGAATAAAAATAGCCGGAATGGCCCATATCGTGCTGCCGGACGAGAACAGCGCTACCGTAAAAAGTAATCCCTATAAGTTTGCCGGAAGCGGGATATCTGCACTGGTTATGGAAATGCAGAGACACGGTGCCGATAAGCGGAGGCTGACAGCGAAGATCGCCGGCGGGGCTAAAATGTTCAGTACCGGCCGCTCCGCCTGGGATATCGGGGAGAAGAACGCCGCCGCTGTCAGGCAGGCGCTGCACGCGGCAGGTATTCGTATCCTGGCGGAGGACACAGGTGCCAATTACGGAAGAACCTTGGAGTTTTGTGCGGATGACGGCATTGTCCAGGTGAAAACGGTTAGAAGAAAAACAGTAATATTATGATATGATAAAAGCTATGGGAGGCAGATATGGATTTTAATGGTAAGAATATCGTTCTGGCTGTGGATGACAGCCTGATGGTATGTAAACAAATTCAGACAGCACTGAAGGATGAGCCTGTTTTTCTCTGCGAGGCACACAATGGGCAGGAGGCTGTGGATATGGCGATGCAGTATCAGCCGGATCTGATCCTTTTAGATGTGGTGCTCCCTGATATTGAGGGATACGAACTGATCGGAAAATTAAAGGAAGTGGGGCAGGAGGAAGCAGCGGTTCTTTTTCTCACCTCAAAGGATAAAGACGAGGATGTGGTGAAGGGCTTTTCCATGGGCGCCTGCGACTATATCAAGAAGCCATTTGCCACTGCGGAGCTGCGGTCCAGGGTCCACGCTCATCTGGAAATGAAAAAGCAGAAAGATATGCTGAACAGACAGAATAAAGAGCTGCTCACCAATATGGAAAAACTGAACTTTATGGCCTTCCGGGACGGTCTTACCGGTCTGTATAACAGAAGGTATGTAGTCGGCAACCTCATGGAGGACATGAAGGACCACAATGCGGAGAAAGCCACAGAAGTTCTCATTATGGCGGACATTGATGACTTTAAGCGGATCAATGATACATATGGCCACGATGCCGGGGACGCGGCACTTGTGTGCATTGCCAACATTTTAGAGGAGCAGTGCAGGGAACACAGGGTCATCCGGTGGGGCGGGGAGGAGTTTCTCATTGTACTTTTCGCTGTCACGGAGGAGGAGGCTTTTGAGATCAGTGAGCGTATCCGAAAGGAAGTGGAGGCATTCCGGATCTACCATCCGGACGGGGAATTCTCCTGCACGCTGACTTTGGGACTTCACACCTACCAGGAACCTGACAGGATAGAGGACAGCGTCAACTGTGCGGATAAGGCACTTTATTACGGCAAACGAAACGGAAAGAACCGCAGTGTCTGGTACAAGGACATACGGTGAGCGGTGATCAGATATGGGATATTTCGATGCGGATGCGGAAGAAATGCTGGAAGTGTACCTTTTAGAGACACGCCAGCTTATGGAACAGTTAAACGGAGTTTTGCTGGAGGCGGACAAGAATAAGACGTTTTCAGAGAAGGATATCAATACGGTTTTCAGGATCATGCACACCATTAAAAGCTCCTCTGCCATGATGGGACTTCACGCCCTGTCAGGCATGGCGCATAAACTGGAAGACCTTTTTTCCTACTACAGGGAACAGAAGGGGGAGATCAGCCGTATAAAACCGGATTTGTTTGACCTTTTGTTCAAGGTATCTGATTTTGTGGAGAGCGAGTTAAAGCAGATGCCGGAGGAGAGTTATGCCCCAAAGGATACAAATGAAGTAGAGAATAAGATAGCGGAGTACCTGAAGAGCCAGGAGGAAAAGCCTGAGGCTGAGCTGCCTGCTGTCCCGGAACAGACAAAGGGGGAGGCAGAGGCAAAAGCAGAGAAAAGAGCAGAGCCTGTGCAGGTGGGAATCCCTGAGATATTCTTAAAGAAAAGCGGTGTCGTCATACGGATCCGTTTTGAAGAGGGCTGCCGCATGGAGAATATCCGCGCGTTTATGATCGTGAGGCAGATCGGAAATCTCTGCAGCAGTGTGGAGAGTTATCCCCAGGATCTGGAAAAGTCCCAGCAGGGAGCGGAATATATCAATAAAAACGGAGTTTTCATCCGGTTTGAGAGCGACAAAAAAGAGGAAGTTCTGGAAGCGGTCAAACGCGGACTTTTTGTAAAGGATTATGAAGTCCTAAGGGATGAGGTGAAGAAGCCGGAGCCGAAGGTGATCAAAAAATCCCCCAAGGCAGACAGCCTTGCCGAGACAAAGGAAGTTGAGTTCCTCAATGTCCGTACAGACCGGCTGGACCGGCTTCAAAACCTGTCGGGAGAGCTTTTGATTCTGATGCTGACACTGGACGAAGAGTTAAAAAGCCACGGAATGGATGATGTCAGGGAGGGGACTGCCTATCAGGTCAACCGCCTGATCGAGGAGATGGAGCGCACGGTCATGGAGATGCGCATGGTTCCCGTGTCAAAGGTCATTCCCAAGCTGAAGAGGATATTAAGGGATATCTGCAGGGATCAGGGAAAAGAAGCGGAACTGATCGTGAACTGCGGAGACATTGAAGCAGATAAAAGTGTAGTGGACTATGTCTCGGAATCCCTGCTCCATATTATCAGAAACGCGGTGGATCACGGCCTGGAACATCCGAAAGAGCGGACAGCGGCAGGCAAGAACCCAAAAGGAAGCATTACCTTTAATGCGGAAAACACCATAGGCGAGCTGATGATCTCTGTCGCGGATGACGGCAGGGGCATAGACCTGGAAAAGATACTGGAGAAAGCCAGAGAAAAACATCTCATCACAAAACCGGAGGAGGAGTATGATCCCCAGGAGATCCTGGAGCTTATTTTGACGCCCGGTTTTACCACCAACGAGGAGGTTACGGAGTATTCCGGACGTGGTGTGGGCCTTGATGTGGTGAAGAATATACTGGAGGAGGCGGGAGGCCATCTGTATATCCAGAGTGAGGCGGGAAAAGGCAGTACCTTTACCATCACGCTTCCCCTGTCTCTTGCCACCATTGAGTGTACCAGGTTCCGGGTGGGAAAATGCCGTTTTTCCGTTCCCTCCAGATATGTGCAGCGCTTTTTGAGCTATGAGGAGAACAGAGATTATATACACCTGAGGAACGACAGGAAGTATATTCTGTATGATAACCGGATGCTCCCCCTGGTGGATTTAAGAGAGGCTTACCAGATAGAGGGAGAGTATCCCGACACAGCCCTCCTGGTGTATGTCAAGAGCGCCAAGCGGGAGGGAGTCATCATCATTGACTCCATGTATGAACAGAAGCGGATCGTGGTAAAGCAGCTTCCCGCCCTGTTCGGCCCCGGCTTCCGAAGACATACGGGCATCAGCGGATGCAGTATCATGGGAAACGGCAAGATCTGTGCTGCTCTTGATATTGAAATCCTGATTGAAAAATTCACAAAGGAGGCAGTCCATGAGCGAGAATGAGATCAATGAAATTCTTTGTTTTCCCGGCAGCAGGAAGAATTATGCGGTGGACTTTTCCTGTGTGGTGGAGATCAGCTATGATTTTAAAATATCAAAGATTCCCTGCATGCCCCCGGATTTTGACGGGGTGTGCAGCTACAAAGGTGCCATGATACCTGTCATAAGGATAGAAGGGGAGGAGAGTCTTCCGGAGACAGACAGCGAAGAAGAGAGCCGGGTGATCGTTGTGATCGTAAAGCACCAGAAATATTTTCTGGGTATCCGTCTTTCCAAAGAGCCGTATATCATCTCCTATACCGCTGCGGACAAGATAACCAACCCCCTGGGTGTGGCAGCTTCTGACCGATGGAAAGAAAAAGGGCTTTACCGGTACGACCAAAAATTATTCTCCGTCATTGATGTGGAGAAGACGTTGGAGGGTATGGTCTTCTATCCATGACGGGAGGCTCCGTGTGAACCGTAACCTATGATGCACCAACAGAGAAAAAACAGGCTCTGTTGGTGTTTTTTTATGTTTTTTCTTATGATATAATGATAAAAAGCCTGGGCGGCATGAGAAAAGAAACTGCGCAAGCGGCAGTGGAGGGAGCAGCCTATGAGGAATCTGCAGAATACGGAAAGACCGGCAGAAGAACGGAAGGAAAAAAGTAAAGAAAGACTTCGGGTATTTGCTCTTTATCTGATACTGGCAATGGTCATTGTGCTTCTTATCTGGATGAATAAAGAGACTGCGTCCAATACCATTGGCTTTGACAATGAAAATGTATACGCCCTGGCGGAGGGCTGGAGCATGCAGTACGGCGGAAAGACCTTGCAGGTAGCACTTCCCCTGGACAGCAGCGCAGAAGCAGAGGAGCCTGTCACCTATACAAGGATTCTGGAAGCACAGGACTCCTACTGCAATATGATCATGTTCCACTCCTCTCATCAGCGGATCAAAATATATTTGGACGGGGAACTGCTCTATACCTTCGGATATGGACAGAGTACCCCGGTACACTCCTCTGTGGGCAGTGCCTGGCAGTATACCCGCCTTCCGGAGGACTGGGAAGGAAAGGAACTGCGGATTGAGACCAGGGGTGTGTATGACTCCTATTCCGGCAACCAGGAGATCGTATATCTGGGGACAAAAACGTCCCTTGTCTTCATGGTGGCAAAGCAGAAGGTTGTCTCTCTTCTGGTGGATCTGTTTTTGTTCATTATGGGCGTGCTTTTGATCATGAGCAGCTTCTTCTTCAGGGAGTCTCATACTGTGGGCAGAATCCGGTATCTGGGAATCTTCGCCATTGTGACCAGTACATGGATTCTGCTGAAGTCAGGCGTGGGGCAGCTTTTCACCGGGAACATATTGATGAGTATGAACATTCTTTATCTGCTGTTCGGACTGATGCCCATTCTCACCATCAGTTTTCTTCTGACCTTTGACAGCTTTTTAAAGAGCCTGTTTATGAGGGGACTCTACTGGTTTTGTGTTGTCTGTTATTTTGTCATGCAGTTTCTGCAGTTTGCGGACGTGACAGATTACACCAGGATGGTGTCTGTGAATCACATAAATTTCCTGCTGATCGTACTGGGAATGGCAGGTATTTGTATCCGAAAAAAGGCAAGGGGGGAGAAGATCGAAGACCTGTCGGTCTTTGTAGCCTGCTTTGCGTTTGCAGGATTCGGAGCTGTGGATATTTACCGGTTTTATTTTGAGAAGACCATGCAGAGCAATGTGGGATTTACACAGGCGGGATTGATCTGCTTTGTCTGTTCCCTGGGATACTCTGTAGTCAAACAGTCCTCAGAGGAACAGACGCAGATCATTGAGAACAAGACGCTGAAAAAGATCGCTTACCTGGATATCCTTACGAATCTGCCAAACAGAACCGCTTTTGAGAATCAGATGGAAAAATACAGGACAGGGGATGCAGACAAGAGACCGATCGTGATGATCGTGGATCTGAACGGCCTGAAGGAGATCAATGATACATATGGACACAAGGCAGGTGATGTGGCTATTATCCGCATTGCGCAGCTTTTGGACCGGCATTTCGGACAGCCGCTCCACACATATCGAATCGGCGGGGATGAGTTCTGTGTTCTGGCGGAAGGGGAGAAGGATGAGATATTCAGGCAGCGCATCCGGCATTTTTTAAGTGATGTAAAGGAAGCTGACAAAGAGTACGCATTTACCTTTTCCGCTGCTTACGGATATGTAAAAAGCGGAGAGGAAGGGATTGACAAGGCGTTCATCTGCGCGGATAAAAAAATGTACATCTGCAAGATGCAGATGAAGCAGGAACGGACAGAAGAGGAAGCGTGAGGGGCGGCAGGAGGAGCATATGGATTATAAAGAAGCATTTCACATATTGGGAACAGAGCCATCAAAGGACGAAGCGTGTATCAGGCAGGCTTACCGGAGACTTCTGGCGGACAACAACCCGGAAGACAATCCTGAGGGCTTTAAGAGGCTGCGCCGGGCATATGAGACGGCAGCACAGTATTCCCGCACTGAGAAAGAGGATACGCAGAAGCAGGAGGCACAGACAGAGACAGATCTCTGGATGGAGCAGGTGGAGGCAGTCTATCACTCCTTTTCCCGGAGGATGGACCCGGAATGCTGGAAAGAACTGCTTCGGGCAGATGTGTGCCAGAGCCTGGCAGACGCGGAGGAGGTCAGGGAAAAACTCTTCGGGTTTTTGGCTGTACATTTCAGGCTTCTGCCGGATATCTGGAGGATACTGGACCGGCATTTTCTTATCGAGGAGGAACAGGCAGAGTTTGAGGAGCATCTGCCCGCGGAATTTGTCCGGTATATGTTAAGCCAGATACACGGGGAGATACATTTTCCCTATGAATATTTTGAGGGCAGGGATGACGGGGATTATGATACCTGGACAGCCACTTATTTTCAGCTCTATGAGGCCGTGGAGGAGGGAAATACAGAGCGCGCCGAAGAGCTGTTAAAGAGCATGGAGGCACTGGAGATCTGTCATCCCCTGGCTGAGATGGAGAAGGCCAGGATCATGATGCTGAAAGGGGAAAAGGAAAAGGCTTATGAGACGGCGTCCCATCTTCTGGAAAAGTACCCGGATGAGATTAGGATCCTGATTCTCGGAGGGGGAATTCAGTGGGAATACGGAGATTTGGACCGGGCGGCTGCGGCCTATGAAAAGATACGCAGCCGTTTCCCGGAGCACTTTGTGACCAATCTTCGCCTGGGGAAATATTATGCGGGAAAAGGCCGGTACAAAAAGGCAAAGGAATGTATCAGCAGTGCCAGCCGCGTCAACTCCCGGGACCCGGAGATGCTGGAGTGTTTAAAAGAGATAAACACCCGTCTGATCGCAGAGTACAAAGAAATGATCAGCCGGCAGGCAGCAGGAACAGAGGATTACATTGAGCTGGCCTGGTGTTATCTCCAAAATGAGGAGAATGAGGCGGGAATCGCCTGCCTTACCGGTGTGACGCCGGATATGAAGAATGAAACCGGCTACCACAGTGTGCTGGAACGGCTTTATTTTGCGGCAGGCATGCCGGAAAAGTCTGAGGAGGAGGGAAATGCCTGGATACAGAGCATCCGCAGGGAGGAGCCGTCCCTTTCCGAGGAGGAGAAGCTGCGGGTACCGGAGCGGATCGCAGCGGCTTACTACATTATGGGCCGGGCCTGGATGCAGACCGGGCAGCAGGATGAACATGCGCTGAAGCTTTTGGAGACCTCCATTGCCTTTTATGATCAGAACGCGGATACCTACCTGCAGAAAGCACTTCTTTTGAACCGGATGAAGTTAAGCCGTGAGGCCCGTGAGGCCTGCGACAGGCTTCTGGAGCTGGAACCGGAAAATTTCTGGGGGTATGTGAACCGGATGGAGGCGCTGCTGGCCTTAAAAGACGGGCAGGGAGTCATTCATGATTTTTATGAAGCCAGGAAAATATTTGCAGCTTATCCGCCCTTATACGAGATGACCGCAGAGGTCTTTGACAGTACAGGGCAGTATGAGGATGTGCTGGATATCATGAAACAAGCAGAAAGTGCAGAGATTTCCACACCAAAGCTCTCCCTTTTCCGCCTGCGCGCATGCAGCCGGCTGGCAGAGACAAGAGCCGACGCGGAACAGGTTTTGGATGACGCAGCTTCTCTTCTTGCCCAATTGGAAGGCAATCCGGAAAATGGTAAAATCCGGGCGGAGATTTACGCGGAATCTGCCCGTCTGCAGAATAATATGGGCGACGGAAAAGCAGCGCTTGCGTATATCAACAGAGCTTTGGCAGAGGATAACCGGCCTTTTTTTAAATGGATGAAAGGGAATTTTTTATATGAACTGGAAAAATATCAGGAGGCACTGGAGGTTCTTATGTCCTGCGAGACGGCGTTTCCCGAGGGGGATATGGTCATGTTCCGTATCGGGGAGTGTTTCCATCGTCTTGGACAAATGGAGCAGGCGGCTGCCTATCTGAAAAAGACCCTGGAGATTGACCCGGAAAACGGGCGGGCGAACTGCAAGCTGGCGGAAATCTACAGGGACCTTCTGGAGGAGAAGGAAGACCCGGCCTTTTACGGGAAAGCGCTTATCTATGCGGACAGGCAGATTCAGCTGCAGCCTGAGGCATATTACTATGTGGAGCGGGGACTGCTTCACATGGCCTGCGCCTATTACTGCAGGGCAGTGCATGATTTTGAGGAGGCACTGCGCCTGGAGCCTGAGAATGTGTATGCATACAACAATATCTGTGTCTGCCTCAGAATGATGGGGGAATATGACAGGGCGGTTGAGGCCGGGAAAAAGGCGGAAGCGCTGCTGAAAGAGGAGGACATGGTCCGTGTGTACGGCAATCTGGGGGACTGCTGTATGGAAACCGGATGTCTTGCTGAGGCGGAGGCATATTATCTGAAACACCAGAAACAGTTTCCCAATGGACGCTCTCCGAAAGAATCCCTCATCGAGGTATATATAAGGCTCGGGAACTTAAACGCAGCCTTTTACTGGATCGGGCAGGCCTATGACAGGGAACAGGAGGTGCTGTACCGAAAGGCCCAGGTTTATTATAGACTGGGGGAGGGCGGCAAGGTGCGTATCTGTCTTCGGGATATCCAGAAGGAGAAAACGTATTCGTGCAGGGCAAAGCTTTTGGCCGCATACAACGCCTGCTATCTTCTGGAAAAGAACCGGGAGGCGCTGAAGCTGGCAAAAAGTGTTCTGAAGGAGGCAAAAGCCGGCTCTTCGGAATATTTCCAAGCAGGTTTTCTGGCGGCTGAGATTTATATGAGAACCAAGAAGCCGGCAAAGGCGGGTAAGACAGCAGAGGCGCTTTTGGCTGTCTGGCAGTCAACGTTTGGGGAGGCGTCCCTGATCAAATGGAAATACCGGAGAAAGCGTCTGTACGAGCTGGGGCTTCTCTGCCTCTTTACCGGCAGGACGGAAGAGGCTTTCAAACAGGCAGAGCTTATGGCGGATGCCCCAAAATGTGAAGATGTCTGCTGCGGGCAGCAGGGAGGAATGTGTGCGGAAGCCCTTCATCTCATGGCCCTGATCTGTGAATTTACGGGGGAGAGGCAGCAGGCCTTTGACTACTACGCAAGACTCAAAGAAAGCGGTTTTCTCAACATACAGGCAGATTACGGGTGCAGAAGGATGTAGTGACAGAAAGGAACAGAAGAATTGATAATTGGAATAGATTTGGGTACAACAAACAGTCTGGCAGCATATTTTACGGAAGACGGGCCGAGAATTATCCCCAACCGTCTGGGCAGGCATTTAACGCCGTCCGTGGTGAGTGTGGATGAAAATGACCAGGTATTTGTGGGAGAGACAGCAAAGGAACGTGGTTTTTTATATCCGCAGATGACTGCCTCTGTCTTTAAGCGCGATATGGGAAGTGACAGGAAGTACCGGCTGGGAGCAAGAGACTTTACGGCCCAGGATCTGTCTTCCTTTGTTCTGCGTTCCCTGAAGGAGGACGCGGAGGCGTTCCTTCAGGAAACCGTGGAGGAGGCGGTCATCAGTGTACCCGCGTATTTTGATGACAAACGCCGGAAGGCCACGAAGAGAGCCGGGGAGCTGGCAGGTCTGAAAGTAGAACGGATCATCAGCGAGCCAACAGCCGCAGCCATTGCCTACGGACTGTACGAGAAACAGAAAAACACAAAATTTCTGGTATTCGATCTTGGCGGCGGAACCTTTGACGTATCCATCCTGGAGCTGTTCGAGAATATTTTGGAGGTCCGGGCAGTGGCAGGAGACAACTATCTGGGCGGTGAGGATTTCACAGAGCTGCTGGTGCAGCATTATATGGATAAAATGGGGCTGAAGCTTACAGCGCTGACACAGAAGACCCTGGGACAGATCCGCAAGCAGGCAGAGGCCTGTAAGCTGTCCTACAGCCGGGCAGCGTCAGGAACCATGAACTGCAGAATAGACGGGGAGGAAAGGCCTCTTGCGATTACCCTGAAGGAATACGAAAAGATGTGCGAACCGCTTCTTGCAAAGATCAGGAAGCCGGTACAGAGAAGCCTGTCAGATGCCCATGTAAAGCTGTCGGATATTGATGAGATCGTGCTGGTAGGCGGGGCCACCAGACTTCCTGTTGTGAGGGATTTTATTATCCGCATGTTCAAAAAATTCCCTGATACAGCCATGAATCCTGACGAGGCGGTGGCTCTGGGAGCTGCCATCCAGGGAGCCATGAAGGAACGGCAGGAGGCAGTCCGGGAAGTGATTTTAACCGATGTGTGTGCCTTTACGCTTGGAACAGAGGTGTCTGTGCGGCTGGAGGACGGCAGGATAGATGAGGGGCATTTCTGTCCGATCATAGAGCGGAATACAGTGATCCCGGCCAGCCGTACGGAGCGTTTTTATACCATGCACGATGATCAGGAACGTGTCCGTATCTGTGTTCTGCAGGGAGAGAGCCGATATGCGGAAAACAATCTCCTTTTAGGAGAACTGGATATTGAGGTGCCGAAGAACAAGGCCGGGGAGGAGAGTGTGGATGTGACCTACACCTATGACATCAACTCGATTTTGGAGGTGGAGGTATGCGTCACATCCAGCGGACAGAAGCAGCGCCGGATCATTAAGGGCCGTGAAAATGAAATGACGGACAACGAGATCGAAGCCCGTATGAAGGAACTCTCCTACCTGAAGATCCATCCGAGAGAGCAGGAGGAGAACCGTCTGCTGCTTCTGAAAGGGGAGCGCCTTTATGAGGAAACTGTGGGTGAGAACCGGCGGCGGATGGAATATGAGCTGCAGAAATTTGAAATGGTGTTAAATACCAGAGACCGGGGTAAAATAGAAGAAGCGGCGAAACATTTTTCGCAGATAATGGAAGAAGTAGAAGAAGATAATCTATAAACCCGGAGGTATGAAAATGGGACAGAAACTATATGCGAACGGAATCATCCTGACAATGGAAAAACAGATGTACGCGGAGGCGGTACTTGTAAAGGACGGCAGGATAGCGGCAGTGGGAAGAAAAGCGGCTGTGGAGGCTTGTGCCGGTGCGGACACAGAACGGGTGGATCTGGAGGGGCGGACCATGATGCCCGCCTTTCTGGATGCTCACAGCCATTTTATGGCCTGCGCCAACGGGGAACTGCAGATTTCCCTGGATGGTACCAAAAGTTTCCGGGAAATTGCGGAACGGGTGCGGGAATATATCGCTGTCAGGCATGTGGAGAAGGGGAAATGGCTGACAGGAAAGGGATATGACCACAATTTTCTGGAGGAGAGATCCCATCCTGACAGACACCTTCTGGATGAGGCAGCCCCGGACAATCCCCTGGTGATCACCCACCAGTCCGGCCATATGGGTGTCTTTAACACAGAAGCACTTCTGCGTCTCGGCATTTCCATGAATGGAAATGGGGCGGTACAGGAAATACCGGGAGGAAAGATTGCTGTGCAGGACTATATCCCCACAGGATATATGGAGGAGAACGCCTTTGTGGAGTTTCAGAAAAAGATTCCGCTTCCCTCACCGGAAGAATTTATGGATGCTGTGGAAAAGGCACAAAAGAGATACGCCTCCCATGGGATCACCCTGATCCAGGAGGGACTGGTGGTGGATGAGATGCTTCCTCTCTATCAGAAAATTGTGGAGTCAGGAATCCTGAAGCTGGACGTGGTGGGGTATCTGGACATGAAAGGTGCCGGAAAATTTCTGGAAGCTATGGGGAAACACAGAGAGGGATTCCTCCGGCATTTTAAAATAGGGGGATATAAAATCTTTTTGGACGGCTCGCCTCAGGGCAGAACAGCCTGGCTTAGAATGCCCTATACGTCAGGGCCGGAAAAAGAGGGATACCGGGGATATCCGGTACACACAGATGAGGAGGTCTGCGCCTTTGTGCGCCGTGCTCTGGAGGAACACATGCAGATCCTGGCCCACTGCAATGGGGACGCTGCCTGCGGACAGTATATCCGTGTTTTCGAGAAAGCTGCCGCCGCGGAAGGAAAGACGCTTCCCGCGGATATTCGTCCGGTTATGATACACGCGCAGCTTCTCGGACTTGACCAGATACCAAATGTGAAGGCCATGGGAATGATACCCTCCTTCTTTGCCGGACATGTGTACCACTGGGGAGATATCCACGCAGATAATTTGGGCATGGAGCGGGCTTCCCATATAAGTCCGGCAGCTTCCGCCGAAAAAGAGGGCATTGCCTATACCTTCCACCAGGACGCCCCTGTCATTGAACCGGATATGCTGGAGACCGTATGGTGCGCTGTAAACCGATGCACAAAGAACGGAAAAGTACTGGGCAGCAAAGAGCGCATCTCTGTGACAGATGCGCTGAAAGCAGTCACCGTGAACACGGCATACCAGTATTTTGAAGAGCGGGAGAGAGGCAGCATCGCCCCGGGCAAGAGAGCGGATTTTGTGATCCTGTCTGAAAATCCGCTGGAAAAGGACAAAATGCAGATCCGGGATATCCGGGTGCTGGCAACGATAAAGGACGGGGATGTCATTTACCGAAGGGACACCCTCTGACCCGGAACCTTTTGTTTCTGTCTGTGATTACCCGTCAGACCCTTCCTTCAGCCCTTTTTAGTCTTCCACCAGCCGGATGCCTGTGATATCCGGTTCTATGATCAGGGAGTAGTTGGTATAATACACCACAAAGCCGGGCTTGGAGCCGTTTGGCTTTTTCACGTGTTTTTTCTGGATATAGTCAATCTCCACTTTGGGGGCAGTGCGTCCGCTGGAATAATACCCGGCCAGACGGCCTGCCTCCTCAAAGGTACGGTCAGGCAGCTCTTCATTGTTGGACTTTACCACCACATGGGAGCCTGCCATTTTCTTGGCATGGAACCACCAGTCACCTCCTGTGGCGAATTTAAAGGTGAGTTCTTCGTTCTGGTAATTATTTTTTCCCACATAAATGTGATAGCCGTCGCTGGATATATAATGCAGGGGTTTTGATTTGGCCTGCATTTTCTTTTTGCCGCCGGTATAGTGCTTCTTGATATACCCGTATTCCGTCAGTTCCTCCTTGATCTGGGACAGGTCGCTTTCCTGCTGGGCAATGTCCAGGGCAGCCTGAATGGATTCCAGGTGGCGGATTTCACTTTCTGTGTCCGCTAACTGTTCCTCCAGAGCCTGTGCGGTACGTTTCAGCTTATTGTACCTGTCAAAGTATTTCTTGGAGTTTTCCTGAGGGGTCATGGTGGGGTCAAGGGGAATGGTGATCTCCTCATTGGTATAATAATTCAGTGCCCGGAAGGATTTACAGCCCTCCTCCAGGTTATAGCCGTATGTGTTGATCAGCTCCCCATAGACTTTGTATTTGTCCATTTTTTTCGTGTCCTGCATCTGCTTTGTCTGCAGGTCGAATTTTTTCCAGTTGCGGTCCAGGGCGGTCTGGACTATTTTCCGCAGGTCCGCGGATTTCTGACGCATACGGGTAATGATATTTTTCTGGGCATAGTACTGCTCCAGGACCTGGGAGATGGAATCGTATTCCCTGACTGTATAATCCGTATACTGGGTGAGGGGAACAGCTCCGAATTCCACCGGTTCCCCGGAGGGGCTGTACACAATATTGGGAGTAAAGCGCCCCTCTTTTACATCCTCCATAAAGCGTGAAAACGCCTGGAAGACCCGTTCCTTCTCCTGCCCGGAAAGCCCGTCTGCAGGGTCACTTCCGTGTACGCCTGCTCTGGCGCAGATCTCCTCCGCGGCTGCGGGGCTTAACCCTGTAAGAGAGGTATAGATGGCCTTGGCTATATTGGTAGGCTTTCCGTACACCGCCGCATAAAATTCTTCCTCTGTGACAGCAAGGGGATTCTTCTTGTCCTGAGTCTGCGGAATAAAATAATCTCTTCCCGGAAGAACCTCCCTGACAGAGCTCATATTTAGGGATACATGCTTGATGCTGTCCAGGATCATGCGCTCCTCATTGAGGAAAATAATATTGCTGTGCTTGCCCATGATCTCCACCACCAGGGTTTTAAAGCACAGATCTCCAAGTTCATTTAAATGTTCTATTCGGATCTCAATGACACGCTCCAGTCCCGGCTGGGTCACTGCCGTGATCTTGCCGCTTCCCACATGCTTGCGCAGCAGCATACAGAAATTCGGTGCTGTGAGAGGGCTTACTTTGTTCTTGTCCGTAAAATAGATCAGAGGCAGGGAGGCGCTGGCTGATATGAGCAGCCGGTACTGTGTCCTGTTATTTTTTATGGTGAGGATAAGCTCATCCGCCTCGGGCTGGGCGATCTTGTTTATTTTGCCGCCCACAATCGTTTCATTTAATTCTTTTACTATATTTGCAATGGTAATTCCGTCAAAAGCCATATAAATTCTCCTTCCGATTCCGCTATCACGATTATATACGAAATGGAAACACAAAGCAAATGAAAAAAAGATTTGACTGGAAATTGTGATTGCTTTATAATAACCATGTATGTTTATGTCACTATCCAAAAAGCAGCCATATACAGCTTTGCGGACAGTAACAGATTTATGCTATGTGCAAATAAGAACAGCAGAAAAGAGAATGACATGATCAAGAGCATGACAGGCTTTGGAAGAGCCGAGGTGATTGACGAAGAAAGAAAAGTTACGGTTGAAATGAAATCCGTAAATCACCGCTATCTGGATATCAATATACGCATGCCCAAGAAGCTGAGCAGTTTCGAGGCTTCCATACGTGCCGTATTGAAAGAATATCTCCAGCGCGGCAAGGTGGACCTCTTCATCGCCTATGAGGACTACACCCAGTCCCGTGTTTCCGTAAAATACAACAGGGAAATTGCAGGACAATATTTAGAATACTTACAGCAGATGAGTGAAGAATTTCATCTGGAAAATGACATAAGAACGTCCAGGCTTCTAAGCTGCCCGGAGGTGTTCACCATGGAAGAACAGACGGTGGATGAAAAAGAACTGTGGAGTTCCCTGGAGGAAGTTCTGCGGGAGGCTGCCCGCCGGTTTGTGGATACCAGGATCAAAGAGGGCGGACATCTGAAGAATGACATTCTGGAAAAGCTGGACGGCATGTACAGCAAGGTAGAGCAGGTGGAGGCGCGTTCTCCTGAGATTCTCCGTGAATACAGAGAAAAGCTGGAGAATAAGGTGGCAGAACTTCTGCAGGATACCCAGATAGAGGAGAGCCGCATTGCGGCGGAAGTGATCCTCTTTGCGGATAAGATCTGCACGGACGAGGAAACCGTGCGTTTAAAGAGCCATATCTCCCATATGAAGGATGTACTGGAGCAGGAGGACGGCATCGGCAGGAAGCTTGACTTTATTGCCCAGGAGATGAACCGTGAGGCAAATACCATTTTATCCAAGGCCAATGACCTGGAGACTTCCAATCTTGCCATTGACTTAAAAACAGAGATAGAGAAGATCCGGGAACAGATTCAGAATATTGAATAAAGGCAGGAGGAATATGTCTAAATTAATCAATATCGGTTTCGGCAATGTAGTGAACACAGACAAAGTGGTGGCAGTTGTAAGCCCGGACGCGGCGCCCATCAAGCGCATGGTGCAGTCAGCAAAAGAGTCCGGCAAATCCATTGACGCCACGCAGGGCCGCAAGACAAAGGCAGTGATCATCACCAACAGTGAGATGCTGATCCTCTCAGCCCTGCAGCCGGAAACCATTGCAAAACGTTTCGGCACGTTTTACGAAAATGATCTAAAAGGGGAACAGGATGGATAACAGAGGAATTTTAACCGTGGTCTCCGGATTTTCCGGCGCGGGTAAAGGGACGCTTATGAAACGGCTTCTGGAGAAGTATGATACGTACTCCCTTTCTATTTCCGCGACCACCAGGGCACCGCGGGAGGGCGAGGAGCATGGAAGAGAATATTTCTTCCATTCAAAAGAAGAGTTTGAGGAGCTGATTTCCCAGGATGCATTGATTGAATATGCCCAGTATGTGGAAAACTATTACGGTACACCAAAGGCATACGTGGAAAAGCAGCTTGCCGCAGGCAGGGATGTGATCCTGGAAATTGAGATACAGGGAGCACTCAAGGTGAAAGAAAAGATGCCGGATACCCTGCTGATGTTTGTCACACCGCCTTCTGCCATGGAGCTGAAGCGGCGGCTGACAGACAGGGGGACCGAAACACCTGAGGTCATAGAATCCAGGCTTCGCAGGGCATCCGAGGAAGCCAAGGGAATGCCGCTTTATGATTATGTGCTCATCAATGACGATCTGGAAGAATGCGTTGACAGGATGCACAGCATTATTCAAAGCCAGCACAACACTGTGAAAAACAGTGCGCCTTTTATAGAAAAAATAACCAGTGAAGTAGCAGTATTTGCGAAAGGAGAATGAGATATGATACATCCGTCTTACACAGAATTAATGGACGCAATCAACGAGGAGGGCAATATCGAGGACGAACCGTTAGTCACCAGCCGTTACTCTGTTGTACTGGCTACCAGCAAGAGAGCCAGACAGCTTATTGCAGGCCGTGAGGCCATGGTTCACTCATCAGGCAAAAAACCTCTGTCCACAGCAGTGGAAGAGATTTATCAGGGCAAGGTAAAAATCCTGCCGGATGATTTCCAGGAGGAAGAGGAGACAACAGAGAACTAAATTTACAGGGACTGCCGCCAGATGCGGGCAGTCCTTTCTACCATTACTGACAAGGAGTATGCATGAGGAAAGTTTTATTTATATCTCTTGGATGTGACAAGAACCTGGCGGATTCTGAGGAGATGCTGGGCATGCTTGTGGAGCATGGGTATACCATCGTAAACGATGAGACAGAGGCTGATGTGGCTGTTGTCAACACCTGTGCCTTCATCCATGATGCCAAGGAGGAGAGCATTTCCAATATTCTGGAAATGGCAAAGTATAAGGAGACAGGTTCCCTCAGGGTCCTGCTGGTGACCGGTTGTCTGGCGCAGCGGTACAAGGAGGAAATTATAGAGGAGATCCCGGAAGTAGATGCTGTCCTGGGGACTACAAGCTTTGATGACATCATAGAGGCCCTTGACAAGGCATTTGAAGGGGAGCGGTATCTGGAGTTCAAGGATACCTCCTATCTGCCGGATGTGGAGACAAAGAGGATGATCACCACCGGCGGCTATTATGAATACCTGAAGATCGCAGAGGGATGTGACAAGCACTGCACCTACTGTATTATCCCGAAGCTCAGAGGCAGATACCGCAGTGTTCCCATGGAAAAGCTCATAAAGCAGGCAGAATACATGGCAGAGCAGGGCGTGAAGGAACTGATCATAGTAGCGCAGGAGACCACCATATACGGCTGTGACCTGTACGGGGAGAAAACCCTGCATAAGCTTTTAAAGAAGCTGTGCCGCATCCCCGGCATTGCATGGATCCGCATGCTCTACTGTTATCCCGAGGAGATCTATCCGGAACTGATCCGGGTGATGAAGGAGGAGCCGAAGATCTGTCATTATCTGGACCTGCCTATACAGCACTGCAATGACAGAATCCTGAAGCGCATGGGCAGACGTACCACCAGGCAGGAACTTGTGGACATCATCACAGCTCTCAGAAGAGAGATTCCCGATATTGTGCTTCGGACAACTCTGATCACCGGATTTCCGGGGGAGACACAAGAGGAGCATGAGGAGCTGATGGACTTTATTGATGAGATGGAGTTTGACAGGCTTGGCGTCTTTACCTATTCGCCTGAGGAGGATACCCCTGCGGCCATTATGCCGGACCAGATCGATGAGGAAGTCAAGAAGGACCGTCAGGCAGAGCTTATGGAGCTTCAGCAGGAGATCTCCTTGGACAAGGGACAGAAGAAGATCCACTCTGAAGTTGAGGTTATGATCGAAGGGAAAGTGGCAGATGAAAATGCCTATGTGGGCCGCACATACGGAGATGCACCGGGTGTGGACGGATATATTTTCGTCAATACGGATACGGAGCTTATCTCAGGAGATTTGTGCAAGGTGCATGTGACCGGCGCTCTGGAATATGATTTGATAGGAGAGTTAAAAGATGAATACACCGAATAAACTGACGATCGCAAGAGTCGTTATGATTCCGTTCTTTGTGGCTTTTTTAATGTATGATATTGCGGGAAGTGCCGGAAAGTGGATCGCGCTGGCCATCTTTATCGTTGCCAGCCTGACAGATACCCTGGACGGCTATCTGGCCAGGAGAGATAATCTGGTGACCAACTTCGGCAAATTCATGGACCCGCTGGCGGACAAGCTTCTGGTCTGCTCCGCGCTGATCTGCTTTACCGGTATGGGTGAGCTGCCGGCCTGGATCACCATTGTGATCATAGCCCGTGAATTTATCATCAGCGGTTTCCGTCTGGTAGCTGCGGACAACGGCATCGTGATCGCTGCCAGCTACTGGGGCAAATTCAAGACCGTATCACAGATGATCATGATCATTCTTATGATCATGGATATCCAGAATCAGGCATTCCAGATCCTGATCCAGATTTTCGTGGTGATTGCCGTTGCACTTACCCTGATCTCTCTTGTGGATTACATCTTGAAGAATAAAAGTGTTTTAAGCATGCAGGATTAAAGGAAGAAAATATGGCTATGCTGCCTGGGAAGGAGAGAAACTTATGACAGCGGAATTGATATGTGTGGGAACAGAGTTGCTTCTGGGCAATATTGTGAATACGAATGGGGCCTACCTGGCGAGAAAATGCGCCGCTCTTGGGCTTTCCATGTATCATCAGAGTATTGTGGGGGACAATGACAAACGTCTGGAGGAGACTATCCGGACAGCGACGGACCGGTCTGACGTGGTGATCCTCTGCGGAGGCCTTGGCCCCACGAAGGATGACCTGACAAAAGAAGTGGCTGCTAAGGTTATGGGAAAAAAGCTGAAAGAGGATAAGCATTCCAGAGAGCGTATCCAGGCTTATATGGATAACTATGTAAAGAGCCATCCGGGTACCAGGATCACGGAGAATAACTGGAAACAGGCGCTTCTGCCGGAAGGTGCCGCTGCTGTGGACAATGAAAACGGAACTGCCCCGGGAATCATAATGGAGGAAAAGGGAACAGTGCTGATTCTGCTGCCCGGCCCGCCAAACGAGCTGATTCCCATGTTTGAAGAAAAAATATACCCCTATCTCAGGAAAAAGCAGCCGGAGGTCATTGCCTCTGAGATGGTAAAGGTGTGCGGCTTAGGTGAGAGCCAGGTGGAGACAGATATTGAAGATCTCATCGAAAAACAATCTAATCCCACCATTGCCACATATGCCAAGACAGGGGAAGTGCATCTGCGTGTGACGGCAAAGGCTGAAAATGAAAAGGCTGCCAGGAAGCTGATCAAGCCTGTCGTCCGTGAGCTGAAGGTGCGTTTCGGTGCCAATATCTATACCACGGATGAGGATAAATCCCTGGAAAGCGCAGTTGTGGATCTGCTCAGAAACCAGGATATCTCCCTGACCACGGTGGAGTCCTGTACAGGCGGTGCGCTGTCTGCCAGGATCGTAGATGTTCCGGGTGCTTCCGATGTGTTAAAACAGGGATTCGTCACATATACCAACCGTGCCAAGAGAAAATACGTTATGGTTAAGAAAAGCACCTTAAAAGAATACGGTGCCGTCAGCGAGAAGTGTGCAAAGGAAATGGCAAAAGGCGGATGCTTTGTGACTGGTTCCGATGCAGCAGTCTCCATCACCGGATTCGCAGGACCGGACGGCGGTACCGAGCAGGCGCCGGTGGGAACCGTGTTTATCGGGTGCTGCTTAAAAGGAAAGACAGTGGTGCAGGAATTCCACTTCGGGGGAGACCGCAGCAAAATCAGGGAACAGGCAGCAACTTATGCCCTGATCCTTCTAAGAGAATGTATTCTGGAAAATTTTGAGCGCCGTAATGATGAAAGCAGTAAATGATCTCCATACAGACAGCCGCCCGGTACCTGATACCGGGCGGCTGTTATAGTCTAATGCATCTAATGCATCATTTTGATGATCTGCATCATACGGTTGATGCGGGCTACCTCTTCCGGCGGTTTTCCCATTTTCAATACCTCGATTATGGTGTCCATCTCCTGACGCGAAAAATCAAGTCCCCCGGATTGACTTTTGTTCTGAGAGACTGCTGACATGAGAAAGGGCAGCAGTTCGTTCATTCCCTTCTGGCTTCCCTGATTTGCTATGTTATTGAGCATTTTCAGCTTCTCAGGGTCCATGCCTTTCAGATTGGGGTTGTTCATCCAGTTGTCCTGAAAATTCCCCTGCTGCTGAAAATTCCCCTGTTGCTGAGGATTTCCCTGCTGCTGCGTATTCTGCTGGTACTGTCCGTAAGTCTGCTGCGGCCCGGACTGGTACTGCTGGGTATTACCGCGGGGGTCAGACTGATATGCCTGGGAATTAACCCCTGGCCCGCCCCCCTGCGCTCCGCCCTGTGTATTTCCCTGGAAGGGCTGAGAGCCGTTCTGGAAAGCAGGATTGTTCCGCTGAGGACCGTTCTGGAAAGCGGGATTGCCCTGCTGGGAACCGTTCTGGAAGTCTGGATTACCCTGCTGAGATGCATTCTGGAAAGTGGGATTGCCCTGCTGGGAACCGTTCTGGAAAGCGGGATTGCCCTGTTGGGAACCGTTCTGAAATGCCGGATTGCCCTGCTGAGAACCATTCTGGAAAGGTCGGGAACCTTGCTGGGAACCGTTCCGGAAGGGCGGGGTGTTCTGGCGGGAGCCATTTTGGAACGACTGGCTGTTCTGCCGGGAATCATTTTGGAAGGTCTGGTTACCCTGCTGAAATGCATTTTGTGGGGTCTGGCCGGCCTGCTGAGGGCCATTTTGCGAGGCCTGCCCACTCTGCTGAGGACCATTTTGTGAGGGCTGCCCGCCCTGCTGGGAGCCTGGCTGTGGTCCTGCGTGATAGGGCTGCTGATTTCCGATGGGGAATCTGAGGCCGCCCGGACGGTAGCCTCCCTGGCCCGGGCCGTTCTGACGGGAGTTTGATGGCTGTTCTTGTTTCCGGCTTTCCGCCTGTGTCTGCGGCGGCTCGTCTGCCGACGGCTTTCCGGCAGGATTTCTGAGATTCTGCCTGTAATTCTGATTATTCATATTTACCTCCGTTTTTACTGTTTCGGCACATCCTGGGACAGCTCAAAAAGCTGCACCATGGCCATGGTATTGATGAGCGAGTCAATTCTTTCCTTCGCAGGTCCGCGGCATACCTTGCTGCAGGCTGTGAGCATTTCAAGAGGGTCTGCCGTAAACTGCTCCTGGGCATGCATCTGCATATCCGCCTGCGGCTGTGAGAAGAGACGTATGGTATTGGATAACTCCAGAAATTTGGCATATACTGATATGAGCCTTTGGCCCTGGGCCGGAAGATAAGGCATGGCCGCTTTCAGAATTTCCACCTGATCCTCCGCTATCATTTCGTCCAGAATATTATGTTCTTCCATTCTAGCTCCTTCCAAAACTTCCGCTTTCTAAACCTTATGTTTCCTCTATACAGGATATGACGAAAAAACAGTTCTGCCATAGTATAATAGGGAAAGGGGTGTATACACATGGAACAGCATGAAATCAGACTGGTGGAGGAAGACAACACCATTTATGAAATAGATATGGACTGCATCAGGAAAAAACAACTGGCGGCAAAGAGAGCCATGGAAGCAGATGAAAAGAGAAGACTTGATTTTGAAAAGAACAGGGCAAAAGAAACATGACAAAGTAAAAAGCCGGGGCTCATCACCCCGGCTCTTTTTGATGAGACTGCTGTTCCGGGACTGCCCTGCAGTCACAGGACAATATCCGCGGAACAGAGAAAAGTCAAACTTTTACCAAAGCCTCTCATCTGTTTTTGTTTTGTTATTGATTAGCAGAAACCGTGTCCGCCGCATCCGCACAGGAGCAGCAGGATAATGATAATACAGCTGCAGTCGCCGCCGAAGCCGCCGCATCCGCAATCATTTCCACATCCGCCGCCGCTGTTTCCGTTTCCACAGCAGCAAAGCAGAAGAAGAATCCAGATGATACAGCTGCAGTCGCCGCCGAATCCACGGGAAACTCCACATCCTCCTCCACAGTTATCATCGCATCCGCAACCACAGTTTGTAGCAGCTAAATCACTCATTTTGTATCCTCCAAAGAATTTTGATTACACTTACATGATATGTGCCAGGGAGGAATTGGTGCAGGTTTGCGGAAAAGATTTTTAAATATTCGTGAAAACAGAGAAGATCCGGTACACATCCAACGCCCCATATCCCCATTCACGGTTGGGGTAAAGCTGTACCTGGGTTCTTCTGGCGCCGCGGATAAACAGGGCTTTCAGCTCTGCATTGTTAAATATCTTGGGCGGATTTCTTTTTGCCCCCCACTCGATCACAAGAGCACAGGCTCCGGCAGTGATGGCCGCCGCCACAGAGGAGCCGGTCATGGTTGTGAAACGTCCTCCGGGCGCCGGGCCGAACACATTGACTCCCGGTGCTGCGATATCCGGCTTTATGAGACCTGTACGTGTAAATCCCCTGCTGGAGTTGACGAACAGGCTGTTATTGTATGCGTTGAAAGTAGAAGTGGTCAGGGACACCTCCGCCGCCGAGGGCGCAGTGATGGTGGTGTTGGGGTCCGGTCTCAGAAAGGTTACATCAGGCGCCATAAACCCGTCGACCGGAAGCCAGATATGGAAGTTCCCCGCATTGTTGCTGCTGGAATACACATTGATCTTCCATGCGCCCGGTGTGGGATTGGAAAAGCGGAAGAAAATGAGCTGGTCACCGGATATGGTCTGAATCAGTTCCGAGGCAATAAAAATCTCTGTATCTTCCAATACAAACTGTATGGTATCCGAATAATTGATCCGGGTGGGCAGCCGCTGTATGACCTCGCCCAAAGGGGATTCAAAACCAACCGAATAGATTTCAGGGGGCGCGCCCCATAATTCCGCGGTAAATCCCCTTGTATTTTCCGGCACCAGGATCTCTACTGCTGTGCTGGTGTTTGGCGCAGGTGCTTCTGCAAAGAAATGATGGGCCTTGCCCGCTTCATTTCCGGCTGCGGCTACGGAATAGACTCCCCAGTAATTGGCAGATACAGTCAGGGACGATGCAAGGGCAGATTGTCCTGAATGCGCCCCCTGGTTGGAGCCAAGGCCAATACAGATGACCAGGGGAGCCTGCAGCTCATTGGAGAGGAGCAGAAGATAGCGGATTCCCATCATGATATCGGATTCCTGATAAACAGGATTGCTGCTTGTGTGGTAGAAAAGCTCTTTTAAGTAATTTTTCGCTTCTTTCAGTTTTACGACTGCCAGCATACTGGAAGGGGCAGCTCCTATGAAGTCATTGTCCGGCAGGCTGCTTCCCGCGGCGGCGCCTGCCAAAAAAGTCCCGTGACCGATGGTATCCTGTGAGGGGATAAGCTCCAGGGGATTTTCTGACGCCAGTGCATTCTCCAGGTCCTCATGGGTGTATCCTGTCCCGTACTGCATGTCAAAGGGCGGCGTGCCGCTCTGAATCGTCTGGTCCCACAGCCCGTAGATGCGGCTGCCCCCGTCTGACCGTCTGAATGCGGGATGTGTGTAATCAATCCCCGTATCAATGAAGCCAATCAGGATACCGCGCCCCTTCAGATTCAGCGCCGGCTGGTTCTGGACTGCAGTGATTCCCGAAACCTCCAGACTGACCGTGTCCAGAAGGGAGTAGAGATTGGGAATGGTATTATAGAAGAGGCCATTGGCAAAATAATCCCTGATATCAGAGGAAGGGAGGCGCCCGTGTATCATTCCATAATAGTTGTTGAAAAGCTGGGCCCCAAATTCCCGGTAGTCTTCCAGAAACTGCGGATATATGGGGAGGATATAGTCGGCATAATCCTCAGACAAGATCATTTCTTTGATTGTAGGCATATAAAATTTCCATACTGTCTGTTTTTAATAAGTCTATGAGGAAGCCCTCTGAAATATTGGCAGTAAAGCTGTTTTCTGAATACCATAAAGAAGAACTCATATACGGAGCTTTGGGAAATGATGCAGAAATGGCTTACCGGAAAAAATATAGGTGTCGCCATCCTGGACACCGGAATTTATCCTCATATAGATTTTGACTGCCGAATCCGTGCTTTTCTTGATATGGTACACGGAAGAACCCTTCCTTATGATGACAATGGACACGGCACGCATGTGGCCGGAATCCTGGCCGGCAGCGGAGCTGCCCTGAACGGAAAATACAAAGGCGTAGCGCCGGGCTGCGATATCATTGCAGTGAAGGTGCTGGATGAAAGCGGCAACGGCAATAAGGAGCAGGTGATCGAAGCACTGGACTGGATCAAGGCCAACCGGATCAAATACAACATCAGGATCATCAATATCTCCGTGGGCACTACCCAGAAGGAATCGCACCGGGATCTGATCTATGCGGTGGAATCCGCCTGGGATGACGGATTTATTGTTGTAGCCGCCGCCGGCAACATGGGACCGGGGCAGGGCAGCATCACAGCTCCCGGCAGCAGCCGGAAAGTCATCACCGTGGGTTCTGCCGATATGCTGGTACGCCATCAGGGTATTTCAGGGAGAGGCCCCACCTGCGACTGCATTATCAAGCCGGATATCGTGGCACCCGGCAACGCCATTGTCTCCTGTGCCAACCGAAGCGGCAGCATGCCTTATGCAGTGAAAAGCGGCACATCCATGTCAACCCCTATGGTCTCAGGCGGCATTGCGCTGCTTCTTGAAAAAAATCCCGCACTGTCCAATCTGGAAGTCAAGAAAAGACTGATGGAGACAGCTAAAGATCTGGGCTATCCCCACAACCTGCAGGGTTGGGGGCTTTTTCAGTTAGAGCATTTTTTATATGATGAAAAGATTTGAAAATTATAGTTGACAAACAATGTATCATTGTATACAATAATACAAGAAATTCATTAAGATAAAGTGATAGCATATTGAAAATGTGATGCCGGGTCATACCGGAAGTTAAGATGAGGAGTGACGAATATGATAAACAGAGCTGTCAGAATGAATTACCATACAAACTTACTGGAACTGGAAGAGCATATGTATCCCCTGGTGGATGTGCAGACACCGAATGTATTTCACAATCTTTTCCCCTACACAGAGGTACCCAAGATTGCGTTTAACGACAGGATCGTGCCCCATCATATGCCGGATGACATCTGGATCACTGACACCACGTTCCGCGACGGGCAGCAGTCAAGAGCTCCTTACAGCACAGAGCAGATTGTAACTATCTTTGATTATTTACACAAACTGGGCGGACCAAACGGCAGGATACGCCAGAGCGAATTTTTCCTTTACAGTAAAAAGGACAGAGACGCCGTATATAAATGTCTGGAGCGGGGATATAAATTCCCGGAAGTTACGAGCTGGATCCGTGCCAGCAAGAAGGATTTTGAACTGGTAAAGGACATTGGTCTGAAGGAGACCGGTATCCTGGTGAGCTGTTCCGACTACCATATTTTCTATAAAATGAAAATGACCAGAAAGCAGGCCATGGAGCATTACCTGAGTGTGATCCGTGAATGCCTGGAGACGGGAATCAGCCCCAGATGCCATCTGGAGGATATAACAAGAGCGGATATCTACGGCTATGTGATCCCCTTCTGTCTGGAACTGAATAAACTGATGGAGGAGTACTCCATTCCCATTAAGGTGCGCTGCTGTGACACCATGGGATATGGCGTGAACTATCCGGGTGCTGTGATTCCACGCTCCATTCCGGGCATTATTTACGGTATTCTGACACATGCCGGAATCCCTTCCGAGCTGATCGAATTCCATGGCCACAACGATTTCTACAAGGCTGTGAGCAATTCCACGACGGCGTGGCTTTACGGCGCAAGCGGTGTAAACTGCTCCCTGTTCGGCATTGGTGAGAGAACCGGCAATACCCCCCTTGAAGCCATGGTATTCGAGTACGCGCAGATCAAAGGCTCCCTGGACGGCATGGACACAAGGGTCATCACAGAGCTTGCGGAGTACTATGAAAAAGAGATTGGATACAAGGTGCCCTCCACAACACCGTTTGTGGGAAGTGCGTTCAATGTGACGAGAGCCGGTATCCATGCAGACGGTCTTCTGAAGAATGAAGAGATCTACAATATCTTTGATACGGATAAATTCCTGGGCCGTCCGCCGCAGGTGGCTGTTTCCAACACCTCGGGCCTTGCCGGCATTGCTCACTGGATTAACAATCATTACCGCCTGTCCGGTGAGAAACAGGTGCAGAAGAACAGCGAACTGGTGCAGATGGTAAAGGCATGGGTGGATACCCAGTACGAGGAGGGACGCGTGACTGTCCTAACGGATGAGGAGCTGATATCCGTGATCGAGGAGAGCTGCGCAAGATTAAATATAACCTTATAAGGCAATGACATGTGAGGAAGGAAGCAAAATGGCAGGTAGAGAAAAGTCCCTGAGGGGCCAGGTGTTTGACAAGATCCGTTCAGATATTCTGAAAGGCCGTTACCAGCAGGGAGACGAATTGGTGGAATGTACCATAGGGAAAGAGCTGGGAGTCAGCAGAACTCCGGTCCGGGAAGCCATCCGGCAGCTGGAACTGGAGGGCCTGGTACGCCTGGTGCCAAACAAAGGAGCCTTTGTCAACGGGATATCCGCAAGGGATGTGACTGATATTTATTTGATCCGCTCCCGGCTGGAAGGGCTCTGTGCCCGGATGGCCGTGGAGAATATAACACCGGAACAGCTGGAAGCCATGGAGGAGGCCATTGTCCTGTCAGACTATCATGCAAAGAAAGAACACTATGAACAGGTCTGCGAAATGGACGGCAAGTTCCATAAGCTGCTCTATGAGGCGTCCGGCAGCCGGATGCTTTCCCACACACTGTCTGATTTTCATCAATATGTACAGCGTGTGCGGCAGGTATCCATTATGAACCGCATGCGTCTGAATAAATCAGGCAGCGAGCACACAGAGATTCTGGAAGCCATAAAGAGCAAAAACGCGGATCTGGCGGAACAGGTAGCTGCAAGACACATATTTAATACAGTTGAGAATCTGAAACATTTTAATCTGGAAGAAATTCTGCGGGAAGAATACGGAAAGGAGAACGACAACAATGGAAAAAATTAAAATGACAACACCTCTGGTGGAAATGGATGGGGATGAGATGACAAGGATCCTCTGGAAAATGATCAAAGAGGATCTGCTTGCGCCATATGTGGAACTGAACACAGAGTATTATGATCTGGGACTGGAGTACAGAAATGAGACCGGCGACCAGGTGACAGTGGATGCGGCCAATGCCACAAAGAAATACAAAGTAGCGGTAAAATGTGCCACCATCACCCCGAACGCGGCCAGAATGGACGAGTATCACTTAAAGGAAATGTATAAAAGTCCCAACGGCACCATTCGTTCCATGCTGGACGGTACGGTTTTCAGGGCGCCTATTGTGGTAAAAGGAATCGAGCCCTGTGTAAAGAACTGGAAGAAACCCATCACTCTGGCAAGACATGCCTACGGGGATGTCTATAAAAACACAGAGATGGTCATTCCCGGACCGGGCAGGGTGGAGCTTGTATATACCGCGGCTGACGGAACAGAGACAAGAGAACTGGTGCATAACTTCACAGGTGCCGGGGTGGCACAGGGAATGCACAACTTAAATGATTCCATTGAGAGCTTTGCCAGAAGCTGCTTTGAATATGCGCTCTCCACAAAACAGGATCTGTGGTTCTCCACCAAGGACACCATTTCCAAAAAGTATGACCATACCTTCAAGGATATTTTCCAGGACATCTATGAGAAAGAATATAAGGATGCCTTTGAAAAGGCCGGTATTACATATTTCTATACACTGATCGACGACGCGGTGGCACGTGTGATGAAAGCCGAAGGCGGCTTTATCTGGGCCTGCAAGAACTATGACGGGGATGTTATGAGTGATATGGTATCCTCCGCTTTCGGCTCTCTGGCTATGATGACATCCGTGCTGGTATCCCCTCACGGATATTTTGAGTATGAAGCTGCACACGGAACCGTACAGCGCCACTATTACAAACATTTAAAAGGGGAAGAGACTTCCACCAACTCCGTGGCTACCATCTTTGCCTGGTCCGGAGCTTTGAGAAAACGCGGGGAGCTGGATGGAAATACAGACCTCTGCCTGTTTGCCGACCGGCTGGAACAGGCCACGCTCACTACTATCGAAAAGGGAGAGATGACAAAAGACCTTGCACTCATCACGTCAATTAAGAATCCTTCTGTATTGAACAGCCGTGAGTTTATCCTGGCTGTAAGGAAGAATCTGGATGTTTTATACGCGTAAAAAATAAGCGTCTGCTGATTTAAAAGTCCATGTAAGAGAGAGAAACAAGTCCCTGCTTACATGGACTTATTATTTGTGAAAAAAAGTCTCGGGCAGGGGTTGAAAAATTTAGTCAATTTCTTATAATGGGTATTAACCGAATCGGTAAAGCATTAAAGGAGGCACAGGATGGAGGACAGACTTAGCAGTCTCTCAGAAGAGAAGAAGAACGCGGTTGTCAATGCAGCACTGGAAGTGTTTGGCACCAATGAATACAAACGGGCATCCACAGACCTGATCGCTGCAAAGGCAGGCATCTCAAAAGGGCTGCTGTTTTACTATTTTAAAAATAAGAAAGAGCTGTATATGTACATATTTGAGTATGTAATGGAGAAGGTAGGACCGCGCCTTTTAGACCGGCACTTTTTTGAAATAACGGATTATTTTGAGCTGCTGGCCTATGCAGCAGACAAAAAAGCCCGTATCCTCTCCAGTTTTCCCTTTCTTATGGAGTTCAGTGTCCGGGCATTTTTTACATCCAGGGAGGACGTATCGGAAGATATGAACTCTTTTATGAAAAACCAGATGGATACCATGTTCGTGGATTATTTCAAGAATGTGGATATGACTAAATTCAGGGAGGACATAGATCCCAAAGAAATACTGAACATGCTTCTCTGGCTCACTGACGGATATCTGCACCAGAGAATGTTTTATACCGATACGGTGGATGCGGATGAATTGATGCGTCAATTCAGAAAATGGTCAGAAATGCTGAAGCGGATCGCATACAAAGAAGAGTATCTAACCGAAATGGTTGGAAGGAGGCAAAAAAATGAACGTGATTGAAATCAGTCATATTACGAAAGACTATGGGCAGAACCGCGGCGTTTTTGATGTTAGTTTTTCTGTAAAACAGGGAGAGGTACTGGGGTTTTTAGGACCAAACGGTGCCGGTAAGACAACCACGATCCGGCAGTTGATGGGATTCATCAAACCGGATAAGGGCAGACTGTCCATTCTGGATATGGACTGCTTCAAAGAGTCGGATAAGATCCAGACATCTCTTGGGTATCTGCCGGGAGAGATCGCTTTTATTGATTCCATGACAGGGATGGAGTTTATCCGCTTTGTGGCTAAAATGAAAAATATGAGAGATATGGGCCGGGCACAGGAACTGATGAAGATGTTTGACTTGAACGCGTCCGGCAAACTGAAGAAAATGTCAAAGGGCATGAAGCAGAAGATAGGAATCGTCTGTGCCTTTATGAACCCGCTGGCCAGCATCCTGATCCTGGATGAACCCACCAGCGGACTGGACCCTCTGATGCAGAACCGTTTTGTGGAGCTGATCCTTTCCGAGAAGAAAAAGGGAAAGACCATTTTGATGTCTTCCCATATGTTTGAGGAAATTGAGCGCACCTGTGACCGCGCTGCCATTATCCGAGACGGACGGCTGGTTGCAGTGGAGGAGATGGAGAAACTGAAAGAGGGGCGGCAGAAGGTGATTGATATCACCTTCCGGGAGGCGGATATGGCAGAGGCATTCGCTGCCGCATTCCCGGAGGCAGTCTATCAGCCCGGCAGTAAAACGGTAACGGCCAAGGTTGGAAAAAACCTGGATGCCTTTATCAAAAAAGCAGGCGCCTATACGGTCACGGATTTCGACGTGCGCACACAGAGCCTGGAAGAGTTCTTCATGCATTTCTACGGAGAGGGGGCAGCAAAATCATGAATGCTACACTGTTTAAAAAAGAGATCAAATCCAACTGGCTGCTGCTCGTCATTTTTCTTGCAGTGCTCAGTGTATACGGAAGTATGATCACCATGATGTTCAACCCCGAGATGGGAGACAGCCTGAAAATGATGGCTGACAGTATGCCGGATCTGTTTGCGGCATTCGGCATGGCTGACGTGGGCCAGACGCTGCTGGAATTTGTATCCGGATATTTATACGGAATGCTGTATGTGGCCTTCCCCGGGGTATTTATCATTATCCTATCCAACAGACTGGTATCCAGATATGTAGATAACGGTTCCATGGCCTACCTGCTGGCGGTACCACAGAAACGCTGGAAGATCATGCTGACTCAGTGTGTCTTCATGCTGACCTGCCTGGTTGTCATGGTGGTATATGTGACCTGCCTGATTCTTGCTTTCAGTGAGGCGCTTTTTCCGGGAGAGATGGAGACAGGTGCCTTCCTTCGGATCAATGTGGGATTATTGGGTATCCTTGTATTTTTCGGCGGGACATGTTTCTGTGCATCCTGCTGCAGCAATGAGACAAAGACTTCCTCCGCGGTCAGCACAACCGTGGTGGTATATTCCATTCTCTTGCAGATGATATCACAGGTGGGGGATAAATTCGAGAAAGTAAAATACGCCACCCCCATAACCCTCTTTGACATTGACGGGCTGGCTGCAGGTGACGGGAAGGCGTGGATCATGTGCGGCATTTTATATCTGGCAGGAATCCTGCTTATGGGAATCGGGATCATACGGTTCAGCAAACGGGATCTGCCTTTGTAAGAGATGAAATCGCAGACGGCCGAAGGATAGCAGCCGGATATAAAAAACGGGAGGAGCAGGCATTATGCCAGCTCTTCCCATTTTTCATACAGTTCTTCCAGCTTTTCTGCGATCTCAGCTTTTTCATTGGCAAGCCGGACGCATTCAGCCACATTGACGGCAACTTCAGGTTTTTCCATCTCACTGTCGATCTCTTTGTCCCTGGTTTCCAGGCGTTCAATCTCTGCCTCTGTCTTCTTCAGATCATTTTCACGCTTTCTCTGGCGTGCCTGTTCTTCTTTGCGCTGTTTCCAGTCCAGTTTCGTGGCGGATACGGATTCCGCGGCCTGTTCCTCCTCAAGGCCCGGAGCATAGATGCGGGTGAGCTCCTCCCTTTTCTCCATGTAATAATCATAGTTGCCGATATAGTTTACCATACTCTGGTTGGTCAGTTCCAGGATCCTGGTGGCGGTACGGTTGATAAAGTAACGGTCATGGGATACATACAGCACCGTACCCGTATAATTGCGCAGGGCCTCCTCCAGGATCTCCTTTGACATAATGTCAAGATGGTTGGTAGGCTCATCCAGGATCAGGAAATTGGCTTCTGAGAGCATGAGCTTTGCCAGGGATACGCGACCCCGTTCCCCGCCGCTTAAGGATGCGATCTTCTTAAAGACATCATCCCCGGTAAAGAGAAAGGCAGCCAGAAGATTGCGGATCTCCGTGTTGGTGAGCTTGGGAAAATCATCCGAAATCTCCTCGAAGATGGTTTTTTCCATATGCAACACGTGGTGCTCCTGGTCATAGTAGCCGATGTGTACTTTACTTCCCAGATGGAAGACGCCGGCGTCGGCCGGGACCAGCTCGTTCAGTATTTTGAGTATCGTCGTTTTTCCGGTTCCGTTATTCCCGATGATGGCCACACGCTCCCCGCGTTTGATGGAAAAGTTCAGATCAGAAAACAGCGGGAGGGAGGGAAAGGATTTAGAGAGATGTTCCACGGTCAGCACATCCATGCCGCTCTCTATGCGGGGCTTCAGGTAAATACGCATGGACGCGTTTACCTCAGTCGGTTTTTCTATGACTTCAATCTTATCCAGCATCTTTTCCCGGCTCTCAGCCCGCTTAATGGACTTTTCCCGGTTGAACTGCTTTAATTTGGCAATGACTTCCTCCTGGTGTTTGATCTCCTGCTGCTGATTGAGGTAGGCCTGGTAGGCATCTCTGCGAAGCTGGGCCTTTTTCTCACTGTAGGCGGAATAGTTTCCGCTGAAGGAGCTTACCTTTCCGTTGTCAATATCAATCACCTTGGTCACGATCCTGTCCAGAAAATACCGGTCGTGGGATACGATAAGGACAGCTCCTGGATAATTCAAAAGGTACGTCTCCAGCCAGGAGATAGAGTCCATATCCAGATGGTTGGTAGGCTCATCCAGAAGGATGATATCCGGTTTTGACAGCAGCAGGCGGCCAAGGGCCACACGGGTTTTCTGGCCTCCTGACAGGGTGGAGATTTCTTTTTCAAAGTCACTCTCCGGAAAGCCGAGTCCCTTCAGTACGCCCACAAGCTCACTTTTATACGCATAGCCGTTCTCCATCTCAAACTCATGGGTCAGCCGGGAATACGTCTCCATCAGGCGGTCCAGCTCCTCCCCTTGGGCGTGCTTCATCTGTTTTTCGGTTCTGCGCATATGGAGCTCCATATCCAGAATATGCTGTTTGACCTGGAGCAGAGAGTCATAGATGGTGAGCGCGCTGTCCAACTCCTGATGCTGGGCCAGATAGCCGATGGTCCTGCCCCTTGATAAGATTACCTCTCCGCTGTCCGCGGGAATCTCCTGCATGATGATGCGCAGCAGTGTGGATTTTCCTGCTCCGTTGATGCCCACCAGGGCGGCTTTTTCGCGTTCTTCTATATGGAAGGAGGCATCATGGATCAGATTCATGCCTCCGAACGATTTTTCAATGTTTTGACATGCCAGTATCATTTTATACGAATCTCCTTTATCTTTTGGTTCACCCTTCCTATTATATCGGAAATTCAGAATTTGACAACAGATAAAAACAACAATAACTGGAATTGTATTTGACTTTATTTTAACAATTATATATAATATTCCTATATGAAACAGAAAACTTAGACATAAGGAGGGTAAAGTCGTGGACGAAAAATGCATATCGAAAGCAGTCATCAGAAGACTTCCCCGATATTACAGATATTTAGGAGAACTTTTGGAAGATGGTGTGGAACGTATTTCCTCAAACGAGCTGAGCAGCAAGATGCGCGTGACCGCATCCCAGATCCGCCAGGACCTGAACAATTTCGGAGGATTCGGGCAGCAGGGATACGGCTATAATGTGCAGTACCTGTACACAGAGATCGCCAAGATTCTGGGGCTCGACAGGACCCACAACATGATCATCATCGGAGCCGGCAATCTGGGACAGGCACTGGCCAATTATGTACAGTTTGAAAAGCGCGGATTTAAAGTGGTGGGTATATTTGATGTGAATCCGGTTCTGAAAGGTATCTCTATCCGTGGGAACGAAATTCTTATGATGGATGAACTTCCCCAGTATCTGAAGGATAATGATGTTCAGATAGCAGCGCTGACTCTGCCTAAGAATAACGCGGAGGAGACAGCCAACCTGCTGGTGGAAAACGGAATCAAAGCCATCTGGAATTTCGCACATCTGGATCTGGAGGTCCCGGAGGATGTCATCGTGGAAAATGTACACCTTTCTGAGAGCCTCATGCGATTGTCTTATAACCTGAATTGTTATGTGACCGAACATAAAAAGTAAGAAAAGGCTGCTGCGGAATTTTTGCGGCGGCCTTTTGCTCTGCAGGAAGGTTTGACAGACGTCCCTGATTCATACCGGAATAAGAGAGGAGTGTATGATATGAAACAAATCGTAACCGGCGGACAGATGAAGCTATTGGATGAATACACGATCCACGAGATTGGAATTCCCTCCCTGGTACTTATGGAGCGGGCAGCTCTGAGTGTCTGTCAGGCACTTCGGGAGGAAAATTTTCCTTTGAAAAGAGTTCTGGTGCTCTGCGGTACCGGAAATAACGGTGCGGACGGCGTAGCGGTGGCCCGTATGCTCCATATGACAGGTGTCTCGGCAGATATCTGTATACTTGGAAAAAAGGACCATTATACAGAAGAAATGAGAAAGCAAGTGAAAATTGCAGAAAATTATCATATATCCTTTGTCAAGAATGCAGTACCTGCTGAATATACTACTATAGTAGATGCTGTCTTTGGTGTAGGTCTGTCCAGGGAAGTGGGCGGAAAATACAGGGACACCATCGAAGCTCTGAACCGGTCAGGGGCAAAGGTCATGGCAGTGGACATTCCCTCAGGTATCAGTGCTGATACGGGGAAAGTGCTGGGCTGCGCAGTGAAGGCTGATGTGACAGTCACCTTTGCTTATGAGAAGGCAGGTCTTTTATTCTACCCGGGCGCATCCTGCGCGGGCAAGGTAAGGACGGCTGATATCGGAATCTACAGGCTGCCTCAGAATGATTTTGAACTGTCCATACAGAGCTGTGAGGAGAAGGATCTGTGCCGGATTCCGGCGAGGAAGCCGGACGGGAACAAAGGAACTTTCGGGAAAATATTCCTGGCAGCCGGCAGCCGGGATATAAGCGGCGCGGCATATCTCTCCGCCTGTGCGGCTCTTAGGGCCGGCGCAGGCATGATAAAGGTACATACCAGGGAAGAGAACCGTCAGGCACTGACCACAATGCTGCCGGAGGCCATGTACAGCTTTTATGACGATGAAGAGATCCGAAAAGAACAGATCCGGGAAGGGCTTGCATGGGCTGATGTGATCGGGGTAGGACCGGGACTCGGCACAGGACAGCAGGCGGAAGATATTTTGTATACCATACTGGCGGAGGGCAGAAAACCTCTGCTGATTGACGCAGACGGCCTGAATCTGCTGGCCGGCAGAATGGAAGTGCTGTCCCAGTATCCGGCACCGGTCCTTGTGACACCGCATCTGGGTGAGTTTTCCAGAATCTCCGGGGTATCTGTGGAGGAGTGGAAGGAAGCGCCTCTTTACCTGACAAAACGTTTTGCCGGGAAATATCACCTGACAGCCGTGTGTAAAGATTCACGTACCGTCATTTCCGACGGCGGCGAGGAGATATTTATCAACACCTCCGGCAACAGCGGTATGGCAACAGCGGGAAGCGGGGACGTGCTCTTTGGCATCCTCATGGGATTTTTGTCCCAGGGACTTTCAGCCAGGGAGGCGGCAGCTCTCGGCGTTTATTTCCACGGTATGGCAGGGGATATGGCCGCCGCCCAAAAAGGTGAGTACAGCATGATTGCCGGGGATATCATTACACAGACAGCGGAGATCTTGAAGAAAAGAGGAGCAGTTTTATGAAGACACCAAACAGGATTTACGTTTCCATAGATTTGGATGCGGTTTCCTATAATCTGGAAAATATGAAGAAAAATATCCATGAGGACACGAAGATCATAGCCGTACTCAAAGCGGACGGCTATGGACACGGAGCGCTTCCCATTGCCGAACACATAGAATCACTGCCCTATATCTGGGGATTTGCAGTGGCCTGTGTGGAAGAGGGACTTGCTCTTCGGGAGGGCGGCATCAAAAAGCCTGTTCTGATCCTTGGATATACCTTTCTGGAAGATTACGAGACGATCATCAAAAATGATTTCCGTCCAACCGTTTTTACCGGTAAGATGGCTGAGGATTTATCGGATACGGCAAAGCGGCTGAACAAAACAGTAAAGATACATATTAAGCTGGATACAGGTATGACCCGTATCGGCTATCGCGACTTACAGCATGATGTACCGGAGATTCTGAAGATCGCAGAGATGCCCGGCCTTGAAGTGGAAGGTCTGTTCACACATTTTGCCAGAGCCGATGAGACGGACAGGGAACCGGCGTATGTGCAGCTTGAGAGATACCTGAAATTTGTCCATGCACTGGAGGAGAAGGGGCTGCATGTGCCTCTGAAGCACTGTTCCAACAGCGCGGGTATCATCCGTATTCCCGAGGCGAACATGGATGCAGTGAGGGCAGGCATTATTCTGTACGGCCTGTATCCATCCGACCAGGTGGAAAAGGAGCCGGTGCCTTTAAAACCGGTTATGGCTCTCAAAAGCAGAGTTGTATACATAAAGACAGTGGAACCCGGCGTGGAGATCAGTTACGGCGGTACCTTTGTCACAACACGCCCGACCAGGGTGGCCACGATTCCCGTGGGGTATGCGGACGGGTACTGCAGAGGGCTGTCAGGCAGGGGCAGCGTGCTGATACGAGGCAGGCGCGCGCCTATTATCGGACGCGTCTGTATGGATCAGTTCATGGCAGATGTGACAGATATTCCGGAAGCGGAAGAGTTAGATGAAGTGACCTTGATCGGAAGAGACGGGCAGGAGTGCATCACAATGGAGGAGCTGGGGGAGATATCCGGCCGTTTTAATTATGAGTTTGCCTGCTGCATCAACAAACGTGTGCCGCGTCTGTACGTTTCCGGGCAGTAGCCGGCCGTGTGGACGTGCCTGCGCACCGTTTTTTCAGCCGTTTGGAGGACTTTGGTTTCAGAAAAGTAAAAAACAAGAAAAACCATGGAATACACACGAGAGAATTGGGAAGAATTATATCTGAACAGAAAAAAATCGGAGTGTGAAATGTGTGGTTATCAAACGAGGTGATATTTTTTACGCGGATTTAAGGCCGGTGGTCGGAAGTGAGCAGGGCGGAATCCGTCCGGTGCTGATCATTCAGAATGACATCGGAAATAAACACAGCCCCACAGTGATCTGTGCGGCCATAACATCGAAGATGAACAAGGCGAAGCTGCCCACCCATATAGAGATTGACGCATCCTCCTACGCGATCGTGAAGGATTCCGTGATCCTGTTAGAGCAGCTTCGCACAATTGATAAACGAAGATTAAAAGACAAGGTATGCCATCTGGATGCGGAAATACTGAAGAAAGTCAATCATGCCCTGTGCGTGAGCCTGGAACTTCCCACTACATAGTGAAAATTTCCTTTTCGCAGGCTTTCGCCTCCTGCATGGCGATGGGGAACCACCAGGTCTTTACCGGGACGAAGGCAGTTGTATAGATTCCGTTCTTTGCACAGGATAAAACTTCTTCCCGGATATGGCTTCTGACTTCCTCCTCTGTCAGGTTTCCTGCTGCCGCCTGGGCTTCCAGGTCCTGATACTTTGGTGTGATGTTATAGGACAGGCTTCTGCCTGTCTTTTTCATTGCCCCCACAATGTCGTTGATGCCCTGTCCCTGGAAGGAATCTATGCCGATCTCCGGGAACTCCGCTATGATCTGATCCATTTTGCCGCAGGAATGCATATCGAAGAACATGCCGAGAGAGTGACAGTGGGCTGCGATTTTTTTAATCTGCGGTTTGATCAGGCTGCGCCAGATGTCCGGGGAGAAGAACATGTTTTTCTGCGTGCCCCAGTCATCATGGAAGCATACGGCTTCTGTGAGGTAGTACTTTTTCAGAATGTCCAGTTCTCTGCATTTCATCTCTGTAAGCCGGTCGAAAAAGGCGCTTACCTCCTCCGGGTCTGTCAGCATGGCGCAGAGGGCGTTTTCAAAGCCCATGAGTGTGTGCAGACGTTCAAAGGGGCCTTCCAGAAGCATGGAATAATTGAATTTGTCCGGGTCATACTGGTCCACCTTGTCTGCCTTTGCGCTTGCCTCCCAGTCTACGGCGTCCAAATCAGGGAAGACTACTTTTTCTCTCCAGTCACAGATATCATCCAGAACCGGCAAAACACTGGTGTCAGGCACGGCTGCATTTCCCACAGGATCATACACCCAGGTACATCCGAAGAAATCTTTTCCGGACTGGTTATGGGGCGCACGCTCATCCATTCCCGTTATAAAGACAGACAGGTTAGCGTCTGTAAAAAAACTGGGAAACCATTCACCGCGTTCGTGCTGAAAAAATTTTCTGAAATTTTCTTTTGGTGTCATATAAAAACCTCCCATCCAATATTGGTTACTTACATTATACACCAGAATTTTATAAAAACAATGATTTATTCAAAATTTGATTTTGGAACTTTTTCTGCTGCATTCCATGGTATAATAGATATAGAATAAAGTGACTGTAAGAGCGGGAAGGAGGGAGTGAAATGAAAACGATCCATAAAGATACGGGAGCCAAAGGTGCAGAGTATGGTTTTGAACTGGACCGGGAGGTGAACCTGCTGGTTCATGAACCCAAAACAGGTCCTTTTATCAGACAGAAGTATCCTTTATATTCCCAACTGACTTCCGGCGGCAAAGACCTGGCATTTTATCTTGCGGTTCTCGACATCTGTGTCATAGTGTGCGGCAGCAAGAGCTGGTGGGAAGAGGAAAGGAGACTGAGAGACTACACAAGGGAACTTGTCACCAGGATGCCGGCGCAGTGTGGGATACTTTCTGCCAACAGCCTGACCTGTTCCAGCCAGATTTACGCGGTGTTTTATGAGAGAGGAGACAAGAGAAGTCTGCGCAGGGAGACTGAACAGATTTTTCTCCGGCTGAAGACCGTTCTCGGAGAACAGAAAGGTGTATATCTGACTGTAGGTGTCAGCAGTCTGACCGACAGGGTCTGCCTGCAGAATCTGGAGGAGGCCAGAATTGCTTTGGAGCGCAGAATCGCATATGGGTGCTCCAACTTATATTTTTACGAGGATGAGTACATTTTCCGGACAAAGAAGCTGCCCGCTGTCAGGTTTCACATGTTGGAGAAATATCTGGAGCAGGGGCAGTCAGAGAAAAGCAGGAAAATGCTGCACACCCTTTTTTCCGAGGATATGGTCAAGAAGTACGGCATGTCCTATATCAGGATTCTATGGGTAAGGACCCTGAGCATTCTCATGCAGTATTATGAACCGGAAATCCGGGGCGCCATTGATGCGGATATGCTTCTGAAGAGCTATTATGTGCTGGATAAAATGTACACCATGGATGAGATATTTGACTATATCTGGAACATAGCCGCAGAATTCCAGAACGGCCGCAGGCGTTCGGATTCCAGGGCCAGAGACAAGGTCCTTTTGGCAGAGGAGTACATAAAAAAGCATTACTGTGAAGAGATATCCATCAATCTGCTGTCAGAGCGCTACGGTATGAATCCCAATTATTTCTCCGCGATCTTTAAAAAGGAAATGCACCATTCCCCGGTGGATTACATTACCAGGCTGCGTGTGGAGAAGGCAAAGGAGTATTTAAAGGAAACGCATCTGCATATAAGGGAAATATCAGAGAGAGTGGGGTATGAAGACTGTCATTACTTTTTCCGTGTGTTCAAAAAAATCACAGGAATGACACCCATGCAGTACCGGCAGTCCGATACTGTGTAAATAATCCACCGGATATGTGGGATTTGTCCATTGCCTGCAAAGCGTTTAGAAAATATAATGAGTTATATTTGGTTATGGATGAGTCACGGGGAGATAAGAGATGGAAATCACGTATATGGAGCGATCTGAAAGTGCGGTCTGGGAAGATTTTGTCATTCCCAGATATGCCAGCATCCCGGCGCTGTGCAGGCAGTTTAAACAGCTCGGAAGAAAGCGCAGGGGCTGCCACTGCATATTTATGGATACCGGCGGTCTGAGCTTTCAGAGAAAGCGGGAGCTGGTGAAGGTGATCATACGATGTCTGTATCAGGGCGCCTACCATTTTTGCGAAAATGCGCTGGAAGAATTGGAAACGGCTACGGTATATCAGTGCAGGGACAGGCTGTGTGACTATGGTGATGGTATCTTTTATATTATTTCATCAGAAAATTTACTGTCCGCCGTCACAGAGGGAAAGAGGGAGGCTGTCTGTATCGGTCATGCCAGAACCCTGGGCAACCTTCCTTTCCGGCATATCAATGTTGAGAAGATGGCCCGATATGCAGAGGAGCTGGCCGAATCCCTTGGCGTGCCCTGCGATTCGGTCAAAGAGGCAGGGGTGCGTACCGTTACCCTGCATTATAACTGCGGCTCATGTATGGGGGCTGTGGCTTTGATCGGAAGAAGCATTTTTTACGGAATAGAAGAGGAGCTGTACCATGCCTATCACGACGCCCAGGAGGATATCTGTTTTGACCTGTGCGGAGCTGCGGACATGCTGTCTGTTTTTGAGATCCTGGCCGGAAGCAAGACAGGAAAAAACATCATCGCGGTTTTGAGTTTTACGGAAACTGCCTCCGATGAGGGGGTATGGGACAGACGTCAAAATAAACTCTGCGCCGCGCGGAGAAAAAGCCGGATCATGCTGGCTGACGCCATGGTTCGGGCCCAGAATATGGGCGCTGTGTGGCTGATCGACCTGTCCTCCCTTACCTATGCCTGCAGAGCGGAATATGGGGATTTTGTCACAGGTATTTTCAGCAATGACAAGGAGACGGGGGAACGGTTCCGTTTTACTGCCCAGGGATTGGGAGAGCCGGCATTCGCACTGCCGCTGGACCATATCTACCATGAACTGCCGTGGCCGGAATGCCGGAAAAAGCATCTCAGCGTAGCGCTTGCATTTCAGCGGAATATATTGAGAAAAGGCGTGCGCTGGATCCATCTGGACGCAGCAGGCCCTTCTGTGAACCGGGAGGATACGCTTTACATGGAAAAGGGAGCCAGCGGGGCGGATATAGCCGCGATCGCGGCCTTTGTTGAAAAAGAATTGCCCGGAGAGTTCATGATGTGAACCTCTTCGGGGGATTCTTTTTTTCTTGACTGCTGTGCACGAAAATGGTATCTTAATATAGGACAGCCCTGCAAAAAGGGCAAATATGAGGGAAGAAAGAAGGAATTTTTTAATCATATGGATGACGGGAGTAGTCCTTTATGGGCGGTAATGGTTTTTCTATTATTCATCATCATTAACGGAATTTTATATGGATTTGGCTCTGCCATACAGAAAGTAAGCGAAAGTGAAGTGGAGAAAAGGCAGCAGGAGGGTGACAAAAAATCCCGCTGGCTCCTGGATGTGGTGAACAACCCGGTTATGGTGGTCAATACCATCCTTACGGTCGGTACGCTTCTCAGTATCCTGGCCGGGTATGTGGGAATCCGTGAGATTGTTCCATACATGTATACGGCACTGAACGGGGTATCTGCATTTTCCTACATACCGGACGCTTTACTGCGCGGCATTTGTGTTGTGATCGTGGTGCTGTTGGTGCTGATCCTGCTTGTGGCTGTGGGCGTGATTTCCGCCAAGAAACTGTTTACCTGTAATCCCCATCAATGGGTTTACCGCACAGCCGGACTGGTACGGCTGATCGTGAAGCTGTTTTATCCGATTACGTTTTTGATTATGAAGCTGTCCAACGGACTGGTGCGCCTGCTGGGTGTGGATCCCCATCATAACGAAGAAGATGTGACAGAAGAAGAGATCATTTCAATGGTGGATGATGCCCATGAACAGGGTGTGATTGAAGAAAATGAAGCGGAAATGATTCAGAATATCATGGAGTTTTCCGACAAGGAAGCCCAGGATATTATGACTCACCGGAAAAATGTCAGCGCCATAGAGGTAAATACGCCTCTGGCAGAAGCGCTTTCCTATATGCTGAACGGAAGCAATTCCAGATATCCGGTATACAGGGAGGATATTGATGACATTATCGGCATTCTGCATCTGAAGGATGCCATGAAACAGATGACCTTTGAGAACAAAGGGGATGTGCCCGTGGGCCAGATACCGGATCTGATCCGGGAGGCCTCCTATATTCCGGAAACCAGAAGCATCAATGATCTGTTCAAACGGATGCAGGCCAAGAAGATCCACATGGCTGTGGTGGTGGATGAATACGGACAGACTTCAGGCATTGTGACCATGGAGGATATTCTGGAAGAGATTGTGGGCAATATCCTGGACGAATATGACGAAGACGACCATTTTATTGTGGAGCAGCTTGATGACTCCTATCTGATGAAAGGACTTACTCCGCTGGAAGAGGTGGGAGAGGTGCTGGACATTGATTTTGAGGATGAAGACTATGAGACATTAAATGGATATCTGACCTCTTTACTCGGGCATATACCGAATATGCAGGAGGATAAGGAAGTCAGGGCAAATGGATATTTATTTACCATCCTTGGGGTGGAAAATAATACAATACAAAAAGTAAGGGTGGAAAAACTGCCCAAAAAAGAAGGAGAAGAGAAATGTCAGGACATTCAAAATTCGCAAACATAAAACATAAAAAAGAGAAAAATGATGCAAAAAAAGGTAAAATCTTTACCGTGATCGGCAGGGAAATCGTGGTAGCCGTAAAAGAGGGTGGCCCGGACCCTGCAAACAACAGTAAACTCCGCGATGTGATCGCAAAGGCAAAAGCAAACAACATGCCAAACGACACCATTGACCGCGGCATCAAGAAAGCAGCAGGCGATGCCAATGCGGACAACTACGAATACATTACCTACGAAGGCTACGGCCCAAGCGGTGTGGCTGTCATTGTGGAGACCCTGACAGACAACAAGAACCGTACAGCCAGCAATGTGAGAAGTGCTTTCACAAAAGGAAACGGCAATATCGGAACACCGGGATGCGTATCCTTTATGTTCGATAAAAAAGGCCAGATCATCATCGACAAAGAAGAGTGTGAGATGGACTCAGACGACCTGATGATGATCGCTTTGGACGCAGGCGCAGAAGACTTTTCCGAGGAGGAGGACAGCTTTGAGGTCCTCACAGCTCCGGATGATTTCAGTGCTGTCCGCGAAGCCCTGGAAAAAGAGGGCATCCCCATGGCAGAAGCCGATGTTGCCATGATCCCCCAGACCTATGTGGAACTCTCCGATGAGCAGGATGTGAAGAACCTGCAGAGAACACTGGATCTGCTTGAGGATGACGATGACGTACAGTATGTATGGCATAACTGGGACGAGTAAAAATACGCTGAATATGAGATACCTCTTTGCACAGGGAACTGTGCAGAGGGGTATTTTTGCATTTACATCTGTTGGACTTTATTGTGCGGAAATGGTATGATATCAATATAGGAATAGGCGAATCAGTAAATGGAATTTTGGACAGGTGAAGTCTATGGAAGCAAAACAGAAAAAAATATTTAAAAGGATTGTAGGGCTGCTTTTCTTTATTCCTCCGACAATGCTTCTTTATTATCTGAGTAGCGGGCAGAATTGGAACCGAGAAGTATGCTATTACGTGGCATTTTTCATCTATGGCAGCCTGAGTATTTTTCATATTATAGAAATAATCCTATTGCGGAAAAAGAAAAAATCTATTTGGGAGGACAGGGAATTACTGATAGAAACCATATTCATATTATTTTGTTTCGTGAATGCCATATTCTCCTATGTAGAATTTGAGTATTCAAAAGACATGTATGAAAAATGTCTGGAACATCTTCGCCAGGGGTGGTAGAACTTTGTAAAAGTTTGAACGGAGGTGTGTAAATGCAGGATAAAAAGGAATCCGAGGATTTAAAAGACAGACTGGCCTATGAGCCAGAAGAAGTCAAGCGGATGGTAGAGGAGTACAACAGACAGAAGCAGATAGAATTTGAAGACCTGCATTCAGAGAAAACGTGTAAAATCATCTCAGTATTTAATGTGTTTCAGAACATACTTCTTATAGCCTGGCTTATCAGCTTTATAATCAGTATTGTTGAACTGTATATGCATTATCCCCTAACCAATCATTCAATCCGTTTCGGAAGAGACAGACGTATTCTCACGCCTATAATTATGCCGGTTGCTGTGATGATGGGCGAATATATTGGTGGACTGAGTAAAATCGGAGGTACTGTTTTTACCACATTGGGTGGTGCCTTTGCGCTTTGGATCACAAAGGAATATATACTGTTATATCCGAATATGCAGATTTCAACATGGCTTACAGCATTTTTTATTATAATGGCATATATCTGCTGTATCATCATGAATTTCCAACCCAGTATTAACCGCTATCTAAAAAGATATCCTTCCAAATTATGGTTTGACCCGGCCCGTGATAAGAGAAAAAAGAAAAAATGATTTTGCCACAGCCTGCAATATCAACAGAATAAAATGCAGCACATTGCTCTGACCCGGGCTATGCATAATTATCACCAAATTACATATCCTACCTCCAGGAATAAAATCTTGGAGGTACTTTTATGTCTGAAGAAAAGAAAAATGAACTGGAGAAAACAGAAAAGCAGAATGAACAGATAGAAGATATGGGGCAGCTTGATTTATCGGATAATGAAAAACAGTATCACATCCATCTTCTGTCCATCATAGGTGAGGTGGAAGGCCACGAATCCCTGCCGAACAACAGTAAGACAACCAAATACGAACATGTCCTTCCAAAGCTCGCTGTCATTGAAGACAGCAAGGACGTGGACGGCCTGCTGATCCTGCTGAACACGGTGGGCGGAGACGTGGAGGCAGGGCTGGCGATCGCGGAGATGATCGCGTCCCTGAGCAAACCGACCGTTTCCCTGGTGCTTGGAGGCGGTCACTCCATCGGTGTGCCTATGGCTGTATCTGCGGATTACTCTTTTATTGTGCCCTCTGCCACCATGGTGATCCATCCGGTCCGGAGCAACGGTATGTTCATCGGTGTGATGCAGTCTTATAAAAACATAGAAAAGATACAGGACCGTATCACAGGCTTTGTCTCTTCCCATTCCAAAATGACCCAGGAGCGTATCGAAGAACTGATGCTGGATCCCACCCAGCTTGTCAAGGATGTGGGCACTATGCTGGAGGGCGAAGAGGCCGTAAAAGAAGGTCTCATAGATGAAGTGGGCGGCATTTCCCAGTCTCTGGAAAAACTGTATGAACTCATAGAAGAAAATAAGAAAAAAGACGCCTGATCGAAAATTCTTAAATTTTGTAAAGACTTTTAAGTTGTGTGAAATGCAATTTTATGATAAAATAAACATTTGATAAAGTTTATCACTCCATCTGTGCGCTGTACACAGGAATCAGATGGAGAAAATACATATGAAGAGGTTGACCACATGTCATTATTACAGGCACTTCTGCTTGGACTGGTGCAGGGAATCACAGAATTCCTTCCGGTGAGCAGTTCCGGGCATCTGGCTATTATGCAGAATCTATTAAACATCAATACCGATACAGGCGTGTTGTTCGATGTGATTTTACATTTGGGAACGCTGACAGCTATTTTTATCGCGTTCTGGAAGGACATTAAGAAGCTGATCCTGGACGGCTGCGGAATGATTTATGATATCATTCAGAATATTAAAATATGGTCACACAACAGAAGAGAACACGATGCCAGGCGTTATAGGAAGATCGTGTCCTCCAATTATCGTAAATTTATCCTGCTTATTACGGTTTCTACAATTCCCACTGCGATTGTGGGCCTGCTTCTGCAGAATGTTGTGGAAACAGCCGGCAGCAATCTGCTGGCACCCGGGGTTGGGCTTTTTATCACCGGCATCCTGCTTTTGGTGGTGGACTTCTTCCCGGCAGGTGACAAAATACCGAAAGATGTATCCTTTTGGATCGCGCTGGCTATCGGCTTTTTTCAGGGAATCGCCGTATTTCCGGGAATCTCCAGGTCCGGTATGACCATAGCAGCCTGTCTGCTCTGCGGTCTCAACAGAAAATTTGCAGTAAAATATTCATTTATCATGTCCATTCCGGCTGTGTTGGGGGCAGCAGTCCTGGAATTGAAGGACATACCCGGCTCGGGAGTCACACTTCCCGTGTTTGGGGAATATCTGGCGGCAGCCGTTCTTGCAGGAGCAGCGGGGTACTTCTGCATCAAAACAATGCTGCGGCTGATACAGCGCAAAAAATTCCGGTATTTCAGTATTTACTGTTTTATCATCGGAATTGTTGCTGTAACGTGTAATTTTGTCCTGTAGGTGCAAACCGCAGGAACTATAAGGGGAGTCAGGAAAATGGCAGCGACGAAAAAAAACAACACAAGAAAAAAGACGGGCACCCGCTCTGGAAGCAGAAATAAGAAAAAACAGGACGAGGGCATCGGCCTGTATACTGAGATAATATTATGGATCACACTGGCAGGCTCCATCCTGCTGTTACTGAGCAATTTCGGCATGGGAGGCCTGGTAGGAAAGACAGTCAGCGGAGTCTTCTTCGGACTGTTCGGCCTGGTTGCCTACATATTCCCTATCTTTTTATTCCTTGCCGTATCCTTTGTCATATCAAATAACAGAAATCCGAAAGCTTACCGGAAAATGGCAGGCTTTCTTTTGCTGTTCATTTCTGCCTGCGCATTGATGCAGCTTTTAACGGACGGCTATTTCGGCGGAACTTCCATTATGGATTATTATAAAATTTCGTCCACGTACCAGACCGGCGGAGGTATTCTGGGAGGACTTCTTTGCAATATCTTCGGAAAAGCGTTTGGCACGGTCGGAACTTATGTGATCGTTATCATTGCAATGATCATTGCTCTGATACTGATCACACAAAAATCCATGTTCGCGCTTCTTAAGAAGGGCAGCACCCACGTGTACGGCAGTGCGAAGGCAGGACATGCCCGCAGAAAACAGTATGCGGCAGAGCAGAAAGACAGACCTGTCACAGGAAGAAGAGCAAAACACGGAGAGAAAAACGAAGAATCCGAACCTTTAAAATTGAAAACAAGAAGAAACAAGAACGAAGACAGCATTGCAGCCAATCCGGCTGCTGAAAATATAAGTGTTATCCGGAAGGAAGCAGCAGCGGCTGAGGCAGCTTTGACGGAACCGGCAGAGGAGATTCCTGCAGATGATATCCTTCTGAAACCAGAAAATGCTTTCCCTATCCACCGTTCCGACACAGCGCCGGCAGAGGTGGAAGAGATTGTGGAAGATATACCGGCAGAACCTGTTGTGGAGGAAAAGCCCCGAAAAGCAGGTTCCGCGAAAAAAACGCGTTCCTCAAAAGATGAGATCGAGGATGGTATTGAAAACATAAAGGGTGAGATCGCGGACAAGGAACAGGAGATAAAAAAGGAATACGAAATTCCTCCCGTCTCACTGCTGAAAAAGGGAACCGGCGGAAAAGGTGATTCTGACACGCATCTTCGCAGCACAGCCAAAAAACTGCAGGAGACACTGCACAATTTCGGGGTCAATGTGACAGTGACCAATGTGAGCTGCGGTCCGACCGTTACGCGTTATGAGCTGCAGCCGGAACAGGGCGTTAAAGTCAGCAAAATTGTCAGCCTGACCGATGATATCAAACTGAATCTGGCAGCAACGGATATCCGTATTGAGGCACCCATTCCCGGCAAAGCCGCCGTCGGAATCGAAGTCCCCAATGCCACAAACAGTGCAGTTATGCTTCGTGAACTGATACAGTCCGAGGCTTTTTCCACGTGCAAATCCAAGCTGGCATTTGCGGCGGGAAAAGATATTGCAGGACAGCCGGTCATTGCCGATATTGCCAAGATGCCCCATCTGCTGATCGCAGGCGCCACAGGCTCCGGTAAATCCGTATGTATCAATACATTGATTATGAGTATCCTTTACAAAGCCACCCCGGAAGAGGTACGGCTGATCATGATAGATCCCAAGGTTGTGGAGCTGAGTGTGTATAACGGGATTCCCCATCTGCTGATCCCTGTGGTCACTGACCCCAAGAAAGCGGCAGGTGCCCTGAACTGGGCAGTTGCGGAGATGACAGACCGTTATAATAAATTTGCAGAGTACAATGTCAGGGATTTAAAAGGATACAATGCAAAAGTTGACAAAATTAAGGATATTGAAGAGGAAGGAAAGCCGGAAAAGATGCCGCAGATCGTTATCATTGTGGACGAGCTGGCAGATCTTATGATGGTAGCGCCCGGTGAGGTGGAGGATGCGATCTGCCGCCTGGCACAGCTTGCCCGTGCAGCGGGAATCCATCTGATCATCGCTACACAGCGTCCTTCCGTCAATGTCATCACCGGCCTGATCAAGGCAAACATGCCTTCCAGAATCGCGTTCTCCGTATCCTCCGGTGTGGATTCCCGGACCATTATTGATATGAACGGCGCGGAAAAACTGCTGGGCAAAGGCGACATGTTATTTTACCCGCAGGGTTACCAGAAGCCGGCCCGTGTACAGGGCGCTTTTGTCAGTGACCAGGAAGTGGGGGCTGTAGTGAAATTCTTAGCGGGGCAGAATCCTGCCCATGTCTACAGCCAGGAGATCCAGGACAAAATTGAAGCAGCCAAAGATGCTTCCGCCAATCAGGCAGGAGCGGCATCCGGTGGAAATGACCGGGATGCCTACTTTACCGACGCCGGCAAGTTCATCATTGAGAAGGACAAGGCCTCCATCGGTATGCTCCAGCGTGTATTTAAGATTGGTTTTAACCGGGCAGCAAGAATCATGGACCAGCTCTGTGAAGCCGGCGTAGTGGGCGAGGAGGAAGGTACCAAACCCAGAAAAGTCCTTATGTCCCAGGAAGAATTTGAACAGTATATAGAAGAGTATTTGTAAAATATTGATATAGATGAGAAATGAGGTATTTACATGAAGTGTGCGAACTGCGGTACAGAATTTGAAGATGGCATATTGTTCTGCCCCGTATGCGGCAAAGAAGTTCAATGGGTGCCGGAATATAATACGCTGGAGACGATTATCCAGCAGCGAGAGATACAGGAAAAAGAGAAGAAGAAAAAAGAGGAGCATGCGCTCCGGGAAAAGAGACGCCAGGAACAGGAGATGAAGCGCAGAAAGAAAAGGCGTATGGCTGTGGGATTTACTGTGGCCGGCGTATGTGTGCTGGCTGTGGGCGCAGGTGTGATCTTCTATCAGAAGCAGTACAATTCTTTTGATTTCCAGATGGCCCAAGCTGAGTCTGAGTTCAGCAACAAGGACTATGACTCAGCTCTGAAATACCTGGAACGTGCCCTGAATCTGCAGCCTGACAGCACAGAAGCCAACATTCTGCAGGCAAAGATATATCTGAAAAATGAGGAGGAGGAGAAAGCGCTGGCGATTCTCATTGCCACCATCGCCAAGGCTCCCGACAGTGTCAGTGCCTATGGGGAACTGCTCCGCCTGTACGAGAAACAGGGGGAGGTCAAAAAGATCAAGGAGCTGATGGATGACTGTGAGAGCACAGAGGTAAAGGAACGCTATTCTTCCTATATCAGTACCCTTCCGGTTATCTCACTGGACGGCGGAACCTATGACAGCAAAGAGGAAGTGGATTTCAGCGCCATTGAAGACGGAACCAAAATATATTATACTCTGGACGGCAAAGACCCGGATACCACCAGCAAACTGTATGACTCCGCCAGCGGGATCATGTTGGAGGAGGAGGGAGAGTATACCCTGAAATATGTGGCGTATAACGCCAAAGGCATTCCCAGTGACATCGGCCTTATGACCTACACCATAGAATTCAAGGCGCCGGACGCTCCCAGAATCACACCCGCCTCCGGTCAGTATGAGGACTCCATGACAATTAAAGTATATGTGCCGAAGGGATGTACCGCATATTATGAATTTAATGAAACACCTACCACCGAAAGCACAGAATATACAGGCCCGGTTGCCATGCCTGTGGGAGAGAATATATTTTCCGCCATCTTAGTGGATGAAAACGGAAAAATAAGCAGTCCGGCAAGTGCAACTTATGTCATTTATCAATGATTTATAAAGTAAATTGGAAATTTTTCTAAAATTCGGATTGAATTTTTGTTACTTTTGCTCTATACTAAAAAGAGCGACTATAGCAATAGAATTACCATATTTGGAGTTGTGAGGAGGACATTATGTACAAGATTCTGAAAGCAGAAAAGCTCAATGAGATAGTATATCTCATGGTTGTTGACGCACCAAGGGTTGCAAAACACTGTGAACCCGGACAGTTCGTCATCGTGAAAAAAGACGATGCAGGGGAGAGAATTCCGCTTACCATCTGTGATTATGACAGAGAGGCAGGAACTGTTACGATCGTATTCCAGCCGGTAGGTGCTTCCACCGAAAAATTCGCTAAAATGCAGACAGGAGATTTCTTTGAAGATTTCGTAGGTCCGTTAGGATGTCCATCTGAATTTGTAAATGAAGATCTGGAAGAGTTAAAGAAAGAAAAACTTTTATTTGTAGCCGGCGGCGTTGGAACCGCACCGGTATATCCGCAGGTAAAATGGCTGCACGAGCACGGCATTGACGCTGATGTCATTGTAGGTGCCAAGACCAAAGACCTGATCATCCTGGAAAAGGAAATGGAAGAAGTAGCAGGAAATTTATACATCACCACAGATGATGGTACATATGGACGTCACGGAATGGTAACAAAAGTAATTGAAGACCTGACTGCTGAAGGCAAGACCTATACAAAATGTGTTGCGATCGGCCCCATGATCATGATGAAATTCTGCTGCCTGACAACTAAGAAACTGAATCTGCCCACTATCGTTTCCATGAATCCGGTCATGGTTGACGGAACCGGTATGTGCGGAGCCTGCCGTGTTATCGTCGGCGGTGAAGTGAAATTCGCATGCGTGGACGGTCCTGAATTTGACGGTCATCTGATTGACTGGGATCTGGCAATGAAGAGACAGCAGATGTACAAGACAGAAGAAGGAAGAGCATTATTAAAACTTCGTGAGGGGGATACCCATCACGGCGGATGCGGAAACTGCGGAGGTGACGAATAATGGGTGACGTATTAAAGAAAGTTCCTGTAAGAGAACAGGACCCGAAGGTGAGAGCAACAAACTTTGAAGAAGTTTGCTATGGATATAACAAAGAAGAAGCAATGGAAGAGGCAGCCCGCTGCTTAACCTGTAAAAATGCAAAATGTGTCAAGGGATGTCCTGTAAACATTGACATTCCCGGATTTATCAAAGAAGTAAAAGAGGGCAACTTTGAAGAAGCATTCAAAGTGATCGGCCAGTCCAGCGCCCTTCCGGCAGTCTGCGGACGTGTCTGCCCCCAGGAAACACAGTGTGAAGGTCTGTGTATCCGCGGTATCAAAGGCGAACCGGTTTCTATCGGTAAGCTGGAGCGTTTTGTTGCTGACTGGGCAAAAGAAAACGGAATCAAACCGGAACCTCCGAAGGAGAAAAACGGACATAAGGTTGCAGTGATTGGTGCCGGACCTGCAGGTCTTACCTGCGCCGGAGATCTGGCTAAGATGGGTTACGATGTAACGATCTTTGAAGCACTTCATCAGCCGGGCGGTGTACTGGTATACGGTATTCCTGAATTCCGTCTTCCGAAAGACAAAGTAGTTAAAATGGAAGTTGAAAATGTAAAAGCGTTAGGTGTTAAGATCGAGACGAACGTGATTATCGGTAAATCCACCACGATCGACGAGCTCATGGAAAAAGAAGGCTTTGAAGCTGTATTCATCGGTTCCGGTGCAGGACTCCCCATGTTCATGGGCATTCCGGGTGAGATAAGCAACGGTGTATTCTCTGCCAATGAGTACCTGACAAGAAGCAACCTGATGAAAGCTTTCCGCGACGACCATGACACACCTATTAAAATGGGCAAGAAAGTAGCCGTTGTAGGCGGCGGCAACGTGGCAATGGATGCTGCAAGAACAGCTCTTCGTCTCGGCGCTGAGGTACATATTGTATACAGAAGAAGTGAAGCAGAGCTTCCTGCAAGAGCGGAAGAAGTACATCACGCAAAAGAAGAAGGAATTATCTTTGACCTTCTGTGCAATCCTACAGAGATCCTGGCAGATGAAAACGGCTGGGTAAGAGGCATGAAGTGTGTTCGTATGGAACTGGGCGAGCCGGATGCGTCAGGAAGAAGACGTCCTGTAGAGATTCCGGGTTCTGAGTTTGAGATGGAACTGGATACAGTTATCATGTCCCTGGGAACTTCCCCGAACCCGCTGATTTCTTCCACCACAATCGGCCTTGATACAAACAAGAGAAAATGTATCATCGCTGATGAGGAAAATGGCAAAACAACCAAAGACGGTGTTTACGCCGGCGGTGATGCCGTGACAGGTGCCGCAACGGTTATCCTGGCCATGGGCGCAGGAAAATCCGCTGCACAGGGAATCGACGAATTCATCAAAGGAAAAAATAATTAATTAAACATACAAAGAGCCGTCACCGGACGTGGCGGCTCTTTTTTCAGTTGTATGGAGGAAAATGGAGAACACAAGGGAAATCATGATAGAAGCAATAAGAGAGGAACTGAGAGAGTCGGCTGATAAGGACTACAAAAAATTTCAGGAATCCCTGATACCGGGCCTGACGACCATGATGGGGGTCCGGCTGCCAAAGCTCCGGAAAATGGCAAAGAAGATCGCAGGGGAGGACTATGCCGGTTTTTTAGAGAAAGCGGATGATAGCTGTTATGAAGAACTGATGCTCCAGGGTATTGTGATCGGATATGCGAAAATGGAGCGGGAGGAGCAGACGCAGGCACTGGCGCGTTTTGTGCCCAAAATCAATAATTGGGCCATTTGTGACTGCAGTTGTATTACTTATAAGTTTATGAGAAAGGATTCTGCTTACTGGTTCGCCTTTTTGGAGCGATATCTCAGCTCAGAAAGAGAATATGAGATTCGTTTTGCTCTGGTATCTATGCTTGACCATTTTGTGACAGAGGATTATATTGACCGTCTGCTGGATATATGCAACCATTTAGACAGTGATGCCTATTATGTGCAGATGGCGGCAGCCTGGGCAGTCTCTGTCTGCTATGTGAAGTTTCCGGAGAAGACCGCCGCATTTCTGCAGACAGATACCATGGATACCTTTACACACAATAAATCCATTCAGAAGATCAGGGAATCCTACCGGGTGTCAAGAGAGGAAAAGGACAGACTTTTGAAATGGAAGCGGGAGGATACAGGAAAATGAAGATCACCATACTTACTGTTGGAAAGATCAAAGAAAAGTTCTATCGTGACGCCATTGCCGAATATACAAAGCGTCTGAGCAAATACTGCAAGCTGGAAATCCTGGAAGTGGCAGACGAAAAAACACCGGATGCCGCCAGCGAGACTGTGGAGGAGAATATCCGCCAGAAAGAAGGCGAGCGCATTCTAAAATGCATCAGGGAAGATGCCTACGTCATTACACTAGAGATCAATGGAAAAATACTGGACTCTGTTGAACTCTCCCAAAAGATAGAGAGTCTTGGAATACAGGGGAAGAGCCATATCACTTTTGTCATAGGCGGTTCCATCGGACTTGGAAAAGAGGTGCTGAAACGCTCGGATTTTGCGCTCAGCTTTTCCAAAATGACATTTCCGCATCAGTTGATGCGGGTAATATTGCTGGAACAGATTTACAGGAGTTACCGGATCATGAGTGGGCAGCCTTATCACAAATGAATTTTGAACGGTCAGCATATAAGGAATGGCAGACTAAGCGGTCTGTTATTCCTTTTCTCAGATTTGGATACTTTTTTTGCCGGACGATAGTTATATGATACGAGAAATGGTAGTTGTTTCCGATACAGATTATGGGTATAATATGGACTAAGAGATGAAAAACAGGGATATGAAACCGGTGCGTACTATACGGTTGAGGAGATCCTTGCTGAACTGGAAAATAATTAGTAAACGGCAACAGTTCATGAATAGGAGAGTGAAAATGAAAATTGAATTAAAACAGCTTTCCCCTTTAAACGGCATGGCCGAATATGAAATGCTTCAGGATTTAGGAAGCAATGAAAACGGTTTTCCAAATGAAGTTTATGGTATCTCTTATGGCGAGTACAGAAATTGGCTCATACAGCAGGATGATTACTCCAAATCGCGAAATCTGCCGGAAAATTATATACCTCAGTCCACATATTTTCTCTATGTGGAGGAAAAACCGGTAGGAATCGCCAGGATACGTCATCATTCCAGTGAGATTTTAGAAAAACAGGGTGTAGGAAACTTTGGTTATGGAATCGCAAAACAGTATAGAGGGAAGGGGTATGGCAATATATTGTTTGTCAATATTTTAGAAAAATGTAAGTCCCTCGGTTATACCAAAGTGAAATCTTTTGTACATATGGATAATGCAGCGTCCAATAAGATATTTGAAAAAAACGGAGCTGTCTTAACAGGCGTATGGAACAATACAAGTAATATTTACGAAACAGATCCGGATGTCACCTTGAAGAAGGGAAAAAGATGGAAAAACACAGTAAGAAAAAACGATGGATGATTACAGGAATATCCGTTACTCTGGCGCTTGCTTCTGTCTGCATGGTGGTATGTCTGTACATGTATCAGAAGAACAGCAGCATGCGCAATGCCAGATATGTTTTGAGGGGAGAAATCAGTAAACTGCAGTATGCCATTGATTCTCAATTGTTTACCACAAAAGCACTGGAAGTGATCGTCACCAGCAACCATGGCGAGGTGGTAAATTTTGATAAGGCAGCTGAAAGTCTTTACGAAAAGGATGCCTCTATCAGAAGCCTGCAGCTGGCACCGGATGGAAATGTGACCTATGTATATCCCCTGGAGGGAAACGAGGAAGCCTTCGGCGACCTGTTCAGTGATCCTGACAGGAAAACAGAGGCAGAGTATGCCAGGGACACAGGAAAAATGACCTTGGCAGGCCCATATGAACTTTCACAGGGCGGCATGGGAATTGTGGCGAGAAATCCCATATATCTGACAGATGAGGATGGGCAGAAAACATTCTGGGGATTCAGCATTGTTGTGCTCAATGTGCCTGAGATATTTGACGAGATAAATTTAAAGGCATTGAATGGACAGGGATACAAATATAAAATATGGCGGATCCATCCGGATACAGGCAAGGTGCAGAATATCATACAGAACGCGGACTTTTCTGTGACGGATGCCGTGGAGGATGTGATTCAGGTTCCAAACGGTACATGGCATTTGAGCATAATTCCCAAAAAAGGATGGGTTCCCATGGAATACATATGGATAGAATCCATTGTCTGCAGTCTCATACTCGTTCTGGCAGTCATGGTCATCAACGGCATACTGACCAGCGCAGAGCAAAAAAAGGAGCTGGCAAAGCTGGTCAATACGGACCCGCTGACGGGCCTGCATAACGGCAGATATTTTATGAACTGCTTAAAGGAATTCGTCCTGCAGAATCGTCCCTGCGTATTATACTATCTGGATATGGACAGGTTTAAACAGATCAATGACCGTTTTGGACACGATATCGGCGATAAGTTTTTAAAAGAGTCCGCAGCCCGTATGCAAAAATGCCTCTCTGAAGAGGATTTGGCATTTCGTACCGGCGGAGATGAATTTACGGTACTGGCTGCCGGTGGAAAAGGCGACGAATTCTATGAAAAACTAAAAGAACGACTGAAAGAGGAGATTGGCCGTCCATATATACTGCCCGAATGTACCCTGCATCCCCATGTGAGTATCGGGTATGCGCGCTACCCTGAGGAACAGGAAAATGCGGAGGCGCTTATTCGCCAGGCAGACCAGCGGATGTATGAGGAGAAGAGACAGATTCATCATTAATGTCAACAGATTCATTATAAAACGGAGACCAGCTATGAAAAGTCAACCCTAAATTAGCAAAAGATTATATTTATTTTCTGACCGGAAAAATGGCTAACTTTAATAGAGCTCCCATAGGGTGCTTTTTAAAAATATATATGAACGGTCAGATATTAATCCAAATTAAACGAAACGTTGTCAGTGAGCATTTTATAAATGATGCGAACCAACTTCCCGGCACAATGACCTAAGGCATTGTAATGGGACTTTCCCTCTGAGATTTTCTGATCATAGTAATCTTTAAAGGTTTTGTTGTTTTTGACAACGTTATGTGCTGCATTTATCAAAGCGTAGCGAAGGGGACAAGACCCACGTTTGGACATCTTGGTATGGCTGGCGTTAAAGTTTCCAGACTGATAGACAGTCGGATCAAGACCAGCAAATGCAAGCACTTTTGATGGGCTGGAGAAGCGCATAATATCGCCAATCTCGCCCAGTATCATTCCGCCATTGATAAAACCAATGCCCGGAATGGTCATAATGATGGAAGCCAAAGAATTGACAATCAATTCCATTTCAGATTCAACGTCATGAACCTGGCTATCCAGTAACTCGATCAGTTCAATGGTCTGAGTAATCTGAGTAGATATAGAACTGTCGTTGCAACCGACAGACTTCTGTGCCAGAATCCTTAATTCAGTCGCTGTGTCTTTCTTGAAATGACCGTGGGAGGAAACCTCAAGCAAGTGTGACAGATGGGTCAGGTGCATAGAAGCAATGTCTTTGGTCGTAGGTGCTTCTTTAAGAACTGCATACACAGATTTCTGGTGGATGCCAGATTTGAAGAAATACTGCAGTTCAGGGAAAGCCTGATCAACATACGACATTAGTTGAATCTTGCCCTGGGTACGTTTCTTGATTAGTTTCATGCGGAAACGCCCCAATTCCTTTAAGTGCATGATTGAAAGATCATGCTGCGAAAAGAAACGGTGAGGATCCATCATTAAAGTTTTAGCAATTATGTAAGTATCTACCTTATCCGTTTTTGTTTTGCGAATGTTGTTCTTTCGCATTGCAGAGGTCTGGATAGGGTTTATGACACAGACCTTGTAGTTATGTTTGACAAGGAATTCAAGAAGGTTGTTGCCATAGTGAGCCGTTGATTCAAGACCTATGATGAGGCTGTCAGGATCGAAAGAATCGAGCTTGTGAAGCAGCAGATGGAAGCCATCATAGTCATTTGTAAATTTGAACGGTTGAAGCATAATTTCACCATCTGAAGAAATGGCAGAGGCGAAATGGTTGAGTTTGGCAATATCAATGCCTACGTAAATCATAAGATCTCCTTTCTGAGTGTGATACTGTGACAATTCCACAGGTGTTTACCCTCATAGACTTGATTGAAATAAGTGCTCGGGAAGGAATTCCCTCGTGGCAATATCCAGCTTATAAATGATTCAGATAAAACCGTGGCAATACACTCCTTTAAGTAGTTGGACTACAGAAGAAAATCAAAAGTCCACAGCATCTGAATGTATTATGTCACATCACTAAAAGAAAGGAAAATGTGATGTTTTAGCTTCTATAAACATCATACAAGAAGGATATGAAAAATCTTAAAATTGCATTACTCCAGCTAATGCCGGGGAATTCTTTAGAAGAAAATTTAGCCAAGGGAGCAGATGCCTGTAAAAAAGCAAAGAAAATGGGTGCTGATATTGCCCTGTTTCCGGAAATGTGGAGCAGTGGATATAAAATTTCGGAAAATATAGAGGAATTAAAAACAGATGCGGTATCCTCTGACAGTGATTTTGTCTGTTCTTTCGGCGAGCTTGCCAAAAAATTGGGTATGGCAATCGGTATCACGTTCCTTGAAGCGTTTGAACCGCTGCCGCGCAACACACTCTGCCTTTTTGACCGTTTTGGCAGCAGAGTTCTGACCTATGCCAAGGTTCATACCTGTGACTTTGGTGATGAGTGCAGACTGACGGCGGGAGATGATTTTTATACTGCAGAGCTGGATACAGAACAGGGAATGGTAAAGATTGGCGCCATGATCTGTTATGACAGGGAATTTCCGGAAAGCGCAAGAATCCTCATGCTGAAAGGTGCTGAGATCATTCTGGTCCCAAATGCCTGTCCCATGGAAATCAATCGTATTTCCCAGCTTCGCGCAAGGGCGTATGAAAATATGACAGGTATTGCTACTGTCAATTATCCCTTTGGAAAGCCTGACTGCAATGGACATTCAACTGCCTTTGACGGGATTGCATACAGGGAAGGTGAGCCGGGTTCCAGGGACACTTTGATCATAGAGGCAGGCGAACGGGAAGGAATCTATATAGCTGATTTTCCCTTAGATGAAATCAGAGTCTATCGAAGAACGGAAGTCCACGGAAACGCATTTCGCCATCCCGGTAAATACGGTCTGCTCGTCTCAGAAGGAATTGAGGAACCGTTTATCAGAGAATGTTATCGAAAATAGAGAAAAAGTTATAGGAATGGAGTAATCAATATGTTTAAAGTAATATTATGGGATGTGGATGGAACACTGCTCAATTTTGACAAAGCAGAGAAATATGCCCTGCGGCAGTGTTTTGCAAAATTTGACCTGAAGGAATGTACGGATGCCATGATCTCCAGATATGCGGAAATAAACAAACGTTATTGGAAACGCCTGGAGGCCGGGGAGATCACAAAAGAACAGGTACTTCTGGAGAGATTTTCGGAATTTTTCCAAAAGGAACATATCCGCTGTGACAAGATCAAAGAGTTCAACGATGAATACCAGGTGCGTTTGGGCGATAAAATATTTTTTAATGATGACAGCAAGTCTCTTCTGGAAAGGCTGAAAGGAAAAGCAAAGCAGTACGCAGTCACAAATGGCACTTATGTGGCACAGAAACGCAAGCTTGAAAATTCAGGACTTGACGTTCTGTTTGACGGTATTTTTATTTCCGACCAGATAGGATATGAAAAACCGGACATCCGGTTTTTTGATCACATTTGGAAACAGACAGGTGTTTATGAGAAAGATGACGTTCTCATTGTAGGGGATTCCCTGACCAGCGATATGCAGGGCGGAAATAATGCAGGTATCCGCTGCTGCTGGTATAATCCGGAGGACAAGGAAAATAATACAAATGTAAAGATTGATTACCTGATACATGATCTGAATGAGGTTGAATTTCTGTGAGAATCTTACATGGAGCCGGGAGTAAGGATAATATCAAAGCCGGATAAGTTCGTATTCCGGAAGGCAGTGTATTCCTCTGCCAGATTTTGAAGCTTCTGTTTTTCGGGAACGGTATTCCATAAGGTGATCTTAATTTCCATCCCTTTATTTTTCTTTTTCCCTGTCCAGATGCCAATGATCTCACCGCGGTACAGGACAGCACCGGGGTTGCTTACAAATCTCCATATTTGTTTCTGCAGTGTTTTGTCGGGCTGCAGAACCGCCCGGTCTCTCTGGTCGAGAAAGGGGTCATGTCCGCCGAGCAGCAGCAGTTCTCTTTGCAGTGAATCCGGAGACAGAAGACGTTCCTTGTCGGAGGACAGGATATAGGCCTTTTTGCCAAAAACCATGACAGGTTCTGTCTCTTCCGAAACCGTTTTCCACATACGCCGTGCCTGTTTACCGGAACATCCGAGCCAGGCTGCAAAATGATTCGGTGTTGCCGGGCCGTAACAGTGCAGGTATTTCCGCATTAACTTTTTACAGGCATCCTTGTTTGGCGTAAACGAATAGCCGGTCCAGTTTTTGTAAGAGGTAAAAACCGGGCTGGTTCCCTGCCGTCCACCGAAAACGACCAGACCTTTTAAGGCGCAGGGCCGCAGAAGAAAAGACACTACGGCACCGCCGACGGTCTGTTTATCAGGACTTCCATACATGGAGGGCTGTGTCCATAGCGCGCGCTTTTTCTCCGGGAGCAGCGGCAGCATCCATTCTGCCAGGTTCTGATCCAAGGAAGTTTTGCTGATTACGGTACAGTGATCAAGCTGTGGAATTACCTGCTGTAATATTTCAAATAATTCATGGAAACCCATCTGCAGAAAATCAAGTGCCAGAGTAATTCCGGCAGTATAGATCCATGGCTCATCCTCCTGCGGTATAAGCGCAGATAAAAATACATCACTTTCCAGAGCAGGAAATACAACAGGGATACCCCGCAGGCTCCAGGTCTGCAGAAGCGTTTTCTCTTTATACAGCAAATATTCCATTTCTGTCAAACTGCAGTCAGGAATCCGGTTAAAAAGAGCAGTTTCCCAGGCGCCCGGAGGTGTATTCTGCATTCCGCACGCACCCGTCAGCTTTTCCATATCCGTTTTTTTATACTCCTTATCCAGATGGTGAGCACCCAGTCTGAAATTTCTTATTTGCTCAATGCTTATTTCGGCCATGTAGTAGTTCCCTTCGATTTATGTGTAATTATGAAAATACAGACAGTATAGTTTCGATAAATCTGCCCAGTTTGTGTAAGCAGTATACTGGGGAGCTGATAGGGATATTATACCTCTTTTTCTTTATAGACTGCAACACCGTCAGAGATAACTTTGTGTCCGGAAGCTAAAAAGCCGTCCATTTCTGAACGGCTATAAATTTTTGAATCTTTGAAAATAGGTGAATCGCAAGAGAGAATACCAAGCCGGCGTTTTAAACCACTGTCTGATTCGACTCCAGAATATTCCGGAACAGGTACAGATGTTTTTTCCGCAGGCAATAAATGATCCAGTAGACATCTCCCGAATCTTCTTTCTCTTCCCTTACATCCACAGTATAACTCTCTCCCTCAATGTTTACTGTCATAGTCTCTGTAAGAATCGTCCCCCAATATTTTAAATCATGTTTCTGACAGAATTCTTTGATCAGATCTGTGATTTCTTCCTTTGTTTGTGGATGCTGGCTTCTGAAAATAATATATGCGTCCTTCATATGGAATCTCCTTTCGGTATTTTAAAAAATCATACATTATGTTTTAGAACCGTACCGGTGTTGCCCGGCATGTGAACCGTGACAGAACCCTGGCGTTTTGATGATTCCGTCAGGTCATATTTTTCCAGTACAGCGTACAGTTTTTCTGCCATGGTGCGGTCCATATCACAAAGCGGCAGCCTGCAGGGGCCTACATCATAACCCATGGCGCGCATCGCCTGTTTTACGGGTATCGGATTTACATCTAAAAACAGCGCTTCAATGAGCTCCAGGTATTTTAACTGCAGATTATCGCTTTCTTCGCTGTTTCCACGGAAATAGGAAGTGCAGATAGCATGGGTCTCATTTGGAACAAGATTGGACAGAACAGATATCACACCCTTTCCTCCAAGAGCCAGAGAAGATGTGATCTGATCGTCATTGCCGGAATAAATGGCCAAATCCTCTTTGCACAGACTGGCTATTTTGGCCATCTGGGAAAAGTTGCCGCTTGCCTCTTTTACAGCCACTATATTTTCTGTTTCGCTGAGCCGTTTATAGGTGGCCGGGTAAATGTTCACCCCGGTGCGAGACGGTACATTATATAATATGACCGGCAGACGGGTAGACCTGGCACATTCGTTGAAATGCAGAAACAAGCCCTGCTGTGATGCCTTATTATAATACGGTGTTACATGGAGAAGCGCGTCGGCCCCGGCTTTTTCGCATTCTTTTGAAAGGTATACGGCATGTGCGGTATTGTTGCTTCCTGCCCCGGCTATGACCGGAACGCGCCCACGGACATGTTTGACTGCGCGGCGTACCAGTTCTATATGCTCATCATCTGTCAGGGTGGAGCCTTCTCCTGTTGTACCTGCAACTACGATCGCATCTGCGCTGCCTGCGATCTGCATATCCAGCAGCTCGTCAAAGACAGAATAGTTAATCGAATAATCCTCCTTCATCGGAGTGACAACAGCAGTTCCCACACCTTTAAATACTATCTTTTTCAAATTTGAATCCTCCCAAACCTTTGTAATTTAGATTATGGAAATTATAGCAGTTTGGTTATTAAATGGGAGTGAAGTTCCGGGCAGAGGCATTAAGTTTCAATAAATGTAAGAATCGGCTGTGGTAATATATCGATTGTCATACATTTCAATATCATATATAATAAGCCTGTGAGCGGTATAAAACCGTTGGGAACAGACGAATTGTCTGCAATAACATCCGGCGGAAGTGGTGGACAGTCTGTAGAATCCCGGAAGGTTTGCGCAGAAACCGGAAAAGGCCTTCGTTTCTTCCGGCAGCGCGCTGAAAATCAAAGAACAGGAGCATAATATTATGGATTTAAAGAAAAACATCTGTGATAATATCAAAGAATGTGAGATAAAGATCGGCTATCGGGAGGAAGATATGAACCTGTATTATCCGCAGGCATCCTTACTGGAACTGCTTCCTGCCGAAAAAGAAAATCTGTCCGAGGCGCTTGCTGCATTTTGCAGGACCGCAGAACCGGAGCTTGGAAAACTGACCATAAAAGAGACAGAGGAAAAAGGCCGGTATTGTATTCATGTCCCATCCGCAGGGGTAAAATATGTCCATGAAAATCTGGAGGACAGCCCATTTTTAAAAGCCTTTTTGGCGGAAATATTTAAACCCGGTAATACTGTGGAGGATATGATAAAGATATTCCAATCCTTCTCTCAGGATATTATTATAGAAAAGGTTGACGAACAGGAATGGGGAATCTCTTTTCAAAATCCGGAAATAGATCCTTACGTGTATTATCTGGAGCAGGATGCGTTCGGTCTGCAGTATCATCGGTTTACAAGGCAGGCCTATGATGCGTTAAAGGATAGTCATTGATCTGTCCATGCAGAATCGTCTTTGGCGATGGGATTTTCCGGCGCAGGAAATGCACCGATTTGCGGAAGCATTTCAAACAAAGACAAAATACCTCTGCTGATATACTATGAATGCAGAGGTGCTTTTTTATTAACTTTATAATGAATATTGAATATTATTTAATGATAAACATTAAAATACATTGACGGAAGCTATCCTGTGTGATATAACGGAATTAGAAATAGAAGAGGGAAAAGTTTGAAAATGGGAGGGTGCAGATATGGGTGAAAGCGATTTTACAACAGATGTCAATGTGACGGAAAAGAAGTTTTCAAAAAAATTAAAATTTCTTTTGATACTTGCGATTTTCCTGACAGGTATGATTGCTGTCTGCGGGTTTTACAGTGTAATGGTAATGCTGCAGGAAGAAGAGAATATTACAATTACAGCCTACAGTCTTATTTCATATTTGTTTGACTGCATGATCTTCATTTCACTGATCCGAATCTACGCCAGAAAACAATTTTTTATTCAATCCCTGCAAAAAAACATTTTGATCATGGGATGGATGATTATATGCGGAGCGTTTATCATCACACATTTTTCCACTTATCATTCAAGTGGTTTTTCAATCATGCAGTACGGAAGTTTTATACTGGCAGATGGAAGAATGCTGACTCTGGGCATCTTGTTTCTGGTTTTCAGCAGCCTGATAAAAGAAGGATTGGAAATGCAGAAAGAAATGGATAAAATCCTTTAGGAGCATAGCATATGGCGATTATATTAAGATTAGACCGGGTCATGGCTGACCGCAAAATGTCCCTGAATGAATTATCGGAAAAAGTAGGGATATCAAATGTCAATTTATCCAACCTGAAGACAGGAAAAGTGAAGGCAATCCGTTTTTCCACGCTGGAAGCAATCTGTGATGTACTGGACTGTCAGCCGGGAGATATTATAGAATACCGCAGAACTTCCGGGGCGGAGTACCGGGCAAAAAATATTACAGATAATCCCGCTGACATTCCTGACACTGCACATCCCGACTGCAGCAAAAATTCAAAATAATGTCATCAACACGTGTGCAGGTAGCCTTTTTATATGTTACAGTATGTGCAGCCTTACTGCTGTCCTTCGGACATGTTGCGTGGCTCACTATCGTATATGTATGTTCATCGTCTTTTGTTTGTTTTTCCATAAGAATACTCCTGTATAACATAAGGTAAATACACCGGGTACAAGATCATTATATAGAAAACGGCGCAAAAAAGAAAGAGCCGATCAAAAAAAAGAGAGGTATAGAGATGAAATTTGTTATGTCTTACAGCTGCGGCAAGGACAGTACCCTTGCACTTCACAAACTGATAAAAGCCGGACATGAGCCGGTGGGCCTGCTGGTTATGGTCAATAAAGATATGGACCGTTCCTGGTTTCACGGTGCGGATCACAGGCTGCTGGAAAAGTTTTCAAAGGCACTGGAGATTCCCTTGCTTCTCTGTCCCTCCGGAGGTGACGAGTATCATCTGGAATTTGAAAAAGGCCTGAAAAGAGCCATGGAACTTGGGGCAGAGATGGCCGGTTTCGGCGATATTGATATTGAAAATAACCGCAGGTGGTGCGAAGAGCGGTGCCGCGCGGCAGGCCTGAAAGCTGCATTCCCGCTGTGGCAGCAGGGACGTGAGAAGATAGTGCAGGAGATTATTTCAGAAGGCTATTGCTGTATTATCAAATCCATAGACAATCAGCTTCTGCCAAAAGAACTCCTGGGAAAACAGTTAGATTCGGAAACATTGGAGATAATGGCGGCAAGGGGTATTGATATCTGCGGAGAAAACGGAGAATACCATACCATCGCAGTGGACGGGCCGATTTTCAGGCATAAGCTGGAAATACAGACAGGCAGTATTCTTGATTTCGGTGAGCGGTCAGTGATTGATCTCAGATGAATTGGCAAATTTAAAAATGTAATCTGAAGAATTAAAAAAGGGTGCTGTCAGCATTCACTGACAGCACCTATTCTTTCATCTGCAGCGCTCCCTTTTTAAGCCGGAAATTCACACCGGCTTGTTTGGTTGATTCATGATTTTTCGTTTATGTATGATCCGCGGGCTGTATCAGCCGTTTGCTTTCCCAGCCCTTGTTTTTAAAATAAAGCCAGCCGACGAGGAAGGGCAGGAGAGGGGACAGGGCCTGTCCCACATATACACCGGGGAATCCCATACCTGCCGTAAATGCCAACAGCCAGCTTACGGGCAGCCGGACAACAGCCGCATCCAAAAGTGCATTTACCATGGCAATGTTTGCGGCGCCTATGCCGATAGCAAAGGAATCGAAGGTATACAATGCAGCGTAAACCAGACTGTTTATGCCGCAGCAGATCCTCAAATAAAGGATGCCGTCTGCAATCACCTCTTTATTTTGGGGTTCAAACAGCATGATGATCTGCCCTGCAAATAGTTGTACAAGAACCACTGCCATTAGCGTGATCAAAAGGTTTAAGCGCAGCCCGGTTTCCGTTGTCTTTTTGACCCGGTCTGTTCTGCCTGCGCCCATGTTCTGTCCGGCCATGGCGGTTACAGCCTGGCCGACTGCCCAGCAGGGCATTCCTGCAAAGGTATTGACTTTCAGTCCCACCCCGGATGCTGCAGCAACAGACACTCCGAATTGATTCAACATGCCTGTGATCATAAGATAAGAGATATTCACAACTGCCATTTGAACCGCTGTGGGCAGTCCGACTTTTAAGACAGCAGCCATTTTTTCAGGCTGAACAGCAAAATTTTTCAGCCTGAACGGAAAGATAAAAGTTTTCCTTCTCAGACAGCATATGGATATTGCAAGGGAGATACCCTGTGAGAAAACGGTGGCATAAGCTGCGCCTGCAGTCCCCATACCGAAAGGTCCCACTAAAAGAAGGTCCAGCAGGATATTAACGACTGCCGCGGCTGCGATAAAGTAAAGTGAACTTTTGGAATCTCCCAATCCTTTCATAACAGAGCAGACAGCATTATAGCCAAACACGAACACTGTGCCGCAGCAGATAATTCTCATATAATCGCAGGCGTTCTGCATGGACCCGGCAGGAACACGCAGTATCTGAAAAAGCGGCCGGTAAACAAGCAGCCCTGACACTGTGACTAGTAATGAGGCAAAGAAGGAGAGGGAAAATAATGTCCCGACAGTTTCACTCTGTCCCTCTTCATCATCGGCCCCTTTGTATTGGGCAACCAGCACAGTACCTCCCATTGTAACGCCGATACATATGGAATTAATGATAAAACTTATCATAGACGCATTGCTGATCGCGGCAAGTCCTGTTTCCCCCACAAACCTTCCCACAACAAGCATATCCACAATACTGTAAAAGGACTGCAGTAAATTGGCAAGCAGCAGGGGGACAGCAAACTTTATCAGTTTTTTTGAGACATTTCCCGTTGTCAGATCTTGTTCTTTTCTCATCAAATCATTTCTTCCTTTCATAGATAAGTCCGGCATGCCTTTTCCCGGCACCGGAACATGCATAATAAAAAAACAGAGGGCAGCCACGGTAATGTGCTCCCTCTGCTTGTATAACAATAACAGTTCAAATACAAAAGGCAGCAGACAAAACATTGCCTCCTGCCCAAATCGCATACAAAAACAAATCCCAAATCATGAATCTGTTTTGGAATCTGCCTTTTATAATATCATAAATACTCTATCAGGCTCCGCACAATGTTTTGTTATATACAATTGTTCGGAGCTGTTGTCAATACAGAATTTCCCATATAACTTCATTGTGCCCACCCTTTCTGTTCATCCTTTTACCTCATTATAAACAGTCAGGGTTATACTGTCAATATTCTGTCGCACGGGATATGAATCCTCCAAAAGATGATTGACATTTATCTACTACTAATGTAAAATAAAATCAGGTACTACAATTGTAGAAAAACTCTGTAACCTGACCGGAATATAATGATTCGGTATCTGCAGACAGTACAGGAGGTGATAAGATGAAAAAGCGTATTCAGAAACTGCCTGATTCGGAGCTGGATGTGATGCTTGCTTTGTGGAACGGTCATCCGGATATGACCCGGCTGGAGGTGGAGGCTTTTGTAAACCAGAAAAAAGAACTGGCACCCACCACGATCCTGTCCATGCTCACCCGGCTTGAAAGTAAGAAGTTTGTCTCTGTAAAAAGGGAAGGGAAGACAAATCTCTACAGCGCGGTTGTGACGCAGAGCGAATACCAGCAGCAGGAAGGGAAAAGCGTGCTGGAAAAATTGTATGGAAATTCGCTGAAGAACTTTGTGGCGTCTCTTTATCAGGGAAAACAGATTCACGAGGAAGATATACAGGAACTGGAGGAGTTCCTGAAGGAACTGGAGCGGAAGGGGGAATAGTCTATGGCAGAGTTTATGCTGCACATAATTAAAGTGAATGTTTTGTCAGCTTTCATCATTTTTATTGTGCTGGCAGTATCAAGACTGCTGGATAGGAAATATTCCTCCAGGTGGAAATATCTTATCTGGCTGTTTGTTTCCGTATTTCTTCTCATTCCGGTCAGGTTTCCATCTCCTGCCGCAGGACTGAATATAGAAGTACCAAAACAAATTGTCCGGGCAGAAGCAAGCAGGAGTACGAATACGTCCGGCGCGGAGAATCTGCAGTCTCCTGCAGACACCGCGAAAAGCAGCAGTGATCTGCAGAAGGATACGGACAAAAATGCAGACCTGCAGGGCAGCACGGGACAGGAGAATATAACTATGGATACCGTGGCATGGATCATGGCAATTATCTGGGGAGCGGGTATTTGCACAGCAGCGGTATATAAAGTGTTTGTTTTGAGAGCAGGAAGACAGTACCTGCGCCGCTGGAGGATTCCTTTTACGAACCGTGAGAGGATCGCTGAATATGATAAACTGTGTAAAGAAATGCATCTGAAAAAAGCACCGAAGCTTGTGGCAAACAGCAGGCTTTCCGGGCCGCTTTTGGCAGGGATCAGGAATACCTTTCTCTATCTCCCTGTACGGGAGTATTCAAAAGAGGAATGTGAAATGATCTTCCGGCATGAGCTATGCCACTACCGCAGCCGGGATCTGTGGTATAAACTGCTCATGATATGCATAACAACGGTTTATTGGTTCAATCCGGCAGTTTACTTTATGAAAAAAGAGGCGGAGCGTGATATAGAGTTTATATGTGATGAGAAAGTCATGAAAGGCAGGAACCGTGAGGATAAGCTTCGGTATAACCAATTGCTTCTGAAGACAGCAGCACTGGGCAGACCTTCCTATGAGCTGTCCACCAGTCTGAATGACGGCCTTCTCACATTCAAAAAAAGGATGGTAAATATTATGAAGGCAGGAAAAATGAAACGGGGAATCCTTCCTGTTATCTGCTTTACCATCATTTTAGTTACATCGAATGTATTTACCGGCTGTTCCTTAAAAGACTCCGGTGAAAAAAAGAAAGATGCGGATACGGAAGCCACCACTGACAGCGGCGTTGACAGGGATGAAGATACACCCGCCGGCAATGAGGAAAAAGACAAAAAAGAGAAGGTGGTCAAGGGAACTAGTACGGTCAATCCCGTCACAGATACAAAGGAAAAGGCAGATACGCCTGTCGAACCCGAACAGGAAGAAGGGCCCACTGAAACACCGGCGGCAGATCCGGCTTCCACAAAGGAGGAACGCACGGAACTGAGCGGATTTATGAATCGGGATTCTCTGCCTTCCATGGCACAGAATCTGGGACTTCATCAAACACAGGCTATGCTGTTTGGTGAATCAGGTCAGCGGTATGAAGGAGACGGCATTCAGGTTGAGTGGCATTCTGATACAGAAGGAATCGGAGGCCGCACCCCCATTACGATCGAATGCGATAATAACAGCAGTGTCAGTATGGAGGGATTTTACTGCGGGCAGCCCTACAAGGAAGCGGAAGCCGGACTTCTGCAGAGCGGTTACCGAAATATGGGTGATAGTAATCCGGACCACAAAGAGTACATATCTGATTCGGAAAATATAATCATAGGTTTTGATATAGCAGGGGATACCATAAGCTCGTGGTTCTGGCTGAACTGGCCGCAGGGCGACTTCGCGCCTGTCACGACCCAATACATGCCTGCTGACGGAGATTACAGAAATTCCAACGACGGAGAATATTCCACCATAAAAATCACTGGAATCAATGACTACAGTTTTTATTTTTCCATTTACAGATATACAGAAGGGGAAGGGAATCAGCAGATCTTCATGGACAATATAGCAGTCTTTGAGGAGACAGATTCCGCAACTGCAGTATTCCGCGGGCAGCAGTACACGCTGACCTTTGACTGTTCTCAAAACGGACTTATCGTTCTGTCTGGATTTGATGACGCCACTGCATTGGGCAATACCTTCTGGACGTTCTGAGTCCGGCATATCAACAAAAATTATTAAAATCGGAGAGTGAAAATGCAGCATAAAAAAAGGCCCCGGCCGTTATGGAAAAAAATACTTCTCAGTCTGTTGACTGCAGTGCTGCTCATGGTCCTATGCTTTTTTGTCTATGTTTCTGATTATTACCATGCGAAGGCGTATCAGGCAGAGGCAGTATCTGCCGATTCAGAAGATTACATTGTATACGGAGATAAAAACAGCAGCACAGGTTTTATCTTTTATCCCGGCGGACTGGTGGAGGCCGAAAGCTATGCGCCGCTGCTTGACAAAATTGCGCAGAAAGACGTCTGCTGTGTTCTGGTAAAGATGCCTTTTCATCTGGCAGTTTTTGATTCCGGCGCAGCAGACAGGGTGATCCGGGATTTTCCGGATATGGAACGCTGGTATATTGGCGGACATTCTCTGGGCGGTGCCATGGCTTCCTCCTATGCACAGAAGCATGAGGATTCTTTAAAAGGGCTGGTTCTGCTGGCTGCTTATCCCACAGATACCCTGTCCGCCCTGCCGGTCCTGTCCATCTACGGCAGCATGGACGGAGTTCTGAACCGGGAGAAGTACAAGGACTCCATCAAAGACGCGGAAATCTGCAGTGAGATCATAATTCAGGGAGCTAACCACGCAGGTTTCGGTAATTACGGGGAGCAGAAAAAAGATAACACGGCAGAGATTTCAAGGGAGGAACAGTGGGATACAACTGCTTCTTATATTCTGGAATTTTTTGAAGCATCGGATGCACCATGACAAAGAGTCCGGCCTGCCTGACTCTCCGCCAAAGCGCAGCCGCCTGCGGCCGTTTCCCTCTTAAAAAGCAGAGGCATTTGCATAAAAATGCCCTGCTTTTTTTGTCTCTGTTTTCCATGTGCGTCGTAACCGGATTCTTTTTACTATTGGAAATCGCCATACAATAGGGTATAATAAGAACGTAGTCGTAACTGTTCAGTCAGGTCTGCGCATTTACTGCGCTGACCGTGCAAAAGAGTAGTGGCGGCAGGTATTCGCCCCATCGCGAAGCGATTTTTAATGGGCGAATACCCGTAACTATTCAGCTGGCTGAATAGTTACCGTATATCAATGAAAAACCAACAAGGATTTATATCCTGCAGATAGAAACGGAGATACTATGAAAATATCTACAAATGTAAAGTTAAGCGCCCAGTGTATGAGCTGTCTGATCACACGCCAGATGGAAAATCTTAAGGACACAGCTTCAGAGGAGATCAAATCCGCTTACATGAGGGAGGTGTTTCAGATCATCGGCGCAGCCGGACCGGAGGATACTGCACCGGTTCTCATAGCAAAAATCAATGTGCTCCATGAGAAATATTTCGGACATGCCTACAGTTTTGAACAGTTGAAAAAAGAGTACAACCAAATGATGCTGGAGGCAGAGGAAAGAATACGCAGCCGGATCATTCAGGCAGAAGACCCTGTGTACCATGCAATTTTGTATGCCAGGGTGGGAAATTACATTGATTTTGGAGCCATGGGAAGTGTCAGCGATGAAAAACTGCGGGAACTGATAGCAAAAGCCGAGGAGGAGACCCTGGACCCTGTTGAATACAGCCGCTTCACAGAGCAGATGAAAACTGCAGAAAACCTGGTATATCTCACAGATAACTGTGGTGAGATTGTTCTTGACAAGCTTCTGATCGAACAGCTCATGAAGAAGTATCCGCAGATACATATCACGGTCATCGTGCGGGGAGAACCGGTCATCAATGATGCCACCATAGAGGATGCCGAAATGACCGGGCTTGCGGATCTTGTGCCTGTCATGGGCAACGGCACGAAAATAGCGGGCACAAGCCTGAAGGATATTTCGGATGAGGCCCGAGATTTGATTCGTCATGCAGACGTGATCCTTTCTAAAGGCCAGGGTAATTTTGAGACTCTGAATAACAGCGGGCTGAATATTTACTATATGTTTCTCTGCAAATGTTCCTGGTTCGTAAACAGATTCGGTCTGGAGCAGTATAAAGGTGTGTTTGTCAATGACAGAAGCCTTGGGAGGGATGGGTCATGAGAGAAGAATTGAGAAAACGCTGTGAATTGTTTGTTGAAAACAGGGATATTATAAAATCTGCATTTGCCTGGGAGAGCGCCTATGTCTATCCCATGTGTTCCGGAATCCTGACGGCAAGAGGTGTCCGTGCGGATACACAGCGCCTGATGGAGTGCCGCGATATTTTAAAGACCAATACCGGAGTATTCTCCAATTTCAGAGGTGTTTCCAGGCTGGCTGTCATTGCCATGCTTTCTCTTAATGCAGATGCCGGGCTTATGATGGCGCAGATGCTGGAACTATACGGGAAGTTAAAAGAATTTTTCTGGGGCTCCGAATATCTGACTGTGGCAGCAGCCACTATTGCGGAGATGGCAGAGCCTTCCGGATATGATGAGATCATAAACAAAACAAGCAGTATTTACAACCGCATGAAAACTGCCCATCCCTTCCTCACTTCCGGGGAGGACAGTGCATTTGCCGCTCTTCTTGCCATGTCCGAGCTGGATGACTCCTGTATCGAAAGGGAGATGGAGCAGTGCTATTCCATATTGAAACCCTACTTTTTCTCCGGGAATTCGGTGCAGTCTCTGAGTCATATTCTGGCACTTGGTGAGGGGGCCGCGGAACAGAAATGCAGAAAAGCCCTGGAAATCTTTGACGCACTGAAAGCGCGGGGACTGAAATACGGTACAGGCTATGAACTGGCAACGCTGGGTGTTCTGACCCTTCTGGATGTGGACAGGAATTTACTGATACAGGATATCACAGATGCGGAAGCCTTCCTGAAAGGGCAGAAAGGCTTCGGGGCCTTCGGTGTAGGCTCCAGGCAGAGGCTTATGTATGCCGGTATGATGGCATCCTGTGACTATGTTCCTGACCTGCATTCCATGCAGACTGCGGCATTAAACGGTGTGGTGGCACTGGTCATTGCCCAGCAGGCTGCTATCTGCGCGTCTGCGGCAGCAGCAAGTGCAGCCGCGGCGGCGTCCTCTTCAGGCTCCTGATCATGTTATATGACAGGGATATCCGGGAGCCGCTGTTCGATTTTCTGGAAGAGCGGTACGGAAAGATCAGAATCATAGAAGAGAAACAGATGGGAAAGTCCCGTGCGGATATCGTGATGGTTCTGCCGGACGCCGTTGCCGGCATTGAGATAAAAAGTGACGCGGACACGTATGTCAGGCTGCAGAGACAGGTAAGAGATTATAACCGTTATTATGATACCAACCTTGTGGTGGTCGGTTCCACGCACGCGCGCCATATAAAGGACCATGTGCCTGCCTGGTGGGGGATTCTCACGGCTGAGAAGCTGGGCGGTACTATGGATTTTTATACTCTGCGTGAGCCGGGACCTAATCCGAAAGTGGATATGAAAAGAAAACTCGGCCTGTTATGGCGCCCTGAACTGGCCCATATACAGGAGCTGAACCAAATGCCGAAATACAGGGAAAAAAGCAAGGCATTTGTAATAGACAAAATACTGCTTAAGGTTCCGCAGGAGATTCTGACGCTGCAGATCAGCGAGGAATTGTTCCAGCGGGACTATACCACCATAGAGGAGAAAATAACGGAGTACAGAAAACAGAAAAAGCATAACTTATAGGGGAGAGATACAATTACAAAGCTGAAAGGAGCAAGGGGTTACATGACAAGATACGAGAAAATGAGTCAGCTTTTCAATGAGGATTACCGGGTAATTGATTTTCTGCCCAGAAGGGTTCCCGATGAAGCCGGAACCTTATTTGAAGAAGCAGAACAGTATTATATGCAGGACAAACAGCTTCAGATCTTCTGTGACAAGGTGATCGCCATAGTGCTGAAGCTGTTGTGCTACTATCCTTTTGAAATGTATGTGCAGGAGCATATTCCGCTCATCCGTACAAGAGAGGGCTGGCTGAAGGATAAACACTGCGATACCATAGTAAAGCTCATTAAAAAGACCATTCTGAAAAGAAGGGGACAGATTGATATTCTCCTGACCAGGGAAAATTCCATGATAAGCATCAGCGGCGGAACCCTGAGTATCGCCGTCTACAATGAAAGTGAGTCTCTGCGGGAGATGCTGCAGTCCATGGTGCGTACGGAAGGCCTCTATGACTGGAAATTCAGAGCCTGACAGCACTGTGAACAGAAAAAACATAAGAGAAAGCGAGGAAGACACAGAGCGATATGTTGAAGTCGTACATAGCTTTTGACATTGAAACCACCGGTCTAAGTCCAGAAGAAAATGAGATCATAGAGATAGGCGCCTTAAAGGTGCGTGACGGAAAGGTACAGGAGCGCTTTATGGAATTTATAAAGCCCAGACTGCCGATTCCGGCCAATATCACCGGCATTACCGGCATCACCAATGACATGGTGGAAGACGCAAGAGGCCGGGAGCAGGTGATTCCTGATTTCCTGCAGTTTTGCGGACAGGATATCCTGATCGGGCACAATGTGCTCTTTGATTACAGTTTTGTCAAACGGAGCGCAGAATCTCTCGGGTATACCTTTGAAAGGGATGGCATTGACACGCTGAAGATTGCCAGAACGGTCCACAGGGATCTGCCCTCCAAAAGTCTGGGAGAACTGTGTGAGCATTACCGGATCAATAATGCGGCGGCCCACAGAGCTTATCATGACGCGCTGGCTACTGCCAAACTGTATCAGACGATGGCACATTATTTTGAAGAGAAGGAACCGCAGGTCTTTCAGCCGTGCCCTCTGGTCTGCACCGCAAAGAAATGCCCGCCTGCCACGAAAAAGCAGCTGGATTTTCTCATGCGTCTGGTAAAACAGAAGGGTGTAAAGCCGGCGTTTGACCCGGAGACTCTGACCAGAAATGAGGCGTCCAGGCTGATTGACAGCATTTTGTCCGGTCAGGCCATTTGATTCCCGCACAAGGAGTGAGTATGGAAAACAGAGAAGAACGAATCACATTAAAACCCGATAACCATGATATGCGTCTGAAGTATTACGAACTGATTCTGGAGAGCAGAGGTCTTGCTGAGCTTCCCTGTTATCCTCTGCCTGAGGGGTACCGTTATGTGTATTACCGGGAGGGGGATAAAAAGGATTGGATCGCCATAGAGACCTCCGCCAGAGAATTTATCCTTCCTGAAGAGGGAGAGTCTGCCTGGAAGAGATATTATGCCGGAAAGGAAAAAGAACTGGAGAACCGAATGTTTTTTGTGGAGACCACTGACGGAGAAAAGGTTGCCACAGCCACAGCCTTCTATGAGCCACGTGACCTTTCCGGTGCCGGATGGCTGCACTGGGTTGCGGTAAAAAGGGAATACCAGGGGAAGGGCATTGCAAAGGCCCTGATCTCCCATACCCTGCACCGCTTAAAAGAACTGGGGTATCCCTCCATCAAAATACCCACACAGACAAATACCTGGGTTGCTGCCAGGCTCTATCTGGATTTTGGATTTCGGCCTGTTCCCCAAAATGCGGTGGACAGCCAAATAGGGTACGGAATCCTGAAAACCCTGACGAATCATCCGGCGCTTGCAGGCTTTGAGCCGGTGCCGTATGAAGAGATCTGGGATTCCCGTATGGTTCAGATCGAGAAAAGGCTGAGAGAACAATATTCCGGTCTGGTACATTTCAGGGTCTTGGAGGAGAATGGACAGGATAGGATTCTGTACTGTACGGAATCCGGGGCCGGAGAATGGGACGGTGCACTTTAGATACATGGCAGAAGGGCCGGAGGCATGTACTGCATTGATGCAGACAGCCGCCGGCCCTTTTGTCATATCAGCTTGTTGTATAGGCAAGAAAAATCTGGTGGATGGCTTTGTGAAGATACGGCAGGTATTTGTCCATGGTTACGGGCTGTTCAAATAAAATACAGTTGTAACAGGTGGACCCCACCAGTTCGATAAAAGTAAAAAGCATAAGCTCAGGTTCCTCACAGGTCACTGCGCTTTTTTTCATCATTTCCAGATAGTATTCATAAAATTTCTGTGATTCCTCCGGCACGGTTCTTTCAAAGGCATTTTTGAAGATTCCCCAGGAGAGATTCTTTGCAATGAACTGAAGAAGGGCATGTTCCTTCTGAAACCGTTCAATGATATAGTCCATCATCCACATCATCTGATCTTCAAAGCCTGAAACTTCCCTGGTGGCCAGGGCCTTATGGGCATCTGCGAATAACTGCCCGGCTTTGTAGGCGATCAGCTTATCCCTCAAATCATATTTGTCTTTAAAATACAGATAGAATGTTCCTTTTGCCAGACCGGCCTGGTTTACAATATCAGAGATCGTTGTTTTGGCAAAACCCTTTTTCGTAAACAGATCAAATGCTGTCTGGAAAAGTGCATTCTTTTTCTGCTTTTTGTTTATCTCCAGTTTTCCCATGGCTCTCTCACCTTTCATATGCGGCAACTGTCCACTACCCTGGCAGTTACGTCTTTTATCACACCTGAATTTCGATTTTAGTTTTATTATCCTATAGAAATGACTAAAAGTCAATATCTAAAAAATGACCAAAATTCATTTTGTTATTTCGTAGATTCTTGTGACTTTTAAATATTGACTATTGGTCATTTTCATATATAATGAAGGTTGAAATGAAAACGAGAAATAAACAGAATAGGGGATGATTTCTTTGGTCAAAACGGGTAAGTGGATAGCCAGACACCGGGTTCTCATATTGCTGCTGGGAATCCTTCTGCTGGTTCCATCCGTAATAGGTATGGCTAAAACAAGAATTAACTACGATTTGCTCAGTTATCTGCCGGAACACCTGGAAACCGTAAAGGGGCAGGATATTCTGGTGGATGAGTATGGAATGGGCGCATTTTCCATGGTTGTTGTGGAAAATATGGACCTGAAGGATGCGCAGAAGCTGGAGGATAAGTTCAGTGAGATACCGCATGTTAAAGATGTGCTCTGGTATGATGATGTGGCAGATATCAGTCTTCCGGTGGAGATGATTCCAAAAGACCTGCGGGAAGCCTTCTTCCGGGGAGATGCCACCATGATGCTGGCGCTTTTTGACAACACCACATCCTCCGATGAGGCTATGGAAGCTGTGACGCAGATGAGAAAAGCGGCAGATGAGCAGTGCTTTATCAGCGGTATGACAGGAATCGTCACAGACATTAAGAACATATCCCTGCAGGAGCTGCCCATCTATGTGGTCATTGCCACATGTCTGGCATTTCTGGTCCTGGAGCTTTCCACGGAATCCTTCCTGGTTCCGGTGCTTTTCCTGCTCAGCATCGGCTGCGCTATCTTATACAATATGGGAACCAACATATTCCTGGGGGAGATTTCATACATTACCAAGGCACTGACCGCTGTGCTGCAGCTTGGCGTTACCATGGATTATTCCATTTTCCTTCTGAACAGTTATGAGGAAAATAAACTTCGTTTTCCGGGAGACAAAAACAGGGCTATGGGGCATGCGATTTCCAATACCTTCAAATCCATTGTGGGCAGCTCAGTTACCACCATTGCCGGATTTGCAGCTCTTTGCTGCATGACCTTTACCCTGGGCAGGGACCTGGGCATTGTCATGGCAAAGGGTGTTGTGATCGGTGTGGTATGCTGTGTCACCCTGCTTCCGTCCATGGTCCTTATCTTTGACAAGGCCATTGAGAAGACAAGACACAGACCGCTCATACGAAATGTGGAGAAACCTTCCCGGTTCATTACAAAGCATTATAAATTGTGGCTGGTCGTTTTTCTGGTTCTGCTTTTCCCGGCCATCTACGGAAACAACCATACAAAGGTCTATTACAATATCGCCCAGTCTCTGCCGGCATCCCTTCCGGGCAATGTGGCAAATGAGAAGCTGCAGGAAGATTTTGATATGAGTACCATGCATATGATCCTTATGAACAAGGACATGGACAGCAAAGACAAACGCGACATGATGGAGGCGGTTGACCGGGTGGACGGCATCAAATGGACCATCGGCATGAACTCCCTGTTCGGCCCGTCCATTCCTGATTCCATGATACCTAAGGATATCAAAAAGATGCTGCAGAGTGACAAGTACGAGCTGGCTTTTGTCTGCTCCGAATATGAGTCAGCCACACCTACGGTCAATAAGCAGATTGCGGCTATCGATAAGATCGTAAAATCCTATGACAGCTCCGCTATGGTGATCGGTGAGGCGCCGCTGATGAAGGATCTGCAGGATGTAACGGATGTGGACCTGCGCAATGTAAATATTATCTCCATTGCTGCCATTTTCATTATCATCATGCTGGTATTTAAGTCCCTGTCCCTCCCTGTTATTCTGGTGGCGGTGATAGAGTTTGCCATAGCTGTGAATATGGCAGTGCCCTTCTATCAGGGAACCAGCCTTCCCTTTGTGGCAAGTATTGTCATAGGTACCATTCAATTGGGTGCCACTGTGGATTATGCCATATTGATGACCAGCCGGTACCAGAAGGAACGCCAGAGAGGACACAGCAAGAAGGAGGCCATATCCATTGCCCATAAGGCCAGCATGCTCTCCATTGTCACCAGCGGATGCAGTTTCTTCGCCGCTACGTTCGGTGTTGCCTGCTACTCCAAGGTGGATATGATCGGTTCTATCTGTACACTGCTTTCAAGAGGCGCTCTTATCAGTATGGCAGTAGTTATCATGGTCCTTCCGGCCATGTTTATGATATTTGACAAAGTGATTTGTAAGACATCCATAGGATTTCTGGGAAAGAAGACAAAAAAACAGTGCTCATCAGGAAAGGAAGTATTGGAATGAACAGGAACAGAAAGCTGAAGAATAAGATGATGACAGGACTTGCCGTGAGCATGGCTGCTGTTATGGGTGCCATGCCGGTCTACGCAGCAGGGGAAAATGAGAAAGAAGTATCCAAGGAAGAAACCGTCTATGTAAACGCGGATGCCGCAGGGAAAGAAAAGAACGTGACCGTGTCTAACTGGCTGAAAAATGCAGGCACAAAGAAGACATTAAAGGACCGGACGGATCTGAAAGACATAAAAAACGTAAAGGGCGATGAGACTTATACCGAAAGCGGAAATTCTGTCACATGGAATACCGAAGGGCAGGATATCTATTATCAGGGCAAAACAGGAAAGGACCTTCCCGTAACCGTGAACTTCACGTATTACCTGGACGGAAAGAAAATGAACCCGGAGGATCTGGCCGGCAAAAGCGGCCACCTGCAGATCAGGATCAAATACGAAAACCATGCAAAGCAGACCGTAAAGGTGGACGGAAAAGAAGAGACACTCTATAGTCCCTTTGTGATGCTGACAGGTCTGATCCTGCCTGAGGAGACGTTTTCAAATGTTGTGATCGATAACGGCAAGGTGATTTCAGACGGCAACCGAAACATTGTACTCGGCATTGCCACGCCCGGCCTGAAAGAAAGCCTGGGCCTTGACAAAAAACTGAACAAAGACAGTGACAGCGAAGGCATAAATCTGCCGGAGAACCTGGAAGTGTCCGCGGATGTAAAGAATTTCTCCATGGATCCCACCTTTACCATAGCGCTGACAGATGTTATGAAGGAACTGAAAACCGATGACATCACAGATATGGATAAACTAAAGGATGCCTTAAATGATCTGGAGGACGCCGCACTGAAACTGGTAGACGGTTCCGCAGAGCTTTCCAAAGGGGCCGGCACGCTGGATAACAAATACAAAGAATTTGATGATGGTGTCAACACCCTGAAAAGCGGAATCGAAACACTGGACAGCGGTGCCGCACAGCTTGCTGACGGAATCGGCAGTTATACCGACGGCGTAGACCAGTTGGATGACGGGATCCAGACTTACCTGGGAAGCAACGGTGTCCTGACCGGCAAGGTCACAGAGTATGTAAATGGTGTCAGCACAGTGGTGAATGGCGTTAAGCAGTATGCAGACGGCGCAGTAAAGCTTGCAGACGGCACAGCGGCCTATATCGGCGGAGAAAAGCAGCTTGCAGCCGGAGCAGAGGGACTCAGACCCCTTGTATCGGGCCTGACGGAGATCAAGGGTGCCATTGAACAACTGAACAGTGTTCTGGACGGAAAAGGAAGCACCAAGGATGACATCCGCCTTGCTGCGGATACACTTGCTGCAGGAACACAGCAGTTAAAGGATACTCTGGATACTGAAGAGATCAATGACATGATGGCATTGATAGACCAGATGACAGGCACCGGACAGGAGCTGATCGGGGAGGCAGAGGGCCTTTCCTCTGTTATGCAGGAAAAGATTGCCAAACCGGTGGGTGAAATGATGGCGGCAGGCGAAAACCTCAAGGCAGGTCTCGGCTCTCTGCAGTCTTATCTGACCACAATCCAGACAGAGGCGGCAAAAGCCGTTGCCCAGGCAGAACAGATGATAACGGATTCTGTAAACGGCAGTATTGATGAGAAGAACGCTCAGCTTCAGTCTTCAGCACAAAACGCAGCCCAAAATGCGGAGGATGCCGCCAACGCCCAGCTCCAGGCAGCAAGAGACGCTTTGGACGCGCAGATCGCCGCATCAGATGATGAGGCAGTTAAAAGTGCTCTGGAAGCAGCAAAAGGCCAGCTCGGCAATGTATCCGTGTCCGCAGAAAATGTAGAGGAACTGCAGCATATCCAGACGCCTGCAGTGGAGGTGAACCTTCCTGCGTTTGATCCCTCCGGAATTATCGGGGCCATGGAACAGATGGCAGGCTCTTATCAGTCAGTCGAATCCACAGTAAATGAACTCTGCGGCACCGAACTGCCGTCGATCCAGAAGAAGCTGGAAGGCATCACAGCCGTAAAGGACCAGATTCCCACAGCTTCCATGCAGACATTAAAGGAGAGTGTATCTGCTCTCAACACAGGCATGCAGCAGTTAAAAGGAGGCATCGGCCAGCTCTCAGGCAGTGTGAATCTTCTGGATCAGAAGACCTCCGTACTTCCCGAGGCAGGCAAAGGGATTCAGGCGCTTCTGGACGGTTTCCAGAACCTGGGAGGCGCGAACCGGCAGCTTTTGGACGGCGCAGCCGAGCTGAAAGAAAAGGCTCCCATACTGGTACAGGGTGTGGGAACATTACAGGGCGGCACCTCAGAGCTCAGCCAGGGCCTTGACGCGTTAAGCACAGAGCTTTCTTCCGGAGCCTCCACGCTTTCCGCAAACAGCGGCACACTGCGGGAAGGAGCTTCCGTTCTTACCTCAGGAACCGGCGAACTGCTGACCGGCAGCAACACCCTGCAGGATGCCAGCGGCCAGGTGCAGGACGGCATCTCCCAGCTCAAAGACGGCGCCAAAACCTTGAAGGACGGCATGAAGGAATTCGACGAAAAAGGCACAAAAAAGATGAAGGACACCATAGAAGATGAATTGGGCGATGTCCTGGACCGATTAAAAGCCCTCAATTCTGAAAACTGCACTTATGATACCTTCAGCGGAAAAGCAGACAACATGAACAGCAACGTGAAATTTATCATTGAAACAGACGCGATCGAGACAGAAGAATAAGATAAATCTTTGATCAGGCGGTACAGCACATTGTGGCTGTACCGTTTTTTTGATTCTGTCATCTGCAAATAGAGTATACAACTATATTGACAGTATACAACTACTGCGATATAATACAGAAAAACCAGGAGGTATAAAAAATGCGTAGTGACAGAATCAAAAAAGGAGTGGAGGCCGCGCCGCAGAGGGCACTGCTCTATGCACTTGGACTGACAGATTATGAGATGGAGAAGCCGCTGATCGGAATTGTAAGTTCACAAAACGAGATTGTGCCGGGGCATATGAATCTGGATAAGATAGTTGCAGCGGTTAAGCAGGGTGTCTCTGAGGCAGGCGGCGTTCCTGTTGTATTTCCGGCGATCGCAGTGTGCGATGGAATTGCCATGGGACATGAGGGAATGAAGTATTCCCTTGTGACAAGAGAGCTGATCGCAGATTCCACAGAAGCCATGGCTATGGCTCATCCCTTTGACGGCCTTGTCATGGTGCCGAACTGTGACAAGAATGTTCCCGGCCTTCTCATGGCAGCCGCGCGCCTGAACATTCCCTCCATTTTTGTGAGCGGAGGGCCTATGCTCGCCGGCATTTCCAAAAAAGAGCGCATCAGCTATTCCACCGTGTCCGAGGCGGTCAGTTCCTTTAAGGCAAACCGCATAGACGGGGAAACGCTCTGTACTTATGAGAAGAAAGCATGTCCCACCTGCGGCTCCTGTTCCGGCATGTTTACTGCCAACAGTATGAACTGCCTGACAGAGGTGCTGGGGATGGCCCTTCCCGGAAATGGAACCATCCCGGCTGTCTACAGCGCCAGGCTGCGTCTTGCAAAAGAGACCGGGCGGCGTATCCTGGAACTTGTCAAAGAGGATGTGAAGCCCCGGGATCTTATGGTCAGGGAGGCATTTGAAAATGCCCTGACCATAGATATGGCCCTTGGCTGCAGTACCAACAGCATGCTTCATCTTCCGGCCATTGCCCATGAGTGTGAGATAGAGATTGACCTGGATCTGGCAAATGAAATTTCAAAGAAAACACCGAATCTGTGCCGCCTTTCTCCCGCAGGAAACCACTATATAGAGGAACTGGAAGAAGCAGGCGGCATCCCTGCCGTGATGCATGAAATCAGTAAGCGAAACCTCCTGCATACAGAGCTGCTTACCTGTACAGGGAAAACCGTAGAAGAAAATATAAGCGGACATGAGATAAGAGACACCTCCATCATCCGTCCAATCAGCCGGCCCTACAGCGCCGGGGGCGGTATCGCTGTGCTGAAAGGCAGCCTCGCCCCGGAGGGCTGTGTGGTCAAAAAATCTGCCGTGGACGAGAAAATGATGCGGCACACAGGCAGGGCCCGCGTCTTTGACGGAGAGGAAGAGGCCCTGTCTGCCATCTATGCAGAAAAGATCCACGCAGGCGATGTAGTCGTCATCCGCTATGAAGGTCCAAAAGGCGGCCCCGGAATGCGGGAAATGCTCAATCCGACTTCAGCCATTATGGGAAGCGGCCTCGGTGACAAGGTGGCGCTGATTACTGACGGACGGTTTTCCGGGGCAACCAGAGGAGCCGCCATCGGTCATGTGTCCCCGGAGGCGGCAGACGGGGGGAATATCGGGCTGGTGGAGGATGGAGATCTGATTGAAATTGATATTTTAGACTGCCGGATCAATATTCTCATCTCCGACGAGGAACTGGCGGCCAGAAGGGTCGATTGGAAACCAAAAGAAAAAGCGCTTAAAGGATATCTGAGAAGATATGCCAAAAGTGTTTCCTCCGGCAGCAGAGGGGCGGTCCTGGACTGAGGCCCTGCCGTACACCATAGAAATGCCGCATTGCCATAATGCGGCATTTCCTGTATAATAAAAGACATATTGCAGAGGAAAGAAAAGAGAAAGAAGAGGATTTACCAATGATATCACACGAAAAAATAGAAGAGTTCATCTGTCAGTATCCGGTTTATCAATATGCCTTCTTCAGTCCGGAGGAAATTGATTTTTCCTACCGCGTCAGATGGATCTGCGAAAAAGAGTGCGATCGTTTCCAGTCCACCTGGGCCTGTCCGCCGGCTGTGGGAAGTGTGGAAGAGTGCAGGCACCGCTGTCTTGCCTACAAAGAATGCTTTCTGTTCTCCACCATAGCGGAGGTCTCCGATGTCATCAATTTTGAGGAGATGCTGTCCACCCGCAGGGAACATGAAAACATAACAGCCGCCATCGAACAGTTCATAAAGTCCCAGGGAACCGGGTGTATGGCTCTCTCCACAGAATCCTGTGACATCTGTGAAACCTGCACGTATCCGGATGCCCCCTGCCGTTTCCCGGAGAAAATGCATCCCTGTGTGGAGAGCCACGGCATCATCGTCAGTGAACTGGCTGAAAAATATAATCTGGATTTTACCCTGTCTCCAAACCAGATTCTCTGGTTCGGCATTCTTTTTATCGAATAGATTGCAAGGTATCAAAGATCAGGAGGGCGGAACCGTCCCATACCGGGAACTCCCGCCCCCTTTTGTCATCAATTCTCCACTTTTCGCATACTCATAATAGTAAGACATCACCCCGGAGCACCCCCATGCGCAAAAAATCCACCCCCATCACCGGCCGCATCGCCGACTCCCTTCAAATCCCCAAAGACCTGGCATACCGGGAAGCCATCTTCACCATGACCGGCTCCAGGGAGCTTTTTATAGAAAATTACAAATGCATCCGCCAGTATGAGGACACCTGCATTATTCTCCTCACCAAACACGATGCTATAAAAATAGAGGGAACCCACCTCACCATTGACTACTACACCAACGAAGAGATGAAGATCACAGGAAGCATCTGTCGTGTTTCCTTTCTATAAGAAAATGGGAGGTAACAAAGTTGAAGGCTTGGAATTATTACTGCAAAGGCTATGTCCGCATCCGTCTGCAAAGCGGCGGCCCGGAACGTTTCCTGAATATGTGTGCCCACCATAATATCCCTGTCTGGGATCTGCAGAACCGGGAAGGGTTCTACGAAATGAATGTGAGTATCTCCGGGTTTTACCAGATGAAACCCATATGCCGAAAGACCGGTTCCCGTGTGAAAATCATAAAAAAATACGGACTGCCCTTCTTTTTTTACCGGAACAAAAAAAGAAAGGCATTTTTTATCGGCATTCTGGCAGGATTTTTTCTGCTCATGGTATTGTCCCAGCACATCTGGAACATTCATGTGGAGGGAAACCGCCACAACAGCACGCAGACCATACTCAATTATCTGGATGAGATCCAAATCCATCACGGTATCTTAAAAAAAGATGTGGACTGCTCCTACATAGCGGAACAGATGCGCAGGGAATTTCCTGACATCACCTGGGTATCCGCAAAAATATCCGGCACCCGGCTCATATTGGAAGTAAAAGAAAATGCCACGGCAAACAAGATAATAAAACAGACCGAGGAAAATCCCAGCAGCATAATTGCCGGAAAATCAGGAACCATTGTCTCCATGATCACCAGAAAAGGCACGCCCTGCAAAAAAGTGGGAGAGACCTGCGAAAAAGGCGAGACTCTGGTGTCCGGCAGGGTGGATATTATGAACGACAGCAAGGAAGTGGTGGGGTATGAATACACAGAATCCGATGCTGACATCTATATTCAGTCCCAGATGCAGTATTACCATGAATTCGACATACATTTTCAGAAGAATGTCTATACCGGGGAAGCCAAGAAAGGCCCGGTCCTGCAGTTAGGTGATTACTTTATCAATCTGAAAGGGAAGAATCATTTTGACCAGTTTGATACCGTAACCAAGCTGCATCAGGTCCGGTTGACAGAGAACTTCCGCCTTCCCATTTTCTACGGAAGCAGCACAGATTACGAGAGTGTCACAAAGCCCTTCAAATACACAAAGGAAGGCGCTGAGAAAAAAGCGCAGGAACAGCTTGAACTTCTGCTTGATACCCTGCGCGAAAAAGAAGTACAGGTAAAAGAGAACCATGTAAAAATACAGGTGCTTAACAATGTCTGCGTGGCAAAAGGCCAGTTGACAATCATAGAAAAATCCACGGAAAAACAGCCGGTGGAGATTCTGGAACAGCCTGCCCAAAATGCAGAAGAGGCAGAGGAAAACTAAAATTACTGCTGCCCGTGGAACGCGGGAACGGTCATGAAAGCCTGAATCAGGAAAGAAAACGCTCTGTGTGCGGCTGTGAAAAGGCTGCGTTTAGAATCCTTCCGTCCCCGACAGATGTAAAACCTGCCGGGGACAATTTTCACGCACCCTGCCTTGGGGAAAATGTATTGACAGAACCGTGGAAGAGAACATATACTTGTGTTGGATTCTACTAACGTTTTTACTTACAGGAGGGGAATATATGTTAAAGCAAATATCCATATTCGCAGAAAATAAGAAAGGGATGCTGCAGTCTGTCACCGGTATCCTGGCACGGGAAAATATTAATATTATGGGATCTGTCACAAACGACAGTGCCGAATACGGCATCATCCGAATGGTGGTCTCTGATCCGCAGCGGGCGCTGGAGGCCCTTTCCAAAGAAGGTTTTATCTGCCGCGACACGGATGTTCTGGGCGTGGAGCTGGATGACAATCCCGGTGCCCTGGACAGGCTTTTGGTCTCTCTTTTGGACAGCAATATCAATGTGGACTATCTATACCTTTCCTTCAACCGCAGTTCGGGAATGCCTATCATGATCCTCCATGTGGACTGCATCAATGAGGTGAAAAACTGCCTGCAGGCCAAAGGACACTGTGTCCTGTAAGTGTTTAAAGGATTACAGATGCCTCTGCTATTCCCAGATCAATAAGCTTCTTGACTGAAAATTCAACATCAGAACTTAAAACAGTCTCCAGCTCTGCCGCAAACCCTTCCATATCTTCCTTGTTAAGGCGATCCAGCAGGGAAGTGAGGCGGGGGAGATAGTATCTGTTTAAGGTTTCACGATTTCCCCGCATATTTCGGATAGGGTATCCCCACATAAGCTGATAAAAGAGTGAGGTATAGACGTTCCTGACCGCGTGATAGGGGGCCAGATGTATTGCATGTGTATCACAGCATTTTTACTGCTTACCGCGGCAATTATTATATGGATCATATTGAGTCTGAAAGAGAGCTCGAAAGAAAATGAAAGGCTGGAAATCAGTGCAAACCGTGACCCTCTCACCGGTATTAAAAACCGAAACTGCTTTCGTTCCGATGCAGAGATGCTTGCAGCCGGAAGTTACCGGACATTTGCCTGTGTTTATATGGATGCAAACGGGCTTCACGAGATCAACAATCATATGGAGCATGCAGCAGGAGATCAAATGCTGAAGGATTTGGCAGAGGTGCTCCGGCAGGTGTTTGGTCCGGAATATGTATACCGCATTGGCGGTGATGAATTCGTAGCCTTTTGCCTGAATCAGGATAAGCCGGAAGTTTTCCGCAGGATGAACGGAAAAGAACGTCAGTTACGTGTTCTAAACAAGGAGTTAGAACAGATACTTTTGGAGAAACAGGATGCGGATACATTCCTGTCTGTTTGGGCACCTGGTTTTAACGGAGTATATTTTGTCAATTTAAGCGGCGATGCCATCCGTCATTTATTTATCCCTTCCTATTTTCAGGAGCTGCTTGAGGAGACAAAGGATAAATTCAGCGAAGCCCTGCGCCTTAATGCCAACCGTATTGAAAAGCTGAATATCGGCTGCAGTTTGAAAACTTCTGCGACTACGGGTATCTGGAGACTCTTTTGAACCGGGATAGGAAAGGGAGAAGCGCATTTCGGATAAATTCACGCAACGCATAAGCCGGCATAATGTATAATGAGCTGATTTAAGTGCGCACCAGGCGCACAGAGGAAATAAAAATGACAAATACATGCCAGCTGAGCAATAACACTATAGATTATGTGAAACGTTACCGGTGCATCCTAGATACAATGATCGAGAACATGACATCTGTCTGCCTTACCGACAGTATTTCCGCAAACTTTATCAAACAGATGATCCCGCACCACCGGGCAGCCATCGAAATGTCGGAAAATCTGCTGCGCTTTACGACATGCATACCGCTTCAGAACATTGCCCAGAATATCATATGCTCCCAGAAAGAAAGTATCTGCAGTATGGAGGCCATCTGCTCCGAATGCAGCCGCCGGAGAAATACACCCCGGGCGTTGAATTACTACCAGCGCAGCAATGAGTGCATCCTTCGGAATATGTTCAGGGAAATGCACACGGCCTGCACCGACAACTGCATTGACGCAAATTTCATGCGTGAAATGATTCCCCACCACAGGGGTGCTGTCCTTATGTCCCAAAATGCACTTAAGTTTTGTATCTGTCCGGAATTAAAACCGATTTTGGAGTCGATCATTGATTCCCAGGAAAAGGGTGTTCAGGAGATGCAGCAGCTTCTAGGGGAGATCACGCAAAAATAAGTTCAGGGGGCACCGTAAGACAGTGTCCCCACCTTTTATCGCCTGCGCCCCGAAAATATCCTGCCGATTGCATATCAAATATGTTACAATGAATTAAGACACAGACAAATTCCACGATAACGATAAGAGACATTGAGGGAGGCAGGCGTATGGAATTAAGGGTACTTCGTTATTTTCTGACAGCAGTCAATGAGGGAAATATCACCAGAGCCGCAGATATTCTGCATGTGACGCAGCCTACACTCAGCAGGCAGCTCATCGAACTTGAAAATGAATTGGGCGCTACCTTGCTCATCAGGGGAAAACGCTCCCTGACTCTGACAGATGACGGAATGCTGTTCAAACAACAGGCAGAGGAGATTGTAGAACTGGCGGATAAGGCAGAACAGACCTTTACAGGGAAAAATGAAGCCATCAGCGGAGTGATTTCACTTGGCGCATCAGAGGCATTGGGAGGCCGTGTCCTGGCAAGATATATGAAGCAGTTTCTGAAAAAATATCCGGATGTCAGATTCGATTTATATAACGAGATGGCTGACAATATCAAAGACAAACTGGAAAAAGGGCTGTTGGATCTGGGCCTGTTGCTGGAACCGGTTGATACCAAAAAATATGAATTTCTCCGCCTGTCACAGAAAGAGAGCTGGGGCATACTGCTTCGCAAAGATCATCCACTGGCAAAAAAAGACAAGATTTATGTGCAGGATCTAAGAGAATATCCCTTAATTCTGCCAAAAAGGGAAAATGCAAGAAATGAAGTGCTGAACTGGCTGCAGTGTGAAGAAAGCCATCTGAACATCCCTGTAAATTATAATCTGCTTTCTAATGTGGCACTTCTGGTGGAAGCAGGTATCGGCTGTGCGGTATGTCTGGACGGCGCACTGTCTGTTCATTGCAGTCCGGATATTTGTTTTTGCCCGGTCTATCCGGAACATACAACGCGGAGCGTCCTGCTTTGGAAAAAGAATCACCTGTTCCAGCCGGCGGCATCCTTGTTTATTCAAATGCTGCACACTCATAAATGGGGCGAGTAACAATAAATACGATTTTTTTTAAATACAGAGGGTGTTCCTCAAGTCTTCCTGGCTTTGGGGACACCCTCATTTTATGCCCGGAATCATACGCTCAGCGTATGATAAACGATAAAATGTAAGCATTGGACGAAAAGCGGACTGTGAATTTATAATAGACCTATAGCTAAAGGAGGTATTGGAAGATGACTGAGTTTGAAAAGAAACAGTCCGGCAAAATATACGATGCCCGTGACTCTGAACTTCGTTCGCTGCAGTATAGGGCTAAAGATCTGATGCGGGAGTATAATAGGATTCCTGCGGCAAACGAAAATGAAAAAAAACGGGTCTTAGACATGCTTGTGGGAGCGGCCGGAAAAAATGTCCGTGTGAACCAGCCATTTTATGTGGATTACGGAAGCAATATTTTCATCGGGGACAACAGCTTTATCAATTTGAACTGCACGTTGCTGGATACAGGGAAAATCACCATAGGAAAAAACACTTTGATCGGACCGGATGTAAAAATCTATACGGCTGTACATGCAAAAGAAACAAGCGAACGGTTCTGGGAAGAAGATGACGGTGCCGTATATGTGAAAACATGGACACAGCCTGTCCGCATAGGGGATGGGGTATGGATCGGCGGAGGCGCGATCCTGCTGCCGGGAGTTACCATCGGAGATCATGCAGTGATCGGAGCCGGAAGTGTGGTAACAGAGTCCATACCGGCCGGGGCAGTAGCCTGTGGGAATCCATGTAAGGTAAAAAAGAGGAGGGAGGCAGATATCTGATGATAACCGGACGGCGGCGCCGAGCTGCTGGAAAAGATATCCAAATGGCTGAAAAAACTTGATATATGTGCCGGGAAAGGAAGGGAAAATAATTATGAAGTATATAACATTAGGTGATTCGGATTTGAAAATATCACGCATCTGTATGGGATGCATGGGATTTGGAGATGCAAAGAGGGGACAGCATTCATGGACATTGGATGAAGAGCATTCCAGAGAGATCATAAAAAGGGGCCTGGAGCTGGGGGTGAATTTTTACGATACAGCCATCGCCTATCAGAGCGGAACCAGTGAACAATATGTAGGAAAAGCACTGCGGGATTATGCCAAAAGGGATGAGTTGGTAATCGCCACAAAATTCCTCCCCCGGACAGAGGAAGAAATAAAGGCTGGAATTACCGGACAACAGCATGTTGAGCGTATGATAAATCAGAGCCTTAAAAATCTGGGCATGGATCATGTGGATCTTTATATTTACCACATGTGGGATTTTAAGACCCCACTTTATGAGATCATGGAGGGGCTGAACCGTGTGGTAAAAGCCGGAAAAGCCAGATATATCGGTATTTCCAATTGCTTCGCCTGGCAGCTTGCCAAAGCAAACGCATTAGCGGAGCGGGAAGGATTCGCAAAGTTTGTCTCTGTACAGGGACATTATAATCTTATCTTCCGGGAAGAGGAACGGGAAATGGTTCCTTATTGCCGGGAAGAAAATATTGCATTGACACCGTACAGTGCGCTGGCTGGCGGACGCCTTTCCAAACAGGCGGGGGAGACATCAAAGCGCCTGCAGGAAGATGACTATGCAAGGCTTAAATATGACGGGACAAAGGAACAGGACGAAGTTATCATAAGCAGGGTAGCAGAGCTGGCACAAAAAAGGGGTGTGTCTATGACAGAAATCTCATTGGCCTGGCTTCTGTCCAAAGTAACGGCTCCGGTGGTGGGCGCCACAAAATTTCAACATATCGAGGGAGCTGCACATGCTGTGGACATACAACTGACAGAAGAAGAAATGAAGTATCTTGAGAAGACGTACGTTCCCCATAAACTGGCCGGCGTTATGGCCCAGAACCAGGCGAATATGCAGAAGAAACCAGTGTGGTCCACAGGAGATCAGAGAATATAAATCCACAATCAGAGAGGAGAAAAGAAATATGCCGCATATTGCAATCACAATGATTCCGGGCAGAACTGCAGAAGAAAAAAAGAAATTAGCGGAGAGGGTACATGAGTTCATTACTGCAGAGCTTCAGATTGATGGTAAGTATGTATCGGTTTCAGTGGAAGATATTTTGAAAGAAAACTGGAATCAGTCTATGGAAAAGTTAACGGATGATATCATGTATGTAAAGCCCGGTGTGTAGAACGAAACAGGATTGCCATCAGGAGAAATCTGCATGCCCTCGGAGAAAATGGAGAGATTCTAACTGAATGTTGACACAATGTCAGGACAATGCTATAACTATTATAGTGACACGGTGTCAGAAAATTAGATGAACAACTTGAGAGGGGGAGCAGGAAATGCCAAAAGGATCGCCGGAGCGGACTTCCGCCAGAAAGGAAGAAATTGTAAAGGCCTGTGAACAGCTATACCAGACCATGAGTTTTCGGGAAATCAACTTAAAAGAGATTGGAAAAGTGACATCCTTTACCAGAACGTCAATCTATAATTATTTTCAGACGAAAGAGGAGATTTTTCTGGAGTTACTGAAACGGGAATATGAATTATGGATTGATGAACTTCAGCAGATCATAGAAGGGAATGAGACACTTTCAAAGAAAGATTTTGCAGGCCAGATAGCAAAAAGCCTGGAGCATCGGGAGCAGCTCTTAAAAATCATGTCCATGAATATGTATGACATGGAAGAAAACAGCCGCCTGGAAAATCTGGTGGATTTTAAGAAGGCTTACGGAAAATCTATGAGAACAATGTTAAGATGCATGAGCAAGTTTTTCCCGGATATGGAACTAAAAGAGCAGCAGGATTTTATTTACGAATTTTTCCCTTTTATCTATGGCATTTATCCGTACACAAGAGTGACGGAAAAACAAAAGGAGGCCATGGAACAGGCTGGGGTCAACTATGTATATCAATCCATTTATGAGATCACCTTTCAGTGCCTGATGCAGCTGCTTCCGGATAAGAAATAAAAACACATATAAACTGAGTGAAAAATTTAATTACAAGCAAGGAGGATAACAATGTCAGAAAAAATCGTACAGACTGCAGGAAGAGATCAATTAGGAGAATTTGCTCCGTCATTTGCACATTTCAATGATGACATCTTATTTGGTGAGGAATGGAACAGCCAGTCCATTGATCTGAAAACAAGATGCATGATTACTGTGGTAGCATTGGTGTCATCAGGGATCACCGATTCCTCTCTGATCTATCATTTGCAGAATGCAAAAGCACATGGAGTGACAAAGGAAGAAATCGCAGATGTTCTCACCCACATTGCCTTTTATGTAGGATGGCCAAAAGGATGGGCGGCATTTAAGCTGGCGAAAGAAGTATGGAATGAGACGGAAAAGGAAGAGACGGAGAAGGACAAGTTCCAGAATACCATCTTTTTCCCTGTAGGAATGCCAAATGATGGGTTTGCACAGTACTTTACCGGACAGAGTTATCTGGCCCCGGTTTCTTCCGAACAGGTAGGCATTTACAATGTGACGTTTGAGCCGGGATGCCGTAATAACTGGCATATCCATCAGGCGGACAAAGGCGGAGGGCAGATCCTCATCTGTGTAGGCGGACGAGGCTATTATCAGGAATGGGGGAAAGAACCTGTTGAGATGAAGCCGGGTGATTGTATCAATATTCCTGTAGGAGTGAAGCATTGGCACGGTGCGGCGCCGGACAGCTGGTTTGCCCATCTGGCCATAGAAGTGCCTGCAGAAAACGGATCAAATGAATGGCTGGAAGCGGTTAATGATGAACAGTATGGAAAATTGAGATGATTTGGTGACTACTAAAAACCGGCATTGCTTTAAAAGTGATGCCGGTAACCGTAATCGGAACTATGAATGGAGAACATCCAACCTGGACACTGGTGGCCCATGTGGGAATCATCGGACACGACAGAGTTCCGGTAAGTTTGGCAGCGCCGCACTTTATCAATCAATTTATCAAAGATACGAAGAAACTGTCCATCAACATGGTAGGCATGGTTGAAAAAATAAAAGGTAAAAGTACAGATATTTTATCGATTGTACAAACGGAAGAAGAAATTCGAGAGAGGGTAAAAGATGTTTTTGATAATATCATTGTGGAAAGAACACAGAAATTAATTATTTTTATTGATGAATTAGATCGCTGTAAACCGACATTTGCCATAGAAATGTTAGAAAGGATAAAACATTACTTTGAAGATAACCACACTATATTTGTAGTATCTGTAAATAAAGAACAATTGGTACATACCATATCCAATTATTATGGTAGTGGATTTGATGCTACTAGATATTTGAATAAATTTTTTGATGAAAATGTAAATTTACCAGAAATGAGCAGTTACTCAAAGCGTACTGTTGAATGTGGTAACACTAATACTGAAAAAACATATTGGTTAACAAAGATTGCAGATGAGCTAGGGATGTATTATCATTTATCACTTAGAGATAAACTTATTTATAGAAGTAGCCTTGTATGATTTTATTAGATATTGTTGATGCAAATGAGAAGAAAAAATTTATAGAAGGCAACAGCGATTTTGTAGAAAAGACTTTACCTCAGATTGAAATTTATAAGCAATTTGTTCTTAGAGTTATAGGCGATGGAAGCAGAGACGAACAAGAGAAAAAATTAAAAAGCAAGCTGGAGTCTATAAAAGAATTCAGTTTGCTTTTTATGTACACAGAAATAATGCACAGTACACAATTGTGCTTTCTGCTAAAGCCAGTAAATTCAAGGCATAAGAGGGATAGGCTACATTTTATTATCCCAACTGGTGGTACTCTCTTCCTATGCCTGTGTTGACCTTTATAGACGAACACGATTTAGCCAGGAAGAAGATCGTGCTTTTTTGTTCCCACGGAACTGGAGGACTGGCAAGCAGCGTACAGGACATCACGGCAGAACTACCGGACGACTGTGAGATAGAAGAAAATGTGATTGGCGTATACCGTGACGATATTCCCGGCGCTCAGGCGGAAATACAGGAATGGCTGGGGGAGATCGGATATTAAAAGATTAGAATATGGCAACAGAAAGACTTCAGGATAGAGCAGCCATATACTTATAAACTTTCCTCCAAACTTCCCATATTTTAGTTCGTCAAACTGAAAGTTGTAACACTGTGAACTGTGGTTACTTGATACGTTCAGCAAATATTTCTGCATTTATATTCCATTCACCATCATCTTTTACAGTAACATTTTTCCAATGAAAACGATTATCCTCAATCCTAGTGAAAATCCACTTTCTTTTCTTATCGTTGATGTAGGTAAGCACTATCATGTCATTTTGTTCTCTTGCTTCAAGTCGTATTATTTTTCCGGTATAACCATAAGCGACATCCCATGCGTGTGTGTCGGGATTATAGATACGCAGTGATGTTCCGTACTCATAATCAGGCAGAATAATAACATCTTGAATAGCCATTCCTTCAAGAACCCATGAGAAATACCATTCGCCTTTAATTGAAAGGGAATTGTTACTCTCTATATAGTCTATCGCCCAATTACCGATAAGTTTTCCGAAATAATTAAACTCTTCGGGTAATGCTGTGTTTTTACATTCACTTGTTAATGCTTCAAAAAAATCTTCCATTGTTTATTCCTCCAATTATAAATAATCTTCAGCGATAGTGACCGGCCAATACTGATTTTTGCAAAATATGGCCTTGCATAGCCGCCAGCAAATCTTTTTTTCTGGCAGTGCTTGGTAAATCAAGACGACAATCCAGCGAAAAGACATTAAAGTGATAAATATGTGACCAATTAAATGGTGGCTTAGGCCCCCTATATCGATGTTTGCCATATCCACATCCCTGTATAGCGCCCAAGGAATCAACTTGCTCACCATGCGGAATATTTTCAGGAATCAAAGATATGGCGGGTATATTCCAGATTACCCAATGATTATATGCCGGAATCGGATGCCCCATATCATCCATGATGATTGCGATAGACTCTGCCATTTCACTTAAATCGTCCAATACTAACTCCGGAGATACATCTTCTCCATGTCCAGTATATTTAACAGGAATGAGTCCCCCATCTTCAAAGCATGGGGAGGATACAATTAACTTTTTCATTTGCTATTCCTTCCTAAAACAGACTGCGTTTTATTTTCAATGTTGTCCTTAACCGGGAGATTGAAACCAGCCCGCAAAATTCAATTTGTTGATAACGCAAACTCAACTATTACTACTTCGTTTTTATCAGGATCTTTTAAACGGACTTCGTAAGTTCCCTAATCATATCTAATGGGATCAGATAGTGTGACTCCTTTTTCCTTTAAACATACCATTGTGGCATCGAGATTTTCTGTTTGAAAAACAAATGATTGATATCCAGTTGGCTGCGCATGAATGGCTTTACAATCCCATATACAAAGAGTGGGGGCGTTTTTTATAAAGCCAAGATAAACTCCATTTGAATCATCCACATCAGTCCTGATGAAAGGTATTTCTAATATATCCCTATAGAATACAACAAGTTCTTGTGCTTTCTCCGAAAAAATATTTGGGCATAGTATCCCGTTAACATTTTCCTGCCTCCTCAGTTTTCGTTTGTTTAATCATACAATATTTTAATTTGAATGTATAGCAGTTTGACGCTATCCGGCTTTTGTTGATGGCGTTTTTCTTTATGACCTGGAGACTGCCGAATTCAATCCGCTGAGCAGCAGGACCATTGAGCTGGCGGCAATCAAACTCAGCCAGAGGAACGGCGTATTCCAAAAAGAGGACGATTACATCGGTATTTTCGGTTTCCAAAAGATATCTCGCAACCGGATGAAGCGGTCATGCTGACCGGAGCTGCAAGAGAACAGTTGGAAGCCGAGCGGACAGAAGAGGAGTGCCCGGAAGATGGGTATCTCATCTGACACCGTGGGGAACTTTAAGCTGGATATTGACGCGAGAAGGTAATGAAGGAAACGCTAGCAGACCGCAAAAAAGGATTTACGCAAATCTACGCGACGATAAATGCAAGATTTACTACGATATTCCGGGAAGGGCATGGTATAGGATAGCTGACACAATAGATATGGAATGGCTGGAACAGCAGAGATTTCACATGGGATCTGGTTTCTTGAGAGTGTGAAACTTTTTCTGTAAAATAGGATTTATAAGGTTCTTCTATGATAAAATAAAAATCATAGGAGGGCCTTTTATTATGGCAAGACAAAAGAAACCAGTACACAGAGTACAAATGACGGAAGGAAAGCGCAGCATTATCCATCAGCTTTTGGAAGAATACGATATTCAGACAGCTGAAGACATTCAGGATGCCCTGAAAGATCTTCTTGGCGGAACCATCAAGGAAATGATGGAGGCTGAGCTGGATGATCACCTGGGATATCAAAAATCGGAACGCTCAGACAATGATGATTACCGGAACGGTTACAAACGAAAACGGGTCAACAGTAGTTTCGGTTCCATGGAAATCGATGTGCCGCAAGACCGAAAATCTACCTTTGAACCACAGGTGGTCAAAAAACGCCAGAAAGACATTTCTGATATTGACCAGAAGATCATCTCCATGTATGCGAAGGGAATGACTACCCGGCAGATATCTGAAGCTATTGAAGATATCTACGGATTTGAGACCTCGGAAGGATTTATTTCTGATGTTACAGACAAGATCCTTCCTCAGATCGAAGACTGGCAGAACCGTCCTCTGGATAATGTCTATCCCATCCTTTACATTGACGCCATCCACTATTCTGTCCGTGACAATGGTGTGATCCGCAAGCTTGCCGCCTATGTCATCCTTGGGATCAATACAGAAGGAAAGAAAGAGGTACTGACAATCCATGTGGGAGAGAATGAAAGTTCAAAATACTGGCTGTCTGTTTTAAATGAACTGAAGAACCGGGGGGTAAAAGACATCCTCATCATCTGTGCGGACGGCCTTACGGGAATAAAGGAAGCCATTGCTGCCGCATTCCCCAAAACAGAATATCAGAGATGCATTGTCCATCAGGTAAGAAACACATTAAAATATGTTCCAGATAAAGACAGGAAGGCATTTGCTGCAGATCTAAAGACCATCTACCAGGCAGCTGATGAAAAAAAGGCGCTGGCAGCACTTGACCGGGTAACAGAAAAATGGACGCCCAAATATCCGAATTCCATGAAGCGCTGGAAGGATAACTGGGATGCCATATCCCCAATTTTCAAGTTTTCAGCAATGGTCAGGAAGGTCATATATACGACAAATGCCATTGAATCGCTGAATTCCACTTATCGAAAGCTGAACCGCCAGAGAAGCGTATTTCCAAGCGACACAGCGTTGCTCAAAGCGTTATATTTAGCAACCTTTGAGGCTACAAAGAAATGGACCACAACCATCCGGAACTGGGCTCAGGTGTATGGAGAATTAAGTATCATGTACGAAGGACGGCTTCCGGAGTGATTGAACATGAGCAAATAACAGGCGGATTTACCGCCTGCTGTTGACATGCCTTTTTGTAACTGTTATATATAAAGTAAGGGTGAAAAGCCTATTCTTAAGACTTTTCACCACTCATTATCATAGAAGAATCTTATTTACAGACTTTTCTTCATAGTCTCGGTTTCTTCGTCTAACAGCAACATGAAAGCGCTGTCTTGATTTTTATCCAACGCCTGCTGAACAATATCCAAACCAATTATTTCTGCTTTTGGATATCGTCCAGCAATGGGAAATGCCAAGTATCCCGTCCCTGTTCCTAAGTCAAGAATTTTCATACCGTCGTTTATATTCAGGAAGTGCAGTATTCGTTCAAGATGAGCTTTATCTTGTGTCTGTCTATTATAAAGGGTTCCTTCTTCAAAACTTTCTTCAAAGCCTTTTCTTGTATTTTCGATACTCTTACTAATTTCATATTTTGTTTTTATTTCTTTACTATTCATGCAATACTCCCTTGCATTTTCTGATTTTCTACCCGACAAGCTGAAAGTCATATAATAGATACGATGTATATAATGCACGCAGATAAAAGAGAAACCACAACTCCCAGTATAATTCCCTTTATGCCGCCTTTAACATGGAATAAATAATTTTTGTATTCTTTATCCATATCTTCAGTTCCAGCTATTCTTAATTTTTTGCTATGGCAGAACACGCCAATATCAAGCACAATTACATCAAAGAGATCAATAGCAAGGAATAAGATAAATACATGTAAAAATGCCGCTTGAAAGGTTTTAGCTCCTGAAAAATAGGCCACTGCTGACAAAAGTGTAACACATACAAAAACAGCAATAAGTTTCTTTAATATGTGCTTTTTTTCAGTCCTTTTTATAGAATTTTTATATTCTGGTAAGGACTCCACTCTTTTTCTAATCTCCGGAGGGTAAGACATAATATATTTAACTGGGTCTTTATACTGTGTAGGCAAGACAATTACTGCAAAGATTATACATGAAATCATACATTCTATTACTAAAAGCATAGTCGCCCTCCTCTTCAAATTTTTCAGCTCAAACAACTGAAAGTTGTTGATTCAATCAGTTCTATGCTTAATTGAAAGAAAAGCCTTCTTTTCTCTTTCACACGGGCGCTTTCGTTTAGACTCTGCGTGATATGCTTTACAAGCATCACAATTACCGTGCCGTTCACAACTTTTCTTTTTACACGGACAATCTTCTTTAACCATTATTACCTCCACAAATTCCAATTTTTTCTTCCCGACAAGCTGGGATTGATCAAAATAGCTGAGTGATGGCCCGCCGGGGCTGTGTTTCCTGCAGATCCTTTACCACTTGTCATAATGAATCTTTTCCGGTTCCCAGCGGTCCCGTAATTCCTTCTCCTCTTCGGGCCAGCCGAATGCGATCACCGCGACGGGCTCCAGTTTAGCGGGAAGTTCTAACGCAGCTATCATCCGCTTCCGCCAATCAGAGTTTAACGCCACTCCGCACCAAACGCCTCCCAGCCCAAGGCCATGAATACCGAGCAGGATGTTCTGCGTGGCAGCAGCACAGTCTGCATACAAAAACTCTTTCATTCCCTCTATATTCTTATCACCACAAATGACGATGGCACCAGCGGCAGATTCAAGCATAGCGGCCTGTGAGTTTTGTGAGGCAAGTTCTGCCAGAAGCTGTTTGTTCCTTATAACGATGAAATGGCAGGGGTGCTTATTTTTCGCCGTAGGCGCATACATTCCACAGCAAAGTATTGTCGTAACCATATCGTCCCCGACGGGCCTTGAGGCGAACTTTCGTATGCTTTGCCGCGTTTTGATCGCCGCCAGTACATCCATACCGCTGCTGACAGCAACAGGCTCTTCCCGTTTCTTGCCAGCAGGCTCCAGCTCTTCGGAGGACATGGTGACATGCGCGTTCATGGTCTGTCCTTCAAATCCAAGGGACTTTTGTAACGCCTTATCTAAAACCATAAGAAATTTTCCGCCGCCACGGGATAATAATTTGCTTCGGTACGGGGTGCCGTTGATCGTTCCGCTTACATAGATCGTACCCTTCGGTTTACAAAACCGCTCCCTTGCATCGAACGGGATTTCAAGAAAGGTTCGTCTCCCTATATCATCCTTGTAAATTGGTGATTCAAATATTTCCATGATTTCTCCTTCCATTCCGTCCAAGCCTTTCTGTTACCTAAACCTGCCTATGTACATTTGACCGATAAAAGCATTTGAATATCATCAAACCGCTCACTGCATGTGCCGCGGTTCCTCGATGGTAGGCTCATTTTATTTCTCTAACATTCTTTCATACATATACATCCCTCCGAATTTCAAATTTTCCAGACAGAAAAACCGGGATTTATATCATTTAGCATATCGTGGGTCTAATAATGGTTTTCCGTCTTTATCTACCAGTACAGTAAGCCCTTCAACATTTGTCCAATGAGCCAGTAAGTATTGCACTCCCGTTTCTTTATCAACAACGATTTTAGCTCCTTCTGAAACCCCTTCTTTTTCTGTAAACTCAAATCTTTTATTCATTTAATATTCCTCCAAATTCTAATTTTTTAAGTTCAACAACCCGGGATTTATTTATGAATTACTTTTCTCATACAAGAACCGCAATAATCATGAGGGATTAACTTAAATCCCATTTTTTGATAGAATGTTTCCTTTCCTTTTTCCGCGATTAGCTGTATGCTGGAACGCCCGTTGACTGGTGTTTCATCATCAACATATTTGATTATCATATTGATTATTTGACTTCCCACGCCATTTTTTTGATAGGCAGGATGGACTATAATATCAATAATCATATAATACAGACCATCTCCGATCAATCTTCCCATGCCAACAGTTTGGTCATTTTTAACTGCAATTACTGTATATAAGCTTCTGTCAAGAGCTTTTTGAGCCTGTTGTTCTGAAAAATTTAACCAATCGACGCTTTTTCTTAACCTATAATAATCTTCGTAGCATAGCATATTTTCTTTGTATTCCATGTATTACTCCCAAATTCTATTTTTTCGGCTTGGTAAACTGGGATACTTACTCTGAAAAAGTATTTGTACAATAGTACCCTGTTATCATTTTCTTGCCTCCTCAGTTTCCATTTGTTTCATCATACAGTATTTTAATGTGATTGTATAGCAGTTTGGCGCTATCCAGCTTATGCCGATGGCTTTTTTCTTTATTCCATATATTCATCATCCGGCATATTTAGTATGAAACAAAAAAGACGATGGGAGGTAAACAAGATGAATCACGCAAAGCAGATAGGGAAACCATTGTTTGTCCTGATGTCTCTCATAAAGGATGACGACAGCAGAAGTATTTATTGTGATGGATTTGTTTTGGAATAAGGAAGACGCAAGAAAAGAAATGCGCAAACAGTACAGAGGAGTAATGAAAAAAGTTTCAGAGGATCATGGTAAGCTCCCGCAGGGCTATGTCAATACCTGGGACACGGGCGCATCTATTTGTACCGATACTTGTTCGGCAGATGAATATGAGTGCAAAATCTCAGAGCGGCGGATCATTGTGCAGGCCCGCCGTTGATATTTATGAGGGTGCCGGATTAAGCGTGTTCAATAACGGACAAAAAATCCTGACAGAATTGGATTTTGTCAGCATGGACAGCAACGACTCCAATCAAAGTTCGCTGGAACAGCAGAGATTTCACATGGGATCTGCTTTTTTCGTCTAACAGGAACATGAAAGCGCCGTCAGACAGCGTGTCTAAAATCTCCAGATCCTCTATTCCGATTTGACAATCAGAGACTATGAAGAAAAGTCTGTAAATAAGATTCTTCTATGATAATGAGTGGTGAAAAGTCTTAAGAATAGGCTTTTCACCCTTACTTTATATATAACAGTTACAAAAAGGCATGTCAACAGCAGGCGGTAAATCCGCCTGTTATTTGCTCATGTTCAATCACTCCGGAAGCCGTCCTTCGTACATGATACTTAATTCTCCATACACCTGAGCCCAGTTCCGGATGGTTGTGGTCCATTTCTTTGTAGCCTCAAAGGTTGCTAAATATAACGCTTTGAGCAACGCTGTGTCGCTTGGAAATACGCTTCTCTGGCGGTTCAGCTTTCGATAAGTGGAATTCAGCGATTCAATGGCATTTGTCGTATATATGACCTTCCTGACCATTGCTGAAAACTTGAAAATTGGGGATATGGCATCCCAGTTATCCTTCCAGCGCTTCATGGAATTCGGATATTTGGGCGTCCATTTTTCTGTTACCCGGTCAAGTGCTGCCAGCGCCTTTTTTTCATCAGCTGCCTGGTAGATGGTCTTTAGATCTGCAGCAAATGCCTTCCTGTCTTTATCTGGAACATATTTTAATGTGTTTCTTACCTGATGGACAATGCATCTCTGATATTCTGTTTTGGGGAATGCGGCAGCAATGGCTTCCTTTATTCCCGTAAGGCCGTCCGCACAGATGATGAGGATGTCTTTTACCCCCCGGTTCTTCAGTTCATTTAAAACAGACAGCCAGTATTTTGAACTTTCATTCTCTCCCACATGGATTGTCAGTACCTCTTTCTTTCCTTCTGTATTGATCCCAAGGATGACATAGGCGGCAAGCTTGCGGATCACACCATTGTCACGGACAGAATAGTGGATGGCGTCAATGTAAAGGATGGGATAGACATTATCCAGAGGACGGTTCTGCCAGTCTTCGATCTGAGGAAGGATCTTGTCTGTAACATCAGAAATAAATCCTTCCGAGGTCTCAAATCCGTAGATATCTTCAATAGCTTCAGATATCTGCCGGGTAGTCATTCCCTTCGCATACATGGAGATGATCTTCTGGTCAATATCAGAAATGTCTTTCTGGCGTTTTTTGACCACCTGTGGTTCAAAGGTAGATTTTCGGTCTTGCGGCACATCGATTTCCATGGAACCGAAACTACTGTTGACCCGTTTTCGTTTGTAACCGTTCCGGTAATCATCATTGTCTGAGCGTTCCGATTTTTGATATCCCAGGTGATCATCCAGCTCAGCCTCCATCATTTCCTTGATGGTTCCGCCAAGAAGATCTTTCAGGGCATCCTGAATGTCTTCAGCTGTCTGAATATCGTATTCTTCCAAAAGCTGATGGATAATGCTGCGCTTTCCTTCCGTCATTTGTACTCTGTGTACTGGTTTCTTTTGTCTTGCCATAATAAAAGGCCCTCCTATGATTTTTATTTTATCATAGAAGAACCTTATAAATCCTATTTTACAGAAAAAGTTTCACACTCTCGACAATCAACAATTTCATTATATCTTCCAAATGCTCTTTGCATTTCACACGATAATGTATCCATCCGCCATCGCCGCAGGGATATTTATGATCCATATATTCCTGCGTGTATTTTTGCATATTTCCATAGACCGAAGCAAACTGCCGGTCAGAAAGCCGGACCATTACTGTAAAAGCATTATCTTCCGGAAAAATATTGCAGAGCAGCTTTTTCTTTGATCTGTGAGCAATTCCCCATCCATAATGATTGCCATAGGGGAAAACCGTTTCCTGCAAAGTGCAATATTGATTTGATAACCACTGATTCAGCATTGTAAATAATTCGGCGTTTACTCCACAATACGATGTCATTTCCTCAATGGTCGGCACAACTTGCTTATTTAACATTCTTTCATACATACGATTTCTCCTTTAGGTTAGAATACAAGAGCGGCCTATCACAAGGAGGACCCCCGTCGGCACGGTCAGAGTCTACCTGACCGAATTTCAACGAACAGCGATACAATTTGATGTATCTTCATAATATTTCCTCATTAATCACAACAGCCCTTGCATCCACTGTTGATGTTCTCTTATGCATAATGGAGATATATTCATTAGATCCAAAACATTTATCCAATGCTTCCTTATTAGGGAAACGAATTAGAATCACTCTATTTGGTGTTCTGCTTTCTGAGAGTGCCATTACATTTTCACTTCTAACAAGATACTTACCGCCATAAGCTTCTACGATTGGTTTTACCATTGCAATATATTCATCATATTCATTACGTTCATTATCTTTATTAAAATATACATCAACACAAAAATAACATGCCATTTCAAGTCCTCCAAATTACTATTTGATGATACACCTTATCCCAAAAGGCTGCATTAGTGCAGTTCAACAAACTGGGAATTGCTTATTTTTCTTTCTACCAATAGCATTAAGTTAAAAAAATGAGATTTGTCTGATTTTAGTTGATCACTTTGCGTCGAATGGCAAAGATAATGTCAATCGTCGGCTGCCTTTCCGTGCTTCTTTCTGTGTGATACTCATATTCCAAATTCAATGCTTCAAAGGAACTTTTTGGTAACCATTTTGTATAGAAATATTGTTTTGCCTCTCCGATAGAAGCCCCCCACAAAAAGCCCAATTTAGGCTTTACTGTGATTTTGGCGTACTCGCAGGCTGAGAGGATGCAGCTTTCTAAACCGCTTTTGTCAATCATACTGCCAATAAATAATTCAAAATCGCGGCTTTGCTCATTGTAATTTCTGGACAGGACAAAATAGGGTAACACCTTTCCCTCCGGCATGGAAACCACGGCATGATACTGTTTAGACAGAGCCTTTATATCTCTGGAAATAGTTTTATCATTTGACTTTTGCCACAATCCGTATATTGTTTGCTGGTCGATATATTCTAGCTTCACTTCTAATCCTGACATTATTATTTTTTCCTCCAAATTCAAGTTTGTCGGAGTGTCTTCACCACCGAACGAGACATTGATAACACCGCTTTGAACAATTTTATGTATCAATAAGCTCTGCGCTGAACATATAAGCAGTGCTGCCTTTGTCGTATCCATTTTTAAATACTTCTGCTGTCCAATATTTATCCGGATACGGAATCGTTATTCCCTGGCTGAGCATAATGTTTCTGGTGACGTCGTACATGGCACTGATGTCATATCCTTCCGTTTTGTGCATAGCTTCATAATCTCCCGAGAATTCCGCATAGGCAAATTGAGAAATATATGGAATACCTGCCCTGCCATCATGATATGGCAGAAAATCAAATGAGAGAAATCCTTTTGGCACAGGGGTGTCTGCCCTCATAAACCGTCCCCAAAAAAGATGTGCGGGCTCCACATCGATAGACAAGCCCTCATGATGCGAGAGCAGAATATCATAGTCAAAACCTGACGGATCACCATTCATGGCATCCAGTACACGAAAACGCTCCCCCTGCAATTCGCTGTCGGTCAAATCGTCGTCTTCCCATCCGATGAACCGCATACCGGGCATTTCTTTATATTCATAGTTTACTACTTTGAAGCCGTTCTGCTGTCGCTTTACTTTATCCGGCATAAACAGCGCCCATTGCACCTCCGCGTCACATTCTTTCAGATAATTGATAAAGCCGTATATGTCCGCATGATCCGTGCCGGTGGGGCCTGTTATGCTTCCTGCAATCTGCTCTCTGATGCCGCGCTGTTTCATAAGGGAAAAATCATCCAATACTTGTGCCACAACTTTCTGCAGCCGCTCGTCTGGAACCTGTCCTGACAACTGATCATTAAATTGATCCAGGGCTTTGAATACCGCTTCGTTGACCACCCCTGCAGGTCTTAATTCCGACAAGTATCGGCGGAGCTGTTTGTTCTGTTCTGAAAACCGCGCGAATACACCCTGCATCAAAATCTGTTCGTTTTCATTGAGCTTATCTTCGCACCATTCAATATCATCCAGCAGCCATTCCGTCAACGCATCAAAAACACCTGGGTTTTTCCCTCTCGCTGTTATCGCCCAATGAACGAGTTCTTGATACTTCTCTGCATCGGTCAGCGTTTTAATTGTTTGTTCGTCAAGATTATTCCAACAAAATTCATCAATCTGTTGATAAGCCCTGTTGAATCCACCACGGATTGAAATATTAATAGAGAGAGGATGAAAAAATCGAAGCACAGCGCCGGATGTTTTGACATCTGAAGGTGAAATGCTGTGAAAACGCAAAAACGCCTTAGAAAAGCTCTCAGAAGTGTCATAACGGTATTTCTGCGCTATGTCAGCAACTTTATTGTCCGTAAGCAGCAGATCCTGCCCGGCCAGGCTTAAGCGGCGGTTTCGGATATATTCGCCAATCGTCACACCTGTCACCATATGAAACACCCGCTGAAAATTAGACTTTGAAGCGAATACATAATTTGATATCTGCTCAATGCTTAATTCTTCCATTAAATGTGTTTCCATATAATCGATCGATTCGTTGATGCGCTGTAACCAGTCCATGTGTTCACCTCGATTCCATAAAAATTGCAATGAAACTAATAGGATATAATGTTTCTATTATACCATTTTCATAAATCATTTGCCATGTCAGAAAATGCTTGCGTTTGTCATCCCACATTTGAAGTAATGATCTTAAGTTTTACCCCGGGACATGATGAGGCCGAACAACTGAAAGAACGGTATACCGCAGAGGTACAGGGGAAATTCATTGAGCGGATTGAAAGCAAACCGGAAAGACATGCCGCATAAGAATGCCCCGGATAGTGTGGAAAAGAAGCGGGAGCCGGAAAACAGCAGCGCCTATACATCTGAACTGATATATAGTATAATAAGGCAAGTTTAAAAGTGTGGTGTTAGGAGGGGGCAGTGGATGGAACAGAGCCTATCATTTCCAGTATCGAAATTGGATACAGCATATTCAAATCGGCCTGGGGGAATGGATTTTATTCAGATGGTTCTTTGTCGGATCAAAAATGGCCGGCATACTCCGGAAAGAATGGAATTATAGAACCCCAGTATGGTAAACTGAAAAATTTAAATTTACGGAGGAAACGGAATATGTGGATATGCCCCAAATGCGGGAGAGAATTTAAAAGAATAAATCAAGGTCATTACTGCGGGAAAGCACCCAAAACAGTATTAGAATATATAGATTCGCAGCCCATAGAAACACACCCCCACTTAACAGAACTGATGATTATATTACAAAACAGTGTTCCATGTGTAAATGAACGTATATTATGGAGTATGCCATATTATGAGAAAGAAGGAAAATCCATCTCATTTTCTGCTTGTAAAAAGCACATCAGTTTCTATGTAGGGGTTGAAGCTATTGGAAAGTTTGCATTGGAGTTAAACGAATTTGTCACTAAGAAAAATGCAATATATTTTCCTTATGATAAAGCATTACCTACAAAATTGATTGAAAATATTGTGAAATGGTGTTTAAGCTGACTTGTTTATTTTAGTTTGCGGGGGTATCAAATTGGTATGGCGGGTATTACTCGAAATCCGGCAAGAGGCTGTACAATGCAGCAGCTGTCCGTGGTGACCTGGCATTGAAGGCAGCAGGAATGGCTGTTCCGGTAAGAATATGGGAATATGCGGAGCGTCTATGAACCTGCAGACAAAAGAAGAAATCTTCTCAGCTATGGTAGTGTATGGGTTTCTAACCTATAAAGATGGGAGTCTGACCGCATGCTCCGGGCTACATTAGCAGAGGATACGGAAACGATGTCGGAAATCCTGGAACTGAACCATGATACAGAAGTGCCGCTTCTCAGTTACAATAATGAAGCAGAATTGACTGCGGTAGTAAACCTTGTATACTTCGCAGCCAGAGATATAATTGCTAAGTATACAGCAGAAGCAATGGATGCTGAGCTTTATGAAATCATACCTGAACAGCCATACACCAATTCCAATCTTGATTACAATGACAGAAACAGCCGATTTTCTATTAAAATGAATGATAATCTGCCCGCTCTGCAATCAGAGGGACAGTTGCCGACATGGAAAGCTATGATATCGTGTTCATCGGGTATCCTAAAATGTAGTATTGTTTTTACTGATGTATAGCGTGTATAGTGTTATAATTATATAAGTATTTGTTACAGCATACACAGATTATATAAAAATATGTGTATCGCGTTTATATAGATGAGACAGTGTAAGAATTGCTGAAATGGGAACGCAAATAGTAAGTTTATCATATGAAATAGGAGAAATAGAACTATGAGTGAAATATTAGTAGCGTATTTTTCAGCAACAGGAATAACAGAGAAACTGGCTAAGAAGATTGCGAACGTAGTAGATGGGGATTTACATGAAATTCATCCGGAGATACCATATTCCGCTGCAGATCTTGACTGGATGAATAAAAATAGCCGGAGCAGTGTAGAGATGAATGATAAGTTATTCCGACCGGCGATAGCGAATAAACTGGAGAGTACAGAAAATATCAAAATTCTGATTCTCGCTTTTCCCATCTGATGGTACATAGCTCCGACAATCATCAATACATTCTTGGAACAATATAATTGGAATGACAAGATTATTATTCCGGTGGCAACATCCGGAAGCAGTGGTATGGGTAATACCAACGCTGAATTGGAGTCCTCCTGTCCGGGTGCGTTACTAAGGATGGCAAGAGATTTGATGTAAATGTGAGTGAAAAAGAAATAAAAGCATGGTTTGAAAGTCTAAAAGTTTAGAAATGCCAGCAGCTCTTTAAAGTGATAAATAGACCTTAAATGTAGAAAAGACTTATTTGTATAAAAGCAGATAAGTCTTTTTGTGCTAGCTTTGCTATAAAAGGTAGAAGAGTATAGATTATACCCAGATGTAGAAATGACGTACACATATGTTAAAGTTTAAAAACTGAATCAATTATAGTATTCTATTACGCATGCTTTGGACTGTAGGCAAAGTCCCTTTGAAATATATATGCACTGCTATACTTCTGAACTGAAATACTGATTAATATTAAAGATTTAATTACAGCAATATGGAAATGCAACACCAAGCAGCATAAGCAGTAAATATTGATAATGGAATAGCTGCTGGGAATTGAATTTTAAACATACATAGGTAAAACCACGCACAAAGTTTGATGTCTTAAAACTTAACTATTTCCGGTTCAGTCTCAAAATTTGAAAAAGTGGCAGTAACATTTTTTAGATAAAATACCACATTGTTTCCGTCGCCGGGCATATAATCAGGCATCAGATACGGGCAGGCATTTAGCAAATGCTTTTCAGCTTCAATGCGTTCGTCAAAAACAGCAGTCGCCTGAATGCGAAGCCAGTTCATTCCTTTGCACGCACAAATCTCAATTTTGGGATGCTTAAGCATCTGATGGTATACAGGCTTGCATTTTGCAGTCTGCATGTAAAGCTTGCCTTCAAAAATATCAATCGTGTTAAAAGGTCTCACGCGCGGATATTCGCTGTCGTATGTCGCTATGTAGTAGGTTCCGCATTTTTTTATGTAATCATATACTTTTTTCAATTTATATTCTCCTTTTTGTATAAGCAGTGTTAAATTCTTCCACAGACACTGTCTTTCTCTTAAATTATCGTTTTATGCGCGCATCGATTTCTTTCCGATAGGTAGTGACTAACTGACTAGTAATTTCTTTCATTCTCCAGACCATCACCATGGAGAGCAGTATACTGACGCCGGAAATGGCAATCAGCGAAAGAAGGAGTATCCGGCAGGTATACGCACTTTGTACACTCAGGAGTTCATCATAGTGAGAAAAAGTCAAAGCTGCGCCCACCAGTGAGGTTGTCACTGCGCCTCCGAACTTCATAGCAAACGTGGCAAAAGCCGAGATGATACCGGGCAGAACAATACCTGATTTCCATTCGGTATAATCTGCTACGTCCGGCAGCATGGCAAAGGAGATACCCATAAACAGTCCGTTGCCGGTACCCAGGAGCACTTCATATGCAGCAGCCATGGCAAAGCCGTTAGCAAATACCAGACAGCCATTGGCAATCAGTACACAGAGGCCTCCTGCCAGCATAATGACTCTTTTCTCAAAACGCCTTCCCAGATAAAACAGGGCTCCGGTAATCAGCGTCTGCACAGCAAACCCCGTAGTTAAAAGAGGAGATACCCATTCTTCATGTCCAAGATTATAGATACAGATATAGGCAAACAGCGAAGAGCTGGCGTAGGCATGGGCCATAAGGAAAAAGATAATTGTCATTAGCTTCCAGAACGGTCGGTTGCCCAGAATCGGACGAAATTTTTCCCGCCATTTTATTTGATGCCCTTCGGCATCCTCATAGGAGACGTAGATTCTTTCCTTTGTGCCAAAGAAGCAGTTCAAAGTGCAGATGACGATGATTACGGCAACTACAGCCGACATCACACGCCAGCCCAAAATGTTCTTATAACCTCCAAAGTACAGAATAATTGGCATGGCAATCAGGGACAGAATAATCTGCGCCGTTGATTCGCCCAGCGCCCTGGCATTGGAGAAGTCCAGCCGGTCTTTGGTGTCCTCTGACATGGTTACATTCATTGCCATAAAGGGACAGACGATAGCTGTTTCCAGAATCGGTGTCATAACTAGGTAAATGGCAAGTACCCAGAGCGCTTTTGAAAGCTCCGAGGTTAAAAAAACAGGGGACCAGAACATCAGCAGTACGCAAACTGCCAGCGGAATACCGTTTAAAATCCATATCCGATATTTGCCCCAGCGGGAATTTCCACGGTCTGCAATGCTGGTAATGATCAAATCTGATATGGCGTCCAGCACCTTTACAACCGTCATAATCACGCCGATAATGGCTACATTGATTCGCAGTACGTCAGAACAGAACAGCATCAGATATGTTAAAATAAGTGTCGTTTCTATACAGTAGGCAACCGCGCCGGTTCCATAACTGAGTTTTTCTCTTAAACTTGCTCTTTCCTTCTGCATTACATCTCTCCCCCAGCGAGGCATCAAGGCTTCGCTGTACTTTTCTTTTGGTTATGCTTTTACTTTACTCTTAAAGCTGGCCATAAACTCCAATACTACCATTACAGTTGAGATAATACCACCATAAAGATAGATAGGTGATACGCCGCCCAAAACAGTAATCAACGGCTGTACCAGATATGGTGTCAGGAACATTCCGACAAAGCATACAGTGGTGGCAACACTGATAGCCATCTCGACTTTTTCTGCGGCTACGATGTTTGGCAGATAGGCGAGAAGCCATGCAAAGAATGCACCGTACGCGCCGCCCATCATGGCTGCGCCAGCGATGGCAGTACCGGGTGTGCGGACGAAGTACATCAAAAGCATACCCGCAGCAAAAAGCAAAAGCAGAAGGCTGCCGGTTTTTGCTTTGAACTTTCTGTACACAATGCCGATGGTAAAACACAGAATTGCACTGGCAATCGTTTGGCCGGAGGATACGATGCCTGTCAGTGCCGTGGTTCCCAGGGCATTTTCCTCAACATAGACAGAAACAAACTGGAAACATACATAGTACAGAATCTGCATAATCAGCAAGATACCCATGAGTTCGATAAAACGACCTCCGTAGCTGCCTTTTGATTTTGATTTTTTGTCCACTATTTCGGCAGGGGCAGCCGCAGCAGGATTTGCAGCTGCAGTTTCCTTATCACTTGGCAGGAAGAAGATGCAGAGAATCAAAACCGGAATGCTGATCCAGAACAGATGGTAGGAGTTTCTCCAGCCTCTCTGTGCCAGAATACCGGAGAAAAAGCTCATTAGTGAGCCGATACCGGCCTGCAGTCCCATGTAGATGCCCATAAAGCTGGTACGCTTTGTTTCATCCACAAACACATCAGCAATTATCATGACATACAACACGTTTACAAGACCATAGGCAAGACCTGCTACAAATCTTACTACAATCATATAATAGATATTCTCAATAGCGGCACCGAAGATAGTGGATGCTGCATAGAGTGCTGCACAAATAATGATCAAATTTTTCTTGCCCGTTAGTTTGACGATAAATGGAGTCAGAAAGCTGAACATGGCAATGATTGCGGGAATAGATAAAAATACATTTACTGCCCCCGTCTGTTCCGAAAATGCTTCATAGATGGAACCGATAACCGGAACAATTGCAAGATCCATCATAACAATCACGTTCAGTGAAACTAAAGTGATAAAAAACATTGCAATTTTCCCTTTAGACCATTTAAGACACATATTTTCCCCTTTCAAATTCTGCGATTTATCGAGTTTTTCGTGGATACCTGTGGGCAGAGAACACTCACAATCATGCACGAAGCCTCATTTTCATTAGCATTTCATTATTAATATTTGCCGTATTTCTCAACCGCCTCATACATGGCTTCTACATTTTCCGGTTTTCCTATATCGGCGGAACCGTCGAAATCAAAGATATAGCCACCGCCGGGAGCACAGATATCCAACAACTCTTTGACCTTGTCCACTACCTGTTCTTTGCTACCATTTAACAGCAGTGCTGCCGGGAAGTTTCCTACGATACAAGAGTTGCTGCCCAGAGTCTTCTTTGCATTTTTCATATCCACGATTTCAAAGTGAATCATACATTTACCCTTTGGCAGATCGGTTAGCTGTTCCAGACGGGTGTTGTATTTGCCTTCAGTGTACAGATATGGTACAACGTTCATGTCAACCAGCGCATTGATAACTTTTTTGAACGGCTTCCAGTATAACTTTTCGTACTGTTTAGCGCTCATAAAACCGTCCATCCCCTTGTGCATCGGGAAACAGCATTTACGTACCGTCAGGCCTGCATCCTTATAATATTGAAAGCTGGCAATCTGCATATCAGCAAAGAGGTAGCACAGCTCTTCAAGCTCATCTTCATAGTCGATCTGATCCGTTAGGGTAGCCAGTGTGCCGCGGAAGAAATCGCCAATAATATCAAACGGGACCTCACCGCCGCCATCCATGGATATAGGGAATCCCAGTTCGATAATTTCCTGCGCCAACTGTTCATTTCCTGTGGCAACCTTTCGCTCTTCTTCTGCCATCTTGATCAGGGTTTTGTAGGTTTCCACGGCTTCCGGAGCAAACAGCGGGGCAAGCGGGATGGTTCCTTGCATAAATGCTGGATTGATGTCAAAACAGGAGAAACCCTTTAAGCCAGGGAATGCCTTGGGAAAATACTTTCGGAACATGAAGCCAGTGTAATCTTTCAGAATCTCCGGATATTCATTCTCAGTCATAAACTCAAATTCCTGCACCTGATGATTGGAAAAATCCGGTACCTTTGTTCCGGGACGTCCCGGCCAGTCAATCATGATTGTCTGGGCCAATTCATTGGACTTGCCGCTGTAAAGCGCCTGAGGAATGGCTGCATCAATGATGGGGTGAGTTTTAAAAAAATTCACAGATGCCTGGATGGCTTTCTGATGATTATAGAAAGCATCCTTGTTAGTGGCTCCGTTTAAAACAAGCGGAAGAACGCCTTCGGGAGACATAACCGGCACACGGTCTGTTTCTTTCAGTGCAATAGCATCGTTATAGCGTTTTTCTCTTTCTTTATATAGTTTTTCAGTTTCTTTATTCATATTTTACCTCTTTCGCGATGGATTTTTATTTGAAAAATTTTTTGCTGAGTACATTGATCTCATTGGATACGGCTTCATATACACCTTCATATACACTGCCTACACCGCCATAAGTTGTGTTGGGGATAAAATATTTGGTGCCGCACAGTTCGCAGATTCGGTCTGTCTCTGCATTAATGGCTTCCTTTGTCCAATCCTTGCGGTCGATCTTGCCGTTGTCAATACCGCCCATGATTGTGATGTCCTTGCCGTATTCCTGCAGAATCTTGGGCAAATTGTTGGTGGACATGGCACCCTGCCAGATGTCGATTCCAGCTTCAATCATTTCTGGAACAAAGGTCTCGCAGTAGGAGTCAGTGTGGTGAACAACCAGCACCACGCCTTTGCTGCGATAATAATCATAAATCTTCTTTGTTGGCTCCAGTAGAAACTCCCGGAACATCTGCTTTGACATAAAGGTGGAAAGCTGGCTGCCCCAGTCATCGTGGCGGTAAATAGCGTCGGGATGGATATGGTCGCAGACGGTATCGGCCATTCTTAGCTCATACTCTGTGAGGAAATCAATCAGTTCGTGCATACATTCCGGTTCCTCATAGAAATTGACCAAAGAATCCTCCATACCCATCAGATAATGGAGGCTCTCAAAAATGCCAGGCCATGCAAAATAGGTAACAAACTGTTCGTTTCTGTCCACCTTTTCAGCCTCGGCAACCCAAGGCGCCCATTCTTCTTCAGAATAATTGGTGTCCGGCATAGTAACAAAATCTTTCCAGTGGGTGATATCCTTGATTACTTTCTGATTACCGTGAACCGGAAAAGAACCAGGAGTTCCCTTGGGCCACTGGATGAGTACACCGAACCAGTTCCTTCTGGGGGCTCCACCATAGTCTGGTTCAGGAAAACGTACCTCGCGGGGAGTCATAAACTGCAGTGCGAATGGCTCGAACTGATTCACATACCGGTCAGGATTTCCGCCTTTGATGGTCTCCAGCAAGTTTTGACGTTTGGTCAACATAAAAAATTCCTCCTTTATTTTGTACATTTTGTATGTGGGTATAGGGAATCCGCTGTATAGAGATTCCTTTGTAATAAACATTTTACCAGTTGTCTTATGATTACATAATCTTTATAATGTACGTAGTTTTTGATATTATATGGTTAGATTAGCCATATACTACATTACATACCAATTAGTAGTTACTATTTTGGTTATTTTAACTATATTTTAATTTTTAGAAAAACAGTTTAAAGAAAGCGCTGTTGTATATCCAGCGTTATATCGTGGAAAAAACAGAATAATAGTGAATCAGCAAACAAATTATGATATGATTTATGGTTAATTTGTACATATTATTGTGTTGCTCTTTATTTTTTGTTATAATTATTCAAATGCCATATCCTTTTCCAATTCAAAGGAGTCCCATATGAATTTGAACCTAGTGATTATCAAAAAAGAACTAAACCTAAGTTGTACGGATTTTCATTATTTAGATGATCCCACCACTTTTCCGTGTGCTTATCCGATCCTGTATGACAGTGAATACCATTGTGAGCCGGATGCTGTCTATATCTGCTATAGTGAGCAGTTGCGTGCTTATATTGATGCATCATCATCCCCCTCGTTTATTGTAATTGGAAAGATAAACCCGGAAATAGGTTTGCTGTCCTGTAATTATATCTGTTTGGAAACGTCCTTTACCCCATTGGAGATTTTAAGGAAGGTTCAGCTTATATTCAAAAAATATTATCAGTGGGAAACAATGATGAGGAAGGTTCATTACCAAGATCTTCCGTTATCAGAATATGGAAAAATCACCCAGTCTTTTATTAGAAATCCTTTTAGTCTCGTTACCTGTGCTCATCAGATACTTTTTCAATATCCTGGTTTTCCAGGAAAAGAGACCTCAAAACTCTATCAGGACTATCTGAACACATATTTTAAAAATAAACAGCGGGGTACTTCTATTGAAGAAATTGATTATTTAATCATGGACAACAGCTACCTCGCAACAAAGTCTGATTTGAATCCTGGTATTTTTTCTTCCAAGCATTATGACTATCGATGGGTATATCAGAATATCTTTAAAAACGGAAGGCATGTGGCTACGTTGGAGATAGACGAAATACTTTATCCAATCACAGATTTTGATATTGCTATTATAAAAATCTTGGGCGATGTTATACAGGAGGAGCTTGGCCATGTAACTATAGAGCGTCTTTATCAGACAAAGGAGGTTCTCTATCTACTGGATAATCTGTTGAGCCACAAGATTGTTGACGATAAAAAAGTAGCGGATGCTCTTAAACTCTTGCATTGGGAAATAAATGATACTTATTTTTGCATCACTATACTCCGGGAATCTGATGACCGTTCCACCATAAACTCATTAATTGACCAAATAGCAACTTTATCTTTTGACGATACCTATATACTCTATGACCAATCCCTGGTCATAGTATTCAGGTTATCTGCACATGGGAATACCAAGGAAATAATCTTGCAATTTTTATTACCTATGCTACGGGATTCATTTTGTTATGTAGGTATAAGCCTGGAGTTTAATGATTTCAAGAACTTGTACTATTATTATAAACAGGCGCAAATCGCACTGAAAATTGGCCGTTCTCAAGATCCGTCTTTCTGGAGTTATCATTGGGAAAACTATGAATTATATTATTGTTTATCGAAGTGTAAAGAGGAACTGATCGAAGAGGCCTTGATACCTAGTGGCCTTTTAAGATTGATGGAACACGACCGACGTAAGAGTGACCGTTATATCCCTCTTTTGCGTATTTATCTGGACAACGAGAGGAATATAGCAGATACAGCACGTGCTGCTTATATGCACCGTAATACCTGTATTTACCGACTTAAACGTATCGAAGAAATCCTGCAGATGGATTTGGACAATCCGGAAGTGCGCTTGTTGCTCCAAATGTGTTTGAATATGCTGGAAACCTAATCGGAGTTTGCTATAGAACAAAGGAGAATACTATTAACCTTGGAGTAAGGAGAGCCTGTACATGCTGAATTGAAAAAGTAAATTCCAGTGTAAGACTTAATTTCATCACTATTTAAAATACAGCTTAAATCATAAGGTTTTTAACACAAAGATTTTCTATATCTGTTATAATTATGCTGATTTCTTACAAAAAATCCTGTTTCAGGGCATGGCAAACGGGCCACTGGGATTTTGTGTGCTGGACTAAATTCTACCGACCACATTATGATTCTAACGCAGTGTCATAAGGTGGTCTGCCATCAAGACTTTTTCTTGGCTAATACCATTTGGAAGTACAATACGGAGCATTATGTGAGTTGCTCCACACCGCCTTTTTCCGCTTCTCATAGGATCACAATAATAAATGCTGGTTCGTTGGATTCCCTCCATGCCTGTTTCCAGTGCTTCCGGATCACCCATTTCTTATCTCTGTCTGTAAGCAGATATTCAAACAGAGATAAGAAATTGTAAGTTCCTAAACGTTTTTCAAGATGGTCAAAAACAAGGCGTACAGCACCTTTCGTGCAGCGGTTCATCAGGAATGCCAGGAAGAATTTTTCCTTTGTGAAAAAGAAGGTTAACAACGTTTTCTTTGATTCACGCGAAGAATGGACCGTGTCCATTTCAACGTAAGTTCACGCTCAAAATCAGGGCAGGTTTGATTACGGGTAGGACAGGAAGTACATTTGATGCCACACAGAAGGATCTTGCCGCAAGCATTGGTCTTCTTACAATAATAGCGATGGATGCAGAAGTTTTTGGCATTGTAAAAAGTACCTTTATGATATCAATCAGAAAAGCAGTGTGTTTTGACCTCTTTCGATATGGTAGTCGAGTCTATACCCAGGTATTTGGCGATATCTTTAAAGGTATAGCCTTTACACAAGGAATTCTCGATGTAGATACGGTCTTTAAGGGTAAAGAGCTCAAAATCCCCGGGGCTTGAAAAAGCCGGAGAGTTGCAGTATAATTTAATTTGGATTTTTGTAATTTGCAGGAAAGCGAGGAGAAATTATTTGCAGGAGCAGGAACTAGAATTTACACTAGATCAGCAGATGGATGTTTTCGGTGTTCAGGACAGCAATGCAAAGCTCATTGAAAATGCCCTGTCTGTTTCAATAAACGCCAGAAACTCCCATGTGGAGATTCTCGGAGATTCTGAGCAGGCTGTACAGAGTGCAGTGCGTACTCTCAAATCCCTCCGGGACATTCATGACAGAAAAGAGAAGATTGACACGGATGTAGTCTACCGCGTGCTGGAATCCATCCAGGCAGGAGAGATTGAGGAAACCATGAAGGCCATGTCCGATGTCATTGTCCTTGCCCACAGAAACCGTCCCATTAAATGCAAGACCATCGGCCAGAAGAACTATGCCAAAGCCCTAAAGGAAAATACGGTAAATATCTGCATCGGCCCTGCCGGTACCGGAAAGACATATCTGGCGGTTGCCCAGGCTGTGGCGGATCTGAAAAACGGCAATATTGAGCGTATCATTATGAGCCGTCCGGCAATTGAGGCCGGGGAGGAACGGCTGGGCTTTCTTCCGGGAGATTTATCCCAGAAGGTAGACCCCTATCTTCGCCCTCTCTATGACGCCCTCAACGATATTCTGGGAAATGAACAGGTCCAGAAATATCTGGAGCGGGGAACCATCGAGATCGCACCGCTTGCCTATATGCGGGGCAGAACCCTGAACCGGGCAAGCATTATCATAGATGAAAGTCAGAACGCCTCACTCTCAACCCTCAAAATGGCCCTGACCAGGCTCGGAGAAGGATCAAAAATGGTCCTGACCGGAGATGTGACACAGATTGACCTTCCAAAGAACACAGATTCCGGACTGGAAAAATGCGCCGCTATCCTGGGTTCCATTGACGGGATCGGTATAGTGCGGCTGAATAACCGGGATGTGGTCAGAAACAGGCTTGTGAAGGATATTGTGAAGGCATTTGAGAAAGCAGAGGCGGATAAAAAGCCGGGACCGTCCGGCAGACAGACGCATATGCGCAGAAAATAAATGAATAATAACCGATAGAAACTCATACAAAAGAGAATAATGGGGAGGAAATTGTATGACACTGAATATTGACAAGGAATATCCCGGAAATGTGGATTTTGATTATGAGTCCATTGCCCGGCAGGTTGTGGAAGCAGCCCTGGATTCTGAAAACTGTCCCTATGAGGCCGAAGTGAGCTTAGTACTCACCACAGATGAGGACATCCAAAGAACGAACCGGGAATTCCGTGAGATAGACAGGGTGACAGATGTGCTGTCCTTTCCCATGCTGGATTATGATACACCGGGGGATTTTTCCTTCTTAGAGGAATCCGAGGACGCATTCCATCCTGAGACAGGGGAGCTGATTTTAGGGGATATTATGATCGCAGTGCCCAGAATGCTTCAGCAGGCCGTGCAGTACGGACATGGCGCTGTACGGGAATTTGCGTTTCTTGTAGCCCACAGCATGCTGCATCTGATGGGCTATGATCATATGTCAGAGGAAGAGGCTGCTGTCATGGAAGCAAAACAGGAGGCCATCCTTGAAGGGCTTGGAATCCGCAGATAAGAAATTGGAGGAAAATTATGAGAACAAAAAAATATCTCGCATGGCTGCTGGTGGGAGCCGTCTGTGCGTCCACACTGCTTGCAGGATGCGGGAAAAAGAAAGAGGCTGAGAAAAAGGAGATTCCGCAGGAGACGGTAGAGGAGCCTGAGGAAAAAGAAGAGGTCAAGGAGATTGTACTGCAGCCAAAAGAACCGGAGACGGAACAGATCCCTGAGGGCATGATGAAAAGTTACCTGACAGGAGAGTATGTAAGTCCTGCCATCGGACAGAGAAGGCCCGTGGCTGTTATGCTGAACAATATCCAGGCAGCGGTCCCCCAGGCGGGAATTGCCAATGCAGGTGTTGTGTATGAGGCACCTGTGGAGGGCGGTATTACCAGGCTTATGGGTATTTTTGAGGATTACGACAATCTGGAGAAAATCGGCTCTGTGAGAAGCTGCAGGGATTACTATATTTTCTATGCCATGGAATTTGAAGCGATCTACGCTCATTATGGACAGGCAGCTTACGCCCTTCCCTATCTGGAACTGCCGGAAGTCAATAATCTAAGCGGCCTCTCAGGATACGGTGCGGATGTCTACTACCGTACTACAGACCGTGTGGCACCCCACAACGCATACACAAGCTTTGCGGGACTGCAGAAGGGAATTGAGATCAATGCCTACAGCCAGGAGTATTCCCCGGAGTACAAAGGACATTTCCAGTTCGCATGGGTGGGCAAGGAGGCAGCTCCCGCAGGGGGCACACCCGCAACCCTGATAAAGCCCCATTACTCCGTCAATGACCCGTGGTTTGACTATAACGCGGAGGATAAGCTTTACTACCGTTCCCAGTACGGGGAACCGCAGATTGACGAGCTGACAGGCAGCCAGCTGGGCTACAAAAATGTCATCCTCCAGTATTGCCCTTGGGAAAATTATGACGATAACGGATATCTGAACATCAACGTGATGGCAGGAGGAAGCGGCAAGTATATCACGGAAGGCCAGGCCATTGACATTACCTGGAAGAAAGATTCCGAATGGGAACCGACCCATTACTACGATGCCGGCGGCAATGAGATCACCCTGAATCCCGGAAAGACCTGGATCTGCATTATCCAGGATACCAATGCGGACCAGGTGGAAATCTCAGGCCCGGAACCGGCAGCCCCGGAAGCTGCTGAGAATCCGGACGCAGCGGAAAACCCGGATGCGGCACAGGGAACAGAAGTGCCCGCAGAGACTCCGGAAGATACCGGTGCAGCCGAAGTGCCCGCCCAATAAGAAAAATCTCTTCTGCGCTTTTGAAAATGCAGGGAATAACTGAATAAAGTGGAAAAAAAGGCCGATACTAATATTCATAGATAGTTTATATGAATAAAGGAGTGATTCTTTCATGAAAAGAATTTTTTATAGTATCGGCCTTGTCTTTGCCATTTTCTTCCTGAGCTGTGGGTTTTTCCTGAGTTATCAGCTCACCTCTCTGAGAGACAGGATGAACCGGCTGGAACAGGAGAGCGCTTTGATGGGAAAGCAGGTCTCCGCCAATCCGTTTTCCAGGGATAGTGACTATGTCTTTGAATCCTTCAATTCGGATACAGGAAAACTGGTGAAGGAACGTTACCGGGTATCCTCCTACGCTGACAACCAGGTGGTACTGCGGCAGGAGCTGGGAGATGTGTCCGCATCCGATCAGGAGACACGCTACTGTGTCCGTATGGAAAACGGCAGCCTGGTCGTTTATCTGGAAGATGGAAAGGAAGTCTTTGAGTACACGGACATTCCTCTGGAAGCACTGCCAAGCGAGGAACAGGCGGAGGTGCTGGGAGGCAAAGAGATCGTGGGGACAGATGAACTCTACAGTTTCCTTGAGAATTATTCCAGCTAAAGAAAAAGCCGCTCTGGACGAACTCTTAAAAATGGTGTAATATAAGAGAACATGAAAACGATGGAGTGATCAATAATGAACATAAGAGAAAAATTAAAAGATAAAAAAAGAGTTGTAGTAAAAATCGGCTCTTCCTCCCTGACACATGAGCAGACAGGACGTTTAAATCTGACAAAGCTGGAGATTCTGGTCAGGGAACTGGCAGACCTTCACAACCAGGGCAAGGATGTGATCGTGGTTTCCTCCGGTGCCATTGCGGTGGGAAGAAGCGCCATGGGCATCCACAGGCGTCCCGATGAACTGGCGGAGAAGCAGGCATGTGCCGCAGTGGGCCAGGCAAGGCTTATGATGATCTATCAGAAACTCTTTTCTGAGTACAACCAGACCGCAGCTCAGGTGCTCATGACAAAGTACACCATGATCAATGCAGCCACCAGAGTAAATGCCATGAACACCTTTAACAAGCTGTTTGATATGGGAGCCATTCCCATTGTAAATGAAAATGACACCATCTCCACAGATGAGATTGAGTTCGGTGACAACGACACCCTTTCCGCTCTGGTGGCAGCCCTGGTGGATGCGGACATGCTGATCCTGCTGTCCGATATTGACGGGCTTTTCACGGATGACCCCAACCAGAACCCGGACGCCGAATTCATTGACGTGGTGGAGAAGATAGACAGCCATCTGGAGAAAATGGCAAAAGGCAGCACAGGCAGCTCTGTGGGAACAGGAGGCATGGCAACCAAGCTCACCGCCGCCCATATTGCAACCAGCGCAGGCGCTGACATGGTGATCGCCAACGGAGAGGATTTCCACGTGATACATAAAATAATGCAGGGAAGAAACCACGGCACTTTGTTCTTAGCGGACAAAAAAGAAGGCTTTTACCTGGATGACATTATCCAGAAGCTGTGATGCCGCCCCTTTGAGACCATAAGAGAGGAGACCATACACATGAAACAGGAACAGATCGACAGGATCAACGAGCTTGCAAGAAAATCAAAGGTCACAGAACTGACCCCGGAAGAAAAAGAGGAGCAGAAAAAGCTCCGCACAGAATATATTGCCACCATACGCATGAACATGCGTGCCCAATTGGACAATATTGATATCCAGGAAAAAGACGGAACCGTCACTAACTTAGGCACGAAATACGGACTGAAAACAAAACATTAAGCGCAGCAGGCAGACTTGCAGATCTGCCGTATACATAAAGAAAAGGGTTGAATGTATGACAAATTTTGATACATTCCGCCCTTTTTTCCGTTACTGTTCCGATATTATGTAAATTTTAATGATTGAAAATTAAAATCCGTTATAGTAAAATAAGTCGTGAATGTTCAAAACGTGTATAAGAACAGTGACAAGGAATCGTGAATGTTTTGATTTTGCATTTTGGAAAGGATAAGGAATGAATCAGGAAAATTTGGAAGAAATTCTGGGAAATATAGATGCAGGCGGTGAAGCGCCGGCTAAGGAGCCGGACCGCCAGTATTATTTTATGAAAAAAGCACGGGCTCTGGTGAAAGAAAAAAGTGAAGCGCTGGGCCGTCCTCTGACCTTCTGCGTCAATACCTTCGGCTGTCAGATGAATGCCAGAGACTCGGAAAAACTGGTGGGCGTGCTGGAAAATATCGGATATGTGGAGAAGCAGGACGAGGATGCGGATTTTGTCATTTTCAACACCTGTACCGTCCGGGAGAATGCCAATCACCGTGTGTATGGCCGCCTGGGCCAGCTTCATGCCAGGAAAAAGAAAAATCCCCACATGATGATCGCGCTCTGCGGCTGTATGATGCAGGAGGCTCACGTGGTGGAAAAGCTGAAAAAGAGCTATTCCTTTGTGAATCTCATTTTCGGCACACATAATATCTATAAATTTTCAGAGCTGATCGTAAGTGCCCTTACTTCTGACCGTATGGTTATAGATATCTGGAAAGACACCGATAAAATCGTGGAGGACCTGCCTGCAGAACGGAAGTATTCCTTCAAATCCGGTGTCAATATTATGTTCGGATGCAACAACTTCTGCAGCTACTGCATTGTTCCCTATGTGCGCGGCCGGGAGAGAAGCCGAAGCCCGAAAGATATTGTAAGAGAGATTGAACAGCTTGTGGCAGACGGTGTTGTGGAGGTGATGCTTCTGGGCCAGAACGTAAATTCTTATGGCAGGAACCTGGAAGAACCCATGACATTTGCACAGCTTTTACAGGAGATTGAGAAGATAGAAGGGCTTCGCCGGATCCGTTTTATGACCTCACATCCAAAGGATTTGTCGGACGAGCTGATTGAGGTGATGAAAAACAGCAAAAAGATCTGCAGACACCTTCATCTGCCCCTGCAGTCAGGCAGCAGCCGTATCTTAAAACTGATGAACCGAAGATATGACAAGGAACAGTATCTGGCCCTTGTGGAGAAGATTCGTGCCGCAGTGCCGGATATTTCTCTTACCACGGATATTATCGTCGGATTTCCCGGTGAGACAGAAGAGGATTTTCTGGAGACCATGGACGTGGTGGAAAAAGTGCGCTATGACAGTGCCTTTACCTTTATTTATTCCAAGAGGACCGGAACGCCTGCTGCTGTCATGGAAGACCAGATTCCCGAGGAGGTCATAAAAGACCGTTTTGACAGGCTTCTTGTACGGGTGCAGGCCATAGGCAGGGAAATGTCTGCCAGGGACACCGGAACCGTACAGGAGGTTCTTGTGGAGGAGCAGAATGAACACGATAAAACCCTTATGACAGGAAGGCTTTCCAACAACATACTGGTGCATTTTCCGGGAGACAGCTCTCTGATCGGCAGTCTGGTCCGTGTGCGGCTTGATGAGTGCAGAGGATTCTATTACATGGGTACGAAAGTAGGATGACAATATATGGGACTTACATTTAAAGACGTGGATGTGGCATCACTCTCACCGATGATGCAGCATTACGTGAAGACAAAAGAGGAAAATAAAGACTGTATTATATTTTACCGCCTGGGCGACTTTTACGAGATGTTTTTTGACGATGCGGTCACAACATCCCGGGAACTGGAACTGACCCTGACCGGTAAGGACTGCGGCCTGTCCGAGCGGGCGCCCATGTGCGGCGTCCCCTACCACGCGGCAGAAGTCTACATAAACCGTCTGGTGGGGAAGGGCTACAAGGTGGCGATCTGCGAGCAGATGGAGGACCCAAAGGAAGCCAAGGGGATGGTGCGAAGAGAGGTCATCCGCGTGGTCACACCGGGAACCAATCTGAATACCCAGGCACTGGATGAGACGAAAAACAACTATATTATGGCAGTTGTCTATCTGTCCAACCGTTTCGGCATCGCTATTGCGGATGTGACCACCGGTGATTTTATGGTGACAGAGGTGGATAAGATCCGAACCCTTCTGGATGAGGTATACAAGTTCTCACCGGCGGAAATCATCTGTAATGAGGCATTCTGTATGAGCGGCGTGGACCTGGAAGAGATCAGGAACCGGCTGAACATCTCCCTGTATCCGCTGGAGAGCTGGTACTTTGATGATGACCTGTGTGTGAGAACCCTGAAAGAGCATTTCCGTGTGGGGACACTGGAAGGCCTGGGACTGAAGGATTATGAATGTGCTGTCATCGGAGCAGGCGCCCTTTTGACTTATCTGCTGGAAACACAGAAAAACTCCCTGGAGCATATGCGTGCCATCACCCCATACATCACAGACCGTTTCATGGTCATTGACAGTTCCTCCAGAAGGAATCTGGAACTGACGGAAGCCCTCCGTGAGAAAGTGAAGAGGGGTTCCCTTTTGTGGGTTCTGGACAAGACAAAAACTGCTATGGGAGCCAGAATGCTGCGCTCCTTTATTGAGCAGCCCCTCATTGACGAGGATGCCATCAACCGCCGTCTGGATGCCCTGGAAGAGATCAATTCCAGGGAAATGGACCGGGAGGAGATAAGGGAATATCTAAATCCCATTTATGATATGGAGCGTCTGATCGGGCGTGTCAGCTATCAGTCCGCCAATCCACGGGATATGATCTCCTTCAAATCCTCCATCTCCATGATCCCGTATATCAAACAGCTTGTCAAAAGCTTCTCCACAGAAGAGATGCAGTGCGTCTACGAGGATATGGATGACTTAAGAGATCTGTATACCCTTCTGGAATCCGCCATTGTGGAGGAACCGCCTCTTGCCATGAAGGAGGGCGGCATCATCAAAGATGGTTATAATGAAGATGTGGACCATTTCCGCGAGGCAAAAACAAAAGGAAAATCCTGGCTGGCGGAACTGGAAGCCGAAGAGAGGGAAAAGACAGGCATCCGCAATCTGAAGATCAAATACAACAAGGTATTCGGCTATTATCTGGAGGTGACCAATTCCTTCAAAAATATGGTGCCGGAATACTATACCAGAAAGCAGACCCTCACCAACGCGGAGCGTTATATCACTCCAAGGCTGAAGGAGCTGGAAGATATGATCCTGGGGGCAGAAGATAAGCTCTACGCCCTGGAATACGAACTTTTTGTGAATGTGCGCAATACCATCTCCAGGGAGGTGGAGCGGATTCAGCGGACAGCCAAGGCCATAGCCAAGCTGGACACCTATATCTCCCTTGCGCTGGTGGCATCCAGGAACAATTACGTCCGCCCCAAGATCAACACCAAAGGAGTCATTGACATCAAAAACGGACGTCACCCGGTGGTGGAAAAAATGATCCCCAACGACATGTTCATTCCCAATGACACGTACCTGGACAACAGCAAAAACAGGGTATCTGTCATCACCGGACCCAATATGGCAGGTAAATCCACATATATGCGCCAGACCGCCCTGATCGTCCTGATGGCACAGATCGGTTCCTTTGTCCCCGCTGAAAAGGCCAACATCGGCATTGCGGACCGTATCTTTACCCGTGTGGGCGCCTCCGATGACCTGGCAAGCGGTCAGAGTACCTTTATGGTGGAGATGACCGAGGTTGCCAATATTCTGCGGAACGCCACGTCCAGAAGCCTTCTCATCCTGGATGAGATCGGGCGCGGAACCAGCACCTTTGACGGCCTCTCCATTGCCTGGGCAGTCATTGAATATATCAGCAACACGAAAATTCTGGGAGCTAAGACACTTTTTGCCACCCATTACCATGAACTGACCGAACTGGAAGGCAAGCTGGCCGGCGTGAACAATTACTGCATTGCCGTGAAAGAGCGTGGAGACGACATTGTCTTTCTGCGTAAAATCGTGAAAGGCGGTGCGGACAAGAGCTACGGTATCCAAGTGGCAAAACTGGCCGGTGTGCCGGATGTGGTCATTGAGCGGGCAAAAGAACTGGTGGAGGAACTGGTCAGCGCGGACATCACTGCAGCGGTCAAGGATATCGCCTCGGAAAATAAAAAGACGAAGACAAAGCCCCAGGTACATTTGGACGAACTGGACTTAGAGCAGATTTCCCTGTTTGACACCGTGAAGGATGATGATGTGCTGGAGGAACTGAAAAATATTGATGTCTCTAATTTAACACCCATTGACGCGCTGAACACAATTTATAAGCTTCAGAACAAACTGAAGAACAGATGGTGATAGAATTGAGAAAAATTGCTGTTTTAGATCAGAATACCATAGATAAAATAGCGGCCGGCGAGGTGGTAGAACGTCCCGCTTCCGTGGTGAAGGAGCTGGTGGAGAATGCCATCGACGCCGGTTCCTCCGCCATTACCGTGGAAATCAAAGAGGGCGGCATCTCCTTCATACGTGTGACCGACAACGGCGGCGGCATGGTGCGGGAACAGGTGCCCCTTGCTTTTCTGCGCCATGCCACCAGCAAAATTGAGAAGGTGGAAGACCTGATGCGGATATCCTCCCTGGGATTCCGCGGTGAGGCTCTGTCAAGCATTGCAGCAGTCGGACAGGTGGAGCTGATAACCAAAACACCGGAAGCCCTCACAGGTGTGCGCTATCTCATAGAAGGCGGAAAAGAAAAGTCTCTGGAGGAGATCGGCGCGCCCTGCGGCACTACCATAATTGTCCGCAACCTGTTTTTCAACACGCCGGTCAGGGCAAAATTCTTAAAGACAGCCATGACAGAAGCCGGTTATGTGAGTTCCTATATGGAACAGCTCGCTCTGTCCCATCAGGACATCTCTTTTAAATTCATGGTAAACGGACAGACAAAGCTTCACAGCTCCGGCAATGCCAGCCTGAAGGATGTCATCTACGGCATTTACGGCAGGGATATAGCCCGTGAGGTAACCGCCGTGAAGTATGAAAAGAACGGGATTTCCATAGAGGGATTTGCGGGAAAGCCTGTCATTGCAAGAGGCAACCGAACCTTTGAAAATTATTATATTAACGGCAGATATGTAAAAAGCAAGGTGCTCATGAAGGCCATAGAGGATGCCTATAAGCCCTATATGATGCAGCATAAATACCCCTTTGTCTGCCTGCAGTACAACATTCAGGGAGATGAGGTGGATGTAAACGTACATCCCACAAAAATGGAAGTCCGGTTTCAGAACCAGCAGGCTGTTTATCAGGCCACTTATGAGGCGCTCACTTCTGTGCTGGCGCACAGGGAACTGATCCCCGACATTGATTTGGACCAGGGAAAGGACAAGGAGGAGCAAAAACGCGGCGGCAGAAAACCAAACGGCCCGGAACCCTTTGAACAGAGACGAAGAGCAGGCATTTCCAATACACCGCAGAAGCAGAAATCACACATTTACACACCACAGCAGAATACCGGTTTTATAGCAGAGGAAAAACGTCCGTATAAGTACGGAACGGGACCTGAAACTTCAAAATCCGGTTCCGAACAGGGGACCGAAGGTGTTGTGCCCGCTCCCCTTCCTGCAGGCGTGCGCCCCGCTGTTGTACCGTCCTCCCCGGATGCGGATATTCGGCCTTCCGTAAATACTCCGCCTTCCGGCATCGGTGTGCGGCCAGCCACAACTTTCCCTGCACCCGAACATGGAGCGCAGGACATTTCCAACATGGACGCAGAAGAACCGTCATCCATTGCCATAAAGTCTGCAAATGGAACCAAGGCATCAATTGCTGTGCAGCCTGCGAATGAAGCGATGCCTTCAAATGACGCACAGTCCGCAAATGAAACATCACCATCAAATGCCGCACAGCCTGCAAGTGAAACATCACCATCAAATGCCGCACAGTCTGCAAATGAAACATCACCATCAAATACTGCACAGCCCGCCGATGAAATACAACCATTGCCGCAAACCGCAGCAGCAGACCCGGCGGCCACAGCGGTACAGGAGTCAGTATCCGTAATACCGGAAAGCCCCCGGCAGATGGAGCTGTTTGACGACCGGCTTCTCTCCAAAAAAGCCAGACTGCGCCACCGCATCATCGGCCAGCTTTTTGACACATACTGGCTGGTGGAATACGATGAGAAATTTTACATCATTGACCAGCACGCCGCTCACGAAAAAGTGCTTTATGAGCGCTTCATGAAAGAATTCAACCAGCGGGAGATCCTATCCCAGATGGTAAGTCCACCGGAGATCATCGCGCTCAGTCTTCAGGAGGCAGAGCTTTTAAAAGAGCAGATGGAGATATTTGAACAGTTTGGCTTTGAGATTTCTTCCTTCGGCGGCAGGGAATACAGCATCAGCGCTGTTCCGGCCAATCTGTACGGCGTCACGGTTCAGGAACTGTTCATAGAGATTCTGGACAGCCTGGAAACAGAGGGCAGGAGACAGACCCCTGAACTGATAACCCACAGAATCGCCACAGCCGCCTGCAAAGCCGCTGTAAAGGGCAACCAGATGCTCTCCGTCCCGGAAGCGGACAAACTGATCGACGAGCTTCTGGGACTGGAAAATCCTTATCACTGCCCGCATGGAAGACCCACCATTGTCTCCATGACAAAATACGAACTGGAAAAGAAATTCAAACGGATTGTGTAGGTGAATAGCTTGAAAAAACCTTTGATAATACTGACCGGACCTACGGCGGTGGGCAAGACCCACCTGTCTGTCCGGCTGGCTCACGCTGTTGGCGGGGAGATCATCTCCGCGGATTCCATGCAGGTATACCGCCATATGGATATCGGTTCCGCCAAGATCACGAAAGAAGAGATGGACAACATCCCCCATTATCTCATTGATGTGCTGAATCCCGAAGAGGAGTTCCATGTAGTCCGGTTCCAGCAGATGGCAAAAGAGGCCATGGCAAAAATTTACGCCAGGGGAAAGATTCCTATTTTAACCGGCGGTACAGGATTTTATATCCAGGCCGTGGTAAAAGACATTGATTTTTCCGAGGACACGGAAAAAAGCCCGGTGAGACAGCAGCTTGAGCAGGAAGCCAGGGAAAAAGGAGCCGCCTGGATGCACGGACGCCTCCGGGAAGTCGACCCTGCCTCCGCCATAAAAATACATGAAAACAATATAAAACGTGTCATACGTGCCCTGGAATACTATGAACTGACAGGAGAACGCATCTCCGAACACAATGAGCGGGAGGCAGAGAAAACTTCCCCGTACAATACAGCCTACTTTGTCTTAAACGATGACAGAGAGAAACTTTATGCCCGCATTGACCGGCGGGTAGATGAAATGCTGGATGCCGGGCTGGTCCCTGAAGTAAAAAAACTTAAAAACATGGGCTACACCAAAAATATGGTCTCCATGCAGGGCCTTGGATACAAGGAGATTCTGTCCTATCTGGACGAAGAGATCACCCTGGAGGAGGCAGTCTACATTTTGAAAAGAGATACCCGCCATTTTGCCAAGCGGCAGCTTACCTGGTTCCGCAGGGAAAAAGACGTGATATGGGTAAACAAACCGGAATTCTCCTACAATGAGAATGCCATTTTGGAATACATGCTGAAAATATGTAAGGAAAGAGGAATTTGTGATGCAGGAAATGAATGCAGTGTACCGGGAACTGGGAATCAGCAGTGAGGTACTGGCATATGGAAATAAAATAGAACAGGAACTGAAGGAACGCTTTGCAGCCATCGACGATAACGCGGAATATAACCAGATGAAGGTGCTCCTGGCAATGCAGAAAAACAAAGTCAGCGAGGCATGTCTCTACGCCTCCAGCGGCTACGGATACAATGATCTGGGAAGAGATACCCTGGAAGATGTATATGCAGACGCATTCCACGCGGAGGCAGCACTGGTACGGCCCCAGATCGCCTGCGGCACCCATGCCCTTGCGGTTGCTCTTTCCGGCAACCTGCGCCCCGGTGATGAACTCTTCTCCCCTGTGGGCAAGCCATATGACACCCTGGAGGAGGTCATCGGCATCCGCCCGTCCAGAGGCTCCCTGGCAGAATACGGAGTCACCTACAGACAGACGGACCTGCTTCCTGACGGCAGCTTTGATTATGAAAACATCAAAAAGGCCATTAATGAGAAGACAAAACTGGTCACGATCCAGCGCTCCAAAGGATACCAGACCCGTCCCACATTGTCTGTGGAACGCATCGGAGAACTGATCGCGTTTGTAAAGAATATCAAGCCGGATGTCATCTGCATGGTTGACAACTGCTACGGAGAATTTGTGGAACGCATAGAACCCACTGACGTAGGTGCGGATTTGATCGTAGGTTCCCTCATCAAGAACCCCGGCGGCGGCCTGGCCCCCATCGGCGGTTATATTGCGGGCAAAAAAGAATATGTGGAAAATGCGGCTTACCGTCTCACCTCCCCCGGTCTCGGAAAAGAGGTCGGTGCCACTCTTGGCGTGAACCAGCCCTTCTTCCAGGGCTTCTTCCTGGCACCGACCGTGGTGGCCGGAGCGCTGAAAGGCGCTGTCTTTGCAGCCAATATCTATGAGCGCCTGGGCTTTGGAGTGGTACCGAACGGAACGGAAAGCCGCCATGATATTATTCAGGCAGTTACCTTCGGTGTACCGGAAGGCGTCATAGAATTCTGCAAAGGCATTCAGGCGGCAGCACCTGTGGACAGCTATGTGGAGCCGGAACCCTGGGCTATGCCCGGATACGACAGCGATGTCATTATGGCGGCAGGCGCCTTTGTACAGGGTTCCTCCATTGAACTGTCCGCGGACGGCCCCATTAAGCCTCCTTACGCCGTATATTTTCAGGGCGGTCTTACCTGGTACCACGCAAAACTGGGAATCCTCATGTCCTTACAGAAACTCATAGATAAAAAAATAGCGGTACTGCCAATACAGGAGGCATAGATCCATGGAGAAAAAAACTGTCTGCATCATCGGCGGAGGCGCTGCCGGACTGGTAAGCGCCATCTTCGCCGCCAGAAACCACGCATCCGTTATTCTGCTGGAACAAAATGAAAAGCCGGGAAGAAAACTTCTGGCCACAGGAAACGGCAGATGCAATTTGACAAACACTTACCAGCACCCCTCCTGCTACCACGGCAGGCACCCGGAATTTGCCTGGGAGGTCATACAGCAGTTTCCCATGCAGCAGACAGTGGCCTTTTTTTCCAAGCTGGGTATCTACACCAGGAACCGTGACGGCTACCTTTACCCCGCGAGTCTGCAGGCATCCAGTGTGCTGGAGGTTCTGGAAGCGGAGGCCCGTTATCTGAAGGTGAAGATCAAATGCAGAGAACAGGTAACAGATATCTGTGCATGCCCGGACCGGGAGCAGGGCAGATGGCTGGTCAAAACCGCGTCCTGGCAGTATCCCGCCGACAGTGTGATCATCGCCTGCGGTTCACCGGCATCTGAGATTGCAGGCTCCTGTACTTTCGGGTACGAGCTTGCAAAAAAGCTGGGCCATACGCTTATAAAACCGCTCCCCGCACTGGTGCCTCTGGTCTGCAAAGGCAGCTTCTTTAAAAAGTGGGCAGGCGTCCGCGCAGAGGGCTGCGTCTCCCTTGCCGTTGACCGCCGGATTTTCCGGGAGGAGAGAGGCGAGCTGCAGCTCACAGAATACGGCGTCTCCGGAATCCCGGTCTTCCAGCTGAGCGGCTATGCGGTGCGGCTTCTGGATGAGGGTGTGCCCGTACGGCTTTTGCTTGACTTTATGCCGGATTTCACAGAGGAAGCCCTGGAGGCATTTCTGAAAACCCGTATGGATAACTGCCCCTACAAGACTTTGAAGGAAAGCCTTGTGGGACTTTTTCCGAAAAAACTCATTGATGTGCTGACTCAGGATGACAAGACTGACACAGCATCTCTGGTACAGAAAATCAAATGCCTGGAACTGGATGTCAAGGGGCCTCGTTCCCTCGGGCAGGCGCAGGTATGCTCCGGCGGCGTTTCCACAGAGGAGTTATCCGCAGGAACCATGGAATCTTCCCTTCATCCCGGTATCTTTTTCGCGGGGGAAGTGGTGGACACAGACGGTATCTGCGGAGGATATAACCTGCAGTGGGCCTGGTCCAGTGCAGCCATGGCAGGCACTCATGCCGCTTTATAACAGAAAGGTAGATACATGCTCACCATACAACAATTAAAGCTTCCGGTCTCACACACTGAAAACGAACTGGAAAAAAAGATTATAAAAACATTGAAAATAAAAAAAGAAGAGCTTCTTTCCTGGTCCATCCGGAAACAATCCCTGGATGCCAGAAAAAAGCCGGATCTTTTTTTCGTATATACCATTGACGCAGAGGTAAAAAAAGAGAGCACTGTCCTTAAAAGAGTTGACCATAAAATTGTTATGTCAACCAAAAGAGTGCCCTATACCTATCTGCACACGGACAACAGAGACAGACTGCAGCGCCCGGTAGTTGTGGGCAGCGGTCCGGCAGGTCTTTTCTGTGCCTATTATCTGGCTCGTGCAGGTCTTTCTCCCCTTGTCATCGAACGGGGGGACGATGTGGACAGCCGCATGAAAAAAGTACAGTCCTTCTGGGACGGCAAAGCTTTGGATACAGAATCCAACGTGCAGTTCGGGGAGGGCGGTGCGGGAACCTTTTCTGACGGAAAACTGAACACCCTGGTCAAGGACCCTGCAGGCAGAAACCTGGAGGTCCTCCGTCTCTTTGTGGAATGCGGAGCACCGGATGAAATCTTGTATGTGCAGAAACCCCATCTGGGCACGGATCTTCTGGTGACGATTGTAAAAAATCTCAGAAAAAAAATCGAAGCGCTGGGCGGTGAGATCCGTTTCCGAAGCGCACTGACCGGTATCCATACAGAAAAAGGACAGCTTACGGGCATTGAGATCAATCACCGAGAACAGCTTTCTGTTTCCACACTGGTCCTCGCCGTGGGGCACAGCGCCCGGGATACGTTTTCTCTTCTGGAGAAAAGCGGATTTTCCATGCAGGCCAAAGCCTTCGCAGTCGGGCTGCGCATTGAACATCCCCAGACGCTCATCAACCAGTACCAGTACGGCTGCAGAGAACATGAAACCTTAGGAGCGGCAGCCTACAAGCTGACTCACAAGGCAGCGGGAGGCCGGGGGGTGTACAGCTTCTGCATGTGTCCCGGCGGCTATGTGGTCAATGCCTCCTCAGAGGAGGGGATGCTGGCCGTCAACGGCATGAGCTATCAGGACCGCGCCTCAAAAAACGCCAACAGTGCCATAATCGTCACCGTTACACCTGACGACTACGGAAATACCGGCCCCCTTTCCGGCGTGGAATTTCAAAGAGGGCTGGAACGGGCCGCCTGGCGTCTGGGCGGAGGCAGAATTCCCCTTCAGCTTTTCGGTGATTTTAAAGAGAACCGGAAGAGTACCGGACTTGGACAGGTCACGCCCTGCCTGAAAGGAGACTGGTCCTTTGCCAATCTAAGAGAACTTCTGCCCGCCGGTATCAGCAGCGCCCTGCAGGAGGGAATCACATATTTTGACCGCATGATCCCCGGCTTTTCCAGGGATGACGCAATTCTCACCGGTGTGGAGAGCCGTACCTCCTCCCCTGTGCGCATAGAGCGAAATGCAGAGATGGAGAGCAGTATCCGCGGTGTTTATCCCTGTGGGGAGGGTGCCGGATATGCGGGAGGAATCACCTCAGCAGCCATGGACGGCTTAAAAATTGGGGAAGTAATTGTGAAAAAAGTGATAAATTTTTGTTAAGGCATATACATCGTTTTTAATCTGTGCTACAATTAAATCTGCTAAATTTTTTTATGATGCCCATACCATGCTGAAGAGAGTATGTGGAAAATCATATGAATGACAATAGAAAAATCAAAGAAATACCAAATGAAAACCGGCCATACGAAAAGTGTCTGAAGCTTGGAGCCCAGGCACTGACTGATGAAGAACTGCTGGCAGTGCTTTTGCGCTCCGGCTCAAGCGGCAGCTCCTCACTGGAGCTTGCAGGGGAGGTGCTGCACCTTTCCCGGGACAAAGAAGGCCTGCCCGGCCTTCACCAGCTGAGCCTCCAGCAGTTAAAAAGTATACGGGGAATCGGAACAGTGAAAGCCGTACAGCTCAAATGTATCGGTGAACTTTCCAAGAGGATTGCAGTCTCTGTGGCAGAAAAGGGTGTTTCCTTTGATCATCCGGCATCCATTGCCAATTTCTACATGGAGCAGCTCCGCCATCAGGAACAGGAGCTGCTGCTTTGTATGATGCTGGACTGCAAAAATCATCGCCTGGGGGAAGAAACTGTTTTTAAGGGGACTGTAAATATGTCCCTGGTAAACCCGCGGGAAATTTTTCTTGCCGCTCTTTCCTATCACGCGGTGGGAATCCTGCTGGTACACAACCATCCAAGCGGAGACCCGACCCCAAGTAAGGCGGATCTTAACATTACGAAGAGAGTTCAGAATGCCGGCGCAATGCTGGGCATCCCGCTTCTGGATCACATCATTATCGGAGACTGCCGTTACATAAGCTTCCGGGAGCAGGGTTTATTTGAATAAATAGATATATAGAAAGAACGCACAGCGGGCTTTCTTGGTCATAAATAAAGGGGAGCACAATATGCCATTTCATAAAACGTTCGGTGTGGATTTAGGCACCAGTATGGTGAAAATCTATTCCTGCCAGCAGGACACCATCTTAACGGAAAAGAACATGATTGCCATTCGGAACGGAAAACAGATTCTGGCCACAGGCAATGATGCTTATGAGATTTTTGAAAAAAACCCCTCAAATGTCTCGGTCATCACTCCCATGACATTCGGCAAAATTGCAGATATCAACCATACGGAGATGGTTCTGCATTCGCTTCTGGAGAAAGCGGGCGCCGGTACGGTTTTCGGAAATACACTGTACCTTGCAGTTCCCGCGGATTTATCCGAGATAGAAAAGAGGGCCTACTATACAATAGGAAATTCCAGCAGAAAAAATAAGATATATATGGTAGAAAAGACCATCGCCGATGCGGTAGCGCTGGGAATACCCATCAACAAGACAAAAGGCTCCATGGTGGTAAATATCGGGGCACAGAGCTGTGAGATCTCTGTCATTGAAAAGGGCAGAGTGGTTCTGAGTAAAATTGTGGAGATCGGCGGTAAGCAGTTAAATGAATCTATACAAAATATGGTTCGCCGCCGGTGCAATCTGAATATCGGAAGCCGTACTGCCAGGCGCCTGAAATTCTCCCTGGCCTACTTAAAAGAAGACAAAAAAGAGGCCAGGAAAGTGGTGGGAGTGGACAGCCTCACGGGTCTGCCCCAGGAGGGTGTCGTGTCCTCCCGAATGGTTTATGAGGCCATTTTAGAGCCTCTTGGCACTATCTGCGAGGAAATACGCTTTTTTCTTGAGCGGACGCCGCCCCAGATTCGCCAGAACATTTCCAGGGAAGGCATCAATCTCACCGGAGGCACTACAAAAATTCCGGATATCGAATGGTTCATCAGCAGACAGACAGGACAAAAAGTCTGTCTGTCACGGTTCTATGATCTGTGCACCATATACGGTATTAAGGAGATCATAGGAAGCAAGTCTCTCAGAAAATGGGTGAAATAACAGAAAGCACATCCCGTGGACTTTCTGCTGACATGAATAAAAAGCTGAGGTTTTATAGAATGAAAAAAAAGCATGATTGGAACATAAAAAGTAAACACATCCTGGTTGTGATGATTCTGGTGTGCATCAGTTTGATGCTCCTCACCTTCGCAGGAAAATTTCCGGCCGCACCGGTCAGGAAGGCAGCCAGCTACGCCGTTGTACCTTTCCAGAACGGCATCAATAAAGTAGGAACCGCCCTAAGCGATATGACCTCCGGCTTCCGCAATAAAAAAAAGCTGGTGGAGGAGAATAAAAAGCTTCAGAGCAAGGTGGATGAACTCACCGCTGAGAACAGCCGCCTGACCCAGTCCATCAGTGAACTGGACCGTCTGAAAAAGCTTTACGACCTTGACAAAGAGTATAGCGAGTACGACAAGGTAGGTGCTGAGGTCATCAGCAAGAATTCCGGCAACTGGTTTTCCACCTTTACCATCAATAAAGGCAGCGATGACGGCATCCAGAAAGACTGCAATGTCATTGCAGGAAGCGGACTGGTCGGCATAGTCACAGAGGTGGGGAAAAACTGGGCAACCGTTCGGTCCATCATTGATGACACCAGCAACGTGGGTGCCATGACCATGACCACCTCCGACACCTGCATTGTTTCAGGTGACATGCGTCTGATCGATGAGGGCAAACTGCAGTTTATCCATCTCAAAGACCAGGACGATAAAATACAGGAAGGCGAAAAAATTGTTACATCCGCAGTGAGCGACAAATTTCTGAAGGGAATTCTGATAGGATATGTAAGTGAGATAGAAGAAGACCCCAACAATCTTACTAAGACAGGAACTCTGACACCTGCGGTGGACTTTGAACATCTGCAGGAGGTACTTGTGATCAAAGAACTGAAACAGCAGAAGGGAGATTCATAAATGAGAATTCAAAGGAAAGTGGTAACCCTCCTTCTGATTCTGATCTGTGCCATCCTTCAGGGAACCCTTTTCAAGGCCCTTTCCATCGGCTCCATTTCGCCGAACCTGCTGTTGATTCTGACCATTTCCTTTGGCTTTATGCGGGGAAAGAAAAACGGCATCTGGATTGGATTTTGCTGTGGCTTACTGAAGGATCTGCTCTCGGACGGACTGCTGGGCTTTTACGCCTTAGTCTATCTGTGTATCGGCTACGCGGCAGGCTGCTGCTGCAAGCTGTTTTATGACGAGGAGCTGCGTGTTCCCATCATACTCACGGCTGCAGGCGATCTGGTTTACGGCGGCCTGGTTTACGGGATGCAGTATCTGATGCGGGGACGCGTACAATTTTACTATTATTTCGGAAGGATCATCATCCCGGAAATGATCTATACGGTTCTTATGACTGTTCTTCTCTACAGGTTACTCTTTAACATTAACAAGCGGCTGACAGAACTGGAAATGAAGGAGAGAGATTCTATTTGGTTAAGAAAATAAAAAACTTTTTAAAGAAAATTTGTATCAAACGTACCACTGTGCTGTTTCTGGTATTCATTCTTATGTTTTTCATCCTGATACAGCATCTTTTCAAACTACAGATCATAGAGGGAGACGAATACGCCGACAACTTTAATCTGAGCACCACAAAAACACGTACCATCAAGAGCACCCGCGGAAATATCCGTGACCGGAACGGCCAGCTTCTGGCTCATAACCAGTTGTCCTATTCCATTATATTGGAGGATAACGGGACCTATGACTCCAACCGGGAGAAAAACCTGACCCTCAATTATGTGGCCTATTCCCTGATGAAGATTCTGGAGGCCAACGGCGAGTCCCTGGACACCTCCTTTCACATTGTGGTGGATGAGAACGGGGAATATGCCTTCGACGCCACGGATTTCACACTGAACCGTTTTAAGGCCGATGTCTACGGACAGGCTAAGATCGATTCCCTGGAAGAAGACCAGCTGAATGCTTCCGCCAAAAAGATCATGGATTATCTGTGCAGCGCGGAGCGCTTCGGCCTTGTAAATAAAGATGACCCGTACACAGCGGAAGAGCTGAAAAAACATGACCTGCCGGAATCCTTCACCCCGGAGGAAACCCTGGCCATTGTCCGCATCCGTTATGCGCTGTCTGCCAACAGCTTCAAAAAATATGTGCCGGCCACCATCGCTACCAATGTGAGCGAGGAGACCGTTGCCATGGTAATGGAGAATAAGGACAAGCTGCAGGGCGTTGATATTATGGAAGACTCCATCCGCGTGTATGACGACGGCGTGTATTTTGCCCCCATTATCGGATACACCGGCAAAGCCTCCGCAGAGGAATTGGAAGAGTTAAAAAAAGATAATGCGGACTACTCCACAGATGCTGTGATCGGCAAAACAGGAATTGAGCAGTACATGGAGACCACCCTGCAGGGAAAAGACGGGCAGGAGCAGGTAACGGTTGACAACCTGGGCAAAGTACTGCAGATCAATGAGGATTCCAGGATTGAGCCTGTATCCGGTGATGATGTTTACCTGACCATTGACAAGGACCTGCAGGAGCTGGCTTATCATGTACTGGAGCAGAAGATCGCAGGTATCCTTTCCGATAATATTATTATGGCTAAGGAGTTCGACCAGGATTCCACCAACAATGATACCAGCAACATCCGGACACCGATCTATGATGTATATAATGCCCTGATCGGCAACAGCGTCATAGATACCAGTCACTTTAAGGAAGAAGATGCCTCTGAGACTGAGCAGACCATCTACGGCCTGTTCACCCAGAAACAGGCAGAGGTCTTTGAATCCATCCGGCAGGAGCTGACCGCTGCTGCACCGGAGGCCTATAAGGACCTTCCAAAAGAAATGCAGGAGTATCAGAGTTATATTGTCAACGATTTCCTTATGAACAAAAAGGGAATCCTCTCTCTGGACGCCATAGATGCTTCGGACCCGACCTATATCGCATGGACAAAAGACAGTTCCATCAGCTTAAAAGAATTTCTGACTTACGCGGCAAGCCAGAACTGGATCGATATCTCCCAGTTCTACGCGGAGGGAGATTATCTGGATTCCACAGAAGTGTATAATGCACTTTCCGAATATCTGACAGAGTCCCTGACAAATGATTCGGAATTCTCCAAGATCATATATAAATACATGATCCTGTCGGATACCATATCCGGAAACCAGCTCTGTCTGGTTCTCTTTGACCAGGGAATTCTTGAGGCTGACGAGGAGACCTATAACGCCCTTGCCTCCGGACAGAAGAAATCCTATGATTTTCTGAAGGAGAAGATCAGCAGTCTGGAGATCACGCCGGCACAGCTGGCCCTTGATCCCTGCTCCGGCTCTCTTGTGATGACAGATGTAAATTCCGGGGAAGTGCTGGCCTGTGTCACCTATCCCGGATATGACAATAACCGTCTGGCCAATCAGATGGATGTAGATTATTACGCGAAGCTTTCCCTTGACCTTTCAAGGCCCTTCTTTAATAAGGCCACACAGCAGAAGACTGCACCCGGTTCCACATTTAAAATTGTGACGGCAGTAGCAGGAATGGAAGAGGGACTTGTGGACGATAATTATGGTGTGACCTGTACCGGTGAATTTACAAAAGTTACGCCGCCCATCAAGTGCTGGCTGCATACAGGACACGGCTATCTGGGAATACAGGGGGCCATCAAGAATTCCTGTAATACCTTCTTTAACCAGGTGGTCTATGACCTGGGCACGGACTCCGACGGGAATTTCTCGGATTCTCTGGGACTTGAAAAGCTCCGCAAATATGCAGAACTGTTCCAGCTTGACCAGAAATCGGGCCTTGAGATCACAGAAGCCGAACCGCAGATCACAGACGAGGCTGCCGTGGCATCTGCCATCGGACAGGGTACCAACAACTACACAACCTCACAGCTGGCGCGCTACGCCACCACAATCGCAAGCCGGGGAAACATTTATTCGTTGTCCCTTCTTGATAAAGTTACAGACTCCAAAGGAAACCTCATCGAAGACTACACACCGGAGCTGAAGGCTACTATGGATATTCCCAATAATGAATGGGATATCATCCACGCAGGAATGCGGGAAGTAGTAGAAAACAATGATGCCTTCCAGGATTTTGATTACCCGGTATCCGGTAAGACCGGTACCGCCCAGGAGGTTACGACCCGGCCCAGCCACGGACTTTTCATCGGATTTGCTCCATCGGACAATCCGGAGATCGCCATGGCAGTCCGCATTGCCAATGGTTACAGTTCCACCAATGCGGCAGCAGTAGCAAAAGATGTAATCAGCTATAAGTACAATCTTGTGGATAAAGATGCGATCGTGACCGGAACGGCATCCGCAGGCGGAAGTACACAGCAGACAGACTAAACCTTTTTTGAGTCTTGAAAATACGCATGAAAAGTAAAGGCGGTTAATACCGCAGTTTCGCAGCGGTTCAGCTTGTCTGAACTGTTGCGCGGTTTCAAAAAGGATTTAGGAGGATAGGATATGAGTGAAATTATTGTAGTGACTTCCGGAAAAGGCGGGGTCGGAAAAACCACCGTTACGGCAAATCTGGGCCTTGGACTTGCAAAGCTCAACAAAAAGGTTGTCGTGGTGGACACAGACATCGGGCTTCGGAACCTGGATGTGGTTCTGGGGCTTGAGAACAGGATTGTCTATAACCTGATCGATGTCATTGAGGGGAGCTGCCGTATGAAGCAGGCGCTCATCCGGGACAAACAGTGTGACAATCTCTGCCTTCTGCCCTCGGCCCAGACCAGAGACAAGACAGCTATCACGCCTGAACAGATGATTAAGCTGACAGATGATCTGTCAGAAGAATTTGACTATATTCTGCTGGACTGCCCTGCAGGTATTGAACAGGGCTTCAAAAACGCCATTGCAGGGGCGAACCGGGCCATTGTGGTAACCACACCGGAAGTCTCCGCCATCCGTGATGCTGACCGTATCATCGGGCTTCTCCAGGCAAATGAAATGCCAAGAGTACAGCTTATCATCAACCGTCTGCGCATGGATATGATAAGACGCGGGGAGATGATGTCCGTGGAAGATGTCACGGAGATTCTGGCAGTGGAGCTTCTGGGCGCGATCCCGGATGACGAGGCTGTGGTCATTGCCACGAATCAGGGGGAACCTCTCTGCGGGCAGGATTCCATGTCAGGACAGGCATTTTTGAACATCTGCCGCAGGATAGCGGGAGAGGATGTACCTTTCCTGAATTTCCAGGCAAAGCAGGGTGTATTCAAAAGGCTGTCCGGTATCTTTAAAAAATAATAAGGTAAGGGAGGGCCTGCGTGTTGATTCATTTTCGGAATAAACGTTCCGGTCATGTAGCAAAAGACCGGCTGAAGCTTCTCCTCGTATCCGAGAGGCTGGATTGTTCTCCACAAATGATGACCATGCTTCAAAACGATATGATCCGTGCAGTGAGCAGATATTTCACCGTACAGGAACAGAAAGTGGAAATCCGTTATCTGAAGGATACCACCACCGTTTTGGCAAAGATTCCTCTGAAAGCAGATATACAGGAATCCTATCCCGGTTTTTAGGAACAGGTAAAAAAGGACTTTAAGGATAAAACTAGGTGTTTTCATGATTAAACAATATAAACTACGCGACTATAATTTCAGACTGGTGCTGTTTCTGGTTGTGCTCACCTTTATGGGAGTGCTGCTGGTAGGAAGTGCGGAACCGGATCTGCAGAAAAAGCAGTTCTTCGGTATGATGCTGGGGTTTATCGTCATGGTGATCATATCCCTGATGGATTTCAGCTGGATCCTGAACTTTTACTGGATCATGTATGTGGGCAATATCCTCATGCTTCTTCTGGTACGGCTGTTCGGTACGGAATCAAAAGGTGCCGCCAGATGGCTGAGTATCGGAAGTTTCCAGTTCCAGCCCACAGAGCTGTCGAAGATCATCATCATTCTGTTTCTCGCACGCTACTTAATGGAACACGAGGAAGATTTGAATACATTTAAGACAATATTGAAGACAGTGGTGCTGATCGCCATACCTCTGCTTCTGATTTATAACCAGCCGGACTTGAAAAATACCATCACAATTGCTATACTTTTCTGTATACTGCTGTATCTCGCAGGACTGAGTTATAAAATTATAGGCGGGGCGCTGCTGATCGCCATACCTCTGGTGGTTGTATTTCTGTTCATCGTCATACAGCCGGACCAGAAGCTCATAAAAGATTACCAGAGAGACCGAATCATGACATTTTTGTATCCGGAGGAGGAGGAGTATTCCGACGATGTCCTCCAGCAGCAGAATTCCATCATGGCCATCGGTTCCGGAAAACTGACAGGAAAAGGATTAAACAACAATGAGGTGGCAACTGCCAACAAGGGAAACTTTGTATCGGAGAGCCAGACAGACTTTATCTTTTCCGTTGCGGGTGAGGAACTGGGATTTCTGGGCTGTACGGCGCTGCTGCTGCTTATGTTTTTGATCATCTTTGAATGTATGAGGACGGGCAGGAGGGCCAAGGATCTATCCGGCAGCCTTATATGCTACGGTATGGCTTCCATAATAGCAGTACAGAGCTTTATCAACATCTGCGTGGCAACGGGACTTGGCCCCAACACAGGTACGCCGCTTCCCTTTGTCAGCTATGGGCTTTCTTCCATGGTAAGCCTTTATATCGGTATGGGACTGGTGTTAAATGTCAGTCTTCAGAAAAACAGAACCTACAGGGAGGTAGAAAAATCGTGAACATCGGATTAATCGCACACAACTCTAAGAAAAAATTAATGCAGAACTTCTGCATTGCCTACAGGAGCGTCCTGTCAAAAAATGACCTGTACGCCACCGGCACAACAGGCAGGCTCATTGAGGAGGCTTCCAATCTAACAGTACACAAATTCCTGGCCGGACACCTGGGTGGTGAACAGCAGATGGGCGCTTTGATCGAGCAGAACCAGATGGACCTTATCATTTATCTGCGTGAGCCGCTGGCACTGCAGAAGCATGATCCGGATGTAAAACGGATTTTTCATCTGTGTGATACACATAATATCCCGCTGGCAACCAATCTTGCAACAGCAGAAATGATGATCAAATCACTTGACAGAGGAGAGTTAGACTGGCGTGAAATGTACAAATAAACCGAAAAAAAGGCTTTCCAAAAAAGCACAGAGAAAACGTAAGATCAGACGCACCCTGTTTCTCAGTATGTTTTTCGTCATCCTGCTTCTTGCAGGTGTCCTGGGGATTTTCATGCTGAAGGGAAAACAGGCGGTGGATGCACCCATGGCTTTTAAGCTGACCACCGAAGTATTCGGTCAGACCATAGGCGAGGATTCCCTGGTGGCGGAAGGCGTGGCAGCGGATTTGTGCGTGGGCGCAGGTGACACACCTCTGGAAGGGATCGAGACTCAGGGGGAGGAGAGGGCAGCGCTCTTTGACATCAAAGATAAAAAACTGCTTTTTTCAAAATCTCTGTATGAGAAATCCTATCCGGCCAGTATCACCAAGATCATGACAGCACTGGTAGCTCTTGATAAGGCCAACATGGATGAGGTTGTGACCATTCAGGCACAGGACGTCCAGCTTGAGGCAGATTCCCAGGTCTGCGGGCTTTTGGAGGGAGACCAGATATCCATGGACCAGCTCTTCCATGCGCTTCTTGTCTATTCCGCCAATGACGCGGCCATGGCTATTGCCAGAACCGTAGGCGGCAGTGTGGAAAGCTTTGTGGATATGATGAATGAGGAGGCCCAGCGTCTCGGTATGACGGGAACACATTTTGTGAACCCACACGGTCTTCACGATGATGACCATTACACCACGGTCTACGACATTTATCTGATGTTAAATGAAGCCATGAAACATCAGGAGTTCACAGATATCACCCAGTTAAGCAATTATACCATTAATTACAAAGCAGCGGACGGAACTGCCATGCAGAAGTGGCTGGATGCCACAGACCAGTATCTGACAGGCGAGTCCAGCGCACCAAAGGGCGTTACCATCCTGGGCGGCAAGACCGGTACCACGGGAAAAGCAGGCGCCTGCCTGGCTTTAATGGTACAGAATAACTATGGGGAACCATATGTGTCCATCGTTCTGGATGCAGAAAACAAACCTGTTTTGTATGAGCGAATGAACCAGCTTCTGGAGAAAGTGAACCGTTCCTGAAGAAAAAATGAAATTTCAAAAAATAGCAGAAATTTTTTATTTTACCATTGTATTTTTGAACGAAATGCACTATAATTAATTCCAAGATAACCACGTTTTTAGTAAATATACATATTACGTGCGGCTAAGGAGGAAAATGCGATGGTTCAGTTAATTGTAGGTGAAAAAGGTAAAGGAAAGACAAAAATTCTTCTAGACAAGGCTAATGCTGAGGTCAAGAACGCGAACGGCTCAGTTGTTTACTTAGATAAGAGTACAAAGCACATGTATGAGCTGAATAATAAAATCCGTCTGATTGATGTGATGGAATACGGTATTGAGAACAGTGATGAATTCGTTGGTTTTATCCGCGGTATTGTTTCCCAGGATCATGATCTGGAGCAGATGTACCTGGATGGTTTCCTGAAGATTTCCAGACTGGAATCCTGTCCGGAGAATATTTCAAAAGTTATGGCCAGCCTTGAAAAGATTTCAGAGACTTATAAGATTTCCTTTATTATCAGCCTTTCAAAAGACGAAAAGGATCTTCCTGAAGATGTAAAGCATATGATCGTTACATCCTTATAAAATAAACAAAACAAAAGAGCAAAAAGCCGCTGCACACCCTGAAAAAACCAGGCGTGCGGCGGCTTCTTTTTGTGCGTGCTCAGCGGTCACCCAGAGATGTGATCCTTCCGAAGAGGCTCAGCAGATAGAGTCCGCAGATTCCTACGATGACATATACAATTCTGGAAAGCCATGTCATGTCTCCGAACAGGAATGTAACCAGATTAAAACGGAACAGTCCGATTAATCCCCAGTTGAGGGCACCGATAACGGTAATAACCAATGCGGTATAATCTAATCCATTTGATTTCATGATAATTCCTCCTTTATCTTTTTCTATTTTCTGCATTATTTATAATTTTTATACAATAAAATTGGCTATTGTACTTAAATGCTGAAAATGTTAAAATGGAAAACGATAATGAAAGGAGATTTTCATTCCAATTGAGAGAAAAAATATTGACATTCATAAAAAACCTGCTGAAAATCATAAAAAAGATTTTTACTTTTAATATCGCCACACTGCTTTTCGGGGCACTGTTCATTTATATGCTGATAACGGTTCTGCTCTATATCACCTCCACCCATGTCACTTCCTATCAGGTGACAGCCGGACCCTTGTCCAGGAACCCGGTCAGCACAGCCTTAGCTGTCAGAGATGAGGAGATCGTCACTGCGGAAAGCCCCGGATATGTGCGCTACTATGCCAGGGAGGGAATGAAAGTACGCAAGAACGGCAATGTCTATGCTCTGAGTGATACCAAAAATGTCAAGGCTGACATCACACTGTCCAAAGACCAGTTGGAGGAAGTACGCGCTGGGATCGCGGATTTTTCCAACAACTTCAGCGGTACGGATTTCTACGATACCTACAGCTTCAAATATGAGATGCAGGGTCTTATCTTCCAACAGGCATTATCTTCCCAGAAAGCGCCGGCTGACGCTGTGGAGGATGACGAAGAGGAGAGCGGCGTAACTGTCATCCAGGGGTCCAAGACTTTTGGAAACCAGGTGGTACATACAGCGCCGAATGCCGGTCTTGTGGTGTATTCCACAGACGGGTATGAGGGAAAGACCGTGGAGGATCTGACGGAGGAAGATTTCAGCCAGAAAGCCTACGAGAAAAATGACCTTCTCACAGACGAAGAGATCAAGGCCGGAGACCCGGTCTATAAACTGATCCGGGATGATAACTGGACCCTTATGGTCCCTCTCTCCGATAAACTGGCTGCCAAGCTTGCAGACCGCAGCAGCATCAAAGTGAAGTTTTTAAAGGACGGCGAGACACAGACAGGACAGCTCTCCATAATGAATGTGGGAAGCCAAAAAGTGGCGAAGATCGCCCTGAAAAACGGCATGGTGCGCTATGCTGCTGACCGGTTTCTGAAGATAGAACTGGTCATCAACACCCAGAGCGGTTTAAAAATACCCATGAGCTCTATTGTCACCAAAGAATTCTATATGATTCCCTCTTCTTTTCTGACGAAAGGCGGCAACGAGGATTCCGCCGGATTTCTCCGGGAGACAGTCACCAAGGGCGGCGAAAAGACAACAGAGTTTGTATCAGCCACGATTTATAAAAATACAGCGGAAGAGAGTCAGGATACAGAGGTATCCGAAAACACCGATGACACCGGCTCCAAGGACGGTTATTGTTATGTGGACAAGCAGACCTTTAAGGACGGGGACGTACTCCGTAAGCCGGAAACAGAGGAAACCTTTGTGGTCGGTGAGATTGATTATCTGGAGGGCGTCTACAGCATGAACAAAGGATACGCGGTGTTCCGGCAGATTGATATCATTGACCAGAATGAAGAATACTGTATTGTAAAAACCAACACTTCTTACGGTCTGGAAGCCTTTGACAGAATTGTGGAGGACGGAGAGAGCGTAAAAGAAGAAGATATACTGACAGGAAAGTAAGGAGAGATGAAACATGAGTGTATGTGAAAATTATCTTGCAGTGGAAGAAAAAGTAAAAGAAGCCTGCCGGCGTGCCGGAAGGAGCCGGGATGAGGTTACCCTGATCGCAGTGAGCAAGACAAAACCCATGTCCATGATAGAGGAGCTTCTCCCTCTGGGCGTAGTGGATTTCGGCGAGAATAAGGTACAGGAGCTGACCGCCAAGGAGGAGGCACTTCCCTCCCATATCCGCTGGCACATGATCGGGCATCTGCAGAGAAATAAAGTAAAATACATTGTGGACAAAGCCTTTCTGATCCACTCCGTGGATTCCCTGCGCCTGGCAGAGGCAATCAGCCAGGAAGCCGGAAAGAAAAATGTCACAGCCAATATTCTCATTGAGGTCAATGTGGCCGGTGAGGACAGCAAATTCGGTGTACGCCCGGAAGAGACGGCAGCACTGGCAGAGGCCATTTCAAAACTTCCGAATATTTCGGTGAAGGGCCTGATGACCATCGCACCATTTGTTGAAAATGCTGAAGAAAACAGGGAAGTTTTTAGAAATTTAAGAAAATTAAGTGTTGACATTGAAGAGAAAAAATTTAATAATGTTACTATGGCCGTGCTCAGCATGGGCATGACTGGTGATTATGAGGTTGCCATTGAAGAGGGTGCCACCATGGTCCGTGTAGGAACCGGCATCTTCGGAGAAAGAGATTATAGCAAATAAGATTGGAGATTTTATCATGGGTGTTTTAGATAAGTTTTTAGATGCAATCAAAGTGAACGACGATTACGACGATGACGAATTTCTGGATGATGAGTTCGATGACGACTTCGATGACGAAAAACCCAAGAGACGTTTCTTCAAAAAATTAGAGGAAGATGATGACGACTTAGATGACTACGAACCGCGCAGAAGAGCGGAGAAACAGCCTGCTCCCAAAGCTGCCAAGACAGCCAAACCGCAAAAGACGGTCAAGTCCCCATCTTCAGCTTCCGCTTCCTCCTCCAAGGTTACCCCGATGCGTCAGGTAAAAAGAACAGGCAGCGCGATGGAAGTCTGCGTGATCAAGCCCACCAATATGGAAGATACCAGAGAGATTGCAGATACACTGATCGCCAACTGCACCGTTATCCTGAACCTGGAAGGCCTGGATATGGAAGTTGCACAGAGGATCATTGATTTTACTTCAGGTTCCTGCTATTCCATAGGCGGAAGCCTGCAGAAAGTGTCCAGCTACATATTTATTCTGACACCGGCAAGCGTGGACATTACAGGAGACTATCAGCAGATATTAAGCGGTGCTTTTGACATCCCGTCCATACGGACCGAATATTAAGGACAGAGTGGACAAACCATGGAAAAAGAAGTTTTATTTGAAAAACGTATGAAAGAGTTAAGTAAGAATGCCTATTACCGCGGTGTTCTTACTTTCTCTGATTTTCTGGACTTAAATGAATTGCATATGTTGCACAGCCTGCCAAAGAATGAATCAGGGGTCAAAGTGGAGACCTTCGGAGGCTATGCATTGGCAGAGCGTCAGATGGCAGCATTCATCCCTGATGCTCTTTTCTTTCAGCAGGATTATCCCATCTCCTGCATCCAGATCCGGCCTGCGGCGGAGAAATTCGCAGAGAGCCTGACGCACAGGGATTATCTGGGAGCCATATTAAACCTGGGTATTGAGAGAAGCAAGATCGGGGATATCCTGGTGGACGGGAAGACAGCCCATGTCTTCTGCCATGAGAACATGGCGCCGTTTCTCATGCAGGAATTGTGCCGCGTCCGCCATACGAACGTAGTGCCAAAGCTTCTTGATGCGCTGGAGGATGTGCCTGTCCTGAAAACAGAAAAAGTTTCCGGTACGGTTTCCTCTGTGAGGCTGGACAGTGTCATCGCACTGGCATTTTCCACTTCCAGAAGCAGTATCATCTCTCTGATCGAAGGGGGAAAGGTATTTGTGAACGGAAAAAACATCCTCTCCAACGGATATAACCTGAAGGAAGGGGATATTGTGTCTGTGCGCGGCAGAGGAAAATTCCGTTTTGAGGAAGTAGGAGGCATCACAAAAAAGAACAGGTATCATATAAGCCTGGCCAGATATTGTTAAGACAGGAGTGAAAAGAATGACAGCAGACATATTACAGGTTAGAAGAGACGGGGATTTTTCCTATCCCATTATATTCCGCAAGGATTTTTCGGATTTATCCGCGCAGCTTAAGAGACTGGAATTCTCCGGGAGAAAATTCTGCATTGTGACGGACAGCACGGTTGCTCCGCTGTATTTAAATACCGTGAAAAAAGAGCTGGAACGGTGTGCCTGCTTTGTGACTTCCCATGTGCTTCCCGCCGGGGAGGAGAATAAGACACTGGAACAGGTCCAGGGGATATACCAGCATTTGATCGAAATGCACTTTGACCGGAAGGATTTTCTGGTTGCCCTCGGGGGCGGTGTGGTAGGTGATATGACCGGATTTGCGGCGGCTACCTATCTGCGGGGAATTGACTTTATTCAGGTACCCACCACACTTCTGGCCCAGGTGGACAGCAGTATCGGCGGCAAGACAGGTGTGGATTTCTTAAAATACAAAAATATGGTGGGTGCGTTCCATCAGCCCCGCATGGTATATATGAATGTGAGCACATTGTGCACGCTGCCCCTGGAGCAGTTTTCCTGCGGTATGGGGGAGGTTGTGAAACATGGATTTATCCGTGACGCCTCCTATTCCCGTTGGCTGTATGAAAACCGTGCCAAAATACTTGCCCTTGACACGGATACCCTTTCCGAGATGATCTGCAGAAGCTGTGTCATCAAAAAGACTGTGGTTGAAAATGACCCCACAGAACAGGGAGAACGGGCTGTTCTGAATATGGGCCATACAGTTGGCCATGCAGTTGAAAAGCTAAAGGATTTCCGCCTGCTCCACGGTCAGTGCGTGGCAGTCGGCACGGTGGCCTCCGCATACTTATCCATGCGGCGCGGCATGATCACAGTGGAGGAGTATGAAAATGTAAAGCAGCTTCTGGAGGCTTTTGGCCTGCCTGTTTCCACAGACGGGCTGCGCGCAGAGGAAGTATTAAGCGTCACAAAGTCCGATAAAAAAATGGAACAGGGCAGGATCAAATTCATTCTTATGAAAGAACCGGGATACGCGGTGGTGGATAAGACCGTGACAGATGAAGAACTGCTCACCGCTATCCGGGAAATACTGGAGTAGCCGCAGGGAGATGAACATGAATCAGAAAACAAAAAAAATAACTGTGCTGGTGCAGTTTCTCATCAGCGTAACTCTTTTGACCGGACTGGACCAGTGGACAAAATACCTGGCTGTCCGGCATCTGAAGGACCAGACGGATATTCCCCTGATCCCCAATGTGCTCTATCTGCATTATCTGGAAAACAGGGGCGCTGCTTTTGGCCTTTTCCAGAACCAGTTTATTTTCTTTGGCATTATAACCGTTGTCATACTGTGCGCTGTGCTCTATGTCCTCTGGCGTATGCCTGTAAAAAGAAAGTATCTGCTATTGCGGATAATCTGCTTTGTCATCTCCGCCGGGGCAATCGGAAACTTCCTTGACCGTGTCCGGCTGAATTATGTTGTGGATTTTATTTACTTTTCCCCCATTAATTTTCCTGTCTTTAATGTGGCGGATATCTATGTGGTAGTCTCCATGGCGTTATTTTTGATCTCCTTTTTGTTCCTCTACAAGGAGGAAGATTTTGCGTTTTTATCATGGAAAGGGAATGTAAAATGAAAAGAATCTGCCTTTTGGCTGACCCCTCACAGGCAGGGGAGCGTATTGACAAATATCTGGCCCTGGAACTTGACGGCTACTCCCGTTCCTTCCTTCAGAAGCAGTTAAAAGACGGAAATGTCACAGTGGGAGATAAACCGGTAAAGTCCAGCTACCAACTGGCTGAGGATGACGAGATTTGTGTCTTTATCCCGGACAACAGAGAACCGGATATTCTGCCGGAAGATATTCCCCTGTCCGTTTTATATGAAGACGAGCATCTGCTTGTGGTGGATAAGCCAAAGGGAATGGTGGTGCACCCAAGTGCGGGCCATTACAGCGGCACATTGGTGAATGCCCTCCTGTATCACTGCAGAGGTAATTTATCCGGTATCAACGGCGTGCTCCGTCCCGGCATTGTACACCGCATTGACAAGGACACTACCGGCGCCCTTCTTGTGTGCAAGACAGACCTGGCACACAGAGATCTGGCACAGCAGTTAAAAGACCACAGCATCACACGGCGGTACCGGGCGATCGTACACGGAAACCTGACAGAAGATGAGGGTACTGTAGAGGGCCCCATCGGCCGTCATCCCACGGAGCGCAAAAAAATGGCAGTCAACCAGAAAAACGGCAAACCGGCTGTCACCCATTACAGGGTGCTGGAGCGTTTCGGAAACTACACGTATATCGAATGCCGCCTGGAAACAGGGCGTACCCACCAGATCCGTGTGCATATGAGCAGCATCGGGCATCCCCTTTTAGGAGATTTGGTGTATGGCCCCAGAAAATGTCCGGTATCCGGACTGGAAGGCCAGACACTGCACGCTATGGTTTTAGGCTTTATCCATCCGGCCACGAAAGAGTACCTGGAGTTTACAGCACCTCTGCCGGAATATTTTGAAAAACTTCTCATAAAATTCCGATAAAATAATATAAATTTTATATACAGATTGGATAAAATAGATTATAATAGTTATAGTAAGATAATAATTCCACATTTGTCTGATGCATTGCTACAACAATGTCAGAGAGAGGGGATTATCGAATAGAGAGGAGTGTTTGATTATGGCAGCAAATACGGTAATTACAATTGGAAGACAATACGGAAGCGGCGGTAAAGAAGTGGGCCTGCGTCTGGCTGAAGAACTGGGCATCAAATGTTATGATAAGGAGCTTCTTGACAGGGCAGCCAAGGACAGCGGATTATGTCAGGAGTTATTCGAGAACAACGATGAAAAACCAACCAACAGTTTTTTGTATTCCCTGGTCATGGATACATATTCCTTTGGCTATTCCTCTGCGGCATTTACCGATATGCCCATCAACCACAAGGTATTCCTGGCACAGTTTGACACCATCAAAAAGCTGGCTTCCGAAGCGCCCTGCGTGATTGTGGGCCGCTGCGCGGATTATGCGCTTTCCGATTATGAAGGTGCGATCAGCGTATTTATACATGCTGATCTGGATAAACGGATCAAGAGGATCGCAAGAAAGCATGAACTGACAGATTCCGCTGCAAAAGACAGAATCCAGAAGACAGACAAGAGAAGAGCCAGCTACTATAATTACTACACCAGCAAAAAATGGGGAGATGCCACCAGTTATGACTTATGCCTGAACAGCGGCGTACTGGGCATTGATGGCTGTGTGGAAATGATCAAGAGAGCCATTGAGATCAAAGAAGGCAGAAGAGCGAAATAAGGCAGATTCCGATTTCTGCCGATACTATCTAGAAGGAGCTGTGCAGAACATAAATTCTGCACAGCTCCTTATTTTCTGTGTTTATTTCGGTATTCTTTTATCCCATCCGTTTATATTGCTGTTTAAAATGGCGGTAAACATGCGCTCTTTTGTCCCCGGATGTTCTTTTGTAAGGTCCCGGAGCAGTTCCTTGGCATACTGCCTTTTGGTATATCCGTCTACCGGGCAGGGACTTTTCTCCACCGGCAGGTCATATTTATTTTTAAATCCAATGACGTCTGCCTCCTCCACATAGAGCAGCGGACGGATCACCGTCAAATCCATGCGGTCCAGATAGGTTTTGGGCGAGAAAGTGTGGAACCTTCCCTCAAAAATCAGGGAGAGGAGCATGGTTTCCACCACATCATCCTTATGATGGGCATACGCCACCTTATTGCAGCCCAGTTTCTTCGCCTCCTCGTTGAGGGCTCCTTTCCGCATCTTTGCGCAGAGGGAACAGGGATTGCTCTCTTTCCGCTCATCAAAGATGATCTGCGCGATGTCTGTCTTCACCACCGTGAACGGCAGCCCCAGGGAATCACACAGTTCTTTTATTTTCTCCACATGGAACCCGGGATGCCCCAGGTCCACAGTGATCACTTCTATGGAAAAGGGATGGGGGTAGAAGCGCATCAGCCCGTGGAGTGCATAGAGCATGGTCAGGCTGTCTTTTCCTCCTGATACACCCACAGCGATCTTATCCCCGTCCTCTATGAGGGAGAACTCATCCACCGCTTTTCTGGTGAGACTCAGTAATTTCTGTAATTTCATATCATTATCCTCCGTAGCATAATTGAATATATCATAGAAATTTAAAAAAATAAATAACTTTTTTACAGAATTATGACACAAATAATAAATTTCATGTTATAATGATTCCAGTTTATGCATAATCGGAGGCTTAACATGAAGTTTCGTTGGGATAAAAAATATTTGTATTGGGGCGTTACAGCATTTGCAGTTATTTGTGCCAGTATGCTCTTTTATTTTGGGATTTTTCATATGGACGTGCTCATACGGGGATTTCGTATTCTGAGCAGTGTCATGATGCCGGTAATCTTCGGAGTGGTCATCGCCTATCTGCTGACACCGGTTGTGAATTTTCAGGAACGGAAGATCTTCTTTCCTCTTATGAAGAGAAAGAAGATGGATATCAATAAAAAGAAGAAAAAAGCAGTCCGCTATATCTCTGTCTTTTTTGCGCTGCTGTTTGCGCTGCTGATCATCTATTCCCTGATGGCCATGATTGTGCCGTCTATTGTGGAAAGTATCATCAGCATCATCAATGACATGCCCAGATACGTGCAGAATGTGGGAAACTGGCTGAATTCCATTCTGAAGAACAATCCGGAGCTGCGTTCCACAGCCATTGATTTCTTCAACAGCTATTCCTCTAAGGTGGAGACCTGGATGAATGTCCAGCTTCTTCCCCAGGTGAAAGAGGTTCTGCAGCAGTTTACCACAGGTGTGTTCGGCGCGCTGGTCTTTATCAAGAACTTTTTGATCGGTGCCATTATTTCCGTCTATCTGATGGCTGACAAAGAAGGATTTCTCACACAGGGAAAAATGTTCATCTACGCTGCGTTTGATGCGGAGAGAGCCAATGACATCATCAAAGGCTGCCGTTTTGTGAACAGGACCTTCGGCGGTTTTGTCAACGGTAAGATCGTAGACTCTGCCATTATCGGTGTTCTGTGTTATATCCTTACCTCCATCATCGGAACCCCCTATGCGATCCTGGTCAGTGTGATCGTTGGTGTGACCAATGTGATCCCGTTCTTCGGACCGTACCTGGGCGCCATACCCAGTGCCTTTATCATACTGCTGGTCAATCCCATGCAGTGTTTGTACTTCCTGATCACCATCCTGCTGCTACAGCAGTTTGACGGTAATATTCTTGGCCCAAAGATTCTGGGCGGCTCCACAGGCCTTTCCAGTTTTATGGTCATTGTGGCTATTCTGCTGTTCGGCGGACTGCTTGGCATTCCGGGCATGATCATCGGTGTGCCGGTGTGGGCTGTTATTGTGGCAGGCCTTAAATACCTGCGCAATTCCTGGCTGAAAAAGAAGGATCTGCCTACAGAGGAGAATAGGTATCAGAATGTGGATTTTATCAATCCGGAAACCCTGGAGCCGGTAAAAATGGTTCCTGAGGAAGAGAAAGACGAGAAAGAAAAGAAAAAAAGGAGTTTTTTGCGTAAATGAAATTTGTAATTCAAAAAGTCAGTGAGGCGTCTGTCCATGTGGAAGGGGAGTGCATAGGCAGGATCAACCGCGGATTTCTTGTTTTTGTGGGAATCGGCAGGGAGGACACAAAAGAGACTGCAGACCAGTACATTAAGAAAATGGTCAATCTCCGGATCTTTACGGATGCAGAAGGAAAGACAAACCTGTCTCTGGCCGATGTGGGCGGGGAGGTGCTTCTGATATCCCAGTTCACACTGTACGCCAACTGCAGAAAAGGCAACCGGCCCAGCTTCTTTGGCGCAGGAGAACCTCAGATGGCGGAAGCGCTTTATGAATATATCATCGAGAAGACAAGAGAACAAGTCCCTGTAGTCAGAACCGGCAGATTCGGTGCCCTGATGCAGGTATCGCTTGTAAACGAGGGACCTTTTACCATTATATTGGATGAAAGTACATTTGCGTAAGGGGGAGAATATGAGGAATAAGAAACTGATCAAGACAGCGGTGTGCGGAGCGATACTGAGTGCTTCTTTGATGGTGAGCCAGCAGAATATTTATGCAGCCCAGGAAGAGAATATCATAAACGCCGAGACCGGCGAAAAGGAAGCCTCCCAAAATGTCCCCGAACCCGGTGCAGAACAAGATATCATAAAAGATGAAGAACAGCCGCCAGATCCCAATCCGGACAGTGATGCCGCGGAGGACCCGGATGAAAAAAAGGAGGATGCGGATTCCCCTTCTGACGAACCAACACCTGAAGTCCCCACGGATGAGAACAATCAGGCTGTTCCTGTGAAAACAGGCTGGATAGAGGAGGAGGATGGCACTCACTACTACAGGGAAGACGGTACTCTTGCAACCGGATGGCTTACATTAGAAGAGGGCACATATTACCTGGATGAACAGGGTCTGAAAACTACAGGCTGGCAGACCATAGAGAAAAAGAAATATTACTTTCAGGAAGATGGCCTGATGTACCAAAAGACTATCCTGAAACTTTCCGGCAAGCTGTATTATATAACAGACGACGGCAGTCTGTATACAAAAACCGGATGGCTGAAAAGTGGGAAGACATATTACTATGTAAACAAAAATCAAACCCTTTACAACAAAGGCTGGCTGAATTTAAACGGTGCCTGGTATTATCTGGGCACAGACGGAAAGATGAAGACAGGCCTGTTAAGTGCAGACGGAAAGAAATATCTTTTAAAATCAAACGGTGCCATGCTGACCGGCAATGGCTGGACAAAATACAACAAGCAATGGTATTACATATATCCAAATGGCTCTCTGCATATTAATAACTGGCTGAATTTGAACGGCACCTGGTATTATCTCAACAAAAAAGGCGTGATGCTCACCGGATGGCAGAAAATAGGCGGAGGTCTGTATTATCTAAACGGCAGCGGTGCCATGGAAGCCGGCGGATGGCGGTATATCAATAATCGCTGGTATTATCTGCAGGGAAATGGTGCGGCAGCTCTCGGATGGCTGAATCTGAATGGTACCTGGTATTATCTCAACCCCTCAGACGGAGTTATGAAAACAGGCTGGTACAAGGTAGGTAAAACATGGTATTACTCCAATGGAAGCGGTGCCATGCAGACCGGATGGCTGAATCTGGGCGGTACCTGGTATTATTTGAACGGCAGTGGTGCTATGCAGACCGGCTGGCTGAATCTGGGCGGCACCTGGTATTACCTGAATCCCTCAGGCGGTGCCATGCAGACCGGATGGTACAAGATAGGTAAAACCTGGTATTACTCTAACGGCAGCGGTGCCATGCTGACCGGATGGCTGAATCTGGGCGGTACCTGGTATTATTTGAACGGCAGTGGTGCCATGGCTACTGGCTGGCTGAATCTGGGCGGCACCTGGTATTACCTGAATCCCTCAGGTGGTGCCATGCAGACCGGATGGTACAAAGTGGGAAAAACCTGGTATTATTCTAACGGCAGCGGTGCCATGCTGACCGGATGGCTGAATCTGGGCGGTACCTGGTATTATTTGAACGGCAGTGGTGCCATGGCTACTGGCTGGCTGAATCTGGGCGGCACCTGGTATTATCTGAATCCCTCAGGCGGTGCCATGCAGACCGGATGGTACAAAGTGGGAAAAACTTGGTATTATTCTAACGGCAGCGGTGCCATGCAGACCGGATGGCTCAGATTAGGGAATACCTGGTACTATATGAACGGCAGCGGTGCCATGCTTACAGGGTGGCAGAAGATCGGAGGCTGCTCCTATTACTTTAATCCCACAAGCGGCGCCATGTCCTCAGGATGGGTGACGATCAAAGGAAAGAAGTATTATCTCAGCAGCAGCGGAATCACACTTACCGGCTGGCAGCAAATAGGAGGAAAGTGGTACTATTTTAACAATAGCGGTGTCATGCAGACCGGCTCTGTTACGGTCGGAGGCAGCAAATATTATCTGAATAAAAACGGTGTCATGCAGACCGGCTGGCAGAAAATCGGTGATAATTACTACTATTTCAAATCAAACGGTGCCATGGCTGTGAATACCTACATGGACGGCTACTACCTGGATGAAAACGGTGTCCGCACAGAAGTGGAATATGGCAACGGGGAGTGGTGCTTCCCCTGTCCGAGTATCACTTATGTATCCAGTGAATTCGGGAACCGTGACAGCCCGGGCGGAATTGGTTCCACCAATCACAAGGGCGTGGATCTGGCTGCACCTGCCAACTCCAGGATTCTTGCCGCTGCCGGAGGCACAGTGGTCAACGCAGGGTACGGCTGGGGCGGAGAAGGCAATTACGTGGAGATTGACCACGGAAACGGCCTTCACACCATCTATATGCATATGATCTCCAATCCGGTTGTCAAAAAAGGACAGACAGTCAAGGCAAGCCAGCTCATCGGCTATGTGGGCATGACAGGGGCTGCCACAGGATATCATCTGCACTTTGGCGTAAGCGTAAACGGTGTTTACAAAAATCCATGGGATTATATCCACAGACCAAACGGCATGTAAGACAGAAAGAATAGAAAATATGCTCTGACATATCTCTATTCATATAAACAAAAAACACATTGGAGATTTCCGTGACAATTCTCCAGTGTGTTTTTTTAATCATCAAATACTCGCTGCCGTGACGCTTACCTATATAAGCACAATATAGTTTACATAATATATTTATAGTAAACCATTTGCTTTTTCTGAACCATTTCTGTATCCCGGAACCGTAAAATAAAAAACACTCCCTCCTCCTTTTCTGTCCTCCACCCAGATTTTTCCTTTATGAAGCCTGACAATCTCCCCTGCAATACTGAGGCCAAGGCCAAAATGCTTTTTCTCTTTTCTTGAGGCATCCCCTCTGAAGAAACGGTCAAAAATCCGTTCCTTCCATTTGTCCGGGATTCCGGGGCCGCTGTCCGCCACAAAGAACTTCCACTTTGTCCCATCCTTTTCATATCCCAGCAAAATCGTTCCGCCTTGCGGTGTATAACTGACAGCATTGTCCAGCAGTATGTCCAGTACCTGCTCCAGACGCTGCCCGTCACAGAGGACTATTGGATTCTCCTCACATTCCGGAAGGCTGATGTGAAGCTTAAGACCCTTTTTCTTTGCCAGCATATGATACCTCCCATATACTTCTGAGAACAGGGTATCCAGAGAAACCTTTTCAAAATGCATGGACCAGGACTGATTGTCCGCACTTGCAAGAGAAAGCATATCATTCACCAGCCGGGACATTCTCTGTCCCTCTGCCTTTATCATTTCGTGAAACCCGGGTCTGTCCTCCTCATCAGCCACAGCCATGGCGTCTGCGCTGGACAGCATCACAGCCAGCGGGGAACGGAGTTCATGGGAGGCAGATGCCACAAACTGCATCTGCTTTGTTCTGTTATTTTCAATAGGAGACAGCATACGGCCTGTGTAAAACCAGGAAAAGAGAAGCAGAAGTACCAGGGCCGTCAGATCTATGACGGCAAAAACAAGGTACAGGTACCAAATCTGATGATTCAGTGTCTCTCTTGCATAGGAGACCGCGACACAGAAAGTACCGTGCCGGTAGGGTACTGTCGCAAACGTTATCATATGTTCTGTATGATTTATTTTCATGGAAAATTCCAGGGGTTTTTCTTTTCCTCTGCCTGCAGGCGGATCATACACGTCAAATCCGTAGGCATTCTCTGCCCTCTGAATCACCTTTTCCATCAGCTTCTGTTTTTCTTTTTCTGGACTGTAAGTATAGCTCACACCGTTTTCATACAGAACTATTGTGTAGAAACGCGGGTCTGCCACTGCACTGATCTTTTCATAATCGATCATGCCCCCGTTTTCCAGATAAGTCAGCACAGAATTGATATCCTTGTCATGCACTGCCGCGTCATTGGCCTCAAGCAGGTTTTTAAAAGCCAGAAGCCCGGCAAATGTCATAGCCAGAAGAATGATCCCGGTGACCGCTGTACAGAACAGGGTCATTTTTCTTCGGAGTTTTTTATACATCTATTCCTCCAGACTGTAGCCCACGCCGCGAATGGTCCGGATGGACAGGCTGCTTCCCACAGATTTCAGCCTTCTTCTCAGGAAATGAATAAAATTGTCAAGATTGCCGTCCTCAATTTCCGTGTCAATTCCCCATACCTTTGTGACAATATTCTTTCTTGCCAGCACCTGCCCGGGATTTTTCAGAAAAACTTCCATCAAATCCCCTTCTGTGCGCGACAGCCTGCAGGTATTTTCCCCGCAGGAGAGAACCTTTGAGCGGATATCAAAAGATAAATCCAGATAATGCAGCTCCATTCCACTGTCCATCTTCCTCGGCCTTCGTCCAATGCTCCGTATCCGGGCCATCAGCTCCTCAAACGCAATCGGTTTGACCAGATAATCGTCTGCACCGCAGTCCAGCCCCTGCACACGCTCCTTCACTTCCCCAAGAGCTGTGACCAGTATCACCGGCGTGCTGTTTCCCTCTTTTCTAAGGAGGCTGAGCACTTCCGTTCCGGAGAGAGACGGCAGCATACGGTCCAGTAATATAAGATCATGGGCATTTTCTCTTGCAGCCATCAGTCCTTCTGCGCCGTCATGGCAGTGATCCGCATGAATTCCTTCTTTTTTCAGCCGATAGGCCAGTGTCTGGCACAGCTGTATATCGTCCTCAATGATCAGAATCCGCATAATATATATCCCCTTTCATATCTGCTCTGGTCAGTATAACATTTTATAGGAACATTCGACACTATTTCCAGTAATTTAGAGGTAAATTAGAGATTGAATAGATGTAACGTAGAGGTTTGCTATGCTATACTGATTCATGTAAAAAGACCGGTCTTACAAGGGAGTATTGAGAGAAAGGATAGATGAAATGAACCAAAAAAAGAGATGGACACAACGGATTCTTGCCGTGCTTTCCCTCTGCCTCGTATTTACGCTTGCCTCATGCGGGAAAGCGCAGGATGAGAAAGAGAAGGAGAAGGATACAGGCAGCCAAAGCGCCGCAAAAGGCAGATATACGGAACAGGAAATAAAGCTCCACGACACAGATATTTTAAAACCTGCAGATTCAAACGGCGCAGACGCGCCTTTTCTCGATGACCTGCTTCTGGCAATGAAGGGGCTGGAAGACGGCAGTTTGAGAATAGCTTCTGCCAACGGGATCTTTGACTCTGACGACAAGGGGGAAAGCTGGGTCTCCTGGGCGGAAACGCCTCAGGAACTGAGGGATGATCTGGCATCCCAAGATAGCTCCGCATTTTTTGCTATCTCCGGCAAAGGTGATATCTTTTACGGTATGGGAAGTGAGCAGCGCCGGTATAAGATGGTGACAGCGGACGGAAGCGTACGCACAGTTGACCCGGAACTTCCCCAGACGTCCATTGAAGACTCAGGCAGTGTCAATATAGTGAGAAATGCCGTTTTTACAGATTCCGGTGATGTTCTGTGTATGGATGACACAAATGTTTATCAACTGGACGGTGAAACCTTTTCGCTGAAACACACTTATGGCCAGGAGACAGCAGAGGGACAGGAAATCCAGGGGATGGCCATGTACGCCTGTGTGGGCGACAGGCTTTTTGAATTTTCCAGTGATATCCGTGTTCTGGATGATGGCTCTCTCAAATATGAAAATATAAAAGTCATATCATACGATCTGCAGACACAGGAACCCGAGGGAGAGCAGGAGGCCCTCAGCAGTTTCCTGCAGGAAGGATCCATGGATTTCTCCATACTGCCGGGTGCTGACGGCAAATCCCTGTATTTTGTCAGCCAGTCCGGTATTTACCGCTACAAAACAGACGGAACTGCCATAGAGAAAATTTTCAATGGCTCCATGGGACAGATGAACAGCAATTCGTTTTCTGCCGACATATCCGCTGCCCTGACGGACGGAACCATTTTCATCCCCTATTATATGGATGAGCAGGGACGCCTGTTCCGCTATATGTTCGATACCGAGGCATCTCTTCAGCCGGAGCATACCATCACCGTGTATTCACTGTATGACAGCCCGAATATCCGCCAGTCCATCACAGCCTTTCAGGGCCGGCACTCTGATGTGATGGTGGAGTATGAAACCGGCATGACAGGAAAGGATGCTGTGACCAGATCCGACGCGCTGAAGACACTGAATACGAATATCATGGCCGGCGAGGGACCGGATGTGCTGATCCTGGACGGCCTGCCCATTTCTTCCTACATAGAAAAAGGGCTGCTCATGGATATTGGGGATCTGGTGGAAAAAGCAGATCAGAAGGAAAAATTCTTTGACAATATTGTAAACGCTTACAAAAAAGACGGCGCACTCCGCGCAGTGCCCACCGGTTTTTCCATACCGGTCCTCGTAGGTGAACAGTCCGTGCTGGACCGGATCGGCAGTCTGGAAGAGCTGGCAGAGGCAGCGGAAGCGAACAGGGAAAACCGTCCGGAGGTCAGCCATGTTCTGGGAAGTATGACGAATTCCACACTTTTACTGACTCTGATTCCTTCTTCTTCCCCATCCTGGATGGCAGAGGACGGAACGCTGGATGAAGAAAGACTGACAGCGTTTTTTGAAAACGCAAAAAAGATAGCAGACGCCCAGAATGCGCCGGACAGTATGGAATACTCCGACACAGAATCCCAGCCATTTGAACTGTCTCCCTTTATGACAAGCGCACAGCTCAATACCATTGAGATGGGGTATACGGATTCCCATATGACCATAGGCAACCTCATGAGTGCAGAGGGGCTTTCTCATATCCTCTCCATGGCAAAATATTTCGGAAGCGGCGGATATAAAAGCACGCCGGGTCAGTCGGAAAACGTATTTATTCCGTTGTCACCTGTTGGGATCAGTTCCAAGACCGGCAGCGAAGAGACTGCCAGAGAATTTGTAAGCTTTCTTCTGACAGAGGGGCAGTACAGTTCTGCTGCGGCTTCCTGGCCGGTGAGCCGGACGGCTTTTGATGGCAGGCTTACACTTCCCTCCAATTTCCCTCTGGGGATGACACATATGGAAAGTGATGTGGATGGTAGTGTACTTGATCTGGAAATGATCCCGCCTGCCCAGGAGGATTACGACGCACTCAAGGAAATGATAAAAACACTGAAAACGCCTGCAGTCACAGATGAGATCATAAACAGAACCGTCATGGCAGAAGGGGTAAAATGCCTTTCCGGGGAGGTGTCCGTTTCCGATACTGTGGATGCCATTCTAAAAAAGATCAATCTCTACCTGGCGGAGTGATATCCTATGGGTAGAAGAAAACATGCCTTAACAGGAATTTTGTTCCTACTGCCCAGCCTTGCCGGAGTCTGTATCTTTGTCCTCATCCCTTTTCTGGATGTAACACTCCGTTCCTTCCAGAATGCGGTCACAAGGACATGGACGGGTCTGGACAATTACCGTATCTTGTTCCGGACTCCGGCCTTTCGGCTGGCAGTCAAAAATACCCTGCGCTTCACCGGTATCTGCATTCCGCTTCTTATCTGCATGTCACTCTTTATCAGTGTATTTCTGCAGCGGCTGAAAAGACTGGGCAGCCTTTTAAAATCAGCATTTCTGCTTCCCATGGCTGTTCCGGTGGCATCTGTGGTCCTGCTCTGGAGAGTGACCTTTCACGAAGACGGGTTTCTCAGCCTTCTGGCTGTCAGTACAGGCCATGAGGCAGTGGACTGGATGAATTCCGGATATGCTTTCTGGGTGCTGGTGTTCAGTTATATCTGGAAGAACCTGGGGTATGATATCGTGCTGTGGATGGCAGGACTGTCCGGTATTCCATACAATCTGTATGAGGCTGCCAGGGTTGACGGGGCAGGAGAGTGGACCTGCTTCTTTAAAATCACCCTTCCCAGCCTGAAGCCGGTCCTCTATACCATCACAGTTCTGTCATTTTTGAATTCTTTCAAGGTGTTCCGGGAGGGATACCTGGCTGCAGGGGATTATCCTGATGAGAGTATGTATCTCCTGCAGCATCTGTTCAATAACTGGTTCCGGGAAATGGATTTTGATAAGCTGGCAGCAGCGGCTGTGCTGATGGTTCTTGTCATCTTCGGGCTTGTCTCTCTGCTTAAGCGTTCCTGGGATTTGGAGGAGTGAATAAAATGAGCAAAAAAATAGCGGGATTTCTGCTGCTTCTTTTAGGAGCCGCTGTCTGTTATCCTATTTTCTTTCTTTTTACCGGTTCTCTGATGGGAACCGGGGAATTACAAAATCACCTGGGGGCAGCCCTGTCGCTTGGAGAACAGCCTATGTCATGGAGCCTTCTTCCCCTCACCCCTACCCTCAGGCATTATGTGCAACTTCTGCTGGACTCCCCGGAATTTTTTCATATGTTCTGGAATTCTGCCGCACTCACTGCCGGAATCCTGGCCGGACAGTTACTGGCCGGAGTTCCGGCTGCCTGGGGATTTGCCAGATATGCATTCCCTTTCAAAAAGCTGCTGTTTACTTTATACATACTGCTCATGATGATGCCCTTCCAGGTCACCATGCTTTCCAGCTATCTGGTCCTCTCCGAAATGCAGCTCACAGACACGCTTCCGGCGGTAATTCTTCCGGGTGCTTTCTCTACATTCCCCGTGTTTATCATGTACCGCTTTTTCTGTGGGATTCCGCAGGCGCTCATGGACGCGGCAAGGATAGACGGGGCGGGGGAGAGGGACATTTTTCTGCATTTAGGCATTCCCCTTGGTTCCTCAGGCATTGTGTCTGCCGTTGTACTGGGATTTCTGGAATCCTGGAATCTGATCGAACAGCCCCTGACCTTCTTAAAAAGTAAAAAACTCTGGCCGCTTTCCCTGTATCTGCCCAATATCAGTCCGGAGCGCGCGGGAATTTCCTTTGCAGCATCTGTGGTAACCCTGCTCCCTGCCCTGATGGTTTTTTTGTGCGGGCAGGATTATCTGGAACAGGGGATCGTTGCAGCAGCGGTCAAAGAGTAGAGAGGATAGACACCATGATTCATAACAAAAAACAATTACCTGATATTCAGAAAAAAGCCGGGAAGGCTCTGGGCGCATTTCTGGTGGTCATGGCTTTGCTCACGGTTCTGTCGCGGGCAGCAGCCAACATCATAACCCCCAGAGTCACATGTACCGCGCCGCAAAAGACAGCCCTGAAATACAAAGTGACTGCCACAGGGACCGTGAAGGAGAAACAGCAGCAGGCAGTCAATACTGTACCCGGCATCCGCGTAAAAAAGGTGCTTGTCAGTGAAGGAGACCATGTCTCTGAACAGGACGTACTCTTTGAAGTGGACATGGAGGATCTGGAAGAAAAGATCCTGTTAAAAAACCGGGAACTGGAGAAATTAAAGCTGAGCCTTAAGGACAGCAGGGAAAAAAGCCGTCTGGAACAGCAAAATAAGAATACGGAGCAAAGCAGGGCAGAGGAAGATTACAGCAGAACAAAAGAAAGCCTGGATGCCAAAGTTCAGCAGGCTTATGAGGCCCTGGCAGAAGCGCAGAACCGGCTGGAAGAATTTGACAGTCAAAGCAGCGGCGAGCAGGAGAACCTTCCCGATTCTGTGGAAGAGGCGCTTATACAGGCCAGCGATGAAAAGCATCAGCTCCTGGAACAGGCGGAGGCAGACGCAGACCAGAAAAAAGCGCTCTTAGAGCAGGCAAAAACGGAGCAAAAGCCCCAGGAGATTCTGGCAGCACTGGAAAAGGACGCAGAGGAGGCCGAAAACGCGGTGCAGTCTGCAAGAGATGCCTGCACGTCAGCCGATGAAGCCCTGGAAACCTGGCAGGCGTCCCAAGAAGCCCTGGAAAACCAGTCTGCGGGCGAACAGCGCCAGGTGCTTGCTGATGCCTGCACACAGGCTGAAAACGCCTATGAGGACGCTCTCAGGCTGAGAGAGGAAGGACTTGCTGATGCCCAGAGAAAGATGGAGGATACCCGGAAACCCACCGTACCCGATAGTACACCGAAGACCACGGAGATGGAGATGAAAACACTGCAGACGGAACTGGACAAATACACCGCCCTTCAAAAAGCAGGCGGACAGATTCTTTCCCCCGCAGAGGGAATCGTAAGAAAAGTCCATGTGGAAGCCGGCAGCGCAACGGGAGAGGGAAGTTCCGTCACCCTGGCGGATTTATCTTCCGGATACAGATATACGGCATCCATCCCAAAGGAACAGGCAGAAATCATCACAGACGGAGATGCGGTCACTTTAAAATCCGCTGACGGTAAAAAAACGGCGGAGGGCCTCACCATCCAATCCATTACTGAGAATAAAGAAAATCCTGACCTGACAGACATCACGGCAGATATAGAAAAAGGCGAATTTGACGCAGATGAAAGCGCTGTGCTTTATGCAGAAATGAACTCGGCTGTCTATCCCTGCGTAGTTCCTCTGGAAGCACTGCGCATGGAGGACAACCAGTATTTTGTCCTCACCGTACAGGAAACGGAAAATATTCTGGGAAATGAGCTCACTGCTGTCCGCATCAATGTGGAGGTTCTGGAGAAAAATAATACCATGGCAGCTCTGAAGGCGGATGGATTAGACGCAGACAGCCAGATCATTCTCTCCTCCCAAAAGACCGTGAAGGCAGGCGACCGCATACGCCCGGAGGAAGAATGAGGGGGAAAAGGGGGCATATGAAACAGCTTCTGCTGGGAGCCGTCTGTTTCATATGTCTTGCCCAGGCGCTGTTCTATGGAACCATAAAGGCAGATGAAACCACCTGTGTCATACAGACAGAAAACCGGATAGACGGGAACCAGGCTCTTTCCCTGTCCCGTGACAGCCAAGATGGTGATTTGTCTTTTACCCTCTGGGGAGAGTCTGAAAATGTGCAGGTTGCCGCACCCGATTTGAACAGAAAGGCCAATGCCGGCCTCATCACAGCAGCAGGCAGCTCCGGCCTTATTCTGCCGGGCAGCCGTACACTGGAAGTGACAGATACCGGCGGCTGCATGATCGATGAAAAACTGTCCGGGCTTCTCTTCGGAAGTACAAAGATACAGGGGAAGAGCCTGATGATTGACGGAAGACCATATGAAATTCTGGGAGTTCTCCCCGGCAGCAGCGGCACTGCCCTCATACAGGCGGACAGGGATACAAAGGCTGTCATTAACCGTGTTACACTTCACATTACCGGAAAGGAAAGCAGGCAGGAGGCTGTCCGCCGGTTTTCAGGCAGTACGGGAATACAGGGTACTCTGCTTCCTCTGCATCTGTACGGGATTTTTTCGGAGGCACTGCTTCGTATCACTGCCGCGTTTTTCCTGCTCTATCTCCTGTCCGGCATATTCAGGAAGGCGGACGGTCTCTTCCCCCTTTTGGTCGGTATTCTGAGTGCAGCGGCATGTATCTGGATTTTAGATATCCGCATCCGGATTCCGGGAGATATGCTTCCCTCCCAATGGTCCGATTTTGCTTTCTGGACAGAGACGGCAGAACAAAAGGCCAGGGAGATTGCTCTGCTTTTTAAAGCCGAAAAAAGCGGGATGGAGCTTTCTTATTTTACATCCGCTTTCATCTCCGGATTGTTCAGTATTTTTTCTGTTTTGCCGGGATATTTTTTCCTGCGCAGCCTCCGGCTTAGAAAGCTTTCATCTCTTCTTATGATGACAGGATTCTTTTTGCTGCTCTCCTTTTCTTTTTGTATTCTGCACGGACAGAACAGCAGCGCACTTATACAGGAACGGATTCTCTGGCTGTTTTTTCCGTTCTGCCTGTGGCTTACATATCTGAAAACGAATATCGGTATCCAGTCCCCGCCGCATTGGAAGAAACCGCCATTGTCCTAAACCTGTTTTTCCATTATACTGAAATTACCTCTCTTTTTTGTGCACAAAAGGAGAGGAAGCCCAACAGAAAATACATTAAAATCAGAGACAATTATAATGAAAAAAAGGAGCCTATAACAAATGGATTGGATCGAACGTCTCAATAAAGCCATCAGCTATCTGGAAGAACATATCAAAGAGGAAACCGATTATGAGCAGGCAGCGAAAATAGCCTGCTGTTCCACCTATCACTTTCAGAGAATGTTTACCTACATGGCAGGAATCCCCCTTTCAGAGTACATACGCCGCAGACGCATGTCCCTGGCTGCCGCGGACCTGCAGAGAAGCGATGCGAAAATCATGGACATTGCCCTGAAATACGGCTATGCTTCCCCCACTGCCTTTAACCGTGCCTTTCAAAATGTACACGGCATCACACCCTCCGCAGCCAAAAAAGCGGGCACCTGCCTGAAATCTTATCCTCCCATCAGCTTTACGATCACCATAAAGGGAGTGGAAGAGTTGAATTATCGGATTGAAGAAAAGGAAGCCTTCCGCATTGTAGGCATTTCGCAGCCCATGCACAGGGAAGTGGAAAAAAATTTTGAAATCGTTCCCGGGATGTGGGGCAAAGCGGCAGCCGACGGCACCATACCGAAACTGGCAGCCATGATGAACCGGCAGCCCATGGGCCTCTTAGGTGTCAGTGCCTGCAATGACCAAGAAAAATGGAAATATTTTATCGCGGTTGCCAGCAGTCTTCCGACAGCTGAGAATCTGGAGGAATATAAAGTTCCGGCTTCCGCCTGGGCGATTTTCTCCGGTTCCGGCACCCATTTGTCCATTCAGGAGCTGGAGCAGCGGATCGTCACAGAATGGCTTCCCACCTCCGGGTATGAATACGCAGACAGGCCGGACATAGAAGTCTACTTAAACCAGGACCAGCAGAACGCCCTGTACGAGGTCTGGATACCGATCGTAAAAAAAGCGTGAACATACTGTTTTCCGGGCTGCTGCCTTTCATTTGACAATCCGGCAGAAAGTACACTATAATCAGACTATCAAATGAAAAAGGAGAACTCCCTTGAAAAAGACCATATTACTTCTAGAAGATGACAGGAACCTGAACCGGGGGATTTCCATGCGTCTGGAAAAAGAGGGTTTTCGCGTCCTGTCTGCGTTCACCGCTTCCGGGGCGGAAGACCTGTTTGAAAAAAATGAGGTCCACCTGATTATCAGTGACATCAACCTGAGTGAGGGCAGCGGACTTGATTTCTGCCGGAAAATAAGAGAAAAGAGCAATGTTTATATTATCTTCCTGACCGCGCTTGACCAGGAGATTGATATAGTGACCGGCTATGACATGGGGGCGGATGACTACATCACCAAACCTTTCAGTCTGATGGTCCTCGTATCCAAAGTTCACGCGCTGATGAAACGGGTCGGTACAGAAAAGACCTCCACTTTAAAATGCAGTGACATCCGCGTATCCCTTAAGGAAATGAAAGTCTGGAAAGGCGGAGAGCCTCTGTCACTCAGCAAAAAAGAACTGCAGCTTTTGATCTTCTTTCTGGAAAATCCCCAGCAGATTTTTTCAAAGGAACAGATTGCGGAGGCGGTATGGGATATTGACGGCCAGTTCGTGGATGACAATACCGTACCGGTCAATATAAGCCGCCTGAAAGCAAAGCTGGAGATAGACGCTGTACAGAATGTAAGAGGGATGGGATACATATGGACAAAGGACGTAACAAAAGAATAATGGTGTTTCTGGGCCTGCTGGTTCTGCTTCTGTCCGGCACTTTATACACGGCTGTCCGATGGATAGACACGGTGCACATGGAAAACCAGGAACTTCTGGGAAGACTTCTTCTCACAAAACCCACTACAGAAGGCGGTTATGTCAGCGCAGTGGAAGGAAAAGAGGAGATTGACCGCGAACAGGCCCTTGCTGCCGGACAGACAGCAGAAGCTGCATATGGTTACAGCGGAAGATACGCGGTCATATCCCCTGCGGTTGCCTCTTTTCTGCCTGTATTGTTACTGGCTGCCTCCTTTTTCGTCCTTCTGCTGGCATTTCTTATTTTACACCAGAAAAAGCTGCAAAACCGGACGGAACTTAAACTCTTCGAGCTGGAAGACAAAGCTGTCCAGCTTACGCAGGAGAACAGCCTTTTAAAATCCAGGATTGAACGGGAGGCTGCGGAGACAAAGACACTGGTCACAGACATTTCCCATCAGCTGAAGACACCCCTTGCCTCCCTGAAAATGTGCTATGAGATCGCGGATACCAGTAGATTTACGAAAGAAGAGCAGCATTCTTTCCTCATGCAGGGGAAAAATGAGGTGTTCAAGCTGGAGAACCTGACAAAATCCCTTATACAATTATCCCGGCTGGAAACCAACATGATCCGCCTGGAGCCTGTATATGAAAGCCTGAAAAAGACGCTTCAGGGTGCTGTCAGCAGTGTCTACATGAAAGCTTACCGGAAAAATATTGCCATTTCCGTCAGTGAATTTGAGGATGAGAATGTCCTGCAGGACCCCCGCTGGACCCAGGAGGCACTGGTGAATATACTTGACAACGCCGTAAAATACTCCGCGCCGAATACCGCAGTGGAGATCCGGGTGGAACCCATGGTCAGTTATTATCTCATTGAAATCGAAGACCAGGGCATAGGAATCCCGAAAGAGGAGAAAAACCAGATATTCAAACGCTTTTACAGGGGCAGATCCTCTGCTGTCCAGGAGACAGACGGCTCCGGTGTGGGGCTGTATCTAACCAGAAAGATTCTGGAAGAACAGGGTGGGAGCATCTGTGTAAAAAGCGGCAGGAAGGGATGTATATTTCAAATCACATATCCCAAAACCAGTCACAGGCTGTCCTAAAGGGCAGCTTTTTGCATGGGCGAATACGTTTCACATTTCTTACAAATCTGTTATTCTTCTTGAAATCCTTTTGTAAGAATACACAGGTACAATAAAGACAATAAGATAAAATAACAGATAAGACAAGGAGAACCCCTATGAAAACAATGCTATTGGAAACAGAAGACTTATGCAAATATTACGGCAGCGGGGAAAATCTGGTGAAAGCCATAGACCATACCACCATGGACATACAGCGCGGAGAGTTCACTGCCATTGTGGGACGCTCCGGTTCGGGAAAGAGTACCCTGCTCCACATGCTGGGCGCTCTGGACCGCCCGGACAGCGGAAAGGTACGGATAGAGGGCAAAAACGTTTTTGAACTGAAAGATGAGGAGTTGGCTGTCTTCAGAAGAAGAAAGATCGGATTTATTTTTCAGAATTATAATCTGATTCCCTCCCTAAATGTCTGGGAAAATATTGTTCTTCCCATGGGGCTTGATAAAAAGAAGGTTGACCAGACCTTTGTCAGGAACCTGACAGAGCGCATCGGGATCACAGACAAGCTGAAATCCCTTCCCAGCACCCTCTCCGGAGGGCAGCAGCAGAGGGTTGCCATTGCCCGTGCCCTTGCCTCCAAACCTGCCATTATACTGGCAGATGAGCCCACCGGCAACCTGGACTCCAGAACAGAGCTGGAGGTGATTTCCCTTTTAAAAGCCTGTGTAAATGAATACGGACAGACGCTTGTTATGATCACCCATGACGAGACCATCGCCCAGATGGCTGACAGGATCCTTGTCATTGAGGACGGTAAGGTGGTGAGCCAATGAACACAATAAACCGTACTGCATTCTCCAATCTGAAATTGAATAAGGGAAGAAATATCATGGCAGGCATAGCCATCCTTCTGACCACGCTTCTCATCTTTGTCATTCCGGCGATTGGCCTTGGAACTGTAGAAATTGACATGGCGGCTGCCAACAAGGTATATCCCACCTTTCATGTGATGTACCGCAACGTGAAGCCTGATACCGCGGAGGCGATTTCCCACCGCGCAGAAGTGGAAACCGCAGGACTTCGACAGGACCCCGCCATGATTCCCGTCCCGGATGGAACCGGATGGATGGTGTACATGGATGACACAGCCCGGAAGCTCAATAAAACAAAACTGGAGGAAGGGAATTTTCCGAAAAACGGAAATGAAATTGCTGTTTCAAACGGCCTGTTAAAAGCAATGGGAATCACAGCAGGCATAGGGGATACCATAGAGCTTCCCTATCAGCCCGTGGAGGCAGATGGCGTCGGATATGAGAAAAAGCAGGAATTTGTCATCACCGGCCTGCTTCCCACCCAAAAGGACAGCGATGATTCCGGAATCTATTCCGCCATGGTCACCAGGGACTTTGTGGAGCAGGAACAGCCGGCGTCTGTCCGCAGATACAGAGTCATGCTTCGGGTAGCGGGTGCTGAAAGCATGACTACAGACGAGATCAAAGATATTTATAAGCAGATTGCCCTGGAGATGGGGATTAGCGAGGCAGATATTGCAGATAACTCTATTTACCTTTCTGCCAACTACAGAGACCCGTCTTTATACGCGGGCATTGCGGGTATTATGCTCATTGTTATCCTGGCCGGTATCATGACCATTTACAGCCTCTACTATATCACCATGATCTACAAGGTACAGGAATTCGGAAAGCTAAAAGCGCTGGGAGCCACCAAACGGCAGATTCGTCAGATTGTCTTTCGGGAGGGAATGCTGACTTCCTGTATTGCCATTCCCCTGGGCCTGATCGCCGGAAGTATTGCAGCCAGTATCGGGTATCGTTTTCTCCTATCTGCATATGGCACCGAAAACCCGCTGCGTCCTGTAGTCATAGAGCTGATTGAAAACCATGAAGTCACTCTTTTGAAGCCGTGGATATACGTCATGGCAGCAGCCGTCTCCCTGCTCACCGTGGTATGCGCACTGATCCGCCCCATGCAGATCGCTGCCAGGATTTCTCCTGTGGAGGCCATGCGCTACGACGGCAGTATGAAAACAAAGAAAAAGCTCCGCAGAGGCTGCCCGGAAATGACCCTGTTCCGCCTGACCGGAGCCAATCTATCCAGAAATAAAAAACGAACGGTTATGACCATTGTCACCCTGAGCCTCACAGGCATTCTTTTCATGGTCATCTCCACGGTACTGTCCTGCGCGGACCCGGAGGAGATAGCCAGGGACAGTGTCTTTGATGAATTTCAGATATCTGTGAACAGCCGCACCGGGGACAAGATGCATCCGGAGCTTGAGTGGTCCGTCCTGTGTAAGAACAACCCTCTGAACCGAGATTTTGAAAAACAGGTTATGAATATCCCGGGTGTGGAAAAAATAACAAAAGCAAGCCTGCTTCAGGTTGAGCTTCCCGACCTGATGGATGGGGATGAGACCTGGAAGACCGGCATTATAGGTATTCCGGAGGAATATGCCGATAAAATGCAGCAGACCGTCAAAGAGGGATCCTGTACCTATGAGGAACTGCAGCAGGGAGATAAAATCCTGATTGATGAAAATATGCTGAGTTATATACCCGGCACCAAAATCGGTGATACCCTCCGTGTTGTGATCCGCTCCGGAAATAATCTGATCCCAAAAGAATTTGAGATCGCGGCCATTGCCGATATGCCCTACGGCATGAACCACTTATCCTTTCTGGTGCTTCCAAACTCTGTCATCCATGAACTGGCAGGACTTGAAATGGATTACTACTGGTCCGTAGCCGCTGATCAAAAAAGGCTCCAAAGTGTGGAAAAAGAACTGAAATCCCTTATAAAAACAAACGAGCTTCTGGAACTGAAAAGCTATGAAGATGAGGTGGCTTATAACGAAAAAAATACAAGCTTCTTATCCCAGCTCTGTTATGTCTTCATGATCGTTCTGGGCGGTGTGGGCATCATGAACCTGATCAACACCATGGTCAACAGTATCTATGTGAGAAGAAGAGAGCTGGGCATCATGCAGGCCATCGGCCTTTCCGAAAAACAGTTGGTGCGCATGCTGCAGTTAGAAGGAATCTTTTACACAGCGGGAACTCTGCTCCTGTCTCTCGGATTCGGAAATCTGCTGGGATACCTTGTCTTTCTCTATGCGAAAAAGAACCGGATGTTCGGTATCCTGAGTTATCATTATCCCGCTGCGCAGACAGTGGTCCTGATCATCGTCATCCTGACCATACAGCTGCTGCTGACATATCTCATCATGAAAAACTTCAGGAAACAGAGCATGATAGAACGCATCCGGCTCTCAGAAGCCTGATACGGCATCTGCCTTGCAGTTGTATGTATCTTTCCTATCCCATACATGTTCCGGCGGGTATTTGACATACAGACGGGCACAGAACAGAAGGGCGATCATCTCTGTGACGGGAAAAGTCAGCCATACATAGGAAAGTCCCTGAAAATGAAAGACCCATGCCAGGGGGACCAGAAGAAGGATCTGCCTTAAAACAGTGACGCTGATGCTGGCTCTTCCCATATTTACCCCCTGGAAATAGACTGTCAGCATGATCACAAAAGCCGCGGGAATAAAGCTGACGGAAATAATGCGAAGCGCTGTGCAGCCAATCTCCAGAATCTCTTTTTTTCCGGAAAAGACTGTCACAAGCTCCGCCGGTACTGCCAAAAAGATGCCGCAGGCCAGGACCATCACGGTCACAGAAACGGCAATGGAGCATTTCAGTGTCTCCTTCACGCGCTTGAAATCCCCTGCCCCATAGTTAAAGCTCATGACAGGCAGTATTACCTGCTGCAGTCCCATAAGCGGAATGAAGAAGAAGGTCTGCAGCTTGTAATAGATGCCCAGCACTGTGACCGCGTCCTCTGTAAACTGTTTCAGTATCAGGTTCAGGCCCACCATATAAAGGGTGTAGAGAGACTGCATGACAATGGCCGGCATTCCCGCTTTATAGATCTGTATACAGCTTCCGGCTCTGAACCTGCCGTTCAGCGGACAGTGTCTCAGCACAGAGAGCAGGACCACCGCCATGGCACTCCACTGGCCAATCACTGTGGCAATGGCGGCTCCTCGGATTCCCATTACAGGAAATCCGAACTTTCCGAAGATCAGAAGGGGGTCCAGCACTATGTTGATCAGCGCGCCGAATATCTGCGCGCACATGGGAAGTACCATATTCCCTCTGGCCTGCAGTATTTTCGTGCAGTTTGCCTCCACGAACATGCCCAGGGAAAAAAGAAAAACAATGGTACCGTACTGCATTCCCCCTGCCCGCACTAAGGGCTGGTCAGAGGAAAAACGGCAGTAAACATCTAATCCCAGCAGGCCCACTGCCGTAAAAACGGCAAAATTCACAATTCCGAGAAACAACCCGCTCTTAATCATATCATTCTGGGCCCCTGATGCCTCGGCCCCGTCCATACGCGATACCAGAATGTTGATCCCTGTTCCCGTTCCGGTTGCCACAGCAGTCATCAAAAGCTGAATGGGAAATATAATAGACAGGGCAGTCAGGCCCTCCGCCGAATATTTTGCCACAAAATAGCTGTCCACAATATTATAGACGGACTGGATCAGCAGAGCCAGCATCACCGGGGGTGACAGTTTAAGCAGTAGTTTCCATACAGGTGTCTGTTTCATATTTAACCATCCTTTCTTAACGAAAAAAAGAATAAAGGATGGAGTAACTACACAGTCAAGTGTTATTTTATATTTTTTTCAAATGGGCTTTTATTTCACAGTAATAGTCGTCGATATAGTCAAAAAGCTGCAGCCCCAGCTCATCTGCATAGACCGCATCCGTTGTGTATCCGTTTTCTTTCATCCAGGAAAAAAGCGGGCCGAAATCCGCAGACTCCCGTATGATACGGACTATACAGACCGCATATTCCCCTGAGGGCATCACATGGAGGTTTTCCGGGCTTACATGGGAATAGCTGCTGTCCGCAATCTTCAGATACTCACTGCATTTGTATATATTTCCGGCCCTCATCTCGTCTATATCCAGGATATATCCGTATTTCCGCTGTATGGTATCTGCATACCTGAGTTCATCCCTGGCGGCTGCCTGAAGGTTTGCATGGTAGGAGGTGCCGTCCCTTGTCATAGTGCCCGCGATCACGGTCTCCCCCTTCAGCCACTTCTTTTGTACCTTATCCGAATGGATGGCAGCGGAAACCCTTTTGTTTTCCTCGTCATACCACAGGATATCCTCTGCTACCTGCTGATAATATCTGCTCAGACGGAGGGCTTCATTTCTGTAATCCAAAAGAAGCTGCGTGATCCTGCCGTTGTCATGAAAGTCCAGGATCTGCTTTACTTTATCAAGCGGCACACTTAATTTACGGCATGTGGTTATGATGTCAAGCTGCCACAGATTCCAGCGGGAGTAATAGCGGTATTGATTCTTTTCATCTATGTAATCCGGGACCAGCAGACCGATCTTGTTATAAAAATGCAGGGTGTCCTTTGATATTCCGGTGATCTTACTCACCTCACCGATCAAATAATATCCTTCTTTCAAATCTGTTCTCCTTATCCTTTTTCTCTGCACGTGTACGTGTATGGTATCTATCCTGTTCCTTTTGTGCACAGGAACCGTAACCATTATATATCAAAACTACAGAAAAAAGCCACTAAAACCCTACACCTGCATCCCATTTTGGTGTACAATCACAGCAGAAGACTGATACATTTATATACGCTTACGGTTAAAAACAGGGATTTGAGAGGATAAACAGATGAACGATATGACACAAGACAGCCTGCATATATTTACACAGCCCACAGCCTCCTGGTTCAGACAGGCCTTCGGACAGCCCACAAAAGTGCAGCAGGAAGCCTGGCCTGCCATACAGAGCGGAGGTCCTGTTCTGATCAGCGCACCCACAGGTACCGGCAAGACACTGTCGGCTTTTCTGGTATTTATCGACCGCCTGCAGGATCTGGCAGGAAAAGGGGAATTGAAAGAGGAGCTGTACTTGATCTATGTCTCACCGCTTAAATCTCTCGCCGGTGATATACGGGAGAATTTAAACAGACCCCTGGACGGCATCAGCGCTTTTACGGGCGGCGAGGGCGCCGGCAGGATCAACGTGGGCATCCGGACCGGGGACACACCCCAGAAGGAACGGCAGCGCATGGTAAAACACCCGCCCCATATCCTCATCATCACACCGGAATCCCTGTATCTGATGCTGACCAGCCGGACCGGGCGGACGGTTCTTAAGACAGCCAGAGCACTGGTCATCGACGAACTCCATGCTCTCATTGACACAAAACGAGGCGCCCACCTGATGCTGTCTGCCGCCAGACTGGACCGTCTCTGTAAAGCGCCTCTGCAGAGGATTGGCTTGTCCGCCACCATAGAACCGCTGCAGACGGCAGCCGATTATCTGTCTCCCGAACCGGCACATATGGTTGCGCCCCATATGCCGAAAGCGGTACAGATCGAGGTGATCGGCATTACCCAGGCCCCGGGAAGAAGAAAAGACCCCGTCTGGGAAGAACTGGCGGAGAAGGTATACAGCCGCTGTATGCAGTGCCGCAGTGTCATTGCCTTCTCCGAAGGGCGCAGATACGCAGAAAAGCTGGCCTACTATGTAAATCAGCTTGGGGGTGAAGATTTTGCCCGTGTACACCACGGCAGTCTGTCAAAAGAGCAGCGGGCAGAATCAGAAGATGCCCTGCGCAGGGGAAATCTGCGCCTGCTCTGCGCTACCTCCTCCATGGAGCTGGGCATTGACGTGGGTGACATTGACCAGGTACTGCAGATTGGCTGTCCCCGCACCATATCCAGTACCATGCAGCGCCTTGGCCGCGCCGGGCACAATCCGGGGCGGGTCAGTGTCATGTATATGTACCCCCGTACTGCCTCTGAAACCCTGTACTGCGGCATGACTGCCCAGGCTGCCAGACAGGGAGGCATCGAGCAGGCCAGCCCTCCCTGCATGTGCCTGGATGTACTGGCACAGCATCTGGTCTCCATGGCGGCCACAGCGAAAGATCAGGAGCCAGGCAAGGGCTCCGGCGGGATTCCCTGTACGGCGTATACTATTGATGAAGTGATGGAGATCCTTGCCCGCACTTATACCTTCCGCTCTGTCACCAGGGAGGACGTAAAAGCCGTTCTGGCCATGCTGGCAGGTGATTATGAACACAGAAGAGAGATCCCCGTGCGTCCCAGGATTCTGTACGACAGGCTGCATGAGCAGGTATTTGCTGATACCTACAGCAGAATGCTGGCCGTGGCAGCAGGAGGCACCATACCGGACAAGGGCATGTACACAGCCCGGACGGAGGACGGTGTTAAAGTAGGCGAGCTGGATGAGGAGTTTGTCTACGAATCACAGCTTGGCGACCGGTTCCTGCTGGGCTCCTTTGCCTGGAAGATCGTAAGCCAGGATAAGGATACCGTGGTGGTGACCCAGTCAGGTACGGAGGGTGCAAGGCTTCCCTTCTGGAAGGGAGAGATCAGGGGACGCAGCCTTGGGACCAGCCTGGCATTCGGAAGGATCATGAGAACATTGGCAGAGGCGGAGCGCAGGGGAACACTGACGGAGGAACTGGAACATCTGGGACTTGACCGGGCTGCCTGTGAAAATACTTCCGGTTTTTTACAGCGTCAGCTTGAAGCCACCGGAATCCTGCCCGACGATAAGACTATCGTAGTGGAACATTTCAGGGATTCCACAGGAAGCTGTCAGATCATGCTGCACGCGCTCTTCGGAAAAAGGATCAACACCCCCCTTTCTCTTCTTCTGCAGGATACCGCACAGAAATTAACGGGAAATCCTGTGGGAAGTGTGGAGGAGGAAGACGGCATCCTTCTGTATCCCTATGGGGAAAATGTACTGCCGGAGGGACTCCTTTTTTCCGTAGACGTGAATAAGGTGCGGGAGATCCTGGAGGCCATGCTTCCGGCAACCCCTGTCTTTAACATGACATTCCGTTATAATGCGGCCAGGGCCCTGATGATGGGGATGAGACGAAACGGAAGGCAGCCGCTCTGGATGCAGCGCCTCCGCAGTACGGAAATGCTGGAATCTCTCATACAGGAAAAAGACCATCCCCTGATCCGTGAAACCCGGAGGGAATGCCTGGAGGATCAGTGGGATATACAAGGCATGCTTGACATCCTCCATGCTGTGCAGAGCGGGCAGATTGCTGTAAGAGAGGTATATCTGGACAGTCCTTCCCCCATGTCTCTGCCCATGCAGTGGCGCGTGGAGGCTGAGGAGATGTACGAATATTCCCCAACCACACCGGGCATCCGGCAGGCTGTGTACGATGAACTGCGCTATATTGAAAAATTGAAGCCCTCGGCAGAAGCACTCAAAAAAGTACAGGAGCGCAGAAAACTGCCCGGTGACGCCGCAGAGCTGCATACCTTTCTGATGATGGAAGGTGATATAACAGCCCCTGAGCTGCATGATCTATACACAGGGACACCTGAATCCGGCAGCATATCAGTCTGGCTGGAGGAGCTGGCAGCCCGGGGACTGGCGGAATATCTGGAACCGGGACTGTGGATTGCGGCAGAACAGTTTGAGGAATATAAACGTACACTCCTTGAACTGGACGAAGAGGAAGGGATGCATATCATCCGGCGAATGCTGTACTACCGGGGACCCCAGACCGCCGCACAGGTTCAGGAGCGTTATCTGCCGGATCAGGACTGTATTCTGAAGTGGCTGGAAACACTGTGCAGCCAGAAGGAGCTGACAGAGGACAAGGGCCTGTATTACCACGCCAAACTCTATGACCGGGCCAGAAATGCTACGATCCGCAGTTTACGCACAGAGGCGGTCACACAGCCGCCGGAACATTACGCGGCACTGGCGGCAGGCAGAATCCTCATAAATGCCTCACCGGAAGAGCAGCTGAAGCAGACCATAGAACTTTTCTGCGGTCAGGGATTCCCGGTCACCTTCTGGGAGAACATTATCCTAGCCGGTAGAGTCCGCAGATACAGCGAAGGGCTTCTTGACCGTATCTTGACAGAAGGGGACTACTTCTGGAAGATGCTGCCTCAGGGCATGCTCTGTTTCCTCAAATATGATGAGATTGACTGGGACACCCCGCCTGCTGAAGAGATTTCTTCCGAAGACCAGGAGGAACAAATCCTTTACCGGGAACTGCGCCGCCGCGGTGCCAGCTTTCTAAAAGCACTGACCAATATCTCTGTATCCAAAGATGTGCGCAGCCTGCTCATGGAGCTGGCCCAAAAGGGACTGGTGTGCGCGGACAGCTTTATCCCGGTAAGACAGTGGCTGAACAGGGATAAGATCCAAAAGGCAGCGGCAAGACAGCGTGTCAATGCCAGGATCACCGCTCTGTCCGCAGGACGTTGGGATATCATTCACCCCCTGAAGACCCCGTCCACGGAAGAACTTCTGGAAACCTTTTTCCGTGAAAATATCATTCTGTGCAGGGAAACCTTCCGGCGTTCCCTCTCTCTTCACGCAGACCTTTGCCAGGAATCCGCGCCTGACTGGAAACAGGCGCTGGAGGTGCTCCGTATCTGGGAGTTCACGGGCCAGGTGAGAAGAGGGTATTTTGTGCGGGGACTCTCCGGCGCCCAGTTTATACGAAAACAGGATTATAAGGGGATCGTACAGGCTCTGGCACATCCGGAAGAGCAGATCATCTGGCTGAACGCATCAGACCCCGCACAGCTCTGGGGAAAGGTGCTGGAGCATCCGGAGGGCCGTTCTTTTCTCAATGTTCCCGGCACTGCCGTGGCGCTTCGCGGCGGAATTCCCGTCATGGTGCTGGAACGGCAGGGAAAAATCCTGCGGATACTGGAGCATGCGGATATAGCTGCTGTACTGAAAGAATTTGTCCGCGCGTTCAGGGAAAAGGCCGTCTTTCCGGAAAAGAAAAGGCTTCTCATAAAAGAATACCCGGCATATGCAGGTGACGCTTTAAAAGATGCAGGCTTTAGCCGGGAAATGATGGACTATGTCTTATACCGATAAGGGATATTCCTGACCTCTTAGAACCATTATCCTGCCGGCAGATTCAGCAAATAAAGTCGAGGCATTTTTTTATGAAAATGTTACACTTGACAAAGCAAATGGATCAAACGAAAAACGAGGAGGTCACAGAAATGGAGATACAAAAAAAGATAGAAGGTCACCTGAACACACTCTGCAGAGAAATCGGCGCAAGACCCACAGGCTCAAAGGCCAATCAGAAGGCAGCCGCATATGCCGGCAGAGTATTCGCTGACGCCGGCCTTAACGTTACAAAACAGGAATTTGACTGTATGGACTGGACAGAAAACGGCAGTACGCTCACAGTTGACGGACAAGATATCCCCACAGCCCCGGCACCGTTTTCACTTCCCTGCAGCGTGCAGGGAGAACTTCTCTGCATCCGCTCCCTGGATGAGCTTCGCAGCGCACCTGCTGCCGGGAAAATAGTGGTACTGTGCGGTGAGCTGGCAGCAGAGCCGCTGATGCCGAAAAGCTTTGTGTTCTGGAATCCCGACGAGCACAGAGAAACTATCTCCCTGCTGGAAAGGGGCGGAGCAAAAGCTGTGCTGACCTTAAGCCTTTCCCCTGAACAATTCGTTCCGGTTATTGAGGACGGAGACTTTCAGGTTCCATGTGCCGTGATCCTTCCGAAACACCTTCCGCTGCTTAAAAGCGGTCTTTCTGTATCACTGACTCTGAACACAAAAAGACACTCCGCAAAGGCCGCCAACATCCTTGCCGTCTACGGAGGCGGCAGACAAAAGGTCTGTGTCTCAGCACATATTGATACCAGGCCGGGAACCCCGGGTGCCCTGGACAACGCATCCGGAGTGGCTGTGCTTCTTGCACTGGCAGAGCATCTTTCAGGGCAGGAGCTGCCATACCGCATTGAATTTGTACTCTTTAACGGTGAAGACTATTATTCCACCCCCGGAGAAATGATGTATCTTTCCTCTTACCTTTCTTCTCCAAAGGAATATATCTGCGCGTTCAATCTGGACGGCGTGGGCGCGAAAGGGCAGAGCACTGCATACTCGTTTTACGAGTGTCCCCAAAATCTGATGAGCTGTATTTCCGGCTGCGCGGCAGACCTTGATGGATTTGAACAGATCGAGCCATGGCCTCAGGGAGACCACACCCTGTTTTCTTTTTCCGGTGTTCCCGCAGTCTCTGTTACCTCCGGCAACATATTCGGACTGGCAGAGCGCATTCTTCACACGGAACACGATACGCCGGACTTGATTGATACCAATAAACTGGAGGCTCTTGTAAATTTTCTCCACACCCTGCTTTGCGGCGGCAGTATCGAACAGATACTATAACACCTCCCGGTGCCTATCCCACTTTAAAGTGCATACTTTGCAAAATCCTTTCACTGCCTTATGATAAACATATAAGAAGCGGCCGCTTCAAACAAAGGACAGGAACAATCCGGCAAATACAACATTTCAGAGAGGATGGAACAAAATGAAAAGAGTAGTGGAATTTTTACAGGCAAACCCGGTACAGTATCTGGCAACTGTCGGCAGAGACGGCAAGGCAAAATGCCGCCCCTTCATGTTCTGCTTTGAGAAAAAGGGAAAACTCTGGTTCTGCACCAACACTACAAAAGAAGTGTACAAAGATATGCAGGCGAACCCTGAGATAGAGGTTACTGTCTCCGACGCGTCATACACCTGGCTCCGCCTGCACGGCAAAGCAGTCTTTGAGAACAATATGAAAGTAAAAGAGGCCTGCATGGCCAATCCCATTGTAAAAGGCCAGTACAATACTGCGGACAATCCGATCTTCGTGGTATTCTATCTGGAAGAACCCCATGGCGTGATCGCGGACTTCTCCGGCAATCCGCCTTATGAATTCTGAAAATTTCTTTGACAAGACTCCGCTTTTGCCTTAACAGAGATCAAAAAAGATTCGGATAAAACGGCTCTTTTTTGGTCTCTGAAAAACGCAGTTACCTAATCCAGATGATTCTTATAATTTGTCCCCCAGGTCACCATGGAATCCAGAATCGGTTTCAGACTGTATCCCGTTTCCGTGAGGGTATATTCCACTTTGGGCGGAACTTCCGGGTACACCTTCCTGGTGAGAAGCCCGTCCGCCTCCATATTGCGCAGATGGCTGGTCAGCACTTTCTGGGTGATACCGGAAACCGAACGCATCAGTTCACTAAATCTTTTTGTTCCTGTCAGCAGATCCCGGATAATGAGCACCTTCCATTTATCCCCAATAAGCTGCAGCGTCATTTCCACCGGACAGTCCGGTATTTTCTTTTCCTGATTCATGGAAACATCTCCTTGGTATGTAAAAGTATGTACAGACATTAATCAATATTTATTTTCATTATATACTGCCCCCGGGAAAATGCAAGAAGGCACCGGGAAGTATTCTAGTATCAAAAAGATACCAGCCGCAATTGACGGTACCCGCTCCAAAGAGTTATACTGTTACTGGACAGTACCGCTCTTTTTTTGCTGTCAAAACGAAGAACCTCTGATTATTTTCTTGATAAAGAAATGGTCACATGTTAAAATAATCTGGAACACACGTGAGCATAGTGGACCGCATTCTGCAGAAACCACAGACTGCTCAATACTAATATAATAACTGTTGTGATAGGCAGTCAGCCGGAGAGGTAAGAGGAACGATGGAATGAGATCCAAAAAAAATATACTGGTAGTAGAAGATAATGCTATCAATCGAATGATGTTATGTGAAATTCTGACTCCTGAATATACGGTCCTGGAAGCAGAGAACGGACAAGAGGCGCTTGGGGTTCTGCAGGAATGCAAAGAGGAGATTTCCCTGATTCTGCTGGATATCATTATGCCTGTCATGGATGGGCATACCTTCCTTTCCATTATAGAAAAAAATCCCTCCTACGCGTCCATCCCCGTGATCGTGGCAACACAGAGTGACAGCGAGACAGATGAGATCGCGGCCCTCTCCAGCGGTGCAACGGAGTTTGTGACAAAGCCCTATAATCCCCAGGCGATCCTGCGCCGGGTCGCAAGCATCATCCGTCTGCGGGAGACTGCCGCTATCATCAATCAGTTTCAGTTCGACAGGCTTACCGGTCTATACAGCAAAGAATTCTTCTATCAGCGGGTCAGAGAAACCCTGGAACAGACCCCTGACCAGGAGTACGATATCGTATGCTCCGATATTGAGAATTTCAAACTGGTCAATGACATATTCGGAACACCTGCCGGGGACAGACTGCTGTGCAGCGTGGCTGATATGTACACAGGACTGGTGGGAGAGGAAGGAATCTGCGGCCGTCTCCACGCGGACCAGTTTGCCTGTCTGATGAAACACCGGGAGGATTACCGGGATGAATTTTTCATACAGGCAGGCGCACAGATCAGTAAAACCGGCAGTATGCGCAGCATTGTGATGAAATGGGGTATCTATGCGGTTGAAGACCGCTTACTGCCGGTGGAACAGATGTGCGACCGCGCCCTTCTGGCTGCGCGGAAAATCAAAGGACAATACGGAAAGTATTATTCCAAATATGACGATGACCTGCGCAACCAAATGCTCCACGAACAGGCTATCACGGATGTTATGGAAAACGCGCTGGCAGAGGAGCAGTTTATTGTCTATCTGCAGCCGAAATACAGCATCAGCACAGAGCGGCTGGCCGGCGCGGAGGCTCTCGTGCGCTGGGAACATCCCAAATGGGGCTTTCAGTCCCCGGCGGCATTTATTCCGCTCTTTGAACGGAACGGCTTTATCACCAACCTTGACCAGTATGTCTGGGAAAAGACCTGTGCCATCTTACAGAAATGGGACAGCATAGGTTATCCGCCCATTCCTGTCTCAGTCAATGTATCCAGGGCAGATATCTATCAGGTGGATCTGGCTGATGTCCTCCTGAAGATGGTCAGCAGATACGGTCTTGCGCCTTCACGCCTTCATCTGGAGATCACAGAGAGTGCCTATACGGAGGATCCTGACCAGATCATCTCCACAGTCCGCCATCTGCGTGAACTGGGATTCATTATCGAGATGGATGACTTCGGAAGCGGCTACTCCTCCCTGAACATGCTGAACCAGCTCCCGCTTGATATCCTGAAGCTGGATATGAAATTTATCCAAAGCGAGACAGCAAAGCCCATGGATCAGGGCATTCTCGGTTTTATCATGGGGCTTGCACGCTGGATGGATCTGCGGGTGGTGGCAGAGGGCGTGGAGACCAGGGAACAACTGGAGCGTCTGAAGGAAATCGGATGCGACTATGTACAGGGCTACTATTTTGCCCGGCCCATGCCCAGTGAAGAATTTGAATCCCTCTTAAAGAGACAGGACAGCACGAAGGAAGAAACAGAGGCGGAAGCGTCTTCCCTCGGCAGCACATCCCTGTCCGGATATATTCTCGTGGCAGAGGAGGATGATGCGTACCGAAACCAGATCTGCAGTCTGCTGAGAAACAGATTTAAGATCATAGAAGCGGTTACCGGAAAGGAAGCTCTGGGATTTATCGTCCGCTATGAGCGTGAGCTTTCCGGTGTCGTTCTAAGCCTCACCTTACCGGAACTCAGCGGTTTTTCCGTATTGGAAATTCTGCAGAGGGAAAAGGCGGTCTGGAATATCCCTGTGGTCGCCACAGCCCCGCCTGATCCACGGACAGAAGATCAGGCAGTTGAGATGGGTGCCGATGACTTCGCATATAAACCCTGTTCTGCAAAAATAATAGAAAGACGGCTCATAAACGCCATGGAGCGCTCTCTGTCTTACGAGAGCAGGCAGACCTTACATGAGGATGCCTGCCGGGATTATCTGACAGGACTGCTAAACCGCCGCGGTCTCAATGCCGCGGTAAGGATCATGAAAAAAGAAGATGCCCCCATGGCAGTCTTTTTATTCGATATTGATAATTTAAAACAGGTAAATGAAACGCTTGGACACAGCCTCGGTGACCGTCTTTTGAAAAAATTCGGAGACCTTCTCCACGCCCGGACAAGAAGCAATGACATTCTGGCCCGGTTCGGCGGCGATGAATTTCTTGTCATCATGAGACAGATGGGCTCTGAAGAGACAGCGCTGAAAAAAGGTGAGGAAATCTGCGGCGGATTCCAGAACGCGGCGCTTACAGACCAGTTACCCATAAGCTGTACCTGCGGAGCAGTCATCTGGAACAATGATGTCCCCCTTGACAATATCATATCACAGGCCGATAAAGCCTTATACCAGGCTAAACTAAACGGTAAAGGCGGCTGCTGCGTCAGACACCAGTCGGGCCTGCCGGCTTCATCGAACGACAGGCAAAACGGTTCGCGGGATTAACCCTGCGGACCGTTTCCTTTTTTTCTTCAAAAAACATCTTGTGAACAAACCAGGATTGTGATATGAATATATAGAAAATATATTCTTCACAAGGAGACCGAAATGATAAACAGAGAGGATATGCTGGAACTGACCAGACGCATGACACCAGCCAGAACGTCCATGACAAGAGCTGCCGGCAGCTATATGGATGCGGACGGTGATATAGACGGCACTTTTAATACAAATTTTCTGAAGCTTTCCCCATCCGATAAAGGGAAAAACCTGGCAATCGCAAAGGCCATTCCCTTTTCCGCCACCAATAAAAATCTAAAGCGATACCGATTTCCGGAGGATTCCATGAAAGCGGGCAGTATGCGCCAGCTCCTCATGGGAATGAAATCCTGCGGTCTGAAAAACGACGTGCTGATGGAGACATTCTACGACCTGATCGCGGAATCCTATGAATCAAACGACGGTTACGTGGTCCTTGTCTACCACGACCGTTATGATGTGCCTGTAAAAGCTGCGGATCATGAGAGGGTAGGGGAGTCAGAAGAAGTGTTTGAATACATCATCTGCGCCATCTGCCCATTAGAGGGCGACTATGAGCCGGGTAAACCGGAGTGTGGGTTTCTTTTCCCTGCCTTTGCAGACAGAAGCGCAGATGTGGACCACATTGACGTATTTCAGTCAGATACCGGACATCCCCATTTAGAATTGTTGAAAATATTAGGTCTGTGATCTTTGCCGCTACAGAATTCCGGCCTTCTTTAGAGAACGCGGCGGGTATTCTTCTTACAGGACCTGAATGGCTTTTGAAAAGCATTCTATATTCTCAGAAGAAATCTTCAGGGTTTCCCCGCGTCTCTTCATGGCCGCTTTCATGATCAGCTTGTCAAAAGCCTTCATTTTCTCTGTTCTGGCCTCACCGCCAAAACACTTTATTACCGCGTTCTTTCTGAGGGAAGGCGGAAAATTTGAAGACAGGTATTCCTCAAACTGTTCCTGGAATCCGCAGCAGAGGAAAATTCCTATTTTTTTACTGCTCAGCAATGATTCGTTTGCCTTACAAAATGCTTTCATTTTCTTTGATACCGCGCCGATATAAATGGAACTTCCCAAAATGATGGTGTCAAAATCTTTAAGGTCAGCAGGGCTCTTGGAAACCCGGTCGATATCTGTAAGAGATACAGAACCGGATAATCTGGATTTCAATTGCTGCGCACAGTCCGCGGTACACCCATATCTGCTTGCGTAAATAATCATTGTATTCATTTCTTATTCTCCTTTTTTCAAAGCATTTTCTACAGCTTTTCGTATAGTATCACTGCTGTATGTGGCAGAACTGACCGCATCTACCTCCAGTGACTGCTGTTCGACAATGTCGTCGATGATTTTTTCGCCCGGTCTGCCCAACAATGTATCATGTTCCAGTATGGTGATGCTCTTTAGTTTCCCATCACTGACTTCAACAGAAACAGCGGCCTTAACGAATCCATTGTCAGCGCGTCCAACATAGGTACCGTCACTGACAGATGAGATATCCATGTTTGATATTTCCATTTTCTCAGGCTTTTGTGTCAGCATTACAATAAAAATTATGCCCAGAAGTACAGCGAACACAATACCTGCCCCTGCAAGCAGCTTTGGTAAAATGCCCCTGCGGGCTTTGGAAGATGCTTTCACAGTTTTATACCTCCTAATAAAATTCCCACAAAATCCTCTGTAAGCTGTTCAAAACCAGCGAGCAGATATGTCTGATTTTCAATGGCGCTCATGACAAATCCCAGCATTGCACTGACGATCATCCAAGAATGTCCGGCGGTCACAGGTCTGAAGACTGCCTGTTTGATTCCGTCTGCAAGAAGTTCGTCGAACATGGCGATTCCGGAGTTGGTGGGCTTTCCATCTGTACTGTCATTTGCAAATATAACATTCACTCCGCTGAACATGACAGCTTTTACCATTTCCGGTTCCTCACAGAGCGTTTGGATAAAGATCCGCATCATCTTATGTACCTTCTGGTCTGCAGACACCACAGTATCCTGTTGGGAGAGATTATCCATTACCTTGCCGTAGAGCTTTTGGGCCATATCTTTGATGATCTCCGCCTTATCCTTATAATAGAGATAAATCGTAGTGGGAGAGTATTCAATTCTGGAAGCTATTTTTCTGATGGACAGCTTCTCATATCCCTCCTGCTCAATGATCTCTATGGCCGCAGTCATGATTTTCTGCTTCATCTCCGCTTTTTCCACGTCACGCCGTTCTTTAATTCCCATATACGCCTCCTATTAACAGTGTTAATTATATTTACAACGTAATTATATGATACGTTTGGGAATCTGTCAATGGAATTATGGTTTACAATTACAGTTTTCTGACCGGTTTATTGATGTATCCCTTCCAATATCAACCGTACACATCTGTCTATTCCCAACAGAGAACTATTTAGTACCATATGATAGTTGGACGGATTTCCCCAGACCTGGCCTGTGTAACGTTTGTGGTGAAAAGCTCTTTGCCCATCTTTTATTTTCATTGTTATGTCTGTTTTTTCAGGAGCAATTCCATATTCACTTTGTATACGCTGCCTTTTCTGATTTAAATCTGAGCAGATGAAGATACGGAGGCAGCCGGGATAATCTTTTAAGATATAGTCTGCGCACCGACCAATGATAACACAGGAACCTTCCTGGCTAATCCGCTGGATAACTCTTTTCTGAGCTTGATAGAGGAGGTCTACTTCGCTTAAATTTCCGGTATTAAAAAGATGGGTCTCGAAAGTGCCATAGCTTTGAGCAGCCCAGTCCCACGCAGTATTTCTGAAAGAGACACCTTCTTCAAAGGATTCTACATAATTATCAGACAACCCGCATTCTCTTGCCTCCATGGCAATCAGTTCCCTGTCGTAAAAGGGTATGCCGAGAGCCTGGGCAGTTTTCAGCCCGATTTCCCTGCCTCCGCTTCCATATTCCCTTGCGATGGTAATGATCGTATGTTCGGGTGGATTTTTTGGTGCATAGGAAACTTTTTCTTTGTTTTCGGTTTCTTTCCCTGCTGTTCTTTTCGGGTGCATTAAAAAAGCACAGACAGCAAAAGAAATAAACACAATAATGGAAGTTACAAGAAAAGAGGTCTTAATTCCAGCTATATCTCCATGACTTTTTGCAGAGGAAGACATAACAGTTACCAGAAGGGCACTGATGATCGAGCCGCCTACCTGGCGTACTGTATTCATAAGCGCTGTTCCGTGGGCAACGTATTTAGACTGTACAGAATTTACAGCCCAGGTCTGCAGGGGCTGCAGAAGAGCTACAACACCGAGCATGCGGAAGGCATAGATAATTATGATTGTTATAAGCGGTGTTTCTGCTCCGATAGAAGAAAGCCCCAATGTTGCACCCCCTAAAAGGGCAAGACCTGCAAGAGAAAGAATATAAGGGCCTTTCTTATCCAGTATTCTGCCGCAGAGAGGATTTAAGAAAGCTAAGAAAAGAGCACCCGGAAGCAGAACCAAACCGGATATGGTGGCAGAGTAATGCCTTAAATTCTGAATATAAATAGGAATCAGTGTGGAGACTGAAAGCATGGAACCATAGGCAAAGATCAAAAGAATTGTGCCCAGAGTGAAATTGTGACTTTTGAATATCCTTAACTCAAGAAGGGGGGAGGAAAGTTTTAACTGCCGGACAGCAAAGAGTGCAACACATATAATTCCCACTAACAGCGGACCGATGGTTAAAGGAGAAGAAAAACCATAATTCCCCTGGTTGGATACACCTGTAAGAAGGCCGCAGAATCCAATCGTAGATAAAATAACGGAAATAATATCAAGTTTCCCTTCGGCATGCATTTTTTCACCTGGAAGTTTGACAATGGCCAAAATAATTCCGAAAGCAGCCAGAGCGCACATAATATAAAAAATTGTCCGCCATCCGAAGAGATCTGCGATCCATCCGGCAAAGGTAGGACCGAAAGCCGGTGCAAATCCCGTGGTAAGTCCTACGATTCCCATAATTGTCCCACGTTCTTCCGGTTTATACAGCCGAAATGCTACCACCTGTGGAAGAGGAAGAAGAATCCCCGCTCCCAGAGCCTGTATAATACGGGAGAGAAGGAGCAGATAGACATTGGGAGAAAAGGCGGCCGCCGCACACCCGATAAAAAATAAAGAAACAGATACCAAATATAGTTTTTTAGAAGAAAAATGTTCCATAAGAAATCCGGTACAAGGTATCATGACGCCCATAAACAGCAGATAGCCTGTTGTAAGCCATTGCCCAACGCCTGCAGTTATATTGAATTCCGTCATAATTTTAGGCAGTGATGCAGTCATGACTGTCTGGTTTAGGGAACTGATGAAAGCTCCAATAATGATAATTCCAATAATCAGTTTCCTGTTTTTATAATTCTTTTCCATTAAAAATATCCCCTTTCAAAAGTCGGCAGGCAATTTGTACAATCATTTCGGTATCTTCATTCCAGTCGTTTTGCTGCCAGGTACGGAGCATATGAAAGGTAAGTCCGGCCAGATAATTTTCCAAATAGGGCAGTTCTTCCTGTGAGTTTGATACATTCTTTGCATAGAAGGAAAACTCATTTTTGAAAAGATACATATTATTGGCTGCGAAAATGTAAGAGAGCTGATTGTCAAATAGTACTGACAGAAATTTTTTGTGTCCGCTCCAGAATTCAAAATAGACTGCCAGCATTTTATTTATTGTTTCCGGCAGGCTTTGGAGACTTCCGGTAAACATTAAAAAAAGCTCATTTAAGGCATGCTCCAGGATATCTTCTTTCTGGCTGAAATTCGTGTAAAAAGTCTGCCGGGATAACCCGGCGGTTCTGGTAATATCTTCAATTTTGATATCCTTTAACGGATGATTCAGAAGGAGACTTACCAAAGCTGTAGCCAGAGCCTTTCGGGAACGGAGTGCTGCTGGGTTTGTTGCGTTTTTATTGATCATTGTTTTTCACCTCATAAATGATTATAGCACGACTGCAAAAGTTTTACAAATGTAAAAGTTTTTTCCTTATATGCTTTGTATTCTTATTAAAAAATGTCAGAAACGTCAAAAAAGTATTGACCTGAAGTTAGGTTTAAGGTTTATAGTCATTATAGAACCGATTCTAAAACAGGAGGAAAAAAGAATGGACTTTTGGGAAGTATTAAAAAACCGTTATGCATGCAAGAAATTTGATGGGCGCCAGGTGGCAGCAGAACATCTGGACGTGATCCTTGAAGCGGGAAGGCTGGCACCTACGGCAAAGAACCTGCAGGAACAGCGTATCTATGTTGTCCAATCTGAGGAAGGACTTGCTAAAATTGATAAGGTGACACCCTGCCGATACGGAGCCCCCACTGCCATAGTCGTGGCATTTGATAAAAACAACGTGTTTGTATACCCAGGAGAACAGCGTGATTCCGGAATCGAGGACGCTTCCATTGTTGCCACCCATATGATGCTTGCCGCAAAAGCCGTGGGCGTTGACAGCTGCTGGATCAACTTCTTTGACCCCGAAGCTGCGGCAAAAGAACTGGGACTGCCTGATAACGAGGAAGTGCTCATGATCCTGGATATCGGCTATGCAGCAGAGGATGCAAAACCGCTTGCCACCCATACACAGCGCAGGGAGCTTTCAGAAACCGTTACATATATGTAAAAAGGGAGGAATAGAACTATGAGTGAAATATTAGTAGCGTATTTTTCAGCAACAGGAATAACAGAGAAACTGGCAAAGAAGATTGCGAACGTAGTAGATGGGGATTTACATGAAATTCATCCGGAGATACCATATTCCGCTGCAGATCTTGACTGGATGAATAAAAATAGCCGGAGCAGTGTAGAGATGAATGATAAGTCATTCCGACCGGCCATAGCGAATAAACTGGAGAGTACAGAAAATATCAAAATTCTGATTCTCGCTTTTCCCATCTGGTGGTACATAGCCCCGACAATCATCAATACATTTTTGGAACAATATGATTGGAATGACAAGATTATTATTCCGGTGGCAACATCCGGAAGCAGTGGTATGGGTAATACCAACGCTGAATTGGAGTCCTCCTGTCCGGGTGCGATACTAAAGGATGGTAAGAGATTTGATGTAAATGTGAGTGAAAAAGAAATAAAAGCATGGTTTGAAAGTCTGAGAGTTTAGAGCCTGTTTGAAAAGCCAGCAGCTCTTTATCGTGATAAACAGACTTTAAATGTGGAAAAGACTTATTTGTATAAAAGCAAGTAAGTCTTTTTTGTGTCAGCTCTGCCATAAGCAGTATTCTTTTACGCATGCTTTGGGCTGTAGGCCAAGTCCTTTTAAGTATATATGCATTGCTATACTTCTGAACTGAAATACTGTATAATAAGACAAACTTGAATTGACCGAGGTGAAAGCAGGGAATGATTGCTGAATGAAACCGGGAGAGAATTTAGTAACTGTAACAGAGATTATTTATACAATATTTCAAAAAAAGGAACTGCTGAATACAATGAAAAATCAATTAGATTTAATTGCAAAATCTTACGACAGAAGTATACGTGAACATGGGAAACACGATTTCCCCAATTATGACAACTTGCCGGATTACATTACAAATAACCCTGATTATCCCAAATACATAGCAGCAGTAGAAAGTGGTAAAGGAGGCAGTGAATACATTGAAATCAAAGAATATCTAAAGCCTGACGCGGATAAAAAATTTATTGACCTTGGTTGCGCTCTGAACCTTATGTTCAAGGGATATGATACATGGCCCTCGCTGTACCATGGAGTTGATATTAGTCCAGAAACCATTCAATTATTATATAAATATGTGGAAAATAAAAAGCTGCCTATTGGAGAATTGTTTTGCGGTAGCATACATGAAACTCTTTTTGAAGATAGCAGTTTTGATATAGGAGCATGTATCGGGGTTCTTGAATATTTTGAAAAGGAGTTTGTTCAAAAGGCAATCGTTGAAGCACACCGGATAATAAAACCATCTGGAAAGTTTGTTATAGATATTCCGAATATAAATAGTTCTGTCGGTCGTATTATGATGCAAATCGAAGAATATATAGGCAGACCCGATATGTTTAACATATTGCCTTATGAATTTGAAAATATATTACAACAATATTTTGAAATAGAGAAAAAAGATGGAATCTATGATGATGTAGGTATGATTCATTATTTTTTAAGATGCAAAAAATGATGTTATCCCCATTCCAGAAATCATTCACCAATCCTCCGCCATAGACTTTTGCAAGATAACAGACATACAGTCATGCTATCCAAACGGTGCACCAAAAGAGAGGAATTCCTCCGGCAAATAAGATATAATCAATAAAGGACGAAACCGTCTTATAGGAAAAAGCAGGAGGAAAAACAAATGGAACCTTTTCGTATAGAAAAAAAAGACAGCTTTCGCGTTGTCGGTTATTTGATCAAGACAACGAACCAGAAGGGAGAGGGCAGAAAAGTGATTCCTCTGCACTGGTCAAAGTTCCGGGAGAACCATCTGGATTCATCCCTGTTAAAATTGGCAGACCGGGAGACAGACGGGTTATTCGGCATAAATATTTATAATACAGACCCGGGAGATACCAGAATTTTTGAATATATTATAGCCGTCTCAAGTGACCACGCCGCACCGGATGATCTTGCCGAATACACGGTTCCGGCCATGACCTGGGCAGTCTTTCCATGCACACGGGAAACCATAGGGAGAACAGAGGCCCAGGCAATCACAAAATGGCTGCCAAAATCAAAATACAGACCGTTAAATAAAGGGTACATCACAGGCAGAATGAAATCCGGAGCACCGGATATTGAATATTACAAAAAAGACGGCCGGGTTGAAGTCTGGATTGCCGTAAGAGAAAAATAAAGAGAAAATGAAAAAAGCGGAGGATAGGATAACAATGGATAAGAAAATAGAATTTCAGGATTTTATTACTTCTGTACCGATTGAGAATCAGGATTTTGTGAAGGAACTGCACAACAAATTAATGGAACTTGGCTGTAAAATAGAAATTAAAACAGCCAAAAGCGGCTACATGGTGTCTTACCTTTATCATAAAAAAACTGTCGCAAATTATGTATTTCGGAAAAAAGGCATGCTTGTCCGTATCTATGGGGTCCACGTAAACGAGTATGAAAAATTCCTGGAAACACTGCCCGGCGAAATGATCAGTGCAATACAGAAAGCCCCCATCTGTAAACGTCTGGCTGACCCAACTGCCTGCAATCCCAGATGTTCTAAGGGATATGATTTTTGGTTAAAGGGCGAACATTATCAAAAATGCCGTAACAGTGCATTTATGTTCTTGGTCTGCCCTCAAAACAATCCGTTCATACAGTCGTTCTTATTAAGCGAAGTTAAAGCATGGAATGAAGGCTGCACTGCTTTCACCAATGAGGCGTCAAAAAATGAAGATGAGAAATGAATATACATGCCCACTGGAAATGACCCATGACATAATCCGGGGAAAATGGAAGCCGATCATACTATGGCAGCTTAATAAAGGCAGCCATTCTTTATCTGGACTGAAAAAGTCAATCAACGGCATCAGCCAGAAAATGCTGATACAGCATTTAAACGAACTGCTGGAATGCGGCATAATCCATAAATCAAAAGGTGAGGGGTATCCGCTGAAATCAGACTATGTTCTCACAGAACGGGGAAAGCGGCTTTTTGAAGCAGTTTCCATCATGCAGAGCATTGGCATAGAAATGATGATCGAGGACGGCCGCCAGGACTTTTTAAGAGACAAAGGGCTTTTATAGTCACCAAAAAGTAACTAATTTACCACACCTCTATATAGGCTTATAATAAAAGCAGCAACAAAAGGCTGCTGCGAAAAATAAAATCCGAAAATTACATAGGGAGGTAAATTATGACAAATCCGGTTAAAACAATAGGAGCGATTCTTGATAAGCAGAGTGTGGTTTTCATAAGCTCCGTCGATGAAAACGGTATGCCAAATACAAAGGCAATGCTGGCACCGCGGAAAAGAGAGGGTATCAGGGTGATTTATTTTCATACCAACACATCCTCTATGCGGGTACAGCAATACAGAAAGAATCCAAAAGCCTGCCTTTATTTCTGTGATAAGCGGTTCTTTAAAGGTGTCATGCTGACCGGGACCATGGAAGTGCTTGAGGATCCGGCCAGTAAAGAGATGCTGTGGCAGGAGGGCGATACCATGTATTATCCGGAAGGCGTGACAGATCCAGACTACTGTGTGTTGCGCTTTACTGCAGAACAAGGACGGTTTTACAGCAATTTCAGTTCTGAAAATTTTGACATAGGATAACAGGCCATACAGAAGATTTTCGGTGTCTGGCTGCCGGGGAGTGGTTACAGCATAGCCCAGTCATTTAACAGCCGGCTCCGGGGACGACTGTTTGACCGCCCCCGGAGCAAATCTTCAGAACGTCTCCTTTAACTTTTCCAAAAGTTTTTCAGCAGGTTTTGAAAATACCTGATATTTTTTCCATATGATACTCATTTCCACTTCCAGCCTGGGAGACAGGGGACGAAAACAGAGATTACCGTTATCTGCCGTATTGATGATCTTATCAAAGCAGACAGCATAGCCCAATCCCTCATCAACCATAAGTGAGGCATTGAAAAGCAGATTATAGGTTGCTGCGATATTTAGTTCCGACATTTCCTTTTTCATCCATGTGTTCAGTGCTCCGCCCTGGTTTTTCTGATGGGAAATGATCAGGGGTTTATCCCACAAATCTTCCGGTGAAACAGAGTCCTGTTCCGCCAACAGTGAATCACGTCTCATCAGTACACCCCATATATCTTTTGACGGCATTTTCAGAGCATTGTATTTTGCCGTGTCTACGGAGCCAAACACAATGCCGAAGTCAATCAGTCCCTTATCCAGACGTTCCAATACAAATTCCGCATTGCCGCTGGAGATATGATAGCAGATATCCGGATATGTCTGCTGCAGACTCCGGGCTGCTTTCGCGATCAGCCGGACCGCGTCTGTCTCCCCTGTTCCAATATAGACATCCCCCATTACAACACTGTCGGACAAGGTAACTTCTTTTTCCGCCTTTTTCACCAGATCGAGAATTTCTTCTGCACGTTTCCGCAGGATCATGCCTTCCTCTGTAAGGGTTACATTCCTGGAACCTTTTGTCCCGCGGATCAAAAGCTGTTTGCCCAGTTCCTGCTCCATATTTTTGATTTGGGTGGAGAGGGTGGGCTGTGAGAGATGAAGCGATTCAGCAGCACGCACAATGCTCTGCTCTCTGGCTATGGCGAGAAAATATTGCAGTACGCGTAATTCCATTTTATATTCCTCCTTGAACGCCGCCGTCGGCGGCTGTTGGTCTAAATGTATCATATAGCTCCGCTTCTGTTTACTTCGGAGAAAACTGAACATCCCTGAGGATGATTTTTCGCAGTGACTTTCTCTGGAATTCATTATATTTCTTTTCAAGGAAACATGCAAGTTCACGCTGTTCCTGACACCATAGTACACTATGTATACTTGTATATTTAGAGCCAAAATACGGAAACAGCACATTGACAAGACACGTTACTCATGATATGATTCTAGCGTAGGATTTTAAGGGAATGAGGTTCTCCCGTGGAAATATTCCAAAAGCGCATGTTTGCTGATGACTTCTGTTTCAAACAGGGGTATCAGCTTTTTTTATGCGAAAATATGAAAAAGTACGAATGAGAATGCAGGATGCGAAAAAGGAAGGAGTAAGAGATATGTACGGAAGAGTGAAGAGAACATTTCAAACGTATAAGGAACTGTTGCTATTAGGACTGCTGGGAATTCCCATTGGCCTGGTTGTCGGAGGGATTGATGCTGTATTCGGAAGGGTACTGCTGGCGATCACGGATTTCAGAAACGGGCATCCCATGCAGCTCATTCCGTTTCTGGCTTTGGCAGGTGCGCTTATTGCTTTTTGTTACCTGAAATTCGGAGGGAAGAGCAGTAAAGGCATGAATTTGATCTTTGAAGCAGGGCATGGGGAAGAGGAAGTGATTCCGTTAAAACTGATTCCATTTATTATAACCGGAACGTGGATCACACATTTATTCGGGGGAAGTGCCGGCAGAGAAGGCGTGGCTGTGCAGATCGGCGCTACCTTTTCCCACTGGGTCGGAAGAAAAATACCGCTGAAAAACAGTTCCCATATTTTTCTCGTAACAGGTATGGCGGCAGGTTTTGCAGGGCTTTTTGAAACACCCATTGCCGCTGTTTTCTTTGCAATGGAAGTTCTGGTCGCAGGAGCCCTGGAATACCAGGCTCTGCTTCCCGCAATCACAGCCGCCTTTACCGCCAGCGCCACATCACAGTTCTTAGGACTGGAGAAATTTTCCTTTGCGCTTACAGGAAAAATAGATATGAATTTTCCTAATATGGGAAAAATGATCCTGCTGGGCATACTGTTCGGCGTTGTGGGCGGCGCATTTGCATGGACTCTGAAATGTATGAAAAAGAAATTTGCCCAGACATGGAAGCAGCCGGTAATTCGTATTTTTATCATAGGGCTTATTTTAAGCGTCCTCCTGCTCCTCCTATATCAAGGCAGATATGCAGGACTCGGTACCAATCTGATTCACGCCAGCTTTTACGGGGAAGATATTCTCAGCTATGACTGGATCTTGAAATTCCTGCTTACCATAGTAACACTGGCAGCGGGATTTCAGGGCGGGGAGGTTACACCCCTGTTCTCTATCGGAGCAAGTCTTGGAGCTGTAATTGCCCCTGTCCTCGGTGTTCCTGTAGAAATTGCCGCGGCACTGGGCTATGCAGGCGTATTCGGAAGCGCGACGAATACCTTTCTGGCTCCGGTATTGATCGGCACGGAGGTGTTTGGCTTTTCCTACCTTCCGCATTTCTTTGTGGTCTGCGCATTTGCCTACTTATTTAATCTGAACAAATCTATCTATTCGTTACAGAAGATCATGGATGGGCATAACAGATATCAGAAGCCTTAAACGAAATGCATTTTTTCAGGCCCGTAATGCCTTAGAATATCCAAAATATCTGTACGATACACGTTCTCACCAAGCGCATCCCCGTTTGGTGAGATTGTGATTGTACGGATATCTTCCGGGTCTTCCTCGTATGGTTTTTCCGGCTGTTGGCCTGTATCAAAAATTACTTATATGACAGAAGAAGAGGAGAGAAGCGCTGTTTTGGCCGCTGTTTTCCTGTCCTGCCTAGTCACTTTCTTTTTCTCTGAGGCGGACAGCACTGGCGGCTGCACGCCTTCTGGAATCCTTTAATTTCGCATAATGCTTCTGCGTGGTAGAGACACTTTTATGGCCCAGAACATCTGCCACAAGATAAATATCACCTGTTTCCTCGTAAAGAGCCGTGCCATATGTAGAACGCAGCTTATGGGGAGTGATTTTCTTGTTTGTAATAATTGGCTGTGTATATTTTTTTACCATTTTCTCTGTTGCCCGGACACTCAGGCGGGTTCCCTGGAGGGAGAGGAAAAGTGCGTTTTCATGGCCCGGCTTTGTCTCCATGTTTTCTCTTTCTTCCAGGTAATTGAGCAGGGCAATTTCCACCTCCTCGCCAAAATAAACAATTTTCTCATTTCCACCTTTTCGTATCACGCGGAGACCACTGTTTTTAAAATTGACATCAGAAATATCCAGCCCCACACATTCAGACACACGCAGCCCGGTTCCGAGAAAAAGTGTTATAATAGCAATATCACGTGTTTTTGTTTTCAGATAGTAGCCCTTTTGGTGGGGTGTCAAATTGTCGCTGAATTCCTCCATGGAATCCAAGATCATGGCAATTTCATCTGGATCAAGCTGAATAATGGCTTTTTCATGGACTTTCGGAACATCCACAATACGAGTAGGGTTATTTTTTACCATTTCATGCTTATACAGATAGTCAAAAAGGCTTCTGAGAGCGGAAATCTTTCTGGAAATGCCGATTTCGCCGTTTGTCATTGCCTCACCTGTATTTTGGCTTTCGTAAACTTTCAGATAATTCTGAAATTCTTCAATATCTGTGGGACGAAGATTTTCCATGACATCAAGGGAAATGTCACGGAGCGCCGAATTTTTCAAAGTGGGATTTGCGGTTGTAAGAAACTGAAAGAAAATCTTTAAATCATAACAATAAGCAATCTGGGTCTGCATGCTCAAAGTTGTCTGACGGCCTCTGCAGAAATCCTGTACATACGGCGGAAGCTCCGCCAGAATATTTCTGAGCCGGATATTATTATCAATATATTTTTTCTCGTGATAGCTGATATTTTTTTTCTCCATGAATTTTGCACCTCAATAGGATTCGTAATAAAGCGTTGCATTTAGCCTGATTATAGCCCATTTGGAGGAAAATGTCCACAACTATTCGTAAAATGGACATTTCGCGAATAGTTGTGGACTCTTCAATGACTCCTTCGATTTTAAATAATTTTACATTAATGGTAACGCATAAACAAACCACTTCTCATTTATTCCAGATTTGGATTTGCTAAATGTAGATTTTAAGTGATAATATATATATGCTGTCAAATGGTTAAAAATCAACATTTGTGATTTGTGGAAAGTTAAGAATAACTGGAGTGTGGTATACATACAACATCATTACACCTAAGAGAAGGCGACTCTCACAACAAAGAAAATTTATATAAGGAGATACCATGATATTAATCATAGAAGACAATCCAAATATCCGTCAGGAACTATCTGTTTACCTTCAGGCAAACGGCTATCCATGCATCTGCCCGGAATGCCGCTGCTGTACCCAGGAGAAACTAACGGCGGATGTAAAGAACCTGCTGCTCTCATCTCCCATTGAGCTTATTCTTCTGGATATCAATCTGGACGCCTGTGACGGCCTGGAGCTATGCCGCGATATTCGAGAGCAGACAAATGTACCTGTCATCTTTGTTACCGGGCGCACCCACGATGAAGATGAACTGGCCGGAATTCTCATGGGAGGTGATGACTTTATACGCAAACCCTACCACCTGCCCATACTTCTGGCCCGCATAGGCAGAATCATGGCCCGCCGGAATACTGCCCTTTCTGAATCCATCTGCGCGTCCGGCGCCGCACTCAATGTTCTGATGGGACAGATCACATACCAGGGACAGACCTTGGACCTTTCCAAAAATGAGGTCAAGATTCTCTACTATCTCTTTTTAAATAAAGGGCACATTGTGACAAAAGACGCATTGATCGAATATCTGTGGGAAAATAAATTTTATGTGGATGAGAATATTTTAAATGTGAATCTTTCCAGGCTGCGCCGCCGTCTGAAAGAGCTGAACCTGGGCGATTTAATTGTGACAATCCCCAAAAAAGGACTGATGGTCAACATCTGAGAAAGGAAACTGCTATGACGCCTGCAAACTATCTATATGAAAAACTGATGCTGCTTTTTCTGAATCTGTTTTGTGCGATCGCTATGACGATCTATTTAGCTTTACTCGGAAACAGCTTCTCTTCTGTCCTGCCCATACTTATAATCTGGGCAGTTATCCTTTTCATTGTCTGGGGAAACGGATTTTATAAACAGAAGAAAAAAGCAGAACAGATCACCAGACAGTTAGACCTGCTGGACCAGAAATATCTTATCTGCGAGATGCTGGATAAACCGAAGACCTGTTCCGAACAGCTTTTCCAGCAAACGCTTCGCACAGCCTGCAAATCCATGCTGGAGAAGATAAACCACCTGAAAAAATCCCAGTATCAGTACAAAGAATACATTGAGGAATGGATTCACGAAATCAAGACCCCCATCACTGCCATTGACCTGATCTGCAAAAACCATCCGGAAACGGAAAACAAACGCATCGGAAAAGAACTGTCCCGAATCAACTATCTGGTGGAGCAGGCCCTGTATTATGCCCGCAGTGAGAACGTGGAAAAAGATTACTTTGTCAAAGAATTTCAACTATTTGACGCTATCCGTCCTGCCCTTCTGGAAAACAGGTCCCTGCTTCTGGAAGAAAAAATCGCGCTGCAGATTGAAGAGACCGATGACATTGTCTATACAGATGAAAAATGGCTCACTTACATTATCAGTCAGATTCTCTCCAATTCCATAAAATACCACAGAACAAAGGACGCCTGCATTAAAATCTCCGCCGCCCATACAGGATCCAGTGTCTCACTGATCCTTGAGGACAACGGCCGGGGCATTCCTGCCGCGGACCTGCCCCGTGTCTTTGAAAAGGGATTCACCGGCACTGTCCGCACAAATCGGCAGTCCACAGGCATGGGATTGTATCTATGCCGTAAACTCTGCCTGAAACTGGGCCTTTCCATCCGGGCAGATTCTGTATGCGGGGAGGGAACTAAGATCACAATTGACTTTCCTACCGGAACTTACATACGTCCAGAATAAGGCATTACAATTTTGTAAGTACAAAAATACCCTGTCCCCTGCTATGATAACATCATAAAAACCAAATCAAACATCATCATAGAAGGAGTAAAATATGGAAACTCTGCTCAGAATCGAAGAACTGGAAAAATACTACGGAGCAAAGACACTCATCACAAAAGCTTTGGACAATATTAGCTTTTCGGTGGAAAAAGGAGAATTCCTGGGCATCATGGGAGCCTCGGGAAGCGGCAAGACTACTCTTCTCAACTGCATTTCCACTATAGATACCGCAACAGCAGGACACATTTACCTGCGGGATACAGATATCACCGGGCTAAAGGAAGATAAACTGGCAGAGTTCCGCCAAAAGAACCTGGGCTTTGTTTTTCAGGATTTTAATCTTTTAGATACCCTGACCATTGAAGAGAACATTGCCCTGGCACCTGTGATCCAGGGGACCTCCCCCAAAAAAATCGCCGGCGAGGTAAAAAATGTGGCCGCCCGTCTCGGCATACAGGATATCCTCGCCAAATTCCCTTATGAAGTATCCGGCGGGCAGCGTCAGCGGTGTGCCTGCGCCCGGGCTCTGATCGCCCACCCCAGCCTTATACTGGCTGATGAACCTACAGGTGCCCTGGATTCCAAATCCGCAGGTATGCTGTTGGAATGTTTCACCCAGATGAACCGGGAAATGCAGGCAACCATCTTAATGGTTACCCATGACATCTTTTCCGCCAGCTACTGCAGCCGAATCCTCTTTCTGCGGGACGGAAAAATTTTCAGCGAACTGTCACGGGGAAACAAAGCCAGACGTGCTTTTTTCACTGAGATCCTGGACATAGTAACTCTGCTGGGAGGTGATGTTTCCAATGCTCAGTAAACTGGCTCTGCGCAATGCCAAACGCTCCATGAGGGATTATGCCGTCTATCTCCTCACTGTGAGTATTTCCTTTTCCCTTATGTACGCTTTCAATATGGTCGTATTTTCTAAGGATATCAAAAGCCTTAACCAGATGATGGACAGTCTGCCAATCATGATCTCATTCATCTCTGTGATCGTGATCGCCGTGATCGAATGGCTGGTCCATTATATGAACTGCTTCATGCTGGAAAAAAGAAGCCGGGAGCTTGGCACTTATATGCTTCTGGGTATCAGCAGCCGTAAGATTTCCCGGATGATCATGTTGGAAAACAGCATAATGGGAACAGCCGCTTTTCTGGCCGGCCTGCTTGCAGGAACTTTTATCTATCAGATTCTTACCTTGATCATCATGAATCTCTTTGAAGTACGTTTTTCTGTCAAGGCTGATATTTCCTTTCCTGCTGTCCTGTTAACTTTACTCTATGTTATCCTGATCTATACTTTCTCCATGCTGCGGATGAGAAAGAAACTGAAAAAGACTAAAATATACGATCTCATGTACGCTGAGAAGCAAAATGAAGCCGCGATCATCTCCAACAAGAAAAGCCATTGGGTATTTTGTGCTGCCTCAGTGGGCCTGCTGGCAGCCGGATGCATTATTTTATACGTTATTTTCCATAATACCTCCAATTTTTCACCGTTCCTGCTCCTTGCCGGCTTTCTGCTGGTCATCATCGGACTCTATGGAGCTTATATTACACTGGCGGGTTTCCTGATCAAAATATTCCTTGGAAAAAATGAACGGAAATTTAAAAAGGATACTCTCTTTCTCTATCGGAATCTATCCGCCAAATTGAAAACCATGAGTTTTACCATGGGAACGCTGGCTATGCTTTTAACCCTCACCCTGGCCTGTATTCAAAGCGCTATGCTTTTCAACAAGTTTTTTGAACTTTCCGCCTTAAACCGCTGTACCTTCGATGCCCAGGTGTCGGCAGAGGACCCGGCTGTGCTCACAGAAGCCGCAGATTATTTCAAGAAGACACGCGGAATAAAATCCAGTCTGCAGGTTCCCATTTACCAATGCGGACAGATGGCGCTGTATGAAGCATTAGACCAGCAGTCCTATGCCGTTGACGATTACGCCATTTCCTACAGTGACTATGCCGGACTCCGCAAAATGCTTGGATATGAACCGGTAAACCTTACAGACGGCCATTACATCATCCACGCATATTCCAACATCAAAAAAATCGTGGATACCAAAGACAGCCTGCCCTACACCATAAACGGCACTACCCTGGACCTTCAGGCCGTATATGATTCTCCACTTTCACAAAGCGGGAACATTGGTATCGGCTGTATTATTGTTCTCCCGGACCATCTTATCGACGGGCTTCCTACAGATCAAACCACTCTGGTGATTGAAACAGAACAAGAGACAACTGTGGAGGACTATGACTATCTGACCTCTCTGTATAGCAGTGACGAAGATTTTCAAAATCGGAGAGCTAACAACTGGAACACGAAGGGAAAAATCGTCTCTGACAGCCGTGCTTCTATTTTGATTTTTGGTTTCTGTCTGTATTATACTGGTCTGATCTTTGTCTGCACCGCGGCAACCATACTGGCAGTCCAGCAGTTAAGCGAAGCATCCAAACATCGCTTCCGCTATAAGATTCTGTCCAACTTAGGCGTATCCGACAGAAAGATCCATAAACTGATATTTCGTCAGCTTCTTCTTTATTTCGGAATTCCGCTGCTGCTGCCCATCCCGTTGTCCGTATTTATTGCTGCCTGTGTAAAGAATATCCTGTTGGAAATGATTACGACTGCCGTTTTCTGGACCTCCGTATCCATCGGGTTGGGACTGTTTCTGCTGATTTACCTTTTATATTTTACAGCTACTTATGTTGGCTGCCGGCAAAACACGTTCTAGCATGACAGGTGCACTTCCTATACAGCAGAAGTGCACCTGTGCAAAATCCATCATTCCAATGGAAACTATGCCTTTAAATTCCAATCTGCCGCATCCGCCGCATAACCTTTTCTGCCCGTATATCCAGGTCATCCCCCTCCTCTTTTCCGAATACCAGCTCACTGACTATCTTCCCATCCTGCATAAACAGCACACGTTTTGTTTTTGCTGCCACTTTCGCGTCGTGGGTAACCACCAGGACCGCAGTGCCCTCCTCATTGATTTCTTTTAAAAGCTCCATGATCTCCTGAGCAGACCTGGAGTTCAGCGCACCTGTGGGTTCATCCCCGAAAATAATCTCCGGTTCGCTCATAAGCGCCCTGCATATGCCCGCGCGCTGAAGCTGCCCCCCTGATACCTGGGCGATATCCCGCTCTTCCAGTCCTTCTATTCCCACCTTTTTCATAAGCGCCCTGGCTTTTACGGTTATCGCTTTTCCATTCTTTCTGTTTTCCCGCATGACAGGCAGAATGATATTGTCCAGAAGGTTCAGATTCTTTAAAAAGGCCGGCTGCTGAAAGACAAATCCCATTTTGGTCCTGCGCAGGTCCGCCAGAGTTTCCTCCTTAAGACCGGACATGGTGCTGCCGTCAAAAACTACGGTTCCGCTGTAATCAGAATCCATGCCGCTCAGTGTGTAGAGCAGGGTGGATTTACCGGACCCGGAAGGCCCCATCACGGAAACGAAGCCTCCTCTCTCCATTTCCAGAGATACATGGTCAAGCACCAACTGCTTTTCCCTGCCCTCCCCATATGATTTTACGATTTCTTTTCCGTCTAATAACTGTTCCATACCTTACTCCTTTATTGATTGTGATATACATAGGTTCCCCGCTTTTGCCGTTCCTGCTATGGTTGCCGCCAGCGCGGTAAAGAGCAGAACAACCGGTGACAGGACAAAGGAAGACAGAGGGTCTTCTGTAAATTGAAAGGCTGCTGCCCCCAGAGAGGAAATGGCAGCTCCCGCTATCCTTTCTCCAAGCGTCCCGGCAAGTACGCTTCCCAGAAGAATCCCCAGGATCACAACCAGTACCGAACGCCATATATACTGCCTGGAAATATCAGAGCCGGTAAATCCAACAGACTTAAGCACAGCTATGGAATACCGGTCCTTTGCTGTCAGCAGTTTCATAAAAAGCAATATGACCAAAAGTGTCACAACAACAGCCACAAAACCGGCTCCCACCGACGCTGTCCGAACTGCGCGAAGCGTCTGTCCGAAAGTCTGTGTCACATAGTCTTCCATACCGGAAACCTTTGCATACGGAAACTTTCGGCTGTACTCTTCTGTCTTTTCCGCCAGCACACCGGGCTGTTTCAGATTCACACAGACCGTGCTCCAGGCGGCTTCCCGGGTACCCGGCTGGAAGGCCGCCTTTGCAGTTTTTCCTCCATTGGTAATGTCTGAGTAAATACCGCAGACTGTGAGCTGTTTTTCCCCTTTGTCCGTAAGCAGAATCATTTTATCACCGACTTTTTTGTCCATCTCCTCTGCGTATAACACAGACAATGCAATATCACTGTCACGGGAAGGCAGCTTTCCGTCCACATACTGAAGGGGAAAAGCACCGTGATTCCCAAGCTCCACTTTGATCTGCTCTGTCGTTCCGTCTTCCTGCTCTTGGTCAAAAAGTTCTGTTACGAAAACAGCATACGTCTCAACCGCTGAATCCCGTTTCAGATATTCTCCCACACTGCCTGCCTTTTCCTCCAGCTCCTCTGTCTGCTGTATATCCATCCGCAGATCACAGCGCCCCACACCCAGATAAGTGACAAAACTGCTGTCCGAGATCGTATGATACAGATTCTGAGGCACCACCATGATAAAACACGCCAGAATGATCACAAACAGCATGGTTAAATAGAGACGCTTCCGCGCAGCTATATCTTTCACAGCCAGAAACAGGTTGGCGCTTAACCATCTGTTCTTTGAAAGCCTGAGGCTTTTTCCTCCGCGGACATTTTCCTGTTCGCTTCCCTGGCGGATTGCCTGCACCGGTGATATCCTGCGGAATCTTTTCAGGATCCGTCTGATGAAGAATAGGATAAAAAAGAACAGAAGCAGGGTTCCTGCCATACCAAGAAGGAAAGACAGCCCATCATTCCCGCTTTCCCCCAGATTAGCGCGTATACTCTCCTGCAGCGGACCACGCAGCGCCAGTGACAGAAGAAATCCCATGATACATCCGGCTGCGGCGAGAACGGCATAGACCGCCAGATAAATACTCTGTATGTCAGACACACGGATTCCCACTGCCTTCATAACCTCGATTTCCCGGTAGTCATCTTCTATTTTTGCAAGCAGGGTAAACCGGATGCAGAGCAGGGCTATGAGTATAACGATCACGCTGACCAGCAGGATCACAGCGATCATAATCCCGTCGGAGACCGCGCTGATCATCCGGAACAGCGGCCAGGAAAGAGTCGGCCCGTTGGCCGGCATTTGGGATGCACTGTAGGCACTCTCAAACTCACTTAAGTCTGACAAATCCTTCAGACGGAATTCTATCAGATACTCCACGCTTCCCACTTCTTTTAACTGCGCATAATCTCCCGCACTTACAACAAACCGCTTGGAGGAGGCAAGTGTGGAATTCATCTGGGAATCCCGGACAAAGCCGGTTACCACAAAGGTCTTTCCGTTTATGACAGCCTTATCCCCCGCCTGTACGGTATAATCCCTGTTATAGCAGACCGGGACCCAGAGTTCACCGTCTTTTGGCTGTGCGGGCCTGTTGTTCTCATCCAGCAAAAAATCAAAGCGGCTGCTCTGTACGCTGAATCCATTGTCCTGAACACTTAGCGCCAGGGAATTTTCTCCCAGCCTGATTTTTTCTCCGCCCACATTTAAAAACTCCAGAACCTGAAAATCCTCTACTGCGCTGTTTCCCTCCGCAAATGCTTCCAGCTCTTCAAAATCCACATCTCCTGTATGCATCTGCATAAAATGCGGCGTCTTCGCATCCGCCATAAGCCGGTCAATAGAACCGAAAAGATTGGTGACAAGGATTCCGGCCAGGGACAAAAGCATAGCCGCGGCGGTAATAAATAATACGGTAAGAAAGGATACTGCTTTATTTCCTGCAATGTCTCTTTGAATAATTTTACGATTCATATACACCTCTGTTTTCCAGCAGACGAATAGATTTTATACCGGGAAGAAGGGCCGCTGTCACACAGAGCAGCAGTCCTGACAGTATGATCAGCAATCCGATTCCCCTGCCGTCGCCTGTTCCGAGTATCTTCCCCACACTCCCTGCCAGTTTCCCTCCGGGCAGCAGCAGCGGGGTCATAAGGTAATCTGCCAATACACCGGAAACGGCATAGGCAGCCACATATCCAAGCTGGGAGATCAGTCCCACAAGCCCCCACACGCGGCCCTGTATCTTATTGTCTATATTACCGCGTATCAGGCAGTCCAGACAGGTATTGGCAAAGGGAAGCATGGCAAAAAAACAAAATCCGGCCGCTCCGATCCATACCATATTTTCACGCAGTCCGAACAGTGCCATAAAAATCCCCGCCCCGAACAAAGACGCGGAAAGAAGCCTGACATACCCTTTTTCTATGGAGAAGCCTCCCAATATCATACTGGATACCAGCATTCCGAAAGCAATGACTGTCATAAGTGTCCCAAGGGATGTACTGTCTGCAAAGCTGAGCACCATGGGGGACGCTAAAGTCTGGATCATCCCAAGACAGAACGTAATCAGTGCGCCCATGAAAACAAGGGCAGGCATTCCTGTTCTGCCCGTAAGGGCCTTCCATCCTTCTTTGATTTCCGGCAGAAATGATATCCGTCCTCCGGACACCCGGCTTTCGATTCCTCTGCGCACCGCCAGAGTCGTCACCACTGTCACGAAAAAGGTACCCATATCTAAAAGTAACAGAAGGCGGATATCCGCGATTCCAAGGAGAAATCCTGCCAGCACCGGGGAGATCAGATATTTCGCCGAACCTGCCAGTTGGACCATGCCGCTGGCTCTGCTGTACTGCTCCGGCCGCAGCAGATCCGTGATGGTGGCTTTGTATGCCGGTTCTAACAGGGAAGTAAATACCGAACTGATCGTCACACCCACACAAATCTGCCACACCTGTGCCTCCCCGTCCATAAGACAGGCCAGAATAAACAGCAGTCCGGCTGCGGAAAGACTGTCACCCAGTACCATCAGTATCCTGCGGTCATACCGGTCCGCCAGCACGCCTGCTGGTACACTCAGCAAAAGAGACGGAAGAAACGCAAGCAGAGTGACAAGCGCCATATAGGACGCCTTCCCTGTCTGCTGGAAAATATAGACACCCAGACCAAAGGATGTCAGCCCGCTTCCTACTGAGGAGATAAAATCCCCTGCCCAGAGTGTCAGAAACTTTCTGAAAGAGCTGTCTGTCTGTTTCATGCTATTCCCCGCTTTCAAACATTTTTACAATATAATCAAGATGCCCCTTCTCTGTGCCCAGAAGCCTTTCCATATGGAAAATGAATGCTTCTATCCGCATAAGACGCTCTTCCTCTGTCAGTACAACGAGACCGTCATCCAATATAGTGTTCAGATACGCCACCACCATCTCCATACATTCCAGAGGATAGGGCGTGTCAAAAAGTCCCTGTTTGATGCCATCCTCCAACACGATCGCCAGAATAGGCGGCACTTGATTCATAATGATCCTTTTTGACTTCTGATGCATCAATGCGTTCTGAGGCCGGTGCAGATGTTCAATCATGTCTTTCCCTCCCGCTCCTTCCGTCTCTTCCAGGCGAAGAGCCATAACAACACGAATCATGCGTTCTTCAACAGGGATACTGTCATCCTCTGCAATCTGCCGGGCCCGTGCCAGCATCCGCCCGCTCTGTCTGTCTATAATCGCGTCCATAATATCTTCTTTTGATTTAAAATGGTGGTAAAGCGTTCCTCTGGCAATCCCTACCGCCTCCAGGATCTCATTTGTGCTGGTATTATCAAAACCCTTCTCTGCAAACAGCATTGCTGCTGCGTCTAATATCTCATTTTTTCTCTCATTTGCTTCTTTTACTACCCGCATACCATTCTTCCCTCCTATAGACCGACTGTCTGTCTGTATATGTTCATACTATCATCCCCTGCGGGTTCTGTCAACCAAAACAGGAAATATTTTTCTTCACAATCCATAGAGCGGATGTTATCATGGGAACAAATCAAAGACAGACAGCGCCAACCGAAAAGTCAGCGCCATAGAATTTAAGAAATTACAAGACCTTAAGTGCGATTTCAAGAACAAACGCAACGCAGTATAAAACCGCAAGAACGATTAAACATGATCCATCCGGAAAGGATATAATAGCTGTCTGAAAGGAGGTTCACCATGCCAAATCAAACCATAGAAAAAATCACCGCAGCCATTCAATATCTTGAAACACATTTGATGGAAAAAACAGATTTGGATACGGTTGCGGAAGCACTTCACTATTCCAAATACCATCTGCACCGCATGTTCACAAATACTGTGGGTATGACCATACATGAATATGTTCTGCGCCGTCGTCTGACAGAGGCTGCCAAGCTTCTTGTTTTCTCCGACAGACCGGTTCTGGACATTGCGCTTGGGGCCGGATATGAAAGCCAGCAGGCTTTTACCAAAATATTCACCGCCATGTACAAGCAGCCTCCCAGCAGATACCGGGAGAATGAGAAATTCTACCCCCTGCAGTTAAAATTTGAATTAGAAGGGAGCTATCACATGCTGGACAGTTATGAAAATGCCTCAGAAAAAATCACATTTGCCCAGGATTCCGACATTCCGTGCTGGATGGATCTTGTGCGGCTGGTCATAGACGGTTTTCCGCATCTCAGGGAAGAGGACTACTTACAGGTGTTGAAACAAAGCATTGCCGACAGACAGGCCCTTATCCTGAAGGACCAAGAAACCGCCATCGGCATCCTGCTTTTTTCCAGGGAGACAGGAAGCATAGACTTTATGGGCACCCATCCTTTATACAGGAAAAAAGGCATTCCCAAAGCGTTTCTGGATAAGGTAATGCAGGAGCTTGCCGCTGGTAAAGAGATCAGCATAACAACATACCGGGAGGGGGACCGGGCCGATACCGGGCACCGCAGGGAGATCAAAAATCTGGGATTTGCCGAAGCGGAACTGCTGGTGGAATTCGGCTATCCCACCCAGCGTTTTATCCTGCCAAAGGAGGGACCCGATGCATCCATTTCCTGATGAAACAGCCCACCTTGCAGAAATCCTCCAGAAACTGGATGCCGCTTTACAGGAAGCCGACGCGGATGTGGAGAGGATTGACACAGACTATAAGAATGCCAAACGTTATATGGCACAGTACCGGGGCGAATTAGATCCCCATGAAATGTTTCAAAACGAACTGCTATTAAAGCAGACAGACCACACCGGCACCATTGCCGCAGCCTCAAGGGATAGGCTGGCAAAACTAAAAGACTCCCCTTATTTTGCCCGGATTGATTTTAAATGCGATGACGGGGAAGAAATGATTGTATACATCGGCCGCTTTACCTTCCGCTGCAGGGGTGAAATGCTGATCTATGACTGGCGCGCCCCTGTATCCGGTATGTTTTACGACTATGAAACAGGCCCGGCGGGCTATGATGCCCCTGCCGGAAGGATTGAGGGATATCTGACCAGAAAAAGACAGTTTAAGATCAAAAACTGCATCATGGAATATGCCCTGGAAAGCGCTGCCAATATCCAGGATGATGTGCTTCAAAAAGAACTTTCCCACACTTCCGACGAGAAGATGAAATCCATCATCTCCACCATCCAGAAGGAGCAGAACAAAATTATCCGGAATGAAAATACAGGCACACTGATCATCCAGGGCGCTGCCGGCTCCGGCAAAACTTCCATCGCCCTGCACCGGATCGCATTTTTGCTCTACCGCTTCAAAGACCGTCTCTCTTCCCAAAATGTGACGATTCTCTCCCCGAACAAAGTGTTTGGGGATTACATTTCCAATGTCATTCCGGAACTTGGGGAGGAGCCTATCTATGAACTCAGCTTTTCCGATATTGCAGAGATTCAGCTGGAAGGTATTATTGGTTTTGAGGAAGAAAGCAGTCCTCCGGATGTTCCGGATGAAAAATGGTCCCGGAGAGTCCGCTTTAAATCAACGCTGGAATTTGTACGAATGCTGGACTCCTATATAGAAAAGCTGAATGACACAATTTTTCTTCCTTCTGACTACACGTTCGGTCCTTTCAAAGCAGACAGAGACTGGATTGCAAAACGCTTTGCAGCCTATGGAAACTATCCCATAAAACAGAGGCTTCCCATGATTGCAGATGATATATGCCGCAGCTTTGAGGATGATAATATCATGGAACAAGAACTGCCGCAGCCGCGTGCCATCCTAAAAAGCCTCACCTCCATGCTTGCCGTCCGCAGCACACTGGCCTTATATAAAAAATTCTGCCAAGACTCCGGCATCCCTCATCTGTTTGTCATGCCTTCCAAAAAGACACTGGAATGGGCAGACGTATATCCCTTTCTCTACCTTCACGCTGCCTTTGAGGGCCTGAAAGAGAGCAGGATCACCAGACATCTGGTGATTGATGAGATGCAGGACTACGCTCCCATCCAGTACGCAGTGATAAATCTGCTTTTTCCGTGTTCCAAAACCATTCTGGGCGACTTCGGACAGATACTGAACCCGAACCACAGCCATACTCTGGATGACCTGCGGGCCATGTATGAAAAGGCAGAATTTACCGAGCTGAACACCAGTTACCGTTCCACCTGGGAAATCATGAACTTTGCCAAATCCATCCTGAAAGATACAAAAATCCGGCCTGTAAAGCGCCATGGAAAGGCTCCGTCTGTCATCTTCTGTCAGACTCCCGGGGAAGAACTCCTGAAAATAGAATCGGAGATCCGAAATTTTTTACAAGGCAGAGACGCCTCCATGGGCATAATCCTGAAGACGGACAAAGACGCTGAAGCGCTCTTTAAACACCTGCATCCCACATACCCTGTAGAGCTGATATCCCCCCACAGCACAAGCTTTAAAAACGGGATATCCATCACCTCTGTGCGCATGTCAAAAGGGCTGGAATTTGACGCGGTCCTCATACCGGATGCGGGAAAGGAAACGTATTTTTCGGAATACGACCGCAGCCTGCTCTATATTGCCTGCACAAGAGCCATGCACAGTCTTACACTCCTCCATACAAAAGAACCCTGTTGTTTCCTTCCGAAATAGAGTAGGAGGGAGTGACTAGCTCCCGTCCTCTCACACCACCGTGCGTACCGTTCGGTACACGGCGGTTTCAATAGTTGACATGCACAGACTGATAGGCTGTGGCTAAATCATAAAAGCCACTGTTTATCAGTCTTTCTTTTAACATAGCTCTCTTTACTGTCGTAAGATTTGAAGAGAACCAATGTCCTTTTCGACTGTTAGCCGCTATATGTGCATAGTATTCTGGAATTCCCATTCTGATTAGATTTCTCTTTTTCGTTTTAGGCAGCTTCCACTGTTTCCATATACACATGCGTATTCTGTGATAGAGCCATCCGTTGATATCTTCTATGTTGTTCTTCATGCTTGCCATTCCGTAGTAATTCAGCCAGCCCCTAGCATACACCTTTATCTCTTCAAGACTCGGTTTTATGCTCTGACACTTCTTACGGGAAGATAAGGTTTTCAGTTTTGACTTAAATTTCTTCCATGACTTTGGATGAACTCGGACATATATGCCACTACCATTCCTTCCCAACGTAAAGCCAAGGAACTTAAATTTTCGGATTGCAAACACACTGACAGTACGGCTTTTCTTTCTGTTCACTGTTAGTTTCAGTTTCTCTTCGAGATATTTCGTACTGCTTTCCAACAGTCTTTCTGATGCTCGCTTGCTCTTTGCTAACAACACTATGTCATCAGCATATCTGACACAAGGCACACCTCTCTTAAAGAACTCTTGGTCAAACTCATTCAGATAGATATTTGCCAGTAACGGCGAAAGATTTCCACCTTGCGGAGAACCTTCTTCCGTTTCCATTACCACTCCATTTTCCATTACACCACTTTTCAGATATCGTTTTATGAGTTGGATTACTCTTTCATCTTTTACATTCTTGCGTAAAAGGTTTAATAACAGTTCATGATTTAACGTATCAAAATATCTCGATAAATCCAGCGATACCGCATAGGTATAGCCTTGTTCTGCATACTCTTTTACCTTAAGGATTGCGTCTTTTGCGCTTCTGTTCGGGCGATATCCGTAACTCGTTTCGCTAAAGAGTGGTTCATAGATTGGCATTAGCTGTTGTGCTATTGCCTGTTGTATGGTTCGGTCTATCACTGTCGGTATGCCTAGCTTTCGCACACCACCATCTGCTTTTGGGATTTCAACTCTCCTTACTGGAGACGGAGTATATTTCCCTCTTAATATTCGGTCTGTCAACTCCTTTTGATGTTCCCTTAAATATGGGAGTGCTTCTTCAACGGTCATTCCGTCAATTCCCGCCGCTCCCTTGTTTGCCTTTACTCTTTTGTACGCTCTGTTCATGTTGCCCTTGTACAGTATCGCCTCTAAGAGTTTCGGCTGTGCACTGTCTCTTTCTTTCCATATCCGATTGAACGACCTAGACGCTTTCGCATACCCTTCATGTTCCGCACTATCTCTTTGCGAACAGCCATTGTTCATGTTTTCTGTCATTGTAAGTCATTCCTCCCTTTCTCGGTCATACTCAAGGCTCCTATTGATTCGGTCCTTCATCTTTCGACTACTATGACCTCTGCTGACTTCTGTGCGTTCAGCATAACCTTACAGTTATGGTTACTCCTTTCAGAGCATTCCACACAGACCTCCCTGGGTACCACACGTTTCCTTCTCTCCATCTATCTGCCACATTTATCATGCATGATTCCGTGTAGTTATTGGGCTTCGACTTGTTATGCAGCCTTACCCTCATGCATAACCTTTTATGTGATTTCTGTTCGTCAGACCGGAGATTTGCCCATGGGTTAGTATGTTCCCCATATCCAGCTTCCTTCCGATTCCGTCTCACGGCGGACACCCTTGCTTTCGGCTATATCCTTCCCACTACTACAATAGAATTATGGATAAGGTACATGACAACCAACCATGTCCATATCCTTCTTATTGCTCAAGCTGTTAGAATGAAGGGAACAATGGTATGACTGCTTCCCACTTGGACTTCGCGTCCGTCCGGTAGAATGTCAGCCTGCCCTCATTCGCAGCATTCGTTTTACGCAGGTAGAGCTATTACGTTCGTGTCAGCCAGTAGTTAGAATAAGCAATGAGTAAAGCCGACCTTACCATTGGCAAAATACAAAACAAGGAGAATACAATGAATGCAGTAGGTATTGACGTATCAAAAAACAAAAGTACAATCGCTATCCTCCGCCCATTCGGAGAGATTGTTGCTAAACCATTTGATGTAAAACACACATCTTCTGACATAACATATCTAATTAGCCAGTTGAAAAGCTTAAATGGCGATACTCGAATTGTTATGGAACATACTGGCCGATACTATGAGCCCATGGCGCAGTGGTTATCAGACGCTGGTTTATTCGTAAGTGCCATTAATCCTAAACTAATAAAAGACTTTGGTAATAATACATTACGTAAAGTAAAAACAGACAAAGCTGATGCAATAAAAATCGCACGCTACACTCTTGATAACTGGTGTGAACTTAAACCATACAACAACACGGATGAATTACGCCGACAACTGAAAAACATGAACCGCCAGTTTGATTTCTACATGAAACAGAAAACAGCCATGAAGAATAATCTTATTGCTCTTCTTGATGAAACATTTCCAGGTATAAATACCTTCTTTGACAGCCCTGCAAGAAATGATGGAAGCCAAAAATGGGTGGATTTTGTCACTATCTTCTGGCACGTTGACTGTGTACGTAGACATTCTATTTCTTCGTTCTCTGAGCGGTATCAATCTTGGTGTAAAAAGAAAAAATATAATTTTCAGTCCCAAAAGCCTAACGATATATATGAATTTAGTCACGATCTTATCGCAACACTGTCAAAAGATAATGTAACGAAACTTTTGATTCAGCAAGCAGTTGATCAGCTAAATATAGCCTCAAAAAATGTGGAATCACTTCGTCTCCTTATGAACCAGACTGCCGCTAAACTTCCAGAATACCCAATAGTACTTGATATGGCTGGGGTAGGAACTACACTCGGCCCGCAACTGATAGCTGAAATCGGTGATCTATCCCGTTTTTCTCATAAAGGTGCTCTAACTGCCTATGCCGGGGTTGATCCAGGTGCCAATCAATCTGGTGACTATGAGCAACAAAGTGTTCGAACATCAAAGCGAGGAGCTCCACAACTCAGAAAAACCTTATTTCTAATTATGGACTCACTTATGAAACTGGCACCTCCAGATGATCCGGTATACGGATTTATGATGAAAAAACGTGCTCAAGGCAAAGATTATTACGTTTATATGACCGCTGGTGCAAACAAATTTCTCCGTATTTATTACGGACGAGTCAATGAATACCTCTCATCATTGACTTCTTAATAGTAGTTTTTCATCTTTCCCTTTTCAGCCGGCAATAATTGGCGGCTTTATTGTGATACCAATTTTTTAATATAACTTATTTTAAAAATAACTATTGACTTTTTCTTTGCAGGCTACCGGGCGGATTCGAGACTTTCACTCGTTGGAAACGTGCGCCGCCAGGCGCACATAACAGACGAGCCGGTCCGCGCAGACGTGACCGGCTCATTATCTTCTGTCTTCTATTTATCTCAGCAGCGGCAGACTGCCTGTCAGTTTATTGACCAGCTTCCTGGCACCGCAGATACCGATGCCAAAGTAAGTCATTTCCTCTTCTGCCACACTTGCTGCTTTTTTTATATACTCCTCATAGACGTTACAGCTCTGCGCAACATCTGAAAAATCCACCACCACCAGGTCCGCGTATTCCGGCCGGTAGAGCTGCTCCCTGATCTCTCTGATCTTCTCCTGATCTGCCTTCAGAATCGGAACAGGAAGCTCTATGATCCCAAGATGTTCCTTCCCGCTTTTATCCATCACATCCGGCCCCACTGTCTCCGGGATGTGTTTTCCCAGTGTGATTCCCATGATTCCCGCTGTGTTGGCCAGAATGCCAAGGGGCAGGTCCTTGTCCAGTACCATGACGCATTTATCACTTTGTGCCTGCATATGCCTTATACTCCTTTGCTGTATTCTTCTCAGTTTTTCTGTCCTCAGATAAGAACAGGCCGATCAGTGTCAGGACAATGCCTGAGACGATCGTCCGTGTTAATTTCTCATGCAGGATAAGAGCCGACGTCACTGCCGTGATGACAGGAACCATGTAAATATAGACACTGGTCTTCACGGAACCCAGAATCTTAACCGCAAGATTCCAGGTCACAAAGCAGAGCGCAGAAGCTCCGAATCCCAGGAACAGCAGATTCAGCACGTTTTTCAAGCTGGCAAACTGCTGAAGTTCCATATGAAAATCCATCAGAAGCAAGGCCGGGACCATAAAGATAAGCCCATAGAAAAACGTACGCCTTGTAGTCTGAATGGTATTATATCCAAACCCACTGATCTTTTTCGTGATCGTCGAAAACGCAGCCCAGATCATTGCCGCTATCACAGCCAGCAAATCTCCCACAGGATTTAACTGCAGGTTCTTCTCCCCTCCGAAACTGATCAGAAAGATACCCGCAAGGGCAATCAAAAACCCGGCGAAGAACCGTATATTCGGCCTCCTGTCATGCAGAAACAGACAGGAAAAAATCACTGTAAAAAAAGGCGCAATAGAGATGATGACACCCACATTGGAGGCCAGCGTATAGGTCAGCGCAATATTTTCAAACAGATAATACAGTGTCACACCGCAGAGTCCTGCTGCGGCAAAGTACCATTCCTGCTTTCTCCTGCGTACCTTCAGCCTGCGGGGGCAGACACACCAGAGCGCAAAATACCCGATCATAAAACGGATAAATAATATTTCCACCGGTTTAAAACTTATAAGAAGCACTTTTGTGGAGATAAACGTAGTTCCCCAGATCAAAATGGTAAGAAAGGCTGCTATATGCCCATGTATTGTCTTATTCATTCGGCCACTCCTTTGCCGGAGTGACAGGCAGCGGTTTATCTGTAAAGATTTTCTGATACTGTTTTGGTGTCAATCCGATAAATTCTTTGAAAAAATTAGTAAAATGACTCTGGTCCGCAAAACCGGCCATATCTGCCGCGTCAATGGGTGCCACACCCTGTTCCAGGAACTCCTTGGCTTTCTTAAGGCGCACAGTCTGCAGATAGCGGTACGGAGAAACTCCCACCTGTTTGGTAAAAGAACGCAGCAGGTACGATTTTCCGAAACTGGTCATGGAGAGCAGATCATCCAGCGTGATATTTTCCGAAAAATGCTCCTCCATATAACTGCAGAGCGTCTTGATCTGCTGATTCGGCTCTGATATATCCGCCTCGTCAAAAGGCGCTGCGTGTTCCTGCAGGATCTGCTGCAGAAGGAAGAAAAATGCCTCCTCCTTTTTCAGTTTGGGTTCGTGAGCGAGAATGGCATCATACAGATCTCCGATGGACTGCGTAATGTCACTTTGATATACCACGTTTTCAGTAAAATGCGGGATAAAATCCTTTCCCGTAATTTCCTTAACAGCTCTCTGCATCACATCCATATTAATATTGACCGCACGGTAATCTAAAATTTCACCATTGATGGGCGCACAGAAGTGATTGTCTCTGGGGTTAAACAAGATCAAATCTCCGGCATTCAGGTCATACTCCATTCCTTTGCACCAGAGATGCCTCTTTCCTCCCTCCACAAACCCAATCACATAATAATCATGAAAATGGTTTGGAAATTTCTGGACAATCCCGCTCAAATTATATGCTTCGATTCCCAGGTCATGGTCATAATACACATGCCTTTGTTCTTGTTCCGCGTGCATTTCTTGTCCTCCTCCTTTCATTTTCACTATTGTAGCATTTCGGAAAAAAGAAATCTTGAACGATATGACACCTGGTGTCCGTTTTCGTCCATTATAACATATACGAACTCTTCATTGACAAGGAACTTTTTTACATGCTATAGTAATCATTAGGACAAGCAAATCATCCCAATGAGGTGGCTTTTATGAACTTTATTTTGACTGATAAATTGAGAAGACGAATCAGCTCCGTACAGATAACGTTTCCGGTGAAACATTGTACGGAGTTCAGATAGCGGCAGAGCTGCTGTATTCACCGGGAAACAGGTATGGTGCGTATCGGATTATCTGATGGGTTTGTTTGTGTACCTGTTTTCCGTGAATACCCTTGTTCTGTATCTGGCTGCGGCGATGTGTTCGCCGCAGCCTTTTGTCTGCAGACTGACAGGCAGAGGCTTATGATGTCCTCTGCCTTTTTTGCTGCCCGGCAGAGGCATCTGTACAGTACCCGTATGCGGGTGGCAGCAGATTTTATCATTTACAGAAAGAGGTATTTACAATATGAATTTGAATACATGGAAAGGAAAGACCTTTCGATTTTTAACAGCCCAGACTATCTCCCTGTTCGGTTCCTCCCTGGTTCAGTACGCGATCGTCTGGTATATTACACTGACAACATCTTCAGGAAAAATGCTCACCATCTCCACCCTCTGCGGCTTCCTTCCCCAGATCATCATTTCCCTTTTTGCGGGGGTATGGATTGACCGCTATGACAGGAAGCTGTTGATCATGCTCTCAGACGGCGTTATTGCTTGTTCCACGCTTATACTGGCTCTGGCTTTTTTGTCAGGGCATAAGAACATCTGGTTTCTGTTTGCTGTGCTGATCATCCGTTCAGCCGGCACCGGAATCCAGACACCTGCGGTGAACGCCATCTTTCCGCAGCTTGTTCCCAAAGAACATCTCATGAGGATGAACGGAATCAACAGTACCCTGTCCTCCTTCATGATGTTCTTATCACCGGCAGCCGGAGGTGCCGTTCTCTCCGCAGCGCCTCTGGAGGCGGCACTTTTTATTGACGTGATCACAGCCATGATCGGCATCAGTATCACTTTTACCATTAAAATACCGCCCTACGCAAAATCATCTGCCGGGGAGGAATCCAGTCTGCAGAAAATAACAGGCGGTATTTCCTACATCAAGAACCATGCTTTTATCAGAAGACTGATGCTGTTTCAGATCATCATCCTGTTTCTGATCAGCCCCTCCGCCTTCCTCACACCTCTTATGGTGAGCAGGACCTTCGGACCGGAGGTATGGCGGCTCACGGTCAGTGAAATGACCTACAGCCTCGGCATGGTCCTGGGCGGCATCCTCATCGCCTCCTGGGGCGGATTTAAAAACCATCTGCAGACCACTCTTCTGGCCGGAGGTGTGTACGGGGCGATCATGATTGGTCTGGGGACGGCGCCTGTATTTTTCATATACCTGGTCATGAATACCATGATAGGCGTTACCTCCCCCTGCTACAACACCCCCATCAATGTAACCATCCAGGAAAAAGTGGAACCAGGCATGCATGGCAGGATTTTCAGTTTCATGCAGATCTCCACTTCCTGCGCGCTGCCTCTGGGTATGGCCTTTTTCGGCCCTCTGGCAGATTATGTTCCGGTACAGTATCTTCTTGTGGCCGCAGGCGCTCTGGTTCTTACCATCTCTGTCTGCTTTAAACTCTTTCGATGTTTTAAGTAGAAAAGGTGTAGCTGTCATCCCATGGCACCAGGGCGTTTTGCATGGATGACTGCCTGTAACTGTGAGGGCACTGAACCGTAAAAAAACACCTGGCCGCAGATGCCGTTTGACTTTTCCGGCATTTATATTATAATAGAGTCAGATTTATTATTACGAATGTAATATAACAGGATTCCGTTATGATTTACGGGCACCCCGAAAGGAGTGAAATTATGGTGATATCACAGGCATTTATTTTCCGTTTTCTGCTCAGCAATGTGATCATTATGCTGGTCACCCTGGTCTTTTTCCTTATGAAACGCCTTTTTAAAAAGCAGATTCCGGCACGGGGACAATATCAGATTTGGATCATCTATCTTATAATGCTCACGATTCCTTTTCTGCCATTTCGGAACCGGACCTTTTTCCCGGCAGGCTTTCTGAACAGATTATCTTCAAATGCAGGCAGAGCTGTGGAATCTCTGACTGCCGCTGCCGCGCCTGCAGCAAAAAGCACCCTGCAGATACAGGATTACGCGCTGGAGGCAGAAAAATCCGGTGGGAGTACGCTTTTGCTGGTTTTATCTGCTGTCTGGCTCCTGGGTGCGTGCCTGATACTCTGGTATACAGCACGTTCAGCAAAAAAGCTGCATCAGCTTTTCAAAACCGCCCTCCCTGTGCAAAATAAGGCGGTACGCACGCTTTATAAAAAATGCCTGAAGCAATGCGGCCAAAAAAGGCCGTTCCCTCTGCTTGCCAGCGCTTTTATCCAATCTCCTGTATCTGCCAGGGCCTTTCGCCCCTGTATCATTCTTCCCATGGCGTATCTGTCAGAGGAAGATTCAAAAGCGCTTTCTTATATCCTGCTGCATGAGATCCAGCACTGCCGCCGCAGGGATCACGCGGTAAATCTTTTTATGAATCTGTTTTGTATCATTTACTGGTTTAACCCCGCAGTATGGCTGGCAGGCAGGAAGATGCGGGCGGACAGGGAACTGGCCTGCGATGCGTCCGTGCTGGGAATCCTGCAGGAGGGGTGTTACCGGGAATATGGCTCTGTGCTCTTACATCACACGGCAAATGCCTCCCGCTCTGAATATTCCATGACCACCGGATTCGCGGAGAATCAAAAGCAGATGAAGAAAAGAATCCTGGGCATTGTCACTTATCGAAAAGAAACAGGAACCGTCCGGATAAAGAACACTGCCTTTTTATTTTTGGCAGCCATACTTGTACTGGCAAACACGCCTTTCCTGTCTGTGACCACATGGGGAGAGACCGTTTCCACATCCCCCAAGGGCAAAACGAAAGCCCTGGAACTGGATACTTTCTTTGAAGGCTATGCAGGCAGTTTCGTGCTATATCAGCCCTCCTCGGATACCTGGAGCATCTATGGGGAGGAAGAAAGCCGTACACGTATATCTCCGGATTCCACATACAAAATATACAGCGCGCTGCTCGCCCTTGAAAAAGGAACCATCACCCCGGATTCTTCAATCCTGCCCTGGAAGGAAGAGGTGTATCCTTTTGAGAGCTGGAATCAGGACCAGGATCTAAAATCTGCTATGAAAAATTCAGTCAACTGGTATTTTCAGGAGTTAGACAGCAGAGCCGGTCTATCTTCCATACAGGGCTTTTTAGATCAGATCGGGTACGGAAACAGCGATGTGTCGGCAGGTCCCAAAACCTTCTGGATGGAATCCTCCCTGAAAATCTCACCCCTTGAGCAGGTCAGACTGCTTGCTGATCTCTATGACAATACATTCGGATTTCAGGAATCCTCCATACAGGCAGTGAAGGATGCCCTGTGTATTGCAGAGGAAAACGGCTATACGCTCTACGGGAAAACGGGGACCGGCAATATTGATGGCAAAGACAAAAACGGCTGGTTCACAGGCTATGTGGAGACCCATGGTGTTCCAAGCTTCTTTGCCGTAAACATCCGGGGGGAAGACCACGCTGACGGGGCAACTGCCAGCAGGATCGCCCTTGAGATTCTGGCTCAGATGCAGCTTCTGCCGGATTAGAAGGGCAGGATCGCCATACGCGTCTGCGATTGACAAGCTTATGCCGTAAGAATATAATATTTATAATCTCTTTATCAAACCAGGAGGCTGAACCATGAAAGATTTACCCCAGATATCTGAGGCCGAATATGAAGTTATGAAGGTTGTGTGGAAGAATGCTCCCATTAACACCAATGAAATCACAGAAATGCTGTTAAAGACTACAAGCTGGAGCCCCAAAACCATCCAGACACTGATCAAAAGGCTGGTCCAGAAAGGTGCTCTGACATATGTAAAGGAAGGACGCGTATTTGTCTACACACCGCTGGTTCAGAAGGACGAATATCTGGATCATGAGAACAGTTCCTTTTTAAAACGATTTTATAACGGAAGCCTGTCCTCCATGCTAGCCAATTTTATCGAAAAAGACCGATTAAGCGAACAGGAGATTGAAAATCTCCAGGAGCTTTTGGCACAGCGGTCTTTACATGAAAAATAAAGTATTTTAAGGGAGACAGCTGATGGCTGTCTCCCGTTTTTGTCTGCTACTGCCGGACAGGCACGATCGTCCATCTTCCGTTCTGTTTCATCAGAAAACAGGGGTGTCCCAGTTTATACCTGTAATACTTCTCCACAAGCTGCTGCGGAACCGGGAAATCAAAGCGGTCGAGAAAATAAGATACTTTATAATTTACGGACATGGGCAGTGCCTCCTTCTCTCTGAATAGTATATTCTATGTCCTGTCCCAATGCATTATGACTCCTTCCTGCCCTTATCTGCGGTTTTGGCACCGTCATACAGATATTTTCCAAGCAGATACTGGTATTCCTTTCGCAGGCCGTAATAGGTATCCAGAATCGGTCTGCAGCTTTCTTCCACTTCCTCCAGAACCACATCGAAGTTTTCCCTCAGAACCTCCACCACACTTTTGTCAATCTTTCCTTCCCGGGCCTGCTCCTCTATAATAGACAGAGTCCTGTTCTTGGAAAATGCCTCCTTGTAGCTGCGGGTCCCCAAAAGCGCACTGACAATATCCGATACCGCCACGATCCGCTCCTCTATGGTCAGCTCCTCCCCGCAAAGCCCTCTGGGATATCCGCTTCCGTCCAGCTTCTCGTGATGCCTGAGGGCGATTCTTGTTATCCCTTCCTCTATGGTGCCTCCCAGGATTTCCTCCGTCCGGTCCACATGGGTCCGCATGATAGCCATAGCCTGATTGCTCAGCCTTCCCGGGTACTCCAGTATCTCCACCGGGATTCCGATCTTCCCCAGATCATGCAGAAGCGCCCCATAGAAAATATTATGTATCTGTTCCTCTGACAGTCCCATATGTCTGGCAGCACAGCAGCTTATGCGTGTCGTTGTGATGGTGTGGGTCACTGTATGCTGGCTCCTGAAATCAATGGCATATATCATCATTCTCAAATAATCTTCACATTCCTGCTCTGACAGACGGACATCCGGAAGGATTTTATGAAAGTCTTTCTCCTCATCCAGACATGCAAGCATAGAGAACTGATTATCCGCCTCATAAAACAGATCCAGAATGCTGCCGTCAAATTTGCTTCCTCTTACCCGATCAAGATATCCAAACAGGTTATGGGAATCCGGATGTTCCTGAAGGTATATGTCAACTCGGTCAGCAAGGCTGATCATCTGGGCTGCTTCCCTTATTCTGTCTTCCAGCGTATCCGGCAGATGGACTGCTGCCACATGATGAAACATGACTGCCCTGGCCCAGTTTTTTAAGGGAGAGAGATTATCAAGAAACACATATCCGTAGATGGAATGTTCCCAGATATCTTCGGATTCAAACTGGGCCATCCGGTTGATCTCCTCGGTCTTGTAAGCGCCGATATCATGCAGCATGGCAAGGATACAAATGTCCTGGATATCTTTTGCAGAATACTTTTTCTGCACTGCCAGCATTCCGTAGACCAGGGATGCCACCCTTTTTCCGTGGTCCACCAGCCTCGGGTCCACATAGTTCAGCGTCCGTTCGATCAGACCGCTGATATTATTACTGTTGACTACTGCTTTTGCCTCCATATAAAACCTCCAACATACGCTTTCTCCACCGCGCGCATTACCAAAAAATATGATATTATTATAATATAATTATTCTGTAATTACAATGAATACCTTACACACAGTCAAAAGAAAACCGTCAAAAGGCGCCCGGCAGACCGGACGCCCATGTGGCAGTGAATCTATCTTTATCAGGAATAGGATTCCGTGTATTCAAAGAAATCAAAATCCGCGTAATGTCTGTGAAACATCCTGTCCGCACAGGTCAGACCTGCCATGGTTCCGGTAAATTCCCCGTACCTGCAGTATTCATCAGAAAAATGGGAGGTATCGAATACCCGGCCGATCTTCTGAAACTCCGTTCCGTCACAGCTCCACTCAAACCATGTCTTCCTCTGCTCCACATACAGCCGCAGATAGACCGGTCCTTCCCCCACAGGTGTTCTGGTATCTGTAAATTCCATCTTCTCCCCGTTCTCCAGGCAAATAACAGACAGGGCACTTTGTCCCAGGGTCTGGCTGTAATACTTTCTCAGATTGATATAGTTCATATTGTCATAATAGAGGATAAGACCTGCGCTGTGCTGGTAAATCTCAGGATGAAACTCCATTTTCGTGGTGATGCGCGCGTGAAGGGAGGTGAGCTTTCTTGCCAGAATGCTGACGCGGTTTAAGGAGGTTCTGGATTCCTGGCCTCTCAGCCGCACATATCCCGGCCTGGCTGTCACATCCGCAAAGGACTGGGGCATGATCCTGGGTGCGTAATACCAGTTTCCAAGGGTGTCCGCATCAAAGTCGTCGTAATCCGGTATCTTCGGCATCTCACACTTTGGAAGGCCGCTCTCAGGCACCTGCATCTTTGCCAGCCTGCCGCCGTCAGCCATGCGAAGCCAGCCATCCTCTGTCCATACCATTTTCTGGACAGCCGTCTCCCTGCCCAGTGTGCAGCGAAGCTCCGGTACAAACGGCCTGGCGGTCAGATGCACCAGATACACTTCCCCATTTGGGGTCTCCACATAGCTTCCGTGACCTGATTTCTGCAGTACGGAATCCGGGTTATAGTATTGGGGCTTTAAGTGGTCCGGGTCATGACGCTCATTGGATACACCGGGAGCGGAGGTCACAATGGGATTTTCAGGATCTTTCTCATAAGGTCCCCAGACATTCTCTGCCCTTCCCATAGTCACACAGTGATTGTATCCCGTGCCGCCCTCCGCGCACATGATATAATACCGCCCGTCTTTTTTTGTAAGATGAGGCGCTTCGATACATCCCCTGTCTGTCCCGCCGTTCCAGATACGTTTTGGATAACCGATGACTGCCTTTTTTTCCGGGGAATACTCTGCCAGACAGATGGCGCCCGGTTTCTCATAGCCCTCTCTGGTCTCCCACTCCAGGGAGACGATCCATTTGCGCCCGTCCGTATCGTGCAGCAAAGAAGCGTCAAAACCGGCGGAGTGCAGATAGACCGGCTCACTCCAGGGTCCTTCTATGTCCCTGGCACAGATCAGGTAATTGTCCACATCAAAGTACCTGGCATTCATGGAGTTCATCACCCCGTAGACCACATAGAACATGTCCTCCGCTTCACAGTAAGTCAGACAGGGTGCCCAGATGCCCTTTGCCGAGGGCAGTTTTTTCAAATCCACTTTCTCATCATCTGTCAATACGTGTGTTAGCAGTTCCCAGTGCTTTAAGTCCTTTGAATGGTATACGGGAATACCCGGAAACCATTCAAAGGTGGAAACCGCAAGATAGTAATCATCCCCTTTTCTGCAGATACAGGGGTCCGGATGAAATCCGGGAAGTATGGGATTTTGGATCATAGCATTCCCTCCTATTTTTCATAATCACTTTTATGTATTCCTTTTGCCAGGTCTGTTACTGCCTTTTCGTACTTTTTATCCAGGTCAAAGAAACACAGGCAGATGGCTGCGATCAGGACGGATACAGCGGGTATCCATACAAAAGACCAGGTGATCGCGGACTGTGATGCCGCAGACTGTACGGCTGCCTCCGCCTTGAATCCGCCGGCGTTTAACACCCATCCGAGAACCGCGGTTCCGAAACCGGAGCCCACCTTCATACAGAAGGAGGAGGCTGCATTTCCCATGCCGGCTGTTCCGTAGCCGTTCAGCCACTCCCCGTAGGTGATGGCATCCTGCAGGGCACCGAACATAGTGGCGGCGCCGAACCCGAACCCGATTCCTTTTACAACGGAAAGCACACATACCAGCGTCAGATCCGTGGTAAACCCTGTCAGCAGGAAACCTGCCATGGATATGAGCATGCCCATGAGAAACACATTGCGTTTCCCTGTCTTTTTCATGATAAAAGGCGTCACAAACATGGTGGCGATCTGCGCCACAGACAGACAGTTGGAGATGGACGCATAATAGCTCTCATCCCCCATATTGTATTTTGCATAGTATACAGCGGAGCCAAAGAAGCTTGACATCATGAAATACATGGCAAACAGGGCAATGACAAGTAAAACCCAGTATTTGTTCTTCACAAGGCCTGCCAGCCCTTTTACAAAAGACACCTGCTCCTTTTCGGCCTGCTCTGTCTTCTTTTGTTCCACCACGCGTTCTCTGCAGACACCGAACATGAAAAGGTTCAGCCCTACAAATACCAGCATCAAGAGCACAAAGGTCAGTGTCCATCCCTTCTGGCTGTAAGCGTCACCGCCGCCGAAGGCTGTGGTCAGTTTCAGTACCACTGTGTTGATGGTCATGGTCCCTGCTGTTGCCAGCAGCATCCTGAAGTTGCCCAGAAGCCCTCTCTCATACTGGTTGGTAGTCATCAGGCCGTTCATGGTGGCATAAGGCACGTTGATTCCGGTATAGAAAATGGTGGAAACCAGATTATAAGTCAAAAACATATAGGCAAGCTGTGCTTTTCCCACAAAGGAGGAAGGCACACTGAACATGAGGACCGTGCAGACCGCCAGGGGAATACAGAGTCTTGCGATCCAGGGGCGGGCCTTGCCCCATTTGCTGTGTGTATGGTCAATGATATATCCCATGACCAGGTCTGAGATCCCGTCAAATATTTTCGATATAGCAATGATAGAAGCCGCTGCCGCCGCGTTTGCACCCACTACATTGGTATAATACACAAGCAGGAATGCACTGATAGCTGAGTACACCAGGTTCCCCGCATAATCTCCCACTCCGTAACCAAACCGCTCCACAAATGACAACTTTGCATTGGGATTCATATCTGTCTTCATAATCTGTTTTTCTCCTTTAACTGCATTTTATTTTATCCAAAAGGCTTATCCTTCCTTAGGAAACCATCCGAAATCCGTACATCTTCCGAAATCCCAGCTGTCCCATCCGATCCATCCGGCATCGTTCACGGTATCCACCAGAAGCTTATAGCTCCAATAAAAATATCCGGAGCCTTTTTTCCAGGCATCTAACTGTTCTTTGGCAAGCGCACTGTAGATACGCTTTTTTTCCTCCGGGCTTACAACCTCCGCAGGTGCTCCTTCCACACCGTTTAACACACTCTGGCCGCCCTTTGTGTCACAACCGCAGGCAAGAGAGTTGAACAGACACCATTCTCCGCAGATGACCGGAAAATACTGCTGCATTTCCTCTATGTCTTTTGCCAGTGTCCCGCGGATGTAGGCAGTGTAGGATTCCACGGTCTGTTCACAGCCAAGGGCCTCCGCCACCATCAGATACTGGTGTGTATCCAGCACCACATTTTTGTATTTGTCTTCGCGCATGAACTCTTTCCAGGCTTTTAACTCAAAGGCGTCATGGATCACCACATATTTTTCATCCGGCATGTATTTTCTGATTCTGTCATATGCCTCCAGATAGAAGCTGCGGATAAATTCCATGGTGTTCGGCCTGCTGCCCCGCGCCTTTTCCGGGTCGGCCGGTTTATAGCGGTTTGCCACATCCATGGTCGTCCACATATCCTCCAGGATGGGCTCATTGAGAATTTCAATGCCCCACAGACCCGGTCTGGTTCCATAGCGCTTCGCCAGCCGTTCCAGAACGCTTAACTCAAATCCCACCTCGTCCGGCTCTTGGGACCATTTGCAGACACCGGAGATTCCCCCGTTGTCAAATCCGTTCTGGCTGTCCGGCGCAGTGTGCAGGTCGATCAATATCTGCAGCCCGTATTTCTCTGCCCAGCAAAATGCTTTGTCCAGCTCCTCTACACAGCCGATGAAAGGTTCCCTGTCGCCAAAGATAAAATACGGCACCGGAATCCTGACCGCATCCATCCCCATGGATTTGATCCTTGTAAAATCCCTCTCCGTGATATATTCCGCACGGTGGATCTTTATTCTCGCCTCATATACCTCTTTGGAGAGCTGCCTGGGAAGATAGTATTCATCCTCCGCTGTGGTTCCCTCAAAAAGCGCCGGACTCATCCATTTTTCCAGTACCAGCCAGTTTCCCAGATTTACGCCTTTTACATACATAATCCATTCTCCTTTTCGGACTTTGTCTTTATTTGCCTTGATTTTATGACAAAATCAGCGGTTTATATATCACTTTTTTCGGTTTTTTATCACTTTTCCCGGATTATCTGTTATAATGGATATAGATTCCCATACAGGAGGTACTTTGTTATGAATATCCCTTATCTGATGCGGCACGTTTCATACAGCCTGCACACCATCGTGCGGGATTACGGGGAAAAAGAGGAAGTGACGGAGAGATTCTGCGGACGTCCTGACTTTACGGACAGCAGTTTTTATGAAGGTTCTCTGGAAGAATATCTGCTCTTTGGGGATTCCGGGACGCTGCCGCTTTTGTTGTCTGCCGGAGATAAACTGGTCTATGCGAAAGTTACGGTTCCGGGACACCGGTTTATCATCGGCCCGGTTAAGCTCAAGACACCGGTGCGTCTCATCCACTGTGATAAACAGCCTGTCTATGATGAGAGTTTCCTGGATACGGTGCCGTTTTGTGACTTTGCGGAGTTATCGGTAAATATTCTTCTTATACATAATCTTTTCTGGGAACAGACTTTGAATGAGCGGGATTTGATCGTATTTAACTGTATTGACGAAACCCTGGATACAGAGATTCAGAGACATTTTTCAGATCTGCTGTTTGAGAATCAGGAGGCTTCCATAGGACATAACCCCTATGACCAGGAGCTGCGGGAATTCTCCAGCATTGAGAACGGAGATGTAAAACAGCTGGAAAAAAGCTGGGCTGAGGATTACACGGGAAATGTCGGTGTTCTGGCAAAAGACAAGCTGCGCAACTGGAAAAATATCGGTATCGTGGTGATCACCCTGGCAAGCCGGGCGGCCATACGCGGCGGCATCCTGCCTGAAATCTCCTTTTCCCTGAGTGATATTTATATCAATAAAGTGGAGGAGGCTTCTGATATGGCTTCCATCACCCATCTGCTGCGGCAGGCTGAGTACCAGTATACCAATATGGTGAGAGAACAGAAAGAGCAGCTAAGCGGCACAGGGAACAAAGAAAAGAATCCCCATGTCCGCCGCTGCAAAGATTATATCTTTTCCCATCTGCACGACAGGATCACTATACAGGAGATAGCTGACTTTTTGGGCATGAACCCGGGCTATCTCTCTGAACTGTTCCATAAATGCGAGGGAATGTCCATCAAAAATTTTATTCTGCGTGAGAAGATCGGTCTGGCTAAAAATATGCTGACCTATTCCGGATATTCCTATATCGAAATTGCCGCATACCTGGGTTTTTCCTCCCAGAGCCACCTTGGAAAGCAGTTCAAAAAGCTCACCGGCTTCACCCTCAGTGAGTACCGGAACACATACGGTGTCCGGCAGTTTACCTCCTGATCACTCTCCCAGGAAATAGCGTCCATAGGCATCGGCTGCCAGGATCGCAGCGGACACGGTCTCCGGTGTTACCTGGAAAGGCATGTTATGGAGGGTATCGTTCTCTGCGCAGGCAGCCTCCGCCACTGCCATGACTTTTTCAGGAGTCACCTCTTTGACGCCCAGCTCTTTCAGGGTGACAGGCAGGCCCACTTCGATGCAGAAGTCAATGATCATCTCCAGCTCCTCTGCAGGGATGTTTTCAAGCACAAGCTGTGTGATGGTGCCGAAAGCCACCTTCTCCCCGTGGTACATGGAATGGCATTCTTCCAGTACGGTAAATCCGTTGTGGATGGCATGGGCGCCTGCAAGTCCGCCGCTCTCAAAACCGATACCGGAGAGCAGTGTGTTCGCCTCAATGACTTTTTCCACTGCCTCTGTGCAGGCACCTGCCTCCAGAGCGATTTTAGCCTTCACGCCTTCCTCCATCAGTGTGTCAAAGCATAATTTTGCCAGAGCCATGGCTGCGCCTGTGGATTTGCCATTTACACAGGTCTGGGCATCGCTTGCGGCACAGGCACGGGCCTCAAAATATGTAGCCAGGGCATCTCCCATGCCGGCTACGGTCAGGCGCACCGGGGATTTTGTGATGACCTCTGTATCCATCAGCACCATGTCCGGGTTCTTTGGCAGGAACAGGTATTCCTCAAATACCCCTTCATCTGTATAGATCACTGACAATGCGCTGCAGGGCGCATCTGTGGAGGCAATGGTCGGGCAGATGATCACCGGCGTGTTCTCATAATACGCGGCAGCTTTGGCGGTATCAAAAATCTTGCCTCCGCCGATACCGATGACCAGGTCACAGCCTTTTTCTTCCATGATCTTTTTCAGACGGTTGATCTCGTTTTTGGAGCATTCCCCGTTAAAATAGTCGAAATACAGGGTACAGTCAGCATCCGCAAAACTCTTCTCAATCTCTTTGCCGATTCTTTTATAGCCGCCCTTACTGATCAATATAAGCGCGTTTTTCCCAAGACCTTCCGCATAGGTGCCAAGCTTTTTCAGCTCTCCTGCGCCCTGCACATATTTTCCGGGACTGCTCAATATTTTTGCCATATCTTACATACCTCCTGTTTGTCATTAATTTAACATACTACAGATTCATTATAACTTTTTTCCGCAGAAAATACAATCTATTTCCTGTCATTCAGAACAAAATCACGGAGGTGGTACTGCTTTGTGCCTTTCAGCACATTTTTCTGGTACTGCAGACAGGTGACCAGCAGATAACACCCGTACACCACCAGAAAGATCGCCACTGCTGCCCCAAAGGAGGCAATGAGCATACTACGCTGAACCGGAAAGGCCAAACCGATGCCGGCCATATAGAGAAACAGGAAAAACAGGGGAAGTGCCATGGGAAGAAAGAAATACACGGCGCTCTGCCTTACCGTAAGTTTTCGGATCTCGGTGTCTGTGGTCCCCATTCTTCTTAACTGGTCATACTGATAACGGTATTTCCTGCTGCTGCTCAAAAGCTGTACTGCCAGAATTGTGGCACAGATAAAGATGCAGATAAATGCAGCATAACAGCAGATGAAGGCTGTCATCATATAGATAGACTGCAGCTCCTGCTTCTGGCCTTTATAGGTACACGCCATAATAAAGCTGGGGCCGTCGTGGCCTGCGGTCTTTTCTATGGTTTTCTGAAGGGCATCCTGATAATCCGTGTCCTCTCTGTCCTTTACCATTGCCACATAACATCCTCTGGAATGTGTCATGGAAGCACAGGCAGCATCCGGCAGAATCAGAATAGTGCTCGTGCCGAATCCGCTCTCATTCATATTAGCCTGCGCAAAAGGCCCTTCCAGCACTTCGCTTAGACGGTATTTTCTGCCCCCTGTTAAAAGGGTGCGTTCTGCCTTCTCCAGCTTCTTTTTATAATAGGTTTCCTGGGTCTGGATCGCGTATTCATCCTCAGAAAGAGAGATGGGCTTCTTCCCGAGCAGTTCCCTGAGTTTGTTGTAATCCGATAATCGAATGCAGCGGTCCATATTGGTCTCCGCCGCCCAATCCTCGAATCCCTCCACTTCCTCCTGCTTGCGGCCGAGCATTTCCACGATGATGGTGCTGTCCTCCATCTGATAGATGTCATAGGCCAGGTCTTCTGTAATCTCGCTGTGTTTTCCCACAAAACTCCGGCATGTCTCTGCATCCAGTCTGCCGTAATGCTGTGTAACTTCCACGTCAAAGGGCACCGTTTTCTCCAGGGCGTCCTCATAGGCATTTGCCATAAAGGAGGCGCCTCCCAGCCCCATAAAGGTGAACAGCAGCAAAATGGATAGGACCCCCAACTGTCTGCCGTTGGTGTTCAGACGGGCCGTAAGCTGGCGGTAGAAAAAGATATTGAGATGATGCAGCCTCTTTCTGCTCTTTTTATACCGAAGCAGTATCCAGTTGGCAAGATGCCGGTAAAAAAGCATAAGACTTGCCCCCTGCAGAATAATACCTGCTGCCATAAGAAACATGTTGGCAAAGCCTGAAAATACATCAATTCTTACAGTAAACGCCACATACAGACAAATCAGGCCCAGTAATCCCAGGGCCACGGCTCCTGTCATTTTTAATCGGATGTGTTTTCCGCTTTTTGCCCCTCCGCCTTCATTCTGCCTGCTGTAATTCATCAGTTCCTTTATTTTCACTTTTTTAAGAATCCGGTTCTGCTTGAAAAGGCAGAATACAAACATAAGAAAAAAGCACAGGACTGTCAGACCAATCGCCGGGAACTGAAAGGACAGGTCCATATAATAGGATCTGTCAAACATTTTAAAAATCACCTGGCTAAGTGCCAGATAAAAGACATTTCCCAGCAGAATGCCTGCTGCCAGCGCCGCACTGCCGATCAAAAGCTGTTCAATGAGAAAAAGGCGGCTCATGGCCGGACGCTCCATCCCCATGGTCATATAACAGGCAAATTCCCGGCTTCTCTGCTCAAAGATAAAATGAGTGATGTAAGTGATCAGCCATCCCAGAATCAGCACCACCATCACCGTCACGCATACGAGAATGGACATCATAGGCCGCATCAGCTTGCTGAAGGAATTTATGGCATCGGAAAACAGCAGGGAGTTATAGGCAAAGATCAGGGTGATGCTCAGGACAAGGGTCAGCACATAGATGGCATAGTCCCCCATACTCCGTTTTACATTTCGTATAGCCAGTTTAGCGTACATGGGCAACATCACCGCCTAACATGGACATCACATCCAGGATTTCCTGGAAGAATGCTTTTCTGTCTTTTTTCCCCTTCCGCATCTCTGTGAAGATCCGCCCGTCCCGAAGGAAAAGGATCCTGCTGCAGTGGCTGGCTGTAAATGCATCGTGGGTAACCATGAGGATCGTGATCCCCATATCCCGGTTCAGTTCCTCCATGGTCTCCAAAAGCATGGCGCTGGATGCGGAATCCAGGGCCCCGGTAGGCTCATCTGCCAGCAGCAGGCGTGGTTCATTGACCAGGGCTCTGGCACAGGCACAGCGCTGCTTCTGTCCTCCGGAAACCTCATAGGGGAATTTGTTCAGCTCAGAGAGGATTCCCAGCTTGCCGGCAACCGCCTCCACCTTCTTTCCGATCTCTTCCTTCGGCGCTCTGCGTATGGTCAGGGCCAGTTCAATGTTCTCCCCCAAAGTCAGGGTATCCAGAAGATTGTACTCCTGGAATACAAAGCCCAGGTTTTTGCTTCTGAAATGCGCGATCTCCCGCTCTGTCAGCTTTGTAATATCTTTTTTGTCCAGCAGGATCTGTCCGCCGGTTGGCTCATCCAGTGTGGAGATACACTGGAGCATGGTGGTCTTTCCGGAGCCGCTGGCCCCCATAATCCCCACAAATTCGCCGGGTTCCACCGTAAAGCAGACATCATCCAATGCCTTGGTCACATTTGCGTTCTCCCCATAATATTTGGAGACGTGTGTAATATTCAGTAATGGTTCCATATTTATCACCTCAGGTACAGAATATCATATCTGCTTTTTTCAATGTATCTTACATTCTTGCGGAAATCTTACTTTTCCGTAAGAATCGAAAGGCAGATGGTGAACCGGGTATAGACCCCTTCCTCGGAACAGACACTAAGGCCAATGCCGAGCCCGTCACATATTTTTTTACACAGATAAAGCCCCATACCTGTAGAGCGGCGATTCTCCCTGCCGTTTTTTCCTGTAAATCCTTTCTCAAAAACCCTGGGCAGGTCTTCCGAAGAAATGCCGCAGCCGTTATCCCGGATGTGCAGGAGCAGCTTATTGTCTCCGGCGGCGAGAAAGGAGAAGGCTATTTTGGGAACCTCCCCTGCCTTTTTATAAGTGACCGCATTGTAAACGATCTGGTTTAAAACAAATAAAAGTGCCTTCTCATCTGCATAGACTTTTGGTATGTCCTCCGGAATATCCAGAGAAACCCGGTTTTGTATCAGAAGCTGCTTGTTCATGGACAGGCACTCCCGGATTACCGCCCCTGTATCCACCTTCTGTATCCGAAAGTCCGAGTGGGAGCTTTCACTGCGCCCGAAATACAGGATCTGCTCTGAGAGGTGGTTCATTTTTTCCAGTTCCAGAAGTATGGCCCTGTTATCCTGCGTCTTTTCCCTTCCCGCAATGAGAGAGACTACAGAAATAGGCTGCTTCATATCATGGACAAAGGTTTCCAGCCGTTCCCGGTATTCCTTTTGCAGCCTTTGGGCCTCCTCTGTCTCCTCCAGCATGGATTTCGTACATTCTTTCATCAGACAGTAATAGCCTGCCTCCTCCCAGGTATCCGCATCCTTCCATACCATGGGAAAGAGATACTTTTTATCCAGGCTTTCCATTAAAACTGCCATTTTATGAAAATACTTTCGTTTTCTCAAAAAATGCAGCAGGTTCCACAGCACAATACCACCCATATAGGCCCCTGCAAGAGGGATGAGCTGCAGCCATGTAAGACCAAGGGCCCGCAGATACAAAGAGGCAGCACACAGGCAGAGCACCTGCACCAATACAGGTACTGCCTGCTGCCGCCAATACATACGCCCGCTCATATCAAATACCCCTGCCCGTACCGGGTAACGATCAGGTCTCCTGCGTCCAGTTCCTTTAATTTCCCTCTGAGCCGGGTCATATGGACGCTGAGCGTATTGTCATCAATAAAAACCTGGTTGTCCCACAGCTCCTCTATAAAATCCACTCTCCGGATCACTTCACCGGGACGGGCAAAAAGGCAGGATAAGAGAAGTGTCTCCTGCCTGGTCAGTATGACCTCCCGCTCTCCCCTGCACAGTTTTCCCTTGGCGGGCAGTAAGCGGAAGTCCTGCCACAGGATTTCTCTCTCTGTCCCCGCATCCGGGTAGCTGCGGCGAATAAGGGCTTCAATTCTGGCAAGCAGTATGGGCATTTTATAAGGCTTGCGGACAAAGTCATCCCCGCCCATGGTCATGCCGTACAGCTCATCCATATCCGTATCCCTGCTGGTCAGAAAGAGAATGGGGATTCTGGAAAAGCGCCGGATACTTCTGCATATCTCATATCCGTCCCTTCCCGGAAGCGTTACATCCAGGAGAACGAGATGGACCTTCCCTTCTTTTACAATATCCTCCACATCTTCAAAGCGCTCAGGCACCGCCGTCTCATATCCATGGCTTTCCAGGTCCCTGGACAACTCTCTTCTGAGCACCTCATCATCTTCCGCGATCAGAAGTCTCATCATTGGCCCTGTCTCCTTCCTGCTGCTCCCCAAATGTCTTTAATATGGCACGCGCTGTACTCAGACCGTTGGCAGATGCCTGCATCAGTCCTCTTGTAATGGATGCGCCGTCTCCCATGGAACGCAGCCCTTTGATATTTGTCTCAAATTCTGTGTTGACCAGGACTTTGTTGGAATAGAATTTGACTTCCACCCCATAGAGCAGAGTCTCATCGCTTGCAATCCCCGGTGTCACCTTATCCAGCGCCTCGATCATCTCCACCACTGCCACCATGATCCTGTGGGGAAGTACCAGAGATAAATCCCCGGGAACCGCATCCTTCAGTGTGGGGATAATATTGTTTCTTGTAAGCCTCTCAGCGGTCGTTCTCCTGCCTCTCTTAAAGTCTCCGTATCTCTGCAGCAGGATTTTTCCGTCACTTAACATGTTGCCGAGCTGTGCAATGTGCTTGCCGTACTCGATGGGAGAGCGGAAAGGCTCTGTGAAATTCTTGGAAACCAGCAGGGCAAAGTTTGTGTTGTGCGTCTTTTTGTCCTTGGATTTGTACGCATGACCATTGACCACGGCCAGGCCGTTCTCATAGTATTCCGCTGAAACTTCACCGGAGGGGTTTGTACAGAAAACCCTCACCTTGTCATCAAAGGTTGGGGTATAGTAGACCAGTTTCGCTTCGTACAGCTTTTCATTTAATTCCTTCATGATCTCATCCCGGACTTCCACACGGACACCCACATCCACGGTACCGTTTCTCGTCTCTATGTGATGTCCGCTGCAGACACCTGCAAACCACTCCGAACCTTCCCGGCCAACACCGGCTGCGATCTGGGGCGCGTAAAAGGTCTCCTGTTTGTCTGTCACCACACCTTTTACTTTCCCGTCCTCAATGAGAATATCCTTTACCATGGTCATAAACAGAATTTCCACGCCTTCCGCCAGAAGATGCTCCTGCAGGCGTGTATAGATCTTATAGCCTTCCTCTGTACCCAGATGGCGGATGGGGCATTCTATAAGCTTTAAATTGGCGCGGATGGCTTTTGTACGGATATCCCATATGGCTGCCTGGTCATCTATTCCGTATACCTTCCTGTCCGCTCCGAACTTCAGGTAGATCTCATCCGCCTCATGGATCAGCTTCTCCGCCTTTTCATAGCCCAGGATTTCCGGCAGCGTGCCGCCCACATCCGGTGACAGGGAGAGCTTACCGTCTGAAAATGCCCCTGCTCCGGCAAACCCTGTTGTGATGGAGCAGGGTTTGCAGCCTGCGCAGACATTGGTGGTCCGTTTGGGACAGCGGCGTTTTTCTATGCATCTTCCCTTTTCGATCATCAGGACCTTGAGCCGCGGATTTTGGCGCTTTAATTCATAGGCACAGAAGATTCCCGAAGGGCCTGCGCCGATAATGATCACATCATAATTTTTATCCATATTCTGCCTCCCTTGCTAACGCTTGTCGCAGTCGCCAAATGTGAGCAGGCTCCCACTTGGCTCGTTGCTGTCATTATATCGTGATTGCATCACGATCTTGTCGCAGTCGCCAAATGTGAGCGAGCTCCCACTTGGCTCGTTGCTGTCATTATATCATACTTGCGTCAGCGTGTGTCTGAAAATTCTTCCCGGCATTAGAAAAGTGTATAGATTACGCCTCCCACGATTCCCGTTCCGATCATGACTGCTACGGGGTTTGCCTTCCATTTGCGCAGCACGAAAAAGGAACACAGAAAGATTACCGCTGCTGTCCAGTCCGCTGTTTTTATTTCTGATATAACTGATGTACCGGTAAAGGACAGAAGAAGGATGGTCAGGGCGGCAGAGATGATCAGTCCCAGAGAAGCCGCCTTCAGTCCGTTTAGTATCTCCATAATATACTCTGATTTATGATAGCGCTGAAACAGCCGGTACAAAAAGGCGGAAATGCTGATGCCGGAAATCACGCACCCAAAGGTTGCCAGAACCGCTCCCGGTATACCGGCTATCTGTATGCCGATAAATGTGGATGTATTTACAGCCAGGGGTCCCGGTGTCATCTGGGATATGGTGATGATATCAGTAAATGTCTTCTGGGAAACCCATGCGAACCGCTCTACCACCTGTTCCTGTATGAGCGGAATGATGGCATAGCCGCCTCCGATACTGAAAAGCCCAATCTGGAAAAATGTCACTGCAAGCTGCAGAAGTCTACCCATATATCTCACCCCTCTTCCGGAACCATACACGCCCGGCACAAAGGCCGCAGCACACCAGCAGTATCACCGCAATATTGGTATCTGTCAGAAAGCTTATGGCAAATACCACAGCGGTCATGGTACTCAAAAGCGGCGAACGCTCCTTCAGCACCGCCCGTGTCATATCCACCACAAAATCCACAATAAGAGCGGCAACACCTGCCTGCATTCCTTTCAGTACAGCAGCTATGACGGTATTGGCTGCCACCGCCGCATACCATTTTGAGACGACCGATAAAATGACCAGAGGCGGAATAACAGAGCAGATACCGCTGATGACAAGCCCTACCATCCCTGCCGCCCGGTATCCCGCCAGAGAAGCCATATTGACTGCGATCGCCCCCGGGGTGGACTGGGCAATGGCAGCCATGCGGATCAGCTCCTCCTCATCAAACAGATGCTTTTTCTCAACAAAATATTTTCTTATCATGGGCACGACCACATATCCGCCTCCAAAGGTAAAGGCGCTGATAAACAGATTGATACAGGCCAGCCACAGCCATAGTTTTATTTTCTCTCTCATACTGAAATCCTCCCTAAGAAGACAGTATAACCCTTGTACAGCAATCTGTAAAACGATATAATATTGTCATAATCATTAATTTTATTCATGATAAAACAGGGAGGAACACTTTATGATGACACTGCGCCATCTCTACATCTTCAAGACTGTATGCGAAACAAAAAATTTCACAAAAGCCGCACAGAAACTATACATCACCCAGTCCGCCGTCTCCCACGCCATCCGGGAGTTAGAGGAATACGCCCAGACCGCACTTTTTGACCGGCTCTCCAAACGTGTCCAGCTCACCAGAAGCGGAGAACTGCTTCTGGAAGAAATCCTTCCAGTACTGGCTGCCTGTGAGTCCCTGGACAGCCGCATAAAAAGCCTGGAAAAACAGGCTCCCATCCATGTGGTATCCAGCATCACCATTGCGATCCACTGGCTTCCGTCCATCCTTGCCTCCTTCCGGAAGCAGTGGCCCGATGTGACGGTACAGGTGGAGGTGGTGAGCGCTGCCAACGCACTGGAGACTCTGCGAAGCGGAAAGGCGGACCTGGCTCTTTTGGAAGGCTTTGTTCCCCAGGGGCCATTTTCCCACGTTTCTTTTGACAGATACCCGCTTCAGATCGTCTGCGCTCCCCAATATCCCTGTATACATACCTCCATGGATATGGAAACCTTCTGTTCAGAAAATCTGCTTCTGCGAGAAAAGGGAAGTGCCATCCGCGATGTGCTGGACAGCACGCTCCTGCTCCTGGGCCATTCCGTACACCCTCTGTGGGTAAGCGTCAATTCCCCTGCCCTCATAGAAGCGGCTAAAGCCGGGCTTGGCATCACGGTCCTTCCCGATCTTCTGGTAAGGGATGAATTGGAAAAGGGTACCCTGATTCCTCTTCACGTAGATGGGCTTTCTCTGGAAAATGAATTGTTTGCTGTATGGCACAGGGACAAGTTTCTGCCTGCACCCCAGAAAGCGCTTCTATCCTGTATTGCGTCCGATTCAGAAAATGCTTGACAGTATGTTATCATGTGTCTATAATGTACTTATACAACAAGTACACTATAAAACAGAAAGGACCTGATACATGGAGATCATTATCAGCAGCAATACAAGCAAGCCCATCTATGAACAGATTACTTCCCAGATAAAAGCTCTGATCATGAGCGGGGAATTAGAGACCGGCGAGCCGATCCCCTCCATGCGGGCACTGGCGAAATCTCTGCATGTGAGTGTCATTACGGTTCAGAAAGCCTATGAAGATCTTCAAAGAGACGGTTTTATTGAGACAACGGTAGGCAGAGGAAGCTTTGTGTCCGCCAGAAACAAAGATTTTTATCAGGAAGAACAGCAGCGCCAGGCAGAGGAACACCTGAAGGCTGCCGCGGATATCGGACGCACAAGCGGGATCCCGCTTGACAAACTGACCGAACTTTTATCTATTTTTTATGAGGAGGAGGAATAACTATGAAGCCAATTTTACAAGTGGAGAATCTGACAAAACAGTATCCTGATTTTACGCTGGACCATATATCATTCTCGGTTCCAAGGGGAACCATTGTGGGGCTGATCGGAGAAAACGGCGCGGGAAAAAGCACCACTCTGAAAGGGATCCTGGATCTGATCCGAAAGGATGACGGAACCGTCCGCCTCTTCGGAGAAGAGCTGACGGAAGACAGAAAAGACATGAAAGAAGATATCGGGGTTGTATTTGACGGAATCCATTTCCACGAATCCCTCACACCGGCCAAGATTGAAAAAATTTCCGCAGCCGCCTATAAAAAATGGAATACCCAAACCTACCATGACTACCTGAAACAGTTTGCCCTCCCTGCAGATAAGGAGATCAAAACCTTTTCAAAAGGAATGAAAATGAAGCTCAGCATCGCAGCCGCCCTCTCCCATGACCCAAAACTCCTCATTCTGGATGAGGCCACAAGCGGTCTTGACCCGGTGATGCGGGATGATATCCTGGATGTGTTCCTGGATTTTGTCCAGGATGAGAACCATTCCATTCTCATGTCCTCCCATATTACCACGGACCTGGAAAAGGTGGCTGACTATATTGCATTTTTACACAACGGGAAAATTATTTTCGACAAAGAAAAGGACGAACTGATCTACCGTTACGGTATCATCCGCTGCAGCTCCTCCCAGTTTGAAAAGCTGGATAAAGAAGACATTTTAGCCTGCAGAAAGAAGGATTACCAGTGGGATGTACTGGTTGCCGACAGAGAGAAAGCTGCGCGCAGATATAAAGATTTTGTCATAGACAACGCAACTATTGATGATATACTTCTGTTGTATGTAAAGGGGGATGTCCTGTCATGAAGAGTCTGATCTTAAAAGATATATACAATATCATGCATAATATGAAAGCCCTGGTCCTGATGCTCTTTATCTTTCTGTTCATCACGATCCCGCAGGGCGGCGCCGCGGCCTATGTCATCACATGCTGCATCCTCTGCGCCATGATGGTTGTCACCACATTCAGCTTCGATGAGAACGCCAAATGGGAAAAATACGCCATGATCATGCCAATCTCAAGAAAAGACCTGGTCCTCAGCAAATTTGTGATCCTTCTTTGCTTCTGTCTGTTTGGCACGGTATTCGGCGGTGTCCTGGGAATCGCAGGCAGCGCCATAATCGGCAGATTTCATATCACCTCCGCATCTGAATGGCAGGAACTGCTGGCAGTCTGCCTTGCGGGCGTGGCGATTTCCTTCTTTCTCGGCAGTCTTGTCATTCCCCTGCTTTTTAAATTCGGAGCGGAAAAAGCCCGCACACTTATGCTCGCCGCCTTTCTGCTTCCCGTACTGCTCTGCCTGGGACTGTATTATCTTCTGAGAAGTTTTGGTATTGAGCTTACAGACAGCGTTGTCCTTCTGCTCACCTGCATTTCTCCTCTTGTCCTCCTTCTGTGGACGGCAGCCATGTACCGGATAAGCTTCGGCATCTTTAAAAAAGCAGAATTCTGACATACCATATCCCCCGAAAACCGGCTGTATTCTACCGGCTTTCAGGGGATTTTTTTAATTCAGAGATATTTTGCCGTAACACTGGCAGCACAGGCTTTCATGGCCTCCGGCGTTCCCTCAAAAATCACGAATCCGCCCTTTTCCCCGCCTTCCGGCCCAAGGTCGATCACCCAGTCACTGTTTCTGATGAGCTGCTGGTTATGCTCCACCACAACGACAGTATTCCCGGCATCTGTCAGCCGTTCTAAAAGTACCAAAAAATGTTCAATATCTCTCGGATGAAGCCCAGTAGTAGGCTCATCCATTAAATACAGACACCGGTTATTCCCACGGTTTTCGATCAGCTCCTTAGCCAGCTTCAGCCGCTGCCCTTCGCCGCCGGACAAGGTGGTCAGCGACTGCCCAAGCTGCAGATAACCAAGCCCCACATCCTGCAGCAGCGCCAATATCCTTAAGATTTTTTTATGGTCTGCAAAGACATGGCGCGCCTCATCTACGGACATATCCAGAATATCCTTAATGGAATATCCCCGGTAAGTCACAGCCAGCACATCCCTGTCAAACCGGTTGCCGTTACACACCGGGCAGACCACTTCCGTGTTAGCAAAAAACAGCATGTTATTCTCCACATATCCCATCCCTCCGCAGTTTTCACATCTGCCTCCCGGTGTGTTAAAGGAAAAATGTTTTGCTGAGAAACCGGCCTTTTTTGCATCCTCCGTGCCGGCGAAAACATTCCTGATCTCTGTATAAACCTCTGAAAATGTTGCCACATTGGACCGTTTCATTCTGGCAAGTGCCGACTGGTCCGTCTCCACGATCCTGTCAAACTGCTCAAGCCCTGTGACACGGTTCTGCTGCGCATCGGTTCTCCCCTTTGCAAGCACCTGAAAGATAAGCGTGGATTTTCCCGAACCTGAAGGGCCGGTGACGGAGACCAGGCACCCTGTGGGAATCTCCACAGACACATGTTTCAGATTAAAAATATCCGCATTCTCGATCCGGACAGCTCCGTCAGGCGCCCTGAATCTCATCTTCCCGGGCTGGGGGTTCTGCAGATAGGTTCCGGTCACAGAGGCGCTCTGCTGCATGATCTCAGCGATAGTACCTGCGGCGATCACCTCCCCGCCGTATTTCCCTGAACCCGGACCCATATCCATCACATAGTCCGCGCCTGCCATAACATCCACATCATGTTCTATGACAAGCACCGTATTTCCCATATCACGGAGCCTTTTCAGGATTGCCAGCAGCCCCTCTGTATCTCTCGGATGCAGTCCTGCAGTGGGTTCATCCAGAATGTATAGAATACCGGACAGCTCCGAATCCAGCGCTGCAGCCAGCCGGAGACGCTGCATCTCCCCTCCGGACAGTGTAAGGATCTGCCTATCTAAGGACAGGTATCCAAGCCCCACCTTCATAAAACGTCCAAGCTTTGTCTCTATATCAAGCAGATAGGCATCTACAAATTCTTTTTCATGCTCTGTCAGTAAACTCCGCAGCTCCTGCACCCATCCGTATAATTTTTCCAGGGAAAAGAGGGAAAGCTCCGGCAGACGGATGCCCCGCACAGTCACCTTCCGGCTGATCTCTCCAAGCCTTTCTCCTTTACACCGGGGACACTCCACCACGTCAAAATATTCCCCGAGCTGCTTTGTATCTCCGTTTTTTTCTGCCAGACGTCTCCACAAAATAGGGTAAATCCCCTCAAACCTGCCCTGCGTGACACTTTTCGGCGGTTCGCGGTCCGGAAAAAGCGCTTTTACCGCGCTGCTGTCAGCTCCCTCGTACAAAACCGCTTTCTGTTCCCGGCTAAACCGCTCTGCAGGTACACTTAAGTCCTGGTCAAGCCCATAGTGGGCAAAGGCCTTTTTCAGTACAGAGCACTGGTATTTTCCATATTGTTTTTCAAAAAAACGTACCGCTCCGTCCTCCAGGGACAGGGACTCGTCTGTCACCCGTTCCTTTTTTATGGAATGTATCTTCCCCAGGCCTTCGCAGGCCGGGCATGCGCCCTCCCTGGTGTTAAAAGAAAAATAGGTGCGTGTGATCTTATCCATCCTTCTGCCGCACGTACTGCAGTACATATAAACATAAAAATCATTTCCTTTTTTCTCAGTCTCCTCCTTACATGAAGAGGAGGAGATCACGCTGCCGCAGTGGGGACAAGTCCTGACCCCCAGCTTCTCATAGATCATCCGCAGGTCAGTATAGACATCTGTCATGGTTCCCACTGTGGAGCGCGGATTGCGGTTTGAGGCTGTCTGCTGTATCACAATGGCGGGGGACGCGCCCTGTATGCGCTCCACTTTCGGTTTGTTTATTCCCTGAAAGGCCATGGCTTCCAGATACTGTCTCTGACATTCATTGTACAGGACATCGATCAGCAGCGTGGATTTTCCGGATCCTGACAATCCGGTGAAAACCACCAGTTTATTCTTCGGTATTTCCAGGGAAATGTTTTTCAGGCAGCCCTCCCAGGCGCCTGTTATCTTGATCGTATTCATGAATACCTCCTTTTTTGCAGATTGGTTGTACAGGCTATAGCTATTTTAAATATTTTTCTGTATACTGATACCATAAAGAGAACGTAACCGGTCTTATACACGGTCAGCGCAGTAAATGCGCAGACCTGGCTGAACAGTTACAAAAAATCCTATTAAGGCGGTGATATGATTGACAGAAAACCGTTTGGGACAGCAGCCGCTGAAAAGCCTGCTGCTCACTATGTGCTCCCAGACCACATTTTCCCTGATCTTATACAGCATGTACGGCCTGACCGATGCCTTCTATGTGTCCCGGGGTGTGGGCGGGTATGCAAGCGCAGCCGTCGGCGTCTTCTCCCCTGTGACCGTCCTGATCGGGGGCATCACCACCACAGTCGGCTCAGGAACCGGCTCTGTGCTGTCCAGAAAGCTTGGTGCAAAGGAAAAGGAGAAGGCTGCCGACGCTGTTGGCTGCATGTTCTTTCTCTGGCTCATCTGCGCCGGGCTGGTCACGCTTGCGGGCCTTGGCCTGTTCGAGCCTCTGGTCAGACTTCTGGGCGCCTCCGGGCAGATTCTGCCCTACATACGTGACTACGGCAGGATTCTGCTGGCAGGAACCATTATAAGCACCGGATTTTCCGGCGTAATGCGGGCCAACGGAGACATCTCCTATTCCACCCTGCAGTGGTCTCTACCTGTTTTGCTGAATATGGTGCTGGACCCGCTTTTCATCTATGTCTTTCATATGGGAATATCCGGAGCTGCCCTGGCAACTCTGGCCTCCCAGGCTGTTTCCATGCTTACCAGCCTGTATTATTTCTTTATACGGAAGAAGACACCCTGCAGGATTTCCCTACGCCATATCCGCTTTCACAGAGCTTTGGCAGGGGAAATCGTCTCTGTGGGCCTGCCCTCCTTTCTGAATAACCTGGGCAGCAGCTTTATCATTGCCGTATTCAACCATATGCTGGTTGCAGCAGGCGGTGCCATGGCCCTTGGCGCTTACTCTATTTTAAGCCGCATCACCTCTGTCCTCTTCACACCGTTTACCGGTATCATGCAGGGCATCCAGCCCATTATCGGCTACAATTACGGGGACAGAAACTACAAAAGAGTCCGGGATACGGTCCGGTGTGCCCTGAAGGCTGACTTTTTCTATGGCCTTGCCATCACCCTGCTTTCCCTGGCCGGAGCAGGCCTTATCTTCCGCTTCTTCACAGACCAGGAAGAAATCCGCAGGATCGGAATGCAGGCTCTGCGGATCATGAGCCTTTCCTTTTGTGTGAAAGGCTTTGTCCAGACAGCCGCAGCTTATTTCCAGTCAACCGGAAATGCAAGGACGGCCTTCCTTCTTTCCATCGGAAGTATTTGCCTGATCCAGCTTCCCATCCTGCTTGCTGCCGGCTTTTTAGGAAATATAACCGTTCTCTGGGCTGCATGCGCGGCAGGTGATCTTGTGACTGCTGCCTGGGCCGTCCGGATATACCAAAAAAACAAATGTGAGGTATCAATATGAAAAGTATGACAAAAAACACACAGTCCGCTGAAACGCTGAATCAAATGGCACAAAAAGCCTTTCCCGGTGAAACCTGTACAGAGATTCTGGAACTTACGGAAGGATATTTTAATGTGGCTTATCTTCTGCGTTTTGACAGCGGACGGGAATCCGTTTTAAAAATAGCACCCCCAAGGGATGCCTGTATCATGTCCTACGAAAAGAATATCATGTACAGTGAAGTGGCTGCTATGAGACTTGCCGCCGAGAAAACAGATGTGCCTGTGGCAAAAATCTTCTTTTTTGATGACAGTCTCACCCTGTGCAGCTCCCCCTATTTTTTCATGGAAAAACTGGAAGGAAACAGTCTCTTCTCCCTGGCAGATTCCGTACCGGAATCCGTCAAAAAACAGATTCGCAGGGATACCGGAATGCTCAACCGCAAAATAAACAGCATCACCGGGGAGTCCTTCGGCTATATCGGCCAGCCCCAAATGCAGGGCAACGACTGGTACACGGTCTTCTGCCGCATGATGGACATGGCCTTTTCCGACGCCAAGGCCATGTCTGTGGATCTGAAAATCCCCGTCCCAACCCTCAGAAGCTTTCTTGAAAACAGCAGGTCCCTGTTTGAACAGGTTACGGTACCCTGCCTGGTTCACTGGGACTTATGGGACGGCAACATCTTCGTGAAAAACGGCAGGATTTCCGGCCTCATTGACTGGGAACGCAGTCTTTGGGCTGACCCGCTTATGGAAGTGGGCTTCCGCACCTACGGACAGGACCCGGATTTTCTTCAGGGGTACGGTAAGGAATGCTTAACACCAGAGGAACAGCTCCGGGCCCTCTGGTATGATATCTATCTGATGGTACTGGTTGCCCAGGAGTACACCTACAGGCAGTATGAAACCACCCAGATGTACGACTGGTCCACAGGAATACTCACAGAAAAGTTTGCCGAGCTGAATCTCAGGCTCTAGATTGTGACCACCTGCGTGGCACAGCGGTTTCCAAAATCCCTGTCATGCTCAACCAACAGCATGGTTGGTTCATACTCCAGGATCAGTTCCTCAATCTGCATTCTGGAAAATATGTCAATGTAGTTCATAGGTTCATCCCAAATGTAGAGATGGGCCGGCTTCAGAAGGCTGGAGGCTATGAGGACTTTCTTCTTCTGGCCTTCTGAATACTCCTCCATGGGCTTTTCAAACTGTATCCTTTCAAAATCCAGCTTCCGCAGAATTGCCCTGAAAAGGCTGCCGTCCAGGGATTCCCGCTCTATATACGCATCCAGACTGCCCCTTAAAAAGGAAGTATCCTGGTTGATATAAGAAATTTCCAGCCCCGCTGCCAGCTCATGCTGTCCCTGTACACAGAAATCCTTTTCCCCGGGAAGGCGCATGCCTGCGTCGCGCAGGATCATTTTCAGAATACTGGATTTTCCGCAGCCGTTTTTTCCCTGCAGCAGAATGCGTTCTCCACGTTTCAGCTCCATACTGAAGTTTCGGATCACCTGATGGCTGCCGTAAGAAACAGAAGCATCCTTTATTCTGATATAGGTCTCCTTGTGATGGGTAAGGGGTGTCAGTCTGAGCTGTGCGGGCTGCTCCAGATTTTTTAAAAGCTGTTCCTTTTCTCTGATGGCAGTCTGCTGCCTGCGCTCCAGGTTCTTTCTTCTCTGCTGCATGCGCCTGGCTTTTTCCCCGATGTAAGCTCTTGTGTCCAGGAACCTGTCATGTTCCTTCAAAGGATTAAAACCAATCTTGGTGTTTTCCGCCTTCTCTGCCCAGGCAGAAGCCTTTCTGGCGGATTCCTCCATCTTTTTGATCTCCTGTTTCAGCTTTTCGTTTTCTGATATCTCATATTGGTCTCTTCTCTGCTTATTCTCCCACCAGGAAGTAAAGTTTCCTTTTTCCACCTCGATCTGATTCCGCTCCAGGGCCAGCACGTGGTCAATACAGGAATCCAGCAGCCATCTGTCATGGGATACCAGTATAAATCCCTTCTTCCTGTTCAGGTACGCACACAACAGCTCTCTGGTCTCCATATCCAGGTGATTCGTCGGCTCATCAATGAGCAGAAAATAATTTTCCCTGGAAAAAAGCACTGCCAGCATGACCTTTGTTCGCTCTCCGTGGCTCAGTGTCTGATACGGACGGTAGAGAATATCTGCCTCCACATGCAGAAGTTCCAGTTCCCTGCAGATTCTCCACAGCTCATAGTCAGGCTGTATGCGTTCGATCACTTCTATCGTATCACGCTCCATATCCTCCTTTTGTATTTGAAAAGGAAAATAATCGAATAAAACCGAACTGCTGATACTTCCCCTGTAGGAATACTGCCCCATCAAAAGCCTGAGCAGTGTGGTCTTGCCCTTGCCGTTTCGTCCGATCAGGCCAAGTTTCCAATTGGTATCCATGATAAAGGATGCCTCATAAAATATGTCGTCATAACTTCCGTCGTAACAAAAAGTCAATCCCGATGCGCTTATTTTTGCCATAATAGATCACTCTCCCAGTGGGCGCAGAATGCTGCTCTCTGCCATTCTGCCGCCATAAAAAAATCGCCTGTTACCAGACGATTTTTTATATCCATGCTTTCCATACACGCTCAATCAATTTACGGAATATGACCACATCTTAAAAAGGCGCGCAGCATAACCTTATGCAGACAGTAAGAGTATCGATTTCTCTCCTGCTGTCACTGCAGCTAAGCTTGTATTGGATGAATATAATCTATCTTCTGATAACATGACAAACCTCCGATACCCATGGTATCGTTCTTCCAGTTCCGCATGTTTTTAAAAAATAGATTATTTTCTCATCGTAGCACCTCTCTTTATATACTGGTGACAGCATATCACAGCCGGATATACATTTCAAGCCTTTCTTTACATTTTTCGCTCCAGATAGAAAAAGGCCACACTGGCAATGAGATACTGCAGTACACTGAGCCCTGCCAGCATTGCCGCCACCCACCATTCCACCTTCAACAGAGTGAGTATGAAGGCCAGAAGAAGTAAAATCATCCACATGAACATATACGACACGTGGGCTGCTTTGTCACGAAGAAACTTTTTACGTTCGTCAATGTAGTTAATCTTTCTTTTATGAAGCCGTTCTTCATACTTCTTTCTTCGCTTCGGCGACCGATAATAAAAATTTGAAAAAAAGGGAAGTACTCCGTTTGCAAAAAATGTGGCTCCCCCGACACATGCCATTAACGCATAATATTCATCCGATATTCCGGTAATTCCGAGGATAAAAAGAACACATCCGATTGAAATGTTAATAAAATGTCTGTTTCTTTCTTTTTTCGTCATTCTGCATCCTCCTCATATATGAAAATATCTTCAATTGTGACTCCAAAATATCCTGCCAGCTTAAATGCCAGCAGGATAGACGGATTATATCGTCCATTTTCCAGAGAACCTATTGTCTGACGGGATACCTGCACTGCCTCCGCCAGTTCTTCCTGTTTGATTCCCCTTTGTTTTCTCAATTCTTCCAGCCGGTTTTTCATGTTATCACCTCAATATGGAAAGTTTGCTTTCCATGCATTAATTATAGCACTCTTTCCCACAATGTCAAGTTTACTTTCCATATTTATTTAATTATGAAATGCAGAAAAAATCAGAGAATTTACACTCTCTGATTTTTTCTGCACTTTGGGAACCATACTTCATTTCCCTATTTGACTGTATATCTTCACCGCATCTTCCACATGATACTGCTTCGTCTCATGGTCTCCCCTTGCATGAGCCGTCACAAGAATGTACTCTTTTCCGTCTATGACTGCGAGACTGGCAAGGCAGAGTCCCGCGTCTTTGGTGTATCCTGTCTTTCCTCCCAGGATCTCGCCGCCTGACACTGCCGCGCTGTTCATCTCCCGGAACATGGTGCTGACAAAGGTAAATCCATCCGGATGGCATGCCGATGGATTGGTGCTGTGGCTGCTGCTGGTAAATACCCGGCGGAAGGTATCCGATTCCAGAGCGTACCGAAGCAGTACAGAGATGTCCCTCACTGTGGAATAATGGTTCTCATCCTGAAGCCCCGTGGAATTGGTAAAATGCGTATGCTCCATTCCCAGCTCTCCGGCCTTATCATTCATCATTTTCACAAAATCCTCCTCCGAACCGGCGATTCGGTCGGCAAAAGCCAGGCAGCATTCCGCACCTGAGGGAAGCAGCACCCCGTAGAGAAGATCTGTCCCCACAGCCTCTTCCCCCGGGCAAAACCCGGCCATGGACGCCCCTTCCGCGTAGAGGCCGGGAAATATGCTCTCCGGGACTGTTATGCTCTCCTTAAGATCCGGAATATTTTCGATTGCCAGAACCGCTGTCATGATCTTGGTCAGGGATGCCGGATAGATTCTGTCATCTGCCCCTTTATCCGCCAATATCTTCCCTGTCTTAAGCTCCTCCAGAATGGCATTTCTGCTGTTGATCCCTTTCAGGCTTTCTGTATCAGTCTGCTCTGTCCATGAAGACATCTCCCCTTTGTCCTGTCCCAAAACAAAATATGCAGAAAAGCCTAACAAAACCACGGACAGCATCACTGCCGCCAGTATCCGCCTCCTTCTCTGCCTTCTCCTCCTCTGTCTTTTTGTCATCCTTTTGGCCGTCTTCTCTCTCTTTTCCATTAGGTCAGCACTTCCTCTCTGCGTATATATAAAGAACTCCCCTGTTCTTAATGACATTATATCTGTCCGGGGAGTTCTTTACTTTAATATTCAGTTGATATTTTCCTAAGAAAATCCTAAGATGCTGCCATTTTTCAGGATTGGCGAAGAGGGAGTGACACATAGAATACCGTCAGTTCATCTTTGCTTTCTGCCCGCAGGGTTCCTCCGTGCTGTTCCACGATCTCCTTTGCGATCGCCAGTCCCAGCCCTGCGCCTCCTGTGTTGCTGCCCCGAGCCTCATCCAGACGGAAGAATTTCTCAAAGATGGATTCCAGCTTCTGCTTTGGTATGGTTTTTCCCCTATTTGCAAAAGAAATCTCCATATTTTCCCCTGCCTCCCGGGCAGTGATCCGGATCACTGTGTCCGGATAGCTGTACGCCACAGCGTTTTTCAGGATATTGTTAAAGACCCTTGCCAGCTTTTCCGAATCTCCGTACAGTTTCAGTTCCTCATCTGCGCGCAGCTCTGCTGTATTTCCGTGGGCAGTGAGAATCGGATAAAATTCATCCATCATCTGCACCAGCATATAATACAGGTCAATGGTCTCTTTTTCCAGGGGTATCTCCTGTAGGTTGTAGCGGGTGATCTCAAAAAACTCATTTAAAAGGCTTTCCAGACGGCAGGCCTTGTCAAAAGCAATCCCCACATACTTTTCCTTCTGTGCCTCCGGCATATCCGGCGCCTCGTTAAGTAGGCTCAGATACCCCATCACAGAGGTAAGCGGAGTCTTCAGGTCATGGGCCAGATATGTCAGCAGATCGCTCTTGCGCCTGTTTTCCTCTTTCAATACCTGTTCGTGATGCCGCATGACCGACTTTACACGCTCCATCTCCGTTCCGATCTCTGCGTACTGCTGTGCAAACACATCTTCCGCCCGGGCATTTTCAGTATCCATATACCTGCGGATCAGCTTTCCCGCTTCTTTTTCTGTGTCTGCCACTTTACGCTTTGTATAGAAATGAATGGTAAAATAGATAACTGCTGAAATAAATAGCGAAACGATACAAAAACACTTCAGCAGAAAATCTTTCACCGCGAACCAGGAAATCTCCTGTTTGTAAAACTCCGCTCCTGTCGTTGTATTGGTCTGCACGGAAGTGGATACAAATTTGTCAGCGATCCAGTCCAGCACCAGGCCGTTCCCGTAAATATCCACAACATAAAAAATACCGAAACATATCATAAATATCACACAGGCGCCAATGATAATTTTTAAAAGAAACAAAATCTTATCCTTCAATTTTATATCCATACCCCCAGACTGTCTTGATATATCTCGGACTCTCAAAAGAGTCATTCATCTTCTCCCTCAGGTGGCGGATATGCACTGTTATGGTATTATTGCTCTTGCTGAAATACTCATCACCCCAGATCTCATGGAACAATTCCTCCGCGCTCACCACTTTTCCCTTCTTCCTGCACAGAATCTGCAGGATCGAAAATTCTGTAGGTGTCAGGGAAAGAGGTTTTTCATCCAGTGTACATTCATGTGTCCTGATATTCAGCACAAGGCCGGAATGCTCCAGAATATCTGCATCCGCTTCATAACCGGAGTTGTACCTCTTATACCTGCGGAGCTGGGCCTTCACTCTTGCCACCAGCTCCAGAGGCCGGAATGGCTTTGTGATATAATCGTCAGCTCCGAGGCTCAGGCCGGTGATCTTATCCAGTTCCTCCCCCTTTGCGGTCAGCATGATCACAGGAAATGTGTATGTTTCCCTGATCTTTCTGCATATTTCCAGACCGCTCATACCGGGAAGCATAATATCCAGCAGGGCCAGGTCTATCTTTTCCCTTTCAATACAGGCCACTGCCTCCTCTGCTGTATAATATTTATAGACCTGATAATTCTCATTTTCCAGATAAAGCGCTACCAGATCAGCAATCTCTTTCTCGTCATCCACTACCAGTATCTTTTCTGTCATTTCTAATCCTCCTCCTTTCGCTATCATACCAGGAAATCGTTGAGAATTTATTAAGTTTATACTAAGTTTTTGTCTTTCAGTGTATAAATATCCGTCCGTCCCGGAAATATGCGGCAATGGAAGTGATAAACTGTCCGTTGCTGGGACGTTTCTGCACATAATGGTTTGTAATTTCCCGGTAAAGCTCCTGGTTGCCCCGCTCCCACATCACCTCTATGGCGTGGCGGATATTCCGCTCCACACTGGCTGGTGACGCGTTGCAGTCAGCAGCTACCTGGGGATACAGACATTTCATCATACCCTCCATGCTGCTGTTGCTTTCCACCTCCAGTTCGATGGCTTTCCTCAGATATGTATGCCCTTTCAGATTCGGAGTGATACCCAGCCTGTTCAGCAGGACCCCTGTACATGCCCCCACATCCTTTTCCATTCGTTCCTGAATGTAACCGGTTATATGTTCTGTATGCCTTTCCTTTTTCTCCTGGGTTTCTGACTCCAGCAGATATTGCAGAGCTATCTCCAGCAGCCTTCCCTCAGACATCAGTTCTTGAAAATTTTCACGATTCATGGTATATTTCCTCCCAAATAGAATATTTCTCAGTGGCTCAGTAAAACACGAATGTTTCTATTATATGAAACCGGCATATACTTGTCAACGCAGCTTGCTGCCATATTATTCCATATTTGGAAGGAACGGAACATGAACAATAAAAAAATCAAAGAAATCATGAAGGCACAGGGTTATACCATTGAGATGCTGTCCCTTATCAGTAATATCCCTGTGGGAACACTTTCAAAAATCATAAGCGGCATCACCGCCAATCCGGGATTTGAAACCATGTCTGCCATAGCCACGGCCCTCAACTGCTCACTGGATGAATTTTCAGGGCGGCCTGTCACCATTCCCTATGATTACGAAGAATATCTCCGCCGTTTCAAACAACTGCCCGTCTGTCAGAAGGAATATATCAAATATGTCATTGATCTGGAATACGACCGTATGACACGTCTGAAAACCAATGAAAAGATGACCCTGAGGTGTTATGAATTCACCAATATTGTTAACGGCTGGGCCGAATTTGACAGTGTTAAGACGCATAACGTGACGGTAGATAAAAATCCGCTGACAGAGGACTGCACCTTTCTTGTCTGGATACGAACCGATCTGCTGGAGCCTAAATTCTTCAGAAATTCTGTCCTAGGCTTCCACCGCAATGACTGCCTCCGCCCCAAAAACGGCGAAATATGGATGGTGCTCCATAACGGCCTGCTGTTCATCGGAAGATTTTATAAAAATCATAAAAATGTCCTCCTGAAATCCTTAAACGGGACAATTGACGATATTTCGGTCACAGATTATTACCAATACCGCCGCGTAGGCCGCTATGTAGGATGTATGGATGTCCCTGAACTGACAACAGAAAAAGCCGCATTCCAACAGGATTAGCCTGTCAGAAGCGGCTTTTACAGTTCTATTTCTTTCTGTTTCTTATCACAATACCTGCTGCAGTCAGCAAAATGCCTGCTGTCCCCAGCCATATCTTATTTTCCAGATCACCGGTCATGAGAGAGAACAGATAAAATTTACCCAGATATTTCTGTCCTGCGCCGTAGCAGCAGATATAATAAAATACCGGTATCATATAGGCAATCACCAGATGGTCCGTGATCCCGTAAGTGAAGATGCCAAGGCCCCCCAGAAAGAGACAGTTCGCCATGGCGCACCAAAAATAAGTTCCAAAAGGAAAGGTGCACTCCCCCAGTTTCATCTGAAATAAGACCAGCAGGTTCAGCACTGCCAGAATGACAACTGCCTGCAGCAGGCGCAGAAGCTGGATGTTTCTCAGCGGATACTCCCTGCTCGCCAGCAGATCCCGGATATCCTTATTCTGCTCCGGCATAAAAAGCGGTGTCAGAAGCACGATCCCCAGCAGGGAAAAGTACACATCCAGAATCTGGCCTGCCTGATACTGGTTCAGCGCCTCCATTCCCATGATCACGGGAGCCAGCAGACTAAGCAGAAGAGCTGCTGCCAAATGCCCCGCATAATGGTTTTTAAAGTGTTCTATTTCTATGGATAAAATTCTTTCCACGTCCGCCCAGCACTCCTTTCCGCTTCATGTGATAAATAAACACCGTACCTGCCATAAAAAGCAGAGCAAGCCCGGCATACAGAAGCCGGTTCCTGACCATCTGCCCGAACACGGACAGCCATACATCTGTGGCCTGGTCATTGTTAAACCTGGGTATCAGATTCCATCCTACCGTGCCGACAAGCTTGGTTCCGCCTGTGCTGATGCTCACCATCCAGAGGACCACCTGCACCAGTATGGCTGCAGGCCCTCCCACTGACTCAGACAGGAAGAATCCGCAGGCCAGTACAAAGGCGGTTTCCGGAAGAAGCCATCCCAGAATATATTTTCCAAAGGCCAGCACATCCACGGACACACCAAGCTGGTGTCCATAGTAGATACACTGCAGCATAGGTGTCAAAGACAGCAGAAACAGCGGCATGATCGTCAAGAACATGGCTGAAAAATACCGGGCCGCGATAATGGTCACAGAGGACGCTCTCCTGGCATAGATCACTTCCTGTGCCATGGAACGTTTGTCACGGAGTGTTCTGGTAACCGCCAGAAATACAGGGAGTAGTCCCAGGACAATGCCCATATAATCACAGAACAGCCTTGCCTTTCCTCTGGAAATACGGTCCGTGTACAGGCTGGCGTCATATACTTTTTTCGCATCCTCGTATGTGGCATACGTCTTGGCATTATTTTTCACATTATCAGAAGCGTAGCTGGAACCTCCTCCGATGATCTTATCCGCTTTTGTCATATATCTCAAAAACCTGTCATAGGACAGATCCTCTGCGGGCGGCAGAAGCGGCGGATTGATTCCTGCGATCTGTATATAAGAACTGTCCTCTGTCTGCGGCGCCTCCTCTGATGACTCACGTATGGCATCTGTGTAGCCTTCTTCCAGACCGGTACAGTCCATGAGAATCTGATGAATCTTCTCCTGTTTTTCTTTTGTCAGAACTACATTTTTATAAAATCCCACCGGATAAGCCGTGTAACTGTTCGCCTCATACTCTCCCGCAAGTAAGGCCAGCGTGGCTCCCATGATCTGCTGCTTATCAGAACTTGCTTTTATACCATAGCTCTCCTCCTGTCCCTTTAAAGGTTCCGAATAGGTGGTAAAGCTTCCCACCTGACTTACATAGAAGAACACGACTGCAGCCAGAAACAGGTAATAGATCAGGCTTTTTAACATCTGTCCGCATTCTTTGGCAAAGAGTTTAAAAAACATTATTTTCCCCTCCTCTCCTCCTGCATCAGATACATATAGGCATCCTCCACATTGGCATCGCATATCTGTGCATCAGCGAAAGGTTTTTCATCAGAGATCAGGCGGACATACGCATGATTTCCCTGCATCATTATACTGGTGACTGTATAATTGTTCCGGATACTCTCCAGTTCCATTCTGGACACCTGGGCGCTGTATATCCTGCCGCTGGCTTCCTCCAGAAGCTCTGTGACTGTCCCCTGGAAAAGCACGCACCCCCGGTTCAGAACGGCGATATCCTCACAGGTAGCCTCCACATCCCCTACAATATGTGTAGACAGGATGACCACCCTGTCCTTTGCCGTCTCACTGAGCAGATTGCGGAAACGCACCCGCTCCTCCGGGTCAAGTCCCGCAGTGGGTTCATCCACGATCAGCACTTTAGGATCATGAATCAGCGCCTGGGCAATGCCGAGTCTTCTTCGCATCCCGCCTGACATGGCGCGCACTTTTGTTTTTACATCATCTGTCAGATTCACCTGTTCAAGCAGAGACGGTATTCGATCCTTTCTCTGCTGCCTGGACAGCCCGGACAATACGCCGAGATAATCCATGGCCTCGTACACGGACATGTTTCCGTACATGGAAAAGTCCTGGGGCAGATACCCGATGATCCGCCGGATTTCCCTGTCATTGTTAATATCAATGCCGCATACGCGCACATCTCCTTCTGTCTTCTGCAGCAGAGTGGCTATGATTTTCATAAGCGTCGTCTTGCCGGCACCGTTAGGTCCCAGAAGGCCGAACATACCCTGGCGGATGGTAAGGTCCACATTTTTCAGAGCCTGCTTTTTCCCATAATTTTTACTCAGATTTTTGATCATGATCTTCGTATCCATACAATATCCCTACTTCCTTTCTTCTTGTCTGCGTCTTATCATAAAAGAGAAATCTCTATATTTTCCCTACATACAGGAAAATACTGCACAGACAATGGCACCTCCGTGAATGCTGTTGGCAAGCTCCAGCTCTCCCCCGTGCTTTTTGCAGAGCAGGGCACTGATGGACAAGCCTATGCCGAAATGGCTGCTGTCCTGACCGTCGTCCTCTGTCTTCTCCCTGTAATACGGGGAGACAGCCTTTGTAAGCTCCTCTTTTGAAAATCCTCTTCCGTCGTCCTTTACATACAGCCTGAGAGGTCCTTCCTCACGTTCTGCTTCCAGAAGCACTTCTATCTTCTTATCCGCATAACGGAGCGCATTGGACAAAAGATTCTCGGCCACTTCCAGCACAAAAAACTCATCTGCCAGCAGTTCTGCTGCGGGATTTCCCTTCAGCTTCACCTCAATCTCCATACCGCCGGTCTCTTCAAGCGCAGCTGCCGTCTCACGGGTCTTGTCGTAAAGTAGGGAAAGCGGTATCTTTTTTAACTGGGGAGCCCGCTCCTCCATACTGTGGATTTCCTTCATGGTTCCGCCGAAGTTTTTAAGCCGTCCAAGCTGTTCCTGCATGGTCTTAAGAATCTCTATGACCTTCTCCTTTGGCAGACGTCCATCCGGATAAAAGCGAAGCAGCAGGTCAACATAGCCCTGCATAACCGTCAGAGGCGTGCGCAGATCATGGGCAAACGCCGCATTGAGTGTTCTCTGATCTTCCGCCTGTTTCCAGAGATTCTCCTGATATGAGATGATTTTCAGACGCATGTCATCCAGGCATCTGCAGAGCTGCCCCATTTCATCTGCACTGTCATATCTGCAGGAATACCCCATATCATTTCTGGATATGTGCTGTGCTGCATTGGTCATGATGGTAATGGGCTTCTTCAATTTATTTCTGTAGTACAGCCTGGACACAAAGGCGATAGCCAGAACGGAATACAGCAGCACACATCCATACTGCAGAAGATTCATGATTTCAAGAAGGATGACATCCATTTTCGTCAGTTCTTTTTCCGGTACAAAATATTCCAAAGTAAAGACAGCATTCTGGTCTTTATTGAATACGTTCTCTGATGTCTTATGCCCATATGGTGTCTCGATGATCCGTTTCCATCCATTACAGGTCTGTATGGTCATGGCAGAAGCCAGGCAGATTGCCAGCACAGCCACAAAGATATAAAGGCGCAGAGACTTTCTCAGATTCAGGTTTCTGATCCTTGTTCCCAGATTCTCCAGGTATTCCTCTATCCAATCCATTGGTATCCCACTCCCCAAACGGTTTCTATATAGTCATGATTTGTATGTTTTTTCAGTTTCTGCCGGATTCTTCTGATATGCTCCATGATAATATTGCTGTCCCCCTCCCCGTCATAGCCTCGAACTGCTTCATATATGCGTTCTTTGCTGAAGACCTGCTTTTTATGCATGGACAAAAATTCTATCAGGTCAAACTCCATTTTGGTGAAGGAAATCTGTTCCCCGTCATAAAATACTTTTCTCTGCGAGTAGTTGATAACCAGTTTTCCCTGAAATCGAAGCTGTTCTCTGGATGCCATACGCTTCTCCCGCCGCAGGTGCGCCATGATCCTGGCATCCAGTTCATCCATGCTGAACGGTTTCATAATATAATCATCTCCGCCGATCATCAGGCCATTGACCCGGTCCTGTTCCTCCACCCTTGCTGTGAGGAAGAGAATGGGACAGCTCACGTAATCCCTGATCCTTCTGCACACCTCATAGCCGTCCATACCCGGCATATTGATATCCAGAAGGATCATGTCCGGCTGTATCTTCATTTTATCCAGAGCTTCCTCCCCGTCTGCTGCAGTATAAATCTCATATCCCTGCAGTTCAAAATAATCTCTCAGCATACAGCGGATATCCTTTTCATCATCCACGATCAAAATTTTCTCAGCCATATTTCCTCCCATCCTGTACTTATTGTCTGCCTGTATCTCATCCGGAACCGGTATGGTTACTGTTCCATGCATGCCCGGCAACACGCTTCGCGATGCACAGACAATGCATGCCCGGCAACACGTTTCGCGATACACAGATATTGTAATAAGGATAACAAAAAATTCTCTATAAAATCCCTACAAATTTTTCGCACTTTCTGCCGGACTAAAAAAGCTGCCGAACATTTCTGCTCTGCAGCTTTTTCATTTCTGGTTTATGCTTTTTTCTACGGTTCTGTCTGTTCATGAAGCGGGTCTACTTATAAAATGTCATACGATAACTTTTATCAAAAGTCTCCCCTTCTTTAAGGGTGATAACATCCTTTTTATCGGAAATATCTCCCGCAAAGCCATAATCATCGCAGCGTCCCATCCACGGCTCCAGGCAGATATAAGGTCCTCCCGGCATTGTCCAGATTCCGAAATTTGTAAATCCTTCACATTCCATAACTACATAAGGCGTCCCGTCAGGATAACCGATTCCCACCCATTCAACTTGGGTATCGTCAAAAATCAGGGCATCCCTGTCAAACATATGCTCTGTGATGGGGCATCTGTAATATCCATCCGCCTCCTCCAGATTCAGTGTATATTCTCTGGCAGCGTCTGCTGTACCGCTGTCACCGTATACCAGTTTGTACTTAAGTGCCGGTCCCTTTTGAAACAGAAGATAATAATCCGTCTGTCTGCTGCCCTCCCATATGGGAACCCGAAAACCGGGATGGCCGCCAATGGTAAAATACATGATTTCTCCGCTCGTATTCACCACTTTCCACTCTACCGAAAGCTGCCTTTCTTCCAGGCGGTGGGTGATATACAGTTCAAAATCAAAAGGAAAGTAACTTCTGGTCTCCTCATCTGAAACCAGTTTGTGGGTGAGAACCGATGCTGTTTTGCTGATGCATACAAATTCTCTGTCCCTGGCAAACCCGTGCTGGCTGGTGCGGAATTCCTTTCCGTTCAGACGATATGTATTGTCATGATGTTTTCCCACATTCGGAAAGAGAATGGGGGCATGGCGATTCCAGTAAGGAGGCTCTGCCTGCCAAAGTTCTTCTCTTTCATTTTCCTTATCATATACACTGACCAGTTCAGCGCCATGGTCTTCCACGGATACTTTCAGATATTCATTTTCTAAAACCTGTCTCATAAACTCTAAGCTCCTTTTTCCAGTTCTTTGCTTACAGTTTATCACAAACAGGACGGACCGTGCAATGTGATTTATGCCTGATATATTTCTTCGATCAGCCTGCTGCTGAATTTCTCCTGAAGCTCCAGGTCAAATAAGAGCTGCAGAAGACCAAACCGGTTTCTCAAATCCTTTGCATAATAGATGCTTCTCTTGAAAACATCTGCTGTCACCTTAATCTGATCGGGATAATACGGTGCATCCATGGACTTCAGAATATCCATGATGGTTTCAGCCTTTGGCAGTTCATCGATCAGTGCCTGGATCTTATCCAGATTCTCAAGATACGCCTCTCTTCTTCTTGCGACTTCCTCATCCTTATTTTTGCCGATGGACTGCTCCAGCTTCAGCACACCGGGTGCTGCCGGTCCGTAAGCTGCCTCGATTTCACCGCTCCAGGTATTGTAGTCAAAATGAGGAGCACTGTCCGGCACTGCATCTTTGCCAAGAACTCTCAGTTTTTCATACATTTTAATGGCTGCTACCGTTCCGATCCCTACTTTTGTACCGTGAAGGGGATCCGGCTGCTGATCCAGTAAAAACATCATTTCCCAGTAATGTGACATATGGTGCTCACTGCCGGACGCCGGCCTGGAATTGCCGATATAGCTCATGACAATACCGCTCAGAACAAGCCCTTCCATAATGGCTGCAACGGCCTCTTTATCTCTTTCGGCCGCTTTTTTTGCATTGTCCACTACCTTCTGGATAGATTCTCTCACCATATCTGCCATTTCCGGACAATAATATTCCCCATTCATGATATGGGCAAGCTGCCAGTCTGTCAGGCATACATATTTTCCCAGGATATCGCCGGCACCTGCCGCGATCATGGATAAAGGTGCCTGAGCCAGAATATCCAGGTCTCCGATGATCACTTTGGCCGTATGTGCCTCATATGTGGTTTTCAGATGCTTTATAATAAGCGGTGATACATTGGATGCATAGCCGTCCATGGACGGTGCGGTACCCACAATATAATAATCCAGATTCATCTTGTAGCTGATAAAACGGCACAAATCATTAATCGTACCGGAGCCTACCCCAATGATCAAATCGCAGTCCCTGTCAATCTCTGTCAGAAAATAGGTAACTGCCTCCTCATCCGGCACAAGTTCCCTGTCCTGGAAGACGATTGTCTGATATGTATACGCGGTCTCATCCAGCACTGCGCAGACCTTATCCCCTGCCACCTTTTTTGTATTGATGTCACAGACAATGCAGAGTTTTTTATAATCGTGCCTGCCGAGAATTTCAGGCAGACGCTCAATTGCGTTCTCCTCAATGATAATATCTTCTATGCTGCACACATGGGTCTTCCCACAGGAACAGTGATAGGGCTTCTCCAGGTATTTTTTCCAATTTGTCTTTTCCATAATTTTGTTCTAATCCTTTCCGTCAGATTCTCTTTTTTGAAAGTCTGGTTCTATATTATTAGGGCTTTGGATAAAAAGTCATCCTTTACAGCCGGAACACAGACTGCAGGACACTTCATTTCTGTTTTTACTATAGCAGATTCCAACAGAATGTCAAACCGGGAATCAAATTATTAATTTATAGTATTATTAATATTTTAAATTATTAATGCCCATGGCTCTTCTTTCTTCTTCGCTGCTGTTTTCTGACAGTGAAAGATGGGAGATGATCCCCCGCAGCTCCTCTGCGATATTCTGCAGATTTACTTTAGAAAAATCCGTGGTGTCAATCTCCACAAGAGGACCCGGAAGCCGGAAATCCACCATGCCCCGCTCTGTGATTCCACGGATAAAGTCCTCCTGTGCGGGGACCGGATGGATAATACTGCCCGTTTCCCCTTCCGGTCTGGGGTAACAGTCATTGACAATATGGCCCATATGTCTGTCCGGGGAATCATTTCTTCTTGCCATTCTTTTATAAAGGACAGAGTCGTCACCAGAAAGGCGTACGGTCACTGCTTGACAGCCGTATCTGCTGAGCAGCTTTTGGATACCCGGCTTTGAGACATTTTCAAAATTATTCTCCAGTATGAAGGGCTGCCCGGTCTTCATCATCTGTTCGGCAAAGTAATACATAATTTCCATCGCCCCGGTTCCCAGCGCCACTTTCTCTGCTCTGGAGTGAAATCCGATGGTATCGAACAAAATTTCTTTGATTTTATCTTTTGACAGCATAGGAATACACAAAGCCTCAGACAGGTACTCTGCCATGGTGCTTTTGCCGGATGCAGGAATCCCGGTCACTAATATACAATACATTTTCCTCCTCCTCATATCAGAGTGTGTTTCTGTGAATCAGCCGATTTATAGCATGGCAATATCTACTTTCACCTTCAACTTTTCCGCCTGCATAACAAAATCCTCAGAAACCTGGTCATCCGTGATCAGAAGATCATAGGCTGTGATCGGACAGACTGAGTGGATAGACTTTCTTCCCAATTTCTCGGACGGATATACCCCTATATTCATGGAACTGTTTTTCATGATCAGTCTTCCAAGCTCCACACCGGCACTGTTGTGTATGGAAGCACCATTTTCGATGGACAGCGCTGTATGGGACAGAAACGCTTTGTCCAGACTTATATTTTTCATCATCTGCATTGTATAGTAATCATGGCAGTGTCCACGGTGAGACATCTCACCCCCAAGTAAAATCGTGGACACATTCAGATGTTTCCGCAGTTCATCGGCCACCGTCATGGAATTCGTCACAACTGTAATTGAAAACTCTGTGGGCAGACATTTTGCCATGTAATAGCCGACTGCAGAGGTAGTCAGATATATCACGTCATTTTCCGAAATATACTCCACCGCTTTTTTAGCTGCCGCCAGACATGCCTCATCCGTATCTGTATTCTCTTTGGGATTGTACTGCTCTTTGGGATACTTTCCCTTGGGACCGGCACTGATCGCCCCGCCATGCGTCCTCTTTAAAAGCCCTCTGCTTTCCAAAGAACGCAGATCCCTTCTGACACAGTCCGAAGATATTTGAAAACGTTCCTGTATTTCCGCCACTGTAATGTGACCGGACGTATTAACCATATCCACAATCAGCTTTTGCCGTTCTTCCATAAACATGCCTTACCGCTCCTTTCTGTGATTCTGCAGGCAGGAAACCATATCCGGCATATCTCTGCCATGTGGTACCTACATGTGATACCTCCCTGTGATACCTGAATACATGCTTCACATCCTGGGTAATGCTGGCTGCAGAATAAAAAATGAAGTGACTTAATTTTATATGATACCGATTCCACTTGCTATTTTCTATAATTGCCTGTTATAATTGGCTCTGGTTTATTATTTGCATTCTTGTTTGTATTTTTTCTCGTTTGTACTTGTTTGCATCTTGTTTTAATTGATGCATTCTCGTTTATACTTGTTTATGCTGTTTTATCCTTATTAATGAATAATTATAAGAATATCATACGCCTTATCTTATTCGTTTTCAAGTACAAATAAGAATCATCCCAAATTCTTTCAAAATTTAAATTCATCGTGTTCATTTGTAAATCATCAATCACCAATCGATTTCCATCACCACAAATCGCATTGCAGTATAAATAATTTGTTTCCATATCCAAACAAATATGAAATCTCCAAAAACAAAAAGCATCTTCCAACCCTACCCTTCTGCATTCATAAAATATAATGCAGAAAATCCGGTTTGGAAAATGCTCATTTATAATATAAGATATATTTCATGTACGAATCATTCATTACTATATGGATAGTCATTCTAACAACGGAATCTTTTCAGGCAGTTACAGACATTTCTATACTTTCGGATAGGAACTGCTCCCTCTCACAACCAGCCTTGGTTCATATTCTATGTGATGGACCATATTCTCTTCACTGCTGCTCTTTTTCGTTTTTTGCTCCCCCATTTCCTGAATCAGGATCTCACAGGCATCCTCGCCCTTCTTTGACACATAATGTTCCACTGTCGTCAGATCAATTCCTCTAAACCCGGAAAAAAGAAGATTATCGCAGCCTATGATTGAAATATCTTCCGGTATTCTGTACTTTTCCTTCAGCAGTGCATCCCTGATACCGAGAGCGACCATATCGTTTGTCCCTGCAATAGCTGTAATCTGGGGCACCTGCTGAATCAGCTCCAGCGTCAGTTCATATCCGGTCCTGTACTCCATATCAATTTCCTGGAACATAATATCCATCTCTTTTGGAAGACTTCTCACATACACACCATCAGAACAGCCCGCATCTGCAAAAGCATCACAGAACCCTTTGATCCTTGCCCTCCTGGCAGACTGGCGCTCTGTCAAGGGTGTGGAAATAAAGCCAACCTTCCTATGCCCTAATCCCAGCAAATACTCGGCAAGCATACGTCCCATTTTTTCGCTGTTGAGCTCCACGGTATCTATCCCGGAAACCACATCCTTCTCACCAATCAGAACAACAGGTATTTTCTTTGCCACATGCTGCAGCGATTCCGGAAAAGTGGGGGCAAATGTATAGATAACCCCTGAAGGATTCAGCTTTTCTATTTTTTTCAGATATTTCTCCTCTGTCTGGTAATCCCTTCTGGTATTACACAAAAAAACATCAAATTTATTTTTCTGTGCCGTTTTTTCAATCCCCTGTATCAGAGAAAAATAGTAGGGGTTCGTAAAGTTCGGACAGACCACAAATATGGTACCGCGCATGCGTATTCTGGAGGTACGCGGCTTTTTCTCATTGGTATATCCCAGCTCTTTTGCTGCCTGTTCCACCTTCTTAATTGTCTCCCTGGAAAAAGAAACGTTATACTTCTGATTCAGAACCATAGATACCGTGGCCTGAGAAACCCCTGCTCTCTTTGCCACATCCGTTGATGTCACTTTCTTTCGATTCATAAACTTTCCTCTGTACTCGTCAGCTCTTTTTATACTGTGCTCTTTTCTGTGTCATACTTTGTCTGCATACCATAAACCCATCGTTTTCCATGGCTGCCGCCGCAGACTGCTCTCTACTTTGGTTTTTATATTATCACAAAAAAGCAGGCGTGACCAGAATCATATGTATATAAACTGATATTTTATTGTGTTATCTCAAAAATAAAAGTTATCTCTTTCCTGTTTTGATAAATTCGATCAGCTCCTCCACATCATCGAAATCATCATAGTCACCCTTTAAGCCCTCCCGGTGATAAACAATACCATTCTTTTCATTCTTCTCAAGACAATCAAGCAATCCCTCTTCCCCATATCGTTTCATAAACCGTGTAAATCCATACGGCTTGATTTTTTCCAATAACCCTTTCTTGCAATCCTCAGTACACACAAAGCAATGACTGATATTCTTATCAGATGAACACTTTCGGTTTTCACACCATTCTTTATCCGGACATTCACCGGAATTGCAGCCTGCGCAATTTACATTCTCAGAACACAAACAGCAGGCAAGTCCGCACCTTGCAATACCTAATTCTCTTTTCATTACATGTTCTCCCGCATATTTTCTGTAAGTCGTAACGGTTATGTACCCCCACAGTCACAAACCAAAATCCAAGGAAAATCGCCTTTGGCGATGGGGTTTCGCCTGACTCCTAAATGTTTTCTTACGGTCAGCGCAGTAAATGCGCAGACTTACCGAATAGTCAAATAGTCATTGCTAGAGCGTGTTTGAAAATTCATTCCGACAATCTGCACGCCCCAGTTTGCTGAAAGCAATTTTCAAACACACTCTAGTCTTACTTTTGTTCGGCGGAATAATATGGAACGCACAGATAAGCCCCTTCATATATTACATCACTTTTCAGATGATTCATCTGCATGACTTCATCAATATATTCCTGCTGTGAGACGTATTCTTCTGTCATATAATCCCCGGCAATATCCCACAGACTGGTACCTTTTTCAATCCGGATACTGGTATAATATTTGGTCCGGCTGCTGTCAGCGGTTCCCGCATTGGCTGTAGCGGCTGCCCTGACAGAAAAAAACAATGTTATCACCAAAGCCAAAAAACCAATCCCCAAAAGTTTTGCTCTGTCTGCTCTCTGTTTTCTTACTCTTCTCCTGTTTTCCCTCATAGTTTTCTCCTCCGTACATGCAAATATATGTTCGCGAACATGCGTTCTTTTTCTATAACCCATCATAATACAAGAACACATGTTTGTCAATAGGAATCGAACAAATATTCCGAATATCTGTTTGCATTTTATGCCGAAATATGTTATTATATTTTTAAATAACTGTGAGAGTATCAGACAATATCACATCGATCATAAACCCCACTCAAACAGAACCGGAGGTATCACTTATGTCATATGGAAAAATCAGTAAAAAACAATCCGAAATTTTAGAATATATGAAAAATGAAATCCTGAACCGCGGTTTCCCGCCGTCTGTACGCGAGATCTGCGAGGCAGTCAATTTAAAATCCACTTCCTCTGTCCACTCCCATCTGGAGACGCTGGAGAAAAACGGTTATATAAGAAGGGACCCCACCAAACCGCGGGCAATCGAAATTGTGGATGACAACTTCAATCTGGTGAGAAGAGAGACCGTAAATGTACCCATCATCGGAAAGGTTGCCGCAGGCGAACCGCTTCTGGCAGTACAGAACGTAGAAGGCTACTTCCCTATTCCTTCCGAATACATGCCCAACAAGCAGACCTTTATGCTGGTCGTACAGGGTGACAGCATGATCAATGCCGGAATATTCAGCGGAGATTATGTAGTGGTGGAGAAGCAGGAGAATGCCGAAAATGGCGATAAGGTTGTTGCACTTGTGGAGGATTCCGCAACGATCAAGACCTTCTACAAAGAAAAAGATCATATCCGTCTGCAGCCGGAAAATGATTTTATGGACCCCATTGTCATATCACCGGACCAGCAGTTTCAGGTTCTCGGCAAAGTGATCGGAGTATTCCGTTTTATGAAATAAAGGTTCAGAATCCGTACCATCTAAAGGATATACATATAGCAGAGTTATCAAATAAACAAAAAAGTCCTGTTGGGTGATAATCGTTTTACAGGACAGCAAAAGCTACCGTACAGAAATAACCATCTGTACGGCAGCCCCTTAAAATACCAAATTATCCAAAACACGAAACTTTTTTATTTATCCAGTTCTTCCTTTTCGATCAGGGAGCCATCTCTCCAGATTCTCTCCAAATCATAGAAAAGGCGGTTTTCCTCATCAAAAATATGAATCACCACATCCCTGTAATCCATGAGAATCCAGTTTGCGTTCTGGTATCCCTCAATCTGTTTTGGCTCAATCTGCGCTCTTCCAAGAATTTCTTCCACATTATCCGCCATGGCCTGCACCTGATTCCGGTTGCTGCCGCTGGCAATAATAAAATAATCTGCCAAAGTGGAGACTTTCTCTATATTAATGATCTTTACTTCCAGCGCTTTTTTGTCTTCCAGTGCTTCACACGCCATCCGTGCAATTTCCTTGCTGTTCATATATTTGCCTCCTTCTGTGTTTTTCTGTTATAAATTTCTTCATAATAGATAAATGCTTCTTTTGTAGCCGGGTCCAGTGTCTTCGGATTGCTCCCTAGATAATCCAGGGTATCTTTCAGCACCTCATACATGCACGCATCTAGATCCTCAAAGGCCAGCCTGCGCACTTTATCAAGATTAGGCGCCTTATCCCTGCCCGGTTCAATATAATCTGCCAGATAGATGATCTTTTCAAGCTGTGTCATCTCCGGCCTGCCTGTGGTATGCCAGCGGATAGCAGACAGAATCTCCTTATCCTCTACCTCATACTTTTTTCTTGCTATATAAACTCCCAGTTTCGAGTGAAGAAGAAAGGGTGCCTTCTCTTCTATCTCAGATACCGGAATATTCTTTTTTTCACACAGCTTCAGCTTCTTCTCATTTGGTATGCATTTCGCACAGTCATGAAGCAGGCCTGCTGTCTGCGCCTTTTCCAAATCACAGCCATGGGCCATAGCCAACGCTGCCGCTGTGTACATAACTCCAAGAGTATGCACATACCGTTCTTCATCAAGATGCTTTTTCAGCTTTTTTGAAAAGGCTTTCAAATCATAGTTCATCCGTATCACATTCCTCGTAAATATGGTTCTCCCTGATATATGCAATGACATTGTCAGGCACATAATACTTTATAGTCCTCTGCCCTGCTATCCAGGAGCGGAGCATAGCCGATGAAATGTCTATGTTCAGGGAATTCAGTTTGCGGAAGGTTCCGCTGTATTTTTCCTCCAGGAAACGAATCGCCTCATCCAGCCGTTCCTGACTGGTATGATTCCGGGTCGCCGCCACCACAGTACACGCTCTGCATATTCTGCCCGGTTCTCTCCATTTGTCAAAATCAAAGAGAGAGTCAGCCCCCAGAATAAAGAAATAATCTGTATCCGGGTGCTCAGCCCTCAGACGTTCCAGCGTTCTGTAAGTATAGGTGAATCCATCCTCATTCATCTCCTCCAAAGAGAGGGAGAAGTGCGGATTGGAAGCGATCGCCCTTCTCACCATTTCACTGCGCTGTTCATCCGTTGCCCGGTGAAGACGATTCCTCTTGTGGGGAGGATTTCCTGCAGGCATAAAAAGTACCTGGTCTAAGTCAAACTGCTCATAGGCTGTCTCGCCCAAAATCAGATGTCCAATATGGATGGGATCAAAAGTCCCGCCCATGATGCCCACTCGTTTTCTTTTCTCGCACATGACTGTTCCTCTTATCAGGATATCCTATTATGGAAGAAATATTTTCTTCTTTTCTTTTTTTCCTTCTTTATATAAAACAATTTTCTTGCCAATCACCTGTACCACCTGGGATTTAGTCCTCTCAGCCAGCATTTCTGCAATCTGTCTCGGATCATCCATGCAGTTCTGGAGAACATTTATCTTGATCAGTTCTCTGGCCTCCAGCGCCTCAGCGACAGACGCCGTGTTTTCCGGTGTCAGGCTGGATTTCCCAATCTGCAGGATGGGGTCCATGGTCATTGCAAGACCTTTTAAATACGCCCTCTGTTTACTTGTCATGTTATCTCCTATTTGTAATAATCAAAATCAAAGCCGTACATCCGTACAGTGTCGCCTTCTTCAATTCCCGCTGCTTCCAGGTCAGCCAGAATACCACTCTCCCTAAGGAACTTCTGGAAGAAAGAAAATCCTTTCTCTGAATCCAGATTGGTATATCCCAGCATCTTCTCAATCTTCGGCCCTTCTATATAGAACAAGTGCTCGTCCTCTTCATCCTGTTTTACGGTATACGGAAGATTCTCTGTGATCAGCACATCTTCCGGGAAGAATTCCTGTTCAAATATAACCGGTTCTTTGTCGATCTTGTCCAGAAGACTCTTCACATAATAGAGAAGTTCCTTCAGACCTTTTCCTGTAGCTGCGGATATGGAAAACACTCGGATTCCCTGAGGTTCAAACTCCTGTCTGATACGTTCAACCGGATCTTCGTCCTCGCTGTAGATCATATCTGTCTTGTTGGCAGCGATCACCTGGGGACGCTCCATGAGTTTTGGATCATAAGCTTCCAGTTCTTTGTTGATTTTATAAATATCATCTATGGGATCTCTTCCCTCTGTGGATGCTGCATCCACCAGATGGATCAGTACGCGGGTCCTCTCAATATGACGCAGGAACTGATGGCCAAGTCCCACACCTTCTGATGCACCCTCGATCAGACCCGGAATATCCGCAATGACAAATCCGTCACAGCCTTCCAGATCTACAACTCCCAGATGAGGATTGATAGTTGTAAAGTGATAGTTGGCTATCTGCGGCCGGGCATTGCTCACTCTTGTCAGCAGGGTGGATTTTCCAACATTTGGAAATCCGATAAGTCCCACATCTGCTATCACTTTCAGTTCCAGCATCACCTCAAGCTCCTGGGACGGCTGTCCCGGCTGGGCATATTTGGGCACCTGCATGGTAGCTGTGGCATAGTTCATGTTTCCTTTGCCGCCTCTTCCGCCTTTTAACACTACTTGTCTTTTGTTTTCTCCGGACATGTCAGCAATGACTTTTCCGGAAGCTGCTTCCTTGATGACGGTTCCTTCCGGAACTTTCAAAATAATATCTTTTCCGTCGGCGCCATGACATCTCTTCTTGCCGCCTTCCTGTCCGTTCTCTGCCGCGTATTTTCGTTTATGCCGATAATCGGTCAAGGCATTCAGACCTTTATCCACTTCAAAGATAACGTCTCCGCCTCTGCCGCCGTTGCCGCCGTCAGGACCGCCGTTTGGAACATAAAGTTCTCTTCGGAAGCTCACATGGCCGTCACCGCCTTTTCCGGAACGGATTGTGATTTTTGCTCTGTCTGCAAACATAAAAACCTCTGACTTTCTAAATCTGCCTTAGCAGATATATTGCTAAAAAAAGCGGCTTCAAACCAGAACGATTTGAAGCCTCCCTTAATTCATGACAATAGAAAACCTGCAAGCGCAGATTCCATTGTTACTCTGCTGTTACCGGTACTACAGAAACCTGTTTTTTGTCTCTGCCTTTTCTCTCAAAACGAACAACACCATCTACTAATGCAAATAAAGTGTCGTCGCCGCCGCGTCCTACATTCACACCCGGATGAATTTTTGTTCCGCGCTGTCTGTAAAGGATATTTCCGGCTTTTACAAACTGTCCGTCTGCTCTCTTTGCGCCCAGTCTTTTGGATTCGGAATCTCTACCGTTCTTGGTAGAACCCACACCTTTTTTATGAGCGAAAAACTGAAGGTCCATTCTTAACATGTCCTTACACCTCCTCGAATATGACATCAATATATTGTCTGTTTTCTTCTTCGTCTTCCATTCTCTGCAATCCGAGAATGAGGGAATTCAGCAACAATGCTGCTTCTTTGGAAGGTTTTGCCTCCAGCCTGAATACGATACCGCCATTTTCTCTGTCTACATCCACTTTAAAAGCATCTTCTGTAAACTCTTCAATGGAATTCACCGCATTGATGACAAGAGCGGAAATAGCTGCACAGATGATATCCTCACCCTGCTTGGCATACCCGGCATGTCCACTGGTGTCAAAGCCTGTCACAACACCGTCACTGTCCTGATAAAACGTAATGTACGTCATAATTAAGCGTTGATTTTTTCAATCTTAACTTTGGTGTACTGCTGTCTGTGACCGTTTTTCTTGTGGTATCCGGTTTTCGGTTTATATTTGTAAACGATAACCTTTTTTGCTTTACCGTTTTCAACTACAGACGCGGTTACAGTAGCGCTTGCTACGTCTTCACCAACTTTTAACCCATCATTGTTTACGGCAAGGACCTGGTCAAATGTAACAGTTTCTCCAGCTTCTGCTCCAAGTTTTTCTACTCTGATAACATCGCCTTCGGCTACTTTGTACTGTTTACCACCTGTTGCAATAATTGCGTACATATGGCACCTCCTATTATCATTACTCGCCAAATTATGGTGGCTGACTATTTCACAGCGCTTCAAACCTCTTTGTGCGGCATACTCGCTTATAATAGCACAAGAATATCTGTTCGTCAATATATTCTTGAAAATTTTGTAAGAATTTTGTACAAAAAAGCCATCACCAAAGGAGGTTTGTACCGAACCGTTACAGGTATTTCAGAAAAACGGTGAAATTTTCCACCGGACTCTGCCTTATCATCTCCCACAGGGAGTCATCAAAGAAAATCCCATACAAAAATAACACGCCGCCTATCATTGCCGGTATCACGGAACAGATGGTGAGAAATACGATCCAGAATGTCTGATGTTCTTTTGGAAAATAAGGCACTTTTCTTCCTTTTTCCCTTCGTATCAGATAACCCGCCGTATAAATGGCAAATGGTGCCACGCAGCCGATCGCCACATAGATTCCCAGTGCTGCCATGGGGATACCTGCTTCCATGAGGTATTCCGCACCTGCCGCTGCATCATTTTCAGTCTGTCCAAAAGTAAGAAGCGTCGGCAGAAAATTATTTGCGAAATGAAACAGTGCCGGATAAACCATATTCTCTGTTTTAAGCATCAGCCAGGACAAGGCTCCGCCCAGCAGCGCAGTTGGCACAAAGCGCCATACACTGCCATGAAACAGGCCGAAAAGGATTCCCATGACCAGCACGATCAGCCATTCGCGTTTCAGGCTTTTCAGGCTGTGCAGAATCACGCCTCTGTGCATTGCCTCCTCACAGACAGCAGGCATTACAGCCGTTATGAATACAGAAAGCAGCAGCGGCACACTGGCGATCATATCATTCAGAGCGCTGCCGGTACCGAACATCTGCCTTGGAAACAGCCATGCGATCACCATGGTAGCCGGCAGAACCAGGGCGTAGACTCCTGCCCACAAAAGCAGTGTCCCGAAGACTTTGCTCCATGCCGGTTTTCTGACCGGAAAGACCTCTGCAAGATCCGCACCGCAAAGCACCGTGATTCCCACGGACAGCAAAAGCAGGTACAGCTCCGTCATTGCCAGCCCGTACATACCGAACTTCATCTGCATCCAGGCAATAATTGTATAGTAGGAAGCCATAACCAGTACAAACAGGAGTATTCCGTGTACAGGCTTCAGTTTTTTCTTCTGCAGGTTTCCGAAATCATCGTATCCGTTTTCCATCTAACACCGCCTCACGTAATGTATCTCCCTGATACATTAATTTCAGGGAAAAGAAAGGATGGTCCTCATCTAAAAGCTTGAAGAATATCTTGTCCCCCTCCCAAAGGTTCAGATTCAGCACTTCTTTTTTCTGTACCCATTCCAGAGTGCCCTCATTGCAGGCACACAGAGTGCCTTCATATCCATCTGCTGTGTAGAGACACATATATTCTGTGTCCGGTTCCCCTGTCAGGGGTTTGAAAATAAAGGTGACAATGCCTCTGAATTTGTAGGAAGTAAGCGTCAGGCCCGTTTCCTCTTTTACTTCCCGTAAAAGACAGTCCTCCGGACTTTCATCCTCCTCAAAATGTCCGCCCACACCAATCCATTTGTCTTTATTTACATCAGACTCTTTTTTAATCCGGTGCAGCATCAGATAACTGTCGCCTTTCTCAATATAACACAGCGTTGTAAGCATGGATTTTACTTTCATAACTATGATTACCTTACACTTTCCTGATATTCTTCCCGAAGCTCTTCTGCCAGGGATTTCCTTATTTTTTTGCGGGTCACTTCCACAATATTCAGTTTCGTAATGTCCACCACATTCCCCTTGACCGGGTCCTGATTCAGGTATCTCTGCAGGGCCTGCAGCAGCTCATCTTTATCTTTTTGCTCTTTCAGATTAATGAAATCTATTAAGATCATTCCGGACAGATTGCGGAGACGGAGCTGCCTTGCGATCTCTTTGGCTGCCTCCAGATTAATTTTCCGGAAGGTCTCCTGGGAATCCTTTTTACTGGTATATTTTCCGGTGTTCACATCAACGGAGACAAATGCCTCTGTCTGCTGGATCACTAAAAACGCCCCTGATTTCAGCCACACTTTTTCAGAAACCGCCTCTTTGAGTACTGATTCCAGTGAATATAAGCGTGACAGAGGCAGAAGCTTATCCTCATAGAAACGCAGCTTATCAGCCGGCATTCCATAGTATTCCAGATAGCGTGAAACCTGGTCACAAAGCTCTCTGTCGTCTGTGACGATCTCATCCAGGTCCTGTTCATACACATTCTGCAAAACCTGCAGGTATTCCGGCAGATTTTCATGTATCAGGGAAAAACAGGTTCTTGTCAGGGCTTTTTCTTTTACCTGATGCAGGCATTTCATCAGCCATTCCAGCTCGGACTGCAGTTCTTCCTCTGATGCGTTTCTGCTGTTAGTGCGCACAATGATACCGGCATCATCCGGCAGAATGGGACTGAGTATTTCCTTCAGCCTCTTTTTCTCCTCTGCGTTTAATTTCCCCGAGAACCCCGGCACAGCCTTAAGAGCGGTCACAACCAGATATCTTCCCGAGAAATTCAGATCACAGGTCACACAGGGAAGCTTTCCCCTGATGGGCTCTCTGCACACCTGCACCAGGAGTTCATCACCCGGCTTCAGCTTCCCGTTTTTTTTCCGGTTGGTATAGATAGGAACTGCCTTTTCGTCCATAGAGTAATAACACATGATGCCATCCGCTATTTCTATGAAGGCCGCACGTATATTTTCAGCGATATTTTTTACTTTTCCCACATAAATATTGCCCAAAATATTCTTATGTTCAAACCGGCACAAGTCAAGCTGGCAGACACGCCCGTCCTGCACAAGGGCCGCCGCCAGCCGTTTTCTGCCGGAAATATCCATAGGCGTCAGAATCAGCTTACTCAATTTCCTCACCTAAATTTTCCAGCGGCACGAGATGCCGCTCCTCCTCTGTGCCGTTGTCGGCATAAAGTTCGCTTCTATGCACCATAAAGGCCCATTCATCGTAAGGCACACCTAAAAATGCACAGAAAGCTTCCATTACAAGCTCAGGCTTGGTGTTGTTGGAACTTCCCGCCGCCAGAGTCAGGTAAATGCTCCCCTCATTTTCTTCCATATGATATATAAAGGGGCGGATGTCCACTTCCTTTTCACTTTTCTTTGTCTTTTTCAAGATTGTGATGGATGGCTGGGCCGTAAATTCCGCAATTTTCTTCTTCCAGTCCTCTGACGGCTCTTTTCCCTCCCGAAAGGTGAGTACATAGTCAGCAGCAGCCACAAGAGACATGGCCTTTCCCGCCTTGCCTTCTTCTACCTGGCGGATGCTTAAAATGCGCATTCCCTCCACCATGGCATCATTCAGCCTTTTTACCATTTCTTCTGATGAAGAGGCACTCTTAAGCTCTAAATCAAAGTATTCACCTGTGCTGGTTATCCCCACACCCAGAGGTGAGGCAAAGGACATGATCATGTGAGGACTGTATCCTTCTGAAAATGCCGCATTCAGTCCTGCGCGTTTTACAGCTTTCTGGAAATACCGCATGATATCCAGATGACCGATAAATTTCATGGCCCCTTCTTTTGCAAATTTCACTCTAACCTTCAATGCAGACACCTCCTTTATAAGAAGCTGCTCCGCAGCCGGAACATTTTACCCGGCAGTTTGGTGTCACAACTCCCTCTTTTGCTCTCTCCCATTCTTTTAGAAGGAATTTTTTTGCTACCCCCGCGTGAATAAAGTCCCAAGGAAACAATTCATCAGCCGGACGCTCTCGAAGCGTATAAAATTCCGGATCAATGCCCAGTTCTTCAAAGGCCTTCATCCAGATATCATAACGGAAATATTCGGACCATGCATCAAAAACAGCCCCGTTTTTGTAGGCCAGCTCCAGAACATCACAGATACGTCTGTCACCCCTTGCCAAAATCCCTTCCAGCACCGTGACATCTGCCTCATGGTAATTGTATTTGATACTCTTCTGGTTTAGCTGCGCACGGATCTCATCTTTCACAACTTTTGCTTTTGCCAGATACTCCTCTTTGCGGCACATGGAAGCCCACTGGAAAGGGGTAAACGGTTTCGGCACGAAAAAGGACGTACTGGCTACGATTTGGCATCTGCCCCGGCGCTGTTCTTTTGGTATTTCATAATATTTCTTGGCGACTTCTTCAGCAAGATGGGCAATGCCTTTCATATCCTCCTCTGTCTCCGTGGGGAGTCCCAGCATAAAATACAGCTTCACTCTGGTCCAGCCTCCCGCAAATGCTTCTGCCGCACCGTTTAAGATAACTTCCTCTGTCAGTCCTTTATTGATCACATCGCGCATACGCTGTGTTCCCGCCTCCGGGGCAAAAGTCAGACTGCTCTTCTTGATATCCTGAACCTTGCTCATAACATCCAGAGAAAAGGCGTCAATACGCAGGGAAGGAAGGGAGATGTTCACATTTCTTGCGGAACACTCCTGAATCAGATAATCTATCAATTCCGGCAGTTTGGAATAATCACTGGAGCTTAGGGAACTCAGGGAAATTTCTTCATGCCCGGTACTTTCAAGCATAGCCTGGGCCGTCTTCTTCAGGAATTCCACATCGCGCTCCCTGGTCGGTCTGTAAATCATCCCTGCCTGGCAGAAACGACATCCCCGGATACATCCCCTCTGGATTTCCAGGGTAACACGGTCCTGTGTGGCCTTGATAAACGGCACCACCGGTTTTTCCGGATAACAGACATCTGAGAGGTTCATGACAACCTGTTTTTCAATTATCTCTTTGGCATGCGGATTATTGGGGATAAAGGACGCAAGTGTCCCATCCTCATGGTACGACGCGTCATAAAATGCCGGAACATAAATACCCGGTATTTCGGCGGCGCGTTCTAAAAATTCTTTTTTGCTTCTTCCAACTTTTTTATATTCCTTATAGATGTCCAGAAATTCATCAAAAACCGTTTCGCCCTCACCGATATAGAACACATCAAAGAACTCGGCCAGCGGTTCCGGGTTATAGGTACAAGGACCTCCGCCTATGACGATGGGGTATTCTTCCCCTCTGTCTTTCGCGCGAAGGGGCATATGGCTCAGATCCAGAATCTGCAGAATGTTCGTATAACACATCTCGTACTGGATGGTTATGCCGAGAAAATCAAAGTCCTTTATGGGATCCTGGGATTCCAGCGCAAATAACGGAATCTGCTTTTTGCGCATAACCGCATCTAAATCCGGCCATGGAGAGTAGACACGTTCACACCATACATCCTCTCTTTTATTAAACATATCATATAATATCTGTATTCCCAGATGGGACATTCCGATTTCATACACATCCGGGAAACACATGGCAAAACGTATATCCACCTCATCTTTGTTCTTATTTACCGAGTTTACCTCATTACCAATGTAGCGGGCGGGTTTCTCGATTTTTAGTAATATTTCATCACTTAAAGCTAATTTTCTCATTATTTCTCCTTGATATTTTTTATAAATATACACAATATCAAACTATTCCTTCAGCCCACATCTCAACACAGGCCGACACAATTATAGCTCCATGCAGTATACTGTCCATATGAATGCTGCCTCACAAACACAATTTGTATCACTGTGATGCATGCTTGTTCAATTATACGCAGTTTGAGGAAGAACTTCAAGTAAAATTTGGTCTGTGCAGGCAAAACACCGGAATCATCAACAATCCGCAGGGAGATTACTTACCGGAGATTCCTCCCCCAAAGGGGGCACATTTTTTTTCGGAAATTGTTCTTTCAGATAACGGTAAAATGCCATCATATTCTCTGTCAGCACTTTATTATTTTTCTTGACAAAATTCACATCCCAGGTAAATCTGTCATCAGGGAACTTCTCATACCGAAGCCTGGCATCATCCGGCCGAATCGTATGGCCCGGAACCACAAACAGAAGATTATTGTGCTGAGCAATTTCTTTCAGCGAATTAAAATCACTGGACGCAATCACTATCTCCGGCTCAAAGCCCGCATTCCTGCAGGCAGTGTCAAAATTATGGCGGATATGAAACTGCGTGCTGAACATGGCATATCTCTGCCCTTTCAAATTCTCCATGGAAATCTTTTCTTTTTCATACAATTCATGGGTACACGGAATACACAGATACACACCCTCCTGAAACAACAGCTCCGATGAAAGCCTCTCCCTGTCCACCACTCCCGTCGTGATACAAAAATCATATTCATCCTTCTTCGCAAGACTTTCCAGATAATAATCCGTATGGTCTGAATACTCGATCTTCACATGGGGATGCAGCCTTTCAAAATCCCCTATCAGCCGGTAAGGCAGCGAAGAAACCACCCCGAATGCCATACCCAGATAAATCGTTTCCTGCGGCATATCCTCAATCTGCGTGATATGGGAGCACACATAATTCTTCCTCTCCAGAATAATACGGCACTCATTCAGAAAATACGTCCCAAACCTTGTCGGCGACACACCGTTAATATCCCGGTTCAGAAGCACACAACCAAGCTCCTCCTCCACTTCCCGGATGGTCTTTGATATCCCCTGCTGCGAAATATGATACGCGGCAGATGTCTTATTAATGCTCTTATATTCACATACCGCTACGAATAACTCCATTTGCCTGAATGTCATGTCCTAATCTCCTGTCTAAATCAGAAAGAATGCCTCTAACGCTCTGCCGGAAAAGATATTGAGGCTCCTTTACCGCTACAACCTTTTCCTTGTAATAGTACAATGTTTTTTCTTCTTTTTCAATCGCGGAATTTGTTATATATTTAACTTATCAAACAAACGTAAACGAAACTAAGGAGGTTTCTCAATGAAAAACAAGTATTATCCGCATCTTGCCAGCCCAATCACCATCAACAACCTGACATTCAAGAACAGAATCCTGGGCGCTCCCATGTCTAATCCCGAATTAGACTCTGACTGTAATATGCGCAAGGAAGAAATCGCATTTCACGAGAACCGTGCCCGCGGCGGCCTGGCAGGCGTTGCCATCGGTCTCGGCATCGTGGATGCCATCGGACGTTCCCACACGAAGGAAGTCAAGCTCTACGATGTTATGTCGCTTCCCTCCCTGAAGGAAGCTGCCAACGCCATGCACCGCCATAACTGCAATGCCGTTATGGAACTTGCCCACGGCGGCAAATTCGCCAATGCCCGGGGCCATGGAAGCGCAGAAGGTGTCAATATGGGCCCCAACGACGAGATCAACGGAGAAGGACATCCGGTCCGCAGCATGACGGAAGAAGACATCTACAGAGTTGCCGACTGCTTTGGTCAGGCTGCCAAACTGGTAAAAGAAGCCGGATTCGATATGGTACTGATTCACGGCGGACACGGCTGGCTCCTTGGACAGTTCAGCTCCCCGGCTATGAACCACAGAACAGACAGATGGGGCGGCAGCCTGGAAAACCGTATGCGTTTTTCTCTTCTTGTCATTGAAAAAGTAAGGGAAGCCGTAGGTCCTGATTTCCCCATCGAATTCCGTATGAGCGGTGCCGAGTTTACCAAAGGCGGATACGGTATCGAAGAGGGAATCGAGATGGCAAAAGCCATAGACGGCAAAGTTGACATTATCCACGTATCCGCCGGCGTTCACGAAGACCCGGAAGTATTTGTGCGTACACATCCGTCCATGTTCATTGAGCACGGCTGCAACGTATATCTGGCCGCAGAGATCAAGAAGCACGTCAAGACACCGGTGGCTACCCTGGGCGGCCTCAACGACCCGGATATGATGGAGGAAATCATCGCCACAGGCAAAGCGGATATCATAGAGATTGCCCGTCAGTCCATCTGTGACCCCTACTTCCCGGAAAAAGCATTTTCCGGCAACAAAGACGACATCACCCGCTGCTGCCGCTGCTTCACCTGCTTCTACAACTACCTGACAAACAGAACCTTCTGCTGCGCTTTCAATCCGGTTGTCGGCAATGAGCTGGAACACAAACATGCCTTTCCGCCTACAACACCGAAGAAAGTCATCGTAGTGGGCGGCGGCCCCGGCGGTATGGAAGCAGCCATCACAGCCGCAGGACGGGGACATTCTGTCACTCTTTACGAGAAAAACAGCCGTCTCGGAGGACAGCTTCTCTCCGAGCAGTACATACCATTTAAACAGGATATGTATAATTTTGTCAAAGTACTGGAAGGCCGCCTTGCCAAATCAGGTGTGGATGTCCGCCTGAACACAGAGCTGACCGCAGAGCAGGCAGCCGCAGAAAATGCTGACGTTATCATCACTGCCATCGGTGCCAAACCCATTGTTCCGCCGATTCCGGGAATTGACAATGAAAAAGTTGTGGGGCTTACCGCTCTTCATCAGCCGGAACCGGCCCTTGGACAGAAGGTTGTCATCCTCGGCGGAGGACTTGTCGGTTCCGAATGCGCCATTTACCTGGACGGACTCGGCAAAGACGTAACGATCGTAGAAATGAAAGAGGACTGGGCAGCAGATTCCTATTTCATGCACAAAAATGCCATGAAGATTTATATGCGCGACAGCAACATCAAGATCCATGTGAATACCACTGCAAAGGCAATCACTGACAAAGGCCTTGTATGCCAGACTCCTGAGGGCGAGCTTGTTATCCCCGCAGATAATATCCTGCTGGCAGCCGGAATGAAAGCTGACCGCAAAGCTGCCGAAAGCTTTTACAATGCAGCACCGCGTGTATTTGAAACAGGTGACTGTATCAAGGCAGGACGTGTTGTGGAAGCTGTCACTACGGGTTATTACCGGGCAATTGATATTTAAAGACTCGATTTATGACTTAACTACTCCATATTGGAACATGAAAGGATTAACATTATGGAAAAAGGTAGCAACCGAAGGGTGAAAACCGCCATTTACCTGTGTGCCATCCTGATGATGGGGGCTATCGCTGTGGCAAGCAATATTGCAAGTATTGCCGCAGCCTTCCCCGAGGCAGGCCAGACAAAAGTTGTCGCATATCTGATTTCCGCGCCCTGTCTGGTGGTTATACTGGTCACATTGGTTACAGGAAAACTGATGGATTTTGTCCCGAAAAAGACATTGATGATTGCAGGCGTTCTCTTCTGGCTTGTGGGGGGAGTTCTGCCTTACTTTATGGACAGTCTGGGGCTGATCCTTGTCATGCGCCTTATCTTCGGCGTAGGCGTGGGAATCGTCCAGTCCCTCTGTCCGGCACTGGTTATTGAGAATTTTGAAGACCCGGCCGAGAGGGCGAAAGTCATGGGGAATATGACCGCATTCCAGATGCTCGGTGCGATCTTCTTTTCATTGGTATCAGGCAACCTGGGCAGAATCAGCTGGAATATTGCGTTTTTAGTTCATCTCATCGCAATGGTATCCCTGATAGCCGCTGTCACCTGTATCCCCTACAAGCAGCCGGTTAAGACAAGTTCTTCCGGTGAAAAGGGGAAATTTCGGCCTACCGCTATGATGTGGGTATGGTGCGCGGCGTTCTTTGTCTATATGTCCGGTGCACAGACATATGCCAACTTTGCGTCCTCCCTCATCACGGAACAAGGTCTGGGTGACACGGTGGCAGCCGGTTATTCACTGGCATGTTTCGCCCTTGGCGGATTTGTTATGGGATTTATTTTCGGCAAAATTGCAGATATATTCAAGAAACTTACGCTTACCGTTGGCTGTGTGGTTCTGTCATTCTCCTTCCTGATCATGACATTTGCCGCTAACCTTCCCATGTCCTATCTGGGCGCGTTTATCTGCGGACTTGCCTTCTCCATCTGTATGCCGTGCATCTTAAACGGCGCAGGCGGAGCGGTTCCACAGGCTTCTTCCGGTATGGCAGTTTCCATTGCCACCTGCATGCAGAATGCAGGTATGACCGTGTGCCCGTACCTGGTGACAGCCGGCGGCGCAGCCTTTGCAGCTTCCGGGAAACTATCCGGAACACAGGGAGCCATGCTGTTCTCTATTATTATATTACTTGTACTGGCAGTGGCATTTACGGTGATTGGATTCGCCGGAAATAAGAAAACAATATAAAGTATAAAACAAGAATGGATCTTACACCAACTGCCGGAATCTTTCCTGGTCCGGCAGTTATTAACGAAAATTCTAACTCTTAATCCCGAAAAGCCGGGCTTTGTATTACGCGGTCCGTTTACAATTCTTCAACGAAATGATTTTCATACATATCCCAATACTTTTTATACACAAAATCCTCATTGCCGTTAAAATTTAATTGGTACATTCTAAATATTACGGGAATATTTTTGGGCTGCCACTGTTCTTCATACGAATAACAATATTTCATGGCCACTTTTTGCATAACCTTTCCGCTTCTCAGATTTTTTCTGTCATGAGTTGCCGTGATATAGGGAAGACCGTCTTTTTTTACCTGCTCAACAACAGCTTTCGCCGACTCTGACACAATTCCCTGATGCCAAAATTCCTTTCGGAGTCCATAACCAAAGTCGTGATGTTCTTCCATATCAACTTTAATATAACCGATCGGAAGGTTATCACTTTTAAGGCAAATGGCGTATGCGTATGCTTGTGGTAATTCATATTTTGCTGCGTATCTTTCATAGTAAAATTTTTTAGTTTCCTCAAGACTTTCATTTATAGTTTCTTTCAGCGTATATTGTGCGTTTTCGGCAGTTTCCCGGTGAATATATCCCCTTCGATATTGCATATCTCTTTCACAAAAATCTTCAAACCATCAGCCAGCATTATGGTATCCTCATACTCGTCTATCTTCTTTATATTCCCGGTTACCGTAATATAGGAGCCGCCGCTCTTTTTTTCGTCCGGCTTAAAATAAGTCACGGTTATCTGTGGTTGTCTGGGAAGCAGTATCTGTAACATTGCCATTTTTTCGTCCAAAACAGCCTTTGCATCCTCATCCAGCTCCATTCTTTCTTCTGTCCGTCTTGCCGTCTCCCAAATAGCGTCTTCATGTCCGCTGAGAGCTGCAAACGGAGCAAATTGCGCTGCCCTGTCATGTATCGGCATCTGAGGATGGTGGGATGAGATATGATGCGGCAGACTGATAATATCGTCATAAGCATGTGAATTTCTATTTAACATCATTTATCTCCCTTCTATGCCTTATGGCCGCCAATCTGCTTATTGCGTTCTACCGCTGTCGCTCCTTCTTCCAGGTTCATGCCTTTCAGAATTGCATTTTTCCCGTATTTCTTTTTAATACTCAGCAGCGCCTGCTGCATTTTCTTTTCCCGCTGAAGCTCCGCTTCTTCCTCTTCCTTCTTTTTTTTCAGTGCCTCATAATCCGTGAATAGGTCAAGCTGCTCATATTCTTTCTCTCCCATTTCTGCTGTTCCTTCTGCAGCCAAACGATTTGCAGAAATATACATTCTTCTTACTAACAGATTTCTGTCAACAATTCTGTCATACAGCTCAGTAACCGCATTCAGGAGCAGCTTTGCAGAAGACGTCTTTTTCTTTAGATTTATTGTGCCATGGGCATGTTTTGGAGCCTTCCGGCCATAGCGGTCTGCAGAAATTTCACCCTTATACATCTTTTTAATGTCAGGGTCTTTCAGATTCTCTATATCATAGGAAACAGTCAGCACAAGCTGGTCTGTCACAAGCTCTTTGTCAACTAGGTCAAGTGCCAGCTGGTCCGTCATCTCACGAACGACAAGCCTTGCCTTTTGAAATGCATATGGACACGGCAGCACCTGGCCGGAACCGATACTTTTTTCTGCCGGTTTATAATTTTTAATATCAGCGATTGTGCAGGGTTCCCATCCCCAGGCATGGTCGATCAATAATTCCGCATTAACTCCAAACAGCTTATACAGCAGCTCTTCATTATGGTAATCATTTGGTTTTCCCATGGAGCAGCGTGCGATATCTCCCATGGTATACAGTCCATTTTGTTCCAGCTTTTTTGCATAACCCTTTCCGACTCTCCAAAAGTCGGTCAACGGCTGATGGTCCCAAAGTATTTTTCTGTAAGACATTTCATTCAGGCTTGCAATACGGACCCTTTCTTTGTCCGGGGGGATGTGCTTGGCAACAATATCCATGGCAACTTTCGCCAGATACATATTAGTTCCGATTCCCGCCGTTGCCGTTATACCGGTATTTTTAAGCACATCCTGCATGATACTTTTTGCAAGTTTACGGGGTGAAACGGCATATGTGCTCAAATAATTTGTAACATCCATAAAAACCTCATCAATCGAATAGACATGGATGTCCTCGGGGGCAATATATTTTAAATAAATATCATAAATACGTGTACTGTATTCCAGGTAGCAGGACATTCTCGGCGGAGCAATGATATAGTCCGCTGAAAGTTCCGGTGACGCATCTAATTCATTCGCATCATATGAGGAACCTGTGAAGGTGTACCCGGGCGATGCACTTAAACGTCGGGCATTAACCTTTCGCATGGTCTGCACTACTTCAAATAATCTTGGCCGTCCGTGAATCCCATAGTTTTTTAGGGATGGTGACACAGCAAGGCATATGGTCTTTTCCGTGCGGCCTGCATCCGCTACAACAAGATTTGTGGTCAATGGGTCAAGCTGTCTTTCGCGGCATTCCACCGAAGCGTAAAAGGACTTAAGATCTATAGCTATATAAGTACGATTACCGGTCACATAAAATTCCTCCTTCATTTTCTGCCTCAGTGTTTCCATACTGATTACACAATGTATAAGGCATATCTGAATAGTTTTTTTATATTATATAGCATAGTATATTTATTCACTTAAATCAAGGCTTTGTCGAATATATGTTCTCTCTTTATTAAAATACACGCATGGTTTTAACTCGGTTCACAGACCCATGACTCGTAAGCTTTCACACTGTCCCTCAGACGTTTCACTCCATCTTCCACCTGCTGCCTTGGACATGCCAGATTCATACGCAGGAAGCCACTCCCGTTCCGGTAATCGTTTCCGTCTGACAGGTATAAGCCGCTGTGGCTGCGGATAAAACGACAGAGTTCCGATGAATCTCCAGTTATAGACCTGCAGTCAATCCAGAGCAGATATGTTGCCCTGGCGGGAACGGCGGATACACCTTAATCTCATTTTTTATGTACTCCTCTGCATACCTCCTGTTCTCCCACAGATATTCTCTCAGGGCATCCAGCCATTCACCGCCCCTGCCAAATGCCGCGATCGGGGCTATGGCTGCAAATACATTAGGCTCTGCCACTTCATCAGTATTCAGTCCTCGAACAACTTTATGCCTCAGATTGTCATTCGGAACAATCACAGCAGCCGTTTCACGATGGAATGAAAGAATATGTTATATACCGGAGTCATTACTATCACATTCTCCCCGACAGTCGTAATCTTACGGACAATACTGGATATAGCGGGTACGACACCGGTACAAAAAGCCAGCCACTCTCTTCTGATTTCAAACTGATGCCGGTTTTTCCACCAATTCTTGTAAGCCTCGTACCACTCATCTGTCACTATCGTATATCCGAATACTCCCTGTCCGGCTCTTTCCATCATACTTGCCGTTATTTCCGGCGCTGTCTGAAAATCCATGTCAGCCACCCACATGGGAAGTTCATTTTCATTCACATCCCATTTCATGGATCCTGTATTTCTGCGGTCTATCTTTTCATCAAATAGAAATTTCATTTCTTCTCCCCCTGTTCCCCTGTCTCAAACGTGACTTCTACGGTTCCGCTTGTCAGGGTGCTGCATCCTGCATCTTCGATATGGCCGATCCTGGTATAGCTGTAAGATGTGCTGAAGTCCTCAAAAAAAGACAAGGCAGTCAGAGCCAAAGAGCATAATGTCTCCTGTATGGATACTGCCAAACTCATATCCTCAGTGAAGAAAACTACGAACCAACACCACTGCCCCAAAAAGGATCAGGATCGTTCCAAATATCCGGTTCATGGCTGACAGATGACTGTTCCCGGCTTTTTTCTTTAATAAGGTAACCACACCGGAAAGCGTTCCCCACCAAATATAAGTTCCGATAAACACACCGCAAACCAATCCGATCCCATCGGCAGGTTCTATCCGTCCATCAATACCAAACCAGGAAAACGCAAACAGAAACGTAAGGATGGCTGCCGGGTTTGTGATTCCCACTGCAAAGAAAGCCGCGAACATCCGGAAACCTCCGGCGTTGTCCGGCATATCCTGGGATCCTGCGTTTATTTTCGTGAACATGCTGATGCCTATGCCCAGAATCAAACAGCTTCCGATCATGTTCATAACACTTTCATGCTGAAGCAGAAAAAATGCCCATCTGTTCCTTCCTCTCCATTCCTGTCTGTTCATCTGCCGGATTTTTTTTGCTAAACCGCCATCTTCTCCGAATCTTGGTCCATTATGCAGGTAATGACTGTTTTATCCGGATCTACTTTATCTTTTTCAATGATCAATTCCTTAATGTAATCCGCCCGGATGCTTCCTCCCGACGGATTCATGACGCTGTCAATCTTCCCGTTAATTTCTGCATCCACAGTAGAATACTCGAATGCAAGGGTGGTATTCAGCAGTCTGCAGTTTTTCATGACAAGATTGTCGATATAGCACATTCCCTGCAGACTTTCTACCGTACAGTTGATCAGAGTCAGGTTCCTGGCATTCCAGCCCAGATATTCCCCTGAAATAAAGGAATCATATACAGTCACGTTTTCGCTGTTCCAGAAAGCATCTTTTGAAAGCAGTCTGGCATTATGGATTTCCATATTTTTAACCCCGTCAAAGGAATAATTACCAACTAACTGAAAATCCCGAAGCTTCATATTCCGGCTGTTCATGGCAAAGTAGTCACCCCTGGCCCTTACCTGCTCCATAATAACATCTTCACAGTTCCACAGAGTTTCTGTCGCATTGGGAAAATTCACATTTTGAAGGGTCACGCCATGACATCGTCGGAAATTCTTCGGTGCCTCAATAACTGCATTCTTTACCGTGATATTGTCTGTATACCAAACACCAGCGCGGCCCATCTCAAACCATGTACAGTCCTCAGCGGTAATATTCTTACAGTACCATAAGGGATACTTCCACTTGAACATGCTGCCGTAAAGTTCAATATCATGACTTTCCTTCAGCGGTGACTCCCCATCTGCAAATATGGTGTCGTATATTTTTAAATTCTCACCATTAAAAAGTGCACGTTCCCCTGTTAGATACTCCTGTCTGATTTCTTTCATTTCCTGTCTCTCCTTTTATTTTGAAATATTATCATTTTGTTTTTCTTCTACCGCGGCCACAAAGTCATCCGTTGCATCAAATGTCCCTATCCTGGTATATTCTCCCGTAATTTCAGCGTCCCGGTAAAACAATACAATGCGGTTAGGGTCCGAGTAATAGACTTCCCCGGCCTTTTCCGATGTCACGGTTTCCGAATCGGAAGGGATATCCTATTCCTTATAAACTGAAATTGTAATGGTACCATTCAGTTTATCAATATCCTCTTTACCGGAGAGAATAGTTCCAAGCTCATACAGGCTGCTGTTCGGGTCACAGGGAGCATAGAACATCACTATATCTCCCCACGGTTCGTAGTAGGACAAAGACCCAGTTTCACCACCGCTTAACGGGGTACCCGATGTATCCAGCTTCTTCGTAGGATAAAAAGTCATTTCATTGCTGCTGAAAGGCTTCACTTCCATTGTCAGCGGCAGCTGTGCATACAATGCTTTGGCAGCCTGACTGTTGTTCAGTTTATAAATCATTTCATAATTCGCTGATTTTACAGATATTTTCATAGTATTGTTCTCCTCTTTGTCTGTTGGTCCGCTTTCATTCTGTTCCGTCTGCTGTATATCATTTTTTTCAACTGCTTTATGATTTTCCGGATTGTCCTGCTGTGCCGGATCCGCGGATGTGTTATACGGGATTCCCGTGCTGTTTGAATTCCCGCATCCGGTCATCCCAAGCAGCAGGAATATTACAGCGATTAAAATTATCATTCTTTTCATATCCATCCTCCTGATTCCGGCAGAGCAGACCTTTTCCGGGCATTTATAGTGGTGTACGGAATCGGCTCTGTGCTCTGCCTTGGCCGCCCGGTCAATACAAAGGGGCGGAACCTGAGCTTTATCACGGAAATGCCAATTTTATAGAAATGCCCCATTGCAGACCTGCAGCACCTGTCCCCGGACTGCTTTTCCCATTTTGCTCGCAAGATATAAACAGGCATACGCCTGATCCATAGGGTCGCATTCCGGTCCCGGAAAATACACATAATGTCCGCTGTATTCCAGCATTTTTGCTCCGCCCGGCTGCTCACCAGCCCTGTTTGCCAGATGCGCCGGCGTAACCGTTGCCCCCGGAGCCACCGCATTGCATCTGATATTGGTATCCACCAGCCTCATGGCAACATTTTTTGTCAGGGTATTGAGTGCCCCTTTTGTGGACGTATTCCTTCTACTACCTGATCCAGTTTTTCTCTTCCTCTGGCAGTGAGCACAACACTGGCGCCTTCTTCGGCAAACAGTTCCGCCATAGACTGCCCCATTCCATAACTTGCCCCGGTAATCATTGCCACTTTTCCATCTAACATTTTTGCTTCCATAATATTCAAAGCTCCTTTTTTAATCTGCTGAATTCCTGTTTACAAGCTTCTTCCAAACGCTCTTAATTCGTCCAACTTCTCTTCGGATTTATTCTGCTTGTCAAATGCCGTAAAGATTCCCATATTTTTCAAATTCAGATAATCCAGAAATGAATTCTCATATTCATAGACTGCTCCGTCATAAACCTTGTCGCTGCCGGAGCTTAAAATCAGCGCCGCTTTTTTCAGGTTCTTTGGTTTATCTAAGGCATAGATGCGGTTAATGGCGCATTGCAGCTGTCCGGTAAAGCTGTGGTAATAAACAGGGGATGCCAGTACAATCATTTCAGCTTCTGATAAAAGGGGATAGATCTCCTGCATATCATCCTTCTGTATACAGACTCCGTTTCCTTTTGTATGGCAGTATTCACATGCCAGACATCCGGATATATGTTTGCTGCAGACCGGGATAACTGTGATATTGTGATGTTTCTCTGCCGCTCCTTCTAAAAAAGCCGAGACCAATGCGGCAGTATTCCCATTCTTTCTGGGGCTGCCGTTCAACACTAAGATATTCATAAATGCCCTTCTTTCTACTCACTCTATAAGCTGTTTATTTTTTCAGCTGGTAAACAAGGTAATCCAGACAGGAGATATGTTCTTCCTCTTTATGTACCTTGCTTAGAAGCTGCTTTCTGTGTTTTTCCAGTAAAAACAGCTGTTCACTCAAATTTTCCGAGTCATAGCATTTCATGAAATATTCAATCATATCTATACTGCATCCCGCATCTTTGAGATTTTGAACAACTGTTTCTCTGGTCTCAAGATTTATCATTCTACTATAGTCACCTTCTCTCTGATCTTTCAGGCAATATACGGCAACTTCTGTTCTCCATATCAGTATAATCTGTAAGTAATAAAATAGCCAATACTTATATTGTATTCATTTTTATAGTTAAAACCTATACTATTTTGTGTTAATGTATTATAAATCTAATTGTAAAGGAAATTTCCAGATGGAATTACGGATACTTCATGATTTTCTGGAGATAGCAAGAAAATAGAGTATTGTAAGGACAGCTGCATCGCTTCCTCTCCCAGCCAGCACATTCAATACTTTCGACATAAATTAAAAATATGGAGGAGGAATTTGGCAAGCAGTTTCTGATATGGGGAACAAACGATTCACGAAAGGTCACTCTGACAGAAGAAGGAATGACCTTGTGCAAACAAGCAGATGAGATATTGAAGAAATATTAGAATTGGTCAAAAAGGCAGCAATTGAGATCACATTTTCATTCTTTTTCTGCATGGCAATAGCATGCAACACTATTCCTATATTAACTGCTGAAGTTTTTCCCGAATGTTGTCAGTTCCTTTGAGAGTGTGAAACTTTTTCTGTAAAATAGGATTTATAAGGTTCTTCTATGATAAAATAAAAATCATAGGAGGGCCTTTTATTATGGCAAGACAAAAGAAACCAGTACACAGAGTACAAATGACGGAAGGAAAGCGCAGCATTATCCATCAGCTTTTGGAAGAATACGATATTCAGACAGCTGAAGACATTCAGGATGCCCTGAAAGATCTTCTTGGCGGAACCATCAAGGAAATGATGGAGGCTGAGCTGGATGATCACCTGGGATATCAAAAATCGGAACGCTCAGACAATGATGATTACCGGAACGGTTACAAACGAAAACGGGTCAACAGTAGTTTCGGTTCCATGGAAATCGATGTGCCGCAAGACCGAAAATCTACCTTTGAACCACAGGTGGTCAAAAAACGCCAGAAAGACATTTCTGATATTGACCAGAAGATCATCTCCATGTATGCGAAGGGAATGACTACCCGGCAGATATCTGAAGCTATTGAAGATATCTACGGATTTGAGACCTCGGAAGGATTTATTTCTGATGTTACAGACAAGATCCTTCCTCAGATCGAAGACTGGCAGAACCGTCCTCTGGATAATGTCTATCCCATCCTTTACATTGACGCCATCCACTATTCTGTCCGTGACAATGGTGTGATCCGCAAGCTTGCCGCCTATGTCATCCTTGGGATCAATACAGAAGGAAAGAAAGAGGTACTGACAATCCATGTGGGAGAGAATGAAAGTTCAAAATACTGGCTGTCTGTTTTAAATGAACTGAAGAACCGGGGGGTAAAAGACATCCTCATCATCTGTGCGGACGGCCTTACGGGAATAAAGGAAGCCATTGCTGCCGCATTCCCCAAAACAGAATATCAGAGATGCATTGTCCATCAGGTAAGAAACACATTAAAATATGTTCCAGATAAAGACAGGAAGGCATTTGCTGCAGATCTAAAGACCATCTACCAGGCAGCTGATGAAAAAAAGGCGCTGGCAGCACTTGACCGGGTAACAGAAAAATGGACGCCCAAATATCCGAATTCCATGAAGCGCTGGAAGGATAACTGGGATGCCATATCCCCAATTTTCAAGTTTTCAGCAATGGTCAGGAAGGTCATATATACGACAAATGCCATTGAATCGCTGAATTCCACTTATCGAAAGCTGAACCGCCAGAGAAGCGTATTTCCAAGCGACACAGCGTTGCTCAAAGCGTTATATTTAGCAACCTTTGAGGCTACAAAGAAATGGACCACAACCATCCGGAACTGGGCTCAGGTGTATGGAGAATTAAGTATCATGTACGAAGGACGGCTTCCGGAGTGATTGAACATGAGCAAATAACAGGCGGATTTACCGCCTGCTGTTGACATGCCTTTTTGTAACTGTTATATATAAAGTAAGGGTGAAAAGCCTATTCTTAAGACTTTTCACCACTCATTATCATAGAAGAATCTTATTTACAGACTTTTCTTCATAGTCTCGTTCCTTTTATACCTATCATAGGAACAGATATGTTCTCTTCCGAAAGCCGCTTAACAATTTTTTCTACAAATAACCCCATTCCATTGATTTCTGCATTATAGTCTGATGTTGTGTCTACACCACAATTTGGAGATCGGTTTGCCCCAATCATGCCGATAACTTCAAATCCGTATTTTTTATACTCCACAATTTGTTGTACTACAAGATCTGCCAGCCCTGCCAGTTTTATATTCAAGCTGTCATTTTTCATTGCTGAACGTATTCTTGTATTCTCTACCACTACCGGACTATCTGCTCCGTAGATATTTCCCCTGTCAAGTCCTAAACAGCAAAACTCCGGACAAGGCATTTGGACGATACCAACATCAGAATTTAAGAAAAAATCAATAACCTCTTTAAATGCTGCCGGATATACCGCCGTTCCATCGGAAATAGAATTTTGGTTTAAAAGGCAATGTGCAATAAAAACAACTTTTTTACTTCTCTTATCATGGAACATATTTTATCCTCACACTTTCAAATATTCAACCGGTTAACCTGAAAATCACTTCTATAGCTTCATGGCTCATACTTCTATTCCGCTGTAGGAGATACGCTTTTTATCAGAGATAGTTCTCTATCCTGCATTGCTCTACAACGCGTTTTCCCAACAATGTGATGGCCTGTCCGGGGCAGCGGTTGATGCAGCGATAGCACATTGTGCATTGATTACCCGACTTAGCTCTGCCATCCACCAGAGTAATGTTTTTCATGGGACACACTGCCGCGCATAGTCCGCAGCCGGTACATTTATGAGTATTTATTTTCAATTGATCTGTATAGTGCTTTGTCCGGTTATAAAAGTAAAGCCGTTGTCCAAATAGGCCTGCCAGATGATAAAAGGGTCCGATGCCCTCCTGAGGCGGAGTTCCATTTTTTGTTTTGTATGCGGCTTCAGCGGCCTTTTTTCCCGCATCTGCAACAAGATGCCTGTTTTTCTCAATTGAACGTTTGAGTGCTTTTTCGTCGCTGATACTGTCCGGCATTTTCAAATGCAGCCCACCAGTGATCACAGCACCGTGCTGATGTAACATACGTGCCAGCAAGCCGGCTCCGTCACCGCTGAACAGGCCCATTGTTGCAATGACAAAAACCCGCTTGTTCTTCCACAGCTGATGATGCTGATCCACAAAATCTTTCACGATTTTCGGAAGATTACTGAACTGTACGGGATAACTGAATACGAGATCCTCATGTTCTCTGATTTTTATGAGCAGTTCTTCATTTTCAATACTGAACGCCTCTGCTCCCGAATCATATTCCTGTAGAAACTTCTCAATACAATATTTCGAGTTTCCCGTTCCGCTAAAATATATTCCAATCATCTATTGCCCCTTTCACAATTTACCCCTTTTCGCTACACCTTATGTTCTATAATGCCGACAGCTCAAATGAACTTCCACATTTTCCTCATTGCTTTCCATCCTTCCCGAATTCCCGCTTTTATATCATGGTTTTCTATAAAGATCATAGCGGCTGTTTTCGGAATCAAACAATGTGAACCCACACGAAACTGTTATTGGCAGTGTTCCAAAATCTTCTTCGCTGCTGTCTTCGCATTTATAAGTCTGCTATGCACCTGTTCTCACGGATATTTAACTTTCTGATATTTTAGAAGGATCATCCAAATAAAACTCAATGTATCCGCAGGACGGGCATACTGCACAATGTACCTTACCCAGAGTTTCTTTAAAAATACCGGGCTTTGTTATTTTCAGTCCATATGCCGCGCCTTCCACTTTTACATCAAAATTCTCTTTTAGTTCAACCTCACATCTAATACATTTTCTCATCCTGCTGCCTCCACGATTTTCCTGTTCTGCAAGTTAATATTGTCTGACAATGCCTCCGTTTACTTTTCGACTGAAAGAAACGGGGGAAAGGTATCGGAACTCCGGCTGCGCTGCATTGTTTCTGTGTGCACATCAAAACATCTGCCATTGTATTCATAGTGCAGTTTTCCGTCTTCATTATAAAAACGATGTTCCGCTTGAAACGCCACAGGTTTGAAGCGCTCACCTTGTATGGGTTGATCCCGATACAGCACCTGATCTTCTGATAATTTCAGCACATTATCTTCAAGACGGACATCATAAATCCCACTTACCACAGCCTCTGCCGCCACACTTTTTCCTGAAGCTGAAACAAACCGAAAAAATCCGGTCACAGCATTCGTGCTCTTCCGTTCTGCCAATTCAAATCGGAACAAGGATACCGCACTAAAATCCTTTCGCAGTTCCTCCCGTTGGCCATCCTCTCCCATAAGCCATATTTTCTCATTTGATATGATAAACATATCCAACTGAAATCCACTTTGAGAATATTTCAGATTAGAAAAAGATATTTGATCCGAGTATACACCCTGCAGCGCACCGTTTTCCAATTTGTAAATCAGTTCCTCTGTAAACAGCGTTCTGCCATTCACATTCGCCTCAATAAAGTTAATAATTTCTTTCATTCTGAAATTCTCCTTCTCCAACCGGGGTATCTTGCCTCTGTTATCTCTTCCTTTTCCGGCATACTGCCCTTGATACGGCTAACTCTATGATAACATATACAGAGCTTATTTTCATCCGATTGCGTTACATTTACCAATGAATATTCTTACGGTTCTGCTGTCTGTTTTCCCCATGTTTAAACTGTATTGTGTTCCCACACCGGAAGATGACACAATATTCAATATAAAGTCAGCTAAATGGTTTTATTATATAAGTCTTGACTTTGTGCAACTAGTTGCATATAATGAATAGGTAACCAGTTGCATATCGGAGGCGTGTTTATGAACAGAACAGAAAAAGAAGAGTTTATAATCGGAAGTATTTCTTTGCTTTCAAATAAAATAACACTGTTTGGGGATTCTATATTCCCTGATATCACTTTCAAGCAATGGTTCTTGCTGATGATGATTTCTAAAATGGAACTCCAGGATAAGAATCTCAATAATATTGCTGAATTTGTAGGAACCACAAGACAAAATGTCAAAAAAATGCTGGTGCCATTGGAAAACAAGGGATATGTGATGATTGGAAAATCCAAGAAAGATGCGAGGGCTTTAAAAGTTGAACTGACAGAAAAAGCATATCAGTATTTTGCTGAAAATAATGAACCCACTGCTTGTGAAGCCAACCGATTATTTTCATCATTTTCAGTCAATGAAATTGACAGTTTCATTTATGCTCTTGAAAAATTACTCGGTTGTTTTGAAACTTATGGGAAGGACAGGTAAAGATATGGATAATACGAAACCAATCATTAAGTATTTAGATGTACTCATAATTCTGCTGCTGTTGATTGTAACAATTTTAGGTGTATGTTCTTTTCATACTTCATTTTCCTATGAGTTTGTGAATCAATATGGCCAGAAAGTACAAATGTGGGGAGCCGGTATCTATGCTCATGATTCTTATTTTAAAGCACCTATTTTTATTGGCTCTGATTTTACAATCCTGTTATTTGTTGTTCCGCTGTCAATTGTCACTTTTTTTAAAGCAAAGAAAAAACAGAGTATGGAATATGATATACGCAGTTTTGGAATTGTCAGTTTGCTGCTTTACTATTCTGCAAGTCTGGCCTTTGGTGTTACCTATAACCGTTTACATTTAATATATATCGCACTATTTGGTATGTGCTCTTTCAGCGTAAGTGTATTATTTGCAAAATTTCATGCAGCCGGTGTCCGGCAGGGAAAGGTCTGCTCATATCCTTTTACAAAAGGAATGAAGGTATTTTTACTGGCGGCAGGCATTTCACTGTTTGCTGCATGGCTTCCCGATATTATAATATCCATTGCAAAAGGAACATCGCTGGAATTGATTGAAGTATACACAACGGAAATCACATATGTACTCGATATGGGCATTATAAGTCCCTTAATATTCATTACATATTATTTAGTCAGACATGGAGATTTTATCGGATATGTTTTTCTCCGAATGATCTTTAAAATATGTATGTGTATTGGTATTATGCTCCCTGTTCAGACTTTTTTCCAACTGTCCGCAGGTATTTCAATACCCATACCGGCCTTAATAACGAAATGCCTTACCTTTGTTGTCATGGCTTTTTTTGCCGCTTACTTTGATTATCGTCTAAAACGGGAAACACAATATATTTCGTCAGCGGATAACTATAACGAAGGAAGGCATTAGCCGTATCTTAAGGATCTGACGCACCGGAGGATAGATTCCGGCCTGCAGTGTGGATTTTCCTCCCCGGCGGGAATAATGTGGTCAATAAAATACGATACCGCTTAATGTTTATTCTTTTTCCATTTTGCGTAACCGGCAGCGTTTTCTATATTCCGTTGGAAGCATCTGTGTCTGCTCTTTAAAAGCCTGCGTAAATTTCCCCTGATTCACATACCCTACCTGCCCGGCAATATCCGCCATGCTGTCATCCGTCTGAGAAAGCAGGAGCATGGCCTGGCGGATGCGGTACTCTTTCATATAAGCAGCTATGGGTTTCTCATACACAGCTTTGAAAATCTTTTTCAGGGTGGTGGTATTGATCAGATATTTTTTTGACAATTCCTCTATGGTAAATCGCTTTGATAAGTCAGCGGTTATAAAATCATGGATTTCCCGGATCAGAACCGTTAATTCTGACTGATAGGATGTCAGCCTGTTCACATGGGACGGTTTAAGCTGCTCCAGGTAAAGTAAAAGCTCCAGCATTTTGATTCTGTAGTAGGAAGGCAGCAGCTTTTGGGGAACTTCAAAAAGGCAGGAAAAAATGCCGGAGATTTCAGGACTTGCAGGCAGGGACAGAGGTGTCTGCACGGGACAGAGCTTCTTCAAAAGTGCCCTGCCATTCAGGCCGGCATCCTTGAGCAATTCCGGAACATGATTTTCCAGAACTTCCATATCAAACAGAACGGTAATCCCTTCATAACCTCCCAGGGGCAGAGTGATCGTGGAGTCAGCACAGCAGTCCATTGTGTGGATTTCCAGATCACCGGCGCCTAAAAAGACAGAGGAACCGTCCCTCATATCCCATCCGATCCTTCCTCTATGGCAATAATTCACCTCCAGAACATCAGAAAACAGCTCATGGTGCATGGTGAACCTTTCAGAATGAAAATGGATAACAGACAATTCAATCCCGGGAAGGACCTCTAAACTATCTTTCATAATCTCTCCTCTTTCCCTCGTATTCTCAGGCTCAATTCTACCATATGGTTTTTATTCCGTCACCTGATTTTTATGAGAAAAAATATAATATTAATCCAATCGGAAATACTTTTTACCCAAATGGAAGGATGACACCGGAATCAGTTGACCAAACAAAGCCGCTGAAATATAGTAGGAACATAAAGTTAGAAGACGCTAACATAAGGAGAAACGAAATGACTTTAAAAGAACTGAAGATTGGAAAAACAGCCATTATACATTCTGTCGGCGGAAGCGGGGCGCTGCGCCAGCATTTTCTGGATATGGGACTGATTCAGGGGACGGAGGTAACGGTTGTCAAATACGCACCTATGGGAGACCCCATCGAATTAAAGCTCCACGGATACGAACTGACCATCCGGCTTGATGACGCGGAAAAAATCCAGGTGGAAGAAATCCACCGCACTTCTGAAAAAGAAGAGGAAAAAATAAAGATCACGGAAGCACCCCATCCCGGATACGGAGAAGGCGGAAAATACCACGTAAAAGAGCAGGAAAATCCCCTTCCGGACAGTGAAATCCTTACCTTTGCGCTTGTGGGCAACCAAAACTGCGGCAAGACCACCTTGTTTAATCAGCTGACCGGCTCCAATCAGCATGTGGGAAATTTTCCCGGTGTTACCGTAGACCGAAAAGACGGGGTGATAAAAGGCCATAAAAACACACGGATCACAGACCTTCCGGGTATCTATTCCATGTCGCCTTACAGCAGCGAAGAAATTGTGACAAGGGAATTTCTGTTGAAAGACAGACCCAAAGGAATCATCAATATCGTGGATTCCACCAATATGGAGCGCAACCTGTATCTGACCATGCAGTTGATGGAATTAAACATGCCCATGGTCGTAGCGTTAAACATGATGGATGAACTGTTGGAGAACGGAGGTTCCGTGAAGGTCAATGATATGGAAGCATTTCTGGGTGTGCCGGTAGTGCCCATTTCCGCATCTAAGGGAGAAGGCATCGAAGAACTGGTAAAACATGCAGTCCATGTTGCCAAATATCAGGAAGCTCCTGCCAAAACAGATTTCTGCGCAGACACCGGAAGCGGCATTCACAGAGGACTCCACGCAGTGATGCATCTGATCGAAGACCACGCCAGGACCGAAAACATTCCCATACGTTTTGCAGCCAGCAAAATCATGGAAGGCGATAACCGGATTCTGGAGCAGCTTGATTTAAGCCAGAATGAAAAAGAAATGCTGGAACACATTGTGATCCAGACAGAGGAAGAGACAGGGATGGACCGCGCCTCGGCAGTGGCAGACATGCGGTTTGCCTATATTAACCGCGCCTGTGACACAGCAGTCATGAAACCAAAAGAAAGCAGGGAACGGCTGCGGAGCAAAAGAATGGACCGCATACTTACCGGAAAATACACAGGGATTCCCTCTTTTATCGGAATCATGGCTGTGGTCTTCTGGCTGACCTTCAATGTGATAGGCGCATGGCTTCAGGGTGCGCTGGAAGCGGTGATCACATGGATGACACAACTTGCAGACAGCGCCATGACGGCAGCACACGTAAATGAAGCTGTACACTCTCTTATCATTGACGGTATCTTCAGCGGTGTGGGAGGCGTGCTAAGCTTTCTTCCCATCATTGTGACTCTGTTTTTCTTTCTGTCCCTTCTGGAGGACAGCGGCTATATGGCAAGAGTTGCGTTTATTATGGATAAGCTTCTGCGTAAACTCGGCTTATCCGGCAGAAGTATCGTTCCCATGCTGATCGGATTCGGCTGTACGGTTCCCGGCGTGATGGCCAGCCGGACTCTGTCTTCAGAGAGAGACCGGAAGATGACCATTTTACTGACCCCGTTTATGAGCTGTACTGCAAAGCTTCCCATATATGCGTTTTTTACAGAGGCATTTTTCCCGGATCGGGCAGCGCTTGTAATGATCGGATTGTATGTGTTCGGGATTTTGACAGGCATACTGATGGCATTGCTTTTTAAGAGTACCATGTTCAGGGGAGAACCGGTTCCTTTTGTGATGGAGCTTCCCAATTACCGCATGCCGGGAGCAAAAAACGTGGGACAGCTGCTCTGGGAGAAAGCAAAGGATTTTCTTGAAAGGGCTTTTACCGTTATTTTTATTGCAACCATTATCATCTGGTTCCTGCAGAGCTTTGATATGAGTCTGAATATGGTCTCAGACTCCAAAGACAGTATTCTTGCTGCCATTGCCGGTGTGATCGCTCCTGTTTTTTCACCCCTTGGGTTTGGAGACTGGAGGATTTCCACAGCTCTGGTCAGTGGATTTATGGCAAAAGAAAGCGTTGTTTCTACACTGACCGTTCTTTTTGGCAGGACAGATATGCTGCTCGGCACACTGACAACCGCAGGCGCAGCTGCTCTTCTTGTCTTCTGTCTGTTGTATACGCCGTGCGTAGCGGCGGTTGCCTCCATCAAAAGGGAACTTGGCGGAAAATGGGCCTGCGCAGTTGTAGCCGGGCAATGCGTGATCGCCTGGATTGCGGCACTGCTTGTACATATAGTAGCCGGAATGTTTTAAAAACCGGCGGCAGTCGCAAATCAGAATGAACCTTTATAAAATAGCAAAAAGCTGCCGCTCTTTTTCGGAGAGCCTGGCAGCTTTTTGCATGTCATCTCATTGTCCGCCAAACGGTGTCTGAAATGGGGAAACGGTTAGCTTCTCTTACTCAATCTGCCAGTTCAGCGCAGCGCAGGCATAGATGGATGCCGCTATGGGAAGCGCTTTATCACTGAAGCAGACTTTTGGATTATGATGCGCATAGGATATAGCAGTCTCCTCCTGCTTTGCTCCCACCATAAAATAGGAGGAGGGTACTTTTTGTGCGTAGAATGCAAAATCCTCGGAGCCCATGGTATGAACATCGGGGAAGATTTTCAGCTCCGGAGACATTTCCTTAAACGCTTTGGCAAAATGTTCATTTTGTGATTCCTCACAGTTGAGGACCGGAACATCACTGAGCACTTCAATTTCAGCCCGGACACGGTAAGTGGCCGCTACCCCGCTGACAACTTCTTCAATGCGCCGGATCATCTGTACATGCGTTTTTTCATCAAATGTCCGGAGCGTACCCTGGAGGACTGCCTGCTCAGGAATCACATTCGCTGCATTTCCGGCGGTAAACTGTCCGATCGTCAGCGCCGCCTCTTCCGCAGGATCACACTCACGCGCCATCAATTCCTGCAGAGCCAGGTAAATATGGACCCCTGCGTTGATAGGATCGATACCATTCTGCGGCATGGCTCCATGAGTTCCCTTTCCTGTCAGTATGATCTTAAATCCATAGACAGAAGCGTATTCCTGTGTTCCATATGCCACAACACCTACCGGAAACTCGGAGGCTACATGGAGACCAACCGCTGCATCCACTTTAGGATTTTCCAATACACCGTCATGTATGGCTGCCTCTGCTCCGAGAAAAGTTTCTTCCGCAGGCTGGAATAAAAGCTTGATGCATCCTTTCAGTTCCCTCTCATGCACTTTCAGCAATTTTGCTGCTCCCAGAAGGGCTGCTGTGTGCAGATCATGACCGCAGGCATGCATATTCCCATTCTCTGAGGCGTAAGGCAGTCCTGTCTCCTCCTGCATAGGCAGCCCATCCATATCTGCCCGGAGCATCAGACACTGCTCTCCCTTTCCCAGACATCCCACAACACAATTTCCTTCTACTTTCGTCTCAAAAGGAATTTGAAATTCCTCCAGCTTTTTCTGAACAAAGGCACTGGTCTTTGGAAGTACAAGACCGATTTCCGGTATCTTATGCAGCTCATGTCTCCATTTTGTCAATTCCTCCTGTATTTCCATGGCCTCCTGAAAAATTTTTGTATTCATTTGCATTCTCCTCTTTTGGGTTTTAAAAGTTTATCTGTTATGTACGACTTTATAAAGTAGTATACAATAACCCGCTTAAAAAGCAAGCGCTTTTCAGCGTTCACTTTTACCTAACTAATTTTATCCATTTTCATTGACAAACTGGATAATTTTGGTATAATATAATAATAACAGTAACAATTATCATTTATCAAAGGAGGTTTCCATGAATCATTTACCAAAGAGTGTGCGTGTCCCCATCGAGCCGGATAACCCATCCATTATGCGTGACGAATCGCTGTGCATAAAATGCGGACAGTGCAAGATCATCTGCACAGATTATATAGGTGTTCATGATACCTACGAATTAGAAGATACGAACAACCGGGCAGTCTGTATCAACTGCGGTCAGTGCGCAAATGTCTGTCCTGTCTCCAGTATCACCGAAAAATATGAATACCAGGATGTAAGAAATGCAATCGCTGATCCGGATAAAATTGTCATTTTCAACACCTCCCCCTCCGTAAGAATCGCTTTAGGGGAAGAATTTGATCTGTCCGGCGGAAGTTTTGTACAGGGAAAAATGATCGCTTTACTGCGGAAATTGGGTGGTGATTATGTATTAGACACCAATTTTGCAGCCGACCTGACAATCATGGAGGAAGCCAGTGAGTTAATTGAGCGTGTTACAAAGAAGACTGCGCCTCTCCCCCAGTTCACAAGCTGCTGCCCTTCTTGGGTAAAATACGCAGAAACCTATCATCCGGATATCCTGGCACATATCTCTTCATCCAAGAGTCCTATCGGTATGCAGGGTCCCACAGTCAAAACTTATTTTGCGAAAAAAATGGGGCTGGACCCGGCAAAAATCGTCAATGTAGCTGTCACCCCCTGTACTGCCAAGAAATTCGAGATCCGCCGCGGGGAAATGAACGCAGCCTCCAAATATCTTGATATTGAGGATATGCGCGATATGGACTATGTGATCACCACCAGGGAACTGGCAAAATGGGCGAAAGAAGAGAACATTGATTTTGCGTCCCTGAAAGACTCAGACTACGATTCCTTTATGGGGGAGGCCTCCGGCGCAGGTGTCATATTCGGAAATACAGGAGGTGTCATGGAGGCTGCTCTGCGCACTGCCCATCAGTTCATTACAGGCAATCCCGCCCCTGCTGATTTTTATAATCTAAAACCCGTCCGCGGTATGGAATCCGTAAAAGAAGCAGAAGTGACCATCGGCCCGCTCAAATTAAAAGCTGTTGTCATCTTTGGCACAAAGGCAGCCACAGAATTCATCCGAAAATGGCGCAGCAGCGGACAAACCTATCATTTTATCGAAGTCATGACCTGTCCGGGCGGCTGCATCGGCGGCGGCGGTCAGCCAAAGGGAACTTTGTTAAAGGGAGACGAACTGCGCAAAGAACGGATTGCCGGATTATATAAGCGCGATGATGAGATGAAGCTGCGCAACAGCCATGACAATGCTGAAATCCAGCAATTGTATCGAGAATTTTACGGCCAGCCGCTCAGCAGGCTGGCAGAAGAAATGTTACATACAAACTATATAGACAGAAGCAAAGATCTGGGAGGAAAAACAATGGAGAAATATCGCTGTAAAATCTGTGGTTATATACATGAAGGACCATTAACAGAAGGCTTTACCTGCCCTGTGTGCAAACAGCCGGCAACCGCATTTGAAAAAATCGAAGAAAAACAGGCTTCATCCGAAAATCCTTATGCCGGAACGAAAACAGAGAAAAACCTGATGGAAGCTTTTGCCGGTGAAAGCCAGGCACGCAACAAATACACCTATTTTGCCAATATTGCAAGTCAGGAAGGCTATGACCAGTTATCGGAAATCTTCCTTAAAACGGCCCGCAATGAACAGGAGCATGCCCGGATCTGGTATCAGGAGCTGGGGCATCTGGGACACACCGCCCAGAATCTGCTGGCAGCAGCCGAAGGAGAAAACTATGAATGGACGGACATGTATGACCGCATGGCCAAAGACGCCGAAGAAGAAGGCTTCCCGGAATTGGCAGAACGATTCCGCAGAGTAGGCGCAATCGAGAAGTCCCATGAAGAGCGTTACCGTGCCCTTCTTAAAAATGTAGAGATGCAGCAGGTATTTGAAAAAGGGGAGGAAACCATGTGGGAATGCCGTATCTGCGGACATTTGGTTATGGGGAAAAAGGCACCTGAGGTATGCCCTGTCTGCAAGTATTCACAGAGTTATTTTGAAGTAAGGAAAGAAAACTATTAATATTGGCGCCTCCCCGTACTCCCGGGGAGGCGTTTCGATTCAGCCAATACGCCAAATCAAAGGACACAAAATCACACAGACAATCGTTGTAAGCAGCAATAAAGGTACTCCTACTTTCATATAATCAGAAAAACGACATCCGGAAACCGACATTAAGTATGCATTCAGCGGTGTCGCCATCGGCGTTGCAAAAGAGCTGCCCGCTGCCACACAGACCATCATCAGGGCTGCCACAGGACTGACATTCAACTGCTGTGCAACAGAAAGACCAATGGGATAAAAAACGGCTGCCGTGGCACCGTTGGACATAAACTGCGTGATGATCACAATAAAAACGAAGAAAACGACCAAAATAAATGTCTTATTCGTCTCCTCCCCAAACAACCGCAAAAAAGTGTCGGAAATCAAAGGGGCTGCTCCGGACTTGGAAATTGCAGCGCCCAGAGTCAGAAGACTTGCAAACATAAGTGTTGTAGGCCAATTCACATAGGAAAACGCCTCTTTCTCCGTTACCGTCCTGCTGACGATCAGTACCAGACTTCCGAAAAATGCCGCCATGTGGATTGGAAGATGGATTATATTTTCCAACATCATACAGATAACCACCGATGCAAATACCATCAAAGTAAATATGCATTGTCCTTTCCTGTATACGTTATCCTGCTTTTCTGTGTCGTTTATGGCAGACTCCGTTACAGACTGAGAAGGCGACAGCCTGTAGCCGATAAAATACATATAAATATAACCCGTAATGCAGAGAGGAAGACCTATCTTCCCAAAATCCCAGAATCCGACAGTACCTGCCCCCGCCTCTTCCAAAAATGTTCTTACCATTACATTCCCGGAAACACCTATAATAGTAAGCATGCCTCCAAGGATGCTCCCCACCGCTATGCTCATTGTCATTTTGGGAAGACGGTATGCTTTGCTTGATTTCGCTATACCTACTGCAAAGGTAGCCACCACTGCCGCGGTTGCCATATTGCTGAAAAATGCAGACAGCAGCATGGAAAGCAGCAGCAGGCGCATAACGATCTGTTTTTCAGACACTGCATGCCAAAGCAGGCATTTTCCGATAAATGCGGAGGCTCCTGATTTCAAAAGCGAACCACTGATGATAAACATAAAGATGACCAGAAGCGTAGAACTGTTTACCAGATTGACAAACAGTTCCGATACAGATACAATCCCGGAGAGATAAAGTGCAGCCAGAATAAGCAGGGATGTGGCAGTCATATTCATCCAGGTTGTGGAATAAAAAACCACTGCGCAAAGCAGAATGACCAACGTGATCAGAATTTCTGTATTCATAACACTTTACCTCCGGAAAATTTTACGTCCTTCTGTTTAGGGAATCAGAATACACACGATCATTTCTGTAAGCAGACATGCCAGTGCAGGAATAATGGTTCTCTTGATAATTGTCGTAATAGGTACATTACAGCCGCCGCTGACGATCATGGTCGTAGGCGCAATGGGATTGACAGCACTGGCAAGGCTTCCGCCAAAAATCAGGATACGCACCATATTGACCAGTTCGCCTTCTGATGCAGCAAAAGCCGCATACAGTGATGAAAACAAAGGAAGTGTTCCGCTGATGGAACTGCCGATACCTATCAGGATAAATGCCGCAATGGCACCGATCACTGCAATGGTAATTGTCCCTCCCCCGGCGCCCGCAAATGCTCCGGCCAGTATTTTCAAACCACCCACCTGATTCAGCGCCGCCGAAAATACATTGATACCGATAAGAATAGATACGACACTGACAAATGCTTTACCCATTCCTTCAAAAAGAGCCTTGGAATCTTCAAAAGTCCGGCGTATATTACGTTTCCGGATAATTTCAATGATCATGACCAAAAGGAACGACATAAAATTGGCAGCTACTACGGAGATTGTAATATACTGCTGTACAATAGGGCTGAAAACAATCACCAGTAATACCGGAAGTACCGGAAAAACTGCATAGAATTTAGGAATCCCAAGCTCTTTCACATCCTTTAATTCCGGAAGTTCTGAACGGCTTACCAGCACTCCTTCTTTTTTATCAAAGTATTTGTTCACAAGAATAAATACAATGGTCCCCACTACGATCATACAAATCACCGGAAGAATCTCTTTTGTCACAAAATAAACGGGAATAGAAATATTCTCCAGTCCTGCACCGTTAAAAGCAGTAAGCGCCAGCGTGTTGGAAGGCCCCCAGACAATAGCTGTTGCAACCATTAAAAGGGATGCCGATGTCTCTTTACTGATACCCACAGCTATCAAAACCGGAAAGACAGTTGCTATCAGAAGAGAAACTTCGCTCGAGCTGGAAGGAATGGCAAGCTTCACGATTACGACCAGCACAAAAGTGGCAAAAATCAATATTTCCGAATGTTTTATTTTCCGCAGCGGTCTTGCCACTACGATGCTGAACAATTCTGCTGCCTTTACATGCGTCATATAGCCCACATATCCCATGACTACCATAATTACAAGGCCTGTAGAACCAAGCGATGTGGTAATAGCATTTGCCATTACTTCAAAAACATCTACAACCGCGTTACCGGAACCGCCCTCGGCAATGGCACTCTGGCCGGTTATCAGTGTTGTCACCAGCAGAACCACAAATCCAATACCAAGAAAAGCTGTTGCAGTATAATACTTTCTTGCCACAATGATCAAGATCATGGCAATCATGACTAGTGTAACAAGAATGCGGATAGCGTCACCCATATTTACCCCTCCCTAAGTCTGTTTCAGCAGTTTTCATATTTCATACGAGATGCTTTATAAAGTTCCTCTGCATATACCCCTTGCAGATATGGCCCGAAGTACCGATTGATAATACAGATTTTATCTGGGTCAGAACAAAACTTTTGAACAAAGGCATTCGCCTTTTCACGGATGGTTTCCTCAGAATCAACCTTCGGATCGTAAAGATCCGGCATTACTCCCAGAATAATCTTATCTCCGTAATCTTCAAAAAGTCTTTGTGTATTATTTATATTGCTCATAGGCCCCCATATATCCCATCCGCCGGCAATATAATTTTCAATCTGCATTTCATTACAACCGCAGCTGTGCAGTTCGGCCACCTTTCCTTTTGCATGGATATGGTCCGTCACCTTTTTCATATAAGGAACGAGCAGTTCCCTGCCTGTATCAAAAGAAAAAAACGGCGCTCTCTGGGTTCCCCAGTCGTCATGGATTATGAATCCGTCAATATCATATGCCTCACAGCATTTGTCAATGATTCTGCAATATAAATCGGACAGCCTGTCAAAAAGCTCCTTTAAAGCATCCTGCTGCTCCTCGTCAACCAGTGCCATGGCAGCCGCTTCAAATCCCATAAAAGAAATGAGACGCTCAAAACCAAAACCATTCAGGAATGTTATATACCGGAACTGGTCATTTTTCAGGAACTCTGCATTCTCTTTTTTGCTTGCTTCCCAGTCCCAGGAATCTATATCCGGCCATTTGACGGCTGCCTTCCAATCATTGGCATCCTCAAATAAGTGGGGACATCCCGGCTTTTCCATAGAACCTTCTGCCACAGGAACATAAATCCATTCAATGCCGAACATATCTCTTCCGCCCTTTTCTTCCTCTTTGATACGTCTTCCGCCGTCATTGACATAGCCTCTGGCACGATTATCGGGAATGATATCCGGATAAAAGCTAAAAGTTTCCACACCGGTACACATCCATACCGGTTTTTTGTCTAAAGCCATTCTTTTCCAGGCCTCTCTCATGGTGATCGGATAATGAAACACCGGTACACTGGCATCTCGGAATGCCTTTGATATTTCTACTACAGTCAGCTCATCTTCATGAAAAGGAATCGCCATAATGTTACCTCCGCTCGTCGAATTTTTATAACTGCATTATATCTTCGCATGTAAGCGATGTAAATCCGCCGAATTTTTAAAATAACTTTTAAATTTCCGCAAAATGCGGAGAACATTAAAGTCAAAAAAATAAGGAACAACAGCCCCTGAACTGTTATCCCTTATAAATTAATTCAGATACCCCAGAAGACGCATAGCGATTTGAATAAAGAGTCTGGTATCCGAATCCTCCAAATCTATTCCGATCAGCTTCTGAATACGTTCCAGACGGTACATCAGCGTACTGCGGTGTATGAAAAGGTCATTTGCTGTAGGCGTCTGGTTTCCTCCGTTTTTAAAATAGCTGGCCAGAGTCTCCATATATTCCGTTCCTTTTTGCCGGTCAATCTCGACCAGGGCAAGTATAGAATCGGAACATATGGAACGAATGCTGAATTCTTCCGTAAAATGTCCGATAATGTAATCAAGTACATAGTCAGAGAAATAGAAAAAATATTCTTTGGGCTTCCGCTGCAGGCCCAGTTGAATCGCCTCTTCTGCCTGCCGGCTGTATTCTCCTACTTCCGTAAAATCATAAAAATGATTGCTGCACCCCATGGTCAGATTCATCTCTCTGCACAGGCCCTCCAATTTGACCGGAAGTTCTGTACGAGAATATTGTGACAGCGTCAGATTGCAGATGGTTAAAGCTCCGTTTTCTACGGATATGGAAAGTGCATCTTTTAATATGATATTCACAGAACTGCATATTTTCTGATGTCTTAGTATTTCTTTGCTTTCTTTTTGTATTTCTATTTTCAAGCAGATATATTCGTGTGTAAGCTCCCACCCCAGCATTTCCAGACGTTTTACCAAATACCTCTGTTCGATCGCCTCTCCTTTGATCAACTTCAATATGATTTTTTCAAAAGAGGTCACATCGTTTCGCTTAAAGAGATTGCGGTCAAATGCCATGCGCAGAAAGGTCGCAAAATGATTGACCATAAGAAAATCACCCGGCTTTAGGGAACGATTCAGCTCATGGAGCAAAAAACGACCGCAGTAATGATGGTCACTTGTCCAGATATTTGTATAAAGCATGCGATGGGTTCCGTAAGAAGGTTCCCATATATGTGCGCCGCGGGTGGAGAGCGTCTGTATGTAGGCCGGACTCTTCTGCAGCTTTTGTATTTTCTCCTGGGAGAAGAAAATATTACCGGAATTCTCATCTACCTGAATATTCCCCATACCTACGACCCAAGTAGGCATGGCAAGAACATAAAAATTATTGTCATGGATATAAAGTGGATTCTGGAAAAAATCCATGGCAGAAACACACAATTCATGGAGTCCGCCGCCGCTGTTTAATATATCCTCCAGCTTTTGGGACCAGGAGGCGTATCGAATAAAAATTTCCTGTATATAGTTAAAAACACTTTCCCAGCATACAGATTCCTCAAGTTCAATGACGGAACACAACAGAGCGTCCGGTTTTTCTTTCAATTTTCCCACAATAACCCGGCATATACCTTTTTCTGTAATCGGAAATCGGGCATATACCTCTGCTTTTGCCACATAAACCAGGTCGGAAGACAGCTCCTTCTGCCCATAGTAAATAGAAGCACCGGTCAGTCTCTGCTCATCATGCCATCTGCAGAAAAAAGAGATATTATAGTCCTCTTCCAGGTTATCAACAAGTATCTGCATGTTTAAGAGAAGCTTTGTATCATAATTATATAGCCTCATAGTTTCCCCCACTGTACAGCAGTCCTAATATCTCATATCAAACCCTTCCACAAGACGCCCGGCATATATCTTTCCTGCCTCCCTGAGTGCAGGCAGCATATAATCCTTATTGAAGCGAATCACCGGAACACGGTCGTAAGCCCGCATTCCCATATGCTTGAGTGCTTCCTCCATATTGTGAAGGCATTCCACAGCCCCAAGCCCGGTTCCTCCTGCACAGGCAGCCAGGAAGCATCTCTTTTGGCTTAAATAGCCGTTATGTGCCGTTTCACATCTTCTGAGGCGGTCCACAAATGCTTTCATGACCTCTGTTGTATCATGCCAGTAAACGGCAGTGATCCACACAATACCGTCTGCCTCTGCCAGTTTTTTATAGGTTTCCTCAAAATCATCCTTTATAATGCAGACGCCTTTAGCCCGGCAGGCGCCCCAGCCATTGCCGCAGGCGCGGCAGTGCTCCAGCTTCAGTCCATTTAAATAGATTTCCTCCACATCCGTACCGTTTTCCCGGATTCCCTCAATAAATGCATCCTTTGCCGACGCGGTCAGCCCGTCTGTATTTGCACTTGACCATACAACTGCTATGGACATATCTTATCCTCCTTATTCATTTTGCTTTCTCTACAAAGCAGTTCCCTTCTTTGGCACGAAGAATCGATCCATGGAAATGCCCTCGTGTGTCAGCAATGCTATTTTCTTATCTATTCCCCCGGCGTAACCCGTCAGGCTGCCGTTTGTGCCAACCACGCGATGGCAGGGTATGATAATGGAGATGGGGTTATGTCCCACAGCTCCGCCTACAGCCTGCGCAGACATCCGGTCCAGCCCCAGACTTTTTGCTACCTTCCCGGCTATTTTTCCGTATGTAGTGACCTCACCGTATGGGATTTCTGTGAGAAGCTCCCATACAGCTCTGCGAAATTCACTTCCGACAGGCGCCAGATTTAATTCCCTGATCTGCGGTTTTTCTCCGGCAAAGTAACGGTCCAGCCAGTCTTTGGCCTGTACGAGAACTGCCAGATCATCGCATTGTTTCATTTCTTCTTTCACAGATGCCGGATAGTATTTTTGATTTTCTATCCAAAGACCAGTCAGTGCTTCGTCTTTCGCCGCTATCATGATCCGTCCCACCGGTGAGTTATATTCTGTTGTGTATATCATATTTTTGATTCCTTTCTTTACTTTCATTCTATATCCTTTTACCGTTCTGCGTCAAGAAATGAACACAGGAAAAGCTCATCTTTTCTGTATTCGGATAAGGAGCAGCAGCGAAAACAAAAATAGTATCGACAGGCTCAAAAAGCACCATAACCTGCCGCCGGATTCCACACTTTCGCTCAGCCCAAATAAATACAGCGTATCTCCTTCGCTCAGAACATCCATTTTGCACAGTGCAAAATATCCAAGTGCCCACAAGTACCCAACAACCACATTCTGACATATCTGTGATACAAAAAGTCCGGAGATTCCCAGAAAACAGGAAAGCAGGATCACCACAGATACAAACCTCCAAAAAGGAAATTCACAATGGTTCAGCCACATCATGAAAGCGAATCCGGATACCATGGAGGAAACAAGAAAAAACGCAGACAGCAGACGGATAAAAACTGTCTTTGCATACGTCCATGGCTTAGACAAAATCAATTCCTTAATTCCCAGACTGTGTTCCCATCTCGTAACCGGAACAAACAGAATGATTCCAATAAGGGATACCGACTGTTCCAGACATTGGGCTGACTGTATGCTGTCCAGGTTTTTCACTCCTCTTATTATCGGAATGCAGAAAAGATACAGGAGTGCAAGTATCACACTACTTTTGAATGCCAGTAAAAAATCTCTTTTTAAGAATCCTGTAATATCTCTGCCCTTGATACCCATGACTGCATTTCCCCTTTCTTTTCCTCTCATAAATAACACAGGAAAGCAGTAAAAAAATAAAAGTAAAAAGGAGCATGATCCCTCTGTTCACCCACAGGATTGTAAAGTTTTGTCTTATCAGTTCAGAACCACGCAGTGTATTATGGCGTATCATCAATGTAAAATACCCTGTATCTCCCCACAATCCGGTCATACCGGTATCCATAAACCACCATACGGCCTGGACTAAAACAGCCGCCGGGGCAGATGTAAGAATCGTCAAAAATGTTCCCAGCGATAGGACAACTGCCGCTGTGGGCAGCAGCCACCAGAGAATATATTTTACAAAAGCAAGCGCATCTATTGAAATCCCGGATTCCGAAGAGTATTGCAGGAGCGGCAGCAGGGATTCAAAGCTCAATAAGAATACAGGCAGCATACACGCTGTCAGCATAGCCAGAAACCTTACCATGACAAGTTTGGCAGTACCGAACTGCCTGCTGTCAATCAGCTCATTCATTTTATTTCTTCTGTCCTTCATCCAGAACACAACAGCCACAAATACAGGATACAGCCCCAGAGACCGCGTTATATAATCACAAAATAATCTTGCAAAAGCTCTGCTTACTTTATCCTCATAAATCGTCTTACGGTACTCTTCTGCTGCTTCTTCATAATTCATTTCTGCCTGCCCATAATATGTCAAAAGCATATCCATGGAGTAATTAGAACCTCTGCCGATCATATCCTCCGCTTTTTTCATAAGCTCTTTAAATCTGTCATAGGATACCTGTGGAACAAAATGTTTTGTCTTATCCTCTGCCTCTTGTATACGTTCTTCTTTTTCCCCTGCCTCTATGGTTATGGTTCCGTTTTCATCCGGGTTATCTTCTTTAAAATGAACGATATTACCGTTTACATACGGGAAATAATCATCCGGAAGATTCCAAAGATTCTCTTCGTCAAGTCCTGTTATCTCACATAATATTTTTAATATTTCATCCTGTTCCGCGTCATTTAAGACAACTTCTTTATAGTACCCAAAAGGATACACCGCATAAGAATTTTCACGGTACTCCATCAGCAGATGGTCTGTTCCGCCAAGCATAACGGTATCCGGCACCTCCTTCCTCTTCCTGCCGAATGATCCTGCATTTTTATCCGGTTTTTCCAGAATGGAGCCTCCAGTGATCTGTGACTGGTAAGAGGTATCCTTATCTTTGGAGGCGAGAATTTCCTTATCTGTCGCATGATAAAAATTCTGATACCATCCGAAAACAAGCAGAAATAAAAACAGACCATACACAACACTAAAACAAATTCTCTTCAACTCTTTGAAGTACAGCATATCATTCTCCCTCCCCGCATTGTTTCAGCAGATACATGTAACTGTCTTCCACTGTCGGTTCACACAAAACATGTGTTACAGCGGGTATTGTGTCGGAAAGGAACCTGCACAGGATATCAGGACCATTCTGCTGCAGATGAATCACTTTATATTTCTTTTTAAAATCATTTATTTCCCCGGGCTTTATTTCCGTCAGATATACGTTTCCCTCTGAGAGCCTCCGCATTTCAGCAATACTTCCTTCAAACATGACTTTTCCATGGTCCAGTACCGCCGTTCGGGAGCAGGCCGCCTCAATGTCACCGGCAATGTGTGTTGACAGAAGTATGATTCTGTCCTTTGCAAGTTCGGAAAAAAGATTATAAAACCGTATGCGTTCTTCCGGGTCAAGACCTGCTGTCGGTTCATCGGCAATCAGTATTTCCGGTTCATTCAGCAGCGCCTGCGCAATGCCGAAGCGTCTTTTCATACCGCCGGAAAGGTTTTTAAACTTTTTATTTTTCTCTGATTCCAGGTTCACTTGTTTTAAAACCGTATCTATTCTCTGTCTCCGCACTGCTTTCGGTAATTCAGCCAAAATACCCAGATAGTCCAGCGCAGCATAAACCTTCATGGATGGGTAAACAGAAAACTCCTGGGGCAGATACCCTACTATTTTTCTGATCTCTTTTTTATTTCGGATATCCATATCATTTATTGTCACCGCTCCTGCTGTAGGTTCTGAAATGGTGGCAAGAATGCGCATGAACGACGTTTTTCCGGCTCCGTTGCTCCCCAGCAGGCCATACATGCCTGCGGGAATCCTGAAAGAGACATCTCTTAAAACTTCCTGTCCGCCATATTTTTTGTATAAATGTTCGATTCTGATTTCCATAAAAAAACCTCCTTACGCTTTGTATAAGGAGATTTTTTCATAGAAAAGTCAATTTTTTGAAAAGTTCTATTACTTTTTGATTTTAATTATGACACTGGCGCCGTCCGGGGAATTTTTCAAATGTAAGCTGCCGCCCAGTTTCCCGCAGAGGATTTTGCATATTGACAGTCCCAGTCCAAAATGATCTGCATTTCCATTGGAAGTGTAGAACAGAGAAGCGGCATGCTCCAGTTCATCCTGTGAAAAACCGTTTCCGTTATCCTCCATGACAAACGCGATCGCATCCTCATGCTCCGTGATGGTCAGCAGAATTCTGTCTCTTGTAAACCGTAAGGCATTATTGAACAGATTTTCCAGTACTTTAAACAGCATATTCTTATCTGTGTATATCACTTCCTTTTTTGCTTTATTATCCAGCACAAAAGTGATATTTCGCTGTTCAGCCATAAGTGAAAAATCTTTTTCCAGACATGACATCAGCTCCTTCATGCAGACAGAAGATTTTTCAATCTCTATTTCTTCTATTTTTTCAATGTCATGGATACAGCTTACATATCTTTCAAGGCGTTCTGTTGACTGCATCATGTTATGAAGCGTCATTTCTAATACTTCTTCGGTCAGCTGCTCTCTAAGCATGGTTTTAGAGAGATAATCCAGATATCCCTTGATCACCGTAATCGGTGTTCTCAGATCATGGGATACGGAAGCTGTCAGAGCCTTTCTGTCCTGCATCGCCTCCCACATCCTCTGATTATTTTTGTACAGCTCTTTTCTCATACTTTCAAAGGTACTGCACAGCATACCCAGTTCATCTTCCGCATGGTAATGCAATTCAAAATCCAGGTTTTGGTCAGCTATATGACTGATCCCCCGCTTCAGGGTTTCTATGGGAACGCGCAGCTTTACCTGATAATAAAAAACGGCAACTGCCAGGGAACCGATGGCCACATACAACACCGGCAGTGCTGCCATGAGAAACGTTATTACATTATATTTCAATTGATTTTCCGCTGTCAGTTTTCCATATACATACTGATCCGGTTTTACGATATATTGCAGTGAATCACCTTCTTCCTTTTCGCCGGCTTCATACTGTATATCCGAATTTCTGATGGTGATGGGCCTGGTATTTAAAATTTTCTGATTCAAATTCAGCAGTAAAAAGATGGTCACAACAGATAAAGCCGCTATCAGAATAATACTGACGGCTGATATAGATAAAAGTGCTTTTTTTAATGACATTTTTTGTATCATTCCGTTTAATTTTTCCATCGGTACCCCACTCCCCAAACGGTATCAATATAAGTTTTATCGGTATATTCGGCAAACTTTATCCTGATCTTCCTGATATGTTCTTTGATAACACTGCAGTCACCCTCCGCGTTAAATCCCCATATATGTTCATAGATCCGTTCTTTATCAAATACCTGTCCCGCATTCCTGGATAGCAGCTTAATGATCTCAAATTCCTTATTTGACAGTTCTACAGGACTTCCCTTGATATAAATCTTTCTTTTACCGTAATCAATCATCATTTCTTCTGAGAACCTGCCCTGTGTTTTTGTGTGATATCTCTCCTCCCGCCGTAAGTGTGCTGTCATTCTTGCCAGCAGCTCATCCATGGAAAAAGGTTTTGTGATATAGTCATCACCGCCCGCAAGCAGACCGTTTACCTTATCCTGTTCGGTTATTCTCGCTGTCAGAAACAGAATGGGGCAGACAACAAATCCTCTGATCTTTGCACATAGATCCAGCCCGTTCATGCCGGCCATATTAATATCCAGAAGAATCATATCCGGCTCACAGGAAAGCTTTTCCAGTCCCTGATCTGCATTTGCCGCTGTATAGACTTTATATCCCTCTGACTGAAGCTGCAGCGCCAGCATATCTAAGATTGACTGCTCATCATCAATCAGTAATATTTTGTATGTTCTGCTCATATTTATCACATTCCTTTTCTTATAAATGATAACCTGACTTATAACACAGAAAAGTCAATTTTCAGTCAAAATAAAAAAGTTCCGTACTTGTTTTGCTATTACCTGTTGTGATACAATTGCTGTATAAATTAAAGGGACAGGGATTCTGCATATGGAACTGTATACAGCAAACGAAACGGAATGGGAAAAAGTGAGGGATTTTTATTGGCAGCTGATTGATTCGATGGACTCTGCCTTATATAAACCGGGATGGAAAAAGGGGATTTATCCATCGGATGAACTTCTGATGCGCTCGATCCGCGGGAAAGAATTGTATGTACTTCTCTCCGGCAGCACTTATGCGGCTGCAATGATCTTAAATCATAAAAGTACAGAGGGATATGAAAAAATACAGTGGAGTATTTCCGCCAATCCCCGGGAAGTAACCGTAGTGCACGCACTGGGTGTACTTCCCGCTTTTCAGGGACAGGGCATCGCGAAATTCATGGTACGGGAAGCCATTCGGACTGCCGGGGAAAACGGCCAAAAAGCAGTCCGCTTAGACGTGCTCGGCACCAATATCCCTGCGCAGAAACTTTACAGCAGCATGGGATTTCAATATAGGGATACCATTCAGTTGTTTTATGAAGACACCGGATTGACGGACTACATGCTCTACGAATATCTGTTATAGGAAACTTTCGTATATCGGTTATTTTTATTCCAGCCTGCTCTTCACCTTCCGCTTTCTCCCGGTTACCAGCCTTTGCACTTCCCAGTCAGCCCGGTTTGCATAGGCATGGGCCCTGGCCTGTATTAAAATCTTCCGCCCTTCCGGGTTTCTGGTATAAATAAGCTTATAACTTCCCATTGTCTTTTTCATACACTCTGAAAACAAAAGGGCATCTTCCCTTGACTTTGCAAAGATTTCCGGCACACAGAAATATTTCATCATTCCCACACCCGCGTGCCTTCTGTACAGCAGATAGCGCTGGTTATCCACTACACCAAAAAACTCTTCCACACAGTTTGAAAAAATATCTTTTTCCCGTACGCTTCCGCCCTTTAGATATACTTCATAAAACGCGCCGTTTAAGTCACTGGCTTCCACCCGCGCCGCTGATAAAATCAGCCCTTTATACTCCAGGGACTTAAGCACCCCATTTCCAATGAGCTGTAAATATCGAAGCGGCGTCAGATATTTTATCCCTTTCCACACCAGAAAAATCATGCCTATTGAGAGAAACAGCATAGCAGCAAGATACAGGAGCAGGGAAAAAACATCTTTTTTGCCGGCACTTTCTCCCCATATATGGATGCCCTGGATAATAACCATAGAAGCTACATCCAGAAAAACCAGCCCCATAATATTGAAAAATACAGCTTTTGTCTTTAACCTTCCCTGTTCCACTTCCACTTCATCCATGACCTCCATACCGTCATACATCAAGATGGCATCGTTCCATTTCTGCCGCAGCCCCTCACGGTTCCCGGCCAGTTCCTCCATTTTTTGATTGATCACCAAAACTCGTTTCCTGTCAAAAGGACCTTGGATAATATCCAGACGCTCCATACCGCCCTCAATACTGGTCCCATCATAGCTGACCCCGATAAATCCCTTCATACGCCGTTTTAGTGTGGCAAAGTCCTCCGACAGCATTTCTTCATCGCATCCCAGCCTGCGCATTGCACGCACTTCTTTCTGGTTTTCAATGCAGACCAGATGCCAGATATTGCTTGTCTTTTCCGGATTGCCCTGCATCACACGAATCGCTCTTCCGCGCATTTGGTTGCTTAAAATATAGGAACCCACAAAACTGGCCAGAATCAGGGAATTGATTCCCGGGGAATCCCATCCTTCTCCCAGCAGTGACTTTGTGCCAATTAAAACCTGCACATATCCTGCTTCAAAAACCTGTGTGATCCATTTTGTCGTATCAGAGGTTCTGCCGCTGATATCTATCTGGGCATATCCCGTCGGATTGCCTTCCCGGTCTGCGAACTCCCTGGCAGACATACTGCAGTTTTCGGTGCTTCCCCGCAAAAGGGCCTCCAGGCAGGGAAGCGCTGTGACCGGAAGAATGATCATGCTGCCGCACAAAACCCCCAGTCTGCAGTCCGGTGCCACTTCCCTGCGCAGCATCTCAAAAATGGGAACTACGCCGATACTTTTGACCTCCGCATCCGGGTTTCCAATGATTGTTTTAAATTCCTTCCGTATGTAATCGGTAAGTATCAGCATCCGCAGCTCTGATTTCATGGACCTGAATTCTGTTTTCACAACTGCCTTGATACTTTCCAGCTTTCCCAGACTGTTTGTGAGTAATTTCTGTATCCCACTGTTGAATACAAGACCGACTCTCTGCCGTACGAGGAACTGCTGCTTCTTCAGCTGTTTCGTCAGTGTTTCCCGGTAATACGCATCGCATACAAAACTGTCTTTGTCATCAAACAGCAGCTTCTGCAGTAATATTTCCATCCAGTGCACATCCATTTCCGGAAAATTCCTGACGCCTAAAAGCTTTTTCCATCTTGTATCAAAAGGAATCCGGGCTGCGGTGTAAAAAATCAGCATTGCGGATACATACGGCGGTTCCTCCAGCATCGTTTCCGCATATGTATCATAATCCAGCATTTTCTGATGGGAAGCCATGATATTTAAAAATTCACGGTCTGCCATCAGGCTCTGAAGCAATGATTCCGCCTGGTTTCTGAAGTCCCTGACTTTTTCTTCCTCCTCACCGGTAGGAAAATTAAAATAGACATAATCCTGATGCGGGCATAGGCTCCCTTCCCGAACCAGTTCCGGAACAATGATCTCCTCATCGATCGGTCCGCAGAGCTGTATATACCGTTCCCACTGGGACGGTGTGGAATCATAGGGCGGTGTTGCAGTCAGAGATATGACCTTCACCCCGGCGTTTTCCATCTCATGCATAAAATGTTCCAGCGCAGCCCACCATTCGCTGCGCAGATGATGGCACTCATCCAGGCAAATCACCCGTATCCCGGCTGTCCTGACTGCCTCCAGCAGATCAAATCCGGAAAAATCCACAGACTGGCTGCCCCCCGCCGTATCTTCCTCCTGCAGCTCACCCTTATAACGGTTCATTCCGCTGTACAGGGTCTGATATGTTATGGAGGTCACCAATCCCGGAGACTTCAGATCATTTGACAGAATATTTCCGTGTTCCGCATCTTCTGTCAAAAACGCCTCCCGAATACGTTCCAGCCATTGTTCCCGGATAACAAGCCTGGGCGACAGGATAAGCGCCGGACACCCCAGTCTCCTTATAAGCTCAATACCAAGGGTTGTCTTCCCTGACCCCGGAGCCGCCACAATATGTATTTTTCCATCCTGAAGATATGTATCCGCATGTTTTAATACCCGTTCCTGGTAGGATCTCCAGGAACCTTTGAATTTGAAAATATTGTCATAAACATTCATATAATATATTTCTGCTCCTGCTTATTTTTCAGTTTTCTTCCTGTTCCTGGATTATGGCGTGTTCCTCCTCTTTGCCGTTCAAGATGCAGGGGAGCATAACTGAATGGATTCCTCTGATCAATATATCATCTAAATCAAAACAAACCAGTTTTGTTTTCATAATATTCATCCTTTATCCGTTTTTTTCCATGCTCTGTCAAATATAAGCATATAGCTTTTTTCCTATCAGTTCTCCCACCATATTAACAGCCTGTAGAAAAACTTATCATTTGTCTTTAACTGTAAATTCTAATGTGGATTCTGTCAAGTAATCCTATAAAGTATTACGGATAATGCAGTCTTGTAAAATACCTTGACAAATTTCCTCATTGTTGTATACTCAATATTGAGTATATGAATCGGAGGTAAAGAAACTGTGACAAAGTTACTGGTACTCGGCTTATTAGAGGAACACCCTATGTCCGGCTACGATATTCAGCAAAAGATAAGCATGGCAGATGCTGAAAGATGGGGCGGTGTATTGGTTGGTTCCATATATCATGCGTTAAAAAAACTGGAACAGGATAACTATATTGAGATAGCTGATGTGGAATACACGGGCCACCGGCAAAAAGCTGTATATAAAATCACAGATAAGGGAACAGCTTATCTGCAATCCTTAATATTTGATGCACTGGGCGCTTCCTCTGTCCTATATCCTACAACACTGTACAGCGGATTATCTCTCATCGATAAAATCCCCCGCGAAAATGCCCGGCAGGCCCTGGAATCACAAAAAGAGAAGCTGCAAATGGAATACAGCGAACTGAAACAGGGGGAAAAGAGTAACGAAAATGCTAATGAACCGATTTCTCCAATCTCCAGGATCACTATAGAAAACATGTTTGCCATTATCCGCAGGCAGCAGCAGTTTATTGAAGAAATATTAAGGGTATTAGAGGATGAAAGTCAATGAAAAGCATACTGCTCCTATTGATGGGATGTATATTATTATTTGTACTCACGATCATTACAGGCAAAATCACTTTTGCCCATCAATATAAAATCCGTTCAAAAACAGGGATTCAAAGATCTGAATATATAACCATAGGCAAAATAAAACAGTACATACAAATCCGGGGACAGGATAGTTCCAATCCGGTTATTCTTATGCTGCACGGAGGGCCAGGCAATCCGATGGCATATTATTCCTATGATTGGCAGGCAGAGCTGGAACAGGATTATACCGTGATCCACTGGGACCAGCGGGGCTGTGGAAATACCTTTTATCAGAATAAAACAGCCGCAAAACCTACTCTGGATTTACTGCTGTCGGACTTAGATGAGCTTGTCGATCATATTCGTTTGGAGTTTCAAAAAGAAAAGGTTATCCTCATGGGGCACTCGTGGGGAACCTTTCCCGGTGCTATTTATGCGGGTCAGCACCCTGAAAAGGTATTGGCCTGTATTTCCGTCAGCCAAATGCTGGATTTTAAAAAATCAGAACAGGTATCCGCACAGGAAGCCGTCCACTTGGCTTATGCAGCGGGCCGCCCTCAGGATGCATATGAAATAGAAAAAATGCTTGAACCGATAATGAAGTGCCGAAAATTTGATAAACCGGAAGCAGCAAAACTGCTGAAATTCCGTCAGTTAAAAGAGAAGTATTTGCCTTCCCAATACAGCAGTAAAATGCTCATCCTACAGCTTTTTTCTCCGTATATGACCTTCCGAAATTTAAGATGGATGTTCAGTTTTGGCAGTCTCATTGCAGCAAACAGTGCGCTTTATGAGACACTTTTAGCGGACCAAAAATCAACCATGTACGATTATACACTGCAGTATGAAACTCCGGTTATCATCATTGCCGGTGACTGCGACTGGACAACACCTTATCCTATGGCAGTTAAATATTTTAATGCTATTTCCGCACCTTATAAGAAATTTATAACAATAAGGAACACCGGACATATTCCATTCATTGACAGGAAAAAAGAGTTTTCTGAAGCGCTGTCAGATGCATTATGCCATGTCATACACCGCCTATAGACAGCCTGCTTTTATTTTACATCAATAGAACCTGCGCCTCCGCTTAATATTTCCGATATATCCGATGGAGTTAAAACAACTTTTTACACCTCTTCATGCATATGCTGAAAGAATTATGTAGCGAGAACTACGGATAAACAAGACAGGAATCACCGAATCAATTAACAGTAGAAACGGTGATTCCTATCTTCTTTTTAAATATTATTGCCGTCTGATACACATTCAACAATAACATCTGTCTTTCATTAATATTAAATCTTTCTCAAGAAAATTTCGATATAATCTTTTATTTTTTGATCGATCATAGGCCAATCATATTCTTGTATTGGGAAGATATCGCTATCTTCCATAACTCTTTGTACTGGTATGGAAATTCCAGTATTCCATTCTTCGTCATATGGTACTACTTTACATTGAATTGTGTCTAAAGCATTTGCGATTGTATCATTAACCATTGCTTTATAGCTTTTTAATGCCCAATCAGACCCACCACCATGCGAAATTATTCCCGCGGGCAGTCCATATAATTCAGACTTATATGTATTATCTTTCCACCAATGTAAAAAGGTGATCTGCTCCATTTTCTCCAGCACCATACTAAGTTTGGCAGGAATGGGAGCATAATGAGGTGAAATAAAAAAGATTCCGTCTGACCTGGTAATTTTATTGTAAATCTTATTGAAATCTGAATCAGCACTACATCTTTTACTACTAAAACATTTACCACATCCAATACACGGATGCAAAGTATAGTCTCTTAAATCGATTACTTCACATTGTATTTCTTTACAATTCAAAAATTCCGCTATTTTGTTGCATAGTAATAGTGACATGCTGTTCTTTTGGGAATGTTGAATATTGGTTGCTGATATACTTAGTATCTTCATTAGTAGAATCCCCTCTTTACATCTTTTTATTATTGGCCTTTACTCAGGCTTTTTATATATCAATATATCTGATATGTCGCAATCCAAAGCAAAACATATTCGACAAAGAACACCGAAATCAATTCTTACCGCTTCGTTTTTGTAAAGTTTATTTAATTGCTTCCGTTCTAATTGTGCTTTAAAACATAATTTATTTTTACTTAAATTTCTCTTTTCGAGCATTTCATCAATCTTCACTTCAATACTTCCATAATTCTCCATATGAGCAATCTCCTAAAATAATTTCTGGAATTCGTCCTGAAGATACTCATATAATCCGAAAAACTCCATTCTTGAATTTCTGTTTCTATCTTTTACTATCTTTATTATACATTATCACACACAATCACTGCAATCCTATTCTTCCATCTACAACTGTCTGCTCAAAAATCGGATGGTTCAGGCGCAGCGTGCTGTGCCACACTGATAACCCGCTGTTGTCTCTTGGAGATAATTGCTGCCTAACGGCAGGTTTTCTCGAACTCTTTTGCAACATCTTCCAGGAGATTCCTGATCTCAAGATGCTGCGGACAGGCATCCTCACATTTTCCGCATTTTACGCAGTCAGATGCTTTTCCGTTTTTCTTTGTGTGGACGTTATTGTAATAATAATCCGCGTTCCAGTCATGATAGAGCTGTTTTGTATTCATGCAGGCAAACAAATCAGGGATAGATATATGTTTCGGACATCCATCTGTACAATACCGACAGGCAGTACAAGAGATCAGATTCATGGAGCGGAAAATATTCCGTACTTTATCCACTGCGTCCATTTCTTTCTGGGAAAGAGGCTGAAACTCTCTCATGTAACTGATGTTGTCTTCCAATTGGTCCAGGGTACTCATACCGGAAAGCACCATCATCATACCGTCAAATCCGGCTGCATACCGGATTGCATAGCTGGCCGGACTGCCGCCCTTTAACTCATCCAATACGGCTCTGGCCTCATCCGGCAGATTGACAAGATTACCGCCCTTTACCGGCTCCATAACGATCACCGGCTTTCCATATTTGCGGCAGACCTCATAGCATTTCCGGCTCTGTACTGCAGGGTCATCGTAATCTAGGTAATTGAATTGAATCTGTACGACTTCAATCTGCGGGTATTCCGTCAGAATCTGTTCCAGCACATCTGCATGGTCGTGGAAGGATATGCCGAAATGGCGGATTTTTCCCTCTTTCTTTAGTTCCAATGCCGTTTCATACGCATGGCAGCGTTTGAATTTTGCAAAGTTTTCCGCACTCTGGGCATGCATCAGATAAAAATCAAAATATTCCACGCCGCACCACGCAAGCTGGTTTTCAAAAAACGGCCGGATCTCCTCTTCCTTTTCAAAGAAAAACGTCGTCAGTTTATTGGTAAGGATATAGCTGTCCCGGGGCTGCCGGCTGGTCAGGCAGCTTTTTAGTGCCAATTCGCTTTTGCCTCCCAGATACCCGTGTGCCGTATCAAAATAGTTAAATCCGGCCTCCAAAAAAGTGTCCACCATCTCTGAAAACTGCCTTTGGTCCACCTCCCCGTCAATCATGGGAAGCCTCATACATCCGAAGCCAAAATTTTTCTTAATATTATACATCAGCAAATCCTCCTGTTTTTTAACATACTGCAAACTTGACATTCTGTATTTCCATTGATATCATTTGCATTGTACTCTCCGGTAGCTGCTACCGGTCAATAGCTTTTTTAAGTTTTCCTATTTTACGGAGGTTATCATGTATACAATGAAACAGGCCTGTGAGAAAACAGGCATGCATTATGAAACACTGAAATTCTACTGCAATGAGGGTCTGATTCCCAATGTAAAACGTGACAAGACAAATCGCCGTGTCTTTGATGCGCATGATATTGCATGGATCAAAAGTCTGACCTGTCTGAAGAAATGCGGTATGAGCCTGAAAGAAATGAAAGAATATCTCGCTCTGTGCCTCCAGGGGCAGTCTTCCATACCTAAGCGGAAAGTCATTCTGGAGCAAAAAAGAAAAGACCTGCTCCTCTCTATGCAGGAACTTCAGGATTCCATTGACTACATAGATTGGAAACAGACCTTTTATGATGATGTTATGTCGGGCAAAACCAAATACAACAGTAATTTGATTCCCGCTGAGGATTAAAAAGTTTTTTATCTGACAGATCAGGCAGTCCGGAGCAAAACCTTCACATGGGTTTTAAATTCTTTTCCAGCCTCTCCGTCATCCACGCCAGCCGTTTGACGCGTCCGGCCTCCGTCCTGGCATCCAGATATGCTCTGGTATAGGTCTTCTGCACTGACGGGGACATATTCAGGAAGTTTGCATATGCCTGTTCATTTCCTTTCAGCAGTTCCGCCACAGAGTCTATCTGCTCTTTACCTATAACCACTTTTAGGGCAGTGCCCTCCCACTGCCCGTTTTTCTTCGCTTCCTCAATCTTTGCTCTTCCGAAATCCGTCATCAAACCACTTTTTTCAAGAGCCTCTGCCAGCGCCTTATTTTTTTCTGACCATTTGCTGCCGCTTCTGCGGGCAGAAAAGTATTTCACATAAGATTTCTCATCGACCCGTTTCATAAGGCCGTCAATCCAGCCGAAACAAAGAGCCTCTTCCAGTGCTTCTCCGGCTTTGACGGTTACCAGCTCCTTCGTTTTTCCGAAAAGCAGCCAGACGCCGCCGCTGGTCATACAATTGTTTTTCAGCCAATCTCTGAACTCCTCACGTGCCTTAAAAAGTATAGGTTCGCTCATAATGCAGTCTCGCTTTCTATAAGATACCACAGTTCCAACATCAAAAAGTCATACCGGCTTTTCCTGTATAGGACCGGGTTCTGAATTTCTAATATTCTTCATTGTATCATAGGCGGTCTGCAAAATCTATACAAAGCACTGCTGCATCCGCTTTATTCCCATTTAAAGTATCGAAAAGCTATCCCTGTACAGAGTACCGCGATCACGATCATAATGAGGACCGATACCGTCACATTTTCTGTGCCCTGCCCAAGAGATGCTGCTTTCAGTAATTTTATCCCCTGTGCAAGAGGCAGGATATTGGCTGCCTTCTGCATGGCTGCCGGCATAACTTCATAGGGAAGTGTTGCCCCGGAAAATATCAGCATGGGGAAGTAGAGAATACTGGCGATCACACCCGCTATTTTCGTATTCGGCGCTATGCCTCCCACCATCATGCCGATGCTGAACATGGATACCAGCACCAGCAGGTAGCCTCCCAGAAAATGAAGCACTGACCCGTTAAACCGATACCCGAAAAAGAGCGCACCTGTAAGATACAGCAGCAAAAAAGAAACCACTGCATACAGGGTATAAATGACTACCTGCACAAACAGGATCATGGCCGGACTGACCGGGGTGACCTGATAGCGCTTCAGAATCTTTTTACTCCGGTAATCCGAGACCACCAAGGGCAGTCCCATTACCCCGCCGGCGCAAATAGATATAGTGGCAATGGCGCCAAAGGATTGTTCCAAAAAGGTATAGTCTGCCCCCGGATAGGCCGGCTTTTCTCCGTATATGATTCCCAGTATCACCAACACCACAACAGGGACACAGATGGCAAATATGAACATATCCATTCCTCGCAGTGACAATTTCAGTTCTGTCTTAAGCATGGTTCTAAATGTTTTCATTGGCCTGTTCCTCCTCGTCTGTATACCAAAGATAAGCGTCCTCAAATTTCTCATACGGGCTTTTTTCTATCGCCTCTGAAACTGTTCCATAGAAAACGATCTTTCCTCGTTTCAAAATACAGATACCGTCACATAAAGCTTCCACTTCATCCATGAAATGTGAAGTCAGAAAAATGGTCAGACCTTTTTCTTTCAGGTCAGAAAGTATTTTCCATACCTCCCGCCGTGCTTTTGCGTCCAGCCCGGTTGTCAGTTCGTCCAAAAAAACTACTTCCGGATCAGGTATCAGCGCAAGAACAATAAACAGACGCTGCTTCTGTCCTCCGGACAGATCTTTGACAGGGCTGTTCTTCTTATCCGCAATTCCAAACCGAGCAAGCAGTGCAAAGGGGTCAGCGGCTTCTTTGTATAATGAGGCAGTCACCCGGCACAGCTCTGCCACTGTGATCTGCTCCTGATAGCTGCTCTCCTGGAACTGTACCCCTACCCTTTCAAAGAGTTTTTTCCGGTCCTTAAAAGGGTCTGCTCCCAGAATGCGAATCGTCCCTGTGTCGGCTTTTTTCGTTCCCAGGATACATTCGATCGTGGTGGATTTTCCTGCGCCGTTTGCTCCGAGCAGGCCAAATACCATTCCCCTGTCAACGGACAGACTTATGTTTTCCACTGCATGCAGCTTACCGTAGGATTTGGTGAGCTGTTCTACTTTGATTACTTCCTGCATATCTTTTACCTCCTTGTTTTATCAAGGACAAGGATATCACAGGAAAAAACATTGGCGGTTAAATGGAGGGTTCAGAAAATCTGATTTTCATTTCCGTGAGCTTCTCCATCATTTTTTCCGCATTTAACTCTGCCGCGGTGAGGGAGGTCACCAGTTTATCGCACACTGTAATGATCTCAGTATCCTCCTTCGGTGTATCCAGCGCTTTCTTGATATCTATCCCCGGATTTTTTGATACCTGCCCGAGCATGGTCAAAATAGCTTCCAGCGAATAGTTGGCACACCGAAGGGAACGGATAATCTTCAGGCGCTTGATATCTCCATCTGTATAAACGCGGTACCCGTTCTGCCTGCGTCTGACTGTCAATAGACCGTTCATCTCCCAGTTTCTCAGGGTATCCATGGAAACATTTAAGTATTCGGACACTTCCTTCCGTTTCATGGTGTGCAGATTTTCTTCTGTTCTGCCGTCTAAAATCTGCTCAGCGATCTGGGTGGCCTCCTCCGCGTTGGCAATCTCCTGCCGAATCTGCAGCAGATATTCCCGTGTGAGTTCCAGTGCCTTCTCATAATCACCTGCCGCAGACACTTTTACCATCTGTACTATTTTCTTCCGCAGCCCGTTCTGCAGCACTTCGATCTGAAATGCGAGACGGGCAAGGCGGAACTGCTCTATGTGAAGCTCTGTAAATACCCTGTAGCCATTTGGAAGCCGTCCGGGTTTTGGAATCAGCCCCAGCTCTTCATACAAACGCACCGTATTGGGATGTACGCCGATGATTTCTGCAATTTCCGAAGTCCTGTATGTGTTCATTTTTTTATGCCTCCTTACAAAGACTACCGTAACATGGATATCAAGTCTGGTGTTATAGTGGAGGGTTATTTTATCACATACGCATGAGTTCTTCAACGACTTCTGTCAGATGTCCGAGATTTTCTATCATGGCATCCGTGTATTTGTCTATGCTCCCAAAGCTTTTTATGGCGTCCCTGGCCATCTGTTTTTCTTTTTTCCTGAATCGTTTTATCATGTTGTCAAAGGCTTTCTCCGTTTTCCAGTATTTGATCACCTCATCATGATGTTCTTCTTTGAATGCCTCCAGTGCAGCAAAATACCTGCTCATATCCAGATTTTCCTTCATAATTACATCCCGCCTTTCAAACATACACCGGTGTGTCTGTTCTTTTTTCTGATTATACTGTATCACGTAAGGTGAGAGTCAAGCACTTAAAGGAAACAAACGAAGTACGATCGTAATATATCATGAAAGGAATATGCCAAAGGTATTGCTTCCTGCACGGTGATGTTGGTATAATGTAAAAATAAGCAGTATACCGGAAGGGGAGGATCACTACTTGAAAATCAGTATGTCACTGCGGCTGTGCAATGAGGAAGGGGAGAAGATTTTCGGAAAGGGAGTCGCTCAGCTTCTCCGTCTGATCGATAAGGAAGGCTCCTTGAATGCGGCCGCCAAAAAGATGGGAATCGCATACAGCAAAGCCTGGAAGATACTCCACAATGCAGAGGAACAGCTTGGGTTTGAACTGGTAGAAAAGCAAAGTGGGGGCAAGAATGGCGGAGGTTCGGTATTGACTCCCAGAGGACGCAGCTTTTTGGAAAAATACGAGGCTTTTGACAGGGAATCCGGCCTGATCGTGGAGGAACTGTTCAAAAAATATTGGTAAAAGGAGACCAGCTATGAAAAGTCAACCCTAAATTAGCAAAAGATTATATTTATTTTCTGACCGGAAAAATGGCTAACTTTAATAGAGCTCCCATAGGGTGCTTTTTAAAAATATATATGAACGGTCAGATATTAATCCAAATTAAACGAAACGTTGTCAGTGAGCATTTTATAAATGATGCGAACCAACTTCCCGGCACAATGACCTAAGGCATTGTAATGGGATTTTCCCTCTGAGATTTTCTGATCATAGTAATCTTTAAAGGTTTTGTTGTTTTTGACAACGTTATGTGCTGCATTTATCAAAGCGTAGCGAAGGGGACAAGACCCACGTTTGGACATCTTGGTATGGCTGGCGTTAAAGTTTCCAGACTGATAGACAGTCGGATCAAGACCAGCAAATGCAAGCACTTTTGATGGGCTGGAGAAGCGCATAATATCGCCAATCTCGCCCAGTATCATTCCGCCATTGATAAAACCAATGCCCGGAATGGTCATAATGATGGAAGCCAAAGAATTGACAATCAATTCCATTTCAGATTCAACGTCATGAACCTGGCTATCCAGTAACTCGATCAGTTCAATGGTCTGAGTTATCTGAGTAGATATAGAACTGTCGTTGCAACCGACAGACTTTTGTGCCAGAATCCTTAATTCAGTCGCTGTGTCTTTCTTGAAATGACCGTGGGAGGAAACCTCAAGCAAGTGTGACAGATGGGTCAGGTGCATAGAAGCAATGTCTTTGGTCGTAGGTGCTTCTTTAAGAACTGCATACACAGATTTCTGGTGGATGCCAGATTTGAAGAAATACTGCAGTTCAGGAAAATCCTGATCAACATACGACTAGTTGAATCTTGCCCTGGGTACGTTTCTTGATTAGTTTCATGCGGAAACGCCCCAATTCCTTTAAATGCATGATTGAAAGATCATGCTGCGAAAAGAAACGGTGAGGATCCATCATTAAAGTTTTAGCAATTATGTAAGTATCTACCTTATCCGTTTTTGTTTTGCGAATGTTGTTCTTTCGCATTGCCGAGGTCTGGATAGGGTTTATGACACAGACCTTGTAGTTATGTTTGACAAGGAATTCAAGAAGGTTGTTGCCATAGTGAGCCGTTGATTCAAGACCTATGATGAGGCTGTCAGGATCGAAAGAATCGAGCTTGTGAAGCAGCAGATGGAAGCCATCATAGTCATTTGTAAATTTGAACGGTTGAAGCATAATTTCACCATCTGAAGAAATGGCAGAGGCGAAATGGTTGAGTTTGGCAATATCAATGCCTACGTAAATCATAAGATCTCCTTTCTGAGTGTGATACTGTGACAATTCCACAGGTGTTTACCCTCATAGACTTGATTGAAATAAATGCTCGGGAAGGAATTCCCTCGTGGCAATATCCAGCTTATAAATGATTCAGATAAAACCGTGGCAATACACTCCTTTAAGTAGTTGGACTACAGAAGAAAATCAAAAGTCCACAGCATCTGAATGTATTATGTCACATCACTAAAAGAAAGGAAAATGTGATGTTTTAGCTTCTATAAACATCATACAAGAAGGAAATGATTTATCTTGATAATGCGGCTACTACACTGCATAAACCCCCGGAGGTGGCAGAGGCAGTGCTGCAGGCTATGATGCATATGGGAAACAGCGGCAGGGGTTCCCATGAGGAGGCACTAACAGCTTCCAGAAGGATTTACGAAACCAGGGAGATCCTGGCAGAGATGTTTCACTGTCCGCAGGCTCAGAATGTTGTATTTACTCTAAACTCTACAGAGGCATTAAATACTGCAATACAGGGTTTGGTCGGCCCCGGAGAGCATGTTGTCACTACCGATCTGGAGCATAATTCTGTTCTCAGACCCCTCTATCGGCTGGAACAGGAAAAGGGGATCCGGCTTTCTTTTGCAGAAGCAGACACAAGGGGATGTATTGACTATGACCGGTTGGAGCTTCTTGTAAAAGATAACGCAAAAGCGATCGTCTGTACACACGGCTCAAATCTTACAGGTAATTTAGTCGATATTGCCAGAGTCGGTAAAATTGCGGATACATATGGCGCGCTTTTTATTTTGGACGCTTCCCAGACTGCAGGTGTGTTCCCCATTGACATGGAGGAAATGCACATCGATGTATTGTGTTTTACCGGACATAAGAGTCTCTTCGGCCCTCAGGGGACAGGCGGACTGGCTGTGTGCGGTAACTTGGAGATCAAACCTTTAAAAGTGGGAGGAAGCGGAATCCGGACCTTTGACAGGATACATCCGAAAGAACTGCCGACAGGCCTTGAGGCGGGTACTCTGAACGGACATGGGATCGCCGGTTTAGGCGCCGGCGCCGCATTTATTGAAAAAACCGGGATGGACCGTATTTTCAGACATGAGCAGAGACTTACCCGAACCTTTTATGAGGGGGTAAAGGATATAGATGGTGTAACGGTATACGGGGACTTTTCCACATGGATGCGCGCTCCTATTGTAGCTCTGAATATTTGGGATTATGATTCGTCAGAAGTCAGTGATGAACTGTCCCAGGTCTATGATATTGCCACCAGACCCGGAGCACACTGTGCCCCCAGACTGCATCAGGCACTGGGAACAGCCGAACAGGGCGCTGTACGGTTCAGCTTTTCCTATTATAACACAGAGGAGGAAGTGCAGGCAGCCATAGATGCTGTCAGGAAAATTGCTTCGGAATAATATATGGTTTTCATATACCGGACTTTTTTATTTATCCTTCGTTATATTTTTAAAAGAATAACGAATTGGAACAGCTTAAAAATAACATAGAACATGAGGGAGAAAAAACATGGAATTAATCAAGGATTTACCGGAAATATACGAAGAATTTGCAGAGCAGAGAAAGAAATCTTTCCTGGGAATAAAAAGTCTAAAGGAAAAAGGTGTCCCCATCGTCGGTGTTTTCTGTACCTACTTCCCACAGGAAATTCCTGCCGCCATGGGCGCCGCTGTAGTAGGATTATGCTCAACTTCTGATGAAACCATTCCCGATGCCGAAAAAGACCTGCCAAGAAATCTCTGTCCGCTGATCAAATCCAGTTATGGATTTGCCAAAACAGATAAGTGCCCGTTTTTTTATTTCTCCGACCTGGTAGTAGGGGAAACTACATGCGACGGAAAAAAGAAGATGTACGAATATCTGGCAAATTTTAAACCTGTGCACGTGATGGAACTGCCGAACAGACAGAGCGAGGACGGATGTACCATGTATAAGAATGAGATCATCCGTTTCAAAAAAGTCCTGGAGGAAAAATTTAAAGTTATCATAACAGAAGATCAAATCAGAGCTGCCATAAAAGAGAGAAACCGGGAACGGGAAGCACTGAAGCGTCTTTACAAACTCATGAAAAAAGACCCTGCCCCCATGCTTGGAGACGATTTATATAAAGTACTCTACGGCGCCACCTTTAAATTTGACAAAAAACAGTCTGCCCTGGAAATTTACGCCATCTGTGACAAAATCGAAAAAGAATATGAGGAAGGAAATCACCTGGAAAAAAGACCGAGAATCATGATCACCGGTTCCCCTGTCAGCGGCGGGGCCTCAAAGGTTATCAAGGCCATTGAAGACAATGGCGGAGTGGTTGTTGTATTTGAAAACTGCGGGGGAGCCAAATCTGTGGAGGAATTGGTAGATGAACAAAATCCTGATGTATATGAAGCGTTGGCAAAACGCTATCTGAATATAGGATGTTCCTGTATGTCACCTAACCCCAGCAGATATAAACTGATGGGACAGCTTATCGAAGAATTCCGGCCGGACGCAGTCGTTGATGTTGTACTGCAGGCATGTCATACATATAACGTGGAAACCATTGGAATCAAGCGGTTCGTAACGGAAACCTATCATCTGCCATACATGTCTCTGGAGACTGACTATTCCGTCAGCGATATCGGACAGCTGAATACCAGAATGGCTGCATTTCTTGAAATGTTGTAGGAGGGACCATATGTTAAGTCTAGGAATCGACTCAGGCTCTACAACCACAAAGGGAATCTTGTTTGACGGAACCGAAATCGTGTCTGCCCTGCTGGTGCCTACAACTGCCAGACCAAAGGAAAGCCTGAACACCGTATACAAAGCCTTATCCCAAAATGGTGTGGATTTTACCATATCTACCGGTTATGGAAGGGGACTTTTGGAGCAGGCGGACAAGAAAATCACGGAAATCACCTGCCATGCCAGAGGAGCTGCCTGGCTGAATCCTTCCATCCGGGTTGTCATAGACATCGGAGGGCAGGACTGTAAAGCTATTTTGCTCAATGAACAGCGGCAGGTAGCAGACTTCTTGATGAATGACAAGTGTGCGGCAGGAACAGGACGATTTATAGAAATGATGATGCGTACTCTGGATGCACCGCTGGACAGTATCGATACTTTTGTACAAGGAAAAAAGCCAGCCAGTATCAGCAGTATGTGTACAGTTTTTGCTGAAAGTGAGATTGTCAGTCTCCTGGCTGAGGGAGAGGATGCCGGTAATATCGCACTGGGAATGATACACGCCATCTGCAAACGAACTTCGTTTTTTGCCCAGAAGATGAATCTGGAAGGAAAAGTTTTCTTCACAGGCGGCCTGTCCAAATATGAAATATTCCGAAAGACCCTTGAAGAATATCTGCAGTTAGAGGTACATACCCATCAAATGGCACAATATGCCGGAGCCATAGGAGCCGCAGTCATTGCCTCCGAAACGCTATAGCCTAATATTGTTTTACTCCCGCCGCCCCTTTCCTCTTCTCAGGCAAACGATACTGCGGAAGAAGAAAGGGGCAGCAGTATATTCCATCAGCCCGCCTGCCAGGACTCCGACAGTATAACACACTAGATCACTCCATAAAAAACCAAACCCCAATACCAGACCACCCAAAGTGGTATGGCGCAGCGCGTTGATCCACTCTGCCTGATATAATTGAGAAAATTCTATGGCGTAGGAAAAAAGAAGCGCTGCGGCCATCACCTTTCCTGTGGACATTTTTACAAATAAAAATCCAATCCCCCAGAATACCATCAATGCCCAGAGCGTGTCCCCCGCATAATCCCTGACAAATACCGGAAGATAAGGACCGAATTTTCTCGATGAAAGGCCGAGTATCATGGTCACTATGATCCATATCAAATATGTGATCCTGTTTCGTTCTGCTTCTTTATTTTCCTGCATTGCCCCACTCCTGCCGTTATTTTTCCGCGGTCAGAAGAAAAGACAGCGGTAATCCTTTTTTATCATATGCCTCAGTCAAGCCCACATCATAATCGAACTCCTCCAGCTTCAGCACGCGCATCCCTGCACAGCTTACCCCACTGATAATATCAGCCATTGTATGGGAAAAGCTGGTGAAGGTTTTGGATTCATATGTCTCTGACATATATCCCATCCCTTCATTCTCTTTCCATGGCTCTTTTCTGAAATAAGAATACGCTGTTTTATTCAAATGTTTCTCATCAAATTCCGGTTCCCCCGGCAATGGCAGCATGTTCATCACCGGATGAAAATCATGGACTAACAGGATTCCCCCTGGCTTTAAGCAGTCTGACACTTTCCGAAAAAGCGGTTTTAGATCCTCAAACCACGTCAGCGCTCCTATGGTGAACAGAATAAAATCAAACTGACCGTTATATGTTTCAGGAATCTCCAGTATATTGCATGAGACAAAACGGCAGTTGTCCATGCCGGCCTTCTCCGCGGTGTCTCTTGCCTGCTCTATAATATTTTCCGCAATATCAAACCCCACCGCATTTTTGGCCCCAAGCTGCATCAGGGACAGCAGTTCCCGTCCGTTGTTGCAGCAAAACTGGGATATGGTTTTCTCTTTAAAATCTATTTGTTCCAGTTCTTTTATAACATCCGGACAGAAAAACGGCAGCCTCTCATGCATTAATTTTACATGGTTTTCCTCTCCCCAGCCGGGATGCCTGTGCTCAAAGGCTTCCTCCCATGCCGCTTTATTTCCGCTGATATAATTTACGGATGTATCCGCTCTATGTATTTCCCGATGTGCTGTAATGATCGTCCAACTGCCGGCGTTAACCGTAATGACGCAGCCATCAGCGCTTACATACCAGTTCTTTCCTTTTCTGGTGATAACAGCATGGGGCGACCTTATTTTTTCTTTGCACCATGCAGTCACCTGATCCGTATCCAGGGCAAGATTCCTTCTGATCCGCATTGCCCCTAACTCTGTTGTATGCAGTTTATCCAGATGATCCGTCAGTCTGTTTCTTCTCTCATTTTCCATAGTCACTCCATATCTGCAAAACGCTGCGGACAGCTCTGCCGTTCGCTGATATTTCCCTGGCAGCCGGTTCCATACCCCGGCAGGCAGAGATATTCATGCAGGGCCCCGAAGGGCCCCACTTTCAAAGCTTCTCTATACAGCCGGACTGAATGGCCTGCAGATTCTGCATGATCCTTTCTTTCGGCCAGTCCCACCACCTTAAGTCAAGCAGTGCCTGAACGGTTTCCTCCGAAAAACGTTTTCGTATAGGTTTCGCAGGTATCCCCCCTACGATCGTATAGGGCGGAACGTCCTTTGTCACCACTGCCCTGGTCCCTATGACCGCCCCGTCACCGATGGTTACGCCGGCCATTACAACAGCCTCGTAACCGATCCACACATCACTGCCGATCACAATATCTCCCTTGTTGTCCCAGGAATCCGTTACATTCTTTTTATCCAGCTCCCACTCCTCAAAGAAAAGAGGAAACGGGTATGTGGACAACGAACGGAATGTGTGGTTTGCACTGTTAAACAAAAATTTTGCGCCGCAGGCAATGGAACAGAATTTCCCGATGATAAGCTTATCCCTGTTGATGGCATAATGGTATAATACGTTATTTTTCTCAAACAGCACCGGGTCATTGACAAAATCGTTATACATCGTGTATTCCCCAACCGTTATATTGGGATCATGGATCACGTTCTTTAAATAAATCGTCTGTTTATCGCCTGTTCTGGGATAAATTTCTTTCTCCGGAATAGTCATAAAAAATCCTCCTGTAATCACAATTTGGTTTATCAGCTATTCCGGCTGCTGCAATACAACGTTTCACCGCACCTCACCTCTTCTCTAGTCGTTCCAGCTATTGGCGTCCTTAGGCACTGCGGAAGCATAATATCCCAGTTTGTGGAACTGGAACCATTCCACTATCTTCTCCTCCGGTGCCGCTTCTAAAGCGAGCAGTACCTCTTTTGCAAACTCCAGCGCTGCTGTGCCGTTGGCGGTAACCACATTTTTATGGCTCACAGCTTGTTTTGCAATGTAATTCGCTTCCCCTGTATATGCCTCACCTGCCCATTGTTTTAAGTCATTTAAATCATTGCTTGTGTGTTCAACGTGGTTCAAAAGGCCAATGGTTCCCAGAAAAGCTGACGCGTCACATATTGCACCAAGAACCTTCCCCTTTTCAAAGCACTGTTTTGCCAGAGGCGCGATTTTCCCGGCCTCTGCATTTCTCCAGGACATGCCTCCAACCAGAATGACAGCTTCATAATCCTCCGGCACTGAGCAGATATCATAATCCGGTACCACATGAAAACCGCCGATGGATGCCACCCTGTCTGTTGTCAGGGATACTGTCTTTGCCTCATATTTTCCCTGTCCCAGCATATAGAGCGCTGATGCCAGGTAGGCTGATTCCCAATCCGCATACTGCTCCAGTATTACAAATAAAATTGTTTTTTTCATCCTTCTTTTCCCTTCTCTGACTGCGCCTGTTCCTCATGAAACAAAAAGACGGCTTTTTTGAGCATATCCCACACCTCTTCTTTGGGTGCTGTGATTTGTCCTGTGGCAATATAAGAGGCCAGACCGTGTGTGTAGATTATCATATTATGAAAAAACTGGCTGGTCTTTTCTTCCGGTATCTGCAGATCAACTGTGATCTGCTGTATCATCTCTTTTTTCTCATCCGTATTTACAAGTTGTCTAAATCCGATTCCACGGTTTCCGCTTCCGCCGTTCATAAACAGATACTGGAAAAGATTAGGTTCATCAAATGCCATCTCTATGTAAGCCCTGCCCACATGAAAGAAGGCATCCATCCCCTGTTTCCCGCCTCTGTACATTTTCTCATTGGCATAGTTCAAAGCAAATTCTGCCAGCGCTCTGCGCAGTGTCTCCATATTGCCAAAATGCCAGGAAATGGGCTGTGTGGAACAGCCAATCTCCTCCGCAATACTTTTAATGTTCAAGCTGGAATACCCATCCCGGATCAGTTTCCTCAGGGCGGCTTTCAATATGGCTTCTTTTGGGATTTGTGTCCGCGGCAATATCTCACCTTCTCTAAAAATGTATTTATATAAATCCGTTTATGTTAAAATCTATTTTCATTATATCCCATCTTTCGGTTTTGTCAATCCATATGGGCCATACATCGTCTATGCCAAAAGAGGACTGCGCACACTTCTCAGTGTCACTGTCCTCTTTTAGCAGAAACTTTATAATAATTCTAATATCTAATCTTCTGTGCAGATGATCTTTACATCATATTTTGAAAGCATCTCGCCGCTTTTCACACATTCCCCTGTCAGCACATCTGTGTTTCCCACAAAGCAGGAGGGAATTTCAAAATCTTCATCCTTAAAATTGATCACAAAATAATATCTCTGTCCGTCTTTCTTCCTGCAGGTGATTTCAAGACCTGTCTTCTCTTCCACAACCGGTTTAACGCTTACATCTTCTGCTGCCATGTCAAGGACCTTCGCAAGCCCCCGGCAGTCCATTTCTGTTCCGATGTAATATACGGATCCGTCCCCGAACAGATTCCTGGTCACTGCCGGGCTCTCTGCATAGAAATCTTTTCCATAACGGCCGATGCATTCTGCCCCTCTCAGATGTATGATATCACACACCAATCTGCCGGGCACACTGACACCATCGTCAAAGATCACCGTATTTTCCTGCTCCGGTGCCAGGGCGTCAATCTCTTCCACCCACACTCCGGCCATTTTGCTCAGAACTCCGGGATAGCCGCCGAGATATACATTATCCGACTGGTCCACGATTCCGCTCATATATGTAGTGACCAGAACGCCGCCTTTGCTTACGAAATCCTCCAGGGCTTCCTGCATACCGGCTTTCACCATGTAAAGAACAGGCGCTACAACCATTTTATACCTGCTAAAATCCGCGTCAAAGGGTATCATATTGACAGGAATATTGCGCTCATAAAAATACCGGTAATACTGGTGTATCTGGTCTACATATGTCAGATCCACATTCGGTCCGCTAGTATATTCCAGTGCCCAGTAGTTATCCCAGTCAAAGACAATGCCCACCTCTGCCTCATTGACGGAATCCAGTGTCCGGTCTCCCAGCATCTCCAGTTCCTGTCCGAGCTGCTGTACCTCCCTGAATACTCTCGTATCCTCAGTACCCACATGGGCAATGACTGCCCCGTGGAACTTTTCACATCCGCCAACGCTTCTGCGAAGCTGGAAAAACTGGATGGTATCCGCACCATGGGCAATGGTCTGATAACTCTGGGCCCGCATCTGTCCCGGCCTTTTCAGAGAATTATATGGCTGCCAGTTCTGCTGGCTCGGTGTCTGCTCCATCAGCATAAAAGATTCATCCTTCAGACCGCGCATGAGATCATGGCACATAGCGGTCTGACTCCACGGTGTGTCATAGCTGGGATAATTGTCCCAGGACACGACATCCATCTCTTTTGCCCATTTGAAATAGTCCAGCCCCTTGTAGGTTCCCATGAGATTCGTGGTGATTGGAGTCTCTTTATCATAACAGCGTACCGCATCCCGCTCCATCACATAATTACCCAGCATGCTGTCTGACATAAATCTGCGGTAATCCACAGAGATCCCCGCAAATGCCGTCTTATCGCTCCCCAGCCCTTCACTCAGCGCATTAGGCAGTACGATTTCATCCCAGTCATAAATGGTATGTCCCCAGAATTCCAGATTCCACGCTTTATTCAGAGCTTCTATGGTTCCATACTTTTTCCTCAGCCAGACGCGGAATGCCTTTTCACAATTCTCGCAGTAGCATTCGCCGCCGTATTCATTATTAATATGCCAGCACGCAATATGTTCATTGCTTCCGTATCTCTTTGCCAGTTCTTTTGCAAGCGCCTCCGCATACTTCTGATAGACCGGAGAATTCGGGCACGCATTGTGCCTCTGTCCGAATTTGTGATGCCTTCCCTCATAGTCTGTTCTTGCAACTTCAGGATACCGCTTCACCATCCATGCGGGAAGCGCAGCCGTGGATGTGGCAAGCACAATGTCATAATTCTCCCGGCTCAGCATCTCCACAATCTCGTCCAGTTCACTGAAGTCATAGACTTCCTCTGAGGGCTGGATCTTTGCCCAGGAAAATACATTGATGGTGGCGCTGTTGATCCGCGCATCCTTAAATATCCTCATATCCTCCTGCCAGATATCCTTTGGCCACTGGTTTGGATTATAATCCCCGCCGTATAAAATTCTTTTAAATTTACCTTTCATGTCACCTGTCTCCTTATTTCTGCTTGTAACAATTCAGACAAGCTGAACCGTTACTTCTGCTTTCTCTTACGGTTAGTTTGATTATATTATAGATAGACAAAGGATTGTGTAATATGTTAAGCTAAATAATATAACATTTTGAAACAGGTGAGAACAATGCCGATTTATTTTAGAAATACACCGGTCAGCGAACCGTTTACTTTTGATTCCATAGGAAACCACTGGGTACAGGAACACACTTCCCGTCCCAAGGGCTATCCGCTCTGCCACTATCTCCAGTCCGAAAAAGGAAGCGGCAGAATCACCATACAGGGAAAGGAATACCTTCTGCAGGAGGGAGAAGGTGTATTGATCACGCCGTTCATCCAGCATTCCTATGGAAAGGAGACAGAGGAATGGCTCACCCTGTTTGCCACCTTTACAGGGACTATTGAAAGCAGCATTCCCAGACTTTTAGGAAACAGGCCGTTTATCTTTATCGGAAAGGAGCAGGGCGCCGAGATAGCGTCTTTTATTTCCGGCATAGTAAAGAAATATGAGAACCCGCCCATGGATGTCAAGGCCTTATCGGCAGACTGCTATCGGCTCCTGATGTTTCTTGCAGATGGTATCAATACTCGCGACCTTCTGGAAGATTCCCTGTATCAGAGGTATGTGGCCCCGGCAATACAGGAAATCGAAACAAATTATCATTCCGAGCTGACCGTACAGAAACTCAGCCGCCAGGTATACATCTCGCCCCAGTACCTGTCACGGCTGTTCCACCGTTTTCTGGGATGCTCCGCTTATGAATACCTGACTATTTACAGGATCAACAAGGCCAAGGAGTATCTGCTCACAAATCCGCGTATGGAAGTGCAGGATATTGCGCATAAGGTGGGGTTTGCGGATGCGAGCCATTTTATCTCTATCTTCAGGAAAATAACCGGGGTCACGCCTTTGGGGTTTCGGAAGCTTAACTGATCAGCATCCTTCTGATCGTACCGCTTTTTTCTGTTCAAGTATAATTTTGCCCACGCCAAAAGGCTGAAATGAATAGGAATCTGTCCAGGTATCCTCAAAATCTATATCCGGGCTTACTACATGATCCTCATATCCCCGAATACCTTTAAAGGTGTTGGGTCCCACAAAGCACACTTCCCCTTTGCAGTGATGGTGAGGGCCTAAAAGATTCCTGTTGGTGCCATACAGTATTACCTCCACATGATTTTTCCCCTCTCTCAGCATTGGAGTAAGCTTCACCCTGAAAGGAGACATATAAAGCAGTTCAGAATGCCCGTTGCATCGAATCAAAACGGCTGCTGCCCTCAGGTCAGAAAATTTCAGATACTGTATGCATTCCTCCATCTTATCAATCTCAAGCACGGTCTTCAGATTTCCTCTGTAAAACCAGCATCCCTGAGTAGTTACGTTCTGGAATCCTGAAATTTCTTTTCTGTCCCTTAGACTAAAAGTACAGCGCTTTACTTGTATATATGCCGGCTTTTGAACAGGCAGTGCCTGCGGCTGGACCCAGAAGTCTCCCAGTATATAAATGGCCTCCGGTTCAACCGGATAAAAAAATCTGTTTACTTCCGTCTCAAACAGTCCGTCCACGTCCCTGACTTCCTCTGACGGGATACGGTAAGCTGCTTTTACTGTATTCCATCCCTCTTTCAATTTTCCCTCCAGAGAATATTCATGGATTTTTTCGTCCATATACCAGTCTGCTCTGGATGAGGTGATTTCAGTTCCGTTGCACCACACTCCTATACAGTCATCATCTTCTACTGCTGCCTGAAGCGTAACAGGATGTTCCATTTCATTATGGAAACTGTAACGAATATAAAACTTATCTGCCTTTTCCTCTGCTGCCCTGCGGTATAATTCAGGATGCATTTTTACCATCGGCATTTCTTCTGAATAGATTTTATCGTCAAAAGAGAAAGCCGCATAGTCCAGAGTCAGGGCATTTCTTCCGGACAGCTTCCAGTTTCCTCTGAGGCTGCAGGTATACATTTCTTCCGGCTCCCTGTAATGTGACATCCCTTCCACGGCTTCCAGCAGTATGGACTGTCTGCCTTCCATCTGGAAATACACCATGGAATCTCCGCCGCTGTACTGCACCTCCATAAAAGTTCTGGCCTCAGTCTCCGGATTTATTTCGCAAACCTTTTGCTGTCCGGATATCTTTAGCATCAGCTTCCTTACGCTGTCCTGATGACGGTTCCATATATAAATATATTTTTTTTCTGCCTGTTTTACCGATACACAAAGGTCTTTCGCTATATGAAGTCCTTCTTTCTCAAAGACAACCATATCCCTTTTACTGTGTAATGCTGCGAAGCATTTATCCCAAAATCCTCTTCTATTTTGAATGACATGACAATCTTTGGCCCATGTCATATCAGCAGGCCCGCATTTTGGTAGTTCCCCTGTAAACAAGACAGTTCCGCCCTGGCTCCTGAATTTTTTAAGGAGACATACCGTATTTTCTTCCAATATCAGGCACTTTGGTACAATTACGGTATGATAAACACATTTGCCAACTATAAATTTCCCGTCTTCCACTGCTCCGCAGTCACGTATGATTTCTTCATCACCAATATCATACCCTACCTGAATATCCATCAAATTCTCCAAGAGGCTGCGGTAGGAAGCCGCATACTCTTGTTCCGCCTCTGATCTTCGTTCCCTGTGGAGCAGATATATGGATTTTAAAGGACTCAATACCAATGTATCCTCAGTCCATTCTCCTTTTTCCATAAAATAGCCTATGCCTTCCATCCAATGAGCAACATGATGAAACTGCTCCCACCAGGGTTCCTGATAAGAATAAAAGGCAGGATAATCTCTTTTTCTGATTCCCTTCATTGTGTGGGCACCTATATGCAATACAGGGATATTGATCCCTGAGGCTGCCTGCCAGCCCCAGATATAACACATCTCCTCAAAAGTAATATTCCACCCCGCACAGCCAAAAGTCTCGGAAAGCACTTTATTTCTCCCATACTGCTTTGCCGCACTGGTAACCTGCTTTGTCAGGAGCACAGAGGTGATTCTCTTTCCCAAATGGTCAATGCCCGGCTGCTGCATATACTTATATTTTGGCATCACGCCTGCCGTGCTCTGCATTTGCTGGATAAAACTGTCCTCCCCTGGAAAATGTCCCGTAAACTTCACATGATTTTTTTCGCACCAGTCATAAATCTGCCGTGCAAAATGAAATTCCATCATCTCCTGCACCGTATCCCAGTAATCTTTCCGGAATTTCCCCGTTTCCGGGGATTCTGTTTCCAAAAAAAGATACATGGACTTTAAAAAGGAATACCCATTTCGTTTCCGGAAATATTCTTCCAATTCATCACTGTAAGGAAACCCATGCAGGTCATACTGCGGTTCATCCGTAAAAAATCCGGGGACTACTGTACCGAAAAATTCACCCAGCTCCTCTTTATAACGTTCGTGTGTCACTTCCAGGAATTTTTCCGTAACTTTTTTAGACAGTAAATCCACATAATTCGGTTCTGTGACACAAACAAACAGCACATCCGCCTTTGCCGGCTCTGTAAAATCATAGCCGTGGGAAGTTTTTCGAAAGGACGCCAATATGCGGTGTCCTGCTGTTTCATCATCTGCTTTGCAGATTTTTATATACTTTGCCTGATATTCCTGTCCGCAGCCATTTACCAGACCGCCGGCAAAACCACTGGGCCATCCGTCTTCGTCATAAATCCAGGCCTCCATTCCCAGCTCTTCCGCCTTTTTCACGGCTGTCCGGCAGGCATGGAACCACTCTTTTGACAGATAGGAAGTCATAAGTCCGGCCCTGGAATGCATGAAAAATCCACGCAGGCCCTCCTCATGAAATTCCTCTATTCGGCGGCATATACTCTCGTCATCCATAAACTCATTCCATGCCCAGAAGCTAAGCGGTGCAAATTCTTTTCTTTCCATATATTTTCCTCTAACCTTTGACGGCTCCTCCTGTCAGACCTTCCACAATTTTAGATGAGAACAGGAAATACAGCACAATGACAGGAATCAACGTGATAACTACGGCTGCCATGGATTCACTCATATATTTTGTGAACTGGCCGATATACTGATAGATAACTAATGTGAGGGTATTTGAAGTCTTCTTCCCAAGAAGCACCATGGGCATATAGAAATCGTTCCACTGAGAAATTGCTGTGATCAACGCAACCGTCATTACGACCGGTTTACATAACGGCGCAATAATCTGAAAAAAAATACGGAAGTCCCCTGCTCCGTCTATCCGCGCTGATTCTTCTAGTGCCACAGGAATCGTGTGGAAAAATTTCTGGAAAATAAAGCAGGCCATGGAAATACCTGAAGCATACACTAACATCATTCCAAAAATGTTGTTCAGAAGGCCGATTCTTTTCAAAATCAGAAACAGAGGCAGTACACTGACCTGTACCGGCACCATCATACCCATCAGAAAATATCCGCTCAGAAAATTTTTTCCTTTAAAATCAAATCTGGAAATTCCATAAGCGGTCAGTCCCGCCAGCAAAATGCAGCCCAGAGTGCCGCCTACCGTAAGCACCACACTATTTTTCAGATACAGTAGCAGGTTTGCTTCCTTCAGAACCCGGAAATAACTTTCCATAGTCAATTGTTTCGGAAATCCGACAAAATTAGTTACAATATCCCCTTTTGATTTCAGGGAATCCATCACTGTAATAGACAGTGCAAAAATAGTGATTCCGGTATATATCATCAGAATAATGGACAAGACCCATCTGACAACCCTGGCGCCCGGCGAAAGTATTTCTGTATTTTTCTCCTTTTTCATATCCATTCTCCTAATTGTCATATTCAAACTTTTTAAGGACTTTGTTTTGAATTGTCGTGATGATCAGCATGACAGCAAACATCACCACACAGATGGATGCTCCAAATCCAATTTCGGACTTACCATTCAAAGCACTGCCAAAAGTGTAACGGTAAAATACCAGATTCACAAAATCAAGAGAGCCGCTGACCCCGCCTTTTGCACCGCCCAGAATGAAGGGCAGGTCAAAGAGAGCCAGAGCCCAGATCGTGCTCATAGTGATGACCGACGCACAGGACGGCAGAGAAAGCGGAACCAGAATCCTTGTAAACCGCTGCCATTCCGTACAACCGTCAATCCTGCTGGCTTCCATGACATCTTTGGAGATATCCATAAAATTCGAGTAAAATATCATAACTCCCGAACCGGCTCCCTGCCATAGGATCAATAAGATCATCAGTTTGAAGGCCCAGTTCGGATCTCCGAACCATGCTCCCTGCAGATGCTCAAGACCAACCGCCTCAAGGAATTTATTCAGGAAACCTATATTGGGGTTAAAAATCAGAGTTGCAAAAAAGCTTATGATCGTTGTACTGATGACATATGGCATGAATATCATAAATTTCAGGTACTTGTAAGCCGGAATTTTGATAAAAAACAGATATGCCATCAAATACTGAAAAGGCGTGATAATAAGCCAAACACAGAGCAGATATTTTATATTGTTCCATAACGCATTAAAAAACACCGGTGAAAATCTCTCATCCGTAAAGATGGTGACAAAATTCTGAATCCCATTAAACTTCATTTCGCCCAACCCTGACCACTGGAAAAAACTCAGATAAAACACATAGATAATCGGCAGGATAATAAAGCAGGTATAAAAAATAAACCCGGGCAGGATAAATTTAACCTGTTTATGTCTTTTATTCATACATCCGTCTCCTTAAAAATACTGCCGGTTCTCTTTTGAGGACCGGCAGCACAGCCTTTACTGCATAACTTTGCTTATGTTGTCCATGAATTCTTCTACTGTAATGTCCCCTGAGAAAATTTTTGTAAAATCCTCGTCCCAGAGACTCACCGCCGTGCCGTCTGTTGAGTGGTTTACAAGAACAGACTGCCAGCTTGTATAAATATTGCCTGCGCCACTCTCTGAGATTTCTTTGGCAATTTCAGTGGAAGCCTCAATCTCGTCACTGGCAGACACTGCCCCCTGAGACTGGACCCAGACAGTCTGGGCATCCAGAGAAGCACAATAATTCATAAACGCAACAGCCGCCGCTTCATTTTCTGTTGCAGTATTGACTGAAAAACCATTTGCCGGTGTTCCTACCATACCTCTGATGCCTTCTTCTGATGGAATTTCAAACGCCCCGTAATTCAGATCCGGATTATTTTCACTGATCGTTGCCGCTTCCCAGGAACCTGCAATATCCATCACGGCCTCTCCGGAAGTAAACGCCAGTGTCTGGGCATTATTGTCTGCAACACCCAGCCAGTTATCTCCGAAATATCCCTTGTCTGCCCATTCCAGCATTTTATTTAATGCATCCGCTGCAGGCTTGTCCGTGGCTTTTACAGAATAGTCTGACAGCCCCTTGGTATATTCCACATCCATTGCAGAGAGAATCGGTTCAAAAGTAAACAGCAGGGAATAGACATTTACCCCTGACAAGGATATGGGAGTATACCCGGCCTTTTTGATCTTTTCCAGCAATTCTTCAAATTCACTGAATTTCTCCGGTACTTCCCAGCCGTTTTCCTCGAATATATCCTTGTTGTAATATACAGCTCTGGTATCCATAGTAAGCCACGGTACTGAATAATTTTTTCCATCTACCTCAGTCAGTTTCATTGCATCTTCACCAAAAAGACTGTAATCTACCTTATCCGTTAAATCCATACACACTTCGTTTGATACATAATCTTTCATATTTGCCGTAGCAGTTCCGTTTGTCCAGAAAATGTCCGGCCCTTCCCCTGACTGAATTGCGGTTGACAGAAGACTGTAATAGTTGTCCCCGTCCTTGATTTCATACTCCACTTCCACGTCCTGGTACTTTTTCTGAAATCCCTCAATAATCTGCTGAAGGCTGGCCTCAAAACCGTAGCCATGTTCCCAGATTGTCAGGGTACCTGACACCCCGCCATCGTTTTCTTTTGATTCACCATCGGCATTTCCTTTTCCTTTTGTACTCTGTGAATTGTCACCACACCCAGCCAGGGAAACCCCCATCACAGATACTGCGCAGATGAATGATACTGTTTTTTTCCAGTTCATAATTTACCTCCTTAAACTTTTCCTTTGTTTTCATCTACGATAATTATAGGAAAATATCACGCAGAGAACCATCAACTATCTTCCCCGTCTGATTCAAATATTTATACCGCTTTCACCTATTGGTTCAAAATCTGCTTTCCTGATTCAAAATTTTACGTTTCCCATATCCCTGCGGTAGTCTGTTATGGTCTTTCCGGTGATTTTTTTGAAGACCCGCACCATATAATTTTCATTGGAAAAGCCTGCGGCTGCAGCAATTTCACCTAAAGTACAGCCGGATTTTTTTATCATTTCTTTTACCTTCTCTATCCGCTTCTGGTTGATATACTGTACCGGGGTCACACCCATTCTATCCTTAAATTTTCTGCAGAACGCTGAGATACTCATATTTCCCAGCTCAGCAAGTTCCTCCAGGGGAAGACCTGTGCTGATATTTTTGTCAATATAGGAAAGTATCCTGCCAAAATCATCTTCTTCAAAAATCTCTGTGAGCGCCTCTTTGAACTGCCCGATCAGTTCCTGAACTTTTCTATTCACTTCTGTACACGATGCAGATGTCGTGACCGCATCTACAAAGGGGTATTTTCCGCTCCATCTCCTGACAATCGCCATATCATACAGATATTCCTTCAAAATACTGTAGACAAAAATGCTCACGGCCTGACTCAGCGCATCCCTGGCTGTCTTCACCCATATCTGCTTCCTTCTGCATGTACTTAAAAATTGGTTTAGTTCTTTTTCAAATATCTCCAGGCCGGATTTTTCCATAAAGGATTTGGTGCTGAACATAAACTCCGGTGTCTCCCGGGACCAGCAGATATCTTCGCTGTAATATACAGATATAGATTCATGATAAAATCTCATCTCCACCGCCTCATCAGCTTCCTGATATCCTGCGGGGATTCCCTGCATATCCCTGAATTCTCTGCTGATTCCCATTAGAAGATGTTTATTTGTATACTGAAGTATATTTTTTTGAATTTCTTCTATATAATCACCCAGTATACGTTTCCTTTCCTCTTTTGGAACGGACGCCGGCAGCCTGAAAACAATAAAGGGATTTCTGTTATAGGAGTCTATCAGGGAACCCATGTGATATCTGCTGATGATTCCATCTAAAAGATGCAGAATCATCTTTTCATCTACATGATCCTGCTCTAATCTGATGACGCCTACTGCTTTTATGTCTGTTTCATCAGCCGGTATTTCATCCAGACTGTGCAGCCTCCTCCGTTCTCCTGTCCTGCCGGATATTTTTTCCCTGACCTCACAGATAGCTTTCATTAAGTTTTCTTCATTGATGTCCTGCTTTAAAATATAGTTATCTGTCCCCAGTGCGATGGCTTCCCTGGCATATTCAAATTTGTCATAACAGCTTAAAATAATAATTCCGTCAGCCAGTTCCTGTTTCCTGATCTCACGGATGAATTCAAGACCATTCATCTCCGGCATCTCTATATCTGTAATGACAATATCCACCAGATTGGTTTTTAGATATTCAAGAGCATCCTTTGCAAATCCGAATGTCCCGGCAACTTCTATATCCTTTTGTTCCTCCAGAAGAGACTGAATCCCTATTCTGGACAAAATTTCATCTTCCACGATAATTACACGAATCATTTGCTCTCCTCTCCTTTTGCCGGAAGTCTATATTCCACCACAGTTCCTCTTTCCGGCTCACTGGTAATCTCCATTCCGTATTCCCCGCCATATTCCAAACTGATAATCTGTTCGATATTAGTAAGACCGATATTGGTGTGGTTTTCTCTCACTGCGCCTCTGTTTTTCCATTCTGTCATATCGAACCCGCATCCGTTATCCGAAACCCTGATCTTCAGGATTTCTCCCTCTACCCACGCACATACTGATATTTTCCCTCCCCGGGTCATTCCACGTTTAAACCCGTGTATGATAGCGTTCTCCACCACTGGCTGTATAAGAAATCTGAAGATTCGACACGAAAGCGCCTGCTCCTCAATGTTAAAATCCATCTCAAAATTCATAAATCTGGCTTTCTGAATCACAGCATAACGCTTGATCAGTTCTATCTCTTCTTTCAAAGTATAATTCTCTTTATCACTTTTCGCAGCATTCATCAGAATATAGATCAGGGCTTCCGTCAGATTCCTGATATTTTCCTGTTTATTGATCACTGCCATCCACTTGATGGTGTTCAGAGCATTATACAGAAAATGAGGCTGTAACTGGGCTACCAGAGCCTGCATTTTAAAATTATTTTTTTCGTTTACTTCTTTTTCATTGTTCAGAATAAGTTCATTGATCCTTTTTGTCATACTGTTAAAATGACCGGACAGGCTTTTCAGCTCCCCGCTGCTTATTTCCCCCATCTGTACCTCTCTGTTTCCCTTGGCAAACTGATCCATCGCATACTTCAGTTCGCTGATCGGTTTCAAAAAATACCTTTGAAATGTGTAAAATACCAAAATGAGAAAAAGACAGTAAACAATGGAAATAACCACCACCACCTGTTTCAATGGCTGCATGGAGCGCATCATAGATGCCATGGAGGCGCTCCCCATAAAAACCCATCCTGTCTTCTCCATTCTGCTGTAAGCTTCCACGTTTTTTCCACTGCCGTCATCGGTTATCTGATATCCATTCTTATTTTTTGAATCCAAAATTTCTGTCTGCATTATCTGATTCACTGCAGACTTATCTGAACTGTACAAAACCGTACCATCCGCATCCAGCATATATTTTGTATTATCCTCCATCTGCAGACGGTCAAATGCCCTTCTAATCATCTGGTCACTGATGATATAGTACAAGATACCTATATTCTTCTCTTCCTTTCCGTTTAAAGACCTGGCAAGGATATATTGTCTTGTACTGGCCTTGCCGTACAGTTCATTTGATGTAAACCACATGTATTTCCCGCCGCCTTCCGAAATATCCCGGCTGTATTTCTTCATGATATCTGTCAGATTTTTATACACTTTGGTTCCGCTGAAATATATCTCGTCCCCACTGGACAGATAGGCTGCCTTAATACCACTGTAGGAATAACAACAGGCCGCAAGGGAATGTTCGATAAAATCCCTGTCTGCATTTCCTGACTCCAGCTGGTCGATACTTCCATTGTGATACAGAGACATGGTACTGTCTTCATATGTCTTCAAAGAGGAGGAAACCTGATTGGATACGGAAATCATGGTCTCCTGCATACTGCTTCCGAAATTGTCCCCCGCATAGTCCTGAAACACTTTGTATGTAGCAAAAATCAAAACAATATATGGTATCACAACAAATATCAAGAACAGTATAAATATTTTTAATCTTATACGGTATTTCTGCAGTCCCCTGAATGATTTTTTCATATGTTTTCCGCCCTTCCTTTGCTGTATGTAGTCGTCATTCTGCTTATATCTGTGTTAACATTATATGATAATGGCAGGGAAGTTACAATGGATGAGTTTATCCAGCGGATAATAAAATGAGCACCGCTGCTATTTTGATAATAACAGCGATGCTCTCCATTGTTTTATAATACTCCATATAGGTGTATTCTGCCAAATCCACCGCTTTTTCGGTGGGTATCAGCTGAAAACTCCTGCTGTCTTCCCTGGACTGACAGGATTCGAGAGGGAACCCTGACAGGGATCATGTGAACACTCTGCCGGTTCAGTTCATGGTATCGTCCCGCAAAATATCAGCCAGCTTATACCTCAGAACTTTTTTCCCGCCAATATAATAAGCCAGCGCCACAAAAGCAAAAACAGCGATTATAAATGCCAGCACAGGTATGAATGGAGCTTCTCTTATAAAAATCATGGGCTCCAGGTAACTTGCCTTCAGCATAAGCGCAGCCAGAAGGATGGTAAGAGGCAGGGTCACCAATACCGGGCGTCCGGCAATGATCAGAGCCTCAACACAGAACATCTTTTTTATCCCTCCGGGTGTCAGCCCCACGGACATATAACGGGCAAATTCCCGTCTTCGCTGGCGCACAAACCCCAGCGTATTGGAAAACACATTGCCGATTCCAATGAAAGCAAGCAGTACACAAAAGCCGCCAAAGATCAACATCATGCCATCTTTCATCTTATCATCGGAAAGCTTTTCCTGTATGCGGTTTTCGCTTACTATTGTATATCCGCTGCCCACAAGCCGGGTGACCTCCTTTTCCAATCTGTCCAGTTCATCCATCGCCGCATTTTCCCCGGCAAGTACCCGGATATAAAAATCTTCCTCTGCTCCGCCAATCGGCGTTTTTATCTGCTTCCACAGGGAAACCGGCAGGAAATGTACCAGTTCATAATAATCCAATGTACCGTACTCCTCCCGCAGAACCGGAACCTCCTGTGTATAGGTGATCACAGGGATCTTTGCTGCCATCTTATCATCTGCTGTACTTCTCAGGACAGTAATTCCCCGGTCTTCTTTCAGGTACGGAATGTAATCAGGATCGCGGAAATTGGGATTCCTGCTGTCCCGGATCCGATTCAGGATCACAGCGCCATCCAGTCTTGGTTCTGCACCAATCTGTTCACAATACGAAAGAAAACTGGCATCATCTAATATGACCACAGGCGCATGGATCATCCATCCGCTGTCTGTATCTGACACAAAGGTCTGATCTGCGTTTTCAAAACCGCCCGCTGCACGGAACTGCCCGCTTATTTCTTCCTCTGTGATCAACCGTTTTGCTTCCGCTTTCTGGTATACGGTACAGCTTCTCACATCCAAAAGCTCCTGCATTTGTTTTGTCCCGCCAAATGTATCCATCTCTGTATCCTTTACCGTGACCATCACATCCCAGACATTCTGGTATTTTTCAAAATACGTCATTCGCGTGCTGATATCAGTAAGGGTAAAGAAACACTGCATTAACGTAAAAGCCATAAAAGAAAAGGTCAAAGATAAAGTAGCAGTACGCCATGCTTTTTTCTGTGCCTTCAGCGCATTGGAGGCAAGTTCGCCCTCCAACCCGAAGAAAAAAGACAATAATCGTGAATTCTTCCGCTTGTACAGAGGAAGTTCACCGGTATTTTTGATGGCTTCCAGTGGTGTCAGCCGGCTCAGTTTTCTTGCAGGATACCAGGCCGAGAGCCAGACAGTAAAAACAGTAACAGTAAATGTACATATAAATACCAGAGGATGATATCCCCATTCTGCTTCATGACGTCCTTCTGCCAGATTTCCCGCCATGATATTTGCCAGTTTCAATAGCCCCATTGCAATCATAATACCCAGTAAATTACCGGACACTACCGGTACTGCACACAATGCGGCAGCCTCCTGCAGCAGACAGGTCCGAATCTGTCCCGGTGTAGCTCCTATACTGGAAAATATGCCAAACTGATGCACCCTGGCATTCATAGTCACAGCGAAGGAATTGTGTATGATCATGACCAGAGATATACAGGCCATAGCGGTTATCGCCAGAAAAAGCGGAAAGATCAGTCTGGGAGCAGTATCCTGCGGGTCCCGAATGAGATACATGGCCAAAAGGGAATGATGGCAGGAAACTGCCTCCGGCGGTACCTCTGCTAATTTGGCGATTTTGGGAAGATCTTCAAGAATCGTTCCCATATCTTCAAAATAAAGATCAACTGCAGCCTTCTCCCCTTCTATCCCTTCCTGATTTATGACCACTTTTTCTATATTGGGAAAATTCTTCACAGCAGCCAGCGTATCCTCATCGAAACTCCCTTCTATACGCCCCTGCCAGCTTCCTTCCTCTATCTGAATCCTCTCGACCTCATATTTCCAAAGGTTATAAAACAGGCTGCAGAGCAGTGACAGAAACAACGCGGATATAAAAGCAGCCACCATAACGGAGATACCGGATGACCGGTTGTTTTTTATGTAACTCCTGGAATATTCTTTCCACATAACCTTTTACCCCCGCTTCCGGTCGCTGACAATGCGGCCATCTTCAATGGCAATGATACGGTCTGCTTCCAGTGCTATTTTTTCATCATGGGTAATCAACAGAATCGTCTGTTCCAGATTCCGGTTGGATAATTTCAGCAGATCAATAATCTCCCTGGAGTTTTTCCGATCCAGACTTCCGGTTGGTTCATCAGCTAAAAGGATAGCCGGACGGTAAATCAACGCCCTCGCTATGGCCGTTCTCTGCTGCTGCCCGCCGGACAGCTGGCTGGGCAGGGCATCCAGTTTGTCCTGAATCCCCAGTGAGGTAATGACCTGTTTAAAATACTCCCTGTCCATAGTTCTTTTATCCAGCAAAAGCGGCATAAGAATATTCTTTTCGACCGTAAGCGTTGGAATCAGATTATAAAACTGATAGACCAGCCCCACTTTTCTCCGCCGGAAAATGGCGGCCTGCGTGGGATTCATGGAAGAGATATCCGTTCCCTCCACAATGACCTTCCCTTCTGTGGGCCGGTCCACACTGCCAAGAATATGCAGCAGAGTGGATTTTCCGGAACCGGAGGCCCCCACGATAGCTGCGAATTCTCCTTTTTCCACTGACAGATCAATCCCGTTAAGAGCCGCTGTCTGACTGCTGCCTTTGCCGTATATTTTCCTTACTCCAATACAATTTAACACTTCCAAAGTTCATCTCTCCCTTCTGTAAAATATGTCTGCGAACTGCGGGAAAGCAGTTGTATTGCCCCGCAGCTATATTATAACAAAGAAAGATGACATCTCAGTGACTGTAAAACCGGATTTCAAAACAAGCGCCTCCTGCCGGCAGATTTCTGGCCGAAAGGGTGCCGCCCTGCAGTTCAAATAAAGAGCAGGCGAGCGCAAGCCCGATTCCGATTCCGCCCTTAACGGCTCTCTTCCCCCGGTAAAACCGTTCAAAAAGATGGGGAATATCTTCCGGGGCAAACCCCTGCCCCTCATCCCAGATTAAAATTTCCGTATAAAGTGGATTTTGGGAATAATCACAGTGAATCCTGCCTTCCTCTGGAGAATGCTCCGCACAGTTTTTTATCAGATTCATCAAAGCCTCCATGGTCCATTCCATATCCCCCTGAAATTCCACGCATCCTTTGTCCGGAATGTCTGCCATGACCTTTTCCCTGCGCATCAGCTCTTCCAGATTTTCGACAGCCAGATTCAGTACAGTGTAAACATCCACAGGTGAATGCTCCAGCAGCAGTGCCCCGGAATCAATCTTAGACAGAGTCAGCAGGGATTCTTCCAGCCGGTTCAGACGCTCTAACTGATTCTTGATAGGTTTTGTATAAGTATTCGGAGCTGTTTTCTCCATCAGCTGCAGGGATAGAAGTGCCGCTGTAAGCGGTGTTTTAAGCTGATGAGCAATGTTGGCCAGATTATCCGCAAAACGTTCTTTTGCTTTTAATGCATTTTCTCTTGTCACATACAAGCTGGTGACGGTTTTATAAATTTCATCCTGCAGATGAGAAAATTCATCTTCTATAGTTTGAACAATGGTCCCTGTTTTTCCCGCATTAACCTGTTCCAGATATTTCGTAAGCCCGGATACCCTCACCTCAATGTGCTTTTTTGCAGACCGGGAGGACAGAAAAAATGCTGCCGATATTAAAACAGCAGCATTGACTGCAAATAATACACCGCAGCCTTTACTGCCGGAAAAATCCTCCTCCGTGTATCCGAACTGCTCCAGGAATACATTTCTGCCGGTTTTCCACTCTTCCTGTGACTGATATTCTTTCAGAGAAGAAAGTAAAAGTTCTTCTGCTCCCGGGTCATTTTCCAGTATGGTCTGACAAAGCGCTGAAATACCCCTGTAAGAATCCCTCTCATACCGGCACTGCCACATATTGTTCAAAAACAGGATTCCTGCTGCGCAGACCACTATGGGGAGTATGGTCATCAGCATCTGTTTCTTTTGTTGTGTCATAGCGTATCCTCCATACGGTAGCCAAAACTCCTTATGGTTTTCAGACATGCAGGCTGATGCAATTTTGCCCGTAAGCGTTTTATGGTCACCGTCAGTGTGTTATCATTCACATAATTACCGTTGCTGTCCCATACTTTTTCCAGAAGCTGTTTCCTTGTTACGGTCTTTCCTTTGTTTTCCATCAAAAGAAGAAGAATCTGGTATTCCGGCTGGCTTAAAACAAGTTCCTCGCCATCACAGAAAACAGACATCTTATCCATATCCAGTGTCAGGGAATCGCAATGATAACAGTTCACTTTCACCTGGCCTGTACGGCGCAGCAAAGCAAGGATACGCGAGTGCAGCACCTCCAGTTCAAAGGGTTTGACAACATAATCATCGGCACCTTTTTGAAATCCGCCAACCACGTCATGGGAATCGCCGCGGACAGTCAGGAAGATCACAGGCAGCCAGGGCCATCTCGCGCGGAGCCAGCCGCACAGTTCGCTCCCCTGCCCATCCGGCATGTTCCAGTCTAAAAGGACCAGGTCCGGCTGCCTGCTTCTCAATGCCTGTTTCATGCCCGCAAGCATGGAAAAAACCGTTACCCGGAAGTTTTCCTGCTCAAGATATTCTTTTACCGCCTGTGCAACAGTCTCGTCATCTTCCGCGTAATACAGATCTATCATTTCTCTGCTCTCACTTTCATATTTCATTGGTATTATCTGACTGTTCAGCTAACTGAACTAGTTTTATGTAAGTGTATTTATTATACCAAAACGGGGTAGGAAATACTATGGGCTTCTTTATGCTCTGCTTTTCTCCTGCAAGTTCATGAGGCGCTCCGGCAGAAATGGTTCTGCAGATATAAAGCAAAAAGCCCCTAAAAACCCAGCATGGCATGCCGGGTTAAGTCATGTGCAGTAACAGTGTGCATAGACTCTATTGGTTATGACGATTGGGGAATTCGTTCTGAGATGGATACATAGCTGATTCTTAAGCTGGCAAAAGACGGAAAAAGTAACGGGGCTCTGATCATTTACAAATCATATAAGGCGGATGCAAACCATCCGCCTTTCTGTCCCATCCTGCATTCTTTATTTTCGATTATCCTTTTTGTACGGTGTGCGGGTAACTACTGCGCGGACCATCATCTGCCGGCAGCCCTCAGAACCGTACAGTACATAAACTTCGGTTCCTTCCTGAGTATAACGGATGTCAAGGTCTGCCAAGGAGATTACCTTTCTGAACTGGCAGCTGTATCCCCGGTTGGATACAAGACCTATCATTTCATGTTTCTTATTAAATGCCGGAATAAACTGAGGGATTGCACTTGAAAAATCAGAGGTATTTACCGGCAGCCCCATCTGTTCAAAAGGTTCCTCGTCTTCATCAAAAAGAGATGTGAAGATAGTTATACAGTCCTCTGTATTCCATTCCAGGGTCACACATTTTGTTTTCGGATCAGCCGCTTCCTCTAAAACAGCATCCTTACCCGGAAAATCCCGGGTTTTATCCACCAGATGTTCCCAGCCAAAGTCCACAGGAGAGCGATGGAGTGCTTCTGCGCCAGGAACAACCGCCGGAATAAAATCTACCCAGATAGTCGGAAAATACGCCTGCAGATGATTCAGCATCAGACTGCGCATTCCCAGCTGGCGAAGACCAAATTCTTTTCCTGCTTCTGCCACCTCATGCCAGATGACAGAACCGTCCGCGCTGTCTCCAAACAGCTCATATCCAGTCTCTCCTGACATTCCACCGCGATATAAACGGACTTATATCATGGAAAGTCCGTGAGACGTGCTGCTTCGGATACCCTGATTTATGGCATAATTTCTGCTTGATCCACAGGTCTTGCATTCCGCGCATCTTTAGTCTTGTATCTTTTTCATTTACGAAATATAATATTGCATAACAGCAGCACAAATCCCTACGCAGAAAGAACAGGTGGAAATTATGGACGAAAAGATCCTATTGGTAGATGACGAAAAAGATATCGCTGATTTGCTGGAAGAGGTGTTGATACAGGACGGTTTCCGAAACATCCGGAAGGCCTGTACCGGAATGGATGCGCTGGCAGTCTGCCGGGAATTTCAGCCCGATGTGATGATTCTGGACATTATGCTTCCGGACCTTGACGGACTGGAGGTTTGCAGGAAGATCCGGGAATTCTCTTATTGTTCCATCCTGTTCCTCTCCTCAAAGAACGATGAAATTGATAAAATATTAGGGCTCTCCTGCGGCGGTGATGACTATATCACCAAGCCCTTCAGTCCCCGGGAAGTGGTTTTCCGAATCAAGGCTCAGCTGCGCCGGCAGAAATATGCGGCCGGTCTCTCCTGCAGCACCGCTGTTCTGAGTGCGGGTCCTCTTACCATTGACAGGGAGAGCGGACGGGCATACAAATCCGGTGCGGAGCTCCCCTTGACAGGAAGGGAATTTCTTCTCCTCGCCTATTTTATGGAAAATACGGATAAAATCATCAGCAAAGAGCGTCTCTATGAACAGGTATGGGGGGAGTACAGCAGCATCTGTGACAATACCATTATGGTACACATCCGCCATCTGCGGGAAAAAATAGAGGATGCCCCTTCCAGACCCAGACAACTGATCACAGTGAAAGGCCTGGGATACAAGCTCAGGAAAAGGACTGATTAGATGAAAAAATCAGGATGCCGCACCATGTTTCATATGTATCTCATTTTTTTCCTGTCTCTGCTGGGAACCCTTCTTGCAGCGGCAGCGCTCATCTGCTGGCTTATCACCTTACGAAAACCCGACGGTACCTTTGTGCGGAGTGACTGGCCCGTGAAGTTTTCCGACAGCTTCCAGGAGCAGATCATTTTTAAAGAGGATGGCCCCGGGGTTAAGCAAAACGGCTTGGAACTTCTTCGGGAAAATGAAATCGGCATTCAGATTCTCGACTCCACCGGTTTTGAGCTTTTTCATTATCAAAAACCGAGTCAGGCTGAGCAATCCTACTCTGCTGCAAGCCTGCTTTCCATCTCCAAAACAGGCAGGCTCAAAAGCAGCAGCCTTACAGCAGTTATAAAAACCCTGTCACTTAAGGACAGAGAATACAGTTACATCCTTTTCTTTCCTGTGAAAGTTTCCAAAGTCACCATGTATTTGAACGGAGAGCATTTTACTGCCGGTAAGGCTGTGATCCTGCCGGTGACAGCCATACTCTTTCTCGTCCTCTCTATATCCGGCATGCTCTACGGCTTTCGGACCGCTGAGGCCGTGAAGCAGCTCACTGACTCCATCCGGGAGATCGCTGCGCGCAGCTATCTTCCCGTTCAGGGAAAGGGAACTTTTTTCGAGATTTATGACAGTCTGAACCAGATGGACCAAGAAATCAGGGAAAGCGACCGCCTGCAGGCTGAAACGGACCGGATGAGGGAGGAATGGATCGCCAATATCACCCATGATTTGAAAACACCCCTCTCACCGATAAAAGGTTACGCGGAACTGCTTCTGGACTCCGGCAGTATAAACCAAGAACAGTGCAGGCAGTATGCAGACATCATATTGAAAAACTCCGCCTACATGGAAACACTGATCAATGACCTGAAGCTCACTTATCAGCTGACAAACAATATGGTTCCCATGGACCCCCGGGAAGAAAATATTGTGCGCTTTTTAAAAGAACTGGTGATCGATCTTCTCAACTCCCCGGAATATGAACAGCGCACGATCCGCTTTGAAGCTGCCGCAGAGACGATTCCCTATTCCTTTGACCGGACACTTTTCACAAGAGCATTCCAAAACCTGATTCTCAATGCTTTTGCCCACGGAACATCGGATACGGAAGCTGCCATTTCCGTCTCTGTCCCCGATTCCACCCTGCAGATAACCGTAAGTGACAACGGAAAAGGGATGACCGCCGCGGAAACGAAACAGATCTTCCGGCGGTATTACCGTGGAACCTCCACAGAACAGAAAAGAGAAGGAACCGGGCTTGGTCTTGCCATAGCAAAAGATATTGTGGAACTCCACGGCGGAAGGATTTCCGTCTCCAGTTCTCCCGGCACGGGAACTGTATTTACGATCGCATTTCCTCTGCATTAAGGTTAATTAAGGTTATCTGCAACTCCCGTTAAGGTTGACAGTTTATCATGTATCTATGATAACTGTCAGCCTTTTTCTTTAATACCGGGAGGTGAGAAAGTGAAATGGAAAAAGACCGCCGTATGCATCTGGAAACTACATACAACAATTCTAAACGCCCTGAAGGAATCAAAGGATTCCTCCGGCAGAAAGTAGGTGTATCTTGAAGATTATTATAAAATACATTCTGACAAATGTGAAAGAAAAAAAGATGAGGACAGGCGTTATGATCCTGTCCATACTCCTGTCGTCCACTCTGCTGTTTGTCTCCTTCTCCATTGGCGCTTCCTATGAAAGTGCCCAGCAAAAAATGGCACGGGGAATGGCGGGAAGCGCGGCGGTTTCCGTGTCCGCAAAAGAAGGTCTCATCCATACCGATGAGATTCCCGATCTTTTGTCCATTGACGCGAAAGCCGGTATACTAAAGGGCAGTGCTCTGTACCACGAAAACGGTTATTACGAGACCATTGACCTGGCAGCCGCCGAGCTTTCAGAACTTAAAAAGATCAATCCCCCGCGGCTCGCTGACGGGAAAGATATCTCGGATTTCTCCGGCAGCCGAATCATTCTGCCGGACCGATTCACCTCAAAATACGGCATTCAAAAAGGAGATGCCATAACCCTGCAGATAAACGGGGAATCCATAAAACTGGATGTAGCTGAGATTGCCGCCTATGACACCTTCTTCCTGCGGCATACAAGAGGGGCCACCGCGCTGCTTCCCCTCTCCTTTCTGCACAGCCTCCTGGGTTATACAGACGGATACAGCGAGATTCTCATTAAGCCCTCCCAGGGAGTTTCCGCAGAGACTTTGAAAAAAGATCTGGAAACAGCCCTGCCGGCTGAAACATACCGGATAACCGAAACGTTCAGCGAAGACCAGGTAACCGCCGATGCACGGCAAAAGTCCATGCCCTTTTTCCTCATCAGCTTTTTCTCGCTGACCATGAGTATATTCATCATTTACAGCAGCTACAAAGTGATAACCCTGGAACGGCTCCCCATAATCGGAACCTTCCGCAGCATCGGGGCAGCCAAAAAAACCCTCACAGGCATTCTCATGCTGGAAAGCAGCCTGTACGGATGTATCGGCGGACTGCTCGGCATTCCGACAGGGATACTGGTCCTGAAATGCATTCTGCAGGGCATGAGCTGCTCCCTCTCACAAGGCATTGAGATTCCGGCTGTCATCACCCCTTTCAGCGTTATTTTCTCATTTGCTGTGGCTGTAAGCGCCTCTCTTTTATCTGCGTGGCTGCCCATACACCGGACAAGCCGCCTGCCTGTAAAAGAAGTGGTTCTGGGTATTACGGAGGAAAAGCAGATATCCGGACGCCTGACTGCCGCGGCCGGCATCCTGTTATTCCTGTTCTCTGTCATCCTTCCAAGGACTGTCTCCGGAGATATGCTGTACCTCATGGGAGGCATATCCCTTCTGGGACTGATCGCGGCTGCCATTATCCTTGTACCCCTGCTCACAGATCGGACTGCCGTGGTTTTGGAGCGTATTTACGGAATCATTCTGGGAAACGAAGGGAAACTGGCTGCCCGCAATATGCGCGGCAATAAAAATGTGATACAAAATATCACACTTCTGTTCATCAGCATTTCCGCTGTGATTGCCATATCCGTTGTGGGGGATTTTGTAACCACTTACGTCAGCGATGTATTCAGGGGCGCCGAACTTCAGGGATTTGCTGACGGGCATATGGAACCGGCATTTGTAGAACAGGTAAAAGGGATGGATGGGGTTGAAAAAGTGCTCCCGCTCCATATCCTGGATAACCGGCTGCAGGCAGAAGGTATCGCCCTGGGACGTGTAGAGGCGGCGGATGACCTGGACCTGTACAGCTCCATGCTTGCCATCCATTATACGAAAAATACAGAGCAGTCCCGGGCTGCCGCTGCTTTTGGGTCTGAACGCGTCATCCTTCTCAGCGAAGACTGTATGAAGCAGACCGGATTTTCAAAGGGAGATACCCTTGTTCTGTCAAACGGCACGAACCGGTATCATTATCTGGTGATCGGCAGTTTCAAATCAAGGGCTACCGATGCGGAGGCAGTCATTCCCTCTGCCTGCGCAGTTTCGGATTTTGGAGCTCAGGCATATGACTTTCTCGCCTACACTGCCGCTGACCCGGATGCAGTCATGGTACAGATCCGCAGTCTGTTTGGTGAAACGGCAAACTGGAGCCGTACGGTGGAGGAATTCAACACCGACGCCCTTTCCACTGTGGGCACCTTCTTACAGCCCATGCACAGCATGACTTATTTTATTTTACTGCTGGCCGCCGTAGGTATCATCAATAATCTGCTGATCAACTATATCCAAAAGCGGCGAATTACTGCCATGTATAAATCTGTAGGGTTAAGCAGCCGCCAGAATATAAAAATGACACTGACAGAAGGCTTTTCTTCCGGGCTGATCGGTGCTGCCATAGCTGTCTTTGTCTCTTATCTTGAAATACAAACCATCTTTTTGGTAGCCGGACCCAAAATCTCAATGGTTCCCAGACTAAATGCCGTCACTTTCTTTTTTTCCGCAGCAATGGGAATTGTAATCACACTGCTGGGCTCAGTTGTGCCCATCGTCAAAAGCAGGCAGATGAAACTGGTGGAGGAGATCAAAAGTGAATAATATATTAACGGGAGGATATAACATGAAACATACAGTCAGCGAAACTGCCATTGAGGGCAGACATCTCATAAAAGAATTTCCCATGGGAAATGCGGTCACAAAAGTGCTGAGAGATATTTCCCTGCAGGTGACACGCGGTGAATTTGTTTCCATTATGGGACCATCCGGTTCCGGGAAAAGCACACTGCTCTATATTCTCGGCGGGCTGGACACGCCTACCAGCGGCCATGTATATCTGAACGGAACCGATATTTCAGGCTTTGATGATGAAAAGATGAGCCGGATACGAAGGCGGAAAATTGGATTTGTCTTTCAGTTCTACAATCTCATCCCCAATCTGAATGTGGAAGAGAACATTATGCTCCCCCTGCTTCTGGACGGCCAAAAGACAGCGAATCACCAAGAACAGCTCTCCCGGATTCTGGAGGTCACAGGTCTGACGGACCGGCGCAGGCATACGCCCCGGGAATTATCCGGAGGCCAGCAGCAGCGTGTGGCCATCGCCCGCGCTTTGATCGGAAACCCTGAAATCCTCTTTGCGGATGAACCCACAGGAAATCTGGACAGCAAAACCGGAGCGGAAATCATGGACCTGCTTCGTGATATCAACCGCAGAAGCGGGCAGACGATCCTTATGGTGACCCATTCGCCCGAAGCAGCCAAAAGCAGCAGCCGGATCATAACCGTACAGGACGGAATCCTTGTCTGACCGGAGGCTTATTCTGCTCTTGTCATAAAACAGCAAAAAAAGTCAGGATATTTATTTCTTATGCTGTTATAATGGATCATATGTCTAAATGAAAGTGAGGAACGATATGTCTCATAAGGATAAGATCATCATCCAGGGATTAAAGCAGAATAACTTAAAAAACGTATCTTTAGAAATACCAAAAGAAAAGATAGTTGTCTTTACCGGTGTTTCCGGTTCCGGCAAATCCAGCATTGTATTTGACACCATAGCCGCGGAAAGCCAAAGGCAGATGAATGAAACCTACACGGCATTTATCCGGGGCAGGCTGCCCAAATACAAAAAACCGCGAGTGGATTTTATAGACAATCTCACTGCCTCTGTTATCATAGACCAGACGAGGCTGGGCGGGAACGCGCGTTCCACAGTGGGGACCATCAGTGATATGTATTCTGCGCTGCGCCTGCTCTTTTCACGTATCGGAGAACCTTACGTGGGGACGGCATCTTATTTTTCCTTTAATGACCCCAACGGTATGTGCCCGGAATGTTCCGGTATCGGAAAGATCCTGGATCTGGACATGGACCAGGTATTGAATCCGGATAAGAGCTGGAATGAAAGTATGGTGGAACTGCCTGCCTTCCATTCCGGCAACTGGTACTGGAAGCAATACACACAGAGCGGATTGTTTGATCTTGATAAAAAGTGGGGGGATTATTCCGAAGAAGAGAAAAACCTGCTGCTGTACGGAGCATATGAAAAAGGCGGAACACAGATAAACAAAAAGATAGAAGGCATCTACAACCACCTGAACCGTCTGCTCATCAAACGTGACCTGTCAAACTCCAGCGACCGCTCCCTCCTCCGTCTGAAGAAGCTGGTAAAAGAACGGGAGTGCCCTGTCTGCCGCGGAAAACGCCTGAATCCCGCAGCGCTCTCCTGCCGCATAAACGGATACAGCATTGATGAAATGTGTGATATGGAATTTACCAGGCTCTGCAACGTCCTGCGGGAGATCAAAGACCCCAGAGGCGAAACCATTGTCAATACCCTGACTGCTTCCCTGACACGCATGATTGAGATCGGACTTCCCTATCTGAGCATGAACCGGGAATCCACAACGCTCTCCGGCGGTGAGGCACAGCGTCTGAAGCTGGTGCGCTATATGGGAAGTTCTCTTACAGGCATGACCTACATTTTTGACGAGCCAAGCACCGGAATGCATCCGCGGGATGTCCACCGCATGACCAAACTTCTGCAGAGCCTGCGGAACAAAGGCAACACGGTCCTCGTGGTGGAGCACGACAAGGATGTGATCTCCATAGCCGATGAGGTCATTGATGTAGGCCCTCTGGCAGGCAGAAACGGCGGACAGATTCTCTACCAGGGCAGTTATGAAGGACTGCTCCGGTCAAAAACCCTGACGGGAAACGCCATGTCAGAATACATTCCCGTCAAACAAAATCCGAGAACAGCAAAAGAGTTCCTTCCCGTAAGGAACGCGGATATCCACAACCTGAAGCATGTATCTGTTGACATTCCAACCAATGTACTGACCGTGGTCACAGGCGTGGCCGGCTCCGGCAAATCCAGTCTTATCCGGGATGTATTCGCAAAGCAGTACGAAGACCGTGTGGTACTGGTGGACCAGTCTCCCATCACTGCCACGGGCCGCTCCGCTCCCGCCACTTTTTTGGGATTTTTTGACGATATCCGCAAACTGCTGGCTGCCGAAAACAGAGTAGATGCCGCCCTCTTCTCCTTTAACAGCAAGGGAGCCTGCCCTGCCTGCAAGGGCAAAGGTATGGTTGTAACAGAACTGGTCTTCATGGACCCTGTCACCACTGTTTGCGAGGTCTGCGAGGGAAGCCGGTACAGCGACGAGGCATTGTCCTACCGCTTCAGGGGAAAGAACATACTGGACATTTTAAATATGACCGCTGAGGAGGCTGCAGAGTTCTTTTGGGACAACAAAAAAATCCATAAACAGCTCCGGGCCATGATAGAGGCAGGACTGTCCTATCTGACCCTCGGCCAGCCCCTGTCCACCCTCTCCGGAGGAGAACGTCAGAGGGTAAAGCTGGCAAAACACCTGGATAAAAAGGGAAACATCTATCTGCTGGACGAACCCACCACAGGTCTGCATGCCTCAGACGTGAAGAATATCATGAGACTTCTGGACAGCTTTGTAAAGCGCGGCAGCACAGTCATTGTGATCGAGCACAATCTGGACGTGATGAAACAGGCAGATTATATTATTGATGTGGGGCCTGACGGCGGAACAGGCGGAGGCCGTGTGGTATTTACCGGAACGCCTCAGGAAATGGTCCAAAACGCCGATACCATCACCGCCAGATACCTCAGAAAATCTCTGGAACGTGGATAAAACAGTATAAAAACAGCCGCCATGGGGACATGTTTTACTTCCCCGCGGCGGCTTTCTTCCCTAAAGTGTTAAACGTCCATTTACATGGCTCTCAAAACTATACCCCAAATTTAACAGCTTTTCATCCTCTCCCGGCCGAGCCGCAAAGGTTATTCCCTGCGGCACGTTGTTCTTATCCGCACCAAACGGTACCGTCAATTCCGGATATCCGGCCGCTGCGGGGTATGTGGAAGCCGTACTGTTCAAAAAGGCGATTCCGTCCAGATTTTTTTCCCGGAACAGTGTGTCTAATACCTGATCTGCAGTCTGAATGGATTTGCTGATCTCATCATCCGTACCCGGAGCATTTTCCGCTTCTTCCAGCCAGTCCTGCCCGTATTTGATTCTTCTCTTTGGTTCTTCTTCATTGTATCTCAGCAAATCCTTTAAAGTCTTCATGGGAAGGCCATACTCTGCCGCGTAATCCTCATAATCTTTTCGGAAGGTAAGATGGATGAGATTAAAAACAGTAACCTTACCGGCATCTAATTCCACGTCAACAGTGTCTGCCCCCAGTTCCTGCAGTTTCTTTTTTAATTCTGACAGCATCCCGGCATCGTTATATTCATATGAGACAATGCCGATGGTTTTTCCTGACAAAGCATCTTTGTCAAAATCCTGGGATATCTGTGCACCTGTCGCCCCCTCGTAAGCGATGGCGGCATCCGTCACACTTTTTGCAATGGGCCCGGCTGTATCTATTTTCCTGATCAGAGGCAAGATTCCCTCCCCTGATATGCTGTCTCTGGTGGGCTTGAATCCTACCACTGAGTTAGCGGAGGATGGAGCCACAATCGAGCCATCCGTCTCTGTACCTACGGAAACCGGAACCAGATCCGCTGTAACCGCCACCGCGCTGCCGCTGCTTGAACCGGAGGGAGATATTTTCAGCGGCCCGAATGGATTGACCGTCTGCCCTTTATTTCCGCTGTATCCGGATGGCATAACACTGGATACATAGTTTGCAAACTCAGACAGATTGTTTTTCCCTAAAATAACCGCACCATTTTCCTTCAGCTTTTTTACCAGTTCGGCATCCTCAGACGGGCAGAAAGCGGAAAATGCCTCCGCTCCGGCACTGGTCGGCATGTCAGAAGTATTGATGTTATCCTTAAGCATGACAGGGATACCGTAAATTCCGGAGGTCTCTTTCCCTGTTTCCCTGATACCGGAGTCTCTTTTTGCTGCCTCATCCATAGCATGTTCATTGATGGATATGACCGAATTATACCCCTTTTCCTTTTGATCCAGCGTTTTTATACGGTATAAGCACACCGCTGTAAGCTCCTCATAGGTGATCTGCCCTTCTTTTACAGCCTTCTGGATCTCCTCAATACTTTTTCCGACCACATACTGCTCTTTTTCTCTGATCAGGGAATCCGTATCTATGGCCTGAAGCTGTCTGTCAATGGCTTCTATGACCTTATCATTGTTGTATGCGATCCATTCCTCACCGGGCGGCGCTGTCTTTTTTATATACAGAATGACCGCTCCCACCGCTAATATGAAAAACAGTAAAACCAAACGTATTGTTATTTTAAGCTTCTTACTCATTGTTTCCTCCATTTTTATTCAGGGTACCTTAATAAATCCATATTCTTATTATATACCTTCCGGGATTTAATACTCTTTCTTTTGGCACTCCAAATGAAGAAAACGTTTCTCAAATTCATTTTCCGGCACAGGCCTCCCATAATAATATCCCTGTGCATACTGACAGCCCATCTCTTCCAAGAGCAGAGATTCTTCTTTTGTCTCCACACCTTCCGCTATGACCAGAAGATGGAGCGTATGGGCCAAGTCAATGACCGCCTGCATGATCCGGTGTCTTCGACCGGCATCTGTCCCTGTGCGCAGAAATTTAAGATCCAGCTTCAGCACGTCAACCGGCAGCTCTGACAGCATATTCAAGGACGAGTATCCGCTTCCGAAATCATCCATCTCAACCACAAATCCTGTTTTTCTGAGCTGTTCCACTACCAAAAGAAGCTGCCTGGAATCTGATATGTATGCGGATTCCGTTATCTCAAGATGAAGGTTTTTCGGCTCCAGGCCGTAATCCTTTACCAGTTCAGTAAAGAGGGACGGAAGGTCTCCATGATAGATGTCCATGCGTGAAACATTTACGGCCACAGGAATATCCGCTCCTCCCATCTGCCTCCACCGCTGCATGGCAGAGCAGACCTTATGCCAGACATACAGATCCAGGGAATAGATAAATCCATTCCTTTCAAAAACAGGCAAAAAGTCGGCCGGTGACAGCAGCCCCAGCTCCGGATGTTCCCATCGCACCAGAGCCTCAGCGCCAACAACTTCCTCTGTGTTTACTCTGACCTTTGGCTGCAGATGGATCTGAAATTGTCCCTGTTCAAGCGCCTCAACCATGGTATCTAAAATCTTCTGTTCAAAAAGCATTTTTTCCCGCATGGCATTATTGTAGAAGACTATCTTTTCCGCATACATTCCCTTAATGCTGCCTGCTGCGATAAATGCCCTGTCACACATTCTTTCCACAGGAATATCCCGCTCTTCAATCTGGTAAACGCCGATTTTTACAGTGAGGCGCATAGGCAGCGGATAATTTTTCAAAAAACAGTTAAGACTGTGTTCCAGCCTTCCATACACCCCTTCTTCACGGGGAACCAGCACCGCAAAAAGGTCTGCCCTTATCCTTGCAAACAGAGACTTTTCGTCCACTCTGATATCCAGTAAGCAGACGGAAAGATCGCTGAGAAGCTGGTTTCCCGCAGCCGTTCCGAATGCATCATTGATAATTTTAAACCGCTCTATATCCACTGCGATTATATCAAACGCCTGTCCCAGATTCTCCTCAAGCATTACCTGTGCCCGTTCATAAAATATCTTCTCCGTGAGAAGATTGGTAACCGGATCTCTTTTAAGGATCTCAATGGTGTTTTCCGCCCTGCGCATCTCCTCTAGCGTCTCTTTCAGCAGTACATTTGCTTTTGCAAGCGCTCTCTGGGAATTGATGAGCCGGTTGTTTACCTTTTGGATTTCAAAATATGACTCCCCGTAAGGTCCTGTTCCAAGAGAAGCCAATTCATCCAGGGCAGAAAGCTGCAGCTCTGCCATCCGGGGCAGCCAGTCTGCATTTTCCATATCGTATACAGACAGCAGTACCTGTTCCCTGACAGGCTTTACTGTGACAAATACAGATAGGTGCTCTTTTCCACGAAGCTGCCTGCGGGCAGAAACCATCTGTTCTGTATCCTGCTCCAAAAGCCTGTCCAGAACCTCCCTGTCCGCAAAAATCTCCCTTGCATCCTGTCCCGGCTCTGCCAGGCTTACAGGAATGCTGCGGATTACTTTCGTAATCTTCCAGTGCAAATCACATAATGCAAGATAACCAATCATATCTCATCTGCAAATGTATCATCCGCCCACCGCACAAGTTCCCTTGCATCCCGGGCATATACATCTATCCTCCAGTTCCCCTGTATTTTACTCAAACTCTGAAACGCATTGCCTCCCACTGCGATCTTCAGGTCAGGATAACATGCTTTCAGCCTGTCAACCATCTCCTGGCACTGAACCAAATACTGAGGCATAGTCACTGAAAACGCCGCCAGATCAGGCCTGTGGTCTTGTATCTGTTTCAGGACATAAGAAATATCTGCCCCCGCCCCCAGATAGATACTGTCCCATCCATTGTATTCAAAAAGATCCGCTGTCATGCGGGCTCCCATTTCATGCAGCTCACTTCCCACGCATGCTGCCAGTACCTTTTTCTTCTTCCGCCTCTGCCGAAAAATAACAGGATACAGCTGCGCTGACGCAAGCTGGGTGGTGGATGTACAATAATGTTCCATGTCCACGGAAATCTGATGGCTGTGCCATAGCTCTCCCACCCCTCTCATGGTTTCCCCCAAGATTTCCACCAGAATATCCTCAACAGGAATTCCGGTCTGTAAAAACTCCGCTGCCACAGCGACTGCACTTTTTGTATCTGACCGCATAAGCGCATCTAAGTACCGCTGCCGCTCTTTTTCGTATTTCCCGTACCTTAACGGCTCCGGAGATTTCTCTGTCACTACGGCGTCTGCTGCAGCCCTCTTCCCGTACCCGATAAACCTTTTCAGTTTTTTCAGCCCTGCCCCGGCAAAAATCTGCTCCGCGCCGTTTTCGACCACTGAAAAGTGGCTCAGAAGAAGGGCACGCACTCTATGTTTCGGCATATCTGCCATAACAGGACAGAGAAGCTCATAAAACCACAAAACGTAGTCCTCAAATATCTTTTTGTCATCCAACTGAACAGATGCATACAGAAAATCCACAGTAAACCCGGTATATTCCCGAAAAAGCCTTTTCTCCGGCGCACAGTATCCTTCTGCCTCTAATGCGCCGCAGGGCTGACAGGCAGATACATATTCCGCCAGTTTCCCAAACTCCGGTTCTGATTCAAACTTTAATAATCCCATCTTCTCATCTACTTTACCACATAATTTGTAACAGATTCATTATAACAAATATTGGCAGAAATTTACATCTTTTCTTTTATATTCCCTGTTGACTTTGCCCTTAGGGCAAGGTGTAACATAAGGGTGATCAGAAACACGCCGCAAGGAGGATATGCTTTGTTATCAATAGGTGAATTTTCATCCATCTGCAAGGTGTCTGCCAAGACACTCCGCTACTACGCGGAAATCGGATTGATCCATCCGGAAGAGATCGATCCGGAAAACGGATATCGGTATTATTCTATCAGCCAGCTGGAAACCATGCTCTTCATCAACCGTCTGAAATCCTACCGCTTTTCTCTGGATGAGATCAAATCCATTCTTCATTCCGAAGAACTGCCGGAGGAAGCTCTCTGCCTCGCGCTTATAAAAAAGGAGCAGGACATGAAAAAACAGCTCCTGGAATATGAAAAAACCCTGGAACAGATGAATCAGGATATAGAAAACCTAAAGCAGGGAAAATCCATTATGTCCTATCTGGATACCATTGAGATCCAGCTCACGGAGGTTCCCCAAATGTATCTTCTGTCTGTCCGGAAGATGGTACGGGAAGGCGAGTATCCACAGGAATATGCAAAATGCTACGGAAGATTATTCAAAGTGATCCGGGAGAATAAACTGACAGTCACCGCGCCTCCAATGGTACTGTTCCACAGTGAGGAATTCAGTCCCTTTGGCCTGGATACCGAATTTGCCATTCCGGTTAAAGAATATGTCACAGGGACAAGGAACCACACTCCCGGTCTCTGCCTAAAAACTGTCCTGCACGGTCCCTACTCCGCGCTGCCCTCTGTCTATGCAAAGCAGCGGAGATGGGCAGAGATGGAAGGATACGAGGGAAACGGCCCGCTCTGCGAAGTGTACATCACCGACCCCTCCCAGGTCTCATCGGAAAGCGAACTGACCACGGAAATTTATTATCCCGTTAAGAAAAAGGCATCATTTCACCCAAACAGTAAGGAGAAAAAATGAATCAGGAAAAGATTACAGAACTTGAAAAAACCATCTGCAGGGATTACAGCAATACTGCAGGCATCGTTGTTTTAAAAAACGGCAGAACAGAATATGAAAACTACTTTAACGGCTGCACATCCAACTGCCGCATTCATGTTTACTCAGTCACCAAAAGCATTCTGTCCATATTGATCGGAATCGCGCTGGACCGGGGATATATCAAAAACATCCATCAGAAGGTATTGGATTTTTTCCCGGAATACACTGTGAAGAATACTATGGACTCCATCCGGAACATTACCCTTGAAAACCTGCTCACAATGACTGCACCCTACAAATACAAATTTGCCCCCTACCTAAAATATTTTACCAGCGATGACTGGGTGAAATTCAGCCTTGAGCAATTGGGCGGCAAAGGACAGATTGGTAAATTCCGTTATGCACCGCTCATCGGGCCGGACCTTTTATCCGGTATCCTCGCAAAGACCTCGGGCTGCTCTGTCTTTGCCTTTGCATCTGAACATTTATTCTCTCCTCTGGGAATCACTGTTGAAAAAAATATTATTTTTCACAGCAAAGAGGAACAGATGGCGTTCAACAGCGCCACGGATATAAGCGGCTGGGTCTCGGATGAGGCCGGCAACAACGCAGCGGGCTGGGGGCTTACCCTGTCACCGGCTGATATGGCAAAAATAGGACAATTATATTTAAACGGCGGCATGTGGGAGGGCCGGGAAATCGTATCCAAAAGCTGGATAGACGAGAGTACAAAAGAACACAGCCGATGGAAAAAACAGGATCTTCCCTATGGATATTTATGGTGGCTATGCGATGAGAATGCGAATACTTTTGCTGCCATGGGAGACGGGGGAAATACGATCTATGTGAACAAAGAGAAAAACTTGGTGGTTTCCATCGCCGCTCTTTTTACACCAAAGGCAAAAGACAGGATTGGATTGATCAAAGAATATATTGAACCGGTTTTTGATACCGGTTCCCTGTAAAATGAACAATGCGGTATACAATAAGGCTGTCTATGATAAATTCCTTATCATAGACAGCCTTATTTACAACAGCTCTTATGTTCAGCTTCTGAGAAGCGCCCGCATAGACCACTCCACATGATCCGCCAGCGCCTTCTCAAGCGCGTCCTCTTCTTTTTTTTCAAGAAGACGCAAAATCCTCAGATGCTGGGCCGTACTTTCCTGCATATCATTTAATGCATAGAAGGACGATATCTGGAGCCTTTTAATATTGGCATTGATGTTTGCCATAATATTTTTTACATATTGATTGTCACACTTGTCAATGATCAAATCATGAAGAGCCCAGTCCATATCCGTGAACATCTTTTTGTCCACCCGGGCCCCTGACTCATCCAGTACCCGCAGCTTCTGGAAGATTTCTTCCATCTGCCGGATTTCCTCTTTTGTTATGTTATGGATGGCAGACTTGGATGCCAATATCTCAAGAGGCTTACGGACGGCGAACAAATCTTTCGTTCCTTTCTCCGATATCTCTGTCACATAGGCTCCAATGCCGTTTTTAATCACTACCAAATCTTCACTGGCCAGTATGCGCAGCGCTTCCCGGACAGGCGTCCGACTCATTTCCAGCTCTGCCGCAATCTGGGATTCACTGAGAATCTCCCCCGGCTTAATCGCACCACTGCATATGGAATCCTTTATCTTATCATAGGCAATCTCCGTACGATTTCTGGTACTTCCTTTCTTTACAAAATTACTGACTTCCATATTTTACCACCTGCTTTTAGACTAGGATTAGTTTAGCATCATTTATACTGCTCCGTCAAGCCGCATTCCTGACGCATTTTGTAAATCCCGGTCATTAACTGTGGAAATATGCCCGGCTCCACTTTGCAATCTCATCTTTGACAATCTCATCCACTTCCGGATAAATACTGCCGTCATCACCTCCGTATGTCAGACAGGGAATGAATCCTCCTCCAGGCACGTATTCCTCACAGGCCCTTCTTACCTCCCCCCTTATGATATCCTCCTTGTGATCCGGCACATCGATCACGGATGCATCCAGTCCGCCCATGAAAGCCATTTTCCCTCTGAGGCGTTTCTGCATTTTCGGAATATTATTCTCAGGAGTAACACCCTGCCATACATCCACACCGATCTCTGCCATATCTTCTGCGATCGTCTCACAGTAACAGTCCGCGTGGTGGATGACAAGTACCCCGTTTTCTCTGAGATAACCATATATTTTTCTGTATCTCTCTTTAAAAAATGCAGCCCATGTATCCCGGCTTACAAAAAGACTTTTCTTAGAACCCCAATCATCATGAAAGAGAACGGCATCAGGCCTGCAGTTTTCTACCAACATCCGGCACCAGTTCAATTTAAAATCCAAAATGCAGTCCAGAAGTTCATGCATGGCCTCCGGTTCCTCCAGCATGGCAATAAAAACGTCTTCAAATCCCATTAACGCATGGGTCTGTTCAAACAAACCGGAGGCCATCATAGCTATAGAAAGCCTGCCTTCCCCGCGTATCCTCCGGGTATCTTCCACCGCTCTACTCCAGTCCATGGGAACCTTTCTGATATCCGGTACCTTCACATATTCCCTCCATCTGCAGATATCTTTACATACCTTTGTCTTATCATTGATCAGAGGCATGGAGCCCGGTTCGTCTTCCCCCCAGTATACGGTCACTCCCCATGGATTTACTTTCGTTTTTCCCCTCTCAGCTACAGACATATATGCTGTAACAGGATCCGATATAAAAGAGAATGCCTCCCATTCATTGATCAGGGCATCCGGCTTTCCATATCGGATCGTTTCCCACAAATTTTCTTTGACCTTCATCTCGGCCTCCTCATCTCACGACTTATTTTCCAGAACCAGGCAGGGATTTTTTTCCACTTCCCCCAGAAGCGCATGGGATACCATAATTTCTTCCAGCTCGATGGTATTTTTTATCTTTACGATTCTGAGATTCTCTTTATCCGCATTTCTCAGGATTTTTACTGCGATTTTCACCGCTTCTTCCTCATCCTCGGCTATGAGTGGGATTTTACAGTCATCCACACATTTTACCGCAATCGCATTTGCATACATAGCTTCATAATCAAGCTGCTCAAAGACTTTCCGTGTGATGATATCAAATATCCCGAGACCGATTCCGTTACCATGGGAGGCCGGGGATATATCCAGAAGTATCATCTTGTCTATCCTTGGAACCGGCAGGACAAATTCTTTAAGAATATAACTTTTCCCAAGGATATTGGGGTCAAATCCGGCTCCTGATATGTCTTTTCCGATAGCCTCAACTATGAGGATATCAATCTTCGGAATCATCAGAACCGGCATGTTTTTTCTTGCTTCCCTCACCAGCTCTTTTTCCCGTCTGATCAGAATCTCCGCCGGGACAGCTTCGATCCGACAAGTCTCATCATAGGCATTTTCCAAAACGGCAACCCCAAAAACAACCGGTGCCTTCTCCAATATCAAGGATGCTGCCTCTTTTATCACTTCCCCAAATATGGAAAAATCAGCCTCATGAATCTCCGTACATCCCCTGTGGTTACCCAGACCGATGACAAGCATTTTACAGAGGCCGCTCTGTATGTCGGACACAAAATCCGTATGCAGCTTCACTCTGTTGACCGGAATGATCACGTCCGCTTCCAAAGCGGATTTGTCAAAATATACCTTTCTTCCGCCTGAAATCTCTCCCAGACATACCACCTCTGTAGTAGTGATGATCGGTACCTGCATGGCTTCCTCCGTAATCCCATAGCCATACAGAACTTCTCTCTGTCCCTCCTCGGTTCCCCCTCCATGGCTGCCCATGGCGGAGACAATATAGGGCTTTGCGCCAAGTATTTTCAGTTCCTCCAGAATCGTTTTTATGATCAGCGGCAAATTGCGGATACCACGGCTGCCTACAGCAACTGCTGCACGCATTCCCGGTTTTATTTTATCACGTATCTCTTCCCTTTGAAACTCCTTTTGCACTGCCGCCTTGATGTCCGGCAGAGTATCTCTGCCGAACACCTGGCGTACTTTGTAAAGAGGGGGGATTTTTATATCATAATCTTCAGGCAATAATAGCGGCATTTCCAACCTCGCTTTCCTTTAGGCTTCTCCTATCCCAGGAATCCCATTGTAAACCATGGCACATAGGTGATCAGCATCAATACCACCAGAAGCGATACCAGCAGACCGCCTATCCTCTTCATCATGGCATCCATGGGAACCCCCGAAACGGCAGTTGCCATAAAAAGATTGATGCCGTACGGCGGGGTAATGAATCCGATCGCCAGGTTCATGGTGAGCATTACACCAAATGTAATAGGGCTCATCCCAATCGCTTCTACGACCGGCAGAAGAATAGGGGCCAGAATGATTGTAGCCGGAATATTGTCAATCACACATCCCACGATCAAAAGCAGAATATTGATCATAAGCAGGATCACGAATTTATTATGACTGATTCCCAGGAACAGTTCCGTCAGTCTGTTAGGGATCTGCTCAATGGTAAGGAAATAGGAAAAAGCATTGGCAAACCCCATCATAAACAGGGTAATGCCGCAAAGATTCACGATTCCCAGAAATCCTTTATACAGGCCCTTCAGGTCCATTTCTTTATACACAAACATACTGACAAAGATACAGTAGACAACCGATACCACAGATGCCTCTGTGGGAGTAAAGATACCCTTGTAGATTCCACCCAGGATAATAACCGGCATCAGCAGTGCCCAGAACCCTTCCCTGAATGCCTTCCACACCTTCTTCAGTTCCGGGCGTTTTGCGTCACCTTTCCATCCATGTTTTTTGGAGGTGATGACACAGACGATGATCATGGCAATGCCCATCATGATGCCCGGCAAGATACCTGCTGTAAACAGGTCTTTGACAGATGCATTGACAGCCACACCGTAAATGACAAGAGGCACAGAGGGCGGAATGATAACGCCTACAGAACCCGCCGCTGCCGCTAATGCTGCTGAAAAGTCTTTGTCATATCCTTTTTTCTCCATCTCCGGTATCATGAAAGAGCCGATGGCAGAGGTTGTCGCAACGGCAGAACCGGAAACAGCGCCGAAAAACATGCAGGCAATCGTGGTCACAATAGAGAGACCTCCTGTCATCCAGCCGAGAAGGCTGTCGGCAAAGTTCACGATTCTTTTGGCAATTCCGCCTGTTGCCATAAGATTTCCGGCAAGCATAAAAAACGGAACAGCCAGAAGCGTAAAGGAATCTGTACCTGACAGGGAACTTTTAATAAATACCATAGGTGAGTAATCTGTACATAAAAGAAAACTCAGTAAACCCGAGATTCCGATGGCATGTCCCACCGGAACACTTAAAAGAAGCAGGATAAAGAAACTGCCGAACAATACTGCTATTTCCATACTCTACTCCACCCCCTTTGCCTGTGATGTCTCCTGCACAGGAAGATGTCCGAAATGTGTGATTTCATATACCACCCTGCAGGCAAGACGGACTGCCACAGCCGCTGACCCAACCGGCAGTGAAATATACACGATCCATAACGGTATCTGCAGTCCTGTGGAAGTCATACTTGTAGAGATCACGGTCTTTAGATACTGAATCCCCTGCCATATGAGAAACAGGTAGAATACAAAGATCATAAGGTTAATGACAATCTCCAGTGCCTCTCTTGGTTTTTGCTTTAATTTATTACTGAATATTTCAATCCTGATGTGGTCATTGTTTTTTGCCCCCACGCTGGCGCCAAGCCAGATCTGCCAGATAAAAATATAGCGGACCAGCTCCTCGCTCCAGCTCAGGGAATTATTAAATATGTACCTCATAATGACCTGAATAAAAACAAGCGCCACCATCAGGATCAAGGAATAAACGAGAAAGTATTCTTCGATTTTATTCCATATGGTAACAAGAACTTTAGCCTTCTTCAAAAAACTTCCCCCTTTTGCTGCCGTCCGGTCTACTTGTTAAACTCCTGTGCAATGTCAAAAATTTCGTTCCCCAGTTTTTCTTTATATTCTTCATACATGGGCTCTACCGCTTCTTTGAATTTTTCACGGTTTTCATCTGTGATCTTTGTCACCTCCATGCCTGCATCCTCAAGCTGTTTCAGGTAGGATTCATACATTTCGAGGCTCTCTTTTGTGACAAGCTCAGACTGCTGTTTAATCCCTTCGTCAATAATTTTCTTATAGGCATCCGGCAGACCGTTGTACCACTCTTCGCTCATGGCAAGGCAGCCGATGGATATGGTATGTTCCAGATTGCTGTAATATTTCTGCACCTCATAATATTGTGAAGTATAAGTCAGTGACGGGTCATTGTCCTGTCCGTCCACGGTCTTGTTCTGAAGTGCTGTAAACAGCTCTGAGAAACTCATCGGTGTGGGATTTGCTCCCATAAGCGTAAAGGCTGTAATATATACAGGGCTCTCCATAACACGGATTTTAAGACCTTTCATATCATCCGGCGATTCTACCGGGCGCACACTGTTGCTTAACCCTCTGTAACCTCCAAAATAATAAGTATCGCCGATGCAGATTCCAGTGCCCTGCAGCATTTTGTCAAATTCATCACCCAGCTTACCTTCGTTCACTGCCTTTAATTCGGACTCATAGTCATCAAACAAAAACGGCATATCCAGAATACCAAATTTCTCATCATATGTGGTCAGTACAGAGATAGCAGGATTACAGACCTGGATCGTATTCATGGCACAGCCCTCCAGCATCTCCGTATCTCCTCCCAGCGCTCCGTTGGGATAATGGTCCACTTTAATCTTTCCCCCTGACGCTTTCTCCACATATTCTATAAACTTAGCTTCCCCGTCCGCCTGTGTGGTACCGCTTTCGGGTCCTATACTGGCAAACTTTATGGTGATAGGGTCCAGCCCGTCAAGCTCTGCATCCGCCTCCTGGCTCTCCTCCTGCCGGCCTTCTTCTTTTTGCTCCTGTTTTGTGTCAGATGCCCCCTCTTTCTTCTCATCACTGCCGGAGCTGCCGCATCCGTAGAGAGTGGTAACACAAAGTGCACAAGCCAATAAAACCGCTAATCTTTTCATTCTTTATCCTCCTTGCGCATCCCGCGCGGAAACATTAATCTAAGATTTCTATTACACCTGCATCGGCATTGATCCGAATGTGATCCCCTGATTTTACTGTTTCATAGAACGCTTCATCCACCTTATCCACCATGGGGATATCCATAATGATGGCGCTGGAAACAAGAACGGTTTCCGGATATCTGATGATCATCCCTTTCGGCGCATTGTCCTTTTTGTTAAGCTGAAAAAGACCGTCTGCCTGAACTACGGAGCTACCTTTACCACTTGGGAAGATCAAGATCTTTTTCGCTATACTCTGCCCTTCCAGTGCATGGGCCGGCTCAATGACTTTACCCGTGTCCGGCTCGATGAGATAAAACATGATATTATCGCCTGATACCAAGGCTTCCCCTTCTACAATCCCCTCTGAAATTTTATGACATCTGAATTTCTTTTCCATCAGACCACCTCCCCGTTCAGTGCTGCATCAATACATGTGTCCAGATCACGTATGACGAAATTGATTCCTCTGCGTTTGGGATAATATGCACACTTGGGTGATTCCGTAACGCCTGTCTTTCCCTGTAAATGTTTCCAGCAGGGCTGATCCGGACAGGAATCCGGTACAATATACCCCCCGGCTTTCTCGATCACCTCTGTAATGCCCATCCTGTCAGCCAATTCCTTCACATGATAGGATGTGAGAATCCACATCTCTTTCTTCAGTTTCTTACCCTGTAATCTTCCGGCGATATGCTTTGCCTGTTCCAATGTAAAATGGGGGCATCCGAACATTGCAAAATCAATTTTCCTGTTACCTTCAGCTGATATTTCCTCCAGAATCTCCTCTAAATCTTCATTGGTAATGGTCACTGTGCGCTCCGGTTCCTTTCCCCCAAAAGCCTGTTCCAAAGTCCGGGCTTCCGGTGTACAGCCGACAATATGGTACATGCCATAAGCACCGGAAGTATTGAGCTGGGCCCCCAGATTGGTCAGTGCTTCCTTCCCTATGTGTTTCGGAAGCCCGGTAAATACGGGAATCCCGCTTCCGATCTTTCGTCCGCAGTATCCGAGAAGATGATACTCAAAATCGGATTTCATGTCTGCCTTAACTTCTACCAGAATATTTCCCTTTCTGTTCTCATCAAGAAGCAGACCGTACTCCGGCACAAAGCCCGTGATGGCTGCGCATAACGCACTGTTTGCTCCCTCCCGGTTGCTTCTGGCTCCCCACACGGAATTCACATAGGGTGTCGCACTGGATTCCGAGAAAGCCACGATCTCTCCGAAATTGGGGACATTCGTTGCAACATAGGGAGTGCAGTTATATGTCAGAGTCGCACCTAACCCCTTATATGCGTTATGTGTCCTCTGCATAAAATCAGCATCCTCCTCTGACACCATATTCCGCTCCTGAAAGAATGAAATACAGAACCCCGGGTTCACTGTCGGTGAGACCCTGCAGTATGCACCTGCATTCAGCAGTTTCTCCGCGAACCACAAATCCGCGTCCTGATTGGACAGAGCTACATGTGCCCTTGTTATGGGCACCATCCGGGGCGCATCAAAGGATTCTCCGATAGCTACCTGGATTTTCATTGCGTATGCTGTACCTTCCCCATACTTACCGTCCAGCATATTCTGTTGTTCCTGCGTTAACTCCATAATATTCCTCCTCCCGCATATCACCTGTATACAGTTATTATATTTCTTGTATTCAATATTGTCAATCACTTTTCCGACGTTTTTCGACATTTTTCCGACGCACTTATGATTTGTGAAAACAAAAAAGGACTGCCGTGGTAGTACGGCAGCCCTCTGGGCCGAGATAAAAGTAACTGTTTTTCTATTTTACGGATAACTGCTTCAGTGTATCACCGGCAATACGGTAAACGGTCCAGTCTTCCATTGGCTCCGCTCCCAATGATAAATAGAAGTCGATGCTTGGTTTATTCCAGTCCAGGCACCACCATTCCAGGCGCCCGCATCCCCTCTCCACTGCAATTTGAGCCAGTTTTTTCAATATTCCCTTTCCATAGCCATTTCCCCGGTATTTTGGCCTTACATATAAATCTTCCAGATAAAGCCCCGCACGTCCCAAAAAGGTGGAAAAATTATGAAAGAACAGTGCAAAACCTATCTCTTCATTATCTACCACTGCAAAAATCACTTCCGCTTTCTTTTTGTCAAATATCCACTCCTCCAAAACCGCTTCTGTGGCGATCACCTCATGTTCCATCTTTTCATAAGCGGCAAGCTCTTTTATAAACTTCAGTATAAGAGCTGTGTCTTTTCTTTCCGCGTATCTGAACTTCAGATGTTTTTCCGACATGGTTATCCTTCCTCCCGAATTTTTCTCCACAACAGACTGTTATTCTCAATGTATCCCTCTATTTTTCCGCTGTCTTTCAAATAAGATAAATAAGAACGGACTGTACTTCCAACCAGCACATACTGCTCATAGGTCATGGTAATCTGATAATCGGAAAAGAGCCTTTGCAGCAATGCTTCAAATGTGATTGGCTCCCGGCAGATCTCTGTGATATGATCTGCAATCTCCAGAACCTTCTTCCTGTTGCATTCTGCCAGCGGACGGATATCTTTTACAGGCTCTGCATGAGACGGAACAAACATCTCCGCCTGCATAGCCGCTACTCGTTCCAGTGTATTTAAGTACGCTTCCACATCATAAATAAAAGTGAGCTGATATTTCTCCAGAGCAGCTGCACTGCTTAGGCAGTCAGCGAGAAACACTGTCTGGTCCGGGGTTCTGAACCCTACCATATCAAGGAAATGCCCCGGCAGAGGAATCACTTCTATCTCCTTTGGAAAGCCGCTGTCTGTCAGCTCTTTCGCCTCACTGGGAGCTGCCATCAAAAATTTATGCCTTAAATCCTGAAAGGGATATCCGCCATACAGAAGCGCCGGCTCCAGCTGCGGGTATTTTGTGAAAGCAGCCTCCATCCCATTTGCAAATATGTCACAGCCGTACTGCTGCTGAAGATAACGGTTGCCGCCGATATGGTCTGCATTGGAATGTGTGTTTAGGATAGCTTTCAATGACCAGCCATTCTGCTCCAGAATTTTACGGATTTTTCTCCCTGCATCCTTGTCATTGCCGCTGTCGATCAGATAAACCTCCTGATCATTTGCCAGATAGATCCCGATTTTTGCCGGACTCTGGATATAATAACTCCGCTCTCCGATCTGTATCAGTTCATACATAATAAAATACCACTGTTACCGTTCACCCGCATACGCCAGCACACTTTACATTCCGGCAGCGGCATAGAGAACGGTAATACACCCCTTTCACTCATATTTCGGATAAAAAATCATGCTGTATATATTACATTTACGATCCTTAGGATTATATAAAATATAGCATACATATTTTCTGTCTGCAATAAAACAATCCCCTGAAGAACGCTGGTCATACTCCGATCCGGATTTACTTTCTTCAGCGAAAATATGGTCCTGCTTTTGCGTAAAGGCGGCATATAAAACAAAAGTCCCCCTCCCATCTTTCAAATTGGTGGTAAAAAATTAAGTTCAATTGGTGGTTGATGCCCCACCAATCCTTGTATATAATACAAATTGGACCAAACCAATTGGAGGAACCCATGCAAATTCAAATAGACAAATCAAAAAAGACACCTTTATACAGACAGATCACAGAACAGATCCAGGCCCAGATCATTTCCGGTGAGATCCCGGATGGCTTTCAGTTCCCATCGGAACGTCAGTTAGCGGATACACTGGGCGTGAACCGGACAACTGTACTGAACGCGTATAAAGAATTAAAAGCGGATGGTCTGCTGGCCTCCCATGTGGGAAGGGGCACCACAGCCATCAGAGGAACTGACCAAAAAATCCGCAAAACGGATTCCCGCAGAGAACCCATGTGGGAGTATTTGTTCAGCGACTATCTAAAAAACCGCGACACCTTTGATGTCAACAAATATCTGGAAATGGCGAATCAAAAGGATGTCATATCCTTTGCCGCCGGTATTGCCTCTTTTGAAAATCCGCCTGTCCGGGCTTTCAAAGGAATTGAACATGAGCTGTTATCCAACCCGAAGGGAATGCTGGTCTCTCCTGTGGCAGGTTTTTCATCCCTGCGCAAGGTCATGGCCTCATACATGCAGAAGCGCTCCTGTTTCTGCCATCCTTCCGAGATCATGCTCGTTTCCGGTGCCCAGGAAGGTATCGACCTTGCGGCACGTGCCTTTCTGAATCCCGGCGATATTGTGCTGATTGAAGAACCGTCCTTCTTCCCGGCGATCCAGAGCTTCCGTTCCATGGGTGCCAGGCTTATGGCAGTCCCCATGGAGCATGACGGAATGGATGTAAGGATACTGGAACAGCTCTTAATGCGCTACCATCCGAAATTGATCTACACCATGCCCACTTATCATAACCCCTGCGGCGTGACCATGAGCACTGCCAAGAGAGTCCGGCTGCTGGAGCTGGCTGCCAAATATTCTGTGCCCGTTCTGGAGGATGACCCCTACAGTGAACTGAGTTTTGAAGGCCAGACCACAGCCCCCTTAAAATCCATGGACACCAACGGAAATGTGATTTATCTCAGTTCTTTTTCCAAAACCATCTATCCCGGGCTTCGTCTGGGCTGGATCTGTGCAGACAGGAAATTGATCCACCATTTTTCCGGTATCCGTCAGCTTATAGATTTACATTCCTGCTGTATTTCACAACAGATTGTGGAGCGTTTTATTGTCAATGGGGAGATGGAAAAGTATGTGGAATTCATACGAAAGGAATATAGGGAAAGAAGGGATATGATGGTGGAGGCCCTGAACCGATATGCTCCCCGCGGGCTTTCCTGGAATATACCAAACGGCGGATACTATCTGTGGTGCAGACTTCCGGATGGCCTGTCAGCCGACCAGCTGGCTTCACAGGCTGCCAAAAACGGTGTTGCCATTCTGCCCGGCATGCCTGCATACCTGACCAAACAGAAAGGGGAAGGCTATATCCGGTTAAACTATACCTTTCCTCCCAGGGACAGGATCGTCCGCGGCGTAAAAATTTTATGTGATGTGATGAGGGAACTGATCACAGCCCACGCAGAGAGTGATCCCTTAACAGAAAACGAAATAAACCCAATATTATAATTATTTTTAAAGGAGTATTTCCATGGAATATAAATACGCAAGAAGAATGTCATATGTAACCGCTTCCGAGATCAGGGAGCTTTTAAAACTCACAGAACAGCCGGAAGTCATTTTATTTGCAGGAGGCCTGCCGGCTCCTGAACTGTTTCCCATTGAGGAGATCAAAGCTGCCAACAATTATGTGCTGGACCACAACGGAGAACACGCTCTGCAGTATGCGACCACAGAAGGATATCAGCCCCTCCGGGAGTGGATCGCTGCACGTATGAACGCACAGCTTGGCACTTCCTTCTGCCATGAAAACATACTGATCACGCACGGTTCCCAGCAGGCCCTGGATCTTTCGGGAAAGGTATTTTTGGATGAAGGAGATGTGGTACTGTGCGAAAGTCCTACATATCTTGCCGCCATCAGTGCATTCAAGGCATATGGATGCAGCTTTGCGGAGGTTCCCACAGATGACAGCGGAATGATCATATCTGAACTGGAAAAAGTTTTGAAGGAAAACCCCACCGCAAAGCTGATCTATGTGGTCCCTGATTTCCAAAATCCCACAGGAAGGACCTGGAGTCTCAAGCGCAGACAGCAGCTTGCTGAAATCTCCGCAAAATACAATGTGGCAGTTGTAGAGGATAATCCCTATGGTGAGCTGAGATATGAAGGTGAATTCCTGCCCTCCATCAAATCCTTTGACCGAACAGGCAATGTCCTGTGCACCGGTACCTTTTCAAAAATCTTTTGCCCTGGTTACCGGATTGGATGGATCGCGGGAGAAAAAGAAGTCATCCGCAAATATGTCCTGGTAAAACAGGGCGTAGATTTACAGTGCAACACCATAGCCCAGATGGTCATCTCTGCCTATCTGGAAAAATATGATATTGACGCTCATATTGATAAAATACGTGAAGTATACCGGAAACGGCGCGACACAGCCATAGAAGCCATACACCGCGCTTTTCCCTCAGATATTAAATTCACCAGGCCCGAGGGCGGACTGTTTCTCTGGATTGAGCTGAATGAAAAAACAGACACTGTAAAGCTGCTCGAAAAATGTCTTGAACACAACGTGGCCTTTGTCCCCGGAAACTCCTTTTTCCCCAACACGAAAAAGCGCAATACCCTTCGGATAAACTTTTCTAATATGCCGGAAGACAAAATATCTGATGGAATTATGCGTATGGGCAAAGCTCTAAAAGAATTCACTGAATAGAAAAAGAGTTCAGACTTGTAAAATGCATCCGATATCGGTTATGATCCACCGATATCGGATTTTTATAATCGGATTTTTATGCGGCACCGTTTATTCTCTGCCAACTAAGACAGCCGTTTTCCCCGCTTCTGTCAGTATAACCGTACCTCGTTCCACTATGGGACGCGTATCCGGGATTCCCTTATATTTAGAGTAAAATGTCCGGAAAATATCTCCCTGTTCCAAAAAGTGATATATGTATAACCGGTTCCGCTCTGAAAAATCAGCTTTTAAAAGCCCCAGTTGAAACAAATAATTCAGATTATCCCCTGACTCCTTTATCTCCTCCTCCGTCTCCATTCCGCTGGACATATAAAAAACATTTTTATATTCCTGCACATGTATATGGCTTGTCTCATACAAAACTACAAGGCGAAATACCGGCAGCCATTTCGTTTCCTGAAGCTGGGTAAGTAAAAAAGCCTGCTGTCTTGAAAGGAAGGCTTCCCTGCAGATGTAATTGCAATTCCAGTAAGCGAAGTCATCAGATTTATAGCGGCAAATAAAATCATCGTTTTTCATTATATCATTCCTGTATTCTGCCATATTCCAATTACACCCCATTTCTGAATAAGCCATGCATTTTCATTCATTTTCTTGTATTAATTATAACATTATATTTTCCGATGTCCATAAAATTATTGCAGAAATCATATTTTTTCTCACAAAAACATTGTTTTTGTGTATTTTAATAAATATTCAATTTTACTGTCTTTCTTTAGGAAAACTTTAGATTTATATAATGCGGTTCTTTAAGAAATCAGGATATGCTTTCATAATGGGGGTGAGGATATGAAAAAAATTATAATCGTTTTTTTCACACTGTTATGTACTTTTGCTTTAACATCCTGTACTGGCTCGGCTTATGAAGGCAGCAGACTCGGAAATGAGAATCATCTCATTATGGAATACCGCATATTCAATACTACGGATTCACAGCCGCTGAAACTTGAAAAAGGGGATGTCATTGACGCCGAAATCGTGTGTGATTCCGGCAGGCTTTCTGTCAAAATACAAAAAGATGATGAAACACCCATATATGAAAAAGAAAAGATTGATCTCTCCACTACGTTTCAGGTTCCTATTGAAGAAAGCGGAATTTATAACATAACGATAACGGGAGAAAAGGCTAAGGGAAGTGTATGTTTTAAACGGGTCAAAGGTTAACTTGGACAGGCACACCATTGATGGATAAATTGGTGTGCCTGTTTTTGTTCTGTGTCTGATTTACGCAACTGTATAACTAACCCCAGGATTTCCATCCTCAGTTCAGAAGTTTTTTACGTTCTCTGTGCCGCATATAAATAATCCCCGTAATATCTGCTAAAAACCATCCGATGGGTATCGCCCACCAGATTCCCACAACACCGACTGCTTCTATCGGTGCCAGTATATAAGCCAGAATCACTCTGGTACCCAGGGAAATGATGGTTAAAACCAGGGACATCTCAGGAATATTTATTCCCCTGTAATAACCGTACAATAAAAACAAAATGCCGATACCTATGTAGAATGCGCCCTCAATCCGCAGATATCCCGCACCGATCTGTATGATTTCCGTATCAGAGGAAGATACAAAAAACAGCATAAGATTTTTCGCAAGCAAAAATACCAACACAGAAATCACTCCGCAAAACAGTGCCGAAACCACAAACGCCTGTCTTGTTCCTTTCTGGATCCTGTTTTCTTTTCCGGCACCGTGATTTTGGGAAATAAACAGGGAAAAGGCATTGCCGAATTCCTGTGCAGGCATATAGGCAAAAGAATCAATCTTGACTGCGGCTGTAAAGGCAGCCATAACGGCAACGCCAAAGCTGTTTACCAGCCCCTGAATCATGAGGATACCCAGATTCATTACAGACTGCTGTATAGATGCTGCAAATGAAAATCTTGTTATTTCCTGCATAGATTCCCCAGTCAGGAATATCCGGTTCTTTCCGAACAGCCGGAGCCTGAATACGGGTTCCTTGATCCACACATAGATGGATATACCAACCCCGGATATAGCCTGGGATATGACAGTGGCCTGCGCTGCGCCGCCGATACCCCAGCCAAAAGTCACAACAAAAATAATATCAAGCACAACATTCAGAATGGATGTTGTTCCCAAAAAGACCAGCGGTATCACAGAATTTCCGATAGACCTCAAAAGATAGGCATAATAATTATATAAGAATACAAAAAATATTCCGGCAAATATTATTTTTACATACTCATGTGACATCTCTAATATTTCTGCCGGTATCTGCAGTATCCGTAAAATCTGATTTATAAATACAAACACCAGAACATTTATGACTACCGTAACTCCCCCTATCAGCAGAAAAGATCCCTGCACACATACTTCCATCTTTTCCTTATCCTGTTTTCCGAAATAAAAGGAAACCAGAGAACCGCTGCCCATACATAATCCGATCAGGATAGAAGTCAGAAATGTCATAAGTGTATAGGCCGCCCCCACAGATGCCATGGCATCGGCTCCTACAAATCTGCCCACGATCAGCGTATCCGCTATATTGTAAAATTGCTGCAGGAGGTTTCCTATAATCATGGGGCCTGCAAATATGAGCATGGTTTTAATAATATTTCCTGTTGTCAGATCCTTCTTCATTGTTACATCATATTCCTTTTCTCATTTATTCTTAACCTTTATATCATAACGCAGGAAGGAATATTTGTATACTTTATCTTGCATTTTTATGTCCTGATTCAGCAAATTCTCGTAACGGTTCAGCTTTTCTGAACGGTTATAAATTCTCATTTTCCAGTCCATACTCTTTATATAACTTTTCTCTGTATTCTGTATCAAAAGAAGCCCTCTGTAAATCATCTATTCTGTTATCATGAAAAAGAAGCTGTATTAACCTTGTTAATTTTTCTTCTCCAAAATTTCTGCCTCTTCGTTCCCCTTCAATGATTCCTTCCATACGCATCTGCTGAAACGCTGTACACATATTTATCCCTCCTTCTTCTGTTCGTATGACATCTGCATTTTCTTTGATCAATGGAATATTCAAAAAATTCCCGACCAGCCTGCCCCTTTTCCACTCTAAGTTTTTGTAATGCTCCTGGTTTTTCTTAAGGAATTCCTCCATGGCATTTTTATCTTTTGCCACCCGCAGCAGCTCGAAGACTTCCTGCAGACCGGTTCTAAAGTTCCCGGGATTGACATTTCCGCTGTACACCAGATTCAGCGGATAATTTGGAATGTAATGTTTCCAGGGTTCCAATACCTTGGGAAATTCCAGCATATCATGAAGGCACATAGGGCCGTCCCACAACTGATCTTCTCCGTAGAATAATCCCAGTGTTATTATGGGGCGCAGCTTGTCTTCCTTTTTTAATCCTGACAGAAATTCCGCGCCGGGTGACAAATCCCTGCTGCTTCTGTGCTTTTTCTCCAGGTTTTGTATTTGTTTCGTGTAATCAACCGCATCATAGAGCATATGTCTGACTGGCATTCCATAATGGACCTTTCGCTGCCCTTCAACAGCAAGCTCAATACCGAGAATGCTCTCTTCCAGTCCGCTTCCTTTTTGTACATCGCGCAGCTTTTTGATCACTGCCGGCTGTCCGTCTTTCCCCGGTACTTTCATTTGTTTTTTCTCATTCATTTCTTCCAGATATTCAGGTTTGATCACCTGCTCTCCCTGAAAGACTGCACCGTTAAACAAATCCGCAAATACTTCATTATCTGACAGACAGTTGTAAACATCTTCATCTTTTGCATTTAATACTGATGCAGCTAACCTTTGTTTTTCCATCCGGCCTCCTTCAGGAAAGCAGACAGTTTTTGTGCTGATATGACACGGCGAAAATCATGCAGTTTTTTTCTTTTATTATACAATATATAACATTGCATTTCAATTCTGTTTTTCCTATCTGCCTTCCATATGTTTCACACTGAACTTTTGGCTGAAACGCCATTGATAAATAGAAACTTGTATTTAGAAATGTAAATGTAACTGTTCAATTAAGTCGGCGCATTTGCTTCGCTGACCGAGCATAAGAGTACCAGCAACAGGTATTCACTGAATCGTTACATGTAAACAACAAATGCAGACTTATTATATTCTTATTTTCCGGCAGATGCAATGACTTTATAAAAGTTTTATGTTTTTTGAATTTATCCTCTGCCGTCCATATGCCACTGTTTCCCCAGGTGTTTTCAGCCAAAAGGTGCGAAAACGCCAGGACAGACAAAAATCCGCCCCCAAAGGGCAGAAACTATACCGTTCCTGCCCTTTGGGGGCGTTCAAAATCATCCAAAGGACTGCTCTGTTCTATCGATGATCTCATCTTGCAGCGCTTTGCTTAAATTGCGGAAATGGTCGCTGTATCCAGCCACACGCACGATCAAATCCTTGTATTCCTCGGGACGTGCCTGCGCGTCTAAAAGTGTCTGGCGGTCAATCACATTAAACTGAATGTGGTGCCCGTCCAGGTTAAAATATGTCCGGACCAGATTTGCCATCTGTATCAGTCCGTTTTCACCGGATACCACCTGAGGCGTAAACTTCTGGTTCAGCAGAGTTCCCCCTGTATTCAGATGATCCATCTTGGAGCAGGATTTCACTACCGCTGTAGGGCCGTGCACATCTGCCCCTTTCTCCGGGGATATCCCTTCGGATACAGGCTTATGGGCCAGACGTCCGTTGGGGCTTGCCATCATCACTTCCCCGAAATAGACATGACAGGTGGTTGGCAGCATATTGATGCGGTACTTTCCGCCTTTCATATTCGGCCGTCCGGTCACGCTCTCATAGTAGAATGAAAATACATCCTTCATAATATCATCTGCATAGTCATCGTCATTGCCGTATTTCGGCGTCTTATTGCTGACAAGATTCCAGATTCGCCCATGTCCCTCAAAATTGTCATTCAGCGCCTGCATCAGCTCAGACATGGTAAATTTCTGTTTGTCAAAAACATTGTATTTTATGGCAGCAAGACTGTCTGTAATGGTTCCGATTCCCACGCCCTGCAGATAGTTGGTGTTATATCTGGCTCCCCCGGCATTGTAGTCCTTTCCCTTGGCAATACAGTCATTGGTGATCACGGAGAGTAACGGTACCGGCATATAGCGGGCATAAATCCCCTCAATGACATGATTGCCGCGCATTTTGATATCCAGGAAATACAAAATCTGCTTTTTATAGGCTTCAAAAAGCTCCTCATAAGATTTAAAATCCTCCGCTTTTCCAAGCGCCAGGCCAAGCGGTTCCCCGGCGGCCGGGTCATATCCGTTGTGAAGGGTGATCTCAAGGATTTTTGGCAGATTAAAATAACCGGTCAGTATATATGCCTCGTTTCCAAAAGCGCCCGTCTCCACACATCCACTGGTGCCGCCTTTTCTTGCATCTGCAATGGATTTCCCTGCGTTTAAAAGCTGCTGAATTATACTCTCTGTGTTGTAAAAAGCAGGCTGTCCCCATCCCTTTCTGGATATCTCGCAGGCTTTTATGAGAAACTCCTGAGGAGTCTTTTTACTAATCTGCACATTTGAGCTGGGCTGCAGAAGTTTCATTTCATCCATACACTCCAGGATCAGATAGCTCACCTCATTGACACCGTCATGTCCCTCCGGTGTCACTCCGCCGGTATTGATGTTGGCAAAGTCTGTGTATGTGCCGCTTTCCTTCAGTGTAATCCCCACCTTTGGAGGTGCCGGCTGATTGTTGAATTTTACCCACAGACACTCCAGCAGTTCTTTTGCCTGCTCCCGGTTAAGAATCCCTTCCTTGACATCGTGTCTGTAAAAAGATATCAGATGCTGATCCAGTCTTCCGGGGCTGTAGGCATCCCACGGGTTTAACTCACTTGTCACAGCCAGATGCACAAACCAATACATCTGAAGTGCCTGCCAGTATGTCTCCGGCTTATGTGCCGGCACAACCTTGCAGTTTTCGGCAATCTGCAGAAGTTCCTCTCTGCGTACCGGATTTTCTTCTTTTTGGGCAAGCTTAAGGGCATAGTCATGATACCGTTTTCCCAGAAGGATCACCGCATCACAAGCAATATCCATGGCACGAAGCTCATTCTCTTTATCCAGCGCCTCCGGGTCCCGGCTGTAGTCCAGATGTCCAAGCGCTTCCCGTATCTTCTCCTTATAGTCCAGAAGCCCCCGCTTATAAATGTTTTCGGAACCCACGGTATGCCCCGGACCTCTCTGTTCCATAAATTCAGTAAAAATACCACATCTATAGGCTTTCTTCCACTCCGGAGTCATTTTTTCCAGTATCCGGTGCCGGATGGAACGTCTCTCCCAGAAAGAGATCATTTCCTTTTCCTGAAACCCATAGTCCTCTTCACGTACCTTGAAGCTGATCAGCTCCCTGTCATTCATCACATGGAGATCCTGTACTGTATGGCAGCATAATTCCGGAAAGGTGGGTGCTGCCTGCGGCCCGTTTCCCTTCTCTCCCACCAACAGCTCGCCTTCCCCTATGTACAGCGTCTTCTCGGCAAAATAGTGTTTTAAAACCAGTGCCCGTAATTCCGGTACAGATACAGTGCCCTCATATCTGCGGTATACTTCGGTTTCTATTTTTGCCCGCTCCATATCTATATGCGCTTCTGTCTCCAGGCTTTCCCTGCGAAGCCTGCGGATTCTCTCGTTCATTCCCCGTTCCATCTGTATCAACCTCCTATCCTGGCCTGAAATCCCCGTTTCAGACACATATCCAACAGCTCCTGCATGCGTTCCTTAGAAGGAGTCGTAAAATCTCTGCCCCTGTATTCCTGTCCCAGCCTTGAATATTTTCCACTCCCTGTGTTGTGATAGGGAAGCAGGTGAATCCATTTTTGCCCTATGGAATGGGCATCAAGAAAGTCCAGTGTCTCTTTCATGTTCCTGTCCGTATCATTGACACCGCCCACAACCGGAATCCGTATCCAGACAGCGGCTCCGCTTTTTGACAGTTTTACGAGATTATCCAGGATCCTCTCATTTCCCGCTCCTGTCATTTTCTCGTGCAGACCGGAGTCCATGAGCTTTATATCGTATAAAAAAGTATCCGTATAAGGAATCACACTCTCTATATTTTCCCATGGGACATAACCGCAGGTATCCACATTCACACGTATTCCCCGCTCTGTCAGACCGCGCATGAGCTGTTCCAGAAATTCCTTATCCCGGGCCAGTACCTCTCCTCCCGAGAGGGTGACCCCGCCATGGGACTGCTCGTAAAAAGGCTGGTCTTTTAATGCCTCCCTAACCAGCTCCTCGACCGTATATTCTCTGCCTGCAAATTCCCTGGCATTTTGCAGACAGTATTCTTCACACGTATGGCATACACTGCACTTTTCTGGATCCGTCACCGGTCTTGGCCCCTCCATAAAAACAGCGCCGCCGGGACAGGCCGCGGCACACTCCCCGCATCCTGTACATTTTTCCTGATTCCACATAAACTGCTGACGGTACTCCTGTGTCTCCGGGTTGTGACACCAGACACAGGAAAGCGGACATCCCTTAAAAAATATGGTAGTTCGTATTCCTTCCCCATCATGAATAGAATACTTCTGTATGTCCGTCACCAATTGCGCTTTCATCTAAACTGTACCTCTCTTTATGTACTATAGCCTGAAAAACAGTCTATAAAAAGCATTATATTACCTCAGTGCACTAAAGTCAACGGATGTGCTTTCACATTTCACATAGAAACATTACCACCGAGAAACAGTGCTTTACAACCTCTATATATAGCGTTATAATATATCTAATAGATATATATGAGAGGAGACTATTATGCTGGAATCCATTGCACTCGGCATGCTGCTGGAAAAGGACCTGACAGGCTATGATATAAAAAAGTTCATAGAAAACGGAATCGGTGTCTTCTATAAGGCAAGTTTCGGAAGCCTGTACCCCGCATTAAAAAGATTAACGGAAAAGGGATATCTGACAACCAGGGATAAACCGCAGGGCAGCAGAAAGAAAATTTTTTACCACATAACAGAGGAGGGACGGAACCAATTTTTCCACTGGCTCTCCTCCCCCATGGATATTTTTGAAGGCACCAATACCCATTTGGCAAAGGTTTACTTCTTCGACCATCTGGAGGCTGAAATTCGCAGTCAGCAGCTTCTGGAATATGAGATCAATAACAGAAATTATCTGAAAAAGCTCAGGGAGCTGGAAAAAGGATTTACGGAACTGGATAATAAAGAATGCTTTTATTATAAACTCTCCACTCTTTATTACGGAATCTGCATTACGGAGGAAACCATCCGCTGGTGTCGTCATATCCGTATGCAGAAACCGCTGACAGATCTGTTGGAAAGGGAAAGGTAATACTATGATAACAAAATCCCCAAGCGGGGCGCTGAGCCCTTACTACTATAAAGGCGGCAGCTTTCACGGTATTCATTATGGAAGTTATTTTGATGATTCCGAAGGTCTGCTGTCCATGATAGGCAGAGAAGAGGCATTTATATTAAAATCCCCTCAAAAGCGCCGCATATTAATTGATTTATATGAGACTGACTTGACAAAGGAACTGACAGAAACGCTTGCAGAACATATTGAAAAAATAAGGCCCCGAATTGTTAAGCTGGCAATTACCACGGAGAAAAGAAGTCTGAGGAAACTACAGAAAGCCTTGCATAAAAAGGCTGCGTTAAATAGCGGACAGCTTTATTTCTGTACCGATATGGAGGAGGCCAAGACCTGGCTGGTACATGACTGACCAGTCTAAGTGTACATCGAATCGTGACATACAGCCTGTCAAAAGCAATTCTTATTTTCATGCAGGTCTTGCTATGACAGGCAGGACACAATATCCAATACTTCTTTTCCATTTTTAAACTATGCCTTTATCTTTCCATTTTCCTCCTATAAACCGGCATATTCCAAATAATGCCGTGCAGCTCCAAGTAAATGCCGTTGTCCACCAAATCCCCCATTGACCTATAAATGAGATGTTCGTCAATAAGAAAACAAATACTAAACGGCAGACAATTTCAACGATTCCATTTACCATTGAATAAGCAGAATCTCCTGCACCATTTAAGAGATAGCGCAGTATCTGTCCCATGCCGAGTGCCAAAAAAAATGTACTGGTAATGTGAATCCCTTTCACAGCATTATCAATAATACACGTATCTGATACAAAAATATTCATGACTATTCTCCCAAAGCCCCGGAATACCAAAACAAGAATAAGAGAATATACCAAACAGATTTTCAAAGCAGCAACCAATCCCTGTCTGATCCTTTCTGTATTTCCTGCCCCGATATTCTGCCCTGTATAAGTTGCTATTGCTGTGCCCAATGCAGTAAATGGCTGCTGGATTAAACTTTCTATCTGGCTTGTCGCCGTAAAAGCCCCTATCATACTCGTTCCATATCCATTTATTACCCACTGCAAAATCGTTGTTGATAAGTAAATAAACGAGTACTGGAATCCCATTGGTATGCATATCCTAAAGATTTGCTTTGCCATAGCTTTATCAAACTTTACCTTCTTTAATGCCGTTTCAAAACAAGAATATTTTCTTATGGCATAAATAAAACATAAAATCCCTGCTATTCCTTGCGCCGACAATGAGGCGATTGCTGTCCCCTCAACACCCGTATGAAATATCAAGATAAATACCAAATCAAATGCAATATTCAATATACTGCAAACCACCAAAAAAATAATTGGTGTTTTCGCATCACCTAACGAACGTAATACGCTAAACGGTATGTAATATAAGATTACAACCACCAGACCGCCTAGTGATATTGACATATAATTGATGGAATCTTCCAACAAAGAAGCAGGCGTATTCAGCAATAAAAGAATCGGTTTTGTGACCAGCAATGCTAAAATGGAAATCATCAAGGTACTAAGTATTGTTATCATTGTGCCATTTCTGATTGCCAAAGCCGTCCCCTCTTCATCCTTTGCCCCATAAAATTGCGAAACAACAATTCCTGAACCAATCGCAATTCCAAGACAGAGAGATGTAAACACCATAGATACAGAACCCGTTGCACCTACGGATGAAAATGCGTCTGCACCTATCAGATGCCCTACAATTATCCTGTCCGCAATAATAAATGACTGTTGAAATATTGTTCCAAACATAAGTGGAATGGCAAAACATAAAAGTAATTTTAAAGGACTTCCTTTTGTCATATTTGTTTGTGTACTCAATTCTATGACTCCTTTCGTAGGGTCAAACACGGTATTAAGTAATCACCTTGCCTTTCGTATCTGCCGTCCATTTTCTCAAATTGTGAATCAGAGAATAAAAACAATTGCGGACAGCCAACGTTTTTTTATCTTCTGAATTATACTATGGCAATAAAAGAGCCGCTAAATCCTGTAATGTAGCTGCTATATATGTAATGTCTTTGATTCCGTATTTTTGAATCACATATGCAAACACCTCCCATTTTTGGGCGGTGTTTGCAATCTTAATTCTTTTTTGTCCTCATGTTCCATCTAAATCAAATAATAATATTTCATAATTTGTTTTATCAATCTATTTCTGCTTTCACAGGTACAGGTTATTCTATCGCTGCCGGAATCACCCAAACCTCCATATAATAGATTCCATCCATATTTTTAAAATATTTCTCAGCGGAAAACGGCTGGGTCACCAGCTTATGGTTCGGAAGCCAGGTGCCGAAGAGGTATTTTCCCGCCTGATACAGTGCTTTTGTCACAAGCTCTTCAAAGCTTTCCGCTTCAATGCCGCAGACAACGTATTCTCCCGGCGGCAGTACCTCTTTTACCATTCCTTCCGGTATCTCCTTTTGGCTTGCCAGCCCTCCTGCAAAATAGGTAAACTCTCCCCTCTGCGGATCAGGCCTGTAGGACATTCCCAGTTCCACATCCGGATTCAGATACTCCGCAAACCTCTCTTTTTCCTTGTGGTATTGCTTCCAAAGCTGTCCCGGTATATCTACTCCTGTACTCTCGCCTGCCGGGATCTGGTCTTCTATCTTCACTTTTGTCTCAAACCCCAAATATGTCTCCGGTTCATTGAGTGTTTTTCTGTTGATCTCCAGAACAATATTTCCTGCAAGCAGCGGAACTCCTTCGTCGATCATGGTATAACTCATGGATATCTCAGGTTTTAGAAAAGTATTCAAAAGCGGACGCCTATCTCTGTATTCCTCCGGCGTCAGTCCGTAGGTGGATTTGAATGCTCTGGTGAAATTGGCATGGCTGGAAAACCCGTAATCCAGGGCAATGTCCAGTATCCTCTGTTGGTCTTTTTCCAGTTCTGCGATCACCAGGGCCAGGCGGCGCAGTTTTACATATTCCTGGACCGTTCTGTTTACCAGACGCTTAAAAAGTCTCTGAAAATAAAAGGGAGACAGCCCTGCTATCTCGGACAGGCGTTCTGCACTGATGTCCTCCTTAATATGCGCTTCTATATAGTCTACTGTATTTTGTATGGCTTCCCATGCGTGCATTTTTGTGCACCTCCTTTATTTGATATGGGTATTTTACCAAATAAATTCGCTGCCGGCTTTTCACCCAGTGCTCATTTCTTCTGGTATTCCTCGTGATAAACATAAATCTATATACAGCATATCCCTTTGACTATTTATTGCAAGGCCTGTTTTATCTTCTTTCATTTTTTCGCTGTTAACAGTTATTCCGGTCATAACGGTAACATCCCGGCTGTTGTTCCGGACCGTACCTAAAAACATAAACAGCCTGACAAAGTTCCTTTATTCACAAGAGTATAAAATGCTGCGGAGCATTCATATGTTAGAGTTAAGACCGTCCCGGACGGCAGCGGAAAACAAAACTGCTGACCGCCGGAGAAAAAAAGGTAAGATTCTTTATGAATAAAATCTCAAAAAAACTCCTGCAGATTATCACTGATTTTACCGATGAATTCCGCGGTGCGTTCAATATCCGTGAAAACGGGGAATGTGCGGGCCGCCGTTCCACTCCGAATATACGCATTGAGACAAAAGAAGGTGCTCCCGGTCTCGTAATACATATAAGCTCCGAAGCACAGAAAGAGACGGTTTATATCCCTGCCTGCGTAACCCACGGAGGGGTTGACGACCTTGTCTACAATGATTTTTATGTAGGCGCAGGGGCTGATGTCACCATCATAGCCGGATGCGGCGTCCACACAGGCAGCGGGGAAACGGCGCGGCATAACGGAATCCACAGTTTCTTTCTGGAAAAGGGCGCACATGTTCTCTACAAAGAGAGGCATATAGGCACAGGACCGGAAAACGGCAAAAAACACATAGACTCTGTTACGGATGCTGTCCTGTTGGAAGACTCCTTTCTGGAAATTGACACCAAACAGATCGGAGGTGTGGACAGCACGCTGAGAAAGACAACAGCCCGGCTGGCCGCAAGGGCCAGACTGACCGTTCATGAAAGGATCCTGACAGAAAAGGAAGAGACTGCCAAAACATATTTTACAGTCTCCATGGATGGAGAAGATTCCGCTGTTGACCTCATCTCACGCTCTGTGGCAAAAGGCGCCTCACGCCAGGAATACCACTCCCGCATCATGGGAAACTGCCGCTGCAGCGGACATTCCGAATGTGACGCGATCCTGGCTGACCGGGGCACGGTAAATGCTGCCCCGGAGTTGTTCGCAGGCTGTATGGACGCTGCACTGATTCACGAAGCAGCCATCGGCAAAATCGCCGGGGAACAGATCATAAAACTTCGTACCCTGGGCCTTACAGAGGCGGAGGCAGAGGAAAAGATCATAGAGGGATTCTTACGTTCATGACAGCGCCCTCACGGCTGCTGCAATATTTTTGCTATTTTATCGAATTCTTTTCAGACTATTGACAAAACAGAAATATGTGATATATTTGTATCAGTTACAAATATATCACATACAAACAGGGAGGTGCAGAATATGCTGAGTGTGCGAAAAGAGGAACTGCTGACCAACGGGCTGGTGGGACTTGCAGGTATTTTATTTTCTGTGCTCAATTTTTTTGCCGATAAAGATTCACTGGCATGTATTTCATTTGCTGTTATCGTATTCCTATATGCCGGCGCATATTATTACCGGCGTAAAGTAAAAAATGAGCCATGGGACGAGTTAACGGTTGAAAATTACGCGAAGGCCAGACGGCTCACATTGCTGTTTGTGGAATTGACTTTGCTGATCTGGACGGTCCTCTGCATCATCGGGCATCTGCGGGTAACGATCAGTGCCAGCCATATTCTCTTTTATTACGGATCGATCAAACTGGTACAGACGGGAGCATTTCTGTATTTTGACTCTCACATCACAGAGTAGAAAGACTGACTTATGAAAAAGAAACTGACAACAACCATCCGGGAATACCGTATACAAAACAATATGAGCCAGCAGGAACTGGCTGACCTCACAGGTGTACGGCGTGAGACCATTATCCGGCTGGAAAAAGGCGCGTATAATCCATCCCTTCAGTTAGCCATGGACATCTCCCATGTCTTTCACACTACTGTGGAAGAATTATTCACCTTCACAGCCGAACAAGAGGATGAGGAAAAGCATTAATTTGCCCAGTCTGCCGGATATGTCACATAGATAAAACGGGCGCTTTGGGGGACAGAAAACTGTATTTTGGAACCTTTCGGAATCAGAATGATCTCCCCAGGGCCTGCGGTCACCTGCATTTTATCCTTTATGATAGTAAGCGAACCTTCTATGACATAATCAATCTCATCATAGTCCAGAGTCCAGTCAAATGTGGTCTTCTCCATTTCCATGATTCCGCATCCAAGCCGCGGACTCTCTGACAGGGTAAACAGATCATGTGTGTATACCCTGTCATTCCTGTTTCCGGTATCCAGCCGGTCTGTCTCTGTCACATGGATCTTCGGAACTTCCATCTTGATGACGCCTGCAATCTCCTGTCTGTGTACGTCATTTTTCGGACAGCCGGAAGTTCCTATTTTCTCTGTCAATATCTGTGTAATGATCTGTTCAATAGCTTCTCTGCTGATTTCCATTTCTTCACCTGTCTTTCCGTAACAGTTCAGACAAGCTGAACTGTTACGTTTTTCCTTCTTATGCTTCTTTTGAAATCTTTTTATTCCGTACCAGAATCAACGCGGCAAATACTGCCGTGATTCCGCCCACCAGTTTTCCCACGATCATGGGGAAGATCATATCCTGGTTAAATCCTGCCGTAAATCCCAGATGGTCTCCGAATACAAAGGCTGCTGACACTGCAAAAGCCACATTCAGCACTTTTCCTCTGTCATCCATATCCTTCATCATACCGAACATGGGGATACTGTTTGCAAGACTGGCTACCAGTCCTGCCGCTGCCACCTCATTCATGCCTAAAACTTTTCCCAGTCCCATAAGGGGCTTTTTAAATACCTTTGTGATCACATATACCAGCGGAAATGCGCCGGCCAGGACAATGGCAATATCCGCTACCACCTCGAATCCCTCGCCAATGGGATTCATGCCCGGAATCAGGACAATACCGGTGAGCTGTTCTATGATACCCACGCCGAGTCCGAGGGTGATCACTGCCACTACAAACTTTCCAAAATACGTGAATCCCTTTACCATAGCACTCTCAAATTTCCACAGGCCAAGGGCAATGAGCACTGCAAAAATAATGATGGGAATCAGATTTTTGAGTACCATAGTGAACGAATACCCTGCTGCCAGACCGCCTGCCAGAGAACCGATGGGTATGGTGATGACACCGGCAAGAACACCAGTTGCCAGATATTTCCGGTCCTCCTCTCTGATGATCCCGAGAGCTACCGGAATGGTGAATACAATGGTCGGCCCCAACATGGCTCCCACAATAAGTCCACCGAAATTGCCGGCATCCTCATTTAATGCCAGTGCCTGTGCCAGAGGCGCGCCGCCCATATCGTTCGCCAGAATAGAACCTGCAAACATGGCCGGGTCAGCCCCCAAAAGGCCGAACACAGGCACAATGACAGGCTTTAAAAGATTGGCGATCACCGGAGCCAGGGCAATGATTCCCACCATGGAGATTGACAGCGCTCCGATTGCCATGATTCCCTCTTCAAACTTTTCTCCCAGTCCAAAACGGCTGCCGAATATTCTGTCCAGCGCACCCAGGGCCGCAAATATTACCATAATGTAAATAATTATCTCATTGATGCTCAACCGTCATCCCTCCTCATGTATATCCAGTCCGCGGTACATGTGCGGACCTACTTAATCGCTACATCCAGAGTATCTATGATCCCCACAATAGCTGCATCCACCGGTGTTTTTCCATTTCCCACAACCATCCTTGCGGAATTTCCCCGGCAGACCAGGACCATATCCCCAACCCCGGCTCCGATGACATCCGCGGCGACCAGCAGGGATTCCTTTTCCTGTCTGTACCGTTTCATCACATCAATTACCAGGAGCTTCTGTCCGTTGATAGCCTCGTCTTTTTTCGTGGCCCAAACACTTCCGATTACTGTTCCGATTTCCATTCCTATACCTCACTGCTGTCTTCTGACTGTCAGATTATGATTGGAAATATAGTCCTTCGCCAGAGGTGTTATGATCGTCTTTCTGCCAATCAATACGGTTCTGTAACCAGTCCCGCGCATTTTTCCCAGGTCGGATTCCCCAAGCAGCTTAAGGCCGGTCAAATCAAAGGCTGTACTGTCATCTGCCGGTGCACAATCTTTTTTCCAAACCCGCACTGCAAGTTCTGCTGCCTCCTGTACGCCCGAGACGATCTCACCGCCGAAGCGCCTGATCTCCTCCTCATATTCCTGATATTTCTGATATAAGGCCTTGTAGGAAGACTCCCGGTATCTCCGGTATTCCAGACCTTTTTCCAGGATATAGACCTTCCTGCCGCTTAGCAGGGCCTCCAGAATACACTGTGCCTCCGGCTGTCCGGGAATCCCAAGAGCAGTATAAGCCAGTAAACCCATGGAGACTTGTGCTGCCACAACGAAATCATATGTCCCTGCTTCCTGAAGAGTTTGAATCTCTGCAAAGGATCTCAGAATGTTTTCCTCTGCCGGCTCAAGCGCCCCAAGTACCAGAACTTTTCCGGTGCGGGAGCATCCGCAGGTTTCCTCCTGCATTCTGTCCATACGGGCCTTAACTTCCTCTATGATATCATCAATCAGACTGTCCGTCACTTCCGACTTCCCTATATTCACCGCACAACCTCCTTTCCCCGGTTTTACCGTACAATGCGGCAGAAGGTACCTTTTTCAAATCCACAGGCGTTTGCCTCATCATAGTCAATGTGCACATAGGTCTGGAATTCGCTGCTCACCCGGGCAATGGTATCCTCAAAGATCACCGGACGGCTTCCGTAAACTTTGATTTTCAATGCTTCCTTATCTTTTACATGAAGCCTTGCTGCGTCCTCCGGTGTGATGTGCATGTGACGTTTGGCTATGATCACGCCTTTATCTGTGACAATCTGTCTGTCGCCGTTTGTGATGGTGATTCCCGGCGTGCCTGCAATATCACCGCTTAACCGCACAGGGGGGCGTATGCCGAGCACAAGGGAATCTGTCATGGAAATCTCTGCCTGGGTCTCCTTCCTCTCCGGTCCCAGGATGACCACATTGTGAATGGTCCCTTTTGGCCCGGTCAGGGCAACTCTCTCCTTACATACATACTGTCCCGGCTGGGACAGATCCCTTACTTTTGTAAGCCGGTATCCTCTGCCGAACAGACGCTCCACATCTTCCCTGCACAGATGCACATGTCTGCCGGAGGCCTCCACCTCCACCATCATCCTGTCCTTCAGTTCCCTGACAACAGCCTCTACTACTGCCTCTACCTCAACATTCATAAGTTCCTCCATATTTACCAGTCAAAAACTTGAACATCATGATCCAGAATAGGGAGGAGAGCCTGTTCAGGACACGTATGATATCTTCCCGCTCCACATCCCCGGTCTCTGTCTTAAAAGCCCGGTAGGCAGTCAGCTCTGTCTCTCTGGCCTTTGTCCTCAGCCTGTTTAAATATGCCACGATCTCACTGTGGCAGTACGTGGGCAGAAAATGTTTCATCCCGTAATACCGGCTGGGGTGGTGAGAATGGGCACGCATGGCGTCCGTGTCCAGCCCCTGCATGGTGATCTCGCCCACAGGCTCCCCGGATACCTCACAGCGCAGAAGCCAGCGGATGGTTTTGATGATCTCCTCCAGGTCCTCTGTGAGCGTGTGGAGATGCTGCTTTTCCGTGATCGTCTGTAAAACGATGATCTCTGCCTCCAGGGAGTCAACGGCTCCCCGGAAGGCAATTCTTGGGTGGTCTTTATACACCAGATGGTCTCCGCGCAGATGGGTCATGTGTTCCGGTTTTTCCTGTTTTTTCTCCAGGGTTTCCTGAATCGCCTCCGCCACGATACGGCGGATTTTTTCCTGTTCTTCCATTCTGCCGCTCCTTTATACCGGAGAGTTCTCGTCTGTGTAGGAAGCTCCGGTTCCTTTTTCAAGCTGGTGGGGCAGAATCACATCCACTTCTGTGTGAGGGCGGGGGATCACGTGTACGGACACCAGCTCTCCCACACGCTCTGCTGCAGATGCACCTGCATCGGTCGCTGCCTTGACTGCGCCCACATCGCCGCGCACCATAACTGTGACTAATCCGGCACCGATGCTCTCTTTTCCAACCAGAGCCACATTGGCTGCCTTGACCATGGCATCCGCTGCTTCAATTGCTCCCACAAGACCTTTTGTTTCAATCATTCCTAATGCATTTGTATTTGCCATAATGATTACCTCCAAATCTTTTCCATTTTCCAAAGCTGTTCTTTCTCTGTTAGTATTCTACATTTAGCTGAATTCATTCAGACGAATTCTTTTACGATTTTATCTACAATGGTATTTATGAGTTCCTGGCTTATCCGGCCGCTGCAGGATGATGTTGTGCTGTTCTGTGCTGTCTCGCTTTCCCTGCGAATCTCTTCCAGTTCTTTTGTGCCGAATGCCACACGTTTGATATTGATCAAATCCAGCGGACCGATGTTGTTGGAGGAGGAACTTCCTCCCACCGCACCGCATCCAAGTGTCAGGGCCGGGAACAGACCTGTGGTTGCTCCGATACCGCCAAGAGCTCCGGGCGTGTTGACCAGAAAACGGGATGCCGGAATCTGCAGCGCGAATTTTCTCACCAGCGCCTCATCCTCCGCATGCATGGAAAAAGTGTGTCCCGCACCTTCCATATGAAGGATCTCAATGCTTCTCTCCAGGACTCTGTCCGTATTTTCTTCCACAAAAAGTCCCAGGATGGGGGCCAGTTTTTCCCTGGAGTAAGGTGCATCTGCTCCCACCTTTGTCTCTCTTCCCACCAGCACTCTGGCAGATGACGGAACACCGCAGAGCCCCGCGTACTCCGCGATCTGGGCACATGTCTTTCCCACGATCATGGGGTTCATGGTGCCGTTTGCCCGCAGAATGAATCTGCCAAGCTGTCTGGACTGTTCCTGTGTCAGCACAAAGGCGCCCTGGGCCTTCAGCTCCTCCACCACCTTTTCCTCCATGCTTCGCTCCACAATAATGGACTGCTCAGAAGCACAGATGGTTCCGTTGTCAAAGGTTTTGGAATCCAGGATCTGCTTCACAGCCCGCTTTACATCAGCACTCCTGTCAATAAATGCAGGGCCGTTGCCTGCCCCCACGCCGATAGCGGGTGTTCCTGAGGAATAGGCGGATTTTACCATGGCGCCTCCTCCCGTTGCCAGGATGAGGGCTGTTCTGTCGTTTTTCATCAGGGCTTGTGTTGCCTCCATGGTTGGCACACTGATCGCCGATATGGCTCCTTTGGGGCATCCTGCCTGGCATGCCGCTTTGGAGATGACCTGCACGGTTTCCAGTATGCATTTCTTTGCGCCCGGATGTGGGGAAAATACAATGGCATTGCCGCCCTTTAAGGCGATCATGGCCTTGTAAATGACTGTGGATGTGGGGTTAGTGGAGGGGACGATTCCCGCGATCACCCCCACAGGTGTGCCGATATCCCACACCTTTCTCTCCCTGTCCTCATGGAGAATTCCCACTGTCTTTTCATTCTTCACAGCATCGTAAACCACTCTGGCTGCAAACATGTTTTTGATCACCTTATCCTGCCATCTGCCGAAACCGGTCTCCTGCTGGGCCGCTTTTGCAAGCGGTACCGCGTGGGCGGCTCCGGCATCGCTGATGGCTTTTACGATGCGGTCAATCTGTGTCTGGTCCATACGTGACAGTTCCCGCTGGGCCTTTTCTGCCTCTATGAGCAGGTTCCTTGTCTCCTGCACGGAAATCAGGTCTTTATCCTTTAATTCCATTGTTCACTCTCCTTTTCCCTTATTCAAAATCTTTTGGATAGTCTGCCACTGCCTGTACTGCCTGGGCAAACGCAGAGCAGGCTGCCTTGCATGCGGACTGGCTTCCTGTAAGAAGGCCTCCGCCAAAATTCGTCTCTGAGGGCGGGCCGTAAAAAGATACCATTGACACGTCCGCAGCTTTCATGGCAGCGTCCAGGCCATAGACTGCCTCCAGAGGCGGTGCGATCAGATAGGCCAGGGCCTCACCTTCCGGTATCCCTGCTGTCTTTGACAGGTAGGAACCTGTCCGGGATACGGTGTGGGCATAGTAGACAATGGAATCATCCTCATTGGCGCTTACAAAGCAGGGGCCGGATTCCATAAAATTCCGTATGGAATTCAGTCCGCTCCGTATCTCTGCCGGACTCGGGCCGCCTATGATACCAATGACCTCACCTGCCAGCTTCGTGGACGCATTGGCCGCACCGGCATACATGGATCTCGCGTAGACGACCTCCACATCTGCATCTTTTGTGGCTTCATCAAGGGCAGTGTAGAGCACATCGTCCGTATCCGCTGTTACGATTCCAAGGCTTTTATGCCTTGGCCCCAGCTCCAGCGCTTTTGCCAAATCCTCACTGACATTGGAAATCATGCGGATTCCCAGTATCGCGGGACGCAGTTCATCATGTTTCATAGTATTCCTCCAATAGCTCTGTGTTTTATTTCAAGTCGATTCCCGATGCCTTTTTCTCCAGCATTTTTACGATCAGTTCCGCCGCATGGGCACCTGCCTCCACAGCAGTGGTCCCACCCTTGTGGATATTACTGATCACGGTACGCTTTGCCTCCGCAAGGCCGTGCCTTGGTTTGTACGCAATATAAGCGGACATGGATTCCGCGGTCACAAGGCCCGGGCGTTCTCCTACCAGCATACAGATAACATCCGCATCCGTCACTTCACCTACAGCGTCCATGGCTCCCACCCTGGCGTATTTGATAAAGAGCACAGGGGGGAGCGTGATCTGGTGCATCTGCAGACCCTGTCGTATAGCGGGGATCATATCCTCCACATTTGCCTCTATGGCGGAGGAGGAAAGGCCGTCCCCCACGATCACAAGCACTTTCGGATGACTGCCGCAGGTCTTGCGGATGACTTCAAGCTCATCTGCGGGAAAGCGCCTTCCCAGGTCAGGGCGGGTCAGATATTCATCTTTATCCTTACAAAGTGTCTTCACAAAGACAAAACCGCATTTTTTAATAAAATCCTCCGACACGTCACTGAACACCGCATCCTGTGCCGCCGCATGGTCTGCCCGGACGCGAAGCATGGTGGCGGTCCGGTATCTGGCACCTGCTTTGCCGATTCCCAGTCTGGCCGGGGTCTTTGCTTTCATGTCCAGATATCCATCCGCATCCGCAGGATTTTTTACAAGAAGCTGCCGCCGCAGGTCTGTCTTTGTGATGTCCTCCAGGCATTCCCCGGATTCGGCGGGTATCTCCTTCTTTTTCAGCGCTTCCGCAGTGGTCTGTATCACCTCGGAACGCTTAGGCTCAGGGGCCGTGGAAGTATTTAACATCTGATCCAGGATTTTCTCCACCATGGATCTAATTTCCTCATCTCTCACTTGATATGTCCTCCTTCTAATTCCTTATACATGCTGCCTCTATCCGCTAAAACAGGGTGGAGGCATCTCCCGCCCTGGCGGTCAGATGTCCTCTGTCATCCACATATCCCATTTTCATCAGCCAGTTGTGGAATGGTTTGATGGCTGTCAGGCCGAAGATCTCACGCAGGGCTGCTGTCTCATGAAAGCCTGTTGTCTGATAGTTCAGCATTACATCATCTCCGTGAGGAATTCCCATAAAGTAATTACAGCCCGCAGCTGTCAGCAGGACAGACAGATCCTCTATGGTATTCTGGTCTGCTTTCATATGGTTGGTATAGCAGGCATCACATCCCATGGGAATACCCGAGAGTTTCCCCATGAAATGGTCCTCCAGACCGGCGCGGTTCACCTGCCGCCCGTCATACAGGTATTCCGGGCCGATGAATCCCACAACCGTATTGACCAGAAACGGTGAAAAATGGCGGGCAAATCCATAACACCTTGCCTCCATGGTCACCTGGTCTGTCTCATGATGCGCTTCTGATGACAGCTCTGATCCCTGGCCTGTCTCAAAGTACATGACATTTGGTCCCTGGGCAGTTCCCTTTGTCAGCGCAAGCTGCCGCGCCTCCTCAATGGTTGCCGCATTAAATCCAAAGGCCGTATTTCCCATTTCAGAGCCTGCAATGGACTGAAAGATCAGGTCCGCCGGAGCGCCTTTTCTGATGGCCTCCATCTGAGTTGTCACATGTGCCAGAACACAGGTCTGCGTGGGAATCTGATGTTTCTGCTTCACTTCCTCAAACCTGTGCAGGACCCTGGCAACACTCTCAGCGGAGTCATCCACAGGGTTTAATCCCAGAAGGGCATCCCCGGCTCCATAGGTAAGGCCCTCCAGAAGGGAGGCCATAATACCATCCGGGTCATCAGTGGGATGGTTTGGCTGAAGACGTGAGGACAGAGTCCCCTCCTCTCCGATGGTGGTATTGCAGTGTGCTGTGACACGGATTTTTCTGGCTCCGTATACCAGATCCAGATTGGACATGATCTTTGCCACGGCTGCCACCATCTCTGAGGTGAGCCCTCTTGATACCCGGCGGATCATCTCCCCTGTTGTCTCCTCATCCAGAATCCATTCACGGAGGTCAGAGACCGTCATTCCCTTAATTTCCCTGTAAATAGGTTCATTGATATCATCCTGGATGATCCTGGTCACCTCGTCCGTCTCATAAGGCACTGCCGGATGGTTTCTCAAGTCTTCCAGAGTTATCTGGGACAGCACGATTTTGGCTGCCACCCGCTCCTCCGCTGACTCTGCCGCAAGGCCGGCCAGTTTATCTCCGGATTTTTCTTCATTGGCTTTTGCCATCACTTCTTTTAATGACTGAAAAGCATACACATGTCCAAATAATTTTGTTTTTAAAATCATGGCTTTTTCCTTTCGTTGGCATTGATTTGTTACAATTCAGCAGGTCTGCGCATTTACTGCGCTGACCGTAAGAAAAAGTTCAGCAGCCGGGCAAAAATCCCATCGCCAAAGGCGATTTTACATGGATTTTTGATCGTAACTGTGAGGGCACTGAACAGTTACATTTATTTACTAAAAACAAGGGTTTTGACCACCACCGGCAGTACACATCCTTCTGCAATGGGCTTTCCGATATCGATATATTCGCCCTCTGCCAGATGGATGCCGTCCAGGCAGATGACCTCTCTTTTCCATTCCAGAAGGTGATACATGGTCTGTCCCAGGACTTTTGCCATATCATTTTCCACCACTACGATCAACGGCAGTCCCGCGCGGAGCAAGGGTTCCATGCCGTCCAGAAGGGCTTCTGCATATTCCTGTACCCTTAAAAAGCTCGGATTATCCTCTCCGGTAAAGGCAACGGCTGTCTGCTGTATGCTGCCCTCCACGGTGAACCACTCCAACTTTTTCCTGATGGCATCCCCCATGGCTGCAGGTTCGCTCTCCTCCTCACTGAGTTTCAGAACGGGAAGATTCTTTATCGGAAACACTTCCTTTGTGTAGGTAATGGTGCTGCCGCTTATTTCCGTAGTATGGCTTCCCGCTCCCACCACTGTGGCGCGTATAGTCTCTGCGCTTTCGATCACCTGCAGATTCCGAAACAGTGCAGACTCCCGTATGGTCCTCCCCAGCAGCACACCTATATCCCCGAATAGAAAAGGGTCCGTAAATTTTTCGGGATGATAGACCACATCCGCCACGCCGCCTGAGAAGCTGATGCAGGAAATCTCCTGTGACAGATGGATTCCCTGGTTCGTGATCATCTTTTCATAATAAGGATTGTCTCTGCGCAGTCCCACACTCTGCTCCAGTACCTCTGTCATCTGTACAAGCAGCGGTTTGAGAAGCGCCTCATCTGCAATGGTTCCGACGCTGATCTCCCAGCCCTCAGACTCAATGATCTTCTGTATCTTCGGCGCAATATAAGTGATCCGTCCGGTCTCTCTGTCCAGTTTTACAAGCCTTCCTCCGATATCCAGACAGCCTGTATCCACAGTGTCGCCCCGACAAAATACCGCCAGATTGCTGGTCCCCCCGCCGATATCTATATTGACGGCTGTGAGATGGTGCTCTTTGGAATATAGATCCGTACCGGCACCTTTTCCGGAGATGACACTCTCCAGATCCGGCCCTGCTGTGGCCACTACAAAATCCCCCGCAAAACCGCTCAGGGCGTGAATAACCTCCCTGGCATTTTCTTTTCCGGCCGTCTCACCTGTGATGATGACAGCGCCTGTGTCAATCTCATCCTTTTGGATACCTGCCTTCTCATATTCCCGCTCTATGATTTCCCGTACTTTACCAAAATCGATCCTGGTCTGGTCAAGGAGGGGTGTAAAATAAATATCGCTTTTGTACTGAATCTCTTTTCTGGTGATCACCATCCGGGGAACTGTATAACTGGTCGCCATGTTCTCCACTGTCAGCCTGGAAAAAATAAGCTGCGTGGTACTGGTACCAAGATCAATTCCCACACTCAAAAGTTCTTCTTTCATTTTTTCCCCCTTTCCCGGTTCAGAAATTCAGACAGCTCGGCAATTCCTGTCCCCTTTGGTGTATCCACTCGAAAGATCCGGTTTACGCCTGCCTCTTTTAACTGCGTCTGGGCCCTCTTCACCTGTTCCGGGCCAGCCTCATGTATCTTCGTTATAATACCGATTACCTTTTTCCCGAAAATGCCGGCAAACCCGGGAGGAATCGCCCGGTATTCCGATGTAGGGTCAGCCACCAGGGCGATGATGCCCGCGTCCACTGCACTCATGATCAGAGCATTGTAAAAATGGCGGTTCTCCAGGTACTCACCCGGTGTGTCTATGGATTCCCCGTACCGTTCCACAGCCTGGGTCTTTTTATAGCGGATCTCTTCTTCGTTTAACTTCTGGCACAGGGTTGTCTTGCCGCAGCCGCTCTGTCCTATAAATATCACTTTCTTCATGTTCTCGTCACCGGCGCCTTTGCAAATCCCAGATGTTCTTCCATGGTTTCCAGAATCTCCTTCACTGCAGCCTCCACTGAACTGATGTCACCGGTAAACACCAGCGCGCCGCTGAACCTGTCGATAAACCCCAGGGTGATGTCAGAAGCTTTAGTGGCTATATCAGCCGCTATGATCGCCCCCTCACTGGGTGTTATGGTCAGAATGCCTATGGCGTCCATCTGCTCCGGCTCCAGTCCCAGTTTCACATAGATCGCCGGGTCGGGACCGGCTATGACATGGGCCAGCGTAATCTGTTTTCCCGGGACAAATTCCTGTATGATCCTCTGTTTTTCTTTCACTTCCATATCTGATTCCTCCCGGACGGTATCAGCGGATTCCCTGATAAGCACGTTTCAATAGTTCCAGAATATCCTCCCGGGATACTTCTCTGGGGTTTGTCCTGATACAGGCATCCGCCAGCGCTCCCTGCGCCACAGCATCCTTCTGTTTCTGGTATTCCTCAGGCAAAATGCCGCACTCCTTAAATCCAAAAGGCATTTTCATCTGTTCCTGCATTTTCCGAATCTCCCTGACCAGGTTCTTTACCCCTGCCCGCACATTGCCGCCGCCGATTCCCGCAAGCTGGGCGATCGCCGCATATTTTTCTGCTGCCCGGGTATATGCACGGGGATTAAATTCCTTCATATCCGCGTTAAATTCCACCACATAGGGGAGCAGAACCGCATTGGTCCTGCCGTGAGGCACTTTGAACTTACCTCCGATGTTGTGGGCAATGGCGTGGTTCACTCCCAGGGACGTTCTGTCAAAGGCCAGTCCTGCCATACAGGATGCATTGTGCATCTCCTCCCTGGCTCTAAAATCCTCCTGGCTGGTATAGGAACGGAGCAGATACCGCAGAACCGTCACAGCGGCTTTCTCCGCCAGGGCATCTGTAAAGGCATTGGCTTTTGTGGAGACATAAGCCTCCAGTGCGTGTGTCAGCACATCCATGCCCGTGTCCGCCACCACGGTTTTGGGAACACTTTTTACAAGGCTGGCATCCAGGATCGCCGTATCCGGAAGAAGAGACTGGTCCACCAGGGGATATTTGATTCCCTTTTCCCGGTCTGTGATCACGGCAAAGGATGTGACTTCCGAGCCGGTTCCGCTGGTGGTGGGAACCGCAATAAATTCCATATCCGGCAGGTTTCCGATCTGTCTGGAAAAATGCATGATGGCCTTGGCCTCATCAATGGCAGACCCTCCGCCCAGGGCAATGAGGGTATCCGGTCTGTGTTTTATCACCTCTTTGACACCTTCGATCACCAGTTCCAGGGGCGGGTCAGGAACCACATTGCTGAAGATCGTACAGCGGTCTTTTTCCAGATATCCGATGATACGCTCCACAAGGCCGGACTCCACCATAAAAGGATCTGTGACAATAAATATCCCGGCACCCTGCAGTTTTTTTAAATATTCCAATGCATTTTTCCCAAAATGTATGGATGTTTTTATCCCGAACTCTTCCATAATCTCTCGTCCTTTCGATTCCATTCCTCGTTTAGCTTGTGTTCGAAAATTACCTGCCGCAAGATATGTGCGGCACAATTTACAGGCAGTCCTGCGGGCATGCATTTTCAAACATCCTCTTGCTATCTTTTGTGTATTCTGCCCAGATTATGCAAAAAATCATGTTGGTAGACAAATGGTAATTTATGTTTTATTCCTGTCTGCCATATGGCTGTCCGCACGTTTTTTCCAGAATATCAGGTACCTGCTCCGGCTTGACTTTGGAAAACAGTTTCCCGTCAATGAGAAGATTCGGCGATGTCCCGCAGTTTCTCAGGCAGCCGCGCACATGCAGATATACATTTCCGTCAGCGGACAGACCTTCCTTTTTAATGCCCAGCGCTTTTCTCACAGCCTGGGAAACGGCTGCTCCGCCCTTATTTCTGCATCTTATCCCCGTGCAGACCGTGACGGTATGCTCATACGGTGTTTCTTTTAGATCAGAGTACATACGCACCAGATACTGAATCACAGAAACCTTTATGCCTGCCGCCTGTGCTGCCCTCTCCTGGAGTTTCGGACTGATTCCGCCGCAGACTTCCTGCAGTTCCCTTAACATTGCAGCCACTGTTTCCTGCTCTTTTTTATCTTTCCTGCCGCTGTAATAGGAAAGAATCTCATTGATACTTTCTTCTCTGTCCATGATAAACTCCGTTCCGATTTTTATATTTTCTGCTGGGTTATACTTACATTTTCTGCAGATTTCCTGTGGTTATGCAGATATCTCATATCTCTTGGCACATGTACGTTCAATACAAAAAACGCACCCGACAAAAGAAAAGACTTGTGATGCCGGGCTGTAGAAGCCGCCGCAGCACAGTGGTATACTTTTTATATCATGAATCAATGTCTGTTCCCTATGGGAAAGGAGGAAATACCTATGGCGGATTATGAAAAACTTTATGAGGAAAGAAAAAAACGCGTGGAAACTGCCGTCTTAAACCAGGAGCCGGACAGGGTTCCGAATACCCTTTTAGTCGGCACCTACCCTCTTCACAAGGCCGGAATCACTATGGCTGAGAGTATGGTTGACCATGAAAAAGCCTGCCGTGCCATGCTGGCTTTTTATGAAAAATACTCTTACACAGATACGGGAAGCATCAGTAATTTCACCCCCGCAGCTAAAGTTCTGGAAAATCTGGGCATGAAAAATGCCCGCTGGCCCGGAGACCCCAAGGGCCTGGACGAGAACAATACCTATCAGTTCATTGAATATCCAACGCTGGAAGACGGGGAATACGATGAATTCTTCCGGGATCCGGCAGGCTTCTGGCTGACCAAACATCTGCCCCGCACCATGGAAATCTTTGAACCGCTTTCTGACCTGGATTACTATGATATGATCGTGGGCGGTGCTCAGCATATGCTGACCTCACCGCAGGCCATCCCTGTCTACAAACGCCTGCTGGCTGCTGCGGAGGAAGCCCAGAAAATGAACGCTGTGATACAGGAGTACGACAAAAAGCTCCGCGCCCTTGGCTATTATTCCATTATGGGCGGAGGCTCTGCAACGGCCTTTGATATGCTTGGGGATACACTCCGGGGAACCTTTGGCATGATGCCGGATTTGATTGAAGAGCGGGACAATGTAAAGCATGCACTGGATATCTTCGCAGACCTGCATATCAAACAGAGTCTGGGATTCTGCCAGGCAACCGGCAGCCGCTACGCATGGGTTATGCTGCACAAGGGCTTTGATAATTTCATCAGTGAGGAGGATTACAGGGAACTGTACTGGCCTTATCTGCAGAAATGGATTCTTGCGCTGATCGAACACAATATCACACCGGTTGTGTACACAGAGGGCGCCTATAATACCAGGCTGAAATACCTGAAGGAAGTGCCGAAGAATAAAGTGGTATACCACTTTGAGAACGTAGACCTGAAGCTTGCAAAGAAAGAACTGGGAGACACAGCCTGCCTTATGGGCGGATTCCCGGTATACTCAGTGCGGTACGGCACGCCTGAGAGAATCCGGGAAGAAGTGAAACAGCATCTGGAGATCATGGCACCGGGAGGCGGTTATCTTTTCACCACCGGATATTCCCTGGAGGACTGTCCCCAGGAAAATATGGAAGCGCTTTTGGAAGCTGTTGACATGTACGGAAAATACTAAAAAAAGTGCGGCGCCCCGGATGTTTTCCCGGGACGCCGCACTAATCTGTTTCTTTTTTAATCCAAAACTTTTTTCCTGAATGCGCGGACGGATATCAGGTAAATGATGCTGAATAACAGCAGTATGGCTGCCGCGCTGAACACATTGATCCGAAGCAGATCTTCTTTCATAACCGTTCCCACTGCGTGGATAGAAAAATAGGAAGTCAGGACCATGAGAACAAAAGGACAGTAATAAGTAAAGCGAATCTCATTTTTCATGGATTTATAAAGTGTGGATCTCTGGATTCCTATTTTCTGCAATACCCTGTAGCGCTCCATATCCTCCACAGCTTCATTGTTTAATTTGATGAAGATAATACTTCCGCAGGCCAGGATCAGGGTTGCGAACATGAATACACAGAGGGAATACATGACACGGACCCAAGCCCCTTCTTTATCCTCCGTACGAATCAGATTCACACCCACAAAACGGTCCGGATCCTCTTTCGCAAGAGACCTGAGATAGGGAACCGAAGCATCCAGATTTTCGGGGTCCTCAAATTTATAGTTGTACAGATACAGAACTTCCCCCAGTAGCTGCAACTTTTTATACTGTGTGTCATTCACCACATATACACTCATCCCATTCTGCAGATCCCCCAGATATGGCACATTGCTCTCTGCGATCTGCTGAAATACCTGATCCCCTATGGTAACCGGCTCATTGTCTTCCGGAACAAAGCTCATGAGCATAATATGGGTCAGATGAACACACTCATTGTCCCTAAGCGATCCACTCTCATAGGGAAGCCCGGCTTCTTCGGCGGCAGCTTTTACGGCCGATTCTGAAGTAATAGCATAATTGGCACTCTTGTATTTCGAATGCAGCTTATCCGGGTCAAGCGATAAAAGGGGAATGCTGCTTCTGTATTTTACTTTATTCTCCTTCTCAATCCCTTTTTGTATCTCATCTGCGTCCACTTCCGTTTTCGTTACCACCTGACAGGTATATGTGGTCCTGAAATGCTCTGACCTTTCATATCTCTGCTTCAGGGCTATGGAGGTTCCAAGCACTGTGACGGAGCAGATCATGAGCACGGTCACGATAGCATAGGTCCTGTAGTTCCGCTTCAGACGGAAGGCCAGGTTGTTCACCCAAAGATTTCTCTGCTTTTGATAGAGATATTGTTTATTCTCCGTAAGCTTTCTGATCAGCCATGGAATCAGGCCGCCGTAGATAAAATAAGTGCCTGCTATGACCAGGATCACCGCAGCCAGGGCATAGGCAAGACTGTCAATATCACCTGTCCTGACGGCACAGTAATATCCTGCCCCAAGTACACTGACGCCAAGCATGATCTTAATGGCTGTCAGAAATGCCGGTTCCGCTTTCATCTCTTTTTGTTTTGCACCGGAAAGCATATCCAGCACGCTGCTTCTGACAAGAGAGACATACCCCTTCACCACCATCAGCCCGTAAATCGCCATGAAAACACACGCGGTTATCAGCACCGGCTTCAGGGAAAAGGAAAATTTTATATCCACGCTGATCTCCGAAATGCGCAGCAGCACCATCTGGAACAGCTTTGAAAAAACTACTCCCGCCGCCAGACCTGCTGCCAGGGAAAAGAGGCCGGAAAATAAAGCTTCCAAAGCGTACATTTTCCCGATTCTTTTGTTGTCCAGTCCCATGAAAATGTAGATGCCGATTTCCTTTTTCCGCTGGTTTAAAAACACATTGGTAGCATACCAGATAAAGAAAAACAAAAATACGCCAAAGACAACAGACAGCGCATGCACGATCAAATCTATATAGTCTTTATTGTAATTGTTCAGCACTTCCATGGAATCCGAATACAGGACACACTGAAAATTGAAAAAGATAAACACAGAGAAGGCCAGCGCCAGAACCAATGACATATAATTTCTCAGATTCCGTTTAAAATTGGACATTGTAAGCCGGATCAGACTCATTCCCTCTCACCTCCCATGGATGCCAGGAGCTTCAGAATCTCATCGTAAAATAACTTTCTGTCCTCCTTATTGTTCAGTCTGCACTGAATCTGCCCGTCGCTTAAAAAGTATACCTGCTTTGCATAGCTGGCTGTGTAGGCATCATGCGTCACCATAAGAATCGTGGCTTTTCCTTTCTCATTGGCTGCCTTCAGGCTCAAAAGCAGATCCCGGCTGGAACGGGAATCCAGAGCTCCTGTGGGCTCATCGGCAAAGAGGATCCGGGGTTCTGTGATCAGTGCCCTGGCACTGGCTCCGCGCTGTTTCTGTCCTCCGGAAAGCTGGTAAGGGTATTTGTTCAGATGCGCAGACAGCCCGAACATATCTGCCATTTTATCCACCTTCTCCAGAATTTCCCGGCTCTTCTTACCGTTCAGGGAAAGAGGAAGGGCTATGTTGTCCTGAAGGGTCATATTGTCCAGAAGATTGTATTCCTGGAAAATGAATCCGATCTTATCCCTGCGGATCACGGAGAGCTGTCGGTTTCCCACCCTTGTCACATCCTCCCCGTCCAAAATGATCTGCCCCCGGGAGGGCTTGTCAAGCGTGGACAGCAGGTTTAAAAGGGTGGATTTACCGGCTCCGCTTGGCCCCATGATGGCAATAAAATCATGTTCATAAATATCCATGGTGACATCTTTCAGGACTACCGACTCATATCCTTTGCGTCCATAGGTCTTTGTCAGATTTTTGATCTCCACAATTTTTTTCATTTCCTTAACTCCTTTTACGGCAAATTCAACTGTTTTCTTTACAGTTTAAGTGTAGCAAAACAGGAGCGGGAAATCCTTACATCTTTCTAACACCTTCCGCCTGTTTCTAACATTTCTGCAAGGTTTGGTGTGGCTTATCCAGGAAAAAATAATCTGCGTGATCTTGAAATGTAAATGTAAATCTTGTATTGTTTTCCCCGGAGGAAGCCCTGACTCCAATGCCCAGCCTGTCTGCAGTCTGCTTTACAAAATACAGGCCCATTCCCGTGGAGCGGTAGCCGCCGTTTCTCTGACAGCTTCCGATATAGCCTTTATCAAATATATAGGGCAGTTCCGCCTGGGCTATGCCGGTACCGTTGTCCTCAACCCAAAACTCTGTTCCGCATGCAGAGGAAATGTCAGCTCCGAAGGTGAGTGTGGGGTTTTCTCCCCGGTATTTCACCGCGTTGCCGATGATCTGGTCCAGCATATAGACCAGCCATCTGCGGTCGCTGTAAACAGCCTCGTCTTTTAAATGCATCTCTATGGCAAAATGATCGCGTATCAGAAAATAGGAGTGGTTTTTTACAGCCTCCGCTGCCGCTTCCCTTAAACTGACCTTTTCCAGCTTCACGTCATTTTCCGGCTTTTTCAGCTTACTGCTCATCATCATGGTATTCAGATACTGCTGTATCCGCTCCAGGGAATCCTGCATTTCTTCCTGCAGTGCCCTGTCCTTATTTCTCTCATTCATAAGCCGCAGGGCAGATAGAGGCAGCTTCACTTCATGGGCCCACAGGGTAATATAGTCGCTCAGTTCCAGGATCTCATTATACAGATTTTGTATTTTTTCCTCATCTTCCTCTTTCTCCCGGTACCATATTTCATACTGACGGCGGCCCAGCAGCTTTCTCATCTCCTCTTTTGAAATCTCTTTCTCCTCTGTGAGTGTTCTGCAGATCCTGCTCTGTTTTCTGTAGTCCAGTGCCAGAAGAAACAGCGCCAGCGCGCCCGCTGCTGCATCCAGGTAATACAAATCCCCCGGATTGACTCGGGTAGCGCAGATGAAACCGAAATACAAATTGACAAACAGCAGTGATATCAAAAAAAGCAGTATGGCATGGCCCCGATCAGCCAGATACTTTTTCATATGATATAATATCCCCTTCCTTTTTTCGTGCCTATGATCTCTTTCCCGCCGGATATATCCCGAAGCTTGCTTCTGAGCCTTGACACCAGAACAGTCAGGGAGGCGTCCGTGACAAATTCATCCGTATTCCATAGATGCTGCATCAGCTTTTCTCTCTCCACTACTTTTCCTCTGCATTCTACCAGGGCACTCATGATTTTATTCTCCGACTTGGTCAGCTCCACCGACTGTTCCCCATAGGTAAAGATCCCCTCCGCGCTGTCATAATATCCTCCGTCCGTCAGATATTCCCTGTCATTTTTCCGGTATTCATAGGCACGCCTCAGCATGGAACGGATTTTCACAAGCAGCAGCTCCGAATCAAAGGGTTTTTCCATGTAATCATCCCCGCCGGATGCCATAGCCATGATCTTATCCGCGTTTAACTCACGGCTGGATAAAAAAAGGATGGGCACATTGGACATGGTTCTGATTCTTTCACACCAGTAAAAGCCGTCATGATAAGGCAGATTAATGTCCAGAAGAACAAAATCCGGCTTGATGCGCATAAACTCCTCATCCACATGGTCAAAGGTTCTTATATATTCTGTATCAAACTCCCATTTTCTGCAGAGGAGGCAAATTTCTCTGGCAAGGGACAATTCGTCTTCCACAATCATGATCTTCATAATATTCTGCTCCTTTTCTCTGTCTTGTGTATCGGTTTTGATCCTTGTTTGGTGCTATCATTATAACTTATTTTTTTTCTATCTCCCAGCGTTTCCGGGAATCTTACAGAAATGTTAGATACAAGGTAAAATAAAAAAACAGGGGCAGGCTTTGTTTTGCCTGCTCCCCTGTATTCTCTGTCTTCCTTATATCTGATTTTATTTTTCCTTTACAGCCCTAATTTCTCCACAATCCCTTTCAGGGCTGCCCGCACCGGAGAATCTGCCGGAAGCTGTATCGTCGGCTTTCCGTCACAGTCAAAGCGGTATACCATGTCATCATGGGGAACAACTCCTAAAAGATTCAGCTTCTGCTTTTCAATTTCTTCCATGGTTCCTGCGTCTAATCTGCCCTCCGGCGCACGGTTTACGATCAGTCCCATTTTCTGTGGTTTGAAATTCAGTTCCTCCACCAGACGGGCGATTCTCCCTGCCGCCTGTACCCCTCTTCTGGAACAGTCGCTTACCAGGATGGCTGTCTGCATGGTGGGCAGAATGCCGCGGCTGATGTGCTCCATGCCCGCCTCATTGTCCACTACAATGTAGGGATAATGGCTCTGGAGTCTCTGTATCTGTGTCTGCACCAGGCCATTCACGAAACAGTAGCATCCCTGTCCCTGGGTACGCCCCATTACCATAAGGTCATAATCATCCTCTTCCGTGATGGCATCCGCCAGCCTCATTTCCAGATAATCCTGCTTTGTCACACCTGCAGGAATCTGATATCTGCTGTCAATGCCCGCACGCTCTATTTCCTCACGCAGTTCGCCCAATGTAATCTCTGTCTCAACTCCCAGAACTTCATTTAAATTGGAATTCGCATCTGCGTCCACTGCCAGAACCGGCTTCTTCCCGCTCTCGCATAAATACTGAATCAGCAGACCGCATAAAGTTGTCTTGCCTACGCCGCCTTTTCCGGCCACTGCTATAACATGTCCCATATATTTACCTCCAAATTTCTGAACAACCTGTTGATTTCTTTCTATAATTGATTATAATTGTAATTATGAAAATTACAATCATCAATTTTTTCAATCTGTTCATTTTATCAACAAATTAAAAAAATTGTTGATATGAATCGTTTAAGGAGGAAACATATGGAGACCAAAGAAAGAAAAGAAGACCGCCGCACTAAATACACCCGGCAGGCAATCAAAGATACCTTCCTTGCCCTGCTGGAGAAAAAAAACTTTTCAAAAATCACCGTCACGGAGATCTGTAAGCTGGCTGAGATCAACAGGGGAACCTTTTATCTGCACTATTATGATATGGACGATGTATTGGATGATATCCTGACAGAAATGCTGAAGGACACCAAAAGCCTGGAGGAACATCTCATGTGCCCCGGCCGCGCTGCCTCCAACTGCACTTTTCCCTTCTGCCACAAGGTACACAATACTCCCAGATATCAGGTACTATTTCTGGACGATATTATTTCCTCCAGGATCATTGACAAAATAGCAGATGTGTATAAGGAAGGCTATGTCACCTGGCTGATGTCTCACAGCCTGCTCACATTTGAACAGGCTGAGGCTGTATTTTATTTCCAGATGAACGGATGCCTGACGATCAATAAACTGACGATCCGCAACCAGTGTGGAGACTGGAAGAAGATTCAAAAGACCATTGATTCTTTTATCAAAGCCGGATTGGAGAGTTTTCTTATTCATGACGGGCGGGATGAGATACCGTGATTGTCTGCATCTAACCGTCTCATACGCTCCTCCTTCAGAACAGCATACAGCTCCGCATTCACTGCCTCTATGTATGCTCCTGTAAAAAAGATTCCCAGCACGCCAAAGGTCAGAATGGTCAGTACCCGCCATCCAAGAAAGGATAAGTCCAGAAGAAATGCCCTCCACTTCTGTCCGCGCATCATATCCTCACTGGTATGCAGAATCTCCTCAAACCCGGCATCCGGGTTTTCCGCCAGAATGTAAGGGGCCATGCGGAATGCATAGGATTGTATGATTCCCGGTACCAGAAGCATCAGATACCAGAAAAACAGTTCCAGATGCACCAGGAACATCCCCTTCATATACTTCTTATAATTTCCATCAAAAAAGCCGGAAAATACCAGGGCTGCCCCTGCCTTTTCCTTTCTGTTCCTGATAAAAAATGCAGCTCCGCCCACTTCTATTATGGCAAAAATAAAAACATAGAAAATATCACGGATAATGGTCTTTATGATAGTTCCGCTGAATTTCCAGGGAATCAGGAAGTCTGTCCAGAGAATCGACACCAGGTTATACTTCTTCCCATGCAGCAAAAACGGTCCGCTAATATCTGTCATCATGACAGCGAGAACCAGTGAAACCGCCACAGCAGGCCAATAATTCCGCTTTAGTTTTTCCCTTCCTCTTCTTTTCAGTTCTGCCCTTTTCCACATAAAACCATCTCCTTTCCCTGCCAAATACCGTTCCTCATGTGTCCTGCCCATAACTCTGTTTCTGTATGATCAGTATATCATATCTGCTGCCCACACTTCTATATTCTTTGCGACCGATATAAAAAACAGCCCCCCAAAAAGGAGGGCCGAAAAACCTTCAACCAGGCTTAGAAACATTTTAAACTTCCATAATGACAGGAAGTATAACAGGACTTCTCTTGATCTTTTTCCATAAATAATCATCCAGGCTGTCTCTGATCTCTGTCTTTATCTGTCCCCATTCCCTGTGATTCTGTTTTTCACATTTTTCAATGGCTTTTGATGCCACTTTCTTCAGTTCGCGCATAAGCTCTTCGGATTCTCTTACATAGACAAATCCTCTGGAAATAATATCCGGACCTGACATAAGCTTGCCTGTTTTCCGCTCCAAAGCCAATGACACAATGATGACACCGTTTTCCGAAAGGCTCTGCCTGTCCCTGAGTACGATATTTCCCACATCTCCCACGCCCAGGCCGTCCACATAGATACCTCTTGCGGTGACTTTTGACACTACCTTTCCGGTCTCTTCGGAGAGTTCCAGCACGTCACCTGCCTCCAGTATAAATACATGGTCATCATCCATCCCCAATTCCTTTGCCAGATTGCCGCCGGCTATGAGATGGCGGTACTCTCCATGCACCGGAATGGCATATTCGGGCTTCAGCAGGGAATAGATCAGCTTGATTTCCTCCTGACAGGCATGGCCTGACACGTGGGTGTCCTGGAAAATAACATTTGCGCCTTTCCTTGCCAGTTCATTGACGATTCTGGAGACAGCTTTCTCATTTCCCGGTATGGGAGTTGAACTGAATATGATTGCGTCCTTTGGTTTGATGACTACCTTTTTATGTGTCGAATCCGCCATTCTCGACAATGCGGCCATTTCCTCTCCCTGGCTTCCTGTTGTGATGAATACCAGTTTTTCATCGGGATAACGGTTCATTTCATTTACGGATATCAGAGTTTTTTCAGGAATCGTCACATATCCCAGTTCTTCCGCTATCTTGATGACCGTCTCCATACTTCTGCCCTGCAGGATCACTTTTCTTCCGTATTTATAAGCGGTATTCATGATCTGCTGGACTCGGTCCACATTGGATGCAAAGGTGGCCACAATAATTCTGTTTGTCTTGTTTTCTGCAAAAAGCGTATCAAAAGTCTTTGCAACCTTTGTCTCAGACGGAGTGAATCCGGGACGGATGGCATTGGTACTGTCGCACATGACTGCCAGCACGCCTTTCTTCCCCAGAGCTCCCATTCTCTGCAGATCAATAGCCTCTCCGAACAGAGGGGTATAATCCACTTTAAAATCCCCTGTGTGGAAAACAATCCCTGCGGGTGTATGGATTGCCAGAGCGGATGCCCCCGCTATGCTGTGGTTTGTTCTGATAAATTCGATTCGCATCTCGCCAAGATTGATCTGGCCTCCCTGTTTCACTACTCTGCGTTTCGTCTTTTTCAGCAGTTTTGCTTCCTCCAGCTTATGCTCTATGAGTCCCATTGTCAGCATGGTGGCATAGACCGGCACATTGATCTGCGGAAGGATATAGGGTAGCGCACCGATATGGTCTTCATGTCCGTGGGTGATCACAAACCCTTTCACCTTCTCCTTATTCTCAATCAGATAAGACACATCGGGAATGACCTTGTCAATACCCAGCATCTCATCATCCGGAAAGGATATTCCGCAGTCGATCACAATGATCGTGTCATGATATTCAACTGCAGTAATATTCATACCGATTTTGTCCAGTCCCCCAAGTGGGATGATTTTAACCTTGTCGTTTTGTTTTTTTGTTGTTTTATTCAAATTTTACCTCTTTCTTCATGCAGTCCCCAAATTACTTAAAATAGAATCCTGCCCATATGACCTTCACGCCAAAGCGCAGCCACCTACGGTCAGGAAGTTCGGAGAATTTTCCCATGTAACAAAAAACAGCCGAACCTGTCATCAAAGACAGATAGGGCTGTTACCTGTATACTTCAATTTCTTTCTTCACGGACACATACTTTTCATTCAGTATACACCATAAGTTGAAAAAATACAACTTTTTTATATTTCTCTTTTATCCAAATCCCAGGCAACCCCTTCCAGAAAGGGCACCAGAAAATTTTTGCTTCTCTTTAAAAAGCATTCCGGGTTCAGTTCCTCATACTTAAAATGTTTCCTGCCGCCGTTCTGTCCCCGCATCCAGAAGCGATACATCTCCCGGTAGGGCATATAGTAGAGTTCATCCCTGTGGGTGAAAAAAAGGATCAAAAACGCGATTCCCTGCTGTTTCTCAAAATCCCCCATGAATTCCACCTGATGGGCATGGATATTCTGCAGGGGAAAGTTATCTGTATTGCACTCTTTTGCGTCAAAACATATGGGAATTCCCTGAACCACGCCGATATAATCCACTGTACTCTTCTTCTCAAAATAAGCCAGCGTAATATGCCTGCTCTCCTTGTCTATGCGGACCGGTGTAATGGGGGTGGGGACTTTTTGTATCAGGGCCAGATTCTTTTCCCTGTAGCGCGCGCAGGTCTCGTTGATAAACTCCTCCAGTGCGGAACCGCGCAGACCTCTGGAATTCCAGGTCGCCATCTCCATTCCTCCTCTTTCTTCTGTCTTCTATGCTGTCTCTTTTCCTGCTGTTCTTTTATTTTTCCCTGCACTTTATTTTATCAGCTTCGGTGACGGGAAGTAGCGAAGGACAGCCTTACCCAGAATTTTTTCTTTTTTCACAAAGGTATTGGTCCAGAAGCGGGAATCCTTTGAGCGGTTCCTGTTGTCACCCAGCATAAAATAGCTGCCCTCCGGAACCACCTCCGGTCCCCAGTTTCCCTGGGGCGGCTCCGGTGTAAAGCTGTCATCCAATGGGGTTTCGGCGCCGTCGATATATACCTTTCCGTCCCTGATCTCCACCGTCTCCCCGGGCAGTCCGATGACACGCTTAATGAAAAGCTGTGTCTCATCGTCAGGGTATTTGAAAATCACAATGTCAAAACGCTGTGGGTCTTTATTTATGTATGCCAGTCGGTTTCCGAAGATCCGATCTCCCGTCATGATCGTGTCTTCCATGGATTCTGACGGAATCTTGGCATTGATCAAAAGCACATTGTTGACGATGAAAACCACAACAACCACAAAAATAATCATTTTTATATATTCCCAGAGCTCCTCCATGATGGAGGGCCCGTTATATTGTTTGCTCATTACAGTTTCTCCCCTTTGATGACTTTTTTAAATAACGCAGGCAGTTCTGCCGTCAGCTTCAGTCCCGACAGGTAACTAAGCTCTCCCTCGAAAGACGGCATCTCAATCCTCCATGCATGAAGCAGCTGAGAGGTAACCCGGTATTTCTTCCTGTACGCTTCGTTGACTTCTCTGCTGCCGTATTTTGCGTCTCCAATGATGGGATGCCCAATGCTTGCCAGGTGACTTCTGATCTGATGGGTACGCCCTGTCAGAAGCTCCACCTCCAACAGCGTGCAGTCTCCTGTCCCGGAATAAGACAGAGGCCGCATACGTGTCTCAATAGGGAGGGCATCCTTTTTCGGTTCCCTTGTCACAGTGACTTTATTGGTCCGCTCATTCTTCCACAGATAACCTTTTATATAGGACGGATGCTCCACGCTCCCTGCCGCAAGCGCAAGATAATATTTGTGCAGGCTTCTGTCCTTAAATGCCCCGGACAATGTCTGCAGGCCGGCCATGGTTTTGCCCGCTGCCACAATGCCGCTGGTGTTGCGGTCCAGACGGTTGCAGACAGACGGATGAAAAGTCAGCAGATCTTCTCTTGTCAGTGCACCCTTTTCCAGCAGATATCCTGTCAGATATTCCACCAGGGATATGTCTTTCTTATCCGCCTTCTGGGACAGCATTCCCACAGGTTTGTTGATAAACAACACATGGTCATCCTCATAGATAACATCCAAAGAGCAGGTATGAGCCTCTGTCTGAGTCCCCATGAATTTTTCCAGTGTCTCCTCCGCCAAAAAAAGACGGACACAGTCCTCTGCCTGCAGCTTCTCACTGCCGTCAGCCTTTCTGCCGTTCAGAGTAATGTTCTTCTTTCGGAGCATTTTATATAGGAAGCTTTTCGGTGCCTCCTTCAGATATTTTGCAAGATATTTATCCAGACGCTGTCCGCTCTCCCCTGCTTTTACTGTCAGTTCTCTCATGTATTCCTCCTGTCTGTAAGCCTTGTTTCGCGGTATTCTAGAGCGTGTTTGAAAATTGCTTTCGGCAAGCTGTGCGTCACAGTTTGTGGGAGATTTGACCCCGATGAAGGAGGCGTAGCGGGCTACGCTGACTGAATTTGGGGCAAATATCCCGCAAAGTGGGGCGTGCAGATTGTCGGAATGAATTTTCAAACAGGCTCTAGAGAGAAATCGCGTAAATAGTATGCAGGATCAGTTCATTTCTGGTCAAATCCGGATATTTCTCATCCGGTGTAAAACGGATATCCTTTTCCAGGGATTCATGATGCTCCCACATGGATTCCAGACGGTTTAAATAATCCGGCAGTTTCCGGAAAATCTTTACATTCACATAGTATCCATTCTGTCTGAGGATGGACTGAATATGCTTCTCCACAAAAGGTATGTCGGATTTTTCACGGCTGGTATATCCCACCACCGTATTGCCGCATACAGCCACTGAGTCCAGAAAGGTCTGTTTTTCATAGGCAGATATCACCAGCTCATATCCCAGAGCCAGGCCATGTCTGTGCTTTTCAATCTGCCGGTAATCCTTCTCGGACATTGGTTTCTGCATAAACATCATGATCATGCCCACTGCAAATTTACAGGCAGGCAGACAGGCCACAACAGCCACTACCGTAAAAACCGTATTTCTGTTTCCCTTGATGATAAGACCGGTAAAAAAAACTGTAAGCGGGGCTATAAAGGCCAGAATGGTATACATCGTTCTCTTTTTCTTCTGGGAAGAGATATATCCGAAATCACCTTTTCTGATTTTCTTCTTTTTTTCCATTGAAAATCCGTCTCCTCATTTGTGTCATTGTATGTCATTTGTAACTATTCACGGCCAATGTTCCGGGAGGTGTTTTGCGAAGCAAAATCCCGAGTTGGCCAGCACCACAATGCAATTTATTGCATTGTGTGTGCATCGCGAAGCGTGTTACTGTTCACAGAACTGCGCTTTTTGCAGGGCTGTGAATAGTAACTGTCATTTAGAAATAACTTCTACAATTTTTAATAATACCCTATGTGGAACAATTTTGCAAAGGATAAAAAAACATTTCATAGAAAATCCATAAATGGAGATTTCTTTTTTTCTCGCTGCATCCAAAATCGCCTGGTTTACCACTGCCTCCGGACGGGCAATAAATCTACGCTTATAGGAAGGCATGCGTTTCTTTCCACCGATATGCTCGAGAAATTCCGTATCTACCGGCCCCGGGCAGACAATCGTCACCGCAATGTAGCCGCGCAGCTCCCGGAAAAGAGCCCGGGAAAAGCTGAGGACATACGCTTTTGTGGCCGCGTACACGGCAAATTCCGGCTGGGGGATAAAAGCGGCAGCGGATGCCACCATGACAATATGGCTCTTCTGCCTCATATACGGCAGAAAAAGCCTGGTAATCTCCGTCAGGGCCCTGCAGTTCAGATCTATCATTCCGGCACAGTCCCCGGCTGAGGTTACCTCCACACTCCTGTGCACTCCGCAGCCCGCTGCATTTACCAGATATTTTACATAGGGTTTGTATTCCCTCAGCATTTCTTTCAGCTTTCCGATGCTTTTGGGATCCGTAATATCCATGGGAATCACACGGACCTTGATACCAATTTCCTTTCCAAGTTCTTCCAGAGCCTCACTTCTTCTGGCAATGGCCCAGATCTCATCCAGCCAGCCGTAATGGCTGGCGATCTGGCGCACAAACTCTTTCCCCATACCTGAGGAAGCACCGGTTATGACTGCTATTTTCAAACGATCACCTACTCTTCTTTTTGTGGATATTTCTTATGGTTTTCTTTTTCTGTGTATTTCTGCGGTCTTTCATTTTGCTGCCGCGCTCGGCTTCCTTCCTCTTTGTATCACTGCCATTTCCTGTACGGATGAGACATTTTCTGTCTGTCCCAATCAGGTCAGTCCTTCCCGCCGTTATAAGGGCCTCTTTTACAAGTTCCCGGTTCGCGGGGTTCTTATACTGGATGAGGGCCCGCTGCATGGCTTTTTCATGGGGATTTTTCGGTATATATACCGGCTCCATGGTTCTCGGGTCCAGGCCGGTATAATACATACAGGTGGACATAGTGGAGGGTGTGGGGTAGAAATCCTGCACCTGTTCCGGCGTAAATCCCATATCACGCACATATTCCGCAAGCTTGACAGCCTCCTTCATGGTGCATCCCGGATGGGAAGACATGAAATATGGCACTGCATACTGTTTTTTACCGGTGCGCGCATTGGCCTTTTCAAAATCTTTCAGAAATTTTTCATACACCGCATGTTCCGGCTTGCCCATATAGGTAAGCACCTGGTCGGAAACGTGCTCCGGCGCCACCCGAAGCTGGCCGCTCACATGATACTGCGCAAGCTTCTCCAGAAATTCCCTGTCCTTGTCTGCCTCCACATAATCAAAGCGGATCCCGGAACGGATGAAAACTTTCTTCACCCCTGGAATCTCCCGGAGTTTTGCCAGAAGCTCCAGGTAGTCCCTGTGATCTGCCTCCAGATTTTTGCATGGTTTCGGATACAGGCACTGACGGTTTTTGCAGACACCCTTTGTCATCTGCTTTTTGCAGGCTGGCTGGCGGAAATCCGCGGTAGGACCGCCCACATCGTGGATATACCCCTTAAAATCTTTCTCCTCTGTACACATGACAGCCTCATCCAGAATGGATGCGTGGCTTCTTACCTGTACGATCCTTCCCTGATGAAAGGTAAGGGCACAGAAATTACAGCCTCCGAAACATCCCCGGTTGCTGGTGAGGCTGAATTTGATTTCTTCAATTGCTGGTATCTTCCCCATTTTCTCATACATGGGATGATAGGTACGGGTGTAAGGCAGACCATACACCTCATCCATCTCCTGTGTTGTGAGTGGTTTGGAGGGCGGGTTCTGCACCAGATACCCCTGTTTTTCATATGGTTCTGCCAAAACCTTTCCGGTAAAAGGGTCCATATTCTCATACTGAATGCGGAAACTCTCGGCATAGGCTTTCTTGTCCCTGCAAAGCTCCTCATAGGAGGGCAGGATCACGCCTCCCGGCAGTTCCATAGTACGATATACCGTACCGGGTATATCATGGATATCACGGATGGACATCCCCTCATTCAAAGCTCTGGCAATGGCAAGGATACTCTTCTCCCCCATACCGTAGGAGATCATATCTGCCCCGCTGTCCAGAAGCACGGAGCGCTTCAGGGAGTCAGACCAATAGTCGTAATGGGCAAATCTTCTGAGGGATGCTTCAATACCGCCAATGATCATGGGTGTGTGTTTATAAATCCTGCGGATCAGATTGCCGTACACAATGACTGCCCGGTCAGGGCGAAGCCCCATTTTCCCTCCGGGAGAATAGGCGTCTGTACTCCGGTGCTTTTTTGATACGGTATAGTGATTCACCATGGAATCCATATTGCCTGCTGACACAAGAAAGGCCAGACGCGGTTCCCCGAACACAGTGATGCTTTTCTCATCTTTCCAGTCAGGCTGTGCAATGATCCCCACACTGTATCCGTAAGATTCCAGAAGCCTGGTAATGATAGCCGTACCGAAAGAGGGGTGGTCCACATAGGCATCCCCGCTCACATAAACAAAATCCGGCTGTGTGATTCCCCTCTGTTCCATCTCCTGCCTTGTCACCGGCAAAAATCCCGTTGTCATAAAAGCACCTCATATGTGTGATTCATCACCTGAAAATAATCATCAATATAATAATCTGCCAAATCTTTCTTCTTATCTGCCTGTTGTGCACTGAAGGCGTCCTCCACGGCACAGACCTTCATACCGGCATTTTTCCCGGCCAGGATTCCCATGGGGACATCCTCAAACACAAGACACTCCTCCGGCTTTTTATGTAAGCCCGCCGCTGTCTTCAGGTACACATCCGGGGCCGGTTTGCCTGCCGGCACGTCACAGCAGGTGGTAATGTCCGTAAAGTATTCTTCTATGGAATGGGCTTTCAGCACCATCCGGATCAGCTCGATACTGTTGCTGGAACAGATGGCCGCAGGAATTTTTCGCTCTTTTAAATAGCCCAAAAACTCACGCGCCCCTTTCTTCAGGGGAATCTCATGGCAGTATTTGTGTTCTGCCATGGTCACCCAGGTACTTTTGATGGCTTCCAGGGAATCCGGAAGGGCAAAGCGTTCTTTAAAATATGCCGCGGTCTCCGTGAACCCCATTCCCTCCAGCTCCTGCTGGAACTCTTCCAGGTTCTCCGGCACTTCCAGCCCTTTCATGGCCAGAAATTCCTCGTCCACAGCCTTCCACATCCACATGGAATCCACCAGGGTTCCATCCAAATCAAATAATACTGCATTGATATTTTCAAGCATTGTTTTTTAACCTTTCTATCTCTTCCTCTGAAAGTTTCCGGTATTGTCCGGGTTGTAACGTTTCATCCAAAATAAGGCTTCCCATGGAAAGCCTTTTTAAGTATAACACCTCATTGCCCACGGCTGCAAACATTCGCTTCACCTGGTGGAATTTCCCTTCTCTGATGGTGATGAAGCACTGTCTGCCCTCCGGCTCATACTCTGTGATCTCTGCAGGCATGGTAAGATTTTTTTCACCGATGTCCACACCTTCACACAGCTTTTTGCAGTCCTCCTCGGAAAGTTCGTCCCTCAGGCGCACAAAATATGTCTTGTCCACATGCTTTTTCGGGGAGAGCAGCCTGTGAGCCAGCGCCCCGTCATTGGTGATAAGAAGCAGCCCCTCTGTATCCCTGTCAAGCCTGCCTACGGGAAACAGATCTTTCCTCTTTTTGGAAGGTATGCAGTCCAGCACGGTTTTGTCCCTGCTGTCCTCTGTAGCAGAGACCACGCCCTGGGGTTTATTGAGCATATAATACTCAAAATCTTCATATACTACACGCTCTCCGGAAGACAAAATCTCATCTGTCTCCGGGTCCACTTTCAGCTCCGGCTTTGTGGCGGTCTCACCGTTTATGGTGACCTGTTTGGATTTCAGAAGCTTCTTTACCTCACTTCTGGTACCAAGGCCCATATCCGCCAGATATTTATCTAATCGAATCTTTCCCATTACTGCCATCTCCATCCGGCATAGTATTTATTTTTCAGGATTCCGCCTGCCAGCTTGCCGAATCCCAGAGGATAGTCCCTGACACATATAAGCTGCCATCCCTTCTGCTTTTCCACCGGCAGATCCGATACATCCAGAGTTTCCCCTTTCAGATATTTGACTGTGCGCACATCCTCAGGCTCCAGCCGGATACAGGAGACAAATTCCTCCGGCTTTAAAGCCATGGCCAGTGCCTGTGAAGGCTCAAATCTGTTTTTCTTCACATCACCCAGATAGAGTCCTGTGCGCAGGAAGCGCAGCTTCGGCACTTCCACCCTGCCCGGGAGCAGGTAAAGTCTGTCCCTGTCCAGTTTTAAGTTCTCCCTGTCTATAGGATATGACAGAAGCGATAAGAACTCCTCCGCACAGTCCGGCAGCTTGGGTGCTTTTCTTTTCCCGGTCCGCAGATTTTCCTGCCCCGGTCTGCTGTCCTCTCCGCTTTTTTCAAGCAGCGCCAGAAAATGTCCTTCGCCCGGCATTCTGTGAGGGAAGATCCTGACACATTTTTCAAGTCCGGCGCCTTTTGCAAATCCTTCATAGGGAAGGATTTCCTTCAGACGCATATCCGGCATCTCCTGCAGCAGATATTCAATCACTTCCTCGTCCTCTTTCCTTGAAAATGTGCAGGTGGAATACAAAAGCATTCCTCCCCCGCGCAGCATGCGGGCACCCTGGAGGATGAGCTTTTTCTGTACAGGCACATAGGCCTCAGGTCCTCTCTCCTTCCAGTATTCCATCATTCTGGGTTCCCGGTGGAACATTCCCTCCCCGGAACAGGGAGCGTCTATGAGTACCTTGTCAAAAAAGCTTGTAAAATTCCGCTCCAGAACCTCCGGGTCCTCGCTTGTCACATAGACATTGGGAATGCCTGCCATCTCCAGATTCTTAAGCAGAGCCTTTGCCCGGCTGCTGCTGATGTCGTTGGCCAGAAGCATTCCTTGTCCCATAAGCCGTCCACCCAGCTCCGTGGCTTTACCGCCCGGAGCCGCGCACAGATCCAGTACGCAGTCTCCCGGTTCTACAGGAAGCCTGCTGGCCGGTGTCATAGCGCTTGGCTCCTGCAGATAATATAATCCGGCAAAATAATACGGATGCCTGGATGCCCGCTCCTCCTCCTTCAGAAAATACCCGTTTGGTATCCAGGGTATCTTCTCCATGGAAAAGGGGGTGATGGCTTCAAATTCTTCGCAGGTAATCTTTGCTGTGTTGACACGGAGTCCCTGCATGACCGGCAGGTCAAGGCTCTTTTTATAGGCCTCCAGCTCCGTGCCCAGCAATTCTTTCATCTCTTGTTCATAATCACTCGGCAGATTCATTGTCTCGTCCTTTTTACATAATTTCTTCTGTAGCTACTGCCTGGGCCCGATAGCCCTCAGCGATAATATCCAGCTCCCGGTGGAACCGTTCCAGTCTGGATAAATCCTTAGTCTCATAAATCCGGTAAAACTCATCCTGTATTTTTGCCACTTCCCTCTTGTTGGAATAGTGGTATAGATTCTCAATATTATTCAGAATCCCTGACACCAGATTAGACTGGTGCAGCATGGAATTCTGGGCATCCATAACCTCATTCCGGACAGAAGACATTTCCTCGTCCAGAAGCAGTATGGACTGGGCTGCATGATTTAACCGCGCCTTTAAGTGAGGCGGCATATTTCCCTTATACTTATATTGCAGGGAATGTTCGATGGTAGCCCAGAAATTCATGGCAAGTGTCCGGATCTGGATCTCAGCCCTGATGTCTTTCGGGCCATCCAGAGTCTCCACATGATACAGAACGATCATATGATAGCTTCTGTAGCCGCTCTCCTTCATGTGTGTGAGATAATCCTTCTCCTCCACCACCTGCATATCCCGGCGCTTTCTTATGATCTCTGCCACTTTTTCAATATCTTCATAAAACTGGCAGATCACCCGGATGCCGGCAATATCTTCCACCTTCTCCTCCAGGTCTGCCCAGGATATATTTTTTCTCTGCATTTTTTCCAGAATACTGTTGATCGTTTTGACTCTTCCGCTGACTTGTTCAATGGGGGAGTACAGGTCCTTTTCTTTGTGCTCCTTCTTCAGATGGTTGAATTTAATAACCAGCTCTTTGACAGCAAGTTCATACGGAATCAGCAGTTCACGCCATAAATGTATCTCCATAAGACATTACTCCTTACCAGTGCGCCTGTTTTTCTATCCCTTATCATTGCCGCGTCTGCTGCGGCACAATCTGCGGGGTGCCCAAGTGGGTATCCGGAGCCGCGCGCTTTGTTTTCCCTATAACGGCCCGGTTTTCGCGTAAGGTATTTTAAGTATAGCATATTTCTATAACTCTCACCATAGAAATTCAGTAACTTATCTCCTTTGTATGATCCTTCAGGTATACAAGCACAGGGTACGGGTTCAGAGCATATTCCTCATCCTGACCGTATCTTGTGTATAATCCCATATGTAAATGGGGTGCAAACTTTCCGCAGGTCCCCTCCTCACCATATCCGCTGTCACCTAAAAATCCCAGAAGCTCTCCCGCCTTCACAGATTCCCCCTCCAAAAATTCTCTGCCGTAACCGCTCAGATGGGCATAGTAAAAATAGCCGCCTTTCGGACTTCGGATTCCAATCCTCCAGCCGCCCAAAGGGAGCCATCCCACTTTCTCCACGGTTCCGTCCGTGATGCTGATGACAGGGTAATACCCGGAAAGCATTGCTTTACCGAAAATGTCGCAGCCTTCATGTTTCCGCTTTCCTCCATAATTCCGCTCCTCCATCCAGGTATCCGTAAAGGAAAACGGATCTTCCCTTTCCTGAGGGCGGACTGCAAGGGGAAAATACTCCATATCCTGCCAGAAAGGCAGATATAGCCGCATTTCTCTTGGAGACATTCCCGCTTTCTCCATCTCCTCCACAGGAATACCGGCCTCACGCAGGGTATCCAGGGAAACATGTTCTTTCAGGGAACTGATGGCAAAAACATCCGCAAACACCAAAATCAGAAAAAACAGTATCCATTTCCGCACAAAAATTCCCCCATCTGACATAAAATTCGGCTGTGCCTGTACCAGAGCCTGTAAAGATCGGCTCTTACCCGTACATATCATTTTATGAACAGACAGGGGAAAATATTCCAATTATTTATGACAATAGAAAATTCGCAGAGCGTGCTTTCTATTATTTCAATCTTTTCAATACTTCCAGCAGATACTCATAGACCCTTGCTGTGGAGGAGATGGAAAGTGTCTCCTCAGAAGTATGGATATCCTTCATATTCGGTCCGATGGAGATACAGTCAAGCCCCGGGATCTTCTCATAGAACAGACCGCATTCCAGACCTGCATGAATCACCTGGACAGCAGGCTCCTCCTTATACATTTCTTTATATACCTGTACCATCAGCGGACGCAGGACAGAATCCTGGCGGTACTCCCATGACGGATAATCTCCTTCCACATGGTACTCACCTCCCAGAAATTCAGTCAGGTACTGAATCTTTCCTGCCAGCGCCTTCTTGGCAGAACCTGCGGAGCTTCTCACGCTGGTGGAGCAGGCCAGGCACTCACTTTCCAGTCTTGTAACCCCCACATTGCAGGAAGTCTCCACAAGCCCGTCAATGAAACCGCACATTTTCTGAATACCATTGGGATAATTCATAAGGAAGAAGATTACTTTTTCCTGGCTTACAGGATGAAGCACCTGTTCCGTCTGCTCACCCCGGCATACAGCCGTCACTGTGATACCCTCATCTGTACCTGTATACTCTTTTCTCAGCATCTGTGTAAACTCTGCCGCATAGCTCACCAGCTTTTCCCCGTCTTCCTGTTCTGTCAGCACGGATGCCTCTGCCTGGCGCGGAATGGCATTGTCCTTTTGTCCGCCGCTCAAAGAAATCAGCCCAAACTCTCCGAACTCTCTGAATTCGTGGAGAAATCTGGCCAGAAGCAGTGTGGCATTTGCCCGGATCTTATCAATCTCCGCTCCGGAATGCCCTCCCAGAAGTCCATCCACCTTGATATCATAGCGGATTCCTGTCCTCTCCTGATAATTAACAGGCAGCTCGCTGATACTAGTCATACCGCCTGCACAGCCTGCCCAGAGGATTCCCTCCTCCTCGGAGTCCAGATTGATCAGGTATTTTCCCTTTAACGGGGCAGTATCCAGTGCGGATGCGCCCAGAAGTCCGATTTCCTCATCCACGGTAAACACAGCCTCAATGGCCGGATGCTGCAGTTTATCATCCTCCAGAATGGCCAGCTCATAGGCCACGGCAATGCCGTCATCCCCGCCCAGAGTCGTACCGTCCGCATGTATAATATCGCCCTCCACAAAAAGTGTGAGCGGATCCTTCGTAAAATCATGTGTACTGCCCGGAAGCTTCTCGCACACCATATCCACATGCCCCTGCAGAATCACTCCCGGTGCATTCTCATATCCACTGGCTGCATCCTTAAAAATGATCACATTCCCTCTCTCATCCTGTATATAGCGAAGGCTGTGTTCTTTGGCGAAAGCCGCAAGATAATCACTGATCTGCTGTGTATTGCCGGAACCATGAGGAATTTTTGTGATCTCCTCAAAATAATGGAACACTCTTTCCGGTTTCAGATTTTCTAATACTGACATATTGATTCCTCCTGTAATTTTATTCCTCTGCTGTCTTCTATTTTGTCACATTCTCCCCCGCTTGGCAAGGGGATGGGGGATTTTTACCTGTTTTAGTTTGGTGGCTCACGGACGGGGCGGCGGGGGGAAGCTGTCTGTGTCCGCTCGAGGTTCCGGAAGCAGTGAGCTAACCGATAACTGCGGCTAAGACGCTCAGCATAGGCTTCGCGCCTAAGTCTCCGTAATCGGTGGATCTCACAGCCTCCTCCACTTAGCCTCACTGACACAGACAGCTTCCCCCCGCCACCCCTGCTCCTTTTCTCCGGAAGTCTAAAACATATAAACTTTTTAGCTATAGTAAAACATTCAAAAAGCACCAAAAACAAAGCAACTTACACCCGCTGTAAGTCCTTCAAAACACATCCTCCTCCCATACACTTCCGTCCGCATTCATCCTCATACCCCCGCATATAATTAAAAAAACCCCAGGAGCTCCCTCTATGAAACGTTTTCTATTCCTACTCCCCTTCCTAATTATGCTATCCTTTCTCCTCCTATTCCCGGACACCTCATTTACCTGTGCAGCTTCCGGCCTGATGCTGTGGTTTGAGACCCTGCTGCCTTCTCTGCTGCCCTTCATGATCATTTCAAACCTGCTGATCCGGACTGACCTGCTGAAAAAATGGATCCGCATACCGTCAGGCCTGTGGCACCGCTTTTTTGCCCTTACCTGTGACGGCGCCTACGCACTGCTTCTGGGATTTGTCTGCGGCTATCCCATGGGCGCCAAGGTGACGGCTGACCTCTACCGGGAAAACCGGATTTCCAAAAAAGAGGCAGAATACCTTCTCACCTTTGCCAATCACCCTGGCCCGTCCTTTCTCTCCTCCTATGTCTGCCTGCAGGCGCTGGGACAGAAAGCACTGATCCTTCCCACCTACTGCATCATTTATCTTGCCAACTACCTGTGCTGCCTTCTCTTCCGAAAGAAAGCAGACCACAGCGCCATTGCCGCTGACACCTGCCCCCCGGCAGGAAATGAAAAAGAGATATCCATCCAATCCCCACTGGGAGAAATTCTGGATACCTCTATTATGAACGGATTTGAGTCCATCACAAAACTGGGAGGATATATCATCCTCTTTTCTGTCTTCCAGGGTGTCATCAAAAAAGTATTTACACCTCTCGGGCCGGTTATGTATGTCATGTGCGGTGTCACGGAAATGACCACCGGAATCACTGCCCTGGCAGGCACCGGCTGGAGTCTTACTTTTTTATACCCCATGCTGCTGGGGATCACCGCCTTCGGCGGCATCTGCGTTGCAGCCCAGACAAAGTCCATGCTTGCGGGAACAGACCTGTCCTTCGGGCCTTATGTATGGGCAAAGCTTACAAACTTTCTGCTCACAGGCCTTCTGGCATTCTTATTCGTCGAAATCATCTAAATCATCGTCATCCAGGGAAACGCCCTCAGTCTCCGGTGCAGCCTCCTGTACCGGCGCAACGCCTCCTAACTGAGGCTGCAGTTCGCTTCTGTTTCTGTTGATCACATCCAGAGAAGCCTGCAGGGAACGTACGAACTCATTGTATTTGGAACCGGCATCCTCAAGAGTATTCGCCATGATCTGACCCATGTTAGCCATCATTTCATCGGTATAGGAAATTGCACTGAGGCGCAGATTGTTGGCATCGTTTGTTGCCGCGTCAATGATATCCTGTGCCTGACGGTTAGCAGTATTCACAGTCTCATTGGCCTGCGCGTATGCCTGCTGCATCACCTCAGACTCTTTTACCATCTCCTGTACCTGCACTTTTGTCTCAGCGATGATAGCGTCTGCCTTAGCCTGGGCATCAGCCAGGATGGCATCCTTATTGCTGATGATCTTCTGGTATCTCTTGATTTCATCCGGAGTCTTCATACGCAGTTCACGAAGCAGTTCTTCTAATTCTTCCTTGTTCACTACGATTTTCGTGGTGGACAATGGCTGATATTTGCAGCTCTCTACATATTCTTCAATTTCTTCGATAATCTGTTCAATTCTGCTACTCATAATCATTCTCCTTATTGTATTCTTACTTTTTTTCCTTCTGTGCGAATTTCTCTCTCACTTTTTCAACGACGTATTCCGGAGCGAACTTGGAAATATCCGCGCCGAAATAGGCGGCTTCTTTTACAGTGGTGGAACTCAGATAAGCGTACTCCAGGCTGGTAGTCAGAAACATGGTATCCACATCTCTGGCAAGCACCCGGTTGGTCTGCGCCATCTGCAGTTCATATTCAAAATCGGTAATTGCCCGCAGACCGCGGATAATCACCTTGGCATCACAGCTTCTGGCAAAATTCACCGACAAGCCTGAAAAGGATGTTATCTTCAGGTTCGGGATATCTGCCGTCACTTTCTTTAATATATTAACACGTTCTTCCACAGAAAACAACGGACTTTTTTCAGAATTCATCAAAACTCCAACAATTACCTCATCAAAAAGTTCCGCTGCTCTCCTTATCACGTCCAGATGTCCAAAAGTTGCCGGGTCAAAACTGCCCGGATAAATTGCTCTCACCATTGCTCGTATCTCATGCCTTTCTCAGGAAAATGTGCCGGTTCGTCTTGTATCTCTTGTCTTTTACCATTGTGAAGCCATACTCTTCCAGATAATCAAAAGGTGTCTCTAAGGAGGCTTCCACCACAATCAGGGTGTCCTCATCCACATAGGATGCTTTGGAAAGCACCGAAAGCACCTGTTTTTCCAGTTCCCTGTTATAGGGAGGGTCCATGAAAATACAGCCGAAGGGCTCACTGCCCTCCAGAACACCCAGGGCGGAAAATACGTCCTGGCAGTAAAGTTCTGCGCTGTCAGCAAGCCGGGTAAATTTCAGATTTTCCCGGATACACTCTGCCGCTTTTTTATTTTTTTCTATAAAGACACACGAATATGCCCCTCTGCTCAATGCTTCAATCCCGATGGCACCGCTGCCTGAAAATATATCCAGGAACCGGCAGTCACACAGATACGGCTGCAGCATATTGAACAGCGTTTCCTTGATTCTGTCGGTGGTCGGCCGGGTGTCCGTACCGGGGATTGTCTTGAGGGGCATACTCTTTGCACTTCCTGCAATCACTCTCATCTTGTTGTAATTCCTTTTCTCTACTTATTCATACGCCAGTCCAGATCCCCCTGGTCAAGTCCCAGTATCAGGGATTCCGCTGTAGCGATGTTTGTAGCGATAGGGATATTGTACTGGTCACAGCACCGTGATATCTGGTAGACATCCGGTTCTTTCTGATCGATCATAGCCGGGTTATAGAAAAAGATCACCATATCTATATCACCGCGTTCTATCATCTCCGTAAACTGCTTATCGCCGCCCATGCTTCCCGGAAGGAATTTATGCACATGCAGATTGGTCACTTCTTCAATCCTTCTGCCTGTGGTTCCGGTGGCATAGACCTGGTGTTTTGCCAGAATATTCTTATAAGCAATACAAAAATCTTCAATCAGAGGTTTTTTACTGTTGTGCGCTATAATACCAACATTCATATTCTATCATCCTCATTTTCTTTTATCAGAACAATTATAGCAAATATAACAACTAACTGCAATTATTATTTTAAATTTTATACATATTTTACAGAATTATACAAATCCCCTTACGCAAATTAAATGTTTTATTCACCGAATCACTATTGTAATACAATTCACAAAATTTGTCAAAACTTGAAAGAACTTCTAGGTGTAAAAAAAGTAATAAATCACATACTACCATTGTAACAAAAAAACAAAACATTTAAGGAGGAAGAAAAACATGTCTAACACAAATTCTTCTAACAGCGCAGCAGTACCCGAAGCAAAGAGTGCATTAAACCGTTTCAAATATGAGGTAGCCAACGAGTTAGGTGTACCGCTTACAGACGGTTACAACGGAAACCTGACTTCCAAACAGAACGGTTCCGTTGGTGGTTATATGGTTAAGAAAATGATCGAAGCACAGGAAAGACAGATGTCAAGCGGATCTACTCAGCTTTAATCTTCGTCCTGCCTGAGAAACATACTTTCTCAGAAAAAAGTTGAATGATCACTCATTCAAAAAAGAGGGCGCTTCTTCCGCATGAAGGAGCTCCCTCTTTTCCTTTTACATAAAACCCGTTGAAAATAAGTTCTTATAAATCCACTTTATTTCCGCCTTCTTTGTATTCATTGTTGATCACATAGTAAGCGGCGTTCTCTTCCGGTTTGATGTAAATCTGCATTTCTTTGATGTCGCTCTCTTTTTTTCCGGTCTCGTCCATCCATGCTTTTTTTACACTGTTTTCAATATCTTCAACCTTGTATTCGTTGCCCAGGCACTGAACATAAACAAATTTCTTTGCTTCCGCAGCTTTTGCGGCAGGTTTTACGGCTGCTTTTTTCTCAGCTACGGCTTTCTTTGCAGCGGCACGTTTTACAGGCTGTTTTTTCTCTGGTGTTTTTGCAGCTTTTACTGGTTCTGCAGCTTTTGCTGCCTCTGTCTTCTTCTCTTCGGTCGTTGTCTTCACAGCCTCTGTCGCAGCTGCTTTTGTCGTTGATTTCTTAATAGGCATAATAAATCTCCTCCTTTTACATACCCTTTGAAATTTCGATTTTCCCGTTAATCATATACCTTTTCCGGGAAAATTTCAAGTTTTTTACTCTACACTTTTCATGGACTCCACCATATCCACCTTTTTCAGACGGAAATGCATGAAGAAATTTACCACTGCTGAAAAGAATAAAGTGATCAGGATACTGTACACAAAACTGATGATTTCTATGTCTCTGCCGAACATCATAATATCTGTCTCGGCAGTCAGAATCACGAACCGATGCAGGATTTTTCCGAAGAAAATTCCCAGAAAACAACCAATCAAAGTCAGGCACACATTCTCCCTGAGCACGTATCTGGATACCTCCATATCATAAAAACCCAGAACCTTCAGGGTTGCCAGCTCCCTGATACGCTCACTGATATTAATATTATTCAGATTGTACAGAACAACAAATGCCAGAAGACCCGCGGCGATGACCAGCACATAGATGACCGTATCCAGGCTTTTCAGCATATTGGCGATCCTGTCCGCTGTCTTTGTAATAAATGAGACCTCAGATACCTGATCATAGGCCATATATTTCTCCTGCATGCTGTCTTCAAATGCGCTGTCCGTGGAAGTATTGATTGTAAGATAGTCCACAAATTCCGGCGTTTCCCCGAATACTTTGCCGTACAGCTCAGGAGAGATGTAGATGTAATGGAGGAAATAGTTCTCCGTGATATGGGAAACCTTCACCTCAAAATGATCTGTCTCCTCCTCCTTCAGAACCACAGTGTCGCCCTCCTTCACATCCAGCAGCTTTGCCAGCTTCTCTGATATGATGATCCCGTCATCGGAAAGCTCGTAATGCTCCTTCGTCGTACGGCTGCGCAGGTCGGCATATTTTTTAAATTCCTTTGCATTCTCAGGCACCATCACATAGGCGCTTTTGGTCACATCCTCTTTCTCATTTTCGATATCCATGGAGGTCTTGTAAACTGCCATAAAGGATTTGATATCCTTATCCTTTTCCATGGCGTCCATCACTTCCTCTTTTTCCTCCGGTGTGGTTTTATCCTCTAATACAATCTCTGCGTGGTAGGACAACAGGTCATTGTACTGGATCGTACCGATGGAGCGGACCGAATCCTTCACGCCGAATCCCACCAGCAAAAGTCCCATACAGCCGCCGATGCCCAGAACCGTCATGAAAAACCGCTTTTTATACCGGAACAGGTTCCGGACCGTGGACTTGTTGGTAAAGCTCAGGTGGTTCCAAATGATTCCCACACGTTCCAGCAGCACTCTTTTCCCCGACTTCGGAGCCGCGGGACGCATCAGGGTTGCCGGTGTGGACATCAGTTCCTTATAACAGGCGATTCCGGCTGCCGCGGTAGTACAGGCAATGGCCAGCAGAGTGGAGGATATGGAATATCCCGCGTGCAGCGGTGCCACCGCCTCAGGAAGATTGTTGTAGAGGATACCATAGGCATTGATGATGACAGGGGGCAGTATCTTCTGCCCTGCCACCAGTCCCGCCAGACTGCCAATGAGGGATGCCAGAAGCGCGTAACACAGATACTTTGCCGCGATGGAGAGTTTGCTGTATCCAAGTGCTTTCAGCGTTCCGATCTGGGTTCTCTCCTCCTCCACCATTCTTGTCATGGTGGTAAGGCATATCAGGGCTGCGACCAGGAAAAAGATCGCCGGAAATACGTCTCCTATGGCCTTTATCCTGTCTGCATCCTGCTCGTATTCCACATAAGTCTGTATGAAATCACGGTTGAGAATATACCATTTTGGCACCTCCAAATCATCCAGATCCTTCTGCCCGTCTGCCACCTTCTGCCTGGCATCTGCAATCTTCTCATCCGCATCCGCCTTCTTTTCCTCATATTCCCTGCGTCCGTCCGCAAGCTTCTTCCGGTTCTTTTCAATCTCAGACTCCCCGTCCGCGATCTCCTTCTCCCCGTCCGCAAGCTGGGCCTTTCCATCCTCAAGCTCTTTTCTTGACTGCGCGATCTGAGCCTTTGCGTCCGCAAGCTCCTGCTCTTTGGATTCCAGAAGCTCCCTGGCCTCATCAAGCTGATTTTCTCCATCCGCAAGCTGAGCTGCCCCGTCCTCTATCTGGGCCTTTCCCGCTGCAAGTTCTGCTTCCTTTTCCGTAAGCAGTACCTCTGCCTGGGCAATCTGGTCCTCTCCGTCTGCAAGCTCTGCCTCCTTTTCTGCCAGGGTTTCCGCCTGGGCATCAAGTTGGTCGAGCTGCTTTTTCAGCTCCTCCAGTGCAGCCGGCAAGGTCTGCTGCTGCTCTTTTAACTGAGGTAAGGCATTGTCCATCTGGGCTTTCTGCTCCTCTAACTGCTGCAGGGTATTCTGAAGATCCGCAAGCTGTCCTGAGGCCGCAGAGATACCTGCCTCAATCTGGGCTTCCTGCTCTCTGGCTTCATTTAACTGCTCCTCCAACTGCTGCCGGATATCCTCTGCCTCAGGGGGGACAGCGGCAAGCTGCTCTTCCAACTGGGCGATTCCTGCCTGAACAACCACCTGCTTCTGTTCCAGATCCGCGATCCCTGCTTCCGCCTGATGAATGCCGTCCGTAACCTTTGCTATGCCGTCCCGGACAGCCGGGAGTCCGGCCTCTATCTCCTGAATCTTCTGCTCTACCTGGGCAATGCCTGCCTCCGTCTGGGCAATGCCGTCTGTAAGCTGCTGCCTGCCCTGGGCGATCTGGGCTTTGCCTTCCTCCAACTGGCTGCGACCGTCAGAAAGAGCTGCCTTCTGTGCGTCAAGCTCCTGCCATCCCTCTGCGATCTGATTCTCGCCGTCCGCTGTCTGGGCTTCTGCCTCCTCCAGCTCCCGGCTCTTCTCCTCCAGTGTGGAGGCATTTTCATAGTAGGTATTCCAGCCGTCTGCAAGCTGGTTCTCCCCGTCTGCGGCCTGTGCTTCCCCATCCGCAAGCTGAGCCTCCCCGTCAGTCAGTTTATCCCTGGCTGTCTGCAGCTCTTTTTTGGCATCGTCAAGCTTTTGCTGGGCGTCCGCAAGTTCTTTTTCCCCGTCATCCAATTCCTTTTTGGCATCCTCCAGCTTCTGCTGGTTCTCCTCTATCTCTGCAGATGCATCATCCAGCTTTTCCTGTCCTTCCCGATAGACAGACTCGTAGCGGATATCACAGCGTCCGTCCGCTATGGCATCCAGATGGTCCTCCACCTCTTTTACGGTATCCTCGTACTTATCTGAACCTGATAAAAGCTCTTTTGCTCCCGCCACCCGTATCACAGCCTCTGTATAGACCTCCAGGGAAAAGCTTTCTGCCGGAATGACCAGGAAACTGCTCAGCTCGCCGTTTCCTATTTTGCTGGTGCCCCTGTCCAGGCTGAGATAATAGGCAGTCGTTCCGCTTCCCACAATCTTGTATTCTGTGACAGCAAGCGTATCTGCTATGTCATCATCTGTACCGGATTTCACAGAGATCGTATCTCCGATTTTATATCCGGAAAGACTCAAGAACCGTTCATCCGCAAGGCATTCATCCTTTTTTTCGGGCATACGGCCCTGCTTTACTGTTATCTTATTGATATCCTCATAGGCTGACATCATGCGCACAACAAGCTGTGCTTCTTCCGTACTGCACAGCACATCCGCGCTGTAGCCGCCCCGCACGGACTCCACACCCTTTATATCCCGGATCGCATCTATGTCCTTCTCCGTCAGGCCCAGGTCACTCAGCACGCGGATATCCATGAAATTGCTCTTGTCATACAGAAGGTCTGCCGACATATTCATATCCGGGGCCGCTGCCCTTACACCGGCAAAAAAGGCCACGCCCAGTGCCGCAATAAGCATTATGGACAGAAACCGGTTCCTTGTCTTTTTTATCTCCATAAAAAAATCTTTTGCTAACGCATTCTTCTTCATGCTGTCACACCTTTTTCTCTATAGTCCCGGCAGCTCCAGCCGTTCCTTCGCATAATCCAGAAGACGTTCTCTGAGCCTTCTGTGTTGTTCCAGTGACAGATCCGGGTCCAGCTTGAGGATCGCGCCTCCCGCCTCACTGGCCTCCTTCAGCACCTGTGCATCCTGGTAAATGTCAGCCAGCGCAAATTCCATATCCCCGCTCTGCCGGATTCCGAACAGATCCCCGGGTCCCCGAAGCCGCAGATCCTCCCCTGCGATCTCAAAGCCGTCATTGGATTTTACCAGGATCTCCAGACGCTCCTTTGTCTCCCGGGCATCCTGCCCCTGCATAAAGATACAGTACGACTGATGTTCTCCTCGTCCTACGCGTCCCCTGAGCTGGTGAAGCTGGGCCAGGCCAAACCGCTCCGCATTCTCCACCATCATGACGGTGGCATTTGGAACATTTACGCCGACCTCAACCACTGTGGTGGAGACCAGTATCTGTATCTCATTGGATGCAAAAGCACTCATGATCTTATTTTTTTCGGCAGGCTTCATTCTTCCGTGAAGAGGTTCCACCCTGATCTGCGGAGGCATGATATCTCGCAGGCGCTGTGTATAATCCAGTACATTTTCCGCTTCCAGCCCCTCGCTCTCCTCCACCATGGGGCAGATGACATAGACCTGTCTTCCTGCCTGAATCTCCCGCTCCATAAAAGCATATGCTTTCGGACGGTAAGAAATATCCACCACACAGTTTTTTATGGGCAGCCTTCTGGCCGGAAGCTCGTCAATCACGGAGATATCCAAATCCCCGTACAAAATGATCGCCAGGGTCCTTGGTATGGGTGTGGCACTCATGACAAGAACGTGAGGCTTCTCCCCCTTTTTAGAGAGATCATCCCTCTGGCTGACCCCGAAGCGGTGCTGTTCATCGGTGACCACCAGGGCCAGATTCTCATACTGCACCTTCTCCTGGATCAGGGCATGGGTACCCACAACCATTCTGGTTTGTCCTGAGGATATCTTCTCATAGATCAGCCGCTTTTCCTTCGCAGTACAGGAACCTGTCAGCAGCACCGGTTCATAAGCAAGCCCCTGCTCCTCCAGCAGCTTCTTCAGCGCCTCAAAATGCTGTGCTGCCAGAACCTCTGTGGGGACCATAAGGGCAGACTGGTAACCGTTTACGGCTGCCAGTATCATGGATAAGAACGCGATAATGGTCTTGCCGCTTCCCACATCCCCCTGCACCAGCCTTGACATAAGGGAATGGCCTGTCATATCCCGCTCTATCTCTCCCCAGACACGCCTCTGGGCATTGGTCAGGGGATAGGGAAGGTTTTCTATGACATTCTCTGTCTCCCAGACCGGCTTTATGTTAAAATAGCTGACTGCGTCCTGGGTCTTCTCTTTCATCATGCGCACAGCCAGTATAAAAAACAAAAATTCATCAAAAACAAGTCTTCTCCTGCCAAGAAGCATATTCATTTTATCTCTGGGAAAATGAATTTCCGATATTGCAAAATTATACTCTGCCAGATGATAGTGGCTGCGGAAATCCTCAGGCAGATATTCCTGCACAATCTCCTTCTCCTCCAATGCCTGATGCATGGTCTTGACTACCAGCTTGTTGGTCAGTCCCTTTGTCAGGCCGTATATGGGGTTCAGGGTGTGCAGCATTTCCCCGTACTTTTCGGGGGTGAACACTTCCGGGTGCTCCATGGTAAGGCGGCCCTTTTTCTCTGTGACCATTCCACGAAATATGTAGCAGCTTCCCGAGGCTATGGTGTTTCTTAAAAAGGGCATGTTATACCAGGTCAGGGAAAGGCTTTGTCCCTCCTCTTTCAGAGCTGCCGTCACCACAGTGAGCCTGCCTGTACTGCGCACCCCCACTTTTCCGGCTATCCTTCCGGCCACAGCAGCTTTTTTGCCCGGCTTTAGCTCTGCCAGGCTTACCGGCTGCGCGTATTCCTCGTAATCCCTGGGATAGTACCTAAGCAGGTCGCCTACGCTTCGTATCCCCAGTTTTGCAAATAATTTTTCTGTCTTCTCTCCAATCCCCTTGATGGAACGGATCGCATCTGCTTCTCTCATCTTTGTAACTCCATCTCCGGCTCACACGCTGTCTTTCTTTTTGTGTAAAGAAGAGGTGTTTCAGCAGGCAAAGCCGCGTCCACACCTCTTATTTTTCAATCCCGCAGGTTATTCCACGGATACCACATAATAATAGATCGGCTGACCGCCGTCGTTTACTTCCACATCAAAATCCGGGTAGCGCTCCTCCAGCTTCTCACCCAGGCGCTGTGCATCCTCTGCACTCACATCAGACCCATAGTATACACTGATGATCTCCGTGTCCTCATCCACCATAGCGTCAATGGTCTCCATGGTAATGCCTTCCACGCCCTCGCCCACAGCTAAAATGCCATGGTCACCGATTCCCATAATGTTGCCCTGGCGAATCTCCTTATCATCGATCTTCGTATCCCTCACCGCATAAGTGACCTGACCGGTCTTCACATTGCCGATGCACTGCAGCATCTCCTCTGTATTCTGCTCCACCGTCTTCTCCGGCACATAATTGATCATCGCCGTGATACCCTGGGGTATGGTCTTGGTCGGAATGACAATGATATTCTTATCTTCTGTCAGATCTCTTGCCTGGTTGGCTGCCAGAATGATGTTTTTATTGTTGGGGAACACGAAAATATTCTTTGCATGTACCTGCTCAATGGCTTTCAGCACGTCCTCTGTACTTGGATTCATGGTCTGGCCGCCTTCGATCAGATAGTCAGCGCCCAGATCCCGGAAGATATCTCCCATGCCGTCGCCTACCGATACAGAGATGAATCCCACCTCTTTTTCCGGAACGGCTTCTCTTTGCTGTGCTGCCAGCTTCTCAGCCTCTTTGATCACCTTTTCATGGTGCTCCAGGCGCATATTGTCAATCTTCATGTTGGAGAGCTGTCCGTAAGTCAGGGCTTTTTGGATTGCCATACCAGGATCATTGGTATGTACATGCACCTTCACGATTTCATCATCCGCCACAACTACCAGGGAATCTCCGATGGACATGAGATATTCTTTGAAAGTCTGCTCCTCTTTTTCCGGAAATTCCTTTTCCAGCATGATGATAAATTCTGTGCAGTAGCCGAATTTGATATTGCTCTCCTCCGCGGACACCGGTTTGCTCATGCCTGAGGACTTGGGCTTTTCAAAATTCATGTCGATCTCTTTACCCAGATAGCCGTCATAGGCACCTTTCAGAACCTCCACCAGTCCCTGTCCGCCGGAGTCCACAACGCCTGCCTCTTTTAAAACAGGAAGCATGTCCGGTGTTCTGGAGAGCACATGCTCCGCATGGGCGATCACATCCGCAAAGAAACTGCTGAGATCCCTGCAGTCCTCTGCGATCTCCAGAGCCTTGTCAGCCGCGCCCTTGGCAACTGTCAGGATTGTACCCTCTTTTGGCTTCATAACAGCTTTATAGGCGGTTTCCACACCCTTTTCAAACGCTTTTGCAAAGGCAGGTGCATCCACTGTATCATAATGTTCAATGGTTTTTGTAAAACCTCTCAGAAGCTGAGAAAGGATAACTCCCGAATTTCCTCTTGCCCCGCGCAGGGAACCGGAAGAGATGGCCTTAGCCAGTGTCTTCATGGTTGGATTCTCAAGAGCACTTACTTCAGAAGCGGCAGACAGAATCGTCAGCGTCATATTCGTTCCCGTGTCACCGTCCGGTACAGGGAATACATTCAGTTCATTAATCCATTCTTTCTTAGCTTCCAGATTTTTGGCACCGGCCAGAAACATCCTGCCAAGCATCTTCGCGTCAACGGTATTGGTATTCAAAACAAGTTTCCTCCTTAATTAATCGATTACTCTTACGCCCTCTACAAGGATATTGATCTTCTCTATAGTCAAACCGGTAAATTCCTCCACGCGGTATTTCACATTGCTGATGAGATTGTCGGACACGGCAGAGATGCTGACGCCGTACGCGACGATCACGTGAAATTCCAGAGTGATTTTATTATCGGTGATGATGACATTGATTCCATGCTTCAGGCTGTCTTTCTTCAGGAGCTTAACCAGCCCGTCCTTCATGCTGACTGCCGCCATGCCTACGATTCCAAAACATTCGACTGCCACGCTTCCCGCATAAGTAGCGATGACATCCGTATCAATCATTATTTTACCTAATCCTGTATCAACAAGTCCATCCATGCACGGACACCTCCATAGCTTTTTTCTTTGCCGCCGCCCGGGGTATTCCCCGGTCTGCCGCTTTTTCATAGAACCATTCTAACATATCTTTCCCAAAAACGAAATATTAATTTAAAATTTTTATATTTTCACTTGCAAATCCTGTTATCTTCTGTTAAAATAACTATTGTTGTGAGTTTGTATACACGGACTTATTCTATGTTAAGGAGGTGCTACCATGGCAAAGTGTGCAATTTGTGAAAAAGGTGCTCATTTCGGGAACAACGTGAGCCATTCCCATAGAAGATCAAACAAGATGTGGAAATCCAACATCAAATCTGTTAAAGTAAAAACAGCAAACGGTGCTGCAAAGAAAATGTATGTTTGTACTTCCTGCTTAAGAAGCGGCAAAGTGGAGAGAGCGTAAAGAATGAGGAAAGGCCTTGTCCGATGAGACAAGGTCTTTTTTTGTCCTCTTCTATATTCATTCAGCAGCAGAACAGGTTGTATCCCACCAGCATGCACAGTGCCGCAAGTAATACCATAAGGAAGCTCTTTGGAAATATCAAGGCAAGAAACAGCCCTACTCCAATCCAAAACAGTAAAAATCCAATGAGTCTCTGCACAGTCTCTCTGTTTCTCCTTTTGCCTGTTTACTTTAATATATGCACAAAGCCGCCATGAATGACATCCCGGCGGCTTTTTTATGTCCTGTATCCTCTTTACTCTTCTGTTTTATCTTCTGTATCTACTTCCTCAGCCTCTTTCTTCTCGGATTCTGCTTTCTTTGCAGGCTCTTTTGCTGCTGCCGCTTCCTCTTTTTTGCCGTCCGTAAATTTATTTACAAAATCGGGAACCATATCCAGAATTTTGGTAAGGCCGTCCTGGTTCTTCACATTGACCAGTTTTGTACTGCCGCCTGAGATCACCAGCACTGCGCTTGGGGAGACCTTGCCGCCCATACCGCCGCCGCCGTTGTTCTTCTTGTCATCGGCAAATGCACCTGCAGCCACGCCGAAGGATACGTCGATCAGCGGAAGGATAATGGTGTCTCCCACAGTGATCGCCTCCCCTACCACTGTTTTCGTTGTGATAAAGCTGTCCATTCCCTTGAAGAGGGAATCCACCGTTGTCTTGAAACTATTATCTGAAGCCATAGTTATTTCCTCCTTAATGTTTACTTGTTTTTAAATTTTTTTCTCAAATCCCTGACATTGGCATCCCTGAACAGTTTCCAGACCGTACGGAGAAACATAAACCCGTACATTCTTCCCCAGATCTGTGCGCGTCCTTCCAGTATGACTCTGTCAAAATACGGATGCAGGGAAAGTCCTCTGCCGTAAAGAGGATAGAAAATACTGGCTCCTGCCAGCACCTGCCCTGTAAGCGCCGGATCATCAAATCCAAAATAAATGTCGCCTTTTATTTTTCTGGGCCGCACATGCCTCATTATGATACCCAGTTCTCCAAATACCAATGTCTTGGCACCCAGAAAGGATTCCGAGGCCAGCAGTTCCCTGATTTGCTCTATTTTACCATAAATCTCTTTGGCTGTCCGCCTGAAATTTACAAAAGCCGCTTTTATTTTCCCGGGAAGCCCAAGAAGTTTTTTTATGATCTCCGAAATTTTTTCAAAAACACTGCGGAGTTTCGCAGCCGGACTCTTTTTCTCAGCCGGATTCTTTTTCTCAGCCGGTTTCTTCTTCTCTGCGAAGTCTTTTGTCTCCGCGGAGTTTTTTGTCTCAGCGTCCATCTCTGTCCCGACAGCCTTTACGCTGCTTTCCTTCTCAGTCTCCAACAGGGCCTGCTGTGCGCTGCGGGGCTTTTTTGCCGGAATAGCTGCCTGTTCTTCTGTTTCTGTGCCTTCCCCCGGTGGTGTTTTTTTCTCCTCCGCTGCTGTCAGCTCAGGTTTTTTCTTCTGTCGTTTCTGCCTCCAGGCAGCGATTTTTTTCAATACCACATCCACGGGTATTCCCAAAAAACGGATGGAAAGCTGTAACCCTTCCGTCCCGGAACCGTATCTGGCTGTGACAAAGATCAGATGGAACAGCCAGGAAACCCTCACTTTTCCCTCGTACTTTCCCTCCTCCCGGAAAGCGCTTCCGTAGTAGCGCACCGGTACAAAGACCAGCGACAGCAGAAGGAGAAGAAGCAGACACAATAGCACCAGCAGCAGAATTCCGATTATTTTTAGTATACCCAAAATTATATGTATCAGCATCATCTTCCCACCTGTCAGTCTCTTTTTTTCTCCCGGGCTGCTTTTTCAAGAAGCCAGCCGCGGATATCCATGGCGCCTGTCTCCTCATAGACTTCTTCTGCAATCTGTTCCACCAGCTCCACAGCCTCGTAATATCCCGAACAGAGTCCCACGATCATGGGACAATTTCTCCTGATCGGCTTCTGCAGCAAATAATTTGCAGATATAATTTCCAGGGAATTCGCCGGGTTGACTGCAAGGGTCACCAGATAAATATCAATGACCCCTGCACCCTGATTGATCTTCCGTATCAGCTTTTTTTGTTTCTTTTTTGCATTATCGCCAACATACAGATTCTTATACCAGTTTAGCATAAATTTCCATCCTTAATCAGAGTCCTGCAGCGTTCCGGCCATCGGAATGGCTGCGGATTCCTATTCTTTCAGCCTTCTTTCAATTGCATTCACAACAGATTCCAGCACTTTGATGCGGGCATAATATTTGTCATTGCCCTCCACGATGATCCATGGTGCATAGGAGGTTGACGTACGGATGACCATCTCGTTGACTGCCTCCTCGTACTGGTCCCATTTTTCCCGGTTTCTCCAGTCTTCGTCTGTGATCTTCCACTGTTTTTCCGGATTTTCCATGCGCTCTTTGAATCTCCGCTCCTGCTCATCCTTGTCAATATGCATCCAGAATTTCAGCACGATCGCTCCGGAATGGGCCAGATGGGCTTCCATATCATTGATCTCCTTGTAGGCCCGCTGCCATTCTTCTTTGGTGCAGAATCCCTCGATCCGCTCCACCATCACCCTTCCGTACCAGGTCCGGTCAAATATGGCAACATGGCCTGCCTTTGGCATGTCCTTCCAGAAACGCCACAGATAATGGTGGTTCTTCTCCACAGCAGAGGGAGCCGCCGTGGGATTCACCACATATCCTCTGGGATCCATGGCCTCTGTAAGACGCTTGATGGCGCCGCCCTTGCCTCCCGCATCCCATCCCTCAAATCCCAGCACAACGGGGATTCTGCGGCTGTACAGCTCACTGTGGAGGATTGCCATGCGGTCCTGCAGATTTTTTAATTTCTTCTTATATTCTTCCTTTGTGTAGGACAGTGTCAGATCAGCTTTGCTGAGGGTGGAGGATTCCAGAACTTTCCTGGACAGTGGTTCGTATTCCTTCACGGCTTCACCCGCACCGGCCTCCGCCTTACGCGCCTCTTCTTTCGCCAGCTTTTCCGTCTTAACTTCCTCTATCTTCTCTGTCAGACTCTCGATAACAGAGGAAAGAATCTTCACCGTGGCAAAGCGGCGGTCCGTGGCCTCGATAATGGTCCAGGGGGCACACTCTGTCTCTGTCTTCTCCAGCATTTCCTCCAGCATGGCTTTATAGGTGCCATACTCCTCGTTGCGCTTCAAATCAGCCTTGCTGACTCTCCACGCTGTCTCTTTATTATCCAGAAGTCCGTCAAAACGCTTTTTCTGTTCTTTTCTGCTGATGTGCATAAAGAACTTGATCAGCACAGCGCCGTCATCTGTCAGCGTCTTCTCAAATGTATTGATCTCCTGATAGGCATACATAAGCTCTTCCGGTGAAATCTTCTCCTCAAACCTGTCCACGGAAACTCTCCTGTACCAGCTTGTATCAAAAATGGCGATCCTGCCTTTTTCCGGCGTCTTAGTCCAGAAACGCCACAAAAACGGGTACATGCGCTCCTCTTTTGACTCCTGTTTGATAGCAAAAACTTTAAACCCCCTGGGATCCAGCGGATGTATCAGTTTATTGATCTGCACGCCCTTTCCCGCTGCCCCAAACCCTTCAAAGAGAATCATGACCGGGATTCCCAAATCCCTGCATTCCCTCTGCAGACGTGAAAGTGTCCCTTCCAGAGCCTCCATCTTTTCTTTGTACTCTTCTTTCCCCATCTCTTTTGTCAAATCAATCTGTTCTAACATCTGGCTACCTCCTCCATTTTTATGAAAGCGCGGCTGTTAATAGTTACTGTCTGAATCTACACCTGTAAAAGTACAAAAAGGGGCTGGAAAAACCAGTCCCTTCTCATCAGCTGAATAACTAAAAATACTTTTTGTTTCCCCACAGATTTGATTTTTTCAAATCCAGGTATTCATTATAAGCCTTTTCCAGAATCTGCTTTTCGTTGGAAAACCGTAATAGATGGTAAGCTTCATGGAACTTGTAAAAACCGGAATCTACAAAATATTCGTCTCTCTGGGGCCGGCTGTAATAGCTGCTGGCGGCCATGAGATACCAGTAGACATCCTTTTCCACAGTATCTTCCGGCACACAAAAACTATACTGGCTTTTTCCTACATATTTGATGATATTAGCTGCTACACCTGCCTCCTCCTTCACTTCGCGCAGTGCCGTATCCTTATAGTCTTCGCCTTCCTCTACTGTACCCTTTGGCAAAACCCAGCCCTCATATTTGTGCTTATAGGATTTGTACAGGGTCAGTATCTTTCCCCGATATATTACCACCCCGCCACAGCTCGTTGCTTCAATCATAGTGCAAGTCCTCCTGTACGACCCTTTTCCGGGCCAGCGTTGTGTTTCGTTGTTATCAGTATACCTCTTTTTGGATACCTGTGCAAGGGATAAATGGAAACTGCAATGGGGGGGAGTTAAGGCGGACGGAAGAGGGAGGGAGCGGGGATGAATGTCTGTGAGCGAAGCGTTGCGCTGCCACGGAGCTAACCTGCTCCCTCCCTCTTCCTGGTTTTTAGCTTTCCCGTATGCGTTTCATAGTGGGTAAAATAAGGGTGCAGGGCGGAAAGTTATATAAATCTAATAATAAAATTCATTGAAGACCTCATGGGCAATGGGGACTGCTACGGAGCTGCCGGTTCCGGCGCCTTCTGCTATGACTGCGATGGCGATCTGGGCATCTCCCATGGTGGAGTATCCTACAAACCAGGAATGGGTCTTTATGTCCCCGTCTGCACCGTAATACTCCGCGGATCCTGTCTTGCCGGCGGCGCTGTAGTTCTCGCCGCTTAAGGAGGACGCGGTTCCTCTGTTTACCACCTCTTCCATAAGGTTCTGCATCACACGGGCCTCACTGCTCTCCATAAGCTGTTTGTATTCCGCCGGCTTGGTGGACTTCACCACATCCCCGTTCACATTCTCTATATGGTCCACATAATATGGTTTCATCAGCACGCCGTCATTGGCAATGGCACTGACGATCATGGCCATATGCATGGGAGAGACCAGGGTGTTTCCCTGACCGATGGAGGTCTGCATAAGGAGCGGGTTGCCCGGATGCTCACCCAAGTCGAATCTGCTCTTGTTGTATTCAATGGGAACGGGGAGCTTGCTGTTAAATAAAAGGCTCTCCGCCGTCTGTGTCAGCTTTGATTTTCCCAGATCCACACCGATGCTGGCAAAGGCACTGTTGCAGGATTCCGCGAAAGCCGTGGTGAAATCCTCCTCCCCGTGCACTTCCCCGTCATAGCAGGTGATAGTATGGTCATCCATGGTAATGCTGCCGTCACAGTTATAATAATAGCCGTCTATGCTGCCGTGGGCTTTCAGGTAGGCCAGGGCTGTGACGATCTTGAATGTGGACCCCGGCGGATAAGCGCCCTGTGTTGCCCGGTTCAGCAGGCTGCTGTTTGAGTTGTCGCTGACCAGATAATCCCAGTCCTGGGCCACTGTATTGGGATTGAAATCCGGCTTACTCACAGATGCCAGAACCGCTCCTGTTCGAGGGTCCATGACCACAACAGCGCCTCTGTTGTCTCCCAGAGCATTATAGGCTGTCTGCTGCAGGGAGGCATTCAGGGTGCTGACCACATTGTCTCCCAGGTTCTTTTCACTTTTCAGTTCATTAGCCGCCTGTGAGAGATAGCCGTCATGGGAAGTCATGAGCTGGAAATTCGCCAGGGATTCCAAGCCGTTTTTGCCGTTGGCATCATATCCAACCACATGGGCAAACACATTGCTGTAGGGATATACCCTGGTTTCCGAACCGTCGTCATTTACCTGTGTATAGGCCAGAGTCTGTCCGTCAGAGGACAGGATGCTGCCGCGGACCACCCGGTCCTCAAACTGGTCCTGCCTGGTGTTATAGGGACTGCTGATCACGCCCTCCCGCTTCACCACCTGGAAATAAACCATATAGCCAATCAAAGAAATAAAGATGCATACGAAAAAATAACTGACTATGGCATATTCCCGGTTCCGGGCCTTCTTAGCCTTTAATTCTTTTTTCTCTAACGCCTTCTCTTCCTTTAAGAGACGCTTCTCTTCTTTTTTCTTTCTGCTTTTCAAGTTCTTCATCCTCGTCTTCTCTCAAAATATATAACCCCTGGATAATCGCCAGCATGATGATCGTGCTTAACACAGAGCTTCCGCCGTAGCTGACAAGGGGAAGGGTGATTCCCGTCATGGGGATAAATTTTGTCACACCGCCGATGGTAAGAAACACCTGAAACGCATATTCCGTTCCCAGTCCCAGCGCGATCAGTTTATAAAACGGTTTCTTGATCTGCAGGGAGATATTCACCACCAGCAAAAACATACTCATACAGATCAGGATCAGGCACATGGCAAAGAGAACCCCCATCTCCTCACAGATCGCAGCAAACATATAGTCCTGCTTAACAAAGGGAATCATATTGGGGGAACCCTGGCAAAGCCCCATGCCAAACAGACTTCCTGTACCGATGGCAAACAGCCCCTGTACAATTTGATATCCCGCCCCTTCATAGACAGAGAAGGGATTTTTCCAGGCAACTACCCTCTGGCGCACATGTCCGAAGAGGAAGTAGGCGCCCACAGCCGCCACGCAGCCGGAGCCAAGCCCCGCCAGCAGATACAGAGGCTTTTTGGTAGCCACATACAGCATGACCACGTATGTGATGAAAAAAACCAGAGCACTTCCAAGGTCCTTGGATATGACCAGTACCAGCACATAAGCGGCAGCCACTGCCGTTGTGATCACATGATCCTGAAACGTAGCTCTTTTCCTGTACAGCCTGCAGGCAACAAAAAATACAAAGATGATTTTCACAAACTCCGAGGGCTGGAACGCGAATCCGCCCAGAGAAATATTGATCTTCGCCCCGTTGACATTCTTGCCCAGGACCAGAACTACCAGAAGCAGCAGCATGCCCGCCCCGGCATAGAACCAAGTCCACTTATTTAAAAAGGTCAGTTTTCTTATCATGACCGGTATCACCATGGCAATAACCGTAGCGATCACCACGATCTGAAACTGCCGCACCGCAGATTCCGTATCCAGCCTTGCCAGCATGATAAAGCCCACAGAGAGCAGCATGCACATATGGTTCAGCAAAAGCAATGACGCCTTCTTGTAAAAGATTCGGTAAAGTACCTGAACCACAATAAAATACAAAAGCTGTGCTCCAAAGAAATATATGACTTCCATCTTTTCCGTCTTCAGGAAAATAACAAGGAAAGCCACAAAATCCATGAAGAAGATCACAATAAGCTGTTTTCTTAAAATATACCGCTTATCATCCTCAGCCTTGTATTTAAACACACTGAAACTCTCCAGCGTATAGAGAGCCGCCAGTATAAGCAGCAGATATTTTGAAAGTTCTACAATTAAATTAATCAAATCTTCACCTACTCCACGCCCCGTTTAAAATGCCCTTTTGTAAATTCAGGCACCTGATCCGGCACGTCTTTATTTTTCTTGTAAACATCCAGAAACAAATCGAGCAGTCTTCCAGTTTCAGCTTTCCCTTCTATCGTAAAGTTCATACGGAATGCCGAAACAGATAAGGCTTTTATCTGCTCTGCCTCCTTTAAAAGACCTGTGGGAACGCTGTTGTAAATCACATTATAACAGAAATCACACACGCACTGGGCGGTAAAATAATTCCCGTACCTGTCTTTCAGCCGCACAGTTCCGCTCTTTTTATCACAGGCGTTATATGTCTTCTTCAGACACTGGGCAGATATCATCATAGGGTAATACCCGTAGACAATCCACTCGCTGCCCGCATTATCTCTGCGGCGTATCTCCCCGCCGTTCTGCTCCAAAGGAACCGTGGTGCGCAGCACACCCCGGTCTTCCAGAAAAGCTTTTGACGCGTCATTAAACGCATATAAAGAGTGATCACACACCGCTTTCTCTGCAAGTCCCAGACTCTTTACATACCCCAGCTCTTCCAGATTCCGCACCAGGAACCCATCCAGACACCCCGCCAGATTCATAAGTTCTGCCTCTTTGCTCTCCAGATTTTTCTCTCTCTGGATATAGGGAAATGCCAGATAACACTCCTTGCCGAATTCCTTTATATACTCCACGGCATACCTGGTCTTTTCCTCAAAACTATCGCCCCAGAACATGGATATGCTGCAGTAAATACCATCCACTTCCGGCCGTCTCAAGGCCTCCTCCATTTGTTCCCATGTCTCCACAGACACGTAAAACTTTTTGGAACCCCTGCTTTTTTCCGGTTTTGGGGATGTTTTCTTCTCCCCGCCATCCATCCTCCGTACATCCAGCACGCGTCTGAAGGGCTGCAGGCACTCTTTTTCCAGCGCTTCCAGGCCTTTTCTGCGCAATTCATTCAGACTCTGCATGGGCAGAAATCCCTGCTCATCTGTCTGCACATCCAAGTGTTCAAATACAAACGGGGTGTTCCCTGTCTTCTCCATCTGCTTTTTCACCCGTTCTGCGTCAAGGGGCTGCTTCCTGGCTTCCTGTACGGTTTCCCCTTCCACCTGTACGTGGCGGTTTCCGTACTCCAAATCCAGTATAGCAGGGCTGCCGCAAAAGAGGATTACATTTCCGTAAATTTTTTCTTGCAATTTCTTGTCAACATATTGAACTTTCAATTGCGAAAATAAGTCTTCATCCCGTTTTCCCGGTCCCTTTTCCCGGCTGTCCCGGGCCTTTAGATTCTGCACAGCCATCATATTTCTGCCATTGTGCTGTTTATAATAGCCCTCGTTGAACCCATCTCTCTGGTATAACTTTAAAAGCTCCTGCCTGTCGCTGTCCAGGACACGAAAGCTTTTGGGGTTCTCTTTATACAGATCCAGATATTTTCGGTAAATCCTTGTGACGCCTGCCGCATATTCCGGCTTTTTCATGCGCCCCTCTATTTTCAGGGAATAGACTCCCGCGTCCAAGATCTCCGGCAGAATGTCAATGGTGCACATATCTTTTGGACTCAGAGGATATTCCTCCTTCTTACTTCCCAGCCTTTTCTCTCCGTCGTACACTTCATAGGGAAGCCTGCAGGGCTGTGCACATCTTCCCCTGTTGCCGCTTCTTCCTCCCAGCATACTGGAGAACAGGCACATACCGGAATAGGAGTAACAGAGTGCGCCGTGAATAAAGCTCTCAATCTCCATCCCTGTCTCCTCATAGATCTCACGAATCTCCTGAAGGGACAGCTCACGGGCAGTCACGATCCTGGATGCCCCTGCCTCCTTCATAAGAGCTGCCCCCTTCGGCCCGGTCACCGCCATCTGGGTACTCACATGGATGGGCAGCCCGGGAAATTCCCTTCTGATAAAAGAGAGAACGCCATAGTCCTGTACAATGACAGCGTCCACGCCCTGTTCATAATAAGGAGCCAGATAGGTGTACAACTGTTCTTCCAGCTCTCTGTTTTTAAGCAGAGTATTCACGGTCATATATATTTTCTTTCCGTGCAGGTGGGTAAAATCAATGGCTTCAAGCAGTTCGTCTGTGTCCGGGTTGTTGGCGTACGCCCTGGCCCCGAACATCTGACCTCCAATATAGACCGCATCCGCCCCCGCTTGGACAGCGGCACGAAGCCCCTCATAAGAACCGGCAGGTGCCAGCAGTTCTGCTCTCATAATCTGTCTCCTCCAAAATTCCTGTTGATAGAAAAAGGGCGTGTTACTTCTGTCCGAAGCGCGCCCTATCATTCTGTGTTCCGGAAGTTTTAAGCATGCTCACTATTGTTTTAAAAATTCTTCCAGTTCTTTTTCCAGTTCCTCTATTCTGTTCTGCAGCTTATCCATCTGCTCATTCTTCAGCGCCACGTCTTTTCTGGCATTCTCAAGCTGTACCTGGCTGGTGATCAGGTCATGCTTCAGATCATACATTTCTCTGTCCTTTGCCTCCAGGTCCTCCTCGAAAATCTCCGCCTGACGTTTGGCCTTAAAGTAATCATCTGCCACATTCAGGCTCAAAAGTGTGTGTTTTGTCTCCACGGACTGACGGCTGTAACCTGGGAGCTGTCCCAGTTCCGTCATTTTATTATTCATATAAGATGCAACCTTCTGCAGGTATTCTTCACTTTCATATCCGCTCAGGGTAATAATCTTGCCTCCGATTAAAACCTGTGTAGTATTCTTTACTGCCATTCAAGGGCTCCTCCCGATTTTCATTCATGACAACAGAAAGTCCGCAAAGCGCCCTTTCCATCATCTGCATTTTATTTCCACTGTCTATTATAATCGAAATATGCAGAAAAACAACCTTTTTCTCATTCCCCTGTCTGATTCAGCCCCAAATGGTGGTATGCCAGCTCGCTTGCCACCCTTCCTCTGGGGGTACGGAGCAGAAATCCATTCTTGATCAGATAAGGTTCGTAGACGTCCTCAATGGTGCCGGAATCCTCACCGATAGCCGCGGCAAGAGTATCCAGACCCACAGGTCCGCCGGAAAAACGCTGAATCACAGTGGTGAGCAGAAGCCGGTCTGTCTGGTCAAGCCCATATCTGTCCACCTCCAGAAGGTCCATGGCAAAATCAGCAACCTCTTTTGTAATCTTCCCGTCATACCGCACCTGGGCAAAGTCTCTGACTCTCTTTAAAAGCCGGTTTGCAAGCCTCGGGGTCCCACGGGAACGTTTTGCCATCTCCCAGGCCCCCTCCTCGTCAATCTCCACTCCAAGCACATTTGCAGAATGCAGTATAATGGTCTTCAACTCCTCTTCCGTGTAAAATTCCAGGTGATGTACCACCCCGAACCGGTCACGAAGAGGCGCAGTCAGAAGACCTGCCCTGGTAGTGGCCCCCACCAAAGTAAATTTCGGAAGGTCCAGACGGATGGAACGGGCAGCCGTGCCCTTTCCTATCATAATGTCAATGGCATAGTCCTCCATGGCCGGATAGAGCACTTCTTCCACCTGTCGGTTCAGCCTGTGGATCTCATCTACAAAAAGCACATCATGCTCCTGCAGGTTATTGAGGATTGCCGCCATCTCCCCGGGCTTTTCAATGGCCGGACCGCTGGTCACTTTCATATGTACACCCAGCTCATTAGCTATAATACCTGCCAGTGTGGTCTTGCCCAGTCCCGGAGGGCCGTAGAACAGCACATGGTCCAGCGCATCATTTCTCTGTTTTGCAGCTTCTATGTATACCTTCAGGTTATTCTTTGCCTTCTCCTGGCCGATATAGTCATCCAGGTACTGCGGGCGCAGATTTCCCTCTATTTTCAAGTCTTCTTCTATTACGTCTGTGGTAATCACTCTTTTTTTATCCATGCTCTCATCCCGCTAAAAATTCATTTTTTTCAATGCCAGTTTCAGTATCTCCTCCACGTTCATGTGGGAAGTCACATCCACCTGCTTCACAGCCCGCAAAGCCTCGCTGCCGGAATACCCAAGCGCGGTGAGGGCCTGCACAGCTTCCTTTTTGGCATCCACAAGGTCCCCGGTCTCCGTCTGGGAGGCTTCCTGCACATGCATGGTCTTCGTATCAAACGCCTCTTGTAGGTCCAGCTTGTCCTTCAGTTCCAGGATCATCTTCTGCGCTGTCTTCTTCCCCACACCGGGCGCTCTGGAAATCGTCTTCACATCATCCGAAAGCACTGCAAAACGCAGCTCATCTGCGGACAGCCCGGAGAGAATCCCAAGAGCCGCCTTCGGCCCGATCCCGCTGACACCAAGAAGCATCCGGAACATTTTCAGATCATCCCGCGTGAGAAAGCCATACAACTGCATGGCATCCTCCCGCACATGGAGATGTGTATGTATTTTCACTTCCTGTCCCGGACGCAGGGTTCCGTCCAGGGCGGAGGCGGGCATGGAGATATTATATCCTATATTTCCGCACTCCAGAATCAGTTTTTCCTCTTCTATTTCAACTACTTCGCCTTTTAAGTATGCAATCATGTCAAGTCCTTTCCAGGTATTCGTTTCATAATCTCACCGGACAGAATACCAATCAGCAGTCCGGTCAGAAGCCCTGCTATGAGAAGTACAGGAAGATAGTAAAAAAGATTCACATTCTCCACCACGCAGACTGCGATCAGAATCTGTCCGATATTGTGTGTCACACCGCCGGCAATACTCACACCTGCCACGGAAAAACCGCCGTTCTTTTTCAAGAGCACCATGACCAGCAGGCTCAGCCCCGCCCCTGCCAGACTGAACAATATGGAAAACAGATTTCCAAACATAAACCCAATCACCAGTATTCTGATAAAAGAGACAACTGCCGCCTCTCTCCATCCGAAAAGGTACAGCAGAATCACAGTGACCAGATTTGCCAGCCCCAGCTTAATCCCGGGAATGCCCGCAAAAACAGGCAGCAGGGTCTCCACATACCCAAATATAATGGCAACCGCTGCAAACAGCCCCATATACGCTGTCTTCTTCATATCCTTATCTCCCTGCATCCTCAACAGTCTTACACCGCTGCCCTTGAATCTTATCCTCTCTCTATGACGCCACCACATCTGGCCCCTCCGAGGACTCCCTGCTTACAATCTCCAACACTACCCGGTTAGGCAGACAGACAATCGTACCGCCGGTCTTTGAAATCCTCTTCTGCTTCATACAGAGATGATCCGGACAGTCCGCCTCCGTCATCGTCACATACCCATCCTTTATCTCACACACATTCGTATCCCCTATACGGATGACCTGGTCTTCCTCCAGCGAAAACACCCCATACTCTTCCCCGTCCACGGTAATACGAAGCTGTGCCTTTTCATATGTAAACTGCCCCCGTACATAGGGAATAAACCAGCATAAAAAAGCGATCAGCAATACAATGCCAATCAGTCCTATATCTCTTTTTTTCATTTTCATTTTAACATTCTAACATAAGAAGAACCAAAATGCAAATATACGTTCGCAAGAGGGGGATTTTGGTGGCAATGGGGACGGGATAAGACGGGGAGGGCGGGGTGTCAGTCTTTTCCATCCCCTTTAAGCTCCACCCCATCCGTAGCCTCCACCTTCCCATCTTTCCTCACAAACACAGCCTCAACCCCCGCCGTATTCTCAATCAATTTCCTCCCTTTCTCATACCCAAGTATCAGACAACTGGTACTAAGCGCATCCCCCTCAAGCGAACTCTTTGACAAAATCGTCACCTGCGCCAGATCCGTCTCCACCGGATATCCTGTTTCCGGGTCCAGCACATGGTAATACAACTCTCCGTCAGCTTCAAAGTACCTCTCATAAATCCCTGACGACACCACGGAACTCCCCGCCGCATCCACATAAGCCACAATCTCATTCCTCTCGGCAAAAGGCTTCTGTATCCCAATCTCCCAGGGACTCCCATCCTCTTTTTCCCCGATGGTCAGCACATTCCCCCCCAGATTGATATACCCGCTCTCGATTCCCTCTGATACCAGATACTCCTTCAGCCTGTCCGCAATATACCCCTTGGCCAGCGCGCCCAAATCCAGCATGGTATTCGGATCATCAAATTTCACTTTATCCCCTGCTTCCAGATGCACCCGGGAATACCCCACTTTTTCAAGTGTCTTTTTTATCTCCTCCTCATCGGGAACCTTTGGATCTTCATTTTTAAAATCCCACAGATCCGACAGCGGCGCCACTGAGATATCAAATCTTCCGCCTGTCACCTCATAATACTCCTTCGCACAGGAGAGCAGCGCATATAAATCCTCGGACACCACTGCCTCGCTCTCTGTTCTGTGATTCAGACGGTAAAGCTCACTGTTTTCTTTTGTCCGGCTGAATATATCCTCATATTCAGCACATTTGGCAAATGCCTCATCCAGCACACGCTCTCCCTGCTCCTGCTCCTCACAAAGGATGGAAACAGAAATCATGGTGTCAAAAAAGAATCCCTTTTTTGACACCATGTCCCTTTTTTTCTGACCGCAGCCGCCCACCAAAAGGCAGACTGCAGTCAGACATATGAAAATAAATATTTGTTTCTTATTCATCAGCAGATAATCTTTCTCGGGCAGGTTTCCTGACACTTGCCGCAGTTGGTGCATTTTTCAGAATCAATGTGCGCCAGATTGTCCTCAATGGTGATGGCCTGTGCCGGACATTCTCGCTCACATTTTTTGCAGGCGATACAGCCCACCTTGCAGGCATTCATGACTGCTTTTCCTTTTTCTTTGGAGCTGCAGGCGACCGCGTGCTTCTGCTCATAAGGGATCAGCTCGATCAGATGTCTTGGACAGGCTGCCACACATTTTCCGCAGGCTTTACATTTTTCCTTGTCCACAAGAGCAATGCCGTTCACTATATGTATCGCGTCAAAAGGACAAACCTTGACACAACTTCCGGAACCCAGACAGCCAAAGCTGCAGGATTTTGCTCCGCCGTTCTGCATCTGGGAGATCATTTTACAATCCGAAACGCCTGTATATTCGTATAATTCCGTCGTCTTTTCACAGTCACCGGCACATTTTACGAATGCAGTCATGCGCACTGTCTCTCCCACTTCTTCTCCCATGACTGCACCGATCTTGGCTGCCACAGGCGCACCGCCTACGGGACAGGCGTTCACAGGCGCCTCGCCTTTTGCGATCGCTGCTGCAAGGCCGTCGCAGCCCGGATATCCACAGCCGCCGCAGTTGTTGCCCGGAAGCTCTTCCCTGACTAATATTTCTTTTTCATCTACTTCTACGGCAAATTTCTTTCCTGCTACTCCCAGGAACACTCCGATAAAGAGGCCTACACCGCCTACCAAAACCGCCGCAATTACAATTCCTGTAACCATATCTCGCGCCTCCTTAGATTATGCCGGAGAAGCCAAAGAAAGCAATGGCCATCAGACCGGCTGTCAACAGTACCATGGGAAATCCCTGGAAATATTTCGGAATATCATTGTATTCCATCTTCTCACGCAGACCCGCCATAAGTACAATGGAGATGGTGAAGCCAACGGCTGTGGCAAAACCATTTACGGTACTCTGAAGCACGTTGTACTCCTTCTGCACATTGATGACCGCTACGCCGAGAACCGCGCAGTTGGTGGTGATCAAAGGCAGATACACACCCAGACTCTGATAAAGGGCCTGCATGGACTTTTTCAGGAACATCTCCACGAACTGTACCAGGGCTGCAATGACCAGAATAAAGACAATGGTCTGCAGGAACTGCATATTCACATGTGGATTTGCCAGCAGATACTTATAAATCAGACTGGTGACCAGGGAGGACAGTGTGATAACAAAGACAACTGCTCCGCCCATACCCGCTGCGGTCTCAATTTTCTTGGAAACGCCGAAGAACGGACACAATCCCAGGAATTGGCTCAGCACAACGTTGTTTACTACTGCAGCGCCGACCGCAATAATCAATAATTCTTTCATGCTCCTATCCTCCTATTTCTTCTCCGTGTTGTCGTAAAATTTGCCGCTGCAGGATTTGTTGCCGCAGGTTGCACAGCCACCTTCCATACAGTGTACAGGATGCTGTTCTTCTTTTGGCTTCTTATCCTGTATTCTGGCGCGCAGGGCTGCCAGAAATGCCAGTACGAAAAAGGCTCCCGGTGCCAGGATGAAAATCGTTGCCGGCTCATAAGCGCCCGGCATAACCTGGAATCCGAACACGGTTCCCGCACCGATCAGTTCACGGAAAGCTGCCAGGATGGTAATGGAAAGGGTAAAGCCAAGACCCATGCCGATACCGTCGAAGATGGAAGCCACAGGAGTATTCTTGGAAGCGAAAGATTCCGCTCTTCCCAGAATGATACAGTTTACTACGATAAGGGGAATATAGATTCCCAGGGAATCATAGAGGGAAGGGATGAATCCTTCCAGCAAAAGCTGTACCACAGTAACAAAGGATGCCACGATCACAATGTAAGCGGGCATACGCACCTTATCCGGAATGATATTCCGAAGAAGGGAAATGAACAGATTGGACATCATGAGCACCACGGTAGTGGTAAGGCCCATGCCGATACCATTGATGGCTGCCGTTGTAACTGCCAGAGTCGGACACATACCCAGTACCAGGACAAAGGTAGGATTTTCTTTGATGATACCGTTATATAAACGCTCCGCAGGTGAATTTTCTCTCATCCTATTTAGCCTCCTCTACTACATACTGGAATGCACACAGACCGGCATTGACGCCGCCTGTCATAGCCTTGGATGTGATGGTTGCGCCGCTTAAGGCATCAATCTGGCTGTCTGACTGCGATCCGGTTTTGGTCACTTCAAATTTATCGACTTTTTTATCTTTAAACTGATTCTTGAAATCATCTTTCTGAGCATTCATGCCAAGGCCGGCAGTCTCGCCGATCTCCAGGATTTCAATCCCGTTCATGGTGCCGTCATTCTGGATTCCCATGGAAAAGGTAATATCTCCGCCGTATCCTTCGGATGTGGTCATATTGATGGCATATCCCAGCACTTCGCCCTGTGCGTCCAGAGCTTTCATCACTTCGTTGACTGTCTGGGCTGTGTAGCCGTTCTCTGACAGATAAGCTGCCAGATCCGCATCTTCCGCCGGAACACACAGCTCAAAGGAGTCTGCGTCCGCGAAAACAGCCATATAAGCCTCCTGTTTTTCTTTCTCCTTCTGCTCAGCGATCGGATCTATTGTGATCTGATAGACCAGACCCAAAAGCAGGCCGGAAATCAGGGTTATGACGGTAAGAATCAGCGTATCTTTTAAAATCGTGTTCTTTTTCATGCTTTCTTACCTCCTTTTCCGAATGCAACCGGCATGGTGACACGCTCAATGAGAGGCACCAGAAGGTTGCAGAAAATGATGGCGTAGGAAACACCTTCCGCTGAACCGCCGAAAATACGGAAAAGTCCGGTAAATACGCCGAGACAGACACCGTACACCAACTGTCCCTTTTTCGTGATCGGTGTGGTCACGTAATCCGTTGCCATGAACCAGGCACCCAGCATCAGACCGCCGCCGAAGAGATGCGCCGCAAGATAGTTTATATCAAAGCCGTGTCCGCCGAACAGCAGCACAAATACGGCAAAGGTACCGATATAGGTGAGCGGGATCCTGCAGTCAATCACTTTTGTTCCCAGCAGAATGGCCGCGCCGACCAAAATAGCCAGGGCAGAAGTCTCACCAATGGTTCCCTGTACATTGCCCAGAAACAGGCTCATGATATCAACACTCTCCCCTGCCTTTAAAGCTGCCAGAGGGGTGGCACCTGACACGGTATCCACCACATTTCCCCAGGCACTTTCAGGTACGGCAAAGTTTGTCATCCTGCCTGTAAAAGAGATCAAAAGGAAGCATCTTGCCGCCAGAGCCGGGTTCATAAAGTTCTGTCCCAGTCCGCCGAAGAGCTGTTTTACCACTAAGACCGCAAACACACCGCCGATGACCGGAATCCACCAGGGTGCGGACGGCGGCAGGTTCAGGGCCAGAAGAAGGCCGGTCACAGCTGCACTGTAGTCTTTGATCGTCAGTTTTTTGTGCATGAAGTGTTCATACACGGCCTCTGTAGCCACGCAGGTCGCCATGGATATGAGAATCAGCAGAAGCGCGTGAGGCCCGAAATTATAGATACCAAATAAAGCTGCCGGCAGCAGCGCGAGCAGTACCGTGCCCATAATGCCGCTGGTGCTCACCTTCGACCGCACATGAGGCGAAGATGAAATATGTAATAAGTCACTCATGTTATTCTCCTCCTACTTTGGCTTTTTCCTGTTGGCAAGAACCATTTTTCTCATGGACCGGACAGACTGGGTCAGAGGCCTCTTTGCCGGACAGACAAAACTGCAGCATCCGCACTCCACACACTCCATACCATTGAATTTCACAAAAAGTTCTTCCTGTCCCTCCTCGGCATATGTTGCCAGACGGGACGGAACAAGCCTTGCGGGACATCCGCTGACGCAGCGCCCGCAGTTGATACAGGCCGACTCCTCATTGGCTGCCACCACGTCTTTTGTCAGACACAGAATGGCAGATGAAGTCTTCACAATGGGCACATGGTAATCAAACATGGCAAAGCCCATCATGGGGCCGCCGGAGATCACTTTCTCCACAGAGCCTTTAAAGCCCCCGGCTGCCTCGATCAGTTCCGCGAAACTGGTGCCGGTCTTTACCCGGAAGTTCTGGGGATTTGCAATACCGTCCCCTGTCACAGTGACGATCTTCTCTATTACGGGGCGTCCCTCCATGACAGCCCTGCAGATGGCGCAGACCGTATCCACATTGTCCACCACGCAGCCCACGTCCGCAGGAAGCATGGATGAATTCAGCTCCCGCTCCGTGACGGCATTGATCAGACAGCGCTCAGCGCCCTGAGGGTATTTTGTCTTGAGGGTCTTTACCTCTATGCGCGGCTCATCCTTTACGATCTCTGTCATCTTTGCGACACAATCCGGTTTGTTGTCCTCAATGCAGATACATCCCTTTGCATTGTCAAAAAGCTTCAGTATGCATTTCAGCCCTCCCACTACCAGTTCAGGCTGTTCCATCATCCTGCGGTAATCTGAGGTCAGATACGGCTCACATTCCGCTCCGTTTACCAGAACATACTCAATTTTGTCCGGTTCCTTCGGAGACAGCTTCACATGGGTAGGGAAACCAGCTCCGCCCATACCTACAACACCGCCGTCCTGAATCCTTTTGATGATCTCCTCTTTGGAAAGTGCATCCAGAGAGTCCACTTTCTGCATTTCAATACTCTCGTATTTCCCGTCATTCTCCACAGTAACAGCATCCACCATGTTCCCCATATTGTTCCGCACTTTGCCAACTGCAGTTACGGTACCGGAAACGGATGCGTGAATGGGTGAGGAAACAAAACCTCCCGTCTCAGCAATTTTCTGCCCGGCCAGTACATGGTCACCTTTTGCCACAATGGCCTTTGCAGGTGCGCCTATGTGCTGTGATAGCGGATAGACCAGCTCTTGTTTCGGCAGGTAATCCGTGATAGGCTTGTCTTTTGACAGTTCTTTTCCATCATAAGGGTGTACGCCGCCCTTAAAGGTTAAAAACGCCATGTGTAGTCCCTCCTTTAATTGAATAATTAAGAAGCCAGTTAATGTTTTTTGGCTTTTCTTTCTTTATAGCGCCGGAACTCTGCACGCAGTCCAGGATAAGCATGGATCATACGTTTTCCGACAATGTTGGATTTTTTCCTTGCAGATAAGTATTTTTCTGAGAATTCATCCATACGTCTCTCAAGCTCCGCTTTCTTTTCCAGATAATTTTCAGAAAGAGAAAAGCGCTCCTCCAACAGTTTTGAGAACTCTGCTTTCTTTGTACCGATTTTTTCCGCAGCCTCGGCCAGGTTGAAAGCTCTGATTTCTTCCAGTCTGTCGCTGATTTCTTCTTTTGTCTCATATAGTTTTGTAGTCTGCAGGTATGCGGTCAGCTCCTCCATCATATCCTCCAGTTTTGCTAATTTCTTGCTGATGCCGAATGCTGCCACTGCAGAGGTAACAAAATCCGCACTGTACAGAACCGCCACAACGCTCACGGCAATCTTTCCGATGGAAACAGGGTAAAGATTGGTCAGCCATTCCACAAAAGGATGGAACACCTCAAAGAGCAGAACGGTGAAGACACCCCAGGCAAGGGAAGAACCGAGACAGATATACCCGTGCAGGTTGCACTTTTTTTTGCTGTAATCCCACCATCTGGTATGGAAGATTGTCTCCATGAGCCATCCGGTTATATATTCCAGCACAGTGGCAACCACCACGCCTCCTATGTAGAGCACCAGAAGATTCTGATCAAAGTCTTTCAGAATCAGATAGACGCTGACAGCGCCGAACCCGTAAATGGTACAGAACGGACCGTTGATAAAGCCTCTGTTCACAGGTTTTTTTGATTTTACAGAAACGTAACAGGATTCCCACACCCATCCTAAAAAACTATAGATAAAAAACCAGTTTATGATATAATACAGAGAGATTCCTGCAACTTTAAAATCCATAGACGCCTCCTTCTTATGTCCCTTCAGGGGCATATTTGCTATACATAAGTCAGAGATGCCCCATTGGGTATTTATTACGTCTTTATATAATATAACATTATTTTCAAAAAACTGCTACAATGATTTGGCTATTTTTCGTATTATTTTTGATACAATCAGAAAGGTTATTGTTAAAATGCTAACAAACAAGATATTTAATTATCAATTTATGCCAGAAAGTGCTAAACTCTTTCTTCCCGCAGATATTGAAGAAGATGACATTTTATTTTTTGATATTGAGACCACCGGTCTGAGCCATAGAAACAGCCGGGTGTATCTGATCGGTGCTGCTCTTTGTACAGACGGGAAATGGGAAATGATACAGTTTCTCGCCCAAAAGGAGAATGAGAAGGAGGAATACGCCGTGCTGGAAGCCTTTCAGTCTCTGTGCGCCCGGAAACGCTGTTTCCTGCACTTTAACGGCAGCACCTTTGATATTCCCTACCTGCAGCACAAATATCAAAGCTACCGGCTTACATTGCCCTTCAAAGACGCTGTGTCTGTGGATCTGTACCGGACACTCCGCCCCCTGCGCACGATCCTGCAGACCGAAAATTTCCGCCAGAAATCCTTAGAGCCGCTGGCAGGGTACAGACGGCAGGACGCTATGGACGGAAAGGAACTGATCAAGGTCTACCGCACCTATGCCAAAACAGGCGGGCAGACACTTTTAAACCTCCTGTTCCTTCACAATCATGATGACGTGGAGGGCATGGGCTGCCTTTTAGCCTTCGGCGCCCTTCTGGCCCTTCTCAGGGGGAATTTCCGGATGCGGGATATAACGGCAGTGACAGACAGGGCCATGGACGGAAGCCTCCTTCAGGAAGTCCTCTTTACTGTGAAGCTTCCGCTCTCCTTTCCCACCCGGCTCTCTTTTTCACTGCCCTGCGCTTATGTTACTCTGGAAAAGGACTGCTGCAAAATGAAAATGCCTCTTTTGGAAGGCACTTTAAAATATTATTATCCTGACTATAAGAATTATTACTATCTTCCACTGGAAGATGAAGCAGTCCACAAAAGTGTGGGCGTATACGTGGACCCGGCCTGCCGGGAAAAAGCCAAAGCCTCCAACTGCTGCAAAAGGGTGAGCGGTTATTTTCTCCGGGCTTTCGGCGCTCCCCAAATCCCTCTTTTAAAATCCTCCTATGAATCCGGCGACTGCTATATCCAGTGGACAGACAGCTTTCTCAGAAATCCGGAAATGCAGATTTCTTTTCTGTCTGAATATCTGAAAAGCCAGATACGTGTCTGATAAAAAAGGAAATAAGGCCGGCAGCGAATGTGCTTCGCTGCCGGCCTTTTATGTTACAGGGCAGAGAATGCGCACAGCACTCCCGCCTTTTTTATTTCTGTTTCTTATTCCTCTGTGTCGTAAGCAGCTTCTTCTCTGTCTTCAGAAGCCGGCTCCAGAGCTTTCATACTCAGGCTGATCTTTTTCTCTTCTCCGTTGAAGTCTACAACTTTTGCTGTAACGATCTGTCCTACGGATAATACATCAGACGGTTTGTCCACGTGTGCTCTGGAAATCTGGGATACATGCAGTAAAGCATCTACACCGGGCTCCAGCTCAATGAATGCACCGAAATCTGTCATACGTGCGATTCTGCCTTCCACGATGTTGCCTGCAGCGTATTTTTCTGCTGCATCCAGCCATGGGTTCTGATCCTCGAATTTCAGGCTCAGGGCGATCTTATCACCGTTGATATCTTTGATCAGCACTTTGATCGGCTCACCGGCTTTGAATACCTTTTTCGGGTTCTCCACTCTGCCCCAGGACATCTCAGAGATGTGAAGCAGGCCGTCAGCTCCGCCTAAATCAATGAAAGCACCGAAATCTGTTACGTTTTTGATTGTTCCCTCAACCACATCACCCGGATGGATTCTCTCGAACAGCTCTTTCTGCATCTCAGCTTTTTTAGCCATCAGAAGCTGTTTGCGGTCACCGATGATACGGCGTCTTCTCGGGTTGAACTCTGTGATCACAAAGTCAATTTCCTGATCCTGATATTTTGTCAGGTCTTTTTCATAAGAATCGGATACCAGACTTGCCGGAATGAACACTCTTGCCTCATCTAAGACAACACTTAAACCGCCGTCCAGAACCTGTGTTACTTTTGCTGTCAGGACTTCTTTATTTTCAAAAGCTTCCTCCAGTCTCTTATTGCCTTTCTCAGCTGCCAGTCTCTTGTATGTCAAGAGAACCTGTCCTTCGCCGTCGTTGACTTTCAGAACCTTTGCCTCCATGGTGTCTCCTACGGAAACTACTGTAGTCAGGTCAAGATTAGAATCGTTGGAATATTCGTTTCTTGTGATGATACCATCTGCTTTATAGCCAATGTTCAGGATAATCTCATCTTCTTTAACACCGATGACAGTACCTTCGACTACCTCCCCATTTCTGATTGTCTTAAATGATTCGTCTAACATCTGTTCAAAACTTAATTCTGACATGTTTTGAAACCTCCTCAATTATTTTATTTGGGGTTGAAGCCCCTGCTGTAATACCTACACATTGAATGGATCGAAAACTATCAGAATCCAAGTCAGCAAGTGTCTGTATATAGTATGTGTTTTTACATACGCCTTTACATATCTCGAACAGCTTTTGGGTGTTCGAACTATGTTTGCCTCCTATGACAATCATGGCGTCTACTGTCTTTGCAATCTCTGCCGCTTCTGCCTGTCGCTCATTGGTTGCATTGCAAATCGTATTTAAAACAAGTCTATCATACCTCTTTTTGGCTAAAATTTCAACTAGTTCTTGAAAATTCTTGTAATTAAATGTCGTCTGCGATACAATACATACCTTTTCATGGCCTTCCAGAAGGAATTTTTCGGCCTCTTCCCTTGTTTCAATGACCGTGGAAGGACCTTCACACCAGCCCCGTGTCGCTTCCACCTCAGGGTGGTCTTTATTTCCGATGATGACAATATGACGTCCTGCACGGCTTTCCCGCTCCACGATCCTGTGGATCTTCAGCACAAAGGGACAGGTCACATCCACATAGTCCAGTCCTTTTTCCCTGAGTACCTCGTAAATCCTTCTCGGCACTCCATGGGATCGGATGATAACAGTTCCTTCGGAGAGGGCCTTAAGCTCCTCTTCACTGTTCAGAACCGAGACACCTCTCTTTTCCAGATCTCCCACCACTTCTTCATTGTGAATGATAGACCCATAGGTATACACACCGGATTTTTTCTCCCCGGCAACCTCATATGCTTTTTCCACTGCCCGCTTCACACCAAAACAGAAGCCGGCGCTTTTCGCTGTTTTTACTTCCATTCCCAGCTCCTTCAGCTCTTATTCTTTTCACAGACAGCGGTCATGGCATCCAAAACTTCCTCAATTGTCATGTCGGAAGAATCCAGAAGGACCGCATCCTCTGCCTTCTTAAGCGGCGAGATCTCCCGGTTCATATCCTGATGATCCCGCTTCTCGATATCTTCTTCAATCTGAGCCAAATCCGCTTCCATACCCTTTTCCAGATATTCTTTATAACGCCTTACCGCCCTCGTGTGGACACTGGCCGTCAGATATATTTTCACATCTGCCCCGGGCAGTACACAGGTGCCGATGTCTCTGCCGTCCATCACCACATCTGTCTTAGCCGCCAGCTGTCTCTGCAGCTCTACCAGCTTCTCCCGGACTCTGCCGTTCTGCGCGCTTTTGGAGGCCATATTCCCAACCTCCTCGCTGCGTATCAGGCTGCTTACGTCCTCGCCGTTCAAAAGCACCTTCTGAACATTGTCCTCATATATAATAGAGATATCCACACGTTCACAGGCCTCTTCTATCCTGCCGCTGTCCTCTGCGGATATGCCCTCTCTCAGCAAGTAAAGCGCCATAGCGCGGTACATGGCCCCTGTATCCACATAGATGTAGGAAAGCCTTTTTGCAAGCGCCCTGGCTATGGTGCTTTTACCGGCACCTGCCGGACCGTCAATCGCAATGTTAAATGCCATCTTATTTTAAATCTCCTTTGTTTATATACTCTCATTTATGGAGGAAGCCGCCGCGAATGCCGTGGACCAGGCAATCTGCAGATTGAATCCGCCTGTCACCGCATCCAGGTCCAGAACCTCTCCGATAAAATAAAGACCCTTAACTTTTTTTGACTCCATGCTTCCCGGGGAAATCTCCCCGGTCTTCACACCGCCCTGGGTGATGATCGCTTCCTTAAAATCCCGCAGCCCTGTTATGGTCAGCGGCAGTGCCTTGATCAGAGAGACAAAATGCCGCCTCTCCTCCCTGGTGATCTCATTGACTTTCTTTTCCGGAGGTATCCCGGAAAGCTCCAGCATAACAGGCTCCATTTTAGCCGGAAACAGACCTCCTATGGAGTTTTTAAACTGCCGATTCCTGTTCTCTTCAAAATCCCGCAGGATTCTGGCATCGAGCTGTTCCTCGGACAGTGCCGCCTTTACGTCAATATATCCCTGCAGCTCTTTCTTTTTCAGCCTTTTCGCGATCTTTGAGCTGGCTGTCAACACCAAAGGTCCGGAGATGCCGAAATGTGTAAAAAGAAGTTCCCCGAACTCATCATAGAGCACCTTTTTCCCGTCCTTCACCGTAAAACGGACATTTTTAAGCGCCAGCCCCTGCATCCGGCCTGCATAAGCCTCCCTGACCTCCAGAGGTACCAGAGCGGGAAACAGTTCCGTAACCGTATGCCCTGCCTCTTTTGCAAAGCGGTAGCCGTCCCCGGTGGAGCCGGTGGCCTGATAAGAATATCCTCCGCATGCCACGATCACCTTATCTCCCAAAATCTCTGCTCCGTCCGAAAGCCTGATTCCCACAGCGCAGCCGTCCTTGAGGAGAAGTCCTGCCGCCTCAGCATGCAGATGTACTTTCACACCCGCCTCGCGCATCCTGGCCTCCAGTGCCCGGATAATATCCGAGGAGTGGTCCGATAGGGGAAATACCCTGTTTCCCCTTTCCGTCTTCAGCTTAACACCCAGGGAAGAAAAAAATGCAGTCACATCCTGGCTGGTATACCCATAGTAGGCGCTGTACAAAAATTTCGGATTGGATACCACGGATTCAAAGAACGTCTCCGGGTCACAGTCATTTGTGACATTACAGCGTCCTTTTCCGGTAATAAAAAGCTTTTTGCCTAATTTTTCATTTTTTTCAAACACATGCACCTGATGACCTTTCTCAGCCAGAAACACAGATGTGAACATGCCGGCAGCTCCGCCGCCGATAATGATTATTTTTGCCATTGCGGGCTCCTTTATTCGCGTAATCTAATCCTCCATGCCGCCCGGATTTTTCAGTTCTATGTCCTGTCCGTCAGCCATATTGATCTCGTCATTATTATAAACCTGATATTCGTCCCAAATCTTCTCCAGATCCTCCAAAGTTGCCACCACTTCCTTCTGCTTTCTCATACAGAGCGCAACCACCAGTGCATTGATCACACTCAGCGGCGCCACCAGCGAGTCCACAATAGAAGCCATATCACTTCTGGCGATCAGGTTACAGGAGGAATACAGATTCATCGGAGAATGGATACTGTCTGTCAGGGTGATCACCTTGGCACTCCTGTTATTGGCGAATTCCAGGGCTTTCAAAGTCCGCATGGAATACCTCGGAAAACTGATTCCGATGATAACATCATCCCCGCTGATATGGATCATCTGTTCAAACAGCTCACTGGAGCTGTTCGTATGCATCAGATGTACGTGATCAAACAAAAGATTAAAATAAAATCCCAGAAAGCTTGCCAGTGGAGCACAGCTTCGTATCCCTACAATATAAATACTTTTCGCTTTGAGGATTGTCTCCACAGCCAGTTCAAAGGCACTGTGGTCTATATGCTCCATTGTCAGCTTGATCTTATCAATATCCGAATGCAGCACCGTATCCAGGATCTCCGACTGGGGAACCCTGCCGTAAGTCACTTCCATCCGCTGTATGGAGTTCAGCTTATTCCTCACCAGCTCCTCTAAAGCCTTCTGGAACTCCGGATACCCTTTATACCCCAGATGGATAGCAAACCGCACCACCGTAGACTCACTGACCCCGACGGTCTCTCCCAGCCTGGCGGCAGTCAGAAAAGCAGCCTTGTCGTAATTGTCATTGATGTATGTGGCCAGTTTTTTCTGCCCCTTGCTGAAGCTCTGGTACTGTTTATTCATCTTACTGAGTAAATTTTCCGCATTACCCATGTCTGTCCCCTCTTCAAAACATACCCGTAGGGTATTTCGTAATTTATGAGCGGTTTTTGCCCATACATGGGTTATAATATCACAAATCCGATGATTTTTCACTAAAAAAAGAAAAAAAGGCCAAAGGCACCGTCAGTCACGGCACCTTCGCCTTTCTATGCTGAACATTAAACAGGATAAGCCCCGTTCTCTGTATCCGCAGCTTTCGGATCTACCTTCGTCTCCTGTGCTTCTCTGTACTTAAAGAACTCGGTAGCAACCTGCGGGAATAATGCATAAGACAATACGTCCTCTTCCTGCTCGGACCACTGTGCCATTTCACTTCTTAAAGTATCCAGCTCATCCGGGATCAAATCAGCCGGACGGCATGTGATCGGCTCTGTGTCACCGATACATTTCTTCTGTACTTCAGGATTGAACGGTTTTACTGTAGCACCGTATTTTCCGCTGAGAACGTCTTTTGTCTCTTTTGTAACCATTTTGTAGCGCTCGCCCATGATCACGTTGAATACAGCCTGTGTACCAACGATCTGTGAGGACGGTGTAACCAGAGGCGGCTCGCCCAGGTCCTTACGCACTCTCGGCACTTCTTCCAGAACATCGTAGAATTTGTCTTCTGCGTGCTGTTCCTTTAACTGGCTGGTCAGGTTGGAGAGCATACCGCCCGGTACCTGATACAGCAGAGTCTTAATGTTAACACCCAGGTTCTTGGGATTCAGCAGGCCGCTGTCCAGTGCTTCGTCACGGATCGGACGGAAGTAGTCAGCAATCTCCGCCAGAAGGTTCTGGTCAAATCCTGTATCGTAAGGTGTTCCTTTAAAGGTCTCAACCATAACCTCTGTAGCCGGCTGGGAAGTTCCCAGAGCGAAAGGAGACATAGCGGTGTCAATTACGTCAACGCCTGCCTCTACTGCTTTTAAGTAGGTCATGGAAGCCACACCTGAGGTGTAGTGTGTGTGAAGCTGAATCGGAATATCTACAGCAGCTTTCAGAGCAGTTACCAGCTCAGTTGCCTTGTACGGAACAAGCAGGCCTGCCATATCCTTGATACAGATGGAATTCGCACCCATATCCTCTACTCTTTTTGCCATATCTACCCAGTAGTCCAGGGTATAAGCATCGCCCAGGGTATAGGACAGGGCAACCTGTGCATGTCCTTTTTCCTTGTTGGATGCTTTTACGGCTGTCTGCAGGTTTCTTAAATCGTTGAGACAGTCAAAAATACGGATGATATCAATACCGTTTGCAACGGATTTCTGTACGAAATACTCTACCACGTCATCTGCATAAGGACGGTATCCCAGAATATTCTGGCCGCGGAACAGCATCTGCAGTTTCGTGTTCTTGAAACCGTCACGGAACTTACGCAGTCTCTCCCACGGATCTTCTTTTAAGAAACGAAGGGACGCGTCAAAGGTGGCACCGCCCCAGCATTCTACGGAGTGGTAACCCACTTTATCCAGTTTATCTACGATGGGCAGCATCTGCTCTGTGGACATTCTGGTCGCAATCAGGGACTGATGTGCATCACGTAAGATTGTTTCAGTAATCTTAATCGGTTTTTTTACTACCTCTGCCATCTTAATTTCCTCCTAAATTTTTAAAACATGTTTTCATACTGTTAAACACCGAAAATTGCCATGAAGGTACCGGCCGCTACCGCAGTACCGATAACACCTGCAACGTTCGGGCCCATTGCATGCATCAGCAGGAAGTTGGTGGGGTCCGCCTCAGCACCGACCTTCTGGGATACACGGGCTGCCATAGGAACAGCAGATACACCGGCAGAACCGATCAACGGGTTGATCTTGCCGCCGGACAGTTTGCACATTAACTTACCGAGGAGCACACCGCCTGCCGTACCGACTGCGAATGCGACCAGACCTAATACGACGATTTTCAGAGTGTCCAGTTTCAGGAATGCCTCAGCGCTTGTGGAAGCACCTACGGAAGTTCCCAGTAAGATAACTACAATATACATAAGGGCATTGGAAGCTGTCTCGCTCAGCTGTTTTACAACACCTGATTCGCGGAACAGATTACCAAGCATTAACATACCAACCAGCGGAGCTGTTGTAGGAAGAATCAGACAAACAACAACGGTGATGATGATCGGGAACAGGATCTTTTCCAGTTTGGAAACCGGACGGAGCTGTTCCATTTTGATCTTGCGCTCCTTCTCTGTTGTGAGAAGTTTCATGATCGGCGGCTGGATGATCGGAACCAGGGACATATAGGAATATGCCGCCACCGCAATGGGTCCCATGAGCATTGTCTGCCCCAGTTTACCTGCCAGGAAGATGGAGGTCGGGCCGTCAGCACCGCCGATAATGGAGATAGCTGCTGCTGCCTTTCCGTTGAATCCCATGAAGATAGCCAGGAAGTACGCCATGTAGATACCCAGCTGTGCTGCCGCACCCATAAGAAAGCTCTTGGGGTTTGCGATCAGCGGGCCAAAGTCTGTCATGGCACCAACACCCATGAAGATCAGGGACGGAAGAATACTCCATTCATCCATCAGATAAAAATAGTGAAGAAGTCCACCTGCGTGCTCGATTCCTGCTGCATCCGTGTATGGCTGTGCCATAATATCAGGATAGATATTAACCAACAGCATACCGAAAGCAATCGGCACCAGAAGAAGCGGTTCAAATCCTTTTTTAATTGCCAGGAAAAGGAAAACAAAGGCAACTAAAATCATAAGGTAATTTCCCCATGTCAGATTGAAAAACGCTGTCTGGTGGAGCAGGTTAGACAGTGTATCTGTAACGTTAGACATTATATTACCTCCCATTGTTCGTATTCGTGACAATAGAAAGTTCTCGATGTGTGCTTTCTATTGTATCAGCAAGATTTATCTCTTAGCTGTCGGGAATTTACAAATGCTTGCAAATTCTAGTTCATGGATGCCAGTGTATCGCCGTTTTCTACGGAATCACCAACTGCCACGTCAATACTTGCAATGGTACCGTCCTGCGGAGCAACAACCGGAATTTCCATTTTCATGGCTTCCAGGATGACAATGTTATCGCCGGCTTTTACTGCCTGTCCCACACTTGCTTCCACTTTGAATACTTTACCCGGAACAGATGCGGTAACTGCCACTGCGCCTGCTGCAGATGCTGCAGGTTTTGCTGCCGGAGCTGCTTTCGGTGCTGCCTTGGGAGCAGCCTTCGGTGCTGCCGCAGGAGCTGCTGCGTTTCCTGCGCCCTCTTCCACTGTTACATCGTATGCAACGCCATTAACTGTAATTGTATAAGATTTCATAACCATTTCCTCCTGTGATTAGGCTCTCTGCCAATTTCTTTTTGTTGATTTTCTGATGGAACGAACTACAAAACTGTCTGTAGATGTATTTTCAGATGCTGCGATCGCCGCTGCAATGACTGCAATCAGCTCACCGTCATCCACAACCTCTTCTTCCGCTGCTTCAGGAATAACAGGAGCAGCCGGGGCAGCCGGAACTTGAATCTCTTCCGGAACAGCTTTCTTCTTGCCAAAGGACTCTACAAAGCCCGGAATGTATTTCATTAAGGAAATAACAAAGCACAGGAAGATAAGCATTACAAAAACAGTACCAACACCCAGAAGTGTATTCTGTCCTGCCTGTGCCATTTTTTCGCCCATTGAGTACTGCGGGTCAATAGTCACGCTGAGAGGATTGCCGTTTTTGTCCAAAGTAAAGATGCAGTCTGCACTGCGTTTCTCAAAAGTACAGGTCAGCGTAAGAATATAGCTGCCGTCTTTGTCCTCCACCTCGCCCTTGGTTGTCTCAACATATGTTCCCAGATCTTCTCCGGCTCCGTCCCATGCGCTGGCTGCGGAAGCACTGAAGGCATCGTCACCTTCCATCAGGCTTGCGATGGATTCCTCATCCAGATTGGCAATGTTGCCGACAACACTTCCGAAGCTCTCCACCAGAGAGTCAACGGTGGCATCGTCCAGCTTTTTCAAACCGCCTGTGGAGTCTTTGCTGCTGCCGCAGGCTGTCATAGCCAGGACGCATACTCCGATCAGGATTAAACCAATTAATTTTTTCCATGTCTGCTTCATATGATTCACCTCGCCTAAACCGTGCCGTGTTTCTTGCTGGGACGATCTTCTCTCTTTGTGAATAACATTTCAAAAGCACCAATCACATATTTTCTTGTATCTTCTGCCTCGATGATGGAATCCACATAACCTCTCTTGGCAGCAGCCATTGCGCTTGACTGTAAGTCAGCATATTCAGCGGCCTTTTCATTGATCGTAGCAGCATCGCTGTCTGCATACATGATCTTAGCTGCAAGACGCGCGTCCATCATACCGATCTGAGCGCCCGGCCATGCAAATACCATGTCCGCTCCTGTGGATTTGCTGTTCATTGCCAGATATGCACTTCCGAACGCTTCACCGATCACGATGTTCACCTTCGGTACGGTTGCATTTGTAAATGCGTAAGTAAGCTGTGCCGCTGCCTTGGCAATGTTGGCTTCTGAGCATTTTGTAGCTTTGTAGCCTTTTACATTTGTCAGAGACAGTACCGGAATTTCAAAAGCGTCACAGAATTTAACGAAATCTGCTGCTTTCTTGCATCCTCTTACAGAGAGAACCTTGTCAAAGGACTCTGTCTTCTCCCCTTCATCGTTGTAAACCTCGCTTCTGTTGGCAACGCAGCCCACAGTAGCGCCGTTCAGACGGATGAAGCCTGTCACCATGTCTTTTGCGTATGCAGCTTTTACCTCAAAGAACTCATTGTTGTCCGCGATCTGGGAAAGAGCAATGGCAGTATCACCAACACAGTTTTCCAGTTCCGGGCATACACGGTTCAGATCATCAGTGCAGTCTTCATAGGAAGAATTGTCTTCGTAGTTGGAAGGCAGCATAGATATCAGCAGTCTCATCTGTGCAAGGATTTCCTCCTCACTTCCCAGAACATCTACCAGGCCAGCCTCTTCGCTCTGGTATTTTGCGCTGGATGTATCACATTTGGAAATTTCATTTCCCTCTAAAGCGTTGGGGGAGTTTACAAACAGTTTACCGCTCTTCTCCTCCATGAAGGTGAAATCGGTAAGAGCCGGAACGATTGCAAGACCGCCGCCGCAGGTCCCGAAGATACCTGTGATCTGCGGAATCACACCTGACGCCATAACCTGTTTGGTGTAAATTTCGCCAAAAGCATTCAGTGCGTCTGTAGCTTCCTGCAGTCTCAGACCTGCACAGTCCACAAGTCCGATCACCGGAGCGCCTGTCTTCATTGCCAGGTCGTAAAGTCTGACAATCTTTTTGGCATGCATTTCACCGATGGTTCCGTTCAGAACGGAAGCATCCTGGCTGTACACATACACCAGGCTGCCGTCAATGACACCGTAACCGGTGATGACACCGTCTGCCGGTGTTTCCTTTTCAGATAAGTTGAAATCTGTGTTTCTGGCTGTGACACAGCCGCCGATTTCAACAAAACTGTTCTCATCAAGTAAAGAAGCAATTCTTTTACTTGCCAAGCTTTGTGCTGTATTACTCATTTATCAGCCCTCCATTTTTTATTATTTACCTGGATTCTGCACGAAAAATCTGCGTGATAATCCGGCTTTCATGCAGAAATCGCCTCCTGGTTTTACTTTGTTGAGTTAAAAGACAAAACCAATTTCTGCCGATTATAATTGTACCCTTTTTCCGGGAATTTTTCAACAAGAATTTGTGAAATATTTAATTATTGTGTATGTTTTTTGTCAGACTTGCATAATACGCGCAGGTAATGTTCCGCCATATGGATTTTTCTGCATAAAAAGGGAGGATGGAACTGCCCATCCTCCGCTGTTTTCAACCCTTTGCCCGGTCCACTGCCGCCTTCATTTCTTTTACATACTGAGCCACATAAGGCACACAATCTTTTCCGTATTTTGCCACAATTTTAACAATTGCAGAACCCACGATGGCTCCGTCTGAAACCTTTGCCATGTGATACGCCTGCTCGGGGGTAGATATTCCGAACCCCACTGCGCACGGTACATCCGTAGCCTGACGGACCAGCTCCACCATGGCACCGATGTCTGTCCTGATCTCACTTCTCACCCCGGTCACTCCCAAGGAGGAGACACAGTAGATATAGCCTTTTGCTGCCTTTGCGATCATGGTGATGCGGTCCTTTGACGTGGGCGCTATGAGGGGGATGATATCAATCCCGTAGGCGTCGCAGGCAGGTGCCAGCTCCTGTCTTTCCTCATAGGGCATATCCGGAACAATGATGCCGTCTATCCCGCACTCCACACATCTTTTCATGAAGCGCTCCTTGCCGTATGTAAAAATAGGATTCACGTAAGTCAGAAATACGATAGGCACAGTGACTTTCTTTCTCGCCCTTTGTATCATGTCAAACAATTTATCTGTGGTGCATCCCGCTTTCAGAGCTCTCTCGTTGGCCTCCTGGATCACAGGGCCTTCCGCTGTGGGATCGGAAAACGGTATGCCGATCTCGATCAGGTCAGCCCCTGCCGACTCCATGGCGTACAGAAGCTGCTCTGTCACGTCAAGCGTGGGGTCCCCGCCTGTGATAAAGGGAATAAATGCTTTTTTGTTTTCAAATGCCTGCTGTATTTTATTCATAGATCTCCACTCCTCTGTATCGTGCTATGGCAGCCACATCCTTATCGCCTCTGCCGGAAATATTTACAACAATGATTTTATCTTTGTCCATAGTCGGTGCCAGTTTTCTTGCGTATGCCACTGCATGGGCGCTTTCTATGGCCGGGATAATGCCCTCGGTCCTTGAGAGGTATTCAAATGCCTCCACTGCCTCCACGTCTGTGATCGGCACATATTCTGCTCTGCCTGTCTCATTCAAATTGGCGTGTTCCGGTCCGATGCCGGGGTAATCAAGCCCCGCGGAGATGGAATATACCGGCGCGATCTGTCCGTACGCATCCTGGCAGAACAGGGATTTCATGCCGTGGAAGACACCTTCTGAACCTCTGGCGATGGTGGCAGCATGCTTTTCTGTATCCACGCCAAGGCCTGCCGCTTCACATCCGATAAGCTGTACCTGCTCCTCCCGGATAAATTCATAAAAGGCTCCCATGGCATTGCTGCCGCCGCCCACACAGGCGATCACAGCATCCGGAAGTCTGCCTTCCTTTTCCTGCAGCTGCTCCTTGATCTCTTTTCCGATGATTTTCTGGAAATCGCGGACAATCATGGGGAAGGGGTGAGGCCCCATAACAGACCCCAGCACATACAGGGTGTCATCCATCCTTCTGGTCCATTCCCTCATGGTCTCATTTACCGCATCCTTCAAAGTCGCGGTGCCGCTGTCAACAGGGTGTACCTTCGCCCCCAGAAGTTCCATGCGGTATACATTCAAAGCCTGGCGGTCCGTGTCCTCGCGTCCCATGAAGACTTCACATTCAAGCCCCATAAGTGCTGCTGCCGTAGCTGTGGCAACCCCGTGCTGTCCTGCTCCCGTCTCAGCGATGACTCTTGTTTTGCCCATCTTTTTGGCAAGGAGCACCTGTCCCAGGACATTGTTGATCTTGTGGGAACCTGTGTGATTTAAATCCTCCCGCTTCAGATAGATCTTAGCGCCTCCCAGATCTTTTGTCATCTTCTCTGCATAATACAGCAGGGAAGGACGTCCGGCATAATTTTTCAGCAGATCGTCCAGTTCCCTGTTAAACTCCGGGTCTTTGCTGTATTTTTCATATGCCTCCTCCAGTTCATGTACTGCGTTCATAAGTGTCTCCGGAATGTACTGCCCTCCGTAATTACCAAATCTTCCTTTACTCATCTCTTCATCCTCTTCCTTATATGATTGATCCTTTGTAACTGTTCAGTCAGGTCTGCGCATTTACTGCGCTGACCGTGCAAAAGAATAGTGGCGGCAGGTATCTGTCTGCTGCTCCCGTACTGCCCGGATAAATGCCTCAACCTTTTCCCTGTCCTTATATCCTCCTGTCTCAACCGCACTGCTTACATCTGCGGCAAACGCGCCGCTTTCTCTCAGTGCACCTGATACATTTTCAGCATTCAGGCCGCCGGCCAGAAAAAAAGGTCTTTTGAGGCTTGGAATCAGGGACAGGTCAAACCCTTTTCCGCTTCCGCCATACTGCCCCTTTGTATATGTATCGAGAAGCAGATATTCACAGGGCAGTTCTTCGGCCTTTAGAATCTGTTCTCGGCTCTGTACACGGACAGCTTTTATGACCGGTTTCCGGGTATATTTTTTTATAGTTCGAATATAGGCTTCATCCTCATCTCCATGAAGCTGAATGATATCTATGATCCCCTTTTCGGCGATCCGGGCCGCTTCCTGTGCCGGGGCGTTTACAAAGACACCGACTGCCAGAATCCCGTCCGCCAGTCCTGCTCTCAAACACTCCGCCTGCTCTATCGAAACCCGGCGCCGGCTGTCCGCAAAGACGAATCCGATATAATCCGGCCGGCACAGATTTGCCGTTTCAATATCCTCCGGCCTTACAAGACCGCAGATCTTCACTTTACTGCCCATCGGATGTTCCCTCCCCTTTTAGGTAAGAGAGCATTTTTTTCTTGTCTCTGCTCTTCATCAGTGTCTCACCGATCAGCACCGCATCCACTTCATTTTCTTTTAAACGAGCAATGTCCTCAGGTCCCTTGATACCGCTCTCTGCCACGAACAGGACTTCTTTCGGCGCCAGAGCGCGAAGCTTTGTGCTGTTTCCCACATCTACACTAAAATCTTTCAGGTTGCGGTTATTTACGCCAATGACTCTGGCTCCCGCCCACACAGCATGGGAGATTTCCTTCTCGTCGTGGGCCTCCACCAAAGCGGAAAGCCCCAGGGTGTCGCACACCTGGATATAACGCTTTAAAAGCTCCGGTTCTATGAGGGCGCAGATCAGGAGCACAGCGCCGGCTCCCAGGACCTTTGCCTCATAAATCTGGTATTCCTCCACCACAAAATCTTTCCTGAGAACCGGGATCTTTACAGTTTCCGCGATTTCCTTCAGATAGCTGTCACGGCCCAGAAAATATTTCGGCTCTGTCAGACAGGAAATGGCGTCTGCCCCAGCTGCCTCATATTCCCTGGCAATATCCAGATAAGGAAAATCCTCTGCAATGATTCCCTTTGAGGGAGACGCTTTTTTCACCTCGCAAATGAAACTGAGACCTTCTTTTGCCAGTGCTTTTTCAAAAGGAAATCCTGTCTCTGTCTCCATGCTGTATGCGGCTTTTTTCAGTGTTCCGAGGGGAACCTTCTTTTTCTGATTTGTCACGCGGATTTCTGTATCTCTTGCTATCTGCTCCAGAATCATTTTGCAGTCCCCTCCTTTACTGTTCTCTTGTGGCCTTAACAAACTCATCGAATTTCGCCTGCGCTTTTCCGCTCTCTATCAACTCTCTTGCCATATTAATACCCTCCTGCAGAGTAATGCCGTCAATTCCCAGATAGAGACTCATACCCGCGTTTAAAAGAACCACGTCGCGCTTTGGACCGGTCTCACGGCCTGATAAAATGTCTCTTGTGATCTGGGCATTGTCTGCAGGGGAACCACCCACCAGTTGGGCCAGCTCACAGCGCTCCATGCCAAACTGTTCCGGTGAAATGGTGTAGCAGGAAGTCTCGCCGAAACGTATTTCGCAGACTGTAGTTTCCCCGGTCAGGGTGATCTCATCCAGGCCATCTTCGCCGCACACGGCCACACCTCTTGTCACGCCCAGATTGCCCAGCACCTTAGCCAGCGGCTCCACCAGGTTTTTGTCATATACACCCAGAAGCTGCATGGTGGCAGCTGCCGGATTGGACAGAGGGCCCAAAATATTGAAGACTGTACGGACCCCCATCTCCTTTCTGACCGGAGCGGCATATTTCATGGAGGAGTGGTAAACAGGTGCAAACATGAAGCACATGCCGGTCTTATTGAGGATCGTCTCATTCTGCTTTGCATCCAGAGCCACATTGGCGCCCAGATGTTCCAGAACATCCGCAGCACCGCTTTTACTGGATACGCTGCGGTTTCCGTGTTTTGCCACGGGTACACCGCCTGCTGCAACCACAAATGCGGCAGTTGTGGAAATATTGAATGTTCCCGCCTCATCTCCGCCGGTTCCCACAATATCTATGACCTCTCTCTCCGGCTTTATCTTAATTCCTTTTTCCCTCATGACCTCAGCAAATGCCGTAATCTCGTCAATACTCTCGCCCTGCATGCGCAGCGCAGCCAGAAAAGCTCCCATCTGGGCCTGTGTGGCAATGCCGTCCATCATTTCGTGCATAACTGCCTTTGCCACTTCATAGCTTAAATCCTTACCGTCCATCAGTGTGTGAATTGCCTCTTTGATCATGATCTTATCTCCTCTTCCGGCTTTTATATTTAAAAAATTCTCCATTATGCTTTTTCCTTTTGGTGTGAGTATGGATTCCGGATGGAACTGGAGTCCGTACACCGGATATTCCCTGTGGCCCACTGCCATGATTTCCCCGTTCTCCACATCTGTGGATAATACCTGCAGACAGTCAGGGATGGTACCGTCTTCTGCTATGAGGGAATGGTACCTGGCTGCGTCAATCTCCTCCTCCATGCCTGCGAAGACAGGGCTTTCCGTCTGAATGTGCACCCTGCTTTTTTTGCCGTGCATCAGATGTCTGGCATGGCTGATCCTGGCACCATACACCTCACAGATTGCCTGATGTCCCAGGCAGACCCCCAGAATGGGAACTCTGCCCTGCAGTCTCTGAATGACGGCTTCACATACGCCTGCATCTTTTGGGTATCCGGGTCCCGGTGAGAGGATGATGTGGGAAGGCTGTAATGCGGCGATTTCCTCCACTGTCATCTCATCATTCCGGATCACGCGGATGTCAGGGTTAATAGTTCCTATCATCTGTACCAGGTTGTAAGTAAAACTGTCGTAATTGTCAATCAATGCTATCATAACTCATCCACCTCCCCGGCATTTTGGATGGCCTGCATAACCGCTGCCGCTTTATTTGCCGATTCTTCATATTCAAGCTCCGGTACACTGTCTGCCACAATTCCGCCGCCGGCCTGCACATAGACCTTTCCGTCCTTTTTGACTGCCATGCGGATGGCAATGCAGGTGTCCAGATTGCCGGCAAAATCCAAATAACCGATGGCACCGCCATATACACCTCTCTCTGTGCTTTCCAGCTCCTCAATGATCTCACAGGCTCTGATTTTCGGAGCTCCGGAAAGAGTTCCTGCCGGAAGCACAGCCTCAATGGCATCCAGTGCATCCTTATCCTCCCGGATGGAACCTTCCACCTGGGAACAGATGTGCATAATTTTCGAGTAGCGGTGAATCATCATGTATTTCGTCACTTCCACAGAGCCAAACCGGCTGATACGTCCCAGGTCGTTTCTTCCCAGATCCACCAGCATATTGTGCTCTGACAGCTCCTTTTCGTCCTGCAGAAGGTCCCTCTCAAGAGCTTCATCCTCCTCTGCATCCATGCCCCTTGGTCTGGAGCCTGCCACCGGGAAGGTTGTCAGTCTGCCGTCCTGAAGACGGACCAGTGTTTCCGGTGAGGTACTCATCAGCTCCTCCTCATCAAAGTGGAGATATACCATGTATGGGGACGGGTTCGTGGTGCGCAGGACCCGGTAGGCATTCAGGAGACTTCCCTTCATAGGGCTGCTGAACTGTCTGGAAATGACAGCCTGGAAGATATCTCCGTCTCTTATGTATTCTTTCGTTTTCTCCACAATGCTGCAGTATTCTTCTCTGCTTACATTGCAGGTGAAATCTATCTGCTCCGGTTCACCGGCTATGGCAGGCACCGGTGCACTTTTGATCAGTCCGGCTATTCTGGCGATCTCCGCTGTGGCTTCCCCATAATTCTCCATCACTTTATCAGTCCGCATATTGACAATGATACAGATTTTCTGTTTCAGATGGTCATAGGCGATCACCTTGTCAAAAAGCATCACATCATAATCCGGAAATGTGCCTTTTTTAATATTGAGTACCGGTTCCGCATAGCCCACCATGGAATATGCGAAATATCCCACAAAACCGCCGGTAAACGGAGGCATACCGGAAAGCCTCGGAGACTTGTAATCTTTCATGATTTCTCTCAGTACATGCAGAGGCTTTTCTGTCTCCACAGTTTCTGTCTTCCCCTGCTTTTCTATATATACTTTGCGGTCCCTGCAGGTTACCCGCATGACCGGGTCATATCCCAAAAAGGAATATCTTCCCCAAGTCTCCCCGCCCTCGATACTCTCCAGAAGATAGTATCTTTTCGAGAACCCTGTAAGTTTGCGGAGCAGCGTAATAGGTGTTGTAACATCCGCATAGATTTCTCTGCATACAGGTACAATGGAATATTTTTCTGCCAGTTTCAGGATTGTGTTGCAGTCTGGTGTAATCGTCATGTTTTTCCTCCCTTTCCAAAGAGCGAGATCAGGTTTTTCTGTAAATAAAAAAGCTCCTGCCCCATCAGATTTCTCCAATGGGACAAGAGCTGTAAATTCAAAACTCCTGCGGTACCACCCATATTGCTCATATACTTAACGTAATATGAACCGCTCTTTCATGTACTATCATACACTGCTCCTTGATAACGGATAAGCTCCCCGTCAGCGTCTACTTCCTTCTCCCAAATCCTATTCGGATCACAAAGGTTTCAAGCTGCCCTCACAAGTCCATTCAGTAAAAACTCTTACTGCCGCATTCCCACCAGCAACGGCTCTCTGGAAGTAAATATTCTTACCTACTCCTCTTGTTCATCGGTTTAAAGTGTTAATCAATTCAACTTTTTTCAATTATAATGCCATGTGTTTTATTTGTCAATAGTTGATTTTAATTTTCTGCAGAGAGCAGAGACAACGGGCAGCATTTCATAGAATAATGAAACACTGCCCGTTTAGAAGTGCACGTGTAAATTATGCGAAATGTTTACTCCCGTCCGCTGCATGGCGGTCCAGGATTTCATGTACTCTTTCAACCTCTCCCAATATGGCATCATCCATATTTTTCAATTCTTTGTAAATGAAAGAAATCCGGCGGTCCGTACGGGCCTGCGCTGCTTTTATTCTGGTGACTTCCTCCTTTAAATGATTGACGTCCTTTTTCAGAAGAATCACGTCCTCTTTTAATCCGCTGACATCTACTTTCAGGATTCCGACATCCTCCTTTAAACCGTTGACATCTTCTTTCAAGACACTGACATCTTCTTTTAACCCATTTACATCTTCTTTCAGGACACTAACATCTTCTTTTAATCCATTTACGTCTTCCTTCAGGACGCTGACATCTTCTTTTAACTCACTGACGTCTTCTTTTAAGACACTGACATCTTCTTTTAACTCACTGACGTCTTCTTTTAAGACACTGACATCTTTCTTCAGGGCATTTACATCTCCCTTTAGTTCATTGACATCCTCTTTCAAAATACTGACATTTTCATTTAATGTAACAATGTCCTCTTTCATAGATTCCGTATTATTTTTTACGACAGTCAATTCCTCATATATTAACTCTAACAATTGGTTTTCTCTCATATTGTTTTACTGACCTTTCTTGTATTCAAAGTATATCATACTTTGCTGATAAAATCCATTTATACCGTTAAAAAATAGTGCCTATTTTTGCATATAATATTTTGTTAATTCTGCTAAAAATATTGCTTTCGCAATTTACAGCATTGCCCTTTTGCAGACTATTATGCAAAAGTCATCAGCCCGCTTTTCCGGTATTATATTGGCGCTCTCTCAGCTTTATCAATTCCTGTTTTTCAGACTGGTGCTGCTTTACTGCGCGCTGCATCTGGTTCTCTTTGCGGCGTACGGTTCGTTCTGCCTGCTCCAATTTTTCTTCCAGTTCACGGTTTCTCTTCTTTACGCTTCTGCAGTATACTTCCAGCTCATTGATCTGTTTTTTTAAAGTATCTTTTTCTTCTGCCTCCCGGTCTACGCACCTCTGCCATCTGGCCGGATTATTTTCAAGGATCTTATCCAGGCATTTTTTTACATAACCGGACAGCAAAACAATGTAAAGGGAGTAAATGTACTTCTCCAAACCGGATTTTTCTTCAAATTCACCAATCTCCAGAAGAATCTCACGTGTCCTCTCATCCAGCACTTCCCCGCCAAGCACATTTCTGTCAATGCCTCCCAAATGGAAAAGATTCTGGAGGTAACAATCGAACTCTTCATATCCTTCCACCTGAAATCCCAGCGCTGCCTGAAACGGATTCCGTACAGTCTCCGCCAGCATTCTGCTGAAACTGCTGTCCGCATATCCCTGCCTTCCCCAGACCTCATATTCCAGAATCTCCTCTTTTTTGCTGTCCCAGATCGTATTTCTGTCAATCATACACTCCAGTATCAGGTAATAATTCACATTCTTCCTTATCTCCACATGACAGGCTTCTGCCAGCAGATAAATAACACATATCTGGCTCATTCCCATGGCCGGCTGTTCTGTATAAGGTTCTGCCCATTCCTGTATACACTGAAACTCCAGGGTCTCTTCTTTAAAAAGTTCCTTTCTGGCACTGTGCCAGCCTTTGCGGATAAGCCCCATAAACAGCCTGTAAGCATCCTCCGCTTTCTCTCTGCTTCCCTCCCGCATCACTTCCAGCATGCCAAAGAGCACCTGTGCATAATAATATTCCTCATAGCCCAGGCAGGACAAGAAATACTCTCCATGATACCCATTGTCCAAAAAAATCTTCTGATATTCAAGAATCTGCTCCGGTGTAAGTGTCTTCAGTTCCTCCTGGCAGACAGGATTCTGCGCTGCTGCAAAAACCAGAAAATAGGTCACATCAAGGCAGATTTCCTCCCCATCCTCATTCATCAGCTTTTCCAGAACACGTGTCAGTTCCCGCTCACATTTAAGCACACTTTTACCTGTGTCCTCGCCTTCCGCTTCTGTCAGGTAACGGTTCTCCTCCTGTATGCGGTCCGGCAGATTTTCCTCCTGATACATTGCCTTTTTAATCTCATTGCGCACTTTCAGCCCTTCAAATATCATTCCTTTTTTGTTCATTCTCATAACCTCTCTGTTCCGGCAGGCGCTTCGCAATCAGAAAAACAATGTTGGTATTCCTTTGCTCTGAATCTTTATAATTGGAAATAATATGGGAATTCCATAGAATTTGGAAATGTGTGTCATATTGTCTTAATTTTAGAATTGTTTTCTGCGCGTTTTCGATTGTTCAGCGCTGACCTTTTCGTAAATCCAGATTACCATATTCTGAGTTAAAATGCAATGGCATTAACAAAGAAAAAATAATTTGATGATTTTGCACAAAACGTAACGGCTGACACAGTTCACAGCAGATATCCGTCCTATTATAAGATAATTCTTATGGACGAATACCTGCTGCGGCTCTGTTGACCGAATCCTTATGGCTTTATTTTATTGTCACTTTCCGGAAATTTTTCTTTCCGCGTTTCAGAACGATTCCGTCCCCGTCCAGTTTTTCTCCCGGAACCAGATATTTTACATCTGTGATCTTCTCACCGTCAATGGCAACGCCGCCCTGTTCGATGGCTCTTCTTCCCTCGGAACGGCTGCCCACCAATCCGCTCTTGTGCAGAAGTGAAATAAGGTCAATATTTCCGTCCTGCAGATCTGACTGTTCAATGACGGCTGACGGCATATCTGCTGCATTTCCGCTGGTAAATAAAGCTCTTGCTGCCTCCTGGGATTTTCCGGCCTCTTCCTCGCCATGTACCAGGCTGGTCAGCTCATAAGCCAGAATCTCTTTTGCTGTATTGAGCTGGCTGCCCTCCCATTTGTCCATCTCATCAATCTGCTCTAAAGGCAGGAATGTAAGCATGCGCAGACATTTCAGCACATCTGCGTCGCTGACATTTCTCCAATACTGATAAAAGTCAAAAGGTGATGTCTTATTGGGATCCAGCCAGACAGCTCCTGACTGGGTTTTGCCCATCTTCTTGCCCTCTGAATTCAGAAGCAGGGTAATGGTCATGGCATAGGCGTCTTTTCCAAGCTTACGGCGGATCAGCTCTGTACCGCCCAGCATGTTGCTCCACTGGTCATCCCCGCCGAACTGCATATTACAACCGTAGTTCTTGTACAGCATATAAAAGTCATAGCTCTGCATGATCATGTAGTTAAATTCAAAGAAACTCAGTCCCTTTTCCATGCGCTGTTTGTAGCACTCTGCGCGAAGCATATTGTTTACGGAAAAATGAGCGCCCACTTCTCTCAACATCTCCACATAATTGAGGTCCAGAAGCCAGTCTGCATTATTTACCATAAGGGCTTTTCCCTCTGAAAAATCAATAAAACGGCTCATCTGTTTTCTGAAACAGTCACAGTTATACTGGATCGTCTCCTCTGTCATCATCTGGCGCATGTCGCTTCTCCCAGAAGGGTCTCCGATCATGCCGGTACCGCCGCCGAGTAAGGCGATCGGCTTGTTGCCTGCCATCTGCAGACGCTTCATCAGGCACAGAGCCATAAAATGTCCCACATGCAGACTGTCGGCTGTAGGGTCAAAACCGATGTAAAATGTTGCTTTTCCGTTGTTCACCAGCTCACGGATCTCTTCTTCATCTGTCACCTGTGCGATCAAGCCTCTGGCAGTCAGTTCTTCATAGATTTTCATAGTGTTTTCTCCTTTACTTATCTGTAAATTCTAACCGGACGAAAGCGGTATCCGCACACCTGCGCACAATAAAAAGCTCCCGTCCTCTTTACAAAGGACGGGAGCTGTATCTGCTTCCGTGTTACCACCTTTTTTCACAGACGATTCACATCGTCTGCCTCAGTAAGTACGGCCTTTTGACAAGGCGATACTCATCTGCACGATAACGTGTGCCACTCCGTCACAGCCTACTTAAGCCTTACACTGTTGTCCGCAGCATAACTACTGTTCGGTGTGAAGCTCAGGGAGGTATTCATCGTCCGCTTCCTTCCGCGCCTCTCATCAGCCGGCAGCTTTCTGTGGAAGCCCACGGGGATTACTTGTTCCCATCACAGCATTTCTGTATATGTCACCAAGTATACCCGTTAAAACTTCAGTTTGTCAAGCCCTTTTTTATAAAAATCACAGGTCATCATCACGCTGTGCGCCAGGTATATTCCCCATTATCTCTGATTCCGTAAAAATCACCGAAATTCAGATCAAAGATATCCTTTTCAATCCCTGAAATGGAAATCTCATTTTTAATGAGATACTGCCAGATACCTGCATGGGAAATATCTCCCTGAAGAAGCACACCCACTACTTTTCCGCCACGGATTATCACGCGTTTATAATTGCTTGCATCTTCTCTAGCGATCACCACATCGGTAGTTTCCGGAACGATCAGACCTACACAGAGAGATACCAGCCCAAAGAAATTAATGGTATTCTTGATTGCAAACCGATCCTCATATTCCACATTTCCCCCCATCATATTGAGGGCAGCCGTCTCTCCCTGTTTCTGGGCATTGGGCCAGATACCGGAAAGCCCTGTCACATCCCCGGCAGCATAGACATCGGCAGCACCGGTCTGCAAATAATCATTGACCTTCATGCCTCTGTCAACCACGATTCCTTCACCGTCAAGACCTGCGGTGGCACTTCTCACACCTGCCGCCACGATCACCATATCACACGGCAGTGACTCTCCATTGTCAAGAATCACCTCCGTGATTCTGCCGTTTTCATCCATTTTTGTCTCAGCAGCTTTTCTTCCCAGGTAAAAGGAAGCACCTGCCGCCTCAAAACGTTTCTGATATTCGAGAGCACCCGTTTTATCAAGCTGAATAGGCAGGATCTGATCTGCCATCTCCACAATGGATACCTTCTTTCCTGTTTCCATCAGACCGTAAGCCGCATCCAGCCCCACCAGGCCGGAACCGATGATGACGATCTGCTCTGCGCTTTCTGCCATTTTATCAATTGCTTCCGCATCGTGCAGATGGCGCAGCCCGAATACATTGGCAGCTTCCCGCAGATTTCCCACAGGAGGGATAAAGCTCTCAGCGCCTGTGGCGATCAGCAGCTTATCATAGGGAACTTCCCCGCCGTCTTCCAATATAACTTTCTTTTTTGCAGTATCGAGACCTGTAACGGTTTTTCCTTTTATCCAGTGAATCCTGTTGGTCTCAAAAAAATCTTCCGGTACAAAGCTCAGCTTTTCGGCTGTCCGCTCATGGCTCAAATATTTGTGCAGCATACAGCGGGAATGTACCTGTCGGTCCGTGGAGATCATGGTGATCTCCGCCTCTTTCTCTGCTTTCCGGATGGTCTTTGCCGCAGTAATGCCCGCAGCACCCACGCCTAAAATCACATATCCCATGCTACACCTCCTCTACCCAGATAGCCTCTTTTGGACAGGCTTTTACACAACTGGGTTCCTCGCCTTTGTCAATGCAGAAATCACATTTGATCACTTTTAAATGCGTCTTTTCATCCGGTTTTAAAACTCCGTACGGACAGTTCATGACACACATGAAACAGGAACCGCATTTTTCCTCATTGTACAGCACATGCCCGGTCTTCTCATCCTTTGTAAGTGCCCCGCTCATACAGGACATCAAACACTCCGGCTGATCACAGTGGCGGCAGAAAATAGGAGTATAGCCGCCCTGCGGATTTTTATATATAAAGTTTCTGGTCTCGTTGGAAATGTCTGTCACGTCCAGGTCGTAAATTGTCCCCGGTGTTTCCCGGTGCGCCTGCATGCAGGCCAGGGAGCAGCTTTTACAGCCGTCACATTTGCTGGCATCCACCATAATTCTCTTCATAACCGCATCCCCCCTGTATCAGATATTTAAGCCTGCACGTTTTTCCTCGATAATTTTATCCAGAATCTCAGCGCTCTCTTTTGCATCACCATTGATAATAACCTGCCCGCCTGTGAGGGATTTCATATCCTCTGTCAGCACTTTTGTCACCACTTTGCTTCCTGTCACAAAAGGCGGCACTCCCAGATGCAGCGGCAGTCCCAGAGCCAGGCCAAAGCATCCATCTGCCAGAGCCTGCTCCTCAAGCCACTGTGCAGCAGACAGTACCAGAGGAAGCTTCGGAATATCAACACCGATTGCCTCTGCCAGCTCTGTAGCAACAATCTCCAGACGTCCGATCGCAAGACATGGTCCAAAGTTCAATACCGGAGGAATATTCAGTTTCTCACATACAGCGCGCAGCTTCGGACCTGCATATTTCGCAGCCTCCGGAGTCATCAGTCCGCAGTTCTCAATACCTCCTGAAGAACAGCCTGCTGTCAGTACCAGAATATCCTTTGCGATCAGCTCTTTTGTCATTTCCACTGTCAGCACATCATGGCCGCCCGCTGTCAGATTAGAACATCCAACCACACCGGCAATACCCTTGATATCACCTGAAACGATCAGGTCGATCAGCGGTTTCCAATTGCCGCCCAGGAATTCCTTTAAGGACACTTCGCTGACACCTGTAAGGGTGTTGTCATTTCCATGTTCGGGCAGAAGATTCATGGGCACACTGCCTCTTCTTGCTTTGTAAGCCGCAACGATCTCATCTATGATCTCTTCACTCTGTTTTTCTCTCTCTTCAAATACATAAGGTTTCAGCTCTGCATTTGCCTTCTTCGCCACATCATCCAGACAGATCTGTTTGATCTTCAGCTCCTCACAGATAGGCTCAATGCCGGGAAGTGTACAGTTAAACTCAGAGAGCACCGCATCAATACCGCCTGTAGCCAGCACAGCCTCACTGCTGTAATTGTTTCCCGCATGACCGTCAAACACCTCTGTGTAATGCGCCCCGCGAAGCTGCAGATCCTGTCCCACACAGGTACATCCAACCAGCTTAAATCCTTTTGCTCCGGCAGCCTTTGCCTTCTCCACAGCCTCTTTTGAAGTCAGCCTCTCCTGCAGATCTACAAAGATCGTGTGCTGATGTCCTGTGATCATAATATTTATATAATCCGGATCGATCACCCTGAGTCCCACAGGCGCCAGTCTGAGCTCTGGCTCACCCAGCAGCACATCATTCAGAAGATTCGTCAGTGTCAGTCCGTAAATACCTGTGGAAATACCCAGCTTCAGACAATCTGTCAGCATATCCACCGGATCTGAATTCAGGTTAGTAGAGCATTTTACAACTCCATGGAACACCTCGCCTTTCGCGCCGCCCGGCAGGATTCCAAGCTCCTGCCATCTCTGGAACCTGGGAGCGTAAGCCATCTTCTCAACCAGCTCCATCTTCTCATATTCCGGTTTATACAGATCATCCAGCACCTTCTGGGCAACGATCTGCGCAGTCTCCCATTTATCTTTGCCTTCCACACCGAAAATCTCAGCCAGCCTCTTCAGGGATTTTTCTCCTTTGATCTCCCCTTTTGCCATAGCTGTCTTCTTCACATTCAGCGCCGTATTTTCCACAATATGTATATAACACCCTGACCCGCTTGCCACAGCCCTCAGGAAGTTACGAGCCACGATCACATCTGCCGTAGCACCACAGATTCCTCTCGGCGCCTTAGGTGTGATCCGGCAGGGCCCATTTGCACAAAGCCTGCAGCAGATACCCTGCAGACCAAACCCGCACTTCGTACTCTGCCCTTCCACCCTGTGATGTGAAGTCTCCATCGGCAGCTCCCGGATATACCCTTCCAGCTTCTTATCCGCACTAGCACATGTGTTACAACCAAAACACTGATTCATCTTAAATATCCTCCTAAAAATAAATAATTAAATAACTATCCTTTTACCTAAATATTTCCTTGACTGTTAATATTATAACAATCTAGATAAAATTAGTCAAGTATAACCGTAAAAAATTTTTCTTTTTTGCCGTCATTCCTTTCCTCTTATCAAAATCATCTGTCATTCAAAATTATATCCCATCCAAGATTATGAATTCATAACGTGACCTTACACTTAAATACCAATTCTGCCTTCTACGCAATAACATGATACACCCGTTTCTTTTAATCTAAAGCCTTTAGATTAAATAGCAATATTTTCCTGCCCTCTTCTCTTCCAAATAAATCCGAATATTTTCTTTTCGACCTTTCTATTTCATCCTTCCTCAAAGATTTCTCCATTACTTTCATGATTTTTATAAACTCACTATCTTCACGATCTGCTTCAACTGCCCCTAACTTTTTAAACATGTTTATACTTGCTATATTATCAGAATAAATTCTTATCTCAAACCAATCGGCACCGCTAACCTCCTTTGCATGCTTCATCAACAAACAAACAGCCGCGCTGCCTATCCCTTTCCTTCTATAATCTTCTACAATATCAATTCCAATTTCCTGCTTGTCAGCAGAGAGATTTTTAAGCATAAGTCTCCCTAGATATACTCCTGTATCCTTTGAAAACAATGATAAATTCAAATCTTTATCATGTAAAAAACTTGACCATGAAAACTCATAAAAATCATTTATTTCGTATGCCTTTTTGATACTAGAAACATCCATCTGTAACTTCATAAAATCTTCTTTATCATTTTCACTTAACTTTTTCAATATAAACTTCTTATCTTCAGCAAACACATCGTTATCATCAAAATAATCTTCAATTCTCATACTGCTTTTCCCCTTATCCCTACATAGTCCATCTAATCAACTTTCAAACACATAACAAACTACGTCCGTCCCGTTCTAAAAAACAGCCGGACCTGGCCGCAGGTTTCCCTGTACGGACGTTTAAGAGCGTTTAGAGAATCTCTCAAGATCCACACGTTAGCAAGCACTTAGTGAAGAGCCCTAAGGCGATGAACTTAGTGCGGCTTACGTGTTAGCTTGAAAGTTCTCTGCTCTCGTCCGTACAGGGAAACCTGCGGCCAGGTCCGGCGTCCGGCATCAGCCATATCCGGCATCAGCCACCCTATTTTAAAGTCCCTCCTCCCCCCAACACTCCGTATTCTCAATCCCCAATTCCTCAGCCCTGAAAACCGGCTCAACCCCTCTCTTCTTCTGCTCCTCATAATCCCGAAGCACCTTAACAGCCGTCCCCCCAAGCAGCAGTATCACCACAATATTCAGCACAGCCATTCCCCCCATTGTAATATCCGCCACATTCCAGATCACTGAAAAATCCGCCTGCGCCCCCAAAAACACTGCCAAAAGACAACTCACCCGGAACACAAACAAAAGCTTCTTATCATCCTTAATAAACTTAATATTCGACTCCGCATAATAATAATTCCCCACCAGACTGGAAAACGCAAACGTAAAAATGGAAAACGTGATAAAATGAATCCCCCACGTCCCCACATTTGCAGAAATAGCCTGCTGCACATAGGGAATCCCATCCAAAACCCCTGACTTTCCTTCCACACCGGAAAGCAGCAGCATCATGGCAGTGGCGGAACAGATAAGCAGCGTATCAATAAACACGGAGAGCACCTGCACCAGCCCTTGTTTTGCCGGATGACTCACCGCTGCGCTGGCAGAAGCATTTGGTGCGCTTCCCATACCGGCCTCATTGGAAAAAAGTCCCCTCTTGATCCCGATCACCACAGCGCTGCCCGCAAACCCTCCGAAAATCGCCCTTCCGTCAAAGGCTTCCCTGAAGATCAGCGCAAAGACTTCAGGAATCCTTCCCGCATTCATCACCATGGTGGCAAGCCCCATGAGCAGGTAGCCGCCCGCCATCACCGGCACGATCACAGAAGTGATAAATCCGATCCTGTGGACCCCGCCGAAAATAACAAAAGCCGTAGCTGCCGCCAGCACGGCGCCTATAACAGCCGGATAAACACTGTCCGCATACCCCGGAATATAATATTCCAGGGAAGAGGACATATTAAAAGACTGCAGCCCGTTAAACCCGTAGGCAAAACAGATGATCAGCAGTACCGAAAATATAATTCCGAGATATCTCTTCCCAAGCGCCTTCTCCATATAATAAGAAGGTCCGCCTCTGAAGTCTTTTCCATCTTTCACCTTGTACACCTGTGCCAGGGTACTCTCAATAAAGGCGGATGCACTGCCGATCACAGCCATCACCCACATCCAGAACACAGCGCCGGGGCCTCCGGCAGCAATGGCTGTGGCAATTCCGGCAATGTTGCCGGTTCCCACTCTGGAGGCAGTGGATATCATCAATGCCTGAAAAGAGGATACCTGTTTTTTGCCGTCTTTCACCTCCGCTTTTTCAAGCAGCACGCGAAAAGCTTCGCCAAGCAGGCGTCCCTGTACAAAGCGGGTCCGCACGGTAAAATACACACCGGCACCCACAAGCAGTATCAATAACGGGTAGGTGTACATAAAATCGTTCACACGAGTCAAAATATTATTCAGCATATTGTTTTGTCCTTTCCAGTTCTTTGCCCGTCCGTCTTTACGGTAATGCATTGTTACTTAGTATCTTCTTTTTTTGGATATTTATGAAATCACAAAATGTTTTCTCCTGTCTGAAGACAATCCGACAACTCCCGGATTTCCTCCTTCAGTTCACGCTCTCTCTTCTCTGTCTGCAGGATCTTTCCTGCTTCCCGGTACGCCTTACAGCCATTTTCCAAGATGAACTTCATCACTGTCTCATCCCTGGAAATCTCCTCTGTGAACACAGCCATCTCCTGTCCGCCTGAAAAAGCCTCACCGGCAAAGGCAAAAGCCCGCTCCAAAAGCCGCTGCACATCTGCTCTTGCATCATCCAGTTTTTTCTTTTCCTGTTCAAACATCTCTTTTAATACAGAGGAAGCCGTGCATTCCTGCCGGCTGCTCACCTTTTTCCACTCATACAGATAACGCCTTACCCAGTCTGTCACATACCGGGCAAGATACGCTTCATCCTCCCGGTACAGTCCCGCTTCCTTTTTTATCTCCAGTGCGCGCTGCCGCTTTTCCATTTCATGATCCAGCATCCGGGCCGCCTCTTCCGGCTCCTGAACATCCAGACCGTTCTTCAGTCTGCGGGCTTCCTCATAAAGGGCCTTTGTCTCCCGTTCACCGGCAGCATACCGGGCAAGCGCTGTATGCACGGCTCCCAAAAGAAGACTGATCACCGCCATACGTTCATCATAACCGGATCTTTTCAGCCGTTCCTCTTTCTCCTTTACCGCAGCATCATCCATAGTCCCGTCCAAAAGCGAAGAAAACGCATAATCTTCCTGATATTTTCTGCAGAGTCCGTAAAATCCCGTAAAATCCTTTGCTACTTCCGGCTGCTGGATATATTGGAACACGAACTCGTCTGTGACAGGAATCCCAAGCTCCTCATACACATACATCATCCGCGATAGATCCTCCCAGCCCCTGGCCGTGACAAAATAATGCCCCTCCGCATTTGCCTCGGTGCGGTAGAAATTCTCCCTCCGCACATCCAGGTATGCGGGAATGGATGCATGTATCCCATGCTCTCTGGCATAACATTTCCATACGCCGTAATCCTCTGTCACCTCGATCCGCTTGATCCTGTCCAGGGTGACCATGTCAAATTCCCTTACGGATTTGTTGTACTCGGGAGGATTTCCCGCTGCCACTATGACCCAGCCCTCCGGTATCTTATGGCTCCCAAAAGTCTTGCACTGAAGAAACTGGAGCATGGTGGGTGCAAGCGTTTCTGAGACACAGTTGATCTCGTCAATAAACAAGATGCCCTCTCTGCACCCCGTCCGCTCCATGCACCGGTAAACAGACGCCACAATTTCACTCATGGTATATTCTGTCACCGTATATTCTTTTCCGTCAAACTGCCTTTTTTCAATGACCGGCAGTCCGATGGCACTCTGCCTTGTATGGTGGGTAATGGTGTAGGCCACAAGGCCGATCTGCAGGCTTTCTGCAGCCTGTTCCATTATAGCTGTCTTGCCGATTCCCGGAGGACCGATCAAAAGCACCGGACGCTGGTGCACAGCCGGTATGGCGTAAGTTCCGTCAGCCTTCTTTTTTGTGTAGGCCCGCACGGTATTTTCTATTTCCTGTTTTGCCTGCCCGATATTCATACTCCTGATCCTGCCTTTCTCTCATCCAGATACAGACGGATAGCCCACGAAGGGATTTTCACATTTCCCGGAGGCTCCTTTATTAAAATAAATGCTGTCTCATAGTCCGGCTTCCCGGCGGGATAGATGCCGTCCCCGTCCGTAAAATACAGAAGCCCTTTTAAATTTCTGATCTTTTTCTCTCTGATCAGCCTGTCCACATAAGTAAATACCGGGCGGAAATCCGTGCCGCCCCTTCCCTGGATCCGAATCTGCTTCATATAAGCCCGCCAGTCCTCCTCGCAGCACAGGGTCACATCCTCCTGGATGTAGCAGTCACACTGTATGACGTGGACATTCATTTTCCTGAAAAAATTTTCTCTCTCACTGAGCATGGAATACGTCTCTTCCAAAAAACGCTGTACCATTTCCCGGGAACAGGAGCTGGACGTATCAATGGCTATGACGATTTCCTCAAGCTTGCATGCCTCTGTATATTCCAGAGGCTCCACCAGTGGCATGTTACCATACATAGACAGTCCAAGGCAATAGGAAATATAATCAAAACTTTCCATATCGAGCTGGACTTCCTCTCTCTGCACAGCAAAACGCCGCAGAAATTTCCGGTAATCATACCTTCTTTTTTGCTGCAGCTCATACCATTCCTGCCTATTCCCTTTTTCACTTCCTGCCCTCTTACCGGCATTTCCCGCATCCCTGCTGGTATATGCCGCTGCCTTTTCCCATACATCCCGGATACCGGCAAGCTCTCCCTTGGAAAGCATTCTCCAGAGACTGTGCCCGTCCATAAAAAACAGACTTCTCCAGGCATCTGTACAGCTCTTTCCAAACTCCCCCTCCCGCAGCATGTCATAAATCTGTGCTGCGGTCCTGGATTTTTTCCCCTTCCAGAACAGGCGGTAAACTTCCGTTTTTTCTTTTCCGGCTTCCCCTGTAAGGAAGGGCATGCCAAGGCAATCCACCGTATATTCTGCCACTATGTCACAGGCCAGATTCCACAGCTCCTCATCTCGTTCCTCACGGTCTGCGGGGTGCAGGTAGAGGCAATGGAACAGGCTGTGCAGATACACTCTGTTTATGTATTTCCTGCCCTTTTCCGCAAAATCAGTCAGAACAGCTTTGGGAGAATAATGGAGCACCCTGCCGTCTGTACAGGTGCAGGCACATGTTTCATCTGCTGCCGTTTTCAGATAACTGCATGCCAGCACAAAAAAAGGACAGGCGCAGGAAATTTCCTGCTTGGCCAATGCCCAGATTTCCTGTGCAATTTCCTCTGCCTGTCTCATAATTCCATATCCTTTCCGCCAAATCCGAACTGCTCCTCTTTTTTTGACAGAAGCCATAAAACACTTTCCGTACTTCCATACTTCTGCGCCAGTGCCAGAAGTTCATCCATCTGCACCGGTGTCACTGTATCCAAACCAAAAAGAACTTTTACTTTCTCTGTCTCCCTGGCTTTCATCAGTTTTTCCATGGCAGGACGGAAACGCTTCTTCAGATATTCCCTGTACCGCTCATATAAAAGGCCGTCCTCAGGGCATAATTCAAAAAAACGCTCCAGAGCAATTGCAAGGCGGATGTTCTCCTGCCTGCTTGACAGGAACTTCTCATCCTGTTCCCTGCTACTGTTCTTCATAATATTTTATCAGAGCCTGGGTGCCCAGATCACCCAATCCTTTTTCATCCAGCTTCTTGTACATATCCAGTACTTCCATGAGAATAGGGAGTGTCAGCTTTCTGGCATCGGACTCCTCCAGGGCGATCTTCATATCCTTGATGTAATGTTTGATGAAAAATCCCGGGTCATAGTCCTCTTTGATCATGCGGGGTGCCATATTATTCATCTGCCAGCTTCCCGCTGCGCCCTGACTGATACTGTCCAGCATAGTCTGTACATCAAGGCCTGCGGCGCGGGCATAGGTGATGGCCTCACACACACCTGCGATCACACCGCCAAGCGCAATCTGGTTGGCAGCTTTTGTGTGCTGTCCGTTGCCGGCTTTTCCCTCGTAGATAATAGTCTTGCCCATGGATTTGAACAGCTCCAGGCAGGCTTCAAACGCTTCTTCATCCCCGCCGGCCATAATGGATAAGGTGCCATGCCTTGCACCCACATCCCCGCCGGATACCGGAGCATCCACAGCGTAAATCCCTGCATCCCTTGCTCTCTCATAAATCTCCACGGAAAGCTTCGGGCTGGTGGTGGTCATATCAATGACATAGGTTCCTGGTCTGGCATTTGCTATGATTCCGGCCTCGCCAAAATAGACCTCCCATACGTCTTCGGGATAACCAACCATGGTGATGACAGCCTCCCTGTCTCTGACGCACTGCGCTACGGTATCACACCATACGGCTCCCTCCTCGATGATATCCAGCACCTTCTCTTTGGTTCTCGTATAGATAGACAGTTCGTATCCTGCTTTCATCAGGTTGCGGACCATGGATTTACCCATGACTCCCACACCGATAAAACCTATTTTTTTCATTCTTTTACACCTCTTCTCGGTTTTCACTTATAACAGTTTACCATAATTCCGGGAAATTTACACCTGTTTTTTATGCATTGCTTTTTTCTGCATATATTCTATTACATCCCGCACCTGGGACAACTGCCATACATCCCGCACAGGGATTTCCACCTGAAACCTGTCCTCAAAGGCACAGACAAGGTTTGCCACATCCAGAGAATTCAGCGCCAAATCCCTGATAAAATCCGTATCGGGGGTCAGTTCGCTGATTCCGGTCACCTGATAAACAAGTTCTTCAATAACAGACAGGTAAGCTTCACTGCGCATCAAAAACGCCCCCTTTTTATTTTATAGATGGATGTCTTCTTAAACTCCGCTTCTGTCATGCGGATAAGCTGGATTCTTTTATGAAAAGGCAGTTTTTTATTCAGCTCATAAATCTCCTCCTGAATCCGCTCCAGCACTTCATAGCTTGTCATGCCCCGGGTCTTCTGCGGATCCGCGTAAATGACCGCGGAGAGCTTCACATCATCGGCTGTCTGCCCGTTACTGGCTCCATATACCATCACTTCCCTGACAAGAGGGATCTGCAGTATGAGCTCCTCCAACTCCTCGGGCACCACTTTTTTACCGTTGCTGAACACCACCAGATTCTTTTTTCTCCCCGTAATGTAGAGAAACCCTTTCCTGTCCATATATCCCAGATCTCCGGTACAGAACCAGCCATCCGAAAATGCTTTTTTTGTCTCCCCGTCCGCTTTATAATAACCTTTAAAGACTGACGGACCCTTAACCAGAATCTCCCCGTCCCGAATCTTCACTCTGGTCTCTGGAAGCAGCACGCCCACGGAATTTTCCCTGTGTCTGCGGTTTCTGTTTACGGAAATAAGAGGACCGCACTCCGTAACCCCGTATCCCTGCAGCACGCAGATTCCGTAGCAGCCAAACTCCTGGGCCAGCCGCTCGTTCTGCTGAGCACCTCCGCAGATGATAAGGGAGACAGAGTCCCCGAGAACGCGTGTTAACGCATCGTGCACAAAAGGACTGCAGGACAGATGATATTTTTTCCGGCTTTGGTACCTTTTCAATGCCTTTTTTGCCTCCTCCCGCGTGCCGTCCCGCTTCTGTTCCAGACGGATGCTGCGGATCAGGGATTCCATCATCATGGGAACCAGAAGTATCATCTCCGGGCAAAACAGGCGCAGGTCCCGCATCCAGTTCTTCACACTTCCGTTCAATCCCAGATGCTGCCCCTGTGTCAGGACATTTAACGCACCGCACACAAGGGAATACGCATGATATAAAGGCAGGCAGGTATATGCCTTATCCCCTGCCTCCACCAGTGCCTGGGCATGGCAGGCATTGAACATAATATTGCCGTGGCTGAGCATGACCGGTTTCGGACTGTTTAAAGTACCGGAGGTGTAGATGATGACAGCCGTCTCATCTGCCTGTACTTTATCCATTGCAAGGTTCAGCTCTTCCTCCCTGCTCTTAAGCGCCTCGTATCCCCTTAAAAGAAGAGAGGGAAAGCTGTTGTCACTGTGAGCATCCCACAGACAGAGCACAGGGCAGCCGGGAAAATCCTGAAACAGAAATTCATATTCCCGGGAAACGGCAGCCATGCAGGAGTCACCGTAACGGATGCACTGCAGGATTTTCTCATCCTGCTGCTCCACATCCACAGGAAGCGCCACAGCGCCCACAGAACAGCAGGCCAAAAACATCACAAGCCACTCATAGCCGTTCTCCCCTGCGATCGCCAGATGTTTCCCTGCGATACCCATATCCAGGAGCACCAGCGCAAGCGCCTTTGCATCCCTTGCAAGCATCCGGTAGGTATAGCAGTGTTCCTTTCCCTCCCAGTCATAGACAGTGACCGCCGGTCTGTCCCCAAAGCGTGACTCTGCCTTCTGCAGAAATTCCCCGACTGTCTCATATGTATTTACATTGTTTAAAGGATAATCCAGTCTCATGTCCCCTCCAGTTCTCCCAGCTCACCATTTGCTATCAGCTCCAGAAAAACCTCCACCAGCCCTGCGTCAAATTGTGTGCCCTTCCCCGCTTCCAGCTCCTCTTTTGCTTTTGCCAGGGAAAGTCGTTTTCTGTAATGACGGTCCGACATCATGGCATCAAAAGCATCGGCAATGGAGATCATCCGCGCTTCCGGGGGAATCTGTTCCCCTCTCAGGCCGTCCGGATATCCGCGGCCGTCTATCCGTTCGTGGTGCGCCCGCACGATCTCTCCCAGATTGTGAAACATGTCTATGCAGGAGAGAATCTTCCCTCCGATTTCCGGATGTCTTCGTATCACGGCAAACTCTTCCTCTGTCAGTTTATCCTCTTTGCACAAAATTGCGTCAGAGACTCCTACTTTTCCTATATCGTGGAGCAGTCCGGCGCACCTGACACATTCTGTCTGGGATTCTTCCATCCCTGTCTTCTTGGCTATTTTCTCTGCGTACATGGAGACCCTGTCAGAATGCCCCCGGGTGTAATCATCCTTGGCATCCACCAGAAGCCGAAGGGCCTCCACGGTCTGCATATAGCTCTCTTTCAGCCGGGAATACGTCAGACTGAGTTTTCTGTTGTTAATATTCAGAAGCATGTGAAGGATCGTGTTGTGAAGCGCTGTGGTGACCTGTTCCCCGTAGACAGCCAGAAGACGCTGCTGCACATCAGAATAGGCGGAATCCCGTCCGATTCCCAAAACTCCCAGAAAGATATCATGGTTTGCCTTGAGCGGAACCAGGAAAAGTCCGTCAAACTCCTGAATTTCCCCGCTGCTGCCTGCCTTCTGCACAGCATTTTCAAACTGCGGATAATCCTCTTTTAAAAACTGTTCCAGTTTTTTTTCATATTTTCCGCTTCCCTGGAAAATATCATCCGGCAGATTTTCCACAGGCATGGATGATATGATCCTTTTGGGCTTGATCCAGGCAAATCCGTGCCTGTTATCCCCCAAAAGCAGCATCTGTCCCAGAATCCTTCCAAGTACCACATCCAGGGAGAGAAGCTGATGTATACTGGGTATGGAGCCTAAGATGGATCCCAGCCCGTCCTGGTAACGGTAGACCGTGCGCATCTGCCGGATGGACTTGACACAGCTTTCCACTAAGAGTTCAAGCTGGTCAAAACGGTCGCTTTTCTCAAAATACCCCTGAATATCCAGCTCCCGGATCGTGTTCAGAGGCGGTGCCACCTCCCTGTGCCCGGTAAGCATGATCACAAAAATTCTGGTATCAAACTGCCGCAGACGTGCCACCACCTGATCCCCGCAGATGGGGTACATGATAAAATCCAGCAAAAGAATATCATAGGATTTGTTCTTCATCTTCTCCAGAGCGCCCAGCGGATCGTTTTCCGTCTCTACAGTATAGCCGGAGGATTCAAAATAGGAATACAGTGCGTCCGTAATATTCTTGTCGTCATCCAGAACCAGCATGGTGAAGCCATTTTTCTGCTGTCCTGCCTTATTTTTTCGCATACCTTCTTCACCTCAAATAATCTTTTCTCTTAACTTTGCAGGGGCAGTTCCACGCAGAAGACAGCTCCGCCCTCCGGCAGATTCTCAGCCCACATTCTTCCGCTGAACTTACCCCGTATCAAACCTGCGGAACTGTAAAGCCCCAGGCCGGTTCCCATTGCCCCTTTCGTCGTCACCATGGAGTGAAACAGCCGTTCCATAACCTCCGGGGCAATTCCCGGTCCGCTGTCCTTCACCTTGATCAGAATATTCCCGTTTTTCTTTTCCGCGCAGAGGGTGATCTTCCCGCCTTCCTCCTTCATGGCATCCATGGCATTGTCCACCAGATTGTTGACCACCTGTACCAGATTGTTGATATCCCCCTTTAAAACAGCATCCCCGGGCAGTTCATTTTCCATGGATAAAACACAGCCGTGCTTGGCAAGACTGTGCTTCATCAGCAGAAACACTCTTCTGAACACTTCATCCACTGTAAATTCCACAATATTGTTGGTGTTCATATTCGTAGCCAGTCCCTTCACTGTGGTGATGATATCAGACATGTAAGCACAGCTCTCCCTGATTTTTCCAAGCCACGCTCTCATATCCCCCGCAATTTCCTGATAATCCTCCATCGTCACATCTTCATCCCCAAGACTGATCGTATATTCATCCACCAGTTTTTCCAGAGACTCCACACTGCCTGAGACAGACATGATCGGTGTCTTTAAGTTATGGGAAATGCCTCCGATCATCTGTCCCAGGGAAGCCAGCCGCTCCCGCTCCATCTCCTGGCTCAGTTTCTGCTGCTGCTGCTGAATCTCCTCTTTTACCTGTGTCACGTCCTTGAAAAGCGCCACCACGCCCATCATTCTCTGTTTTCCGAATACCGGAGTCAGCTCCACGGAATAATAAATCTTTTTGTCGTCTTTTATCACTGCCTGCTCATAGGTGATCACGCTCACCGTCTGCCTGCAGATATCAAAAAAGCTTAACAGATTGTAGATCACATCCCTTTTCTGTTCATCCAGAACTTCCACCTGCCGGTCCAGATATACGTTATTTTTCATACCGTAGCTTTCCCCGAAATTCTCCCGGAAGGCATCATTCATATTGATGATCTGGCTGTCTGAGGAAATGATCACATAACCATCCGAAATATTGTCAATTATATTCTGCAGTGCAATGGGCTTGATGTTTAAAAAATTCAGATAATAAATTGCTATTCCGTGGCAGATGATCGTGAACATGAAAGCAATGGGAGTTGCCGCGATGGACAGATTGACAATCTTCAGGGTTGCTAAAAGATTGACACACACCGGCACGATCAGCCCCCATGCAAATAAAATGGACTGCCACACTGCGCTGTTATTTCTCTTCCTGATGCCGTTCCTTAAGGCCAGCACAATGGACAGAATACAGTAAATATAATACTGACTGCCTGACAGGATGAACAACGGTCCGAATTTCACCTCTGAGGCATAGATGGAAAACTGTTTATAAAAAAGATGATGCCATGGATTTGTAAATACGATCAGGGAGGTCACCACCGGCAGGATATAGAGAAAATAAAATATCCTTGGAAGCTTTTCATAATTGTATATAAACGCAATTGTCAAAAGCAGCACAGTGACCACCATCAGCGCGCAGGCACCGCAGGTGATAGCGTCCAGTATGGTGAGCACCTGCATACTGCTGTCAGCACCCCCCAGGATTCCGGCAATCGCCAGAAGCCAGATAAGGAGAAACGCCGATGCCGCCACGTAGAGCCTCTGCAGCAGCGGCAGTCTGCCCTTCCGGATACAGCTGTAAAGAAAGAAAATCAGAATAGTGACCGCTACATCCACCAGATGTGTCATGATTCGTTCCATAAAATCTCCCTGCTTTCCTCTCAGCTTCTAAAACAGCGCACTGCCTGATATAAGTCCGTATGGTCCCAGTCAAACTGCACACGTTTCAGTTCACATACCGTCCTTCTCGCATCCACATAAATGGCAGTTCTCTGTGCCCTGCCTGAAAAATAAGTTTCCGCTGCAGCCTGTATATAGGGTGAACTGGACGCTGACGCCTGTTTTCTCAAATTTTCCTCAAATACCTGGTCAGATACACACTCTACCTGCCCGCATTCTTCCAGAAGGGCACCCAAAGACACCTCATCCGGATTCACAATATGCCAGGCACCGCCCGGCTGTCCCATCAGACTGCAGACGGCCCGGGCACACTGGTCTACAGGTGTGACCTCAAGCAGCATGCGGTAAAATTCTTCCGGCATCTGCCCAAGTTCCAGAATACCTTTTACCAGACGGTAAAACGCGTTGGTCTCCGGATTTATCTGGAACACCCCGTCGCTCTTTCTGCCTATGAGGCGTCCAACCCGGAAAATACCGGCCTTCAATCCCCTGTCCATGGCCCGGCAGACCCACGCCTCAGCCAGGATCTTGCTTTTCACGTAGGGATTCTCCTCCCAGTTCTGCCCCATATCCAGGTCTCTCTCCGAAAATACTGCCGGCAGCTTCGGTGCATCCTTTAAAAATTCTCCCGAAACACTGACTGTGGAGATATGAATATACAGCGCGTCCGCTTTCTCAGCCAGGGAAACCATATGCTTTGTCCCCTCCACATTTGTCAGAAGCAGTTCCTCCATGGGTGCATAATGACGGACATCCGCTGCCGCATGGATTACGGTTTCTATGGTATCTGTGAGGTTTTCATATATCTCCCTGTCAAGTCCCAGATCCGGAAGGGTAATATCTCCCTCCAGTATCCTGACCTGTCTTTTTATTTTGTCTGCACCGCTTTTTCCGAAATAGAAGGAAAGCACCTGCGTAAGCTTTGCCTCTCTGCCTTTTCTCAAAAGACAATATATGGTTTTCTGATCATCTGCCGTCAGTTCTCGAAGAAGATGTGCTCCCAGATAACCGGCAGCGCCTGTCAGCAATAAATTTTTCCCTGTATCTGCTTTCTCGGAAAGACTGCATACATATCTTGGCAGACGTTCCTCCGCTGCGGCCGGCTTTGACTCGAGCCCCTCTGTTTTCTCCTCTTTTTCGGAGACATGATCCGCGCTCTTTCCAATCATCTGTATCTGTTCCCGCAAAGTGGGATGCCGGTAAAAATCGTTGAGTGAAAAATCCCAATGCCGACTGTAATAGTGGCTCAGAACCACAATAGCAGTCAGAGAAGTTCCTCCCTGTACAAAAAAGCTCTTATCCAGATCCGGCTCCTGGCCCAGAACTTCACGCCAGATTTCCTCCGGTGCGATAACCGTTTCATCGGAATGTTCGTCCTTCGGTGCGATAACTGTTTCATCGAAATGCTCGTCCTCCGCAGCCTGTGCGTTTTTCTCTTCTGTATCCGAAATACATGCCATTCCTTCCAGAGCCTTCCTGTCCGCTTTTCCGCTGGAGGTCCTGGGCATCTGCGCAAGAGTTCTCACCTGACCGGGTACCATATAGTCAGGCAGCCTCTCTGCCAGAAAATCTCTTACGGATCCTTCCGAAAATCCGGCCTGGGGCACAGCAAAAGCACAGAGCGCTGATACGGTTCCCTCTCTTTTCACAGGCACCACTGCCGCCTCTTTTACAAGACCGGACTGCAGCATCTGTGCCTCGATTTCTTCAGGCTCAATCCTGTGTCCGTTGAGCTTTAGCTGAGAATCCACTCTTCCCAGGCACTGCCAGTTCCCGTCAGCCCGAAGGCGTCCCAGATCACCTGTTTTATACATGAACTCACCCGCAAAGAAGGGGTCCGGCAGAAATGCCTGTTCCGTAAGATCATCCCTGTTGATATACCCTTTTGCAAGGCATTCCCCGGCTATGTAAATCTCACCTGTCCCGGTAGGCATCACCTGCCGCATCTCCCGGTCCAGAAGATAATAGCGGCAGTTGCCGATGGGCTTTCCTATGTGGATGGCATTGTCATCCGTAATATCCCCCTGGCAGTTGTAAACAGATGTCTCTGTGGGACCATAGATATTAAAGATCCGGGCATTGGTAAGCTTCCTGATTTTCTCCTTCAGTGCCAGTGTCCACGGCTCTCCCATGAGGATCAATACCTCCGTCTGTGCAAGAACTTCCGCAAAGGAAGCCTCCTGCAGACACATCTGTATTCTGGAAGGCGTGAGCTGCAGCACCGCAGCGCCGTCCTTTCTCATCCGCTCCGCCATCTTCCAGGGGAGAAGCATTTCCTCCTCATCCGCCACACTGACACGCCTTCCTCTGGCAAGGGCCAGCAGCGTCTCTATGGTAAACACATCAAATACGCAGTTGGACGCACAGAGCACACAGCTATTCTCCCTTCCGAGAATAGCATCTGCATGTGCCGCCAGGTTTGAAATTGCTTTGTGTACCATCATAACGCCCTTGGGCTGTCCTGTTGTTCCTGAGGTATATATCACATTCAGCACATCCCCGCCGCTGCGTCCCTTTACAGGCAGTTTTGCCCTGTCACCATCAAAGACAGGGGGAAGCACCGGACAGGGGATCTCACCGGGCAATTTCACTTCATTGCTGCACAGAAGCAGCTTTGCCTCCGCATTTTCCAGCATATAGCAGATCCGTTCTTTCGGAAGTGCAGGGTCCAGGGGAAGATAGACAGCTCCTGCTTTTAAAATTCCCAGCATGGCTGCCAGCATATCCCCATCCCGTTTTAAAAGAAAGGCCACTCTGTCTCCATGCTGAATATTCCTGCTGACCAGATACGCTGCCAGACCATCTGACTTTTCTTTTAATTCCCCGAACGTATATGTCTTATTACTGCCCCAGCATACAGCCGTGCGTGACGGATAGAGACGTGCCTGCCGGTCGATCAACCGGTCGATCAGAGTACCGTCATAAGGCATTCTCACAAAATTCGGTTCCTCCAGCAGGCGGATTCTGTCACTGTCCTCCAACAGACTGATGCTGCCGATCTCCTGATGGGGAAGCTCCAGGATCTGTCTTAAGATTTCCAGATAACAGCGGCTGTAAAACGCAATGGTCACACTGTCAAAAAGAGATTTCGCGTACTCAAAACAAAAACGGCTTTCCTCTCCGCTTTGGATCACTTCCAGATGAAGATCCATCTTCACAGATACTTCTTCCATCTGCACCATGGAGAGTTTCGCATCTCCCAGAGGCAGATTTTCGGTCTGCGCTGCGGTCAGGGAAAACAGCACCTGATACAGGGGATTCCTGTCCCTGTTCCGCTCTGCATTTGACATGGCTACGATATCTTCCAGGGGTGTATCCTGATTGTCCAGCATTTCCAGCACACGTTCCCGCACCTGATGCAGATATTCCAGATAGTTTTTCTTTCTCTCCGGCTCCAAAAATACAGGAAGGGTATTCACGAACACACCTGTCACCCGGCTCAGATCCCCGTGGCGCCGGCCTGAAACAGGAGTCCCCACCACGATTTTTTCCTGTCCGCACACGCCGAAGAGCAATATGCCGAATGCGGACAGAAGCAGCATGTAAGGGGTCACCTGCTGCTGGGCACAAAATTTTCTTCCCGCTTCCTCCATCTCATGCGGCATATGGAAATAATATCTGGCCCCCCGCCCGTCAAACACACCGGGGCGTATCCTGTCTGTGGGAAGACGAAGCTCCTCCCGGTCTTCTAAAAGCCTGGCTCTCCAGTAATCCTCCTGGCGTTTCTGCAGTTTTTCCGGTCTTTTATCCACCCACCAGGCATAATCCCTGTAAGTAGTATTCGGCATTTCCGTCTCTTCCCCCAGGCACGCTCTGTGAAGCCGTTCAAAAACAAGCTGGCTGCTCATGCCATCGGAGATCAGGTGATGTATATCCAGAAGCAGATATTTCTTTTCCCCCTCCGTGAAAAATCCGGCCCGCATAAGCGGCGGTCTGTCAAGGGAAAACGGCCGTATAAAACCGGCGGCCGCCTCTTTTATATTCCGCCCCTGCACTTCCTCCAGCTCAAACTCCACCTGCCTGTGCACACGGGCCTGTACGCTGGAACCGGATATCTCAAATCCTGTCCTGAAGGTCTCATCCTCCTCTATGATTCTGTGAAACGCACGAGTCAGTGTTTCCCTGTCCAGATTACCCTCCACGAGAAAAATCCCGGGCATGTGATAGCCTGTCTTTGTCTCATCTGTCTGCTCCAGCACATAAAAGCTTCTCTGGGCAGCCGTCAGCGGATATGTATCACCGTCAGGGGCCTTTGGTATCTCTGTGTGGTAAGAGGACGCATCTGCCTTGCTGCCGCGCAGCAGATTGGCAAAGCGCCGTACAGTCCGGCAGGCATACAGGCTGGTCAGCTCAGGAAGGACAGAAAACTCCCGTTCCACTTCCGTCAGCATGGCAACCGCGTTCAGGGAATCCCCGCCGCTTAGAAAATAATCGGAATGAATGCTCAGCCCGGGCTGCTGCAGGGATTTCCTCCATATTTCCAGCAGTTTTTCTTCCAGTTCGTCGGCAGGTGCCTCCTGTACATCAGGCATATACGGTTTCGGAAGCTTTTTATAATCCACTTTTCCGCTGGCAGTGACCGGCATTTCTTCCAGAAGCACCGCCATTGCAGGCACCTGATATCTTGGCAGATAAAATGCCGCGTAAGAGAGAAGTTCTTCTCCCTCAAGCCCTTCCCCGGAGGTATAATAGGCAATCAGAAGATTGTCAAAAGCTTTCACTGCAGCCATATTTACTTTTGGATGCGACACCAGTTTTTCCTCAATCTCCGCAGGCTCCATTCTGTGCCCCAGGATTTTTAACTGTCCGTCTTTCCTGCCCGTAAATATGATCTCACCGTCCTGCGTCCAGTATCCCATATCACCTGTCCGGTACAGACGTTCACCGGGAATATAGGGGTCCTCCACGAACTTTTTCCTGGTGAGTTCCTCATCTCCATGATACCCCCTGGCCAGGCAGTCCCCGCCGATATAAAGCTCACCGGCAGCACCCACAGGCAGGGGACGCATGGATTCGTCCAGTATATAAATTCTGCAGTTGCCGAGAGGTTTCCCGATGGAAATCATCTCATTGCCGGTAACCGCGCTGTGACTCACTGCCACAGTGGCCTCAGACGGACCGTATTGGTTATATAATTGAACAGAAGAACAGAAACGCAGAGCATGGTAAAGCTCCGGAGGCATACTTTCTCCTCCGCATACAACGCATTCTATATGAGACATGGCCTTTCCAAATGCCGGGTCCTTCAGATATTCCAGAAGCCTGGAGGGCGTTAAAGCCATAAATCCGGCGTCGTAACCGTTAATGAGATCTGCCAGACCTGCAGGCCGGTTACAAACGGCCTCCTCCGCCATCACAATGGTCCTGCCGTTTAACAGCGCGCTGATGCTCTCCAGCAAAAAGGCATCAAAACCCACATTGCAGATGGACAGAACCGCCCCTTTGGGATAAAGAGGTGCCATGGCAGCCGCCAGATTCAGCACACTGTGCTGCTCCACCTCCACAGCCTTCGGTGTTCCCGTACTTCCGGATGTATAGACAAGATAGGCCAGGTCATCAGGTCCTGCAGCAACACAGGCGGCACTCTTTCCCTTTGCAAGCATTTCCTCCGTTAAGACCGGTACGGCGGGATTTAAAATCTCCGCTGTCCCGTCCGAGACAACAAGAACCGCCTCACTTCCCTCCAGCAGTTCGCTGATACGCGCAGCCGGCTGGCGGCAGTCTATAAGCAGCCATGCATTACCGGAAAACGCCACAGCAGCCATAACAACCAGAAGCCTGTCACTGCGCTCCATTAGGACAGCTACATTTCTTCCTCCTTCAGGACAAAAACAGGCAATTTTCCCTGCAAGCTGCTCTGCCTCCCTTATGAATCTTTCATAGGTAAGCCTCTCATTTCTGAATATGACAGCTGCCCTTTTTGGATTCATGACTGCCTGTTCCCGCAGATGGTCGGCTATATTCTGTTTTCTCGGATACCAGGTATCTGTCTGGTTAAAGTCAAAGATGAGGCGCTCTTCCTCCTCCTCACTGATGACAGACAGTTCTTTTATGGGTGTCTTGGGATGCAGCAGGGCACTGTGCAGAATGTCCATCAAATGCTGATGCAGAGTCGTGATCTCACGCTCGGAAAAAAGCTGTGTCTGATAATCATAATCCACCTGAAACCGGTTATCCTCATCTCTGCTGCTCAAATGAATACACAGAGGTTCTGCCTGGTAGCCACTGTAGAGCCAGCGCCCTTCCAGGGTCACCTGGGCGCCCTGCAGATGGTGGATCTGCCCGTTCTGGTAGGACAGTACAATTCCGAAGAGCTGATCCGGTGCGGCTCCCTCTTGATTCCGGGCAGCCAGCTTTTTTATCTCCGAAAACGGCATTCTCTGGTGATAGAGAAGCTGGTACCAGTCTGTCTGCAGCTTTTCATTAAATTCCTGAAAGGAAATGGATGCATCCAGCTCATTGACAAAGGGCAGAGTATTTACAAACATGCCTGCCATCTGTTTTTCCTTGAAATTCAGACGGTTAATGGTGGGGACACCGATGCAGAACCGCTCCTGCCCTTTGATCCTGCGCAGATAGATCGCCAAAGCCATATAAAACACGGCAAAAGGGGATACCTTCTTTTCCCTGCAGAAGCCTGCGATCATACGGTTCATCCGGTTGGAGACTGCAAAAGACCTGCGGATTCCCACAGGGCTGACCTGGGCGTAGGGGTGTTCTTTTGCTGCTGCCGGCTGTATATCCTTCAGCATGGACTTCCAGTATTCCCTGTCACGTTCAAAGCTTTTTGAGGCGAGATACTTATTCTCAAGCTCAATATGCAGCGCATAGTCCGGCATAGGCTCTCTGTCCGGCGCCTCCCCCTTTAACATGCGGAAATAGTTGTGAATGATCCGGTTGGTCACAACCGTCTGGGACCAGGCATCCGCTATGATATGATGCACTTTTGTCAGAATTCCGCCTGTATTTTCCGCCCTCTTAAAAAGTATCATCTGACACAGGGGGGAATCCAGAAGCGTAATATGCTCCCGTGCCACGGAAACATCCCAGATATCCGCGCCCTTTTTGTTTGTCCTGGAAAAATCCAGAAACGGAACATTTCTTTGTATATGCGGATCAATATACTGGCACACCTCTCCCTCCCGAAGTGTGATCCTGGTGCGCAGAACAGGATAGTCCTCATAACAAAGCCTGATACATTCCTGCAGATACTCCACATGAAAATTACCGTCAATGCGCAGTACGGTGCATATGGTATTGATCGGCGTACCCGGATGGGCCATCTCCAGATTCCATATGTTCTGCTGGCTGTTTGACAATGGCAGAAATTCCCTGATGTCTTTTGTCTCTTGTGCTCTCTCTTCCATTCTTTCCCTTTTTCCTCCGTATACATAATAAAACACAGGCCCCGAACTGCCCGGCCCTCCGCACATATGTGCAGACTTCCACGGCATTCCCGTCCCATGACTTTTCGCGTCTTTTTCTCCCCTCAGATTCCCTTTTCCTGTTCTACATATTTCGACATTTGCAATTTGTTTTTTATTATACAGGCATACAATTCCCCGTGTCAATCTTTCTGATAAGAATTACTATTATTGGTAGAATTTACCATCACTTTAGCCATTACCTCTTTTAATCTTTCATTTGTCTGACTGTTTATGTGTAATTCCCTATTTTCACAGAAACCACTCTCGGGTGGATTTTCCCCACAGATGTCCCCTCCGATACATTTCCTTGCCGCTGCCGCCTCCTCGATCAGGCCCAGAAGGCAGTCCAGTTTCATCTCTCCCTGGTCCCAGTTTGTGACTGCATCCCTGCCCCGGAGAATATCCTTGTCCACAGAGAGATATAAGGGACAGGATTCCCCCTCCAAAAATTCTCTGAACTTCTGTAGTCTGCCCTCCTGCAGATCCTCGGCAGATACCCAGGTCACCTGTTTTGACGGTATATCCCTTTGAAAATCTGCCTCTTTTGGCCCTATGATACACACACTTTTCAGCAGGGGATTGGACAGCATAGCTTCTCTCACCCAGCTTCCGCAGGACAGAAGGCCAAAGAATGCGGATTCCTGCATGTCTGTGTGATTGTCAAAAAGAAGAAGGGAAAAAGGAGTGTCAATCATCTCCATCCAAAATTTTGATAAATAGTGATAATTGCCGGAATCCAGAAAATGGATGCCGCAGGGGCCATATGCCCGAATCCTTTCCTTAATCTCCTGTTCTGCCTCCGAGGTACAGTAACAATTGACCCCTTCCGCATGGGTAAAATCCACCATCTCATAATCACCGGCCTTTTGTCTATAAAAATCTTCCTCCGGGTACACACCGGAAAAATTCATGATAACTGTCTTCATCCTAAAATATCTCCTGTTTTTTCTCTTACCATAGCACAGAGAGACAGATCTTGTAAACTGCTGCTGTCTGTCTCCCGGCAAGCCAAAAAGGACCGCCGCTTACAGACGAAGCGGCGGTCCTCAAAGGAGGGGTAACAAAGAAGCTTATCCTTCAATGGAGATATATTTATTTTCTTCCACCTGTTTTTTGTCTTTCTTAGGTACCGTGAGACGAAGGATTCCGTCCTCAAATCTGGCCCGAATCTCATCCTGGGTAACGCCTTCGCCGATATAGAAGCTTCTGGAGCAGCTTCCCGCGTAGCGTTCTCTGCGGATATATTTTCCTTCCTTATCCTCTTTATCCTTGTCAAGTCCTTTGGATGCCTGGATGGTGAGATATCCGTTCTCCAGTCTGGCCGTTACATTCTCTTTCTTGAAGCCCGGCAGGTCAATGTCAATTTCAAAGGAATCTTCCGTCTCTTTTACGTCGGTCTTCATCAAATTCTTCTCATTCTTTCCGTACAGCGGATTCTTCCTTCCGAAGAACTCCTTCTCAAAAGGAAAATCCATCCATTCATCAAATAAATCTTCTCCAAAAATACTGGGCATCATTCTCATAAGTCATTCTCCTTTCCTATATATCAATCAATGAATTGTTACATTTGGCAGGGGATTCTTTCTTTTCCCTTGTTCTAATTGTAATATAGCACGCATTATTAGCACTGTCAATAGGCGAGTGCTAATTTCACACTTTTTTCACATTTTACCTTCGTTGTTTGATATATCAAAAAAAGAATCTTCCGTTTTCTATGCACCGCGGCCTTATGCAGCGCAAGATAGCGAAAGATCCTTTTTCCGTTTATTTTTTATTCCTGCTTTTATTCACAGCACTTGACAAAAGTTTATCCAGATATACAGATTTAAACTGCTTACTTGCCAGTGCCTGTTTCAGCGGAGGCAGATTTAAGATCACTCCAAACACGGCAGCCATGGCTCTGTGGTTGGCAAATGCCTGATTGTCGAATACGAGGTTCTGAAGCGTTCCTTTTTCTATGGCCTGGAGCACAAACCTGTGCGTACTGTTCACAGGCGTTATCACCTGTACCGGACGCCGCTCCAGTTTCAGGGAACCGTTGGGACATCTGGATGCGCACACACCGCAGCCCAGGCAGATATCCGTATCCACCACGGGACGTCTTTTCTTTTTCCCGTCCTCCGGGACCGTCTCCATGGAAATGGCAAAAATGGGACATGCCTTCTCACACTTTCCGCATCCGATACAGGTCTTCTCCTCCACCGACGGGATATAATTGGTGGTTGCCACCGGCTGCATGGGAGAGAATTTTCTGGCAGCCTGCAGAGCCTCACAACAGCATCCGCAGCAGTTACAGATAAACGCCGGGTCCTCTCTGACATTCTCCCCGATCTGCACCAGTCCCGCATCGTAGGAGCGTTCCAGAGCGTCCATGGCTTCTTCCTTGGAGATAAGCCGGGCATGTCCGCCGTGCTCTGCCAGGGAGCGAGCTACATTGCCGAAAGTCAGGCATACATCCCAGGGAGCATCAATCTCACAGGGATGCCCCGCGTGATATGCCTTATGTCTGCAGTAACAGGTTCCCAGGCCAATGTACTCTGCCTCCTCCACAATGTGGCTGGCCCGCTCATGGTCCAGGATATGCAGGGTATTTTCCGTGGTAAGCACCGGCTCCTGCACGTAGACACGGCCCAGCTTTGTCTCCGTGGCATAGAAAAGGTCTTTTACAAAGTCCTCCTCCACATTCATATACTGATAATACAGTTCGCTGAGATACTTCTGGTCAATATCCCCTCTGGTCCTCATCAGGGCAAATTCAATAAACCCGGCCATGGGCGGCGGCATGACAAAACGGCGGACTCCCCTGTAGGTGGAATCCACCAGCAGCGCCTTCTCACACAGATGGTCCAGCACTTTTTCCGCCTTTGCCTCCGTGGTCCCCCAGATACGGGCAGCCTTTTTCAAAGTGAAGGGGCGTACCGGCAGAAGTGCCACCCATTTTGCCTCCTTCTCCGTGTAGAGCACCTGGAGGATCTTATAAAAAGTCTCCGAAGGCGGCGCTCCCTGGGTAAACCAGTTGATTCTTTCTTCCAGATTTTTATATGCGTCTTTTGATGTTATATGTCCCATGCTAAATGTCCTGTCATACAATATGGTAACTTACGGTCCGCACGGAAAATGCGGATACCTGCCTGGCTGTTACACAAAATGTACCTCTCCTGTTTTTTTCACTTCTTTTTTCTCTGATGCCGCAGCATATCCAAGGGCAGCCATGCCGAATACCCTGTGGGAATCCGGTATCTCCCAGCTCCTTAACATCTCCCGCACCTCAGGCTCATCGCAGATATCCCGCATCTGGTTGATCCAGACAGAACCAATCCCGAAGGAATGAGCCGCCAGAAACATATTTTCCAGAGCACAGGCATTGTCCTCCATGGAATGCTGATTTTCCTTTTCATTGGACGGAATGATCAGAACCTGAGGGCTGTACATGTCATACCCGTCTCTTCCCAGTTTCCTTCCTATGACTTCCGCCAGCTTCCCGATCTGCTCCCGGTCTGTCACCACGGTAAATTTCCATGTCTGACGGTTCTGTCCGCTGGGCGCATAGAGTCCGGCCCGGATGATCTGTTCCAGCTCTTCTCGTGGAATTTCCTTATTTTGAAATGCCCGGATACTTCTTCTGGTCAAAATATTTTCCATCACTGCATTCATGTTCTGATTCCTCCTTGTTTTTTCTTTTATTTTATCACAACGTCAAAAATTGTAAAGTGCCCCGCGATCAGCCTGCTGCGCCGAATGCCCATTTGTCCATGGTCTTTTCCAGACACCAGGGAAAATCTATCTTCTTGACAGACTGCCTGATTTTCACCGGACAAGTGAGAAATGTCTGGCCTCCCACCCGGTAAGTGATGGTTCCCACCTGCGTTCCCGCTTTGACCGGTGCTTTCAAAGTCTCTTTTCCCTCATAACTCACTTCAATTTCCTCATCCCGGCGCATCAGCATACCGAAGTCCTTAGCTGTCTCAGCCTCCACCTCAGTAAGGGCTGTATCTCCCAGGGTTTCACTCTGTCCGTTCTGAACCGGTATGGCTGCCGGTATATCGGGAAGTGCCGCGTCAGAAAAGGAACGGTAACTGTAATTTTCCAGCCCGTAATTCATAAGTTTTGTGGTATCCTTCCATTTGTAGGTCTTGTTATTCGGCCATCCGCATGCCAGAAGGGCAACAATGAATGTTCTGCCGTCCCTGGTGAGGGCACCTACATAGCAGTAACCGGCATTTGCCGTAAACCCGGTTTTTCCGGTGAGGGCACCCTCCATCATGTTCAGAAAAGCATTGTGGTTGTTGCAGGAAAAGCTCCGCTTTCCCTCCGCGTCCGAGAAACTGTAGGAGGCCGTCCTTGTCACGTTAAGAAATTCCTCCCTGCAGGGAGATTCTTTGATACAATACTTCATGATACGTGCCAGGTCTGCCGCTGTTGTGGAATGCACCTTCTGTTCCTCCCCCACTGTGACAGCGGCATCCAGGCCGTTGGGTGTGATAAAATAAGTATCCTCACACCCCAGTTCTCCGGCCTTGGCGTTCATCATATCCGCGAATCCCTCCACACTTCCTCCCAGATGTTCCGCGATCATCACAGCCGCATCATTGTGGCTCTCCAGCATCAGAGAATACAAAAGGTCTCCAAAACGGAAGGTTTCTCCCTCTGTCACTCCCAGATGTACTTTCGGCCTGGATGCCGCATAGGCGGATGCTGTCACAATATCCTCCGCGTTGCCCTTCTCCAAAGCCAGAATACAGGTCATGATCTTAGTGGTACTGGCCATGGGCCTTTTCTCAAACCCGTTTTTTTCATAGAGTATCCTTCCTGAGTCCGCATCCATAAGTACCGCTGAGGTGGCGTACAGGCTGCCAACACCCTGTCCATTTTCCTCTGCCCAGACGGTATCTCTATGTACCACGAAGCACCCGGTTATCACTGCGCATACCAAAATCCAGCTTATAATTTTTTTCATGCTTCCATCCCTGCACACAAAATTTCTTATACATTATATGCCTGTCCCGGGAGGATTATAACAAAAAGCTGTACCAAACCGGTCCGCCCCGGTTACAGTACAGCTTCCGTTCTTTGTCATGCAGCGCTGCGGCTGATTTTCTCTGTCTTTCCGAACAGGAAAAATCCGATGATAAACATCACCGCCAGCATTCCCACTCCTGTCCTTGAACTTCCGCTCAACTGTGTGGAAATGCCCATGAGCATGGTTCCCATGAACGCCGCTCCCTTTCCGAATATATCATAAAACCCGAAATACTCGCTGGAGTTTTCCTTGGGAATGATCCTTGCAAAATAAGATCTGGAAAGCGCCTGGATGGCCCCCTGAAATACAGCCACGCAGACTGCTAAGAACCAGAATTCCCATGCCCTGTCAAGCTGAAGGGCAAACAGTGCGATTCCCAAATATCCCAGTATACATACTTTGATCAGCTTCTCACTCTTAAATCTTGCCGAGAACTTTCCAAACAAAAGAGAACAGGGAAACGCTACAATCTGTGTCAGCAGCAGTGCCAGAAGAAGATGCGTGTCATCAATTCCCACGTCCTTTCCGTAGGAGGTAGCCAGGTCGATGATGGTGTAAACGCCGTCAATATAGAAGAAAAACGCGCCCAGAAAATAAAGCACCTTTTTGTCCTTATTGATCTTAAAGAGCACTTTTTTCAGTCTGGAAAAGCTCTCCTTTACCGGGCTGCCCTTTACCTCCACCCAATGCTTCTGATTATAATTTTTCAATAGGGGAATCGTGACTGCAAACCACCAGATCCCTGTGATCCCAAAAGAGATCATGGTTGCCGTAACGCCTGAGATACCCAGCTTCTCTGCAAAAAGTATGAGGAGCAGACAGGCGATAAAGGGAATACAGCTCCCGATATACCCCCACGCATAGCCATGGGAGGAAACCATGTCCATCCTCTCATCCACAGTCACATCTGCCAGCATGGAATCATAGAAGATCAGGCTCATACTATATGTGGTCTTGGCGATCACCAGTACCACCAGAAAAGCCAGCCATTCCTTGGGTATGGCAAGAGAAAGACACCCGACTACGCCGATCACAAAAAAAGTGGCGAACATGGGTTTCTTATACCCTTTTGTGTCCGCCAGGGTTCCGAACACCGGACCCATGAGCGCTACCAGGATGGTACACACAGACAGTGCATAGCTTAGATACGCTGTGGAATCCGCCAGGGAAATCCCCTCCGCTGTGGCTATATTCTTAAAATAAATGGGAATGATCGTGGTACACAGCATGACGAACGCTGAGTTCCCCACATCATACAGTACCCACTGTTTCTCCAGTTTGGTTAATCCCTTCATATGCCCCCCGTTCTTCTCAGCCGAAATTTCTGCCGAAGCGCTGCGACAGCCGCTCTTCCTTTACCATGCAGCCGTACAGATTTGTAAGTGCTTCCACCGCCTCATCCAATGCCTCTTCATACAGATGACGCAGTACATCTGTTGCCATATCACATCTTCTGTCCGGCTTTGCCGGTATGATATGGCCTCCCAGAGTGTCCCGGCATCCAAACAGCTTCATGATTCCCAGCAGTCCCTTTCTCTTCAGGCTGCTGCTGCAGACAAGGGCTCCGGTGTAAAATCTCATACCGTGAAGTGCTTTTGCCGCCTGCTTCACTGTGATCTTCCCAAAGGCCCTGCTTATGGTCCTGCAGCCCTCCATTGTGGGGAAGATATTTACGGCAGGTCTGTAGGTAAACGGGTCCTTTCCCTCACGCAGCATATAGTACCGGTCAAGCTCAGATTCAATCTCTGAATGGGACGCACCGGTTTCCTTTTCAAACCGCCGTACATAGGGATGGCAGGCGCTGTCCAAAATGTAGTGGCATCCAAATCCCAGCAGATAGGATAACATCTGCGCAGTCGGCTCCTCCTGGTATTTTACAACAGCCTGACAGAAAAATTCTGCGGCCTCTCTCTGGTGAACCTGGTGTCCCAGCCCGCTCACCCTGTTTTTCATCAGGGGCTGATAGTAAAACAAAATATCAGGTCCGTGCAGGCCGATCAGATACATACTTTTGGATTCCCTGATTGCCTCTTTTATCTCAGAAGGAAGTCTTTTATATACCTCCTTGCCGAAAATGTCATGTGTGTAAGTTGTTGGCATGTCTCTTTCCCCCGTTTATACATCCAGCTTAAGCTGAATTTCTTCTTCTGCTTCTGCCTTGAAATCTTCTATCTGTACCGGGTCCAGCTCCGGCAGCTCATCCAGCCCCTGAACCCCGAAGTTTCTTAAAAACTCCTCCGTGGTTCCAAAGAGCAGCGGCCTTCCCGGTGCGTCCAGACGGCCGACCTCCTGTACCAGATTATATTCCATGAGTTTGTTCACCGCATGGTCAGACTTGACACCGCGTATCTTCTCTATTTCAAGTTTTGTGACCGGCTGTTTATAGGCAATGATGGAGAGTGTCTCCAGCATAACGTCTGTCAGCACCGCCTTTTTCGGCTGCAGGGCAAGCTTGACCAGATAGTCATAATACTCTTCCTTTGTGCACATCTGATATGCATTTTCCAGCTCTATGATCTTGATTCCCCGGTCCCCGGCATTATATTTCAGCATCATATTCCGAATGATCTTTCTGGTGGTTTCCGTATCATGTCCTATAGCCTTGGCAATGGCGGAAACCTCTACGGATTCCCCCATAGCAAACAAAAGCGCCTCAACAGCGCCTTCCAGATGTTCAATTTCCATACGGGTCCCCTGCCTCCTTGCTCTCAATCTGAATATCGTCAAAAATATGCTCCTGCCTGATAGATATCTTTCCTGTCTTCATCAGCTCCAGGATCGCCAGAAATGTAACCACCACCTGGAATTTGCTGGCCTGTTTTCCCAGAAGGTCACGAAAGCTGAAACGCCGGTGTCTTCTGGCGTACTCCTCCACGTCGGTCATTTTCTCCGGAAGACTGACCTCCTCCTGCTCAATCTTGCCGAAATTGCTTCGGATGGGGTCCTTTTTATCCTCCTGGCGTTTTAATACATCCTGGAAAATTTTGTGAAGACGTCCCAGTGTCAGCCCGTCCAGAAGCTCGCTGGTATCCACAGGCTCCCTGTAGTCCTCCACTTCCCTTGGAAGGGTGGGGAGCTTATAGATACTTTTTGCCGCTTCTGCCATCCGGTCCCTGAGTTCATAGGACATATATTTATACATCTTATACTCCAGAAGCTGACGCACCAGTTCGTCTCTGGGATCTTCTTCCTCACCGTCCTCATTGACTTCTTTTGGGAGAAGCATCCTGCATTTGATAGAAATGAGGGTTGCCGCCATGACCATGAACTCGCTCATGATATTCAGATCTTCCCTCTCCATCTGGTGAATATACTCCATGTACTGATCCGTTATCTCCACAATGGGAATGTCGTAAATATTTACTTTATTCTTCTCGATCAGGTGTAAAAGCAGGTCTAAAGGCCCCTCAAACACCGGAAGCTTTACCGGGATTCCCATTTATTCTCATCCTTTCCATGGTATCGGGCATACCGCTTACGACATTCTACACTATTTTCAGTAAAAAGTCCAGAATATTCCTTGCATCATCTTCCCCGGTCTGGTCCGGACCGGCCAAACTGTCACCTCAGCTCTCTCATCCTCAAAACCTCATCCTGTCCGCATCTTTCTTTCCCGTATCTTGCCTTCTCATATATCTCATGGAATTCTTCCATCCCCTCGGCACCCGACAGCCCTGCTGTCTCCTCAATCTCCTCCGGGGCCAATGACACAGGGATGGTCTTTTTTGCAGTGCTCTCTATCTTCTTTTTATAATATCTGCGGATCATCTCATTTGCGGAGCGGGCAGAGAAAAGGCTGCCGCTTCTCTTTCTCTTTTTCAATCCCTCTTTCCGGTCTCCCTTCACGGGGGAAAGAAACTCCACGCGGTCCCCGTCCGTAAGAACGGTTTCATGGTATTTTTTATATAAATCATAAAGGATACGGCAGACAAGATAAACAACTGCTGCCAGAAACAGTAAAACAAACACTTTTTCCAGTATTTGAAAAAGCGCCTGCCAGAAAGGGGAAGCCTCCTTAAATTCTCCCGGAAAAAACGGCATCTGTTCCGCCATCTCCGGCTCCTCCTGGATCAGCTCCTCCGCCCCGCCAAGACCTGCCAGAAGTCTCCGAAGCAGACGTACCAGCAGGTGCCCAATTCTTTGTAAGACCTTGTCAAAGCCGGACATGGGCAGAAATATCATTCCCGCAGTGACAAGAACACAGAAACCGCCCAGGGCGATCCTGTTCCCCTCCGCGATTCTGTTTTTCGGGAATCTGTGGAGCTTCTCATTCTGTGCATACAGCTTCAGAAGGGAGCGCCGGTTTTCCGAAAGAATGGTGAGCAGCCAATAAGCCCCTGTGAAAAGACAGATGACCGTTCCCAGAGTGCTCTTATGGTATGCCAGTGTATAGATATAGATACCTGCAAAAATCAGAAGCCCCGCGTAGGAAGGCCGCACAAGAAGGCTCTCTCCGCTTCCCGCCCGCTCAAAGAAGTACAGAAGCACAAGAAGAGCTCCGCAGACCATGAACGCTGCTCTCTCCCACACCGTTTGAGAGGCAGTATACAGAACTGCCAGGCTTACTGCACCTGACACTGCAAAAAGAAGCAGACTCTGAAAGCGGCGCTGTATCCAGTATAAGAGCAGTATGGGGACAAACAGCAGCAGGCTTTTCATCATCTGAATCGGCGTGATATCCCCGCCGAAAGACAGGATCAAAAGTGCCAGACTGTCCGTCAGAAGAAATGTATGAAAAAAGCGGTATACAACCAGCAGATCTATTTTCATCTCGGCACCTCCCAGCGTATGATCTCCATGTGGGGCGAGCACGGAAGCTTCCACTCCATATCCTTGTACAGGGTGGAAATCCACAGGGCGCTGCCCCCGGCCTTCGCAAGTGTTTCCATCTCTGTAAAAAGAGGCTGGCCCTGATTTTTGGAAATAAGAACAGGGATACCCCGGCCTTCTGACAAAAGACGGCGCTGCGCACTTAAAAGTTCGGGAAACTTTCCGGCGGGAAGGTCCAGATCCAGTCTTGCCAGATTCTGATACAGTTTTACAAGCTGTCCTCTTCCCGTGCCGGGCAAAACGGCGATGGGTGCCTCTGTGATGTGATCCCTGCCGTTGGTGACAAGGCCTGTGGCAATGCCTCTCTGCAGAAGCTGTTCTGCTAAGGAGACGGCCAGGGAAATGCCTGCCTCGTGGATCTCTTCGTATTTCCATATGGTCTCATCCTCCACATCCAGATAGATGAGGACCTGGGCACTGGATGTGGAATCCAGCAGATTTACCATAAGACCGCCTTCTTTTGCGGAGGCCTTCCAGTTGATTTTATTCATAGGGTCCCCCGGCTGGTATTCCCGCAGGCCGCGGAAGGAAAAAGGGTCCTCATACATCCGCTGCCGTACCAAGACCTGTCCCATAAGCTTTTTAAAGGGAATTTCCATGCGGGAGACGGGAATCGTTCTCGGATATACATACAGATGGGTGGAAAGAGGCATGGTCCGATACATCTCACGGTTCATAAGAAGGCCTCTTGTGAGAATCTCTGCCTGCTCAATCTCGTAGTATCCCCTTTTCCTTGCCAGAAATGTGATTTCCCGCTCTATTTTCTGGTAAAACAGTACGGAGAAGATATCTCTTTTATAGGTATAGTCGGAGATACTGGTATTTTCCTCCTCCTCAAAGAAGAGGTTTCTATGTACCCGAAAGGCTGCCTGCAGCATGGGAAGAAGGAGCCATTTTCTGTTTTCAATGGTTTCCGTCAGGTATGCCTTCTCCCCTTCGTGGACGGGCTGTTCCTGGAATTTTACATTTACCTCCAGATGCCTGTCCCAATTCTTTCGGTAGAACCACTCCGCCAAAAACTGCAGCAGGACGGCTCCCAGCAAAAGCAAAAAAATTGTCATGTTTTTCTCTTCCACTCCTCTGTGGGTACAGGGACCTGATTCAGAATCCGCTGAATTGCCTGGCTGCCGCTCTCCTCCTGTCCGTATCCGGAGGTCATGATCATTCTGTGGGCCAGAATGGGAACCGCCACGGTTTTTATATCCTCCGGCACCACATAATCCCTGCCCTTTACATAGGCATAAGCTTTCGCGCCGTTAAAAAGAGCCAGGGTACCCCTTGGACTTACACCTGCGATCACATCTCCTGCTGTTCGGGTGGCCTGCACCACCTCCACCAGATAGGACTTCAGATCCGGGTGCACATATACCTTTTTGTATGCCTCTCTTGCATTTAGAAGTTCTTCCTTTGTACACACACAGGAAAGCTCAAAAAGAGGCTGTCTGTCCTCAAAACGGTCCAGGATGGCCAGCTCCTCCTCCTTGTCCGGCAGCCCCATGGAAAGGCGCATAAAAAAACGGTCCATCTGCGCTTCCGGAAGCGGAAATGTGCCTGTGGTCTCCACCGGATTCTGAGTGGCAATGACAAAAAAAGGCTCCTGAAGTGTCCTGGTTTCCCCGTCAATGGTAATCTGGTGCTCCTCCATACACTCCAGAAGGCTTGACTGAGTCCTCGGCGTGGCACGGTTGATCTCATCAGCCAGCAGAATGTTGCAGAAAGCAGGTCCTTCTTTGAATAGAAACTCCCCTGCCTTCTGGTTATAATAGTTTAGCCCCGTCACATCAGAGGGCAGCAGATCCGGCGTAAACTGAATGCGGGAGAATTTCCCGTCCATGGAGCGGGCCAGGGATTTCGCCATCATCGTCTTGCCTGTTCCGGGCACGTCCTCCAAAAGGACATGGCCTCCGGCAGTCAGGGCAGTGAGAAGAAGCTCCAGCACCTTTTCTTTTCCCACAATCACCTTCCCCACATTTTCACGTATTTTTACCATACCGTTTTTCTCTTCCATTTCACACCTCTTTCGGCAGACATTCCAGCACCACCAGTTCTCTCGGATTGTTGATCCGAAGAGGCAGTGTGTGCTCACCCAGTCCCGCACCTGTAATCATGATCTGTTCCTTTCCTGTTACTCTTTGTCTTCTTCCCGCCCTTTTTGCAGGCGTATTGTCTTTCTTTCTGTATTCCCCGTAAGCATAGCGGGGAAACAGACGAAAATCAGGGCTGATAACACTGCCTAAAAACGGAAGCCGCATGATTCCCCCGTGGTAATGCCCGGACAGAATCAAATCCGCCCCCCATGCAAAATAGTCATCCCCAAACCTGGGTGTATGGGCAAGCAGGATCTCATATACATCTTTGTCGGGCCTTCCGATCAGCCCTTCCAGTTCTTTTCTTCCCGGTCCCTTCTGAGGCCCTCTGTTATAATATTCAATAGGCAGATCCAGCCCGGTCACCGCCACGGTTTCCCCCTTTATCTGCCAAACGACACGCTCATTTTCCAGATAGGAGACACCCATCTGTTTCATTTTCTTCTCAAACGCAGAGAATCGGCCCCCGTATTCCTCTGTGAATAATTTCATCCGCTGCTCGTGATTGCCCGGCCCGTATAATACGGGTGCCAGTTTAACGGCCTCGCTTAAAAATGCCGCAGCCGGTTTCAGGGACGCGTCTTCTTTTCCCAGCACCAGGTCTCCGGCTATCAATATGGCATCCGGGTTAAGAGCCCTGATCTTTTCAAAAACCGGCTCATTTCTTTCCCCGAACATCACATTGTGGAGGTCACTAATCATCACGAATCTCAGCGGATGTCTTTTTATCTTATCTGTTGTTATCCTGTAAGTAGTCGTCACAAATTTCTTCACAAATATTCCCTGCTCTTCTCTCTTTTCTCTCTATTTTACCCCATAAAGAGAAAAAAGAAAAGTAAGACTATCTGCTTTTTTTGAAACTGCTGCCGAAAACCTTTTCCTGCTGCTTCATAACCAGACGGTACATGAAAAGCAGCAGCACACCTGCAAATACCCAGGCAACCGGACTTGCCAGGCAGGCAAGCAGGTAGCTCCTGTTCAGCCCTGCCGCCAGAGCCACGATACCGCGGCCAAAAAGCTCCGCCACGCCTGCCATCATGGGCAGTATACCATATCCCATGCCCTGAATGCCGTTTCGGTATACATTTACAATATTCAGGGCAATGAAAAACAGGGAGGCGCATTTCAGGTAGATATCCACCTGCCCCATCAGTGTCTGCACATCGCTTGACACAAAGAGATAGGTCAAGTACTTTCCAAAGAAAGCGGTCAGAAGTCCAAACACCAGGGAGTAAACCACACCCATCCAGGTAGATGCCCGGAAGCCCATACGGATCCTGTCAATTCTGCCTGCACCCATGTTCTGGGCACAGTAGGTTGCCATGGTGGTTCCCAAAGCCACATAAGCCTGTGTGGCAATCTGCTCCACCTTGCTGGCCGCTGTAAAGGCAGCTACAGCCATGGAGCCCAGCATATTCAGCGCGGACTGCACCATCATAGTACCAATGGCGGTGATGGAAAACTGGAGCGCCATGGGAATGCCGATTCCCACCTGCATCTTCACAATATGGGCTGACAGACGAAAATCCTCCTCCTGAAGCCGCAGTTCCGGCATTTTCTTCGCTATATACACCAAGCAGAGAACACCGGAAACACCCTGGGAGATCACAGTGGCATAGGCCGCACCCGCTGCTCCCCAATGAAATACAATGATAAACAGCAGGTCCAGCACCACATTCAGCAGTGCCGACAAGATCAGAAAATACAGCGGCACCTGGCTGTTTCCCAGCGCCCTCAAGACACTTGCCAGCAGATTATACAGCACCGTGGCAAATATACCGCCGCAGATGATCATAATATACCGGTACGCATCACCGAAAATATCCTCCGGAGTATGCATAAATTCCAGCAGCCCATGCATTCCCAGCATACTCACCAGAGTCATGACAATAGTAACGATCAGGGACAGCACGGCTGCCGACCCCACGGTCCGTCTCATATTCTTCATATCCCCCGCACCGTATCTCTGGGCAGTCAGTACCGTAAATCCCGCGGTCAGTCCCAGCATAAAGCCTATGATCAAAAAGTTAATGGTACCCACACTACCCACTGCTGCCAGTGCTTTTGTACCCACGAATTTTCCTACGATGATGGTGTCCACCATACTGTAAAACTGCTGAAAAATATTTCCGATAAATACCGGAATTGTAAATCCTACAATCGCTTTTGCCGGGCTGCCGGCCGTCATATCTTTCTGCATGCCTCTCCTCATTCTCTCTGTAAACAATGTGTCCGCCGGCAGGCAAAAAGGCGCAGGCTCTGCCTTCTTCCTGCCATCAAGTCATTTTTTCACGAAAAAGGAAGGTGCCAGCGGGCACCCTCCGTCTTTTTGTTACCGGGCTATTATAATGCAAACATTTCTATCCTGCAATACCCTAATTTTATTTTTTCAGAAAAATGTTTTGAATACTTTTTTCACATAGTCCATGTAGCCGGCCTTCTCTACTTTTTCACTAAAAAGCAGATTCACACTGCCTATTTTCTTCCCGTTCAGATAATAATCCGCGGTCCCGGCTTTACTGCCTTTCTTCACCGGGGCATCTGTGCTCTTCTTCAGGTTAATTTTCTTCTGCACATTATCAAGAGCCTCCCCTTTTGTATCCAGATAACGGAAATCCCCTTCATAGGATACAGACGCCTTATCCTGAATGGCTCCCTTCACCGGAACCTTCGGCAGGCTGTCTTTGTTTTCATCCACATAAAGGTTACAGGCGCCAAAACCCAGATTCAGCATCGCCGCAGCATCTTTAAACCGTACTTTATAGTCAGGTGCTGTCATCACCACGCTTATCAGAGTGATCCCGTTTCTCTTTGCCACCTCGGAGACACAGTATTTTGCCAGGCTGGTACTCCCTGTCTTTAAGCCCACACAGCCGTCATAGCTTCGCAGCAGCTTGTTTGTATTGGTAAGGCCGAACTCACTGCTCCCCTTTGCCGTGTTATGGGTGATATTTTCCATCCAGATAGAGGAAAAATCCAGAACCTTGGGATATTTTGTCACCAGCTCCCTGGACATAAGGGCTACGTCATATGCGGTGGTATAATGGTTGGTGGACTCCGTCAGTCCGCAGCAGTCCTCAAAATGAGTTCCTGTCATGTTAAGTCCTGCTGCCCTCTCATTCATACGTTTGACAAACTCCGCTTCGCTTCCGGCTATATGTTCCGCCATGGCGACGCTGGCATCATTTCCGGAGGCAATGACAATACACTTGATCATGGTCTCCACTGTCTGCTTCTCGCCCTCCTCCAGATAGACCTGGGAACCGCCCATGGACTTGGCGTAGGCACTTGTAGTCACTTCATCCTCCATATGTAGGGTGCCCTTGGCAATCTCGTCAAATATCAGCACCAGGGTCATGATTTTCGTAATACTTGCCGGGTAGACCTTGGTGTCTTTGTCCTTCTCGTAGATTATGGTCCCTGTGGAAGCCTCCATCAGAACCCCATGAGGTGCGGTGATCAAATCCTCCCCCTCCGCGTGCACCGTAACCGGCAGGGCTATATTGACAATAAGGGAAAATAAGACCAGAAAAACAGATGCTTTCCGAAACATACCGCTCTCCCGTAGAAATGCTCTTATAGAATTGTATTACACCGGGATAAAAAATAGAATACGGAAAGCCTCTTTCTCATTATCGCTGCTATCTTCAGGAAATCCATGTAAAATTCAGCTTGTATGCCCCTGCTCCCTTCTTAAAAGAAGCTTTACAGTCATCATATCCATTTGCCCCAAGACCGGAACTCCATTTTTTCAGCGAAAAACTTACTAAATTTCTGATTATCTTTTCATAAGTTGGTAAATGCCGATATATCCCGTATTTTAGGGCTTTATCGGTATTTTCTTTTTGGAAGATACCTTGCATAAGCTGGCATTTACCAGCATGAAAATGCAACCAAAAGTAGTAAATGAGTAGTAAATATAAGCTCCGATATTAACAAGCCAGTCTTTCCAGTTCTGCTTTTGCAGATTGAAATGTGCCGTGTGCGTAATAGCCAAGTGTCATGGTTATGTTAGCGTGTCCCATGAGATATTGCAGAGTATTTGGGTTCATTCCTCTGTTTGCCATATTCGTACAATAAGTATGTCTGAATGAATGTGGTGTGATGTTCGGTAGCTTGTCCGTGTGATACTTGTTATACTTCTTAATCAGCCCTCGCACCATGCCCTCATAGTTTCCTGCAACTTTAGGCAAACCCTCACGATTTAGGAATAGGAAATTGCTGTAACCACCTACAATCAGCGGTTGTGCCTTTCCTCTGTTCTTTAGTATTCTTTGGATTGCTTGATAAGCCCGTTCTGTCAATGGAAGTTCCCGTTTTCCGTTTTTGGTCTTTGGCGTTTCAATATAGTAACCCATTTCGCTATCTTTCAATAACTGGTGGTCTATATTGAGTACTCTGTTCTGCATATCAATATGCGTCGTCAGTCCGCAAAATTCAGAAATACGAAGTCCCGTTTCCAGCAGAAGCACAACCTCATCATAATACTTACTGTAAATCTTGTCCTTTTCCATAAAGGCAAGCAGGCGTTCTTCCTGCTCTGGTGTAAGGATAACTTTCTGTTCGGTATCATCTTCCAGAACATCACTTAACTTAAATTCAAATGGGTTCTTTCTGATACAGTCGTCTTGTATTGCCATGTAAAATGACGCTTTCAAGGAACGTTTATAGTTATCAATCGTTTTATAGGCATATCCTTTTTCGCTCATTCTGATAGCCCATTCTTTAGCGTCCGACTGCTTAACCGTATCAATCGCCCTCATACCCAATGGGTCATTTTTCAGAGCGTTCATAAGATACTGTCGTCCTTTTTCAGTAGCCCTTTTGATGTTCTTTCTTTGACTGTTCTTCTTGTCGTAGAGCTGGCAGACTGTCATTTTACCGCCGACTGTGTCGATACCGTCGTTAAGGTCTTTTTTTATCTGTGCTTCTTTTTCCCTCAACGATATATCATCACGCTTTCCAGCAGGTGTCTTGTCTGTCGGTACAAGTTTCCAAGAATAGATAAATTGTGGCTTTCCGTATATATCGGTATATTTATAAACGTATCTTCCGTCTTTTCGCTGGCTCTCTCCATTACGCAAATTGCGATTTTTACTGTCTTTTCGTTTCACATTAGACATAGTGTAAAGCTCCTTTCCGTCATGGAATGAGCCGTGATACGCTATTAATATTATACCATATCTACGGCTCAATGACATTAGATTTCGTCCAATGTATCTATGATTTTTTCAAATTGTTTTCGCTTTATCTGAATACGATTACCGTTCACGATAACCCAGCCAGCGTCAAGATTTTCTTCGGCTAATTTACGCAATTTCTTTTCGCCAATGCGGAAGTATTTAGACGCTTCTTCAATCGTCAGCGTATATTTTTCCCAGATAGGCACATCAGTATTGTTCATAATCTATGCACCCCCTTTACTGTGTGTCATTTTTTTACAAGCAGACAAACGGCTTTGGAAAGCTCCGTTAGTATCTCAACTATTCCCATTCTTGTGGGCAGAACCGCACCATGCGGACGTATCATTATTCTGTGAGGATAGGTCGTGGCAAAACGACTATTCCAACAGTCGCTCTCGGATCACTGCGTGGGTCGCTCGCTTTCTTTTGGAAAGGTCATGGCGTACAGTCCCCGTGGCTTGCTATCTCACAAACGTATCTGTCTGCTTTATTCAGTTGTCAAAGACCAGACGGGCATAATCAATCCCAATATGAATTAGAAGCGTTTAATATCAAAGTTTAATATTTTACGAATAATCGCTTCTTTGATAAAACCTTTCATTTCCAAATCTACCGCAAGACGTAAGTTGTTGTTATCGTCGTAAAACGGACGCATACAACACTGATTGATATATGGGTCATAAAATTCCAAGATTTTTGAAATTGCTGTTTCGTCGCCGTCGCAGGCTTTGGAAATAACCGTGAAAGTCGGTGTCAGCTCTTTTGGCATTTTTCTTTTTCCTCCTCAATCAGTTGCTTTAACTTGTCTAGTGCTTGTATTCTGCACTTCGTTACATTCGCTCTGGAACAGTCAAGCATTTTCCCAATGTAAGTGTCCGTGTCGCCAATGAAAAAATACTGTAAAACGATATTACGCTTTCGTTCTTCAATAGCTTTCAATGCACGAGCCAGTTGTTCATCTTCGATTGATACTTTTTCTCCACAGACTTCAAATACCGCAACATAATCCGTAGAATATGTATCTTCTGTACCTATGGAATTTAAGAGGTCGTCCATAATTTCGGCGAATGGCATTTCTTTTTTCTCTGAACGACGTATCGCTCGATAGAAGTCAATCGCTCTATGACGTATAACTGTTTTAATAGCACAATCGAATTGATGACAGGTTTTTTCTTGTAGTTCTGACGGTTTCATTTTCCTCACCTCCTTTCGCTAGTCGAAAAGAGGTGTCTGCCCCTTTTCATATATACCGCGTTGAAAGTGGGGGACAGCGTAACCAAAATCGAGAAAACTTTAAAAAATTTTTTTCTGGCATGAAAAAAGCCCGCACAAAACATATAGTCTGTACGAGCTTTTAAAACTGTGCTATATTCAGTTGTTATAAAAATGCCGTTAGGTTTAAACTGATTGCGTCGAGGTATATCTAAAATATTCCATAATGACAACTCCTTTACGGCACTATTCTAATTTAATCAGACAGAAAAGAAATTGCACCGTTTTTAATTTCTAAGATTTCGTCGGCTTCTTCTGCCAAATGCTTACTGTGTGTAACCACAACAACACATTTTCCTAATTCATGTGCAGTCTTTTTCAGCAAAGCAATGATTTCATCAGCGGTAGTTTCGTCAAGATTTCCCGTCGGTTCGTCTGCCAAAAGTACATGAGCGTCGCTGGCTAATGCTCTTGCAATCGCTACACGCTGTTGCTGTCCGCCAGATAGTTGCAATACATTTCTCTGCCAGTATTCTTTTCCAATGCCGACTTCTTCCAATAATTTTTCAGCATTTCCACTACCACCTAATTTGACATTTTCAACCGTTGTCAAATAATCAATCAGATTATAATTTTGAAATACCAATGAGATATTATGCTTTCTGTGGTAATTCAGCCCTTTTTTTGTAATGTCCTCGCCATTGCAAAGGACAGTCCCTTTTACCGCTGTGTCTAAGCCTGCTAACAACGATAAGAGTGTTGTTTTTCCTGCACCACTCGGACCGACAATAGTATAAAAAATACCCTCCTCGAAAGTAGCAGATACATTATTCAAAATGGTTTTATCTTTTTTTGTTTTGTAAGCATAGCTTACATTCTTTACTTCTAACATTTTCGTCGTCCTCCTAACTCATTTCCGATAAAATATCTTTCGGGTTTCTCTTTAGTATTACAATTCCAGATACCAGAACAGAAGCCGTTATCAACACAAGAACACTTACACCGTCCAACAGATACATTTCTGGCGTAACCTCTACGCTGATATTCTGCACGTCCTGCTTTGGTGCAACATATTCTGTGGATACTTTTCCCTCGTTATTTTTTTCTTCTTCCTGCATTTGCTGAACCTGCTGTGATACCAGATAATTTGCAGTTACTTTGGAAACGGCAGGAGCGACAGCAAAGGATAGCATAAGGGAAAGAACAGCAATCATAATCGCTTCACTCCAAATCTGCCCGATAATTCTGAATTTCGGAACACCGAGAGATAAGAAAATGCCGACTTCCTGCACTCGATTTTTCAGCCAGAAAAGAAATACTAAAACAAGGATAACAAAACTTGCAACAGAGATTACCAATATCATCATTTCGCTTACTTTTGCTAAATCATTGAAGTTTGAGGACATGGTTTCGGAATTTCCGTTATTGTCAATCAAATCATATTGCTCCCAGTTGATGTCTACTTTTTGCAGATTTTCTTTTACTTCGTCGTAAGCTTCCACATCTTCCACTTTGAAATATGCCTTTTCATATAAAGGACTTGTTTCACCCTCTGCCTTTTCTGGAAATCTCAAATCCGTAAATATTACATTTTCCGAACGGTAAGTATCTCCCTGCATAAGTGGGGACATCTTTTGATCCACTTGATAAATTCCAACAATCTCGGCTTCTGATACCTTTGAATTTTCAGTATCATGGTAATCATTAAAAGAAATTTTATCGCCGATTTTCAGATTATTTTGCTTTGACAGTTCCTCTGAAATGACACACATATCTTTATCCTCTGGGGTTATCATTCGTCCCTCTTTGATATGCAGATTGCCAGACAAAACATTTCTGTCAAGTTTCATATCTTTGTTTCCAATTAAACTTACACCGCCAACATCTACGTTTTGGTCTACATCCTTATCTTCAATTCTTTTGAAATTTACAGGGTTTACGGCTGTAATTGCTGTTGTAAGATTGTAATCAGCAATTCCTTTTGTTTTTGCCAGTTTCTGAATATCTTTTATATCTAAGGTTTCAAATTCGTTTGTTGTCGAGCCTGACCAGCCCTCCGAACCATTAACAACTACTTTCTTTTGATGATACCCTCCAAAACTACCTTCCTTATTACCAATCTTTTCTGAGCATTCACGAACTCGTTTTGTTCGGTACTCTGCATTTCTTTCTAAAAGAAAGCCTGCTCCTATGGCTTGTCTGGTTTTATCCTGCACCTCAACACTGGCATTTTTGCTCGCTACACCTGCAAGAAGCAGGGTACTGATTGCAAAAACAATCAACAATAAGAGAATACTTTTTACGGGCTTTCTGAACACAGAACGCCTTGCCAATCCAAAAAAATTCATGTACTATCCCTCCATTTTCGCTAATATATCTTTTGGGTTTGCTCGTAATATGGGAAGAATGGAGCAACACAATGCCACCAGAATAACTGCACCACCTAAAAGGAACAACATTCCAATATCTTGTATCTGCAACACCACTTTCAGATTTTCTGTTACGCTTTCTGAACTGGTAATGATGTTTTGCAAAACGCCCGAGAATAATTTACCAATGGCTGTTGCTCCTAAAACCGAAAGCGTAAAGACACTCCCTGCTTCTAATAAAGTTTGCAGGAAAATTTCACTTTTTGCTTTACCTAGACTCATAAAGATTGCCACTTCCTTTTGTCTTGTTCTCATCCACATACATAACAGCAAGGAAACAACCACCGTACCAGTTATCAAGGTAAGTACCAGCATAAGATTTGCCACCTTACTGATTTGCTCTAATGGGGCAGACATCTGTTGATAAAGGGTATCTGAGGTACTAAGTTCTACATCATTTCCGAATATTTTTTGCAGGCTGGTTTCCAACACATCTAATTTTTCTGGTCTTTTTGAATAAACGCAGAGTTTTTCAAATTCAGCTTCTTTGAACAATTCTTTATAAGTGCTGTTGTCAATAAAGATTTGATTTTCTATTCGATTGACTGCCGTAGTTTCTGTTGGCTGGTCTTTTTCCACATTTCCTGCGGACATGAAAATTCCAATAATCTGAACAGATACTTTTGTTCCGTTTTCTGTACTTAATTCAATCGTATCTCCAACTCTTAGCTCATTTTGATTTGCAAGGTTCGCATTGATAACAGCACCTTTTTTCTCGTGTTTGATATAATCGCCAGAAGATAAGCGGTACTGCATTTCTGAAAAAGGGCTGTCCTTTTCCAAATCATCATAGGAGAGCAACGCTATTTTCAAATTTTCCTCTTTGGTAGAAGTATTGAGAGTAACTGGAGCAAAACTAGCTGGAAATACATCTTGCCTGCCGATACGGTTGATAGCTGAAACATCTTCCAGCATTTCAATCTTGTTTACTTCATTCTCTGTTATCTTGCTGTCCTTACTTGTAATTTCAGCCACAATCTTAGAATTTGTCTTTTCCTGCATGGCTTGTTTGGACTCATTTGTAGTCCTTAAAATCATGCTTGTACCTAAAATCATACTGTTTACAAGTATCAAAACAATCAACAGAAGAATGGTTTTTCCTTTTTTTCGCTGTAAATAGCGAAAACCAAGTTGATAAAACTTCATACTTCACACCTCTATTCCCAACGAGCTATGACAACCTTTGTTGCATTGAAATGATTTGTGTCCGCAAACTCTCCATAAAGATATACATTTGATTGTTTCTTTACATCGGATATAGAACCCGTTGTTACATTCCTAACACCAGACTGTGCATTTACTGTGGCAATGACAAATTCACAATCTGGGTTATAGGTTACAGAAACAGCATTGTCTTTATTTTCCAATCCCGCTGCTTCCGATTTTATTCCAGCTCCCCCCTCAATTTCTCTTGCTTGACTTACGGAACAACCATTGTCTGTAAACTCCAAAACACTTCCCATCAAATTAGCAGACTCTAATATATCGTTTCCTTTATTTTCTGAAGAACCATTTGCATTTTCTTCATTCGTATTAGAATTGACAATAGGATTAGACGTATCTGGTTTTTCATCTGGACTTGCACCACACCCCGTCAATGCACAGATACATAATCCAACTGCTACAAATTTACTGATGTTTGTTTTTTTCATTTTTGTATTCCACCTTTCTTGTTTGATATGCCCCTATTGTAAGAGCAAACCATTCTAAAAATCCTGTAAAAAAGTAAGAAAATCATCATCATTTTTTAGAGGATTTTTACAGACTTTTCTGTTATACTGTCTATAATTTATATAGAAAAGGATTGATACATTATGAAAATACTTCTTCTGGAAGATGATTTAGAGTTATGTAAAAATATAAAAATTTCTCTCGAAAAAGAAAACTATATGGTTGATTGTTGCAATGACGGGGAAACCGCTATGCTGTACGCTTTAAATACAGACTATGCTTATGACCTCGCCATTGTAGACCGTATGCTACCGATTATTGACGGCTTAACAATCATAAAATCTATGCGTAGAAAAGGAATATCTATTCCTATCCTTATCATTACTGCCATGAGTACCCTTGACAATCGGGTGGAGGGTTTAGACGGCGGTGCTGATGATTACTTAGTAAAGCCATTTCATATCAAAGAATTGCTTGCAAGGGTTCGGGCATTGACAAGGCGACCTGCCAATATTCAGTTATCGTCTAAATTACAATATGGAGATTTGACTTTCGATAAAGACAGCAGAACCTTATCCACACCAAATAATTCTCTTTTATTAACTTCAAAGGAAACCGAATTGACTTTTGTATTTATGCAGAACCCAGAAACACTATTTTCCCGTGAACAGCTAATCCTTAAAATCTGGGGCAGTTCTTCCGAGGTAGAAACTGGCAATGTAGACAGTTACATTTCTTTTCTGCGAAAACGCCTAAAAGAGTTAAAAAGTTCCTGTAAAATAACAACGGTCTACGGTGCAGGGTACAAACTGGAGAAAGAAACATGTTAAATAATTTATACCGAAAACTTCATATTCTGTTTGCAAGTTCTGTTATGCTGATTATTACCCTTGTGATTTCCTTTGTCGTTGCAAATACCGTTCATACGGAAAAAATCAACGAAAGTACCTTGTTTCAAAGACTAACAACCTTACTGATTTATCAAGTGGAAAGTGCTTCTTCGGATATGGATAAGGAACTTAAAGCCTACGAAGAAAGTTATCATATTTTTTCCTTGATTAGCGATACAAAAGGGAATACCATTTATCAGAGTGATTTCCCATTTCCAACTTCTGCGAACAATCTGTTGCATGATGTAGAAAAGCAGATTTCTACACAGCCATTATCACAAACAGAAAGCAACACAACTTCACAAGGCGGTTTTCTGGAAATAAGAGGAAAACATCACGATACTTATTTTGTTATTCCTGCTACAATTAGGACAGCAAATGATACCGTATATCATGCAACCTTTCTTTATCAGACAGCCAGTTTGACGGATATTTTACAAAAGACATTGCCAATATATCTTCTTATCTGGCTTTTGGCTTGTATCGTTGTTATCATGCTAACCCGTTATCTGCTGAAAAAGTCGTTTGCTCCAACGGAACGAATACTGCAAAGCCAAAAAGATTTTGTTGCAACAGCGTCCCATGAATTAAAATCTCCACTTGCTGTTATGATTTCCAACACGGATATGCTTCTTGATAATGTTTCCTTAAACGAGCAGGCAAAGCAAGCCATACAGACCATAGATTTTGAATGTATGCGGTTATCCCGTTTAGTCAAAGATATGTTGCTTTTGGCTTCTTCCGACGCTAAAACATGGACATTGCATAAAAGCACAATTAATATAGATACCTTGCTCATTACGTTATATGAAACCTACGAACCTGTCTGCATGAAGCAGAATTTAGAACTAAAACTGCATTTATCCGAGGAAAGTTATCCTGCTATGTTTACCGACAAAGACCGATTATTTCAAATCTTGTGTGTCTTTATGGATAATGCCATTCAACATTCCAAGAATAATTCTTTAATAGAGATAGAAGTAATCGCCACCGAAAAAAATATTGCTTTTTCTGTGGTAGACCACGGGCAAGGCATTTCTGATGAAGATAAGCAGTATATCTTTGACCGATTTTATAGTGGCGACAAGTCCCATACGAACAAATCGAATTTTGGACTGGGACTAAGTATCGCCAAAGAATTAACTCAAATGCTGAACGGTATTATCATTATCAATGATACTGCTGGTGGAGGTGCTACTTTTACTGTTAAATTTCCTCTGAAATAGATTAAGGCTTGCAGATCATACACTATGTATGGAGCAAGCCTTTTTTCAAATCTTTGTCTTTTTGGTAATCTTGTAAATATATTCTTCTGGCGTAGGGCGTTTATTCCCAAAATACTTTTTGAAATTTGCCTGCACTTCTGGGTCTGGACTGTTCATGGCTTCATCAATCGTTGCTTCAATATCAGCTCGTACATCAGCTAATGAAACACCACTAGCCTTTGCACCTGCTTTCAAGGCTTTTTTAATATCTCGTTTTTTTAATCCTATCATTTTTCCCTCTTTCTAATTGCGTAGACGTTTCTTAAATAAAACTAAAGACACAAGATAAAACGTAATTGTTAATCCTACACACCATATTAAAGCAATTATAAATACCTTAATATCTAAAGAATTTCCTAAAAAGGCATTTCGCATAGTATCTATAATAGGAGTCATCGGTTGATATTCTGCAAATACTTTCAAAATTGAGGGTAATGTTTCGGTTGGTACAAACCCAGAACTTAAATAGGGAAGTATGATTGCTAATGCTGATAATGAACTTGCTCCCTCTGCACTGTTTGTTATTACCCCGACAATAACTGCCAACCATGATAATACAGATATTATCCCAACTAATAATATGAATACAATTCCTATGTCTATTATATGGATTGACGGACGAAAGCCAAGTAACATTGCTATCAATACAACAACAACAGTACTCATGATACTTCTTATGAAAGCCTCTAAAATATGACCATTCAATATTGAAATTTTATTGATAGGCAATGTACTAAATCTTGTAACAATACCACTTGTTACATCTTTATTTACCATAATAGCAGTTGTAGAAGAACCTTGAGCAATGCATTGTAATAAAATTCCCGGAACGATAAAATCTACATAAGAAATACCCTCAATCTGAATGAGATTTCCAAAAAGAGAAATAAATAGTAACATCATTAGTGCTGGTAGAATAATGCTGGTTAAAAAAGTATCTGGGTTTCTTTTCGATAAAAGTAAACAACGTCCTGCCATTGTAAAAGTATCATTATATCTTTTAGTCTTTGACTTCATTTAATTTTTCCTCTCTTTCTTCAATCATGGATAAAAACACATCTTCTAAGGTAGGTGCAAGTTCTTTAAAGTTTTGAATAGAAATTTTATTCGTATATAATATATTAAATATTCTAGACAATGTATCTGCTTTTCCGTCAGTAAACACAATAATACTATATTTCTCTGGCTCTATGGAAACTTTATAATCTTTCATCAACAATTTAGCTTTCTCAAATTCTTCTGAATTTCCAAATGTAAATTGTACTGCTCCTTGTGGGAGATATGCTTTTAATTCTTCTGGCGTTCCCTCTGCGATGATTTTTCCATTGTCTAATATGCCGATTATATCTGCCAGTTGCTCTGCTTCTTCTAAATATTGAGTAGTTAGAAATATCGTTACACCAGACTTGTTTAAATCTCTAATTATATTCCACATACTATGACGACTTTGCGGGTCTAATCCAGTCGTTGGTTCATCTAAAAAAATGACTTTAGGATTTCCGATTAAGCTCATTGCTATATCTAGTTTTCTCTTCATTCCACCAGAATAAGTAGATACAATACGGTTTGAAGCCTTTGCTAATTCAAAATATTCTAACAAATTTTCAGCCGTTTCCTCTGGCTTTGATAAGTGGCGTAATTTCCCCATAATAATTAGATTTTCTTTACCTGTCAAACATTCATCAACAGCGGAAAACTGCCCTGTCAAACTAATCACTTCATGCACTTTTTGCGGATTATCAAAAACATTATATCCCTCAATTTGAACCGTACCATTGTCTGCTTTGATTTGTGTTGTTAATATACGAATAGTTGTTGTTTTTCCAGCACCGTTTGACCCTAATAAAGTATAAATAGAGCCTTTAGGTACAGAGAAAGTTACATTGCTCAAGACCTCTTTATCTTTATACTTTTTCTTCAATGCCGATACACATATTGAGTACTTAAATTCTTCCATGATAATATCTCCTTTACATTATAATACCGAACAAATGTATGTATATATGCTTTTTAAATTGCCTATCTCTAGGCAATTTATTTGTAACTATTCAAAATAAGGTAATGCTGTTATCTTTTCGCTTATTTCTTCATTCAATAAAGGCAGACCCATATTTTCAAGCATTTCTTTTATGCAATGAAATCTGTTTAGTAACTCTTCTCTATTAGCTGGAAAGATAGAAGGTATTAACCAAATATCCATTAACACTAAAAATTCTGCAAGTTCTTTTTTATATTGTGTTTTAATAGACCCGTCATTTATTCCTTCTTCTATAAATAATTCCCAATAGGGACATAAACGACGACGGTTTGTTTCAATCATACGAGCTAATACATGAGGGTTTTTCAACATGGGAATAGCTTGTTTCGTCAATTCTATCTGTTTTTCGTCAGATTGATTTAATAGGATTGCCATTCTCATTTTTTGAAGTCCGTTTAAATCTGTTCGAGCTTTTACTTTCTCAAATGGATTATTGTTAAAAAACATCTTATCTCCCAGAGCGTCCATAATTTCTTCTTTGGACTTAAAATGATGATAGATTGCCCCTTTGCTTAATCCGCCTAATTCATCGACAATATCTTGAATTGTTGTTTTATCATATCCTTTTTCAAGAAACAAGCGTTGAGATACATCTAATATTTTCTCAACTGTTATTTCAGGATATTTATTTCTCGCCATACATACACCTCTTTTACATTCGTTCTGTATGTTTATTATATAACTATATGAAATGAGTGTCAACACTTTCATACTATTCGTATGTAATTCTTATAGAGGGAGAAAATCTCCCTCCAAATCAGTTTTACCCTACAATCTTCCAGTTACTATCCTTATGTAGTACAAGTTCATACTGCGACACCTGCGTTGCCTTTGTCTGATTATCAAGGAATTTCACAGCAACCTTAACTTTCACATTGTCCCCGTCCTTTGTAAAGATAGGGTTTAGCAATTCAGAATAAAGGTAGTCCCTGCCGATAGGTTCAATCACATTTCCCGATACATAGTAAGCAAGCTCTTTTTCCGTAGCTGTCGGGTACAGCTTAAAGAATGTTTCCAGAAATGCGGTAGCGTCATTGACAGTATCAGCGTCTACACTTGCGTCTGCTTCTGGTGTCTTTGGCTCATAGTCTGATTTTTCGATTGCTGGTGCAAGGGTAGGGTTCTGAACGATTACCATACCCCCGTCAGCGTCCACATGGACTTTTACCGTATAGGTTGCCTTGACATTGCTTGTCTGTTCTCCCTCTTTTATCTGCTGATCTACTTCGTAGGTAGCAGAAAAAGTGTCCGTTCCCGACTGTTCAATACTCCATACAATCACATCTGTAACTGTGGAGCTGGTCGGTATATCCGTTCTGATTGTATCAACATTTAAGTCCTGCAATTCCTTTGTCAGATAACCGCTGATTGCCTGCGTCCTTGCTTCAATCGCTTCTTTGCTGTTATTCCATGTGTAGTAGGACTTCACAAAGTTCTTCACGAAATTTTCTATCCCGTTGGTGTCCTGCAAGCGAAGCTCTATGATTTCTTTTTCATGGGTCGTGTGCTGGTCGATAGCGGTAAAATTCTTATACACCCCAAAACTCACGCTTGCGATAAGCACCACCCACAACGCAATCACGGTTTTCTTATGTGTGCCTACCTTGACAGTACGCACCTTTTTTTCTTTGACATTTTCAGTCGATTTCTTATTCTTATTAAACATATTTTTCAAGTCCTTTCTATTGTTTTACTCGTCCTGCACCGATTAAGTGCTGTTGCCAGTAACTACTGCTTAGGTCTGCATATCCTATCGGGTCACCTGCATGGTACATCTGATTATTTCCTACATAAATGCCGACGTGGGTTACATACGAACCAGCGTTATAGGTGGAATGAAAGAATACCAAGTCCCCAGCCTTTGCCTGCGAGAGTGGAAGATGTTGGGTTGCGTCATACTGGGCTTGTGCTGTTCTCGGTAAGGAGATACCAGCTTTTCCATAACACCATTGCACAAGTCCGCTACAATCAAAGGAAGTGTTCGGGTTACTGCCACCATACACATACTTCCAGCCTTGATATTTCAACGCTTCATTCATAATCGCTTGTGCCGTCGCATTATCAAAGTGTGCCACGGTCAGATATTGATTGACTAATTCCACATAGAACATATTTCCATAGCCATACCGCCAGCCCCCATTCTTCGCAACTGCTATCGGGTTGGTGTAAGTTACTTTCTTTCCACCCGATTTTTCACGGGCAAAATTTTCCGCAAGGTTAAAGGTGTGCTTTTTTCCTTTTCCTACCACATATCCCACATAACCACCGCCATAGTTATAGGACTGTATCGCTACATTCAAATCGTCGATACCTTGATTTTTGCAGGAAGAAAGCAGGGACGCAAAATACTTACACCCCTGCTTGATTGAGCTTTCCGTATCTAAAGAGTTGGGCGGTAAACCAAGACTTTCCGAACTCTGCATAACATCTTCTGCCGTACCGCCACTTTCTACTTGAATGATAGCCAATAGCACATTGACATACTCGGAAATGCCGTATTCTCTGGCATACTTTTCCACCATAGGCTGATGTTTCAAGACTTCTGCGGATAGGTTCATACCCGTAATGCCAGAAGAAAAATTGCTGTTCTCGTCATCGCTGTCCGCACTAATGAGGACACCAAAGAAAAGCACCAGCGAAAAGAGGATAGGAAACAGACTGCTAATGAGGGCGATATGTTTCAGTTTCATTTTTTCTTCTGTCCTTTCTTCGTTACAAGGTTACGGTTTTTCTCTGTGGTCTGCTGGTTCTTCTGGACGCTCTGCGTCTGCTGAACCTTTGTCCTGCGGTCTTTCGTGTAATTCTGTCGTGTTTCCTGCGATACCACTTTTTCTACATTCTGCCTATGTACTTGCTGTGCAGGCTGGGTTACTTTCTTATCAGAAGCACCAGAAGATAACGGACGTTCTTTCATAACAGTTGTCTTGACTGGCTCACTTGCTTTTGAAGTGGTCACTGTGGCAGGGCGTTTGACTTCCTGCATTTTTTCCACACTCGGCTTTGGAATGGTTGAAGCTGTGGCTGGTCGCTCATGGGGACGGGTAGCTCCCGTTGTCGCTGATCCGTCAGCCTTTCGCTGTGCCTGCCTTACCTCTTGTGCCTTTTGAAGCTCCATACGCTTATCAGCGATATTCTGTCTGCGTTGCTCCTGCTTTTCCAAGCGTTCCGTCTGTCTGGACTGCTGTTCCTGCACCATGCCACGCTTGAAGTCGGACACGCTGGACTTTGCCTTTTCCTTTGCGGAATATACCGCATAAGCGGTCTGTGTCGGCATATCCTTGATGTTTTCTTTGACAGCGTTTGCTTTGTCTTTCACTTTATTTTTCGTATCTAAGACAGCACCCACCTTTGAGCCTGCACGCTGTCCCATGCTGGAAGTGGTATTGCCCCGATTTTCTTTAGAAGCTGTATTTTTTCTTTCAGCCCTCTTGCCAGCGACGGCACTTCCAGCTACCGCACCAGCCACACCGCCCGAAATACCGCCAGCACTTACCGCCCTTGCAATACGGTGTTCCATACGTCTAGCCCTATGTCGCATAAACAGATATGGTCTGCGGAAAATTCTTCGCCCCATGCTTTGACTGTCGTTAGCGTTCAAAGAGAACATACTCATTAAATCGCCCAGCTTCATATAGATACCAGCGAAACATACTATCTGCAAGAACGCCACCATAAAGAACGGATAGTCCGTGGAAATGTTATAAAACATACTGGAAATACTGAACGCTACCGTTACAATGAGCGTTATTCCTGCCCGTGTCATTATGGTGTTAAACACCCTTACGATTGCCTGCTTTGCCATGCTTTCATAGCTCGGTATCATGGAAAGTAAAAAGCTGATAGGCAAAAACATAGCGAAGATAATAAAAAGTATCTGGCTGAACAACATCATACCCGTAAGCAAGAATACAAATATCGTGATACCTAAGTTGAAGAACAGCAGGAAGAACACCATACCTAAACGATTTACCACCTGCGGTATTGTCAGATTGTTGTTGTCGTTATCCTCAATTTCTGTTTTCACGACTTCCTCTCTGGTCTTTCCGTCCTCGTCCTCTGGACTTGCCGATACAAGAGCTTCCACACGGTCTGTTCCGATTTCCTCTGCGTTGCTGTTGCCGAATTGCAGAAGTAGCCACGGCTGTTCCACTTGAATAGAAAATAAGCTGTCCCGTATCAAGTCCACGCTGTCCTTGCCCTCGCTGTCAGAGTTGGGGAGCATGATTTTTGTTCCTAAGTCCAACGAAGCGGTACTGATGTCTGATGAAAATTCATTTATCTTCTTGATGTAGTCGGGAGCATAGGCAATAAATGAAGCGGACAGCACGAACACCACCACAAAGTTGATAACGGCGTGAAGTGCCTTGCTGGTTTCCCGTTTGATAAGTCCCGTATAGGCAACATAAAGTCCCACCACTAAGATAATGAGAAGCAGGAAACCAACATAGAAGCCAGAGCTGGAAAAGCCGTTCTGCGTTACACCAGCAAGAGTCTGTATGCTTTTTCCGATACTGTCTGCCATATCATTGATGAAGTCCAGCTTGTAGGCTTCCTGCACCACATAGCCCGTTGCATTAGATAAGTAAAGGCTTATCGTCCAGACAAAGTTGGTAATGCAGTAAAGCCCGTACTGTACCGATTTTCCAATCCCGTCCAGCCAGTTCCACGGAAGCCACGACCAGCTATTATCCACATAAAAATCAAGCTGGTAGTTGGAAAGGGGATATTTTGAGTAAAGATTTTCTGCGTTTATGGTATCGTCCACAAGTCCCGTCGCATGAGCCACCGTCCCCAAAAGTGAAAGCAGGATAAGGGAAAGTGCCACCACGAACAGAGCCATTTTGAGAAAGTGAAGTATCTTCCTTTTTGTGAACGCACCTTTTATCCTTTCTTTCATCACTCCACCTCATTTCTCTGTACGGGCGGTCTGGTATCAAAGGCGTGTAGCAGTTCTTCAAAGACGGGGTGTATCTGCACCACACCGACACGCCCGTATAAGTCCTGCAATAAGCATTGTCCGTTCTCCAAATCACGCAAGCGTTTCTGGTTGTTCTCGTCGTCCTTGTCGATACCGAAAAATTCTAAGGTCTGCTTTATCTCGTTAATATCCGTGCTTCTAAATGCAAACTTCAAGCCGATATTGTTTTTCAGACTTTCTTTTGACACGTCGCCAGAAGATTGTGTAACAAAATAAACGCCTGCCTGCATAGCTCGTCCAGCACGAACCAGCTTATTTGATAAGGTTTCGCCTTGTGCCACATTCAAGAACGCCCATGCTTCGTCCAAATCGACAATCTTAAAAATGCTTCTGTCGCTATGAATGAAGTCGAGGGCAAAGGTGCTAATCACAATCAGCATAGACACCGACAATAATTCAATGGTCGTGTATTCCTCAAAAGTGGTGTCCTTATCTGGCAACACAAGGTCGGCTACTTGAATGATATTGAGCTGGTTATCTAAACTGATTGCATTTTCCACCGTACCGTCCGAAAACAGCAGATGTGCAAAATCATAGTCTGTGAAACTGTCGATATGGTCTGCGATATTTCTTGATACTGGCGTATCTTCACGGCGTAGCTCGTCTATCACATGGAGCAAGCCCCGACTGTCGCTCTGGGTAACAGAACGCACCGCCTTACGAAGTACGGGGAATTTTTCGCCGTCCCTAGAGGAAATACCCGTTAAAAATGTCAAGATGTCGATTGCCAGACTTTCAGCGTCTTTTACATTCTTCATAATCACGAATGGGTCAAGAAGTCCTGCATTATCTTTATCGCTGGTTAGATTTACGATATTGATTTCATGGGCGATTTCTGGGAGCGTTTCTTTCCAGTTGCCACGCTCTGATTTTGGGTCTAAGATAACCGCTTGTCCCCCAAAGAGAACAGAGTAGTACACAAGAAGATTGTTACAGAACGACTTTCCACCGCCAAGCGAACCGACAAAAGCAGACGCTAAAGCGTTGGTAACTGTACCTTTTACACCCTGCGAAGCTAAAGACGGTTGCAGGTACACATTTCTTCCCGTATCAACGGAATAGCCCATATAGATACCCGTCGTTTCCCCTAACTGCTGGGTCGCACCGAAGCCCAGCCCAGCCAAGAAGTCTGATTTTACATACTGCACATAGTCATTGATATATCGCTTGCTGGCAGGAAGAAATTCAGAATGAAGCCCCAGCATATCCCCAGCAGGACGCACCAGCTTTACATTGAGGTCGTCGTAAAAGTCCTTGACTTCATCACAACGGCGTTTTAATTCGTCCAAATCATCAGCCGATACACGCACTACATAAGAGAGCTTATACATACTTTCTTTGCTCTGGTCTAAGTCCGTTTCCAGCTCGTCCACGCTGTCTAATGCGTCCACCACATTTGAGCTGGTTTCACTTCCTGCTTGATAGGCGTGGTTATCCAAATCTTTTAGTTCCTTTTTCTTGTTGCGGACTGTCGTTAATGCTTTTCGATTTTCTACGATTTCTACATTCATGCTCGTATCAACGGGAAAGGTAAACTGCTGTTGCTGGAAATAGAAGATTTCAGACGACGGAAAATCAAGCTCGCCTACAATCGCATTGACGGTAAAATAGGATACATAGCTTTCCTTGTCCTCATGTTCCAGCCTTAAATACCGCTGGCTTTCCTCAATCACACACCTTGTCGGACGGATAAGGTCGTAGTATTTTATCAGCGTTTCTTTTTTGTAGTTCTTCTTTGGTAGCTGGTACTCATAATCTTCATAGGCGATACCGTCCCTGCCGTAAAGATGTTCCATGAGATACCCAAAATCGTTGATTTCCAAGCGACGCACCTTAAAGCGACGGGAGATTTTATTTTCCAGTAGCTTTTCCATTTTCATGTAACGGTTGATTTCATCATTCGGCATGGAAACAAAGTCATTCATCAGCGTGTGGTTCACTTCATGGAGAAATTCCTTGAATGTCAGCCACGCCGATTTTTTGATGTTCTTCAGATTGAGCTGTTCTTCCGTTACCATGAGCTTAAATCCAAGAAAAAAGCGGTAGTCCACTTGATTGTCCCCAATCATAGAAACCAACGCTTCGGTCTGTTCGTCTATCTTCTGGCAGGCAACTTCCCTTAATTTCCCCGTAACCAGCTTCTTTGACTGCTCCTGCATACTTCGTATGGAGCTTTCCGTCGCAATCTGCAACGCATGAATTTTACCCTCACGGGACTGTGCGATAAGCTGTCGAAAACTGTCATGCACAATAAATTTCTGCTCTGCGGATAAGAAAGAATAGTTGTACGGTATCAGCTCATAGTAAGCGAACACCTCCTTGTCCTTGTTCCAGACAAGGTTATTGTCAATATATTTTATCGGGAACATAGTTCACACTCCTTACTGCCGTGATTGTTTCATTCAAGGTCTGCTTATGCAGTTTTACGGCTTTTCCTGCATAAGTGATTTTCGGTCGCAGGGCATAGGTTATCTGTGATTTCAAAAAGCTGTACGGCTTCTTTCCGTCAAAGGTTTTCTGCGACATGAACCAAGTGAGAGCAACGGGAATACCAAAGTATTTGAGAAATGCTCCCTCAATCATGGAAAGTGGGGGAATATCCCCAAACAGAATGATGAGAAATTCCGTAATCACAAACCATGTAATCTGTGTAAAAGTAACGGGAAAGGGTAAGTTAAAGTCATTGATTGCATACAAGACTTTTTCCACGTTCCAGATACCCGTGTAGCTTTTAATCTTTTTCAAGTTCTTTCAGCTCCTTTCGTAAGTTTCTAAATAGAAAAGGACAGCCATTTTCAGACTGTCCCTTAAAAGAGAAATACGCTGTCAGTAGCAACAATGCTTGTCGCTGATCTTCCAGCGTTAATATGGTATCTCGCACATACCTCGGCTTGTTTCAATAAAGCAACCGCCCATATCCAAATCTCGCCCGTAGGCTTCATAGTCAATGTAGTTCTGTAAGCTGGGTGGAATGTCGCCAAGTGCCTGCAATTCGTCTATGTAGTAGTAGGCAACGTCTGTCATGGTTTCACAGTCGGGATAATAATAAATATCGTCCTTGTGTTCCACGACTTCTTCCAGCGTCCCAAAGTGGCTGATAAATTCGTCCAGACACTCTACGATATAGTCGGGAAGTTCCTCTATCATTTCATACATCTCGTTGAGTTCTTCAATGGAAACATACTCGCCAATCGCAATGGGGAAGTTGTCGGTATCATGGATAGCGTATTCCTCATACTGTTCATTCAAGCCGATTTTTTCTTTCACATCTTCCTCGTCAATAGGAAACGTGAACCAAGCACCGACTAAATAGCCCTCATTGTATTTGCCAAGATTAGCAATATAAACCGCCATGTCATCAATCATAAGCACCACCTCATTTCCTACTCTGGCAATTCAAAGATACCGTGTTCTGTTACTAAAAATTTCCCGTGTTCCTGCAAGTGAGAAGCGTAGGCTTCAAAGTCAAAGTAGTATTCTTGACAGTCCTCGGATAAATGCTTAAATATCGGGTCGTTCATCAGCTTTTGCCTTGCAACATCAATCATGCTTTTGCAGTCGTGATAAACCGTAATCACGTTCCTGCAAATATAAAGTGCTTCTAAATTCTCAAACACCGTAAGTAGTGATACATATTCTTCCTGCATATCACTTGAAAGCTGGCGGTACATAAAATCTAATTCGTTGAGCTGGTACACGCTTGTATGTTCGTGGACTTCATCAGTATAAGGCAACACCTTTTCGATAATGCGGTAATCCCCACTTTCTGCACCGACACCTAACTTTTCTTCAAACTCTGCAACATCTATCGGCAGGTCGAACCAGTATGATATTGTTTCTTCGCCAGTTGTTCCTTTCGTTTCCACCAACACCCTTGTTTCCTGCATTGTTCCTCACGTCCTTTCTGTTGTTTCATCACATCTTTTAAGGTCTGGTACGACATACCAAACACATATTTAGAAAAATCTTCTAACTGTCTTTCTTCATAATCGGCAAGGTTCAGCCGTTTCATTTCCTGCCACACCTTACGCTTGTAAGAGGGCAGGTCGGAAATGTATTCACAGCCGACATTTGCCTGCATATTCTTAAAAATATCGTTCATTTCATCACTCCAATCTGAAATTTAGGTATGAAAAAAGCAGTCAATCCTAAGACTAACTGCTTTGTGTGTAGGGATATGAAATTGTAAACTAGATTGTTTGTTATAGATTTATAGTCATAATATATTCTTCGCTGTTTTCATCAACAACAAGAAAACCTGCTTTCTTATACATTTTTACTGCATAATTATTTTTCTGAACAGATAAGGAAATTTTTGAATAACCAAAAGATTTTTCCACTAACAATAATTGTTGCAATAATGAAGTCCCAATCCCTTGTCCTCTATACTTTTGAAAAACAGACATAGCAAGGGACGGTGTATCATTGTCAATGTGTCCGTAATCGTTCATTATTCGCACCCAAATAGCACCCACGACATTTCCTTGAACTTCCGCAACTAAAGCCCTATCATCTTTTCGCTTTCCAAATTCAAAAACATATTCTTGTAATTCTGGACAGTTAATTATTGATTTAGGTGGTGGCTCAACACCGTCTGGAATATAAATTGCTTCATACAAAAAGTCATTGAGTAAATCATATTCTTCCTTTTTTATTTCTCGTATAATATAATCCATAGCTTAACTCCTAATCTATTTTATCTTTTTTCACACCCCGATTATACCATTCGCATATAAGCACTACAATAAAATTTTATACACCGATAATCTTGTTGAAAAGTTCTAAGAGTATATCATTTCATCACTCCAATCTGAAATTTTGGTAAGAAAAAAGCAGTCAATCCTAAGACTAACTGCTTTAAAAGCTATTAAACTGTATTGTATAGAAAATTATTTTTTTGACGTTCCCCAGTCAACCAGCATAAACAAAGCGATACCCATACCTGCAATCAAAAAGAAAATACTTATACTTTTCTTTTTTACTAATCCAACAATACCTATGATTATTAAAAGGATAGAAACTATTAACGACATATAGAAACAGAACTTCGCCCATTTTCCACCTTTATTACTAAAATATTCTTGTCTTTTGTCACTAACTCTACATTCTAAGAAATATTCTACTAATCCACTACTTAAATATTTTACAATATCTTTAATAAGTTCCACAATATCACTTCCCATATAAAATTATAATATCTGCTATTTGTGGGGTATTATAACACTTCTATGTATGCTTTACAACAATTTATGCACCAATAATCTTGTTGAATAGCTCTAACAGACACCATTTCATCACTCCAATCTGAAATTTTGATAAGAAAAAAGCAGTCAATCCTAAAACTAACTGCTTTGTGTGTGGATATAAAATCTAAATTCTATTGTATAACTTTTCTTAGCCAATTATCTCTAAAGAAAATCTGTTCGTCAGTATGAAACCAATGTTCTCCGTCATTCATAATGGTAAGATTTGCACAATGTCTATCAATAAATTTATCTACCGTTTGACGTGATGTAAGATTATCATGTTCAGCATACAAAATTTCAGTAGGCGTTTTCCAATTTATCGGGTTTGCCCGAACAAAACATAGATATTCCCACGATAATGTTTCTCCAAAATCAGTTGGTATTTCTTTTCTTTCAGAAAGTTCCTTTTCAGACACATTCGCCCAGCTCATCATATCTACTATAAGTTGTTCCATATCAAGTATAGGCGATATGAATAATGCTTTTTCAATCTTGAAATTCTGTAATGTGTGCATTGTAAAATAAGCTCCGATACTATTAGCAAGTACATATATGTAGTCATATTTTTCAGATATTTTATCGTAGACTTCCATAATTTTATTTTTTACAATCCACGGAAAATAGTCATTATAATCTACTCCAAAAACATCAAAATCTAAACAAATATTTTTGAACTGTTCAGCTTCAAGATAACTTCCACCTTTACCATGAACATATATCATTGCTTTCTTCAAAGTAACGCCCCCCATAAATCAGAATTTTATATATCCACATTATACCATTCTCATATCAGCACCACAATAAAATTCTATGCACCGATAATCTTATTGAACAGCTCTAACAGTACATCTTTCACACCGCCAGCATTGAATACTAAGCCGACAGCAATTAAGGCAACTACCAAGAAGCCGATAAGTTTGGAAAACTCACGCTTGAACCCTAAGTAGATACCGATAACCACAATCGCCATAAGCACTAAGCTCTGTGCGTTTGATAAAAACCATTGATACAAATTTTGTCCGAAATTCATTTAATTGTCCTCGCTTTCTTCTGATTGTTTCATTTCATAGTCAACTTCTTTGCCGACATTCAAAATACACATCAAGACTACGCCGATACCCATTCCCATAGATACCAGCAGGAAGTCTTTTACTAATTCCCACATTTTTATCACTCCTAACTTTCCACTAAATCTTTTGCAGGGGTCGTCTGCTGTTTGATTATCATTTCATGCTTTTCTGTGAGCTTTGCCTGCTGTTCGATTGTTTCCATGTAGTCTGTACCGTTTCCCTTATCAATCTTTTTCAGCATTTTCAAGGTTGGTGCTACCTGCCTTTGTACCCACCGCAATGTGCGGTCTAAGGTGTAAGGTTCTGGTTTTGTCGTCAGTTTCAGACTTTGCCGATTATCCCCGATAAACCAAGCCCAGCGGTCATTGAGTTTCCAGTCATTTTTTCGCTTGTCTGGTTCTTCATCAACAAACCGCACATATTGATTGATAATAGAAAAAGCGGTCTGCTCTGCGTCATAATAGGTCAGCAAATCCCGTACTGCATAATAGGCACGTTCATTGCGAAGCCGTATCTCAAAACGGTTGATAATGTCAGCTTCTTCCAGAGGTGTCCCCAGCTTGACGTACTGCTCATAGTCCTTTTCATAGATACAGAAATACACATCTGATTTCAGCGAACCAAGATAAAGGGTACGTCCCATATATTCTCTGTCGTCCTCTCTGTGCTTGATAAGCTCACCCGACTGGTAAAACTTATAGCTTCTGGACTTTCCGATATATTCCCGTTTCCTGCATTTTTCCGCAAGCTCTGGAATATCCAAAATGCCCGTATGGTCGTTGATAGCAAGGTCGATACGCTTCATCACGCCACCGTCTACGAGTGCGTCCATGAGGAAGTCATACCAGCTTCTTTGCTGTGCCAGCAGGTAACTTTCAAACTGTCGGCACCCACGCCCCTTTAACTCTAAAAGGACACCTTTTTCTTCGTCAGCCGACGTATAGATAAAGATGTCCCCCAAAGAGTAATGCTCCGTATAACTGTAATGTCCGTAATCTTCATGGAGCATATAATTGATATTCAGTTTTAATATATCTTTGATGATGTGCTGTATATCCAGCGTGGGAAAACGAATTTTCACATAATCAAACAGCATGGTAAGCGGTGCTTCTGGATTGAACCTTGCCAGTTCTTTATACAGCGTTTCCAGAAGTTCTTTTGACGGCTTCATTTTTCCGCTTTCTATCTTGTTGAGATATTCCCTTGTGATACCAGAAGCCACCGCCAGCCTGCCTTGTGAGATACCGTAAGCAATCCGTTTCTCCCGTAATTCTTTTATCCATTGTTCTTCATTCAGAACCATACCCCCAATCTGTAAAGTGTGAAGTTTTTTTAGGCGACTTCACAGCCGATTTTTACTAGGAAACCATGCCAGAAGCCTTATGTTTCCTATGTTTTTCGTCTATTGCCTATTTGCAAACGTACCCCTCTGTTAGATACTGAGGGGTTTTATCAGCGGACGGGACAAGCCCCGTCCGCCAAGAACGGAACTTGCGGTTGAGAACCGCAAAACCCGTCCTTGTCGTCCGTGTCTGTGTCCTGCTGTGAACCTTGTATGCCCTCATAGATAACCGCAAAATCTATTCTTTCATCTGAAAGTGCTTCTTTCATTTCTTCAGACAGTCCTTTAAGAAATACATTACATTGCAGACAAGCCTTATCTAAAACTCGAAATCGAAAATAGATTATCCTGCTTTCAACGCAATGTCTACTTTCCAATCTCATTCTAAACTTATGAGGAATGTTGATTTTTTCACGAATAACATCATCAATGATTTTATCTATCCTTGAATGAAATCGCAGATTTGGATTGACAGAATAATCTAAAAAACAATCTAACATATATTTCCTGCAATCCGTTGTAAAAATATCTGTATTCAAGCACAAACAGAGGTAGTTTTTCTCTGTGGGTGCGTGATAAACATTTAATGTGTCCTTATTCAATCACATCTTCCTTTCCTTGTTGTTCTGGCATGACTTGTCTTTCTTGTGCAAGCCTGCCGATTGTTTGTAAAAAATCATGTCCTTTCGGGACTAAAGGCGTGTAAAATTCACTTATCACGCTTGTTCCCACATCACAATAGCCACGCCCTTTGATACGCTTCTGGAAAAACTGCTTTTTCACATCTGAACCGAACAGCATACCGTAACCTAATTCGCTGATACGCCCAAGTCCCACACGGAAATTGAAATTATCTCTGATACCGTCCGAGAAATACTTTGCGTCTGGACGCTGGCAGGCAACGATAAGGAAATAACCTGCTTGTCGCCCTAACATAACGATTTTCTTTAACTGGCTAAGTAAGCTCACGCTTTCTTTCGTCCCCAGCATTTCAAAAAACGCCACATATTCATCAAAGATAAGAAAGCAGGGTGGCAGTCCCAGATAGGCGTAGTTTTCGCCCGTCTTATAGTTCGGGTGTCGTTTCATTTCTTCACTTCGCTGTACCATGCCCTCATAAAAGGCATTGACGCAATCAATCATTTCTTCTTTGGTGTGATACACATTTCCCATAACTGTCCCTAAGTCCGCAAGGTCAGCGTTCTTCGGGTCTAAGATGTAAAGGACAGCGTCGGTATGCAGTAAGGCTTCAATGAGCGTCAGCAGAAAATAGGTTTTACCGCCACCCGTTCCACCAGCGATAAGGGCGTGAGGGAGTGCGTCATATTCCCAGACAAGATTTTTCATCAGTCTAAGACAGCCGTTTTCTGCCCGTACTTCATCAATGGTAATGCGGTTCGCTATCATATCATAAAGCAGGGTATATTCGATATAGCCGTCATGCAGGGTCTTGTCGGTCAGCTCACAATACAAGCCACTTTCCAATTTATCCTCTAACCGTAAAAGCTGGTCTTGATATTTCCCCAGCGTAATTTCACAGCGGATATGAAGCAGTCCCTTTTCCATTTGATAATAAATCTTTGGAAACCAGACGATTTTTTCCCTTGATCTGCTTTGCAGGTCAGTAAAAAAACCGCTGTCTTGTACGGCATCGGCTTCATACCACTTATTCTCCAGTATCATTCTTGCCAGCTTTTGACGGTGCAGGAGCTTCTTGAAATTGTCATAACAGAAGCGGTAATACAGAAAAGCGACCAATGCACAAACACCAGTCGCTATCAGTATGGTTATGAAGTTGTAAGGGGAGAGGGTCAAGCCATTCTCAAACAAGCTGAAATGCTCCCAATCGGTACGCATGAGCTGTTTCATATTCAGTAGCAGGAGAACCGCCACGAATACAAACAGAAGCGTTCCTATGGAAAAGTGGTAAACAAGGTGCTTGTCGCTGGCTCTGATACGGTGTCCTTTGTTAAAAATCTTTTGCATAAATCAATCACTCCTTTCTGGGTATGAAAAAAAGCAGTCAATCCTAAGACTAACTGCTTTGTGTATATGGATATGAAGTTTTCAAACTCGAATTTACTATTCCAGCAACTCAATTCGTATCTTTTGGCTCTGGAATAATAATCTCTTTTCCCTCTTTTTCCATCCGTTTTATAAAGTTATCAAAATGGTCTGTCATACCATCAACAAAAAATGCTTTTTTCTTTCTTCCATTGACATACACATTCATACCACCGCGTTTCATTTTACAATAAGATATGTCTGATATTTTCCAATATCTTCTAAAAATAAACATTTTAATAACCGTGATATTATCTTCTTCAACTTTTATCTCCCACACTCCCTTTAAAGGAGCAATCATACCAAAAAGAGTAACTCCAAACCAAATAATAGAAAATGGGATAATGAACATCAAATATCTTTTAGAACAAAAATTTTCAGGTTCACTCCAAAATCCCCAAATAAAGACAACAAGTACAAACAAAGCACCTATTGCACATATAAATGATACATCTGATATTGTTCGAATAGAAAATTTATTTAAAGATTTTGTTGTTTTATGATTTCTTTTTTGCATTATATCTAAAATAAATAAAACGATATATGCAACTAAAATTGTGCCTAAATATTTCATGTCTTACCTCCAAAACTTCATATTTGTCCGTTTCTTCATATCCATATTATAACAGTTCCATATATCCACTACAATGAAAATCTATTTAGCAAGCCTATTTTTTCGGCTGTCCCTGCGGTGTATGGTTCTGTGGACTGCCTGCGTTCTGGTTGCCTTTATTCTTCAATACAATATCCTCTGCCTTTACATACCAGTCCACATCTGCACCCGTATAGGTTTTTCGTGATACCGTATCGGCTACTGGATTGACAAGTTCCACAACTGCATTGTACGGAAATTCCTTTAACTGTACTTCTGGCGGTACAGATACGGGGATAATTCCTCCATGCAGACTGCACTTTAAATCATATATACGCTTTTTAAGCTGGGTACTCGGTGTCCCGTCCTCATTCTGCAAGAACACATCACGCACCGCTGTAAATTTTAATTCTCCAAATGTTTTTTCTTTGTCAATAACAAACCCGTTTGATAATCTCATAAATTCTTCACTCCTTTACTTTTCTTCAACTGCTACAATATCATCAGCAACTAATACATAATCGGTATGTCCCATATTCCCGATTGCGTAACCTCTGCCGTACAACTTCGGATTGACAAGTTTTACTTTCTGTTCATACTTGAACTTCTTTTCGCCAGCCTGCACGGGAATTTCTACCACAACATTTTCGCCTTTCTGTACGTCGGAATAAAGGTTATAGCTTCGTCTGGCTAAGACCCTGCGGTTATTTTTATCTCTTTCAAAGATAGGCTCGCTTTCGCCTGCAAATTCAAGAGTTCCAAAAGACTGTGCCATATCTGGCACGACATATTTCATTTCCATATTGTTTTACCTCGTTTCTTTCTATTTTTGATAAGTTAATTGATTGTGATTTCTTATTCTGGCGGTTTGGGAAGTACCAGCAATCCCCCAGATAGTAAAGGGTAAAATCAATGCTTACGCACCCTTGACTATCCGTGTTCTTGCAGGTTGTTGGCAGACAAGCCAGAATAAGCAAAAGTCTGCCGTTTGACCGCTTCGGCGGAGAGCGTGATTTTTCTTTCCTCATACCGTTACCGCCTTATGATTTTTTCATTTTACGGCGTTTGTAGAAGAAGATACCTGCCAGTCCAGCACCAGAGGTCAAAAGAAGTGCAAGCAGTCCGTAAAGGTTTGTGTTATCGCCCGTTTTGGGACTGTCGCTCGGTCTGTTTGGCTTTTCTGGTGTCGGTGGTGTTTCGGGTTTCTCTGGTTCGTCTGGAACTTCTGGCTTTTCCTTAAAGGTAATCGTCTGTCCCTTATCCTCAATGTCCTTATGTTCAGTAACTTTCTTCGGTTCGTCTGGATTGCTCAAGTCGTACAATTCCTCAAAAGTTACAAGCTGTTTGCCGTCAAGAGAAGTAGCGTCAAAGGTAAAGGCAACTTCCACTTTCATAGTTTCGCTGTCAGCAGTAAAAGTGTAATCACTTTCCACACGTTTTCCATTGATAAGAAGCTCTGCATTTTCTTCTTTCAACATCTGCCAGCCCACAAGTTTGTACTGTGTGCCGACTTCCAAGCCCTTTAAGGTTACGGTATCAATGATTGTAACGTCTTTTCCAGCTTCAAGCTCTTTGTTGCCGTCCTTGTCGGTAGCAGTCGTATGAATTTTGATGATACGCTCTGTGATTAAAACGGTCTGCCCGTCGTCCTCAATGTCCTTATGTTCCGCAACTTTTACGGGTTCGTCTGGATTGCTCAAGTCGTATAATTCCTCGAATGTTACCAGATTTTTACCGCCAAGCTCGGACGCATTGAATGTATAGGAAATTTCTACTTTCATTTCTTCATCATCAGCGACAAAAGTATAATCGTTTTCTACACGTTTCCCGTCAATGATAAGCTCTGTATTTTCTTCTTTTAACATCTGCCAGCCTTTGAGCTGATACTTTGTGCCTTTTGTAAGTCCGTCTAATTTGACAGTATCAACGATTGTTACCTCTTTTCCTGCAAGGATAGTCTTTTCGCCGTCTTTGCTGGTCGTTGTGGTATGGATAGAGATTTCTTTTTCGTATTCATCAGTCAGCGTTCCTAAATCGACCACAAGGTTATTTCTTGATACCACGATTTCAAAAGGTGGGATAAGTTCAAAACCTTTGTTACTGTCGCAACGCATTTCTTCAATGATGTAGGTATCATAAGGCAACGCACCCTTGCTGTCGTCTGGTTCAGAAGTTCCAAACCACACACCGTCCTCGCTGGTCTTTCCTGCGTTTGTATTGTGCTTATGTGAAGCCCAGTCAGCAGAAGTGGAGAATTGCCCGTTATCATCAGTTACCACTACATGATTTTCGCCCGTCGTCTTGCTTGTGATCCTAAAGGGAACATCAGCAAGACGCTTGTGTGTGCCTGCACCGATTTTTACACCCTCAATATCGCCACGCTTAATCTGATTGTAGATAGAATGGGCTTCGTCGGTTAAGTCCACGATTTTTCCATTTTCTGTGATTGCAAAATCAATCGGCTTCGCACCGTCTGTCAAATATCCGTCTGGTGCTTCGCTCTCAACGATACGGAAGTTTCCATAAGGTAAAAGGTCAGCAGAAGTAGAAGCGATACCCTCAATATCGGTACGAATTGTCTTTACCACTTCATTTTTCTTATAGAGCTTGCCCTCAACCAATACTGCATTATCATTTAAGGAAATGATGTCAAAGGCAGTATCTTTTAAAGTTGCACTTCCTTGTGGTTTGGTATCGCCCGTTTCTAAATCTCGTTTCTGAATTTTCACACCGCCACGGATAACCTTATCAGATACGGAAAACTGATTACTTCCAGTTAATACGGCAAGGTCGCCGTCCTCGGTAATCTGTGTTACATATAAGCCCTTAATTTGTTCGGACTTATCGCCAGCCTGCATATATGCACCCTCTAACAAGTAGCCGTTTGGAGCTTTTGTTTCTTCTACGGTTAGTGTTCCTAAAGGAAGAACGGCTTTCCCGTCCTGCATATAGAAGTTGTCGCCAGATACCTTGTATGCGTCTGCTAATTTTGTGATGTAGTGGGTTGACCCGTCGCTGTCTGTTTCAGCGATTGTCTTTGTAACCCATGTACGAGTAGCTTCGGCAGGGAGAGTGTCTTTGTTATAGAATCCTGCATAATACTTCCATGTAAATTCCGCACCTGCTAGAGAAGCGTTACCCTGCGGATTTTCTTTCTGTGTTTCCATATCTATCTTGAAAAGCTCAATCAAAGTGTCTGTTACTTTCGGTGTATCTGATACTTTCAAAGTCGCTGTTTTTCCAGCTTCAACCTTTAAGGAATATACAGTTTTATCTACTTTATATCCTGCTGGTGCGGATAATTCCTTGATATAAACTGTACCAGCCTTTACCTCTACAACATCTGTATTTCCGTTTTCATCAGTCGTAAGGGTGGCAAGCTGTTTCGTGCAGTCCTTATCAGAAAAGACACCGTATGTTGCACCAGCGATTGAGTAATTCCCGTTGCCGTCTGTAATGCTGGTATTACTGGAAGTCTTTTGCAGTTTCGCATTTCCGACATTCAGTTTCGCCCAGAATTGCCCCAATTCCTGCCCCTCGCCAGAGTAGATATAACCGCCACATTCATAGCGTCCTTTATTTTCTTTGGCAAAGGCTCTTGCACCAGAGAAAACTTCGTCCTGCGTTGCCTTTGGAATTTCATCATAAGAAGCTCGCACGTTATCGCATTGCCAGCCAAGATGTACGCTTAATCTCTGCCAGACAACAAGCTGTCTTAAAAGGTAGGCATGATTGTTGCTTATTCCGCTGTGGCTGTCTGTGTACTGTTTCACATATTCGATAGATAAGGCAACGTCGCTTATCTGGTCGGCACTCATACGGGTGCTTGCGTCAGCTCTGGTCTTGTAGCCGTTCCTAAAATCTGTGTTAATGTCGATACAGTAAGCGTCCTCGCCCTCAACGGTCAAATGTCCCTCGTTAAAGGTAGAACCAATCGAACCGTCATTCATTACTTTTTCAACGATACCGACACGCTCTTTTGACTCCGTCCAGTATTGCTTGCTTTCTGCATGAACGGGTGTCGTCGGTAAAGCAGTAACGACAGTTGCAAGAGCTAAGAAGCCCGTACACAATCGTTTTAACATCTTTTTCATAAATCTAATGCTCCTTTCATTTTGGGTAATAAAATAGCCGTCCAATAAGAACGGCTGGAAATAGAAAAGGAACGTCATGTTAGGCGTTCCATAGTCTATAAGTTATTCAATTTTTTCTTGTTTCAATACTGATGTGTTGTACCATATCTTTGCATATCTAGGAAAACTTGCGTATCAAGGCTCATTCGTTAGTAGTAAATAAGTAGTAAATTGATGTGTTTGTTTCCTTGAAAATGCTGATAGATACTGTGTTTTAGCGGATAATCAGATTTTTATTGTGTTTTTAGCTGAAAAAGTAAAACTGTTTTTTCTGTTTCTTACTGTCCTTATTTTAATCAATATTCCCTCCGGAAAATATGAACCATCTTCACTTAACAGCCCTTGTTCCATCAAATCCTCCTCCGCTACAAGAATCACATTCGGATTCGGACACTTCACAGTTCCCGGGCTGCCGATACTGTCTTTTTGCCAGGTCTCAAGAAGTGGCTCAAGCAAATACCGGATTGCCTCTTTTTCACTGTCAGAAAGATTTCTCACCTGAGTCAAGTCCAGGGCCATAACCCGCATTCCATCGTTTAGGGCGGAATCTCTGCCATAAATCTCCTCTATTATATCCAGATACAAACCTATGTAATCATTCCCCTGTTCCAGAACATGAATTTCCTGCGCACCACTGATCAGCAAGGGATAACACTCCATAACCGTACTGCCTTCCTGAAGTGACAATCGAATATACATTCCGGGTTTCAGTGTATCTGCTTTTATTTCTTGTTTATTTTGACTATATATTTTGACATTTTTTATTTCTGCTTCCATGAGTCCTTCGTTCACATCTCCCTCGTGTAATAAAAGAATCGAAGTATCACGGACTTCTATAATCTTTCCGGTAATTGTATTCTCATCCTCTTCCTCTCCTTGGAAATACCCATTCCGTTTTTGTTCGCTGGCAGATAAAAATAATATGCATAATAGCAGCAGACTCCCCAATATAACAAATATTTTTCCTGTTTTCCTTACTCTCATTTAACAATTCCCCCTTTTTCAACAGTAAAATGCTCTATGCTAATATAACTGTGTCAATCAAAGACCGAAATGTTGCATCATCTTCTCTTCTCGTTTTATTTATATAAGGCGGCTTATAAAAAGCGCCTTAAAATGCAAAGTCAAATTTTCAATCCCATGCACTTTTTATTTGATGGAGATGAGATAGATGATATATTATTTTCTAAAGTAGACATGCATAGAGCCACATGATACAATAACAAATAAAAAGCCTGGAGAAGGACATGTAATTATTATTTTCTAAAACAGCAGAGAGGAATCCTATGATTTATGAACTAAAAAAAGAGCGATTTGGCAGTATAAAAGATATAGTCCACAAACAATGGGACAATATCGAAATAATGGCTGTATTAAGCGGTATAAATACGGGATGGGTGTTTGTAGATTCATTGGAAACCCCCGCCACTGCACTTTTATGGTCTAAAGGAATTGAAGGGTTTTATTTTATTGGCAATCCAGATAATCATACATTCAATGCCGAAATAATAGAATTTATTATTAATCACCTGAGATTCCGTATAATACAAAGCGGACTGAATCATTTTGAATTTAGCGGCGATTGTATTATGTGGGATTCCGTGCTGGAAAAAATCTTTAATTTCAAAGAACTAATCAAATCCAGACAATGCGTCTATCAGTTAGATTTTGACAAATGGAAATACCATAAAACAAACGGGCTGTGTAAAGATACTGATATACGAAAAATAGATTTGAATTTAATACAATCAGCAGAGATACTTAATCCGGAATTTATTGAATCAGAGATTTTGCGCTGGTGGGATTCATTAGATTATTTTTTTGAACAGGCTTTTGGATTTTGTGTTATAGAAAATAAAAAGATTGTAAGTTATTGTATCACCAATTTTGTATATCAGAATACTTATACCATAGGAATTGAAACCTTAGAACATCACAGAAGAAGAGGGTTTTCACAAATGGCTACAGAATCATTTGTTTCTAAATTATTAGAAGATGGCTGCGAGCCTTATTGGGATTGTATGTTTACTAATACCGCTTCAAGGTCACTGGCAGAAAAACTGGGATTTTATCTGGACCATACATATTCATTATACAGACTCCCCTTATGATCCTAGAGAAGGCAATCTGGAATCCTTTTCCTGATAAAATCTAACCGAAAATCTGCCCGTGCTGATATATACCTTACTATATATACTATCAGGAAATAGTGAAACAATGTTTACATAGACTTCACACTAATACATATGGTATAATACATACACTATAAAGCAGGGAGGTTAATACAATGACCGTTGATGAAAAGCTTGACTTGTTGCTGCAAAAAGTAACCGCTGCAGACTCACATCTTGAGAGAATTGAAGAGAAGATGTCCAGCATGGATGATCAGGTAACAGACATAAGACTCCATCTTGAAAATGTAAGTGACAAAAACATATCCCTTCTCGCAGAAAATTACAGTAATCTTGTCAAAAAACTCAATGCTAACAACAGTATTACTGACCAGCAAATAGCCTATCAAATTAAAGTCAATTATCTGATGGAAGACGTTGAAAAGCTCAAAAAAGAAATTGCCGAACTGAAAAACAAAATAGCATAATGTCCATATAAGTGTGAAGCCCGCTGAATTATCATGGCTTTGCACTTTTTTTATTTACGTCGAATCCTCCCTCCGTTTCCCACGAGGAACTGTGATCAAATCTCTGCCATAAATCTTCTCCCGCAAGACCAACTAAAAAGGACGCCCTCAGGCGTCCCTCAACATTAAAATCTACCGTAAATCAGGGCGCGTATCCCTTCTCTCACCTCACCCAAGGAGGCAGGCAGACTGTCTTTTTTCTTTTCGTATAAGGTATGTAAAAAATCTGCTGTAAACAATGCGATCATCAGCGATCCGGCCCGGTATCCCACGGTAAACGGATAACTGTCCACAAAACGCTCCACGCCTTCATGGAGAAACAGAAACAGGCCCAATGTATAGAACCCCCAGGCAATGGTACTTTCCAGACAGAGGATACCTTTGTAATTAAAAGGTTTCTCCGAATAATCCCACCATACTTCACCGAACAATGCCAGCATAACCCTGGCTGTCACATACTCAAGCAGTGTGGGAAACACACAGCCCAGCACATATAACAGCAGAAGGTTGCCGCAGAACGGCCTCAGCAGAAAAAACACAGACAACGCTCCCACTCCGTAAATAGGGCAGAATGGCCCTCTCACAAATCCCCTGTTGGTAAGCCGCCTGTTACAGATTGACATGTATATAGATTCCACCACCCATCCCAGGATACTGTAAACCAAAAACCACTGGGTGACATGGTAGAGATCTATACCAAACATACTCTTTGTCCAAATCATACTTAATCTCCCCTTATATCATTGGCGCATCTCGTAACATGTGTCTTCATAGTAAGTTTTATGTGCCCATTCTATCATGGGAGCCCCCGGCTTGTAAAGAAAAAATCCTGTACACATAGCCGCTTTTATTATTTTTCCTAAAGCATGGGGGCGAAAAGTCTCAGAATACTCTGCGCCATACGCACAAAGATATTTCTGCTGCGGCAGAATTTCATACAGATTTCCCTGCATTTTGGGAAGGTATCCTCCATGTCCTCCTTCACCTGCATCACAGCCCTGCTTCGGTACATCCAGACTGCACACTCAAAATGCAGATACAGGCTTCTGTAATCCAGGTTGATGGTTCCCACAGAGGCAATTTCATCGTCACAGACAAAGGATTTGGAGTGGATGAATCCCGGCGTGTACTCAAAGATCCTCACCCCTGCCTCCAGAAGCTGCTCATAGTAAGACTGGGTAAGAAGGAATACCATCTTCTTGTCAGGGATTCCCGGCGTCACGATCCGCACGTCCACACCCTTTTTGGAGGCCAGGCACAGGGCTGTCATCATCTCATTGTCTATGATCAGATATGGTGTGCAGATGTACACATACCGCTTCGCCTGGTTGATGATATTCAGATAGACATTCTCCCCCACGATCTCATTGTCCAGGGGACTGTCCCCATAGGGCTGTACAAACCCGTCATTTTCAAACTCTTCCGGGTGATAGATATAAGGGCCGTACGCCGGCAGATGGCTTCTGGTGTGGGTGATCACTGCCCACATCTGCAGAAACATCACCGTCAGGTTCCATACACCCTCACCGTGCAGCATGACACCGGTATCCTTCCAATGCCCAAACCGCACATCCTCATTGATATATTCATCGGCAAGATTAATGCCGCCCGTGAACCCTGTATGCCCGTCGATTACCAAAATTTTTCTATGGTCCCGGTTGTTGAGGATAATGTTCAGCACAGGCCGCACCGGATTGAACGCCGCACACTTGATGCCTTTTTTCTGCAGTTCTTTATAATATCTGTGGGGCAGGGTGGTCACACATCCCATATCATCGTAAATCAGGCGTACATCCACGCCCTCCTTTACCTTTTCCTCCAGCACCTGAAGGATTTCTCTCCACATTCTTCCGTCATGTATAATAAAATATTCCAGGAAAATAAAATGCTCCGCTTTCTTAATCTCCTCCAGCATATCCACGAACATGGTATCCCCTACCGGATAATACTTTGTGGTGGTATTCTTATGGAGGGGAAAACCGGCGTAATCCCGGATGTAGGCAGACTGGATGGATACTCCCCGGTCCATATCCTGAAGTTCTGTTCTTGTCCTGGGATCTTCCTTGAAATAATTGCCGATTTCATTGAGGACTGCCTCGGATTCCCTTGTCATCTTCTTAGCCACACGGGATTCGCCGAACAGCAGGTACACAATTGCGCCGAAAACGGGAATGACAAGAATCAGAATCGTCCAGGCGAGCTTGTAAGAGGGATTGATTTTCTTATTGACCAGCCATAATACCAGAAACAGACTTAAAATATCCATGATCCATCCCACAGTGGTGGAAATATTTCTCATACCCCAGGCCAGCGCCACCAGCCACACAAGCTGCAGCAGTACAGCCAGCACAAATACAAAGATCCGGCTGGACACCAGATCGATAATCTTTTTCATCTTCTCACCATCCTCTCTTTTGGCTCCGGAGTCGTAAAAAAGCCCCTGGTATTGTCCAGAGGCTTTTACTGCACATTAATTATATTTACGTTTTCTAGCTGCTTCAGATTTTTTCTTACGACGAACGCTTGGTTTCTCGTAATGCTCTCTTTTACGGATTTCCTGCTGAATGCCTGCTTTTGCACAGCTACGCTTGAAACGACGTAAAGCGCTATCCAAAGTTTCGTTTTCTTTTACGATTACATTTGACATAGTCTCACACCTAACCTCCCTCCAGTTGTAGATTGTGCATAATACAACTGTCTGGGTATTTTTACTGCACATCAAATATTATATCAGATTTTTGCCGTACGTCAACTATTTTGACTTATTTTCTTTAAAATATTTTATTTAAATTTTATTTTAACTGACCTTCCAGCAATTCTGCCGCTTTTTCCAGGGCTTCGGGCACTTTTTCCGGGTTCTTTCCGCCGGCCTGAGCCATGTTCGGACGTCCGCCGCCGCCTCCGCCTACTACTGCAGCCATGCCTTTTACAAGATTCCCTGCATGGGCACCGGCTTTCATGGCACTGTCAGTCACCATGGCCAGCAGGTTTACTTTACCGCCGTTAACGCTGGCGAGAACTACCACACCTTCACCCAGCTTTTCTTTTAACTGGTCGCCCAGGTCGCGCAGTCCGTTCATATCCACATCTGCTACAGATACAGCCAGCAGCTTAGTGCCTTTCACCTCTTTTACCTGGTTCATCACATCGCCCACTGCCTCTTGTGCCAGTTTGGCTTTCAGGGACTCATTTTCTCCGTGAAGCTCTTTTACCTCTGCCTGCAGATGAACGATCTTGTCCGCTGCTTCTGCCGGGGTAGTTTTTAAAAGTGCTGCAATATGGGCCAGTTTCTGCTCCATCTCTTTGTAGTATTTGAACACGCCGTCACCGGTCAGTGCCTCGATCCGGCGTACACCGGCTGCAATGCCTGCTTCGGATACGATTTTAAAGGTTGTGATCACTCCTGTATTGGATACATGCGTACCGCCGCACAGCTCCTTGGAAAAGTCTCCCATGGAAACCACACGCACACTGTCCCCGTATTTCTCACCAAAAAGAGCCATGGCTCCTGTCTTCTTGGCATCCTCAATACTCATGATCTCTGTTACCACAGGAAGCGCTGCCTGGATCTCTTCGTTGACCATTGCTTCCACCTGATCCAGCTCCTCCTGAGTCATGGCCTGGAAATGGGCAAAGTCAAAGCGGAGCCTGTCCGGAGTTACCAGGGAACCCTTCTGCTCTACATGGGAACCCAGAACGGTCTTCAGGGCTTTCTGCAGAAGATGGGTAGCGCTGTGGTTCTTACAGGTGTCTGCCCTGTCCTTTGCGCTGACTTTCAGTGTTACCACATCGCCTGTCTTTAACATGCCTTTTGTCAGTCTGCCCACATGGCCCACTTTGCCGCCGCGCAGCTTAATGGTGTCCTCCACAACGAACTGGGCATCCCCCAGCTCGATCACGCCTTTGTCGCCTTCCTGTCCGCCCATGGTAGCATAGAACGGAGTTTCCTCCACAAATACGGTTCCCTTCTCATCCTCTGTCAGGGCATCCACGATCTCGTTCTCTGTGGTGAGGACCGTGATTCTGGACGGATGGGACAGATTGTCATATCCCACAAACTCTGTGGTGATTTTCGGGTCTATCTCATCATATACCGTGGCGTCAGCCCCCATATAGTTTGTCACTCCGCGGGCTATCCTGGCCTTTTCTCTCTGCTCTTCCATGGCTGCCTTGAAACCGGCCTCGTCAATGGAGATTCCCTTATCTTCCAGGATTTCCTTGGTCAGATCCAGAGGGAATCCGTAAGTATCATATAACTTAAATGCATTTTCACCGGAAAGCTGGCTGCTTCCGGCAGCCTTCATCTCTGCCTCCATCTCTTCCAGAATATGCAGTCCCTGGTCAATGGTCTTGCTGAACTGTTCCTCTTCCTTTGTCAGTACATTGAAGATAAAGTCTTTCTTCTCTTCCAATTCCGGATAACCGTCTCTGGAGCCCTCAATGACAGTATTGCTGAGTGCGGCAAGGAAATTTCCTTTTACTCCCAGAAGACGTCCGTGACGGGCAGCGCGGCGGATCAGACGGCGCAGTACATAGCCTCTGCCTTCATTGGTGGGCATAATACCGTCAGAGATCATAAAGGTAGCGGAACGGATATGGTCTGTGATCAGACGGATAGATACGTCCACATTTTCATCTTTTTTATATTCTGTGTGAGTCAGCTCACAGACTTTGTTTCTGAGGGCACAAATCGTGTCAATATCAAAAATGGAATCCACATCCTGCACAGCTACAGCCAGACGCTCCAGGCCCATGCCTGTGTCGATGTTCTTCTGCTGCAGTTCCTCATAGTGGCCTTCCCCGTCATTTTCAAACTGGGTAAATACATTATTCCACACTTCCATGTAGCGGTCACATTCACAGCCCACAGTACAGCCCGGTTCTCCGCATCCATAGCGCTCACCTCTGTCATAATAGATCTCAGAGCATGGTCCGCATGGGCCTGCGCCGTGCTCCCAGAAGTTGTCCTCTTTCCCAAAACGGAAAATACGGTCAGCCGGAATTCCAATCTCTTTATTCCAGATATCAAATGCCTCATCATCGTCAAGATAGACAGAAGGATACAGACGGTCCGCGTCAAGTCCTACCACCTCGGTCAGAAATTCCCATGACCAGCGTATTGCCTCTTTCTTAAAATAATCTCCAAAGGAGAAATTGCCCAGCATTTCAAAAAATGTGCCGTGACGGGCTGTCTTACCTACATTTTCAATATCACCGGTACGGATACACTTCTGACAGGTCGTCACCCTTTTTCTGGGCGGCACCTCAGCGCCTGTAAAATATGGTTTCAGCGGCGCCATACCGGAATTGATCAACAATAGACTCTTATCATTATGGGGAACAAGAGAAAAACTCTTCATAGCCAGATGGCCTTTTCCTTCAAAGAACTCCAAAAACATTTTCCGAAGTTCGTTCACTCCGTATTTCTGCACGGTTCATACCTCCTGATGATTGGGCAGCACGCGAATGCTGCCGCTATAAATTACTGTTTTTAATAATAGCACAGGAATTGTCAGGTTTCAAGAAAGAAAAGCGGGAATTTTGCGGCCTTCCAGGAAAGGTTCTGCCAAATTAGTGCGGAAATACTGGATAAGGGGACCCACTGTCAGGGCAATGATAACCGTTGCGATCCCGATTTCCCCTCCTGCCAGGATACCGGCGATCAGACAGGTAAGGTCAGCAGCGATTCGGCAGTATTTGAACTTTCCGATCTTTCTGTCATCCATGATCAGGGCAATGGCATCATATGTGGATACTCCCAGATCTGCCGTGTAATACATGGCTCCTGAAAAGGCCAGCAGGAAAAGGGCGCTGACAAGACATACGATCCTGACAATAAGGGATGGTGTCTCATACACGCTTTTCAGCGCTGCAAATACCGCATCTGCCACCACACCGTATATGAGCAGATTTAATAGTGTGGATACCCCCACCAGGCTTTTTTTCATTTTCCATGCGAAAAGAAGCAGCAGGGCACACGTCACATTTGCCGCCATGGTAAAGCTGGTATGAAAGATTTTTGCCAGCCCTGTCAGCAGTACGCAGTAAGGGTCAACTCCGAAATCCGCATAGCGGAAGATTCCCACGCTGACAGCTGTCAGAATAATGCCGATGAATGCCATTCCGATTCTTTTATTTTTTCTTTCCATTTTCGTTCCTCCTGAAGCTTTATGTAGCTTGTACTTGTTTCCGAACTCTAGTATAATGACAAAAAGCGGTATTTTCTATCAGAATTACGGCAGATTTTATAACAATATCATCATTTTCTATTTTGGAGGCAGTTTTTATGAAATCATCTGTTGTTGCGGTGGACAAAAATTTAAAGGAACAGATATCCCACGGAAATTATGCGTTTCCGGTGGATGTGCACAGTGAAGTTTTCCAGGCAGAGGGAACGGGCGCGCCCTCCTATTTTGTCTGCCACTGGCATCCCGAATCGGAACTGATGATCGTCCTCTCCGGCTCCATGCGTTATCAGGTCAATGAGACAGTCTATGATATTAAGGAGGGCGAGGGACTTTTTATCAACTCCAACTGCCTGCATATGGGTACCGCAGTCAGTGAACAGGCTTCCACCTTATCTGTCATTTTCCATCCCCGTTTTCTGTACGGGTATGAGGACAGCCTGATTCGGGAAAAATACATCTCCCCTATTCTGGACAGCGCCGCCTTCTCCGCTTATCCTCTGAAGTCGGAAAACAGGGATGCGAGCCACATCATACCCGGGCTTCTGCTTCAGTGCATGCATCTGTATGAGGAAAAGGACCTGGCCTGGGAGCTGCATGTAAAGGCCAGTCTTCTCTCCTGCTGGGGTGCTCTTTTTGCCGTATTTACGGAAAAAGGCACTGACCGGAAAACTACTGCCAGGAGCCGGGAGGCTGCAGGTAAGGCAAAATCCATTCTGGAATTCATCCGGAACCACTATACACAGAAAATTTCCCTGGCAGACATTGCAGGCGCCGCAGCCCTGAGCACCGGGGAATGCGGACGTATCTGCAAACGTCTCCTGCATCAGACACCCTTTGAATATCTGAACGCCTACCGCGTGGAACAAAGCATTCCGGATCTTCTGAAAAAAGATCTGTCCATCACGGAAATCGCACTGAAACACGGCTTTTCCGGCTCCAGCTATTATGCGGAAACTTTTAAAAGTGTAAAGGGAATCACTCCTTCCGCGTTCAGGCGCAGTCTGATAAGTGGCGGCTAACATAAAAAAAGGCATGGCCATGCAGGGAAAAACTCTGCACAGCCATGCCTAAAAAATGTCCGCATCTATTACAGCACTATAGCATACGGAGCAATACAAGTCTAGTAAATTTTTCTGATTCTGTTATGATAATCCTGCCGGCAATAACTATATAGGAGAGAGAAATGAAAGCAAAATCATCAGACTGGTACAAAAAGAACTGGTCACTGGAAATAAAACAACAGTCATGGGTTGAAGATACCCAGCGCCAGGTAGAATTTATCATTCAAACTCTGCGTCTAAACGGCAGTGAAAAAATCATGGACCTTGCATGCGGCTATGGCCGCCATGCTCTGCTCTTCGCAAAGAAGGGCTATTCGGTTACAGGAATCGACATTACCGAACCTTATATTCACGATGCCAGAATAAATGCAGAAAAAATGGGCCTGACAAATGCTTCATTTATTCATGAGGATATTCGAAATGTCAATTTTTCCGAAGAATTTGACGTTGTTCTCAATCTCGCAGACGGTGCGGTTGGATATCTGGAAACAGAAGAAGAGAATCTGAAAATATTCGATGTTATTTCCAAAGCGCTTAAACCGGGCGGCAGACATTTTATGGACATCTGCAATGCGGATTTTGCAGAACGCCATTTTCCCATGCGCAGTTGGGACGCAGGCAGCACAACCCTGTCCCTGACTGAATTTGAGTGGGATTCCGATAAAAGGATTATGTTGTTCGGCGGTACTGAAATTCCTTATGGCGAACCCGCAGAACCGCCTGTTATTCGGGAAGGAGACCCCATAAGACTATATTCCCCGGAAGAACTAAAGACAATCCTAGCCCAAAGAGGAATGAAAATGGAAAAAACCTTCTGCAATTACTCTGGTAAACCAGCCGGAAACAACGAACTGCAGCTTATGGTTTGTTCAACAAAATGTACACAACAGACAAGCAGCGTCTGACCGACGGCATCCCTTAGCAGTGCAGCCATATAAACCACACTAAAAATTGTAAAATGTCACAAAGATTCAATTTTTGTCCTCAAAACATTGTATAAACCTTACAGCCGCAGTATAATTATCCCAAAAGAATCCGATGATCGCCTATATTTGTATACAAAACAAAATTCCAACTGAAACTGTGAGAAATACTCCTCAATACTATCAGAAACTTATGTACGGAATACATAAAATAAAAATGGACAGGAGGTGCCAAAACGTGTAACCAATGACAAAGTCCGCTTTTTTGGCGGACAGCACGGGAGGAAGGATTATGGAAGATCACAGTAGTAATGAGCGCAAGGAAATCAGTAAATCGTTAAAACGCTTTTTTGGCGTAGGAGATTTTGGTTTCAATCTTATGACGAATATTGAAACCTATTATTTCCAGTTTTTCCTGACAGATATTGCAAAATATACAATACCTGTTGTAACTCTGATAGCCACACTGACCAGTCTTGTGGACGCGGCCTTGTCCTGGGTGTACGGTGTTCTGCTCAATACCATGAAACCTATGAAATGGGGACGTTACCGCTCCTGGCTGGCAGTCATTCCCTGGCTGGTGCCGTTTTTGTATGCATTCCAGTTCATCAAGCTGAATGACGGGGCGGCAGGTATTGTTGTAATCATTGTGGCTACGATCACCAGTCATATTGCCTGGAATATTCCTTTTGTGGCCAATATTTCAATGATCAATATTGCCTCCAAAACACCGGATGACAGGATGGCCCTCTCCTCAACGAGAGCTTTATAGGGCGCACTGGGCATGGTTCTTTATTCTTACGTGGGACCGGGTGCCGTATCCATACTGGCTGCCGTTGTGGGAGCCAAAAATTCATACGGTGCGGCAGCATTCGTGTTCGGTGCTCTGATGGCAGCCGGATACTTTGCACATTTCAAAATGTTTGAAGGATATGAAGAAACCGGCGCAGAGGAGATTGCCAGACTCCAGAGAGAGAAAAAGGCAAAACAGGACCAGCATGCAGAAAAAGGACATGGAATGCTGAAATCACTCACATCAAATCCCTATCTTCTGGGTCTGATCGTTGCGGATCTGGCAAAATATGTCTACATGTTTGTAGCAAATGGTATTGCCGTTTACTACTTTACCTATGTTGCCGGTAATGCCGGTCTGACCGCCACCTTTATTCTCATTTCCAATCTGCTGGGCGTCGCTGCTTCTTATCTCTCGAAAAAGGCAGCCGGAAAATTTTCGGCCAGAAACACCGTTATCATCGCTTATCTGAGTATGGTCGTGGTGCTGGTACTTGGCTTCCTTTTCTACAACAGTACCTGGGTGGTCCTTATCATGGTGAGCATTGCACAGTTTTTCTGTACCATGACCAACGCCTGCGGACCGGCACTCTACGCAGACTGTGCAATTTACAGCGAGTATAAGACAGGCACAAATGCCACCGGTATGATCATGGGACTGAGTAATATCCCCCTGAAGATCGGTGTAGTGAGCCGTGGAATCCTGATCAATGCATGTCTTGCCATGGCAGGTTTTTCACTTGCAGTGGTACAGTCCAATGAGGTCACGGAAAAGCTGGCAAGGGGAATCAGTATGGGATTTACCGTAATTCCGGCTATTGCAGTAGGAATCGGCGCGCTTATTCTGATATTCGGGTATAAGCTGTCAAGCAAGGATATCGAGGGATATTCTGCAGAAATCGAGAAGAGAAAACAAAACAGATAACCACACAGAAAAGAGACTGCTGCACCGACTGAAACCATTCAGCCGGGCAGCAGTCCCTTTTGAAATGAAGCAGTTACACACCGGGGTCCACCAGCAGGTCTTCACCATCCGCCGCACTGGTAGCCAGATAGTCACAGCGTTCATTCATTTCGTGTCCGTCGTGCCCTTTCACCCAGATAAATGTCACTTTATGCGGCTCTTTTGCCTTCAAGAGCCGTTTCCATAGATCCACATTCTTAACCGGTTCATTTTTTCCCCGTTTCCAGCCCTTTTTCAGCCAGCCGTCAATCCAGTGCTGATTAAAGGCATCCACCAGATACTTGGAATCTGAATACAGCTCCACCTCACACGGCTTTGTCAGCGCTTCCATTCCCACAATGGCTGCCATAAGCTCCATGCGGTTGTTGGTGGTGCGCACATATCCCTGAGAAAACTCACGCTCATGCAGCGTTCCTTTTGCGTCCGTATAGTGGAGGACACAGCCGTATCCTCCCGGTCCGTCCGGGTTTCCCCTGGCAGAACCATCTGTATATATTTTAACAAGCATTTTCATTTCCTACCTTTTTCCAGATTCCGGTGGTTTCAAAATCAGCCACCGCAGCTTCCGACTCTTCTACAATTTCTCTGTCGTACCCTACCATGGAGAGCAGGCGGATGGCATTCCTTGTGGTAACCCTGCCCTTTTTCAGCAGATAGTTAAATTCCACGTCATCCTCCCTGAATTCCTCCTCAAAGTGATAGTTGGTATACGCTCCCTCCAGCATATAAGACAGCTCAATATCATGTGTCGCCGCAAAGGGAAGCACATGGGGCTTTTTCAAATGCGCCAGAATATTGGAGGAAGCCGCGATTCTCTCAATGGTATTTGTTCCCCGGAGCACCTCATCAATGATGCACAGAAGGGGGGCTTCCTCCTTGGATTCCTCCAGGATTCTCTTCAGGGACTTGATCTCCACAATGTAGTAGCTCTCCTTGCTCTCCAGGTCATCCCGAAGTGCCATGGAAGTCTGTATCTTAAAAAACGGAGCGGCGTATTCTGTGGCAGTACAGGTATACACGGTCTGCGCGAGAATGGCATTCATCGCCACATTTTTTAAGAAAGTGGATTTTCCGGAGGCATTAGAGCCGGTCACCAGGATGCCGCCGGACGCATCAATACTGTTTGCCACAGGTTCATGAATCAGCGGATGGTACAGATTTTCCACCTTCATCCGCACATCACTTCCCTTTTGATACCTCGTAAAATCCGGCACACAGTAATACGGCATGGCCTCCCGAAAGGATGCAATGGAAATACAGGCGTCCAGAAGTCCGTATATCTCCAGCATCTCCTCCGCTTCCGCTTTATGCTCCTTCATGGCCTTCATCATGGAATTGAACTTAATCAGATCGATATGGGTCATCATTCTGATATAATCCAGAATAAAGGATTCCGGTCCGCTGGCAAATCCATCCCGGTCCAAAACCAGATTTGCCCCGTTTCGGAAGCCGGAAAAACCTTTTTCACAGACATTCAGACGCTCCGTATACCTGTGAAGTTCCTCTATCTTCAGTTTGTCCAGAGCACCTGCACAGTTTATAAGCTGGAGCATGCACTTAAATCCGGTCAGATATACCTGTATGACTTCCTTGTCTTTCAGATACGTTCCCATATTGATACAGGTCACAAGCAGAAAGGCAAAGACGCCGTACCTTGGAACCGCTATGAACGCAGCAATAGAAAGCACAAAAGCCAGGCACATGAGAATCTGCTTCCACGGTTTTCCCGCGTCATACTCTTTTGTCACATGAATAGCCTGGTAAACAGACGATGAAGGCGGCTTTCTGATGTGTGCCAGGATCTCCTGGACCTTCTGGCGTTCTTTTTCATGTTCCCGAAAAAATGTGTACAGCCGTTCCCTCTCCGCAAGCTTTTCCTCCTGATATTCAGGAGTACGGAGAAGATAGTACAGATAGTCCTCCCCCGGTGAGGATATTGTCTGGTTCATAAGCATAAACACACGGTCCATATCCAGATCATTCCAGGTAATATCGTCAATGACAAACCGCCCGTCCTTCCTCCTGCGAAAATACTCCCCAATCTGTTCCAGCTTATCCCAGGTGTATTCCCGATCCGGAATCTGTCCCCAGCCCTTTTTTATTTTCTGGAGAAATTCCCGCTGTCTTCTCCTGTTTTCCTGAAACATGGTCACAAATACGACTGCCACAAAAATGATGATCAGTCCTGTCCACAAGGTTGTCTCACTCATAGCTGTCCTCCGTTTTCTTTTACCAGTTATGAGCGTATCCGTAAAGCAATCTTATGACACGCTCATGCGCAGAAATAATCTTTTATCAGCTTCAGTGCTGCTTCTATATCCTCATTTGTATGGGCATCTGACAGGAACATGGCCTCAAACTGTGAAGGTGCCAGATGTACGCTGTGGTTCAGCATATATTTAAAATATTTTGCAAAGGCATCTGTATCCGATGTCTTGGCAGAGGCATAGTCTGTCACCTTATTTTCTGTAAAGAAGATACATCCCAGAGATGCCACACTGTTTACCTGATAAGGAATATTGTTCTCAAGGAAAATCCTGCGGATTCCCTCAAACATCATCTCCCCTTTCTGGTACAGCCTTGTATAGATCTCCGGATCTTCATACAGGATCTTAAGCTGCGCAAGGCCTGCTGCCATGGCGATGGGATTGCCGCTTAAGGTACCTGCCTGGTATACAGGACCTGCCGGGGAAACCTTTTCCATGATTTCCTTTCTTCCGCCGTAAGCGCCCACAGGCATTCCGGCGCCGATGATCTTACCATAGGTGACAAGGTCCGGTGTCACCCCGTAGAATCCCGCGGCCCCGTCAAATTTAAGCCGAAAACCGGTAATCACTTCATCAAAGATCAGCAGTGCCCCATGCGCATCACAAAGGGTCCGAAGCCCCTGAAGGAAACCGTCAGCAGGAGGGACCACGCCCATATTGGCGCCCACTGGCTCCACGATCACAGCAGCCACCTGGTCTTTGCTCTCTGTCAGAAGTTCTTCCACACTTTCAAGATCATTATACACTGCGATCATGGTATCCTGCGTACAGCCCTTGGGCACGCCGGCGCTGTCCGGCACACCACTGGTCATGACTCCGCTGCCTGCACTCACCAGCATGGCATCCGTGTGGCCGTGATAGCATCCTGCAAATTTGATGATCTTATCTTTCCCCGTAAAGCCTCTGGCCACGCGGATGGCGCTCATGACGGCCTCTGTTCCGGAATTTACCATACGGATCATCTCCACATGGGGAATCCTCTCGCAGATGAATTCAGCCATCTCCACCTCTTTTGCAGTTGCACAGCCAAAGCTCAGACCATTTTCACTGGCTTTGATCACTGCCTCACGAATAGCAGGATGGTTGTGTCCCAGGATCATAGGTCCCCAGGACCCGATATAATCCGTGTAGGAATTGCCGTCCACATCGAATATTTTACTTCCCACTGCACCCTGTATAAAGCGTGGGGTCTCCCCAATGGCACCGTAAGCCCTTACGGGGCTGTTCACCCCTCCGGGAATCCGTTTTACGGCGCGCTCAAATAATTCTTCTGATCTTGTCATTACCCGATTCTCCCTTCGTCCATATATCCGGCCAGCTCTTTTGCAAAATAAGTCAGGTAAATGTCAGCTCCCGCACGGTAGGTGCTCACTGCCATCTCACAGATGATCTTCTCCTCGTCAATGTAGCCAAGCTTTGCCCCTGCCTTCACCATGGCATATTCGCCGCTGACAGAATAGGCGGCCACAGGCAGATGTATACTCTGTTTCACCTCACTGATCACATCCAGGTAGGAAAGCGCCGGTTTCACCATAATGATATCCGCGCCCTCCTGTACATCCAGAAGCGCCTCCTTCAGGCCTTCCCTCTTGTTGTGAAAATCCATCTGATAGCTCTTTCTGTCTCCGAAAGAAGGGGCAGAACCTGCTGCTTCCCTGAATGGACCGTAAAAGGCAGAGGCATATTTTACCGCGTAGGACATGATCGGTATGTCCTTGTGCTGATGGGTATCCAGGATCTCACGGATTGCTCTGACTCTGCCGTCCATCATATCTGAGGGTGCTACCATATCGGCTCCTGCCTCCACGTGGGAAAGGGCTGTCTTTGCCAAAAGCTCCAGTGTCGCGTCATTTTCCACATCATGACCGCACAGCACGCCGCAGTGGCCGTGGGATGTGTACTCACACATGCAGACATCTGTGATCAGATACATTTCCGGGAACTGTTTTCTGGCTTCCCGAAGCGCCCTCTGTACAATTCCGTCCTCCGCATACGCCTGGCTTCCCACCTCGTCCTTTTCATCCGGAATCCCGAAGAACATCACTTTATCCACGCCTGCCTTCATAAGTCCTTCCAGGGCATAAGGCAGCCTGTCAATGCTGTATCGGAACTGTCCTTCCATGGAGGGGATTTCCTCCTCCATATTTTCTCCCTCACGGACAAAAATGGGATAGATCAAAGAACTTTTGTCCATCCTGGTCTCACGCACCATTCTGCGCAGGGTATCGTTTTTCCGAAGCCTTCTCGGTCTGACTGTCATTTCCATGTTGCTACACTCCTTTTATCCTCTGTTATCTGCTATTTTTTAAGTCTACAACCAAATCCACCACACTGTCAATGGTGGCCTGTTTCGCCATAAATGTCTTCATACCCAGGGCATCCGCCGCGGCTTTCGTCTGTTTTCCAATGCAGGCAGCCGTTACTTTTGTAAAGTCAAGCCCTTTTACCGCCTCCGCAAATCCTCTTACCGTGGATGCGCTTGTGAAAACCGCGCAGTTGATCTCTCCGCTCTCAAAAGCTTTTTTCTCATCGATCACTTCCTGTTTTTCATAGAAAGTGTCATAAGTGGGCACATCACAGATGAAAAGTCCCGGCTTTTTCTCCAGCTCCTGGATGATCTCTTTTCCGCCGATCTTGGCTCTCGGAAGAAGGATCTTCTCATTCCCGCTGCAAACACTGCACAGAGCTTTCCCCAGAGATTCCCCGTCAAACACTTCAGGCATGAGATCCACGAACAGACCTCTCTCCTCCAGTGCCTTTTTCGTGCCCTTTCCGATGGCGGCAATCTTCGCGCGGCCTAGTCTGCGGACATCTGTCCCGGCTTTTTTCATCTCCTCAAAGAACACGTTTACACCGATAGGACTTGTAAATGCCAGCCAGTCATAGGTGTGAAGCTGTCCGAATGCGTTATGAAGCGCGCTCTGGTCTGCAAGGGGAGCTGTGCGGATAGCCGGAAGCTCCAGCACCTCAGCACCCATCAGACGCAGTTTTTGTGACATGGTGGAAATGGTTTCCCTGGGTCTTGTGACCAGCACTTTATACCCTGCAAGAGGCAGCTTTTCATACCATCCGAAGGTATCCGCAAGGGAACACACCTCACCCACTACAATGATCGCCGGTGTCTCGATTCCCCGGCGCTTTACTTCCTCCTCAAGTGTGGCAACTGTGGCCACGATCCGCTTCTGCCCCGCTGTGGTTCCCTTCTGTAAAATGGCAGCCGGCATCTCTTTTTGCATACCCGCCTGCAGCAGAGAGTTACAGATATCCGGAAGCGCGGTGACGCCCATAAGAAATACCAGAGTGCCCTTCGTGCGCACAAGCGCGTCAAAATCTATGTCATAGGCCTCCCCCTGCTTTTTGTGGCCTGTGATAATGTGCAGGGAGGAACAGTAATTCCTGTGTGTCACGGGAATCCCGTTGTACGCAGGGACTGCCAAAGGTGAGGTCACTCCGGGCACCACTTCGTAGGGGATTCCCTCTTTTGTAAGAAGCTCCAGCTCCTCCCCGCCTCTTCCGAAGAGGAACGGGTCCCCGCCCTTTAGACGCACCACCCGGTAACCTTTTTTTGCCTCATCCACAAGAACCTGGTTGATCTGTTCCTGGGGCATAATATGGTGGGAGGCACGTTTTCCCACGTTGATCAGGCGCACGCCGGCCGGAATCCGGGATAATACCCCCTGCCCCACCAGGCTGTCATATACTACCACCTGTGCGTTTTTCAAGGTCTCCATGCCCTTCAGGGTAAAAAGTCCGATGTCGCCCGGGCCGGCGCCCACAAGCCAGACCTTTCCTTTGCAGTATCTATTGTCTGTTTCCTGTTCACTGGCTGTCATATTCTCTCTTCTGCACTCCTCTCTCAGTTTCTGTGCAAGACGCACGCCCAGCTCCTCTGCTTCCTCTCTTTTCCCTTTCAGACTGCCCTTTTTATAAGCGCCTGTCTCTTCCTCGTAATAGAGTCCGGTAAGCAGGATTTCATCCCGGACCACCACCGCGTGGGCAGCCACCGGCGAGGAACATCCGCCGTCCAAAAACCTTACAAAAGAGCGCTCTGCCAAAGCCGCACAGGTACTGTCCGCGTCCCCGTATCCGTCCAGATAAGAGTAATCCTTCCCTTTTCTGCCCTGCACGGTCAAAATGCCCTGTCCTGCTGCCGGAAGCATCTCCTCCGGCTCAAAATATCTGGAAATCCTGTGGGTAAGCCCCAGCCTTTTAAGGCCCGCCGCTGCCAGCACCAGCGCGCTGTATTCCCCGCTGTCCAGTTTCCGAAGCCGCGTCTGCACATTTCCTCTGACACTCCTGCACTCCATATCCGGGAATAATTCCCGAAGCTGCAGGGTACGCCTGAGACTGGAACAGCCGATGGGCTTTGTCCTGTCAAGCTCGGTCACTCCCTCCGGGAGCACCAGTACATCTCTGGGGTCCTCTCTTTTTGAAAAGGCCAGAAGAGGCAGTTCATCCGGAACCTCCATGGGCATATCCTTCAGGCTGTGCACGGAAAGTTCACTTCTTCCGTCCAAAAGCGCCCGGTCCAGTTCTTTTACAAACAGTCCCTTTCCCCCCACTTTGTCAAGGGTTCGGTCCAGAATGATATCCCCTGTTGTCTTCATGGTGAGAAGCTCCGCCTTCAGTCCCTCATTGTTCTTCTCTATGTAGTCCTTCACCATTTCGCTCTGTATCACAGCAAGCCGGCTCTCCCGGCTGCCGATTACCACTGTCCTGCTGTTCATGCTCTACCTCCCGGCGTTTTCAAAAATTCTTCCACTTTTTCCCGCATCTGTCTTGTCTTTTTATGATCTTTTCCCGCCGCGTTAAATCCAATGACCACGCCATCATGGCAGATAAGTCCCGGGAAATGAAAATCACACTTGTTCTGGTCACTGGCTGTATTCACCAGTATGCCCAGACACTTGCAGGCACTGTAAATATCATCATTTACTCTGCTGTCATCTGTGGCTGCCAGAGCCAAATCCGCGTCATACAGATCTTCCCGCCGGTATTCTTTCTGTTTCCAGATAAGCTCCCCCTTCTCTGCAAGCTCCCGGATCTCCGGCTGTACAAGAGGAGCGATCACCACCAGCTCCCCCACAAATCCCAGAAGGCTTGTGATCCTTCTGGCAGCGATCTTTCCTCCGCCGATGACCACGGCTTTTTTCTGTGTCAGGTCTGTATACAGGGGAAACAGTTTTTTCTCAGTCTTCATAAACCTTCTCCAATCCGGCCACGCACTCCATAAACGCGTCCTGTTCCAGGGAGTCCCGCAGGCCGAAGATCATTTTGTTCACCACTTTTCCGGCTGCCGTGTCAATGGCTTTCAGGAGTTTTTCCCTGTCACTGTCCTCCATGGGCGTCTTTTTTAAGATTTTCAGAATCCGCGCGTTCAGATCCTCCACTGCCTCTGTCTTGATATCCTGGATTCTCGGAAATACATCGCGCCCTGAAAACCAATTATAAAATTCCGACATCTGCTCATCCAAAATGGCCCCCGCCTTCTGCATGCTGGCCCGGAGTCTTGGGGAGGCAGCATCGATCTTGAAGCTGTCAATGTCATAGAGCGTCACATTCTGCAGCTCTCCCACCTCCGGGTCAATATCTCTTGGCACAGCCAGGTCGATCAGTATCACATGATGGGGAACCTCTGCGTTTTCAAAAAGCTCTTTTGTTATGGTGCAGTTCGGGCTGGCTGTGGCGGATACCACCAGATCACATTTTGGCAGCAGTTCCATTCTGTCGCCGTAGTTGATACGCTCACACCCCTGGGGAATGGTCACAATGCCGCTCCGGTACTGACGGACGGTCACGGTCACATCAGCGCCTGCTTCTTTCAGAGCCAGTGCTGTCACCTTTCCCATCTCCCCGTTGCCGATGACCATGCAGGTTTTTCCCTGAATGGAAAATCCCTGGTTTTCCAGCCTGTCAATGGCCTGATGGATGACAGAGGTATTGGCCCTTGAAAATACCACTTCTGTCTTAACCTTCTTCGCCGCCGTCACTGCCATCCGAAAAAGCACCTCCAGCACACCGTCCGTACAGTAGGCATCCCTGGAAAGAGTCAGTGCGTCCTTCACCTGGGTAATGATCTGGTCCTCCGCCAGAATCTGGGATTTCAGGCCGCTGGTCAGATAAAACAGATGCTCCACAGCCTCCCTTCCTTCCCTTGTAATAAAATACTCCCGGTATTCCTCCTCGGGAACTTCTTTTTCTCTGCATAAAAAGCTAAGAAGGGACCCCTCCCAGTCTTCCTGCACACTGGCCCAGATCTCCATCCGGTTGCAGGTCGACAAAATAATACACCCTAAGATGTCCCTGTCTTCTTTCAGACGCTCCATAGCGCTCACCGCATTTTTTTTGGTGAAAGAAAATCTGGCCCGGACATCTACGGATGCTCTGCTGTGATCAATTCCAATCATGGAAATACTCATAGTTCCTACACTCCATATCTTTCGTTTCCGTTTTTTAGATGCCGCGGTCATAAAATATGACTGTTCCAAATCTTATACGGCACCTGCTGTTTTTTCATATTAGCACAGAATGAAAACGGGTGCAACATCTTGTTCCCCGTATACCCGGCAGGAAGATCTGGTGCCATAATAGTTTTCTGATTTTTCTTGTCGAATTCAATTGACAAAAAACTTCCGGGGAGATACAATAATCACAGAATTGAGTGTGCACAGGTGTCCGCTTTTGCGGAAGAATAGGAAAGTTGAGTTAAAAGCTCACACGGTCACGCCGCTGTGAGGGAAGAGCTGCATTTTATAATGTCACTGGGAAACTGGGAAGGCAAAATGCAGCGATGAGGCCCGAGTCAGAAGACCTGCCTGTCACAAACGATTTACACAATGGTTACGAACGATGGCCTTGTGTAAGAACAGGCGGATACGGCATTTATTCTTTGTATAAAGTCACCTGCCCCGCGTTTGTTCTTCTGATGGCCTGTCGGTATTTCTGCCGCCAGGTTTTTTTATACCCTTTTTGGCCTTTTGCCGGTTAAAGGGTAAGGCTTTATTACTCGATCAGAAGGAGGAAAAGACAAAATGAGTAAGAAACAGAAAAAAATCATTGTACTGGCAAGCATGTTCGCACTGACCTTTGGTATCGTGCCCAACGTCAGCGCCATGCACATCATGGAAGGTTATCTTCCCGGAGGGTTCTGCATCGCATGGGGTGTCATCTGCGTACCATTCCTGATCGCAGGATTCATGTCCATCAAGAAAACCCTGAATGAACACAGAAATCTGATCACCCTGCTGGCAATGTCAGGAGCGTTCGTGTTCGTTATCTCATCTCTGAAGATCCCGTCAGTGACAGGAAGCTGTTCCCATATGACAGGAACCGGACTGGGTGCCATCCTTTTCGGTCCCAGCGCAGTTTCTATTCTGGGTATTATCGTGCTGCTCTTCCAGGCAATCCTGCTGGCACACGGCGGACTCACCACACTGGGCGCCAATACTTTTTCCATGGCGATTGCAGGACCTTTTGTATCCTACGGAATTTTCTTCGTATGTAAAAAATGCAGGGTAAACAAGCATATTTCCATTTTCCTTGCAGCAACTCTGGGTGATTTATTTACATACTGCGTTACTGCTGTTCAGATGGCCCTGGCTCATCATGCAGATACCACAATCATGGGCGCCATGGGAAAATTCCTGCTGGTGTTCGCACCTACACAGTTACCTCTGGCAATTATCGAAGGCATCATCACAGTTCTTATTATCATGGGTCTTGAAACCTATGCGAAACCGGAACTTCGTACCATCGGTTTTTTAAAGGAGGCAAAGTAATATGAAAAAAACAGTGATCGGATTATTAGTTGTGATTCTCTTAATTGCGTTTGTTCCGCTTTTTGCATTAAAAGATGCTGAATTCGGCGGCTCTGATGATGCCGGCAGCCAGGTAGTTGAGGAAGTGGATTCCGGCTTCCAGCCCATCGCGGAACCGCTCCTTGAAAAAATGCTTGGCCGCGAGCTTCCGGGCGAAGTGGAAAGTCTTCTGTTCTGCGTACAGTCTTCCATCGGAGTGGGCATTCTGGCCTTCTTTATGGGACGTTTTGTAGAAAGAAAGAAGCTGGGAAAAGGCGAATGATACTTTTCATCCGGCGAAAGGAGTAACTTATGATAACCATTGATAAGCTTTGCTATACTTCCAAGCTTAGATATGAAAATGCCGGTGAAAAGTTTGCGTTTGCGATGATTACACTTCTTTTTTGTGTAATGAGTCGTTCCATCGTGGTCGCATGCATTGTTTTAGCAGTCACAGGGATTCTCACCGTTTATAAGGGGGGAATCCCTTTTTCCCGCTATCTGCACTTTATGACTGTGCCGCTGGCTTTCCTGATTCTGAGCACCATTGCCATTGTTCTGAATGTAAAGCACGAACCGCTGGACCTGTTTGCCATCCCAATCGGGAGCTTATATCTCACAGGAAGTCTGGATGCCCTGCTCTACGCTCTGCAGTTGATCCTGACGGCACTTTCCGCAGTCTCCTGCCTGTATTTTCTGTCCATGACAACACCTATGCCGGACATCTTAAATGTACTGGGAAAGCTCCACTGTCCCAAACTGATGATCGAGCTTATGCTGCTCATCTACCGGTTCATCTTCGTGCTGCTGGACACTGCGTATTATATTTCCACATCACAGAACAGCCGCCTTGGAAACAGGGATTACAGGACAAGCTTAAAGTCCTTCGGCTCCCTTGGCTCTGTTTTGATGATTCGGGCAGTAAAGCGCTCCAATGCCCTCTACAGTGCCATGGAAGCACGCTGCTATGACGGCACCATCCATGTTTTGAATGAAACCTATCCTCCTAAGAAAAAAGTGATTGTGTGGATTGTTTTATTTGAAATCTTTTTATTTTCCATCATGATCTGGAGGAGGTTCTTCACATGAACAATGACATTATACTGAAAGCAGAGAATTTATATTTTTCTTATGACGATGAAAATTCCCATTCGTTAAACGGTCTCAGTCTGGAAATCAAACGCGGACAAAAAGTTGCGTTTATGGGTTCCAACGGTTCCGGAAAATCCACTTTCTTTTTATGCTGCAACGGCATTCACCGTCCCTCCTCCGGTACCCTGTACTTTGACGGAGAACCGGTCACCTATGACAAGAAGGGACTCTTAAAACTGCGCAGCAAGGTAGGAATCGTATTCCAGGACCCTGACAACCAGCTCTTCTCAGCCAGTGTATACCAGGAAATCTCCTTTGGCATCCTGAATCTGGGTGTGTCCGAGGAGGATGCAAAAAAAGAGGTGGAGGAGGTTATTGATCATCTGGAGATCACACCTTTCCGCCACAAGCCTACCCACTCCCTAAGCGGAGGGCAGAAAAAACAGGTCTCGATTGCAGACATCCTTGTTATGCATCCGGATATTATCATTTTAGATGAACCGGCAGCGGCTCTGGACCCCAAACACACCACCATGGTCAACCACATCGTCAATCGTCTGACAGAGGCCGGGATCACCGTCCTCATGGCAACCCATGATGTGAATTATGCCTATGAGTGGGCAGATGAGATCATGCTTTTTCATGAGGGAAAGGTTCTCATGCACGGCACCCCCGCTGATGTATTCAGCAACAAGGCAGTCCTCGCCCGGACGAACCTGGAACCGCCTGCTGTTCTGGAGCTGTTTGACAGTCTGTGTATGAAGGGTATTTTAAAGCCCACACTGCCTGTCCCCAAAAATCTGAAGACTCTGGAAAAATACATCGCAGATGTCAATATGAATACTACACATTACGGAGGAATATCACCAGTGAACACAGAGACAAAGAAAGCAATCCTGGCAGTCAGCTTCGGCACCAGCCATGAGGACACCAGAAAGGTCACCATTGACGCCATTGAAGATTCCATGAGACAGGCATTTCCCGAATACCCTGTCTACCGGGCATGGACCAGCAAAATGATCATACGGAAGCTGAAAAACCGTGACAACATTATTGTCCCCACAGTAAAGGAGGCCATGGAGCAGATGGCAGCCGACGGCATCACGGATGTGCTGGTACAGCCCACCCATGTGATCAACGGCATTGAAAATGACCGAATGAAGGAGGACGCCCTCTCCTTCCGGGATTCCTTCCACTCCATTTCTTTCGGAGATCCGCTGCTCACCACAGAGGATGACAGCCATAAAGTGATCGCTGCCATCGCCCGGGAATTTTCCCATATTACAAAGGATCAGGCACTGGTATTCATGGGACACGGCACCACACATTTTGCCAACTCCATCTATGCGGCTCTTGATTACACGTTCAAGGATAAAGGCTACCACAATTTCTTCCTTGGGACCGTGGAAGCCTATCCTTCCATGGAAAGCCTGAAAAAAATGGTGAAGGCTTACCGGCCAAAGGAAGTAGTTCTGGCTCCCTTTATGATCGTGGCAGGGGACCACGCGAAAAATGATATGGCAGGAGATGACCCGGAATCCTGGTACAGCCAGTTTAAAGACGAGGGATATGAAGTGAAGACCGTGTTAAAAGGTCTCGGTGAATATGAAGGCATACGCAGTCTCTTTATTGACCACATCCGTGCGATTGACAGATAAATATGTCTCCGGCAGCCATTCAGGCATCGGAGCTGTTGCCAAAAAGGCCATGAAGCAGAAAGCTGCTCTTCTGCTCCATGGCCTTTTTATATTGTTATTCATATATCTCAACTTCGGAGATACAGTTGTCATTCCATCTGTCTCCTTCATATCCGCTTTTGATATAAAGGGATACATAGGAAGCTTCCACGGGTTCATCAAAGGACAGGCAGAACGCTTTCATCTCATCAGAGAACTCCACATCCTTTTTCTGGGAATCGCCCACGCTGATGGTCAGGGACGCAGGTCTGGCATTTGCCTCCCACATGTTTTCACTTCTCCAGTTGCCCAGGTAAAGCACCATGTACCGCACTTTGCGGGCTTTGTCAAAATCCAGCCGGATGCCGGTGCCTTCGCCCAGTCCGTCTTCTCCCTCCTGCCAGGAGGAAGCAGTGTCACCATCCACAGCGCTGGCTGCACTGTAATCATATTTTTCGGAGGACTGCTGGGAATTCTGGTCAGCGGATGCAATGGAAACCTTCTGGAATTTTGAAAAGTCAATGCTGTCTGCATCCACCTGTTTAAAATATTCCTGTTTCTTTTCCTCTTTCTTCTCTTCCTTTTTTTCTTCCTTAGGCTTTTCTTCCTTCTCCGGCTCTTTGTCCTTATCTTTCTTGTCAGCATCTGCAGCACCGCTGTCCTTCTTGCCGGCATCTTTATCTGCCTCTTCGCCGCTGTCTGTGTCCTTGTTGGCTGCATCCTGCTTATTCTCTGTATTCTGCGCCTGCGCACCGGACGTTTTGTCTTCCGGCTCTATCTTGGCATAGTATGCCTTCTTCTCCTCATCCATCTGCTGCATGGTGCGCACACCCCACAGAATGCCGATCAGAAGACATACGATCAAAATGCAACCGGATATGAGCCAGATGGGACTCTTATTCTCAGGCTCTCCCCGATGTTTTTCTTTTTTTGGCTTGTTCGCAGCAGATTTCTGTGCCTGACTGACCAGATTTTCAAAAGGAAGTTCCTCTGTGTCTGCAGAGTCTGAATCCATAATATCTGCATCACTGTATTCTGCGTCAGAATCCTCTGTGCTTACGGGGTCCGCTGCTTTGTAATCTGTCTCCTCATGATCCGTATTTTCGGAATCTGCTGCGCTGCCATCTATATTATGGTCTGCTATTACAGCATCCGCTGCTTTAACATCTGCATCATAATCAGCTTTTGGCGTATCTGCCGCTTTAGAATCTGCATCATAGTCTGCTTGTACCACGTCTGCCGCTTTAGAATCTGCATCATAGTCTGCTTGTACCACGTCTGCCGCTTTAGCACCTGCATCATAATCTGCTTTTACCGCATCTGCCGCTTTCGCATCCACATTCCCGGAACCATTCCCCTCCCTCTGATTCTCGGAAACATAGACTTTATCAGTCTTTTCATACCCTGCTGCCGCGGCTGCTGCAACGCTGTGAGCGGAATCCTCTGTATCCTTATCCGCTGCTGCGGCAGCCTCCATCTTCATGGCCTTCAGCTCTTCGTCGCTTTTATAAAACTCCCAGATGTCGTCCTCATCCATGTATTCCTCGAACACCGCTTTTCCGCACTTTGAGCAGAATAAATCATCGTTGTCCAGCTCATGGCCGCATCTTTCACACTTCATATTATACTTCCCCTTTCTGCCATTTCACTCTGATGTGTTTTGCAGTGCTCTTTTCTGTGTATCGCAGTTTATGCTGCATAACACAGAGTGAACAGAAATTTTATTTCCAGTAGTCCCTCTCATTATCAATCATATAGAGAAGCGCATTGCAGATACAGGCTGCGATGTTGCTGCCGCCCTTTCTTCCCTTTGCCACAATGTAGGGAACTTCTGTTTCCATGATCATTTCCTTAGATTGTACCACATTTACAAAGCCTACGGGAACCCCTATTATGAGATATGGAGAAATTTTCCCCTCCCTGATCAGTTCATACAGACGGACCAGGGCTGTGGGCGCATTTCCGATGGCGAATATAAGAGGCTTTCCCATGGAAGCGGCTTTGTCCATACTTGCCACCGCACGTGTCGTCCCCTGGCTCTTTGCCGCAAAAGCCACATCCTCATCAGACATAAAACAGAAAACCTCCCCGCCGTACTTTGCCAGCGCTTTCTTGTTAATGCCCGCTTTTGCCATCTGTGTATCTGTCACAATACAGGCACCATTCTTAATGGCATCGATGGCTTTCTCCACTGCATGCTCGGAAAAGCAGAGATTCTCCGCATAATCAAAATCAGCGCTTGTATGAATACAGCGTTTTACGATCAGCTCTGTACCCGGAATCAGTTTTCTGTCTCCCAGCTCCTCTGTAATAATCTCAAAGCTTCTTGTTTCAATCTCTTTTGGTTTTACATTTTCTAATTCTGTCTTCATCTCATCTGCCCTTTCTATATAACAGTTCAGACAGGTCTGCGCATTTACTGCACTGACCGTATGAACAGGTAGCGCCTGCAGGCATCCAGCCCATCGCGAAGCGATTTTTCATGGCTGGATGCGTAACAGTTCAGCTTATCTGAACTGTTACCTTTCTATATGCCGGCTTCCAGGATTTCATATATCTTTTTCATATCCAGATGCTTTCTCAGCTCACTTGCCAGAATATCGTACTGTGTCTCCTTAAACTCTGCAAATTCCACACCTGTCATCTGGCTTACATCCAGGCCTTTTATTTCCCCTATGGCTTCCACTATCTTCCTGGCCACTTCCTCTTTGTCAAAAATACCGTGCACATAAGAACCATAGACATTTCCTGCACAGGCTCCGTCCTCCTTGGATGTGCCCTTCACCGTATCTGTGATGTTCACAAAGGGGCTGGCTCCTTCTTTCAGGGTTGTCACTCCCATATGGATTTCATAGCCCTCCAGCTTAACGCCTGTCAGGCCTTTTAATACGCCTTCCACCTTTGGAAAGCTTCCCTGCACTCTGGTCCTTGTCTTGGCGCCCCGGAATATGGTATCCATTGGAAGAAGCCCCATGCCCTTTAACTGTCCGCCTGCTTCCACATGATCCGGATCAGACAGTGTTTCTCCCAGCATCTGATAACCGCCGCATACACCGAAAATGATTTTTCCCTCTGCCGCCTTTTTTAAGACAGCAGCCTCCAGACCGTTCTGGCGCAGCCAGAGAAGATCCTCCATGGTGTTTTTAGAACCCGGAAGCACGATCATATCGGGATTTTTCAGCTCCCGTACGGTTTTCACATAACGCACAGACACGCCCGGAATCACCTCCAGCGCATTAAAATCCGTAAAGTTGGAGATACGCGGGGTGCGGATCACTGCAATATCGATCAGATCCACTTCCTGTTTCCCGTCAAACCGCTCTGTCAGGCTGTCTTCATCTTCCACCTCAATGTTCAGATAAGGGGCTACACCCACCACAGGAATGCCGCTCTTTTCTTCCAGCATTGCAATCCCCGGGTCCAGAATGGTCTTATCACCCCGGAACTTGTTGATGATCATACCCTTGACGATTTCTTTCTCGTCCTCCTCAAGAAGCATCACCGTGCCGATCAACTGTGCGAACACACCGCCACGGTCAATATCGCCTACCAAAAGCACCGGCGCTCCTGCTATTTTCGCCATTCCCATATTTACGATATCTTCCTGTTTCAGGTTGATCTCCGCAGGACTGCCTGCGCCTTCGATCACTACAATATCATATTCCGATGCCAGTTTGTCATAAGCTTTCTTAACTTCCGGTATCAGGTTCTTTTTGTAGGCAAAATATTCCCTTGCGCTCATGGTTCCCAGAACCTCTCCGTTTACAATCACCTGGCTGCCCGTCTCATTGGTAGGTTTTAACAAAATTGGATTCATGTAGACAGAGGGCGCGATTCCTGCTGCCTCAGCCTGCATCACCTGCGCCCGGCCCATCTCCAGACCCTCCTCTGTTATAAAAGAGTTGAGTGCCATGTTCTGCGATTTAAAAGGGGCCACCTTGTATCCGTCCTGTTTAAATATACGGCACAGGCCAGCCGTCAGAAGACTTTTCCCCGCATTGGACATGGTCCCCTGCACCATTATTGCTTTTGCCATTTCCTGTTCCCTTCCTTTCTCCCGGTGTATTTCTCTATTCAGACTGCCTGCAGCGCCCGAATCTCTTCAAGCACATGCAGGAGTTTTGTATTCTCTTCCCTGAGCCTTACAGCAATCCTGTAGTACCCCCTGGAAAGTCCGTAGTAATTGCTGCAGTCCCGGATTAAAATCCCTCTTTCCAGACATTGCCGGTAAAGGTCTTCGGGTCCTTTAAAAAATATGTAATTGGCACTTGAGGCATAGGTCTGATACCCCAGGCGCTTCATGCCATCCAAAAGCCAGATGCGCTCCCTGTGTATGGCTTTCATGGATTCCTCCACATATTCCCGCTCTGAAAGTGCCGCAATACCGGCTTCCTGGGCCAGAATGGACACATTCCACGGCTGGGTCACCATCCGCATTTTTTCAAGCAGTTCTCTGTCTGCGCACAGGGCATATCCCAGTCTGACACCTGCCATGGCATAGCGCTTTGTAAATGCCTTGAGTATAAAAAGATTTTCACTCTCTGCCAAATACGGCTTCATGGTATGCACATTTGGATGTTCCACAAAATCCACAAAGCATTCATCCAGCATAAGGATACAACCGCATTTCTCACAGCGGCGCAGCACATCCTGTAAAAAATCCTGCTCCATAAGCACACCGGTAGGGTTATTTGGGTTGCACAGAAAAACCATATCCAGTTCTTCTGTGATGCACTCCAAAAACTCCCTTCCCACCAAAAATCCGCATTCCTCCTTCAGCGTGTACCGTTTGATCTCACAGTCCACCGCCTCCAGAGCCTGTTCGTATTCCGCAAATGTAGGGGCGGGAAGCAATGCCTTTTTTGGTTTCAGGGCCAGCACCAGGGCAAAGATCAGATCCGCTGCGCCGTTTCCGCAGATGATCTGCTCCTGCGGAGTCTCCTCATACCGGCTGATTGCCTCTCTCAACCGCTCACACTCCACATCCGGATAATGGCAGACCTGATCCATGGCTCTGGCTACAGCCTCCTTTACAGATTCGGGCGTGCCGAAGGGATTACAATTGGCGGAAAAATCCGTCACATTCTGATGGCGGTAGACATCCCCGCCATGGGTGTGGTAACTTATCATCTATTTTCTCCTTACAGTAACATGAAAATCCCCATACGGATCAGGGCAAAGAAAAGAGTCCCCAGGGCAGCGCTTGCATACAGCAGACGGTTTGCCCTTTTAATGTCCTCTGTTTCCACCTCTCTTACCGCGTCTCCGATGGTGGGTTTTTCATATAATTTTCCGAAATAAAAAGCATTTCCCGCAAGCTGGATGTCCAGAGCACCTGCCATGACAGCCTCTGTCTGGGCAGAGTTTGGGCTTGCATGATTGTAGCGGTCCCTCAGAAAGATTTTCTTCGCGTTTTTCCAGTCAAATCCCGCAAAAAAGGAGGCCAGTATCATCAGCCAGGCGCTGATCCTGGCCGGTATGTAATTGGCAATATCATCAAGCTTTGCTGCATATCTTCCGAAATGCAGGTATTTTTCATTTTTATACCCCACCATGGAATCCATGGTATTGATCCCCTTATACAAAAACATGAGGGCAGGTCCCCCAATAGCCATATAAAAAAGGGGTGCAATGATGCCGTCAGATGTATTTTCCGCAATGGTCTCCACCGCTGCCTTTGTCACACCGGCTGCGGATAAGCTCCGGGTATCTCTTCCCACGATCATGGAAACCGCGGTTCTTGCACCCGGCAGGTCCGGCTTTTTCAGCGCCTCATACACACGCATACTTTCCGCCTTCAGAGACTTCACTGCCAGCATCTGATAGCACATGAAGGTTTCCAGGGCGATCCCCAGAACCGTGTGGATATGGTAAGCCAGATACAGAAGCAGAAACGGAACTCCTCCGCTTCCTATACAGATAAGCAGAACAAGAAAAAATCCGGCTGTCTTCTCCCCCCCCGGGGTTTTTGGAAACATACGCCTGAGTATTTTTTCCAGCAGTGAGATACCATTTCCGATGATACGGACCGGATGGTACAGCCATCTGGGATCCCCCAGAAGCAGATCTATCAAAAAGCCCAGTATCAGGGCCAGTGCTGTCCATTTTACCATGTCTTGTCAAATCCTTCCTGTGTATATTTGCCGGCCACCTGTATCTTCTGGCTCTCTCTCCACTTCTTTTCTTCCACCAGTACCTCGTATCCCTGGGCATTCTTCACCTGCCAGTCAAAATAGCTCCTGTCCGCGTCTGCACAAGCGCCAAGGATACTCATGATCGTTCCCCCGTGCACCACAAGGGCTGCTGTGTGCAGGCCATCCTTCAGACACTGCTCCACACAGCGGGCAAATCCCCGGACGCACCGCTTCTGAAACATTTCCTGGCTTTCCCCCTCAGGAAAAGGCAGGGTTCCGCTGCTGTCGATCCATGCCTGATACTCCGGATTTCCTGACAGCTCTTGGTAATTCTTATTTTCAAAAATGCCGAAGTCGCATTCTTTTAAAAGCACTTCCTCTTCTTTCTCCGTACCCGGAAACAGAATCCCGGCTGTCTCCAGACACCTGCGCATGGGGCTTACAAAAACCCGCTGGACAGGCGGGTAGGAAAACTTACCAAGAAGAAGGATTCCCTCCTCGCAGAGAGGTTCATCCGTGCGGGAGCCAATATAACGCCCCAGTCTGTTCCCCGCCGTCATGGAATGGCGGATCAATAGAATCTTAAGCATCTTTTATCACCGTCCCGATTCCGCAGGTCACCCGGACTACACGTTTCGCCGCGGCTGCCATCCTTGTGCAGATCCTGCCCACAGCCTCCCGGTATTTTCGGTCAAAGGCATCCACAGGGACCACACCATACCCCAGTTCATTGGAGACCAGCACAATGTCCGGATTTCTCACGGATAATTCCTTTTCCAGATCATCCAGGTCCCTGCCCTCCAAAAGTCTCGCCCGTATCCACTCATGGAAATGATACAGGCATCCGCAGGAGAAAATATCTTCATAGGAGGCATCTGCCCCGTCTGTCATCTCTTTCTCCTCAAATCCCTGCATGGTTTTTACATATTCCTTTTTTCCCTGAAATGCTCCGCCAATAATCAGCTGCATATACCTTTCCTCCATTCTGTTTCCTTTGTACCCTCACAGTCCTTTGTCTACGGAATTCAGCCTGACTGCCGGCTGCATTTGGTCACTTTTCTTCTACAGGCAGCGCACAACCACCTCACCGATCACTGTGAACAGGGCAATGACAAGCTCACAGATCTGCATATGAAAACCGGCCAGGTCACCTGTGATCCCTCCGAACTGTTTCATGGACATACGGTAATAATACAGATATTCCAACGCCGCACCCAGTATGGCAAACCCACCGATCACCGGCTGATAGAAAACCATCAGCACAGCCGCTGCCAGTGAAAAAAGTACAGAGACCACTCTCACCGCGTTTTTCTGCGCACCGTCTGAAAAAGTGGCTGCCAGTCCGGTATTCTTAGCCATGGGAAAGGACGCGATTGAAAATGCCCCCATCCCTCTGGAGAGTACAAATCCCATACACACAACAGGAAGCCCCGCTTCGGTCAGCTCACTGTACACGCCAAAATACAGAAGGAAATAGCAGATTCCCACGATAATGGCAAAGGCTCCTGCATTGGAATCCTTTAAAATTTCCAGTTTCTTCTCCCTGGGCTGATAGGAATTCAGGGCATCTGAGGTGTCCAGAAGGCCGTCCAGATGGATTCCGCCGCTTACCGCAACAGGAATCAGAAGAAGCACAATGGTGATAAAGATACGGCTGTCCAGAAAACTGCCGGCATATGTACCCCAGAGCCAGGAAAGCCCGCCGATCACCACGCCTATCAATGGAAAAAAGCACATGACATACCGCATGTTTTCCTTCGTCCATTCACTCTGAGGCATGGGAATCTTGGAATACATGGAAAATGCGATCTTAAAACTGTTCCAAAACTGTGCCGCTTTACTCTGTCTCATCCGATATTTCCCCCGTCCTGTCTGTTTTCTCTGTCCTGTTCTTGTATGTGAGGGGAATGCCATACACCACCTCTGTCACCTGACAGGCCCGGCGTGCTGTCTCCCGGTTGATCTCACCCAGGTATTTCTGGTACCGTCTGGTCTCCTCCTCATACTCTATGCCGTCGGAAAAAATTTCGTTGGTCACGATCACCAGCTCCGCTGCCTGCGCATCCAGAGCCTCAATCCCTTCCAGCACTGCCTCCACGGTCCTCTCCTTTGCGCCGTCCTCCTGAAACATCTCATTGGCGGTCAGATTGGACATACACTCCAGAAGCACACAGGCGCCTTTTGGCACCTGCACATGTTTCAATCCTGTATAACACTCTATTGTTGTGAAATTCTTCTCGGCGCGCATACGCCTGTGGCGCTCCACACGCTTTTTGCTCTCCTCATCAAAGGGGTACATGGTGGCAATGTAAATCCTTTCACAACTGCCAAAGCCAGTGAGCACATCCTCCGCATAGGCGGATTTTCCGCTCCCGCTTCCCCCCGTCACCAAAGTTATCATAATTTCGCTCCGCTTTCCTTAATCTAACGGCACATAAGCATCCATGCCGATACCGCCGAAATCGCTCATTCCGTAAAATACTGCTGTGGCAATGTCTAAGAGCGGGAAGAAAGCCACGGCTCCTGTTCCCTCTCCCAGGCACATATCACAGTGCAGACAAGCTTCCTTGCCAAGGGCTTCTAAAAGCAGATGGCCTGCAGGCTCTTTTGACACATGGCTGGCGATCATATACTGTTTTGCAGTGGGGCAGATACCGGCTGCAACCAGGGCTCCGGTGGCTGAAATGACGCCGTCAATGACAACAGGGATCTTAAGAGCAGCACCGCCCAAAAACAGACCTGCAATAGCAGCGATATCAAATCCTCCCACCTTGGCAACCACATCGATGGCATCGTTTTTATCCGGTTTGTTCACCTCCACCGCTTTTTTGATGGCATTGATCTTACGGTTTAAGCCCTCACTGGAAAGACCTGCGCCGCGGCCTGTCATATTCTCCACAGGCATATCCAGGAGCACGGATGCCACAGCACTGCTGGTTGTGGTATTTCCGATTCCCATCTCACCGGTGGCAATGATGCCGTATCCTTTCTCTTTCAGCATTTCCACCATCTCAATGCCTGTCTCGATGGCTCTTACCGCCTGCTCTCTTGTCATGGCAGGTTCTTTTGTCATGTTCTTTGTTCCATAGGCGATCTTGCGGTTTAAGATACTGACATCTTTTGCCACGCCCACGTCAACAGGGAAGATCTCCGCTCCGACGGTTTTACACATGATGCTGGAGACAGCTTTTGTCTGCAGGAAATTCTCTGCCACCAGAGCTGTGATCTCCTGCCCGGTCTGGGTCACACCCTCCTCGACCACGCCGTTGTCCGCACACATGGGAACCAGTGCTTTCTTTTCCAGATGGATATCCAGACAGCCTGTGATACCTGTGATCTGTACCAGCAGGTCCTCCAGCTTGCCCAGGCTGTGAAGGGGATGCGCTATACTGTCCCAGCGTTTTTTGCTCTCCTCCATCACTTCCTCATTGACCGGTTCAATTCTTTTCAAAGCCTCTTCCAGTTTCATGTTTCTTTCCTCTCTTCCTCTTTCTGTATTTTGTGGTAACGATTCAGCAGATCAGTGCATTCCCTGCGCAGAACGTCTGAATAGATATCTCATTTTTTATATTCCAGGCATTTTTCCAGAAATGCCTGGGGAAGCCTGGGATTTCCATAGTAATAAAAATGCGGAAAACCTGCCAGCAGATGCTCCGATGCATGCAGACACTTCCATGTCCTGCTGCTCATTGGCTTCTCCGCCAAAAATTCATGGCCGCAGGATGTGGACTCGAAATAATGGAACTCATGGGCAGGACTTTTCCCAATATTTTTTCCGAATACGGTTCCCTCCCTCTGGGTAAGCGTCACATATCCAAACCGTCCCAGTTTTTCCGTTCTGTAGGCATGTCCCGGTATGATTCCCACACCGTCGCACGGATTTTTATCCATATCCTCCATGGATTCATGCAGATACATAAAACCGCCGCACTCTGCCAGAATAGGAATCCCCCTCTGATATTCTGCCAGAATGGCACGGCGGATCGGGTAATTATCCTCCAGCTCTTTCCCCAAAAGCTCCGGATAACCGCCGTAAAAAATCAGGCCGCAGACCCCTTCCGGAAGCCTTTTGTCATGGACAGGTGAAAAATATACAATCTCTGCCCCCATCTGCTCCAGCAGCTTTAAGTTGTCCTCATAGACAAAGCAGAACGCCTCATCCCTGGCAACTCCGATTCTGACTTTTTCGGGTAGGGAAAATGCATACGCGCTATCCTCCTTCCAGGGCTTTTCCTCCGGGATTTCCGGGGCACTCCCCGCGATCTCCAGGATTTTGTCCACGCAGAGCGTCTGCTCCAGTATCCCTGCAAGTTTCATGAGTTTTTCCCGGAATCCCTCCACCTCTTCAGGCATTACAAGTCCCAGATGGCGGCTCTCCAGCACACAGTCTTCCACCTTCGGCACATATCCCAGAACGGGGATGGAAAGCTCCTCCTCTATCATTTTCCGGACTCTCGGATACAGCATGGCTGTCATTTGATTCAGAATCACGCCGGCGATCCGGCTGTCCTTTTTATACTCCGCAAATCCCTTGATATAGGGGAGCACAGACACACTCATGCCCCGGCAGTTCACAATGAGAATTGCCGGCGTCTCCGTCACATTTGCCAGCTCATAGGCACTGGCCCTGCTGGTGGTCCCTCCGACCCCGTCATAATATCCCATGACGCCTTCCATAACTGCAACATCCATGCAGCGGCTGTTTTTTGCAAGCAGATACCGCACCATATCCCTGTCAGTGAAAAAGGTGTCCAGGTTTCTGGATTTTGTCCCAATGACTTTTGTATGGAACATGGGATCAATATAATCCGGCCCGCACTTGAAGGATGCCACTTTCAGCCCGCGGTTTTTCAATACCTGAAGAATGCCGCAGGTGAGCAGAGTTTTGCCGCTGCCGCTGGCACCGGCACAAAGAAGTATGCGCGGTATTTTCATATAATATCTCTCCTATCTGATGTCTCCTGTACAGGAAATAATGGTGATTGGATTCTCGCCCATCATCATATGGTAAGGCCCTGCTTTTTTTGCCCTTCCCACACTGAGCTGCACCACATCCGTATCCGTGACCGGCAGCTCCTTTAAGCAGCGCAGCGCCTCCGCCACACTCTCCATGGCAATGCAGTTTATCACGATTCTGACCCTGGGATTTTTTCGCAGCAGCAGTTCCATAATGGCTTTCATATTTCCGGATGAGCCGCCGATGAAGGCATGAGTAGGCGCTTCCAGATCTTCCAGCACCTCCGGGGCCTCCCCCTCCACAACGATCAGATTCTCCGCTGCAAATTTCATTTTATTTTTCTGAAGCAGTTCCGCAGCCAGGGATTTTTTCTCAATGGCGTAAACCCTTCCCCGGGCGGCCCGAAGCGCCATCTCCACAGAGACAGAACCTGTTCCTGCTCCCACATCCCAGCAGACAGAGTCACTGAGAAGCCCCAGCTTGGCAAGAGATACTGTGCGCACCTCCTCCTTTGTCATGGGCACTTTATCCCTTACAAATTCTTCATCCCGTATGCCATGGGTGGCCGGATATGGCACGAATGCTTTGTTCTCCGCATATACCACGCTTAAAGCATCTCCTGTATAAGAGATAAAATCTTTTGGATAACCGGAAATGATCTTCTCCTGTTCATAGGAAAGCTGCTCTCCCACAAACAGACGTACATGCTCCATTCCGTAATCCATCAGTTTCCCTGCCAGCACAGACACGCCGTCCCTGCTGCCAAGAATTGCGAAAACCTTCTCATGGGTGCGGACTGCTGCTGCCAGATTTGCATTTCTTCCGTGGGCGCTTGTGATAAATGCGTCATCCCAGGATCTGCCGATTTTTCCCATGAAATACACCAGGGAGGAGATTCCGCATACCACCCGCACGTGATGTCCCGAAAGCTTTTCCAGAAGTTTTCTTGCTCCGCTGTAAAAGCCCACGTCCCCGGACAATACAACGGCTGTCTTCTCATATTCCGGATGTTCCTCTATATAGCTGCAGATTTTATCACTGTCATACTCCATGCAGGTATCCTGCCCCTCATAAGCGGCTGCCTCCACCATACGTCTGGCGCCGATGATGAGTTCCGCCTCCTTCAGCACCTGCTGTGCCTCCAGTGTCATGAGTTTTTCGCTGCCTACACCTATTCCCACAAGAGAAATTTCCCGGGACGGATGCAGGGAAAACTTTTTGCAGAGCATCCTCCTGCACGCAGCAAGGGAAATTCCTTCCTCCACAAGAGGTCTTCCCACCACGATAGGGGTACAGCCTGTCTCCAGGGCTGCATCCAGTTTTTCCTGATACCCTCCGGTGGCGCCTGACATTTTTGTGACCAGGTATTTACAGTTAAGCTGCTCTATCATAGCCCTGTTCATCTCTTTCGAGAACGGCCCCTGCATGCAGATTAGATTTTTCCCTTCAAATCCATGTTCCGCGCACTGTGCCGCCACATTTGCCAGGGAGAGTACCCGGGCAAACACCCGCTCTCTGTAATCGGGAATAACTGTATATTTGGCGATTTCCTTGCTTCCGGTTGTCACCAGAATGTTTCCCTTGGTGCCCTTCAGATACTCGGCAGCCTCGTCCACACTGGAGACGTAAACGGCTCTGTCATTTTTTTGATCACTCTCCCTGCTGCTGCGGAGAAGCCTTACATATCTGCATCCTGTCTTCTCGCAGGCTGTGCGGATGTTCTTTGTCACCTCAGCCGCATAGGGATGGGTGGCATCAATGACCGGGTCTGCCTGTATGCTGCGCATAAGATTTTCCATATCCTCCTCTGTAAGGCGCGTATGGGAAACCGTCATATTCCCGCTTTTAGGCAGCAGCTCCTCCCCGTACTCCGTAGCCACACAGATATGGGAGGGTATGGACTGGCTGTCCAGAAATTCCGCAGTCTTACGGCCTTCCGTGGTGCCTGCAAACACAAGGACCTTACACATTTTTATAGCCTCTCGGCGTCACCATCCTGCCGCCGATTTCCTTTGTCTGGGAATTGCCGATGAAGACTGTGGTAAACATATCCACTTTTGTCTCCCTCAACTCTTTCAGAGTCATGACTTTCATCTCTTCCCCATCTCTTCCGATATTGCCCACAATTCCGCAGACAGTGTCCTCTGACTTGTATTTCATCATCAGGTCACAGGCTTTCATCAGGTAATCATGGCGCTTTTTACTGGACGGATTGTACAAGCAGACTACAAAATCCCCGTGAGCCGCATCTAACAGCCTGGTCTCAATCTTCTCCCATGGAGTCAGCAGGTCGCTGAGGCTTATCAGACAGAAATCATGGATCAGAGGCGCTCCGAGAACTGCTGCCCCGCCGGTGGCTGCCGTAACCCCCGGAATGATAGTGAGTTCCACGCTGGGATATCCCACGCCTACCTCATACATCAGGCCGGCCATACCGTACACACCTGCATCACCGCTGCAGATCATGGATACGGTCTTTCCCTTCACGGCTTCCTCAAAAGCCATGACACAGCGCTCCACTTCCTTTTTCATAGGCGTTGTGAGAAACTCTTTTCCCGGAAAATGGTCCTTTACCAGATCCACATATACCGTATATCCAATGATCACATCACTGTTCTTCAGGGCTTCCGCAGCCTCAATTGTCATCTTTTCATAGGCACCGGGACCGATACCCACCACGTATAATTTATTCAAAATGCACACTCCATTTCCTTCTGGCCAGAGCAACGGTCACTCCGTCCTCCGCATATTTTCTTAAGATCAACATACTCTTCACGCCGTCCTGGCTGCTGCCCAGTACTGCGCTTCGTTCACAGACATTGTCCACGCCTGTCACCTCTTCCACAAATTTTGACTCCGCAAAGGTGCCTTCCACCTGTGCCAGCTCCTCCTTTGTATAAGTGACAAAAGGCAGGTTTCTGTCCTGACAGTACCCTATAATTCCCGCCTCATCCTTTTTCAGGTCAATGCTTGCCACCCGCTCCATAGATACAGAGGGAAGCAGCAGCTCATCGCAGGCTCTGCGGATGACACGCTCCACAGTCTCTTTTTCGGTATCCTTTCTGCAGCCCACACCTACTGTCACCACTCTTGGCACCAGGTACAGGGTATGGACAAAAGGATGCTTCTGGTAATTATCCGTCACATAGATACCGATCTCCGGTTTTTCTTTTTCCTCATCCAGCAGCACAAGCTCTGAGGGGATATCCCCGATCCATGGAAAATCACTGGCAAATCCCACTTCCTTTCCATCCACAAGCGCTGCGGAAATCTCCTTCGCCAGATCCATATCGGAAATATAGCATCCGTTTTTCCTGGCAAACACATCCACCGCAAATTTCTTATTGATATCCGTCGCTGTGGTGATGACCGGTGTGGCGTGAATGATGTCCGCGATCTCCTCCGTGAGTTCATTGGCACCGCCGATATGTCCTGACAGCAGGGAAATGGCAAAACCGCCCTGCTCATCTACCACAATGACAGCCGGATCTATTTTCTTACTGGTCACAAAGGGGGCAATGCTGCGCACAGCGATTCCGCAGGCTCCCACAAACACAATGGCATCTGAATCCCGGAAGCGCATGCCCGCCCATTCTTTTATGGAGGCGTCAACAGGCTTTGCAAACTGCTTTACATTGCGGAAGGACCTGTCGTCCACCTCAAGCTGTGACTCATCCATGACTTTTTTTGTATATTTACTTTTTGTATAGGACTCTACCTCATATCCGCGCTCTTTCATCACCCAGTAGAGCATCTCGCTCAAACGGTATCCCGCACGGCTGAAGCTGATAATGGAAACTTTCATATGGAATCCGTACCCTTTCTGAATTCTGTTGTAAAACCGGGATCATATAATTTTGAACGGTCATATCCGTTATGCGCCACCACATCGCCGATGATCATAAGTGCTGTCTTGGTGATCTGGTTCTCCCTGGCTGTCTCCGCCAGAGTTCCCACTGTGCAGACAAAGGATTTCTCATCCTCCCAGGTGGCCTTGTACACGATTGCTGCCGGTGTATCCGCGGTATAACCGCCCTCGATCAGCCGCCTGGAAAGCTCTTCCAGAAGGCCTGTGCTCAAAAACACCACCATGGTGGCATGGTGCGCCGCAAAAGACTCAATACTCTCCTTTTCCGGCACCGGCGTTCTGCCTGCCATTCTTGTGATGATCACACTCTGGGACACATTTGGCAGCGTATATTCCAGATCCAGAGCTGCAGCTGCTCCGCAGAAGGAACTTACGCCCGGACAGTAATCATAGGCAATGTTCTCCTTATCCAGCACATCCATCTGCTCCCGGATGGCACCGTACAGACAGGGGTCACCTGTATGAAGGCGCACCGTCACTTTATTCTCCTCCTCGGCCCTGCGCATAACATCCAGAACCTCCTCCAGTGTCATCCTGGCACTGTTGAAAATCTCACAGCCTTCCTTTGCGTACTCCAGAAGCTGCGGATTCACCAGGGAACCTGCATAAATGATGATATCTGCTTCCTCCAGAAATTTCTTTCCTCTCAGGGTGATCAAATCAGGGGCACCGCTCCCCGCTCCTACAAAATGTATCATAATGTCTCCTTCTCTTTTGCAATAATCAGGGAATAATATCCGGACTGTTCCGGTATGTCCTCTGCGCACTCATATATTTTTTCTGTGGGCATACCGCAGTCCTCGATCATAACTGCTGCCTGTCCGCTTTCCAGTATGCTCTCACGCACCTGTTTCAGTTTTTTACCTGTCTTCATCAGCACTTTGGTGCCCGGAAGCTTCAGAATGTCATCCATGGTATCCGCATTATAGGTAGCCGGAATCACATGAAGAGGCTCTGCCATCTCCACAAGTCCCATATTCAGTCTGGCCGCCACTGCGCAGAAGGAGGTAATGCCGCTTACGATCTCAGCCTCATATCCGCGCTCCACGATCCTTTTATGTACATAGAGATAAGTGGAGTACACAGTGGGGTCCCCCAGTGTGAGAAACGCCACATTTTTCCCCTCTTTCAGCCGGGCTTCCACATCGTCTGCCGCCTTGTCGTGATTGGCCTCCAATACCTTTTTGTCCTTTGTCATGGGCATGGCAACTGGAATGAGTTCTTTTTCATCCAGGCCGTCATAGGCACCTTTTACAATTTTATAAGCCACACTCTCCTTAACATTATTTCCGGGTACGGCGATGACCTCGCTTTCCCTGATCAGGCGGAGCGCCTTGAGTGTAAGCAGTTCCGGGTCTCCCGGCCCCACTCCTAATCCAAACAATTTACCTTTCATCTGTTTCCTTCTCCTTTATCTTTTGATATCGTATTTTCTTTGTGACAGCGGAAGGCTGAACGGTTACCGCTGTTCTTCTTTTATCAGCCTCATCAGCTCCCCGGCTTTTTCTGTCTCTCCGAGATAGCCGAATTCGTTTGAAAAAATAACGGCACCCATCTTCATCCTGTCATAAGCGCGGTGATGCAGATAATAGGAAATCCTGTCTGTCACCTCTTTCATGGTCTCCTTCAGCTTTCCCTCTCTCTGAATCAGCACCAGCGCTTCATCTGTGGTGACGGTGTTCAGAATATCCAGTGCCGTCTCTGCGGATATTCCCGCGCGCATGGCATTGGCAGCCAGTACTTCAGCCCTGGCGTCTGCACAGCGGGAATGGGTGTTCATGATCCCTGCCGCCACTTTTACAAATTTTCCGATATGGGATACAAAAAGAATGCCTTCCACACCCATGGAAACTGCCATGTCGATTGTCTCACCCACGTAGTTGCTGCATTTCATGGCCCCCTCAAGGGGAAGGTCCATATGCTCCTTCAGATATGCGGAGCCGTAATTGCCGGGGGTCACCAGCAGAAAACGGCTGCCGTTTTCCACACGCTGCCGCATTTCCACTTCTATGGTTTTTATGAGCGCGCTCTCACTCATGGGCTCCACAATTCCGGAGGTTCCCAGAATAGAAATACCTCCCTGAATACCCAGCCTTGGGTTAAAGGTCTTCTTCGCCGCCTCCTCCCCGTTAGGAACGCTTATAATGATTTCCAGACCACCCTCATGATCATATTCCGAACAGATGTCCTCCGCTGCTTTCAGAATCATACTGCGGGGTACTTTGTTGATTGCCGCACTGCCCACCGGCTGTTCCAGACCTTTCTTTGTCACGCGTCCCACGCCGGGGCCGCCGTCCAGAACTATTTTAGATTCACCGGTTTTCTTTACCCGGGAAAAGATCTCCAGACCGTCTGTCATATCCGGGTCATCTCCCGCGTCCTTGCGCACAGCGCAGGACACAAAATCCTCCCCCTTTTCGATATGCAGAATCTCCAGATTCAGCAGTATTCCTTTTGGTGTCATAAAGGAGATGTCCCGGATCTCCTCTCCTGACAAAAGCATCCGGGCAGCCGCTTCGGAAGCTGCAGCCGCACAGGTTCCGGTGGTGTAACCGAAACGCATCTTCCTGTTATTCCTGATAATGTAATAGTCTTCCAGACCAGTCTTATGTGTCATATGTTCATTTCTCCGAATCGGCCGGTATCAGCCGCATCTTTTGCTAAAATCTCAGAAAACCCGCTCTGCGGTTTTCTATTTTCATAAATGAAAAACCGCTGCCAGAAAACTGACAACGGATTCTTTTTCTTATGGGTAACAGCAGAATAAAAAACACACACTTATCCTGTTGTTTTGAACTGTCCGGTTGCCGCAGACGTCCCCCTCTCCGGCACCGCACGTATCTGGCTTTACAGTAACGGACTTGCACAGGAATTCCACCTGCTTCCGTAACGTTTCCGGGTCATATAATCACTGTTGTAATTATATAATTTTCCCCGGGAAAAGTCAATGTAAAAGCGCACTTCCGTCAGATGATGATGCAGACAAGTCCGCCTTTGCTGTCATTGACAATTTTCTGCATGGTATCCTGAAGTTTTACCTGGCTCTCATCGCTGATCTGGACCAGTTTTGTGTGAATGCCGTCCTCAACTAACTGTCCGATGGACTTGCCGAAAATATTTGTCTGCCAGATACTCTCCTGTCTCTCATCGCTGGTCTTGATATATTCGATCAGGTCTTTTGCCTGTTCCTCGCTTCCCACGATGGGAGCAATTTCTGTCTCAATATTGGCCCGTATCATATGGATGGACGGACTGACGGATTTAATTTTCACGCCGTATTTGCTGCCCTGTTTAATGACCATGGGCTCTTCCAGCTTAATTTCCGATTTATCCGGTGTCACTACACCGTAGCCCTTTCCTCTCACAGAGGAGATGGCTTCCCGCACCTTCACGTATTCTTCCTTCATTTTAGCCAGTTCCTGCATGGTATGGATCAGCTCATACTCGTCGGAAATGGATACCCCTGTCATCTCACTTAAGACAGCATAGTACCAGTTCTCATCCATGTCCACCCGTATCCTCACCCTGCCGGTGGAAAGATCCAGGGCCTCCGGTACCAGATTTCGCACATACTGAGATTTCAGAACCATTTTATCCCTGGTGGCATCTTTCACGTATTTCATTTTTCCCATGAGTTCCCGGATACAGCTAAGCAGCTCTGCTTTCAGATAATGGTCTGTAGGAAGGATTTCCACCCATTTCGGTATGAAAAATTCCATCTGTACGATTGGGAACTCATACAATACTTTTTCCATGATCCTGGTCACATCATCCCTGCGGAGCTGCTCACAGTTCACGCTCAGAACACCTGCCTGATACTTCTGTTTCAGCTCCTCACACAGAGCAAGTGTCTCCTCCTTGTAGGGCTTCTGGGAATTTACCAGGATCAAAAACGGTTTTCCCGCTTTTTTCAGCTCCGCAACGGTTTTCTCCTCACTCTCTATGTAATTATTCCTGGGGATCTCTCCAAAAGAACCGTCACATGTGATAACAAGACCGATATTGGAATGTTCCTCGATCACTTTCTTTGTGCCTGTCTCCGCTGCCTGATGGAAAGGTATTTCATATCCGAACCAGGGAGTCTTGACCATACGCTCCTTGCCGTCCTCCATATTGCCCGCTGCATCCGGCACCATATACCCTACACAGTCGATGAGACGGATCTTCGCGGTCACATCATCACCGATTTTTATCTTAGCGGCTTCTTTCGGAATAAATTTTGGCTCCACGGTGGTGATCAATTTTCCGGAACCGCTTAAAGGGAGCTGGTCTCTCACCTCTTTCTGTGCTGTCTCTTCCATGTTAGGCAGTGCTGCCAGCTCCATAAAACGGCGGACAAATGTGGATTTTCCCGTCCGCACCGGTCCCACTACCCCTATGTAAATTTCTCCTCTGGTGCGGGCTTGTATGTCTTTATAAATGTTATATGTATCCATGAAAATACCCCCTTATCGTACTGCTAAATTATATGCTTCCGGCCCTTCAGATATTCCTTTTCTTTCATAAAATGCCATAGAACCGAACATTTGTTCTTGACACTTTTTCTTCCCTGTGCTATTCTGTAAGCAGAACATACATTCGGAAGGATTTGAGCAATATGTACTTATCATCATCCCTTACCCTGGAAGAAAAACTAAAGATTTTATCTGATGCGGCCAAGTACGATGTGGCCTGTACCTCCAGCGGCTCTGACCGCCGCGGTGAGAAGGGCAGTCTGGGCAATTCCGTAGCTGCAGGCATCTGCCACAGCTTTGCCTCTGACGGACGCTGTATCTCCCTGTTAAAAATTCTATTATCCAATGAGTGCATCTATGACTGCAAATACTGTCTGAACCGCCGTTCCAACGACAAAGTGCGCACCACTTTCACCCCGGATGAGATCTGCAGCCTTACCGTAGAATTTTATAAAAGAAACTATATAGAAGGTCTCTTTTTAAGCTCCGGCGTCGTAAAAACACCGACCTATACCATGGAACTTATGTATCGAAGCCTTTATCTGCTGCGCACCAAATACCATTTCCGCGGCTATATTCATGCCAAAGCCGTCCCCGGAGCCGCTCCTGAGATCATTGAGCAGATTGGCTATTTGGCTGACCGCATGAGCGTCAATATGGAACTTCCCACCAGAGAGTCCCTTCATGCCCTGGCACCCGGCAAAAGTCATGAGAATATCTTAAAGCCCATAAAACAAATACAGCACGGCATCACAGACTACCGCCTCTCCATAGGCAAGTCTGCCCAGATGGAGCGCAGCAGTGCCAACCGCTACCTCTCCAACTCCATCTTCAAAGACAAAAAAGAAAAACAGGACACCATCACAGGCTCTTCCGGCAGCAAAGCTCTGAACGGCCCTCAGACCCCTGCCGGGACAGGCCCTTCTGCCTCCCCGGCCCATCCTGCACCCTCATCGGATGCCGGAAGTCCGTCCTTTTATTTCCGCCAAAACACACCTTCTCTGCCTGCTGCCCAAAACCGTTCTTTTGTCCCCGCAGGCCAGAGCACACAGATGATCATCGGTGCCACCCCGGAAAACGACTACCAGCTTTTACAGGTAACACAGTCCCTGTACCAGCAGTTTGACTTAAAGCGCGTCTTTTTCTCCGCCTATGTCCCTCTGAACGAGGACTCCGCCCTTCCCTCCCTGGACACGGCCCCTCCCCTTTTAAGAGAGCATCGTCTGTACCAGGCGGACTGGCTTCTGCGCTTTTACGGCTTCCACGCAGAGGACCTTCTGGACCCCAGCCGTCCGAACTTCAACATCCTTTTGGATCCCAAGTGCGACTGGGCTCTGCGCCACCTGGGGCTGTTCCCCATAGAGATTCAGACCGCATCCTACGAGGATCTGCTGAAAGTCCCCGGCCTGGGCAACAAATCCGCCTATCGGATCGTCCAGGCCCGCCGGACCACCCGCCTGGATTTCCCGGCCCTAAAAAAACTGGGCGTCGTCCTGAAACGCGCCCAATACTTTATCACCTGCAGCGGCAAAATGCTGTACCGCACCCCCATTGAAGAGGATTTCATCACCCGCCAGCTCACCTCCACCGACCAAAAAACCACCTGGTCCCTGGATCATCCCCAAACCTACCGCCAGCTCTCCCTCTTCGACGACCTGCACCTGTCCACCCCCGCCCCCGAGGATTCCCTAAAAACCCTCAGCGGCCAGCTATAGTATAGTCTTTTTTGTTTTTTCTTTTCACACCGTTCAACCGCCAATACCCAGGGAAACTCGCAGGGAAGAGGCCGGGGCACCGTGTCTGCGGTGAGCGATGTATAGTGGAGCGGCCCGGCCTCTTCCCTGCGAGTTTCCCGTCCCAATATCATTTGAAAGGAGCCCCCCACATGGTAATATTCACCTGCCAAGACACCTTTGAATCCATGATGACCTGCATTTACGACGCCTGGTCCGCCCGTCTGGGCCACAACAACATAAAACTCCAGATTGAACCCATCTGGTCCCCGGAACTTTTCTGCGACTACCGCCACGTAGACCCCGACGAAGAGAAAGTACAAAAAGTGATCCGCTCCGTCAGGCAAAAAATTTCCGAAAATTCATATCATGACATCTACCGGGCTGCCATGTCCGACCATCCTGACAAACTGGATATTATCTACCGCTACATGATCCTTGGTTTTGTCTGCGGAGAAAAAACCCCCCGGATGTTCGGTAATCCTGCCGTATCCGCTCTCTTTGAGCTGGACCGGAAGGTAGCCAATGAAGCACATCTCTTTCGGGAATTTGTCCGCTTTTCCCGGCTGAAAAACCAGGTACTGCTCTCCATCATTGAACCCAAATGTAATGTCCTCACACTCCTTGCCCCCAACTTTGAGGACCGTATGCCTTCAGAACACTGGATGATCGTAGACAAGACACGGATGCTTTCCGTCGTACATCCTGCTGACAGCGACTACTTTTTGACTCCCGTGACACATGAAGAGCTCTCCTACATGGAAGCTTCCAAAGACCGCTTTGACCCCTATGTGGGCCTCTGGAAATCCTTCTTTCAGACTATCGGCATTGAACAGCGCAAAAACCCTCGCTGCCAACGCAATATGCTGCCCATATGGTACCGTAAACACATGCCTGAATTCCAGTGATGAACCTGCGCACGCCAAGACACCCAATCAGCAGTTTCCTGTATACACATACTTCAGATACTTTCCTGCCTCTTCTGCCAGCCGATATACCTTCCTAACATCGGCTGCCTCCCGGTCCTGCATCTTCCATCGTGGAAAGAACCTGGTCACATGCAGCGGAATCTCACAGCTCAAGGATGCCGTCCATTTGGCCAGATTCTGCATCTCAGAAACAGAATCATTTTCTCCGGGCACCACCAGTGTGGTAAGTTCCACATGACACACTTTGACGGCTTTTTCTATAAATGCTTTTACGGTTTCCAGGTCCCCTCCCAATTTTTTGTAATACGATTCTGTAAATCCCTTCAGATCTATATTCATGGCATCAATATACGACAGCACAGCATCCTCTGTCTCCTCTGTAAATGCTCCGTTGGTGACAAGGATATTCTTCATTCCTCTTTTTCTTACTTCTCTGGCAGTATCCCGCACATATTCATACCCCACAAGAGGCTCATTATATGTAAAAGCGATGCCTATATTTCCACGCGTTCTCAACGCCTCTGCCTGCTTGGCCAGCTCCTTGGGGCTGAAGGGCACAGATTCCAGTTCCTGTTCACCGGCCATGGAAATCTCAAAATTCTGACAAAACGGACAGGACATGTTACAGCCGAAACTGCCCACAGAAAGGACCTTTTTTCCGGGATAGAATCTCTGCAGCGGTTTCTTCTCCACAGGGTCCAGCGCCAGCGCAGTACATCTTCCATAATTGACAGATTCTATTCTGCCCTTCACATTCCGCCTTGCCCTGCAGCGTCCTGTCTGTCCCTCTTCCAGCCGGCAGTGATGCATACAAACTCCACATACGTTTCCCATAAGATTCCTCCGCACTCATGCGCATCCTGTTATCACTTGTGTCTGGTCACCCGAAATCTTTCCAGCTTGATTCCCTCTTCCATATGATCGATACCGGCTTTCTGCATGGCAATGGATATCTGTTCTTCCACGGTATCCACGCCCTCCAGATTCGGAAGAAGGAGACCTCTCTTTCTCCCCTTAGACACAATCACGCCGTACTCCTTTACATCCAGCTCCTCCGGTGATGCAATTTCTTCTGTTTCCCCCAGAACATCCACACTGTAGACGAGTCTGTCAAGCTCCTCCTCCCTGACAGGTGAAAATCTGGGATCACGGCAGCCGGCGCTTACGGCATTCTCCACAATCTCCTCCGCTATGGAATCTGTCACAGGTGAAATTGTTCCAATGCATCCGCGCAGCCTTCCGTGCAGTTTCAGAGAGACAAATACACCTGCACGCCCGGAACGTAATTCTTCCGGAAGATTCTCCAAAACCGCCGTCTTTCTCCCTGTTTTCACATAAGTCTCCAAGGATTTTCTTGCCAACTTCACATAGGCATCCTCGGATGCTCTCATACTCTCCAGCTTTCGTCTCTGTATCTCTTCATACTGACTGAGAAAATGCCTTTTCTCATCCGTACCTGAAACCTCATATGTACAGATTCCATATCCTACGCCAAACGGACCTTCATAAGACAAACGCCTTACGTTTACAGCTTTTCCATCCAAAGCCCCGGCCATGATGACAAAAGACCGGTGCCCACACTCTGCTGCTTTCTCACAGAACTCCTCCCCGAATTCCAAGAGATCCCCGAAATTTCCGGTTCCCATTACCTGCATGATTCTTTCATCATACTCCGGCCCCTCCTTTTGGTACCCATAAGGACCACTCTCCAAAAGCTTATGGGATAAATCTCCGCTGGCGATCATGACAACATTTCTGTGAAGCGCATCAGCGGCCCGGCTGATATACTGTCCCAGCCGATAATGTGCTTCCAGTGACTGTCCTGACAGTCCAATACGAAGGACCTTACATCTGACGTTCTGTTTCTTCAGAAAATACAGGGGAATCATAGCCCCATGGTCCAGCCTGCTGTCGCGCTCCCCCCTGGTTCCGGCCATAAACCCATCCCTGTCCAGAAGTCTGCACAGATAGCTGCGCAATTCTGAATCATACTCTGCATCCATCCGGATCTCTTTTGCTCTGAACTGTCCGAAATCCCCGGATGCTCCTCTTCCCGGTGAGATATGGAAATAATCCGCATACATGACAGTGTGCGGTGTCGTCACCACAACCGTATCCGGACAGAGCTTCGCCACATGCTGCGCGGCCTTCTCATATGCCGCTGTTGTAGCTGAAATCCCTTTCTCCTGTCCCCTTCCCACCTCCGGAATGATAAGCGGCGGATGGGGAACCATAACAGCACCACGTATTGACATGATATCAACTCCTCTCCCTGCATTCATCACACGATTCACTTCTCATAGTTCTATTATACATCCGGGATGATTCCATGAAAACCATAGATTGGAATCTCCCCTGACTTTTCCCGGATATTCTCTACACCATACTGCGAAATGGCTGCATGATCAGTCCGACCACACGCATAGCAGCCTTTTTCCAGAAAGGGATCTCCTCCACCTGTATATGCTCAGGTACTTCATAGGTATCAGGTCCGGTCACGGTCCTGCAGTCCTTCTCCATCTCCTCCATATATCCGGTCAACTCCTCTGTCAGTTCCCTGCTCTGTACTGCCAGCATCAGCTCAGTATCCACATATGTGCTGCGCAGGTCCATATTATAGGAGCCGATAATAGACATATCCTCATCAATCACCACAGATTTCCCGTGATAAGATACGCCGCCGTCATATTCCAGAATCTGCACACCGGTATTAAATACCTCGTTTTTCCTGTACAGATAATCGCTGGATGCCATAAAATTGTCACCGTTTTCTACAGAATTGATGACCATTCTGCTGTCCGGTACCTGCCCCGCGATCTCTGTCAGTTCTCTCTTCATGTAACCGTTCAGAACCACATACGGAGTATGGATGATCACTCTTTCTTTTGCCTGCTTCATAAGTTCGGAAAGTTCATAAAACAATACCGGCTTCTTCCCATAGATTCCCGTTGGATTTGAAAGAAGAGTCACCTTGTTTGTTTCGCAGGTCATCTCACCGTAATCACAATCCCGGAACAAACCCGGATTTTCCTTTTTCAGTTTTTCATATCTTTTGGTCAGCATGTCAATCATGCTCTTAACCTTATGGTCCTCCCTCAGGTTTTCCTGATCATGAAACAGCCTGCACTCTTTTTTATCCCACATGCGGCTGAAATACGCCTCCACCTGATACAGGGAACTTTCATCCTCTCCCCGCTGCTTTGGATTCGTGTTATATATCAGTACCTCCCTGTCATAACTCATATTTTTATTTGGATAATCGCCGATAAAGTAGTCAAAGGTATTCCTGCCGCCCAGAATATAGGCCATTTCATCCACAATGACGTATTTATCATGCATTCTTCCCTGGGTTTTCCAGGGCATTGCCAGATTCAGTTTATTATATATTTTTATCTCCACATTCGGATGGGAAGAAAGAGCATAAAAAAGCTCATTCCCCTCCAGACGGATGGTACCGCTCACCCCGTCTACCAGAATTTGTATTCTGATTCCCTCCTCTGCCCTGTGATACAGAACAGCCAGCAAGTCCCTTGTGCTCTTTCCATCTCTCATGTCAAATGTGGAAAGTACAATTCGCTCCTTTGCCTGATGAAACAGCCGGATTCTCTCATCCCATGCGCTCTTATTTGTCTCCAGCAGCATCGCTCTGTCCACGCCTGTGCGGTCTCTGTAGCACTCTGACACGGAAAAGTTCTTCTTTGTCTCCTCTGACACCTTTTTATAATGGACAAACGGACCCACCGCTCCTGCTACGAGATAGACCAGGAAAAATAGAACTATAAATAACAGCCATCGAATTTTAAACTTTCTCATTTCTATCACCCTTTACTGTTTTTGTAAAGATAACCACATAGGTTATCATAGGGCACCATACTGCTTTCTGCCTGAAAAGTCAAGAACAAAGCCCCCGGAAATCCACAGATATGGATTTCCAGGGGCATGTATACTAACTATTTATTTATGTATTAAGCAAATTTACGTTTTGCAGCTTCCACTACATGTCCAACCAGTACAGAAGTAGTTACACTTCCAACACCGCCCGGAACCGGAGTAATAGCATCCACAACAGGCTCTGCTTTCTCAAAGTCAACATCTCCGCAGAGTTTTCCTTCCGCGTTCACATTGATTCCAACATCGATCACTGTCTGTCCTGCACTTAAATAGGTATCGTCAATAACACCTGCGCGTCCTGCAGCAACGATAACGATATCTGCCTCTCTCACTACAGAAGGCATATCCACAGTTCTGGTATGGCAGATAGTAACCGTTGCGTTTTTCTTGATCAGCATCATGGCTGCCGGTTTTCCTACTACCAGGCTTCGGCCTACAACAACTGCCTTTTTACCTGTGCAGTCAATTCCGTAAAAGTCAAGGATTTCCATACAAGCCTGAGGGGTACAGGGCGGGAAACCTACGTTCTTACCTGTAAATACACCTGACATGGAACCATCGGTCATGCAGTCCACATCTTTTGCCGGGTCCAGTGCATTTTCAATAACGGACTGGTTCAGGTGTTTCGGCAGCGGACGGAATAAAAGTACACCATGGATCTTGTCATCTTTATTCACCTTGTCAATCGTTGCCAGAAGTTCTTCCTGGCTTACATCTGCCGGAAGCAGAATTTTCTCGCATGCAACACCAAGTGTTTCACAGCGTTTTGTTGCACCTCTCTCGTAGGAAATATCACTTTCATTTTCACCTACACGGATTATGCACAGAGTTGGTTTTACACCTTTTTCCTCCAGTGCTGCCACGTCTGCTTTAATTCTCTCGTTTAATGCTGCTGTTACTTCTTTACCCAGTAATCTTTTTGCCATTCTCTATGAATCCTCCTGCATCTTTTTATCCTGCCCTTTGGGCACTCAGGTTACTATTCACAGCCCTGCAAAAAGCGCAGTTCTATGAACAGTAGCACGCTTCGCCATGCACAGTTCTGCCCTTTAGGGTACAAAATGCAATAAATTGCATTTTGGCGCTGGCTAACTCGGGATTTTGCTTCGCAAAACACCTCGCGGGACATTGGCCGTGAATAGTAACCTCTCAGCAACTTATGCCACAGCTTCTGTCACATAAGGTATCAAACAATTATTTCAGTCTGGAAAGCACGCTGTCAAAGGTTTCGTCAGCGATCTTCGTATATTTCTCCAGCATTGCATCTGCTTTTTTATTCAGCTCTTCTGCATAAGCTCTGTCAGCCATGGATTTTGTGTTAATATATACATTCAGGCTGGCACCCTTTAAAGCTGCTTTACAGAAAGCTGCACCAACGCCCGCATCACTGATTGCCAGTGTGGAACCTTTTGCCGCAAATTCCACGATCACTTCAATCGCTTCACAGCACTTCTCCATAATTTCCATCGGTACAGAGCAGGCATCCTTTAAAACGATTTCCATAACTCTTGCTTTCTCAGCCTTCTCTTCCTCTGTTGCACGAGGCATACCATATGCTTTTGACAGGGGCTCAAACACCTCTGCATCTCTCTCAATCAGACGTAAGAAATCCTTCTGCAGGGCGTCACATTTCTTTTTCAGCTCCCACATCTCGTCTTCCACTTCTGCATACTTTTTCTTGCCCACAGTCAAGCTGCCCACCATATTGCCAAGGGCTGTTCCCACAGCGCCAACCAGAGCAGATGCTCCGCCGCCGCCCGGAACCGGTGCTTTTGATGCCAGTACTTCTACAAATTCATTACATGGTACAGTTGAAAATCCCATCTCTCACATACCTCTCTTTCTTTCATTGCCGAATTTCTCCGGCTTTATATAAAATCCCTTTAGGGGATCATTTTGCATGGTCAGTCACATTTACAGGCCCATTTTTCACCATGGTGCTCTTATTTACCATAGCTGTCAGAGGACTCTTATAGAGGAAGAACACCAGCAGCGTATTCAGTGCGACCAGAAGCGGTGTCTGAACCAGTCTCTGGGCATACAAAACTACCCACGGCGTTCCGTAGTACATATGAAGTCCCAGACATGTAAATCCAAGAGAACCAACGATTCCATGAACAACAATCACTGCAAGCACATGCCAGATTTCCAGTTTCTTTGTATAAAAATGACGAAACAGACCCGGCAGCACACCAGCCAGAATAGCAGTGACAGAAATCATGGGATTCGGTGCATACCCCTGTAGGATCGCCCCAAGGAAATCAGATAAAAAGCCGCAGATTCCCCCTACCAAAGGGCCAAACCAAAAGCCGCAGAGATATACAGGCGTCTGACCTACGGTGAGCCGAATACTGGTACCGATAGGGATTGCGACCAGCCTGGTCAGAATGATACTCATTGCTACCAGAACACCCGTAAATGCCAAAACTTTTACATTATTCACTTTTTTCATCAGATATAAATCCTCCTTCATCTGTTGTCTCCCGGGGACAGCATAACTGTCCCTTCTCGTTATGTACTTATGGCATAGTAGTTTACTACACCAAAGAGAAGAATTCATATCTGCCTTTAATGTAGTAGCGGACGCAATATTACATCGTGGAGCCTTTGGCTGCCTTCGTTCATGGACAACTTCCCATCCCATGACACTTAACGCGTAATACCTACTCTACTATAACAATCTTTTTTAAGACAACTTTTTTTCTAATGCTTTCATCATGTTGATACTGATATCGCCCACAACCGCCAAATCCTCCGCGGCAAATGTGACAGCAAAATTATCAGAAAACAATATCTGTGCGGAAGGCTGAAATTCGTCATCCCCTTCCCACAAGATAAACTTTACATGCAGATTGTCCATAAATTCCAGTTTATAGGAACAGTCTCCCTCTGCACATTTTTCTGCTCCCAAATGTTCCATAATCTTACGGAACACAGAAAGCTTATTTCCATAGCCAAATGCCAGCCGAAACAGACATCTGCCCTGGAACTGTCTGAAGTAAACCTCACCCCAGGGAACATCATGATAGGTAAGAAATTTCCCTGATGCAGGTGCTGCGCTTCTCTCTGTCAAAAAGCGGACAATGAGAATCTTGGCATTCATGGCGTCCTCCAGCGGATATACCCCAATGGAATCCTCCACGTGATGAATTTCATAATCCGGAAAAGACACCTGGTAGGTACTTCCCATCAGTTTCACGGTAAAAAGCCCTTTTTCCTCATCGTAAGGAATACCGGTTCGCCCGCTGATTTCTTTCGGGTCCATCTCTCTGTATGCGTTCAGATAATGTTCATAAGGACGCTGCTCTTTACTGTCCTTTGCGTATTCAAAATTCATCTCTTCACCTCAGTCAGTCTATTTATTCGCTGCAATAACGGATCCGCCAAGCGTACCTTCTACTGCTCTGTTACAGACGGAAACAGGGACGTATCCGTATGTGGTATAAAACAACATGCTACAAACTCATCCATATAACTCGGTACAGTGGAAAGTTCCAGGTACGTCATATTGGACGCGATCTCATAACATTTCTGCTCTGCTTCCTTTGACAGAAGCATGGTATATGCGCCGGACAAAGAAGAATTTCCAATGTAATGGAATTTCTCCAGAGGAATATCCGGAAACATACCGATTCTCACGGCATTTTTCATATTGATGCCGCTGCCGATTCCACCGGCTACATAAACATCGTCAATCATGGAGATATCAAAGTCAAGAGAGACAAGCATGGTACGGATGGCTGAGAAGATAGCACCTTTTGCCCGTATAAAGTTATCAATATCCACCTCATTAATCTCCACTTCCTTGACAGTGCCCGACTCTTCCTCGAATGCGAGCACATAGCTGCCCATGCCATACTCATCATGGCGGACACGTTTTCCTTCCCGGACAAACTTTCCTTTCGGATTGATAATACCGGTTCGGAACAATTCGCTGATCACATCAATGATACCGGAACCACACAGACCGATGGGTTTCTCACCCTCATCTCCGATAATAGAGTAGCTGGGCTCCATCGTTTCCGCATCAATGGTACATGCCTCGATCGCGCCGTCCGTCGCACGCATACCGCAGCTGATATCCCCGCCTTCAAAAGCAGGTCCCGCAGAGCAGGCGCAGCTCATCATAAAATCAGAATTGCCGAATACAAGCTCGCCGTTGGTACCCAGATCAATAAACAGAGAAAATTCAGGACGATTCCACAGCATACTTACCAAAGTACCTGCTGTGATATCTCCGCCCACATAACTGCCGATATTCGGTGCCAGTATAATATGGGCATCCGGATTTACTCTGATTCCGATATCAGAAGCAAACAGTGAATTTGTTTTATAAAAGGTAGGAATATATGGTTCCATACGGATTGGATCACCATTCATTCCTGTCAGCAGATGGTTCATGGTAGTGTTGGATGCAATGCACATACGGTATATGTGCAGGGGGCTGAATCCACAGGAGCGGCACATCTGCTCAATCATAGGATTGATCGTCTCATTCACCACTGCATCCTGCAGCTTCTCGCTTCCGCCCGGTTTCATAGACTCGATAATACGGTTGATAACATCCGCGCCATAGCGAATCTGACCGTTTCCGGCTGAAGCTTTCCCAAGGATCTCACCTGTCTGCATATTGACCAGCAGTGCAGATACCGTGGTTGTACCGATATCAATAGCCAAACCGCCGATTACTACTTTTTCATCTCTGCCGTAAACGTCATACACAAAAATATCATTTGCTGTCCTGCGCACAATACACTGTACATCAAAATGATTTTCACGGAAAACAACGGAAATCTTCCGCAGTGCAGAATAAGGCAGACGCACTCTTTTTACACCGGTTTCCCTTTTAATCGCACGCATCAGACGTTCATTGTCCGGCATGGTATCGTCCAGAGTCGGTTCATCCATAGTCACATGGATAATATCCAGACTGTTTTTCAAGGTAATTCCTGCTGCTTCCACATCGGATTTTGCCTGATCAAATATGGCAATCTCCTCTTTGGAACTCAAATCTGCGACTTTCATCCGGCTCCTGTAAGCGGATGCAATGTCGGGTACCTGTACCTCCACATCACCTGTCAGCTTGCTCACACATGCCAGTCTCCAACCTTCTGCATACTCTTCATCGGAGATGTGACGGGTCTTTGGAGAATTCATTTCACCTGCCACCAGCTTCACCTTGCATTTACCACAGGAAGCATTGCCGGAACAGGGGGCATCGATAGCCACATTCGTTTTTCTCGCTACTTCTAAAAGGATTTCTCCTTCCTGGGCGAAAGTTGTGACGTCTTCGCCGTTTTCAAATTTAAAAGTCACTTTGAACATAGGAATTTAGCCTTTCTGTATATTTTTATCTGCGCCGGCGATAAAAATATCCCCGGCGCTTTTTATTACACGACTCTGCCTGTGATTAGATCTCCAGGTAAGAGTCAGCGTATAATGTGTTGTTTTTGAAAACATCACAGGATTTAATTGTTTCCATCAGTCTTAAATCACATGGATTTACGATTGCGGAAGTTAAGCCCTGCATCATGCACATTGCAACCATTGCGGAATCCATAATCGGACGAATATGTTTCGGCATACCGTTGGAGTTATTGGACAGACCACCTGTGGAATTCAGGCCCATATCGCTGAACATTTTGATTGCTTCCAGAACTTCCATCTGTTTGTCCTGCATTCCCTTAACAACCAGGAATAACGGGTCAAACCACAGATCTGTAGGCTCCATACCCAGCATCATACCTCTTTCCAGCATGTTCTGGCAGTGCATCATACGCTCATCATTGTCTGCTGCAATACCTTCTGCAGAGCAAAGAGCGATTACGATAGCGTCATTTGCTGCAGCCAGATCGATATTCTCGATTCTTCCGCCTGCATCAGCAGAGTTTACAATCGGTTTTCCTTTGCTTCTGTTGTATACGGAGATACCTGCCTCGATTGCTTTTTTGTTGGCAGTATCCAGTGCCAGAGGAACATTGTCGAAGTTGGACTGGATCAGCTGAACAGCCCATTTCATTAAATCTTCTCCATCATTCTCTGCCGGTCCGATATTAACGTCCAGATAAGTTGCACCTGCATCCAGCTGCTCTTTTGCACGTTTTAAGATTGGTTCCGGATCACGCTCTGCCATCGCTTTGCGGATAGACGGGGAAATACAGTGAATTCTCTCACCAATTGTAACAAACTTTGCCATAATAGTTCTCCTTTTAAATTATTCATTTTGGCCGAACAGAGAAGATGCCTAAAAAGCATCCTCCCTGCCAGCCTGTCTTTCCTCTTTTATGCAGTCAGGTCTTTTAAGAATTTAACTAACTGTACTGCTTCCAACGGGGCAACGATAACTTCCCAACCCGGAAGTTTTGCTTCGATATCGCCCTTTAATACGGCAACTTTACCCGGAATAACCAGTTTTCTGCATTTTACTTTATCTTCAACGTTCTCCTGAATGTATTTAGATACAGAAGTGGAAGATAATTTACCTGCAGCCCATGCAGTCAGTACGGAAAGTCCGCCTGCATCACTGATGATCAGGTTACACGGTACACCGGAACGCTCCAGCTCTCCGGATACCACGAAATATGTAAGAGCAAAGTCTACGGTTGTCAGACACAGAGAATTCTCGTCTGCACCATTTAATGCATAAATACCCGGTTCCACTTTCATTGGTTTCTGCGGGTCTGTGAATACGTTCTGTCTCAGACCAAATAACGGCAGAGCTTCTGCATAATCAAGCTGCTCCATAACCACAATGGAACCATATTTCATTGTGAACAGGGAAGCCAGTGCCTGCTGCATATTTCTGTCGCCATGTGCCAGAACTGCCAGATTTACCAGTGTCGGATAACCGAAAGTTCTGTCCTGATCTTTTAAAGCTGCACGGCGAATCTGTACTGCGTTGCCGTAAGCTTCTTTTACGGATTTTGTTCCAACATCCAGAATCAGGTTCTTGTTGCCTGCTTTTTCCAGAGCTGCAACTGTATCATATAATTCATTTAAGTCTGCACCTGTAACGCCAAGTACAACACCTGCCTCTGTTGCAACTGCGCTCATCTCAGCGTAGTTGGAGGCATCTGCACCGTTTAATACCGGTTTGCCGTCTTTGCATACAGCCAGAGCTGCTTTAGCAGCTTCTACATCTTTACAGCCCAGAACCAGAGTTCTGCCAAGAGCTGCTGCTTTCTTTACGATTTCAACGTATCTGTCTTTGTCAGCGCCGTCTTCGTAGTTCACGTAAATCATTTCAACGAACATTCTCTCGCTGATACGTTCGTAGTCTACCTTCGGAATTGCTGCCAGTTTCGCGTCGATTGCTGCATCATCCATGCATGTGCACAGTGAAACCGCATATCTTGTTTTGCTGACGAATGTTTTCTCATGTCTGAATAAAACAGTCTCGCCGCCTAAAGTAAATTCATTGTCACCGCTTCCGACTTTGATGGTCTTCATCGGCGGAGCTGTTGCCTCAGATAACTGAGCCAGAGCATCCTCAGACATATGCGGGCATTTGGAAATTTCCAGAGCACCCTGAGCCACTTTCATGGAGAAAGCCATACATGTTGGGCAGCCGCACTCTTTACAGTTCTTTTTTGGTGTCAGTTTAAAAATTTGAATACCTGATAATCCCATTTGTTTTTATCCTCCTGTTCTACGATTACACTAATTCTTTAATCATTTTTGAGATTGTTGCAACAGATTTGGGATGTCTCAGAATGACAGCGTCAGAACCGGAAGCTAAAACTGCTGCTGCTGTCTGTACTTCCATACTGATACCTCTCTCTTCCAGCGGTCCCCATTCCGGCATATCTTCCTCAGAAGCCATGGCCTCTTTTACTCCCCATGTCTCATCGGCAACTGGAGTGATGATAGGCATCTGTAACATGTTATCATTCTGGGAAAGAGCTGCACCTTTAATACGGTCCATTGTGGATACCACGTACTCAAAACCATAGCCTACTGCTGCAGAACCAACGTTCATTACGATATCCTGAGCTTTTACCCCTAACTGGGTTGTAACAACGTTAAGCTGTTTTGCCAGGTTGATATCTACTGCGGATTCTGCTCCAACCTTCTGGTTGTATGCAAGGCCTGCTGCTGCGCCAACTGCTTTGTAATCTTCTTCTCTTGCAGAAAGGACTAAAACGTTCTTGCCCTGAAGTGCTTCTGCCACTTTCGGCAGTAATTCAGAATCTTTTTCCACATTCTTGCAACCTTCAACAACTAAAGGACAGGAAACAGCTTCGCCGACTTCTTTGACAACTGCGATCAGTTCTTCAATAGATTTGTCTGCGCCGTTTGGATCCCCGCCTTCCAGACGTAAGCATACGAAGTCCGCACCTTCCATTGCTTCCGCTTTTTTTGCGATCTCGGCCATTGTGGCAGCACCTGCATAATATTCCTGGATTCCCGGAACGTTGATAAGTCCCATATCGGAAATTTCCACGCCTACTTTTGGTGCATTTTCCGTGGGAGCATCAAATGTATAGAAAGGAAATGTGCATTCCCCTCCTAATTTGATCGCTTTGTCCCCGCAGCCAATTTCAACTGTGTTAATGTTTGCATTGAATTTCTGTGGTTTTTGATTAAACGGCATTTCTCATTAGCCTCCTTAATATATTTTTTATAAACGGTGAATACGGTAAAACGCGCATTCACCGTTTACATGATACTACAATTAAGCGATTTTGTCTTCCAAAATCTTACATCATCGGGTCCAGACCAAGAGCCGGATGTCCTTTTTCTGTTAAGAATGCAACTAATTCTTCCGGATCTGTTGCGATGGTCTCATCACCAACCATGTCTGTGAAGTTGTCGATACCGTATAATTCTTTTGCTGTCTGGTTCAGTCTCTCAGCAACAAATTCTTTCAGCTCTTTCGGCATCCAGACGATCCTCTCGATACCGCCCTCTGCCTTCATGAACTTCTTAGAACCGATGAAGTGTTTTCCATGGCCCATGAAGCCAGGTGTCTGTACACCGCCGCCTGTCATGGATGCCAGTTCCGGGAAGGTCATTCCAAGCGGTGTCATACCTGCGTACTCACGGTTTGTGATAACTACACCGTTGGAGAACGGCTCGATACCGCAGATACACTCAAAGCATCCACAGGATGTCATTGGTTTTTCCATGATGGAGTACAGAGATACCTCTTCCAGAGCACCCTGGGAGAATTTGCGTACGGCTTCGTTGACGTCCTCGTACTCACCAATCCTCTCGTCAATACATTTCTCTTTCGTGATGACCTGGCAGGGTCCGTTTGGATCCAGCTCGTTGGTCGCCTTTGCATCCAGCCATGAAACGGCACCGCACAGGCCCAGACGTTCCGGTGTTACCACACATACGTGTGACGGGGAGAATGCCTGGCACAGGATACAGCTGTAGTATACGTCTACAGACTCATCGGTCAGGGATTTCAGACGGTCATCACGTTTGTTGAAGGTAGGAACTGCCACTTCGTGACGGATCCTCTTACACTCTGCCGGATCTGTGTAGATCACAACTTCACATTTGTCAACAACAGCGTCAAATTCATTCTTAACAGATGCGTACAGAACTTCACCGATATGTTTCAGGCGGAATCCTGCATTGAATGCATCCTTGCTGATACGGATACGCTGCATATCACGCTGTCCTGTGTGGTATACACCTTCGATACAGTTGATGTAGTTATGGAACTTACGCTCGATAACCGGTTCAAAGTCAGACTGCATGTTCTTGCCTGCAACTTTTACAACATAAGCGATGCTGTTCTTGCTGCCCAGCTCCATCTCATCTGCTTCCGGTCCGATCACAGTGATCTTGTGGTCTTCGATCTCTGTAGCCTCTGCTGACTGAACAAGCTCTGCACAGTCTACACGGGAACCGTCGAACTCTACCTGCATGTCACCGCGGCGGATGATCTCACCCTCGAATGCGGATGCAAATGCAACCGGAATGTCGATATTGGTGATCTTGATCTTGATATCGCGTGCTTCCAGGGATGTAGCGTTGAATTTGGAAACATCCGGCTGTAAGATCAGGCTCTTCGGTACTGTGGATACGCCTTCCTGGTTTGTGATAACAGGGAAGCCCAGTGCGATGGCACCTGCGCCGCAGGCAACGATCACATCGTCCAGAGGAGCGAATGCGTTAACGAATGCCGGTACACGCTCAAAGGTGTATTTCATCAGGTTTGCTGCATCACCAGGTGTTACGTTTCCGAAGATAAGGGCTGCCCTTAAAGCAACGGATACTACATGGATCACGCTTGTCACGTCTTTGCCCAGCGGGATAACACGTAAGTTTGCGCCTGTCTTCATGCCTGCCTCTGCCACCTGATCGATCACACCGCCGACCAGTGTTACCAGGATACCCTGTGCCTGATAGCTCTTAACCAGGGCAACTGCTTCCTCTTTTGTAGGAGCGCTTCCCAGGATAACAGCAACACCGGGGATATCGCCTGTTACAAGGGGTACACCCAGCTCACGGATCACAGCATCTGCCAGATGTCCGTAGCAGGGCTCTGTATACGGCTCTGCGCCGTCGATATATTTCAGAACTTCGATGAACTCTGCACAGAGAGCGGTAGCAACACCTGACATAAATACGTCATTTAATCTCATCTCTCTTGTCATCAGAGTTTTCACTACACCTAAAGCTTCTTTTAATTCTCCTAAAGTTTTAACCTTCACGCCTGTCACTGCATAGTAGCATGGTAAGCAGTAAGCGGTGTTCGGGAAGCTGACAGCCTTGTCAGCACCGTGCTGTTCGATTGCAGCATTAATAGCGCCTTCTGTTAATCCATAGACAGCGTCATTTCCACTAAATACGGTTTCAAATAATGTCAATGTTCTCTTCCTCCTGACCTTCTCATAATCCTTGGTCGATTATGTTTTTAATGTTTGTAATTTCCTCTTTTACAGTATTGCTGAAGTCATATGGAGACTTACCCTGACGGTCCGCATCCATCACTTCGGTGTTATAGTGAATGAATCCCAGCAAATCTTCCTGCGGTATATGCGCCTTCACAAACGCTTCATCCTCTTCGTTCCGAACCTTGTTGGCTACAACACGAACCTGTTTTACGCCCAGGTCCTTTGCCAGCCTTTTTACGTTCTTATAAGTCTGTACGCTTCTGGCACCCGGTTCAATGACCACAATGAACTGGTCCATGGATTCGGTAGTACCCCGGCCGAGGTGCTCCAATCCAGCTTCCATATCCATGATCACCACATCATCTCTGTGAAGCACCAGGTTATTGATGATCCTGCGGAGCATGACGTGCTCCGGGCATACACAACCGCCGCCGCCGGTTTCCACAGTACCAAGCACAAGCAGCTTGACTCCGTTCACTTCTTTGGAATATGTATCCGGGATATCGTCCACCTTTGGATTGATCCGGTAGAACTGATTTTCCTCATTGGCCCCGGTACGTTCTTCCACCAGCTTCCGCATCTTAGTAATGGGAACAATGGAATCCAGAGTTTCATCATCAAACCCAAGTGCCAGCCCCAGATTCGCATCCGGATCCACATCCGCAGCAAGCACCTTTCTTCCCTCATCCGCATATAAACGCGCCAGCGTCGCAGCAAAAGTAGTCTTTCCAACGCCGCCTTTTCCTGTTACTGCAATTTTCATGTCATTCACCTTTCCTGATAAAGATTAGATTCCAAGAGCAGCTCTCTTCTCTTCGATTCTTGCGATCATAGCATCGCCCAGTTTTTCAATATCTTTTTCAACTGTAAATGCAGCCTCTACCCATTCTCTTGTTCCGTTGGTCAGGATTTCAACCATTTCACTGGAACCTGCAGCGTACGGGTCAACACCTAAGAAGGTATCAATACCGGAACCAATTACATAGTTACCGATGGAAACTGCTTTTTCAGACATCCACTCAGGAGCACAGCCAACAACTGGAAGCTGGGAAATGTGCAGACCTGCGTCTTTTGCCAATGTAGCTGCCAGAACCAGCATACGGCTGATATCTACGCATGAGCCCATGTGCAGTACCGGCGGAATGTCAGCCAATTCACAAACTCTCTTAAGTCCGGCGCCGCAGACATCTTTCGCTCTCTTGTCCATCAGACCAGCTTTTGCAGCCGCCTGTGCAGAACATCCGGAAGCGATGATGATGATATCGTTAGCAACCAGTTTTTTCATAAGTTCAATATGAGCTAAGTCAGGACGAACTTTCGGGTTGTTACATCCAACCATTGCAACAGCACCACGGAGAACACCGGAGGTGATACACTCTAATAACGGTTTTGTGGTTCCCAGCTCATCTACCTGTGAGTTGGTTACGCCGTCCAGAGCTTTTACGATCGCTTCTGTGGAATATCCAACAGTTGCTTTCTGTTTCATCTGCGGAATATGTACCAGTTCGGGTTTTCTGTTTTTGTAGTTCTCGATAGCTGTCTTAACGATCAATTTTGCTTTCTCGCCTGCTGTGTGAGCATCGAATCTGATAAATTCAGAATCCGGCATCTGAGCAATCGGAGAAGTTGTGATGAATTTTGTGTGGAAACATTTGCTCAAAGGACCAAGTGCCGGGAAGATACACTGTACGTCTACGACGATCGCTTCACAAGCACCTGTCAGAACAACGTTTTCCTGCTGCAGGAAGTTACCGGCCATAGGAATACCACGGCGCATTGCAACTTCATTTGAGGTACAGCATACGCCGGATACGGTGATGCCCTTTGCACCCATCTCTTTTGCGTACGCGATCATTTCCGGATCATCTGCGAATTCACAGATCATCTCAGAAAGACTGGGATCATGTCCGTGAACAACGATATTGACATTCTCCTCAACCATAACGCCCAAGTTTGCTTCTGTCTCAATCGGCTTCGGTGTTCCGAACAGTACGTCTGAGAACTCTGTTCCCATCATGGAACCGCCCCATCCATCACTTAAGCCTGCACGGATCGCCTGTTTTACCAGTGCTTCCGGTTTGGAAGAACATCCCATGTGGCTCATATGTAAGGAACAGGAAACCTCGCGGTCGATTGCTCTTGGAGCAAGTTCATTCTTTTCCCACAGTTCCTGCTGTGATTCCGGTGCTCTCTTTAAGAATCTCTGAGTTCCGAAAGGTTTACCGTATTCCATCAGACCTGTCTCAGCAACTTCGTGTGCCAGATCATAGATATCTTTTCCTTCGGTCTCGATTCCCCACTCTTTTGCGATACGGATCAGTTTATCCGGATCTTTTACCTTATAACAGCCATCAGCTGCAGATTCATATAAGGTATGGCAGATTTCACGGCCATGGTCAGAGTGTGTTGCAGAACCGCCTGCTGTAAATTTCAGGTAGTTACGTCCTACGATACCGTGTACATCACATCCGCAGATTCCTCTCGGAGCTTTTTTTGTAATACGGCACGGTCCCATTGTACAGATACGGCAGCAAACGCCTTCTTCACCAAATTTACAATGGGGTGTCTGATTTTTTACGCGGAACTGCCAAGCGTCAGCACCGACTTTTGCACCTGTTTCCAGGAGACGTGCAGTAGCAGCTTCAAATTCTTCTACTGTGGTTAATTTGAATTCACTCATGAATATCCTCCTTGTTTTTCGCCTCTTTTTGCTTTTTTATCCGGGTCCGCTTCCCCGGTTTTATAACTCCAGCTTGTCCACGATATCCCTGATCGCTTTTCTCACCGGTGAATCTTCCGGAAGCTTCACGATGGGTGTACCGTCGCAGTCGAAGTCATATACAGTTTCATCCTGCGGGACGATTCCCAAAAGGGTGAGGCCCTGTTTCTCTATCTCCTCTTTTGTGCCCGCATTGAGTACCCCGCCCGGCGCACGGTTGATGATAAGCCCAACCTGCTTCGGGTGCATGTCACATTCTTTTATCAGTTCCGCGATCCTGCCCACTGCCTGAACACCTCTTCTGGAGCAGTCGCTGACCAGAATCGCTGTCTGCATACTGGGAAGAACGCCTCTGCTGATATGCTCCATACCGGCTTCATTGTCCACGATGATATATGGATAATTCTTTTGCAGCTTTGCAAGCTGAGCCTGCAGAAGTCCATTCACGAAGCAGTAGCAGCCTTTCCCCTGGGTACGTCCCATGACAAGCAGGTCATAATCATCATTTTCAATCAATGCATCATCAAACTTGAATTCCATATAATCAGCTTTTGTCATTCCGGCCGGAATGGGATTTTCCTTTGACATCTCCGCACGGGCCACTTCCTCACGGATATCGCCCAGAGTTGCCTCAAGCTCCATGCCCAGGACTTCATTTAAGTTTGAATTCGCATCTGCATCTACTGCAAGAATCGGTCCCCTGCCTTTTTCAGCCAGATACTGGATGATCAAGCCTGTCAGGGTCGTCTTGCCTACGCCGCCTTTGCCGGCAATTGCAATTACATGTGCCATGAAAAGGGCACCTCCTAAAATATGATTTTAATACATTTTAAACAAGTGTGCGAAGACCGCATCTGTCAATGATTTCAGATACGTCTTTCCATTTGTTCAGAGCATACAGATGGATACCGTTAACGCCCAGTGCGCGGTACTCATCGATCTGTCTGATCGTGTACTCGATACCTGCCTCTTTGAATGCTGCTTTCTTTTCATCAACAGCAGCGTCAAACGGATCTTTGTCGAACGGATTCGGGAAGATCCAGTTTTTGGAGATGATCTCGCAAAGTTTACGCGGCATTACACAGCCATTACGTGACAGTGCCATATTGATTGTAGCAGCCTGATCCAGAATCGGCATAATTCCAACGTCAACCGGCATTGTAACGCCTGCAGTACGGATGGCATCCAGCCAGCGTTTGAACTGCTCCATATCCCAGCAAAGCTGAGTCATGATGTAGTCAGCACCGTTATCCTGTTTCTGTTTCAGGACAGCGATATCAGATTCAAGACTGCGGCATGCGATATGTCCTTCCGGTGAACCTGCTACAGCGATTTCGATCTTATCGCCGAATTCTTTGCGGACATAAGCTACCAGATCTGTTGCGTAAGCGAAATCTCCGCCGGTTCCTGTCCATCCGAATGGAAGGTCGCCGCGAAGTGCCAGCATATGATCTACGCCATTGTCCAGGTAATTCTGAAGCTGTTCTTTGATTCCTTCTGCGGTGTTACCGATACATGTAAAATGTGTTACCGGGATGGTTCCGGCGTCTTTGATCATTTTACATACATCCATGTTCTTGCCCACATTGGTTCCGCCCGCACCGTATGTACAGGAAATGTACTCCGGCTGGTACTTACAAAGATGCTCGATCGTTCCCGGCAGATTTTCCATACCTTTGTCTGTCTTTGGTGGGAACAGCTCAAATGAAAGGAGCATTTTGTTCTTCATTGCTTCAGATAATTTCATAGTTACTACCTCCGCTTTGTTTATTTATTTTTAAGGCCGAAGCCCTAAAATCGTGTGTTGGCACAGCAGAAAGTCCTCCATACTTTTTCTGCTGCTTACTGGCAGTCCAGCTTAACAAGGCTGTTTGCAAGGTCCACCATTAATATTTTACCGATAATGGTTCGCTCCTCGCCCATGATGTCACGTATGATAAGCTTTTCACCATCTACGTCGATTCTGCTCACATTTCTGCAGATGACCGTGTTGTCATCGCTTCTCTGTACAGTTGCAAGACACATAGCCTACGCCTCCTTCAAATGTTCTTTTACCAGTGTCAGTGCCAGGCCCAGACGCATATTTCCTTTCTGGAAATCAGCAACGCCTTCCTTGATGGTCTTGGCTGCATCTTCCATGCCAAGCTTTGACAGATTATCTGCCATCTGATCAAGCTCCTGTGCGTGATGCTCGTTGTGGGAAAGCATATAGTTCAAAAGTGCTACCACTTCCTCTGTACAATTTCCGCCACATTCGCCCTCTGAACAGCTGCTGCAGCCGTGGCTGTGTTCATGGCTGTGAACATGGTCATGCTCATGGTCATGTCCGTGAGGAACCATGTTGCCATTTTCGTCGTTGATTAAATGCATTTTTCCATCCTTTCCCTACTGCTTTTCCCGCTTTTGGGCGCAGTAAATGACAATAATTTATCAATAAATTCATTATACATGCTTTCGGCTTTTTTATCAAGTTATTCTTATGTTTTTTTAGAGGTTCAAGCGGTGAAAAACACGGAACTTCCGCCCCTGTTTTTTTCCACCTCTATCCTGCATTCTATACGCTCTTTTAACTCCGGCACATGGGAGATGATTCCCACCAGGCAGTCCTCCCTGGAAAGAGCCGATAAAGTCTCCACCGCAGTCTCCAAAGACTGCTCATCCAGACTGCCGAAACCCTCGTCAACAAACACGGTCTCCACCCGGATGCCTCCCGCAAACTGCCCGATGACCCCGGAGACACCGAGGGCCAGGCTCAGCGCTGCCTGAAAGCTCTCTCCGCCGGACAGGGAACGGATGCTTCTCACCTTGCCGGTATGGTAATCATAGACATCCAGATCCAGACCGGACCTGGACTGCAGATTTTCCTTTTCCTCCCGCACGAGCAGTTCGTATCTGCCTGAAGACATGTGTTCCAGCCGCCTGTTGGCCTCCTGGGTGATCATACGGAAATAAGCGGACTGCACATAGCGCTCCAGGGATATCTTCGGCTTTCCCTTCAGGCTGCCGCAGGCAGTGTCAGAAAGGCCCTGCAGAGCCAGCCTGGTCTTCTCTGTCCTGCTGCTCTCCTCAAACAATACCTGAAGCTGTCTGCGCACCTCTTTTGTCCTTTCAAGAGCACTGTACTCCTCCCGGAGTTTATTACGCACAATTTTCAGCTGCTGTTCCGCCCGCTGTATCTGTTCCCGTACCTCCTCCTCCGGGCACAGTTTCTTTCCGCGCAGGGAAGGCGCCAGACTCCTGATCCTGATCTGCAAGTCCCTCACATGATTTTCATATGCCTGTGTTTCTTTCTCCATACGGTCCAGCTCTTCTCTGTCCAGACATGCCTCCATGGCCTTTGCCCTGCTTGGAAACTTCTGCTGTTTTACTTCCAGAAGCAGCTTTCCTTCTGCCTCTTTTCTTTCCTTTGCCAGCCTGGCTCCTCGTTTTTCACAGATCTGTGTCTCTCTTTCCGCGGCTGCCCGGCGCTGCGCATTCTCCTCCAGTCTTTTCCTGACCGCCTCTTGGGACGGAAGACCCGGGCGGCTTTTCGCCTTCTTTCTCTCCAGGCGCGCGTTTGTCTCTTTTATCAGTGAGGAGGCTTTTTTTTGCATGGCAGCACCGCTTTTTTTACCTGCCAGTACCTCTTCCCTGCGCAGATGCTCCATTCTGGTCTGCCATTCCTTCTCATTCTCCGCAAGGGCTGTCAGGGTCCTCTGCAGTTCTGCAGATGTCTTCTCCTTTTGTGCCTCCATCTCTTTCAGCGCTGCCTCGCTCAGCTCCTGTTTTTCACAGGCAGCCTTTGCCGGATGTACCCTGGAGCCGCATACGGGACAGGGTTTTCCTTCTTCCAGGTCCCTGGCCAGCAGGCCTGCCTGACTTCTGAAAAATTCCTCCCTGTAGGTTTCATAAGCGATTGCCTGCTCCTTCTGTGCCGTGATCTGCTTCTCTGCACTTTCCAGCAGTTCTTCCTTTCGTGATTCCAGTTTCAGAAGGACCTCAGCCTCCTGCTGCCATTTCCCGTAAAGTAAAAGCTGTTCTTCCAGCGCTGCTATCTCTGCGCTGAGCTTCTCTTCTTTCTCCGCAGCGGCTGCCTGGATAAGCAGTGCCTTTTTCTCCTGTTCCAGTTCCCTTGTCTGAGACTTCAGTTCCTTTATACGCACTTCCTCGTCAGTTTCCAACTTTTTTTTCGCTGCACAATCCTCGGCAAGAGGTTTGATATAAAGATTTGCCTTCTTCCCCTCAGACAGCTTTTTTTCCAGCTCTCTGATCTGTCCGGCCTGCACTTTTGTCCCTTCCAGCTCCCCTCTCAGGGCATCCAGGTTCTTCAGTTCTCCGTTATCCTTTTGTATCCGCTCCAGATTTTTAAGGGCTCTGTCTTTCTCTTTTTCCAGGCGCTGCTCCTCCTTCCGGCTGCTCTTTTCCTTTTCCCGGGAGGAAAGGATACGGCTGTCAAGAACCTCGAAAATATCCTCTTTTTCCCTGTCCCCCAGTGTACATTCCGGATGCAGCGCATCCCAGGACTCCAGGACCTGCCTGCGGCGCTCTTCCCTCAGCCTTTCTTCCTCCCGCTGCTGCATACTCATGCTTTTCAGACGGTCCGCGATGGTTTTATAGAATTCCGTGTCGAATACTTTCCGGAAAATCTCGCTTCTCATGTCACTTTTTGCCAGCAGAAGGTTCATGAATTCACCTTGGGCAATCATGGAAACCTGTTTAAACTGCCTGTAATCAAGCCCCAGAATATCCTGCAGCTTCTGGTTCACTGCCCTTCTTCCCGTCAGCACACTTTTGTCCGGGCACTCCAGAAGCGCTTCATGCTTCCTGTTCAAATTAAACGTCCTGGTCACCTGATACTGCTCTCCTTTGTGGGAAAACAGCAGACGCACTTTACTCATGGCCTTCTCCTCCACATAATCGCTGTGGAGATTTTCAGGCTTTCTGACTTCCGTGCTGGCTGCGTCGTACAGCGCAAAGGCAATGCCGTCGAAGATTGTCGTTTTGCCGGCTCCTGTGTCACCGCAGATCAGAAACAGCCCTGCTCTCTGACAATTCTCAAAAGAGATACAGGTATTGCCCGCATAAGGCCCAAAGGCCTCCATCTCCAGCTCTATCGGTCTCATACTCCCACCTCTTCCATGCTTTTGATCACCTCTTCAAGCAGCTCCTGTTCTGTGTCAGACATGGGAATCCCATTCTGTTTTTCATAAAATTCCCCGAACAGATCAAGGGGTGTTTTTTTCAGACACTGCAGCTCTGCACTGCCCGATATGCCACCGGATCTGCTCCGGCGGTTTTCGACGGCAAATTCCAGCATACCAGGAAATATTTTTCTAAGCCTCTCCATCGGATGCTCCAGAGTCTCCTCATCGGTCATGACTATGGACAGATAATATCCTTCTCTGTATTTCCTGTATTTTTCCGAAGCGAGGGCCTCCATGGTATCCTTTAGGACAGCCATCTCTGTTTTTGGTTCCAGTGGAAGCTTCCTGACGGACAGATTTCCTTTCTCTCTGAGCTCTGCCACAGTCACGGACTTTGTCTGATTCCATTCAGAAAAAGAATATTTCAGGGGAGAACCTGCATACCGTATCTTTACATCCCCCATTTTCTGCGGTCTGTGGATATGCCCCAGCGCCACATAGTCAAATGCTCCAAAGACTGAGGCATCCACCTGATCGATACCGCCCAGGGAACGCTGTTCCGAATCGGAGATTTCCGGCTTTCTGCCTCCTGCCGTGACAAACTGATGTGCCAGAAGCAGGTTCCGCTCTTCCCTGTGAAGCACCGCGCCATGCAGTGCGGTTTTCACGGCCTCCTCATAAGTTTCCGGAATTTCCTCCGCAAATGGGCGGAGCATACCGGGCCGCAGAAAAGGAAGCATCCACACATGAACCGGGCCGAACGCATCACTCAGCACAATATGTTCCGGCCCCCCTTTAAACGTACCCGCAATATGAATCCCTTCTTTTTTTAAGATCCCGCTGGCAAACTGAAGCCTCTGGGCTCCGTCGTGGTTGCCGCTGATCAAAAATGTCTGTATCCCACGGACGGACAATTCTTCCAGAAACCAGTCCAGCAGCCCCACAGCCTCCGAGGAGGGAATGGACTTATCGTAAATATCCCCGCACAGCAAAACAGCTTCCGGCTTCTCCTCATCAGACATGGCCACAACACGGCTTAATATATACTGCTGTTCTTTCCACAGCGGCTCCCCAAGCAGCTTTTTTCCCAGGTGCAGATCCGCCATATGAAAAAATTTCATTCGATATCCTCCACTGCCATATTTTGGCATTTCGTTGCATTTTAGCTTGCACTTCTTATAATAGTAGCACGGATTTATTAAAAAGTTAATAAATTCGGAGTAAATATTTCACATTTCTATGGTAAACTGTCTAAGTATCCGGCAGAAATAACACAGTGAGCATGGATTGAAATAAGGTAATATTTAAAGGAGGGACTGTTATGTCTTTCAACGAAAAAATCATTCTGAACGATGGCCGCCAGATGCCGCTTCTGGGTCTGGGTGTCTACAAAGCCGTCGGTGAGAACGAGGTGGAACAAGCGATCGCAGATGCCGCAGATGCCGGCTACCGTCTCATTGACACCGCTTCTGTTTATAAAAACGAAGACGGCGTGGGGCGCGGAATCAAGGCTCTTACCATACCAAGAGAGGAATTATTCGTTACAACGAAAATATGGAATACCGCACAGAGAATCGGCGACGTGGAAGATACTTTCAACAGAAGTCTGGAGCGCCTGGGACTTGATTATGTGGATTTATATCTGATCCACTGGCCTGTGCCCGGCTGTTATACAGACACCTGGAAAGCTCTGGAAAAGCTCCAGACACAAGGGCGTGTGAAATCTATCGGCGTCTCTAACTTCCACATACATGACCTGGAAATGCTGAAAAAAGTCTCCGACGTGGTACCCGCAGTCAATCAGGTGGAATTCCATCCGCTGTTCAACCAGCCGGAGCTTCTGTCCTACTGCAGGGAGAACAATATTGCGGTACAGGCCTATGCGCCTCTTGCCCGGGGCGCCTATCTGCACAGCCAGCTTCTTCTGGAAATCGGAAGAAAATACCAAAAGACTACCGCACAGATCGGACTTGGGAATATCCGTCATTCCCAAGTCCGTACACAAAGAACGCATCAGGGAAAATGCGGAAATCTTTGATTTTTCCCTGACCCGTGAGGAGATGGATGCCATTACTGCTATGGATGCCCACCAGCGCACTGCCGGTATCCCTGAGGATATGATTCCCTACTATAAGGACTGATATCCAAAAACATCATACATACCGGGGTTTTTCCCCATACAAAAAGTACCGCAGGAGTATTAGATATCACTCTGTGCGGTACTTTTTCTTCTCATTTGTTCATTTCTTTTAATTTCTTCTGAGCGCTTCGATGGGACTCAGCTTCGCTGCTTTTCTGGCAGGGTATACGCCGAAAAGGATACCGATCCCTGATGAAAACAGGGTTGCGATCAGGATTGTAGACACCTTGATTCCCGGTGCGAATCCCAGGGTAGGTATGGAACAGACCGCATAGGCCAGCAGCACACCGATAATGATGCCGATCACACCGCCAATGCAGGCGATAATAGCAGATTCCGCCAAAAACTGGACCATAACAGAGGAGGTTCTGGCTCCCAGGGATTTCCTGATGCCAATCTCTCTTGTTCTCTCCGTCACGGACACAAGCATAATATTCATGACACCGATGCCGCCTACCAGCAGGGAGATTCCTGCTACTAAGGCGATAAATCCTGTGATCATGTTCAGCATGGAGTTGATCTGCTTCATCTGGTCATTGAAGTCCTCCATGTCATAATAATTCTTTCCCTGACTGTAGTGGCGCTGGTTCAGCAGCGCAATGGCATCATTTGCCACCTGACCGGTATCTGCACTGCCGTCTGTGGTGATGTACAGATAATTGGTCACAGAAGTGTCATAGCCGAAATTCTCCATGGCCGTATAAGGAATATCCGCGGATATTCTTTTCACATCCCCATAATCCACGGAAACCATATTTCCCAGATTCTCCTGCTCCACGATTCCGATGATGGTAAAGTCCACAGTGCTCTGGTAGACACTGAATTCCAGATTCATGCCCAGAACATCATCTGTGCCGAAAAGGGAAATGGCATCTTTTTTACTGATCACACAGACTTTATTTCCTGTATCGATATCACTCTGGTTAAAATAGCGTCCGCTTACCACTTTCCATTTGGAAATCTCCTGCTGGGCCGTTCCTCCGCCTGTAACGGACAGATCAAACTGGCCCTTTGAGGACTGGGTCGTACCCGAATCGGAAAATATAGGGGAAGTTCCTGTCACTCCGGGGATTTCCTGCTCGATCGCGGCGAAATCATCCGCGTTCATATATTCCTCCCGCTTGAGCCCCTCTTCATTGGAATAAATGCAGATCTGTCCCCCGGCAATGGAATTGAGCTGCCGGTTCATCTCACCCTGAAATCCGGAACCCACTGACATAATGGTGATAACAGAGGAGATACCTATAATGATTCCCAGCATGGTCAGAAGGGAGCGGCCTTTGTTTGCCCTGATATTCTGCAGAGCCATCTTCAAGTATTCTGCTAACTGTGCCATAGGCTACTCCTTTACCACATCTGCAGTCTGCGCGCCGGACGTGCTGCCCGCAGCCGCCTCATCCACCTTCATGCCCTCCGCAAATCCGTCCGGAAGCTCAGTAATCACGGAATCGCCCGGCTTCAGGCCGCTCTTGATCTCTGTGTACTCAGAAGATGAAATTCCGGTCTCCACTTCCTGCCTGGCGATCACGCCGTCTTTGACCACATAGCAGAAGGTACTGTCCTTTCCTGTGTTCACCGCATTGACAGGAACACTCACAACGCCCTTGGCACTGCCGGTCTCAATCGATACCTTTGCCTCCACGCCTAAGAAAATGTTGTCATCCGGATTGTCGATCTTAACCTCAGCCCAGATGACCGGCGCACCTTTTTCATTGGTGGTAGCCATCTTGCTGATACGTGAGACAGTTCCCTTGTATGTATGGTCTGCTATGGTGATGGATGCCTTCTGGCCTTCCTTCAGCTTGTCATAATCGTATTTTGACACGGTCACATTGACTGCCACCTCCTCGTTGCTGGCAATGGTAATAAGCTCCATGCCCTGTGTGGCTGCAGAGCCCTGCGACGCGTCTGCTTTGGAGACGATTCCTGAAAACTCAGCCTGAAGTCCCTGTTTCCCCTTTTCCAGCAGTTCTTCCAGGGTAGCTGCCTCCAGCTCGGCTATATTGTTGGTGGCCTGCATCTGCGCTTTGGCTGCTTCTGTCACCTGTACACCATCCGCGCTGTCTGCCAGACTCTTCTGTTCGGCAAGTTCTGACTGCAGCTCTGAGAGCTCTGTGGTGGCACTCTCCAGTTCATTCTGCCACTCTACAATCTGGGCATCGGTTGTCGGGTCAGAAGCAGACTGGCTTTCGATCTGATCAATCTGAAGCTGTGTCACCTCATCACTCTTGTCATTGATCTGTGAAGTCAAATCATCGATCGCCGGCTCCATGTTTTCCGCCTGGGCCTTTAAATCCTTCATTTGTCTTTCCAGATCTGCGGTATCCTGATTATTTTTCTTTGCCTCGGCAATAGACGCCTGCAGCTCCTCTGCCTGGGCATTTATCTGCTGCTGTTCGCCTTTCTGGGCTTCAAGGTCCTGCTGCAGCTTGGTCAGATCTGCCTGTGCCTGGGTCAGAGCCACGCTGACATCTGTGGATGTCTGCTTTGCCCAATCGCTCAGTTCCCTTGTCCTGTCCGCAATGGCCGTTTTCAGAGATGCCACATACTCCTGGTAGCTGTCCACATTGGCCTGCAGTGTGGGGACTTTACCGGCTGCTTCATTGGCCTTCTGCTGTGTCTGGGCTGCCTTTGCCATACTGTCCTTGGAACCGTTTACCGTGGCGCTTACATTGAGCTGTGCCTTCTGGTTATCCTGTTCCAGTGTGGACACATCAAAAGCAACCAGAGAGTCTCCCGGCTTCACCACTTCCCCCACCTTGAGAGGATACTGGGCTATAGCGGCATTGACGGGCGAAAAATATGTCTTTGTCCTGAGACTCTCCACAGTACCGCTGGTATCCACCTTTGCCGTCAGATCCTCTTTGGTGACAGCGCTTACCGGTACCTGGGGCAGAGCCTTCGGCGTCATTTTTGATGCCGCAAAACTCACAGCAATAATAGCTACAACGACACCGCCGATGATCAGCGGCACTTTTTTCTTTTTCTTTCCTGTTTTCACAGTGTCGGGAAGATTTTCTTTATTCTTTCTCAACATGGTGTGCTCCTTCCTCGTAATGCTCATTTAATCTGTCTGATTCGATTTTTCCGTCCATAATACGGATAATACGGCGGGCCTGGGCGGCAATGCCGTCATCATGGGTGATCAGGATAACTGTCCTGCCTTCCTTGTGCAGCTCCTTCAAAATCTGCAGGATTTCCTTGCTGGATGCGGAATCCAGGTTACCTGTAGGCTCATCTGCCAGGATCACAGGCGGCCTGGCGGCAATAGCTCTGGCTATGGCAACCCTCTGCTGCTGTCCGCCGGACATCTCCGAGGGCTTGTGGTCCATACGGTTCTCCAGACCTACCATCTTCAGGGCATCCCGGGAAAGCTCCCTTCTCTTCTGTCTGCCGAGACCTCTGTAAATAAGAGGCAGCTCCACATTCTCCAGTGCGTTCAGATTGGCGATCAGATTAAATCCCTGGAAGATAAATCCAATCTCCCGGTTGCGTATCTCTGAAAGCTGGTTATCCTTTAAATGAGATACATCCTGTCCGTGGAGACAGTAGGACCCCTCTGTGGGCACATCCAGACACCCCAGCATATTCATAAGTGTGGATTTTCCTGAGCCGGACTGTCCGATGATCGCAACAAATTCCCCTTCATCGATCTGCAGGTCCACATGGTCCAGTGCACGCACCTCATTCTCGCCCGGATTATATATTTTGCAGATTCCGGAAAGCCGAATCAGATTCTGCGGCGACTCTTCTCTTTTCACTTCTGTATTGTTTTCCATACACACATCCTCCCCTGCATCTTTCATGCAGTGCAATTTTTATCATTGTACTACATCATTAGTACAACCATACATCACAATTATTAAATTGTCAATTTGGAAATCCGAAAACTTTTCTTAACGTTCCCTAAAGAATTCTTTAGAAAAGAAATGAGGGCATACTGCGCCCTCACTTCCAACTTTCATCCCAGGATTCAATTTTCTTATCTCTCACCATCAGGTCAGATACGGCCTCCGCCGGAGTCTTGCCCTCAAAGAGCACCCGGTTCACCTGTTCGATGATCGGCATCTCCACCCCGTATTTTTCTGCCAGTTCCCTTCCGGCTTTCGCGGAGAAAACGCCTTCCACCACCATATTCACCTCATCCATGGCCTCCTGCATGGAGCGCCCCTGCCCCATGAGAAATCCTGCCCTGCGGTTACGGCTGTGGACGCTGGCGCAGGTAACGATCAGGTCGCCGATTCCGGAAAGTCCGTAAAAGGTATCCGGACGTGCTCCCATGGCGATTCCCAGTCTTGCGATCTCCGCCATTCCGCGGGTGATCAGCGCCGCTTTCGTGTTGTCCCCGTATCCAAGGCCGTCCGCGGTTCCCGCTGCCAGGGCAATGACATTTTTCAGGGCTCCGCCCAGTTCTATCCCCAGCATGTCCGGGCTGATATACACGCGGAACGCGGGACTCATAAAGATATTCTGCAGATATTCCGCAGTTTCTTTTCTTTTTGCCCCCACCACGCAGGTCGTAGGCAGATTCCTGCTGACTTCCTCCGCGTGGCTGGGTCCTGAGAGAACGCATGCCTGGGAATTGGGGATTTCCTCCTCTATCATATCCGTCAGGGTTGTGAGGGTGTGCTCCTCAATCCCCTTCGCCACATTGACAATAAGCTGTCCGTAACGGATATAAGGATTCATCTTCCTTGCGGTAGAGCGGACCGCCACGGACGGCACTGCCAGAACGATCACATCTTTTCCCGCCAGCGCCTCCTCCAGACTGCTGGTAATGTGAAGCTTTTCCGGCAGTCTGACACCGGGCAGCTTTGCTTTATGCTCCCTTGTCCTTCGCAGCTCCTCCGCCTGTTCCTCCCTGTGAGACCACAGAACCGTGTCGTGCCCATTGCCGCAAAGCAGCATGGACAGGGCGGTTCCCCAGCTTCCTGCTCCAATCACACTTACTTTTGCCATGCTATCCCTCCATACTGTATTTCCTTAATGTTTCCCCAGATAAATCTTGTTCTCATTGCCGCGGATCAAACGCACAATGTTCTGTCTGTGCCGCCAGAAGGCCAGCGCCATCAGAAGCAGAGCCAGTATGTACATCTCATGGAGCACTCCCGGGTCCACATCATATCTGCCGATCTGCCCTGAGACGATCACGCCCACAGCAAAAAAGAAGTATCCCAGCAGAGATCCCAGAGACACATAGTGGCTCAGGAAAAAGGCCGTAAAAAATACCACGGCACAAATCAAAAACAACCGCCAGTCAAAAGCTGCCACCAGCCCCACAGAGGCTGCGATCCCTTTCCCTCCTTTAAAATGCAGATAGAAGGGAAAGTTATGTCCCAGGATACATCCGGCTCCGGCGTACAGCTCCAGCAGCCTGACAAGCTGCGGGTGGCTCCTGCCGAAGAGCAGATAAACGGCCAGGATCGCCAGGGCGCATTTGAGGCAGTCCCCCAGAAGGGTAACCGCCCCTGCCTTCTTGCCCAGGGTGCGGAGCGCATTGGTAGTCCCCGCATTCCCGCTTCCGTGTTCCCGGATATCAATTCCGTTTTTTCTTCCGTAAATATAAGAGGTCTGGAACAGACCAAACGCATAACCAATCAGCAGACTTACAATTCGTACCAGCATTTGTCATCCTACTCCTTTTCTTTGCGTTCCCTTATGATGAATTTCAGGGAGGTTCCCTTAAATCCAAAGGTATCTCTGATCTTATTCTCCAGATATCTGGTGTAGGAGAAATGCATCAGTTCCTTGTCATTGACGAAAATAACGAATGTAGGAGGCTTAACCGCCACCTGGGTAATGTAAAACAGCTTCAGGCGCTTGCCCTTGTCAGAAGGCGGCTGCTGCATGGCAACGGCCTCTGTCATGATCTCATTGAGCACACCGGTCTGCACCCGCAGTGTCTGATTCTCCAATACCATATCAATGGTCTCAAAAAGCTTTGGTATCCTCTGCCCTGTCTCAGCGGAAATAAAAATGATCTCCGCGTACGGCATGTAGGACAGAACCTCTCTGACTTTATTGGTAAACTTGTAGATCGTCTTATCATTTTTCTCGATGGCATCCCACTTGTTCACTGCAATGATGATACCCTTGCCTCTCTCATGGGCAATACCTGCGATCTTGGCATCCTGCTCTGTGACGCCCTCTGTGGCATCGATCATCATGACTACCACATCCGCGCGCTCCACAGCCGTCACGGTACGGATAATACTGTAGCGCTCCAGCTCCTCTTTGATCTTGCTCTTCCTTCTGAGTCCTGCCGTATCGATGAAAATATACTCTTTATCCTTCCATTCCACCTTTGTATCAATGGCATCTCTGGTGGTTCCCGCAATATCGGATACGATGACACGGGATTCCCCGATCAGCTTGTTGATCAGTGAGGATTTTCCCACGTTTGGTTTTCCCACCACGGCGATCTTAGGAATATCTTCCTCCTCACCGTCTTCTGCGTCCTCATCAAAGTACTCCACCACTTTTTCCAGCATATCACCGATTCCCAGCTTTCCGGTGGCAGAAACCGGCACCGGCTCCCCAATCCCCAGATTATAGAACTCATAGGTATCCATAATAAACTTGTCAAAATTATCTACCTTATTCACCACCAGAATCACGGGCTTACCGCTTCTTCTGAGCATGTCCGCCACCTTGGCATCGGAATCCACAAGACCCTGACGCACATCTGTAATGAAAATGATCACATCTGCAGTATCTATGGCGATCTGCGCCTGCTCCCGCATCTGTGACAGGATAATATCCCTGCTGTCCGGCTCAATACCACCGGTGTCAATTAACGTAAAGGATTTATCCAGCCAGTTCACATCCGCATAAATACGGTCCCTGGTCACCCCCGGCGTATCCTTTACAATGGATATCTTCTCTCCTGCCAGGGCGTTAAAAAGTGTGGACTTTCCCACATTAGGTCGTCCAACAATTGCTACTATCGGTTTGCTCATACATCTGTCTCCTTCTATGTGCTCTTCCCGCCTCTTTTTCCAGAAGGGCTGACACCAGGGAGGCGCCGTCCTCTTCCACTATTTTTACGGGAATTTTTAACTGTTCTTCCACCTGCTCTACGGTTACATCATCCAGAAATACATTCTCCCCGCTCCTGAGCAGATTGCAGGGCAGAAGCAGGTATTCTCCCAGAGGCCTGCCCTGAAGCTGTGCTATGATATCCTGCCCGGTCAGAAGACCGGACACTGTGATCTTCTCTCCGAAGAAATGGTTGCGGATACAGTATCCGTGGATCTTAACCTTTGGATAAAGTGTTTCGATCCGGTCCGCGTATCTGCGGATAAAAGGATACGCCAGGGAACCGGTGGCAAAGGACACCTCCAGCGCCCGCTCATCTCCGGAAAGTCCAGCGACAGCCTCCTCTACTTCGTTCTCCAGCAGGCGCAGCATACCCACACCGTTCTCAAGCTGCAGGTAGCCGTCATACCTCTCTTCAGGGGGCAGCTTGCGCCCGGCAGTCAGATACCATTCATCACTTGCGTGGATAAAATGTAATCCATATTCTTCATATAACCGTTTCTGCCATGTTTCAATCAGGGAAATCACATTTTCGGCATCTTCTTTTCCAAAGGACTGAAGCGGATACAGTCCATCCCTGTATTTGCTCAGCCCCACAGGCACAACAGAAACGCTTTTCAGGTGGGGCAGGTATTTTGCCAGCTCCTCAATACTTCTCTCCAGCTCTTTGCCGTCATTGAGCCCTTTGCAGAGCACAATCTGGCCATTCATCTCAATTCCCGCCTCATAGAGTCTCTGCACTTTAGGGAAAATGTCCCCGGCAAAACGGTTGTGCAGCATTTTACAGCGAAGCTCGGGGTTGGTCGTATGGAAAGAAATGTTGATAGGCCCCAGATGATAGTGGATGATCCTGTCAATATCATGGTCGCTCATATTGGTGAGCGTCACATAATTTCCCTGTAAAAAGGAGAGACGGGAATCATCATCTTTAAAATAGAGGGTCTCTCTCATGCCCGGGGGCATCTGGTCAATAAAGCAGAAGACACAATGATTGCTGCAGGAACGGTATTCGTCCATGAGACTGTTCTCAAATACGATTCCCAAGTCTTCCTCGTAATCCTTCTCCACCTCCAGCTCCCATTGCTCACCGTCCGCTTTCTGCACAAGAACCTCTATATACTCATCATTCATCAAATAGTGGTAGTCAAAGACATCCTCAATCTCCTGTCCGTTGATAGACAAAAGCTCATCCCCCGGAGCCAGTTCCAGCTCCTCGGCAATGCTTCCGGCTTCCACTTCCCGGATGATATGTCTGCATTTTTTCACAATTTCTCCTCATTTCTAAACGGGTCTTTTTATACCCGCTATTTATTATCATACCAATAAAGCATAAAAAAAGCAATAATTTCCTTGACGCTGCTCACTTTCTGATGTTATAACTTAATGTGTAATTATATGTCAAAAAAACTCTAACGGAGGTCATTATGGTCAATATCAGTTTATTGGAGAAGTCCATTCCGGTGGCACCTATTAAAATAGCAGCCCTGGACAGCTGCAAAGAGCTGGCCCAGCAGGTGGATTCCCATCTGGTACAATTCAGAAAGGAATTAGATTCTCACAATCAGTCCGGACTTAATTTCCGCGGCTACACAGCAGATACTTTTCTTCTTGACTGCAAGTGTCCACGCTTTGGCTCAGGTGAAGCGAAGGGCATCATCAATGAATCCGTGCGCGGCACGGACCTCTTTATTATGGTAGATGTATGCAACCACAGCCTGACCTATAAAGTCAGCGGACATGTCAACCACATGTCTCCGGATGACCACTACCAGGATTTAAAAAGGATCATCGCCACTGCTACGGGAAAAGCGCACAGGATCAACGTGATCATGCCTTTCCTATACGAAAGCCGTCAGCACAAGAGAAGCAAGAGGGAATCCCTGGACTGCGCGCTGGCACTGCAGGAGCTGGTGCAGATGGGGGTATCCAATATCATCACCTTTGACGCACATGATCCGCGGGTGCAGAATTCTATTCCCCTGTCCGGTTTTGACAACTTTATGCCCACTTATCAGTTCCTGAAAACCCTGTGCGCGTCCATCGACAACTTCAGGATTGACAATGAGCATCTGATGATCATCAGCCCGGATGAGGGCGCCATGCAGAGGGCTGTGTATTTTTCCAATATCCTCGGCGTGGATATGGGTATGTTCTACAAACGCCGCGATTACTCTACCATCATAAACGGCAAGAACCCCATTGTGGCCCATGAGTTCTTAGGTGACTCCGTGGAGGGAAAAGATGTGATCGTCATTGACGACATGATCTCCTCAGGGGAAAGCATGCTGGATGTGGCAAAACAGTTAAAAGACCGGAAAGCAAGGCGTGTCATTGTCTGTACCACATTCGGACTCTTCACTGACGGCCTGGAAAAATTTGATGAATATTATGAAAAAGGGTATATTTACCGCGTCATCACCACCAACCTGAACTACAGAAATCCGGACCTTTTAAACCGTCCTTATTATCTGGAAGCAGATATGAGCAAATATCTTGCAAGTATTATGGACATTCTGAACCATGACCTGTCTGTGGAAAAAGTCCGCTCTACAACGAAGAAAATCAATATGCTGCTGAACCGTTTCTCATAAATCCGCACACGGTTTTCGGCACGTCGAAAAGCAAAAAAATCCTCCGTACACAGCGTATCCAAACGCCTGTACGGAGGTCTTTTTTAATTTAACTGATATACATCTGCATATCCCACACCAAAGGAAAGTGCCTGGTCATGGGTATCGTGATAGATATCCACATTACCGTAAGGTACTCCTCTGTCTTCCACTACATAGACGCCTCCATTAATCAGAAGCTTTGTTCCAAACGGAATACCATTCATGGCAACAGTCCTTCCCGCCTGGGGAACAGTTCCGCTGGCTGTGTATCCCTGTCCATGACATAGGGCACAGTTACAATATCCGGTCAGTCTGAACCTGCCCAGATATTTTCCCTGAGAATCATCAGAGGAGGTATCTTCCTGTTCTGTGATCTCCTGTGATGTCTCTGTATCGGAAGAAGTCTCTTCCTGTACATCATTATAGCTCTCAGAGGATTCCTGTGAGGCACTCTGCTGTGCGGCTGCCTGCTGTTCTGCGGCCTCCTGCTGTGCCTTTCTTGCTGCTTCCTCCTGGGCTGCTTTCTGCGCTGCAAGCGCTGCTGCCGCTTCCTCATCCTTCTGCTGCTTCATCAAGCTGTCAATCACGGCTTCCTGGGAATTCACTTTCTCCAGCAGCTCTTTTGCCGCGCTCTGTTCACTGTCAATCTGTGAACTATATGTATCGATCTGCTTGGTTGTATTTCTCACCAGGTCGGATACCTCCGCCTGCTTGTCCATACTTTCCTGCTTCAGTTCTTCAAGCGCTTCCTGCTCTTTTTTTACACCGGCTTCTTTGTCTTCAATCTCCTGCTGTGTCTCTTTGTAGAGGTCCAGCATCTTCCGGTCGTACTTTGTAAGCTGCATAATGTTCTCTGCCTTGTTCAGGAAATCAGTGAAGTCCTTTGCCTCTGTCAGCATAGTCATGTAGGAATCATTGCCGTTCTCATACATGTACTGAATCCGAAGCTTCATGCTCTCATACTGCTCTTCCCTGCGGGCTTTCGCATCATCCAGTTCTTTCTCGATCTGTTGTAACTCTGCCTGCTTAGCATCTGACTTTTCCTGTAAATCTGAGAGGTTCTTACTCAGGTCCGTAAGCTGCTGGTTTAACTCCGTAAGGTATGCCTCCAGATCACCTTTTTTGGCTTCCAGAGAGCTGATCTTATCCTGTGAGGCGTTCAAATTACTCTGTGTCTCAGTTTTCTGCTGTTCCGCTTCTGTAATCTTTTTCTGTGTTGCAGACGCGTATACCGGAGTTATGGTAAGACTTGCAATCAGGAATGTCAAAAATAAGCTTGTACATTTTTTATTTCTCATATTCTAAGCTCCTTTTTTATTACGAGCATAATTATAACACATAGATTACTAAATGCAAAGCTTTTTTACGTTTTTTGTAACAACTATGTAATATTCACAAAAAAACAACCCTGAAATTTATGCATTAAGTCAATTGATTTCGCACAATCCGAGGAAAGCTCCCAGATTCCCCCTTTTTCCCTTACTGGCTCTGTGGGAGAATAAAAAGTCAGGATTACAGCAGGTACAGATTCCCGGATAAGAAATATGAGCAGGAAGAATACCCGACTCAGCAAAGATCAGCGCATTGGCTGCCCAGAGATCCAGAAGATACTTGCCATGACCTTTGTTTATCAGTATCTTCCCGTGTTCTGAAGCCGGAAACGCGCTCATAAACTGTTCTGCCACGTCCTCACTCACCTCATAGCATTCCTGACAGATGGAAGGCCCTATAGCCGCCAGAATATCCTCCGGCCTGCAGCCGTATTCCCTCTGCATGGTCTCCACAGTCACCTTACCGATCCTGCCCACTGTTCCCTTCCAGCCGGAATGGGATAGGCCGATAACCCGCTTCCCGGGGTCCACAAAATACAGGGGGACACAATCCGCATAAAATGTGGCAAGCACCAGTCCCGGTACATTTGTCACAAGCCCGTCAACATCCGTGTAGTCCCGGTCAGCGGCAAACCCTTTGCCTCTGTCCGCCTCTGTGACCACACGTACATTCGTGGTATGTGTCTGGTCAGAGCAGACAATCTGTTCCGGTGAAAATCCTACCGCGGCGGCAAGCCTTCTGTAATTTTCCCTCACATCCTCCTCGCGGTCGCCTCTGGAAAAACTCAGGTTCATGGAAGCGCAGTCGCCCCGGCTCACCCCGCCCAGTCTGGTGGAAAATCCATGCACAATGCCCGGAAGCTCTTCAAAAGCCTGGAATGTCAGGTATGTGACACCATTTGTTTCATGTATCTTCATATGATTTTCTGTCTCGGATTTCCAATGAATTTCCATATCTGTGTCCTCCCTTTTTTCTTTATATGTGGTATAAAAACGCATCCTTTATAAGCACCGTTTCATCCGGCGTGATCCCCACCACATCAAACCTGCAGGCTGTGTCCTCCGGCAGTCCTCTTTCCATAAGATAAAACAGCGCCGTATGACATATCCGGCGCTGTTTTTTGTTATCCACTGCAAGAAACGGACCGCCGCAGTCAGCGTTCTCCCGGAATTTCACCTCAATAAAACAAAGGTACTCCCCGTCCATGGCGATCAGATCGATCTCACCCTGCCGGCAGCGGAAGTTCTTCTCCAGAATCTTGTAACCCTGCTGCTCCAGATACCGGGCAGCGTTCTCTTCATACCACGTTCCTGTCTCTCTTGCGGATCTTTTCATATTTTGTCATCCTCAGTCTATAAAATTCCTGATAAAAGTGGCACGGTGAATGGGAGATGGCCCGTATTTCCTGATCGCCTCTATATGGGACGCCGCTCCGTATCCTTTATGGGAGGCAAACCCGTATTCCGGCATCACCTTGTCATACTCCCTCATAAGCCGGTCCCTGGTCACCTTGGCGATAATACTGGCAGCGGCAATGGAAATACTTTTGGCATCGCCCTTTATAATAGGAACCTGGGGAATATACATCTGCGGTATGGTCACCGCATCATTTAACAGGATCTGGGGCCGGACTGTGAGTTTGGATACCGCCTCCCGCATGGCTTCATAGGTTGCCTGCAGAATATTGATCTCGTCAATCCTGGCAGGCCCTGCATATCCCACGCCAACACTGACTGCCTCTTCCATGATCACATCATACAGCTCCTCCCGCCTCTTCTCGGAGAGCTGCTTGGAATCGTTTAAATAGAGCAGTCTGCAGTCTTTTGGAAGGATCACGGCTCCGGCAACCACAGGACCTGCAAGAGGGCCTCTTCCGGCTTCGTCGATGCCGCAGACATAGCCCAGATGCTCATACTGATACTCATAGGCTTTCATTTTTTCAATACGTGCACGCTCCGCCTCCAGCTTTTCCTGCTGTTTTCTGGCCTTCCCGATCAGGGCCTGCACACCTTTCCGCTCATCCTCCAGATAAAGAGCGCACAGATCATCCAGCTCTGTTTCCGCTGCATTCTGAAATTCTGTACGGATTTCCTGAATACTTTTCATCTTCTGTCTCATCCTTTGTTTTTCAATAACACCCCGCTGCAGCAGTACAGACAGATCTGCGCATTTGCTGCGCTGACCCGGCCCACTGTAAAACGGATTTAATGGCCGGCTGCGGGTTTCACACCTGTTCCAGCGTAATTCTGCCGATTTTTCCGTTCCGGAACTCCTCCAGCAGAATGTTGGATGCTTTTCCATAATCCAGCTCGCTGCCTTTCTGCAGGCAGTTTCTGTTTACGGCAATGGCCTCCAGCATTTTCAGGCGGTCCTCGGATTCCTCCACGTCATAGCGCTCTTTTAAAATACCCTCATAATCTCTATGGAGATATCCCAGAAGCTCCAGGGAAAGTTCCTCCAGATTCAGAATCTCATCTTTTATGGAGCCCACCATAGCCAGCTTGGCGCCTACGCTCTGGTCCTCGAATTTTGGCCAGAGAATGCCCGGTGTATCCAGAAGCTCCACATTTTTATTGATGCGTATCCACTGCTTTCCTTTTGTCACACCCGGCTTATTGCCGGTCTTTGTACAGGCTTTTCCGGCAAAGGAATTGATAAATGTGGATTTCCCCACATTGGGAATCCCCACTACCATAGCTCTGACCGGACGGTTCTGAATGCCTCTTTTCCTGTCTCTCTCTATTTTTTCCTTACAGGCCTCCATGATCACAGGAAGCACCTGGCGGATGCCTGCCCCGCTTTTGGAATTTGCCTTCACGACAAAGAACCCTTTCTCCGTAAAGTGCTGGGTCCACTTTTCATTCTGCCGCTCGTCTGCCAGATCCGATTTGTTCAGCAGAATCAGCCGGGCTTTATTTTTGCCCAGCTCGTCGATATCAGGATTTCTGCTGGAAACGGGGATTCTGGCATCCACCACCTCAATGATCAGATCGATCAGCTTTATATTCTCCTGCATCATGCGCTTTGCTTTCGTCATGTGCCCGGGATACCATTGATAATTCATAATTGTTCCTCTCTGTCTGTCAGCTCTTGATGAGGCCGAATTTTCCAAAAGGAGAAACTCTCAGCCATATTTTGCCCACAATATATTTCTGCTTTACATTTTCCACCTCGGCAAAACGGCTGTCCTCACTGTTGTTCCGGTTGTCTCCAAGTACAAAATATTCGTTTTTTCCCAGTGTGATCTGTGTCTCTGCCAGTCCGGGATTGCTGATTTTTGGAAAATCCTTCTTCTCCATATAAGTCTCCCCATTGATCAGGATCAGCCCGTCCTTAATCTGCACCGTCTCACCCGGCAGACCGATGATGCGCTTTACATGCATACTGGAATGCTGCTTGGCGTCCTTCTTAAAGGCCACAATATCGCCCCTCTCCGGCTCGCCCAGCTTGTATGACACTTTATTGATCAATACCTTGTCTCCCGTAGCCAGTGTGGGTTCCATGCCGCCCTCCTGCATGACAATGGTCTGGCAGAAAAAAATGGATACCACTGCAGCTAATACAAGAACCACTGCGATCTCGAATACCCATATGAGCAGAGGGCGCACATGGCCGTCTTTGGAAAACTCCGGTCCTTTACTTTCTTTTTTCTTCATGGCAGCATCCTCTTATCCATTTAGAAACAGGGACATATACATAAGTATGTGTCCCTGTTTTCTAAACATTATTATTTTACTAATTCTTTTACCTTAGCTGCTTTACCAACGCGCTGTCTTAAGTAGTTCAGTTTTGCACGTCTTACTTTACCGCGTCTGATCACTTCCACTTTCTCCACATTGGGGGAATGCAGCGGCCATGTTTTCTCAACGCCGATTCCGTTGGAATTCTTTCTTACAGTGAAGGTCTCACGATTGCTTCCACCCTGTTTTTTCAGCACAACGCCTTCAAAAATCTGGATTCTCTCGCGGTTACCCTCTTTGATCTTACCGTGTACTCTTACGGTATCTCCCACATTAAACTGCGGAACTTCTGCTTTCATCTGAGCAGCTTCGATGTTTTTGATGATTTCGTTCATAATCTTTTCTCCTTATACTCTGGATGTTCTTAATGCAGTGTGCAGCAGAGGACCATCTCTTTTTTACAACGAGTATAATTATACTATGAGTGCTGCGAGATTGCAAGTATTTTTTTCTTGCAGCGGCAAAATACTGCATAACCGGCATACCCCAAAATCGTCCCCAGCACATTGGTGAGCACATCGTCTGTCTGGGCATATCCTCTTTTTGTGAGGAACTGGAAAAGTTCAATGGACAGACTGACTGCACATCCCATACATAATGTACTCCAAACCCGCCTCATTTTCACGGAGACCACGGGCAGCAATACACCAAACGGAACAAACAGCAGGACATTTTCCAGGACAAAAGCATCCCCGCGCGGCCCACTGCCAAGGGTACTGAAAGGCATCCAGTCAATCCCGTCCCTGCTGCCCGGTTCTCTTGACAAAAATGTGATGAACAGAAGCATACACAGATATCCCGCAAGAACTGCCGCGCCTAAAAAGCGCCTGCGCTGTCCCTCATTCTGTCCCCGGACTTTTGTCAGCAGAGAAATCGTCAGGCCAGCCGCAAAAAATGCGGCAAGTCCTGCAAAAAAGTATTTCCCCACATCCGCGATATCTCTTATTAAATAGTGTATCAGTTCGCCTGTATACTGTCCCATACCCATGTACTCCCACTCTGTCAGACTATGGCAAAAACCGCCGCGGCACTTGGAATACTTTCTATTTCCTGTTCACACGCCACTGTCCCGCGGAAAATCCCGAGGCAGCCAGCGCGGTTACTATACCAGATATTTTCCGTCCAGTACATCTTTTAAATAGGCACCGTACTCGTTCTTTTTCAGAACCTCATATGCCTCTATGACCTCTTCCCTGGAAATCCATTTATTGTGGTAAGCGATCTCCTCCAGGCAGGCAATTTTTCTGTGCTGATGGTCTTCCATGGTCTTTACGAAATTAGTTGCCTCCACCAGAGACTCATGTGTTCCTGTATCCAGCCAGGTAAATCCCTGGCCCAGAAGTTCCACGTTCAGCTCGTTCTGCTCCAGATAGATCCTGTTCAAATCCGTGATCTCCAGCTCTCCCCTTGCGGACGGCTTCAGATTCTTGGCATACTCCACCACCTTATTGTCATAGAAGTAAAGGCCAGTGACACAGTAATTGGACTTTGGCTGTGCCGGTTTCTCTTCAATGGAAACCGCCTTGCCCTCACTGTCAAACTCCACGATTCCAAACCGCTCCGGATCATCCACATAATAACCGAACACGGTAGCTCCTTCTGTACGGGCTGCCGCTGCGCACAGTCTCTTTTTCAGTCCGTGTCCGTAGAAAATATTGTCACCCAGGATCATGGCAACACCGTCATCTCCGATGAAATCCTCACCGATGACAAATGCCTGTGCCAGTCCGTCCGGGCTTGGCTGTACCGCATAGGACAGTTCAATGCCAAACTGATGCCCATCTCCCAAAAGAGCCTCAAACCTGGGAGTATCCTCCGGTGTGGAAATGATCAGTATCTCTCTGATTCCCGCCTCCATAAGTACGGACAGCGGATAATAGATCATAGGTTTATCATAGATAGGTAAAAGCTGTTTTGATGTCACCTTGGTCAGTGGATACAGTCTTGTTCCTGATCCGCCTGCTAAAATAATTCCCTTCATACTCTGTACCTCTGTTTCTTCCTGTATTTTAGATTTCCGGCACCTGCTCTTATGCACAGGCAGCGCATTACTTGCGCAGACCCGGCTGCGCAAGTATATTTTTTCCGGTCAAAAAGCACGTGAATCCCGCATTTTTTAATTTTCGTGGAGCAGTTTCTGCAGCTCATCGGTCTGCAGGTAACGCGCCAGGGCATCCTGCCATGCAGGAAGGCGGTTAAAGCCGTTTGCCTCCAGTTTATCCTTGCTCATCCTGCTGTTATGAGGTCTTTTTGCCTTTGCCGGGAACTCCTCAGAGCTTACAGGATGTACATTTACGTTCATGCCCGCCTGACGGAAGATTTCAGAAGCAAATTCAAACCAACTGCAGAGACCTTCATTTGTGGCATGATAAAAGCCGTATTTTTCTGTCTCGATCATATCCACAAGCAGAACAGCCAGATCATAAGTATAGGTCGGAGAACCGATCTGATCTTCCACCACATTGATATCCGTGTGTTTCTTGCCCAGATTCAGCATGGTCTTGATAAAATTTTTGCCGTTCACGCCAAAGACCCAGGCGATCCTCACGATGAAGAATTTCTCCACATGGTCTGTCACTGCCACTTCACCCTCATACTTGGTCTGCCCGTACACATTCAGCGGATCTCTCTCATCATCCGGTTCCCAGGGTCTTGTGCCCTCCCCGTCAAACACGTAGTCCGTGCTGATATACATCATTTTCAGACCCAGCTCCCGGCATACTTTCGCAATGTTCTCTGTACCGTAAGCATTGACTTTGCGGCAGACCTCCACATTATCCTCTGCAGCATCCACAGCCGTGTAGGCAGCACAGTGGACAACAGCTTCCACATCCGCCTCCCCGATCACTTTTCTGCATGCCTGGGGATCTGTGATATCCATCTCCTCCACATCCACGCCAACGCCTATATGGCCTCTCTTAGCCAGCTCGTTCATTACGTCATGTCCCAACTGTCCCTTTACACCTGTCACTAAAACTCTCATAACCTTCATCCTTTCTTTTCCCTGCCCGTTATACCCGGCAGAGACGATTTATTTCCTGCAAATAAAAATCCCCGCTTCTTTACTGATGGAGATGCCTCCGTCTCTTTGGATCTTCTCCTCCAAAAACTGCTTAAACTCTCTCTGTCTGGGATAGAGAAGTTCACTCTGGTTCCCATGACAGGACAAAATATAATCAAGCAGCGGCTCCGGCTTATCTACCCACAGACTGTCATCGTACATACGTTTCTCCACAGAGGAGAAATACGGCTCCAACAGCTTCTGTCCGTTTTCCAGCCCGAACAGCTTATAGAGGGCCACCTCTGACAGAGATATCCTGGGATCAAACTCCTTCACCAGCTCTGTGATCTCATGCATATGCCCCGTCCCGTAGGTGCTGCAGTAAAAGATGCCGTCCTCACTCAATACACGGCTGTTCTCTTCCAGAGCTTTTGCTATGTTCTGTACATAGAAAAGCACATGATTGGCAACCACCCGCTGGAAGTGCCCGTCCGGAAATGGAAGCTTCTGACAGTCCAGAACTCTGAAATCAAAATACTTCTTTCTCTCGTTTCCAATGTTCACTGCAGCATCGTGCACCATTCCGCCCGAAGCGTCAGACAGGCAGATATATTTTCCCTGCAGCACCGCATCAGGTGCGTGTTTCCAGAGCTGCCCGTTGCCGCATCCCACTTCCAGGACATTTTTCACCTGGTCCAGATCGATCTGTTCGCAGAGCCAAGCAAACCACCCTTGGGGGTTGGAGGAATACCGTTCGTGGAGGGAAATGCGGATATTTAAATTGGCTCCGTTTTTATATTGCTCCACCAGCATCTTCTCCATATCGGTCAGATGGATCAGATTGAGGATCTCATTCCAGTCAATCTGGTTTGTCTGCTGAACAATCTGCATGGTATTCTGCAGGGCGTGCTCCATCTGGTTCATATTCTCAATCTTCTTCTGCACCAAATCGATCTGCATCTTCAGGGATTCCAGAATATCGGAACTGGTATCATGTATGGTCATATTTGATATTTCTTTTAATGAAAATCCCAGATATTTCAGGGAGAGGATTTTCTGGAGTCTCAGAAAATCTTCATCGGAATACATGCGGTATCCCGATTCATTGACAAAACTGGGCTTTAAAAGACCTTTCTTATCATAATACCGTATGGTTCGGATTGTCACATGAGCCATCCGGGCAAACTCCCCGGTGGTATAATAATGCGCCACAAAATCCCTCCCTTCCGTCTGCTTCTATCCTGCCGCGCGCTTAAGCCAGGCGCTCTCCGTACATTTTATCAAAATAGTTGGAATATTCGCCGCTGAGAATATGTTTCCACCAGTCCTCATTGTCCAGATACCACTGTATGGTCTGTGCAATTCCTGTGTCGAAGTTATATTTCGGCTTCCATCCCAGCTCTGTTTCCAGTTTTGTCGGGTCAATGGCATATCTCATGTCATGTCCCGGACGGTCTTTGACATATTTGATCAAACTTTCCGGTTTATTCAAGGCTTTGAGAATTGTCTGTACAACCTGAAGATTTGTTCTCTCATTATGTCCGCCCACATTGTAAACCTCACCGACTCTTCCGTTATGGATGATCAGATCAATCGCTTCGCAGTGGTCTGACACATGCAGCCAGTCTCTCACATTTTCACCGTTTCCGTATACCGGAAGCTCCTCATCTGCCAGGGCGCGGCTGATCATCAGCGGAATCAGTTTTTCCGGAAAATGATAGGGACCATAGTTGTTGGAACATCTGGAAATGGTCACCGGCAGTCCAAAGGTTCTGTAATAAGCAAGTACAAATAAATCGGCGCTGGCCTTTGAGGAGGAATAGGGGCTTGAAGTGTGAATCGGTGTTTCCTCTGTGAAGAACAGGTCCGGTCTGTCAAGGGGCAGATCCCCGTAAACTTCATCGGTGGATACCTGATGGTAACGCTTTACACCATATTTTTTAGAGGCATCCAGCAGCACTCTTGTTCCCATAACATTGGTCTGCACAAAAATGCCCGGGTCTTCAATGGAACGGTCTACATGGCTCTCTGCCGCGAAATTCACTACAATATCAAATTTTTCTTTCTCAAACAGATCCATAATAAACGGTTCGTCCGCAATATCACCTTTGACAAATTTGTAATTCGGTTTATCTTCCACTGGTTTCAAAGTTTCCAGATTGCCGGCGTAGGTGAGCAGATCCAGGTTTACGATCTCATAATCCGGGTATTTATTCACCATGTGATGTACAAAGTTTCCTCCGATAAAACCGGCACCGCCTGTTACTAATACTTTCATGTGGTATTCTCCTTTGCTTTTTCTCTGATAAGGTTACTATAAGGGGTGACGTAAGGTCACTGTCAAGGGTTTTTTCAGAAAAAAAGAACCCAGGCTTTCGCCCGGGTTCCTAAGCATTAAAAATTATGCTTCTTTTCTTTTTTTGTATGTAACAGCCATTCCAGCTACTGCAATAACAGCTACGATACCTGTCCACATCATAACGTTTGTTTCGCCTGTTTTAGGTGATGTGGATGCTTTTGCTGCTGCGTCTTTGTCAACAACAAATGCTACTGGAGACAGAGATGTGAAGGTTGCTGTGATTGTACCAGCACCAGCTTTTGCTTCTACCTTCTCCCAAGCGCTTCCGTTGTAGTGCAGAACTGCAACAGAAGAACCTTCTGTAACACCAGCTACTTCAAATGTGATGGTTACAGGGAATGTTGTTCCGTCCGGAACAGAGATGTCTTTTACATCTACAACCTGCATGCCTTCTTTGAAGTCAGCGCCAAGAACCTCTTTCAGAGTTTCCTCTTTTTTAACGTTCTCAACGGCCTCTTTGTACTCGTCAGGAACTGCCTTGATCTCAACAGTAACTGCGTTACCGTTGGCATCTGTAGCTGCCTGAGCTTTGGTTACAACACCTGTAACCTGTACACTTGGCTGTGCGAATACTGCAACGGCTGAGCTAACAGTCATAACAGCTGCGCACACTAAAGCAATAAGTTTCTTCATGATAAAATCCTCCTTTTGTTTCTTCTTGCTTTATTACATTTAACAAGCTTGAAGTTATTATAACACTAGTTTCGTAATTTGTAAAACATTTCTATCAATATTTTTTTTAATTTTTCATCATTTATATAAAACTTCTCATGTTTCGGACCAGCTGCCGCCTCGCCGGGGATATATTGTGTTCCAGCAGTTCATAGGCGGTATATATATGGATTCAAGTGAAATTTCTTCTAGTTTTTTCCGCATTTATGCAGGCCGCACTCCTGGACCGAAGAGGCAGTACGACGCTCTGACCTTTGATTCGGTGATAATTTTCAGAAAATTTCAGTCATGCCATTTCCCCCAAATTTATTATGAACGGCGGATGCAAAACTGTCCGTTTCCGCTTTAAAAGGACCTTCACCGATAAGCGCAGATGTTGTTTCAAAAAACCGATTCACACTTTGTCAAAAATGAACATACCCGCAATCCCTTGATATTAGTGGGATTACGGGTATATTTTCATCTACTTTCGCAATGTATAAAACGTTTCTATCAACATTTTTTGTAATTCTTCATCATTCACATAAAACTCTTCATGTTCCGCGCCTGCAACGGCTTCTCCCGGAACATACTGGGTTTCGCTGTCACCAAGCTGATAGCGGGCTAAATCGTTAATCTGGTCAGCATTCAGGTCTGTCACCAGATACGGCTTGATCACCGGATAAAACGCCTCATAGTAATCACCGGCCGCGCCGACTTTATTCCTCAGGGAGGAGATCAGAGCCGGAATATACTGCACCTGGCGCTGCATACGCCCATTATTGCTGCCCTGTACATCCGTATCCCTGTAACGCACATATTTCTCCGCCTGCTCTCCTGTCAGTTTCACAGTCTCACCTTTTACGAACGCAGGGTCAATCATCGTATAATCTTCCGGTATGGTGATCTCCACACCGCCCACTGCGTCGTTCATTGTGCTGATCGCGTCAATATTCAACGACACATAGCCGTCTATCGGCAAATCAAAAAGCAGCTCCGATACCGTCTTCTTCATGGCCCAGCAGCTGCTCTGCTCCCCATTGCCGTAGGCATATTGGGTGGCAAGCTGCGCATTTACGGAGGTATAATAATTGCCGTTTGCGTCATAGATATCAATATCTGTCATGGAATCCCTGGATATCTGCAGAATACGCGCTGTCTGTGTCTCCTTATCCAAAGATATGATCATAACACAATCCGCCTGTCCTGCTACTCCCGGCGTGTCCTTCAGAGTAACCGTTTCTTTTTTATCCACACCCATGAATAAAATATTTGTAAGATTTTTATTATACTCATATTTCTGGCCATTATAAGTGATGGTATCATCGCTGGCCTGGGAAACGGATGCGCCTGTGCTTTTCTCCATATTGTCCGCAACTGTCTTTGCTCTGCTGTTATTTTTCACAACATAAACCACCACAGCCAGAGTCAGCAGCAGAAGGATCAGTACAGAAACTATCACAACCAGTCTCTTTTTTTCTTTACTTTTCATCTATCAGTACCGCCTCTACAAGAAAACGCTGATCATTATTTCCATTGCAGGTTGACATTGTAATAATTCGGTCAGATGTTGTGACCGGAATGTCTGTATTGATATAGGATGCCATATTTCTCACCTGGCTGAGTGAATCCAGATACGCCTGGAACTGCTCTTCCTGGGTAAAATCAAAAGCCACCATAATATGTCTGCTGTCATAAGTAACCGCCGCAAAAATCTTATAAGTAAAAATGTGCTCCGGTGTATAAATATACACCTCTGAATGCTCATCCATATAAGCACTGTCCTTATAATCCTTCAGGCCGCCGAACATGGTACAGTCTTTCATATTATGTCCGTATATCACTGTATTCTTGTCCGTAAAATCTTTTTTGTTGAGGGATTCCGTGTAAATAGATCCGGGCAGTCCCTCTTCGCCCTCTATCGTGTGATCCAGATAGTAGGCGTCATCCTCGGGCCGCTGCACAATAGGATAATCCACTTCTGTGCCGGGAATCCGTATCCATGCATAGATTTCCGGGTTCATTTTCTGCAGCTCTGCAAAATCAATGGGAATCTCCACAGGCTCTTTCTCCGGCTCTGCTGCCGCTTCCTTTGCCGGCTCCTGTTTCGGTTCTTCAGTATCCTTTGTCTCTTCTGTCTTATTGCTTTCTTTCAGCTTATCATATACTTCTTCTTTCTTCTGCTGACTGGTATAGTAATATACAGCAAAAGCCACGGCTGCCAGAAATATGATCAAAAATACCCAGAATAATTTACTTCTTCTTTTCTTTTCCATTGTCTGCCTCTTTCAATTTGCGAAGCTCCTCTTTCTTCTTATCCTTGCCTTTCACATAGGGAACGATCGCCAGTGTGGAAAGACCAAGATATTTCTCAACATCTTCTTCTGTCTTGATATTGTCGTTAATGATAAACCTCACGGTAAGCACGCCGCACACAAGCAGGATACCCAGCAAAATACCGATAGCGGTATTCTTCAGCAGGCTGGGGCTGACAGGTTTTTCTGAAACCTCCGCGCTCTCCACAGTTGTAGGCGGGTCAGATTTCATAATACTTGCCATTCTGTCTGCTGTTTCCTCGGCAACTGCATTTGCGATGATACAGGCATCTGCCGGATTCTCATCTATAGCTTTCACTTCCAGAATTCGTGTACCGGATTTATTTACTACAGTCAGAACATCCAGTATCTCTTTTCTGGAAAATGTTTTGTCCTCTTCCTCTTTGATGCGTTCAATAGCGGCATCAATAACCGGCTTACTGGTGGCGATCACCTCAAAGTCGGCTGTCAGTTCACTACCAATCTGAATATCTGCCAGGGATGTAACACTTGTCGTCTTATTTAAAATATAAAGCTGCGCTTTTGATTCATACTTAGGCGTGATAAGGAGCGCTGTACCGCCTAATGCGATCACTCCGCCCATAATCGCACAGATGGCGATCAGCCACCATTTCCGTATCAGTACATGGAACAGGGCACCTAAATCAATCTCCATTTCGTCATCGTATTCTTTATTATTCATTTTGTTCCTCTTTCATTGCAAAATTTTTCTTACGGTGTCTTGTTGATTTTAATAGTATCCGCCGTATTTATTTCCATAATACCCGCCATACTTCTTGCCGTAGTAGCTTCCTGTATGTACATCCACCTTGTTAAGAACAACACCCAGAAGGTTGCTGTTAGCTGCCTTCAGCTGTCCGACCACACCTTTCGCCTCTGACCTGGAGGAATTATCCGCTGCCAGAACCAGAATGGATCCGTCACACACCTGAGCGATAACCGCTGCATCGATAACGCTTCCGAGAGGTGGCGTATCAATGATAATATAATCAAATGTGTTCTTCAGACCTGTGAGCAGTTTCAGCAGTCTCTCATTTCCCAAAAGCTCTGTAGGGTTGCTGGGGAAAATTCCCGTTGGAACCAGGAAAAGATTCCTCTTGTTCGTTCCATATACCACATCTCCCAATTCAGCCTGGCCGGAAAGATAATGGCTGAGTCCCTTAACAGCACCTTCCAGTTTCAAACGGTGAACCATTACGGATTTTCTCATATCCGCATCGATGAGCAGTGTATTCCTGCCGCTCTCTGCCAGCGCCAGCGCCAGATTGTAAGCGACTGTACTCTTTCCATCATTCGGTGTACAGCTTGTGACTGCAATGACCCGGTTCTCCACACCCGTAAATTCCAGGTTGGTTCTCAAGGTACGGTAAACTTCACGTTCCCGGCTTGATAATGAAATTTCTCCTTTGATTTCTAACTTATCCACTTATGTATTCTCCTCTGATAATTCTTGACGGATTTATTGTGCTGATTTCCTCACGGTATGTCTTTCCGATTTTTTTATCTATGTAAGAAAGGCAATCTCTCATCTCCGGGCGTCTGTGTGTCGCACCGTGGGCATCTGTGCCCAGTACATGAATGAGTCCGTGCCTCATTAATTTTAATAAATACCATCTTGTACTCCAGCCTGCTTTACCCATAACGCTGGAAACATTAACCTGCATGCAGGCTCCCATTCCGGCCAGCTCTGCAACCTGTTCTTCTTTCTTCATGCCCTGATAGCGCTCAATATGAGCAATCACAGGCAGATATCCGGCATACTGCAGATTCTGCACAGCCTGCCGTATATAGCGGAATTCCGAATAAACAGGAAATTCTACCAAAACATACTTTGTCTGATTCAGAGTCAGCGCATCGCCTCTGTCAAGGGCATCCACCACTCCCTCACTGTAATACAACTCGTTTCCGAGATATATCCTGGCTTTTGGATTCATTTCCTTTGCGTACTTACAGGTACGCAGATAGGCTCCCATCCTTTTTTCCAACACAGACGCGTCCATGTCGCAGTTAAAATGTGGTGTAGCAATAATTTCATCGATGCCGTCCTTAAACGCCATTCGCAGCATCCTGCGTGTTTCGTCCGCATTTTTTGCTCCGTCATCTACACCGGGCAAAATGTGGCAGTGTGTGTCTATAATCAATAATCTTATCCACCTTTACCATAAATTCACCCACCATTATAAAGGAAAGTCCTCTGTTTGTCTACTGGATATTTACCTTTAAAATGGCAGTATTTGACTGATTTCCATCGCTGTCGACAACATAATACACTACTTCATAGGTTCCCGGTGTATTGGTATCCACCGGATTCTGCAGCTGAATCTGTCTGAAAAGGGTGCTTCTGTCATCTTTATCGTCGGTGATATCCTGAATATATGTACTGTAATCAAACTTGCTTCCCACAGGCAGCGTCACTTCATATTCATTCAGACGAAACTGTGGGCTGCCGGCCGGAAGCTGTGCAATCGCCGCCTCCGCTGCCTCTGCACCGCCTGCAGTTTCCTGAGGAGGCTGCTCTTGGGCAGCCGGGTCGGCAGACGGATCTGCCGGGGCAGCTTCGCCCTCTCCCGTACCTTCACCTGTTGTTTCCCCTTCGGGAGCCGGCGCTTCTGTTCCTGCTTCCCCGCTTTCCTGGCCTTCCTCCGTTCCTTCCGGAGCCTGGCCGCTGTCCGCCGGTGCTGTTTCACCGGAAGCCTGATAATTTACCATAAGTTTCTTTTTTGTAACATTGCGGCTGTTGTCCATTGCCGTATAGGTTACTTCAGCCTGGGTTCCGTCAGCAGTTGGTTTTACGGATTCCACCATAAGGGTATCTGATACATCCCCGTCCTTGTCATCCACTGCCGTGATGCCTTCCAGAAGAAGCTTCTTATCCTGCCCCGCCACATAAGTCAGCGTATTGTCCCCAGGAACTTTTATCTCCGGTGCTGTCTTGTCCCGATTAAGTACCAGAAATACGGTACCGGCGGTAATTCCGATGCATACAATAATTGCTGCTGCAATTAATCCTTTTTTCATCTTCTTTCCATTCCTCTCGTATATATTTAAAATAAGAAAGTGTTGCCATCATTTCTATTCTTTCCCATTTCAAACAACATTATTATATTAACATTACATAAATCATTAATCAATTACTTTTTTTAATTCTTTTGGGTTGGCAATGGAGTAAATGTAATTGAGAAGTTCCTTCCTATTAAAAACAGCAAGATCATCTGCCGCTTCCGGAGGCATCAGCAGATAGGACTTCAGTTCCTCCAGGATTTCTGAAATATCGGAATATACTACCTCAGAAATGCCGGGATTTTTTATATTGACATCCATCTGGAGAGGAAGTCTGTAATGGATGACCAGCCATGTGTTCATGCGGGTGTAATCACCGTAATAATAGTCTTCGGAGAAGAAGTCTGCTGCCTTTACTTTTTTCTTGGTTTTCTGAATTTGAGCCCAGACGATGTCGTCTTTCTTTGTGGTATACCTGCCTTGAATGTCTGTAAAACGCACAATGCGGGGCATGTATTCCGTGAAAAAACGGTAGTCTGTGTATAGATGGAAGAGATAACCCTGGACGCTTGGATCCGGGAGAAGGTCACGGTATTTATCAAGAAATTTGGACAGTATGGGATATTGGACAATTTCCTGCAAGGTGTCAGGGCTTCGGAAATGGGATTGGAATTTGTCTTTAACGGTGTCGGGCAGTAAATTGCCGACCAGGAAGGCGTTTTTGGCTTTTGGCTGATTTAACGGGTGTGAAAATGGCAGCGAATTTAGGAAAAAATTCGCTGCGGTTAAGTGGATGATGTAGCCGGGCATGGTTTTTAATACCTCACTTATGAGTTTGTTGGCTTATTTTTATATGGTAAAATGATTTTTAAAGGTATAGGAATGTATCGGTTATGATTGGCAAATATCTGTCACCTTTGCCAAAACTGCCCACACATATGGGGCGCCGTACATGTTCAATGCTTTGGGGCCGGTGATTTTGTCGGGGGCATTTTTTATTTTTTTGTATGCGTTTTCAAAGGTGCTCCTGGTGATGGAGCGCTCTCTGCGGTCTGTGAACATCTCGCCGCCTTTGATGGTATAGGTAAAGGGGAGCATTTTCTTTGTGTAGAAGGTTTCTCCCTGGTGGGATGTGATTGCTTGCCAGAGATTGTCTATAGTAACGGTTTCCGCTGCGTTGCTCATGTGCGATTCCTCTCTTAGGTATAATTTATTGCTGATATCTTTATTGTATTTTACATTTAAATTTGAAAAGGTGCAACTGAAAGATAGCGTCTAAGCGGATATTAATTAAACGGTTAGTTCTTTCTTTTAATTACCGAAGATATTCAGCAAATTATGTACCCAATTTTCAAAAAAATATGTTGGTTCGAATATGATCCGTGTAGAGCCTTTAGGGAAAAGTATCTCAAAATACCTGTCCGATTTCGTTCATAAGATGGAGAGGTTTCTCCGGCAATCAGCTCTTCCGACATGGTAAAGTCAGTTACCGTTACTCCACCATACAGCCTATTTTATCTATCACAGGCGCCAACCTTACCCTGTATACCACTGGATTTCAAGACACTACTATAAACCACAGGCACACGAGTCAATTGCTTACAGAACCGCATATGGACGCACCTTGGATATCGTTGAGGTATGCTGCATAGCTCACTGCCGCAGGAAATTTTTTGAAACATTCCCAAAGGAACGGCAGAAATTCCTGAATCTTTTGGATATCCATTCCGAACAGACTATGGATAAACCAGCGGAAGGGGCGACAGATGATATATCCCTCCTACCAACTGTAAAGGGTGTTACCTTTTGTAACCGCCTGTTTTTAAAGAACGTCTGTTTAAAGACCTTGCGGCTGAAGAGCGTAAGCAGAAACGTCTTTAGAAGAGGCGCCTGTCTGGACTAAATTCTGGCCCTGGATAGCAGTGAATTACCCCCTTAACCATGGAATGTGCCAAAGTGACCACCATCGTAATGAGCTTTATCGAACCAGCAAGGGCAAACAACCTGAACGCATTCAAATATCTGTATACCCTGCTCCTGTATATGCCGTATTCCAAAGATGAGCTCACAGGCATAGAACAGCTGACGCCATCGAGTCCATTGATACAAAAGAAGTGTTCTGGAATCATTGATGATAACCTGGAATTACAGAACCCCCCTGAGAACCTGACTGTGTAGGGTTCCCTAGTTCGAGCACACAGGTTGTTATATATCGCTTACGTCTGTCCTGCGATTCTTTCTTGTCTTTGAGCAACAACACATTAAAGTCATATATAAAAACATCTGAGTAATCTTTAGAATATAAAGAATGCCCAGACGTTTTTATTAATCTAATTTAATTAATCTACCCATAATTCTGTATTATTGCATTTCCGCATTTCAATGCCGGATTTTATCTCAATAATCTAACTTCTGATGATAAACTGCTGATTTTTTACTGATATCATTTTCTGGATGAAAATCCTTTATGTATTCTTTATATCTATAGGGGAATAACCAATCACTACATCTCTGCCCTTTTTACCAAAGGTCTGGATTGCATGATAAAGTATAATTCCACTCACATAAAAACCGTCATAATCTCCTTTTACTGTGAGAAAGCTGTCTTTCATTTCCTCTAGTGTTTTATACGACAAAATGTCAGCCTGGTATCTGCCGGTATGAATTTTCCCATTGTTCCACATTTTTTCGGTAATGATTCTTTAGCAGCAATGCAATTATGTATCCCCATAAAACCTCCTGCCCCTGTTGCGTCTTGAGTATACAAGAATGTTTTGCTAGTTTCATTATACATAAGGGAGGGGGATATATAAAAGTTTTATCTTGAGCTTGAGATTTTGTAAACTGTCCTTTAGATTTATTCTTCTGCTGTTGGCATAAAAAGGCGCTGATTTATTTATATCAAGAATAAAAATATTCATAGATTTCCGGAACTGACTCTGGCTTTATTTGGCGAAATACCAGATTCTTCTCGTACAAGCGTGTCAGCCTGTTTGCAGCAGCTGTATTTGAAATATTTTCTTTTAAAGCCAAAAGACTTGTTGTGTACCTGGCTCCTTGTATAATATTTTCCAGTAGCACTTTTTGTTTTTCGCCTTCTGAAAAACCGAGGATTTCTAATCCCCCATTACGCTCGCATAATAAATAGGGGCTTCCCACTTGACAGCTGCTAACATTGCTATGGCTTTCCTTATACTTTTTTAAATCCTCTATGGTCAAAAAGAATTTATTTTTCTTTTTTGCTTCCTCAATTAATCCTTTTTTGCCTTCAACAGCCATTTTCAGATTAAAATAAAGCTCATCACTAACATTTTTTAAAATTAATATAGAATTACCATGACGACAATTTGAATCAAAAATATGGATAAAAAACAATTCATCTATAAAAGAAGATGTTGCCAGGGGAATATCTTTACAATCAACAATAACCCTTCTATTCACTTCAGTATTGTCTGACAGTTTTTCTTCCAATGCTAATGAAAATATTTGTTGTGCTTTATCACGTCCAGCAAGATACCAGTAATCCGCATTGGAAATCTGTCTTATGATTTCCATTAAATTTATAATCATAACCTATACAACTCTCTTTCTAAAACACGCTCACTTTATATAAGTGATTCCAAACAAAGACATAATACCACAATCAATCCTCTTTTACAATAGTATTATCCCACAAAAAAAATATATATTATTTTATTTAATACTTAGGATTCGATTCCGAGCCGAAAAAGATGGTGTAAAAAGCAGCTTTTTCACCAGAGATTTGATTTAATATGAATAAAGATAATCATTACAGAGAAAATTTTACAACATTTTCTCTGTAATGAAAAAATTATTTTTTTTCAACAATCAGAATGCCTTTTTTTAATAATTGGTAACCGTTATCTATCTTTTCTACAACTGCCGGTTTTTGGACTGCAACCAGCTTTACTGGCTCCTGCCAAACAACATCTCTACCATTTTTATCTTGAAAATCATATACGACGAAAAACTCTCGGCTTCTATAATATTGATCATTATTATATCCCAAAAAGCTACTACTCACAGGTATAACTGTCATGTCCGAGCGTAGAACGAATTCTGCTTCCTCCAGTTCTTTTACATCGAATTTTGCCGGTCCCTCAGGATTGTAGTGAACGGAACCGTTGACAGACAGACCACAACACTGACATCTATCTGCCAGATCATTTATCACCTGATTACTAGAATCAGGTTGTGTTTCCATGCTTTTTTGCCTATCCGAATTCTGCACTATGTTGTCTGTTGATTCCTGATAATATATATTTGCAAGGGGAGGAGTATCATTCTCGTTACCGTATGATACAAAAGTTTTTTCTTTCTGTCTTTTTCCTGCATTCCTTGCAAGCTTTTCCTCCATTTTATCAACTTTTCTTAGTATATTTCTCAGGTCTCTGGAAGAATCTATATGTTTCATTATTATGATAACCATGCCAGCCGTAAGCAATATCTGTAATACCAGAATCATCACCAACACAACACAAAATAAAGAGTCCTCACTTAAAGAGGTTGACTGAGCCCCTATAATTACTCCTTCTGCTGCTTCAAACATATTCTCACCTCACAATCTCTCAATTGCAAGGTCAATCATGGCACTGCACATCATCTCCTTTTCGATGTAGGGACAAGACATAACGAGCTCTTTTCTGCACTGTTTCAATTCAGCGACCAGGTTTTGAAACTGTTGCTTTACTATTGTGCGAATTGTATCATCCAGGATGCCTGCCTCATCGTATGCTACGCCCTCTTCAATACCCGTATATCCCCAACGATTAAAACTCTCCTCAAACTGTTCATATCTATAACTGTTGACAAGTGCATCAAATGCCTGATCATAAATCTCTTCCCGCATGGCATTATATCTTGCTCTCATTGCAGGAGTATTAAACTTCTCCAATTCTATGCTCACTTCCTCCCTGGCAGCTATACCGGACTGATCTACACTATATGCCAGATCAAGATAATACTCAATCGGATCAGGAATTACAGAGATATAGCCTGACCTATCTGCTCCACTATTCTCTTCAATATCAATCATTCCCTGGGCAACACTGATTTTTTCCCTGTCATTATTTGGAAGAAGCTGAATTACCCCAGTAAAAACTGTATTCTTCGGGAATTTTTCATCGTTATTGATCATATACTGAATCTGATTATTTAAACGCTGAATAAAACGCCGCTCAAAATCATCTACAGTATTATCTATTGCCAAAGATCCTTTTCCAACCGGAGCCAATATTATACTACTGTCAAGCTTAAGTTCTCCGTCCTTAAGTGCACGAATAACCGTATAAGCATAAGCAGGAATTGCAATATTAAGTTTTGCCTCTGTAATCTGTTGAACCTTCATCTGAAAAATATCTGCATTACTTCCCGTCACTTTAAAAACACAACTACTAAACAGCCTGTTTAATGAAAGGACAAACCCGAGTCGTTCATAAAGCTTCCCCTGTGAAGACTCCATAGATTGCTCAATAGACTCAAGTGCCCTGATTTTAAGTTCCTGACTTCCGCCTAAAAAACATCGCATCAGAGCACATGCATTTCCATCATAAACCTTCGCCAGGGTAGCGTTCGTGATATATTGAGCAGCATAAGGAATGGAAAACATATATAAATGATCATTTACTCTGAGAGAATAATCGTGAGTGGAATGTCCATAATCTGGAGTTCCCGCTGCAACATTTCTTCCCATAAAGCTTTTTCCAGGCGGATTATTTTTATGCCACTCTGCAGTTGCTTCACTTTCTGAGTAAAAGAATACATTTTCATCAACCACCAACTGATTATCCGGCACCATATATTCGTTAACTAAGCTTAAAGCCCCTCTTATGGCGCGTATTATTAATCTGGTAACACCTTCCCCTGAGCCGTTTTCAGGATAAGAGATTAAAACTTTCAGATTTTCAGCCCTAACTGCATACCCCTCTTTGGCAAGAGCAAAAACTCCTTCCAAAATCATGGTACCAATATATAACTTCAAAGCTGACATACAGGACTCCTTATCCTTTGGACTCAAATTGGAACGGGTCAACATCTCTTTCATATTGCTTACAACTCCTAAATCGGTCATAGCAGCACTCATTGTACCCGGACAAGCCTTCAATGCATCAAACAATGCATTCTGATCCGGCAGCCATACTCTGCCTTCTACCATTAATCCAGCCCATCCGCCAAAGCCTTTAGGAAAGAACTTCTGCAAAAGAGAATCAAAATGTGTCCCTTTGCCTTCTAAAGGAAACAGGCATCGCTCCACCGCACGATGCAGTTCACCTTTTGCCATCGGTGTCACCGGATGTATTAGATTCATATAGCAAATATCTCCTGACCGACCGCTACCGGAAAGCGTCATAAGCCTTACGCTAACTGCTCCCGCAGGGTCCAGAGATAAATAAGCTATATTGTCTTTTTTTTCAAAATCCGCTCTTACTTCCGGAAAGATAGTCCCCAGAATATTGCCATGGGTATCGCACAGCTCCATTCGTGTGATTTTCTCTGTCCGCTGATGAATTTCACACTTCTCATCCGGATGCTGCTTAGTAACAAGCTTAGCCACATTAGTCTCATCGTCATATGGATAAACATTCCAACCTACATCCACCTCGTCCAGCCCCAGGGAACCCGCTGCCGAATCCTGCACAAGATAATTATACTTTTTCAAAATTCCCTCCGGGATCATATAGGACATATCTATATAGTTCTGCGGGCGACACGTTTTAAACCCTTTATCACCCTTAGCATACACCTGATGGTATAGATTCCCATCCAGTTCAGCTGTATACTCAATCCATTCAGGAATCCCATACATATCCAGTTCCCCAAAAGCATATTCCGAATCATTAATCTTGTCCACATGAATCACGGGCGGAATAACGACAAAGTTATTTCCAATTTGCTTCATACCCGGTCCGATAACCGGGTTTACATCCGTATTGACCAAAACCGGACGGCTCAGGAGTTTTTCCTCATGATTGGTCCCCATATGTCCGCATATAGTTGCGGCATTGGCGCCTGACGCTGTCTTTTCTATATATGTGGTCACATCAACGGAAAGCATCTCTGCCACTTCACCTTCATAAATCCTGCGTTCTTCTGGAGAAATATTTCCTCCGAGCTGCTCCAAAAGTACCTTGATAACTTTTACATCCGTCCCATTTTCTACTAAATTTCCCAACATAGCCCTACAGCGTTTCTTTATGTGGAGATTTGCATTCAAATAATCATCAGGAGTTTCCCCGTCGATAGATTCTTCACAGAAACTGGCTCCTGGAATAAAACATTTCCATTCAGGAACAAAAATACCAACCGTACGGTCTCCAATTGCCATTTCCAGTATAGCCTCCGACGACTCTCTCCAGCCACTCATCTTTTTCAGATCATTGATACACCTGTTTTCTATTGGATTCTCCTTGTTAAAGGCATATGTTCTAAATTCCACCTTATACCCTTTATAAATAGCTCCGGCCCAATAAGTATACATTACTTTCATATGGTTTATATTTGCCTTTGCAATTTTTTCATTCTCGCAATTGGCATTCAGCATCCAGGCTTTAATATTACCAAACACATTTAAAATGTTCTTTGCATTCTGATATGTATTATCTCTGGAAGCAGCAGTCATAATCAAATCAGCAGTTTCCTGAATTGTAATGCCTTCCAAATCCATGCAGCCATTTACTTCGCTGTTTCTGACACTATTTATCTCTCTACTTTCCGAAAATGCCATATTTTTTCTCCTTTACTTTACTGCACATCTCATACAGCCCGCCCATGATTTCCTTAAAGTCCCTGGGTGTTCCATGATTGGTATATGTTATCTGTGAACGGATTCTGTCAAGTGTCATTCCCGTATGATATCTGTTACTTTCTGGACAATCTGTCAGTGCATCAAGCTTATAACCTGTCATTCCTCCCACATACCGAATATGTGTATGCTCCAAAAGTTTATCTATCTGATCTACAGGAAAAAGACTTGTTCCAAATGATTCTGCAGGCATTGCCCCAGTCTCCCAATTCTTTCCTGTTAGGCACACATCCCTAAGATAAGAAAGCCATCTTGTCTCTTTATCCAAAAGAACTGAGAGGGGGGTTATCATCTTACTGTCCACATCAAATCCAATATCCGCTATTGCAGACTCCAATCGTTTTCCTGTTTTCCCGCCAAACATCTTACTTAGTATCTCTGAATCATAAATCTTACCTGCATTTCTCTCTTTAGAGGATAAGATTAGTTGCGGACGAACCCAGTAAAACAAGGCAGCATCAAACCGAAGACGAGCACTCATTGCCATACGGTAACTATCAGGAAGGCCAAGATTCTCCCAATTTGTCCGTGAATTGCCTGGAAGAGAGTAATGTGGAATAACGGGACATCTTTTTTCTACCTCTTCTGTGGTTCTATTAAAAAAATTCTCAATCATTGCTACAGCTACAAGCTCAATGGCATGTGCATGTTTAAACTGCAGCCCAGAATCAGAAGGAAACTCTGCTTGTACCGGCATACAGTCATGCTCCAGTAGATAAAACAGATTCACCGCATCAGCAGAATCTTTCGGATAATTTCTAAGCGTCCCGGCAACCAGACCTGCAACATCCTGATCCAACCCCTCAATTGCAGGAAAACGAAATGCACCTCCAAGCATGATGACAGCAATCTTCAAATTCTTCTCCACATACGTCTCTGCATCGTTATATTGCATGTGTAGCTCTTTTATGACGCTTTCAATACAGAGTTTCTTAAGCATGGCCGGATGCATACACAAGTTAGTACGACCTTCACCACCGATTCCTGATCCTGCAAATGCCACTCTTACCTCATATCTGTTATTTGAGGCTACAACCGCATCTACAATAGCCTGGAATCCTGCCTTTTTGTCTTCTTGGGTTTCCATTGCACAGTCCATTGCCAGAGCAGACGCAATGCTGCCAATTACAAGATCACGGTAATACCCCCCAAGAAGATCTCTCTGCAATTCTTCCTTTGTAAGAAGCAGCTCATTTTTAAACCATTCCGGAGCCACTTTCTCCAGGCAAAAATCACCTTCTTCCTGCAGCTTTTTCTTGACACGCTCGGCCATCTTCAGAAATGCAAAGTTAATGGACGGATCACAGAAATCCAACTGCTCATCATCTGACAAAAGCTTCAATATCTCACCGATTTCTTCAGCACCTGCATCCATGGTCTCATATACCATATTCCACCCTTCTGCTTTTCCTTTTGATGCATAAGCTTTACAGTCAGCCAAGTGACAGACTGCCAGACCGACTCTGACTCCGGTACCACCCTCTAAGAACACATAATTCATATTATCCATAATGTATATCCTCCCTATATAGTCAAATCTCCCTTAATATGTATTGGTCACCCGGTTTGGCAATCCACAAAAACGCATCAGTACAAACAATGCAACATTGCCTACAAAAAACATAGTCCATACCGAACTGCTGCAATATGTAAAACTAATTCCCACAAAAATCACATGTACCAACATAGCTGATATAGCAATACCTGCAATTAATCCTGTTACAACTACTGCCAATAGGAGATATCTGTTTTTATAGCGGAATGCCATACTTCTTTTTTCTGTAGTATCATACATATCTGCTGCCAGACGATTAACCTTGCGGTACCATAGACCATAAAATAAAATCTGCACCACTGCCTGTCCGAAGACAAACAACAGGCTCTGATAAAATGCCGCATTTCCCGCCCCGGTAATATAAGCAATACGGTATAATCCCAAAGTAACCAAAACCATTAACATGATCATTACTCCTACACTGCGGAAAAAATTAGTAAATTCACTGTTCATAACTGTGTCCTCCATTCATTTTATCTATAATACTTCATATCAAAACAGATACTATCTATTGTCAATGATTAGTCGGAATGTAATAGCATTGTTATCAGCCCCGGACTCCACCCCTGCAGCAATCAATTCATCAGCCAGCCGTTCAAATTCCAGCAGACTGGTGAACACAGAATCATCCGGATTCCCTACATAGTTATATCTGGATGTACTAGCTTTGCCATTTACCTTTTTTGATATACATTCTGTTTTCAGGGCAGAGATGTATTCCTCCAGCCCTGCACTATGGGAAACAGCAAACTTCTGCAGACTAGCAGCTTCACCTGTTGCTGCGCATACAAGCTGTACTTCCACTGCATATAATCCTTTTGGTAGCGCCTTGTTCTCTGCAGTAACAGCAAGTACAGGGCCTTTTGCCACAAGATTACCGCCTAATTCAGCATTGAGCTCCTCATCCTCTGCTGCTTTCATACCATTCGGACATGATTCTATATCCACATCAAATCCCACACTGCTGTCCCTGTACATATTTGATTCAGGATCAAACTCTAACACCTTTATTTTAGTTTCGTCTTTTATAATTTCAGGAATTCCCTCATCAGATGTTCCATAAAGAACAGCCTTAACGGCATCTGTATCAGCATTTGCAGACTTCTTACTTTTCATATACACAAATGTATTATCCAAAGTAAACTCTGTGTCTCTGGTAACAGCTTCTGCTAATCCATAGCAGTAGTTTGTCCCGTCATATGTAATATTGGCCAGATTGTCTGTAAAGCATTTGCTCGAATGCAATTCCAGAAAACTCTTAGGCTGTTCTTCTTTTACGTTAAGAGAAACATGACACTTATCATAGTTGAGAGAATCACCAATTTTAGATTGAAAACGCGTATCAAAGGCCTCAACCAGATTGTTTTGACCGAAGACAACCATCAGGAACTCTTTTTCAGAGAAATAACAATCCGATATGGAAACATCTTCTTTAACGCTGTTGGAAGTATAGGCCCTAAATTGAAGACTTCCATCATAAGTCATGGTGAACACGTAAAATGTATATCCAGTGCTTCCCGTATTCACAAGCCACTCCCCAATCTCTGTACAGCTTGTTCCAGTCTGCAAATCTGTGGTAAGGATATTGACTCCGTTCGAGTCTGTCGGAATATCTACAGTTCCAATCAAATCAATCACTGCGCCGACCCCGTACTGGCCGCTGAGACTAAGTCTTTCGTCTGTCTCCATTAGATTCTGCTTTGAATCTAATGTGTAGTAATGTCTCTCAAATCCTGCTTCGGATTTACTGGCCGCCGAATGAATGTTCACAACTTCCGCCGAACGTCTCATACTTCCGGATACGTCGAAAAAATTATTGGCCACATGAGGCGTCGTATTATCTGCTGCATCCACTTTATTTCTTATCTCTCCGCTTTTCTCTGTAGCGTCCTCACTGCGTTCATTCTTCTCTTTTTGGAGGACTTTCTCTTCATCCTGAGCAGAAGATTCTATTTTTTCTGCTTTTGGAACAATAAATTCATCCGGATAAGGAATGCTGTCTGCTCTTTGATCTGAACATCCTGAAAATGTTGCTATCGTCAGAATAGCAATTAAAAATACTGTAATTACTTTGTTTTTCATATTATTTTTCTCCCTCCCTGCAGTTTTCTCCTGCTTTTTAATTATTATAGTTCTTCCTGTTGTATAATCTCTGCATAAACTTTCCACAAATTCTTCTTGCGGTCAACTCTATGATTGTGAAAAGCTCAAAATAATCACTAAATATATCGTTTCTTAATATTATTATCAAGTTAATGTTTTTTATATTGTTCACTTTTAGAATGTGAATATTAGAGCCAAAAATAATACTATTTTTTTATTTTAACTCAAAACCAATTATCCCTATTATTCTCATCGCACGCATTCCCCTCCTCCATTCATCACTTTTAATAAGTGAATATCAAGTAACTTTATCTTAGCATATCTGATGAATTTTTACAATAGTTTCTGAAAAAAAATTTTTTTCTACAATTAATACCCATTATTCATCATATTACATAAAAATACTGCTTACAAATAAATTGTAAGCAGTATTTTGTTTAGCATTTGCAAATTTCAATATATACAACTGATCCTCTAATTCTTCTATGGTCATCCAAATAATATACTGTTCCATTCCGATAAATTACCGTTGCATCTCCTGATGAAATCAGTAACTTTCCATTATGTTTATCTATAATATTCTCAATGCAGATATATCCCATTCCTCCATTTACGTTTCTGCAGGAAATATGGTCCTCCAGCACTTTTGTAATTGCCTCTTTATTAGTCAAAATTTGATTCTCGTATCCCTTATTCTGACGTAGGCTTTCCAAAAATCCAATACCAAAATCCATTACCACTAGACAAAGCTTTCCATTCCACTCATCACAAAATGTATAAAGATCAATCTTTCCATACCTTGCCTTCTTCTCAGCATCAGATTTTGCGAGCTCCCCTCTTCCATGCTCTTCCCCATTTTGCAGAAGTTCCATTATCATGTTTAAAAGAGCAAATTGATCGTTAATACCGCTTCTATTCAATACCTGCTGCAATTTAACATGATAGTCAAATATTCCTTCCTGGGTCCGGATATACATTATCGGTATAAGTGATTCTGATTCCTGAATAACTTCTACTTTCTTCTTAATCCGATTCCTGTCAGCCCGTAACTGTGTAAGTTTGAAGATTCCTCTCACCAAAAGATAGTTATAGATTTTATCCGCTATGTTTATAAGAGAAATCTGTTTACCAGTTATTTCATAAATACGAAAAATCAACACCAATAAAGCAGGCATATTCCTTGAATTAAAATCCTGTAATTCACCAAAAGATATAGAGATTATATCCTCTGATTGAATACTGTCCAGTGAAAATTCAACTTCTTCTAAAACCTTTTTATCCCAAATTTCCCAATTTTTTTTAAATATTAACTCTTTTATATTTGACATATTACATGCTCCATTGATTTCTTTAATTAAGGCTATATTTTGTAATTATATTTTACAACAAACAGGTTTAATCTGCAAGAGCCGCAACTCGATTCGCTGGGGCAGTAAATGTCAAATAAGATAGTGACTTCTATTTTTTGTAAAAATCTATCTTAATTAGTTTTTAAATTTTAGAGTTTTGGAAGCAACTCCTAAAACTCCAGAAAACGGAGGGCTAATTTTATGAACGGATTATTACCTACTTACTGTGCAACAAACCGTATACATAAGGAATCCGTGTGCAAACCCATGGGTAATAAAAAACTGTCTGTGATTCTCCTCACTTAGTTCGCAACTTACCCACTAACCAGATGTTGGACTGCTTTTGAGAATATCTACGGCAACATCAATCACCTTTCCCTTTGTGTAGGAAACCAGCTTTGCCTTAGCAGAAGGCGGATTCTTCCAATGGAGACCACGCAAGGTTCCCTTTTGCGCAGAGAAACTCATGCTATCCTGTACAAATTCTGTTGTGATGCCAATTGCTTCATATTTTGGTTTCTTATATGTCTCTGTGAAGTATCCTCTATAATCAGCAAATACATCTGTTTCGATAATCACTACTTCGGGAATCTACGTTTCTATTGCTTTCATTATCCACGTACCTCCCCTTCTACTACCGCCTTTAAGTGTTGTTCGTAAGGACTCTTTCCGTATTTTTCGGCTGACTTTAACAGCTCTTCCTTATCAATCCAACCATATCGGAATGCGATTTTCTCCGGAGCTGAAATCTTCACTCCCTGGCGTGTTTCTACCTTATGTACAAATTCTGCCGCCTCAAGCCGACTCTCCATCGTGCCGATATCGAGCCAAGCAAAGCCACTCCCTAACAATTGCACATCCAGGCGGTTCTGATCGAGGTACCTCTCATTGAGTGTGATAATCTCAAGCTCGCCATGGGCAGAAGGCTTCACATCCTTTGCCATATCCGACACGCCTGCCGGATAGAAGTAAAGACCGGGTGATGAAATGGAAGTTGACTGGGCTGGTGGGACAATTGATATATTCGATGAAGTTACAGGTGAAGCGACTCCTGCATACCTGTTTATGGCTGTACTTTCCTGCAGCTGTTATGTTTATGCAGCCGTTTCCCAAAGCCCCTTACGAACCGGCAGTCTGGTCCACTGCAAAGGTTCAAAACGACCATCTCATAAGTGACGGAATCAATAAATACTCAATTCCATTTAATTAAATCGGGGAACAGGTAGATATTCGTTTGACCAATGCAATGGTAGAGGTTTTTTATCATGGTGGCCGCGTCGCCTCACATGCCAGAAAAACTAACCCTCAGAGAGATTCTATCTGCATCAAGGATGCATATTCCACTCAATCATCAGAAGTATCTTTCTTATAATCCTGACGAGTTTGTTGCTTGGGCTGAAAGTATCGGGTTATCTATATTAAAAACGGTTAATCATTTCTTATATTCCGAAAAAGAACCGGAACAGGGATACAAGTATTGTATCGGATTAATGAAAGCTGCCGAAAAATACGGAAACTACCGTATAGAAAAGCCTGTGAAAGACTTTTAACGGTTACAATACAGCCATCATTAAGAAGTATTATTACCATCCTTAAGAATAGACAGGATAAACTTACCTCTGATGTCAAAGGTATAAGACAACCAAATGAAAAAAGAAGCAACGGTATAACCCGTGGTCATGCAGCCTACAGAAACGGAGGTGACGCAGAATGATTAACGCATCTACTTTCGAAAAACTGAAGGCTCTCAACTGTAGTGCCATGGCTGATGAATTTCAAAATCAGATCAACGATTTCAGGTCATTCAACTCATTGGGATTCGAAGAACGCTTAGCTCTTCTTGTTGATGCTGAATGGAACCGGCGTCAGGCGAACAAACTAAAGAATCTTATAAAAAGAGCCACCTTTTCTATATCTTCCGCTTGTATTGAGGATTAGAGTATCTGCCGGATCGCAAGCTTGATAAAGCCCGGTTAATTAGGTTTTCAACATGTCAGTATATAAATGAAAGTCATCATATCATCCTGAAGGGAGCCGCCAGTTCGGGCAAGACCTACATAGCATGTGCACTGGGGAATGCTGCCTGCCGGAAATTCAAAACCGTACGATATATCAGAATGCCTGAATTGCTTGATGAACTTTCACTCGCAAAATCAGACGGAACATTTCGTAAGGTAATGAATGCTTACTGTAAGGCAGAACTTCTCATTATTGATGAATGGCTAATTCGAAAACTTACCGCACAGGAAAGATATGACCTTCTTGAAACCGTGGAAAAGAGGATTAATAGTCCAAAAGGTTCCATGATTCTTTGTAGCCAGTACAATAATGAAGAGTAGTATGGACGTATTGATTCAGAATACGACGAAGGAAGCCCTATAGCGGAAGCTATCATGGACCGTATTACAAACAATGCATACGACGTTTTCATCGAAGGAAAAGTATCAATGAGATGCCGGCATGGATTAAAGGCAAAAACGGAAGGAGGCATATCATAATGCAAGAATGTCCCTTCAACAACAATAAATGTGCAGTACTGATTAATCATCAAGTAGCACAGATAGCTTTACAGGAAGCCGTGAATAATCCGGTGTGGAATCCATCACCAGTCCGGTGTAAGGAAATCATAATTCCGGTGAATGGAAATCAGCATATAAATGATATTCTATGCGCCTTGATTTATCAAGGGTGCAAGCACCGCCAATGGCGGCAAGTCCTTGACAAAACAATCCTCATAGAATGATATATAGTTAAGCTGATTTAAGGTGATTTCCGATAACCAGATAAATGCTTTCCATATTTCCGGACATGTGATGTTTTTGAAGCAGAATATTCAAGCCGCGGAATTATGTTCCTCCAATTGGAGCGAAATCAATTACCTGCTAGGTCGTGTGAAGTTACTTGAATCATTGCTAAAAGAAAACGGAATAAAGATTCCGGATTAACAGTAATGCTCTAATGACCGGAAGGAGTGCACTGTATGGGGTTCTTCCGCAATTGTCCGTACACGGCATTGATATAATCCCCTTACCATGGTAATATTTAGACATAGATTTTTATCAGGGGGGAAAGCCTATGCCTATAACAACCACGTTGGACCTACAGAAATTTTATCCGAAAGAAATGGAAATCGCCCAGATTTGCCAGGGAGACAAGGAAATCTTTGTTAAAATGTTTGCCCGTTCCAAGAGCTGTAAATGCCCAAAATGCAGTACTGTTTCCAAACATAGGCACGGGACATATGAAAGAAAGATACAAGACCTTCCAATTTTAGGGAAGAGCACATACCTTTTGGTAAATACATATGAGTATCAATGTGATAACCCAGCCTGTGATGTGACTACCTTTGCTGAAAATATTAATGGATTCTTAAACTATTACAGTCGTATGACAGATCGCTGCGCAGATTTTATATGCACACTGGCCCTGGAGACAAGCTGCGAGGGCTGTGCGCGAATCTGCCGTGCCATGAATCTGAGAACCAGCGGCGACAGTGTGATCCGTTTACTGGTTAAGAGATATTCCATGCAGCCGGAAGCAGAATGCGGGATCATCATCGGAGTGGATGACTTTGCGTTTAAGAAGAGGCACACCTATGGGACAATCATTGTAGATGAAGCCACACATCATCCGGTTGCAATTCTGGATGGACGTGACGGCAATACCCTGAAGGAATGGCTCAGTAAGAACAAGCATGTAAAAGCGGTGACCAGAGACCGGGCAAGTGCCTATTCTTCTGCAATAACCGAGATATTGCCGGATGCCATGCAGATCGCAGACAGATTCCATCTCCACCAGAATCTTTTGGAAGCAATAAAAAATACAGTGAATTCCGAACTGCCTGTTGACATCAGGATTCCTTCTGATTATGACAGCAGAGAAAACACCAGTGAGGATGAAACTGGTAAAAAAAACGCCATGCTGTGTGGATAATGTCATTGAATATAATGAAAAAAGTGTACAGCTTTATAAGGCAATCTACGAATACGATTCTGCCGGGTACAGTAAAAGGCAAATTTCTAAGATGCTGCATTGCAGCAGGAACACAGTGACAAAGTATCTAAATGGGGATTATGAGGCCTTGTGCCGGAAAGACGTATACCGCAGCATCCTTGCAAAAGGCTATAAAGGCGGACAGACTGCGGCTTACGACTTTATGAACAAAATTATAGAACGGTTTCAGATTGATATAGCTGTTTACAAGAGTTCTTCTGCTGAAGCAGTGCAAAAAAAGAAAAAATTGCAAAAGTATGACCGTATATCCAGAAGCGGTGTGTTCCGCTTCTTGTGGATGGGGGCAGAACTTACAGGCAACCATAAAGCATGTTTATTGCAGACATACCCAAAACTTAGGGAGCTTATGGCGTGCATCCGGGAATTTCGTGAAATATACGAGAAGAAAAATATGGCACTACTGTATTTGTATATCGGGAAATATAAAACATCAGAATTAAAAGAGCTTGCCCGTTTCGCCACAGGTTTGGAAAAAGACCTTGATGCTGTTGAAAATTCAGTGGCCAGTACATTATCGAATGGATTTGTAGAAGGAACTAACAGCAAACTTAAAATGGTAAAACGTACGATGTACGGAAGGTGTAGCAAGCTCCTGTTGGCAGCAAAATTAATGTACGCAGTGAAGCCTATTTACGGATAATTGCGGAAGAACCCTATAGCGCTGTGCAGTGTGCTCTAAATGGGGTTCTTCCGCGAGAGTGTGAAACTTTTTCTGTAAAATAGGATTTATAAGGTTCTTCTATGATAAAATAAAAATCATAGGAGGGCCTTTTATTATGGCAAGACAAAAGAAACCAGTACACAGAGTACAAATGACGGAAGGAAAGCGCAGCATTATCCATCAGCTTTTGGAAGAATACGATATTCAGACAGCTGAAGACATTCAGGATGCCCTGAAAGATCTTCTTGGCGGAACCATCAGGGAAATGATGGAGGCTGAGCTGGATGATCACCTGGGATATCAAAAATCGGAACGCTCAGACAATGATGATTACCGGAACGGTTACAAACGAAAACGGGTCAACAGTAGTTTCGGTTCCATGGAAATCGATGTGCCGCAAGACCGAAAATCTACCTTTGAACCACAGGTGGTCAAAAAACGCCAGAAAGACATTTCTGATATTGACCAGAAGATCATTTCCATGTATGCGAAGGGAATGACTACCCGGCAGATATCTGAAACTATTGAAGATATCTACGGATTTGAGACCTCGGAAGGATTTATTTCTGATGTTACAGACAAGATCCTTCCTCAGATCGAAGACTGGCAGAACCGTCCTCTGGATAATGTCTATCCCATCCTTTACATTGACGCCATCCACTATTCTGTCCGTGACAATGGTGTGATCCGCAAGCTTGCCGCCTATGTCATCCTTGGGATCAATACAGAAGGAAAGAAAGAGGTACTGACAATCCATGTGGGAGAGAATGAAAGTTCAAAATACTGGCTGTCTGTTTTAAATGAACTGAAGAACCGGGGGGTAAAAGACATCCTCATCATCTGTGCGGACGGCCTTACGGGAATAAAGGAAGCCATTGCTGCCGCATTCCCCAAAACAGAATATCAGAGATGCATTGTCCATCAGGTAAGAAACACATTAAAATATGTTCCGGATAAAGACAGGAAGGCATTTGCCGCAGATCTAAAGACCATCTACCAGGCAGCTGATGAAAAAAAGGCGCTGGCAGCACTTGACCGGGTAACAGAAAAATGGACGCCCAAATATCCGAATTCCATGAAGCGCTGGAAGGATAACTGGGATGCCATATCCCCAATTTTCAAGTTTTCAGCAATGGTCAGGAAGGTCATATATACGACTTATGCCGACAAAGAAACTATACCGACATTTCTAAGAAATCCCGTATTTACAAGGTCTTTCTAAAAAAATGTCGGTATAGTTTTTATAGCCGGTATAAAGCTTCCGATATTTTTTTATCCTTCCAGTTCTTTTCTGCATCTCCTCCATCCGGATTTGTCTGTTCCAATACCTTTGCTAATGTATCCAGGGTCACAAAGGCGTAGAATCCGGAGGTGGTTGAGATATTTTCATGTCCAAGCATCTGCTGGATATAGGATAAAGGACATCCCTCCTGGTATAAGCTCATCGCCCTGGTCTTTCTTACCATGTGGAAATGGATGTCCTCCGGCATTGGGACCCCTTCATTCCGGCATTTTTCCGCATACTTTTTCAAGACTTTCTGGATGCAGTCATCTGACAGCCCATGCCTCACCCCATGTGTGGCCGTATAAAAGAGAGGCGCGTCCGGTTCAGGGAGATCCCCATGAAATTCCCCGAGGTATCCCCTCAGGTGCTGCACAGTCTTTTTCATCAGTGGGACACTCCTGTATTTTTCGCCTTTTCCAAGTATCCGGATATAAGGTGTTTCCGCATTAAGATGCAGGTCATGGACCTTCACCCCTGTCAGTTCCCCTACCCGCATGGCGGCATCATATCCAAGGACCAGGAGCACCCGGTTCCGGCGTTCAGACCGTTTCTCCCTACCAGGCGGGTCAAGAAGTGCCTTTATCTGATGATCTTCAAAATACCTGATCTCGCCTCCGGGGACATTCAAACTATGTATCGTCTGGCTTGAAACAAAGAGCGGGGTAATATCGATGCATTCTTCCGATGCATACGACAGCAGGGCTCTCGCTGCGGTCAGCCGGAGATTACAGGTCTTTGGACTCCAGCTCTTGATATCAGCCATCCATACAAGATAATCTTTCAGGCTTTTTCTGTCCAGGTCATTGAAACATACACGTTCACGGCAGATACCTTTCATCTCCTCCAGAAAGTCAATACAGGTGTTGAGCGAGGAGCGGTAAGAAGCAACTGTATTCCCGCTCTTTTTCCTGATCTTTGGAAGCTCGTGGTCCAGAAAGCGTCTGGCCGTCTCCCAGAAGAAAACGCTGTCAAACCTTTTGGGGGTGTTTTTATCATTCCTCCCTGCCATCATCCACCTCCAGTATCAGCCCTTCCGAATGCCCGGACATCTCCAGGATCCCGCCATAAATATCCGGCACAAGATGGAAATAATACAGGGTATTTTTGATCTCGGAATGCCCCATATACCGCATAAGGTAAGGGAGCATGGCGTTTACGTCCTTCTCCTCCCGCAGCCAGCGGTTCATGTTGGCATAGACAAAGTGATGTCGGAGATCATATGCACGGATGCTGATGCCCGAATCCTTCTTTTCCGGGAAAGCGGTATACCAGAAACGCAGGAAGTTCCGTTCCAGCCAGCAGGCACCGTATGGACGGCCTTTCCTGTTTGGGAAAAAGAACGTGCGGTCCGGGAACAGGCGGCTGATCCGGCTGTCATAGCCAGCCAGATATTCCGTAAGTTCTTGGGAAATATAGACTCTCCGGCTCTTGGGCCCCTTGGACTGGAGGACATCGAGATAACCCTGATCCAGATGTACGTTTTGCCTGGCAAGTGTGCGTGCCTCTTTACAGCGGAGCCCACAGCAGTACATAAGCCGGAAGATCGCGGGGAGGATCAGATGCCTTCCCTTTAAATAGGGTGTATCCGGCATTCGGTCGCATTCCATGAAGAACGCGATGATCTCATCCTCCGTAAAAAAATACGGTTGGGCCGGTGTGGGGGGATGCAGCCTTCCGGACGGGATAAGATATGCTTTGAGGCCCCGTGCATGAAGGTATCTGCTGAACTCACGCAGGAATGCGGCCGCATTATAAAGGCCTCCCGGGGTATCCTGGAGCCTTTCAAGAAACCCCTCAACGCTTGCTTTGTCCGGAACTGCGGTTTCAGGAGCTGTCTCCATGGCAAACCGGACATACTTCTTTAGATAATAAGCTCCAGTCTCGTATTGATACCCATTAGCCTTTTTATAAGAAACAAACTGGCTGGCAAGTTCCGGAAGAGATTTACTGTACATGGGCGATACCCCCTTTCCAAACAGGAGGGAGCGGGAGTGTACAAGCAGCCAGACTGATGGCATCCGTTGAAAGATATACGGATACCGTGTTTGGATCTCTGTGCCCGAGAACTGCTGAGATATCTGGCATGGGGATGCCCGCCCGCAGCATGGAGGATGCGGCGTGGTGCCTTGTCATCCGGCTCCCCACAGGCCGTCCTTCGTTTTTGATCCCGGCAAGCCCCTCCAGTTTTTTCAGGATCTCATAAATGCTCCCCGTACCCAGGGGCCCAAACGGTGCAAAAGTTTTCAAAAAAACATTGTCTGATCCGCTCTTAGGGCGTTCCTTCAGGATGTAATCAGCGATAGCATTCCCGTAAGACGCCCTCAAGGGAAGGATGAGCGGTTTCCCTGTCTTATCCTGAATGATGGAAATGCAGTCCTTCTCCCAGTCGATATCTTTCAGCTTCAAAGAACAGACATCGGTCCCCCGGAGCCCTGTCTCTAAAAGAAGCTTACAGACAGCAGTATCTCTTTTTGTCAAAAGCCCTGATGAGAGCGTTGTTCTGAGAGCCGCAAGCTCCTCCTCCTGATAGATCTCTATGATCTTTATTTCCTTTGGCAGATGCACCGGTATCTCCAGAAGAAACTGTGCCGTGTGGCCATTACTGGAAAGGAACCTGCGCAATCCTGCCAGGCCGCTTCCGATCGTGGACGGCTGGTACCGTCCATCTTTGTAAAGAGATACGATAAAAGTGCTCACATCATCTGTCCTGATATCGGATAACTTCCCATACCCGTTTTTTTGGCAGAACAACAAAAAATAGGTAACGATACGCTGATATCCGGCTATGGTATTGGGGCTGAGTCCCTCCTGTTCCAGAACTTTGACAAAGCTTTTTATTTCCAATCGGAATCCTTCATTCACAAGTTTTTCGGATATACCTTCTGTATCCTGCCTTCTCCAGTCAACAGTCCCTGTTTGTATAAGCGACAGGAGCAGCCGGATACAGCGTTTTCGGTGGGTCAGTTCCTTCTGGATCCATTTTTCACTGCATGTGGCCGGACTGTCCAGAAAAGTTTTTATGAGTTCCTCCGAAAGCCTTCCCTCTCCCATATGCTGTGCCAGAGATATCAGAAGCTGGTAACTGGACTGGTAATGTATAAGTGTCTTTTTTCCATACCTTCTTTCGGCCATCTGATCCATTACTTCCCGGATCGATCCATTAAGTTCCTTTTGTTTTTCCCTCATCATAGGAAACCTCCTTCTTTTTGTTCCATCATGAGGGATATTTAAGAAAAGGTCAAAAACTATACCGATATTTTTTCGAAAGAGCCAGTGAATGAGGGATTTGTTAAAAATGTCGGTATAGTTTTTTTGTCGGCATAAGTCGTACTATGCCGATTTCGTGATAGTACGACAAATGCCATTGAATCGCTGAATTCCACTTATCGAAAGCTGAACCGCCAGAGAAGCGTATTTCCAAGCGACACAGCGTTGCTCAAAGCGTTATATTTAGCAACCTTTGAGGCCACAAAGAAATGGACCACAACCATCCGGAACTGGGCTCAGGTGTATGGAGAATTAAGTATCATGTACGAAGGACGGCTTCCGGAGTGATCGAACATGAGCAAATAACAGGCGGATTTACCGCCTGCTGTTGACATGCCTTTTTGTAACTGTTATATATAAAGTAAGGGTGAAAAGCCTATTCTTAAGACTTTTCACCACTCATTATCATAGAAGAATCTTATTTACAGACTTTTCTTCATAGTCTCTATAAATGATCTAATCGAGGCTGCATTGCAAACACGGTCTCAAATACAGCCAGGCCGTTCCTTCAGCCGAAAGAAAAACAAAGCCATTGGTAGGACTCATTTCAATAACAAGAAAGTCGCATTCTAAATTTTTTCGTAATCATCTTCAAATAGCTTTATTCGGTGCGCCCTTTTTTAATAGTTCACCTTCTAATTGAACTTTCAGTTTAGTTAACAAGTGTTTCTCGTATTTTATTACTTCACTTTCCGTGTTTCAACCGCTGATCAATCTACGCTGTTGCTTAAGTTGACGTTAACTTTACCACATTGTCCCCTGTCATCATAAATTATTAAACGAAATTGATTTCGTATTGTGTTCGCGGTACCTGGAACCTTTTACACCTTTTAGTCATTTTGGCACCTTTTAGTCGTCTTTCCAAAATTATCTTTATATTTCGTCTTACAAACAATCGCAAAGACTAATCCCAACACTATCCAAACTATGCCGATTACCCATTCTTGGACTGTAAATGTGCATCCGGAATTAGGTATTATATATAACACACACATCAATCCAGACATAAGAATTGCCATGATACCAACAAATCTTGCACTCTTTATTTTGAATGGTCTAGACATATTGGGAGCAATTTTTCTAAGTTTTAAGAAGGACAACGCAACTATACAATACGAAAAACAACATGCAAAACTTGCAACATCAGAAATCCATACAAGCATCACTCTTCCACAAAATAATGACACAATCGAAAGTGCTCCAATTAATAAAAGAGAAGTAACCGGTGTTCTATATTTAGAATGTAAAACTGCAAATCTTTTAGGAACCATATTAGATTCAGCCATTGAGAATAATACTCTACTACCACCCATAAGAAAAGAATTCCAACTTGTAATAATACCACACATGCCACCTATGATAAGTACTTTGGCCATTACAGCACTGTTGAATAACTTAGCCATTGTATCAGCCGCAACCAATCCAGTTGAACTCATTGATTTTTCAATACCTTCTGAATTTAATCCATATCCAATTGCAAATACAACCAAAGCATAGAATGCTACTGCCAAAATAATCGAAAATACCAACAACTTTCCCACTTTCTTTAATGGGACGTTAATTTCCTCCGCTGCCTGCGGAATAACATCAAACCCAAATAGGAAGAAAGGTGCTACTACCGCTATACTCATTATGTTTTTGATTACTGAAACACCGTCTGAACCAGCAATGAGCTGTCCAGCAAGATTATTAAAATTACCCTTTACCGCAGATACAGCTACGAGAATTATACCAACCGTTGCAATTGTAATTGTGAGAATCTTCTGTAAAGTAGCTGCTGCCTTTACACCTAAAATATTGATTCCAGTAATAAGTGCAGTTGCAATCACTGCTACAATCAGCCAAGTAGCGTAGATATCAAATCCTGCAACTGTGTATAAATAACCTTTTAAGAATTCAGGGAATATGTACTGTATAATAGTCGGGAGTGAACATGCTTCAAAGCAAACAACTCCTATATAACTAAAAAACATCGCCCATGAACACACGAATGAAACATTCGGCCCAAATGCTTTAGCAGAGAACACTTTTGGTCCTCCAGTTTCTGGGATGGCTGTAGTTAACTCCGCATATACCATACCAACAAAGTAGATCATAATACCGCCAATAATAAATCCAAGTGCCGTTCCCAATGCCCCAGATGCTTCAATCCAACCACCTGAAGAGACTACCCATCCCCAGCCTATCATTGCTCCGAATGCTGTAACCAGAACATCACCCGTATTTAGAACTTTATTTAGCTCACGTTTATTTTCTTTCATAAATTCTATCAACCTTCCTTGGTTGAAATAGCGCTGATACAACATATGCGTATGAACGCATGAGCGCCATTGCTCCAATCATTCATACGCATATTGATTAGAATTATAATTCAGGCTGATTCCAAACTTTTAATACTGTTCCGATTCCTTTTTCAACGGCTACATCATAAACATCGTTAGCCCATGCAACGTCTTCGATTGGCATACCTCCAACTGCATAGAGGATAATCTGATCTTCAGAATCTCTACCAGGCTTTTCATTGCAGAGGATTTCACCGATTTCTGTGATAGAATCTCTAGAAATTCTTCCTTCAGTAACTGCATCATAGAATCCCATACCAAGGAGTGTAGATACATTCTTCTGAGTAGGTAATGGCTGACCACTTCCCCAACCATCATACATTTTGTAATTATCAGAGATGAGCTTTACTCCTGAATCTGATAAGAATTCAGTATCGACAAGGAGCGCCGATGCAGCAACTACTAATGCCCCTTTCTTAAGCCATGCTTTCTTTACTGTAGGATTATCTTCATATTTTGCAGCATTCGTTGTTCCATAGAACACGATGTCAGCATCATTACATACATCTTCAAGAGTGTCGCAAACTACATAGTTCTTAATTCCAGGAAACTCAGATTTGCAGAAATCAATAAATCTCTCAATATTTGCCTGTCCTCTTCCTTTAATCTTAACAGTTTCAATAGTAGGCTGAGCTTCAACAAATGCCTCCATTGTATATCTGCTCATGGTACCAGGTCCGATGATAGCAACAACTTTAGAGGTCTTAACACTGAGATGCTTTGCACCAAGTCCACATGTTGCACCTGTTCTCATTGCACTCAGAATGTTTGCTGACATATATGCGATAGGAGCACCTGTAGTTGCATCCATAAGAGACATCATAAGAATGGATCTTGGTAACTCCTTCTTAATATTATCTGGATTAGAACCATAGCTTTTAATTCCGAACATCTTAAATCGTCCGCCTAAATATGCAGGCATAGCCATAAATCTAAAATCAGGCTTGTGAGTTGGCATTCCCTCAATAGTAGTTGTCTTAGGGAAAGAAACTCGAATCCCATGTTCGTTTGCATTTTCACCACCCATTCTATAGTCTTCTTTATTAAGAAGAATAAACATATCTTCCATTGCTGTAATGCATCTAGCCATATCCTTGACGCCAGCTTGAATCATTTCTTCCTCATTTAAATATCTAAACTCTAAGCTCATATTTTATCCTCTTTCCCTATTATTTAATGCGCTCAATATCGATTGAAGTATATAAAAGTTCATTGCCTTCAATATCTTTCACAGACACAAGATCTTTTACAGTCTTAATAGTTAACTTTAGATCTTCCAATGTTTTACCTGCGCAAAGCACATATGCAAATACTTGTGCTGTAGTTCCTTTTGCCACTAATCGATCGCCCACATTGTGTAACTGACAAAAATCAATAACACCTTTGACTTTCGCAGCATCATCTACGCCACAGATTTCTTTGATTTCTCCCGGTTGCAATGCGAAGGTAAGAATAAATCCATACCCATCAAAAGCGGGATTACTTTTATTCACCTCATTAGCATCAACCGATCCTGTAAGTGAGAATCGTATTAATTCTTGTACCTGATTATACTCTGAAAAATGCTCAATTATTTTATATGAAAATCCTCCATTTAATCTGTATCCAATTTCATGGATATAAAAATTCTCTTCCTCATGAAAACCTTGAATAAAAATGAACCCTTCATTCATTAGATTATCAGAAAAGAATCTTTGTACTGCATTATCAACTTTCTCACACCAAAGAGTGAGTTTTTTTGAAGGGAACTGCATACCCTGTCCAACCGGTGCAATACTCTCATCAATAATGTTAACAAAACGATCACCCATACCAGTTAGTATTGCTTTTCCATGATTGATCATGTAGTAAGCACTAAACTCATTATGAACATTCATTAATCTTTCTACCAACAGTACCCCACATTTGCTGAATTCAAATGCTTTTAAACAGAATTCCGCATAACTCTCTTTATCGTAGCATTTGAAAACTCCTCTTGATCCGCTATTATCTACGGGTTTTATAACGACAGGGAACTCTATCTTTTCTCCTACACAAAGATAATTATCTCTGTTTATCTTCCTCCAAGGAACAACAGGAAGTCCAGATTTTTCACAAGCTTCTTTGAAAGTTTCTTTGTTTATGCACATTTCGATATTCAGTGCATTGCCCCAAAACGGGAAGCCAAGTTTATTACAGATCATTTCCGCATAAGGAAGTAATGAATCAACATATCCTGTAATAAGACCATCAATCCCTTCTGCTTTGCACAAATCGACTACCGCATCAACATCCATGGCATTAACCATGAAAGATTTATCAGCGATAGCTTTTGCTGGAGAATTTGCCAAATAATCTGTTACATAAACCGTGACACCCATTTTGTGTGCTTCTTCAACAATTTGACATGCCGGTTGCACGCCACCTAACAGTAGTAATTTTTTTCCTTCCAATTGCTTCGTCATGTATTTATCCTCTTATCAAATTTCTCTTTTTTGCTATTTCTTTCAAATCATAGATTTTATTCCCCATCATATTTTCGAGATAGCGAATAAATCCTGCAGTTTGATATACATCTTCTTCCGTATTAACAGAATATTCAATCATCCCGTTACCCATTGGTTCTGCATAAACCCTGTGCCCCATAAGCATCTCATCTAGGCTCTGAAGCTTATGTAAATCCCCCAAACAATAATCCGTCACAAAATATACTGGAACACAATACCATTTTCCTTCTTGATTTATCTTCAGAAGTTTATGATTATCAAAATCAACAGAGCACCGGTTTCCGCCTTTCCCTTTGTAGACAGTCAACACCGTTATTTTATTTTGCTGCCCCATTGCTCTTTGAAAGTACTTTGTAAGATTGGGTCCATAAATGAACGGATTATCAAACACAATCATAGTATTACTTGGATTTAATTCACATATATCCTGTATGTATAAAATAGAGAGACCAAATTTGGATCCATCACCTATTTCCATATTGATAAACTTTTTATCCTTTTCAGAACACTTAACATAGATGCTACATATCCCGGCAAGCATAAAATAGCTTAGAAGAAAGTAAACTAGCGGTTTACTATAAACCATCATTCCCGAAAAAATATTCTGGTTATTTTCATCTATAACTAGCAGTCCTTGCCATGATTTTTCCAAAAACGTAATATTTCCTTCAAGGAGATTGTCGACATCACAATTCAAGATCAGAGAAAGTTGTGTAATAATAGCAATGTCAGGAACACTAAGACCTCTCTCCCATTTAGAAACAGCCTTATCTGTCACCCCTAAAACATCGGCTAAATCATGTTGCGTATATCCAATTCTACTTCTAAGAACCTTAATCGCCTTCCCGACCTTTTTAGCATCCATCGACGACATCCTCCTCTTATATATAAAAGTATAAGCTCTATCGTTAGTTCCAACAACCGACCCGTGGTTTACTTAACTACCAATAGAGCTTATGTTTATAACTGCTTTATTTCATTAACGATATATTCCATATCCTGAATCCCATATCTCTGATCAACAGGAATCGGAAGGATGTTCTTAGCCATGTCATACTCCAATGTACCTTCATCACATCGTTCAAAAACTGCGGGCCAAAGTGTCGGAATAAAAAGCTTCTCAGCCTGAAGTTTTTTTCTAATTTTCGCTCCATTCTCATTATAAAGAGGATACATAAATGGACCTTCAGGAATGATCAACTTCAGTCTGTTAATCGCACCGAGCTTCTCATACAGATATGAAAAATTGTCTGTTCGTCTCTTAAACACAGCTTCATAATCGATACCACAAAGAAGGTTTTCTGTCAGCTTCGACATTTTCTTAATTGGCTCAGTTGCAAAGATATGATTATTTGCAACATAGTCCGAATAGAATTCTGACGCCGTTCTTTCAAATCGTCCCATCAGAAATCTCATCCTATCGAAGGATTCATCCTGTTCTTCTACTTCAATTTTCTCATCCGAGTAGAGAATTGCTCCATCAGCAACACCAAAAAATTTTCTGCATGTATATAATGTGGGAACTCCTTCAATAGGTTCATCGAAGTAGGCCTGTGCATTATCTACGATTACTCTCTCATATTGCTCTTTCAATTTGAGAATATACTCTTTTGAAAGCTGACCATAAAAATTCACGACATATAACCACTCGTCCTCTGCCAAAACTGTATCCACAGGCTTAAAGTCGAGACCAATAGAATAATATCGAACTGATACACTATTATCCTTCAAAACTCCATCGCAAGAATCGCACATAAAGATAGGCATAGCAATTTTCTTTATTTTCTTTGACTTCACAAAATACGAAAGTGCATTTCTTCCGCAGTTTAGCTTAATTCCATCACCGTGAAGCATCGGTCTATTATAATATTCAAATTCTATATAGCCACCTATCTCTCTCATATTACTCCTCAATCCAAAATCACTTTATACATATCATTTATTCTTACCAGCACATTTTTCGCTGTTTCTTTATCCTCAAACTTCATAAAGATGATACCCAGAGCCTTTGCTGCATTGTCAAAATACTCCACCACATCACCCTCTTTTTTATAAAAACACTTCTTTATTATGTACTTCTCTAGTTCCGCTGAAAACTCAATCGTCTTATAATATCCATTTTGGGAAGAATGAAGATTGTGAGTTGCAAAGAAAGGAATTCCTCTTTTGACCTGAGCATCAATTTCTTTTCCCATTGCTGTGAGAACCGCCATCTCCACAACATCGACTCCAAATATCATTCCAAGAAGATCCGGTATCATATTTCCGCCAGCTCTAGGACCTACATCAATCGGCCACACCTTATTGTTTCTGTCTACAACAAGTTCAACATTGGCAGAACCAAATCTCAGTCCAAGATCATCTACCATTTTCTGGAGTGTGTCCTCGACCGATTGAACATCACTATCTTCAAGCATCAACGGATAACTCTTACCTACAGGCACAAGAGAATTAACATTGTTATCTCTATGGCAATTTAGTAAGCCCCAAAGAATTACCTTACCATTAAAAACAAAGATATCTCCACCGATAAGATACTCATGCTTTTTCTCAATGAACTCTTCTATAATAATGCGGTGAGATCTTGAGAAGGAAAATGCAAAGTCCAATGCCTTATTAAGTCCATCCCATGAGCGCAGAACCGTTGCACCTTTGGACCCAGAAGAATCTACCGGCTTAATGATAACTGGAAGGTTGAACATCCTCGTATCAACATTTTTATCTGCATATCCCATTGCAGTCGGTGTGTTAAAGCCATTTTCTTTTAAGAATAATCTAAACTTATCCTTATTACATAATGTCTCAACTGACTCAAATGGATTGGTTGGTAACCCTAGTTTTTCAGCAACATATGCTGCTGTTGGAGCTGCTGGGTCAGAAGCATACGCAAGCACTCCATCTATTTTTTCTTCAATTGCTACTTTAAGAACTGCTTCTTTATCTGTAGTAGAAACAAGGTAGAATTTATCGGCTTCATATTGTCCCGGATTATCTGGAAGAAAATCACAAAGAACAGTATAGTAACCATGTCGTTTTGCTGTCTTAATAGCGACTATTTGTTGGGCTGATCCACCCAGTAAAAGTATTTTTTTCATAATTTAAATCATCCTAAAATAACATCACAAATTCTATCAACGTCTTCCAAGCTAAGATCTGCATACAGAGGAAGTGTTAATACTCTGAGTGCCATGTGTTGTGCAGCAGGTGTCTTTTCGGTTCCAGCAGTCGGATAGTTTCTATAGCATTCAAAGCTGTTTGTCAATGGATAGAAATACTTTCTTGCCCCAATACCCTGTTCTGCCAATCGGCTGAACACTTCATTTCTAGTATATTTATAGCCATCAAATACTACAGGGAAATATGCATAGTTGGATTCTACATTTTTCTGGATTTTGCTCAGGATAATTCCTTCTTTTCCACCTAGTCTTTCTCTATAACGTTCAACGATAATCTTACGTTTTGCAATCTCCTCGTCAAGATGTCTCATGTTACAGATCCCCATAGCAGCCTGGAACTCATTCATCTTTGCATTGCCGCCAACATAAGCTACTTCATCTGGCCCATGAATACCGAAATTTTTCTGGTCATTTAAAAGCTGAACCCATGAGTCGTTCTTAAAGCACACACAACCACCCTCAATGGTATTAAATACTTTGGTTGCATGGAAGCTAAACATGGATACATCCCCAAAACATGCTGAAGAAATACCCTTGTATTTTACTGCAAAAGCATGTGCTGCATCATAGATTACTTTCAAACCATATTTATTAGCGATTCTCCCGATTTCTTCTACATCACAGATGTTACCATAAACATGAACTGGAACAATTGCAACTGTCTGATCAGTAATCAGTGCTTCAATCTTTGATGTGTCAATTGTATAATCATCCTCTTTAATATCGCAAAATACAGGAACTAATCCATTTCTAACAATTGCATGTGTAGTAGATGCAAATGTAAAAGGAGTGGTAATAACCTCTCCACCCTTCGGCAGATTCAAAGCTGCAATCGCATTTTCAAGTGCAAGATGTCCATTAGTATATAGGGTGACATGCGGAACATCTAGGTACCCCTCCAGTACTCTCTGTAGTTCTTTGTGCTTTGCGCCCATGTTGGTAAGCCAGTGGCTATCCCATAAATCTTTAATCGCTTCACAATACTCTTCGTATGAAGGCATAGATGAACGTGTAACTAAAATTCCCATTTAATGTTCCTTCCTCCTATTGATATAGGGCTTTATTATATTCCAAAGATAGATAAACGAATCAAGCTTAAAAACAATAGAACCTACCAGATAAATCACAACACCGGCAATAGCCTGTAAAAGCAACGTTAGAATATCCGGTAAGCCGAGCCACTGAATTGGATAGATACAAAATCCCATAAATAGTGCTAAGATTACCCCAGGTATCAAGTCCTTCATTTGCTGTCTATATCCATAGTCCAACAACTTCTTATTGGGCCAACTATTTACGACTTGGTTTACAAAGGAAGTGGCAAGTAAGCTATACGCCATTGCTTCAACACTAATCCAGATTGTCGAAAGCAAAGCTATCATGCCTAGTGTTTTCTTTACTATTTCGAGTTTCAAAAACAAGTCGCTTCTTCCCATAGCTTTAATAGCGTTCAAATTAGCTGTATGGATAGGATAAAACATAAAGGATATGCAAAAAACTCTCATAAAGAAAACACTTGGAAGCCACTTCTCTGTTAAAACTAATCGGACCAGCGGTTCTCCGACAAACGCAAGCCCCATCATTAGTGGAGCCATTATGTATGTACTAACTTTAATTGATCTCCGTGTCATAGACTTAACCCGCTCTTTATCGTCCTGCACATTTGACATTGCGGGTAAGAGTACACTATCAATAGATGTATTAACATTCTGAACAATAAGATTAGGAAATTGTCTACCTCTGTTATATTGAGCAAGATCCGCAGATGAGTATACTTTTCCTATAATCAATTGTCTTATATTTGTATATACACTATCTATTAATGATGACACCAAAAGCTTCCATCCAAAATTAAATAATCCTTTTAATCGCTCAAAAGAGAATTTAAGTTCCGGTCTCCACTTAACTGTAATCCACAAAATGATTGTATCAACGGTAAGATTTATTACCTGCTGCGCAATAAGCGCCCAGACCCCAGCTCCGCCAAAAGCCATTACCACACCGATGACACCAGCGAGAATTGTTCCTCCCAAGGTTGAATAGAAGAACTTTTTAAATAGCATGTTCCTCGAAACATATGCTTGTTGAACATTTTTAATTCCCGAAATCAGTACCGTTAATCCTAATACTCTGATATATGGAGTTAGAGCAGCATCTTCGTAAAATACTGCAATATAAGGTGATGCAAAAAACAAACAGATATAAATGAATGAGCAAAAAATCAAATTTGTAAAAAAAACTGTAGAAAAGTCTAAGTTATCTGCATCCTTTTTCTGTACCAGTGCATTTCCCAAACCACTGTCTACAAACACTTGCAAGATTGTTGTAATAACAGTAATGAGTGCTACTGTTCCATATGCATCCGGCTCCAATATTCTTGCTAGAACAATGGATACAATAAAGGCTACTACCTGTGCGCCAACACGCTCAGCAAATCGCCATATAAAGTTTGATATAACTCCTTGCTTTGAAATCATAATATCACCTACATTTTTGAGAAAACAAATGTTCTTATCTTGTCATACATTTTCTTTCCAAGACACTGGTATATTATTTTCTCTACTTTCTTTTTCTTATCTAGTTTCATGGACATAACATCGTAATACATACCCGTATGAACATGATTTAAATAGTAATCAAGATGTAACTCAAACAATTTATCGAAATCATCTTTTGTTTTCTCATATAACGCAGATTTGATTTCATCATAATGCTCAAACACGTATTCCATTTTCTCAGAAATCGGAATTACAGCTTCGCTATCCCTAAATACAGTATTATTTGTTTCGTATTGGTAGATACCAATTGACTGGAAATCTCGTGCATCAATTGTAATCGTAGGAATAGCTCTATCTCCAGATACGCGTGCACTGCCTGCTGAGGAAATAAATAAATCAAATTTGTAAAGTAATTTTTCAGGAATCGGGTACACTGAACCCAAAAGTTTTACTGTAATATTGGATATAGCTGAAAATGAAGCTTTTATTCTTTCCATATCATCCAAATTTGGGGAATCCCCAATCATACAATAAAAATAAGTCTTTTCATTATTTTGGGCTGCGCTTTTCTTAACTTCACTTATAAGCGTTGGCACATAGTCTTTATTTAAATTTCCAATAGTTGCTATTGAATAATCAAATCTTTCAAAACCAATATCTTCCAGCAATTTTGTGCTGCAGTCTTGAACGACATTATTTCCAGGGATAGATAAACAGTATTCATAATCGTCAACAGCCGGAGTGTTCCCAAATATCATTTCATAAGTTTCTTTTTTGATTCCTCGCAACTCATGTACTTTTCGTTTATGTTTAAAAAAATCAACAATACTTTGGTCAAGGGAGCCAATTCTTTCATCAATAATAAAATTAAAGCAAGTACAACCAAACCTAGCCGCAAGCAACTCTCCCCATAATGCAGTAGGTTTATTACAGGCTTCTATAACAGTTTCAGAGTCACCTTCACCAACAAAAACCTTGATTTTCTTCAAAACTTTATTAACCTGATTGTGTGTTAACACCCCAGGAAATACATTAATATCTTCTATGCACATTTGACTTGATACGTTCTCATAGTCCGTAATTACAATCTTTCCTGGAATTGCATAAAGAACATATGTATCGTATCCCATTTTTTTCATGTACTTAAGTTTATTATATTGATACATCTGTCCCCCTCCCATTCGAGAGATGGTATAGGACAGTAGTATAAACTTTTTCATTTTAATCTCCATTCCGCCGCCTTTCAGTTGGCAACACAAATAATAATGAATGTGGTTTACACCTTCAAACTTTCTTGATACACTTTATTCAAATTATTAGGCACCCCCAGCATCAATATCTGATGCACCCATCCGTTAGCTGTTGATGTGCAGGTGCGCCCCGCTTTATTAAGGTGAAAATACTCTTAATGCGTTTCACTACGTGAGCTTTCTTTTTGTGTCTGTACCATGTTTTCCGCTTAATTTACATTCTTTCACACTATATCCTCCCAAACGGATATCCGTCGAGCTTATTGCTCAGTCATTATTAGGTTTTGCTCAGCATAATGATAGCCAATAATCACCAATGCAACTGCAACGTAATTTCTTCCCAGGAACAAACAGGTGCTAATACTACATAATGCAAGACTTAGTGCAATAATTCCGTCCACATTTAACCAGCTTCTATTTTTATACGCAATCATCTTTACTTTTTGATAAATCATATTGATTGATAAAATCAAACCAACAATTCCTGAAGAAAAAATAAGATATAGATAAGAATTATCCCAAAAACTAATAATTCCTGTGTTACCAGCTTTTGCTGAAAAGAAGAACAAATTCGTAGGAATTAAAATATTCATTCCATAACCACTATCACCCAATGACTTCCATAGAATTAATCTTTGCAAAACGGACGAATCTTCCCAGTCACTCAAGACAAAGGTCATATAGTAGAACAATGCAAGCAATAGGATCGCTGAACCTAATTTTGCAAACAACTTAATTTGCTTTCCAAATCTACTCATAAAGCAGATATAGACTATTAAAATGGCCACTATGAAGGCCGTTTTCATTCCAGAAAAAAAAATATTAATAAATGCGGTACTCACAAATACTATCTTCGTGAATTTTTTGAAATTATTTGAAAAGATAACAACTATCATAGCTAACATATTGTAAAAGCCGAATGTTTCAGCACTAGCCGTCGTTCCTAGCACTTTAAATCCAAAGGAACCTGATGTAACTCTAATTCCGCTTATTGTATCTACGCCCCATACTTGATGTCCCGCAAAATAAATAGAAGTCCATACCGAACCATTGATTCTTTGCACAACTGCATACGTAATTCCAATCAAAATAAAAACTGCAAACAAGCGCTCCAACATTAAATCAATGTCCTTTTTTTGAACAGTTGTTATTCTTCTACTTGATATAACAAATAACAGAACAAACGGTTCTACCAAATCCCTTATTGCTGATAACACGCTATTTGCCGAAGGTATATTTGATGTGCTAAACAACATTACAGAGACAACCCAAAACATGAAGAAAAAATCAATCTTTTTAATATATTTCTTTGAAACAATCCACCCAACAAGAATCAACACCATAAATACTTCTGGAAGAAATGGTCGAATTCGTTCTAAGATGGAAATCGATAACCCTATATGCTTAATAATTCCATTAAACAGAAGAACAGCCACATATCCGAATATACCAATCTTTTCAAAAATATAATTTGAACTCTTTTTACCCATCTATATCATCCTCACGCCAAATTCAGCAACTATTTATTCAAACAGATAATCTGCTTTCTCTTCCTTTTTTGTGGCCCATTCTGTTGTTTTTCCAACTATCTTAGCCGGGTTACCAATAACAATTGAATTTTCAGGTATAATACCTTTTATTACTGCTCCAGTTCCTACGATACAATTATCCCCTATAGTAGTTCCTGGCAAAATCGAAACATTAGCTCCAACGAAAACATTATTTCCAATATAAATATCTCTCAACCAATATGCTTCGTTGTCAACTACTTTTTTACCAATACTACGCAATCCACAGGTTATTGAATAATCGTGGTTTAGAATTAAAACATTTTTTGACAACACAACATTTTCGCCAATATGTGTATTCTTATATCCTTTTCCATCAAAATACACAGTCGGGTGTATGAATCTAGGGTATCCATATAAGTCCACCCCTATTTTTTTCAAATACCAATTGTATAGTTTCATGTATCTTCTAGGCGAAAAGCCATCAACTACTTTAATTAAATTTCTTAATACAACATAAAACACCTTAATTATTTTGTGCATTTTTATACAACTCCAAATATTTACTATTCATAGCTTCCTTTGAAAACCTATTGTTATCTAATAATGATGCCTTCGATCTATACATTGTAGGTATTTTTTCAAGAATCCCAACGACATCTCCCTTTTCCAGAACATAACCAACACCGCTACATACTGATTCCGGACTTCCTCCTGTCTTATACGTAATAACTGGTGTTCCACAAGCTAAGGCTTCCAAATTTGTAGTTGGGAAATTATCCTCATAAGTCGGGTTAATAAAACAACTTGCTGCAGAGTACAATTCTACTAATTCTTGCACATTGTTCGTTCTTTCAATGCCAATAATAGTGGATGGCAGAGTTGCTTTTTGTTTTGCAGTTACACCCACAATCACTATTTGATATTTTTCATGATCTATAAGTTTGTCTAAACCTAGAAAATCTTTTAATCCTTTTCTTTCCGACCATTCACTAGCTACGCCTAATAAGATATCTTTTTTTCCAATCTGATAAATTTCCTTAACACTGTTCTCTCTAAACCTAAATACATCAGTATCTATACCGTTATGGATCACCTTTATTTCATACTGATTTAGGAAGGACTTTTCCATTACATTTTTTAACCATTCACATGGAGTAATAATTGTAATGTTTAATCCAGAAAACATGTTCTTTTTGTCATGCCAATTTCGCTTTGATGCGTCAACATACGCTGTAGGATAGGTAACAATCTGCTCACAATGATGGCAACCATCTTTCCATTTCTCACATCCAACCAATTCGAAATATGCACAATGCCCAGTAAAGCTCCAGCAATCATGCTGGGTCCAAAATACTTTTATGTGTTTTCTGCGGATGTAATCAAACAAAATCGGAAGATTTATGTAATAGCCATGAACACAATGCAAATGAATAATATCTGGTTTAATCTGTTCTAACCAAGTTATCAGACGCTTCGTGGAATGAACTGACGCAAAGCCTGTTCTATCCGAAAAACGAGTATACAATGCATGCAGATACACTCCTGCCTTGTCTTCCATATAATATTCGTTATTTGTAGTAGCAGCTCGGCCTCTTCCCCATACAACATATGATTCAATGTTCTCCGCCATCATACTCGCATGTAACCCTATCATAATATTACCGGCTGCTTTGTATGAAAAATGATTTATCTGGACTACTTTCATCTCTATTCCCCATCTATTATTTCAGTAAGCCAACATCTTAAAGAGTACTTCTTATAAATACATTCTTCTACTTCAACGCACTCTGACTTAAAGAAAACATTATTCAAATCGATATTACCGTCATACACGTATATATTCTCCGGACGATAAAAATCATAATTTACGATATCTTCATTTGTTGTAATTATCTTTTTCTTGGCTCCTAATGCTTCAAGAACTCTAATAGTTAAACCAAGCTGACCAGCTTGTGCAGAATCTAATACGCATTTTGACCCTTCATAGATATCATTCATCTCTTTTCCCTTTAATGGGACATAATGAAATTCACTATACTTAGCGCTTCTTAGCTCCTTATTCATTAGTTTTCTATAAAAGTACACAATTGGAGACGGGAAGAAATAATAAATAAACTGATTTGGGTAAACCTCTTTTAACTGTGCACTCATCATGTTGATTAACTTGTATTTCTTAGGATGAGCAGTTCCTACAAAACAGAAATCGTATTTGTATTTTTTATTATTTCTTTTACCAATTTCTTCATAAGTCCTGGAATAGAATAATGGAAGGAACTTCAATGAGGGCGTTTCTTCTATGTCTCTTCTATCAAAGGAATAACATTTGTCAAAGAATCTCTGTACATTCTTTATATATGGAAAATTCGTTTGTGAATCCCATTGATATAACACAAATTTCGCCTGTGGTTGACATGCTTTAATCTCTGCAATCATATTTTCACCGAAAGAAAGTGATTGTCCAGAAATAAGAAACACAATATCATATCTCTTTGATTGAACTATGTTCATTACTTCATCAAAGTAACGTTCGATATATTTAGAGATTATATTCTTATTTATTCTTATAGCCGCCTTAATCCAGGCATTTGTACTTGGACGGTCGTCAAAGAAATCCACTTCATAGCCCAAGTTATTCAATTCATCTTTTATTAATTCTGGATAGTTAAAAAACCTAGGCATTATTAAGAGCAATTTCTTCATTACTTTTTTCCTCACTTACGCATAATCTTTTCAATCTTGTTACTATCCCCCCAAATTGCCTTGGAATCGTAAGGTCTATCAGGAAATGCTCCATACTGAAGCTTGATTTTATAGCCATTCTCTTTAATAAAACGTTCAACTCGATCCGCAAGTTTCTCAGGTCTTCCAGAACAGATATTAATAATCCCCTGCTCCTTCTGCTGACCGGCTACTGCTGCAACTTGGGCACAGAAATCCGGATAATCAATAAAATCATACTGATTCTGGCCTAACGTAAACGGAAACTCAGTTTTTCCTTCTTCGGCAGCAACTGTGATTTTAGAAAAAATAGAACTTCCGTACTTAGAGTTTCCAACAATGTAATAACCTCTCATCCATTGAAAAACAATGTTCTTCTGTTTACAAACCATCTGTGTCAAATCACGAAGGGCATTCTTTCCAATTCCGTAAGGAGTTGTAGGATGGCATGGAGTGTTCTCATTGATACTTCCTTCGAAGAAACCAATCTCATGCATACTTCCCATTACTGCAATCTGCTTAACTCCCTCTTCTGCCATCTTCTTAATAAAGGTAAAATGATTAGGCAAATCGTCAATATGCGCATTTGAATAATGAACAAAACCATCTCTCCATGCCAAATGCAGCAATACATCTGGTTTTCCAAAATACTCATATGGATTTTCAATTTCAAATATATTGCCAACAATCCTTGTAGCTCTATCATCCACATGATCTACTGCAAAATCTGTTGCAACTACTTCATGTCCATTATCTAAAATCGCATTTACAACACCTTGACCTAGATATCCATTAGCGCCTGTTATAAGAATTCTCATTTTAAATTCTCTCCTTGTAGTTTTTTTCAATCCAGTTCAAATATTCACCGGAAGTACATTCTTCAGTCCACTTCTTTCCCTCTTCAGACAGATACCAATCAATGGTCAAGACGATACCATCTTTGAACATAGTGGTAGGTTCCCATCCCAACTCTGCCATAGCCTTCGCAGGATCAATTGCATAGCGTTGATCATGACCATGACGATCACCAACGTGTGTGATCAGGCTCTCAGGCTTTCTGAGCTTGTCGAGAATAATCTTAACAATCTCAATGTTTGTTTTCTCGTTGTGTCCACCAAGATTGTAGACCTCACCAACTCTACCCTTTTCGATAACAGCAAGAATTCCATAACAGTGATCCTTTACATACAGCCAGTCACGAACATTCACTCCTTCACCGTAGACAGGCAGAAGCTTGTCATGAGTAGCATTGTGGATCATCAGTGGAATCAGCTTCTCCGGGAACTGGTATGGACCGTAGTTATTGCTGCAGCGGCTGATGGTCACAGGCAAGCCGTAGGTTCTGTGGTATGCGAGAACCAAGAGATCCGCAGATGCCTTAGAAGTTGAATAAGGGCTGCTGGTATGCAGAGGAGTATCCTCATGGAAGAACAGATCCGGTCTATCCAGCGGAAGATCTCCATAAACCTCGTCTGTGGAAACCTGATGGTATCTTTCAATACCATATTTACGACATGCATCCATGAGTACAGCAGTACCCAAGATATTAGTTTCCAGAAAGATTTGTGGATTTGTGATGGAACGGTCTACGTGAGATTCTGCAGCAAAATTGACTACAACATCCGGTTTTTCTGTTTCAAAAATCTTCTCGACAGATTCCCGATCTATGATATCCGTCTTATAAAACTTATAGTTCTCATTCTTTAATTCTTCTTCAATTGTGGCTGGGTTTGCGGCATATGTACACACATCCACATTAATCACTTTATATTCCGGTCTCTCCGCCAACAATAATTTGCAGAAGCAATTTCCAATAAATCCGGTTCCACCGGTAACTAAGATTGTTTTACGCATCTTTTTATCTCCCTATAATCTATTATCCGCATTTTTCATTGTAAATCTCTATTTCTACTACAATATATTTATGGTTAATATCCCTTACAGCCAGTAGGGAATTATCCATCTTGTTGCTTAAGCTGTTATAATGATGGAGCAATCGTATATCGGCTTCCTTTCTTGGACTTCGCGTCCGTAAAACAGACTGATAACCAGCTCCTCATTTGCAGCGTTCGTTTTATGCAGGTTGAACTGCCTTTGGTACGTTCGTGTCACACCACAGTAGATTGAATAGGCAATGTGTAAAACTGGTACTTATCCATTGCAGTATTATTAAGGAGTGACAAATTTATGAACATGAACGCAGTAGGTAGTGATGTATCCAAGGGTAAGAGCATGGTTGCTATCCTCCGCCCTTTTTGTGAAATTGTTTCTTCACCTTTTGTAATCAAACACACCACAGGTGATATTCTGTCTTTGATTGAACAAATCAAATCTACCGAAGGTGAATCCCGCATAGTTATGGAGCACACCGGTCGTTATTACGAGCCGCTGGCTCGTGAGCTTTCACAGGCAGGTTTTTTCGTATCTGCCATAAATCCAAAGCTCATTAAAGATTTCGGAGATAACTCTCTCCGTAAAGTAAAATCGGATAAAGCTGATGCTGTAAAAATAGCCCGTTATACACTTGACAATTGGATTGAATTGAAACAGTATAGTCTTATGGATGAAATACGCAACCAGTTAAAGACCATGAACCGTCAGTTTGGCTTCTACATGAAACACAAAACAGCTATGAAGAATAACCTCATCGGCATCCTCGATCAGACTTACCCTGGTGTGAATACTTACTTTGATAGCCCTGCCCGTGAGGACGGCAGCCAGAAGTGGGTTGATTTTTCCACTACATACTGGCATGTGGACTGTGTTCGTAAAATGTCATTAAACGCATTTGTCGACCATTATCAGAAATGGTGCAAACGCAGGAAGTACAACTTCAGCAAAGACAAGGCTGAAGAAATCTATGGAGCTGCCAGGGAACTCGTTCCTGTGCTTCCAAAAGATGACCTAACCAAGCTAATCGTGAAACAGGCCGTAGAACAATTAAACACTGCTTCCAAGACCGTGGAAGAACTCCGTACCCTGATGAATGAAACAGCCGCCAAGCTGCCTGAATATCCCGTTGTTATGGGAATGAAGGGTGTCGGCCCGTCTCTCGGACCTCAGCTTACGGCTGAGATTGGAGATGTCACACGTTTCACTCACAAAGGTGCTATCACTGCATTTGCCGGTGTAGATCCAGGTGTCAACGAATCCGGAACCTATGAGCAAAAAAGCGTTCCAACTTCCAAACGTGGCTCATCATCCCTTAGAAAAACCTTATTCCAGGTCATGGACTGTCTCATTAAGACAAAACCGCAGGATGACCCTGTATATGCGTTTATTGATAAAAAGCATGCCCAGGGAAAGCCTTACTATGTTTACATGACCGCAGGCGCTAATAAGTTTCTGCGAATCTATTCTGGAAGAGTAAAAGAATATCTTATGTCTCTTCCAGAATAATGAATAACCACATCCTTTCAAACCAGCGGGTAACGGTGGTCTATTTGGTGTACCTGAAATTCAGTCAATAATAAATCTTAAAAATTTTTCATTTTCCTATTGACTTTTTATTTGCAGGCTGTTTTGAAACTTTTTTCATCTCCAGACACGACAAACAGCGGCTGGTTTTCACCCCATCCACCGCGTCACACCCACCCTCCTTCATCACCTAAATCCCTTGATTTTACAAGGTTTTCGCTCACTTTCTCGGGTAAGAAATTATGAACTACAGATGAGAACCTTAAGCCCTCTACATCCGTTGTTCCTATTATGACACAGGCTTATTATGACACAGTCTTATTATGCCAAATACTTATAATGACTCTGTCTTCTAAAGACCTATTCACATTACAATCGCTAAATTCAAACATCCACAATCCTCCGAAACCATTTATTTATCAGCCTTTTTCCAGTTTTACACACATCTTCACTCTTCTTCATCCCCACATTCAACGATAGCACTCCTCACTCTATGCCCATCCCAAATACCGATTTTCCACTTACTATACCGTTGTTGGATACACACAAGAGGCTGTTTGTTGATACAGCGTGCCATGGCTATGCTCTAGAGTGTTGCTCCGGACTGTTGTATGTTCTTTTTCACTGATTTTGTAGGATGAGAACATTATTCTCTGTCCCTGTGTTCATGATAATCCCTGTCATTTTCCCTCACTACTTTTGTGGCATAAACATTGTCATAAAACACCTTCAATTCTCTGAAAAACTCCAGCCTAAAGATGATATTCTTACTATCCACCTTTTGCCTTATACAATAGCTACTCGCTGTTGCTTCACTTATTCATCATATTCATTCTCTGGCTTCCATCCTAATGCCTACCTTCTCCACTCTCTCTATGTACAAATTTTTAAGTGATGAAACTGATATTATTGAATTTTATAATTTATTATAATTATTACTTATCTAATATGAATCAATATTACATCGACCCCTCCCCTCTAAAAACAACCACAACAGTCCTCCACAACAATTTCAAATCCAACCCCAAGTTCCAATTAGTAATATATTCCGTATCCAACTCCACAACCTTCTCAAAATCCGTGATCCCACTTCTCCCACTAACCTGCCACATCCCGGTAATCCCCGGCTTGATTGCCAGTCTCTTCCTATGATGCACCTCATACTTCTCCCATTCATCCACAGTAGGCGGTCTTGTCCCAACCAGGCTCATATCACCTTTCAGCACATTCCAGAACTGCGGAAACTCATCCAGAGAAGTCTTCCTGATAAAATTCCCGATTCCTTTAATGATTCTGGGATCATTATCCATCTTAAACATCAGGCCATCCTGAATCTTATTCTTCTCCATCAGCTCTTTTTTCCGCTCCTCGGCATCCATATACATAGAACGGAATTTATAAATCTTAAACTTCTTCCCATTCTTTCCAACCCGAATCTGGGAAAAGAACACGGGTCCCGGTGATTTTATCTTAATAATGGGCGCAATAAATACAGTCAGTATCCCTGTCATCAGAACACCGACAAATCCCCCGACAATATCCATAGCCCTTTTCAAAAACATATCTCTGGGTGAAGCCATCTTAATACTGCTGGAAAGCACAGTATATCCTGCCATTTTCTCCACGATCTGGTTATTGCCCAGCACTTCCAGCTTAGCCAGCTTCATATGTATCGTCACGCCCATGCTGGCGCAGCTCTTTATCATCTCATTCGGTATAACCGTCTCCTCTGAAGGATTGAAAAACACTTCATCCACCCAGTTCTTCTGGATATAAGAAACCATACTGTCCTTATCCGCCACAACAGGCACACCCAGAATCTTCTTGCCGGTCATATGCACATCTATAATAGCAATCCCATCCAGGTATAAATTCTCAAAATTATTCCTCAGGATAGTCTTCACCACTTCAGATGCCACATCCGCAGACGTCACCAGCAGCAGAGAACGCTTCCCTTCCTGCTTATCCACTCTTCTCTTAATATTCTGTTTCCACGCCAGTCTTGTAACATAGGACAACACAATATAAATGCCCCACATGCTGATAAAAATAACGCGGGAATATGTAGAGGACTGCTTCACAAAAAACAAATACACCAGCATAGTAGCTATAATATAAGTCACATGTTTAAATACAGCCACAAACTCTTTAAAATAGCCTCTCCTCAAAATACCGCTGTAACTTTCATTGAAAAACACAACGACAAAAAAGATAAAAAGCAGGATAATCTCCACATCACGATAATTATCATCGGACAGTCGGAACATTTTCCCGTTTCTAAAGACATAACTCAGCAGAAATGAAACTTCCATACAGATCAAATCCAGTATGATGAAATCCAAATGCTTTAACCAACTACTTCCATTTTTCTGATACATAACTAACTCCCAAATCCCTCAATGATTTTGCCGCGTTTCGCAGCAATCGGCAGAATTATTTTATACGATCATACGAAAACTTTGTACATTCATCCCAGCCGTATAGGAAAAGCTGACCACTCCACCCTGTAATTCTAGGGCTGTATCGACACGGAGCGCCAGCCAATAATCACTTATTTATTCCTTTGTTCCTGTACATTCTAACGCGTTTGACATATTATGTCAAGCAACAGGATGCATCTTTTGTTATACATCTGTTTTCGGATTAATCTAAAATATTTCCAACAGGTTCCGTTTTCTCTTTAAATAAACACAAAAGCCGGCATATTTCCTTATGTTATCCGGCTTTTTAAAAAATAATCCATGAATCATTCCCCTTCCATTCGTCATATTAACATAACTGAACCGCTACGCCATTTTTCTTTCTCACGTAATGAAAATCCCATTCTGCCGGGGGCAGAACGCAGCACACGCATCTGCGGCAGCCTCACGAACGACACAGCACTTCATAAAGCAATTTTTTTCGACGTCCCATTTGCATAAAAAACAGCACTTTCAGAATACTATCTATAATAACCAGTTAAAAAGTGCCTGTAAAAAAATTACATTTTATTGTAACTTAGATTTTATCTTCTTATAGCAGTAATGAAAACGAACCTTGAGCACATTTTTTATCTCCTTACAGTTCATTTTTTACCGTTTTATTTCTGGTATCGTAGTCAAAGGGATATTTTTCCATAAATAAAATATACGGAGGACAAAAAATGAAGGAAATTGACAAAGTTTATGTAGGAAAAAGGATACAGCAGCAACGGGAATTACTGGGATATACCCGGGAGGAACTGGCTGAAAAGGCGGATATCACACCACGCTTCTGTTATGATTTGGAACTGGGACAAAAGGGGATGTCCGTGGACACTCTGTGTAAGCTGAAATCCGCACTGCATATTAATATTGACTACCTGCTCTTTGGAGAACAGAAGGCTCTGAATGATTTAAACTCTATCAAAATACTGATTGAAACCTGCCCCTCGGATAAACGCACCTTTTTGATCGACATCATCACCTCATATTTAAAGGCAGTAAAATAACTTCAAAACTTTCCCCTTCACTGGTTCCAGATAATTTATTGTAAATATAAATCTGTCAGATTATCCATCTAATATTCTTATTACTGAATAAACATCCCATATTTGCAATATAATATATATTAGAATACCTGTTCACAAATATTATAAAAGAAGGGCTGGGTTTATCCTATGATCGTATTTATCGCTGTATCATTCCTGGTCGGCTCCATGTTCGGAATTCTGTTAATGTGCCTGGTTCAAATCAACCGGCTTCACGGGGACCCGGAACCTGGCAGCAGCCTTCCGGATGACTATTCTGACGCTAATATGTGACGCAAGTGAAAACAACAGACAAGCTTCACAAAAAAAGCACCGGAAGCAGAGTTTAATACTATGCCTCCAGTGCTTTCACTGAATTAAAACCACTCTATTTCACGTCTCTCCATATAATTGGATTCCAGATATTTCTGAACCTCCCTACAGTCATAGCTTCTGGCTTTGGCAGGACAGACTCTCGCACATCTCATACAGTTGATGCACAGACTTTCATCCACCTCATAGGTCTCCTTATCAATGGCGGCAGCCGGACATTTCTGCACACAGGCCTGGCAGCCATTGCACTTATCCCCATCCCAGAATTTTGCCACCGGTTTCATCTGCTTTGGTTCCGGTTCAGCTTCTCCGGGAAGCTCGACGGGGCCATGGAACTCCTCCTCCAGCCGTTTCTTTACTGTCACCGCAAACTTGCGGAAAATCTGCATATCTTCCTCATCCGGGCGTCCGGTTCCCAGTTTATCGGAATAAATATGAGGAATTACAGGCGCCACTGCCCCAATGCAGTAAAATCCCCTGTCCTCCAGTATTTTCTTCATCTGCGCCAGTGTATGGTCATAATGGCGGTTGCCGTATGCTGCCATTAAAATACACGGCGTATGGGACCCCTGCAGGTTTGTAAACAGCGCCTCATGCAATCTGGGTAGCTGTCCGCCATAGACAGGCGCTGCGGCAAGCAGCAGGTCCTTCTCTGTAAAGCTGTGTTTCTGTTTTCTCAATTTTCTTCTTGTCAAATCCAGATACTGTGGATTTTGTGACAGCATGCCGGCCAGCATCTCCGCTGCATGTTTTGTGCCTTCTGTGGGGCTGAAATACGCCACGGTCAGGGTCTTGTTTTTCTCCATAAGATCCGGTCTCCTCTCTTTTGTGCGCCTGAGGGACTGCTCCCATCTCCAGGCTTCAATTTTATTATGGTCACCGGTCAGCAGAACCTTTGGCACCTTTTTATCATGCCAGGTCTCAGGCCGCGTAAAATGAGGATATTCCAGCAAGTTGTCCTGCATGGATTCAAACTGGGCAGATTCCTCGTTGCTCAAAACGCCCGGTACAAAACGTGAAATGGCATCGATCATAACCATAGAAGCCAGTTCCCCGCCGGTGAGCACATAATCTCCAATGGAAACATAATCCGTCACGATTTCCTCCAGGACACGCTCATCTATGCCTTCATAATGCCCGCAGAGAAAGATAAGCTCCTCCTCCTGGGCAAAATCCTCCACCATTGTCTGGTTAAATACCTTTCCCTGTGGTGTCAGATAAATACAGCGGGGTTTTCTGCCCTTTTCTGCCGCCAGGGATTTCCCGGCAACGGAACAATAGGCCCGGTAAACCGGCTCTGCCTGCATGACCATACCGGCGCCTCCGCCATATGGGTAGTCATCCACCCTGTTATGTTTATTATCGGAAAAATCCCGGATATTGACTGTCTCCAGAGATATATGTTTCTCCTTCATGGCCCGGCCGATGATGCTGGTATCCAGCCCCTGCCGCACCATATCCGGAAATAGGGTCAACACATGAAAATTCATTGTAATCTCCATTCCGCTGCCCAAAAGCAGCACAAATAATATCTGTATCTAATCAGCCGCCAAAGCAGTCACCTGTTTAATCCAGAAGTCCGTCCATCAGATGTATCTCCATCCTGTTTTCTTCAATATCCACATCCAGAATACACTCGTGTATGGCAGGGAGCAGCACTTCTTTCCCTTCCCCTGTCTCTACAATATAAACGTCATTGGCTCCGGTCTCCATCACATCCTTCAGGACACCGAATTTCTCTCCGTTTTCCAGGTAAACATCAAGTCCGATAAGATCTGCAATGTAATACTCGTCCTCATCCAGGGGAATGGCCTGGTCTCTGGTCACATAAAGACTTCTGCCTTTGTATTTCTCTATGTCATTGATGTTGTTGATTCCTTTGAATTTCAGGATCGCGTACTGTTTAAAATATTTGACATTCTCAATTTCCAGTTCTATATACTCCCTGCCTGTATCCAGCAATACGCTGTCCAGGTCTTCAAATCTATGCACATCATCAGTGGTGGGATATACCTTGACCTCCCCGCGGATTCCGTGGGTGGTGGTGATCACACCTGCCTGTAATAAATCTTCCATGATCAAATTCCTTCCTATTATAAAACATCACGTTATTGCGGTCCTCTTTGTAATGAAAAAAGGGGGCTGATGCAGTAAAATTTACCGCGACAGCTCCCGCTTACACAGAACGGATATCATCCGCCGTATTCCTCGCCTGTACCGAAAGCCGCCCCGAAAGGCAGCCGGTCCAGTTATTGTAAAATATCTACGACTACTTTTTTGTCGCTTTTGGAAGATGCAGCTTTCACTACGGTACGGATTGCCTTGGCAATTCTTCCCTGACGGCCGATGACTTTGCCCATATCTGCCGGAGCCACTTTCAGCTCTACCAGAACGGCATTGTCCTCTTCTGTTTCCGTTACCGCAACTTCATCCGGATAATCTACAAGAGACTTTGCAATTACTTCTACTAATTCTTTCATTACAAGCTACCTCCCGGAATCCTATTTTTCGATACCAGCCGCTTTTAAGATTTTAGCAACAACTTCTGTCGGCTGTGCACCGTTAGCAAGCCATTTCTTTGCTGCTTCCTCGTCTACTTTGTAAACGCTTGGGTCCTGGTTCGGATCATATGTTCCAATCTCTTCGATGAATTTACCATCTCTCGGGGATTTGGAATCTGCAACGATGATTCTATAGAAAGGAGCCTTTTTCTGTCCCATTCTTCTTAATCTGATTTTTACTGCCATCTCATTCACCTCCTGGTTTTTTTCTTCTATATGTTAAAAGGGAAGTTTGAATTTTCCTCTTTTACCACCTTTGCCGCCCATAAGTCCGGGCATCTGTTTCATCATTTTCTTGGCCTGTTCAAACTGTTTGACCAGACGGTTGACTTCCGCCATATCCACTCCTGCCCCTTTGGCGATTCTCGCTTTTCTGGATGGGTTCAGGATCTCCGGATGAGAGCGCTCTCTGGGTGTCATGGATAAGATCATGGCTTCTTTTCTTGCCATATCTTTCTCATCTACCATGCTGTCGATATCTTTTATCTGACTGCCCATACCCGGTATCATGTTCAGTACACTGGATAAGCCGCCCATGTTTTTCATCTGGTTCATGCTCTCCAGATAATCGTCAAAACCAAAGGAATTCTTCCGGAACTTCTGCTCCATCTCCTTGGCTTTTTCTTCATCCAGATTGGCCTGCGCCTTCTCGATCAGACTCATCACATCGCCCATTCCCAGAATACGGGATGCCATACGGTCCGGATAGAACTGTTCCAGATCTGAAAGTTTCTCTCCCATACCCACGAATAAAATGGGTTTACCGGTGATCGCCCTGATGGATAATGCCGCACCGCCTCTGGCATCGCCGTCCAATTTTGTAAGAACTACGCCGTCAATGCCGACTTTCTCTCCAAAGGTCTCTGCCACATTTACTGCGTCCTGACCGGTCATGGCATCAACTACCAGAACAGTCTGGTCCACTTCAAGGGCTTCCTTGATGTCTGCAAGCTCTTTCATCATATCTTCATCAATGTGAAGACGGCCTGCGGTATCCAGAATCAAAACATTGAATTTTTCTTTTTTTGCATGCTCGTATGCTGCCTTGGCAATATTCACAGGGTTCTGCTTATCGCCCATGGAAAATACTTCCACGCCCTGCTTTTCTCCGTTCACCTGTAACTGCGTGATAGCTGCCGGACGGTATACGTCACATGCTGCGAGGAGAGGTTTACGTCCTTTTGACTTCAGCTTGCCGGCCAGCTTCGCGGTTGTGGTTGTTTTACCTGCACCCTGGAGACCAACCATCATGATAACAGTTATCTCACTTCCCGGCTTTAACAAAAGCTCTGCAGTTTCGCTGCCCATCAGATTGACCAGCTCTTCATTTACAATCTTGATCACCATCTGGCCCGGATTCAATCCTGACATGACGTCAGCACCTACTGCCCGCTCCTGGACGGATTTCATGAACTGTTTTACCACCTTGAAGCTTACATCAGCCTCCAGAAGTGCCATTTTCACTTCTTTCAGCGCTGCTTTTACATCGGCTTCGGTCAGACGGCCTTTTTTTCTCAAGTTTTTAAATACATTCTGAAGTTTATCGGTTAAGCTCTCAAATGCCATCTGCTATAACTCCTCTAATATTTCCTGGGAAATGTGTTCCACTTCTGTGACCAGCTCCTGTTTACTCATGGCCTCACAATGTCCGGTCAATTCCCGGATGCGGTGGATCTTTTCCTTGATGTTCACAAACTTCTCCACCAGATGCAGTTTGTCCTCATAATCCTGCAGGATCCTGCCGCAGCGCTTCACGTTGTCATGAACACCCTGCCGGCTGATTCCCAGCTCTTCGGCTACTTCGCTCAAAGAATAGTCATTCAGCACTACATCCTCGTATATTCTGCGCTGATGCTCTGTTAAGAGTTCACCGTAGAAATCGTACAGTAAAGTCTGTTCTACAATTTTTTCCACTCATCATCACCTTGTGTATCATACAACATCTTTCTTAAGGTGTCAAGTGTTTTTTCTTTACAAACTTTTGTTCTCCCGCTTTTATCTTGTCCGGGCTGAACTGGTTGACGGTCAAATCTATTACCAGGCCGCACCCTGCCGGGTACACCAAAGAATTTTAGATAAACTACACACTGCCATAAATAATTATATCAAATCAAAAGCCGGTTTCTGTGAGGTCTACCCTGCCCCATTCGCTGTTAAATTATATGAGGATAAGAAAACCATCGTTGAACCTGATATAAGCGTCATATATAACCGTGACAAGCTTACAGACCGGGGTTGTACCGGGGCGCCGGATTGGATTATTGAAATTGTTTCGCCTGGTAATTCCAGTCATGACTACATCCGGAAGCTAAACCTGTACGCCGACGCAGGAGTTAGGGAATATTGGATCGTGGATCCGATCACGCAGACAATCCTCGTGTATAACCTTGAAGAAACCCACTTCCAAGTAGGTACTCACACATTCCACGATAAAATAAAAGCAAATATATATGATGATCTGTGGATTAACTTTTCAGATATCAGGCTTTGATCATTGTCCGATTATGGCAGCAGTTTTACGCTGTACCTGTCTGTTTTTTCTCTATTCCATCTGTTGTTTATTTTCCGCCTTGCGCTGTGACAGCTCCTCATGGATCTTTTCCATTTTCTTCTGACTCAGATCATAAAACACAAGCAGCACTGCCCCCAGGATCAAAAGACCTGCCGGAAGTCCCATGGAGATGACACGGATTCCGCGTATGACCTGTTCGGTGGGTTCTGTATTTGCCACATATCCCACCATGGAAAGTCCGAAACCGGCTATGGCGGTGCTGAATACCGCAGCAATCTTGATGGAGAGCTGGAACATGGAAAAGTAAAGGCCCCTGGCATTCTTCCCGGTCTTCCATTCCCCGTAATCCACAGTGTCCGCGTACATGGAGGTATTCACCACATTTCCCCAGGAATATCCGATGTATCCCACGGAAATCAAGGCAATGATCGCGGTGACGCTGCTGCTGAACAGAATGGCCAGAATCATTCCCGCTGCCAGTACAAGATTTCCGGTGATATAAGCGTTTCGTTTCGATAAAAATCTTGTGACAAAGGGCACGCTGCTTGCCCCCACAAAAGCCAGAATATTGACCACCCCGAAAAACGGAGCCGCGCCGTTGATATCATGCACCACATATTTGAAAAAATAAGGGAACATGGCGTACATGACCAGCATACTTAAGATGCGGGTCACATCTGTCAGAAACAGCAGCATCAGATTCCTGTTCTTTAAGACAAGCCCCAGCATTTCCCCCGCTTTCAGACTGTCTTTTTTTCCTGAATCTCCCGGCATACTCTGAATATCTTTTCCTTTGGAAGCCCAGAGCAGATTGCCATATAGGAGCACACACACAATCCCCGCCACTATGGAAGCCAGGAAAAAACCTCCGGCATTCATCTCTTTTCCTCCGCCTAATATGGTGATCAGGGGAATCAGCAGAAATCCGGCCAGACATTTTCCCAGGGCATTTCCCTGTCCGCGGAACGTGGAGAGCTGTACACGCTCTTTCTGGTCATTGGTAAGGGATGAATTCATGGATGTATATCCCGTGTAGGCAATGTTTGTGGAGATACAGAACACTGCATAGACGATACAGGCCAGAACCGCCTTTGCCGGCATGGAAATACGATTATTCAAAAACATAAGTGCATTGGTGACGAAAATAAGTGGCGCGCCGATGATCAGCCAGGACCTGTATTTGCCCCATTTCATATGACTCTTTTCTATCACCGCACCGATGACCGGCGGGCTGCAGCTGTCAATGATCCTTCCCACCATCATCAGTGTTCCGGCTGCCGCTGCCGTGATTCCCGCCACATCTGTATAAAACATGAGCAGATATGTATTCGACATGGTGACCATAAAGATAAACCCCAAATCCGCAAGACCATAGGATACCTTCAGATATCCCCCCAGTTTTTCTTTTCTCTTTTCCATTTCATCCTCCTTCTCCGTGTGATTGGCAGTTACTTATTTTCCCTCCTTTCAATTTTGAATATTTTTCATTTTATATAATATTCATTGTAGCAGGTTTCCGTTGTCATGTCCACGTAATCTGTGATATTATGTAAAAAATGGATGTAGAAAAATAAGGGGGGATTTCATGCAGTATGCCAACGGAATATTGACAAAGGAATTGATTTACCAGACCGCTCGCCGGCTGATGTACGAGAATGGATATAAGAAGACCACATACCAGATGATTGCCCAGAAAGCAAATGTACCGGTGGGACTGGTCAATTATCATTTTAAAAAACAGGAACTGCTGGATAAAATATATATGGATTATCTCTGTCAAATCCAGGATTTTATTGCCGCACAGGCAGAGGGACTTCTCGACAATGAGCTGCAGGCTCATATGCTGCAGTCCAACATTATGATGACACAGATTTTTCGCGATTCCCATATCCTCTCTTTTCACCTGGAGGTCAATGAGAGTGATCTGGTTCCCCCTGCCTTCCACGGGGCTGTCAGAAAAAAACAGGTGGAAATACTGAACTATTTTCATGTGGATATCACACCGGAATCTTATTACTGGTGCGCAGCCGCAGAGTACGGTGCCAGACGTGAACTGATCCTGCAGAACAAAGATGTGGATATCAACAGCAGTGATTTCCGGCGGCTGTTGGATCTGCTGCCCACCATAGCAGTCCGGATCGCAGGATTAAGCCCCGCGATCATTCAGAAGAACCAGGAAAAGGCCAACCGGGTCTTTGCTGGGCTTGACTATTCCGGGATTCTTATGCTTCCCTGAAACAAAGCAGGATGACGTTCCCTGCTGCCGGACGCACAACGAGGGTACTGTGAGATATCACAGTGCCCTCGTTTTTTGATATTTATATTTTCTTTTCCATTGCCTATATCATATACTATTTCTTCACGGCCTGCAAGCAGAAACGTATATTATTTTTCGACTCTTGTCTCGGGCTGCTGCTTTTCACAGATCAAGCCAGTCAAGAAAGCGTCTCATCCATACTTCCGCTTCGGAATCCTTCCATATCCAATGTAATATAAGAAAATCCTGTCTGTTTCAATCTGTCTGTTATCTCCTGCCTCTTTTCTATAAATGCAGAAAAATCAGATACAGGAATCTCAATCCTTGCAATATTGCCGTGCAGGCGCAGTCTCACCACCGGAAACCCTGCCTGCTTCAGATATGTCTCACCGTCCTCGATCTTCCTTAAGGTATCCGGCTGCAGATCAGCCCCATAGGGAAGGCGGGTGGCAAGGCAGGGGGCTGCGGGGCGGTTTGCCACGGAGATTCCCAGCTTCTCTGCAAGGCTTCTCACCTCTTTTTTTGTAAGACCCGCTTCGGCAAGAGGACTTTTTACCCCCAGCTCACGTACTGCCCTAAGGCCCGGCCGGTATACATGGAGGTCATCCTCATTGGTTCCCTCCAGGACTGACGCCGCATGGACCTTCCCGGCAAATGTTATGAGGTTTTGGAACAGCATTTTCTTGCATTGGTAGCATCTGTCCACCGGATTGTGTTGAATGGCAGAATTATCCAGCTCATTGATAAAGATCACCTGATGGATGGCCCCCATCTCTTTTGCCACCTTTTTTGCGATATCTAAATCGCAGGACGGGTGAAGCACCGTGTCAAAAGTCACTGCATATATTTTAGTGCCCTCTGCGGCACAATCCACAGCCAGTTTCAGCAGCAGGCTGCTGTCCGCACCGCCGGAAAAAGCGATGCACACATCCCGGTCTGTGTATTTCTTCATAATAGAATATAATGCTTCTTCTTTCTCTGTAAAATTCTGATTCATTTTCCGTCTCCGTTCATTCTCTTATCCGCCGCGTCCACAGCCTCTTTACAGATTTCCGGGAAACTGCGGTCTGCTGTTCTGCAGGCGGCTTTCATATCTTCATATTCGGGATAAAAAAATTCCTGTCCGTGATGGCTGCATTTCTTAACCCTCACTTCCTGTCCGTCCGGAAGTGTGACTGTGATGATCTCTCTTGGAAGGATGCTCCGCTCCTCCCTGTATTTTCTGAGACCGATACTGGTGGTCTCACGGAAAATGACAGTTTCCATTTTCTCCTCATCCTTCGGCCTGCAGATGACCTGGAGCATGTAGGCAGGACGGTTTTTCTTCATGTATACGGGTATGCAGGAGGTGTCAAGTGCCCCTTCCCGTAACAGGCATTCCATGGCATACCCCAATTGTTCACCGGAACAGTCATCCACATTTGTCTCCAGCACGGTAACAGTATTCAGCGAACCTGCGGCAATTCCCTGATTTGTCTTCACAGCATTATCTGCCCCATTTTTCCTGTTCTCTGTACTGCCGGCCGCTTTTTCCTTTTTTTCGGATACAGCATCTGTATCCGTGTTCAGGATCATGGCACGCAGAATATTGGCATGGGGAAAATCCTTTTTCCCTGCTCCCACACCGACCTTTTCAACCACAAAACGCTCAGGGAGTTTTCTTTCCGCAGTGAGAGCGGCTGCAATTCCCGCGCCTGTGGGTGTGATCATCTCCCCTTCCACCGGCGTAAATTTTACGGGTATCCTGTGGTCAGCCATCATCTCCAGCACAGCGGGAGCCGGTACGGGGATCCTGCCGTGCTGACACCAGGTGGTTCCCTTTCCTTCCCAGAGTTCAGAAGTCAGGATGCTGTCAAATCCCAGCTTGTCCAGACATATGGCTGCGGCTGTTATATCCACTATGGAATCCACAGCCCCCACCTCATGGAAATGCACCTGGTCCACAGGCATTCCATGGACCTTCGCCTCCGCTTCTGCAATGACGTGAAAGATTTTCAGACTCATTTCTTTGACACGGGAATTCAGCTCTGACTGGCTGATCAGTTCACTGATCTCTTTGTAACTGTTGTGGGAATGGCTGTGACTGTGTTCGTGTCCTTCCCCGGGATGGGAATGGTCATGACTATGGCCGTGCATTTCTCCATCCTCTTTCAGTATCACATCAAAGTCTGCCGCTGTGATCTGGTTTTTCTTTGTCCTGGATATTTTGATCTCGTATCCGTCCAGATGCAGCTTGGCAAGCTCCTGCCTCAGAAACGCCTCTTCCACTCCCAGGTCCGTAAGCGCGGCCACTGTCATATCACCGCTGATTCCCGAATAACATTCCAGATATAATTTTCTGCTCATCTCATCTTTTGCTCCTGTCTTCTGTGTATTTTACGATACGGCGCAGGTTTTTCCCTGTAAACCGGTATCCTGATTTTTCTGTTTTCTCTTTTTAGTCTATCACAGACTCTGCCACAACTGCAATTCACTGTTTGCCAAACGTGTGGGTATATTTTTTGCGCTGTTACTTATTCTATCACACTTTCCATGGACTGAAAATGTCAGAAATTGATATATATGCCGGATACTATCCAAATATTGCTTTTTTTTCCATTTTGTCTTGTATCTTATATAGTTAAATGCTAAAATTATCTCCAGAATACATAGATTGGAGGATTAACGAATGACAGCATCTAAAGTGTACTACTCAGACCTTCGTGTAAAAAATGGAGACAACCTGCTGACAAAGCTTCAGCGTTTGATTAAAACGGCCGGCATCGGCGAAATTGATTTTGAGGACAAATACGCTGCCATCAAAATGCATTTCGGAGAGCCCGGAAATCTGGCCTTTCTTCGCCCGAATTATGCAAAGGCTGTTGCAGACGTGGTAAAAGAGCTGGGAGGAAAACCATTCCTCACCGACTGCAACACATTATATGTAGGAGGCAGGAAAAATGCGCTGGATCATCTGGACAGCGCAAACTTAAACGGTTTCCATCCTCTCACAACAGGCTGCCAGGTTTTGATTGCAGACGGCCTGAAGGGAACAGATGAGGAGCTGGTACCCGTAGAGGGCGGCCAGTATGTAAAAGAGGCAAAAATTGGACGTGCAGTCATGGACGCAGATGTATTTATTTCCCTGACTCATTTCAAAGGCCATGAGGCTACCGGATTCGGCGGTACCCTGAAAAACATCGGTATGGGCTGTGGTTCCCGTGCAGGCAAGATGGAGATGCACAGTGCCGGAAAGCCTCATGTAGATCAGGATCTGTGTATCGGATGCAGACAGTGTGCAAAGGTCTGTGCTCATGATGCCCCGCAGTTCGAGAACAAAAAGGCCTATATTGACCACGACAAATGTGTGGGCTGCGGCAGATGTATCGGTGTCTGTCCAAAAGATGCCGTACAGCCGGCTTCCGATGAGTCCAATGATATCTTAAACTGCAAGATTGCAGAGTACACAAAAGCCGTTGTGGACGGACGCCCCAATTTCCACATCAGCCTTGTGATCGATGTGTCCCCGTACTGCGACTGCCATGCGGAAAATGACGCGGCCATTGTGCCAAACATCGGTATGTTCGCTTCCTTTGACCCGGTAGCCCTGGATATGGCCTGCGCTGACGCGGTCAATGCACAGCCGGAGATCAAGAACAGTCTTCTGGGAGAGATGACGGAAGAAGAACATCACCACGACCATTTCCACACCATTTTCCCGGAGACTAACTGGGAATCCTCTATTGAGCATGCAGTGAGGATCGGACTTGGACAGAAAGAATACGAATTGATCACTGTGAAATAAAAAGGAATTTCCCTGTCTGCATAATTGCAGACAAGAGCCACAAAAAGAACGACGAGACGGCTGCTGTCCGGATTACTTCCGGCAGCAGCCGTCTCTTTTTATGCTGTCGCTCTTTTCATGTCACTCTGTATCTCTCACTTCCGCGATTCCAAACAACGCGTCATCCAGCCTTCCAAGCTCTTCCTCTTCAATTGCCAGCCTGCCGTCCTGTTCCTCCACAGATATCTCCAGGGACTTTTCTTCTCTGTACTCCACGATCTCCAGGGAGCTGTCCAGCACCTCTGTGAGCACATCCCCCAGATAGAGCGTTTCCCCGTCTGAGGGAATGCTCTCTGTCTCCAGATAGGAATCATATTCCGCGCTGATGGTTTCCTCCACAGGCAGGGGGCGGTAGGTGACCGTTACCAGATAGCCGCTTTGCTCCCCATGCTTTTTCTGTGCCTCTCCCACCTGGTAATCGGCCTTTTTCAGTATTTTCCTGCATATATCCGTAAAACTGCTGTACTTCTCATCAGAGGAAAAATGCAGTTCTTTTACCCCGGAAATGCTTTTTTCCAGAAGCGCTTCTGACTCTTTTTCTGCCTGGGAAGCGGAGATGCCTGTCAGTTCACAATATTTCTCCGCACTCTTCTGATACCGGTAGTCCAGACATGCCTGAACATAACCGCTCACATCCTCTGTCCTGCGGCATCCTCCCAGAAGCAGAAGGGATGCTAAAATCAGACCGGCAGCCGCAATTTTGTTTATGTACCGCCTCATGGTGATCAGAGATTCGCTGTAATCTGTTTCGGGCGGTATCCCTCATCCTCCAGCGCTTTGATGATCTGGTTCTTGTGGTCCGTACCGAATGCCTCAATGGTGATCTTCAGCTCCACAGCCGCGGAACGGTTGGCGCTGATAAACTGGTTATGGTCCAGTTTGACTACATTGCCCTGCTGCTGGGCGATAACAGTTGCCACACGCACCAGCTCACCGGGCTTATCAGGCAGAAGAACAGAAACTGTAAAGATTCTGTCACGGGCGATCAGACCAAGCTGTACCACAGAGGCCATGGTGATGACATCCATATTGCCGCCGCTTAAGATGGATACCACCTTTTTTCCGGTGAATTTTAAATGTTTCAGGGCAGCCACCGTGAGAAGTCCGGAATTCTCCACGATCATTTTGTGGTTCTCCACCATATCCAAAAATGCCACGATCAGTTCGGAATCCTCAACCGTGATGATCTCATCCACATTTTTCTGGATATATGGGAAGATATGGTCGCCCGGGCGTTTTACTGCAGTACCGTCTGCGATGGTGTTGACCCCGTCTAAGGTCACCACCTCCCCTTCTTTTAGGGATGCCTGCATACAGTTTGCACCCGCCGGCTCCACACCGATGACTTTGATGTTGGGATTCAGCAGTTTTACAAGGGTGGAAACGCCTGTCGCCAGACCGCCGCCGCCGATGGGCACCAGAATGTAATCCACCAGGGGCAGTTCCTTGATGATCTCCATGGCAATGGTTCCCTGTCCGGTGGCTACTGCAGGATCATCGAAGGGGTGGATAAAAGTGTATCCGTGCTCCTCCGCCAGTTTGTAGGCATACTCGCAGGCTTCATCGTAAACATTTCCGTACAGGACCACCTCCGCGCCATAGCTTTTGGTGCGCTCCACTTTGATGAGAGGTGTCGTGGTCGGCATGACAATCACAGCTTTTGCGCCGAAGGCTTTTGCCGCGTAGGCAACGCCCTGTGCATGGTTGCCTGCAGAGGCGGTGATCAGGCCTTTGCCGCGCTCCTCCTCAGACAGGGTACTGATCTTATAGTAGGCGCCGCGGAGCTTGTAAGCTCCTGTCACCTGCATATTTTCCGGTTTCAGGTAAACTTTGTTGCCGGTCTGTGCGCTGAAATAGTCGCTGTAGACCAGCTTGGTGTCCTGCGTCACTTTTTTTACTGTTTCCGACGCTTCTTCAAATTTTTCCAGGGTCAGCATAATTTTTCTCCTTTACTCCTTGATGTCGAAAAGCGCGTTTACGAATTCATCGGAATTAAATTTCTGCAAATCGTCAATGCTCTCTCCTACCCCTATATATTTCACCGGAATGTCAAGCTCAGATTCGATTGCCACCGCAATTCCGCCTTTTGCTGTTCCGTCCAGTTTCGTTAAAATAATGCCTGTCACATTGGCAACCTCATTGAATTGTCTGGCCTGCAGAAGCGCGTTCTGGCCTGTGGTGCCGTCCAGGACTACCAGTGTCTCCAGGTATGCCTCCGGATATTCCCGCTCAATAATGCGGTAGATCTTTCTCAGCTCCTCCATGAGGTTCTTCTTATTGTGAAGGCGTCCTGCCGTGTCGCAGAGAAGGACATCCGCGTCCCTGGCTTTTGCCGCCGCGATGGCGTCATAGACCACACTTGCGGGGTCTGCCCCTGACTGTCCGCCGATCAGCTCCACACCGGCCCTTTTTGCCCACTGGGTAAGCTGTTCCCCTGCCGCTGCGCGGAAGGTGTCTGCTGCCGCCAAAATGACTTTTTTCCCCTGGTCCTTTAACTTGCCTGCCAGCTTGCCCACAGATGTGGTCTTGCCCACACCGTTGACACCGATGACAAGGACCACAGACTTGCGGTGCTCGAACTCATATGCGGTCTCCCCCACAGCCATCTGGGATTTGATGCTGTCCATGAGAAGCTGCTTGCACTCCTGCGGGTCTTTTATCTTCTTCTCAGCCACCTGGGCCTTTAAGTCCTCCACAATATGGGTGGTGGCATTGATCCCCAGATCTCCCATAACAAGGATTTCTTCTATTTCTTCATAAAAATCATCGTCAATACTGGAGTATCCGCTGAAAATGGAATCTATGCCGGATACAATATTCGCCCTGGTCTTGGAAAGTCCCGCAACCAGGCGCTGAAAAAAGCCTTTCTTTTCTTTCTCCTCTGCCATATGCCCTCCTATTTGTCCAAATCGTTTTCTATGAGGTTGACGGAAACAAGTGTGGACACGCCCTTTTCCTGCATCGTGATACCGTACAGGCGGTCAGCAGCCGTCATGGTTCCTCTTCTATGTGTTATAATAATAAATTGCGTATTTTTTGTCAACTTATGAAGATATTTTGCGTAGCGGGTAACATTGGAATCGTCCAGCGCTGCCTCAATCTCATCCAGCAGACAGAAGGGGGACGGCTTCAGGTTCTGGATGGCGAACAGCAGGGCAATGGCTGTCAGCGCCTTCTCCCCACCGGAGAGCTGCATCATATTCTGCAGCTTTTTGCCCGGGGGCTGGGATATGATGCGGATGCCTGCCTCCAGAATATCCGCGTCCTCATCCAGTTCCAGCGTACCCTTTCCTCCGCCGAACAGCTCCTTGAACGCTTTGTCAAACTCCATGCGGATCTGTGAAAATTTCTCCTCAAACTGATTCCGCATACCTGTATCCAGCTCATCTATGATCTGGAGAAGGGTCTGCTCCGCCTGTACCAGATCCGCATGCTGTGTGCTTAAGAAGGTATGGCGCTCTGACAGCTCCTTATACTCCTCAATGGCATTTACGTTCACATTGCCCAGCTTTTTGATCTCATCCCTCACGACTCCCAGTGCTTTCTTGATCTCTGTGCGCTCCAAAAGCTTGGCAGGAGCCTGGCCAAGTGCCTGGCCATAGGTCATCTCATATTCTTCCCACATATAGTTGACCTGATTCTCTTGGTTTTCCTCCAGCTTTTCTTTCTGGCTGGTGAGACGGTAGCACTCCTTGTCCAGAAGGTTCATTCTGGCGGACAGCTCATCCCGCTTGTCAAAGAAGGACTTGTGGGTGCGGTTCATCTCCTCTTTGCGCTGAAGGTACTCCTGCATTTTTGCCTCGTCCTCCACCGCTTCCTTCTCTGCCTGTCTGATAGTCTGCCGAATTTCTTCAATGTCCCTGACTTTTTTCTCCATATCGGCCTTACCGTTTTTAAGGCTGCCCTGCAGAGCTTCCATCTGGGACTGTAAATTGTCATTCTCCTCTTTCAGCCTTGACAGGTTCTCCTCCAGGAATCCCCGTTTTGATGTCAGGTTGGCAGTCTCCAGATGGGCCTGTTCCAGACTTCTGGAACGTTCTGATTCCAGCTTCTTCTTCTCATCCAGAGTCTCCTGGTTCCTGGTGATGGCATCCTCCAGGGCTTTTTCCTGAGCCGCGCTGGTCTCCAGCTCCAGACGGATAGAATCGCTGTTCTCGGATATCTCGGCCACCTGTTTTTCAAGCTCTGCATTCTCTTTTTTCAGGCTTTCATATCCGTCTGCGATCTCCTGCTTTTTGGCTGACATAGACTGCAGATTCATGCGCACGGTGTTGTCGCGCAGATACTGCTCCTGCAGAAGTTCCGAAAGGCGTGCCACCTCATCACGGAAATGGTTTCTCTTTTCCCGGAATCCGTCCAGCTCGGCCTGCTTCTTTTCCAGATCTTTTTTGAGCAGCTCCACACTGTTCTGCAGCTCATCGATCTCTCTTCGGCGCCCCAGCAGATTGCTGTTATTCTTAAAGGCACCGCCGGTCAGGGAACCGCCGGGGTTTAAAGACTCACCCTCAATGGTTACCATACGGATGGTATACTGGTATTTCCTGGCAATGGCAATACCGTGGTCAATGTGGTCCACCACCAGGGTCCTGCCCAGCAGATAGTTCGTCAGCCCCTCGTACTCCTTGTCCACAGTCACCAGCTCACTGGCCACTCCGATAACACCCGGCTCTTTTAATGCCGCTGCATTGGCAAACGGCTTTTTGTTTTTCATACTGGTGAGGGGAAGGAAGGTTGCCCGGCCGTACTTGTTGCGCTTTAAAAAGGTGATCAGTTCCTTGGCTGTGCCCTCATTGTCTGTGACTATGTTCTGGATGCTGCCGCCGAGAGCGGTCTCAATGGCAGTCTCATAATTTTTCTGGACTTTGATCAGATCCGCCACAACACCCCGGATGCCCGGAACATTTTTTTTCTGCTCCATGACCCGGCGGATACTGTTGCCGTAGCCGTCATAGCGCTCTGTGATATTCTGCAGGGATTCCAGGCGGGATGCCTCCCTGTGATAGGCGGTCTGTCCGATGTCCAGCTCCCGGCTGGCTTTGGAGATCTGTGCCTGGCAGCGCTTGATCTCATCCTCGCTGTCATTACTCTGTCTGGTGAGCTTTTCTATGTTCTCCTCTATCTCCTGCTGTTCCTTCTCGTAGCGCTCTTTTGCCTCTCTTTGCTGGCTTGCCTCGCTTTTCAGGCGCAGGAGTTTCTGGTTTAGCTCTGTCTTTCTCAGGGATATCTGCTCCATCATGGCATCATAACGCTGCATCTTTCCCTTGGTAGAGGCCCGCATATTGAGGATTTCTATGATCTCATTCTTATCCTCCTCAATCTTCCCTTCCAGTTTGTGGATCTCAATAGCCAGATCCCGGAATTCTTTTTTTGCCGCTTCCTGGGCTGCCTCTGCTTTTGCAAGCCCGGCATCCAGCTCACTTTTTTCCCGGGTGTATTTCTCCGTATCTTCCCGGCGTCTGGCGATCTCGCCTTCCAGGTGCTTTACCCGCTCCCGGTACTGCTCATCACTCTGTCTTGCCGCGTGGATCTGCTCGTTTAAAACATTGATCTGACCTTCCAGCTGCTGCTTGAGAAGGGCCTTCCCGGTGGATTCTTCCCGGAACTGCTGAATCTTCTCCTCCAGTTCCTCCAGCTCCTTTTCAAGCTGCTCGTACTCGGTCTTGGTGGTCTCAAAGCTTTTGGTGGTCTCCTCCAGGTCATTTTGGGCAATGGTATACTTGCCCTCCACCTCGCGAAGCTGCTCTTTGATCCGCTCCATCTCGGAGAGGAACATCTGGGTGTCCAGGCCCTTTAATTCCTCCCTTTTCTTTAAATACACCCTGGCTGTCTCGGACTGGCGCTCCAAAGGCGCAAGCTGTCTTGTCAGCTCTGAGAGGATATCACTGACACGGGTCAGGTTCTGCTGCTCCTCCTCCAGCTTTTTAAGGGCGGAAGCCTTTCTCCGCTTGAATTTCACGATTCCGGCCGCCTCGTCGAAGAGCTCTCTTCTCTCCTCCGGCTTACCGCTTAAGATCTTGTCGATCTGGCCCTGTCCGATAATGGAATAGCCCTCTTTGCCGATACCGGTATCGTAGAACAGCTCATTGACATCCTTTAACCGGCAGGAGGTGCCGTTCATGAGATACTCACTCTCACCGGAACGGTACAGCCTCCTGGCTATGGTGACCTCCTCATAGTCAATGGGGAGCTGGTGGTCGCTGTTGTCAAGGGTAATGGCAACGTAGGCAAATCCCAGGGGTTTTCTCGTCTCCGTGCCGGAGAAGATAACATCCTGCATATTGCCCCCTCGGAGCTGTTTGGCGCTCTGCTCACCAAGTACCCAGCGGACCGCATCGCCTACATTGCTCTTGCCGCTGCCGTTTGGCCCCACAATGCCGGTAATGCCGTTATGAAATTCAAATGTTATCTTATTGGCAAAGGATTTAAACCCCTGCACTTCAATACTCTTTAGATACATAAATCACCTTTGTCATTTTTCAGTTTTTTGATGGCGCAGTAGGCTGCCTGCTGTTCGGCTGCCTTCTTGGTGTGGCCGCAGCCCTCACCCAGCACCTTTTCTCCCAGAAGTGCCTGCATATAGAAGGATTTGTTGTGGTCAGGTCCTTCTTCCCTAAGGAGCACATACCGCACATCCTCCTCATACCTGCCCTGTACGATCTCCTGAAGTGTAGTCTTGCTATCATAAAAGAGCTGTTTATTCTCAATATCATTCAGGATAAACCTCTGAACGAACTCTTTTGCATTAGCAAAACCGCCATCCAGGTAAATGGCGCCGATCAGCGCTTCCATGGCATCTGACACAATGGAATCTCTCCTGCGGCCTCCTGTGGCCTCCTCGCCTTTACCTAAAAGCAGATACTCACCCAGTGACAGCTCTCTTGCACAGAGCGCCAGAGTTGGCTCGCAGACCATGCTGGCACGCTTCTTTGTCAGTTCTCCCTCAGGCATCTGGGAATATTTTTCAAACAAAAATTCACTGGAGGTCAATTCCAGCACGGCGTCTCCTAAAAATTCCAGGCGCTCGTTGTTTCCCACATAGGAAATTCGATGCTCATTGGCGTAGGAGCTGTGGGTCATGGCATTAATGAGCAGATCGAAATTCTGGAATTTATATCCTGTCTTTGCCTCCAGTTCCATGAGTTTTTTCAAGTTTTTCATATTTTTCCTTTCCGGGACATGTCCCGCATTTTCTGTTTTGATAAGCAAAAGAGGATGCCGCCAAACCCCCGGAAGATTCAGATTGAATCCGGCAGCCGGATTTGGGGCATCCGATATGTCATTAACCAATCAGGTTTTTAATCTCTTCCACCGCATCGCCTACGGATACGATCTTCTCCACCTGTTCTGTGGGGATCTCGATATCAAATTCCTCCTCGATACCCATGATGATTTGAAAAATGTCCAGAGAGTCGGCTCCCAGGTCTTCAACAAATGTGGTGTCCATGGAAACCTCCTGTGTATCCACATTTAAAACCTCTGCTATAATCTTCTGTAATTTTTCCAGTTCCATCTCTTTTCCTCCTTACGCTTCTTCCTTTTTATCTGACGAAATGATATTCTCCCGGATCCGTTCGCTGATATTCTGCTCTTTGAACGAAATACACTGGATGATGGAGTTTTTTACCTCCGCAGACTTGGAACTTCCGTGGCATTTTACCACAAGTCCCTTGAGTCCCAAAAGCGGTGCTCCGCCGTACTCGCTGGCGTCAAAGCTTTTTAATGTGGATTTGAGGGCCGGCTTTACCAAAAGCGCGCCTATTTTGCTGCGCAGGCTTGTCATCATGCCCTGTTTCACCTTGGAGATCAGAGTGGCCCCCACGCCCTCATAAAGCTTCAGAATGACATTTCCCACAAAGGCTTCTGTCACGATCACATCCGCCGCACCGTTCGGGATTTCTCTGGCTTCAATGCTGCCTACAAAGTTAATGTCTTCACACGCTTTCAGCAGCGGATATGTTTCTTTCACCAGGGCATTTCCCTTTTCTTCCTCAACGCCTATGTTCACAATTCCCACACGGGGCTTTTTGACGCCCATGACATGCTCCATATAGATGGAACCCATACGGGCAAACTGTATCAGATGGGAAGAGCGGGCATCCACGTTTGCACCGCAGTCTATTAAGAGAGACACACCGTCTCTTGTGGGAATCAGCGGGGCCAGAGGCGCTCGCTCCACACCTTTGATCCTGCCCACAATGGTTGTCCCTCCCACCAGGATGGCTCCGGAGCTTCCTGCGGATACGAAAGCGTCTGCTTCCCCTTTCTTCACCAGCTTCATCCCCATTACGATAGAGGAATCCTTTTTGCCCCGGATCGCGGCAACCGGCGGTTCTCCTGTCTCGATCACCTGGGATGCGGGGACGATCTCAATCCTCTCCCCCGGATTGCCGCAGGCCTCCAGTTCTTTTTTTACGGCCTCTTCCAGACCTACCAGAAGCACCTTCAGGTTTGCTTTTTCTTTCACAGCGTCCACTGCACCTTTGACAATCTCTGCCGGTGCATTGTCGCCTCCCATGGCATCCACTGCCACAATTGTCATATTCTCCATATTCTGCCTCCTGTATTCTGCAGATAATTTTACCAGACATCCTTTAAAACCGCAAGAGGGCTGCTGTAAAAGAAACATCTTTTACAGCAGCCGCCTGCCATTTTTATATACCTGTCTTTTACTGCATCTTTCCGTCGCTGCCCAGATGATAGCCTTCCACATCCGTATCCACTGCCATGGAACCGTCATCCTTCAGATAATACCAGGTGCTGCCTTCCTGGTACCAGCCTTTCCTCATATACCCATGGTCATCAAAGGCATACCATTTGCCGTCGATTTCCAGCCACTGGCTCTTGGGAAATGTGCCGTCCCCGTAATCATACCACCAGCCTTTATCCGATTCTTTCCAGGTTCCGGAGGTCTTTTTCTCCTTCTTCTCTTTCTTTTTTTCCTCGGATTTCTTCTTCTCGGCGTTCTTGCTCTCTGCGTCGTCTGAGACTATGACCTCTGCCGTGTCGCTGGTGATCCCGTTTGTGGAGGAACCGATGGTGCTGGTCGCTACCACATAGTAATACATGGTCTTGGCTTCACCGGTGGGCGGTGTAAAGGTGTTCTTTGTCTCGCCCTCCACAGGGGTGCCGCCTCCGTTGGTGTTGGTCTGGCTCTGATACCACTGGTATGTGATAACGCCCTTGTCCGATGTCTTGGCCTCCACTTTCAGGGCCTCGGCCTTGTCTCCTGTCTTATAGGTAACGGAACCGCTTAAGTTTGTGGTCAGCTCCGGTTTGGCAACCTCAACCTCCGGCTCCTGGGTTTTGTTCTCGTCTTCCTCTTCACTGCTCTTCTCTGTATTGTCCGGCTTGGGGTCTGTCTTCTCCAGCACCTTGTCCATCACCTTTTCCCCGCTGCAGCCTGTCACGGCAAAAGTAAGGCATCCGACTGCAAGAAGCAGAATCCCTTTCTTTAACCATTTATTCATCCATCTTCCTCCTTTAATAGAAATGTAATGTTTTCATCTAATCTACGTCATACCAGTTCTATATTAACTTGTTTTTACATAAATCGCAAGGTTTTTTATAAATTTATTACAAAAATATTACAAAAAAGGCCTCCTGGTTGTCCAGAAGGCCTTTCTCATGCATGAATTATTCTTCACCCATTTTGATGATTTCTTTTTTGTTGTAACTTCCGCAAGCTTTGCACACTCTGTGTGGCATCATTAAAGCTCCACATTTGCTGCATTTTACTAAGTTCGGAGCGCTCATTTTCCAGTTTGCTCTTCTTTTATCTCTTCTTGCTTTTGAAGTTTTATTTTTTGGACAGATGGACATAGTTACACCTCCTTAAATTTGCTAAATATATCACGGATTGCTGCCATTCTCGGATCGAGGCTTTCCTGCTCACAGGAACAGGGGCCGTCATTTAAATCTTTGCCGCAATGGCTGCAGATTCCCTTGCAGTCCTCTTGACACAGGACCCGTAAAGGCCAACGGATTAAAATCTCATTATGCACTAACTGCTCAACATCCAGGCTACAACCTGTGACATAATTAATTTCATCTAAGTCTTTTATCCTGTCTTCCTCCGAAACCTTCATATCCATATCTCTTTCCAGTGCAAAGGGAAAGTCCACCGGGACCTCTTTTAAACAGCGGTCACAGGGAATGGACAGAGTCACACTGCCTCTTGCTTCCAGGTGCAGAACCTTTTTGCCGGTATTCGTAATTGTAAGAATCACTGGCTCTTTGTCCTTCACAGGAAAGCTGCCCAGTTTCGATTGAAAGGAATCCATGGAAACAGGTGCTTCTATGACCTGTGTCTTTCCTTCCAGGGATAAAATTTCTGATAAATCAATTAGCATAATAGTCTCCTAATCACACCTAGTAAATTATACATAGGGATTTTCTATTTGTCAACTATTATTTCTGATTCTTAACTAATTCTGCTGTTTCCTGACAGATTGCAAGCTCTTCGTTGGTGGGAACTACGGCAACTTTCACTTTGGAATCTGCTGTGGAGATAATCATGTTCTCACCGCGTTTCTGGTTTGCTTCCTCGTCCAGAGTGATTCCCAGGTAGGAAAGGCTCTTCACAACTGTCTCACGAACCGGAATAGCGTTCTCGCCGATACCGCCGGTGAAAGCGATGGCGTCCACGCCGTTCATGGCTGCAACGTAGGAACCGATGTATTTTACAATGCGGTAGCACAGGCAGTCAACAGCTCTCTTGGCATCCGGGTTGCCCTGCTCTCTGGCTTCGTTTAAGTCACGGAAGTCGCTGGACAGGCCTTTTGACAGACCTAACAGACCGGATTCTTTGTTCAGGATGCGTACCATCTCTTTTACATCAATGTTTTCTTTTCCGCAGATGAACTCTAAAACAGCCGGGTCCAGGTCTCCGGAACGTGTACCCATAACAAGACCTTCCAGAGGAGTCAGGCCCATGCTGGTATCCACACATTTGCCGTTCACAACAGCGCTGATGGAGGAACCGTTTCCTAAATGAGCTACGATCACTTTGGAGTTGTCCGGGTCAAGTCCCAGGAATTTAATGGTCTCTTTGGATACGAAACGATGAGAGGTTCCGTGGAAACCGTATTTGCGGACTTTGTATTTGTCATAATATTTGTACGGAATCGCATACATGTATGCTTTTTCCGGCATAGTCTGATGGAAAGCGGTGTCGAATACAGCTACGTTTGGTTTGCCCGGCATCAGCTCCATACATGCACGGATACCCATTAAGTTTGCAGGGTTGTGCAGAGGTCCAAGGTCACAGCACTCTTCAATAACAGAGATCACCTCGTCATTGATAATACAGGAGTCAGAGATTTTGGCGCCGCCGTGCAGGACACGGTGTCCGATGGCTTCCACTTCATCCAGACTCTTTAATACGCCTGTTTTCGGATTGACCAAAGCGTCCAAAACCATTTTGATGGCCTCTGTATGTGTTGGCATTGCTGCTTCTGTTGTCTCTTTCTCACCGCCTGTGGGCTGGTAAACCAGTCTTCCGTCGATACCGATACGTTCGCATAAGCCTTTTGCGGCCACTTCTTCTGTGTCAGAATTGATTAACTGGAATTTCAGGGATGAACTTCCGCAGTTTACTACTAATACGTTCATGTTTTTTCCTCCGTTATCATACATCTTCGCGGCCAAAATGACCACGTTTGGTATCATTATACATCTTTTCAAAAAATGGTACAAGGGTACCTGGGAAATTTACGGAGAAATTTTGTATTCTTTTCAAAACATTTTTTCATAATATGCATGTAAACAGTTGTCTGCAGCGGATGATTTTGTTATATTATAGGCATCGCACGGTCAAAAAGACGCAGACCTGAACGGACCAATGCAGCAATCACCAGAAGGGAAACGAAAAATCATATGAGCAGAATCACCGGCATAGTAGCTGAATACAATCCTTTTCATAAAGGCCATGCCTATCACTTGGAAAAAGCCAGAGAACTTACAGATGCGGACTATCTTGTTGTGGTCATGAGCGGAGACTTTGTCCAAAGGGGCGCTCCCGCCCTGTTTGACAAGTATCTGCGCACAGAGGCGGCGCTTCTTGGGGGCGCTGATCTGGTGCTGGAGCTTCCCGCCGCAAATGCATGTGCCAGCGCGGAATCTTTTGCCTGGGGTGCTGTCTCGATTCTGGAGCAGCTTGGATGTGTAAATGCGCTCTCTTTTGGCAGTGAAACCGGGGATACGCAGGCGCTCCTTTCCTGCGCCGAAGTGCTTTTACAGGAAAGTGATGCCTACCGGGAGCAGCTTCGCTCCCTCTTAAAAAAGGGGTACTCTTTTCCCGCAGCGCGCAGGGAAGCAGTGGGTGCCCTGAACCATCCGGGACTTCTGCCGGAGCTTTTGGATTTCCCCAACAATATTCTGGGCCTGGAGTATATCAAGGCTCTCAAAAGGGCCGGCAGCAGCATACAGCCGACTGCCCTGAAACGTGCCGGGGCCGGGTATCACGACGACGCTCTCACCGATTCCTATTCCAGCGCCACTGCAGTGCGGAAGCTTATACGGGATAACGATACGGAAAAAAGGACAGAATCCGTCCACTGGTCCAAACTCCTTGCAGGGGCCATGCCGGAGTCCTCCGCCCTTCTTACAGCCAGGCGCCTGTCCGCGGAGGCTCCTGTGTGGGAGGATGATTTTTCCCTGCTGCTCTGCTATCAGCTTATGCGGCTTTCCCCGAAAGAGCTGGCCGCATATTCCGATATGTCCCCGGAGCTTGCAAGGCGCATACACGCGCACCTAAACGAATTTCACAGTTATTCTCAGTTTTCCGCACTTCTTAAGACGCGTGAGCTGACTTACACCCGCATAAACCGCGCGCTTCTCCATGTGCTTCTGGGCATAAAGGCAGAAAAGGGCTGTCCCCCGAAAGCCTCCTACGCACGGATTCTGGGGTTCCGTAAGAACGCCGGAGGACTCTTAAAAGAGATTAAGGCAAATGCGGATATGCCCCTTGTCACCAAGGCCGCGGATTACGGAAAACTTCTTGCCCCGCAGTCTGCAAAAAGATTTGAACAGGATCTGTTTGCCTCCAATCTGTACAGCACCGTGCGCGCACAGAAAAACGGGACAGCCTTTGTAAATGATATACAAAAGTCTCCCGTTATCCTTTGATCTGCAATCTGCATCCGCACTTCTATTTTATTTTCTGCTCTGCTGCCCCATGGCAGCAGCTGCAGTTTCCACTGCAGCTTCCGCATGTTTTGCCGGCCTTTTTGTCTTTCACGATTTTTCTCACGACCAGCCCCACTATACAGAGCAGGACCAGCAGAACCAGGATTGTTCCAGCATTCATATTCATCTTACCTTTCCGGGCGGGACAGGAGGCACTTATGCCTTCACTGCCTTCCCTGTTTTCATTTTTATGTTCCATGTATCTCCTTTTTCCTTATACGGTCTGAACAGCATATACAGGAAGAATACCACAACCAGGATCGCCGCCGCAGTACCTATACCGAAGGCTCCGCCCTCCAGCAGATGTCCGATCTGGTAAACAACCAGGGAGGAGCAGTAAGCCAGCAGTGTCTGGTATCCAATGGCAAACCAGAACCAGCCTCCATTGTTCATCTCCCGTTTGATCGCTCCCATCGCCGCAAAGCAGGGCGCGCACAGAAGGTTAAATACCAGGAAAGAGTAAGCTGCAGCTGCTGTGAAGCTGCCTGCCAGTGTCCCCCATATCTCAGCACCGTCTTCTGCCACCTCGGCAAAGCCATAGAGGATACCAAAAGTGCCGACCACATTCTCTTTTGCCACCAGTCCGGAAACTGCTGCCACTGCGGCTTTCCAGTCTCCCCATCCAAGGGGGATGAACAGCCAGGAGATGCCTCTTCCGATACCTGCCAGCAGGGAGTTCTCCATATCCTCCACCATACCGAAAGAACCATTCTCGAAACCAAATCCCTGTGTGAACCAGATAAAGATAGTAGAGAGAAGAATCACCGTGCCTGCTTTTTTAATGAAGGACCAGCCTCTCTCCCACATGCTGCGCAGGACATTTCCCACAGTGGGCATATGGTATGTAGGAAGCTCCATAACGAAAGGCGCCGGATCTCCGGAGAATTTTCTGGTCTTTTTCAGAATGATGCCGGAGCAGATGACAGCCAGAACACCTGCAATATACGCACTGGGCGCCACCCACCAGGCCCCGCCGAAGATAGCACCTGCGATAAGCGCGATAATAGGCAGTTTCGCGCTGCACGGAATGAATGTGGTGGTCATAATGGTCATCTTCCGGTCTCTGTCATTTTCAATGGTCCTTGATGCCATGATTCCCGGAACCCCGCATCCTGTGCCAATCAGCATGGGAATGAAGGATTTCCCGGAAAGACCGAATTTACGGAAAATACGGTCCATGATAAAAGCCACACGTGCCATATATCCGCATCCCTCCAGGAATGCCAGGAAGAGAAACAGCACCAGCATCTGCGGCACGAATCCCAGTACGGCGCCTACACCGGCAACAATGCCGTCCACGATCAGGCTCTGAAGCCATGCCGCGCAGTGAACAGCTTCCAGTCCGTTATTCAGCAGTTCGGGTATGGCAGGAACATGCAGGGAGGAGAATCCCAGGAAATTCCACCCGTCAGCGAATACCCCGTCGTTCACCCAGTCTGTGGCCCATCCGCCCACAGTGGAGACGGACACATAATACACCAGTGCCATGACGAGAAAGAAGATGGGAAGGCCGAGGAAACGGTTTGTGACAATTCCGTCAATCTTATCTGAGGTGGTCATTTTTCCCCTGCTCTTTTTGATATACGCTTTTTTTACAACAGCTCCTATGTACGTGTATCTCTCATTGGTGATAATGCTCTCGGAATCATCGTCCAAATCTTTTTCCACGGAAGCGACGATGGTTTCCACGTCCGGCAGGCCGGATATGGTCTCGCCGATCTTATGATCTCTCTCAAACAGCTTTACCGCGTAAAAACGTCTCTGTTCTTCCGGGATATTGCCGTCCAGCAAAGACTCGATCTCATCCAGGGCTTCTTCCACACGCTTCTGGAATCTGTGGACCGGGGCGCCTGCGCTTTTCTTTTCGGCAATGCGCACAGCCTTGTCTGCGGCTTCCCGGATACCGGTTCCCTTCAGAGCAGAGATTTCTACCACTTCACAGCCGAGCTGTCCGGACAGTTCACCGATCTGAATGATGTCTCCGTTTTTCGCCACCACATCCATCATGTTCACTGCCATAATGACAGGGATGCCAAGCTCCATAAGCTGGGTGGACAAATACAGGTTTCTCTCCAGGTTCGTGCCATCCACAATATTCAGTATGGCGTCAGGGCGTTCTGTGATCAGATAATTTCTGGCTACCACTTCCTCCAGTGTGTAAGGGGACAGGGAATAAATTCCCGGAAGGTCCATGATGACTACATCCTTGTTTCCCTTCAGTTTTCCTTCCTTCTTCTCTACTGTAACACCGGGCCAGTTTCCCACAAACTGATTGGACCCTGTCAACGCATTGAACAGTGTGGTCTTGCCACAGTTTGGGTTGCCGGCAAGCGCAATTTTTACTGACATTCTCTCTTCCTCCTCTATTTCCAAAAAATACGGTTAGAAGCCTCTAACCATAAATCCTAAAAAAATGCTGCGGCCGTTTTGGCGGGCAGCTTATCTACTGAATCTCGATCATCTCTGCGTCTGCTTTCCGCAGGGAAAGTTCATAGCCTCTCACCGTCACTTCTACCGGATCGCCGAAGGGCGCTACTTTTCTCACATAGACATCTGTGCCCTTGGTGATCCCCATATCCATGATCCGGCGTTTTACAGCGCCTTCCCCGTGCAGTTTAACCACCCTGACGCTCTGTCCGCATTTTACATTCCGCAGTGTTTCCATGTCTGCATATCCTCCTCTTTCTACATCACCACGCCCGTTATAAGGTACGGCTTACATCTATTTCTATCAAACCAGGATCCTGTTGGCCATCTCACTGCTGATGGCAACTCTGGAATCCTTTACACTGACGATCACGTTTCCGCCTAACCGGGAAACCACCGTTACGTCTGTTCCTGTCACAAAGCCGAGATTCTCCAGATGGCGTCTCACTTCTTCTTTGCCGCCCACTTTTTTGATCTGCTTTGTTTCTCCTGCTGAAGCCATAGTCAAAGGCATTTTCATCACTCCTTAATTTTCCATCATCCTTACAGTTAGCTTTTTCTAACTAACTATAAGTTAGCACACACTAACACATTTTGTCAATATATTTTTTTACTTATTTTTCCTATTTGCACAAGTTCTTTTTTCTACAAGTTCCTCCAGTACACAGTCACCCGGTCCCTGGCATCTCTCACGCAAACATTTACCCGCGTCTTTAGCGAAGACGAGATCCACCGTTTACGGAAACTTAGACACGAGGGCTCTCCCGAGTGCTCTTAGTTGTAGTTAACGGTTAGCTCGGCTGAGCGTTGCGGGTGTTTGCGTGAGAGATGCCAGGGACCGGGTGACGTCCGCTTAGAAACAAAAAAAGACCGCATTCCACAACCGGAACACGGCCTGACTATTTCTCTAATTTTTAAAGCTGTGGATAGGAGCCGGAATCCTTCCGCCTCTGTTTACAAACGCTTCACAGGAATACGGATTGACCGGCATGATCGGTGCATAACCCAGAAGTCCTCCGAATTCCACAGTCTCTCCCACACCTTTTCCGATAACCGGAATCAAACGGACAGCCGTTGTCTTCTGGTTCACCATACCGATGGCACATTCATCCGCAATGATGCCGGCAATGGTGCTGGCTTTGGTGTCTCCCGGAATGGCGATCATATCCAGCCCCACAGAGCAGACACAGGTCATGGCTTCCAGCTTCTCTATGGTAAGGGCATTGGCATTGACCGCATCGATCATTCCCTGGTCCTCGCTGACCGGAATGAAGGCACCGCTTAAACCGCCCACATAGGAGGATGCCATAACGCCGCCTTTTTTCACCTGGTCATTTAAAAGCGCAAGGGCTGCTGTGGTACCTGGGGCACCTGCATATTCCACACCAATCTCATGGAGAATATCTGCCACACTGTCCCCGATGGCCGGAGTGGGTGCCAGTGACAGATCCACGATGCCGAAGGGAATCCCCAGGCGCTTGGATGCCTCCTGGGCTACCAGCTGTCCCACGCGTGTTACTTTAAAGGCCGTTTTCTTGATGGTCTCGCAGAGCACCTCAAAATCTTTTCCCCGCACTTTTTCCAGGGCTGTCTTCACAACACCGGGTCCGGAAACACCCACATTGATAATGGCATCCGCCTCTGTCACACCGTGGAAAGCGCCTGCCATGAACGGATTGTCATCCGGGGCGTTGCAGAATACCACCAGTTTGGCACATCCCAGGGAATCCTGCTCCCTGGTCGCCTGGGCAGTAGCAAGAACGATTTCTCCCATAAGCTTCACAGCATCCATGTTGATGCCTGTCTTGGAGGAGCCAAGGTTGATGGAACTGCAGACTCTCTCTGTGGCTGCCAGGGCTTCCGGGATGGAGCGGATCAGCATCTCGTCCGCCTTTGTCATACCTTTTGACACAAGCGCAGAGTAGCCGCCGATGAAGTTCACTCCCACTTCTTTTGCTGCCCGATCCAGAGTCTCTGCCAGAGTCACAAAATCCTCCGGCGCTTTGCAGGCCGCACCGCCCACCAGCGCAATGGGGGTTACAGAGATTCGCTTGTTCACAACAGGGATTCCGTACTCTCCGGAAATCTCGTCACCGGTCTTCACCAGGTTTCTTGCCAGGGTGGTGATCTTGTCGTAGATTTTTCTGTTCACCTGCTGCAGGTCAGAATCTATGCAGTCCAGAAGGCTGATTCCCATGGTAATGGTACGCACATCCAGATTTTCCTGCTCTATCATTTTGTTGGTCTCATTTACTTCAAAAATGTTAATCATATTTTTCTCTTGTCCTTTCCCGGGTTTTCCAGCTTAGATACGGTGCATTTTTGTAAAGATATCCTCGTGCTGTGCGTGGATCATAACACCGATCTCCTCACCCAGTACAGATAATTCTGCAGAAATCTGATCCAGCTTCTTCTCGGATCTGCTGGTATCTGTGATCATCATCATGTTGAAATAACCGTCAATGATGGTCTGGGAAATATCCAGGATGTTAATATTGTTCTCTGCCAGATAGGTGCAGACTCTGGCGATGATTCCTACGGTATCCTGTCCTACTACGCTGATAATTGTCTTTTTCATTATTTTCTCCTCACAGATGTATTTTTTTTATACGGTAATCAGTTCCGACGCGCAGTCCCTGTGCGCTACGGAGATTTTGAAGTCTGAGGAACACCAGGGATTTTCCCCCATGGTCACCTCTGAGCAGACGGTCTCATAAGCCAGTGCTTCGTAATTGTTCTCCCGGCTCAAATGTCCCAGCATGATCTGTTTCATTTTGTCATGGAGCAGACGGCACAGAAGCCTGCCTGCTGACTCGTTGGACAGATGTCCTCTCTCGCCCAGGATCCTCTGTTTTAAGTAATAGGGATAACTTCCCACCTGCAGCATATTCACGTCGTGGTTTGCCTCCAGCAAAAGAGCATCCAGTCCCTGGAGCTGTTCCACTATGTAATCATTATACTTGCCCAGGTCCGTTGCGATTCCCACGGACTTGTCCTCATGATTCACCCTGTACCCGACAGGCTCTGCCGCGTCATGGGAAATGTTAAAGGGATGGATATCCAGATCCCCGATAGAAAATGGTTCATCTGCCCGTATGATTCGGTACAGTCCCTCCGGCATCTTGCCCAGAGTGGTCATGCGCTGCATCTCCTCCATGGTTCCCCTGGTACAGTAGATGGGAATCTTATATTTTCTGGAGATGACGCCCAGACCTTTTATATGGTCCGAGTGCTCATGGGTGATCAGGATACCGTCACAGTCCTTTGTGGTGCGGTCAATGGTGTTGAGCCCTTCCTCAATCTTCTTGCCGCTGATCCCCACATCCACCAGGACGCCGGCGTGGTCACTGCCCACGTAAATACAGTTGCCGCTGCTTCCGCTGGCAATACTACATAGATTCATAATATGTTCTCATCCTTCGCTCAATCTGAAGATAGGTATGTGCCACATCTTCGTCGTTATATAGTAAAAAGTCACATCTGGCTTCAAACTCATCCTCGGACAACTGGTTTTCCATTACTCTTCGGGCTTTTTCCTCAGAATATCCCCTGTCCCGGCGAAGCCTTTCCATGCGCACTTCTTTTTCGCAATAAATATACCACATTTCATCATAAATTTCATCATAATTATCTTCCAATAACAAAGCTGCCTCAATAAAGAAGAATTCCGTCTCCTCTTTTTTGGACCGCTCAATCTCCCGGATGATATATTTCTTCACTGCCGGATGAATGATCTTATTGAGTTTTTCCAGCATATCTTTCTTATCAAACACGATCTGGGCGATGGTTTCCCTGTTAAGAGAACCGTCCTCATTGACGATCCAGTCCCCAAAAAGCCGGACCACCGGCTCATAGCAGGCCTGTCCGGGCATCATCAGCAGGTGTCCCACGTCATCTGCCTTTACCACCCGCGCATCAAAATGCTCCTCAATATAATTCAGTACAAAACTCTTTCCGGAGCCTACCCCTCCGGTCACACCTATGACTCTCATAACAGTTCCTCCTTTATCCATTGTACTCCCCTATGACTGTCCCCATATCCGGATCGTCACCTTCCTCGCGCCGGCTGCCCGGGGATTTTCATGCCTTCGGCCTGAAAACACCTGACGGGACAGCGGCGTGTGAACAGCAGTATTTATTTCGCCTCATACCAGTTGCTGCCTGTGTGCATGTCGATTTCCAGGGATACCGCCAGGCTGGCGGCATTTTTCATCTCTTTTTCCAGAATCGCGGATACCTGTTCCTTCTCATCCTCTGCAGTCTCCACCAGAAGCTCATCGTGCACCTGCAGAAGCAGACGTGATTTTAAATGCTGTTCCTTCAGAGCTTTCCATACCCGTATCATGGCGATTTTAATAATATCGGCCGCGGTTCCCTGAATGGGCGAGTTCATGGCCACACGCTCACCGAAGGAGCGCTGCATGAAATTGCTGGATTTCAGCTCAGGAACAGGACGCCGTCTGCCGAACATGGTGGTCACATATCCCTTCTCTTTTGCCTCGGTCACCAGCCCGTCCAAAAATCCCTTGATTTTCGGGTATGTCTCAAAATAATTCTCGATATATTGGGCAGCCTCTTTTCTGGTAATGCTCAAATCCTGGGATAAGCCGAAAGAGCTGATTCCATAGACAATTCCGAAGTTGACTGCCTTGGCGTTTCTCCTCTGCAGATCCGTTACCTCATCGAAAGGCACATGGAATACCTGGGAAGCTGTCATGCGGTGGATGTCCTGGGCCTCCTGATATGCCTGTATCAGCTTCTCATCCCCTGACATATGCGCCAGCACACGCAGCTCAATCTGGGAGTAATCCGCGTCGGTAAACACAAATCCGTCTTTTGGGATGAACACCTTCCGGATGAGCCTGCCAAGCTCCATGCGGATGGGAATGTTCTGCAGATTCGGCTCTGTGCTGCTGATACGCCCTGTAGCCGTGATGGTCTGGTTAAAGGTGGAGTGGATTCTCTCATCCGCACCGATATAGACAGCCAGCCCATCCGCATAGGTGGATTTCAGCTTTGCAAGCTGTCTGTATTCCAGAATATCTGCTACCAGCTTATGGTCAGGGGCCAGCTTTTCCAGCACGTCCGCCGCAGTGGAATATCCTGTCTTGGTCTTCTTGCCGCCAGGCAGCTGCAGCTTCTCAAATAAGATGACGCCAAGCTGTTTGGGGGAATTGATATTGAACTCCTCCCCTGCCTCCCGGTAGATCTCCTTCTCCAGCTCCTGAATCCTCACGTAAAGCTGGTCCCCATATTCTTTTAAAGCCTGGGCATTCACACGGATTCCCTCCTTCTCCATGTCAGAGAGGGTAAAGAGAAGAGGCATCTCTATGTCCGTGAACAGGTGCAGCATTTTTGTCTCCTCCAAAGCCTTTTTCAGAGGCTCCCTGCTTTTCAGGGCAACGTAAGCCATGTAGCAGACAGACAAGGCTGCCTGTTCCTCCTGTTCTTTCATTCCCTTTGTATAATTCAGTTTTCCCAGAAGGTCTTCCTTCGCGGGAAGCATCTCTCCCAGGTACTCTTTTGCAATGTCATCGTAAGTGTAGGAAGATTTCAGCGGATTCAGCAGATAGGCCGCGATCCCCGCGTCAAACATCTTCGTGTGGTTCTCCAGGTTCATCTGGCGCAGCATGGATTTCACATCCAGAGAAGATACCATGGCTGCCTCCTGACAGAGCATCTGTGCCTGCTCCAGCAGATAGGCCTCTGTGAGAAAACCCTGGGGCAGGAAGCAGTAGGACACAACGCGATCCCCATCCCTGCAGGCAAGGCCCATCCCCAAAAATACACCGTTCTCCTTCAGGATATGGAGTCCCAGCTCCGGCGTTGTCCTGGCCTTTGCAAAGATCTCCTCAGCCTTATCAAGCTCTGTCACTGTTGAAAAGCTCTTCTGGGCCTCTGCCGGGGCACTGGTATCCTCAAAACGGGAAAGGAAGTTTTTAAATTCCAGCTCCTTGAAGAACTCATAGGCTTCCTGGGTGTAAAAATCCTTGATCCTGGCACTGTCCCAGTCGTAATCCACCGGACTGTCCGTATTGATAGTTGCCAGCTTTTTGCTCAAAACAGCCAGGTCATAATGCTCCAGAAAAGCGTTCTTCGCCTTGTTGGGCTTGATGTCCTCCGCATGGGCGTGGGCATTTTCCACACTTCCGTATTCCAGCAGGATCTTGGTGGCAGTCTTCTCCCCGACTCCAGGAAGTCCCGGGATGTTGTCAGAGGCATCCCCCATGAGCGCTTTCAGTTCAATGATCTGCTCAGGGCTTAACTGGTATTTTTCTTTCACGTCATCAGCGAAATAATCCTCCACTGTGGTCTTGCCGAATCTGGTCTTTGGGATTCTGATGCAGATATGACTGCTGGCAAGCTGCAGAAGGTCCCTGTCCCCGGAGAGGACTGTGACCTCCATGCCTTTTGACTCACTTTTCTTAGCCAGAGTACCCAGTAAGTCATCCGCCTCATACCCCTCCATGGAGATCATACAGACACCCATGGCTGCCAGCACATCCTTCATCACAGGCACCTGCTCCCTCAGCTCCTGTGGCATGGGTTTTCTGGTGCCTTTGTAGGCATCATACATCTGGTGCCTGAAGGTGGGCGCGTGCAGATCAAAGGCTACGGTCAGGTAATCCGGCTTCTCCTCCTCTATGGTCTTGAACAGGATGTTTAAAAAGCCATATATGGCATTGGTGTGAAGCCCCTCTGAGTTGGTAAGCTCCGGCAGGCCGTAATAAGCTCTGTTCAGTATACTGTGTCCGTCTATCAGCAGGATTTTTTCGCTCATCTTTATCTCCTTTATTTATCAATATCTCAACTCAATACCCTTCTATTCGCCGCTGTTTGCGGAGGGCATAGCGTTTTTCGCCGCCTTCCCACTCGGCTTTTTCCGCCTCGGTCTCCACCAGCAGGCCCGGTACCGGTATGGGATGCTGGCAGTCATCCACTGCCACCATGACCACGTAGGCACGGTTGATGATCTTTCGGATTCCCCGGCGGCTCTCCACATAGGTATCCACACGCACTTCCATGGAAGTGCGCCCCACATGGGTGATCTTTCCCCGCAGAACGATCACATCGTCCACAGAGGCACTTTCTTTAAAATTCAGGTTATCTATGGCAGCAGTCGTGATCTCGGATTCGCTGTGCCGCATGGCTACTATGCTGGCGATCTCGTCGATCCAGCCCATGAGCTGTCCGCCGAAAAGCTTTCCGTAGCCATTCAGATACTTGGGACGCATGAGATACGTCTGCTCTGTCTGGGAATCTGCTACCTTTTTCTCTTTCATACCTTGTATTCACACTCTCTTCTGTCTGTTTAGCCGGAATTTCCGGCAATATAAAATTAGTATAGCATATCTTTAACAAAAAAGACAGGCACCCGACCTGTCTTTTTTGTATCTTATTATAACCGATATTTTATAATGTGGCAAGGAATTTTCGGAATGCAGCTCTTCCCTCAGGGGTACATTTGTACACGCCTGCGTCCTCCAGCACCTTGACGAAGACCTGTCCTACCTCTTCCTGGAGAATGTCCATCACGTTGTCCTGATTGATATCCTTGTATTTGGGCAGGAAATCTTTTACCCAGTCCGCATGCTTCTGAAGCATCTCATTTTCCGCAGGGTCTCTGCCTTCCAGAATATAGGATGCCAGCAGCTCCAGCTCGTCTTTCAGTCTTGCCGGAAGTACAGCCAGCCCCATTACCTCGATCAAGCCGATGTTCTCCTTCTTAATGTGATGATACTCTGCGTGCGGATGATAGACACCAAGGGGGTGCTCCTCTGTGGTAATGTTGTTTCTCAGTGTCAGATCCAGTTCAAAGGTGTCCCCGACCTTTCTTGCGATGGGAGTGATGGTATTGTGCGGTTCTCCGTCTGTCTCCGCAAATACAAAAGCATCCGCATCGGTGTAGCCTCTCCAGTTTTCAAGCACGTGTGACGCCAGGTCAATGAGGCGCTTCTCATCCCTGTGACGGATACGGAGCACGGACAATGGCCAGTGCACAATGCCGGCCTCCACATCCTCATAACCCGGTATGGTCACACTCTCCTCCATGGGTGCTTTCGCCATGGCAAAGGTATAATGCCCTCCCTGGAAATGGTCATGGCTCAGTATAGAGCCGCCTACGATAGGCAGATCCGCATTGGAGCCCAGGAAATAGTGAGGGAACAGTTTTACAAAGTCAAAGAGCTTCACAAAGGCGTTTCTCTCGATCTTCATGGGCACATGCTGTCCGTTGAACACAATGCAGTGCTCATTGTAGTACACATACGGGGAATACTGGAAGCCCCAGCCGCTGTCATTGATGGTGATGGGGATGATCCTGTGATTTTCTCTGGCCGGATGGTTCAGACGGCCTGCGTATCCCTCATTCTCCATACAGAGAAGACATTTCGGATAGCTGCTCTGCTTTGCATTTTTAGCTGCTGCGATGGCTTTCGGATCTTTTTCCGGTTTTGACAGGTTAATGGTGATATCAATGGTGCCGTACGGGCTGTCCACCGTCCATTTTCTGTCCTTTTTGATCCGATAGCGGCGGATGTAATCGCTGTCCTGGCTCAGCTTATAGAAGAAATCCGTGGCTGTCTCCGGGGATTTCTCGTATTCCTTCCAGAATTTTTCCTGCACCTGTGCCGGACGCGGCATAAGGCAGTTCATGATCTTGGTGTCAAACAGGTCGCGGTAGCCGATACTGTCTTCAATAAGGCCGCGCTTTACAGCTTCATCAAGGAGTTCACCCAGAGTTTCCTCCAGGTCCACATTCTCATACTCCTCTGCCGGTTCCTCGTAATCGTCCTGACGGAATAAATCCAGAAGCAGGTTGATGGTATAATTTCTCTCACATGCAGGCACCAGGCCTGTCTCCAATCCGTACTGCACAAGTTTTTTAATACTGTTGTTTAACATAGTATTTCCCCTTCCTGTTATCCGATTCTTCTGGCCCCGTCACCAATCTCCACTCTGTAGAAATCCGCACCGTAACCAATTTTCTTCTTATAAAAAGAGCCCACATTCCGTATAAACGCATCCACAAAGCCGTCCTCCACAATACTGACCGTACAGCCGCCAAAGCCTGCACCTGTCATGCGGGATCCCAGGACGCCGGGCTGGTTCCAGGCTGCCTCTGCCAGGGTATCCAGCTCCCTTCCCGTAACTTCGTAGTCATCTCTCAGTGAGATGTGTGACTCATTCATAAGCCTGCCGAACAGCTTCAGGTCATGCTCCCTGAGAGCCTTTTCCGCCTGTATGGTCCGCTGGTTCTCATAGACCGCATGGCGTGCACGCCTGACATGCACCGGGTCTTTGATGATCTCCTTGACCTCCTCGAAAGCCTCCTCCGTCAATTCGCCCAGTGAACGAATATTTACGATTGACTGAAGCTCCCGAAGCGCTGCCTCGCATTCCCTTCTTCTTTCATTGTATTTGGAATCTGTCAGCCTTCTTTTCTTGTTGCTGACAGAGATGAGAAGGGAAGCATTTCCCAGTTTGATGGGCACATATTTATAATCCAGATCGCTGGTGTCCAGGAAAATTGCATGGCCTTTCTTCCCCATGGCCACAGTAAACTGGTCCATGATCCCGCAGTTCATACCGCAGAATTTATTCTCCGCATACTGTCCGAAAAGGGCCATATCTGTTTTGCTCATATCCGAAAAGCCAAACAGATCTTTTAAAACCATAGCCATAAGAAGCTCTATGGATGCGGAGGAGGAAAGCCCTGAACCATTGGGAATATTGCCGCCGATCACCAGGTCAAGCCCTCTCTCCACAGGGTATCCCTTGGAGCAGAAGGTCCAGATAACACCTTTCAGATAGTTGGTCCACCCTGCCCTGTCATGATAGGCCAGGTCATCCAGGCTGGTCTCAAAAACCCCCGCGTTGCTGAAATTCTCGGAGTAAAGGCGCAGTTTCCGGTCATTCCGGATTCTCGCCGCTCCATATGTACCGTTTGTGAGGGCACAGGGAAATACATGTCCTCCATTGTAGTCTGTGTGCTCCCCGATGAGGTTCACACGGCCGGGTGAAAAATAGAAACGGATGTCGCCGTCTGCGCCAAACAGCTCGCAAAACCGGTTTTGCAGTTTTCGCTTCATCCTCCCTACCTCCTATGTTCCAATATAACTGATGCATTCTGCAGGCACATTAGTTATATTAATTTTGTTTTAAAACAATTTTCCTGTTCCTATTATAACACAGGAAATATTTTTTTCAATATTCAATCCGCATAAGGATATCCTGGGGGTAATCCCCAAAACTGCTGCCGAAGATATTGACACCGCCGATATGCTCCGCATCCTCCTTGATGCCGATACGCACCGAGATGTAAGGGCCTTCCACAAGATCATATCCGGATACCGGAACGTCGCTCACCTTCACGCCGTCCAGATACGTTCCCTCTGTATCCATCACCCATTTTTTCAGATTGCCGTACTGGGAATTCTTATCTTCCCACCAGTCCGGATTCAGCTTGCCTCTTCTGCCTCCGAAGTCACTGGGACAGGCCCAGGTTCCCGCGTCCACGCCGTTGACCCACAGAGTGATGTCTGAGGGACAGTCCAGATCATAATCTGCGGTTTCTGAACACAGCTCCGCGGATATCTCCAAACGCTTTACCAGGCTTCCCTGAATCCCCGCATTGGGGAACCGGTATTCCAGATAACCGGAGGAGAACCAAACCAGCTTGGCAGTGGTCCGCCTTGGATCATAAAAGCACCGTGGCTCGTCTTCCCCGTCAATATACTCCTCATCATTGACCATGCCGCAGGTGGGCGTTATTTTATAATCCACATAATTGCCCACAGGCATGGAAATGAGTTCCTCATGCTTTTTTCCTTTTGCCTGCTGCAGATGAACCACCAGTTCCTCGTTCTGCCGGATGCAGAGCTTCATGGAGCCCCGGACCCCGGGTTTTAACTCGGTTCTGATAAGTCCTGCTTCCTCCAGTACACGGACATTTAAAGCTGCTGAGGAGGGCGGAATCTGCAGAATCTCCGCGATCTCATTGACGCACAGGGGATTTTCATCCAGAAGCTTCAGGATACGAATCCGAATCTCTGAGGCGAGCGCCTTTCCCACCAGCATCAGTTCCTTTTCATTCTCAAAGGATAATTGTCTCTTCATGTTGTTTTCCTCTTCCTTCCGCCGGATATCACTGGGGCCGGAATCATTGATATTTCTATTTTACCCTCTTTGTTCCTGCCTTGTCAACCACGACAAAGAGCTGCCGCACATGCATGCGGCAGCCCCTGTTTTTATATATCTCAGACGGTTCGTCAATCTTCGGTTTTTAAAACTTTTTTCACACAGGAAGGCGGGTTATTGCTGAGGAAAATCCCCTCTTTTGTCTCGCCCTGGCCATCCTTCCAGTAAATGCGCACACCCTTTGTATAATCCGGATAGTTGTCAAGGGCCGGATTGCTGTACTGGTCAAAAAGAGAATTTTCCAGAATTTCTTTTATATCCTTCCGGTCTGAGAAGGTGTATTCCTCCTCTTTTCCGTAGTTATCCGCTGAAACCAGTACGATTTTTTCTATCTTGTCCAGATCTTTGGCGGTATAGACCGTGCACCCTGCCTCCTCTAAAAGCTTTCTTGTGTTTACAAATCCTTCATACAGAGGAAGTGTCTGGGTCTGGGTGTCATCATAGACCACGGTTCCATATTCATATTTTTCGTTTGTTTCCCCTGTCAGACTTTCCACGTACAAAAAGCCCACCACCTGCTGTTTCGTGCTGTCCTCAAAGCTTAAGCTCTCCCATTCACTTTTGTAGGTCTTAAATATATTCTTCATCATTTCTGCAGAGGTTGTGACCTGACGGTTGGAAGAGTATATGTCCTTGAGAGATATCTCTGTGATCTTGTCCTCATCTATAAATTCCACAGGAAGAGTCTGCTCTTTGTATTCCCAGCTGTCATAAATTTTACCCATCAGGGAGACCGCCTGCTCATCCTGCTTGATCTCATAATACCGGTAGACGTCTCTTCCTGATTTTAAGTGATATTTCACACAGTAGTAGAGTACGCTCTCTCCGTCCTGCACCTTCGGAAAACCGCCGTCTTTTTCCTGGACTTCCACACCCATTTTCGCCAGATCGTAAATACTTTCAAAATCCTCGAATTTCGTGTTGTCAAGATAGGATTTCATCCGGCTGCTTCCCTGGTAATACACGGAATTGTAGGGATAGCTGTACAGACCGTTTATTTTCTCAATGTAGACAGACATATACTCTATCTTGTTCTCTTTCGGAAGATACGTGTCCATCCCCAGGACGTCAAAGCGGTAGATGACAGTTATAACTGCCAGCATTCCCAGCACCACGCCCGTGGAAAGGCGGGGGCGCAGGCTTTCTTTGATATCCATGCGGTACAGAAAATCCATGGCAGTGGACAGTACCCACGCCGAAAACACGAGGATCATAACAAACCAGATAAATACATGTGTCCCGATTCCGGAGCTGACGCCAATGGCAAACAGAATGGAAAACGGAAATACCACCGCAATCTTAATGACCGGCTCCAGTTTCTTAAAAGCGATGGCCTTGTTATGGCTCTCTGACGGCCGCAGGCGGTACACCAGGATACAGAGCAGCAGAATCACAAGTGCAAGGACCGCGCCGATCCCGCACCATACCCACGGGGTTTTTCTCTCTGTCACTCTCACTGCCTTTACCGCCTCTAAAGCAGCCATATAATAGGCATAAAGCGGTGAGAAGGTCCACCCGCCTCCATGGAAGGAAATCCTCATAAAACTGAAGCTTCCGCCATACAGCATGGTGGGCACCACAGTCTGGAAAAACCGTTCGGACATGCTTATAAAAACTTCTTTTATGATAAATCCATAGCTTAAAAAAGCAGCATATGCCATAGCCCCGGTAAACAGGTTTCCGGTAAGCGTCACAGCCAGTATGGCCACATGATAAAATACCAGAAAGAATACCATATGGGTCAGAAACGCCCCCAGTGCCAGTGAAACGGCGTGTGCGGGAAAGGTTCCCTTAACCGCTCCGGCCAGCAGTGCCAGAAGCAGGTTGATAAGATACGGTACGGCAAAGATCAGAATCCCGCTCACATAAGGCACAAAGAATATCCGTTCCCTTTTCAGAGGAAGACTGTGGTAAAAATCCGTCTTCTCCCTGGAGTACAGATAATGATATCCTGTCATTCCCAGACAGAACGCAGCAATCACCACAAAAAACAGCAGAAACACATTGTCAAACCCTGTGGTGTTCAGAAATACATCCGCCGCTTGTTTTTCCATCTCTTTCGGTTTCAGCCCCAGGGCAGCCACATTGTCCAGACGCATCATAATCTGGACCGGAAGTGTCATCAGCAGTACAAGAAATGTGACAAGAAGCCATGCGCCTCTTTCCTTCACATTCTGCATCACCATCTTAGTAAAAGAGATCTTTGATGTCATATCCCGCTACCTCCGTTTCACTGATAAAGATTTCTTCCAGGGTCAGCGGAATCATCTCCGCAAATACCGGGAACTTGCTCTCCACGATTTCCATGATCTTGTCCTTCTCCCCGCGGACAACCATGGTCATGAGGGACAGCCGCTTCTCATGCTGCACCACTTCCAGTTCCCTTAAAAGTTCTTCCTCCAGCACAGGATTCTGGATGACACACTGGATTTTATGAATGTGAAGCTTCATATCCTCCACCTCTCTTGACAAAAGGACGCCGCCTTTGTGTAGAAGTCCCACATGGTCACAGATATCCTCCAGTTCCCTTAAGTTGTGGGAGGCGATCACAGGGGTAAACTCCCGCTCTGTCACTTCATAGGCCAGTATACTCTTGGCTGCCTGCCGCATCACCGGGTCCAGACCGTCAAAGGTTTCATCACAGAAAAGATACTTTGTGCCCGCGCAGACGCCCAGAAGCATGGATACCTGGCGCTTCATTCCCTTGGAAAGGGTATGTATCTTTCTTCCGGTGTCCAGATCCAGCCTTTTTGCCAGCTCGTCAAACCGTTTCCTGTCAAATTTCGGATAGTAAACAGCATACCAGTCAGCCATGGATCTTCCTGTGGCATTCGGAATAAAATACGCACTGTCCGGCAGAAAGAAAATCTCCTGCTTTATCTCCTCCTGTTCAAAGACAGGCTTTCCGTCTATTTTAACACTCCCCTGATCCGGTTTCAGAACACCGGACAAAAGACGCAGAAAGGTACTCTTACCTGCACCGTTTGTTCCTGCCAGACCAAATATGCTGTTATCCGGAATCTCAATGTCGATGTTGTCCACTGCCTTGATCTCCCCAAAGGCTTTAGACAGATGTTCTGCTTTAATCATGGCTAACCTCCTCGTACAGCGCCGCAGTCCGGCTCACACACTCCTCTTTTGTAACGCCCAGCTCAATCCCTTCCCGAATGACGATCCTCAGCTTCTGGAAAAAGTTATCCTTCTTCTGTTCCACAAGATTCCTGCTGCCGGACACAAAATTTCCCCTTCCCTTAACGGGGTAGATATATCCCTGCTGCTCCAGGATCGTATATGCTTTCTGAATGGTATTGGGGTTGATGGACAGCTCCGTTGCCAGAGAACGGACAGAAGGCATCTGAGAGTCCGGTTCCAGCACGCCTCTTACGATCAGCATCTGAAAGCGCTCTACAATTTGTTCGTAAATCGGTTTTCGGTTCTGGTAATCAATCACAATCATAGAGTTTCCTCTTTTCTTTATTGGTCCGATTTATGTGTATCTAGTGTACTATGTGTCTTAGTACACTTACAGTATAAAAAAATTCCGCCCCCTTGTCAAGAGGAAACGGAAATTTTATTTTGTGGCTTTTTTGGCTTAAGCGGACGTCATGGGGGCATGGGAATCTCTCAGGCAGACACCCGCAACGCTCTGTCAAGCTAACCGTTAACTGCAACTAAGACGTTCGGGAAAGCCCTCACGCCTAAGTTTCCGTAAACGGTGGATCTCGCCATCGCTAAAAGCGCGGGCAAATGCCTGCCTGAGAGATTCCCATGCCCCCATGACTGTGTACTGGAAACGAAAGTTCTCAAAATAAATTTCACAGGCGGAGTATTTCTAACATAAATAAATATATAGACACCAATTACCGGTGTAATACACTTCCGCACCGGAGAAAACATTTCGTCTGCAAACCTGATACCTCCCGCTTTCCAACCAACAGGCACCCGGCCCCTGGCTTCTCTCACGTAAACATTTGCCCGCGCACTTAGGGAGGACGAGATCCACCGTTTACGGAAACTTAGGCGTGAGGGCTTTCCCGAACGTCTTAGTTGCAGTTAACGGTTAGCTCGGCCGAGCGTTGCGGGTGTTTGCGTGAGAGAAGCCAGGGGCCGGGTGACGTCCGGTCAAAGAAACCCCGACATTCTATTTCACACACTCTTCCAGCATTTTATGATACCCCGGACTCCTTTTCTTCAGAGAAAGGATATTACCGTCCCTGTCAAGAAAACAGTGCTTTGAGCTTCCCACTGCCCGAACCTCCCCGGTGTCCGCACTGCTGACCGTATATGCCAGCTCCAGCCGGATACCGTTATATTTTGTCAGCGCCACGGCAATCGCCACAGTCTCTCCGAAATGCGTCATAGTCCTGTACTCACAGGACACGGAGAGCACCGGGCTTATGATTCCCTCTGCCTCCATCCTGTCATATCCCATCCCCAGCTTCTCAAGGAAATCTGTCCTCGCCTCCTCAAACCAGCGGATATAATTGGAGTGATGTACGATTCCCATCTGGTCTGTCTCATAATACTGGGTCTTATGTCTGTAAACTTCCATATTTGCCCACTCTCTTCTACAAATTCTCAGCCTCTATATTCTGCTTATTGCGGTAAGCGCCGTACAGATACAGCCCGTGGATCACTACCCATAAGATAAAGGAAAGACTGAAAGAGCTTCTCAGCATCACAATATTGATGATATTCGATATCAGAATACACGCAAGAAGGATAATGCCCATGATAAACGGCAGCTTCTCTTTTCCCTTGATGCCGTTGAACATCATGGCAATGAGGCCTGCAGCCAGCATGGCGGCTCCCAGCACCACAGTGACCAAAACGGAAATGGTCATCTCCTGCATGGTCACTGTAATATGATTGGTCTTCTCTATCTCATCCAGTACTTCCTGGCCCTTGGAAAACAGGACATACATGGACAGCAGACCGTTTGACAGGTTCATAGCACCCATGATCAGCTCCACAAGTCCAACCCACTTCAGCATCCCGTTCTTCTTGTTCCTGTTATTCATGTTCATATATTTGTTCATTTTGCTTCCTCCTGCTGTCAGCTTCTATATGACATTCTGGGGGGTTCCCGCCTCCCAGGCTTTTACATTGCCAAAAACCGTGTGTGCGCGCTTCACCATAGCCTCTTTTGTGGCAAATGCCACATGCGGGGTGGCGATGAGGTTTTTCACCTGCAAAAGAGGATGGTCAGACGCCACCGGAGGCTCTGTCTCAAAAACATCCACAGCGGCACCTGCGATCTGCCCTGTCTGAAGGGCATTGGCAAGGGCAGTGCTGTCCACCACCGGACCTCTGGCTGTATTGATGAGTATCGCGCTCTTTTTCATGAGCGCCAGCTCCTCTTTCCCGATCAGTCCCCTGGTCTCTTCTGTCAATGGCACATGGAGTGAAATAATATCACAGGATGCCAAAAGCTTTTCAAGAGGCAGATAGACCACTCCCGGCAGTTCTTTCTCTGTTCTGCTGAAAGCAAAGACCTGACAGCCGAAAGCCCGGGCGATCTTTGCCGTGCGCATGCCGATGGCACCGGTGCCCACCACTCCGAATTTCTTGCCTTCCAGCTCCATGCCCACAAGGCCGTCCTTGGTCCCTCCCTGTCTCACAACATCGTTGCAGGGAATCAGATTTCTGTACAGCGCGATCACCATACCGAACACCAGGTCCGCAACCGCTGCCGTGGAATATCCGGCACAGTTGCATACAGTCACACCCTTTTCCCGGCACGCGGACAGGTCAATATGGTCCACGCCTGTAAATGCCACGGAGAGAAGTTTCAGCTTATCACATCCGCGGATGACCTCCCCGTTCATGGGAAGGTTGGACACCACGATGATGTCCGCATCCTTTCCCCTCTCGATCAGGGTCGCTGTATCCGTAACTTTTGTGTCATAGTATATAATTTCCACCCGGTCAGATACATATTCCCCGGCAATTGCCAGAAGCTTTTCTTTCTCCACGCCAAGCGGCTCAATGATAACCAGTTTCATGTTGTTCTTATGTCCTCTTTTCTCAATTTCAGCCTTTTCCCGGCAGTTTCGCCAAGCACGGCTATTCTCAAAGCTGTGTTGTCACAAAAATGTCGTAGATCGCCTTCACTGCCCCTTCAAAGTCCTCATTCTTCACGCCGATGATCACATTCAGCTCACTGGAGCCCTGGTCGATCATTTTTACATTGATATTGGCGTGTGCCAGTGCAGCGAAGATTCTGGCTGCGGTTCCTCTGTTGGAACGCATGCCGCGGCCAACCACCGCGATCAGTGCCAGATCAGACTCCAGCTCCATGTAATCCGGATTTACCATACGGTGAATGCCGGCGATCACCTGCTGCTCTTTCTCCGCGAACTCATCCTGATGGATAAACACAGTCATGGTGTCAATACCTGAAGGCACATGTTCAAACGAGATTCCCTGCTCTTCCAAAACCTGCAGCACTTTTCTGCCGAATCCGATCTCGGAGTTCATCAGGGATTTTTCAATAAAGAGGGAACAGAAACCTTTTTTGCCCGCTATACCGGTGATGGTGTAAGCCGGCTTTTTGCAGGTGTCCTCCACGATCATGGTTCCCGCGTCATCCGGCGCGTTGGTGTTCCTGATATTGATGGGGATTCCGGCTTTTCGCACAGGGAAGATTGCCTCCTCGTGAAGCACGGTGGCGCCCATGTAGGACAGCTCGCGCAGCTCACGGTAGGTGATGGTGTCAATGACTTTGGGTTCCTTGATGATCCTGGGGTCTGTCACGAGAAATCCTGATACGTCTGTCCAGTTCTCATACAGGTCCACATCCAGCGCCCCGGAGACAATGGAACCGGTAATGTCAGAACCGCCCCTTGAGAAAGTCTTGACCGTGCCGTCCTCCATAGCGCCGTAAAAGCCCGGCACTACCACATACTCCATGTTTTTCAGGCACTCTCTGGTGAGACGGTTGGTCATCTCCGCGTCAAACTGTCCCTCGCCGTCAAAACGGATGATGCGGGCAGCATCCACAAACTCAAAGCCCAGGTAATCTGCCATGACCTTTCCGTTTAAGAACTCGCCGCGGGAAGCTGCGTACTCCTCGCCGATCTGTTTTTTGAAATTCTCTTCAATAAGGCCAAAATCCTCTTCCAGGGAAATGGACAGCTCCAGGCCGTCTATGATCTCCTGATAACGGCTCTTGATCTCCGAAAGAAGAGCCTGAAACTCCGCTCCCCCTTTCTCTGCTGCCTGGTAGCACTGATATAATAAATCCGTGACCTTCGTGTCAGCGGAAAAACGCTTTCCCGGTGCGGAGGGCACAACATATCTTCTGCTCTCATCCGCACGGATGATCTCGCCGACTTTCCGGAACTGTTCTGCGCTGGCAAGGGAACTGCCGCCGAATTTTACCACTTTTCTCATTTCTTTCAAATCCTCCCTGTAACTCTTTTATAAATTAAAGTATAAAACTTATAATATAATCTGATTCGCCAATTGTCCAGTATTTTCTACTTATTTTGACGTATTTTTTTCAGAAAAGCCTCAATCCTGGCAAGGGCTGCTTTCAGTTCTTCTATAGAATAGGCATAGGATATCCTGATAAATCCCTCACCGCAGTCCCCGAACGCGCTGCCCGGAACAACAGCCACCTTTTCCTCCCTGAGAAGCTCTGTGGCGAATTCTTCCGAACTCATGCCGAATTCCGAGATATCCGGGAATATGTAGAAAGCGCCTCTCGGTTCAAAGCAGGGAATCTGAAGCCGCTCCATCTCGTGAAGCAGAAAACGTCTTCTCTGGTCATAGGCCAGCCGCATTTCCATCACGTCGGAATTGCCGTTTTTCAGGGCGCTCACCGCAGCGTACTGACTTGTGGTGGGAGAGGACATGATGGCAAACTGATGAAGCTTCACCATCTGCTCCATGATCTCCTTCGGTGCCAGGGCATAGCCAAGTCTCCAGCCTGTCATGGCATAGGATTTGGAAAATCCGTTGATGACCACACATCTCTTCCGCATTCCCGGAAGGGAGGCAATGCTCACATGCCTGGAATTGTAAGTCAGCTCACTGTAAATCTCATCGGAGATCACCAGCAGGTCATGCTTCTCAATAATGCCCAGAAGAGCCTCCAAGTCCTCTTTTTCCATAATGGCGCCTGTGGGGTTGTTCGGATAGGACAAAAGCAGCACCTTCGTCTTAGGCGTAATGGCTGCCTCCAGCTCCCGGGGCTTCAGACGAAACGCATTCTCAGCCTTCAAAGGGATGGTCACCGGCACGCCCCCTGCAAGCTGCACACAGGGCACATAGGACACAAACGCCGGTTCAGGGATGATCACCTCATCCCCCGGTTCCAAAACAGTCCGAAATGCAATGTCAATAGCCTCGCTTCCGCCCACGGTTACCATGATCTCAGATGCCGGGTCATAGGTGAGCTGCATTCTGTCCTCTATGTATCTGCTGATTTCCTGTCTCAAAGGCATAAGTCCCGCATTGGAGGTGTAAAAGGTCTTCCCTGCCTTCAGGGAACGGATTCCCTCCTCACGGATATGCCAGGGAGTGTCAAAATCCGGCTCCCCCACTCCCAGGGAGATGGCATCCGGCATTTCGCTCACAATGTCGAAAAACTTCCGGATTCCGGATGGCTTGATCTGTTTTACTTTCTCTGTGACAAATTCTCTCATAAAGTGATCACCATTCTTCCGTCCTGCTTTTTCCTTGCAAGGTTAACTCCCTGCTCCTTATATTTTGTAAGGGTGAAATATGTAGCCGTACTCTGCACCTCCTCTATAGACGCCAGATTTTCTGAAACGAAAAGGGAGATGTCCTTGATGCTCTTTCCTCTTAAAAGCACTAAAAAGTCGTAAGCCCCTGACATAAGGTACAGGGTCTCCACCTGGGGATACTGGTAAATCTGTTCTGCTATCTTGTTGTACCCGTCGCCGCCCTGGGGTGTGACCTTCAGCTCGATCAGGGCTGTCACGGAATCATCATTTTCCTTATCCCAGTTGATGAGGGTGTGGTATCCGCAGATAATGCCCTCTTTTTCCAGCGCAGAGATCATATCCGCCACTGTCTGCTCATCGGTTCCTGTCATGACTGCAATCTCCGCAGGGGAAAGCCTGCTGTTTTTCTCCAAAATATTTAAAACCTGTCTTCTCAAATCCTGTTCCATATAATCCTCTCCTGTCCTGCAAGGCGGTGTGTTTCCGCCTGTTTTCGTGTGCCGAAAAAATAAAAACCTGCCCGGACATTCTGCCGCGCAGGTTTGTTTTGATTGGGCATAAATGTTTTTATTAGTTTACGCCGTAATCGTTCTGTTGTCAATTATCTTCTGCTGCCCGGCCTCACGGCCTGTCTGTGAGAAGCAGCACATCCTCCGGGGAAACCCTGAGAAATTCCGGGACTTTCCCCTCCATGCCGGCCCATTTCTCCTTTGCCATTTTCCACCAGATCTGTTCGCGCCTGTCATGTCCCGGCATTCCCTTTTTCCGGATGACTACATTCATCTCAAAGGGGGATTCCACGGTCTCCACCAGTTCAGCGGGAAACGTATTTTCCCGGCTGTCATCCTGACAGGCAATAAAATAATGCGCCCGGATTCCCACTGAGGAAACCGCATCCGGTACTTGTTTCCCCGCGGTCAGCACAATTCCCCAGTCAAGCGCCTCCACGTGAGTATCATCCAGCTTTCTGGCTCTGGAAAAGTTCTTACAGCCCGTCAGACGCGCAGCAGCCACACAGCCCGGATAACGGAAGATCTCCTTTGTGGGTCCCATACGAATCTTCTCCCCGCCGTCCATAATAAGCAGATCCCCGCACAAACGGTATACCTCATCCCTGTTGTGGGTGACAAGGATCATATCCTTTTTGCAGTCCTTCAGAAAATCCAGCATCTGCACCTGGAGCTGTTCCTTCAGATAATAGTCCAGGGCAGAGAAAGGTTCATCCAGAAGCAGTGCCTCCGGCTCATTTGCCATCATGCGGGCAAGTGCTGTCCTCTGCTTCTGTCCGCCGGAGAGCTGATGGGGATACTGGTCCTCCAGCCCTTCCAACTGGAAGTTCTGTATCTGTTCCTCTGCCATTCTCTCTTTATCCTTCCCCCTGACAGCGCAGCTTATGTTCTGCCTGACCGTCATATTTGGAAAAAGGGCGTAATCCTGAAAAAGGTATCCCACCTTCCTGTCCCTGGGCTTCAGGTTGATCTTCTTCTCCGAGTCAAAAAGTGTTCTGCCGTTTAATAGGATTCTCCCCTCGTCAGGCGTCACAATGCCTGCAATGCTCTTTAATGTCATGCTCTTGCCGCAGCCGGAGGCTCCCAGGATTCCCAGAAGTCCTTCTCCTGTCTCAAAGCGGACCTGCAGGGAGAATCCCTTCCATCTTTTTTTGATATCCACCTGCAGACTCATGCTTTCTTTCCCCGCTTTCCGTATGTTCTCTCTTTCGCTGTAAAATAATTCATGAGGACTACCACCAGGAAGGAGACCAGTAAAATGATCATGACATATTTGTAGGCGGTATCCATATCCCCTGCTGCCACTGCGGAATAGACAGCCAGAGGCAGAGTTCTTGTCTTGCCTGCTATATTTCCCGCGATCATGGCTGTAGCCCCAAACTCGCCCAGTCCTCTGGCAAAAGCCAGAATGCCGCCGCCGGCAATGCCCGGAAGCGCCGCCGGAAACATAACCTTCCAGAAGATCCGCCACTCGGAAAATCCCAGGGTCCTGGCTGCAAATATCAGGTTTTCATCCACCTGTTCCAGTGCACCCCTGGCGGAACGGTACATGAGCGGAAAGGAGATCACCACTGCCGCCAGCACGGTCGCTCCCCAGGAAAATGCGATCTTAACGCCAAAATACTCAACAAAAAAAGCCCCGATCGGGCGCCGGATTCCAAATAAATATAGGAGGAAGAATCCGGCCACAGTCGGCGGGAGAACCAGAGGCAGGGTAAAAATACCGTCCAGCACCATCTTGATCTTCTCGTTTTTGAGCCCTGCCACCAGCTTGGCTGCCGCCAAACCGATGAAAAAAACGATGACAATGGTAAGTGATGCCGTCTTAACTGATATCCATATCGGTGAGTAATCCATATCTGCCTGTCCCCCTGTAGAATAATGGCACAGCCGGCTTATGCAGACCGGCCATGCCTGAATGCTGTGATCATTATTTCACTGGTGTAAAACCATATTCCTCAAATACTGCTGACGCCTCGTCGGAGGCAAGGAAATCCAGGAAGAGCTGTGCTGCCTCCTTTTTTGCGGAGCTTGTCACAATACCTGCCGGATAAATAACCTTCTGTGCAAGGCTTCCCTCCGGTGCTTCCGCAACGACTGCCAGGCTGTCTTTCTTGGTGGCTGCGTCTGTGGCGTATACAATGCCTGCATCCGCGCTTCCCTCAGATACCCAGTTGAGTACCTCTGTCACATTGGTTCCCAGACTGGTTTTTGCAGATACCTGGTCCCAGAGTCCGAGACTTGTGAGTGCCTCCCGCGCGTACTGTCCTGCAGGCACACTCTCCGGGTCTCCCACTGCCACCGTCTCCGCGTTCACCACGTCCTCAAATTTTGTGTATGCGTCCTTCTTATCTGAAGGAACCACAAGAACGATCTTGTTCTCCAGCAGATGCTTAACGGAATCCCTGTCAATCAGGTTCTCATCCTTCAGGGCAGTCATCTGTTTTTCCGCTGCGGAGAAGAATAAGTCCGCATCCATGCCGGATTCTATCTGAGTCTGAAGCTTTCCGGAACTGTCATAGGTGCCCTCCACTGTAATGTTTGGGTGCTGCTTTTGGAACATGGGAATCAGCTCATCCTTCATGGAATATTCCAGGCTGGCTGCCGCTGCCATCAATATGGTGACCGGCTCCTCTGCATCCTTTTTCTCCCCGTTATCTGTTGTCTCATCGTCTGCTGCCTTTGCCTCGTCTTTGCCCTCTGCGTCGTCCTTACTTTCTATGTTGTCCTTTTTCTCTGTCTTCGGCGCTGTTTTTTCTGCAGTTTCCTGGCTGTTGTCACTGCCGCATGCTGCGGTCATCATAGCTGCTGCCAAAAAAATACCCAAAAGGCCTGCTGTTCTTTTTTTCATAGTGAATCCTCCCTGACTCTTGTCCGATCATCGTGTTATTTCCGGCTCCTTCAACACTGGCCGCAAGTTTGCTGTCCGTCAAAACTCCTGTGCACATCCCGCCCGGCGGTCGCAAAACAGCCTGCCTGCTGTCAAAGCTTTTCAAATAACACTTTTACCTTTCCGCCGCAGACCATCCCAAGGGTGGCTGCTTTGGAATTGGAAAGATCATATTCCCGGATGGAAAAACCGCCCGCATCTGAAAAGTTCCGGGCTTCTTTCACCGCAGCAAATTCTATGGGCCCGCCGCCGATGGTTCCGTATATGCTTCCGTCTCGGCATACCACCATCCGCGTACCCTCCCCCCGGGGGGAAGACCCTGATTTTTCCACCACGGTTACCATGGTCACGGCATTTTCATCCCGGATACCCCTGAGCACTTCCTCCTCCAGGGTCTTGCGGGGATATTTGTTTTTCTCCTGAATGATCTCCGCGCAGATGCTCACACCAATCTCCGCAGGGGTCTGGGCGCTGATGGCAAGGCCAATGGGCGCACGGATCTTCCGAATCTCTTCTTCTTCCACTCCATCCTGCCGCAGCCGTTCAAAAGACATGGCAACCTTTCCCCTGCTGCCGATCATGCCCACGTAGTCTCTCTTCTTCTTCAAAATAGAACGAAGACAACGGTAGTCATCCTTGTGCCCTCTGGTCACAATAATGTAATAGGCATGTTCTCCAAAATCACGCTGCTCCAGACCCTCTTCAAAATCCATACACAGGATCTCATCCGCTTCGGGAAACCGCTCCCGATTGGCGAACTCCTCTCTCCCGTCGATCACCGTCACATGGAAATCCAGCAATTTTAAAAAGCGCACTAGTGCCAGGGAGACATGCCCTCCGCCGCAGACAACGGCCCGGCTTCTCCCGTAGAGCGTTTCCCTGTATACATGTTCCCCCGGAGGAAGCATGCGCTCCTCCCCGGTGAGTATTTTCTTCTGTCCGGCCTGTTCCCCCATAAGCGTGGTCTCAATAGTGATCTCATCTGTCTGAGCAAACAGCGCGGCGATCTGCAGATACATTTCTCTGTCAGCCATATATTATCTTCCTTTTCCGAACCCGCAGTTGGGGAAGGTACAGACATCGCAGTTCAGACATAATCCGCCCTCGCCAAGAGCTGCCAGTTCTTCTTTTTCTATCGGGTCATCCGCCATGAGCCTGGGCAGTACCAGATCAAATACGGTTCTCTTTGCATACATAACGCATCCCGGAAGTCCCACAATGGGAATACGCTTCCCGTCTTTCTTATAATAGGCCACCAAAAGCATGGCTCCCGGCAGCACCGGTGCCCCGTAGGAAATGATCTCAGCCCCTGTATCCTTAATAGCTCCCGGCGTGCGGTCATCCGGGTCCACACTCATACCGCCAGTACAGACCACCATATCCGCGCCCTGCTCTATAAAGGAAAGGATCTCCTCTGTGATCTTCTCCTTGTCATCCCCCGGATACACCTGGCCCATCACTGTTGTGGGGAATTCCCCCAGCTTCTCCTCGATCACAGGACCGAAGGTATCCTGGATCAGGCCCTTGGAAATCTCGCTGCCTGTGGTCACAATGCCCACCTTTTTCTCCCGATAGGGCAGGATCTGAAAAACAGGACCACCCTTCGCGGCCTCTTTCGCCCGGTTCATCTTCTCCTCCTCGATGACAAGGGGAATGATGCGCATGCCTGCCAGCTTGTCTCCCTTTTTTACCGGAAAATCACCGTGGCGGGAGGCAATCATCATCTCTCCCAGGGAATTAACTGCCAGCAGTTTTTTTCTGTCTATTTTAAACAGCCCGTCTATCTGGGCCTTCAGCTCAATCTTTCCCTCTTTTATCTCCGATTCGGACATATATTCATTTTTGCAGATATCCCGCAGAATCTCGGCGCCCTCATTTTCATGGAGGATTCCCTCTGTCTTTTCCCAGACAAACAGGTGCTCCTTGCCCACAGATAAGAGGACAGGAATGTCTTCTTCCCTGACTACATGGCCTTTTCTGAACACAGGACCTTTCTTTTCTCCTTTAATGATCTGCGTGATATCATGGCAGAGAATATGTCCTGCCGCTTTTGTTGTTTCTATCTCTCTCATTTCCGCTTATCCCCGTTTTTCCCAATATTGTAAAACCGCTTTTCGGAATTGTCCGAAAAACGGTTCTTATTTTGTTTCTATTATTATACACGTTTCGCGCAATTAAAAAAGTTGTTTTGGCAACATTTTCTAATTATTTTTTTCTGCTGTCTTTCCTCGGTCTGAGAGGACCAGCCCCATAAGCACCATCACGGTCCCAAGAACAGACACCACCGATATTTTTTCGTGGAGGACAAGGACTGAAGCTGCAATGGTGACCACCGGAACCAGATACAGATAGACACTGGTTTTCACTGCGCCTACAATCTTCACCGCCAGATTCCAGGTCACAAAACAGAGAGCAGAGGCACACAGCCCCAAAAATAAAATATTTGCCAGCAGCACCGGATCTTTAAATCTGGAGAACTGCCAGCGGAAATCCATAAAGAACAGGGCAGGCAGCATAAAAAGAATGCCGTAGAAGAACACATGCCTGGTGATCTGAATGGTCTGATACCCGTAGCTGCTGATCTTCTTTATGAGCACAGAATAGCAGGCCCACACCACAGCCGCCAGAAGGGCAAGCACATCCCCTCTCGGATTCAGATGAAAGGACTTCTGCCCGTTGAAGCTGAGCAGAACAATACCTGCTATGCTGATCACAAATCCCACAAAAAATCCCATCTTCAGTTTCTCATCCCTCAGGAAAATAAATCCCAGAATGGCGGTGCAGAACGGTGCTGTCGCCACGATCACCCCCACATTTGACGCATAAGTATAGGTCAGCGCAATATTCTCCATAAGGAAATACAGGGTGACACCGCTGATTCCCGCAGCCACGAACAAAAGCTCATGGCTTCTCTCTTTGGTTCTCAGCCTTCTGTGATTCACCAGACAAAGCGCCGCAAAACCGATGAGGAACCGGAAAAGCAGAATTTCTATGGGTGTAAACTCCCGAAGCAGCACTTTTGTGGAAATAAATGTCGTTCCCCACACAGCCACTGTAAATAAAGCCATCAAATGACCTGCTGTCTTTTTACTCTCTTTCATAGGCTTCCCTCTCCAATTTCTTCATTCTCCACAGATAAGTGATCACAAGAGGCGACGCAGCCGCAACCCAGGCCAGAGGGTCTGCCCAGCAGATTCCCTCAAAAGAGCCGAAATGGCGCGCGGTAAAAGCTGCCGCTGTCCTGGCTGCCAGCTCAGCCGCCCCTGCCATCATGGGTACAAAGCCAAATCCCATTCCCTGCAGAATATTTCTGTATATAAAAATGGACCCCAAAATCAGCATAAACGGCGCAATGATGGAAAAATACATCTCGCAGTACCCAAGCACGTCTGTCTGTCCGCTGTCAATGAACATGCGCACCATGTATTTGCCGAAAAAATGAAGGATCACAGTGACCAGCACGGCATACACAGCGGACATCCCTGTGGAGACCCTGGCTCCTTTTCTGATCCTGTCAAACCTTCCCGCCCCGATATTCTGTGAGGAATACGTTGCCATGGTAACACCGATGGAAATCATGGCCTGATTGATCAGCTGCATGACTTTTGTGGAGGCCGTAAAGCCGGCCACTGCCCTGGCTCCGAATCCATTGAGAGCACTCTGCAGGATCATGATCCCCAGCGCGGTAATGGAAAACTGAAGACCCATGGGAATCCCCACCTTGATCTGAAAACGGACGGAATTTTTCTCCAGAATCCTGTGCTCCTTCTTCATATGCAGAAGCGGCACCTTTTTCACTATATACACAAGACACAGAACACCGGACACGCCCTGGGAGATCACCGTAGCCACAGCCGCTCCTCTGGTTCCCATCTTCATGACCAGTATAAAAAACAGATCCAGGAAAATGTTCAGCACTGCCGCCAGGATCAGAAAATACAGAGGTATCCTGCTGTTTCCAAGGGCCCTTAAAAAGCTTGCCAGCAGGTTATAGAGCACCTGGGTCCAAATCCCCAGAAACACCACAAACAGATACTGGTAAGCATCCTGAAAAATTTCATCCGGGGTATTCATCAGGCGCAGCAGTCCTTTCAGCCCCGCCACGCTGATCACAGTCAGAATCACAGTGACCACAACTGCCAGCACGGAAGAGGAATAGACAGATTTCTTCATACCGTCCATATTTCCCGCCCCGAAAGTCCTTGAGGTGAGGACCGTAAATCCCGTCGTCAGTCCGTTTAAAAACCCCAGGATCAGAAACACAATACTGCCGGACATCCCCACTGCTGCCAGCGCGTTGACTCCCACCGTCCGTCCCACAATGATGGCGTCCACCATGTTATAGAGCTGCTGAAAAACATTGCCGATTATGAGGGGAATCGTAAAAGCCAGGATCAGCCGGAACGGACTGCCCTTTGTCATATCTTTTTCCATAACTGCCATAGTCTCCTTCTCTTCTATCATGTAATATTTCCGGCTGTCGGACAGGAGACGAACGGATGTTCCGTCCCTGGCACGTCTTCGGCGCATAGAAAAGTGCTCCGGACAAACCGGAACACTTTTTATAAGGCCACCTGTTTCCATCCGAACCGGTGTCTCTGCCCTTGATATGGCCGGGCATTTTAGCACACTCTGGTTCGGCATGTGCGGCAATTCGCTTGAAAGCAAGTATAGCACCAGTATTTTCAATTTTCAATCATAATCTCAAATTTATTTCCCTCTGTTTTACGCCTCCTGGGTGTTCCCTCTCATAACCCCCGCAAAATTCACCAGAAACAACCCGCCTGCCGTGAGAAGCGACGCCCCAAGCCCTGTATAAAATACAGCGATAAACACTTCCGGGCACCATCCTGACACCCGAAGCCCGATACCGAAGGTCATCATAAACGCCATGATACAAAATGCCTTCTTATCAAAAAACTTCAGAAAGAACTGATTTTCCTCCTCATATCCTACAATCCTCACGGTATGCTTCCGCACCATCTTCCCAAACACAAAAATCTGGAACACCATATAAACCGCGGCTGACAGCAGCACATTCAGCACTCCGAGATAATTCCCGTAAACCTCCAGTCCAATCCGCAGAATATTCCCCCCAGCCACGGCCCATACGATCGCCGCGATCAGCAGCAGATAATTTTTTCTCACTTTCATCTCAAATCCTCCCGTTTCCTTCCATAAACCACACGCAGTATCAATTCCCTGAGAAACACAGCTCTGTCCGTCCCCCGCATCAGATCCTCCACCAGAAAATCCACCACAAACCTCACAAAATCCTCCGCCGAAAATCCATCACTCCAGACCTCGTCCGCCACAGCGCTGTCCCCCATAAGCACTGCCAGAAGCTCCTCTCTCATATGCCCCAGATACTCTTCCATCACCAGATGCCCCTTCTCCTTATCCCCCACAACAAAAGCATGCTCCGCCAAAAAGCCCTGTCCTTCCCCTCTGTTCTCCCCCATCCTCTCCAAAATACACTCCACAACCCCCAAAAAACTCTTCCCCTCTATCTTACTCAGCGGCACAAAGAATATCTCCTTCCACATCTCAACCACCACCGCGATCATCAGATCATTCTTCGTCGGAAAATAATTATAAATAGACCCCACCGCAATCCCACACTCCCTCGCGATTCCCCTCATACTGACCCCGTCTCCCTTCACCACCTTCACCATCTCCCCCGCAGCCCTCAAAATCTCCTCCCTGGACGTCACAACTGTATTCACCTCAATCTCCTCCGCTCTTATATAAATTTTTTATCCCCAAACTGAACACTGTTCATTATACGCACAACTCCCCTATAAGTCAACTCCATTTTATTTTTATCCAAGTCACCCGCCCGAAGCCGCCAGGCGGTAAGAGAATGTTCCGGGGGCCTCTGCGCCTACTGCCTCTTTGCAAAAGAGTGTTCCGCAGGAGGCTTAGACTTGCTAAGAAAAAAACAGACTCCCGGCCAGGGAGAAATTTCGGTTACCATCCGAAATTTCAGGGCAGTCAAGCTGCCCAGCCATAAAGGCTGGACAGCGGTTCTGCCCGGTTCCCTGACCGGGAGTCTGTTTTTTTCATAGCAAGTCTTGCCGACGAAGGCAGTCTTTTGCAAAGAGGCAGTAGGCGCAGAGGCCCCCGGAACATTCTCTTACCGCCGTCCCCCTTACCGTTTCACCCTCGCCTTCATCTCTCTCATCACTTTTCTAAACTGCACCCCAAATAAAACCCCCGTTGTCGTCACCGCCAGCATATCCGCCACCGGTTCCGCCAAAAACACCGCCATGGTCTTATCCCCAAAAAACATCGGCAATATATAAATCAGCGGTATCAACAAAATCACCTTCCGAAGCAAAGCCAGAAAAATCGACTCCTTAGCCTTCCCCAAAGCAATAAACGTCTGCTGGCACGCAATCTGAACCCCGAAAATACAGGACACCGCCATATAAATCTTCATCGCCCATTTCGTCGTCTGCGTCAGCTCCGGATTACTCGTAAAGATACCCGCAAATACCCCCGGTGCAAACATGGCCACAGCCCAGATAGCCACCGAATACACAACACAGGACCGCAGCAGCAGGAAAAACGCCCTCTTCACCCGATCCGGATTCCCTGCTCCAAAATTATAACTCACAATCGGCTGTGACCCCTGGGTCAGCCCCTGAAGCGGCAGCATGGAAAACTGCATCACACTGGACAAGATCGTCATAGCCCCCACAGCCATATCCCCGCCATACTTCAGCAAAGAAGAGTTAAAGCAGATATTCAGTATACTCTCCGTAGACTGCATAATAAACGGCGACAGCCCCAGTGCCATACACGGAAAAAACACTCTCGGAGAAATCCTGAGATACTTTTTCTTAAGCCTGAGCGTTGTCTTCTTACCACACAAAAACCGAATCACCCACACAGCGGACACACCCTGTGAAATAATAGTTGCCAGTGCGGCTCCGCGCACCCCCATATGCATCCCGAAAATAAAGATGGGGTCAAGAACAATATTACACACAGCTCCGATCACCACACTCAGCATACTGACCGTGGCAAACCCCTGTGCCGTAATAAACGCGTTCATACCAAGAGCCGCCTGCACAAACAGAGTACCCATGGCATAAATCTGCATATATGCTGTTGCATACGCAATGGTATTCTCACTTGCCCCGAACAAAAGCAGCAAATCTTTGGAAAATATCAGGAAAAATGCGGTCAGCAGCACCCCCGCTATGAGAAGTCCCATGGCACAGTTGCCCATGATCTCCTCCGCCTCATCTTTCTTTCCCTTTCCCATCATAATAGAAGAACGGGGCGCGCCGCCCATGCTCACCAGTGCCGCAAATGCGGAGATCAGCATGATCAGCGGAAAAGTAACACCCACACCTGTCAGGGCCTGTGCTCCATAACCGGGAATATGGCCGATATACATACGGTCCACCATATTGTAGAGCACATTTACCACCTGCGCTGTTATTGCAGGAACGGATAGCCTGAATAACAATCGGCCTATCGGTTCCCTGCCTAAATCTGTCTCTTTCTTCTGTTTCATTTCTGCGCCTTCCTTACTTTATAATTTTCACTCTGTCAAAAAGCCGTGCGCACACACGGTTTTTCCCGGACAGAGTAAGTTGTTTAAAGCCAACTGTATTATATAGTAACACATCTGTATCCGTTTTTCCATATCCATAATCCAGTGCAAAATACCCGGCTGCAGAATCCTTCTTTTTGTATTTCAAATACAATCATTCTCCTACCGCCCTTCGATATTCTTTTTTCAACTGTTCAAGTGTGTCTCCGAGAACCTTTCTTACGGATTATCTGCAATTAATATATTCATTTTCATTTGATATAATAAACGAAACAGTATCAAGAAGGAAGAATTGTAATGACAATACAAGAGATTAGTGTCTTGATAAAAGCCAGATATATTGATCCATAATATCCGTTCAAGTACCGCTTATATTTTTTATTTGGTACAGCCGGAACAATTAGCGCAGGATCTGATGATCGTGTCTTTTTTTATGACGAATGTAGCAATGAACCGAATTATTTGCAGTATTTTTTTGAATTTTTTTATGTTCCCTTCACTATTTTAGGTTACAGGCGGCATTAACTGTGGAATGATTTTTTATTTCATTCTGGGTTTGAGCGTGGCTGCGTTGATTTTAGAAGGAAAATGCAGAAATATAGTGCTGTCAGTGGCTTTGATGTTCCATGTTCTTAATCTGCATTTTGGTTTCAAATACCCGGATTTTGCATATCCTTTGAGCTATGAAGAACGCTGGATGGATACCATCTCCAGCTTTCTGATTGTGGCAGTTTTTATTATAGCGGTGATTATTATCATGACTGTAGAATATGGGAAAGAACACAAGAAGGTTGTAAGTCACGCAGAAGAATTGAATCAGCAGGCAATAACAGATAATTTGACTCAGCTATATAATCAGCGTTATTTGATGGAAAACATAAAGAAGATAGTGGAAGCACAGCATTCCCAACAAAGCTGCGTTTCCATTGTACTGTTTGATATTGATGATTTTAAAAGAATAAATGACACATACGGACATCTGCGTGGAAACCAAGTTCTATGCCGTTTGGCTGTGATACTGCAGGAAAAGGCCGGTGATAAATACATTGCCGCCCGTTACGGGGGTGAAAAAATTATGTTGATACTTTCAGGCTGTACACGGGATATGGCAATGCAGTTTGCTGAAATGATACGTCTTGATGTATATCATGATGCAGTTCTTGCAGAATTGACCTGCAATCAATTCTCAGTAAGTGGAGGGGTTACACAGTACAAAAGGAGCATGTCAATTGATGATTGGATTCAACAGACTGATAAAAACCTATATGTTGCTAAAGAAAATGGGAAAAATCGAATAAAAGGTTGAATCATTCTTGATTGAAGGTATATTAAATGATAGCTTTAAATGAAAAGTTTGATGAAAAAGCAGGTAAGGCTGTCACACAAAGTTGTAACAGCCCTGCCTGTTTTTTAATATCTGAATATTCGGAAAGATAAACGTGATTTCTATGATAGGCCTGTCCCTAAATATCAATAAACGGACTGACTCGATAAGCCGCCGCTTGATACAGCTATATAGTACCATGCCAGTTTCAAATCAGCCAGACTCGTATCCTTCCATGCGGTTATAAGGCGGCATACTTCTTCTAAATACAGGGAGGTCTATTTGGCTACCGCAACATATTTTTTAAAAAAGGCAACCCCATATTTTTCAATGTTAGTAATTCCGAGCTTAGCTAAGGCAACATCATAGTTTTTTCTCTGTATTTGCTGTAAAGCTAAGTTTTCAGCCGCCTCTGTTAGCAGCTTCATGATTTCCGGCTCACTGCCGTTCACATTCCTAAGTACCTTGAATTCAAATAAAATCCCCCGTTTTTTATTTAAGTCAGCAAGTTGCAGGTCATAACGACCATCCCCTGATTCCTGGTTAGAATATATCTTGTAATTTCCCTGTAGACAACTCAATATTCCTAAAATAAGCGCATGATAAAACCCTTCAGATGCCGTATCATAATAGCTGACATTATATAGTAAAATTTCCCGCAACTGATCCTGGATCCTTGAAGCACTGCCGGATAAAAAACTCTTCTGCACTTTATATTGGTTGACAGAAGAATCTCCTTTCACCATTTCATCAAAGATTTCTTTTCGATATACTTCTATAATTTCCTTATTAGGGATTTTTAACTTGTGTGGAAATTGCGGTTCCGGTACTTCTGCATTTGCTATACAAAGATACCCAGACATTAATAATAATGTGTAAATCGCGGATCCTTCTTCATGTACTGCCCCATATGACATGTTCTTTTCCACATATTCTTCAACGCTGTCACCATTTAGTAATGCAGTAAGATTTGACATCATCTGGGCAGATGGATTCACCAGACACTGTTTGATGATATCATTACTGCTCGTTGCTGTCCAATAAGTGCCTGGAATGCAGTCTGACGCAAAGTAATTCATAACAGACCAGGGGTTATATATTTCTATACCACCAAAGGTATACCCATCATACCACTCCATAATCTCACTCATTTTATCCTGAGCATGATAGTATTCTGCAATATCTCTCACTTCTTTTTCAGTAAAGCCAAAGCAGTCATTATAATCCTTGTCCAGCAAGGTTGCGACACGGATATTGTTCAATCCACTGAATATATCCTCCTGGGCGATTCTAAGTATCCCTGTCAAAACAGCACGTTCCAAATGGATATTATTTTTCATTCCACCGGAAAATAAATTTCTCACAAATGATACGACCTCTTGCCCAAAGCCCTTTTCATATCCCTGCAAAATCGGCGTATCATACTCATCAATCAATATAATTGGCCTGACTCCTGTTGTTTGGTGAAGGTATTCGGTCAAATCTCCAAGAGCATTCTGATAGACAACTTTCCCCGCAGTCTCGTTCAGAATCTTATCCACCTGCTTTTTTTGGTAATCATTTAATGACTCAAAATGCCCCAACAGGCTATGGCGGTTAAATTCCTTTTGTATAAGCCTGCAGATTGCCTCGTAAGTTTCTTCCCAATTATCACACTTTGCATCTTTAAAAGTAAGAAAAACCACAGGGTATTTCCCTTGATGGCTCGTATACCTCTCCCCACAGTCCCATATCTTCATGTTCTCAAAATATTTTTGGCTGCCCTGGGCTTCCTCGAAGAATGTTTTTAACATCATCATGTTCAGCGTCTTTCCAAAACGCCTGGGCCGGGCTATCAGCGCAACTTCTGACGGCTTATCCAATAATTGCTTTATCAGAAGTGTCTTGTCAACATAATAGTAACCGCCATCTATTATTTTACAAAAATCATCCGATCCGATATAAATTGTTTTATTTATCATAGAGATACCCTCTTCATATTTTACTTGTCTGGCAAACACTTTCCTGGCTATAGATTATTCCTGATTCCTGAAACGGATATTTGCCAGAATTTCGTAGTCTCCGAAACATAGCTCTTTTAAATCGTATTATTACTGCTATTATATCTGTAATCTTCTATTAGTACAACATGAAAATCCCGTTGTTTTTGCTATCATAAGCCTTACATATGCTAATTTTACCCATTCATGTAACTATCTAACAGACACTGGCCTCTGATTCTGGAAATAATTCCTTAATCGTTTGCATTTCCTGTAGAGAATCACTCCGAAATTTATATAATAAATCTTTTATTTCAGCTCGCTTTTAGAATATAAAAATTTTAGAGGCTGCGAAAATTCCCGGATAATTCAGAACTTCATAATATTTAACCACGTTTCTGATATTTCTTGCAGAACCGGCTGATTAAAGATAAAATTAAAAATAAAAATCATATTTAGGAGGACAGACATATGAAAGAAATCAAAACCGTTGCACTCATCGGGCTTGGAGCCATTGGAAGCTTTCTGGCATCACATTTAAAATACGCGCTGGAATACAACAGCCTGCGGATCATTGCCGGCGGGGAGCGCAAAAAAAGGCTGGAAAAAAACGGTATTATCGTAAATGGAGAACCTCTGTATTTTCATGTGGTATCCCCTGAGGAAGAAATGGAACCTGCTGACCTGGTCATCCTGATCACAAAAATGGGTGGGCTTCAGCAGGCTGTAAAAGATGTAAAAAACCAGGTAGGACCTGATACCATTCTCATGTGCCCCTTAAACGGGGTGGAGAGCGAGGAGGTCGTTGCCGAAACATACGGGTGGGAACATCTGCTCTACTCCATCGCCAGAGTCAGTGTAGTGATGAAGGGAAATGAGGTCAGCTTCCGGCAGGAGAACGCGCGCTTTGAGATCGGGGAACGGGACAACACGGTGATCTCCCCGCAGGTGCAGGCCGTGAAGAATCTGTTTGACCGGGCCAATATAAAGTGTATTGTGCCGAAGGATATGGTGTATGATATGTGGCATAAGTTTATGTGCAATGTGAGCGAAAACCAGAGTGCCGCTATTCTGGGGATTCCTTTTGGGGCATGGGTAGTCAGTGAACATGCCAATGCGATACGGGAGGCTGCCATGCGGGAGGTGGTGGCGATTGCAAACAAAAAGGGGATTCCCTTGTCCGAGGAGGATATTGTGGCCCAGAGAAAGGTGTTTCCCAGGATTCCTTATGAGAATAAACCATCGACTCTGCAGGATATTGAGGCGGGGAGGAAGACAGAGGTGGATATTTTTGCGGGGGCTGTGATTCGGATGGGGAAGGAAGTGGGGGTGGAGACGCCTTTGAATGAGTTTTTTTATCATGGGATACGGGTGTTGGAGGAGAAGAATGAAGGGGTGATTTAAAATAAGGGGACGGAGGAGCCGCGCCGGATGGGGGCCGAGGGTGTGAATCTGTTGGCGCGGCTCCTCCTGGTTTTTTAAGGCACTACATTCTGAAAAGAAAAAACCTGCCTCCTCAGATGTGTTAAACTGTGAAGGCAGGTTTTTATATACTAAAAAATTTATTATTTATTGCGGCTGCCGCGGTATTTTTCTTCGCAGTATTTGCAGCGGTAGATTTCTTTTTCGGGGTCGGCCAGGATGAAGACCTGGTCTAATTCCTGTTCGATGGAGGTGATGCAGCGGGGGTTGCGGCACTGGATCACGTTGGTGATCTGTTTAGGCAGCTCCAGTTCTTTTTTCTGGACGATCTCGCCGTCTTTTATGATGTTAACGGTAATAGTGTGGTCAATGAAGCCGAGGATGTCAAGGTTCAGGGTGTCGATAGGACATTCCACTTTGATGATGTCTTTTCTGCCCATTTTTTTGCTTCTGGCATTTTTGATGAGGGCCACACAGCAGTCCAGTTTGTCAAGCTTCAGGTCTTTGTAAATGGTCATGCATTTTCCGGCTTTGATGTGGTCAAGCACCACACCTTCGTTTAAACGGCCAACATTTAACATAAGTCCACCTCCTTGAGTAGTGTGAGAATCAGTGCCATTCTGACATAGACACCATACTGGGCCTGTTTGAAATAGGCGGCTCTCGGGTCGCTGTCCACCTCTGTGGAGATTTCATTCACACGGGGAAGGGGATGCAGCACCAGCATGTCCGGTCCGGCCAGGTCCATTTTGGCTTTGTCCAGAATGTAAAAGTCTTTCATACGGACGTAATCTTCCTCGTTGAAGAAACGCTCTTTCTGTACTCTGGTCATGTAGAGAAGGTCAAGTTTCGGAAGAACTTCCTCCAGACGCTCTACTTCCTCAAATTCATGGCCGCTGGCTTTTAACACGTCCTCTTTGATATAGTCCGGTACACGAAGCTCTTCCGGGGAGATAAGGACAAATTTTACACCTGTATAACGTACTAAAGCTTCGATCAGGGAATGCACGGTACGGCCGAATTTCAGGTCTCCGCACAGACCGATGGTGATATTATCAAGACGTCCTTTTAAAGAACGGATCGTAAGCAGATCGGTCAGGGTCTGTGTCGGATGCTGGTGGCCGCCGTCTCCGGCATTGATGACAGGGATCTCAGATGCCATGGATGCCACAAGCGGCGCCCCCTCTTTCGGATGGCGCATGGCACAGATATCTGCGTAGCAGGAAACCACGCGGATGGTATCGGCAACGCTCTCGCCTTTTGCAGCGGAACTGGAATCTGCACTGGAAAATCCCAGAACCTTGCCGCCCAGACGAAGCATAGCGGATTCAAAGCTCAAACGTGTTCTTGTACTTGGTTCATAAAACAAAGTCGCCATGATCTTGCCGTCGCAGACATGAGCGTACTTTTCCGGATTCTTTTCAATATCATTGGCCAGATTCAAGACTTTATCCAGCTCTTCCACGGAAAAATCCAGCGGACTCATCAAGTGTCTCATAGATTACCTCCTGTGTATATAATTATCATCTTGTATTCCCACAGGCGCGTTCTTCCTGTGCGATTACCATGTACTATCATATACCAGTTCAGGGGTAATTTCAAGAATTATCGGACAGTATCTTTTCAAAAAAAAGCCCTGTCACAAACCACACCGGTGCGTAGTCCAGACGGATCAATCCTTTGTAATTCAGCTTCGCCTTGCTGTAGTCCCAGGGACACATATGAAAATGCTTCAGCAGCGCGCCGCTGGTCAGCTCCGCCGCAAAGATTCCCGTCATATAAATACTGCCCCGCAGAAAGGTGGAACATCCTTTCAGGCATTTGGACACCGGCCTGATACAGGCAGCCATTCCATAAATAGGGAACATCCAGATCGAGGACTGCCCGATCAGCCGGAAATCCTTTTTCTGAATGGCATGGACTCCGGTCCACAGAATCTCCATACACCAGCCGGCAGTGCCGCAGAGCAGAAAGGTATGCTTTTTCATGCTTTTTATCTCCTGTTATTTTTCTTATTATTATGGATTTCAGAAGCTCAAATTATACAAATCCGCTAAATGACACTCGCCTAGACTGCCCGGCAGGCGCACAGTTCTTTTTATAGACATGGAATACATAGAAAAGACTTGCGTACTGTAAAGTGCCGGTGTATGATAAATAACAGAAAGTCCGCCTGCAAAACCCGGGCGGATTTAATTCAAAAAACGGAGAGGTTACAAAAGTATGTTAGATTTACAAAAAATGCGTAACGACATCGATGAAATTGACACCCGTATCGTAAAGCTCTTTGAAGAACGGATGAAAATCTGCGAGAATGTGGCGCAGTTCAAGATTGAGACAGGGAAACCTGTCTTTGATAAAAGCAGGGAACAGGAAAAACTGGACTCCCTTGGCGGCAAAGCCCACAATGACTTTAACCGCTGCGGCGTGCAGGAACTGTTCCAGCAGATCATGTCCATCAGCCGCAAACGCCAGTACCAGCTTCTTCAGGAAAACGGCATGGAAGAAAAATCAGACTTTGTCAAAATAGATGGCTTGAAAAAGCAAAATGCCACGGTGGTGTTCCAGGGCGTGGAGGGTGCCTACAGTTTTGCCGCCATGCACACTTTTTTCGGAGCGGAGATCAAAAGCTTTTCTGTGGATACCTGGAAGGATGCCATGGAGGCCATCCGGATGGAAAAAGCTGACTTTGCCGTACTCCCCATTGAAAATTCCACAGCCGGTATTGTCCAGGATATTTACGACCTGCTCACAGAGTACGACCATGTGATCGTGGGCGAGCAGATCATTCCCTGTGAGCATGTGCTCATGGGACTTCCCGGCACATCCCTTTCCCATATCCACACGGTCTACTCCCATCCCCAGGCGCTGATGCAGTGCAGGGAGTTCCTGGAAAAGCACAGGGACTGGCAGCAGATGGAGTGGAACAATACCGCCGCCGCTGCCAAGAAAGTCGCTGATGAGAAAAACCCGGCACAGGCTGCCATTGCGAGCCGTTACGCGGCTGAACATTTCGGCCTCGCCGTTCTGGAGGAAGGGATATACTCCAATGTGAACAATTCCACACGTTTTATCATTGTCACCAGGGAGAAAATCTTCTGCCGGGATGCCCGTAAGATCAGTGTCAGCTATGAACTTCCCCATGAGAGCGGAAGTCTGTATAACAGCCTCTCCCACTTTATTTACAATGGGCTGAACATGACGAAGATCGAATCCCGCCCCATTATGGAGCGCAACTGGGAATACCGCTTCTTCGTGGATTTTGAGGGAAATCTAAGTGACAGCGCAGTCAAAAATGCCCTGCGCGGCCTGAAATCCGAGGCCCGGAATCTTCGGGTACACGGAAATTACTAAAAACAAAAGAAGGAAAAACCATGAAAAACATCAATGAATGCATCCTATACCGCAATTTTGACCAGGAGGAGACACTGGAAAGCATGTTCTCCATCCTCCTGGCCTGTGAAACAAAAGACCCGTCTCTTGCAGAGTTAAGAGAACTCTTCTACCGGTGTACCGGCCAGCTTGTGGAGATGGCCGGCTCCTTTGGCTTTGCCGGCAACCTTTGGCACAATTATCTGACCTTTCTGCTGGTCAACCATGAAAACGCCTTCAGCACAGCCTGCGAGATTGTAGGCCCGGTAAAAGGCAGCATCAACGATTTTGCAAAACACGACTTTACCATATTCAAGGAACTGTTCGACTTTGACCTGACAGCTCTTGATCAGGCTTTCGGCACTTCCTGCTGTTCCCTGATCTGCGATTACACCAATGTGGATGAGAACAGCAAGCTGTTCAACAAGCGCATCCGCGACCGCATCTGTACGCTGAGCCGGCGGCTTGGCCAGGCAGAGGATGTGGAGGAATTCATGAATGATATGGTGGAATTCTATAAGGATTTCGGCGTGGGCAAGCTGGGCCTCCACAAAGCCTTCCGTCTGGAACATCTGCAGACAGAGGCCAATGCGCGCATTGTCCCCATCACAAAGATAGCCCATGTACAGCTTGATGACCTGGTGGGCTACGAGATTGCAAAGAAAAAGCTTATCGACAACACAGAAGCCTTTATCCAGGGAAAACGCGCCAACAACTGTCTTCTCTTTGGTGACGCGGGCACAGGGAAATCCTCCAGCATCAAAGCCATCCTGAATCAGTATTACGAACAGGGTCTCCGCATTATTGAAATCTACAAACACCAGTTCCAGGATTTAAACGACGTCATTGCCCAGATCAAGAACCGCAATTACAAATTCATCATCTATATGGATGACCTGTCCTTTGAGGACTTCGAGATTGAATATAAATATCTGAAGGCCGTGATCGAAGGCGGTCTGGAGAAAAAGCCGGACAATATTCTGATCTACGCCACCTCCAACCGCCGCCATCTGGTCCGCGAGCGTTTCAGCGACAAGGAGGACAGAAACGATGACCTGCACACAAACGACACGGTACAGGAAAAGCTCTCCCTGGTATCCCGCTTTGGTGTGACCATCTATTTCGGTTCCCCGGACAAAAAAGAATTCCAGGAGATCGTTACCTCCCTGGCCCGGCGAAACGGCATTACCATGGACCGGGATGAACTGCTCCTGAAAGCCAACGCCTGGGAACTCCAGCACGGCGGCTTCTCCGGCCGTACAGCCCAGCAGTTTATCGACTACCTTCTGGGACAGCAGTAACAGCAAAACGCCTGGTATGCATGCATGGCCAAAACTCCGAAGAGTTCCGGTCAGACATACATACCAGGCGTTTTTCCTTTTGTTTCAAGCAGAACTGTAAGCCGGGTTATGTCGTGAACGATCATCTGTCTAGTTCTGCTGTTGCCAGCAGACTCAAGCGACCCACCTAAAAGCGTGACGGGCAGCCACATTGCTTTTCATTCGGTCTTGCTTCGGATGGGGTTTACATATGCCCTCCCTGTTACCAGGAAGGCGGTAGTCTCTTACACTGCCCTTCCACCCTTACCAGTGAAACACTGGCGGTACATTTCTGTTGCACTATCCTTGGAGTCACCTCCACCGGACGTTATCCGGCATCCTGCCCTGCGAAGCCCGGACTTTCCTCACCTGGCCCCTTTCGGTCCTGCCAGCCGCGATCATTCATTCTACTTGACACAAACGTCATTTTAACACAGCAAAACCAATTTGTAAATAACCAAAAATGCCTGCCGCACCCATTCCCTTCCCCGGATCGTTACTGTTCACTGCGTGCCCAGTAACACGCTTCGCGATGCACACAAAATGCAATAAATTGCATTTTGGCGCTGGCCAACTCGGGATTTTGCTTCGCAAAACACCTCGCGGAACATTGGCCGTGAACCGTAACCCCAGATCATACATCAAAACAGCCGCCTCCGATAAATTCCCTGAGAATGGAGTTATGGGGCACCGCATCTGCCGGCATTCCCACGAAATAATCCAGGAATTTCAGTATCCTCTTTGCCTCATTGTACTCCGGCTCTTCCGGTGTGATCCCGAAAAGCAGGGGCTCCGCGTACATTTTCAGCACCGCCAGCTCATAGATGAGAGCGGAATTAAACATCACATCCGCAGACTCCTGATAGGGGAAAATGTACTGCTCCTCCCCTCTTCTCACGGAATTCCACATGGCGATAGTATGCTTTGCAGAGGTTCCTCTTGTCCTGGAATCCCTGACGATCCGCCTTATGAGCCTGCCGTCTGTTGTGGGAATCCTGTTGTGTTCATCAATGTTGATCTGGGTCAGGGCGCTCACATATATTTTAAACTTGCTCTCCTTCGGCAGTGTCTCACTGAGCTTGTCATTCAGCCCGTGAATCCCCTCTATGACCAGAATGTCATCTGCGCCGAGCTGCAGATAATCACCCTTGTACTCTCTCTGACCGATCTTAAAATTAAAGGACGGCAGTTCCACTCGTTCTCCTCTTAAAAGTGCATTCATATCCTCATTAAACTGCCGGATATCAATGGCCTCCAGGCACTCAAAATTATAATTCCCATGCTCATCCAGCGGGGTCTGCTCCCTGTTCAGGAAATAATTGTCCACTGCAATGGGATGGGGATGCAGTCCATGGGCAGAAAGCTGAATGGACAGCCTGTGGGAAAATGTGGTCTTACCCGAGGAGGAGGGCCCCGCGATCATGATAAACTTCTTGTCTCCCGCAGCCACGATCTGGTCTGCGATCTTGGATATTTTGCCCTCCTGGAGCGCTTCGGCAATGAGGATCAGTTCGTTTGCCCCCTGCTGCGTCACCTGTCCGTTCAAATCCCCTACGGTGTCTGTCTGCATCATCTCACCCCAGCGGCCGGACTCCTTCTGCACCTGGAATATTTTCGGCTGCGGATGAAACGGCGGCACAGTCTCCGGGTCTTTCTGCTCCGGAAGCTGGAGCACGAATCCCTCGTCGTAGGGATACAGATCAAAATATTTGAGATATCCCGTATGATTTACCATGAAGCCGTAAAAATAATCCTCAAAATCACCCAGACTGTATATGTTGACCCTGGATACCCGGCGGTACCGGAACAGTTTCTCCTTGTCATACATTCCGTGGTTGTGGAAAATTTCAATGGCCTCGTCCGTGCCCACGCTCCGCTTCAAAATGGGGATTCTTTCCTCCACAAGCTGCAGCATGTATGCCTTGACCTCAGCCAGGAATTTTTCGTCTATCTTAACATTTCCGTCGATGGTGAAGTAATATCCTGAGCTGACAGAATAATGAAGGACAGCCTTCTTTATATTTTCATGGCCTGCCACATGATAGACCGCCTTTAAGACAAGCAGGGAGGCGCTTCTCTTATATGTCTTATGTCCGATCTCATCCGCAGTGGTCACAAATTCCAGAGTGCCCGGTTTTTTCAATTTTTTATGCAGCTCACAGAGCTTGCCGTTCTTCATCACCAGCACAATGGGATATCTGGTTGTCCCCTCATACTCCTCCACGATCTTCGCGTATGGCGTGCCGTACGGATATTCTTTTGTCTTTCCCAGAATCTTTACCGCTATATTTCTGTCGCTCATAGATACCTCCTGTTCACTTATCACTTCTTTTATAATAAAGTGTCCGGTGCACCGGACTCGCCCCACCGGAATGGACCGCTTGCGGCCAGTATCAAAAAACGCACCGGCTCTGCTTCGCCGGTGCATCACAGTTTAACTCCGTTATATCAGTCTATGCACTTTACAGGGCAGTTATTCTGACCCGCCCGATCTAAGTTCAAAGGACTGCACAGGGATGCCGGACTTCCATCTTGCTCACTTCCAGTTCAGGCAGCTTTTTCGCAAGCTTACGCCTCATATATTCCATAAATATATATTCGGTTCCGTAATGTCCCGCGTCAATGATACATACCCCCTGTGCCACCGCGTCAATGGCAGTGTGGTAATCCACGTCTCCGGTTATATAGACCTGTGCCTTTTTTTCCATGACATCCTTCATGAGACTCTTGCCCGAGCCGGTGCAGACAGCGGCCCGTTCCACCTCTGTATCCAGACTGCCGTAAACCGTCACATGGGGAAGCTCAAACTGTTCTTTTACAAACAGCGCACAGTCTTTCAGCGTCATTTTACAGGGAAGGGAACCGATTCTTCCGATTCCTTCTCTTCGCTCCCCCTCCTCAAAAGTCACTTCCAGCACTTCACGGTCTGTCAGCTTAAGGATATCCGCGCTCAAATCCGCCATGCCCAGAATGTCAAAGTTGGTATGCATGGCATAATAACTGATATGATTCCCGATCAGTCCAATGATCCTGCGGCCGATAAAATCCTCCGCCACCACGCGTTTCATACCGGAAAAAATCAGAGGATGGTGGGTGATCATCATATCCGCGCCGAAATCAATGGCTGCCTTCAGAGTCTCATCTGTCACATCAAGCGCAAGGAAAACTTTTTTGACTTCCCTCTCCCTGTCGCCAGCCAGAAGCCCCACATTGTCCCAGCTTTCCGCAAAGGACGGGTTATATTCTTTTTCCAAAATTTCTATAATCTCTTTACATTTCATATCTGTTGCCTCGCATGTTTCTGACAGATACCGGATATGGGCTTCTGTCCGCTGCTGTCAAGCCCAAGCGCTTTTTTAATATAAAAAAGCTCCTGTTCCAATTCCAAAAGCCGCTCTCTGCCTGTCCTGGTATCCGTGTTCTTTAAATGCTCCATGATTTTTTCCACAGAGGACTGTTCCTTTAAAAGAAACTGCTTAAGAACCGGATTCCGGTTTTTCAGAAGAGCACTGCCAAAGAGATACTCGATCTCCTCCTCATAGCACTGTTCCCCGCGTATGGCTTTCATCATGGGGTAATATTTACCGTCCTCAAACACCATATCCTCCGCCGTGATCCGGTACCCGTGGTCCAGCAGAAAATGCCGGAACCGGCCGATCTCCGACTGAGGCTGAAGAACCAGCTCCGATACGGTGTTCAGCACCTCGCTGCCCTCTGTCAGGATCTTCTCCATGAGCGGGCCGCCCATGCCGGCTATGATGACGGTATCCGCCTCACCGGCTGACAGGGCTTTTACACCATCAGAGAGGCGGGTTTCTATGTATTTTCCCAGCCCATATTCCCTGATATGCTCCTCTGCCCGAAGAAGAGGACCCCGGTTTACATCCATGGCAATGGCTCCCGGTATCCTTCCTTCCAGATACAGATAAATAGGAATATAGCCGTGGTCACACCCCACATCCGCGATCCTGCTGCCGGGTGTCACCAGGGATGCCACAGCGCGAAGCCTGTCCGAAAGCTGCACATTCTTCATACTGTTCATCCTTAATCCAGATAATCCTTTAATTTGCGGCTGCGGCTGGGGTGGCGCAGTTTACGGAGTGCTTTCGCCTCGATCTGGCGGATACGCTCCCTGGTCACATTGAACTCCTTGCCCACTTCTTCCAGTGTCCTGGCTCTTCCGTCATCCAAGCCGAAGCGCAGGCGGAGAACCTTCTGCTCTCTGTCTGTCAGCGTGTTTAAAACCTCCACTAGCTGTTCTTTTAAAAGTGTGAAGGCAGCGGCGTCTGCCGGGACAGGCACATTGTCATCCTGGATAAAATCTCCCAGATGGCTGTCTTCCTCCTCACCGATGGGAGTCTCCAGGGATACGGGTTCCTGGGAGATCTTCAGGATCTCACGGACTCTGTCCACAGACATATCCATCTTCTCTGCAATCTCCTCCGGCTGCGGCTCTCTGCCCAGTTCCTGCAGAAGCTGGCGTGACACACGGATCAGTTTGTTGATGGTCTCCACCATATGCACAGGGATACGGATGGTACGTGCCTGGTCTGCAATGGCTCTTGTGATGGCCTGGCGGATCCACCAGGTAGCATATGTGGAGAATTTATATCCTTTTCTGTAGTCAAACTTTTCCACAGCTTTGATAAGACCCAGATTTCCCTCCTGGATCAGATCCAGAAACAGCATACCGCGCCCTACATAACGTTTCGCGATGCTGACAACCAATCTTAAGTTGGCCTCTGCCAGACGTTTCTTGGCCGCCTCGTCTCCCTCTTCCATACGCTTTGCCAGCTCAATTTCCTCCTCTGCGGACAGAAGGGGCACCTTGCCGATCTCTTTTAAATACATGCGGACAGGATCTTCGATGCTGACACCTTCCGGAACGGAAAGGTCGATATTCTCCACATCTACCTCTTCCTCCTCGTCCAGGTTGATGCCGTCATCATCGCTGATGATAAAAACATCCTCATCGCTCTCCGGAATGCGCAGCACGTCAATACCGCAGGATTCCAGATAGTCAAATACTTTGTCTAGGGCGTCAGGGTCCAGGGGCATTTCCTTGAAATGGTCATTGATCTCCTGATATTCCAGGACATTTTTCTTTTTCTTTCCCAGCTCCACCAATTCCTGCAGTTTTTCGCTGAATTTCGCCATGTTCATTTCCATAAAATGTTCCATCCTCTCATTACTTAATTATATCTTTGCCTCAATCAAAAGAAATATGCAGTGTTACCTTTCCACTTTCAATTTCTTCCAGATGTTTTTTTGCCTCTACAAGTCTCTGCAGGCCTGCAATGTCCGTCGGCGCCAGAGACTGGCTCTGGTGCGCAATGCTGTCCCGTTTCATCCTGCAGACGGTTTCCCGAAGAGCGCGCCTGCGCTCCTGGTCATTTTCCAGATGCAGGGTTGCGTGAAATAAGGATGTAACTTCCTTTTGTTCTTCGCTGTCAGTGAACCGGTTCAAAAGCTTAGCCGGATTGACCTCCCCTTGTTCGTGCTGTTCAAATAAAAGTTCTGCCACCTGATGAAACAGGGGCGTTGTAAAATCATCCGGGCCTATATAGCCCTCAATGGTGTCAAACATTTTCGGATAGGAGGTAAGCCAGGTCAGCATCAGCTTCTGGGAAGCGTCTCTGCCGTCCTCTTTCTTCTCCCGTTTCCGCTCTTTTGCAGGGGCCTTCGGTTTTGCCGAGATGCCCGTGCCTGACAGGGCCAGGTTATTCACCATGCGCCGCAGGTCTTCATAACGTATCTGGTATTTCCGGGAAATACTCTCCATGTAATTGTTACGCTCAAGTTCCTCCGGAAATTCCAGCAGTTTTTTTGCAATTGCTCTGTAAAATTCTGTTTTGTCCTCAGGATCCGCCAGATTATACTGCCGTTCCATGACCTGTACCTCAAACAGAAAATAGTTCATAGCCTCAGAAAGCCGTTTTTCAAAAGCCTCCTGTCCCTCAGCCTTGATAAATTCATCCGGGTCCTTGTAAGGCGCCAGATTCACCACTCTGGGCTTGATGCCTGCCTCCCTGAGAATGGGAATTCCCCTGAGTGCGGCTTTCTGCCCGGCCTCATCACTGTCATAGGTGAGAAGCACTTCCTTGGTGTAGCGGCTCATAAGGCTGGCATGTCCGCTTGTAAGAGCCGTTCCCAGGGACGCCACTGCATTGGTAAAGCCTGCCTGGTGCATGGAGATCACATCCATATACCCCTCACAGACGATCAGATAGTTCTTCCTGGATTTTCTGGCAATGTTAAGCCCGTACAGGTTTCGGCTCTTGTCAAAGATCTTCGTCTCCGGTGAGTTCAGATATTTGGGCTTGGCGTCGCCCATGACGCGGCCGCCGAAACCGATCACCCGGTTATTTACATCCATAATGGGAAACATGACACGGTTCCAGAACTTGTCATGCATTCCATATCTCTCATCCGCGGAGAACAGGCCGGACTCTTTTAAAATGGCATCGGAATAGCCTTTTCCTTTCAGATACCGGTACAGGCTGTCCGAATATTTGCTGGAATAGCCAAGCCCGAAACTCTTAATGGTCTCATCCGACAATTCCCTGTTTTTCAGATACTCATAAGCCTGCCTGCCGCTCTCCTGCTTTAATTGATAATAGTAGTAGGAGGCTGCTTTTTTGTTCACCTCCAGAAGAACCGTCTTCAAATCCGCGGCAGCCCTCTGTTCTTTGGAATACTCTCCCTCCGGCAGTTTTACCCCTGCCCGCTCAGCCAGGTATTTCACAGCCTCTATGAAGGTGAAATTCTCATACTCCATTATAAAGGTGAACACATTTCCCCCTGCCCCGCACCCGAAGCAGTAATACATCTGCTTGCCGGGGCTTACGGAAAAGGAGGGTGATTTTTCATTGTGGAAAGGGCACAGGCCAAAGTAGGAGCTGCCCTTTTTCTGCAGCCGCACATAACCGGAAATGACATCCACAATGTCATTTTTCATGCGGACTTCTTCAATTATGTCATCGGAATAAAACATCTAGTAAACACTCCATCCTTTCGGAACAAAAATATCCCTGAATTTTTCCATGGAATATTGATCCGTCATACCGGAAATATAGTCACAGACAACCCGGTTCATCTCCTCACCGTCCCTAAGCAGCCGTTTATACTCCTCGGACATCTGATCCGGCTTGGTGCTGTAGTAGCCGTACAGGGCTTCCACCAGGTTCTCCGCCTTTTCCTCTTCCTCTTTCGCAACGGGATTCAGATAGACATTCTGGAACATAATGTTCCGAAGGTCACGCAGTCCCTCCTCAATCTCAGGGGACATGCGTATGGTATCTTTCCCTCTGCTGTTGTCCACAATATCATGAATAAAGGTGTTAAGCCGTTCTTTTGTGTTCTCACCCAGTAAAAGGCGCAGGGTAATGGGAATATCATCTTCTGTGATGACCCCTGCCCGCTGGGCATCATCCATATCGTGATGGATATAGGATATCTTGTCGCAGAGCCGTACGATCTGTCCCTCCAGGGTATGGGGAGAACCGCTGGTCCTGTGGTTCAGGATTCCGTCCCGCACCTCCCAGGTAAGATTGAGTCCCTCGCCGTTCTTCTCCAGACACTCCACCACTCGAATGCTCTGCCTGTAATGGGCAAATCCAAGAGGGCAGACCCTGTCAAGGGCTCTCTCCCCCGCATGTCCGAAGGGCGTATGCCCCAGATCATGCCCCAGAGCAATGGCCTCAACCAGATCATCATTCAGCCTCAGGGCCTTCGCAATAGTTCTGGCAGTCTGGGAAACTTCCAGGGTATGGGTCAGACGGTTCCTGTAGTGATCCCCCTGCGGCGCCAGAAAGACCTGGGTCTTATCCTTCAGTCTCCGAAAAGACTTACAGTGCAGGATCCTGTCCCGGTCCCGCTGGTACACCGTCCGGATATCACACTCCTCCTCATAACGGTCCCTGCCCCTGCTGTCCCTGCTGTGGGCAGCATAAGGACTTAACAGTTCCATCTCCCTTTGTTCCATTTCCTCACGGATATTCATTCGGCAGCTCACCTTCTCTCTTCAAAAGCAAAGCCAGTAAAAAAACTTTCTCATATATATTATTACGCATAAAACAGGGATTTCCTTTTTCTTTGGCAAAAATTTCGCAATTTTTTTCTTTCCCCGCACATTCCCTCATAAACAGCAAAAATTTCCCGGCAGAGCGGCCAATCTTTTTCCTCTGCCGGGAAATTCGTGCATATCTCCCGTAATTCTACTCCATATATGCCTCTTTCAGCATGGCGATCTCCCTTGCGTATCCCTCCAGGTCGTTGGGTGTCTCCAGATAAAAGGGCAGTTTTCTCAAACTCGGGTGATTGATGATCCGCTTCATGGCCTCAAATCCAATCTTTCCCTCTCCGATTTTGGCATGTCTGTCCTTATGGCTCCCAAACCCGAACATACTGTCATTCAAATGTACCGCCTTCAGCCTGTCAAGTCCTATCACTCGGTCAAACTCTGTCAGGACACCGTCCAGGTCCCCCACAATATCGTATCCGCCGTCATACACATGGCAGGTATCCAGACACACTCCCATTTTCTCCTGAAGCTCCACCCGGTCCAGGATCTCTCTTAACTCCTCAAAGGTCCTGCCCACCTCACTGCCCTTTCCGGCCATGGTTTCAAGCAGCACTGTGGTCCGCTGTTCCTTTGAAAGAATCTCATTCAGCATCCCGGCTATATAGGTGATCCCAATCTCTACCCCCTGCTTCACATGGCTGCCCGGATGAAAATTGTAACAGTTTCCCGGCGTGTATTCCATTCTCTTTAAATCATCCGCCATGGTGTTTTTGGCAAACTCCCGGATTCCCTCATCCGCGGAACAGCCATTCAGGGTATAGGGCGCGTGGGCAAGAATACAGGGAAAATCCTGCTCCTGTGCAAGCTTCAAAAATTTTTCCACATCCTCCTCCTTTATCTCCTTCGCCTTACCGCCTCTGGGGTTTCTGGTAAAAAACTGAAAGGTGTTTGCCTGTATCTTAACCGCTTCTTTCCCCATGGCCTCGTATCCTTTGGCTGAGGATAAATGACATCCTATTGTCAGCATATAATTTCCTCCGTTTTCTCTTTATCAATACTCTATCTCAATTTCCAATCCGTTCAGCAGATTCACCACTTCCGGAAAAGAGAACCTGGCTCCGTTTAGTTTACATGACCGGATATCCATCTGATACCCGGCAGTTCCCCGCAAGTCCGCTTTTCTCAGGTCACATTTGAAAAATTCTGTTCCCTCAAGCTTACAGCCCTTCATTCTGCTTTCCTGAAGCCGGCAGTCCGCGAACATGGAATCTGAAATCTCATTTCCTGTAAAATCAAACTTTTTCAGATTCATCTCCGAAAATGTATTATACTTCAACCGACAGCCGTAAAATCCCTTTATCGGCTCAGCAAATGCACCGTCCGGCATCAGCTCTTCCCAGTGCACACCAATCAGATTACACCTGTCAAATTCCACATACTGTATCCGGGAATGGGCCTCCGCCTCCAGGCTCATCACTGTACACTTTATAAAACTGCAGCCTGAAAAAGAACAGCTGAGGAGCCTGCAAGACTCAAAGACACAGTTTTCAAATTCACAGTCTGTAAACTTATAACCCTCAAAAATTTCATCGCTTATTTTTAAATCTTTAAATACCTGAGCTTCATAATACTTTTCTTCCATAAGTCGATGCCTCTTTTACTTTCTACTGCTTTAGTTTTCTGTACCTTTAGTGTTCTGTGCCTTTCGCTTTCTGTGCTTTTCGTTTTCTGTGCCCTTAGCGTTCTGTACCTTTTCACTTTCTGTACACTTAGCGTTCTGTACCTTTCGCTTTCTGTACACTTAGCGTTCTGTATTTTGCCATCCTGTACCTTTTCTATCCTGTGCCTTATTACTCTGTCACTTCATCTACATGCTGTCATTCAAAAACAGCGGCATCTCCCATGATACCGCCGCTGTATTCCCTGCCCCTTCACGTACCTGTCCCGAATGTCTTCTGCTGTCCTGCAAAGGATCTGTTGATTCTGAAGAACTTTTCACCGGAATAACAAAAATCCGAATCTGTTTCCTCTCGGAATCAAATTCGGATTTATAAATGCGGGAGATGGGACTTGAACCCACACGATCTTGCGACCACTAGATCCTTAGTCTAGCCTGTCTGCCAGTTCCAGCACTCCCGCTTTTCTCTGTCGCTCTTTGTTATCACTTCCGAACGACAAGTGAAAGTATATCACCAAATTTCGTGTTCGTCAATACCTTTTGCTAAAAAAATCTGAATTTTTTTCTAATTTTTTCCTCTCCCTCAAAAATACGCTCTTTTAAGACACTTTCATCCTCCACACATTCCCGAAAACAGCGCCATTCATCCAGCAGTCCCTGCCCATGCGGAACCAGATAAGCACCTGCGTCGCTGCCCAATGCCATATGTACTCCCAATTCAAATCCCCTTTTGATATTATTCTTTCCCTTCTCATAAATCCTATGCAGCAGTTCATCCGAAAACCTTCCGCACCCAAACATATTGGCCACCACAGTGATCGTTGGCACCCAGACAATATCCGATTCCGCCATCATCTGCAGTGTCTCCTCCGAAACATAATTCCCATGCTCCACACTATCCGCCCCGGCCCTCACCAAATCCGCCACAGGCCCGGCCCCATTCGTATGACACATCACCGCAAACCCCTCTTCATGTGCAATATGCACCATCTCCTTCACTTTCTCAAAAGGAAGCGCCTCCCCCGTAATTCCCCCATCCGTATCAAAATCCATGATTCCCGTAGTCATGATCTTAATAAAATCCCCCCTGTGTGCTTTAACCTCCCTCACAAGCTCCGCATACTCCCTCATATTTTCAAATCCCTTCCCCACAATTCCCCCGTAACACCCTTTCCTGTGTATGGCAAAAATCGGCGTCCGGTAATCAATCCCATACTCCGGCGCAATCTCCCTTGCCCTTTCCGAGACTCCCAGATAGTCCCCTCCATCCCTCACAAACGCAATCCCCTTCTCCCGATACATCTCAAAATGCCTCCGGATCACCCCTTCATCCACCCCATTCAAATGCCTCTTCACAGCCTCTCTGTAATTAACTCCATCCATAAACACATGCGCATGACACTCCCCAAACATCCTCTGCCTCTCGACAAACATCTCCCCTGCCCTTTCTGTCTCCCCAACTCCATTCACATCCTCATCTCTCATAACCCAAACATCCTCCTTCCTCAGCTTCATCCCTATTTCTCTTTTCCCTCACAAACCATCTCAGCTTTCCGGCTACTATCGTCTTAACACAATCCCCCGCCAAAAGCAACCCTCATCCATACTCTCACTTCATCATCACCCGCCTATCACAGAAACTCCAGAAAACCCCGGCCCTTCCAGTGAGTCTGTCTTGCCCTATAAGAGATTACCTGCTATTCCCTTCCAATATCTTAGAATTATAGGCATTTCTGGAGATTCTGACCAGATTCTCTTCCTGCTTTACCTACTATTCATTTCTATCAATTTAGAATTATAGATATTTCTTAAGTTTCTGTCCAACTTTTCTTCCTGCTTTACCTGCTATTCATCTCTATCATCTTAGAATTATAGGTGTTTCTTAAGTTTCTGTCCAACTTTTCTTCCTGCTTTACCTGCTATTCATATCTAACATCTTAGAATTATAGGTATTTCTTAAGTTTCTGTCCAACTTTTCTTCCTGCTTTACCTACTATTCATCTCTATCATCTTAAAATTATAGGTATTTCTTAAGTTTCTGTCCAACTTTTCTTCCTGCTTTACCTGCTATTCATATCTAACATCTTAGAATTATAGGTATTTCTTAAGTTTCTGTCCAACTTTTCTTCCTGCTTTACCTACTATTCATCTCTATCATCTTAAAATTATAGGTATTTCTTAAGTTTCTGACCAATTTTTCTTCTTGCTTTACCTATATTTCAATCCAACATCTTAAAATTATAGGTATCCCTTAAGTTTCTGGCCAGATTTTCTTCTTACTTTACCTACTATTTCAATTCAACATCTTAAAATTATAGGCATTCCTTAATATTCCACCTTTTTCTTTAACCTACCATACATTAACATCATCATTATTTCATTTCACAAAGCCTCCCCACACACATCTCAAATTCCCGCCATCCTCTCACAAGTCCCCGCCATAAATAACCAGGCGCAGGAGAGCGGAAGTGGAAGGGGCCGGCAGGTGGGGTCCCCCGGAAAGGTGTTCCAGAGGAAGCTTAGTCTTACTTAGGAAAAAATGGAGTGCCGGGCAAGGAGACCATTTGGATTACCATCCAAATGGTCAGGGCAGTTGAGCCTTTCAGCCATCAAGGCTGGAAGGCGGTTCTGCCCGGTGCCTTGTCCGGCGCTCCATTTTTTTCTTAGTAAGACTTGCTGACGGCGGCAGCTTTCCGGGGGAACCCACCTGCCGGCCCCTTCCACATCCGCTCTCCTGCGCCGTCCGCCATTTCCCCCGCTATTCCACCCTAATTCCCAGTTCCACCACCTTCTTCTCCCCAGCCAATATCCTCCGAAGCGTCCCATTCTCCTCTTCCCATTTCTGCCCGTCCACATGACAGTTACAAGGCTCCAGTCCCACAACATAATCCCCTGATGCCATGGACTTCCACTGGGTAAAATTCGGCAGCTCCTCTCCTGAAAACTCCACACATATCCCCATTCCAAGCGCAGGATTTTTCACCCGCACACGCGCCTTGCCGTCCTCATCAAAACGAATCTTATGATAAAACACTTCCTCCGGCAGCAGATCCACCGCTTCCCCCACAAGGTTCCACGGACGCTCTGTCTCCTTATCCTCCCCCTTCAGCACCGTTTCCACAGCCGGCACCTCGATTACACTCCCCGCATCCAGCAGCGGATATCCCACATTACAATGATACAACAGCATGAAAGGCTCATCCCCATACCCTTCATTCACATACTCATCATGGATCTTCACCTCACTGCTACCAAGCTCGGCAGAAATCGTCCGCCTCAGCACGATATTCTCCCCGAACAGCGCAGCCTGCCGCATCTCCCCCGAGATCACGATCCGATACACATCCCCGTCCCAAAAAGCATCCGCACACACATGCTCCGCCGGGGTAGAACGCAGATACCCATGCATGGGAAGCGGTGCGTCCGGGTTCAGATCCGGTCTTCCCACATTACTGGTACCACAGGTAAAAAACATGCCCCCCATGATACTTTTCTGCGCCTCAAACCCATTACTGTCAAACCTCTGCCCGTTCATAAGCCCCGGCTTGCTGAGAAAATTAAGATTCACCCCTTTATAGGACATCTCCACAATATCCAGGCACTTATCCGCAGCCACGGTAAAAGCCAGTTCCCCTGCCTTCACCTCATAAGCACGAAGGCCTGCTGCTGCACCCTCCTCAAAAGTCACCTGTCTCACATATGCCATCTGCTGCATACTTCCCATTTTTTTCATCAGATCTCTGTTCATCTTCCGCTCCCTTTCCTTTACAGCAAAAATCCCCGTCATCCGGGGACTTCTGCCTTATCCTGTTACGTTACTGTTCACTGCGTGTCCAGCAGCACGCTTCGCGATGCACAGATATGGAGCATTCCGCTCCATATCGCGCTGGCTGCCTCGGGATTTTGCTTCGCATCGCGCAGCATCCCCTTGAGGAAAACACCTCCCGGGACATTGGCTGTGAATAGTACCTCTGTTACTCCTCTTTTGCCCATCCGTAAGAACATTTCACGGCCCTTTCCCAGCCCTTCATCTTCTTATTCCGCTCTTCCATGGAGATGACCGGCTCAAAAGTCCTCTCAATCTCCCAGTTCTTTACAATCTCATTTTTATCCTTCCAATACCCCACAGCCAGTCCGGCCAGATACGCCGCGCCCATGGCTGTAGTCTCCACACACTGGGGCCTCTTTACCGGAACCTGTACCATATCTGCCTGTGTCTGCATAAGGAAATTGTTGGCGCTGGCACCGCCGTCCACCTTCAGGGAGGCCAGAGGAATGCCGGAATCCGCCTCCATTGCCCGCACCACATCATGTACCTGATAAGCCAGGGATTCCAGCGTGGCACGGATAATATGATATTTGTTCACTCCTCTTGTAAGACCCACAATGATTCCTCTTGCATACTGATCCCAGTAAGGCGCTCCCAGCCCTGTAAACGCAGGAACCACATAACAGCCGTGGGTATCCTTCACCTTCCTTGCCATGTACTCAGAGTCCTCTGCGCTGTCAATGATACGCAGCTCGTCGCGAAGCCACTGGATTGCCGCGCCTGCCACGAAGACAGAGCCCTCCAGGGCATAATTCACCTTTCCGTCCAATCCCCAGGCAATGGTGGTCACAAGCCCGTTTTTGGAAAATACAGGCTTCTCCCCTGTATTCATCAACAGAAAACAACCTGTTCCATACGTATTCTTTGCCTCTCCTTCCAAAAAACAGGTCTGTCCAAACAGCGCGGACTGCTGGTCTCCCGCCGCTCCGGCTATGGGAATCTCCCCGCCGAAAAAGCTTGCATCCGCCATACCGTAGACACAACTGGAAGGCTTCACCTCAGGCAGCATGCACCTGGGAATATCCAGCTCCTTTAAAATTTCCTCATCCCACTCCAGTTTGTTGATATTATACAGAAGGGTTCTGGACGCATTGGAATAATCCGTCACATGGACCGCACCCTTTGTCATCTTCCAGATCAGCCAGGTCTCCACTGTTCCAAAGAGCAGCTCGCCTCTCTCGGCCCGCTCTCTGGCGCCATCCACATGGTCCAGAATCCATTTAACCTTGGTACCTGAAAAATAGGCGTCAATGATCAGGCCTGTCTTCTCCCTGAAAACCTCTGTAAGCCCCTTATCCTTCAGGGAATCACAGTATTCCGAGGTCCTTCTGCACTGCCACACAATGGCATGGTATACCGGCTCGCCTGTATTTTTATCCCAGACGATCGCTGTCTCCCTCTGGTTTGTGATGCCGATACCTGCAATATCCTTTGCCTCCACGCCCACCTTCTGCATGGCTTCCACAGCCACGCCGAGCTGGGTGGACCAGATCTCATTTGCATCGTGCTCCACCCAGCCGGGCTTTGGAAAATACTGTGTGAACTCTTTCTGGGCCACACTGATCATCTCACCCTTTTCGTTGAAAAGAATACACCGGTTGCTTGTCGTTCCTGCGTCCAGGGCCATCATGTACTTTGCCATATGTAAAAATCCTCCATGTTTTCTCTTGCCGGTACTTCCCCAAGAGCGTATCTGAACCTTGTACACTCCAGCACCGGCAGGTGGTATATTTGGGGTTTCACGAACAAAAGCTGTCCAGCCAGAAAGAATTTTTCTCTCTGGCCTGACAGCTCTTTGTCTCAATTCTCCTCGAGCATTTATTTTGCCTTGGGATATTCTGTACAGAGCAGACGGTACGGTGCCTCGTCCTCCTCTATCTCAGGAAATCTGCCGATAGGCTCATAAAAACGGTTGTCATTTTCATCGTCATTGCACATGGAAACTTCGCCTAACAGCACCGGTCCTGTGCCCGGCTCCAGCTCAAAATCATGATACATATACGGATAAACGGTGATGCTCTCACCCGGCTGCAGCTTCACCTGGGTACCTGCCGGCACGGTAAACTCCCTGCCGTCACAGTTGACTGTCACATCCGTGTCAGCGAACCGGCCGTCCTCTGTGGAGTTGTATACACGGATCAGAACGTTGCCGCCCCCTCTGTTGATAATATCCTCCATCTTGTTCCAGTGGAAATGCATGGGAGCCATCTGTCCCTCTTTTATGTACAGCAGTTTCTCCGCATAGGTCTTTGTATACTTATCCATTTTCAGGTTGCCGTTTCTTAAGGTAATGAGGGAGAATCCCACCTCATCAAACCTGCCCAGGCCGTAATCGGTAATGTCCCAGCCCAGCATATTATCACGAATCTCGTCGTACTCGCTGCCTTTTTCCTTCCAGTCTTCCGGTGTAAAATGGCAGAATGGCGGAAGTTTGAAACAGCACTTGTTGACCATCTCCTCCATCTCTTTCAGCGCTGCATTGATTTCTGAACGTTTCATAAATTCTTTATCCTTTCTGTCTCTTATCTGATTCCTATTTTAGCGCTTCCAATGGTATTTTTCAACAACAAAAAAGGATTTTTGCCTTCCCTTTATAATATATTTATCTCACTGCGGAAAGCAAACAGTTTCCAGGTCTTGATCTCCAGCGCGTCAGCCACTTTCAGCAGGGTTTCCACGGAAATCTGTGTGGGCATTTTCGGCGCCTCAATATTGCTGATATGTGTTCTGCTTATGCCCACCATCTGGGCAAGCTGTGCCTGCGTGATTCCTTTCAGTTTTCTGTAATAGGCTATATTGAGCCCCAGTTCCATTAATTGTGCATTAATATCTTCACTCATATCATTCACTCCTTTTCTACTATTTTGTAGAAAAGTGCAGTGCCTATCCATACCTTATTTATGACTATTTTCAGCATTTCAGCACAATTTGACAGTTTGCACACATTTGGCGGTGTTTTGCAGGTCAGACGCGCCTTAGAGGACGCAGATTTTTCATCTTGATAAACAGCGGAACATATTCCAGGATCAGGGCAGAATTTTCCAGACCGTACCATCTGGCGGAGGAGCCGGCCACACGGCGGATGGCATATTTCAGCGAGACAGCCGCCCGCCCTGCCGGTGTAATATCGCTCTCCGGTATGAGCAGTTTCCGGATCAGGCAGAACTGGAAGCTCCCCACTTCCCCGGACCCGTAGATGGAGTATTTCGGCTCCTGAGAGGGAAGTTCATTGCTGTCAATCAGCTCCTCCACGATCTGCCGCAGATACACATTCACCCTCTGGTCCACCTTGAACCCCAGGCGGAGCTGAATCTTGAAAATATAATCCGTTCCGAAATTCTCCACCGTATACTCCCTGGTATACGGCTGGTCCGTGACCTGGATGTTGATAAACCAGTAGGCCCTGGCACGCTTCGGACGGTCCAGAACAGAATACAGAATATCCCGGTCCAGTTCCTCCACCTGTGTCTCCTTGGTAATATAGACAAGGTTATCCGTCTGGATGGGTATGCCGGTATCCGCCCTTAATCTGCCCAGCTGTCCCACAAAGTCACGGACTTTCAGATAGACTGCCTGGGAATTTTCTATGGCAGTCCCCCTGTACCACACCACCATAATCCCAAAAAGGACCGCAGCGATAAACAGCGCCACATAGCCGCCCCTTTTAAACTTACTCAGACTGGAAAGGAAAAATGTCCCCTCCAGCCCTCCGAAAAATAACAGAAACAGCCAGGAACTCCTGTATTTTTTCCTGATCTTGTTCAGGTAAACAAACAAAAGCAGGGTCGTCATCAGCATAGTGAGCGTAATGGCCAGACCGTATGCCGCCTCCATATGGGCACTGGTCCTGAAATAAAGCACCAGCACAGAACAGGAGATCCACAGCACCAGATTGACCAGTGGGATAAAGATCTGCCCCTTGATCATGGATGGGTACACGATCTGCATATGAGGCATCAAATCCAGTCTGCTGGCCTCTGAGACCAGCGTAAAAGACCCTGTCACCAGCGCCTGTGACGCAATGACCGCGGCCATGGTTCCCAGCACAACACCCAGGGGCCGTATCTCTTCAGGCAGCATCTCAAAAAACGGGTTCATATCCGGAATGGCTCCCAGACTCCCGCTGCTTCTGTTTTTCAGCAGCCAGGCCCCCTGTCCCAGATAATTTAAGATCAGGCACATCTTAACAAAAGGCCAGCTTGCATATATATTCTGCCGCCCCACATGCCCCATATCCGAGTAAAGCGCTTCCGCCCCTGTAGTAGCCAGAAATACGCTTCCGAGAATCATAAGTCCCATCCGGTTATCCGGGCTTACCAGTATTTTCACAGCCCACAGAGGATTCAATGCCCGGAGGATTCCCGGGTCCCCCATAATATGAAAGCATCCGGCTGCTGCCAGAAAGAGAAACCACAGGGTCATAACCGGACCGAAGGCCCTTCCGATGGAACTGGTGCCTGCCTTCTGCACCAGAAAAAGGGCAGCGATGATCACAAGGGTTATGACCACGATTTTGTCCTGATCATTTCCCAGCACTTTGTAAACCCACGGAATACTTCTAAGGCCTTCAATGGCTGTGGTGACCGTCACCGCGGGAGTCAGGATTCCGTCCGCCAGAAGCGCGGCCCCTCCTATCATGGCGGGAAATACAAGCCATTTTCCGCATTTTTTCACCAGGCTGTACAGGGCAAAGATACCGCCCTCATTGTGATTGTCCGCCTGCATGGCTATCAGCACGTATTTGACGGTGGTAAGCAGGATAATGGTCCATATGACCAGGGAAAGCGCTCCGTATATGACGTCCTCCCCTGTCCCGGTGATCCCGCCGTTTCCCTCCAGGATGGATTTCATCACATACATGGGGGAAGTCCCGATATCCCCGTAGACCACCCCCACAGAAATTAAAACCGCACCTGCACTGAAGGGTATCCCTGTCTCTCTCTGTGCATCCTTCATCTCAAACACCCTTTCCCTTTATTTCTTCTTTTTCTGCTTATGCTCTTCCCAGCACACCCAAAGAGGGCCTACAATATATACGGAAGAGTAACATCCGCTGATCATCCCCGCCAGAAGCGGCAGAGAAAATACCTGGATGGATTCAATATGGTAAAAAACAGAAAACAGATAAATGATAAACACGCAGGCCACAACGGTAAAGGCTGTATTGACAGACCGCCCCAGCGTCTCCGTGATGCTTCTGTCCACCAGCTTTGCCAGCGTCTCCCCTTTTTCCCTGTCCTTTTGGTTCTCCCGGATCCTGTCATAGAGAACAATGGTGTCATTGATAGAATACCCGATAATGGTCAGGGTCACGGCCACAAAGGCATCATTCACCGGAATCCTGCACACGCCGAACACAAACACCACGATGAGGATATCGTGCAGAAGTGCCGCCACAGCCGAGATCCCCGCCGCAAGCCCGGACATGGAGGAAAACCGTATCCTTATATATATGACGATAAACAGAGCGGAAAGTACAATGGCAATGACGGAATTTTTAAGCGCCTTTGCCCCGATATAAGGCTCCACCGCATACGTTTCAGAGAGCTTATACTCCTGTCCTCCCTCCGCGTTCAGTGTCTTTGTCACCTCCTGCTGTTCCTTAGGTGAAAGCCCCTTATTTCCGGCCAGCGTCACTGCCAGTTTCTGCTGCCCGCTTGCCGGGTCCCGGGTGATCTGCATGTTGGCAGGCCGTTCCAGCACGGTTTCCACCTTCTCCTTCAGCTTTTCCATATCCGCATTTCCTGTAAAGGTATATTTCAGGATAACGCCTCCGGTAAACTGTGTATCCAGCTTCATACCGTTTGCCGCGCTCAGTATGGACCCTGCAAAGAGCACACAGGCGGTAAAAAGGAAGATCCATCTGCGTTTTCCCGAAAAGTCCAGAATCTTTCTCTCCCTTTTTTTGCGGAACATGGACGGGCGTTTGAAAAATTTATACTGCACCACAGAGGTGAGCATGGTTCTGGACATCCACACTCCCGCAAACAGGTTGATCACAACACCGGTAAACAGGGTATATCCAAAGCTCAGCATAGTTCCCGAGCCGAACATCATGAGGATGACAGCCACAGCCGCTGTGGTGATGTTTCCGTCCAGCACAGAGGAAAATGCTCTCTGGTATCCATTTCTGACTGCTGCCTTTACCGATGCCCCGTGCATCAGCTCCTCACTGATCCGCTCACTTATGATAATATTGGCATCCACTGCCATGCCTGCCGAGAGGATCAGCCCCGCAATTCCGGGAAGTGTGATGGTATACTGGGGAACGGAGATAGCCAGCACCTGCAGTGCCATCTGAAACAGCAGCGTGACACAGCTCAGCACGCCGGGCAGCCTGTAGTAAAAGCTCATGAACAGGCATACCAGAACCATGGCCGCTGCCGCCGCTGTCACCATGGATGTTAATGCCCGGTTTCCCAGTGTGGGGCTGATGGTATTGTAATTACTGGTCTTCATGGAAAACGGAAGCGCGCCGGCATTGATCTTGTCGGAGAGCGCCTGGGCCTCTTCCCTGGAACCCATGCCATTAATGACAGCCTCTCCTCCTTCGATCTTCTGCTGCACCACCGGATTGGAAATCCGCGTATCATCCATATAGATACCGATATTCCTGCCCAGATTGTCCTCTGTGGCCTTTGCAAACTTCTCCGTGCCGCGCTTGTCAAAGTGAAGCTCCACCTTATACTCCCTGGTATCCTGGCTCTGCACCACAGAGCTGCCGGCAACATCCCGGCCCTCCACCAGCACTTTGTGGTCTTCATCCTGAAAGGTCAGCTTTGCTGTCTCTCCCAGCTCTGCAATGGCCTCCTCGGGATTAAAGTCCTTTTCATCGGATTTCCACGGAAACCTGACAAGGATTCTGCCCTTCTTTTTTTCCACGGTCACTTCCCGGTCCAGGATGTTTTTTGCATCCAGACGTCCCTCCATGATGTTTCTGGCAGATTCCAGTTCGTCTGCCGTAGGCTTTTTCGTGATGCCCACCGGCTCAAACACAGCCTCCACGCCGCCCCGGATGTCAATGCCGAACCGCATATTCCGGATGCCTTTGATGTCTTCTCCACAGCCGAAAAAGGCAATGAAAAGAAAGACAGCAATGATTCCCAGTGCTATCCATATATGTATTTTTTTATTTTTCATGTTTTCCCTGCTTTCTGTTCTAATTTTACGCGATCAGATAAAAGGGAAACTTCTCTTCTTTCCGTCCTTATACTGGACAATAAAAATCCGTTCCATGGGGGATTGGTTCAGCAGAAAGCTGCGCCTGAAAAAGGCATAGACAGAAGCCTTTGTCTCTCCGGAAAACAGAAAAACAAGGGCACAGGAAAGTAAAAGGGCAGACAGAGGAAGGAGCCTGAGAAAAAGATCCTCCTCTCCCTTATTTTTTCCGAAACAGAGACTTGAAAATGTCTCTTCTTTTTGAAGACCGGCGGACTGCTCTGTATGGACAGTCCGGGTAATGGCAGTCTAACCGGATACGTCTGTCGATCCTGTTCCTGCATCCCTGTTCTCCTGCCTCTGGGAAAAAATAAAAAAGAAGCACAGTACACAAAGAAAAAATGCAATACCATAACAAACACGCTGCATCTTTTTCATGATTTGCTGTCCTCCAGTCCGTAAAGCCTCATATGTTATGAGGAATCTTAGCACAAAGTATGATTTCTGTCAATCATTCCGTCACATTTTTTCGCTGCCTGCATATCCTAAACCAACGAACTGCCATGAGGTTTTACCTATGAACTATTTTCCCATAAAAGCCATGCAGACAGACCACCCGGATGAAGGCCGTCTGAGGATTTCCGTGCTCTCCGCGATCAGGAATACCCCCATTGAAAACGCCACAATAGATATTCTCTACACGGGAGAACCATCCTCTGTTATTGATGAGCTGAAAACGGATGCCAACGGACTGACACCGGAGATCACGCTTCCCGCTCCGCCCCTGGAATACAGTATGGAACCTTCTGAGTACCAGCCCTACGCAGAATACACCTTCCACATTGAAGCCGAGGATTTCGAGCCGCTGGACATTTCCGGCGCGGAGATCCTGCCTGAGGTCACTGCCCTGCAGACCGCAAGGCTCCAGGCCCAGACGCCGGAGAACACCTTTCAGAATATTGTCATTCCGGCCCACACCCTGTTCGGCACATACCCGGAAAAAATACCCGAAGACGAGATCAAACCCATGGACGAATCCGGGGAGATTGTTCTGAGCCGGGTGGTCGTGCCGGAATTTGTGGTGGTACATGACGGCGCCCCCACAGACCCCACTGCCCAGAACTTCTATGTGCGCTACCGGGATTACATTAAAAATGTGGCATCCAGTGAGATCTACGCCACATGGCCCACAGAGACGATCCGCGCCAATGTGCTGGCTATTATGTCCTTTACCCTGAACCGGGTCTACACGGAGTGGTACCGGAATAAAGGCTATGACTTTACCATCACCTCCTCCACTGCCTTTGACCACAAGTGGATGAACGGAAGGAATATCTTTGACAGCATCTCCCGGGTGGTGGATGAGCTGTTCGCTGATTATCTCTCCAGGCCTGGCGTCAGACAGCCCATTCTCACACAATACTGTGACGGACAGCGGGTGACCTGCCCGAACTGGATGACCAAATTGTAATAACCACTAACGACGATATCAATGTCCTGGTCAAAAAACGGTGCCCTGATTTTTCAGCAGGCATCCGGCTCCGCAGCGGGAAATGTGAACAGCTTTCCATAAAAAAGAATCTAAACTTTATCTACTCATTAACAAATGACAAAAGAATACTTAATATCTTCTTCTGCACTGATATGGGAAGCATCTTCCACATCACTGCCCCAGCTGTCAATTCCACCAACGCCTCTCACTGCACCATAGACACATAAAACCGTTCTTCTTGCCGGCGGCAATTCCTCATGGTGTGTTGCGTTTTCTATCTCTTCTGCAGTATAAGGCAGGCAGGAGAATGCAAATGCTTCGTCTGTTCTCTCAATTCGGAGTATCTGTGGGGAAATATCTGCTCTGCTGTTGTCAAGGCTTGTATGTCTTGTAACTTCCACCCAGTCCGTATCCATATGCATTCCACACTCCTGCGGAACAAGGTACGGTGTCAGGCTTAAATCTTTTACCTCATAGATACCTTCCGATGCTCCCGCTTTTCTGTCCGGATAAGTTTCCCCAGACAGACCTTTGTATAAATATTTTTCTGCAAGTGTCGGCATGATAAATCTCATTCCGAATGCCGGAAGCTGCGGCAGACCTTTCACACCAGCGTAATGAACCTCTACATTGATTTTTCCTGTTCCATTTACCGTATAAGTAACTTTTACTGTGGCAGAAGGATTTGTAATTGTTTCGTATGTATATCTCACGACAATCTCATCAGCAGTCACATCTCCACCATAGCAGTTATTGTCAGGAGCATACTGTTTCTGCACTACTCCGTCCATGATAACCTCTACTCCTTTACAGTCCATGAACATATCCGCTGCAAACCAGCTTCCGCTCTTGATATGGAACTTACTTCCTCTGTCATTATCGGTCAATGCTCTCCAGAAGGTCGGCTTCGGACAACGATACAGCCACTCATAGCCATTTTTCACGATGGATTCCAATCCTCCCTGCGCATAGGAAAAGATATAACCAAAACCTTCCCCATGTACGCCAAGTGTATAATCTCCATATACTACTCTTAATTTACTCTTATTTGTATAAACCATAGTAATACCTCACTTCCTGCATTGCTGGCTTTTCCTGACGGTCTGCAAATACGATTCCGTTGCCTGAAAACTCATAGTCTGATGGTCTGTCGTCAAAATCGCCACCGTACCGCAATACTTCTTTTCCTGTCACTGCATCCTTTACCAAGAGAGCCTGATCGATAAAGTCCCAGATAAATCCGCCCTGGTACATTTCATATCTGTCTATGAACTTCATATAAGTACCAAGTCCACCCATGGAATTACCCATGTCATGCATGAACTCGCACAAAAGATACGGTTTTTTCGGGTTATTGCTTAAATATTCTTCCACTTCCGCAGGCTTTGCGTACATTCTGCTCTCTATATCGGAAATCGTATCTTCATACGCCCTGTTGTAGAAGGAGCTTTCATAATGAACCAGACGTCCGTCCTGTTTTTCCTTGAAGTAGGTATTCATGGCTTCAATGTCATCGCCTGCATAAGATTCGTTACCCAAAGACCAGAACAGGATGGAAGTATGATTTTTAAAGGTTTCAAAATTGTTCCTTGCCCTGTCAATCACAGCTTCTATCCACTGAGGGATAGAGCCAGGTACATTGCAGGACGGTTCAATCGCACCGAGCTTCTGGAAAGTTCCGTGGCTTTCCAGATTGGTTTCTGCCATCACATAAACGCCTGCTTCGTCACACAGATAGTACCACGGAATCTGATCCGGATAATGGCAGGTACGCACTGCATTGATGTTGTTTCTCAGCATACAGTTAATATCAGTAACCATTTCTTCCATACCTATACATCTTCCGGTCTTGGCACTCCACTCGTGACAGTTTACGCCGGTAACGACCAGACGCTTTCCATTCAGATACATGACCTTATCGATCATTTCCAGTCTTCTGAAACCAATGTCATACGGAACAACTTCTAATAACTTGCCATTCTCGCTTCTAAGCTCCACAAACGCATGATACAGATACGGACTGTGATTATCCCATGCCTTGATGTTTTCTGCCTCTGCACTTATCTTGCCTGCAAGACTTCCATTATTTTCTTCCAGTACAATGCATTCCTCCAATATCTGCATTCCTTCCCTGTCCTTTAAAACTAAGCGGGCATTTACTTTCTGGCCTTTTGGAGCAGATACCTTCATCGTCACAGATACTTTACCGCTTGCATTGTCCTGATTTAATACCGGATGGAACCATACATCTTCCATATGAATGTCCGGTACTGCTTTTAAGGTAACATTTCTGAAAATTCCAAAAAAACGGAAGAAATCCTGATCCTCCAGAAATGCTGCGGTACTCATCTTGTGTACCTGCACCGCTAGCACATTTCCCTTTTGTCTGATATATGGTGTCAGATCAAATTCAGACGGTGTGAAGCTGTCCTCCGCGTATCCCACAAACTGACCGTTGAGCCATAGGTACATTGCCTGCTCCACGCCTTCAAAGCAGATACGGATTCTGTTGCCTGTCATTTTTTCATTTAAATCAAATCTTTTAATATAAGAGCCTACAGGATTATATTCTGCCTCCGAAAACATTCCCGCTTCATCTGCGGTACTTTCCATGCTGTAAGCTCCTCTGTGGTACTCTTTTCCTTCCCACGGATACATAGTATTGATATAACGGATATTATCATAGCCTGACAGTTCGATATGTCCCGGAACCATGATTTTGTCAAAACCGGATGCATCAAAGTTTTCTTCAAAGAAGTTCTCCGGTCTGCTCCCTACATTCCTGCTGAAAGAAAAATCCCACTGTCCGTTTAAAGACTGTGTAAGACCATTATCTTTCTTTTCCACATCTTCATAATCCGTATAGTAGCCATGGTCGCTGTGTGCGTCCAACTGATTTACCCGGAACACTTCCGGATTGTCCAACCATTTTATGTCAGCGTTCATAATTATCCTCACTTTCCATATTGCCCCTACAGTAAACTTTTTGGACTATCTTGCTATTATTTCTGCACATTTTCTTTTAACTTTTTGTTTGCGCCTTCCACATTTAAACAAGAAAGAATTACTGTAATAATAATATCAAATATGAATGGCAGCCACAGGTACATAAAATACATCATGCTGATACAGCTGGCGGGCTGAACCGCATTATCAAGGTTAATATATCCGCTTACATCAAGCATCCAGCCTGAAAGTGCAATACCAATACCTCCGCCAAGCTTTACACCTAACGAAGTACAAGAAAACATGGAACCGTCAATTCTCTTTCCGCTTTTTAAATATGTATGTTCCGAACACTGTGCAATCACAGCACTCATATCACCCTGCCACGGTCCTTCCCCAAGGGATGTAAGGACTGTGAAAAATAACATCAGCGGAATACTTCCCATATATCCTGCAACTGCTACTATCAGACGGCATACCGTTGCAAACGCATAGCTGTATTTGTTTAACTTATACATTCCTTTCATCTTTGCAACCAGGGCAGGTGTAATTGCAAGTGCAAGGATTAATGGAATATTTATTGCCCATGAGAATACGCCATACAGATTCTTATTCAAAAGCACATAAGTCATAAAATAGATACCAACATTTACCATTGCTGCACGCAGCTGCTGAAGAATGTAGATGATGCAAATCATTGCAAAATATTTATTGCTGAAAAGAAGTTTTACCGTCTGCACAAAGGAAAGCTTATCATCTTCCTCTCCCACTGGACCATCTTCTTTCAGTTCTTCATCTGGAAGCTCCTTAACAGAAAATACAGCAAGTGTATTGGTAATAACGCCCACAATACAGTATATAAATGCAATCGTTCTCCATGCTGCTGCATTGTTACCAAGCATTTCCACTGCTCCGACGGTAATGGACTGAATTACCAGGCTTGTACCAAAGGAAAACATGAAACGGAATGAACCCATCTGCACACGCTCTTTACTGTTCTTTGTTACCAGTGATGTTAATGCTGCATACGCAATATTGTTTGCTGTATAGAATACTGCGTTGAGCAAAGTATATGCGATAAAGAACCATGCGTACTGTGCGGTCTGGCCAATATTGGTAGGAATCGCAAACACTCCAAACAGTGTAATGGCACAACCAAAGAATCCATAAAACATCCATGGTCTTGCCTTACCCATTTTGCTCTTTGTTCGGTCAATCATTGTACCGAAAAATATATCTGTAACACCATCAAATAATTTTGACACTGCAATCAGTGTACCTACAATACCTGCATTTAATCCCACTGTGTTCGTCAAATAAATCATAACAAATGAGGATAAAAATGCGTATATTACATTTCCTGCAATATCTCCTGAGCCATAGCCCACCACATTATACCATTTCAGGTATCTTTTTTCTTCCATCTTATTAATATGTCTCCTTCCAACGTTTCTAGTCATGCCTTTTCTTGCTTGGATATTATAAAAAAATAAAGATATTTTTCCTATATCATAAATTGGACAAAATATGCACAAAATGGTAAAATTACGGTAAGAAAGTAAATAGTATTACAGAATTTTAGCCATTTTCAACATACATTTTTTGAAGCATCAGATAAGGAGGACCAAATGTATACCAACAAGGCATATTTAAACAATTCGCTCATCGATATAAAGGACAAAACCAAGCCCTTAATCGTTACCAGTTGCGGGACATACAAACTCTATACTCGTTCTGTTTTTTATACCTTGCGTCCCAAAGGTCGCATTGATTTTCAATTACTTTATATTGTATCCGGCAAAGCCCATTTTCACTTTAATGGAAAAGAAACGATTGTTCATGCCGGGCATATGGTACTCTACCGCCCGAAAGAACCGCAGCAATACGAGTATTACGCAGAAGATCAGACCGAAGTATACTGGGTTCATTTTACTGGCAGTAATGTTACCAATCTGCTCCGTTCTTATGGACTTACAAACGATAAAAAAGTTTTTTCCTGCGGTTCCAATCTGGAATACCAACAACTTTTTCGTGCGATGATAAACGAATTGCAAATGTGCCGGGACAGCTATCAGGAAATATTAGAAATGTATTTACGACAAATCTTTATCAAATTACAGAGATACTTCAAAACCTCCTTAAAGATAGACAATGCTCATGCTGTTGAAGAAATAGACAAGGCCGCTTCCTTTTTCAACGAACACTACAACGAGCCAATCAACATTGATGAATATGCAAAGGAACATCATGTAAGCACCAGCTGGTTCATCCGCAACTTTAAAGTATGTACGGGTTTACACCTATGCAGTATATTCTTTCCAAGCGAATCTACAATGCAGAGATATTGCTTCAAAATCCCCGCTATAATATTGCTGAAATTTCCCGTATTATTGGTTATGATAATTCTCTTTATTTTAGCCGTATTTTCAAAAAAGCCAAAGGAATGTCTCCTTCTGAATATCGCAAAAATATAAATAGTTAAAAAAGAGGAACGGTTATCAGCAGGCAACAAGCCACGCTGATGAGCGTTCCTTCTTTTGCAATGACGGAAGGAAACCGGAACATTATGCATCCTGAAAGATTTCCTTGGGGGGATCATCAAGGAAATGATGGAAGCTGTGGGTTTCATGGACAAATCGATGTGCCACAAGATATACGTTACTCCACGTATACGGGATTCGTCAGTGCAATCCTACAGTCTTCCAATCCGTAATAGCTTCCGAACAGTTCCGCACGCAGCCATTTTTCCGGTACTCTTACCCTACGAATACAGGAAACACCTGCCGGAAATCGATCCACTTCATTTCCGTCGGCAATCAGGCGAATCTCCCCGGCGCGAACCTGCTTCTTTTCCCAGACACAAGGCAATACATCCGACTGAATCTGTAAATACAGCTCCAGTTCTTTTTCACCCGCCGGAATAATTCCCCCGCAGGGGATCGTTCTTCCTCCCGTAACGGCTTCCATAGTCAGAAGAGGGCCTGCAGTCAGGCAGATGTTTCCACCTCTGACGGCATCCATAACTGCTTTCACTGTCAACTCTTCTTCCGTTCCCACCCAGGTATAGCAGCAGGGAAGGCAGTCATCTTTATGCCAGTCCCGTCCAGTCATGGCAGTGATTCGATAGCCTTCTGACAGAAGTTTATCCCAGAGTCCAAAAGCTCGCAGACTCTGCAGACGGTGGGGCGCATAGTTCCGGCTCCATACCTCTATATAATCGGGCAGAGACCAATCCTTTATCTGAAATGCCCAGTGATATCCGGTATTAATCGGATCGGACAAGGAAAAAGGATGGGCAATGCCCACAATTCCGCCGTTTTTATGAATCGATTGGATGGCCTCGTCTATTTCATTCGGCTTTACGTCTCTCCAGTCCGTATAGCCGTTCTCCTCCAGTACCACCATGTGGCCGTAATAAGTCGTCCACTCCAGTCCGCGAACCGGAAGAATTCCCTGCTCTCTGGCCACTTCAATCAGTTCGGGTGTACCGGAGGCGGTGTTGTGATCTGTGAGGGCCAGCGCCCGGTAGCCATTCATCTTTGCAGCCTGCACCAGTTCCTCCACGGTAAAAGTTCCGTCGCTGTGACAGGTATGCGTGTGAAGCTCAACCGGATACCAACGCATCGGACACCCTCCCTTCAATAATCAGTCTACCTTCACATTTCAACGTGCAGACTGCATGCAGGTGAATCATGCCCTCCCACACTCCTGCCACCCTGGGTGGGCATACAAACCCGGGGGCAGCTTTCATCTTGGTAATCTCATGTACTTGGTTTTTCTGCCAGCAGTGAGCGTTTCCCAGATAACTCCCGTCTTTTGACAGAGAAATCGTGATTAAGTTTTTCAGAGGGCCGATGCTTTCCGGAGAAATCTGGTCATACTCCAAACCTCTTCCATCATAATATCGGCGGACAGCCCTGTCTATCATGGGGAGGCAGGCCTCCGGTTCTGTCAGTGCATCTGGTTCAAAACTGAAAAGAATCCGAATGCTTATAACCTCCTCGGGACACTCAAAAGAAAACCTCACATTGGTTTTTGAATCTTCCGGTTTCCACCGGTAACGCTCTCTGAGAAGAATCATAACGCTTTTCCTTCCCGGCGCAGCATGAGGGCCTCTTTCAGATTTCGGGTAGTGATGTTGCGTATTCCCATTCCCAGCAGCTGGCGGATTCGGACAGGTTCATTGACCGTCCAAGCGGAAATCCCAATCCCATTTTTCTTCATTACAGAAAGAAAGCTTTCATTGAGAAATTTTTCGCAGATATTTACAGTGCTGATTCCGCAATCCCGGCAGGCAGCTACCAGTTTTTCGGCTGTACTCTCCGTGCTGATATCTTTCGGATGGTACGGACCAATATCCCCGCAAATGTCCGGAATACATTCTTCCACATTCCAGTAGACCTCTACCTCCCTCCAGGAGCAGGGTTCCGCCATCCGCAGAGGTCTAACACTTCCGGAATACAGAATCTGTTCCGGGGACAGCCCGCACTCTTCTGCCAGTCTCAATACCGGCAGTTCTAGTCCATATTCTTTTAAATCGCAGTTCATACGCATTTCGGTATGCTTTCTCATAACCGTAAAAACACTCCGGAGACTGACCGCCCCGCCGTCAGTCTCATCATGGGCGATAACCAGGTTATGGTCCTTGTCCCTACGCACATCCAATTCCAGGATATCCGCAGAGGTGGTCAGTACATAATAAACAAATTCCATACTGTTTTCACAGGTTCCGTCTGCACCGGAATGTGCTGTAATCCATGTTATTTCATTCTTCACTTTATTTACTTCTCCCAATCGTTTTCTTTCAGATTTGAGTAGATATATACAGCAGCAGATACTGAGCAGATTAGGAACATGATCACAGACAACGCCGCAGACCGGTTATAGTCCATGTATCTGTTAAACTGATCATACAAGGAGATGCCCAGCATCTTCGGTGCGTTCCCTCCCATCAGGTAAGGGGTGGTAAAGGAACTCACGTTGGACATGAACACAAAAGTAGCTGCTACCACCACATCCTTTAAAGACAAGGGAAGGATCATATTCCAAAAAATTCTCAGTTTGCCAGCACCCACATCGCTGGCTGCCTCGATAATGGAATCGGGGATTCCGCTAAGGCCCGCTGCAATCATCATAGCAGCAAATGGAATATTGAACCACAGATTCATGGTGATAATTCCACTAGCGTGATACATCATTCCCATATTGATATCCACACCGAGAAGCTGTCCAATCCGGTTAATCAGGCCACTATCACGGATAATAGTAATCATGGCGTACACAGCACACATGGACGGCACAAAGCGGGGCAGAAGGTACAGCATACCAATCGTTTTGGAAATTCTTGATTTTATGAATCTCAGATACAATGCCAGCAGATAAGCTACCGCAATAGCAGTCACCACTGTCACTGCCACAATATAAAGGGTATACATCAAGTTATTTCTCTGAGCCTTGTCCGTAAAGAAATAGGTGTAATTGGCCAAGGTAAAATCTCCTGTCTCACTGTTCTGAAAGCTTTGAATCACGGCAGTCACAATCGGGTAGGCCACCGTCAGTATCACCACCAGGAATGCCGGAAGAACCATCACATAAGCCATCAAATTTTTTTTCAGATTTTTACTCATATATCAATCCTTTCCTGAATTATCCCAGTGTTCCAATCTCGCTGTCCCAGCGGGCATTGAAATCAGTTCCCAAATCTCCGATGGACATGATGCGGAAGCTGCTTACATCCAGATTCATAACATCCTCATATCCGGTCATATCCAGATTGCTTGTATCTACCAGAGGAATAGCCGCCATCTCTTTTACCAAAATCTCCTGGGCAGCGTCTGTCAGCATATAATTTATAAACACATAGGCTCCTTCCTCATTGGATCCAAACGTAGGTATTGCCAGAGACTGGAGCGAACCGGTAAATGAAGGATCAATCTGAGAAATCTTGATAGTGTCTTTCAAAGTTCCCTCTGCTCTCTGGGACAGCACCATGTCGGCCCACATAGGACAAATATCGATTTCACCCTGATTCAGCAGATCCAATGCTCCCTGGTTCTTGTTAGGGTATACAATACTTCCACCTGAAGTATACATATACGGATGCATGTCTGTCAGGAGCTGGAATCCCTTATCCCACTGTTCTTCCCAGCTGGGATCATCAGAAGTTATAGCCTCTTCAGGCAGTAAGTTGTATACAACGGTACGTGCAAAGGAATCTCCTGCTCCACCGGTTCCAGGTGCATTGTAAGCGAAACGGCCTGGATTTTCCTTCATCCAATTAACCAGCTCATCCATGGTTGCCGGCGGAGTTTCCACCACCTCGGAATCATATGCCAGAACTACAGTGGTTCCTCTGTAGGGCTGTACATAATCAGCAGCTACACTGCTCTTTCCGGATACTCTCTCCGCATTGGGAATCTTGGAATCATCCAGCTTTACAAATGCTTCCTCTCCCATCCTGGCAATTACAGCAGAAAGATCATCACCACCCAGATCTACCAGGTCATAATCCGTATCTGTCTGTTTTGCCTGATAAGCGGCAGCCAGCATATCGGTCATAGACTGAGTCCCCGTACCGCTCAGCATAAACTGCAGTTTGGCAGTATACTGATCCGCATAGTCGGAGTTATTGTTGAAATCCTCAATCAGCGCCTCATATACCTGACGTACATTATCAGAACCCGTTGCCCAGATAGTTACGGTGGATTTCTCTCCGGCTGCGGAAGCCTCGGAAGTCTCTCCCGATTTTCTAGATTCGCTGCAGCCTGCCATGCATGCTGCCAGCACACCGGCCATTGTCAGTGCCAGTAATGATTTTACTTTCAGTCTTTTCATCTCTTTCATCCTTTCTACTACAATATAAAAATACCGTTTCCTGTGCCGCTGAAATATTATGCAAATCAGGCTCTTAATGGAAACTGCGCAGACTTGCTGATAGTCAATTTCACTTTATTACCTTCCTTCTGCTGATCACCCATCTCACGATTTACATAACATTTGACTATCTCACTGCCCACCTGAACCATAAGCAGTACATAATGGCCCATCAACATAATAGTACTTACCGTTCCCTCAATTTCACCCTTTTCGTTATCCACCAGCAGATTCTCCGGCCGTACCGCGATGGTGTAATTGTCTTTCTTGATGAAGTTCATCTCTCCGATAAAGGATGCCACATGGAGAGTTGCCGGCTGATCATAGATCTCATCCGGTGTTCCCACCTGATCGAACTTCCCTTTATTCATAACCACAATTCGGTGAGAAATAGCCATAGCCTCTTCCTGGTCGTGAGTTACGAAGATTACAGTGATTCCCAGACTACTCTGGATTCTTTTCAGTTCCTCGCGCATTTGCTGACGGATTTTGGCGTCAAGTGCGGAAAAAGGTTCGTCCAGAAGCAAAAGGGCCGGTTTCAGAAGCAGGGATCTGGCAATGGCAATACGCTGCTGCTGGCCACCAGACAACTGTCCGGGATATTTTTTCTCGGTCCCGCACATGGAAACCAGCGCCAGGATCTTTCTGATATCCTCATCCATAGTTTTTTTCGGAATCTTGCGAAGCTTCAGACCGAATGCCAGATTCTCATATACAGTCATATGAGGCCACAGGTTATAGCTCTGAAAAACCATGGCAGTAGGACGGTTTTCCGGGGGCAGATTCACGATGGACTGTCCATCAATGAGAATATCGCCGGAAGTCACATCCAGAAATCCCCCAATGGTCCGGAGGATTGTGGACTTTCCACATCCGGAGGGACCCAAAAAGGTCACGATCTCGCCCTCATAAATCTTCAAGTTGATATTTTCAACGCCGTCTCCGTTATCATAATGCTTGGTCATATCTTTAATTTCCAGTTTTACTTTCCGCTTCTCTGCAGCAGTACCAGCCGCTGCGGCCTTTTCGCTGCCTGTCATCGTATTGCTCATGAATATCTTTCCTCCCAAAACTTTTCTTATTTCATCTTAAATCCACCGGCAATGGCCTCTGGTCCAATGAATTTTCTCATGAGAATAATCATCACCGCAGAGGGGATAATCAGCAAAATTGCAAATACCGCACCAATCTGAACGGCGGAACTGTCAAGCACAATTCCATACATTGCTACGGGCATGGTCTGAATTCGGGCAAGCCCCACCAACATAGTTCCCTGTGCCTCTTCCATAGACCCCAGGAAGGTATACAGCGTCGCCACCGCGATTCCCGGCATTGCCATGGGGAAGGTTACTTTAAAAAAAGTACGAATCGGGCCTGCTCCCACATCACGGGCAGCCTCTTCCTGCTGCCGGTGTACGTTGCGGAACGCGTTGGAAGGCAGCCATACCATAAACATCATGGAGTTAATCATATGGATAATAATAACGCCCGGATACGTACCCATCAGACCATATTTATAAAACAAAACTGCGATGGAAGTATAGATTCCCAGTTTCGGAAATGCATTGGTTAAAAGGAACGACAACATAAAAATTTTTCGTCCCCGATACTTAAACCTGGCAATGGAATATGCAGCCGGAATACAGAAAACCATAGAAATAATTGTGGTGGCAATGGCGACAATAAAGGACTGAATCATAGAAGATACCAGGCTCTCCTGTCCAAAAACATACCCCCACCATTCAATCCCCCACTGTTCCGGCAGGACATGCGGTACATTGTACTCATTTGCAAAAGCCAACATCAGCATGTTGAGCAGCGGACCGTAAAAAAACAGGACAAATACTGCAAGCAGGACAAATTCCAGAAATTTGCGTCTTCCCACCGCATGATAAAACCGCCGTGGATTCAACATTTTGAACATAAACTTTCTCCTCCTACACAGGCCTGAATTGAAAAACTCTTTTCAGGTCTGTGTTTCCTGTAGTTTTTAAAACAGGTAAATTCAAAAACTCCCTCAGTTCATTTGGGCGGCCTTTGAACTCACGCAGCAGAGCAGCTCCTTGGGATATCCGTAAACTATGATAACTCCCGTACTGCTCGGCAATCTAGCATATTTTTGTTAATAGCATATTAATATCAGGTAAAACGCCGATAGGTTTCCTAATATTCGGATTTTTAAAATGGTATATTCACAAAAGCCTTTTCCTGTAACTTTAGCTACCGTACTCTAAGCTGCTGCAAGATGAAAAATACATAGATGCATTTACAGAGTCACATATTCGTCAGAATGGATTTGATGCACGAAAGAGTCAATATATATGGAAAAAACGGTATAACACTGTCATGCTATACCGCTATCCTAAATTTAAAAGTATTCTTATGGAATCCCTACAAAAGGGGTTGGCAATCCTCCGGGGAGATATCTACAAAGCACAGTAACACCGGACCAGTCCGAGTAATATAATCCGCATGTAATTCCGGCACAAACTGGTAGGCATTCTTACTGTTCTATTGTAAAAGAGGAATATATCAAGTGCAACAGTTCTAAAACACTGCGGAAATATTGTTTATCTTCTTTCTTTTTCCCGTTGTACCAAATGATTTCTCCCTGCCAGCTGCTGTTTCTCCGATAATAAATGTAAATCAAATAGCTGGATTTTTCACTACTGGATCTTCCAGCTGTTCTCCTGGACTTTGTGTTCCCCGCCTCTGCCGAAACACTTTTTCTGTTTTCCTTTTGGAAATCCCGCAGCTGTTCAGGTCCATCCCACAGAAAGCTGCTCCCATCCAGTATACGGTCCATTTTTAAGACCGCATCCACCAGGCCGTTATATGCGATCTTTTTCTGCGAAGGAAAATGCTGGACCTCTCCACGCAGCTGACCATTCTTATATTCGTCTATTTTCAGGGAAAAAATCTCCATCTTTCTTTCCTCCTCCAAATACTTTTTTCTGTCAGAAAGACCAGAAGCAGTACTCGTAAAAGCACTGCTTCTGGTCAAACATAAATATCCTTTTGTTTACGCCAGTTATAATCTTTCTTTCCGCTGTTTCCGGTTATCAATACCGGCTGCCAGACAAATGCCCAAACATGAGATTCCCAGCAGACTGCCAAATAAGAACAGATGCGTGGTGTCTCCTGTCTTGACTGTATCTGCAGGCTGCTTCACCGCTGGTTTCCGAGGGGAATCCTGTTTTGGCGGCTTAGGAACCGCATCATACGTATTCTGAAATACGATATCCCGTTTTTCTCCTGTCATCCCGGCATCCGTATGTGCTGCCACTGCCGCTTCCAATCCGCCGTCTTCCGCGTTTGTCACAGTCACTCTTACATAATAAACGGTTTCATCGTAATGTCCCCGTTTATGGCTGCCGGCCTGCTGGCTGACCTTATAGCCGTATATGCCTGGGCTGCTGTAAGAAATAGCGGGAAAGGCGGATGTCCCCTCCCCTGTAATCTTTAATGTATCATCCTTTGGCACAGGAGCCTGGTCCAATGCCGAAAGTTTCACCGTATAGGTTTCATCCTGTGCAGGTATCTCACCAGACAGTTCCACACTGACAGGTATCTTTACTTCTGCATTTCCGGCTCCAAAAGCTGAAACCGGAAAAACTGTCAGACACAGAACTATAAGCATGAGCACTGCAGGAAATCTTCTGATCTTCGTTTTCATCTCCTCCTTACACTTCTGGTCCATATGGTGCCATAACCGCCAAAAGGACGGTCCTCGCTTCGGTAAACTCCGAAGAGCAGGTTGACATCGCCAGGATCTGTGAGAACTCTTTTGTGGAGCCAATCTGCTCCATAGTATCCGTATGGACATGCATGGCATTCTTTTTCACAAACTCGATCAGCCCACTGTTATCCGTCTTCCACCGCTGCGGTGTAAAGATTGCCTCCTCCGATGCTTTCACACGCAGGCAGGCAAATATCTTCAGCTTGTATGTACGGTCCGGGAGCATAAGCTCCCCGGTGGTGTTCTGGTCAAAAAACACCTGGTCTTCATACAGATCCAGATCACCAAGCATCTTATGATCCGCCATATGATGCCCGTACAGCAGGGCATACGGTTCCCGGAACTCATTGTCACATCCGGAATCCAGGAAAATACTCCCCGCCATTGCAAAGTTCCCATACACATCCGTATTAATATAACTGAGATTATCTTTCCCCTGAAGGATCGGTTGATCGATGTTTGTATGATCCAGTGTCAGCCATGCACACACATCCGGATTGACCGCCCGCAGTTCCTCAAAAGAAGCACCCCCATCTTCCGCAGTATCTGGTTTCAGCTTTAGCAGTTCAGACTGTACGTCATCCACGGCAGCATATATCTGCGCATTATCCCATAATGCATATCCGGAATAAAGCCCCGCAATAACCAGGAAAAAAATCACTGCTGCACGGACCATGACATCTGCCGTTTTCAAAAATACTTTTGAGGCTTTCATGCAGCCCTCCCTGCCTTTACCATGCTTTCATTAATCACTGATCCTGCGCTTTCTGATCACCATGATAACTGCCAGTGCCAGTGCTCCGGCAAATACTAAGATGTAAGGAAGGCTGTCCAGTTTGATTCCGGTATCGATATCGCCTTCTTTTGTGTTCGTAAATGCTGCTGTTGCTTCTGCACTACTGATGCTTCCGCTATCACCAGTCTTTTCAGTTGTGTAGCCTTCTGCTGCTGTCTCTTCCACTGTATAAGTTACTCCATAAGGCAGATTTGAAATACTGATGGTATCTCCATGTTTCAGATGGAAAACAGCAGGTTCTCCAACTTTTACCGTTGTCGGATTTTCTTCGTAAGAACCGCCTGTCACTGCATAAGAATCTGCATAATTTTTATCCTGTTCGCCTGTTAAGGTAACCTTGAAGGTAAAGTATTTATCCCGATCACCTAAGTTACCGGTCACTGTTTTGCTCACTTTTAAGGTACCAGCAGAATAGATGTTGGTGATCTCGTCAGATTTATCCGAGCCCTCATCTTCTGTATGTACGCCGGCGACCCTTAATTTTCCGTCCTCTCCCTGGATAACGGTTACGACCAGTTTGATATCTTTGCTGTAGTATGTAACACCAGCAGTCTTATTATCTGTTTCTTTCAGTGTGTAGGTATAGACACCGACTCTTTCATACACCGGAAGATTCACAGTGATTTCTGCGGTTGCACCCTCTTCTGTTGCAACACCTTCTGCAAATACTGCTCCTGTGACGGCTCCAAGTGCCGGAGCGCTGGCAGCTTCCCCATCTGTTACTACACCATCGCCCTGCTGGGTCAATGTGAAGGTTTCTGCTGGTGATATTGTCCCCTCATTGGCAGCTACATATTTTTTTGTAATCGTTACACTTGTTGCATCTGTGTTTGCAGGATCTTCTTCTGCTGCAAAAGCAGTCGTGCCCATACAGAGCATTGTCACTGTTGTAAGAAGAACTGCAAATAATTTTTTTGTCCTTTTCATAAAAAAGTACCTCCATATAAAATTTTTAATCTATATAAGCGTTTTCCGCCTATATACCACTTTAGGCTTATAGCGCCCGTCTGCGGAGGATTGTAATCACTTTCGCTTTCACATCCCCCAGTTTCACACAGCCATGATCACGGCTGTCTTCAGCCTGCGTCCGGTAGTCTCCTAAAACAAAAACGCAGCCCTTAGGAACCGTATAGGGATACTCCATCCCCTCCTTTGCATAGGTCGGGAAAAGGATCTCATTGCCCTGGACAGTCCCATTAACAAGCAGCGAGCCTGTGTCATCTAATGTGATCACATCGTTCTCTTTACCAAGGATCCGGGCGACTCTCTGCCGCCCTTCTGTCTCATAGATAACGATATCATTTTTTGATAATTCTTTTTGTAAACGGAATCCAATCAGAAGGTCTCCGTCCTTCACTGCCGGAAACATATCATTCCCCGAAGCCTGGGTGGCCAAAAACACCTGCGTAAACAGTAAAAAGCCGGTCACTGCTATTGCCAGAACCTGTCCTGACAGTCTGGCATAGCCTTTCCTTATTTCTGCCTGCTCCCGCCGTTTCCGGATGACCTGCGAGCATTCAGATGTCTGTTCGGTATGCATCATCCCTGCTCCTTTCTTCCTGATTCAGTATTCTGTTTATTCTTCTCGGAAATGAGTTCTGCCAATTGCTGTTTATATTTGCGAATCAGAGCATTACAATTTTTTGTATGCTCACGGAGCAATACATCATACCTTGTCCGCTCCGCACTGATGGCAGCTTCGTAGAGTTTATTTAATTCCTCCAGCTTTTTCCAAATCTGTGCCTCATCCACTCCGCCGATCAGGACTTTCCGAAATTTTACGGTCCGAAACCACTGTATAAGTTTCTCATGCTCACGGTTCACCGCCCGTCTATTTATATCGGTTTCTGTGCCGGTCTCCGGCAGAGTATGCTCTGTTTTCGCACTGCGGTTCTGTCTTTTTTGTTGTTTCATTATACGCTTTCCAGTCACTGCCCCTCCAACATTTTAAATGTAACGCCTTTTGCATTTACGGAAGATCAATACAGCCGTACCTGCAATGACAAGAGCGAATATCAGAATATATGGCAGGGAGTCCATATATACTCCGGTATCCGGAATAGCCTCTTTGTGATTGGTAACCGTGATCATGTTGTCATCTTTATTGATTGTAATAGCCATACTCTTGACAGCATTCTCTTTATTCCCGGACACTGAGACAGTGGATGCTCCATATTGGGCAGTGGTCACATACCCCTCTGCATTAGTCTCTGTCAATGTCAATTCCCCACTCACAGGAATACCAGCGATGGTATATGTCCCATCATTCTTCAGAGTGAACGAACCCGTCTTAACACCGGATGCATTGGTATAACTGTAAGTAAAGTTAAAGTCTTTCTGCACATCCCCCAATCCACCGGTTACTACTTTTTTAATAGTGATATCCCGTGTGGAAGGTGTATATGTATTTGTGATACTGATTTCCGGATTACTTGCCTGGGAGATAGAATACCCTAATGTCGCAACATGCTGCCAGTTACTTGTATTACCAATGATGACTTCACCGCTATCGGCGTCATAAGTAATGGTAGCTCCGTTGAGTTCAAACCCTTGCCCACTCTGGTTCTGTTCTGCAATGCTGTAAAAGTATACAGGGTTTTTCCACGGACCATTTATTTTGGTAACCTCCTCTGCAACTGCAGCTCTTTGTGATGCCGGCAGGGACTCTTTTGAAATAACAGCAACCCCGCCCTGTGTAAGTGTTGCAGCAAACAGAACATTTTGATCTCCTTCAATTTTTACCGGCCAATTAGTATGGCTGCATGTTGTCTCATGGTTTTTCACTCTAATTCCTATTTCTGCTGCCTTAACCTCAACGCTGCCTTCTCCGGTTTTTACCACATTATAATCAGAAATATTTTCGTTCTGTTCACTAACCGTATAGATGCCCGTGCCTACTCCCGTAACCTTCCAACGCCAGGTTACAGTTCCATCCTCACCCACGGTCTCCGTCCATGAATCTGTATTTTTAGTCAGCACGTACTCAGCAGTACCTGATGCTACAGTGATCTGGAAATTATCTGGAATCTGGTCTTTTTTAATTCCGACAAACTTCTTCTCAACCACTATAAAGTTGGGATCTTCCTCCGCAGATTCAGACTGTAAAACAGAAACCGATTTTTGAAGCAAAAGATCCGCAGATTCTAATGGTTCTTCCTCTTCAATCCCTTCCTCATCTAACGATGATGTATCCTGTACCTCCTGCCACCTTGCATACAGGTTTACAGCTGCGGTCTCGGTCACCCTTTTCTGGGAGAAGTCCGTGAATTTTTCGCCGTCCGTCTCAGAGTTGTACCAACCATCAAAAATACTGCCGTCCTTTTCCGGAGCGGCAGGTTCTGACAGCGCCTCCCCGTCTTGGATAATCTGACTGTCGTACAGCTCTCCTTCCGCATAAAAATTGTAGGTAATTGCCGGTGCAGGCTGCTGCACCATATTACCATCCATATCATCCGTATCATTGCCCACACTTGCAGCAAAAACGGGAACGGAAACGCTGCAGACCATTAACAAAGCGATGCAAATTGAGAAAATCCGCTTTAGTAATCTGCATTTCCCAGATGAATAATGATGATTCATACCCTAACCTCCTTATTTGTGTCTGCATATGGCAGCTATAAAGCCGGGCACTTGCTTACACATAAATTTCCAACTATTGTGCCAGTATTATCATTTTATTTTTGGCAATCATATAATTAGGATGTTGCATAATGCTCTTTCGCAGAGCTCAATATTCTGCGAGAGATACGCTGTTTTGCGGGATTTTCTAATCTTTTTGTAACCTTTGACGGCTCTTTTTGACGGCGTATGGATTTATATCCCATTCAGCTTTTCCATATTTTCACGTTTGAGTCTCAAAGAGGAATGAACATAACGCTCCAGTGTGATTCGTGGGTTGGAATGACCAAGGATCTCGGACAGACTTTTTAGTTCAAAACCAACCTCCACACAGCGTGTCGCAAAGCTGTGGCGCAGCGTGTGGAAATGTACTCCGCTGAGGCCGCATTCTCTTGTATAATGCGCCATACGGTATTGCAAAGTCCGGGGCTCCATATAACGGCCTTTCTCCCCGGTCAGGATATAAGCCGCCGGATTTTGCGCCTCCCATATTTTACAAAGAGCTGCAAGATCCTGATTTAATGGGATGATCCGTACAGATGCTCCGCTTTTCGGACGGTCGATCACGATCGCTGTTTTTCTGCCCTGTGTATCTTCCGGCTGTTTTAAACGCTGCATGGTCCTGCTTACCCGTAGCGTATGCTCCTTGAGAGAAAGATCCTGCCAGGTCAGAGCACAAAGCTCTCCGATCCTTAGTCCTGTATATAATGCCAAAAACACACCAAATTTACAGGTATCCATACCATTCAGCAAATAGTTTTTAAAGCGCTGCTGTTCATCATAAGACAAGACCCGCATTTCTTTTATGTTTTCCTTCGGATATACGATGTTCGGGGATTTGATGGAGCTATTCTGTTTTTGAGCATAATCTAACACAGAATGGATGACCACCAGGATATCTTTTACTGTTTTGGGAGCAAGTTTCTTTCTGTGGAACAATTCGTGGCTGAACCTTTCAATCTGGACTTCTGTAAAAGTTTCTGCCAACTGCCTCCCCAGTTGGGGCTTGATATGATTTTCCAGCATATTTTCATATTTTACTAAAGTAGATTTTTTTACCTTGCTCCGTTTTAATAAAAGCCATTCATCGCAATAGTATGAAAAGACTTTTTTTCCGTCTTGTTCCACTGCGGGCCGGCGTTCAATGAGTCCCATCTTGGCTTTGGTGACTTTTTCTTTCGCTTCACTGTAAGTCTTTCCGTAACAATATCCGTAATGAGGCCTGCCATCCAGAGCATCCTTCTTCAAATACCGTGCTTCCCACCTCCCATCCTTTCTTTTGTAAATGTTCTCTCCTTTTCTGCTCATGAAAAAAACCTCCTTTGAAACGTTCCTTCATTGCCTAACATAAAAATCCTCTGCAGACTGTCAAGTTTGACGGCATCTTTGACGGCGTTAAAGCTCTCCTGTACCGACTATTTGGAAAAAAAAAGTGAAAACACCTTTCTGAAGGCTAAAAAAATGGCTAGTTTCCGAAAAAAGCTCTCAAAAATGAAAATTATACCTTGAGAATTACGATTTTTTGTGTTATTCTAAAAGCATGGAGTATTGAGCTCTGCGAAATAGAGAATATATTTTTTTACACAAAGCAGGCAGATAAGAAAGAATCTATCTGCCTTTGATTCGGGAAGGTTGCCCCTAATAGATTACTGAGACGATTTGAACTCAGATCCCATCATAAAATTACTACAGATACCACACAGTTTCAATATTACGACATAGATCCCAAAGGCCGTATGAACATCAAAAAGTGTTTGAAAATTGCTTTCGGCAAGCTGTGCGTCACAATATAAGGTCCTTCTATGATAAAATGAAAATCATAGGAGGACTCTTTATAATGGCAAGACAAAAGAAACCCGTACACAGAGTGCAAATGACGGAAGGAAAACGGAACATTATTCATCAGTTTTTGGAGGAATACGATATCCAAACGACTGCCGTTTATGTCATGACAAAAGGATATGCAAAAACAGGCAGGCATATCCAAACATATCAGGATATGCCCGCCCGTTCGCAGCAGTGATTCAGTTTTTTTCTCGTTTTTGCCTCATTGCTGATTCTAATGAGTGCTAAATAAAGCGGCTCTCAAAAAAGAACCGCCTCTTCCTTTTTTACTTTGTCTCAATCGCCTTCTGTAATCTCAATTTTTCATTTGCCTTTTCTACATTTAATTGTGTTAATAGAAGAGCAACCAGGATATTGATCAACATTGGCAGCCACAGATACATAAAGTGAAGCATATTGATGCAAGACTGTGACTGAACTGCCAGCTGTCCATTAAATCCACCGAAGTCCAAAAGCCATCCAACGATCGCTGTTCCAAATCCACTACCAATTTTTAATCCCATAGATGTGCAGGAAAACATAGTTCCATCGATTCTCTTACCGTACTGCAGGAATGTATGCTCAGAACATTCAGCAACTAATGCATTTAAGTTGCCCTGCCAGGGAGCCATGCCAATTGCACCGATTGCAGTACCTGCTAACATAAGCGGAACATTTCCCATATAACCAGCAACAATTACAATTCCACGTCCTGCAGCTGCTATGAGATATCCAGAGAAGTTTAGTTTATAATATCCTTTGAATTTGGCAACCAAAGCCGGCAGGAATGCAAGACCAATGATCAATGCCAAGTTAATGGCACCGGAGAATGTCCCCAAAAGTTCTGCTTTTCCAAGTACATATGTCATGTAATAGATTCCCATGTTAATGATTGCTGAATAAGTCTGACGAAGAATATCTACTACAAGGATTACCAGGTAATATTTATTGTGAATCAACATTTTGATAGATTCGATCAGGCTGTATTTTTCTTCTGCTGTTTCTGTATCTCCATTACTGCGTTTTTCTTCTGGAAGTTCTTTTACAGAAAATACAGTAATTGTATTGGAAATCAGACCGATGATAGCATAGATGATTGCGATAGTTCTCCAACCAGAAGCTCCGCCGCCAAGTTTTTCAACAAGACCCACGGTAACTGTCTGAATGATAAAACTTGTTCCAAATGCGAACATGAAACGGATAGATCCCATCTGTACACGTTCTTTTCCATTCTTTGTAATCAGGGCTGTCAATGTAGAATATGCTATATTATTTGCTGTGTAGAATCCTGCATTTAGCAGTAAGTATGTAATAAAAAACCAGGCATACTGTGATGTCTTACCCATGGTAGTGGGTACGGAAAATGCTGCGATTAACGTGATAGCACAACCCAAATATGCCCCGAGCATCCAAGGTCTTGCCTTACCCATTTTCGTATGTGTCTTATCAATCATGGAACCAAATATAACATCTGAAATACCGTCCAATACTTTTGATGCTGCAATCAGCGAACCGATCACACCAGCATTCAATCCTACCGTATTGGTCAGATAAATCATAATAAAAGATGACAGGAATGCAAACACCACATTACCTGCAATATCTCCAGAACCATAGCCCACTTTGTTATACCATTTTAAATATTTCTTTTCCTCCATCGTATCCTCTCCTTCTCCCTCTAACATTTCTTTCTGACTGCTGATTCCATTGGAAGTCCTGTATCATAATCCAGCTGTCTTGGTTCATACTCTTCATTCTCTCTCTGCCTTGTATAACCTTCATTCTCCCAATTCGGTACAAAATCTTTTCGCCATGGCCGCAGACTCCACTGATACCCCCTGTACAGGTCTCTTGTGTTGTTCATATGTGCAATCAGCTTATCATGCATTGCATTCCTGACTTCTGTATAACTTTCATCGTTGATTAGGTTATTCATCTCATATGGATCTTTCTCCAGATCATAAAATTCATCACTGTCTAACAGATGAATGACCAGTTTATAACGTTTGGACATCACTGCTCTCATAATCTGCAAACCACCAAATCCATCATGATCAATCTCATATCTAGTAAATTCTGTGTATACTACATCATTGATTTCTTTGGATGGATCATAAATCTGCGGAAGCATGCTCTTTCCTTCCAGTAATTTCGGAATTGGAAGTGCAAAGTAATCCATGATCGTCGGAACAATATCAATATGGGATGCCATCGTGTCTACTACGCATCCCTTTACTCCGCCTTTGATGATCAATGGGATATTTGCCACTTCTTTGTATGCCGCTGCATTCTTTGAAAACAGCCTGTGTGCTCCTAACATATCTCCATGATCAGACGTGAATATGACCATCGCATGCGGTACTACTTCTTTAATCTTGTCCAATACCCGTCCAATCTCATAATCTACAAAAGAATTACATCCAAGGAATAAGGATAATCCATCAGAAGGCTGATTAATTTCATCTTCTGTCGCATGTAAATTCTTGCCAGACCAAAGCTGCTGCATTAATGGTTTCTTAGATAGATCATCCTGGAAATTAGGACAACTGTCAAACTTAAAACCATCGTACATATGATTGAACGGTTCTGGGCAGAGAGAAGGTCCATGAGGCTCGTCATAAGATACACTTAAGAAGAAGTCTTCATCTTTATACTCTTCCAGATATTTAATCGCACGATTTGAACAGCGGTGTGCATAAGTAAATTCTTCCGAAAAACCTTCTTTATATGCTTCTTTTGGATCTCTGGATTTCACTTTATCCTCATCACTTAATTCATTCAGATAAGTTTTCATATCATACCAGTAATTTGGATCCCAACCTTCTGGACATCGTCCATTTCCAAAATAATCCGAACCATCCAGGTGCCATTTACCAATGTAGCCACAATTAATGCCATTGTCGCACAGTCTCTGACCTACCGTTTTCACATTATCCCCCATAGCAATGCTGTTTGTTACCATGCCGTTGGTATGTGGAAACGTACCAGTGAAGATTGCACTTCTGGCTGGCCCACAGACTGGCTGGCAGGTATACGCATTCTCATAACGGATTCCTTCCTCAGCCAGGCGATCCAGATTTGGTGTCTTTATCCTTGGATTGCCATAGCATCCGACCATATCTTTTCTGGTTGTATCCGTCATCAGGAATATCAATTGTTTCTTCATGTTATATCCTCCTTCAATTTTACGTGTTATGGCCTATTCTGCTCATTCCTTGATTTTAATATAGTGCTTATATACCTGCATTTCCATATCTGATTTTGTGTTTTGCATGGACAATTCTGCTTTTCTATGCTATATTCTTCTTAACAAAAGGACATTTTTCAAAAGGAAGGAGGATTTTTATGATTAATGTTTCGGGGCATTTAAGAAATGAAAGACGTGCAACTGGATTTGCAGATGATTCAAGTCCATTATCAGTCAACTGTTGTGGTATGCAGGTTTTCAAAACAAAGGATTACTCTCAGAACCGTTCAGCGGGAAGAGTCGATTATCAGCTTATATATATTTACAAAGGTGCCGGACACTACTATATGAATAAGGAATGGCATGCTTTAGGTGCTGGAAATATCCTTCTTTTCCGTCCGCAGGAGCCTCAAACCTATTCTTATTATGCAAAGGAACATCCTGAAATATATTGGATTCATTTTACCGGTAGTAACTGTATAAATATCATCAATAAATACCAGCTACATAACTGCTATATCGGAGAACATATACTGCTAAAAACCCTTTTCCAGGAAACGATTATCGAATTGCAATTAAAAAAAGCATTTTTCGAAGATGTTGTCTTAAGTAATTTTCTTCAGATATTAGCCATCATCGCCCGCTCCCATCAAAAGATTCTCTCTCCATTGGAAAACGACTTTTCTATTGACCGACTTGTTATGCAGCTTCACCAACGCTATAAAGATAACTGGAGTGTTGAATCAATGGCGAAATATTGTAAATTAAGTGTCGGCTATTTTTCTCACATATTCAAAAAACGGATGGGCGTTGCACCAATGCGTTATCTTACTGAACTTCGAGTTGAAAAAGCCAAAGATCTAATTGCAACAAATACAATGTACCTGTCAGACATTGCACCTATGGTAGGTTTCCCCGATCCACTTTATTTCAGCCGGGTATTTAAAAAGACCACTGGAATTCCTCCAACAGAATTCCAGCAATCATTGCTAACTTCGAATACTCCCGAATGGTGGTCTGAAAAATAATCGAAGCATTTTTATTATTTTTTTACCATAGCTCCCAGTTGCATGATCAACTCATACCACTGGTCAAAAAATGTTTGATATCCTTTGCAGAAATAATTTCGATACATCCCTTCATTTTCATGTGGTTCCCGATTCCGCATGCAGCCTCCACGGCATAACCTGAAATATTTACACTTCCTGCACTCTTCATCCAGCTTAAGCGAACGATCTATAAATCCGATCTGTTCACGTTTTTCATCAATCTGCGAAAGGATATCTGCATTTAGGTTGCCAAGATAAAAATCATCCATTACATAAAAATCGCACGGATATACACTTCCATCCGCCTCTACCACATACTGCACGCCACAACTTCCTCGCTGCTCACAGGATTCAGCCATATAACCTGCCGCCAGTCCCACATAATTTTCGAACTGCCGAATATATGGATGGCATCCATTTTTTAAATCCTGATACCACAATCCAAACAGTTCTGAAAGGAACTGCCCATATTGTTCCGGCGAGATTGAATATGGTGTTTTTCCATGTCCTTCTCCATATGGATCCAAACAGGCTATATATTGCTGATAATTCCAGCCTCGTTTCTTGTAGGACTGATAGATATTGTGTATACAATCTGCAACTTTCGGAGTCACTACGGTAAGAATATTATAATCCACACCATACTTATCTAGCCGTCTTGAAGTCTCTTCTACCTTCAGAAATGTTGCATTCCCCTTCTTATCATGACGCATGGAATCATGAATTTCCTGTGTACCGTCTACTGACAATCCAACCAGAAAATGATTGTCTCTAAAATACTGGCACCATTCATCTGTAGCAGCATATCCATTTGTCTGAAAAGCATTGATGATACGTACATGGCTGCGATTATACTTCTGCTGATACCAGACTGCTTTCTGAAAGAAATCCAATCCACGCAGAGAAGGTTCTCCTCCCTGCCATGTATAACTGACAACGCCTTCTGCCTGAAGCATCGTCCTTCTGATTATATTTTTCAATGTTTCTTCTCTCATAAGTCCATAAAATTTCTTCTCTCTTTTTTTGGCCTCATCACAGTAAAAGCAATAATCACATGTCATATTGCACATTCCGGATACTGGTTTGATCATTACACTTAAATTTTTCATTCGTTTATCATCCTCCAATGAATGACACTGCCACATTCATAACTCCTGCCAGAGTATGTTCTTAATATTTCCAAGGATTCATAAAATTTCATTTTCTGTTACCAGTCCTTGCTGCGCTGCCAGATGAAGGTATTTTTTTAACTCCATCTCCTCCAGCTTCATCACCATTTCATGAAAAGGCTCCAGATTTCCATGTAAATGATGTTCTTCCAAACATTTATAATACTCCTGCCTGTTCTCATTTAGAATATTAATTGGCAGTAGCCCGCCATCCATCAGCTGATAATTCATAAGAAGTCGTGCAGTACGCCCGTTTCCATCTATAAACGGGTGGATTCTGACAAATTCAGCATGTGTCCAGGCCGCAAGCTCTGTAGTTTCTAGCACACATTTATATTCCAGATCTCTATAGAAATGTTTCATTTGAAGTATCATATCTTGAGGAGACGGCGGTTCATGCTGGCTTCCTCCTATAAATACATCTCCAATACGATAATTTCCACCCGGAAATATATTCTCTACTAAAATCTTGTGTATCTGTTTCACGATTGTCTCTGACAGAGCCTTTTTATCCTTGATGCATTGCTTTATATAACGATATGCTTTGTCATGATTTATCACCTCATAAATCTCACGTAGATCTTTGCCGCCTACGGATACTTTATCACTAAGCACCAGCTTAGTATCTAAGAGGGTAAGTGAATTACCCTCTATAGCAGTCGAATTGTGTGTATACGATATACGAAACGCTTCTTCGTAATTTTCTAAATACATGGGTTCTAATTGTTCCTGTATCTCCATAAATTTATCTTTATTATGTTTTATCTTATCGATTAAATTCATCTTGCTTTCCTCCCTAATCGTATCATATCAAATATATTTCTTTATAACAATACTATTTGCATAATAGTCATTATAATAGCCAATTTACTAACCCCTATATTCATACGTTTTATATATTAATTATTTTTAGCTTTTTACAAAATATATTAATTATATATAATATATTTAACATCTAAACAAAAAGGAAAGAAGGTGATATCTTGAATAAAAACCAAACTGCCGCTCACAAGCAGTGTGAGCGGACAGTGAATTTCGTTTACTCTTCAAATGCCGTAATAATTTCCCACAGCGGCCCCATAAGTTCTTCCGGCTGGTCCATTGCCTGTAACTGTCCAAGCACATATACAGGTTTCTTTCCTGTTTCCAGCTGGCGCACAACAGATATTATGCGTGTTTTTAGATCAAACTCAATTTCAGCTTGATTCAGAAAGTCAAAAATTCTCTGTACAATCTGATTTTCCCCTTCCGCAGCCTGGTTCATTTCTATAATAACATCCTCCGTGACATCTATCTCCGGAATTTCTATCCAAGTAAAACCTGTTTCGGCACAGTATTTACTGCTGATGCCCTTTAGTTTTCTTCCTCCAGCGAGAACTTTAGGGTCACAGCCTTCTTTCATGCCCGCAAGGCAAATTCTATATGCCCTCTTTGAAGGAAGGACCTGCAGATTTCCCTGCGCTCTGTGAATCGTCAGCCGGGCATTTTCATCCCAATGGTACTGCATTTTAGTTTTTGCCCAGCTATTTTGGTCAAATTCTGCAGCATCGGAATCATCTTCCCACAGGCAGAATTCTCCGGAGTCTCCTGCGAAAACATGAAGTTCCAGGATATCTGTATTGGTCAGTTCATTGCCCGTTTCCCTGCCGTCCAGAGGTACGATGCTACCTCTTCTTGCCAACAGAGGAATCTTATCAATTCCACGGTAAAAGTCCACGTTTCTGCCACCTTCATAAGTCACGCCTGTAAAGAAGTCAACCCATATCCCATCCGGCAGCCATGCGGCAAATTTTGCCATTCCTGTACGCTTATCCACCGGTGAAGTGATAGGGCAGACTATGAGTTCTGAACCAAAATAATATTCGTTCGGCACATGATAAGCCTCCTCCTGTAATGGATTATGATAGTACATGGGCTGTATCAAAGGCATACTTTCCTGATTAGCCCGCAGATTCATGGTGTTCAGATAGGGAATCAGTTTATGGCGCAGACGCAGATATTTTTTCATTATATTTTCTGCAATAGAATTGTATCTCCAGGGCTCTTTTCCATTAAATTCATTGCAGGTGCTGTGCAGGCGCATAATAGGTGAAAACACTCCAAACTGCAGCCAGCGCACTGCAAGTTCGTCATTTTTGATTCCCTGCATATGACCGCCGATATCGTGGCTCCACCAGCCATATCCTATATTGGATGCAGTCGCGGTAAAATAAGGTTGAAAATCAAGACTTTCCCAGGTGATCACACTGTCGCCTGAAAATCCCACAGGGTAGCGGTGGCTTCCCGGTCCTGCATATCTTGAGAAGATCAGCCCACGTTTTCCACTTCTCCTGCTATCCTCATAGTGGTAATGATTCAGCACCCACAGGGGATCTAATCCTTCGATTCCTGAATTATTTCCCTGCTGCCAGTCTATCCACCAAAAATCCACCCCCTGCTTTTCCATAGGATGATGCACATAATCAAAATATCCCTTCATAAACTTCTCGTCTCCTGGCTGGAAGGGAATCGGATCTTCCTGCTCTGCCAAAACCCCCATATAATCCGCAAAAGGTTTGTAGCAGTCTTCAAAGGCTCTTATACCATCTGCCGGATGCACATTCAGCGTGACCTTCAGCCCTTTTTCATGCAATTTATCCATGAAACGCTTTGGATCAGGAAACATGTCTAAGTTCCAGGTATATCCGGTCCAACCGGTTCCGTATTTAGGATCCACATCTGTAATGTGCCAGTCCATATCTAATACAGACACGGTAAAAGGAATTTCCTCCTGTGCAAACCGATCCATCAGTCTCAGATAACTTTCTTCCGTATATTTGTAATATCTGCTCCACCAGTTTCCAAGAGCAAACTTAGGCAGCAGCGGAACTTCCCCTGTGAGAATATGGAAATCCCTCAAACATGTGATATAGTCTCTTCCATAACCAAAGAAATATAAATCCTTCCCATCAGCGTCCTCTCTACTGGCAATCCATCCATTTTCATCCAGAAGCATGGTTCCCCCATCATCCAGCAGGCTAAAGCCCTGTGCAGATAAAATTCCCGTTTCTAAAGGTATCGCACCATCAGCCCCATCCAGCGTCCTGGCCGTTCCCTTTAAATCACAAACTGCATCTCCATAATGCCATACCGGCAGGATCCCCGGAAAATTTCCGCTAATGTTAATCTTCAGTCCCACTGAAGAAAAGGGCTTTTTATTGTATGTCAACCTCAACTTAGAAGTAACGATCTTCAGTTCACAATCTGTTTCCTCCAATCGGAACTGCGGAACCGGAAAGGTACGATTTACCACTGTCTGGGTGGCCTGATCCACAAACTTCCCGCTTTCACTGTATTCCATTCTTATCAGACAGGGGGTCAGCACCGTAAATCGGTAATGTTTACCTTGTATCACTGCCTCGTTTTTGGCCTTTATGTCTCTCATACTGTTTCCTCCAAACGTCAATATATTTCCAGATAGTGTCAAAAGAGGCTGCAAGCAACAGGAAGCTTATCTAACTTTCAGATACACAGCCGCTTCGTATGGAAGCATTTCTCTGTCTTGCAACGCTCCCCCTTTATAGTTGCTGATCAAAAGCTCCGTATTCTGATCTTTCCATTCTTCTGGTATATGGAACTTAGCTTTTTCCCCTGAAAAATTCAGAATTACAAACAGCTTTTCCCCTTCAAAGTTTCTTTCATAAATATAAAGCTGTTCGTTTTCCGGTTCATACTCTTTGAAATCCCCGTAAACGGCAACTTTATTTTCTTTTCTCATACGGATAAGCCTCTGCATATAATAGAAAACGGAATCTGCATCCGCAAGCGCTTCTTTTACGTTAATCTCCCTGTAGTTGGGATTCACCTTAAGCCACGGTTTTCCTGTGGTAAAGCCTGCATTTTCTGTATCATCCCACTGCATAGGTGTTCTTGCATTATCTCTCGCACGGTAACGAATGCCATCAAGCAGTTTTTCGGGATCAGCATTTCCGTTTACCACGCGCTCTCTCCAGCAGTTACGGATTTCCACGTCATCGTAGTCCTCAATGTCGAAAGAAACATTTGTCATTGCGATTTCTTCTCCCTGATAGATATAGGGCGTTCCCTGCATGGTCATCAACATGGTATACAGCATTTTCTGGCTCTCTTTTCGGAACTCTTTATCATTTCCTCTTCTTGAGACGGTTCTGGGCTGATCGTGGTTTGTCCAGTACAGGCTGTTCCATCCTCTACCGTCCATTGCAGTCTGCCATTTACTAAAAACTCTTTTTAATTCGGAAAGAGGAACCTCTCTATAGGCCCAACGTTCCCCATCCAGGGTATCCAGATCGTCATGCTCAAACTGGAATACCATATTCAGTTCATTTTTATCATTACCTGCATATTTTAATGCCTCTTCAAGAGAGACATCTGACATTTCTCCTACGGTCATGATGTCGTATTTAGACAGCACTTCCCTGTTCATCTCATGAAAAAATTCGTGAATGCGGGGACCGTTCTGATAATTCTCAGCCCCAATCCTTCCTTGGCGCGGCTCCCCGTCCGGCAGTCCCGGTACTTTAGAATACAGGTTTGCAACATCCATGCGGAATCCGTCGCATCCCATATCCAGCCAGAATTTCATCATATCGTAGACTTCATAGCGTACTTTTTCGTTCTCCCAATTCAAATCCGGCTGCTTTTTTGTAAATAGATGGAGATAATACTGCTCTGTTGTCTTATCAAATTCCCATGCAGGACCTGAGAAATATGAGGTCCAGTTGTTTGGCTCTTTTCCGTCTTTTGCATCCCTCCAGATATAATAATCCCGGTAAGGATTGTCTTTAGATTTCCTGGATTCTATAAACCATGGATGTTCATCTGAAGTATGATTTACTACCAGGTCCATAATCAGTTTCATTCCTCTTTCATGAATTCCCGTCAGCAGCGCCCTAAAGTCTTCCATTGTTCCAAACTCATCCATAATATCCCTGTAATCAGAGATATCATATCCATTATCATCATTTGGAGATTTATAGCAGGGCGACATCCACACAACGTCAATCCCCAGCTTCTTTAGATAATCCAGCTTACTGATAACACCCTGCAGATCTCCGATTCCGTCTCCGTTGGAATCCATAAAACTACGAGGGTAAATCTGGTATACTACAGCTTCTTTCCACCATGCTTTTTCCATAATACAAAGTCCTCCTCCAAATAAACGCTCTGACAAAACCAGATATATTTCTATTCATCATTTCATTGTAAGCCATCCTCCACCGCCGTCAGTAAATCTTTAAAATTCTGAAGCTGGTAGGCGGCCAATTCTGATTTCACAGCATCACCCATTGCTGCGCAATCCATGTTTCCGTTTACTGCCGCCTGTAGTCCTGCTACTGAATCTTCCACAACCAGACAGTCTTTTGGTTCCAGCTTCATAAAATGAGCTGCTTTGAAGAATACTTCCGGATCCGGTTTTGAATTAGATATATTGTTCCCATCAGAAACTGCATCGAAATATGCGGCCAGCCCGATTCTTTCCAGAATAAAACCCGCATTTTTACTGGATGAGCCTATAGCCAGTTTTAAACCTTTTCCTTTAAGCTGATCCAAGGTTTCCTTTACTTCCAGGCTTAAATCGGCAGGTGACATTTTTCTAAGGAGTTCCTTGTAGAAGGTATTTTTTTCTTCTGCATACTTCACTTTTTCTTCCCAGGTGAGAGTCTTATGGTATTTTTCCAAAACAATGTCCAGACTCTCCATACGGCTTATCCCTCTTAGTCTGTTGTTAATGGTTTCATCAAAGTAAATTCCAAGTTTATTTGCCAGCCTTTTCCATGCTTGGTAATGATAATCATCAGTATGACAGATTACACCGTCCAGATCAAAAATGACGCCTTGATATTTCATAGTTATGTCTCTCCCTATAGATTTCTTTTAACTTTCTGCCCTGCTGCTATTGTCACCATTTCTTTTCCAAGAAGGATCGCAACATCCTTTTTCCCATTGTTTTCTACCACAACTGATTTATGATCAGCTTTGACTATGAAAGAATTCCCCTTAAAGCATAACGGAAATATAAGCCTATTCCATTTTTCCGGCAGTTTTGGAGCAATGCGCATATGCTCACCTTCCATTCTCACACCGCCGAATCCCATTACCGTACTCTCCCATATGCCGCCTGCGGATGCACTATGGATTCCTTCGTTAGAAGATTTCATCTGAGTTCCCAAATCAATGGTCAATGCTCCCTCATACAAATCATATGCCATTTTTTCCAGACCGAGATCATTTGCCAGGATTGCATGTGTAGATTTACTCAAAGAAGAATCATGAAGCGTCTTATCTTCATAAAAAATAAAATTCTTACGTTTTATTTCCTGATCAAACAATGTATCCAGAAGAAACAGCAGCATAACAGTATCTGCCTGTTTTGAAACCATATACTGATTCAGTTGTTCCGTATTGAAATCGTTGTAAATGGTCAGCACCTTATCGGAGGTCTTATACTTCGTAAGATCCAGCTTTTTTAAACTCAGAAACTGATCAGACTGAGGAATGATTCCATCCTCATTGGGGATAGGAAGGTAAATCTTATCAATACATGCTTCAATCTTTTCTTTAATATAAGAAAGATCCAATTTTTCATCCAGCTTTCGATACGATTCCGAATCTTCCTCCGAAAGCTGAGCAATAATTTTAAGAGCCTGGCTCATATTGTTGGCAGCCATATAGTTTGTGTATGTATTATTGTCCACATGTTCTTTATATTCATCCGGCCCGATAACATCAAGGATTTCATACCTATCTTTCTCTGCATTGTACTGTAACCGGCTTGCCCAAAACAGCGCCGTATCCAGAATAATTTCATAACCGTAATTTTTCATAAATTCTTTATCACCTGTAATCAGGTAATATTGTTCCACTGCATAAGCAATATCTGCGGAAATATGATGTTCAATAATTCCTGTCCAGCATTTGGTCAGCTTTCCTGTAACAACATCTGCTCCGATATACAATGGAGTCACCTCACCGTCGTCAACCCAAGCACATTCCCAAGGGTACATGGCACCTTCATAACCGCATTCTCTGGCTTTTAGGTGCGCTCCAAACAGATTCCTGTATCTGTATTCCAGCAGTGTTCTTGCTGTCTGCGGCCTTGTAAAGGTAAAATAAGGAAGAATAAACATCTCTGTATCCCAGAAAGAATGACCTTTATACCCTTCTCCCGTGAGGGCTTTTGCTCCGATTCCCACACGGTTATCATCATGCTTTACCATAATATTTAAGTGATACAACGCAAAACGAACTGCCAACTGGTCAAAATCCGCATCTCCTTCAATAAGAATATCACTTTCCTTCCAATATTCTTTCCATTTGTTTTCACTTTCCTGTTTCAGCACTTCATAACCTTTGGCAAATGCGGCTTTCAAAGCTGTCATACCATCTTTTTTCAGCGTTTCCGTAATATTTTCCGCATCCATGCCTTCATATACCTTGTCACGGGAGGTATGCAGAATGGAAATCTTCTCAAAATGAATCGATTGCCCCGCCGGCACCTTGAAGCTAAATTTATTCATCAGGGTTCTCCTTCCCATAATAGGAAGTACCTCTGCCTCCGCATCCAAGCTGCATGCCGCGTGCTGTGCAAACCAAACTCCGGATTCTGTGGTCTTTGCCAGATACTGCATGTCCCTTGCTTCATAAATTCTTCTTTTCAGGTCTTTGAAATGCTGAGAACCGCTGTTTGTCACACTACCGTCTATTCCCGTTTCAATGCTCACTGCTGCGTCTTTATCCACTGATAAACAGAGGGCTGCTGCCATCACATGTTCATCCGCCAGCGATACAATTCTCTGAAACCGGGCATTTATGGTCACACCGGAAGGGCTTGTCCATGTAAATTCACGGATAACCTCTCCATTTTTCAGGTTCATAGTTCTTTTATATGCTTTCAATTCTCCCTGGGACAGATTGATTTTATGACCGTCTATCATAATTGTCATACCAGTCATATCCGCAGCATTTGGCAGCTCTGTCACTTCTTCCCTGGAAGCTTTATTAAACGTTCCTGTAACGAATGTATTTCTTACTTCTCCTGTATATGCCTCCTCCAAAGCGTTGCGGACACCAAGATATCCGTTTCCCTGGGCAAAAATGGCTTCACATTTTCCCAAATATCTCTCATCAAAAGCGTTTTCCTGAATCAGCCAGTTTTTCAGTTCTCCGGTTCCTGCATCGTATTTCATCATATTCATAAATCGGCTTTCCTCTCTTCCTATATTAGCCTTTTACCCCTGAAGCCGCCACAGATGCCTGTACCTGTTCCTGTGCACATACATATAAAAGAATGCCTGGAAGTACGACAATTGTCAGGGCAGCGAATAATTTTGTGTAGTCATAAGAGAATGATTCCGTAAAAAACTGCAGTGCCAGCGGCAGTGTTCTGTTCTTGTCAGAAGAAGTAAGCAGGGACGCATAGAAATATTCATTCCAGTTATTCAGGAACATCAGAATCCCTGCGGTGGCAAGTCCGCTTTTTGCCAGTGGAAAATTTATCTTCCAGAATATAGTGAAAAATCCCGCTCCATCCAAAGTTGCCGCCTCATCCAGTGATTTTGGAATAGCCATAAAGGTTGATTTCAAAATAAACATAGACATGGCAAGCCCCATGGACAGATATACCAGCGTAACCCCCCAGATATTATCGTACAGATTTAACTTCATGACCAGTGAAAACAAAGGCTGAGCCTTAGACTGTGCCGGAACTAGAAGAGTAATGGTAAACAGTGCAAAAATAAGACTTTTCCCAGGAAATCTAAATTTTGCTATTACATATCCGCCCATTGCAAATATCACAAGGGAAGCAGCTGTTGATACCACACAGATCAGCGCAGAATTAATAAAGTATTGGACAAAGTTATACTTTTCAAAAATATACACAAATGCATCAAACTTGATACTGGTAGGCAGTGAAAAGGGACTTGATAAAATCTGAGCATTTGTTTTAAAGGCGGACATGATAACCCAGATAATCGGAAAAACAGATACGATAATTGTGAATATCATTACTGTATACATAAAAATTTTTATGATCTTCTTTTTCATTTTTTCCATGATGACCTTCCTTCCTTAATAAACACTTTCGTTCATTTTAAACACTCTGTTGACTATGGCTAAGATAATCAGTCCAAGTATAAACATAATCACACCATTGGCGTTGGCGTAGCCGTATTTCATATCTTGGATAGCTTTTACCAAAATGATTGGAAGGTTCATGGTATCATCTCCGGGACCTCCGGCTGTGGTGAGCGCAATCTGTTCATACATAGCTACACGGGAAGTAATGGAGCATATCACACCTGTACCAATGGCATTCCGGCAGAGCGGAAGATGGATCATACGTGTAATCTGCCAGCCCGTTGCACCATCCACTTTTGCCGCTTCTGTCAATTCTTCGGGAATAGCCATCAGGTCATTGAGTACGATCAGCGTGACAATAACCGCATAGAATAACCAGGTAAATGTAACTGCCCAGAATGCATACGGTGACTCATAAAACCACTGTATGTGAAAATCCGGGTTGATTTTGCGGATAATGTTGTTCAGAATACCCATGTCATCATTGAAAATAAATCTGTAAATCATGGCCCATGCCGCCGCTGAGATAACGTTAGGCACCATAAATACTGCACGAGTGAATTTCCATCCCTTTGGTTTGTGATACAGGATGAACGCAACCAAAACGCCGAATCCTACATGAAGCGTTCCGGCGATCAGGGACCACAAAAGTATATTTTTCAGAGAGATACGGAATGCATCATTTGTAAACATATCCATATAATTTTTTAATCCAATGAAAACTGGTGTATTAAATCCGTCCCACTTTGTCAGTGATGTATAAAATACGGTAATAATGGGTTGTAGGTAAAATATCAGAAAAATCAGAAGGGATGGGAGCAAGAAAAGATATATCCATTTATAATTTCTTCTTTCCAGCTTACTGATCTTAACTTTTTGTTTTTTGACCAAAAATTTTCTCTCCTTTCTTCTAAAACAAGCTGTCTCAAACGTGAAAATCCCTTTGGACAGCTTGTTTCCTTACAGGCAGCGATTTAAGAAATTACTCTTTTCCTGCTGCCCTTTTTCAAAATTTTACTGTTTTGCTTCCTCTGCCTTCTTTGTCAGTTCATCACAAAACTCTTCCGGTGTCAGTGTGTTGTCAATGAGTTTTGGAAGCAGCTTGCCAAATTCTGTATCGGCTACAGACGCAGGGAATACATCCCCAAGACTCGCACAATAGGTGGTTTCATCATTCATGCTTTCAGACAGTTCATATAACAAAGGAGTTTTTTTCAGTTCTGCCAAAAAGTTGTCCGAATAAGTAAGCTGAGGAGCAACCCCGCCTTCTGTCAATACCAATTCCTCAATTTCCTCCTGAGAATCACGAAATGCAAGGAACGCCTCCGCCGCTTCTTTCTCTTCATCAGTTGCTGTATTGGCTATCCAGAATTCCCCGTATGAACTGGGGTTTGCGAATGCAATATTTCCAGGATAAATGGTTGCTTTTACATCTTCACCATTAAAACCATTGCTCCATTTATCTGCTGAGCCTTCTTCAAATTCAGGTGCCATCCAAGAACCATTACAAATGACTGCCGCATTTTTGCTCATAAATGCATTTGCTGCGTCTGCATATGCTGCACCTACCGTATTTGATGACGCATTATTCTGAAGTATTGTCTGCAATTTTGCAACTCCGTTTACAAAAGCAGGAGCAGAGTAATCCCATAATTTATCATTCACACTACTGTTCAGCAGTTCAACACCGCCCTCTTCGTTTGCGATCAGAGCTGTCAGCATTAAGGCAGTTGTCCAGCCGTTTTCTGCCGTCATAAACGCTATCTTGTTGTCTCCCAAGCTGTCCACAAATTCATCAACCGTCATATCCCTGATATCCTTATCCGGAGTGTACATGGAACTGTTATAATAAAGGCCTACAGGTTTGAGCACGCTCGTTGGTTTACAGATTAATTTACCATCTACTGTACAAAATTCCCTTGATTCGGGAATCCAGTTTGCTGCTACATCTGGATTTTCCTCCGCAAATTCTGTCAAGTCGTATGCCATGTCATTGGCCAGTACAATCTGTTTGAACCACTGCGTATCAATACCGCCTGAACCTGGAGCATGCACCAGAACAGGAAGCTTATTCTGCTGGGCAAGCTGTTTGATTTTATCTGCATAAGAGGCCTGAGGAACTTCTTCAACTGTAATTTTATACTTTCCTTCATACTTTTCATTGAAACGCTCTATTTCAGGAAGAAAGAAAGTTGCTCCCACATTTTCACCAGCAAGATATGTTGGGAACTTTAATTCGATAACTCCTTTGCTTTCTTTTGCCTCTCCACCTTCTGACGTTTCATTTTTGTTGCCGCCGCATGCCGTCAGACTAAGCGCCATAACAGACGCCAATACCAATGCTGTTACTTTTTTGATTTTCATAAATTTTACCTCCTAAAGAATGTTATTTATTTCCAAAAACGTTTTTGAAAAATTATATTTTAAAAAGCAGGCTCTGCTGCTTTTTAAATATCTAATCTCTTTACTGAATCTCTTACAATAAGTTTATGAGGAACAAATATCCTGTCAGAAACCACTTCTCCATTCAGCATATCATTTAAAACTTTTATCCCCACATATCCTTTTTCCCTGATATTCTGGTTTATGGTGGTAATTCCCGGTTTTATATAGTCCAGGGTATAAAGTCCATCAAATCCCGTTACAGAAAAATCTTCTGGTACAGAGTATCCACACTCACTTACTGCTCGGCAGACACCAAGCGCCATCAGATCACTCATACAGATAAATGCGGTAGCTCTTGTTTTTTGATATTTTTCTATGTATGCTTTTGTATTTTCAAATGCTTTTGCTTCATTAAAATAGCAATCAAAAATCCCTATGTTATCTATATCTATTCTATGCTTTTCAATGGCTTTTTTGAATCCCCGGTAACGTTTATGTGTTACTTCCGCATCTTCTTTACCTTTTATTAAAACCACCTCTCTATGTCCCTGATCCAACACATAGTCTGTGATCTCTTCAAAAGCTGCTTCATCATTCGTCATCACAGTAGCAATATTTTTCCCCTGAAGCACTGTATCAATAGCAACGCAGGGAATATCCAGTCTACCTGCTTCTATTAAATATTCATCCTGTATTTTCATACCCATGATAATAACGCCCGAAAGACTATATTCACTGCACATATCCTCCAATAGTTTTTCTTTCTGCATTTTCGTGCTGATTCCATAAGTTGCTACAGTGGTTCCTCTTTCGTTCACATACTCATAAATTCCCCTGAGTATATTGCCGGTAAATTCATCCATTCTTTCATTTTTATACAAATCAGATATGATCAATGCCATATTTCTCTTTGACTTAGAGGATAGATTCTTAGCACTCTGATTTGGCACATATCCTAATTCGCGTACTGTCTTTTGAACCTTTTTTCTCGTTTTTTCATTTACATCCGTATAACCATTCAAGGCTCTTGAAACTGTACTTACAGATACACCGGCATTTTTAGCCACATCTTTAATAGAAACTGCCATATAATCACCTACAATATCGCTTTCAAAAACGTTTTCGCTTTGATGCATTTAAATATACTCCTTTCACATCTAAATGTCAAAGGGTTTTCTTGTATTTCTACAAATCATAAGGTTTTTCTTATATTTTTTACAAATTACGGTGCAATCTTTTATGTATTTTGCACAATGCTTTTCTTTTCGTCACGGACATTTTTTTATCAAAACCTGTACATGAGAAAGACTAGACAAGTTTACTAAAATCTGATATAATGAATTATCTCAATAATCGGTGTGCCCAGAAATTGGAAGACTGCCAAAAAAGTTCTTTGAAAGGACTTTTTTGGCAGTTTTTTTGGAGGAAAAAAATGTATTTAATGATTGATAATTATGACTCATTTGTGTACAATCTTGTATGTTATATGGAAGAATTAGGGGAAAAGGTAGAGTTAGTGCGTAATGATAAAATTTCTGTGGAAGAAATTGAAGATTTAGTATCCCTTAAAAGAATTGAAGGATTGATTATATCGCCGGGACCTAAAAGCCCTGAAGACTGTGGAAACTGCAAAGAAATTGTTAATAAAATGGCGGGCAGACTTCCAATCTTAGGTGTTTGCCTGGGACATCAAATTATAGGTCATGTGTTTGGAGCGATCGTTCAAAAGGGATTAAAACCCATGCATGGTAAAGTATCTAAAATAGTGACAAATCAAAAAGAATTGTTTACAGGACTTCCATTACATTACAATGTAACTCGTTATCACTCTTTAATTATCAGTGAAGAAAGCTTTCCTGATGAATTGGAGATAGATGCACGCTCAGAAGACGGAATAATTATGGGTATTCATCACAAAACATTTCCTATTTTTGGTGTGCAGTTTCATCCTGAAGCCGTGTTAACTGAATATGGTCACGAAATACTTAAAAATTATATTGAATTATGCAAAGGATGGTGGAAGATACATGAGAACTATAGTTCATAAATTAGATTTTTATGTGAAATCAGAAGATATTTTTGAGCAATATAAAAATAGAAAAATGGCTGTTTTCTTAGATTCTTCTCTTGAAAATCAACTGGGGCAATTTTCGATTATCGGCTTAGAGCCTTATTTGATATTAAAAGAAGAGGATGGAGTTTTTTATAAAAATGATGAACCGCAGTTTGAAACTTTTGAATTTGGAATGAAAAAGGCCTTACAAAAATATCAGGAAAAAAATCCAACGAAATTACCATTGGTTTCCGGTGCAATTGGTTACTTTTCGTATGACTATGGAAGAAAGTTTGAACATATTTCTACCCGTCATCCAAAAAAAATCCATATGCCGGAAGCTATGTTTGCATTTTATGATTTCTTGATTATTGATGATAAAAAAGAAAAAGCACTTTATATCACCGCAAGAGGTGAAACTAAAGATGCGGAAACAGCAATTACAGAATTGGAAAAAGAAATTAAATCTTGTAATCTTTCTCTAAAACCCCCAAAAAAATATCAACTTGCGTTATTTTCTCCAAATTTTACAAAAGAAGATTACAAAAAAGCCATTGAAAAAATGATTTCTTACATCATAGAGGGTGATATTTATATTGCAAATATGACACAGCAATTAAAAATATACAGTCAGAAAGAACCTTATGATGTCTATCGTTATTTGCGTGTATATAATCCATCTCCTTTTGGCGTCTTTTTTCAAGGAGGAGATTATCAAATTGCCTGTGCTTCACCAGAACGTTTTTTGCAGGTGAAAAATGGTAATATAGAAACAAGACCAATCAAAGGGACCAGAAAGCGTGGAGAAACAAAAAAAGAAGATTTACAGTTAAAATTAGAATTACAACAATCCTCCAAAGACCGTAGTGAGTTACTGATGATTGTAGATTTAGAAAGGAATGATTTAAATCATGTTTGTGAACCAGGAAGCGTGATAGTAACGGAGCATTTTGCAGTAGAAACTTATGCTACAGTGTTTCATTTGGTTACTACTATTATCGGTAAAATGAAGAAAACAATTCAGACTACTGATTTAATAGAAGCTACTTTTCCAGGTGGCTCTATTACCGGCGCTCCCAAAATACGTTCTATGGAAATTATTGATGAACTGGAACATGATAGAAGAAATTTATATACCGGTTCTATCGGGTACTTTTCTTTTAATGGAGATTGTGATTTTAATATTGTTATACGTACCGCTGTTTATCAAAATGATACCTATTATATAGGCGTTGGAGGGGGGATTACTTGTGAATCTGACTCAGAATTTGAATATGAAGAAACCCTACAGAAAGCAAAGGCTATTCTGGAAGCTATTGGTGATGAATAATGACAAAAGTTTTTATGCAGCATGATTTGAAAGGAGAAAAATGATAATAGCAGATGACGGATTTTTTTTTGGAATTGGTGCTTTTGAAACAATTGCAGTTAAAGATGGAGTTCCTATACTTCTGTCTCACCACTATGATCGGCTTTTGAATACTCTAAAATTTTTAAATCTTACGAATATATCCATGGATGAAATAAAGAGGGAAGTAAAAAATACCTTAGAAAATCAAGATATGCAGAAGGGAAGTAAGGTGTTAAAAATTACAGTTTCAAAAGAAAATGTACTTATTTCCACCAGGCCAAATACATACCGTAAAAAAGATTATGAAAAAGGATTTATTACAGATTATTCCGCTGTTCGGCGCAATGAAACCTCTCCTTTGACCTATCACAAAACTTTGAATTATGGTGATTGCCTAATGGAAAAAAGAAGCTTCAGGAAGAGGGGAATTCAGGAACCAATATTTTTGAATACAAAAGGAGAACTTTCAGAAGGCGCTACCACAAATATATTTTTTGTAAAGGACAAAGACATTATCGCACCACCAATGTCCTGCGGCATGCTGCCGGGAATTATTCGAAAATATATATATGATTCCTGCAAAATTAAGGAACGGATTTTAACTCCTGATATGATATTAGATTATGATGAGATGTTTTTGACAAATTCTCTGTTGGGTATTATGCCTGTAAAAAAGTTGGGCAGTCATTCATTTAAAAGCCAGGAGATTGGAAAAAATTTACTAAAAAAGTATTTATCAGAAACTGCGTCTATTGTAGAATAATAAGCATATTGTGCTATTTTTGAGCGCATGTTCCATATCGGAATCAGAATGGATTTGTTATAATTTTAATAAATATAATCACAGGCAGCTGTGAGCCAATTGCAGTATCAGCGGCCTGTGCAATGGAAAAGAGAAGGGGTGGCGCATTGCGGATATTCGTATCCTCCTATATGACGATTTTTGATAAAGGTGCCGGTAATGGCACCTTTCAGACTGTAGACAAAACGGTTCGCGATGTCATGTCCGCGAACCGTTTTTTTACCCATTTCCAGTTTTCAAATTTAAATTTTGAGACTATGAAGAAAAGTCTGTAAATAAGATTCTTCTATGATAATGAGTGGTGAAAAGTCTTAAGAATAGGCTTTTCACCCTTACTTTATATATAACAGTTACAAAAAGGCATGTCAACAGCAGGCGGTAAATCCGCCTGTTATTCGCTCATGTTCGATCACTCCGGAAGCCGTCCTTCGTACATGATACTTAATTCTCCATACACCTGAGCCCAGTTCCGGATGGTTGTGGTCCATTTCTTTGTGGCCTCAAAGGTTGCTAAATATAACGCTTTGAGCAACGCTGTGTCGCTTGGAAATACGCTTCTCTGGCGGTTCAGCTTTCGATAAGTGGAATTCAGCGATTCAATGGCATTTGTCGTACTATCACGAAATCGGCATAGTACGACTTATGCCGACAAAAAAACTATACCGACATTTTTAACAAATCCCTCATTCACTGGCTCTTTCGAAAAAATATCGGTATAGTTTTTGACCTTTTCTTAAATATCCCTCATGATGGAACAAAAAGAAGGAGGTTTCCTATGATGAGGGAAAAACAAAAGGAACTTAATGGATCGATCCAGGAAGTAATGGATCAGATGGCCGAAAGAAGGTATGGAAAAAAGACACTTATACATTACCAGTCCAGTTACCAGCTTCTGATATCTCTGGCACAGCATATGGGAGAGGGAAGGCTTTCGGAGGAACTCATAAAAACTTTTCTGGACAGTCCGGCCACATGCAGTGAAAAATGGATCCAGAAGGAACTGACCCACCGAAAACGCTGTATCCGGCTGCTCCTGTCGCTTATACAAACAGGGACTGTTGACTGGAGAAGGCAGGATACAGAAGGTATATCCGAAAAACTTGTGAATGAAGGATTCCGATTGGAAATAAAAAGCTTTGTCAAAGTTCTGGAACAGGAGGGACTCAGCCCCAATACCATAGCCGGATATCAGCGTATCGTTACCTATTTTTTGTTGTTCTGCCAAAAAAACGGGTATGGGAAGTTATCCGATATCAGGACAGATGATGTGAGCACTTTTATCGTATCTCTTTACAAAGATGGACGGTACCAGCCGTCCACGATTGGAAGCGGCCTGGCAGGATTGCGCAGGTTCCTTTCCAGTAATGGCCACACGGCACAGTTTCTTCTGGAGATACCGGTGCATCTGCCAAAGGAAATAAAGATCATAGAGATCTATCAGGAGGAGGAGCTTGCGGCTCTCAGAACAACGCTCTCATCAGGGCTTTTGACAAAAAGAGATACTGCTGTCTGTAAGCTTCTTTTAGAGACAGGGCTCCGGGGGACCGATGTCTGTTCTTTGAAGCTGAAAGATATCGACTGGGAGAAGGACTGCATTTCCATCATTCAGGATAAGACGGGGAAACCGCTCATCCTTCCCTTGAGGGCGTCTTACGGGAATGCTATCGCTGATTACATCCTGAAGGAACGCCCTAAGAGCGGATCAGACAATGTTTTTTTGAAAACTTTTGCACCGTTTGGGCCCCTGGGTACGGGGAGCATTTATGAGATCCTGAAAAAACTGGAGGGGCTTGCCGGGATCAAAAACGAAGGACGGCCTGTGGGGAGCCGGATGACAAGGCACCACGCCGCATCCTCCATGCTGCGGGCGGGCATCCCCATGCCAGATATCTCAGCAGTTCTCGGGCACAGAGATCCAAACACGGTATCCGTATATCTTTTAACGGATGCCATCAGTCTGGCTGCTTGTACGCTCCCGCTCCCTCCTGTTTGGAAAGGGGGTATCGCCCATGTACAGTAAATCTCTTCCGGAACTTGTCAGCCAGTTTGTTTCTTATAAAAAGGCTAATGGGTATCAATACGAGACTGGAGCTTATTATCTAAAGAAGTATGTCCGGTTTGTCATGGAGACAGCTCCTGAAACCGCAGTTCCGGACAAAGCAAGCGTTGAGGGGTTTCTTGAAAGGCTCCAGGATACCCCGGGAGGCCTTTATAATGCGGCCGCATTTCTGCGTGAGTTCAGCAGATACCTTCATGCACGGGGCCTCAAAGCATATCTTATCCCGTCCGGAAGGCTGCATCCCCCCACACCGGCCCAACCGTATTTTTTACGGAGGATGAGATCATCGCGTTCTTCATGGAATGCGACCGAATGCCGGATACACCCTATTTAAAGGGAAGGCATCTGATCCTCCCCGCGATCTTCCGGCTTATGTACTGCTGTGGGCTCCGCTGTAAAGAGGCACGCACACTTGCCAGGCAAAACGTACATCTGGATCAGGGTTATCTCGATGTCCTCCAGTCCAAGGGGCCCAAGAGCCGGAGAGTCTATATTTCCCAAGAACTTACGGAATATCTGGCTGGCTATGACAGCCGGATCAGCCGCCTGTTCCCGGACCGCACGTTCTTTTTCCCAAACAGGAAAGGCCGTCCATACGGTGCCTGCTGGCTGGAACGGAACTTCCTGCGTTTCTGGTATGCCGCTTTCCCGGAAAAGAAGGATTCGGGCATCAGCATCCGTGCATATGATCTCCGACATCACTTTGTCTATGCCAACATGAACCGCTGGCTGCGGGAGGGGAAGGACGTAAACGCCATGCTCCCTTACCTTATGCGGTATATGGGGCATTCCGAGATCAAAAATACCCTGTATTATTTCCATCTTGTGCCGGATATTTATGGCGGGATCCTGGAGATGTCCGGGCATTCGGAAGGGCTGATACCGGAGGTGGATGATGGCAGGGAGGAATGATAAAAACAACCCCAAAAGGTTTGACAGCGTTTTCTTCTGGGAGACGGCCAGACGCTTTCTGGACCACGAGCTTCCAAAGATCAGGAAAAAGAGCGGGAATACAGTTGCTTCTTACCGCTCCTCGCTCAACACCTGTATTGACTTTCTGGAGGAGATGAAAGGTATCTGCCGTGAACGTGTATGTTTCAATGACCTGGACAGAAAAAGCCTGAAAGATTATCTTGTATGGATGGCTGATATCAAGAGCTGGAGTCCAAAGACCTGTAATCTCCGGCTGACCGCAGCGAGAGCCCTGCTGTCGTATGCATCGGAAGAATGCATCGATATTACCCCGCTCTTTGTTTCAAGCCAGACGATACATAGTTTGAATGTTCCCGGAGGCGAGATCAGGTATTTTGAAGATCATCAGATAAAGGCACTTCTTGACGCGCCTGGTAGGGAGAAACGGTCTGAACGCCGGAACCGGGTGCTCCTGGTCCTTGGATATGATGCCGCCATGCGGGTAGGGGAACTGACAGGGGTGAAGGTCCATGACCTGCATCTTAATGCGGAAACACCTTATATCCGGATACTTGGAAAAGGCGAAAAATACAGGAGTGTCCCACTGATGAAAAAGACTGTGCAGCACCTGAGGGGATATCTCGGGGAATTTCATGGGGATCTCCCTGAACCGGACGCGCCTCTCTTTTATGCGGCCACACATGGGGTGAGGCATGGGCTGTCAGATGACTGCATCCAGAAAGTCTTGAAAAAGTATGCGGAAAAATGCCGGAATGAAGGGGTCCCAATGCCGGAGGACATCCATTTCCACATGGTAAGAAAGACCAGGGCGATGAGCTTATACCAGGAGGGATGTCCTTTATCCTATATCCAGCAGATGCTTGGACATGAAAATATCTCAACCACCTCCGGATTCTACGCCTTTGTGACCCTGGATACATTAGCAAAGGTATTGGAACAGACCAATCCGGATGGAGGAGATGCAGAAAAGAACTGGAAGGATAAAAAAATATCGGAAGCTTTATACCGGCTATAAAAACTATACCGACATTTTTTTAGAAAGACCTTGTAAATACGGGATTTCTTAGAAATGTCGGTATAGTTTCTTTGTCGGCATAAGTCGTATATATGACCTTCCTGACCATTGCTGAAAACTTGAAAATTGGGGATATGGCATCCCAGTTATCCTTCCAGCGCTTCATGGAATTCGGATATTTGGGCGTCCATTTTTCTGTTACCCGGTCAAGTGCTGCCAGCGCCTTTTTTTCATCAGCTGCCTGGTAGATGGTCTTTAGATCTGCGGCAAATGCCTTCCTGTCTTTATCTGGAACATATTTTAATGTGTTTCTTACCTGATGGACAATGCATCTCTGATATTCTGTTTTGGGGAATGCGGCAGCAATGGCTTCCTTTATTCCCGTAAGGCCGTCCGCACAGATGATGAGGATGTCTTTTACCCCCCGGTTCTTCAGTTCATTTAAAACAGACAGCCAGTATTTTGAACTTTCATTCTCTCCCACATGGATTGTCAGTACCTCTTTCTTTCCTTCTGTATTGATCCCAAGGATGACATAGGCGGCAAGCTTGCGGATCACACCATTGTCACGGACAGAATAGTGGATGGCGTCAATGTAAAGGATGGGATAGACATTATCCAGAGGACGGTTCTGCCAGTCTTCGATCTGAGGAAGGATCTTGTCTGTAACATCAGAAATAAATCCTTCCGAGGTCTCAAATCCGTAGATATCTTCAATAGTTTCAGATATCTGCCGGGTAGTCATTCCCTTCGCATACATGGAAATGATCTTCTGGTCAATATCAGAAATGTCTTTCTGGCGTTTTTTGACCACCTGTGGTTCAAAGGTAGATTTTCGGTCTTGCGGCACATCGATTTCCATGGAACCGTAACTACTGTTGACCCGTTTTCGTTTGTAACCGTTCCGGTAATCATCATTGTCTGAGCGTTCCGATTTTTGATATCCCAGGTGATCATCCAGCTCAGCCTCCATCATTTCCTTGATGGTTCCGCCAAGAAGATCTTTCAGGGCATCCTGAATGTCTTCAGCTGTCTGAATATCGTATTCTTCCAAAAGCTGATGGATAATGCTGCGCTTTCCTTCCGTCATATGTACTCTGTGTACTGGTTTCTTTTGTCTTGCCATAATAAAAGGCCCTCCTATGATTTTTATTTTATCATAGAAGAATCTTATAAATCCTATTTTACAGAAAAAGTTTCACACTCTCTAAATTTTATGCTGGAACAGAAAAATTGCAATGATGAAGAGCGGTATTTCGCTCCCCATTTTATCCGCCATTTCCAAATTGCCAGTTTCTTTAGATTCATGCAGCCAAATAAGAGGTTAAGCTCCATTTTGATCTTAGCCAGACCTCTGTACTGAGTGTATCTCATTCCGTGTTTTTCCTTTGCATCTGCAAAGACTCTCTCTATGGTTTCCTTGCGTTGTTTGTATCGTTCTTTCATTCCGATTGTATGACGGATTTCTTCGACCTGCTCCATGTAGTTTTCCCATACATGACGCGTAATTACTTTTACGGAATCTTTACTGTTTGTGCAACGATCCCGGTGAGGACAGCTTTGGCAAATAAGCCAGTCACTTTTATACTCCCGATATCCTTCACGGTTTGTTGTCGTGTAATGAAGCACTTTGTGATCCGGGCATAGATAGCAGTCAAAGAATTCATCGTATACAAAATCATATTTTTTGAAAAATAGCTTGAGTCATAGGCCTTTTGTACGGCATGACCGGAGTCTTTCCATCTTTTATCAGCTGGCGGGCGATTGACGGTATCTTATATCCTGCATCCATTACGTAGTATATCCCATATTTCCAATTCTGCCTTAATCGTCGGTATAAATGCCAGAACGACACACTGTCATGGACATTCCCCGCAGTCACTTCAAAATCCAAAACATAATTATTCTTGTCACAACAGGTGTTGGCAGCATAGGCAAAGACCTGCTTATGCTCACCTTTATGGAACCAGCCGCTGTCAGGGTCAGTGGTGCTGACCTTCTGTGTGATCATTTCCGGTTCCTTTTCTTTTTCTTTCAGTGGCTTCTTTCCGTGTTCCTGACGATCCCTTTTGATTTCTTCCTGCAGTTCCTTCTCATAACTGCGTGCTTCTTTTCGGATAACCTCATTTTGATATTTATGAGAATTGGCACTGGCTTTGATGTGAGTGCCGTCAATAAACAAGCTTTCTGTATCAAGAAAACCATTTGCTGCAACCTCGGACAGTATCTTTGAGAAGATTTTCTCAAACAAATCCGTGTCTTTGAAACGTCTGGAATAGTTTTTGCCAAAGGTGGAGAAATGAGGGATTTCCTCATGCATTCCATAGCCCAGATACCACCTGTAAGCAAAATTTACTTCAATTTCACGAATTGTTTTGCGCATGGAAGGGATTCCGAAAATGTACTGGATCATGGCAATTTTAATCAATACAACCGGATCGATACTTTCACGTCCAAAATCACTGTATAAATCTTTCACTTCCTCATATATAAAACTCATGTCAATAGCTTCATCCAGCTTCCGTACCAGATGGTTTCTAGGTACAAGATCCTCCAGACTTGCGATTTCCATCTGTGTTCTTTCTGCGTTATCTTTTTTCCCCATCATAAAGAAAAACCTGCCTTTCCTGATGATCCTATTATACCATCTGGAAAGGGCAGGTTAAACTGAAAATAGACAACCGCCTCCAAAAAGAGGGTGATTGTCTACAGTCTGAAAGGTGCCAGTAATGGCACCTTTATACAAGAGGGCTCTTAACAAATCTTCTTTGGTGATTTAACCTCCTGATATCCTATTGCATTTGCCGCTCTCCTGTTCCAAAATTCTGCAAGGCATTTCCTCTCTTCTTCCGTAAGTTCTTTTATATCTACTTCTTTGTCGTTAATTATTACAATATTTCTATATGTCATAATCAACACTCCCCTATTTCTTTTATTCAATGGTATGACCTATGGGTTGTACAACTTGCATACCGTTATTCATCATGCCGTTTTAGTATCCTTGATATACAGACAAACAGCTGAAGAATTTTTTATTAAGATATGATATAAATAAAGGTAATAAATAATAATATCTCCTGATATATTTTAAAATGAAAGGAGCTATCTTTATGCCATTATTTAAAGAAAAGAGTTATACTCATTTGCAGTCAATTTGACTGCAGATGATAAAACTTACGTTGAGCCGGATATCAGCATTATCTGTGACAAAAACAGACTCACAGACAAGGGCTGCAGCTACAGTATAAAGTTCGGGGCGTTTTACATAAAACATTGAGGGTGATTACATTTGAAAGAAATGAATGATAAAAAGATAAGCCAGGCAAAATTTGGAGCTGCATATATAAGAGTATCAACACATATGCAGGATGAGCTGTCTCCAGACGCGCAAAAAAGGCTAATTATGGATCATGCAAAAACCGATGGTGTTATAATTTCAAATGACTATGTATTCGTTGAGAAAGGAATCTCTGGAAAAAAGGCGGATAAACGGCCGGAATTTTTACGAATGATTTCTTTGGCTAAGCAAAAGCCTGCACCTTTCAAAGTGATTTATGTATGGAAATTTTCTCGATTTGCCCGAAACCAGGAAGAGTCTATACTTTATAAATCTTTACTTAGAAAGCAATGCAATATAGAAGTTATTAGTGTTTCAGAACCTATCATAGAAGGCCCTTTTGGCAGCCTGATTGAAAGAATTATAGAATGGATGGACGAATATTATTCTATTCGCCTTTCCGGGGAAGTTTCACGTGGAATGATGGAAAAAGCGCTTCGAGGAGGATACCAAGCTCGACCTCCTCTCGGATATAAAATAGATAGAAAAGGAGAGCCTCCTGTTATAGTTCCTGAAGAAGCTGAAGTTGTTAAAATGATTTTTAACAAGTATGTTAATGCAGGAATGGGATTATTCGAGATTGCTCGTGCCCTAAACGCATTAGGTTATAAAACAAGTCATAATAAACCCTTTGAGCGACGCAGCATAGAATATATTTTACAAAATCCTACTTATTGCGGTATGATCCGCTGGAATCGCACCGTAAATGAAACTAATGAAATTCGGCCAAAAGAAGAGTGGGTTATTACTAAAGGATATCACGAGGCTATAATAAGCGAAGAATTATTCAATAAAGCCCAAGAACGATATAACACCACCTATAAGCCCAAGGGAAAAAGACCGACATCCAGTTACCGCCATTGGTTGAGTGGGCTATTAAAATGCCCCGTCTGTGGCCGAACTATGGTTTGTAAAAATCACTACAAAAAGAATGGAACGGTTGATACTTTTTACTATTCCTGTTATGGATATTCAAAAGGAAAATGTCTATCAAGCCTTACTTTGAGCACCCACAAAATAGAACCTGTCTTTTTCGAGGCACTCAAAGATGCAACACGTAGTAAAAATTTATATTTTGAAATCAAAAGAAAATCGAACCAAAATCACAGTGAAGCAGATATTTTAAAAAAGCTGTATGATAAAGTAGATATGAAAGAAAAGCGAATCAAAACTGCCTATCAAAATGGCATTGATAGTTTAGAAGAATACCGCGAAAACAAGCTGTTGCTTCAAAAAGAGCGCGAGAGTATTGCGCAAAAAATAGCCGAGCTTGATCAACCGGATTCCAAAGACTACACTCCTTTAATGAAAGAACTGATAAAAACCACATATGATATCGTCACATCTTCTAATTTTACCATAGAGCAAAAAAGTACATCTTTACAATCAATCATATCAAAAATAGTATATAATAGAGACAACGACAGCCTAGATATACAGTATTACTATTCATAGATAAATTTGAAGCCGCCTTGCAGACTGAAAATTTATTCTGCGTGAAACATAAAGGCATTTAGCGTAGCGGGCTACGCTGACTGAATAGGGGGCAAATATGCCGCAGAGTGGGGCGTACAGATTGTCGGAATGCATTTTCAAACACGCTCTAGGGGCTATTGCAATTTGGATGACACAGTGGGGGTCCAAGTATCTGGGCGACCAGGGCTACACCGCCATTGAGATCCTCCGGAATTTCTACGGTGACAACATGTATATCAATACGGCTGAGGAGATTGCCGGCATCCCCATCTCATGGCCGGGAAGCAATCTGGATATCGGCAGCTCCGGCGACAAGGTGGAGCAGCTACAGGAACAGCTAAATGCCATCCGCCAGGGCTATCCCGCACTGCCGGCCGTAACCGTGGACGGCATCTACGGGGAGGGCACACAGCGGGCTGTACGGGATTTTCAGCGGATCTTCAGCCTGCCTGTCACGGGCATTGTGGATTATCCCACCTGGTACAAAATACAGGAGATCTACGTGGGCGTCACAAGAATCGCGGAACTTGTATAACCATCACCAAAAAATCCGGAAAGGCCGGGTACAGATTCTTTGTACCCAACCCTCCCGGATTTTCTTTTACAGCCTCTTGATATCATTAAACAGGACAAACACCATGAGCAGCATCAAAAGAACAAACCCCGCAAAGTGTATCATACCCTCCACATTCCGGTTCACCTCTTTGCCGCGTATGGCCTCTATGATGAGGAATACCAGACGACCTCCGTCCAGTGCCGGAATGGGCAGCAGGTTCATAACGCCCAGATTGGCTGACAGAAGGATCACCCAGTAGAGCATCTGCATGCTCAATATCACGCTGCCCTCGGATTTTGCCTCCTGGACAGAATCTCCGATGGCGTCCACAATCCCCACCGGGCCGGACAGGTCATTTACGGAAAATGTCCCCTTGATGAGAAGTCCCAGGCTCTGAACCGTACTGGTGATCCAGTAGCGGACCTCCACGGCGCTGTATTTGAGCACGCCTAAAAATCCGGTCTTCTCTCTGTACAGGTTATAGTCAAACCCGCTGCTGACCACAGTCCGCATCTGAGGTTTTGCCGTAACTTCCCGCTCCTTGCCGTTACGCTCCACAGTCAGAGTGATCTCATCCCCTGTGAGCGGATGCGCCTCCATATAATCCTGAAGCTCTTTTCCGTCTGTGATCTTCGTGCCCGCAATGCCTGTGATCACATCCCCGGCCTGCAGACCGGCTTTCATCATGGGACTGTCAATATAGATCTCCATGATCTGCGCAGGGCCTTCACTGCTGTAGGTAAATCCCAGCATCTTCTTCTCTATGCTGTCAGCAGTAAAGGAAATGTCCTCTGTCTTCCCGTCCCGCTTCACTTTCATATCAATGGTTTTATCCTGATACCCGTGCAGTGTCTGGTAAAGACTCAAATCCCTGCCTATGGAAATATGCTTTCCGTTGAATTCCGTGATCAGGTCGCCTTCCTTAAGTCCCGCCGCTTCCGCCGCAGACCCTTCCTGCACAACGGTCACTCTGGCCGGGTCATACCCCACCACGCTGGTGATGATCATGGCGCAGACAAAGGCCATGATAAAGTTAAACACAGGACCTGCCGCCACCACGGAGATTCTGGCCCACACAGAGGCGTTGTTGAAGGAACCTGCGCTGTCGTCATCGTCATCCTCTCCTACCATCAGGCAGGAACCGCCGATGGGAAACAGCTTCAGGGAATACCTGGTGCCGCCCTTCTCTGTGGAAATCAGCCTCGGCCCCATACCCAGTGAAAATTCCGTCACTGCAATGCCGTTCCTCTTTGCCAGCAGAAAATGTCCCAGCTCATGAAAAATAACGATCAGGGAAAAGATAATAACTGCAATCAAAATATTTATAATACCGGAAAAACTCAATCTACCACCTGCCTTCAATCCATCTGTAAGTCTCCTGTTCGATGCCTGTAATTTCATCTACGTCCGGATTCTCAATCACTTTATGTCTTTCCATAGCTTCTTCAATTATTGAATAAATATCCAGGAAACCGATTTTTCTGTTCAAAAACATACCTACTGCCTTTTCATTTGCAGCGTTGAATACCGTGGGCATGGAACCACCCCTTTTGGATGCCTCCATAGCCAGCGGCAGCCCTTTAAAGGTGTCCATATCCGGCTCCTCAAAAGTGATAGATCCAAGTGCCGCAAAATCCAGACGCTCTCCGGGAAGAAAACGTCTCTCGCCCCCATACAAGGCATACTGAATGGGAAGCCGCATATCCGGAGTTCCAAGCTGGGCAATGATGCCCCCGTCCACAAACTCCACCATGGAGTGAATGACACTCTGAGGCTGCACCACAACCTGTATCCGGTCCAGATCCATATGGAACAGCCACTTTGCCTCCATAACCTCCAGTCCCTTGTTCACCAGGGTAGCGGAGTCAATGGTAATCTTCTGCCCCATGGCCCAGTTGGGATGCTTCAGAGCGTCCTCCACACGGATATTCGTAAGCTCCTCCCGCTTCTTTCCCCGGAAAGGCCCGCCGGAAGCTGTGATCAGCAGTTTGTGGATCCTGGAAGGGTCCTCCCCGTTCAGAGCCTGGAAGATGGCACTGTGTTCACTGTCCACAGGCAGGATACGCACGCCGTACTCTTTGGCAAGGGGCATGATAATATGCCCGGCTGTCACCAGTGTCTCCTTATTGGCAAGGGCAATATCCTTACCGGCCCGGATACCCTCCACAGTAGGGCGGATGCCGATCATGCCCACAATGGCTGTGACCAGTATATCCGACTCCGGCATGGCAGCCAGGGCGAGAAGCCCTTCCATGCCTCCTGTCACCGTACAATCCGTATCTGCGACCCTTTTTCTTAGCTCAGCCGCCTTTTTTTCATCCCCCACAGCCGCCAGCTTCGGATGAAAGCGCCGAATCTGTTCTTCCAGCATCCGGATATTGCTGCCTGCGGCAATTCCCACCACCTGCAGGTCATCATTTCTCTCCACCACATCCAAAGTCTGTGTGCCGATGGAACCTGTGGAACCTAATATCGCAATTTTCTTCATATCATCACAACCTCATTTACAGCAGTACATTTGCCAGGAAATAGATGAACGGTGCCGTAAATATGACACTGTCAAAACGGTCCAGAATACCGCCGTGGCCCGGGATCAGTCTGCCGTAATCCTTTATCTCTTTGTTTCTCTTGATCGCGGATGCCGCCAGATCTCCAACCATGGAGATCAATGCACCCACCGCGCAGATCAGGGCATACATAAGGGCCGTATGGCCGGAAGCAGGGTTCCATTTTGCAATCACCACTGCATACAGGGCGCCCAGAAGCGCGGCCCCCACAACGCCGCCCACACCGCCTTCCACGGATTTTTTCGGGCTTAACACAGGCGCCATTTTGTGCTTGCCGATGAGCATTCCCACACAGTAGGCACAGGTATCGCTGCCCCAGGAGCTTATAAAGATAAGGCCCACAAGCCATGCACCGCCTTCCAGATTCCTGGTTTTATAGATATAAGAAAGCATGACAGCCACGTAAATAACACCGAACATGGCAGCCATGATCTGGTCTGCATGGTATTTTGGGTATGTAAACACATACACGGACATAATGAGGACCAATGCAAATAAAATGGCAATAAGGGAAAATTCTTCCCTGTCCAGCAGAAGGGTCAGGTAGTAAACCATGGCCCCCGCATACCCCATGATCTCCAGGCTGCCGGCCTGATTTTCATGTACTCTCATGGCTTTGTACAGTTCCTGCATACCGATGAGGGAGATGGCAGCCAGCGTGGCAAAGAGCACGATTCCTCCCGGAATAATGGTGGCAAGGGCAATGATGACCAGCACAATTCCGCTTAACAGCCTTGTCTTGAACATGTTACTCCTCCTTCACGCCGCCGTATCTGCGGTCTCTCTGATTAAATTTCCAAATGGCCTTTTCAAACTCAGCCTTGTTAAAATCCGGCCATGCCACATCGGTAAAATAAAACTCCGTGTAGGCAAGCTGCCACATGAGAAAGTTGGAAAGGCGCTCCTCCCCGCTGGTACGGATCAACAGGTCAGGGTCCGGAAGTCCCTTGGTATCCAGATATCCGGATATGGTATCCTCTGTGATCTGCGCAGGGTCCAGCACGCCTTTTTTCACATCCCCGGCAAGATCCTGCACCGCTCTTTTGATCTCATCCCTGCTGCCGTAATTCAGCGCGATCTGGAAATGCAGCTCATCAAACTGGCTGGAATACTCCTCCAGTTCTCTGATCCTTGCCTGCAGGTCCTCGTCAAAGACAGAGGGCTCCCCGATCACGCGGACGCGCATCTTATTGTCCCTTGCGATTTTCAGGCATTTTTTCATATAATTGCGGAACAGCTTCATCAGGCCGTCCACTTCATCTTTGGAACGTTTCCAGTTTTCAGTGGAAAAGGCATAGACCGTGAGATATTTTACCCCCAGCCCCTTGGCTATGGAGCATATTTTTTCCAGGTTCTCGCAGCCTTTCACATGCCCGTATGTCCTCGGCATTCCTTTGGCTTTGGCCCAGCGGCCGTTTCCGTCCAGAATGATTGCCACATGATTTGGAATCACCATGTTTTTCTCCTCCTACGCGTAAAAGAGGCACAATACCTTTTTCTTGTATGTGCCCCTCTTGATTATAAATTATACGGTTAAGATTTCTTTGGATTTCTCTTCCACTGTCTTATCAATGTTCTTGCCGAACTTATCTGTCAGTTTCTGGATCACATCTTCCAGCTCCTTGATCTCATCCTCAGATACATCCTGTTTTGCCAGTTTTTTGAATGCCTCATTGGCATCGCGGCGGATATTGCGGATAGCTACCTTGGCAGCCTCCCCTTTCTTCTTCACGTCTTTCACCAGCTCTTTTCTGCGCTCCTCAGTGAGCTCAGGCAGCACCAGACGAATCGATTTGCCGTCATTATTGGGGTTGATCCCCAAGTCAGATGTCAGGATCGCTTTCTGGATGTCTTTGATCAGAGAAGCCTCCCATGGCTGGATCTGAATCATTCTGGGTTCCGGAACGGTTACATTTGCCACCTGCTGCAGAGGTGTAGGTGCTCCATAATAGTCTACGGTGATTTTATCCAGAATATGCGGATTTGCACGTCCGGCACGGATGGTTCCCAGTTCTTTTACCAGGGCATCCATGGTCTTGTTCATCTTGTCTTCATATTTTGCGATTCTCTCATCAGTTGCCATACTCGTTTTCCTCCCAGATTATACTAATACTTTTGTTCCCGTGAATTTACCGTGCGCGGTATTCACAATACTGTCTTTCTCATTCAGCCCGAACACCAGCATGGGCATCTTATTTTCCATACAGAGGATGGAGGCGGTCATATCCACAACAGCCAGCTTTTTGTCAATGACTTCCTGGATGCTCACCTCATCATACTTCTTGGCATCCGGATTGCTCTTGGGATCACTGTCATACACGCCGTCCACTGCTTTTGCCAGGAAAATCATATCCGCTTCAATCTCCACTGCGCGCAGTACCGTTGCCGTATCCGTTGAGAAATAAGGATGGCCGGTGCCGCCTGCCATAAAGACTACCATGCCGCGGTCGAAATATTTATTGACACGGTCCTTGGAAAATAATTTTGTAAAGGAGCCGCATTCAAACGGGGTCAGGACGCTGGTTCTCATGCCTGCTGTGCGGAAGATCTCAGATACATAGATACAGTTCATGACTGTGGCAAGCATTCCGATCTGGTCAGCTTTGGTCCTGTCAATATTCTCACTGGTACGGCCTCTCCAGAAATTGCCGCCGCCGATGACAATACCCACCTGGATTCCCTCGTCCACCAGAACTTTTACCTGGCGGGCAACCTCCATGACTGTCGCCTCATCAAAACCTGTCTTCTTTGGACCTGCCAGTGCTTCTCCGCTCAGTTTCAGTAAAATTCTCTTCATCTGTTATTCCTCTTCATTATTCATTTTCTGTAATGATCTTTATTATCTGGTCATACTGCTTTTTGATTTCATCCATATCCTCCCGGGAGGGAAGTTCACCTCTTCTGCCCTTCTCCACCGCAGGCTGCATCTCATCATAAAGGCAGCTAAGCCCCAAATTGCCGGATACTCCCTTCATGGTATGGGCAGCTTTAAAAAACTCTTCCGCATCTCCCTGCGCAAAGGCCTTCTGCATCTCCCCAAAGGTGGTATCCTCCGGAAATTTTCTTAAAAACTTCATGCACAGCATTTCATTGTTCATAAAACGCTCCAGTGTGCCGTCCATGTCACACCCCGCTTCACGCAGTTTTGTCAGCATTACATGTTCCATATACATTCTCCTTATACCGGAAAATATGCTTCCCCGGCACAGCATCCGCTGTTTCGGCAGTTACCTGTCAGACACGCTTCGCCATAAACGGTAACTTAGATTTTCATTCTATCCCTAGTATACCTGTAAAATTTACTGATTTCAAGGGAATTTTCTATAAACTCTGAAACAGACTCCAATATCCCTGCACGAAGATATAAAGGACAATGACAGGCAGGATAAATGTGAGATAAACCTTTATTTTTCTGGGGAAAGAGATGCCTTCCCCCGTGTTGGCTTCCTTCAGGAAATTTTCCCATCCCCAGCCGTATCTTGTCACACAGAACAAAAGATACACAAGGGAACCCAGAGGAAGCAGGTTGTTGCTCACCAGGAAATCCTCAAATCCCATGATATCCTTGCCCAGAATGGTAAAGTCACTTAATATGGTCATACCGAAAATACAGGGCAGGGACAATAGAAATATGGCAATACCGTTTATGAGCGCTGCCTTTTTCACGCTCCAGTTCCACAGATCCTGCGCAAAGGATATGATATTCTGGAACACGGCGATAATGGTAGAAAGCGCGGCAAAGGACATGAACAGGAAGAACAGCGCTCCCCAGAACCTTCCGCCCTTCATGGCATTAAACACATTGGGCAGGGTCACGAACACAAGACCCGGGCCCTCTCCGGGATTGACGTTGAAAGCGGAGCATGCCGGGAAAATGATAAGCCCTGCAATGAGCGCCACCATGGTATCCAGGATCGTAATGCTGACAGCCTCCCCGGTGAGCTTATGTTCCTTGCCTATATAGCTTCCGAAAATAGCCAGGGCGCCGATTCCAAGGCTCAGGGTAAAGAACGCCTGTCCCATGGCCGCAAAGATAACCTCCTGGATCTTATACTCGGAGAGCTTGCCGAAATCCGGCAGCAGATAGAATTTCAGTCCCTCAGACGCACCCTCCAGCGTACAGGAGCGCACAGCCAGAAGCACCATCAGCGCCAGCAGCACCACCATCATGATCTTGGTGATCTTTTCCACACCCTTCTGCAGACCCATGGAGCACACTGCGAAACCGATGACTACGATCAGGACCATCCAGAAGATCATCTGGGTCATGTCCGTGGAAAGGCTTCCGAATGCCGCACTGACTCCTTCCGTGTCAAGGCCTGTAAAGTCGCCTTTCACCATTTTAACAAAATAAGCCAGCATCCAGCCGCCGATGGTGGTGTAGAACATCATCAGCAGATAATTGCCTGCCATACCGAAATATCGGTAGATATGCCATTTACTGCCCTTCTTTTCCAGTACATTGAAGGAGGTGGCAATACTCTTCTGGCTGGCCCTGCCCACTGCAAATTCCATGACCATGATCGGCAGCCCCAGAACGATCAGAAAGAACAGATAGATCAGAACGAACGCCGCACCGCCGTACTTTCCCGTTATGTAGGGAAAACGCCATACATTTCCAAGACCGATGGCACAACCTGCAGATATCAGGATAAAGCCCAGTCTGGAAGAAAATTTTTCTCTTTCCATTTCCTCAACCTCATTATTTTTTTATCCCGGATTTTTTCTCCTCCGGCTGAAATATTGTATCACAATGTCTGATAAAACGCCACAATTTTATTAACGACTCTCAATGCTCCCGATGTTTTTTATGAGAACGGATATGGTTCCGTCCGGATTGGTGATAAATTCCACTTTATCCTTATTATTGTACTCCTCCATGGGGATTTTAAGCTCAATTCCCGTGTCGGTGAGCAGGTGTTGTTTTGTGAACTTTTTGGTGGTGGTGGGATTCTGTGGTTCCACCCGGGTCTCGGCCAGATTGTATTTCTCCAGCTTCTCCTGCACCTCCTCCTTCATCTGGGGATGCTCCTTAAAGATCTTCTCTATAACCACAGGCACATCCAGTGCCCCTTCACTTGAGAGCTCCTGATTGATGATGCTCTTGGTCTCCATCTGCACCTCAAACTGCTCGGACTCATTGTAATACTTTTTCTGTACATCCGTCACCGCTTTATTCACAATGGAAAGCCGCGTCTTGGCAGACAGGGAGCCCTGACATTTTAAAAACAGTTTTGAGAAATAATTGGTCTTTACGCCGTTCACATCATACTTTTTCTCCACCAGGCGCACATACTTAGGTGCTCCCAGGTCAAGCAGGGCCGCCTCAGAAAGCTTCTGTGTCTCTCCCGGCAGGATGGCCTTCTGCATGATAATGTCATTGTTGTTGCCCCAGGGGTCCGCACTTGTCATATGGGTGTAGGATGTGCGGTAATTCATTTTTAAAAGTGCCAGATATTTATGACGGTCCACCTGATATTCCGCCACCAGAAGGTCCGCGGGCGGAATCTCAATATTCTGGTTCATGATGGTGAAAAGCTCCTGGGCTGTTTTCTTGGAAATCTCAACAAAATTCTCAGAGTCATATTCTTCCATGTACTTGTAAATAGTGGACTCCTCCTCGGAAAAGCTGCAGCTTCGTATCTCGTCACTTGTGTCGATCCTGAATATATGGGCTTTCAGAAAATCCGCAAAATCAGAACCGTAATCAAGTACCTTGTCGGACAGTACCGGCATGCCCACTGTGGAATCCAGAATATGTACTATGACCTGTCCGATATGGATTTCTTCCTTATCTGCTATCATGTGTGTTTCACTCCTGTTCTTCTGTTCTTTGCCTGCCTTTGGGCGATAGGATTCCCCTTCCTTATGCAGGTTACCTGAAGAGTATACCGCAAACCGCAAATTTTATCTACTTTTTTCGACCTATTTACTCTTGCGGCAAAATATATGACTATGCTATAATTGTCCCTGACCGAAGGCGTGATATACAGGCCTTCTATTATCATGTTTCTATAGCATAAAGAAAAAATGGAGGATAGCTATGCCAAAGAGAAATGACATTCACAAAATTCTGATTATCGGTTCCGGACCTATCATCATCGGACAGGCATGCGAATTTGACTACTCCGGAACACAGGCATGTAAAGCATTGAAAAGCCTGGGTTACGAGATCGTACTGGTCAATTCCAACCCGGCAACCATTATGACAGACCCGGCAACAGCTGACGTCACTTACATTGAACCGCTGAACGTAGACCGGCTCACAGAGATCATAGAAAAAGAAAGACCGGACGCCCTGCTCCCAAACCTGGGCGGACAGTCAGGACTGAACCTCTGCGAAGAGCTGTACAACGCAGGTGTTTTAGAAAAATATAAGGTAGAAGTCATCGGCGTTCAGGTTGACGCCATCAACCGCGGCGAAGACCGTATCGCTTTCAAACAAGCCATGAACGAACTGGGCATTGAGATGGCTAAGAGCGCACCGGCTTACACCGTTGAGGAGGCAGTGAAGATTGCATCCGAGCTTGGATATCCCTGTGTCATCCGTCCTGCCTACACCATGGGCGGTACCGGCGGCGGTATTGTATATAATGAGGAAGAGCTCAGAAAAGTGGCAGCCCGCGGTATTGCGGCATCCATGGTGAACCAGATTCTCATTGAAGAGTCTGTTATCGGATGGGAAGAGCTGGAAGTGGAAGTTGTCCGCGATGCAACAGGCAAAAAAATCTCCATTTGTTTCATAGAAAATATTGATCCCATGGGTGTACATACAGGTGATTCCTTCTGTTCCGCTCCTATGCTGACGATTTCCCAGGAGGTACAGGACCGTCTGGAAAAACAGGCACACGCCATTGTGGAATCCATCGGTGTCATCGGCGGAACCAACGTACAGTTTGCCCATGATCCCAAGACAGACCGTATCATCATCATTGAGATCAATCCGAGAACCTCCCGCTCCTCAGCGCTGGCCTCCAAGGCGACCGGATTCCCCATTGCCTATGTGTCCGCACTGCTGGCTGCAGGACTCACACTGGCAGAGATTCCTTATTATAAGGGAGGCTCCCTGGCAGACTACAAGCCCTCCGGCGATTATGTGGTTGTGAAATTCGCGCGCTGGGCCTTTGAGAAATTCAAAAAAGCAGAGGACAAGCTGGGCACACAGATGAAAGCTGTGGGTGAGGTTATGTCCATCGGCAAGAACTATAAGGAAGCCCTCCAGAAAGCTATCCGTTCCCTGGAAAAAGGCCGCTACGGTCTGGGATTCGCCAAGGATTTTCATGAGCTTACTCTGGATGAGCTGTATGTGAAACTGGCAGAGCCTACCAGCGAGAGACAGTTTATCATCTACGAAGCTATCCGCAAGGGCGCTCCGCTTGCCAAACTGCATGAGATGACACGCATCAAAATGTGGTTCCTGGAACAGATGAAAGAGCTGGTTGACCTGGAAGAAAAGATTCTGGCCTGCCGCGGCAGCAGCCTGCCCGATGAACTGCTGATTCAGGCTAAAAAGGACGGCTTCTCCGACAAATATCTGGCAGAGCTTCTGGACGTGGATGAATGGGAACTGTTCAGGAAAAGAGAAGCGCTGGGTATGAATGAGCGCTGGGATGCAGTTCCGGTAAGCGGTGTGGAAGAACCTGCTGCCTACTATTACTCCACCTACAACGGGGAGGACAAAGCACCCGTATCAGACGGACGAAAAGTCATGGTACTGGGCGGCGGTCCAAACAGGATCGGACAGGGTATTGAATTTGACTACTGCTGTGTACACGCTGCCTTTACCCTGAGAGACTTAGGCTTCGAGACCATCATGGTCAACTGCAACCCTGAGACCGTATCCACAGACTACGACACTTCCGACAAGCTGTACTTTGAGCCTCTGACCGTAGAAGATGTCATGTCTATCTATAATAAGGAAAAACCGCTGGGTGTCATTGTACAGTTCGGCGGCCAGACACCGCTCAACATCGCGGCGGAACTGGAGAGACGCGGCGCCCACATCCTGGGTACTTCCCCGGCTGTCATTGATATGGCTGAGGACCGTGACCTGTTCAATGCCATGATGAAGAAGCTGAATATCCCCATGCCGGAATCAGGAATGGCTGTCAATGTGGATGAGGCACTGGAAATCGCACACCGCATCGGCTATCCTATGATGGTTCGTCCTTCCTATGTACTGGGCGGCCGCGGAATGGAAGTGGTATATGATGACAATATGCTCCGTGACTACATGGCAGCAGCCATTGATGTGACACCGGAACGTCCCATCCTCATGGACAAATTCCTGCAGAACGCGCTGGAATGTGAGACAGATGCCATCTCTGACGGCTCCCACGCTTTTGTTCCTACCGTTATGCAGCACATTGAACAGGCCGGTGTCCACTCCGGAGACTCTGCCTGCGTGATTCCGTCTGTGGAGATCTCCGAGGAGAACAAAAAGCTCATCCGTGAGTACACCACAGCCATCGCCTGTGAGATGGGCGTTGTAGGTCTTATGAACATGCAGTATGCCATCTGCGAGGGAAAAGTTTACGTTCTGGAAGCCAATCCGCGTGCATCCCGTACTGTGCCTCTTGTTTCCAAGGTCTGCAACATCAACATGGCCAATATCGCCACAAAGCTCATGACATATGAACTGACAGGGGAACGCCCGGACGTGACATCCTTCTCCGAAAAGGCACATCCGTACTACGGTGTCAAGGAAGCTGTATTCCCGTTCAACATGTTCCCGGAAGTTGACCCTCTTCTGGGACCGGAAATGCGTTCCACAGGCGAGGTTCTGGGCCTGAGCGAGTCCTTCGGCCTGGCATACTACAAAGCCCAGGAGGCAGCAGGCGCCAAGCTTCCGCTGTCCGGCAACGCACTGGTAAGTGTCAACAAGGGAGACCGGGTTCAGGCTCTGGAGGTTGCAAAACAGCTTCACGAGCTGGGCTTCACCATTGTATCCACAGAGGGCTGCGGACAGTATTTTACAGAAAACGGAGTTCCCTGCAAGATTCTCAAGAAGCTGCAGGAAGGCCGTCCCAACATCTACGATGCCATGGTAAACGGGGAAGTGGATCTGATCGTAAACTCTCCGGCCGGAAAACAGAGCAAATACGATGACTCCTACCTGAGAAAAACAGCGATCAATAAAAAAATACCTTACCTGACCACCATGTCTGCTGCCCTGGCAAGTGCCAAAGGCATCGCAGCAGTGATCCGTAAGGAACACGGCTCTTTGAAATCCCTGCAGGAGTACCATAAGAGCCTGGAACAGTAAGAAGGAGCTTTCTACATGACAGCAAAACAATCCAAGAATTTTCTGCTGCTGTTCACCGCCGCAGTTATCTGGGGAGTGGCTTTTGTGGCACAGAGCGTAGGCATGGACTATGTGGGTCCTTATACCTTTAATATGGTAAGGACCCTGCTGGGCGGCCTGGTCCTCATCCCCTGCATCTTCCTTCTGGGCAGAAAAAATGTCCGGAAGGACCATGACGGCAGCCGGTCCTCACAGACCTTTGACCGCCCCCGTGATCTATTCATAGGCGGCGGTCTCTGCGGCCTGATGCTTTTTATTTCCACCTCTCTTCAGCAGGTGGGCATTCAGTACACCACGGTGGGCAAGGCAGGATTTATCACAGCTTTGTATATCATCCTTGTGCCCATACTGGGAATCTTTCTGAAAAGGAAGCCCGGGCTGCGCATCTGGATCAGCGTGGTGATCGCGCTGGTGGGTCTGTATCTTCTGTGTATGACAGGAAGCTTTTCCCTGAGCAAAGGAGACTTTCTTATCTTGATCTGCTCCTTCTGTTTTTCCATCCACATTATGATCGTGGATCACTTTTCTGTGAAAGTCAGCGGAACCAAGCTGTCCTGCATCCAGTTTTTTATATCTGCCGCTCTGTCGGCAATTCCCATGTTTCTGCTGGAAACACCGCGCATGAGCAATATCCTGCAGGCATGGCTGCCCATTCTCTATGCGGGAATCCTCTCCTGCGGAGTGGCTTATACCTTCCAGATCATCGGGCAGAAGGGCTGTGATCCCACCATCGCTTCCCTGATCCTGAGCCTGGAATCTGTGGTATCGGTTCTGGCGGGATGGGTGATTCTCCACCAGAGTCTCTCTGCCAAGGAGATCACCGGCTGTGTACTTATGTTTGCTGCCATCATCCTTGCCCAGGTCAACCCAAAAAAGCAGGGCGCAGGGGCAGAATCCCTTAACGGGGAAACCGTATCCTGAATATTTTAAAAGGTGCCGGCAATTGCCGACACCTTTTTTATATCTCGATCAGAACCGGACGCACCGGTGAGCCATCCAGATCCGCCATTTTCATTGGCTGGGCTGCCAGGAAATATTCCCCCTGCGGTACCTCCTTAAGCACAAGTCCCTCCACGATTACGATCTCTGCTCCCAAAAGTATTCTGTGTATCTCCTTCTGGGTCTCCGAATCTCCCACGGTCTGGTCCTCCACGCCGATCAGATCCAGCTCTGCCCGGGCGCACACAGCGGCAGCTTCCGGCGTCAGCAGAATATCCCCCTTCACCAGCAGCTTTTTTGTGCCGTCCGCCAGCATCCGTTCCATATCCTCCGCCTGTACTGTGCCTGCAGATTCCGCGACTCTGCACACTCCCATGCATTTTTCCAGTGGGATTTTGTCCACTCCGTGCTTTCCTGCACAGAAGTGCTTCGGCGCATCTAAGTGGGTGCCGTTATGGCTTCCCATGGTGAGCACGGTCAGATTACAGTCATCTCCCTTTTCTATCTCATAATAGGGTGTCTTTCCCGGCACCGGGTCCCCGGGATAAGCCGGGGTGGAGAACAGTTCTTTTCCTATATCGTACATTTTCTTTCCATTCATATCTGATTCCTCTTTTCTCTTGACCATTCAGCCATTCAGCAGGTACTCCTCCAGTTCCTTTACACTCCGGACAATCTTGTCTGCTCCCGCCTGTGAAAGTTCCTCATAGCTGCCGTATCCGTATGTGACTCCTATGCAGGCAACTTCAGCCTTAGCCGCGCCGTTTACATCCTGGTCCCTGTCCCCGATCATGACCGCTTCCCCTCTTCTGTCCCGGTATCCCAGTCTCTCAAGGATAATTTCGATCACATCCGCCTTGGACATTTTCATCTTCTCCGGGTCGCTTCCCACGATTTCATGGAAATACTCTGAAAGCTCAAAGTGTTCCAGGATGCGTTTTACCATGCCGTCCGGCTTAGAGGATGCCACGCCCAGTATAAATCCTCTGGCTCTCAGCGTCTCCAGCATCTCCCTGACGCCGTCATAGGGACTGTTTTCAAACAGGCCGGTCACATTGTACCGTTCCCGGTAGAAACGGACAGCCTGCACCGCCTCCTCCTCTGACATGCCGCAGTATCGCATAAACTGCTCCAGAAGCGGAGGGCCCACAAACACCTCCAGCGCCTTCAAATCCTCCGCCTCTCTCCCCATCTTATGCAGGGCGTACTGAACGGACTTGGTTATCCCTTCCCCGGATGCGGTCAGTGTGCCGTCCAGGTCAAATAGCAATACTCGATACATGGCTTCTCTCTCCCTTATATAAATTCACATTATTTTTTCCATTATAGACAAAAACCCTCTTAAAAACAAGAACAAGTCAAAATATTATAGATTTTTCACCAATTATTGTATGACATTTCCGGGAAAATCTATTATACTAGAGGATAGACTGCAAAAATACTATTTGGATCAGGAGAGGTTCTACATAATGGAAATCGCTGCAACAAGACAATCCACCTTTTACAAAGATATGTTCCGGCTGGCACTGCCCATTGTCATCCAGAATCTGATCACCACCGCGGTAAGCTCCGCTGATGTGATCATGCTGGGCTGGGTCAGCCAGACCGCCCTGTCTGCCGGTTCCCTGGCAAGCCAGATCATGTTCATCCTGAATCTGGTCTACTCCGGCATAGCATCCGGTGTCATCATGCTGGCTGCACAATACTGGGGCAAACAGGATACTGAGACCATTGAGCGGATCATGGGAATCGGCATGCGCCTGTCGATCCTCATATCCTCCCTGTTCTTTGTACTGGCCTGTTTCTTCCCCAGACTGCTCATGGTGATCTTCACCTCTGACCAGGAGCTGATCACCGCAGGTATCCCCTATCTCAGGATCGTGGGTATCTCTTACCTGTTCATGAGCATCTCACAGGTCTATCTGTGCACCATGCGCTCCATAGAGCGGGTGATCTTCGCCACAGCCACCAATGCATCTGCGCTGGGGCTGAATATTGTTCTGAATGCTGTTTTTATTTTCGGACTGTTCGGGCTTCCCAAAATGGGCATTGTGGGAGTCGCTATGGCAACCACCATTGCAAGGGGCGTGGAGCTTGCCATCTGTCTGCTGGATGCCTGCCGTTTTAAGACCATACGGTTCCGGCCAAAAACCATTATTGAGCGCCACAAGCTGCTGTTTCAGGATTTTATACGCTACTCCCTGCCGGCCTTCGGAAATGAGGTCTCCTGGGGTGTGGCCTTCTCCATGTACTCTGTGATCATGGGACACCTGGGAAGTGACATGGTGGCCGCCAACGCCGTGGTGATCGTAGCCAGGAATCTGGGCACAGTGGTATGCTTCGGCCTTGCCAACGCAGGCGCCATCCTTCTGGGCAAATCCATTGGCGCCGGGTTTATGGACACGGTGAAGGAGGATTCCACACGGTTCTGCAAGATCACATTTTTAAGCGGAATCGCGGGGGGAATCATTATTTTCCTTCTGCGCCCCCTGTTTATGAACATGGCTGACCTGACCCCAACGGCGCAGGGATATCTGAGCACCATGCTCTATATCAATATGTACTATGTACTGGGACAGGCCATGAATACCACCGTGATCTGCGGTATCTTCCGCTCCGGCGGGGATTCCAGGTGGGGATTCCTCTGTGACTTTATTGATATGTGGCTGTTCGCTGTTCCCCTGGGCTTTATCAGCGCCTTCCTGCTGAAGCTTCCCCCTATGTGGGTCTATTTCCTCATCTGCCTGGATGAATTTGTGAAAATGCCCTTTATTTACCGGCATTACAAGAGCTACAAATGGCTGCAGAATATTACCAGGGATTTCTGACACGCAGTAACCCCCTTATCCCTTTGCCGGGATTCGGGGGCTTTCTTTTATCACATTATTTTAAAAAGACCAGCTCATTCTCTGTGGAACGGCCCTCGTCGTATCCATAAGACAAACCGCTAAACGCTTTGATCTCTTCCGGCTCCGTGATATTCTTTTCTGAGAGCCAGCGCACCATCTCACCCCTGGCCATCTTCGCCATAGTTCCCTTTACCTTCACCTTCCCGTCCAGAAGCTCTCCGAAGATACAGGTGACAAAGCGCGTTTCTCTGCCTGCGTATTTTTCTGCTGCCCTGCTGTATTCTTTTGAGGCCAGGTTCAGTATAAAATCCTCTCCTTTCGACAGCTCCCTGTAAATCCTGTCGCTCCAGAAGGCATACAGGTCTTTTGCATCCCCTGTCCTTAATTTTGCCTGCATTTCCAGGCGGTAAGGAATCACGCCATCCATGGGCTTCAGCACACCGTAAAGTCCTGACAGGATCCTCAGGTGCTCTTTTACATACGCCCACTGTCTCTCTGAAAACACCTGAGGTGCCATATACTGATACTGGATGCCCTCATAGGACAGCACAGCCGGTGTCAAATGCGTATCCAGCTCCAGCTCCTTTAGCCTCATAAAATTTTCTTCTGCAATTTTGTCATTGCACTGCCACAGCTTTTTCAGTTCCCCATACTCCATTTCCCGCAGTCTTCCTCTCAGGACCCGGGCATCCTTTAAAAAGACAGGCGTGGTGGTCTCAAAGGGTTCATCTGTATTTATATTCATTTTCTTAGCCGGTGAAATTATGATCTTCATATGTAATCGAATCTCCTCTCCCGAAAAGTTTAGCATATTCCCGGATTCTATGCTATAATGGATTTGCTTTTTTGTCTGAGAAAATTTTACAGGAGATATAGAAAATGAAAATAAACGCAGTGATTTTTGATATGGACGGTCTGATGTTCGACACAGAGCGCCTGATGAAAGCAGGCTGGGAGAAAGCCAGCCGGGAAATGGGCTTTACCCTGACAGAATACCATCTGAGCCAGATGCGGGGAGGCACAAGGGAACGAAGCAGCAAACTTTTTGAAAAGTGGTTTGACGGAGCTGTGGACTATGACCGGGGCCGTGCCATCCGGACACAGTATCAAAGGGAATATATAGAAAAGCATGGGGTTCCCCTCAAGAAAGGACTGATGGAGCTTCTTACATACCTGGAGGATCACAGGATCCCGGCTGCAGTTGCCACCTCCACTGCCAGAAGTGAGGCTTCCCGTTACTGGGACATGGCAGGTGTCACACCTTATATCACCGCCTCGGTCTGCGGAGATGAGGTGACAAAGGGAAAACCGGACCCGGAGATCTTTCTGACTGCCGCAGAAAAACTACAGACACCGCCCAAGCAGTGCCTGATTCTGGAGGACAGTCTAAACGGCATCCGTGCCGCCAAAGCCGCAGGTGCCTGGTCCTGTATGGTACCGGACCTGACACCTGCTGTGGATGAGATCCGTCCCTTTTGTGATCTCATATGTGAAGATTTGTCCCGGGTCATTCCTTATCTGGATTCCTGCGGTTCTTCTTTGCAATCTCCATGATCTCATTGTATTTTCCTGTGATGTACCCAAAATTGTCCCGCTTGTGGGGAAGGCCGCATTTGCTGCAGTCTTTTATGCCCTCTTTTGTATAGCTGAAATTTCCGCCGCACTGGTCGCCCAGGGCATACAGAGGACAGTAGCAGAACAGGCAGTTGAAATTTTCCGGGTCATTTGTCTTATGGCAGGGGAAGTATTCGCAGTCCTTATGGCTAAAAAACGCGTACTGCTTTCCCTCCCAGTATTTTTCTTCGCTCATCATTCTTACCCTTTCTATAAATTTAACAGAAAAGGAGCGGGACAGCCTGAAGCCTCCCGCCCCCTATGTTTTTTACAGCCTCTCCGGATTGGAGCGCATAAATTTGTATTCAGCCACGGAGCGGTCAAATCCCTTGATATGGTCATATAACCAGTCCACAACATTTTTTTCCACCTGTTTTACAAAGTTCTCTGTGGGACCTTCCTCTTCCTCCAGCATCTCCTGGAGCTCTTTCACTGCCTGGCGGAATTCGTTATGTTTTTCCCTGTGCTTTTCCAGTCCCGGATATTCAATCTCCTCCTGGAGCTTTTCCTCTGCACTGAAATGAAATTCTGTGTAGTCAAGCAGGTAATCCAGCATCTTAACTGCCTTTACCTTCCCCTGTCCATCCTCACAGCTCTCCAGAAGCTGGTTGATCTTGCCGATCAGCTCCTTGTGCTGGGAATCGATCATGTCATTGCCGGTTACCAGTGTCTCATCAAATTCTGCTCTCATAAATCAATACCTCCTGTACAATTATATTAACCATTATCTGCCCGGCAGATAAGAGTTACCAAAATAAAAGGGTCAATTCCTGCTGCCTATGACTCTCAGCAGCGTCTGCATCAGTTCCTTAAAGTCAATGGGCTTTGCCAGATGGCCGTTCATACCGCTCTCAATGGACTTTTTCATATCCTCATCAAACGCATTGGCCGTCATGGCAATGATCGGGATGGTCCTGGCATCTTCTCTGGGCAGCTTCCGTATCTCCTTAGTGGCCTCCAAACCGTCCATGACCGGCATGCGGATATCCATGAGAATCGCGTCGTAATATCCCGGCTCCTTCTCAGAAAATGCCTTCACGCCCAAAAGCCCGTTGACCGCCCGCTCTGCCTCAATGCCGTGAAGGTTCAGAATAGAACCGGCGATCTCCGCGTTCAGTTCATTGTCCTCCACCACCAGGATCCGTCTGCCCTGCAGGGCATCCAGCTCTCCGGGAACCGCCTCTTCCTCCGCCTGCTTTGTGCCGTCCTTCAGGACAATGGCAAAAGAGAATCTGCTGCCCTTGTCAGGCTCACTTTCCAGGCTGATCTCCCCATCCATCATCTGCACAAGCTGGCTGCTGATGGCAAGCCCCAGGCCGGTTCCGCCAAACTTGCGGGCCGTGCTCTCGCCTGCCTGTTCAAAGGAATGGAAAATGCGTTTCTGGTCCTCCGCTTCGATTCCGATTCCGGTATCTTCCACAGAGAAGGAAATCTCTGTCCTGTCCGGTGCCGTCCGGCGCTGGCTTACAGCAAAGAGGATATGTCCGTCTTTTCCTGTAAACTTCAGGGCATTTCCCAGAAGATTGATCAGCACCTGTTTCAGATGCATGGCATCTCCCATCACCCACTTCTGTATCAAATGGGTCTTCGTTGTATAGAAGATTCCCTTCTGCGCAGCCTGCGGCCCGATCAGATCATCTATGTTCCTCACCCACTGCTCCAGGTCAAAATCCAGCATCTCCAGCTTCATCTTGCCGCTCTCAATCTTGGACATATCCAGTATATCATTAATCAGCGAAAGAAGATAGTCTGAAGAGCTGCTGATTTTTTCCAGATAGGTCTGTACCTTTGGCGGCACCTCCTTATCCTGCATGGCGATTTCCGTCATACCTATGATCGCGTTCATAGGGGTCCGGATCTCATGGGACATTCTGGATAGGAATTCGCTCTTGGCCCTGCTCGCCTGGTCGTAACGTACTTTGTTCAGATTGTTCTCAATGATCTTGGCAGCCTCCTGGATATTGCTCTGCTCTTTTTTATCCCACAGAACTGCGTCTGCCTCTGCTGTCAGCGTGATGGAACCTATATATTTTCCTCCGTCTGTCATGGGAACACTGAATCCCTGTTTCGTCTTTGGCATCATAAGGAATTTCCGCTGGCGCTCCGTCATTTTTCTTCCGTCCAGCAGGAAAGGTTCAGAGCCATACTGCTCCGTCAGCGCTTTAAACTCCTCTGCCGTAAAACGCTTCATGTCCTTTTCCTGATGATCCGACGGGTCTCTGTGCCACTGGTGGGAAATATACGCGGTATGGAAATCCCGGTCCACGGAAGTCATGAGAATATCCGTTGCCCCGTAATAGCGGCCCATCTTCACAAAAAGCACAGCCAGAATGGATGCCATGTCTCCCCCCTTATCAAAGAAATTCAGGGTAAGAGAAACCATATTGAGCTGAGGTCCGCTGGTGATGCTGGCTATATCGTTGATCTCCGTCAGGATATTCTCTTTGGTCTGGCTTGGAATCTCCCGGTAGAAATACACCTTTCCGTCTTTTTTCTGCTTGGCAAAGGTCAGCGCACAGCGCACCCTGCGAAGAAGCTGGACATATCCCAGATTGGAGTTATTCCTCATACAGGCACCAATTGATACATGGACGCGGAATTCCGCTCCCTGGTAAAGCTGTGAGATCTCTTCCCTCACTTCCTCCATAAACTGCACGGTCTGTTCCCCGGTAAAATCCGGAAGCCAGATAAGGATCTCATCCCCGCCCTGGCGCACCAGCAGGATTTCCTGCTCCCGGGTCTGCATGAACCGCTCCTTTTTAGCAAGCAGCAGCGTGCCGATCTCCTCCAGGATCACATCCCCGAAGATAAGGCCGTAGGTCTCATTGAGAATGCGGAATCCATCCAGATCCAGAAGCACCATGCAGCCGCTGTCGCCCCGTGTGAGTACCTCCGTCAGATACCGGCGTCCCTCTCTCTGGGTATGCAGCTTTGTTATGGGGTCACGCTTCGCAGACTCAATCTCCCTGAGTTCCTGTATCTTCTGTTCGTGGATATCACGGATACTGCCGATGATCTTAGTCTTCCTGCCATTTTCGTCCTTGATCACCTCACCCTTTAACAGCCTCCAGCGGTAATCCTCCGTGCTGTCGCGTTTTCCCCGGAACTCCACATAGATCACATCCTCATCTCCCGAGAATGCCTGTTCCAGCTTCCTGCTGTCCTCCGGATATGTACGGGTTTCCAGCCGATCCATTTCTTCTGTTATTCTGTATCTGACTGCCTGCCCGTCCCGTTCGGGGTAGTTGAACAGCTCAATCTCCCCTCCGCTCAGATCATAAGTAAAGAAAATATCATCACTGCTCTGCAGGGCGATCCGGTAGCGCTCCTTCTCCTCTGTAAGCCCCCTCTCAGCCTGCTCCTGCCGGCTGGTCAGGTTTTTCACCACATCGTAAAGCTCATCCACCTCGGATACTCCGGAGGTCTTAAACTGCTCCAGGTTCTTACCGGCGCTGCTGCGTATACATTCTGCCAGGCGCCGGATGGGGTCTGTCACGTGGCTTGCCACCAGATATGTACAGATTATGCCGAATACCAGGGCCACCAGAATAGCTGCCAGCACCTTCCACAGAATCTGCCGTCCGATCCCGAATATGGCATCATCCTTCTGCACGCCTACCAGAAACCATTCCTCATCCTCAAAGGGGGTGTTTGTGTTATAGAGATGCAGCTTTTTGGCTGACGCGTAGAGTTCCCCGTCGGCCTTATCCTCATTGAGGACATAGACTTGATCAAACTTACTCTCCTCCACACGCAGGACCGTTCCCGCTGCTTTGAGCCGTTCCCCCAGAATACCGGAAGCCACAAGGGGCGCCCACCGGTCCTTCTCGGTGCTCTTTACCAGCATATAGCCGCTCTGTTCATTTTTATTCAGTTCACTGGACGGCAGCATATCCTGAATATGGCTGGCGGATATCTCCACTCCCATAACCCCGTACACCACACCGTCACTGATCAGGGGCACGGAATACGTGACAGCCGGGTATTCTCCGCCGCTCTTTCCCTCATTTAAGGAAAAAGGGTCGCTCCAGTATCCAAGATTAGCATAGCTGGCATCCGGATTTTTCTCTGCCGCTTCAAAGGGCTTATAAAAAAAATCATCCCTGGAGTTCTGCCCTGAGGGTCCAAATGTAAAATCTGTAGTCCAGTAGCTGTCCAGAGCAACCCCGGTCTGATGGACAATATCCCTGCCTCCCCGCTCAATGAGCACATCAGAGTAATCCAGAGAATTTGCAGATGGGTCAGCATCCCTGAAATAATAACCCTTACAGGTCATGCTGCCCTCCTCATTTATCCCGTCCTTATTTGCCAGGATCATAAAACTGCCTGTCACCTCATTTTTCCTGAGCTGGTACAGGCTGGACATGGCTGTATTCTGCAGAAGCTTTTTCTGGAGGACACTGTCCCCCAGAAAGTCTTCCACGGAAGTCCTGTTGGATGAGAGCAGACTGTTAAGCTCTCTGGTGATCTTCTCTTCAAATTCACTGACTTCCATCCAGTGCTGGACCATATTGTTTTCCAAGGTGATCTTCCTGTTCTCCACTGTCTGCTCCATCATTCCCACAGCATAGGAGTCCAGCAGCCGCATGGTACCGCCGATCAGGACTGTTCCGTATGAAAGAAGGCTTTGTATCACAAGTACCGCAATCAGAGGGATACAAAACAGAGCCAATATCGTCCACTTTCTTTTCCTCATTATCTATTCCGCCTCATTCTGCTTTATTCATGGTATTCTGCAAAGCTGCCACAAAGTCGTTATACCAGTTCTGGAAGGATTCCTCCGATATATATGAGGCACAGGCTTCCTCAAGCGTCTGCCCCTGGGCGATCAGCTCCTGTACAGCTGCTCTGTCCTCTGCCGCCTTGTCAGCCAGATTGTATTCCAGAACTTTCCTGGCCTCGGTTCCGTGTTCAAACGCCTTGGTGGTATAAGGCACTGCTGTCTCAAGCGTGCCGAACAGGCTGTCCAGGACATCATAGGTCTTATCCGGGATTTCCAGTCCCTGTTCTTTCACTACCTTGTCAACCGCCCCCAGACTGTTTGCCTCTTTCTTCACCGGAAGATAGCCGGAAGCGCAGCTGAAACGGATGTTGTTCTCTGACTCTGTGAACCATTTTAAAAACAATACGGAGGCGTATTCCTCTTCCTTTGTGGTCTCTGTGACCACCATTCCGGCTCCCTGCTGCACAATATAATTCTCTCCCTCTGCAAAGGAGGGTGCAGGCAGGACCACATAATCTATAGGGTAGGCACTGTCTTCCTGCTCCACCTCGTCCGGAAAATACATGGACGCCGTGGAGGAGCCTGTAAATGCCAGGATCTCGCCGATCTTCACATCGTCTGAACGGAATTTTCCGTACGCCGTAAAATATCCCTTCACAAAGGGCACATAGAAGTTATCCCAGATTCTTTTCATGGTTTCCCGGTCCGCCGAAACGGAAGCTTTGCCGTCCTCCACCCGGAAGATATCCTGGCCGAACTGCTTGGAACCGATGACAAAGAGGTTGGCAACCGAATCTCTTCCATAGAAAGCCTTGCCGTCCTCCGGCACGTCCGGGGTCAGGGAATCTGTCCACTCGTAATATTTCTGCGCCGTCTCCGTCACCCCTTCCAGGGTGGAGAGGTCATCCAGGGAGGCGCCGGATGCCTCCGCAAATTTGTCCCAGTCTGTCTTATTCATCATAAAGATCTCACTGGATTTCGCTGTGGGGAAAATGCGGAGCGTATTGCCTTTCCCGATTCTTCCCTCCTCTATATAAGAATCCACATAGGAATCCAGTTCCTCCTCTGACATGTAGGCTGAGATATCCGCAAGCTTTCCCCTTTTGTCCACCGTATAGGCGGCATCCGCATAGGCTGAGAAAATATTTGGCATTTCCTCAGACCCCACCTCCTCGTTCATGGAGGCCATCACTGCGTCTTCCAGTTCATTCACATTTCCCTGGCTGTAGCCTTTCACAAAAATACCCTTTTCTTTTCCAACCGTCTCGTTGAATTCATTGACAAGCTCGTCAAACGCCACCTGCTGGGCACCGTTATAATAATGCCAGATCGTGATGGAGAGCGGTTTGTCGGGATTCAACTTCACTGCATCCTCTTGCTCCCCTTCTCCGGTTTTCTCCTGGCTGTCCTGTTCCTTTTCTTTTGTCTGCGCTTTATCCTCTGTTGTGCTTTTATCCTTCGTACCGGCCGTATCATTTCCGCATCCTGCCAGAAGTCCGGCAGTCAGGGAAGCTGCCAGCATCAGGCAGCAGATATATCTCATTCTCTTTTTCATATGTATTTCCCCCCTGTGTTATCTGCAATTTTATTCCTTTTTATCATATCATTCGCACCCGAGAATGTAAATCTTTTTCCTGCTTTCTTGCGTCTTTCCAAACTTTCGTATAAAATAAACAGAGAATTTCACAAAACCAATATTTGGAGGGAGCTATATGATTCAGTTATTATCACGTCTGTTTATCAAGGATTATAAAAACACTGCCATGCCCCGGGTGCGCCAGGCATATGGTATTTTAAGCGGTGCGGTGGGGATTTTTCTCAACCTTGTACTGTTTGCCGGAAAATTTGCGGCCGGTATGCTCAGCGGTTCCATTGCCATCACGGCCGATGCCTTCAACAACCTCTCGGACGCCGGTTCCTCTGTCATCACCCTGATCGGTTTTAAGATGTCAGGCCAGAAGCCGGACCCGGAACACCCCTTCGGACACGGCAGGATTGAGTATATATCCGGCCTTTTTGTGTCAATCGCTGTACTGATCATGGCCTTTGAGCTGGTGAAGTCATCCTTTGAGAAGCTCAGAAACCCCGCCCCGGTGGACAGCAGTCCTCTGGTCCTTGCCATCCTCTGCGCCTCTATCCTGGTAAAAATGTACATGGCATACTATAATAAGGCCCTGAGCAGAAAACTGGACAGCGCGGCCATGTCCGCCACGGCTGCGGATTCCCTCAGTGATACCGTATCCACGGCCGTTGTCCTGGCAGCCACACTGGTGGGGCGGTATACGGGTATCCTCATTGACGGATGGTGCGGTATTCTGGTTGGACTCTTTATCTTCTACACCGGCATCCAGGCTCTGAGAGAGACCATGAACCCGCTTCTGGGACAACCGCCCAAGGAAGACTTTGTAAAAAGCATAGAATCTCTTGTCACAGCCCATCCCACAGTCCAGGGCATCCATGACCTGATTGTCCACGACTACGGACCGGGCAGACTGATGATATCTCTGCACGCGGAGGTGCCCGCAAGCGGTGACATTTTACAGATTCACGACGAGATAGACAACATTGAGAAGGAGCTTCAGGAAAAGCTGCACTGTTCCGCCACCATACATATGGACCCGGTAGTCACAGACAATGTCCATATCAATCAACTGAAGGCGGAGGTGAACCGCATCCTCGCCGAAATCTCACCCCGGCTGAATATGCATGATTTTCGTGTGGTGGAAGGCCCCACCCATTCCAATCTGATCTTCGACCTGGTCATTCCCCATGACTTCTCCATGACTGAAGTGGACGTGGTAAACAAGGTCAAAGACCAGATCCGCGGGCTCCGGGGCTGCTACTACGCAGTGATCCAGGTGGACCACAGTTACAGCTGAAAAAAGGAGGAAAGCTGCACACAGCCTTCCTCCTTTTTTCATCCCGGTAAATATCTGCACACAGCCAGCAGGTAAACCGCGCTGTAATACAAAACCAGAAGTATTTTATCTAATTTTCTGCTGTTCTTCTCCCCTATGAGATTCACAGCCAGTATGGTATCCGATGCGACAAACGCGGCCCCGCCAAGAGCCGCAGCCCCGCCGGACAGCCCCGGATTTTCAAAAAACACAGTCCCCGCCATGGAAAACATGGCACAGAGAAACGCCACATACAGCGCCCCCAAAACCGCCAGCTTCCCAAGTTTTCTGATATACGGCCTGAGTATGGCAAAGAGTACTGCGTACACACAGGCAAACAATACCAGCGTAAACAGACCCGGTGATACCAGGCACAGCATCCCCGCGATAAAGAACAGATGAGCCGCAGCAAACACGGCGGCACCTGTCACAAACTGTACCTCCAAAAGCGCATCGGCAGCCATGCAGCAGAGCGTTCCCGCTGCTATGAGCAGGGAGACTCGGTTCTGCTCCCGAATTGCCAGGTAAAGCGCCGGAAGCACAGCCATCAGTGTGGCAGAGACTTTGTATCCGATCTCCTTTCTGCCTGTTTCATGTTTTTTTCTCACATATGTGGTTCCCAAAAAAACCATCAGCACTGCCGCTGCCGGCAGAAGAAGCATTTCCCATCCCTTCAAGCACGCACCGCCTTCCCCGGTCTCTTCACGGACTCCGGAATTTTCGTATCTTCATTATACTATATTCGCGTATCCGCGTCCATCATTCCCGCTCAGGGAAGGTAGTGATATACGGATCTTTTTTTAACGGTATAGAACACAGCCAGGGCAAATGCCATAAGCTCTGCCGCCACGGACGCACTCCAGACTCCGTTCACACCGAACAGTACGGAAAATCCGATCAAAAAGATGACAAGAAACACCAGCGTCCGCATAAAAGACAGGACTGCCGAAACCTTCCCATCCCCAAAGGCGGTAAACATAGCTGAGCTGAAGATATTAAATCCCTTGAACAGATACCCAAACGCATAAACCAAAAGTCCCGCAGTGGCAAGTTCATAGACCTGACTGCCGCGCCGGGCAAAAACAGCGGCCAGATTTCCGGAAAACAGCAGGGTTCCCACTGTCATCACCGCACCCACACCCATACAGAATCCGATGCTGATCTTATATAATTTTCGTAGTTTCGCCACATTTCCCCCGCCGTAATTATAACTGAACAGCGGTGCCACTCCCATGGAATACCCAAGGCTTATGGCGATCAGCACAAAGTCCAGATACAGCAGAATGGATATTGCTGCGACACCTTCATTTCCCACAAGACGCATCATGATTATGTTGAACAGGAAGGTTGTGATACTTCCTGACAGATTGCTCACCATCTCTGAGGAGCCGTTTGTCATGGATGTAAGCAGTACCCTCCAGTCTGCCTTTGGCTTTACAAAATGAAGCTGCGCCTTCCGGTTAAATGTAAAGTAAAAAACACTGAAAAATGCAGGAATGCAGTAGCCGATTCCCGTAGCCACCGCTGCACCGGCAATACCCATGTGGAACACACCGATGAAGACATAATCCAGTATCACATTGGCCAGTCCGCCCGCCACTGTGACGGTAAGGCCGATATGTGGTTTTCCGTTTGCCACAAAGAGGCTCTGGAACTCCAGCTGCAGTATATTGGCCGGCTGAAAGAAAAGCAGGGGAAAGGCATAGGCATAGCAGTATGCGTAGATATCCTCATCCGCACCCAGCATGTAAATGAGCCTTTCCAGGAATATAAAGGAGAGAACCGTGATCACAATGCCCAGCCCCACGGCAAACAGAGTGATAAACGTTACGTTTTCATTGGCCTCCCGCTGCTTTCCCTCTCCCAGCTTTCTTGACACAATGGCAGTGATGCCGGTGCCGAACATGGTCCCCAGAGCGATCACAAAGCTGAGCAGAGGATATACGATATTCACGGCAGAGAAAGCGTCCGTGCCCACAAGCCTTGACACAAACATACCGTCCACCACGGTATACAGGGACATAACGACCATCATGACCATGGAGGGAAGAGCGAATTTCAGGATAGAGGGAACCGTTATTTTTCTTTCCAGTCCCTGATCAATCATCCTGCATATCCCTCCACTGGTATCCGCTGATGGTCTTCAGCACATCCCCGAACATCTCTAACTGCTCCTGCGGATATTTCTCTTTTAATTCCCTCTCTATTTTATAAAATACCTGGTCATATACTCCCACGATCTGCTCCATATGGGGGCTTAACTCCAGAAAATAGACCCGCTTGTCTTTTTCGCTCTGTTTTTTTACCACCACGCCCTGTTTTACCAGTTCATTGATCTTCAGGGTCACGGCGGATTTTGTGATCTTCAGCACATCGGCCATCTTGCTGACTGTGCACTCCTCCATCTGTTCCATCACATTGATGTACAAAAGGCTGTTGTAGGAAAGCCCGTTATAATAATCATTTCCATTCATCACCTGCAGCTCGTACAGAGCCATGTGATAGTAGAAATCATTGATTTCTTTTACAAGATCCATATGCATCCTCCCGCTTATTGGTTTTGCTAATTTAATTAAATTTACTTAACTATATTAACAGGAGCAATTGGCTTTGTCAACCGAAACAACAAATGTTGGGATTTTAGTGTACATAATCAACCTTAAATGAATCGAAAAGAACATATTTTTGATTTGTGAAAAACTGTGTCCCGCCATATTTTACCATTTACAGGGACAGACCGCTTTTAATTTTACTTTTTTAAAAAATAACTCTGGATTTTTTTGTCACTTTGTGAGAAAATGAATTGGAATAGGACGTTAAATTTCTAACGCACTTGAAGTAAATATATTCTTGAAAGGAGTTTTAAAATGATTTATTCACACGAAGTAGAAACAATGTGTCAGGTACATCAGGGTGTTAACCACGGCGCAGCTCCAATCCCGGAAGAAGCAAAATGGGTACAGGCAAAAGAAATTAAGGACATCTCCGGTTTAACACACGGTATTGGCTGGTGTGCACCGCAGCAGGGTACCTGTAAATTAACATTGAATGTAAAGGATGGCGTAATCCAGGAGGCACTGGTTGAGACGATCGGATGTTCCGGTATGACTCACTCTGCAGCTATGGCATCTGAGATTTTACCAGGAAGAACCATTTTGGAAGCTCTGAATACTGACCTTGTATGTGATGCTATCAATACTGCTATGAGAGAATTATTCTTACAGATTGTATACGGAAGAACCCAGAGTGCATTCTCTGAAGACGGACTTCCTATCGGTGCAGGTCTGGAGGATTTAGGAAAAGGTCTTCGTTCTCAGATCGGTACTATGTACGGTACCCTGAAAAAAGGACCTCGTTATCTGGAAATGACAGACGGTTACGTTACTGGTATCGCTTTAAATGAAGAGGATGAGATCATCGGCTACAAATTCATCAGCTTCGGAAAAATGATGGACTTCATCAAAGCAGGCGATGATGTAAACACAGCATATGAAAAAGCTCAGGGACAGTACGGCCGCGTTGACGATGCAGTGAAGATCATTGACCCGAGAAAAGAATAATTATACATACACTGCAACATCTGTCATAGAAAGAATAGGAGGATAAATTAATGGCTTTATTTGAATCATATGAAAGAAGAGAAAAACAAGTTCTTGCTGCTCTGAATAAATACGGCATTAACACCATCGAAGAAGCTGCAGAAGTAACAAAAGCTGCAGGTCTCGATGTTTACAAAATGGTAGAAGGCATCCAGCCGATCTGCTTTGAGAATGCAAAATGGGCATACACCGTAGGTGCTGCCATTGCGATCAAAAAAGGCTGCAAAAAAGCTTCTGACGCTGCTGCTGCTATCGGTGAAGGACTTCAGGCTTTCTGTATCCCGGGTTCTGTTGCTGACCAGCGTAAAGTAGGTCTCGGACACGGAAACTTAGGAAAAATGCTTCTGGAAGAGGATACTCAGTGCTTCGCATTCCTGGCCGGCCACGAATCCTTTGCTGCTGCTGAGGGTGCTATCGGTATCGCTGAGAAAGCAAACAAAGTCCGCAAAGAGCCTCTGCGCGTTATCTTAAACGGTCTTGGAAAAGACGCTGCACAGATCATCGCACGTATCAACGGATTTACATATGTAGAGACAGAATACGACTATGCTACAGGCGAATTAAAAGAAGTATTCAGAAAATCTTACTCTGAGGGACTTCGTGCAAAAGTTAACTGCTACGGCGCTAACGATGTACGTGAAGGTGTTGCTATCATGTGGAAGGAAGACGTTGACGTTTCCATCACAGGTAACTCCACCAACCCGACCAGATTCCAGCACCCGGTTGCAGGTACCTACAAAAAAGAGCGTATCGAAGCCGGCAAAAAATACTTCTCCGTTGCTTCCGGCGGCGGTACAGGACGTACCCTGCATCCGGACAACATGGCAGCAGGTCCTGCTTCCTACGGTATGACTGATACATTAGGACGTATGCACTCTGACGCACAGTTCGCCGGTTCTTCTTCTGTTCCGGCTCACGTTGAGATGATGGGCCTGATTGGCGCAGGCAACAACCCGATGGTTGGTATGACTGTGGCTGTGGCTGTGGCTGTTGAGGAAGCGGCTAAAGAAGGTAAATTCTAAGAAAACCTTTATAAGCAAGATTTTGCAAAGTCAAACCCCATTTTATGGTTTTGCCAAAAAACATTATATGTATTTCTTGACATTTAAGTTATTCTAGTTTAATATAAAAATAACAGAAAATGAATCTATGTGTGTTATGTCACAAAAGCGAAACCCCAGGAAGCGCTATCTTCCTGGGGTTTCTTTTTCCTTTATAGGGTAGGATAACCCAGGCTAGCTGTTGTTATTTTTTTCTGTCTAACCATTTACTAATATAGTAACAAACTATACCCGCCATGACAAAAATAAAAAATGAATCTATGTAGTGCATTATGCCACCTCCTTCCTGCTGGAAAGAGTCAACAGCAATCTAATTATATCTTCTTAACAACTTGCTGTCCACCGTTTCTCACCCCATTCCTGAAAATTCAGCAATATTACATATGGCAAAATAATATTTATTGTATATTTCCATTAAAAAAAGACCCCCGGCTGCCAGCCGGGGGTCTACAGTATGAAAGGCCTGCATATGCAAGCCTTTTCTCTTTTACAATCCCAATTTGCTCATAATATCCATGGCCTTACCATCAATTACAAGATCGGCTGCCGTATCCGCATAGTGATCCTGGTCGTTGATGAGGATTACCTTATCCCCCTCAAAATATTTTACATATGTCTTTGCAAGCTGCGAATGCATGCTGCATCCCAGAAGCAGCAGGGTATCTGCCATTCCCACCTCGTCAACCGCACGGGTCAGAAGTGCGTTATTCACCATTTCTCCCCGCAGGCATACCTCCGGGCGGATGGTTGTGCCGCATTTGGTACATTTGGGAGTTCCTGCACACTCTGCCACTGCTTTCATGGGGTATTTCGTTCTGCATTTCGGACATACATTCCGGTAAATGCTTCCGTGGATCTCCAGGACCTTTTTGCATCCTGCCCTTTTCGGCAGGGAGTAGATATCACGGGTAATGACAGCCTGCAGGATTCCCCTGTCCTCCAAACGCTTCAGAGTCTTCATACCTTCATTGATTCTTCCTCTTTTGCTGAGGATTTCCCGTTTGTAAAAGTCATAAAACTGCGTCACTCTCGTATTATAGAACTCAGCACTGAACATTTCCTCAGGGGAACATCCGTATCTGGTTTCAATATCATACGCATCCTGGTCTGATCTCCAGTTTGTGCATCCGCACTGGCTGCTCACCCGCATTCCCAGCAGACATACCAGATACCTGCTGTTTTCAATCACTTTTTTTGCCCGCAGCAGCTTTTCTTCCTGTGACATTTTCCCACTCCTCCGTACTTTTACTTATCCAGTTTTTTACACTAAGAATAATGTATCACTGTATAATTTTAAAGTCAAGAAAACAATTATCACGTCTGTATGACAATGCAGGGCAAACCAGGTTCTTTTCTGAATCAGAATTCCTTATTGCTGTATATCCTGATCGAAATCATGTAAGATACTGCTAAAACCAGAATACTTACTGCTAAAAGTATACCTGCGATTATTACTTGTCCGTTAGGATTCTGCTGAAGGTTAACCAGAAGTTTTTCCACAGCTGTCCCTCGTATCAAATCCTTTAAAAGCGTCAGCACTAAAAACGGGATCAGAAAAAGCATCATAAAAATTACTCTTCCCTTCTCAACTCCAAGTTTGTATATCACTGGAATAATTATGCCGGAAAAAATAGGGATGATCATACACATGGAAACCGAGGAAATTACCTGCTCTGACACAGACATTCCCAGAAGTGCCGCTGTTGCTCCGGTCATGATTGCTGTAAATACAGCAAGACCGAGAGTCATAACAATAATCAGCATGTATCTTGCCCGTACAATTATCCTTTTTCCCAGCGGGAGTGCGGCTGCATATGTGTCCCAGTGATAGTACTGGTCCGCGTTGAACAAACTGAGCACCACTGTGGCAAATACCACAATACACATGGTTCCCACATATCCCGGACTCTTCATCAAGTAGCCAAACACACATAGGAATAAAAATAATAGTACATATGTTTTCTGTGTAATCCTGATACTGTATATATCTTTTAGTATAAGCCCTTTCATGATACCACCTCACCTTTCTCCAGCAGCAGAAGAACATCCTCAATATCCGGAGCATCCACTACCATATCCGGATATCTGCGCATAAACGCCTGTCTGTCCTGCACCAAAAATTCGTAGCCTAAAACGCCTCTTTTCAACCGCAGGATTCCTTCTTTATCCAGTGTGCTGTAATCCTCTTTGGAACATTTTCCCACACCGTAGCGGTAAAGGATCTCGTCTTTATTCTCCACAAAAAGCAGCCTGCCGTTCTGGATAAATGCTATATAGTCGGATACCTTCTCCAAATCACTGATAATATGCGAGGACAGGAGCACTGTATGTGCCTCATCCTGAATGTATTCCAGCAGGATATCCAGCAGATCATCGCGAACCAGAGGATCAAGGCCGCTGGTTGCCTCGTCAAATATAAGGATCTTGGCTCTGTGAGAGAGCGCTACTGCGATCTGCAGCTTCATTTTCATTCCTCTGGAGTAATCTTTGATCAGCTTTTTATGTTCCAGCTTAAAGTCATTCAGATATGTTTCGTACAGTCCTGCATCCCACTGGCTGAAAATGTTCTCCATGATCCTGCCAATCTGTACAGCGTTCATGGTCTCATGGAAGTTTGCTTCTGCCAGAACCATACCCACCTGGTTTTTCCAGTTGTCATTCTTTTCTTCCAGTTTCTCGCCGTCCACATAGATTTCACCGGCATCTCTTTTTATGATTCCGAGAATACACTTGATCAGGGTGGTCTTACCGGCTCCGTTTGCTCCAACCAGTCCTACAATACTGCCTTTTGGAATTTCTAAATTAATGTGGTCCAGTGAGAATTTTTCATAGTTTTTCACCAGACCTTCAATTCTGATCGCTGCTTCCATTTTTATTCCTCCTCATAGAGCATTCTAAGCATCTCTGTCAATTCTTCCAGTTCTACTCCATTGATCTTGCTTTTTTCTACAGCTTTTTCCAATAAACCTTCTATTTCCTTTAACTGCTCCTCTCTCACAAGCTCATGGTTTGTATCCGCTACGAAACTGCCTTTGCCGACCTGAGAACAAATAAATCCATCCCTCTCTAATTCCTCATATGCTCTCTTCGTGGTGATCACACTGATGCGGAGTTCTTTTGCCAGAAGGCGCATGGATGGAAGTGACTCCCCCGGCTTTAGCTGGCCTCTCATGATTGCCTGCTTTATCTGCTCCGTGATCTGTTCGTATATGGGCTTCCCGCTTGTATTGCTGATTATAATATTCATCCTTACTTCTCAACTTTCTGTGCGCGCGTGTATATATATCATTTATTGTATATACTCATTATATACATTAGATACACACCTGTCAACACCTATCCTAAAAAAAATTTCCGCACGCAAAAACAGCATCGGCCCAGGAATTGATATGCCGATGCTGTTTTTTCTTAAATATTCTTTTTTCTGCTCCTCCGGCTAATGATCATGACTGCCGCAGAGAGTCCTGCCAGCAGAATCATTGCTTCCACTGGGGAGGAATCTCCTGTTTTAGCTGTTTTGGCTGCTGTCTTTGCTGCCGGTTTCGCAGGTGTCTTTTTCGTGTTATCCGTTTTATCCACAATCACTGCAGGGAACTGCTCACTTTTGCGGATCTGCTTTGTGGTGAGAACATAGGTGGAGCAATGTTTTATCTGCACTGTCACATATCCGTTCACAACCTTAATATTCTTCTGTACCGGTTCCATTGCATTCTTCTCGGTATTGTAATAATACAGGTAAAGATTCTGTCCATCTTTAAAACTACTGCCTACATAAATTTCAATTTCAGCCAGTCCCGGAAGCTCTCCTTCATGGGCAAATTCCAGATATAAATTCTCTGATCCCTTGGCCATAAGGCTGCCGGCCTTTTTATTTTCTTTCTCTTGGGCAATGGTAAAATCCATGGCAATATCCGGATCTGCAATTCCCGTTCCGGTAAATTTCCAGGAATACAAAAGCCTGTTGTCCTCTTCTGCCATAACGGTAAGGGTTCTTTCTGTCCCTTTCAGGCTTTTGAACACGGTCATCTGCTGTTCCCGGGTTAAACCGTTTCCGTCTTTGCTCTTGTAGATCAGGCTTGTAACACTGGTATCCGCCAGACCTTTTTCCAGTTCCTCGTATGTGAAAGCTGTGCATATTCCATCTGGATAATCTGGGTTATTCGGGTTGTCTGGATTGTCCGGGTTATTCGGGTTGTCTGGGTTATCTGGATTGTCCGGGTTGTCCGGATCCGGATTGTCTGGGTTATCCGGATTGTCCGGGTTGTCTGGGTTATCCGGGTTGTCTGGATTGTCCGGGTTATCTGGATTATCCGGGTTGTCCGGGTCTGGATTGTCTGGGTTATCCGGATTGTCTGGATTGTCCGGGTTATCTGGATTATCCGGATTGTCTGGATCTGGATTATCTGGGTTGTCCGGGTTATCCGGGTTGTCTGGGTTATCCGGGTTGTCCGGTACTTTTTCCCCTACTGCCCATTCATAAGATATCCCCTGCAGCACTCCCTCATCCACATATCTCATCTGATGGCTCTGGTCCACAAACGTTATGCTCACAGGCATTACAAAAGCCCGGAACATTTCATTGCTGGGAGTCCCTGAAATTGTACCGATTGTTACATCCCGGGCCTGTTCAAACAAGGCGCCTGATGATGACAGATAAATGTCCAGAATACCGTTTTCATAAATAGCCTCCCGGATTCTGCAATCATTCTGTAAATCCTCTGAGAAAGCAAACCGGACATCACGGATACTCCCGCTTTCCGTCTCCTTTATCTGCATCTGAATCCTGAGTGTTGTTGCGTGGTTCTTTATCATATCTGCATTGGGGTACAGAGCCAGTTCCACCTGGCTCGTATCCTTCTGCTGCATTTTGATCATTGTATCATCCTGCTCTGCGGCGCGCACGGGTATATAAGTCACGAACAGGGCCAAAATCAGGACCATACATAAGCTCTTCATTCTTTTCATCCGTTCCCCTCCTCATGATTGTCCTTCAAATGAATGGGCGGCAGCGGGTCAGGCACTTCCATAGGCAGTGTATCACTCACAAGACGCTCCCCTTCATTTGTATGCGCATCGTCCACTCTGTATAATTCCGCTCTGACGCTTGTCACACCGGATGGAATCTGATCCGGTTCCATATAGTAGATCCAGGTACCGGAGGAGACCTCACCTAATTCCCCTTCTGCCGGAACCTCTGCAAAGATCAACTGGGAACCATCCAGGATATTTCCATTCTGATCATACAGTTTTACCACATTATAGGAAGGATTTCCTTTATATTCCCCTGTAAAGATCAGGGAGCCTGCCGGTATTCTGCCGCCCTCAGCATCATAGCTGTAATCTTCATCCAGGATGCCGATTCCCTTATCCAGCAGCTCTACATTGTCTCCCGTAGGTCCTAAAATATCTATCTCTGACAGGGAGACCGCACTCTGGCCCTTGATTTTCAGCTTCAGATAAGCCGCGTCGTAGGTATACAGCCAGGAATCCCCCTCTTTGTTAAAATAGGAAACAGCCGTATCCCCTGAATAGGACAGTGTTCCTGTTTTTACAGGGGTCCACTGGTTTCCGTCCTGACTTACATAGGCTTCAAATTTCCTGACTGCTGTTTTATCGTCAGCGGCTGTCACCTTAAAGGCAACGGCCTGAAGGGTTCTGCCGAAGCTGATGACGATCTCCGGGTTTTTTGCCTCTCCGGTATATACATCTGCATAGTCATTGTTGCAAATACTGCTGATTCCGGAAATGGTGATTCCTTCCGGATTTTCCTCATTTCCTTCCTCCTGACGGTCGCTTGATGAGGTCATGTTTGTAGTTATCTTCCATCCATCCTTCGCCACACTTCCGTCATTGGAAATTTTCACAGAGTCTATGGCCGCCCTCTCTGTCTGCTGCAGCAGCTTGTCATATCCCACTGCCTCATAAGTAAACACTCTGTTGTTCATGGACGCAATGGTATCCGTAAATGTCACGGTACCGTCTTTCGCCTCCACAAACCCGATGACCCGGCCGTTTCTGTATATTTCATATCCCAGCATGGAGTTCTGGTCAGCCGCATTATTGGAAAGCGTGATCGTAACCTGGTTGGAGTTCGGAACATATGAAAGATCCGCACTTACTGCAGTCTGTGCTGCCGTGCTTTCTCCGCCCTCAATACGGTATGCTCTTGCTTCATCTGAAATATAGCTGATCCTTCTTGTCTCCTCCTCAAACTGTGATGCGTACGCCATAGTATCTGAATCCGGCGTCATACCCCACTGCTCAAAGAATGCAAGCAGGTTCTTTTCCGCTGCCGCACAGGAAAGACGCATCAGAGTGTTGTCCACATCTTTTGGAATTGTGAGAGCGACACCTCCGGGCGCCGGCGCAATGGCCGTATTTCTGGCGTATGCATCCACTCTTGCAAAGAACAGATTATTAAACTGCTCCTCATAGTTATCATAAGTCCTGAAATTATATCCCTCATCATAGGCCAGATGGAGCTGCCAATACATGGCAAGGCTTGTAAATACGCTCTCTGCGCGGCCCTTTGTCCCTGAAGTGACCTTTTTATATACATCTGCATATTGATAACGGACAGAATCATTCGTCTCCTTGGCCTGTGCCAGAATGGAGTAATAGTTGTTGGTTATTTCCGCAATGGCATAGGATGGCTGATTGATGATATGGCCAATCTCATGGGCGATTCCCCAGCCAAATAGCTGTCCGCTCACATATCTGCCGTTGTCACTCTGTACCGGTACACTGTTTGCCAGTCCTGCTGCGCTGCCCCACTCGATACCGATATGGAGCCCGCCGGCATACATAAATGCCCCTGAAAACATTCTCATGTAACGGATATTCAGACGGCTGGATGGCAGATTGTTCTTGCCGCCGTACCGGGCTGCCAGTGTCTTGTCACCATTATAATCGCCAAGTCCTTTGTGCTGGTAAAACAGTGTCACCATCTGTTCCATGGCCTGACAGGATTCGTATAATACTTCTGTCTGGTTGTCCAGGCTGTTTTCTTTTCCCTGGTTTTTCAGCTTGTTGTTGATACCGTTTAAGATCTGTTCCGCGGATACGGAATACATCATCTGATGCAGTACAATGTCCGTTGCTCCCAAAATGCAGTTCTTTTTGTCATAGCTGTAGTCACAGCCGCTTTCCTTATTCCCCTCATGAAACTTTTTGTGAAGATCCGAAATTTCCGGAACATATGCATTTAATTTCTCCACATACGCCCTGACCGCTTCTTTTGCTTCCGCCTCATCTGCCGCATTTGAAATGTCAAGCTTTGGTATCTCCTGTCCTCCGCTCACACGCACGCTCATATTGAGAGCGTCATTATTTCCCGTAAATTCCACATACAGGCTACCGCCGTGTTCTGCACTCAGGCTTCCGATCTGGGGAATGGTAACTTCATTTTTTCCGTTTTTCAGATTCTGGACCACAACCTTGCTCCAGTTTCCTGATTCCGCGTGATACTGTGTGGCGATGAGATTCAGGTTCGTGTTGGCCCCCAGTTCTGCGTCATCTCTGCCCACATACACAACCAGTTCTTCTCCGGCATGAGCACTGATGCCGAGAGGCTGCCATGCGTTCAGACCGCCGGAAAAGCCCAGGGCACCGTCCTTTTTCTTTGTCACGGCTGTGTCCACTTTCATAACTCTGCCGGCATTTTTATCATTTAGAAGTTCTTTCGCGTAGGACAGATCTGAAAGGAGCAGCTCCCGCTTCGGATGGTAATCACCTGTCGCCTCATCCGGAGTATCTGCCCTTTTCTCCAGCTCTTCGATGGTCTTTAAGGTCACATCCTCCCGCAGCTCCACATGCATGGTATCCGCAAACAGTCCGTCGACCTCTTTTTCCAGACTGTCATAATAATAAAACTTCATCTCTGCTATGGAGATTCTTCCGTCTGCTGGTGCCCAAGCCATGGCAAAGTTTATCTGTATCCGATTTGTCTTAAATGGCTGGGAATACTGAAATTCATAATATACTTTGCCGTTCACACTCTTCTTCTGTGTAAAATGGCCGTCTATCATTTTCTCATTGCCGTCTTCATCCCAATATTTTGTCTTGGCATATCCATATGTATACTGCTGCTTCTCATCCGGTACTACCACCAGCCTGTCCATCTCATAGCTCTGATCAAAGGTAATGACAGGAGAAGGCTTTCCGGCATTGTATCCGCCTGCATCCCAGGATGCCAGACTCCAGGAGGTGGTATAATCATTGTCTGCCACTGCTGCATCTGTCTCCGGTTTTGAGGAAGGATATTCAATAGATTTAATATGCGCGGTCAGTCCTCCGCCCTCCTTTGGCGTATTGATCAGCCTGTAATTGGAAGTGACTGCAGGATTGATATCCGTTGTCTCTCCTGCGTATATTTTTGACTTGCCGCCGGTTCCCATTTCATTTGTTCCCGTAAGGCATATCTCATAGGTTGTGCCGTCTTTTAAGTCTGTAAGCTGATATTTGTTCTGTTTGATATTCTCTTTCTTTTCAAATTCTTCTGTGCCCTGTTCCCTGTAGTAGAGGGTGTAGAAATCTGTGTCCTCCATCATCTTCCAGGCGATGTCCAGTTTTCTGTATCCTCCGGAAATGTTCACATTCTCCGGAGCGTCAGGCGCCTTTGAGGGCTTGGGTACCACGGTCACCGGCTCTGAATAGGCACTGCTCCAGTCGCCGTTCACTGAACGTACCAGAACTGTGTACTCCTCATTGTTTTTCATCTTCTCTGTGCCAAAGCTTGTGATAAGGATACTGTTCTCAGCGGTTGGATATACTTTGCTCTTCCCGTCCTTTTTCACCATAACTTCATAGCCGGCTACATTTGTCTGCGCGTTCCAGGTCACTGTGAATTTCTTATCGCCCGGCTCTGTACTTACATTGTCGGGAATATTCATCACGGGGGCAGGAATCCTGTCCTCCATTCCGTTTAAAAATTCCACCCTGGAGATATCTGCCAGACTGCTTCCTCCGGCATCTGTCACCTTGATGACTACCTTCTTGATCGCAACCTGTTTTCCCAGATTGATGATTATGGTACCGTCCGGTTCCATGACCGCCTGTGCCGCTGTGAGGGCAAACATGGACACTCCGCTTATGGGAATCTCCATGGTCTGCCGCTGCCCGTTTTCATCATCGTATTCCACGGTCACGGACCCTGCCCGGATGACATTGGCGGAATCTCTCGGCGGTGTCAGAACCAACGCGCCTGCTGTTATATCGGAACGTTTTTCCAGATCAAGCTGCAGTTCCACCGGATTTTCCTCTGATATCTCCCCGCCGTCTGCAGGCTCCAGGGAAACGCTTCCCCCGTCGCCCAAAATACTCTCAATACTGCCATCCGACACCCGGGTGGACGCTCCCACATCTGCTGTGATTTCATCCATCAGATAACTTCTTGACACATAAGCTTCCGTTTTCTCAAATCCGTAGCTGTATGAAAGCCACTGCAGATCCACAAGGTCAACACTCTGATCCTGATTCAGATCATAGATACTGTCCGTACTTTCCTGATGAACTGCCAAGACCAATCCCGATTTGTCCTGCTCATCAATCACGCCGTCCCTGTTCACGTCACCGTATCCCATAACACCGGGATGTTTTTCCATATCAGAAAAATCCATTCCTGTATAGACATCCAGAAACTGCATCTTCTGCTCCATGGCCTGTATCTCCACATCCTGGTCATACGAGGCAAAGCTGTCTCCGCTTATACTGAGATGGTACTGCCCGGGTTCCAAATCTGTAAAAGATGCCTCCGCCTTTTTAGAAACGCCCTCACCCTCCTGCATGGAAAAGGATGCTGTAAGCTGCCGGCCGCCACCTGTTAAAACTGCCTGCAGTCCTCTGTTCAGCGCTTCCGGGTCACTGTATGGGAGTGTGTAAAGCAGGCTTAGATGCAGCCGGCCTTTCTGTACCACCGCTCCGGTCTCAGAGAGCAGTGCTCCTTCTCCTTTCTGCGCATCCGGATCACCTGCCATCTGTTCTCCTGCAGCCCCTTCTTTTCCGGACGCTTCCGTCTGTTCCTCTGCGGTCCCTGCTTTTCCGGACTCTTCCGTCTGTTTCTCTGCGGTCCCTGCTTTTCCGGACTCTCCCGTCTGTTCCTCTGCGGTCTCTTTTTTCCCGGATTCTCCTGCCAGTATCCCTGTAGTATCCTCTTTCCCGGATTCTCCCGACAGTATTCCTGTAGTACCTTCTTTTCCGGATTCTCCCATCTGTTCCTCTGCAGCCTCTGCGTTCTTTGGCGCTCCCGCCTGTTCACCCTGCATTTTCATCTGGCCCTCAGGCACTTCTGCAGGTTGCTGCAGGCTCCTGTTCCTCAACGTTTCCGCCTGCCATCCGGGCGTCTCGCTCTGCTTCCCGGCATCCATCTTCTGGCTGCTGTCCACATCCATGGATGCTGCCTGCGCACCGGATTTAAAAGACTCCACATCCTGCCCCTGAATAGCGGCAGATGCAGTAGTCCCCGGTGTCTGCAGGAGCATACCGGATACAAGAAGCCAGGCGCATAACTTTTTCATTTTCAATTTTTATTCTCCTTCCCCTTTCAGGGCCAAAAAAAACGATACCCAGGGATATCGTTTTTCTTAAAGACAACAGACGGACAGAATATCCCTGTCCATCACTGTCTGCAGCCCGGCTGTCCCTCCCTTGGGACCCGTGGCTTTGCGTCACTGCCTTACGACAGTTTTGCCCCTTTATTTTTTTTATATTTCCGTTTTCTGACTCTGTTCATGTATTAAACAGGATCACTATATTAAGAATATCAATTTTGACAATTTTAGTCAAGTCTTTTCATTCCATATTTTTGATTTTTTTACAGATTTCTTCCAGAAGACCGTCTCTGTTCTTTTCCGTAACTTCAATCACTTCCACGTCGGGGCGTTCTGCCACTGCCTGTGTAAACGCACCTGTATTCTTCTGCAGGACACCGATGACAAGACTCTGGGTATCCAGACAGGAGAACAATGCTTCCTGAAAGGCGGGGGCATCTGCCTCAGCCTTTCCGAGTTCATCTATCACGGCTGTTTTTTCAGGCATTTCCTTCACCTTTTTCATCACGGCTGCGCCCAGTGTCTCAAAGGTTTCCGGTATGGATATCTTCTTTCCCTTACCGGCCCGTATTAGGATCGGACTGTCATTTTCGTATTCTCCCACAGGTACCAGGCTGTGCAGGTAAAATCCCTTCTGGACACCGCCGATCTCATAGGGTAGTGTTCTGTAACCCACCGGCTCTGTTCCCAGTTCTTCCACAATACGGTTTAAAAGTGTGCTCTTGCCAGCCCCTTTTTCCCCTGTCAGGAAGATATGTTTTCTATGTGCTTCTGAGGGATGGGCCGTGAGTTTTTTCTTTCCGGCCAGCTTTTTCTCTGCCTTATGGCAGCCACACTGGCAAAAAGCCGCTGCCTTTTGGAGCATGGGACGCTTTTTTAAAGGAAATTCCGCATCCGGAAGTGTTTCCAGCAGATCTGCCAGAGCGGATATCTCTTCCACAGAGTGATAGACTCTGAACTCCCCATAGGTTTTTTTATCCCCGGCAAGTCTCCCTGCTATGGCAATCGTCTCCTCTGTCAAACGTTCCGAAACCTCCGCATCCTTATGTGCACAGATGATTCTGGGCACACAAAGTTCATACTCTCCTTCCAGTATGAGGTAATCCACAGGCAGTTTCTCATAGAAATCCCCGCTTATGTCCGCCGGAAGTAAAATATCGGTCTCTTTTTTCCCTTTTACACAGACAAGATCAGCGCCCGCCTCCCTGTGTCTCCACGTATTACTGTCAGAAGTGTCCAGGGTAAATTCGGGACAGAACACACTCTTTATGGTTCCCACCCGGTATCCCCGTTTTTTCAGTTCTTTGATGAGTCCGGTAACCGTTGTGGTCTTGCCGGACTTTCTCACACCTACGATCGTACAGATTTTCAACTGTCACCCTCCCTGCTCACTCTCTATTTCTGTTATATGTTTACACCAGCGCCTTCGGTGTGTATCCTTTGGAATCACGAGACGGTATGTCTCTCCATCCTGCGCAAGGTATACATCCCCCGCGAGGATTTCTTCACCGGAAACAAGCGTATCCCTGCCGTCCCCGCTCACAAACTCCACAAGGCTGTCCGCAGTCACACTGCCCAGTACCTCACTCACCGAAAAAGCCTGATAGGAATATTCAGCTCCGTCAGCACACTTCCCCTTGAGTTTCACAGGGGTCATGCCTTCAAACAAACCATCTTCTATCTTCATATATGCTCACCCCAGACTGCCAGCATATCCTCTATGTTATAGGAGTACACACCATTGGAACACGGATCCTCCCCATGGGTCCCTCCGTCACCGGTCTCATGCACGCCATGATCGCTGATCAACAAGATTTCTCCCTTAAAAATCCCGGAGAGCGCTTCTATATATCCGTCTGTCTCTTTTAATTTTTCCATACACGCAGAGCTAAAGGGGCCGTCTGCATGGGCCGCATCATCAATCTCATGAAAATGGGCAAAAATAAATTCTTTTTCCTCCGAAGCCGCTTTGCACGCATCCCGGTAAATCCAATAATCGCAGCCTTTTCCCTTTGCCGCAGCATGAAGCCTGGGCAGAAGTTCTGTCTTCAAAATCCTGGTATCCCCCTCTAAAAATGCTGTATTTTCCCCACTCCTGCCGGCAAACAGGGTGGGGACCAGAACTTCCCTGTCCTTTCTGGAGTGTATCCCGTGCACATACGGCAGTTCCCCTGTTATCATGGTAGCCATAGCCGGATTCGTCACCGGCGGCTCCACAGTCCTCACAGGGAGCACGGAAAAATTACGGCTGATAAAAGGCACACTGCCATTGTCCGCCGCATTTTTGTACATACGGTAACCCAATCCGTCCAGGTAACAGACCATTACCTTTCCGTGTGTCAGTTTTTCCCTGACACGGGGCGCAAATTCCTGCAGCTTTCTGCCGTAATGAAAACAGAGCTGTTCATATTCTTCAGGCGTATTTACATTTGCAATGACCGCCTCTCCGAATCCCAGCTCCTCCAAATCCAGATACCGTGTATTGACCCGCTGAAACAAAAGTCCGGGCTTGTGCTCCCGGTTTCTGCGCATATGCTCCACAACAGGCAGAATACTTTTTGCATACACACTGCACAGCGGCTGAGGCCTGCCCTCTCTTCTGAGCACCAGGCAGTCCTCCTCACCGGTAATGTTTGACACCAGAGCCTTTAAAAATTCCCGGCTTATCATGGGCATGTCTGTGGCAAGCATCACCGCATACGGTGCATCCATCTGCTTTAATACCTGATAAATGCCCTCCAGCGGTCCGTATTCTTTTTCCTCATCCTCCACCAGTGTACAGGACAGATCCCGGTATTTTTCCCTGTCATCCACTGAGACATAGATTTCAGGGAAATCCCGGCAGGCATCTATAAGCGTATGCAGAAAGGTGTCACCGTTCCATGTAAGGGAAGCCTTGTTTTTTCCCATTCTGCTGCTCTTTCCTCCTGCCAGAATCCCTGCTGCTGTCTTCACCATATCCTAATCCTCCCCCAGATAAAGGGCATCAATGGTGCTGCCCGGCAAAAGTGCGTCCGAGCCTTTTGGAATCATGCCGATGAGATTACAGCCGCCCCAGGGGCTGACCATACCGTTTGCCTGATTCTTCCTGGTGTTTAAGCACACTCTTCCCTGATGGAATTCCAGAATACCGGGGATGATCCTTCCTCCCGGGCTTTTCTTTGGAAATCCCTCCGGCAGACATACCGGAATACTGGGCACTTTGTATTCTTTTTTACCGCACATTTTGCGGAATGCGGGAAGCCCCAGCAAAAATAAAGCAGCCGCCGCTGCAGATGGATTGCCGGAAAGGCCCAATAAAAGCCTGCCGTCCTTTACCGCTGCCAGAGTTGCCATTCCCGGCTTCATTCTCACCTGCCAGAAGAGCACCTCTGCTCCGATTCCCTCCATAGAGGAAAGGGCCAGGTCATAATCCCCCACAGATGCGCCTCCGGTTGTTATGACACAGTCCGCATCGGCCAGACACGCGGTGAGCGCATCCTTGATGGCGTCCTCGTCATCTCTGACAATTCCGTAGATATCTGCTGTGATTCCCCACTGCCGCAGAAACCCCTGCAGCATGTAGGCACTGCTGTTTCTTATTTTACCGGGTTTCAGCTCCTCCGATACGGGCAGAAGCTCATCCCCTGTGCTGATGATCCTGACTCTGGGTTTTTTGAAGACTTCCACCTCTCCATACCCGAGACCTGCAAGCAGTCCCACGGACGCAGGGCTTAAATGCCCGCCCTCCTCCATGACGACCTCTCCTGTCTTTACATCTTCCCCTGCTTTTACGATGTTGCTCCCCGAAGCAATGGGTGAAAAGAAACACACTTCCTTATCAGTAAAGGAAGTGTCTTCATATTTCACCACAGCATCGGCACCCTGAGGGATAGGCGCTCCGGTCAGTATTTTTACTGCCTCCATAGGCCCTACCGCTTTTTCGGGCGCATGTCCCGCCGGTACCTCCTCAATAATTTTCAGAGTCACCGGCGTATCATGTCCCGCACCTGCAACATCCGCAGAGCGGATGGCATAGCCGTCATAGGGAGAGCGGTCAAAGGGCGGAATATTCTCTTTGGCCAGTACCCGGCAGGCCAGAATCCTGCCGTAAGCCTTATTGATCTCTACCTTTTCCTTCTCCATTCTCTCTGTATGGGAGAGAAGCAGGTCTATGCCTTCCTGTATTTCAATTCTCTTTGGATAGTTTTGTGCCATATCTGTTGTCTCCGTTATACTTGTTACGACTCAGCCAGCTAAATCGTTACAGGTATTCGCCCATTAAAAATCGCTTTGCGATGGGGCGAATACCTGCTGTCACGTTACTATTCTTATACACGGTCAGCGCGGTAAATGCGCAGACCTGGCTGAACAGTTACAAAATCATTACTTATACTTTTTCAATTTTTATTGCACATACCTTGTATTCCGGTATTCTTGCGTATTTGTCCAGTGCTGCATTGGTCAGCCAGTTTGCATTTCCATCCGGGAAGTGGAATGGCATCCAGGATTCGCCCTGGGAAACCTTGCGTCCTACTCTTGCGGTGGATTCAATCTGACCACGTCTGGAGGATACTTTTACCTTGTCACCGTTTTTGATACCCAGTGCCTCGGCATCCTTGTAGTTCATCTCTATATAGGAGGTACCCTGGATTTCCATAAGTCCCGGTGTTCTTCCGGTCATGGCCCTTGTTGTATAGTGATACAGCATACGGCCGGTCATCATGATGATCGGATATTCCTCATCCGGAAGCTCTGCGGACGGAACATACTCTGCAGGATAGAACATGGCAAGTCCTCTTGAGAATTTGCCCACATGCAGAATCGGAGTTCCCGGGTGGTCCTTGGTCGGGCACGGCCACTGCAGCGTTTCACCTGCGTCAAGCCTTGCATGGCTGATGCCGCCGTAGCTTGGTGTTACGGACGCGATCTCATCCATGATCTCAGCGGAGGTCAGATGCGGCTGCGGATAGCCCATACGGTTCATCAGGTCAATGATGATATCTGTATCCAGTCTCATATCCCCGTCCAGCTTCACAGCAGGGCGTACTCTCTGCACACGGCGTTCCGTGTTGGTAAAGGTACCCTCTTTTTCCGCGTAGCTGACACCCGGAAGGATAACATCCGCATACTGTGCGGTCTCTGTCATGAACAGCTCCTGGATCACAAAGAAGTCCAGATTTTCCAGTGCTTTGATAATGTGATGGGTATCCGGGTCTGTGACAATGGGGTCTTCACCGTAAATGTACAGGCCTTTTACCTTGCCTTCGATAGCTGCCGGGAATACTTCTGTGGAGTGCAGACCATTGTTGGGATTCAGCTTCACGCCCCAGGCTTTCTCGAATTTCTCACGTACTTCCGGATTCTCCACTTTCTGGTATCCCGGGTAATCCTTCGGGCCGGCACCCATATCACAGGCACCCTGTACGTTGTTCTGTCCGCGGATCGGGTTAACGCCGCAGCCCTCGCGTCCCAGCTTGCCTACCAGCAGAGCCATATTGGACATGGACATAACGCCCTCTGTACCGGTGGAATGCTCGGTAACGCCCAGACAGTAGATGATCGGCGCTTTGTCTGCTTTTGCATACATGATGGCAGCTTTTCTCAAATCATCCGGGTCAATGTGGCAAATCTCCGCAACTTTTTCCGGTGTATAATCTTTTACGATCTCTTTGATCTTCTCATAGCCTTCGGTTCTCTCTTCGATGAACTTCATATCCTGAAGTCCTTCTTCAATGATCACATGCATAATGCCGTTGGCAAACGCAACGTTGGTACCCGGTCTTAATTTCAGATGAATGTCTGCTTTCTTGGACAGATCTATATCACGTGGGTCAACCACGATCAGTTTGCAGCCTCTCTGTACCGCCTGGCGGATCTGCATGCCAATAACAGGATGCGCTTCCTCCGGGTTGGAGCCTACCATCATGATCAGGTCCGGTTTCTGGGTGATGTCTGCAATGGGGTTGGTCATAGCGCCTGAACCAAGGGTCATGGCAAGACCTGCAACGGATGCGGAATGGCATACACGTGCACAGTTATCTGTATTATTGGTTCCAAAGCAGGTTCTCACCATCTTCTGAACCATGTAAATGTCCTCATTCGGGGAACGGGAACATGCAAAACCTGCCAGGGATTCAGAACCATACTGTTTCTTGATCTCCATAAATTTGGAAGCCACCAGATCCAGTGCCTCGTCCCAGCTTGCGCGCTCAAATTCACCGGTCTCTTTGTTCTTGATGAGCGGATATTTCACCCTGTCTGCAGAGTGTACAAAATCAAAGGAACCGCTGCGTCCTTTTACACAGAGCAGATTTTTGTTGGCCGGACCGTTGGCCGGCTCCACATCCACGATCTTATTGTCTTTGACTACCAGATAGAACTGGCATCCGGTACCACAGTGCGGACAGGTAGTCAGGACTTTCTTGTCGATCTGCCACGGACGGAAGGATTTTCTTCTCTTGGAGGAAAGTGCTCCGGTAGGACATGCCTCCACACAGTTTCCGCAGGACTCACAGGTACTCTTTCTGATAGGCACGCCGAAAGGTGTTCCGACGGAGGACTCAAATCCTCTCTCCATGGTGTCAATGGCACCACGGCCTACCACCTTATTACAAGTATTCACGCATCTGTGGCAGAGAATACACAGGTTCGGATCATAGGTAAAGAACGGGTTGGAGTCATCCACCGGGAACTCGGTCATCTCGCCCTCGTATGTGGTTCTCTCCACGCCGTATTCCACGCAGTAGTCCTGCAGCTTACATCTGCCGTTCTGTGCACAGGAGAAGCAGTCTGTCTTGTGATTGGACAAAAGCAGGTTCAGGATGGTCTTTCTGGCATCCACTACCTTCTCGCTCATGGTCTCGATCACATCGCCCTCGCTTACATGGCAGGAACATGCGGTATCCATTTTCTTTCTTCCCCTGTTTTCGATCTCCACCATACACATACGGCAGGAGCCATCCGGAAGCAGGTCTTTGATATAACATAATGTAGGGATTTTCACACCGGCTTTCTCTGCAGCCTGTAAGATGGTAGTCCCCTTCTCAACTTCTACAGGAATTCCGTCTATCGTAACATGAATCATTCTCTCTCCTCCTATCTTACCTCGATTGCATCGAAACTGCAGTTTTCTATACATGCGCCGCATTTGATACATTTTGCGGTATCGATGGTATGCGGTTCTTTCTTCTCACCGGTGATAGCACCAACCGGACAATTTCTTGCACACTTGGTACATCCCTTACATTTTTCCGGATTGATATAATAGTTCCGAAGCGCTGTACAGGTATGGGAAGCACATTTCTTATCCACGATATGCTCCATATATTCATCACGGAACATACGAATAGTGCTCAGTACAGGAAGCGGTGCACTCTTTCCGAGGCCGCACAGAGACAGATCTTTTACACTCTTTGCGATCTCCTCCAATTTGTCAAGGTCTTCCACTTCCCCTTTGCCTGCTACGATCTTCTCAAGGATTTCCAGCATTCTCTTGGTACCGATACGGCAGGGAACACATTTTCCGCAGGATTCTCTCTGGGTAAAACTCATGAAAAATCTTGCCACTTCCACCATACAGGTGTCCGTATTCATAACAACAAGTCCGCCGGAGCCTACAATGGCACCGAACTTCTTAACAGAATCAAAATCAAGAGGCTCATCCAGATGCTGGGTAGTCAGACATCCGCCGGACGGTCCGCCAATCTGTACAGCCTTGAATTCAGAACCTTCCTGAAGACCGCCGCCAATCTCATAAATGATCTCACGCAGGGTAGTTCCCATGGGAACTTCGATCAGGCCTGTATTTTCAATGGAGCCTGTCAGGGAGAAGGTCTTGGTACCCGGGCTTCCCTCTGTTCCGATGGTGCGGAACCACTCATGGCCTTTCAGGATGATCTTCGGAACATTGGCATATGTCTCCACATTGTTCAGAACCGTGGGTTTTGCCCACAGACCATGGTCAACGGTTCTCGGCGGTTTGGTACGCGGGAATCCTCTGTTGCCCTCAATGGAGGCTGTCAGAGCGGAACCCTCGCCGCAGACAAAGGCACCGGCGCCTCTGTTAATATGCATATGGAACGCAAATCCTGTTCCCAGAATGTCATCTCCCAGAAGATTTCTCTCCTCCATAACTGCAATGGCGTGTTTCAGCCTTGCCACAGAGTTGGGGTACTCGGCACGCACATAGATATATCCCTCAGAGGAACCTACCGCGTATCCGGCAATCATCATACCCTCAATGAGCTTGAAGGGGTCACCTTCCATAACGGATCCGTCCATGAATGCTCCCGGATCACCCTCGTCACCGTTGCAGACTACATAGCGCTCTTTTTCTTCCTGAGCAGCAACCTGTTTCCATTTCCTTCCGGTGGGGAATCCGCCGCCGCCTCTGCCGCGCAGGCCGGACTGGTCCACTTCCTCCACAACATCCTCGGGCTTCATGTCAAACAGCACTTTTTCCAGGGCTTTGAATCCGCCCGCTGCAATATATTCATCAATGGATTCCGCGTCAAATCTGCCGCAGTTTTCCAGAACCACACGTGTCTGTTTTGCAATGAACGGAATCTCATCCGGCTGTACATAGGTGTTCTCCGCTTTCTTGTAGAGCAGTCTGTCCACAAGGCCGTCACCCATAACCGTATTGTCAAAGATTTCCTGACAGTCATCCGGCTGGACCTTTATGTACTGCACCACTTTGTCACCCTTCTGGATACGCACCAGAGGACCGAATTCACAGAAGCCCTGGCAGCCTGTCCTTTTGACACCCACGTGTTCTTTCTCGTCATGGGGAGCAAATTCAATGGTGACATTGGGGGTGTTCCCCACGATTTCCATCATCTTCTGATAGATCTTCTCGGAACCTGTGGCAATACATCCTGTACCGGAACAGACAAGGATCCTGCATCCGTAAGACTGCAGCTCCTCTACCGCCGCTTCCCTGCACTTGTCGAGTTCTGCTTTGTTTGAAATCATCATGCGCCTTCACCTCTCAATTCCTGCACTAACGCAACTACTTTTTCCGGTGACATCTTGGGATGCACTTCCTCATTGACCATCAGCGTGGGAGCCAGGCCGCATGCACCCAGACAGGATACGGTTTCCACAGTAAAGATCATATCATCGGTGGTGTGTTTCTTCTTGCTCAGTCCCAGCTCTTTGTAGAGTGCCTCCAGGATCGGCATGGATTTCCTCACATGACATGCCGTACCGTCACAGACTTTAATGACATATTTTCCCTTTGGCTCAAAAGAGAAATTCTCATAAAAAGTTGCAACACTGTAAGCTTTTGCCTCTGTCACCCCGATCTGCTGTGCAGTGTAAGTGAGCAGTTCCCCCGGCAGATAGCGGTATTCACCCTGAATGTCCTGCATGATCGGAATCAGGGATGACGGTTTCTTTCCGTACCGCCCAATGATTTCATCTGCCTTTTCGTAGTAAGATTGGTCTAACATATATTACCCTCCTATATATAATATATTACCTCTGATGCCTTGAAAGGCGGCCTGCACATTTTGTTCAGATGCAGAACCTTCCTTATCCGGTTCAACCTGGCAAGGTATCAAATGACTACCATATTTTCATCTTCACTTTTTTCCCCGCCTTCTCCAGACAATCTTTTAAATGGTAGGTAAGACGCAGTTTTTCTCCTGCATCTATGTGAAGTTCTGTGTTCGCCGGGTTTCTGGCATTTCCGAAAAAAATGCGGATGTCTGTGGAGTTTTCAAAGAGCTCCTCCAGAAGCCTTGCGGCTGCATCCTTTTTCCTGCCGAAACCAAGCACTGCCAGTCCGTCTTTTAAATAGCGATTGGCATATATATTCAAACGCCGGATGGTCAGAAGGCCCTCCGTGACCAGATCCACACCTTTCAGGGCAGACATGGCCGGCACCTCATCGCATCTGGTGTCATCAAGCGAAACTAATTCCTCACCCAGATGGTCTGCCACGAACTTAGCTGTGGTTCCGCCGCACACAATGTGCTTTCCGGGTGATGCAAAAAACAGTTTTAAAAATGCCTCATCTTTTTCCATCTGGCTGGGCGGCCCGATCATGAGATTCGTAACTGCCCTCTCACATAATTTAATCACCAGAACCGTGATATCATCATCTGTCTCATCTAAATTCAGGTCTACACAGGCGCTGGCGATATGGGCTGCCAGCTGCTGGGCTGACATCTCTTTTTTGTATTTTTGTTCGCAGAAGCGTACTACATCCTCCCGCCCCCATCCTCCGTTGGTGGTCTTTCCCATACCGGCATTGGTAACGCCGTCTGACATGAGGATGAGCACGTCGTCTTTTTGCAGGGTAAGCTCTGCCTCCCGGATTTCCTTCTCCTTGATGCTGTGTGAGGTCTCCGGATATTCCACAGACCTTCCATCCCTCAGAAGAATGGCACCCGGATTATCATACTGGGCCAGATAGGCCTGTCTGCCGCTTATCTTCAGGGCAGTAAAGGTGGAGTAGGCCATGTTCCGCACGCGGCACACGGGAAGTGTCTTGGCAATGGCCTCCACGGCATCGTCCAGCGGAAGCTTTTTTATCATCATGGTACAGAGCATTTTTGCTGTGAGCGTTGCCAGAATGTTGGCTTTTACCCCGCTGCCGAGGCCGTCCGAGAGAACCAGTACCGTGTCGGAACCCCGTTCCTCTGTAATGTAAAAGTCTCCGCAGAGGGATTCTTTCTTTTTATTCAGACTGACATGTCCGAAATCCGCAAAGAGGTTGTCAAAATGTATCTTCATAGCCATCCCTCCGGATTGTCAGTCCCGGACTTTTCCTGTTCTGTGAGGATGGTCTCCTTCAGCTTCTCCACAGCCACCTTTGTGTCGGCTGCCGTCTCACCTAAAAGCTCTGCGATCTGATGAACGATGCGAAGCTGTTCGTCCGCCAGCTTATCCGCCATCTGTGCCGCCATGATCCTGGTACGGCGCACCTCCTGCTGCTGTGCCACCTCTTTTGTGACATTTTTCATAATGCAGATGATCAGTCCGTTACTCTTATCATACGTGAGAACACGCTCCAGATAGACCTTGTATTCCTCCACAAAAATCTTGTCCTGGGTAAATCCCTTACCGAATGCCAGCATATTTACAAAGGCGTAATCATCCATAAGCTTTGACACCGGCTGGCCGATAATGGCCTTTTTCCTTCGGATATCGAATAAATCCATGGCTGCCCTGTTGAGCTGCACCACTTCCAGATCTGTATTCACTGTCACCAGCATACCCGGCATGGAATTGATGATCTTGTTGGCATAGCTGGCCTCACGCTCCCGCATATAGGGAATACACATGGAAATCTCCGCCTTGTTCTGGAAAATAGCGATGGCCTTCTCCCTGCAGGTGTTATATCCGCAGGCACCGCAGTTTAATTCCTTCTGGTGGGTGGCCTTTCCCATCTTTTTCAGGATTTCCTGAAGCTCAGCCTCTGTGGGCTTTGGATGGCTGACCTCTTTTTCAATAAATTCCCGCTCCAGGTTCATACCTGCAGGGAGATTGAAATCTGCTTCATCATCGGGACAAAACGGGTCTTTCATGGAAGCTTTCATCACATCCATGGAACCTTTCAATCTGCGTATCTTATCCTTCTGGAAAGAGGGGCCTCCGATACAGCCGCCCTCGCAGATATTCAGCTCCAGAAAGCATTTATGTATCTTTCCCTCCCGCAGTTCCTCCAGAATCTGCATACAGTTTTCCACACCATCAATGCTCAGATAGGTATAATCTTCATTTTTTCTGATAATCCGTGTGATGCCGCCGCTCATGGCACGCATTCTGGAGAGCATAGGCTCCGGTTCCTCCTGATCTGCGTCAACCGTGATACTGTTTTCCTCCATCCAGGCATCCAGTTCCTCGAAGGTTATGACATAGGCGGAATAATTGTTTTTCTCGGAGATTTCCGCAACGGGCGAGATGCACGGGCTTATATATACCGGAATGCAGTCCCTGTTTTTCTCTTTCAGATATTTGGCATGGGTCTGCATGGGGGATAACACCGGAAGCAGGTATTTTGCCAGCTCCGGATATTTGCTGCGCACAAGACGCACAACTGCGGGGCATACAGAGGTGATCATCACATCCATCTGCCCTTCCTGCAGAATCCGTTCATATTCTCTTCGCACCAGATACGTGCCTTCCGCAGCTTCTCTGGCATCCGTAAATCCCAGTTTCCGCAGTGACTCCCTGAGCACCGGGAAACTGCCCGGCCCGTATTTTGCAGTATAGGCTGGATTCACACTTGCCACAAGCTGATATCCCTCCGCGATCATCCGCTTCAAACTGGGCACATCGTTCTTCTCCGCTTTTGCGTGCTGGGGACAGATGATCGTGCACTTCTCACAGAGAATACAGTCATCCTGCATGATCTGCGCCTGATGGTCCCTGATCCGGATGGCCTTCACCGGACAATGGCGGACACATTTATAACAATTTTTACAGTCTACCGGTTTAAATTTGAGAATCCACATAGTTTCCTTTTCCGTCATTCCGCACTGTATTGTGCAGATTCGTCAATATTGCTTAGAATTACCTATTTCATTATACATGAATCATCGGATTTATACAATATTCATTCCACAATTTTTCTTTTTATTTGTAATTTTCCTACAATAAATGCTGTTCTATCCTGCACACTGTATATTTGTAGCTGCTCTGACTCTACATAATATACATAGAAAAACGCCCTCTCTGCAGCCGCTTGGGGCTTCACGAAGAGGACGCTGTACGCATCAGAACATCATTTTCAATACTTCCATAATACCGGTCAGTCCAAGGCTGTATAAAAGGATGGAGCCCGGTTTTCCCAAAAGGATGATGGCTGTGAATTTCTTCAGAGTCATTTTTGTTAAGCCCGCAATGTAGCACAGCAGGTCATCCGGTGCCACAGGGAGAAAGATCGCCACTGCAAATGCCTTGTCAAATCCGTTTCCCTTGCTCAGCCATCCGATGTATTTGTCGTAATTCTTCTCCCCAATGATATTCCGCACAAAAGGTCTGCCGTACTGTTTGGAGAGAAGAAATGCCAGTATGGAACCAATGCTGATTCCAATGTAATTATATACAAATCCCCACACAGGGCCGAAGATCAGCACCCCGCCCAGGCACCCTATGGCACCCGGAAGAATGGGAATCACTACCTGTACGATCTGAATCAGAACAAACAGGGCAGGAGCCCACACACCGCAGTTGTGAAGGAAAAGTTCCAGAGCATCCCTGGATACAAAGATCCGATTCTGCACTCCATAGAAAATGAAAAATCCCATTCCGATCAGTCCCGCGATGGTGCACAGGTTCATGAGAACTGCTGTTCTTTTTGTCTCCATACGTTTCCTCCTCTCCGGCGGGCAGGGACGGTACGTTTTCCCTCTGCCGCTGTCTTCTCATAAAACTCTTTCCACATCTGCCCCACATGCTCCCTGCTGTAAAATTCATGTCCCGCAAAAGAGGCGTGGGCACTTCTCTGGTAAAAATCAGGATCTTCCCTGAGCTGTTTTAAGGTACTTACAAATGCATCCATACCGTCTCCCCTGAGCGCGTAATCAAAAAGGATCGGGTCATATATAGGCAGGTTCCGTACCAGGACCGGTACTGCGCAGTTCATGGATTCCAATATGGTCATGGGGAACAGTTCCTCATAGGAGGGAAGGAACATCACATCAGCCATGTTGTAGATCTCATTCATTTTCTCCCTATCCACGATTCCCAAAAACCGTACGTTCGGGGGAAGGTGTTTCATCATTTTCCTGATCTCCTCGTAGCCGTCGGATATCCTTCCAAAGGAAAATCCGCCTGCCCAGACAAACATGCAGTCCGGCATTCTTTTCGCTGCCTCCACAAAATCAACCACGCCTTTTCGTTTCTGGAGCTGGCCTACACACAGAACGGTAAATGCGTCTTTGCTGATGCGATATTCCCTGCGGATACGCGCCCTCTCCTCACGGGGAAGGGGATAAAAATCCTCCTCTGACACTACGTTTGGAATATAGGTCACCCGTTCTTTTGGAATCCCGTAGTGTGCCAGACGCTCAATAAAATACGGATTGACTGTCACCAGCTTATCCATTCTTTTATAGAAGGAGAGCATATAGCGGTAGAAAATCTTCTTCATAAACCGGGGAAGATGGATGCTGTTCTCTACTGTCTCCGGAAGGAAATGTACATATCCCACGGTCTTTCCCTGTCTTTTTCTGTGTCCTATCCCCAGGTAAAATTCCGGGTTGATGGAATGGTAGTGGGTGATCTCACAGGATTCTTTTGCATTGTTCAGCACCTCAAACTGTCCCTTCAGAACCTGCGCCGCCAGCGCTACCTGCTCATCATGAGCGGAAAGAACGCCCTGTCCTTTTACCATATCTGCCTTTGACATCATATTTATTTTCATCATATTAAGAAGCCCTCCTCATCATACGTTTCATCATCGCCCGTCCCCAGGCAGCACGCTCTGTATCTGTATATACGGAAACCTGCTCTTTCTCCCGGCAGGCGGTGCGGTAAGCACGTTCCACCATGGTACAGAAGTTCCAGGTTGAAAATTCTTCCGCCATCTCTCTTGCCATTGCCCCCATTGCCTGTCTTCTCTCCTCATTTTCCAGAAGATAGGTAAGGTGCATGCGGAAATACTCATACGTCTCATACTGGAAGCCGTTGCAGCCGTCTGCTATGACACCCTCCAGACATGCATCCTTTCTGCACAGGGCAGGGACACCGCTTGCCAGTGCCTCAATGTAAGTGATTCCCTGTGTCTCACTGTTGGATGCACACACAAAAATATCTCCCATCTGATAGCAGGCCCACACTTCATCCGGAGCCACCATTCCGGTAAAACAGACATTTTTGTCGATTCCCAGACTTTTCGAAAGGTTTTCCAGGTTCTCCCTGTCCGGCCCGTCACCTGCGATCAGAAGTGTCAGGTGCTCGGTACCCTCCTCCGAAAGTCTGGCGAAATACTCCATGATCTCTTCCAGATTTTTCTCTTTTGCCAGCCTGCCCACACTGACCAGAACTTTATTCTCTTTCGGAATCCCAAGAGCTTCTTTTCTCTGCTCTTTTTCCTCCTGTGTCAGTATTCTCCTAAACTTTCCAAGGTCAATGCCGCTTGGGATCACGTCCACTTCGGGTTTAACCTGATAGGTGGAAAGAATGTCTCTTACTTTCCCTGTCGGTGCGATGACCCGGTCTGTTTTGTTCAGAATGGTTCTGGAAAATTCGGCCACCGCCTTTTTGCCTGCTTTGCGGCCCGCTGTATATCTGCCCAGCATGCCCGGAAGATAATGCATATAATCTTCATAAATGGTGTGGTAGGTGTGAAGAAGCGGGCATCCGCATTTCTTACTGATTTTAACCGCGTATTGAAAAGTCATAAATTCGCATTGTGAATGCACCACGTCCGGCTCCCAGTCGATCAGTTCCCCTATAAAGGGATTGCCATAGGGAAGAACCGCTCTCGCATTGGGATAAATACTTCCCAGATCCATGGATTTCACATAATAAACTTCGTTATCTCTATAGGAAGCTCCGGTCTCGGAAAGTGTCAGCACTCTCACCTCATGGCCGCGCTCTTCTAATTCTCTCTTCAGATTGAGAACAGAGGTGACTACTCCGTTGACAATGGGTTTGTACCAGTCTGTAGTAATTAATATCTTCATCAAAAGTCCCCCTTTGTTTTCTCCTTGTCTTAGGTTGACTTTATCTTAACCGGAAGACTTAAAGAAATGGTCGGCGGATTTTTAAAAAATTTCTAAAGAAAGTTGTAAGAATTACTTCCATTTCTAAAAACTATATGCTATAATAACATCGTTGTAAATCCTGAGGGGCATTAGCGCAGCTGGGAGCGCGCCACAATGGCATTGTGGAGGTCACGGGTTCGAATCCCGTATGCTCCATTTAAAACAGTAAGGGCTGTGAAAAAATGGAATGAATCTAAACTCCATTTTTCCAGCCCCTTTTATTTTTCAAAATAGGAAGGCAAAGAGCCGAAAAAAAATAAAGGAGTTATCACATGCAGGAAAAAACATTTCGTCCGTCCCGCTGGCAGCTTCTGCCTCCCGTACTTTCGGGGTCTGCCCTGAAGATCCTTGCCATAGTCACTATGCTGATCGACCACATCGGTGCCGTCATTCTGGAAAACGGATTTATCCATGCTTATCAGATGAACCTGCCCCAGGCTCTGTCCTACGAAAATACGCTTCTCATATGGAAGATTGACTGGGTTCTCAGAAAAATAGGGCGTATTGCTTTTCCCATATTCTGTTTCCTGCTTGTAGAGGGTTTTATCCACACTTCAAACAGAAAAAAATATGCGCTGCGGCTCGCTCTGTTTGCTCTTCTCTCGGAAATACCTTTCGATTTGTGCTTTAGAGGCAAATTCCTGGAATTTTCTTACCAGAATGTCATGATCACACTCCTCGTCGGTTTTCTTGCAATCACGGCAATGGACGAAGCCCGAAAAAGAGTGCCTGCACTGGCCCTTGTGGCTGCCGCTGCCGGTCTGCTCCTCGGATATCTCTTAAAAACGGATTACAGTTACAGAGGCGTCATACTGATCATCCTTCTATATCTGTTTCAGAGTTATCCCCTGGAAAAGACCATTGCGGGCTGTCTCTCTCTTCTGTGGGAACCGCCTGCCTGCTTCGCCTTTATTCCCATCAACATGTATAACGGACAGAGAGGCCGGAAGATCAAATACTTTTTCTATTTCTTTTATCCGGTGCATCTTTTCCTGCTGTTTCTCATCCGCTATGCCCTTCTAAAATGCTGATTTCAGCCTATGCAGCATAAAAAACACTTACACTACATGAAACAGGGAGACTGCATCCAGGCAGGAAAAAAGAAACGCCTTTCTGCAGTCTCCCGGAACTGGAGATACATATGACCGGAAAAACACATCTGTCCGTAGGTACAGCCGCCGCTGTCTGCGTGACGCAGCCGCAAAACTTAAGCAGCTTATTATTATGTCTTGGCACAGCCGCCATCGGCTCCGTGATCAGCGATATTGATGTCACCACCTCGGAATCCCGGGATGAACTGAATAAAATCACTGTCATCACTGTACTTGTCATAGCCGCCCTGGCCTTTGCAGAATGGAAATGGAATGTGGGAATCCGATACCGTTTCCAAAAAGAGAGCAGCATTTACAGACTTACCGTAAGTTTTCTTATCTTCCTGGGTGTATGCACCTTTGGAAAAAACCAGCCCCACAGGTCCTTCATGCATTCTCTGCCCGCACTTGTCATTTTAAGCGGCATAGTATACGGAATCTTTCCGGATATCACACCGTATTTTTCTGCTGCCATGCTCTCACACATGCTTATCGACATGCTCAATTACAAAAATGTCCGGATTTTATATCCTCTTAAATTCGGTATCAGCCTGGATCTGTGCCATGCGGACGGCCTGGTGAGCAAAGCCTTGTTTCATGCAGGTATGGCAGTTTTAACCATTATGGTACTGTTTCTCTTATACCGGATGTATTTTCATTAAAATATATCTGCAGACGCAAAAAGAGCTGACCCACTCCGAACCGGTCAGCTCTTTTCTATTAATCATAACCATTCAGCGCGCTAAAACGCACAGCCCCGGCTGAATTGTTACACTCAATCTTCTGTTTTCTCTACCACTTCATTCTTATTCTTATAAATACTTTTCGCCGGAACCACTCCGCGCACGGAGGACAGCGGGTAAATGTTGCTGTGGCTTCCGATCACGGTTCCCGGATTCAGCACGGAACCGCATCCTACTTCCACTTCATCGCCCAGCATAGCGCCGAATTTTTTCAGTCCTGTCTCTATATTTCCGGAAGCACCTTTTACAACCACCAGTTTTTTATCAGATTTTACATTGGAGGTAATGGAGCCGGCTCCCATATGGGACTTGTATCCCAGAATGGAATCGCCTACATAATTATAGTGGGGAACCTGTACTTTGTTAAACAGGATCACGTTTTTCAGTTCTGTGGAATTTCCTACCACAGCACCTTCCCCAACCAGTGCATTGCCGCGGATAAACGCGCAGTGGCGCACCTCGGCGTCCTTACCGATAATGGCCGGGCCGTTGATGAATGCAGTGGGGGCTACCTTTGCGGATTTGGCGATCCACACATTCTCTCCCCTCTTCTCGTACTCCTCCTCAGACAGTGTGCTGCCAAGTTTTACAATAAATTCGCTGATAAGAGGGAGCACTTCCCAGGGATATGTCCTGCTTTCCAGAAGCTCTTTTGCCATTGTCTGATCTAAATCGCTGTATAATTCACTGATTTTAAGCTGTTCCATTTGCTTTACCTCTTTCCGCCGGCTTTTCCGGCTTTTTTATAGTATACGGCCGCTGCGTCAAAAAACTGCTTCAGGGCCAGTTGATTTCTAAGTCCCAGTACGCCCTGGGTTCTGCTTCTCACAAAATTCTCCAGCTTTGCCATGTATTCCTCCGGAGTGATCTCCCCCTCCGCCACATAGGTAAGGCCCTTTTCCCAGCTTGCGGTCAGCTCAGGATTTAAAAGAGAGCGGATGGATGCGTTGACCACATCAAAGATCATCTCGCCCAGCAAAGTGGGGGTGATGACCTGGGTCTTCTTATTTAATGCCAGGTACTTGATGGTCATAAGTTTTTTCAGGATCTCCGCCCTGGTGGCACTGGTGCCGATGCCGCTTCCCTTTATCTGCGCCCGCAGCTCCTCGTCCTCTATGAGCTGTCCCGCATTTTCCATAGCCAGGATCATAGAACCGGAAGTATAGCGTTTCGGCGGGGAGGTCTCCCCCTCTTTGATCTGGAAACCCGTGATATCCAGTTCACTGCCTTTTTTGATGGTCTGCAGGATTTCCAGAAAGCCGGTATCCTCTGTCTGCTCCCCATCCTCCTGGGGACTCTCATCCTTCTTTTTTGCGAAAGAGTTCTGCACCACTTTCAGATATCCCTCTGAAACCAGTATTTTAAAGGAGGAAAACAGTCTCTCCTTCTCAATGACAGACACGATACTCACCTTCTGATACACAGCAGGCGGATAAAAAATGCTTAAAAACCTGCGCACCACTGTCTCATAGACCTTTGCCGCCTGGGGGTGGAGGCTGCCCAGAGCACCCATTCCCTGTCCTGTGGGGACAATGGCGTAATGGTCTGTGATCTGTTTGTCATTGACATATCTTGTCTTCTCCAGATTTTTGTAGCTGCCCTTTTCCAGTATCTCTTCCGCAAAGGGTTTTCCGTGCACATAGCCCCGAAGGCCGCTGATGTTCTTATGTATTTCTTTTGCCACCGCAGTGGAGAGCACACGGGCATCGGTCCTTGGATAGGTGACCATTTTTTTCTCATACAGTTCCTGGACAATCTTCAGGGTCTCATCCGGGCTGATCTTAAACATGCGGGAGCAGTCATTCTGAAGCTCTGCCAGATTATAGAGAAGAGGAGGATTTTTATTCTCCTTTTTCTTCTCAATCCTTTCCACCACAGCCTTGTACGGCGGATTGGCGGACAGAATGGCTTTTAACTCCTCTGCGTGTTTTTTCTCCTTGAATCCGTTCTCCTTATAGAGATAAGGAGACTGGAAATACCGGCTGCCCTCCATGGCGCGCCACTCCCCGTCAAAGGGGTGTCCGCCTGCCGAGAAGCTGCCCAGTACACGGTAAAACGGGGTTTTTACAAATTCCCGGATCTCCCGCTCCCTGCGCACCACCATGCCCAGCACGCAGGTCATGACACGGCCCACGGATATGGCCTGGTATTTGCTGCCCAGGTAATTGGACACTGCATTTCCATATTTTAAAGAAAGAAGCCGGGAGAAATTAATACCCATGAGATAATCTTCCTTGGCCCGCAGATACGCGGACGCGGATAAATTGTCATAGGCAGTGATATCCTTTGCCTCCCGGATTCCCCTCAATATCTCTTCCTCTGTCTGGGAATCGATCCACACTCTCTTCTGTTCCTTGTCTTTCACCCCTGCCATCATGGCGACCAGGCGGTAGATATACTCTCCCTCCCGTCCGGAGTCGGTACAGACATAGATGGTGGAAACATCTTCCCGGTTTAAAAGTCCGCTCACGATCTGAAACTGTTTGGATACGGACGGTATGACCTCGTATTTGAATTCTTCAGGCAGAAAAGGCAGGGTCTCCAGACTCCATTTCTTAAATTTTATGTCGTATTTTTCCGGGTAGCTCATGGTGACCAGATGGCCTACACACCAGGTGACAATGGTATTCTCAGATTCCAGATACCCGTCATGCCGGGATGTCTGGACCTTGAGAGCCTTGGCAAATTCCTGTGCCACGCTGGGCTTTTCTGCGATAAATAAAGATTTACTCATAAAAGCTCCTCTTCCATGCAATCAGACCGGAGGGAGCTCCCCGGTCTGACTTTAAGTTTTATTTTTTTGTGATAAATCCTTTGGCTTTCAGTGTCTCTGCGCAAAGGACAGCACCGCCGGCAGCGCCGCGCACGGTGTTATGGGAAAGGCCGATGAACTTGTAATCATATACACTGTCCTCTCTCAGACGTCCCACTGTCACGCCCATTCCCTTTTCGTAATCAACATCCAGGGTAACCTGCGGACGATTGTCTTCTTCCATATAACGGATGAACTGCTTCGGAGCGCTTGGCAGGTCTAATTCCTGGGGAATGCCCTTGAAGTTCACCATTTTTTCGATGAGCTGTTCTTTGGTCGGATTCTTTCTAAACTTTACAAATACGGCTGCTGTATGTCCGTTCAGTACCGGAACACGCACGCACTGTGTGGTGATGACAGGTTCTGCTGCCTTTTCGATCACGCCGTCTTTGATCTCACCCCAGAGACGAAGGGGTTCCTGCTCGCTTTTTTCTTCCTCTCCGCCGATGAAGGGGATTACATTGCCTACCATTTCCGGCCAGTCTTTGAAGGTCTTGCCTGCTCCGGAGATTGCCTGATAAGTGGTTGCCACTACCTCGTATGGCTCAAACTCTCTCCATGCTGTGAGCACCGGTGCGTAGCTCTGAATGGAACAGTTGGGTTTTACGGCGATGAAGCCTCTTGTGGTTCCCAGACGTTTTTTCTGGAATTCGATCACATCAAAGTGCTCCGGATTGATTTCCGGCACTACCATAGGTACATCCGGAGTCCAGCGGTGTGCGCTGTTGTTGGACACAACCGGTGTCTCTGTCTTAGCGTAATCTTCTTCAATGGCTTTGATCTCCTCTTTGCTCATATCCACGGCAGAGAATACAAAGTCAACAGTGGATGCCACTTTCTCTACCTCAGATACATTCATGACTTCCAGCTTTTTCACAGCCTCCGGCATGGGAGTGTCCATTTTCCAGCGTCCGCCCACGGCTTCCTCATATGTCTTGCCTGCGCTTCTTGCGCTGGCTGCCACAGTAACCACCTCAAACCAGGGATGGTTCTCAAGCAGAGAGATGAATCTCTGGCCTACCATTCCTGTTGCACCTAATATACCAACTCTTAATTTCTCACTCATACGGCAATTCTCCTCGTCTATGTATTCTGTGCCCACTTTTGTTTTCCCTGTGCGCACATTTGTTTTTCCTAAACAATACTATAACAAATCCGGGAAAAAAGCAAGTATTTTTTAGTTTTCTTCCAGATATTTTTTGTGCAGTGCCAAAACCTGCTTCATGGCTGCCTCGCCGGGAGCACCGATGGTATTTCTCTTCTCCACGCAGTTTTTCATGCTGATGGCCTCATAGATATCCTCCTTGAATACAGGGCTGATCTCCTGATATTCTTCCAGGCTCATCTCGTCCAGAGAGATGTTTTTCTCTATGCAGGCAAGCACCAGACGTCCCACAATGCCGTGTGCGTCCCGAAAGGGCACACCGTTGTTCACCAGATAGTCTGCCGCGTCTGTGGCGTTGGTAAAGCCGTTCTTGGCGCTCTTTTCCATATTTTCTCTATTGAAGGACATGGTGGCGATCATACCGTTAAACAGAGCGATACAGCCCTTTACCGTGTCAATGGCATCAAAGGTAAACTCCTTATCCTCCTGCATATCTTTATTATACGCCAGAGGAATGCCTTTCATGGTCGTCAGAATGGACATGAGGGCGCCGTAGACACGTCCTGTCTTTCCGCGCACCAGCTCCGCAATATCCGGATTTTTCTTCTGGGGCATAATGCTGCTGCCTGTGCTGTAGCCGTCATCGATCTCCACAAAACGGTACTCATTGGAATTCCAGAGAATGATCTCCTCACAGAAACGGCTCAGATGCATCATTATGGTGGAAAGGCCTGACAAAAGCTCGATCAGATAATCCCTGTCCGCCACAGAATCCATACTGTTCAAGGTAGGCCCGTCAAATCCCAGTGCCTCTGCCGTAAATTCCCGGTCAAGAGGATACGTGGTTCCCGCCAGTGCTCCGCTGCCTAAAGGACAGAGGTTCAGACGCTTACCCATGTCTGCCATACGGCTTCTGTCACGTTTGAACATCTCAAAATACGCGCCGAAGTGATGTGCCAGTGTCACCGGCTGCGCCTTCTGCAGGTGCGTGAATCCGGGCATGTAAGTATGTACATTTTCATCCATGATCCTGTAAATGGATTCCAGCAGTTCTTTTAAAAGGATATCGATCTCCCCGATCTCATCCCTTACGTACATTTTCATATCAAGAGCTACCTGGTCATTGCGGCTTCTGCCTGTGTGCAGTTTCTTGCCCACATCCCCGCAGCGGTCGATCAGGTTAGCCTCCACAAAGCTGTGGATGTCCTCATATTCAGGGGAAAAGGCAAGCGCTCCGCTCTCTATATCTGTCAGAATGCCCTTCAATCCTGCCAGGATCGTCTCCTTCTCCTCCTCTGTGATTATGCCCTGCTTTGCAAGCATAGAAGCATGTGCCATGCTTCCTGTGATATCCTGTTTGTAGAGCTTGTTGTCAAAGCTCAATGACGCGTTGAAATTATATACCAGCTGGTCCGTTTCCTTTGTGAAACGTCCGCCCCATAACTGAGCCATCTTTTCGTACCTCACTTTTTCATTGAATTTTTCCTATGCCATAAGCCGCATATCCCTATCCGGCTTATGGGTAACAGTTTATCATTATCTGTCTGGCCGTGCAAGATTTTTCTCCCTTTTGGAAAATACACAGCCGCAGAAATCCTGCCGGTACAGGCCGTACTCCCGTGAAAGCTCTGTGGAGCGCTTATACCCGTTTTTCTTCTTGAAATCCGAGGGCAGATGGCGGACATGATATTTTTCTTCCAGCTTTTCGCCGATCTCATTGATCTTTGCCGCATTTTTCAGAGGGCTTATTGACAGGGTTGTGGTAAAATAATCATAACCGCCCTCTGCCGCCAGCCTTGCCGCCTCCTCCATACGCATCTCATAGCAGGCAAAGCAGCGCTCCCCGCCCTCCGGGATGTCCTCCATCCCTCTTGCCATCTCAAAAAACTTCTCAGGGCAGTACACCCCTTTTAAAAATTTCGGCTTATGTACAAAAGGCATGGACGCTATGAGCCGCTCAAGCTCCTCCTCCCGCTTCTCATACTCCTCCCTGGGAGAAATATTGGGATTGTAGAAAAAATCTGTGATTTCAAAATACTGGGACAGGTATTCCAGCACATAGCTGCTGCAGGGTGCGCAGCAGCTGTGCAGGAACAGGGTGGGGACTTTTTCTTCCCCTTGTATCTGCTCCAGTATCTTTTCCAGTTCTCTTTGGTAATTTCTGTTCCGGTTCATTTTAAGATTCCCTTTTTAATACTTCATTGCTGTTTGTCTCGCCCTTTTCAAAGGCCACCGCATTGTCCAGCGTAGTCCGGGAGATAGCAGCCAGAGCCTCCTGGGTAAAAAATCCCTGATGGGAAGTGATCATTACATTTGGGAAGGACAGAAGCCTTGCCGTCGTGGAATGCTCCAGGATTTCATCGGATCGGTCCTCAAACACATTCTTGGTCTCCTCCTCATATACATCAAGGCCCACCCCAAAGAACTTGCGGGCGCGGATTCCCTCGATCAGATCCTCTGTCTTTACCAGGCCGCCTCTTGATGTGTTGACCAGGACCACACCGTCCTTCATCTTTGCTATGGTATCCCTGTTGATCAGATGGTAGGTGCTGTCCATTAAAGGGCAGTGCAGGGAGATCAGGTCACTTCTCTCAAGCAGTTCATCGAAAGAGACATACTCCGCAAAATCCAGGTCAGGATTCTGGTACACATCATAGGCAATGACCTTCATGCCAAAGCCGCGGCAGATTCTTGCCATGGCTGCGCCGATCTTACCGGTTCCCACGATCCCCGCTGTCTTCTGGTAGAAATTAAAGCCCATAAGTCCGCTGAGGCTGAAATCATTTTCCCGCACTTTTACATAAGCCTTATGGATCCTGCGGTTTGCGGTGAGGGCCAAAGCCATGGCATGCTCCGCCACCGCCTCAGGTGAATAGCCCGGCACGCGCATAACACGGATGCCGTACATGGCTGCCTTCTCCAGATCCACATTGTTGAAGCCTGCGCAGCGCATAAGCACCAGCCTGACGCCTGCTTCATGAAGGGCTGTCATGGTCTCTGCCCCCACGTCGGAGCTTACAAAGGCGCACACAGCGTCAAAGCCTTTTGCAAGCGGCGCAGTCTTGGGTGCCAGGTCTGTTTTCAGATAGTCGACCTCTATTCCCGGATAATGTTCCAGTTGTTTATCAAAGGATGCCCTGTCGTAGTTCTTGGTGTCAAAAAATAAAATTCTCATAGTTCTGCCTCCTGTTCTTGTCAAACAAAGTTTCCGTTACCGGATAGGTTTCCCAATCCGTACTTATTTTATCAATAATCAAAGAAAAACACAAGTGCCTCCCTTTCCCATATGTCAACCCCCGGCTTTTCATCATATGATACTGTATACCAACCCAAAAAACAGACAGTCTCACACCTGCCTGACGATGGAAAAAAGAAAGGAATGACAACTTATGGATACACCTCTTTTAGAAGTAAAAGATGTCAGTTATGCCTATCATACAAAATCCGGTGAAACACCCGCTCTGTCCCATATATCTTTTTCCGTGGAAAAAGGAGAATTCCTGGCAATCGTCGGCCCTTCGGGCTGCGGAAAATCCACTCTGCTGGATATGCTCTGCGGTCTGCTCACCCCGGAAGAAGGAGAAATTCTTTTAAACGGGAAACCACTCAGCGAATCGGTGACAAACATCGGATATATGCTGCAGAAGGACCACCTCTTTGAATGGCGCACCATCTACAGCAATGTACTGCTGGGCCTGGAGATCCAGAAGAAAAATTCACCCAATGCCAGAGAAAAGGTCAATCATCTTCTGGCCGATTACGGCCTGGATAAATTCAGGGAATCACGTCCCTCCCAGCTTTCCGGCGGTATGCGGCAGCGCGCCGCCCTCATCCGCACCCTGGCTCTGGAACCGGATCTGCTGCTTTTAGACGAACCTTTTTCAGCTTTAGATTATCAGACACGCCTCTCCGTGGGGGATGACATTGGCAAGATCATCAAACGGGAGGAAAAGACCGCCATACTGGTAACCCATGATATCTCGGAGGCCATCAGTATGGCAGACCGGGTCATCATCCTCGGAAAACGCCCGGCAGCGATCAAAAAGATCATCCCCATTGTGCTCACCATTGACAACCGCACGCCTTTTACCTCCAGAAGCGCTCCTGAGTTCAAGAATTATTTTAATGAAATATGGAAGGAGCTAAACCATAATGGCTGAAATAACTTCTATGTCCAGAGGACAAAAGAACTATCTGCAGAAGTTAAGGCGTGATTCCCAGATAGTGAGGCTGATCCGCATCCTTATATTTCTGGTCTTTCTGGCGCTCTGGGAGGGCAGCGCAAGGCTGGGGCTCATCGACTCCTTTATCTTTTCCAGCCCTTCCCAGGTGGTTATGGCCATGTATCACATGATACTGGACGGAACCCTTGCCGTACACACAGGCGTAACGATCTGGGAAACCATTGCCAGCTTCGCCCTGGTGACCGTGTTCGGTGTTGCCATCGCGGTGCTTCTATGGTGCTTCCCTAAGCTCTCCTCTATTTTAGAGCCGTACCTGGTAGTCTTAAATAGTCTGCCGAAATCAGCCCTGGCACCGCTTTTGATCGTGTGGCTGGGCAGCAATATCAAGACCATCATCGTTGCCGGTCTTTCTGTGGCTATTTTCGGGGCTATCCTGAATCTTTACACAGGTTTCTGCGGCACGGACCCGGATAAACTGAAACTGATTTCCACTCTGAGGGGCACGAAAAAGGATGCCCTTTTTAAAGTGGTTCTGCCCTCCTCCGTTCCGCTTATTTTAAGCATTATGAAGGTCAACATCGGCCTGTGTCTGATCGGTGTCGTCATCGGAGAGATGATCGGCAGCAAACGCGGCCTTGGATACCTGATCATCTATTCCAGTCAGGTCTTCAAGCTGGATACCATGATCATGAGCATTGTTATTCTATGCATCATCGCTGCTGTTTTATACAGTCTGATCAATGTGGCTGAGAAAAAATACAGAAAACACTTCTGAAAAATGCAAAAAATCCAGGCGTGTACGGTCCAACTGCCGGCCGCTGCCTGGATTTTCTTTCATTCTGATTCAGATTCCTCCGTGGAATTCTTCCTTGTCTTCTTCCGATGCTTCACACATTCCGTCAGCAGATACTCGATCTGCCCATTGACAGAGCGGAAATCATCTTCCGCCCACTGTGCCAGATCGTTGTACAGAGACGCGGAGAGCCGCAGGGGGATCTGCTTTTTTTGTTTTTCCTTCGGTTTGTTTTCCATGAAGGTCTTCACTCCTGACTAATACAGGGAACCGCTGTTGACGATGGGCTGGGCATCCTTGTTGCCGCAGAGGACAACCAGCAGGTTGCTGACCATGGCTGCCTTCCGCTCCTCATCCAGTTCCACGATATCTTTATCGTTTAATTTCTGCAGGGCCATCTCCACCATGCTGACAGCACCTTCCACGATTTTCTGACGGGCATCTATGATGGCAGCAGCCTGCTGTCTCTGCAGCATGGCAGATGCGATCTCCGGCGCGTATGCCAGATGGGTGATACGCATTTCCAGAATCTTGATCCCCGCATCCTCCACCTTCTCCTGCAGTTCCTGCTGCATGATGCTGGCTACCTCCTGGCTGCTTCCGCGAAGGGAACGCTCATCTCCGCCCTCGCTTGTGTCATAGGGATATCTTCTGGCGGCATTTCTTGTGATGGCATCACACTGGATGGACAGATAGTCCTTGTAATTCTCCACATTGAATACCGCTTTTGTGGCATTTTCCACTTTCCATATGACCACCGTTCCGATCTCAATGGGATTTCCCAGTTCGTCGTTTACCTTCTGCTTTTTGTTGTCCAGGGTCATGGTCTTCAGGGAAACCTTTTTATTGGACTTTGTCTCTGTGTTTTTCTGTTCCGCTTCAATGCCCATGCCCTTCAGGACCGTGGAGCCGGCGCTTCCTGCTGCACGCACTGTGGGATTGATTCCTGTCACAAAGGGATTGACCCAGTAAAAGCCGTTCTGATTCAGGGTTCCGTAATATTTTCCGAACAAAGCCAGCACAAGCGCTTCATTGGGGTTGATGACCTTTAAGCCTGCCAGACATACACTGGCTGTGCAGAGGATCAGGATACCGACTGTTACGCAGAAACCGGACAGCACACTGCTGATCTCAGAGATCACTGCCCCTGAGAGTATCATCAGCACAATACTTCCCACAATGCCCAGGATCAGCAGAAACAGCATCGCCATACCTGACTTCGGATGCAGGATCCTTTCCTCCACGTTCTTGTTCATTGGACTGGTTCCGTCTTTTACTTCCATTATACTTCCTCCTCTTTGAAAGGCCGCACGCGGCAGTAATTAATTTGATATCTTTTTGATATCATCATAATACACCTTATCTATAAAAATGTCAACAAAAAAAGGCTGTCCGTCCCCGTCTTCCGGTTTCGGACAGCCTTTTGGTCCTGATTCTATACTTCAGTCTGTATATCAATGGTATTCAGCTTGTCGCTGTCTTCCTCTTCCTTATGTCCCACAGTACCGGCCACAATATAGTAGCCGAACTTGGAATCATAGAAGAACTCTTTTACCAGGGAGAATCCTTCTATCTTTCCCGTACTGCTCACATGCATCAGAGGTCCGGTACAGGAAATGATATCATCCCCGAATTTCACATGCTCCTCATCATAATATGTGATGGGCAGATCCTGTGCGATAAGCTCTTTCATCTTCTTTTCAATCTCCACCAGATCAAAATTCACCGGCTTTTCGGAATAATCCAGCATAAATCCATGGCGGATGTCCGCGCGGACATAGCTTGGACGCTCAATGTCCCTGACCACATAGCCGAATAAATCCTCTGCGCTGTGCGCCATCTTCCTGTAGATCAGGGATTTGAACACAATATCAGCTATATTCTGGGGCAACGGTCCGAACAGGGAAGGACGTGTCACAATGACCTCCTCACCGATGCCGACCATCAGATCCGCATTCCTTTTCAGCACAGGATACAGAATCTCAAAATGCTCCACGATCACTCTCTTGTGCTGGGAAGTCACCCGTATGATGGCCTCCGCGATGGTCTCCAGATCCACATATTTTCTCGCGGCTCTGGCATCCACGTGGAAGGTCCTGGGGGTATAGAATCCCACATCCTCCGCGTTCAGCAGGGGCATGTTGGTGATATCATACTCGTCATCCCCGTCCACTACCTGAATCCCCGGAAACATACCCTTGATCATCATGCTTTTTCCGGAGTCCTTGGCACCGATGATACCGATAATACGGTCAAACGGGTTCAGATACATCTGGGCAATCTTCTTTCCCAGTTCCATCATTCTACGGTTTCCTCTCGGTGCATAGAAAAAATTATACAGATTGCACTCATGGCGTACATTGTTGTAAATCATAAAAACCTCTCCCTATAAATATGTTTTTTGTTCCCCAATGGCTTGTAACTCTTACTATCCCAACTATAGCACAAAACCGGGCAGTTGTACACGGTTTTGTCCCGTGTATCTGCCCGGCTGACGCTGTAGTGTTATGTCGTTTTACTTCAGGAAACCGTTAATGATCTGTGCTTCCGCCTCTTCCTCTGTAAGGCCCAGGGTCATGAGCTTGATGATCTGCTCCCCTGCGATCTTACCAATGGCTGCCTCATGAATGAGCGCCGCATCGGAGCTGTTCGCGGTGATCTCCGGGATGGAGCTGATCTTGGCATTGCCCACTATGATGGCGTCACATTCCGTATGGCCGCTGCAGGCCGCGTTTCCGTTGAGCACGGACTGGAAGAGCTGACGGGAATCATCCTTTGCCACCGAACGTGATATGATATTGGCACCTGAATTTTCCCCGTCCATATCCACAATGAAACGGCTCTCCGCATCCTGGGTTCCGTGTGTCATGAGACGCTCCATCACTTTTAAGCTGGCGCCTTCCTTTAACTTTGCCCTTGTCATGCGCTTTGTGGAGTCCACGCCTTTGATCTGCACCGTATCCATCTCCATGACGCTGTTCTCCCCGATTTCTATGATCGTCTCCGGGTTCATGATGCGCTCGCCTTTGCCGTCCCCGCTGCCATAGTGTTTTTCCACATATTTCACTCTGGAATTTTTGCCGATGAAAAAGCTGTGGATGCCGTCATGGCGGCTTGATGCATCCCCGCCGTTGTGGATGCCGCAGCCTGCGATGATAGTCACATCACAGTCATCGCCCACGTAAAAGTCATTGTAGACCACCTCTTCAAGCCCTGCCTGGCTCATGACCACCGGGATATGGACACTCTCTTTCCTGGTGCCGTCCTTGATGCGGATGATGATTCCGTCTCCCTCTTCTCTTGTGGTGATCTCGATATGCTCTGTGCTGTTTCTGCCTTCACTTTTTCCGTTCGCCCGGATGTTGTATGCTCCCACCGGGATTTCATGCAGCCCGGCCACTGCTTCCAGTAATTGTTTCTGTATTGCGTCCATTATTTTACTCCCCCATCCTTCCAGATTTTGCAGCCGGAATAGTCATCCACACCTTCCAGCAAAGCGGGAAGCACTTCCTCTTTGCTTCCGCGGCTCACCAGTTTTCCGTCTGCGATCACCAGAATTTCATCTGCAATGTTCAGGATCCTCTCCTGGTGTGAGATGATCAGAATGGAGCCGTGAATCTCCCTGTGCATATTTTCAAACACATGGATCAGGTTCTGGAAGCTCCACAGGTCAATGCCGGCCTCAGGCTCATCAAATACGGACATCCTGGTCCCCCTCGCCATAACGGTGGCGATCTCGATCCTCTTCATCTCCCCTCCGGAAAGGCTTGCGTTGACTTCGCGGTTGATGTAGTCTTTTGCGCATAATCCCACCTCAGAGAGATACTGACAGGCTCCGGCAACGGTAATGTTTTCCCCGGATGCCAGCCGGATCAGGTCAAGCACGGTCACTCCTTTAAAACGCACCGGCTGCTGAAAGGCATAGCTGATGCCTTTTTTCGCCCTCTCCGTAATGTTCAGTTCCGTGATATCCTCACCGTCCAGGTAGATCCTTCCCTCCGTGGGCTTCTCAATACCGGCAATGATCTTTGCCAGCGTGGATTTTCCGCCGCCGTTTGGTCCTGTGATGGCAATAAATTTGTTGTCTTCCAGAGTAAAGCTTACACGCTCCAGAATCCCTTTCTCCTTTGTCTCCTCTTCGACTTTAAAGGAGACATCCCTCAGTTCCAGCATTTTTCATTTCCTCCGATGTCATCTTCATCTTTTTATGTTTATAAATCCCGGTTCCTATGTTATAATATCAGCAATGGGCCAAAGGATGGCTCAACCGTGGATTTAATTCCGTAACTATTCAGCCAGCTGAAAAGTTACGGGTATTCGCCCATTAAAAATCGCTGTGCGATGGGGCGAATACATGCTGCCACTATTCTATCACACGGTCAGCACAGTAAATGTGCAGACCTGACTGCGCAGCTGTTTAATTCCTACAAAAACAGTACACTATATTACAAAATTTGTCAAAAGAAAAATGGAGATATTTTCAATGGACGCAAAAAATATGGATTTTACCCTGGAAGAACTGAAAATCCTGGCGGAAAACGGTCAGAAGGATCTGCAGTATGCCGTAGGCTTTTACTATGAAAACGGCATACACACCCTGACTGATTACGCACAGGCCGCCCAGTGGTATGAAAAAGCAGCCGAAAAAGACCATGTGGACGCGCTGCTGCACCTGGGATTTCTCTATGCCCAGGGAAAAGGCGTAAAAAAAGACGAAACAAGAGCATTTTCCTACATCAAACGCGCGGCTGAGACGGGCAGTAAAAATGCCCAGTATAATCTGGCCAGATGTTATGAGGAAGGCATTGGGACCAGACAGGATTATTCCAAAGCCTTTGACTGGTATAAGAAAGCCGGACAGCAGGGCGACTACCGGGCCATGTGCTGCATGGGCGGTTATTTTTTAAGCGGCCAGGCAGTGCCGCAGAGCACAGAGCGGGCATTCCAGCTCTTTGAAAAGGCGGCAAACGCCAACATCCCGGCCGCACAGTACAATCTGTCCATCCTCTACCGCTACGGCGAAGGTGTGGAAAAAGACGAGGCGAAAGCCGACCTGTGGCTGACAAAAGCCGCCCAGAACGGTTTCAAGCTGGCAAAGGACGCCCTTCACGGAGAGCAGGAATAAAAATATATCATTTACATAAAGGAGAAAACAACCATGGAAGTAGATTACAGAACTTATCTGAGACATTACCCGGACAGAAACGGACGCTTCGGCCCTTACGGCGGCGCCTACCTGACAGAAGAGCTGGTTCCGGCCTTTGAGGAGATCGCAGACGCATACCAGACCATCTGCCATTCCTCCCAGTTCATCAGTGAACTGCGCCGCATCCGCAAGGAATTCCAGGGAAGACCCACACCGGTCTATCACTGCGAGCGCCTGTCAAGAACCATCGGCAACTGCCAGATCTACCTGAAAAGAGAGGATCTGAACCACACCGGAGCCCACAAGCTGAACCACTGTATGGGGGAAGGGCTGCTGGCAAAATTCATCGGCAAAAAACGTCTTATCGCAGAGACAGGTGCCGGACAGCACGGCGTAGCCATCGCTACAGCGGCGGCTTTCTTCGGATTAGAGTGTGAAGTGCACATGGGTGAGGTGGATATTGCCAAACAGGCTCCCAATGTGACACGTATGAAGATCCTGGGCGCCAAGGTGGTTCCCGTCACACACGGCAACAAGACCCTGAAAGAGGCCGTGGATTCCGCTTTTGAATCCTATGCTAAGAACTATAAGGACTCCATCTACTGTATCGGCTCCGCAGTGGGCCCCCATCCCTTCCCTCTCATGGTCAGGGATTTCCAGTACATCGTAGGCGAGGAGGCAAAAGACCAGTTTAAAGAGATGACCGGCCTGCTTCCCGATGTAGTCTGCGCAAGCGTAGGCGGCGGCAGCAACTCCATCGGCATGTTCGTTCCCTTCGTGGATGAACCGGTGGACATTGTCGGTGTGGAACCTCTCGGAAGAGGCACCGGCATGGGTGACCACGCCGCATCCATGCAGTACGGGGAAAAAGGTGTTATGCACGGATTTGAAAGTATCATGCTGAAGGACGACAAAGGCGAGCCGGCTCCTGTATACTCCATTGCCAGCGGACTGGACTATCCTTCTGTGGGACCGGAGCACGCATTCCTCCGCGACCTGGGCAGAGTGCAGTACGACACCGTCAGCGATGAGGAGGCCATGGACGCATTCTTCAAGCTGTCCCGCACAGAGGGCATCATTCCGGCCATTGAGAGTGCCCACGCGGTTGCCTATGCCATGCGGAAAGCAAAAGAGATGAAACAAGGCTCCATTCTCGTAAATCTGAGCGGACGCGGAGACAAGGATATTGACTACGTGGTAGAGCATTACGGCTACGGAGAGCAGTTCTTTAAATAAACTGAATAGTTACAACAACAGATACGAAAGAGAGTCCGGCGCACACATTCCGCCGGACTCTCTTTTACTTATTTCACATAAAATCCAATACATTTCATACCCGTATCAAACGTGACTGTATACTGGGCCTTCCCCTCCTCATATTTGGCCAGAAGCACCACCACCGCATACGGTGTCTCCGTATCCTTGTCCTGTCCTCCCACCACACTTATCTTCTCATAGGATTCAAATTCACCCAGCTTGTCAAAGACATAATCCAGATTCTCCTGAAGCTGTTCATATTCGATTCCCTGGCGCATGACAGGGGCAAAGGTATTCTCATACACATCCTTCAATTCACCGGAATTTACCTGGTTAATCATGGTTTCAGCGGCTTCCTTGACTTCCTCCTCGTCAAATTTGTCGGAAAGCTTATTTCCGCATCCCGCCGCAGATGTCCCAATCAGGCATATGACCCCCAGCAAAAAACATCTCTTCCGAATCTTTCGCCATATCTCCATCCCTCTTCACCTCACATTTCCTTTTGCTCATCCGGTATCATGATACTCACCTGGAACTCCTCATCCGTCTGGGAGATTTTCATGGTACCCCCATATTTGCCCAGGGCACTCCGCACATTCTGCAGTCCCAGCCGCTGATGCTTCTGTCCTGCTCTCTCCTTTTTCTTCCCTTTTGAATTCATCATTTTGATCACAAGGAAGGAATGGATGTTTTGTATCTGCAGGGAAAAGTATCTGTTTTCCCCCTCCCCCATGGCCTCCGCCGCATTGTCCAGAAGATTTGCGAATATGGTGGTGATATCGATCTCCCGGATTCTGTCCAGGCATCCGTCGCAGATATCCAGCTCCAGCCTTGCATCCCGCATGGATGCCTGCCCCAGCTTCTCATTCAATATGATATTCAGCATCCGGTTGCCCGTATACCAGGTATGGCCTGTCTGGTTCAGCAGATGGAAAACCTCCTCCGCATAGGCCCTGGCCTTGTCTGTCTCCCCGCTCTCATAGAGACGGGCCACTGCCTGCATGTGGTTCTTGGCATCATGTATGGCCTTTCTGGAAGCCTGATAACTCTCCTCCAGAGTCTGGTAGTGCTGGTAAAGCAGCTCTGACTCCTGCTTGTAGAGCTTTTCCTCCCTGAGTGCCCGACTGCCCTTCCCTGTCTGCCTGAAGAGATACAAGAGCAGCAGGTTCATGGCAAATATCAGAATAATATTCAGGATCACCGGACCGAATCCATACCTGAGCACAAAGAAATCTGCACTCATCCAGATAATAGATACCATAAATACAATGGAGAACAGCGGAAGCAGCAGGAAGAAAAAATACTGCCGCTTATAGAGAAAAAAACGATTCTCCTCCTCCTCGTCCTTTTTTACGATCGCGAGAATAAAATACGTCCAGAAAAATTCCGTGAACCATTTGACCAGCAAGAGGATCAACTGCATATTGTCTACCCTCTCCAGGCCTACGCGCAGAAGGGTCAGTGCAGTCATGTTCGTAAAGATCCACTGCACTACAAAGACACTTGTTATCTGGCAGAGAAAAAATCCCAGACAATATACCAGACAGTAAAAATAAGACACCCCGTTTGGCCGATACAATACGGTTTCCATGAAAAATACCATCAATACAATGGAAAAGGTAACGACCCATTCACTCCGGGAATACTGGACCAGCAGGCAAAAAACAGCAAAAGCCGCAAACGATGCAGGATATACCCATGCCTTATCCATACGCCGTTCCCCGGTTCTGTTCATGAACCAGTAAAACAAAAATCCCAGCACAGACAGATCCACTGCCATCAGAATATAGTCAAACACCCGGTTACCACCTTCTTCCTATCCCATCTTATCCGCCAGATAAAGACTGAGTTTTTCCTTGAACTGCACTGCCTGCTTCTGGGACAGAGGAATCCACTCCCCGTTCATCATGAGGATCTCGTACCCCTTGATATTCTTCACATGGTACAGGTTCACCACAAAGCTTTTATGGGGAACGGAAAATCCATACTCTCCCATCTTACCGGCAATGTCGGATATCTTCCCCCGCATCTCATGGGTAACTTCCTTTGTCTTCATGAAAATACGCCGGTTCTGATACTCAAAATAATAGATTGCATCCACCGGAAGCCTCACAAGCCCTTCCACGGTGGAAAACTCCACCTGCTTTACCTCCGGCGTCTCTTCCTCCTGCCAGAGCATGGCATCCTCGATCTGCTTCCAAAGCTTCTCCTGCTTCACAGGCTTCAGCAGGTAGCCAAAAGCATGGACAGAAAAAGCTCGTCCTGCATATTCCTTGTAGGAGGTCACATATACGATCTTCACCTTCCTGTCATGGACGCGAATCCTCCGTGCAGTCTCGATTCCATCTATGCCCCTCATATCAATATCCAGAAAAATCAGGTCATACACATGCCCCGACCGAAGCAGGTCCTCCCCGCTGCTGTATCCGTCCGCGCAGAGTTTCTGTTTCGGATACGTCTCTATCAGTTCTCTTAAAAAAGATACTGCAGTCTCGTCATCATCACACACTGCGATACGCATCTTTCTCCTCCTGTCGTCTTCATCTGCTTTTATTTATTATAGCCCTGTCCTCTGTTCTGCTCAATACATGCGGCACAGGGTACAGAAAATTGTGCACAAGATGTTATTGTTCACACTCCACTGTCCCGCGAGGTGTTTTCAGGCCGAAGGCATGAAAATCCCGAGACAGCCAGCGCGATATGGAGCAGAATGCTGCATATCTGTGCATCGCGAAGCGTGATACTGGGCACGCAGTGAACAGTATCACAAGATGTTATTGTTCATACTCCACTGTCCCGCCAGGTGTTTATAAGTCATTCTCAATGTCATCCAGCTCTTTTAAAATGTTCCTCTGTTCCTCTTCAAAAAGAAGTTTTTTGTTGTATTTATAATAGCTGTCACATCCGTTTTCACTGATAAACTGAATGCTGTAGGGATTTGTGTTCAGTTCTGTGATAAAAATCACCATCTCCTGACTGTCCCCAAACGCCAGCTCCAGAAAATCAAAAGCATTCTGCAGGGCACCGCCGGTCTCAAGGACCATGTTCTCCCGTTTGGCGGATTCCTGCCCAAAATGACCGGCCGCACCGGTAAATATCTCCTCCGGCATCAGGCCCTCCCTCTCACCGGCCTCAGCCTCTTTTAACCGCGCTTTTAAAAATCCTATAGTCTTCACAGCCGCATGGCGCGCGGGAGCTGTAAACTGACCCGCGTTTTCTTTCCTCTCATAATCCGCCTGCTCCCGGTCAAGAAGCAGCGCAAGTGATGCGGAAGGCGATGTGCCTTCCCCCATCTCCCGCTTCCAGCCCTTCAGCTTCTCATAGAGGGTCGTTACATACAGGTCCATCTCATAGTACGCGTAAAATCTGGTACCCAGATGCCCCACAAGCAGTCCCACCACACTGAATTTTTCATCAAAGGACGCCAGCTTCAGTTTATCCACCGCAAATTTTTCAAAACGGCCTGCCAGCACCTCCTCGATCCGGTAATCCGTCCTGTATTTTTCAAAGAGTTCCAGATAGTTGGCAAAATCCCTAGCCGCCTTCCCGTGCTGGATATACTGGCCCACCACTTCCCTGTCCGCTCTTTTTCCCAGCTTTTCATAGGCATAGAGGAACTGGGACAGATCCTCCCATCCTCTGGCTGTGGCGAACATGCGCCCGTCCACACTGGTCTCCATGCGGTAAAAATTATCTTTGTGAATATCCAGATAGGAGATCACAGCCGGATGGATACCTGCACTGTAGGCATATTCTTTCCACACGCCGAAATCTTCTTCCACGTCAATCCTGCGGATCCGGTCAAGAGTCACCACGTCAAACTCCCGGACAGATTTATTGTACTCCGGAGGATTGCCTGCTGCTACAATGATCCAGCCCTTGGGCACAGACTGATTGCCGAAGGTCTTGCACTGCAGAAACTGCAGCATGGTGGGCGCAAGCGTCTCAGACACACAGTTGATCTCATCAATAAAAAGGATTCCCTCCTTTATCTTCGTCTCCTCCATCCTGTCATACACAGAGGATATGATCTCACTCATGGTATATTCTGTCACGGAATGGGACTTCCCGCCGTATTCCTTCTCCCTGATAAAAGGCAGCCCCACGGCACTCTGCCTGGTGTGGTGGGTAATGGTATAGGATACCAGGTTGATCTCACATTCCCTGGCGATCTGCTCCATGATCTGTGTCTTTCCGATTCCCGGAGGGCCCATCAGCAGAATGGGGCGCTGCCGGATGGAAGGAATGCAGTATTCTCCATAGGCGTCCTTGATCAGATATGCCTCTATAGCGTCCTTGATCTCCTGTTTTGCTCGTTTAATGTTCATCTGTAATTCCCTCTTTGTATGCTTCCATTTCCTCCTGGTCCAGATATATTTTTATGGCCCAGGCAGGTACATCTATCTCTTCATATTCTTTCTGCATCAGCACGAATGCTGTTTCGTACCGCGGCATTTTCTGCGGAAATATCCCTTTTCCGTCGGTAAAATATAACAGCCCTTTCAGGCTTGTAAATTCTCTTTTCGCCAGCAGCTCCTCCACCCGGGTGAAAACAGGCCTGAAATCCGTCCCTCCCTGGCCCAGAAGCTCCAGATGTTCCATATAGGCCTTAAGCTCCTCCTGAGACGTGATCTTGTCATCACTTTGCACCACCTCATCGCACTGGATGATATGGATATTGATCTTCCTGAAAAAGCTCTCTGTCTCCCTCAGAATAGAATAGGTCTCCTTCAAAAAAGCTTTCACCAGTTCACCGGAACAGGACATGGAGGTGTCAATGGCTATGACAAACTCCTCCACCTTCTTTACCTCCCGGCTCTCCTGAGGCTCGATCAAAGGCATATTGCCGTACAGGGAAAGTCCGTAGCTGTAGAACCCATAGTCAAAGGAATCCGGGTCAATCTGCTGCTCCTCCTTCAGCACCGCGAATTTCTGCAGGAACCTGCGGTAGTCATAGGAATCCCTGTTTTCCACCTTGATCTGTTCCAAGATTCCCTCCGAAGCTCCGACTGCAGAGTCCTGGCCGAAGCTCTGCAGCTCCGTTTCCATCTTATCGCGGATGTCATCCCAGTTTTCTTTCGGGCGCTGACTGGGTGCCCTTCTCTTTCCCCCGCTCCACAGGCTGTGGTCATCCACATAGAACTCCTCTTTCAGCCTCCGGAGCCGTTCCAAATCCGGCTTATCCTCCAGAAGGGCGCCAAAAACCCCCTCCGCGTTCAAAACCCTGCGCTTCTTTCCAAGCGATGCATACGTCTCCCGCCTCAATACAGAGGTCGGGCGGCGCACACAGTGCAGAGGGATACTGTCGATCATGGCTTCACTGGCAATATCACAGGAGACCTCCCACAAAAGATCCGCCGTCTCCTCTTCAACCAGTCTGGATGCCCGCTTTTTTCTCAGGCGTACATCTTTCCACGGATGGGCAAATATGCAGTGAAACACCATGTGCAGATACGCCCGGTTTACAAAAACACGCCCCTGCCGGTAAAGGCCCCCCAGATAAGAAGGGTTATAATAAAGTCCCACACCATCTGTACCCAGAGTCCCCATCTCCGGATTCTGTACATAGGAAAAGGCGGAGAGGGCCACATCCAGGAATCGCATGTGCAGATAAAGCTCACTTCTGGACGAGGCCAGGATTCTGATACACACTTCATTGATACGTTTTTCCATTTCCTGTGCCATTTTTTTACTCCATTATTGTTTCGATCCACGTCCGGTACTATCACATGTGCCGCCGCATCTTAAAATTCAAAGGACTTTACAGCCCTGCCAAACCGTTTTCTCTTCTCCTCCATCAGCAGGCTCACGGCCTCCGCCATCCCGCATCCGGATGCCAGACCCAACAGCAGTTCCATCTCCTCAGCCCTCTGCACCGCGTACTCTGCCAGATAACACAGAGCACTGTGCCATTCCCGGCGTTTCAGAAAATACGCGCCTGCCTCCTTCAGATGCTCCCTTACATATGCGGCATACGCGTTCCCCGCCTCCTCCCCCAGTTCCCGGGGATACATCAGGCGTCCCATAGCCATGGGAATGAGGATTTCCGGCTTTTCATATACCTTTGCCACTTCAAACAAACTGTCATAACGGTGATAATCCACCCGCTTTTCTGTAAAACACTGTCGGTAGCGATAGCCTGAGCCGTGAAAATGTGTCTCCAGGATCCTGGCAGGCGTGTTCTCCACACCCTCCTCATAATATTCCGGAAACACCAGCTTCGCCCGGTCCCCTGTCTCCCTGAATGTGATGGTCACAAACACTTCATGAAAGGTCTCCGCCGCCACATCCATTATGCAGCTTTTTGCCCCTTCCCCCATGAGCACATGAAGCTCACGTAAGGCGGAGCATCCCGTGAAGGAGCCTCCCCCTATGCGTTTCAGGGAATCTGTAAAGGAGAGGCTTCTGAGCCTCCCGCAGCCGTAGAAGGTATAGTTTCCAATCTCCTCCACACCATCCGCGATCTCCATCTCTTCCGCAAGAAGCAGAGCCTCCTGTTCCTCTTTTGTCCTTCCCTCTTTCCAGGGTGAATAATGGTAAGCAGGCAAAAAGGATGCTTCCGCATCCCTTTTGCCCGCATTCATACTGTATTTATCCTTCATATCACTGTGCTGCCAGTTCCCCGCATTCCCGGGCAGCAGAAGCCTCACAGGAACGCATAGCCTGGATCGTCTTATCAAATAATTCCGTCAGTTCCCATCCCAGCATCTCGGCGCCGTCCTTTATCACATCTCTGGAACAGCCTGCGGCAAATCTCTTGTCCTTGAATTTTTTCTTGACACTGGAGACTTCCATGTCCATGACACTTTTGGAGGGACGCATTTTTGCCGCTGCCCAGATAAGGCCTGTAAGCTCATCGGAAGCAAACATGATTTTCTCCATCAGGTGCTCCGGCTCCACGTCAGAGCAGAGGCCGTATCCGTGGCTCACAACCGCGTGTACCAGCTCCTCCTCCGCATCGATCTCAGAAAGAAGCTCCGGCGCTTTTTTGCAGTGCTCCTCCGGATACTGCTCAAAGTCCACATCGTGAAGCAGGCCTGCCATTGCCCAGAACTCTGCCTCATCGCCGTATCCCATCTCCCGGGCATACCAGCGCATAACGCCTTCCACGGTCAGAGCGTGTAGGATATGGAATTCCTCTTTGTTGTATTTTTTCAGAAGCTCCAGCGCTTGTTCTCTTGTCACTTTTGTCTGCATTGTATGTACCTCCTTTTTCCTTAGTCACATGCAGCTTTGAATTCTGTCCAGTTTTTCTCATATGCCTCGTTGGCTTCTGCGCTTACATTCTGTACGATCTCGCCCTTTTTCACGGAATCCGGCACTACCAGGTTGGGATTTACCAGATCATCCGCCGCATTTGTAGTACAGTAATATCCGAGAGCATCAAAACATTTCGCCGCGTTTTCCGGCTCCAGAATATAGTTCAGGAATTTATAGGCGTTCAGTTCATCCGGTGCGTTTTTGGGAATAAACAGGTTCATAATGCCAAAGCCCAGTCCCTCTTCCGGATAGACCACCTTCAGGTCCGGATTCTCTGCCAGGGCTGCTGTCACCTGGGAAGTATACAGATAGGCAACACTGGCCTCTCCGTTCAGCAGTGCGTTCTGTGTATCACTGTCCTGGATCATACGGATATTCGGCGCCAGCTCTTTTAATTTTTCCCCTGCCTGTTCGATGACCTGTACATCTTCCTCATTCATGGATTTTCCCATAGTCTGAAGCACAAATCCATTGACTGCCCGGTAGCTGCCGATCATGGCGATCTTATCCTCAAGCTTTGGATTCCACAGGTCCTCATATCCCTTGATCTCAAAGTCAACCTGCGCAGGGTCATACACGATCAGAGGAATACCTGCCCCGTGCGGAACGGTATATTCATTGTCCGGATCATAAAACTGGCTCTGATACAGAGGATTGATATTGCCGAAATTGCTGATCTGTGTCTTGTCCAGTTTTTTTGCCAGACCGTTCTTCACGATCTGTTCAATGATATAATCATCGCCCACAACAATGTCGTAGTCTTTTCCGTCTGTCTGCTGAATTTTTTCCAGCATGGTTTCATTTGTGTCGAAGTTGGAGCTGATGATCTTGATTCCTGTCTCTTCCTCAAAGCCATCCAGCACTTCCTGGGGGAACAGTCCCTCCCAGGTGTAGAGTACCAGTTCTTTGTTGTCATCTTCCTCTTTTTCACCACATCCGGCAAGCATGGAGGCTGCCATTGCAAAACAAAGTGTAAGGGCTGCTAATCTTTTCTTCATATTTCTACCTCATCTTTCTGAAAGTTCTCCCCGCCTGCGTTCCTGCCGTTTCTGCACCAGGGAAGAAATGCCGAGAACCAGTACGATGGCCGCTAAAATTATGGTACAAAGCGCATTGATCTCCGGTGTCACCCCTGTCTTAAGCTGGGTGTAAACCTTTACCGGAAGCGTATTGAGCCTTGGACCGTTTACAAAAATACTGATGACCACATCATCAAAAGACATGGCAAACGCCAGCAGACTTCCGGACAGAACCGCCGGCATAATGAGCGGCAGCGTTATGTCAAAGAACGTCCTGATCTGGGATGCGCCCAAATCCCGGGCTGCCTCCTCCAAAGACCGGTCAATTCCCACAAGCCTGGCCTTTACCATCATAAATATATAGGGGATACAAAAAGTAGTATGTGCAATTACCAGGGTTGTCATACCAAAAGGCAGGTTTAATAAGGAGAAAAAGGCAAGAAATACCATGCCCAGAATGATCTCGGGTATCATGATGGGAACTGTGGACAGATACTCCATCATGCCTTTTGTCTTATAATCCGCCCGGGCCATGCCCACAGCACCCAGAGTTCCGATGACTGCAGAGATGGCGCAGCTTATAACGCCCAGAAGTATGCTGTTGAACAGCGCTTCCTTAATATCTCTGTCATGCCAGAGTGTTTCATACCATTTCAGGGAAAATCCTGTAAAGCTGGCTGTGAGCTTGGACTCATTAAAGGAAAATATCACCACCATCACAATGGGGAGATACATGACGAGCAGCAGGACGGCCAGATAAATGCCTGACAGCTTATGTTTTTTTCTCAAAAGAATCCCTCCAAATCTTTCACGTGGGTAATTTTCCGGTACAGATAAATCATAATGGAAGTCAGGACCATAAGTACCACGGCAAGCGCTGCCGCAAAGGGCCAGTTGCTTCCTCTTGTGAGCTGATCCTGGATCACACTGCCCACCAGAACGATTTTATTTCCGCCCAGAATATCCGCAATGAAAAACAGTCCCATGGACGGCACAAAGGACAGGATCACACCCGTCAAAAGTCCGGGCAGCGTCAGCTTCAGCGTAATCGTCAAAAATGCCTTGGCCCGGCTGGCCCCCAGATCTCTTGCAGCCTCCACCAAAGACCAGTCCATTTTTTCCACGCTGGAATACACGGAGAGCACCATAAAAGGCAGCAGCGCGTAAATCATGCCAATGACAACTGCAGGATAGGAGTAGAGGATTTTCAGCGGTTCCTCAATGATGCCCAGCTTCACAAGCAGCGTATTGAACACGCCTTTTGCCTGGAGCAGGATGATCCATCCGTACATACGGATCAGGGAACTGGTCCAGAAAGGCACCATGATCAGCAGCATGATCCTCTTCTTCCATTTTGCCGACTGTTTTGCCATAAAATAGCCAAAGGGATATCCCAGCAGCGTGATACAGATGGTGCTGGTAAACGCAAGCTGGAAGGACTGGGAAAAGCTCTTCAGGTAAACAGGATCTGCGATCTTCTTATAATTTTCCAGGGTAAATTTCCACAGGGTCCCCCATCCGTCACTGTTTGTGGCAAAGCTCAGGGCTATCATGTAGAGCAGCGGTCCTGCCACAAAGACAAGGGTGAAGATATAGAGGGGTGCAACCGTCAGAAACAGTCCTGATCTTTTCTTTTTCTCCATCCTCACGCCTCCTGTGTATCTTCCAGATCCACAAAGACAGCGTGCTGCGGCTCCCATCCCACACAGACCTTCTGGTCCACCGTCAGATCTGTATCTATGCCGTAATGGCTGGCAACCACTTCCCTGCCGTCCTCCAGTTTAAAGGCCATGTGGAGCTGTCCTGCATTAAAGGATTTATCGGTTATCACTGCAGGAAGGCCTTTTTTACACTCGCGGCAGACTTTGATATTTTCCCTTCTCACAGCTACCACAGCCCTGCCGCCTTTTTTCAGGCCGTCCGCCGTCCCTGCTGTGATAAGGCAGTTGTTCACCCGGATATCCGTAAGCTCCTCCCCTATATGCTCCACAACACCGGAGATTATATTGGCATTGCCCACAAAGTCAGCCACATAGCTGGTCTTCGGGCGGTTATAGATCTCATCCGGGGTACCGATCTGTTCAAACTGACCGTCACGCATGACCACAATACGGTCTGACATGTTGATTGCCTCCTCCTGGTCATGTGTTATGTACAGGAAGGTAATGCCCAGCTTCTTCTGAAGCCGCTTCAGCTCTGTCTGCATAGCCCTTCTGAGCTTCAGATCAAGGGCGCCCAGAGGCTCATCCAAAAGCAGGAGTTTTGGGCTGTTGATCAGGGAGCGGGCAATGGCAACCCTCTGCTTCTGCCCGCCTGACAGTTCTGATGGCATACGCTTTTCATAGCCGGAGAGCTGAACCAGATCCAGCATTTTCTTTACTTTTTCCCTGATTTCATTTTTTGGAACCTTACGGATTCTCAGGCCATAGCCGATGTTTGCCTCCACATTCATATGGGGAAACAGGGCATAATTCTGAAACACTGTATTCACATCCCTCTGATGGGGTTCCAGCATGGTCACATCCCGGCCTTCCAGAATCACCTGGCCTTTGTCCGGCATTTCCAGCCCGGCAATGATACGCAGAGTTGTGGTTTTTCCGCAGCCGGAAGCGCCTAAGAATGTGATGAATTCTCCTCTTTCTATCGAAAGGTCAATATCTTTGAGCACGTCTGTGGTCCCGAAGCTCTTGCTTATCCCCTTAAGTTCCAGTAACGTCTCTTTTCCCGCATCTGCCACTGCAGAATCCGCGGGAGTTTCTTGCAGGTGTCGTATATCGTTCATGTAGTGTCCTTTTCTAATCTTAACATTGTTATTTGTTAAACTATCTCTGGTATATAATGGCACAAATGTTCGGCGTTGTCAATTCCCGGCGGGCAATTCAGATGTATTTTATCCATTTTATTCTCTGTTATTAAAATATCGGCTGGCTGTGAGCAGTATTGGCGAATGTGTAACCCGCTGAAAAACAAAGAAAGCGTAAAGTCCTGCTATAGGACCTTGCGCTTTTAGCTCTGAAAAGACAAAGAATCCCGCATATCTGCGGGATTCTGAAAAGCTGGAAATGAGACTCGAACTCACGACCCCTTCATTACGAGTGAAGTGCTCTACCGACTGAGCTATTCCAGCTTGTGTTTCACACACAAGTGATATTATACACGATTTTGAGAAAATTTCAACTATTTTTTACAAATTCTGTCCCACATTTTGGACAGCGCACGCTTACCTTGCCTTTTCCCTTCGGAATACGAATCTTCTGCTTGCAGTTTGGGCAGGAATAAATGTGGTAATCCTTTCTCTGCTGCTGGATATATTTTTTCTGTCCGAAAAAATGGCGTACCTTGTTCTCCACAGCCAGATACTTCTGATTCTCAGCATAACGTTTCGTGAGATTTCTTGAAAACATTCTGATGTAAATAAAAACGATCAGCAGAATCTCCCAGGAAGTCAGCAGCATGGAAACATATCCATTTCTGATGAACATATTGATGACAGCACAGACCAGAAGTACGATCAGCATAAACTGGTTCAGCCTGTCTGTGCCGTAGCGTCCTGCCATAAACCTTGCAAATTTTTCTTTCATGATTCTTAATTCCCATCCTTCTCTAATGATTCATATATTTTGCTCACAAACTGTGCCGCATGCTCCAGATCATCCATATCAGGATGCAGCATGGCCATATCAAAATTCCGTATCATGGTGTCAATCTGCCTGTCATTATCCCCGTTTCTCATACGGTTGTATTTTTCCCTGACCTGAATCGGCATTTTGCCCTGGCAGATAAATGCGCCCAGATATTCATTGTCATCCTCTATGAAAACCCGGATGTTCTCCTCAATCTTCTTAAAATACTCCGGGCTTTCTCCCATTCCGCAGGTGCCGAACAATGCGATCTTCTTTCCCTGCAGGGAGCCCAGATAATCCAGCACTTCTACGCTGGCGCTTCCTCTGTCTGTCCAGAAACCGATAAAATAAATGTCCGCCATATCATAGTCTGTCTGCCCGTCCAGCCGGGCAATGTCCTTATCCGAGCCCGGAACTGCTGCAAATATGGCCTTTGCCAGCTTTTCCGTGTTGCCCGTTCTGCTCTTATACAATACCTGCGTCTTCATGTGGTATCATCCTCTCTCATTTTTACGATATATTAATAATAGCACGATGACAGACAAATAGATATTTCCTGACTCTTAAAAATTATAAATTGTCTATAAATTCCTTTTTTCTTCTCAGATTTTTCTTAAGGACTTTTCTGCCGGCACAGGTTTCCGGATTCTCGCACCACAGACAGCGCCTGCAGTGCAGACATTTCCCTGTATCCCGGCCTTCTATGGCATCTTTAGCCCAATTATAATTCACAATGATCCCCCGCGCAATGTCGATCATATCCACATCGGTGCGCTCCAATACGTCCTGGGCCATCTGTGGGCTTGTGATACCATTTACCGCAAATACAGGAACGGACACGGCACGCTTGATCTCCGCTGCCGCGTAGATACATTTTTCATATGGAAAATCCACCGGTGCTTTCGGGTCATCTTCACCGGAAAAGCCATAGGACACATCAATAAAATCTATGCCCTCCTTTTCCAGTATCCTGGCATGCCGGATTCCGTCCTCCAGCCTTGGCTCAAATCCGCCCAGACGGATTCCCACCACAAAATCCTCCGGCACCCTTTCCCTAATGGCCCGCAGGATTTCCACTGCGAACCGTTCTCCGTGTTCCCCGTATGCGTCCTGCCTGCGGTTCACCCAGCGGTTAAAAAATTCACACATCAGGTACTGATGGCATCCGTGCAGTTCCACACCGTCATAGCCTGCTTTCCAGGCACGGACTGCCGCGTCTGTAAATTCCTGCTGAATCTTATGTATTTCCTCGGTTGTCAGTTCTTTTCCTGTTTTTTTGACCCCATCTTTATAGAAGCTGTAGTCACTGGGACAGGCAAGCTCACCATCCAGACCTGAGACACCGGCATGATGGATCTGGATAAAGATGGGGCATCCTTCCCCGTGTACTGCGTCCACGATCCGGGAAAGTCCCTGGATCTGGCCGTCCTCCCAGATGCCCAGCTGATTTTCGGCAAGCTTTCCGTTCTTATCCACACAGGTAGCCTCCTGTATGATCAGGCCGGTCTGTCCTTTTGCCACATTTCTGTAATGTTCCACATTTTCCGGTGACACATAGCCGTCCCGGGAACCCCAGGCATAGCATACCACCGGCGGAAAACAAATTCTGTTTTTTATCTGCACATTTTTTATCTGTAATGGTTCAAATAGTTTTTTCATAGCCAACCACTCCCATCCAATCTGAAAATGCAGCAGCCGGAATATCCCCGGCGCTGCACCTGTAGTTACTGATAATCCATATGTGTCATATAGCCCTCATAAACCTCGTGGCCTGTCTCCAGTGTACCACCGTCCACGGTAATCTGGATTGCTTCCGCCTGAAAGGTGTCCAGAAAAGAATTGACCACTGCACCAATGGTAAGAATCTCTCCGGCAGTCCCCATGGAACGGACACTGTCTTTAAAATTGGAGGACAGATCCAGTTTCAGGACATACTGCCCCTCCTCCTCTGTCTCCTCAAAATTCTGGACTGTAATGCTGTCCGTCAGAACGCCGGCGCCCACAAGCTGGCCAATCAGGGCATCTGCTGTCACCTGTGCAATCTCTACCTGATTGACATTCCAGCCCTCTGCATTGTCATCGGGAACATAGATAAAAGCCTGGCCTGCCTGGACCGGGGTGTTCTCCTCCTCAGGTTCCTGTGTATCAGCACTGTTCTTATCCGCATCTTTTTCTGTGTCTTTCTTTGCTGTCTCATCCGGATTCTCTTTTGCTTCCGTATTTTCTTTCTTATCTGTCTTGGTGTCCTCTTTTTTTGACTCCTTATCTGAGGTTTCTTTGTTTTCCTGGCCGCTGTCCTTTTGCTCTTCTTTTGCCTCTGTCTGGGTTTTCGCGTCTGTATCCTTGGCATTGCTGCATCCGGCCGCGCCAAATATCAGGACAGCGCCCAGCAGGATGGCAAGACATATTTTTCTGTGTTTCATAGGCTGCGCTCCTCTCTGCCGAAAGTTTCCGGCAATCCGGACTTGATATGCACATCAAGCTGCGGATATGGAATATCAATGTCTTCCTCGTCAAATGTCAGTTTAATCTCCTCGTTCAGCCTCCATTTTGCAGGCCAGTAGTCTTCTGTCTTCACCCATGCCCGGAGTCCCAGGATCACACCATCATCTGCCAGTTCATCCACAAACACCAGCATCTCCTGCTCCGACATAATGGCAGGATCTGCATGGAGCAGCGTTTCCAGTATTCCTTTAGCCTTTTTCAGATCCGACTGGTAGCCGATCATCACCTTGATCTCCAGTTTCCGCTTGTCCTGAGATGTCACATTCACAATGCTGGAATTGGTAATGTTTCCGTTTGGTATGGTAATCCTTCTGTTGTCCACGGTAGAGAGTGTGGTATAAAACAGATCAATTTTCACCACGGTCCCTTCCTGGCTGTTGGTGTTCTCTATAATGTAGTCTCCCACTGTAAAGGGCCTTAGAAGCATAATGATCACTCCGCCTGCCAGGTTTGACAGACCGCCCTGCAGTGCCAGACCAATCGCTACACCTCCGGATGCCAGTAATGCCGCAATGGAGGATTCCTTAATTCCAAAACGGACCGCAATACTTACGATCAGCAGGAAATACAGGGCCGTTTTTACAAAAGAAGTCAAAAACTGGATTACGCCGGTGTCTGCACCTGCTTTGTTCATGGCTGCCCGTATAAAGGCACATATCTTGACGATCACCTTGCTGGCTATAAAATAGATGACGATCGCCAGGATCACTTTCCATGCGAAAGCTTCCACAGCGGGAATCTGGGCACTGATGTGGTTCCAGATTTTTTCTAGGTTAATGCTTTTTGCCAAAATTCCTGTCATTTAGTTCATCCTTATTTTTTTCCGGTCGTCTTTCTCGTTGTTCCCTTTTTGGAAGCTGTTTTGCCGGCTTCCGGTTTTGCTGCTATTTTCTCGGCCTCTGGCTTTGCTGTTATCTTTTCAGCTTCCGGCTTGGCTTCTATCTTCTCCGCTTCCGGTTTTGCTGCTATCTTTTCAGCTTCCGGCTTCGCTTCTATCTTCTCTGCATCCGGCTTTGCCGCTATCTTTTTAGCTTCCGGCTTGGCTTCTATCTTCTCCGCGTCCGGCTTTGCCTCTATCTTTTTAGCTTCCGGCCTCGCTTCTATCTTCTCCGCGTCCGGCTTTGCCTCTATCTTTTTAGCGTCTGGCTTTGCCTCTATTTTTTCAGCTTCCGGCTTTGCTGCTATCTTTTTAGCGTCTGGCTTTGCCTCTATTTTTTCAGCTTCCGGCTTTGCCGCTATCTTTTTAGCGTCTGGCTTTGCCTCTATCTTTTTAGCTTCCGGCTTTGCCTCTATCTTCTCATTCTCCGGCTTTGCCATGGTTTTTTCAGCTTCCGCTTTCACTTCTACTTTCTCAGCCGCTGTCCCGACTGCAGCTTTTTTAGCCTTAGCCCCGGCTGCCTTCTCTGTTCCCGTTTTGGCTGCCGCCTTTTTTGCTCTTGTTCCTGCTGTCTTCTTGGATGCTGTTTTTTTAGCCCCGGCTTTTGCTGTCAGCGCCTTGTCGTTCTTTCCTGCCTCAGCCTTACTGCTCTTTGCATTCGTCCCGGTGTTTTCCGCCTCGGCGCCTGTTCCTGTCTCCTTTTTGGATACCGCATCCGCTTTGACAGCCTCTGCTGCCGCCGCGATACTCAGCGCCTGCTGCTCCAGCTCCTTTTTACGCTCTTCTTCGATCTTCTGCTCTAACTCTGCCCGGACTTTTGAAACTGCAGGATTTTCCCGGCTCTCAGCAGCCTTTTCTGCTCTGGCAGCCCTGGTTTTACCCTTTTCCGCAGATTTTGCAGACGTTGTCTCCTTCACGGTTTTCTTTGCACCGGTCTTTGCTGTCGTCTTTTTCTCCTCTTTTATGTAGGAGAATATCTGTACAGACAACGGCGCAACATCAATAACGATAGAATTCTTTCTCTCGTCATGCTCTGCCCGTTTGGAGGATTTTGCTCTGGCATTTCTCACGCCGGTTCCGCCGAATTCTGCGGCATCACTGTTGAAGATTTCTTTATATTTGCCCGGATACGGAACGCCCATCTGGTATTTTTCGTACGAAAGAGGTGAGAAATTGCACACGATCACCAGCAGCTCCTCTTTCTTTTTCGTCTTCCTGATAAAGGTCAGCATATTTTTCTCGGATTCCATGTGGTTGATCCACTCAAATCCCTCTGTATCGTAATCCATCTCATACAGAGCCGGCTGTTCCTTATAGAAGTTCCAGAGTGCCTTCACATAATTTTTAAACTGCTGATGATCCGGCTGTTCCAGAAGCTCCCAGTCAAGGCTTCTCTCCTCAGACCACTCTCTCTCCTGGGCAAACTCCTGTCCCATGAACAACAGCTTCTTGCCGGGATGAACAGCCATAAATCCATAGGCAGCACGGAGATTCGCGAACTTCTGCTCCTTGTCACCCGGCATTTTCATAAGAAGGGAGCCTTTTAAATGCACCACCTCATCGTGTGACAGACTTAAAAGGAACTTTTCACTGTAGGCATACACCATACTGAATGTAAGCTCATCGTGGGCACCGCCTCTGAACAGCGGATCCTTTTTCATATAGTCAATAAAGTCATTCATCCAGCCCATATTCCACTTCATATCAAAGCCCAGGCCGTCATCCTCAATGCTGCCCGTGATCTTAGGCCATGCCGTGGATTCCTCTGCTATGAGAAGTGCATCCGGATGTCTCTTCTTAAAAATGGAATTCAAATGTTTTAAAAATTCTATGGCTTCCAGATTCTCATTGCCGCCGTAAATGTTTGGAACCCATTCCCCGTCATTCTTTCCGTAATCCAGATACAGCATGGAAGCCACCGCGTCCATACGGATACCATCTGCATGGAATTTCTCTACCCAGAAAAGTGCATTGGAAATAAGGAAATTTCTAACCTGCGGCCTTCCGTAATTGTAGATCAGTGTTCCCCAATGGGGATGCATACCCTGTCTCGGGTCTAAATGCTCATACAGACAGGTGCCGTCAAAATTCGGAAGTCCCGGGGTATCTTTCGGAAAATGTGCCGGTACCCAGTCAAGGATCACACCGATGCCCTGCTGATGCAGATAATCCATGAAATACATAAAATCCTCACAGGTGCCGTATCTGCTGGTAGGCGCATAATATCCTGTCACCTGATATCCCCAGGAGGCGTCAAAGGGATGTTCCATAACCGGCATAAGCTCCACATGTGTGTAACCCATATCCTTTAAATACTCAGCAAGCTTTGGCGCGATATCCCGGTAATTACAGAACAGTTTTCCCTCTTCCTCAGGTTTTATCCAGGAACCGAGATGCATCTCATAGACCAGCATGGGCTTCTTCTCGTCATTGACACGTTTCCTGTCTTTTAACCACTGGTCATCCTGCCAACGGTAATGGTTCAGATCTGCTACTATGGAGGCTGTTTTCGGACGCAGCTCCGCCTGGTTTCCGTAGGGATCTGCCTTTAAGTATACCAGGGAACCTTTTGCCTTGATCTCATATTTATATAAGGCGCCCGGTTTGATCCCGGGTATAAATATCTCAAAAATCCCTGACACAGCCAGGCGGTTCATCTGATGCGCCCTGCCATCCCAGTGGTTAAAATCACCAACCACGGAAACACGAATCGCATTCGGTGCCCAGACTGCAAAATACACACCGGACACACCATTGATCGTCATGGTATGCGCGCCCAGTTTTTCATAGATATCATAACAGATGCCTGCACAGAACTGCTGTTCCTCGTCAAGGCTGATTTTAGATGTAAAAGCATAGGGATCATAAAACTGTTTTTTGTTTCCTTCCCCATCCTGGATTTCCACTTTATATTTCGGTATTTTATTTCCCGGAATCAGCACAGCGAAAAAGCCTGCCTCATCCTCCATGACCATATCGTAAGTCTCTTTTTCCTTTGTGAGCAGAATTCTTGCCTGCACAGCGCCCGGCACAAAACACTGGATCAAAATACCGTCTTCTGTCACTCTCGGTCCCAAAATACGGCGCGGTTCGCTTTCCTCAGAATATACAACAGCCTCTATTTCCGGCCAATCCATCAATTCATATAATTTGTCAGACATAAAACACCCTCCTTTTGTTACATTTTATCATTAAAGCGTTAAAAAGTAAACCTTGGATGAAAACGGCGCGCGATACCAGAAAAAAACAGATTCCGCAAAAGCAGGTTCCGTCATCAGAACCCCCTCTTTTACAGAATCTGTCTCATAAATTTATCTCTGATCCCGCAGCAACACATCATGTGCGCCGCCCTCAACAATACTTGTAGCGGAAACCAGTGTGATCTTAGCTTTTTCCTGAAGCTCCGGAATGGTGAGCGCTCCGCAGTTGCACATAGTAGAGCGGACCTTGCTCAGAGTCAGGTTTACATTATCCTTCAGACTTCCTGCATAGGGTACCAGAGAATCCACACCTTCCTCAAAAGAAAGTTTTTTCTCGCCTCCCATATCATACCGCTGCCAGTTTCTGGCCCGCGCGCTGCCCTCACCCCAGTATTCCTTCATATAGCTGCCGTTGATATTAACCTTCTTGGTAGGGCTTTCGTCAAATCTGGCAAAATACCTTCCCAGCATAATAAAGTCAGCACCCATAGCCAGCGCCAGGGTAATATGATAATCGTGGACGATTCCGCCGTCAGAGCAGATGGGAATATAGATTCCCGTCTCTTCAAAATACGCATCCCTGGCCTTTGCCACCTCGATCAATGCAGTGGCCTGTCCTCTGCCGATGCCTTTCTGTTCGCGGGTAATACAGATAGCACCGCCGCCGATTCCCACCTTGACAAAGTCAGCCCCTGCCTCAGCCAGGAAGCGGAATCCTTCCGCGTCCACCACATTTCCGGCACCTACCTTTACATCATTTCCATAATTTTTCCTGATATAGTCAATCGTGATCTTCTGCCACTCTGAAAAGCCTTCCGAGCTGTCAATACACAGAATATCGGCTCCCGCCCCGATCAGTGCCGGAACACGCGTCTCGTAATCCCTGGTGTTGATTCCTGCCCCTACCATGTAGCGCTTATGGCTGTCAATCAGTTCATTTTCATTTTTCTTGTGTGTATCGTAATCCTTCCTGAAAACAAGATACACCAGTTCCCGGTTCTTATTCACAAGAGGCAGACAGTTTATCTTGTGCTCCCAGATGATGTCATTGGCCTCCTTCAGAGTCGTCTCCTCGTCTGCATATACAAGGTCGTCCAGTTTTGTCATAAATTCTTTTACCTTTAAGTCCAGGTTCATGCGGCTTACCCGGTAATCCTTATTGGTGACAATGCCGAGCAGCTTTCCCCCCGGTGAACCATCCTCCGTGACAGCTATGGTAGAGTGGCCCGTCTGTTCCGTAAGACGAAGCACATCCTGAAGGGTCATCTCCGGCGACACGTTAGAGTCACTGACCACGAAACCGGCACGGTAACGTTTTACCTTTTCCACCATCTCCGCCTGCTTTTCAACCGGCTGGGAACCGTAGATAAAGGAAATACCGCCCTCCTGGGCAAGGGCTACGGCCAGATTGTCATCTGAGACAGACTGCATGATTGCAGAGACCATGGGAATGTTGATAGTCAGTGCCGGTTCCTCCCCTTTTTTGTATTTCACCAGAGGTGTTTTCAGATCCACTTTGGACGGCACACAATGTGTGGACGAATACCCCGGAATCAGAAGATATTCGCTAAATGTTCTGGACGGCTCCTCATAATAAAATGCCATGTCAATTCTCCTTTTCTGACTGCTGGTTTTCCGACTGCAATTCGTATTTCGTTACCTTTTCAAAAATCCTGCGGCTTCCCGGCGCCTGGGAATGCCCAAAGGGTAACTGGTTATGTTTGATACTAGCACAGGCAGTTCTTCTTTGTCAATGAAAACAGGCGCACTCTTTTCCCTCCGTCCGGTGCCCCTGCCACACTGCATTTTGCCGCTCCGTTTTAACCTTTTCGCATCTCTTCCTCTTCACGGATATTTGCTCATCGGGACCACGGACAAAGGATCAAAGAAACAAAGAAACAGCGCAGTAAATAAGTAAAAGAGCCATAACAGCGTTTACCAGCTTCGTATGTCTGGAGAAGAATTTACAAAATGCCGCCCCGAAAAGCGCCCATATAAAAGAACCGGAAGCACCGATCAGAGACAGTACGGCAGTAAATCCGGCCAGTGCCGTGCCGGAATGATAAACCGGCAGGATATAAAGCGACATTGCCGTGATTGCGTAAATGTAAATTTTAGGATTGATAAATTGCAGTACCATGCCGGAAATAAAACCAGCCTCCTTCCCGCCTTCCGTATTTACCTCCGCAGAACTCTTCCAGACCTTCCATGCAAGGTACAGCATATAAGCAGCGCCCAGGATCTGCATGACCATCTTTACCTTAGGAAGAAAGGAATAGAGTGTTGCGCTGAAGACGGTGCAAACAGACATAACGACTGCAAATCCGGCCAGTATGCCCAAGTTAAAGCGAATGCTTCGGCGAAATCCCAGCCGTATGGCATTACTCATGGAAAGCAGATTGTTGGCACCCGGTGTGTAAGCCGTAATAAAACAATAAATCAGAAAATCGTATAAACGGAACATAATGCATCCTTTCTATTGCTCATTTCTACCGTATGTCCGCAGAAGAACCTCACAGCATTTTGAGCAGTCACCTTTGTTGTATTCTTTGAACATTTCACCTTCTTCTTCAAGATTTAGAATCATAGACATATCTCCTTTCCTCTTTACAAGCCCAAGCTGAAATCGTATAATGATACAAAACAGTTATTATATCGCACTAGTACGATATAATAATACATCATGTGCATTATATTGTCAAGAGAGGAGAACCATATCATGGATTCAATGAATACAATAGTTGCTAAAAATATTAAACGATTGCGTGAAGAAAAGAAATTAAGCATGGACGAGCTTGCAAAATTAAGCGGTGTCAGTAAGAGTATGCTTGCGCAGATCGAACGCGGTGACGGAAACCCGACGCTTTCTACATTATGGAAAATTTCAAATGGAATGAAAGTACCATTTGACGCATTGACCGTTCGCCCAAAGAGTCCATATGAGATCGTAAAAACATCTGAAGTGCAGCCATTGCTTGAAGATGACGGAAAAGTAAAAAACTACTCCCTTTTCCCGGATAACGAGAACCGTAGATTTGCAGTCTATTATCTGGAATTAGACCAGGGGAGTTATTGGGAATCCGAACCGCACTTAAAGGGAACCACTGAATTTATCACTGTCTTCTCGGGCAAAATCGAAATTCATGCTGACAGCCAGAGATTTATGGTCGAAAAGGGCGAAAGCATACGATTTAGGGCCGATACTGTCCATTCCTATAAAAATACCGGCAATGAGACCGCAATACTGCATATGATCCTTTTTAATCCCTGACGGAGCAGCCTGAAAGACATTCCGTATTTGGATCATCCGAACATCCTGCCGCTGCAAAATATAAAATATGCGCTGACGCGGATATTACCATTAACCAATTTGTATATTTCCGTGTTTTTTTCAAAATATTTATTGTGTATTTCCTCCCGGCATTATATAATTAGGGGAACAGGTATATGTGCAAAAATACCCAAAGCACATGCGGAAGTGTACTGTAGGCAACAGAAATCACCTGCGGTGAATTTACTGTTGTCATGAATGATTAAATCTAAAGGAGGTATCTGAATGCTTGACAAGAGCTACTACCAGAAGACGGACGAAATCATCAGCCATTACGGCCGCAAGCCAAGTGCACTGATTCCCATCATGCAGGACATTCAGGCAGAATACCGTTATCTGCCAGGCGAACTACTGACCTACGTGGCAAAAGAGATTGGGGTAAAAGAGGCCAAAGCCTACAGTGTTGCCACATTTTACGAAAACTTTTCCTTTGAACCCAAGGGAAAATACATTATCAAAGTCTGTGACGGAACTGCCTGCCATGTCCGCAAATCCATGCCCATTCTGGAAGCCCTTCAAAAAGAGCTGGGCCTGAGCAAGAAAAAACATACCACAGACGATATGCTTTTCACTGTGGAGACTGTTTCCTGCCTGGGTGCCTGCGGGCTGGCTCCTACACTCACCGTGAACAATGAAGTACACCCCACTATGACGCCGGAAAAAGCATTGGAATTACTCACAGAATTGAGAGGTGATAGCGTATGATTATCGAAAACAGAGAGGCTCTGAAAAGAGAGCAGGAGGCTGCACAAAAACAGATTGATTCTTATGAATGCCGTATCCTGATCTGCGCCGGAACCGGCTGTGTTGCTACCGGCTCACAGAAAATCTACGAAAAAATGCAGGAACTCTGTAAAGACATGCCCGGTGTTTCCGTAGAATTTGACGGCCATGTTCCTCACATCGGAGTTGTGAAGACAGGCTGCCAGGGTATCTGCGAACTGGGACCCCTGATGAGAATCGAGCCCCTGCATTATCAATATGTAAAGGTTCAGATGGACGACTGTGAAGAGATCTTCAAACGCACAGTCCTGAACAAAGAACCTGTGGAACGCCTGTTCTACAAAAAAGGCGAGGACTCCTTCCCCACACCGGATGACATCCCCTTCATTGCAAAGCAGACCAGGATCACTCTGGAAAACTGCGGACGTTTTGACGCGGAGTCTCTGGACGAATACATAGCATCCGGCGGTTACAGTGCCCTGTCAAAAGCCATCTTTGACATGTCTCCGAGAGATGTCATCGACGAAGTGGACAAATCCGGCCTGCGCGGAAGAGGCGGCGGCGGATTCCCCACCGGAAAGAAATGGAAACAGGTAGCTGCCCACACAGATGTAAAAGAACACTATGTTGTCTGTAACGGCGACGAGGGTGACCCGGGCGCATTCATGGATGGAAGCGTTATGGAAGGTGACCCCTACCGTCTGATCGAAGGTATGACCATAGCCGCCTATGCAGTGAATGCACAGGACGGTTATATCTATGTACGTGCGGAATACCCCCTCTCTGTAGAGCGGCTCACCCACGCCATTGCACAGGCTGAGGAAAAGGGCCTGCTCGGAGATAACATTCTGGGAACAGATTTCTGCTTCCATATGCATATCAACCGCGGTGCCGGTGCATTCGTCTGCGGTGAAGGTTCTGCCCTGACCGCTTCCATCGAAGGTGACAGAGGTATGCCCCGTGTTAAACCGCCAAGAACCGTAGACCAGGGACTCTGGGCCAAACCCACAGTCCTGAACAATGTGGAGACCTTCGCCAATGTGCCCGGTATCGTCATGAAGGGTGCTGACTGGTTCCGCACCATCGGAACAGAGGGAAGTCCCGGAACGAAGACCTTCTCCATCACCGGCTCCATTGAGAACACAGGCCTCATTGAGGTTCCCATGGGAACTACCCTGCGCGAGATGATCTATGATATCGGCGGCGGCATCAAGGGAGGCGGAGAATTCAAAGCCGTACAGATCGGCGGTCCCTCCGGCGGATGTCTTACGGCGGAGCATCTGGATGTAGGTCTGGATTTTGACAGTGTAAAAAAATACGATGCCATCATGGGTTCCGGCGGACTGGTTGTCATGGACGAGAACACCTGTATGGTAGAGGTTGCCCGTTTCTTCATGAGCTTTACCCAGAGGGAATCCTGCGGAAAGTGTGTTCCCTGCCGTGAAGGAACCAAACGTATGCTGGAGATCCTGGAACGCATCGTAGACGGCAAAGGCGTCATCGAGGATCTGGATACCCTGGAAGAGCTGGCAGCCATGGTTAAGAATATGGCTCTGTGCGGACTCGGAAAGAGTGCTCCGCTTCCTGTTATCAGCACATTAAAGACCTTCCGAAATGAGTATGAGGAGCACATTTTAGACCACAAATGCGCTGCCAAATGCTGTACTGCTATGCGCCGCTTTGTCATCAATCCTGAGTTCTGTAAAGGCTGCGGTAAATGTGCCAAGAACTGCCCGGTTGGTGCCATCACCGGTGTGCGCAAGCAAGCTTATAATATTGACAACGAATTGTGTATCAAGTGCGGTGCCTGCAAAGACAACTGTGCCTTTGATGCCATTTACGTGGAAGCATAGGAGGGTTTTAATATGGGATTTATGACGATTGACGGTAGAAAAGTTGAATTTACCGACGAAAAAAATGTGCTTTCCGTCATCCGGAAAGCCGGGATCAATCTTCCGACACTCTGCTATCACTCTGAGGTTTCCACCTTCGGCGCCTGCCGGCTCTGTACTGTGGAGGATGACAGGGGACGTACCTTTGCCTCCTGCTCAGAGGTTCCCAGAGATGGAATGGTCATCTATACCAATTCCGGAAGGATCAAAAAATACAGAAAACTGATTGTGGAGCTTCTGCTCTCCGCCCACTGCCGTGACTGTACCACCTGTGTAAAGAGCGGCGAGTGCGTACTGCAGGATCTGGCCCACAGAATGAATATTACGGATGTGCGTTTCCAGAACACAAGGGAAATCCGTCCGCTGGATACCAGCTCTCCCTCCATTGTCAGGGACCCCAACAAATGTATTCTCTGCGGCGACTGTGTGCGTGCCTGTTCCGAGATTCAGGGACTGGGCGTCTTAGGCTTCGCGTTCCGAGGAACAGACGCCATGGCAATGCCGGCCTTTAACAAGACTCTGGCAGAGACCGACTGCGTAAGCTGCGGTCAGTGCCGTATTTACTGTCCTACCGGCGCGATCAGCATCAAGACCCATATGGACGAAGTATGGGAAGCGATTGCTGATCCGAATACAAGAGTTGTGGCTCAGGTAGCGCCTGCCGTACGTGTGGCAGTCGGCGATGCCTTTGGCCTGGACAAGGGAAACAGTGTTATGGGCAAACTGGTAGCCGTTCTGCACCGCATGGGATTTGATGAAGTTTACGATACCGCGTTCAGTGCGGACTTAACCATCATGGAAGAATCCAAGGAATTCCTGGAGCGTCTGGGAGACAGTTCCAAGCTTCCTCTTTTCACCTCCTGCTGTCCGGCATGGGTGAAATTCCTCTGTGACCAGTATCCGGAATACAAAGACAATCTTTCTACCTGCCGTTCTCCTCAGGAAATGTTCTCCGCAGTCATCAAGGAATACTACAGGGGATATGAGAAAAACCAGGGCAAGAAGACCGTTGTTGTGTCCATCATGCCGTGTACAGCCAAGAAGATGGAGGCCATCCGTCCAAACAGCTTTACCCACGGAGAGCAGAACACGGATATTGTCATCACAACAACAGAATTGATCCGTATGATCAAAAACTCCGGCATTGAGTTCCCGACTCTGATTCCGGAAGCCTGCGACATGCCATTCGGCTTTGGTTCCGGCGCCGGTGTTATCTTCGGCGTAACCGGCGGTGTGACAGAAGCCATGCTCCGCCGTTTTGCAGACAAACACGACAAGGCAACCATGGATACCGTAGCTGAGACAGGTGCCCGCGGTGAAGAGGGTATCAAGGAATTCTCTGTCACCTACAAAGGTATTCCGCTGAATGTATGTGTTGCCAGCGGCCTGGCCAATGCACAGAAGGTTATGGAAAAGATCAAGAGCGGCGAAGCCCACTACCACATTGTGGAGATTATGGCATGCCGCCGCGGATGTATCATGGGAGGCGGACAGCCGCCGAGAGCCGGAGACCGCACAAAAGCGGCCAGAAAAGACGGCCTCTACAAAGCAGACAATGTGACCAGTATCCGCAAGGCGGATGAGAACCCGCTGGTTATGTCTCTGTATGATACTCTGTTAAAAGGAAAAGAGCACGAACTGCTGCACAATGACAGCTATTAAAGCTGCTGTATAAAAATGGCTGCTGTGAGATCCGGAAAGGTTTCACAGCAGCAAAAAAAGGACATGCTGACAACGTTTTTTGGGTCATCAGCATGTCCTTTTTCCTGTTATATCAGAAATTATTGCTTTTCCACTACAATGAGCGGTACCATCATTTCCTGTTCTGTCATGCCCGCATGGTTTGATCGAAACATGGGCAGATTTCTGGACCAGGCAAATCCCTTATCCGCAGTTGCCACAGCCAGAAAATCACCGGCCAGTTCACGAAACCTTTCACGGGGTGTCCCATCACCGAATATCTGCTTCTCCCGCATCTCCTTGGCGGAGAAAAGCAGAAACTCCTCTCCGAAATGTCTGCGGAATCTTTTTGGAAATTCTTCCCTGAATTCCTCCTTCACATAGAAGGCCGCTGCCCTGGCCTCCACAGATATGGGAAGCCTCAGCATTTCCAATATGTCCGGATAGTCTGTGAGAATATAATGCGACAGATCTATATGCCCATGGTCTGCTGTCACGATCAGAAGTGTATCCTCCAGTCTGTCGGACATCCGGGCGATTTTCCCTTCCAGATACTCTAATTCCCTTGTCACACATTCACTGTGGCATCCCTGGTCATGCATGGTGCTGTCCGGTTCCTCCCAATAGGCATAGATGTACTTTTCGTCCTCCTGCCCGCATAGCCTCTGTATCTCCTCACACATTTCATCCAGGGTTTCTATTTTATTTGTGCCGAAATGGGACACACTGTATCCATGTCCGACTCCCGCCCGGTTTATCTTGTCATATATCTTTGTGTAAGGGATAAAACGGCTGGCAACATGGTAATCTTCCGCTGCGCACCTTTCATATTGGTCTTGATTGGTAAAAGCATTCACAACTTTATGGATTTCCCCAAAATACAGGCTCCATCCCAGCCATCCATGCTCTGCCGGTGTCAGACCGCTCTCCATAGTCGTGGTGGCAGCCGTTGTCGTAGGCGGAAAGACGGAGGAGATCCCGCATCTGTAATGGCTTCTGAAGAATCCATCCTCTTTCAGATGGAAGTCAATCGCCTCGCATCCCATTCCGTCCAGCAGGACCACAACAACGTTCCTGAATCCCTTTCCCATCCATTCATCCGCACAGGGCAAAGTCTTATGACCGTATTCTGCGCCGAATCTTTTTAATACAGAGCAGGATAAATTCACCAGGCTATTGCTGTAATCTGCAAACAATTTTTATCCTCCTCTTTCTTCCTTTCTGCTGCCGGATTCTTTATCTGTTCCTTCCCGGCTGCAGATCCATCGCAAATTCAATCTCATGCATCAGCAAAATTCCATTTGCCCCAATCAGAGGAATCTCCGGTTTCAGCTTTCTTGAAAAGTTCAGGGCATTGTGGTACAGATGTGACATATCAAATCCGCAGCGCTGGTAAAAGCGGATGGCCTGAATGTTGTCATTTGTGGTGATCACCACAAGCCTTCTGCATTTTTTCTTTTCTGCTGTCTCTTTTACCTTTTCGATCAGGTTTCTTCCGATCCCCCGGCCCTCCTGACGGCTGTCCAGGGATATGATCTCACAGATACCGTCCCGGATCAGGTATGTGAGAAGGCCCACAATGTTTCCCTTTTCCCAGACAACAATGCCGTCTGTCCCGGTCATATCCACAACTCTGCCGCGAATGACCATCTCTGTTGTGAGCCACTGGCTCTCTATGAATTCATTGACGCGTTCCCGGTTTGTCTCATCAATTGGAACATACTCCATTAAACTGCCCTCCCGCATATTTACTGATCACCGGAATATTTCCAGGCTCCGCTGCAAAATACCGTTCATATGCGCAATGGCTATACCGTAATTTGTCATAGGCACACCCTGCAGGCCAGCCTGGTTCCTGCGCCACTGCATCTCCCGCTCATTAAGCATACAGCCTCCGCAGTGTACCACCAGCCGATATGGTGTCAGATCCTCCGGAAACCCGGTTCCTGAGGTAAATGCAAAGTCAGGCTTTTTCCCGGTATGCGCCTCAATCCAGCGGGGCATTTTCACCGTACCGATATCATTGCACTGCCGGTGATGGGTACAGCCCTCACTGATCAGCACTTTGTCCCCGTCCTCCAGACGGTCAAGGGCATAGGCACCCTCCAGCGCGCCGTCCAGGATCCCTTTATACCGTGCGAACAGTATGGAAAAGGAAGTAAGAGGGATATCAGCCGTAACCGCTTTGTCCACCTTCCCGAACACCTGGCTGTCTGTAATGACAAGCCGCGGTTTTTCTCCCAGACGTCCAAGTACATCCTCCACCCTGTCATCCTGCACGGCAAGGGGAACTGCACCTGTATCCAACAGTTCTCTGATCACCTGCTGCTGAGGCAGGATCAGCCTCCCTTTCGGTGCCGCTTTATCAATGGGGATCACCAGGAGCACAAAGTCCCCCGGTGACACCAGGTCTTTTACAAGAGGACGTTCCTGCCCTTCCTTTGCAAGGCTTCCCAGCTTTTCCTTCAGTTCAGTAATGTGAACACCCTGTCCGGCACTCACGTAGATTTCATGGTCTGTCTTCGGTTCTCTCTCCTCTGCCAGCAGATCCATTTTATTGTATACCACAAGATACGGCAGCTTTCTCTTTTCAAAGAGATCTATGAGCTGTAGTTCCATGGGGACCAGTTCTTTTCCCGCCTCCACCACCAGGACTGCCACGTCTGTTTTGTGGAGCACCTGCTCCGCCTTTTTTACCCGGAGAGCGCCCAGGCCTTCCTGGTCATCATCCATACCCGGCGTGTCGATAAACAAAACAGGACCTATGGGCAGAAGCTCCATGGCTTTCTGCACCGGGTCGGTGGTGGTTCCCTTCACATCCGATACCACTGCCATCTCCTGCCCTGTGACTGCGTTGAGCAGACTGGACTTTCCGGTGTTGCGCCGCCCGAAAAAGCTGATATGTACCCTGTTTGCAGAGGGTGCTGCGTTCAGGCTCATGTATATCCTCCTCTCAGAAACGGAAATCTCTCTCCCCGTTCTCAATCTTTGCCAGGCGTTCCACCACGATCTCTCTTGTTCTTTCCCTTGGAATGTTCACAAGTTCTGACCGGATCAGTTCTTCTCCGATTTTTCTTGTCTCAGGGCTTGCGTAATCCATAAGGAACTCTTTCAGGGTCATCAGGGCATTGGGGTGGCAGCAGTTCTGAATCTGTCCTGTCTTGCACAGGCTCATGAAACGGTCACCGGTTCTTCCTTCCCTGTAACATGCAGTACAGAAGCTGGGGATATATTTCATGTCCATCAGCCAGTGCACCACCTCATCCAGGGTTCGCTTGTCTGACACATCAAACTGCTCGGAGTTCTCATCCTCCGGTTCCGGTTCGCTGTAGCCGCCCACGCTTGTCCTGGAAGCACCGCTGATCTGGGAAATGCCAAGGTGAAGCACTCTCTCCCTGCACTCCTTACTCTCTCTTGTGGAGATGATCATACCGGTGTAAGGCACTGCGATTCGGATGCAGGCAACCAGTTTCGCGAAAATATCATCATCAATACCGTTGTCAAAAGCAGACGGATCGATATCATCTGCGTGTTTTACCCTCGGAACGCTGATGGTATGCGGGCCGACTCCGTGAACCGCCTCCAGATGCTCCGCGTGCATGAGAAGACCGGCAAATTCATAGCGGTACATCTCCAGCCCGAACAGTACACCCAGTCCCACATCGTCAATGCCGCCCTCCATGGCTCTGTCCATGGCTTCTGTGTGGTAATCATAATTGCTCTTCGGTCCTGTGGGATGCAGTTTTTTGTAGCTCTCCTTATGGTAGGTCTCCTGGAACAGAATATAGGTACCGATGCCGGCGTCTTTTAATTTCCTGTAATCCTCCACTGTGGTGGCCGCGATATTTACATTGACACGGCGGATTGCGCCGTTTTTATGTTTGATGCTGTATATGGTCTTAATGCTCTCCAGTATGTATTCAATGGGATTGTTGACCGGGTCCTCCCCTGCTTCCAGAGCAAGGCGCTTGTGGCCCATATCCTGCAGAGCGGTTACCTCTTTTACGATCTCTTCCTGCGTCAGTTTCTTTCTGGCTATGTGTTTGTTTTTTCTGTGATAAGGACAGTACACGCAGCCGTTGATACAGTAATTGGACAGATAAAGGGGCGCAAACATAACAATCCGGTTTCCGTAGAAATCCTTTTTAATCTGTTCAGCCAGTTTGTAAATCTCCTGGTTTTTCTCCTCTATGTCGCAGTCAAGCAGTACGGATGCCTCCCTGTGGGTGAGTCCCTTTCTGAGCTTTGCCTTCTCAAGGATCTGGTCAATAAGCTCTTCATTGTGCTTATTTGCCTCAGCGTAGGCAAGTGTCTCCTGGATTTCCTCATGGGAAATAAATTCCTCTGCTTTCAGTGATTTCGGATTGTAATTCATTTTTACCCTCTCCTTTTCTCTTTACCGGGTGTACATTTTGGTGTCCCCCCGGTCTACAGTCACTTCACAGCCTATTTTCTTCATTCGGCTGCGAAGAAGTTCCAGTTCGGCGGCATTTTCTGCGCCGGTATAAATTTTATGGTCGTACAGTTCATATTTCCCCTGTACCAGTGAAGCCGATAAATTCGGCATAACCACATTGGCTCCTGCCAGTATGCCTCTCTCCCGCCCGTCATCGGAAATGGTTCCAAGGGCAGTTGTGGCCGGAAGCAGGACTTTCGGAAGCAGCAGGCGGATCAGTCCCAGAAGATACAGAGTAAGCTCTGCACTCCCCGGGGCCTTTGTTCCAAATGGAGTGTCCCTGTGGGGGATGAAAGGCCCGATTCCCACCATGGCAGGCTGGAATTCTTTCAAAAACAGCAGTTCATCAGCCAGGTTCTCAGCCGTCTGCCCCGGCGTTCCTACCATAAATCCGCATCCTGTCTGAAATCCAATGTCCTTTAGATTTCTCAGACATTCCTGTCTGTGATCATAAGACATGGATGGGGGATGCAGCGTGCGGTAATGTTCCTCGCATACAGTCTCATGCCTGAGCAGATATCTGTCTGCCCCTGCATCAAAAAGCTTCTGATAAGCTTCTCTCTCCTTTTCCCCCACGGAGAGCGTCACTGCGCAGTCGCTGTGCTCCTTTTTTATGTCCCGGACCAGCTCTGCGATCCTGTCATCCGTATACCAGGGGTCCTCTCCGCCCTGCAGCACAAAAGTTCTGAACCCAAGAACATAACCTTTCCGGCAGCACTCCAGGATTTCCTCCCTGCCTAGGCGGTAACGCTCTGCCTTTCGGTTTCCTTTTCGGATTCCGCAGTAATAACAGTCATTTTTGCAGTAATTGGTAAACTCGATCAGCCCTCTGATATAAATGCGGTTTCCGTAATATTTCTCCCGCATCCCGGCTGCTTTGCCGAACAGGTATCCGGCAAGTTCCTCATTCCGCTTTTCGATCAGCGCGGTATAGCTCTCCCTGTCCAGGGACTCTCCTGCCTCTAAGCGGTCAATTTTATCAAATAAATTCTCTGTCATAGTCTATATCCTGTGAATAAACAGCCCGCTTCTCAGCTTTGGCTCAAACCAGGTGGATTTCGGCGGCATCAGCTTTCCTGCGTCCGCAACCGCAAAAAGCTCTGCCATGGAAGTGGGATACATGGAAAAGGCTGCCTTACAGTCTGTCTGCACACGTTTTTCCAGCTCACCCAGTCCCCGGATTCCCCCGATAAAATCAATCCGGGGGTCTTTTGCCGGCTCCCGGATCCCCAGCACAGGTTCCAGAAGGTTATTCTGAAGCAATGCCACATCCAGTCCGTCCACCACATCTGTAGCCCGGTATTCTTCCTTTATCTTAAGTTTATACCATCTGTCCTCCAGATACATACCGAATTCGCCTTTTTCCCGGGGCGATACTGCCTCTGTTCCCGGTTCGGACACGGTAAAGCGCTCCCTTATTTTTTCCAGGAACTCTTCCGCGGAATATCCGTTTAAGTCTTTTACCACACGGTTGTAATCCAGGATTTCCAGCTCCTCATCTGCAAACAGGGTACACAGAAAGTAATTAAAGGGCTCCCTGCCCGTATAATTGGGATTCTCCCGGCGTCTCTTCAGACCTGCTTTGATGGCTGAGGCCGCCCTGTGATGGCCGTCTGCGATATATATGCTGTCCATGGCCTGAAAGGTCTTCTCTATCTTGTGAATCATGGCTGACTCATAGATCATCCATCCTCTGTGACGGATGCCGTCCTCTGATACAAAGTCGAAAATGGGAAAATCCTTTTTCTTCACATCCATCAGATGCTTAAAATCCGCATTGGCACGGTAGGCCAGGAAAATAGGTCCTGTCTGCGCCTCCAGCACATCCACATGGCGGATGCGGTCCAGCTCTTTTTCCACTCTGGTGTTCTCATGTTTTTTGATGACACCGTTTAAGTAATCGTCAATCGACGCACATGCCACGATTCCTGTCTGCACATGCCCGTTTCTGGTAAGCTCATAGAGATAAAAATTGGGGTCCACATCCTGCAGGAAGTCCCCGTCCTCCATCATCTTCCAGAATATCCTGCGGGCCTGTTTGTACACCTCAGGAGCGTACATATCCGTATCATCCGGAAACTGTGTCTCCGGACGGTCAATCTTCAGAAAGGAATATGGATTTTTTTCGGTCTCCTCTTTCGCCTCTTTTCTGTTATATACATCATATGGCAGTGCGGCAATTTTAGATGCCAGGTTCTCCTGGGGACGCACTGCACAAAATGGTTTAACTACCGCCATTATCAAATCTCCTTTATAGTTTTTTCTCCATAACGCGGGCAGCAACTTCGCAGACACCATTGAATACCTTTCCCAGCCGCCTGCGGTTTCTGCCAAGCGCGCCAAAAAAAGATTTCATCCGCTTTGCACTGCGGATTCTCTTCTGTATGAATGTTTTCGGTTTTTTTATTTTTCTGCTCATTTTCACACCCCAAATATATTGATGCCTATTTATAACGCCATAATAAAATTATACCGTATATAGTCTTAAAATACAATGAAATAGGCACAATAATTTGCACACTTTCCGGCGGATTTATGACTGACAGAGGTATTAAAAAAACACCAGACGGGGATTGCCTTGACTCTTTCCCCGCTGGTGCTTTTTTCGACCCTGGTTTATTTATCTCCATAGTGGTAACGACAGGATAATATATATAATTTCCGGAATATCCACAAAAGGGCCCGCCCTGAAACCAAAGTCTCAGGACAGGCCCATATCCGTCTATTCTTTTAAAAGGGTCATTTCACAATACGCACGCGGTAAACACCATGAATCTTTTTCAGTTCTTTTGCCACGTCTCCGGAAATCGGTGTGGAAACGTCGATCATAGTATAGGCGAAATCGCCTTTACTCTTGTTGGTCATGTTGGAGATATTCACGCCTGCATCACCCAGCACTTTTGTGAACTGGCTGATCATGTTCGGAATATTTTTGTGGTTGATCGTCACTCTTCCCACGTCCACACAGGCTCCTGCATCACAATCCGGATAGTTTACGGAATTCTTGATATTTCCGTTTTCCAGATAGTCCATAAGCTGTCTGACAGCCATGACAGCACAGTTGTCCTCGGATTCCTCTGTGGATGCTCCCAGATGAGGAGTTACCAGGGTATTCGGGGTACTGGTCACAAGAGGGTTGGCAAAGTCTGTCACGTATTTTTTCACTTTTCCCTCTTTCAGGGCCTCCGCCAGAGCTTCCTCATCCACCAGAAGATCTCTTGCGAAGTTCAGGATAACCACGCCCTCTTTCATCTGGGCGATCTCATCCGCGCCGATCATCTTTCTTGTGGATTCCATCAGCGGCACGTGAATGGTGATATAATCGCATTCCTTGTAGATCACATTCAGGTCATTGATGTGGTGAATGCTTCTGGAAAGGTTCCACGCAGCATCCACGGAGATGAAGGGGTCATATCCATAGACTTCCATTCCCAGATGTACCGCGGCATTTGCCACTTTTACACCGATGGCGCCAAGACCGATGATACCCAGCTTTCTGCCGCTGATCTCACAGCCGGCAAACTGTTTTTTCTTCTTTTCAGCCAGCTTTCCGATATCCTCTGTGGCTTCCTGGTGCTCCAGCCACTCGATACCGCCCACTATATCCCTGGATGCCAGCAGCATTCCGGCAATGACCATCTCCTTTACACCATTGGCATTTGCTCCCGGTGTGTTGAAGACTACCACGCCGTCCTTTGCGCACTCTTCCAGCGGAATATTGTTGACGCCGGCACCTGCTCTGGCAATGGCAACCACATTCTTCGGAAGCTCCATCTCATGCATGTTTGCACTTCTCACCAGCACGGCATCCGCATCAGACATATTGTCCGTGCTCTCGTATTTTGCCGGGAAATGCTCCAGTCCTACGCTGGAAATGGGATTTAAACAGTGATATCTGTACATGATCAAGCATTCTCCTTTTCAAATTTTTTCATAAAGGCAACCAGAGCCTCCACGCCCTCTATGGGCATGGCATTGTAAATGCTGGCACGCATGCCGCCTACGCTTCTGTGGCCTTTCAGATTCACAAAGCCTGCCGCCTGGGCCTCTTTGATAAATTTCGCATCCAAATCCTTATCTCCTGTGACAAAGGGAACATTCATAAGGGAACGGGAAGCCGGTTCCACGGTACCTTTGAACATTACGCTCTCATCCAGGAAATCATACAGGATCTTTGCTTTTTTCTCATTGTGCTCTTTCATGGCTTTCAGGCCGCCCTGTTTTTTCAGCCACTGAAATACCTTGCCGCACATGTAAATGCCGTAGCAGTTCGGTGTATTGTATAAGGACTCCGCGTCCGCATGTGTCTTATAGGTCAGCATGGTCGGTGTTCCCGGAAGCACATCCTCTGTGATCAGATCCTCACGGATGATGGCGATCACCACACCTGCAGGGCCGATATTCTTCTGCGCGCCGCCGTAAATAATACCGTATTTCTCCACGTCCATCGGTTCGGAGAGGAAACAGGAGGAAACGTCCGCCACCAGGGTCTTGCCCTTTGTGTCCGGCAGTGTTTTAAATTTTGTTCCGTATATCGTATTGTTCTCGCAGATGTACACATAATCCGCATCCGGGCTGATGGGAAGGTCGGAACAGTCCGGAATGTAGGAGAAAGTTTTATCCTCAGAGGACGCGATCTTGTTGGCTGTCCCGTACTTCTGTGCCTCCTGCCATGCTTTTTTCGCCCACTGGCCTGTTACGATGTAGTCAGCCACTTTGTTTTTCATCAGGTTCATGGGGATCATGGCAAACTGCTGATGGGCACCGCCCTGCAGAAATAATACTTTATAGTTATCCGGAATATGCAGCAACTCTCTCAAATCTGCCTCCGCAGTATGTATGATATCCTCGAATGCTTTGGAACGGTGGCTCATCTCCATAACAGACATGCCTGTTCCTTTATAATCCAGCATCTCTTCTGCCGCTTCCCGCAGCACTTCCTCCGGCAGAACAGCCGGTCCTGCTGAAAAGTTATAAACTCTGCTCACTTGTTGTTTCCTCCTCTGTTGATTTACTCTTCAAAACGGTTACGCCACATGCCCCCTCTGGGGACACGTGGCATAAATTGCTTGACAAGAAGTATTCTACCTCTTTGTTATATTATTGTCAATAAAAACATTTGTCTTTCTACAAAAGACATATTATTTCTGTTTTGCTTTCAGGTCTTCCTCGTCGAACGCATCCTCAATGTTGGCCCCTGCCGGTACCATTGGGAATACCTTATCATCACTGTCGATCATGCAGTCCAGAACCACCGTTGTATTTAACCGGATGGCTTTTGCAAGGGCTTCCTGCAGCTCCTCTTTTGTGGTCACGCGGATACCCACTGCTCCCATGGCCTCTGCCAGTTTGACAAAATCAACTTTGTCTTTTAATACTGTATTAGAATATCTGCCCTCATAGAACAGCGTCTGCCACTGACGTACCATTCCCAGCACCTGGTTATTGATGACCACTTGGATAAGAGGTACATCATTTCTGGTGGCTGTTGCGATCTCATTCATGTTCATACGGAAACAGCCGTCTCCTGCCACATTGATGACCACCTTGTCCGGATTGCCCATCTTGGCGCCGATGGCTGCCCCAAGGCCGTAGCCCATGGTTCCCAGGCCGCCGGAGGACAGGAAGGTGCGGGGTGTTTTATATTTGTAATACTGGGCAGCCCACATCTGGTGCTGTCCCACCTCTGTTACAATTATGGCATCGCCTTTTGTCTGGCGGTAGATCTCCTCGATAATGGCAGGACCGCTTAAGCCCTCCTGGTTGTAGCGCAGAGGATATTTTTCTTTCAGCTCCTCTATGTATCCCAGCCACTCTTTATGTTCTTTCTGCTCCAGCATATCATTCAGGCGTTTCAGAACTTCTCTGGCGTCACCCACAACGCTGCAGTCAACCAGCACATTTTTATTGATCTCCGCTGCATCCACATCTATCTGGATCACCTTCGCATTTCTGGCAAAGTTTCTGGTATTGCCGGTCACACGGTCACTGAATCTGGCACCCACGGTGATCAGCAGGTCACATTTTGTCACACCCAGATTGGAGGCTTTGGTTCCGTGCATCCCCAGCATACCGGTATACAGCTCATCCTCGCCGGAAAATGCGCCTTTTCCCATAAGGGAATCGGTCACAGGAGCCTGGATCTTGTGTGCAAGTGTGCGCAGCTCCTCCCAGGCGTTGGACGCGATGGCTCCGCCGCCCACAAAGATAAAGGGACGTTTTGCCTCCCGGATCATATCTGCTGCTTTAGCCAGATCTGCTTCTTCAATCTCAGCCACATAGGGTTTCACCGGCTTTGGCACTGTAGTTTCAAATTCTGTCTTGGCTGCAGTCACATCCTTGGTGATATCCACAAGGACAGGGCCGGGCCGTCCGCTCTTTGCAATGACAAAAGCACGACGGATGGTCTTCGCCAGCTTTTTCACGTCTTTTACGATAAAGCTGTGTTTTGTGATCGGCATAACCACACCTGCGATATCTACCTCCTGGAAGCTGTCTTTTCCCAGAAGAGGAACACCTACGTTACAGGTGATGGCAACCACAGGCACAGAATCCATATGTGCTGTGGCAATACCTGTTACCAGGTTGGTGGCGCCGGGGCCGCTGGTTGCAAAACACACACCCACTTTCCCTGTGGAACGGGCATAGCCGTCCGCTGCATGGGCTGCACCCTGCTCATGGGATGTGAGTACGTGATGAATCTCATTGCTGTGTTTATATAACTCATCATAAATGTTCAGAATCGTTCCGCCCGGATAACCGAAAACGGTATCTACACCCTGCTCTTTTAAACATTCGATTACTATTTCTGCTCCTGTCAACTGCATATTGAAATCCTCCCAACCGTTATCTTTTCTTTTTCTTTTTATTTCTGGATTTCCAGAACAGCCCCTCTGTTGCCGCTGGTCACCATAGCCGCATAGCGTGCCAGGTATCCTGTGTTCACCTTAGGCTCTCTTGGCTGCCACTCAGCCTTTCTCCTTGCCAGCTCCTCATCCGATACGGCCAGTTCCAGTTTGTTTTCCGGAATATTGATGCGGATGGTATCTCCCTCCTTAACAAGGGCAATGGGGCCGCCTACGGCTGCTTCCGGGGAAATATGTCCGATGGAAGCTCCGCGGGATGCACCGGAGAAACGTCCGTCCGTGATCAGTGCCACGCTGGAGCCGAGTCCCATACCTGCAATGGCGGAAGTGGGGTTTAACATCTCTCTCATACCCGGGCCGCCTTTTGGTCCCTCATAGCGTATCACAACCACATCGCCTGCCACGATCTTACCGCCCTTAATGGCGTCAATGGCATCCTCCTCGCACTCAAATACCCTTGCAGGGCCTTCATGTACCATCATCTCCTCACAGACCGCGGAGCGTTTTACCACGCCGCCGTCCGGAGCCAGGTTGCCTGTGAGAACCGCAAGGCCGCCGGTCTGGCTGTAAGGATTTTCTACAGGGCGGATCACCTCCGGATTTCTGTTTACACAGTTCTTGATATTTTCACCCACTGTCTTTCCTGTCACTGTCATGCAGTCCAGGTTCAGCAGATCTTTTTTGGTCAGTTCATTCATGACCGCATACACGCCGCCGGCCTCATTCAAGTCTTCTATGTAGGTGGGGCCTGCCGGTGCCAGATGGCACAGGTTCGGTGTCTTTGCGCTCACTTCATTTGCAAATGTAATATCAAAATCCCATCCGATCTCATGGGCAATTGCCGGCAGATGCAGCATACTGTTGGTAGAACATCCGAGTGCCATATCCACGGTCAGGGCATTCATGATGGCGTCTTTTGTCATGATATCCCTTGGACGGATGTTCTGTCTGTACATTTCCATTACCTGCATGCCCGCGTGTTTTGCAAGCTTGATTCTCTCGGAATATACAGCCGGAATAGTGCCGTTTCCTTTTAATCCCATGCCCAGCACCTCTGTCAGACAGTTCATGCTGTTGGCAGTGTACATGCCGGAGCAGGAGCCGCAGGTGGGGCAGACTTTATTTTCAAATTCTTCCACTTCCTCCGCTGTCATGGTTCCTGCGCTGTAGGAGCCCACGGCCTCAAACATGGAGGAGAGACTTCTCTTCTGGCCATGCACACGGCCTGCCAGCATGGGGCCGCCGCTCACAAATACAGTGGGGACATTGATCCTGGCTGCTGCCATCAGAAGTCCCGGCACGTTCTTATCACAGTTTGGCACCATGACCAGGGCGTCAAACTGATGGGCCATAGCCATAGCCTCTGTGGAATCCGCGATCAGATCCCTTGTCACCAGGGAATACTTCATTCCCGTATGTCCCATGGCAATGCCGTCGCAGACAGCAATAGCCGGAAACATAATGGGCGTTCCGCCTGCCATAGCAACACCTAATTTTACGGCATCCACGATTTTGTCCAGATTCATGTGACCCGGCACGATCTCATTGTAGGAACTCACAATACCTACCAACGGCCGTTCCAGTTCCTCTTTTGTCATTCCCAGGGCATTGAACAGGGAACGGTGCGGTGCCTGCTGCATACCTGTTTTTACTGCATCACTTCTCATATCATTCACAATCCTTTCTGTTGTCCGTTATCTATCTCATTCCAATCTCAGATCCGCTCTGCGATCAAATCTCCCATCTCTTTGGTTCCCACCTGCTTCATACCGTCTGCCATAATATCCACTGTGCGGTATCCCTCTGTGAGGACTTTCTGTACGGCTGCCTCCACGGCATCTGCCTCTTTGTCCAGGTCCAGGGAATAGCGCAGCATCATAGCCGCAGACAGAATGGTTGCCAGGGGATTGGCGATGCCTTTTCCCGCAATGTCAGGCGCTGAACCGTGGCTTGGTTCATAAAGGCCGAATTTTGTCTCATTTAAGCTGGCTGATGAGAGCATTCCGATGGAACCTGTCACCATGCTGGCCTCATCAGACAGAATGTCGCCGAACATGTTCTCTGTGAGGATCACATCAAACTGACCCGGGTTATGGACAAGCTGCATAGCGCAGTTATCTACCAGCATGTGTTCCAGTGTCACTTCCGGATAGTCCTTTGCCACCTCTTCCACTACTTTTCTCCAGAGTCTGGAGGAGTCCAGTACATTGGCTTTGTCCACACTTGTAACTTTTTTGCTTCTCTTCATGGCAATATCAAATGCCTTGACAGCGATTCTGCGGATTTCATTTTCATTATATGTAAGTGTGTCAACGGCTGTAGTTACACCGTTTTCCTCCACAGTCTTTCTCTCACCGAAATACAGGCCGCCGGTCAGCTCCCTGACAATGATCATGTCAAATCCGTCTCCGATGACTTCCTCTTTCAGGGGGCAGGCACCTTTCAGCTCATCATACAGATACGCCGGGCGCAGATTGGCAAACAGATTCAGGGCTTTTCTGATAGCTAAAAGTCCTGCCTCAGGGCGTTTTGACGGCTCCAGTTTATACCAGGGAGAAGTCTTGGCATCCCCTCCGATGGAACCCATCAGCACTGCGTCAGAAGCCTTTGCCGTCTCCACAGCCTCCTCTGTCAGCGGTACACCGTGTACATCAATAGATGCCCCGCCCAGCAGCACTTCCTCATAGGAAAAGCTGTGTCCGTATGTTTCACAGACCTTATCCAGCACTTTTTTGGCCTCTGCCACAATCTCCGGTCCGATTCCGTCACCCGGTATCAATGCAATTTTATAGTTCATGAGATTCTCCTCCTGTCGTACAGTTGTCGTATGTTATCGCATTATAGTATTTTAATTATGATAATCCTTTTTCGCTTATATTTCAAGGCATAATAAGGCAGTCTGCTATTCTTTTTCGTTATATAAGCTATAACAGTTTAAAAACCCTCTTGCAAATAAAAATAATTTGGATTATAATATTTTCAACGCATCAGTTCCGGGAGGAGTGCGGTTACGCCCGTATCTGCGGTGTCTCGGTTCACACATATGAATATCCCGGAGGAACACGCGCAGGCTGGTGCATGCCTGGAAATGTTCAGGTTCCTCAATTATACATGTATGCAGATATAGTTCATCGGTAGAACGCCAGCTTCCCAAGCTGGAGAGGCGGGTTCGATTCCCGTTATCTGCTGTTAAGTGTTTGCAGTAAAAATCTTGAATTTAAAGGTTTTTACTGCTTTTTCTTTGCTTCTTCATTAATGTAATTCCGTTAAATATCCTATTGGATTTATAGCCAAATAAAAACAGAGGACCCAGCAATTTTGCTGAGTCCGTTTTTATACTGCCTGTTGAGCTATCCGGAACTACCTGCAAATATAGTTCTATCCCGGAACCTTCCCACATAAAAATTATTAATCCCATTTAGGAAATCAAATATGAATAAATACCAGTATAATATCCATGCCAATCCCGATTCCATACCAGTGAAATACTCTAACTGGTATCCCCCGGTCAAAGTCACTGAAAAAAATACAGATTACGCACAGCTGCTCATGCCGGATCTTGCATCTGCGGTCAGTGAAATGACAACTGTACATCAATATCTATTCCAATCCTGGACAATCAATAACGAATACGGTAATATCCGCCGTATAATCAAACGCATTGCCGTGGTCGAGGAACACCATTTCTCTGTCATTGGACAGTTGATCGCCCTTCTCGGCGGACAGCCGGAATGCCGTTCTTCAGAATCCAAATCTTTCTGGTGCGGGGATATGGTGGATTACAGCCCTGATATTTACACCATACTTGCAGTTAACGCTAAATCAGAGAAGTTTGCTGCCAAAGCATATCTGGAACAGTCAAGAGAAATAAAAGATCCTCTTGTTTCAAAAATGCTGGCAAGACTGGCCCTCGATGAAAAACTGCACTATAATATTTTCAGTGACTTTTTGTCACAGATATAATTGTTTGACACTGCTTTGTGAAAGGGGCGGCATTCCGCCCCTGCCGACAGCTCTTTATACCTGTCTGATCTTCGGCTCCACGGCCTCAGACCTGGCATTGTGCTGCTGATTCTGGTTTTCCGGTTTTACCTTCTGGGTAATGCTGTTGAAAGTCTCGTTTGATCTCTTTCTGTTTAACGCTTCCTGCTGCTTTTTATCCATCTTATTCACCTCGGCATTAAAGTGTTTTTACATATTATTCTTACACTTCAGTATTCCCAAAGGCTATGGTTTTTATGTATGCCGCTTAAGCTCACGTTTCTCCCGGCATTTTCCATCCGTGATGGTCTGTATGCAGCAGCTCGTGGGCTTTGTGGGACAATGGTTTTTCCAAAAAATCTTCGTAGCATTTTATCACAGAGGGATTTTCATGTGAGAACCGGATGTGACTGACCTTATCCAGGCCGTATAGGATCTGTCCCCTGTCCCCGGCAAGCTCCCGGCCGTCGTGGATAGGCTGGCCGCCTCCGCCTGCGCATCCGCCTGGACATGCCATGATTTCCACAAAATCATAGGAAACCCTGCCCTTTCTTAGCGCTTTCATCAATTTCCTGGTATTGCCCAGTCCGCTGGCAACCGCCACCTTTAAAATCGTGCCTGCCAGATTAAATTCTGCCTCCTTCCAGCCGTCCATGCCCCGGACTGCCCGGAAGGCATCCGGTTCGGGATTCTTACTGGTCACCAGATAATACGCGCTGCGCAGTGCAGCCTCCATAACACCGCCTGTGGCGCCGAAAATGACGCCTGCGCCGGAGCCCACGCCCAGAGGCATATCCAGCTCCTCCTCTCTAAGCGTCTCAGGAAGTATATGGAACATACGAATCATCCGGTCTATTTCCCTGGTAGTCAAAGAAGCGTCCACATCCTGCCCTGCACCCGCATCCCTCATGGTCGGAAGGGCACATTCCTGTTTCTTGGCTACGCACGGCATCACAGACAAGCAGAAGATCCGCTCCGGGTCCACATCCAGCAGCTTTGCATAATAGGTCTTTGCCACAGCCCCGAACATCTGCTGCGGTGATTTGGCTGTGGAAAGCTGGTCCACCATATCCGGATACTGGGATTTCATAAACCGGACCCAGCCCGGACAGCAGGAGGTAAACATAGGGAATGTCTCATTTTCTCTGTTCTTCAGTTTCTCCAGAAACTCACTGCCTTCCTCCATGATTGTCAGATCCACACTGAAATTCGTATCGAAGATATAGTCAAATCCCATTTTGCGCAGAGCCGAGGCCAGCCTTTTTACGGTTGCAAATTCCGGCGCCAGGCCAATGGATTCTCCCCATGCCGCACGCACGGCAGGCGCGATCTGAACTACTGTGATCTTGTCCTTATCGGCAATGGCATCCAGTACATGCTCCGTATCATCCCGCTCTCTAAGCGCCCCCACCGGACAGTGGGTGATGCACTGGCCGCACACAGCGCAGTCCGATTCTTCAATTTTCCGGTTGCCTGACACATCCACTGTGGTTCTTGAGCCTGTATTCACCACGTCCCAGATATTAACAGACTGGATTTTATCACAGATTTGTACACAGCGCATACATTTGATGCATTTCGTATAATCCCTGATCAGCGGAAACTCCATATTCCAGCAGTTTTTCGGCAGCTCCTTAACAAAAGGAACATCCATGATGTTCAAATCGTTTGCCACGCTCTGCAGGGAACAGTTCCCGCTCCTGACACAGTAGGCACAGTTGCTGTTGTGCTGAGATAAAATAAGCTGCACATTCGTTCTTCTGGTTTTCCGGGCTTTGGGGCTGTTCGTATGCACCATCATTCCCTCTTTTACCCGGTTATTGCAGGCCGTGACCAGCTTTGCGTAGCCTTCCACCTCCACAACACAGACACGGCAGGCTCCAATCTCATTGATACCCTTCAGATAGCACAGAGTGGGAATCCGGATTCCTGCAAGGGCAGCCGCCTGTAGGATCGTGCTGCGTCTGTCGGCCTCTATCTGTATGCCGTCAATCGTAAGTTTAACTCTCTCTGTATTCACCATTTTTCCACCCTGCCTCCCTTAAACACACCGAAACCGAAGTGGTCACAGCGCAGACAGCGTCTTGCCTCCTGGGAAGCCTCCTCAGAAGTCATACCGCATTCGATCAGTTCCATATCCTTCACTCTCACGGATGCCTCGCGCTCCTTCATATTCACACGGCCGCAGGTGGGACGGTCATGGAGACGGACCCTTGGAATCTCCACACCGCTTGTGATCGTATGGTTATATCCCAGAAATTCGTCAATATTGGCTGCCGCCACTTTCCCCGCCGCAATGGCACGGATCACAGTCGCCGGACCGGTCACACAGTCACCTCCGGCAAATACGCCGGCAGCATCCTTCACACCGCTCCAGTCAAAGGCGTCAATGGCAGCACCTCTTGTAATGGGAATACCGGATTCCCCGAAATGCCGGGAGTCAATCCCCTGTCCTATCGCCACCAGAATCCGGTCACAGGGCAGACGGAGCTTTGCCACATCCGCGTCTCCCGGTGTGGGTCTTCCGTTTTTCATTTTACCGATGATCTGAGGCTGTACCCAGAGCGCGGAAACCTTGCCCTGTCCGTCCTTCTCTATAGACAGCGGCGCATGAAGGTCCAGCACCTCACACCCCTCCGCAATGGCTCCTTCCACTTCCTCCGGAAGAGCCGTCATATCCACTTTCCTTCTTCTGTAGGCAATACGCACACGTTTTGCGCCCAGACGCACCGCGGAGCGCGCCACATCCATAGCCACATTGCCGCCGCCGATCACAATGATATCCCTGTCCTTAAAGTCCGGCATCTCTCCGTCACCGATGCTTCGCAGCATTTCCACTGCGGACATAACGCCCTCGGCATCCTCGCCCTCCATTCCTATCTTTCGGTCTGTATGGGCACCGATGGCTATGTAGACGGCATCATACCGGGGACGGATATCCTGTATCAGATACGGCTCCTCCCCCACATCTGCCCCGGTGACCACGTCAATCCCCACGCTCAAAATCCGGCTTATTTCCCCATCCAGAACCTCTCTGGAAAGCCGGTAGCTGGGAATGCCGTATCGCAGCATGCCGCCCAGTTGTTTTTCCTTTTCATAGATTGTCACCTTATGGCCCATTAAAGCCAGGTAATACGCTGCGCTGATGCCTCCCGGACCGCCCCCGATCACTGCAACTTTCTTACCCGTTGCAGGGGCTGTCTTTGGTACCGGCACTTCTCCTGCCTGCTCCACTGCAAAACGTTTCAGTCCCCTGATATTGATGGGGTCATCCAACATGGTCCTGCGGCACCGCACTTCACAGGGATGCTCACAGATAAGGCCGCAGACTGCCGGCATGGGATTGTCCTTCCGGATCAGGCGCACCGCATCTGCATACCTGCCCTCCCTGACAAGGGCAATGTAACCGGGAATGTCCACACCAGCCGGACACTGGGATACACACGGCACGGGCTGGTTCAGGTTACAGGAGCACCTCCCCCTTAAAATATGCTCTTCAAAATCCTCCCTGAATCCCCGGATTCCCTTCAGCACCATCTTGGCGGCCTCATAACCGATGGCACAGTCCGCGGAATAGAAGATACTCCTGGCTGTCCGCTCAATAACCGCAATGGTCTCCAGAGTGGCATCACCATCCAGCACATCATCAAATAATTTTTCCAGCTGCCCCAGTCCGACACGGCAGGGAACACACTTTCCGCAGGACTGAGCATGGCACATTTTCAGGAAAGATGCCGCCATATCCACCGGACATAACCCGGGCGGGCTGGCAACAATCCGCCGTTCCAGGTCCTTATAGAGTTCCTCCACTGTCCGCTGCGCGCTGTTTTGCGTAATGATACTTAATCTGCTCATATCTACCTCCAATTGCTTCTGTATACCCGGCAGTTCAGATAACTGTTCTGAACTGCCGCCCATATACATTCCGGGCTCCATATGATCTCAGAATGATATGACAGTTACCCTTTCGCTTTATCATATTAACGGGATATAGTTATAATTTAAAATTACCATTTTACAGCTTTATCGTCAATACTATTTCAGTTATTTTTATTAATTTTCCAATAATAATGCTTTGTTATCTATATTTTTCATATAAAAATACCCCATATCTTTTTACAGATATGAGGCATCCTTCTTTTTCAATATTTCACCGGTATCCAGACTTCCACTTCTCCCAAATCTTCCGCCTCGTTCCAGAAAACGTACTTTTCAATGGTGGGCAGTCCGCACTTGTCATACTGGCTCTGCGGAAGAAATTCCTGATTGATCTGCCGCCACAGATTTCCCAGAACATTGTCAGAAATCTTACCCCTGGCCTGAAAAATAAGCCACGTTGCCGGGGGATACTGATATGTCACAAAACCATCTATCTCCGGCCCGTCCCATAAAACAGCGCACATATAATCATTGCTGCCATCCTCCTGAAATCCGAAACACAGTCCCAGATCAAAGAAATCTCCGCTTACGGCTTTCATTTTCTCATTGGTGCCGTCACTTTTGACCACTGCCCAGGTACCGCCGCCATACGGCGTTGTCATTCTTGTTCCCAATACCCGGAAAGCCCCTTTTTCCTCAATCGTATACTTCATAGACTCCACTCCCTTCACAGTCACCTGAAATTCCAGCCTGCAGTAAAACATCAGCGGAACAGCACTCTGCCTTACCTCTGAGGGATTGACGCCGTGCATTTTGCGAAACGCCACCCGGAAGGCATCTCCTGACTGATAGCCATATTTTAATGCGATATCTATTACCTTTTCCTCTGTATTCTGCAGATCATAGGCTGCCATGGTAAGCCTGCGTCTTCTCACATATTCAGAAAAACTGATATTAGTCACCTGTCCGAAAAGACTCTGAAAATTCTGATACGGACACGCCATGATCCTGCTGACTTCCTCCTCATCCACATCATCCCGGAGGTGGTCCTCCACATAATCCATCACCCGGTTGATTCGCTGCATCCACTCCATTTTCTCACCTGCCTTACGCATAGTATAAGCCATCCAGATCCTGTCTGCCCGACAATTTTTCTACGGAAAATATCGGCACGGAAAATGCGTCTGTCCGTTTTCAGCCGCCGAAAATCTCACAGGTACGCCTGCATGCCGCCGGGGTTGCCGCACAGCCTCCCAGCGCGCTTTCCCGTAGCTCAAAGGGAAGGCTTCTGCCCACATGATACATGGCCTGTGCCATTTCGTCGAAGGGAATAAGAGCCGGAATCCCTGCCAGTGTCTGCTCCGCGCAGATCAGCGCATTGGCCGCTCCCACACTGTTCCGGTTCTGACACGGGTATTCCACAAGGCCGGCTATGGGGTCACAGACCAGGCCCAGCAGGTTGGACATTGCCACAGAAGCCGCGTCAAGGCACTGCTTTGGTGTACCGCCCATCATCTCCACCGCTGCCGCGGCAGCCATGGCGGACGCGGCGCCCACTTCTGCCTGACAGCCAGCTTCCGCGCCTGCCACAGAGGCATTCCTCATAAGCAGATATCCCACAGCCCCTGCCGTGTACAGCCCGTTTAAGATCACCTCTTCCGGCAGATCATACGCCTCCTCCAGAGAGAGGAGCACGCCCGGCACCACACCCGAGGAGCCCGCTGTGGGCGCAGCCACGATCACACCCATGGAGGCATTGACCTCCAGAACCGCCATGGCGTATGTGACCGCACGCTGCAGCACAGTCCCGCAGACAGATTTTCCTGCCTCTGCATGGCGGTGAAGCTTCCCGGACTCTCCGCCGATGAGACCGCCCACGGACGGTTTTGGATTGGTCAGAGGTTCTTTTGCGGAACGGCGCATGATCGCCAGGGATTTCTTCATTTTCTCATCCACTTCCTCCTCTGAAATCCGGGAAAACTCTGTCTCCCTCAGCTTCATGACCCTGGAAATGGGTATGTTCTTCTCACTGCATATCTCTAAAAGCTCACTGCCCTGATTGAATTCCATCCTATCCTCCTATATCTGTACCAGAATCACATTGGAGACACAGGGATTTTCCCTGATCTTCTCTGTCACATCTTCCGGTATTTTCTCATCCGACTCCACAATGGTATATGCCCTGGCTCCTCTCTCCTCCCGGTAGAGGCGCATGAACGCAATATTCACATTTCTTTCGCTCAGTACCTTGGTGATATGGGCCACCACACCCGGCTTATCCGTCTGGCTCACCACCAGGGTACTGTACTCCCCTGTAAAATCCACCTCTATCTGGTTCAGCCGGACAATCTTTACTTTACCGCCGCCCAGCGACACACCCCGCACAAAGAGATGCTCCCCGCCGGTACCCTCCATATCCATATCCGCGGTATTGGGATGTTCGTCGCCAAGCTTATCACTGATGATAAACTCATAATCAAGTCCCTGTTCACGGGCAAGTGTCAGGGAATCCCTGATCCGCAGGTCATCCGTCTGAAATCCCATGATTCCCCCGAGTAGTGCACGGTCTGTGCCGTGTCCCCGGTATGTCTGGGCAAAGGAGCCATACAGAGTAAAGCGTACCTTCTTTATTTTCCCCGGAAAAAGCCTCCGCGCAAGAAGGGCCATTGACGCCGCTCCTGCCGTGTGAGAGCTGGAAGGCCCTACCATATTGGGACCGATCACATCAAATAAACTGATAAATGCCATATGTTTATTTCTCCATTTCTGATTCATCTCCACAGCCTGTATCCCATTTGGCGAAGACTGCAGAACACTATTTTCAAATACCTTCTGACAGACGAAAAAACAGGCGCCGCAGAACTATTTTTCCTGCAACACCTGTCTTACTTTTCAATCTTCTGATCACTCTTTTTCTGCGATTCCGTCTCCGGCTTTCTCAACTTCTGCGATTGCCGCTTTTCTCATAGGAATTCTGCAGTTTCTGTTGTTTCCGAATTCTACGATCACATCTTCATCTGTAATATCAATTAAGATTCCGTAAAAACCGCTTGTTGTTACCACGCTGTCTCCCACTTCCATAGAGGATAACATGGATTTTACTCTCTGCTGTTCCTTTTTCTGCGGTCTCATAATCATGAAATACATTAAAAGAAAAAATACAACCAGGGGCAGTAACATAGTTGCCCATGCGCCTGCACCGCCTGCGCTTGCCTGTCCTAAAAACATTTTAGCTCCTCCTGCAAAATAAACTTTTTAGTTCTTTCAACTTATATGCCGAGTTCCCATATAAACTCGGTATGATACAGCAGCTATACCGCTGTTTCATCCGATCACCCGGACTGCTATATTGAACGCTATTACAATAATACACAATTTCTCTTATTTCTTCAAGTGTTTTTCAGGTTTTTTTATATATTTTACACATTTTTTCTGTTTTTATGCCTTTGGGCCTGCTGCCATGCGCTCCAGTTTCTGCTGTTTATAGTCCTCATAGTGCCCCTCATCAAGTGCCTGCCTGATTTCCGTCATCATTGTATTGTAGAAGTACAGATTGTGAAGCACACACAGACGCATGCCCAGCATCTCCTTTGCCTTCAGCAGATGTCGGATATATGCCCTGCTGTAGCTTCTGCAGGCAGGACACTGGCAACCCTCCTCAATGGGACGGGAATCCAGCTCATATTTGGCGTTGAACAGATTCAGTTTTCCAAAGTTGGTGTACACGTGGCCATGGCGTCCGTTCCGGCTTGGATATACGCAGTCAAAGAAATCCACGCCCCTGGAAACACCCTCCAGAATATTAGCCGGTGTTCCCACACCCATCAGGTATGTGGGCTTGTCTGCCGGAAGATAGGGAACCACACTGTCCAGGATCCGGTACATCTCCTCATGGCTCTCTCCCACGGCCAGTCCTCCCACCGCATAGCCGTCAAGGTCCATTTTGGCGATCTCTTTTGCGTGGGCAATACGGATATCATCATACACTGCGCCCTGGTTAATGCCGAACAGCATCTGCTGGGGATTGATGGTGTCCTCCTTCGCATTCAGCCTTGCCATCTCATCCTTACACCTTGCAAGCCACCTTGTGGTTCGATCAACAGAATCCTGGACATATTTCCGGTCCGCCACAGAGGACGGGCACTCGTCAAAGGCCATGGCAATGGTGGATGCCAGATTGGACTGTATCTGCATACTTTCCTCCGGTCCCATGAAAATCTTATGACCGTCAATGTGGGAATTGAAATAAACTCCCTCCTCTTTGATCTTCCTTAATTTTGACAGGGAAAACACCTGAAATCCGCCGGAGTCCGTGAGGATCGGCCTGTCCCAGTTCATGAACTTGTGAAGGCCGCCCAGCTTCTTCACCACCTGGTCACCGGGACGCACATGGAGATGGTAGGTGTTTGACAGTTCTATCTGGGTTCCTATTTCATGCAGGTCTGTTGTGGCTACAGCGCCCTTGATGGCTGCCACTGTGCCAACGTTCATAAAGACAGGTGTCTCCACTGACCCGTGCACAGTTTCAAAATGGGCGCGTTTTGCCATGCCTTCCTGTTTCAATATCTTATACATACAGCAATTTCCTCTTTCTAAAAATAATTCTTCTGCCGGCTGTTTCCGGCATCTGTGTCTGGCTTATTCTACCATATGGAAAATATAAACGCAACCGGCAGGAATATTTTCTTTTGTCCATATATATAACTAAAATAATCCAATTTCAAAATAGCAATTGTATTTTTAGAAATATTGTCGTATAATGTTAAATGATTTTCTATAGCACTATATAAATAAGAAGAAACGCATATATGACGGCGTGAAAACCGTCCATTTTTTATGAAGGAGGTCTCCTGACTATGTCAGCAGATAATAAAAATACTGCAGCCGCATACCGTCTTGGCATTGATATCGGTTCCACCACGGTAAAAATTGCAGTTTTAAATGAAGAAAAAGAAATCCTTTTCTCTGATTATGAACGCCACTTTGCAGACATTCAGAATACACTGGCTGGGCTGCTTGACAAGGCATACAGACAATTGGGGGAATTTTCAGTCCTCCCGGTCATCACCGGTTCCGGCGGACTGACACTTGCAAAGCATCTGGAGGTTCCCTTTGTACAGGAGGTTATCGCTGTATCCTCCTCCTTACAGGAACTGGCACCCAAAACCGACGTGGCTATAGAGCTGGGCGGTGAGGATGCAAAGATCATTTACTTTGAGGGTGGAAATATTGAACAGCGTATGAATGGTATCTGCGCCGGCGGTACCGGCTCTTTTATTGACCAGATGGCTTCTCTGCTGCAGACAGATGCTGCGGGGCTGAATGAGTACGCAAAGAATTACAAAGCCCTCTATCCCATTGCAGCCCGCTGCGGTGTGTTCGCCAAGACAGACATCCAGCCGCTGATCAATGAGGGCGCCACCAAAGAAGACCTTTCCGCCTCCATTTTCCAGGCTGTGGTAAACCAGACTATCAGCGGTCTTGCCTGCGGGAAACCCATCCGTGGCCATGTGGCATTTCTGGGCGGTCCGCTTCACTTTTTATCTGAACTCAAGACAGCGTTTATCCGCACACTGAAGCTGGATGAGGAGCACACTATTGTGCCTGACAATTCCCATCTGTTCGCGGCTATCGGTTCCGCGCTGAATGCGAAAAAAGAAACGCCTGCTGTCTCTGTCACTGCCATGCGCGACAGGCTGTCAGCCAATATACATATGGAATTTGAGGTGAACCGTATGGAGCCTCTGTTCGCCTCCAGGGAGGATTATGACAAATTCAATGAGCGCCAGAGCCACTACAATGTCATAACCGGAGACATTTCCAGCTACAGCGGAAACTGTTATCTGGGCATTGACGCGGGTTCCACCACAACAAAGGCAGCCCTGGTCGGTGAGGATGGTTCCCTGCTCTATTCCTTCTACAGCAACAATAACGGCAATCCCCTGGCTACCAGTATCCGCGCCATCCAGGAGATTTACAGCCACCTTCCGCGGGAAGCAAGGATTGCCTACTCCTGCTCCACCGGATACGGCGAGGCACTGATAAAGGCGGCGCTTCTTCTGGATGAAGGGGAAGTGGAGACTGTTTCCCACTATTATGCCGCTGCCTTCTTTGACCCGGAGGTGGACTGCATCCTGGATATCGGCGGACAGGATATGAAATGTATCAAGATAAAGAACAAGACCGTAGACAGTGTGCAGCTCAACGAAGCCTGCTCCTCCGGCTGCGGCTCCTTTATTGAGACTTTTGCAAACTCCCTGAATTACAGTGTGCAGGATTTCGCAAAAGCTGCCCTGTTTGCCAAAAACCCCATTGACCTGGGAACACGATGTACTGTTTTCATGAATTCCAAGGTAAAACAGGCACAGAAGGAGGGTGCCGAGGTGTCGGATATCTCAGCGGGCCTGGCTTATTCTGTCATCAAGAACGCACTGTATAAGGTAATCAAGGTATCCGACGCCTCCGAACTTGGAAAACACATTGTGGTACAGGGCGGAACCTTCTATAATGATGCTGTTTTAAGAAGCTTTGAGCGTATTGCCGGCTGTGAGGCCATCCGTCCGGATATTGCCGGGATCATGGGAGCTTTCGGTGCTGCCCTGATTGCCAGAGAGCGCTATACGGCAGGACAGGACACTACCATGCTGCCCATTGAGAAGATCAACAGCCTTCAGTATAAGACCACTATGGCAAACTGTAAGGGCTGTACCAACAACTGCCGTCTGACCATCAACAAATTCTCAGGCGGACGCCAGTTCATTTCCGGCAACCGCTGCGAGCGCGGCATCGGCAAGGAGAAGAACAAGGATCATATTCCCAACCTGTTTGACTATAAATATAAAATGCTGTTCTCCTATGAACCGCTGACAGAGGACAAAGCCCCCAGAGGAAAAGTGGGAATCCCCAGGGTCCTCAACATGTTTGAAAATTATCCCTTCTGGTATACCTTCTTCACCAGACTGGGATATCAGGTGGTGCTTTCTCCCACCTCCACAAGAAAGATTTATGAGCTGGGCATTGAGTCCATCCCCAGTGAGTCCGAGTGCTACCCGGCCAAGCTGGCCCACGGTCATGTGTCATGGCTGATCAAACAGGGCGTGAAATACATTTTCTACCCCTGTATCCCATACGAGCGTGAGGAATTTGAGGACTCCATCAACCATTATAACTGTCCGATCGTCACCTCCTACGCGGAAAATATCAAGAATAACATTGACGAGCTGAATGACCCGGAAATCAAATTCCACAATCCGTTTTTAGCCATGACGAATGAGGAGACCATCACAGAGCGACTGCTGGAAGAATTCCAAAACATTCCCTCCACGGAAGTCTCTGACGCCGCCCACGCTGCCTGGAAGGAAATGGCCAGATGCCGGGAGGATATCCGCCGAAAGGGCGAGGAAACCCTGCGCTACCTGGATAAGACAGGAAGACACGGCATTGTGCTGGCAGGAAGGCCATACCACATTGATCCGGAAATCCATCACGGCATCCCGGATCTGATCAATTCCTACGGTATCGCCGTACTCACTGAGGATTCCGTTTCCCATCTGGCTCCCATTGAACGCCCGCTTCGTGTCAATGACCAGTGGATGTACCACACCAGACTTTATGCGGCTGCCAACTTTGTGAAGGAAAAAGATAATCTGGATCTGATCCAGTTAAACTCCTTTGGCTGCGGCCTGGATGCCGTGACCACTGACCAGGTAAATGAAATTCTGGCTGGCAGCGGCAAGATCTACACCTGCCTGAAAATTGATGAGGTAAACAACCTGGGTGCTGCCCGTATCCGTGTCCGCTCCCTGATTGCTGCCCTCCGCGTCAAGGAAGAGCAGCATATCAAACGGAAAATATCACCCTCCTCCATCAAAAAGGTGGTGTTCACACCGGAAATGAGAAAAAAATATACCATTCTCTGCCCCCAGATGTCACCCATCCATTTTTCTATCCTGCAGGCAGCTTTCAACGCCAGCGGATACAATCTGGAGGTGCTTCCCAATGACAACAAGGAAGCCGTGGATGTAGGCTTAAAATATGTGAACAATGATGCCTGCTATCCTTCCCTCATGGTGGTGGGCCAGATCATGCAGGCACTTCTGTCAGGCAAATACGATCTGCACAAGGTAGCGATCATCATGTCACAGACAGGAGGCGGATGCCGTGCCTCCAATTACATCGGATTTATCCGAAGGGCACTTGCCAAGGCAAACATGTCCTACATACCGGTCATCTCCATCAACTTAAGCGGGCTGGAAGAAAATCCGGGATTTAAGATCACGGCAAAACTGGCCACCAGGCTGGCTTTCGGCGCAGTGTTCGGTGATATCCTGATGAAATGCATTTACCGCATGCGCCCCTACGAAGCAGTCAAAGGCTCCGCAAATGCCCTGCACCGCAAATGGGAGAAACGCTGCATCCGTTTCCTGAGCGCGAAACATATCACCTTCGGACAGTTTAACCGTATCTGCCGCCAGATGATCCGGGAGTTTGATACTCTCCCCATCACCGGTGAGAAAAAACCGAGGGTCGGCATTGTAGGTGAGATTCTGGTCAAATTCCTTCCGGCTGCCAACAATCATCTGGCAGAACTTCTGGAAAAAGAAGGCGCAGAGCCTGTATGCCCTGATCTCATAGACTTTTTATGCTACTGTTTCTACAACCAGAACTTTAAGGCAAAATATCTCGGCTTCAAGAAATCTTCCGCGAAAACCGCCAATCTGGGTATCAAAGCCATTGAGTTTATCAGAGGCGCCGCCAACAAAGAATTTGCCAAAAGCAGGCACTTTACGCCCTCTGCCAGCATTGAAGATCTGGCAAAAATGGCAGCACCCATTGTGTCCATCGGCAACCAGACCGGGGAAGGCTGGTTCCTGACCGGAGAAATGATGGAGCTGATCCACAGCGGAGCGCCCAATATTGTATGTACACAGCCATTTGGCTGCCTGCCTAACCATATTGTGGGCAAAGGTGTCATCAAGGCTATCCGCAAGGATTACCCTGACGCCAATATCGTTGCCATTGACTATGACCCGGGAGCCAGCGAGGTAAACCAGTTAAATCGTATTAAGCTGATGCTCTCCACTGCATTCAAAAAAATGTAAATGCTCCGGAATATAAAAAAAGCCTTCGGGCCGCCGTCTTCTATGCGGCCCGAAAGCTTTTTTCTGTTTGCAGATTTATTTTTCTTAAATGATCTTCAGTTTCTGAGCCAGCACAGCCAGCTTTGTTCCTCCCGGCAGAGACAAAAGTTCCTGTCTGGATGGTTTCGCAATAAAGAGATATGCAATAAAATACACAGCAACAGCCAGCGCAATGGAGGGAATCAATGCCAGCAAATTGGAATGGGGCAGAGCTTTTGCCAGAAACCGCACTCCCTTGTACACCCCGAATGCCACTGCTCCCATGGGAATGGTAGCTAAAAGCGGAGGCAGATAAGCATATCTCCAGGGATTCTGATATCCCAGATATTTCTTCAGCGCCCTGTCATTGAGCACACACATCACTATGGCATAGACAATCATGGCAATAACCACGGCATAGATGCCCGCATTGGTGAAAAACAGCAGTACCGCAAGAAAAACCACGTCCACAGCCAGGGAAACAGCTGCGTTGATCATAGGAATATTGGCCCTTCCGATTCCCTGCAGCACACCATTTGATATATTGGATGTACTGTTTAAAATAACCGTGATGACACCGAGCACCATGAGCTTTCCTGCCACGCCTTCTGTGGAGGGGAACAGCAGGGAGGTCACCGGCTGTGCCAGCACAGCAAGACCCACAGAGGCCGGCATGGAAATCAGCATACTGATCCATGTGGCATTGTTTATCTTTTCAATAGCCCCCTTCACATCACCGGTGGCATAGTGGGCGGAGACCTCCGGAATCATGGAGGTTGGCGCCGTACTTGCCAGTGTCAGGGGGATATTGATCAGCGTCATGAAAAATCCAAACTCCGCATACAGCACCTTCACCTGGCTGTTGTCCATCCCTCTGAAATCGGAAATGCTTGTGTACATCACACCATTGATATAGCCATTCACATTGTAAATAAAGGCGCTGAGAATAATGGGAGCCACAATCAGCACAATGTTTCTCATAACCTGCTGATAACTCTCATCCACAGACACTTTGTCCCTGGCGATCCGGCGGTTGATGGTCTTCCTGTTCACACTGTATACAAACAGCATAAAAAGAAGCGCTGCCGTAACACCTGCGCCCGTACCGATGGTCGCTCCGGCGGCACTCCATCTCTGCAGCGTATCCTCACCTGCGCCTGCGAAATGGTGAACCATAAAGTTTGCCATCAAAAGCGCCACTACCGCAACTGCTATCTGCTCCACGATCTGTGAGATCGACGTGGGCATCATATTCCTGTAAGCCTGGAAATATCCGCGGAACACACCCAGGATACCCGAAATGAAAATGGTGGGGGCCAGCATCTGAAGCGCCAGTCTGGCATTTGCCACACTGTCCGGCACTAAGACAGAAGCGCCGAACACACATATGAGCGCCACAATGCCTCCTGCTATGACTGCATATAAAAGGGCACCTTTAAAAACCCTCTGCGCGTCCCTGTACCGTTTGAATGCGATCCTCTCTGACATGATCTTGGATACAGCCTGCGGAATACTGAAGGATGCGATCATCAACAGAATAAAATAGACATTCTGCGCAAACTGAAAGCAGGCAAAGCTCTCTCTTCCCAAAAGAGAAGACAGCGGACTTTTGTAAATCATTCCGATGATCTTTGAAATCAGTGCTGCAACCATTAAGAAAGACGCGTTTTTTACTAATGTATTACTATTCTTTTTACCCATTTGTCCAAATTCCTCTATCTGTTTTCTATCTGCCAGTCAATTGGCTCCAGGCCATGCTCCTGCAGAAAAGCATTTGCCTTGCTGAAATGACGGCATCCGAAAAATCCGCGGAACGCAGACAGCGGACTGGGATGAGGTGCTTCCAGGATCAGGTGGCCGGGATTGTGCAGCATACTCTTTTTCATCTGCGCCGGTCTTCCCCATAAAAGAAATACCATGGGCCTGTCCTGTTCATCCAGAATACGGATCGCTGCGTCCGTAAACTCCTCCCAGCCGATCCCTCTGTGGGAATTTGCCTGATGGGCGCGCACAGTCAGCACTGTATTCAGAAGCAGTACGCCCTGCTTTGCCCATTTTTCCAGATATCCATTGTTGGGTATATAACAGCCGCAGTCCTCCTGCAGTTCCTGGTAAATATTCACCAGGGAAGGAGGAATCTCCACATCCGGCTTCACAGAAAAACACAGGCCGTGAGCCTGTCCGTCATTGTGATAAGGATCCTGTCCCAGTATGACCACTTTCACCTGGTCCAAGGGGGTAAAATGAAATGCATTGAAAATATCGTCCGGTGCGGGGAATACCTTTCTTGTCTGGTATTCCTGCCCCACCTTCGCGAACAATTGTTTATAATATGGTTTTCCGAACTCCGGCTTTAAAGCCTCCAGCCATTCTCCCTGTAAAGGCGGCATAAAAACATCCCTCCTGCATTTTTATCATGTCCTCTAGTTTAGCAGAATCCATCGAAAAATGCAAGGAGGTGTCGCAGAACCCCCGGTTACTTTTCTTCCAGCTCAAACCAGAATTCCACCCCGTTGTCATAGTTCACAACGCCGAACTTCTGGTGCATTCCCTCCATAATAGCCTTGACAATTGACAAACCGATACCGCTTCCGCCGTATTCCCTGGTACGGGCTTTGTCCACTTTATAGAATTTTATCCAGATCTTATCAAGATCCTCCTCCGGAATGGGTCTGCCTGTGTTGAAGACGGAGAGGCGCACATGATTGTCCCTTCTTCTCATCTTCACCTCGATCTTCATATCCCCATCCACGTGATTCAGGGCATTGGACACATAGTTGGTCACCACTTCCTCCACCTTGAACTCATCGCCCCACACATATACAGGCTCATCCTGAGGGAAGGAAATCTGCGCGCCTTTCTGGTCTGCCAGAAGCTGCGCAGACTGCACGACGCCTCTCACAAGGTCCGTCAGATCAAAACGTTCCATGGCAGTCTGGTCATTGCCGAACTCCAGTTGGTTGAGAGACAGCAGCTTTTTCACCATATTGTTCATTTTGGCAGACTCGTCCATAATGACATCACAGTAAAATTCCCTGCTCTCCGCATCGTCATTGATACACTCCTTCAGGCCCTCCGCATAGCCCTGGATCAGAGCGATGGGCGTCTTCAGCTCATGGGATACATTGGAGAGAAATTCCTTACGCATCTCATCAATCTGTTTCTTCTGCTCAATGTCCTCCTGCAGCTCATTGTTGGCGGTCTTTAACTCGGATATGGTATGTTCCAGCTCCTCGGACATCTTATTAAAATTCTGCCCCAGAGTGCCGATCTCATCCTCCCCGCCGCCTTCATATCTGGCCTCAAAATCAAGATTGCTCATACGCCTGGAGATTTCAGTCAGTTCCAAAAGAGGCTTTGTGATCCGCTTGCTCATAAACCAGATGATCCCGCTGCTTATCATAATCACGAGAAGCCCGATATAGACGTAAAACATATTGGAGATTTCCACACTGTCCCGGATACTCGCCATGGGCATACGAATCAGAAACGCGCAGTTTCGGTTTTCCATCACGCCCCACATATCCAGATACACCACATTTTCCTTATCATCTGTGTTCTGCTCCAGCGTATAGGAATCATTTGCCGAAATGACTTCCCTGTTTTCCGGCATCATGCCCCAGATATATCCAAAGAGAAGCCTGGTTGCCAGCAGATCCGGATTCCGGCCGTCATTGGCTATGATGGTCCAGTCCTGAGAGCTCACGTCCACGAGTACCCAGGATATATTCTTTTCAATACAGAGCCCCTGCAGATGCGTCCTGCCCTCCGGGTCATTGAAGGCCTGCTCATTCAATGCTTTATAGACCGTTTCCAGCGAGTCCGCTTTTCTGGAAATGTAATATTTCTCCAAGAACAGCCGGTTTACTGCCGTTATGGACAAAAGAGACAAAAGCGTGATCCCGATAAAAGAAACTGCCAAACGCACCTTAATTGATTTTCTCATGTCTTATACCTCAAACTTATATCCCATGCCCCAGATGGTCTTGATGTATTCACCCTTGTCCCCCAGTTTACTGCGAAGTTTCTTTACATGGGTATCAATGGTGCGGGCATCGCCAAAATAATCGTAATTCCATACAGAATTCAGAATCTTCTCCCTGGAAAGCGCAATTCCCTGGTTTTCCAGGAAATAGGTCAGCAGCTCAAATTCCTTATAACTCAGCTCCATGGGCTGCCCGTCAATGGTTGCAATATGGGATGCCTTATTCACCTCAATACCGCCTGCTGACAGAACATCACTGCTTCCGCAGATATTTGCTCTTCTCAGGATAGCCTCCACCCTGGCAACCAATATCTTCGGACTGAAAGGCTTTGCAATATACTCATCCACGCCCAGCTCAAATCCCAGAAGCTCGTCCCTCTCATCTCCCCTGGCTGTCAGCATAATAATGGGCACCTTTGACTCCCTGCGTATTTCCCTGCATACCTCCCAGCCATCCATCTTCGGCATCATGACATCCAGAATCAAAAGGGCAATGTCCTTTGTAGCATAAAATATATCCAGTGCCTCCTCACCGTTGCCGGCCTCCAGCACCTCAAAATCTTTCTTAACCAGGAAATCGCGCACCAGCTTGCGCATCCTGCTCTCATCATCCACTACCAGTATTTTGCATTTTTCCATATCCGTTCCCTCTCTATTCCTACAGACTATTTCTGTCTGTTTTTTATGTACCTGTTTGACTCATACTGCCGGCAGAAACCGTAATATCCCTGCCATTTCAGTTAAATATAGCAGAAAAATTTGTTGAATTTGTGAACAAATGCTTTTATACAAACTGATTGATATCTATTTCATCCTGCTGTCTGATCTCCTGGAGAACCCACCGCTCATTCCGGTAAATAAATTTCCAATATTCATAAAAGCTCTCTTTTTTCGTGTTGCCGCGCACACAGATTTTTGTGTTCCTGTTAATATAGTACCCCACCATGCTGCCGTGAATCAGATACCAGATACAGTCATTCTCCTCTCCCAGTTCGTCATAGGCCCCTACCGGCACTGCGCTCAGAAGCTTTACATGCTTCTGTACCACTTCTTCCTCCCTCACTTCCATCCACTGAATCTTCATATTAAAATCTTCCAGCAGTTCCTCACTGAGATAGGCAGCCGCATAACCGGCGTCCATCCGTCTCCAGCACTCCTGTATTTGATAATAAGCCTCCTCCACCTGGCGCTGTACTTCCCGGTAATCCCAGTTTCCTCCGATTTTTTCATATTGGCGCATAAGATTTCTGCTTTTTGCAGCAGCTTTTTTGGCTTTTATTGTAAACGCGATTGCTCCGCCGCAGGTAACGACAATAGCATTCACCCCGAAAAGAATATTCCCCGTCAGATTGCTGCGGGATGAGGAGCGGCCGCTGTGGTAACTGCCTCCCCCGGAACTTCCGCTGTGTCCGCCGCCTCCGCCCGAACTTCCGCCGCCGGCCCGTCCCCAGACAGGCACAGCCAGAGCAGTCAGAAGTATTCCAAGAAGTAAACAGCCGTGCCAGAACTTCCTATACTTTCTTTTCTTATTTGATAACTTCATCATCTCTTCTGTCTGCAGGGAAACTGTCCCCCATGGGCCCTCCCCCTGCTTTCCCCTTGTGATTCATTTAAATTCAGTCTATCCCAGACAGATTTATCTGTCAAGCCTGCTGCTTCCCGCCTGTGCACAAAACAATTTTTTTACGCTTTTCCCTTGACAAAACCATAAAAAGACGCTATTCTATAGTATACTTCCACAGTGAAGTCCAGTTATGGGCTTGTACTGGTTTCGACGGGGGTTTTGAAGTTGGGGAAGCCATCCGCAGACTCCGGGACTGCGCAACAACCTGGAACTTAAATATAAACGCAGACAATAATAATTTAGCGTTAGCTGCCTAATTGCAGCTTGTCGGCCCCGGGTCACCTGCTGCCCGGGAATCCGGCATCGACTTTGCAGGGCCCTTTACTTTCAAAGCTTTGAGAAAGTAAAAGATTCATGAAGCTACTAAGTACATCAGCCTGTCATCCGGCGGTTGTATGAGGGAATGTTAAAAGAATGACTGTGATGGGAGATGCCTCAAGGGATAGACTTTCGGACGCGGGTTCGATTCCCGCCAGGTCCACTTAATAGTGCAAATCCGAATCAGGAGTGTTCGGATATTGACTTATCAGCTCCACTTTTATTTTACCCGGAATGCCTGGTTTTACCGGCATCCGGGTCTTTTTTTATTTCCAGGACACTCTGCATTTTCATTCCCTTTGTACATTCAGTGTAACGAAGGTCTTTTTTTGCATTATAATGTCGAACTTTCCTTTCTCTATACGAATCTCCTTTATAATATTATAGAACATATGAGGAGGGTAAATAATCATGCATACAAAAGATAAAATCATAAGGCAATTTGGCATTACTTCAAAATATAAAGGATACCGCTATCTGCTGGACGCAATTCACATTGCTGCCGAGAATTACGATGAATGTCTCAAGGTGACAAAGGATGTCTATCCTGTCATTGCTCATAAGTATGGGGTTACCAAAGTCAGTGTAGAACGTGACATAAGAACTGTGATCGAGAAGTGCTGGGACAACAATAAAACATATCTGCAGGAGCTGTCCGGCTACAAGCTTTCCAGATGCCCCTCAAACAGCGAATTTATAGATATTATCGCCTACACTGTATACCGGAATCAATAGACTGCCTCGGATGGCAGTCTGCTGTTTCCATTATTTACCAGTTTATCTGTCAGACTTACGGTTTTATAATGGAGGCAGGGGTGATTTGATTGGAAAACTCTGATAAAAAGGCAGACAAAGCATTTGAAGCGTGGATCGCCGAAACGGTCAGACGCGAAGCTGTTCCTAAAGAGACGCAGAGCGAACAGGAGCTGTTTGACAAGATATCCGCTGAAGCAAAACGCCGCGGACTTTTCCATGAATGATTACGGCTCTGCCGTGAACAGTAACATAGGGCTGTCCGCATAGGGCAGCTCTTTTTCATTCTGTTTGCATTCCCTTTTGGAACGTAATATAATAAAATCTAATCAGGCAGTTATAAAAGCCTGTACTAAAGAACAAAAACAAAAGGAGACAAAAATGGCACTGATCTTAATTGCTGAGGATGAAAAAGGTATGCAGGATATCCTGACAGACTATATGCGCCACGGAGGACACACCTGTATAACGGCAGATGACGGCATAGACGCTGTGACGATCCTGAAAAATAATCCTGTGGATCTGGCTGTCCTGGATATTATGATGCCCCATCTGGACGGCTTTTCCGTATGCCGGATTGCCAGGGAAATGTGCAGTATCCCTATTATATTTCTCACGGCAAAAGACAGCGAGACAGACAAATTAAAAGGCTATGAATACGGCGCCGACGATTATATCACGAAGCCCTTCAGTCCCAAAATACTGCTCGCCAAAATCAATGCCCTCCTGCGCCGCGCTGCGTCTGTCCATCCGCAGGATATCCTAAGCGCCGGAGACATAGTGCTGCAGCTCTCCTCCCATACAGTTACCGTCAGCGGCACGGAAACTGTACTGACCCATAAAGAATTTGAACTGCTGCGCCTTTTCATGCTGAACAAAAACCAGGTCTTTTCCCGGGAACAGCTCCTCAACCGTATCTGGGGATATGATTTTGAAGGGAATACAAGAACTGTGGATACCCACATCAAAACTCTGCGCCAAAAGCTCGGCAGCGAAGGAGAGCATATTGTAACCCTCATCCGTTCCGGTTATAAGTTTGAGGTATGACTATGAAAAAAATACTATCTGCATTTCAACTGACCACGATCCGTAAAAAAACACTTTTGCTCTCAAAACTCATGGGCGGAACCATTGTCTTATTCTATCTGCTCACTTCGGAGCTGCCTGCAGACAGCAGTCTTTCTTTTCTCATATGGTTCTGCCTTATGGCAGCCGTTATCATCTGTGTGGATATTCTGCTGGGGCGCCTCATCTCCACCCCCTTAAACGAAATCAACCGGGAGGCAGAGCGGATGGCACATCTGGACTTCACAGCACGCTGCCGCATAAACTCCAACGACGAATTCGGCAGACTCTCTCAAAGCCTGAATACCATGTCCGCCAATCTGCAGGACGCACTGCAAAAGCTGGAGCAGGCAAATATCCAGCTTGAAAAAGATGTGCAGAAAGAGCGTCTTCTGCAGGCTCAGAGAAAAGAGCTGACCGATAACCTGTCACACCAGATGAAAACACCCCTTGGACTCATACGCGCTTATACGGAAGGCTTAAAGGATGAGGTGGATGAGACAAAAAAACAGCAGTATCTGGATGCCATACTATCTGCCGAAGACCGGATCAGCCATATGCTGGTATCCCTGCTGGATCTGTCCGCACTGGAGTCCGGTTCCGCGGAACTTTCTGATGAAACCTTTGATTTTATTGAAATGGCAGAGACGTGTGCCGGACACCTGCTCCTCGGCACCCCGGGCGGAAATTACCGTTTCACTTACCGGCTTCCTGATACTCCTGTTCTGATTCGGGCAGATTCAAAACGCATGGAACAGGTGCTGGACAATCTCATTGAAAATGCGAGAAAAAATGTCCGGGAAGGCGGTGAAATCCGCCTCACTATAAGCTGTTTTGAAAAGGAGCTGTCCTTTTCCCTGTTCAATCAGTGCGCCCCCATTCCGGAACCGGAACTGCCAAAAATCTGGTCCAAGTTCTACCGCGGACAGAATACTGCCGGCAGCGGTTCCGGACTGGGGCTGGCGATTGTAGCCCAGGTGCTCTCAGCATACCGGGTTCCCTATGGCGTCCGTAATCATAAGAACGGAGTGGAATTCTATTTTTCTTTCCCTATTATCACATGATTCCCGGACAACGATTGCCCTTTTGCAGCGGACAGTTATTTCACATGAACTTCACAGCAGTCCCACACTGACTTCACCTTCCCTGTATAGACTATCTTATACAAGGGAGGTGATTTTATGTTCTTTGGTCTTGCATGGTATTGGTGGCTCATAATCGCCGTGATTTTTGCACTTTCCATACCTCTGAAAGTGAAATTTATGAGATGGTGGAACAAACGCAGAGTGGAAAAAAGAAAGTTCGATAACGACAAATGGGGGGATGAATCATGATTGATGTTAAGAATCTTCGTTTTTCTTATAAAAAGGGCCATGAAACGCTGCGCGGTCTGACGTTTGCTGTGGATGACGGAGAAATTTTCGGTTTTTTGGGGCCCAACGGTTCAGGCAAATCCACAACACAGAAAATACTGACAGGGATTCTTGGCGGTTATTGCGGCGAAGCACTCCTTTTTGGGCAGAAACCGGATGCACATCCCATGGATTTCCGAAGTCAGATCGGTGTGCTCTTTGAATTTCCTTACCTGTATACAAATCTGAGTGCTCTTGACAATCTGAATTATTTTGCTTCTTTCTATCCCGCCGGAAGACGCAGAAATGCTGCAGAACTTTTGGAAATGCTGGAATTTAAAAAGGAATTTCTACGAAAGCCGGTATCTTCCTATTCAAAAGGCATGAGGCAGCGGGTCAGCATGGCAAGAGCGCTGATACACAATCCCAGGCTGCTGTTTCTGGATGAGCCGACCAGCGGGCTTGATCCATCCGGAGCTGTGCTGTTTCGGAAAATCATTGAGGAGGAACGCCGAAAAGGAACTACCGTCTTTCTTACCACCCATAATATGCTGGATGCCGACCTGCTTTGCGACAGGGTCGCATTTATAGCGGACGGGGAGATCAATGCACTGGATACGCCGCAAAAGCTGAAAGAACAAAAGAACAGCAATATGGCAGAGGTCACTTATCTCTATGAAAATAAGCGCTGTACTGTCAGCGTGGAGCTGTCCCGCCTATCCCGGGTTTTCCCTTTCCCACATGATAAAATCATCAGTATCCATACAAAGGAACCCACTTTGGAAGATATCTTTATCCAATATACAGGGAAGGGGCTGATTTCATGAGATATGTTGTATTTTCTCTTCTCAAAAAAGATTTCCGCCTGATGCTGGCATCAAAATTTTTCCTGCTGGCACTTGGATCCCTTATTCTCTATTCCTGTTATATTAACCTGGTCTATGTCCGTTTGGACCAGGAAATCTACCCTGTATACCTCTATGACCCCATGGGGGTTCAGAGCACTGCCTCCTCTGCAGCTATAAGATCAGAGAGTGCAGAGCAAATGCATCAGGCCTGTTCAGACGGTTATTCTGTAGGGATTGACGCCTCCGGCCGTGTTCCCCGCATCTACATGGTCTCCTCCGGTATCAGGCGCACCGACAACAGCAGGGCAGCCTATGCGGTATCCCTGCTTTTCCCAGATTCTGAAACGAAAACTGTAGTCATAGGCACCAATACAAAGGAAATGAAAAACAGGCGGGAGATCACCTGTGAATTTCTCTTCTTTGAACTGTCTGCAGTGGGATTTCTCGGACTGGCTTCCACCCTGTTTAAAGAAAAGCAGATGGGTGTCATCCTTGTGCACAGTACGCTGCCGGTCAGTCAGACTTACATAGTGCTCTCCAAACTGGTGCTCTTTCTCGCGGCAGATTTGATCTTCGCGGCATTACTGACTTTAGTTAATCTTGGTGTTTCACAGGGACTATCCGTACTGCCTGCTGTTATGATCCAGGCAGGTATTCTGTCCGTTGTCATGGCACTTACAGGTTTTTTCTGCGCCGTATGCCTGCAGGGTTTCCGGCAGTTTTCCCTTCTGTATCTAATACTTGCCGTATTTGTCACAACACCGGTTTTTCTTGCGGGGCAGACCGGTATATCCTGGAAATGGATCAGATACCATCCTATGTATCACTTGTTTATGGCTCTGAAAAACGCATATTTCGGCATGAAACCTGCAGGTAACATATATTATGCAGTCTGTGCAGCAGCGGTTCTGTCACTGTTTATGCTGATCTGCCGGACTCTGAAACATGAAATGGCAAAGGAGGGGTAACATGACAGGAATAACCTTTCAGTTAAAAAATGTCCGCCGCGATAAAATGTGTATCCTGACCTTTCTGCTTCCCATCCTTGCAGGACTGGCTGTCAACCTGCTGTCAGGTATAAACTTATCCTCAGTCAGTGAGACAGGTTTCGCCGCAGTCAAAGACAGCCTCACCTCTGACGCTGTCCATTGGCTCCGCAGCATGGGGCGTTTGGAAATGTATGAAAACAGACAGTCTATGGAAACTGCAGTCAACCAGCCAGCCTCACAGTTGATCGGTGTGATCCAAAACGGAGACAGCCTCACTGCCGTTCTCTCCGGAGATGAACTGGAAGTAAATACCGTAATCGGAAATACCCTTCCTAAGATGTATGAGGAGCGGGCAGCACTTTCCTCCTACGAGATAGATATTGTGCCGGGAGGCAGCAGTGACAGCTTAAAACCGCTGCTGACAGCCATCACCATGGCAACTGCTCTGTTCATGGGATGTACGTTCAACGCTATGAATATGATCAATGAAAAGGAAGAGGGAATCGGATTTGTGAATGAAGTGATGCCTATGACTAAGATGGGCTATATGCTGCAGAAACTCTCTCTGGGATATATAGGTGCCGTTCTGTCCGCCGCGCTTACTGCCTTTATCTGCATACGCATATCCCCGGATATGATAATCCCGCTGCTTCTGGTCATTTTATTGTCTGCTTTTCTTGCCGCTCTTGCGGGATTGTTCATCGGACATTTTTCAGACGGGCTTATGTCCGGGATTGTCTGTATTAAAATGGTTATGATACTGTTCCTTGCACCCCCGGTGCTGTTCTATCTGGTCATTCCGGAAGACAGTTTCCTGCATACCATAACATATCTGCTTCCCTCAAGCGCTGCTTTTTATGGCATCCTGGACCTTATAAACGGATACTGCGGACATATGCAGGAATACATCCTTGTACTTCTGCTGCACAGTATCATCTGGCTGGCTGCGTATCTTCTTATGTGCCGCCAAAGAAAGTCATAGCATACATCTGATCACTGCTTTACAGCGGCCGGAATCCTATCCCGGCCGCAGCTTTTCTTACCTGGTGATATCCTTCTTCAGTTTATCCACGATTTCCTGAATACATCCATCCTCAAAGGGGGAGCGCAGTCCGGCTTTCCGCAGAAGATTTTCAAAATAATCCGAAGCAGACAGTCTGCAGAGCTGCAGATAGCTTTTCCACGCTTCCTCATAATTCTCCTGCATCTTATTTTTGAACTCAAAGGCACAGAGCTGTGCAATCACATAGTCAATATAATAGAGAGGGAAGCTGTAAATGTGATGCTGCCGCTGCCAGTAACCGCCCTCTGCAAAGAACTGCAGACTGCCATAATCCAAATGCGGTTTATAGGTCTTCTCCAGCTCTTTCCAAACGGCTTTTCTCTCCTTTGGCGTCATATCCGGATCATCATAGACCCTGTGCTGGAACTCATCCACCATACAGCCGTAGGGAATGAATAATACCGCATCTTCCAGATGCATCTCCCGGTATGCCTCAGCCTTGACTCCGGCAAAAAACAGAGGATACCAGGGCTCCGTGAAAAACTCCATTGACATGGAATGGATCTCTGCAGTCTCCATACCGATATCAGCATGCTCCCGAATAGGGTCCTCTGATGCCAGATACCCCTGAAAAGCATGCCCGCACTCGTGTGTAATGACATTCACATCATCACTGGTTCCGTTAAAATTGGCAAAAATAAACGGAGATTTATAATCCGGTATATATGTCATATATCCGCCCACTGCCTTTGTCTTTCTACCGAACACATCCAGAAGCTCGTTCTCCATCATGAAGTCAAAAAATTCCCTTGTCTCTTTTGAAAGCTCTCCGTACATTTTCTGTCCGGCTTCCAGAATCTCTTCCGGTGTCCCAAACGGCTGGGGATTTCCATCCTTTCCATAGACCTGTTCATCTGAAAAATACATCTTATCCAGACCCAGGCGCTCTCTTCTGTTCTCATACAGACTCTCCGCAAATGGCACAAAGACCTCTTTTACCTGCCGTCTCAGATTTTCCACCTGTTCTCTCTGGTAGCTGTTCCGCTGCATACGCAGATACCCCAGCTCTGTATAACTCTCAAAGCCCAGCTCTTTTGCCTGGCGTGTCCTGTTCTTTACCAGCTTGTCGTACAGCTCATCCAGTTTATCCGCAATACCCATGAAGAATGCATTCTGCTTTTCATATGCCCGTCTTCGGACTTCCGGGTCTTTATGCTTGAGATAAGGACCTAAAAGAGACAGATTTAATATTTCCCCATCCCAGTCTATTTTGGCACTGGCCAGGAGTTTTTCATATTCTGTCACCAGCGCGTTTTCCTCCTGCATGATCGGTATCACGGATTCATTTACACAGCGGAAGGAAAGCTCCATATTTTTAAATGCTACAGGCCCGATGATCTGCTCCAGCTCTTCCCTGAACCGGGAATGATACAGCAGTTTCAAATACTCCACAGACAGGTTGCTGTAAGCAGGCACCTGTTCATCGTAGTAAGCCTTTTCTTCTTCATAAAACGCATCTGTGGTATCCATGCTGTGCCGGATGGATGCCAGGGTGACCTGTGTGGAAACCCGGTCAGAGAGGGCATAATACTTTTTGTGGATCTCAAACTGTTCCTGTGCACTTTCTGCCATTTCAAATGCCTTCATCAGTCCCAGCAGTTCCTCTTTTACTTTTCCAAAGTCAATTCTCTCATACGGCATATCACAAAATTTCATGTTGGTTTCCTCGCTTTTCACTGAATTTATTCCCGCGCTTTTTTATAAGTTTTTTACTTTAAATTCCCGCTCAGCTTCTCTTTTCTGATCCTTCTTGGCAATGTCCTGCCTCTTGTCATACAGCTTCTTGCCTTTTGCGATGCCGATTTCCACTTTCACAAGGCTGCCTTTGAAGTAAACCTTAAGCGGTACCAGGGTATAACCCTTCTCTGCTATTTTTCCTGCGATCTTACGAATCTCATACTGGTGCAGGAGAAGCTTTCTGGTTCTCAGAGGATCTTTATTGAAGATATTCCCTTTCTCATAAGGGCTGATATGCATGCCGTAGACAAAGACCTCGCCTCTGTCAATCTGAATAAAGGACTCCTTAATGCTGCATTTTCCCATGCGCATGGACTTTACCTCAGTGCCTGCAAGCTCGATACCCGCCTCATAGGTATCTTCTATAAAATAATCATGATAGGCTTTTTTATTGTTTGCGATCAGACGAATCCCTGATTCTTTTCCCATAATTTTAATCCTTTCCTCTCACCATTTCTTCACTTTCCCCGATCACAGGTGAAAAATCCACTGCTTTTGTGACAATATCCGCATTTTCAACCCGCACCTTTACTTTCTGTCCCATGATATATTGCCTTTTTGTCGTTTCGCCGGTCAGGCTGTAATGCTCCCTGTCGAAGATATAGTAGTCATCGGTCAGTGTATTGACATGCACCAGCCCTTCCACTGTATTTGACAGTTCCACGTAAAAGCCCCATTCCATAACGCCGGATATGGTGCCCTCAAAGATTTCGCCCAGATGGGATTCCATGTATTCTGCTTTCTTCATCTTCACGGTTTCCCGCTCCACTTCCTCTGCTCTGCGCTCCAAGGTGCTGGACTGATTGGCAACCGCGTCCAGGAGATCCCCATAATGTTTTTTCTTATCCTGGGTCATTCTTCCATGGATGGTCTCCTTGATGATCCTGTGTATCTGCAGGTCCGGGTATCTCCTGATCGGAGAGGTAAAATGGCAGTAATATCTGGCTGCCAGTCCAAAGTGCCCGCTGCAGTCAGTGGTGTATTTTGCCTGCTTCATGGAGCGCAGAAGCAGTCTGGAAAAGAAAGGTTCACAATCCATTCCCTCGATTTCATCCAGAATCCGCTGCACTTCTTTTGGATGGATCTCCTGCTTTGCCTTTTTCACTTTGATCCCCGTTCCGCGTATCATGGAAAGCACTGCCTCCATCTTCTCCGGGTCCGGATTATCGTGCGTTCTGTACACAAAGGGAATCTCCCTGAAATAATACTCCTCCGCAACCGTCTCATTCGCCAGCAGCATAAAATCTTCGATAATTTCTGTTGCCACATTCTGTTCATAGGGATATATCTCTGTAGGCCTGCCGTTTTCATCCAGCTTTATCTTGCTTTCCGGGAAATCAAAGTCAATAGCTCCCCGTTTTCCTCTTTTCTTTCTCAATATCCCTGATAATTCCTGCATAAGGAAAAACATGGGGGCCAGTTCCGCGTATTCCCCGGTAACCTCCTCATCCTCGTGGAGCAGGATTTTTTTCACATTCGTATATGTCATCCTTCTGTCCACATGAATGACAGTCTCTGCGATCTTATGCCCAATCACATTTCCCTTCTTATCAATATCCATGAGACAACTGAGTGCCAGGCGGTCTTCCCCTGCATTCAGGGAACAGATGCCATTGGACAGCTTCTTGGGGAGCATGGGAATGACACGGTCAACCAGGTAGACACTGGTTCCTCTTTTCAGTGCCTCTCTGTCAAGGGCACTGTTGTATTGTACATAATTGCTCACATCGGCAATATGCACGCCCAGATGATAGAACTCTCCCTCTTTCGTAATAGACACCGCATCATCCAGATCCTTTGCATCTTCCCCGTCAATGGTGACCATGGTCCAATCCCTCAAATCCATGCGTCCGTAATAGTCACCCTCATTGAGGGTTTCCCTGATTCTTTCCGCCTGGTTCAGCACCTTTTCCGGAAACTCCATGGGCAGGTCATAGCTTCTGGCCACAGACATGACATCCACGCCCTTTTCACCCAGATGGCCCAGAATCTCCTTCACCTTTCCCTCCGGGTTTCTGCTTCTGCTGCCGTAACTGCGGATAGCCGCCACTACTTTATCACCGCTGACAGCACCCATGGAGTGTTCCATGGGGATAAAAATATCTTTTGAAAATTTTCTGTTGTCAGGAACCAGGAAGCCAAAGCTGTCACTCTTCTCATATGTGCCGACAACCTCTTTCATTCCGTGTTCCAGTACCTTGACCACTGCGCCTTCCCTGCGCCTTCCGTCTCTTTCCTCTCTCAGGATTCTTACCTGTACGGTATCCTTGTGGAGCGCATCACCGGTGTGTTCCTCGGGGATAAAAATATCCTCGTCTTCACCTTCCACCTCCACAAAGCCGAATCCCTTGGCATTGCCCACAAAGGTTCCTGTCAGATAAAATTCACGTTTTGCTTTGTTTTTCTTCTCATATTCACGGGAAGGTTCCTTTTCCTTCTTCCCGCTCTCTTTTCTCACCGCCTCATAGCGGCCCCGCTTGTTGATGCTTATTTTTCCTTCCTCCAGCAGCATGTCCAGAGTCTTATGAAGCTCCTCTCTTTTTCCTGCCGGAATCTGTAAGAGCACTGCAAGTTCCTTCGCCCGCATAGGCGTATACTCCTTGCAGCACATGATCTCATACAGCATCTTTTTGCGTTTCTTAACCTGCGCATTTTTTTTCAAATATTTACTCCTAACTAAAGGCGTCTTTCGCCTATAAAAATATGACACCCTTGCGTGACTGCAAGAGTGCCATCTCTTAAAATTTCAGATTCAAAACCAGTGCCAGAACAAAGAATAAAATTCCCATGATCTTAGTGGCTTTAACCAGTGCCCCTTCCATAGAACGGCCCTTGTTTTTACCCCAATAGGTATCAGCCATACCAGCAATTGTGCCAAGTCCCTGAGATTTTCCTTCCTGCATCAGAATAATAACGGTCAACCCAATACAATCAATAACGAATAAAATCGTCAGTACAATTCTCAAAATTTCCATGATTACACCTCCTAATCGTCAAACAAAATTAGTGTATCACAGTATTTCCGAGATTTCAACTGTTTTTAGCGATTTTAGCCTGTTTCTGGAAATATTATAGTTACTGTTCACTGCGTGCCCAGTATCACGCTTCGCGATGCACAGATATGGAGCATTCTGCTCTGTATCGCGCCGGATGTCTCGGGATTTTATCTCTCAAATGGTGTCTCATAACAAGCCTGCGCGCCAAGAGAATCCTCAATCCTTAAAAGTCTGTTATATTTTGCTGTACGTTCTGAACGGCAGGGAGCACCTGTTTTGATCTGTCCCGCATTCACTGCAACAGCCAGATCCGCAATAAAAGTATCCTCACTCTCACCGGAGCGGTGGGATATCACTGCCCGATATCCTGCTTTCTGGGCCATTTCCACAGCATCCATAGCCTCTGTCAGAGTGCCGATCTGGTTTACTTTCACCAATATGGCATTTCCCGCGTTTAACTTAATACCGCATTTGAGTCGTTTTACGTTCGTGACAAACAGGTCATCTCCCACAAGCTGCACCTTTTCACCAAGCTCCTGCGTCATGAGCTGCCATCCGTCCCAGTCATCCTCGTGTAAGCCGTCCTCTATCGAGACAATCGGAAATTTATCCAGCAGCTCCTGGTAATATTCTACCATTTCCCTGGAATTTCTCTGTACTTCACTGCCGTTCATCTGGGATTCCCCTGGAAAGTAATAACAGTCTTTTTCCTGGTCATACAGTTCGCTTGCCGCAGCATCCATAGCATAGCAGATCTGTTCCCCCGGTGCATAACCGCACTTTTCCACAGCCTGATTCAGGATCTCAAATACTTCCCCGGCACTGCTCAGATTTGGCGCAAAGCCGCCCTCGTCCCCTACTCCTGTGGATAACTCTTTGTCCTTCAGTATCTTTTTCAGAGCCTGATAGATTTCTGTACACATGCGCAGACCTTCATGGAAGCTCTCTGTTCCCACCGGCATGATCATAAATTCCTGGAAGTCTACCGTGTTGTCCGCATGTTTTCCTCCGTTTAATATATTCATCATGGGAACCGGCATTCTCTTTGCGTGACATCCGCCGAGGTACTGATAAAGAGGAAGCTTCAGGGCTTTGGCGGCCGCTCTCGCCACAGCCAGCGACACACCCAGCACCGCATTGGCACCTATATGCTCCTTGTTGTCGGTTCCGTCTGCTTCCAGAAGGAGATTGTCAATATGACTCTGCCTCAGCGCGTTTTCTCCAAGCACAGCGTCTGCCAGCTTCACATTGACATTGTTCACAGCCTTCTGTACACCAAGGCCTCTATACCTTTTTTCTCCGTCTCTCAGCTCAACTGCCTCAAATCTTCCCGTAGATGCGCCGGAGGGTACGATCGCCCTTCCTGTCACCCCGTCTTTTCCCACTATTCCTTCACCGACTGTCACTTCCACTTCCACAGTCGGATTTCCTCTGGAGTCTAATACTTCTCTGGCGTATACCTTTCGTATTGGTAAATAACGATACATGGCATTACCTCCTGCAATTTCTTCATACAAAACTAGTATTGTCTGGCTCCGGTAAAAATATGCCTTGACAAATTATTTTACGCTGTCAGGATTTATTCTGTGTTTCAAAAATTTTCCAGACGTTTGCAGGGTCCGTCACATCCTTCTCCGTAAGATCCGTAGTCTGAATGGCAAAAGCCTTCAGATCAATATCCGTTGCTGCCTCCTCCATGGCAGTTCCATCCGGCATTTTTTCGCCCTCGATCACATTGGCAAAAGTTACGGAACTGAAAAGCTCCGGTGTTGTGATTCCTTTTGCCAGCGCGGTGCAGGCAGACTCTGTGCCGTATACATATTTGTACTCATGGGCTACCACCACATTACTCTCATTTTTAATGTCTGCCGCATTTCCCATCCTTGTCCAACCGCTGTTGACGGTCCAGGAATAAAGTTCCGTAAGTGCCTTTGGATTCCTGCTGCCGTCCTGGTTTGCAGTAATGACATCTGCCACCGGCACCTGTACTGTGACAAAGACAAAAGCGTCATTTATCCCCACATTGGTCACCTTAGGATCTTTGATCAGCTTTTTATTGGGCGTGATATCCTGCTTTTCTTTCTCAGGCACAGCGTCCCACTTCGGTTCTGTCAGGGTAATATCCACTTTACCGATGGTTAAATGGTTTTTCACCTGTTCCCTGTCCGTAAAGTACGCCGCCGCACTTCCGGCCAAAAGTATGGCTGCCAGTGCCAGACATAAAAGAAATGCTTGTTTTTTACTCTTCCGTGTTATGTTTCTCATAATACGTTCCTCCTGAAATTTTCACTGTTTTTAATAAAATAAATAAAATCACACTGCCTGTTAAAAAAAATACGGCAAACTCTTCTGCGTTTTTCATAAACGCCTTTCCCACATACGGGACGCTAAACAAAACCTTACCTTTTATCTGGTGTACTCTCACCAAAGCCGCATCCGGCACCGAATTGGCATCCCCCTTTGTCACTATTCCCGCTTCTGTTCTTCGGAGAATCCGGTGCAGGACCAGTTCTCCGTCATTTCTTTCAAAAGCCAGAATGTCCCCCTGCTGCAGGTGATCGGCATCCGCGCGGAGATTTACCCAGGATATACTTCCCGTTTGAATGGCCGGTTCCATTGATCCGCTGACAACAACAAATGGACGAATACCGAAAATACATAAGGCTATGTTGGCTATCAAAAGCAGACAAAGTACCCAGTACAAGATTTCCCCTATGCGGTAACATGCTTTTTTCATTGTTTTCTCCATTTCCACACCGCATAGGCCGCAGCCGCAGATCCCAGACACAGAACCGCTGTCAAAAAGAGGGCTGTATCATCACCTGTCTTCGGGGAGCGTACTGTGGCTTTTTCTTTTGTCCAGTCTCCCTCTCCCACAGCCTCCACGGTTACAACAATATCCAGGCTGTTCTCCGTGTAGTATTTTATGATATTTCCACTGCTGTCATATTTTGTATCCCACGCAGAAGGAATGGTAAAAGAACGGAAGATGTCTGTTTTCTCACCTTTTTTCAGTTTCTTCTCATAGTAATACCAGCCATCCTCCCGTCGTTTCCATTCTTTTGGCATTCCCTTTATCATATCCTCTGTGACGGGCAGCTTCACCTCCTTTCCCATGGTCACTTCAATCTTAGCCCGAATCTCACATTCATTTTGCAAATTAGTGACTCTGGGAATCTTTATGATCTCCTGTCCGGGCATAACTGCCTCCAGGTCCTTCCAGGGTACTTCCCGGCCGTTTCTATCCAGGGTGAATTCTTCAAGCCTGATATCCACCTTCCCCTTGGCTTTTTCCAGACCTTCGGCCTTTTCTGCCAGGACAGGGACCGGAAGACTCAATCCTACAAACAGTAGGCAGATGCACAACAGCGGATGATATCTCTTTCTTTTCATACATTCCCCTCCTCTTTCCCTGTTTTTTTGTTCCTGTCAAAATGTTTCCATGCCTCCTGCCAGGCGTCTTTTAAAAACTGGCCCTGCTGGTAAGATTCCGCATAGACACTCAGGGAAAATCCCCGCTTTAACAATTCTTCCGGTGCACCCTCTGACACGGTAATCTGTCTCAGCAGTTCTGTAGTGATCTCTCCCATCTCCAGTGCGCTTTTGTAATAATAGTATCCATCTTCTGACTTCTCCCAGTTTTCTGAATCGATTCCCAGATGCAGATAGGGCAGGATTTCCTCATCATCCATAAGAAGCCTGCACCGTATAAAACAACTGGATTTGCCTTTGTTGGCAATCTGCACGCTTTTTGCTATGACCTCCCCGGGCTTTAACTCATCCGGGGGATGAAATTCCTCTGTGATCTCCAGATTGCTGTCACCCGGTCTGATTCGGTTGCTGCGCGCGTCCTGGTCACTGAAATAAGCACTCCCCACACCCACAGCCAGACCGGCTGCTGTCAGCAGAAGAATCAGCAGCAGCAGTGCCGCGGCTTCCTTCAGCCGTTCTTTTTTTCTGACTTCACTCATGTTCTTCCTTTTCCCTCTTCAAAATAATATTTTCACAGACAGACGTATCTGACCAGTCCTGCCATTCGTCTTTATGATTGATAAAGACTGCGCGGCCGGCATCGTTTTGGATCAGGTCAAATACCACGGTATCTTCCTTCCTGGTGCCTCCTGTTATTTCTGTAATATCTTCCAGTGAATACCGCATAACTTCCATCTCATATGCCGTGTAAGTACCGGCAGGTAATTCCGAAAATGTGACAGTTTTTCGGATCGTACCATCACTGTTTTTCTCCTGTTCCGTATACTCCCTGGTAAATTCGGCAGTTCCATGCAGAATATGTGTCTTTCCTTCCAGATCCACCCCCTTAACCTCAAACAGAAAAATGGGGTTGCCGTTGGCAAAATTGATCTCATCCGCACGGATCTCTTTTTCCAGAATGAGTTTTACTTTTCTCGGTGTATTCCTGGCCGCAACCTCCAGGGTCTTTCCCGCGGATTCCTTATTTATAGAAAATGCGATCTTCTCATCGGACAGTTCGTATCCCTCCGGCGCAGTCTGCTCAATGAAGAAGTAACTGTTCCATGGTAAATTTTTGACTGTGATACATCCCTTATCATCCGTAGTGTATTCTCCTACTTTTTTGTTTTTACTTGTATAGAGATAAAAAACCGCACCCTTTAAGGTCTTGTCAGACTCTGATGATAATTTCTTCAAAGTCACATTTCCCTTTTTCACAGGCTCCTCTGAGCGGACGCTTTTCCGGTATACGGTCTGATTCAAATCCGTGTTTGTAAAGGTAACCGTATATGTATTTTTATCCAATAGTGATAGGTAATTCTTTGATATTATCTCCGAATTTTCCCCCACTCTACACCGTACATGAGACTTTCACCTCATACGGCGTGCCATCTACTCCAATGTATCTATTTTTCTGATTGATTAGCCAGTTCATGTAATTCTATACATAACTTCCTTTTTTGTTCTGATAACTGATACTTCTCCATTAGATTGTCAAGTTCTTTTCTATCCCTTTTATGAATTGCTTTATGAAATGGTAGTATCATAATAATAAGATTGTTATATTTGTCTGTTCCACCATATTTCAAGGGAACTTTATGATGACACTCCCAATCCCTCAACGTTAATTCTTCGCCACTGATTGCACATTTTCCATATTGAGAAATAAATTTTGAGATACGATTATCGTTATATTCAATAGAACGATAATCACAATAATATCTCTGTATGTGTATAAGAACTTCCCTGCTCACCGCTTTTAGATTATTGTGTATCAAGGCTCTTCCTTCTTTTGTATATGGACAGATATTTTGATTGAATTGTATCGCATACCTGTGTTTCCATGTGTATATAGGAATGATAATCATATCGTGAGCTTTATACCATTTTGGATTATACCTGCCATAACGTTTTAAAAGTGTTATGGATAAATCTGCTTTACTCGCTGGTCTCCAATCTCTTCTCAGCCTGTTGTATAAAGATTTTGTAAGGTGTTGACTCATATGGGCTAAATCTCTGTTTACGTGCGTGGCTACTTCATAGTAATTATGGATTCCCATTACTACCGTATTATATTTCCACACTGCGTCACGTGATTGTTCCTTTGCAATCCTTTTAATAGATTGTTTTAGTTTATCATGTGCATGTCTGATTGCCTTGTCACTCATGTGACTATAAGCCACATAACCATTTCTTTTTGGTCTTACATACATAGTAAAACCCAGAAATTCACTTCGCTGTTTTCTAAGATTGACTATTTTTGATTTTTCGGGACTGATTTCCAATTTCAATCTTCTTTCAATAAAATCTTGCGTAGCATGATACAATCTCAATGCACTCGGATAATCTCGACAGAAGATTTTAAAATCATCGGCATAACGAACCATATAGCAATGTTTTAGATTCTTCCTTTGTCTCATCAAGGCTCTTCTTGCACCCTTATGTGTTGTATATTCTCTTATAGTTTTGATTGTTTCCCACTGATTGCTAATCCACCAGTCAAGTTCATTCAACACAATATTTGCCAATAACGGACTTAATATACCGCCTTGCGGTGTTCCTTTTATCGGCTTACCCTCTCCGATAATTTCTGCTTTTAATAAAGTGGAAATTATGGAAAGCAGTTTCTTTTCTCGTATTCCCATTGTCCACATTTGTTTTAGCAATTTTCCATGATTTACATTATCAAAAAATCCTTTAATGTCCATATCAACACAATAATGGTATCCGTTCCCTTTATTATTCATAAAATGATTTGCTCTTGCTATTGCATGATGAGCACTTCTGTTTGGTCGGAATCCGTAACTGTGTGGATGAAATTTTGCTTCACATATAGGTTCTAAAATCTGAAGAATACATTGTTGGAATAACCTGTCCCATATAGCGGGAATGCCTAACGGTCGTTTCCGTCCATCAGGTTTAGGGATATACACTCTTCGGACTTTTTCAGGTTCATACCATTTGAACATTTCCCGTATTTTTGTTACAACTTCCTCAACTGTCAAATCTTCGATGTCAGCTATTGTTTTTCCATCAACACCAGCAGTATGACTGCCCATGTTCTTCTTTATATTCCGATAGGCTAATCGGATATTTTCTTCACTTTCCATAAGCTTTGTCAGCTTATAAAAGTTATTTCCATTCTTGCTTTGCATATATAATTGGTCTAATTTAGACTGCATATCATAATACTCAGCGTACCTTAGTTTGTTTGTCTTTTTAATAAGTTGGCTCCTCCTTAATTGAGGTTTGCCCTTTTTAGTCTCACCAGAACCTTATTCTAACAACTTACTAAGAAGAATGAATGATACATCTTTCATAGACTAGTGACCGTCCCTCCACGTTTGTTAGACGCTTCATCAGTACCATGTCACCGCTTTCACTGCCATAAATAAAGTTATACTTCTGCTATTTTCACAAAAGATTTCCTTTCAACCACTTCATAGAAGATATTTTCTCCATGTTGGCAGCTTCCAACGTTCCATTACTTTTATCTTTACATATACTTTTAGGATTCTCCTTTGAGCCTGTCAGCTTGTTACTGCCTTTAACAATAAACGGATTTTCATAACAACTAATCTTACTCGTCCGCACTGACACCACGCACGTGGCATACACATTTCTGTGCATTAGGGTTATAGACCCGTACATTCGGAGATTCGTCAGGTTCGTCTCGCCAATAGTTTTGCGAACCCATTCTATCCATGAGTATTTTATAGACTCCCGGTCTATGGGTGACACCGCCCACCTCTGAGCAGATTTCGTAGCATTTGATAATGCTTTACGGTCACTTTCAACCGACTTCACCGAGCTTCATACGGTTCATGTTAATATCAACTTTTCCCGCATGTCGGAGTATTAGAGGAAACCCTTTGTGGCGTTACCCACTCATTTGATTTCTCAAAGTAATAGTTCTAAACAGCACTTGCTGTCTGCCTAGCCTTTTCAGCTAGGAACGTTTCACACGGTTATATCCTTTTGGCGCGGTAACCTCCCTGACTGTATAAGTTCCTGTAGCAAGCGGTACGCTGGTGGCTTTCCCTGATGTATTTGTGGTCATTTTGTCCACCACGGTCCCTGCTTTATTTTTCACTTCATATACCGCACCGGAAAATTCCGCATTGCCCTGTGGTTTTGTTTCTTCGGTATCCTTGTCCGCTTTTTGAAGATCAATGTAGCAGCTTACCGCCTTTTTGGGAATCTGGGCTGTAACTGTCTTTTTATGTGCCGCGGAACCACCGCCGCCCTCCAGCATGGTCACCATCTGATATTTGGAATTACTGCTTTTATATACCCATCCCGCCAGATACAGGGAATGGTTTCCTGAGATTGTTGCTGTGACCTTGGCCCCTTTTTCCTGCAGCAGCAGATATTGTGTTTTGGGAATCCAGATCCGGAATGCGGACGCATCGCCGCTGTCCTTCCAGATCACGGTGGCACCGTTGTCCGCCGTTCCCTTTTTGGATGTGATGTACTCGCTGCAGTCTGTGAGGCCGTCCGACAGGTTCTGGCTGATCCATTTTGTTGTGAAACCGGCCTTGCCGTTATAATCCTGAGCTGTCCAGGTCACACTGGAGTCAGACAATGCGTAGTCAAAATCTCTCCATCCGTCAGCAAACGGTGTGTAATAGGGGGGATGATTTGCATCATTTACCATCTTGTTGATGATGCTGTAGAATTGTTCTTTTTTAGATCCTTTGAGATGATTATAAAGTGTGTTCAGGGAGAATTCCCCGTTGACTATGTGGACAGCATACTGGGTGGCCAGTGCATCATATTTCCATCCGTATCCTGTCCTGTAATTTGGCCACAGGCTCTCTTGGCCCCAGTAGCGGCAGCCCCAGTACATAAGATAGGCAATAGACGGTGACACACGCCCTGCTCCATCCCAGGTAATCTGCCCCTCCGGCGCATTGTGCTGATACTGCACACAGTAAAGAAGGCGCCACTTTCCCCGCATATCCTGGTTGTCAGAATCGCTGGAGTCCACATACTTGATCGAGACATTATACGGATCGTCCAGGCTTAAAAGGCCGGGGTCAATGGAACCTAAGGATTCCTGCCATCCCACCTGTATGGTACTGGTGGCCGCACTCCTCAGGTACATATCCGAGATTCTGGAATACTGTCCCGGTATCTGTTCCTCCAACAGCGGCCCGGATGTATCCTGTTCCGGCTGCACCTCCTGTTCTGGCTGTTCCTCCTGCCCTGGCTGTTCCTCTTGTTCCGGCTGCGCCTCCAGTTCTGGCTGATTACCCTGCCCCGACTGTGCCTCCTGCCCCGACTGTTCCTCTTGTTCCGGCTGTTTTTCCTGCTCTGGCTGATTACCCTGTTCCGGCTGCTTCTCCTGCCCTGGCTGTTTACCCTGTTCCGGCTGCTTCTCCTGCCCTGGCTGATTACCCTGCCCTGGCTGATTACCCTGCCCTGGCTGTTTCTCCTGCCCTGGTTGTTTTTCCTGCTCTAGCTGTTTCTCTTTCTCTAGCTGTTTCTTCTGTTCCAGCCGCTTCTCCTTTCCCGGCTGCTTTTCCGGTTTTTCCTTTTTGTCCTTTTCACCGGGCGTACTGACATCCTCCGGCTGCTTCTGCGCAGAAGCAGAACCTGCAGGCTCTTCCAAACCGTCCGTCTTTTTCTGCCTGCCGAACTCTTTTGCACCTCCTTCAGCCATTAGACTGATCTCGGTTTCCTCACAGCTATCCTGCCCGTTTTTCTGTTTATATCCGGGTTCCAGGTCAGAATTTTGCTGCTCTTGTCTCTTTTGTACATATCCTTTGCCGGATATATACTGTGTTTTCGGGTGACCGGCAGCTTTGTATATTCCCCGTGCCTCCACACCTGGATCACAGGACATTTCTTTCTGTACTGCGGATGTACTACAGGCAGGCTTTTCCCCTCGCCCTGTCTCCAGACCGGAAATCTGGCCTGTTCCCGGCATCTGGCCGGATTCCATGTCTTCTTCATAGCCTGATGAGCTCTGATATTCTGTCTTTTCTCCTGTACATCCGTGTAATCCCACTTTCTTGCTGTGATCATTTTCTGCAACCTCCTTCTGAACTGCAGTTTTTTCTGCTCCTATGGACTTCTGTCCATATTCCTGTCCTCCTGACGATTTGAACGGAGGGCCTTTTCCCCCCGCTGCTGTCCCCACAGCCAAACCGTGCGCATCCGTATGCAGCATATCCCTGCCGTTTCCGGCAGAAATTGCCTGTGCACAGACAGCACAGGAAAAAAGGACTGTAAGAAGCCCTGCTGCCAGAACCTTCTTCCATTTTTTCATAAAAACAATGCCCCTTTCCGCTTCAGGGCGCAAAATTCCCCTATAAGGATCTTTTTACCCCTTCTGCTTTTACTTTACATTTGGAAACTTCGGCCGAACGGCCTTTTCAGATTTTCGGAATCGCTCCGAGATTTGATTTGTAGATAAATCATAGCATACGAAATTCATGAAAACAAGACGGAAACTTTCACAAATTCCCGTCTTGTTTTACCCTGCATTTTTGTTGAAATATTATTACCTGTCCCCGTTGAACTCCTTCACAGCCTCAATCATGGCAGCTATATTTTCAATTGGGGTATTGGCCTGTATGTTATGTATGGTATTAAACACATAGCCGCCGTCCTTTGAAAAGATCTCCAGTCTTTCCAGAACCTGTCTGCGCACTTCCTCCGGCCTGCCAAAGGGCAGTACCTGCTGTGTATCCACACCGCCGCCCCAGAATACAATGTCTTTGCCGTATGTATCTTTCAGTGTCTTAGGGTCCATTCCCTCTGCAGAACACTGCACCGGGTTGATGGCGTCGAACCCGCCTTCGATCATATACGGAAGAATGGGGAAAATACCCCCGCAGCAGTGTTTCAGTGTCTTCCACGTTGTGTGCTCATGCACCCAGTCATTCATCTTTTTATAATACGGCATATACAGGTCGCGGAACACTTCCGGGCTCATAAAAGGGCCTCTCTGGGTTCCGAAATCCGTACCGCAGATAAAGAGAATATCAATATCCGAACCAAATGCATCCCAGTATTTCTTAAAACTCTCTATGGCAATATCTGTTCCCTTCTCAAAAACCTCTTCCACGTAATCCGGATAGAGAAGGGGCGCCATATACCATTCCTGAATGCTTCTGATTCCCCTGGGATTCTTCAGATTTGGTCCCGGTATATTATTGGCATCCCCAAGGCCAAAATAGCCTGGGCCTACCTGTATGGCCCTCTGTGAACCTTTCACCCGAGCCAGCACTTTTTTGTGGTAGGCGATCTGTTCATCTGTCACATGGGTATAATCCTCCACGTTGTCATCCGGATTAGCCTCGTCCTCATCAAATTCCGGCGTGCGCGTAAGATTATCAAAGTAAAATCCATTGGCGGGCATGTGGCCGGACGGGGGCAGGGAATCATCTCCCTCCGGATAGACGAAATATCCGCCTTTTCCGTCATCCTTTACCACCGCATTGGAGGGAATCAACACAGTCTCTCCCCGGTATCTCCACTCTTTCCAGTCTGTATTGATATGTCCGTAAGTGTCCCCATAGTTATAAAGCTGCTGTACATCACATCCCAGGCAGTCTGCCAGATCCGGCTCCACAAAGGCTGTCATGGTGGACATGTCATTGATCTTCGGCGGACGGTACTCCAGCCCGTAATATGCCCGCAGATCCTTCAGCACAATGGCATTGATCATGGAACAGCACATTCCCCCAAAATCCACCGGCACTTTATCCGGCTGCCTGTGTTCAAACGCCGCGCGAACTCTCTCTCTTGATGTCATCCTTACCTCTCCTTTCCCGTACTTCAAAAAGTACGTCCCAACATGCGCAGTTTACCCATAATTAACAAATCGTGCGCATACAAAATAGTTTTCTCCCATGTCTCTGTAATTCCGTCTTGCTTGTTTCTAATTCATAATATATACTATTCTTATAGTTTTTTCACTACTCAATCATGCTCATTAATATACATTTTGTGCTGTCAGGAGGCTGCTTATGATATTGGAAAAAATACACGAGGAAGGCATGATACCGGGGGAACGGGGAATCATGAGCAAAAAAGGGATATACTTTCATTCCCCCTCCCCCTTTGCGAAGGAGCATCTCTTCTGCGTATACTGGGGAGCTGAATATCTCTGTGCACCGCCCTACCAGGTCAGCCGAAAGGGTCTGCACTCTTACCTTTTTTTCTGCATTTTGTCAGGGGAACTGCATTTTACATACAGGGATCACTCTTTCACAGCAGCTACCGGGGATATCGTTCTCTTAGACTGTATGTATCCCCACCATTATTACACACCCAAACAGGTAAGGTTCCAGTTCTTTCACTTTGACGGCAGCATCACCTCTGATTACTGTGAATATCTCTACCAAAAAGACGGAGCACTGTTCCGTAATAAATCCGAGGCCGCGTTAACTTTCCAACAGCTTTTGGATCAGCTCCGTCTTCCCCAGCCTGATGACCACCGTCTTTCCGCCCTGGTCCACACCCTGTTCGGTTCTCTGGCTGCCAAAATCCGAAAACCATTAAGCCCCTCCATTCAAAAAGCCTGCCTCTATCTGGAAACCCATTTCCAGGAGCCAGTGACCGTGGAGGACGCTGCCCGCCAGACAGCTCTGAGCAAATACCACTTTTCACGGGTATTCAAGGCCGAAACCGGCTCCTCTCCCCATGAGTACCTGTCCACCCTCCGACTCCGGCGGGCCAGGGAGCTTGTTATGGAGACCACACGCTCCATAGACGCCATCGCCGTGGAATGCGGTTTTTCCAGCACCTCCCACTTTATCCGCGCCTTTAAAAAAGACCTGGATTTCACTCCTGCTGTTTACCGCAAATTCTTCGACCCCTCCGGCTTTCAGAAATCCCCCTGATCTACGTACATCCTGTCCGGAAGACTGTTCCGGTACAGCAAAAAGAGCGCTGTTCCCTCCCGGTTCCTATAACCGTTTTGGGAAACAGCGCCCTTTCTCATTCAGGCATACTGAATCATTTATTTCCTGATCAGCAGAGATTTTCCAGTCATTTCTTTCGGCTGTTCCATCCCCATCATCTCAATCAGTGTAGGTGCAATATCTGCCAGGCATCCGCCTTCTCTCAGACCATAGCAGGGGTCTGCATTGACAAGAATGAACGGCACCGGATTCGTTGTGTGGGCCGTAAAGGTTTCCCCTGTCACATAATCTTTCAACTGCTCTGCATTTCCGTGGTCCGCACAGATGAACATCTGGCCTCCCACTTCCTTCACAGCGTCCACGGCTCTGCCTACGCACTCATCCACGGCTTCCACTGCTTTGATCGCTGCCTCTTCCACTCCTGTATGGCCTACCATATCAGGGTTGGCAAAGTTGATGATGATAACATCATATTTGTCGGAGCGAATGGCCTCTGTCAGCTTGTCGCAGACTTCATAAGCGCTCATCTCCGGTTTCAGGTCATAAGTAGCAACCTTGGGTGATTTCACCAGGATTCTGTCTTCGCCCTCATTAGGCTCTTCCACACCACCGTTAAAGAAGAAGGTCACATGCGCATACTTCTCTGTCTCTGCGATACGTGCCTGTTTCATGCCATGGGCAGCCAGGAATTCACCGAATGTATTGCTGATGGCTACCTTATGGAAAGCCACGTCTTTGTTCGGGATAGTCGGGTCATACTCTGTGAAGCATACATAGGTCAGATCCAGTCTCTTCTCTCTTGCGAAACCTGTAAACTCCTCATCACAGAAGGCTCTCGTGATCTCACGCGCCCTGTCAGGACGGAAATTAAAGAAGATGACAGAATCTTTGTCCCTGATGATCCCTACCGGCTGGCCGTCTTTTACAATGGCTGTAGGCTCTACAAATTCGTCAGTCTTCTCTGCCGCATAGGAGTCCTTGACAGCGCATACAGGGCACTCTGCCTGCTTGCCCTCTCCCTTAGTCATAACATTGTAGGCTCTCTCCACACGATCCCAGCGGTTGTCACGGTCCATAGCATAGTAACGTCCCATAACGGATGCCACCTGGCCAACACCCAGCTCTTTCATCTTGTCATTGAGCTCTTTGATATATTCTTTTCCTGCTGTGGTCGGAGTGTCACGTCCGTCCAGGAAGCAGTGTACAAATACTTTGGAAAGACCTTCTCTCTTAGCCAGCTCCAGAATACCATACACATGGGTATTATGGCTGTGCACACCACCGTCAGAAAGAAGTCCGAATAAATGCAGTGCTGAGCCGTTCTCTTTGGCATTGCGTACTGCCTTCAGCAGTGCTTCGTTCCGGAAGAAATCCCCGTCTTCAATCTCTTTTGTGATTCTCGTCAGCTCCTGGTAGACAATACGTCCTGCACCCATGTTCAGGTGACCCACCTCAGAGTTGCCCATCTGTCCTTCCGGAAGGCCCACGGCCATTCCGCTTGCATTGCCTTTTACAAAGGGGCACTGGGATTTTAACTGGTCCATAACAGGAGTCTTCGCCTCGCATACAGCGTTTGCCTCACAATTATCATTCAGGCCATATCCATCGAGAATCATTAATACGGTTGGTTTTTTACTCATATTTTCTCTCCTTTATATGTCAAATTCCATTTCTGCATCTCATACCTTTTTCATTTTAACAGAAATCCAGAATTTTTCAATCCTAATTGCAAGATTTGGACGGATTTTGTTAAAAAAATGACAGGGCAGGAAGATTTGAATTTATAATACTTTTGACAAAAAGTCCCTTAATCTCTGGTTTTTCGGATTTTCAAAAAATTCCTTTGGTTTGTTTTCCTCCTGGATCTTCCCCTCATCGATGAAGATCACCCTGGAAGCCACCTCTTTGGCAAATCCCATTTCATGAGTCACCACGACCATAGTCATTCCCGACTGTGCCAGTTCCTTCATAAGCTCCAGAACCTCCCCGACCATTTCAGGATCAAGGGCTGATGTAGGCTCGTCAAACAGCATAACATCAGGATTCATTGCCAGAGCTCTTGCGATGGCGATCCTCTGCTTCTGACCTCCGGAGAGCATTTCCGGATATGTGTCAGCCTTCTCCGGCAGCCCAACTCTGGCAAGCAGCTCGTCCGCTTTCTTTGACGCCTCACTCTGTGACATGAGTTTCAGCTTCACAGGCGCAAGCATGATATTTTCCTTCACAGTCATGTTAGGGAAAAGATTAAACTGCTGAAACACCATACCGATTTTCTGGCGATGGCGGTTAATATCCACCTTGGGATCTGTAATATCCGTACCTTCAAAGAGAATCCTTCCCCCTGTAGGCACTTCCAGCAGATTCAGGGAGCGGAGAAAAGTGGATTTACCGGATCCGGAAGGTCCAATGACCGCAACCACTTCACCCTGGCGGATATCCGTGGTTATGCCGTCCAGCACTTTATTATCTCCGAAGGCTTTCTCAAGCCCCTGCACTTCCAGTAAAATGTTGTTATCGCTCATTGGTCCTCAACTTCCTTTCCAGCTTATTCATACATGCTGTTAAAATCATAACCAGTATCAAATAAATCAGCGCTGCTGCCAACAGAGGCAGGAATGCGTTGTAGGTACGGCTCTGGATCAGCATAGCGCCCTTTGTCAAATCCATCATTCCGATGTAGCCCACAATGGAAGTCTCTTTTAAAAGCACGATCATCTCGTTGACCAGTGCCGGAAGTACATTCTTAAATGCCTGCGGCATGACAATGGACTTCATGGTCTGGGAATAATTAAGTCCCAGAGAACGCCCTGCTTCAAACTGTCCCTGATCCACTGACATAATACCGGAACGGACGATCTCCGCCACATAGGCGCCTGAGTTGATACCAAAAGCCAGGCCGCCCACCAGCACAGGGTCCAGAGAAAGGCTGCCGAAAATAACGAAGTTCATGATCAGCAGCTGGATCATGGTTGGTGTTCCGCGGATCACGGTCAGATAAATCTTAAATACGGCGTTTAAAACACCGAAGGAACCGTTTTTATCATGGCTGGAACGCACAATGGCCACCGCAAATCCGATGATGATACCGATGATCACTGCCAGAAGTGTGATGAGCAGAGTATTTTTCAAGCCTTCCAGCAGCCACATATACCGGTCATCCTTGATAAAGTTGTTATAAAGCTGTTGTGAAATCCCTAATACACACATTTTTTCACCTGTCTTACTTTCTCCCGCAAGTAAAGCTGCCGGCAGGATTGTCAGCAGCTTTTCTTTTCATGGGTCATCTTTCAACTTATTTCTTTACTATGATTACCTGGCTTGCGTTTGCATACGTGTCTGTAAAATCAACGCTCTCCAGACGTTCTTCGTTTACTGTCATGCCGGCTGCACCGAAGTCTGCCTTTCCGGACTGTACTGCAGGAAGGATGGCGTCAAACTCCATATCGGACACTTCCAGCTCATAACCCAGCTTATCACAGATTGCCTGCGCGATATCCACATCGATACCTACGATAGCCTCACCGTCATGATACTCCCACGGCTCAAACTCCGCGTTGGTAGCCATCACAAGCTTTCCTTTGGAACGGTCTGCATCTGCCGGTGATTCATAAGGATTTTTACCCGCCTCGTCACCGATATAATTGTTTACGATATCGGAAAGAACACCTTCCTCCTCCAGCTCGCCCAGAGCTTTATTAAATGCATCTTTCAGCTCTGTGTTGCCTTTTTTCATGCTGATGGCATACTGCTCGTCTTCAAACTGGTTCTCAATCATTTTCAGGTCATCATTCAGCTCAACGAACTTCTTGGCCGGCTCTGTATCGATCACCACACAGTCGATCTGGCCTTTTTTCAGCGCCTGGATTGCCTGAGCGCCTTTGTTATAACGCTTTACCTCTTTTGCGCCGATTGACGCCTCTGATACTGTGGTATCACCTGTTGTTCCAAGCTGAACGCCGATAACGGCATCCTTTAAATCCTCTTTTGACTCAATCTTCTTTGTGCTGCTGCCGCATCCTGCCAAAGACAGTACCATGGCAGCAACTAAAGCTGCTGCTGCTAATTTTTTCATTTTTCTCTCTCCTTACGCATTCATTTTTATGCATTTTTAATGTATATTATGTATTTTTATTCAACTGATTAGCATTATATCAGCTTTGCAGGCAAATTTCAACAGAAAAACTGCAAAAACAAGATACACATTCACACCTTCCCGCGCCGCAGTGATGCTGTTACGCACACAGAGAGCACCAAATATTTCCGGATATAGCTGCGGCCGAAGCTTCCGCTCCGGCCGTCTTTCGTCAGTACACCACAATCGGTGTATTCACCTCAATATTATTATAGATCATCTGCACCGCATCTATGGGTGTATTGACACATCCGTGAGAACCATTGGACAGATAGATATCGCCTCCAAAAGCATCTCTCTTTACAAGGTCATGGATTCCCACGCCTCCGTTAAATGGCAGCCAATAGTTAACCGGCTCTTCATAGTCAATACTTCCGTCCGGTTTTTTGCCCACCAGAGTGAAAGGACTCTTTTTATCTTTCAGATTCCAGACACCCCCTGCCGGTGTTGCATGTCCTGTGTTGGGATTGCCGGTCACGACCGGGGTATCCACAATAAGACTGCCGTTTTTATAGAACCACATATGCTGCTGGGAAATGGATATCTCCACATAAGTACCGTCAATCTCATTGCCATCATGCTTCTGCGCCTTGTACAGCCAGGTCACTTCCAAGGTTGTGCTTTCCCCTGCATTGAGAGTATTCATCAGAGACTCTGTAGTCTTATCCTGCCATAACTGCCAGCCATAGTCGCCTCCGGTAAGATGGACCGTACTTCCGCCTGTAGTAACAAAGTCCCTTGCTTTGCCCTTTGTGTTGTATACTGCGGAAAGATCGATAATATACTGCTTCACAGTAGGTTCATCAAAATAATAATTGCCTGCATCGTCTTTCTTCAGCCAGGATTTCAAAAGGTCCCTTGTGATGGTTTCCTGTCCATGCCCAAAGTCCAGAACGATCTGCATGGTGGTCAATGCATTCAGTTTATCTCTTTCCTGGGTCAGCCCCGGGTCATCCTGCCGCACTGCCGGTGCCTGATAACAGCCTGACTCTTCTAAGGAGACTTCTCCTTTTCGTCCGTTAACGGCATCCTTGATGGCTTTTACTGTCTTTTCCTGATCCAGCGTATTGCCATCCACCTCAGGAACGATCTGATATGCTTCCCCTGTATCCTCCAGATAAGCATCCTGCGGCGCTGTCATATTCTCCGGCTTGAGACAGGCCAGGCTGCTGATGACCGTGTCAAGACTTGCCTCATCATAAGAATTATCCAGACTCACCTCATAATTCTTGTCTTTTGTCAGGCTGAAGATCCACAGCCAGGCGTTCTGGTCCTCCATAAGCTTTTCCAGTTCACCGTCGTCCTTATAAGTCAGCTTAATATCTGCCGCCTGGATCACATCCTGCTTATCCTCTTTCTCTTTGATCGTCAGAGAATATGTCTCCGCCTCTTTTTTAATGATCTCCTTGATGTAGTCCACAGATTTTTCACTGCAGTCATATCCGTTGATGGTAGTGCCGCTGTAGAACTTGTCCTGGTAATAATAGCCCACAGCACAATAGATACCCACCACTGCCAAAAGCAGCACGATCAGAAGCGCCAGCAGTATCCTTTTGACGACCTTGCTTTTTCCCTTATTCTTTTTTTCTGTTTTCTTTTTTTCATTCGTTTTTTTACTCATTTTCACACCCTTAATTATTAGACGCATTTCTCCCCTAAAAAGTTTCACATGAATTATTTTAACGCAAAATACGACAAAAAGGAAGAGGTTTCAGGCACACACTTGAAATTTTAGGAAATTTTCATTATGATGTTAATAAAACGAAACAGTTTTGGAAGAGATTTGAAATGTTTGGAGGAAAATCGCTGATGAACCAGCCTGACGAATATAAAAATTGTTCACTCTGCCCAAGGAACTGCCATGCAGACCGTCATTTGCGTAAAGGTTACTGTCAATGTACCGACAGGCTGACGGCCGCAAGAGCTGCCCTGCACCACTGGGAAGAGCCATGTATCAGCGGCACCAACGGCAGCGGCACTGTATTTTTTACGGGCTGTACGCTCCGCTGCTGTTTCTGCCAGAATTATTCCGTAAGCAGTGAAGGCTTTGGAAAGGAGATCACAGAGGAGAGGCTGTCCGAAATCTTCCTGGAACTGCAGGATGCCGGTGCCCACAATATCAATCTGGTGACAGCCACCCAGTACCTGCCTTCCGTCCTGCCTGCCCTTGACAGGGTAAAGGACCGCCTGCATATTCCCGTTGTGTACAACTGCGGAGGATATGAAAAACCGGAAACCCTGGCACGCCTCAGAGATTATGTGGATATTTATCTGCCGGATCTAAAATATTATGATTCCGCGCTCTCCATGCGCTACTCCATGGCCCCCGATTATTTTTCCGCCGCGTCCAAAGCCATACCATATATGATAGAGCAGACAGGTGCTCCCAGATTTGACGATAACGGACTTTTGAAAAGCGGTGTCATCATCCGCCATATGGTCCTCCCCGGCTGTCGAAAAGATTCCATCCGGCTGCTGCACTGGATCAAGGAAAATCTTCCGGACAACCACTATCTCATCAGCCTGCTGAGCCAGTTTACCCCATTCTATAAAAGCAGCGGGTATCCTGAGATCAACCGCAGGATCACAACTTATGAATACGAGAGCGTACTGGAGGAGGCTGTCCGTCTTGGGCTCACAGACGGATATATGCAGGAAAAAAGCAGTGCCAAAGAGGAATACACCCCGCCCTTTGATCTGGAGGGGATATAGACAGTGTCAAAAAAGCCTTCCCCGTGTTTACCGTGGAAGGCTTTCTTTCTGCTGTTACATATTATTTGTAGTTCACAATCTGTCCGAATTCCGGTTTCAGGGAAGCGCCGCCTACTAAGCCGCCGTCAATATCGTTCTGAGCGAACAGTTCCGGAGCTGTCTTGGCATTTACGGATCCGCCGTACTGGATGCGGATAGCTTCTGCAGTCGCCTCGTCATATACTTCAGCGATGCATGCACGGATACCTGCACAAACTTCCTGTGCCTGCTCTGTGGTAGCTGTCTTACCTGTTCCGATAGCCCAGATCGGCTCGTAAGCGATCACTGCTGTCTTAGCCTGGTCTGCTGTTACGCCCTGGAATCCAACTTTCACCTGCTGACGGATGAAGTCCATGGTCACGCCCTGCTCTCTCTGCTCCAGAGTCTCGCCGCAGCACATGATCGGAGTGATTCCATGCTCAAATGCTTTCAGCATTTTTTTATTTACAGTCTCGCTTGTCTCTGCGAAGTATTCTCTTCTCTCAGAGTGGCCTAAAACAACATATTTTACACCGGCATCTGTGAGCATGCCAGGAGCGATCTCACCTGTGTAGGCACCTTTCTCCTCATAGTACATATTCTCAGCGCCAACCTGGATGTTTGTGCCTTTGCAGGCTTCTACAACCGGAAGGATATCAATTGCCGGTACACAGAATACTACGTCAACTTCCTCGTTTGCTACCAGAGGTTTTAATGTGTTTACTAATTCAACAGCTTCGCTGGGAGTCATATTCATCTTCCAGTTACCAGCAACAATTTTTCTTCTTGCCATGACTTTATTTCCTTCTTTCACTTATTCTTTATCTGCAACTGTCCAGTGTTTTCACAGTTACTTTTATTTATCATTAGCTGCTGCCACGCCCGGCAGTTCTTTGCCCTCTAAGAATTCCAGGGAAGCGCCGCCTCCTGTGGAAATGTGGGTCATCTTGTCACCATATCCCAGGATATTGACAGCCGCTGCAGAATCACCGCCGCCGATGATAGTGGTAGCATCTGTTTCAGCCAGTGCTTTTGCAACTGCTTCTGTACCATGAGCAAAATTCGGCATCTCGAAACATCCCATAGGTCCGTTCCATACAACAGTCTTGGCATCTTTTACAGCGTCACAGAAAATCTTCTCTGTCTCAGGTCCAATGTCCATGCCTTCCCAGCCATCCGGGATCTCACCGCGTTTTGCAACCTGGATGTTGCAGTCATTGGAGAATGCATCACCAATACGGTTGTCCACCGGCAGTAAAAGTTTCACGCCTTTTTCCTCTGCCTTTTTCATCATATCCAGTGCATACTGCAGATAATCGTCTTCACAGAGAGACACGCCAATGTGTCCGCCCAGAGCTTTTGAGAATGTGTAGGACATTCCGCCGCCGATGATCAGAGTATCTACTTTATCAAGCAGGTTGTCGATCACAGAAATCTTGCTGGAAACTTTAGCGCCGCCCAGAATTGCAACAAACGGTCTGTTGGGGTTGTCCACAGCATTTCCCAGGAAGTCGATCTCTTTCTGCATCAGATATCCGACAACTGCGGTATCTACAAACTGTGTCACACCGACATTGGAGCAGTGTGCTCTGTGGGCAGTACCAAATGCGTCATTTACAAATACATCGCACAGAGATGCCAGCTCTTTGCTGAATGCCTCTCCGTTCTTTGTCTCTTCTGCACGGTAACGTGTATTCTCCAGTAAAACAACATCTCCGTCTTTCATTGCCTGGACAGCAGCTTTTGCATTCGGTCCGACTACTTCCGGGTCTGCTGCAAATTTTACTTCCTGGCCCAGTAACTCTGACATTCTCTTGGCAACAGGAGCCAGAGATAACTCCGGTTTTGCTTCTCCCTTAGGTTTGCCCAGATGAGAGCACAGAATTACTTTTCCACCGTCAGCAATCAGCTTCTTGATGGTAGGAAGGGCTGCCACCAGACGGTTTTCATCTGTGATCTTACCTTCCTGAAGGGGAACGTTGAAATCACAGCGGACTAAAACTTTTTTTCCTTTTACGTTGATGTCATCAACTGATTTCTTGTTGAGCATTGGATGATGCCTCCTTTAATATTTGTTCTTGTTAAATAACAGAATGGACAAAAGGAGCCCGGTCCAAAATAGACCGGACCCCTTAATGAGTCTTTATTCGTAATATTATTTCTCTAATAATTTTCCGAAGTATTTGATTGTTCTTACCATCTGGCTTGTGTAAGAATTCTCATTGTCATACCAGGAAATAACCTGAACCTCAGTTGTGCCATTGTCTAACGGCAGAACCATTGTCTGGGTTGCATCGAACAGAGAACCGTATTTCATACCGATGATATCGCTGGATACGATTTCATCTGTGTTGTATCCGAAGGACTCTGTAGCCTGCTCTTTCATGATTGCGTTAACCTGATCTACAGTTACAGTTCCGTCAACAACTGCTGTCAGAATTGTAGTAGAACCTGTAGGGGTCGGAACACGCTGAGCAGATCCGATCAGTTTGCCGTTCAGTTCCGGAATAACCAGACCGATTGCTTTTGCAGCACCTGTGCTGTTCGGAACGATATTAACTGCAGCTGCACGAGATCTTCTTAAATCGCCTTTTCTCTGCGGTCCGTCCAGTGTCATCTGATCGCCTGTGTAAGCATGGATTGTGCACATGATACCGGATTTGATCGGAGCCAGGTCGTTTAATGCTTTTGCCATCGGAGCCAGGCAGTTTGTTGTACAGGAAGCTGCGGAGATGATGTTGTCATCTTTTGTCAGTGTCTCATGGTTTACATTGTAAACGATGGTCGGAAGGTCGTTTCCAGCCGGAGCGGAGATAACAACTTTCTTAGCACCTGCTTTGATATGAGCTTCTGCTTTTGCTTTGGATGTATAGAAACCTGTACATTCCAGAACAACATCTACACCGATTTCTCCCCAAGGAAGTTCTTCAGCGTTAGCTTTTGCGTAGATTTTGATTTCTTTGCCATCAACTGTGATGGAATCTTCACCTGCTGTTACTGTATCGCCAAGTGCATATCTTCCCTGTGTAGAGTCATATTTCAGTAAGTGAGCTAACATTGTCGGAGATGTTAAGTCATTGATTGCTACAACTTCAAATCCTTCTGCTCCAAACATCTGTCTGAAAGCCAGACGTCCAATACGTCCAAATCCATTGATTGCTACTTTTACTGCCATGTTATTCATTCCTCCTAAAAGTGTTTGTATTCCGTGAGGTTTCTATTAAGATTGTTAAAGAAACATCAACCTATTTGATATTGTACCTAATCTGAGACAAAAATTCAAGCATAAAATGAAAAATCGTACCAGTTTTACATTCTCTTTATGTACAATTCCCTTTCTTTCCTATATAATTAGGGCAGCAAATGAAAAGGAGATGTCATCTATGTACGCAGATTATCACATGCACACATCATTTTCCAGCGACAGCGAAGCTCCTATGGAGCACATGATCCTCGGTGCCATTCACAGAAATGTGCCCCGGGTCTGCTTTACAGAGCATATGGATTTCGATTTTCCCACAGGAGAATTTGATTTTCTTGTGGATATGCCGGCTTACCGGGAAAAACTTCTGGAACTCAGAAAAAAGTATGAAGATAAAATAGAGATAAATTTCGGTATCGAGCTTGGACTCCAGCCCCATCTGACCGGGAAACTGCCGTCCTTCGCAGCCGGCTACCCCTTTGATTTTGTCATCGGCTCCGTGCATGTTGCGGACGGATGTGACCCCTATGACAGGATATTTTTTGAAAACCGCAGCGAGGAGGAGGCATACCGCAGCTATTTTACCTGCCTTTTGGAAAACTTAAAAGTCTTCTCCTGTTTCGATGTATGCGGTCACATTGACTATGTGGTTCGCTACGGCCCCAACCGCAACCTGTATTATACCTATGAAAAATACAGGGATATCCTGGACGAAATTCTCCGCGTTCTGGTGCAGAAAGGCATCGGACTGGAATGCAACACCGCGGGGTTCAAATACGGTCTCGGGCATCCCAATCCCACGGAAAAGATATTGAGCCGCTACCGGGAACTGGGAGGCGAAATCCTCACCCTTGGCTCTGACGCTCATGCGCCGGAACATATAGCCTATGACTTTGAGCGCGCAGGGGCATTGTTAAAGGAATGTGGTTTTCATTATTATACGGTTTTCAGGAACAGAAAACCGGAATTTCTTCCATTGTAAGAGAAATTCCGAAATCTTACAGCCAGATCACCTGGCTGCCATATACGATCTTAGGAATGACAGTGCGGTAAATGCTGTCCAATTCCTCCCTGCAGCGTATCTGTATCTCCTCTTTTTCGGCTGCAGCGGAGGACTTTCCTAAAATTCTGTATTCCACCCCAAAGAGGCGGCAGGTGTTCCGGGAATCAAAAAATCCATTTTTTTCGTAAAAGCGGATTCTTCTTCTGCGGACCTGCAGTTCCTCTTCCCGGGCTGCAAAGGATGGGTCTTCGGTCTCTGCCATGATGATATACCCCTCTTTCTCCCGTACGGCTTCTTTATCGCTGTACATGTCTCTTTTATCTAAAATAGACTGAAGTGCCAGAAGACATGCACTCCCATACCCTCTGCCTCTCACAGACGGCAGCACTGCCAGATAATCGATCAGGTATGCCCTCCCGGAGGGTGCCTTTATCAAAAACGCATATCCTGCCAGTGCATTCCCGTCATAGAACCCATACCCATCCCCTCTGCCGCTCTCTGTCAGCGCCAGAATACTTTTCAGAGGTTTGAGTTCTGACCTTGGAAAATCTTTCTTCATGTAGGTTTTATATATGTACCGAATGCTTTCATTATCCAGTCTCTCTGCTCTCACATTCATCTAATCCTTACCTCCCGGTTAAAACCCAATATTTCGGCCGCGTGTTCTGCATACGATCTGTACCGGCCCAAAGAAAAAACGGCCCGGAAAACAGCTTCATGCAAAAACTGTCTCCCGGGCAATTTTATACTCCAAAAAAGTCATAAAATAATGCCGCCTCCGGCTACATATTCTCCGTCATAAAAGACAACTGCCTGTCCCGGAGTGATGGCCCTCTGGGGTTCATCGAAGATCACCCGAATCTTGTCTTCCTCTTCTCTGTGTATGACAGCAGAAGCACCTCTGTGGTTATACCGGATTTTAGCCATAACATGCATGTCCTCTTTCAGGTCAGGAATGGACATAAAGTTAATCCGGTTACAGATCAGTTCTCTTTGGAACAGGTCCTCATTTTCTCCGATCACCACCTCGTTGCTTTCAGGACGAATCTCTGTCACAAAGACAGGATGTCCCATTGCCAGGCCCAGGCCTTTTCTCTGACCAATGGTATAATGGGTGATCCCTTTATGGCGCCCGATCACCGTACCGTCTGCCAGCACGTAGCTGCCCTCTTCTATCTTATGCTCTGTATTCTCCTCGATAAATCCGGCATAGTCCTTGTCCGGCACAAAGCAGATTTCCTGGCTGTCCTTCTTCTTCGCCACGGGAAGGCCAATCTGTTCCGCTATTTTTCTGATCTCATCCTTCTCATAGAATCCAACAGGCATAAGCGTGTGTGAAAGCTGGAACTGGGTAAGATTATAAAGGGCATAGGTCTGGTCTTTTCCTGTGGCATCCGACATTTTCAGAGAATACCTGCCGCTGTCTGTCTGCACGATCTTGGCGTAATGGCCTGTGGCAATGTAATCCGCACCGATCTCCATGCTCCTTTTTAGAAGGGATTCCCATTTTACATAACGGTTGCAGGCAATACAGGGGTTGGGTGTGCGGCCTTTTAGATATTCCTGAATGAAATAGTCAATGACATTTTCTCTGAACTCATGTTTGAAGTTCATGACGTAGTAGGGAATCTCCAGCATGTTCGCCACTCTTCTGGCATCGTCCACAGCGCTCAGGCCGCAGCAGCCGCCGTTCTCCTCCTGTGCCGCATTGTCTTCATCCTGCCAGATCTGCATGGTGACTCCAATGACATCATATCCCTGTTCCTTCAGCAGATAGGCCGCCACTGAGGAGTCCACACCGCCGGACATCCCCACAACTACCTTCTTTTTTTCCATTAATACTCTTCCTCTTCTTCCCCTTCAGAAATATCGCTTTTTGGCTTATCCAGACCCTCGATCTTAATTCCGTGCTTTTCCGCATAATCCCAGAGTGCTGCATGGATTGCTTCCTCAGCAAGCAGGGAGCAGTGTACTTTTACCGGGGGAAGGCCGTCAAGAGCCTCCATAACCGCTTTATTTGTCACCTGCAGGGCCTCCTGAATGGTTTTGCCCTTCACAAGCTCTGTAGCCATACTGCTGGTTGCCACTGCGGCGCCGCAGCCGAAGGTTTTGAATTTACAGTCCCGGATGATTCCGTCCTCATCAATATCCAGATACATTCTCATAATGTCTCCGCATTTTGCATTGCCTACGGTTCCGACACCGCTGGCGCCTTCAATCTCTCCTACATTTCTCGGGTTCTGAAAATGGTCCATTACTTTTTCGCTGTACATAATTTATTTTCCTCCATAATTTGTCTTTTTTGATCTTACGCTCTGTTCTGTTTCTGTTTTTTTATGAAATCTTCATATAACGGGGAGAGTTCACGCAGACGGTTTACAATCTCCTTAATCTGGTCCAGTGTGTAGTCCAGATCTTCTTTTGTTGTCTCCTCGCTGATGGTCATTCTGAGGGAACCATGGGCAATCTCATGAGGCAGACCGATGGCCAGCAGTACATGGGACGGGTCCAGGGATCCGGAGGTACATGCAGAGCCGCTTGACGCCGCGATTCCCTTCATATCCAGCATAATGAGCAGGGACTCACCTTCAATGAACTGGAAGCTCACATTAATGTTGTTCGGCAGACGTCTTTTGGCGTCACCGTTGAGGCGGACATAGGGAATCTCATTTAAGATTCTGCCGATAAAGTAATCCCTCAGCTCTATCTCTTTCTTCGTACGCTCCTCCATGGTTCTGGCTGCGCGCTCTGCTGCCACACCGTATCCCACAATGGCCGGCACGTTCTCTGTACCTGCTCTTCTCTTTCTCTCCTGAGCACCGCCGTGTACAAAACTGCGGATTTTTACGCCTTTGCGGATATATAAGAAACCAATGCCCTTTGGCCCGTTGATCTTATGTCCGCTGGAGCTTAACATATCAATGTTCATCTCATCCACATGAATCGGGACCTGTCCGAATGCCTGTACCGCATCTGTGTGGAATAATATATTGTGTTCTTTGGCGATCATTCCGATCTCTTTGATGGGCTGGACAGCGCCGATCTCATTGTTTGCAAACATAATGGAGATCAGGATTGTCTCCGGTGTGATGGCTTCTAAGAGATCATCCAGCTTTACGATACCATTCTCATCCACATCCAGATAGGTCACCCTTGCTCCGCGTTTTTCCAGATATTCGCAGGTGTGCAGAATAGCGTGATGCTCAATCTTCGTGGTGATGATATGGTTTCCTTTGCTTTTGTATGCTTCAAATGCCGCTTTCAAAGCCCAGTTATCCGCTTCACTGCCGCCTGCTGTAAAGTAAATTTCCTCTGACTTTGCGCCCAGCACCTCTGCGATCTGTTCTCTGGCTTTTGTGATCGCCTCTTTGCTTCTCTGTCCGATCTCATAGATGCTGGATGGATTTCCGTAGCTCTCTGTGAAGTACGGAAGCATGGCATCTACAACCTCCTGTGCTGTTTTTGTTGTTGCTGCATTATCCAGATATATTGTTGTCTTCATAATTCCTCTCTCCTAATTGTCACATTTTTGCACCTGAATCTGCCCCTTATCCCGCATCCTGCGGCTTTCCTCTACGAGCTGATCCAGCATGATGGAATCTACAGTTTCTTTTATACTATTATTGATACGCTGCCATACATAGCGGGTGACGCACAAATCCGCACCCTGGCAGCTATGTTCTCCTCCTCCATTACAGGTAACGGCATCCAGACTGCCCTCCAGCGCCCGAAGGACATCCCCTACGGATATCTCACCGGCAGGTCTGGCAAGCTTATATCCGCCCTGTGCACCGCGGACGCTCACTACCAACCCGGCACTCTTTAACTTGCGCACCAGCTGTTCCAGATAACTGTCAGAAATGTTCTGGCGTGTGGCAATGCTCTGTATGGAAACAGCCTCAGATTCGCTGTATAAAGCCAAATCGATCAAAGCTCTCAAGCCGTACCTTCCTTTGGTTGATAATTTCAAATCATCACCATCCTTTTCAAATTCCGACTGTTTTACTCGGATTTGATTGTAGAATATCATTCTTATCCTGTTCTGTCAAGATACTTTTTGGAATATATTGTGAAAAAGGCTATAAAAGTTACTATTGCTCTCTCTGCGGATAGTGACTATAAAGGACTTCTTATGGATAACAAACATATTTTGCTGAAAGGAACACTCATCCTGACCCTGGCTGGTTTCCTTACAAAAATCCTTGGGTTTCTCTATAGAATATTCCTGTCGCAGACAATTGGTGCACAGGGGATGGGTATCTACCAGCTTATCTTTCCCATCCACACCCTCTGTTTTGCACTGACAGTCGGAGGAATCCAGACCGCGATCTCCCGCTTCGTGGCTGCCCGGGTAGCTTTAAAGGATGAACAGGGCGCCCGTGATATTTTTCTCATCGCCACTTCCCTGTCCATGGCCATATCTTTTGCCGTCACCTTTTTGCTGTACCGACATGCCTCCTGGTTTGCCGTACATATCCTGCTGGAGGAACAGTGTACAGACCTGCTCCGTGTCTCCTCCCTGTCAATTCCCATGGGAACTTTTCATTCCTGTGCCTACGGCTACTATCTGGCCAGGAAGAAGACAGGAATCCCGGCCTGGTCGCAGCTTGTGGAGCAGACAGCGCGCATGAGCGCAACCTACCTTCTCTACCTGGTGTGGACCGGGGAAGGGCATCCGCTCACACCCATGCTGGCTGTTGTGGGGCTTTTCGCGGGGGAACTGGTCTCCATGCTGTTCTCTCTGTTGTTCATTCTGTGGGATTACAGAAAGTATCATTACCAAATCAGCAATATCCATGCGCCGGGTAAGGATTTAAAGGACATTGTGTCTTTGTCTCTGCCCCTTACAGGAAACCGGCTCTTTATCAATATCCTGCACAGTATGGAGTCTGTGCTGATCCCCGGGCATCTGCGGCTTTTCGGCATGGACAGCGCCTCCGCACTCTCCATCTACGGGGTGTTAAACGGTATGGCACTGCCGCTCATACTGTTTCCCTCCGCGATCACCAACGCTGTCTCAGCCATGCTTCTGCCCTCTGTGGCACAGGACCAGGCAGTGGGGAATTATAAGAATATACGGAGAAGCATTTTTACCACCACCCGCTACTGCCTGCTGCTGGGTTTCCTCTCCACCGCCTTTTTTTATTTTTCCGGTGATTTTCTGGGGCTGTTTTTATTCAAAAATGAGTTCGCAGGGACTTTTATCAAAACGCTTTCCTTTATCTGCCCCTGCCTGTATCTCTCCAGCACGCTGAGCGGAATCTTAAACGGTCTGGGGGAGACGGGAAAATACTTTGCCCAGAACCTGTTAGGCCTCTCCATCCGCCTGCTCTTTGTTTTTTTCGTGATTCCGCGTTTCGGTATTCTGGGGTATCTGTGGGGGCTTTTGATCAGTGAATTGGCAATCACGCTCCTCACTTTATTTTTCTTAAAAGATTACATGAAAACAGCGCCGGGTGAATAAACCCGGTGCTTTTCGCACCCGGGAAAAGATCCCCCCCAGACTCCCGTACCATGCAGTTCTAATCTTTACCGCTTAGACGCTTTAAAGCAAAAAATTACCCAAAACTGTCGACAACCGGAAAGTTTTGTATTATAATAATCAACTAGAACGTGTTTGAAAATTGCTTTCGGCAAGATGTGCGGCGTACAGACTGCCGGAATAAATTTTCAAACACGCTCTGGAAAGTCAAACAAAGGAGATAATTATGAGTTTCAAATTCGTAAAACAGCTTCCCTCTCCGGATGAGATCAAAGCACAGGCACCCGTGTCCGAAGAGTTGAAACAGATAAAAGCTAAAAGAGACAAAATGATCAGCGATGTCATCACAGGTGCTTCCGACAAATTCCTTGTCATCATCGGCCCCTGTTCTGCAGACAATGAAGATTCTGTATGTGACTACACCAACCGCCTTGCAAAGCTTCAGGATAAAGTGGAAGACCGTCTGGTGCTGGTTCCGCGTATATACACCAACAAACCGCGTACTACAGGGGAGGGCTATAAGGGCATGCTCCACCAGCCGGACCCTGAGGCAAAGCCGGACGTACTGGCAGGCATTCTGGCCATCCGCCACATGCACATCCGTTCCCTGCAGGAGACAGGGCTCAGCTCCGCGGATGAAATGCTGTACCCGGACAACTACCACTACTTATCTGACCTGCTCTCCTACGTGGCGATCGGAGCGCGTTCTGTGGAGAACCAGGAGCACCGTCTCATGGTAAGCGGCCTTGACGTTCCTGTGGGTATGAAAAATCCCACCAGCGGGGACTTCTCTGTTATGCTCAACTCCGTGGTTGCCGCACAGCAGGGACATGACTTCATCTCCAGAGGATGGGAAGTCAAGACAGAGGGCAATCCCCTCACCCACACCATCCTGCGCGGTGCTGTGAACAAACACGGCAATACCCTGCCCAACTATCACTACGAGGATCTGCAGCTTCTTCTGGAAATGTACAATGACCGTGACCTGGAAAATCCGGCAGTCATCATTGACGCCAACCATGCCAACTCCGGCAAAAAATACGAACAGCAGGTCCGCATTGTCAAAGAAGTGCTGCACAGCCGCCTGGTATCCCGTGATATCCGCCATTTGGTAAAAGGTGTCATGATTGAAAGCTACCTGGTATCCGGCTGCCAGAAGATCGGCCCTGACCATATCTATGGAAAATCCATCACAGACCCCTGCCTTGGCTGGGAGGAGACAGAGAAACTCCTCTATACCATCGCGGAACTGTGTTAAATTATCGGAAAGCCACGCTTTTTGAACTTTCCGATGTTCAAAAACAAAAGGCATTTGCTTCCGAACATCACACTCGGAGGCAAATGCCTTTCCTGTTTCTCCTGCCAAAAAGAAAGAACCCGAAAACTCATATCTTTTCAGGTCCTCTATTTTCTCGGATGCGCTTTCAGATACACATCCCTGATTTTATTCACATTCATATTCAGATAAATCTGGGTGGTGGATATATCAGAATGTCCCAGCATTTCCTGTACACTTTTCAGATCCGCACCGTTCTGCACCAGATGGGCTGCAAAGGAATGCCGCAGCGTATGTGGTGTGATATCCTGCTGAATCCCGGCAGAAGAGGCATAGGTCTTCAGCACCTTCCAGAATCCCTGCCGGCTCATAGGTTTTCCGGAACAATTAACAAAGAGGCAGTCGCTTTCCTTATGGCTTAAAAGCTCCTCCCTTGCCTGCTCCAGATACTCCTTCACCGCCTTCTTCGCCGCGTTTCCGAAAGGTATTACCCTCTCCTTCTCGCTGGCCTCGCAGGTGATGTATCCCAGTTTTAAATTTATATTCTCCAGCTTCAGTCCGATCAGCTCACTGACCCGGATTCCTGTGGCATATAAAAGCTCCAGCATGGCTTTATCCCGGACACCCTTGGCTGTATTTTCCTTTGGCTGGTTCAACAACAAATCGACTTCTTCTACAGTAAGAATCCCAGGCATCTTCTTTTCGATCTTAGGCGCCTTCAATATGTCTGCCGGATTCTCCGAAAGCATTCCCTGCTGGCAGCAATACTGAAAAAAAGCGCGCATAGACGCGATACTCCTGGAAATGGTGGAAGCAGCGAACTTCTCCCGCTCCAAATACATCTCATAAGAATTCAGATTCGTGGCAGTCACATCCTGAACCCTGTCCACTCCTTCGTTCCTCAGAAACTGATCCATCTTTCGCAAATCCCGCTCATAGGATACTTCTGTATTTTTGGAAGTGCCTTTGGTGTTATGTAAATAGGCTATAAACTCTTCAATCTCGCACTTCATGTATGATTATCCCTCGTTAAGTTAATTGTAAAAGGCCATACCTTTCCAAATCATAATGAAATTATATATCAACTTCCATAGAAAAAGCAAACGGATTTTTCCAAAGTTTTTCTTGTTTTTCAGGCTTTTTTTACATTTCCACAACATATCGAAAAAGCTCTATTTATGTCTACCAGATGTGGTAAATTTGAAATTGTTAATATTTTGTTAATTTTTTATAAAAACCTCTCAATTACAAAACTCAGCACATTTTGGTTGACATAACTTTCCATAAAAAGAGCCAGCAGGAATAAGATACCAATCCCGGTCATAAAAAAAAGGTATGCCCTGTAGTCCGCCTTCACCCGAATACCCTTCCCCCAATACTTCTGGCTCATCTGCACAATGAAGAAGAAAAACAGCAGCACAGAGGGCACATAAAAAAGCCCCTGAGGAAAAAAGCAGGCAAGCGCGGCCCCGATTCCGCGAATCCCATATTCCATCAAAAACACAGTCAGCAGATTCCCGCCCAGAAACCCCAGCCAAAGCAGTCCCCCAAGCACCAGCGGAATCCCAAAAGGCGTCACCCCGCTGATCAGATACAACAAAAACCAGACACCTCTTCTCTCAAACAACCGCAGAAAGATCCCGCTCCCGGAAACACTTCCCGCCGCCCTGTCTGCCAGATAGACCCCCAGCAGACTGGTCTGATACCCCGCATAACTCCTCAAAAAATTACAACAAAGCACCCCCACTACAAATCCTCCTAAGTACAGGAGGAAAAACACATTCAAATATTTTTTCATAATCTCACCCTATATATTCTATGCCCTGCCCCCTGCGATTAGTACGCTCCTGTCTGTCACATCTTTTTTCTTCCGCCGCTGCTCCCGGGTAAACAGGCCCTGCAGCCATCTTTCTCTGCAATAAAAAAGTGCAGAATCTGCAGTGATATATAAAATATCATCGCAGCATTCTGCACATCTTTCCCGGTCCAGCCTACTTTGCGTAATCTACTACGCGGCTCTCCCGAATCACATTAACCTTGATCTGTCCCGGATACTCCAGTTCAGCTTCAATCTGTTTTGAAATATTCCGTGCCAGCAGTACCATATCGGAATCTGTTACGTGTTCCGGTACTACCATCACTCGAATTTCCCTACCTGCCTGAATAGCAAAAGATTTGTCCACTCCTTTGAAAGAGTTTGTTATGTCTTCTAATTGTTTTAATCTGTTGGTATATGTTTCTAAAGTTTCTCTTCTAGCACCAGGTCTTGCCGCGCTGATCGCGTCAGCAGCCTGTACAATGCAAGCCACCAGTGATGTGGGTTCCGTGTCTCCATGATGGGATTCCACGGCATTTATTACCACCTGGGACTCTTTATATTTTCTACATAAGTCAGCACCGATCTGAATATGGGAACCTTCTACTTCATGATCGATGGATTTTCCGATGTCATGTAACAGACCTGCACGTTTAGCCATGCGAATGTCTGTCCCAACTTCACCCGCCAAAAGGCCGGCAAGCTGTGCCACCTCAATAGAATGCTTTAAAGCATTCTGGCCGTAACTGGAGCGGAATTTCATACGTCCCAGCAGACGGATCAATTCCGGATGAATACCGTGTACGCCAACTTCCAGGGCTGCGGATTCACCTTCTTCTCTCATCATGGTCTCTACTTCTTTTTGTGCCTTTTCCACCATCTCTTCGATTCTGGCCGGATGAATTCTTCCGTCCACAATCAGTTTTTCCAGCGCAATACGTGCTACTTCACGCCGGATCGGATCGAAACCGGACAATACGACTGCTTCCGGGGTATCGTCAATAATGAGATCTACGCCCGTAAGTGTTTCCAAAGTTCGGATATTGCGTCCTTCCCTACCGATAATACGGCCCTTCATTTCATCGCTTGGAAGCTGTACAACGGAAATTGTAGCTTCCGATACATGGTCTGCCGCACATTTCTGAATGGCTGTCACCACGTATTCCTTGGCCTTCTTATCGGCTTCCTCTTTTGCTTTGCTCTCCAATTCCTTGTAGAGCTTGGCAGTGTCAATTTTTACTTCGTCCTCAACAGTTTTTAACAAATAATCTTTTGCTTGTTCGGAGGTCAGGCCGGAAATTCTCTCCAGCTCTTGTACTCTCTGGTCATGTAATTCATCGACTTTCTTTTCTTTCTTTTTTAGCTCGGCTTCTTTTGCTGTATAATCTGCTTCTCGTTTTTCCAGGGCATCAGCCTTCTTGTCCACTGCTTCTTCTCTGGATAAAACACGCTTCTCATACTTCTGAAGTTCTGCCCGTCTCTCTTTTGTCTCTTTCTCCAACTCATTTTTAGTACGGAGATTTTCTTCTTTTGCTTCTAAGAGAGCTTCACGTTTCTTCGTTTCCGCAGATTTCAATGCTTCATCTATAATGCTTCTTGCTTTTACTTCTGCCGTTCCGATCGTCTCAGCATCTTTTTCAGTTTTTTTCTTAACTGAAATGTTGGCTGTAACAGGAACTGCAATCAGCAGCGTGATTACCACAGCAACAATTGCAACTATTACATAGATTGCCACAGGAGCACCTCCTTATTTAGTTTTCATTGTACAAATACAACAGTTTAATTTTATACTGTTTTTACTGAAAAGTCAACATAAAACCTATTTTTCTAAAAGACAAGTATGTGAAATCTGTCCAAGATTTTTCAGCAAAAATCCTCTTTTTCTTTTAATACGGACAAAATATCAGAGGAGGAAAAACCTTTTCTCATTAAATAGCCGTAAATTCTCTGCCGTTCTCTGTCATCCATGGGGCCGCTGCCCCTTCTTCTCTTCCTTACCAGTTCCCGGATCGTGTCCCTGGAGTCATCCAGCTCCGCCTCCTCCAGAACCTCCTCTATGATGCTTCTGTCTACACCTTTTTGGGCCAGCTCCATCTTCAGCCTTGCTTTTCCTCTGCCCTCTTTTTTACATTCCACATAATGCCGGGCATATCTTCTGTCATCCAGATATCCAAAAGATTCCACATACGCAAGTGCCGCTTCCACAGCTTCCCTGGGGTACTCACCTGCCTGCAGTTTTCTCTCAAGCTCCGCCCTGGTCCGGTCCATGCTCTCCAAAAGGTGCATGGCGCGCAGTTTGGCCCGTTTGGTGAGAACCTGTCCCACAAGCTCCTGATAAACCGGTCCTGGAATCTCCTGTCCTTCTTTTATTCCATAGCGAGACAGCTCGCCTTTGTAAATAACAAAGGCGGGCTGTCCGTCAAGTTCAATCCTGTATTTTTGTTTTGTTACAGCCTGTATTTTTGTGACAAGCATTATACAACCCCATTTTCCTTTTTCGCACCCTGCGCTGCAGGTGCCTCCGCGGCCTTCATATCCGGTGCTTTTGTGTCAGAGGCTTTGGCGTCAGCCTTTTTCTCCTCTTTTGCACCTTTCTTGTCTTCTTCTTCTGTATTTCCCTCAACAAGTCCGTAGTGTTCCCTGACTTTTGCTTCCACTTCTGCTGCCACGTCCGGATTTTCTTTCAGGTACTGTTTTGCATTTTCACGTCCCTGGCCGATCTTTCCGTCCTTATATGCATACCATGCGCCGCTTTTATTGATAATGCCCAGATCTGCTGCCAGATCCAGGATATCACCGGCTTTGGAGATTCCCTGGCCGAACATGATATCAAACTCTGCCTCTTTAAAAGGAGGCGCGATCTTATTCTTAACTACCTTGATCCTGGTACGGTTTCCAACGATCTCTCCGGCCTGCTTCAGAGCTTCAATCCTTCTGACATCCAGACGGATGGAGGAATAAAACTTCAGGGCACGGCCGCCTGTGGTGGTCTCCGGGTTGCCGAACATAACTCCGACTTTCTCACGGAGCTGATTGATAAAGATAACGATACAGTTGGATTTGCTGATGACAGCCGTCAGTTTACGGAGAGCCTGTGACATCAGACGCGCCTGCAGACCCACATGGGAATCACCCATATCACCCTCGATCTCCGCTCTCGGAACCAGAGCCGCAACAGAGTCCACGATCACAATGTCCACAGCACCGGAACGCACCATAGTCTCTGTGATCTCCAGGGCCTGCTCCCCGTTATCCGGCTGTGAAATATAGAGATTGTCCACATCCACGCCGATATGCTTGGCATATACCGGGTCCAGAGCATGCTCTGCATCAATAAATCCGGCAATTCCGCCTCTTTTCTGTACCTCAGCCACCATATGCAGCGCCACGGTGGTCTTACCGCTGGATTCCGGACCGTAGACCTCTACGATCCTTCCTTTCGGGATGCCTCCCAGACCCAGTGCAATGTCAAGGCTGAGAGAACCTGTAGGTACTGTCTCCACATTCATATGTACAGAGGAATCGCCTAGTTTCATAACAGAGCCTTTACCAAACTGCTTCTCAATCTGTCCCAGGGCCGCATCCAGGGCTTTTAATTTATCTTCTTTGACCATTTGAAATCTCCTTTATTCGATTCATCTCAATAATTTCTTCTTCTGTCATTTCTACGAACTTATGTTCGTATTGCTGTTATCATAATAGTACACTTTTCGTTCCTTGTCAACTGTTATTTTCCTGCCTGCAATACGCATCACACCCTTTCTGCGCGTTCTTTTTCTATGGGAATACCGGCGCAGCGGAATGCTGCTTGAACAGATAAAAAAGGCAGAGCTGCCTTTGACGGTATGTGTTCAGTATGTAGCATCTGGCGGGATTTGTCAAGAAAAAAAGGACACCGGATGTGTTCCGATGTCCCTGTGCACTGCTGTTTACTCCGTGCCCGGCAGGCCAGCGGTGTGTGAGAAGTGTCTACTGTGCAGATAACTGTGTCAGTACGCTTTTTACATGAGAAATCTCTTCCGGTGTCGCTTTCGCAGCGGGAACGTAATAGCTCTTTGCTCTGGCGATCTGATAGATCTCTTCCTGTGACATTTCACTCTGGTTTCTCATCTGTTTTAAAGCCTGTTTTAACTGGGCATTTTCTGTCTGGGGAATCATTTCACCATAGTGTACCAGTTCACCGTTGATACCAACCAGGGTATCTACTACCATTGTCTTATCTGTCATTTTTCCTACCTCCTACTGTAAATACTGCATAAGCTGCTGTTTGCTCTCCATAGCTGACTGTGCAGCCTTCTGGAAGAACTGTTTCACCTGTGGGTCCTGTGCCTCGTGTGCATAGTCCTGCATTTTGCAGTGGGTAGTCTCAAATCCGCCGATCAGATGGCGCAGATTCTGTAAGTCAAGTACTGAAAGTTCTGTCATGACATTTTCCTCCTATTTCTGTTTTTGGTGGTTCTAACACCGTTTTGTCTACAGAAATAGTATGGCAGGTCCGGGTTTTTCTTATTCTCATTTTCCCTGAATAATTCGTTTGCTGCCCAGATATGTGGTGAGGAAATATCCGCCGTAAATAACCAGCAGAACGGCCGCTGTGGTGACAATGGAGCCGAAACGGTTCACTTCTCCTATGGTGATCATCATCTTCCTAACAAACTGCAGACCAAAGACGGAATGCACCACTGCCAAACTGAGCGGCATGAGGAAAAATATCCCAATTTGTTTGAACAGGGAGCGGTTTATCATGCTCTCATCCGCACCGATCTTGCGCAGCACATCATACCGTTCACGGTTGTCTGAACTCTCCGAAAGCTCTTTCAGGGCCAGAATGGCTGCCCCTGAGATCAGGAATATGATTCCCAGGTATATGGCTACAAATGTAATGATCGTGGAAAGCCCCATGCTGGCAGACACAATATCTGTCCTGGTATTGCTGTAAATTCCGCTCTCTCTTCGCACAGCGTTGATCTTGATATCTGTCTCCTCCACGCCCTTTTTATCCTGCACGGCATAATTGGCTGCCAGAAATCCGCCTGTCCTCCAGGCTTCCTTTACCGCATGGTCCGGAAGTATATAGATTCCCGGATTAATACGGTTGGTCATCATCATGAGAAAACCGTCCTGGCATTCCTCGTATCTGGGTGAATAGGACACGCCGTCCAGCCGGATCTTCTCCCCCTTTTTCAGCATTTTGTCTCTCTGCAGTTTCACATCATCTATATTGCAGAGCACCAGATATTCCCCATCCCCAAGCTCATACTGTTCCCTGCCGTAAAGCTTTGCAAGGCGGTTGTAATCTGACAGTTTTACAATGTCCTCCGGCAGATTCGCGTCAAGGAACATAAAATTCTTTGTCACCTCGTCTATGTTTTCCCCAATAGTCATGCCCATGGTGAGCTGGTCTGTGGCATAGATACCCATATCCACATAGTCATCCTGAAAAGCAGTAAGGTCAAATCCTTCCTCCTGCAGTTTATCCGAAACAGAAATCCCTGCGCTCTCCCCTTCAGGCGGCATATATTCCGTATTCACATCCACCGGAGTCATTTCCTCTAAAGATACCCGGAAAGAGTGGTTTATTCCGAGACCGCTTGACAGCACTGTGATCGTCATAAAAAGCATAATGCAGATGACTGTCATGGCAAACACCGTGGTATTGACCTTGCTGTTGATCTGTCTGAGAACAAAAGCGTTTAAATCCTTCAGATAATATTTTTTATTCCGCTTCACCATGTGCAGAAGAAATCCTGACAGAGACCAGAAGATCAGGAATGTAGCCAGGCAGCCCAGTAAAATGATGATCCCGTAGGAACCGGTATCCAGCTTATCCGGTGTAACAGCTACCAGATAGTAGAGCACTCCCAGAAGCGCAGCGGAAGCAAGGAACAGCAGTATGCAGACTGCCGGCTTTTTCATTTTGATCTGCTCTGTCTTCTTCCCGGCAGATAAAAGGTCTATGAGGCTGCATTTTGAGATGCTGACAGTATTGAAGACCAGGACAGCCAGGTACATGATCCCAAAGTATAAAATCGTTTTGAAGAAGGCCGTTTTGGAAAATACGAAGACATAGGACTCCATATCCACCTCAAACATTTTCACCACCAGCACGGACATGAACTGCGCTCCCAAAACGCCGATGAACAGTCCAACTGCCAGGGACAGAAGACCGATGAGAAAGGTCTCTCCCACAAGGATCCTGGATATCTGCCCTTTTCCCATTCCCAGTGTCATATATACCCCAAATTCTTTTTTCCTTCTCCTGATCAGGAAATTGTTGGCGTAAACGATGAGAAACGCCAGGATACAGGAAACAAACACGGAGACCCCGCCTAACATGGTGATCATGAGCCGTATGATCTCTTTTGTGGAGGAGGACAGATCCGTCATGGCCTGCTGGGAATCCAGGGAGTTGAAAATATAAAAAATGGCAACCCCCAGTATCAGTGTCATGAAATAGATAGCATAGTCCTTCAGGCTCTTTCTGATATTCTTGACCGAAAGCTTAAATAACATCGTTCAGCTCACCTCCCAGGAGAGTAACCACCTCGATGATGCGGTTGAAAAATTCTTTTCTCGTGTCCCTTCCCCTTACCAGTTCATTGAACAGCTTTCCGTCCTTGATAAACAGAATCCTGTTGGCATAACTGGCGGTAAAGGCGTCGTGCGTGACCATAAGGATCGTGGCAGCCATCTGTTGGTTCAGATACTGGAAGCTCTCCAGCAGCATCCTGGCAGACTTGGAATCCAGAGCGCCTGTGGGCTCATCGGCCATTACGATCTGCGGATTTGTTATCATGGCTCTTGCGCAGGCCACACGCTGCTTCTGGCCTCCTGACATCTGATAGGGATATTTCTCTAAAATGTCCTCAATTCCCAGCTTATCTGCGATCTCTTTTACCGACTTATGGATTTTCGCCGGGCTGATGCGCTGAATCGTGAGTGCCAGGGAAATATTCTCATAGGCGGTCAATGTATCCAGAAGGTTGAAATCCTGGAAAATAAAACCCAGCTCCTCTCTTCTGAACTGATTAAGGTGATTTCCCCTGAGTCTTGTCACATCTATATCATTGACGATGATCTTTCCGCTGGTCACACGGTCAATCGTAGAGACACAGTTGAGCAGTGTTGTCTTACCGCTTCCCGACGCTCCCATGATCCCCACAAATTCACCCTCCTCCACAGAAAAGCTGATTCCGTCCAGGGCTTTTGTCAGGTTACTTTTATTTCCATAATATTTTTCCACATTCGCTACTTCCAATACTGTATTCATGATGGTAACTCCTTCCTTGATTGATGATTCTATCATACAACCGTTTAAAAATCCATCCCATCGATTTGACTTACATTTATCTTTCAGATTTGTAAGGTTTTCCATGCGTTTTTGATAAAAATTAGCGATTTACTGAAAAATGTCATGTTTTTTTAAGTTTTTTTATGTATTTTCGACATATTTGTTATATAATGATATTACAAAACTTATTTGTGACAGGACAAACGTCCACGCCGGGTGAAACTCCTCCGCACCCCTGCGCAGCCAAATGTCCTCACAGGGAAAGGAAGGGAATTATATTATGGAACAACTGCTTTATCTCGTCCCTGTTATAGGGATACTGGGACTTCTCTTCGCCTTCTTTCTGACCTGCACCATAAAAAAACAGCAGGCCGGAAATGACAGGATGAAGGAGATCGCCTCCTACATTCATGAGGGGGCACAGGCTTTTTTAACGGCTGAGTACAAGATACTGATCATTTTCGTTGTGGTGTTCTTCCTGATTTTAGGTATCGCTCTGAAAAGCTGGATGACTGCAGCCGCGTTTCTTATGGGAGCGGTCTTCTCCTCCGTATCCGGCTACTGCGGCATGCAGGTTGCCACAAAGGCCAATGTGCGCACAGCAGGCGCTGCAAAGGAATCCGGCATGAAACAGGCACTTTCTATTGCCTTCTCAGGCGGTTCTGTTATGGGTATGTGTGTAACCGGCCTGGGCCTTCTGGGTGTCAGCCTGGTTTATCTTGTGACAAAGGATGCCGGAATCATCTCCGGTTTCGGCCTGGGCGCTTCCTCTATCGCGCTTTTTGCCCGTGTGGGCGGCGGTATCTATACAAAAGCGGCTGATGTGGGCGCCGATCTGGTTGGAAAGGTGGAGGCGGGGATTCCTGAGGATGACCCCAGAAATCCGGCTGTTATTGCCGATAATGTAGGTGACAATGTAGGTGATGTGGCCGGTATGGGGGCTGACCTGTTTGAATCTTATGTGGGTTCCCTGGTATCTGCCATCACGCTGGGGCTGATCTATTTTCAGGGTTCCGGTGCCGTATTCCCGCTGGTGCTGGCAGGTGTGGGGATTCTGGCTTCCATGGCTGGCACTTTCCTGGTGAAAGCCAGCAGCAGCGCAGACCCCGGCAAGGCACTGAAGGTAGGAACTTACGGTTCCAGTGTAGTGGTACTGGTGCTCTCCCTTGTGTTAAGTCATATGTTCTTTGGAAATTTTAAGGCGGCTGTCGCCATTATCAGCGGACTGATCGTGGGACTGCTGATCGGTATCACCACAGAGTATTATACTTCCGGGGATTTTAAGCCGGTTCAGAAGATTGCATCCCAGTCTGAGACAGGTGCTGCCACTACTATTATCAGCGGACTGTCTGTGGGTATGCGTTCCACTATGCTCCCGATCCTTTTTATTGCTGTCGGAATCCTGGCTGCTTATCATTTCAGCGGACTGTACGGGATTGCTCTTTCCGCAGTGGGAATGCTTTCCACAGCCGGTATCACCATCGCCATCGATGCCTATGGGCCGATTGCGGATAATGCAGGCGGTATCGCGGAGATGGCAGGGCTTGATGAATCTGTACGGAATATTACGGATAAGCTGGATTCTGTGGGAAATACCACTGCTGCCATGGGCAAAGGATTTGCCATTGGCTCCGCGGCGTTAACGGCTTTGGCATTGTTTGTGTCTTACGCGGAGGCGGTGAATCTGGATACCATCGATATTCTGAATCCGCAGGTTATTGTGGGGCTGTTTATTGGCGGTATGCTGCCGTTTTTATTCTCTGCGCTTACCATGGATTCTGTTTCCAAGGCGGCAAATAAAATGATCGAGGAGGTGCGGAGGCAGTTTAAGACGATTCCGGGTATTATGGAAGGGACAGGGAAGCCGGATTACTCTTCCTGCGTGCAGATTTCTACCCAGGCAGCGTTAAGAGAGATGCTGGTTCCAGGTATTATGGCTGTTGTGGCTCCACTGTTTGTGGGGCTGGTTCTGGGGCCGGCAGCGCTTGGCGGGTTATTGGCCGGGGCATTGGTCACAGGAGTGCTGATGGCTGTTTTTATGGCAAATTCCGGCGGGGCATGGGATAATGCCAAGAAGTTTATTGAGGAGGGGGCTCACGGCGGTAAGGGCAGCGAGGCGCATAAGGCGGCGGTTGTCGGTGATACAGTGGGGGATCCGTTTAAGGATACTTCGGGGCCTTCGATCAATATTTTGATTAAGTTGATGACGATTGTGGCGGTGGTGTTTACGCCTTTGTTTCTTTGATGTGATATAAGGGACAGTGAAAGCGGTAGAAAAAAGAAGTTTCCACGGTTGATATTTAAAACCGTGGAAGCTTCTTTTTCTTTATGCAGAAAAATTATTTTTATTTGTTTAGGATTCGTTTTATGGTGTTGAGGTCTGCAAGATTTACGGTTTCAAAGTTTCCTTTGTAGAATATGGCCCAGTTGTTGAATACACAGGGGAGGGTTTTTGCTTTTTGTAGTGTGTCTACCTGGATGAAGGCGGAGGGGGTATTGGTGGATTCGCAGTATTTTTTTATGGTTTCTATGGTTTGGTAGGTGTAGGGGCATTGATGGTCGTAGTAGATGGTGAGGATTTTGTTCTCGATTGTTTGGGCTTTGGCGCTTTTGGTAAATTGAGGGGTGGTTCCGTCGAAGGAGAGGGCAAGAAGGTCGTAGCCGGAGTCTGTGGTGTCGACAACTTCAAAGCCGAACTTTTTGGCAAATGCCTGGTCGGAAAGCCAGGCTTTTTGTTTTTTGGAGCCGAGCATGCAGATGCCGGACTTTCCCTTTGCTTTGGCGTCGGCTATGCAGTATTCCATCAGTAATCTGCCGTAACCGTTTCCTTTGTGGGCACCCGTGACCCACAGGCAGTATATATAATAGTAATTATAGCCGGTTATGGGGACCCAGGCGGTTTCCAGAGGAGCGTATTCTATGAAGACCACTGCTTTTTCGTTTAATTTTCTGAAGACATGGCCCTCTTTCAGGCGGTAAGAAAGCCATTGCCGCTTTGCCTCAACGCCGGGATGGGGCTTTTTGCTGCGGATGATGCAGCATAAATGCTCAGCGGGAAGGTTTTCGGTTGTCAGGTTAATAAAATTTTTATTCATATTTATCCTCGCTTATATATCTATCGGTTTTCCGGTCAACATTATTCTTATATCATGCGTCTTAAACTCATGTGCCGTAAAATAACACAATAATTTAACAGGCAGACGATTCATCCTCCATTGTTGTCTATTTTTCTAAGTATATAAAAGTAAGTTCATTCGAAACTTCCTGTTGTTTAAAAATTTCATATCCAACCTGTTCATACAGCTGTAAATTTTTTGCACTTTTTGAACTTGTAAACAATTCACATCGGTTATGTGGACAAGTGTGTTCAATTTCTTTTAATAATTTTGTGCCTATCCCTTTTCCTTGCCAAAATGGGTGTACGAATAATTTTCCAATGTATAGAGTACCATTTTCTATATAGCCACGTACTGAACCGATAATTCTGTTATTATCATCAAGAACTTTTAATATTGTCCCATTATCATATTCGTTTTGAACCTCTTGTAATGTCTGCTTTAGTGGCGGAATATCAAAATTATTTAATAGTTTTGCCTCGCTTTGATAAGACAAATATTGCAGTTGTAGAATTTCTGATAAGTCCTCTTTTGTAGCTTTTGTAATAATCATCAAAACACCGTCCTTTGTTCATATTAGTAGCTGCCCCAAAAATTTTTGAAATGGATTGGTGCTGCTTTTTCAGGGCTGAATTTAGTTATAGTATACAGGATTAGCAGGAGTATGACAATGTTTTTCGAACATACTTTCTGTTCTTGTATGTAAAAATATTCTGCTGAAGCTCAGGATTCCCGCACGCCAAATTCAGGTGATTCCGGAGGACAAAGAGAAACGCCCGGCTCTGTAAAAAACAGATGCCGGACGTTTTGCTTATACAAACAGATTTACGTTGGACTGCTCCGCGTCGCCCAGGTAGGAGGCTACACCGGCCAGTTCTACGCCGTCTATGAGTTCCTCCGGGGTAATGCCCATGACATCCATGGACATGGTGCAGGCTACCAGCTTTACGCCGTTTTCCTGGGCCTGCCTGATGAGTTCTTCCAGAGAGGAGACATTTTTGGATTTCATGACTTTTTTCATCATTTTGGTGCCCATGCCCATCATGTTCATTTTGGAAAGCTTCAGTTTTGTGGTGCCCCGGGGCATCATGAAACCGAACATTTTCTCAATAAAAGGCTTTTTGACATGGACTTTTTCCGGTTTTCTAAGAGCGTTCAGGCCCCAGAAGGTAAAGAACATGGTGACCGGGCGGCCCATGGCAGCAGCGCCGTTGGCTATGATGAAGGAGGCCAGAACTTTGTCTAAATCACCGTCGAAGACGATAATTGTCTTTCCCTGATCATCCCGGTCATGGGACGGCCAGGAGGCTGCGCTCAAATCATCCCGGTTGTGGGACGGGCAGGAGGCTGCGCTCAAATCATCCCGGTTGTGGGACGGACAGGAGGCTGCATCTACAGCTGAGGAGGATGCAGTGCCTTTTTGAATAGTCACAATGTTTTCCCTGCCCTGGCGTTCTGTGGACAATAGAGTGTTGCCGGTTCTCCGGCACCAGGCGTCTATATCCCGGGCAAATCCCATGTCTGTGGCGGACACCTGAAGTCTGGAGCCTTCGGGCATCTTCTTCAGGGTCTCATTTACTTTCATGATGGGACCGGGGCACTGAAGGCCGCTGCAGTCCAGAATCTGAAGCTTCTGCGGTGAGTCTTTGGCAGGCTCCGGCGCCGCAGGGCTTTTTTCAGCGGAAGTAAAAACCGGCGGTGTCTCACCGGATGCAGTGTGGTGATATGTTTTGTAGAAGGATGTACCGCCGGCCAGTACACTTACCTTTTGAAATCCGCTCTGCATAAGGATGCGGGCCGCATTGTAGGAACGCACGCCTATGGAACAATACGCTACAATCCTCTTATCCGGATTCAGCTCCCTGAGACGGCTCCGCAGGGTGCCGAGAGGCATGTGGACAGAACCGGGAATGGAAAATACCATGCGTTCAGCCTCCTCTGTAACATCCAGGACGGTAACGCCCTCATGCTCTGCCTGCAGAAGCAGATCCAGCTCCGCGGGGGTGACAAAGGATACCATGTTGTTCCGAATATTCTCCGCCACAAAGCCCAGCATATTGACAGGATCCTTGGCTGAGGAAAAGGGCGGGGCATAGGCCAGTTCCAGTTTTGCAAGATTCTCTGTGGTTCCCTTCATGCTCATGACCGTGGCTATGGTATCTATCCTTTTATCCACTTTATCCTGGCCTACTGCCTGGGCCCCCAGTATCTTTCCCTCTTTGTCAAAGAGAAGCTTCAGAGTGATGGGTGTAGCCTGGGGATAGTAGCCGGCATGGGATTTCTGGTTGATGACAACAGTCTCATAATCTGTTCCCTTTTTCCTGCCGGATGCCAGAAGGGCTTTTTCGTTCAGACCCACTGCAGCTGCGGTCCGGTCAAAGACCTGGGCAACAGAGGTTCCCATGGAACCCTCGTATGTTTTTTGGCTGCCCGTAATGTTGTCCGCGCAGATTCTGGCCTGCTTGTTGGCAGGTCCTGCAAGGGGAATCATGGTTTTCTCACCGGTCACCAGATGGTTGACTTCTATGACATCACCTACTGCATAGATATCCGGTTCGGAAGTCCTGAGACAGGCATCGACCTGAATGCCTCCACGGGCATTTAAGGCAAGGCCTGCGTCTTTTGCAAGTGCACTGTTGGGCCTTACGCCGATGGAGAGGAGAACCAGCTCAGCCTCCACGATTCTGCCGCTTTTCAGATGGATTTTTGTACTGCCGTTTTGTGTCTCAAAGTGGTCGACACCGTCCTCCAGGATCAGCCTGGTGTTGTTCATGCGGATGTTTTCGTGGAGAAGCTGCGCCATTTCGTAGTCAAGAGGCGCCATGACCTGATTCTGCATCTCTATGATCGTCACGTCAAGACCTGCCCTGTGCAGATTTTCCGCCATCTCAAGGCCGATAAAGCCTCCGCCGATCACGGCCGCCCTGCCCGGATGATGCTGTTCCATGTAATGCTTTATATTGTCCGTATCCGGAATATTCCAGAGGGTGAAAATACCCTGCCCGTCAATGCCGGGGATAGGCGGTTTTAAGGGAGAGGAACCGGTGGCAAGGATAAGGCTGTCGTAGGTTTCCTCGTATTCCTCTCCGGTGGAAAGGCTGCGTACCAGGACTTTGTGCTCCTTCGGATCAATGGCGGCTGCCTCTGCTTTTGTGCGGACATCAATATTGAATTTTTTCTTCATGGCCTCCGGTGTCTGGAGAAGAAGGGCATCTCTGCTCTTTATCACATCCCCGATATAGTAGGGAAGGCCGCAGTTGGCAAAGGATATATAGTCTCCTTTTTCCAGAACAACAATCTCCATATTCTCATCTCTTCTGCGCAGTCTGGCCGCTGCTGTGGCTCCTCCTGCTACGCCTCCGATTATCACTGTCTTTTTTGGCATATCTGAAACACTCCTTTTTTGTGGTTGGTCTGTTTTCTCATTGCCACTATCATACACAGATTCGGATGGGTTTTCCGTAACAGAGTCACATAGGCAGAAGGGATCACTCCAGAAATCCGGTCATACTGCCTTTTGGAAATTCAATAAAGACTTCACAGCCTTCCCCTTCCCTGGATGTCAGGTAGATTTTGTGTCCCATTTTCTCACAGAGTTTTCTACACAGGTAGAGGCCTATACCCGTGGACTTTTTGCCAAAACGGCCATTGGAGCCGGTAAAACCCTTGTCAAAAACACGGCCTGCATCCATGACCGGAATACCGATGCCCTTGTCCTTCATGCACAGGATGACTTTTTCCTTTTCGGCAGCAGCATACCACTCGATTCCCGCGCTGTCTTCCTTCCGGTATTTGATGCTGTTTGCCAGGATCTGGTTCAGAATAAAGGCCAGCCACTTACTGTCAGAATACACACATACATTCAGGTCATGCAGGGCTATGGAGAATTTTCCGCCTATAAGTGCTTTCTTGTTTTTGCGTATAACCTCGCGTGCCAGCTCCTCCAGATTCAGCTTTTTCAGTATATAGTCCTTTTCCACGTAATTGCTTCTGGCGTAAAAAAGTGCCTGCTCTGCAAAGTCATCGATCTTGTCCAGCTCCTCCGAAAGGCTTTCACTGCAGCTGTCCCTGTTGTTTTCCAGAATCATTTTCCCGGTGGCTATGGGGAGCTTCACCTCATGAACCCACAGTTCAATGTATTCCTTGTACTCATCGCTTTTGCGTCTGTACTCTCCCACCCGCCAGTTCATGGATTCCGCCATTTCCTGCAGGGTTTCATACATGAATTTCCCTTCCAGAAAACCCGGGCATTCCAGCAGCTCGGGAAGCAGGTATTTCTGGTCAAGATGTGCCAGATGATTTTCCACTGTCCTGTAAAAACGGCGTTTTCTCATATAATCCGTGCACCACACCGCGAACCAGATGCTGACAAAAGAGACCCCTACCAGCAGCAGGTAAAAGTTCGGTATCATGACCAGCACACCGAAAAGGATCACCACCGTGAGAACTGCCAGCAGCATAATAAACTGCAGCCATCGCTCCTTTATATATTCTCTCAGATTCATTCTAACAGATACCCCTGCCCTCTCTTGGTATGGATCACGCCCTTTCGTCCGATAGATTCCAGTTTTGCCCGAAGCCTTGTGATATTCACAGTCAGGGTATTGTCATCTACAAACAGTTCACTGTCCCACAGATCATTGATGATCACATCCCTGGACACGATCTTTCCCCTGTTTTTCGCAAGGCAGTACAGTATCCTGCTCTCATTTTTCGTCAGGTCCGCCTCCTGCTCCCCTGCTTTTGCCACGCTCCGGGAAATATCCAGAATAAAGTCACCGCAGGATATCTCCTCTGTCTCTTGCAGGCTTCCCTGGCTTCTCTTCAGCACTGCCTCCACATGGGCCAAAAGGATCTGGGGATTAAACGGCTTCGCTATAAAATCATCTGCCCCGTAATTAAGACACAGAAGCTCATTCATCTCCGTATTCTGGCTGGTTATGATGACAATGGGAATCGCCAGACGTTTTCTCAGCTCCTTACAGATGTATTTTCCGTCTGCGTCCGGCAGGGAGAGGTCTAAAAGCAGAATATCGCCCCCTGCACGGCAGATCTCCTCCACTGCATTTTTGTAATCCGTGATCTCCCCGGTATCATATCCGTGCATTTTAAAAAACAGCGCCAGCTCTGTGCGCAGTTTGTCATCGTCTTCCGTCAAAAGAACTTTCATATCTATCCCTTCTTTCTTCTGCAGCCGGGTAAGTGATCTTTTCTCTGCGCGGCTGCACAACCAGAAAACCGGACGCAGCCTCTGCCGCATCCGGTTCACTCTCAGCTTTTTACAAGAATCCTTCCTGTCATGATCCAATCAGCCAGTTGTACATTTCTTCATACTGGTTCGCAGAATTGGACCAGGAATAATCCTTGGCCATTGCGCGGTCGATCAGTTTGTTCCACTCGCGCTTCCTATCGTAGTATACAGACTCTGCATAGCGAATCGTACTCAGCATCTCATGAGCATTGTAGTTCGTAAAGCTGAAGCCTGTTCCTGTACTTTCAAATTCATTGTATGGTTCTACTGTGTCTTTCAAACCGCCAGTCTCACGCACAATGGGAATGGTTCCGTAACGAAGGCTCATCAACTGACTCAGGCCGCATGGCTCAAACAGTGACGGCATCAGGAACGCATCACATGATGCATAGATTCTGTGAGATAACGCATTGTCATAGAAAATATTGGCGGACACCTTGCCTTGATATTTCCATGCGAAATGGCGGAACATATTCTCGTATCGTTCTTCACCAGTGCCCAGCACTACAAGCTGGATCGCATCCTGGCACAGCTCATCCATTACATAAGCGATCAAATCAAGGCCCTTCTGGTCTGTCAGACGTGACACAATACCAATCATCATAGCCTTCGGATCCTGGTTCAATCCCAGTTCGCTCTGCAGAGCTGTCTTGTTCTTTATTTTTTCTTTGCGGAACGTCTTCGCATTGTAGTTCTTCGCGATCATACGGTCAGTTTCGGGGTTGTATTCATCATAGTCAATTCCATTTACGATACCGCGCAGGTCATGGGCGCGGGCGCGAAGCAGTCCGTCCAGTTTTTCTCCGTAAAATTCAGTCTTAATCTCTTCTGCATAGGTATTACTCACAGTTGTAATGGCATCCGCATACACCAGTCCGCCTTTTAAGAGGTTGCCGTCCTTGAATGACTCCAGCTTGTCAGGGGTAAAATAATATGCCGGAAGTCCGGTCAGTTCTCGGATCGTCTTAATATCCCAGGTACCCTGGAATTTCAGGTTATGTATGGTCATGATTGTCTTAATACCCTGATAAAAGGCACCTTCCTGGAACCTGTCCTTTAAGTAAACCGGTACCAGTCCTGTCTGCCAGTCATGGCAGTGGATCACATCAGGCCTGAAATCAATTACAGGCAGGATGGACAGTGCGGCTTTTGAGAAAAACGCAAATTTCTCAATGTCAAAACGGATATCACCATATGGCTGGTATCCTGAAAAATAGTATTCGTTATCAATGAAATAGAACTGAACACCGTCATATTCCATCTGCATGATGCCCACATATTCTCTGCGGTAGCCTATGTCCATATAAAAATGTGTAACATACTGAAGCTGGTTCTTGAACTCTTCCTTCATGCACATGTATTTGGGGATAATCACCCGCACATCAAAATAATTCTTATCAAAGCACTTGGGCAGCGCGCCGACAACATCTGCCAGCCCTCCTGTTTTAATAAACGGTACGGCCTCTGAAGCCACAAACAATATCTTCTTCACTGAAATACCCTCCTTCAGCCAGGCACCTTCCTCACAAACCTCCCAAGTCTGCCATGCCTGCATATTTTAGACAGTATCTCAACCTGCCTATTATAATGATTATACCCTATTTTCAGTGCAATGAAAAGTGCTTTTTTGGCGGTGATTTTTATTTCTTGTATTCTAATCTGATTTTATCTGCAATTAAGGCAATAAATTCCGAATTGGTGGGTTTGCCTTTTCCTGTACTTACGGTATAGCCAAACAGCTCGTCGATGGTATCCATCTTTCCTCTGCTCCATGCCACTTCAATGGCGTGGCGGATTGCCCGTTCTACGCGGCTGGGTGTTGTCTGGTGTTTTTTTGCTATGGTTGGATATAAGATCTTCGTAATAGAATTGAGCATTTCCATGTCATTGACAGAGAGTATGATCGCATCTCTCAGATACTGATAGCCCTTGATGTGTGCAGGAACACCAATCTCGTGGATGATGTTGGTCACATCTGCTTCCAGATTTCTCTCGAAATAAGTACCCTTATCCTCATATGCATTGACTTTGCGCAGTTCCTTCACTCTCGTGTCCCTGGACTGCCTGATATGCTTGATGCGGGACAGAAGCATCTTGTTGTCAAACGGTTTCATAATATAATAATTTGCCCCCAGATTAAAGGCATCTTCTGTGATCTGCTCCTGTCCGACAGCGGATACCACGATAAAAGCGGGATGTTTTTTCAGATTGCCGTCCCTTCCGACACGTTCCATCACGCTCAATCCGTCCACTTTCGGCATTATGATATCTAAAAGTACTACGTCAGGTTCTTTTTCTCTGATTATATCGTATATATCGGCGCCATTGTTGGCATGACCTACCAATTCCAGCTCTTTATCTTCATTGATGAGATTCCCCAGTAAATCCAACATTTTCTCATTATCATCTGCTATAGCGACATTTAACTTTTCCATAACTCGTCCTCCATGTCATGTTGCTCTTTTTCTTCAGTAAATGACGGGCGCCCTGTTGAATCGTCATTTCTGAAGACTACTTGTATTATATTATCAGTTGTTTTCATAATCAAGCTAAATCATCTTACAACTTTCACCGTATTCTGCCACATTCATCATTTTTTCGACATCTAACCTGATTTTGCAGATATTTTTTCGCCTAATCCTCCAGCATTTTTTCAATAAAAATGCCGTAGCCTTTGGTAGAATCCTGTACAAAAACATGTGTCACAGCGCCGATCAGTTTTCCGTTCTGTACAATAGGACTTCCGCTCATGCCCTGCACGATCCCGCCTGTTGCCGCAAGCAGCTCCGGATCTGTCACCTGTATGGCAAAAGCTTTGTTCGTGTCCGCCTGGTCCCTGTAAATATCCGTGATATTTACCTGGTAAGCCTTTACCTCACCTTCCAGTTCTGCCAGTATCTGGGCTTCCCCTGTCTCCACCTCCTGTTTGTAGCCCACCTCCATGGAAGTAAGCGGAAGCTTATACATGCAGCCATCGCCCACAGAACCGAATATACCCTTTTGCGTGTTGCTGTCAATGGTGCCGATCCTTTTGCTGTCATCATAATCAATATAGCCCGAGAGTTCCCCCGGATTTCCCTTTGTCCCTTTTAAGACAGATACGATCTGTGCCTGATACAGTTCCCCGCCGGCTATATCAAGAAGCTCACCTGTATCCGTATCGCTGATCCCATGGCCCAGCGCACCATAGCTTCCATCCTCCTCCACATAAGTGAGGGTGCCGATACCCTGGGTATTGTCCCTGACCCAGATGCCCAGTTTATACTCCTGATCCTCCCCCATGACCGGGTCGATGGAGATGGGAACTTCCTCCTCGCCGCGCTTTACAAGAAGGGTGACAGGCTTTCCGCCGCAGTCATGGATCCTTGAGATCAGATCTTTTTTGGAATTGACAGCTTCTCCGTCAACCTGCAGGATGTAATCTCCTGATTTGGCAATGTTAGCGGCCGGCTCACAGGGAATTCCATCGCTGCCAATGATTTCCCCTGTATCCACGATCAAAACTCCCTGTGTGTCCATATAGAGGCCTATGGGCATGCCGCACACAGATACCCATTTCTCCTCCACAGTCTCCACTTTCACATCCTTAAGCGGAACTACTCCAAGCAGGCTGCAGGGAATCCGGTAGGTGCCGCTGTCTGCCACGTTCAGGGTTTCCGGGTAAGTGACCAGGGGATTATCCAGCATTTTGCTGATCCCATCCTCATTTCCTGAACGGACATACAGGGTGTCCGGTATGGAGTCTTTAACCTCCTTATATCCCATTGTGCCGGCTGCAATAATATCTGCTATTAAGAATACGAAAAGAAGGCGCCGATAATTACGCTTTTTCGACAAAAAATCACATCCTTTCATAATTTTTTTAAAAAGAAAAAAGGATACACTCTTGTGTACCCTTTTTAGTATGTGATGATTCATCTATTTCAATCTTGTATTTTTTTGTTGACGTGCCAAATCTTTCATTTCGGAAGCATTGGATAATACGGCGTCTGTGATCCTGTCACCGCCCAGCATCCTTGCCAGTTCTCTTACGGAGTCCTGCTTTCCAAGCTTCAATATCCTGGTCCGCGTCCCCTTATTTTCCACATTTTTTTCAATAAGGAAATGGAAATCCGCCTGGGCCGCGATCTGGGGCAGATGGGTGATGCAGAGCACCTGATGCTGCCTGCCGATGACTGCCATCTTCTCAGACACCTTCCAGGCTGTCCTGCCGCTGATTCCTGTGTCGATCTCATCGAAGATCAGGGTCTCCTTCTCATCCTTGTCAGCCAGAATAGTCTTGATGGCAAGCATGATTCTGGACAGCTCACCGCCGGATACCACTTTTGTCAGATCCTTCACCGGTTCGCCCGGATTGGTGGAGATCATAAAGCAGATACGGTCCACACCGTTTTCTCCAAAAGCTTCCTTTCTTGCAAAGTCGATACGAAATACCACTTCCAGAAAATTCAAATCCTTCAGTGCCTGGGTGATCTCACGCTCCAGCTTCCCTGCCCAGGTCTTTCTGGCTTTGGTCAGGACATCGCTTTTCCCGGTGAGTGCCTCCGCTTTCACGGACAGCTCTTTTTTCAGCCGTTCCCTGTAAAGCTCAAAGTTCTGGAGACGTTCCAGTTCTTTTTCTTTCTCTTCTTTATAAGAGAGGATATCCCGGATGGTCCTTCCATATTTTGCCTTCAGGTGGTTGATCAGGTTCAGCCTCTCCTCAAGCTGCAGAAACTCTTCCTGGGAAAAAGAAAAATCATTCAAATAGGAGGACAGTTCCCTGTTAAAATCGCTCAGAAGTGCATCCACATCACTCAGTGACGCGTACAGCCCGGACAGGTTCTCATCAAATTCTGTCACCTGGGCAAGACGCCGCACAGATCTTCCGATTCGGTCGGCGCTTCCATCCCTCTCATATCCGGTCTGCTCATGGATCTCATTTAACGCTTCCGTGATCTTTTTGCCATTGATCAGGCGGCGGTACTCTGTCTCCAGAGTTTCATCCTCGCCTTCCTTTAACTGGGCATCTTCTATCTCACCAATCTCAAATGCAAGAAAGTCCATCTCCCGCTTCCGTTGTTCCTCGTCAAGCTGGTAGGTGGAAAGTTCTTTTTTCATATCTGCATATTCTCTGTAAAGTCTGCTCACCTGTTCCCTGCAGGGAAGAATATCCTCTCTGCCGTATGCATCCAGAATATCCATTTGTTTTTCCGGATATAATAAGGACTGGTGTTCATGCTGTCCGTGGATATCAAGCAGATAGGACGCTGCTTCCTTCACAGCGGACACGGTGCAGGTCTCACCGTTAATTTTGCAGATACTTCTGCTCCCGGTAATTTTCCTGCTGATAATAATCTGCCCATCTTCAGGAAAAATATCCATGGCCTTCAAATGTGCCGCTGTTTTTTCATTCACTTCAAAGACCAGCTCCACAAAAGCAAATTCGGCGCCTTCCCGGATCATTTCTCTGGAAGCCTTCTGTCCCAGCGCCAGATTGACAGAGCCGATGAGTACGGATTTACCTGCGCCTGTCTCACCTGTAAGGATATTCAGGCCTTCCGCAAAGTCCACTTCTATCTCATCGATCAGCGCCAGATTTTTTACATGTAAATGTACCAGCATACTCTCTACCTTGTACTCTCTTCATAAGCATTGATTATTTTTTTAATTTTATCCATCAGGATGATCGTGTCATCTGTACTTCTGTTGATGCAGGCAATGGTGTCATCCCCTGCGATGCAGCCCACCACTTCACTGTAGTTCATGTTGTCCAGGGCTGCACCTGCTGCATTTGCCATACCGGAAACCGTTTTGATCACCAGAATATTCTGTGCCATCTCCATGGATAGAAAGGCATCTTTCAAAACCCTTATGTACTTCTCGCTGTTCTGGCTGTCACGCTGCCCCATAACGGTGTACCTGGAGCCGCCGTCCGGCTTGGCGATCTTCATCAGCTTCAGCTCCCGGATATCGCGTGAAACGGTGGCCTGCGTTACCGCAAAGCCGGCCTCCTGCAGTTTTGCAGCCAGTTCTTCCTGTGTCTCAATGTCATACTGGTTGATCAAATCTATGATTTTTGAATGTCTGGCAATCTTCATGGTTCCCTCCTTGTGTGAAATTTCGATTCAAGCCATTGTCAGTTCTTCATCTTCCGCCGCAGCACTTCCAGAAAGCTGATGTTGCTGATCTTCACGATCTGGGTATCCCTGACGGAGCGTCTGATGACAATCCTGTCTCCTGTGGTCATGGTCACATTGGTATCCCCGTCAAAAGATGCCACTGCCCGGGCCATACCCTTCTGCCTGCCCTCACCGATCTCCACGGTGATCTCATCATCCGCCGGGAAGATCACGCTTCTCGTATTCAGGGTATGCGGCGCTACCGGTGTCATGATCAGAATATTCGTCTCCGGGGATACGATAGGCCCTCCTGCGGAGAGGCTGTATCCTGTGGAACCTGTTGCCGTGGAAATGATAATGCCGTCTGCTGTGTAGGAATTCAGAAATTCCCCGTTTACAAAATTATGAAACCGTGTGACGCGAAGAGGTCCTTCTCTTCCGATGACGATATCATTGAGTGCCACGTCCCTGGCCATAAGCTCTCCCTGATGGAATACCCTGCCGCTGAGCATCATGCGTTTTTCAATGGTATATTCATCCAGCATCAGGTGGTTCAGGGCTGACTCAATATTTGAATGGTCAATCTCCGCCAGATATCCCAGGGTTCCCAGGTTAATGCCCAGCAGGGGAATCTGCCGGTCCACCACATCCCTGGCCGCGTGGAGCAGTGTGCCGTCCCCGCCCAGGACAATGACGCACTCCACCCCTTCCGGTATGGCAGACGCGTCCGTGTAATGGTTGTCGGCATCTCTTTCGCAGGATTTCTCTGCCCCGATGGTACACATTTTTCCTTTGCTTTTGAGATAGGCCTCCGCTTTTCTGGAAATTTTCAGTCCTTCGTCTTTTTCACAGTTGGCTATGATAAAAAATTTTTCCATTTGTCTATTTGTCCAGCTCTTTGTGCGCCTCGCTTACCACTGTATGAACATCCAGAGCGGCATCTTCTGCTGGCTCTTCTCCATCTTTTTTCTTTAAGTGCAACAGGTACTCAATATTACCTTCGGGCCCTTTGATTGGTGAAAAGTCCAGGTGCAGGGCGGCAAATCCGATGCTCTTTGCATATGCCATCACTTTTTCAATGACTTCCTCATGTACTCCCGGGTCACGGACCACGCCTTTTTTCCCCACCTTTTCTCTCCCCGCCTCAAACTGGGGCTTGATCAGGCAGACGATCTCGCCGCCTTCCAGCAGCAGCTCCCGCACAGGCAGAAGCACTTTTGTCAGGGAGATAAAGGATACGTCTATGGACGAAAATCCGGCTCTCTCCCCCAAATCCTCCGGCACCACATAGCGGATATTGGTACGCTCCATGCAGACCACACGCGCATCATTTCTGAGCTTCCAGTCAAGCTGTCCGTGCCCCACATCAATGGCATAGACTTTCACAGCTCCGTTCTGCAGCATGCAGTCCGTAAACCCTCCTGTGGAGGAGCCCACATCCATGCACACTTTGCCTTCCAGAGTTACACCGAAGCGCTCCATAGCCTTTTCAAGCTTCAGCCCGCCACGGCTTACATACTTAAGGGTACTGCCCCTTACCTCTATCTTCACGGTATCGGCGAACATAGAGCCCGCCTTATCCTCTTTCTGGTTGTCCACATAGACATTGCCTGACATAATTATAGCCTTAGCCTTCTCCCTGGAAGGCGCAAGCCCCTGTTTAACCAGCATCACATCCAGACGCTCTTTCATCCTTCGTATGCCTCCTTGATTTTCTTGTATACTGACAGAGCATCCATGCCCGCTTCTTTTTTCAGCACTTCCGGATTGCCGTGGGAAATGAATGCGTCCGGAATGGCCACAATCTCCACCCTTACCTCAGGATGGTTCTCATGCATATAGGAGAGCACAGCACTTCCGAAACCTCCGGATTTCACATTCTCCTCCATGGTCACCAGCACTTTATGGGCCTTTGCCAGGCTATCCAGCATCCTGGTATCCAGAGGCTTCACAAACCTGGCATTTACCAGAGTGGGGTCTTTGCCCTCCTCTTTCAGCATATTGTAAACTTCCTCTGCTGTCCTGACCATGCTGCCCACAGGCACCAGCGCAATGTCGCGCCCTTTATAGATCAGCTCACTTTTCCCGTACACCATAGGCTCCCTGTACTCTTCCAGGCCGTCATAGGCTTCCCCGCGGGGATAGCGCACTGCGATAGGGCCGCTGTAGCGCACCGCGAATTTCATCATATCGGAAAGCTCCCATTTGTTTTTCGGAGCCATCACGGTCATGTTGGGAATCATGGACAGATAAGATAAGTCAAAACAGCCCTGATGGGTCTCCCCATCGCTTCCCACAATGCCTGCCCGGTCCACTGCGAATATCACATGCAGATTCTGGAGGCACACATCCTCGATCACCTGGTCCACTGCCCTCTGCAGAAAAGTGGAATAAATCGCCACCACGGGAATCAATCCCCCCAGGGCAAGGCCTGCCGCAAAGGTCACGGCGTGTTCCTCGGCAATGCCCACATCAAAAAAACGTTCCGGGAACATATTGCGGAACCGTTTCAGCCCTGTTCCGTCCGGCATGGCCGCTGTGACTGCTACCACGCGTTCCTCCCTGTCGCCGAATTTCCTCATGACTGTGGAAAAAATATCCGTGTAGTTGGCCTTCCCGCTGTTGGCAAGGGGAATTCCGTGTTCCAGGTCAAATGCCGCTGTGCCGTGGAATCTGGCGGGATGCCGCATGGCAGGCTCGTATCCCCTGCCTTTTTCCGTGAGCACATGGACCAGCACCGGCCCCTCCACTTTCCTGGCCTCATTGAGTACCTGGATCATACGCCCGCAGTCGTGGCCGCTGATGGGTCCCAGATATTTGATGCCCATATCTTCAAAGAACATACCGGGAATGATCAGTTGTTTGATACTGTCCTTTGTCTTGTGTATCCTCTGCACCATGGCAGGGCCGATCCCCGGCACCTTGTTCAGCGTGCGCTTCACCTCTGTCTTGAGCCCTGTGTAGGATTCCGCTGTGCGCAGATTGCTCAGGTACTGGGAGATGCCGCCCACATTCTCGGAAATGGACATTTTATTGTCATTTAAGACAATGATAAAATTCTTTTTTAACTGCGCCGCGTTGTTGAGTGCTTCGTAGGCCAGGCCGCCTGTCAGGGCACCGTCCCCAATCACGGAGACCACCCGGTAATCCTCTTTTTTCAGATCACGCGCGCTGACATAGCCCACCCCTGCGGAAATGGAAGTGGAGCTGTGTCCTGTATCATAAGCGTCACATGAGCTCTCCGACCTTTTGGGGAAACCGCTCAGTCCGCCGAATTTTCTAAGTTCATCAAAGCCTTCCTTCCGCCCGGTCAGGATTTTATGGGTATAGGACTGATGCCCCACATCCCAGATGATCTTATCCTTGGGCAGGTCAAAGACATAGTGCAGAGCCATGGTAAGCTCCACAGCTCCCAGATTGGAAGCCAGATGTCCCCCTGTTCTGCTCAGATGTTCCAGCAGAAATTCCCTGATCTCCTGTGCAAGCTGCGGGAAATTCTCAGGCGGGATCTTCTTGATATCATTTTCTTTTTCTATCTGCTCTAACAGCATTTCTTACTGCACCTCTATTTTCTGCGGGTGCAAAGTGAGATCAGCAATTCTGTGAGAAATTCTTTTTCTCCGGGAAGCTCCTGCAGAAGCCCGATGGCTTCATCTGTCAGAATCCTGACCTTCTCTCCCGCTTTTTCGATTCCTTCCAGGGTCACGTATGTGGTTTTATGGTTTTTCTCGTCGCTGCCCACAGCTTTTCCAAGCTCCTTTGAGCTGCCTGTCACATCCAGTATATCATCCTGGATCTGGAAGGCAATGCCGATACGGCTTGCTGCCTGTTCTATTTTTTCTGTCTCTTCCCCGGATGCCCCTGCCAGCACGGCGCCTATCATCATGGCACACTCGATCAGGGCTGAAGTCTTGTTCTCATAAATGTAATCAAGCATTTCCCTGGAAAGAGGTTTTCCGTCATTTTCCACGTCCACGCCCTGACCGCCCAGCATTCCGTGAATGCCTGTTTTCCTTCCCAGGATCTGAAGGGCCCGGGCGATCTCTGCCTGTCTGCCTTCCCCGCGCGCGCTTTCCATATCAAACGCGGTAAATGCCGTCTCATAGGCATAATTCAGCAAAGCATCCCCTGCCAGTATAGCCGCGGATTCCCCGTAGACCACATGTGTGGTCTTCCTTCCTCTGCGGTACTCGTCATTGTCAAGGGCCGGCAGGTCGTCATGGATCAGGGAATGTGTGTGCACCATCTCCATGGCTGCCATAAACGGTTCCACCAGTTTCTCAGTGCCTCCGAACATGCGGTATGTCTCATACATAAAGACAGGACGCAGTCTCTTTCCGCCTGCCAGCATGCTATAGTTCACCGCCTCAGCCATCTTTTTTGAAAATCCGGACTCCCGGGGCAGGTATTTTCTGATGACCTGTTCCGCCAGTTCCGTCCTCATTTGTAATTCTTCTTTAAAATTCACTTAATTCACCATTCTCATTCATCTTGAGCATCTTTTTTTCCACAGTATCAATTTTATTGCTGCACTGTTTTAAAAGCTCCATGCCCTGCTGGTACATGGTAAAGGAGTCCTCCAGGGAAATCTCCCGGCTCTCCAGCTTTTCCACAATGGTGTCCAGTTCTTTTAAGGATTCCTCGATCGTCTTTTCTTCTGCTTCTTTTTTCGCTGCCAAATGTCACACCTCTCTTAGCGTTTTCCTTCTTTGTCACGTCTGCTTTCGGTTCGATGTCGGGTCTGCCTACTGTCCGGCCTGCTTTCGGTTCACTGTCCGGTCTGCCTACTGTCCCATCTGCTTTCGGTTTACTATCCGGTCTGTTTTCAAATCACTGTCCCATCTGTGCGCTGTCGGAACTGCCGGGACGGTCATTTCTGCTCACAGCCTGCACGCCTGTCACTCGTGACAGTATGCAGCCGTCACTGACCTGGATACGCAGAATATCGTCTGTCTTCACATGCTCTATACTGGTCACCGCATGATGTCTTTCATCTTCCACATAAGAAAATCCCTGATTCAGCTTTTCAAGAGGTGACAGACCCTTCATCCTCTCAATATAGATGTCCAAGCTTCTTCTTGCCATATAGATCTGATTCTTCATGGCAGCCTCCATCTTATCCTCCAAATCCATCAGGTGCTGACGTTTTTCCCGAATCTGATTCTCCGGGCTTAAGAACCTAAGCTTGTTCTGATACAGGCGCAAATGCTGGCGAAGCAGTAAAATTCTGTTCTCCACGCTTCTTGACAGCTTATCCCTGTAATCCTCAAAGGTCTTCAGCAGCATGCGCACATCGCCCACTGCCAGCTCTGCCGCCGCGGAGGGCGTGGGAGCCCGCAGATCTGCTACATAGTCCGCAATGGTGGTATCTGTCTCATGCCCTACGGCTGAGATCACAGGCGTCCTGCAGTTGAAAATGGCACGTGCCACTTCCTCCTCATTAAAGGCCCACAGATCTTCAATGGAGCCTCCGCCTCTTCCCACGATCATCACGTCCACACCATAGTCATCCAGCATCTGAATCCCTTTCACAATGCTCTCCTTCGCACCTTCTCCCTGTACAAGGGCAGGGTAGAGAATGATCTGCACATAGGGATTTCTTCTGCCGGCCACATTCCTGATATCCTGCACGGCAGCCCCGGTTGGAGCTGTGACCACACCCAGGGTGCGGATGTGTTTTGGTATGGGCTGTTTATAATCCTGGGCAAACATTCCCATCTCCTCCAGCTCACGTTTCAGAGCCAGATAACGCTCATACAGAAGGCCGGCCCCTTCCAGGGTGATCTCCTTTGCGTAGAGCTGGTATTTGCCGTCTCTTTCGTATACATTCACACTGCCGCCCACGATCACCTTATCCCCGTTCTTCATCTGGAAGGCCAGGCCTTTTCTGGCTCCTGCAAACATAACGCAGGCCATGGCTCCTGTCTCGTCCTTCAGGGAGAAATAAATATGGCCGGAAGTGTGGTATTTACAATTGGATACTTCCCCTTTTATATAGATTTTATTTAGAAGGAAGTCCTGTGTGAACATATTTTTAATGTAGGTGTTCACCTGGCCTACGGAGTAGACGCTGTTCATGACAGCTCCTTGGCAATCTTTCCTAAAATACCGTTGACAAAGGAAGAGGAATCATCGCCGCCGAATTTCTTCGCCAGCTCCACTGCCTCGTTGATCGCCACCTTCACAGGCACATCCTCATCATATTTCATCTCATAGACCGCAAGACGCAGAATATTCACATCCACCTTGCTCATACGGCTCACTTTCCATCCGGAGGATGCCTGATTCAGGACTTCGTCAATCTCAGCGAGATGTTCCAGAATCTTTCCGTATTTGTCCTGCATATAGACCTCATTCATCGGGGTCAGTTCCTCCAGAGATTCAAAATACATCCGAATCTGCTCCGGCATCTCCTCTGACGGATTAAATTCTCTCAAAAACAGGAGCTTGAAAATGTGCTCCCTCATTTCTCTTCTACCCATGGTTATCCTCCGTTTGTGTTTGTAATCCATTCCATCTTCTATAAAGAAAAGGTGCCCTTTTTGTAAAAGACACCTTTTCATTTTTTCATTTCTAAAATGCTGTGCTTCACTTGTCAGGGTACTCTAACGGCTTTACACCTTATTTGGTCTTTTCCATCTCCACACTGGCAATCCGCACATTCACATCGGAAACATTCAGACCTGTCATATTTTCAATCGCAGATTTTACTCTTTCCTGCACCTTTTTGCTGGTTTCCAGGATATTGAAACCATATTCAATATTCAGGGCCAAATCCACACATACAACGTCCTCAAGCACGTCCACTTTGACGCCCTTGGAAAGGTTCTTCATGCCCAGCTTGCCTACCAGTTCATTGGTGATATTTCCTGCCATGGAGCCGACACCGTCAACTTCTGTAGCAGCCAGTCCGGCGATGATGGCAACCACTTCATCAGCAATCTGCACTTCACCAAGCGAACCGTTATCATGTATCTTATACGTATTTCTGTCTTCCGCCATAGTTTCAACCTCCTATAGGAAAATCTCCTGGTTGTTATTATACCAAATTCCTATAGAAAATAAAAGAGAAATTTTTTTGTGGCAGGGTGGAGGGCGGACGGAAGGGGAACGAAGCTGGCTGCCAGAAGACCACAACAGCCTCCCCCGCCAGCCCGTCCCCCCTGCCAACCACCTATCGTCTAAATATCCCGTGCCAAACGATAAGCCGCCCGTGCCGCCTCCAACACTCTTCCGCCTGCGAAACTGTCTCCGATGTTGTAAAGCTCTTTGGCTGCATGCATCCGAAGCCCTTCCAGATACAGACTCTCATCCGGTCTGCCTCCCATGGCAAATACCACCAGATCGGCGGGAAGCTCCTGTACCTCTGTCTCCGGGCCGATTTTTTTAGCCAGGGGATTGGCAATGTTTTCAGGAAGCTGTGGCTGCCAGGTATTGTAGGGGTCCGGAACCCCTTTTGAGATGTTCTTTTCTATCTGTACACTGTTCTTAGTAAATCCCGTGACTTTTGCACAGTTTAACAGCTTCACTCCCGCCTTCTCCATGTAATGGATCAGATGGTAACGGTTCGCTGTGCAGGCGCCGCTCATAATGTAGGGGAGCATCTCCACAACGGTCACGTCGCAGCCCTTTTCGTATTTAAGCCAGTATGCCGTCTCACATCCCACAACGCCGCCGCCGATGACCACGGTTCTTCTGGCATCTCCCAGTTTCTCGGGTTCGCAGAGAAGGTCTGTGGCCTGCACCCAGTCTGCCTGGTCCACGCCGGGGATTCTGGGGACTACGCTGGTGGTTCCGATGTTGTAGACAATGGCGTCAAAGTTCTGTTCTTTCAGCCACTGTGTGTCTGCCTCCACACCGGTCTGCAGGATAATGCCGCCTTTTTCCTCTGCCAGCCGTACTTCCCTTATGAGGTAATCCAGATAGTTTTTAAAATCAAATTTTATCTTCGGTCTGCTGCCGGGAACCACCTTGCCGCCAAGCACCTTTTCCCGCTCGATCAGGGTTACCTCATGGCCGCGGGCAGATGCGGTCAGGGCAAACTGCATGCCTGATGGGCCGGCTCCCACAACTGCGATCTTCTTTTTGTTCTCCGCTTTTGGCAGAGTCTCCGGTATCACGTCCTCAAAGCCGGTTCTCGGGTTTACTGCGCACTGGGGATGGCCGCCCTCCACAAACTCGTTGATGCAGCCCTCCTGGCATCCGATGCAGGGACGGATCCGGTCCACCTCCCCGGCATATGCCTTTTTGCACCAGTCCGGGTCAGCAAGAAGGGGACGCCCCAGCATGACAAGGTCGCACATGCCGTCTCTTAAAGCCTTTTCCGCCAAATCCGGGTATCCCAGTTTCCCCACTGCCACGATCGGTACCTCCAGACCGGCATTGGATTTCACTTCCCTGGTCTTGAAATATTTCTTTGCGATCCTGGAAATTTCCAAAAAACAGCCTGCCGGCATACCTGCCGGGGGATGGGGCAGCCACCAGTTGTCATAGCAGCCCAGATCCACGTCAAACATATCCACGCCGGCTTTTATCAGATTTTCCATGTAGCGCAGGGTATCGTAGATGGTTCTTCCGTTTCCGAATTTCTTCAGGGATTTTACGCTCTCCATCCGCTCCTTGTACGTCTCATTGAGAGCCAGGGACAGATCGATCCTGTACATGATAGGATAAGCGTCTCCCACTCGTTTTCTGATTTCCCTTACCAGGTCCAGGCCGAAGTTCTGCCAGTAAGCATATCTCCCTGCTTTTCTCCTGTTGAACGCAGGGTTTGTGAGCTGATCCAGCAGATAACCCTCATGGCCGTGGAGGTAAACGCCGTCAAGTCCCGCTGTCTTGGCGTCGGAGGCGGCCTGGCCGCCGTTTTTAATGATTTTATGGAGAGCCAGGTCTGTCAGCGGCAGACAGGGAAGCTCCGGAATGTAGAAATTAGGGTTCAGAGAGGCGGAACAGGGCAGCTTCATCTCATTGATGACACACTGGGGCGGTCCTACCCTTCCGAGCCCCGGGGTGAGCTGGATAAAAATGCGGCTCCCGTATGCATGTACTCCCTGAGCCAGATCTCTCCACCCGGAGAAAACCGTCCGGCTTCTGTCGATCCTGGGGAAAAAGCTCAGCTTCCCGGGCTCGGTAACGGTATTGTCAATCCCGTGGCTGATGGGGATCAGGCCGGTTGTAAGAAGGCCGGTCCCTCCTTTTGCCCTGGCAAAAAAATACTGGAGCATCTTGTCATTTGGCCGTCCGTTCTCCTCACACATGTTCAGATTGCCCATGGGGGCCATGACCACCCTGTTTTTCAATGTCATGCGGTTGACCCGTATAGGTGAAAAGATCGCGTCGTAGGGGTAAAGCTTACTGCTCATGACAGCAGAGTGTCCGGGACAGTTTTCCTTCTCCTCCTGTACCCAGCTTCCGTAGCTGTCTACCAGCTTCTGAACGATTTTATCAGTTTTCAAACATGTCACCTCTTTCTGTTCTGGAAATGCAGTTTCCGAAGCCCTTCCACCTCATCGCAGATTTCCTTTAATCCGCAGGTGCTGCACTCTTTGTCTGCTTTTTCCATGATTTTATTCAGTGCTTTTGTTATCATTTTATTCTTCTCTGCCAGCCGCTTAAGCGACAAAATATCTGCTGACTCCTCGGTTATGAACAGTACCTGCACAGCTTTTACACCGGGGTATTCCAGATATTTATTTATATACAGACTGCCTACCCGGGCAAAGGACAGCCCTTCCTTAACGGCTTTTTTTCCTACTCTGACCTGTTCCCGCTCCTCCATAGAGGAGGCTCTTACCATAAATCCTTCGGGGTAGACACTGTATTTGATCAGGTCAATGTCCTTACAGATGTGATACGCCCTGTCGTCCTCCCCAATCTCCTCCGTCTCCGCAAATGTGATTCTGGCATAGGAAAGAGGCCCCCTGATCTGCCCAAGATCCGGCCCGTACAGCAGGGTTTTGCTTTCCCCCACTATGCCCGGCGTGGAGGAAACACAGGTATACGCTGCGCTCTTTTTCTCTCTGCCGCCAAGCTCAAAGGCCGTCTCTTTTAGAAGCAGCACCTGGCTGTCCTTCCGGGCGGGTGCGCAGTCCTGTGCATTATAGGGAAAACAGGCGGCAGGGATCTGCTGCAGCAGAGAACGGGTATCCCGGATGATCTGATCCTGTATATCCATTACAGTTTTCTCTCCCTGTCCATATCGTCGTAATGTTTGCCAAGCAGCTTATAGACAAAGCCGATCAGCTTCACATCCAGGTTAAAGATATATATGATGAAAAGCAGGACGGCTGCGATTCCGCTTACTGCCAGTATCTTTTTCAGGATGCATCCGTGCTTTTTGATACAGCATGTCTTTACACAGCATTCTTTCTTCATAGGGATTCCTCCTTTATCTTCTGCCCTTCTGGCGGGCATATTCCGCTGCGCCCAGGGCGCCCATAAGCTGCGGGTCCACATCCAGATCGATCACTTTTACCTTCAGAACATGCTCAATGGCCTTTTTCAGTCCTGCATTCTTGGCGCAGCCTCCGGTCAGGGTGATCCTGTCCGTGACACCGGCTTTCTTTGCCATGACAAAACAGCGTTTTGCCACTGCCAGCTCAATGCCGGCTGCGATCTCGTCCCTTGCCTTTCCCTCGCCTACCAGTGTGATCACTTCACTCTCCGCAAATACGGTGCACTGGGCAGTGATGGGAATGACATTTTTCGCGCTCAGAGACAGATTTGAAAAATCCTCCAGGGACATTTCAAAGGCATTTGCCATGGTCTCGAAAAAGCGTCCCGTTCCGGCGGCACACTTGTCATTCATGGCAAAGTTCTTGACGGTGCCGTCTGTGTCTATGGCAATTCCCTTCACATCCTGTCCGCCGATATCAATGATGGCGCGCACTTCCGGATTCGTCACATGGACACCCATGGCATGGCAGCTTATCTCCGAGATATTTTCGTCCGCAAAGGGTACCTTGTTTCTTCCGTAGCCGGTGCCGATGAGATAAGCCAGGTCCTCCGGGCTTTTTAACTCCTCCACCTGTTTTACGGTTTCATCCATGGCGATCACGGAGCTTTCCGATGGATTGATCTTACTTTTTATTGTTGTGTGGGCAGCTATATTTCCCTCCTCATCCAGTATCACGCATTTGGTATAGGTGGAGCCCACGTCACAACCCCCATAATATTTTTTCATTGCCTGCAACCTCCTTTTCCCGGATATCTACCATTCTTTCTCATCGTCAAAATCTTCCAAAGACGGGTCCACGGGTTCCTCATGCATGACTGTGCGCATGTAGCGGTTCACGGACTCTCTCATATGGCGCCTGGAGACCGTTCTGGGGTCCATCAGATCGTGTTCCACCCAGATAAAACGGATTCCCCGCTCCCTTGCCTGATCGTCAAACAGTCCCTGAAGCCCTGCCATGGTCTTGCAGGAAATGTGGCTGTACATGATAACCATATCCGCATGGAATTCCTCACAGACCTTCCAGAGTTCATCCAGCACATTGGCATAGCCGCCGTTGGTGTGTTTTCTCATGGCCATTCGCTCATAGGTCCATGCAATATCCTTTAAAGATTCCTCTTTGTCCTCCGTATTGATGAATTTCATGGACATCATGCTCTCCATATCAATGAGCACATCAATCCCCCAGCACTGTTCTGCCCAATTTCCGAAGTTGGCGTAATAGTGGGCCGGACAGGACCATACCACAGCCCGGTGCCGCATCTCTTTTGCACAGGGGTTCTTCTCCCTGTAGGCCTTCATCATGATCTTGTTCACTCTCTCATCTGTCTTCAAAAATCTGGGATCCCGGCCTGCGTCTGCCATATAGCTCAGCTCCCGGTAGATAGCCAGGATGGAGCCTGTGATCTGCGGATACGCGGTCTGGTTTACATCCCATTTCTCCTGCTCATACTCTGTCTCCTTATTGTATCTTTCCATGGCTTCAAAATAAGCGTCCCAGTCAAATGTCTCCCCTGTATTCTCCTCGATAAAGCGGATCATACCCTTGATCTCCTCCACCGCATAGTCCACGGCCTGCTCATCCAGATAGCGCACCGGAAGAGTCAGCGGATAGGTGGGGAGCTTAAAATATCTGTCCTGGAATATATTTGTCATAACGCTTCCGTCGCAGGGCATGCTGCTGGTTATATAGCATTTTCCGAATATGGGATAATCCCCGGCGATGCCGCATCCTGCCTCCGCGGAGGGAAGGGGACATACGTCTGCCGGAAGCCCGTAGTTTTCCGTCTCATCCAGATAATGTACCTGCATCTGCTGATCCAGAAGGGAAGTGATGTACACAGGGGCCATCTGGGACGGCATGCCTATGAGGTTCGGAAAACCTGCCATGATATGTATGGGCATCATCTCGTCAAAAAGTACGATTTTATCGCTTAAGGCATTGGGTCCGTTCAGGTTCTCATCTGCCTTGAAGGTGTTTTCCAGAAGGCGGGTACAGAACCGCACGATCATCCTCATATGCTCCCTGGCAATACGGAGCTGCGGCCCGCGCAGTCCTGTGAGCTGGGCGTCAATGAACATGGGGGTCTGCAGATAGGAACTGAACCATCTGTATTTCCACAGTCCCTTTACGGAACCCACAGGATTTTTCATGATCATAAGGCTCATATCTCCCCACACCTGCAGCCATTTTGCAAAGTCGTAGGCTGTGTCCTTTACACCTCTCCACTCTCTGAAGGCGGTTGTCAGCTCACCGGTGTGGACATCTCCCTTGTGATGGTCCATGTCTTTCCAGGCATGAAAGGCTCTGGAGACTGTTTTTTTCTCCTTTTTCAGAATCTCACTGCCCTGTGTTTTCAGTTCTTTTCCCTTTTCCAGCAGTTCTTCTATTTTTTTATCCATGGAGGGCGCCTCCTCTCTGGTTCTGGATCTTCTTAATTTCCATCCGTTCCACAAAAGCCTGGATCCTGGTACGCATCTGCCCGGAGGAGCCGACCCTGTAAGGTCTGTCCACGGACAGTACCGGAAGTTCGTATTCCTCCTGCATGATATGACTGACTAAGGCTCTTTCATATCCCCAGTAGTCACAGAATTTTAACTGCTCATATATAATGCCGTCCGCATGGTAATCCTCATAGAGTTTTCTCACAAAATCACGTCTTGCCTGGATCTTCTCGTGGCTCATATAACGGGCACACTGGCTGTCCTCCATATATCTGCGGCATACTGCCTTCAGTGCGTCCTCCTCTTCTCCAATGTGTATCTCCTGTCTTCCCGGAAAGGAGCCAAAGCAGAAACGGTCTGCTACCACAAGGGCACCGGCCTCCTCCACCAGCTTCGTAAAATCAGGGTCATCGATCTCACTGCCCGCAATGACCACCCTGGCCCGGTAATTCTTTTTTTCATCCGGTTCTCTGTTTCTAATCTCCTCCAGCGTCTCCTGCAGCCTGTCCAGGATCAGATATTTCGGACAGACATAGGTGACCAGGTTCAGAATATGGAATTCGTAGCCTGTAATGCGGGGATTCTCTTCCTTGCGGTATTCCCCGATCTCTGTGATGATACGGCAGATTTTATTGTGCTCCTCCACGGCCTTTCTGATGGCATCATCCGAAGTGTCCACCCCGTAGTTTTCCTCAAGTTTTTTAAAGACCTTTGTCCGAATCTGTTCTGCCTGGTGCTCCACCCCATGTTCCGTCACCTTATAGGGCACATCCACATGGGACATGAAAAATTTGTCTCCCGGTATCAGCTTCTGCACCAGGATATTTTCCATGGAACGGTTCATCTGGGCACAGGCATCAACCGCTGCTATACCGTCCAGGAAATTGTAGCCGCCCTCCACTGCCCGCTCCAAAAGGGCGCGGCAATACTCACAGGTATAGTTTGACATGTAATATGTGGCAATCTCCAGGGAACCTGTCCTGGGCGCCCTCATCCTGAGAGAAAAACAGTTGTCCACATTGAGCAGAACCTCCGGCATATGGAAACAGGTATATCCAATCGCCAGTTTTCCCTCCTTTTTTGCCTGCTGTACCAGTTCATTGTTAGCCTCCTGAAGCAGGTTTTCAAAGTAAAACAAGTGCTTTAAATCTTTCACCCGGTTCACACCTCCTTATACAATATGCAGTTTTTCCAGTGCCTCTCCCACGCCTGCTGCCAGCAGGGAACTGTCAGGCAGGTCTAAAATGTTCTCCCCCTTCAGATCAAACTCTGTCAGACTGCTGTCCTGTCCGATGGACCCGAGAAAAGGAATCTTCTCAAAATCCAGAAACCTCAGCATTTCCGTATCCGGCAGACGGTTCACAAGCGCACCGCAGGCTTCATACATGACCAGCTCATCCGCCACTTTTTTTATGGTTTTGATGACCTGCAGCCCTTTCTGGCTGGGATCTGTGATGAGAATCAAATGGGTCACGCGCTCCATAACACGGCGGTTGATCTGTTCAATCCCGGCCTCACCGTCAATCACCACATAGTCAAACTGCTCTGCCATCATGGTGATGACTTCCTTCAGATATGCGTTTACCGCACAGTAACATCCTGCAGCCTCCGGGCGTCCGATCGCCAGAAACGCAAATCCCTCCTGCTCTTTCAGAGCATCAAACATTAAATTTCTGGCCTCCCCCAGGCACTCCACCGCTTCCTTTTTCTGACCTTTTTGAACATTTTCAACAATTGCCTTCCGTATGTCATCCATGGTGCTCTCCACAGTAACCCCAAGTGCTGTGGCAAGCCCTACAGCCGGGTCCGCGTCGATGGCCAGGATCCTGGCATCCGGATATTTCCGTGTCAGGATACGAACGATCATGGCGGAAACCGATGTCTTTCCCACACCTCCTTTACCTGCAACGGCAATGATTTTTGCTTCTCTCATACGCCTATCCACCTCCTGTGTTCACGCTGCACTGTTACCTTTATTATAGAGATTCGACCGATTATAGTCAATGCAATTTGTTTATTTTTATTATATTTTTCTGTAAATTATATCTATATTACTTTGTATTTCAAAATATTATTTGTATCTCCGGAACAAGAATGTATTTTCATGCAATTCATCCGATAAATATCCATAATTTTTCGTAAAATACAAAAGGCAAAGCTATTTGACAGCTTTGCCTTTGCAATCATTACTTATTTTGTTAAAATGGATCTTCGGCTCACTCACGGCTCCATAACAAAATGGAACGCTCTTTCAGCCACTGTTTCCATACCTGAAAATCCGGCATGAGCTGTTCCACCAGTCTGATGGTCAGAAAAGGATAATTTTTCACACGGGCCAGTGTGAGGATGACCACATAGTCCAGCACCTCCTCCGGTGCAAGGATCAGTCTCCAGTTAAAAAAGAGCCTGCCGTCCTTTGTGCATTTTCCCCATTGACCATATTTTTCCATAACCTGGATCTGCTCATAAGAAACTCCCATAAGTGACGCATAGTAATCTGCTTTCACAGCGAAGATTTCCAGTGCAGAATCAAGGTACTGGGCCTTTTCTTCCTTCTGATATGGCTGGGCATTGATATACCAGGCATCGGTTTTCCCGGCCTCTGCCTTTTTATGTATCCATTCTTTTTTCATTCGTACAAACTGTTTGATTTTTCGCTTAGGATAATGCTTTGGCGCCCGGACTACCACATTCCCTTCCGGTGTGATCTGGATTCCCACTGTAGTCCTGCTGCCGTAAATTATTTGGTATTCCATTTTATTACCCCCGTTGCTGTGCACTCCCCTCTCTGTTTGACGAAACTTTCTGCCGCTTTTTTATTATACTGTATTTTTCCTCCTTTGAAAACAGGCAATTAAAAAAGAGCCCTGTCGGACTCTTTTTCTCAGTTTCTGCTAAATTCCGCAAGCTCCAGGCCTTCGTTCCTGTCCAGCGTCATGCCCACACTCCAGGCATTGACAAACAGAAGCAGCGGATTTCCTCTCATATCTTTTACTTTCTTCATATCTGAGGTTCCTGTCAGCTTTTCAATATCCACGGATTCCTTGTTGGCAATCCAGCGGATATGTTCGTACGGCAGGTTCTCCAGACGGATTTCCACATTATACTCATTTTCCAGTCTGTATTTCAGCACGTCAAACTGCAGGACACCTACTACGCCTACAATGATCTCCTCCATGCCGCCCATAAATTCCTGGAAGATCTGGATCGCACCTTCCTGGGCAATCTGGTTGACACCTTTGACAAACTGTTTTCTCTTCATGCTGTCCATGAGACGAACCCTTGCAAAATGCTCCGGCGCGAAGGTTGGGATACCTTCATAGGCGTATTTTTTTCCCGGTGAACACACTGTGTCGCCGATGGAGAAAATGCCCGGGTCAAAGACACCGATAATGTCACCTGCATAGGCCTCCTCCACCACATGACGATCTGAAGCCATCATCTGCTGAGGCTGGGAAAGACGCATCTTTTTATTTCCCTGGACATGGTACACTTCCTGGGAAGCGTCGAATTTTCCGGAACAGATACGCATAAACGCGATTCGGTCTCTGTGGTTCTTATTCATATTTGCCTGAATCTTAAATACAAAAGCAGAGAATTCTTCCTTCATAGGGTCAATGACTCCGATATCCGCAGTTCTTGGCAGCGGTGAGGATGTCATTTTCAGGAAATGCTCAAGGAATGTCTCTACACCAAAGTTGGTGAGGGCGGAGCCGAAAAATACGGGAGACAGTTTTCCCTGGTTGACCAGATCCTGGTCAAATTCCGCACTGGCACCATCCAGCAGTTCGATCTCTTCCAGAAGCTGTTCCTTCTGTTCTGCATCCAGCACCTGATCAAGGCGCGGTTCGTCAATGCCGATCTCTTCCTCAATCCCCTCTTTTGTACCTTTCATGGTATCGGAGAAGGTGAGTACCTTCCCGGTATCTCTGTCATACACACCTCTGAACTTCTTGCCGGAACCAATGGGCCAGTTGATGGGGCAGGTGGGAATTCCCAGCTCCTTCTCAATGTCGTCCAGCAGATCAAAGGTATCGTTTGCATCCCTATCCAGCTTGTTGATAAAGGTAAAAATAGGGATATGACGCATGGCACAGACTTTGAACAGCTTTCTGGTCTGTGCCTCCACACCTTTTGAGGCGTCAATGACCATGACCGCAGAATCTGCTGCCATCAGGGTACGATATGTGTCCTCCGAGAAATCCTGATGTCCCGGAGTATCCAATATGTTAATGCAATAACCATCATAGTTAAACTGCAGCACAGAGGAAGTAACGGAAATACCTCTCTCTTTTTCAATTTCCATCCAGTCAGAAACCGCATGGCGTGAGGTTGCCTTGCCCTTCACACTTCCTGCCAGATTGATGGCTCCTCCGTAGAGAAGGAACTTTTCCGTCAGTGTGGTCTTACCGGCATCGGGATGGGATATGATCGCAAATGTACGTCTTTTCGTAATTTCTTTCGTATAGTCAGCCACTTGAGGGACCTCCTTATTCTTTTAACACGCTTAAAACATTTTAGTATACCGGGAATATGGTGTCAAGGACTTCTTAAACTTTCTCTTATCTCATTATTCCCCGTCGGAGGTTCCTTCATCCATTGGTGTGATCACGATATTCTCTACCGGAACGCTTGTTTTCCGTTTTACGATGTCCTCGATCTGGGCGCGTTTATCATCTGCCATGTACTCCTGGGGAACGATCACGTCCGCGGAGTCATTGGTCAGATTCACTACCACGTTCTCAAATCCCTTGGCATCCAGCAGCAGCTCCGCAGCTTCCTCCTGCTCAGCCAGATCTGTCATTTTCACCATAGATGCAATGGCTTCCTGTTTCTGCTCGTCTCCAATGTTCTCATTGTTGATGATCTCAAGAAGGGTCTCTTTGTTGGCGGAGCGCACCTGTTCCCTGCTGACCTTTGCCTGTGCCACAAAATTGGATGCTCCTGTCAGAACTGCCTCACCTGGTGTCTCAGCGGACGCGTCTTTGCTGTCTGCATTGTTGTCCGTGGTGTTTCCGTCCTCCCCAGTGGCTGTGCCGTCTGTGGATGAGGAGCTCTGATCCTGTGTTGTATTATTGTCCTCTGTGGTGCCGGTATCCCCGTTTTCCGCCGCTGCATTCTCTTCAAGTAAAGCGGACTCGTCTGTAAGGTCGTAATCCAGGCTGTCAATATCCTCCACGATTCCGTCTGCGTCCGCTGTCTCTTTGCTCTTATCATCCGCTGTGTTTGTGCTGGCTTTCTTAAGTGTCTTGTCAATCCCCAGATGGTTATCTGAATAATTGATGTACCCGGCAACCGCGATCATGATTGCCAGTGCGGTGATAATGACCTGATTCTTCTTAAAGATTTTTTTCATGCGAGCTACTCCTTTAATTCATTTTAGCAACTGCCCTGCCGAAAGAACGCCTTTTTGGGCGTCAGCGGTCAGTCACCATCTTCATTACTTTAATTTTATGGGCTTCTACCTGAAATAATGCCTGCACAGCCTCCTGAATATTCTGAATTACATGGGGATCTTCCCCGCCCTCGGCCACAACCACTACGCCGCTTATTTTCGGGTAACGCTCATTTGACAGATACGGCTCCTGGTTGCCCTTGGAATCCTTGGAATATACGGTGTCTGTGCCGTCCTTTTCCACCACCCTCTCTCCTGTGTCCTCAAATGTGACGAAGACGTCTGTCTTTCCGATTCCCTTTACCTCAGCCAGCACCTCCTTAAGCCGCTGCTGAAGCTGGTCCTCATAATTGGTTTTCTGGCTTGCTTCGCTTGTGGGTGTACTCTTGGCAGTCTGTTCCTCGGTATCCTTTTTCTTCACAGGCATGGCAATGATGAGCAGCAGGATGCCTGCCAGCAGCACTACCACAATCTGCTCCTTTTTCAGCATTTCCGGAAATGGCTTCATGGTCCCACCGCTCCTTCCTGCAGGGAATCTTCCTCATCCTGCGGCTGTGTATCCCCGGTATCCTCACTTTTTTTATTCCAGCCGTACTCCTCCTCAATCTCCCTTGCATAGTTCTCCCATTCCTCCCGGTCCCGCTCCTCCTCTTCCATGTACCGGTCCACACCCGCGTCGATTTTATTCTCAAGCTGCAGGAAATCCAGCACAGGCGAGAGCAATAGGAGTATCAGAAGCAGTCCCATATAAAACTGAATGTACTTTTTATAATTGTTGTCCGGCAGAAAATGCATCACTGCGGATAAAAAAATAAAGTAGCACGCCAGGTTCCGCATCCAGCCGTAAAGGGTATCTGTCATATTGCCGGCCTCCTAATGTCCGATAAATGAAATGGTGAGTACTGCAATGGTGATCAAAAACAGCAGTTCCATAGTGAGCAGCACCTTTAAAAGCAGCATACAGCCGTCCCCGATGGTAGCCAGAGCCCCCACCATTCTTTTGTCCGAAATAGGCTGGACAATGGCTGCCAAAAGCTTGTAGAGCAGAGTCGTCATCCCCAGCCGGATGACAGGGGGAAGTCCCACACACAGGATGACTATGATCCCGATAACTCCCAGCCCGTTCCTCACCAGGACAGCGGTTCCGAGGGCTACCTCTGTCACGCCGTTTATGGCGTTTCCGATGCCCGGGATAGCTGCCGCCGTCTTGCCGATGACGTCCCGCTTCAGCGTGTCTATGGCAGGGCTTATCATGTTCTGGATGATCTGCATTCCGATCACAACTGCTATACAGGTCCGCATGACCCATTCCACTATGGTCCTCACAAGCTCTGCCATTTTGGAGAGGAAATCCTCACTGTGCAGAAAGTTTACAAGCTGAAGCAGCACGTATATATGGATACCCGGCAGAACACCTTTTAAAAAGATAACCTGTACCACATACACCAGCACCAGGACCACTTCATAGAAGACCATGGCTGTGGCACTCCCCGTAGCCGCAGTGACTGCCAGGAAGTAGGAGGGCATCAGCGCTTTCATAAAAGTGACAAAGCCTGTCAGCCCCTCACTTATCTCTATGCTGAGTGTACCGAAGGAATGCACCAAAGCTGCCAGAAGAAGCATGTATACAATGTAAAAACTGATCTCCCCCATCTGTCCGTTGTTGAATACATTGGAAAAATTGGAAAACAGAGAAGCCAGCAGCACCAGCAGCACCACATGGATCATGGTATCCCTCTCCGCCGCCAGGTTTTCCAGCAGAAAATTCTTGGCCAGCGCAAAAAAATACTCTTTTGAGAACAGCTTCTCTCCGCTTAAAATCTTATGCAGGGCGTCCTCCAGACTGAAGCTTTCCTCCCCCAGAAGCTCATTGATGGCATCCTGCATCTGCTCTAACTCCATGTCATCCATGAGTTTTTCCTCTGTGGCACTCTGTGTGTCCTGACGGATCTCTTCCTCTGACTTTTCATCTGCTGCGTCTTTGTTCTCTGCCGTATTCCCGTTCTCCGCCGCATTCCCGTTCTCTGCCGCATTCCCATTCTCTGCCGCATTCCCATTCTCTGCCGCATTCCTGTTCTCTGCCGCATTCCCCTTCTCCGCCGCTTTTCCGTCCCCGTTATCTTTTGGCTGCCCATCCTGCGTTACGGTATTCTGCGGCTGGTTTTTCATCACATCTTGTCCTGCATTTGCCGAAAAAAAAGAGGCTCTCACCTCCACTGCCGCAGCCAATACCAGAAACAGCACTGCCAGCACGCATCCTGCTGCCCTGACTCTTTTTCCTATCCCCCCTTTCATACCAGAAACCCGTAGATGGCCTCCATCAGTGCAAGCAGCACCGGCATGGACAATACCATGATATAAAGTTTGACAAAGATCTCAATCTGGTTCCCAATAGCCCCGTATCCCGCGTCTTTGCAGATGCTGGCGGAGAACTGGCCGATGTAGGCAGCCCCTATCATTTTCAGCAGTATGGTCAGATATTTTGTATCCACAGGCACATACTCCTGGATCTTCAGCACAGAGTCCAGCAGGTAGGAGAGCTTCTGCGCCATGAAGGTAAAGATGCAGATTCCCACTGCCAGGCTCAGATACAGAGAATACTCCGGCTTTGTCTCTTTTAAAAACAGCGCCAGCACCACTCCTGTCATGCCCAGCATGACGATTTTCACCACTTCCATCCAAAGCCCTCCTTTCCTCTACAGCGCAAATAACTCCTGTATGGTCTGGAATAAATCGTTGATGTAAGGCAGCACCCAGAACAGCACCAGTAAAAGTCCGGCAAGGCTTGTCAAAAAAGCCAGTTCTTCCCGCTGGCTGTGTTTTAAAATCTGGCACAGCACAGAGACCAGAATCCCCACTGCGCCGATTTTGAATAAAATTGTTACCTCCACTTATCTTCCTCCCTTCCTCCTGGATCTCATGTCCCGCGTGCCCTGCCTTTTTTCAGATCAGCGTAATGGCAAGAAATATTCCTCCCAGCACCCCCAGACTCTGATAAAGTCTTTTTTTCACAGGAATCTCAGCCTGCACTGCCTGAATTTTCCGCTCCAATTCCTGCTGAAACAAAGCCATGGCATTTTCCTGCTGGGAAATATCCAGATAGCCCAGATACTGGCCCAGCTGTCTTAGCTCCTCCTTGTCTTCTTTTGTAAGCGCACTGTCTCCGAACGCGGTTTCCGCCTCCTGCATAAAAATATCGGCAAACAAGATTCCGTCATAGGCATCCGCCCGCTCTGCCACATTTCTCAAAAAATCGGAAAACGGCGGGGTCAGTCTGCCTGCTGCCCGGATAAGAGCCTCCGGAAGCGCCTCCTTGCGGTAGCTGATCTCTCCTTTTATAAGCAGGACCATCCGCTGAAGCTCCCGAAGACCGGAAAGTCTTCTGGTAAGCTTCAGGCTTCTCTCAAAACCCAGAGCCGTACAGGAGAGCACCACAAGACAGACTCCCAGCACTTTCAGCATAAAGTTCCTCTCCTCCTTGTTTCATCAAACAGACAGGTGCCCCTCTCATCAAACACGGCCTTCACTTTTCCTGCCTTGTCCTTATTGTGGAGAATAATATACCTCTCAAATATCTTTTCCTGCACCAGACGCTGCATCAGGGGCTTCCTCTTGATATCCTCAATGGAGCTTCCGTGAACCGTGGCAAACAGCTTGCATCCGCAGTGGATAACGGATTCAATGGCATGAATGTCCTCATAATCCCCCAGCTCATCCACGGCCACCACTTCCGGTGACATGGAGCGGATCAGCATCATCATACCCTCCGCCTTTGGACAGCAATCCAAAATATCCGTGCGGATTCCCAGGTCATTCTGCGGAATCCCCTGATAGGAACCGGCGATCTCGGAACGCTCATCCACCACCCCCACTGACATGCCCGGCAGATAGGTATTGCCGTCACTGACCTGTCGAATCAGGTCGCGCAGCAGGGTGGTCTTCCCGCACATGGGCGGGGAAATGATCAGGGTGTGGCAGACATTCCCCTTGTTGACCACATAGGGAAGAATCTGGTTGGCACATCCTTTTATCTGGTGTGAAAGTCTCAGATTTATATAAGATATGTATTTCAGGCTTTTGATCTTTGCTCCGTCCAGTACCGTTTTACCGGCAATTCCCACACGGTGGCCTCCCTGAATGGTGATGAATCCCTGCCGGATCTCTTCCTCAAATGCGTACATGGAATAATTGCTCACATACTCCATGGTCTCCCGCAGGTCCTTTGCCTCTACCTGGCAGACGCCCTGCATCTGCTTGGTCAGTTTTCCTTCTTTTGTAAGAAAATACTCATTCCCTTTGTAAATTAAGATCAGCGGCGCGTTGACCCTCAGCCTGATTTCATACAAGTGCTCCATATCAAACTCCGCATGCTCCAGGGCTGCCCTGATCTTCTGGGGAAATAACCGTATAATATCCCTTTCTCTCATTGTCTCACCTCTTTAAGATAATATATGAGGACAATCCCTGTTTCATACGAAAAATATCTCGACGCAGAGTATATATGGGTTTGCGCAGATTTCTGTTGACCTTTTTTTCTTCTTATCTTATGCTGATACTATCTCCGCAAGTCCTGAAACTGCATTTTTTTGCAGCAGTTCATGTAAGCGCTTGAAAATTTTCCAATACGCTTTTGGACGCGGTTCATTTTAAAAAGGAGAGAGATCATGAAAGAAACCATAGACGCCTATCTGGCTTTTATGAAAGAGACGGAACTGCTGAAATCCGTGACAAGGACAGCCTGGACCGGTTCCGGGAAACAGGAAAGTACCGCGGAACATTCCTGGCACCTTGCGCTCTTTGCCGCGGTCATGCTGGAAGAGTACCCCGGGCTGGACATCCGAAAAACACTGCTCATGTGCCTTCTCCACGACATAGGGGAAATCTATGAAGGCGACATCTCCGCCGCACTCCTCCCGGACAGTTCCCGCAAGTACCAGGAGGAATACCGTGCTGCCAGCCGTGTCTTCTCCCTGCTGCCCGAAAAACAAAAAGAAGATTTCATGGCCGTCTGGCAGGAGTATGAGGACGGCCAAACGCCCGAAGCCCGTCTGGTAAAGGCTCTGGATAAGGCGGAGACGATCATCCAGCATAATACAGGAAAAAATCCGCCGGACTTTGACTACGACTTTAATCTTCAGTACGGAAAATCGTATTTTACCGATGATATCCTGCTGGAGGAAATGCGGAATGTGCTGGACAGTGAGACGAAAGCCCACTCCAAAGGGCAGTAAATCAGGAAACGCCGGACCCCGGGATAACAATCCTCCCACGCAGTCCGGCGTTTCCTATTTATGGTCTCTGTCTGTATCTCAAATTCTCACCCACACAAGCATCTCACCCACTGTCCTGTTTGTCCAGGCATAGTATGGAATGAATTTCAGCGTCTTGCGCTCAAATTTTCTTCCCGCATAGGGTTTATAAAGCGTTTTCTCATCCCACTCATCCTCTGAGAGGCGTTTTCCCTCTGTGGTCAGTGTCACAACCCCTTTCAGCAGATCTTTCTCATATTTCACTGTAAACTGTGGATTCTCATCCAGGTATAATTCCTGGAGCTGGTCCCCGTTGTCCGCCTCTTCCAGGCAATACACAACCGGACCGCGCATCACTGCCACCTTACCGACATCCTCCCTGACTTTTGGATTGGCTGCCACCAGTTCCACCGGCATTTCCATGGAAAATACAAGCACGTCCCCGTTCTTCCAGCAGCGGTCTAAAAGCAGATATCCGTTCTCCACAGGACAATCCACCGCTTCCCCATTGAGTTTCAGGCTATAGCCGCGGCACCAGCCCGGCACGCGGATGGCATATGTAAACGCCGTATCCGCCTCATTTTCCACCTGTATCTTCACATCACCGCTCCACGGATAATCAGTCTCCACTCGGAACTGATTCTTTTTCCCGTTCAGAACAGCCTGCATACTGCCGCCGATAAACAGATTCATATAGATCTCTTTCTCATTGTACTCATAAGCATATCCCCCGATGGAGGAGAGGAGACGGGCCACATTGGGAGGGCAGCAGGCGCATCCGAACCATTTCTGACGCTCCACTTTCACATGTTTTTTGTGATAATCTTTCTCGGAAGCCTCCGGCACGGCCTCCAGAGGATTTACATAGAAGAATTTCTTACCGTCCAGGGACATGCCGCTGATTACTCCGTTGTAGAGACAGCGCTCCATCACATCTGTGTACCGGCTGTCCTTTGTGATCTCAAACATCCTTCTGGCAAAGAAAATAAATCCGATGGCAGCACAGGTTTCCGCGTAAACCGTATCGTTTGGCAGATCATAGTCAAAGGTAAATGCCTCACCGTACTGCGAGGAACCGATAGAACCGGTTACATACATCTGCTTTTCCACAATATTATTCCAGATTTTCCGGCAGGCTTCAAATAACTCCCGGTCTTCGGCTGCACTGGCCACTTCAGCCATTCCCGTATAGAGATATACGGCACGTACCGCATGGCCTTCTGCCCTGTCCTGCTGGCGGACCGGCTTGCCGGCCTGATAATACTGGTCTTGGAAATAACTGTCTTTCCAGAAGAAATCATTGCCGTTTTTTTCCCTCTCCTCTGCAAAATACAGCGGTGCCTGCCCCCTCTGGTCAATGAAATATTTGGCAAGCTCCAGATGTTTTTCATCCTTTGTCACCTCATAGAGTCCCACAAGGGCCATCTCCGCTACCTCATGACCGGGATATCCGGGTTTCTTACCGGGCGCATTTCCTATATTTTCATAAACACAATTTACATAGCCAATGGCTGTGTCCAGAAATTTCCGTTTTCCGGTTGCCTTATAATAGGCTACAGCACCTTCCACCATATGACCCAGGCAGTAGAGCTCGTGGTGATCCATAAGGTTTGTAAAGCGTTTTTCCAGACCATTCAGGATATAATAGGTGTCCAGATACCCGTCCGGCTGCTGTGCCGCACAGATGATATCAATGGCCTCATCCGCCGTTGCCTCCAGCTCCTTGTCCGGATGCCACATGAGAGAGTAGGCCACAGCCTCCAGCCACTTATAGGCATCACTGTCCTGAAATACCATTCCCTGAAAACAGCCTTCCTCCATACCAGCGGCAACACGGAAATTCTGCATACAGTAACTGGGCTCCGCCCCCTCGATCCTGTCATTTAATGCCTCCCACTGGTAAGGGATCACATGGTTTCTCACCAGCTCCATATACTCTTTCCAGAAATCATCCTGAATCGATACATCGCCCAGCGGCATCATTTTCACTTTCTTTTCTAACATGCCATACCTCCTAAATTTCATGTTGAATTCCAAGATTCCCCGTGCTACCATAAAGATATGGAAAACTTTGTAAGGCAGCAGCCGGATTCCTATTTTTTCCCTTTGTTTATCAGGTTTTATCTTATGAAATGATTGTATCATCTACAATTTCGGAAACAACATATAAATCAAAAGAAAAGGTGGTCATATCCCAGATGTTGCATTGTATTTGTGATGCCTCAAAGCCGGCAGAATACCTGACCTGCGGCAACCTTATAAGTGAAAACGGATTTATGCATTTAAGCAGGACCCTGGACTTCTTTGTTCTGATCTTGGTACAGGAGGGAACACTGCACATCTGCCAGGACGACAGGGCCTGCGATGTGGGCCCGGGAGAATTCTTCGTCCTGTTTCCCGGCAGCACCCATTATGGTTATAAGCCCTCCCATGGATATCTCTCCTACTGCTGGGTGCATTTTGCACTGCCGGGCACTCCTGCGGATACGGTCAAAAATCTGCCTCATTCTGCCGGAATCTATCAGCAGGCCCGGGGCCTTCCCCTCACAGATGCCTTCTCTGCCGAGCAGGTTTTTCTTCCGGAGCACGGCAGAATCTCCCCGGAAAAACGTTCCCAGCTCCTGTTTCTCCAGCTTCTGGATCTGGCTAAGCGCAGCAGCTATCAGAGGACCTGGAGCTGCCGCCATGCGCTGAATCTGCTGCTTCTGGAGATCAGCCGTGAGTATCTGCAGGCAGAGCACTTTGGACAGGACCTTCTGCCGACTGCCGTGCAGGATATCATAGAATGGGTGCAGAGCCATTTTGACCAGCCCCTTACAGTCAGCGGCCTGGCGGAAAAATTCGGGTACCACCCTACCTACCTGTCCGCACTGATCAAACAATACACCGGTTATCCCCTTGTCACCTATATCAACCGCACACGCATCAGCGTATCAAAAAATCTGCTGAACAGCCATTCCCTGACCATTCGGCAGATTTCTTCCATGTGTGGATTCGCGGATGAAAAGCATTTCATGAAACTGTTCCGGCAGTTTGAAGGCATGACTCCCACCCAGTACCGGAAAGCCTTTGACCAGAAAAAGATCAACACACTCTGATACGCACCCGGAAGCAGCGGCAGGGAGAGCTGTTTTTCGGTCATGAGAAGACTCACACGCTATGACGCGCATTCGGAAACAGCGGCAGCCTTTTTTAGTAGTCACCCCAGAAAGGATATGTACTCCCGCTGTCCATGGACGCCTTAATGTCACTGTAATATCTCAGTTTACGGTTTATCTGCTTTCTGGCAGACTGCAGTTTCTCAATCTGCTCTGCCACATGCCGGTCCTGCTCCTTTAGCAGAGCGAGGATTTCCCCGATATGCTCCTGTTCCTCCTCCTCGTATGTAAAAAACTCCAGAAGCTTTGCCATGGACATGCCTGTCTCCTTAAAACAGCGTATGGCGCCCAGACGGCCGATATGCTCTTCGGTATAAATGCGCTGATTTGCCTTTGTCTTTTCCACTGCAGGCAAAAGACCAATCTCCTCGTAGTACCTGAGCGTGGATGCCGGCAGCCCAAACATCTGGGAAACCTGTTTTATTGTGTATGTTGTCATAATACCCTCCTTATTTTCGGCGTATATAACAAAGTTAAGGTCCTTTATTGACTTCAAGTATACTTGAAGTGCTAAACTTTGTAAAGAAACAAAAAAAGATGACAATTATTCAGCAGGTCTGCGCATTTACTGCGCTGACCGTAAGAAAACGTTTCACAGCCAAGCAAAAATCCCATCGCCAAAGGCGATTTTGTATGGATTTTTGCCTGTAACTGTGAGGACACTGAACAGTTACAAAAGGAGATCACTTATGTACAGAGCAGATGACAAACGATATGAAACCATGACATACAACCGCTGCGGATACAGCGGCCTAAAGCTTCCTGCAGTCTCCCTGGGACTATGGCACAATTTTGGTGACACCGCAGTCTATGACAACATGAAAAAGCTGTGCTTTACTGCCTTTGACAACGGCATCACCCACTTTGACCTGGCAAACAATTACGGACCCGAACCGGGAAGCGCGGAGAAAAATTTCGGCAGGATCGTTAAAGAAAATCTATCCGCCTACAGGGATGAGATAATCGTCAGCACCAAGGCAGGCTATGATATGTGGCCGGGTCCTTACGGGGACTGGGGCAGCAGAAAATATCTGACTGCCAGCCTGGACCAGAGTCTTATGCGCATGGGCCTTGCATATGTGGATATTTTCTACCATCACAGAATGGACCCGGAAACTCCCCTTGAGGAAACCATGGGTGCCCTGGATCAGGCAGTGAGAAGCGGAAAAGCCCTGTATGTGGGACTGTCCAACTACGACGGGGAGACTATGAAGAGGGCGGCTGCTATTTTAAAGGAACTGAAATGCCCCTTTGTCATTAACCAGAACTCCTACAACATCTTCAACCGCACCATAGAGAACAACGGTCTGAAGAAAGCCTGCGCGGAGGAGAAAAAAGGGATCATCTCCTTCAGCCCGCTGGCCCAGGGCATGCTGACGGACCGCTATCTAAAAGGAATCCCTTCGGACAGCCGGGTAGTCACAGACGGACGTTTCCTAAACGCAGAACAGCTCACAGACAGCCGTCTTGACTGCATCCGGGGTCTGAACCGGATTGCATCCGAAAGAGGAGAAAGTCTTGCGCAGATGGCGCTGAAATGGGTATTGAAAGATGACGTAGTGACCAGTGTACTTGTAGGTGCCTCCAAGGCAGAACAGATTCTTGATAACCTGAAAGTACTCAAAAGTGCTCCGTTTACAGAAGAAGAGCTGAAACAGATTGACGAGCTTTCTATGGCACTTTAATCTGTTTCAATCCATCCCCTGTACTTTCACAAAGTATGGCCATATTTGAAAAAGTCCTGCCGGCCGGGGTTCTGCGTCGAAACGCAGCCGCCTTCTGCCCGCAGGACTTTTTCATGCAGTAATTCAGAATTTCACGCCGCAGTCTTCCTACGCCGAAGCGTGCCGCCTGCGGCTGTCTTTTTCTGAACGGACTTTCCTTTCTTCAAAGCTGTAACGGTAATTCTATTTTTTCAAAGGAAAACGGAACTGCCGTACAGACCTGACAGACGTATCCCTCTTCCACCGGAATTTCCTCCATGACAGCATCTTCCATGGACAGTTTTGAAAGGTCCCTGGTGATTCCCTCCCCGCTCCATTTGAGATAACTCTCCTTCCTGGCCCAGAAAAACGCAAATGCCATTTCCGGGTCTTTGGCGTTTTGGATCACTTCCTGTTCCAGGGCATTCATAGTCCGCTCCAGAAGCCTTTTTCCTCTCACCGGCTGACGGATCTGAATGTCAATCCCTACCGGAATCCCTGCCAGAGCGCAGACCGCATATGCGCCGGAATGGCTGATATTAAAATGGATCTCAGGATATCCGTGGAGATATGGCTTTCCGTTTTCTCCTTTTGCAAGCATCTTTTCAAGCTGGGCTGCCCCTTCCTCTCCATCCGGAACGGACAGTCCGTACAGCTTTTTTAAGGCATGGGCAAGAAGAACACGTCCGGCCCGTGTTTCCAGCCTTCCTTTTTCACCTTTTGCTTCTGCTCTGCCTGTCAGTCCCTCTGTTTTTCCGTAAAAAACCCAAACCTTTTCCACAGCCGTTACTCCTTCTTTTCCGGTATAAGCCCGCTTTCCTTGAGAAATCTTGACACTTCCAAATCCTTGTCGTGCCTGCATTTTGCATAAAGTATGTAAAGCTCTTTTCTGGCCCTTGTCATGCCCACATAGAAGAGCCGCCGCTCCTCCTCTATGCTGCTGTCTGAAACAGCTTTATGGTAGGGAATAGTCCCTTCATTCACATCCATGAGAAACACCCGGTCAAATTCCAGGCCTTTGATGCTGTGCAGAGTGGACACTGTGACGCCTTTTTTCTCAATATCCTGTTTCTTTGCCTGTTCCTTTAACTTGTCCGTGTAGTCGGAAATATGCGCAAACCATTCACCGAAGCTTTTATATCCTTTGGCACTCTCTGCCAGCTCCTCCATGACTTCATACAGGTCATCCACTTTGATCTTCCGGTAAGAGGCGTAATCCTTCAGATACTCTTCATACCCGATGCCGTACCGGATATAATTGATTGCCCCATAGGGTGTCATGCGCTTCAGTGTTGTCAGGTCTTCCTCCAGCTTGTCGATTCTGTCGCACATCCAGTCCTTTCCCTCATAAAACCAGCGCAGCCCCTCAAAGGACACTGTGGCATCGTCCAGCGCGTCCCTGGATATATAACGGTTTGGACGGTTCATAACCTGCAGAAATTCCCGGCGGCTTCTGTCGCCCTGGGCCAGCTTTATATAGGAAATGATATTTCTGGATATCCAGTGCTCATACAGATTCGGCAGGGCATCCCGCATCTGAAAGGGGATCTGGTATTCCATCAATGTCTCCACCAGGAACCTGGCTCCCAGATTCGTGCGGTAGAGAATAGCTGTCTCCTCGTAGGCTTCCCCCTCCTGCACTGCCTTTTTTATACATTCCTTTACGAAAAGCTCCTCCTCCTTGCCGTCCTCAAACGCACGCACCACCACCGGTTTTCCCTCTCCGTTTTCCGTAAAAAACTCCTTTGGATAGCGGTTCTTGTTTCTCCCGATCACACGTTTGGAGGCCTCCACGATCTGCTTTGTGGAGCGGTAATTACAGGCCAGCAGTTCTGTCTTTGCATCCGGAAAATCCTTTGGGAAATGGAGCATAATCTCCGGCTTTGCCCCTCTGAACGCGTAGATGGACTGGTCATCATCCCCCACGATAAAGAGGTTATTCTGGGGCGCTGCCAGCAGCTTTATAATGTCATACTGAAGCTGATTGATGTCCTGGAACTCATCCACAAGCACATACCGGAACTTATTCTGCCAACCGGCCAGGATATCTTTTCTTCCTGTCAGAAGGTCATAACAGTACAGCAGCATGTCATCGAAATCCAGAAGCCTGGACTGTCTGCAGGCATCCACATAGGAGCGGTAAATCTTTCTGAATGTGTCATCCGGGCAGTTGGCGGAATAATAATGCTCTATGGGCATCCTGCCGTTCTTTACAATGGAGATTTCCTGTACCAGCCCCTCAAAAAACTCCTTCTCGTCGTCGATCCGCATTCTCTGGCGGTAGACGATTTCCTTTAAAATATCGTATTTCCGCTCTTCCCCAAGAATGTTCTTTGCGGACAGCCGATAGGCATGGCGTAGGATTCCGTAAAAAATGCCATGGAACGTGCCAAAAGTCACCTCCCTGTAAGGGCCTGCCATACCTTCCATATCACACAGGCGTAAAAAACGCTCCTTCATCTCCCTGGCAGCCGCTTTTGTAAACGTCACCACCAGAATGGATGAAGGAGTTACCTGGTATTCCTTTATTAAGTTAGCCACCCTCCTGGTGATGGTGGTGGTTTTCCCGGAACCGGGGCCTGCAAGAAGCATCATGGGGCCCCGGTTGTGGGATACTGCTCGTTCCTGTGAGGAATTTTTCTGCATATATGGGTTACTCCAATAGTATTTGTTTATGCCTGCTCCAGTTTTTCCACTGCAGCATGCAGACGTTTCATGGACTCCTCTTTTCCCAGCACTTCCAGAATCTCCGTAGCACCGGCAGGTGTCATCTGCTTGCCGGAAAGGGCGGTGCGTACAGGCCAGAGGATCTGTCCGTTTTTATAGCCGTTTTCCTTTGCAAAACCGCAGAGCAGTTCATACAGCGCATCGTTTGTATAATTGTCAAAACCTTCCAGAACCGGTATGACCTTATTCAGAACCTCCAGTGAGATTTCCGGGTTGGTTTTCATTTTCTTGTGTGTATACATGGACACATCATACTCCGGTACTGCCTCAAAGAAGTCAATGAGAGCCGGGATATCCGGGAAAACTTCAATCCTTGTCTTTACCATGCCCGCTATTTTCTCAAGGTTCAGATCTTTTTTGACTGCCTCTTTCACAAACGGAAGCGCCATGTCATAGAACTTGTCAAAATCCATCGCTTTGATGTATTCTCCGTTCATCCATTTCAGCTTTGTCATATCAAACACAGCCGGGGATTTACTCATATGATGATAGTCAAATTCTTTCACCAGCTCTTCCAGGCTGAAGATCTCACGGTTGTCCTCCGGGCACCATCCAAGCAGCGCCACGTAATTTACAATTGCCTCTGTGAGAAATCCCTGGTCCAGCAAATCCTCATAGGAGGAGTGGCCGGAGCGTTTGCTCAGCTTTTTGTGCTCCTCATTGGTGATCAGCGGACAGTGTACATAAGTGGGAATCTCCCAGCCAAATGCCTCGTAGATCCTGTTATATTTCGGTGAGGAGGACAGGTATTCATTTCCGCGCACCACATGGGTGATCCCCATGAGATGATCATCGATCACGTTTGCAAAGTTATAGGTGGGATAGCCGTCTGATTTGATCAGGATCAGGTCATCCAGTTCATTGTTCGGCACAGTGATGTCACCGTAAATATCATCATGGAAGGTTGTGGTTCCCTCTGCCGGCATATTGAAGCGGATCACATGGGGTTCTCCTGCAGCAAGCTTTGCCTCCACTTCCTCTTTGCTTAGATGCAGACAGTGCTTGTCATAGACCGCAATTTCCTTGCCGTCCTCTCCCACGCTGGCTTTCAGGGAATCCAGACGCTCTTTTGTACAGAAACAGTAATATGCATCTCCCTGTTCGATCAGTTGTTTGGCGTATTTCAGATAAATGCCCTGTGCGTTTCTCTCACTCTGGACATAAGGGCCGTAGCCGCCGTCCTTATCCGGGCCTTCGTCGTGAACCAGTCCCGTCTTTGCCAGTGTGCGGTAAATGATCTCCAGCGCGCCGTCCACAAAACGTTCCTGGTCTGTATCCTCAATACGGAGCATAAAGCTTCCGTTCTCATGCTTTGCGATCAGATACGCATATAAAGCAGTTCTCAAATTTCCCACATGCATTTTTCCTGTGGGGCTTGGGGCAAATCTTGTTCTTACGGTACTCATATTGTCAATCTCCTTATCGGTTCCTTTTTTCTCCTGGTTTTTCCACGAAAAAGGGGTACATGGACATTGTCGGCCAAATACCCCATATCATTGAAATTATACCGTAAGGTTTTCTACTTTTCAAGTGGGAAACAGAATTTTCCCACTTCAGCGGAAAATAAGTATTACTGTTCCCGCAGGCCAGCGGCGTGTGAAATTCTCTTTTATTCCCGATTTACCGTCCGGTAAGTCTCCTCCACAATCCTTTCCATGGCATTCAGAATATTCTCATACCCTGTACAGCGGCACAGATGTCCGGAGATCAGTTTTTTCAGTTCTTCTCTGCTGTATCTCTTCCCTGTGCCCACAATCTCCACTGCGCTCATAATAAGACCCGGTGTGCAGAAGCCGCACTGGACTGCAGCCTCCTCCACAAAAGCTGTCTGGATAGGGGAAAGTTCCCCATTTCTGCCCTTTAAGCCCTCCACGGTCATGATGTGTTTTCCCTCCGCCCACATGGTCAGATAGATACACGAATCAATGGCTTCGCCGTCCACAAGGACCGTACAGGCGCCGCATTCCCCTACCTCACAGCCGCGTTTCACACTGGTAAGTCCCAGGCGGTTTCTTAAAGTATCAAGCAGGGCTTCCCTGTCATCCACTGCCAGTTCTGTCTCTTTTCCATTGACGGTCATGGTTATGATCTTAAGCATCTGCCTCACCTCCTGAAGCTTTTTCTATGGCTTCTTTTGCAGTTCGCACGGACAGCTCCCGCACCAGCTGAAGACGGAATTCCCTGGATGCACGCCAACTGGAACGGGGTGTCACTTCAGAGACTGCTCCCTCTTGTATCTTCTCATACAGTTCCGGGTCTGTGACCGCCATTCCTTTTACCGTTTCCTCTGTTTTAAAACAGCGTATGGGGGTAGGCGCAGCCACGCCGAATCCCAGCCGGAACTCCGAAATCCGCATGTTGTCAGCACTTAATTTCACATGTACCGCACAGCCGAGAGTGGCAATCTCCATAGCGTTTCTTTTCCCGTATTTTGTATAATGTCCGTAAAATCCCCGGTAATTCTCCCTGGTGATCTTTATGGCAGTCAGAATTTCTGCATGTTCCCGCAGGGTCCGGCCCGGACCTGTGTAAAACTCAGCAACAGGTATCTCTCTTGTGCCTTTTGGACCTGTCAGCTCCAGCACCGCATTCAGAGTAAAAAGCAGAGCCGCGCTGTCTGCACTCGTCACGCCATTACAGACATTTCCCCCGATGGTTCCTATGTTGCGGATCTGGGGGCCTCCCACCTGATCCACTGCCCATCCCAGTGCAGGGATATATTTTTGTATCACAGAGTCATAGGTGATGTGTGAAAATGTAGTGGCAGGACCTATGACAATGGTGCCGTCCGCCTCCATCCTGACTCCTTCAAGAGCCGGTATCCCATGTATGCTTACCAGGGAACAGCCGGCAAGCTTCCCTTCCCTGATCTTGATCAGCACATCACTTCCTCCGGAGATCACCACCGCATCCGCGTCTTCCTCCAGTGCTCTCACAGCGTCTTCCACATCTTTGGCCTGATAATATTTTTCAATGTCATACATGTGTTTCACCCCCTTTTAACTTCCCGCTTTCGGCTCCGATCATTCCCTCTTTCATAAAACGCTCCACCAGTTTCTGCGGTGACAGCGGAAGGGAATCAAAAGCAATTCCGGTGGCGTGCAGCACGGCATTTCTGATAGCCGGAGCCACAGGAATAGTGGGAGGTTCTCCCAGCGCTTTGTTGCCGAAAGGACCTGTGGGGTCATCCATCTCCACAAAATCCGTATGCAGATTCGGTGTGTCCATAGCTGTGGGGATCTTATAGTCAAGGAGGTTGGCATTCAGCGGCCTTCCTGTCTTTTCATCCACCAGCAGTTCTTCACTCAGCGCATAACCAATGCCCATGCTCATGCCCCCGTGCACCTGCGCTTTGGCAAGGCTGGGATTAATCAGTTTTCCGCTGTCATGGACATTGATGATATCCAGTATGCGGATCTTACCCACCGGCATATCCACCTCCACCTCTGCAAAGCAGACACCTGAGGCAAAGGAGTTTTCCTTACAGTGGCTGGTCGTCTCAGCAGTGATATGCACAGATTTTTCCAGGCTGTACAATGCCTCCTCCGCGAGGGCTGCCAGGGAAAGAAGCACCTCCCCTGAGGCCTTGTCGATCACCTGATTCTCTTTGATATCCAGCCTCTTCCACGCTGACGATTCAGCACATGCTTCCGCAGCTTCAGAAGCACCTGCGCCTGCCTCTGCATTTTTTTCCTCTCCCAAAGGCATATCCCCGCAGGGCAGCTTCAGCTTAAATGCCGCATACTCCAGAATCCTCTGCTTAAACAATTCTCCTGTCTTTTTCACAGCTTTTCCGCTCACATAAGTCTGCCTGGAAGCATAGGCTCCTGTGTCAAAAGGCGTGGTATCTGTATCCTGTACGGTCTCTATATGTATCCTGTCCTCCGTTATGCCTGTGATCTCTGCTGCCATCTGGGTAAACACCGTGTCAGCTCCCTGGCCGATCTCAGTTGCCCCCATAAAGAGCTGCATGGAGCCGTCCTGATTCAGAACCATACGGCAGGATGACGTCTCAAGAGAAATGGGATAAACCCCTGTCTTATAGTTGAAGATTGCCATACCCACGCCTCTTCTCACGGGCCCGGACTGGTTCTCATATGCCTTTCGTTTTTCCTCCCAGCGGATATATTCCCTCCCTTTTTCTATACAGGCTTTCAGCCCGTAAGAGTGGAAGGCAATGCCCAGATGCGGATCTTTATACCCTTCCTTCACACAGTTTTTCAACCGGAACTCCAGGGGGTCCATACCCACAGCGCGGGCCAGATCGTCAGCCACGCACTCTGTCACAAAATCCCCCTGAGGAATCCCATATCCGCGCATGGCACCGCCTGTCATCAGGTTCGTATAAACCGTGTAGCTGTCCGACTCCAGAACCTTCTCATCCTGGTAAAGCTGTTTGAAAATATTGGCTGCGTTGGCTGCAATGGCGTGAGCATGGGAAGCATAAGCGCCCTGGTTGGAGTAGGCTTCATATTTCCTCGCCACCAGTGTGCCGTCCTCCCTGACTGCCCCTTTGATCTTCCAGGTAAACGCATGGCGCACACGGGTACAGCCAAGAGTCTCCTCCCTGGACAGCTCCAGCCTGACGCCGTGACCGCCTGCCTGGGTACATAAAAACGCGTTTAACGGCTCATACAGCACATCCTGCTTGTTGCCGAATCCGCCGCCGATATACGGCTTGATCACCCGGATCTGCCCAATGGGAATCCCCAGAGCCTGGCTGACCACACGCCTCACAATATGGGGAATCTGGGTGGAGGTCACTATGACGATCCTTCCCTTCTCCATATAGGCATAGGAAACCGGCACCTCAATGTGACAGTGCTGGACCGGCTGTGTCCTGTACTCCTTCTCGATCACGGCCAGCCCTTCCTCACAGGCCGCCTCCTCAAAACTTCCGTCCCCCAGCACAAAACTGGTGTGCGCGATCACATTTCCCGGCTTTTCCTCATGCAGAAGAGGTGCTCCCTCCTTCATGGATGCCTCCGGGTCCAGTATCACCGGGTATTCCTCATATTCCACTTTAATCTTATCTGCCGCACGTCTGGCTGCGATATCATCCTCCGCGATCACGGCTGCAATGTCATCCCCATACATGCGTACCCGCCGGTTCAGAAGCTTTCTGTCCTTAATATCCTGATGTGCTTTTTCCACTGACCAGGGGTGCCCCGGTGTCGGAAACTGAATATCAGGCACATCAAAACAGGTGACGATCTTCACCACGCCGGGAACCTTTAATGCCTCTTCCAGATCAAAACTTTTTACCCATCCGTTTGCTATGGTGCTGTGTACCACTTTTGCCGTATACAGATTCTGCGGCATCAGATCCGCCGTGTATTTTGCCTGCCCCGTTACTTTTTCCCAGGCATCCACACGATTCTTTGAACTGCCAACTCCCATAAATCATCCCTCTTTTCCATCTGTGAACAGCCGCTGCTGCCACTTTTGTGCACGGTCTGTGCAGCAAATGCGCAGACCTGACTAAATAGCTGCAAAGATTTTTCTGCCTGCCACATATTTTCCTCTCACATCCCTGTCATCTGACAGGTATACCACACGTTCCAGACGTTCTTTCAATGTCAGCTTTCTGGGTGTTTTCAGTCTGGAGTCATCCATGATCACCGCGTCAAATTCATACCCTTTTTCAAAGCTGCCCACCTGCCCGAAGAAGGCGCCGCCTCCCTTTGTGCCCAGGTAGAACACCTCATCCACAGTGAGCGGCTTCTGCGAATCATCCTCCAGACGCCAGCGAAGTTTGGATGCCTGCACAGCGCCCACCATCACCTGAAACAGGGAGAGTACATGGCCTCCTGCAATATCACTTCCCAGGCCCACATGGATACCCTCATCCAGATATCTCCTTATCGGTGCCACCCCTGAGGATAAATCGGTGTTAGAGTGAGGACAGTGGGCTGCAAAGACCCCGTTTTTCCTCATCAATACTATCTCTTCCTCTGTGGGATGTACGCAGTGCGCCATAACTGCCGGATAATTTCCCCCGAACATACCGAACTGCTCATAGGCATCCCCGTAAAAAGAGGACCAGGGGCACAGTTCCTTCACCCAGGCAATCTCCCCTTTATTCTCAGAGAGATGAGACTGGATGGGAAGGTCATACTCCTTTCGGATTTCACTGAGCATTTTCATAAGATCATCTGAACAGCTTGGGATAAACCGCGGTGTGAGGATGGGCCTGACATTTTTGTATCTTCCGTTTACCTCCTTCAGCCACAGGCGGGTGTCCAGAGCTGATTTTTCCGCACTTTCCTCACAGAGATAATCCGGCGCGTTCCGGTCCATATTTACTTTTCCCACCATAGTTTTAAGGCCCGATCCTTCCAGCATATCCATCAGGAGAATGGTTGCCGGCACATGGCGTGTGGCAAAGATACACGCCCTGGTGGTTGCGCTGTTTTTCAGGTCTTCTGTAAATATGCCATATGCCTTTTCCGCGTATGCCATATCCCCGTACTTTCCCTCCTCGGGAAATGTCCGTGTATCCAGCCACTCCAGAAGCTCCATATCCATACCAAGGCCCGTAAATGCGTACTGAGGCGCGTGCAGATGCAGATCCACCAATCCCGGCAGGATCAGGGCATTCCCACAGTCTGTCAACGGGAAGTCCCTCCATTCTTCCGGAAGTTCCTCAAACACCCCCTGGCAGATGCCCTCCCGGCATACCAGGTAAGCATTTGGAACGGTCCGGACCGTCTCTGCCGTCTCACTGTAGCAGATGTTTCCCTTCAATATAAAGGTATCTGCTCTGTTTTCTTCTTTTCTCATGTTTTACCTCCTATACAAGGAGCGATTGCTGAATCCGGCCGCCGTACTTTTCAGAATCCTTCTGAAAATAAAAAACCAGCCACCGGAACCAGACTGCAAAGCCCCCAATTATCAGGGGACTTATAGTCAGCTATTTCGGTAGCTGGTAGAAACGTTCAACCCGCATTATGAACATATATAAGTCCTGTTTTTCACCGTATTACTACAGCGAATTACTATTCTTAGTATAGTATACACAGGTCGAAAAGTCAATATTCACGGAACTGGAAACACAATATAGATTTTGTACTGTTACTGCCCACATGCCAGTTTCCTGCCAGGTATTTTCAGACTGAGGGCATGAAAATCCCGAGGCAGAATGCTTCAGACAGTCTCTTGTTTAATGGCCGCCGACTGCTTTCCAGGCCAGTTCCAGAACACCGGCCAGCACCATGACAAGGATGGGATTCCATTTCTTCAGCCTCAGCGCCGCCACGGCCAGAATAAAGATGATTATCGCATCCCAGCGCATAGCTGACAATTTCACGACTCCCTCTTCACCAAAGAAGGCAGTAATCAGAATTGCCATGCCGGCAGTGGCGATCATGGAGACCACGGCAGGCCGCAGAGTGTTCAGGATACCCTGCATCATGTCCAGTTTTCTGTACTTCATATACATATAAGCCAGCAGGGACACGATAATACAGGAAGGCAGGATACAGCCTATAGTAGCTGCCAAAGAGCCTCCCGTTCCTGCAATTTTAGAGCCTACAAAAGTAGCGGAATTAATGGCGATCGGTCCGGGTGTCATCTGGGAAATGGTGACCAGGTCGGTAAACTCTCTCTGGGTCAGCCAGCCATGGACAGCCACTACCTGATTCTGAATCAGGGGCATAGCCGCATAGCCGCCTCCAAAACTAAATAATCCTATCTGGAGAAAACTCCAGAATAACTGCAGATAGATCATGACTTCTCACCTCTTCTTCCCCACAGGACCCTCAACACCCCAAGTCCGATACATATGAGCACTACATAGACCACATTCATCTGAAAGAAAAAAGTGACAGTAAAGGCAGCCGCCATGATCAGATTGGACACCAGACTCTTCCCCTCTATCACACCTTTTCCCATGTCATAAACTACAGAGGCGATGACTGCAGCCACCCCGCACTGCATGCCGTCCAGTATGGTTTTCACGTAGAAATTAGACTGGAAAGCTTCATAAAAGAAAGAAACAACCGTAAGAATCACAAATGGAGGCAGTACCGTTCCCAGAATGGAGACCAGAACGCCCGCCATGCCCGCCAGCTTATACCCCACTACAATGGCTCCGTTTACTGCAATGGGTCCGGGTGAAGACTGGGCGATAGCCACCAGATCCAGCATCTCCTCCTCTTCAATCCAGCGGTACTCATCTACAAATTTTTTCTTCATCAGGGTAATGATCACATATCCTCCCCCAAAGGTAAAAGCACTCAGGTACAATGTAGAATAAAACAACTTCCACAAAATCCGTATCTTTTCTTTTCTCTCCATAAAAACACCAGCTTTCATTCTATGATTTTATCATAGTATAGTCTCTTTTCTCATGGCTGTAAAATAGTTTTATCATAACAATGATCATAGTCTTTTACCTATGCTTTTTACATTATTATTCTGGTGCATCTTTATTGTTTTATCCGTGCTGCTGAAGTTTCTTTCGTGCTGAAGTTTCTTTCGTTGACTCCTCCCTAAAACTCCTTTACAATAAAAGGACACCGGAATAAGTTTGAAGAGTAAGAAAAGGAGATCACTTATGGAAATTTTTAATCTTGCACATATAGACCCGTCTCTGATGACCGGAGCCTTATCCGCTGCGGAATATCTGGAAAGAGATATGACCGGGGACCGCTGCATAGAAATCACTTCGGAAAAAAGCGGCAGCGGCCTGTCTGTCCGTCTGGACGGGGATAGAGCCTGCATTACATACAGCAGAACCTCTGAATTTTTCCGCGGCCTCGGGATCATCAAGGAATGGATCACCCAAAACCGCCAAAGCGCTGCCAAAGAAGAACAGGCAGTCTTTGAGCATCTCACCTACATGGCTGACTGTTCCCGCAACGCTGTGTGCAGCCCTGATTTTGTGAGAAGGCTTATTATCAAACTCTCCCTCATGGGATATGACCGGCTCATGCTCTACACAGAGGACACGTATGAAGTGGAGGGATACCCTTATTTCGGACATTTCAGGGGCCGGTACAGCAGACAGGAGCTGCAGGAGCTGGACAGATTCGCGGCAGCCCTCGGTATAGAGATGGTGCCCTGCATCCAGACCCTGGCCCATTTAAACGCGATTTTCCGCTGGCCTGCCTTTGAGCCGGTACATGACACGGGAGATATTCTGTTGTGCGGAAGCGAGGATACTTACAGTCTGATAGAAGCCATGGTACGCACCTGGTCAGAGACCTTTCAAAGCCGTACCATCAACATCGGAATGGATGAAGCGGAGATGATCGGCCGTGGCGCTTACCTGAACCGTTTCGGCTATGAGGAACGCATTGATATTATGGAACGCCATCTGCACCGCGTCCTGGAAATCTGTGAAAAATACGGATACACCGCTATGATGTGGAGTGATATGTTTTTCAAAATGATCTCCGGAGGCGAATACTACGGCAAAGAATTCCATATCACAGAGGAGATCAAGAAGAAGATTCCGGCAAATGTAGAGCTTCTCTACTGGGATTACTATTCCCGAGACGAAGAGACCTATGACCAGATGATGAAATACCACAGGGAACTGGCCGGAAATGTGGGGTTTGCCGGAGGTGCCTGGAAATGGAACGGGTATGCCCCTCTTATCAGCCACAGCATGCAGGTATCCCGTCTTGCCCTGAGACAATGTGAAAAACATGGCATCACCAATGTACTTGTGACCGGATGGGGGGATGACGGCGGTGAAGCTTCCCAGTCCGCCGTACTTCCCGTACTCTCACTCTTCGCAGAATTTAACTATACCCGGGCCGCCGGCGACCGGGATCTGGCGCCCCGTCTTCTGGCCTGCACCGGCGCTGTGCTGGAAGATTTTCTGAAGCTGGACAACCCGAACCTGACACCTGATAATCCTATGCCCGGTAAAATGAGTGCCGCCCCCGCCAGATATCTGCTGTATCAGGATGTCCTCATGGGCATCTATGACTGCCATGTGGATGCACAGACCTATCCGGAGCATTACAGACGCTGTGCAAAAGAGCTTCGGGCCATTGCCGAAAAGGGCGGGGAGTATGCCCCTGTTTTTGGCACGCTTGCGCTTCTGAGTGAAGTGCTCGCCAGAAAAGTGACCCTGGGCCTTGATGCGAAAGCTGCCTACGACGCGGAAGACAGAGCCGCTCTTCTGGCGACTGCCGAATCCTGCATCAAAACCGCAGGGCTTGTGGAACAATTTAAACATGCCCTGAAGGAACAGTGGTTTGCGGAAAATAAATGTTTCGGATATGAAGTCCTGGATATCCGGCTGGGCGGTCTGATGGAACGCCTTAAAAGCTGTGCTGCCCGCATGACAGACTACGCGGAGGGAAAGATTGCCTGCCTGGAAGAGCTGGAAGAGACACGCCTGCCGGTTCTCACAGATAAGGACGGTCATCCTATCTCTCCGGTCTGTGACAATATCTGGCGTCAAATGGTATCTGCCTCTGTAGTATAAAATCAAACGAATCCTGTTATACTATTAAATTTTTAGAAAATATGATTTTTCTTCCATTTAATCATTGACTATTTTTATCAAAAGAATTAATATAAAGATAACAAGTAAAACGTGGAAAGGGGTGTTCATAATGTTGGAAAGATTGATAGTCACTTTAATTTTTGCCGCTGGATTCCTGTTAGTCTGCTGGACTTTGATGGAATACTGGCTTCGTTCTTCCAGACGCACAACAGAAACGGGGTTACGGGATAAAACCATTTTTGTGATTGGCAGATTCTGCCAGGCTATTCAGCAGAAAAAGAACTTCCGCCACATCTGGATGGAAGAAGAATTCGGCAGTGCACATCTGAATGATTTCCACAGTGTCCAAAACACCGGGACTGTAAATGAGCACACCGAAGGCAGAGAACAGGGAAGCAGATATCAGGAGAAAAAATATAAAATGAAGGTCAACATGTAAAGCCTTCATAAAATAAATCCTCTTTTAGGGAGGCCCGGTCGAATCATTCGGCCGGGCCTCTTAAAACACAAAAAAGCTGCCCTCTCCGCGGTTTCCCGCAGATATCAGCAGCTTTCCTTTTTCATTTCTTATCCCGGCACCTTCTCATTTCAGCCAAGCTCTTTCATGATATCTTCCACTTTTTCAATCTTATGGGAGCGGCAGGCATTGGAGCCGCAGAACAGAAGCGCGTCCTCCACTCTTCCCTCCGCTGCATTCACCAGTGCCTGTGTGATACAATACGGTATCTCTGCGGGCCTGCAGGTGACGATGCAGTGATAGCAGTGTTCGATTCTGCACTTTTCCGTCTTCACCCTGTCCATAAAAGCATTTTTGATCGCTCTTCCCGGCATTCCCACAGGACTCTGCACAATACAGATATCCTCTTTTTCAGCCCGGATGTATGCCTGTTTGTATTCCGGCGCGGCGTCGCACTCCTCCGTCGTCACGAACCGGGTCCCCATCTGTACTCCGTCTGCGCCCAGCGAAAGCGCATGGTCCATATCCGCTCTGTCATAAATGCCGCCTGCCACTACCACAGGAATCTTTTTGCTGAACTTCTCACCGTATTCCTTTACCTTTTCAATAATGGAGCGAATCACGCCGTCATAAGACTCATCTGTAAAGGTATCCAGCTCTTCCCTGGAAAATCCCAGATGGCCTCCTGCCTTTGGTCCCTCAATGACCACCAGATCAGGCGCCTTCTTATACTTTCTCTCCCACATACGGCAGATGACGTTCAGGGACTTCAGGGAGGATACAATAGGGGCGATCTTTGTCTTCGTGCCCTCCACATATTTCGGAAGGTCAATGGGCAGTCCGGCGCCTGAGATGATCAGATCCACGCCTGCCTTCACCGCAGTTTTCACATATTCCTCATATCTCTGGGTAGCTACCATTATGTTCACGCCGATAATGCCGCCCTCTGCGATCTCCCTGGCCTTTTGGATTTCTTTCCCTATGGCTCTGTAGTTGGCCTCAAAGGGATGTTCCCGAAAATCCGGCTCCCGCCAGCCGATCTGCGCGGTGGATATGACGCCTACACCGCCGCAGGCAGCCACACTGCCCGCCAGACGGGAAAGGCTGATCCCCACTCCCATGCCGCCCTGTATCACAGGTATCTTAGCTGTCAAATCACCTATCATCAATGGTTTTCTCATACTCTAACTCTTTCTGGCTCACATTTTTCTGAATCGCTCATACCGGAGGGCCGCCAGCTCTTCCGGTGTCTTTCCTTCCATCTCTGAAAGGAACTGGTGCATACGGTTTTTCATATCCTCGGCAATCTCCGGCAGGTTCTGGGCACAGGCAGGAATATCCTCCGGTATCACATGTTCGATGATTCCCAGATTCTTCAAGTCCCTGGCTGTGATCTTCATGACCTCTGCCGCTTCCTTTGCCCTCTTGCTGTCCTTCCAGAGAATGGAGGCAAATCCCTCCGGTGAGAGCACAGAATATGTGGCATTTTCCATCATCCAGACCTCATTGCCCACACCCAGGGCCAGCGCACCGCCGCTTCCGCCTTCGCCGATAACGATACTCAGCACAGGCACCTTCAGGTCAGACATTTCCAGCAGGTTTCTGGCTATGGCCTCCCCCTGCCCTCTCTCCTCTGCCTCGATGCCGCAGAATGCACCCGGGGTGTCAATGAAATTGATGACAGGCCGGTTGAATTTTTCTGCCTGCTTCATAAGGCGCAGGGCTTTTCGGTAGCCTTCCGGGGAGGGCATGCCGAAGTTTCTTAAAATGTTATCCTTGGTATTTCTCCCCTTCTGCACACCGATCACGGTCACCGGCTGCCCGTCCAGCACAGCCAGACCTCCCACAATGGCACCGTCATCCCGAAATGCCCGGTCTCCGTGCAGTTCCATAAATTCTTCAAAAACAGTCTCTATATAGTCAAGGCTGGTGGGGCGTTTGGAATCCCTTGCCGTCTCCACCCGCTCCCAGGCAGTCATGTTCTTATCCCGGTTTCTGCGTCTGTGTTTCTTCTCCCCTTCCTCCGCCATTTCCGGCAGAGTAATCCTGGTGAACTGGCAGTAGCCGTTCTTTCTTTCATGAAACTTCACAAGCCCTGATAAGGTTTTTTTCAACAGGTTCCTTGTGACGATTCCGTCAATAATGCCGTGCTCTACCAGAAATTCCGGTTTCTGGAACCCTTCCGGCAGCTTCTGTCCAATGGTCTGCGCAATAACTCTCGGGCCGGCAAAACCAATCAGCGCTCCCGGCTCGGCCAGGATAATATCTCCCAGCATGGCAAAGCTGGCTGTCACCCCGCCTGTGGTGGGGTCTGTGAGCACAGGAATATAGAGAAGCCCTGCCTCACTGTGCCTTTTAATGGCTGCGGAAGTCTTTGCCATCTGCATCAGGGATACCATGCCCTCCTGCATTCTGGCACCGCCGGAACAGCAGAACAGGATAACCGGCAGTTTTTCCTCTGTGGCCCGCTCAAAGGAGCGGGTGATCTTCTCCCCCACCACGTATCCCATGCTCCCCATGAGAAAACGGGCGTCGCAGACACCCAGCACCACCCTGGTGCCGTCAATCCTGGCCTCACCAATGCGGATAGCCTCTTCCAGGTGTGTCTTTTCCTGCTGTTTTGCAATCTTCTCCTCATACTCCGGATAGTCCAGGGGATTAAAGGTATGAAGCCCTGTACACCATTCCTGGAAAGATCCCTTGTCCGCGACCATACGGATTCTGGTCTTGGCCTTGATCCGGAAATATCCCTTGCATTTCGGACATACATAATCATTTTTTACAACGTCTTCCTTGTAGAGGAGTTCCCCGCATTTGGGACATTTGACCCATAAACCTTCCGGGACGGAGGGGGTGTTTTCACTGCCGGGTGTCTCTTCCCCGGGCACTTTACTCTCCTCGGTCTCCGGCTCCTGTACATTGGTAGTCTTCTTGAATAAATCCTTTAATCTGGACATATCTGCCTGCTCCTTACTCGTAATGATAACTGTTCAGATGCCTAAACGGTTACTCGTAATGCTCTTCTATAAAATGTGTAGTCACATTCCCATCCAGAAAATCCTTCTGGTTCAATATATCATATTGGAAATCCAGGTTTGTCTGCACCCCTTCAATGATCACTTCACCCAGCGTACTCCTCATTTTCGCAATGGCAGACGCTCTGTCCTTGTCGTGGACAATGACCTTCATGATCATGGAATCATAGTTTGGCGGTATCTGATAGCCGTTATACACTGCTGTGTCAATGCGGACACCGTTTCCGCCCGGGACATGCAGATTCTCAATCACGCCGGGACAGGGCATGAAATTCTTTGCCGGGTTCTCCGCGTTGATCCTGCACTCAATGGCATGGCCTCTCATGCAGATATCTTCCTGCTTCACAGACAGGGGAAGTCCCGCCGCCACCCGGATCTGCTCCTTCACCAGGTCCACGCCGGAGACAAATTCCGTTACCGGATGCTCCACCTGAATTCTGGTATTCATTTCCATGAAGAAAAATTCACCGCTTTTGTCAAGCAGAAACTCTATGGTCCCAGCACTCTCGTAACCTACCGCTTTTGCGGCACGCACCGCTGTCTCCCCCATTTTCCTGCGAAGCTCTTCTGAGATGGCACAGGAAGGGGACTCCTCGATCATTTTCTGATGGCGGCGCTGGATGGAGCAGTCACGCTCCCCTAACTGTACCACCTGACCGAACCGGTCTGCGATGATCTGTACTTCGATGTGGCGCGGCCTGCCCACGTAACGTTCCAGATACATGGTATTGTCAGCAAATGCATTGACAGACTCCCTCTGGGCCGTACTGAAATTTTCTTCAAAGTCTTCTCTGCTCTCAGATATGCGCATGCCTTTACCGCCGCCGCCTGAGGATGCCTTGATCATTATGGGAAAGCCTATCTTTTCTGCTTCCTTCAGTGCTTCCTCCACAGTGTACACCGGCTCTTTGGTGCCGGGGACCACAGGGACGCCTGCCTCCATCATAGTCCTTCTGGCCTCTGATTTATTCCCCATCTTGTTGATGACTGCTGCGGAGGGGCCGATAAAGGTCACATTGCATTTTTCACACATCTCCACAAACTTGCTGTTCTCAGACAAAAAGCCGAATCCCGGATGGATGGCTTCCGCCTTTGTGGCGATGGTGGCGCTTAAGATGCGCTCCATGTTCAGATAGCTCTCCTGTGCAGCCGCCGGGCCAATGCAGACCGCCTCATCCGCAAGCTGCGCGTGAAGGGCATCCCTGTCCGCCTCTGAATAGACTGCCACCGTCTTAATTCCCATCTCTCTGCAGGCACGGATGATGCGGACTGCAATTTCTCCTCTGTTTGCGATTAATATCTTCTGAAACATATCCGATCTCCTATCCGATTGCAAATGTCATCTCAGCGGATGTGGTTATTTTGCCGTCCTGATTCCTGGCAACTGCTTTTCCCACGCCGATAGGCCCTTTTTCCCTGATGATCTCCAGCTCCAGGGTCAGTACATCACCCGGCACTACTTTTGTCTTGAATTTCGCGGAGCTGATGCCTCCGAAATACGCTGTCTTTCCCTTATTCTCCGGTTTGCTCAGAATTGCCACTGCACCTACCTGAGCCAGGGCCTCAAGCTGAAGCACGCCGGGCATGACCGGTTCCTTCGGGAAATGTCCTGCAAAGTACGGTTCATTGTAGCTCACACACTTTTTCCCTACCGCGCGGACACCGGGTTCCAGCTCCTCAATGGTGTCAATCAGCAGAAACGGCTGTCTGTGAGGGATAATCTCCATAATTTCCTTTGTGTTCAGTTTCATATCTACGCCTCCTAACGGATTACGAACAGGGGCTGTCCGTACTCTACAACTTCTTCATTCTCCACCAGAATCTGTTCCACGGTTCCGTCAAATTCAGACTCAATCTCATTCATCAGCTTCATGGCTTCCACGATTCCAAGAACCTGGCCTTTTTTTACAGTATCTCCAACTTTTACAAATGCCTCCGCATCCGGTGAGGACGCATTATAAAAAGTGCCTACCAGCGGGGATTTCACCACATTTCCGGAGAGGATGGTCTCCTCAGCTTCCTGGAATGTAACCTCTGTCTGGGCCGGGCCTGCCTGTGACTGGAAGTTCTGCATCGCAGGGCTGCCTGCTGCCGGGCCCATATCCGGTCCGGGAGCAGGTGCCATCATGGGTGCTGCAATGATCTTGGTCTGTTTGTTGGTCTTCATGGAGATTTTCAGACTGCCCTCCTCCATAGAAAACTGGGTCAGGTTTGAGTCACTGACTGTCTTAATTAACTGAATGATCTTATCAAATTCCATATGCGGCCTCCTAGTCTTCGTACTTTTTGATCAACAGGCTGGCATTGTGTCCGCCAAAACCCAGTGAGTTGGTAAGTGCATAGGGGATTTCCATCTCCACACCGTTTCCTGTCACATAATCCAGGTCGCACTCCTCGTCCGGTACCTGGTATCCTGCGGTTACGTGTACGAAATTATGTTCCATCTCTTTCACACAGGCGATAAATTCCACGGCTCCTGCTGCTCCCAGCAGGTGTCCGATCATGGATTTTGTGGAATTCACTTTCATTTTATATGCATGTTCCCCGAACAGCTTCTTGATGGCTCTTGTCTCAAACAGGTCGTTGTGGTGTGTGCTGGTGCCATGGGCATTGATGTAAGTCACATCTTCCAGGGAGATATCGGCCTCATCCACAGCATTCTTCATGGCTCTCGCCGCACCTTCTCCGTCCTCAGCCGGAGAGGTGATGTGGTAGGCGTCACTGGTTGCGCCGTATCCCACAACCTCAGCCAGGATCTTTGCGCCGCGTTTCTTTGCGTGCTCCAGCTCCTCCAGAACAACAATACCTGCACCTTCTCCCATGACAAATCCGTCTCTCTCTTTGTCAAAAGGAATGGAGCAGCGTTCCGGGTCTGTAGATTTTGAAAGGGCAGTCAGAGCCGCAAAACCGCTGACCCCCACCGGGGTAATACAGGACTCCGCGCCGCCTGCCACCATAATATCCGCATCACCGAACTGAATGGTTCTGTAAGCTTCACCGATACAATGTGTACCGGACGCGCAGGCTGTCACCACATTGATGCTCTTTCCCTTTAAACCGAACTGGATGGACACATTTCCTGCTGCCATATTGGAGATCATCATGGGAACCATAAGGGGATTCACACGGTTCGGTCCCTTTTCCAGCAGTTTCTTGTGCTCTCTCTCAACAGTCTGCAGACTTCCGATGCCGGAACCAATAGAGCATCCCACTCTGTACGGGTCCTCTTCTTCCAGGGAATATCCTGACTGGGCAATGGCCTCTTTTGCTGCAGCCACTGCGTACTGGCAGAACAGTTCCATACGTTTTGCCGCTTTTACATCCATGTATTCTTTGCCCACGAAGCCTTTTACTTCGCCTGCAAGGTGCGCCTTATATTCGGAAGCATCGAATTTGGTGATCTCCCCAAACCCGTGCTTTCCTTCCTTTATGCCATTCCAGAATTCATCCACATTTAATCCCAGCGGGGTAATGGCCCCCATCCCTGTCACTACTACTCTTTTCATGAAATCCTCCTATATGTTCATACCGCCGTCTACACTGATGACCTGGCCGGTAATGTAATCTGCTTTTTCTGATGCCAGAAATACCACCATCTCAGCAATATCTTCCGGCTTTCCGAATTTTCCAAGCGGAATCTGACCGCAGGCTGCCTCTTTGATCTCCTCGCTGAGTACATCTGTCATCTCCGTTGCCACAAAACCGGGTGCCACTGCGTTGACTGTGATCCCTCTGCTTGCCAGTTCTCTTGCCATGGTCTTTGTAAGCCCGATGACACCTGCCTTGCTGGCCGCGTAATTCGCCTGGCCCGCGTTCCCCAGGATTCCGGACACAGATGATATATTGATGATCTTTCCGCTTCTCTGCTTTAACATCTGGCGTGAAACATGGCGGATGGTATTGAAAGCGCCTTTCAGGTTCGTCTCAATGACCGCGTCAAAATCCTCTTCCTTCATTTTCATGATCAGGCTGTCTCTTGTGATCCCCGCATTGTTTACGAGTATGTCCAGATGCCCGTATTCTTTGATCACGTGCTGGATCATCTCCTGGCAGGCCTGAAAGTCTCCGACGCTGCACCGGTACAGAGATGCCCGGCCACCCCGGCTCTTGATGGCGTCGGCTGTTTCCCGGGCGCGTTCTTCTGAACCGTTATAATTGATCACCACGGCGGCTCCCTGCGCCGCAAGGGCAATGGCAATGGCTCTGCCGATGCCGCGGCTCGCTCCGGTGACTAAGGCTACTTTATTTTCCAACATACTATATTCCCTCACTTTTCCGGTTATTTACATCTCGCTTATGCTTCTGTACTCTGTTTTTTCAGTGTTTCCACTGCTTTTGTGAAATCTTCCGTTGTCTGGATGTTCAGCATCTTCACATCGCGGCAGATCTTCCGCATGAATCCGCTCAGTGTCTTTCCGGGTCCGATCTCCACGAAAGTGTCCACTCCGTCCGCGATCATTGTCTCCACACACTGCTGCCATTTCACGGAGGAGGATACCTGTCTGATCAGCAAATCCTTTGCCTGGGAGGCCTCTGTCACATACTGGGCAGTCACGTTGGCAGCGTAGGGAATCTTTGGCTCCCCGACTGTCACATGTTCCAGAACTTCTGCCAGCTTTTCCCCGGCTCCTGTCAGCATGGCAGAATGAAACGGCCCTGACACGTTCAGGGGAACGATTCTTCTGGCACCAAGCTCTTTTAGTTTTTCGGAAGCCTCTGCCACTGCCCTCTCCTCCCCGGTAATGACAATCTGTCCCGGGCAGTTATAGTTGGCTATGGAGACAATGCCTTCTGTCTCCTGACAGGCCTGTTCGATCACTGCCGCATCTGTTCCCATGACTGCGGACATGGCGCCGCCTGACGGAACAGCCTCCTGCATGAAAATTCCGCGCTTGCGCACAACAAAGAAGGCATCCTCCAAAGAGAGCACCCTCGAAGCGATGCAGGCTCCGTACTCGCCCAGGCTCAGACCCGCGCTCACGTCAGGTACAAGCCCCTCCTGCTCAAGCGCCTTTAATATGGCTGCCTCCACACTCAGCATGGCAATCTGTGTATACTCAGTAATATGGATCTCCTCATTTTCTGTAAAACATATTTTCGGAATATCCAGGCCGGTAATTTCACCGGCTTTATCCATCACCTGTCTGCAGACAGGCATTGTATCGTAAAAATCCTGGCCCATTCCCACATACTGTGCTCCCTGGCCCGGAAATATAAATGCTGTTTTTCCCATATCGTCCCAAACTCCTTTGGCTGTAGAATATTTTGTATTTCAAAGTAATTATTTTAAAAAATAGAACCTGCCATGGCAGTGCCAACCGCCGCGGCAGATTCCATTCATCTGCACTTTCTTTGTTTCCATCCATACTCGAAACTTCTCAGAGTGTGGACCTATCTGATGTAACTGTCCAATCTCTTCGCAGTTACATGCACAGACCGGCTGAACAGTTATTATTCTTCAACGCCTTTATTTTTCAGATAATCCATAACAGCGCCCACAGTTGTCAGCTCCTGTAATTCCTCAGCAGGAATTTCTACAGAATACTCATCCTCAAGTGCCATAACCAGTTCGAATAAATCCAGAGAATCTGCTCCTAAATCATCCTTGAAATTTGTTTCCGGATTGATTTCGCTTTCTTCACAATTTAACTGCTCTGCAATGATTTCTCTCATTTTTTCTAACATGATTTCTTATTCTCCTTTAAAATACATCTTATTCAAATCCATCTTGTGAATTTGTTTTTCTGATTTGATTTTTTTGAAATACTTTGATGACCAAAGTATATCTTCTTTACCACCATTTGTCAACCCTTTTCTATGTGCAGCCGTTCATGTCTTGCGATCAAAGGCAAAATCCATGTATCCTCACCTTTGCGATAGGATTTTGCCGGGTACTCCTAGGTTTCAAACTTTATCTGTTTTGATACGCTCAGAGCAATTCCCATTTCTATCATAAGAAAGAGAATGGATGTACCTCCGTAACTGACAAACGGCAGTGTGATTCCGGTGGTGGGAATCAGGTTGATGACTACGCAGATATTCAAGATGACCTGAAGGGCAATGTGGAAGAAGATTCCGCTCACAATCATGGAACCGTACAGGTCCGGCGCATTCTGCGCAATAAAAAACAGCCTGTATAAAAGATATCCGAACAATGCCAGTACGATCATCCCCCCAAACACTCCCAGCTCCTCACAGATGATCGAAAAGATCATATCATTCTGTGCCTCCGGAACAGGCCCCAGCTTCTGTACACTGTTGCCCAGCCCTTTTCCGAAAAATCCTCCGGAACCGATGGCATACAGTGCCTGCATAATTTGATAGCCGCCGTCCTTGGAATAATGCTCAGGCTGCAGCCACACCATAATACGGCGGAGACGGAAATCCTCAATGTTCCCCACACCGCTTCCCAGTGTCATATGCAGGATGACGATCACAGTCACCAGCACACCGCCCAGTATGGCTCCTCCGATGAGAAACGGTTTCATTTTGGGATGCGCCATAAAGATCAGCAGTACAGTGATAGCTCCGATTATAATACCTGTACTCAGGTTATCTGTCAAGAGGAAAGCGCCCAGGGCCAGCACGCCGCCCACCGCCAGAAGCAGTACCATGGACTGCCACTGCTTTATCTTCCTCCCTATCTTGATGATCAGACAGGGAATGAAGGTGATAACAGCTATCTTGGCAATCTCAGAAGGCTGGAACTGTGTCCACGACGGGCCGAACTTCAGCCACCGCTTCGCACCGTTGACCGTAACACCCAGAGGTGTAGGCACCAGACACATTAAAAACATGGCCGCCACATAGATAAAGGGTGACAGGTGAAACAGCACATGATAGTCAAACCTTGACAGCCACAGCGCGAATCCTATGCTGACTGCGCTGATGAGTGCCTGTTTCCCAAAGTAAGCCATGTCACTGCCCCTCTTTACCTGTGCCAGATAGGAACTGGTACTGTAAAGCATTACCAGACCGAAGCAGGTGAGAAGCAGTACCACTGCCACCAGATTAAAATCATAGTAGCGCACTCTGTTTGCAAACCTGCCTACAGGCTGGCCTCTTTTTCTCTTTTTCGCTGTTCCGGCTTTTTTAGCCATATTTAATGCCATCTGTTTCCTCCGCTTGAGCTGTCTTATATTCTCAGGGCATACTTCATAAGCTCCCAGAAGCCAGTCTCCGTCTCACTTTCCCGGTTCATTACCTTACGCACCAGCACCGGATTATCAGTGATGATATTGTCCGCTCCCACATCGATCATCCGCTTGATGTCACCGCGGTAATTGACGGTCCAGGCATGGACTTCTTTACCTAAGGAATGGGCCTCCCTGACAAATTCTTCATCAATGTATGTGTATTTCACACTGAAAAAATCTGCCGCTGTGATCCGTGAAATACTTCCGTAAGTCATTGTCATGATGTAGCCGGTACGGATATTGGGGTTTGCCTTTTTCACCTGCTGCAGAAATCCGTAATTCATGGAAGTTATGACACAGTGGTCCTCAAATCCATTCTGTTCTATGACCCTGACCACTTTTTTTACAATGCCCTTATTTTTACCATTATACTTAATCTCTATATTTAAGTCCAGTCTTCCTTTACAAAATTTTAAAACCTCGTCCAGTGTGGGGATTTTTTCACCCCGGAACTTTTTGTGGAAACTGGAACCGGCATCCAGTTTCTCTATCTCCGCATATTCCATCTCCCACACATTTTTATTGACACCGGCTGTCCGCTTCAGGGAATTGTCATGAAGCAGCACCAATTCCCCGTCCTTTGTCTCCTGCACGTCAATCTCCGCGAAGTCTGCGCCGCTGTCTATGGTGTATCCCAGAGAACTTATGGTATTCTCCGGTGCCATCAGCGCGCCTCCCCGGTGAGCCGTGACGCCCATGGTGGTGAGCAGGCTGTTCACCGCGCTGTCGTGTGAGGAGGCCAGGACTACAAGATACGTCCCCTCTCCCAGAAGCAGCAGCAGGGTAAGGGCTGCCGCGATCTTCCGCCTGCCCACTTTTGAAAACCAGATATGGTTACGGATAATGGCTTCCATGGCAGCCTCTGTCCGGGGCTGCACATGAAATCTGGCATATACCACGTACACAAATGCCAGGCTGCAGATCAACTGCACCGCACCGGCAAAGATTCCAAGCCCCATGTCGATCCAACTGCTGTATATGAGCACTGAGCTGACTACCGAAGAACCGGATTTTGTCAGCATGGCGATGCCCGTCATGCCTGCCAGCACCAACACATAGACCAGGGCAATAAACACCAGCATTCCTATATGAAGCAGGACAAATCCCAGAAGCGTCTTTTTCCACTGCCTTTTCAGCAGTTTCAGGCCGTCTTTCATTCCCTTCCGACTCTTCTGCTCTTCCAAAAGGCAATAGGGCAGGGAAAAGATGAATAAGAAGGAGAAGAGAAGTATAATTCCTATAAGACCGTATAAAATCCAGTGGGGACTGACTATTTTATAAATCTGTCTGGCCGTAAATTCCAGGACTCTGATATAGGAAATTTCCCGGATAAGAAAATATATGGACAAAAAGGGGGCGGCCAGAATAATACACCAGAACCAGGATACATGGCTGTTTTTCAGAAAATCCCAGGACCGTTTCACACCCTCAATGAGCATGTCGCTGGTATAAATTTTCCGTCCCTGGTAGGAATGCCTGAAACAGGATAAAAGGGCGGAAATCTCTATAAGAAACAGCAGTAAGATAAGTATCAGAATCCCCAGAAGCAGCACAACAGACAGGGGGCTTGCAAGAAATTTCAGATAGTTTTCAGCCGTCAGATAACTGAAGTTCTGCGCTTTCAAAGAGTAATCGACCGCAGCGGAGACAGCATGCATTACCAGCAGAAAGGAAGCCGTTCTGTAACCTGTCTCAAAAAGCAAAAGACTGACCATATTCTTTTTTACTGCTCTCCACATACTTCTGAAAATCTGTTTCATGCCTGTCACTTCCCGCCTCTGATTCTGTCAGCCCACAGATGCCGCGCTGGCTGTTTCTTTTATTTTAACAAATATTATACCCATAACACAAGTATACAAATAATTCTTTTCACCTTGACTTTCTCAACCTCTATATTATAATAAATTTAGGTAGTTAAAAACATGTAGTGGAGGGTAACGTTATGACACCAGATGAATTGTATACACAGGCCAAGGAATCTCCTGTCCTGTCAAAGGAAGTAACCGATACTTTGTTGGAATCACTGGAGTACAGCAGTATTTCTTTTTTAAACCAGGCCGTTGAAATTCTGGGGATTTTCCGTGCGCGTCTGGAACGGGGCGACAGAATTACTGTGGAGGCTTCCGGAGATGTTTTAAATCTCAAAAGTTTCCGAAAATTTGTAGAAAATACATTTTCCGACTATATTTACGGCCATGTATTTACAGAGGACAGTGAACAGAAGAGGAGCTATTTCCATCTGGATGCCTGTGAGGGCGGTTACTCCCTTGTACTGGCTGAGGATGGGAAACAGAATCTCTTTGAATGGATTTCCTCACCTAACGAAAGATTTTCCTTTGTCTATATGAAAGCCACCAAGATCGTGTACATAAAGAATATCCGCACCGGGGATTATTTTCCATTCATATCAGAAAACGGAAAATACTGCCGGTACGACAAGGTACAGGGAATGCTTGTGGAAGTATAGAAAGAATGCCGCTGATCACTTTTTCGGTGATTCAGCGGCATCTTTTTTTCGCAGAAGCATGTCCTATGCAGACAGTTTCCGGGTGCAGCAGACTTTTTTATCTGTACAGCTCATCCAGATCGTCCTGGCAGAGAGGTTTTACACCATTTTTCGTCAGGGCTTCAATGGCTTTTTCATTGTCCCCTACCCTTAAGATCATGCATGCCTTGTCTTTCACGCCTGCGGTGAAGGCATAAGTGTATTCCACATTGATCTGGTTGTCTCCCAGGATCTGCATGACTTTTCCAAGGCTTCCCGGTTGATTGGAAATGGCGATTGCCAGTACCTTTGTGATGGAGCATACATATCCGCAGTCTTTCAATACTCTGACTGCATTGAAGGGATCATCCAGGATTAGGCGGATAATACCGAAATCCTTTGTCTCGGCCAGAGACAATGCCCTCATATTGATCTTATTCTCATTCAGCGCATTTGCCAGCTCTGCCAGCATACCCGGTTTATTTTCCACAAATACGGAAATCTGTTTTACTGTCATAAAAATCCCCCCTTTTTCTAGTAAAGATTACGGTTATCGATCACGCGTTTTGCCTTGCCTTCGCTTCGTGCGATGGTCTTCGGCGCAACCAGTTTCACTACTGCATAAATGCCCAGCATGGACTTCAGAGCCTCAATCAGCTCGCGCTCTCTCACTTCAATCTCGCGGATGGAGTCAGAGAACATTTCCGGTGTCATCTCCACCTGAACCTCCAGCTTGTCACTGTTCTTCTCGCGGCTTACGATGATCTGGTAGTTAGCCGGGTAGCCCTTATTGAGAAGCACCGTTTCAATCTGGCTCGGGAATACATTGACGCCCTTGACGATGAGCATATCATCACTTCTGCCCATTGGTTTGGACATGCGCACATGCGTTCTGCCGCAGGAGCATTTTTCACGGTTCAGTACGCAGATATCTCTTGTCCTGTAACGGAGAAGCGGGAATGCCTCTTTTGTAATGCTGGTAAATACCAGTTCGCCCTTCTCTCCGTCCGGCAGCACTTCGCCTGTGGCCGGGTCAATGATCTCAGCTATAAAATGGTCCTCATTGATATGCATGCCGCCCTGGGCGCTGCACTCAAAGGAGACACCGGGACCGGAAATCTCGGTAAGGCCATAAATGTCATACGCACGGATTCCAAGCTTCTCCTCCACATCACGGCGCATCTCTTCACTCCATGCCTCAGCGCCGAAGATACCTGCTTTCAGCTTAATCTTGTCCCTGAGACCTCTCTCGCAGATGGTCTCCGCCAGGTATGCCGCATAAGAAGGGGTACAGCAGAGGATCGTGGAGCCGAGGTCGCACATAAACTGGATCTGTCTGTCTGTATTACCGGAAGACATGGGAAGTGTCAGGGAACCCACTTTGTGGGAACCGCCGTTGAGTCCCGGACCTCCTGTAAACAGTCCGTATCCGTAACACACATGTACCACATCGTCCTTCGTTCCGCCTGCTGCCATGATAGCTCTGGCGCAGCAGTCATCCCACAGATCCAGATCGTGCTGTGTATAAAATGCCACCACTCTTCTGCCCGTGGTGCCGCTTGTAGACTGAATACGCACACAGTCAGAAAGGGGGACTGCCAGCAGTCCGTAGGGATACGCTTCACGCAGATCTTCTTTTGTCAAGAAGGGAAGCTTATGTAGGTCGTCCACGGATTTGATATCCTCAGGCACAATGCCCTTTTCCTCCATTTTTGCTCTGTAATAGGGCACGTTGTCATATACGTGCTTTACCTGTTTTGCCAGGCGCTCGTCCTGCCACTTGCGAATCTGCTCTCTTGAGGCACATTCGACTTCCGGCTGATAATAATTCTCCATTGCTGTAAATTCCTTTCCATCCATTTTACTCTAAAACGGCATTCCGGACCTTTCCATACCTTTGCCCCGAAACACCTGCCGCCGGGTTCTGCCCCGCATCGGCCCGTTTTTGTTATTATACCATTTTAGCGCTTCAGCGTAAAGAATATTTAACATTTTATGCAGTCTTTCATAAGATATTACTGTATAAGTAAATATAAAGGAAAACCAGATATGGAAAAATGTCGAATGAATTATCAGGGCGTCCGTCCGTATTCTCCGCCGAACAGGGAAATGCCGGCACGGAACAACTGCGGCCGCCGTACACCCTGCGGCTGTAACTGCGATATGGTAGACAACACCTCAATCTACGAACATGCTGATAAGCTGCCGCTTACCATGGCATATGTGCCAATGCAGAAATTTAAAACCACCTTTGAACTGTGTAAAGCACTGCAGATGGGAACCATCTTCCCTGAACTGTGCAAACCATTCTGTGGAAAGAGAGGTGGCTGTCGATGAAAGAATGCAGACGCAGCAAAGCGCAGTTAATGCAGCTGATCAATGAGGTCAGCTTCGCTGTCAACGATATGAACCTCTACCTCGACACCCATCCGGATGACAAATGTGCCATGGAATTTATGACAGATAAGATTCGCATCCGTGAAGAGGCACTGAAAGAATACGCCATGTATTATGGCCCGCTTACCATTGCAACTGCTGATGATGACTGCAGCACCTCATGGGACTGGGTGATGCAGCCGTGGCCTTGGGAATAGAAAGGAGGGAGTCAGAGTATGTGGAATTATGAGAAGAGATTACAGTATCCGATAAATATTAAAACGCCGAATGCCAAGGCTGCTTTGTTTATTATGAGTCAGTATGGTGGACCGGAGTGTAATAACCTATAATAAAAATTCATAGTAAAATCGAATAGATCCGGCGCATAACCGGGCGCCGGTCCGGTAGTTCTTACTTGCATTTCCGGTCTTTGAGCAGCACTACAATGATTCCTGTGCTGACAATGATCTGCACCACGTCTAATATAATTTCTATCATCCCCCAAACCTCTGAGCTCCGCTTTCATAGAGATATCAGCTATATGCCCATTAACAAAAAAGCCGGAATGCTCCGCCCTTCGCAATCGCACCGTCCTCACCCATAATTTTCTCATACAGATTATCAGATTCTCCAAAATCAACTGCAGAACCCCTTTTGTTGCTGTAGCAACAACGCCATCTCTCCATGTAGACGGCTTATCTACATCAAAAAATACGGCCCGCCATTTTTTTGACCAAATACTTCCACAATTCTGAGCTTAACTTTGCCCCAGATATCATAGTCAGAGTTATCCAGCACGGATTCGGGTCCGGCACAATGACTGCGATTTCTTCTACCGTGATAAATTTCTTATCCCATACCTGTTTTGTGGTCTGCTTCTGTCCAATATCACATTTCCGGAGCTTGTCTGGCTGCCGTCACCGCCTTCCTCAAAAAGACATAAATTCATAATTTTCCTGGTCTTCATCTTCTAATTCTCCGTTTCTAAGTGTGTGAACTACCAACTATCAAGATCAAATTCACCTTCAATCAAAGCAGGGTGTCGTAGCAGTGATACTATCTGCAGATTTCACCATTCCAACTGAGCGGATATGATACTTTTTACCATCATCCCCTTCAACTGTCATACCTTAATGGCTTCCAGAAGGTTTTGGTGGAGATGATATCTATCCGCTATCTGCATAGCATCGGACAGTATTTCCTGAATAGCAGACGCATAGGCACTTCTCCTGTCTCGTGTAACTGCTTTAATATGCTTATTGTTCTTAAGCCATTCCTTTAGGGTCATTCCATCACGTCCATCAAGTACCGCAACCGGCCTATGGGTAGCCTGATTTACAATGATTGTACCGTATGTGTGCCGCTTTTAAATGCAAAGTCATCAACACCAATGACATTTCCATATTCCAAGACAGCCTGCAAACGATATAAACTCTTCAAACTCCATCCCCCCTCTCTTTCCTATCCACAGCCGCCGGTCAATCTCGTCAGTCTCTTTCGACTCATCTATATGTACAGACGTCCGCACCTCAGTAAAGGGAACGTCTTCTTATCCATCGTCATCACCTCACATCTGCTTTCATAAATCTTTCAAAAACTCTTTACATTTCTTTTATCTTTTTACCACAGTTTCATCACATTTTCCCGGTATAGTAATACTCAACAAAGGGCAATAACCTTTTTCATATAGACTTTTCTTTTTCATACTGCCGGGCCTGCTGACCCGGCCCTCCTTCTTTATAAGCACAACATTACACTAATCTGGATTTTCTCCTACCATAGGAGTATAATGAAAAGAAAAAGAGGTTGACTTATGACTAAAAAGAAAAAAGATTTTTTTAAAGCTTTATTATCCCTTATTTTTTGGCTGGTAGTTGCTTATCTTGTTGTTACAAAGCCTATACACGGTTTTATTATTGCAATTATTGGACTGTTACTATTTATATGGAATAAGATAAAGAACAAACCAATCATTAAATTCACAAAAAAATAATGTGAAAGTCATATAATAAGGACGTACATCTATTCGCATCTATCCCATAATTAACTCTTTTTTATCTGTCTTTCCCAGTCCCGTGGCTGCTAAAATCTGGTTGATGTAGCAAGAGCGGTACATAAGGCTGCGTCTTTTATGGTTTCATAGTGCATGAACTTTTCCTCTCCTTCTTACCGCCTTATTTGGCGGCTCTTTTCCTCTCGTATTTCAATGCGGCCATTGCCAGGTCAAGCTTCTCTATGACAATCTCCCTCACCTGTTCTTCTGGTAACTGGTCCATCGTATAGTATTTCCCTTCTATACGAAAACGGGGTACTACTTCTATTTTCATGCCATCACCCTCTCTGATTATGGTATGTAACTGGGGTTGTCTGGGATACTTATTGATTTTCCACTATTTCCTGTCTATAATTGTGCTACATTTTCAAAGATTATTCCCTTCTTTGCCATCTCTGCTTTTAGATTCAAGTACCCCCTTACATTCCCACTTATATTCAAATGCGTCATTCATAACCATACATCAATCCTAAATGAGTAATATTTCAATGTTTTTTACGCATTTGCGCATTCTTTCATTTACTTACTTATTTAAATGTGTTATCATATATTTATATGAAAGGCGGTGATATGATGGGAATTGGAGCCAAACTGGAGAAGTTACTAAAAAAAAGAAACATGAATGCAAATGAATTAGCACAAAATATTGGAGTTGCTCCTACCACTATTTATTCTATGATTAGACGCGACAGTAAAAAAGCAGATATAGAAGTTCTCTTTAAGCTTGCTAAAGAACTTGGCGTAGACGCTGAATATTTTTGTGACACTGATGAAGACATCTCAAAACATGAGCCGTCATATGATGATGTCGAACGCCTCATTGCCAGAAATGGGAAACAAATGTCAAAAGAGCAGAAATTGCACCTGATACAACTTTTGTCCGAAAGAATTGAGTAATTCTGGAGAACAAAATGAATCCTGAAAAACTACATAAAAAAGTCTGAGAAGTCTGTACAGAATGTGGAATTAAAGACTTCCCATTTGATTATATCGCTGTCTTTGAATACTACGGATTTAAAGTATTTACGTACGAACGAGCAAGATATCTGTGCTCTGAGTTATATGCCCTGTGTTGGGCTATGTCAGATGATCTATCGAAGAAAAGACCAATATATTGACTCAATAGGGAGTGAGAATAAAAAAACAAAACCAGAAGATGATTATGAAGTTTTAGTACTTGATTTTTCATATCAATATTTTATAGGAGATTTAACAGCTAGTCTTAAGGGTTTAGGTATATCAATCAGAGAAACGAAGTACATGTACACTATAACGTTTATACCACTTATGATGCAAGATAGTTCAACTGCCACCATCTAGGAGGTGAATGGAATATTATCTCTAACCAACGACCGCACACTTAACATATTACCTGATGAGCAGATGTAGATTAATCCGCTTCGGCGTATTAATAAATATTATAATGTACTGGGGGAAAAACTTATGAAGAAAAAAATGGCAGCACTATTACTTGCAATGTCAATGTCCTTGACGTTCACATCATGCGGAATCAATGAAGCTGATTATAACTCTGCCAAAGAAAAAAACAGCAAACTGGAATCTCAATTAGAAGATTCAAAAGACGAACTTGAAAAATCAAAATCTGACCTTATAGCATTGCAGTCTGATTATGATTCACTAAAATCAGAGTTTGATAAGTACAAAGAAAAAATGAAGCCATTTGAGGAAATGGAAGCGGCCGAAGCTGAACAAAAAAAGGCTGAAGCTGAAGCCGCCCAAAAGGAATCACAAAATCAAACTGCCGCTACTGATGCCGTAAATAAAATATGGGATTTTGCTAATGGTACGTTGGTATCCGGGGCTACTAGAGAATTATATAATGATGCCTTAGCCAAGGTTAATACTTTAACTGATGAAACCAAAAAAAATGAACTAATGCAGGCAGTTCAAGCGGCTGATGCCTCATTATCCGCTCAGGAACAGGCTGCTGCTGAGGAGGAGGCCCAAGGTTACGAAACTGGTATTTCATATGACCAGTTAGCCAGAACTCCTGATGATTATCTTTCAAAAAAAGTTAAATTTTCAGGTAAAGTAATTCAAGTCATGGAGGGCGATACTAGTACCCAGATCCGCCTAGCAGTCAACGATGATTATGATACAGTTTTACTTGCAGAATATTCAAAAAGTATAGTTTCCTCTAGGATATTAGAAGATGACCATATAACGATATATGGAACTTCTGTTGGTACAATCAGCTATAAATCAACTTTAGGAGGAACCATTACTATCCCTGGAGTATATGTTGATAAAATTGACCAATGATTCTATATTCGTATAAGTTAAGGAGGAAATCTACATGTCTAAAGAAGGAAAAAAGAAAGGGAGCTGTCTTAAAACATTACTTATAATTGTTCTTGCACTCGCAATAATAGGAGGAATCGGTTCAACAATAGGCGGTGACAAAGACAAGGCCCAAAACACGACCAAAAAAACAGCCGCATCAACAGAAAAGACTGAAGAACAAGATAAATCTACTGAACCCAAAGAGGAGCAGTCTGCTACCGATAATTCCAAAGATGATCAGGTCCCCAAGGAGTACAAATCTGCACTTAATAAAGCCAAAAGCTATAGCGAAACCATGCATATGTCTAAAGCAGGCCTTTATGACCAGCTCACCTCAGAATACGGTGAAAAATTTTCTGCTGAAGCTGCCCAGTATGCTGTCGACACCATAGAAGCTGACTGGAATGCAAATGCATTGGCAACAGCTGAAAACTACAACGAAACCATGCATATGTCTAAAATGGGTCTATACAATCAACTTGTATCAGAAAATGGAGAACAATTTACTCCAGAAGAAGCCCAGTATGCTGTCGACACCATAGAAGCTGACTGGAATGCAAATGCTTTAGCAACAGCAAAGAACTATCAGGATACAATGGATATGTCTCCCGAAGCCATACGTGACCAGCTTACTTCAGAGTATGGCGAACAGTTTACTGCTGAAGAAGCCGATTATGCGATAGCTAATTTGAATTAAATCCAACGAATATGATACCTATATTTACGCGGTTTTGTCCAAATGTTAAATATTCCATCATACAAAACAACCGGCCCCTGCCCCAACAGCAGGGGCCACAAAAATAATATACTCACCCAGGCAGCCGAACAGGCGGCCCTCTATCCCGTTCCGAGTCTTGCGGAAAGGGGTGGTGCTTATGTACGTGACTTATAGTGACCTCTTTACCTTTATCATCATGATAACAGGTATAATCGCACTGATTGTTCAGATACATAAAAAATAGCCGTCCTGCTCTCGTCAAAGTTTAGGAACGGCTATTTTTAAATAGTGTAACTATATTTCGCCGGGACGGGTAGCGTGCACCTACCTGTCGGCTGTCTTGTTAAGTATATTATAGCAAAATATACCGAAATGTCAAATAGTAAAACCGGCCCCTGCGCCAACAGAGACCGGCCATACATCCGAAGATGCATACTTATTACTTAGACACTGATATTGTATCATCTCCGGAGCAGCCACGCAAGCGGAACAAAAGTTCGCTGGCTGTTATTTTTGTACCTAAAAATCAATATTATATATAAGAGGTGATAAAATAATGTCCGAAAATGATACAAAACAACTACGGACCGGTGCCCTCTACATCCGCGTCAGCACCGCTGATCAGGCAGAGCTGTCCCCGGACGCACAGAAACGTCTCCTTCTGGATTATGCCAAAAAGAATAACATTGTCATATCCAATGATTTTGTTTACATGGAAAGTGTTTCCGGCCGCCGGGCCCAGAAGAGGCCTGAGTTTCAAAAGATGATTGCCACTGCCAAGCAGGAAAGCCACCCCATTGACGTCATTCTGGTATGGAAATACAGCCGTTTTGCCAGGAACCAGGAGGAATCCATTGTTTACAAAAGTATGTTGAAAAAAGATGGTGTGGAGGTCATCAGTGTTTCCGAACCACTCATTGACGGTCCGTTTGGAACACTCATAGAAAGAATCATTGAATGGATGGATGAATACTATTCCATCCGTTTGTCCGGCGAAGTTCTTCGTGGCATGAAGGAAAAAGCTCTAAAGAACGGATATCAGGCTACTCCATGCCTCGGATATGATGCCGTAGGAAACGGCCAGCCATTCATTATTAACGAAAAAGAATACCGAATCATAGATTACATTATGGATCAGTACGACAATTATAATGTTGACACCACAGCGATTGCGCGGAAATGCAATGATCTGGGATATCGGACCAAGCGGGGAAATCTCTTTGAACGGAGAAACATTGACTTTATTTTAAAAAACCCTTTTTATACCGGAACCGTAATCTGGAATGGAACTGAATTTGAGGGTACACATGAAGCTCGTCTTTCAAAAGAACGTTACAAAAAACGCCTTAGACTCATGAATGCCCGTAGACGCCCCGCCAAGAACCGGAATGTGTCTGCCTGCAAGCATTGGCTCTCAGGTCTGTTAAAATGCTCTATTTGCGGTGCTACGCTCTCCTATACCGGCAACCAGGCCTGTCCATATTTTCAATGTTGGAAATATGCCAAAGGGTTCCATAAGACATCTGTCAGTATTTCTGTAAAGAAGGTTGAAACGGCAGTCATTGATTATCTGGAAAAAATCGTGAATGGAGAGGATTTTACATATACCTACAAAGGTGATAATATATCCTCAACGGATACATCCGAACTGGATAACTTAAAGCATGAGCTGGACCGCATCACCATCAAAGAGCAGCGTGTACGGGCTGCCTATGAAAATGAGATAGACACTCTGGAAGAGTACAAAGAAAACAGGAAACGCTTAAATGCCCAAAGGGAGTATCTCATGAAAGAGATTGCTTCATTGGAAAATATCTTTCAAAATACCGAGCAGCCAGAGAAAAAAGATGTAGTAGAGGAAATAAGGAATGTCTACGAAATCGTTCGGGATCCAGAAAATGACTATGAAACAAAGGGCATGTTTATCCGTACTATCGTCAACCAGATCGTTTATGACAAGGTTTCCGGCAAACTCTATTTTGATATCATAATTTCTTAGTTTAATACTTTTGTAACAATTTTGCCACTTAAAAAATGCCCGGAACCCGCATAAACAGCGGGTTTGAAGCACTATTATAGGTTACTGCACTCCGGTGGACCGGATGGCGAAATCGCCGCTTCCATGCGTTACCTGTCACAGCGTTTTGCCATGCCGAACCGCATTGCCATGGGTACCCTGAATGATATAGGTATATCGTAACCGCTATTACCCCCTCCGCTTTCTGTCCTCATCTTTTCATATCCCTGCTCTCACTTCCCCACCAAAACCGACTCTAAAATTTCCGTTTGATAACGGTCACGTCTTCCACAGCTATGAATCCTCATCTGTATCCCAAACGGTATGTATTTCAGCCATACACACACGATCTGACCGGGATATACAATAATCTCATCCACTAATTCCCGGTAAAGAGACTCTTCCTCCACATTAAAATGCAATATCTTATCAACCGCCCCCACATATCTCTCAAAGCAGGACCTTCTCTTCTTCTCTGTCTCTTCTTCCTTTCTGGCTCTCAGAAGTTTTCTCTCCAGTCTCTCCTTCTGCCCGTCATACCATTCCTTCTGCTCTGTCAGTTCATCGGCACTTAAAATCCCCTCCAAAGCCAGATCAACACATTTTTTCTTTTTTGTCTGGATTTCCTCTATTTTTTTCTCAATCACGGCAGTATCCTCTGCATATGTATCTGCCTGCCTCAAATTTTTAATGCGCCAGAGAATTTCTGTTTCCACGGCATCCCAGTCAAAGTCCACCTGTTTTACTGCATAATGCACACAGGTGCGCAGCGCCAGATCACTGACCGCAGTGTTGTCACATCCGTATTCTGCCCCTTCCCCAACTTCCTTCCTCTTTCCATAGTTCGCATGATGATAGCATCTCCATGCCCTGTAGATACTTCCGTCCCTTCGTTTTTTTGTACGGACCACAAAGCCGGCCCCGCATTCACCACACTTCACCATTCCACTGCACCAATAACGGCTGCACTGTGAAGCCTTGTGATAGGATAAAGACCTTCTTTCCAGCTCCTTCTGAGTTCTTTCCCACAGCACTCTGTCAATTATAGGGGTATGATGGTTTTTCAGGTAAACCATTTCCTCCTCACCCTCATTCTTCTTTTTCCTGTGGGACAGGTAATCCGGAGTGATCGTCTTTTTCTGACACAAGTCACCTGCGTATTTTTCATTTTTCAATACTTTCAGGATCATAGTATTTGACCACATAGTGCCCCGATTCGGCTGTATTCCTTCTTCCTGCAGTTCCCTTGCAATGATATGGGTACCTTTTTGCTCATTTGTATATTTATGAAATATGCTTCTGACAATCTCTGCCTCCTCCTCATTCACAAACATCCTGCCCTGCTTCACCGTATATCCGAGAAGGTCCCTTCCGAATACCACACCCTGCTCCATTCTGCGTTTCTGTCCCCACTTTACACGTTCGGAAGTCTTCCTGCTTTCATCCTGGGCAAGGGTAGCCATGATGGACAGACGCAGTTCCCCATCTCCGTCCATTGTATCAATATTATCTATCGTAAAAATAACCCGGACGCCTTTTGCCTTCAACTTTCTGACAAAAGACAGGGTATCCACCGTATTTCTGGCAAACCTGGACACTTCTTTTGTGAGGATCAAATCTATCCTGCCTGCCATGGCATCCTGGATCATTTGATTGAACCCTTTTCGTTTTGCAGTCTGGGTTCCGCTGATTCCCTCATCATAATAAATACCTGTCAGCTCCCAGTCCTCATGCTGACTGATGTAATCGGAAAAATATTTTCGCTGGCTTTTAAGGGAATTTGCCTGATCATCCTTCTCCGTCGATACTCTTCCGTACGCAGCCGCCCTCACTTTATTTCCCACCTGTAAAGCCTCCAACTTCTATATTAAAATTCCTGTATGCCGGACTTATACGCCAAAACAGGAAATAAAAATATAAGGCCGCCGGAAACATATTCCAACAGCCATATACTCTCATTCTTCCAGCTCATTCAGCAATATGCCGAGCTGCTCATCTGTCAGCAGACTCTGCGCATGGAGTTCCCTGCAGATTCCCCGCTTCAGCTGCCTGCTGAAATTCTTCTGCTGCTCCTTAGTCAACGCAATCCTATGTACATTTTCCTGCTGCAAAAAATTGCTCTTTTCCATACTGTTTCCCACATAACATCCCCTGATGACTCCTTATAATAGAGTATGCGGAAACAGAAATTTTGTTATGCCGGAAATAATTTTCCTTTATAAAAATACCCGGAAGCCGCATTTATTCTGTCTGCCGCTTCCGGGTACTTCTAAACTTTCTATTACTTCTCTTCTTTTTCCGTCTTCAGAGGTTCCACTTCCTCCGCCTGAAATACATATCCGCAGGAACAACTGGTCTCCTCCACAACTCTGCCTCTTACAGTAAAAACTTCCACTTCCTCACCGCATTTTGGACATATCCGGTCTTCCGATACCGGGGTTCTGTATTTGCTTTCACATCCGTCTAAAACTGCCATATTTTTCACCTCCTGATACACATGCTTTCTGATATAAGTTTTCATCTTCTATTGTATCCCCTATTTTTCTTTAAAACAAGACATTCTTCCTTATCAGAAAATTTATCAGGACAATGTAATACAGCCGTTCATCCTTTTGCTCACCCCCCCCCCCTGACATCACAGCATACTTCTCCTGTATTTTATTTTACAAGATATCCTCCGTCTACGGGAATAATGGCTCCGCCCAGATAATCACTGGCATGGGAGGCCAGGAAAATACAGGCTCCTTTCATATCATCCCCTGTTCCCCAGCGGTTTGCAGGAATCCTGTCTGTAATCTGCTGATATCTGGGATTTTCCTTATCCAGAAGGGCAGCATTCATCTCTGTTGCCATATATCCCGGTGCAATGGCGTTTACGTTAATTCCTCTTGCGATCCAGTCATTGCTCAGTTCCTTTGTAAGCTGTGTCACTCCGCCTTTTGCCGCTGTATAGGCAGGAACGGTCTGTCCTCCAAACCAGGATACCATGGAGGCAATATTGATGATCTTCCCATATCCTTTTTCCAGCATGATTTTAGCTGCCTCCTGGCAGAGGATAAATACGGAATTCAGATTCACATTCAGAACCTCATCCCATTCCTCAACAGGGAACACTTCCGCGCTGTGGCGCCTCTGAATGCCATGGGCAGTCACAAGAATGTCCAGATCATTTCCCAGCTTTTCCACACATTCCTGAAAACAGCGGTACACTTCCTCACGCACTGCCAGATTGGCTTTTACACCATGACACTTGTAGCCTCTTTCCTGAAACTGTTTCGCTGTTTCATGGACCTTATGGGATGTTCCCACAATGACCACCTCACAGCCGGCCTCCATAAGGCCTTCTGCCATTCCGTATCCAAGACCTCTTGTTCCGCCTGTCACGATCGCTTTTTTTCCTTCTATGTTAAATAATTCATTTCCCTTCATGTCTGTGCTGCAGGATACCGGATCCTGCCCTCCTTTCAAAAACCTGAATGTATGCTGTAGCTAAAACATAATTACCATTTTCTTTACCGACGGTTCCGGATTATCCATATAATGAAATACTTTTTCAATCTCACTGAATTTTATAAATGTAGTAGCGATTCCTTCTGTGTTAAACTGCTTCTTCTCCATGCACGCAATGGTCGGTTCAAATTTATAACAGGACATCCTGGTTCCTATAATGTCCAGTTCCCTTTGATTGATCATGGCCTGTGTGATTTCCTCCGGTTTCGTACAAAATCCCAGCGGGACCACACGCCCTGCGTTGCAGACGATCCCCGGCTGCATGATCATTGTGAGGGAACCGGGAAAGCAGGCTGAATCAAACGCGATGGTGACTCCATGGCCGTCTGTGATGTTCCGGACTGCTTCCGCCAGATTTTCTTTCTTTGTATTGATCACATAATCTGCGCCGTATCCCTTTGCACGTTCCAGGGAGCTGTCGCTGATGTCACAGCAGATCACTGTTTTGCACCCCTTTGCTTTACAGGTCTGCAGGATTATGGCACCGATGGTTCCTGTTCCCAGAATCAGGACAGTATCTTCCGGTACTACACGTCCTCTGGCTGTACAGTGCGCACCGATAGCGTAGGGTTCCACAAGAGCCGCGTCCTCCCATGACACGCTGTCATCAATCTTATAAACTTCATTTGCCGGTGCCGTAAAATATTCTCTCCAGCCGCCGTCCATCCCGGAGCCTCTGACCATTACCTTTTCACATACATTTTTTCTGCCGATCCTGCACTGATAACATTCTCCGCATGTGTGGATCAGGTCTACGATCACATGGTCTCCTTCTTTTACATTTGCTGCATTTTTTCCTGCCTTCACAACAATCCCCGCATTTTCATGGCCCGGGATACGAGGATATGTAGAACAGGGATTTGCGCCGTGATAAATGTGATGGTCACTTCCGCATACGCCTGCTGCCTTCATCTGAATCAAAACCTCATCATCACCGGGAACGGGAACCGGGACTTCACGCACTTCTACCTGATGCGGCCTTACAACCACTACTTCCTTCATTGTATTCTTCATTTTTCTTTCCTTTCCGGGTAATCCCCCTGCCCGAAATGAATTCCGGGCAGTATTTCATATTCTTAATTAAAATTCAGTATCATCTCTCTGTCAGGAAACCAGATTCGGCAGCAGTGTGGAGAGTGCCGGAACATAGGCAAAAATAATTGCACAAACTACTTCCACCGCCACAAAAGGAATTAGATTCTTTGCCACTTTGCTGACCGGCTGCTCCGAAAATCCACAGGCCACAAACATAGTCGTCCCAAATGGCGGTGTCGCCTGGCCAAGTGCCAACAGAAATACGAACAGCATACCAAAATGAACCGGGTCCACGCCGAATGCCACTGCGATCGGTGCCAGAATCGGACCGAGGATCAAATTGGTGGCGCCCACCTCCAGAAACATACCGCAGATAAGAAGCAGCACAATGATCAGTGCCAGGAACACATATTTATTACTTGCCACTGCCATGAATGCATTGGTGACCGCAACCGGAATCTTATAATAAGTGATCAGATATCCGAACATCTGTGCCGTAACAACCAGGAACATTAGGTTTGCAGTGCTGACAGCAGTTCCTTTCAGAATCTCCCATACATCTTTTCCGCTGATCTCCCTGTAGATAGCAATGCACACCAGAAATCCGTAGAACACTGCAACCACTGCGGATTCCGTCGGAGTAAAAATACCTGCGTAAATGCCGCCCAGGATCACGATGGGCATGATCAATGCCCAGATTGCATCCTTGAAGGAAAGAAGAAATCTCCTGAAGGAAAATCCCGCCTCTTTTGGAAAATTACATTTTTTTGCTTTATAAAAGGCATATACACAGAGCAGGATTCCGCACAGGATACCCGGCAGAACACCTGCCATCAGCAGTTTTGCCACAGATACACCGGTAATATTACCATAAATAACAAATACTGTGGACGGCGGAATGACGATTCCCAGTGTTCCGCCAATTGCCTGTACGGCTGCCGCATAATCCTTGGGATATCCTCTTTTTACCATTTCCGGGTACATCAGACCGCCGATAGCCGCTGTTGTCGCAACAGAGGAGCCGGAAATTGCCGCAAAAAAGGTACACGCCACAATAGATACAAGTGAAATTCCTCCTGAGATCCAGCCTACAAAGGAATCTGCAAAGGCCACCAGCCTTTTGGAAAGACCGCCCTTTGACATGATATCACCTGCCAGAAAGAACGCGGGCAGAGCCAGCATGGAAAAGTTATCACACCCCGTAAAAATCTTCTGGGTGATCATGGCCAGTGATAATGCCGGGTCTAAAAATATAGCACAGATGCATGCACCTCCCAGGGCCCAGGTAATCGGCAGGCCGAGAAGCATGAGAACAATCAGTACAACGATCAAAGCTGCTGCGGAAGCTGACATCAGTTATTTCCCCCTTTCTCTTCGGTTGTTTTCATTGTTACGGTTTCCTGCAGTTTAAAGATTACGGAAATCACTGCAAGTCCAAATCCGAGACACAGGATTCCGTACATAACATTCATGGGAATCCTCATGGCCGGACTCAACTGGTATCCTCCAATGCGCAGCATACCAAAAGTGCTGTAAAAAAACACAGCAGATATAGCCAGTGCCAGAACCTGCCTTCCTATCTCAAAGGCCTTTTTCACTCCGGACGGCAGAAAATTATCTATAATGTCAATGCGTACCATGAGATTCTGGGATATACCCATATTGATTCCCAGAAGGATCATTGCCACGAACAGATACCTGGATGCCTCCTCAGACCAGGGTATGCTGTAAAAAATAACGTATCTGGTAAAAGTCTGCACCAGTATGATCACCATAATTGCCACCAGTATAACCGCAGTCAATGCATTCACAGCACCCTGCAGCCTGCTAAAAACCTGCTTTGCTTTCTCCATCTTCCTTCTCCTTTGCTATTTTGCTGCTGCTATCCTGTCAAGAGTCTCTTTGTAGTCTGCACCGTAAGTATCCCTGACACTCTGTGTCTCTGCAATCAGTTCTGTCTTATCCGGATAAGTCACCTTCATTCCCTGTTCCTCCAGTGTGGAAACAGCCTCCGCATCCATCTTCCGGCTCAGTTCCCGCTCCGCAAGGTTGGCTTCCTCCATACACTCCGCAATGACCTGCCGGTCCTCATCTGTGAGGGAATTCCATGTTTTGGGCGCCATCAGAACATACACCGTGGAATACACATGTTCTGTAATGGCCATATGCTTATTTACTTCCACCACATTATTTTTGTCAATGACCGTAGCAGGGTTTTCCTGTCCGTCAATGGCGCCCTGCTGCATTGCGGTATATGCCTCACTCCAGGCCATGGGCACCGGATCCGCCCCCAGCGCTTTCCAGAGCTTCTGATGGATTTCATTTTCCATAACACGGATTCTCAGTCCCTTCACATCCTCGGCACTGTTGATCTCTTTCTTGGAATTGGTCAGATTACGGAACCCGGATTCCCAGATTCCTAATCCTTTCAGCTCCACCTTACCCAGTCTTTTGAGAAAGTCCTGCCCGATTTCTCCCATAAACACCTTATCCGCATGCTCTGTACCCTCGATCACATAGGGCAGGTCAAACGCTGCGATCTCAGGAATGAAATTCGCCAGCACACTTTGATTTACCACTGCTATATCCAGATTGCCCAGTTCACATGCCTCGATATTATCTCTCTCTGAGCCGAGCTGTCCGTTGTGGAAAACAGATATCTCAATTCTGCCCTCTGATTTTTCTTTTACATTCTCGGCAAACTCCTCCATGGAGATTCCAATGGCTCCGTCTGCTGCTGATGTCTGTGCCATTCTCAGGCTCACTTTTCCGTTTTCATCATAAATACTGCTGTCTTTGCCGCATCCCGCCATAGCCAGTGCTGCGAGTATTCCCGCTATGGACAATGCTGCCAGTTTTCTTACCTTCATGTTACCCTCCCTTTACGGTGTCTGCAGAGAACCGTCTCTCAATCTCGTCTGCGTCCATGTGGTGACTGTCTTCTCACACGGATATTTTGCTGCTTCCTTCTCATCAATATCCACACCCAGACCCGGTTTATCATTGGCATACACATAACCCCTGCGAAATTCGGGAAGACCTTGAAAGACTTCCAGCAGCGCGCCATGCGGCCCCTTCAGATCCTGTATCACAAAATTAGGCGGTTCGATTCCTGACCACTCCTGCACTCCGAAATTAGGTGCCGCCAGATCAATATGGATATTTGCCGCGTGAGCCAGGGGTGACATATCACCCGGCCCATGCCATGCGGTGCGCACACCAAACTGCTCCGCGAAAATCTGAAGTTTTCTGGCTGGTGTGATGCCTCCTATCTGACTGATATGTACACGGATAAAATCAATCAGCTGCTCTGCTATGAGAGTTTTCCACTCTTTAGGATTGTTGAAAAGCTCTCCCTGGGCAATGGGGATGCTGGTCTGTTCCCGCAAGTTTCTCAGCCAGTTTGTCTGCTCCAGCGGAACCGGGTCCTCCAGGAAAAACAGATCAAAGGGTTCCAGCTCCTTTGCCAGTTTGATAGCTTCCACAGGAGCGATGCGCTCATGTACATCATGTACCAATTCCATATCATATCCGATTCTGTCACGGATTTCTCCAAAAAGTTTTACTGTGTCACGAATATACTTCCTGGAGTCCAGATACATCCCGTCATGTGCCCCTTCCGGCGCTGTCTCAGGTGTCTGTCCGTAAGGTGCCCCGCCGTAGCCGCCGCACTGGCAGCGCAGATGCGTAATTCCCATCTCCTGGAATCTTTGAATATTTTCACAGATTTCCCCGATATCTTTTCCGTCCACATGGCGGTATACCGGAATCCCTTCCCTTACTTTTCCTCCGAACAGCTGATACACCGGCATATCTGCCATCTTGCCTTTGATATCCCACAACGCCATATCAATGCCTGAAATCGCATTATTTTCAATAGGGCCGTTTCTCCAGTAGCCGTTCTGGTGCATAAGCTGCCATAATTCCTCAATATTCTCAGCGTCCCGCCCCACAAGAAGCGGTTTTAAATATTCCTCGATCAGGTGCTTTACCGTCAGATGGCGGTAAGCAAATGTAGCACAGCCCAGGCCGTACAATCCCGGCTGATTTGTCTCCACTTTGACTACGACAAGGTTAATGCCCTCCGGCGCTGTACATATGACCCGTATGTCCTGAATTTTAACTGACATCTCTCTCCTCCTATTACTTGTTACTCATCATACAAGTTAGAATATAAAAACATTGTCATTTTCCATATAACTGCCCGTTCCCACGGGAAACAGGCAGTTCTGTAAGAATCTGATTCACAGCTTTTTCATAGCTGCGTCCAGATGTTCATACATAATATCATGAGCTGCATCCGCATCGCCATTCTTAAATGCATCCAGAATCTGCGCATGGTAATGGATCCCTGAATCATAGCCAAACAGTTCATTCATCTGTTCATGATTCTGCCTGGTCTCCTGGAAAACCTTGTGCAGGCTTTTTTCCAGCAGGGCGTTGCCTGTAGAACGGCAGATAACTTCATGGAATTTCAGGTCTGCATTTACAAACTTTTCCCGATTTCCCTGGAACATCTGCATTTGCTCCAGATATGTCTCCAGAGCGGTGATGATCTTGGGCGTACATTTTTCCACTGCCAGTCTGCAGGCATCTGGTTCCAGTATTTTTCTGAATTCCAATACCTTTTCAATATCCCTGCAGTCCTCGGATGTGATCTTGTTCTCCGTCTCATCCCAGTTCTCCACACGGCTGTTGATCAGATAAGTCCCTTTGCCATGCACACTTTCCAGGACACCAAGGCCAATCAGATACTGCAGCGCCGTTCTGATACTGGAACGGCTCACGCCCAGCTCCTCTGTCATCTGGTTTTCTGACGGTATCTTCTCACCAACTGTCCAGTTTCCGGATTCAATATTCTTCTTCAGATAATCCACCACCTGGCTGGTTACATTGACACGTTTTATTTTCATATATCTTCCCTTCGTCTCAACTTGTAGGACAAGTGATAAGTTCATTATATTCTTTTTTCTTTTTCTGTCAATACAATTATAGAATAATTCTACCACAGTGAATGGATTTCGTAAATAATTGCCGAAAATAAGCGGTTCAATTTAGTAAAATTCACCCTGCCGGCGCCTCCCGGAAATTTTCTTTTCTCAACACCTTCTCCTCCTTCGGCACTCGGAGCGCGCGGACTGCATTTAATATGGCAATGACAGCAACACCCACATCTGCAAAGACTGCTGCCCACATAGATGCAATTCCAAGTGCTCCCAGAAGCAGAACAACGGCCTTCACTCCCAGAGCAAAAACTATATTCTGGCGCACGATTGCCAGTGTCTTTCTGGAAATCCGCATAGCTGCCGCTATCTTTGACGGTTCATCTGTCATGATGACAATGTCTGCCGCCTCAATTGCCGCATCGGAACCAAGTCCACCCATAGCGATTCCTATATCTGCTCTTGCGAGCACCGGCGCATCATTGATCCCGTCTCCCACAAAAGCCAGCCTGCCTTTTTCACTTGTCCTGGCCAGCAGTTCTTCCATGTGTGCCACTTTATCCGCGGGAAGCAGTTCTGTATAGACCAGATCCAGCCCTAATTTCCCTGCTACCTTTTCGCCCACTGCCTTTGTGTCTCCGGTGAGCATAACCGTTTTCTGCACCCCTGCTTTTTTCAGTTCGCTGACAGCAAAGGCTGCGTCCTCCTTGATCTCATCCTCGATCAGGACAGCACCGCGGTATTTCCCGTCTTCCGCCACGTAGACAACGGTACCTGCTTCTTTCACTGGCTGAAACGTGATTTTTCTGCTTTTCATCAGCTTTGCATTTCCTGCCAGTACATTTTTTCCATTCTGAGTGACAGAGATACCGTGTCCCGGGATCTCCTGTACATCAGAAACTGTAAACTGTTCGGTATTCTTTCTGTATGCCCTCACAATAGACCTGGAAATGGGGTGATTGGAGTCTTTTTCTGCACAGGCTGCCAGTTCCAGTAATCTTTCACCGGTGATTCCCCGGGGATAGCATCGCGTCACTGCAAAAGACCCTTTCGTCAGAGTACCTGTCTTGTCAAACACAACAGTCTCTGCTTTTGCCAGTGCCTCCAGGTAATTGCTTCCCTTGATCAGCACACCGCACTTTGAAGCTCCGCCGATGCCGCCGAAGAAACTCAGCGGAACAGAGATTACTAGCGCACACGGGCAGGAGATCACCAGGAAGGTCAGCGCCCTGTGTATCCAGGGGGCAAACGCCTGCCCGGTAATAAGAGGCGGCAATATGGCAAGCAGTGCTGCTGCTGCCACAACTGAGGGTGTGTAGTATCTGGCAAAACGTGTGATAAATGCCTCGGACTTTGATTTTTTGCTGCTGGCGTTCTCCACCAGATCCAATATTTTAGAAACTGTGGATTCCCCGTAGGGCCTGGATACGCGGATTCTCAGGGTTCCTGTCTGATTAATGCATCCGCTGATGACCTCCGCCCCTGCCCCGGTTTCCCTTGGCATGGATTCCCCTGTCAGTGCAGAGGTGTCCAGAGTGGAGCTGCCCTCCAGAACGATTCCGTCAAGGGGTATGCGTTCTCCCGGTTTGACCAGAATCACATCTCCAACAAGAACTTCATCCGGTTCCACCCTGGTCTCTTTTCCATCCCTCACAACGTTGGCATAGTCCGGGCGTATATCCATCAGTCCTGCAATGGAACGGCGTGATTTGCTGACAGCATAGGACTGAAACAGTTCTCCCACCTGATAAAACAGCATGACTGCCACACCTTCTTTATAGTCCCCCAGACACATGGCTCCCACAGTGGCAACGGTCATCAGAAAATTTTCATCGAATACCTGACCATGCAGAATGTTGGTGACAGCTTTCCAGATAATATCCCACCCAATCACGGCATAACAGACAAGAAATCCTATGAATTTTCCTGTTTCATTCAGAGGCAGCCATAAGACCGGCAGAAAAATGAGAATGGATGTGAGTATGCGGTATAATTGTTTTTTCTGTTTTTTTGTCATAATTCTCTTCCTTTCATAAATTGCGGCGGCAGGCAGTTCCCCCTGCCGCAATGATCTTAAATTTTTTTCACTGTGACATCCGGCTCAATTTTCCGAATCCGTTTCACCACTTTGTCCGCAATCTCAGAAAAATACTCCTCAGATGCCTCCAGAACCATCTTCTGACTCAGAAAGTTCACTTCTACTCCGGTTACACCTTCCATCTTCCTTACAGAGTCCTCAATTTTTGCAGCACAGTGTGCACAGTCTAAATCTACCAGTTTAAATGTTTTTCTCATATTTACTTTCTCCTTTTCCGTTCATCTTGTTTTCATATGAATACATATTCATATGTTCATATATAATATACAAAGTATTATCCTGTCTGTCAATACTATTTTCTCTTTTTTTCAGATTCATCAAATTTCTGTATTGGATTTCTTCTTCAGATGGCTTAAAATAAAATCAGAAAGGATGGAGAACTCATATGGAGAATACGCAACAGATAAAAGAAAACCCGCTGGGCTTCAGCCCCATCGGTAAATTACTGCCCAAATTCGCGGTACCGGCTATCATCAGCATGCTGGTCAACGCGCTGTATAATATTGTGGACCAGATCTTCATCGGGCAGGGCGTGGGCATGTACGGAAATGCCGCGACAAACGTGGCTTTTCCCATTACCACCATAACTACAGCTATCGCTCTCCTCATAGGAATCGGAGGCGCCTCCAATTTTAATCTGGAACTTGGACGTAAACATGAAGAAAAGGCAAAGCATATTGCAGGCACAGGTTTCGGCAGCCTCATCCTGTGCGGCCTCATCCTGGTCATTTTGATCCGCCTGTTCCTGAAGCCGCTGATCCTGGCCTTCGGCGCTACCCCCAAGGTTCTGCCCTATTCCATGACCTATGTGGGGATCACCACCTGGGGCATTCCGTTTTTTATGCTGACAACAGGCGGCAACCATCTGATCCGGGCGGACGGCAGTCCTACCTATTCCATGATATCCATGGTCTCCGGCGCTCTGATCAATACTGTGCTGGACCCCCTGTTCATTTTTACCTTCGGCTGGGGTATTGCCGGAGCTGCATGGGCAACGGTGACCGGCCAGGTATTCTCCGCCTGTTTGGTCCTCTTCTATCTGCCCCGGTATAAAACCGTGGAGCTGAAGCTTAAAAATCTCATTCCCCGGTCTCACTGTATCAAAGCTATCGCGTCCCTCGGAATGGCCTCCTGCTTCAATCAGCTGGCCCTTACCGTGGTCCAGATAACCATGAACAATGTGCTTCGCCACTATGGTTCCCACTCCGTCTACGGAAGCGACATTCCCCTTGCGGTGGTAGGGATCGTAGCCAAGGTGAATATGGTATTCCTGTCCATTGTCATCGGGATCGCCCAGGGTTCACAGCCGATCGTGGGATTTAATTACGGCGCCAAAAACTATTCCCGGGTGAAAAAGACGTATCTGTGCGCAGCCGGAACAGCAACTATTCTGGCTGTGACTGCATTTATATGTTTCCAGATCTTCCCCAGGCAGATCGTCAGCCTTTTCGGTTCCGGAGACAAGCTTTATTATCAGTTTGCCCAGAAGTATTTCCGCATTTTTATGTTCTGTACCTTCCTGAACGGCCTGCAGCCGGTGACCGCTAACTTTTTCACTTCCATCGGCAAAGCCACCCGCGGTATTGTGCTTTCCATGACAAGACAGATTCTGTTCCTGATCCCCATGATCCTGATCTTCCCCCTCTTTATGGGAATTGACGGAGTCATGTATGCCGGTCCTATTGCGGACGCGGCTGCCGGTATCCTGGCAGTTCTTCTGGTCCGGAAAGAGATAAGGCGGATGCCCGCAGACGGAGAACTTCCGGCGTAAAGCAACGTGTGCGGCTGTTTGCGTTTCCGCAGACAGCCGCACACGTTTCAGGTCTCCTTTTCGGGATGTTCTTTCCTGTCAAAATTAAGCTTCTTATACTGTTTCGGTGTAATATGATGATATTGTTTAAATATTTTTCCAAAATAGCTGCTGGTCCCGAATCCGGTCTCCACAGCCACCTCCAGAACACTTTTATCCGTATAACGCAGCAGCTCCTGTGCCTTCTGCAGACGCAGGGAGATCATGAACTCCACAGGTGTCTCCCCAAGACTCGTCTGAAACAGACGGTAGCACTCCCGCTCACTGATATGTATACTGGATGCAATATCCTGCACCGTGATCTTCTCACTGTAATGTTCCTGAATATAGGACAGCATCTGTTTGATTCGTTCATCCTCCAGGGCGTTGAAACCTGTCCCGCTTTTCTTCTCATCCATTGCCCAGGAATACACCATCTCCCAGAGCTTTGAGAAAAGATTCCGCAGACGAAGCTCAAAAAATGGCTCCCCCTTGCTGCTCAGTTCTGCCCCTTCCCTCATTTTTTCCAGAAACTCCGCGCTTCCCGTATCGGAACAGTAAAGGGGCACTGCGTCCAGTTGTTTCTGTTCCAGCACAGGAACAATATATTTGATATCCAGAATGCTTCCCGATGCGCCTGCCAGAAAAGAACGGTCAAAGAACTGTGACTGCAGCCTTACCTCCTCCACAGGCTCCAGAGGATGCAGATAATGCAGAACCCCGGAATTGACAAATATTCCGTCCCCCTCATGCAGTATGAATTCATGATGATTGGTCTTATACTGCATACTTCCGCCCAAAATATGTCCGAACTCAAATTCATCATGCCAGTGCCACGGAATATCCCCGAAGAAATACGCCTCCGGTCTCGGCACATATAAGCCATAGTGAAGCATCTGATTCTGATAAACGATTTTTTCCTTTTTTCTTCCGTCCATATCCAATTTTCTGAATTGTACCATAGCGACCTCCGTATATGGCAGGATTCTTATATTTTCAGGCAGTATGATTATTTATATATCCCTAAATCCACAGTATAATTATATTATCACAAGACCGGGAAGGTCAATAGAAAAGTTACTGTTCACAGAACTGCGCTTTTTGCAGGACTGTGAATAGTAACTAGTTTTAAACAGCCAAAGGAGGATAACATCTATGATTTATTATGTAGCCGCAAATGCTCCCAGAAACGGATGCGGTACTAAGGAAAAACCGTTTCAGACCATCAGTGAGGCAGCCGCTGCCGCCCGCGCAGGAGACGAAGTCCTGGTAGCTCCGGGTATTTACCGGGAATATGTAAATCCGAAAAACGGCGGTACAGACGAAAACAATCGTATTGTCTACCGCTCAGAGGAGCCGCTGGCCGCTGTCATTACCGGCGCGGAACCTGTAAAAAACTGGACACAGTATCAGGGCAATGTCTGGACAGCCCGTATTCCCAACGGTATCTTCGGCTGCTATAACCCCTACACCACAGTCATTGCAGGTGACTGGTACCGTGCTCCGGAACCGGTGCATACCGGTGAGGTATACATAAACGGCAAATCCATGTATGAGGCATTTTCACTGGAGGATGTCACAAACCCATCCATTTACAAAGGTTCCTGGGACCCGGATTTTACCCTCTACAAATGGTACACAAAACAGGAAGACGGCTTCACTGTCATCTACGCCAACTTCCAGGGTGCTGACCCCAACAAGGAAAATGTGGAGATCAATGTGCGGCGCAACTGCTTCTACCCGGATAAGACAGGCGTTAATTATATCACGCTGTCAGGCTTCACGGTAAAACAGGCAGCTACCACATGGGCACCGCCCACTGCTTACCAGGAAGGCATGATCGGCCCCCACTGGTCAAAGGGCTGGATCATTGAGGACTGTGAGGTTTCCGATTCCAAATGCTCCGGTATCTCCCTGGGAAAATATCTGCAGCCGAACAATGAAAACAAGTGGACCACCAGATTCTATAAAGACGGAACCCAGACAGAACGTGACGCCATCTGCCAGGCACAGATTGAGGGATGGACAAAAGAGAACATCGGTTCCCACATTGTCCGCCGCTGCAACATCCACGACTGCGGACAGACCGGTATTGTAGGACATTTAGGCGGCGTGTTCTCTGTGATCGAGGACAACCACATTCACCATATCAACAATAAACAGGACCTGGCAGGCGCAGAGATCGGCGGTATCAAAATGCATGCTGCCATTGACGTGATCATCCGCCGCAACCATTTCCACCACTGCACCCGCGGCCTGTGGCTGGATTGGCAGGCACAGGGGACCCGTGTCACACAGAATCTGTTCCACGACAATGTTCCGCCAAAAGGAACAGAGATTGCCAATGGTCTGGCTCTGGCTGAGGACATTTTTATCGAGGTTTCCCACGGTCCCACACTGGTTGACAACAATCTGCTTCTGTCCGACTGCGCATGCCGCATCAGCACACAGGGCACCGCTCTTGTACACAACCTGATCGCAGGTTCCTTTACCTGGGTAGGCGCCGGTGTAGATAACGGCGGACAATATCTGCCATCCCCGAGGTATACGCCATATCACGTACCGCACCGCACAGAGGTTGCCGGATTTATGACGATCCTTCACGGTGATGCACGTTTCTACAACAATATATTCGTGCAGAAGGAAATCCGCCGGGACCTGGCTGCCTATGCGGAATCTGAGGGCATGGGCACCATGGATAAATACCAGTTTATCTGCGGAACAAAACCGTACGACGGATATCCCACGGCAGAGACGTACTTTGGACGCTTCAACGCAGAGACTGCTGTGGACCATGACAACAAAGACATCTATTATGACCATCTTCCCATCTACACCGGAGGCAATGTATACTTTAACGGCGCCAAACCGTGTGATGCAGAGGAAAATTATAAAGTGGATGAGGAACACAAGATCACGCTGGAATTAAAAGAGGAAGGCGGAGAATACCGTCTGGAGACCAATCTGTATGATTACCTGCCAAAATTTGAGACTCCGTTTGTAAGCACAGAACTGCTGGGTGAGGCATTTGAGCCGGAACAGAAATTTGAAGCACCTGACGGAACTCCTATTGTATTTGACCGGGATTACTTTGGAAGAAAGCGCGATATGATGCCGCTTGCAGGTCCTTTTGCCTGCGGATGTGAAATAGAGGATGTATTATAATTCTTACCGCTCCTTATGGGACCGCCTGTTCTGCTATAGAACAGGCAGTTTCCATAAGGAGCATTTTTTCAATTCTGATGTAAGTCTTTCATCGCTCCACAGGGCATTATGACCTCCCAGTACGATGTTCGGCTTATTTTTGCCATGGAAATCGCTGCCGCAGGTGACAAACAGGCCTTTTTGTTCCGCGGCTTCCAGATAATGCAGTGCCTGCTCCCTGCTGTGGTAGGAAGAAAATACTTCAATGCCGTCAATCTTCTCCTCCGTGATCTGATCCAGCAGTTCATCATCTCCGCCCAGATTCTGCCCCGGATGCGCAAGAACCGCCGCACCGCCCGCGCTGTGTATCAGGGCCGCAGCATCAGGAAGGGATAGATAGGATATCTCCACATAGGCCGGCTTTCCCTTTGCAAAAAAATCCCAGTAAAACCGCACATTTGGCATATCACTTTTCTCCCCGCCCGGAAGGTAGGGGGCCAGTATTTCATACCGGTCTGCATCCCCGCGTTTTAAGACATGTTCAGCAATCTGTTCCCCGGTCACAACGCCGTTATCTGCCCCGGCAAGAATTTCATCCGCATCCACCACAATACCTGCTGCCTGCCGGAAAAGCCGGATTTTTTCCTCTGCCGCCCTTCTCTCCTGTTGTAAAATATCTTGTTCCACGGCTGCAAATTCTTCACGGTTCACATCAATGCCATATCCCAACAGGTGAAAATTCTGTCCTCTATACACACAGTCCAGCTCCACACCCTGGATAACCCTGACTTTAACGGCTGCTTTTAAAGCCTCGGCCACGCCACGGACACTATTGTGGTCTGTTACGGCAATCCACTCCATCCCGCATGCCTCACACTGCCTGATGATCTCTTCCGGAGAAAACTCCCCGTCATCACTGAACTTTGTATGGATATGAAGATCAACCCTTGACATGGACACACACCTCCCTTCTTCCCTGCACACGGTAATAAATGACCTGCAGCAGCAGAATGCCTGCCGTAGATATCAGATACAGGCAGTGAATTCCGTTTATGGCAGCAGTGGATTTCACTGCTGCGCCTGCCTCCAGAAATCCTTTCACTGCCCCTCCGATCATGGGGCCTAAAATAAACCCGAGTCCAATAACTGCCGTATAAAAATTATCATACATGATCCTGTTGTCTTTCGGCATCAGCTCATACCGTCTGTTAAACACAGCGACTACAAAACCGGCATTTGCAACGGAAGATATAAGAAACGCAGCCGGAATAAACAACAGGCAGTTCTTCGGCGCCGCAAAAGACATAAACAATGTCTCACCTGCAAAAAGCCAGATGGAGGTTTTCAAAACAAATTCATGTCCCCGCTTATCGCTGATCCTCCCCCATAAGCCCAGAAGCACGATCTGGGGCAGGGATATGATCATATACATAGCCGTCACCGTTTTATAGGGAAGTGCCAGATATTTCATCATATACACCATGGTAAAGCTGTCTGAAATATTGAGAAGCAGATAAAAAGCCAGGATATAAACCACAAATCCCACAAACTTCCTGTCTTTCAGAGGTATCTTCAGTGCATCCCCAAGTCCGCAATTTATTTTCAAAGGCCGGTACGGCGCGCTGTCAGGTGTCCGCATCAGAAGCATGACTTCACAGATACTCATCACCGCCGCTGCCCCGAACAGAACGGCAAATCCCAGGTATTCCCCCTGCATATGGTCCATCCAGAAACCGCCAGCCACAGATAACAGGACCGTAACGCCCAGTGTCAGCGTCTGTCTCAGTGATATGTAACGTCCGCTTTTCTTTTCATCCATAAACCCCATCATCCACTGGTTCAGCACTACCGTCGTCTGGGCCTGAAGCGTAAAAGCCATGACCACCGCCAGGACAAAGACGGCGATCTGCATCCGGTTCGGCACCACAGCCGGTATGAGTACAATGAAAAGCGTGGCGATTCTGGAAAGTGCCGTAAATATAACAGTCAGCCGCTTACGGCTCTGAAACCGCTCCAGATATGCCGCAAATCCAAGGATCAGCACCCCGCAGATATTCACGATCACGCTCAGATAACTGACCAGCACATCCCCTGCTCCCATAAGAAGCGCAAGGCCACTTAAAAACACGCCGCTGGTCAGATACGAAAACGCCGTTCCAAATGCTGTCTGCACAAAAAAGCAGATCCGTGGCCCGGTATCCAGAATTTTCTCTCTCCGCTTCATAAACATGGCTGCTCCTTTATAAACTGTACCTCATCAAACATCTTTGCAGCGGTCAGACTTGCCATCCCGTCAAAATAATCATGCCACACATCCGGGGAGTAGAGAATCTCTGCCAGCAGGTGTTTAGGCAGGAAGGCGGAAAGCCCGTCACCGATAGGCCCGATACAGTCCTTTTGCAGACTCGGGCCGCCAAGGACCACATACTGCGGATTCAGAATCCCGCAGATAAAACTGATGACCCGAACCACCAGATCAACATATCTGACATCCTCCATAGGCTCTGCCATGCACGCATCCAGCGTCTTTCCGTCTTCCATGGGCAGCAGACCCAGCTCCCCTGCAAAATTATGATGTCCGCGTACAACTCTGCCCCCTGAGATAAAACCGGCACTTACACAGCCCTTTTCAAAGTAGAGAAAAGCCATATTCGTGTTCTCCGGATTCTCACAAGGAAACTCCTTTGCGTAACACCGTCCGAATCCGATGGCAGTGGCATTCAGGTCATTTTCCAGCACCACAGGAATCTTGTACCGCTTTTCAAGGCTGTCGCCAATATCTATTTTATATAATTTCCCGTCCGCCTCATTTGTTCTCCAGTACCCTTTCCCTTCCACCGCGCCGGGTACGCCAATGCCTATAGACTTGATTTCTCTTTTTTTTATCTGTTCATCCATCCAAGCGGTGATGGCGCTTTCAAAATCTCCGTTTGCTGCCTCCAGCCTTGTTTTTTCCACGATCTCTCCGCAGACATTGATCAGCAGACCGTAGATCTGGTCTCCTGTGATGCAGAAAGCCGCGCCGTAATACCGGTTGGGCCGGAACCCATAGCGCTCTGCTTTTCTTCCTCCGCTGGATTCATCGTATCCAACACTCTCGATTTCTCCGTTCTGCATCATTTCAGACAGCAGAGAACGGACTGTGGTGGAACTGATCTTCGTCTCATAGGCAATCTCTGCCCTGGTGGCAGTTCCTTTTGCTTTCAGGACTTTTCGTATGAGGGAAAGATTTGCCTGTTTCAATACTCTTGGTCTGGCAGTCAGAGTGTCCATATGCATTCTCCTTTTCACTTTTATCAGATACTTTTATAAGTTTATGATAAAAGTGTACAGCAAATATCTTTCTCTGTCAACTTCCTTTTTCTTCCATATATTGTTTACTTCAAAAGCCCGCATACCAGAACAAAATAATGGGGCAGCCTTCCCTCTTCCATCCATTCCAGTTCTATTCCCATCAGCTTGCTAAGTGTCAGTCCCACATTGCCTCCGATGGATTCTATGGAATAACGCATCTTTTCCGGAAATCGACACGCTTTTTTATCCGGTCTGGTACAGTTTCCTTCGCACAAAATACAGGAGCCTGCTGACAGGCTGATACTTCCCGGATATTGTTTTTCCTTCTCCCAGAGCATTTCCGACAGCTTTTCCTTCTCCACACGGAGGGACTGTCCAAGGATTTTATCCTGCTCCGCCTTTGTAAATGCCTTCCCTGCAAACTCCTCATCAAAGATTATTTTAACGGCTGTCAGTTCCAGGGTCTCGTATTTCCTCCAGTATGACAGAACATCAAAATCATAAGATGGGCAGGACCATACCTTTTCATAATTCGGACATGCCCTGCAGCACTCCAGAAATGTGTCCACATCCACATAGCCTTCTATGTAGTCCTCCACCGGTACCACTGCTGTATAAGTTTCTGTTTTGTACATATTCTCTTTCCTCCCGTGTGTCTCTGTTTTTGACAATGGGTAATTTTCTTTTTGTATTCTTCTTTCAGTATAACATCTCTCTGTGACTGCTGCTATCTTTATCTTCTCTCCATGGGTGTAAAACCGATGATGAGGCAGGTACTGAGGAATGGGCACATTGAGGTTATCAATGGTTTAAAATTCATTTATTAGCAGCGGCCCATCCGTTCAACAGTCTTATTTTAATACCACTGTTCCATCGGCCCTGGTTCCAACAATGCTAATTTGCTCGCATTGTTTGCAACCGTCATCGTTACTTCGGCAATCGCTGATTTAAGGTTTTCATACTTACTTCTTTCTATGCGCTTGTTACAACCATCTATTAATACCTCCAGCGTTGCCATACCCTTTTTAAGATTAATAATCAATTTTTGCGCTTCATCATTGTCCATGATATTTACCACCTGCAACGTCTGCTGTTTTGCCGTTGTGACTAGACCTGTTATTTGATTACCCACCTTTATCTCATTCTGCGCTCGGAAATAGAAATCCACCAGATAATCATACACCTCCCACGCCTTGTCAGTGTTAAGGGACTTGGCGTGGAGGAGGGCACCTTTTTCTGTCCAGAGGTATAGGTGAGAAGTCCTATTTTTGACCACCTCGATTTTTTCTAGGTGGTTCTTAAATGCCTTTAATTCGTCCCCTGAAACGGATGTATAATGCTTTTATCTTTTTACCGACGCATAACCGGGCGCCGGTCCGGTGGTTCCTATTTGCATTTCCGGTCTTTGAGTAACACCACAATGATTCCTGTGCTAACAATAATCTGCACGACATCTAATATAATTTCTATGGTTGCCATACTTGACAATGGGCAAAGAAAACGATATCCTTATTTTAAGGGAAGGGGCTTTCGCCCCCGCCCCCTAATCTAGCAGATGATTGATTAAATCAATCAGGGCTTGGATTAGATTAAGTGTTGCGGTAATGAGAAGGATGGTTGCGAGCCGTTTCTCATTGCCGCTTTTCTTTTTCTTTCCCATTGTTCTCACCTCCTTTCTATGATTACATTATAAACCATATTTGGTTTATTGTCAATGGATTTTTAAACTTTTTTTGGATTATTTTATTGACATTAAAACGAGGTAGTTTTACAATATAAGAAAAGGAGGTATTCTAAATGCTTGTTTATAAAATCAATGTTATTGACACCTTGAAAGAATCAGGGTATAACAGCACGCGCATATTAAAAGAAAACATATTGAGCCAGTCTGCAATGCAAAAGTTAAGAAAGGGGGATATGGTCGGAATTAAAACACTTGAACAATTATGTGAATTACTGGATATGCAACCTGGAAATATTATCAAATATGTGGAAAGCGAAAATAAACCAAAATAAGTTTAATTAGTTTCTTGGTATTAAACTAAAAATAGTTTATAACTTTTTAAGATGATATTTTATTGACTAACTATGAGGCATGTGTTACTCTTTAATAAAGGAGGTCATGCCATATGTTAAAATACAAATTTAATGTGGGAGAAGCATTAGAACGTGCTGGCTTAAATATGTATAAAGCAAAAACCACAAAAGTTTTAAGTCAAAACACCCTTAAAAAGATAAAAAATGAAGATACAAGTATTTCTTTGGATTCTCTAAACAAGGTATGTACCATTTTAGATATGCAACCAAAAGATATCATCATGTATGTGGAAAATGAGGAGGAAAAGAAAAATCTTTTATCAAAGTTCTCTTCAAAAGCTTGATTATCACTTTTAAAAGCGATGAAATAAAGACAGTTAAAGAAGGGCAAGTGTCTTTAACAAATCAAATATGGAGGTCTTAAAATGTTAGATGAAAAAGATTTAAAATCAATTGCAGATTTACTTAACTCACAAACAAACATGATTCTATCTGAACTTGACAATGTCCAGACGCGGCTTACGGATAAGATAAATATGGTGGAATCAAACATGGAAGAAATCAAGCAATACTACAGAATCAACAAGCTTGAAAACGAAAACACGAGCCTGCTTTTGCAGATGATTAAAGACTTGCAAAAAGAAGTAGACGAATTAAAAAAGAAAATAGCTTAGAGAATACCAAGGGAGGGCGGGCTTGCCACCGCTCCCCCAGCAACTAAATTATAACAGCATAAAACTTGATTTTCAAGGCCCTGGTGATAAAACCTGGACCTTTTGTTTATTTGAGCGCACCGGAAGAATCTGTGTAGCACATCTTTCCTGACTTGTCCACATAGTAGACCTTTCCGTCGGTACGGACCAGGTTATCAGATACCATAGCACCATTGGCTTTGAGGTAATACCAATTCTTTTTCCATTCAATCCAGCCGGTTTTCATCCAGCCGCTGCCATCAAAGAAGAACCATACACCCCCAATCTTCTCCCAATCGTTTTTTACATATCCGCCGTCTGCATGGCGGTACCACCAGCGGCCATCGCGGACCTGTATCCAGTTATTCTTTTTCAGGTATGTATCTACGGCTACCCTTGTCTTCTCACCTGCGCATCCATCAGGATTCACACCCACAAGGCGCTGCACCCGGATAGTCTGTGTCTCTGTGTCCGGTCCAAACTCTCCGTCCACATGTACTCCACTGCCAAAGATGTTCAGTTTTTTCTGCCATTCTGTCACTTCTGCTCCGGTATCGCCTCTGGACAGCCAATCTTTAGTATCGCCGGATGGAGTATTGCCGGACATCGCACTTCCTGTAATACCGGAAACAATAGCATTCGCCATCTTTTCCGCAGTATATTTCCCGGCATCTTCTGCGCTGTCACAGAAACAACATTCCACCAGGAGCGCCGGACTTGCTGTATGCCGTAACACATAAAGGCTGGAGTTTGTCTTTACACCTCTTTTGGTGTATCCCAGCTCCCCTATTTTGTCTACAATCCTCTGGGCGTAAGGCTCTGCCGCCGTGCCCCAATTATATATAAATACCTCTGTTCCATGTGCCGCGCCATTATAACAGTTAAAATGAATGGATACATCCAGATCAACTGCATGGGCATTACATTTTGCTACGATAGCTGCAAGGTTTCCGCTTACACTTCCGGAATTTTCATCCGTACAGTCATAGACTGTATGGCCTGCTGCCTGCAGCTTACGAATCACCAGGTCTTTCACCTTCCGGTCTTCCGTTGTTTCAGAAAATACCCCAGCCGCTCCTGGAACCTTAAAGTTATGTCCTGCATGTACATTGATTCTCATTCCTTCTTCCTCACTTTCCACATTTAAAATATCCCGATGTATCTTCAAGATTTTTTCTCCGTATCCTTTACCTGCCGCCCATCCTGTGTGATTCGGATTTTCTTGTATTCCCAGCCACTCCACATATTCCGCCATCCCGCGCTTCACGAAATGAAAACGCGGGTCTACACATCCCTGTTTAAGCGGTTGGTTACAGGCATAGGCTTTTAGGTGCTGGACCTGTGCGCGGATTCCCAATTGTGGGCTGGGAAAATTGTTACCTTTCTCTCCATTTTTCATCACACCCATTCCGCAAAAATTATTCTGCCTCAGGTTGACTGCAGATCCGGCGAAGGTAAAATTTCCTGTCTCCAAACATGATTGCGCAAATGCTATATCTCCTTTTACTCCCTCTACTTCACCCTCTGTCAGATATAGCGGTATCATATCCAGTACGGTCTGTTCCACACCTGGATTTTTACTCTTGATATATTTTTGCATCTGCTTCACGGATGCAGATGCCCTGCCCATTATCAATACGCCCATATTGCTCCTTTCATAAAAAGAGAGCGATTACTCGCCCTCTTCTCCTGGTCCATTTTCTGCTTTTTTCTTTCCGTCTTTATCAACCAAATTTCGCAGCATTTCATAAAGGCCCGTACTTGCCAAACCTGAAGTCATACCGCTTATAATCACCTCTGCATTAATGCCACTGCTCATGTTGATAAGTATTGCAATAATGGTGCCCATCGTAAGAGCGGCAAGTGGGATGTACCTATTTTTGATTGCCGGTATCGCGGTCTTGATCACATACCCCACTAACAAGCAGATGCCCAAAATTACCGGGTTAATGTAGTTTGTCAAAAAGCTTAAATCCATGTTCATTTCTCCTTTTTCTCTAATATAGTGATTCGTGTTTCGTGGTCATGCAGCTTATCATCCTGCTCTTCATTGTGCTTCCACAGCCTCTCATGGGATTTGCTATTTCTGGCTGTCAGTTCATCCATCCCCTCATCCAGCATATTTAACCGGTCAATTAACCGGGTGATTGATGTGTTTAGCTTCACTATTGGCGTCCCTATGGATATTGCAAAGGCTATAAGAGCGACAATAACGCCAAATACTTCCCATTCTGTCACATGTAAGTTCCTCGCTTTCATGATTTTTTTGATAAAAACACAATAAAAATCTGATTATCCGCTAAAACACAGTATCTATCAGCATTTTCAAGGAAACAAACACATCAATTTACTACTTATTTACTACTAACGAATGAGCCTTGATACGCAGGTTTTCCTAGATATGCAAAGATATGGTACAGCACATCAGTATTAAAACAAGAAAAAATTGAATATTTCATAGACTATGGAACGCCTAAAATGACGTTCCTTTTCTATTTTCAGTCGTTCTTATTGGACGGCTATTTTATTACCCAAAATGAAAGGAGCATTAGATTTATGAAAAAGACATGGAAACGATTGTGTACGGGCTTCTTAGCTCTTGCAACTGTCGTTACTGCTTTACCGACTACACCCGTTCATGCAGAAAGTAAACAATACTGGACTGAGTCAAAAGAGCGTGTCGGTATCGTTGAAAAAGTAATGAATGACGGTTCGATTGGTTCTACCTTTAATGAGGGACATTTGACCGTTGAGGGAGAGGACGCTTACTGTATTGACATCAATACAGATTTTAAGAACGGCTACAAGACCAGAGCTGACGCAAGCTCACGCATGAGTGCCGACCAGATTTCAGATGTGGCGTTATCCTTAGAGTATGTCAAACAGTATGGCGAAGCTCACAAGGAATTGAACTATAAACAAGTTTATCTGTTGGAACAATGTGTTGTCTGGCAGAGATTGAGCGTACATCTTGGCTGGCAATGTGATAACGTGCGAGCTTCTTATGATGAAATTCCAAAGGCAACACAGGACGAAGTTTTCTCTGGTGCAAGAGCCTTTGTCAAAGAAAATAAAGGACGCTATGAATGTGGCGGTTATATCTACTCTGGCGAGGGGCAGGAATTGGGACAATTCTGGGCGAAACTGAATGTCGGAAAAGCGAAACTGCAAAAGGTTTCCAGTAATGCCAGCATTACAGACGGTAACGGGAATTACTCAATCGCTGGTGCAACTTACGGTGTCTTTGCTGATAAGGACTGCACAAAACAGCTTGCCACCCTTACGACTGATGAAAACGGAAATACAGATGTTGCAGAGGTAAAAGCAGGCATAGTCTATATCAAGGAATTATCCGCACCAGCAGGATATAAAGTAGATAAAACTGTATATTCCTTAAAGGTTGAAGCTGGAAAGACAGCGACTTTGAAAGTATCAGATACACCAAAAGTAACAGACACTTTGATTGAGCTTTTCAAGATTGATATGGAAACACAGAAAGTCAATCCGCAGGGAAACGCTTCTTTAGCAGGTGCGGAATTTACATGGAAGTATTATGCAGGCTTCTATGAGAAAGACAATCTCCCTGCCGAAGCTACTCGTACATGGGTTACAAAGACAATCTCTGAAACAGACAGCGACGGAACAACCCACTACATCACAAAATTAGCGGACGCTTACAAGGTGTCTGGCGACAGCTTCTATATGCAGGACGGCAAAGCAGTTCTTCCACTTGGAACGCTAACCGTTGAGGAAACGAAAGCTCCAAACGGCTACTTGTTAGACGGTGCATATATGCAGGCTGGCGATAAGTCCGAACAGATTAAGGGCTTATATGTAACACAAATTACCGAGGACGGCGACCTTGCCGTACTATCTGGAAGTAACCAGTTTTCCGTATCTGACAAAGTTATCCGTGGCGGTGTCAAAATTCAGAAACGAGATTTAGAAACGGGCGATACAAAGCCACAAGGAAGTGCCACTTTGAAAGATACTGCCTTTGACATCATTTCCTTAAATGATAATTCTGTTTTGGTTGAGGGCAAGCTATACAAGAAAAATGAAGTCGTAAAAACTATTCGTACAGATATTGAGGGTATCGCTTCTACTTCTTCTGACCTCTTACCTTATGGAAAATTCCGTATCGTTGAAAGTGAAGCTCCCAACGGTTACTTAACTGACGGTGCAAAACAGATTGATTTTACAATTACAGAAAATGGAAAAATCGTGGACTTAACCGACAAAGCCCATTCTATCTACAATCAGATTAAGCGTGGAGATATTGAGGGCATAAAAATCGGTGCAGGTACACACAAGCGTCTTGCTGATGTTCCCTTTCGGATCACAAGCAAGACGACGGGAGAAAGTCATGTTGTGGTAACTGATGATAACGGGCAATTCTCCACTTCTGCTGACTGGGCTTCCCATAAGCACAATACCAACAAAGGACAGACCAGCGAGGACGGTGTATGGTTTGGGACTTCTGAACCAGACGACAGCAAGGGTGCATTACTTTATGATACTTACATCATTGAAGAATTGAAATGTGAAAGCAACAAAGGCTTTGAGCTTATCCCGCCTTTTGAAATCGTGGTATCAAGAAATAACCTTGTGATTGATTTAGGGACTTTAACTGATGAATACGAAAAAGAAATCTCTATCCATACCACAGCGACCAGCAAGGACGGCGAAAAGACTATCCTTGCTGGAAAAGAAATCACGATTGTAGATACTGTAAAATTAGACGGACTTACCAAAGGCACAAAATATCAGCTCAAAGGCTGGCAGATGTTAAAGGAAGAAAACGCCGAGCTTATCATTGACGGGAAACGTGTTGAAAACGATTATACCTTTGTCGCTGATGATGAAGAAATGAAAGTGGAAATTGCCTATACATTCAATGCGTCCGAGCTTGGCGGTAAAAATCTGGTAACATTCGAGGAATTATACGATTTGAGCAATCCAGACGAACCCGTAAAAGTTGCGGAACACAAAGACATTGAGGACGACGGACAGACGGTACTTATCACAGAGCGTATCATCAAAATTCATACGACTGCTACCAATAAGGACGGCAACAAAGAGCTTGAAGCTGGAAAAGACGTTACAATCATTGATACTGTAACCTTAGAGGGCTTGGAAGTCGGTACACAGTATAAACTTGTGGGCTGGCAGATATTGAAAGAAGAAAATGCAGAACTTCTTATCAATGGAAAACGTGTGGAAAGTGATTACACTTTTACCGCTGATAGCGAAACTATGAAAGTGGAAGTTGCCTTTACCTTTGACGCTACTTCTCTTGACGGCAAACAGCTTGTAACTTTTGAGGAATTGTACGATTTCAGCAATCCAGACGAGCCGAAGAAAGTTACCGAACATAAAGACATTGAGGACGAGGGACAGACGATTACCTTTAAGGAAAAGCCAGAAGTCCCAGAAGAACCAGAGAAACCCGAAACACCACAGACACCAGAAAAGCCAAATAAGCCTAGCGACAGTCCCAAAACGGGCGACAGTACAAATGTAATGGCATTTGTCGTGATGTTGCTTGCGTCTGCTGGTGGACTGGCTGGAACATATCTTTACAAACGCCGTAAAATGAAGAAATCATAAGGCGGTAACAGTATGATGAAAGAAAAATCACGCTCTCCGCCGAAGCTGTCAAACGGCAGACTTCCGCTTATTCTGGCTTGTCTGCAAACAACCTGCAAGAACACGGATAGTCAAGGGTGCGTAAGCATTTATTTTACCCTTTACTATCGGTGGGATTGCTGGTACTTTCCTAACCGCCAGAATAAGAAATTGATTGTAATTAACTTATCAAATATAGAAAGAAACGAGGTAAAACAATATGGAAATGAAATATGTCGTGCCAGATATGGCACAGTCTTTTGGAACTCTTGAATTTGCAGGCGAAAGCGAGCCAGTCTTTGAAAAAGATAAAAATAACCGAAGGGTCTTAACTAGACGAAGCTATAACCTTTACTCTGACGTACAGAAAGGCGAAAATGTTGTGGTGGAAATTCCCGTGCAGGCTGGCGAAAAGCATTTTAAGTATGAACAGAAAGTAAAACTTGTCAATCCGAAGTTATACGGCAGAGGTTACGCAATCGGGGATATGGGACATACCGATTATGTGTTGCTTGCTGATGATATTGTAGTAGTTGAAGAAAAGTAAAGGAGTGAAGAATTTATGAGATTATCAAACGGGTTTGTCATTGACAAAGAGAAAACATTTGGAGAATTAAAATTTACAGCGGTGCGTGATGTGTTCTTACAGAATGAGGACGGGACACCGAGTACCCAGCTTAAAAAGCGTATCTATGATTTGAAGTGCAGTCTGCATGGTGGAATTATCCCCGTATCTGTACCGCCAGAAGTGCCGTTAAGGGAATTTCCGTACAATGCAGTCGTGGAGCTTGTCAATCCCGTAGCCGATACGGTATCAAGAAAGACGTTTGGTGGTGCAGATGTGGACTGGTATGTAAAAGCAGAGGATATTGTCTTGAAGAACAAAGGCAACCAAAAAGCAGGCAGTCCACAGAATAATAACATGCAGGGACAGCCGAAAAAATAGGCTTGCCGAATAAATTTTCATTGTAACGGATATATGGAACTGCTATAATATGGGTATGAAGAAACGGACAAATCCTTTAGGTTAGAATCGATGATGGGGTAAACGAAAAAGCAGTTTTGACATTCCAGTGAACTGCCCCTTCGTTTACACCATTTTCGATTTGACCTAATTGAACAAAGTGAGCGTCCGGGCAGCTACTGCCTATGGACTTTCAATCTTTTGCTCTTATCCATAATTATACAGGATCTCCTATGCAGATGCTACAGAAATCACGTGTTTTCAGATAAATAGGTACAACAATAAAACCTCAGGATTTTGAGGCTAAAAAAACATATAAATAGGAAATGGGCTTTAACGCCTTTGCGGTATTCGAAGCTGTGGTTTTCCAAGATGTCCACCGCAGGATTTACATACATGGATGTTTATCCCATATAGCTGTTTCAATATTTCCGGCATCTCCTTATCCCTGAGCTTTGAAAGATATTTTTTGCATCCGAGGAGATGCCGGCATAAAGTGAGTTTTTTGTGTTTGCTGCGGGAACATAGAAGTCCATAATGCCGGATCCTGACAAAACGTCTGGGTGGCACATGCATCAGAAAACGCCGTATAAATTCAATGCCGGAAATGGTCAGTTCCTTCCATTGTCCTTCTTTCCGGTAATCCTTAACGGAAAAAGTAACATTTTCATCATCCATATGGATGATGCGGTGATTGCTGATAGCGATCCTATGGGTATACTTTCCAAGGTAATCAATCACAGATTGTGCACCGTTAAAAGTTTTCTTACAGTAAGGAACCCATTCTGCGTCATAACAGGAATCTATAAGTTCTTTGAATTCATAATAATTACGGTATTTTTCTGCTGTTCCATGAAACTCAAGCTGATCTGTATTCCAGAGATTTTTCAGTTCATCCATATATTTCCCACGAAATACTTTGGAGATAGCCCATATAGGGAGAAAAAACTCCGTACCATTGTCTTTCCACTCATTTTTCGGTGTCAGGCCGCCGCCAAGCAGTATCGTATGGATATGGGGATGAAAATTCATTTCTGAGCCCCATGTATGCAGGATGCAGATATAACCAACAGAAGCCCCGAGGTGCTTTGGGTCGGCTGTCAGTTCCTGAATAGTAGCGGAAGCCGCATGATAGAGCGTGTCATATAACAGTTTCTGATTATTGTAAATGACTGGGTTCAGAATATCAGGGACTGTAAACACCAGATGGAAATATGGTGCATCAAGTACATCTTCCCTGCGGGCATCCATCCACATTTCCTTTGGGACTGCCTGACACATGGGACAACAGCGGTTACGACAGGAATTATAATGGATCTGGACAGCACCACAGTCTTCACATACACTGATATTTGCACCATAAGCTCCTGTTTTACAGTTCAAGATGTTCCGGGCAGTTTTTGACTGTTCCGGGGATGGAGAATATTTTTCAAGGTATGCTGTATAAAAATGTCGGAAAATATCCTGGACGGTGGGTTTATTCATGGTCAGCACCTTCTTTCCTGTCAAAAGGGCTTTGAATGCCCATGAGGGATTTGTTGCTGACATGAAGATAAACTTCCGTAGATTTCGGGTCACGGTGTCCAAGCAGCGCCTGAATATTCTGCCGTTCTACGCCCTGTTCCATCAGATGGGTTGCAAAGCTATGGCGGAGACAGTGAGGGGTTGCTGCCTTTGGAAGTTCTGCATCAGCTACTGCCCGTCGCATTACCTGTTCCAGAGTACTGACTGTTAGATAATTACCGGTAAATTTATTCGGAAACAGGATGCCACGGGGACGACCTTTCTCAAACCAGTATTGTGTAAGGATATCCAGACAACGTTTGGAGAGAATGGTATAACGGTCCATTCTATTCTTGGTATCCCGGACATGGATCTGCATATTTGAACGGGAGATATCGTCATAATGAAGATGGATCACTTCAGAAACTCTCATACCTGAGGAATACATGACTGCGAACATAGCCTTATATTTGATATCATCAACAGCATCTAACAGGCGGTCAATCTCAGAGGCAGTCAGTACAGTAGGAAGCTTATGTTCTAGGATCATACGTGGAACTGTGATGTCATCCCAAAGGATATGCAGGACATTTCGATAGAAAAAACGGATGGCAGAATTGTAAAGATTCAGAGTTGTGGCTTTCAGTCCTTCCTCTTTTTTCGCAAGCAAAAAAGCCCTGACATCCTGACAGGTAAGTTCTTTGGGATTCTTATTCTGATATTTCAGAAAGTAAGAAACATAGTTTTTATAGCAACTGATGGAACGTTCTTTGAGGTTACGGATTTTCCCGGCTTCCTCAAGCTGTTCTAAATATTTTTCATACATAATAAAATCCTCCATATAAAATCAGTAGTTATCAGAAACACTGCTTTATACGGAGGGGCATTGGGGTCATAAAACCGCTTGCCAACCAAGTGGAATGGTGGTATTCTTTTCATAGGCAGTGGAGAGGTCGATCCTGTTTGATTGTTATTTTGTGGTGATTTAACAATACTACTTTTAGGACTTGCTTTCCACTGTTTTGTTATAGAAAAAAGAAAATCGCTATGCCATAGCCTTGGCAGGCCATCGCGCAGCGATTTTGTTCAATTAGAATTTGGAGGGGATTGTTATGACGGAAACGATGGGTGTTGCGATTGGAATAGGTGTATTGGCACTTGTTTTTATATATCTTGGTTGTTTGATGTGGAAAAAGGAAAAAATCACTTTGCTTCATAGTTATCATTATGACAAAGTGTCTCCAAGTGATAAAAAGGGTTTTTGTAAAATATCAGGTTGGGGTGTTATCTTTATTGGAATTGGTCTTTTGGTGACTGCTATAATAATCGGTATAACAGATTCAGTGTTAAGTTTTATCGCTTTTGCATTGGGATTTGTTGTGGGATTGGTGTTGCTGATTTATGCAGGAGCAAAATATAACCGCTAATAGAGAAGAAACTTCAAGTTTGACAACTTCATATCCATTATACAAAGCAGTTAGTCTTAGGATTGACTGCTTTTTTCATACCCAGAAAGGAGTGATTGATTTATGCGTACTATTTGGAACAAAGGACACCGTATCAGAGCCAGCGACAAGCACCTTGTCTACCACTTTTCCATAGGAACGCTTCTGTTTGTATTCGTGGCGGTTCTCCTGCTACTGAATATGAAACAGCTCATGCGTACCGATTGGGAACATTTCAGCTTGTTAGAGAACGGCTTGACGCTCTCCCCTTACAACTTCATAACCATACTGATAGCGACTGGTGTTTGTGCATTAGTCGCTTTTCTGTATTACCGCTTCTGTTACGACAGTTTCAAGAAGCTCCTGCACCGTCAAAAGCTGGCAAGAATGGTACTGGAAAACAAGTGGTATGAAGCCGATACCGTACAAGACAGCGGTTTTTTTACTGACCTGCAATGCAGATCAAGGGAAAAAATCGTCTGGTTTCCAAAGATTTATTATCAAATGGAAAAAGGATTGCTTCATATCCGCTGTGAAATTACGCTAGGGAAATATCAAGACCAGCTTTTACGGTTAGAGGATAAATTGGAAAGTGGCTTATATTGTGAGCTGACCGACAAGACCCTGCATGACGGCTATATCGAATATACCTTGCTTTATGATATGATAGCGAACCGCATTACCATTGATGAAGTACGGGCAGAGAACGGCTGTCTTAGATTGATGAAAAATCTTGTCTGGGAATATGACGCACTTCCCCATGCTCTGATTGCTGGTGGGACTGGTGGCGGTAAAACTTATTTTCTGCTGACGCTTATTGAAGCCTTACTGCATACAAACGCTGTCCTTTATATCTTAGACCCGAAGAACGCTGACCTTGCAGACTTGGGAACAGTTATGGGAAATGTGTATCATACCAAAGAAGAAATGATAGATTGCGTCAATGCCTTTTATGAGGGCATGGTACAGCGAAGTGAGGAAATGAAGCGACACCCGAACTATAAGACGGGCGAAAACTACGCTTATCTGGGACTTCCCCCCTGCTTTCTTATCTTTGATGAATATGTGGCATTTTTTGAAATGCTGGGGACAAAAGAAAGCGTGAGCCTACTTAGCCAGTTAAAGAAAATCGTTATGTTAGGGCGACAAGCAGGTCATTTCCTTATCGTTGCCTGCCAGCGTCCAGACGCAAAATATTTCTCGGACGGTATCAGAGATAACTTCAATTTCCGTGTGGGATTGGGGCGTATCAGCGAATTAGGTTATGGTATGCTGTTCGGTTCAGATGTGAAAAAACAGTTTTTTCAAAAGCGTATCAAGGGGCGTGGCTATTGTGATGTAGGGACAAGTGTTATCAGCGAATTTTACACGCCTTTAGTGCCGAAAGGACATGATTTTCTACAAGAAATCGGCAGACTGGAAGAAAAAAGGACTGCAAGCAACGAAAGCTGACAGTCCTACTTCAATTTCAATATGTCGTTTGGGGAACATTCCAGAAAATCACAGAGCTTTGCAAGGATTGTGAGGTCAATTCTGGAAACTTTGTTCTTGCAATAGTTATTAAGCTGTGTCCGCTGTAATTTACACGCTTCACAGACTTTGTTTTTACTGATATTCTTCTCTTTCAAAAGATTTTCTAAATCAATATATACCTGCATACGCTGTACCTCGTCTTTTCTTTGAATTATAAGATACAACTGTATTGATAAATAAGATGTATTACCGTAGACTGTATTATAATACACCCTACAAGAAAGGACAGTAACAGTATGTGCAAAAAGAGAAAATTCATAACAATCACGGTACTTTTTGTGCTGGGAGTGGTGGTTTCTTATCTGCAATGGGGACGTGAGATTGATGTAGCAGGAAGTATGAGGACTTCATCAGAAAATTTCCATGAAGAACACGTTACCTTTACGCTCAACCGTCTTATCATAACAGATAAAGAAAAGTGTGCAGAGGAAATCATCAAAAAATGCAGGGAGAATGATTTTACTTCTATCCTGTTCAGCTATGATGTAGCAAAGCCAAACGCTTTATATGGTACGGTGTACCGTTCCCGTTTTTCCATGAAAGGACAAAAGCCTTTGTTTCACTTCCGATATACACAGACAGCGGACACGCTCGGTTCATACAACATTATTGATGATCCAGAAGCGTTCACGCTGGTAATCGAATAACGCAAGGCAGGACGGGACGGCGACGTGCGAAGCGAAAGGCGACGGCACGGACTAGCCGTTGCTGGTGTGGCGTCAGCCACGCCAGCAGGTAAAACCCCTCGGTATCTAACAGAGGGGTACGTTTGCAAATAGACAATAGACGAAAAACACAGGAAACATAAGGCTTATCGCATGGTTTCCTAGCAAAAATCGGCTGTGAAGTCGCCTTAAAAAACTTCACACTTGACAGATTGGGGGTATGGTTCTGAATGAAGAACAATGGATAAAAGAATTACGGGAAAAACGGATTGCTTACGGTATCTCACAAGGCAGACTGGCGGTGGCTTCTGATATCACAAGGGAATATCTCAACAAGATAGAAAGCGGAAAAATGAAGCCGTCAAAGGAACTTCTGGAAACTCTGCATAAAGAACTGGCAAGGTTCAATCCAGAAGCACCGCTTACCATGCTGTTTGATTATGTAAAAATTCGTTTTCCCACGCTGGATATACAGCACATCATCAAAGATATATTAAAACTGAATATCAATTATATGCTCCATGAAGATTACGGACATTACAGTTATACGGAGCATTATTCTTTAGGGGACATCTTTATCTATACGTCGGCTGACGAAGAAAAAGGTGTCCTTTTAGAGTTAAAGGGGCGTGGTTGCAGGCAGTTTGAAAGTTACCTGCTGGCACAGCAAAGAAGCTGGTATGACTTTCTTATGGACGCACTCGTAAACGGTGGCGTGATGAAGCGTATTGACCTTGCTATCAACGACCATACGGGCATTTTGGATATTCCAGAGCTTGCGGAAAAATGCAGGAAACGGGAATATATCGGAAAGTTCAGAAGCTATAAGTTTTATCAGTCGGGCGAGCTTATCAAGCATAGAGAGGACGACAGAGAATATATGGGACGCACCCTTTATCTTGGTTCGCTGAAATCAGATGTGTATTTCTGTATCTATGAAAAAGACTATGAGCAGTATGTCAAGTTAGGGACACCTTTGGAAAAAGCCGAAATTATCAACCGTTTTGAGATACGGCTTCGCAATGAACGTGCTTACTATGCAGTACGGGATTTGCTGACCTATTATGACGCAGAGCAGACCGCCTTTTCTATCATCAACCAGTATGTGCGGTTTGTTGATGAAGAACCCGACAAGCGAAAAAATGACTGGAAACTCAACGAGCGCTGGGCTTGGTTTATCGGGGATAATCGGCAAAGTCTGAAACTGACGACAAAGCCAGAGCCTTATACCTTAGACCGCACGCTTCGTTGGGTACAAAGGCAGGTAGCACCGACCTTGAAAATGCTGAAAAGGATTGATAAGGGAAACGGAACAGACTACATGAAAACTATCGAACAGCAGGCAAAGCTCACAGAAAAGCATGAAATGATAATCAAACAGCAGACGACCCCTGCAAAAGATTTAGTAGAAAGTTAGGAGTGATGAAAAAATGTGGGAATTATTGAAAGACTTCCTGCTGGTATCTGTTGGAACGGGTATCGGCGTAGCCTTGATGTGTATTTTAAGTGTTGGCAAAGAAGCTGACTATGAAATGAAGAAATTAAAAGAAAGCGAGGACAAATAACATGAATTTCGGGCAAAATTTGTATCAATGGTTTTTAAGCAACGCACAGAGCTTAGTGCTTATGTCGATTGTGGTTATCGGTATCTACTTGGGGTTCAAGCGTGAGTTTTCAAAGCTCATCGGCTTCTTGGTAGTTGCCTTGATTGCTGTCGGTTTGGTGTTCAATGCTGGCGGTGTGAAAGATGTACTGTTAGAACTGTTCAACAAGATTATCGGTGCATAAATTTTTATTGTGGTGCTAATATGCGAATGTTATAATATGGATATATAAAATTTTGATTTATGGGGGTATTCTTTTGAAGAAAGCAATGATATATGTTCATGGTAAAGGTGGAAGTTATCTTGAAGCCGAACAGTTCAAAAATATTTGTTTAGATTTTGATGTTTTTGGAGTAGATTATAATGACTATTTCCCGTGGATTGTAAAAAATGAAATTATGGAAGTCTACGATAAGATATCTGAAAAATATGACTATATATATGTACTTGCTAATAGTATCGGAGCTTATTTTACAATGCACACATTACAGAATTTCAAGATTGAAAAAGCATTATTCATATCGCCTATACTTGATATGGAACAACTTATAGTAGATATGATGAGCTGGGCGAATGTGTCTGAAAAGGAACTTTCTGAAAGAAAAGAAATACCAACTGATTTTGGCGAAACATTATCGTGGGAATATTTATGTTTTGTTCGGGAAAACCCGATAAATTGGAAAACGCCTACCGAAATTTTGTATGCTGAACATGATAATCTTACATCACGTCAAACGGTAGATAAATTTATTGATAGACATTGTGCAAATCTTACCGTTATGAATGACGGAGAACATTGGTTTCATACTAACGAACAGATTTTCTTTAGAGATAATTGGCTAAGAAAAGTTATACAATAGAATTTAGATTTTATATCCATACACACAAAGCAGTTAGTCTTAGGATTGACTGCTTTTTTCTTACCTAAAATCAGATTGGAGTGATGAAATGAGCGATATTTTTAAGGATATGCAGGCAAACGTCGGCTGTGATTATATTTCTAACCTGCCCTCTTACAAGCGTAAAGTGTGGCATGAAATGAAGCGATTACCGCTTACGAATTATGATATAAAACAGTTAGAAGATTTTTCAAAGTATGTGTTTGGTATGTCGTACCAGAGCTTAAAAGATGTGATGAAACAACAGAAAGGACGTGAGGAACAATGCAGGAAACAAGGGTGCTGGTGGAAACGAGAGGAACAACTGGCGAAGAAACAACATCATACTGGTTCGACCTGCCGATAGATGTTGCAGAGTTTGAAGAAAAGTTAGGTGTCGGTGCAGAAAGTGGGGATTACCGCATTATCGAAAAGGTACTGCCCTTTGCTGATGAAGTCCACGAACATACCAGCGTGTATCAGCTCAACGAATTAGATTTTATGTACCGCCAGCTACCAGCCGATATGCAGGAAGAATATATAGCACTTCTTACCGTGTTTGAAAACTTAGAAGCACTTTATATTTGCAGGAATGTAATTACAGTTTATCCAGACTGTAAAAGCATGATAGATGTTGCAAAACAAAAGCTGATGAATGACCCGACATTCAAACATCTGTCCGAGGACTGTCAAGCATACTATTTTGACTTTGAAGCCTACGCTTCTCACTTGCTGGAAAATAGACGCTATCTTGTAACGGAACATAGTGTCTTTGAACTGCCAGCGTAGGAAATGAGGTGGTGCTTATGATTGATGATATGGCAGTTTATATTGCTAATCTTGGCAAATATAACGAGGTCTATTTAGTCGGTGCTTGGTTCACGTTTCCTATTGACGAGGAAGATGTGAAAGAAAAAATCGGCTTAAATGAACAATATGAGGAATATGCTATCCATGATACCGACAACTTCCCTATTGCGATTGGAGAGTATGTTTCCATTGAAGAACTCAATGAAATGTATGAAATGCTAGAGGAACTTCCCGACTATATCGTAGAGTGTCTGGACGAATTTATCAGCCACTACGGGACGCTGGAAGAAGTCGTGGAACACAAGGACGATATTTACTATTATCCCGACTGTGAAACCATGACAGACGTTGCCTATTACTACATAGACGAATTGCAGGCACTAGGGGATATTCCACCCAGCTTACAGAACTACATTGACTATGAAGCCTATGGGCGAGATTTGGATATGGGTGGTTGCTTTATTGAAACAAGCCGAGGTATGTGCGAGATACCATACTAACGCTGGAAGATCAGCGACAAGCATTGTTGCTACTGACAGCGTATTTCTCTTTTAAGGGACAGTCTGAAACATGGCTGTCCTTTTCTATTTAGAAACTTACGAAAGGAGCTGAAAGAACTTGAAAAAGATTAAAAGCTACACGGGTATCTGGAACGTGGAAAAAGTCTTATATGCAATCAATGACTTTAACTTACCCTTTCCCGTTACCTTTACACAGATTACATGGTTTGTGATTACGGAATTTATCATCATTCTGTTTGGGGATATTCCCCCACTTTCCATGATTGAGGGAGCATTTCTCAAATACTTCGGTATTCCCGTTGCTCTCACTTGGTTTATGTCGCAGAAAACCTTTGACGGAAAGAAGCCGTACAGCTTTTTGAAATCACAGATAACCTATGCCCTGCGACCTAAAATCACTTATGCAGGAAAAGCCGTAAAACTGCATAAGCAGATACTCAATGAAACAATCACGGCAGTAAGGAGTGTGAACTATGTTCCCGATAAAATATATTGACAATAACCTTGTCTGGAACAAGGACAATGAGGTGTTCGCCTACTATGAGCTGATACCATACAATTATTCTTTCCTATCCGCAGAGCAGAAATTTATCGTGCATGACAGCTTTCGACAGCTTATCGCACAGTCCCGTGAGGGTAAAATTCATGCGTTGCAGATTGCCACGGAAAGCTCCATACGAAGTATGCAGGAGCAGTCAAAGAAGCTGGTAACGGGAAAATTAAAGGAAGTTGCTTACCAGAAGATAGACGAGCAGACCGAAGCGTTAGTATCTATGATTGGGGACAATCAAGTGGACTACCGCTTTTTTCTTGGCTTTAAGCTCATGGTTACGGAAGAACAGCTCAATCTGAAGAACATCAAAAAATCGACATGGCTGACGTTCAAGGAATTTCTCCATGAAGTGAACCACACGCTGATGAATGACTTTGTTTCCATGCCGAATGATGAAATCAACCGTTATATGAAAATGGAAAAGCTATTGGAAAATAAAATCTCCCGTCGCTTTAAGGTGCGTCGCTTGGAAATCCATGATTTTGGGTATCTCATGGAACATCTTTACGGCAGGGACGGTGTCGCTTATGAAGATTATGAGTACCAGCTACCAAAGAAGAACTACAAAAAAGAAACGCTGATAAAATACTACGACCTTATCCGTCCGACAAGGTGTGTGATTGAGGAAAGCCAGCGGTATTTACGCTTGGAGCATGAGGACAAGGAAAGCTATGTGTCCTATTTTACCGTCAATGCGATTGTCGGGGAGCTTGATTTTCCGTCAAGTGAAATCTTCTATTTCCAGCAACAGCAGTTTATCTTTCCCGTTGATACTTCCATGAATGTAGAAATCGTGGAGAACCGAAAAGCATTAACGACCGTCCGCAACAAGAAAAAAGAATTGAAAGATTTGGATAATCACGCCTATCAAGCAGGAAATGAAACCATTTCAAACGTGGTGGACGCTTTAGACAGCGTGGACGAGCTGGAAACTGACTTAGACCAAAGCAAAGAAAGTATGTATAAGTTAAGCTACGTGATACGGGTGTCTGCACCCGATCTTGACGAGCTGAAACGCCGTTGTGATGAAGTCAAGGACTTTTACGACGACTTCAATGTAAAACTGGTGCGTCCTGCTGGGGATATGCTGGGGCTTCATTCAGAATTTTTACCTGCCAGCAAGCGATATATCAATGATTATGTGCAGTATGTAAAATCAGATTTTCTAGCAGGGCTTGGTTTTGGTGCTACACAGCAGTTAGGAGAAACTACGGGTATCTATATGGGCTATTCCGTTGATACGGGAAGAAATGTGTACCTGCAACCGTCTTTAGCTTCGCAGGGCGTAAAAGGAACAGTTACAAATGCCCTTGCTTCTGCTTTTGTCGGTTCGCTTGGCGGTGGAAAGTCATTCTGCAACAATCTACTTGTATATTATGCGGTGCTGTTTGGCGGTCAAGCACTTCTGTTAGACCCTAAAAGTGAGCGTGGAAACTGGAAAGAAACACTTCCAGAAATCGCACATGAAATCAATATCGTAAACCTTACCAGCGATAAGGATAATGCAGGACTTCTTGACCCGTTTGTGATTATGAAGAATGTAAAAGACGCTGAAAGTCTGGCAATCGACATCTTGACATTCCTCACGGGTATTTCCTCTAGGGACGGCGAAAAATTCCCCGTACTTCGTAAGGCGGTTCGTTCCGTTACCCAGAGTGAAAATAGAGGACTGTTACACGTTATTGAGGAATTGCGAAAGGAAGATACTGCTATCTCACGCAATATCGCAGACCATATCGACAGCTTCACGGACTACGACTTTGCACACCTGCTGTTTTCAGACGGTACGGTGGAAAATGCTATCAGCCTTGATAACCAGCTCAATATCATTCAAGTAGCGGACTTAGTATTGCCAAATAAAGATACCACCTTTGAGGAATACACGACCATTGAATTGTTGTCGGTGTCTATGCTGATTGTCATTAGTACCTTTGCCCTTGATTTTATCCATTCGGATAGAAGCATTTTTAAGATTGTCGATTTGGACGAAGCGTGGGCGTTCTTAAATGTGGCACAAGGAGAAACACTCTCTAACAAGCTGGTTCGTGCTGGACGAGCTATGCAGGCAGGCGTTTATTTCGTTACACAATCTTCTGACGACGTGTCAAAGGAAAGTCTGAAAAACAATATCGGCTTGAAGTTTGCCTTTAGAAGCACGGATATAAATGAGATAAAGCAGACCTTAGAGTTTTTCGGTATCGACAAGGACGACGAGAACAACCAGAAACGGCTTCGTGATTTGGAGAACGGACAATGCTTATTGCAGGACTTATACGGGCGTGTGGGTGTGGTGCAGATACACCCAGTCTTTGAAGAACTGTTACACGCCTTTGATACCAGACCGCCCGTACAAAGAAATGAGGTGGAGTGATGAAAGAAAGGCTAAAGGGGCTTCTGACAAAACGGAAGCTCTTTCATTTTGTCAAAGTGGCTGTGCTGGCAATCTTTATCAGCATAGTGTTTCTCTCTCTGCTTGGGACGGTGGCTCATGCGACGGGGCTTGTGGACGACACTGTCAATACAGAAAATCTGTACTCAAAATATCCGCTTTCCAATTACCAGCTTGATTTCTATGTGGATAATAGCTGGGGCTGGCTACCGTGGAACTGGCTGGACGGTATTGGAAAATCGGTGCAGTACGGGCTTTACTGTATTACCAACTTTGTCTGGACGATAAGCCTTTATTTGAGCAATGCAACGGGCTATGTGGTGCAGGAAGCCTATAAACTGGACTTCATCAACGATATGGCAGACAGTATCGGACAGAGCATACAGACCCTTGCAGGCGTTACCGAGAACGGCTTTTCTTCTACGGGCTTCTATATTGGTTTCCTGCTTCTCATTATCTTAGTGGTGGGAATTTATGTTGCCTATACGGGACTGATAAAAAGAGAAACCAGCAAGGCACTTCACGCTGTTATCAACTTTGTGGTGGTGTTCGTGCTGTCCGCTTCATTTATTGCCTACGCTCCCGACTACATCAAGAAGATAAATGAATTTTCATCAGACATCAGCACCGCTTCTTTGGACTTGGGAACAAAAATCATGCTCCCCAACTCTGACAGTGAGGGTAAAGACAGCGTGGACTTGATACGAGACAGCTTATTTTCTATTCAAGTAGAACAGCCGTGGCTACTCTTACAATTCGGGAACAGCAACGCAGAAGAAATCGGTACAGACCGTGTGGAAGCTCTGGTATCGGCAAGTCCAGAGGACGAGGACGGGAAAACCAGAGAGGAAGTCGTGAAAACAGAGATTGAGGACAACGACAACAACAATCTGACAATACCGCAGGTAGTGAACCGTTTGGGTATGGTGTTTTTCCTTTTGTTCTTTAACTTAGGTATCACGATATTTGTATTCTTGCTTACGGGTATGATGTTGTTCAGCCAGATACTTTTTATTATCTTTGCAATGTTTTTGCCTATCAGCTTTCTACTTTCCATGATACCGAGCTATGAAAGCATGGCAAAGCAGGCAATCGTGAGGGTATTTAATACCATAATGACACGGGCAGGAATTACGCTCATTGTAACGGTGGCGTTCAGCATTTCCAGTATGTTTTATAACATTTCCACAGATTACCCGTTTTTCATGGTAGCGTTCTTGCAGATAGTGTGTTTCGCTGGTATCTATATGAAGCTGGGCGATTTAATGAGTATGTTCTCTCTTAATGCTGGCGACAGTCAAAGCATGGGACGCAGGATATTCCGCAGACCATATCTGTTTATGCGACATCGGGCTAGACGTATGGAACACCGTATTGCAAGGACTGTAAGTGCTGGCGGTGTTGCTGGTGCGGCGGCTGGAAGTGCCGTTGCTGGCAAAAGAGCCGAAAGAAAAAATACGGCTTCTAAAGAAAATCGGAGCAATACTACTTCCAGTATGGGACAGCGTGCAGGCTCAAAGGTGGGTGCTGTCTTAGACACGAAAAATAAAGTGAAAGACAAGGCAAACGCTGTCAAAGAAAATATCAAGGATATGCCGACACAAACAGCTTATGCGGTATATTCCGCAAAGGAAAAGGCAAAGTCCAGCGTATCAGACTTCAAGCGTGGCATGGTGCAGGAACAGCAGTCCAGACAGACGGGACGTTTGGAAAAGCAGGAACAGCGTAAGAAAAATATTGCTGACAAGCGTATGGAGCTTCAAAAGGCACAAGAAGTAAGGCAGGCACAGCGAAAGGCTGACGGATCAGCGACAACGGGAGCTACCCGTCCCCATGAGAGACCAGCCACAGCTTCAACCATTCCAAAACCGAGTGCTGAAAAAATGCAGGAAGTCAAACGCCCTGCCACAGCTCTGACTTCTAAAGCAAGTGAGCCAGTCAAGACAAATGTTATCAAAGAGCGTCCGCTATCTTCGGGTGCTTCTGATAGAAAAGCGACCCAGTCGGCACAGCCAGTACATAGGCAGAATGTAGAAAAAGTGGTATCGCAGGAAACACGCCAGAATGACACCAAAGACCGCAGAATAAAGGTTCAGCAGACGCAGAGCGTCCAGAAGAACCAGCAGACCACAGAGAAAAGCCGTAACCTTGTAACAAAGAAAGGACAGAAGAAAAAATGAAATTGAAACATATCGCTCTTATTGGAAGTCTGTTTCCTATTCTCTTTTCTCTGGTGCTTTTCTTTGGTGTCTTGATTAGTGCGGACAGCGACGACGAGAACAGCAACTTTTCTTCTAGCATTACGGGTATGAACCTATCCGCAGAAGTCTTAAAACATCAGCCTATGGTAGAAAAATACGCCAGAGAAAACGGTATCTCCGAGTATGTCAATGTGTTGCTGGCTATCATTCAAGTAGAAAGTGGCGGTACGGCAGAAGATGTTATGCAGAGTTCGGAAAGTCTTGGTTTACCGCCCAACTCTTTAGATACGGAAAGCTCAATCAAGCAGGGGTGTAAGTATTTTGCGTCCCTGCTTTCTTCCTGCAAAAATCAAGGTATGGACGACTTGAATGTAGCGATACAGTCCTATAACTATGGCGGTGGCTATGTGGGATATGTGGCAGGAAACGGAAAGAAACATACATACAATCTTGCAGAGAGCTTCGCCCGTGAGAAATCGGGTGGAAAGAAAGTAACTTACACCAACCCGATAGCCGTTGCGAAAAATGGTGGCTGGCGTTATCAGTATGGCAATCAATTTTATGTGGAATTAGTCAATCAGTATTTAACTGTTCCGCAGGTATCGGGAGAGCTGACACAAAAGGTCATGAATGAAGCGTTGAAATATCAAGGCTGGAAGTATGTGTATGGCGGTAGCAATCCCAACACTTCCTTTGACTGTTCGGGACTTACGCAATGGTGCTATGGAAAAGCTGGTATCTCCTTACCGAGAACGGCACAAGCCCAGTATGACGCAACCCAACATCTGCCACTCTCGCAGGCAAAGGCTGGCGATTTGGTATTTTTCCATTCTACCTATAACGCTGGTACTTATGTAACGCACGTTGGTATTCTTGTTTCGCCGACGCAGATGTACCATGCAGGAAATCCGATAGGATATGCAGACCTAAGTAGTAGTTACTGGCAACAGCACTTAATCGGTGCAGGACGAATAAAACAATAGAAAGGACTTGAAAAATATGTTTAAGAAGAATAAGAAACAGACAGAAACTATCAAAGAACCAAAAGAAAAAAAGGTGCGTACTGTCAAGGTAGGCACACATAAGAAAACCGTGATTGCGTTGTGGGTGGTGCTTATCGCAAGCGTGAGCTTCGGGGTGTATAAGAATTTTACGGCTATCGACCAGCACACCACCCATGAAAAAGAAATCATTGAGCTTCGCTTGCAGGACACCAACGGGATAAAAAATTTCGTGAAGAATTTTGCGAAGTCCTATTACACATGGAATAACAGCAAAGAAGCGATTGAAGCAAGAACGCAGGCAATCAACGGTTATCTGACAAAGGAATTGCAGGACTTGAATGTGGATACCATTAGAACCGATATACCGACCAGTTCCACGGTTACAGATGTGATTGTGTGGAATATCGAACAGTCGGGAACGGACACTTTTTCTGCCACCTACGAAGTAGATCAGCAGATAAAAGAGGGAGAACAGACAACAGCAATTAAAGCAACCTATACCGTGAAAGTCCATGTGGACGCTGACGGGGATATGGTAATCGTTCAGAACCCTACCCTTGCACCAGCAATCGAAAAATCAGACTATGAGCCTAAAACACCAGAAGCAGACGCAAGCGTGGACGCTGATACCGTAAATGACGCTACCTCATTTTTGGAAACATTCTTTAAGCTCTACCCGACAGCTACAGAAAAAGAACTTGCTTACTATGTATCGGGAAATGTGCTTGAACCTATCGGCAGGGACTACTTTTATTCTGAATTGGTAAACCCTATCTTTACAAAGGACGGGGACAATGTAAAAGTCAAGGTTGCCGTGAAGTTCCTTGATAATCAGACAAAAGCGACGCAGGTATCGCAGTATGAACTTGTGCTACATAAGGATAATAACTGGAAGATTGTAGGATAAGCAAATATGGCGTGCATTTCTATAAGAGATTTGCACGCTATCCATGTTATAAGGAATTGACAATTCTTATTTTTCGCATTATACTATTTATGTAAATATGAAAAATATGATTCGTAAATAAATATGATAAGAAGGAGGAAAATGATGAAAAAAGGACAACATATTTTTGGAACGGTAAAAGTTGGAGAACGGGGACAAATAGTTATCCCAAAAGAAGCCCGTGAAATTTTTGATATTAACGCTGGCGATACACTTTTAGTTCTTGGCGACGAAGAACAAGGAATAGCGATTGTCAAGGCGGATGTGATGAAAGAACTGGCAGTAAAAATTTTAAAAGGGCTTGGTAGTTTGAGTGGTGGGTTTAATGATGAAAAATAGCATTTCTCTATTCTTACCATTAGCCTTATTGCTGGATTTAACTATTCCTTTTTTCCTCGCTCCGTTTTATAAAGGTTATAGTCATTCTATGCAGGTAATGAGCGTGCTTGGAAATAACAAATCTCCACTACATTTTATATACAACTTATGGCTAGTTTTATGCGGTATCATTCTTTTAATGAGCGGTTTTAAGGTTTATGAAATTGTTTCGCAGAAATCAAAAAACATAGCTGTTATTTTGTTTATAGTCATATTGATATATGCGATAGGTGGCTGTATTCTCTCAGGGATTTTTTCGGTAGGAGAAACAAAATCTCTCAATACTATCCCTGAAAAAATACATGGTTACGGGGCGGTTCTTAGATTTATATGTTTAACTTTTGCTCCGCTTTTGATTAGCTTATATTGGTTTCGGATTGAGGAAATACCACTTGCACTATTTTCAATGATTTGTTTTCTTCTAGCATTTATCTTTTTTACGATTTTTGTTATGGCAGATAAACCAAACTACAAAGATACAATCATAGCTTTTGAGGGCTTATGGCAACGATTATCACTACTGTTTATGTATTTACCTTTGGGGTGTTTAATATTACTGGAAAAATAAATTATTAGGAGTGAACTCTATGATAGGACTAAAAAAACGAGATATTAAAAAAGCCTTGAGAGCTGGTGCAAAAGCTGGCGGTATGTCATTGGCTGATGTTCGGGCGGATATTGAAGCGACAATTGATGAAGCTGAACCACTATACTATGAACAGCACCGACCCAGAGGTGCAGGCAAATTTCAAAAAAAATTTTGGAAATAAACGCCCTGCACCAGAAGAATATATTTATATAATTACAAAGAAAACAGTTAAAGGGCTGAAAGTATGAAAATAGAACGTCTGATAGGAATAATCTTTTATTTAATAAATAGAGAGTGTGTAACAACAAATGAATTAGCACAAAAGTTTGAAGTATCTCGCAGAACGATTTTACGAGATATTGATACACTAACTCTTGCTGGTATACCGATTTATTCTGAGTTAGGTGTAAATGGTGGCTATATAATAAATAAAGATTTTAAGGTTGATGAAAAAATTATTGACAGCAACAATAAAGAATATATTTTGCTTGCTTTAAATAGTCTAAGAACTGTTTACGGAAATAAAAAGATCATTGAAACTTACGAAAAAATGAAACATCTTTATAACGATGTCAATATTAATGCACTTCCAGATGTTGATTTCTCTGTTGTAACTGAAAATCCACAAATTATAAGGTGCGTAGACTTAATCAATAAAGCAACAAAAGAACAGCGAACTATAAAATTTATATATACTAATTCAGCAGGACATACAAAAAAAGTTTTTCTAAACCCATTACATACATATTATAGGTGGTACTCCTGGTATGTTTTTGGATATGACACCTCTAAAAATGATTATCGCATGTTCAAAGTGGTAAGAATGAAAAATATTTCTTTAACAAAAGAACTTTTTCAAACCAAAGATAATATAGCTGACCTTTTATCTGATTTTGAAAAAAGACGCAACCAGACAAATATTACGGTTACTCTATCTTATAAACAAGAAATAGACACCTTAGTTAATGAATACTTTAAAGGAAAAATTGTTGAAACTGTCAATGACTGTTTTATAAGAGAAATTGAGATTAAAGAAAATGATTTTATGACATTCTCAATCCTTTTAGGACTTTGCGATAAAGTAAAAATATTATCCCCTCAAAAATACAAAGAAAAGGTATTAACTCATATCAGAAAAATAAAGAAAAATTTCACTTAATAGTGACATACATTTGTCACTATTCCTGCTATATAATTTTCTTATATCGAAAATATGAGGAGATGTGAAAATGAAAAAAGTATATGTATATTTATTAGACGACATGGCAGAATGCGAAATTGGTTATATTTTACAAGCATTCAGTATGGAAAAATTATTAAAAAATGGAACTAAAGAATTTGAAGTAAAGACAGTTGGTTTTAATAAAGAACCCGTCTTAACTTTAGGAGGATTAACAATTGTTCCAGATTATAGTATATCAGAAGTTGACTTCAATGCTAGTACAGCTCTGCTTTTACCGGGTTCTTCCACTTGGGGAAGTAAAGAAAATCAAGAAATATTGGAAAAAGCACAAGAATGTTTAAACAAAAATATTTTAGTAGGTGCTATTTGTGGGGCAACACTCGCACTTGCTGATTATGGTATATTAGATAAATTTAAACACACAAGTAATTCTCTAGAATATCTAAATTTCTTTTCAAGAAACTATGCAGGACAGAGCTTGTACGTTTGTTCTAATTCCGTTTTAGACAGAAATTTAGTAACAGCAAATTCAGCAGGTTCATTAGAATGGACGAAAAATATTCTAAATTACCTTAATGTGTATTCTGACAATAAAATTACTGCTTTTTACAATTATTACTCGACAGGAAACGCAAAATACTATGATGAACTTTTAAAATAAAGGTGGTGTTTCTGTAATGAAACAATCATGGGTATTATGCCCATCTGCAATAACAAGACACGAACAAAAATACGGGTAGATACGGAACTGATAAGTTTCCCTTTGTTCTGCCCAAAGTGCAAGCATGAAACTTTAATCAATATAAAGCATGGAAATGTAACGACTATTAAAGAGCCAGACGCTAAGACGCAGAGCCGATAATTTATAGGTTATTGTAACTTATAGATTGTTGGCTCTTATTTGTTACCTGCGGAGCGGATCAGCAAATAAGTTTTGGAATATAATGGAAAAACATTTATATAAAGAAAAGAAGAAACATGAAAATATTAGTAAGTGCCTGCCTTTTACAATATAAATATACTAAAAAAATCGTAAAAAGATCCTCAATAATTCATATATTTTTACTAATGAAAGATCAATATGACATACCAAAGCGTTATTTGCTTCTATTCAAAAGAGTGTCAATTTCTTCTTCTGATAATTTTTGTTTGAAATTAAACACATTATCTACAGCTGTTCCTAAAAGTCTTGCCAAAGGGCTTAGTAATGAAATATCAGGATATGTATTGTTTGTTTCCCATTTTGACACCGAAGAAGTAGTTATTCCAAGAGCATTTGCAACTTGTTCTTGTGTTAGACCTTTTATTTTTCTTAGTTTCTGAATAATATCACCGATAAATAATTTCATTTTGTGACATCTCCTTTACTTAATGAAAATATTATCAGATAAAAACTTTTTTTAACAATGCAGGTATCGCAGTATGAACTTGTGTTACATAAGGATAGTAACTGGAAGATTGTAGGATAAATCAAAAAATGCCGTAGCTTTATTTTGCATTTATTGCAAGTTACACGCTACGGCTAGATTAAAATATAATATTTTGAAATCTTCATAAAATCTTTAATTTTGCTTTTTATACTTTAACTAAAAAATAAGGAAAGGGTATGAACAATTATGAAAGCAATTTTAAAAACAAATAACCTATGTAAAGATTTCAAAAAGCAAAAGGCAGTGAATAATGTATCTATAACTGTCCGTGAAAATTCAATATATGGGCTACTCGGTCCAAATGGTGCTGGAAAATCTACCACTTTGAAAATGATTACGGGTATGCTCCGTCCTACTAGCGGTAAAGTTCTTTTTAATGGACATGAATGGAACAGAAAAGATTTAGAACAGATAGGAGCTTTGATTGAAACTCCTCCACTTTATGAAAATCTTTCCGCAGTAGAAAATTTAGAAGTCCGTGCAAAATTACTAAATATTCCTAAAACCCGAATAGATAAAGTTTTAAAAATGGTAGATTTGCAAAATACAGGAAGGAAAAAAGCTGGACAATTTTCAATGGGAATGAAACAACGTTTGGGAATAGCTATCGCTTTGTTGAATAGTCCCAAATTGTTGATTTTAGATGAGCCGACAAATGGATTAGACCCTATCGGCATACAAGAATTACGTTCTCTTATTCGTTCTTTTCCCTCTAAAGGGATTACTGTTATTCTATCCAGTCATATTCTATCAGAGGTTCAGCTTATCGCTGATGATATTGGTATCATTTCAAATGGTATTTTAGGATATGAAGGACAGATGAATAAAGATGAAAATTTAGAAAATCTGTTTGTAGAAGTTGTAAGGAAATCACAGGAGGAACGATAAAATGAAAAATTATATATCTTCTGAATATTTAAAACATAAAAATACATTCGCAAAAAAATTAGTATGGTTAGCTCCTATACTAACTTTATGTCTGAATATACTTGCTCCTATGTGGTATCAACAAAATTCGTATAACTGGTGGTATGTATTCTTATATCCTGGTTGTTTAACGCTATTATCTATTTTGATAATTCAAAGAGATAACGGCAAATTAAAATTTAGAGCAATTTTGTCATTGCCTGTTGACTTAAAAAAAGTATGGTATGCAAAAATAATCACTTGTATAATATACATTGTACTTGCAAATACAATTTTGATGTTATGCAATGTTGCAGGTGGTTTTATCATTCAACACATTTTTGATATACCTATGACAATTAGCCCAATGCAGGCATTGTTCGGAACACTTTGCATTATTCTGGCAAGTATATGGAATATTCCATTATGCTTGTGGTTTACAAAAAAAGTGGGTGTATTTGCCACTCTCATATTAAATGTCGGAATGAGCTTTATGTTGGGAACATTAGGGGCAAATACAAGTTTTTGGTTCATATGTCCTTATAGCTGGGTTACTCGCCTTATGGTTCCCACATTAGGAATATTACCGAATGGAGAATCAGTAACAGGAAGTGCTTTATCAACTCCTTTACCGTTGGTTATTATGACAATCTGCTTGTCATTGCTTTTACTATATACAATTTCAAAGTCAACGGCAAAATCTTTTATAAAGCAGGAGGTTCTTTAATGTTTAGTATTATCAGATGTTTTCAAGCAGAATGGCTTAAAAGCAGACATACACCATTACTTTTAGTCCATGTGCTTTTTCCGTTAATAGGAGCTGGTGTTTTTGCAGGATATTTTCATATATCCGGTTGGAGTGAGATGACAAATGTAACGACCTTTTTAGAGGTGTTAGCAATTATTTTTCCATTTGTTATTGGTATCGTTGTAGGTATGATAGTCGAACTAGAAAATGGAGCAGGTCATTTTCAGTTAATCTTAGGTACGATCCGTTCACGTATAGCGGTATATATCGGAAAATTAGTATATCTTATCGTTTTAGCAACCTTTGCAACAATACTTTGTATTTTCTTGTTTGCCGTACTCTATCCAGTTATGCCATTTTCGTTTTATATAAAACCTCTTATTATGTTGATATTGTCTGTAATACCACTTTATCTTATTTCCATACCTGTTGGTTTCAGTTTAGGCAAAAGTGTATCTATGGGCATAGGTATTGTAGGAAGTTTATTATCTGCATTGCTAGTTACAGGACTTGGAGATTTTATCTGGAAATTCCTGCCGTGGGGCTGGGGTGTACGATTTATGGATTATTGTGTTTTAAGATATGTTAATGAGGGGCAGTTTCATTCTAACTTACCCGAATTTCAACTAGGTTTTATACTCATGCTGGTTTTTACAGTAGTGCTGTTTATCATAAGCTTAGTGTGGTTTCAGAGATGGGAAGGAGTAAAAGAAAATGAGTAAAAAAATGATGATATTGCTGTTTGCTGTTATTATATGTTTATCTCTTGCAGGCTGTTCTTTACAGGACAAAATCGGGGACTATTCCAGAGAGCAATGCTATCTGAATAAGGAAAATGTGACGCAATTTTCCTATAAGGGAAATGACTACACGATTTTAGCGGATACTGTCTCTAATAGTGGACTCGGGGAATGGATTGGGTATATCCGACAACTTGCGGCTGTAGACGAATCAGGAAAAATATTACTTCAAGAAAATCTCAAAACTGCTACCTTTCAGACGTTGGCAGATTTAGCAGATTTAGTGGATAAAGCCCCTAATGACGCCTATATTATTCCATTCTTAAATGTGTATGCAGCTCCTAACGCTGACGACTATCTGATTGTAGATATAAATGGAGGGTATCACAAAGCTGTTATAGATGAAAATATCAAAGGCACAGATACAGTTTTTGACTTTAAGGATATAGAGCAATCTATGAGTGGAAAGTTTGAAATCAATCCTCAAAATGCAACGCAGCTTCTTTGTGATGGGACGGTTTATCAAGTAACTTCTGATACTGTATCAAATAATGAATTGGGAAGTTACATTGGTATTCTTGCGGAGAATGTCATATTTAATGCAGAAACAAAAATTCCTTTGTCAAAGGAGGAACTAAGAAAAATTGACTGGTATGGGGAAAACGCCGGACAACATCGGGAACAATGGATTTACAAAGATATTTATGAAATTCATGGTACAGAAAAGACCGAAGCCGTTGCAGTACAGATAAATGACCGCTACTATATTGCAAAGCGTCAATGACCGATTTTTGTTTTTCTGCCTTTATGGATTATGATATACTAAAAAAGCTAGGAGGCGATACTATGGCAACAATCCTTATGATTGATGATGAACGACCTATTTTAGAACTTGTGAAAAATGGACTGCAAAAGGACGGACATTTAGTTACAGTCTATACGTCCGCCGCACAGGTTCCTCTTGATAAACTGAACAGATATGACTTGATTATACTGGACATTATGATGCCGGATATAGACGGGTTTTCTTATTGTGATAAAATCCGTTCATTAGTGGACTGTCCTATCCTCTTTCTGACTGCTAAGACAATGGAAAATGATATTACATTCGGTCTTGGATTAGGAGCAGATGACTATTTGACAAAACCATTCCGTATTACAGAATTACGGGCAAGAGTAAATGCCCACTTACGCCGCGAACACCGAGAACGACATATAGCTCTTACATTTGACCGGATAAAAATTGATTTATCTGCAAAAGAATTACGGGTAGATAATATACCAGTGCCTTTAACGAAAAGTGAATATCTGATTTGTGAGTATCTTGCTAGTAACAAAGGACAGGTTTTTTCAAAGGAACAAATATACGAAGCTACATTTTCCCTTTATGGAGAAAGCGATAGTTCTACAATCTCGACACATATAAAAAATATAAGGTCAAAGTTTGAGAAAACGGGTGTTCAGCCAATCGTAACAGTTTGGGGGATAGGTTATAGATGGGAATAAAAATGAAAACATCACTTACAAGAACTTTTTATAAATTTCTTGTTTGTCTACTTGGCGGACTATGCTTGTCCGTTGTCGTCCCTTTTGCCTGTATGATGTTTGCTTCCAGTATAGGGCTTGTAACACTTGCAGATAATAACGAACGGCAAACGAAAGCTTTAGTACCGATACTAACTGCAACACCAAATGTATCAGATATACATTTTCCTACTGGAACTAAATTTCTTCGATTAACTAAAAACTATGGATACATAGATACGAATATGAGTGAAGAAGAAAAAGAAAAGGCTTTAATGTTTGCTAAAACGGGGTTCATGGATACAAGTGGTAAAACACAGTTTATTTTCATTACTCGAGATGATGAATATATTGTTTTACAGTATGTTATAGGTTCTCAATATTTAAATGCACAATTTAATCAGTATTTACCGTCCCCAGAAATTATGATGATTTCTTTAATCACTATAAGCAGCTTAGGGGTATGTGTTTATCTGACTGTTCATTTTGCTAAAGAGCTGAGAAAAGAATTGACACCTATTTTAGAAGCTACCAAAGAAATTGAGAATAACAACTTAGATTTTACTATCGGACATTCTAAAATATTGGAATTTGAAAACGTGATTATATCCTTTGATAGTATGCGAAATAGTTTAAAAGGGTCATTAGAAAAACAGTGGCGAAGTGAAAAAGCACAAAGAGAACAGATTGCATCTTTAGCTCATGATTTGAAAACTCCATTAACTGTTATGCAGGGGAACATTGACCTATTAGATGAAACAGAACTTGACGAAGAACAAAAGCTATATTTATCGTATGCAATGAGTAGCTCTGAGCAGATGAAACAGTATATAAAAATTTTGATTGATATATCTAAAGCATCTGCTGGCTATCAATTACAAATGGAAGATGTAAATTTTCCAGAGTTTTGGAAACATGTCTTATCTCAAACTGAAATCATCTGCAAAGATAAAGGTATTGTTATTCAGCAGACACAGCATAATTTCCCACAGAATATAACTGGGGATAGAATGTTACTGGAACGAGCATTGATGAATTTGGTTTCAAATTCTTTAGAGTACTCGCCTGAAAACTCTACATTATATATAGATGTAGATAGCAAGGACAATTACTTGAATATCTGTATTACAGACTGTGGCTGTGGCTTTTCGCAAGAGGCATTGGATCACGCAAAAGAACGTTTCTATATGGCAGACCAAAGTAGGAGCTCTAAACTGCATTATGGAATGGGTTTATATATTGTTGATATCATTATAAAACAGCATAAAGGAAAACTTCTGCTAGATAATTCCACAGAAACCAAAGGTGCCAAAGTTACTGTAAAGTTACCATTATAAGAGAACGGCTTATTTGTCGTTCTTTTTTCATATCTTTAAGAAATCTTCAAAATTAGGTTGTATTCTTTGTTTGAAGGTAATGGTTATATGCTATTATACGGGGGATTGTGTATGAAGTGTTTTAAGCAATTTACCAAAAACTCAAGAACAACTTAACAGCAATCCATGTGCTAATACAACTGAATATTTTAATATCTTAGCTCGTACAGACTATATGTTTTGTGCGGGCTTTTTTTGTACCCGAAAAAATTTTCTAACTTTTTTCGGCTTCAGCTTAGCAAATCACACCTTGCTGTACAGATATGGTGCGGAAAGAGGGATAAACACTTTTCAAGTCATAGCTGGAAAGGGGGTGAGATTATGAAGCCGTCTGATTTCCAGAAAACAATACAATGTCAATTTGAATGTAAGTTAAAGAAAGTTACAAAAGGCATTGTAAGAAATTATCAGAAAGAATTAAAACGGAGAAAAAATAAGGAAATTCCTTTTTGTGAACTTCCAGAACTAGTGATTGAAAAATTATCCGTTTTAGACGATTACGACAGCGACTATACATTATTCAATGTATGTGGCAACGATATTAGTATTCTTGATGATGAATTGGCAGAAGCCTTGAAAAAGCTGTCTGACCGTAACCGTGAGAACTTACTCATGTACTACTTCTTAGAAATGAGCGATACCGAGATTGCTAAATTGCAGAATATTTCCAGAAGTGGAGTATTTCAAAATCGGTATAACTCATTGGAACTTATGAAAAAAATACTAAAAGGAGAAAAGTAAGAAATGAAGCACATTTTTAAGAAACCGTCATTTTATCTGATTTCGTCAGCTACGGACGGAGACGAAAAAGCGATTGAAAAGATACTGGCAATTTATGACCCGTACATATCAAAATGTTGTTTGCGTTCACTCTATGATGAATACGGTAATGTTTATATTGCCGTGGATATGGAATTAAAAGGACGTATCAGAGAAGCCCTTATCAAAATGATTTTGGACTTTGATATACCTTTAGAAACCGAGGAAGAATAACAAGCAGTAACCGCAGAGCATGATTTGTTCAATCCCCTCTTTCCTGCTCTGCTCCCTGCTTTTACATGAAAGCAACACGCTTTCGCCACAGCTCTTTGACAACTGAATAAAGCAGACAGATACGTTTGTGAGATAGCGAGCCACGGGGACTGTACGCCACGACCTTTTCAAAAGAAAGCGAGCGACCCACGCAGTGATCCGAGAGCGACTGTTGGAAAAGTCGTTTTGCCACGACCTATCCTCACAGAATAATGATACGTCCGCATGGTGCGGTTCTGCCCACAAGAATGGGAATAGTTGAGATACTAACGGAGCTTTCCAAAGCCGTCTGCCTGCTTGTAAAAAATGACACACAGTAAAGGGGGTGCATAGATTATGAACAATACTGATGTGCCTATCTGGGAAAAATATACGCTGACGATTGAAGAAGCGTCTAAATACTTCCGCATTGGCGAAAAGAAATTGCGTAAATTAGCCGAAGAAAATATTGACGCTGGCTGGGTTATCGTGAACGGTAATCGTATTCAGATTAAGCGAAAACAATTTGAAAAAATCATAGATACATTGGACGAAATCTAATGTCATTGAGCCGTAGATATGGTATAATAAGGTATAGCGTATCACGGCTCATTCCATGACGGAAAGGAGCTTTACACTATGTCTAATGTAAAACGAAAAGACAGTAAAAATCGCAATTTGCGTAATGGAGAGAGCCAGCGAAAAGACGGAAGATACGTTTATAAATATACCGATATATACGGAAAGCCACAGTTTATCTATTCTTGGAAACTTGTACCGACAGACAAGACACCTGCTGGAAAGCGTGATGATATATCGTTGAGGGAAAAAGAAGCACAGATAAAAAAAGACCTTAACGACGGTATCGACACAGTCGGCGGTAAAATGACAGTCTGCCAGCTCTACGAGAAAAAGAACAGTCAAAGAAAGAACATCAAGAGGGCTACTGAAAAAGGACGACAGTATCTTATGAACGCTCTAAAAAATGACCTGTTGGGTATGAGAGCGATTGATACCGTCAAACAGTCAGACGCTAAAGAATGGGCTATCAGAATGAGTGAAAAAGGATATGCCTATAAAACGATTGATAACTATAAGCGTTCCTTGAAAGCGTCATTTTATATGGCGATACAAGACGACTGTATCAGAAAGAACCCGTTTGAATTTAAGCTAAGTGATGTTCTGGAAGATGATACGGAGCAGAAAGTTATCCTTACACCAGAGCAGGAAAAACACCTGCTTGCCTTTATGGAAACGGACAAGATTTACAGTAAGTATTATGATGAGGTTGTGCTTCTGCTGGAAACGGGACTTCGTATTTCTGAATTTTGCGGATTGACGACGCATATTGATATGCAGAACAGAATACTCAATATAGACCACCAGTTATTGAAAGATAGCGAAATGGGTTACTATATTGAAACGCCAAAGACTAAAAACGGAAAACGTGAACTTCCATTGACAGAACGGGCTTATCAAGCAATCCAAAGAATACTAGAGAACAGAGGAAAGGCACAACCGTTGATTGTAGGTGGTTACAGCAATTTCCTATTCTTAAACCGTGAGGGCTTGCCTAAAGTTGCAGGAAACTATGAGGGTATGGTGCGAGGATTGATTAAGAAATATAACAAGTATCACACGGATAAGTTACCAAACATCACACCACATTCATTCAGACATACTTATTGTACGAATATGGCAAATAGAGGAATGAACCCAAACACCCTGCAATATCTCATGGGACACGCTAACATAACCATGACACTTGGCTATTACGCACACGGTACATTTCAATCTGCAAAAGCGGAACTGGAAAGGCTGGCTTGTTAATATCGGAGCTTATATTTACTACTCATTTACTACTTTTGGTTGCATTTTCATGCTGGTAAATGCCAGCTTATGCAAGGTATCTTCCAAAAAGAAAATACCGATAAAGCCCTAAAATACGGGATATATCGGCATTTACCAACTTATGAAAAGATAATCAGAAATTTAGTAAGTTTTTTGTATAAAAATAAGACCGCCACCGGTCTTGATCTGATTTCCATTCAAATCACCATCTTTCTGTGTGCAAAACTCCGCTTTGGGAGGAAGAGCAATTCAGTCGGGCAGAGTGACTATTACGCCAAAACCCAACGAACCGACAATGAAGCGTGTAACATTTCCTAAGCCTTTTAAAGATAAAGCGGATGTAATACTTACCCCTATAACATCCGTTCCAGGTACTACAGTACAGGGCGTGGGTACTGACAACAATACAAAAGATGGATTCGACGCCTATGTCAAAAGAACAAACAGTACAGAAACCATACTAACATGGGTTGCTATTGGCCCGATGTAACCAATGTCTATTTTGCTGGTCCTATTGCTATCCAAGCGACTACCGTTTCTGTAGTTTCTGTTCTGGTCAAAACAACATCACAACCCTCACTGGTGTTGTTTAGTGTACCCACACCAAGAACTTTTTGGCCGGGTACACCTGAGACAGGGGTCAATGAAACTATCGCTTGTTCTTTAAATGGCTTTGGAAAAGTTAAATGCTTTGTTGTTGGCATATTAGCCTTAGGAGTTATATTTATCCTTCCTGCCTGTATCATAAAGCCTCCCAAAGCGGAGTTTAGCACATCTATCGTAATCTTCTCTAAGATCTCTTCATTTTGCATTTTTAGACACGACAAATAAGCCTGCGCTATCGCAGACTTTAAAACAGCCGGTTCCTTATTTATGCAGCATATTTCTCATGAGAATTTTTAACATTACGCTGATTTGTATATACATATACCTGTGTTGTCCGGATATCTTCGTGCCCGAGAATGGCTTGGACATCCTGTAATGACGCTCCCCGGTCAATCATATTTGTCGCCAACGTACGCCTAAATCTATGAGGATGTACATTTTCAACCCCCGCCCTCAATCCTATCCTCTTTAAGGCCGTTTCCACCCCGTTTTTTGTTAATCTTCCACCACTACGGCCTATAAATAAGGCTGGACTTTCATCCTGTCTGCCACTTAAATACAGCCGTAAATACATTACGGCCACCTCTGTTAAGTATACTGTCCTTTCCTTATCGCCCTTTCCCACTACATTCAACTCTCTTTTTTCCAGATCCAGGCTATTACGATTGATTGATATAGCCTCTGACACACGACATCCTGTGGAATACAGAAATCCCACAAGTGCCAAATCCCGGTAATTCTCACAAGCGGACTTTAGTTTTTCCAGTTCTTCCTGTGAGAATGCCTTCTTCATGACTTTCCTGTACTTGATTGATTTCAGCCCTCTGCAAGGATTCCGCTGGATAAATTCTTCATCTGCCAGCCATGTGAAGAAAGTTGATAGACATTTCCGGATATTATCCAGCGTCCGGTTTCTGACTTTTCTCCTTTCTTTATAAGCTGACAGGTAAAATCTCAGGTCGAATGTGGTTATTTCTGGCAACAACTTTCCCACATTATGCAAAAACATAGTGAGCTGTTGCCTATAATATTCAATCGTCGACTCTGCTTTCCCTTCAATTCTCTTTGTGGCCAAAAATTTCCGCAGCAATCCCTCTGCCGTGCCATCCCGGATCACCATTTCTGTTGTTCGTTCTTGTACCTCATACTTTTCAAGCTCTGCGCACAGTGCTGATTCAAGCCCAGCAAGAGCTGTTTCCGGTATAATCCCGGCCACGGCCTGCAGTACATTTTCTAATATCTCCATCCTTGCGTCCATAAAACGCCTCCTTTCCGGTATCATTGTACCAGACAGGAGGCGTGTGCAAAACTCCGCTTTAGGTGGAATGACACTACTTACGGGGCAAACCACAATAACGCCGGTTCCAAATGAACAAACATCAAAACATGTAACATTTAAGACGCCTTTTAAAAGCAAACCAGAAGTCTTCATAACTCCCAGATCATCTGTTGCTGGTAAAGTATTACTGGGAGTTGGAGTAATAGGTACAACAACAAATGGATTTGACATATATGTGCTAAGAACAAATGATACCGATACAGAAATATCATGGCTTGCAATAGGAAAGATGTAGGATTACTTAGGCCCAACAGCAAGCCACATTATATTAGTTTCAGTATTATTATTTCTGGTTATATATACGTCACAACCAGATGATTCTACATTTACTGCGCTCACGCCTTGTATAGCTGTTCCGGGGACTGCGCTGGATGGAGTCAACATGACTACCGGAGCACTTTTGAATTTTTTTGGAAACGTTAAATGTTGAGATGTCGGTTCATTTGGCTTTGGGGTAATCGGTATTTTCCCTGTCTGAATCATAAAGCCCCCTAAAGCGGAGTTTAGCACCTCTTCCACCGTGGTTTCTGTGCCGTCACTTTTTTTGTGCTTTGTCTGGGCACTGTCTGTCTCAAAGTGATAAGTGTCCCAATCTGTCCCATTATTAATCTTAAACTGTGATTTTTTTATTGCTGCCATAATATATCTCCCTTCAAATTTTGATCCATACCTCACCCTTTGCGGGGGCACTTGGCGCTGTTGTTGCCGCTGTTATCTTGGTTCCATTTCCATCTGTTATCTTCTGATCTATCTGAGCCTTGGTATATGTTCCCACGTCCGCCGCTGTTGGCTTATCACCAGCGTGGTAAACTTTGTACCCATTGTATATAAACTCCTTGCCGAATATCTTCATGCTGGTCCTCCTACTCCTAACCGGTCACGGTCACCCTGTATTTACCAGAGGCCGGAGCCGTGGCAAACAGCAGTGTGACTACATTTACACCAGTCACCTGCACGTCGCACAAAACGACATTGTAAGGGCTTGCTTTTTCCCTCACAGTCACGGTGACATCCTGCGTATTGAGGTTATGAGTTATGGCGGCTGAAGCACTGGCAGGCACATCTGCGCTGTACTTTTTCGGGCGTGCATTCCATGCTGCTTTTTCTGTATCGGTTACAAAACGGTGCGTAGCATCGGGAGTAATCATACTTGCTGCATGTGTAGATGGATGCGTATATACCACTGACTCAGATCCATTGATTTTTATGTTTCCGTTTGTTCCTGACTTTTCTACTTTAGTAGCATCTGTCCGGGCGTGTGCACTCTGGCTGTGATCGTATGCAACCTTTCCGCGATCGCCTCGATATGCTGTTGAGGCCGTTTCACCGAGAGCGATTGTATCTGAGATAACCACAAATGCACTTCCTGACCAGCGGTATGTCTTATTTGTCGGAAGATCCACATAGATTTTTCCGGTCTCACCTGTGATCTCTGTGGTATGCGTATCCTCCTTGTAAAACTTGCTGCTGTAGTAATACCCTTCCAGCACGTCATCCACAAAAGAGGGCAACTGCGCAGCCGGAACCTTACCTGTGCTATCCAGCTCTGCAAGGCCGTTTGCGGCTCCTTTTAAGGATGTGTTAAGCTTTGAATTTAAAGCGGCCTGCTGTGCTGTGGATACAGGTTTATTTGCATCTGATGTATTATCTACATTCCCCAGTCCAACTTGAGCTTTTGTAACGCCATGTGGGTTTGACTTATTCGCAATATGCGCGATCAGGTCTGTGACGGCCTTCGATATTTTACCCAGCGCCACAGACAGCTTTTCACCGGAAGTCAGCTTTGCAAGAGTGGTTGCCTCTGTGTATGTCGGTGTCTGATCGTTCGTGGCAACATTCGGCACATTTCCAAGCCCAACATCTGACTTTGTGGTACCATGTGGATTTGTACCACTGCCGGGATGAACATATTTGTTTGCTCCTTCAGCAATACCGTCCAGCTTCTTTTTATCCGCGGCGGATTCCAAACCTGCGGCTGACTGTGTTGCTACAGGTATCGGATCGGTTCCCCCTGTCATGTGTTCCGAAGCATGTACCGGGTATGGCTCCACATTTATCAGCTCGACGTATTCCGCAAGGACCGTATCACCCGCATCCACTCCGGTTTTAAGTGTAAATACTGTCTGCGACGTCTCTGTCACAATCTCATTGCTGACTTTTGCCCCATTCAAAAAGACAGCCAGCGCACCGATTCCCGGTCGATATTTTCCGCCGGTCAAAGTAAAGGCTGTCTGTCCTGCTGTAGCTGTAAATCTCTGCTGTTTTACGATATAGCTCGTGGGGTTATCATTTGCGCTGAGTACACCATCTGTTGTGATACTCAGGTTTGTCCCTACTTTAATTCCACCCAGCACTGTAGCGCTTGCAACAGGAGGTGTAAAAGTAGACGGCTTCCCGCTTACACCCGACCACAGAACACTGTCGGCAGTGGCAGCACTTTTGGCTTTAGCATTAATTCCAAGGTACACACTGTCATGGTTATGTGCTGCCGGTGGGAATGTAGATGGTTTTCCAGTCACATTTACCCATGTGATTGTATCCTGCCCGCCAACCTGTAGCCAGGTATTTGCGGCATTGTCCAACCAAATCTTTTTTGTATCCGTGGCAATATACAGTGCTTTACTCCCTGATGCAGTACCTTTATCTGCATCCAGACCCACAGTTATCTTTGTAGGCGTGAACCCCAGCTTTTCCACAATCTTAGCTTTTGTCAGCTCGTTAAGGATTGTGGCCGCCGATTTATTTTCGACGTTCCCAAGTCCCAGGTCAGTTTTAGTAGTACCATGTGGATTTGTGCCACTACCCGGATGAGCATAAACCTGCGTCTCAGATCCGTTGATTTTTATATTTCCGTTTGTTGTTGATTTTTCTACTTTGGTTGCCCCTGCGGTGATTCCATCCAGCTTTGATTTGAGAGCCAAAGTAAATGTCTCACCGGTGTAGGTGTATATGATATTTTTCCAGGCACCGTTAACATACACATAGACCACATGATCTGTTGTGTTGCAATATATCTGCCCCTCTACGGGGCTGTCCGGTGCAGTAGCAAGATTCTGTATCCTTGCATTCTGCAGTTCATTCTTACCCAAATTCAAATTAGTTAATAAATCCATTTTTCCTCCTAATTGAGATACGCTTTTCCTGCAAAACCGGCGGTAAATGTTGCTGTGAGGTTGTTACGGTCAATATAACGGATATCACCTACGACAACGGAGCCAGCGCTGTCTACCACGGTAACACTGGGATACTTATTAAGGTTGTGCGCAATCTGCCACACGGCTTGAGCTGATATCTGTGTATGTGTATATGTGACGCTCATGCCGTCTTTGCCGTCCTGCCCATCTTTACCGGCAGGTCCCTGCAGGTCAGTATATTTATAGGCTCCTTCATCTTCTCGCTTTACACCAAGTTTTGTACCATCCCAGCGGTACTGTATACTATACCCCTGTGGCCCCTGCTTTCCTTCAGGACCAGGTATACTCTCGTTTTTCGCAGTGTCTCCGCTGACGGCATTAACTTTCTCTATGATGGATTTCGTAGCGGTGCCGAAGGTTGGCTCAACTACATACCCGTCCGAATCAAGTGTTTCCATGACTTCCGTGATCCGCTCATGCAGTAAAAGGGACCACTCTGCATCCTTCGTTGTGACCACATCACCAAGGTTCCACTTTTTTTGATACAGAGCTGCATCGGCCTCGCAGGTATAAGAGGATATTTTCTCACATTCTACCAGCTTTACCCTGCCTCGGTCCGGTAGGTTCGCTTCATCTTCTACGTCCCGGGCATCCACAAACAACTCGTACCGATCAAGACCGGTTTTCTCATTTCCAATGATTTTAATGACTCGCTTTGCTCCGTCTCCCTGTCCTCCAGTGTAAGCACAGTTTTTGTATTCGCTGCTATCCCGAATGTACTCACGATTTTCAATATTATCGTAGTTGACATTAAAGATCATAGGCGGGCGGTCAGTTTGATTCACTGTCCGGTCCACACCTTCTAATACCTCAAATACAAATTGCTTATTCTGTGGGTCCAACGATACACAGACACCAAGTCCCGAGGCGCTACATAACTCCTCCAGGCAGTCAGTAAGTACGTCATACCTTGTTTGGTATGTCAGCCGATCACCCCTGCCGGCGCTTTGCTTTATCACAAGCTTAGGGATTTTTCTTTTACTGTCCGCCGGGGAAACTGCATTTGTGTTAACCAAAGCAGTCATGATATCTTCTGCCGCGGCCTTGTTAAATTCATGATGCGCTTTCCCCTTTGGCGGGACTGTTATCCTCTGCGTGAGCATATGGAGCAGAGAGAACCCTTTGAGTTCCACAGATCCTCCCTCTTCGTCATCCGCCCCGATGTACTTTATAATCCCTGTTTTCCTGGCGTCATTGTCAAGCATGATGATATTCCCATCCTGAAATAACCGGTCATACATAACAGAGGAATGGATTTCAAAATCTCCATAACTTTTCCATTTGCTGACATGGATCAGGGCCGTGTAGTCTGTGATCTCTCCGATAAAATTGATATCGGGGTCAAAAAACCGTATATTTATCCGCTTATCCATATGGCTCCTGTCACCGCCCCTCCAGGCTCCGTAGCCTGTGCAAAAATGTTACGCCAACCGGTTCCCTGCACGTTTTTAAACCACGCCTGGAACTGCCTATCAAATTCTTCTACCATTTCTTTGTATCCAGCCAAATTTTTCGGTCTGATTTCACCACATAACGCAGTATTGAATCTCTCATCAGTTATGGATATCTGACCGGTCACAGGGACATCAATACGATACAGGGATAGTTCATATCGCGACGCATCTCTCGTGAGTGCAGGTACTGTGGGTGTACTGCCGGCAGTACCTGCTTTGAGCACGGCCTGTATTGTTTTACTCTCATAATCCAAACGCAGCACAAGACGATAGATCACTTTGTAGGTGCTATTACGAGTGATCGGTATGGTCTTGTTGCTGTCGTTGTAATAAAAAAAGCCCTGCATAATAGCAAAACCGGGCGTTAAAATCACTGATTCGCCGCTTAGTGAGGCTGACAAAGTAAGGCTGCCATTACTCCCCCTACTTAAGCCGTCCTCATATATATTCTTGAAATACCGGTTGAACTCGTCCTGTCCGTACTCGGTATCTCCGTTAAAAAAACCATAGCTTTCCATGTATTCCTCCTATACTCCCAGATACCTTTTTTTGTACCGGATTATGACACTTTGCGGATTCAAGTCGTTCTGGGTACTGTACTGCAGCAAGTTGTCCCCCAACTGCAGGGAGAAGAAGGTTGAACCCAGGTCGATATAATCAAACGCATCCTCCCGGATACCGTTTCTCTCAATCTCCACAATCTTATTCCGGAATGCAGTGTTGATAAACAGTACGTCATCACTGGTAAGGGTCCGGTTTACCTGAACATATTCTCCCGTAGTCAGGTTTGTCACTCTGGGATTCTCTGCAGGGCCGTGAAATTCTACCTCTATGGGCGTTTCTACATGTCCATCGTTTACAATATTCACCCTGGGATCTCCGCGTCGTTTCATGTGAAATGGGAGCTTGAATTTCCATTTCCAGCCATCCACCCATGTGCTGATTGCCTCCATTAAGTGATATGGGGTCTGGAAATCAGGATCTACGCAGACAAGTTCAAGCAGGCAGGAAATAGGTTCAAACACATTCTGGCTGCTGAATTTCAGCTTTTGGACTTCGTACTCTATGGCTCTCTCTGTTCCCATAAAATCAACAGTTAAGATTCCGCTGCTGTAGGGGGAGAAAAAGCCAATCAGCTTTTGCCTTACTTCCGGGATGTCTTCATATCCGAGATAGTCAAATTCTATGGCTATCGGCCTTTTTAGTATTTTCATCCGTCTTTTACGTTCTCCCGCATAGCCAACATTTTCCTCCGTCAACAGGTCGTAATCCGTTGATTCCAGCCCCTCATATGCCGTTACAGAAAAAGAGGAGTCGTCTAAGACAAGCTCCTCTTCCCCTTTCCGGAATGTAAATATTATCTTTCTTGTCATCCAAATGCCAGCTCCCTTCCTACTTTCCGCAGTTCTCTTGCCATTTCTACATGCGATTTCACAGGCTGATATATATTCACCGTCTGCTCTACCTTTGCCGGTTCCTGCGGTTCAGGCGCTGTTACCGTGGCGATATACCTATTCGCCAAATGATTCCCGGCAATCCGGCTCAGGTTGTTGTCAAAATCTCCTCGCATTTTCGCAAGTAAAGAATTTGGGTCAAATGTCAATTTATCAGACAACCGGTCAACAGCTTTTTCGACACCTCGCTTGTTTTCGTCGATACCTACTTCAAGTCCCTTGTCATACCAACGTCCTATTGCACGCATAACCCTGGAAGGTGATGCTACTTTAAGGTTTCGCTGTGCGGCTGCTACAGCTTGATTTGCAACGTCTGCTGCCGCTGCTGCCACTCCGCCGCCGCCTGCCCGAATACCAGAAGCGAAGCCTGCAGAAAACTGGACACCTATGTCATAACCACTGCCAGAATAACCGCTCAGACTGCTTTCTGCATCACTGCCAAGACCGGATGCTGCTGTAGACGCAGAACTTCGACCTGAATCAATCCCTTCACTGAATGATCTTGCAAATTTTGAGCCTTGTGTCCTCCCCTCTGTAGAAAGGTTACACTCGCTCAATCCCCGAATAGTTCCGGTGCCTAATGCTCTTGCCGCACTTATAGCGGAGGATGTAATACCTCTGATACCGGCACAAAACATATTCACAGCTGAGCGGGCCTGAGACTGGAAATTACTACCCAGGTTCACTCCTTTTAGGGCAGATGCGGAAGAACGTCCAAGATTTTTAGTTGCTGAGGATATTGTACCCTGGCTCCCTTTAATGGTGCTATTCAAGATGTTGGTCGCATTTGTTCCGGTTGTCTGGAACATACTGCTGATTCCTGAATTTTGTAAGGCCATACCCGCGGAACTGCCCACACTGCTTGCCGCCGCAGCGCCCTGGCCTGCACCGGACAACATACCAAATGCAAAATTTGACGCCGCACCATTTGCCTGACCAGCAAATACACCTGGCATATTTGACGCCATAAGAGCCGCATTCGTGGAATTACCAAAATTGGCACCGCTTGCTCCTGCCTGTGCTGCCCCATTCATGAGAGTAAGATTTGCAATATCCGTAGCCGCTTGTGCGTTTGTGCCAAATACTGTAGGCATATTAGCTGAGGCAATTCCTGCATTTGCCGCCGATCCGATGGATGCAGAAGTTGACTGAACGGTATCTTTCAGGCCATTTATTGCATTTATAAGAGCTTGTACCGCATTTGTACCTGTTTCTGAAGGTTCCGTTGTTGTATCGACTGAGCTGGCTCCGTTGTTCACTTCTTCGGTCACTTCCGCCATTGCTGCATTTACAGGCTCTTTTCCAGCGTCAGCCGATTCTGTCATCGCCTCTATTGATTCTTCAGTTTTTTCTGCCGGTACCGTAGTTGTGTCAACCCCGGATGCACCTTCTGGTATTTCTTCCATCAGGTCCGCACCGGCTTCATTTACTTCGGGTTTACCTTCGTTTATTTTTTGGACAGTTTCATCCACGACTTCCTCAGCCTTTTCCCCCGCCGTCTCCTTTGCTGTCTGTCCACCATCTGCGATTTCCCCGGAAAGAATATCCATCATATCTTTTCCTGTACCATCTAACGCACCGCTATCAACTAAGTATTCACGGAATGTATTTAGGATTTCTTCAGATGTCATAACAGATGCATCCTTGAAAGCCGGAATTTCTCCGCTCATACCTTCAAGCATTTCACCCATTGAGCGCTGCATCTGCTCTTTGCCTTCACCACCAAGTTCTCCCATTGCCAGCAATGCCTGCAAGATGGATGCGCGGAGACTCTTTGGTATTTCACCTCCAGATTCTTCTATTTGCATGACAGCGAGATGAAACCCTTCTGTCATGGTCGTATAATCTGTAGATCCAAGTGCTTGTTGAATAACTTCTTGACTTACGGCTATTCCGTCAGCCGCGTTACGTGCTTCTACAGGAATCTGCGAATACATGTTAAGAGCTTCTTGTACACTTTCTGGCGTTCCTTCCGCCAACTTATCCATGACGGCATCCAAACCTTGTATTTCCGTTCCAGCGTCAACTGCTGCTTTACTTGCCTGAGATAATTTTTCCCTAGTATTTTCTAAATTTGTCTGCGCCTTTTCAAAGCCTTCTAAATCACCGTTTTTATTATAGTTCTCAACGGCCTTTGAATAATCCTTTAGCGCATCATTATATCTTTTTTGAGCCTCGTTTAATTCCCCCTGAGCCTCTCCCTGTTTTTGAAGTGCCTCTGTAAACTGGCTTGATGTTGCTTCCTGTAAAGATTTTAGCTTCAGATTACGCACATACTCATCTATGGTATTATTTACATCTTTCAATGATTGCTGAACTTCATCATTATCAGCAATAAAGCCTTCTGATGTAACATGATAATTGGTACCCATAGCATCATTTAGCTGCCCCAAGATATAGTTTGCCATATCTTCACAGCCTTCTTTTACATGCCCCGTTTCATCAAAAGCCTCTTCGAGTTTCCCCCTCCACTTTTCTATTGGGGCACCAGACGCCTCAATAGATGAACTGGTATTTGACATGGAATCCTTCAGACTATCCAAGTCATTTTGTGTCTTTTCAATGGAAGCACCAAGTTCATCCATTTTCTTATTGAAAACATCCTGTTGCTCATCCGCGCGTCCTGCTGTGAGTGCGTATGTAGCCAATCCGCCTACAAGTAGGGCAATGGCACCGGCAATCAGGGTAGCAGGGTTTGCAGCCATAATAGCATTCAGGGCAGTGGTAGCAAGACCTGCACCTTTTGCAGCGCCTGTCAAACTGGTGATGACGCTTACAACGGATGACACCGGACCGCTAACAGCTTTGAAAGTTTTAAATGCAGCCACAACGCTGACAACAGTAGGGATAATATCATCCATATTCCCGCCCAGCCTTTTAAACACTGCACCTACAGCGTTTAAAACTGACTGCGCAACGCTCAAAAGGTTTTTAGCCCCGGACTTGAATGTCCTGACGAGAGAGTCCAAGGCTTTCTTTGCAGGTTTCTGCATTTCCTTCGGGAGTAGCTTTACCAGTCCGTCACACAGGGATTTTACAATATCATTCGCTGCAACTTTAAGCTGCATTTTGTTTTTGCCAATACCTTTTACGAAGGATTTAACTACGGAAACTGAGGCGTCTATCATCTTTGGAGCCGATTGTGCCACCTTCGTAGCAAGCCCTGCCAGTATGTCTCCTGCCTCTTCAACAGCAGCGTCAAATCCGCCCTGCTTAAAAGCCTCTGTGAGTCTGTTAACGTCCGCAATCCCGTTATCTGCAGCATTCTTTAAAGGCTCCTGCATACTCTCGTATACTTCGATTCCCAGACCTTCCAGAGATGATTTGAGGATGGTTAGGCTTCCCTGCAGATTGTCCAGCATGGTTTCTGCCATTCTCTCAGCAGTGCCGTCACAATTTTCAATGGCGCTTTGCAGCTTTTCATATTCTTCTGGAGATGCTCCTACAATAGCCAGCAGACCGGACATTGCCTCCTGGCCTCCTAATGCTGACGCTGTAGCCGCTTTCTCCTCTTCACTCAGCCCAGAAAATCCCTCACGCAGATCCTGCATGATGGTATCCAGGGACTTCATATTTCCCTCAGAATCTGTCAGGGATATACCAAGCTTATTCATGGCACCCTGGGTTTCTTTCGTAGGCTTTGCAAGCCTGGTCATGATGCTTCTAAGTGCAGTTCCCGCTTGTCCTGCCTTTATACCTCTGTTCGCCATCAAGCCGATTGCAAGAGCTGTATCCTCTGCGGTATACCCCATTGCCCCAGCTACGGATGCCGCATACTTAAACGTCTCACCCATCATGGCCACATTGGTATTCGCATTACTGGACGCCGCTGCAAGGATATCCGCAAAATGCCCGCTGTCACTGGCCTGCAGTCCGAACGAACTCAATGCATCCGTCACGATATCAGATGTAGATGCTAAATCCTCTCCTGACGCCGCTGCCAGATTCATGATACCTTCTACACCATTCAGCATTTCCTCTGTTTTCCAACCGGCCATTGCCATATAATTCATGGCTTCAGCGGCTTCCGAAGCAGAGAATTTTGTTTTCGCACCCATCTCCTTAGCTTTTTCGGTCAGTTTGCTAAGGTCTGTCCCGGTCGCCCCAGAAACAGCGGCTACTTTTGACATGGCAGCCTCGAAATCAGAGCCAACTTTCACGGCAAAACCGCCGGCTACTGTTATTGCTGTACCAACACCGGCAAGAGCCGTTACCGCAATCTCTGCCGAATGCTTCGCGGCGGAACCAATCTTACTAAAAGCACTGGACGCTGCCCCTGCTGCTGCGTTACCCTGTTGGCTGACGTTACTTGTCAGTTTTTTAAGGTCTTTTAGCGCCCCAGCATTATCTATACTTGTGTCAATCGTAATTTTGCCATCAGCCAATAATCCCACCTGCCTTTCGCAAGCGTCATCGGCTCATAATGGCTCTACTTGACACTTAAATCCTTATTTCAAATTCTTTTTTGCACTTTCTGCCCTTGCACTGGATGTATACGCCCTGGCAGACAACCCTTGCCGGATCATAAGCTATGGGCATTTTATATCCACAATAGGGGCACACAATCTTTATGCGCTTTTTGTTATTATCCAAAGGGGTCCCTCCCTTCCAGGAGCGCCTGTACTATAGCTTCATCTTCTTCAGATTTCTTTTCCTGGACACGGAAATACCGCTGTAAGGCCGCATAAGCTTTCTTCTGTTCTTTGGACAAGTTTTTATTTTTCGTGTCTATCGTCCGGTATTCAATCACCTTTGACAGACGACACGAAGGGGAAATATCCTCCAGCATCCAGTTAAATTTCCACCAGTGCAGATACGGAATATCGTACAGATCAAGCCCGTACGTTTGGAGGAAGGCAGTATAGATCAAAGCGGAATCAGCGCCAAAATCCATAGGAACCGCATTATTAAGGCCCAGTGCTGCACGCGGAAGGGAACTCTTTTTTCCTATATCTCCACACTTAACAAACCACCCGATTGCATCTGCTATATCGTCAGCTCTCATATTCGGTTTGCGTAGCACCTCTTCCCCCAAAAGCATATCTATGGCTTCTAAAACCGCATTGCCATTACTCTGTCCTCTGATAATCTCGTCGTAGCGGAGGATATCCCTAAAATCCGTTTTGATTGCATACGCTTCTCCCGCAATCTCCACAGTTACTGGAAGCCGTTCTGTTAATCTCACTCTGTATCAACAGCCTTCTCAACTTCCATTGCCGCGATGAGTGCTTCATTCGCTCTCTCTTGTTCGCGCATCTGGTGATTATATTCTTCTACCAGTTCCTTAAACGCATTTGTGCAGGCTCTTAGAGAGTTGTTGGCACCACAGATTTTTTCTCCAGCGCCAGCCCCAAATATACCATCGAAACATGCTTTAACGGACTCACAAAGATACAGATACTGTTTTGGCTGCGGAGCGTTTTTATCAAGCCTGTTTGCCTTTTCTGAAATATTCTGCATTGCATCAAGATATTTTTGAAGGGTGTCTGCGTCTGTCGCATCAAAGTTAAGTTCATCAAAATTTATAATCATTTTTTACCTCCATAAAAGGCCAGGGCTATTCTGCCCCAGCCTCACTCTCCACAGTTTTTCTAGCTATTCTTTTTACGGCCGTTTTAGCAGGTGCTACGGCTGCCGTAGTTACCGGAGCACCATTTAATTTCCCGACGGTGCCGTCACATCAAACTTGGCAGCAACTGCAGCATCAACGGAAAATGCCTTTGTCTCCACATCAAAAGTGCCATACTCCCAGTCTGTTTTACCCAGGAGGCTGCCAGAACCTACCATTGTTCCGTCATTGTCAGAATTGGAATCCGGAGAGATGGTCACTCTCCTTTTTCTTGCCGGATATCCCTTACTTGCCTCTTTCGGCATGTACAAGGATACGATCACCAGATCTGTCTCTGCTTCTGATCCCACTTTCTCCTTTTTTGCCACAGAATCAATCAGCTTGACAGCTTTCTCAGACGGGATATTCTCATATTCATAACCGATGGAATATCCGTATCCTGTAATACTCTGGGATGTAGATTTCTGATTGATGTAGCGGCTTTCTTTAGTTTTCGTGTCAAAGCTTTCATCCGCTTTGGTCACGCCGGTGCCAAACAGTTCGTATGTTGCGGCCGCACCTGCTGCACCAACATTGATATACAATGCCTCCTGATACCGCTGCACTGCTTCAGTGTCCGCAAACCTCTGTAAATCCAATCTTCTCATGCTTATCCTACCTTTCTTTTTTGATAATATTGTAATTCGCACTGGATCTGATACTGGGCATATGTTGCCTCACTATCATTGATGTACCCGTGCGTATTTGCTTTTATTGCCCTGGCAGTCTGCCCATCTCCTAATGCTGGAAGACATTTTGTCCTGGTACAATCCTCCAGCCAATCAGCAAAGCTCTCATAAAACTGGCTGGTATCCAGGTTCTCCTCCGCCCCATAAAGATTTCTGGAGCACAGATAAAAAGTAACCCTGCGGATGCTGTCTCCGTTAATACACCGCTTTACAATAGGGTCCGAAGGAACGCTTTCGATGCTGTAAGACGGTTCCGGTTCCAGTTTATCCACATTTACGGGAGGAAACATGGTATCCAGTTCCTCAATAAATGGGCAGGTTGCTATAAAATCCCTGATCGACTCAATAATACTCATGTTGCCCTCCCTCCGCAGAATTTTGCGGTGGATGAAATAATGCTTTTTTTCTGGTCCTGCCAGCATTTTTCCGCCCACATACCCTTGCTTTTGTGCTCATAAAACTGCCGCCTTGCGTATGGGGTATCCCAGGACACGCTACCAGGCTCTGCTCTCATGCTATCCCGTAACCGCCCCGAAAGCTCGGGCACATATGGCCGGCATTTACGGCCAAACTCAGAAGCAAAAAACAGTTGCCCTCTTCCGTTTTTACCCAAGCTCCTTTTGAGGAGAATTTGGTCGGATGGGTCAATTTTCAAGTGGAAGTTTGCCATTACTTACAACCTCCAAATCTTATGTGTGGGATAAACCCTTTCCGGTTATCTCCATAATTATCTACCATGCCATATGGCCGGTGCGTCTTCTGCAGATCACCAATCCCCTTTATCCTCAGATCATGCGTCCCAAGGATAAACAGATCTTCTTTTTCTACAGTCCAAGCCGTCATCTCAGGGCTGTATGGCAGCTTCGCATACTCATCCGGCGCCACATACCCGTCAAGATATTCGGCAGGAATCCGGATTTTAAATACATCAGCGTGCTTCAGGCCGCCATCTCCTTTATCGCCCGTTATCACCTTGTTTTCACAGTAATAATGACACGGTGACACATGCCCGAAATACTCTACTTTCCGTGTATCTGGATTCACCTTGCGGTTATATATGGTCACCTCTGCATTAATAATCATAGTACACCCCCGGATATAAGAGTGTCGTGTCTTCCAAGTAAAGACGGGCTTCAAAACAGCATTTACTGTATAGTGCCTCTTCCGGTGGCTGATTGTCTGCAGTGTCCGCATATGTCACGGATTCTCCGTCGGTATTGACACTCTTTACCAATCTCCCGCCGGTTGCTTCTTTCTGCCGGTGATCCTCGGCCAAAATTTCAGATACCACACATATGGCAGCTTTGACAGCCTCCAGGTCATCCGGTCGCAATTCAAATTCATGGATACGACCATATGTCATCCGGTTCACAATGGCCTCCGCCCGCATGCCGTGTTTTTTTAAATCACTCTCCGTAAGGGCGTCTCCCTTAAAAACATCAGCATAATACTGATAATCTACATCTACCCGTGACATATACTCACCTCTATTCTGCGGCGGTTATTACGGCCATTCCAGCTCCAAAGCAGCGGTTATCCGCATCCACCTCGACAACAACAATTTTCTGGCCTGCTGTTGCTGTAATCTCCGCCGTACCATCCCAAGCAGTGTACCCAGTCTTACATTCCTGTCCTGCATTCGGTATAGTCGGATTTGCGGCTATTTTGTATTTGTAGCTGTTACCACTTGACAGCGCCGGCTCTACCGTGATTTTAGTAGAGCCGCTCGTGCTACCTGCTACGGAGGTAACCGTCAGACTTGTCAAGCTCCGTGTTTTTTTACCACAGCATAATTAGCATCGCCAAGACGGTATCCTGTGCAAATCTCCACCTGTGCTAAAGTTCCATTAAAGTTCTCGGAATCTTTCAGCCGTGCCATAGACAGGAGGTCTACAATATGCAGGCCTCTCCAGTCATACATAATATAATCAACTTTGGTAAGGTCAACTGTCTTCAGTGTACCGGTAAAATCATAGTATTTGGCATCATTTGCCAAATCCATCATATTACACTCTACCCACAGCATACCCAGCCAATATCCCATCTGACCAGTCCTTACAATCTCATCGTTCATTACTGGAGTAAACTTATCCCCTGCCTGCTCGAGCATTGTACTATACGTCTCCACAGATGCAAGTACCACATTCGCAGACGCTTTCTGTTTACGAATAGATTTCCTTCCGGCAATAATCTTAGAGACGATATTGGCTTTTGTAATCGCCTCTGTATCTTCCATTACTGTTCCCTCATTTACCAGACATGCAAGACCGGACATCTGCCATCCCTCACGGCATACCTGCACAGACTGGGAAAGATGTGCATCCGCCATATCATACGGAACCGCATCTGCCTGAACATTGTAAATTTTTGTAGATTCCTGCTGCAAGTTATTTAAAAGCAGTGGAATCAGGTCATTATCTGCATTCCCGTGCTCGAAATCAGAAGCCGGACTTTTGGGCGCTTTCGCAGCCTTAGCCGCTAATTTGAAAATCTTTACTGCACCTGCACCTTCCGCATCCCCCTGATACTGGTCACTATAAGTCAATCCTGGCTGAAAAACCGCATCAAAATAAAAATTAGGGGCTACAATTGGACTGTATTTCTCATTAACGTTATATCCACCATATTCCATATATCATATCTCCTTTACTTCCTGTAATATTTGTTTTTACTATACTTCTGTTCTCTGTATGCTTCTTCTGAAGATACTGCTGTAGGTTTGAATGAACCTGCAGTTCCTCTTACCCAGGTGTTTTTCTTAGGCGGCTCTTCCTTCTGTTCGATTTCGAAGTCATTCGGATACTGTTCTCTCATTTTTTTCATATAGTCATCGGCGCCCACGAAAGTACCATCCTTAAACTCAAGATTCTGGGCCATGAAATCTGAGAGAATGCTTTTCTTTGCAAGGGGAGACTTAATCTTCTGACCATCGAGGAATTTCTCGGCCGCAAATGTCCTCTTCTGGGTCTCAATCTGCTGATTCAGTGCCGCCGTATCGGTCTCATATTTCTGTTTCCATTCATCCGCAGATTTTTTAATGCCCTCAATATCCATTCCCTTATAAGATTCAATGGTGGCGCTTGCCTCGGTGAGCTGTTTCTTATATCCGTCTGCTTCTGTTTTCAGTCCGGTATATTTCTCTTTACTGACATATGCTCCGTCCGACAAATCCACAAATTTAACAGGATTCTCTTTCCTGTCATCCGCACCATTTACTTCTGCAAGTTTCGCATCCACCTGAGCATAAAGCTCATCCCCAAGTAATTCTTTTAAATCCATATTCATCCTTTCCGCCTTCGTTTTTATATCCGGTGTCTTCCGGAGGCTGTACAGTTTATATGACTTGCCGGTCAGTTTCCGAGACCTTTTAAACGTCATAACCGGTATTGGACAATAAAAAACACCCGGGCGTCCCCGCGTGCTTATTTACCATATTTGATTTCCACCCCTGGATAATCCCTCTCTATATCGCAGATACCAAGAAAAAAGGAATCTACCAGTATCCTGCCTTTATCAGACAGGTCATTCCAGATTATATTCATGTATCCATGCCGCTCTTCTACGAATACCTTATCCGGCGTTAAAGCCTCCAGAGATATGAACAGGTTATGTGCAAGTACGGATACCGCAGCACACACAATATCGCGACCGTGTTTATCATATCCTGCATGGCCGCTGATATCTACCCCCGTACGGCCCATAGTTACTGTAATCAATCAAACACCCCCTAAAATTTGGCATAAAAATACCACCAGTCATTTTGACTGATGGTATTAGTACCACATTACTAAATATTGTTCTGACAAATGTTCTTCTTTCGCGAGTTCTATCAATTTATTTTTAGCGTGGTTTACATGATTCATGCACCATTCATACCCTTCCGGAAGTGAATAATCAATTGTGGTCCCCTGATCCAGGTCAACTACGATATGCCCGCTGTTAGCGCTATCCTCAGGTATGATATCACTTTCGATAGTGGTATTATTCTTTTTTAAATTTTTTAATTTTACCATAAAATAACGTAGCCTCCTTATCATAGTTATACTTAGCAGTCGCCGCAATGTGAGCCTCATCCTGGGACATCCCTTTAGACATTAAATCCTTTTCCATGATCTCATGCTTAATCAACGTCAAGTCGTGTGATTCCGGCTTACCGTCTATCAGACGTTTCCATGATTCACCTATCATATAATCGGGATCAAAACGCTTTTTCTCACTTCCTCCTAAATCATGTTTCTGGATAAAAAGATAATCCTTAATTGACTGGATATCCTGTTCAGGAATGCCTGTTGTTTTGGCTATCCTTGCCACATCTGTTTTCATTTTCCTTACAAGGCCATAATACTTCTCCGCATGTTTATTCGCTGCATCTCCGTAAGGATTTCTCGCACCGCTTACTGCTCCTGACTTTATTATACCACTTCTACCTGATTTTACAACTGCTTTCGCGGGTATTCTCCCACCTGCCATCCGCCCGAGCCCGTCCATATAGACACGCTCCATCTGTGGCTGTAGCCCCATGATTTTTGAAAACCCCTTGTACTCATGCAGAGTCTGCAGATACTTCGCTTGAGCCGCCAGTACCGCATCATGGTCACCACCTTCTTTCAGGTACTTGATACGTTCCCGCTGCGCCCGCATAGTTGTCTCCATCTCACGCTGTCTCTGTCGGCAGGTATACCCATCATATTCCTTACCCCGGTATCTCCTGATCCTGGCATCATCCTCGCGGATGTCTTCCAGCATCTCATCTGTATAGGTCCTGGTCGATATACCCCTGATAAAAGGCAGGTACGAATGATTACAGTTTGCACCGCAAAGGCCAGCCACGCTGCCGAGACCACAAATAGACTCCAGTTCTCGGCGGCTGTACACTCTGCCCTGCCAGACTGCATGTGTTGGCTGGGCACCATAATGTGCTGTGACCTCGAAATCGTCCGTTTCCAACTCTTTTGCAAGTTGCTCGTTGATTTTATTGCTGAGGTTATGCACGCCTGTCATAACGGCTCTTCTGGCCGCTACAGGTGCCCTGTTACTATACCCACTTGCGTAATCAACAGAACGGATACCTGATGAAGTCATCTCACGCACCACCCGGCGTAAAGCTGTGTTATAGTCAAAAGCGCCTGACGCAATGTCGAGACAAGCCCGATCAAGATACTTTTGGTAATATTCTGACAGCGGAGTAAAAACCTTTTTTCCATCCCCGTAATCCAGGGAAAATCCCAGCGATCGTGTAATGTTTTTGATATCGCCTTCTGTCTGGCTGACGATTGCAGAGGACAATTCCTGCAGCCAATTGTTTTCTTCTGGCGGTGTGAATTGTCCATTTACCTGCTCATATATGTCTTTGTTGCGGACATATTCCCAGTCTATCACCTTATCATATAGGGCAAATAACTCGGGGTACGTGACATTTAGCAGTCTTTTTAACTCATCCTCGATAAACTCTGATGAATTTCCGAGTATCTTGATGCGGTTTAGCTGATAATCCGCCGTGGATGTTATTTCACCTGTCTTTTTAATCCGTCTGACTACATCGGACATGATCCTATCCTGTAGTCCATAGAAAAGCTTTTCCACCTGCAGGGGCAGGCTCCCCATTTCCTCCGGTCTCATCTACATCACTCCTGTACATCATCCGGGAATTGGATTTTTGCAAGTGCTTTGACCGCCTGGTCCTCTGTCTCTCCATATCGCTTCATACGGAATTCTACCGGTCCTATGATTCCGGCAGCCAGATCAGCTCTGAGTTGCTCCAGCTCATACTTTTTATCGACAATCAATGAGTCATCCCAGTCACAGGACACCTCTACTTTTCCAGGCGGGGCAAGCCCGCCCATATCAACCCAGACCTCAATTGCCTTTACAAGATACCGAATGGCCTCCTCAGTGCTATTCTGGATGTCCTTAACCGTAGAATATGATCGCTGCTTACTGCTCTTTATCTCTTCAGCAGTCTTTTCTACATTCTGTGGATCTGACAAAGTACCATAAGCAAGACCGCTGTTAAATTCTACCTTTTGGATTATCCTATTGTACCCGTTAAAAAAGCTTTCATCCCTGATTTCCGGGGAGTATACATTGAACAGAGGCTTTCCTGTCGTATGGTCTGCAATGCCATTACCCATAGGATAATACAAACGCTCCTGCCCTTTCGGGAGGAGCACCTCTCCCTGCCGGTTCTTTTTGAAGTATTCGTTTGACGCCTGAATAGCAGTCTCCTTTGACCGGTACTCCCAAAGAGCTGCTCCATACATCTCATCCGCATCCTGTATCTGTTTTTCCGCCCGGGAATAGACCGCTACCCCCAGTGGGGAATCAGGATCTACGTTATTGGCAAGCGGGATTTTAAGATAAGAAAACAATGCGCAGTCCGCATTCCTGAACTCTTCATATGGGGATATATCTTCCCATTCATCGACATCCTCCAGCTTGATCTCCATACCAAGCTGCACAATCTCATCTGTTTTGACAATCGCTTTTCTGCTGACAAATGCCCGATTGATGACGATGTATTTATCTCCCTGCAGACTGTGGTATTCCAAACGCGTGTATAACTTCTTCCCCTTGCGTTTAAATTCCGGGAAGATAGCTCCGGTCATCGTACCGGATGAATCAAACTCCGTCGGATAACAATTACCGGCCCGTACGATATCTACAGCCACCTTCTCCCCGGTAAGGTATGGCTTAAAGCAAATACCACCAGTGGCACTTGCAAATTCCACGTATTTGCGAAGATTGCCCCTGAATGGCGTGAGCATTTCATTTATCAGGTCTGCCCTCGGACTGCCACTCACCTCAATCCTGGCCTCATTTGTGACGAGTCTCGCAAACTCACTGCTTATGGCTGCAGGCAGGTTCAACCCCTTGACATCTTTGCTTATCCAGGGTGGCTTATTACGATACATGCGCTGCCACCGGTATATGGATTCAGCCATTTCCGGCGATACCGCTATATCGACGCCCAGCGCCTTTTTAATGCTCTCATACTGTATCACTGCTATCACCTCACTCTCGTTCTGTAAACGGCAAGAACATGGATATTAACCCCCACATACCACATACAAGATACCTTGTGGCATCGGCGGCATGGTCATTGAGCTTTACAACCTCTTCCTTGCCCTTTTCAACGCTTTTGGAATCATACTGATATAACCCCAATTCTTTAATCAGCAACGTTTGTTTTTGCTGGTTAATCAAAATCCGGCGGAAAGAAAAGAATTTCTGTACTCTGCTTATCCCAAGCTTTACATCGTTGAATGCCGGGATAACATCTATATGTGGCATAATCCGTCGCACCTCCTCAATGAGGCCGGCTGCAGAAGGGTCAATAAATACCCAGCTCACTACCCGGTCATACTCTTTTTCCAGCCTATCACAAAAATCTTTCAATTCTTTTGCGTATTCGGAAGGGGATTTCTGGCCCTCTTCCCGCCCGCAATGACTCCATTCGTCCAATCCGCATAACGTCTGCCTGCTGTAACTGACACCGAATGCCTCGAATACCGTAGGGTTCTTTTGGCCGTAGTCAACTCCTACTCCTATCTCACCAATTGTCTTTTTCTCATCTTCTGGGAGTCCATCGTAGTAATGAAGTTCAACATTTACCATGTAATAGACCAGGTCGTCTATACCTATGCTCTCTCCAAGCCATACCCAACGATACATCTTGGGATCTGTGTGCTCCATGACCTCCGCTGACTCAATGAGATCAGGCCCCAGCCAATCTGGTGGCACATCTCTATAATCTGTGTGTATATGGATGCAGTCCGGCCTCCCCTCCATCTTACGACACCATTCGTTTATGGGGGCATTCGGGTTTTTGGGTGGATTATAAAGATAAATCATCTGGAACCCGCCCTGATTTCCACGGACGAAGGTAGCCTCGATGTTTGCCAGTTCTTCCTCTCCCTCGCCGTCATCGAAGAACTCCGTCAGCTCGTCCAGTACCACAAGCTTAATGGGCTTATCCTCATCTATGATACCTTTTGTATCATCCACACCGTCAGATCCGGAAAAGTAAATGGTGTTTCCATTCTTTTTGTAGGTTATCTCCATCGGAGATTTCCCGATTTTGAACCGTTTTTTACTGACTCCCAAACGGTTAATACCGCGTATCATCTCCTTATATACCGTCTTGCGCAGCTTATTATGGTGCTTGCGCAGGACAACGCAGGATGCGTTATGCTCATCCATAATCCGGAAATCTGTTGCGATACTCACATAGCTGGACTTTGTTCCTGCACGCCCGGAAGTAAGGATGATATGCCTATGCGTCCGGTCATTAAACAAAGGGAGATACTTCGGGATGACTATTTCTGATATCTTAATTTTCTTCTTTTGGCGCATCATTGACTATTTCCACCCCGTCCTCTCCATCTTCATCTTGTCCGTCTCGATTCAGCTTATCAACCTGGGCTTTCATTTGCTCTGTCTTCGCCGCCTGTTCCTTTTCGTCGGCCTCCGTATGGCTGCTCTGTCCAGCGTATTTTGCCAGGGCCTCATATGCTTTTACATCACCATTTTTTAAAACCTCTACGGCCATTTTCATATGCATTGCCATTCCTACCGTAGGTTCAAGGCCCATAGCTCTCATTTGATCAGATATATCACCATCCGGAAGTAGCGTTGTCAAAAGCAGATTTATGTCTCTACGGAAGTCCGCCTTCCGGCGCCTGGCCTCACCCGATGCTCTACCGGCCTTTATCGCAAGCTCCCGCCGCTCTTCCGCGGTTCGCTTATCAAATCCATGATCCTTTATGTTTTCATACCCTGCCATCACCTCACCTTCCCATCTGATAAATTTATAATAAAAAAGGGCGTCCAACTCTAAGCTGTACACTCTTTCAAAACAATGCGCTATTATATTCATGGACATTAAATTAATTAGAATAATTCTCCATTTCTCCTTGACATCCACGTATTTACGTGGTATGCTATATCTATAGTAAAGGAAAGGAGGAATGCAATATGGATGACATAATAAAAGCGCTCACCATCATCTGGTTGATAATCCAAATAGCTGACCGGCTCTCGGATATACTGGATGATAAGTAAGCGCTGAGGGGCGAAAGCCCCTCCCCCTTGTGGGTAATGTCATTATACCATATTGTAAACTAAAATGAAAGATTTATACCAAACCACAACCACATTATTGATTGTCTTCATCACCCTGAAACTTATTGACTTCAGTAATCTGTCCCTGCTTGATTGTATCATCCTGGTTCTCGTAGTAATTCTTTTCATTCTGTCAATCATATCTTTTGTAAAGAAAAGAGGTGACAAGGATTGAATCTCAAACAAATAAGGACTGAAAAAGGACTGTCCGGCCGTGCGCTCTCCGAATTAAGCGGCGTTCCCCTCCGAACCATCGAAGATCTGGAACGCCGTGGAGATGGGCGTGTTTCAACGCTGATACGTTTGGCCGATGCTCTGGGCGTAACACTGGATGAACTTTGTCGAGAACAGGCGGCTAAATAGGCCGTCTGTTTTTGATACTCACTTTTTCTTAATCTTAAATGTTAAAATTGGTTTATCCTTGATTCTTTTATAAATAGCAGTGATAACCATCCCGATAAATACAATGAAACTTGTTTCCGGAATCCAAATTATCAGACATAGTATTAATATCCATGAAAGTAGTTGCAGCATTAATTTTATTTTCCACTTCATAGTATCGCCCCTTGTAGATTATACCTTAAATGGCATCTCAATTGTGTTTGTTTTTAAGCATGAAAAAGAGCTTACCTGAAAGCAGACGCTATTTTGAGTTTACTAATATCACTTATTATAATGCGAATTAAGATATTGAAGTATTTCATTCTTATCTTTGATTTCAGAGTTTTCTATAAACATTTGCATCTTTGAATGGATTGATTCTAATGATTCATCACACAATTCCATTAATGCTTTGATGATAAAATCTATTCTCACTTCATTTACAGATTCATATAAAGACTTTTCTAATTCAGTTACTTTCTGATATGTATTTTTTAATTTATAAAGTTCTATTGTATTATATGACAAAGAAATTATATAAAACACACAGAAAAGTATACTATATACATCTGCCACTGAAACCACCCAAAACAAAACTGACTCTATCTGCTGCGTTGGACCTTTAATAAAAATAATTTGAAATACCAAGAATATAAATACAATTCCAGAAATAAATGCCGAGAACACATAACTCATCATAATATTTTCAATTTTTTCTTCTTGTCCAGTGGCTTCAATAATTTTCATTTGCTTATTATCGAACAAACTCGTTATAAATGCAATACCTGCAACTGAAAATCCAATTAGTCCCAGAAGGCCGCCGCATACAATTCCCAAAATATCACATACTGTCTGTGCAAATACCGAGAAATTTTTCTCAAAATCACATAAGTATAACCCAGCGCAAAAAATAAGAGTTATTATGATACTTATTTTTACTTCTGGTTCTTTAAGATTATACAAAACTTTCCATTTTTTATATTTTTTAATCTCCTGAAACATTATCAGTGCCCTTTCCACTTTCGGCTTTGATTACTTCTTTGCAAGCTTCAACAAATTCAATAATGTCCGTAATTCTTTTTGTTATAGGTTTTGAACTCTTAGTTGAATGATTTATTCCAAATTGATCTATTGCTGATACTTCCACATATCCTCTTTTAGTTGCTGTCTTCATATCCAATTTTGAATGAATACCAGCTACATCTTTCAACTGATTTTGAACTTCCCTAGACTTAATATTTAATCCCAATGTACTTGACGATGTTAATATTACACTTTTGGATGCTAGCTTTGCTTCATTAAATTTTTCTAACGTATTCTCTGCATTGCGATTAATTTCCGCCATTAATTCAGAATCTGCATTAGGAGGCTGTATTCTAAAATTCAGTGTTTGGATGTTTCCAATACGTTCTAATTCATAAACAATTTCTTCTATATTCATGCCTTCGGTAAGCAACTCTATATTAAATTTGTATTTTTCTTTACAGTGTTTATTTATTGCATTATCTATTAATCCTTGAAACGCCTCGATAAACATTTTATACCCTAATCTATTGGCTCTCGTAAACCCAACCGTTTCGTTTAAAACATCAAAATAAAATTCGATTGCTTCATCGCTATCTACATTTCTCATCTCTAACCTTTTTGTCTCAGCATTATATTTCTTGGCATGTAGCGTAGCCTTTTTAAAAACATACCCGCGTATACAATAATTCTTCTTTTCCTGTATACCCATTGTATATGTAGTATCTTTTTGAATAAGTTCCATGCCATTAGATGAAAATTCAGACTTTACATAAACCTCACCATCTTTTAAACAACTAAATAACTCTTCTAAAATATGATTTATTTTTAATTTGTTGTCATAGACGTCATATATATGTTTAGAATTTAAATTTATTTTGGCAAAATAAATTACCATTGTAGAATCCTCCAATACATTTTTTACTATTTTACACCAATTTGTGGCACATTACAACATTTTAATGCATTGAAGATATCCTCATTATAGAACATTTGTTCGCATTAATCAATTATTAAATGTCACGAAAAAAGCACCCAACCGAAGTTGGGCACTTTTCACAAAAATGTATTGGGGGAGTATCGCCTTCCGGCGAAGCAGAACATCCGGAATCGAACCGGAACCCAAGGCGCGACCCTGTCCATCTGCCATTGATGGTATGCTCCACACATTGCACCGCCGTAACGGTGCTGCTATCCCAGACCTGGGACATACGGTTTAACGATTTTACCGCAAACGTTATAGTAGTCACGCAACCCACCCCGTACTACTCTGGCAACCATAAGTTCCTTACATTGCCCCTACCCAAATACCGGACGTATCATCTGATACCGGCTAACCAGCCACCGAGCTATGACACCCGGCAGCCGAACAACAAGAGGAGGATAGTCCACATCCGAGTGAGCCGTTTGCTTTCGCCCACTGGCTCTATTGTAATAATAACACTTATTTTGGTTAATTGTGTTAATCTTTCAAATACTGGTCGATGATCTGCGAAACCCTTCCCCTGCTATAACCAACCTCATCCGCTATTTCATGTTGCTTTATCCCTTCTATATATGCCATTTCAAAGATTTGTCTTGCGTTACTATCTGGAATTACAGCAATAAACTGCTCTATTTTCAAAACTGCCGCCCTAATCTGTTCCTGTCTTTCCTTCCTGATTCTAAGCCGCCGTTCAATCTCATATGCTTCCTTTGGCTCATCCATCTGAACGGATGTCCTTACCTCAGTATATGGAAAGTCATGGCTGGAACCTACCACCTTACCCATAACAGTAGGGACCTGTGATGCACGTTCATATAGCTTGTCTATGGCTTTGTCATTCAGGATCTGCTCCTTTAATAGCGCTCTGTACTGTCTCAGTGTCTTTTTGTCCATTGCATCACCTCCAGTTTTGCATCTCTTTGCTCGCATTTACCAGGGATGCTTTTAAATCTTCTCGCCATTTATCCGTCTGATTATATTTAAACGGACAGTTCTGATATTTTTTATATGTATCAAGCATCTTGTTTCTGTGTTTTAAAAGCTTTTCCTGCATGTCTATTTCTTTGTACAGGGCAAATGCTATTTTAAGTATAATCAACATCTCTTTCATCCGTTACCTCCTGTCCATCATCTGCATAAACTCTTGATACTGATAGCTCTCACAGGCTCCTGTTTTATGCCGGAGGAGAATGTGGTGCTCATACAGATTGATAACCTGCATCCGGCGGCTTACCTTTACGGTCCTCCGTCCCTCGTCCTTAATGTCTATGATTATATGTACTGTTTCTCCACGTTTTACGCCGTACCGCTTTTCCCGCGCCCTTATGTTTTCCTCCCGCCTGATCGCGGGTAATGCCTGATCGTATGTAGGGTCCGGGTAGCCTGATCCGTTTCTTCCCATCTATCTTTCTCCATTCCAGATATTCTAAGACCGTCATTTGTTCCATCGTATTTGCAGTTCAAGATTTAATTCTTCTTTTATTGTTTGGATATAATCATCCCAGGTGCAGAAATCATCAATCATGCACTCAGCCTTCTTATTCATCCGGTCAATAAACCTCTGGCAGCGTTTCTCACCGAATCCAAACTCATCATGAAGAACGGCAACTGTGAGAATTGTAAAGGTATCCATTGTCATTTCTTTAATTTTCTCACTGGCCGTATTTAAATCCTTCCTGGACAAATTCAGGGAAATTCCTGTCAGATTCCTGAATTTTATTTCTTTTTCCAATTCTTCTATGCCGCCCTGCCCGGCGATTTTTAATGCATATGCCATTCCTTCTGTCCTGGCCTGCATCTCCTTATTCCGGCTGCTCATGGTCTTCCACCTCCCGTTCCTGTTTTTCCATATACCATTGGAATATCAGACGGTTTACCATATGCGTAAATCCTATAAGGTCCATTTCGTCATCACCGGTTATCGAAGTATATAAGAGATTTACCGCTATAATCATTGCGGTAAAGTCATCTGTAAGGTTCTCCTCTTTCAGTTCTATTTTTGGCATTTCAGTGCCTTCTCTTTCATCTGCATCTAAATATAAGTCTCTCAATGCTGTCACAAACTTTTCTACTCTTTTATTAAATTCATTTTCATTCATTTTTATTTTCCTTTCACAATTCTTTTATCTTTTTACCACAGTTTCATCACATTTTCCCGGTATAGTAATACTCAACAAAGGGCGATAACCTTTTTCATATAGACTTTTCTTTTTCATACTGCCGGGCCTGCTGACCCGGCCCTCCTTTTTTTGAAGAATAAATTTCGTAGTAATCTAGATTTCCACTCTTTATGAGAGTATAATAGACCAAAGGGAGGCGATTCTTATAGATAAATACACAAAGAAAGCTTTAATAGAAGGTATTTTATGGCTATTACTTTTGTTGTTTATGTTTATTTGTCCAGAATTTATGCCGGTTATTGGTTTAGTAATACTTGGAGTTTTTCTTATAAAAGTGATAGGCAAATTCTTCGATTCACATTTATAGTGTTTCGTTATACATACTCGCACTGATCATGCACACACTCAAAATCATTACACATAGACTAATCCTCCATTTCTGCCAGCGCCTTTTCAGCAACTTCGTGGGTGAGGAATACAGTCATTCCAATCTTTTTCAAATCCGAGAACTTAATATAATGTTCTTCTATCTCCCATGCCCCTTCCCCACAGAATCGGTATATCTCATATACTTTAGTATTCTCATCCATTTTACACGGCAGCCGCAACAGTAGGCCCTGCTCCTCATCTCTCTTATACCCCATAAGCTCTTTAGCCTGGTTTGCATAGGCCTAATCTATTGCTCTAATCCGCTCCGGGGCAAGACCGGTGTCCTCGTACTTTTTGAGCTGCCAATATAATGTCATGGCATTTTCTTTAACCGCTCTTGCATCAACTACGGTCCTTCTCCATCCCCCGTCTATTTTTTCATCAGGAATCGTTAATCTATCCATTCCTATTCCTCCATCCCTTTCCGGGCCTCCCTTATTTTCTGCACACACCGGACAAAAATCAAATCCCCTTATTCTCGTCGTACAATCAACACAAATCTTTTTATCACAAGTTAATGCGGTTGTACTAAACCCAAGCCCTCTGGCATGGTGCACAATTTTTTTTGCTGGCATATCGCATAACAGCGTTGCCTCATTACCACAAAACTCACATTTTGACATTTAATTGCCTCCTATTACTCAAAATAGGCTTAACTGCCCATCAATCTCCTGTTCTGGTTCTTCCGGCGCCACCATCCCCGGCAAGTGCCCCATCCCGAAGAACTTACATGCTACCCAACTCGGCTGCCAGTGCTTAGTACCCCCGGCCTCCTGGTATAGTTTGCAGTCGTAATGCTTCCCGATGCTGGTCAGGTTAGGGCACTCGTCACAGTATCTCGGGCTTGCGGTGCCTCCGGATCTCATATACATCTCACTGATTGCTCTCATTTGTGATCGCCGCCTTTATCTCTTCTTTCACATTTTCTATCACTGCCAGAGCCTCTGACAGCTCATATGAGCCATTTTGCAGACGTTGGTCTACAACTTTACGCCTGAGGAGAGAAACTGTCTCCTCGAAGCTCCCACAGTATCCTATGGTGTCGTAGATTTTATTTCCTTCCTTGTCCGTCTTTCCTTTATCGACGGCAAGGGTAAATCCCATATTGTTTGTAAGTGCATAATAATTTTCAATCAGGTGTACCATGTTATACCTCCTTCAATAATCCTTTTTCTTTCATTCTGCTTATCTGCCTGTTAATCTTTTTATTCATACTCTCCTGCACGGTGGTCTGTATCCCCATGAGGTATTCTATCTGCATTATCATAATGCGGACATCTCCTGCCTCTTCCGCTATATGTTCTATAGTATAACGATGCTGAGGGTCATATTTTGCCGCCGCAGTTACCAGTTCACCACATTCTTCCATCAGCTTTATTAGCTGATTGTTTATCCCATATTTTTCCGCAATAAGCTTTATTTGCTCAGTATTCTGATTAATCATACCTTTATCCCCTATCCAACTACATTATTTAGCATGTAATCTGCATTTTCTCTGGCTATTGTCTCCCGTACGCTCTCTTCCGGGAAGTGAATCTGAAATGTGTTTTCCTGCAGCCGGTTTGTGATCCTGCGGTCATAGTTCAGACCGTCGAGCGAGAAATTACTCGTCAGGATGGTTGGAAGCTTATTCAGATACCGTTCGTTCAGAATCTGATAGAATTTCTCCCTGATCCAGTCCTTTGTCTCCTCTGTCCCGAAATCATCAATTACAAGGACCTTAACTGTCTGCAGTGCATCCAGCAGATAGCCTTCCTGTTGCTTATTTCCACTCTGTCCCCAGGTACTCTTGATTTCCTGCAGGATATTCAGGGATGTGGCAAACTTGACCTGTATGCCATGCTCATGCATAAGTGCATTTGCAATACTAGCAGCCATACGCGTTTTACCGGACCCCTTTTCTTCACTCCACAGGTACAGGCCCATGCCTTTCTCTATCATAGCGTCCAGATTATCCAAGTAGAATTTAACTCCCTTGCAAGCCACGGCAGCTATTTCCCTGGATTCATCCCTTGTATATCTCCGCAGATTAAATGTGTTGAGCCTTATTTCTTTAAGGCTGTCAGGTAATTCTGCAAACTGAAGCCGTCTGTCCATCACCTTCTGCTCCCGGCACTTACAAGGGGTGGCGTATTCAACTCCGTGCTCGTCATGCTCATACACCCATTCTTCCCCGTGGCAGATTGGGCAGGTATCACCATTCAAATCCTTCTGCTCCGGCGCCCTGCTCAATTGCCCGTCGCACAATGTCTGTTTCATCCGGTTCAGTGTTTCTTCCAGGTTCTTCAATCTTCTTTCCCCCTTTCTGGTTTAGATACCCTTCAAATTTTGTACCAAACAACGTAGCCGGCCTAAGATACTTATCCATATCCGCCCCTTTCCATTCGGCAGACTTGATGTCAA